>VANK01000009.1 GCA_008682415.1 Acidobacteria bacterium AB60 | reverse complement strand
ACCGCCCAGACCCAGCGCGCCGCCACCCCCACCTTCAGCGTCGCTCCCGGCAGCTACCCCAGCGCCCAGACCATCACGATCACCGACACCACCCCCGGCGCCACCATCTACTACACCACCGACGGCAGTTATCCCAGCACCACCTCGCCCGTCTACTCCGGTCCCGTCACCCTGGCGCGCTCCACCACCCTCTCCGCCTTCGCCACCGCCCCCGGCTACTCCCAGAGCTGGGAGAACTTCGGCGCCTACTACATCACCTCCGTCCCCGACTCCTTCCTCTACACCCTCGCCGGAGTCGGGTCCGCGGGATACACCGGAGATAACGGTCCCGCGACCATGGCCCAGTTCAATGCACCCGCCGGAATCGCCCTGGACAGCGCCGGCAATATCTACGTCGCCGACAGCTACAACAGCGTCATCCGAAGGATCGATGCAACGACCGGAATCATCACTACCATCGCCGGCACCGGCTTCCCCGGAAACACCGGCGACAACGGACTCGCAACCCTCGCCCAGCTTTCCGAACCCTCCTACCTTGCCTTCGACAGCACTGGAGATCTCTACATCAGCGATCCAATCGCTGCGGTCATCCGCAAGGTAACAATCTCCACCGGGGTCATCACCACATTCGCCGGCAATTCGACTGCCTTCCTGCTGGGGGACAACGGGCCCGCGACCGCCGCCCTTCTGACCTATCCGCAGGGAATCGCATTCGATGCCGCCGGTAACCTCTACATCGCCGAGTCGCAACGAGTGCGTAAGGTCGCTGCCGGCACCGGAATCATTACCACCGTGGCAGGCGGCGGTTTCAGCTCCCTACCGGGCCCGTATGGAGATGGCGGCCCGGCCGTCAGCGCCATGCTCGAGTTCCCCACTGCTGTTGCGCTTGACCCCTCCTCAAACCTTTACATCGTCGATCAGTACTTGAACTCGGTCCGGAAGGTCGATGCAGTCACCGGAATCATCACCACCGTCGCGGGCACCACCGGCTCTACACCCGGCTCCTCAAGTGACGGCGGGCCCGCAACGGCTGCAAGATTCTACTTCCCGAACGCGCTCGCCTTGGACAGAGCCGGCAATATCTACATCAGCGACACATATAACTGGCGTATCCGCAAAGTGGATATCGGCACAGGAATCATCAATACCATCGTCGGCAGTAGCGCCATTCCTTGTGTCTCCGCCATCGAAGACGGGGCTCAGGCCACCTCCGGCGGACTCTGTGGGCCTCGTAGTCTGGCCTTTGACAAATCGGGCAATCTCCTCTTCTCCGATCTGGGCTCCGTGAGGGAGATGACGCCCGTTCAGACGCCTCCCGCCACGCCCACACCCGCCCCGACATTTAGCCTCGCAGCGGGCGCCTATACGGCTCCGCAAAGCGTCTCAATCGCGCCGCCAACACCCCGCGCCGCCATCCACGTAACCATTGACCCGGTCGGACCGTCAGGTCAATCCGAGGTCGCCTCGGTCTTTAACGGCTACTGGCGCCCCATCGATGTGGAAGGCTCACTCACGATCGCGGCCATCGCCGTCGCTCCCGGCTTTGCTCCAAGCTCCGCGGTCCAGGCCTCATACTCCATCACTACTCCTCCGAGTTCCGTCATTCACACCGATTTCGGAAGTGCGGCGCCCGACCTCTCGGGAGCCGGTGGCCCCGCCAGCCCCGACCCCGTGGGCTCGCCTGGGATGATCGCGGCGGACGCCGCCGGGAATCTCTTCATCACGGATAGCTTGAATAACGAGGTCTGGCGGGTTGATGCAGCATCCGGCGTCATCCGCATCGTCGCGGGAAACGGCAGCACAGGCACCCCCACCTCCTTCGGAGACAATGGCCCCGCCACCAGCGCCAATCTCAACCTTCCCGACGGCATCGCCGTCGACACAGCCGGAAACATCTACATCGCTGATGCCCTTCATAACGAAGTCCGGGAGGTCCTCGCCAGTAACGGGATCATTGTGCCCTTCGCAGGGACTGGCTCGAACACGGTCACGAATAACAATTACGGCGATGGGGGCCCCGCCACGTCGGCCATCGTCCTCTTCCCGCAAACACTCAAGCTGGACGCCCAGGGGAACCTCTACATAATCACCGGCCCGGGGAATGTGGTGCGCGAAGTGCTCGCGTCGACTGGCATCATCACAACAGTCGCTGGAAATGTTCTTGCTACGTCTCTGGGTGACGGCGGCCCGGCCACATCCGCTCAGATCGCTGCGACCGGAATCGCGCTCGACTCTCATTCCAATCTCTATATCTCGGGTGCGGGCCGCATCCGCGTCGTCAATTCTCAAACCGGCATCATCTCCACACTTGCGGGCGACGGCGTGTCCCGGAGTACCGGAGACGGCCTGCCCGCAACCCAGGCTGAGGTGGATCCCGGTTCGTTGGTGCTCGATTCGTCCGGCAATCTCTTCTTCAGCGACGCGGGAAGGAACATTCGCGAGATCGATGCCAAGACAGGTATCGTGAGCCGCTTTGCAGGGATGGACTTTGAAGGGGACACCGGTGACGGAGGGTCTCCTCTGGCCGCCACCATGTGCCCCGGCGCTCTCCTCGCAAGTGCAACTGGCAATTTGAAGCTGGTTGATGGTTGCGCCGGCGGCGTTCGCACGATTACGCCGCTCACTTACCCGCTCACCCCGACGGTCGCCGTGGCCGCATCCAGCAGCTCCACCTTTGTCTCCAGCTCCGTCACCTTCACGGCCAACTTGAGCAGCATTGCTTTGACGCCCACCGGCACCATCACCTTCTACGACGGCGCCACCGCCCTCGGCACCGGAACGCTCAGCAGCGGCGTAGCCACCTATGCCACCTCGTCCCTCACCGCCGGCGCGCACAGCATCACCGCCGCCTACTCGGGCGACACCTACTTCAAGGCCGCCACCAGCGCGCCCGTCACCGAAACCATCCAGGACTTCACCCTCGCCGTCGCCACCGGCTCCTCCGCCTCGGCCACCATCGCCAAGGGAAGCACCGCCACCTTCACGCTGGCCGTCGCGCCCTCATCCGGCACCACTCCCGCCGCTATCAGCCTCGCCGTGACCGGCGCGCCCACCGGCGCCACCGTTACCCTGACGCCCGCCTCCATCGCCGCCGGCTCCGGAGCCACCAGCGTCACCGTCAGCGTCAACATCCCCGGCGCTGCCGCTGTCCACGCCGCGGCGCTTCACCCCAACACCCCCGCCCGCCCGGCCCCGCTCCGGACCATCCCCGTAGCCCTCGGCCTGCTCCTGCTCCCGTTCGCAACCGTACGGCGCATCCGCCGCACCCTCGGCAACACCTCTCTCTTCCTGCTTGTCGCCATCTCCGCCGCCACCATCCTCACCGGCTGCGGCGGAGGCGGCAGCAGCGGCGGCGGCAACAACACCCCCCCGCCCCAGACCTACACCCTCACGGTGACAGCAACCGCAGGCTCCCTAACCCACACCACCACCCTAACCCTGACAGTCCAGTAACCTCGTCCACCACCGAGCCTTCCCACCCCTGCACGACCAGGAGTGTCTTCGTCTCTCGTCTCTCGTCTCTGATACTTGGCTCTCGCACGACCGAGGGTGCCCCGTTCTAGGCGCGCTTTATGCGCCTAGGGCGGGACAGCACGAACCTCACCCAGGTCCCTCTCACTTCCAGCACGACCGAGGGTGCCCCATGTCTCCCGCTTTTGGAGACATGGGATACCTCAAACCTCCCCCAGCCCTCTCCGCTCCCGCACGACCCAGGTTCCTCTCAGTTCCAGCACGACCGAGGGTGCCCCATGTCTCCCGATTTTGGAGACATGGGATACCAAAAACCTCACCCAGCCCTCTCCGCTCCCGCACGACCCAGGTTCCTCTCAGTTCCAGCACGGCCGAGGGTGCCCCATGTCTCCCGATTTTGGAGACATGGGATACCACAAACCTCACCCAGCCCTCTCCGTTCCCGCACGACCCAGGTTCCTCTCAGTTTCAGCACGACCGAGGGTGCCCCATGTCTCCCGATTTTGGAGACATGGGATACCACAAACCTCACCCAGCCCTCTCCGTTCCCGCACGACCCAGGTTCCTCTCAGTTCCAGCACGACCGAGGGTGCCCCATGTCTCCCGATTTTGGAGACATGGGATACCACAAACCTCACCCAGCCCTCTTCGCTCCCGCACGACCACGGGTGCCCCATGTCTCCCGATTTTGGAGACATGGGATACCACAAACCTCACCCAGCCCTCTCCGCTCCCGCACGATCCACAGTGTCTCTCGTCTCTTGGTACTTGGCCCTAGTCTTTACCCTGCGCATCGGCAATCCCCAGATGCCGATCCAGCGCATCGATCCCCAGATCAATCTCCTCCTTGGTCACGATCAGCGGCGGCGCAATCACGAAGTGGCTCACCCAGGCCTGGATCGACACGCCGTCCGCCATCATCTTGGCGGCGATCTGGTCCACCACCAGCGGCTTGCCCTCCACCTTGTCGCGCATCGTGTTGAACGGCTCCTTGGTCTCCCGGTTCTTCACGATCTCCACGGCGAAGAACAGACCCAAACCGCGCACGTCGCCAATCGAGATGTGCTTCGCCTTGAGCGCCTCCAACTTGCCGCGCACGTAAGGCTCCAGCTCGGCGGCGCGCTCCACCAGCTTCAGGCGCTGCATCTCCTCGATCGTCGCCACCGCCGGCCCCAGCGTGATCGGATGCGCCTCATACGTGTGACCGTGGCTGAAGTAGTGGTCCTCGAAGTAGTCGGCGATCTTCTTGGTCGTGGCGCAGAGCCCCAGCGGCACATACGCCGAGGTGATTCCCTTCGCGGTGACCAGGATGTCGGGCTTCACGTTCCAGTGGTCGACGGCGAACCACTTGCCGGTGCGTCCCCACCCCGCCATCACCTCATCGGCGATCAGCAGCACGCCGTGGCGGTCGCAGATCGCGCGCAGCTTGGGGAAGTACTCGGGCGGCGGCACCAGCACGCCATTCGTGCCCACCACCGGCTCCACGATGATGGCGGCCACGTCGCTCTCGTTGCGGATCATGTGCTCGATGTAGTCGGCGCAGGCGATGCCGCAGCCGGGGT
Source organism: Acidobacteria bacterium AB60 (assembly GCA_008682415.1). GTDB lineage: Bacteria > Acidobacteriota > Terriglobia > Terriglobales > Acidobacteriaceae > Telmatobacter. The sequence goes on along the minus strand of VANK01000009.1, from coordinate 263,023 downwards.
AGGTATGCCGGATGGGGCAGTTGTAGCAGTTGGTCTCCGGGGCGAAGACGAACCCGATGCCCTTGCCTGCCGGCTCCATCGCCCAGCGGCGCGGATCGCCCGTGGCCGCAATCGACCCCGTCGTCGAACCGTGGTAGGAGCGGTAGCGGGAGATGATCTTGTTTTTGCCCGTAACCATGCGGGCGATCTTGAAGGCGGCCTCGTTGGCTTCGGTGCCGCTGGTGGCGAAGAAGAACTTCTCCAGGCCGGCGGGCAGCACCTCCATCAGCTTGGCGCTGAGACGGGCGCGGGCGGCGGTGGCGTAGCCCGGGGCGACGTAGGCCAGCTCGCGGGCCTGTTCGGCGATGGCCTCGATGACGCGGGGATTCTTGTGGCCGAGGTTGACGCACATGAGCTGGGCGCTGAAGTCGAGGTAGCGCTTGCCGCTGCCGTCGGTGATCCAGCAGCCCTCGGCGTCGGCGAGGTAGAGGGGCTTCCAGGTCTTCTGGAAGCGCCAGGTGCCGTAGTTGGTCTCGCGGGTCAGGCGGCTGATCTCGTCGGGGGAGAGGGTGGGATGCAACGGGGTATCGCTCATGGGGCGCCTCATCGGGGTGATTGTTGGACCATGCTACTACGGGGGGGAATTTCCGCCCGCGCAGAGAAAAAAAACGGGCATCCCCATTGCCCTGAGGAGGTTAGGGGCAGAAACGGGGCTTTTGCCACGCGAATGTGATTTGGAACACCGGAAGAGCCGCCCGATTCCGAGGTTGAGGGACCGGATGCACACGTGCGAGAGGAGGAGTGGGCCTCGCTGGCGGGGTTGCGGGCGCATGGCGGGTTTCCTCCTTCTTTAACGAGAAAGGCCCGCCATGCGGCGGGCCTCTTTTGGAACAGCTGATACCAGTATGACAGGTCTGCAGAATTAACCTCCAATTTTTCTTTTACTTTTTCTGCTTTGTTTTGTGGAGGCTGGAGCGATTTCCACAGGTGAGGCTCTTGACAAGATTTGGGAGAATGCGGCGTGGAGGGGCGCAGAGGACGCACCGTTGTGGGCTTTCCGGCGGGATGCGCAAAAGAGGAACTGAAGGAGAACCGGCTTGGGCTGGGGACGGCAGAGCAAGGCAGACTGGCGATCGCGCGGTGGTGGTTGGGCCGGCGCGGGAACGGGAGCAGAAGGTGATCCGGGTCACTTCGGTCTTGAGGTTTCGCCAAATTTTCGTAGGTAAATCGTACTTCATTTGTAGTAAATGGACTCATTTGGTCCAGGCGGTTATCGGACCGGAAAGGTCTCTTTCAGGATCGAGGTGAGTTTGGCAAAGGCGCGCTCGGCCTGGGGCTGGTTGTAGGTGGGGTTGTCGGCGAGGGTCCAGCCGTGATGGGCGCCGGGGTAGACCTCGGTCTCGTAGTGTCCGCCCCAGTCCTGGAGGGCCTGGTCGAGGGCAGCGATGGCCTCACTGGGCATGCTTTTGTCTTCGACGGCGTGACCGAAGTAGAGCCTGGCGGTGATTTTGGGGAGGTTGCGGTGGGCGCTGTTGGGGTCCTCGGCCTGGTAGAGGCGGCCGCCGTGGAAGGAGACGGCAACGGCAACCTTGGCGGGGCGGACGGCGGCGGCGCGAAAGGCCATGAGTCCGCCGATGCAGAATCCGACGACGGCAACGGGGCCGGGTGCGACGGAGGGGTGGAGGGTGAGGAAGTCGAGCCAGGCGGCGATGTCGCGGTCGATGGCGTCGGGGGTGAGGGGGGCGAGGAGTTCGGCGACGCGCTGCGCGGTGGCGGGGTCGCCGGGCTTGCGCGGGAGGTGGAAGAGTGGCGGTTCGCCGGTGCGGTAGAAGGGGTTGGGGAGGAGCACGGTGTATTCCTGTGCGGCGAGGTCGCGGGCGACCTGATCGAGGACGGGGCGGGGGCCGGCGACGTCGGGGAGGAGAAGGATGCCGGGTTGGGGTTGGTCGGGATCGGGGGTGTGGAGGGCCGCGTCGGTGGTGCCGTCGGGCAGGATGAGTTTGAGTTCCTGAGTCGGCATGGTTTCAGTGTAGGGGGGAGAGGCGAGTCTCGAGTTGCGAGTCTCGAGTTGCGAGTCTCGAGTTGCGAGTTGCGAGTTGCGAGTCTCGAGTTGCGAGGGGCGGGGGGAGGTTCGTGGTATCCCGCCCTAACTGAGTTAGGACGGGGTGCCCTCGGTTGGGCGGGAACTTAGACGGCTGGGTGGGGTTTGTGGTATCCCGCCCTAACATGCCGCGCATTCAGAGATACAAGGACGGGGGTGCGCGCGGTTGTGCGGGAACGGAGACGGCTGGGTGGAGGTTCGTGGTATCCCGCCCTAACATGCCGCGCATTCAGAGATACAAGGACGGGGGTGCGCGCGGTTGTGCGGGAACGGAGACGGCTAGGTGGAGTTTGTGGTATCCCATGTCTCCAACATCGGGAGACATGGGGCACCCTCGGTCGTGCGGGAACGGAGACGGATGGGGGAGGTTCGTGGTATCCCGTCCTAACAGAATTAGGACGGGGTGCCCTCGGTCGTGCGGGAACTTAGACGGAGGGTGGAGGTTCGTGCTGTCCCGCCCTAACAAAGTTAGGACGGGGCACCCGCGGTCGTGCGGGAACGGAGACGGCTGGGTGGGGTTTGTGGTATCCCATGTCTCCAAAATCGGGAGACATGGGGCACCCGCGGTCGTGCGGGAACTTAGACGGATGGGGGAGGTTCGTGCTGTCCCGCCCTAACTGAGTTAGGACGGGGTGCCCGGTCGTGCGGGAACGGAGACGGCTGGGTGGGGTTTGTGGTATCCCATGTCTCCAAAATCGGGAGACATGGGGCACCCTCGGTCGTGCGGGAACTTAGACGGATGGGGGAGGTTCGTGGTATCCCGTCCTAACAGAATTAGGACGGGGTGCCCTCGGTCGTGCGGGAACTTAGACGGATGGGGGAGGTTCGTGGTATCCCGCCCTAACAAAGTTAGGACGGGGCACCCGTGGTCGTGCGGGAACTGGTCAGACGAGGGTGAAGCCGCTGCGCTTGAGGGGGAGGGTGCGGATGCGCTTGCCGGTGGCGGCGAAGATGGCGTTGGTGATGGCGGGGAGGACGGGCGGAAGCGCTGGTTCGCCGAGGCCGGTGGGGGCGAAGGCGGTCTTGTTCCAGAAGACGTCGATGGGCGGGACCTGGCGCATGCGGGCGATGGGGTGGTTGTGGTAGTTGGTCTGCTCGACGCGGCCGTGGACGAGGGTGATCTCCTGGCCGAGGTGGCTGAGGCCTTCGACGACTCCGCCGTAGACCATGTTTTCCGCGGCGGCGGGATTGATGATGTGGCTGCCGATGTCGCCGGCGCCCCAGACGTGGGTGAGCTTGACGCGGTTCTGCGCGTCGACGGCGACCTCGGCGACGTAGGCGAAGTAGCCCATGTGGCAGAAGTGGGCGGCGATGCCCAGGCCGCGGCCCTTTTCCGGCTTGCGGACGCGCCATCCGGACTTCTCGGCCACGAGCTGGAGGACGCCCTGCAAGCGCTCGGGGTTGAGGGTGCTGGGGCCGGGTTTGGGCGCTTCCACGCCCGGGGGCACGGCGCGGAGCAGATCGAGTTGGAAGTCGAGGGGATCGCGGCCGGCGGCTTCGGCGAGTTCATCGAGGAAGGACTGGGCAACGAAGCTATAGGCGTTGTCCCCGGGGGCGCGGAGGGGGCCGGTGCGCAGCCAGAGGGGGATGGTGGAGGCGCCGAGGCGGAAGTTGGGGACGAAGGCGGCGGGAAACTGGTTGGGGCCGATGTCGCCGCCGGAGACGATGCGCTTGCCGTCGCCGTAGGTGATGAGGTGCTGGCTCCAGGCGGTGAGGCGGCCCTGGGCGTCGAGTGCGGCCTTGAGGCCCATGGTGCCGCCGGGGCGATAGGCGTCGTGAGTCATATCGTCTTCGCGTGACCAGAGGACCTTGACGGGCCGATCGGCGGCGCGGGCGAGGAAGGCGGCTTCGACCATGTAGTCGTTCATGAGGCGGCGGCCGAAGCCTCCGCCGGTGCGGACCATGTGCACGGTGATGGAGGACTCCGCGATGTTGAGGGCCTGGGCAACGAGGCGGCGGCCGCCGCCGGGGGCCTGGCTGCCGGTCCAGAGGTCGAGCTTGCCGTTGGTGAAGGCGGCGGTGGTGCCCTGCGGCTCGAGGGTGGCGTGGGCGAGGAAGGGATAGGCGTAGGTGGCCTCGAGGACTTTGGCTGCGGACTTGAAGGCGGAGTCGACGTCGCCGTCGGTGCGGACGGCGATGGCGGGCGGGGCCTTGAGGAGTTCGAGGGCGCGGCGGGCGAAGTCGTCGGTGTTCTGGGAGACGCCGGGGCCGAGGTCCCAGTCGATCTTGAGGCTTTTGCGGGCGGACTGGGCCTGAGCCCAGGTGTCGGCGAGGATGGCGACGCCGGACTCGAGGCCGGGGTCGGAGTCGACGAAGGGGCCGTGCTTGATGGTGCTTTCGAGGACGAGGACCTTGCGGATGCCGGGAAGCTTTTCGATCTGCGCGGTATTGGCGGATTTGACTGTGGCGCCGAAGACGGGGGACTTCTCGATGACGGCGACGAGCATGTTGGGGAGGGTGAAGTCGGCGCTGAAGACGGGCTTGCCGGCGAGGATGTCGCGGGTGTCGACGCCGGTCTGGGACTTGCCGATGAGGCGGTAGGCGGCGGGATCCTTGAGAGGGACGGAGTCGAGGGCCGGGACGGGGAGGGTGGCGGCGACGGCGGCGAGTTCTCCGTAGAGGGCGGAGCGGCCGGAGGGTTTGTGGAGGACCTTGCCGCAGTCGGTGACGCACGCGGAGGCGGGAACGTTCCAGGATTGCGCGGCGGCGGCGAGGAGCATCTGGCGCCAGGCAGCGCCGACGCGGCGGAGGGGTTCCCAGTTGAGGGGGGTGGACATGCTTCCGCCGGCGAACTGCGGGCCGTAGGTGCGTTCGTCGAGGAGGGCCTGTTCGACGCAGACGGTCTTCCAGTCGCAGTCGAGCTCTTCGGCGATGAGCATGGGGAGCATGGTGCGGACGCCCTGGCCCATCTCGGGATTTTTGGCGGCGATGGTGATGACGCCGTCGGGGGAGATGCGGACGAAGGCGAGCGGATTGACGGGGGCGGCGGGGGATTGCGCGGAGGCCCAGGGCAGGCGGTAGAGGCCGAGGGCGAAGGAGCCGCCGGCGAGCGCGGTCAGTTTGAGAAAGGAGCGGCGGTCGAGTTGGAGGGCGGGGGTGCTCATCGGGTGCCTCCTTTGGCCTGCAGCTCGGCGGCGCGGTGGATGGCCTGGCGGATGCGGGGGTAGGTTCCGCAGCGGCAGAGGTTGCCGCTCATGGCGTCATCGATGTCGTCGTTGGTGGGGTGGGGGGTGTTATTGAGGAGGGCGGCGGCGGAGGCGATCTGGCCGGCCTGGCAGTAGCCGCACTGGGGGACGTCGAGCTCTTCCCAGGCGGCGAGGACGGGGTGGCGCTCGGCTTCGGCGAGTCCTTCGAGGGTGAGGATGGGGCGGGTGCCGATGGCGCTGACGGGGGTGGTGCAGGCGCGGACGGGGCGTCCGTCGAGGAGGACGGTGCAGGCGCCGCAGGCGCCGATGCCGCAGCCGTACTTGGCGGCTTTGAGGTCGAGGTGGTCGCGGAGGACCCAGAGGAGGGGGGAGTCGGGCGGGACGTCGACGGTGCGGGGGCGGTGGTTCACTTGCAGGGTGATGGGCATGCGGGGGCACCTCGGGCGTGGGCTGTTGGGAATCTAGTGCAGGGGAGGGGTGAGGGGGTGTGATGGCAGTCACGGGTGGCGAGGGGGCGAAGACGAGGGACGAGGGCCAAGGGCCAAGTACCAAGGGATACGGCGGGTGGGGTTCGCGGTATCCCATGTCTCCAACAGCGGGAGACAGGGACGGGGGCCGAGTACCAAGGGCCAAGGGGCTGGGGGAGGGTCGTGCGGTCCCGCCCTAGGCGCATAAAGCGCGCCTAGAACGGGGCACCCGCGATCGTGCGGGAACGGAGATGGCTCGGATGGGTTCGTGCTATCCCATGTCTCCAACTGCGGGAGACATGGGGCACCCTCGGTCGTGGGAGAACGGGTGGGACGAGGGACGAGGGAGGGCCAAGGGCCAAGGCGCTGGGGGAGGGTCGTGCGGTCCCGCCCTAGGCGCACACGACGCGCCTAGAACGGGGCACCCGCGGTCGTGCGGGAACGGAGATGGCTCGGATGGGTTCGTGCAATCCCATGTCTCCAACTGCGGGAGACATGGGGCACCCGCGGTCGTGCGGGAACGGGTGGGACGAGGGGCAAGTACCAAGGGCCGAGGACCAAGGGCCAAGGGGCGGGGGGGTTCGTGCGGTCCCGCCCTAGGCGCATAAAGCGCGCCTAGAACGGGGCACCCGCGATCGTGCGGGAACGGAGATGGCTCGGATGGGTTCGTGCTATCCCATGTCTCCAACTGCCGGAGACATGGGGCACCCGCGGTCGTGCGGGAACGGGTGGGACGAGGGGCAAGTACCAAGGGCCAAGGGCCAAGGGACGAGGGTACGGTCGGGCGGAATACGAAGGGCGCGGCAGTCTGGAGCCTGCCGCGCCCTGTTTTTAATTTAGACCCGTGAAGGTCCCGCTGGGGAGGGCCATAGGGTGTTATGCGAGTTGAGACGAAGAGTGGAGCGGGAGTGATTACGGGTGCGCAAAAAAGGTTGAGCGGGAGGACGAAGAGGTTGAGCGGGAGGACGAAAGAGCGGTGGAGAGGGGGCGTTGTAAGCAATTTGACAAATTCGCGCGACTTATGAGGAAGAGATTCGTAAGCGAGGCGGGGGAGCCGATGGCTTGCGGGTCCGATGATACGAGGACGTTGGCTTGGCCACTTATCCCTTGGGATCGCTATCGACCGGCGCACTGGAGATGGGCGCGACGGGAGTGCCGCGGCTAGAATCGGGGGGAGCGGAGAGGGCCAGGACGATCAGCGAGCTCGACGATATCGATGAGTTGGTCCGGCAGCACCAGGCGCGCATACGGCGGTTTGCGGCGTACTCGACGGGGGATCCGGACCTGGCGGAGAGCATCACGCAGGACACGCTGCTGCGGGCGTTTCGGGGGAGAGACAAGTTTCGCGGGGACTGCAGTGTCAGCACCTGGCTGACGGGGATTGCGATCAACGTGATCCGGGATCATCTGCGGTCGAACCGGTTCAAGTTCTGGCGACAGGTGCAGGCGAAGGGCGTGGACGCGCAGGAGATGGCGTCGTTTTTGCCGTCGGACGCGGTAAGCCAGGAGCGCCGGATGCTGGCGCAGGAGCGGGTGAAAAGGCTTTACGAGGTGCTGGAAACGCTTTCGGAGAATCAGCGCACGGTGTTCCTGTTGAAGTTCTCTGAAGAGCTGTCGGTGGATGAGATCAGTGCCATACTCGGGATGGCGGTGAACACGGTGCGGACGCATCTGCATCGGGCATTGAAGGCCGTGCGCGGCCGGGTAGGAGAAGGGATATGACTGGGGAACTGGGGAAGCATCTTTCGGAAGAAGCACTAGATGATGTGCTGATCGGGCTGGGGACGGCGGAGTCGGAGGCGCATCTTGCGGGATGCGCGGCGTGCCGGGCGAAGGCCGAGGCGTTTGCGGGGGATGTGCGGCTGTTCAATGCGGCGTCGGCGGCGTGGAGTGAGGCGCGGGGGATGCGGCCGGTAGTGGTGGCTGCGGAGGCGCCGGTGCGGCGGATGCCGTTTGCGCTGGTGGGCTCGGCGGCCGCGGCGGTGCTGGCGATTGCGGTGGGGGTGTCGGTGGGGCATCACCGGCATGGGACGATGCGCGGCGATGGGGGTCCGGGGGCGGTTGAGGACTCGCAGACGCAGATTGCGCAGGATAACGAACTGCTGCAGGCGGTGAGCGTGGCGATCAGCCCGCAGGAGGTGTCGCCTGTAGATGAGTATGGATTAACGGCACGGCATAAGAAGCACAGGAAGGCACACCCGAAATGAGGCAGCAATGCGATATAAGACTCTGAGGATATGGTGCCTGCTCGCCTGTTTGATTGCAGTTCCTTGGACGATGGTGGAAGCGCAGAAGGGACACGCGCAAGTGGGGCAGCAGGGTCGGCAGGAAGGGCCGGAGGGTCCGGGAAACGGGCCGGGGGGATTCAACGGAGACGGACCGGGACGGCCGGGGAACCTGCATGGGCCGCGTCGGCCGGAGAAGCCGGTGCGGAGCGCGGCGGGCGAGGGTCCGCAGCGGAATGCGCTGCAGTTTGGTCCGGTGGGGCGGTGGTGGGATGACCGCTCGGTGGTGCAGCAGATCGGTCTGAGCCACGAGCAGCAGCGGCGGATGGACAGCATCTTCGACGCGAACAAGCCGGCGATTCTGGCGAACTACAAGGCATTTCTGAAGGCGCAGTCGAATCTAGAGGCGGTCAATAAGGACACGTCGGCGGCGAAGTCAGTGGTGTTTGCGGCGATTGACGCGGTGAACGCGGCGCGCAGCGGTTTGCAGAAGGCGACGTCGGCGATGCTGCTGCAGATCCGGGGGGAGATGAAGCCGGAGCAGATCGGGAAGCTGGAGAAGATTCAGTAAGACCAGGGCCAAGTGCCAAGGGCCAAGTACCAAGGGGCGAGAGAGCTTCTGCAGAAGGTATTTCTGTTCACCCGGGCGTTGTCCCTGCGGGACTCATTCCTTGAGCGGGTTGGGGTCGTGCTGTCCCGCCCTAGGCGCATAAAGCGCGCCTAGAACGGGGCACCCTCGGTTGTGCGGGAACGGAGATGGGGGCGCGCGCGTTTGGAGTCGGGAGAGGCTCGAGGCGGGGTTCAGTGTTGCGACGACTTTTCGGCTTCGCGGATGGCGCGGTCGATCATGGAGTCTTCTTCGCTGACGTGGACGGCTCGCTTGAGGACCCAGGTGATGCCGCAGGAGACGGTGTCGGTTTTGCGGCGGAAGCTGCGGTTGTAGTAGCCGGAGAGGGTGAAGTGGTGGGTGAGGCGGATGCCGGTGAACGCCACGAAGCCGTTGTCTTCGGCGAAGCCTGAGCTGGTGACGATCTTGGTAGGGACGCGCCGGTGCTCGCCGGTGGCGGTGTAGATGGTCTGGCTTCCGAAGGGGAGCTGCTCGTAGGCAATCGTTTCGACATAGGAATCTTTGGGAAGCCAGAGGATGGCTCCGGCCTGGAACTCTGCCAGGCCGCCGACGGAGCTGTAGTTTTTATTGAGCAGGTCGTTGGCAAGGATGGAGGAGTTGCCGGCGCCGGTGTCGAGGAGGAAGCCGAGGTTGTTGCGGTAGCGCTCGACGTGGTTGTTGAAGTCGTAGGTGACTTTGCCGGTGCCGAGGCCGGCGGATTTGTCGCCGGTGGGGGCGCTGAGGTAGACGGAGGCGGTGTCGATGAGGGAGCCGGGGAGGAAGGTGGCGTGGAGGCCGAGGAGGGTGTCTCCGGCGGTGGTGTTCTGGACGACGAGCTGCTGGGTGGGTGGCGAGGTGGTGGTTTGCAGGACGCGGCGGTGGAGGTAGAGGGAGGTGCTGGCGTCGGCGGAGTAGCGGGAGGAGAAGGTGTAGTTCACGGCGGGGGTGAGGACGGAGTACCAGCCGATGGCGGAGTTGTGGACGGTGGAGAGGGAGACGCCGGCGTTGAGGCCGTTGAAGAGGGTGGTGAGACCGGGGACGCGGGGCACGAGGGCGACGGTTTTGGATTGAACGGGGGTGCTCTGCGCGGGTGCGGCCGTGACCTGGGCGTCGGCGGCGGTGGCCAGCAGGAGGAGGCAGGAGCCGAAGCATCGCGCGACAGCCGACAACGGGGGAACCTCCTGTTGTGATTTTAGATGGCGGGGGGAAGAGAGACGAGTTGCGAGTTGCGAGAGGCGAGGGCGGGTGAGGGTTTGTCGTGCCCGAACTGAGAGGGACGGGGTGAGGTTCGTGCTGTCCCGCCCTAGGCGCAAAAGGCGCGCCTAGAACGGGGCACCCTCGGTCGTGCGGGAACCAAGTTTGGGTGGGTGAGGGTCGAGGTATCCCAGGTCTCCAAAATCGGGAGACCTGGGGCACCCTCGGTCGTGCGGGAACTGAGAGGGACCTGGGTCGTGCGGGAACTGAGAGGAACCTCGGTCGTGCGGGAACTGAGAGGAACCTCGGTGGTGCGGGAACGGAGGGGGACCTGGGTCTTGCGGGAGCTGAGATCGCTATTGCGGGGGGGTGGCGGGTTGGGTTGGGGTAGCGGATCCGGTGGGAGCGGGATCGGGCTGGGGGACGGAGGCGGCGGGCGGAACGGCGGTGGAGGGGGCCTGCGCCTGGTCGACGGGAGCGGCCGTTTTGCGCTGCAGCCGGAAGAAGACGGGGGTGACTTCGAGCGGCATCTTGTCGCGCGGGTTCATGGGGGCGTAGCGCTTGGCGGAGAGCATGGCTACGTGATCGTCCCAGGGGTCGACCTTGAGCCAGCTGCCGAGGGGAAGCGCGGGGATCTGGGCGAGATCGTCCCAGTTGATTTTGGGGGCCGACTTTGAGAGGTCAGCCATCCAGGGGGTGCCGTCGGCGCGCAGGAGCGAGTCGCCGAGCTTGGGGGTATTGAGCTGCTTGAGGACGGCGCCGCGATCGGCGAGCTGCGCCCAGAAGAGTCCGGCATTGGGGAGCTTGTCACTGTACATGGAGGCGCGCAGGTACTCGACGCCGCGCTTGACGGCCTCTTCGTTTTCGCGATCGGTGTGATACATGTCGATGCGGCGGAAGGTGGACTCGTCGGGGAAGAGGAGCCGGTCGTTGAAGGCGTAGCGGGTATCGACGTGATGGCCGAGGGCCACGTGCGCGAGCTCCATGGAGATGACGGAGGCGATGGCTTCCTCGCTGGGCATGGCGTCGAGGAGACCGCGGCTGAGAAGGATGGTATTGCCGATGGTGGTGGTCTCGACAGTGGTGGTGAGCAGCACCCGGCAGTGAACGGGAGTGCTGAAGGCAAGATTGTTGGGGACGACGAGGTTGGTGACGATCTGATCGAGGACGGAGGTCTCGTAGCCATTCGGCGTGAGCGGGGCGACGAGGCCGGCCTGCTCGAGACGATCGAGGACGTTGTTTTCCGCCTGAGAGACCCAGGCGCGGGTGGCCTCGAGGGGGGCGACGTCCTGGGACTCGGCGCTTTTATCCTCCGCGTCCTCGACCTTGATATTGACATTTTCACTTTCGCGGCTGGGCAGCTTGAGGCTGTAGCCCCAGAAGTGGGTCTGGGCCTTGAGGCCGAGAGCGTCGCGTCCGTCGATGCGATGGGATTCTTCGACGTAGATGGCAGCAGGCAGCCAGATGCCGGGCTGCACGTTGGTGCGCCAGCTGTCGAAGTGGAAGAAGTGCTTGCTGGAGAACTCGCCGGGCTGGGTGAAGGCGCCGTTGAGGCGGACGATGTTGCCGTCCTGATCTTCGATCCAGACGCGGCCGTAGAAGCGGCCCATGCCGAACACCTTGGGCTGAACGTCGAAGACCCAGGTGCGCACGCCGCCCAGGAACTCGCGGCGCACGTAGCTGAAGGCGTAGTGTTGCTGATCGATGTCGCGCGGATCGAGGAACATCATCTCGGCGAAGCCGAGGGAGACGTAGGTGAAGCCGCTATTGAGACCCAGGGCGCGGGTGATGCCGGCGAAGGCGGACGCGGACTCCTTGAAGAAGCCATGCGAGGTTGAGCCGCGCAGATCGTAGTCTTTATCGAAGAAACGCGCCTTGCCGAAGTCGATGCGGCTGAGCATGTAGTGATCGCCGACGGGGATGGAATAGAGCTTGACGTCAGGGCGCGTGTCCTGGATGTAGGTCTCGACGAGCGGAGTGCGCTTCTTGATGTTCTCGACCAGAACCTTTTCGCGGGCGAGGGCCTTATCGACCAGGGCGGACTGCTCGGAGGTGAGCTGGCGAACCTGCTCGTACTGCGGGTGTTTCCGGGCATGAGCTGCGGGTACGGCCAGGACGAGGGTAGAGAGGCCGAGAAGCAGGACGGATGGCTTCATACAGATGCTCCTGGGGAACAGCTTGAGTGATGCGTACAGACCGAAAGGACGGCAACTGAAGGGAAATCTTCTTATCGGCTTTTTGTCAATTTTTTTGCGCCGTCCCGGGGGATTTTTGGCGAGTCTTGCAAATTTTTATCTTAGCCAAACCGGGACGGGTGGGGGAGTGAATGCTTGCCTGGCGGATCGTTCTAAGCCATCTGGAAGGTGATGGTGATGTTGGTGGTGAGATCCGTGGCCTGCCCATTGCGGGTGGCGGGCCGGAACTGAATCTGCTGAGCGACGCGGCGGGCCTCCTCATCGAGACCGTGACCGAGCCCCTGGACGACGCCGTGGACGATGACCTGACCGGCGGCGGTGAAGGTAACGCGGAGGACGACGTCGCCCTGAATCTTGAGCTGACGGGCCTCAGCGGTGTACTGCACCGGCGGCTTGGAGAGGATCTGAAGGCTGGTGGTGGCGGGCCGCTGGGCGGCCTGAGTGAGCGGGGCGGGTGCGGCGACCATGCCGGGGATTCCGGCAGAGGCAACGCGGCCGCCGGAGACGCCGCCGGGAGCGTTGGATCCGGCGACGGTTCCGTTGCCGATGCCGGTGGAGCCGACGACGCCGCGAGGCGCGGTGGCGGGCCCGTTCATGCCTCCGTAGGGATTGCCGATGGCGGCGACGGTGGCGGGGCGCACGGCGTTGGGATTAGGCGTAACGCCGAAGGTTTCGCCGAGGTGGACGGCGCCGACGACGGGCTTGGCCTGCTGGACCTGCGCGGGGGCGGCGGCGGCGAGGGCAGCCTTGGGCTGGGGCGCGAGGACGATGGCCGGGTGCACGGCGGCTGCCGGCATTTGCACCTTGGCTTCCATCTGGATGGGCTTGAGCTCGGGCCGGGGCTCGATCTTGGGAAGAGCGATCTTGGGGCGATCGAGCTTGATCTCCGGCGGCTTGGGCGGATGGATCTTGGGAACGCTGAGCTTGACGGGGGGCGGCGGCGCAGTGGGGACGATCAGGACGGTCTGCTCATAACGGTGCTGCTGGATCACGTTGCGGGCCGTCATTCCAATAACCAGGAAGAAGCCGAGGATGGCCAGGTTGATGACCGCGCTGGTTAAGAAGGAGGCCGGATGCCGTTCTGGTTCGGGGAGCAGGCCGAGTGAGCTGGGTAGAGAGATTTCGGCGGTTGCCATGCACATTCCTCACGGAGGTTGATGGGTAGGCCGTCCAGGGGCGACGGTCCCGAAGGCAACTGGGGGAAGTCTTCGGTCCCACAACGAGCTTAGGAACTCTTCAGAGGATGGGTCGTGCGAATGCGCAAACTTGATTACAAAGAAATGGAAATTGGGTAGATCAAACAGGAATTGTAATGTTTGCTTTACGGAAGCGTGTCGTTGTCGCGGTGCAAGCAAGCAGTAAAGGCTGGGAAAGCAGACATTCTCCGGAGGGGTTGCGGCTGCGGGCGCGGGTTCTGCGCGGGCCGGCGAGAAGGCAGGAGGCGAGGAGTCAGTCCGCGAGGACGGGCCAGTCGTTGGTCCACTGCAGGGTCTTGACCCAGGCGAAGGGGGTGCCGCCCTTAGAGAGGTTCTGGGCGTGGAAGATGAGCAGACTGTCGCCATTGGAGTCGTCGAGGTAGGCGGTGCCGCCGCCGGGAGCGTTCCAACTGCCGTTTCCCTGGAGGAGGACGGAGCCTCCGCCCTGGAGCATGGGGGTGCCGGCCTCATCGAGGAAGGGACCGTGCGCGGAGGTGGAGCGGCCGACGGCCTGCTTGTAGTTGTCTTCGGCGACGGTGGCTTTGCAGCAGTGGTCGACGGAGACGAAGAGGTAGTAGAAGGCGCCGTGGCGGACGAGAGACGCGCCTTCGATGGCGTCGTCGGGGGAGTCAGGGCGGGTGGCGAGATCGTAGCGGGTGGGGTTGGCGGCGAGGAGCATGCCGGTGGAGGGATCGATCTGGCGCTGCTTGATGCCGCTCCAGTAGCTGCCGTAGGTGAGCCAGACGGCGCCGTCGGCATCGAGGAAGATGTTGGGATCGAGGGCGTTGAAATCGTCGCCGGCGCGGGATTGGAGGACGAGGCCGCGATCGACCCAGTGGTAGGCGGGGTCGTTGGGATCGAGGGTGGTGTTGGTGGCGAGGCCGATGAGGGTGGTCTGGGTATTAAGGATGGAGGCGTTGTAGTAGAGGTGGTACTCGCCGTTGAACCAGGAGATGTCGGGGGCCCAGAGGCCGAGGACGCCGGGGAGTCTTTTCTGGATCCAGGAGGGCATGCCGTTGGGGAAGACGTAGCCGCAGGTGGTCCAGGTGGTCTTGTCGGGCGAGCAGCGGATGGGGAGGGAGCCGCTCTGGGGAACGCCGACGACATCGGTGGAGAAGGCGTAGTAGGTGGAGTCCTGGCGGATGATGCTGGGGTCGAGGACGGGGAGGATGTCGCCGGTGAGGGCGTAGTGGGAGAGGGGGTCGCCGGCGACGGCGGGGTACTGGAGCTTTCCGGCCACCACGGTGGCGCAGGAGCACAGGGAGAGCAGAAACGGAAGAAGACAGAGGACTACGGGGCCCTTGACGCGAGACATGAGGGGGAAGCAACCCTTTCGGGAGTCTACGCATAGCGTACGCGAAGAAAGAAGCGAGGTAAACGGAAAACGGCGGGCGGGAGCGGGCATTGCGGAGGAAGGGCAACTTGCTCGGCGGGTTGGGAATCTTACGGAGCAACTTGTTGTCCCAGGTGTTTGTGTAATGGCTTGGCGCATTTGAGGTTATGGAAGTCTGCGAACGAGCCGGGCGCAACAGTTCGAGTGCAGTGACGGTCTAAATCGAACGACCGCAACAGGGCCGGCGCTTGGTTCAGGGCTACGCACGATTGGCCGGCAGCGTGGAACAACCGCAAATTTCGGCGACGGGACGGCGTGGCGCCGCCAGCGCGCAGGTGTGCCTGCGGATAAAAGAACAGCGAGTCCAGGAAAAACGGTACATGGCGAATCGACCAAAGACAGCAATCATGATTGGAGCGGGCCCGGCGGGATTGACGGCGGCCCTGGAATTTTGCCGGCGCACGGCAGTGCAGCCGATTGTGCTGGAGGCGAGCCAGCGGATCGGCGGCATCTCGTGCACGATTCGGCATAACGGGAACCGGATCGATATTGGCGGGCACCGTTTCTTTTCGAAGTCGGACCGGGTGATGGACTGGTGGACGGAGATTATGCCGATTGCGGGCGCGGAGGGAGAGGGCGAGTTCGCGATTCGGTACCAGAACCAGCAGCGGACGCTGCACGCGAACGGGAGGCAGAACGGAAAGGTGCACGTGGCGGATCCGGACTGCGCGATGCTGGTGAGGCCGCGCAAGAGCCGGATCTATTTCATGCGTTCGTTCTTCGACTATCCGCTGTCGCTGTCGCTGGAGACGCTGCGGCAATTGGGGTTCCTGAGGACGCTGCGGATCTTGTGCAGCTATGGGCTGGCGCGGATCTGGAAGAGGACGCCGGAGAAGACGCTGGAGGATTTTCTGATCAACCGCTTTGGGCGGGCGCTGTACCAAACCTTCTTCAAGAGCTACACGGAGAAGGTGTGGGGGATTCCGTGCGACCAGATTTCGGCGGCGTGGGGGGCGCAGCGGATCAAGGCGCTGTCGCTGCGGAAGGCGATCAGCCACGTGTTCACGAAGATGTTTGCGCGGCGCAGGGGCGGATCGAGCGATGTGCGGCAGAAGAACGTGGAGACCTCGCTGATCGAGCAGTTCCTGTATCCGAAGTACGGGCCGGGACAGCTGTGGGAGCGGGTGGCGCAGCTGATTGAGCAGAGCGGCGGCGAGGTGCGGCTGGGCTGGCGCGTGGCGAAGCTGCACGTGCGCACGGGCGTGGACGGGGTGGAGCGGATTGCGAGCGTAGACGCGGTGAACCCCGAGGGCGAGACGGTCAATATTCCTGGGGACTATTTCTTCTCGACGATGCCGGTGCGGGAGCTGCTGCGCTCACTGGATGCGCCGGTGCCGGCGGAGGTACAGGAGATTTCGGACGGGCTGCAGTACCGGGACTTCATCACGGTGGGACTGCTGGTGGACCGGCTGCTGATCACGGAGCCGGATGGGTCGCCGATCAAGGATACGTGGATCTATATCCAAGAGCCGGACGTGCTGGTGGGGCGGCTGCAGATCTTCAACAACTGGAGTCCGCACCTGGTGGCGGATCCGACGAAGGTGTGGATCGGGCTGGAGTACTTCTGCTACCAGACGGATGAGCTGTGGAACAAGAGCGATGCGAAGATCGCGGAGTTTGCGATCAGCGAGGTGGCGAAGATCGGGATTCTGAAGGCGGACGAGGTGCGGGACTCGTGCGTGTACCGGGTGCCGAAGACGTACCCGGCGTACTTCGGAACGTATGACCGGTTCGACGAGGTGGTGCAGTATACGGAGCGGTTCGAGAACCTGTTCCTGGTGGGACGCAACGGGATGCACAAGTACAACAACCAGGATCACTCGATGCTGACGGCGATGACGGCGGTGGACAACATCACCGAGGGGATCCGGAGCAAGCAGAATCTGTGGGAGATCAACACGGAGCAGGAGTATCACGAGCAGAAGTCGAGACCTGAGCCCGAGAAGAGCGAGCCGGAGCCGGAGTCTGAAGAGAAAGCGGCATGAGCGTTGTGCAGGCGACGCGGGAGAGGGCCAGGGGATATACGGGTTTGCGGGCCGAGTTTTTGGATCGAGGAAGAGAAGAAGCAGCGGGCTGGGGTGCGTTTGCGGCGCTGTCGGTGGTGTATTTCGTTGCGGTGGCGGCGCTGTCGTGGACGAAGCTGCTGTGGCTGGATGAGCTGATCACGCTGCACATTGCGCGGCTGCCGGATGCACGGGCGATCTGGCAGGCGCTGGCGGCGGGAGCGGATCCGAATCCGCCGCTGACACACCTGCTGGTGCACGGGATGCGGAAGGTGCTGGGCGATCACGCGTTTGCGTACCGGCTGCCGGCGATGGCCGGGTACTGGGTCGGACTGATTTCGCTGTTCGCCTATCTGCGCAAGCGGGTGCCGGGAAGGTGGGCGCTGGCAGGCACGGTGACGTCGATGTGCATGGGCGCGTTCGAGTACAGCTATGAGAGCCGCTCGTACGGGATCTTCTATGGGCTGGCGATGCTGGCGTTTCTGTGCTGGACGCGGACGGTGGATGCTGACGTGCGGGGGGCGAGGCGCGCGGTTGCGCTGGCGGGAATGACGCTGGCACTAGCGGCCGGCATTTCGACCAACTATTTTGCTGTGCTTGCGTTTTTCCCGATCGCGATGGGCGAGGCAGCGAGGACGATTGTGAAGGCGCGCGCGGGCGAGCCGGGAGCACGGGCGGCGTGGCGGATGGTGGACTGGCGCATCTGGATCGCGCTGGCGATTGCGGGGAGTCCATTGCTGCTGTATCGGCCGCTGATTGCGCACGCGATTGCGCAGTTCGCGCCCTACGCGTGGAACAAGGTGTCGCTGGACCAGGTTGCCGATTCGTACACGGAGATGGTGGAGATTATTCTCTACCCGATCCTGGTGCTGGGGGTGTTTGCGGCAGGGGCGGCGTTTGGGAAGAAGGTGTTTGCCGGCGGAGCCGGCGAGAGGTCGCGCGACAAGAGCGGCGAGGGATCGTGGCGTGAGGGTGACAGGGAGCGCGCGCTGGGACTTCAGATTCCGTGGCACGAGGCTGTGGGCGTGCTGGGATTCGTGCTCTATCCGATTCTGGGATATGTCGTGGCGTCGATCCGCGGAGGGATGCTGTCGCCACGCTTCGTGATTCCGGTGTGCTTCGGGTTTGCGATTGCTGCGACGCTGATGGCCTTCAGGCTGTTCGGGACGATGCGCCGGGCGAGCCTGGTGTTTCTGTGCTTTGTGATGGCGTGGTTTCTCTCGCGGGAATCGGTGATCGGGTACTGGTACATGGAGCAGAAGGAGTGCCTTTACAAGATCCTGGATGGGCTGCCGCAGGCGCTGGCGGAGCTTGCGCCAGATGCGCCGATCGCGGTTCCGGATTCGCTGCTGGCGATGACGTTTGTGCACTACGCCCCGGAGGCGATTGCGAAGCGGGTGGTGGTTCCGCTGGATTTTCCGGCGATCCGGTATTACCGGCACGATGACTCGCCGGAGGAGAACCTGTGGGCGGGGCGAGGGACGGTGTATTCGACCACGATTGAGCCGGTGGCGCAGTTTGCGCAGACGGGCCGCGACTACCTGGTGATTGCCAACGAGAACAGCTGGTACTTCAAGGATCTGAGCCAGCATCATTTCCGTTATCGCCGACTTCCGCTGGAGACGCGGGCGACGGAGCTGGGGGGATTTACGCCGCTGGCGCGGGGAACTCCGGAGTTCTTCGCCTCTTCGTGGGAACAGGGTCCGGCGGAGACCACGCCGCCCGCTGACCCGATTCCGTTTGAGGAAGGGGATGAGCTGCCGCGCTCCTCGGCGATGGCCTTGTCGGCGCTGAATCGCTTGCAACTGGGAGCGTGGCGGTGAGCACCAACGCGGCCACGGCCACGGTGCGGCCGCGCCGGCTGCGCGGGTGGCGGCTGGCGGCGCTGATCGTGGTGGTTGCGCTGATCGCGGGGGCCGCGTATGCCTCGTTCCGGCCGAAGATGAAGGTGCAAGTTGTGCATGCCCGCTTTGAGGACATCGAGAGCACGGTTTCAACGCAGGGGATGGTGGCGCCGGTGCGGGACTTCCCGGCGCGGGCGAACTTTACGGGACAGATAGAAAGGATCTATGTCGCGCTGGGGCAGCGGGTGCGTCCGGGGCAGATGCTTTTGCAGATGAAGGATCAGTACGCCGATCCGCGACTGGAGAACGCGCAGGCGTCGCTGCGGGAGGCCGAGGTGAACCAGCAGAACGTGCTGCGCAACGGCTCGCAGGAGGATCGCATTGGGTTTGGACCGGACCTGGCTCGCGCCCAGGCAGAACACGACCAGGCGGAGGTGAGCCTGCGGCAGGTGCAGGAGCTGCTGAAGCGCGGAAGCGTTTCCGAAGCGGAGGTGGAGTCGGCCGCGCAGCGATTGAGGCTTGCCGATGCGAACCTGGCGGCGCTGCAGAAGCGCATGACGCAGCGTTACAGTCCCGAGGATGTTGCGAGCTGGAAGACGCGCATCGCGGCGGACCGGGCGAGCGTGAAGGCGGAGCGGGTGAGCTGGGCGAACGCGAATATCTCGACGCCGATTGCCGGAGAGGTGTATCTGCTGGGGGTTCATCCCTACGACTTTGTGCCGGCGGGCACGGACCTTGTGCACGTGGCGGACTTGAGCAAGTTGCAGGTGCTGGCGGAGTTTGAAGAGCCGGACCTGACCAAGCTGCACGAGGGAGAGCCGGTACGGATCACGTGGGACGGAGCGCCGGGCAAGACGTGGCACGGGCACATCGCGATCAAGCCGCTGGCGGTGACGCGGATGGGGCCGCGGCGGGTGGGGCAGTGCACGATTGCGCTGGAGGACGTGAAGGGCGACCTGCCGGTGAATACCAACGTGGCGGTGCTGGCGGTGACCGAGCGCCACGCGCATGTGCTTGCGGTTCCGCGCGAGGCCCTGCACACGGAGGGCGGCGGCAGCTATGTGTACCGGCTGGACGGCGGCAAGGTGAAGAAGACGCCGGTGGTGCCCGGGATTGCGAACGCGATGAATATTGAAGTGCTGCAGGGGATCCGCCCGGAGGACACGATTGTGCTGCACGCCGCGGATGACAGTCCGCTCACTGATGGACTTCGTGTAACCACAAGGAAGTGAGTTGGATTGGCGCGAGTGGAACAAGAAGGCGCATCCAACCGGGTTGGCAAGTGACTCCGCCCGGATTTTTACCGCGAACCATGGCTATCCGTATCTCCCCGTTTTCAACGCATGTCCGCCGCTTCCCTGTTGCTTTGGCTGTGCTGGCATCGCTGTGGGCGGCGCCCGCGTGCCAGGCGCAAATCACATTTGAAGCCGTGGTGAAGCTGGCGCTGCGCAACAGCCCGCGCGCGAAGGCCGCGGAGAACGATGTGAAGCGGGCGCAGGAAGGGATTGCCGTGACACGGGACATGTACATTCCGAGCGCGGTGATTGGCGGAGGACTGGGCGATGCCTATGGGATCACGCTGACGGTGCCGACGATCTTCACAGTGACCGCGCAGTCGCTGGTGTTCAGCATGCAGCAGCGCGCGTACGTGAAGGCAGCGCGCGCGGACCTGGAGGCGGCGCATTACGCGCTGGCCGATGTGCGCCAGCAGGTGGAAGAGGACGCCGCGACGACGTACCTTTCGCTGGACGCGGCACAGGGCACGGCGTCGGCCCTGGAAGAGCAATATGATTTTGCCGAGAAGCTGGCGGCAATTATGCAGGACCGGCTGAGAGCCCACCTGGAGAGCGAGCTGGAGGTCTTGAAGTATCGCCGCGGCGAGCTGCAGATCAAGCTGGCGAAGCTGGACGCTGAGAACAAGGTGGAGGACCTGCGCGGTCACCTGGCGTCGATCTGCGGTGTGTCGGCAGCGGAGTTGAAGATTGTTCCCGAGACGATTCCTACGATTCCGCCGGCCGGCACTTCCCCTCCCACGGAGCGTGCGGCTGGTGAGGTGCCGGGGCTGCTGGCCGCGGCGGCGAGCCAGCGCGCCAAGGAACTGCGCGCGCGCGGCGACGGGGAGTATACGTGGCGGCCACAGATCGGATTTGGCGCGAGCTACGGGCGGATCAGCCCGATCGAGAACGTATCAGAGTTTTACAACCTGCACGGGAACTACAACACGGCTTCGGCGGGGCTTTCGATCCAGTTTCCGCTTGTGGACAAGGTGCGCCGGGCGGCGGCGGAGGAGTCGAAGCTGGATGCGCGGCGCGCGGCGATGGACCTGGAGAGCCTGCGCAGCGATCAGAGGGCGGAGGGGCACAAGCTGGAGCGGTCGTTTACCGAACTGGCGACGAAGGCGGAGCTGGGGGATGTGAACTACGAGATCGCGAACAACCAGATGCTTGCCACGGAAGAGGAGTCGCATCACAACAACGGCGGCCCGGTAATCACGCCGAAAGAGGTGGAGAACGCGCACATCGAGGAGCGGCAGCGTTTTGTGGAGATGCTGGACGCGAAGCTGCAGGTGCGGGTTGCGCAGATCACCCTGATGCGCGTGACGGGAAGGCTGGACGACTGGATCCGATCGCTTCCGGCGGTGAACGACGCCGGGCCGGGGATGAGCAATTGATGACGGGGCTGCTGGGGGGAGTTGGAGGCCGGTGAAGTCTCAAGTTGTCATAGAACCGATTGCGGCCGCCGAGCGGGCGACGGCGCATGAGTCCGCGGGACGGATCACCGGGGCTTTGACGGTTGCTGCCGTCGTGGTGCATGGGTATCACCCGTACGTAGAAGACGGCGGCGTTTATCTCTCGGGAATCAAGTATCTTTTGCATCCGCAGCTTTATCCGGCATGGACGGAGTTTGCGACCGCGCATCTGAGGTTCTCACTGTTTGCGCGCATGGTGGCGTGGATGGTGCGGACGCTGCACGTGAGCCTGATGAGCGTGATGTTTGCGCTGTACGTGGCGACGATCTGGCTGACGCTGTTTGCCGGGTGGCAAGTGGCGCGGCGGTGCACCGATCGCCGCGAGGGGCGCATGGGCGCGGTGCTGTTGCTGGCACTGCTGCTGACGGTGCCGGTGGCGGGCACGTCGCTGATGCTGGTGGATCCGTACGTGACGGCGCGCAGCGTGTCCACGCCGTTTGGACTTCTGGCGCTTGCCGAGGCGTTGTGCCTGACGGAGGCGATGCGCACGGGAGGATGGCGGTGGAGGGCTGCGGGACGCTGCGTGTTGTGGCTGACGGTGGCGGCAGCGATGCATCCGCTGATGGCGGTGTACACGCTGGCGACGATTGCGGTGCTGGTGGCGCTGGCGATTCCCGACGCGCCGATGCGGCGGTTCGCGGTGGGGGCACTGTGCGTGGCCGGCTTTGGGATGGCGGGCCTGCTGGAGGGGTCGTGGCCGGGGGCGTCCGCGGACTACGCGCGCGTGGCGGCGACACGCGCTTACTGGTTTTTGGGCACGTGGTGCTGGTACGAGTGGCTGGGGCTGGCGGCTCCTGCGCTGGTGCTTGGGGCAATCTTTTTGAGGCGGGGAGCGCGGAGTGCCGAAGGCGGACTGATGGCGTGGACAGCGATTGTTGCAGGGGGGATGGCGATTGCGGTGGCGATGGCGTTTGCGCGGAGTTCGTCGGCGGCGCTGATTGTGGCGCGCCTTCAGCCGCTGCGCATCTTTCAGGATTTGTACCTGCTGATGATCCTGATGCTGGGGATGTACCTGGGGGAGAGGCTGCTGAAGGAGCGGCGCTGGGCGTGGCTGGGCCTGTTCGCGATTGCGGGAGGGGCCATGTTTTTCGCACAGCGCGAGACGTTTCCTGCCTCGGGGCATTGGGAGTATCCGCTACGCAGCGCGAATGGATGGGTGCAGGGGTTTCTGTGGATTCGCGATCACACGCCGATTACGGCGCGGTTTGTGATGGATCCGAATTACGTGACGCTGCCGGGAGAAGACAGCCAGAATTTTCGGGCGATCGCGGAGCGCAGCGCGCTGCCGGACTACGCGAAGGATGGAGGGGTGGCGTCGATTGCGCCCGATTTGACGGCGGAGTGGATTGCGGGCCAGCGCGCGGAGAAGGGATTGGATCGAGGGGCGGGCACGGAGCAGTCTGCGCGGCTTCGAGCACTGGGCGTGGACTGGGTAGTGCTCAGCCGGGCGGCGCCGACTGGGCTCGATTGCGAGTACGCGAACAGCGTGATGAAGGTATGCCGGCTGGGCGGCGGGGTCAATCGATAAAGCCGCTGGGTTATTGCTGCGGATTTTTTGAGCTGAGACGTTTGTAGTAATCGGCTACTGCATCCTGGTAGCCGAGGGGGACGACGCTGGGTTTTGTGGCGCGGGCCTCGGGGAGGGCGCCGGCGCGTTGCAGAGCGAGCTCGAGGCGGTCGACGGAGCTGAGGATTTCCCGGTTCATCTGGTCGACGATTGCGGGGTTGCCGGGGAAGCGTTTGGGATCGAGATTCTGCATCTGGCGGGTGAGGTCGGCCACCTCTTTGGCGGTTTGCGGGTCGCCCTGCAGCTGCTGACGAAGGCGGGATAGCTGGCGCATCTCCTGCTCGTAGGAGGCTTCGGAGTCGGCGGGATTGCCGCTGGCGTCGGTGGGCGCGACGCCGGGTCGTCCGGACTGGCCATAACGATTGTTGCCAGTGTTGATGTTGTTCCAGGCGGTGCCGTCGGCGCCTGCGGCGCCATCACGAACCTGTCCGCCGGAGCGCGCCTGATTGCCGAGGTCGCCGGAGGGAGCGGCGTTGCCGGCGCGAGCTCCCTGACGAGACCGGGCGGAGCCTGGGGTTCCGGGCTGCTGTGCTTGCGGGTTTGCGCCGGGCTGGCCGTTGCGCGCGAGTTGTCCGCTGGTGGTCCAGGACTGCGGACCAGAACGATCATTGGGGCGATCGCCGCCGGCTCCGGGCTGGCCCGCTTGCGCGCGCGAGGCTGCTTCAATTTGCTGACGCAGGCGCTCGACCTGATTGAGAAGAGCGTTCTGGTCGCCGGGGTTTGCGCCGGGGGCGCCGGGCTTTTCGCGTCCCATGGCTGCCTGTGCCTGCTGCAGGTCGCCGATGAGCTTGTCGAGGCCGCGCGCGATCTCGGACTCGGTGCCGTTGGCGTTGGGATTGATGCCGCGCCGCAGCCAGTCGGCGGAACGTTGCACGCGGTTTTCGAGGTCTGCGTCGTCCATGGCGGAGAGTGCATCGCGCAGCTTTTGCGCTGCGCCGGGCTGGTGGGCGGCCATGCCGCGGGCGGCTTCGCGAAGGTTTTGCTGGAGCGCGGAAAGGCCGTCGGAGAGCTGCTGGCGCTGGCCTGCGAGCTGATCGCGCTCGCGACGCTTGCCCAGCAGAGAGTCGAGGTCGTTGGGGTTGACCTGGTCGGTCTGGGCGTTGGCGAGGCGGTTGATCTTGTCCGCCTGGGAGCGCTCCTCCTGGCGGAGACGATCGGCCTCGCGGGCGAGGGCGCCCATCTTGCCGGAGGCCATCTGCTGCTGGGAACCGGCCATGAGGGACTGGGCTTCGCGGAGGGATTCCGAGGCTTGGCGCGCGGCGTCGGCCTGCTGACCGGGGCTGTTGTCGCCGCGGCGCATGGCTCCGGTGGCCTGGCGGAGGCGGCTGAGGGCTTGCTGGATTCGCTGGTCGGTGGTGGATGGGGTGTTGCTGGAGGAACCGCCGGACTGGGAGGCGCTACTGGCGCTCGGCTGAGCCGACGAGTTGCTGGAGCCTTGCGCTGAGGCCGATTGAGAGCCCGATTGGGCAGAGGACTGGCCGCTCTTCTGATTATTCTGGGCCATCTGCTCGAGGTCGTGCTGGAGCTGTTCGGCTTCGCGGCGGAGCATCTCCTGCTGCCAGCGCTGCTCGAAGGTCTGCTGCGGATTGTGCTGCTGGTTGGCGAGGTCTTCCTGTCGTTTGGCGAGGGCGTCAAGTTTCTGGAGGGCGTCGTCCAGGTCTTTTTCGCGCTTCTGCTCGGGGGAGACGGACTGCGCGGTCTCGTACTGATTCTTCTCGGTGTCCAGCTCGAGGTCGAAGAGGCTGGCGAGATCGCGGCCGGCGTTGCCACCACCGCCCCCGCCCCCACCGGTCTGGCCGAAGGCGACTTCGATTTTGCGGAAGGTGGCCTCAGCGCGCAGCAGGGCCTGGAGCGCCTTCTGCTCGAGCGGGATGGCGTCTTTCCACTGCATGCCTTTGAGCTTGTCAGCAGAGGGGGCCATGGCGGCGGCGGCGTCCTGCATGTCTTTATCGAAGTCAGTGAACTCGCTGTTGGCCTGGTTGATGTCACGGCTCTGCATGCGCAGGGAGAGGGCGTTTACCTGATCGCGAAGCTTGCGCTGCGCCTCGGAGAGGAACTCTCCCTGAGCGGCGGCATCTTTGGGGGTGGCGGTCTTATCGTTCTGCTGTTTCCAGGTGGCTGCGATCAGTTCCTTTTCGCGCTTGGAGATTTCGGTCTGGTTGTTGTTCCCTCCTCCTCCGCCGCCGCCTCCACCGCCGCTCTGCTGGGATTGGGAGAACTCGCGTTCGAAGGGATCGACCTGGATGAAGGAGATATCGGTGCGCGCTTCGCTGTGGCCGTCTTTGGCGGTGGCATAGACGCTAACGAGATCGCCGGGCTTGAGCTTGAAGTCTTCGAGCGGCAGGGTGTAGGAGCCCTCGGCGCTCTTTGCTCCTGGAGTCTTCAGCAGGTTCATGTCGCGATCGGCACCGCCGTTGACGGAGTAATGCAGATGCAGATCGCGGAGACCGAATTCGTCGGAGCCTTTGACCCCGAGGGTCACCTCTTCGATGGGGCTGGCGCGATAGTCGGCGCCGGGACGGGATAGGGCGACCTCAGGAGGCGCGGCCTTGTCGGTGGCGATGAAGTAGTCCTCAGAGAGGCGCACGGCCTGGCCATCGTCGGTAGCAGAGACGTGATAGGACCCATCTTTCTCCATGGGGACGATGGCGCGGTAGAGGTTGTTGGCCCCGCCGGCGAGTTGAATGGTCTGGCCGCCGTCGAGGGAGAGGAGCCCGTCCTTCAGCGGCCGGTCCATTTGCAATTCGATCTGGGCCTGGGTGCCCTCGATGGCGCGCAAGTCGCCGGAGTGCTCTTCGGTGACCGTTTTCAATCCGGTCCACGCCGGGTATTTGTAGATGACGCGGATGTCTTTGACGGAGGGCAGATCGACGACGCGGATGCGGTAATGCGAAGAGACGAGCGGTCCGGCCGTTACGTAGTACTCGACGTTCTCCGGCAGGCCTGCGAAGACGAACTGGTAGGCCGAGCCGCTGGGCGATCCGGGAACGAGCTGCATGGAGGCAGGTTCCCAACCCGACGCGCTGGCATACTTCGCGAAGACCTGGGCCTTCTCCGGCTGCATTCCCTTGAGACGCGCGGTGATGAGTTGGTCGCTGTTGCGGCGGACGGTGATGTTGCCGGGAGTAACGGAGAGATCGTAGAGAGGAGCCGCGCCCTTCTTCGCGCCCGTCCACAGCAGTGAAGCTCCATAGCCGACGTAGCCGGGGCCGGCAGCGATCATCCAGAGGAGAACGGCGAGGCAGGCGAGCCCGGCGCCGCCGAGAGCAAAGAGACTCTTATCGGGGAGGAGGCGGGAGGGTTCCGCTTCCTGCGTGCGGGCGAGGGTATCGGCGGCGAGGAGTTCGAGGAAGGGATCGGCTGCCTTGTCGTTCCGTTCCGCGAAGGTGGTGAGGCGGTGCTCAAGGTCGGGGTTAGCGCGCTCGGCGCGGCGAACTGCCCAGTCGCGGGTGATGCGGGCGAGGGGCACGGCCAGGCCGAGGAGTGCCGCGGCGCCGAGGGCGAGCAGAAGCGCGATGCGTCCGGCAGAGACGCCGGCGTGGGGAAACGCCAGCCGATTGAGAACGAACACCAGGGCGACGGTCACGACCAGGGCGGTGGCGGCGAAGACGGCTGCTCCGCGCAGCCAGGCGCCGAGCCGCAGGCGCTGGTGCACCCGCGCGATGTAGGAATTGAGCTCGCTGGAGTAACTCATACTTCCTCCCGCTGCGTGCCCATATGCCGACTGGCGACGGCTGTCTCCGCCAGTACGACGAGTAATGCAAGCAGCATAACGTACCACCAGAGGCTGAGGTTGCGGTTTGTGATCTCGCCGGGAGCCGGAGCGGCGGTGGTTTGCGGGGCACTGCTCCCTGATCCGCTCCAGAGTTTCAGGAGATCCGGCGGAAGAGGTTCCAGGTTGGATTCCCGCCGATCGGGATTGACACCGATGACGGCATCCTGGCCATTGGGGTAGCGGAGTTTGTAAAAGCCTGCGCGCGCGAACCGGTACGTCTGGATGGTGCGCGCCTCGGAGAGCGACAGAGCGCGCCGACCGTCGGGGTCGATCACTTCCACATTGGAGACAGCTCCTACCGGCTCGCCGGCGGCACGGAGCTGGACAAAGGAGTCGACCAGCGCTGCCCCGCTGAGGCGCTCACTGCCGGAGAGGTAGTGAGCAAGGCGATCGATGAAGGCCACGAACACTGGATGCAGAGGGAGGTCGTTGGTGAGATTGTCGAGGCCTGAGGTGAAGAGCAGCAGATGCCCTTCTCCCAGTTGCTTGTCGAGGAGGAGGGGCGTGCCGTCGGCCAGACGCGCGGCAACGCGTGCCTGGCCGGCTTCGACGGTGGACGCGTAGAAGACGCGCACCACGGCCCAGCCGCCATTGTCGCGTCCCGGCTGCGCCTGGGCCAGCGCCGGAAACGCGAAGTCGACCTGGCCTACGGAGAGGGGACCTGAGGCACGGATACTCTCGCGTGTGTCGAGAACCGCGGCCCCCCAAAGAGGAATTTGTGCGCGGCGGCCAGCATGGGTTCCGAGCGCAATGAAGACTCTGCCGCCCTTGGCCACATACTGCGCGAGCGCGTGCTCAAAGATAGACGGGAGCGCCAGGACGTCTGAGAGAACCACGAAGGCGAACTTCGAAGGGTCAAGGTCAGTGGTTTGCGCCGCGTCCATGGACTGAAGGATGAAGGAGGCGCGATCGGCCGCAGAGAGCGCCGCCCCGAAGTACGTGGCCGACCGCGTGTCATCCGTAGCATGGACGAAGAGAACGCGCTGGGGATCGGAACGACGAACGGCGAAGACGCTGGCGTTGTCGTCGGGGAGGGCGTCCGCCTCTTCGATGCGAACCGCGCATTGATTGAAGCCATAGGATACGTCGAGAGGGGCGAACTCAACAGCGGCGCGGCCGTTGGGGGGGACGTTGACCTTGCGCGAGGCGATCGCCTTTCCGTTGATGACGAGTGCGATGGTCTTGGTTGCGGCGGGCGTGTTGAAGCCGGCAATGACGGCGTGCACGCGGGAGCGGCGGGGATCCTTGGGATCGGACAACTCCGCCGGCGCCTCAACGCTCTCGACTGTCCAGTTGGCGAGAGAGGCGCCCTGTGCAACCGGATGTGCTGTGAGCCGCACGGTGGGAGGGAGCACCATGTCTGCGAAGTTCGAGGGCATGGCGGTGCGCTGCATATCCGAGAAGAGATGGAGATCGATGGGGCGGTGCGTTGTATCGGCGATGGAGCGAAGGGCGCGGCCGAGCTCTCCGAAGTTCGCGTGGCCGTCGCCGGGCTGAATGCTCAAGAGCGCCGCGCGCAGCTGTGCGTCGTCGCCGATGGCCTGGGTGAGGAGCTGTACCTGCCCGCCGAGGGCGATGATCTGGGCGGGCGAATCGTGCGGCCGGGCGGCCAGGGTCGCGAGGGCCTGCTGTTTCGCGTCCGCAAAGTGGGTTGCCGCGCGCATGCTGAAGGAGTTGTCGAGAGCGATGACGAGGAGGCGGCCGGCGCCGCCGGCAGCGGGTCGCCGGACAAATGGATCGGCAAACGCCAGCACGATCAAAAAGACCAAGGCGGCACGGAGAGCGAAGAGCAGCAGGTATTTGAGCTGCTTATGGCGCGTGGAGCTCTGCACGCCGCGCTCGAAGAACATGAGGGAGCTTACGGGGCGGGGCGTGGTGACGTGCTTGCGCAGAAGGTGCACAAAGACGGGCACGCCGAGGGCTGCCATTCCCGCCAGAAACCATGGAGCCAGAAAGCCCATCAGTTCTCCGCCTGGCGCAGCGCGAGGTACTCGCGCAACGCGAAATCGAGTGGCCGGTTGGTGAGCAGCAGTTGGTAATCCATGCCCGCGGCGCGGGCGCGCGTGCGCAGCTGCTCGATGTGCGCATCGATGCGCGAGCGGTAGGTTGTCCGGGCGTAGTCGGGGACGACCTCGATGCGCTGTTCCGTCTCGAGGTCGACGAGGAGAGCGGGGCCATGCATCACGGGACGAATCTCCTCGGGGTCGAGGATGTGGAAGAGGATGACCTCGTTGCCGTGGAAGCGCAGGGGGGCGATCTCGTGAATGACTGTCTCTGGGTCTTCATAAAAGTCTGAGATAAGGATGGCGATGCCGCGGCGATGGAGGGAGTTGCGGAAGTGCTGCAGCGGCCGGGCGAAGTTGGTACGAGCGTGGGGCTCGGCGTGCTCCAGGCCCGCGAAGAGGCGGGCGAGCTGGCCGGGGCGGGTGGAGGGACGGATGTAGTCGCGTATCTCGTCGTCAAAGACGATGAGGCCGGCGGCGTCGCGCTGATTTTGAATGGCGAGGTAGAAGAGGGCCGCGGCGATGAAGCGGGCGTAGTCCATCTTGGATGGAGGGCCGGAGGTGTATTGCATGGACTTGCTGGCGTCGAGCAGGACGGTGAGCTGGCTATTGGTCTCGCCGCGGTAGCGCTTGAGGTAGCAGCGCTCGGTGCGGGCGAAGAGGTTCCAGTCGACGTGGCGGAGGTCGTCGCCGGGGGTGTAGGCGCGGTATTCAGCGAACTCCTGGCTGAAGCCGAAGTCGGGGGAACGATGGAGGCCTGCGACAAAGCCGTCTACCACCGTTTTGGCCAGGAGGTCGAGGGAGGAGATGCCGGCCAGCACCGCGGGATCGAGGAATCGCTGCAGCATCAGGACTCCCGCGGGCGCGGCACGTGCGCCACGAGCTGTTTGAGAAGGGTGTCGGCGTCGACGCGGTCCGACTCGGCATGGAAGTTGAGCAGCATGCGATGGCGGAGGACGGGGATGGCCATGGTGGTGATGTCGTCGACCGTGACGTGATAGCGCTTGTGGGAGAGGGCCCGGGCCTTGGCGGCGAGCACGATGAACTGCGCGGCCCGGACACTGGCTCCGAAGTTGCTGTATTTCTTGATGAAGTCGGGAGAGCTTTCGCTTTTGGGCCGCGTGGCGCGCACGAGATGGATGACATAGCGGCCGAGCGTCTCAGCGATGGGGACCATGCGCACGAGCTGCTGGAAGTCGAGGAGATCCTGGGCGGAGGTCACCGCCTGGACTTTGACGGAGCGGGTGGCGGTGGTGCGGTCAATGACCTTCCACTCGTCGTCGGCGCTGAGGTCTTCAAGGATGGAGTTGAAGAGGAAGCGGTCGAGCTGCGCTTCCGGCAGCGGGTAGGTGCCTTCGAGTTCGATGGGGTTCTGGGTGGCGAGCACGAAGAAGGGTTCGGGCAGCTTGTAGTGATTGCCGCGCACTGTGCAGGCATGTTCCTGCATGGCCTCAAGGAGGGCGGACTGGGTCTTGGGCGGGGTGCGATTGATTTCGTCGGCGAGGAGGATGTTGCCGAAGATGGGGCCTTCGACGAAGGTCCACTTGCGGTGGCCGGTCTCGAGGTCTTCTTCGATGATGTCGGTTCCGGTGATGTCGGAGGGCATGAGGTCGGGGGTGAACTGGATGCGGCGGAACACGAGGCCGAGGGCATCGGCGATGGTGCGCACCATGAGGGTTTTGGCGGTGCCGGGCATGCCGGTCATGAGGCAGTGGCCGCCAACGAAGAGCGCGATGAGGATCTGGTCGAGGACGTCGTGCTGGCCGACGATGACCTGCTGCACCTGATTGAGGATCTGCTCACGCACGGCGTGGAAGCGGTCGATGCGCTGCTGGAGGAGTGCGGCGTCCTGATCCAACCCGGGAAACGACACCATCGGATTCCTTTCCTACGGCTTTGGGTTTGCTTGCGGCTGTTGCAATTGGAGCAAGAGCTTTTGTGCGGGGCGATAGCCAGGGGCGATTTCGAGCGCGGCCAGGACGCTCTCCTGGGCCTTGTCTTTGTCGTTGGCTTTGAAGTAGGCCTGGGCGAGATCGTATTCCGCGCCCGCCTTGTCGACGGGGTTGGAGGCCACCAGCGCGCGGTATTCACGGATGGCGGCGTCGGGTTGATTCTGGGCGAGCAGGAGATCGCCGAGGCGGCGGTGCAGGTCTTCATCGTGGACCGGATAGATGTAGAGGACGCGCGAGAGCGTGGCGAGGGCGTCGGACGGCTTGCCTGCTTTTTGCTGAAGAGAGGCGAGACGCTTGAGGAGATCGGGCGACGCTCCACCGGCATGCTGGTAGGCGGCGAGGATGGACATCTCCGAAGCGGTATCGCCTTTGGCCTGGTCGGCGTCGGCCATCAACTCGTAGGCGCTGAAGTGATCGACGTACTCGGGATAGAGCGCGATGACGGCCTGTCCCTGGGCGAGGACGGCGTCATATTGCTTTTGCTTGGAGGCCGCGACCAGGGCCTTCAGCTTGTCGCGCCATTCATCGAAGTGCGCGGATTCGGCGGCGTATTTCTGGCCGATCCACGATTGATATTGCTTGTCGAACTCCTCAGGGGGGAGAGACAGGTTCTGCTGGATGACGTCGGTGGTGGGCAGGAGTTTTGCGTAGCTGTGGACCATATCGAGGAGCTTGGGTTCGTCCCATTTTTCCGCGATGAAGTCGCACATGCTGCCGGCCTGGAAGTAGGAGACGATCACCTGCGCCGGGTACTCGGGGAAGACGAAGCCTCGGTCG
Source organism: Acidobacteria bacterium AB60 (assembly GCA_008682415.1). Lineage (GTDB taxonomy): Bacteria > Acidobacteriota > Terriglobia > Terriglobales > Acidobacteriaceae > Telmatobacter. The sequence goes on along the minus strand of VANK01000009.1, from coordinate 231,850 downwards.
AGGCGAGCGACGGGAAGCAGCTTTTTGTCGCGAATGGCCGCCATGACCTCGGGAGTGAGCCGATCGCGCCATTCGGCGGCGTGTGCGCCTTCTTCATGCACGGCGAGGCCTTCAGTAAACCAGCGCGGGACGCGATGGTTGGTGGCGGTGAGGATGAAGACGTGGCTCATCTCGTGCCACAGCGTGGAGCCCCAGTTGAAGTCGCCGGGGGGATGCGCGGAGGGGCTGTCCATGGCGACGACTTCGCCGAAGGTTACGCCGAGTGCCCCGAGCCCGGGCATGCCCATGGTGCGTACGGCGAAGTCCTCGTGATTGGGATAGACCTCCACCTGCACGGGAGCGGGCAAGGTCATCTTGTACTTCTGCTGGTAGGTGGCAAGAATGAGGCGCAGCTCGGATTGCAGGTAGGGCTGCAGGAGCGCGGCTTCGGATTTGTCGAGCTTGAGGATGGTGTTGCCGGCGCGGATGGTGTCGAAGTTTTTGTAGCTGTCGAGGAGGCGGAGGCTGTTCACCGTGGCTGCGTCGCGATAGCCGTTGTTGTAACTCAGCTCCAGCTCGCGGCGCGGCTCGGCTTCCTGGCCGAGGCGCATGAGATCGATGCCGAGGGCGGAGTGCGCCGACCACAGGCGCGGATCGGCCTCGACGGCTTTGCGATACCAGGTGACGGCATCTTCGTAGCGGTAGTGCATCTCGAGCTGACGGGCGATGCGGGCGTAGCCTTCGCCGAAGCCAGGATTGATGGCGCGGATCTTGTCGCACCAGGCGTCGGGCGACCGGTCGGCGAGCAGTTCGAGGGCGGCATGAATTGCCATCGCGTCGAAGGCGTCGGGAGAGAGGGCAAGGGCTTTGTCGGCTTCGACGGCGGCAGTAGCGCGTTCGTCGTTTTCGAGCGCGAGGTCGGCCAGGAGTTCGTGCGGCTCGGCAGATTTCGGGTCGAGCTCGGCTGCCTTGGCGAGGTAGAAGGCGGCCTTGCCTTCAAAGCGATCTGCGGAGACGAGCGCGAGGCCGATGTAGGTTTGGGCGTTGGCGGGATCCTTGTCGAGGGCCTCGCGGAAGAGGCCGGCGGCGTCGGAGTCGTTGAAGCGCACGTGGAGAAGGCGGCCCCAGCGGACCTTGACCATGGGACTGCTATCCGGCTGCCCGGTGGCGAGGCGGAATTGCGCGTTGGCCTGATCCCATTGCTCCAGTCCCCAGAAGCCTTCCGCGCGTTCGAAGGCCTGTCGGCTGCGGGTGAGGGCTTCAAAACAGGATTGTGCCTGATCGGCGTGCCCGAGCTTGCGAAGGGACCAGCATTCAGACGGAGTGGCAGCGCTTGCCGCGATGGCCGGGGGGAGCGCGATGGTAAGGAGGAGCAGAGCGCGATTCATTTCTCCAGCTCCCCCTGCACCCTGGCGAGTTCGACGAGGGCTTCGGTGAGTTGCTTTTTGTAGTCAGCCGGATCCATTGCGGCTTTCTGGTATTTGAGCGTGTCGATCTTCTGCTCGAGGCTCTCCTTTTTCTCGAGGAGCGCGCGCTTGGCCGGGTCGTTCATGGTCTGCTGCGACGCGTCGAGGCGGAGAAGCGTGAAGCTGGACAGGAGCATGCCCTGGCCAGCGCCGGGGTCGCGCACCGGCTCGCCGCGGCCGCTGTCATTGAAGACGGCGTGTTCGGTGGCCAGGCGTTTCTGCGACTCGTAGAAGGCGGCAGCCTTGCGCGCGGCGTAGGTGAAGGCTTCCATGGCGCTGACCGAGCCGCTCTTGTCGGTGTCCGCATCGGGGTCCTGGAAGGCCTCGACCCAGAAGCGGGCGAAGACGGTGGCGTTCTTTTCGGTTCCGGATTTGGTGGCGGCGATGACCGCGCGACCGGGGCGCTGCAGCGCGGAGACGGCGCCGCCGCTGGCGCTGGTGGTATCGACGATGAGCTGACGCCGCGTGGGGATGTGATCGCAGAGAGAACCGATCTCGGCGGCAGTCATATCGGGACCGACGAGGTTGAACTTGTAATCCTGGCCGTCGTAGGAGCCGTGGCCGATCAGGATCAGGACGAAGTCATCGTCCGGTCGGGCATTACCGCCAATCGCCGCCAGTCTTGCCTTGAGCTGCGCAGCGGTGGCCTGCGCGCCGGTGAGAGTGGCAACCTGCGCCGAAGGATTGGCGGACTTGAAGATGCGATCGAGATCGTTGGCAGCGGCGGTGAATCTCTGCTCGTAGTCCGGCTCGCCGCCGAGCCCGGCGACGATGACGAAGAAGGTTGCGGCGCGCGCGGGCACGGCGAGCACGAGGAGCATCAAAGCCAGTCCGGCGCGCCTCACAGCACACCCCACTTGCGGCGCAGGAGCCACTCTCCGAGGGGCAGACCGAGCAGAAGCATGAAGACGATCGGCATGTCCCAGAGCTCTTTTGTGGTGCGCGCCGAGATTCCCGCATCGGAGTAGGAGATTTCGCGCGGCAGATTTTTCAGGTCGGACGGGTTCCAGTAGCGGCCGCCCGTCGCGGCGGATAGATGCTGAAGCAATTGCCGGTTCTGCGCCGTGTGGAAGTTTTCGGCGATGCCATCCTCTCGCTGGAAGGTCACGACGTCGCGACCCAGCTCCTGTGGAGGCGTGCCGGAGGATTGCGCAACCACTTCGGCGAGATAGGCGCCCGGCTTTTCCGCGGTCCAATCCGCCTGATACTGGCCCTGCGTGTCCGGCGAAGGGGTGAGATCGATGACGGAATCGCTATTGGCCGGGCCTACGATATGCGCGGTGACGCGGGCATCGGCGGCGGGTTGGAAGTCACGATTCCGCACCTGCGCGATGAGGCGCACTCGTCCCTCGTCCTGCAGCAGGCGCGCCGGCATGGAAGCGGTCACCGGCCCAGGGGTCTCGCCGACGAGCCATCGCAGGAGCTGCTGCCAGAAGAGATCGTGGGAGGGATCGCCGAGCGCCTCGCTCATTTGCCAGCGCCAGGTGCCGCCGGTGGCCAGGATCGCGGTGCGCCCGTGGCCGTAGTTTTGGGTGACGAGCAGGGGGAGCTTGCGACGGCCGGCGTGCATATCGACGAGCTCGGTTGCGCCGGGCTTGGGCGTACCGGGATCTTCGAAATCGGCCAGATAGGCGAGCTTCTTCCAGCGTTCGCCGTTCTTTTCCGGATCGTCGAGCAGGCGGGTGATGGGGGAGTCGAGGCCCGCGGGGGTGAGCTCTACGGTCGCCGCGTTGCGATGGAAGTTGTGATTGCCCTGAGGTAGGAAGGTGGGGAGCAGATCACCCAAGCTCGAAGCTGCCCACCCGCCGTCGCTGAGGGCGGAGCTGCCGCCGAGGAAGAGGATGCCGCCGCCGCGCCGATCGACAAACTCGCGGAGGAGTTCCTGCTGCACGGGCGTGAAGTAGTCGGCCGCGACCGACCCGACGATGATGCCCGTGTAGGCGAAGAGATCTTCCGCGCGCGAGGGAAAGCCCTGGCTCAGCTCGTCGGGGCTGCTGATTCCCTGCCGATAGATTTTGTTTTCGCTGGTGCGCAGCATGGAGACGATCTGCACGGTAGGGTCGCCGTCTTCCGCGCGGCGAATGAACTTGTATTCCCAGCGGGGTTCTCCTTCGATGTACAGAATGCGGCGCCTGGCATCGCTCACCAGGAAGGGGCGGGTCATGGCGTTGTTGGCCTGGTTCTCCTCGCCTGCGAGTGGAGCGATGCCGAAGGTGAGGCGTTTGGCGCCCGCCGCGCCGGCAGAGAAGGAGAGGGGCTCGGTTTGCAAACGTCCGTCCGGCTGTAGATCGACCTCGCGCTGTGCGAGCGTCTTTTCTCCATCGCGCACCGAGAGTGTCGCCTTCTGTCCCAAGTAGCCGTACTGTTTCAGGGTGATGGTGGCGGTCACACGGGCGTTGGCGACGGCTCCCGAGGCAAGGCTGACGTCTTCGATTTCGAGATCGTGGCCGGCTTCAGGATTGCCGAAGCCCACGGTGTGCACGGGAAGGCGCCGGTTGCGCAGTTCCTGAATCACCTCCGGGCTGATCTCGGAGCGGCCGAGTTCCGCACCGTTCTGGCCGCCGTCGGTCAGCAGCAACACGGCGCCGACGGGCAATTCCGAGGTTTCATCCGCCAGCTGTTTGAGGCCGGAATCCAGGTGGGTTGCGGGCTCCAGCGGGGCGATGCCATGGGGGGATGGGACTTGCGTGAGCGCTTCTCCGAGTGTGTACATGCGGGTCTGGAAGCGCTGCTGCAACCCGGGAAGGATGTTCTTTTCGAGCGCGGCGATGGCGGAGGACTCACGGCTGGCGGCACCGCGGTCGGGCAGACTCATGCTGCGCGAATCATCGAGGACCACCGCGATGATATTTTGCTGCGAGTTGAGTTCGCCGACCGTCATTGCGGGTTGCCAAAGGAGGACGAGGATGATGCCCACGAGAGCCGATTGCATGGCCCAGACGACCAGGGTTCGCCAATTTCCGAGTGCTGGAGCCGCTTCACCCCGAGGCCGGCGGAGGAGCCAGGCGATGAAAGCCGCTGCCGCGAGGATGAGGACGGGCAACAACCATGCGGGCCACGCGCTGAGCAGCACGAGTCGCCCCCTGGAGAAGACCGGACCCGGATACTTGAAGAAGAACTGAAACATGCGCGTTTCCGGCTCCGCGTCGGATTATTGCCGTCTGGTTCATCGCCCTCTCTTGTGAAGTTGGGGCTTGATCAATGGGTCATGCCGTAGATGATGTAGTCCAGGCCTACACGAAAAGCCATCGAGGCAAAGGTCTCGGGATAGTTGGGGTCGTCGGCCCACTCCCAGGCGTCGCCCAGATGCATGTTGTGACAGATTGCCACGACGATCCGGCCCTTGTCGTCGCGGATGGCGCGCCACTTGGGCTGATATCCATCCTTTTCGTAGGTGCGCCCGGTCCAGACATACTGTTCGCCGGGTATCTGCATTTTGTCATCGATGTCGTAGAGGGTGTGAAAGATCTCGTCGCCGCTGTGCAGATCTTCAACGGGCGACTGGGGAAGAACCTGGCGCATGCCATTCATGAAGTTTTCCCAGTCTTCCGTGCCATGAAAGTCGTCGACCATGAGGAAGCCGCCCTTGAGGAGGTAGTCCCGCAGGCGTTTGGCCTCGGCGTCGGTGAAGCTCCAGTTCTGCACCTGGACGGCATAGATCCAGGGATAGTTGAAGATCTCGTCGGAGTCGAGGGTGACGACCTGCTCGGTGGGCCGTCCTTCGATACGGGTGAGGCGGTGCATAGCGATCAGAAATTGGCGATCGGCCTTGGGGTAGTCGCGCGACCAGGAGTTATACCAACCGCGATGGCTATAGCTGCCAAAGCCCTGCATGGCCGACATCCGGGACGAGTAGGCGAGCCGGGACCAGTAGAACTCGGCCTTGGCATTGGCGGGTGAGTCGTCGTTGCCGAAGCCAAAATCGGCAGTACGTTGCAAGGCGCACACGCCGGCAGAGCAGGCTGCGGCTGCAATCGCCAGTGCCAGATGCCGGGGCCTCATGCGGGGACCTCCGCGTGGGGAGTACGCTTGGTGCTTAGACGGACGAGTCTACGGGTTGGTTGCAGTGATTGGGACGGACCGCCGGATGCGGAGGGCGGGTTGTTAGGGCGACTCGGGCCGTGAGAGGATGCAGGCATTGTCTGCCGTGAACAGGCGCAGTTTTCTCAGACTCGGTGGTTTGGCGCTGGCGCAGGCGGGTGCGGCGCGCCTGGGCCCCGGGATGCAGTCGAACCCGGGCGGCGGAGGGCCGCCGGAGGGCAAGGCGGACTTCACCTTGCGGATTGCTCCCGTGACGGTGGAGCTTGACCGCTCGCACATTCTTTCCACGGTGGGGTACAACGGCACGGCTCCGGGCCCGGTGCTGCGGATGCGCGAAGGCAGGCGCGTCACGGTGGATGTCATCAATGACACGGACACTCCAGAGCTGGTGCACTGGCACGGAATGCTGCTTCCGCCGGAGGTGGACGGCACCGAGGAGGAGGGGGCGCCACTGATTGCGCCGCACGGGCGGCGGAGGTTCGAGTTGACTCCGGGACCGGCGGGAAGCCGCTGGTATCACACGCATGCGATGGCGATGGATGATCTGCACCGCGGCGCGTACACGGGGCAGTTCGGATTTGTGTATGTGGACGGCGGGGGAGATCCCGGGCACTATGACCAGGAGCTGTTCCTGGCTATTCGCGATTGGGAGCCGTTCTTTACTGGCACCATGGACGACGAGGACGATGACACGCACGACGGTCCCCTGCTGGAAAAGCCACCCACGCTGAATACCGATCCCGACGGGCTTGAGGTGGGCTCGATGACGTACTCGATCAACGATCGGGCGCTCGGCTCGGGGGATCCGATCCGGGTTCGCGAGGGGGAGCGGGTGCTGATCCATCTTCTGAACGCCAGCGCGATCGAGAACCGCCGCGTCGCACTGGCGGGGCATAAGTTGAAGGTGATGGCGCTGGACGGCAACCCGGTGCCCACGCCGCAGGAGCTCGATTCAGTGTTTCTGGGGGCGGGTGAGCGCGTGGATGTTCTTGTGGAGATGAACAATCCCGGAGTGTGGATTCTGGGAGGAACGGAAAAGGCGACGCGCGAGTCGGGGCTGGGGGTGGTGGTAGAGTACGCCGGCCAACACCAGTCGCCGCGCTGGATTGATCCGCCCAAGGTACGTTGGGACTACACCGTCTTCGGCAGCGGCTCTTCCAATGCCCAGGTTCCGCAGCAGACGCTAGACATGGTGTTTGAGAAGATTCCGGGCGGCGCCGGCAAGTTCAACCTGTGGCTGGTAAATGGCAAACCCTATCCCCACCAGAACGAGTTTGTGCTGGAGCGCGGGGTCCGGTATCGCCTGGTAATGCACAATCGCACGGATGACGCCCACCCCATGCACCTGCACCGGCATTTGTGGGAACTCTCTGAAATCAACGGAAAGAAGACGGCGGGCGTGCTGAAGGACACGGTTGTGGTTCCCTACTTTGGCCGCGCAGCTGTTGACTTCACTGCCGATCAACCTGGCCTTGCCCTGTTTCATTGCCATATTCAACAGCACATGGACTACGGCTTCAAGGCATTGTTTCGATACAGCTGACCGGTTCTTGTAGGATGAAGTTTCTTGCTGGAGCAGAGGGCATGGGCCAAGAGACCAATCCACAAAGCACGGTGCAATCTTCGGCTGGGGGCGGCTCGCCGGGCAATGTGTTTGTCGGCACCTCGGGATGGGCTTACCCGACCTGGAAGCCGGAGTTTTATCCGCAAGCGACTCCGCAGAAGAAGTTCCTGGAGTACTATGCCACTCAATTGAACTCCGTTGAGGTGAACTACACGTTCCGGCAACTGCCGACGCCGAGTATGCTGGCCGGGTGGATGGCGGCGACGGGCGCGGGGTTCCGGTTCTCGTTCAAGGCGCCACAACGGATTACGCACATTCGCCGGTTGAAGGAGTGCGGTGAGGATGTCGCGTTTTTGGCGCGAGCCCTGGAGCCTGTGGCCGCAGCGGGAAAGATGGGCATCGTGCTATTTCAACTTCCGCCGAATTTCAAAGCGGATGCAGGCCGGCTGGGGACGTTCCTGGAGGAGGCGGGGCCCGCTGGGTTGAGAGTGGCGTTCGAATTCCGCCACGAGTCATGGTTCTCCGAAGAGACTTACGCCGTTCTGAACAAACATGGAGCCGCGCTCTGCGTCGCTGAGAGTGAGGACCTGGAGACGCCCGATGTTGAGACGGCTTCGTTCGCGTGCTATCGCCTGCGGATGAGCGGCGGGTACTCGGAAGAGCAACTTGAAGAGATTGCACGAAAGCTCCGGCAACGTTCGGTGGAGAAGGAAGTGTTCGCCTACTTCAAGCATGAGGACGAGCCGACGGGAGCTCTGTGCGCGGTGGCCACGACGCGAGCGTTGCGGGCTCGTTGAGCGGAACCGAGGGTGTGGTAACCTTTTCTAAAGGAATGAGTCAAGAGGGTCTCCGGACCCGTACCGCGCGACCGTTCCGAACCCTTCCCTGCACCGCGCGCCTTCGTGATCCAAGAGCCCAGCGCAAACCCGGCCCGGCAACTCCAGGAAGTTGAGACGTCGGGCACCGATGCACTGTGCATCGATCCCGAATGGTTGACGGCATTTGCGCCGCGTCGAGGACTCTTCAATGGGCACATGCAGACGATTGTGGGGAATTTCCTGCCGCGTCCTGCCCTTCAGCTGACGGCCGAAACGGAGGCAGTGCTGGTGGATCCGGCTGATGGGAGCCGCGTGTTGTGTCACTCCCACTGGCAACGGGATCCGGCCGCGGAAGGCTGCCTGACGCTGGTGCTGGTGCACGGTCTGGAGGGCTCGTCGCAATCGCGGTATATCCAAGGGTTGACGGCGCGCGCCTGGAGCGCAGGGTGCAACGTGGTTCGTATGAACATGCGCAACTGCGGCGACTCCGATGAGCTTACCCCGACCCTTTATCACTCGGCGCTCTCCGGGGACGTGGGCGCGGTGGTCGACCACTACACGCAGCGATTTGGCCTGAGACGCGTGGCGCTGGTGGGCTATTCGATGGGTGGCAACCTGGTGCTGAAGCTGGCAGGAGAATGGGGAGCGCGCGCTCCGCTGCACGCCGTCGCGGCAGTTTGCCCGGCGATCGACCTGGCGGCCGGATCGGATGCGCTGCATGAGCCGGCGAACCGCATCTATGAGTGGCACTTCTTGCGCCGACTGATGCGCCGCTATCGCCGGAAGGCGTCGCTTTTTCCGCACGTATATCCGAAGAACGGGGTCGGCCCGGTTCGCTCTCTCCGCGAGTTCGATGACAAGATTGTGGCCCGCTACTGCGGATTCCGCGATGCCGATGACTACTACTATCGAGCAGCCAGCGCGCGCGTGATCGATTCCATCGCAGTGCCAACGCTGATCTTGCGGGCCCTGGATGATCCGTTCATACGCCTGACTGCCGAGACGCGGGCAAAGATCGTGGCGAATGCCAACATCCATCTTTTAGAGACGAAGCACGGCGGACACTGCGCCTACCTCGGTGTGGAAGGGGGCGATGAGATTCACTGGGCTGAGTCCACGATCGTTCGGTACCTTATGCACCAGCATCGCGCCCGTCATGGAAGCTGATTGGGAGATTGAGATCGCGCCGGATGCCCCGGTGATTGATGGGGGATGGGACGGCTACGTGGACCTGCGAGGCATACCCGGGCGCATCGACGAACTGAATGAGCCGGCGCGGCTGCCCGGTTTGCGCGCGACTCTTCTGCGGCTGAACGCAGGCGGCTCCCCGGTGTGGACCGCAAAGTGCGACGTGTGGGCGCTGGAGGCGTTTGACCCCGACGAGATGGAGGCGAGTCGTGAGGAGGACCGCGCCGCGCAGGCTTGCTATCTCGACCTGATTCCGGCAGATCCGAACGTTTCTCTCGACGGTATGGCTGAATGGTGCCGACGTCTCTGCCTCGAACTCCGCCGCCGCGCGTTGCGGCAGTCGCGCGTGGATGCCGTGATACGGCGCGCGGTGGTCGGGGAGAGCGATGCGGGTTGTCTTGGGGTCACGGCATACGTGAGCGCCTGCGGGCCTTCAGCGCAGAGTGCTTCCAAGGTGCTCTCCGCAGCCGTCTCCGTATTGGCTGACGCGGTCCTGGCCACTGGCCCCGCTGTTCCGCAGGCTTCGAAGTACAATCGAGATATCGTGGGCGAGTAGCTCAACTGGATAGAGCACCGGCCTTCTAAGCCGGGGGTTGCAGGTTCGAGCCCTGCCTCGCCTACCATAGCCGAATCCTCCTTCCGTTCCCCGCCAGTGTGTCCGCAGCGAGTCACTCAAGACTCAGAACCTGGCACCTGGCGAGAAGGCTCTGGACTGCGCACCCCAGGAAGCGAGCTCAGGTTTGTGTGGTTGCGCGGAACTCATCGCGCGGGCAGACATTCGTCTTTGGGTGCGCAAGGATTTGCATTTATCTCTTCCGGTATCAGGCGCTTGCCTGAAAAACACGTTCAAATTTTGGAATTGCGATTGCAGTTTATCGTCCAGGGGCTTTGAGATCTCGACCCCGTCATCTGCGCCTTCACAGGCTGGAGGGTGCATGTGGCGATCACCCTGTGTTCGACCGCAGCGCCGCGAAAGGGCAAAATGAACTGGTCAGAGCCAGCGAGACTTCCTGATGACCGCCGAACCCGCATGAGGTTCAGCATCCAGGCACCTGTCATTGCAACGATCGGCGACCGGGAGGTTTGGGCTTTTACGCGAAGCATAAGCGCCCGCGCCATCTATCTGTGTGCGGCGGCGGAAGAGGAAGCGCCAACGATCGGCGACAGCCTGATTTTTTTGATCAAGGTGCCTCCGTCGCTGAGTTTCCCAAAGCCCTGTTTCATCAAGGGGCACGGTCTTACGACGAGGGTAGATCACCTGGAGGACGACCAAACCGGGATTGTGGTGGAGATCCTCGACTACACGATTCTCTCGCAGACCGCGGCGGAAAGGGCTGCAGGCTGATGGGAGCAAGTTCCCTAGATGTCGCGCAGTCCCAGCACGCGGCACTCTTTGAGCCATTTCTTGACCACGTAAACCAACCGGTTGTTGCTCCTTGGGTCGGTGGGACGAATAAAGAATCCGGGATCGAGGAGAAAGCGGATAGTGTTGTGCACGAGGCCTTCCATGACTTCACCGTCCACAAACTCCAGTCGAATCCACACGCCATGGACGATGGGCGCTCCTCGATAGAAGTGAAGGTCCCTGTGATCCGGGTCTCCGTTGAAGTCATTCACATAGAAGATGGCTTTGGTGCGATCGATGGGAATCTCCTGAACGGTACCGTTGTCCAGACGGCGGATCCGCAGCACCGGAGGGGGTGCGGCAGTGACATTCTGCAGGAGCGCGTCGATGGTGTCTCCCGGCCGCAGATCAAGGAAACCTTTGATTGCCTCGTCACCGAGACGAACGACGACCCGCTCTGACACTTCATTGGCTTGCATCGCGGCGTCCATTAGCTTATCTCTGACGGTTCTAGGTGATACTGCTTGATCTTGTACAGAAGCGCTTTGTAGCTGATTTGAAGTTGCGCCGCGGCAGCCTTGCGGTTCCACCCAGTCGCCTCGAGTGTTTTGGCAATCAAGACAGATTCAGCATCACCTTTCAGGCCTTTCACGAGGTGCTTCAAGCCTGCGCTCGATTCGTGTCTATCGGTCTGCGTGAAGACGCTGGAGGAACTTAACTCCGGGTGCAGTTCCTGAATGATCGCCTGTTCATCTTCGAGAACGAGATAGCGTTTCGTAAAGTTATCCAACTCTCGCAAGTTGCCCGGCCAGGAGTAACTCAGGAGTGCCTGCATCAGAGTGACGGAGATGGGCAGGGATTCGCGATCGAACTTCGATGCATTTCGAGCCAGGAAGTATTTGGCCAAAATGGGAATCTCTTCCCGACGCTCTCGAAGGGGCGGAACGTGAATGGAAAAACCATTGAGACGGTAATAAAGGTCCTCTCGAAAGGATTTCTGAGCCATGGCGGCCTTGATGTTGATGTTTGTGGCGGCGATCACGCGCACGTCGACCTTGACGGTGTTTCGGCTGCCGAGGCGGGAGAAGGTTCCATCCTGCAGAACCTGCAACAGCTTCGCCTGCAATGCGGTCGGCATCTCGCCGATCTCATCCAAGAAGATGGTTCCTCCGTTACACAGTTCGAATTTTCCCGGCTTGGATTTTACCGCCCCGGTGAAAGCGCCTGGTTCGTACCCGAACAACTCGCTCTCAAGGAGGTCAAGGGGCATCGCGGCGCAGTTGACTTTCAGGAAATTCCGTTGGGTCCGCGGAGACATCTTATGGATGAGCTTGGCGGCAATCTCTTTGCCGGTACCGCTCTCGCCCAAGATGAGCACAGGGATGTCGGTTGAAGCGACGAGGCGGCAATGGGACTCGACGTCACGCATACGCTTGCTGGCACGCACAAATGAGGTTTCACCATCCAGAGGAATTTCCCGGATCTCCAGGCCGGGAGACTCCTGGTCCGAGACACAGAAGTACTGCTGAACGACACTGTCCAGATCTCCTTTGTGGAACGGCTTGAGCAGAACCCCGGCGGCGCCCATTTGACTGGCTTTGAGGATTTCGCGGGTGTCCGCCGAGCATGACAGCATGATGACGGGGACAAACGGTTTGGCCTTGCGGATTCTGGTAAGCAATCCAAACGCGGACTCGCCTGAGGGATCTGAATCTATGTGGCAGTCGAGAAATACCAGGTCAGGCGGGGTTGCATCCTCCAGAGTTTCTGAAGCTTCGCCTGGGCCGGAAAACAGCCGAATCGTAAATTCGTCACCAAGGCTTTCGCGAACGTAGTCTCGAACTTCCTGATCTTCATCGATGACTGCGATGTACGGAAAACGACGCTTTGCTGATTTGACTTCGAGTGAGGAGGTAGCCATCGCTCATCCCTTTGATCATTGGATAACAGTAGTGTGAGGCAACGATTTGTGCAGTAGCGCAGGTGGTTGGCATGCTATTTGGCACCTAGGCATCGAACGATTACGCTGGATTGTCGTTTGACTCCCCGGAAAATGTGTGGCAAGTATAGCTGGAACTAAGTTCCCTCCCAAGAAATTATGTACATAAGCAATTCTTAAGTGTGTGAATGCGGTTACCACTTTAAGTCGGCGATTTTGCACTCCTTCTTCACTCGATCGACCATTTGAAATTTCAGGAGAGATCAGTACTGGAATTTTGAGTGTTGCGAAACTCGGAATACGACAAAGAACACCTGGCGGTCTGTGCCGGTAACTGGCGTGCGATTACCCACGCTGCGCGGCGATTTGGCAAGACACATGCAAATTCATGGGACATCGGAGCTAACTGAACAACTTGTCATGTCGAAGGTTTACGGAAACGGGATGAGCGATTTTTCCAGGCTGCCCCCCGATGAGGTCGTATTCGGCACCTCCGGAGAGATGAGCCTGGCGCGGGCAAATCTGCAGTTGGCGGCGCGTTCAGACGTGCCGGTGCTGCTGCAGGGAGAGAGTGGCACTGGAAAGGACATACTCGCCAGACTGTTGCATGCTCGCTCCTCACGCGGACACCAGCCATGGGTGAAGGTGATGTGTCCTGCAATCCCTCATTCGCTGATTGAATCGGAGTTATTTGGTCACGAGCGGGGCGCATTTACGGGAGCTAATTGCACGAAACGGGGACGTGTAGAGCTGGCTCACGGCAGCACGCTCTTTCTTGATGAGGTTGGCGGGCTTGATTTAGCGGTGCAGGCGAAACTTTTGCAACTCCTGCAAGACGGGAGCTTCACACGAGTAGGGGGACAAGAGACCCTCCGGGTCCAGATACGGATTGTGTCGAGCGCCAATGTCAACCTGAGACGCAAGACAGATGAAGGAAGTTTCCGATTGGATCTGCTGTATCGCTTGAATGCGATCACGATCAACCTACCCCCTTTGCGCAACCGAATCCACGACCTGCCGGTTCTGATTGACTATTTTCTTCACCGCTACTCCGACTCTCTGCAGCGCGCCGTCCGGCCTCTAAGCAGTCAGACTCTAACCCAGATGCGGCGATTCAGCTGGCCAGGTAACATTCGCCAACTGGAGAATCTGATTCGCAGCTATGTTGTGATTGGAGATGAGGATGTGCTGCGCGCCGATATGTTTCCCGAGGCCGAGCCAGATGAGTTTACCCAAATTGACCTGGCCCAGCCGGTCTGTCTCAAGCAGATCACGAAATCGATGACAGCCAAGCTGGAGCAGGAGATCATTCGGAGGGTTCTGGAAGCGCAAGGTGGAAGCCGACGCAAGACTGCGCGGTGGCTCAACATCAGTTATCGGTCGTTGCTATACAAGCTGGGAGAGGCGCATTCCCTCGATGGCATCAAGACGGAATAACAACGCCACGGGACATCGCAGTCGAGCGTATTGGCTGTGTCAGACTGAAGGGATTTCTCCGGACGGTTGACCTTCCTGCTACGGGTCATCAGGATCTTCAACGAAATTTTGTGGCCTGTGGAGACGAGGGCAGGCGGCCGGCCGCGCCGATGCAACCGGTGCCGCCATGGGGCAGGAAATCAGATCGATGTGACTGGCAGGGTGGTGGACCGACCAGCTTTGAATGCCAGGTGCTCATAGAAGGTCACCAGATCGCGAATCATGCGATTCGAGCTGAAATGCCGTACAACGCGTTCTCTTCCGGCCCGGCCCATCGCCATGGCCTTTTCCGGATTGCGCAAAAGATGGCAGATCCGCATAGCGGCCGATTCGTGATCCTCCGGATCGACGAGGAATCCGGTGATCCCATCTACTACCGCCTCGGGGTTTCCTCCGACGCGGGTCACGATGCATGGCAAGCTGCTCGCCATGGCTTCCAGGACCGTGTTGGAAAAGCCTTCGCTGCGCGACAGCATGCAGAACACCTTGCTACGGCGCAGCAGTTGGGCGGTATCAAGCTGATAGCCGAGGAACCGAACATTGCGCTCGAGGGCAAGCTCCCGGACCAAGTCGCGCAGTGCGGCTACTGTCTCCGGCTCGTTTCCCCGCCCCACGATGACAAAGGTGACGTCGGGGAATTGATCGCGGACAAGCGCGGCAGCCCGGATGAGCACGTCGATACCTTTTACCCGACGAATGTTGGCGATCGTGATGACTACCTGATCGAGGCGGGGGAGATCCAGTGTGTCCAACAGAGGGCATTCACTGTCATGTTTCACTTCGATATCGACGCCGTTGTAGACGGTGGTGAGCTTTGCGGGATCGATGTGTTCCGTGGCGATACAGTTCTGCCGGACTTCTTCAGAAACAGCGACAACGCCATCACATAGTTGGTTCACGAGCCGATATCCGAGGATGTGTTTGAAGGAACGCAAGATCCCCATATCTCGCCGACTTGAGACCAGCAACGGCGCCCCGGAGCATTTGGCTACCAGTCCCCCCCAAAGATTCGAGGTCTCGAAGAAGGTATGGACGATGTCGATCTTCTCGGTACGGATGACCTTCCTGACCAGGCATGCTGCCTTCAAGGCTCGAGCGTCGTAGGAACAGCGGAGATCCACTTCGAACGTGCGGCAGGGGAGATGAGGAACGATATCGTGGGAGATCTTGCCTCGCAGGGTCATGACGAAACAACGGAAGCGGTCCGGGGGAAGAAGACGGACAGCCTTGACCAGGGCGCTTTCGCCCCCGCCAACCGCCAAGAGGTGATCAATAATGAACAGGATTCTGAGGGGAGCGCGGTCTCCGCCGCGGTGATCCGAATTACTTGAAGTCAAAGGCATAGCGATCTCTTCGCTCATTCCGGGACACCAACGTTCACTGGTGACAGGCCGCCGCTGTACGTGGGTGCGATTGCGGCCGGCATGCCGCGAGCATCATCCGATACCATTCAGCGCGACCCTGGCGTCCTGGGCCGTGCGGCTGTTGGGAGCCAGGGAGATCGCCTTCCTCAGGTGATCCTTTGCACCGGCATTGTTCTTCAGTTGCCGGTAGACCATTCCGAGGTGGAATTGAATCGCCTGGTTGGAGGGGTCGGATTTGAGAGCTTCCTCCAAGAGGTCTCGCGCGAACGAATACGTCTGCTTGTGGTAGTACGCCCAGGCCAGTGTGTCCGCACTATTCGCGGAATCGGGCATGGTTCTGCGGGCGACCTGGGCAAGGCTTAATGCCACGTCGACGTTTTCTCCGTTCGCAAGCATCAAGTAAGCGAGGTTGTTGGCGGCGACGGGCTGTTCCGGTTGAATCTGGAGGGACTGCTTGTAGCACTCTTCAGCCTTTGGCGGATTCCCGGCCGCCTCATGGAGCGTACCGAGGACGGCGAGAGCTGCGGCATCGCGAGGATGTGTATCGAGCCACTTCTCCCAGGCCCCGATTGCGCCCGCGGCTTGTCCCCGGAGGACCTGTACGCGTGCGATCAGCATGATGGCGTCCGAGTCACCAGGATTGATTTGATATGCCTTCTCGGCTGCTCCCAGCGCGCGGTCGAGGTCCTTGGCTTGAATGTAGTACTCCGCCAGGAGAGTTTGGAAGCCGCTGTTGGGGGGTCTGGCGGCAATCTGCCGATTGAGCCGGGAGAGGGCAATCTCAGGCCGCCGCTGATAGAGGTCGTAACTCACCAACAACCGCAGCGCCTGTTGCGAATCGGGATTCTTTTGAAGTGCCTGTTCCAGGAGACTGATTCCCTCCGGGGCCTTCTTTTGAAGCAGGCGAAGCTTCGCTAGCTGCAGGTAGGACGCAGGGTTGGAAGGCGCCAGCTTCATGGCGGTCTGCAGATCACTTTCAGCCTTCGCGGTCGAGTTGCGGGCCATCTCGCTCGATGCGCGCCATATATATGCCTCCGCGAACCCCGGCACCGCGTTAATGGTGCTCTCTGCAATCTCGGCGAGGAGAGCGAAATCACCCTTCTGCAGAGCGACCGAAGCGAGTTCCTGTTGCGCGGGCAGCGCCGGAGGATCCAGCGTTACCGCTGTGCGGAAACTTCTCTCTGCGAGGACGAGATCCCCTTTTGCCACAGCCGCCTTTCCCAGCCAGAACTCCATGAAGGCGTCCTTGGGATAGTCCCTGATCGCTCGTTGCAGGGCGGCGATAGCGTCGTCCGCCTTACCGCTATTCAGAAGGACAATTCCATTCAAAGCGAGGACCCGGGCATCCTTCCCGTGCTTTTTCAGCAGCCCGGCCGTCACACTTTGCGCTTTGCCATAGTCTTTTGCCGCGAGGAGAGATCGAACATAGGCATCTTGCAGGGCTACATCGCTGGGGTGCTGGACGCGAGGGCCTCGAACTCCACGCGCGCTTTGGCGTTCTGACCGGTGCGGTCGAAATAATCCGCCAGGACACGCACGCCCGCTGGATCTTCGGAGAGATCTTTCGCGGCCTGGCGGAGCACGAGCTCCGCGTTGACCTGATCACCTTGGCGGAGATAGATCTGGGCAAGAGCAGTGCGAGCAACGAGGCTTTTGGGGTCCGCAGCGATGGCCTCCCGGGCAGTCTGTTCGGCTTCCCGCCACCGGCTGCCCTTAACCATGAACGCAGCCAGCAGGAGTCTTGGGCCGGCAGAGTTCGGATCCAGAGAGACGGCATTCCTCAACTCCGACTCGATGGAAGTTGCATCGGCTGCATCCGCCGATTTGAGCAATGCGGACTGTTCGTAGAAGGCAGGTCGCCTGGGATCAAGCTCCAGGGCCCGATGAATCTCGCTGAGAGCCATTCCCCGATCGCCCTGCCTGAATGCGATTCCCGAGATGAGCGCGTGAGCATCGGGATTGTTCGGATCCGCAGCCACTATCGAATCGGCTTGAGACTTTGCTTCATCCGTTCTCCCCGCTCTGAGCAAGAGACCGGCGAGATCAATGCGGGCCGGATAATTATCCGGCTGCAGATCGATGGTGCGCGCCAGCTCCGTGTAGGCGGAGTTCATGCGATCCAGCTTCAGGAAGGCTTTGGCCAGCTGATAGTGAGCCTCGGCAAAGCTCTTATCGATCTTGAGAGCATTGGCATACTGGATCGCCGCCTCCTTATATTTGCCCTGCGCACTGAAGCGATTGCCGCTCTCCAGGTACATGCGCTTCTTGATATTGGGATCGGAATGGCATCCAACCGCGGCCATCATCAGAAGGCCGAACATTGCGATTACGGCTGTTCGTAACCAAGGCTGGACGGTGCGACGATGCTGATCCAATAAACGATGCGAACGTTTCATTGCGTCAATCCTTATCAAGCAACCTACGATGAACACCGGACTTCGCTCCTGCTTTAGCGCTTTACACCTGTTAGTTGGGAATGACCTTTGGAAGCAGGGGCACCAACTGCGCCACGAACGACTCCGCCCGCATTTTGGCGGCCATCGTGTTTTCGTTCGAGCCGATGGGCGTCATGATTCGAACCAGGGCACCATCGCTCCGATTCAAGCGAACCGCATCCGCGATCAGATAGGCCATCGCAGCATACTCATTTCCAACACTTCGACCATGGGCCTGGTACCAGTAAATGACCACACTCCTCCTGTCGCCGTTCCGGATGATGTATTCACGCAGGCGGTGGTTGGCGCCCGCGGTGTCGACCAGTTGCACCGACTGCGCGGCCTCAAAAAACCAACCTGCGCCTGGCAGGCAATGTTTCGGCGAATGAATCGTGACGCCGGATCGTTGCGTGGGAAAGTACCCGATGAAGAGCGCCACGGGAGGGATATGGGAGCTCCTGAGGTATACCCGGGAGAGGAACTCCCCGGCACCCAAGGTTTGCAGAGTGTCGGAAGGAATGACTTCATCGGTAGCCGCCGCCCAGCCGCCGATCTTGCTTGCGATCTCGCTCAGGGGGCGTCTCTCAGGGATCTTCTCAGAGCGGCTGCGGCCAGCCAAAACGAGGAGGGCCGCGACTAATAGACCGGTGACAGTCCAGAACCGGATTGCGTTCATGAAGTATGCCCCCGCCTCCACACCAGCGCCAGGAAACGGTGAACCAGAAACAAACCCGCCAACGAGACCAGAAACACAAGCCAGCCGGAGAATTCGTGGAAGAATCCCATCGCTCTATCGGGGCCTAAATGTTGGACGCACAGGCCCGTGACCACAATGCGAACAGAATTGGCAGCTATCGCAATCGGCACGCTCGACAAGACAAGAAGAAGCCGCCGAAGATTGGAGGTTTCGGCAAAGTAGCCGTAGAAGATCGCCATAGCGACCAGACTGATCAAAGAACGAATGCCGCTGCAGGCCTCTGCGACTTCCAACGTGATTGCGGACAACTGAATGACATTGCCCTCGCGCAGGACCGGTATGCCGCACAGCGGAAGTAGCACAGCGGCCACTTGCGCGGCCAGCAATTGAAGGGGCAATGTCACGTAGTTCAACAGAAGCGCGGGAGGAGGTATTCCGAGAAGCAGCACCATTACCGGAAACCGGAGTTGCCGGAACAGTTCCCATCCGCCAAAGACGACCACCAAACCAGTGAGAAGGATCACAAATGAGGTGCGGGCAAGAAACACGTTTGCTCCGAACTCCCCAAGGAGCAGAACGGTCAGTCCGAAGCAGACGATGCCCGCTCCACTCCATTCTGGCGCGAGGATGACGTTCCGGATCGCTGCTCTCCTTGACCAGAGAAGGTAGGAGGAGAAGAGTGGAACCAGTAGACCGTGCGAATCCTCAGGCACTTGCCACCAGTCGATCGCCAATCGTCCGAGTATGCGGAAGTAAAGCGCCGCCACTAGAGTGCCGATGAGTATGGCCCCTAGCGCGATTCGAGAGGGAATGATTCGCGTCCATCTTGCCGGGCCACCCGGCGCGGGACGATGTGAAGCCTCGTTGGACGCGAATAATGCGGTAGTCATGTGCTTCTCTGGACCCGATGTAGCAATCGAAATGCCTAACGAAGAGAAATATTTGATGCCTGAGATTCAGGCCATCGCAGAGAGTACGAAGTTTCCCAACTGGCATGGAAATATGTTTCCTTCCAGGCAGAAGACAACTCAGAGCATGATCCTTCGTCGACGCGCCCTGCCAGATAAGCAGCCAAGAGGTTAGGCGAGCAGGTTCTTCTCGAATTGGGCGCAGGCTTGCTACCGTCCTTGTGGGAAGACTTCACTGACCGGGTTGGTCTCGGTGTGAAGCTCTCTTTGAGTGCTGACTCTATATGAAGGAACTGTTGTACCGCGCCTATTCGGCGTCTCCGTTCTGCGCAGCCGCCTGGAAACTCGGCGGGGCGGGGCTTCGTATCCTCACCTACCATGGCGTGTGTGCAGACGAGTTCGAAGGAGCGTCGTGGATTCCGCCATACTTTGTGAAGCGCTCTTGTTTCGAGGAGCAACTGCAATACCTGGTGGCGCATACGCAGTTACTGCCCTTGGGGGAGGCGGTCGGTCTTTTCATGGCAGGAGGCCTGCCGGAGCGAGCGACCGCCGTGACGTTCGACGATGGATACGCCAACAACCTCGAGATTGCCCTGCCGCTGCTTGAGAAGTACTCTGTACCGGCGACGATTTTTCTGGCCACCGGCCACACTCGTACTGGGGAACTGCTCGCCTTCGATCGTTTGCGCCTGGTGCATATTTGGGAAGGAGGGGTCGCCACCGATGAGGAGCTTTATTCTCTGCCCATCGATGTACTCGAGGAGCGATTCCACACATCCTGGCAAAACATTCGCGCAGAAATCCCGAAACCTATTTTGCGCACGTTGCGTCCGCTCGTTCTTGCCGAATTGAAGACTTTTCCCCCACCCCTGATCGAATTCGGGGCGCACACGCGGAGTCACTGCATTCTGAGCAATGAGACTCCCAAACGGCGACAAGCTGAGATTCTGGATTCACTCAGTGACATCAGAGAATGGACTGGTAGGGCGACGCCTCTTTTCAGCTATCCGACTGGGGCCTTCGAAGAACTCGATAAGCGCATCCTGGCTGGCCACGTCCTCGCAGCGGTCACCACCAAGCCGGGCCGAAATCTTGCCCGTTCCAATCTACTGGAATTGAGACGCTTCACGGTCACGATGAAGCATACAATCGAGGCGTTCGTTGCCGAACTGACCGGATTGCGCACACTCCTGAGATCGGCGCGAGCGGCTTTCACGGGCGTTTGATCCAGGGGCAAGGTCAGGATTCAGGATCTTGGCGACGCGCCGAGCCGCCTGGTGCGTGACATGGCTCAATCACGTCGTTCCGTCCACGAGAAGAGCCGATGGTACCGCTCGCGAGGCCATCGGCTCACAAGCACTCTTGGAAACGCGGAGTTCATTCCCAATCGCGCAGCAGCGGTTGGTGGAAGTTTGCCTTATAGGAATTCGAGATGAGTTCTGGATTTCGCCGCGACCATCTCTTCGCTGGTCACGTCCAGTCTTCGCTTGAAGTCCGCGATCGCGGAATCGATATTTCGACTCTCGTCGCGTTGGGCCCTGGTCAGCGCCTCGTCCCGAGTGATCTCTCCGTGGCGCGTCATAGCGGCGTACTTCGTGGTTTTCTCCCCGAAGCCCCACTTTTGAACGTTGAAATACCCTTTCATGGGTGCAAAACAACAGTCGATGTGATCGGAGGACCCATCGGCGCGAGGGGTCCAGCCAAGCTCCTGTGAGATGACGCGCTTGATCTCCGCATCATCCCAGTTCATATATTCTGGCAACGAGATCTGCCTACGATACCTGGTCACGCGTCCACGCTTGAGGCGGCGAGCGATCTTTCGGGCAGGGCTGAGGCTGAGGAAGTCGCGCATCTCGTCTTTGGTCAAAATCCTGGAAGCGATCGTCTGGAAGAGACGATCGTTGTAGGAGTAGATTTTTGGGCCGCGGGATTCGATTTGGGCAGAGAAGCCCGAAACGATTAGCGGAACGTCGTATTGTTCGGCGACACGATGCACGGTGGCCCAAATCCCCATGTCGCAAGGCACGCAGAATTGCCCCGTAGCAAGGAAGAAGGCCCGGTAAAGCTTACGCATAGTCTGCCAGGATGGACCGTAACAGACAAAAGCGCTGTCGGTTACCTGACAGATGTGCTCGATGTTGATCAGCGCCTCAGGAGTGCGCAGCCCGTTATTGAAGTTGACCGCCAAGACCTTCAGGCCCAGTTGCTTCCTGCAGACGTACAAAGTGTAGGAGCTATCCTTACCCCCGCTGAAGGGCACAATACAATCGAAGCGTTTACCCTGTCTCCGCGCCCACTCAGCGATGCAGGTCAATTCGACGCCACGCTTTGCATAGTCGCGAGACGCGTACTTCAAATCGTACTCATGGCATTTATGACAGACACCATTTGTGTCGAATGTGATGTCAGGATACGTCTCCGGGAGAATACAGCGAGAACAGCGTTGCATCTTTCAGGTCTCCTTGCGCACCGCCAGGTCGATCAACACCAGAAGTGGAGGCTCTCAACTCCGGTCTGCTCAGCTCTTAGTTCAAGACATGCATCTCACACTCCATACGCTTGTGGAGCCCCGTCGTGCCACGGTGGCCACTCTGATCAGAAGCATCTTTTACCGATTGTTGCGAGACGTCGGGCAACTCGCGCGCATCGGCTGCTCGTCAACTCTCTGCAAGCAGCATTAATGAGAATCTGTTTCCCACAGGTGGTGGAAGACTTTTTTCCCAGGATCCCACCGGGATAGGTCCCCTGCGTACGATAGGTCTTGACTCCCTGATCGTTCACAAGATGGTTTCGCAGTTCCAAGAGAGAGCCAACCTATGTCCCAGGACGGGAAAGGTCACGGCCCCGGAATCCGATTGGATGAAGATTGCAGAACTATCTGGACATGTTGGGTCGACTTACCAGTGGGAGACGGTCGCTTCATGCCGGAAAGAACTTGGCGGGAATGGCCGGTGCAGCCGTTTGCGCATCTTCGTCACCTCGGCGGCGCAAACGCCTGATTCCAAATGGGCGAGTATGGCATCCAGGCTGCATCTTGGTTTGGCGGGCATGGTCGGCACGGCAAACGAAGGATGGGTTTGCGATCAGCTTGACCTCTCTTGGTACATCAAGTGTAGATCCGGCGGCCCGGCCAACCACGCGCCACGGCGCAGGTCATCTTTAGTTTGCCAGTGTGAGGCGGTCACACAAGCGTTCGGGGACCCTTTCGTAGGAGCGCCAGGCGAGGGAGAAAGGCGAGGAAGCACAACTCGCCGTTCCTGCAGCTAATTACGGCGCTTGTATCGCGTGCTTCAGCGAGCGGTCCTATTCCGAGCGGTAAGGCAGATAAGTCTGCGGTTTCAAGGAGGAGGGTATCTTGCGGAAGCGAGTAATTCTAGCTGGACTCCTGCTGATCGGCGTAATGGGGTCTTTCGCGCGCGCCGATACAGTCGTTTTCTCGACTAATTCTGGTTCCGTCAATCCGACTAGTCAAACCACAAGCTGGCTCTTTGGAAACAACATGCAGCTAACGTTCGTGGGAAAGCTCCTAAGCTCCGTCGACACGCCGTCGGTGGCTTCGCTTGGGGAGTTCGTGATCACAGGCTTTGCCGGCAGTGATACCTTCACGAACGTGCCATTTAACCTGACGATCACGCAGTGGCTGCCGCAGGCGGGCGACAACAATGCCACATTTAACTCGATCCTCAACGGCACCATCTCGCTCGGAGCGAGCTCAGCCACGGTCTCCTTTTTAGAGCCGTCGGTAACAATCGGGAACGTTGTCTATACTCTGACACAACAGGCGTATACCCTTCGTCCCGATGGGCTGTTGTCTACCGGCACAACGACAATTGATGCGGATATCGCGATGGCTCCGGAACCAGGAAGTCTCTTCCTTCTCGGCACCGGGCTGCTGATCCTAGTCTTCGTCTGCCGGCGAGCAATGCGTCCTCGTCAGCTCCTGGGCGTGTAAGCAATAGGATGGATTGCTTGAAGTAATTACCGGAACACAGACTCCCTGAATTCCATACAGGAAAGGCTCCCACAGAATAATGGTGGGAGCCTTTCTCCTTTTGGAGCTTCACTCTTTCCCCCTTCCTGATCGCCAGGCCGGTTGGCGGGCCGATCCACTGTGCCCAGGATTCTATGTCTAGATCGCCAGCCGGCGATCCCGTAAAAGTCCCCACATTTGGGCATCTCGGTGGGAAAACAATTTCCCCGAACCTGGCGAATGTGTCAGGGGATGGTTCAAGTCCGCCACCACGAAGAGTCGCGGATTCCCGAAGATATCGGCCTGGCAATGCGGTCAGTTCGAATCTACTGCCTGGTGCCGGGCGGCAGGGGTAGGTAGAGGATAAAAGGCAAATGACGTGCTGTCGCCAGATGTTCGAGTTGTGCCGCTGGCAGGCAGAGCTCGACCAGACGGGACGACGTCATGTGTGGACTCGCCGGAATCCTGAACTTCGGGGGAGAGCCAGTTGATCCCGAGGTGCTTGGAGATATGGTCGCAATGCTGCGGCATCGCGGTCCCGATGAAAGAGGCCTTGTTATCCGCAATTCGGTGGGTTTCGGTCATGCGCGCCTCAGCATTATTGATATCGCAGGCGGTCGGCAACCCATGCAGAGTCACAACAATGAACTCATGATTACGTTCAACGGGGAGATATTTAATTATCTGGAATTGCGCGAGGACCTGGCTCGCGCCGGGCATCGCTTCCGCACTCGCTCCGATACCGAGGTGATTCTGCATCTGTACCAGCGGTACGGCGAGCACTGCGTGGATTACTTGAACGGGCAATGGTCATTTGCGATCTGGGACAAAAGGAATCGAAAACTCTTCGCTTCTCGCGATCGTCTCGGGGTGCGCCCGTTCTTCTATGCATGTACACGGGATGCTTTGGTTTTTGGTTCCGAGATCAAAGCGATATTCGCCCATCCGGGAATCGTGCACGACCTGGATCCGCATGGATTAGAGCAGATCTTTACGTTCTGGGCGACGTTGCCGCCTTCCACGCCCTTCAGGGGTGTTTACGAACTGCCACCCGGGCACTCCCTCGTGCTGCAGGGGGGCCAGTTGACTGTCCGACGGTACTGGAGGCTGCAGTTCGAACCGGCTTCAGGCGTAAGCTCTGACCCGGAACATCTTGTCGAGGAACTGTTGGAACTGCTCACCGATGCCACGCGGATCCGTCTGCGCGCCGACGTTCCGGTGGGCGCTTATCTGAGCGGGGGGTTGGACTCGACGCTCACCACATCGCTGATCCGCCGGGTGCACTCGGGTCCTCTAAAGACATTCTCCGTGGGCTTCGAGGATAGAGATTATGACGAGAGTGCATTCCAGCGGGAAGCGAGCACCTTCCTAGAGACGGAGCACGATAGTGTGCGATGCACGTATGACGACATCGCGGACGTGTTCCCAAGGGTGATCTGGCACACAGAGATGCCCATTCTCCGGACAGCTCCTGCTCCCCTCTTCCTGCTTTCCCGGTTAGTCCGCGAAGATGGTTTCAAGGTGGTTGTCACCGGGGAAGGATCCGACGAACTATTCGGCGGATACGACATCTATAAGGAAGCCAAGATCCGTCGCTTCTGGGCCAAGCAGCCTGCCTCGACTTTGCGGCCACGTCTTCTGGGACGCCTTTATCCGTACATGCAGGATATCCAGAAGCAGTCGCCGGCGTATCTGGCGGCGTTCTTCCATGTGCGGCCCGGCGACTTAGAGGATCCATTCTTCTCACACCTGCCGCGGTGGGAGCTCACCTCCCGTCTAAAGATGTTCTTCAGCGATGAGATCAAGACGGAGCTCCATGGCTATGATCCGTTGGAGGAACTCCGCGCACAATTGCCTCCTGATTTCGGGCGAATGGACCCGTTTTGCCAGTCTCAGTTTCTGGAGACCGCATACCTGCTACCGGGGTACATACTCTCCTCCCAGGGGGATCGCATGGCCATGGCTCATGCGGTGGAGGGCCGCTACCCATTCCTGGATCACCGAGTCGTCTCGTTCGCTGCAACGATTCCAGCTACGTTGAAGATGAAGGCGCTGAACGAGAAGCACATTCTAAAGCGAGCTGCACGGGGCCTTGTTCCGGACTCGATCATCGCGCGACACAAGCAACCGTATCGCGCCCCTGACGGCCGGAGCTTCTTCAATGGCAAACACAGGGAGTATGTCCAGGACACGCTCTCCAGCTCGTCTGTCCGCGACGCGGGGCTCTTCAAACCTGACGCCGTGAACGGCTTGCTGAGCAAATTCGCGGCAGGGCATGCCAATGGAACCAAAGACAACATGGCATTAGTTGGAATTCTGTCGACCGCCCTCATTATGGATCAATTCATCCTTAACTTCCGGAGGAGTCCGCATCTATGCAGTCACGAGTTCACGAACTGCGCAGCTTCGTAGTGAAGAATTTTCTTTTCGGCGAAGATCAACGCCTGGATAATGCTGATTCCTTTCTGGACAATGGGATCATTGACTCCACCGGAATCCTGGAATTGGTGATGTACCTTCAACACACCTACGAGATCGAGATCTACGACGAAGAGTTGATTCCGGACAACCTTGATTCGGTCAACCGATTAGCCGCCTTCGTCGAGCACAAGCTTGCGATGCCCGCAGTGTCGAAGGTCAGTTAGGAGGCATCCCTTGATCGCACCAGTCAATGGTGTACCGTCTGCCGCGAAGCAACTTCTCAGGCTGGATGCTGCGTTGGAGACGGAACGCATCGCCGCCAAGATCCGCGGGATCGTATTCGATCGACTGAAGCGCAAAGGAGCGGTCGTCGGCGTCTCGGGAGGCATTGACAGCAGCGTAGTTGCTTTCCTGTGTGCGCGGGCGCTCGGCAAGGAAAGAGTCATCGCGTTGTTCACTCCGGAGGAGGATTCCTCGCCAGAGAGCTTGCGATTGGGACGAGCGGTCGCCGAGACGCTCGGGATTCGCTCATTTCTGGAGGACATAAGTCCGATTCTGAAGGGTGCCTGCTGTTATAAGCGTCGCGACGATGCGATTCGGCTCGTTGTGCCTGAGTATGGCCCGGGCTACAAGTCAAAGATCGTTCTGCCGAATCTGCAGGACGCCGCCCGGTACTCCGTGTTTTCGGTGGTGGTGCAGACTCCCGCGGGGGAAATCAGAAAGGTACGGCTCACGGCGGAAGCATACCTGGGAATTCTCGCGGCTACCAATTTCAAGCAGCGGACACGAAAGATGATGGAGTACCACTACGCCGATCGGTTCCAGTACGCCGTGGCGGGCACGCCCAATCGATTGGAGTACGACCAGGGATTTTTCGTAAAAGGGGGCGATGGGTTGGCTGACTTCAAGCCGATCGCTCACCTGTATAAGACGCAGGTATATCAATTGTCAGAGTATCTGGGGGTACCGGAGGAGATCCGGATGCGACCGCCCACTACTGACACCTATTCGCTGGCGCAGTCTCAGGAGGAGTTTTACTTTTCCCTGCCGCTCGCGGCGATGGACATATGCCTGTTCGGAAGGAATCATGGTTTCCCCCCTTCAGAGCTCGCGGCGATCGCGGGGTTGACCGCTGAGCAGGTCACGACAATCTACGCGCAAATCGATGCGAAGCGGACGGCCACGAGGTATCTTCACAGCGGCCCGATGCTCGTGGAAGACGTGAGTGAGATTTAACGAAACGCGGTGATGGGTTTTGTTTATGGAAGCGGTTCTCCCTACACAGCCCTGCTTGGGGCTGGGGTCCTTTGACAGAAGCACCAACCTGGCGGACTATCTGCTAGGCGGCAAAGATCCAATGAGTGTAGCCTTGCTCACTCTGGAGTCCGCCTTTACCTACGGGGAGCTAGATTTGGTTTCGACCCAGCTTGCCGATCATCTGGTCGCGGTTGGGGCGCAAAAAGGCGATCGCGCGATACTCCTAAGCGAAAATGGTTTTTTTTGGGTTGCCGCCTACCTGGCTTGCCTGCGTGCCGGAATGGTCTGCGTACCGCTTCCGCCCAATATTCCCGAGAAAGACTTGGCGTTTGTGGCCCAACAAACGGATGCCCGGTTCGCTTTCGCCCAAACCAGAGTCGTCCGCGCATTTCCGCGACTATCGTCACTCACGACGGTCACGGATTCGGAGCTGTCCGTCTCCAGCTGCCGGACGTCTATTACGTCGCAAGCATCCGCGCGGGCCGTGCCAGGGCTCAGAGCACCGGTAGCGGGTTGGGATGATTTGGCCGCCTTGATGTTCACCTCCGGCTCCACGGGGACACCACGGGGTGTGATGGTGACCCACGGCAATATCATTGCCAACACCGAATCCGTGATTGAGTACCTGCGTTTGACCGCACAAGACCGAATCATGACGGTACTCCCCTTCCACTATTGCTTCGGTACGTCACTGCTGCATACGCATCTGCGGGTCGGGGGCACCCTGGTCATCGATCGTCGTTTTATGTTTCCAGAGAAGGTGCTGCAGCGGATGGTTGAAACGGAATGCACGGGCTTCGCCGGCGTCCCCAGCCATTTTCAGATCCTTCTGCGCCGGTCTGGCTTGGCGAAGATGAGGTTTCCGCATCTCCGCTATGTGCAACAGGCCGGAGGCCATCTGGCGCCGACCTTCATACGCGAGTTGCGCAAAGCTTTGCCAACATCCGCCGTGTTCGTGATGTATGGGCAGACCGAAGCCACCGCCCGTCTCGCGTATCTTCCTCCGGAGATGCTGGACCAGAAGCTGGGATCGATTGGCAAGGCAATCCCAGGAGTTCAGCTGGAAGTCGTCGACGAATCAGGGCGCCCTGTTGCGCCCGGAGGGCAAATCGGCGAGATCGTAGCCCGCGGCGAAAACATCGCTTTGGGCTACTGGCGCGCAGAGGAGGAATCGGCGGCGACATTCCGAGCGGGCGCACTCCATACCGGGGATTTGGCGACCGTTGACGAAGAGGGTTTCATATACATCGTCGATCGAGCCAAAGACTTCATCAAGTGTGGCGGCAAACGCACAAGTTGCCGTCGCCTCGAGGAGGCTATGTTAGAGTGCCCCGATCTGCTGGAAGCAGCAGTCGTCGGGATTCCGGACGAGGTGCTAGGAGAGGCGGTAAAAGCATTCGTGGTGCATCGGGACAAAAAAGCCGACGGCCTCGAAACGCGCTTCGCCGCGTTTTGCAGGGAGAGGCTGCCCATCAACTGGATACCCAAAGAAATCGTCGTCCTGGAGTCGCTTCCCAAAAACAGCGCCGGCAAAGTGGTGAAATCCAGTCTTAGAAGGCTCTGCGGGGGAAATTAGCCGGGAAGGAATCGGACGTACCCGCACTTCCCGGGCAAGCCGACATCGGGCGCAAAGGAACAAATTACGCCGGCAAGATGGAAATGGACCTTGAAGCCATAGCCTTCGAAGCTGTCACGGTATCTAGCCGTAGGCATTATTGAATGCGCGGCCAGGAGCTCTCGTCGTCAGTTAGACACCAGCTTGCCCTTGGCCTGCTGGAGCTTCTTCCAAAGCTCCTGCGGCAGGCGCTCGCGGAACCACCCTTTGATAGAGCGGAGCGATTCCGAGGCGACGAAGTGCGCAGCCCCAGAACAGCCGGGATGAGCGAAACGGATATCTATGTAATTGCCCATCTCCGCTCCCCACCTTTGCTTGCTGTCCTGATCGCCGGCTAGAAACTCGTATCTGTTGATTCCGGACGCGATGCAGGAGCGAAGCACGTGGCTCCTGAGGACATAACCGACGCTATCGGCGGAGTAGTCTGGGTCGAAGCCCTCCTGCAGGGACGACACCGAGTTCCGATAGCGGAGTCCGATCTGGGCCGCCACGGGCATGCCATCCATTTTCATGGTCCACAGTTCCAGCCATCCGCGGTTCGTCAACAACGCACACAATCCGCGATAGAACTGGACTCGCTGCGGTTGGCTGAAACTACCCCGTTCGGCGCGGCTTTCCCAGCGCTTCTGATGCAGGGAGAAGAGGGTTCCGAGATATTCCGCTAATTCGCCGGTTTGCTCACAACGGTGGAAGGTCAGTTGGTGGCGTGTTTCCAAGCGCCGAAGCCTGTTACCAACCTTACCGCGCTCTTTGCTGGACAACTGTTTGAGGAAGAGCGCCCAGGTTTCAGGCAGTTGGACGGAAACCAACGCACGGTCGCGCCGGACATGCTTCCATCCCCCGATCCGCAACAATTCGAGTAAATGGGTTGCAACCGTAGAACGCGGCGAGAGGCAATTCAATTCACAGATATGCCACGGTTTGCGCTCAGCCCAATGGAGGAAAGCCGCCGCCACCGCGCCCTCGTAACCGGGGCGCACGACGAAATCCAAGTCGTCCGAATCGCCGGAACCATCGCCGACCAACCGCAGGATGTTGGCCTTGATAAAACCCGCTGAGCCGGAACGTTCACGGTAGAGAGGCGCGACCCCCACAGTCTCGCCATGCTGGTCCGCGAACACGAGGGCCATGAGGCTGCGACCGTAGCCGTAGGCGTGCCACCAAGGGCCTAGCCACTCGGGCGTGCAGAAGATTCCCAGATTGGGATTGTCCGCGAGTAGTTGGACCCAGTCACTGCGATAGTGATCAAGCTCTTCCCAGCTGCAGCACTCGGTGATGCGCACCGGATTCGCACACGCAGGAATGGGGGCGAAGTTTGTCTGAAGGTCTGTTGCCGCAACGGTATCGATCGACATGCGGAACTCCTCCGAACTGCATTGCCGGCGAGGTCGCCGAGGGGACAAAACCCCTTAGAGCAATTGCAAACTGGTGTCCAAATGGGCCTGTTTGCTTCTGTAACCTCCTTAAGGGAGTGTCAGTAAGAGATGCTCTATTTGGCCACCTACTTGCAACGTAGAACGATATCTAGACTTATCGACACGATTGACTTTCCGGGGCGGGTCCGGTCGAGGAGCGGCGCAGATGGGCTTGGCGCGAGAGATTGTGTCTGCATACGCGGATCTTCGTGCTTCACTGGAAAAGCGTCGTTATACTCCGTTCACCAAGGCGGAGTACCTTCGCAAGCTAGGGGCGCACGTTGGAGAGGCGTGTTACATCGTTCCTACCGATTTGGGAACCGAACCTTACCTGGTCAAGATCGGAAATCACGTTGCGATCGCGGCCGAGGTCGCCTTCCACACCCACGACGGAGGAGTGTGGGTATTGCGAGATGGCTGCACAGATTTGCAGGTATTCGGTCCAATTGTGATCGAGGACAACTGCATCATCGGGCATCGTTCGAGTCTCATGCCCAATGTACGCATCGGACGCAACTCGGTCGTTGCGCCCAATTCCGTGGTCATTATGGATGTACCCGAAAATTCGGTGGTGATGGGCGTTCCGGCGCGGCCATTTGGCTCGCTGGAGAAGTATCGGCAGAAATGCCTGGAACGATGGGCCCAGCAGCGCCCGTCGGACATAAAGATAGAACCTGGGGAGACCTGGTGGACGTCGAAACATCGTACCGCGAATCGGGACAAGCTTAGACAACATCTGTTGACCTTGTTTTCCGATCAACTGAAGTGATCTGCGGGTCTCGAATCAGGAATGAGTGGCGGCTGCCTCGCAAACGGAGTTAGGCCTTAATTGGCAAAGAGTTGTCCATAAAGCGATATCAAGGGCGCGATATGCGCCATCATTCAGGTGCGAACCATCATCGGCGGCGTATTCTAGGCGCAAGTACGATCCTTGCCCGGGCTCCCGCAACGCTGCCTCAAGGTCAAGGACCGGAATGTGCTGTTGGTGTGCAAACTCGCGAATCCATTGGTTGTAAGCGAGCAGCGATTCCTGCTTTCCGGGAGCACTGGCTGCGCGGGCTTGGGTCACCGGCACCACCGTAGCCAGCATCACCTGGATATTACCCGCCTGGAGCTGGCGAACCCAATCGCGAACACGCTGTTTGTAATCTTCCATATCTCCCGGGAAATAGGAGGAGCATTCTTTGAGGATCACAATATTGGGGTTGGTCGGAGGCGACTGGAACAGGGACTTGAGATAACTTCGCGTTAACTCTACTTTCCTTTTCGGACGGATAAGTGTTTCCTCCACCGCTTCCGATTTATCGAACTGCCATGCCGCGAGGGAGTCGGCAGTGTACTCGTGCGCCTGAACGCGGCTTGGCCACTCGGCCAAGTGCCACGCTTCGCCGATGGATGCGCCGATGAGGGTGATGTGTACGCGATTGGTCAAGGTGTTTCCCTCTCCTTTGTGGCACCCGCTTACAGTCAGAATCCATCCGGTGATGACCGCAATCAGACCTGCCGAACTGAGTAAGATTCGATTGGTTTGGCCAGTCATTTGCAATGATGTTGTTGCAATTGGGTGTCCATTCGAAGAGGGGACGGGTAATGTCCTTGTCGTATTTCCAGCCGCTGTTAGCAGCCGTCATACTTCTGCTTATCGCCGCGGTGATTTGGCAATGGAGACGAAGCGGCTGCAGACCGACGCTGCTTGTTCTCGGCGTTCTCTCACTCTTCCTCGTCTCGTGGCCTCCGTTGGCGTCGCTGATGGTTGGGCTGCTTGAGGATCCGTACCCGGTGCTTTCTTCGCCTGTGGACGGAGCGGGCGCCATCGTGGTGCTGTCGTCCACGGTTTATCCCCCCTACCCTCCCCTCCCGACCTCGAGGCTCGGGTCCGATTCCTTCGAGCGCTGTCAATATGCAGCCTGGTTGCACCGTAACTGGGGGCGGCGCCTGCCGATTCTGGCCAGCGGCGGATCAAACGCGGACGAGGGAACGCCCCCATACGCGATGGTGATGACGGTGGCGTTGCAGCGAGAAGGTGTGCCGCTGGAGATGATCTGGTCGGAGACACAATCTCGCTCCACACGTGAGAATGCGCTCTACTCCGCACAGATATTACGGGCGAAAGGGATTCGTAAGATTGTCCTGGTCACCGAGGCTTTTCACATGGCGCGGGCCATGAGGGCTTTTCGCAAAGCTGGTCTGGAAGTCGTTCCCGCGCCCTGCGGCTATCGAAGATTTCACTTGATCACTCAAGAGCGTCTGCTGCCGAGCTGGGAGGCTATCGCCTGGAACGAGGATTTGTTGCACGAAGCATTGGGGCTGCTCTGGTATCACCTTCGCGGTTGGGCCTAGACACAGGAATGGCCCCTCGCGTGCAAATGCATCGACATGCAACGAGAAGACGATGCCCACGGCGGTTCCGCCGCAATTATGGAACCCAGCACGCACCGTTTGCAGCAGACAGAGTTGGATTTCTACGAGAACTACAGTTGGTGTCTCAACCTGTTTCCAACGATCTCCCAGATCAGCCGGTATCTGCAGCAGGAACTCCTCAAGGTGACGCCAGGCGCAGAGGACTGGAGAGCTGCCGAAATCCAGACGAACGTGTACCTGCTGGCCTGCGCAATCAGCAATGCGGTGGATGACTACATCGCCGGCGACCAATACGATTTTTCGAAGATCACTTCGGCCCTGCCCTTCACAAAGCCGGGGATCTCCTTATTTCAGCGGGCGATAAGTCTGAAGGCAAAGGCGCGCCTTGTCAGGGTTCATCGGCTGAGGCGTTGGCGCGGACAATGGGAAGCGGCTCTTATCGACCTGCTCAAGGCATTCCTCTCCCCAGGGTCAGCCCCCGACCTAGAGTTGAGGGAGGGGCGACTTTCCGACCTCCTGCGCACCAGCCCTATGCCACCGGAGCTGGGCATTCAGCGTCTTCGTGTTCCGGCGGCCTTTCGCTCGCAGGATCTCACGTCCAATGATGTGCTTTTACTGGGAAACAAGCTCAAGGCTTCCATTCCCGATCCAACCCGGCCGTTGATGATCTTCGGACTTCGCACGGCGGGGTCCTACTTTGCTCCGCTTCTTCGCGCATCTCTTGAAACGCAGGGATTCCGGGTCCTGGATGGAGTCACCGTACGTCCCAAGGGCGGCATGACCACTCCAGAGATTGACTGCGTTCGGCATTGCGTCAGGGAGCGGGGCAGGGCTGTCGTGATCGACGAGCCCGTGTATACCGGCAGCACTCTTTCGAAGGCAGTCGATGCGTTGCAACAGTGCGGGACGAGCAAAGAAGACATCTTCGTTCTGGTTCCGGTACACGCGAGTGGTCGGCATTGGAGAGATCAGAACCCGTGCGCCCTTGCCGGTGTCGAAGTGATCACTCTGGAGCCAGAGGAGTGGTACAAGCAACGTCTTCTTTCCGACGAGCAGATTCGCGAACGCATGGGTGAATATTTCCGGAATACAGGGTTCGAGGTCACCGGAGTCAGCATTGACAAGCAAGCAGCAGCAATCAACGAGCAACTCCGCAAATGGTCTGACGAGAAGTTCCACAACCGAGTCAAACGCGCATTTCGCGTAGAATTACGAGGATCCGATGGCACACCGGGATTTCGCTATGTGCTGGCCAAGAGTGTCGGCTGGGGATGGTTCAGCTATCACGCGTCTCTTGCCGCCGAGCGCCTGGAGGAATATGTGCCCCGTGTATTCGGACTCCGCGATGGCATGCTCTACATGGAATGGTGCGAGCACCACGATCAGCCGTTCGATCGCGCGACTTGGATACAAGCCGCAGGTGCGTACGTAGCGAGCCGCGTGCGGCGACTGCGTCTGGACGCCGACCCTGCGCCTGCGCTCCTCCGGGAGAACCGCCACAAGGGCTTTGGAGATGTGGCCGGAAACCTGAGTCGAGCCTACGGCCTCAAAGCCACAGCCGTCTTGAAAAGACCGCGGTTAAGTGCGAGGCTGGCCGATCTTGCATGCCCGTGCCCGAGTTTGGTGGATGGGAAGATGAGGCCCCTGGAATGGCTTCACGGACCGAGCGGCCCGCTGAAGACCGACTTCGAGCAGCACGGTCTGGGCGGCAAGACCGAAATCAATATGACCGATCCGGCATATGATCTCGCCGAGGCAGTGCTTCATTGGGAGCTATTGCCTGCCGAAGAAGCGGACTTGCTTTGTAGGTATATCGAGCAGTCGGGGGATACGACGGTCCAACAACGGTTGTTCTTGAACAAACTGGCGGCCGGCATGAGAGCCATGTATGTCGCGCATTCCAACCTCGAGGATCAACGCCTCGCCCATCGAGCCCAAGAGTTCAACCGGGATTTCATCGTTGCGTGGAACTTTCTCACCCAGCAGACGATGCGCCACTGTGCCTCGATGTGTTGCAATCCGAAGAGCCAGGGTTGGCACGCGCCGATCATCAGCCTCGATATCGATGGAGTGACGGACAGGTTTTTGTTCGGATTTCCGTCCACAACTGCTGCGGGTATAGAAGCGATCTCGATGCTCAAGGCTCATGGGTTCTCGGTCGCGTTCAACACGGCTCGCAGCATTCCCGAGACTAAAGCGTATTGTGAGAGCTACGGATTCGCAGGCGGCGTGGCAGAGTACGGCGCCTTCGCCTGGGACGCCAATACGGGACGCGAGCAGATTCTGGTTGATGAGCTCTCTGCCCATCAATTGACGGTCGCCAGACGAAGGCTGAAAGCAGTGCCTGGCATATTCCTCAACGATGATTACCGCTACTCAATCCGCGCGTATACCTACGAGCGCGGACGGACGATCCCGGTTCCACGGTTGCTGATTCAGAACCTGCTGTCGGAACTCAGACTGGACCGTCTCAGCTATCACCAGACATATCTGGATACTGCGGTCGTGGCCAAGTCCAGCGATAAAGGGAAGGGGCTCCTTGCGCTCTTGCAGATGACCGGGCAAGAGAATGTATCGACCATTGCCATCGGCGATTCCGATGCCGACCTGCCCATGTTTGCCACTGCGTCGCGAGCATTCGCCCCGGGAAATATCACGTGCCGTCGGCAGGCGCAGGCCTTAGGGTGCCAAATTGCCGGAAGTTCCTACCAGCTTGGGCTACTCGAGATCGTTCGGAAAATTGTGCACCCCAATGGGGAGACGTGCGATCTTTGTGGCCCGGGCGGTCTTACCAGCGGTGACTTATTCTCCGAACTGCTGAGAATCGCCGATCGGAATGCTTTTGGGCTGTTGGCGCGAGCCGCGTTTGACCTCAGCTGGGTGAAGAATTTCAGGGTGTAGTGGATGCTGCAGAGGGAGGAAGATCTTCCCGACAGGAACTCGCTAGCTCCGGCGCCGATTCCCTCGACTCAGTGCGCTCAATTCTGCACCGCGCTCCACAGTGCTGGTTCAGACGCCACACGCAACTTCCTGGAATGAATTTACCCTTGAGACGTTTCAGTATCTCGTCAAGATAGGGCGTGCTTCGGCGAACCTCTGATAGGCTCTCTTCCACGTAGGGCTCGAATAGCTGCCGTTATAGACAAGCTTCTCCTTGAAATGACCGCAGAGCCTGCAAAAGAGACGGCGTTGCTCATCCATCTGGTCGCCGGGGTCGGGCAACTCTTTTCGGCCTGCATCGAAGCCAAATACGCGGTCAATTCCTCCGCCCGCAATGGGACAAACGTAATAGCCAAACGGAGTCAGCCCAGTCCCGCAATTCGTGGTCATGCTGCAGCCAATGGTGAAATCGGAGCCACGGTAGAGAAAGGAATCCTGGGGCGCCTCATTGAATGGTTCGTGGACATATCCAGCGGCAAAGTGAAGAGGATTCTCCTTCTCGCTGTTGCGGAACATCACCTCTTCCGGAATGCAGCGCAGAACGGACCTGATCTTGGCCCCCACCCCGTTTGTGGCCAAAATCAGAGCAGTTCTCCGGGAATGCGCTTGCTTGTAATCGATGAGGATGTTCAGGATCTCCGATAGTTTGGGGTGGAGCGTGGGCTCTCCGCCGATCACCATGATGGAGTCCCACTGCATCTTCCTTTGCAGGCTCTCCGCCACAAACCTTTGTACCTGCTCAACCGACATGTCGTCTCGGGCCGGGGCTTGAGGACAGGAACGATTGCAGTGAAGGCATTTCTGATTGCATCGATACGTAATGTCGATCTCGATTTTCCTGGCGCTTCTTTGATGTTGAGAATACTGCGTACGCAACCACTTTTGCTTACGAAGCGGGGCCACAAGACCCGAGGGCACAAACCGAAGAGACCTGCTCAGGAGCTTAGACACCAGCGCCGAAGACCTCATCTTTGTATCTCCTGTGATCCATCAAGTAGCCGATCCCGAACCTGAACGGCAGCGGAACAGGTGGGATGAGCAATTCGAGTTCCTATTTGGAACCCGAAAGGCCGCATGTTTTCACGACAGCTCTCGCGAGACCAGAAGACCGAACGGGAGTTGCCGCTCAGTAATGACTCCTGTCTCGCATTCCCGTTGAGAAATGTCTGACCCATGCGAAGGGAAAAACTCTTCCGCTCCCCTTGGAAAGTATCTTGCACTCTCAACGGCATTTCAGCCTCCGATCGTGACTCACGCAGGCGATCTCAAGCAATTGCATCCGGCCGCCCAGCACTTTGTCCCCTGCGCTCCATTGGTCATCATCTTGCTTCCAGTGAGATCGGAAGGAGCTAGCCCTGGCACACTCTGAGGCAGATGCGGAAATGGAGCAAATCGACCGGGCCGAGGCCGTAATCGCGGTTTCTGGGGACGGATACGAGCGATTTGTCCCGGGAAGAAGTTTTATCGCACGGGCGATCGAAGAGATCGCCATGAGTTCGTACATGCGGAAGGTCCCGGTCCTGCTGGTGGGGGAACTAGGGACGGGCAAGCGCATGCTGGCCGCGCGAATTCATCAGAGATGCATGGGCGACCGCGGAGTGCTGAAAATCCTGAACTGCGCGCAACTCACTTCGCGACGGCCGATATCGGCCCTGGATTCAGAAGACGGCCACGGCTTCGGAGAGATCAACGGAGCGGATACTCTCCTGCTGGAAAACATAAGCGACCTTGCACCTGCATCGCAGGCAAAGATATTACCCCTTGTGGCGACGGCTGCCATACGTGGGGAATCGAATGGAGTACGCCTGATCGCCACAAGTGACCGCCAGTTGCAGCAAGACGTCCACGCCGGTGTCTTCCGCGAGGACCTCTTCTACCTCCTAAGTGGATTCACGGTGACCATACCGCCGCTGCGTTACCGCCGGGAAGACATCCTGCCACTCATCGACTTCTTTCTCCGAGGATGTGCCCGCGAGTTGCAGCGGCCCACCCCTGTCCTGAGCGCCCCCATGCAACGTTTTCTCCTCGAATATCCCTGGCCGGGTAACGTGGCGGAATTGCGTGAGGCCGCGCGCGTCATCGTGGCTGTTGGAGACGTTGGTCTGGCGATGGCGGCGCTGCGCTCGCGAGCGCAAGAGGTACAGCGAATAGGGCCGCGCACGATGATCTCTCTCAAGCAAGCCGTACGCGCTGCTTCCCGTCAGACGGAACGGACACTGATTCTGAATGTCCTTGCGCGTACGCGCTGGAACCGTAAGCGGGCCGCCCAGGAGTTGCAGATTAGCTACAAAGCACTCTTATACAAGCTGAAGCAAGTGGGGCTGGATGCAAAGTTCAGCGAGAAGGAGCAGCGATGAGGACGGTGAGCGCAATCGTACTTCTGCTTGGCGTTGTGGTCAGGATGGGGATCGGCCAACCTGTCCCACCCACAGCAGCGAACAGTCCCAGTGCAGCCGCCACTACTCCGACGGTCAATGATGAGAGTTACATCATCGGTCGCGAGGATGCACTCAGCGTGATCGTTTGGAAAGAACCTGACCTTTCCGGGGGTGTGCCGGTGCGTCCCGATGGGAAAATATCGCTCCCCCTGGTCAACGACATCCAGGCCGCCGGCCTGACCCCGATGCAATTGGCCAGTCACATTACAGAGGCACTCAAGAAATTCCTTGAGGCGCCTCTGGTCACGGTGACCGTAACCGCAATGAATAGCAGGCATATCTATCTGACGGGACAGATCGGGCGTTCCGGCTCCATGCCCCTGTCGAAGGATATGACTGTGATGGAGGCGTTGGCCAGTGCCGGATGCTGTCTGGAGTTTGCGAATACGAAGAAGATCTATGTTCTGCGAAACGAAGGGGACAAGACGGTCCGATATCCGTTCAATTACAAGGAAGCGTTGAAGGGGCGCGGCAATGCCCAGAACATCGCGCTCAAGCCCGGAGACACAATCGTAGTTCCGTGATTGATTGAGGTCCTATCATGCTCCACATTCGAGCCGTATGGCTATCTCTCCTTCTCCCTCTGGCGCTGGCTGGGAAGATGAGCGCGCAATTGCCGGAGCCCATCTCACAAGCGCAAACGGGCTCCGTTCGCCCGGAAACTGATAACCGTCCACTGACAGGAGTCCGGGAGCAAGGGCTGGGGTCAACCCGCCCTCGTCACTCTTATATCCAGCCCTCGGCAGCCATCTTTGGGAGTTGGGATAGCAACGGCAACTTCCAATATGGATCGGCAGCCGCCATGTCGCTCATGGCGCAGGTGTCAGTCGCACAGTTCCTCGGACGAGGCGGATCGCTGCAATACGATGGAGCCCTGCGTTATGACACCAGGCGGCTGGAATACGAACATCAGCTTTCGGGTTCGCATCTTTTGCGATGGTCCCAGCAATTTACTGGTCGCACCTGGTCGCTTCTGCTGGCAGATGAAGGCCAGTTAACTCCTTCCTCCATGGGTGGCAGTCTCGGCTTCGGCCTGATGGGCGTTGCTTCGCCGGAGGATCTTGGGATTCCGGTGCTCGATCCTTCCGTGACTCCCGACCAAAGCGTCGTCACCAGTTCTTCGCAACGGTTCACCAACACGGCCGCCGCGGAAATCGAGTACCGCAATTCGCCCCGGATGAGCTTCACCCTATCCGGTTCGAACGGCATCTTCCGCCCGATCGACAGCGATTTGCTCAGCGGAACCCAGTTCGGAATCCAAGGCGGCTACAACTTCGCCATCAATCGACGGGACACGGCCGCTCTTTCCATCGGATACGAACTGGACAGCATTGGTCGGATGGGAGAAAGGGTTCGCTCCTACTCGCCTGGCCTGCGATATGCGCATCGCGAGGAGGGCAGGTATCTCATTGAAGCCACTGGTTACGCCCAGCCCTACGAAGTGACAGCCAGCGGCTTTCATCGTGACGCTTTCTCATGGGGTGGCGATGCCGGCCTTCAATATCGGATAGCGAGAAATACGCTTCAGCTCAGCGTCAATCGTTCACTGTCACTTGGGTCCGGTTTGCTTTCCGGATCGAGAGTACTGATGGCGTCTGGTGCCCTTACACGCCCGGTGTCACGACGCTGGCAATTCAATCTTGAGGGAGTCTATGCCAAAAACTCGGGGCTAAGGGGCGAGACCCCGTTCAGCAGCCAGTATGGCGGGGCAGCGCTGCAACACCAATTGACGCGCACGATGAGCGTTCTGGTGCACTACGGCCTTCAGCATGGATTCAGGAGTTGCTCAAGCTCCGGCTGTAACTCTGCCATTTTGCAGAATGTTGTGACCTTTGCCTTCAACTGGACCCATTCACCCATTGGCACGTTCTGAGGATTTCAAAAAATGCACCTGGGCAACAGAGAACTCGGTCCATCCGAATTGCTGGCCATGCTTAAGAGGCGGGCATGGTGGATCATCGCCCCCATCGTCGTCGGTCCGCTCGTAGGGCTGGCCACCACTTATCTCGTCCAGCCGAGGTACACGTCTGAGGCAATGGTTCTTGTCGAGCCACAGCGAGTACCAGACCGCTTCGTAACGCCTATCGTCACTGAGCAGATAAATTCCAGGCTTGCCACCATTCGGGAACAGATCATGAGTCGAAGCCGCCTCCAACCGATCATCGAACGGTTTGGGCTGTTTCGCGAGGATACAGGCAAGATACCTGTGGAAGAAATCCTGGACCGCATGCGGAAGCTCATCGAGATCAGTCCAATTCGCACCGAAGCGGGATCGTCGGGTTTTCGGATCGCCTTCACCTGGCGAGACAGGTTGCTGGCGCAGCAAGTCTGCAACGAGATTATGTCCATCTTTATGGAGCAGAGCCTCAAGATCCGCGAGCAACACGCCGAAGACACGACCGAGTTCCTATCTCGGCAGGTGGACGACGCGAAGCAAAAGCTCGATCAGCAGGATTCCATACTGGCGGCGTTCAAAACGAGACACCTCGGCCAGTTGCCGACGGACGAGGCTCGGAATATGCAAATGCTCGCAACCTTGACGAGTCGAATGGAAACTTTGACTCAGACTATCGCTTCTGCCCGCCAGCAGAGGATGGTCCAGGAATCCCTACTCGCTCAAGCAACGCCCAACGCCACGGGAGCTTCCGTCGCGGCCGGCTCAATGGAAGCTCAGCGGGAAATCGAGGCCCTCCAGACGCAACTCGCTCAGCTCCGAAGCAGATACACGGAAGACCACCCCGACGTTAAGAAGCTCAAGTACCAAATCGAACTCCTGAAGGGAACGAGCCAGCATACAGAGGTAGCCGCTTCGCCCTCTGCCGATCACCCCGTACTCCCATCGCCGCAGGTTGCGCAAATACGCATGGCCATTCGGCTGATCGACGATGACATTAAGGAGAAGACCCAGGAACAGGCCCGGATCCAGCGGGGCATGCGGGAATACGAGAGCAATATTCAAATCACTCCCACGGTCGAGGAGCAGTTCAAAGCCCTGACGCGTGACTACCAAACCGCCCTGGGCTTCTACAACGACCTACTGGCGAAGAAAGCCCAGTCCGAGATGGCCACCGACCTGGAGCGGCGGCAGCAGGGCGAGCAGTTCCGGGTCATGGACCCGCCCAACCTACCCGAGAAGGCTACTTTCCCCAAAAAGCCCGCCTTTGTGGGCGGGGGCTTCTTGTTGGGACTCGGGATTGGCATTGGCTTGGCTCTGCTGCTCGAACTCAGGCAAGACTTCATCCGGACTGAGGCGGATATCGCAGACCATCTGGAGCTTCCGCTGCTGGGGGTCGTGCAGTACGTATCAGTCAAGGAAAAGTCAGATCCCCGAGATGTCGCGAGAAGAGACATGAGACAGGCAGTCAGCGGGTGACTATGTTCGAGACTTTCTATGGGCTGAAAGCCAACCCTTTCACGGTGAATCCGGACCCGCGCTACCTCTATCTCACGCGGGACACCAGGGAAGCACTCAGCTGCCTGGCGTATGGGGTCCGCAATCGCAAAGGGTTTACCTTGCTGACGGGGGGCGTCGGTACGGGCAAGACTACGGTGCTGAACAAGTTCATGGAGTGGTTGATGGCCGAGAAGGTAACCACGGCCTTCATCTTCAACCCACGTCTGAACTTCTCTGAATTTCTCGACTATATGATGGCGGACTTCGGCATACCTTCGGAGGGCCGCGAAAAGGGAAAGCTGCTCTTTCATTTGAATCGTTGGCTCCTGGACAGATATGAAGCTGGCCAGACCGCGGTGCTCATCATCGATGAAGCCCAGAATCTGTCCACCGAAGCGCTTGAAGAGATTCGCTTGCTGACAAACCTCGAGACGTCGACCGACAAGTTGCTTCAGATCGTGCTCTGTGGCCAACCGGAATTGGAAGTGAAGCTCAAGCTACCACTCTTGCACCAGCTATGGCAGAGAATTACGCTGCGCTGTCACACTCGCCCATTCACGGCTGAGGAACTCACTGAATACATCAAGCAGCGCCTCACAATCGCCGGCAGTAATGGCCAGCCCATCTTCCGCGCCGACGCTCTGGATGTGATCTATCGCTATTCTCGGGGAATCCCACGAGTTACGAACCTACTCTGCGAGCACGCGCTGATCAGCGGCTTCGTCGATCAGGAACGCTCCATTTCGGCCGCCACGATCCGGGCAGTCGCTCAAGACCTGGAATTGCAGGAAGCGGGCCTGAGTACTGCAGAAGGCGACGCTGTGCCGGGTCCATGGCGGGAGAGTTGCCATAGGGACTTTCTCGGCAATGCCGCAAATGAGGAATCTTATGAGCAGAATCCATGAAGCGCTGATCCGGGCTGAACAGGAACATAATGGCAGGCCCGGTGCGCCTGCCAATGTGACTCTACCGCCCTTCAACACGTCGGCACTTCTTCAGCCGCAAGCGCTCGGAATGCCCTCGATGGTCGAAAGCGAAAAGACCCATTCCGATAATGCGTTCTCCAGAGTGTCTCGTCCAGATTGGCAAGCGGCGAATGGCAACATGCTCTTTCTGCAAGAAGAAAGTCAGGTAACTCCATGGGCGGAGCAGTTCCGAGCGATCCGTTCTCGTCTCTACCGGATTCGGCAAAAGCAAACCTTGAAGATCATCCTCGTGACAAGTTCCTTGCCGCGCGAAGGCAAAAGTTTTCTCTCTGCTAACCTCAGTCAGATCTTCGCCAGACAACGCGGCTGCCGCACCCTCCTCGTTGATGCGGATTTGCGATGGCCACGCCTCCATGAGTATCTCGGTGCGCCCTGCAACCCTGGCCTCCCTGACTACCTGGCAGGAACCGCTTCTGCCTTCTCCATCGTGCAGCAGTCGCCAGTGCCAGACCTCTTCTTTATCCCCGGAGGACCGGCTCGAAGCCCGGCAGAACTGATGAGCAACGGAAAAATGAAAGGGCTGCTCGATGAACTCGAACCCCACTTCGAATGGATTGTTATCGACTCCCCTCCTGTGAGCGTGGTGTCTGATGTGGCAAGCTTGGCAGCGGTCTCCCACGGAATCGTGCTCGTGGTGCGGTCCGGTTTCACAAGATTCGGCGTCGTACAACATGCTCGGGAAGAACTGAAGGATCGCCCCCTGGTGGGCGTGGTCCTCAACGCCGCCTCCAAGAACGAGAGCACGGCTGCCTATCACTACTACGGCCACGATGCAGCTTCGCCAGACGGAATGGATAAGGAGAACCAGGACTAATGATCCGTCTTTTCCACGTATACTATCCGGCTCGTACGGTCGTGCTGATCGGCGGAGAAGCGCTCATTGTGGGTTTGTCGTTCATGACTGCTGCAATGCTTCTCTTTGGGCCAGATTTCTATCTAGTCCTGACTTATGAGAACGGAATAGTCAAGATTCTCACGATCACCTGCGCCGTGCTGCTCCTCTCCTACTATTTGGACCTCTATGCGCCTACCCAGGTCTCCAGGGCGGAAACCTACTTCCGCATTTTCACCGTTGTAGGAATCCTCTCCATTTGCCTGGGTGCAACAGTCTACCTTCGTCCAGACTTCACTCTCAGGGCAGGCCATTACTCGTTTGCCATCCTTATTCTGCTCTTCAGTCTCGTTGGTTGGCGCGCGTTCTACGGATGGATCGTACACACCAGGATCTTTCGCGACCGAGTCTTCGTCCTCGGGACAGGCGATCGTGCCAGGCAACTCGTTGAAGCGATACGATCGCGGCCTGATCTCGGCCTGGACGTGATCGGATGGGATAGTACCCGAATTAGCGAAGAGTCGACGCAGGAAAGCATGGCTCTTTCTCTTCGCAATCTACAGAAGAACGGAAACGTCCATCGCGTGGTGGTCGCCATGGGCGATCGGCGGGGCACGATGCCGCTCCGCGAACTGCTCGGCCTCCGCCTCGGCGGCGTTTATGTGGAGGACGCAAGCGTCCTGCTTGAAAAGACGTCCGGCAAGCTCGACGTCGACCATCTTACTCCCAGTTCTTTGATCTTCACGGACGGTTTTCGCCTGAAGCATCGCAACCTCATCTTCCATCGGATCGTATCCTTCGTCCTGTCATCTCTCGCTCTACTGATTTGCTTGCCCCTGATCCCCTTCATCGCTCTCGCCATAAGAATCAGCTCTCCTGGACCAATCCTCTTTCGCCAACCGCGCACCGGGTTTCGAGGAACAGTGTTTACGGTCTACAAGTTCCGCACCATGCGCCGGGATGCCGAGTCCTCCACCGGTGCAGTCTGGGCAACAAAGAATGATCCGCGGGTCACACGATTGGGACGCTTCATGCGCAAAACCCGCCTCGATGAAATTCCTCAGCTCTGGAATGTATTGCGTGGGGACATGGGCCTTATAGGTCCGCGCCCCGAACGCCCGGAGTTTACTTCGTGGCTCAGTGAACAGATACCTTACTACGATCTCCGGCACATTGTTCGACCGGGATTAACGGGCTGGGCGCAGGTGCGTTATCGATACGGATCGTCATTGGCGGACAGCAAGGAGAAGCTTCAATACGACCTCTACTACATCAAGCATATGTCTATCTCGCTAGATCTCCTCATCGCGTTCGAAACCATCAAGACGGTGCTTTGCCGTCGGGGTGCGTATTAGTTGGCTTGTTGAAAGGTAGGACTGGGATGTTTAGCGACACACCACTGCAGGCGTCAACATGTTATTCGGCGGTGGGTCCGATGCGCCACATCCTTTCTGTGGACGTGGAGGAGTACTTC
Organism: Acidobacteria bacterium AB60; assembly: GCA_008682415.1. Taxonomy (GTDB): domain Bacteria; phylum Acidobacteriota; class Terriglobia; order Terriglobales; family Acidobacteriaceae; genus Telmatobacter. The sequence goes on along the minus strand of VANK01000009.1, from coordinate 187,527 downwards.
CAAGTCGAGGCCTTCGCAGATCAGGTGCCCCGAAATAGTTGGGATCGATGGCCCCTGCGGGTGGAGCATAACACGCAGCGGTTGCTTGAACTCTTTGACACAACAAATACCAAGGCAACCTTCTTCGTTTTGGGATGGGTGGCCAACAAGTTACCCGGGCTCGTCCGCGCGATTTCCAACCGGGGCCATGAACTTGCTTGTCACAGTTATTGGCATCGCTGCATCTATCGCCTTACTCCCGCCGAATTCCGCGAGGATACCCGCATGGCAAAGACAGCCATCGAGCAGGCTGCGGGGGTCAGAATACGGGGCTACCGTGCCCCTAGTTGGTCTATAACGAATCAATCTCTGTGGGCGCTCGACACCCTCGCCGAAGAAGGGTTCGAATACGACTCCAGTATCTACCCGATCCACCACGATGTCTACGGTATACCCGGGGCTCCTCCTAACCCATACGTGCACCATCTCGATCGCAGTCTCTCCCTACACGAGTTCCCCCCTTCAACATTTCGCTTGGGTCGCTTCACCTTGCCTGCAGCGGGCGGAGGATATCTCAGGTTGCTCCCCTTCTCCTACACCCTATGGGCGCTTCGCCGCATAGAAGCCACGCATGGTCAAAATGTGGTGGTCTACTTGCACCCGTGGGAGATCGACGTTCAGCAGCCACGCATCGCGGGCCGCTTGCGGTCGCGCTTCCGCCACTATCACGGTCTAGAAACCATGGAGACCAAGTTACAAAAGCTGTTGTCGCTTCGTCGCTTTCACTCATTCCAGGAAATGATCGACACTCATCACCTCCGAGACTCGCACGATTCTTCCGCCTTCGTGAATACGCACCAGGCGCTGGCGTCACTGTCATCGATGGGCCGCCCTCAATGATCGCTACTTTGTGCGTTTTACTACCGGGGTTGCTTCTGTTCTATACCTTTGCCGGCTATCCTGCCCTGCTCTGGCTTCGGGCGCGATTCCGCCCAAAGGCCTTCAGGAAGTCCGATTACGAACCGAACGTGACCTTCCTGATCGCTGCCCATAACGAGGAAGCGGTCATTAGGCGAAAGCTGGATAGCATCCTGACATCGAACTACGATCCCGGCCGGATTTCCGTGATTGTTTTGTCGGATGGATCGACCGACCACACAGACGAAATCCTGCACGCCTATCCGGATCAAAGGATCAGCACCATCATTCTCCGCGACCGGATTGGTAAAGCTGCCGCACTCAATATTGGCGTCAGGGCAGCGACGGGAGAACTCGTCGTCTTCACAGATGCGCGGCAAGTGCTCGAGCGTGACTCTCTACGTCGGTTGGTCAGCAACTTCGCCGACTCCAGGATAGGTTGCGCCAGCGGCCTTTTGATCATCGGTGATTCGACCTGCGCAGGCGCTCTGAGCGGCGAACATTTGAAATGGAGGTTCGAAAATAAGATTCGCGAGTGGGAAGGAGCGTCTGGATCGGTAGTAGGCGCCTTGGGGGCATTCTATGCGGCACGGCGGTCCTTGGTCGTGACGATCCCGCCCGGCACATTATTGGATGATTGCTACCTTCCGCTCCACATCGTTCGCCGGGGCTATAGGACGGTGTTCGAGAAGGATGCCCGTGTATGGGATGACGTAGTAACGACTCCTGTACAAGAATTTCAGCGCAAGGTTCGAACATTGACCGGCAACTATCAATTGCTCCGCCTTGCTCCGTGGCTATGCACTCAGCGCAATCCACTCTGGTGGGAGTTCATGAGTCACAAGTTCTGTCGTCTACTGATTCCCTTTTTACTCATTGTAATGTTGGCTGCCTCACTATCCGCCCCTAGTTCACCTTTGTTTTATTTCGGGATGATCCAGTTGGGGGCCTATGCTCTCGGGCTTGCCGCGCTCACTTGGCCTCGGCTCGGTGAGATCTTCGCACCAGCCGAAGTGGCACGCTCCGTGCTAGTCCTCAATGCCGCTACCTTGAAGGCGTTCTTCAACTTTCTGACAGGGAACTATGGGGTCTGGACGAGGCGAACCTCAACATCGCGTGAAGCGCGCAGCCACTCTAGCAGGACTGGATGAGTCACATGGCGAGACTGGGGAGCGCGATCTGAGTAGTGACAATCACCTATGACAGGATTTAGCAAACTCGTCCGGTATTCCTCTCATCATCTCGTCGGCAGAGTTGTGGGATTGGCTCTTGGATTCGCGTCGTTCCCTGTCTTCACCAGGCTCTTCTCGGTTTCTGACTACGGACGCATCAACCTGGTGCTTCAGTCCGTGCTCATCTTTACGGTTTTGTCGAAAGCAGGACTCCAAAATTCGGTGCAGCGCTTCGAATTAGAACTGACCCGAGGAACTCCCACGGAGCGCCAAAGATTCTTTTGCACCATCTTTATCGGAAACGCGGCCATTGCGCTGACCTGCGGCTGCCTTTTCCTGATTGGCGTGTTGCTCCTCCCGGCCAGCCAGCTGCCACCCGCTGTCAGAAATATCGCTCTTCTCGGAGCCGTACTCGTAGTGGCGCGGGCAGTTCGTGCAATGTACGGAAACATGCTGCAGATCGAAGGCAAGACCGTCTTACTAAATGTTCTTGAAGTCTCCGTAAAGGCGGCGAGCATCGCGGCGGTGTGCCTGTTCGCCTTCGGATGGCAGAAGACATCAGCAGCTTTTTTTTTCGGTTTGGCCCTGGTGGAAGGCGGAACAATCCTCGCCCTCCTCCCCGACTTGTCTCGAAGGATGGGTAAGAGCATTCGCCTCTTCGATTTTGCGTTGCTCCGCAGGCTGGTCGTTTTCGGTCTTCCACTCATGTGGGCTGAGCTGGCATGGGTCATCCTCGACTCAGGCAATCGATTCATCGTGCAGATCTTCCAAGGCACGGCGGCGGTAGGGTACTTCGCCGCTGCGTATAACATCGGCGCGTACGTTCAAGAGGTGGTGCTAACACCCCTGAACTTTTCGTTTTTTCCGGTCTGCATGGATCTTTGGACCAATCAAGGGGAGGATCAGACGCGCGACTTCATCCGCCGCAGCCTCTCATATTTCGTGATGTTCGCCTGCGGCATTGTGGCCATCACCCTGGCCATCTCCGGTGACGCCATCGTGGTCCTGGCCTCGCGCAAGTATCTGCAGGCGCATGTGCTGCTTCCCTGGTTGATTGCGGGCCTGAGCGCTTGCACACTCCAGATATTCTTCAGGACGGGGCTGCTCTTGCGGAACCTGCCCTCAAAGGTCGCGCACGCAACTACTGTCGCAGCGGTATTCAATGTAGTCCTGAACCTGATCCTAGTTCCGCGCATAGGCATTCTGGGCGCGGCGGTGACCGCCTTTCTCAGTTATTTGCTCTGGATTGTGCTCATGGCCTGGGCATCACACAAAGTGTTCCCGATCTGCATCGAGTATGGTCCCATAGTCCGCTATCTTGCTTGCGGGGCCGTCACCGCTCTGGTCGCTGGACACGTCTTCCTTTCCAATACCGTTCTTCGACTCTTGGTTCGCGCGCTTGTCGGGTTGACCTGCTATGCCGGATTGATCTTGCTCTTGGACACACGTATTCGAGCGCTCGTATCGAAACTATTGACGCGCGGTTTGCTCGCCTTACGCTCTCTTCGTGACCCGGAACTCCGGGCGAGGATTCCGGCGAATAGCCGGTGAGGAAGTGGAGACCACCCATGAGATTGACCTTTGTGACTCAGAACGACCCCATTTATGTCCTTCCATTCTTCGAGGAGTTCTTCCAGGGCTACAGCAATGAGTTCTCCGTCGATCACATCCTCGTCTCACGGGTCATGGGCAAACGGTCGCGTGTCAAATTGCTCCGTGAATTGGTCGCCCTCTACACACTGCCCGGACTGGTCCGCTTGGGTTTGCGCCTGCTTGCACTGAAGTGCTTGGGCGCCCTGCCCGCTGGATCTAGGCCCGGCCGATTTAGCTCGATCAAGCACCTTAGCAGCACATACGGGGTGTCGTACAAGGAGATTGGAAACCCAAATGCCCCGGACGTGATCGCTGGGATTCGAGCTGCGCAACCAGATGTTTTAATCTCCGTGGCCTCACCGTACATCTTCAAAGAGACACTGCTCTCGGTTCCGCGGAAAGGATGCATCAATATCCATCACGCTCCCTTGCCGCGCTACAAAGGTATGATGCCGACCTTCTGGCAGATGCTACACGGGGAGCGCTCGGTAGGAATCACAGTGCACTATATGGCTGGCAAGCTCGACGAAGGAGCTGCCCTGCTTCAGGATCGGTTGGAAATCAAACCAGGCGAGAGCCTGGATTCGCTTATTCGGCGCTCGAAACGATATGGTGCCCATTGCATAGCTCGTGTTCTCCGCCACATCGTCGCCGGTACGCAACGCCCCATAGTGCTTGACCAGACACAGGGTAGCTACTTCACGTTTCCTAACCGGGAGCAGATGCGCGAATTCCATCGCAGAGGATTTCGGGCGATTTGACGGGCCGCCGAAAACAGGAGGGGCCTGGATGAGGCCGATTGAGATGAGTTCAGATCCGAATACCACACCCCGAACCCAGAATAGCGACACGTCTGCGACAACGATGATGCAGCAGACAGCCCTGTTCCTGATGTACCACCGCGTGGCGCCGGGCGGGCCAGCATCTTACCCATATACCGTAACGCCGCAGCGTTTTAAGGAACAGTTGGACGTAGTCGCCGCCGTGGAAGCGAGTCGCGACGAGTCGCCTCTTCCGTGCGGGCTCACTTTTGATGATGGGCACGAATCTAACTACGACCCGGCTATGGCCCTCTTGGCGACCTCTCGCCGGAAGGCCCGGTTCTTCGTGACCGCAGGCTGGATTGGAACGCGCGTCGGTTTCATGCGGTGGCCGCAGGTGAAGGAACTCCTGGAGGCGGGGCATCTCGTCGGATCGCACGGCTGGAGCCACAAGAATTTGACGAGGTGTTCCGAGGAGGAGCTCCAGGTTGAGCTATCGCGTTCGAAAAATGAGCTGGAGCAAAGGCTTGGACGTTCTATTGAGAGCATTTCTATGCCGGGGGGGCGGTGGAATGCGCGCGTGCTGCGTGCCTGCGCGGAATTTGGCTATCGACAAGTATTCACTTCCGATCCGGAAACGGTCATTCGCTTCCGAGAAGGTATCCAGATCCTCCCTCGGTTCATTGCGACCCAGTCACTTACCGCCAGCCGATTGCGCCGATTGCTCAGGACAGGGAACCATCTCCTGTACAGCGCCCGGTTGGCGCATCAGGCGAAGGAAGCAATCCGATGGAGCCTCGGAGATAAGCTTTACCACCGCGTGTGGTGCCTGTTATCCGGCTGGAAGTGCGACGAGGAAAGTACGGTGCCACTGAAATGAAAGTCCTGCAAGTAATTAGTAGCGGCGGCATGTACGGAGCTGAGCGGGTTGTGCTGGCCCTCGCAGTCGGCCTGAGCCGTCTAGGTCACGAGTGTACGATCGCGGTCTTCGCGAACCGCCATCGACTCAATCTCGAGCTCGCCGACCGCGCCCGCGCTCTGGGGTTGGCAGTGGAACATATATCTTGCGATGGGCGACTCGATCGCCGAGCGCTCCAACGGGTCCGAAGTATCGTTCATTCGCGACGAATCGATGTTGTTCACGCGCATGGTTTCAAGGCTGACATTTATAGCTGCGCTGCGCTTCGTTCGTCATCGACTCCCCTGGTATCCACCTGTCATAACTGGCTCAACCACGGATTGGCTTTATCGCTTTATGGCGTTTGTGACCGCTTCGCGCTGCGGTACTTCGATGCCATTGTGGCGGTCTCCCCAGCAGTGAAACTGATCCTCGAGCGTTCTGGAGTACCGCACAACAAGATCGAGATAGTCGACAATGGAATCGACTTTGCCGGGTTTGAAAGTGCCAAACCTGCCCTACGGGCAGAGCTCGGGTTGGGAGATGCTCTCGTCATTGGATTCGTGGGACGATTGTCTCCCGAGAAAGGATTGAAGGATCTGCTACGCGCTGCCTCGTCCCTCTTTTCCAGGTGGGAGTCAGCGAAACTGGTGTTCGTCGGTGCTGGGCCGGAAGAGGTCTCTTTAACGACGCTCGCGAATGAGCTAGGCATCGGCAAAAGAACGCACTTCTTAGGCCAACGGTCCGACATGCCGGATGTGTACGCATCTCTCGATGTCCTGGCACTTCCTTCCGCCACAGAGGGTCTGCCTTTGACCTTGCTTGAGGCGCTTGCTTCGCGGCGTGCCGTTGTTGCCAGCAGCGTCGGAGCGGTGCCGGATGTTGTGGTCGGTGGATCAACCGGCCTGTTGATAGCTCCCGGTGATGTAAGGGCCTTGGCCGACGCCATCGAGCTTTTGCTCCGCGATCCGACGCTTCGCAGACGCTTAGGAGAGGAAGGTCGTGCGCTCGTTCTCCGGCGCTACTCAGCATCCCAGATGACCAACGAATACGCAACCGTGTATCAAAACGCGATGATGACCAGGTCCAGCCAGGGTTGAGTCGAGTGAGGACGGCATGCATTTCGGATTAACAGGAATCGCGCCCTTGATTCTCTATATTGCCGCGATTCTTGTGTTTGTTGTGTCTGTCGTTCGACGTCCTGAGGTGGGCCTCTACTTCATCGTGCCGCTGTTCCCTCTCCAAACTTTGCGCGGGAGGATCGCGGAATTTCCCCTTGGGAATAAGCTGATAGACGTCATATTGCTAGGTGTTTTGCTGGGGGCAGTGTGCCACCGCGGATACAAGTTATTCCCGCGCAATCCGCTTTTGAAGTGGATAACCGCTTTCGCCGTATTCTCGTATATATCTCTGTGGCAGGGAGCTTTTTTCCTGGGAGGTTCGCTCCCACTCTCGATCGAAGATCCCAGGTTTTCCGACTGGAAGAACTACATGGTCATGCCGCTCACTTTTCTGCTGGTAGTGAGTGTGATCCGCAAGCTGAAAGATATCAAGATCCTTGTCTCCCTCATGTGTTGTTCGGCCTTGCTATGCGATAAGAGCGTCTACAGCGCGGTCGCTGGCCGAAACCTCTCGCAGTTTTCCTATGACATCCGCGACGGAGGAGTGTTCGGCTACGCCGGAGCGAATGGGGCAGGAGCCTTTGCGGCCTGGTTCATCATCCTGCTGTTGGCTCTTTACTCCTACGAGACCACACGGATGCGGAAATGGCTTTTGCTAGGCCTCGCCGCATTCAGCAGCTACTGTCTCATGCTGACCTTCTCGCGGGGTGCCTATATTGGTTTCTTGTTAGGTCTTGCCATTTTTTCCCTCGTCAGAGAACAAAAGCTCCTACTGCTTTTGGTCCCCTTCCTCTTCACCTGGCAACTCATCGTGCCTCCCTCCGTTACCGAACGGGTTACGATGACGCAATCAAATGGCGAATTGGATGAGTCTTCCGCAGAACGAGTTGCGCTTTGGGAAGATGCCAAGACCCTGGCCGAAGAACACCCGCTCCTCGGCACGGGCTTCGATACTTACAGGTTCATGAACCGACTCAACCTCTATTCCGGGCAAACCTTACTAAGAGATACGCACAACTACTATCTCAAAGTCCTTGTCGAAACCGGAGTCGCCGGCCTGGCACTCTTCTTCCTCTTACTGGGAAAGATATGTCAGCTAGGACTCCGTTTGTGGCGAAAGGCAGAGGATCGCTTCTTGAAGGCCATAGGTTTAGGACTCGCCTGTGCCATTGTGCCCACCTTGATTGTGAACATCTTCGGCGACCGTTGGCAGTACATCCAAATCGTCGGCTTCTTGTGGGCTCTTGCGGGCTGTGTTGCGCGCGGCCTCATCTTGGTGGAGGAGGCACAATTGGAAGCTTCCACGCCGCAAATCAACTCCTGCGTACTTGCATAGTACAAGTCGGTTCACAAAGTCGAAAAGGCGTCAGAACTCGAATGAAAGAGCGGTCAAATCCAGCGCACAGCAGGATGCATTCTCCTTCGAAGAGCACGTGCCCAACCGTATTCATGCTGGATCTCTGGGCAACGCTCCCCTACTATGTTGCCCACCTCTGCAGGGCTCTCATTGCAAGCGGACAAGAGGTAACTATAGGATCGATCACATACTATCTGGATCGCGATTGCTTTCTTCGCTTCGGGTTAAGAAACCAGGCAGGTGCCCTTGATGCGGTCGGCAAGTGGAATCTCCCCAAGTCTCTCAGAAGGGTCCTGAAGCTCATCGAAGGCGTCGTGAATATGCTGGCCTGGATGTGGCGGTTTCGAAGGTCCAGGCCCTCCATCGTTCACATTCAGTTCCTTCCTTTGCTGCCATGGCGTCTACCTGTCGAAATGTGGTTCCTTCGTTACTGTAGACGTCTTGGCATTCGCCTGGTATATACCGTTCACGACGCTTTACCCCACGATACCGGAGAAAGATACAAATCGATATACCGGCGGCTTTACCAGTCGGTCGACAGGCTGATTTGTCACTCAGATGCGGTCCGTAACGTCCTTGAGGCAGAATTCTTCGTGCCTGCTGATCGAATCTGCGTAATACCTCATGGTCCCTTTTTCTACGACTGCGCTGCTCGAGAAGTTCAGTCGTTGCGGCAGCGACTCGCTCCCAACGGCGAGTGTCTAGTACTTTGGCAAGGACTCATCTTTCCTTATAAAGGAATTGATTTCTTGTTGGATTCCTGGGGCAAGGTGCAAGACTCGCGCATCAACGCACGTCTCGTAATTGCGGGAACCGGGAATTCGGAGTATCTGGCCGAGATAAAGGCCCGAGCGAGCCGGCCCGAAATTATCCAATCGGTGCACTGTGAATTCAGGTTCTTGCCCCTGGAGGAGTTGATTGCCCTATATCAAGCCTGCGACATAGTCGTCTATCCCTATAAGGCAATCACCACCAGCGGCGCTCTCATGACCGGTATCACACAGGGCAAGCCAATCATCGCCACGAGACTTCCTGCGTTTTCAGAAGCTCTCAGGGATGGCGAAAATGCCATCCTCGTCGATTATGGGGATACGCACACAATGGCCGAGAAGATCGTAAGCCTCGTCAATTCTCCTGCCAGTCGAGCACTCTACGGAACTGCGGTGCGTCGCTTGAGCCTGGGCGAGAGTGCCTGGAGGGATATAGCCGTCAAGACCCTCGCTTGCTATCGCTCTTTGGAGCCTGCGTCCGTGTCACACTCTGCGGCGCTCGCAGCGCAGTAATCTCCTGTCCTCATGGCAGACTCGCCAGATCAGTAGCCCAATTTGGAGGCAGGTCGACCTGGTAAACATCCATATTGCCGTTCTCGGTGCGCCAGTTGGCCCCGAACCAAATGTGCGTACCCGCATAATCCATGGCCGCATTCGGCTGTTCGAAGTAGTAATTCGCGCCGTCTGCCTTGTTCTGCGTCCAGGCAATGCGCCAGATGCGGTTCGTCTGCCCGCCTGAGCATGCCTGAGGCTTCGCGATCCAGGCGTCCCGACTCGCCGCCCACGAAACGCATTTCGTCTCGTCCAGTTCGAACCCAAGGATCTGGGAATAGGCCCACCCCGTGCGGTCGGCTAAGCTCCCCACGGCCGGCAAACTGTATGTGGAGATGATGCCCCACCCGGGCTGATCATGATGCGCGAAAAGATGGCCGGTGTAGCCGTCTCCTGCGTCATCATAGACGTCGTAATAGGCACAATTATCAGCTCGAACAAAGTGGATCGCATCCGTGCCCGGGTCATCTGAGAAAAACACCTCATGCCGCTGCTTGGTCCATGCCCAATTCCCATGAGGGACGTCGCTGGCGACCTTGCAGCTTTGGCTGAAATCCCGATGGTAGACACGCGGCCCATCAAATTCGTCGCCACGGCCCGTCCAGGTATACGCCACATAGACATAGTTGCCCGACGGCGACATCATCACATTGTTGATGCCTGCATGGTTCGTTGCATGCGATGCCACCACCTGGTTCGAGATCTGGTCGTATACAAAGACGACTCCAGCCTTAGAGAACATGAAAGCCCAGTACCGCCCGTCTGATGACGGCGACCCTTCTTGTCCGTTCAGGATGAAATCCGTCGATTCCATAGCGGGAAAATCCTTGGTGAAGTCATGCATCAGGTGATCGCTCATGTTGGCGACGTCCACGTAACGCAATTGCTTGTTCGAGCGATAGTGCAACCACGTTGGATGGGATCCGCTGTAATCCCACCGCGGCTCGGGGTCGTTGTAATTGTTGGCCGATTGAAGAAATTCACCGGGTACTGACTTCAAATGCCGCAAGGTCTGGGCGTCGTACAGATCCACCCCCCCGCAGCTGGTGACAGCCTGGCATGGAGCAAGTGCGAGATATCTCCCATCGCTTGACAGCGGGTTCCAGGTCGCATAGTTTACCGACATCCCCCACTGGCCCGCGTCCGGCTTCGCATCGGTGATGCGCGTGATCGGGACATGGAAAATCGGATCAGTATAAGTCTCACCCTTGGCGGGCCGCGGCGCAGAGGAATATGCGTAATTCGTTTGACCCAATGTGTATTGGAGGTTCAGCGCTCTCTCTGGGCCTTCCTTTTCCTTAACTGCCTGCAGAGCAACTTCCTTCGCGGAGGGTTGAAATTGGCTTTTCACAATACGCGGCCAACATAGCGCGGCGATCACCACGAGCAGCAGGCCAAGAAAGGCCATAAGTATCGCCTTCATCTCATCCTCCCCTACCCAGATCTGCGTCAGGCTGATCCATCCGGCATTGGCGGACAGATCGCCTGGCGCAGCAAACCACAGGGGAAGAGGAGCTGGACCCGGATTACCTCACGCTGAAAAAATTGAAGATCGCAACGTTCGCGAGCTCCACTCACACGCGACGTAGCCCGATGATCCTGCTCGGTGACAGCACGGGTCGGTCGCTAATTGTACCACCAGCGCACCTTTGGCGACCGTGACCCTGCTTTTGGTCATTTCGCTAGATCAGTCACCCAGGTCGGAGGCAGATCGACCTGGTAGACATCCATGTTGCCGTTTTCGGTCCGCCAGTTCGCCCCGAACCAGATGTGGGTGCCGGCGTAATCCATGGCCGCATTGGGCTGCTCGAAATAGTAATTTGCGCCGTCTGCCTTGTTCTGGGCCCAGGCGATACGCCAGATCCGGTTAGTCTGGCCGCCGGAGCATGATTGAGGCGACGACATCCAGGCGTCACGACTAGCCGCCCACGAGACGCACTTCGTCTCGTCCAGTTCGAATCCAAGAATCTGGGAATAGGCCCATGCCGTGGGATCGGTTAGACTGCCCACTGCCGGCAAACCATAGGTGGACATCATCCCCCATCCGAGCTGATCATGATGCGCAAACAAATGGCTGGTATAACCGTCTCCCGCATCATCGTACACGTCGTAGTACGCACAGTTATCGCCTCGCACGTAGTGAATCGCATCGGTGCCAGGATCATCCGAGAAGAACACCTCATGCCCCTGCCTGGTCCATGCCCAGTTTCCGTGAGGAACGTCGCTCGCCGTCTTGCAGTTGCTGCCAAAATTCCGGGCATACACGTGCGGACCATCAAACTCGTCGCCACGGCCCGTCCACGTATACGCGACGTAGACATAGTTGCCCGATGGCGACATCATCACGTTATTGATGCCATTCACTGCTCCAGTGGTGCTGTGTGATGAGACCACCGCGTCTGTTACCCGGTCGTAAACAAATACGAGCGGAGTGCTATAGAACATGAAGGCCCAGTACCGCGAATCCGACGAGGGCGAACCCTCCTGCCCGTTCAGGATGTAATCCGTTGAAGGAACCGACGGAAAGTCGGCGGTGAAATCATGCACCAGGTGATCGCTCATATCCGTCGTATCCACGTAGCGGAGTTGTTTGTTCGACCGGTAATAAAGCCAGCTCGGATGAGTGCCGCTGTAATCCCAACGCGGCTCCGGATCCTGCCCGTTATTGGCCGATTGAAGGAAGGTGTCGGGAACCGTGCTCACATAAGCGTAAGTCTGTGGGTCGTACAGGGCCACACTCCCGCAGTCCGTCACGGAGCTGCATGGAGCCAATGCGAGGTACTTTCGGTCACTGGAGAGTGGATTCCAGGTGGCATAGTTAACTGACATTCCCCACACGCCCAAATCGGATGTCGCGTTGGAAACTCGGGTCACCGGCACATGGAAGGTTGGATCGGTATAGGTTTGCCCTTTGGCAATCGGCGCCTGGGTCGAATAAGGATAGAGCGTCGTCCCGAACACATACGAGAAGGACGAGACAGCATTGACCGTCAGCGTGAGGCCTGATGTCTTTTGCGCCGCCAGCGAATCCTTCACTTGGACGTTGAAGCTGGATGAGCCAGACGTGGTGGGTGTGCCGGTCACTGCTCCACTACTAGCCAGGGACAGCCCCGCCGGCAACGATCCGGAGGCAAGACTCCACGCGTACGGTGGAGTGCCTCCACTTGCCGCCAGCGAAGATTGGTAGGCGGCTCCTACCGTCCCCGCAGGCAGGCTAGTGGTCGTGATTGCCAGCGTTCCCGTTACCGTTAAGGTGAACGATGCGGTCTGCGTGGCGAAAGTGGAGTCGGTGGCTCGAACCGTAAAGGACGGGGAACCCGCCGCTTTCGGTGTTCCGCTGATAGTTCCGTTGCCGGCAAGAGATAGGCCAGCGGGTAAGGCACCGGAAACCATCGACCAAGTGTAAGGCGCAGTGCCGCCCGTTGCAGCCAGACTGGTCTGATACGCTGTTCCCACGATTCCCGAAGCCAGGCTGGTGGTTGTAATCCTCAGGCTAGAAACCGCCAAGGTGAGCGTAGCGGAGCGGGTGGCAGACGCTGCGTCCGCAACCTGAACCGTAAATTTTGACGAGCCGGTGGCCGCGGGTGTGCCACTGATGATGCCGCTACCGGAGAGGGATAATCCCGTGGGCAACGATCCGCTGTTCACTTTCCAGGTGTATGGCGATGTTCCGCCGCTCGCTGTCAAGGAGTCCTGATACGGAACACCCGTGCTTGCCTCGGGCAGAGTAGTCGTCGTGATCGTCAGACCCGCCGCAATCGTGATGCTCAATGTTGCGCTCGTCGTGGCAGACTTCGCATCCGTCACTTGCACCGCGAAGGTCGAAATACCGCTCGCGGTGGGAGTTCCGCTGATCGTACCGTTGCTCGCCAAGGACAGACCTGCGGGTAGTGCCCCCCCCGTACGCGTCCAAGTGTACGGGGTTGCGCCGCCACCCGCCTGGAATACTTGGAGGTACGCAGTTCCCACGCTCCCCTGAGGCAGGCTTTTGGTTGTGATCGTCAATGGAGAAGTTCCGCAGGAGCTGATCGTCAATGAGAAATTCGCCGACTTCGCCACAGATGCCGAGTCGGTCACCTCCACCGAAAAACCAGCCGTGCCGGCCGCCGTCGGAGTTCCACTCAGCGTACCGCCACTCGACAACATGATCCCTGCGGGCAGAGATCCGGAAGAAATGCTCCACTTGTAGGGTGGAGTACCGCCGGTTGCAGCGAGCGCCTGGCTATAGGCGACGCATTCCGTTCCAGAAGGCAGGCTTTCGGTCGTGATCTCCAGATCTGATGCATCAACGGTGATGCTCAAAGCGGCGGATGCGCTGACAGCACTGGAGTCCGCAACTTCTACGGCAAAAGGAGCAGAGCCAACCCTGGTCGGTACCCCGCTGATTGTCCCGCTGTTCGTCAACGAAAGCCCTGCAGGGAGAGAACCGCTCACCAAGCTCCAGGAATACGGCGGAGTCCCTCCAGTTGCTGTAAGGGTCTGTTGGTAATTGTTGGATACAGTTGCGATGCCCAAACTGGTTGAGGTAATCACAAGGTGTCTCTTAGCCGCTGCATCCGGTGTCAGGACGACTCCACTACAGCCGGCAAAAGCCAACAGGACGATCGTAAGGACGCAGACAGTTGTAGCGTTCAAGGACAAATGCGAGATGAATCGACACATAATTTCGCGAACCTCCATTTGGAACGCCAACTCCGGCGAGATTGGCGCCCTATTTCAAAACTGATCTTGTTCCTGAACAGACTGAAGGCCGCCCGCACGCGTAGACCTGGCCGTCTGCTGCGAGCAGCTGAAGTGCGCTGGAGCCGCCTTTGCGGCCGGAATGCTGCGAGCCACTGAGCGGTGCTGGTTGGGATCCACAACACCATGAGGCATCAGCGATCAATGGAGGTCGACCTGCGTGGGAGTCAAGACAACGAGGTCCGCGACCCTGAGTCGATTGGCTACACACCTCATATCACGATTCAGGTGTAGCGGGTCGGAAACACAATTTATAGCAAAAGAGCAACGCCCTGTTTACATGCTCCTGCTCTATGCTTCAGGGCAATGACACCTAACTTCAAACACTATTAATAGTGACTGCGTCGTTTGTCTAGAGCAAAGTGGCTAAAAAATGCAGTAATGAATTGTATCCAGTCTGGAAATCCAACTTATTTTCGCCAAGAGAAATCATGCACCGTGGATGGCTATAATTCCGCTCAAACTGATTACACAGAACCCCGACAGAGGCTCTCGCAACCTCTTGATCCAGGGAACATATTGTCGAGCATTTTCAATGACGCCAACAAAGAGTGCAGCTCGGCTCGCGGTGCCGGATGGAGCGCTCTTATCAACGCAAACACTCCTGCGCAATAGGGCTTTCTCGCAGATTAATTTTCTTGTGGAAAGTAACTGCAGTCGATTGGCATTCGGACCCGCAAATAACATGTTGCGATATATATCAGCACTCTATGGCAATTTTAGTGAATAGCAGAATATTTCGACACTAGATAGACCGTGATAACTACACGTTGCGTATCTTGATAGAGCACGATCCCTGTTTGCATAAGCCGGTTGGAAACTAATAAGAGGCAGTTATACCGAGCCGATAGTTAGTTTGCGACAAAACACGTCCGAAACTGGAGAAACAGGATCAAGCATCTCCTGAATTGAACAATCCTGAGCGAACGCTGCTTGGTCTACACGCGAGCAAAAGTGGTGGGCAGCCCTCTCGTTTTGCTCATCGGAGTGGAAATGGTTTTCCGTTCGCAGCCAGCACCAACCGGCTAACGCTCTTCGAAGATCGTCTAGCCTTCACCTCGCCGGAACTCTGAATCCGGCACCCGGATTGCTGGTAAGCGCAGCAGGAGTCAATCGCATGGAGCACTTCGAGGTTGGCGACCGCGTCACGATTCTGAGCCACGGCATGAAAATGGAGGTCGTGGTCTTCCGTCAGCTGGGGGCATTCGTCTACTTATCCGATAAGGAAAATCGCGTGTATCAGTTCCCCGTCGATGACGTCCTGGCCATAGACCACCCTCAGACACCCTCTCTCACAGCCGTCTGATGAGTCGGGTTCCCCTCATTTTCTCGCCCCTGACCTGCCTCCCGAAGCTCCCTGCTAACAGGCTCCGCTTGAGCCTATATAATCCCCATCTCATGGAGACTCCCCGCCTGTCCGGCACTCTCAAAATCACCGCGCCTTGCGCCTCGCGCACGGGAAGCGGCTTGCTAGCCGCCTGGATCCTTACCGCAGCCGTTCTCTCTTGTGCCGCATCCGCAACCGCGCAACAAGACTTCTTCAACAACTGGCCCCCGGGGGCCTCCCCTCAGGAGGTTGGCGAGCGTGTTGCCGCACACTTCATCACTCAGCCTCATCAGGGTTCCACCATCTTCTACGGCGAGGTCGCCGCATGGTATGGCGCGCTCACCTTCGCACAGGCAACTTCCGACACCGGCTTGCGCGATCAATTAGTTCGGCGATTCGATCCGCTGCTGCCCGGGGGATCTGAAACCACCCTCATCGGCCAGCGCCGCCACGTCGACGACGAGATCTTCGGAATCGTCCCTTTGGAAATCGCCATCCAGACCAAGGACCCAAAGTACCTGGCCTATGGTAAGCAGAACGCCGATCGCCAATGGGAAAACCCTCAGCCCGACGGCTTATCCGCCGAGACGCGCTATTGGATCGACGACATGTACATGCTCACCATCCTGCAACTGCAGGCCTATCGCGCCACCGGCGAAAAGAAGTATCTCGACCGCGATGCAAACCAGATGGTCGCCTATCTTGAGAAGTTGCAGCAGCCGAATGGCCTCTTCTATCACGCCCCCGACGTGCCCTTCTTCTGGGGACGCGGCGATGGCTGGGTGGCCGCGGGAATGGCCGAGATTCTCCGCGACCTGCCGGCCAATCATCCGCAGCGCGATCGCATTCTGCGAAGCTACAAGTCCATGATGGCCGCCCTGCTTCGGTACCAGGGTAAGGATGGCATGTGGCGGCAGCTCATCGATCATGACGAGGCCTGGCCGGAATCATCCAGCTCGGCGATGTTCACCTTCGCCATGATCAGCGGCGTGAAAAACGGCTGGCTCGATGCGGCAAAATATGGACCTGCCGCGAGACAGGCGTGGATCGCGGTCGCCGGCTACATCGACCAGAACAGCGATGTAACCAGCGTCTGCGAAGGCACCAACAAGAAGAACGATCTCGCTTATTACCTGCAGCGCAGGCGCAGAACAGGCGACTACCATGGCCAGGCGCCTGTCCTTTGGGCCGCCACCGCTCTGCTCCGCGACGACCGCCCCGCCAGAAACTAACTCATCTTCGCCTTGTTCGGGCTCCAGTTAATCACGTGATACGTGGCCGGCGCGGTACCGATATTACGGAATCCATGCAGGCTGTTGGACGCATTGAACACCACCGAACCCGGCCCTACCTTTACCCACTTCCCGTCCGACAGCGTCTCGCATTCTCCTTCGCGAAGAATGATCAGCTCCTCGTTGACGTGGCGATGCGGTGGGTGAGGGCTCTCGCCGGGATTGAGCGTAGTGACATGCATCTCCAGTTGATCCACCGTCGCGGTCGGAGCCTTGCAGAGCGAGCGCACCTCGCCCGTGGCCGTCTTCACCGGCTTCATGTCTGCCCAATGAAATACCGTCGGCCCCATCACCTGCCCGGTCTTTTCTTCTTGAGAAGACGTTGCAAGCGCCTCCAGCGCGCTCGGCAGTGCCATCAGACCACCCACAATATGACGACGCGAAATCATGATTCCTCCTGAAACAAAACACAATTCGATGTGATACTTCGGCGCTTCCTCCCCCTGACCAGGCGCCGCCGCCTCTTCGCGGAGGCTTTCCGTCCCCGCCAAATGCCGCCGGAGACAAGCCCCCATCATCCGTCCATCTGCGACGCAACACTGTTCGGAAGAAACTCCAGGTCTCGGCGGCGGAACAGCTTCTTGTGCAGCACCATAGCGGCCGCCCCGCGTATTCGCGCCACGTCGCCATCGCCCGCCGCAACCACCCGAGGAATGCGTGCCGTAAATGATTTGGCTATCAAGTGGCTCTCGATAATCGGCCACATGCGCGGCCACATCGCGGTGCACTCCCCCACGATGCTGATGACCTCCGGCGCCAGACCCGCCACCAGAATCGCCATTCCGCGCGCCAGAGCAGCCGTCATCCGCTCGATCGCCTGCAATGCCCGCGGATCTCCGGTTTCGGCGAGGTCCAGCAACTGCTGAAACGACGACAGGGTATTCTCGGGCACCAGTTCATGGTAGTAGCGCAGGGCCGCGCGATTGGACGCCTGCGTCTCCCAGCAACCCACATTCCCACATCCGCACGGCGGACCCGATTCGTCGAACGGCATATGGCCAAACTCTCCGGCTATGCCTCCCCCGCCGCGCAGCAGATGGCCATCGACAACAAGCCCGGTCCCCAGCCCCTCGGAGATCGAAATGGTCATCAGGTTCGTGGCGCCCCGGAACTCGCCAAACCACCGTTCCGCGAAAATGCAGGTGTTGGCGGCGTTGTCCATCTCGATCGTCCCGCCGATCACTTTCTGGAACTGCTCGTAGACGTCGATCTGCGCCCAGGGCGCATTGGGAGAAAACAACACCCGATGCGTTCCCTGGTCGACTCGGCCTGAAACGCTCACGCCCACGCCATCGAAGAGCTTGCCGCGGCACGAACTGCGCATGGAGCGTGCGGTCTTGCAGAGTTGCTGAACGGCTTTCTTCGCATCGCTCGGCTGGTTGCTCGACGAGAAGGTCAGGCTCTCTCGGTTCAGCAGGTTCCCGTTGATGTCCACCAGGGCCAGGCTCGCCTTACCCGGTCGAAGATCGATTCCCAGCATCACGTGCTTGTCATTGAGGGTGACAAACGTCGGCCGTCGTCCCCGCGGCAGCCTTCCCAGGGTTCCGGGCAATACCCAGCCCTCTTCAATCAACTGACCGATGATCGAGGAGACGGTGCTGGCCTGCAGCCCGGTGAGTCGCGCCAGATCCGCGCGGCTTACCGGCTGGTGATGGTGAATCGTGTAGAGCAGAATGTCCCGATTGATCTCACGGGCGGTTTCGCTGGACGCGACACCTCGCATCGCTCGAGCACTTTTACTTGTCACGGACGTCCCCGGAGCTCTCCCGAGAGGTATAGGCGCAGCCCCAATTTTCTTGTACGCACTCTACCACAGGGTTCCGTAAGCGCCCGAACCCGTCGCGCCCTCCATCTTTACCGCGAACCGGAATTATCTCTGGCTTCCGGTCCTGGCGGTGGAACCTTGGAGTTCGCCGGCAGCAGCCGGTATCCGTCACGCGTCCGGAGATGATACTTCTGCAGGTTCTTTCCCACCAGCTTCACTGAGATCGAACGCCAGCCGCGGTTGGGATTGGGCTGCGGATAGTAGCTCAACGTGTACAGGTGCGCCAGGTCGTCGCGAATCGAAGCGAAGGCGTTCTTCTCCTCCCGCCAGTTCTTGGCGAAATATGCCTTCCCCCCTGACACCCGGCTCATGCGCTCAAACGCGGCTGCCGAAGCCGGATCGTCCTGCGCCTGTCGGGTGCTGATGATATAGATGAGCGTTCCCGTCGATTGGGCGAGTTCCGCCACATCCTCGGGCGGTACCGCGCTCGCGTTGTCAGGACCGTTGGAAAACACCACGATCGCCTTCCGGCCCCTTAATGGCGCCGCATCCTGCACCGTCAGCAGAAGGCTGTTGTACAGCGCTGCGTCATCTCCCGCTACCGTGCTCCGCACCCCGTTCTCCAGGCGGAAGCGATCCGAGGTCAACGTCGTCGCGCGCAGAAGATTGCGGCTGTAGGAATAGAACGCAATCTTGCCATACCCATCCATCGACCGGACAAAATCTGCGATCGCATCCTGGGCGAAGACAAAGCTCCGGTACATGTAGTTGCTGGTATCGAAAAGGATGAACACGCTATCGGAGATGCGCGAGGCGGCAAGCGCTCCGCTCGCGTCTGCATCCGTCGCGGCGTTCTTGGCGGCCTCCGCCGGAGCGCCCGGATCGGCGCTCCCGTCCAGCATGTGCTTGTGCACCTCCGTACTCTCCTCGAAGGTGGAGATCTTTTCCGGTATCTTGTCCTCGGTCACAACAAAATCCTCCGGACGAAGCCCGGTAATGTAATTGCCTTTGTCATCAGTGACTGCCACGTTCAACTGAACCAGCACCACGTCGACGCGAAAGCGCATGGGATCGTCCTGCGCCGCCTTGCTCGGCACGGTCGCCCCGGTCAGCAAAAGGTAACCGGCAGCCACTCCGAATACCGACAAAGACCGCTTCATGAGAATCGATGGGATGAGCACAGTAACCACTCCTTCGCCTTATTCGCGCCCTGCTACGTCCACGCCCTCTGAGCCGATCTTTCCTTCCCGGAACTCCTCTCCGGTCTCCCACATCGCTCGAGACAGCGCCGGCCAGTCGTCAATGTTGCTGCCAAAGATGTTCACCACCATGCGGCGCGTCAGTGTCGGCGCCAGCAGGTTGAGCGTCGCCGCCGAGTAACCCTTTTCATCTGCGAGCCGCGCCCAGTACAAATTGTTGGACTCCCACGCCTCCGCCATGAGCCCGCTGCCGATGCCTCCGTAGGCTGGCACCGGTTTCATGGGGACCAGCGTGCAGGATGCCCGCAGCGCAATCGTGGGATGAGGCACGCCGAAATCCTTCGCGATTCGCACTGGATCGCTCTCCTCCGGTGCAGACCGCGCGAGTTCGTCTAGCTCGCGCGCCGCCGGACCGACCTGCGGCGCCTGGTCCGGGTGTTCGCGACGCATCTCCGCCGCCAGGTAGAAGCTGTTGGCCGGCAGCATGCGTAGCAGCAGCCCCTCCGCACCCCCGGCGCTCTCCAGCGCATGTTCGGTCTGCTCCACCTGGTCCGGAGACATGCGGTCAGCCAGGATTCGCATCACGCTCTCCCGCAGGCTCGCATCTGTCACCGCGTGCTTGAGCAGCTCATCCCCCGCCCGCTGGTAGAGCGCCGCAGCATGCAGCTCGTTCTTGGTCACATTCCACCAGCGGGGTTGAATGGAAGCGACAAGCAGCTGCGGCACCACCTCTCGCCATATCAGGGCCTGCACGTTCTTCGGGGCGATAAAATCTGCCTCCGTGTTGGCCAGCGCATAGGGCAGGTCGGCCAGAGAGCCTAGCAGGTACGCGCCCCCGCCTGCAGTCGCTCCAACCCCAATCAGATCCGGATCCCCCCACACCGTCTGCAATCCCTGCACGGAGATGGAAGAGAAGTCATGCGAGCGCACAAATAGCGGATTGTTGTGCAAAACCTGCGCACCCGGCGGCTCGTAATAGGCGTAGTTCAGACCCACCAGCGTATCCCGCAGAAACGGAGCAAGCTGGGCGCGCGCGGACTCCAGCTGCGCCGGTGAAGCATGCGACCGGATCAGCTTCCCCAGATCGGTGCGGACCTGCAGCTCCGCATGCCGCGCGGAATAAACGACCGGCGCCCAGGTCACCTTCTCCGTACCCGTAAAGATCGGGCGCGGCATCTCGAAATCGCGGAGACTCTCCGCCATCGGCAGGATGCTGTCCTCGACGTGCTCCCCATGCGCCAGCTGTGAGAGACCGTCGAAAAGACCGAACAGCGCATCGACAGACGCAAGCCGCTGGTCATCCAGCACCGAGCGAATCCGCATCGCCAGCTCGCGATGCGCCCTCTGCCCGTCCTGGCTGTCCTGCGGAGGACCAGCCAGAAGATCCACCACCTGGTCCTCGGAGAAGCTCTGGCTTCCCGTCACCGCGGACACGATCGCCGTCAACGAGCTCCGGGCCGCCGTGAACAGTTGAATGGAGTTGGAGACGCCGGTATACGGCTGCAGCACTCCCTGCCAGGAGGCATTCAGCTTGTCTTCCGGAATCTGGTGCTGCCGCGCAAAGATCTGCCATAGGCCGATCTCCGCCTGCAGGGCGCCCAGAGCGTTCGCCCGCAGCGCTGGATTTGAAATCGCATCCACCTTGTCCGCTGCGGTCACAAAGTGCGCAATCGACGTGTCATCCAGCGACGGAAACTCCGCGAAGATCGGGAACCACCGTTCCAGCTGGGCCATCTTGCCCGCCACGAGCAGCTCCGTCGAATCGGAGAGATTGCGCTCCGGCGGGCGCCCCTCATTCATCGCCTCCAGCATGAGGAAAACCTGCGTCGGTCCGCTGTGCGACTCCACATTCGACGCGGCCACCAGCGTCTCCAGCAGAGCCTCCGGTCGGTCGCAGCAGCGGTTCCGCCACGTGGAATCGTGGTGCGTGCTCACCTTCGGCTTCATCGCCAGAATCTGCCGCCATACCGCAATGCCCCCGGGCACCTGGATATCGCCGTTTGCGTCCCACTTCAACGAAGTAAGCAGTATCAGCAGCTCCGGGTTACGCGGAAATACCCCGAACGCCGAATTGAACGTAGGCGCAGTCGATTTATAAGCGTTGTAAAGATGGGTGAGACGATTCACATCTGTGAAGTGCGCCTGCTGCGCCTCGTTCAAACGCGCAATCACATCGTAAAACGACGCCAGCCATCCGTTGTCTTTGCTCAGCAGATGAAAAACGAACTCCCCCGGAGAATGCGGATTGGCCCCCACCAGGTCGGCCCACGCCTTCTGCCCGCCCGCCGGCAGCACCACGATCCCCGACCGGATCGCAATCTCCCTCCCATACAAATCGAATACCGGCGCCACCGGCATCAATCGCTTCAGCCCCGGAGAACGCAATAACGAGCTGCGCGTCTCCGAATCGCAATTCGAAATAGCCGTGTAGAGCCGCGCAAGATCGCGATCGTGAAGGATCATGTCCAGCAGGCTCTCGCTTGACTGCCGCTTGCCGGATATGCCCGACCAGCTCTTCTCCGTGAACAGAATCGGAACTGGCGTGCTCGGATACGCATAGGCAAACGGCTTGCCCGTCTCCAGCGCCTCCTCCAGTCCCGGAAGCGGAAACCCGGAGTCAATGGTCAGAAAAGCTCGCTCGGCATTCGCCGTAATCAGGCTCGCATCGCCCGTCCGGCACGGCCGCTCGAACTTATATCCCAGCACCGAAACAAGATGCGCCGCGTCGTCGCACCCCGACACGCGGATCATCGCCTCCTGGCCCGCCATCCTCTCCAGGTCGCGTGCCTGCTGCAGGTATCGGATCACCAGGGTTAGGTACTCCGTCTCGCGATCGCCATGAAAGCCGTACAGTGACACATTCCTCGCCAGGGTCGGCATCAGCTCCTCGGGCCGGATCTGCTGGCTGATTCCTGCCATGCGCAGAAACGGCCGAAGAGGCCCGGGAATCATGATCGTCTCAGCAGGCGCCGATGACGGAGTCTCCTCCGCCGCGTCTATTCCTGCAGGGGCGGACCCCAATGGCTCATGCAGCGCGTTGAGGGCCACAGCGCACTGCGTCCCTGCAAAGCTCAGACCGCACAAAAAGATCGTGTAGATAAACGGCGACCGAACCGCGACTCTCATGGAGATCACTCCTCAAACAGCAATCGCACTGCAAGGCTGCGCCCCGGCACGAGAGATCAAATGCCGTTGAGGCGCGAGACCGCGCTGACAATCTGCGGATGGCGAAAAGCAAAAGCCTCGTAGCGTGACCGAGTGCAAATCAGTGCAAAACGAGGATCCCGCCCCGTGAGGACGTGAAGCGGGAACTTGTTCGATTGCTTGCGCGCGAACCTCTGCGCTGGGGTCCATGCTGTGCCGTTTTTGGGCCATGTGAGACGGGTCCAGCGGACCGGTGAACCATCATCGCAAAATAGAGACAGACCGGCAAGCCCTCTCTCGATCCATTCTTCAGGCTTCTCGACCGGACCAAATCGAGCCCGGACACCGCCCATCTGGGAACCCACCGTTCAGTTCAGCCGGCCGCAATCGGGCCGCCCCCCCAGTAACAGGAAAGGACATGCGCCGGCCAGCGCCGCACCCGCGCACCCACGGAGGGACCCCATCGCCACGCGCAGCCCCGGCCCCGCACCGCAACCCGGCTTCCCGCACATGCATGGATCGCCGGGCAGCCAGAACATCGGCTCCGCCCGCGCGTCCGATCAAGCCGGTTGTTGATGCCGTCTAATTGGGATGAAGGACGCTGACCGCGGCCCGGGCCGGGTGCCGCAGCGCCGCCCTCTCGTCATTTCCCGAGCCGGTGCGGCAAAGCATCACGATGATGGTGATCGCGAAAAGCACTGCCATGGTGAAGAAGTACACCACCACGCCGGCAAACTCCAGGTTGTTCCTTGAGAGCGGAACCGCCTTGCCGCGCCAGCCTTGAGGAGAGTGCGAAGATCCGTGCATGTGAGCCTCCAGGGATACAAAGATTCCTCTTCGTCCAGAACGAAGCCGTAGGAAAAGGCCGGAAATAAGATGGCGGATCGAAGAGCCCGCTCGTTGCAGGCCGGAGATGATCGCGGCTTTTTTGGGGACAGCCACTTTCAGATCAGGTCCCGTTGATGAGCTCGACTCCCGGTTCCCGATCCTGCGATGAAAGTAGCCCTCACCGGCGGCCGCGCCGTTGCCTGGAATCAAGGATCGTGTAAACCCTTGTAAAAACGCGGGTGCGCGCGTTGATCCCCAGGAAGCAAAGCAAACAGTCGGCGCGCTCACAAGCAGTGCGTTGCTCTCGTCCTCACCACGTCCCGCTCACAGGTAAGCCCCGCCACAAGCCCTGTGATAAAAGGGCAGCATGCGGATAACCCCTCTCGTCGCCCTGCTGGCCGCTACCATGGCCGTCGCCCAAACGCCGGCCTCTGCTCAGCCGGAACTGCCCAGCCTCACGACGAAAACCGGCGGCATGCAGCACCACGACGGATTTATCCCCTTCGACTGGGACCCCCATGCCGGCAAGATCTACCTGGAGATCCGCGGACTCGGCCCGGACGGCAAAACCTCCGACCTTCTTTACGTGAACTCGCTGCCCTACGGAACCGGATCCAACGACCTCGGCCTCGATCGCGGCCAGCTCTCGCCCGGTCGCGTCGTCCGCTTCCAGCGCAGCGGCCTCAAGGTTCTCCTCGTGCAGCCGAACCTAGCCTTCCGCACATCCAGCTCCAACCCCGCCGAGCAGCTCGCCGTTACGCAGTCCTTCCCGGAATCCGTACTGTGGGGCTTCACGGCCGTCGCCGAAGCCGCCGACGGAACCGTCCTCATCGACGCCACCGACTTTCTCCTCAGCGACCAGCACGAGGTCGCCGAGACGCTCGCGCAATTGAAGCAGGGCTCTTATAAGATCGACCCCGCCCGCTCCATCATCGCCGTCGACGACACACGGGCCTTCCCCAAAAATACCGAGATCGAAGCCGAGCTGACCTTCACCTCCGAGGCCCCCGTCTCCGGCAGCTTCGTCCACGATGTCACGCCCGATCCCCACGCCATGACCGTGCGCGAGCGCACCTCATTCGTTGAGCTGCCTCCCCCAGGATTCACTCCCCGGCCCTTCCATCCCCGCTCCGGATACCTCCCTGTCTCCTGGCGCGACTACACCGCTCCCCTCGGAAACCCTCTCGACCAGCTCTTTATTCCCCGCCACCGGCTCATCAAAAAGGACGCAAGCTGCACCACCGACTGCCAGGCCATCGCCCCCATCCAGTACTACATCGACCCCGGTGCGCCCGAGCCGATCCGCACCGCACTCCTCGAAGGCGCTCGCTGGTGGGACGATGCCTTCCACGCCGCCGGTTGGGCCCGGGGTACCTTCCGCGCCGACATCCTCCCCGCCGGCGCTGACCCCATGGACATCCGCTACAACATCATCCAGTGGGTGCACCGCTACACCCGCGGATGGAGCTACGGCGACGCCGTCACCGATCCCCGCACCGGCGAGATCATCAAGGGAAACGTCACCCTCGGTTCCCTCCGCGGACGCCAGGACTTCCTCATCGCCGAAGCGCTGCTCTCTCCTTATAAGGATGCGGCCTCCGCAAACGCCACCGACAGCCCCATGCTGCAAATGGTTCTGGCCCGCATCCGCCAGCTCTCCGCGCACGAAACCGGCCACACCCTCGGTCTCGCCCACAACTTCGCCGCATCCACGGTGGCCCAGGGCGACAGCGTGATGGACTACCCGCATCCCTACGTGACGCTCGACGCCAACGGCAACATCGACGTGTCGCACGCCTACGCCGCAGGCATCGGCGGGTGGGACAAGGTCGCCATCGACTACGGCTACAGGCAGTTCGCCCCAAACATGACCGCCGCCCAGCAACAGGCCGCCCGCGACAAGATCCTCGCCGACGCCGATCAGGCCGGTCAGGTCTTTCTCACCGACGAAGACGCGCGCCCGGTCGGATCCGCCAGTCCCCGCGCGCATCTCTGGGACAACGGCTCCGATCCCGTCGCGGAGCTCGAGCGCGTGCTCGCCGTCCGTTCCGTCGCCTTCAAGAACTTCGGCGAGGCCGCCATCAAGCCCGGCACACCCCTGGCGCAGCTCGAACAAACCCTGGTGCCGCTCTACCTCTTCCACCGCTACCAGACCGAGGCCGTCATCAAGCAGATCGGCGGCCTCGATTATCGCTACAACCTGCGCGGCGATGGCCTTCCATCGCCTGTGGTCGTCAACGCTGACGAGCAAAAACGCGCCATCGCCGCCGTACTGAAGACGCTCTCCCCGGACACGCTCACCCTTCCTCAGCCGGTGCTCTCCCTCCTGCCGCCGGTGCCGCCCGGCTATCCGCGCACCCGCGAATCATTCCCCTCCCGCACCGGCCTCACCTTTGATCCCGTCGCCGCCGCTGAAGCCGCCGCCGACCTTACCCTCGCCGGGCTTCTCGATCCCGCGCGTGCCGCGCGCATCGTCGAGTACCACATGTACGTTCCCGGCGCCCCCTCGCTGCGCGTCATGATGGAGTCCATCTCCTCCACCGTTGCCGGACGAATCGAAGGAGGCCACACCACCTCGTCGGAAGTCGAGCGCGCCGTAGAATTCCGCGCGCTTGAAGCCATGCTCGCCCTGGCCGTCAATCCTGAAGCCGCCAGCCAGGTCCGCGCCATCGCTCGCTGGCACATCGCCGACCTCCTCAAGCAGTGGACCTCCACGCCGCCACCTCAGGACACCGCCGAGGCCATCCATCGCGCCGCCATGATCGAACGCATCCAGGAGTTCGACCGCGACCCTGCCAAATTCGTCCCGTCGAAACCCGTCGAAGCCCCGCCCGGCATGCCCATCGGCGACGACCTCGACTTCTAGCCCACCTCCTCGGTTTCCATCCTGAAACGCCATGCGCCCGATCTCGATCTTGAGATCGGGGAGAGATCGCGCCCGCGGCAAGCGTGTCAGCCCAGACACGCGCGTGTTTTCCATGACACGAACGGCTGCCGATCCGTCCCCCTAACCGCTTTGCTTTCAGCGGCTCCCCCTTGGCGCGGCGCTTGCACTTCTTCCTCGCGCAGGCAGTTGCAGCAAACGGGGGGGAAGCGATGAAAGCGTTGGATCTCAGCATCTGGGCAGTCACTGCGGCAATCATCTTCGGGCTGGCCATGCACGCAACCGCGCAGGAAAGTCCCACGAACCGCGTCCTCGTCGTCAGCATCCAGGACCGCAAACTCGCCCTGGTTGAAGACGGTCAGGTCCGCAAAATCTACAACGTTGCCGTAGGCAAGCCCGCAACCCCCAGCCCCGTCGGCACCTTCAAGATCGTCCGCCGCGTTGCCAACCCGGTCTACCAGCACGAAGGCAAGACGGTTCAGCCCGGTCCGGCCAACCCGGTTGGCACCCGCTGGATGGGACTCAGCATCCCCGGCTACGGCATTCACGGCACCAACGTCCCCAATTCCATCGGCAAGGCCACCTCGCACGGTTGCATCCGCCTGGGCCGCGCCGACCTCGAGGAGCTCTACGCGCTCGTCTCTGTGGGCGACACCGTGGAGTTGATCGCTCAGCCGAACGAAGAAACCGCCGCCATCTTCCATCCCCTTC
This sequence comes from Acidobacteria bacterium AB60, assembly GCA_008682415.1. Lineage (GTDB taxonomy): Bacteria > Acidobacteriota > Terriglobia > Terriglobales > Acidobacteriaceae > Telmatobacter. The sequence goes on along the minus strand of VANK01000009.1, from coordinate 160,516 downwards.
CTGCAACGCTTCCCCAGCAGCCTGCCGTGCTGGCGCAGACTGCTCCCGCGGTAGCGCCTGCCGGCAATTCCGCCGGGCCTGACATCTCCGCTTCTCTCACGGCCGTCGCCGCAGGCTCTCGCTAAGGCGGCCCAGTCATGAACTTCATTCTCGATGCAATGAATGGTCTCGGCGCAGTGCTCCTCCCCCTGGTCGCCGCGCTGCTCTTTGAAGAGTTCACCTTCGGTGGACTGGTGCGGCTGATCCTGGCTCCACGGCCGCGCTCCAGCAAACGCAAGAGCCACCCTCACACCCTTCGCGGAGGCACCAAATGCTCGCATTGAAGTTATTGCTCACTGTCGCCGAGGCGCTCTTGCTCGCTGCCGCTCTGGCCATCCCGCTGTACTCGCTGGTTCTGCGCATCCAGGCAATGCGCAAGCAGTCGGCCGACCCCGGCGCCGCGGTCGAACTCGAGCCTATCCCTGTGCGCGGCCCCGTCGCGCTCGCTCTGGTCGCCTGCCTTCCGCTGCTCATCGCCTCCAGTATCGTCGTCATTCCCAGCGGTATGGGGGGCGTGCGCATCAGCCAGATCGAAGGCACACTCCCAGGGACCCTCTACCCCGGCGTGCACTTCATCACTCCGCTCGTCGACTCCGTCCAGCTCTTCGACCTGCGCGACCACATCTTCGCCGCCGGCGTTGCCCCTGAGGGCGCCAGGCCTTCTACGCAGAAGGGCACCCTCGACGTCCAATCGAAGGAAGGCCTCAGCATCGGCCTCGGCGTCACCGTCCGCTATCGCCTCGACCCCAACAAGCTCGCCACCGTCCAGGCGCACCTCCCTCAGCCCGCGGACAAGGAACTCGTGCCCCCCGTCGTCGCCAGCGCCTGGCGCGAACTCGCGCCCCAATACACCGTCCGCGAAATCTTCTCGTCCAAACGTGAGGAAGTCCGGGCCAAGGCCTCCACCGTCATCACCCGCAAGCTCGTCAGCGACGGCATCGTCGTCGAAGAGGTCATGCTCTCCGAGATCCGCCTGCCCGACGAATACGCCAAAGGCCTCGAAGGCCTGCTGCTCAAAGAGCAGGAAGACGACCAGCTAGGCATTCAGACCGAAATCCAGCAGAAGCAGGTCAGGATCGCTGAGCTTCAGGCCGAAGCCGAGGCAAAACAGAAGATCAAGCAGGCCGAAGGCGATGCCCAATCCAAAGTGGTTGAAGCCAAGGGCGAAGCCGACGCCATGCAGTACACCCTGCCTCTCAAACAGAAGCAGATCGAACAAAGCAAGCTCGAAGCTCAGGCCCGCAAAGAAGCCACCATCCAGAACGCCGAAGCCGATGCTCAGGCCAAGGTCATCGACAGCAAGGCCGAGCTCGAGCGCCGCAACCTGCTGGCCGATGCCGAGGCCAGCCGCATCAAGCTGCTCGCCGTCGCCAACGCCGAGCGCATGAAGAGCGAGGCCGATCTGCTCAACCGCTCCCCGCTCCTCATCAACAAAATCGTCGCCGAGCGCCTCTCCGACAAAATCCAGGTCGTCATGGTTCCCTCCGACGGGAAATTCTTCTTCGCCAACGACGTCTTCAAGAACATGGCCTCGAGCCCCGTCCTCAAGCAGGAAATGGACAACGAGTCCCAGCCCGACCCCAAGCCCGGTCACTGAGGCCCATGGCCCGGCGCAGCATCTTGCTATGCCGGGCTCTCCAATTCACCCGCAAATTACCATGGAGTTGCCCATGCGCGTCTCTCTCGGTCTCATCTCCTCCGCATTCTTCTTGCTCTCCGCGCATACTCATCCGCAGCAAAACTCATCCCCGCATAAGGTCCTCACCCCGGAACAAAAGGCCTACCAGCAGCGGTATCAAACCTGGTTTGCCCGCCACCAGCAGCTTCAATCCCAGGCAAAAGACATCTTCGACCGAGAAACAGTGCACGAGAAGGCCGGCGACTGCACCTCCGCATCCACCACTCTCGACTTCAATCAATGCTTCGGCAAGCTATCCGACAACGCTGAAGAATCGCTCAAAGAATTCGAATCCGTCATTCACGAACTCCTCGTCCCGCCGCCGCAGCCACCGGGCGTGTCACCCCCAACTCACGGTCCTGCGGGCCCATCCCTGTCCTCCACGCAACTCATCGCCGAATTCGACAACGTCGAGAACAGCTGGCGCCAGTACCGCGAGACCGCCTGCACCGCCGCATATCATCAGTTCGACGGCGGCACCGGCGGCCGCAGCTTTCAGGCCCAATGTGACCTGACCCTCATACGCAACCACCTCCGCGAGCTCGACATCATCTACGGAATCGCCCTCCACAATTAACGCAATCGCCCCAACGCTATAATCGCTAACAAGCACTGCGCAGAAAGAACAGGGTCATGAGGCTCCTCCGGCTGTTGCTCACACCTGCCATCAGAATGCCTTCTTCTCTTCGCCTGCTCGCGCCGATCCTCGCCCTCTTTCTTTGTGCGGTGGCCGCCTCCGCAAACTCTCCCTGGGATCAGCCCGCATCCGCTCTCGCCGATCAGATCGCCTCCATTCTCGGCCCCGGCCAGGCACGCCTGACCCTCCGCAATCTCTCCTCCGTCTCTCCGGACGATCTCGCAGCCGTCCGCCGCATCCTCGAGCAAGACCTTCGCACCCACGGCATCACCCCCTCCGGCGACGAAGCCGCCAATCAGTTGCGCGTCACCCTCAGCGAAAACTCGCGCCAGCGCCTCTGGGTCGCCGAGATCGTCGAAGGCAACGAGACCCGCGTCGCGATGATCGCGCTCGATCGCCCGGCGTCCTCCGCGGTCCAGGCCGCGTCCGGCATCACCCTGCACAAGCAGTTCCTTTTCACAGCGACCCAACCCGTCCTCGCCGCCCTCGAAGTGCCCGACGGCCTCATCGTTCTCCAGCCCGAGCAGATCGTCCTCTATACCCGCGCGCCCGCCGGCTTCACCCCCCTCACCGTCTTCCCCATCCGCCAGAAACGCCCCCTCGCGCGCGACCCCCGCGGCCTTCTCGTTTCCACAGCCAACGGCGAAGCCTTCGAAGCCCATCTGCCCGGCGTTGCGTGTGAAGGTATCAACGCCGCTCCCGGCGCCGCCGGCCAGTGGACCGTTCACTGCCACGACAGCGACGACCCCTGGCCCATCGCCGCGCCCAACCTCATGCAGCTCGGCAGCGCGCCCGCTCCGGCGCTCAAAGCCTTCTACAACGCCGGCCGGGACCACTACACCGGCATCGTCGCCCCCAGCCTCGGCGTCGATCTTCCCGCCTTCTACACCGCCGCATGGTTTGCCCGCGCGCAGACGCCCGCGCTGCTCGTCAACAGCCTCGACGGCAAACTCCAGCTCGCCGGGAACGCCACACTCACCCCCATCGGCGGCGCTCGCGATTGGGGCAGCGACTTCGCCTCGCTCCAGTCCGCCTGCGGCAACGGAACCCAGATCGTCGCGTCCAGCTCCGGCGCCGCTGCTCAGGACAGCCTCCGTGCCTACGAGATTCCCGCCCTCGAAGCCATCCCCATCAGCCCCCCGCTCGCCATGGACGGCTCCGTCACCGCGCTCTGGACCGCCTCAGGCGGCCGCAGTCTCTTCGCCACAATCCGAACCGAACCCCCTGCAGGCCAGCCAGTTCTCTACGAGGTCGACCGTGTCTCGGCGAACTGCAATTAGCTGCCTGCTCCTCGCAATCCTCCTCGCCGGCCTGGCCGCCCCGGCCGCGGCCCGCACGCGCCCGCGCTACGGCGGCACCCTCCGCATCGAAACCGTCGGCGATCCGTGGCAACTACCCAGTGGCATCGCCCGTCGCCTCGTCCTCGACGGCCTCACCACCCTCGACGCGGCAGGCAACGTGCGCCCCGCCCTCGCCACCGACTGGCAATCGGAAAACGCCGGCCATCGCTGGATCTTCCGCCTCCGCCCCGGCGTCCGCTTTCACGATGGCTCGCCGCTTACTACAATTGCGGTTGTCGCTTCCCTCAACGCCTCCTGCCCTTCCGACTGCCCCTGGACCTCCCTCCGTGCCTCCGGCGCCGCCGTCGTCTTCAGCAGCGATGCGCCCATGCCCAACCTCCCCGCCCTCCTCGCCGGCGACGAGTTCCTCATCGCGCTCACCCTCTCCTCGGAGGGCAAAACACCCACTGCCGCCACCGGCACCGGCCCCTTCCAGGTCACTGGCTTCAGCAACGGTGTTCTCTCCCTCTCTGCCAATGACACCTGCTGGCAAGGGCGTCCCTTCGTCGACACCCTGGAAATCCGCACCCGCCGCGCCCTCAGCGATCAGCGCCTCGACCTCGTCGCGGGCCGCGCCGACGTCATCGAAGTTCCCGCCGAAGATGCGCGCCAGGCCCGCCAGCAACACCTGCTCCTTCTGGCCTCCCCGCCCGTTCAACTGCTCGCCCTGGAGATCGCTGACTCCGGCCCGCTCGCCAATCCCAACCTCCGCGCCGCCATCGCGCTCGCCGTCGACCGCAGTGCCCTCGCCAACGTCATCTTTCAGAAGGAAGGCCAGGTAGCCGCCAGCCTGCTTCCCCAATCCCTCTCTGGCTACGCCTTCCTCTTCGCTCCCGAGCGCGACCTCGCCCGGGCCCAGCAGTTACGCGGCGGCATCACCCCTCCTTCGCTCCCCTTCCGCGTGGAAGGCGATGGCGCCCTGCAACTCGCCGGTCAGCGCATCGCGCTCAACCTGCGCGAAGCCGGCTTTCCCACCCAACTCAACTCCGCGGCAAGCCATCCCGATCTCGTCCTGCGCATTCTCCCGATTGAGTTCCCCGCTCCTGCCGCCACGCTTGAACAGCTTTTTCGCCGCAACGACCACCCGGATCCCGTCGAAGACAATCCCGCCGCAGAATACAAAGCAGAGCGCGGCTTCCTCGATCGCAAAACCGTCGTTCCGCTCCTCCACCTGCCCCGCGTCTACGCGCTCAGTCCCCGCGTACGCGACCTCGCCCTGCATGCTGACGGTTCCCTCGATCTTGCCAATGCCTCTCTGGAGGCCTCCCCGTGAGCCTCCGCCAGAAGCTTCTCCTCCTCCTCTCCCTCACCGTGGCCGCCGCCGTCGCCGCCGTCGCCTGGACCGTCCTCACCCGCATCCGCCACGTCTTCGAGCAGCGCGATCAGGAAGAGACCGCCCTCTTCGTCAGCCAGTTCCAACGCGAGTTCCAGCACCGCTCCGCCGAGGTCATCGAGTCCATCGACCACCTCGCCGCCAGCGAGCGCGCCCGCAGCATGGCCTTTGAAATGGTTCAGTCCGGCGACGCATGGCCCTATCTCAAAGAGGCCCAGTCCCTCGCCCAGCTCGCCCAACTCGACTTCCTCGAGATCGTCGGCCCCGACGGCAACGTCGTCAGCTCCGCGCAGTTTCCTGCCCGCTTTGGCTATGCCGAGCCCGCCGCTGCCCGCGCCGGCGCGGATGCGTTCCTCAAGCGAGAAGAGCTACCCGACGGAAGTGCGGCCCTCGGCCTCTTTGCCGTCCGCCCCATCCGCAGCGCGGAACCCGCCGTCCACCTCATCGGCGGAAAAAAGCTCGATCAAAGCTTCCTTGCCGACCTGCCCGCCGCACCCGGCATGACCATCGGCCTCTACGCCGCGGATGCGGGCAAAGACTCGCCCGCTCTCTTCGACCCCGCAAGCTTCTATCAGGGTGGCGGACTCGTCCCAAACGCTCCGCGCTACGCCTCGCTCATTCAGGCCGCGCGCCAGACCGGGCGGCAAACCACCGCCATCCTCTCCCTCGGCTCCCGCGGTGAAGAGAGCGCCAGCGTCACCGCTATTCCTCTCAAGAGCAACTCCGGCGCCGTGCTCGCGGTGCTCACCGTGGCCATCTCCCGCGCCGGCCTGGTCGCCGCGCAGCAGCACATCCGCGCCATCGCCTACGCCGTCGCCAGCGGCGGCATCCTTCTCGCCATCATCTTCAGCCTCTGGATCACAGCTCGCGTCTCCCACCCCATCGAGCAGCTGGCACGCGCCGCGGAAGAGGTCGCCGAGGGCAACTGGGACGTGCACGTCCCCGAACGCGGACGCGACGAGGTCGCCGTCCTCGCCCGCAGCTTCAACCGCATGACCACCGAGCTGACCGCACAGCGCGAACGCCTCGTGCAGAGCGAGCGCGTCGCCGCCTGGCGCGAGCTCGCCCGCCGCCTCGCCCACGAACTCAAGAACCCCCTCTTCCCTCTTCAGATCACCGTCGAAAATCTCGTCCGCGCACGCGCGCTCTCTCCCGCCGAGTTCAACGAAGTCTTCGATGAGAGCACCCGCACGTTGAGCATGGAGATCGCCAACCTCAAAACCATCATCGGCCGCTTCAGCGACTTCAGCAAAATGCCCCGCCCGCAGCTTGAGTCCGTCGACGCTGCAGCCGTCGTGCAGCGCGTTCGTTCGCTTTACGAACCCGCGGCGGACGCCGGCATCGTCTTCCAAACCGAACTCCCCCGCGATCCCATGCCCCTCAGCGCCGACCCCGAACTCCTCCATCGCGCGCTCTCCAACCTCGTCCTCAACGCCATCGACGCCATGCCCAGCGGCGGCACGCTCACCCTCTCCGCAAAACCTCTCGACACTCTTATCGAAATCCGCGTCGCCGATACCGGCGAGGGCCTCACCCCCGAAGAGTGCGAGCGCCTCTTCACGCCTTACTACACCACCAAGCAGCACGGCACCGGGCTCGGCCTCGCGGTCGTCCAGTCCGTCATCGCCGACCACGGCGGCACCATCGCCGTGGAAAGCGCGCCATCCCGCGGCGCCACCTTCATCATCACCTTGCCCAAGGCACCCGCATGACCACCAAAGCCAGCATCCTCATCGTCGACGACGAAGCCAACACACTGGCTTCGCTCTCCCGCGCCTTCCGCCTCTCGGGACACGAAGTCCAGGTCTGCGACAACGCCGCCCGTGCCCTCGAGCTCGCGCGCTCTCAACCCTTCGATCTCATCCTCAGCGATGTCGTCATGCCCCGCCGCGATGGCCTCGCCCTGCTCGAAGACCTGAAAAACGCCGGAGTCGCCGCCCCCGTCGTCATGATGAGCGGCCAGGCTCATATCGAGATGGCCGTCCGCGCCACGCGCCTCGGCGCACTCGACTTCCTCGAAAAACCTCTGTCCACAGACAAGCTGCTCGTCACCCTCGAAAACGCCCTGCGGCTCACCCGCCTCGAATCAGAGAATCGCGAGCTCCGCTCCCGCCTCGGCAAGCACACCCTCGTCTGGACCAGCGACGTCATGCGCCGCGTCATGGCACAGATCGAACGCGTCGCCGCCAGTGAAACGCGCGTCTGCATCTACGGCGAAACCGGCACCGGCAAGGAACTCGTCGCCCGCACCCTTCACGACAAGAGCCCCCGCGCCTCCGGACCCTTCGTCACCCTCAACTGCGCCGCCGTTCCCGCCGAACTCATCGAAAGCGAACTCTTCGGGCACGAGAAAGGCTCCTTCACCGGCGCCGCCCAGCGCCACTCCGGCAAGTTCGAACAGGCCCATCGCGGCACCCTGTTCCTCGATGAAATCGGCGACATGCCGCCAGTCATGCAAGCCAAGCTGCTGCGCGTCCTGGAAGAGTCCGTCGTCGAACGCATCGGCTCCGACAAGCCCACCCCCGTCGACGTGCGCGTCCTCGTCGCCACCCATCGCAATCTCGAGTCGCTCGTGGCTTCCGGAGGCTTCCGTCGCGATCTGTTTCATCGGGTCGTGGTCTTCCCTCTCGAGTTGCCCCCGCTCCGCAACCGCACAGAAGACTTGCCCGCGCTCGTCGATCACTTCGTGCGCCAGGTCAGCGCCCAGAATGGCTGGAAGCCGGTTCCCGTTCACGACGAGGCCATCGCCCTGCTCAAGCGCTATCCCTGGCCTGGCAACATCCGCGAGCTCCGCAACGTCGTCGAGCGTCTCCTGCTGCTCTCTGGCTCCAGCATCGATGCTCCCGCGGTCCGGCTCGCTCTCCCCGCCGCCTTTGAGAACACCGCGCCCGACAGCGCGCAACCGGGAGAGCCGCGCGGCACGCTTGCCGAACGTGTCCTGGCCTTCGAGCGCGCGACCGTTCTGTCCGAACTCGAGCGCCACGAGCGCCACGTCACCCAGACCGCCAGGGCGCTCGGCCTCGAACGCAGCCACCTCTACAAGAAATGCCAGCAGCTTGGGATTGACCTGCAATCCCTGCCCCGGAACGATTGAGCCCTCAAAAAGGACCTCGCCCGGATTGCGCACGCGGTCTGTGCCCGATCGCCTCCATGGCCTTCAGGATTCCCTGCGGCCCGGCAAAGGCGTCCATCTCGTAGTCGAACAGCGATGGGCTCGCCGCCTCCACCGGCAACGAGTTGATCCGCACAATCGTAATGCCCCGGTTCGCCAGTCGCAGAGCCTTGGCAATCTTCGCGGCATCCCGCGGTTCCACCGACTGGCACAAAACCGCAATGTCGAACGTCCGCACCCAAGCCGCCTCGAAGGAGGCCTGGCTGCTGACCGACTCCACCTGGAAACCTTCCAGTCGCAGGACCTGTTCGCGCGAGCGCCGCAACCCGTCATAATCACTGACGGCCAGAATCCGGGTCTGACTTGAATCTCGCTTCATTCCACTCCCGGCGTATGAGTCAGGCGCGCAGCGGAGCATCGGAGAGGTGCGAAGCTTCATGGCGGCAATCGCCTCCCTGCGCAACTGGATCGTGCGCTGCATAAGAGGCTCTGAGCTTTTTACGGACGAACGACGGAACGACTGCATGGCAACACCTCGCGAAACGGGGGGTGAGATTTCAAGGTGCCGCGGTCATCGATCGGTAACGGCTCTTGGTCCCGCATTGCATGTACGGGAGCACCATACTCACCCGCCCGGTCGCGTTGTAACTCGGCGTTTCCCTAGGCTAGCGAATGATTCCTCGCGAAAGCGCGTAGCGCGTCAACTCCGCGGTCGTGCGCACGCCTAACTCATCCATGAGGCTGTTGCGGTGGAACTCCACCGTCTTCGGCGAGATATTCAGAGCCACCGAAATCTCTTTCGTCGATTTCCCCTCCGCCACCAGTTGCAGCACCTCGCGCTGCCGCGGCGTCAGCTCCGCCCCGAACATCTCGGCGGGATTCGTACTGCTCCCCAGGCGCGGATCTTGCGCCACCAGTGGGGTCACGTAGTAACGATCTTTGAGCGCGCTCCGGATCGCCTGCACTAACTCGTTGGCCGCTGACTGCTTCGCCACATAGGCCTTCGCGCCGGCACTGAAGGCCGCATGAAGATAAGCAGGATCCAGTTGCTGCGAGATAAACACCAGCTTCGCCGAGGGCAGCATCTTCGACAGACGCCGCGCCGCTTCAATTCCGTTCAGCTCCGGCATGCCGACGTCCAGCACGATCACATCCGGCTGCAGTCGCTCCGCCTCTGCCAGCAGCTTCCTCCCGTCCGGCGCGGTCCCCACGATCTCGAACTCGTTGGCCAGCAGCCGCGCCAATCCTTCCAGGATCATCGCGTGGTCGTCCGCTAACAAAAGCCGCTTAGCCATGGCACATCACCGTAGACGTCTTCTGCTTCCGCAAAGATGGCTGCCTTCCGCTCTTTTGTCCAACCGCCCGCTCTCGCGGATGCCATCTCTTTGCATGCTCCAAGCATACGCGCATCGCTCCCCTGCGTACTGCAAGAGCCGTCGCCAACTCGCTCCCCTCGCCGTCGCCTCCAAATCCTGCATCCAAGACCAACAGGCGCCGCAAGGCACACCCCGCCCGGGCGCCTCCAGTCAATGCAAGGAGACTCGCGAATGCTCTGGACTATCTTCGTAATCCTGCTGATCCTGTGGATCCTCGGCTTCAGCTTCCACGTCGCAGGCAGCTTGATTCACATCCTTCTCGTCATCGCCGTGATCGTTCTGATCATCAACCTGATCACCGGCCGCAGAACACTCTGATCCGGCAAACTGCGGGAAGGACGCGGACAATCCAGGAAGGATCGCTCACGCCCGGCCAGGATCTACTCCTCCTGGTCTTCGACCTGCTGCTCCACCGTCTGTGTCTTCCCCCGCAAAATCGTGCTCCCGTGCGGATGACACCCGCACGATCGCCGGATCACCAGTTCCACCGGCAGCACCACACGAGTGCCCTTGCTGGGATACTCTCCTCGGGCAATCCGCTGAAATAACAGGTTGGCCGCCATCTCGCCCACCTGGTACACGGGCTGCCGCACCACCGTCAGCGACGGCTGCAGCACATCCGCAATATCAAAATCATCAAAACCCGCCAGCGCGATCTGCCCCGGTACATCCAGTCGCAGCACGTTCACCGCGTGCAGCAGATACCGCATCGTCAGGTTATTCGCCGCAAACAATGCCGTGGGCGGCTTCGATCCGGTCAACAACGAATGAACCGTGGTGACCGTCTCCTCCTCCGACGTGCATTGCACATAGGCCCCCGGCTGCCGCCCCTCGTTCACCATCGCATCGCGATACCCCGCATACCGCGCCTGCATCGTGTACAGCGACTTGTTCAGACCCACAAACGCAATGCGCTCATGCCCGTGCTCGATCAGATGCATGGCCCCGGCACGCGCTCCCCCGCGGTTGTTCACCACCACCGAGTCAAATCGCGAATCCGGCGCCGGCCGGTCCAGCGTCACCACGTGCACCCCGGAAAACTCGCTCCCCCGCAGATATCCATCCCCATGCGGCGCCGGAATGATAATCATCCCGTCGATCCGCCGCCGCAGCATGCTGCTGGCCTGCATCTGCTCCACCTCCGTCTTCTCGTCCGACGTGGTGATCAGCACCGAATATCCGTGTTGCGTCGCGACCGTCGAAACCGCATGCGCGCACGTCGCAAAAAATGGATCGTAGAGATACGGAAGGATCAGCGCAATCGTCTTCGAATGCACCGAGCGCAGGCTCCGCGCCAGTTCATTGGGCTGGTAGTTCAGCATCCGGATGGCCCGTTGCACCCGGTCCGCGGTCTCCTGCGACACCTTCGCGCTGCCGCTCAGCAGGCGGGAGACAGTCATCTTCCCCACACCGGCCAGCTTGGCGACATCCGCCATGGTCGTGTTGCGTCCCGCATCCTTGGAGCTGCGCTTCGAGTTCGGCATCGAAAGTGAAATGTCTGTCTACCCGGAGCGAGCCTCAACCGCCTGATCCCTCACTGCAGCCCAGGCGTCGCGCCCGCACATCGCCGCAGTCTGAACCGCGCCAGACACGCAACAACTTAGAGGTGTATTCCGGATTCAGCTTAGAAGCTTACCACGCGCGCAAAGCTCCACGACGGCCGCCACCCTTCGCCCCTCCCAGCCGCTCCAAAGCCGCCCCACCACAAGCCCTGGCGACCGGGTCAAAAATTAGCGCATCTTTCTCATCATCCGGGACTTCGACCCGCATCTGAGCTCCTCCCTCTCATTCCGTAAAGCAAACCTTCCCACATTTTCACCGTCTTACCCTCCCAAGATCGAAAATTAGCCCTGTACGATAAAATCTCTTTTTGCGTACCACCACGTCCCGTGTTCGCTGACACTTCGGGCTTGGCAAAGGTGGGAGTATCGTGAACCCAGTAGAATCGCTTGGGTCCGCCCACCAGGACAACGTGCTGTTCCGTGCGGCCAACTTATCCGTCTCGCGGGAGGAGAAATCTGTGAGTTCTCATTGGCTGGGGGAAGTGGCTTCCGTCCACGTCTTCCTGCTCGTCAGCTATCCTTTTATTCGCATTTTTTCTCAGGGGTCCGCAGAAGAGTTCGCTCACTCTCGCCCCGGAGTGGCCGCCGCCAGCGCGTGGGTCAACTCGCGCACCCGCCGCCTCCTTGATATCACCGTCGCCGCCCTCGCTCTCCTCCTGCTCTCCCCGCTCATGGCCCTGTGCTGGGTCCTCGTGCGCCGCAGCTCCCCGGGACCCGTCCTCTTTCGTCAACTCCGTGCCGGCCGCAACGGCAAAGAGTTCGCCCTCTATAAATTCCGCTCCATGCGGATCGAGTCGCGCGTCCCCGCCGGCCACACCGTCCTCGGCGACTCCCGCATCACCCCCGCAGGCGCCTTCTTGCGTCGCTACAAAATGGATGAGCTGCCCCAGTTCTGGAACGTCCTCAAAGGCGATATGAGCCTCGTCGGCCCCCGCCCCAAGCTCGCCCATCACGACGGCCTCTGCCTCCCCTGCCGTCCCGGCCTCACCGGGCAAGCCACCCTCGCCTTCCGCCACGAAGAGCGCATGCTGCTCGAAATCCCCCGCACTGAGGTCGAACAGTTCTACGCCTCCGTTCTGAAACCTATCAAGGCGGCCCTCGACATAAACTATATGGAGAATGCCACCTTCCTCAGCGACGTTCGCCTCCTCGGGCAGACCTTCTTCCGCTGCATCCGCTGCTCCACAGATGCGCGCCGCGAACTCCTCGCCCTGCTCGAACGTTATGCCCCCCACGAGATCGGCGTGCTCCGCGAGGAACCACGAACCCCCCTGCCATCCTTCTTGCCCGAGCTCACCAGTGACTTGGTGGGTGACCTCGACGATGCCGCCTGACCGGATCCTTCCGGCAAAGCGCCGCAAACGTAATACTCTGTACCAAGGTCCCTCTCGAATGCGCACGAATCTTCTGGTTGCGATCGCAACCTCGCTGTTTGCTCTGCCCGCCCTCGCCCAGCAATATCCCGCTTCCTCCTCGTCGTACCCCGATCTCACCGGACAACAGCAGTTGTCCGGCGACTGCTCCGATCCAAGCCAGGCCAACTCGGTCCTGTGTCGCGGAGCGTCAGGCGGTGTGGGCCTTTCCCCCCTGAACCTCGGCAGCTACAGCGGCATCGGCGCCCAGAACTCCTCCCAGCCGGGCATGGTCAACACCTACACCGACGAAGCCACCGGCCTCCCCCGCACCGTGCCCCGCCCCAACGTCCCGCTCCCCCCGGAACCCCTCACCGAGTTCCAGAAGTTCATCGCCAGCACCACCGGCCAGGTCCTTCCCATCTACGGCGCCAAGCTCTTTCAGAACGTCCCCTCCACCTTTTCGCCTCTTGAAAACACCCCTGTCCCCTCCGACTACGTCCTCGGGCCCGACGATGAGCTGCGCGTCCGCGTTTGGGGCCAGGTCAACTTCAACGCCAACGTTCGCGTTGACCGCAATGGCGACATCTACCTTCCCCAGATAGGCGCCATTCACGTCGCCGGGCTGCGCTTCGACGAGCTCCAGAACCACGTGCGCGACGCCATTAGCCGCGTCTACCGCAACTTCCAGGTCATCGCCGAGATGGGCCAGATTCGCTCCATTCAGATCTATGTCACCGGCGAGGCCCGCCGCCCCGGCGTTTACACCGTCAGCTCCCTCGCCACCCTCCTCGACGCCCTCTTCACCAGCGGCGGCCCCTCCGTGCAGGGATCCATGCGCCACATCGAGCTGCGCCGCGCCGGCCAGACCATCACCACCCTCGACCTCTATCGCCTCCTCGTCGACGGCGATAAATCTCAAGACGCCAAGCTCCTCTCCGGCGACGTCATCTACGTCGGTGCCGTCGGGGGCCAGGTCGGCCTCTACGGCAGCGTGCGCCGCCCCGCCATCTACGAGCTCGCCCCCGGAGAGACACTCTCCGCCACTCTGCGCTTTGCCGGGGGCGCTACCTCCCTCGCATCGGACAGCCGCGTCTCCCTCGAACGCAACCTGGAACACAGCGGCCGGCAGGCCATGGAAGCCCGCCTCGACACCGCCGGTCTGGCCACCGCCTTGCAAGATGGCGATCTCCTCCAGATCATTCCCATCGCCTCTCAGTTCCAGAAAACCGTCACGCTCCGTGGTAACACCGCCAATCCGGGTCGCTATGCCTGGCATGAAGGCATGCACCTCAGCGAACTCATCCCCGATCGCGAGGCCCTCCTCACCCGCGACTACTGGTGGAAGCGCACCCAGCTCGGCCTGCCCGCCCCGGAGTTTCAGCCCATCACGGCTTACACCGTTCTGCGCCAGCCCGAGACCCCTCTCGACCTTCGCGCCCCGCGCCCACAGCCCGCTCCCGCCACCGCCGCTCCCGACCAGCAACAGACCTCCTCGAATCCGCAGACCCAGTTCACCTCCAGCGAGGACCCGTACCAGGAGTTCGACTCCAACCTCCTCCTGGCGCCCGTCACGCCCACGCGGTCGGCAACCCAGGACCCCTCCAACCCTCAGACCGACGTTGCCGTCGTCGGCCAATCCAGCCCCACCAATCGCGCAAATCAGACCGCCCTTGCCGAGCCCCTCGATGAGACCGCTCAGTCTCTCAATCCTCCCCGCACCCAGAGGAACATCGTCAAGCTCAACGTCCCCGAGATCGACTGGAGCTACGCCGTCATCGAGCGCATCGAGCCCAACACCCTCAAGACCCAGCTCGTTCCCTTTGACCTGGGCAAGCTCGTCATCGAACACGAGGGCGCTCAGGACAAGATTCTGCAGCCCGGCGATATCGTCACCATCTTCTCCCAGAACGACATTCGCGTCCCCATCTCCGAGCAGACCGTCCTCGTCCGCCTCGAAGGCGAGTTCCTCCACTCCGGGACCTACACCGCCCTGCCCGGCGAATCCCTGCGCCAGTTGGTCGAGCGCGCCGGCGGCCTGAGCCCCGACGCCTATCTCTACGGATCGGTCTTCACCCGCGAGTCCACCCGCATCCTCCAGCAGCGCCGCATCGATGAGTCCATTCGCCAGATGGCCCTCGAAATGGAACGCGGCAGCCTCGCCCTCGCCGCCAATCCTGTCTCCGGATCCAGCAGCGTCGCCGGCGTCACCGCCGCCCAGTCCAGCGAACGCGAGATCCTCGCCCAGCTGCAACAGGTCAGGGCCAACGGGCGCATCGTCTTCCCCTTCCGCCCCGATTCGTCCGGCCTCACCCTCATCCCCGACCTGAAGCTCGAGAACGGCGACACCTTCATGGTTCCCGCCATTCCCTCCACCGTCAATGTCCTCGGCGCCGTCTACAACCAGAACTCCTTTATCTATCGCCGTGGCGCTGAGGTCAGCTCCTTCCTCGACCTCGCCGGAGGACCCAACGTCAATGCCGACCGCGGACGCGAGTTCGTCATACGCGCCAACGGCGACGTCGTCGCCCGCCCCGTCGTCAAGGGAGTCTGGGGCAACGAATTCGCGCACCTCCGCCTCTATCCCGGCGACAGCATCATCGTTCCCGAGAAGACCCTTAAGCCCTCGGCCCTGCGTGGCATCCTCGATTGGAGCCAGGTCATCTCGCAACTCGCCTTCGGCGCCGCCGCCATCAACGTCCTGCGCTGACACCGCCCTCTGACCTCTCGCACGACCGCGCGTGCCCCATGTCTCCCGCTGTTGGAGACATGGGATACCACGAACCCAACCCAGCCGTCTCCACGTTCAAGCACGACCGCGGGTGCCCCATGTCTCCCGCAGTTGGAGACATGGGATAGCACGAACCCAACCCAGCCATATCC
Organism: Acidobacteria bacterium AB60; assembly: GCA_008682415.1. GTDB lineage: Bacteria > Acidobacteriota > Terriglobia > Terriglobales > Acidobacteriaceae > Telmatobacter. The sequence continues at coordinate 145,204 of VANK01000009.1, read as the reverse complement.
ACGTTCAAGCACGACCGCGGGTGCCCCATGTCTCCCGCAGTTGGAGACATGGGATAGCACGAACCCAACCCAGCCGTCTCCACGTTCAAGCACGACCGCGGGTGCCCCGTCCTAGGCGGTTTTATGCGCCTAGGGCGGGATACTACGAACCCACCCAGCCCTCTGCGCTCTCGCACGACCGAGGGTGCCCCATGTCTCCCGCAGTTGGAGACATGGGATAGCACGAACCCAACCCAGCCATATCCACGTTCAAGCGCGACCGCGGGTGCCCCGTCCTAGGCGGTTTTATGCGCCTAGGGCGGGATACCACGAACCCAACCCAACCGTCTCCGTTCCCGCACGACCCCCCGATGTTGGAGACATGGGACAGCACGAACCCGACCCAGCAATCTCCGTTCCCGCTGTCCCCCTTCAACTACCCTGTGATACCGTTATCTTCGATCTTCCAGGCATTGATCCTCGCCCTTCGCGTTCCTCCCCGGAGAACGCCGCGGAAGAATGCAGTCGGTTGCATCAACCATCGCCGTCGGAGGCACTCGAATTGCAGGCGTCCGTGACTCAGTCGAATCCAAAGCACGTCCTCACCTTCGATGTCGGCGGCAGTCACGTCAGCTCCGGTCTGTGCCGTCTATCCGATCTTCAACTCCTCTCCACGGCAAGGGAATCCCTCCACAACATCCATTCCTTCTCGGAATTCATTGACCTGCTCCACCGCCTCGGCCTCAGGGCCGGAAATGGCGAACCGTCCATCACGGGCGCCGCACTCGCCGTTCCGGGTCCCTTCGATCACGATGCCGGCGTCAGCCTCATGCAGCACAAGCTGCAATATCTCTATCAGCAGGATCTCCGCAGCGCCCTCGCCGCTCGCTTCGGCTGGCAGCCCCAACAGGTTCGCTTCCTCAATGACGCCGCCGCCTACCTGCTCGGCGAAATCGGAGCAGGAGCCGCCCTCGGTGCCGAACGAGCCGTCGGCATCACCCTCGGAACCGGCATCGGCTCGGCCTTCGCGGCCCACGGACGCCACCTCACCTCCGGCCCCGGCGTGCCCCCCGGTGGCGAGATCTGGAATTACCCCTACGCCGGCGCAACCGTCGAAGACCTTCTCTCCACCCGCCGCCTCCAGACCGACTACGCAGCCCTCGCTGGTCCCAATGCAGCCCCCCGTGAAGTCGCCGCCATCGCTGCCTCTGCCCCCGTTGACGATCACGCCCGCCAGGTCTTCTCTCTCTTCGGCACCCACCTCGGCCAGGTCCTGCGCGACGTCATCGCTCCGTTCCATCCCGGCATCGTCGTCATCGGCGGAGGTATCTCCCGTTCCGCTTCCCTCTTCCTTCCCGCCGCTCAGGCCGAGATCCGCGGCCTTGGCTTCCGCGTCGTTCCCTCCACCCTCCTCGACCGCGCACCCCTCGTCGGCGCCGCCCACTTCTGGCGCGAAGAATCCACTCAAGTCCAAACCACCTCTCCCCTGCAGCCGAGCACCGCCGGGCTCCACTGATTCGAGCAAATCTCGATCGGAACGAGTATCTAAGAGGGGTTCGTGCAGCGAGACACTGCCATCGTCATCATCGATCGTGTGGCAGCATACCTTCCCGGGACCGAAGTCTCACAACCCCTAGTGACACATCCCGAGGACGATGGCCTGTGATTCCTCCTCCTGCCTGGGCTTCCGGAAGAGGTCCAGATCGAGTCGAATCGCGTTACCTGCCCCTCCTGATCCGACTTCAGCGACGAACGAACCATTCGCCAAAACGGTTGAAGAAGCCATTCAAATGGTGAAACGGCGCCACTCTCTGATCTGGATTGAGCCGACTACAATGTTCCAATCGTTCTGATTCACCTTTTCACTGATTCACTTCTTCACTCGCTCGCTTTCACTGATCACTGACCACTGTTCACTGTCCACCGACCACTCCGGAGCCCGCATGCCCTCAGCCCCCGAATCCACCCCCGCGCCGTCCCTCGCTCGCTACAATCGCTTCCTCCTCTTTGTTGCGGGACTCGGCGGGCTCCTCTACGGCATCGACGTGGGCATCATCGGCGGCGCGCTCCCCTACCTCCAGGCCACCTCGCGCCTCACTCCCGCGGAACTCTCCATCGTCGTCGCCGCCGTCCTCCTCGGCAGCGTCTTCTCCACCCTCTTCGCCGGCCTCATCGCGGATTGGCTCGGCCGCAAGCCCCTCATGCTCCTCAGCGGCATCGCCTTCACCCTCAGCGTGCCCGTCATCGCCCTCTCCCAGGGCTACACGGCCCTTCTCCTCGGACGCCTCCTCCAGGGCATTAGCGGCGGCCTCGTCGGCGTCGTCGTCCCCCTCTACCTCGCCGAATGCCTCTCTGCCAAAGAACGCGGCCGCGGCACCGCCGTCTTCCAATGGCTCCTCACCTTCGGCATCTTCGCCGCCTCCCTCATCGGCGTCTACTACAGCTACCACGTCGACGCCATCGCCAAATCCGGCAACGCCGACGCCCTCTTCGCCGCCAAAAACTCCGCCTGGCGCCAGATCTTCTGGATGTCCATGCCCCCCGGACTCATCTTCGTCCTCGGCAGCTTCTTCGTCTCCGAGTCCCCCCGCTGGCTCTTCCGCCGGGGCAAGCGCTCCCAGGCCGAGGCCGCCCTGCTCCGCTCCCGCACCCCCCAGCAAGCCGCCCTCGAGCTCAACGAGATGGCCCAAATCGCCGCCGACACCGCCCACAAGCCCGGCCACGCTACCGGCTCCCTGCTCCAGCGCCGCTACATTCTGCCCTTCCTCCTCGCCTGCGTCATCCTCGCCTGCAACACCGCCACCGGCATCAACTCCGTCATCGGATTCAACACCAACATCCTCCTCGAAGGGGGCCTCTCCGACGTCCTCGCCCACTGGGGCTACGTCGTCTTCACCGGATTCAACTTCCTCATGACCCTCATCGGCATGCAGCTCGTCGATCGCAAAGGGCGCAAGTTCCTCTTCACCGTCGGCACCACCGGCATCATCATCTCCATGATCGCCGCCGGCATCCTCTTCCACCGCACCGAGTCCCGCCGCTTCGACGTCCGCGCCGCCATCCAGCCCCTCGTCAACCAGGACCAGCAGCTCTCCTTCCGCTTCGATCAGGATGGAGCCGCCCGCCTCGCCGCCGCCGGCGCTCCCACCCAGAACGCCTCCCTTACCGTCATCTACTCCTACGGCCCCTTCTCCGGCACCACCACTCCCGCACGCCTCAACGATCCCCCCGTCGAGATCCATCGCTCTGAAGCCGTCCCCACCAGCAAAGTCGAAGCCTTCTTCCACAACCCCTTCGCCGATCTCGACACCGGCCGCACCGCCCCCCTCACCATCGACCACGCCTACCTCACGCCCGTCCCCAGTTCCGCCAACGGATGGCTCGTGGCCCTGTTCCTCTACGCCTTCGTGGCCTTCTACGCGATGGGGCCCGGCGTCTGCGTCTGGCTCGCCCTCTCCGAACTCATGCCCACCCGCATCCGCTCCAACGGCATGAGCATCGCCCTGGTCCTCAATCAGTTCGTCTCCACCACCCTCGCCGCCATCTTCCTCCCCATGGTCGGCAAGCACGGCTACTCCTCCATGTTCTTCCTCTTCGCCAGCTTCACCGTCGTCTACCTCATCACCGTCGTCTTCTTCCTTCCCGAAACCAAAGGCAAGACCCTCGAGGAGATCGAAAAGTTCTTCGAACGCGCCTGATCCTCAACGCCTCACGGCTCCCCCCGGTGCCGCAGCTTCCGCCACAGCTCCGGCGCAAACTCCGCAAACGTATTTGCCAGCGCCCGCGCTCCAAACCCCTCCGCTGTGCGCAACACCGCGTGCTGCCAGTCCGCCTCGCTCCCCGCCCGCCACGTGTTCGACAAAAGATTGTTCCCCGCCGTCGCCGCATACCGCGCCACCGCCAGGTGCCGCTCCCCATCCGTGTGATACGCGCGAAACGTCAAATCCACCACGTTGCGCACCTGCGCCCCAAACGGCTTTCCCGTCGCCGCAAAATACCGCGGATCCTCCCGCAGCAGCACTCCCAGCCCCGCCTCCATCGCGTTGCCCGTCGCCACGCCCGTCAGCCGCATCCCGTAGCGCTTCCCAAACCCCTCCCACTGCGGACCGTACTCCCCCGGGCTGTCGATCGCCGTCCCCAGCCCCGCCGCAAACAGGCCCCCCGTCAGGCTTCCCGGCCCCGCCGTCGACCGCAAAAACCACCGCAGCCGCTCCTTCCCCGTAATCCGTCCAGCGTCCCCCGGCGCACCCGCCGCCGCGCCGCCCTCAAGCGTCCGCGTCTCCGCAACCCGCCCCGGCTGCGCCGCCGCGCACATCCCCAGCACCCACGCGCCTGCGCACACCAGCCACACCCACCGCCTCGTCCTCACCCGCGCACCGCCCTCAAAACCGAAACCCAAACTTCGGCCTCCCATCCTTGCCCGACGTCACCTTCACTGGAATCTCCGCTCCCCACCCATGCTTCTTGAAAAACGGGTCCACCGCCTTCAGCAAAAATCCCTTCCACTTCGACGCCACCATCTGCGAGATCTCCGCCTTCGTCCGCACCTTGCCCTCGAACGCGTACCTCCGCCCGTCCAGCGTGTAGCTTCCCGCCAGGTGCACATCCCCGCCCGGCAGCGCATAATCCAGCCGCGAAAACGTCAGCCTCCCCTTCCCCATCGTGAACGCCCCCGTCATCCGCGAATGCACATCCGGAGCCCCCGGCCTCAGCTCATCCGTCCGCCCCTGCGCGCGCAGGCTCATCAGGTCCACCTTGTCCTCAATCTCCGCATTCGTGAAGTGAATCTCACGCAGCCCAAACGACCCCGTCATCGTCATCCTCTGGCTCACGCTCTCCTTCCCCGGCGCAATCTGCAGCCGCGCCTGCAGCTCCAGCACCCCCGTCATCGGCGACGGGCTCTGCTTCACCGCCAGCTTCAGAAAATCCCCAATCTGCCCCTCCGGCACATCCGTGGTGACATCGATCTGGTGCCCCTTCCCCTTCACATCCACCACCGCACCCCGGCACGTGAACCGCGAGCTCCCCAGCTGCGCATCAATCTCCTGCAGAACCGTGTCCCCGCTCGTCCCATCCACAATCGCCTGAAACTCCGTCGTCAGCGGCATCGCGTGATTCGCCGTGTCCAGGGAGAAATCCGGAACCCACGTCTTCCCCCGCACCCCAATCCGCTCCAGCCGCCCGTCAAAGCTCCCCGTCGATCGCAACATCCCCCCCAACCCCTTGATCGTGTTCAGATCCGCCTTCTCAAACAGATACTGCCCCTCCACCTTCGACTTCCCCGGATCCTCCATCTCCCACGGCCCAAACGTGCCCGTCGCATGAATCTCCCCGCGCGGCACCGGGTTCGTCAGCACCGCGTCATACGGCCACGCCGCGTCCGGCCCCAGATCCCGCAACACCACATGCTTCAGCCAGAACACTCGCGGATCCTTGTCCGGCTTGTCCGTCCCGATCACCAGCTGCGAGTCGTCGCACACAATCTCGTCCACCCGCATCTTCACCTTCCCCAAGTGCCTCTTCCTCGCCGCCCGCCGCCGCACATCCGCGGGCGGCACGTGGATCGTCAGCCCCCGCACCCGCACCTGCCGCACATGCGTCGGCTTGAAAAACAACCCCGCCAGCGATGCCTCAAACGCAAACTCCCGGATCGCAATCACCGGCTCGTTGTCCCCCGCTGCCCGCAGCTCATCCTCGGGATAGATCCGCAGCCCGCCCCCCGTTACCGCGATCCCGCCATCCAAACGCACCGCAAGGCTGTCCAGCTGCACCTCGCTGCCGAACCGCGCCCCCAGCGTCTCCACCACCCGCCCCTTCACGATCGGCCCCGCGCGCGCCAGCACCACCGCCACGGCAATTCCCAGGCCCGCCAGCGCCAGCAGGGCAATCGCAAGCCATCGCCGCCCGCGCCTTCCCCGGCGCACGCCCTCTCCCTGCATCGATTGTTGTTGTGGTTGAATCAGCGTCAGCCCCAGTCGACCGCACTGGTACGATGCCTGCCGCGCAACCCGACGTTGTCGCGCGTCTCTTTCCCCGGCCCGCAGGACGCGAACCGTGATCCGGAACCCTCAGCCCGGAAGTGCGGCTACCAGATCCAGAATCTGCTGCGGCGCCAGCGGCTTCTCCACCAGCCGCACGTGCGCCAGCTCCGGCATCCCCGACACGCCCTGCAGATACGCGTAATGCGCCGTCATCAGCACCACCGCGCAGCTCGGGAAGCGCGTCACGAAATGCCGCGCCAGCTCCACCCCGTTCATCGCCTCCATCACGATGTCCGAGAGCAGCACCTCCGGCGCAAACTCCTCCGCCACCACCAGCGCCTGCTCCGCGCTGTAGGCCGCCCGCGCCGTGTGGTGCGCAATCTGCAGAATGGCCACAAAGGTGTCCGCGATGAGCCGCTCATCGTCCACCACAAGAATGCGCCGGGGCCTTGCTTCGGTTTCGTTCATCGCGCGCGCATGGGGCCGTTCCCCGGTGCATCCAAGTTGCGCCGCTCCGCCCGCAGCCGCGACGTGGTCAGGGTCTCCCCCTCCAGGCGCGCCTGGTCGAGATTGCTCCTCACCGCGTCGAGCAGAGATTTGAGATGGACTTTGAACACGGAAACTTGAGTGTACCGCGTCTCTTGCATCGTCCAAACCATTCCTCTCCACATTTTTCGCCCCATCAGATGCCCCAAGTCACCACAATGTTGCCCACACGACATAAGAACCAGGGCCAAGTACCAAGGGCCAAGGGCCGAGAGCCTGGTACCAGGTACCGGAACGCCTCATCCGAAGTAAATTTCTACTACAGCACTCAGCTCGCAACTCGAAACTCGCAACTAGCCTCTCGCCTTCGCCCCTGTTCTTTGCTATTCTTGCGGACACGAAGAAAATGCCGGCTGATCCAGTCAGCTGCATCGTATGCGCCTCCCTCCTCTACCTCCGAATGCGAGGCGCATGAATCACCACTGCGGCGAGACCTCCACTCTCGCCGCGCTTTTTTTTTGGGTCGGATGCAAATCTAGGATTTTTCCCAGTTACCTGCGCCCCCCCCTTCCGTCACAATCCGTTCATGTATATACCCGGTGTGTTGGAACGGGTGCGCGTCCGCGGAGAGCCCCACTACTTCTTAGTTGTACGCGTCGATCAGGAACAGCAGTACGCCCAGGTCGTCCCCCTGCCGTCCTATCGGGACAGAGTGCGGGCGTTTCCCTTCCACATGCTCGAGCGCCTCGACATCCCCGTCGACCCTCCCGCGAGCACCCCGCCGCCGTCAAAATCCCGGGCCTCCTAAGCGAGCGCATCGCCCTTGGCCCCCAACCCTTAGACTTGGTACTTGGCCCTCAGTACTTGGCCCTAGGCCGGGTGCCGCATGTCTCCGTTCCCGCACGACCGAGGGTGCCCCATGTCTCCCGCAGTTGGAGACATGGGATAGCACGAACCTCCCCCCAGCCGTCTGCGTTCAAGCACGACCGAGGGTGCCCCATGTCTCCCGTTGTTGGAGACATGGGATACCACGAACCCCACCCAGCCGTCTCCACGTTCCAGCACGACCGCGGGTGCCCCGTTCTAGGCGCGCCGTATGCGCCTAGGGCGGGACAGCACGAACCCCACCCAGCCATCTCAGTTCCAGCACGACCGCGGGTGCCCCGTTCTAGGCGCGCCGTATGCGCCTAGGGCGGGACAGCACGAACCCCACCCAGCCATCTCAGTTCCAGCACGACCGCGGGTGCCCCATGTCTCCCGACGTTGGAGACATGGGATACCACGAACCCATCCCAGCCATCTCAGTTCCAGCACGACCAGGGGTGCAGGGGTGCCCCATGTCTCCCGATTTTGGAGACATGGGATACCACGAACCCCACCCAGCCTCTTGGCCCTTGGCCCTCAGCCCTTGGTACTTGCCCCTTGTCCCTCGCCTTTCGCCTCCCCTTCGGAAAGCGCCTCAGGATCCTTCTTCTCGGAAGAAGCAAGTTCGAACCGCGAACAAGCGCACCCCGGCCAGTGGCAGCGCAGGCCATGCGCGGCTTCCGCATGTCCACAGGTGCAGGGGTCAGCAAGGGGAGAAGTCATAGGTATATGGGCCCACCACGCGGCCTGGCCGCGCGTTCCTCATCTTAAAGAGATCGTCGCCCAAGCGACACTAGCGTTTTCCCTAGGTATCTCCAGGGCGATGCGCCGTGCGGGCGGCGCTTCAATCTTCACCACCGCAGCCTCCCTCGATGGGATCCCCGCCACCCGGTCGCGAACCGCAGACCTCCAGCGCTTCCCCTCCATGCGACCCTGGGAATCTTCCGGGTTGCCGTACCCCCCGCCCCTCTGATCCTCTTGATATTTACAGCCGGTCTGTCTTACAAAATCTGAGTCGACTTCAGGGCCCCGGCAATTCTCGTTTGAGGAGTCGAAAGAATGGCTGCCGCGCACGTTCTTCACGTCGGAGACCCCTCCGCCCACCGCGCCCAGGTCTTGCGCGTGGCCGGCTACGAGGTCGACGAGTGCGAAACCCTGCCCTCCCTGGCCGCCTGGTTCCTCCAGGGCCGTGACACCGACCTGGTCTGCATCAGTGAGGAGCTCGACCGCGCCGCCGAAGGCGTCCTCGCCCTCACCCGCAACTACTCGTCCGCTCCCATCGTCCTCTTCCGCGCCGGCAACGGCACCTACCTGCAGCGTGGCTGGGACCTTGAGGTACCCCCGTTCACCCCGCCCGAACGCTGGCTCGACGATCTGGCCCAGCTTCTCGCCCTCACCCGCGCCAATATCGCCGCCTCGCAGGCTCTCCAGCAGCAGTCCCGTCAGCTCCGCGAAGAAGCCCAGCGGGCGCGCGCCGCCAGCGAGCAGCTGCGCGCAACCATTCGCAGCCAGCGCGAGAAGTAGTAGCCCGCCGGCTCTACTCCCGGCCGGGGCCCTGGAATTCGTTCAGGGGAAAGCGAACCCTAATGGGAGTGAGGGGCTCGGAAGGAAGCGCGAGAGTCGAAAAGTGGATCCCACGAATCGTCGCCCCGCCGCCAATCGGAATCAAATCGACCGTGTACCGCCGGGGATCGATGAAGGTCACCAGGTATGCGCCCCTCTCGCCCAGGATCTGGACCTTCATGCCGACCGTAAGAAGAGAGGCCGAATCGGTGCGCTCGGGACCCGAGGTCATGCTCATAATGCCGCTCCAGGGGAAGACAGGACTGAGAGTCGGAGCGCCAGGCCCGGAGACACGGCCACCTAAGTTCAGATGCACAAACCCCCGTCAAGAGTTGACTCAGTCCCCCACCTGACATTCCTTATGCCCCCTGGGACAGCACATCACGAACCCCACCCCAGCAATCTCCGCTCCCGCACGACCGCGGGTGCCCCGTTCTAGGCGCGCCTTATGCGCCTAGGGCGGGACAGCACGAACCTCCCCCAGCCATATCCACGTTCCAGCACGACCGCGGGTGCCCCGTTCTAGGCGCGCCGTATGCGCCTAGGGCGGGACAGCACGACCCCCCCCAGCCTCTCAGTTCCAGCACGACCGCGGGTGCCCCATGTCTCCCGCAGTTGGAGACATGGGATACCACGACCCTCCCCCAGCCGTCTCCACGTTCAAGCACCACCGCGGGTGCCCCGTTCTAGGCGCGTCGTATGCGCCTAGGGCGGGACAGCACGAACCTCCCCCCAGCCATCTCTACGTTCAAGCACGACCGCGGGTGCCCCATGTCTCCCGCAGTTGGAGACATGGGATACCACGACCCTCCCCCAGCCGTCTCCACGTTCAAGCACGACCGCGGGTGCCCCATGTCTCCCGCAGTTGGAGACATGGGATACCACGACCCTCCCCCAGCCGTCTCCACGTTCAAGCACGACGCCTCGGCCCTTGGTACTTGGCCCTCGTCTCTCGACATGGGATACCACGAACCCCACCCAGCCGTATCCACGTTCAAGCGCGACGCCTCGGCCCTTGGTACTTGGCCCTCGTCTCTCGACATCGGACACCACGATCCCAACCCCACCCGTCTGAGTTCCCGCACGACATTGAGCCTGCGATGTGCCGAGGCTGTATCGAGCGAGTAATTCCCGAATGCTAAAGTAGCTTGCTACATAGGGAGATCCATCTTTACCATTGCTGGCGAACAGCATTTTATGAGGTTTGTTCCCGTGCGACATCCCGGGAACAAAGGGATCAAGGGAATCGGATGGATTTCGACTATGTGGTTATGCCCGCAGTCATTCTCGTGGTTGCGCTCTTGTTGATATGGTTCTGTATTCGACGCATGCGGGCGATCTCCACGAAGGATTACCGCCCTTGGCGGAAACATGCCGAACGCGCCGTTCTATCCTTCCTCGTTCTCCTGGCAAGCCTGCTGGGAAGCAGTAGCTCCTTAAATGCAATCAAGCTCTATCGATTCAGGTCGGCCAATCCTCCCCCCGGGTCTTTCTACTCTGTCGACGGTCGCAAGATGCGCATCAACTGCACAGGCGCTGGCTCACCCGCCATCGTTCTGGAGGCTGGATCGGGAGGAGACGGGCTCGTATGGGGAGGGGTTCAGCCGGTTCTTTCCCAGACGACCCGCGTCTGTTCCTACGACCGGGCCGGACTCGGCTGGAGTGAACCGCGCCCGGGGACGCGCGATGCTGACATCATCGCTGGGGAACTCCACGAACTTTTGCATCAAGCCAAGGTCACCGGCCCAGTCATTTTGATGGGCCACTCCGTTGCGGGGCTTTATATCCGAGATTACGCTTCGCACTATCCAACGGAGGTCGCCGGCATCGTCTTTGTCGATAGCGTCCTGCCGTCGCTCTCCAGGAACACTGGAACCAACGTGCCGCTCATCATGACCATTGCCATGAGGCCGGTATTCATTCTCGGCGTTCCGCGCCTCACAGGAGCCTGCTCTCACCCCAAGCCCGGTTTCGACGCAAGTACGGGTATCTTGCAAAGAGAAGACGTGTGCCACACGGAATACGGTACGTGCCTGGCCGAGTTGGAGGGACGAGATCGATCCGACCAGCAGACATTAAATACAGGCCCGTACGGCGATCTGCCAGTTCTGATCCTTTCGCACGATCCGGGCCAAAGGAGCGTTGTGTCCGATCAATCCCAGGAAGAGCTGAAAAAGCTGTCTGCGCGAAGCCGTCGCATCATTGCCAAGGCTAGCGGACACTACATTATGTTCGACCGGCCAGACGTTATAGAAAGAGAAGTGCCACTGTTCGTCGAGCAGATTCGAGGCACAGCTCCGTGGGCTGCCGCATTTGGATCCACGTCCGCCGAATAGGCGTCCAGGTCACTCATTCGCCCCTCTTCAAGTGCGAGCCATCGCAGATGGTCAGACTGTCTGCCTCGTGAGTGAGTGGTCGCTGATGGAGAAACTGGCGACACGTTGCCCTCAAAGCGACGAGGGCCGGTGATTGGGTCGAAGGCCGGGTGCCCCAGGTCCCGCGTTTGGGACCTGGGATAGCACGACCCCTCAATTCACGTAAATCCTTGGCCCTTGGTACTTGGCCCTTGGAACTTGTCGCAATTTCCTCACGCCATTTTGATGGAATTGCTTGCTCGACTGTGGTATCAAAGGTCCACGGTGACGAAAGTCATCGCACGTTCCGACAATCAAATATCCCGGCGGAGGGCCCTCCATGACCTTCAGGACGACACCACACTCGCCCAGTCAGACACCCGCTACCGAGTCAGCCGGACGCAACGTGCAGGACCCCGGAAACCTCTTCCTGGGCCGCATGGCGCGCATTCCCAGCGCCCAGGAAAAACAGGAAGCCGCCAACCAGATGCGCTATCAGCTCTACCTGCTCGACCGCAGCGCCCAGCGCATGTCCATTGAAGACTGCTGCGCCGCGCTCCTCGAGGCGTCGGGCGTCGAAGTCCACTAGCTTCTCTTACATCGCCTCCGGGCTCTCAATGCCCAGCCACGCGAGCACCGTCACCAGCTCGTGCAGCGTAACTGCGGCCGTCGCCAGCAGGAACTTCTTCCGCCCCGCATCCTCCTCGGTGAGAATGTGATGGTTGTGATAGAAGTTGCTGAACTCCTGCGCCAGCTGGAACGCGTGCTTGGCGATGTACGCCGGTTCTGATGTCGCGATGGCCTGCTCCAGGACCATCGAACGCCGCCCCGCGCGCAGCCACAGCGCCCAGATGTCCTCATCGTCGGCTCCAGTGAGGAATCGGCCTAGCTCCGCCATCCCCGCCAGCTCCGCTAAAGCCGCCTCCGGCGCCGTGCCCGCCTTGCGGAAGATGCTGCGGATGCGCGCCGCCGCATACATCAGGTAGGGGCCGGTCTCCCCCTCGGGCGACAGCGCCATATCCTGGTCGAACGCGATCACCGAGTTGCGCGTGAAGCGCAGCATGTAATAGCGAAGCGCTCCGTAGGCGATCTTCGACGCCACCGCCATCACCGCCGCTTCGTCCCAGTCGGCGTGGCGCTTCACCACCTCCGCCTTCGCGGCCTGAATCATCAGGTCCATCAGGTCATCGGCCTTCACGCCGAAGCCCTTCCGGCCGCTGATCTCGATATACGGACGCGCGCGGTCCTCTTCTGATAACTGATACCCGAGCTGCGCGGCGTATGACGGCGTGAGCGCCACCATCTCGTACCCGAAGTGGATGTAGCGGTCGGCCTGCTCCGTGTAGCCCATCCCGCGCAGCGCCTGGATCACGTTGGCCTGCGGATCGCTCTGCCGCGAGTCGATCACGTTGTAGATGGCCTGCGCGCCCCCGAAGTGCGGATGCGGCTCTACCCCGTGCTCCGTCGAGATCCAGCACTCCCGGTCTGCGTACCGGAAGAACGGCTGGTAACCGAAGTCGCGCCCCAGCAATCCGAACTTCCACAGGTGATACGCGATGTCCTTGCCCACGTACGTGACCGTTCCGTTGGAGCGCACGATCACCTTGGCGTCCTCGTCCACCTCGTCCGCCGCGGTCTCCGCGCCGGGGCGCCGCATCACCCAGCAGCCCTTGTTCTTGCCCTCGGTCTCAAAGTAGAGCACGCCCTTCTGCTTCAGCTGCTCGAAGGCCAGCTCCCAGAACTTCAGGTGCAGGATCTCGCTCTCGCGGGGCAGAAAATCGTACTCGATGCCCAGCCGCAGCATGGTCTCGAGGTGCCGCTTCAGCACCGCCGTCGAGATCAGCTCTGCGACCTCGGCCGTCTCGTTGCCGCCGTGCTCGATCGCGTGCAGCGTGTCGTAGCGTAGCTTCTTGCGGGCCCCGTTCTCCTCCGCCGTTCCCTCCGCGTACCACTGCGACGTGCGCGCGTAGAGGTCCCAGCAGAGGTAATCGATGGCCGCCGTGTGCCCCTCCGTTGCGGCCCGTTGTTCGCACGCGGCCACCAGGGCGCGCACCTCATCCACTGACCTCTTCTCGAGGTGCAGGAATCCCACCACCACATCGGCCACCTGCACGCCGGTGTTGTCGATGTAGTTCTGCACGTCCACCTTGTGGCCGGCGGCGCGCAGGAGGCGCACGAAGGTGTCGCCCAGAATGGCGTTGCGCAGATGGCCGATGTGGGCGGCCTTGTTGGGGTTGATGCTGGTGTGCTCCACCAGGGCGTGCGGCGGGTTGGCCACCCGGAAGTGGGTGTGGGCGATCTTCGGCAGGGCGGCCTGCGCGGTCTCGGCGACGAATGCGGCGCGCTCCAGACGGGCGTTGATGTAGCCGGCGCCTGCGACCTCGAATCCGGCAAAGCCGTCCACCGTTCCCAGCGCGGCCACGATCTCCTGGGCGATCACCTTGGGGGCCTTGCGCAGGGTGCGCGCCAGCTGCAGGGCGATGGGGGTGGCCAGCTCGCCAAACTTCAGGTCTGGGGGAATCTCCACCGGGACGTTCTCAGGCTGGACGCCGTACTTGTTCTGAAGTACATCGCGGAGGGTCTCGGCGAGCTGCTTTTGCGATTCGAGATACACGTTCGGAAGGCCTCGCGACGGGGTGACGGCAAAGGCTGATTCTAACAGGGCGGCTTGCGCGCTCCCCCGATCTGCCCCCGACCGCGGAATGGCGCCGGCAGGCTGTGGAAAAGGCCGTTTTTGGGGAGGGAGACTTTTTCTCCGCGCACGAAATAAAAACGGGGAAGCTCCTCGGATTCTGAGGTTTGCGCGACAGTCTGGAGTGAATGTGATTTAACTCACCGAAAGAGGGGTGCGTGCTCTGGTTCGCGGGGCTTGGAAAGGCAAGGCACACGGCCACTACAAGGCGAATGGGGCGGGTTGCGGCGGTCATGGCCAATCTCCTTTCGGGAGGATGCAAAGCAAAAGGCCCGCCGGGTGGGCGGGCCTTCTCACATGCTCTGATATCAGTATGGCAGGTTCGCAGAATTAATCCCCAAGGTTCGGGGGCGATTCGGTGATTTATTTTTGGCGGCCAAGTATCACGATGTGTGTGGGTTAGCTGATTCGCTAATTTTTCCACAGGTTTGCACAGGCTTGACAAGAATTTGGAGTGAAGTGGTGGAGAAACGGATAAGGTCTGCGGGTAACGCGCTTTTCCAAGGTGCGCTCCAGCTTGCGAAGGTAGTCCGCGGAGTGTAACGAATCTTGGCCGGTGAAGCACGAGGATCAGGTCTCCGGGGAGGAAGTTCGGTGATTAGGGTCACATATTCGCTAAAATTTCGTGGTAATTCGATACTTCAAGTGTAGTAAGACTACGGTCGAGGGCTGGGTGGGGTTCGTGCTGTCCCATGTCTCCAAAATCGGGAGACATGGGGCACCCGCGGTCGTGCGGGAACGGAGACGGTTGGGTTGGGTTCGTGGTATCCCGCCCTAGGCGCATAAAACCGCCTAGGACGGGGCACCCGCGGTCGTGATTGAACGTGGATATGGCTGGGGTGGGTTCGTAGTATCCCGCCCTAGGCGCATAAAACCGCCTAGGACGGGGCACCCGCGGTCGTGCTTGAACGTGGATATGGCTGGGTGGGGTTCGTGCTATCCCATGTCTCCAACAACGGGAGACATGGGGCACCCGCGGTCGTGCTTGAACGTGGAGACGGCTGGGTGGGGTTCGTGCTGTCCCATGTCTCCAAAATCGGGAGACATGGGGCACCCGCGGTCGTGCTTGAAGTGGATATGGGTGGGGGGAGGTTCGTGGTATCCCATGTCTCCAACTGCGGGAGACATGGGGCACCCGCGGTCGTGCTTGAACTTGGAGATGGGTGGGGGGAGGTTCGTGCTGTCCCATGTCTCCAAAAACGGGAGACATGGGGCACCCGTGGTCGTGCTTGAACTTGGAGATGGCTGGGTGGAATTCGTGGTATCTCCTGTCTCCAACCGGGTTAGGAGGCGTAGCCGCGGACCCACTCGAGGATGGAGCGGACGGCGACGCCGCTGGGGCCTTTGGCGATGTAGGGACGGTTCTCGTCGATCCAGGCCATGCCGGCGATGTCGAGGTGGATCCAGGGGGTGTCTTCGGCGAAAACCTTGAGGAACTCGGCGGCGGTGATGGCTCCGCCGTAGCGGCCGCCGGTGTTCTTGATGTCGCCGATATCGGACTTGATCATCTCGGCGTACTCATCGCCCAGGGGCATGCGCCAGAACTTTTCGCCGGAGGTTTCGAGCGCGGCGTTGAATTTGGCGTAGGTGTCGTCGTTGTTGGAAAAGGCGCCGGCGTTGACGGTGCCAAGGGCGACGCCGATGGCGCCGGTGAGCGTAGCCGCGTTGATGAGGTGCGTGGCGCCAAGCTGGCGGGCATACGAGAGGCCGTCGGCGAGAACGAGGCGACCCTCGGCGTCGGTGTTGATGATCTCGATGGTCTTGCCGGACATGGCGGTCTGCACGTCGCCGGGCTTCTGGGCCTTGCCGTCGGGCATGTTCTCGCTGGCGCAGATGATGCAGAGGACGCGCACCCTGGGCTTCAGTAGGGCAATGGCGCGCATGGCGCCGGCCATGGCGCCGCCGCCGGCCATGTCGTACTTCATCTTCTCCATATTGTCGGCGGGCTTGATGGAGATGCCGCCGGTGTCGAAGGTGATGCCTTTGCCGACGAGGCCGAGGACGGGTCCGTCCTTCACGCCTTCGGGCTCGTAGCGCATGACGATGAGGGCGGGCGGTTCTTCGGAGCCCTGCGAGACGCTCCAGAAGGCGCCCATCTTGAGCTCCTTGATTTTGGCGGTGGAGTGCACCTCACACTGCAGGCCGACTTCGGCGGCCATGGCGGCGGCGCGCTTGCCGAACTCGGTGGGGGTGAGCACGTTGCCAGGCTCGTTGACGAGGGAGCGGGTGAAGTTCTGGCTCTCGCCGATGATGACGCCTTCGCGGAATGCGGCCTCAAGGGCGCTCTTGTCCGCACTGGGGGGAGCGGCGACGGTAAACGACTGCACGCTCACGTCTTTGCGATCGCTGCGGTAGGTGTCGGGATCGAAGTCGCCCACGAAGGCGCCTTCGACGGCGGCGCGCGCCGAGGCCGGGAGCGGGAGAGCGTCCGACTCGGGCAGTGCGAAGACGAGCTCGCGGAGGCCGCGCGGCTTGGTATAGCGGACGGCGGTGCCGGCGGCGGTGCGGACGGCGTGCACGGTGGCCTTGCTGGATTTGCCCAGGCCGACGAGGAGAAGGCGTTTCGCCTGCAGGCCGGCGGGCGCGTGGAGGAGGACGGTCTCATTGGCACCGGCTTTGAATTCGCCGCTGGCGAGGACGGCGGCGGCGGCCGACTTGACCGCGGCGTCGGCGGTGAGCAGCTCGGGCGCGGGCCTGGCGTCTGGGCCTTTGGCAGTCTGGGTGTCGAGGGCGAGGACGGCGAGGAGTTCGGTGGAGAGGCCGGCAGGGGAGGCGAAGGTGATGTCGGTCCGCATGGGGGTATTATTTCACCCGCATATGGCGTCGGATGGACGGAGAGTTGGCGGTGAATCGCACGGAACGGAGTTCTTTGCCATACCCAAAGCAATGGGCCAGCAAGGAAGTGCTGCGGGGCGGTCGAAGCATTGAACGGAGGGTGAGAAGAGGAGTCCGGTCCACCTCACGGGTGCTGCGCGAAGGGCAGCCTGAAGGATCTGCGCTCAGACCCGCTTTCACTCCGGGAGTTCGCCGCCGGGCGGCCCGTAGAAGACGCGCCAGACGGTGAAACCGTCGGAGCAACTCTCGAACTGGTGCTCGCTACCTGCCGCGACAAAGACCAGGTCGCCGGCTTCGACCGGCTCGCGGTTACCGTTATGGAAGAAGATGCCGCGGCCGCGGAGCACGCAGTAGATCTCGTCCTGGGCGTGGGGCGCTTGCTGGATGGGATGCCGCGGCATGGAGAGGGCGACATCGAGGGAGCCGCGCCGCAGGACGGTCACGGCGTGCTCGCCGTTAGGGCCGGGGAGGTTTCGTTTGGCGGCCGCGAGGCTGAGGACACGGCTTCTTTCGGGCTGATCCATCACGTGCTCCGTTCTGATGGTGGCAGGATCCGAGAAAAGGTGAACGAGGGGGCTAGCGGTTGCGATGCTTGCTGGCGTTGATGGCGGCGCGGGCTTCGCGGTCGGCTTCGCGGCGTTTTTCGGTCTCGCGCTTGTCCCAATCCTGCTTTCCCTTGGCTAAAGCGAGCTCGCACTTCACGCGGCCTTTGCGGAAGTAGAGGCGGGTGGGGATGAGCGTATGTCCTTTGACCTGCGTCTTCGAGAATAGCTTGCGCACCTCCTCGCGATGCATGAGGAGCTTGCGGGTGCGGGTTTCGTCGTGATTGGCAATGTTTCCGTGCGAGTAAGGACCGATGTGAAGGTTGAGCAGGAAGGCCTCGCCGTCTTTGATGAGACCGTACGCGTCTTTGAGGTTGGCCTTGCCTTCGCGGATGGATTTGACTTCAGTGCCGCGCAGGGCGATGCCGGCTTCGTATTTTTCGACGAGGAAGTAGTTGTGGCCGGCCGCGCGGTTCTGGGCGGCATCGCGTTCGCCGCTGGCCACGGGATCGCGCGGGCGCTGCGATTTCGGCGCGTTCGGGCGTTCCGAAGGGGCGATGACGTGGCTGGCCTGGCGGGGCATTCGAACGGTTCCTCGAATCTTCATCGTAGCATCGGCAGAGACGCGGTAATCTGCCCCGGGGCATGGCCGGGCGGCGCAGGCGCTTTGCTAGAATTGGAACTCGTTGAATGGGTACCTTTTCCCGGGACAATCGCATGCAGGCCGGGCAATGCTGCCCGCATCCAACCGATGACCGCACCGGTCCCCCGCCGGCGGGTCCGATGCCAGGGAGTCCGATGAACAAGAGTGGTTTTCCGGCTTTCTCCAGAGCTGCATTCTGGGTAGCCTTGATGGTCACGACGTGGGTGTGGAGCGGCGCAGCGGTTCATGCGCAGTCGGCGAACAGCCTGTTCAAGCAGGGCCGGGCGGCGGAACAGCGCGAAGATTTCGATGCGGCCTACCAGGACTACCAGAAGGCTTACGCCAAGGATCCGAAGGATATCCGGTACCGCACGGCGATGTACCGCGTGCGCCCCACGGCGGCGGCGCAGCATTTGGGGAAGGGGCGGCAGCTGCAGCAGTCGGGAGACGAGCAGGGAGCTCTGACGGAGTACCTGCGCGCGGCGGAGATCGACCCCGGCAACGAGGCGGTGACGCAGCAGATTGCCGCGCTGCGGGCGAAGATGGGACAGGTTAATCCCAATCAGCCGGAGCTTTCGCCGGAGGAGGCGGAGGAGCAGCAGCAGTTGAAGTCGATGGGCTCGCCGGTGGAGCTGAAGCCGGTGGGCAATGAGCCGCTGACGCTGCACATGACGGAGGACTCGAAGAACGTCTACCAGGCGATCGGACGGGCCGCGGGGATCAACGTGCTGTTCGATCCGGACTACACGTCGAAGCGCATCCAGGTGGATTTGACGAATTCGACGCTGATGGATGCGTTGCGGATTGTGAGCGTGTTGTCGAACACGTTCTGGCGGCCGATTACGCCGAACACGATCTTCGTGGCCCAGAACTCGCGCTCCAAGCGCACCGATCTCGACGAGCAGGCCATACAAACGTTCTACCTGTCGAATGCGTGGCAGCAGAACGATTTGAACGATGTGACCACGGCGATCCGCAACGTGCTGACGAACATCAAGGTGTACGGCGTGGCCAGCCAGAATGCGCTGGTGGTGCGCGGCACGCCGGATGAGCTGCTGCTGGCGCAGAAGCTGATCAACGACCTGGATAAGGCGCGGCCGGAGGTGGTGGTCGATATCGCGGTGATGGAGGTGAGCAAGAACTGGGAGCGCAACCTGGGGCTGGCGTGGCCCAGCAGCGCGAGCGTCCAGTTGCAGTCACCGAACAGCAGCAGTTCCAACGGCTCGGGGTCGAACAACGGGAACGGGAGCGGCAACAACAACAATAACTCGACGAATCTTTCGATCTACAACCTGGCGCATCTGAACTCGACTGATTTTGCGGTATCTGTGGGCGCGGCCACGGCCAACCTGCTGCTGAGCGATTCGAATACGCGCATTCTGCAGAATCCGCGGTTGCGGGCCACGGATGCGCAGAAGGCCACGATGAAGATCGGCGAGCGCATCCCGATCGCCACGGGGTCGTACCAGACGGGCGCGGCCACGGCGCTGGTGAGTTCGCTGGTGAATACGCAGTTCCAATACCTGGATGTAGGCGTGAACATCGAGGTGACGCCGACGGTGCACTTCGATCGTGATGTGACGCTGAAGATGAAGATCGAGGTCACGGCCCAGGCAGGGTCGTCGACCATCAGCGGCGTGACGGAGCCGATTATCGCGCAGAAGAGCACGGAAGAGGTGGTGCGCCTGCGCGAGGGCGAGGCGAACATTCTGAGCGGCATCCTGAACCAGCAGGACCAGGTGAGCTGGAGCGGGATTCCGGGGCTGAGCTCGATTCCGATCCTGAAGTACCTGTTCGGCTCGAAGGATCACACCATCACCAATGACGAGGTGGTGTTCCTGATGGTGCCGCACATTGTGCGCGGCACCGACCTGACGCCGGAGAACCTGCGGCCGGTGGATACGGGGGTGGGCCAGGCGGTGGAGTTGCGGCGGATCGCAGTGAATGGTCCGGGCCTGAACAGCCCGGCGCAGGTGCAGCCGGTAACCACCCATGCGGTGGCGCCCACCGCGGCGAACCTGGCGACGGTGCCGGGGCAGAGCGCAGCGACGGCAGCTCCGCAGGCCATGGCGCAGCTGAACGCCTCGGCGAACAGCCCTGCGGAGACGGTGCCGCAGCCAAACCTGGGCGCGAATCCTCCGGCGACGGTTCCTGCGGGCACTCCGCCGACCACCCCGCCGGCCCCCCCGACTACGGCGCCTCCGGCTACCAGCCCGAATGCCGCGCCGGCGGCTGCGGGGAACGCGGTGCGGCTGATGCTCAACCCGCCGGGTCCGGTAAAGAACGGGGCCACGTTCCAGGTTCCGGTGGTGATCGCGGGCGGGGCGGACGTTTCGGCTGTACCCCTGCAGATTCAATACGATGCGGCGAAGCTATCCCTGGTGAACGTAGGTCCGGGAGACTTTCTGAGCCGGGATGGGCAGTCGGTGGCCGAGACCCATCGGGACGATGGACCGGGCAACATCAACCTGAACATCTCCAGGCCCCGGGGTTCGGCTGGGGTGAGCGGGGCTGGGGTGGTGTGCGTCCTGTCGTTTCAGGCGAAGGCTTCCGGCGACACGAACCTTTCCATCACCCGGGCGGGGGCGACGACCAGCTCCGGCCAGGCGCTGCCTGTCCAGGGAAGCCAGATCAGCGTCAATATTCAATAGAGACCGGGAGAATGCTTGCTCCACTTAGACCTGGAGCAAAATGGCCGGGTCGAGGATGCAGTACAACCAGTGGAAGCAGACATGAAACGGCGGGTGACAATCCGGAAGGGCGAACGCGGGCTCACGCTCGTGGAGCTGATCGTAACCGTAGCGATCCTGGCGGTGCTGGCGTCGGCGGCAGTGCCGATCGCGCGGTTCCAGGTGAAGCGGCAGAAGGAGCGCGAGCTTCGCTATGACCTGTGGATGATGCGGGACGCGATCGACAAGTACAAGGATGCCGCCGACCGCGGCGCGTTCCAGACCAAGGTGGACAGCCAGAACTATCCTCCGGATCTGCAGACGCTTGTGGATGGCGTGGACATCCAGGGCAAGAAGGTGCGCTTTCTCCGCCACATACCGGTGGATCCCATGACAGGAAACCCGGATTGGGGATTGCGGTCCATGCAGGACGATCCCACCTCGGATTCGTTTGGCGGCCAGAGCGTGTTTGACGTGTATTCGAAGTCCCAGGGAACGGGCCTGGACGGCACAAAATATAAAGATTGGTAGGGTCAGGGCATGCACAGAATTCGCAGAAAGAACGCGGGATTTACGCTGGTGGAGCTGATGATCGTGATGGCGATCATCATGGTTCTGGCGGTGGTTGCGGTGCCCAGCTACATCGCGGCCATGCGCTCGGCGCGCGAAGCGGCGCTCAAGGAAGATCTGCACGTGCTGCGCAACGCCATTGACAGCTACACGGCCGACAAGCAGAAGGCGCCGCAGGAGCTTCAGGACCTGGTGCAGGAAGGCTATCTGCGGAGCATCCCTGAAGACCCGATGACGCACAGCAAGGAGACCTGGGTGACGGAGAAGAGCGACAACCTGAGCTCCGTGGACCAGACAGACTCCGGTGGAATTGACGATGTGCACTCCGGCTCGCAGGAACAGGGCTCGAACGGGCAGCCGTACAACACCTGGTAAGACAGTGAACAGTGATCAGTGATCAGTGAACAGTGCGCAGTGAACAGTGAACGGTGAACAGTGATCAGAGCGGGCCGGTGCTCTCGCTGAGTTAAGGTGAGAGGGGCGGCCCTTTCTCATGCCTGAATTCCTCCCATCCGATCCGGTCTGGACGGCCAAGCTCTTGCCGGTTTACCTGGCGTACGCGGGGCTCGTTCAAACGGAAGATGCGGCTTCAGGGCTGGGCGGAAGGCTGGTGTGGACCGGGGAGCTGGACGAGCGTGGCTGCACCATGATGCGAGCCGCCAACATTGCCGGCGCCGCGTCTCTGGGCTGCACGGCCGATCCGGCAGCGCTGCGGCACGCCAATCGCGACGGCGTGGCGGATTTCCTGGTCACCTCTCTCGACGAGGCTCTGCGGATCCTGAAGAACGAAGTTCGCAAGAAGCAGGCTGTTTCAGTCGGCGTCTCGGCCGCACCGGCCGTGATGGCGGCAGAGATGCGGGAGAGGGGAGTTCTTCCCGATCTGCTTCGCCCGGCTGACCAGCCAGGCGTCGAGGACCTGACCTGGTTTTTGGCGAACGGCTCCCGGCAAATCGAGACCGGCGCATTGCCGGCGGGCTGGAGCTTCCGTGCGTGGCCCGACGCCCCGGCAGACTTTGAAGCGGCGGTTACGGCAATCCTTCCCGAGGAGGACCAGCTCAACCGCCGCTGGATCCGGCTTTCGCCTCGCTATCTGGGCCCGTCCGCCCGCCGCGTGCGGTCTCTGGCTTGTCCGGCGCAGATCGAAGAGCGGTTGGCGGAGCTGTTCGCTGCGAAGAAGCAATCCTGATCTGGGCGTGACTTTGGGCGGGGCACGCCCCAACCCCCGGCGCCTAGTTCGTTCATTTTGCGCCTGCCTGGACGCAAGTGAAGAGAATCTCGCTAGTCGAGGGCCTTTTGCGGCGACGCCGGAGCAGGCGTTGCCGCAGGCGCCGCTTGCTCGCGCTTGAAGGTGATGTCCGCCGGAGGAGCCTGCTGCGGTTCGGTCTGTGTCCAGGTGCCGGCGATCTGGTTTCCATCACTGCTGAGGGTTCCCTCGAAGGTCCCGGCGACGGTCGCGTCCTGGCCGTTGATCTGAATGTCCGAGTCGACCACGGCCGTCACCTTGTTCCCCGTAACGGTCAAAGTTTTGACCTTGATGCCGGTCACGTTCTCATCGACGTTGTCATAGCTTGAGGTAACTGTGCCATCAGCAGCTTTCACCACGTGCCACAGAATTCGGGCAGTCTGGCCGCCTATATCGAGGGTGCCGCTCCACTCGCCGACAAGCTGGCTTTGCGCGGAACAGAAGGGTGTGAGTGCCAGAGTGAGCAGGAATGCGAAGGCTGCGCGGACGGGGGTGATCTTCAGCATCGATTTTCTCCATTCAGAGGCCCTGCCCGCGAAGGCACAGGGAGAGCAGCGCTTTCACTGAGTGGCTGCAAGAGGGTGTACGTCGGCTGCGGGGTGGGAGTTCCGTTACCGGCGAGGGACCTGTGCAAGGCAGCCCGCTGCGGCCTACAATTCTCTAGTCATGGCGAAAGCATCCAAGGAATCGGCATCGGTAATCTTTGAGGTAGCGTGCCCCGATTGCGGGGCCATGCTGAAGATCGACAGCACGACGGGGCTGGTGGTGAGCCACACGCCGGCGCCTCGGAAGCGCATGTTCGAGGATCTTGAGACGGCAGCGAAGGCGCTGCGCGAATCGGAAGAACGGAAGGAGTCCATCTTCCGCCAGAGCGTGGACGCGGAGCGGAACAAGGCCGATCTGCTGGAGAAGAAGTTCGCCGAAGCCCTGCGCAAGGCCAAGGACGCGCCCGAGGGCAAGCCATTGCGCGAGTTCGACCTGGACTGACACCGTCCGGACCACCGGGGAGCGCAACACGGCATCTGTTGTACGGGACTGGAAAAGGGAGAGATTATGAGTGCTGGGACAGCACCGCTTGCAAAAGTGACGAGGTATGCGCAGGAACCTATGAAGATGCTCGACGACGTAAGATCGAACCCCGACTGGATGCGAATCGGCGTAGGGAGCGCGCTGTTGACCGGTTCCCTGTTGCTGCTCACCGGAAAACGCAAGGCCGGGCTGGTGGTAACAGCCGCAGGAACGGCGCTGGCCATGCTGGAGCACAAAGAGGTGGTGAGCGAGTGGTGGAATGCCCTGCCCCGTTACCTGGACCAGGCGCAGAAGATGCTCGACCAGGTGGCTGCCACGGTGGATGACCTGTCAGAGAAGCGCGACCGGATCATGTCGCTTTTGCCGAAGAGATAGAGACCAGCCCCGCCTGAAGACCCAGTTGACGCCGGCCTTCTTCCGTGATGAGGCGCGGCGTCCAGGGCGGTTCCCAAACCAGCTTCACATCGACCCTCGAGATTTCGGGAATGCCCGCGAGCCGGTTGCTGACCTGCTCGAGCACGAGCCCGTTGCCGTGGCTCTCCGGTTTCGGCAGGGTTAGGGTAACCTTGACCCATTGGCGCGGCCACGCGGGGGCCGAATCCGGATCGGCACCGGTCTCGACCGCGTAGATCAGGCCCAGATCGACCAGGTTCACCTTCATCTCCGGATCGAAACAATCCCGGAGCGCCGCGAGAATCTGCGATTCATTCAGCATGCCTGATCGAGGTTCGGGGTCTTAGTTCTTCCGCTCCACAAGATAGCGCGCCACCGACTTCAGTCCGTCCGCCCGGCTGCCATAGGGCGCCAGAGCCGCGAATGCCTCCTCAATCAGATCGGCCGCGTCCCGCTGGCTCTGTTCAATGCCGAAGACGGCCGGCCATGTCGCCTTCTCTGTCGCCTGATCCTTGCCGGCGGTTTTGCCCAGATGCGCGGAGTCCACGGTCATGTCGAGCACATCGTCGATGATCTGAAAAGCCAGGCCCGCCTTGCGGCCGAAGATATCCAAGCTGGCGACATCGCCGGCGGTGGCTCCTGCGTACACGCCCCCCGCCGCTACGCTGACGCGAATCAGAGCCCCCGTCTTGGCGCGGTGGATCGCCTCCACCAGCTGCGGGGTGGGCTTCTGGTGTTCGCTCTCAATGTCGAGAACCTGCCCGCCGATCATGCCTTCCACCGTGCCGACGGCGTTGGCGACCAAGCCGATGATCTGAACCGCTGCGGCGGGCGGGCAGGCGAGGCCGGCAAGCACCTCAAAGGCCCGGGTCTGCAGCGCATCGCCGGCGAGGATGGCGATGGCCTCGCCGAACACTACATGGCAGGTGGGTTTGCCGCGGCGAAGGTCGTCGTTATCGAGCGCGGGAAGGTCGTCATGGATCAGCGAATAGGTGTGCAGCATCTCCAGCGCCGCGCCGAGGTTCTCTACGCCCGCTGGCAACGCGCCGGCGATGGTGACGGCCGCCTGCATGGCCAGCACGGGCCGCAGCCGCTTGCCCCCCGCGAAGGTGGAGTGGCGCATGGCGGCGTGGATGGAGCCGGGCACCGTATCCGCAGCCGGAAGCAGCGCCTCAAGCGCACGGTCGGTGAGGTCCGCGCCTTCCTGGATGAGGGATTTTACGTCGGCGGGCATCCTGCTCATTTTAGCGTAGTTTGCCGGCGGAACCGAGCGCCGAAGGGCAGTCCTGTGACGAGCAGGAGGGCGCTCGCGCTGATCCAGCGGCCGAAGAGGACGTCGGGCGTGGTGGTCCAATCGACGGTGACCGTTGAGGATCCGGAGGGCACGGGGATCGCCATCAGGCCGTCGTCGCGAACGGGGCGGTTGAGGACAAGATCTCCATTGACCTGCACCCGCCACGCGGGGTATTCGCGCAGGCGGAGAACCAGGAAGCCAGGCTGAGGGGTGGTGGCGACGACGCGCTTGTGGAGGAGTGGATCGGCTCCGGGGATCGCGGAAAAAAGGTAGGTGGCGAGGCAGCTTCCCTGCTCCGGCGTCCACTGCGGGGTCAGGTCGGGGTCGCGGCTACCGAGCGGGATGGCTGGGTTGGCCACCAGGCAGGCCGCGGGCACGTCCATGGCGACGAGGGAGTTGTCAGCGCCGCGGGGTGCGTACTCGTCGGTGCCTTCGTAGCCTCTGCCGGCCCGCACGGCTCCCACAACGGCCAGGACGGAGTCTTCAGGCGCGCAGCTCTGGTGGAAGGCGATGGCGGCGAACGCGGCGGAGGCCAGGAAGACGAGGCTGCTTGCCGCGACCACGATCGTGCGCACCCAGCGCCGGGCGGCCCACAATGCCGACGCCACAAAAATGGCCATTGGGGCCTCCACGACGAGGAGCCAGCGCCAGGGGAACTGGAGGAAGCGGAGCTTGGGGAGGAGGTTCCAGACGGGCAACGAGAGGGGGAATTGCAGCAGTAGGACGGCAAGCGGGATGAGCGCAAGGGGAATCCAGAAGGTGCGAGCGCCGGGCAGGCGGCGGCGCCTCCAGCAGATGAGGAGGGCAATGGCAGCCACGGCAATCATGGCGACGGAGATGCCCGAGACCTTCCAGAGCTCGATATCGTGCAGCTCCAGCGCGGGATCGTGGTGGCGGCCGAAGAGGAAGCTGTTTTCGATGAGGAGTCCGGGATCGTCGGTGGCCTGCCGGATGGCGACCCAGCGCTGCTCCCAGGCTGCCGGAACGAGGTAGAAGGCGGCCAGTCCGAGGCCGAGAAGCGCGCCGGCGGCGGAGCGGAGAAGGGGTGTCCAGGATCGTGTCAGGAGAGCCAGGACGAGTGCGATCCCGGCGAGCAGGTAACTTGCCATCACCCCCACGGGAGCATTCGAGAGCCAGGCCCCGGCGACGACCAGGGCGATGGGGAGCGCGGAGCCGCCGGTGAATCGGCGGAGGATGGAGATGCTTTCGGAGTCGGGTCGCTGCCCTTCTTTCAGGATGAGGAGGAGAAGAATCGGGATCCAGAAACCGCCTGCCAGCTCCGCGTAGGCGGAGCGCTCGTAGACGGTGAAGAGGGCGTACCCGGAGAAGAGGGCGAAGCATCCGGCGAGGGTGGCGGGGCCGTCCGTCATCACCAGCCGTGCGAGAGCGCGGGTGGAAAAGCCGGTGGCCGCCAGCAGCAAAAACGTGAGAACAAAAGGAACGTGGTCCCAGGAGAAGACCGTGCCCAGCAGGGCGCCCAGCATCCAGGTCAACGGCGGGTAGAACAGAAACCGCGGTTCGCCGGCGCCGTAGTTGGCACTGGCGGTCCAATGCGGATAGAACAGGCCCTGGCGCCAGCTGCGCAGCGCATCGAGCCAGGAAAGCAGGTGGAAGTCGAAGTCGTGGCCGCAGGAGAAGTTGTTGTAGAGGCGCAGAGGCACGGTGGCGACGGCTGCGGCCAGCAGAAGAAGGAGCGGCCCCGCGAAGTTGTATTTGCGTGCTCGGCTGAATTCCGCGCGATGGGGCGTCGGCCCTGTTCCCTGCTCCCTGCTCTCGGTGCCCTGCTCGTTCATGGCAACAGGCGCAGCGTGTGCCGAGTGTTCGCTGCAACCGCCGCCTGGGTGAAGGGCAGGGCAAAGGTGGTGCCGTTGTACCAGTCGTTCCACTGGTCGCGGAAGTAGGGGCTGTAAGGGTTGCCGCTCTCGCCGAGCACGATGTTTTCGGTGGAACCGTCGATGTTGCTCCAGTCCATGGTGAAGCGCTGGGAGGGACCGAGCGTGACGCCCACCTGCTTCACGGTGGTGGTGTCGCCGCTGAGGGGCTGACGGCCGGTGCCCGCGATGCGGCTGAGCAGCGGCAGAAAGGGCGCCAGCGGGTGCTCGATGTCTACCACGTGCCAGCTACCGTAGGTCCATTTCGTAATGTCGGCGGGTGCATCGCCGCGCTGCATGCCGCGGCGTACGGCCTCGGTCAGAACGGCGTCCCAGTTCTTGTAGCCAGGGGGAAGCCAATCGGGATCGCCGTGCATCACGATCTCTTCTTCGGCGAAGTCCTTCTCACCCCACCGATAGTCTTCGGACAACTTGCCCAGCTTTGGTTCGAGAATCAACGACCAAAGGGCGATGCGCGCCTGGTCCACCAGCGAAGCGGCAGCCGAGTCGGTGGTGAGGCGGCCGTCCCAACTGCGCATTACGTCGGCGGCCTTGCGCAGGCGGTCGTCCGGCTTGTCCGAGTGATCGATGGCATAGGCAAAGCGATGCGCCAGCTCCTGGTCCACCTCGCTGTAGATGTCGGTTTGCACGGCGAGCATGTCTTTCGGGGTGAGGTGATCGCGTCCCTGGAGCAGCTTGTAGATGCGCTCGATGCGGTAGGGGCTCTCCCACTCCAGCGTGATCGGATAAGCGGACTTCTCGGTTGTGACGCGTCCATTCGCCGTCGCCAGAAAACCAGAGGGCGGATCAAAGGCGCTGGGGAGCGCGTCGAAGGGGATGTAACCCTGCCATTCGTGCTGGGCGTCCTGGATGAGCTTGCCGGCAAGTCCGCCGGGGCGCATGGGAAGGCTGCCCACCGCGTGATAGGCGATGTGTCCCTGGTCGTCGGCATAGACGACGTTCTGCGCGGGAAAGTCCCAGGTGCCGAGCGCCGCGGAGAACTCGGCCCAGTTCTGCGCAACGTTCATCGCGTAGAGCGGCACCGCGTTCAGGTTGGGGTCGAACAGATTCCATTTGAGCGCAACCACCTGCGGGTCTTTGCTGAAGATCGGCGTCAGGAGCGGTCCATGTTCTGTGGATTCGACATCGAGCTTCACATCGGAGCCACCCCGCACCGGAATGACCTCGTGCTCCACAAGCAGCGGCTTCCAGGAGCCGTCGGCTGCCTGGTAGTTGCCCTTGCCGTCGAGCCTTTCCCGATAGAGATCCTGGACGTCTGCGAAGAGCGCGGTGAATCCCCAGGCGATGTGCTCGTTGTGGCCGGCGATCACGGTGGGCATGCCGGGCAGTGTCACGCCGGCGACGTGGTAGCCGGGCGCCTGGAGATCGGCCATGAACCAGATGTTCGGCTCCGTGAGCGAGAGGTGCATATCGTTCGCAAGCAGCGGCTTGCCGCTGGCCGTGTGCTTTCCCGAGACGACCCAGTTGTTCGATCCCAGAGCGCAACCATCGCAATCGGAGCGTCCCAGCGCCGCACGGAGCTTTGAGAGCTCAACGGAATGCACGAACGGGCCATCAAGAGCCGCTCGCGTTCGGTCATCGTCCTCGTCGTCGTCGCTGGAAGGCGGGGCCGGCTGAGGCTGCGTCAGGTCGAGGATGTCGCCGGTCGGGGGGCGGTCGCGCCAGGAGCCAACCGGGTAGAGCTGCGCCTCGAGCTTCGGGTTGTTCAGCTTGGCGGCAATCTCGGCGCGCGACCGCTTGATATCCCATTGCGTGTCGAGCATGTCCACCATCATGGTGGCCACGCTCA
Organism: Acidobacteria bacterium AB60; assembly: GCA_008682415.1. GTDB lineage: Bacteria > Acidobacteriota > Terriglobia > Terriglobales > Acidobacteriaceae > Telmatobacter. The sequence continues at coordinate 116,386 of VANK01000009.1, read as the reverse complement.
TGGAATCGGCGCCCGACCAGGGCTTCGGCTTATAACCGAGGATTCGGAACTCCTCCGGCAGTGAATCCTGGTGCTGCTCGATGAACAGGTTGACGCCGCGCGCGTAGTCGTCGAAATAACGCCTCTGCTCCGGACTGAGATGGGCGTACATGCGCTGGGCGATCCGGCGGAATCCCATGACGCGCTTTACCTTGTCATGGAGGATCAGCCGCGAACCGAGCACTTCAGCAAGGTCGCCATTGGCATTGCGACGAAAAGAGTCCATTTGCCAAAGGCGATCCTGCGCCGTGACGTATCCCTGCGCGACGAAGAGATCGTCCTGGGTGGCGGCCTGGATGTGCGGAACGCCGTGCGCGTCGCGTCGAACCATCACCGGCGCCGACAGCCCGGAGATGTGCGGGTCGCCGTCCAGTTGGGGAAGAGAGGCTTTCGTCACGGACCGCAACCACAACACTCCGGCGGCGGCGCAGATAACCGCGAGCAGCAGAATGCCCGTCGTCCCTCCCACCAGAATGCGCAGCCATGGGCGCGTTCGTCGCCGCGCGCTGCTGCGGGGGGAAGACTTCGCGGACGAGGCGGTGGAGGTTCCGGAGTCGGCCATTGGTCAAACAACAGGATACCGCTCCGCTGATGACAGAACGATGATGATCCGAGCCGGCCCAATCAGCCCTGCGATCGACGTGCTGGACCCAGGGCTTCCATCGTCTGTAACGACCGCCTGGCCGCCGCGCGAGCGAAGCGCCTTTAACCCGGTACGCGTTCGCCCAGGGGAGCGGCAGAACCGGGCGCGGAGCGTTTGCGTCCGTACAAGGCCACCAGCGCCCCAAGCAGCAGCAAGATCACGGGAAGCACGAGCACGCTTCCCTCGGGGCCATCGGTTCCGCCGCTCCACAAGGCCGCTCCTGCGGGCGTAGCCGTAAACAGGTGGCCGCGGGCCACGAAGCCGCTATCGGCGGTGCCGTAAAAGTAGGTCTCGCCCCAGTCCCAGGCAGCGTGGCAGCCAATGGCCCACCACGCCGACCCGGTGAGGCGCACGCTCGCACAGAAGACGAATCCGATGGTCGCCGCCGCCAGAATGCCGATCCACGTCTCGCCGTTATTCCCGGTGTGAATGAACCCGAAGAACGTCGAGCCGACCCAAGCCGCCTGCCAGAAGCCGCTGCCGGGCGTGCGGCGCAGGTGCAGCAAGAGGCATGGCACCAGGCCCAGCAGAGTCATGGCGTAGACCCCGCCGGCTCCGTGACTCCCTGGGTGCGCGAGATCCGACAGACACATGGTCCCCACCCCGGCCACGGCCCACCAAAAGCTGATGCCCCGGGCCAGCGTGAATTGCAGATAACACCGGAAGCTTCCCTCCTCCGTGAGGCCAACAAAGAGAAACGCGATAGACCATAATCCTGCGTCGACCAACGGTTTGGAGCCCGAAGTGGGCGCGATCGCAAGATGAATCCAACCGCCCCACGCCAGCAGGCCCACCAGCAGGGAGAGCGCTCCGAACCCGCACGCCAGCCCGCCCAGGAATCGTGCCGCCATCGCGGGCCCTGCCAGGTAATAGTCCCCCATGCGGCGATGCTCGAGACGCGAGACGATTCCCAGGGTCAACGCGAGCGCGCTCACCCATGCGCCTTCGCTGACAATCGCCGAGCCGGCGGTCTCCCCCGCAAGCTGCCGGTGCAACAGGCCGCGCACAAGCTCGGAGAAGATGGTTCCCAAAACATTGGCCAGAAAGTACGCCAGAACGATGAAGAGAACGATGGACCAGCCGGCGCGCAGCCCGTTGGGCCCCAGAATGAGCCAGAGCGGATCCCCCTGCTGCGGAGCCGGCGGTCTTCCCCGATGCGAAGCATCTGCCGACGGAAGAGGAGCCTGGGTGGGGGGAGCAAGCGCAGGATCTGGCTGGGGATCGAGGGGATCCTGTTCTGGATATGCCATGGTCGGCTCTCGTGAGAGGTGCAACTCCTACTCTACGCCAGGGCCCGGGCGCTGGCGGCATCCCCCCAATCGCCCTCTCATCGGCGGACCTTCGCGCAATCGTTACCCTTCCCGAAACCACCCGCCGCAACTCGACACTTCCCAGAAACACACGCTCTTTTCGGGTGGCACACCGAACCCCGCAGCCCTCAATTTGCAGCTTCGCCTTGACACAATCGGCCAAGCACTGGATGCTAAACAGTTCCAGGGTTTCGGCTTTTTCGCCAGGGAGGATGTGCAGGCTTGCGGGTACGGGTTTTTTACCACGACAAATGTTTCGACGGCGCCTGCTCGGCCTCCCTCTTCGCACGCTTCCACCGCGAGTGCATCTCCCCGCAGGCGGACTACGAGTACCACGGCCTGGTGCACCGCGCCGGCGCTCTCTTCAACGAGGCCGAATTTACGGGCGACGAAAACGCGATCGTCGACTTCAAGTATTCCGCGTCGCCGCGCATCACCTGGTGGTTCGACCACCACCTTTCGGCTTTCCTGACCCCGCAGGACCACGAGCACTTCAAGGCCTGCCAGCGGGACCCGCAGTGCGCGAGCCGGAAGTTCTTCGATCCGAACTACACCTCCTGCACCAGCTTTCTCGCGTTCATCGCTTCCACGCGCTTCGGATTCAACACCGCGCCCGTCGCGGACCTCATCCACTGGGCCAACATCGTGGACGGCGCTTTGTATGAGAGCCCCGAGGCAGCCGTGGAGATGGCTGCGCCCGCGATGAAGCTCACCCTGGTGATTGAATCGACCCAGGATCCGGAGTTCATCCCCCGGCTGATCCCGCTGCTCACGGAGATGCCGCTCTCTGAGGTGCTGGCGCAGCCCTTCGTAGCGGATCTTCTGCCTCCTCTGCTAGAGCGGCACAAGCAGTCGCTGGAACTGATTCGCAGCCGCGCCGAAGAGCGCGACGGGACCATCTTCTTCGATATCACCGATCACCCGGTGGAAGGCTTCAACAAGTTCATCCCGTACTATTTGTTTCCCAACGCGACTTACTCAATTGGGCTGTCAAAGTCCAGCTTCCGCACCAAGGTTGCCGTCGGTTCCAATCCCTGGACCAAGGCGGACCACGCGAAGATGGTGAACCTCGCCCAGATCTGCGAGCGCTATGGTGGGGGCGGTCACGCGCGCGTGGGCGCCATCAGCTTCCCGCCCGACCAGGAAGACAAGGCGCGCGTTGCAGCCGCGGAGATCGTCGCAGAGCTGCGCTCCAAAAATCCGCTCTAGGCACGAATGCGCCGGGTGATTCGCCAGGTATGAACGAGTTCCTCTTCACCTATGGATCTCTGCAGCCCGGCTGCGCGCCGCCGGAGATCGCGCCCGTCGTAGCCGCTCTCGAGATCGCGGGCCGCGGATACATTTTCGGCACGCTGCGAAGGGTGCTTCCCTATCCCGGTGTGGTTCTTGGATGCGAAACCGACCGCATCTCCGGAACAATCTACCGGCTCGGAGCCGACCCGGAGATGCTGCGCCTGCTTGACGCGTACGAGGAGTACTTCCCGGAGACGCCGGAGACGAGCCACTACCTGCGCGTGCTGCACCCAGTTCACTGGGAAGAGGGGCGCATCCAGCCATGCTGGGTCTATGTTTTGAACGAGACCGCGCCCACGAGCGACTGACGGAGCGGCTTGCTCTCGTCCTCGGTTAGCCGCTCGTCACAGGCTGTGCCGGCCTACAGGCCCAGTTCCGCGGAACGCCTCCTCATCGCCTCGATGCAGAACGCGATATGGGCATCGAGCTCCACGCCAAGCTCCGCCGCGCCCTGAATCACGTCCTGGCGGTTCACGCCCTTGGCGAAGGCCTTGTCCTTCATCTTCTTCTTCACGCTCGCCACCTCGACATCGGCGATGGCCTTGGTCGGCTTCACGAGCGCGCAGGCGGTGAGGAAGCCGGCGAGTTCATCGCAGGCAAACAGCACCTTGTCGAGGTGGGTCACGCGCGGCGTTCCCGAGTACTCCGCGTGGCCCAGGATGGCGGTGCGCAGTTCCGCGGGCCAGCCCTGCCGCTCCAGCTCGCGCACGCCCACGAAGGGGTGCTCCTCGCGCGACGGATGGCGCTCGTAGTCAAAGTCGTGCAGCAGCGCGGTGGTGGAGTAGAGGTTGAGCAGCGCCTCACGCTCTTCCCCGGCAAGCCCCAGCCGGTCGGCCTGTGCCTCTCCGTACGCCGCGACGCATGCCTCCACGGCCAGCGCGTGTTTGCGGAGACTTTCGCTCGCGGTCCATTCCCATAAAAGACTCAAAGCCTGCTCGCGGCCAAAATTGGTCAAAATTTCCTCCGTGTTGCTGCATTTGGTTCGTGTTTCTTCGGGTTTTTCAGGGTATTATGGGGTGAACTTGGGGTTGACCCTAAGTTCCTACTTGACAATTATGGTTCATCCCCGTGACATTAGCACATGTAGTGGTGCAGACGAGCACCATGGAAAGCCCGCTCTGGCTCTCCGCACACAACCTATGGCGACCGCTGTTGTGAGTCTTGAAGCTCGCGAGGTCGTGCGCTGTGAACATTGCACGCTGGTTCAGTTCCGCACCAGCAATTCAATGTGCCGTCGCTGTCATAAACCCCTGGAAATCGAAGAACCCGCGCGCGTGCTGGGTCCGGTGCCGGTGCCCCCGGCCGCCAACCCCGCGCAGGCAGGGTTACAGGTTGCCGCGCAGGTTCGCGATATCCGCCGCGCGCGCCACTTGAGCCAGCGCCAGCTCGCCTCGCGCATGCAGGTGCCCCGCACCTACATCTCGAAGATCGAGAATGGCAAGGCGATTCCGACCCTGGGATCGCTGGAACGGCTGGCCGAGGCGCTGGAGGTGGACGTGACCCAGCTGGTGCGCGATGCTCGCAGCCGCCGGGAAGACGAGATTGCCGCCATTCTGTCCGATCCGTTTCTGGCGGAGATCGCCTCCCTGCTGCCGCGTCTCGAACACCTTCAGCGGCAGCTGTTCCTGGGAGCGGTGCGGGACCGGGCGACGGCCGGCCAGCGGCGCATGGCCTAGATCGTCGCGCCGGCCTCTCGATACGGGAGGCTGCGGTGTTGTGTCCAGTCAGCGGCGGATCTCCTCTCAATCCGCCGCGGGCGTAATCGCCAGGGGGTGATGCGGCTCGTACAGTCCTAGGCGCCCGCCGCCCGGCAGTCCGATCGAGCTGGCGATGCCCCACTCGGCCTCCCTCAGTGCGCTGTGCTGGACTCCTCGGGCTTTGAGCCGCTCCAGCGTCTGGGCCAGGTTCCGGCACATCAGGTAGACAGTCGCCGTGGCAAGCTCCTGGCCGGCGTGCGTCATGGCCGCGGGAGTATCCTCGGCGGGATGAATGCCCATCTCCGCGGGCGGCAGGCCGAAGATCAGCCAGCCTCCGCCGGAGTCAATCGCGGGCAGCTCCAGCACATCTCGGAAGAAGGCCCGGTCGGCCTCCGGATCGCGGCTATACAGCAGGAAATGCATGCCTAAAAACATGACGGAATTGTAACTACGCGCATCCCTGCGATGCCTCGCAAACTCGCGTCTAAATGCTGGGGACCAGAAAACCCGCCGGACGCCGCAGGCGCGATCGTGACGGGCAGCACAGCATTCGGTGTCATGGGCCCTTGGCGCATTTCGCATCCCGCATGGGGACGTTACACTAGGGTTGGCGCAGTTCGGCACGTGCGCCGGGCTGGTGCCGCCGCTCTGGCAGGGCCCAGATCACGAGGCGAGTCTTTGTATCCCGCAGGAACCTTGCGCATCCACGAATTGACTACGGAAGAGCGCGCCATTTATCAGACGCTCAAGCCGGAGTGTATGCCCCAGCACGTGGCCATCATCATGGACGGCAACGGCCGCTGGGCGGGGCATCGCTCGCTCAAGCGCTTCCTTGGCCACCAGCAGGGCGCCAAGAGCGTGCAGCTGGTCACCGAGACGGCCTCGCGCATCGGGCTTCCCTGGCTGACGCTCTACGCGTTTTCTCTGGAGAACAATCTCCGCCGGCCGCGCGCTGAAGTCAACTTCCTCATGCGCCTGCTCAAGAGCTACCTGGAAGGCAACGTGCAGCGCATGATGGACAACAACGTGCGCATCCGCTACATCGGACGCACCCATGAGCTGCCCTCCGAAGTCCAGGACAAGATGAACTGGGCGGCGGACATGACAGCCCGCAACACCGGCACCACGCTCACCCTGGCGTTGAACTATGGGGCGCGCTCCGAGCTGGTGGATGCCTTCCGCGCGCTGGCCGCCGAAATGAAGCGCAAGCATCTCAATCCCGAGCACCTCACGGAGGAGGATGTGCACCGCCATCTCTACACGGCGCACATGCCTGATCCCGATCTGCTCATTCGCACCTCCGGCGAGATGCGCATCTCCAATTACCTGCTTTGGCAGATCGCGTATGCCGAGATCTACGTGACCGAGCGGCTATGGCCCGACTTCCGCGGCATTCACCTGCTGGAGGCCATCGCGAACTTTCAGCGGCGCGAACGGCGCTTCGGCGGCTTGAGCGACAGCGTCGGAATTACCGACGAAGAGGCCGAGCACGCCAAGATCGCCGTCAGCTAATCCCAGGTCAACAAAACAGGCAGCTTTTGCTCCGACGCTCTGTGTCGATTCGCGCCCAGCGGCTAATCGGTCCGCAACACTGTCATTGGATCGACCCTTCGCGCGTGCCGCGCGGGCAGGTACGCCGCCAGAAGCGCCGTCGAGGCCATCAGCCCGATTGCCCAGGCGCACGTAACAAGATCGAATCCCCGCACCTCGAACAGGAAGCTCTCGACCGTGAGTGATGCGGCGCCCGCCAGTGCCCAGCCCAGGACGATGCCAATCAACGCATAGCGCAGCGTCTCGCCCATCACCATCCAAAGCACGCCGCTGCGCGAGGCCCCGAGGGCAAACCGGATCGCCAGTTCCCGCAGGCGTACAGACACGGAATAGGCAACGGTGCCGTAGAGTCCAAGGACCGCCAGCCCAAAGGCCAGTGCCCCAAAGCCCGCCAGCAAACCCGCCAATGAGCGCTCTTCCCGGCTTTCGAAGTCTTGCAGCTCCTGGTCGGGCACGATCTTGACGGGAGGCAAGTCAGGCGCAACCGCCTCCACCTGGTTGCGAATCGCCGGAATCATCACGTCAGGGTCGGTGACAGTATTCACCTTGATCTCCGCCTGCCCGCGCAGCGTTGCCGGAGCCTGGGCATACGGCATATAGACTGCCGCCGCGGGCGCCTCGTCCCGGGATGAGAACTTCATATCTCCCACCACGCCAACGATCGTGCGCGCCACTCCCGGCTCCTCGTTGATCATGAGGATGCGATGGCCGAGGGGATTCCGGTCCGCGAAGTACTTGCGCGCCAGAGACTCGCTCACGATGGCGACCGGGGGCGCTCCGGCCCCATCCTGCGCCGCGAAATCGCGGCCGGTCAGGAGCGGCAGGCGAAGCGTCTCAAACAACGTCGGCGCCGCCGTGTTGAACACGAACGGGGCATCTGCATGGATCGATCCATCGAGCGCCAGGCCAAGTCGCCGCCCATGATGCCGAAGCGTGAGGCGAGTCAGGCTGGCCGCCCGCACTCCTGGAATGCGGCGAACGCTCTGGAGGACGCGATCGTACAACGCGAGTTCCCGCTGATCCTCATAGCCCGACAACGTGGGATAGAGCCAGAAGCAGAGCAAATGCTGGCGATCGAAGCCGAGATCGACCTGCTGCAGCCGCTGCACACTGCGCAGCAGAAGCCCCGTCAGGATCAGGACGCTCAACGTGAGCGCAACCTGCGGCACAATCATGAGCCGCCGCGCGCGCAGGCGCTTCAGCGATGCTATGGAATGCCCCTGCACGTTCGCGGACAACCGGTCCCCCGTGGCGCGCAGAGCGGGAACAAGTCCGAACAAGATGCCGCAGGCGACGGTCAGCAGCGCGGTGAAGGCCAGCACGGTGCCGTCCAGTTGGATGCCCAAGGCGGCGGCGTCCGCGTTGCCTCGCAAGATGAGCGCGAACAGGCGCATCAGGGGCTCGCAGATCGCCACTCCCAACGCCCCGCCGCACAGGGCCAGCAGCAGGTTTTCAGTGAGTAATTGCCGTACGATCCGGGCGCGGCTGGCTCCCAGGGCCAGGCGAACAGCAATCTCCCGCCCGCGGGCGGCGCTGCGCGCCTGCAGCAGGTTGGCCAGGTTCAAACACGCGATCAGCAGCACCAGGCCGACGACGACCTCAACCAACCGGAGTTGGATCACGAAACGTCGATCGAATTCCAACGACCCCTGGCGCGCTGGCGCGACAATGATGTGCTGCCGCAGCAGGGCCGCCCGCTCCAGGGGATCGATCACCTTCTCGGCCTCCTGCACCAGCCATCGTCCATAGGCGAGGTCAAGGTCGGCTTCCGCTTGCTTCTGCGGGACATTGGGAGCCAGCCGCCCGAAGAGGCTGAACGTCGTGTTGTCCTTCAACGTGAGGTGCGCATGCCATTGGGCCGGGACCGAGATCCTGGCCGCTGCTCCCCCGGTGCGCAGACCACGAAATCCGGGCCGCGCGATCCCGATGATGGTGCATGCCACATCTTTGAGCTGTACCTTCTTCCCCAAGACCGCGGGATCCAGCCCAAAGCGCTCTCTCCAGTACTCGTAACTGATCACCGCAACCGCCGGCGCCCCGGGAACATCATCGGCGGGCGTAAACGCTCGCCCTTGCAACAGAGCAACGCCTAGCAGCGAATAGAAATTTCCACTGAGATAGTCCACCGTAATGATGTCCGGCACGCCATCCGCAACAACCGCGATGTTCCCGTCATCCCAGGCGATAAGGCCAGCCAGCGTCTTCTGATGGTCGCGAAGATATTCGTAGGCGTCCTGCTCAAAGGCTCCCGAGGGGCGGATGCCAATGCGGACCAGTTCCTCGGGATGCCGTACGGGAAGCGACCGCAAAAGAAACGCATCCACCGTGCTGAAGACGGCGGAGTTGGCTCCAATGCCCAGGGCAAGCGTGACCACCACGATCGCGGTCATAGCGGGATTTCTGACGCACTGACGCACGCCGTAGGCGAGATCGCGGCGAAGATCCTCGAGCGGTGCGAATCCCCACTGCTCGCGGCTTTGCTCGCTGGAAAGGCTGGGATTGCCAAAATCAAGGCGCGCTCGACGCCGCGCCTCGTCGGCCGAGTCCCCGCGTGCGACGTACTCCTGCACCTTGAGATCGAAATGCAGTTGCATCTCTTCCCGCAGATCGCGCGCCAGGGCGTCGCGACGCAGCCAGGACCAGCATCTCCAGATCAGGTTCACGGTCACTTCCCTCCTCGCGCCTAGGCCTCCATCACCCGCATGATGGCCACCAGCACCTTCTCAAACTCGACGCGCTGCGTCTGCAGATGCTTGCGGCCGGCAGCAGTGAGCTTGTAATATCGCGCGCGCCGGTTGTTCTCGGTCTGCTTCCACTCCCCCGCAACCCACCCCTTGGCGAGGAGCTTCTGCAACGCCGGATACAACGTTCCCTCTTCCACCTGAAACACGTCGCCCGAGATCTGCCGCAGGCGCTGAGCGATTCGGTAGCCATGCATCGGTTCGAGGGAAAGCGACTTCAACAGCAGAAGATCCAGAGTCCCGGGGAGCAGCGGTTTCGATTCCATACCCTAGACACCCTACCCTAGATCGCCTATGGAAGGTGAAGAAATGTGACGAACGGAGTTCGGCACCCGTCATTCCCCGCGAGCCTGGCGGGGCCTCGAGCGCGGCGCCCTTCCCCTCAGCCCTCCGGTGATCCGGCGCAGGCGCCAAAACAGGCGCGCCGGTGTATGCTCAACCCCAGAATGAAACGAGTTCTGACCGCTGCTGTCCTGATTCCTTTGGTTCTTGTTCTCGTCTTTCTGCCGCCGCATCTGCGCTTTCTGCTGGTGGCGGCGACGGCGGCTGTGTCCTCGCTGGCCGCATGGGAGTATCTCGGCATCGCGCGGCGCATGGGCCCGCAATCGCCACGCGTCGCCCTCATCGTCGCCATCGTGGTTCTTTTCGCCGCCTGGTGGCAGTGGCAGGATCCGGACAAGTTTCTGCCCATCTTCGGCATTCTGTGCCTCACGCTGCTGATGTATTGCACCTTCATCAGCCCCATCGACCGGGTTCTGCCGGACGCCGCCAACGCCATCTTCTGCCTCTTCTACACCGGCTTCACCATGATCGCGATCCCCGCTCTGCGCGAACAGACCAACGGCTCCTCTCTGCTGGTCTTCCTGCTGTGCGCCGTGTGGGCCGGCGACTCCACCGCTCTCTACGTGGGCCGCGCCTTCGGACGGCACAAGCTTGCGCCCGCCATCAGTCCCAACAAAACCTGGGAGGGCGCTATCGGCTCGATTGCCGGCAGCCTGCTGATCACCGCCGCGCTGCTGGGCCTGGCGGAGTACCTGGCGCGCTGGAACTCCGCGGTTCTCTCCTTCTCCGAGGAGGGTTGGGGCTACTGGATGGGCATGGCCGTCCTGGTCAATATCGCCGGACAGGTCGGCGACCTTGCGGAGTCGGCTCTCAAGCGCTCCGCCGGGGTCAAAGACTCCGGAAACCTGCTGCCGGGCCACGGAGGCATCCTGGACCGTATCGATGCGCTTCTGCTCGCCGCTCCGGCGCTCTGGTACGCGCAGCTCATTCATCGCAGCTTCTAGGGAGAGCTGTTAGCTTTTAGCTATTGGCTTTTAGTCGCGCGGCTCCCTTGCGTTGCTAAAAGCGGCAAAGCTAAGAGCTCGAGGCTTTTTTGAAGCGACTCGCAATTCTCGGATCCACCGGCTCCATCGGTCAGAGCACCCTTTCCATCGTCGAACAGTTCCCCGATCGCTACTCCGTGGCCGCGCTGGCGGCCGGCCGCAATGTAGACGAAGCCTTGGCGCAGGCGGCGCGGTGGCATCCGCAGCTCGTCTCCATGGCCACGGAAGAACTCGCCGACCAACTCGCGTCCCGGCTGCGGCAGGCGGGCATCTCCGGCACTGAGGTGGTCCACGGAACCGCGGGCACGGTCGCCTGCTCCACCTTGCCGCAGGCGGACTTCGTGGTCTCGGCCATCGTGGGCGTAGCGGGTCTGGAGGCGACCCACGCGGCGATACTGGCCGGCAAACCTGTAGGACTGGCGAACAAGGAGTGCATGGTCGCAGCGGGCGAGATTCTGACCGCGGCCGCGCGGGAGCGCAACGTCCCCATCCTTCCTATTGACAGCGAGCACAACGCCGTGCACCAGTGCATGCGGGTCGGGGCCCATCACGAGGTCAAGACCATCTGGCTCACCGCTTCCGGCGGTCCGTTCCGCCAGACGCCGCTTGAGCAGTTCGCCGGCATCACTCCCGAGCAGGCCCTGAAGCATCCCACCTGGGTCATGGGCCGCCGCATCACCATTGATTCGGCCACCCTGCTCAACAAAGGGCTTGAGGTTATCGAAGCCTGCCGACTCTTCGACGTGCCGCCGTCCCAGGTGCGGGTCACGGTCCATCCCCAGTCCACCGTGCACTCGCTGGTGGAGTACGTGGATGGGTCCATCCTGGCGCAGATCTCCGTCACCGACATGAGGTTGCCCATTCTCTACGCTCTGGCCTACCCGGAGAGGCCAGCCTCGAGCCTCACCTTCGACCTGGCAGCGCTCCGGCATCTCGACTTCGAGGAGCCGGATTTTCAGCGCTTTCCTTGCCTGCGGCTTGCGTTTGAGGCAGCCGAAAAGGGCGGCGCGCACTGCATCGCCCTGAACGCCGCCGACGAAGTTGCCGTTGAAGCATTTCTGGGGCGCCGCATCCCATTTAGCGGTATCCCAGATACAATTGAAAGAGTGCTCGCTGCCACCCCGGAAGCGCACCCGGCCACCATTAGCGAGGTGCTGGAGGAAGATCGCCGGGCGAGGGAGCGGGCGGCGCAGCTCGTGCTTTAGGCGAGCCCGGGAGCATCAAGGATTTGTTCATCAACATGCAGAATCTTCACGACGTTGTAGTCGCGATTGTCGCCTTCATCATTCTTATCGGCGTCATGGTTGTGGTCCACGAGTTTGGTCACTTCGCCGTAGCCAAGCTGTGCGGCGTGCGCGTGGAATCGTTCAGCGTGGGCTTCGGCCCGCGGCTGTTCGGCGTCAAGTACGGCGATACCGATTACAAGGTCTGCCTGCTGCCCCTGGGCGGCTACGTGAAGATGACCGGGGAAACGCCCGACCAGATCGCCACCACCTCCGAGGAGGGAGCAGTCGTCAGTCCGGATGATCCCGGCGCCTTCACCTCCCACCCGCGATGGCAGCGGATGCTCATCGGCGTCGCCGGGCCCGTCGCAAACTTCATCCTCGCCTTCGTGCTCATGGCCGTCTATTACGCGCTTTTCAACGAAGTGCCGCTGCACGAAACCAGCTCCACCACCATCGAGTGGGTGGCGGCCGACTCCGTGGCCGCACAGGCCGGGTTCAAGGCAGGGGATGTGGTGGAAAGCTTCGGCGGCGCGCAGCATCCCGACTGGGAAAAGGTCGACGAGCAGGCCAACTTCAACTTCAATCAGACAGTTCCAGTAACGGTGAACCGCGACGGCAACACCGTGCAGCTCTCCCTCGCTCTGCCGCCTGACATCAAGGGACACGACTTCGACATCAGCGACGTGGGCATCATCCCCCAGTATGTGCGAGGTCCCATCGGTGTCTACGACGTCCCTGCCGGCACGCCAGCCGCCAAGGCCGGTCTCCGCGGAGGCGATTCGATCGTGGCGGTGGACGGTCATCCCTTCCATACGGTGGAATCACTGCTCGCCTACATGCAGGCCGGCAAAGGGACAGCCCTCGTGCTCACGGTGCTCCGCAATGGCGACACCCTTCCCCCCATGGTGGTGAATCCCACCAGGATGGACAGCGGGTGGAAGCTGGGCTTTGAGGCCGTGCCTCCTCCCATGCGGGACGACCCGCTTCCGGCCGGGAAAGCGATCGGCAAGGCCGGCCAGTTTTGCCGCGACAAGTCTCTGCTGATCGTCGAAGTACTGCAGGGCCTCTTTACCCGCCGGGTAGCCGTGTCGCAGCTCTCCGGCCCGGTGGGGATCGCCCGGATGGCGGGTCAGGCGGCCGGAATGCGCGGCTGGTTCCCCAAGATCGGGCTGGCGGCAGCCATTAGCCTTAACCTGGGCATCCTCAATCTGATGCCGTTCCCAATCCTCGACGGCGGCCTGATTTTGCTGCTGCTGATTGAGTCGCTGCTGCGCCACGACATCAGCATCGCGGTCAAGGAACGGATCTACCAGGCCGCCTTCGTGGTCCTGGTGGTCTTCTTCGCCTTCATCATCTTCAACGACGTGACCAAGCTGCCCATCTTCACCCACATGAAACCGTAAGAAGCAGAGATCAGCTACTGGAGAACTCCCGCCCGATTCATCCGCCTGCGCGGAGCGAGTTCTCAGGCTGATCTCTGGCCTCTGAAGGCTGATCTCTGACTATGCCTGTGACCACTGAAGTGCGCGTGCGCTACGCCGAGACCGACCAGATGAACGTGGTCTATTACGCGAACTATCTGATTTGGTTTGAGATCGGGCGCGTGGAGTTGCTGCGTTCCCTGGGATTGGCGTATAGCCAGATGGAGATCGAGCACAAGCTGGTGCTGCCCGTGGTGGAGGCAAACTGCCGTTACCGGTCACCCGCCCGGTACGACGACCGGATCCTGATTGAAACCCGTCCCGCCATGCTGCGGGGCTCGGTTCTCAAGTTTGCCTATCGGATCCTGCGCAAGCTCGAAGACGGCAAGGATCCGGAGCTCCTCGCCGAAGGCGAAACCGTGCATGTGGTCTGCGACGAGAAGTTCAAGCGGCAGCCTCTACCCGAGGCGTACGCCACTGCTCTGCGTGCGCTCCTCACCTGACCTGCCCGCACAAAGCCTCGGCCCCAACTCACTCAGGCTTGCTCGAGCGGTCTTGGTCTCGTCGAAGGTGCCTCTCGCGGCGCGAAGGGGTGGCATCCGGTTACCCTAGGTAACTGTTACCATCGCGGATTCGGCTCAAAGCCGCGAGATCAAAAATGCAGCGGAAATCGTGAATTTATCCGACCCGTGCCAACAACTCGCTGCTTCCTGACGCGGTATCCACGTCGAGCTTCAAAAGCGCCCGCTGTTGGCGAATCGCTGCGGCCAGAGCCTCCAGCGTTGCACGCTGCGCGGCTTCCTCAGCGGCTGCCATGAGGGTGGAAGAGGAGTTGGGGGAGTATACGGAACGGTTCTTGTGACCAGAGAGCATTTATGGGACTCCTTGGGTTACGTAAGCTAGTTTTTTGCTAAGTTGATTACCAAACTAGCACGACGTAACACTGCTGGGCCAACTTTCTGCCGAACAAGTCAGGTTACCAAAGTGAATTGTACCTTCAGTGTAAGCGGTTACTTTCAGATTCCACGAGAGTTGCAGACCGGACGGGAATCCCCCGCTCTGCCGTATTAGATGGCAACCTTTTTCAAAAAGGTTTACTTCTCTCTCGCGACCACAAAATCAGGCACCCAGAGGAGGGCCCGCTTGAAATCGGAATCCGGCATGGCCTTGAGCGCCTTGCGGGCCTGCTCGGCATAGCGCTCCGCCACTCCCATCGCGTAGCTCACGGAACCGTTGCGGGCCAGGATCTCCTGGATCTGCTGGCGGCTCACGTTCTCAAAGCTGCGGTCGTCCAGCACCCGCTGGATCGTCTGGCGGTCCGCGGCCGTCCCGTGGTCCAGGGAGTGAATCACCGCGAGAGTCGCCTTCCCTTCGCGCAGATCGCTGGCTACTGGCTTTCCCAGCACCTGCTCGGTGGCAGTCAGATCCAGCACGTCATCCACAATCTGGAACGCCAGCCCCACGGTTCGTCCGTAGGTCCCCAGGTTGGCCTCGTGGGTCTCGCTGGCTCCCGCCAGCACCGCCCCGAGCCGCATCGATACGGAGAACAAGCACGCCGTCTTGCGGAAGATCAGGTCGTAATACTCTGCCTCGGAGACCGCTTTGCCCAGCTTCTGGATCTGCAGCAATTCGCCCTCGACCATCTGCTGGGTCAGTCCGATCAGCAGATCCAGGACGCGCAGGTTCTTCTCTTCCAGGGCGACGCGGAACGCCTGCATGTACAACCAGTCGCCCGCAAGGACGCACTTCTCGTTGCCCCAGGTGGTATTCGCGGAAGGCCTTCCGCGCCGCGTATCGGCCCCATCGATAATGTCGTCGTGCACCAGCGTCGCCGTGTGCACCATTTCCACGACAGCGCCCAGCCGAATGGCGCTCGGTCCGGAAAAGCCCAGCATGTGCGACGACAGCAGCAGCAGCGAGGGCCGGATGCGCTTGCCGCCCCCTTCCCTCAGATACTCGGCGATCTCCGTGATGGTGCTGACGCTCGAAGCAGCGTCCCGGCCAAGTTCCTGCTCGATCGCCACGAGATCGTCCCGCAGCAGATCGAAAACCTCCCTCGCCGTCGCTATCGCCAGTGTGCTCAAATCGCTCCGCTTCTCTCGCTTGGGTTCAGGGTCCGGCTTGCCGCAGGGGAGGTCTTGCCGGGCTTCCATCACTTAATTCGTCCGGTAATTCGTGAATTGCAGATCGACACCAAGATCCTTGCCGCGCAGCATCGCAATGATCGCCTGGAGTTCGTCACGGTCTTTGCTTGAGACTCTTACAGTATCGCCTTGGATGCTGGCTTGCGCCTTCTTTTTCGAATCTTTGATCAGCCGCACAATCTCCTTGGCTTTTTCCGCAGGAATTCCCTGCTGCAGCGTGATCTTCTGGCGCACGCTCTGACCCGCCGCCGGCTCAATCTTGCCGTAGGTCAGGTTCTTCAGCGATACGCCCCGCTTCACCAGCTTCTGCCCCAGGATCTCTTTCACGGCCTCCAGCTTGTACTCACCCGCCGAGGCCAGCTGAATCTCCTTATCGCCCTCGGTGAGGTTGATCTCGGAGTGCGAGTCCTTGAGGTCGAACCGCTGGCGGATCTCCTTGATCGCCTGGTCGATGGCGTTCCGAACCTCCTGAACGTCGATCTTGCTCACGATATCGAATGTGTTCTCCTGCGCCATGATCCCTCTTGAAGAAGCGCCGAGCGGCTGAACCGCAAGCGCTTGTGCTCTCAATCAGTTTCCCACGCCGGGGCCAAGCGCAAAAAGCCGCGCGAAGTTTTTCGTCGTGGCCGTTGCCATTTCTTCCGCGCTCACGCCTTTCACACCTGCAAGTACAGCCGCGGTCTCGACCACCATCGCGGGCTCGTTCCGCTTGCCCCGATGCTCTCCCGGAGCCAGCCATGGCGCGTCCGTCTCCACCAGCAACCCGTCAAGAGGCACCTGGGCCGCTACCTCGCGCAGCACCTGTGCCTTCGCGTAGGTCACGTTCCCCGCAAACGAGATCAGAAAGCCCATCTCCAGCGAACGCCGCGCCTGCTCCCAGCTGCCTCCAAAGCAATGCATCACGCCTCCCAGGCCGGTGTGGCGCCAGTACGTATCGAGAACCAGGAACAGGTGATCCCACGCATCGAACACCCCGTCCTTGGGCCGGCAATGGATGAGGATCGGACGCTTCCGCGCGGCCGCCACTTCCAACTGGCGAATCAGCCCCGCCCGCTGCACGTCATGCGGCGCTCCCTCGTGATAGTAGTCCAGTCCGATCTCACCGCAGGCAATCACCTCCGGCTCGGCCAGCAGCGCGTCGAGCTTCGCTAGGGCGGCGTCATCCGCTTCGGGCGTGGAATGCGGGTAGATCCCAGCGCTCGCATACAGCCGCGGCACCCCCGGCTGCCCGTTGAATTCCCGGCACAGATCGAATGCCTGGTGCATCTCCGCCGGCCCCTCGCCAATCCCGATCGAGAGGATCGCCTCCACCCCGGCCTCTTTCGCGCGGCGCAGCATCTCCGCGCGGTCAGGGCCGTAGCGCGGGCTATCGAGATGAGCATGGGAATCAATCAGCAACGACGCGTTTCCCCGCAGTCATAGATGGATTCGGCGGTTTGCACCAGCCTTCCTCCATTCTACGGGCGGCCGGCGCGCATCCTCGTTATCACAGCTTGACGCCGGCCTTCCGGTGTACTCTTCCGCCGATTGTCAGGAGTCCGCCATGCCCCATCAGGTGCTCGTCGCCTATGCCACCCGTTTCGGATCGACTGCGGAGACCGCCCAGTTCGTGGCGGAGACCCTGCGCGATCGGGGATTCACCGTGGAGTGCCGTCCCGCGAGTGAAATCGCGTCTCTTGATTCCTACGAAGCTGTCGTGCTCGCGGCCGCTCTCTACATGGGCAAACTGCATAGAGAGGCACGCCACTTTCTCGAGACTCACCAGGAATCTCTTCGAACCATGCCCGTCGCCCTGCTCGTTCCTGGCCCGATTGAAACCCGCGAGAAGGACTGGCACAGTGCACACCAGCAACTCGAGAAGCAGCTCGCGCGGTACCCCTGGCTCAAGCCCATCGCCTGCCAGGTTGTCGGAGGGACCTTCGACCCCAAACGCCTGGGGTTCCCCTGGAAGATCATCCCGGCCCTCCACAAGGCCCCGGTTGCCGACGCGCGCGATTGGAATGCTATTCGCGATTGGGCAGCCGCGCTCGCCGGCACCCTGCAGGACGCGTCGATGGAGCGTGGCTCACCGGCCGTCAGCCGCTAATTCCCGCCAAACACCGGACCCTCGGGATGCCATGCCCCGTCCGCGGTCCCGTACGGACTGGCGACCACCACGACATACCCATCGGGGTCCTTCATCCAGCACTCCCAGTGATTCGGTCCGCCATCCTCCGGCGGCTGCGGGTTGCGATGCTTGGGCAGCACCATCTCCACGCCCATCTCCGTCGCCCGCCGCACTACGTCGTCGAAGTCTTCCACCTCGAACCACAGCAGCACGCCATTTCCGTAGGGCTTGGAATGGCGGTCGCCGATCTTGCCGTGGTGATGCTCTACATCGAAGTTGTGCAGCTGCAGAATCAGCTGCCCTTTGGAAACAAGCTGCTCGTAGTGCGAACCACCATGATTGCTGCGGCAGCCCAGCAATCGCTGGTACCACCGGCTGCTGGCTTCTACGTCGGTAACGGCAATGAGCGGTTGAGGTCGCATGCGCCCCAGCATACAGGCCGGTATGCGCGATCAACAGAACAAACGCCTCACTTTTGTGCGTCAGCGATGAACTTCTCCAGGTCTCCCCGCAACTGATGCAGCGCCTCGGTATTCAGATAGATCATGTGTCCGGAGGCGTAGTAGCCAAACTGCACGTTGCCCTTCAGCTCCGCGGGCAAATCCATGTGCGACACGTCATATTCCGTAAGGAAGAAAGGCGTTGCCAAGTCGAAGTAACCGTTCGCGGAGAACACCCGCAGGTGCGGGTTCTTGCGCATGGCGCTGGCCAAGTCCGCCGCCACGTATGGCTGCGGCTGCTCCCCGCCCTGCTGCCCCCCGCTCGGAGGCCGATGTTTCCAGTCCCACTGCCCGATCGAGTTGGCGCTGGGCCGGTACTCGTCCGTGCTCTGAAAATTCAGCTCCGTCTCGAGGTAGTTGTGCAACGAACCAATGAACGCGCCGCTGATGCCGGTGCTCGACGGATCATAGCCGGGACTCTCGCCCGCCGCGTCCAGGTCCTCGCCTTCAAAGCGCATATCGTACCGTCCCAGCGTGAAGCGCTGATCCCGCAGCACCTCCTTGCGAAACCGGCTCGGCGCCACGCGCAGATTCGTCTCCTTCACGTAGTCCACGCTCAGCCCGGTGAACCGCGCCACCTCCTTGGCGACTGCATCCAGCTCCGCCGCCGGCAGCCCATCCCCTTCAAAGAGGGCGTGCGCGTACGCCCCCGAAGCGAAATCGCGCGCCTGCTGCACCCACTCCGCCAGGCTCGCGGGCTTGTTTGGCACCTTGTTGAAATACCAGGCCGCAGCCGCATAACTCGGCAGGTTGCCGATATACAGCAGGTCGTAGCCGCCCGCCCGGATGTTGTAGTTGAGGATCGACGAGATCAGCACCACTCCGTTCAGTTGCACGCCATCGTTGCCCAGCATGTCCGCCAGCCCCGCCGAGCGCGTCGTTCCATACGACTCGCCAATCAGAAACTTGGGCGAGTTCCACCGCTGGTTCAGCGTCAGATACCGCACGATGAATCGCTCGAACGCCCGCAGGTCCTGGTCCACGCCAGTGAAGTCCTTGGCCTGTGCCTTGCCCACCGCACGGGAGTACCCCGTCAACGGAGCATCAATAAACACAAGATCCGTCTTATCCAGCAGCGAATCCTGGTTCGGCACCAGTTGAAAGGGAGGCCCGGCCGTTGGCTTGGGACTGTCCGTCACCACCCGCACCGGCGAAAACGACCCCATGTGCAGCCACAACGTCGCCGACCCTGGCCCGCCGTTATAAAGGAAGCTCACCGGCCGCGTCTTGCTCTCCGCGCCGTCCAGCGTGTACGCCACATAAAACATGCTCCCGTAAGGCTTATCGTCCTCGTCGGCGATCAGCAGTGTCCCGGCCGTCGCGGTGTAGCGCAGCACATGCCCGTTCAGCGTCAGATCATGGCGCGTCACCGACGACCTCTCCGGCGGAATCGGCGTCTCGCTCTCCTTCGCTTGCTCGGCTGGCTGCCCCGCAGGATGGGCCACCTGCGTACGTTGCTCCGGGTTTCGCGCCTCAGGGTTGCGCGCATCCTGTGCGCAGGCCGAAAACGCCAGGACCAACCCCGCACCCAGCAAGACCATCAGGGTGGTCACCCGCACCGCACCCCGTCTCTTCATCGCTCCATGCCTCCACCTTGCGAATACATAGAATCCACCCTTACCAATCCAGCTCTATGCACAGCATGGTACAGCGTCAAAATGCCGCATTTGACATCGATACTCAGTCATCTATATAAAGACATCTAAGTATGGCTAGGACCGACGCTCTGCAAGGCTCTCTCGATCTGCTGGTGCTGAAGATTCTTTCCCGGCGCCCTCGCCTCCACGGTTACGCCATCATGGCCGCCATCGCCGACACCTCCGGCGAGGTGCTGCGCGCCGAAGAAGGTTCTCTGTACCCGGCCCTCTATCGCATGGAAGAGGCCGGTTGGATCCGCGCGGAGTGGGTCAAAAAGGATACGGGCCGCCGCGCTCGCATCTACGAACTCACAGCCGCCGGCAAAAAACAGCTCAGCGCGGAAGAATCGCGCTGGCAAGCCGTCAGCGTAGCCATCAACCGCGTTCTCCGGGAGGCATGACATGTCTCTGCTTTCGCGCCTCGCCAATGTCTTCCGCGCCGATCGCCTCAACCGCGAGATCGACGAAGAACTGCAGGCCCACCTCGACGAAGCCATCGCCTCCGGCCGCGACCCAGAGGAGGCGCGGCGCGCGCTGGGCTCGTCCCTCCGCTACCGCGAAGCCGGTCATCGCGTGCGCGTCGCGGGCTGGCTTGAGTCCCTGGTTGCGGACCTCCACTTCGGATGGCGCCAGCTGCGCCGCAACAAAGTCACGTCGATCGCTGCTGCGCTTTCTCTCGCCCTGGCCATGGGCTCGTGCGTCGGAGCATTCCGCCTGATCGACGCCCTGTTGTGGCGTCCGCTTCCCGTCGCCCACGCCGATCACCTCTACTCGCTATCGCGCAGCGGCTTCGGCTTCAACGGCGCTTTCCAGACCTTCGATGGGTGGGCCTACCCGGATTTCAAGCTGATGCGCGACGCAGCCGGGGACCGGGCGCAGCTCATCGCCGTCTCCCTGGCCCTTCGTCATGACATCACCTACGGCTCCGACCAGGAGACCGAAAAAGCTCATGCACAGTACGTCTCCGGGTCCATGTTCAATACGTTCGGCATCAAGCCCGCCTTGGGACGCCTCTTCACGGAGGCCGACGACAACGCCCCGCATTCCGCGCCCTACGCCGTCCTCTCTTATGACTACTGGGCGAACCGGTTCGGGAAAGATCCCTCGGTCCTTGGGCGCACCTTCCGCATGGGCAAGGACACGTTCCAGATCATCGGCGTCGCCGACAAGCCGTTTACCGGCACCAGCCCCGGCGTGGTAACCGCGATCTTTCTGCCGGTCTGCATGAGCGATGGGTTTACCGAACCGAACGCAACCTGGCTCAACACTCTTCTCCTCGCTCGTCCCGGCGTCGCTCTCGAGCCGCTGCGCCAGGAGTTGGAGGCGGTGAGCCGCGCGTTCGAAACCAACCGTCTGAAAGGGGTTCGCAACGCCCCGCGCAAGCTCCTCGATCGTTTCCTCAACCAGCACCTCAACCTGGAGCCTGCTTCGAGCGGCGTCTCGCGCATGCAGTCGGAGTATCGCAAGGCTCTGCAAATGATCGGAATTCTCGTCGCGATGGTGCTCCTCATCGCCTGCGCCAATGTCGCCAATCTCATGACCGCGCAAGGCGCAGCCCGGGCGCAGGAGCTTGCGCTGCGCGTCTCCATCGGCGCCGGCCGCAGCCGGCTCGTACAGTTGATCCTTGTCCAGAGCGGCCTGCTCGCCTTCGCCGCCGCTATCCTGGGAGCCTTCTTCGCCGCCTGGGCCGCGCCCTTCGTCGTCGCCCGCATCAATCCGCCGGACGATCCGGCGCGCCTCGTGCTGGCTGCCGATGCGCGCGTCTTCTGCTTCGGCCTCGCGCTGATCGTCGGCGTCATCCTCCTCTTCGGCGTCCTGCCCGCGCTGCGCGCCTCGGCCGTGCGCCCCGCCATGGCTCTCAAAGGTTCGGGCAGCCCTCACGCCGGCCGCCGCATGATGTTCGGCATGATCGCCATGCAGGTGGCGTTCTGCTTCCTCGTGCTCTTCGTCTCCAGCCTCTTCGTCGCGTCGTTCCAGCGCCTCGCCAACCGCCCCCTGGGCTTCTCCCCCGATCGCCTTCTCCTGCTCGAAACCGTGGCTCAGAATCCGCAGCCGCCCGTGGTCTGGGATCAGATGGCCGAGCGGCTCTCCGATACAGGCGGCGTCGACAAGGTCGCGCTATGCGGCTGGTCGCTGCTCACCGGAGGTGCCTGGAATAGCTACGTCTCCCTCAACGGCGGCCCGCCGGGATCCATCCTCGCCTTCGGCCTCACCGTTTCGCCCGG
Organism: Acidobacteria bacterium AB60; assembly: GCA_008682415.1. Lineage (GTDB taxonomy): Bacteria > Acidobacteriota > Terriglobia > Terriglobales > Acidobacteriaceae > Telmatobacter. The sequence continues at coordinate 94,527 of VANK01000009.1, read as the reverse complement.
ATGGCTCGACGTCATGAAGATCCCCTTGCTCGCCGGACGCGATCTGCGCAGTAATGACACCTCGCCCGGTCAGGCCCTTGTCAACCAGACCTTCGTTAACACCTTTTTCAACGGCGAGAACCCGGTTGGCAAATCCTACGGCATGTGGGGCCACACCTATCAGATCGTCGGCGTGGTCGCCGATGCTCCCTATCGCGATCTCCGCGAATCAATCCTGCCCGTCGCCTACGTTCCCTTTCACGAAACCGCCGACACTCCCGGGCTTCCGCTCCAGGCCGAAGAGCAAGCTACATTCGTCGTCCGCACCCTCGGCCAGGATCCGCTCGCGCTCGCCGGAACGCTGCGGCGTAAGATCACAGACGCCCATGCAGGCCTGCGCGTCAGCAACATCAGCACCGAGGACGAGGCCGTTCGCGACAAGACCATTCGCGAGCGCCTGGTCGCAATGCTCGCTCTTTTCTTCACGGGCGTGGCGCTCCTGCTGGCCGCAATCGGCCTCTATGGCGTTCTGAACTACTCGGTCCTGCAGCGCCGCCGCGAGATCGCCATCCGCATGGCTGTCGGCTCGCCTCGCAGTGCCATCGCCCGCCTCGTCAGCCGCGACATCTTCGCCATGGTCGTCCTCGGAGCCGGCGCCGGCGTTCTCCTGGGCCTGCAGTTGGCACGCTATGTCGAGCCGCTCTTCTATAAGGTCAGGTCCACCGACCCCTCCATGCTGGGACTGCCCGCCGGCGCCATCATCGCCACCGCTGTCGTCGCCGTTCTGCCCGCGGTGCTCCGCGCGCTCCACACGGATCCCACGGAGATTCTCCGCACGGAATAACGCGGCGCTGGTCCGCAACGGCTCTGCAGGAGGTACTCAATGTCTCTGCTCTCGCGCATCGCCAACGTCTTCCGCGCCGAACGCCTCAACCGCGAGATCGACGAAGAACTGCAGGCCCACCTCGACGAAGCCATCGCCGCGGGACGCGATCCCGGCGAAGCGCGGCGCGCCTTCGGCTCCCCCCTGCACGCCCGCGAAGTGAGCCACGGCATTCGCGTCGCCGGCACACTCGAGTCTCTCCTCGCCGATGTCCGCTTCGGCTGGCGGCAGCTGTGCCGCAACAAGATCACCTCGGCTGCGGCGGTGGTCTCTCTCGCCCTCGGCCTCGGATCCTGTGTCGCCGCCTTCCGCCTCATCGACGCCCTGCTGTGGCGTCCTCTGCCCATCGCCGGCGCCAACAGGCTCTACGCGCTCTCGCGCAAATTGATCGGACCCGAAGGCAGGCCCATCGAAGACCGCTACTGGGCCACGGCCGAATTCAACCTCCTGCGCGATGCTTCCAAAGAACAGGCCGACCTCGTCGCCGTCAGCGACGCCGACCTCACCGACATCACCTGGTCCACGGAAAACGACATGGAGAAAGCCCACGTCGTGTACGTCTCCGCGAACATGTTCCCCCTCTTCGGCCTGCAGCCCGCACTCGGCCGTCTCCTCGCGCCCGCCGACGACCGCGGCCCGGGCCTCGCTCCCTATGCCGTCCTCTCCTGGGATTACTGGAATCACCGCTTCGCCCGCGATCCCCGCGTCCTCGGCAGCTCTCTCCACCTCGGCAATCAGACCTTCGAGGTCATCGGCATCGGACCGCGCGATTTCACCGGCACCGAAACCGGGACCGTCACCGATGTCTTTCTTCCCCTCAACATGAATTCCCTCGCCGCCCAGCAAGGCGTCAACTGGCACCACACCTTCCTGATGTTGAAACCCGATGCGGACCCATCGACTGTCCTCGAGCCCGTTCGTCAACGCTTCTCCGCCATCATCCGCGCATTCGAAGCGGGATGCGCCAAATGCCTGCTTGGCATGACTCCGGCGCAAATCGAACGCCATCTCCAGAAGCAGCTCGTCTTCTCTCCCGCCGGCGCAGGCATCTCCGAACTCCAGAAGGAATATCGCCGCCTTCTCGGCGTCCTCGGCCTCATGGTCGCTCTCGTTTTGCTCATCGCCTGCGTCAACGTCGCCAACATGATGACCGCCCAGGCTGCCGCCCGCGCCCACGAAATGGCCCTTCGCATCTCCATCGGCGCCGGCCGCCGTCGTCTCGTCCAGCTCATCCTCGTCCAGAGCGCGCTGCTTGCCCTGCTGGCCTCCGCCCTCGGCGCGTTCTTCGCCGCATGGTCCGCCCCGTTTGTTCTCGGCCTCGTCAATCCGCCCGACAACCCCGCGCGCCTCGCTCTTCCCGCCGATGCCCGCGTCCTCCTCTTCGCCTTCGCCCTCACCATACTGGTCATACTGCTGCTCGGCTTGTTGCCCGCTCTCCGCGCCTCTGCCGTGCGGCCCGTCGCCACCCTCAAAGGGGGAGAAGATCCCCACGCCCCGCGCCGACTCCTGCGCGGAGCCATCGGGCTTCAGGTCGCCTTCTGCGTCCTCGTCCTCTTTCTCTCTTCCCTGTTCGTCGCATCCTTCCAGCGCCTGCAGAACCGCCCTCTTGGCTTCTCTACCGACCGTCTCCTTCTCCTTGAAGCCGTGGCCCCCAAAGGCCAGCTCCCCGTTGTCTGGGACCAAACTGCCGAGGCCCTGCGTGCCGCCCCCGGCGTCGCTTCCGTCTCCATGGCCCGATGGCCGCTTCTCGGCGGCATCCAGATCAACAGCGACATCTCCATCAACGGCGCGCCGCCCAGCCCCACCCCCGCCTGGTTCCTCAACATCTCCCCAGGATGGCTCGCCACCATGAAGATCCCTCTCCTCTCCGGCCGGGACTTTGGCACCCAGGACACTGAGCCCGGGGCCGCTATCGTCAACCAGACCTTCGCCCGCATATTCTTCCCTGGACAGGACCCGATCGGCCGAACCTTCGATCGCGGCGCCAATCAGTACTTTCGCTCAGCAAGCCAATACAGGATCGTCGGCGTCGTTCCCGACATCCCCTACCACGATCTCCGCGAGCCCAGCCGCGCCGTCTACTACCTCCCCTTCACTGAGGTCGATGCCAAGTCCGCCCCCAAAAGCATTGAATTCTCCACCTTCGTCATTCACACCAGCAGCGCGAATCCGCTCGCCCTCGCCAACTCCCTCCGCCGGCTCGTCGCCCAGCGCCACAACGGCCTGCGCGTTTCCAACTTCACCACCCAGCTCGACCTGGTCCGCGATCAGACCATCCGCGAGCGCCTGCTCGCCATGCTCGCCGCGTTCTTCGCTGGCGTCGCGCTCCTCCTCGCCGGCATCGGACTCTACGCCGTGCTCAACTACTCCGTCCTCCAGCGCCGCCGCGAAATCGGCATCCGCATCGCCATCGGCTCTCCCCGCGCAGGCATCGTCCGTCTCGTCACCGGCGATTCCTTGATCACCGTCGGCCTCGGAACCGGCGCCGGCCTCGCCCTCGGATTCGCTGCCGCCCGTTCCGTCGCCTCGCTCTTCTATCAGGTCAAGGCAAGCGACGCCGACATGATCGCCTGGCCTACCGGCGCCCTGCTGCTCACCGCACTTCTCGCCACCATTCCCGCAGTCCTGCGCGCCCTCCGCACCGATCCCACCGCCATTCTGCGTTCGGAATAAAGCAGAAGAACAAACCAAAAACGCCGGCGGGTGAGACCCGGGACCCTTCTCCCGAATCTCACCCGCCGGCGCTTTCAGTCTTCCTGTTGTTTGTTTGGTGGTGCTGTGAACCCGCCTCAGCCTTAGCTGCAGCCAGACGTTGAACCGCAGCTCATGCACCGGTAGCAGCTTCCATTGCGCACCATGATCGCTCCGCACACTCCGCAGCTCGGCGCATCCCCCATGTCGTACAGATCGCGCATGGCGTCCGCCGCATGATAGATCCCGCGGTCCTCGATCTCCGGCCGCTGCGCGAACGTCCCGCTGCCGGAACCCACCGCGCGTACCTCGGGAGCAATCCCGCCCGCGTGCGATGCGTTCGAGCCCAGGCCAGCCCCGCCGGTCGGGCTGCTCTGGCCCACCTGATTCAGCTTGCGCGCCACCTCCTCCGCCAGCCGCGAGAGCTGCTCCTGCGGAATCGCGCTCACCTCTTCATCCATCTCGGGATCCGGCAGGATCGTCGGCGATACCGGCAATTGCGGCGCCTGCGGTGCAAATCCCGCGAACAGGCTCAGCTGCGTGCCCGACAGGAAGCGCAGGCTCAGCCAGCGGAAGATGTAGTCCATCAGGCTCTTCGCGTAGCCAATCTGCTCGTTGCCCGTCCAGCCCGAAGGCTCGAAGCGGGTGTGCGCAAACTTCTCGCACAGCACCCGCAGCGGTACCCCGTGCTGCAGCGCCAGCGAAATCGCCGTCGCGAACGAATCCATCAGGCCGGAGACCGTCGAGCCCTCCTTCGCCATCTTGATGAAGATCTCGCCCGGCTGCCCCGTCGGATACAGGCCCACCGTGATGTAGCCCTCGTGCCCTGCAATCGAGAACTTATGCGTCACCGAGGCGCGCTCCTCCGTCAGGCGGTGCCGCACCGCGCGCGGCGGCGCGTTCAGATCCTGCGGCGGGGGCGCCAGGGGAGCCGGTGGAGGCGCGGGCGTTGCCTTGATCACCGGAACCGCCGCGGCCTTCGCAATCTCGTCCATCGCCTTGCCAAAGGCAGCCGCAGCGCCGATCACCTGCTTCGCCGTCACCTCCAGCTTGTCGCTGATCTTTGCTTCCAGCGCCTTCACATCCGCATCCGCCACCGGCTGCCCGGCTGCGATGTTCGCCAGCACGCGGCTGCCCACCGCATCCAGCGCCGACGGCTCCTTCTTCGTGTCCATGCTGGTGTTCAGCGGCTGCGTGCCCTTCGATCCGTCGCGATAGATGGCCACCGCCTTGATTCCCTGCCGCCAGCTCTCCGCGTAGGCCTCGGCCACATCGTCCACCGTCGCCTCGTGGGGCAGGTTCACCGTCTTCGAGATCGCCCCCGAAAGGAACGGCTGCGTCGCCGCCATCATCTTGATGTGCCCCATGTAGTGAATCGAGCGCGTGCCCTTCGCCGGCTTGAAGCTGCAGTCGAACACCGCCAGGTGCTCCGGCTTGATGCCCGGCGCGCCTTCAATCGTGCCCGTCGCGTCGATGTAGCTCACAATCGCGTTCACTTCATCGTTCTTGTAGCCCAGCTTGAACAGCGCGGCCGGCACCGTATTGTTCACAATCTTGATCATCCCGCCGCCGACCAGCTTCTTGTACTTCACCAGCGCCAGGTCCGGCTCAATGCCCGTCGTGTCGCAGTCCATCATGAAGCCGATCGTTCCCGTCGGTGCCAGCACCGTTGTCTGCGAGTTGCGATAGCCATACTTCTCGCCATACACCAGCGCCATGTCCCAGCACTCCCGGCTGGCGTCGATCAGCGGCTCCAGCTGCGGCACCGAGAAAGGCTCTCCGCTGGTCCGCGACTTGCCGATCTTGTTCACCTCCGCGCGATGCATCCGGATCACGTCCAGGAACGGCTCGCGGTTCACGTAGAACCCGGGGCACGCTCCGCCCTTCTGCTCCGATCCCGCCGTCAGCGGCGTCGCCGAGCCCAGCGGCTTGCACGAGCCCGCAATGATCGCCGACTGCAGATACGCCTGGCCGCACATGATCGCCGTCAGCGTGGCCGCAAAATCCCGTCCCGCCGCGGAGTCATACGGAAGGCCAAACGCCATCAGCAGCGCGCCCAGATTCGCATACCCCAGGCCCAGCGGCCGGTAGTCATGCGAGTTCCGCGCGATCGACTCCGTCGGGTACCCGGAGTTGTCCACCAGGATCTCCATCGCGGTGATCACCACCGAAACAGCGTGCCGGTATGCCGCGATATCGAACTGCCCCGCCGCATTCACAAACTTCAGCAGGTTGAAGCTCGCCAGGTTGCAGGCCGAGTTATCCAGGAACATGTACTCCGAGCACGGATTCGAGGCATTGATCCGCGCCGTGTTCTTGCTCGTGTGCCACTTGTTGATCGTGGTGTCGAACTGCATGCCCGGGTCGCCGCACTGCCACGTCGCCTCGGCGATCTTGTTCATGATCTCCCGCGCCTTGTGCTTCTGCACTGGCGACTTGTCCTTCACCGACTTCGTCCAGAAGTCCCCGTCCGCCTCGTACGCGCGCATGAACTCGTCGCTCACCCGCACCGAGTTGTTGGCGTTTTGAAAGAATATGGACGAGTACGCCTCGGAGTCCGGCCCTGAGCCGTCATACCCCTGCCGGATCAGCGCGAACGCCTTCGCCTCTTCCTTCGCCTTACAGTCGATGAAGTCCACAATGTCCGGATGGTCCACATTCAGGATCACCATCTTCGCCGCGCGGCGCGTCTTGCCGCCCGACTTGATCACCCCCGCGAACGCATCGAAGCCGCGCATGAAGCTCAGCGGCCCTGAGGCCTCGCCTCCGCCCGACAGCAGTTCCTTCGACCCGCGGATCGGCGACAGGTTCGTGCCCGTTCCCGAGCCCCACTTGAACAGCATGCCCTCCGTCTTCGCCAGCGTCAGAATCGAATCCAGCGAGTCCTCCACCGCGTTGATGAAGCACGCCGAGCACTGCGGATTCTTGTACCCCGTCGCTTCGAACTTCACCGTCCCCGTCGCCGCATCCCAGTGCCAGCTCGACCCGTCCGCCTTCGGCTCCAGACGGTCACACCCCACGTTGAACCACACCGGCGAGTTGAACGCCACCCGCTGCGTCAGCAGCATGTGCGACAGCTCGTCATAGAAGATCGCCGCATCCTCCGCCGTCGCGAAGTATCCCCCCTTGATACCCCAGTCGCGCACCGTCTCCGCCACGCGCTTCACCAACGCCCGCACCCCCGTCTCCCGCTCCGGCGTCCCCAGCTGCCCGTGCAGGTACTTCGACGCCACGATGTTCGTCGCCGTCATCGACCAATCCAGCGGCACCTCCACGTCCTTCTGCTCGAAGATCGTGTTGCCCTTGCTGTCCGTGATAGACGCCGTACGCTTCTCCCACTGCATCTCGTCGTAAGGCGAAACGTGCGGGCTGGAAAAGCGGCGCGAAAAAGTCAGCCCACCGCGGCTGTACGCAGCAGTGGAGGTGGCGGCGGAGGTATGCAGTTGGGCCTCGTTCATGACTGGGGGTCTCCTTCTTTTACGGATAAAAAGCCGCATGATTGCCGGCGCTCCGGCCGGTGTCCTTGACGTGAGGGAGTTGGCAACAGGTTCGAAAACGGGCTCTATCGGTCCACGATTTCTATTCCTACGGAACCGCGATCCGGGCGGCCTTGCCCGCCTTTGATCCCAGCCCCTTTACAGCCGCAGATGAAAACTTAACGCTGTCCATGGTGCATGTCAACAAGAAACCACAATATCTTGTGTTTTAGATGTGAACCCTGGCACCTTGTGTTCAATTTCGGGCATTCCCGCTGTGGAAACCGCCAAACCCCGCATCAATCGCGGCCTCCCATCGCGTATCTCCTCCCGTCGTCAATCCCGCTTCCGCGTGACCGGCTCCAGGCTTCCTCCCAGCCTATGCCTCCCCATCCCCTGGAACAAGGACTGGAACCGGTGCAAAACTCGTCCGCAATGTGCAACTTGTGGGAATCCCGCCCGCAACTCCCCACCCCCGCTCGCAACGCGCAACCCGCAACCCCCAACGCGCCCCCTACCCCTCTGCTATAAAGACTGCGGACCAGAAAGCCTGCGCCCCGCGACGCCAAGCCCGGAACAGGCTCGGAAGGAAGATCATGCCGCGCAATCAGCCCTCACCCTCCGCCGTCACCCGCCGGGACTTCCTCCGGACCGCCACCGCCGCTGCCGGAGCCGCCTCGCTCGCACCCCGCGCCGCGTGGGCCGCTCGCCCCGCTCCCTCCAACCGCATCACCATGGGCGTCGTCGGCTGGGGCATGATGGGCCCGTCCAACACCAAAAACTTCCTCGCCGAAGCCGACTGCCAGGTCGTCGCCGCCTGCGACCTCCACAAAGGCCATCTCCAGACCGCCGTCACCACCATCAACACCCACTACGGCAACCAGGACTGCAAAGCCTACCGCGACTTCCGCGAGATGATCGCCCGCGACGACATCGACGCCGTTATGATCGCCGTCCCCGACCAGTGGCACGCCCTCCTCGCCACGGCCGCCGCCAACCGCAAAAAAGATATCTACGGCGAAAAGCCCCTCGCCCGCACCATCCGCGAGCAGCAGGCCATCGTCAAAGCCGTCCAGCAGAACAACGTCATCTGGCAGACCGGCTCCTGGCAGCGCTCCCTGCCCATGTTCCGCCACGCCTGTGAGATCGTTCGCAACGGCCTCATCGGCAGCGTGCAGCGCGTCGAGGTCGGCCTCCCCGGCGGCCACCACGACTTTCCCAACACCGTGCCGGCCCTCATGAAGCGGCTCGCCGCCCTCCCTGACAAGATCGCCAGCCCCGCCCAGATCGTCCCCGGCACCCCCGCCTGGGACCTCGCCGTCACCCAGCCCCCCGAGGATCTCGACTTCGACCGCTGGCTGGGTCCCTCCCGCGAAGAGCCCTACATCGAACAGCGCGTCTACCAGAACTGGCGCTGGAACTACAACACCGGCGGCGGCCAGCTGCTCGACTGGATCGGCCATCACGGCGACATCGCCCACTGGGGCCTCGACTTCGACCGCACCGGCCCCTCCGAGGTCGAAGCCTTCGGCGAGTTCCCGCCCGCCAACGCCGTCTGGAACACCGCCACCGTCTACCGCATCGATTGCACCTACCGCAAGGAAGTCACCGGCTACCCCAACGACGTCGTCATGACCATCGCCGGCGGCCATCCGGCCATTCCCATGGGCGCCAAGTGGATCGGCACCAACGGCTGGGTCTGGGTCGACCGCGCCGGCATCGACGCCTCCAACCCTGCCTGGGTCAAAGGCTGGGCCGCCGGGCAGCCCAAAGGCCCCGCCCTCCCCGACGACCTCCGCAAAGTCGCCCTCTACGACTCACCCGGCCACCAGCGCAACTTCCTCGACTCGGTCAAATCCCGCAAGCCCACCATCACCCCCGTCGAGACCGCCCACCACTCCACCATCCCCGGCCACCTGGGCCTCATCTCCATGCTCGTCGGCCGCAAGCTCCAGTGGGACCCTCAGGCCGAAACCATCCTCCACGACGACGACGCCTGCCAGATGCTCACGCGCCCCTACCGCGCCCCCTGGAGGCTCGCCTGAACCGGCGCGGCGGGGCGCCGCCGTCATTCCCATCCCTCGTAACGCCCAGGCCCTCCCCGACACGATCCTGTTACCGGGGTTTCGCAAAAACCCGGCAAAAACGACCGCAAGTTGACTGATTCGCTTGGCTCCGGGGCTGCGTTCGTTGGATAATTAGCCACCCCGGCTGACCAGGGACTGATCATGGCAGGGTGGCTTCCCCGTGTCTCTACGCTGAAGCTGCCGCCCTCCCGCGACCAGGAGCCGGAAGAGTCGTCTTCGCAAAAAAGGGTTCCGCAGCAATGACCACCGCCCCATTTCCGGCCAGGATCGGAAAATACGACGTCCTCGGCATCATCGGCCGAGGCGGCATGGGCGTCGTCTATCAGGCCCGCGATCCCCACCTCGATCGCCTCGTCGCCATCAAGATGATCACCGGCAACTTCTGCGACAACGCCGATATGCTCAAGCGCTTCTTCCGTGAAGCGCAGTCGCTCGCCAGCCTGCAGCACCCCAACATCGTCACCGTCTTCGATCTCGGCGACTTCGGCGGCACCCCCTACTTCGTCATGGAGTACCTCGAAGGCGAGGGCCTCGACAGCGCCCTGGCCAACCGACGCCCCATCAACCTGCTCGAGAAGATCTCCATCATCGTCCAGGTCTGCAACGGCCTCGGCTACGCCCACCGCCGCGGCGTCATTCACCGCGACATCAAGCCCGCCAACATCATGCTCTGCAAAGATGGCGGCATCAAGATCTTCGACTTCGGCATCGCCCACGCTGGACAAACCGCCGTCACCCGCACCGGCGAGGTCCTCGGGACCCTCCGCTACATGGCCCCCGAGCAGGTCAACTCCAAGTCCACCGACTCCCGCACCGACATCTTCTCCACTGGCGTCGTCCTCTATCAGCTCGTCACCGAGCACCTCCCCTTCGACGGCGACAATACCGCCAGCACCCTGATGAAGATCGTCAGCGAGCCGCCCCCGCCCCTCGGCATGTTCCTCAGCACCTTCCCCCCGGAGATGGAAGAGATCCTCCTCCGCGCCCTCGCCAAAAATCCCAACGAGCGCTACAGCACCGCCGAAGAGCTCGCCATGGATCTCTCTCAGCTCCAGGGCCAGCTTAAGGAAGAGATGATCGGCCGCGAGATGGACGACGTCGCCAATCTCCTCCAGCAGGGCGAGGTCTACAGGGCGCAAACCTCCCTCATTCGCGTTCTCAAGATCGACAGCCACAACACTAAGGCCAACCGCCTACTCCGCGAAGTCCAGCAGCGCATCCAGAAAGACGAGCTCAGCAAGCAGATTCGCTCCCTCCGCGAGCGCGCTGAAGAAGCCCTCGCCGACCAGCAGTTCGACCGCGCCGCCGACCTCGTCGACCGCGCTATGGGCCTCGATCGCACCAACACCGACCTGCAGCAGTTCCGCGAGCACATCCGCGCCGAAGCCGAGCGCGCCGAGAAGCTGCACAAGGCCCTCAAAGCCGCCGAATCCGCGCAGATGGACGGCAACCTCGACGTCGCCAAAGAAGCCATCGAAGCGGCCCTCGCGCTCGCCCCCGACGACACCCAGGCCAAGACCCTCTACCGCCTCATCACCCGCGAGATCGAAGAGCGCGCCCGTCACCAGCAGATGGAGGGCTATCTCCAGGACGCGCGCCGCGAAATCTCCTCCCGCCGCTTCACCGCCGCCATCGACATCCTCAAGCTCGCCGAGGAACTCCAGCCCGGCGCCCCCCAGGTCCACTCCCTCCTGGAATCAGCCGTTGCCGGTCAGGAGCAGGAACGCCGCCGCAAGGAACTCGAAGCCCTCGTCAAAGAAGTCGAAGACGCCCTCAACCGCGACGACTATCGCACCGCCTGCACCCGCGCCGACGAAGGCCTCGCCCGCTTCCCTGAGGATCGCAATCTCCTCAAGCTCAAAGGACTCGCCGACCGCCAGCGCCAGATCGAAGAACGCAAGCAGCTCATCGACGCCCTCATGAACGAGTCGCGCAACCTGCTCCAGGCCGGCCGCCATGACGAGCTCCGCGAAAAACTGGAACGCGCCCTCGCGCAGCTCGGCTCCGACGCGCGCCTCGAATCCCTCCTCGGCGTGGTCAAAGAACGGCTGCAGCGCGAGGCCATGGAAAAGCTCCGCGTCAAGCGTCTCGCCGACGCCCGCCAGTTCATCGACGACCAGTCCTTCGACCACGCCCTCCGTACCCTCGAGGCCGCCATCCGCGAAAGCGGCGACGACGAAGAGGTCCGTCAGCTCCTGGGCCGCGCCCGCGCCGAACAGGCCGAGGCAATCCAGAACGCCCTCGCCCGCGCCGAGCAGGAGACCGTCCTCGCCCGCCGCGTCGAGATCCTCGAAGACGCCGTCAACATGAGCCCCCAGGACACCCGTGTCAAGGAGGCTCTCCTGCAGGCCCGCAATCTCAACCAGGTCATCAGCAAGATCGCCGTCGAGGCCCAGCGCCTCGAAGAAGAACACAAGTACGATCAGGCCCTCGCCAAATGGGAGACCGTCAGCGCCGTCTACCAGCACTACCCCCGGCTCAAAGAGACCGTGAAACGCCTCCACGAGCTCCGCGATCAGGCGCAGGCGAACGCCCGGCAAATCTGGATCGACAAAGCGGAGCGTGCCCTCGCCGCAGGCGACTTCGATCAGGCCGCTGCCCTCGCCGTGAAAGCGGGAGAAGAGTTCCCCTGGGACAACGACCTCATGGCCCTCCAGGAACGCGCCGAGAACGCAGGGCGCGCCCGCGTCAAGGCCTCCAAGCTCCTCGTCGAAGGCCGCACCGCCCTCGGCCGCCAGCAGTGGGACCCCGGTTCCCTGGCCATCCTCCGCGCCTTTCAGACCGCCCCCGGCGACGCCATGATTCGCGATCAGGCCATCACCGAGCTCGCCCAGGCCTCCCGCGCCACCGTCCAGTCCAACTGGCAGGCCTCCGAGCTCATCCTCAAGCGCCTCGCCGAGATCGAACCCGCCGCGGCCGGCGCCGGCGACCTCCAGGCCACCATCGACTCGCGCAAAAAAGAAGACGCCATCAACAACGCCCTCAACGCCGCGCGTCGCCAGCAGGCCAACGGCAATCTCCAGGGCGCACTCCGCGAGCTCGAATCCCCCCTCGCCGCCTATCCCGGTGACAACCGACTCCTCGAGCTCCAGTCCGCCCTGCGGCAAAAAGTCGAGCAGGCCGCCGAAGCCGCGCGCCTCGAAGAGATCCGCCGCAGGAAAGAAGCCTTCGTCCAGGATGCTCTTACCCGCGCGCAGAAGACTGCGGCCCTCGACGACCGCATCGCTCTCCTCGAAGAGGCGCTGCAGGCAGAACCGCAGGAGACGCGCCTCCAGCAGCAGCTTAAGGCCGCACGCGATCTGCGCACCCGCGTCACCGCCCTCGCCTCGGAAGCACGCTCCCACGAGCAGGCCCGCGACTACGAGCAGGCCCTCGCCAAGTGGGAGGCGCTCGCCGCCCTCCACCGCGACTACCCCGACCTCGCCCGCATCCTCGAACAGGCCCGGCGTCAGCATCAGCAGGCCCTCGCCGAGGCCCGCGCCAACTGCCTCCGCAGCGCGCAGCAGGCCCTCGCCGAAGCGGACTACAAACGCGCCGACGAGCTGCTCTCCCAGGCCCGCCGCGTCTTCCCCGGCGACCGCGAGTTCGCCGACCTGGAACGCCGCGTCCGGGAAGGCGTCAGCAACCGCGCCCAGGCCGAGAAATTGCTCGATGGCGCAGCCAAAGCCGCCGGCAAAGAGAAATGGCGCAAGGCCCTCGAAGCGTATCAGGAGGCCGGCGCCATCGCCCGCTCTGACGCTGCCATGCGCGGCCAGGTGGTCGGCGGCCTGCTCGCCGCCGCCGAGTCCGCCCTCGGCTCCGAACCCGAAACCGTCGAGCTCATGCTCGCCGAAGCCGCGCGCCTTGAGGCCGGCTCGCCCCGCTTGGTCGCCATGCGCGCCCGCGTCGACGCCTGGAAACGCGGCCAGGCCGTTGAGCAGTGCCTGGCAAACGCCCAGAAGTGCGTCGCCGCCAATGACTGGCAGGGCGCCCTCCGCTCCCTCGACCGCGGTCTCGCTAACTATCCGGAGGAGAGCCGCCTACTGGAACGCCGCGCCCGCATCGAGACCGAGATGCGCCGCCGCGCCGAAGAGCTCGCCGCACGCGAAGCCCGGGAACAACAGGCCCGAGAAAAAGAAGCCCGAGAGCGCGCCGATCGCGAAGAACAAGCCCGCCTCGCACGCCAGGAAGCTCAGGAACGCGCCCGCCAGGAAGAAGAACAGAGGCTCGCGCGCGAACGGTTGGCGCGGCAGAAAGAAGCAGAAGAGAAAATCGCCCGCGAACGCGCCCTCGCAGAAGAGCGCCGCCGTTCCCAGGCCCCTGCCGTGCCGCCCTCCCCGCCCCTCGAAGCTCCCGACCTCTCCGCCACCCAGATCTTTATGCGCGGAACCGGCCAGACCGGAGGGCTCGTTGCCCCCGCCGCTGCTCCCCAGGCATCCCCGTCCGAGTGGCCCACCGCTTCCCCGCCCCTGCCCGGAACCGCCGCCCGATCCGTCGCCACGCCTCCGCCCGCTTCGCAAACAGCCGCCGCGCCGCCACGGCCCCCCGCTTCGCAGCAGCCGGCCTCGCCGCAGCCGGCAACCACGACGCAAAAAGCCCCCGCCATTCCGTCACGGCCCGCCGCCGATCCCACCATCGTATCCCGCACGGACCACGCCACCGCATCCTTCAAGGGCTCCCCCTCCAACGGCGACGCAACTCACGCCATCCCGGCGCCGGTGAGCGACGAGATCACCGAGAACGCGCTCCTCCTCGCCGAGCGCAACCTGGCCAGCTTCATCGGCCCGCTCGCCAAGATCCTCGTGCGGCGCGAATCGGCGAAAACCACCAGCCTGTCGGAGCTCTACTCCCTCCTCTCCACCCGCCTGGAGCGCGACGAGGACCGCACCGCCTTCCTGACAAAGCGTACTGAGGCCGCCGGCAAATCGGCCGGCGCCGCCTTCACCCGCCTCACCCCGGCGCCATCCGCACCTGCTCCCACGCCTGAGGTGCCTGCCACCGCAGAGATCACCCAGGCCGCCATCGATCAGGCCGCCCGCCGCCTCGCCGCCTTCCTCGGCCCCATCGGCCCGCTCGTCGCCAAAAAAGAGGCGCGCCGCGCCACCAACCTTCGCGAGTTCTACGACCTCCTCGCCCAGCACATCGACGCCAAGGACCGCGATCGCTTCCTCAAAGAAGCAGGCCTGGTCAAGGAAGCCCCCACCACCGGCTTCCTCCGCCGCCCTGACGGCACCGGCTTCTTCTCACAGTCCGGCGATAAGACGTCCGCCCAGACCAAACCCATCCTCGGCCCCGAACGCAAAGCCTGATTCCCCTCGCAGAATCGCCCGCATTCATACCTTGGTTCTCACGCGGCGCGAAGAGAGCAGTCGCACGCCCTCCCCAATCCCGCTTTCCATTCTCCTAACAGGGGCTCGAGCAGATTCGGCGTGCACGAGAACCGAGTTCCCCGCAAAGCCGCTTGGCGCACCGAAGGTTCTCAATTCGTTCCAAATCTCCAATAAGAAATCAATCTCACGTAACTACCTTTGACAATATGTAGACCAGTCTGTATAGTTTCATTAATGTCGAAGTCAACCAGTCGCGAAAAGTTCCTCCAAACTACCGCCCGTCTCCTCAGAGAGCGGGGCTATGCCGCAACGGGGATGAACGAAATCGTCGCTGAGAGCGGAGCCCCCAAAGGATCTCTCTATTTTCATTTTCCTGGTGGCAAGGAAGAAGTGGCTTCACTCGCTCTAACGGCAGCGGCAGACGATACCTGTTCCGCGATCCGCTCAGCACTATCGAACAGCCCAACCGTCGTTGACGGCTTGCAGAACGTCTTCTTGATGGTTCTCGCCGATCTGGAAAAGTCGAATTACCGCTCGGGCTGTCCAGTCGGGACGGTTGCATCTGAGTCGCCCGAGGCCCCGAAAGTGATTGATGCCGTGGAGCACGCCTTTCAGCAGTGGCAATCAGTGATACAGGAGCGCGTCATCCGAGCTGGCCTGAGGGCGAAGCGCGCCGACGAGATTGCCGAGTTCATCCTCGTTCAGTTCGAAGGCGCACTTGTGCTGGCGAAAGCGAGGCGCGATTCAAAGCCCCTTCTGAGTGCGCTGCGGGAGATCAAGCGGCACCTGGAACAGGAGGGAATTCAATGAAGAGACTTGCGGCAATCTTTCGCGTTGGTTTGATCGCGCTCGGCCTGTTCATCGCGATGTGCTTCGTTGTCACATTCGTCCGCAATCGCCCGCTTCCGCCTGCGCCGGACCATGCATTCATCAAGCCGTCCTTCGACCGGCTCCCGGCGATGAGCGCCTGCTGGATCGAGTTTGACCACGATACCGCTCCGGGACAGGCAGCGACCGCAGGGTTCACTCGCCTTCATACCTGGGAACTAACCGCCTCGGGGCTGCTTATTCGTCATCCCCAGGGCAGCGTCTTGATCGACTCCGGAAACAGCACCCACTTTCAAGAAGAGGTCGCCGATTACCCTTTCTGGAGCCACCTTCACTTTGAAATCCTGACTGGGGGAAAGAGCGCAGCGCATCGTGCTCCTGACGTCCTGCGAAGCAGCGGCATAGATCCATCTACAGTATCCGCAGTGCTCCTATCGCATGTTCATATGGACCATGCCGGGGGGGTGATGGACACTCCCGATGTGCCCGTCCTTCTGTCGCCTGAAGAACTCGATTTCGCAAAAAAGAATCGCGACACCAGAACCATACAGGTGGTTCCGGGGCACGCTCGGGAGATTCAAAGACGCGCTCATCTGCTGGATTTTCAACCAAAGGCGTACGAGACGTTCGACGAAAGTGCCGACCTGTTCGGAGATGGATCCGTAGTTGTTGTGAAGCTTCCCGGCCACACGCCGGGAAGCGTAGGAACGTTCCTCAATCTCTCCCCAACACAACGGATCTTTCACGTGGGTGATGCGGTGAACGTTACGGAAGCCGTGAATCGGAGGCTTCCGAAGAGTCTCCTTATGGCAACGACGGACAACGATTCGCGCCAGGCAGACCTCACTGTCGCCAAGCTCGCACAGCTTCACTCTCTTGATCCAGCCCTGCTCATTCTTCCTGCCCACGATCGCAGCGCCTGGAAAACCGCATTTGGATCTGCACCAGGCTGTATCCGGTAAGCCATGATTTGCGGTGTACTGTGCGTCGATTACGAGGAGAGGCTCTCATGAAGGCATTCCGTGCGCGTATCAAAAGTCGATGGTTGTGGTTGGGCCTGGGCGCATTTCTGCTGTTCGTCATTTATCAGAATGTCAAAACCGATGTTCCGACCGCACAGGCGTTCGCGCCCGCGATGCCCGTGAATAATCCCGGCTCGGTTGCGCGCCTCATACAGAGGCCTTATGAAGGATTGAAGGTCTATGCCTTGTACACCGGAGACATCCAGGTAGGGGGAGAAGCAATGCTTGACCCCAAAAACTCCAGGGTTCGTGCAGAGGAACTGCACAAACAATTTGTGCCTGCGATGGCGTATCTGATCTATCACCCGAGAGAAGGATATCTTCTCTTCGATACAGGATTTGGACCCGCGTTTGCCCGATCATCAAATGGCGATCTGGGATGGTGGACCAAGCCACTTGTGAAAACTCGTGTGCACGCAGGCCAGGATCTCATTTCTCAGATGAATCGGCTCGGGGTTTCGCCATCCGCTCTCAAATATGTGGTCCTTTCACACGGTCACGTGGATCACACGGGAGGACTTCCCGCCCTGGGGTCTGTTCCCGTCCTGATTGGCAAAGGTGAGCGCGATGCGATCGCGCAACCAATGTCATTGCTGCATGGCTATAAGCAGGCGCATTTTGCGAAAGTGGCTCAGTTGTTCGAAGTGGACTTCACCCACGCCCCTGACCTCGATCCTCTCGGACGCGCAGTCGACCTTTTCGGCGATGGGTCGATATATCTCATCGACTCACACGGGCACACGCCCGGCCATCTTTCGCTTCTTGTCAACTTACGACAAGGGCCGCTGATTCTCGCGGGAGATGTAGTACAAAGTCGCCGCGCCTTCCACGATGCCATTCCTAGCGGAAATTCAACGAACATCACAGAGGCATACACTGCGGCGCGTCGGCTCGCCGCAACCCAGGAGCAAATCCCGGGACTCCGTGCTTTCTATGGGCACGACGCGGAACAGGCGGCCCATGCCTTGCAGCCGCCGCTCTTTTACCAGTAAGCTTCAGCGCGCCTTGATTATCGCGGAACATCGCAGAGCGCCCCGCTCGATCAGGCGCCAACCGGCGGTAACAGGCCGCCGCGAATCGCCATCGCATTGAAATTCGCCGCACAAATTCCTGCTCTCCAACTAAATGTCCCTAAATAGCTCCGCCTTTCGAACGAGGCTGCATCTTCGAGTGAACTCGTATACTCCGCCAGAAGGTTCATCCCCTGCAACGGAACATCCCCCCGGCCTGCCTCCCCGGCAGGCTGACCGGCCCCTCAAAAAAACCGGGAGACCACAAGGTTCAGGGAGACTAGGAGCAATTCATGACTTGGAGGTCGTTCGCTCGCGTAGCGTTCGCGGGTGCAGTGTTGTGGCTGTCGGCTATGCAATCGCCGGCGCAGTTGACGGAGGCCACTCTCAAGGGCGTCGTTACCGATGCCAACGGCAAGCTTGTTGCCGACTCTTCCGTCGAAGTCAAAAACAAAGACACGGGCCAGATCCGCAAGGGTATTACCGACGACCGGGGCGCCTTCGCGATGCCTGAACTTCCTCCGGGTGCCTACACCGTCTCCGTTACCGCCTCCGGCTTCAAGGTATTCGAGCAGAAAGATCTGCAGCTCAAAGTCGGCCAGACCACTGAGTTCAACGCGCAATTGGAAGTGGGCGCAGCCAATGAAGTTGTCACCGTTACGGCCGAACAGGCAAAGGTCGCGGTCGCAAGCGACGCTCGCCTCTCCGACACCATTGCCCAGGATCAGCTCACGGACCTGCCTGTTGCGCAACGCGATGTGACCGGGCTGACTCGGCTGAGTGCGGGAGCCACGGCCGTCCCCGGCGCGGCAATCTCCACCAAGCTGTCAAACTCGCCGGTGGTCACGGTCAACGGGAACCGCTATCGCGGCAATAACTTCGTTCTCGACGGCTCCATGGACACCAACCCTAACAATACCGGCGAACCCGCGATCGTCCCCACCCTCGAATCCGTGGAAGAGGTCCAGGTGCAAACCGGCAACTTCTCGGCGGAGTTTGGGCGCGGCAATGGCTCGGTCGTGAACCTCCGCACCAAGTCGGGAACCAACGAGTTCCACGGCAAAGCCTGGGAGTACATCCGCAACGCAGACGCAAATGCACGCAACTACTTCGCTACGCGCTCCACACCGCTGACATTCAATCAGTTTGGCGGCGTCATCGGCGGACCCATCGTCAAAGACAAGACGTTCTTCTTCGTCTCCTATGAGGGCACGCGCAACGCCTCCGGACAGGCCCTCCAACTGCAGGTGGAGACGCCGGAATTCGCGAGTTACGTTCAAAACAATGCGCCTTCCAGCGTCGCAGCGGGCTTGCTGAAAGCGCACCCGGCGCCGGTGCCGCTGGCCGGAACCAACGGACAGAAGTACGCGGGTGAAGTTGACTTCACTCCCGCGGGAAAGAGTTCACCGATTCCGGAACTGGCAACCGCCGGCGTGATCCTGCGCGACTTTCAAAAGGCTGACCAATACCTGGGCAGAGTCGATCACTCGCTGAACGGTGGTAAGGACAAGATCAGCGGCCGCTGGATCTCAGAGAATGAATACGACGACGGAGGATACAGTTCGCAGCCCGCAACACTTGGGGAGGCGGCTCGCGGATACCGTGGTCCTTTCAACGGCTTCTTTGGCGATGCTAACCTCGGACACGTCCACGTCTTCAATCACCTGGTCAACGACGCCCGGTTTTCTTTCCTCGTGGTCGATACAGAAGTCGGCAAAAGCGATGCGGTGGTTCCACAGATCACCATCACTGGCATCACTGCCCCGTTCGGCGATATCTTCAAAAACGGCACACGGCTTCGCACCTATGAGTGGCGCGACACCGTCAGCATCCAACGCGGCCGGCACCTGATTCGCACCGGAGGCGAGTTCCGCAGGATCTTCAAAGGAATCTCTCTCGCGCCTCCCACATCTGGATCGTTCTTCTTCCGCTCCGCAGCGGACTTCGCGGGCGACAAGCCGTTCTCGCAGACCCTTACCGTCAACCCCACTACGGGCCTGCCCACCGGTTTCCCACGCTACTTTACCGTCTATGAGAGCGGTCTGTTTGTCCAGGACGATTGGAAGGTGACACCGCGCCTGACGCTCAACCTTGGACTCCGCCACGATTATTTCGGCGATGCGTCGGAAAAGCACGGCCTGCTCTCTTCGTTCATTCCCGGCCCGGGGAACACGTTCGCAGAACGACTTGCCAATGGAGCCGTCGGACGCGTCAAGCGACTCTACACGCCACAGCGCCTCAACTTCTCGCCGCGCATAGGATTTGCCTACGACCCGTTTGGCGACGGCAAATCGTCGATCCGTGCTGGATTCAGCCTCGCATTCCAGCCGCACCACGGGCAGTCGATTGCCGGGGCACGCGCCTTGCCGCCCGATGCGATTCAGGGTGTGCTTAGCCCCGCACAAGGCATCGGCACGCAAATCCTCTATGGCATCCCTGTGCCGGCAAATCCCGCCCAGTTCGCTCGCGGCCTGAATGCACAGGGTGGTGTGCCTGGACTCCAGATCACCGGGTTCATCGTAAACCCCACCATCAAGACACAGTACAGCGAGAGCTGGTTCCTCAATCTCGAGCATGAATTCGCAGGCAATTGGGTGGTTGAACTTGGATACGTCGGCACCGAGGGCGTGAACCTGGAACGCCTCGACGATATCAATCGCATCAAGGGTGATCTCCTGAATCCAGCGCATTTCAACAAGCTGCGCCGCATCAACTCCAACTTTGGCACCCTCACCTGGGTGACGAACGGAGTCTCGTCCAGCTACAACGCGGCAACCGCTGAAGTACGTCACAGCATGGGCCATGACCTCACCGTCCAGGCGAACTATCGCTTCTCTAAATGGCTGGACACAGATTCCGATACACAGCCCGGACAGTTCACCGATGCATCTGAGCCGGCCAAGGGCGCCCAAGACATCAACTGCCTGCGTTGCGAGCGCGGCCACTCCATGTTCGATATTCCGCAGCGCTTCACCGCCTCCCTGGCATGGGCGCCGAATCCAGTACACCAACACGGACTTTTCGCGTCGATTGCCAATCACTGGGAGCTTTCCACGATCACAGCCGTTCAGTCAGGGCGCCCTTTCTCCGTTTGGAATGGCGCGCCCTCCCGTCTGCAGTGCGCGAACAATGGCAAGTTCACTGCGCCTGATCCAACCACCGGCGCGTGCAGCGGCGGCACGCTGGTGAATACCGGCGGCGATTACAACCTGGACGGCGGCGGCGCGCTCTTCAGCGGCTACTACGACCGGCCCAACGCTCCTGCAGCGGGCACCGTTCCGTCCACATTCGGCCAGAAACGCTTCCTCACCGGCCTCTTCAATCCCAATGTCTTCCCTGCGCCCGCGCCGGGACAGGACGGAACCCTGGGCCGCTTCACCTACCGCGGACCGCACCAGATCAACGCGGATACGGCAGTCGCCCGCCGCTTCGTTCTCCGGGAACGCGCCCAGATGCAGCTTCGCTTTGAAGCCTTCAATGTGCTCAACAAGGTGAACCTGTACCTGCCAAACTCGGATCTATCCCTGGCGCTCAACTCCGCGAATGGAACCTATTCCACCACCTCCATCTTCGGCAAATCCACGCGTGCTTTCGATGCGCGCACGCTGCAGGCCAGCGTCAAATTCAGCTTCTGAGAGAGAACATGAAACTCATCCCGTACCTTGCAGCTCTCGCAGTCGTCCTCTCGCTGTCGCCGGTGTTGCCGGCGGCAGCAGCTTCCAACAGCGCAGACGTTCCCGCAGTCTCCCTCTCATCCCTGGAGGGCCAGGCGCGGAAAAGAATCACCGCAACCGCGCGCATCGCGCTCGCGCCGGAGTCGGCCGAAGCATTCAACGATATGGAGAGCCTTGAGCCGGCAGGCAGCGGCCATGTGCCAAACTACCTGCGCGCCATGGCAGCGATGCCCGGCGTACCCGCGTCGTTCGCGCACGTGATGAAGAGGTTGCTCTACGGCGGCTTTATCGAACCCGAAGTCAAATTGGCCATGGGTCTGCGCATGGCGCAGTTGCACGGAAGCCCCTATGTGGCCGCGCACATGGAGCGCTACCTGCGCACCACGGAACACGGCCGTGAGCTTCTCGCGGCCCTTCAGTCCAACAACCTCCAAACCCTGCGTGCTTCCGACCGGCTGGCACTCCAATATGCGGAGAGCCTGACCGAGAGCGTGCACGGCCCCAGTGAAACCGAATTTGCCGAGGTGCGCGGATCGTACAACGACTCGCAGATCGTTGAGATGACGATGGCCGTCTGCGTCTTCAACTATCTCGATCGATTCTCGGAGGCCCTCAATCTTCCCGTAGAAGCGTGGGTGCTCGATTCGCCTGCGGTAGAACCGCAGGTTGCTGCCGATCTTCCCAATGCTCGCGTCGGGCTGATCTCCGATGCCGAAATGAAGACCACCAGCGACAGGCTTGCCGCAATGAAGGATCCAAAGGTTCCTTCAAATGGTTGGGGAATCGGGTTTGCCAATTCGATGCGCGCGTTGATGCGCTGTCCCGATCTGGCCAATGCCTGGATGAACTTCGGAACCACTGCCCGGCAATCGTGGGTCATTTCCCGCGAAATGCAGCTTCAGATTTCCTTCGCGGTTTCACTGGCCAACGGATGCCGCTACTGCACGCTGCACCAGGTGCTGGGTCTGCGCAAGCTCGGCGTCTCCATGAGCAAGTTGATGGAGATGAAGAAGGATGACGATGCTCTTACGCCGCAGGAGCGCGTAGCCGTTCTCTTCGCACGCAAGTTGGCGAAGGAACCTTCGTCGATGACAAATTCGGATTATGAAACGCTGCGCACCACCTTCGGCGAACAGGGCGCCATGGACGTATTGATGCAGACGTGCAGCTTTGCGGGGTTCAATCGCTTCACCGATGGTCTCCATCTGCCTTCTGAAGATGCCGCCGTTGAGAATTACCGCAACGTCTACCACACCGCTCAGACCAACACCTCGTCCCTGCAATAAGGTTCACGAGTCTCGCCACCGGCGCTCTCCTGTGGCGAGACTCCAACGCTCCAACTCTCAATATGTGCGTGCGCTGCTCGGTGATTCACGAATACAAGCCCCGCAGCGGGAAAGAGCTCCCGGAGCGAGCGAAGGATCTTAGCCCCGGATGGAGTCGAGCCAAAGGCGACGACGCAATCCGGGGAAAGCCGCCAAATTGATATCTTGGCAAGTTGGTGTTCTCTGCAATGTAGTTGAACTTCTACGTAAGCGCGGCAGCCGGCGGTGTGGGCGCAGGTAACGGACCCGTCAGTCCGGGGGCGAATCCTCCTATTTCGAAGGCGTGCTTACTGGAACGCTCCGAATGCTCCTCGCCCCGCGACACACCCGTGCGTGACAGCGGACACGGCCTCGCGCACTCCGTTCCGTTACCCTCATCCTGTGGACGTGTCGCTTCTATCCTGTCAGAGGAGGGTCCCCGCGGCCCCGGGGACATTCTGGAGTTAAATTGTCCTTTTACTACATATACAGTAGTCAATTACCACGAAGATTTGTCGAAGAGCTCGTTTTGCCCTGATCTTGGTGCACATTCGGGCGAAGAAAAGGCGGAAGATTTCGCGCAACCAGGCCGTAAGGTACGGTCACGCGACAAGAACAAAAAGCGAAAATTGGTCAGCTTTCGAGCATCCGGATCGCTTCCACCAGGCTCTTCCGCATCCGCCCGAACGCCTCCGCCAGCGTCGCGATCTCGTCCTTGCCCGTCGCCTGGAAGTCCGGAACATCCAGATTCCCAAGGCTGACCTCGCTGGCCACATTGGAGAGGCGGTTCACCGGGTGAATCACCAGGTAATAGAGCATCGCATTGATGGCAATGATCAGCACCACAAAGACCGCGGCCAGCGACAGCATGAACGCCGCAAACGCGCTGTTCGCGCGCTGGATCGGGAGCGTCATCGGTGCTGTAATGATCTGCGCCGCAACGATATCGCCCACCTTCCAGCCGAAGCCATTGGCGCTGCCGTACTGCTCGATCACCGTGCGTGGGGCGCGCTCCGGGGTGTCATGGCAGTCCAGGCACTTGGCATCCTTGATCCCCAAAGGCTTGGCAATGTAGAGCGTACGCCCCGCCGGCGTCTCCCGCTCGTTCATGATCTCCTTCAGATCGGGATTCTGGCGGAACTCGCGCACAATGTCCGCCTCCCAGTCCGTGGCCCGGTCGCTGGGGTTGGTCGGGTTCAGCGTCGCCTCGCGATAGGAGTACTCCGGATAGTTCTTGCGCAGCTGCGCAAAATACTTGTTGGCCGAGTAGGCAGACACCGACTGGGGCATGAACGTGTAGGTCATCTGCGTCTGCAGCAGCGGCTTGATCTCCTGGCTGGTGTAGGTGCGCACCGCCGTCGCGCCATCGATCATGATGCGCGCGTTCTCCTTGATCTCCGCCATGGCGTTGCGCTGCAGCAGCGTATGGGTGAACCAGCCGGCGAGAACGAAGGCAACGGCGAAGATGGCAGTCAGGACGAGATTGAACTTGACGATCAGTTTCATAACTATTCACCCGGAGGAGAGCTGGGTTTGCCGGCGCCTGCCGGGCTGGATTGGAAGTTTTCAGGGTGCAGGTACGGTCCCCACTCGGGGAGCGAAGATTCGTGCGCCTCGATGGCCTGGCGGAACGCAGGGTCCGAAAGCCGGGAGCGGAAACGGGCGGCCAGCCCCCTGCGAAACGCCGCCGGAAGACTTAGCCACCGCTCAATGTCGGCATAGGCGACCTCGTGGTCGATCTTGGGAGCGGGAGTCTTTTTGCCGGCAAACGCCGCCAGCCGCGGCGGCAGCGCGTCGCGGAAGCAGATCGGCATGGCTCCGATGAAGTCGCCCGAGGGCCGGTCGGCAGCCACCGCCGGCTTGCCTCCCTTGCGGGCGAAGAAGATTTTGCCCGGCGCGCTCGTGACCGCGGCCGCGCCGCCGCTCACACTGGCCGTCCCGTGCTCGACAAACACCTCGGCGGAGTCGGGCGTGGCATGCACCAGCACGTTCCCGCCTTTGGTCGATGCATTGATGAGCGGGCTGGAGTATCGGTAAACGCCGGCCATGGTCTCGCCCTTCAGCCATCCCGCCGCCAGGACCAGGTCTCCGCCCCCGGCGCTTGCGCTAGAGACGAGCACCTGCGTCGAAGGGCCGAGCTCCACCACGGCGCCGCCGGTAAACTCCAGCTGCACCTGCGCGCCCGCCGAAGGGCCGGTCTCGAAGATGTCGCCGGCATGCAGGCGCATTCCCTCCACGCCCTGAAGCACGGCGGTGCCGCGGATGACATGAAGAGGCGTGTCTTTCAACAGCGTGAGGGTGCCAATCTCCTGGGCGGCGCCGGGCAGAGCCATCAGCAGCGCAGGAGCAAGGAGCAGGACAGAGCGTCGGACGCACGCGCCTAGGAATTGAGCAGACATTGGTTTTGAGGGAACCGACCGGACCCCAATAGTAAGAAGGCTTTTCCAGCGTGTCAAGGGTTCTGCGAAAGCGATCAAAATCCCGGCACCGGAGAAGCCGTCGCCCGCTCCCAGCGATCCGGTCAAAGGCGCAGAGTCAGGCCGTCAGGAGAACAAAAAAAACGGCGGCGGGGTTTTATCCTCGCCGCCACCGGTTTTTGGCTTCAACCGTATTTTGCTCTCTGCCTACTAACCTCTGATGCAGGGAGTCGCTATTCGATTGCTCCGGCTTCTGCGGAAGGCGGATTTCCTGGGACCAAACCGGTGCCAACCCCTTCAGGAATCATGCCTTGGGGGCCGGGAGGCGGGGGAGCGGGGGCGGTCTGCGGGCCTCCCTCGGACCCAGGCTGGCGGTGGAAATCGCCGCGCCCGTTGTGGTGCATCATGCGCCGTTCCGCGCGCGCGGCCTGCAGCTGGTGGTATTGATCGGGCGTTAGCTTGGCGCGTATCGCCAACAAAAAGCGGGCATTAGCCTTCTCCAGCTCGGCGCGGGCCTGGGCTACCTTGTCGATCTGCGCCAGGATCTGCTGCTCATTGGGAGCATCCGCGTTCACCAGCGGTTCAAGGCCCAACTCGGCCTTCTCCACCGCCGCTCTCATATCGATGAGCTGCGAACGATGCTGCAGCAGGATGTCATCCATATTCTTGCGCTGGTCCTCGGAGAGGCCGAGTTTCTCGATCATGGCGGGATCGTTCCACCAGCGGCCGCCCGGGCCGGGGCCGAGCGCCTGCTCCAGCGGAGGGCGATGCATTCCGAAGCCTGGCCCGGGCGGCTCGCCCGGGCCCTGGGCGCAGGCCAGCCCGCAGAACAGCAAGGCGGCCGAGATCATTCCCAATACTGCGTTTATCGCTTTCATTCTGTTCTCCTTGATGCTGCCTGCAAGCAAGCCGCATGATAGTGCATTTGACCTGAGCCGTTCCCCAAAACGGGGCGAGGCTCTCCCGCTCGCCGTCTCCGGCGCTTCCTTCGATTTCGGGGTATCGCGTTATTGCTGTTCGTCGTCGTCCATCAAGCCGGCCAGGGGCTCCATGGCGCTGGGGGTTTGCCGCGCCACGTCCTTGTCGACCCGGGCAAGCAGCTCGTCCATGTCGCCGGCGCTGTTTGCCGCCGGCCGGGCGCTTGCCGCTTGCGCCGGGGGCGCGACGTTCTTCTGGGGCACCGGCTGAACGGGCCCGGCGGGCGCGACCGCCTGCCGCACCGGCTCTACGCGGTGATACTCATACACTCCGGCGAGGACCGCACCCGCCGCGAGGACCAGGGAAAGTGCCCAGGCGAGCGACCGTCCCCAGAGGGTGCGGCGCGGAACCGGAGAGAGAACCAAAGCACGGCTGCGATAGTGCGCGTCGCTCCAGGCGTGCACGCTGGCGCGGAGGTCGCGAAGAACCGCGTCCAGTTCGGGGTCCTGTGCCGCCTGGTCGAACTCGTGCGGCGCGGCCCCGCTGTCTCGTTTGCCTGAAAACCTGCCGTCCTGCAAATGCCCCTTCATGCCCTTCCTCCCAGTTCCGCGCGCACCCGGCTCAATGCTCGCGAGAGGTGCGCCTTGACCGTTCCGTCGCTCAGGCCGGTGCTCGCGGCGATCTCAGCGATGTCCATCTCTTCCACGTAGCGCAGCAGGAACATCGTTCTCTGCCGTTCGCTCAACGTTCCCACCACTTCCCAGACCTTGTCCACCTTCTCCCGCGCCAGAAGCTGCTGCTCGGGCGAGCTTTCGCCGCTGGGCAGCCACTCGCCGGCCTCGTCCACGTCGACGGCGTTGGTGCGGGTGGTGCGCCAGAACTGCAGGCGGCGATTGCGCCAGTGGTCCTTCTGCACGTTGATGGCGATCCGCATCAGCCAGGTCAGCACGGTGGACTCGCCACGGAAGCCTGCCCAGTTGCGATGGGCCTTCAGGAGACAATCCTGGGTGAGCGTCTCGGCCAGGTCGAGGTCGCGGGTCGAAGCCAGCAGAAACCGGAAGATCTGCGGGCGGTGTGCCGCGGCAAGACGGGAAAACTCCTGCGCGGCGGTCGGTTGCGCCGAAGCCATGGTCGTCGGATCCATTAGTATGCCGGCTGCCATCACTGAGGTAGACGCCGGGTTGCGGAGTGAGTTTACAGCCGGGCGCAGGATCGGTGAAACGGGCTCAGGGAAAGGGGCACAATGAACTGAGTTTGTGACGAGAGGCGGTTGGGAAGAGCCGCGGTTCGATAGACTTTGATCGGCGGCCGCGTCGGGAAGCGAATCAGGCGCAGGGGATCCGCATCGAGCAGACATTTAGATTTGCAACAGACTGTGGCAATCCGTAGGCAGATCGTGGGAATATCGAAATATGTAGGCTGATGTGGTTTTGCGTAGCAGATATCCTATTTTCTGCAACCAAGCGCGGATTCAAGTTGAGGTCAAGACCGCAAGGGACCCCTGATACGAGCCCGTAAGTCTCGGATCTTCAGAGACATTGACGGGAACTCTCAAGTGCTGGTCACGGTTCCGGCCGGTGGCAAAAGACGTGCTGGAGCCTATGGAAAGAGCTGGAATTCCCGGATGGAAACGAACCTGTCCAACCGAATCCAGGCGACACTGCTGGCCGTCCTGACGGTCGGACTGGTGCTGCTGGCGGTTTGGAACTTTCACCAGGAGGGACAGTTCGCCCAGCCGGATGACGGGGTGTGGTGGGCGGAGGCATCCGATGGTTCCGGCCTGGTGGCGCAAAAGGTGCCGACCGGGACGCCGGGCAGACGCGCCGGGGTGATTGCCGGGGACCTGCTGACGGCGGTTAATGATGTGCCGGTGCACCGCATGGCGGACCTTGACCGGGAGCTTTACAGCACCGGCGCCTTCGGCACGGCGCAATACTCGATCACCCGCGAGGGGTACGAGCTCGACCAGCCGATTCCCGTAATTCCCGAGCCGGTGGACCGCAGCGGGCAGCAGGCGCAGCGGATCATCGGGATGATCTACCTGGCGATCGGCATTTATGTCCTGTTCCGAAGGTGGACGGCTCCGCGCGCGACGCACTTCTATGTCTTCTGCCTGGTCTCTTTTGCGCTGTACGCGCTGAAGGTGACAGGAGAGCTGGACGTCGCCGACTGGACGGTGTTCTGGTGCAACGTGGTGGCGGAGGCGCTGCAGCCGGCCCTCTTCCTGCACTTTGCGCTGAGCTTCCCGGAGGAGCGGCTGAAGAAGCTGAAGCGCCAGTGGCTGCTGCCGGCCGTGTATGCTCCCGGGGCGGCGTACCTGTTCCTGTGGATCTGGGCGATTAACCGCTGGCAGGCGACGGCGCTGCTGAAGCACAAGATGGACCAGATGGGGACGGCATACGACGCCGCCTATTATCTGCTGGCGACGGCCCTGTTCCTGCGAAGCTATGCGCGGGCCAACACCCCGCTGCTGCGGCAGCAGTTGAAGTGGCTGACCCGCGGGACGCTGCTGGCGGTGCTTCCGTTCACGGTGTTCTACGCCGTTCCTTACCTGCTGGACCTGCGGATGCCGGCGTTGATGACGCGGGCGGCGGGGATGTTCCTGGTCTTTTTGCCCCTGACCTTCAGCTGGGCGATCGTGCGGTACCGGCTAATGGATACCGACCTGATCTTCAAGCGAGGGGTGGCGTACACGCTGGCGACGGGCCTGATCCTGGGAGGCTACTTCGGGGTAATTGCGATCGCCGCGGAGGTAGCGCACAACCGGCTGCCGGCGCCGGTGCGGGAGTGGGGCGAGGGCATTGCGATCGTGCTGGTGGCGGCGTTCTTCGAGCCGCTGAAGCGCCGGATCCAGGGCTGGGTGGACCGCGTCTTCGACCGCCATCGTTATGACTACCGCAAGGCGCTGGTGGATTTTGGGCGGGGGCTGAGCTCCGAGACCGACCTGAACGCGCTGCTGGCCTCGATTGTGGAGCGGCTGCCGAAGACGCTGCTGGTGTCGCGGGTGGCGGTGTTTCTGCCCCATGCGGACGGGGCTTTGCGGCTGGCGGCGGCGCACGGGCTGCCGGGCGAGTTGCGACACCGCCACGAAGAAGGCGACGCCGCGCCGCTGAATCTGGAATTTCTGAACTTCGACCGCATCCAGGGGCACTCGCACATCTTTTTGGAGAATGCGCAGCAGGCCCTGCACCTGCCGCCGGAGGAGCAGAAGACGGCGGCGCTGCTGGACCTGAACTACTACCTGCCCTGCCGGGTGCAGGACGGAACGGCGACGCGCACGATTGCGGTGATCGGGCTGGGCCGCACGATGGGCGGGGACTTTCTCTCAAGCGAGGATGTGGAGTTGCTGGAGTCGCTGGCCAGCTATATCGGGATCGCTCTGCAGAACGCCAGCCTTTATTCGCGGCTGGAGTCGAAGATCACCGAGTTCGAGCGGTTGAAGGAGTTCAACGAAAACATCGTCGAGTCGATCAACGTGGGAATCCTGGCCATCGACTTGAACGACCAGATCGAGAGCTGGAACGCGCAGATGGAGGCGATGTATGCGCTGAGCCGCGCCGAGGTGCTGGGCAAGTCGCTGGGCGCGGTATTCCCGGAGGACTTTTGCGACGCGGTGGACAGCGTGAAGCACGAATCGGGCGTGCATCACCTCTATAAGTTCCGGATGATGACGCGCGCGGGCGAACAGCGCACGGCCAACATTGCGGTAGCCCCGCTGTTGTCGCGGGAGTTTGTTTCGGTGGGGCGCATCATCCTGGTGGACGACATTACGGAGCGCGTGTCTCTGGAGGCGCAGCTGGCGCAGTCCGACAAGCTAAGCTCCATTGGTCTGCTGGCCGCCGGAGTGGCGCACGAGATCAATACGCCGCTGGCCGTAATCTCAAGCTACGCCCAGATGCTGACCAAGCAGTTGCGGGGGGACGCGCGCCTCGCGCCGGTGCTGGAGAAGATTACGCAGCAGAGCTTCCGCGCGGCGGAGATCGCCAACGGCCTGCTGAATTTCTCGCGCACGTCGACGACGGAGATGAAGGCGACGGATCTGAACCAGGTGATTCGCGACACGCTGTCGCTGCTGGAGCACCAGTTCAAGACGGCGCAGGTGGATGTGGAGCTGGACCTGGCGGCATCGCTTCCGGCCATCCAAGGCAATTCGGGCAAGCTGCAGCAGGTGTTTCTGAACCTGCTGCTGAACGCAAAAGAGGCCATGCCGGGTGGCGGACAACTGCGGATTTCCACGCTGGCGAACGGTCACGTTGAGGCGCGGGTGAGCGATTCGGGATCGGGCATTGCTCCGGAAAACATGAAGAGAATCTACGATCCATTTTTCACGACGAAGACGACCCCCAAGCCGGGCGACAAGCGCGGGACGGGCCTGGGGCTCAGCGTCTCCTACGGCATCATCCAGGAGCATGCGGGCAAGATCCATGTGGAAAGCGCGGTGGGCGCCGGAACGACCTTTCATCTTGAATTCCCCTTATTGAGGAAGTCTGTCCATGCCTGAAGTCGATCTCCCTTTGAACGCACCAGCACCCGCGGCACCCAGCATCGCCACGGGCAACATACTCGTGATCGATGATGAGGCGGGGATCCGCGATTCGCTCGAAGTGTTGCTGACGCTGGAGGGCTACCAGGTGAAGATGGCGGCCGACGGCGAGCAGGGTCTGCGCATCCTGGAGCTGGAGAACTTTGACCTGGTGCTGCTGGACCTGGCTCTGCCGGGGCAGAGCGGCCTGGAGCTGCTGCCGCAGATCAAGGTGCTGCAGCCGGAGCTGCCGGTCATCATGATCACCGCGTACGGAACGGTGGACAACGTGGTAGAGGCGATTCGCGCGGGCGCGGAGAACTTTGTCCAGAAGCCGTGGGACAACGAGAAGCTGCTGGCGGACATTCGCTCGGCGATCGCGCGGCATCGGGCGGAAGAAGAGAACGTGCAGCTGAAGCGCTCGATGAAGCAGCGCTACAGCTTCCCCAACATTGTGGGCAAGAGCGAAGTGATGCTGCGGGTCTTCGACCTGGTGGCGCAGGTGGCGCCCAGCCGTTCGACGGTGCTGATCCAGGGGGAGAGCGGGACGGGCAAGGAGCTGATCGCGAAGGCGATTCACGCCAATTCGCCGCGCCGCGACAAGCCGTTTGTGCCGATCAACACGGGAGCGATGCCGAGCGAACTGCTGGAGTCGACGCTGTTCGGGCACGTGAAGGGCGCGTTCACGTCGGCGGTGTCGTCGAAGAAAGGCTTGTTCGAGGTGGCCAACGGGGGCACGCTGTTCCTGGATGAGATCGCCACCATGGGCATGGACACGCAGGCGAAGATTCTTCGCGTACTGCAGGACCGGAAGTTCATGCACCTGGGCGGGATCCAGGAGATCCAGGTGGATGTGCGGATCATCGCCGCCACGAACGTGGACCTGCGGCAGGCGGTGCGCGACGGGCGGTTCCGCGAGGACCTGTTCTATCGCTTGAACGTGATCACGGTGGATCTGCCGCCGCTGCGGTCGCGACGCGAGGATATTCCGCCGCTGGTGCAGCATTTTCTGGATTTCTACTGCAACGAGAATGGATTGCCGGCGCGGAAGCTCTCGGCGGATGCGCTGCGGGCGCTGCTGGACTACGACTGGCCGGGCAATGTGCGCGAGCTTGAGAACTCGATTGAGCGCGGGGTGGTGTTGTCCTCGGGACCGACGATCGGCAGCGATCTTCTTCCCGGGCATATCACGGGGCGCAGCTTCCAGGATGCCTTGCTGGAGCACAACCCCAATGCGTCACTGTTTGACATTCTCGAGGACATCGAGCGGCGCATCATTATTGAGAAGCTGGAGCGGTGCAACTGGAACCAGACGGACGCGGCGGAACAGTTCCGCATCCCGCTGTCGACGCTGAACCAGAAGATCAAAAGACTGAATATCGAGATCCGCAAGCGCGGACGCGAGTAGCCGCATAGCGAGAGCAAGAAGAGCGGGGCTTGGCGGCCCCGCTTTTTTGTATCGAGACGCTTACGCGGCGACTGCGGCGAGGGCGCGGTTCCATTTCTTGAGGAAGGCGCGCAGGCCGGAGGGCGGCTTCAGCCACAGGCCGGCCGCGGTCTCGCGAGGCTCGGGCCGCATGAGGACGCTCAGATGCGGGCGATCGAGCTGGTTAAGCGCCTTGAAGGCGGCTTCGTCGGTGATGTCATCGCCAAGGTAGGCGACGGGGGCGCCCGGAGGCGCTTCTGACGCGAGGGTGGCCACGGCCGCGCCCTTGTCGCGGCCGACGCGCAGTTCGAGGCCGCCTTCAAATTCGAGCAGCATCAAGCCTTCCAGCTTGGCCAGCGGTTCGAAGAGCTCGCGGGTGCGAACCTCAATGAATTTGGCTGTACGGGGCGAGGCTCCACGCCAGTGCATGACCGCAGCATTGGGCTTGTCTTCAAACTCGCCGCCAAGGTTGTTGTGGCGCAGATAGTCGCGCAGCTCGTCGAGCTTGCGCTGGGTTGAGGCGGGGGCTTGTTCCACCTCGCGGCGGCCGTCGGTGAACATGCGTTCCGCGCCGTGGAGACCCCAGACTTCCACAGGTTCCTTGAGCACGGGGGGATTGCCGCGCAGCAGGGGGGCGACCTCCTTGGCGGGACGGCCGCTGATGACCACGATGCGGGTGCGTCCGTTGTTCTGGATGCGCGCCAGGGCCTCACGAACGCCGGTGTAGGGCCGAGCACGGGAGCGGTCCACGCGGAAGGGGGCCAGGGTTCCGTCGTAGTCCAGCAGCAACAGAGGTTCAGTCTTTGCTGAGAAGGATCTAAAGAAATCTTCGAGGATTCTAGTCGCTTCTTCTGTCACACTCTTCTCGCCTTCCAGGGGCAAACCAAGGGGATATCGTCTATCAGGGGTCGGTGGTTCGGGACAGCGTTTTATTTCGACGGACATAACTCCAGATGCCGGGCCTGAATACCCTATTGATTTCGATGGGCAAAAATGGTTTTGCGTTTGTTCACCAATTGCAGCAAGTTAAGCCCATTTGCGATGGGGCCCTTCCTTGCTGTGCACGAGCTGGGGTTCGGCGCGGCCGCCGGCGCCTTCCAGCACCTCGATGCGTAGATCGCTCAAGTCACCGAGGACGGTGGCTGCCCAGCGGTAAACGTTGTGCTCCATGAGCTGACGGCGCATGCGCTGCATGCGGATGCGGCGCTCGGCAGCGGGCATTTCAAGGGCCCGGTAAATCGCCTCGGCCACGCCATCGATGTCGTAGGGATTGACGATGAGGGCGTCGCGGAGCTCGACGGCAGCCCCCGTGAACTTGCTGAGCACGAGCATGCCGTCGCCGTCGTCACGCGAAGCCAGGTACTCTTTGGCCACCAGGTTCATGCCATCGTGGAGCGAGGTCACAAGGCAGACGTCGGAAGCGCGATACCAGCGCGTGACTTCTTCGTGATTGCACTGGCGTTGAATCAGGATGACAGGACGCCAGTTGGGGGTGCCGAATCGCGCGTTAATGCGCTCCGTGGTCGCCTCCACCTGGCGGCGCAGGTCGACGTAAGCGGGGATGCGTGTGCGGCTGGGCGCGGCGATCTGCACCATGGTGACTCGCTCGCGATGATAGGGGTGTTCTTCGAGCATGCGCTCGAAGGCCATGAGCCGCTCGACGATGCCCTTGGTGTAGTCCATGCGATCCACGCCGAGAACCAGGCACTCGGCGCGGACGCCGAAGTCGCGCAGAAGTTCATCCGGGGCGGACCTGGTGTGGACGGCGATGCCGGCGGGATCGATGTCCACGCTGACCGGGTAGGGCCGAATGGTTGTGGTATGACCATGGCGGCGCGCTGTCATGTGTTCCCGGTCGGTGCGGGACTCGAGCACATGGTCCACGGTATCGAGGAAGTTGTTGCAGAACAGGGGAATGTGGAAGCCGATCAGGTCGGCTCCGAGCAGGCCTTCAAGAAGCTCCGCCTGCCACGGGCAGATGCCGAAGGACTCGGAGTTGGGCCAGGGGATGTGCCAGAAGATGGCCACACGCGCGTCAGGCCGGGCGGACTTGATGATGCGCGGCAGAAGCGCGAAGTGATAGTCCTGCACGAAGACGATGGGGTTGGGGCAATCTTCCATCTCCTGCAGCACGGCCTGGGCGAACTTGTGATTGACGCGCTGGTAGGCGGCCCAGTCGGAGGCGCGGAAGATGGGACGGGTGTGCGCAATGTGGCATAGCGGCCAAAGTCCTTCATTGGCGAAGCCGTCGTAGTACGCGGATTCTTCTTCCGCAGAGATCCAGACGCGGCGAAGCGTGTAGCGAGGATCATCGGGAGGGACGCGCAGGTGGTCTTTTTCGTCGACGGTGTAGCGATCCTCGCTGCCGCTGCCAAGCGCAACCCACACGCCGTCGCAGGCGCGCAACACCGGCTCGATGGCGGTGACCAGTCCGCTGGGAGGCACGACGCAGACGGTTTCCCTGCCCTGCCGCACGTGCATATAGGGTTCGCGATTGGAGACCACGAAGAGCCTGCTGGAGCCGATGCGCTCACGGACGTGAACCGTCAGGCGCTCTGCGGTCCAGACGTTCTCGCCCATCTCGCGCAACCGCGCCTCGGCGGCGGCCGCGGCGCGGGCCTTCATCAGGCTCTCGGTGATCGTCTTCATCTCCCGCGCGAGCGGTGTGAACAGGGCGAGGTCCTCGGTGCGGTGATCGATGCCATCGCCGATGTGTCCCATGCGCAGGAGCCTGAGGCGCTCGGCCAGCTTGGTGATGGGTCGCATCAGGAACCATCGCACCATGAGGAAGGTGACGCCGACAATCAACAGAACCGAAGCGGCTATATGCCAGAAGGTCTGACGCCAGACACTGCTGGCCTCTGAACGAATGTAGCTGGAATCTTCCAGCAGAACGAGGGCGCCGGCGGGCTGACGATTGATGTGAAGGGGGATAGCTTCAGCAAGCCATTGCTGGGTTCCGGTGCGACCGAAGGCGCCAGCGTTGGTTCCACGCTTGATGGCGGTCTTGACGGGATCGAGCGGGAGAGAACGAATCAGGTCGGAGGGCCCGTCGGAGGCGACGAGATTTCCGTGGGAGTCAAAGAAGGCGAGGCCGAGAGCCTCCTGGTGGCTGCGCAGCTCCGAGGCAAGCGCTTCGATCTCCGGGGTGATACCGGCGGTGAGCGCGTGCTCGACGTAGGGCTGCAGGCTAGTGCCGAGCCAGCCAGTGCGGACCTCGAGTTCGTGGCGCAGGACGTGCTTGCGCGCCAGCATCTCAAAATAGGTAGAGGCCACGGAAACAACGGTGATCCCGGCGATCAGCGCAAGGATCAACCGCAGGCGAAACGATCGCATCCTATCCCTCCGTGTTCCCGATGCATGGCAGACGCGCCCCTAGCCGCACACGTTCAGCACGATAGTAAGATGCGCGTTCGAGCATAATCAGCCGTTCGGGAACCAGGTTCAAAATGTCGAATTCTTCACCCACCAGGCGTAAGGAACAGCAAGGCTTGAGGAATGCCAAGGGGTTAGTGGAAAGGGACATGCGCTATTCTGTCGTGGAGAGCAGCGCGCCGAGGTGAGCGGCCGTGTTCAGTGACTCCGGATTAAAATGGCGTTCGAAAAAATCGACAGGACTGCCAAGGAACTGGTGTACACCGTTCAGGACTATTGCCTGTTCTCCTTGCGTGCTGTCCTGAATCTGTTCAGTCGCCCGGTGTACTGGGCAGACGTGATCCTGCAATCGGACATCATCGGAGTGGGGTCGGCAACGATTGTAATTTTTGCAGGCTTTTTCACAGGGAGCGTGCTGGCTGTGCAATCGGCCGCTACGCTGGCTGCCTTCGGAGCGACCGCCGTGACGGGGCGCTTCGTAGCCATGTCGATGATACGCGAACTGGGCGCGGTTTTGACAGGAATCATGGTGTCGGGACGCAATGCGTCGTCGATGGCCAGCGAATTGGGTTCGATGGTAGTGACCGAGCAGATTGACGCGATGCGGTCGCTGGGTGTGGATCCCATGCGCAAGCTGGTGACTCCGCGCATCTTCGCCACGGTGACGATGCTGTTCTTCCTGACGATCGTGGCCGATTTTTTTGGAATCCTGGGAGGCGCCGCGGTCACTGTCTTCGTGAACGGGCAGAACGGAACCCAGTATTTCTCGATGGCATACGAATATCTGCGCTTCCCCGATATTCTGCAGGGTCTGCTCAAGCCAATCTTCTTCGGTTTCCTGATCGCCTCGATCGGCTGCTACTACGGCATGCGCACGACGGGCGGGACACAAGGCGTGGGCAAGTCGACGATTCAGGCGGTGGTCTGGGCGTCGGTGATGATCATCTTCACGGACCTGATGATCAGCATGGTGATGGTGACCATATTCAACCGATGATGGAGAGAATTGCACCATCTTTGGAGGGGGCGGCAGCCGCCGTGCCCGGGGCCATTGTGGAATTTCGGCATGCCACCATCTCTTTCGACGGGCCCGCGGTTCTGGACGACATCAGTTTTTCCGTGGGTTCGCGGGAGACACGCATTCTGCTGGGCCCCGCAGGCGTGGGCAAGAGCGTACTGCTCAAGGCGACGAACGGTCTGGTATGTCCTTCTTCGGGCAGCATCTTCCTTTTGGGCGAAGATATCGCCGCCATGAAGGAGAGCAGCCTGTTTGCCCTGCGGGCGCGGACGGGGATGGTTTTCCAGGAGGGCGCGCTTTTCGACTCGCTCACGGTTCGCGACAACGTGGCGTATCAACTGATCCAGGAACGCGTACCGGATGAAGAGATCGACCGCAGGGTGAAGGAGGCGCTGGCGTTCGTGGGCCTGGAGCACACCTTCGATCTGTTTCCGGGAAGCCTATCGGGGGGAATGCGACGGCGGGTTGCGATTGCGCGGGCGCTGATCCGGAATCCTGAGTTGCTGCTTTACGACTCCCCCACCGGCGGCCTCGACCCGCTTACGTCGACGACCATCATCGAGTTGATCGTGAAGCAGCGCGACTTTTACAAGACTCCGTCGATTCTGGTGACGCATCGCCTGCAGGATGCGTTCACCATGGTCACGCATCGATACGACACCGAGAAGGGCGGCATGGTGCCGTTACCCGAGGGCCAGACCGATCCGAACACTACCTTCATGATGCTGAACGAGGGCAAGCTCATCTTCGACGGCAGCATTGATGAGCTGGTGGCGAGCGAGGACCCTTTCGTGAAGGAGTTCCTGGAGTAGACCCTGCGGCAGCTCAGAAGTGCGCGCGGTTCCACCGCTTCGCGCGATTCCCGCATCTCTTGTTCCATGGATAGATATACGAGCGGGCCCCATTCGATAGAGATAGAACAGTTCGAACCGCAGACTCCGGGCCCACACTCCGCCCTGATGGTGCTGCATGGCACGGGCGGTGCGGCCTATTACTGGATGGAACGATTCGCGCCGGCGCTCAGCAGCGCTGGGGTGGCGATGTACGCACCGCACTACTTCGACAAGACGGGGACGGCGCGGGCCAGCATGGAGATGATCCTGGATGGGCGGCACTTTGCTGCCTGGCTCTCGGCGGTGCGTGATGCCCTGAACTACGTTGCCGAGAGGCCAGCCGTCGACCCCGAGCGTATTGGAGTGCTTGGAATCTCACTTGGCGGATACCTGGCGATTGCCCTCGGAATTGAAGACCCGCGCATTCGCGCGATCGTGGAATTGTCGGGTGGCGTACCGTGGGGCTGGGAACCTCGTATCCACTCCCGCATGCCTCCCACTCTTGTGCTGCACGGGGCCGCAGACCAGATTGTGCCGCTAGCCGAAGCACACAAACTGCAGGCACTGCTGGAGGAGCACCGCGTGCCGCACGAGGTGGAGATCTTCGCGGGCGAGACCCACTGGTTCGTGGCGGGGGCGCAGATCAAGCTGCTGACGAAGACGCTGGGCTTTCTTTCGCAGCATCTCTTCAACCGTGGTTCTCTGCGCAAAGCGGGCTAGGCGTTCGCGAAGAAGGTCAGACGACGATGGCCGCGATGAGGAACTATGGCATCCAACCGCAACAGGAGCTGAGACTTTCGCCGGAATATGGGGACCCTGGAGACGATCAATGATCCGGTAGAGAGTTCCAGGCAGGCCGGGCTGCGCTACGTGAGCGATGCCAAGCCGGGCATCGCGCGCAAGCGGCGGGGCAAGGGATTCCGGTACTTTGGCGCGGACGGCAAACAGATCACAGACGAGGCGACATTGAAGCGGATCCGTTCGCTGGTGATTCCGCCGGCGTGGCGGAGCGTATGGATCTGCCCGCTGGCCAACGGGCACCTTCAGGCGACCGGCCGCGATGCGCGAGGGCGCAAGCAGAGCCGCTATCATCCGCGATGGCGCGCGGTTCGCGACGAGACCAAGTACGAGCGCATGAAGCTCTTTGGCGCGACTCTCCCGATGATTCGGGAGCGCGTGGAGCAGGACCTGGCGCTTCCGGGGTTGCCGCGCGACAAGGTGCTGGCAGCGATCGTTCGCCTGCTGGAGACGACCTTCATCCGGGTGGGCAATGAGGAGTACGCGCGGGAGAATCATTCCTATGGCCTGACGACTCTGCACAATCGCCACGTGGACGTGGAAGGCTCGAAGGTGCACTTCAAGTTTCGCGGGAAGAGCGGTAAAGTGCACGAGATTGATCTCAGCGACCGGCGGCTGGCGCGCATCATCAAGCGCTGCCAGGATCTGCCCGGCTACGAGCTGTTCGAGTACCTGGATGACGAGGGCAATCCCCGCAGCGTGGACGCTTCGGATGTGAATGAGTATCTGCGCACGATAACGAACGAAGGGTTTACGGCGAAGGACTTCCGGACCTGGGCGGGAACAGTGCTGGCGTGCGCGCTGCTGCGGGAACTGAATGTTTGCGATAGCCAGTCGCAATCGAAGAAAAATGTGGTGCGGGCCATCGCCTCGGTGGCGGAGATGCTGGGCAATACTCCGTCAGTGTGCCGGAAATGCTACGTCCACCCGGCGGTGATCGAAAGTTATATGGGCGGCACCATGATGAAGGTGTTCGAGGACCAGGTGAAGAAGGAGGCAGCGCGATCGAAGCACGCGCTGCGGCAGGAGGAGCTGGATCTTCTGCGCCTGCTGGAACACAAGACAAAGCTGGCCGCGTGATGCACGACGTTGATGCCGTTTGATAGGCTTGCTTTTTCGGGCCTGCCCCGAACGACAGGTGCACGATGGCTCTCAAGTTTCATGGCGTGGACTTTCTGAATCTTGACTCCGGCTTCTCAGAAGATGAACTGCTGGTGCGGCGCACCACCCGTGATTTCGTCGACGACAACCTGATTCCGCTCATCGAGGACTGTTTCCGCGAAGGGCGGTTCCCGCGCGAGCTGGTCCCGATGATGGGAGAGCTGGGTTTCTTTGGGGCCAGCCTGCAGGGCTATGGCTGTGCCGGCATGTCGAATGTAGAGTACGGGCTGGTGATGCAGGAGCTGGAGCGGGGCGACTCCGGGATTCGCAGCTTTGTCAGCGTGCAATCGGCCCTGGTGATGTATCCCATTTACGCCTTCGGCTCTGAGGAGCAGAAGAACAGCTGGCTTCCGGTTTTGGCCAGCGGCGAGAAGCTGGGGTGTTTCGGGTTGACGGAGCCCGGATTCGGGTCGAATCCCGGGGGCATGACGACGGTCGCCCGGAGATCCGGCGATGGATACATCCTCAACGGAGAGAAGATGTGGATCACTTCGGGGAACATCGCCGACGTTGCGGTGATCTGGGCCAAGGTGGCCGACGAAGAGAACCGGGTGCGGGGATTCCTGGTGGAGACGGATCGCCCCGGCTTCAAGGCGCATGAAGTTCATGGCAAGTGGTCGCTGCGAGCTTCCGTGACGAGCGGGCTTTCGCTGCAGGATGTGCGTATTCCCGCAGCCAATCTGCTGCCGGGCAGCGGCGGCCTGAAGAGCCCGTTGATGTGCCTGAATCAGGCTCGTTATGGAATCGGGTGGGGTGCGATTGGCGCCGCCATGGCTTGCTATGACGCGGCTCTGCAATATGCCAAGGTGCGCAAGCAATTCCATGGGCAGCCTATCGCGAGCCACCAGTTGGTGCAGGAGAAGCTCGTGTGGATGGTGAGCGAGATCTCCAAGGCGCAATTGCTGTCACTGCACGTGGGCCGGCTGAAGGATGCGGGCACGGTGGGCCACGAGCATATCTCTATGGCCAAGCGCAATAATGTCTGGATGGCGCTGGAGACGGCACGAATGGCACGGGACATCCTGGGCGCGAATGGGATTACCGAGGATTATCCGATCATGCGGCACATGATGAACCTGGAGTCGGTGAAGACCTATGAGGGCACCCACGACATCCACGCCTTGATTCTCGGGCAGAGCATCACCGGGATTGCCGCCTTTTAGTCCAGGAGGCCGACTTGCGCCGCTCTCCCCGGGTATAATCCGGTTGTCTTACCTCCCATTTTTGCCGTTTTGGATTGACTTCCCCAGAGCTTCACTGTCTTAGCTCATCAGCAATCCCTCTGAGCGTCCTTCCCAGGAAACGACATGGACGCCAGATGGGTTGAAGGCGCGTATCATCGAACCGGTTGCGCAAGGATGGACCTCGCTCATGCAGGTGCTTTGGAAGCGCTTCAGCGTCATTGGCGGATTCTGCATCCTGGTGGTGCTGCTGATTTCGGGTACGGTGATCACGCAGCGCAGGGTAGCGGTTCAGGTGTCCGATCACTACTGGGTAGCGCATACGCGGCAGGTACTCTTCGAGCTGGAATCCTGCGAATCGCTGTTGAAGGACGCGGAGACGGGGCAGCGCGGATTCCTCTACACCGGTGACCAGAAGTACCTCACTCCGTACAACGAGGCCCGGACCCAGATCGAGTCAGCGCTTCAAACGATTGCGCGATTGGTTGCTGACAATCCCAGCCAGTCGGCAGCGGTGTCGGATCTTCGCAACCTGTCCCACGCAAAGCTCGCGGAGCTTCAAGAGACGATCGATCTTGCGCGGGAGGGCAAGCCGGACGATGCCAAGGCCGTGGTGCTCTCCAATCGCGGACTCGCCCTCATGAATCACATTCGCGAGGTCATCGATTCCATGGAGGCCCGGGAGACGACTCTCGAAGCCGAGCGCGCGGTTCGATACGAGAAGAATGCGCAGGCTACGATCGAATGGATCTATGCGTTCGCCGGGATCGCTATCGCCGGGCTGGCCTTGCTGGCCTATTTCATTCTGCGCGATATGCAGCTTCGCGAGCAGCACAACGAGGATATCCGACAACGCGAGGAGTGGTTTCGTACCACGCTGACGAGCATCGGCGACGCGGTGATCGCCACCGACCACGACGGCAAGGTCACCTTCCTCAATCCGGTCGCGGAGAAGCTGACCGGATTTCCCATGCAGCAGGCGCTCAATCGCTCCATCCACGAGGTGTTTCCCATATTCAATGAGTTCACCGGACTGGCGAGTGAGAGCCCGGTCGCAAAAGTGATTGAACGGGGAACGGTAGTGGGGCTGGCCAATCACACGGTGTTGCAGCACGCGGATGGACACAGGATCCCCATCGAGGACAGCGCGGCCCCGATCTGCAACGACAAGAAGGAACTCATTGGCGTGGTGCTTGTGTTCCACGATGTGACCTCCGAGCGGAAATCCCAGGAGCTCTTGCGCAAGAGCGAGAAGCTGGCGGCGGCGGCACGGCTGTCCGCCACGGTGGCCCATGAGATCAACAACCCCCTGGAAGCGGTTTGCAACCTGATCTACATTGCCAAGCTTGCTCCGGACCTGCCCTCCGGAGTCGCCGAACAGCTGACCATGGCGGAGCACGAGCTGGCGCGGGTCGCCCACATCACTCGTCAGACTCTGGGCTTCTATCGCGAATCCACGGAGCCACAGCCGATCGAGATTGTTCCGATCCTCGATTCCGTGCTGACGCTCTATTCGAGCCGGGTGAAGACGAAGAACATCAAGGTGCGCTGCGAGTTTGGAGAGTGCCCGCCGGTCATCGGGGTACCCGGCGAGCTTCGCCAGGCGATCGCCAATCTCTTCTCAAATGCCGTGGACGCGGTACAGGACAACGGCACAATCTCGATCACCCTGGGCTGCGTCCGGGAACTGGGTGTGGACGAGATTCAGTTGCTGGTTGAAGACGATGGTCCGGGAATACCAAAGGAACATTTACAGACCATCTTTGAGCCGTTCTTCACCACGAAGAAGGACATCGGAACGGGGCTGGGGCTCTACGTCACCCGCGAGATCCTCGAACGACATGGCGGCACCGTCACGGTTCGCGAGAACGGACATACGAGATCAGGAGAAGGACGGAACGCGGGTGCGTGCTTCGTTCTCCGGCTGCCCTGCGATATGGATCCCCACGCCCGCGAGTCGATCATGACCAAGCCTGAGGGCGCGTGATGCGGCGGCTCTCGCACGTCGACAAGATGAGTTGAATACGGCATAGTCGTATCCATGCGAAATTCCAGGATGCAAGCCGTTTTACCCCGCCGCATTGTTGTGAGCCTTTGCCTTCTTGCCGCCGTGTCGTGGCCCGCGGCTCTCGCCGGCCAGCAGACGAAGGGCCCGAGCCCGGTGATCCTGCATGCGGCACGGCTGCTGCAGGTGGACACGGGCGCGATCCTTGAACCCGGAGAGGTGCTGGTCGAGGGCGAGCGCATTCGCTCTGCCGGCAGATCGGTCGAGCATCCCTCCGGTGTGCGCGTGCTCGATTTGGGCGACGTCACGCTGATGCCGGGCCTGATTGATGCGCACGTGCACCTGTTTCTTCATCCTGGAGCTGAAGATCTGCAGACCGTCGAGGAGTCTGTTCCCTGGCGCGTCATCCTGGCCGAGCAGGCCGCAAAGGCTGATCTGCTGGCCGGTTTTACGGCTGAGCGGGACATGGGCACGGAGGGTGCAAACTCGGCCGACACGGCTATTCGCAACGCCATCAACGAAGGCCTCATTCCGGGCCCGCGGTTGCGCATCAGTGGAAACGCCATCGACCTCCTGGGCGGCCACGAAGACGCCAACCGCTACAACCCCGCACAGCACGTGCTCTCGAATGCCGACTACGCTAACTCCGCGCAGCAACTCGTGGAGGTAATGCGCCAGCAGCACAAGGAGGGTTCGGACTTCGCAAAGATCTACGAGACCGGCCCCGACCAGATGATCGACGGGGTATTGCGCACTCCGTATCAGTACACCGCGGAGCAGTTGCGAACAGCGGTCGAGGAGGCACATCGGATGGGTACGGTTGTCGCCGTCCATGCGATGGGCGAGCCAGGAACGTTGTACGCGGCGCAGGCTGGGGTCGCATCGATTGATCACGCGACCCAGCTGAGTGACGAGACGATCCGCCTCATGAAGGAAAAGGGCATCTTCGCGGTGCCCACCTTCGCGATTATGGAGTACTTCTCCAAACACCGGGAGTCGCAGGACCAGGCGGCCGGCGAAGCAGCCATGCTCGACTACAAAGTGGAGCAGTTCAAAAAGCAACTGGCCGCGGGCGTGCAATATGCGGTGGGGTCGGACGTAGGGCCG
Organism: Acidobacteria bacterium AB60; assembly: GCA_008682415.1. GTDB lineage: Bacteria > Acidobacteriota > Terriglobia > Terriglobales > Acidobacteriaceae > Telmatobacter. The sequence goes on along the minus strand of VANK01000009.1, from coordinate 51,503 downwards.
TTTCCACACGGAACGCAGGCCCGCGAGCTCGAACTGATGGTGCAATACGGCATGAAGCCGGTGGCGGTGTTGCAGGCCGACCTGCTCAACGGCGCCAAGTTGCTGGGTTGGAGCGGGAAAATTGGCGAGCTAAAGGCCGGATACCTGGCGGATATCATCGCGGTCAAAGGCAATCCGGTTGAGGATATCTCGGCGACGACGCGCGTTCAGTTCGTAATGAAGGGCGGCGCGATCGTCCGGCAGAATTGAGGGCTAGCTCCTGGTCCCCTGATCATTCCTTGACGACTGGATCCTTGCCAGAGTCTTGCGGTAGCGCTCGGTCTTCAATTCGGCAAGGGAGTCGCCGACTCCCTTGCGGTATCCGCCGAGATAAATCGAGTAAAGGATGGCGAGCGAGCAGCCAATACCCCACATGAAGCCGAAGATGAGTCCGAGAATTGCGGCGGGACCAAAGGCGTTCATGGCTTGTGCCGCCCTCCTCTGACTAGACCGCTACGACGAAACTATCTTCGGTCCGGGTCACCGGGTGATAGAGCGTATCGCGCTCGAAGGGCACGCGGCCCGCTTCCGTGATGAGCCGGCAGAGTTCTTTGCGCGTCATCCCTTGCGGAGTTGTAGCACCTGCATCGTGATAGATCTTCTCCTCGATGACCGTGCCATCCAGATCGTCGGCGCCGAAGCGAAGCGCGATCTGAGCAATCTTGGGCGTGAGCATCTGCCAATAGGCTTTGATATGGGCGAAGTTGTCGAGCATAAGCCGACTGACCGCAATCTGTCGGATGTCCGTCAACCCGGTGGTCACGGGCAAATGGTCGAGGGGCGTATTCTCCGGATGAAAGGCAAGCGGGATGAAGGTCTGGAAACCGCCTGTTTCGTCCTGCACCGCGCGCAGCTTGAGCAAGTGGTCTACGCGATCTTCGTCGTTTTCAATGTGGCCATAGAGCATGGTGGCGTTCGAGCGGAATCCCATTTTGTGCGCCAGGCGGGCGGTTTCCAGCCACTCTTCGCCATCAATCTTGTGATCACAGATGATGGACCGCACGCGGGCGGCGAAGATTTCGGCGCCGCCGCCGGGCATGGAGTCCACGCCCGCCTCCCGGAGTTTCACGAGCGTCTCCTCGATCGAGAGCTTGGCGCGCCGGGCCAGGAATGCCACCTCCACCATGGTGAATGCCTTGATATGCACCTTGGGGAAGCGCTCTTTGAGGCCGCGCACCAGGCCGAGGAAGTACTCGAGCGGCAGATCAGGATGGAGGCCGCCGACGATGTGAAACTCGGTCACCGCCTCGGAGTACCCTGACGCGGCAGTCTCCCACGCCTCTTCAAGCGCCATCGTGTATCCGGCCGGGTCGCCCTTCTTGCGGCCGAACGCGCACAGCTTGCATGCCGCCACGCAGACATTTGTGGGGTTGATGTGCCGGTTCACGTTAAAGTAGGTCACATCCCCGTGCAACTTCTCCCGTACGTAATTCGCCAGCCAGCCCACAGCGAGCACGTCGCTTGTGCCATAAAGAGCCACGCCGTCTTCGAACGAAAGCCGCTCGCCGGCCAAGACCTTTTCCGCGATCGGCTTGATCTGCGGGTCGTAGGTTCGGAAAGGATGTCGGGACGAGGAGGGTACAGCGGTGTCGGCCTGCATACTCTGATGATACAGAAATGCAGCTTTCGGGTTCATTTTCCGGGGGCAGACCGATTAAACGGCGTTCAGGACCTTCATAAGGCTGCGCGGCTCGTGCTGGATCTTCTCCTGCAGCAGCGTGATGGCGTACATCAGCTGCTCGGGCCGGGGCGGGCATCCGGGAACATAGATATCCACCGGGATCACCTGGTTGACTCCCTGCACCAGTGCGTAGTTGTTGAACACGCCGCCGGATGTGGCGCACGCGCCCATGGAGATAACCCATTTCGGCTCCGGCATCTGGTCATACAGGCGACGGATGACCGGCGCCATCTTCTGCGAGACGCGCCCGGCGATCACCATCAGGTCTGACTGCCGCGGCGAGGGCCGGAAGACCTCCGCGCCGAACCGCGCCACGTCGAATCGCGACGCACCCATCGACATCATCTCGATGGCACAGCAGGCCAAACCGAAGGTCATGGGCCACACCGAGCTTTTGCGGATCCAGTTCACGGCAAAATCGAGCGTGGTCAGGAAGACGCCCTCAGGTTCTTCAAACCCGTAGCTTGCCTCCTTGACCTTGGTGCGGTTAAGCGCCATGCTCTCGAGGTTTCCGAATAGATACCGATCCTGCTCGGCCGTCTCCGCCATGATTCTATGATACCGCGTCATTGAGGTTGGCGCAGGTCCGTTGTGTCTCCGCCGGAGAGAGGCAGGGTCAGCATTATTCCTGGCACGGCGCCTGCGTTCCGCGGATCGTTGCAGGCACCTTCCAATATCGAGGCAGCCAAAGGGTAACTGTGAAGCGCATCCACGCGAGGGAACCGCTAGCGGAGGGATTGCCGCCAGAACCTGGAACGATCTCATGCTGGGTCCGGGCTGCCGCCAGTGCCCATGCCTGCGCGAAGGGAGCCGGATCGCCAATGCCCGGCGTGAGCCGCGCATCGTCAATGTGCAGTTCACCCGATGCGGTCTTCTGTTCAAGGCTCAGCAGACGAGTCATTTCGCGAGAGCCATTTCCGCTGCTAGGGGTGAGCTGCCTGTCATCGAGCAGCCCTCGGAACAACGGCTGCGCTTCGTTGAACGCTGCGGGGTCGGTCATGAAATGGAAACTGCGGGGATTCCACCCAATCGCGTCCTGGGCGCGCAGGCCGAAGGTCGTACCGATTTCGCGCTCGTTGATGGAGTTGTACGGCGGCGTTGCAAGCAACAGCGCATCTGGATAACCCGCCGGAGGATCGCGGTCCAAGGTCAGGTCCCATCCGCTGTATCGGGCCTGGCCGGGGGGAATAGGAAGGATGCGGAAAACCCAGCCTTCCCCTAAAGAGGCCTGCCAGGTTCGACCGGCGTTCACTTCCCCGGTGAGCACGACCCGGGTACACACCGGCGCCGCGGCAGCGTTTAGGCCCGCGAGGCTCAGCGCAAGGGCAGTGAGCCACACGTGCCGGAATGGTCGCTTTGTTTCATTTACCTGCATGGGATCCATTTCTATTTTCGCTGATCGGGTGGTTCTGCGATCCGTGCGGGCGCGATCGCAAGCATAATATCGATGAGTTTTCCAGAGGAATTCTGGGTTTCCTCACGCCATCCTTATTCTCCGCGTGCGATAGTCACGAAAAGAACACTCCGAGGGTTCACTCACGTGTGCCCGCGCTGGACAACAGCTGCGACGCGGTTTCCTGCGCCGCCTGTCCACAACGCACGCAACCTCCTGACCTGGGAAACTATGTATCGGATTGCAGGTAGACTTCTTCTCGTCGCCGCGCTCAGCGGCACCGTGGGCGCCTTTGCACAGACCTCTCCTTCCGCACCGGCAACCGCGGCGCAGGTAGAGGCATTGCAGAAAGCCGTGCAAAACGCGCAGAGCGCCGGCGACAACGCCTGGATGCTAATTTCGGCGGCCCTGGTACTGCTGATGACCGGCCCGGGGCTGGCGCTCTTCTACGGCGGCCTGGTGCGCCGGAAGAACATTCTGGGCACGATGATGCAGAGTTTCGCGATGATGGGCCTAGTTACCATTCTTTGGGCCCTGATCGGTTACTCGCTCGCGTTTGGCAAAGGCAACACCTTTATCGGCGGCTTCGATCATGTCTTTCTGCGCGGAGTGGGGGTGGGCCCATCGGCTTATGCTCCCACCATTCCCGAGCAAACCTTCATGGTGTACCAGCTCATGTTCGCCATCATTACGCCCGCGCTGATCACGGGAGCCTTCGCCGAACGCATGAAGTTCAGTGCTATGGCTATCTTTTTGTCCCTCTGGTCTCTGCTGATCTACAGCCCGATGGCGCACATGGTGTGGGGCATCGGGGGCCTGCTCAGCACGAATGGCGGTCGCCTGCCCAGCCTCGATTTTGCGGGCGGCACCGTCGTCCACGTCACCTCGGGCGTCTCTGCGTTGGTGACGGCGCTCTACCTTGGCAAACGGCTCGGCTATCCCAAAACGGCCATGCCGCCTCACTCCATGGTGCTCAGCTTCATCGGGGCATGCCTTTTGTGGGTCGGCTGGTTTGGATTCAACGCGGGGAGCGCGCTGAGTTCCGGTCCGCTCGCGACCAGCGCCTTTGTGAACACGCACTTTGCCGCCGCCGCGGCGGCGCTCGGCTGGACCATCGCGGAATGGATCCACAATGGCAAGCCGACGGCGCTGGGAGCCATCTCGGGGGCGGTCGCCGGATTGGTGGCGATCACTCCGGCTTCAGGCTTCGTGGAACCGATGGCGGCGCTGGCCATCGGCATCATTGCGGGATTCTTCTGCTTCTTCATGGTGTTCATGGTGAAGGCGCGCTTCCGCTATGACGATTCCCTTGACGCCTTCGGCGTGCACGGAGCCGGGGGCACGCTGGGAGCCATCCTTACGGGTTTCTTTGCCGTAAGCGCCATCAACCCGGCCCTGGGCAGCGATGCCTCGGGGAAGCCGCTGCCAACCGGAGCCATCGACGGACACTGGGGCCAGCTGCTCAACCAGTCTGCCGGCGTTGCCGTGGCGTGGATCATCTCCGCCATCGGGACGCTGCTCCTGCTCTTCCTGGTGGACAGGATTGTGGGTCTGCGCGTCTCGCCGGAGGATGAAAATGCCGGCCTGGATCTTTCGCAGCACGGCGAAGAAGGCTACGATTTCAACACATGATTCCTGCAAGCAAAAGTTCCGGGTGGGAGTGGCCATCCCTCCCATCTGGCCTGATACGCTGTCAACCGAGGCACTCGACACATGGTCAAAATTGAAGCAGTTCTCCAGCCGTCAAAGCTGGATGCAGTCAAAGATGCACTGCTGGAGGCAGGCATCGAAGGCATGACGATCCTGGAAGCCCGTGGCCACGGCCGCCAGAAAGGACATACGGAGTTCTATCGCGGGCGCGAGTACACCGTCGACCTACTTCCCAAGGTCAAGATCGAGATGGTGGTCCCCAACGAAATGCAAGAGAAGGCCGTCCAGGCGATCATCGGGGCCGCGCGTACCGGCCGCATCGGCGATGGAAAGATCTTCATCAGCAAGGTCGAGGACGCCATCCGGATCCGCAACGACGAGCGCGGGGAGACCGCACTGTAGTTCGTTGGGGTCGGCTCCCCAGTCCCCGCTTCCCGGCTCCCGGCGATCGCCGTCGGGGGCCGGTCGCGTTTTCCGCGTTGCACTACCGAGACCAGTCCTGGGATTGCCGTCTCAATCCCGAAGTTCCCTGTCCGCTCACGATCGCGTATTCTGAAGAAACATTCTTTTTGCCTCGGCAAAACACCCAATTTACGCATGGACCCAGTCGCAATCGTGGTTGACGATTTACGGGAGCAGTATCTGCGGGAGATGGCCCTCGTGCGCCAGACCTACGAACGCACGGGCGACGGGACTGCTGCCATCCGTCGGCGTTCCGCGGTGGTCGATCGGATCCTGATCGAGATGTGGCGCCGCGCCTTTAGCGGCAACCCCGGGTGCAACGTTTCGCTCCTCGCCCTGGGCGGCTATGGCCGCAAAGACTTGTTTCCCTTCTCCGATATCGATGTGCTCTTTGCATTCGCCGACGAGAAGACAGAGATGCAGGCCCAGGAGCATGTGCGCGCCATCATCCAGGGGATGTGGGACATTGGCCTGCGGGCCAGCCCCAGTTCGCGCACCGTCAAAGAGGCGGGACGCTTCGATCCGGATAATCTCGAGTTCACGCTGGCAACGCTCGATCGGCGGTTTCTCGCCGGGCAATTTCCTCTGTACCAGCAGCTTCACCAGACGATTCTGCCGGGGCTCATTCTCAGCGAATGGAACACCATCGCCCAAAAGCTGGGCGAGATCGCGCGGGCGCGCCATGCGAAGTTCGGCAATACCATCTTTCACCTTGAGCCCAACCTCAAAGACTGCCCCGGCGGGCTGCGCGATTATCACCTCGCTGTCTGGTTTGCCCTGCTGTTTCATCTGAAAGAGACCCGCGACTGGCCTCGCCAGCGTGGGGGCGTGTTCCAGAGTGCGCGCGGCGATGCCGAGGCTGCGTTCGACTTCCTCGCCGCAGCCCGATGTTTTCTCCACTTCCGCCATGGCCGCGACGACAATACGCTCGATTGGCAATCGCAGGACGAAGCCGCGGCGAATTCCATCGGACTCGAGACGCGCGGCACCGCGGATCCGGCCTACTGGATGCGCACCTACTATCGCCATGCCCGGGTCATCTACCGCCGCGCTGCTCTCCTGATGGAGAACCTACCGGCCCCGGTAAGCTTCTATCGCCAGTTCCGCCGCCGCCGCACCCCGATTGCCGGAACCGATTTCGTCCTGGATCAGGGCCGCATCGACATCCTTCCCGGCGCGCAGTTCAGCGATACCGCCGCCATCCTCCGCATATTCTCCCTGATGGCCACGCACGGATACACCCTCTCGCAAGCCGCCGAGGATCGCATTACCGACGCGCTGCCCGCGCTGGCCATCCACGTACCCGAAGGGCCTTATCTGTGGAACTCGCTGCGGGAGGTCCTGCTCGGCCCCCACGCCGCTCATGCGTTGCGCACCATGCATGCGCTGGGCGTTCTGGAGATGCTTCTGCCGGAGTTTCACGGCATTGACGCCCTGGTCATTCGCGACAGCTATCACCGCTACACGGTCGACGAACACACCTTCCTCACCATCGACAACGTGCATAGCCTGCGCCAGCCCGCGCACGACTACGAACAACGCCTGGGACAATTGCTGCCGGAGATCGATCGGCTCGACCTCTTCCTGCTGGCTCTGCTGTTGCACGACACCGGGAAAGGACGCCGCACCGGCGAACACACCGGACAAAGCGTGGAGTTGGCAGACAGTTTCATGGCACGGCTTGATTTCGATGCCGAAGAACGGGAGACGGTGCTTCGCCTCATCAAGCAGCATCTCGAAATGTCGAATGCGGTACGGCGCGACATCTTCGACCCTGAGAATGTACGCGGCTTCGCCGATAGAATCGGGAGCCCGACGCTGCTGAAGATGCTCACGCTGCTTACCTACGCTGATATCAAGGCGGTCAATCCCGAAGCTTTGACTCCGTGGAAGGCCGAGAACCTTTGGCAGCTTTACATGGCGACAGCGAATTACATGGATCGCAGCGTGGACGAGATTCGTTACCACGCCGCCATCGACCCGACCCTGCTCAACCGCCTGCGCTCCATGGTGCCGCCCGCTCAGTATGAGGCGCTGGGGCAATTCCTCGAGGGTCTCCCCCGTCGCTATCTTCAGACGCGACTCCCGGAGCAGATTCGAAGCCATTTTCAGCTCGCGGCTACTCTCGACAACGATCCCGTACAGTTGGATCTGCGGCCTCAGCGCCAGCTCTTCGATCTAACCGTGATTGCGCGCGATCGCAGTCGCCTTTTTGCCGACGTAGCCGGCGCCCTCGCCGCCTGGGGCATGAACATCGTCAAGGCAGGCGCCTTCTCCAACGATGCGGGTGTGATTGTCGACAGCTTCCAATTCACCGACGTCTTCCGCACCCTGGAGCTCAATCCGAGCGAGAAGGAACGCTTCCTCGAATATATTCACGATGTGGTCGCGCAGAAGACACCAGTAGAGCAGTTGCTCGATGCGCGGCGCCACCAGAACCACTCCGCGAACATCAAAGTGGAGGTCCCGACCCGTCTGTCCTTCGACTCGATGTCCTCCAGCCATTCCACCCTGCTGCAGGTCGTCGCGCAGGATGTTCCCGGCCTGCTTCGCCAGATCGCCCTGGTGCTCAGTACGCACAGCTGCAACATCGAGGTGGCGCTCATCGATACCGAAGGAGAGACGGCGATCGACGTCTTCTATCTGACCAACCAGGGTACTAAGCTCAGCGACCAGATGCAGAGCCAACTCGCCACCGACCTTACCGCGACTCTAGAGTCGATGCGGGCGCCCGCCGGAGCCTGATCGCTCTACAGTTGGCCTTTCTCTTCCTGCGCTTCGCTGGTCTGGCGTGAAGGTCCGCCCGCATCAGCCTCACCGGCTGCTTGCTGGGCGCCGGAGCTGTCCGGAACCGTCTCGGGTCTCCCCGAAGGCTCTCCTGCATAGTTGCCAGGTTTGCTGGTCCGCGCGTCTCGCACCGGCATCTTGCTCGAATTCACCGCATCGGAGCGGTCTGGCCCTTCCGGGTCCAGCTTCGATCCCGGGTTTGCTCCCACGACGCGTTCCACGCTCTCCGAATTATTCGACATTTTGATCTCCCATCTCGCGCATTCTGGTCCGTCAAAATGGGATGCCAGGCGGACGTGGCCCAGTTGTCCTCGATTCATACTGCGCTCATAGTCTCCGCGTAGCCTTGGGGAGTTCGGGGCAACCCGCTATTTCAGGTAGGCGCGCACCAAGTCGATGAGGTCTTCTGCCAATTCTGGGGCAATCTGCTCTTTTGCCCCATCCGTCAGGTGAAAGCGGATATGGGTCTCCAGAACCTCTCCCATGAGCGCGTTGACGCCGCCGCGCACCGCGGCCAGGAGCATCAGTTGATCCCCGCAGTCTCCATCGGAGGTCAAGGAGCGCTCGATGGCATCAAGCTGTCCTCGCAACTTGCGCACCCGCTGCACCATCTTGATCGTTTCCCTCTCGTGGTGAGGCATCCTGTTCCCTCCGGGTTTGACATGTATACCCTCCCCCGGTATGGTATGTACTCAGTGGGGGTATAGTTTTCTGAGCCATCATACTCCAGCCCGCCGGGCAGCTCACGATGAGTTCCGCGCTTCGGCCACCGCGGCCGTAGCGCGAAGAGTGTGTCTTCTCTTGGTGGCCGCAGCCGGCGCTCTCGGATGGGCGCAAAGCTCGCCGCCTGACGCTCCCGATCCAGCGCAAACGGCGCCCGACCCGGTTCTCACCATGGTGCCGCATCTCGAGGGTGCGCGCTACTGGATCTCCGGCCAGGCAAATATCATCTTCCAGGGACGCCTCCCCTTCCACGCTCCCTACGAAGGACCAAACAGTTTCCGCAACTCTGCCGAATACAAAACGTCTCTGATCGGGACGCTCTACACCGCCCTGCGGCCAACGAACTCCGTACGTTATAACACCGACCTGATCTTCGATCTCGAGAGCGCCGGCGGACGTGGCCTCAGCCAGGCGTTGGGGCTGGCCGGCTTCACCAATCTCGATGTGGTGCGCAACCCGAACCTTGGCAGCACGCCCTACGTCGCCCGGTATCAGATCCACCAGGTGGTCGGTCTCACCAATCGCACTTCTTCGCAGGATCCTAATTTCTTCGCCCTGGCGCCCGAGGTGCCCGCGCGTCGCATCGAGTTCCGCATCGGCAAGATGACCCTGCCGGACTTCTTCGACTTCAACGACATCGGGTCCGACAGCCATCTTCAGTTTATGAACTGGACGGTCGATAACAACGGAGCCTGGGATTACGCCGCGGATACCCGTGGCTACACCGTCGGTGGCATGGCCGAATACGATGAGCCGGATTGGTCGCTGCGCTATGGGGTTTTCGCCATGCCTACCGTTGCCAACGGCATTGCCATGGACTGGGCCTTCAGCCGCGCCCACGCGCAGAACGGCGAGTTTGAATTGCGCAGGAGCCTGATCAAGAACCGCAAGGGAGCCACGCGCATTCTCTTCTACGCGAATCGTGCGCACATGGGCGTCTACCGTGAAGCTGTGCGCTCTTACCTTGCCGGTACCGACGCGGCTCCGAACATCATCGGCCACGAACACTTCGGCGCACTGAAGTACGGCTTTGGCTACAACACCCAGCAGGAGATTACGGAAAACCTACGCGGCTTCGCGCGCTTCGGCTGGAACGAAGGTCAGCATGAATCCTTCGCCTACACCGAGGTCGACCAGACGGTCGAGGCGGGCGGCGACTACTTCTTGCGAAGGGCGGGTCGTCCGGAGGACAAGGTGGGCCTCGTATTCGTTTCCAATGCAATCAAGCGCGATCACCAGCGTTATCTGGAACTCGGCGGCCAGGGGTTCCTGCTGGGCGACGGACGGCTGAACTACGGGCGCGAGAACATCATCGAGACCTACTACAATCTCCATGCGTGGAGAGGGCTGTTCTACTCGATCGACGTGCAGCACATTGAAGACCCTGGCTACAACCGCGATCGCGGCCCAGTCTGGGTAGGATCGGTCCGCACGCACGTGGACTTCTAGATCTGAGACACATCCGTACTTCCACAGCGATCGGCAAGCATCTGGCTGAATCAGCTTGCCGATCGAAGCCCGCCTCGACGTCAAGAACCTCCATCATCGATCAGTGAACCCGGACGTCGCCTGAACCTGTTTCAATGCGCACGAGGGGCCCGCCACCATTGAGCGTTCCCGTGATGTGATGGTGGTCCATAGAGCCTTTCACCAGCATCTCGTGGTCAGTGATCATCGAGCCCGACCCGGTGGAAGCATCGAGATTGAGCGGCGCATTGCCTGACCAAATCTCGACATTTCCGGATCCCGTCTCGAGTTTCCAGGGAGCGGAGGGCGTTCCGGTTGCCTTGATATCACCCGAACCGGTCTGAGCACGGAAGCTGCCGTGGATGTCTTTGATCTCGATATTGCCCGAACCCGTCTCCGCATCGACCTCGCCTTCCCCCGTCTGTTCCGCTTTGATGTCGCCGGAGCCGGTCTTGAGAACGAACGATCCTTCGAGACTATTCGCGCGGATCTCACCCGAGCCGGTTTCGAGCTTCGCATCCCGGCCCACGCCTTCGTCCACAATCTCGCCCGAACCGGAGTTCGCAACGAGCTTCGTTCCGGCGGGAGCTTCGATCTGATAGTCGATGCTGATTCCGTTCCAATGCTCCTCGTGCTGTTGCCCCACGCGGATCTGCTCGCCGCTCTGCTCGATGGGCGGATTGGCAGCAATCCGACGCGCCAACTCCTCGCTGCCGTTTTCATGCACGTGAATCTGGCCCCGAATGCGAACCTCGGAGCCGGAACTACGGGTCAGGTGAATACTTCCGGACCCAGTCGAAACTGTCAGTTGCGCGTCGCCGCCGACTTGCAGCGTGCGTTCGAAAGACAGGGAGCTACCTTCCGACTGAGCTATGGTGGTTGCCTCGGACTCCCTCTCCGGAGGATCCTTCGGTTCGGAAAATGCGGCTGACGGAGTTTCAGATGTCAACGTTTCAACCGCTGGCAGAACAGCTCCATGGGGCACAGGTAATGCCGCCGCCGCAATCCTCGCTTGAGGGGCTGCGTGAACACGTACAAGAGCTGTCGCCGAGATCATGAGCGTCGGCACAAGCGCTACCGCGACCAGCACGCGATGGCCGCGCGCAAAAGATTGACGGAACGCATCATCATTCAAAAGGCGCTCAATGCGCCGTGCGAGACTGCCAGGACGTGCCATAGCTACTCCAAATGCTGTTGGTCTGGATGCCGCGGCAAACTCCAGAAGCACCGCTGCATAATCTGTGGGGGTGCGAGCCTCTTCCGTTCCAGCTCGATCGCTGATGGCCTCGGCGAGTTCCGCAAGCTCTCTCTTCAGCCACCAACCCAGCGGGCTGAACCAAAACAGGGCTGTGTAGAGGCTGGCGAGGAGTTGCAGGTAGTAGTCGCCCTGGCGAATATGGGAACGCTCATGCGCAAGCACAATGCGAAGCTTTTCTTCGCCCCAACCCCGGTAATCGAGTGGCAGCAGAACGCCAGAGCCAATGGTCAAGGGAGAGGCCACTCCGCGGCTGCACCGCAGGCGTAGATTCCCGGGGGTTCCTGGCAGCTCTTGTGCCGAAATCGGCTCGGCCGTCAGCCATAGCCGGAGCGTCATTGCCAGTCCAAGCACCAACCGCCCCAGGAGCACCATCGATATGGCCAGGTAAATCGACCAGCCGACCACAGAGAAGGACACCGATGCATGCATGCGCCCCGACCATGGCCTTCCCTCTTCGCCCGTGACGCTGCGGTTGGCTGCTCCTCCATTCGCATCATCGCTCGAGCTTCCCGGTTGGCCGGGGTCTTCCCCGCGCGGAGCGTGCGATTTCTCACCCGCGGGACGAGATAGTTCCCCACTCGCCGCCGAATTCCCGATAGCGGATGGAGCAGAGTCAGTCTGCGATGCTTTGCCGGACCGTACCCCTGCCAGGATCCTGGCCTGTAGTTCCTCGAGAAGGGTCATCGGGCGAGCCGGCAACACGATCGTTGTCTCGGCAGGCAGCACCTGCAACCGCTCTGCAACGGGCAACAGCAGAGGCATGGAGATTGCGCCAATCAGCACCAGTTCCAGCGCCACCTTCTGCGCGACCACATTGCGGATGCGAAAGAGGCGTAATGCCGCGAAGACCGCGAGACCAACGATGAGCGAACGCACGGCTGCTTCTATTAGGGTCAAGATCATTGAGCCTCCTTTGTCCTCACGGCGTGGTTTTGAGCTCTGGCGATGATTGCGGCGATCCGTTGCAGTTCGTCTGAATCGAGAACTCTCGAATCCACCATGCCCACGAGCAGAGCTTCGACGGAACCCTCGCAGAACCAGTCTGCGATCCGCTTCGCCGCCCGACCTGCCACGCTCTGGCGCGACTGGGCGGGACGATACAGAAACGCGCGGTCCTCAAGGCTGTGTGCCACGTAACCCTTCTCCTCAAGCCGCCGCAAGACCGTGCGTACCGTCGAGTCCTTGAGCGGCCGGTCCAGTTCTTCCCGCACCTGGTCCGCTGTCACCCTCCCCAGACGCCACACAACATGGAGAGCGCTTCGTTCCAGCTCTCCCAGACCGCCAGGATCATGGGTCGACTTGGTGTTACCGTCCATAGTGTTACTGACTGTAACACAGGCGGATGCGTTCTGTGCAAGAAATTTCTTGCGGAAATTGAAGGCGCCTTCCGCGCAGCACTTCGAGTGCGCGTCGGATCGAACTCCGTCGTGCGGACCGGCATCGTACCGCCGCGAAACTTAACAGGCACAGGTATGACCGTGTAACGTTTCGCTGCGGTCTTCTTCGATCGCAAAGACTGCACAGAAATCTGGGAACACAGGCGGAATACGCATGGTGACACGGGCCGGTCTTTTTCATCTGCTGACGGGGACGCTGCTCCTGGTGGGCGCAGGGCTGATGGTAGCGCAAGTAGCCGGACAGGGTTCTCAGAATGCTCTGCATCGGCCGCAGGGCCCGTGCGACGTCTATACGGCCGCAGGTGATCCCTGCGTGGCTGCGCACAGCACCACGCGCGCGCTCTATGCCGGCTACAACGGGCCTCTCTATCAGGTGCTTCGCCAATCTGACGGCAAGACACTGGACATCGGAGTGGTGCAGCCCACCGCCTCTCCTGTCCGCGACGCCGGCGGATACGCCGACGCGGCCGCCCAGGACAAGTTCTGCGCAAACACCTATTGCTGGATCACCACCATCTATGACCAGTCTGGAAAGCACAATGATCTGACCCAGGCGCCACGCGGTGGCTTCAGCGGTCCCGCTCTGGGTGGATTCAACAACATTCCGCTCGCTGACATGGCGCCGATCGCGATCATGGGTCACAAGGTCTATGGTGTCTTCATCGAGCCCGGCATGGGCCTGCGCATCGACGACGCAAAAGGCACCGCAGTCGACGACCAGCCCGAGGGGCAGTACTGGGTGGTAAACGGGCGTCACTTCAACGCCGGCTGCTGTTTCGATTACGGTAACGCCGAGATCGACAGTCGCGACGATGACAACGGCACCATGGAGACAACCTACTTCGGAGACGCTCCGCACTGGTATCACGGGAATCCCTCAGGACCATGGATCATGACCGACCAGGAGAACAATCTGGTCGGCTGCGTGAATCCGGACGGATCCAAGGACTGCAAGAATCTTCCCAATATCACCTGGCGTTTTGTGACTGCGATGGCCAAGGGCGAACCGCACCACTGGACGTCACTGGGCGGCGACTCTCAGCAAGGCCAGCTCTCAGTCATGTTCGACGGCCCTCGCGTAAACGCCACGTACGATCCGATGCGCAAACAGGGCGCGATTCTACTGGGGAACGGCGGCGATAACAGCAACGGATCGCAAGGCACGTTTTACGAGGGTGCCATGACCGCCGCCGGTACCTTCCCTACGGATGCGACCGACCAGCAAATCCAGGAGAACATCGTAGCCGCGCGATATGGCCTGCCGCTGGTCAGCATAGCTCCGGCATCCGCCGTTAGCGCTCCGCCCGGACTGCAGGTCTTCGCACCAGAATCGTCGCAAGAGAGCACCGTCACCTTTACCAACTCCACCACCGAAACCGTCGCAGATTTGAAGCTCAGCCTCTCCGTCCCTGATGCGCGGTGGACCGCTACCGTTTCCGGCGGCAACCAAACTTCGAAAACCTTTGCCGAGCCCCTGGCGCCAGGAGCGAGCGTGAGTGCCACCTTCAAGGTCACCGCGGGACCAAACGCGTTCAATGGAGACCTGCTAGCCAATGCCACCTGGACGAACCAGGCGACGAGAACACAGGCATCCGGTTCAGCCTCCGAGAAGATACGAACGGTCCGCGCGGTCAAGATCAACGAGTTCCGGATCAGTTCGGGAGCCACTAACGCGACGGATACGTTCCTGGAGCTGTATAACTCCTCGAACGAACCGGTTGACATCTCGCGCTGGACCATCACGGTGCACCCGGCCCAACAGGCCGTTAGCTCATCAGTGGTAATCCCGACAGGAACCGCGCTCCGCCCGCACAGCTTCTACCTGCTCGGACTTTCGAACTCCGGCCTCATCGTTCCCGCGAAGGCTGGCGAAGCTACGCTCTCCGTCAGAAGCGTCTCGGGCATCAAGATCGGCGACACCGTCACAATCGATACCGGAACAAGCGAAGAGAGGCGCAAGGTGATCGCCGTGGGAGCCGCGGCCCCGAATCACACTACCGTGTGGCAACCCTTGCCCGAAGGACCTATAATCACCATTCCTCCGGGAGCCACCAATCTACCCGTCATGAGTGTCGCCGGATTCAAAGTCGGCGAGAAGATCGCGCTCGGATATGGGGCAAGTTATCCCGCCGTCGGGCGAGATACAGAGCGTTACGAGATCGTTACGGTGACTGAAGTTGGCAAGCCGGGCACGCAGGCCTACCTGGCCGCGGATGCAGCCGCGGGCGCAACGAATATCAAAGTCACATCGGTATCCGATATCCCTGTTGGAGACAAGATCCGGCTGGATATCGATAGCGTCGGCCATGGCATCGAGACACTCACCGTAACGCACATCGGCACCCAGGCGGCCCATACCGCTCTCGCCGCAAACTCTTCGATTGGCTCCACAAATATCAAAGTGCGCAACGTGAACGGCTTTGCCATCGGCGACAAAGCATCCATCGGCACCCCGGCGAACCAGGAGACCGTGAGCATCACAGCCATCGGCACGCCTGGCGCGACCGGGACGGGCATCGACTTTACGCCCGCCCTGGCGCGAGCGCACATTCGCGATGAGAACCTCGTCGCCCCGGGAACGGGACTTGATCTGGCCGCCCCGCTCCAGTTCAACCACGCCGCCAACCTGCCCTTCAGCAATCGCGGGACGGGCATCAGCTTCGCGCCGGCAACGGCATTTGCGCACGCCAGCAATGAGCCCGTCCAGCCGCTCGGTACGGGCCTTACGCTCGACAAACCGCTGCAGAAGGATCACCCCATCCACGCAGTCCTGCGCGATTCCACAGTGACCAACGCGGGATATCAAGGAGCTCACGCACCCGACTTGTGGTTCGGAGGCCCGGAATTTACTACCAACTATCCGCTCTTTGGACGCACCATCACCATCCGCGAGGGAAGCATCGTGCTGCGCGATGCCGCAGGCCTGGTGATGGACAGCCTGAACTACGGGGGCCTTGTGGATCCCTGGGCCGCGCAGGGATATCAGGCAAACTCCGGACCCAACGAGGGTGGCTGCTTCGTTCCGGCACCTGGACAGGCAGGCAGCGCCGGCCCCTCCCCCGGAGTCGGAAACAATTCCAGCTCGGGGCGCTACCCCGATGGCGCAGACACCGCGAGCAACTGCACGGATTTCCGAACGCAGGCTGCCACCACGCTGCCGGCCTCCGCGGCATCCGGAACGGACAACATCAAGGTATCTTCCGTGACTGGCTTTCAACCGGGACAAACCATCATGATCGGCAGCGGCAACGATGGGGAGAAAGCGGTCATCGCGACGGTTGGCACCGCGGGAGCCGCGACTCTGCGCGCCGCCACGGAGGCCGGCGCTACCTCGATCCCGGTGGTTACGGCCATCGGCTTCAGCGAAGGTGAAAAAATTCAGATCGACAGCGGATCCTCCTCTGAAACCGCCGTGATCTCGAGCCTTTCACGATTCCCGGCTCCGGCCATCACTGTCTCCGCACCGCTCACGCATCCCCATGCGATGGGCGCGGCGCTCTCCGGGACGGGAATCACCCTCACCGCGCCCCTGACACATGCGCACGAAAGCGGCGCAGCCGTCACGGATAACCTCCCGACACCAGCATCGCCCAATCTTTACGCGGGGAGGCCCTGACACCCTCCTCGATGGTTGACTTCGCCGCCGGCAGCCGTTAGCGTTGTGTCCAGCGCATGGGGCGCACCCGGTCCGCGGAAAGGGCTCAGCCCACCCTGGCAGTACCCGAATCGACAACTCGAGCAATCTTCTTTCTGCCTGCGATGCGGACACAGGCCTCGAACGGAAAGGAGATTTCCATGCCAAGGAAACTTCCGCCACGTCCCAGTCTTGAACAACTCAGAAAGCAAGCGAAGGCGCTGCACAAGGCCAAAGCCATTGCCGACCCCGAGGCGCTCGCGCGCATCCGTGAGGCGAATGCGCGCTGGAAAGATATGTCCGAGGCGCAGCTTGCAGCAGCGCCATTTGCACTGGCTGACGCACAGTTGGTCATCGCTCGCGAATTCGAGTTCGCTTCCTGGTCGCGACTGCAAGCGCACGTACGCGCACTCGAGGCTGCCGGCACGGCCGCGGAGTTGGGCGCATCCTTGCGCGACGCCGCGGGAAAGGGAGATCTCGCGCGCCTTCGCGCATTGCTGGATGCGCATCCGAAGTTGATCAACGAACGCGGCGGCGAGGGCGTCCGGACGGCGCTCCATCACGCGGTCTTCGGAAACAGCGAACCCGCCGCGCGGCTACTGCTCGAGCGAGGCGCCGATCCCAACATTCGCTGCGAGGGCGATAATGCTTACCCCCTTCATTTCGCGGTGGAGAAACACCGGTTCCCGCTCCTCCGTCTGCTCGTGGAGCACGGTGCCGACACCATCGGCGAAGGAGACTACCACGAACTGGGCGTGATTGGCTGGGCCACGGCATGGGAGAGCATCCCACCCGATCCGGAGATTGTGTCCTATCTGCTTGCCCACGGCGCGCGGCACAACATCTTCTCGGCAGTAGCCATGGGAGATGTCGCCGCCATCCGAGCGCTGGTCGCGCAATCGCCCGCGGAACTCGAGCGCCGCATGGACATGGGAAATCGCCGCCGCTTTCCTCTTCACCTCGCCGTCGTGAAAAAGCAGCGAGCCGCTCTCTCCACGCTGCTGGACCTGGGAGCCAGGATCGAGTATGTCGACGAGGCTCGATTCACGCCGCTCGATCAAGCCGCAATGGCTGGAAGTATGGATCTGGCGCAGATTCTGCTCGATCGCGGCGCAGAGCTGCGGCTGCCGGCCGCCATCGCGCTCGGACGAACCCACGACGTGGCACGTCTCTTGCGCGAAGATCCGGATGCCTTCAAGCCCGGAGGCCGATGGGCCCAGCTCATCATCCGCGCCGCCGAGTTCTCCGGCCCCGACGTCATTGAGAGCCTGATCCGCGCCGGCGCCGAGGTGAATGTGCGAGATGACGTCCGCCTGGCGATCGACTCGACCAACGGTTACACAGCCCTGCACGCAGCAGCCTGGCACGGCAACCTCGCCGCCATCGGAGTTCTCATGCGGCACGGTGCGAACGTACGCGCACGCGAGGAGAAGTATCGCGGTACTCCCGCCGGATGGGCCGACTACGCTGGCCGCAAGGAAGCGCGCGACTTAATCCTCGAGGGCCCCATCGACATCATCGAGGCCATCCAATATGACCGCATCGATCGCGTGAGCTCGATCCTGGATGCAGAACCGGCCTCGATCAACCTGCCGTTTCGCGAATATGGACTGTTTCCCTGGGATGCGGAGCCTTGGCACACGCCGCTCGCCTATGCCGTCATGCGCGGCCGCGAGCGCATAGCCCAGTTGTTGATTGAGCGCGGTGCGGATCGATCATTGCGGTCCCCGCAGGGCGAGTCACTCAACAGCATCGCGCACAAAGCCGGATCCCTCATATTGGCCCAGATGCTCGACATGCCATCAGACTGACCATCGCTTCGAGATTGCCGCGGGCAAGATGTCGGGAATATCGTTGTCCTGTGGATGCAGAGACAATTCGGGGAAAGCGTCTTCGAGCGCCCTCACTTGTGCCTCAAGCCGCCCCGTCGTGCAGCCCGGATCACGGAGACACCGGTTGAGCTCACTTCCGACACCTCCTTCGCAATTGATCTTCTTGCCTGGCGCACTCGGGGATCAGGATTTTTGGAAACCGCTCGCGCGTGAAGCGCGCACTGAAGCCGAACGAGTCTTCATCGCCTACCCTGGATTTGCCGGAGCGCCGGCCGATCCTTCCATCACCAGCCTTGAAGATCTCGTGAGCGCGGTCGCCTCTCGGATCCATCGTCCTGCCGCGCTTATCGCTCAGTCCATGGGCGGTGTGATTGCTCTCGAACTGGCCCTTCGCAAGGCAACCCTGATCACGCACCTGGTATTGGTTGCCACCTCCGGAGGGCTTGATACCTCGCAATTCGGCGCGGTGGACTGGCGGCCCATCGTGAAGCAACATCATCCAGATCTTCCAACGTGGTTCGCTTCGTACCATCGCGACCTCAGCTCAGCATTGAGCGGCATCCGCATCCCTGTGCTCCTGCTCTGGGGCGATCGTGATCCCCTCAGCCCTTTGGCGGTCGGGAACGCCCTTCTGGCCCGCCTTCCCCATGCGACGATGCACGTCGTGCCTGGAGGAGAGCACGACCTTGCGCGTGTCCATGCAATGTCCATTGCGCCGCTCATCGACGCGCATCTTCAGAACCGGCGTACGCCTGGCTCCCTGCTGAATACCTTCGTCTCCGGAGGAGACGAGATAACACCGGTGCCCGGGGTGACACCGGACTCGGCATGAGGGCTGATCTCAGTGGCCCGGGAACCCCAAACCAGCGTGAAAAGTAGCTTGGAGATTTCGCGGGCACGCCAACGCGGGCGCGCTTCAACGAAGCGCCGCATCTTTTGGACGACGTGCGTTTTTCTCGATGAGAGATGTTTGGTGGAGGCGGCGGGAGTCGAACCCGCGTCCGAAATCGCTGTCAGCCAGGAGAATCCATGCTCAGTCCAGTTCCGCATGTTTTCGCCCTCGGCGCTCAGAACGGACAAGATGCGCCGAAAGCTAGTCCGATGATCTCGTGGTTACGACACGGACCGAGCCGCAACCACCAGCCTACTGAATGACGTCCGATTCACAGCCCATAGGCAAGACCGCGAGGGACGGCTGCTTAGTTAATTAAGCAGCAAGTGCCAGATTGTCGTTGGCAACTTTTGTTTTGCAGGCGATTACGGGTGCCCACACCCCGACATGCCTCCTAAGCCGCAATCGATCCCGTCGAAACCGTGACGCCCCCACTTCTCCGATGGCCACTTCTGCCATAGGCGACACCTGACCATTGGATGTTCCATGACCAGGCAAGGGTGCGAGCCGGCAAACTGGCTCGTTATTGCTCCCTTCATTTTACGCGATCTTCAGTGGAATCCCAGGCTGGATTCAGCCCCTACTGCTTCTCCAGGTCGATCGACTCGTACTCATGACGCGCGATCGCCGCCCGGATATCGGCGGGAGTCTTTCCCAGCTTGGTCTGCTGATATGCGAAGAAGCCTTCCTTGGCGCAGGTCGAGCATTCCGTCCCATGCATCGTCTCAAAGCAGCTCCGCAGGCTGGTATGCCCCAGCGCCCGATCGCAGCGGCAGTTGCAGGGCAGTTGATACAGCACATTCCCCACCTTGGCGGCCTGCTGATACACATGCTGCTGCCAGGCATACTGGAAGTTGCTGCCGCTCAGCTTCGCGCCCGCAAGTATGGGGGGAAGCAGTCCCACCTTCAGGGGAGCACTCGGGTGGTATGCCGGCACATCGTCCGCCGGGTTATTCCACTGCGCATAGGTGGCTACCGTGGCGGCGGCGATCACGAAAGCTGGGATCCAGCGGCGATTCAGCAAACGTCTCATAGGGATGCTCACCAGGAGAATTCTAAAACATCGCCGTCATCGAAGGCTTCGAGAGGCGAGGAACGCAACGAAAGGCGCTTTCACGTCACCATCAGTGAGGATAATGACCTCAGGACTGATTTTTGCGCAAAAAAGACGGCACGAACGTTTTGCTGCTCGTGCCGGGAGGCCAGTGACGCAAACTACTCCCGGTGAGGTGGAGGGGTTGGACCCTCCTCATCACCGGAATATCTACACGATACTATAGATTCGCAGGAATGCAAATACAGAAATCGAAATTTTTTGTGGATTTCTTTTGAGGCCCCGGAGGAGGCCACCAAGCGACAATGCAAACCCAGACGGACCCGCAAACCCAGACCGCCTCAACCGCAGCCGAATCAAATACAAGTTACTTATTTTCTGCGCATTACGAGGCCAACAGCCAGCAGCCAATCGGCCCCTCGGCCCGTCTTTTCGTTGGCTTGGCGGCGGCCACCTCTGCTCTCTTAGGCGGATTGGCAGCCGCCTGGTACTACAAAAAGACCCTCTCGCGGCTGCAAGAAGCGGAATTTGACCCCCATAATCCCAAAATCGGGAGCAGCAGCCAACTCGATGATGAGGATTTGTAGGCGCCAGACCCCCGCGCAGAAGAGCCCGTTCTCTTACTGCCCCCCAGTCATCAGGAAATTCTCCCTGCCCGTACAATCTAGAAAGGGAGTGTGCCCATGCGCCGAGTCTATATGGATGCCAACGCCACCACCCCTCTGCTTCCGGAGGTGCTGGAGGCCATGCGTCCCTACTGGATGGAGCACTTCGGCAACGCCTCCTCCATCCACCTGCCCGGCCAGCAGGCGCGCAGGGCGGTCGACCACGCCCGTGAAACCATGGCCGAGTTCTTCAACTGCCATGAGGCCGAGGTGGTCTTCAACTCCGGCGGAACTGAGGGCGACAACACCGCCATCTTCGGCCTTCTCCGCCCCGGAGATCACTTCATCACCACCGCCATCGAGCACTCCGCCGTGCTGCAGGCCGCCGACCGGCTAGCGCAGCGTGGCGTCAATGTGACCCTTGTCCCCCCGCAGCCCAGCGGTTTGATCGACCCCGCCGATATCGCCGCCGCGATCCGGCCTAACACCCGCCTCATCAGCGTGATGCTGGCCAACAACGAAACCGGCGTCATCCAGCCAGTCGAACAAATCAGTCGTATCGCCGCCGAGACCGGCGCCTTCTTCCACATCGATGCCGTGCAGGGAGCCGGCAAGATCCCCATCGACGTTCGCCGCATCGGATGCAATCTGCTCTCCATTAGCGGGCACAAGATGCATGCCCCCAAGGGCGTCGGAGCCATCTTCGTGCGCCGCGGCACCCCGCTCGAGTCGCTCCTGGTCGGCGGAAGCCATGAGCGCCGCCGCCGCGCCGGCACAGAGAACGTCGCCGGAATTGTAGGCCTCGCCAAAGCAGCAGAAGTCGCCATGACCAGCCTCGAAAACGGAGTTATGGAGGACCTTGCCGCTCTCCGCGACCGGCTCGAGCGGAAGCTGCTGCAGCTCCCCGGCACTGGCCTGAATGGAGCAGGCATCGACGGTCAACCCGTACTTCGCGCCGCAAACACTACCAATATCTGGTTTGACAACCTGGAGGGCGAAGCCTTGGTCATCGCCCTCGACCTGAAGGGTGTGGCGGTCTCCGGTGGCTCCGCCTGCCACTCCGGAGCTACGGAGCCCAGCCACGTGCTCATGGCAATGGGCCTCGATAAAACGCGTGCCCGCGCCAGCCTGCGCTTCAGCCTGCTGAAAACCGCAACCGAAGCGGATATCGATTACGTCCTCGAAGTGATGCCGGAAGCAGTAAAGAGACTGCGTGCCGTGTCTCCCGTCGAAGCCGGGACCCTGGGTTGATCGCAATGGAGGAACTCTTCGCGGCATTCCATGCGCGGCCCGCGGCTACGGACGACCAGGTCGCGAGCGCGGAACGGGCTTTGCGCATCACCTTGCCGCCCGATTTCATCCAATCCGTGAAACGTCGCAACGGCGGTGAAGGACTCATCGGCCAGACCTACGTTACGCTCTGGGACGTATCGGAGCTCGGGCGGATGAATCGATCCTTCGACCCCGATGTCTGGGCCCCCGGCCTCCTCCTCTTCGGCACCGATGGCGGCAACGAGGGCTTCGGGTTTGACACGCGGGATCCCAATCTCCCCATCGTCCAGATTCCCCTGGTCGGTATGTGTTGGGGTGAAGCTCGGCCCCTTGGAAACACCTTCAACGAATTTCTCGAGAACGTTCGTACTGGAAACTTGCTGTGACTGAGAACACCACCATCGCCGTCGCTATGTCCGGAGGAGTCGACTCCTCCACGGTCGCGGCCATCCTCGCCCGCAACAACGAGAACACCAGCGTCGTCGGCCTCACCCTCCAGCTTTGGGACCAGACCCGCCTCGCCGGCAAGCGTGGCATCCCTGAGGCGCCCAAGGCCGGGCGCTGCTGCTCGCTCGACGACGTCTACGACGCCCGCCGCGTCGCCACCCAGCTTGGCATTCCCTACTACGTCGTCAACCAGGAAGAGCGCTTCGAGGCCGACGTCGTCCGCCCCTTCGTCAGCGAGTACCTCGCGGGACGCACCCCAATCCCCTGCTCCCTGTGCAACAACCACCTCAAGTTCGACCAGCTTCTCAAGACCGCCCGCTCCATCGGCGCCAGTCGCATTGCCACCGGCCACTATGCCGTCAACGAGTACGATCCCGCTCGCGAGCGCTGGATCCTCAAGCGCCCCGCCGACCTCGCCAAGGACCAGACCTATTTCCTCTTCGGACTCACCCAGGAACAGCTCGCCCACACCCTCTTCCCGCTCGGCCATATGACCAAGCCCCAGGTCCGCGAAGCCGCGCGGCAGCACGGCCTGGCTCTCGCGGAAAAGCCCGACTCCCAGGAGATCTGCTTCATCCCCGGTGGCGACTACAAGCAGTTCCTCACCGCGTATCTCGAAGAGCAGGGCGAAACCATGCCCGAAACCGGAGGCGAACTCGTCACCACCGACGGCCGCGTCCTCGGCCGCCATGACAGCATCTCCAACTTCACCGTCGGCCAGCGCAAGGGTCTCAAGATCCCCTCGCCCACGCCTCTCTACGTCCTCCAGATCGACTCCGCCAGCCATCGCGTCACGGTCGGCGCCGATGCGGACCTCGCCACTCGCACCCTTCGCGCCGGCCGCCTGAACTGGATCAGCATCCCCACACTCTCCGCACCCATGCGCGTCAAGATCAAGATCCGCCACCGTCACGAGCCCGCCTGGGCCACCCTCGAGCCCGCCGGCGAGAGCGAAGTCGTCGCGACCTTCGACGAGCCGCAGCGCGCCGCCACGCCCGGCCAGTCCGCCGTCTTCTACGACCGCGACGAGGTCGTCGGCGGCGGCTGGATCCGCTAAATTCCATTCCCCACCGGGCTGCGCTCCCCGCCTGCCGAGCGTCCCCGCCGCTGCGATATACTGGCGCGTCATCGGAAAGGGTCTTCGTTCATGCTCCGGAAAACGTTTGCTGCACTTGCGCTTGCCTGCACCGCCACCCTGGCACTCTCCCAGTCTCCCCTCAGCCTCACCATCCACACCGACCAGCAGGTCTCTCCTGTCAGCCCCATGCTCTACGGCCTGATGACCGAAGAGATCAACTACTCCTACGATGGCGGCCTCTACGCCGAGATGGTGCGCAACCGCACCTTCCGCTCGGACTGGAGCGGCGTCAACTACTGGTTCCTCGTTGAAGATGGAAACTCCGCCGCCAAAATGGCTCCCGACCACGAGACCGGCCCCAGTGAGGCTCTCAAGAACAGTCTGAAGCTCGAAGTCGAGAAAGCAGACGCACAAAGCCAGGCCGGTGTGCTCAACGTCGGCTACTGGGGCATGGCCGTCAAGCCCGGCACCACCTACAAAGGCTCGCTGTACGCCAAGTCCTCGGGAGACATGGGCCCCGTCACCGTCAGCCTGGTGAGCGATGACACCGGCAAGGCTCTCGCCACCGCTGCCGTCTCCGGCGTCTCCGGCGAGTGGAAGCAGTATGCGTTTACTCTAAAAACCGCGGCCGCCCCTCAGTCCGTCTCTGCCCGCAATCACCTCGCCATCACTGTCGGTCGCCCCGGAACCCTGTGGCTGCAGCTGGTCTCGCTCTTTCCCCCCACCTATCACGACCGGCCCAATGGCTTCCGCATCGATCTGATGGAAAAGCTCGCCTCCATGCATCCCGCGTTTCTGCGCTTCCCCGGCGGCAACTACCTTGAAGGCGATCACATCAACGAGCGCTTCGAATGGAAGAAGACCATCGGCCCTCTCGTCGACCGGCCCACCCACCGGAGCCCCTGGAACTATCAATCCAGCGACGGCATGGGCCTGCTCGAATTCCTGGAATGGTGTGAAGACCTGAAGATGCAGCCGCTGCTGGCCGTCTATGCCGGCTACTCCCTGCACGGCGAGCACGTGAACCCGGGCGCCGATCTCGAACCCTACGTCCAGGACGCCCTCGACGAAATCGAATACGTCACCGGCTCCGCCGACACCAAGTGGGGCGCCGAACGCGCCAAGGACGGCCACCCCGAGCCCTTCAAGCTGACCTACGTGGAAATCGGCAATGAAGAGTGGTTCGACCGCTCCGGCAGCTACGACGCGCGCTACGCGCAGTTCGACAAGGCCATTCGCGCGAAGTACCCCAACCTGCAGCTCATCGCCACCGCTCCGGTCAAAGACTCCAAGCCCGACGTCATCGACGAACACTACTATGTGCGCGCCACCCAGAACTTCCACGATGCTCATCACTACGACCCGCAGCAAAGCACCACTCCGGGCCAGCAGCGCTGGGACGGAGGCCACTACGACAAGGTCGACCGAAACGGCCCCAAGATCTTCGTCGGCGAATGGGCTACCCGCGAGGGCATGCCCACCCCCAACATGGGGGCCGCCCTGGGCGATGCCGCCTGGATGACCGGCCTGGAGCGCAATAGCGACATCGTCCTCATGGCCTCCTACGCACCCCTCCTCACCAACGTCAATCCTGGCGGCCTGCAGTGGGACACTGACCTCATCGGCTACAACTCCGTGAAGAGCTACGGCTCCCCCTCGTACTACGCGCAGGTGCTGTTCGGCTCATACCTCGGCGATCACACCCTCGCCTCTAAGGCCGAGGGCGCCGGCGACAAGTTCTTCTACTCCGTCACCGCCAGCGCGACGAACAAGAAGGTCTATCTCAAGCTGGTCAACGCCGCGTCCACCCCGCAGCCCATCGACATCGATCTCCAGGGCGCCAAACTCGCTCCGCGCGCGAAACTCGTTACGCTCAGCGCCAAAGACACCCAGGCAACGAACTCCATCGACCAGCCTAACCTCCTCAAGCCCGTCGAGAGTTCCGCCGCCGTGGCCGGAACCCATCTTCGCCACACCATCCCGCAGTACGCGATCGAAGTGCTCGTCTTCGATCAGCAGTAACTACTGACGCACCGCCCATGCCAGGCCGTCGGGATTGCCCCCGGCCTGGATGTGCCCCGTCACCGTCCACGTACTCAGGTCGATCACCGCCACATAATCATCGGGCGTGCACGCCACAAACGCGCGCTTGCCGTCCGGCTGCACCAGGATTCCCGCCGCCCCGTGGCCGACTGGGACCTTCCTCTCCACCTTGTGGCGCTCGGCATCAATCACCACCAGGTCCGGCCCACCCAGCAGCGACACCAGCACGTGCTTGCCATCCGGCGTGAACTTCAGCCGGTTTGCCGACTTCACCTCCGCCTGCAGCGTCGCCGTCACCCGCTTCGCGGCCAGGTCGATGATCGAGATCGTCCCGTCCCCCGCGTTGGCAATCCAGGCCTCCCTGCCGTCCGGCGAAACGTCGAAGCCCTCATCTCGCTGTCCGACAGGAATGTTCGTCAGCACCCAATCACCGCCAGGAGGCAGAATGGCGCCCGGCGGAAAGCCCGGCGGTGGTCCTCCCGGCTGCCCGGGACCCGGCATTCCCGGCGCGGGCAGCCCGCCCTTGGCTTCCTCAAAGTCGGCCACCGTCACCGTGCCTGCATTCACATTGGTTGTCACAATCCGTTTCGCATCGGGAAATACATGTAGCATGTGCGTGCGGTTCTGCCCAATACCCAGAACCCAGTCAACCTTCCCCGTGTCGGGATCGTACCGGCCGATGCATTTGGCCTTTTCCGCCGTAAACCAGAGCTTGCCCTGCTGAAAATCCAGCCCGTGCGGCCCACCCAGCGGCCCCAGGTCGATGCTCTTCAGCGGCTTCGGCGTCACCAGGTCCAGCACCGCCAGCGTATGGAAGGCCCCAAATCCGTAGTTCGAGACATAGGCGGTGCGCCCGTCAGAAGACGCGATGACCTCGTGCGGATCGTCTCCCACGGGCATGCGCGCCGCCACCACCAGCGTCAACGGATCGACGATGGCCAGCGTGTGGTCATGTTTTGAGAGAACCAGCAACGAAGGTGAAGGCGTAGTTTGAGCGCGCAGGCAGAATGCCTCGCATCCCAACAGCAACAGGGCGCAAACTGTGCGAAGACGCATGGTTCGGCCTCCGCGCCTAGCTTATCGAATCAAGCTGCCGCCTCGGAATAGACAGGCTCCGTTCAGCTCCGCGATCCTCGATATCCATTACGCGGTGGCGCCGGTGCGCGCAGCGTCTCGATCACCGCCTTCGCCGCTGCCATCACTCCCGAAACCTGCCGCACCGGGACCGTGACCACCTGGTTCAACACGTGCCCCACGCGGTCTACCCCGTTCAGGGCCTCGGTGGTCATGCCCTCAACTCTGGCTGCCTGGCGGCGAACCCGGTCCGTGATCTCCTCTGTCGACTGAGACAACTTGTCAATCTCCGCTTTCGCCGTCGCCGTCACATCCACCACATTCGTGGCCGCAGCCACCAGCTTCGGCTCCAGGTTATGGATCAGCTGCTTCGTCGACTGCAGCACCTCTTTGGACTGATCGATTGCAGGAACCACCTTCTCCCGCAGCTCCGTGGCATATTCGCCCGCTGCCTTCATCCCCTTCTTCACCGCGAAGAACAGAGCGGCGGCAATGATGAGCATTACGATCAGCGCACCTGCGATTACAGCGACCAATACGATGAGAATCAATTCAGTGTTTGGCATAAGGTCTCACGCAGTGCATTTGCTGATGAAAACTCTTAATACAAGCAAGGCCCGCGGTCCCGCCGGCGATCCACTCGCCACGGACCTGGGCCCTGCCTCACTGCCGCCCGGCCACCCGCGCGGCATTCGTTCTCTTCTGGCTTAAGCGCCGGCGGTGCCGCTCGGTGTTGACGTCGAAGGCGTGGAACCGCTGCTGAAGTTTGATCCCGCCGTGGAACTGGTCACGCCCGTGCTCGGCGAGCTCGTTGACCGATACGCCTGGCGTCCCGCGTCCACAGCCGCCGATACCCGCGCGCCCTGATCGCCTACCAGGCTCTTGCCCCGCTCCACAAACTCCTCCCACTGCGCCCGTCCGCGGTCCACAACCTCGCGGCCACGGTCCACGTACTCGCTCACCTGCTCGCGGCCCTTGTCCACCATGCCGCTCACTTGGTCCGCTACCTGCTTCCCGCGATTCCGCAGATACTCGGTTCCTTCCCGAGCGCTGTTAGCCAGATCTTCCCGGGTTTCGCGGCCGCTCTTGGGTGCATACAGAATGCCCGCAAGCGCGCCCACGCCCAAGCCCGCCAAAAACCACGCAAGACCGTTAATTCTGCTGTCGTCTGCCATACGAAAATCTCCCTTCCTTGAGCCCGAACAACGGTTGAGCTTCCAGGACTCACATGGTACAGCAACCAGAGCCTTGGAGTCAGATCACCGAAGAATGGACAAACGCTCGGGCGTGCAACACGTTCTGCCCTGCCTTCTCCGGGTTTGGACGCCTCTTCATCCGCAGAAGTTGTAATCGCTGCGCCTGAAACGGAGGTCCCCCTGCGGCCTGCCCGTCCCTACTTGGGAATCAGCCCCCGCGCAATCGCGTCCAGAACCCCGTTCAGAAAGTTGATCGATTCTGGAGCCGAGTACCGCCGGCCGATCTCGAGAGCCTCGTTGATCACAATCGGAAACGGAGTCGACTTGAATCCCAGCATCTCCCCAATGGCCATGCGCAACAAGTTGCGATCCACCGCCGCCATGCGCTCCAGCCGCCAATGCCGCGAGTTCGCGCTGATCAGCTCGTCGATCTCCTCCTGGTGCGCCACCGCCACCCGGAACAGATCCTCCGCGAATCCGCGAACCTCTGCCTCCACCTCATCGCCCGCCTTCCAGAACGTGGCCCGCACCTGCTCCGGTGTCTGCTTGCCCACATCCGCCTGGAACAGCATCTGCATCGCGAGTTCGCGCGATTTCCGCCGCGTCGCTGCCGTCATCCCTGCCTGCCTTCCAGGAGCTTGCGGCGCAGGCTCACCATCTCGATCGCGGCGGACGCCGCTTCAAATCCCTTGTTCCCCGCCTTGATGCCCGCCCGATTCAACGCCTGCTCCAGCGTCTCGCACGTCAGCACCCCAAACGCGTGTGGAATGCCCGTCTCCTGCTGCGACTGGCCGATCCCTCGCGACACCTCGTTGTAGATCGCCTCGTAATGCGCCGTCTCCCCGCGCAACAGGCACCCCAGCGTCACAATCGCGTCCAACTCGCCGGCGCCCTGTACCGCCCGATCCGCCAGCGTGCGCGCCGCCGCCGGAATCTCCCACGCCCCCGGCACGCGCACCACCTCAATATCCTTCTTCTGCGCCCCGCTCCGCAGCAAAGCATCCAGCGCGCCCTCCAGCAGGCGATCCGTGATCACCGCGTTCCAACGCGCCACGACGATCGCAAACCGCATTCCCTCCGCCGAGAGATCCCCCTCCAGCGCCACCGGCTTGCCCTTCAGCGGATCCACCCACGCCCAGAACGAAAAGACCTGCCCCGGCTCCGGCTCTGCCGAAAAGTACCGCGCCTTCCAATGCGTTTCGCGAATCGGCGAAACCAATCCTGCGTCCAGACCTTCCCCGCGCATCCACCCGCTCACCGCCTGGTGCGTCGCATCCAGCGAGGTCACCTCGATAGCGACCGCTCCAAACGGGGGCATCGCCCCATCCACGATCTCGATGTTTCCCAGCGGCGCCACAAACGACATGCCCCGGCTCGCGCCCGCTCCTGCGTAGACCTCCGTCGCCGCGATCGCGGGCTCGTCCCAGCCTGCCCCCGCAGCCAGTCCAGCCGCGGAAAAAAAGCGCCCCAGGCGCGCGTAGCCCTCCGCGCTGGCGGTAGAACGAAGCAGGGAAATCCCCTTGACCATGGTTCGATTCTATCGTGCGCCCCCGCCGACTCTCAGCGCTTCCCCGCTCCTCAAACGCGCGAAGGCCGGCTCAAGGCCGGCCTCCTCGCCACTTGCATTGTTCGCGCTACGTCGTCGCTCGCGGCTTCACCGTGATCACCGTTGCCGGCACCGTACCCGTGCTGCCCGCCGGAGCCGTGCACCCCTGGTCCGTGCTGGGATTGCACACCGGCAGATTGGGGCTGATCTGCTGCGTATCCTGCAGCGTCGTCGTGCTGATGTAGTGAACCTTGTTGTCTCCAGCCGTGGATACAAAGAACAGCGTGTTATCGGGACTGAACGCCCCCGCCACCGGGGCTGTGATGCTGGTGCCCCCCGCCAGCGTCAGATACCCCACCGTCCCCAGACTGGTTGTGTTCCCGGTCGTCTGCTGGTAATACGGCAGCGTCGCTCCCGCCGTGGTGCCGTTGTACGTCACAAAGCTCAGACTGTACGCCGCTCCCGCCGTGCCCGTACTCACTGTCGCCGGCGACGTCACCACCTGGTTCACTGACGTGGCGTTCACCGCCAGCGTGGTCTGATTCAACGTATGCGTCAGCAGCAGCGGCTGCAGAACACTGTTCACCGCCGTCGGACACGCCGTCGACGGGATCGTCACTCCAATATCGGAGAACGAAATGCCACCCGCCGTCAACGCCGCGCCCAGAATATGCTGCCCATCTGTCGTGGCCGCCAGTACATCCGTATCTGCATTGACCGAGTCGCCCTGCGGATAGAATGTCATGCTGTTGTAGTCGCCCACCGTTCCCGTCGGACACCACGTGTGCGCCACTGTGGGATTCCCGCTCACATAGGCGCCCACCCCCGGCACCGTGATCGCCAGATTCTCCGGTCCGATCGTCCCCCCCGACGTCGTCAAGGGATAGGTCGTCCACCCGGTGTTCGCGTTGAACACATACAACGTATTCGTATGCCCCGGCCCTGCTGTCGCGCTGTCCGTCACATAAAGCGTCTTGCCATCCGGCGTAAACTGCGCCGCCGTGCCGAGCCCTCCAAAACTGGATGGCGCGGTGGTTCCCGTTCCGCTGATCAGGTAAAACAGCTGCCGCACCTGGTCGTTCACCAGAATCGTAGAGTTGTTCGGGGACACCGCCAGCACCACTCCCGGCGTCCCCGTGCTCTGCGACGTCAGGCTGTTGCTCGCCGTGCTGTACACCATCAGCTCATGTTCCGATCCGAAGTACAGCGTCGTTCCCGTCTGATCCATCACCATCGAATTGGGAACATAAGGCAGCCGCACCGTCGATCCCACCGTCCCCGATAACAGTTGCACCGGAACGAAATACTGCGACTTCCCCGGCGCCCCGTACCACACGTACGCGCTCGCCGTGCCCGGCACCGTCAGGTCTACCGGGTTGCTCGCAATCGAAAGCCCCGTTCCATTGGCGCCGAACAGATTGATCGGCGCGGGATTACACTCCGAAGGCTGGCAGATCGCGTACACCGATGCCGATCCCGGAAAGCTCGCCGTCACTGCACCGCTCGACGATACCGTCAGATCCTGCGGATTCGTCGACTGGTAATCCAGCGTCAGGCCCGTAATCACGTGATTGTTCGTGTCCAGCACGGTCGTCGACAGGTTCTGCGTCACGCCTTGCGTCACCGTCCCCGCCGTCTTGCCGTTCAGGGAGATTTGAATCGATTGCGGAGGGCACGTTGAAAAATACCCGGCCGACGATCCAGACTGCGAGATCGATGCATTGATCACCGTCGTTCCGGGCGCCACCGCCGTAATCTGGTTCGTCTCCGGATTGATCGTTGCTACCGACCCGTTCTGCGCGTTATACGTCAGCGTGCCAATCGACCCGTTGCAGCTCGGCACCGCGCTCACTCCCGGAGCCAGCCCGTTCTTGCATGCGAACTTCGTCACGCTCGGAGGAGCGCAAAACTCATATTGCGCATTGTTCGCCCCTGCATAGCACGCCTCCGCATCAAGCTGCGCCACCTGGGTCTGCGACACGCACTGCGTCGGCCCCACCAGCGATATCGAAGTGACCGGCGCATGTACAAACACTTGCACCGGATTCGACGTCACGCTCTGCGAGGACTCGCTGATATACGCCGTTCCATACGGCAGTCCGCTCGAGCTCGGCAGCGGATTCGGGTAGTTGCAGATCGTGAAATCGGGAATCCCGCCTCCCGTGTTCCGGTTCCACGTGCCCGCGCACAGGTTCCCCGTGGGCGAGATATCCACCAGCTGAAGATTGGTGCTGCCGTACGTCGGATTGGTAACGCTTGCCGTCCCGCCCTTGCAGGTCGCCCCCGTCCCGGGCGTGATCTGCCGCGTCTGGCCGAACGCCATGGAAACTCCCGTGTTCTGCGGCTGCAGCGTAATGCTGTACAGATCCGTGACCTTCGGGCCAAATCCCAGACCGTTGCAATAGTTGCCAGCGGGGTTCCGATAACACCCCGTAATCGTCATTCCTGCCGGAAACGCCACCAACAACAAACTGACAAGCGTCAAAAACCGCCGCATGAATCCTCCCCGCCCCGCCCTCAAACCAGCGGAACGGTCACTCCCCAATCGTTCGGGATAATGCTGATGAAATCTGCCCGCCCGCATCGCATTCCCGCTTGCAGGCTTTTCCGCCCAGGCCCCGGTTCAACCCGGTCAACCCGTCGGATGAGCATCCCGGTGCAGTCCCGCCTGCTTGGGCTCGGACCGGCCGAGGCATGTGTTTTCTTCAAAGCCAAGTGTATCAGGGCAAAATGACACCCCGCCCCGGCAAGAAGACCCCGTTCCTTTTCCTCTATAGACTCCCCGGCAACCCACGAGGCGAGCAGCAAACGTCGCCCCTCGTCTCTCGTCCCTTGGTCCTGGTCTTTCGTCTCTTGGCCCCTTGGCCCTCGTCTCTACGGCATGTACCGCGCAAACCACTCCACCGCCCGGTCCATCACATCCCGCCGGTGCTCTGGATTCACGAATCCGTGCCCCTCGTTGGGATAGATCACCAGCTGCGTCGGCACATGCTCGTCCCGCAGCGCATGCCAGAACTCGTACGACTGCGGCGCCGGACACTCCCCGTCCCGGTCTCCCACCACCACCAGCGTGGGCGTGTGCGCCTGCTTGATGAAGTTGATCGCCGAACTCTTGGCATACACTGCCGGATCGTCATACACGCTCGCCCCAAAGTACGGAATCATCCACTGGTCGATCGAGTTCTCCCCGTAATAACTCTGCCAGTTCGAGAGCCCCGCTCCCGCCACCGCCGCCTTGAAACGCTTCGTCTGCGTCACCGCAAACATCGTCATGAAGCCGCCGTAGCTCCAGCCCGTGATCCCCACGCGATTCGGATCAATTGGATACTGCGCCTCCACTGTGTCCACGCCCTTCAGAATGTCTCGCAGGTCCCCGTACCCGAAGTCCTTCCGGTTGGCCTGCGTAAACGCCTCCCCCTGCCCGTAGCTACCGCGTGGATTGGGCTGCAGCACGAAATACCCCAGCGCCGAAAGGCCCGGCGCGCTCACGCCTCCCCGCCCGCCCCAGCTCGCCTGCACCGCCGACGCTGGACCGCCGTGCACCTCCACCACCAGCGGATACTTCTTTCCCGGATCGTAATTCGCCGGCAGCAACAGCCATCCCTGCACATGGAAGCTGTCGCTCTTCCAGTTCAGCGACACCGCCTTCCCCCATCCCGGCTCCACCCCGTCATTGAAGTGCGACAGCTGCATCACGCCTTCCAGCCCCGACGTCATCACCGTCCCCGGCTTCGCGGCATAGATCTCCGGCGCCTTCGCAAAGGTGCTGGCGCTGAACACAAACACCGAACGATCCGCCGTCGACGAAAGGCTATGCGACCAGCGCCCGTCTCCCACCATGCCCGGAATACTGAAGATCGGCGATCCGAAGCTCACCTTCCCCTCGCCCGTGCGTTCCCCCTCCAGGTGCAAACGGATCAGCTGATTGTTTCCTCCCGCCAGTTCGCTCACGAAGAGATGCTCGTCGTCGCCCCACTCCACCCATGCCGGCGACGTCGGCCTCCCCTGGGTCAGATCTCGGGGTTCCCCGCCTTGGGCCGAAACAATCCACACATCCCCGCCCGTCGATCCCTGATCGCTCATCAGGCCGCCAATGAACGCAATCGCCTTCCCATCCGGCGACCAGCGCGGCACCGCGATCTGCAGTTCATGCAGAGGCCCCTTCACCTCCGCTGGCGCAAGAATCGTCTTCGCCTCTCCCCCCGCCTCCTGCCGGTACAGCTTCGCCACCCACCAGTTGTTCTCTCCCGGGGGCTCCGCGGCGATATATGCCAGCTCCTTCGAATCCGGCGCCCAGTCAAACTCGTACGCATGCAGAGTCGCCGGCGATACCATCACCGCCGCCGCGGCCGACGCGCTCGCCTCCACCTCCGCTACGCGCTGCACCTCCACGCCGTCCTCGCCAATCACTCCCGACGGCGGCTTCATCGCCGCCAGTGCCCCCGCCGGCCGCGTCGCACCCTCCACATACAGAAACGCGATCTTCCTGCCGTCCGGAGAAAATGCCGGCTCGTGGACGTATCCCTTCAGGTCCGAAACCTGCCGCACCCCACTCCCATCGGCTCCGCTCACATACACATTGAACTGCCCGTTGCCGCCGCAGTCAGAGAGAAAGGCGATCTCCTTCGAGTCCGGCGCCCACGTCGGATCGCTCTCCCGGCAGGACTGCCCCGCCTTTCCCGCCGTCACCTTCTCGCTCGACTTCAGGTCGTTCAACGGCGCCACGCGAATCTCGCCGCCCCCGCGTCCGCCCTCGATCCACGACAGCCGAGCCCCATCCGGCGATACCGCCACCTGCCCCACGCCGCGCCCGCGGTGCAGCCCCCGCAATACTTCATCGATATGCGCCCGGTCCGGACCCGCGCTTGCAGTTTGCGCAAACCCGCACTGCGCACCCGCAAACACCCAGCTGCCGATCGAAACAACGCAACCAACCCTGCGAAGCAGAACAGAGACCCTGGCGAATTTCATACCCGAAATCCTACCAGCCCCAATCCGCATCTCTCCTATTCCCTATTCCCTATTCCCTATTCCCTATTCCCTATTCCCTATTCCCTATTCCCTCCAGCAACCACCTCCACGTCCCCTCCATCGATCGCTCCCGCGGCGGCTCCCGCAAGCTGCTCTTCGGGAACACCACTGCCTTCCCGCGATACGCCTCCGCAAGCTGCTTGAACACGCGCCCCTGCTCCTTCACCCGGCCATCGTTGGTCAGCAGACCCAGCGTGTACTCCACGGGATCGAACTTGAACTTGCGATCCACATCATGGCTGTCCCAGTAACTAAACCAGCTCACGCCCTCTTCAATCGCGGCCGTAACCGCCTTCTCCAGCCACTCCGCCTGCCCCTTCTCCGGCAGCGACAAGATGCAGGTGTTGAACTCTCCCGCCCACACCGGCTTGTCCAGCTTCCCCGCATACGCGCGGATGAGCGCCGCTATCCCCGCCATCAGCTTCACGCTGGGCGCATCCATCGCTCCGCCGTACTTCTCCGCCTCCGTCCAGTGCGGATAGCAGTGCATCACCGGAAACCGCGCCGCCGCCAGGGCCTGCGGCGAAAACGTGTCCACCTCGAACCACGGATGATGATCCACGCCGTTCACGTGCAAGCCCTCGGGCAACACCTCCTGCATCAGCGCGAACATCTTCGCCATCCACGCATCCCCATCGCGCACCGGCGCCTTCCAGCACGTGTTCAGCTCATTGCCAAAGTCAAACCCGATCACGTTCCCATGCGGCTTTAAAATGCGCCCCAGCGAACGCACAAACAGCTCCTGCGCCGCCCACATCTTCTCCTCGGTATAGAACCCATCGCTCAGCCGGTTGAACGGCGGCAGAAAAAACCATCCGCTCAGCTGCCCCGTGAACACCGTCACCAGCGCATCCAGCCGGCGCTGCTCCATCAGCATCACCAGCTGATCCAGACGCTCCAGGTGCAGCGGGCTCACCCATTGCAGGTTCGGCTGGAAATACGGCCACACCAGCATCAGCCGCAGATGATCCGCGCCCAGACCCGCAATCGCATCCAGGTCGCGTTCAATCGACGCCGCGTCCCAGTCGTTCCAGCAGAACCACCAGTTCCGCGAGGGCGTATAGTTCACCCCGAAGCGATGCCGTCCCAGGTCAAGATCCGGCGCCTGCGGCCCCGTTTCAGAGCGCAGTGCAGGCACAGCCTTAAGAGAAGAAGAACCCGCCGCAAGCGCGGCGGAAGCAAGAAATGTGCGGCGATTCATAGCGCCTTCACTATACGCCGCCCGTGCCCCGCCAAAGAGGAGCTCCAAGCTCTACTTCGCAACTCAATATGCAGCACGTCCGAGCTAACAGCTAACAGCTGCTTACTTACCCTTCGCCGCCACGTACCCCTTGCGCGCCTGCACCGTCAGCCCCGGCTTGTCCACCTTCACCTGCAGCCGATGGTAGGCGCCATTCTTCTTCGTGCCCTTCAGCGGAATATCCAGCAGGTACACATACTCGGGACCCGCCGCCAGGCTCGTCAGGCCGCCCTGCAGGTCGTTGCTGTTGTGGAAGAACGTGCCTCCCGTGCCCTCCGCCAGCTCCGCCATCACATTCTCGTTCGCCTGCATCGACGCCAGATGATTCTGCGAACTCTCCCCATTCAACTGGCTGTTGAAGACGCCGCTTCCTCCCTCGCTCGCGTCCACGTTCCCCACATACAGGCCCCGCGCATCCAGCGTGTTAATGACAACGTTCGCGGCCGCCGCCTCGTCAAACACCCGCGACTTGTATCCCATCGCTTCGGCCGAGAGCGACAGAAACCCAGGCGACACCAGGATCAACGTGCGCTGCCCTGGCAGCTTCGCCATCGCGTGTACCACCTTCTCAATCGACAGCAGCGACAGCCGCGCATCCTCCTCGCCCACGGCCAGCGACCGCGCCGCCGCAGCCGCTGCCATCCTTTCATACAGCGTGTGCGCGTTGTCCACCTCGGCAGCGCTCGGCGAATCGGAAAACATCTGGATGCCTGAGCAGTCCTTCGCCTTCCGCACCGCCACCTGGAACTCGTTCGGGTCATGCCGGTTGATGATCCGGTCCGCGGCGTAGTAGTCGATGTCGGGGCAGTCCTCCTTCACATGCTGCGTGGCTTGGTGGACGCTCACCTTCCGGATCGCCGCCTGCAACGCTACCCGATCCGCCGAGAACCCCGAGTTCACGCCCATGAACGACAACACGTCCGCATACTCTCCCGCGCCCAGCGGCTGCTCCAACATCTTGACCGCGGCGTTCTGCATGATCGCCAGGTCCGCACTGTTCAGGTGCCGATCGTCAATCAGAAAGATCAGGAAACGATTCTGGGCCGTCCCCGCCGTTGCCCCTGTCACCCCCGCCACCGTTGCCGTAGAACCCGCCTCCCCCAACTGCACGGAACCCGCCGCGCCTCTCAATACCGTGAATCCCGCAATGTCACGCGGCTTGCCCTCATCGAGTACCTCGAAATCGCCCTTGGACAGACCTCCCACCGCATGCCCGCGCGCGTCACGCACCACCACCGACATCGCCAGCTCCGGCGCTTCCACCCGGAACGTCACGCCCGGATCGGGAACGCTCGCCGTCGACGTCACCACCGGACTGGGAACGTCCAGCTCGCCGTGCAACTCCGGCGCGATCGGTGGAGCGCCCGCGTTCCCCGTCGTGCCAGGCTCATCCACGCGCGCGGCAGCCGGCGTCTCCGTCTTCTCCGACGCCGTAACTCCAGAACCCTCAACCACCGCCTCGACGGGGCTCGCCGGCTGCGGGACCGTCTTCCCCTCCTCCCCCTTTGGCTCCCTTGTCTCGCTCCCCGGTGCGCCCGACCCGCCATTCTCCGCCACAATCCGCGCGCTCGAGGCAAACTTGTGATACCCCACAAACCGCGTCTCGTTCAGCCACTCCGTCGGCGCGTCCCCCGCGATCGCCGTCGCATCGGAAACCGCATGCGAGAGCGCCAGGCTGTGCAGCGGGCACACAAACGTGCGCCCTCCAATCTCCACCCGCCCGTACTCCACCAGGATCGCCGCCCGCCGAAACGGAGGCCCCTTCGTCACGTCCGCATCCATCGTGATGCGCAGAACCGTTCCATCCGCCGGATTCACCCAGATCTCTCCGTGGTACCCCGGCCGGGTGTGCACCACCGAAACGTTCGCCCCGTTCACATTCGGCCGGGCTCCAATCCCGATAAGCCCCCGGCCTCCCGACGGCGTCGCCACTCCCTCCACCCGCGACTCCCGCTGAACCGTGCTCATCACCTCGTAGTGCGACGCCGATGCCGGAACCTCGTACCGAAACACCGCAACCTTCCCCGCCGAACCCGCCTCCCAATGGCCCCAGTTGATCTTGCCCTGCACGGTGTCGGCCATGATCATGCCCAGCGTGTTGCCAAACTCCCCGCCCGACACCAGGCCGATCTTCTCCTGCCATACCGCCGCTCCCTGCGTCGCCGGCTGGTTCTCCCGCTCGGAGCGCACCGAGATCTCCCCCGTCGACGTCCCCTCCAGGTGCAGGCCCGCACGCGTTGGCCAGTCGCCCTTCTTCAGTGCCCGCGGCCGGTCATCATAGAGACTGATCACCCGCGTTGCCAGAAAATCCGGCAACCCCGGCAGCGTCTGGCTCACATAGCGCCGCGCCCCCTCGATCATCCGGAGCTGCATCTCGCTATCCGGAGCTGGCTGGTCGGGCAATTCGCTCGCCGGCGGATCCAGAAACGCCGATTCATACGCCAGCAGTTGCAGAGCCTCAGCGGCCGCCGATCCCGCAGCCAGATGTGCCTTGAGCCGCGTCAGCGTCGACAGCGTAATGCGTTCGGCAGGTTCCACGTCCGCCAGCTGCCGCGCAAGCTCCGCGTCCTTGCCCTTCGCGCCCTCGCGAGCCACCAGGGCTTCCACCTGCGCCACCGTCATCCGCTTCTCAGCCGCCGCTGAAACCGGCATCCACCAGACCGCCAGCAGAACCATGATCCACGCGGCTCGCCAACCTTTGCGGCACCCCGTCCGAAACTCCATACCAACCACCCTGCTATCTACTTCATAGCAGCCGCGCAGCGGGCTCTTTTTCACTCTCTCACTCTTTCACTTCTTCGCCGCTTCATCAATCGCCAGCAGCCGCTCCAGCAGCGGCTTCAGCAAATCCAGCCGCAGCGCATTCGCCCCATCGCTCTTCGCCTCCGCCGGATTGTCATGGACCTCCAGAAACAGCCCATCCACACCCGCCGCCACCGCCGCCCGCGCCAGCAACGGAATAAACTCCGGCTGCCCCCCGCTCACGCCGCCAGCCGCAGACGGCTGCTGCACGCTGTGCGTCCCGTCGAACACCACCGGCGCCATCGCCCGCATCACCGGCAGGCTGCGGTAATCCACCACCAGCGTGTTGTATCCAAAGCTCGCCCCGCGCTCCGTCAGAAACACGCGCTCATTCCCGGTGGACCGCACCTTCTCCACCGGATGCTGCATGTCCCACGGCGCCACAAACTGGCCCTTCTTGATATTCACCGCCCGGCCCGTCTTCCCCGCCGCCACCAGCAGATCCGTCTGCCGGCACAGAAACGCCGGAATCTGCAGCACGTCCACCGCGTCCGCCGCCACCTCGCAGTGTCCCGGCTCGTGCACGTCCGTCAGCACCGGCAGACCCGTATCCCTCGCCAGCCGCCCCAGAATCGCCGTGCCCTCCTTCAATCCCGGCCCGCGAAAGCTCTTCACGCTCGTTCGATTCGCCTTGTCATAACTGGCCTTGAAAACGTACGGCACACCCAGGTCAGACGTAATCCGCTGGATCGCCTCCGCCATCCTCCGCACATGCGCCTCGCTCTCGATCACGCATGGCCCTGCAATCAAAAACAGCTTGCCCGCACCTACCTGCACCGGCCCGATTTCAAAGGAGTGACTCACGGCCTCGATTCTATCGGCTGCGGCTGGAGCCTGAAAGCGCTCACCTGCTTCGGCGCGAATCCTTTTCCGCAAACCCGCGCTCTTCCCCTGCAGAGGAAGTTCATGCCTGATCCCGCAATCATCGACATCGGCGCCTGGAAGACCTGGCAGCTTGCCGGCTGCTCCGCCCAACTCATCGACGTACGCTCCGCAAGCGAGTTCGCCTGCGGCCACCTGCCCGGCGCCATCAATATCCCCCTCGAGCAGATCGAGTTCCGCACACCCGACCTGGACCGCGCCCGTCCCATCGTTCTCGTCTGCCAGGCCGGAACCCGCGCCCGCCTCGCCGCCCGCCTCCTGCAGCCCGAGTTTCCCAACCTCACCATCCTCCTTCCGGGCACCGCCGCATGGATACGCGAAGGCAATCCCGCCGTCTGCTGCACCGTCTCGCGGTGGGCTCTCGAGCGGCAGGTCCGCCTCGTCGCGGGCCTGCTGGTCATCGCCGGAGTCTCCCTCGGCATCGCCGTTTCCCCGTGGTTCCTCATCATCGCCGCATTGGTCGGCTGCGGACTCACCTTTGCCGGCGCCACCAACCTATGCCCCATGGGCGAACTGCTCGCCCGCCTGCCGCACAATCGGTTGCGCCCATCCCTCCGTGGTTCATACGACACAGATTCCTCGCCCGCCCAGGGCCTATCCTGCCCCTGTGAACAACAGAAGCAAGCCTGAAACCGATGCCTGTGCCGATTGTGACTTCGACGAACTCGCCCGCCGTCACAAAGACGCGGTCTACCGCCAGATGGTGCGCGTCTGTGGCAACCGCGAAGATGCCGAAGACGTCCTCATTGAGGCCCTGCTCAAGGCCTACCGCAGCCTCGACGCCCTTACCGCGCGCGAAGCCTTTCGCACCTGGCTCGCCCGCATCGCCAGCCGCGTCTGCTGGCAGCTGCGCCGCCGCGAGTCTCTTCTTCCCTTGCTCCAGCTCTCGGCCCTCCAGGAGAGCGGCGCCGACGTCCCCGACCCCTCGCCATCCGTCGAAGCGCAGGCAGGCTCGGCCCAGCTCAAGCAGATCCTGCGCGACGCGCTCAACAGTCTCCCGCCCGCCTACCGCGAGGTGTACCAGCTGCGCGCCATCCACGAGCTCTCCGGCGAGGAGACCGCCCGCCGCCTCAACCTCACCCTGCCCGCCATGAAGAGCCGCTGGCACCGCGCCCGCACTCTTTTGCGCGCCCATCTCGACCGCGCGCTCACCCCGCAACAGGCCCCAATATCCGTAGAACCCGAAACGAGCGAAGGAGAACTCCCATGATTGAAGTCAACGTCACGCACCACGGCGCAGTAAAGTTCGAAGTCCGCGCCGGCCGGCACACCCTTATCTGCGACCAGCCCCCCGCCAACGGCGGCTCCGACGAGGGCATGACCCCTCCCGAGCTCTTTCTCTCCGGCCTCGCCTCCTGTGCCGCCTTCTATGCCGTCGCCTATCTTAAGAAAAAGGGCCTCCAGCGCGAGGGCATCACGGTGCGCGCCACCTGCGAGAAGGCCGGACCGCCCGCACGCCTCGACCACTTCCACATCGAAGTCGATGTCCCCGGTCCCCTCAGCCAAGCCGACCACGCCGGCGTCCTCGACTCCGTCCACCGCTGCCTCATTCACAACACGCTGCAGCACCCGCCGCAGATCCACATCGAGCTCCATGCCCCTGTAGCTGCATAGCCGGGTGCGTCCCCGCGTCCCCTCGGGGCCCCCGGGACTTCCTCCCCACGCGACGTGATCCATAAATATGTTAATATGTCATGATGCGCACCACCGTCGACATTCCGGACGACATTTACCGTGATCTGAAGATCAAAGCTGTCCAGGAGAAGCTGCCGGTTCGGCAAATCATTCTGCGCAGCATTCAGCGCGAGTTGGGAGCGAACGAGTCACAGCCGGTTCGCAAACTCCAACTTCCGCTGATTCACTCGGCGCGGCCAGGCACTCTGAGCCTGACCAACGAACTGATCGACGAAATCGCCTTCGGGGACCCACTTGCTTCCTGACGTGAACGTCTGGGTGGCTCTTACCGTCGACAAGCACGTCCATCATCCAGCTGCGAGGAAATGGTACGAAGCTCTGCCACTCAGCGCTAGCCTCGTATTTTGCCGGCAAACACAGCTGGGCCTCTTCCGAATCCTGTCAACTACCGCAGTGATGGGCTTGGAGACCTTGACTCAGGTCCAATGCTGGTCGATCTACGATCAGTGGGTGGCAACGGGCCAACTTGCCTGGGCCACCGAGCCCTTGGGACTGGAAACCCAACTGAGACGTCTGACGGCTGGAACAACTAAGTCACCCAAAGGGTGGATGGACGCGTATCTGGCCGCGCTTGCCATTTCCGCAGGACTGACGTTGGTCACTTTTGACAAAGCCTTGGCTGCGAAGGCGGCCAAGGCTCTGTTGCTAGGATGAGTCATCCCTTGATGCTGAGTTGCACCCTGTCGATCGCACTCTCCGCCGCGTGCGCGCTGCGGTTCCTGTAGCTGGCCGTGATGAACTCGCGGAATAACGGGTGCGGCTCCAGCGGCTTCGACTTGAACTCCGGATGGAACTGGCAGCCCAGGAAGTAGGGGTGCCCCGGAATCTCCACGATCTCCACGTAGGTCGCATCCGGCGTCGTCCCGCTGATCTGCAACCCTCCGCCCGTCAGCAGCGCCTCGTACTCGCGGTTGAACTCGTACCGGTGCCGGTGCCGCTCGCTGATCTCCGTCGCCCCGCCGTATGCCTTTGACGCCAGCGAATCGGGCTGCAGCACGCAGGTCCACGCCCCCAGGCGCATCGTTCCGCCCATCTCCTCCACGCCCAGCAGCTCGCGCAGCTTGTAGATCACCCGGTGCTGCGTCGCCGGATCGAACTCGCTCGAATTGGCGTCCTTCAGCCCGCATACGTTCCGCGCAAACTCAATGCACGCCGTCTGCATGCCCAGGCAGATCCCGAAGTATGGAACCTTCTTCTCGCGCGCATAGCGGATCGCGTTCAGCATCCCCTCAATCCCGCGCTTGCCGAACCCGCCCGGCACCAGAATGCCGTCAAACCCCTCCAGCTGCCTCTCGTAGCTCAGGTCATCCGGCGTCTTCGACTCCAGCCCCTCCGCCTCGATCCACGTCACGTTCAGCTTCAGGTTCTGCGAGATCGCTCCGTGCGTCAGAGCCTCCTTCAGGCTCTTATAGCTGTCCTCGTACTCCACGTATTTCCCCACGATCGCGATATTCACATCGTCCTTGGGATGGTGCGCCCGGTGGATCAGGTCCTTCCAGCGGCTCAGGTCCGCCTCCGGCGCCTCTTTGTGCAGATACTTCAGGATCAGGCTGTCCACGCCCTCCTCCGCGAAGTTCAGCGGCACCTGGTAGATCGACGGTACCGTCGTCGCGTTGATCACCGCCCGCTCCTCCACGTTGCAGAACGTGGCGATCTTCTGCTTCATCTCCCGGTTCAGCTGCCGTTCCGACCGGCACAGCAGAATATCCGCCTGGATCCCGATGGAAAGCAGTTCCTTTACCGAGTGCTGCGTCGGCTTCGTCTTCAGCTCCTGCGCGGCGGCAATCCACGGCACCAGGGTCAAATGGATAAAGACCGTATTCTCGCGGCCCAGCTCCTGCCGCATCTGCCGGATCGCCTCC
This sequence comes from Acidobacteria bacterium AB60, assembly GCA_008682415.1. GTDB lineage: Bacteria > Acidobacteriota > Terriglobia > Terriglobales > Acidobacteriaceae > Telmatobacter. Next base: position 8,461 of record VANK01000009.1, on the reverse strand, counting down.
AGAAACGGCAGCGACTCGATATCGCCCACCGTCCCCCCGATCTCCACAATCGTCACATCGGCCCCGTTCGCCGACACCTTCCGCATGGCATTCTTGATCTCGTTCGTCACGTGCGGAATCACCTGCACCGTCTTGCCCAGGTAATCCCCCCGCCGTTCCTTCAGAATGATCTGCTCGTAGATCCGGCCCGTCGTCAGGTTGTTGTCCCGCGACAGCGGGGCATGCGTAAACCGCTCATAATGCCCAAGATCCAGATCCGTCTCCGCGCCGTCGTCGGTCACAAACACCTCCCCGTGCTGGAACGGAGACATGGTGCCGGGATCCACGTTGAGATACGGATCGAACTTCATCATGTTGACGCGCAGCCCGCGGCTCTCCAGCAGGCATCCGATCGACGCCGCCGCGAGCCCCTTCCCGAGGCTGGACACAACTCCGCCCGTCACAAAGACATACTTTGCCGACATCTCTGCACTCTCTTCTCTGGAATGTGGGATTGGACGTACCTGGTGGGCACAATCAAGTATGACAGAGAACCCTCGGCCAAGGAAATTGAGACCGCGTAAAGATTTCCTCACTCCTCCTTCGACCCTCGTCGGCGGTGCTCCGCGAGCAAAAGTGGCGCACACGCATGTGGGCCGCGCCCCCTTAACAGCAGAGACGCGGCCCACCCTACATCACGTCCGCGAGTTGCGGTCCGGCTCAGTGGTCCCCGTGGACGACCTCGACATGGAGGTAGCCCGTGTTGGCGAAGTCCCAGCCACCGTCAGCTCCCGCCTCGCCTGACAGGGGAGTGCTCGGAATCAGGCTGCTTCCCACCGTATCCTGCAGGAACAGCGGTCCCCGGCTGGTATGCAGGCCCCGCGGTGCCGGCCCACCACATACCCCCAGATCCCCGGGGAAATACTGGTCCAGGGTGGCGAACCCGATCGTGTACACCCCCGCGCACGTGTGCGCCGTCCCCGTGAGAAGCGTGCTCTGCGCCAGGGACTGCGGAAGAGTCTTCACCCCCGCCGACGGCGAAACCGGGTAATTCAGCTGCGCCACCGTTCCCCCGTGAAAGATCTCGTAACGGTCGGTGATGCTCAGATAATCGAACGCCGTCCCCTGAACGCAGTCGGCCGTGTAGCTGCTGTCCGAGGGATACGCGGTGTTCGCGCACCCTAACGCTATCGGATACGTTGGGCTGATCGGAGAACCGAAACCCGCCACCCCCGCCCCCGCGTCATACCGCACGAACACCTCGCCCGGCGCGAACTCCGCACTGTAGATCTGACCTCCGTCGTCGATCGTCACCGTGGCATAACCCGTCTTGTTCTCGTAGACATTCCGCGTCGGATCCACGGCGCTCGACTGTGTCGTCACTGCCCGCGGATCACTCACCATCTGCAGCGTCACCACTGCCTGGTTGAACGTGTGCTTTCCAAGTGAGCCGTCCGCCACCGTCTGCAGCGTGTACACCACGTGCGTTCCCTCCCCCGCGGAGAAGCTCGGCGCCGGCGTCCGCGAAGGCGGACGCACCAGGAAGAGACCCCGATTCGTGCTTCCACTGTGGTTGCTGAAAATCGCCACACTCGTAGGATCGTTCAGCTCGTTGTACGGCTGATACACGTAAACGTTTCCGATATCCGACTTCATCGGGTACGTGTCCGGAGAGATGCACGCACCGTCCGGCGTCCCCGGGAGCGCGTCAATCCCGCCCGGAGGAAACCCAATGCACGACCAGGCCGCTCCCGTCGTGCTCAGAGACCCCGTCAAAGGACTGGGATATTCGATCGCCGCCCACTCCGCCGTCCCCAGTGTCAACGCCATCGGATACGCCGGCTCCAGCCCGTTCGGCCCCAGGAAGGACCCAAAGCCAATCCCGCCGCTGCACTGATCCAGCGCCACAAAGATCTGCCCATCCTGCAGCCGCGCTGTGCGCGTGTGTCCCAGGTACTCGATCTGCATGCGGGCCGTCCCCTTCGTCAGGTATAGGAAGTAACCCACTCCCCCGCATTCCTGGCTCGGAACCGGCACTTGCAGAATGTCGTCCGTGTCCCCCGCAAAACTGATCGTCAGCGACGCGTTATGCATCAGGTTGTTGCCCACCCGGACATCCGTAACCACAATCCCCGTGTAGACCATCGGCGTCGCCCGCACCGCGGGCGCAAACGCCATCACAAACAGCATTGCAAGAAAACACCGGCCGGCAACGGCCGCCGTCGTGCGATTTAAAGAAATCATCGTAGTTCCCCTCTGCGAGCCGTAGACTCGCCGCCAATGAAGATGAGGCCGGACACACTCTCACGTGTGATTGCGTGGAAACAACCCGAAGAACTCACCCTAGGGGTGGGAGAGTCTACCTGAAAACTGCAGCAAAAATACTTTTCGGGACCCTGGGGATTAAAGGCGTGCTCAGCGTAGCGGAACCCCACAACCGAGTCAACGCGTTTCTGCAGGAAACCGCCCGAAATCACTCCATCCAGCCGCGCGTCCCACCCAGTTTGAAAGCTTGCTTCTCCGCCGAAATTGAAACGTTGGCGCGCCCCCGGTAACCATCACTTTGTAGGATTTTGCCTGGCGGCCTGCCCGCTCCCCGACCGCCCGCTCAACCCTTTCGCGCCCGCGGCCGCGCCGGCACGCCGCCACGCTGCGACACCTGCGCCGCTCGCACCAGCTCCGGCAGCTTCAGCGACCCCGAAGGCCGCAGGTTCGCCCCCGCCATCGCCTCCAGCTGCGCCAGCGCCTGCGCATGCTCCTCGGCATTCCGTGCGCACGAGCAGTCCGGCGGAATGTAAATATCGAACCCCCGCATATTCGCGTCGTGCGCCGTCACCGTCAGGCAGCTGTTGGAGGTAATCCCCGTTAGGATCAGCGTCTCCACCTGCAAGTGCTCCAGCAGCACCTCCAGCGGCGTCATGTAAAACCCCGAGTGCATCGGCTTCAGCACAAAGTAGTCTTCGCTGTCCGGCAGCAGCGGACGCACAAACGCCCCGCCCTTCGCCTCCAGGCACCGTCCCATCAGCACTTCCTTCTCGCTGCGCCAGTCCCCGAAGTTATCGTTCACATACAGCACCGGAATGCCCGCCGCCCGCGCCCGCCCCCGCCCCTTCAGCTTCACCAGTGCATCCCGCATCCCCAGCGCCCCCTTCAGAATCGCGTCCCCGTCGGGAAAAGCAAACGTGGTCAGGACATCTATCAGCAGCAGCGCCACCGGCACCGGTGAGGGACGAGTCTGGGCATGCTTCCGCGTTCGCATACTTGCTTGGGATGCGCTTCGCGCCGAATAGGAATCCGGAACGCCCCGCTCACCGCAACCATTCCCACCGCATTCAAATTGGTGTACAGTGGGATTCCATCGGCCCCCTCTCGCGACCCATTCAAGCGCACCAGACCTCCCTCTGAAGGAAGCACCATTCCCACAGGTCGCCGCCTCGTTCTGCTTCACTTCGTGCCTCGGCTCCCAGTCTTCAAGCCACAACGCTCCTGCGGCGTTAAGGAAGATTCCCATGACTGATTGGACAAAGGTCGTCGTACAGCCACTTGGATTGGCCGGTTTCGCTCTGTTCCTCGTCTTCGGCCTGGTGGCGCGTCTCAAGCGCGGAGCCTCCCGGCGCTGGCTCTCCCCCGTCGCCATCGCCATGGCCTGCCTGGCCCTGGTGGGAGGGCTCGCCCTTGCATGGGTCAACGCCACCAAGTCCGCCTCCCCCACAGTCCACTCCATCCAGACCAGCGGAGATGCAAGCCCCGTCTTCGTCGGTACAGGCGCTGTCACCTACTCCGCCGACGTGAACTCGTCGAAGAAAACCCCCGATCCCTCGGCTGCTCCTGCCAAACCGGTCCCGCCTCCCCCCGCGTCCGGAGGTAAGTAGAGCATGCTCGCCACACTTGTAGTATTCTCGGCCATGGCCCCGCCCGCCCAGCCGCTCGACATCCACACCTCGGGCTGGTGCAGCCCCGTCTTTGTCAACGTCAAAGGCCCCGTCTCCGTTACCTGCAAAGGCGTCGATCCTCAAGCCAATGCGGCTCTTAACCAGCAGTTGAGCCAGATGAAGACCGACTACAATGCCAGGCTCGCCGAGGCCAATCAATGGGCGGAGCGATACCATAAGCTTGCCCGCGAACTAAAGCAGGAATCCAGCGGAAGCGAACTGGCACGCCAGGCCGAGCAACTTCTCCACCAGGGAAAACTCGATCAGGCCGTCACCCTCCTCAAGCAGATTCACGCCACCCAGGACAAGCAGAACATCGATAACGCCGCCCGCCACGACTATGAAATCGGCCTCGCCCTGGAGATGGAGTTCAAGTCCCACGAGGCGCTGTCCTATCTCGAAGAGGCCCAGCAGATCCGACCCAACGAGCCCGAGTACGCCTGTGAATTCGCACGCGTCTTGCAACGGGAGAACCGGTTGCCCGACGCCCAGGCCGTCTATGCGCGCATCCTCCCCAAACTCGAGGAGTTGGAAAAGACCGATTCGCTGAAATACGAACGTATGCACATGCTGGCTCTCCAGGACGCAGCCGGCGCCTACGCCGCCCAGGGCGACTTCGATAAGGCGCAACAGGCAGACTCCCAGGCCTTCGCCAAATGCATGGCTCTCGGCATGCTGCCTCAGGATCCTCAGTGCGATGTCCCCACCCTCTCCGGAATCGCCGCCGACATCGGCGCCGTTCTCTTGCGCCAGGGACAATTCGAGCAGGCCGAGCAATTCTTCACCACCGCCTTCAACAACTACAAAGGCGCCACCAAGGACGGTATGGGCTACCTGCGCGAACAGGCAGAGATGCTCACCAAGCTAGGCATGGCTCTCGAGATGCAAGAGAATTTCTCCGAGGCGGAACGCGTTCTCCAGATGGCCACCTCCATCGAAGTGCTCCTCCTCGATCGGGACCAGCCTGATGTGAAATTCGAGACCGCCGCCACCGCCGGTGTTCTCGCGCTCGTAGAAACCTCCCTCGGCAAACTCGATGCCGCCGACCACGACTACTCTCGCGGCACCCAGATTCTCGACGAATTGGCCCAACAGGAACCCGATGCCTACCTCCCCACCCTCGAAAGCATGCTCTTCGAATGGGCCGACGGAGACGCCCGCGCCGAACGCTTCGATCAGGCCAAACCCGTGCTTGAGCGCGTCCTTCCCATCGACGAAAAGCTCGCCCCCGCCAATCCCGACCGCTTTCTTGACCATCTCGCGCGAACCTATCTCACCCTCGCCCTCATTCACGAGCGAGATCATGACAACCCCGAGTGCGTTCGTCTTCGCAAACTCGCGGTAGAAGCCTTCCGCAAAGCGGACCCCTCGCCGGACAACCTGAAGGCGCTGGCCATGGCGCTCACCTTGCTCGCCTGGGCCGCCACCGATGGCCGCCAAATCGAATTGGCGCAGACCTCCATCGGCGAAGGCGAGCGAATCTTGCGAAAGCTCCAGGCACAGGACTCCGCTGCCTACAGCGAGAGCCTCGCCCAGGCCCTGGTGGTCCACGCCATGGTTCTCAACGGGATGCACGACTGCGACGCCTCCGCGCGGACGCTCGCCGAAGCGGTGCAACTCTCCTCGGCAGAGCAGATCGCCGGAGCCGCTCGCTCGGTGGGCGCAGCCTGCACCGGCGCCCCCCAGTAGTCACGCCCGCCTCTTAGCGGCCCTAGACCCGAACTCGCAACTCGCAACTTGCAACTCGCAACTCGAGACTCGAGACTCGCAACTCGAAACCCGCGTTTACTGCACCGCCATCGCCGGCCGGCTCAGCTTCGGTGTCTTCTCCTCCAGCGCCACAGGCGCCACAAAGCCCGTCAGAAACGTGATCAGGCGCCCCGTGAAGATCGTGTTGTGATCGGGGATCAGTTCCTTCGGAACCTCCATCGCCCAGTACGGCGTGCCATTGCACCGCCCCTGCCTCTCGCTCACGGTGAAGGTGTATTGCCCCAGGTTGCAGCTCATGATCGTCTTCGGCCCGCCCGCCGCGGAGCTCGTAGTCATGCAGTCATTCCCCGGGGGTGCCCCGGCGCTCTTCGGCGTCTCCGTCACCACGTGACTCTGCAACTGTGCCGAATGGGCCGTCGTCGTCATGTAGTATCCCGTCTGGCTCATGTCGAACAGGCGCGGCGTTAACTGCTCGTTGCCGGGATCGAAGCACGCCCGCGCATAGTCGTGCGACGGCGCGTTCGCGTCACCCGGCCCAGCGCCCTTGGGTCGCATGCTCCCCTGCGCCCAGTACCCCAGCCACGATGCCCCATGCCCCACCTTGAAGATCATGCCCGTCGCCGAGTCCGTCTTCGACGTGACCGAGAGAATCAGCGGCAGCGCGCGATGGCCCGGCCCCTCGTACGCGAAGTGGCTGCTCGCCAGGTAATCCATCATCTGCTTGCCTTCGTTCGCCCCCGCTGCCGAATTCACAAACACAAGCAGGTTCGCCAGCGGCTGCGTGATCACCGGCTTGTCGCTCCCGTCGCGCTGCTCCTGATACTGCTTCTCCAGGAACATGATCATCGCCTGCGAGATCGCGCGCTCCAGCACCAGGCCCCCAAACGAGTGGCCAATCATCACCAGCCGCGCCGGAGACGTGTCACCCGCCAGCGGCATGTGCTGCACCTCCGCCGATATCTCCACCAGCGCATCCGTCAACGATGTGTTCCCCACCCGGATCGCCGTGGACTCGCGATTGAAATAGCTGAACTGCTGCGCCACCGGCCACGCCCCGGAGATGAGTCCCCCGCGCCACGACACATAAATCCCAAGCACCGCATGCTTGGTGTTCGACTCATCCGTGTAGGTCCGGTGAATGCTCTCCAGCGCCGCCTTGAAGCCGGTGATGTTGGTGTCCTCGGGATCCGACGCCGCATTGTGCTTCCACCCGTGCACAAACACCAGCACCAGCGTCTGGGGATCTCTCTTGCGCGCCTCTCGAATCAGTCGCAGCGCGTTGCTTAACTGCGCCGGACGCCCGCTCGGATTGCGCTCCCAAAACTCGCCCAGTTCGTCAAACTCCACAAACGCCAGGCACGGCGTCTCCCGGATCGTCTCCGCCTTGCACGCCTTCCCCTTCGGCTCTGGCTGGCCTTCGTCCCGCATGGCCCGAGCCTTCGCCCGTCCCTCTGCCTTGGCCTTGTGCTTGTCCAATTCCACGGGCGCGGGCGGCGGCACGTCCACCTGGCCGTTGGGATACGCCCGGTACATCTGGTTGCGAATGCAGCCGGCCAGTGGAACCAGGCAGACCAGTGCCAGCAAAAAGTGCATGCGTTGCCACGCGTGGCCGTGCATCTAGTTCGTCCCCTTCCCGCGCCCGAACAGGCGCGTCGCTCCCGCGATCAACTCCTCCGCAAACTCGTTGTAGAAGCTGCCGCCCAGCGTAATCGCAAAGGAGGTGCCCGCCCGCGACGCCACCTTCGGCAGCGTATTCTCCACCGCCGGATACCACCCGGAACTGGCATAGGCCGACGCCCAGATCCCCGCCATGCGGTCGAACGCCGGCAGCACTATTCCGTTGCCGCACGGACTCGAATGACGCACCGTCACCGAATCCAGAAAGGCATGACCCACCCGGCGCAGCGCCATCTTCCCGGGCGGCGCATACGTCACCAGCTTCAGATCGCCCTCGCTGCAGCCCCGCAGCTTCGTCCCGTAATGCGTCCGCGGATCGTCTTTGTATCGGATATGCCGGGGATCGTCGCGCATCAGGTTGCCCACCACAAACTCCGTGGTTCCCCGCGCCGTCGCCCCCGTGTAGTTCGCTCCAATGCGCCGCCCGTAGTTCTCCCACGTGCGCGCCCACTCGCTCGGCGAGGGAACCGTCTGCCCAAAGAATGTCGCGCTGGCAATCGACTGCAGCATCGCCTCATCGGTCACCGACGTCGCAATCCACTGCCGCACCCGCATGCGCTCCGTATAGCGGCAGTCATAATTCGTCAGATCGGTCGGAAACCCTCCCGGACACACGAACGTCCCCGGCAGCAGATCGGCTGGCTGCAAGACCTTGATCTGCGTTACGGAGGAGTCCCGCATCGGCAGCGCCGCCCCACGCAAGCCTGCGTCCGCGGAAGCCTGGGACTCCGCACCCGCAACTCGAGACTCGAGACTCGAGACTCGCAACTCGAGACTCGCCACTCGCGGGCGCTTGAGCCTTCAGACTCAAGCCCGCACCCCCGGCAAAGCACAGCACCATCCACAGAAACGAGTTGAAGCAGCTCAAAGGCTTCAAGGGGAACCTCGATCACCACCGATGAATTGCCTCCATCGTGATCCAATCCCCGCAACCGTATCAAACCTTCGTTGAAAGCCAGTCCTTGCCGAGCCAAGCGCCGGCTTACCAAAAGCCCCGGCGTCCGGGCCGCCAGGCGACTCATTCCTCACCCCCGGCGCCCCGCGCAACCACACAGCGGCCCGTGACGGCGGACACGGACGGCCACGCGCCTACCTTCTAACCTCATCCTGTGGACGTGTCTTCCAAATCTGCCCCCCCCCCCCCCGGGGGGGGGGGGGGGGGG
>VANK01000008.1 GCA_008682415.1 Acidobacteria bacterium AB60 | reverse complement strand
GGGCGACAACGTGCAGCTGGTGGTTGAGCTGCATACGCCAGTGGCCATGGAGAAGGGCCTGCGCTTTGCCATCCGCGAAGGCGGACGCACGGTAGGCGCCGGCACCATCTCGGAGATCATCAAGTAACAGTTGTCAGTGAACAGTGGTCAGTGATCAGTCAGACGCTGGCACGATGAACGAAGTTCGACGGCAAGCCAATAACTGATCACTGAAAACTGATCACTGAGCACTGGAAGGACGTCATGGTAGGACAGAGAATTCGCATCCGGTTGAAGGCATACGACTATCGTGTGCTCGATACCTCGACCGGCGAGATCGTGGATACGGCCAAGCGCACCGGCGCAACGGTGGCGGGTCCCATCCCCTTGCCGACGATTAAGAACAAGTACTGCGTGCTGCGTTCGCCGCACGTCGACAAGAAATCGCGCGAGGCCTTCGAGATCCGCACGCACAAGCGGCTGATCGACATCCTCGAGCCCACCCAGCAGACCGTGGACGCGCTCATGAAGCTCGATCTCCCGGCAGGCGTGGACGTCGAGATCAAGGCGTTCGAGAAGTAAGTTGTCAGTGCTCCAGTGACCAGTGATCAGAACGATCACTAAGCTGGTGGCTGATATCGAGATAGACGAGCAAGGATCAGGGGGCTCGGCGCAGGAAGCGCGAGTCGGGTGGCAGATCGGGAAACTGATCACTGGCCACTGAAAACTGATCACTGCTTGAGATTCCGGCAGTGCGATGCCCCAAGGCTCGCATGATGAGGTGAGGGAAATATGGCAGTCACGGGAATTCTGGGTAAAAAGATCGGCATGACGCAGGTCTTCGACGACAAGGGCGAGGTGCATCCCATTACGGTGCTGCAGGCCGGCCCCTGCGTCGTGACGCAGTTAAAGACGATGGCGAAGGATGGATACGAAGCCGCGCAGATCGGGCTCGTTGAGTTCGTGAAGGCTTCGAAGATCACCAAGCCGCAGGCCGGCCACCTGGCCAAGAGCGAGGCTCCTCCGGTGAAAGAGATCCGCGAGGTCGGAATCGAACTCGCTGCCGAGGGGCAGGATGGCGTCAAGGCCGGCGATCGCGTGCTGGTGGACATCTTTGCCGATGCCAAGTTCGTCGATGTGATCGGCACCTCGAAGGGCCGCGGGTTCGCGGGCGTTGTGCGTCGCCATAAGTTCGGAGGCGGTCCCAAGTCGCACGGCCATATGTTCCAGGTGCAGGGCTCGATCGGCGCGTCTTCGTTCCCGTCGCGCGTCTTTCCCGGTCAGCGCATGCCCGGTCACTTCGGACAGGATCAGGTGACGGTGCGCAATCTGCGCATCCGCGGCATCGATCTCGACGAGAACCTGCTGATGGTGGAAGGTGCTGTTCCCGGTCCTCGCGATGGCTATGTGTATATCACCAAGGCCAAGGCGCCGCCGCGCGAACGTCGTGGCTTCGCTGGATCCGGCACGGTCGATCCGCTGAAGGCTTCGAAGAAGGCAACCGCGAAGAGAAAGTAAGCGAGTTTCAGCTAGTAGCTCCTGGCTTTTAGCTGATTCGCTTCAAGACTGAAGATTGAAGCTTTCACGTTGAGACGGGAAAGCTAAGAGCTAAAAGCTAACGGCCGATAGCTCGCAGGAAGAAGACGATGGCACAAGTAGATGTAGTCAATCTGAATGGGGAGAAGGTGGGCTCGCTCGATCTGACCGATACGGTGTACGGGCAGATCAACGAGGCGCTGCTGTGGGAGGCGGTCAAGCACTATCGCGCCTCGCTGCGTCAGGGCACGCACGCCACCAAGAACCGCAAGCTGGTCGCCGGATCCGGCAAGAAGCTGTGGAAGCAGAAGGGCACGGGCCGCGCTCGTATCGGGTCGGTGCGTTCGCCTCTGTGGCGCCACGGCGGCACCGTGCACGGACCGCAGCCGCGCAACTACGAATACGCATTCCCGCGCAAGAAGCTGCTGGGCGCGCTCCGCTCGGCCCTGGCCTCCAAGCTGGCGGACGGCAAGCTGACCGTGGTCGACTCCCTCGAAGTGAAGGAAGCCAAGACCAAGCTCTATCGCGGCGCCCTCGACAAGCTGGGCGTGACCCGCACCGCCCTCCTGGTGGAGAACAGCAAGACCCTCTCCCAGGCGCTGGTGCTCGGTGCCCGCAACCTGAAGGGTGTGGAGCTGGTGCTCAACAACGAAGTGCATCCGTACGACCTGCTGCGCTACGACCGGGCCATCTTCTCCCGGGCCGCTATCGAGCAGCTGACCGAGGCACTGGTGAAGAGCGTGGGCAAGCGTCAGCTGGCCGCGCAGACGGAGGCCGCGTAATGCCGACACTCTATACCGTGATTCGCCGCCCCCTCATCACCGAAAAGGGATTGGGCGTGAAGGAGACCGAGGGCACGCTGGTGTTTGAAGTCGCTCCCGGCGCCAGCAAGACTGAGGTCAAGCAGGCCGTCGAAGCCCTCTTCAAGGTGAAGGTGGCCGCGGTTCGCACCTCCAACGTTCTGGGCAAGGAGCGCCGCCGCGGCAAGTACGCCGGCTTCCGCCCCGACTGGAAGAAGGCATACGTTCGCCTCAAGGCCGGCGAGAAGATGCCCGAGTACGTGAGCAACCTGTAGCAGAGATCAGGGGCAGGAGAGCAGAGATCAGAAGAACGCGGCAGCGAACACGCCAAACTGATCACTGATCTCTGAACACTGACAACTGGTTTTAGGACAAAGACGATGGCAATCAAGACATTTCGACCGATCACGCCGACCCTGCGCTTCAAGACCACGCAGGTGAACGACGACATCACAACGGACAAGCCGCATAAGCCGCTGCTGGTCACCCGCAAGCGCACCGGCGGCCGCCGCAACTCGGGCGACTTGACCATCCGCCACCACGGCGGCGGGCACAAGCAGAAGATCCGTCTGATCGACTTCAAGCGCGACAAGGCCGGCGTTCCCGGAAAAGTGGCCACCATCGAGTACGATCCCAACCGCTCCGCGCGCATCGCCCTGGTTCACTACGCCGACGGCGAGAAGCGCTACATCCTGCAGCCGGTGGGATTGAAGGTCGGTGCCACCGTCAGCTCCGGTCCCGAGGCCGACATTCTGGTCGGCAACGCCCTGCCACTGAAGAACATTCCTGCCGGTACCACGGTGCATGCCATCGAGCTGCGGCCGGGCAAGGGCGCGCAGATGGCGCGTTCCGCCGGCGCGCAGGCGCAGCTGGTCGCCAAGGAAGGCGACTACGCGCTGCTCAAGCTGCCCTCCGGCGAGACCCGCCGCGTGCTCGTCGAGTGCATGGCGACCATCGGCCAGGTGGGCAACACCGATCACGAGAATGTCTCGATCGGCAAGGCCGGACGCAACCGCTGGAAGGGCATTCGTCCCACCAACCGCGGCGTCTCCATGAACCCCGTCGATCACCCGCACGGCGGCGGCGAAGGCAAGACCTCCGGCGGCCGTCACCCGGTCACCCCCTGGGGCCAGCCGACCCGCGGCTACAAGACACGCAACAACAAGCGGACCGACGCATTCATCGTGCAGCGGCGCAGCAAGTAAAGGGAGCTGAGATTTATGGCACGTTCGACCAAAAAAGGTCCGTTTGTAGACACGCACCTGAGCGTGAAGATCGAGGCGCTCAACACGGCCAACGACAAGAAGGTCGTCAAGACCTGGTCGCGCCGCTCCACCATCTTTCCGGAGTTCGTGGGACACACCATCGCCGTGCACAACGGTAAGAAGTTCGTCCCCGTCTACGTGACCGAAAACATGGTGGGCCACAAACTGGGCGAGTTTGCGCCCACGCGCACCTTCAAAGGACACACCGCGGGCGGCAAAGCCGAAGCTGGCGCCAAGCCCCGCTAAGAAGAGCAGCCGTTAGCTATTAGCTCTTCGCTACTAGCTCGTTGCGGCACGGGAAAAGCTAACAGCGGATAGCGAAAGCTAAAAGCTGATCTTGAGGAAGAGACCAATGGCAGTCGAGACAAAAGAATACCGGGCCGAGGCCAAGTTTCAGCGCGTGTCGCCGCAAAAGGCGCGCCTGGTGCTCGACCTGATCAAGGGCCGGGGAGTGCAGGAGGCGCTGGAGACGGCCGCCTTCACCAAGAAGCGCATCGCTCCGGTCATCCACAAGCTGCTGGTGTCGGCGGTGGACAACGCCAAGTACGTGGCCGGCGAGCAGGGAACCGATCTGGACGTGGACAACCTCTACGTCAAGCAGGCCCTGGCCAACGACGGCCCCCGCATGAAGCGCATCCGCCCCGCCCCCATGGGCCGCGCCTATCGCTATCAGCGCCGGCTCACCCACATCGTTCTGTCGGTGGCCGAGCGCGCCAACTCCGAGTCGCTGGTCACCCGCGTCGACGAGCCCGCGGCCAAGGCCAAGCCGGCCAGGAAGACTGCTGCCAGGAAGGCTCCCGCGAAGAAGGCCGCGGCGCCCAAGGCTGCCAGGAAGGCAACAACGGCAAAGAAGGCCAGAAAGAAGTAGGCCTGAGAGGTTTGAGGGAAGAATTATGGGACAGAAAGTCCATCCTTACGGATTCCGGCTGGGAGTGAACAAGCCCTGGCGGTCGCGCTGGTTCTCGGAGCGCGACTATGACAAGCTCCTGGTCGAGGACGTCAAGCTCAAGGCGGAGCTGCGCGACAAGCTCAAGGCCGCCGGCGTCAGCTCGGTCGAGATCGAGCGCCCCGGCAACAAGCTGCGCTTCATCATCCGCACCGCCCGTCCCGGCATCGTCATCGGCCGCAAGGGCGCCGAGATCGAGAAGCTCAAGACGGAGCTCGGCAAGCGCACCAACCGCGATGTCTTCATCGATATCGTGGAGGTCAACAAGCCCGAGCTCGATGCCCAGCTGGTCTCCGAGAACATCGCCCTCCAGCTCGAGAAGCGCGTCAGCTTCCGCCGCGCCATGCGCAAGAGCGTCGACTCCGCCCTGCGCTTCGGCTGCAAGGGCATCAAGGTTCGCGTCTCCGGCCGCCTGAACGGCAACGAAATCGCGCGCTCCGAGTGGTACCTGCAGGGACGTCTGCCCCTGCACACGCTGCGCGCCGACATCGACTTCGGCTTCTCCGAGGCCGAGACGACCTACGGCGTGATCGGCGTCAAGACCTGGATCTATCGCGGCGACATCTACGAGCAGAAGCGCCGCCAGACGCAGCCGGCGCCGTCAGGCTCGGGAGTGTTTTAGGTGCAAGTGATCAGTGGTCGGTGATCAGTGATCAGAGTTGTTGGGTTAAGTTCTGAGTCAGGTCGGAGCAGGATTCAGTGGTGACGGAAAAGCCGGACAGGCGACACCGTTCTGATCACTGACCACTGTTCACTGACCACTGGTTCGAGGTTTTCGTTATGTTGATGCCAAAGAAGGTGAAGTATCGCAAGCAGCAGAAGGGCAAGCGCCGCGGCAAAGCGTGGCGCGGTTCCTCGCTTGCGTTCGGCGAGTACGGCCTCAAGGTCATGGAGTGCGGCTATATCACCGACCGCCAGATCGAAGCCAGCCGTATCGCCATGACCCGGTTCATCAAGCGCGGCGGCAAGATCTGGCTGCGCCTGTTCCCGGACAAGCCCATCACCAAGAAGCCCGCCGAAGTCCGTATGGGATCCGGCAAGGGCGCGCTCGATCACTGGGTGGCCGTCGTCAAGCCGGGCAAGATCCTCTTCGAGATGGAAGGGGTCGCCCCCGACATCGCCCAGGAGGCCATGCGCCTGGCTTCCAACAAGCTGCCCTTGAAGACCAAGTTCGTGCAGCGGCCGGGCGCCGAAAAGACCGCCGCGGCCGAGAAGACGCCGGCTGCGTAACAGCAGCCATTAGCGATTAGCCATTAGCTTCAGCTCTTCTGTCTGCAGGGAAGAGTCGCAAGCGAATGAGACGAAGCTAAGAGCTAAAAGCTAACAGCTAGGAGCTAAGAAGGAAATGGAACTCAATAAGATTCGCAGTCTGAGCGATGAGGAACTGGCGGCGCACGAGAAGACCTCGGCCGAGCAGCTGTTCCGCCTTCGCTTCCAGGTCTCGATGGGACAGAACGACGGAGTCAAGAAGCTCCGCCAGCTGCGCAAGGAGATCGCCCAGATCAAGACCGTCGCGCGCGAGCGCGCCCTGGGCGTCCGCGGCGCAAGCAAAGACGGTGGCGTCCCCGCCGCCGGAAAAGGAGCGCGCTAAATGGCGACTCAGGAAACCGCACAGGCGCCCGCCACCCGGCGCAATGAAAAGGTCGGCAACGTCGTCTCCACCAAGATGCAGAAGACCATCGTGGTCGAAGTGGAGATGCGCAAGGCCCACCCCAAGTACAAGCGCATCGTCAAGAGCTCGAAAAAGTTCTATGCGCACGACGAGCAGAACTCCGCACGCGTGGGCGACGTCGTCCGCATCCGCGAAACCCGGCCCACCAGCAAGCTCAAGCGCTGGGCCCTGGAAGAGATCGTCCGCCGCTCGTCGCTCGGTCAGATTGAAGATACGGCCGCCGCGGCCAGCTAAGAGCTAATAGCGAAAAGCTAATAGCTGTTTTTGGGAGAAGAGACCATGGCAGTGCAAATGAGAACCATGCTCGCCGTCGCCGATAACTCCGGCGCGCGCAAGCTGCAGATGATCCTGCCCCTGGGCGGCGGGTTGGGCAAGAAGGCGACCCTCGGCGACGTCATCACCGCCGCCGTCAAGGAAGCCTCTCCCGACGGCACCGTCAAGAAGGGCAAGGTGGTGAAGGCGGTCATCGTCCGCACCCGCAAGGAATATCGCCGCCGCGATGGCACCTACATCCGCTTCGATGAAAATGCGGCCGTGGTCATCGACGACGCGCACGAGCCGGTGGGCACCCGCGTCTTCGGACCCGTCGCCCGCGAGCTCCGCGAAAAGAAGTTTTTGAAGATCGTTTCCCTGGCCCCGGAAGTCGTTTAAGCAGTGAGCAGTGTGCAGTGAAAAGTGATCAGAACAACGTTTGGTATGAACGCAGGTCCTCAAGTTTCAGCAGGAACAACTGACCACTGTTCACTGACCACTGTCCCCTGTCTTCGGAGAACCTATGCAGAGTCTGAACATTCGTCGTAACGATACGGTCAAGGTCCTCACCGGCTCTGACCGCGGCAAGACCGGCCGCGTGCTGCGCGTCTTCCCGGATAAGGGTACGGTGCTCGTCGAGCATGTGCGCGTCGTCAAGAAGACCGTCTCCTCCAAGACCGGCCAGCGCACCAAGGGCGGTATCGCCGAACACGAGTCGCCCATCAACATCTCCAATGTCGCCCTGGTCTGCCCCAACTGCGGCCCGGCGCGCATCGGCTACAAGCAGGACGGCGACACCAAGGCCCGCGTCTGCAAAAAGTGCGGGCAGACGCTGCCCACCAAGAAGTAACGAAGCCCGCCGGGCCGGAGAACCAAATACTCCGCCCGTGCGGCCAGCACCCTCCCGTAACGGTATACGGACCAGATCCACTCCGAGACCGGGAGAAAGGAACACAGGAAAATGGCAGCAAGGTTGAAAGAGAAGTACCACAAGGAGATCAAGCAGGCCCTCCAGAAGGAGCTCGGGCTCGAAAACCCGATGGCCGTGCCCAAGCTTGAAAAGATCGTGCTCAACATGGGGCTCGGCGAAGCCACGCAGAATAGCAAGCTGCTCGATCCGCTGGTCGCCGACCTGGCCGCCATCGCCGGACAGAAGCCCGTCACCACCAAGGCCAAAAAGTCCATCGCGGCCTTCAAGGTGCGCGCCGGCATGTCCATCGGCGCCATGGTCACCCTGCGCAACGACAAGGCCTACGAGTTTCTCGATCGCCTCATTGCCACGGCCCTGCCCCGCGTGCGGGACTTCCGCGGCGTCTCCACCAAGAGCTTCGACGGCCGCGGCAATTACACCCTCGGCCTGCGCGATCAGCTCATCTTTCCGGAGATCGATTACTCCAAGGTGGAAAAGCTGAAGGGCATGAACATCACCATCGTCACCACGGCCAAGGACGACAACTCGGCGCGCGCGCTGCTGCGGGCCTTTGGCATGCCCTTCCGTCAGGGCGCGTAAGAGCAAGTGATCAGTGATCAGTGATCAGTGATCAGAGGAATTGAGTCGATTGAAAGGCAAAGTATCAGCGGAAATGCGGTCCCTGACCACTGACCACTGACCACTGTTTTCGAGGTTTTATGGCAACCACTGCAAAACGAGTCAAGGACGCGCGGAAGCCGAAGTTCAGCTGCCGCAAGCACAACCGCTGCAAGCTCTGCGGCCGCCCGCGCGGGTATCTGCGCAAGTTCGGCGTCTGCCGCCTGTGCTTCCGCGGATTGGCGCTCAAGGGCGAGATCCCCGGCGTCGTCAAGTCGAGCTGGTAGTAACGGCAGTGATCAGTGAACAGTGATCAGTGGTCAGTTAGTTCGAGTGTGAACTCTCTGTCCGGGCAAACGCCAAACGACCTGATCACTGACCACTGAACACTGATCACTCGGTAACAACCATCCTCGCTGGTTTCCGCCCAGGCGGACGAACGGAGGATGAAGGAGAAGGAATGAGTCTGACCGACCCCGTAGCAGATTTTCTGGCGCGCATCCGGAACGCGATCCGGGCCCGCCACCAGAAGCTGGATGTGCCGGCTTCCAAGCTGAAGACCGAGATCGCCCGCATCCTCAAGGAAGAGGGCTACATCTCGAACTACAAGACCCAGGAAGAGGAAGGCAAGCTCATCCTCCGCGTCTACCTCAAGTACGGCGGGAGCGAAGCGGCCATCCGCGACCTGGCGCGCATCTCGCGTCCCGGCTGCCGCGTCTATATCGGCCGCGATGAGATCAAGCGCGTCCAGGGCGGACTCGGCATCTCCATCATGACCACCCCCAAGGGCGTCATGACCGGCCGCCAGGCCCGCCGCGAAGGCGTCGGCGGCGAAGTGTTGTGCGAGGTCTGGTAGACCGCGCAAGTGGTCAGTGAACAGTGATCAGTGGTCAGTTTTCATGCCGAAACCTGGCCGCTGCTCAAACAGAACTTTTCTGAACACTGACAACTGATCACTGATGACTGTTTTACGGCTGCAGTGGAACGATGTTAAGGATGGGCCAACTGATCACTGACCACTGTCTCATCGCGACTCGCAAGCCAGCAAAGGATTGAAGCAAATGTCTCGTATCGGTAAGAAGCCCATCGCGCTGCCCTCCGGCGTCAAGTACAAGGTCGAGGGCAACACCGTCCTGGTCGAAGGACCCAAGGGCAAGGTCACCGCGCTCGTCGCTGAGGGCATCAAGCTCGAAACCAAGGATGGCGCGCTGCACGTCGTGCGCTCCGACGACAAGTTCGCCGCCTATCACGGCCTCACCCGCGCGCTGGTCTTTAACGCGGTGCAGGGCGTCACCCAGGGCTGGAAGAAGGAACTCGATATCGTCGGCATCGGCTATCGCGCCGAACTCAAGGGCAAGAGCACCGTGGTCTTCACCCTCGGCTACTCCCACCCCATCGAGTTCCCGCTGCCCACCGGCATCGAAGTGGCCATCGATCCCAAGCAGACCCACCTCACCGTCAGCGGCATCGACCGCCAGAAGGTAGGCCAGGTGGCCGCCGACATGCGCTCCCTCCGCAAGCCCGACCCCTACAAGAACAAGGGCGTCCGCTACTCGGATGAGAAGCTCAAGAAGAAGGCTGGCAAAACGGGCAGCAAGTAAGTGATCAGTGTTCAGGGAACAGTGGTCAGCAGGCTATCGGAAAACTGATCACTGACCACTGACAACTGATCACTGCAGTTAACCGAACGGCGCCGCAGGGCGGCGCCGCTGATAGGAAGAGAAGAACATGATCAACCGAAGTGAAATTCGCAAGCGGATTCACGTACGCATCCGCCGCAAGCTCTCGGGCACCACCGAGCGCCCCCGTCTCAGCGTGCACCGCTCGCTGAACCACATCTACGCGCAGGTGATCGACGACGCCACCGGCGAGACCGTGGCCTCCGCCTCCACCCTCGCGGCCAAGTCCAAGACCGGCGGCAACATCGCCGCGGCCAGGGAAGTGGGCAAGTCGATCGCTGAAAAGGCGAAGGAGAAGGGCGTCAAGAAGGTGGTCTTCGACCGCGGCGGCTACCTGTACCACGGCCGCATCAAGGCCCTCGCCGACGCCGCCCGCGAAGCAGGACTGGAATTCTGAAGGCAGTTGTCAGTGATCAGAGATCAGTGGTCAGTTGTTCCTGCAGAACGCGGCCACCGAAGCAAACAAGGCGATAGAGTCTGACCACTGAACACTGACCACTGTCCACTGGAGAAAGCAATGACGATATTGAAGAAGAAACTCGATGCCAACCAGTACAACCTGAAGGATCAGGTGGTGGCCATCAATCGTGTGACCAAGGTGGTCAAGGGCGGCAAGAACATGTCCTTCGCCGCGCTCGTCGTGGTGGGCGACGCCGCCTCCGGCGTGGTCGGCTACGGTTCGGGCAAGGCCAAGGAGGTTCCCCAGGCCATCCGCAAGGGAATCGAATCCGCCAAGAAGAACCTGGTCCGCGTCAACCTGACCGACACCACCATACCCCACCAGGTGCTGGGCCGCTTTGGCTCCGGCCAGGTGCTGCTCAAGCCCGCCCCCGAAGGCACCGGCGTCATCGCCGGCGGCGCTGTGCGCGCCGTCATGACCTCCGCCGGCGTGCAGAACGTCCTCACCAAGAGCCTCGGCACCGCCAACCCCCACAACGTCATCAAGGCCACCTTCGACGCCCTGGTGCAGCTGCGCGACAAGTCCGAAGTGGCCAACACGCGCGGCAAGCAGGTTGAGGAGCTCTGATCATGGCCGAGACCAAGAAGATCCGCATCCAGTACTACCGCTCCAAGATCCAGGCGCCGGTCAAGCACAAGCTCATCGTCAAGGGCCTCGGCTTCACCCGCCTCAACCAGATCGTCGAGCGCGTCGACAACGAGTCCGTCCGCGGCATGGTCAAGGCCATCCCGCACCTGGTCCGGATTCTGGAAAGCGAGTGATCAGTGTTCAGGGAACAGTGATCAGCGCCCCCCGTTCTGACCACTGACCACTGATCACTGACCACTCTCAACCAACGCGAGTCGCCCCGACACCCTCGGCGCGGCGCTATAGCGAGGAAATCATGCCTACCAATCTCTCCAATCTCCGCGCCCCCAAGAATGCCAATACCGGGCGCAAGCGTGTCGGCCGCGGTATGGGCTCCGGCATGGGCAAGACCTCCACCCGCGGCCACAAGGGCCAGGGCTCCCGCTCCGGGTCGAGCCTCATGCGCGGCTTTGAAGGCGGCCAGATGCCCCTCCACCGCCGCCTCCCCAAGCGCGGATTCACCAACATCTTCCGCACCGAGTACACGGTCATCAACCTCGATCGCATCGCCGAGCTCTCCGTCCGGGAGATCGCCCTCGACGACTACACCAAGCTCGGCCTCGCCTCCAGCAAAAAGGCCCTCATCAAAATTCTGGGCTCCGGCGAACTGACCTCCGCCGTCACCATCCACGCCCACAAGTTCTCCAAGGCGGCCCAGGAAAAGATCGAGAAGGCCGGCGGCAAGGCCATCCTCCTCGGCGCCCCCGCCCCGGCGAAGGCCTAGCGAACCACCCCGGCCGCGGCTCCCGCTCCTCGGCGCCCGGCCGGATCACCCGAAAGAACCAACTGCCCTGCGCGCCGTCACAGCGACAAGCAGGGCAATCCCGCGTAAGATGGATTCACACGGACAACGCCGGCGCCAGCTGCGCCTCAAAGCGGACACATAAACATGCTTGAGAAGTTCCTCAATATCTTCCGCATCCCCGACCTCCGTAAACGGGTTCTCTTCACCTTCGCCATCCTCGCCGTCTACCGCCTGGGCGCCTGGATCCCCACCCCCGGCGTGAACTTCACCATGCTCGAGCGGCTCTTCGATACCCAGAGCGGGTCCGCCCTCGGCCTGATGAACCTGTTCGGCGGCGGCAACCTGCGCCGCATGACCATCTTCGCCTTGGGCATCATGCCCTACATCACGGCGTCCATCATCTTCCAGCTCCTCACCGTGGTCTATGAGCCCCTCGCCCGCATTCAGAAAGAAGGCGAGATCGGCCGCCGCAAGGTCACCCAGTGGACCCGCTACGTGACCGTGCTCCTCGGCGCCCTCCAGTCCATCGGCATCGCCGCCATCCTCACCCGCCAGGGCGTCGTCCTCCATCCCGGCATCGGCTTCAGCCTCATGACCGTCCTGACCCTGACCACCGGCACCGCCTTCATCATGTGGCTGGGCGAGCAGATCACCGACCGCGGCATCGGCAACGGCATGTCCCTGCTCATCTTCGCCGGCATCGTCGCCGGCCTCCCCCGCGGCGTGGGCGAACTCGTCAACAAGATTCAGACCGGCGCCTGGGGCTCCCTCACCTTCCTCGTCGTCCTCGTCATGCTCGCCGCCATGGTGGCCGTAGTCGCCTTCATCGTCTTCGTGGAGCGCTCCGAGCGCCGCATCCCCATCCAGAGCGCCCGCCGCATCGTCGGACGCCGCATGATGGGCGGCCAGTCCAGCCACCTGCCCCTCAAGGTCAACTCCGGCGGCGTCATGCCCATCATCTTCGCCAGCTCCATCCTCTCCGCACCCCTGCTCTTCTCGCAGTCGGAGTGGGTGCAGAACAGCCGCCTCTTCTCCCCCATCCTCCAGGCCCTGCAGCCCGGATACCCCTGGTACGTCTTCCTCAACTTCGTCGGCATCGTTTTCTTCGCCTACTTCTACGTCTCCATCGTCATGAAGCCCGACGATATCGCCGACAACTTCCGCAAGTCCGGATCCTTCATCCCCGGCATCCGGCCCGGCAAACGCACCTCGGACTTCATCAACGACATCCTCACCCGAATCACGCTGGTCGGAGCGCTCTACCTCTTTCTGATCTATCTCATTCCTACCTACATGATGTCGGGTATCCGGTTCGACAGACTCTTCTTAGTCGGTCGGTTCTTTGAAAGCCTGCCTGCCTGGATGACCCATGGCCTGAACGTCAACTTCTACTTTGGGGGCACCTCGCTCCTCATTGTGGTCGGTGTCGCGATGGATACTGTCAACCAGATCGAATCGCAGCTCATCATGCGTCACTATGAGGGCTTTTCCCCGCGCTCCGGTCGTATTCGCGGAAGGAAAACCTGGTAATGGCTTCATTGATCTCGGAAATGGAAATTGGGCAGGAGAAGGACCGAAAAACCCTGCCTGGCCCGATTCTGCTGCTGGGTGCGCCCGGCGCCGGTAAAGGAACCCAGGCCAAAGAGCTCGTCAAGCTGTGGGAGATCCCGCAGATCTCCACCGGCGACCTGCTGCGCGCCAACGTCGCCCAGGGCACCCAACTCGGCCAAGCCGCCCAGGCCGTCATGGACCGCGGCGACCTGGTCCCCGACTCCCTCGTCAACGATATGGTCGCCGTCCGGCTCAGCGAGCCGGATACCATCCGCGGCTATATCCTCGACGGATACCCCCGCACCCTCAACCAGGCCGGATGGCTCGACGGCCGCATCGCCGGCCGCCCCGAGTCTCTCCCCGTGGTTGCTGTCAGTATTCAGGTCGACTATAATCAGTTATTGCGCCGGATCACCGGACGCAGGAACTGCCCTGTCTGCCAGACGATCTACAACGTCTACGCGAAACCGCCTAGAATCAGTGGGATCTGTGACATTGAGGGCGCTGCCCTGGTGCAGCGGGCAGACGACACCGAGGAGGTCTTCGCGGAGCGCATGCGCGCCTACGCCGCCCTGACCGAACCCGTGGTCGAGCACTACCGCGCCCTCGGGCGCTTTGCGGAAGTGGATGGAAACCGGCCCATCGACGTCGTGGTGGCCGGCATTGTTGCTGCCGTCGAACGCCTGCGCGCTCTCTAGCGCTCCGTTCCCGGCAAAATTTGCGTGTGCACGCCCCGTGTTCGGGAAGCAGTGACCAGCGGCAGAACCACTGCCCACTGTTCACTGTCCACTGATCACTGATCACTGTCTTTGAGGTATTGTGGCCGTCGTACTCAAGTCGTCCCAGGAGATCGAAAAGATGCGCCGCGCGGGCCGGGTGGTCCGCGAGGTGCTCGAACTCGTGCGCTCCCGGGTCAAGCCCGGCGCCACTACCCTCGACCTCGAAAACGCCGCCGAGCAACGCATCGCCGATCTCGGCGCCAAGCCCGCCTTCAAGGGCTACCACGGGTTTCCCTGCGTGCTCTGCACCTCGGTCAACAGCGAGGTGGTGCACGGCATCCCCTCCTCCCGCCGGGTCCTCCGCGAAGGCGACATCGTCTCCATCGATTGCGGCGCCATCGTCGAAGGCTACTACGGCGACGCCGCCATCACCGTCGCGGTGGGAGCCAACATCGATCCCGACACCGCGCGCCTCCTGCGCGTCACCGAGGAGTCGCTCAAATCGGGCATCGCCGCCGTCAAGCCCGGCGCCACCCTGGGCGACATCGGAGCAGCTGTGCAGTCGGTGGTCGAGGCGGAAGGATTTTCCGTGGTCCGGGATTTTGTCGGCCACGGCATCGGGTCGCACATGCACGAAGACCCCCAGGTGCCCAACTTCGGCGAGGCCGGCCGCGGCATGAAACTGCGTCCCGGCATGGTCATCGCCATCGAACCCATGGTCAACGCCGGCAAACCCGAGGTGCGCGTCCTCAAGGACGGATGGACCGCGGTCACCGACGACGGCAGCATGAGTGCTCACTTCGAGCACACGGTGGCGGTCACCGACACCGGGGCCAAGATTTTGACGGAATAGGAAAGCTGATCACTGACAGCGATTAGCTTCCAGCTTCGGTGGTGTCGGGATCGGCATTCCGGAGCAAAAACAGAGGTTCTAGTCCTGTTCGCAAATGTGTGTTGCGCGGGACGTGCTAACAGCTAAAGGCTAAGAGCTGATAGCTGCGGTTTCACCGCCGGATCTCCGGCAGAAGGGTAGATTGTTTGTCGAAGGAAGACGCGATTGAGGTCATGGCAACGGTGATCGAAACGTTGCCCAATGCCATGTTCAAGGTCAAGCTCGAGAATAACCACGAGGTTCTGACCCATGTCTCGGGAAGAATGCGCAAGAACTTCATCCGCATCCTCCCCGGCGACCGCGTGGCCGTGGAGCTCAGCCCCTACGACCTGAACCGCGGACGCATCGTCTACCGCTACAAATAGCCAGTGAACAGGGGTCAGTGTCCAGGGATCAGTTTGCGACGTCGTTCTGATCACTGACCACCGATCAATGACCACTCAGTTTCACCCCGCGTCCTCAATCCAGCGAGGCGCGGAGAAGGGCAACCAAAGCAATGAAGGTCCGTGCATCCGTTAAGAAGATTTGCGTCAAGTGCAAGGTCATCAACCGCCGCGGGGTGGTTCGCGTGATCTGCGAAAACGCAAAGCACAAGCAGCGCCAGGGCTAACCCCCGCCTGGCATTTGAAAAGGGAACCTCCACGAAAGCTCGCAGTGCACAGTGTGCAGTGAACAGTTGAAAATCTCGAACCATCACGAAAACTGATCACTGACCACTGATCACTGCCTTTCAGGGGCGAGTTAGCTTGAGTCAAGGCTTGCGATGAACCCCGGAGATGTCCCGATAACCCGTGCCGGACCGGCGCTAGGCCGGAGGGCACACAACACCAGAGAGCCGCGAACAGAGATCCAAACTGATCACTAACCGCTGCTCACTGTCCACTGAAAAGGAACTTCCATGGCACGTATCGCTGGCGTCGATCTGCCCCGCAACAAGCAGGCACGCATCGCGCTGACTTACATCTTCGGCATCGGGAACCCCCGCGCGCTGAAAATCCTGGAGAAGGCCAATGTCGACGGCTTCAAGAAGATCCAGGACCTCAGCGAAGAGGAGGTCAACCATATCCGCCAGGTCATTGAGGACGAAGGCGACGTCGAGGGCGATCTCCGCAAAGACACCCAGATGCACATCAAGCGCCTCATTGACATCCAGAGCTACCGAGGCAACCGGCACCGCCGTTCGCTGCCGGTGCGCGGACAGCGCACCCACACCAATGCCCGCACCCGCAAGGGCCCCCGTAAGGGCACCGTGGCCGGCAAGAAGAAAGCGACGGCGAAGACCTAATGGCGAAACAGGAATCCAAGGGCGCTGCCGGCAAGGCAGGCAAGAACAAGAAGTTCAAAAAGCGCGAGCGCAAGAATGTCCCGTTCGGCATCTGCCACATTCAGGCCTCGTTCAACAACACCATCGTCACCATCACTGACCAGATGGGCAATACGCTGAGCTGGAAGAGCTCCGGCTCTCTCGGCTTCCGCGGATCGCGCAAAGGCACCCCCTTCGCGGCACAGCAGGCAGCGTCCAACGCCGCCGGCATGGCCCGCGATCACGGCCTGCGCGCGGTCGATGTGCGTGTCGCCGGCCCCGGATCGGGCCGCGAGTCCGCCATCCGCGCCCTGGCCGCTGCTGGTATTGAAGTGCGCTCCATCCGCGACGTCACGCCGGTTCCGCACAACGGCTGCCGCCCGCCCAAGCGCCGCAGAGTGTAACCACGTGAACCACCCATCCGCGGAATCGGCGGGAATTCCGCCCCTCGCAGCGTTAACGCCCATGGCTCATGTATCGGACGTGGGTCGTTCGCTCGAGTGGTATGCGCGGCTGGGATTCACGGTGATACACACGTTTACGCCGCCGGGCCGTCCCCTGCAATGGGCACATCTGCGGAACGGCGGCGCCGATTTAATGCTGGTGCGATCCGGTCGCGCAATGAATCCGGGCGCACAGGATGTTTTGTTCTATCTGTACGCCAAAGGGGTTGTAGCGTATCGCGAGTGGTTGCTGTCACAGGGGCTTGAGCCGGAAGAGCTGAAGTTTCCTCCCTACGCGGTGCGTGGCGAGTTTCGCATCAACGACCCCGATGGGTACTGCCTGCTGGTCGGAGACACTGAGCAGCAGGGTTAACTGAAGAGAAACCGGGACGAAGGGAAGCCAGTCCTGTAAACCGGTTCACAACAAGGAGAAACAATGGCTCGTTATACCGGAGCAGTCTGCCGCCTTTGCCGTCGCGAAGGCACCAAGCTCTTCTTGAAGGGCTCCAAGTGTCACTCGGATCGTTGCCCCATCGAAAAGCGCAACTTCCCCCCCGGCCAGCACGGCAAGGACCGCAAGGCCAAGATCGTTGGCTACGGCCTCCAGCTGCATGAAAAGCAGAAGGCCAAGCGCATGTACTTCACGCTTGAAGGCCAGTTCCGTGAGTACTACGAGAAGGCCAACCGCGCCACCGGCGTCACCGGCGAACTGCTCATCCAGCAGTTGGAGCGCCGCCTCGACAACGTCGCCTATCGCCTCGGCTTCGCCATCTCCCGCCGCCAAGCCCGCCAGGTCGTGCGTCACGGCCACGTGCAGGTCAACGGCCGCAAGGTCAACATTCCCTCTTACCAGGTGAATGTCGGCGACGAGATCGCCATCCGCGAAGGCGCCAAGAAACTCATCATCATCGAGCAGGGCACCCAGTATGCCGCCTCCAACCCCGTTCCCGCATGGCTCGAAGCCAACTTCGAAGGCATGTCCGGCCGCGTGCTGTCCCTGCCCAAGCGTAAGGACGTCAACCTGCCCGTCAACGAGCAGCTCATCGTCGAACTGTACAGCAAGTAAGTTGTTAGTGATCAGTGGTCAGTGATCAGAACCTGATCGTTGCCCCTGATCACCTCAACGCGTAACAAGCAGTGGAATCCGACCGGTAACGTCAGCTGTGCGCAAGCACCTCTGACCACTGATCACTGACCACTGACCACTCAACGTAAAGGAGCCTTTGCGCGGCCGCCGCAAAATGCATCGCGACGTACCTGCCGCGCGGGAGAGAGATACCCACTATGCTTTGGAGAGGATTCCAGAAACCCAAGCGTCTCGCAGTTGATGCCGAGACTTTGACGGACACCTACGGCAAGTTCAGCGCTCAGCCCTTCGAGCGCGGCTTCGGCACCACCATCGGCAATGCGCTCCGCCGCACCCTGCTTAGCTCCATTGAAGGCGCCGCTGTCACCGCCGTGCGCGTCGAAGGCGTGCTGCACGAGTTCCAGTCCATCCCCGGCGTTGTTGAGGACGCCACCGACATCATCCTCAACCTCAAGCAAGTCCCCTTCAAGCTCGCCGGCGAAGGCCCCAAGGCCCTCTACCTCCGCGCCGACCAGCCCGGCGTCGTGACCTCCGGCATGATTGAAGCCGATGGCGACGTCGAGATCCTTGACAAGGGCGTCTATATCGCCACGGTCTCCGAAGGCGGCAAGCTCGAGATGGAGATGCGCCTCAAGCGCGGCCGCGGCTACGTCTCCGCCGACAAGAACTTCGACGGCGACCTCGGCCTGGGCTTCATCCCCGTCGACTCGGTTCACTCGCCCGTCCGCCGCGTCAACTACACCGTCGACGCCGCCCGTCTCGGCCAGATCACCGACTACGACAAGCTCACCCTCGAAGTGTGGACCAACGGAGCCGTGCTCCCCGCCGACGCCGTCGGCCTCGCGGCCAAGCTCCTGAAGGACCACATGAACATCTTCATCAACTTCGAAGAAGAGATGGAGACCGAGTCCCGCGGCGAAGAAGGCCGTGTCATGCTGCGCAACGACAATCTCAACCGCTCCGTCGAGGAGCTTGAGCTCTCCGTCCGCAGCTACAACTGCCTCAAGAACGCCAATATCCAGACCATCGGCGAACTGGTCCAGAAGACCGAAGCCGAGATGCTCAAGACCAAGAACTTCGGTCGCAAGAGCCTCAACGAAATCAAGGAAATCCTCGCGCAGATGGGCCTCTCCCTCGGCATGAGGATCGACGAACAGGGCAACGCCGTCCCCGGACCCACCAGCATCTCTCCCGCCGCCGCGCTGGCCGCAAGCTACAGCCGCTACGACGACGAAGACGAGCCGCTGGACTCCGTCGACCTCCAGCTGCCCACCGAAACCGAAGGATTCTAAACAGTGGTCAGTTGTCAGTGCTCAGTGATCAGCAGCCGGTGCACGATCGGCCCGCTGATCACCGATCGCAGAATGCCGAACCACTGAACACTGAACACTGAACACTGATCACTGTTGAAGATCACTGTCGAAAGCGAGTTACTACACCATGCGCCACCGCAATGCAGGATTCAAGCTCGGACGGAACACCAGCCATCGTCGCGCCCTTCTGCGCAACCTGGTCACGTCCGTCATCGTCGAAGACCGCGTCGAGACCACCGTCGCGAAGGCCAAGGCTGTCCGCCCCCACGTCGAGAAGATGATCACCCTCGGCAAGAAGGGCGATCTGCACTCCCGCCGCCAGGCCCTCAGCTTCCTCCAGACCGACGTCGCCGTCACCCGCCTCTTTGACACCGTCGCGCCCCGCTACGGCGATCGCCAGGGCGGCTACCTCCGCATCGTCCGCACCGGCTTCCAGAAGGGCGATGGCGCCGAAAAAGCCTTCATCGAACTCCTAGGCGCCGAGAAGCAGCTCGACGAGAAGCGCCAGAAGCGCGACGCCGTCAAGGCCAAAAAGCGCGAAGAGCTCGAGAAGCAGCTCGAAGAAAGCAAGAAGGAAGAAGGCGGCGAAGAAGCCGCCTAGTCCCAGTGCCCCGTCCCAAGTCCGGGGTGCCCCGTCCTAACTTGTTAGGGCGGGAGGGATCTTCCCTCACCACGAACCCCTGATAAAAAACCCAACGGGCGCGGGGTGCCCCGTCCTAACTTGTTAGGGCGGGAGGGATCTTCCCTCACCACGAACCCCTGATAAAAAATCCAACGGGCGCCCACACCTGGAGCGCCCGTCCTTTTTTACCGGACATCAACTCACGGCCGCGCCGCCCGCTGCTTCTCCGCCTCCAGCACCGCCTTGCGGAACGCATCCACCGCCGGCAAATCCGGCGTCCGCAGCGCATCCTTCTCCTGCATCCGCCATACCGGCGAAGCATCCAGCGCATTGTCCCGCCGACCCCGATACACCGCGAACAAATCTTCGTTCCCGCCCACCTCAAGCCGCGGCGTCGGCCGCTCTCCCGGCATCCCCGTCGGATCCCCCGCCATCGGAGGCGTCCCCGTGCTCATCCCCACGCGCCCCCCTGCATCCGACGGCTGATACACCCCCGGCCTCCGATCCACCGGCACCCCGCCAATCGTCTCCTGCGCCAGCTTCCCGCTCCCTTTTCTGATCGAGATCACCAGGTCCGCCGTCGACACGTCGCTCACCAGCTCAAACCGCCCCCAGTTCATCAGCGCCCGCTCCACGCTGTCCCGCACCTTGCTGTTCCCCAGCGGCGCCTCCGCCGGCGTTCCCGCATCGGGATCGATCACCACCAGCGCCGTTCGCGCCTCCAGCACGTCATCCGGCAGAATCACCTTCTTCTTGTCCTTGGCCCCCGCCACCACGCAGCACCCCAGCGCCAGCAACAAAGCCCACCGCCGCATCCCGCACCTCCACTTCCACGCCAGTCTAGTCCTTCCCCGTCCCTCCGGCCAGCAGCATCCCTCGCTCTCGCCTCCCAGGCTCCGGCTGTTATCCTTTGCCCGCCGAGCTCCCTCACCGGAGTCGCACATCGGGAAGGCCCAAACCATGACCACACCGCCCACGCTCTCCCGCAGAGACCTCCTGCGCACCGGCGCCACCGTCGCCCTCGCCTCCGCCCTCCCCCGCGGCCTCCACGCCGCCGCCGACCCCGCCCCCGAGCCCGCCAGCGCCCGCCCCCAGCCCGCCGACCGCCGCTTCCGCTCCGACGCCGTCGAGCAGTTCCTCACCGACACCCGCGCCCGCATCGCCGATCCCGAACTCGCCCAGCTCTTCGTCAACTGCTTCCCCAACACCCTCGACACCACCGTCGAGCCCGGCACCTTCGAAGGCAAGCCCGACACCGCAGTCATCACCGGCGACATCCCCGCCATGTGGCAGCGCGACTCCTCCGCCCAGGTGTGGCCCTACCTGCCCCTCGCTCGCAACGACGACCGCCTCCGCTCGCTCATTGAAGGCGTCATCCGCCGCCAGACCCGCCACATCCTCATCGATCCCTACGCCAACGCCTTCATGGCCGACCTCAGCGCCCCGCCCCTTGAGTGGAGCCGCCACGACCAGACCGACATGAAGCCCGGCGTCGGCGAACGCAAGTACGAGCTCGACTCCCTCTGCTACCCCATCCGCCTCGCCCACGGCTTCTGGAAACAAACCGGCGCCACCCAGCCCTTCGACAGCCAGTGGCGCGACGCCATGCGCGTCGTCCTCCGCACCATGCGCGAGCAACAGCGCAAAACCAGCCTCGGCCCCTATCACTTCCAGCGCTCCGCACCCACGCCCACTGAGACCCTCGGCGAAAAAGGATTCGGCAATCCCGTCAACCCCGTCGGCCTCATCGTCTCCTCCTTCCGCCCCTCCGACGACGCCTGCATCTTCCCCTTCCTCGTCCCCTCCAACCTCTTCGCGGTCACCTCGCTGCGCCAGCTCGCCGAGATGGCCAGCGCCATCCTCCACGACCCCGCGCTCGCGGACGACGCCTCAACCCTCTCCGATGAAGTGGAAGCAGCCCTGCGCCAGCACGCCGTGGTCTCCACCCCCGAAGGCGCCATCTGGGCCTATGAAGTCGATGGATTCGGCGGCCACGTCCTGATGGACGACACCAACGTGCCCAGCCTGCTGGCCCTGCCCTATCTCAACAGCTCGCCCGACGAAGCCCTCTACCGCCGCACCCGCGCCTTTGTCTGGAGCGAGCGCAATCCCTGGTTCTATCAGGGCAGCGCCGGCCGCGGCGTCGGCGGCCCGCACGTCGGCGCCAACATGATCTGGCCCATGTCGCAAACCATCTACGCCCTGACCAGCAACTCCCCCGCCGAGATCCGCGAGATGCTGCACTATCTCAAAATCGGTTCAGCCGGCACCGGCTTCATCCACGAGAGTTACTACAAAGACGATCCCAAGCAGTTCACCCGCGCCTGGTTCGCCTGGGCCAACACCCTCTTCGGCGAACTCATCGCCAACCTGGCCCGCACCCATCCCGACCTGCTGCAAGCATGATCCCCGCACCCGCAGCTCAATCTCGCAACTCGAGACTCGCAACTCGCCAAATAATTGAGGTGCTTGTCATCCCGCACCCTGAGCACAGCGAAGGGGGAGGAATCTGCCCCGAAAACTCCTCCCACCGCACAAACGCCGCTCTTCCAGAGATTTGTCATTCCGCAGCGCAGCGAGACCCAATTAAAAGGACTTGTCATTCCGCAGCGCATCGGAGACCCAACTAAAAGGACTTGTCATTCCGCAGCGCAGCGGAGGAATCTGCAGTTGTTCTTGCATTTGCTCTTCGCGTCCCAAATAAGACCGAGGGTGCTCCGGATCGTAGTCCGCGAACGGGTCTTCGTCCCTGGTATGTGATCTCCCAGCTTTGCATACATGGGAGACCCAATTAAAAGGACCTGTCATTCCGCAGCGCATCGGAGACCCAATTAAAGGACCTGTCATTCCGCAGCGCAGCGGAGGAATCTGCAGTTGTTCTTGCATTTGCTCTTCGCGTCCCAAGTACGACCGACGTTGCCCCGGGCCGTTGCCCGCGAACGGGCCTTCGTCCGTGGTATGTGATCTCCCAGCTTTGCATACATGGGAGACCCAATTGAAGGGACCTGTCATTCCGCAGCGCAGCGGAGATCCAATTAAAAGGACCTGTCATTCCGCAGCGCAGCGGAGACCCAATTAAAGGACCTGTCATTCCGCAGCGCAGCGGAGGAATCTGCAGTTGTTCTTGCATTTGCTCTTCGCGTCCCAAGTACGACCGACGGTGTCCGCGAACGGGTCTTCGTCCGTGGTATGTGATCTCCCAGCTTTGCATACATGGGAGCCCCAATTAAAGGGACCTGTCATTCCGCAGCGCAGCGGAGCCCCAATTAAAAGGACCTGTCATTCCGCAGCGCAGCGGAGGAATCTGCAGTTGTTCTTGCATTTGCTCTTCGCGTCCCAAGTACGACGGACGGTGCCGGCCCGTAGTCCGCGAACGGGTCTCCCAGCTTTGGAGACATGGGACACCGAATTGAAGGGACCTGTCATTCCGCAGCGCAGCGAGACCCAATATGAGGACCTGTCATTCCGCAGCGCAGCGGAGGAATCTGCAGTTGTTCTTGCATTTGCTCTTCGCGTCCCAAGTACGACCGACTGTGACCCGGCCCGTTGTCCGCGAACGGGTCTCCCAGCTTTGCATACATGGGAGCCCCAATTAAAAGGACCTGTCATTCCGCAGCGCAGCGGAGACCCAATTTAAGGACCTGTCATTCCGCAGCGCAGCGGAGGAATCTGCAGTTGTTCTTGCATTTGCTCTTCGCGTCCCAAGTACGACCGACGTTGTCCGCGAACGGGTCTTCCAGCTTTGCATACATGGGAGACCCAATTAAAAGGGACCTGTCATTCCGCAGCGCAGCGGAGGAATCTGCAGTTGTTCTTGCGTTTGCTCTTCGCGTCCCGAGTACGAGCGAGCCTTTCAGATCTGATCAAGCAGCTTCACCACGACCCGCACCTCGAGGGATCCTTTTGGTGCGCACCCATCGCAACTCGCGTCTCGCCTCACTCCTTCGGCAACCCCTGCACAAACGCCCAGAAATCCTTATCGCCCTGCAGCTTCTTGATCGAGTCATCGATCGTCGGATCGGGCATCTTCTCGCCCTCGATTAAGTTCTTCTTGCGGTCGAACGCCTCCTGCAGGTGCTTCTTCGCGCTCGCCGCATCGCCCTCTTCCGCATCCGCGCATGCCAGGTTGTAGTAGTTCAGCGGATACTCCGGATCCGCTGCCGCCGCCTTCTCCGCCACCGCGCGGCTGCCCTTCACATCCCCGCTCACGCCCAGCGCCATCACCAGCTGGTCCGTCGCCAGCCGCCGCGGATTCACAAAGTTCGCGTCCCCCGCCGGCATCTTCTCCAGCGACGCCCGGAAGTACGGAACCGCCATCTTCGGCGATGCCTTGAACAGCAGCTGCCCCATCAAAAACAAATCCAGGGCCGCCGGCTTATAGGTAAGATCCGGACGAAAATCCTTCAGCCGCGACCGCATCGCCGTGCGCTGCGCCGGCGTGTCCACCACGCTCGACACATGCATCTCCGCGCACGTCGTCGCATTCCCCGCAAACGCAAACAGGCTGCGCTGCCGCCCGTTGCTGCCCTGGTCCGGCGCCACCGTCAGCAGATAGCTCGTCGTCGCCACCTCCGTCCCGTCCGCCAGCTTCGCCTCCCCATCCTGCCGCTCGGTAATCTTCTTGCCCGCGTTCTTCATCATGGGACCGATCGCCGCCTCCCGGCAGCTCTTCGCATCCGGCGCCCCCGAGCCGTTCTTAAACAGCAGAAACGAGACGCCCATCTTCCCCGGCTCATATTGGAACTGCGCCGCCGGCCGCTTCCCCTCGTCGTACACCGTCAGCATCTCCGGCTTCCACTCCTCCGTCCGCGGCAGCGGAATCGCCCCAGGCCCCACCGTGCTCACCAGCTTCAGCTCGCTGCGCACTGCCCCCTGCTCCGCGGCCCACACCGCCGGCCCGCCCAGCGCCAACGCCACACCCACCACCGCCAGCCAACGCTCCAGCCAGAGACCACAACCAATGCGCATCATCAATGCCTGTCCTCAGGAAAGTTCTCTCCATACTACCGTGCCCTCTGCTGCCCCTCGCCTGGATTCCCAAACATGTTCTCCCATATCAAAGAAGTCCGCTCCTCCAGAGACCTGTCATCCCGCACCCTGAGCACAGCGAAGGGGAGGGATCCGCCCTGAAAGGTCCTCCCATCTCGAAAAAGCCCCGCTCCTCCAGAGACCTGTCATCCCGCACCCTGAGCACAGCGAAGGGGGAGGGATCCGCAGTTGCTTTTGCTGTTGTCTTTTCCATGCTCTTGTGTGCCACACGGCGCCATGCGCGACTGCCCCCACCACAACTCCAGAGTCCCGTACGGACTTCACCCCCCGCCGAAGCACGGAGGGAGCAGGGGCATTCATGCCGCTGAGTGCGAATACGGAGGGAGCAGGGGCATTCATGCCCCTGAATGCAGCCAATCGCGGGAGCGGCTTCAGCCGCGGGCGTCATACCTCCTCCCTCCGCAGACGAGGGACGAACCCGAATCCAAACACGCCGCAAACGACCTGCCCGTGCCGGCCGCACGCAACTCACAACTCGCCTCTCGCCTCTCGCCTCTCGCAACTCGCCTCTCCCCCTCCCCTTCTGCAAAGTTATGTAAATTCCATTGACCCTCCCCTCCGCCACCCCTACCGTCTCCCTATGGACCCGGCAACGCTGCCCGCCGCACCCCGCTTCCCCCTCCCCCTCAAAGCCGGCTTCGGTATCTGCCTCGTCATCGCCGTCGCCGTCGTCCTGCGCCGCGCCGCCGCCCTCCTCGCCTCCCCGGGCAGCAGCGGACCGCCCCAGATGGCCGACCTCGATCGCTGGTTCGCCACCCACTCCCTGCTCACCTGGGCCCACATCACCTGCGCCCTCGCCCTCGTCCTCCTCCTGCCCTTCCTGTTCGCCCGGCGCACCCGTCACGCCCGCCCCCTTCACTCCGCCTTCTTCCTCCTCGGCGCTCTCACCGGCCTCACCGCCTACGCCATGAGCCGCTACGCCGTCGGTGGATGGCTCGAACGCTCCGCCGTCCTCTTCTTCGACACCGCCTTCCTCGCGTCCCTCCTGCGCGCTTACATCTGCCTCCGCCGCGGCGACCTGCCCCGCATGCAGCAATGGACCCTCCGCGCCGTCGCCATCCTCCTCGGCATCGCCACCACCCGCCCCGTCATGGCCGTCTTCTTCGCCACCGCCCGCCTCACCCACCTCACCCCGCATCAGTTCTTCGGCATCGCCTTCTGGATCGGCTTCTCCCTCAACACCCTCGTCATCGAGCTCTGGCTCCGCCGCGCGCCCGCGCAACCGAATAATCTGCCCTGACGACTCTTCCGAAATCAAAAAAGCCGCTCTCCCAGAGAGATGTCATCCCGTACCCTGAGCACAGCGAAGGGGGAGGGATCCGCTCTGAAAATTCCACCCATCAAAAAAAGTCCGCTCCTCCAGAGAGATGTCATCCCGTACCCTGAGCACAGCGAAGGGGGAGGGATCCGCCCTGAAACTTCCTCCCATATCAAAAAGTCCGCTCCTCCAGAGAGATGTCATCCCGTACCCTGAGCACAGCGAAGGGGGAGGGATCCGCAGTTGCTCTTGCTGTTGCCCTTTTCAGGATCTTGGCGCGGCACGGGCGCCATGCGCGACTGCAGTTGCCCGTTGCAGTTGTCTCTCGCAACTCGCAACTCGCCCCTCGCAACTCGCCCGCTCTGATATCCTCCAACCGACCATGAACACAGCGCCCCCCAAACGCCGATCTTTCCTCCTTGGTCTGGGCGGTCTCGGTCTGGCCCGCTTCGTGCAATCTTCCGCCGCCCCGGCACAGACCGCCCCCCACGGCTACGTCCTCGCCTCAGCGGAAGGCGAGCACCTGGTGCACTTCCGCGATCACGGCGACATCTTCATCAAAGCCAGCGCCGCCACCGGCTCCAGCCACCTCGCCCTCGGCACACAGCGCGTCATGCCCGGCTCAGGCATCCCCGTGCACCGCCACTTCGACATGGACGAGTGCTTCTACATCCTCGAAGGCGGCGGCACCTTTCTGCTCAATGACGAGCCGCATCCCATCGAAGCCGGTGCCACCGTCTTCATCCCCCGCAACTCCTGGCACGGTTTTCAGAATCCCGGCCGCGCTCTTCTTCTCCTCTGGATCGTCGCGCCGCCGGGCCTCGACGGCTTCTTTCGTGAAACCTGCAATCCTCCGGGCGTGCCCCCCAAATCGTTCACCCACGACCAGATCAACGCCATCGCCCGCAAATACGGCACCGAGTTCCGATGAAGGCGGACCCTCCCGCAAGCCCAAGACATGCCCGGTGGGCCGATCGGATGCAAATGGTCTATTTACTACAAGTATAGTACGATGTCGCCACGAAATTCTGGCGAAGATGCGGGTCCGAAGTGAGCTAGATCACCAGATATGGCCGGCTAGCCCCCGCATCCCCGCGCTTCAAAAAGCGCATCGATTCGTCTCATACCCGCCAATCTCCCCTCCTCCTCGCGTCCTTCCAGACACAGCCCTGTGGAAAACTTGTCAAGCCCCCCTCTCTCAAAAAAGACCGCAACCCGCACAAAGCAAAGCGCCAAAAAATTTCCAAAAATTGGGGTTTAATTCTGCGAACCTGCCATACTGGTATCAGAGTAAGAGAGGCCCCAGTCGCATCCGTCGCGGCCGGGGCCTTCGTTTTGGGAGCACCAATCCATGCTCATTCCAGCCCGCACACTGTGCTTCAAATCACATTCAACCGCAAATTCCGCCGAAATCGCCCTCATCCCTCTGAATCCAATCAGCTTCCTCGTTTTTTTCTGGATGCGCGCCCAACTTTGGCTTTTGCGAGTCCCGGTAACGCGTGCGGCTATTCTGGTGGGTAACCGCGAGCCCGAGAACCGCAAGACCTGAAACTGCGAGAACCGCCATGCCCTTCACCCACACCATCGGAAGCCTCCGCTACGCCTTCGCCAGCCTGCGGGAGCTGCTGGCGAAGGCCACGCCCTTGCGCTCCGGCGATGTGCTGGCGGGGGTGGCGGCGGCGTCGGCCGAGGAGCGCGTGGCCGCCCAATACGCGCTGGCCGACGTGCCCCTGGCGCACTTCCTCACCGAGGCGGTGGTGCCGTACGAAGACGATGAGGTGACGCGGCTCATTCTGGACCGGCACGACGCGGAGGCGTTCGCGCCGGTGCGCTCGATGACCGTCGGCGAGCTGCGCGACTGGCTGCTCTCCGATGAGGCCACGCCGGAGCGGCTGGCGGCCCTGGCGGCGGGGCTGACGCCGGAGATGGCCGCCGCCGTGAGCAAGCTGATGCGGCTGCAGGACCTGATCCTGGCGGCGGCCAAGATCCGCGTAGTGACGCGCTTCCGCACCACGGTGGGCCTGCCGGGGCGGATGAGCGCGCGTCTGCAGCCGAACCATCCCACGGATGACGCGGCGGGCATTGCGGCGTCGATGCTGGACGGCCTGCTGCTGGGATCGGGCGACGCGGTGATCGGCATCAATCCCGCGGGAGACAGCGTGGCCACGACGGCCGGCCTGCTGCGGCTGGTGGACGCGGTGCGCACGCGCTTCCAGATTCCGACGCAGAGCTGCGTGCTGGCGCACCTCACCACGCAGATGGCGGCGCTGGAGGCGGGCGCGCCAATGGACCTGCTCTTCCAGTCGATTGCGGGAACGGAAGCGGCCAACCGCAGCTTCGGCGTGAACCTTTCCCTTCTCGGCGAGGCCAACGATGCAGGCCGCTCCTTAAATAGGGGCGCGGTGTGCGCGGACGGGACGGTAGGACGCAACGTGATGTACTTCGAGACGGGGCAGGGATCGGCGCTCTCGGCCGGCGCGCACCACGGGGTGGATCAGCAGACACTGGAGGCGCGGGCGTACGGCGTGGCGCGCGCCTTCGATCCCATGCTGGTGAACACGGTGGTGGGCTTCATCGGTCCCGAGTATCTGTTCGACGGCAAGCAGATCACGCGCGCGGGTCTGGAGGATCATTTCTGCGGTAAGCTGCTGGGGCTGCCCATGGGATGCGATGTGTGCTACACCAACCACGCGGAGGCCGACCAGGACGACATGGACGCGCTGCTCACGCTGCTGGGCGCTGCGGGGGTGAACTACATCATGGGCGTGCCCGGAGCGGATGACGTGATGCTGAACTACCAGAGCACGAGCTTTCACGACGCGCTGTATGTGCGGCGGGTTCTGGGATTGCGGCCGGCGCCGGAGTTCGAGGCGTGGCTGCAGGGCGACGGGTTCGCGCGGCTGGCGCTGGAGGCGCGGTCGCCGGAGAGGCTGCTCGCGTGAGCGGGCCGCACGAGATGGTGGCCAAGCTGCGGGCGCTAACCACGGCGCGTGTGGGGCTGGAACGCACGGGCGTGAGCCAGCGAACGCAAGACGTGCTCGCATTCCAACTGAGTCATGCGCAGGCCCGCGACGCGGTGCACGCGCGCCTGGATGCCGGCGCGGTGGCGGAGAGGATGGCGAAGATCACCGGCGGCCCGGTGCTGGGGCTGCGCTCGGAGGCGCGGGATCGCGCGGAGTACCTGCAGCGGCCGGATCGGGGACGCCGGCTGGACGACAGCCGGGCGCTCCTGGCAGCGCACGCGCAAAAGGGAGCTGACGTGGCGCTGGTGATCGCGGATGGCCTGTCAGCGCTGGCGGTGGAGCGCCATGCGGCCGCGGTGCTGGAGCGGCTGCTGCCGCGCCTGAGCGCGTTGCATATCGCGCCGTTGAGCGTGGTGGAGCAGGGCAGGGTGGCGATCGGCGACGAGATCGGCGCGGTGCTTGGGGCGCGGGTGATGGTGGTGCTGATCGGGGAGCGGCCCGGGTTGAGCTCGCCGGATTCGCTGGGCGCGTATGTCACGTTTGCTCCGCGGGTGGGGAGGACCGATGCGGAGCGCGTGTGTCTCTCCAACATTCGCAATGCGGGGCTGAGTTATGACGAAGCGGCGGCGCAACTGGAGCGGGTGATCAGCGAGGCGCTGGCGCGCGGATGGACCGGTGTTGCCGCGGGGCAGAGCGGGCGGGCGCTGCCGGGGCCGGGCGGGGAGAGCTGATGCGGTGGGTGCGACTCTCGTTTCTGGCGCTCGCGGGCCTGTTGGTGTTCACCTTCGGCGCGGACTGGCTGCTCTTCAAGATGGAAGGCTCGCCCACATCGAAGTTCACGGTGAGCCACTTCGTGAGCGCTCCGCTGAAGAACAACAAGGAGGAGATCGATTACACGGGATCGGAGGAGGTGCCGTGCTCGATCACGCTGTTTCCGCAGGGGGGAATGACGCCGTGCTGGTGGCTGCGGGAGCACTTGAATGAAGTGACGAGGTATTAGGGACGAGTTGCGAGTTGCGAGAGGCGATTTGCGAGGGTCAAGTGCCAAGGGCCAAGGGCAGAGGAGCTGAGCGCCTGGTGGTGCGGCGCGGGGTTTGCGGTGAACAGTGGGGGGTGACCGGAGTCACGACTCCTCCCCGGGGGCGGGGGTAGGATCGGGGAATCCTTCCTGCGGAGGAGTTGCCCGTGTACAGCCGCACGCAGAATGAGAACGGCACTTACAATACGCGCTGTCTTTATTGCTTTTTGACCGTGGCTTCGGCGGTGGAGGATTGCGAGGAACTCGAGAGGGTGGAGGCGCGGCATCTGTGTCCGGAGCGAGTGCTCTCTGAACTGCTGATGCAACGGCCGTGTGACTGCCATAGCCTGCGGCCACAATGAGTGGCGGATTCTCATCGAAAGCCAGCCGTCCTCAAGAGGGGTATTCGCGTTGTCGCGCGGGGATAACCATCAGCGCATTCTGCCGCAGTGCGAGTGTGCGCAGCGAAGGCTAACCGCAGTTATCGATGATGCTTTGCGGCACCCGAGCGCATGAAGAGGGCAACAACAAGAACAACTGCGGATCCCTTCGCCCGCTTGCGCGGACTACGGGATGACAACTCTGAGGAGGAACGGGGCAGGTCTGCAGGTGTGTGTGGAGGGTTACGGCTGCGGTGCCGGAGGGGCGGAGGGTTGTTCCGGGGCCGGAGCCGGGTTCGCTGTGGAGGCCGACGGGCGCGGGTGGTTGGTGCTCATCTTCTGATAGAGATCGTCATCAGCAGCCTTGTTGAGCTTGCTGGCCTTGTCCATCTCGGCCAGGGCCTCGTCTTTACGGCCCATGGTGCGGTAGAGGCGGCCGAGGCGCCAATGCACGTTGACCTCGTCGGGCTTGAGCTTGTTGGCGGTCTGGAGCTCGGCGAGCGCCTGATCGTTGCGGCCGGCGTCGGAATGGATGATGCCGAGGTCGAGGTGGGCCAGCCAGAAATCTGAGTTGAGGGTGAGGGCCTTCTCCAGGATGGGGCGGGCCTGGTCGGGCTGGTTGAGCTGCAGGTAGGTATCGCCGAGGTAGAGGGTGGCCTGGGCGTGCTCGGGATCGTTGGCTAACTCGGCCTGAAACTCGGTGAGGGCTTCGGGGTACTGCTTCTGCGTCCACAGCAGGTAGCCAAGGCCGAAGTGGACGTTGGGCTCTTTGGGATTTGCCTTGACGGCGGCGCGAAACATGCGGGTGGAGCCCTCGTTGTCTTTCATCTCGTCGAGGGCTTCGCCGGCGAGCATATCGGCTTCGGCGGAGTCGGCGTTGAGGGCGAGGATCTCTTTGTAGACATCCATGACGCAGGTGTACTGCTTGGACCAGAGGCAGCTGTGCGCGAGGGCGAGGCGCAGGGGCAGGTTCTGGGGATCTTGCTGGGCGGCATCGCGGAGGTAGGGGATGGCCTGGGGGTACTCGGCGCTGCCGTAGTGGGCCATGCCCAGGAGGATGGTGACGCGCTGCTGATCGGGGGAGCCGGGCGCGGCGGTTTTGGCGAGGGCTTCGAACTCGGGGATGGACTCCTTGAGCTGGCCGCCCTTGAAGAGGGCGAGGGCGAGATTGAGACGCAGGCCGGGGATGTTGGGATCGATCTCGAGGGCTTTGCGGTAGAGGGGAATGGCTTCGGTGTAGTGCTGCTGGCGGGCCTCGAGGAGGGCGCGGCGGGCGTAGGGCTCGGGGTTATTGGGGTACTGGCTGGAGAGAGCCTGCCAGGCGCCTTCGGCTTCGGCGGCCTTGTTCTGCGCTTCGAGAGCGAGCGCCGCCTGACGGCTGGTCTCGTAGGAGTTCTGCGCGAAGGCCAGGGCGGTGGTGAGGAGGAAGACAGTTAGATGTGAGAAAGCCCGGGGCACGCGCGTCTCCTGATCGTTGGACGGATACAGGCTATTTTCGCTGGTAGAAGGGGGAAGAACAAGGGCCAAGGGCCAAGGGCCGAGAGGCGAGAGGCGAGAGGCGAGGAGACACTCGCGGGCAAGAGAAAGGGCGCGGCTTGCGCCGCGCCCTGGTTGAGGGTTGAGTTGGAACTTAGAACACGAACTTGCCGCCGAGCTCGAGGACGCGAGGATCCCACGTGCTGGTGACCTGGCCGAAGGTGTTGCCCTTGTTCAGAGTGGAGCTGAAATGCCCGTTCTGCGGCGAGTAGCCCACGTTCAGGTTGTTCGGTTCGGTGTGGTTGAAGGTGTTGAACGACTCGAACCGGAGTTCGAAGTGTGCCCGCTCGGTCATCGCGAAGGACTTGTAGAGCGAGGTGGTGAAGTTGACACGGCCGGGGCCGACGACGGCGTCTTTGCCGGCGTTGCCGAAGCCGAGGTTGGGTCCGCCCTGCCACTGCGGGATGACGTTGGAGAACAACGAGGTGTCGAACCAGTTGTTCATCTTGCGGTTGTAGTGCATCTTGCCGCTGACGTTCGGACGAACGGTGTAGCCGCCGCCGAGTCCTACGGAGTCCCATCCGCCCTGGTCATGGCAACCAGGAAGGGGATCGCCCGCGCCGTTGCAGCCGCCGGAGCCGGTGACGGTCTGAGGCACGCCGGACTCATCGATGACGGTTCCCGCGAGTTCCCATCCGCCCACGATGGAGTGCACGAGGCCCTGGTCCTTGGAGAAGAAGGGCATCTTGTACACGTAGTTGGCGCTGATCATGTTGCGACGATCGAGAGCACCGGAGCCCTTGTCGTACTTGGGGTTCCAGGGGTTGGAGATGTTGTTGAGGTCGTAGGTGGTGAGGTCGATTTCGTGGGACCAGGTGTAATCGAGCTCGCCCGAGAAGCCCCAGCGGTTCTGCACACGGACGCCAGTCTGGAATCCGTTGTAGGAGCCGTTGGTGTCGTTCTCTTCGGCATCGAGATCGCCGTAGCCCTGGAACTGGCGGAAGGCGTTGGTGCCGCCGTTGAAGTGGCCGAGGCCGGGGACGCAGGCGGAGTCGTCGCCATAGGGCGAGTGGTTGCCGCCGTCGCCGCCGAGGCAGGCAACGGTGGCGTTGCCCTTGCCGGCGTTTACGACCTGAAGACCCGTAAACGGGGTGATGTTGTTGCGGTGCACTTCAATGTTCTGGTGCCACGCGAGGTTGCCAACGTACTGGACGACCCAGACGATGGAGGGCGAGAGCTCATGCTGAACGCCGAGGGAGTACTGGGCGACGGCGGGAGCCTTGTAGTTCTGCTCGAGGTACTGGAAGCCGCCGGCAGCGAAGACCGGGAAGCCGCCCGCCGTGGCGGAGCCGCCGGTCTGCCAGTTGAAGCCCGGGTTGCTCCAGAGGGTGTTACCGAGGCTGAGGTTGTAAGCGAAGGGCGGGGCGGTGGCGGCATTGTAGATGTCGTTGCCCTGCATGCGCTCAAAGAAGGTGCCGAAGCCGCCGCGGAGAACAGTTTTGCCGTTTCCGAAGAGGTCGTCAGAGAAGCCGATACGCGGCTGGTAGGTGGCGTAGTCGTTCTTGACCAGGCCCTTGGGGAAGGAGTTCCGCCCGGCGAGGCCCATGCCGTTGAGGTAGAAGGGAATGCCATTGACGACCTGGACGCCGGGGCTGGTGGGATCGATGGTACCGGCCGAGGTCCAGATGGGCAGGGCAGCCGAGTTGTAGAGCTGCGGGCTGAAGTTGGCGACGGCGTTGCTGCGTTCCCAGGCGTGCGGCAGAGCGTCATAACGGAAGCCGATCTGCAGGCTGAGGCGCGGCGAGACGTGCCAGTTGTCCATGATGTAAGCGGACGGGGTCTGGTTGACGTAGTGGCGAATCGGGGCGGCCTGGAACTGGCTGTAGCCGGAGGTCAATCCGAGGAGGATGTCCATCGCGCTGTCGCCGGTAGAGCCGTTGGGCGAGTAGTTGCCCTGGGTATCGCCGAAGAGCTGCTGGTTCTTGGTGTAGCGGTTGTAGCTGAAGCCGTACTTCATGGCGTGCTTGCCCGAGGTGTACGAGACGTCGACCTTGGGCTCGTAGTCACGAGCGGCGTTGTGCCAGGGAGCGGAGCCGGTGTCCTCGGCGGTACCGTACGGTCCGAGGTAGCCGATGCCGGGGAGGGAGTTACGGTTCACCTTGAAGAGCGAGGCGACGGGGGTAACGTTCCAGCCGGCGGGCAGCTTGGCGTTGGCGCTGTTGGTGATGTTGATGACGTTGCCGTCGTAGTTGATGGAAGCTTCGACCACGAGGTTGGGATTGATCTGTCCGGTCAGCTTGATGGCCGCGGAGTCAGAAGGGTTGGACAGGGTGCTGGTGATGGAGTTGTAGCTTGCCCAGAGCCAGCCAAGGAACGGCGAAGCGTTGCCCTGAGTCACCGTGTCCTGCATGTAGTGGCCGAGGATGGCCCACTTGTCGCTGAATTTGTGATCGATACGGACGACATCGTCGCGGACGTCCAGCGGAACGACGTTGGCGGACGAGATCTTGTCGTCGGACGTGTTGGGTCTCGGCAGGGCCGGCGAGTTCAGATAGAGCAGGCCGTTGTTGTCGAAGAGCTGGTGGGGAATGACCTGACCGGTGGTGACGGTGCAGGTGGGATTGCCCTTTTTGTCCAGGGTGGTCTGCGCGGCGTTCCAGCAGCCGTTGGGCACCCAGGCCGGGTTGAGCGGCTTGAGCACGTTCTGGAAGTACCAGCTGTTGGCGTCGATGTTGGG
Organism: Acidobacteria bacterium AB60; assembly: GCA_008682415.1. GTDB lineage: Bacteria > Acidobacteriota > Terriglobia > Terriglobales > Acidobacteriaceae > Telmatobacter. The sequence goes on along the minus strand of VANK01000008.1, from coordinate 268,689 downwards.
AACGTGGATTTGATTGCTCGCGCTGAAGGCCGGGGGCACGTAGGTCAGGTCCTGGTTGGCCACGGGGCGATCGGCGTTGTCGAGGGTGTTCTGGACGTTGGTGCCGGCGGCGTTCTTGATCTTGCGCCATTCTTCGTTGACGAAGAAGAAGGTCTTTTGCCGGCTGGAGTTATAGACGTGGGGGATGAACACCGGTCCGCCGATGTTGCCGCCGAAGATGTTGTAGTGGAGGCCGGGGCGGACGTTCTTGCCACCGAGCTTATTGAAGAAGAAGTTGGCATCGTAGGCGGAGGTACGGTTGAACTCGTACAGTTCGCCGTGGAACTTCTGGGTGCCGCTCTTGAGGGAGAGGCTCATGGTGGCGCCGGAGGAGATGCCGTAGTCCGGCGGGTAGTTGGAGGTCAGCATGTTGAATTCGGCGATGGCGTCCTGGGAGGGCATGATGTCCATGCCGCCGGCGCCGCCGCGGTCATCGGCTTCGCCGCCGTCGATGAGCCAGATGTTGTGGCTCTGACGGAGTCCGTTGACGGAGATGGTGAAGTTGGCCGCCACCGAGCTGGGGGTGTTGGAGTCGGGCAGAGCGGAGCTGACGCCGAGGCCGAGAGCCGCGAGAGCTGCGAAGTTGCGGTTTTCGGTGGCGATTTCGCTGATCTGCTCGGAGCTGATGAGGGTGCTGACGACGTTGGAGTCGGTCTGCACGGTGAGGGCATCAGCTTCGACGGTGACGGTCTGGTTTTCGGCGCCAACGGTGAGCTTGACGTCCGCGCGGACGGTGGCGGAGACGTTCACCACGATGCCGTTCTGCGCGAAGGATTCAAACCCTTTGGCCGATACTTTCAGGTTGTAGTTCGCGGGGTTGAGGCCGGAGATGTCATACAGTCCGGTTGGCCCGCTGTCTGTCGTCTTGGAGAAACCCGTTCCCGGGTCCGTGAGCGTGATCTTCGCGCCCGCGACGACAGCTCCTGTCTGGTCTGTGACGATGCCCGTTAGTTCTGAATTGGCCTGCGCGAATGCTCCCACGCATGCCAAGACGAGAAGTAACGGTAACAGGAAGAACCTGTTTTTCGCGTGTCTCATGTGACCTTCCTTTTTCAAATGGTGTTGCTTTGTTTTTCGTTCCTACTTCTGGTGCTTCCCCTTAGAGCTGGTATGAAGCCGGGATAACGGTAATGCTGATGGTCTTGCGAGGGAGGAGCACGCAACACGCAGAACAAGAAAAAGGCCAGCCGGGGAGTAAACCCCCTCCGGTTTGGCAGAGACAAATGGATGAGAAAATATGACGTTCATTCAACTACACCGATTTACCTATGGTTGGCAATCGTTTTTTTGGATTTCGGGGACAATCTGCATTTGTGGCGCGCGAGTTCTGCAAAGCGGAAGATCCGCCAAGGAAAAAACGTCCGCCGGAATGATCGGCGAGCGTGGGAGGATGGCGAAAGGTGGTGCAACGTGCGACGGTATTCTCCGCTTTCAGGGATTCGCAGCGCCTGAAAATACACTTTTTGGGAGCGCACTGCTGAAACGTTTAAGTACACCGGCCCAAAATTCCTGTGCTGAAATCCCGAGATATTTAACCCGTATGGTTATTCGATTGTCAAGCTCCAAAATGGAGCGAAGGAGGCGTGAATTGGGGTGGTAAATGCAAACGTTTTCATTGAGTTAGGTGGACAGGTTTGAGCGAGGGTTAAGCAAGGCCACTTGAGGTCGAGTCGAGGCGAAGAAAGGAGAGTGCCGGCGAGGAGGAGGATTGCTCCGCGCCGCAAGCAACAAAGGATGCGGGTTACGAGTGCAGCATTTGAGGATGCGGCCCTCGATAAGGCTGTGGCGTTCCGGGACAGGAAAGCAGAGGAGAAAAAAACGCGGCGAGCCGAAGCTCGCCGCGCAGGGTGAAGGCGGAGATCAGAAGAGGAACTTGCCGCCGAATTGGAGGACCCGCGGATCGTAGGTGCTGGTGGCCTGACCGAAGGTCTTGGACTGCATGTTGGTGTCGAGGTTCTGGAACTGGGTGTGGTTGAAGGTATTGAAGGTCTCAACGCGGAACTCCAGCCGGGTCCCTTCGCGACGGGAGACGTTGAAGCTCTTGAAGAGGGCCAGATTCCAGTTGAAGAGTCCGGGCCCAACCACGGCATCTTTGCCGGCTGAACCGAAGCCGTTGTTGGAACCGCCTGCCCAGGGCGCCGTGGGAGCGGAGAAGGCGGAGGTCTTGAACCACGCCGTCTGGCTCTTCGGTCCCTTGGTGGAGCCGGCCAGATTGGGCCGGTTGACGGTGCCGCCGCCCAGGCCCAGCGTGTCCGCGCCGTTGTAGTAGATCTGCCGCGGGGTGCCGGATTGGGCCGTGGTGACGCCGGAGATCTCCCAGCCGCCTAACACCGCGCGCGCCAGGGTGCTGTTTGGCCCCAGGTAGGGCATCTTGTAGTCGTAGTTCGCGCTGAAGATGTGGCGGCGATCGAGCACGCCGGAGCCGCGGTCATAGCGCAGGTTGAAGGGGTTGGAGACGAAGCTCTGGCCGCCCGGCATGTTGGTGGAACCCATATCGCCGCTGGCGATATCGATCTGATGCGACCAGGTATAGGAGAACTGCGCGGAGAGGTTGTGCTTGTTCTCGATGCGCAGTCCCGCCTGCAGGGAGTGGTAGTTGGCGTTGGTTCTGCTCTCGGTCTGCTGGATTCCAGCGAAACCCGGGAACATGCGGAACTGGTTGGACAGGCCACTGTTCGCCGCCACTGCTTCGCGGCTCGCGAAGTCAGAGAGGGGAAGAGTGTTGATGTGGCGCTGATTGTTCTGATTCCAGCCGATGGAGCCGACGTACTGCAGGACGGAGACGATGGACGGCTGCACCTGCTGTTGAATCCCCAGGCTGAACTGGGCGGTTCCCGGGTTTGGATAGTAGTGGTTGATGCTGCCGGGGGCAGTGGGATTGAGCGGGCTCCTGGCCTGGTCTCCGGTGCTGGCGCTCTTGTTGGGGTTGCTGAAGTAGATGCCGTTGACCTGGGCATTCACGGCAAACGGGGCGTTGGAGCTCAAGCCGTAGATGTCGTTGCCCTGAATGCGCTCATAGAAGAAGCCGCCGCCGGCGCGCACGATGGTGGTGCCCCTGCCGGTGAGGTCGTAGGCAAATCCGAGTCGAGGCTGAATGGTCTTGAAGTCATTCTCGACCAGTCCGCGCGGGGTTCCATTCTGGCCGGCGAGGGCGATGCCATTCATGTAGAACGGCGTGCCGTTGATGGTCTGCACTCCCGGTCCATTGGGATTGAGCTGACCGGTGGCGCGATCCGGGATCTGCGCGTTGGCTCCGCTGAAGAGCGCCGGGTTGAAGTTGGAGACGCGGTTGTTCTTCTCAAAGACGTGCGGCATGGCGTCGTAGCGGATCCCAAGGTTCAGGGTGACGCGGGGCGCCAGGTGCCAGTTGTCCATGGCGTAGAAGGAGTAGGTGTTGTTCAGCCAGTGGGGGGTCTTCAACTCCTTCAGCTGCGTGAACTGGTCGGCGAAGCCCAGCAGGAAGTTCAGATAGGAGTCGCCGGAGAAGTCGGAGCCGAAGTTATAGGTGCCCTGCACCAGAGCCTGCTGCTGCTGGTTCTTGGCCATGCGCATGTAGGAGAAGCCGAACTTCAACCCATGCCGGCCCACATTCCACGACAGGTCGTCGCGGCCCTGGTAGTCGAGGAAGGCGTTGTGCCACGGGTTGTAGTTCAAGGTCCAGGTGGTGTTCAGCGCGCCCGAGAACGCAACCGCGGGCAGTTCTTTGAGAGTTTTGTTCCCATCGAAGCCGGTGAGAGACTGCGCGTCCCATCCGGCAGGTTGGTTGTAGATGCCCACCGGAGTCCACTGGATCTTGTTTCCGTTCACATTCAGCGAGGTCTCGTTGAGCAGGTTGGGCGTCAGGGTCTGGGTGAGCTTGATGACCGAGGCCCAGGAGGGATTGGCAAAGACGGTGCCGACGGTGTAGTAGCTGGCGCCGCTCCACATGGAGGGGTAGTTGGTCTGCGACATCTGATCATGAATCCAGTGCCCCATCAGGTGGTATTTGTCGGTGATGTCGTGATCGATGCGGACCACATCTTCGCGGACGAAGGTGGGCTGCTTGGGCGAGGTGAAGACCAGCGGCTTGTCGGCAGTGCCACCGGTGGGATGAGGAATGGCACCGGTACCCATGAACAGGACGGCGTTAGGATCCAGGAGTTGGCTCGGGATGACCAGAGTCTTCCCGCCATCCGGACTCTTGAAGGGGCCACCGGGGGTTAAGCCCAGCTGGCTGTACAGGGTGAGTTTGTCAGGATCCGACGTGATCGGCACGCACGGTTTCACCCCCTCATTGCAGACGCCGGCCGCAAGACTCGCGGGTACGTTCCACGGCACATAGTTGAGGTCCTTGCCCGCGGTGGGAAAATTGGTTTCGGGAACGGTGGCCGTCGAAGTGGGATTGGCGCCGGCGATGTACCGTCTCCATTCCTCGCTCTCGAAGAAGTAGGTCTTGCTCTTGGCTCTGGGGTACAGGCCCGGGATAAAGGCCGGTCCGCCGACCGCGAAGCCGAAGATGTTGAGACGCAGTTCAGGAGCAGCCTGCTTGTTTTGCTTGGCGAAGTAGTGGGCCGCATCGAAGGCATCGTTGCGGTTGAACTCCCAGGCTGCGCCGTGAAAGTCCTTGGAACCGGATTTGATGGCCATGGTGACGGTGCCGCCGGAGCTGATGCCATAGTCGGGGCTGTAGTTGCTGCTGAGCACCTGGAACTCGGCGAGGATATCGGGGGTGGGCATGAGGTCGAACTTGCCGCCCGAACCGCGGTCATAGGCTTCGCCGCCGTCGATGAGCCAGTTGTTGTGATCGGGACGCATGCCGTTGAAGCTGAGGCCGAAGCCGCTGCCCTGGGCGGTGACGCCGTTGAAGGAGTTGATATTGGTGGAGACGCCGGTGCCCAGGGTGGTCAACGAGACCATGTTGCGGCCGTTGGTGGCCAGCTGGGTGATCTGTTCTCCGGTGATGAGGTTGCTGACTTCATTGCTCTCGGTCTGGAGGTGAAGCGCGTTGGCTTCGACGGTGACCGTCTGACTGCTGGCGCCGATCTCCATCACGACGTTGGCCGGCGTGGTGGAGGCAACGTTCACGACGATGCCGGTCTTCTCATACAGCTTGAATCCCTGGGCATCGACGGTGAGGTTATAGATGCCGTGGTTCAGGCCGGCAAAGTCATAGAGCCCGGCGGCATTGCTGGTCATGGTGCGGGCATCGCCGGTGCTGACGTTGGTGATGGTGATCTTTGCGTTCGGAATGACCGCCCCGGTTGCGTCGGTGACGCTCCCGGAGATGGCTGCATTTTCCTGAGCGAAGAGGCCAGCGGCCCCCAGCAGGAAGAATGCGAGCACGAGGATGCGCCCGAAGCCCGATTTGATGAAGGGATTACGCATTGGACCGTCCTTTACAAGTACTGCCTGTTTACGAGTGGCCCGGTTTAGCGCTCCGGGCTTTTCCGGCCACCAGAAACGAACGCGACGAAGAGCACGAATCCGGACGGATACCGCCCGATTCCGAGCTCTGGGGCCGCATACGGTTACTGAGTGCGTCTGCGGCTCACACCGTAGCGCGCGTGCGCTTCGACGCATTCTTGCCAGGCCTCAAAACGTGCGGAGGAGTGGCGCGCCGGAGCACTCTATTACCCGAGCCACAGTTCGTGAGAGCTCTAACTCAAACGATTTAGTAGAGTCTTAACTGGTCCCGAACTGCTGCCCATGCCATTGAAGTCCTGGGCGCAAGGCATCGATGTGCCAGCGATCACAAGGGGACGTGTCAAAGGGGCCGCGTGTTCCATACAGGAACAATAAGGTGCGCAGACGCGAGAAACGCGTAAAGGTGGAACCGCGGGGGTGGGCGCCGGTGGGATCAGCGCAGGCGCGCCTGATCGCGGAGATCGCGGCCGATGGCTTCGAGGAAGGTCTCGGTGCTGACGCCCGGGGGAGGCTCGAGACCGGATTTGGCCTGCAGGGCGGCGGCGATGCGGCCGGCGAGGTTTTGCCGTACCTCGAGGGGCATGTCGAGGCGGCGGGCGAAGAAGCTCTCGAGCACCTCGAGGTCCGTGGAGGCGAGTTTGGCGATGCCGGTTGCGGGGAGCGAGACCTGCAGGTGCGGCTCGGGAATGGCGGGCTGGCGGGTGAAGCTGGCCGCGGTGAAGGTGCGCGAGCCGGCGTCGTTCCAGAGGGGAGACTCGGGGGTGCGGTCGCGCACGACGAGGGTTCCGGCGGCGAGGTCGCCCAGGCGCTGGTGCTGTTTGGTGACGAACATGGTGATGACGCCGGCGACGTAGAACGAAGGCAGGTAGTCGACGTAGCGCACGAAGTTGCGGGCCATGGATTCGACGATGCCGATGGGTCGGCCGGTGCGCTGGATGACGCGGATGCGGGCGATGCGCTTGCCGGGGGTCTGCCCGTTCCAGAAGGCCTCAAAGAGGGTGAAGTAGCCCCAGTTGAGCAGGAAGAAGATGAAGATGATGAGAGCGACGGCCCACTTCTCAGAGAGAGCGGAGGCGGCGCGGATGGCGGGCAGGAAGATGAGGGAGAGGAACAAGAGGACGAGGATGGCGGCGAACCAAACGACGCCGTCGATGAGCAGGGCGATGAAGCGGCTGCCGACGCCGGCCAGGGGCATCTCGATGGTCACGAGTTCCGGCGTATCGATGCTAAGCTGATCAGACACTTGGTTCATGCGACCGGGCTGGTGCCGCGGGGTTCACCGGACTGGAGTCGATGGTCCGGCACCATGGCGCAAATTCTATCGAATTTATGGCTGGCGAAGCGGCGGCCGCACTGGGAGCGGCTGGAGATGCTGCTGGGCCAGGCGGATGCGAGCGGCTTGAAGCAGCTTTCGCGCGCCGAATTGCAGGAGATGGCGCTGCTGTACCGGCAGGTGGCCTCTGATCTTTCGGTGCTGCGGCAGGATGCCACGGCGCGAACCTACGCCGCGCACGTGAACCAGTTGCTGGCGCGCGCGCACCACGTGATCTACTCCCGGCGGAAGGCGAGCTGGGGCGGTCTTTTCCGCTTTCTGCGGGACGAGTATCCGGTGGTGTTCCGGCGCAACCTGGGGTACGTGGGGGCGTCGGTGGCGATCTCGGTGGCCTGTGGGGTACTGGGGGTAGTGGCCACCAACGCGCGGCCGGAGTTCATGCGGCACTTTCTGGGACCGGCGATGATCGAGACGATGGAGCGGCACGAGATGTGGACGCACTCGGTGGTGAGCATGGCGCCGACCGCCACCAGCTTCATCATGACCAATAACCTGAGCGTGAGCTTCATGACCTTCGCGGGCGGGATCACGTTCGGGTTTCTGACGCTCTATTCGCTGTTCAATAACGGCATGATGCTGGGGGTGGTGGGGGCGGCGTGCCATCACTACGGCATGAGCCTGGCGCTGTGGAGCTTTGTGGCGGCGCACGGATCGCTGGAGCTGCCGGCGATCCTGATTGCGGGCGGGGCGGGTCTGCGGCTGGGGCAGGCGATGCTGTTTCCGGGCGGCTACCGCTGGAAGGATTCGATTGCGGCGGGAGGGATTGAGGCGACGCGGCTGGTGTCGGGGATTATTCCGCTGCTGGTGATCGCCGGATGCCTGGAGGGGTTCTTTTCGCCCTCGGCGGCGCCCGTATGGCTGAAGTTCACGGTGGGGGCGGTGCTGTTCACGCTGCTGAATGTGTGGCTGTTCCGGCCGGGGAAGGCGCGGGCGGAGGCGGGCTGACGGCACGCTGCGGTTTTTCAGGACCAGAAGTGCTGCAGGCGCGTGAAGAGGCTGGCCGGGGCCGTGGGCGGGGCGAGCGGAGGCGCGGTGCGGTGGTGATAGCGCACGTAGCCAAGGCCGACGCGCATGTTGTGGATGAGGGGTCCGGGAACGGTGACGGCCACACAGATGCCGAGGATGGCGTGCGTGACCGCGAGCGGGTAGAGGTTGCGGTGGCGGAGGAAGACGAAGCAGGCGCAGAGTCCCCAGATCAGGGTGACGGGAACCAGGATGGGATTGGGCAGGTGCGCGGCGGCGAAGATTCCGGCGGCGGCGAGGGCTGCCTTTGTCTGGCTTGGAATGAGTTGGCGGAAGCGGTGGAGGAAGTAGCTCTGCAGCAGAAACTGCTGGGCGAAGGACCAGACGACGTAGCCGCCGAAGGTCATGATCCAGCTGCGGCCGCTGACGGGCTGGCGCAGGGTGTGCAGGCGGGTGGCGGCGGCGGTGGCGAGCGCGGCAAAGAGGATGGCCGCGGCGATGACCCAGGAGGAGCGCCAGAAACCGCCGGTGCGGAAGCCCAGGGCGTTCCATCCGGGGAAGGAGCGCGCGGTGGAGACGACGATCCAGGCGGCGGCCAGAAGGTAGATCCATTGCTGGAAGGGGCGGGGCGACCAGATGGTGGCGAGGATCAGGCCGTAGGCGAGAACGATGTCGAGGATGGCGCGGGATCGCAGTCGGCCCGTCGCGGAGGGATCGGCGGCGCGGAGGGAAAGGCGGAATCCTGTGGACTGCGCAATGCTCATCGTTGAATTCCGGGGCGGGCGACCTCAAGACGAGAGACGCCCGCGGGGCCCAAACGTGTGCAGAGGGTAGGATGAGGCGCGCGGGGATGCGGTGCCGGCGGCGCGAAGATTCCTTCGACGAAACGAGTGGTTGCGCCGGCGGATTTTTACTCCACGTCGATGGAGGCGATCGCGGGCATGGCGTCGCGGCCGGGCGAGAGGGTGAGGGAGTTGGCGGCGGCGGGTCTGTCGAAGGGCGCCTGAACGAGGATGGCGCCGGGGGTGGATCCGGTGGGGGGGAAGGCGAGACGGGTGGCGTTCTGCGCATTGACGCGCATTTCGGCGAAGCGGGGGGTCTTGTCGGGATTGGTGTAGTTGATGCGGATGCGGGCCCAGCCGGCGTGGGCGCTCAATTTGGTGAAGCGATAGTCGCATCCGTGGCAGAGCGGCCTGCCGGGTCCCACGCCCTCGGGTTTGAACGGGACGCTGGGAACGTTTGCGCCGCTGACGGCGAGGAGGACCGCATCGCCTCCCTTGACGCGGACAGCGAAGGTCTTGGTGAAGGTGCCGAGGGGGGAACGCGACCAGGTGTCGCGCACGGCCATGGGAGCCTGGTCGGCGAGGCCGAGGTCGGCGGCGCGCACTTCCATATCTTTCTCGGCGTCGGTGCGGTTGAGCAGCAGGACCGCGCGGCTGCCGGCGCGGGCAAGTGGTTTGGACCAGATCTGGAGGTCCTTCTCGCGCTCGGCGACTTTCACGGCCTGCAGGCCGGCGGTGTCCTGGTCGATGGCCAGGACCTCGGGGTTCGTGAGGGTCTCGAGGGTGGCGGGCGAGATCTTGGTGAGGTCGGCGCCGACGAGGAGAGGCGCGCCGGAGATGGCCCACAGGCTCATGTGCACGCGGTTCTGCTTGTCTGTGAGGCCGGGCATGCCGATCACCATCATGTCGGGATCGTTGTAGGCGCCGGTGTGCTGGGCTTCGGGGTGAATGCCCTGGTCGAAGTTGGCGAGCATCTTGTCGTAGCTGGCTTTGCGATCGGCGTGGACGTTGCCGGCGACGATGGGATCGACGATGTCGCCGCTGGTGCGCCAGATGTCGGCGGGGACGTCGCCGATGTGCGGCGCCCAGGTCCAGGGGCTGTGCTTGCCCCAGTTGCAGATGGAGAAGAAGAGGTGATGGCCGGTGGCCTTCTCCGCGTGGGCAATGGCGCGGGCGATCTCCGCGTATTGCACGGCGGGATCGAGGTTCTCCTTGTCGCCGCCGCACCAATCCACCTTCACGTAATCGAAGCCCCACTTTGCGAACTGGGTGAAGTCCTGCTCGTAGTGGCCTTCGCTGCCCACGTCGCGAAACGGCGGCCCGAGGTCGGGGGTCATGCTGCAGCCGTCCTTGCCGGCGTCGGTGTAGATGCCGGCTTTGAGGCCGAGGTTATGGATAAACGTGACGATGCTGGTCATGTCGGCCGGCTTGTCGGTAAGGCCGACGCCGGGCCACTGGTTGTCATTGACGAGGATGTTGCCATCCTTGTCGCGCCGGCCCAGCCACCAGCCTTCATCGATGTTGATGTATTGATAGCCGGCCTTCTGCAGGCCGCTGGTGGCCATGGCCTTGGCCTGGTCCATGATGACCCGGGCGTTGACCGTGTTGGAGAAGCTGTTCCACGACGACCAGCCCATGGGCGGTGGCGGAACAGGAACCAGGCGAGTCGGGGATTGAGCTTGAATCAGGGTGGCCGCGCTTGCCATGGCCACAAACAAGGCCAGGCTTCGGATCGCGAGTCTCGTGTTGTCGAACATGGTTTTCTTACACCTTCAGGAAGATCTTCCTCCGGTAGAGGATCCAGACCGGGACAAAGCAGACGGCTGTGAACGTGAAGGACCAGGCGAAGGGGGCCCATCCGTGGGCGGGGAGGAACGACGATACATGACTCACGAAGTACTGTTCGATGTTCATGGTGCGGTTGCCGCTTGAGATCTTGAAGAACCCCAATATGCCGGGGAGGAGTTCGCTGAACATGTAGGCGGCGATGGCGTTGGAGCCGAAGACGAGGCAGGGGTAGGTCCAGCCCCTGCGCCAGTTGCGCAGTTCGACGGCCCAGTAGCAGAGAGTGAGGAGTGCGAGAGAGTAACCGCCCGCGACGAGAACGAACGAACTGGTCCACATGTTCTTGTTCAGGGGGAACGCGAGCGACCAGAGATAACCGGCGAGGAGACTGCAGAAGCTGGCGAGTGCGAGACCGTACGTTTTTGTTTTCCCGCTGCGATTGGAACGCAGCCAGATGCCGGCGAGCACGCCCATCAGCGTGGTGCCGAATGCGGGCAGATCGCTCAAGAGGCCTTCAGGATCGCGCACATTGTGATCGGGCGAATAGAGATACAGGTGATACGGGAAGAGATGCTGGTCAATCCAGGAGACCAGGTTTCGATTCATGTCCATGAAGGGCACGTCTCGACCGGGCATGCCGATGCCGGGAATCGGCACCCAGCGTACCAGGATCCAGTAGCCGATGAGCGCGGCGGCCAGCGCCATCCACTTGGTGGAAGCGCGCTGGTCATAGAGGTAAAACAGACCCACGACCAGGTAACAGAGGGCCAGCCGCTGCAGGACGCCGTAGAACCGCATGTGCTCGAGATGAAACAGCGGAAAGCTGTTCACAATGATGCCGAAGAGGATCAGGACAATCGCGCGTATGACTGTGTGCCGGGCCAGTTCGCTGCGGCTGGCTCCCCGCTCCAGGCGCGCGCTGAACGCAAAGACGATGGATACGCCGATGACGAAGGCGAACGTAGGGAACACCAGGTCGGTCGGGGTCAGTCCGTTCCACTCCGCGTGATTCATGAAGTGCCAGGAACCGGGCCCGCCGTTGTTATTCACCATGATCATGAAGGCGATGGTGATGCCGCGGACGACGTCAAGCGACAACAGGCGTTTCGAGGAGGAGGCGGGCTTGGAGATGGTTTGCTGCCTTGGTTCTGCAAGGCTCGGATTGGTCACGGCGGGGAATCTCCGAAGGTCAGATGCCACTCACCTTACGCGCAAGGGGGGTGAGACGCCAAGTAGGGAAGGGCCCAGGCGAAAAGAAGCAGGCCCGGATCGAGTTGACCCGGGCCTGGCTGAAGGGAAGCTGAACCTGGTGGTTGCGAAGGGCTAACGAATCTGGAAGGTGAAGAGGGCAGTGTGCGTCTGGCCCCCGCCCTTGCCGGTGATGGTGATGGAGTAGGTTCCGGTCTTTGCGGTTTTGGGCACGGTGAGGGTGAAGTTCGAGGTGCCTCCGCCGGGTGCGGCAATCGAAGCCGGGCTGAAGCTGGAAGTCACTCCGGAGGGCACCCCGGAGGCCGAGAGCGTGACAGCGGAGTTAAAGGTGCCGGAGACGGTGGTGGTGACGAAGACGTATCCGCTGGTTCCGCGGGTCAGATAACCGGAGCTGGGCGAGACCGCGACCGCGAAGGAGCTGGGTCCCGCAGCGGTGACGGTGAGCGCGACCGTGGTGGTGTTGGTGAGGCCGCCGCCGGCGCCGGTGACCGTGATGGTGTAATTGCCGGGAGCGACGGTGGAGGCGACGGCGATGGACATGACGGACGAGCCCGGCGGGGCGATGGACGATGCGCCGAAGGTGACGGTGACGCCGCTGGGCTGGCCGGTGGCCGAGAGCGCGATGGCGGCGTTGAATCCGCCGGAGACGCTGGCGCTGATGGTGGAGCTGCCCGACTGACCCTGGACCACCGAGACGGATGCCGCGGAGGCGGAGAGGCTGAAGGCCGGCGTGGGCGGAGCGGTGAGGGCGGCGATCAGGCCGGCGTTGGGACTGCCCCAGCCGGTGACGAGGTCGTAGCCGGCATTCGCGGAGTAGCTGCCGGATTTGCCGCTGATGATGTCGTGGAAGTCGGCTGCGTACTGCTGTCCGTTGAGGTTCTGCTGGTAGATGGTTGGGTTGAGGAAGCCCACCGGACTGGAGCCGTTGGTCACAAGCTGCTGGTTGACAAGGGCGATGTAGGCCGCCCACATGGGAGCGGCGAAGCTGGTGCCGCCGTAGGTGTTGGCCGTGCAGGTGGTCTGGTTGGCGCAGACGTAGAAGGTGAAGTTGGCATTGGCGGAGACGTCGGGGCCGTTGCGCAGCGTGGTCGAGCCTTTGTTGGTGGAGTTGATGACGCCCGCGAGCTTCTGCCAGGCGGGGATGGCGATCTTGTCCGGGCTAATGCCGCCGCCGCTGTCGAGCCACGCGGTCTCCGACTGCCAGGCGCCCCCGGCTCCGTTGGTGACGAGGTCGGTTCCGCCCACCGATACGACGTAGGCATCGTCGGCCGGCCAGGCTGCATTGCGTGCCGACCAGGTGGAGCTGTCGCCGCTGGCGGCGAAGAAGTTCTGCCCCTGCGCGGCCATGCGCTGGAAGTAGGGATCGAGAGCGCCGGGATCGGCGGGTGTCCATCCCCATGAGCAGCCGATGGTGGAGGGCAGGGGATTGTGCGTGGTCATTGCGGCGATCATGGCCGTATCGCTGGAGCCGACGTAGACCTGCAGGCCGGCCAGGCCGGGCGCCATGCCGAGCGCCTGGGTGATATCGAGGGTCTGCTCGGTGTCGTCGCAGGCGGGAGGGTTGCAGGCGGTGCTGGTGCCGTCGGTGGAGATGAGGGTGACCGGCACGTTGTTGGTCTGATTCGCGTTGGCGTAGTAGGTGTTGAGGTCGGCGAGGTTGGTGCCGTAGTACTCCAGCAGGCCGACGTACTGTCCCGCGCCGGTGAGCGGGCCGCTGCCGTAGTAGGCGGCGCGCATGTCGCTGCCGAGGAACGAGGCCGAAGGGCCGGAGCCGGTAGTGGCGTGGGCCACGACCTGCTCGGGATAAATGCCGTGGGCGGCGGCGAAGTCCGACTTGCGGACCAGGTGGGGCTTGGGCTGCGCAAAGTTGTCGAGGCCCGCGATGTGCCACAGGTGGAAGGGCAGGTTGTGCGTGGGCTCCTGGTCGGGCGCGTAGAAGACGCGGTTCTCCGTGGGATGCTGGAACGTCTTCAGGCTGACGTGGAAGGCGGCTTCGATGGCGCCTGCGCTGCCCTTGAGCTGAACCTCCATGGTCTCGCGCGAGCCGCCGACGACATTCAGGCCGTACTCGCCGGCAAAGCGCAGCACCGCGTTGTACTGGTCAGCGGTGGGACCGAAGCGGGCGGTGAACTCCGCGGGCGTCAGAAAGTGCCGGTAGTTCGGGCTCTTGGGGTTATAGACATCGGCGAGAAAGCTCTTCAGCCCCTGCGGATCGCGCAGAGGGAGCACCAGGTCGATCTGCAGCGTCTGGGTCTGCGCAAGCCGGCCCACCGGCCGGGCATCGCCGTTGCGCACCGCGTCGCGAACGTGGCGGGTCATGACGGATTGGGCCAGCCCAGCCGGCGGAAACAGGCTGGCGACGAGTCCCAGAAGCAGGCCGGCGACAAGACGAGAAAAGGACGTGCGTTTCAAGGCGACTCCTGAGAATGCGAAGGCGCGCGGGCGCAGAGACACGAGCCGTGGCGCAGCCTTGCTTATCGGTCAAACGCATTCTGCGTCCATGGCCTCGCGGCCGTCGTTGCGCGAATTCCGGAGCGGCCATGCCGAAAGTACTGCGTGTGAGAGCTTGCTTGGAGGAGAGCGGCCGGCGAGGTCAGCGGCAGCGCGGAGTTGCGATGGGCCGGGCGAGTTCCCAGAGCGGGGCAAATGCCGTACACTCCCCCTTCAGGGAATTTCACTTTTGGCCGCCGCGCGCGCCTTGGAGGCACTTGAATGCCGGAGCTCCAGCCCTTTGTTCCGCCCGATCAGCAGCCGCCCGAGTTTACGGTTCGGGCGCTTCTTCTGGGCTCTTTCTTCGGGATCGTGTTCGGCGCGGTGACCGTGTATGTGGGCCTTCGGGCGGGACTCACGGTGGCGGCTTCCATTCCGATTTCGGTGCTCTCGATCAGCATTCTGCGCGCTTTCGGACGGGCTTCGATCCTGGAAAACAACATCGTGCAGACGACCGGCAACGCCGGCCAGTCGATTGCTTCGGGCGTCATCTTCACGCTGCCGGCGCTGGTGTTTCTCGGCTTTGAACTGGAGTATGCGCGCATCTTCATGCTGGCGCTGATCGGGGGCTGGCTGGGCGTGCTGTTCATGATTCCGCTGCGGCGGCAGCTGATTGTGAAGGAGCACGGGGCGCTGCCGTATCCGGAGGGCACGGCGTGCGCGGATGTGCTGATCGCGGGCGAGAAGGGCGGATCGCTGGCCTCGCGCGTGTTTCTCGGGCTCGGCCTCGGCGCCCTGTACACGCTCTTCCAGAACGACAACATCTTCAAGGCATGGCCGGGAACGCCGGAGTTTCAGCCGGACTTTGGTCCCGCGCATATTCTGAAGGGCGCATCCATCAAGGCCGATGCCACCCCCGAGTACCTGGGCGTGGGCTACATCATCGGGCCGCGGGTGGCGGGAATCATCTTTGCCGGCGGCGTCTTCTCCTGGCTGGTGCTGATGCCGCTGATCTACTTCTTCGGCAAGTCGCTGCCCAACCCGGTGTATCCGGGGACCATCCCCATCGCGCAGATGGGCCCCAGCCAGTTGTGGTCCACCTACATACGGCCCATGGGCGCGGGGGCGGTGGCGGCGGCGGGTTTGATCACGCTGCTGAAGACGGTGCCCACCATCTGGAGCGCGCTGACGGCGGGTTTCAAAACCATGCGCGGAGGCGAGGCAGAGGCGGCCAGGCCGATCCGCACCGAGGATGATCTGTCGATGACGGTCGTGCTGCTGGGATCGCTGGCGCTGATGGTCATCACATTTTTGTTTCTCGAGTTCAAGCCGGTGCCGGGCGCGTATGTGGGGTGGGGGGCCAACCTGGCCGCATCGCTGCTGGTGGTGGTGTTTGGCTTTCTGTTTGTGACGGTGAGCTCGCGCATCGTGGGGTTGGTGGGGTCGTCGGCCAGTCCGGTGTCGGGCATGACGATTGCGACGCTGATGGCGACGGCGGCGATCTTCCTGGTGCAGGGCTGGACGGCTCCCGCGTTTGGGGCGCTGGCCATTACGATCGGCGGCGTGGTGTGCATTGCCGCGTCCAACTCCGGCGATACGTCGCAGGATTTGAAGACCGGCTACATCGTCGGCTCCACGCCGTGGAAGCAGCAGGTCGCATTGATGATCGGGGTGGTGGTTTCGACCATCATCATCGGGTTCACGCTCAACGTGATGAACACCGGGCTGCAGCAGTTTCGCGCTGCTCCGCAGGATTGGGACCTGAATGCGCCGCATCCCGGTGTGGCGATTCAGAACGAGGCGCACCTGCCGGAGAAGATTCCGGTGATCGCCGCCGACAAGAGCAAGACCGAGCACTCCAAAAGCGAGTACACAGTGCTGAACGCGGTGGGGTCGCCGGAGCTGGCGGATGGAAAGTACCTGTACTCGCCGGCCAGCAAGCGGATCGAGGTGCAGTGGATCCAGGGCATCGGGAGCGAGAAGGCGGCGGCGCCACAGGCGCGGCTGATGGCGACGGTCATCAACGGCATTCTCAGCCGCAAGCTGCCCTGGGGACTGGTGATGGTGGGGGTGTTCCTGGTGATCGCGGTGGAGCTGCTGGGGATCCGCTCGCTGTCGTTCGCGGTGGGCGCGTATCTTTCCATCGGCACCACTCTGGCCATCTTCTGCGGCGGCGTGGTGCGCTGGCTGGTGGAGCGCGCTTCGGCCCGCGAAGGCGAAGCGGCCGAGACGGAGAGCGATATCTCGTCGGGATCGCTGTATGCGTCGGGGCTGATCGCGGCCGGCGGCGTGGTGGGGCTGCTCGGAGTGGCGCTGAAGGCGTATGAGAACTTCACCGACAAAGGCGATATTCTCAACTTCCCGCACACGTTTCTCGACAACATGGGCGTGTCGGTGATCGCGTTCGCGCTGCTGGCGTACTCGCTGTATTACTTCGCGCGCAAGCCGCTGAAGAAGTAGGCCGAACGACGTTCCCGGATTGCGGCGCGCGCCAGGCGTGGAGCAGCTATCCTTGAAGACAGCATGGATACTGCGCTTCAGACTCCTCCGGCGATTGCGGAACAGCAGTTCGGCAGCGACAACTACGCGGGCATCTGTCCCGAAGCATGGGCTTCGATGGAGGAGGCCAACCGCGGCTTCGCGCCTTCATACGGCGACGACCCGTGGACAGAGCGCGCGTCCAATGCGTTTCGTGCGCTCTTTGAGACCGACTGCGATGTCTTCTTCGTGTTCAACGGCACGGCGGCCAACTCGCTGGCGCTGGCGTCGCTGTGCCAGTCGTATCACAGCGTGATCTGCGCGGACACCTCGCATGTGGAGACGGATGAGTGCGGCGCGCCGGAGTTCTTCTCCAACGGATCGAAGCTGCTGGTGGCGCAGTCGCGGGATGGCAAGATGACGCCTGCGTCGATTCACGAACTGGCGACCAAGCGGCAGGACATCCACTACCCCAAGCCGCACGTAGTGACCATCACGCAATCGACGGAGATGGGCACCGTGTACTCGCTCGACGAAGTGCGCGCCATTTCAGAGGCGAGCAAGGCCCACGGGCTGTTGCTGCACATGGATGGGGCGCGTTTCGCCAATGCCTGTGCGCATCTGGGCGCAACGCCCGCGGAGATGACCTGGAAGAGCGGCGTCGACGTGTTGTGCTTCGGCGGCACGAAGAATGGACTGGCGGTGGGCGAAGCGGTGCTCTTCTTCGACCACAAGCTGGCCGCGGACTTTGATTATCGCTGCAAGCAGGCCGGGCAACTGGCCTCCAAGATGCGTTTCCTCGCCGCGCCGTGGATCGGCATGCTGGAGAGTGGTGCATGGCTGCGCAATGCCGCGCATGCCAACCGCTGCGCAACGTACTTCGCGGAACAGATTGCGGAAATCCCGGGGATCCGCACGATCGCGCCGGTCGACGCGAATGCGGTATTCCTGATGACCTCCGAAACGGTGCTTGATCGATTGCGAGCGCGCGGCTGGCGCTTCTACACCTTCATCGGAGGCGCGGCCAGGTTCATGTTCGCGTGGGACTCGGACCTGCGCCGGATCGATGAGCTGGTGCGCGATCTTCGCGCCTGTGCCGCTTGATCATCGCGATCCGGAAAAGAGGTGCAACGCCCGCCAGCCCAGCCAGAGTGTGAATGCGAGCACGGCGGCGGTGAGCTCGACAGCAAGGCTGGAGTGGCCGCCCAACTCAGCGTCGGCTCCATCGTCAATCCTCGCGTCAGCGGTAGTGGCTGCCGCGCGCGCGGGAAACTGGTAGATCTTTGCGGGCTTCGCCGACAAAGCGGCGCGAGCGCTGGCATTGCTGCTGCCAATAAAGCGATAAGTCGTGAGTGTCTTCCCCGTCACGGTATGCGTCCCCCCCGTGCACTGCGATTCGGGGCCAACTCCCCAGTGGACCCCGAACCCGTGAAACTTCGCTTTTGAGTTGAAAACCACGACATCTTGAACCCGCGGACACACGGTTGTCTTTGCGCTTCGTCATCGAGAGGACAAATGCTGCTGGTTCGGATGTAAAACGTTGCAAAGGCAGAGTCTATCTGCGGGGATCGCTGCCGCGCGACCGAAAGACGACCGTCAGCGCGCGCCGCCAGTCCTCGCCAAGCGCGATCAGCTCCCAATCGATCTGGGGGGAGAGGTAGCGCAGAACCGTCTGGTTCGCCGGATGGATGCGCAGGGCCGGCGCAGCCAGCAGAAGACGCGGCGGCAGCGGCGAGACCTCCATGCCGGGAAAGTAGCCCATGCGCTCGAATGCGGAGAGGGACCGTCCTGCGCTGCTCGCCGGGCGATCTTCGTTGAGGGCGCGGACGCGAATCCAGTAATCGAGCGCCTGCATGGGAAGCTGCAGGTCCTCGTCGGCCTTGAGTTCGATGACCGTGAGCCGGGCATCCCGGTCGAGCGCCAGCAGGTCGAGCATGCCGCGGTCGCCGCAGGAGAGCGCGGGCACCTGGGAGTAGACGGGCTCGCTTTGAAGCCGCGGGAGCAATTCGCCGATCTCCCGGCGCAGGCGCGACTCCAGCCATCGCTCCGACTGCAGGCGGAAGAGCGGGTCGGTGTGCGATCCGCCGGGATGCCGGCTTTCGCAGAGCCGGGCAAGAAGCTCGCGGCACAGGGGCTCGGTCTCGGGAGTGAGCGGCGTCTCGTGAGCCCCGGCGCCAAAAGTGATCTCTATCTCGCGCGCGAAAGAATGCCCTGAGGCTACCTGGCGTACGCGCGCAAACTCCAGGCCGTGCAGGAGCAGGCCGACCTCACTGACAGAGCGCGGCATGAGCTCTACCTGCCGGTGTCCGGCTGCGGGCAGGAGCGCTATTACCCGGTCGAGCGCAGCGCGGCAGCGCTCGATCGCGCCTGCGGCCGAGAAGGCGTGCACGAGCCGTGATGAAACGTTGCCGGCGTCGCGGAAGTCAACTAATGCGAGCTCCTCGCTGCGCTCGTCGAAGGTGAAGAGTTGAAACTCGGCGGCAGCGTGGTTGAGCCACAGCATGCGTTCCGCGGTGGTCCGGGCCGCTCCCGCGGGAACCATGACCTTGAGCCCTCCGAAGTGGCGGCGGGTGGATTCACTGCGATTGCGGCAGTACTCCAGCCACAGAAGACCCACGGTGAGCACGCCGTCGATGTTGGCGCCTGGCTCGGCCGAACCCACCCCGATCACGGCGTCGGCGGAGGTTCCGCGCAGCAGCCGGCCGCGCGTGTAGGCCGGACCAAAGCTGTGCTCCAGGTCCATGGCCGAGCGCATTCCGTCTACTTTAGATCCCGGGAACTCCCGGGCCAGCACGCGTTCCAGCGATCGCTGATAGCTGCGGCGCGCACTGTCACGGGCGCTGGGCGCGCGGCGGTCGCTGGAGGGCGAGAGCTCCAGAACCTGCGGTTTGGGAGCTCCCATGCGGCGGGTGCTGATGCGCAGGCATTGCGCGCGGGGCTGGATGCCGAGCACGGTGCGCATCAGGTTGCGTTCTTCGTTCCACAGCTGCAGCAGGCAGCGGCCGTGCGACTCGGTCACGGAGAATCGGGCGGTGCGCATGTCGAATAGCACATGCCCGTCTTCAAGAACGACGGCCTGGGGATGCGCGGCCAGGTAGGCTTCGATCTGGCTGACGAGCTCGGACGCGGCAACCGGCTCCAGAGAAGGCTGCGGCGCGAGCGTCCTGGCCGGCGCGCCTTCTCGAAGGGGAGCCACGGCGTTCTACCAGCCCATCCGTTCACGGAGCCGCGTGATGTGGGAGGTGTGGTGTTTGCAGTGCCAGTCGTAGATGGCGAGGTTGTTGGCGAGCGTGACCTGGCCGCGCTCGGGATGGCGGAAGGTCTTCTGGAAGTCCTCCTCCGACATCGATTCCAGCAGAGACACCAGTCGCGTGTGCACCGCGTCGATGAATGGCAGGGAGACCGCAATGGGCAGGCTGCTGTCCGGCAGTCGCGCCCAGGCCGCCTCGTCATAGGCGGTGATGACCGGGTTCTCTTCGGTCAGCGCGAGCTTCACCCGGATATAGGAGTTGGCGTGGCTGTCGGCGATGTGATGCACAAGCTGGCGCACGGTCCAGCCGCCTTCGCGGTAGGGCGTGTCGAGCTGGCTGTCGTTCAGGCCATCAATGGCGGCGCGCAGCCGTTCGGGGAGCCGGCGGAGGGTCTCGATCTGATCGTTTCGGGAGCCGGCCGCGGCGGGGTTGAAGCGGCCGATGGGGTAGCGAAGTTCGTCCAGGTCGGTCATGGCACGAACCTATCACGACCCGGAGCGGAACCTTTGTGTCCGCGATAACAGGAGGCAGGCAGAGCCTCCGGCGCAGCGTGCCCGCCGGAGGCTTCGCCGCGAGTTATACGGTCTTGTGGGCGTGATGGTGGTGGTGATGACGGTGGTGCTTGGCGGCAAATGCCGGGGAGGCGAACACCATCACCAGCAGAGCAGCGGCGATGATTTTCTTCATGGTTTGACTCTAGCATCGGTTTGGTTACCGGCCTCTACAACCTTTGGTGAAGAACGTGGAAAAGCATCAGGAGTGGAACGGGCGGCGCCCAAACAGGCTCTCACCGTTAGCGCCTTTCGCCCGGTTTCCTGAAAATCCACCGGCGGCGTAGACTGAAAAGTACGATGAGTGCGACAAACGGTCCCCTTCCTACCCCGGTCAACAATCGCTATTTCTTTGAAAAATTTGGCGTCACCGAGCGGCTGCTGGAGCGCTGCCTGGGCGAGGCCCTGTCCGCGGGCGGCGACTACGCCGATCTCTACTTCGAGTCGGTTACGGCCATCTCGCTGGGCGTGGATGAGCAGATCGTGAAGTCGGCCAGCCAGGGCACCAGCGCGGGTTGCGGCATCCGCGTCCTGTCCGGCGAGCGGACGGGCTACGCCTACACGGACAACCTGAATGCGGACCGGCTGCTGCAGGCGGCGCGCACGGCGGCGCTGATCGCCTCCGGCCCGGCCAAGCAGCCCATCCAGGGCTTCATTGAGAAGCCCATCGCCGATCTGTATCCGGTGCCGCTGGGCGGGTTCGACCTCGACCTGGCGGCGCGCCTGGAACTGATCCTGCGCGTCGACCGCGCGGCGCGCGCCTTCGACACGCGGATCGTGCAGGTGCGGGCCAGCTACTCGGAAGAGCTGAGGCGCATCCTGATAGCCGGTTCCGATGGCTCCTTTGCCAGCGATACCCAGCCGCTCTGCCGATTGAACGCCTTCGTCATCGCCAAGGACGGCGCCAACACCACCCGCGGCTCGGCGGGCGCCGGCGGACGCGCCGGGCTGAACCAGTTTGTCGAGAGCAAGAGTCCGGAGAACCTGGCGCGCGAGGCGGCCCGGGGCGCGATTCTGCAACTGGGCGCCGTTCCGGCGCCGGCCGGCGAGATGGAGGTCGTGCTGGGTCCCGGCTGGCCCGGCGTGCTGCTGCACGAGGCCGTCGGCCACGGCTTGGAGGCGGACTTCAACCGCAAGGGGACTTCTGCCTTTACGGGCCTGGTGGGCCGGCCGGTCGCCAGTTCCAAGGTCACGGTGGTGGATAACGGCACCATGGCCGGACGGCGCGGGTCGCTGAACGTGGACGACGAGGGCTCGCCCACGCAGGAGACGGTGCTGATCGAGAATGGCGTGCTCAAGGGCTACCTGACCGACAAGCTCTCCGCCCGCCTGATGGGCACGGCCAACACTGGCTCGGGCCGCCGCGAGAGCTACCACTGCATTCCCATGCCGCGCATGACCAACACCTACATGCTGGCGGGCGACGATGCGCCGGAGGACATCATCCGCTCGGTGAAGAAGGGCCTCTACGCGCCCAACTTCGGCGGCGGACAGGTGGACATCACCAACGGCAAGTTCGTCTTCTCGGCCTCGGAGGCTTACCTCATTGAGGACGGCAAGATCACGGCGCCGGTGAAGGACGCCACGCTGATCGGCAACGGGCCGGAGGCGCTGAAGTACGTGTCGATGGTCGGGCATGATCTGAAGCTCGATGAGGGCATCGGGACCTGCGGCAAGGACGGGCAAAGCGTGCCGGTGGGCGTCGGGATGCCGACCATCAAGCTGGACCGGATGACGGTGGGCGGAACCGGCCACTGAGGCGGATATCCCAAAAAAGCGAAGGTCGCGTGAGCGCGACTCTTGTAAGTTATTGATTATGCTAACTTATTTGGAAGGCGTGGGGCGAAGATCGGGATATCCAAGGGGGAGGGGGTGGGGGGCCGTCTCCCCTGCCGCCTTGCCCTGGAAGACACAACTCCCCGTGGGCTCCGGGCCCTGCATGGAGTATGCGTCTGCGGCGCGGCGGCTTCCTGTGGCCGCCATCACGTGCGGTGGTGATGAGCGCGGGGGATCCGCCTGAGGTATCGGCTGCTCACGGCGTGGCCCGATTTGATAGGTTCAGAACATGCCCGAATTGGTCGTGTCGTCCTCGTCCCTCGATCTGGAATCCCTTGCCGCCGATGTGGTGGCGCAGGCTATGAAGGCCGGCGCCAGCGACGCCGAAGCCGTGGTTCGCGAGGGCGATGAGTTCAGCGTGACGGTCCGCATGGGCCAGGTGGAGAAGCTGCAGGAGTCGGGCTCGCGGGGGCTGGGAGTGCGGGTTTTTCTGGGCAAGCGCTCGGCCTCGACCTCGACCAGCGATCTGACCCCCGAGGGCGTGCGGCAGGCAGTGGAGGGGGCGGTCGCGCTGGCAAAGATCACCGAAGAGGATCCCTTCAGCGGGCTGGCGGAGAGTGAGGAGTTCGGCTCGGCGCCGGACGATCTGCACCTCTACTTTGAGGGCGTGTACGATCTGCCCGGACCGGAGCGCATCGACTGGGCGCGGCGGGCGGAGGCCGCGGCGATGGCCGCCGATGCGCGGATCACCAATTCGAACGGCGCCAACTTCGATGTTTCCACGGGGCGCAAGGTGCTGGCCAACTCGCGCGGGTTCCTGGGCAGCTATCGGTCGAGTTATGCGGGCGGGTCGGCGGCGCCGCTGGCCAAGGATGAACACGGGCAGATGCAGCGCGACTTCTGGTACACCAGCGCGCGGCGTCTTGGCGATCTGGAGACGCCGGAGTCAGTGGGGGCGGAGGCGGCGCGCCGCACGCTGCGCCGGCTGGGAGCGCGGCGGGTGCCGACGCAGAAGGTGCCCATCGTGTTTGCGCCCGAGACGGCGCGCTCGCTGATTGGGTCGATCTTCGAGGCGGCGTCGGGCGATGCGATCTGGCGCAGCGCCTCGTTTCTGGCGGGCAAGCTGGGCGAGTCGATCGGCGCCGCGTCGCTGACGATCATCGACGACAACCTGATGCTGCTGCCGAATGGGGTGGGCGGGTATGGATCGTCACCGTTTGATGGCGAGGGCCTTCCCTCGCGGCGCACGGTGGTGGTGGATAAGGGGGTTCTTCGAAATTACCTGCTGAACACCTACACGGCGCGCAAGCTGAAGATGAAGTCGACGCACAATGCCGCGCGGGGGCTGGCGGGCACGCCGGGGATCGGCGCCGGGAATCTGTACCTGGAGCCCGGAACGCAGACGCCGGAGCAGATCCTGGCCGGGATCCCGGCGGGACTGTATGTGACGGGGTTGATGGGCTTCGGGACGAACCTGGTGACGGGCGACTACTCGCGCGGGGCGACGGGACTGTGGATCGAGAACGGCGAACTGACGCACGCGGTGGAAGAGGTGACGATCGCCGGAAACCTGGCGGAGATGTTCTTCAACGTGACGGCGATCGGCAATGACCTGGTGTTTCGCGGGTCGGTGGCGTCGCCGACACTGCGCATCGATGGCATGACCATTGCGGGAGCCTGAGCAGACGTTGGAGCGGTGTTAGCGGAGTTCGTGACGCCGCGATGGCGACGTCGCAAGTCAGCCCCTGGAAGGCGCAAGGATCATCTGATAGCCAGTGATGGGTTTCACGCTGATGAATGTTCTTGCTTTTGACCCGGCTGAGGCGCGGGGCACGCTGAAGGAGCTGCCGGAGTCGAGCGCGGTGTTTGCGCTTTACGGCGAGGCGACCCATGCGGAGCCGTATATTGGCCGGACGCCGAACCTGCGCGGTCGTCTGGAGCGGCTTCTGCTGCCCTCGCCGAAGCATCCGAGGCGGCTGCAACTGGCGGGACGGGTGCGGCGGATCGAGTGGCGGCTGACTGGCTCGGACTTTGAGTCGCTGCTGCTGCAGTTCGACATGCTCCAGGACATTTACGGGGCGAAGGCGCTGGAGCGCATGCACCTGGGCGCGCCATCGTTTGTGCGATTCCTGGGGAGCAATCGATATCCACGGATCACGGTGACCAACCGGCCGAGTCAGCGGGAGGCGGACTGGGCGTATGGGCCGTTTGCCTCGCGAGTGGCGGCGGAGCGCTTTGCGGATGAGGCGTTGAAGCTGTTTCTGCTGCGGCGCTGTACGGACGATCTTGATCCCAACCCGAGCCATCCGGGGTGCGTGTACTCGGAGATGAAGATGTGCCTGGCGCCGTGCTATCAGGGCTGCACGGACGAGCGGTACGCGGAGGAGTCGGCGGCGGTGGAGCGATTTCTGGCGACGCGCGGGGAGAGCCGGCTGGTGCAGCTCAAGACGCAAAGGGACGAGGCCTCGGCGAACCTGGAGTTTGAGTCGGCGGCGGCGATCCATGCGCAGGTGCAGCGGGCGGAGGCGGTGCGGGCGCTGGCGCCGGAGATCGTGCGGCCCATGAGCCAGTTGCGCGGAGTGGTCCTGCAACCGGCCGCAGATGCTGGAGGCGAGCAGGCCGGGCCATCGCCGGAGGTGGCGGTGTTTCTGTATGACGGGGGAAGGCTGCGCGGGCCGGCGACTTTCTCCACGCTGGGGATGCGGATCCAGAACGAGCAGTCGGGGTCCAGTTCTCTGTTTGCGCAGCCCATGGGGTTGGAGGCGGTTGCTGAAAGGCAGGGAACTGAAAAGCAGGGAATAGGGAACAGGGAACAGGGAACAGGGGTGGAGGCCGACGAGGCCGCGGCGTCGGGGACGGCGAGGGCGGGGGCCAAAGCCGCCGCAAAGGTTCAGAGAGGGATGCTGGAGGCGCGGCTCGAGGCGGTTCTGACGGAGCTGGCGAAGGAGCCAGGGACTGCGAACGCGGCGACCCGTACCGGGCATTTGGCGCTGTTGAAGCGATGGTATTACCGGCCGGAGGCGAAGCGGGTGGGAGAGGTCTTCTTCCCGGATGACGAAGGCGGGTGGCCGGTGAAGGCGATTCTGCGGGGGATCGGGCGAATCGCGGGGAAGTCACTGACTGCCGCGGCCGCGCCGTAGCACAATGGCCGCGGAGAAGAGCATGCCGACAAGGGGGGATCTGCGCGCCGCACTGGCGATGGGGCGGAATGCATTGCATCCCGGCCGGGTAGGCGAGGTGGTGGAGTGGATCGCGGATGCGCCGCGGCGCGTGCCCGGGCTGATTGAGCTGATGTGGGACGAGGATGCGGGCGTGGCCGGCCGCGCGGCTGATGTGGTGGAGCGCACCATGAGGCAACCCTCTCCGGCGGTGCGGCGGGCGGTTGAGGGGTACAAGGAAGAGATCATCGGGCTGCTGTCGGATGCCACCTTTCCCAAGCTGCGCTGGAACCTGGCATTGATGCTTCCGCGGTTCGAGCTGACTGTTGCGGACTGCCGGCGGATCGCGTCGGTGCTGAATGGGTGGCTGGACGATCCAAGTTCGATCATCAAGACGTCGGCGCTGCACGCGATGGCGGACCTGACGCGGCAGGATCCGGAGTCGCTGCCGGAGGTGATGGACTTGCTGCGGGTGGCGGGGCGGTCGGGAACGCCGGCGATGCGGGCGCGGAGCCGGATCCTGCTGAAGGCGATGGAAAGACCGGGGGGAAAGCGGCAGCAGCGCGGGTCATTGCACATGTTCGACTGACGCTTTCCGTTTGGGAACGGTCAATACCAAGAGGCTGGCTTTACCAAGTGGCTGGCTTTTGAATTTTGTGCCCGTTCGCGTCGATCATTTGCACAGGGAATTGGCTGAGCGCCATGTGGCAAGCGGGACCCTCTGATGTGATCTCACGATAGAATCGAGCGCACTTTTTCAATTCCACGCTTGGTCGAGCTTTCTGGAGTGGGCGTCCGCTTAGACGTGCGCGCCGAATAGCAGTATCGGAAGTCTGAGGATTGAAGATTCCGACAGGGATTTTTAGCTCTTTATTAATGATCCGAACGGGCTCAGCCAAATCGGAGTCGTTTGTGATCACTACGAGTTGCTCGCAGTCGTTTCGAAAAGCGTCCACAAGCATATAAGTGGCGATATTCACGTCGGAGCCTTTTTCTTCCATTTTCACTACGTCGGCGAAGCGCGGTCCTGTGGATAGCGGACTGGCCAGTGGCATTGATACGGTGCTTTGAAGGAAGTGTCCAAGGTGAACCGTCACGTTCGGCAGCGTCTTCAGAGCGCGAATGTAGATCTCTTGACGCACACGCTTCCGCGGATCCGAAGGAAGGGGTTTGACGAAGGCGGTAAAGTAACGAAGCCGGTGAATATTGAGACCAGGGATGATGTTGGTGCACAAGGCAGCGAGATTCACCCATTTGAAAGGCGTGTTCTTTGCCGCCCCATAGTAGAGGTTGAAACCATCTACATAGACATTGGTCTTGATGGTCGTTCCCCCAAAAAGCAAAGCCGCCTTTCGGCGGCTCGCGCCCTCTCTCCGAAGATTGAGGGGGTATTGATTTGTAACTGTACATCATCTGCCGCAAAGATTCAAGCCGCGTCGCCCGCAGCGATTTTAGCATCCGTTTTCGCACCGTTGATGTGATTCAGTTGGATTGGGTAATCCGCTGATAGACTGGCGAAGCGAGGAGAGGCGGCGGACATCCCCATGGTCGAGCTGGTTCCATCCATTCTTTCGGCGGATTTTGCGCGCCTTGCCGAGGAGATTGCCGCAGCCGAGCAGGGCGGCGGAACCGTCATCCACTGCGACGTGATGGACGGACATTTCGTCCCCAATATCACCATTGGGCCGCCGGTGGTGGCCAGCCTGCGCAAGACCACCAAGCTGCCGCTCGACTGCCACCTGATGATCGAGAACCCGGACAATTTCATCCCGGCGTTCGCGGACGCGGGGGCGGATTGGGTGAGCGTGCACTACGAGGCATGCCGGCATCTGCACCGGTCGCTGGAACTGATTGCGCACCACGGGATGCAGCCGGCGGTGGTGCTGAATCCGGCGACGCGGGTGGACCTGATCCGGGACATCCTGCCCATGGTGCATCACGTGCTGATCATGAGCGTGAACCCGGGGTTTGGCGGGCAGAAGTTCATTCAGTTCTCGCTGGACAAGATCCGGGCGCTGGCCCGGATGCGGCAGGAACTGGGGCTCGCATTTAGAATTGAGGTGGACGGCGGGGTGGCTCACGATACGGTTGCCCGGGTCGTCCAAGCTGGTGCAGACCTGCTGGTAGCCGGAAGCGCTGTGTTTGCCGCGGGCAACGCGGAAGAGAACGCACGCATGCTTCTGGCGGCCGCACGCGAAGCAGCCGGCGAAGGCCCGGTTCCGGCAGCGGGTACCGGGGCACGCGAAGGATCGCGAGCGTAAACAGATGGGGCGATGCCGTCCGAGCGGCAAGCTCCCACGAGGTAGGGAATGAATCGGTTGTCCAACAAGATCACTGCGGCCGCGCTTGCGGTTCTGCTGATGACGAGCGCCTCCGCGTTTGCCCGGGAAAAGAAGCCCAAGAAGAAGAAGAACCAGGACCTGAGCGCCAATCCGCTGGCCAATGTGAACTCCAAGCAGCCGGACAAGGAGCTGTTTGACAAGGCCATGCTGGCGCTGAAGAAGGGGCGGTTCGACGTGGCGCGGCTGGACCTGCAGACCATGCTGAACACCTATCCGGACTCCGAGTACCGGATGCGCGCCAAGCTGGCGGTGGGCGACAGCTGGTTCAAAGAAGGCGGCACGGCGGCGCTGACCCAGGCGGAGGCCGAGTACGAGGACTTCATCACCTTCTTCCCCAATGCCCCGGAGGCGGCCGAGGCGCAGATGAAGGTGGGCGACATCTACTACCAGCAGATGGAGAAGCCGGACCGCGACTTTACCAACGCGCTGAATGCGGAGAAGCAGTATCGGAAGATGCTGAATATGTTCCCGGACTCGACCCTGATTCCGCGCGCCAAGCAGAAGCTGCGCGACGTGCAGGAGGTGCTGGCGGAGCGGGAGACGCAGATTGGGTTGTACTACGAGAGCCGCGAGAACTATTCGGCGTCGATTGCCCGGCTGCAGACGGTGGTGGATACGTATCCGCTGTATTCCAAGAGCGACCTGGCGCTGCTGAATATTGGTGACGCCTACGCGGGTGAGGCGCATGCCGTGCAGATCGCGCCCAATCTGCCAGGCGCGGTGCGGGAGCGGTTGCGGTCGATGTACCAGGACAAGGCAGCGGCGGCGTACGCGAAGGTGATTACGCGCTACCCGATGGCTCCGCGGGTGGAGGATGCGCGTGACCGCCTGGTGGCGATGAACCGTCCGGTTCCGGAGCCCACCAAGGAAGCGGTGGCGGAGAGCGAGGCGGAGGAGCAGAGCCGCCAGCCGATTCGCTTCACCGACCGCACGCTGGACCTGATTCGCCATGGACCGACGGTGGTGGAGGCGGTGCACGTGGGGGATCCCAGCCTGGAAGATCCGGGCCGCACGCTGGCTCCCTCGGTCACCAAGGAGAACCTGGCGATGTACAACTCGGCCGTGAACGAGGGCAAGCCTGCGGAGGCAGCCGCGGCGCCCAAGCCGACCGGCGCCAACGAGCCGCCGCGCAGCGATGCTCCTTCGACCGCGCCAGTGATGAGCGCGCCGGATGCCGGAACGGGCGTGGGGGTATCGATTGTGAGCGCTCCTAACGGAACGGGTGCGAACGCTTCCGGGGGCGATCCGAACGCGGTGGTCAAGCCGGTGGGACCTTCCAACACGGCGATTCCCGCGGCTGAGGCTCCGGCTCCCGCTCCCGACCAGGTGAACGACATCAAGCCAGGCCAGGCACCCGCCGCGCCGGCCACGGCCAACGCCAATGACGGCAAGAAGAAGAAGGCGCCCAAGGCCGACCTGGGCGACGAGTCGTCCAGCCGCAAGAAAAAGAAGAAAGGCCTGGGCAAGATCAACCCCTTCTAGGGAACTGCTGAACGCAAGTACGAGGGCCGCATCCGCGATCGGGTGCGGCCTTTCTGCTGGGGTGGAAAGGTGGCCGGGGCGCAAATTTGCACTTCCGGAAAACCATAAGCCGGGTGAAGCCGCATCCTACCTCCCCGTCAGGAGACCCTTTATGACCAAGTACATGCTGAAATTCGGGCTGGCGGTGCTGATGGCGGCATCGGTGCCATCCCTTGCCCAGACCTCGGGAGCCAAGCCGGCGGACGCCACGGGGCAGTGCAAGGACGGAACCTACACCACGAATCCCAACAAGAAGCAGGCCTGCAGCGGGCACCAGGGCGTGAAGTCGTGGTATCAGACGGTGGGCGGGGCGAGCGATCCCGATATCAAGGGCGGGACCGGCACGCAATCGAAGAATGCCCGGCAGACCGCAAACTCGAATGCCGTGGTGAATCCCGGATCGAATGACAATACGGCGGTCTCGGGTGGCCGCGCACATGCCATCAACCACAAATCGGGCAATGCCGCGGTGGCGACTCCGAATGACGACAACAAGACGGTTCCGGGGCCGGCTGCGGAGGGAGGGAATCCGGCAGCGAGCGGCGGAAGGAGCACGGCCGCGAGGGCGAACCGGCAGGCAGTGCCGGGAGGCGGACCGGACAAAGTGTGGGTGAATACCGACAGCAAGGTCTACCACTGTTACGGCAGCGGCCTGTACGGCAAGACCAAGGACGGCAAGTACGTGAGCGAGCAGGATGCCAAACAGATGGGGGCTCGGCCGGACCACGGAAAGGCCTGTTCCCAGTAGCGCCTGACTGCGGGCCTGGTGCTCGCACCGAGGTGATGCGAGGCGCGGCGGAGGGGAGTCTCTGTCGCGCCGATCTGGTCGTGCCGATCTGGTAAAGTGAGGGGTTGTCCCCTTGCACGAAATCAGGCCGTAATTCTCCGGGGGCACGCGATCGAGCCCATGCCCCACGACCTGCCCAAAGCCTACGATCCCACTGCCATTGAAGACCACTGGGCCGAGTACTGGGTCCGCGAAGAGCTGTTTGCGCAGCCGGTGGTGACCAGCGCCTCGGAGTCTGACCAGCGGCGGCAATTCTCCATCCTTCTGCCCCCGCCGAACGTTACCGGCCGTCTGCACATGGGCCACATGCTCAACCAGACGGAGATGGACATTCTCACGCGCTGGCACCGGATGCGCGGCGATCGCGCGCTGTGGCTGCCGGGGACGGATCACGCCGGCATTGCCACGCAGATGATGGTGGAGCGGCAGCTGACCGCGGAAGGCACGTCGCGGCAGAAGCTGGGCCGCGAGCCTTTTGTGGAGCGGGTGTGGGAGTGGAAGCGGCACTATGGCGGCGCCATCCTGGAGCAGATGAAGCGTCTCGGGGCGTCGGTGGACTGGAGCCGCGAGTACTTCACCATGGACGAAAGGCTCTCGGTGGCGGTGCGGGAGGCCTTCGTCAAGCTGCACGAGCAGGGGCTGATCTATCGCGGCGCCTACATTGTGAACTGGTGCCCGCGCTGCCAGACGGCGATCAGCGATCTCGAGGTGGTGTACGACGAGCACAAGGGGCATCTCTGGGAGATCAGATATCCGGTTCATGAGAATGGTCGCGAGACGGGTGAGTATCTGACGATTGCGACAACCCGGCCCGAAACCATGCTGGGCGATGTGGCGGTGGCGATTCATCCCGAGGACGAGCGCTACAAGCATCTGCATGGCAAGAAGCTGCGGCTGCCGCTGATGGATCGCGAGATCCCCATCATTCTGGACGAGTGGGTGAGCCGCGAGTTCGGCACCGGCGCGGTGAAGGTGACGCCGGCGCACGATCCCAATGACTTTGCGCTGGGCGAGCGGCATCATCTGCCCTCCATCAACGTGATGGACGATACCGCGCACATCAACGAGAACGGCGGCCCGTACAAGGGGCTGGAGCGTTACGCCGCGCGCAAGAAGATCGTGGAAGATCTCGAAGCGCAGGGGCTTCTGGCGGGCGTGAAGGACCATGTGCACAACGTGGGCCACTGCGACCGCTGCAAGACGGTGGTGGAACCACGGCTCTCGACGCAGTGGTTCGTGAAGATTCAACCGCTGGCCGATAAGGCGATTGCGGCGGTGAAGCCCGATGCCAGCGGCAACAAGGCCATCCGCTTTGTGCCGGAGTTGTACGAGAAGACGTACCTGAACTGGATGGAGAACATCCACGACTGGTGCATCTCGCGGCAGCTTTGGTGGGGGCATCGCATTCCGGCCTGGCACTGCGCGGTGTGCCACAAGATCACCGTGGCGCGGGAAGATCCGACGAACTGCACGCACTGCGGCTCGGACCAGATCACGCAGGAGACCGACGTGCTGGACACGTGGTTCTCGTCGGGACTGCTGCCGGTAAGCGTGTTTGGATGGCCGAACATCACCGCAGAGAACCGCGCGGACTTCGACACGTTCTACCCCACGTCGCTGCTGGTGACAGGCTTCGACATTCTGTTCTTCTGGGTGGCTCGCATGATCATGCTGGGCTGCTGGTTCTCGACCGATGTGCCGATGCCGGATGGGAGCCCAAGGCCTCTTGCGGAGTCTGTCCCCTTCAAAGAGGTCTACATCCACGCTTTGGTGCGCGACGCCAATCGCGAGAAGATGTCGAAGACCAAGGGCAACGTGATCGATCCTATCGAGATTGTGAAGCAGTACGGCACGGATGCGGTGCGGTTCACGCTGGCGTCGATGGCCTCGCCGGGCACGGACATCGCGTTCAATGTGGCGCGGACGGAGGGGTATCGCGCATTCGCGAATAAGATTTGGAACGCGGCCCGGTTCATCTTCATGAACGTGGATAAGGCCCGCGAAGCGGGAGTTTCCGTGGACCCCGCGGCCCTTGGCTCGCCCGCTGTGATTAGCGGCAGCGCCCCGCTCGAAGCGCGTTGGATTGTCGCCGAGCTGAATGCCACCATCCTGCGGGTGAACAATTCCCTGGAGAACTACCGATTTGACGAGGCGGCCAGCACGATTTACCAGTTCTTCTGGGGCAGCTTTTGCGACTGGTATCTGGAGATCGTGAAGCTGCGGCTCGACTTCTCCGCGGATACGCTGGAAGCCGATCCCGGATCGCTCAACACACTGGTTTCGATCAATGCGCTGGTTTCAGTCTTCGATGCGGCTCTGCGCCTGCTCTCGCCGTTCATGCCCTTCCTGACCGAAGAGCTGTGGCACGCCTTGTACGATGGAAAGCCGCCCGCCAGGTCCATTGCGTTAGCGTCCTTCCCTCGTGCGCGCGTCACTAACGAGAGCGCCGGCCCGATTGCGGAGATGGAACAGCTCCAGGAACTCATCGTGGAGATCCGCGCGCTGCGCAAGGAGATCGGTGTCGAAGAAAGAACGGCAGTGCCGATCGAATTGCGCGCCGAATCCAAACTGAGCCAGCTGGTTCAGGAGAACCGCGATATCGTGGAGCGCCTTGCCCGGGTCACGGAGATCCGGTTCGTCGATTCAATCTCTTCGGGACTTTCGAAGCATCATGCCACCAGCTTCGACGTTGCGGTGGTGTACGAGCGCAAGATCGACGTTGCCGCGGAACGTGAGCGATTGACGAAAGAGATTGCGAAATACGAGAAGGGCGTGGCCGCGGCCGAGCGGCAATTGGGCAACGAGGGCTTTCTCGCCAAAGCACCGCCGAATGTCGTTGAAGGTTTGAAGAAGCAGGAGGCGGAGACGCGCCTGTTGCTCAACAAGGCTCGCGAAGCACTGGGCAACCTGCCCGGGGAAGGCGCGGGAGCGTAGCGCCTTCGTGCCCAAAGACTCCAGGACGTTGAGACGCCCACAGTGGTCAGCGCATCCAAAAGCCGGATGAGGAAATTGCGGTAAGAAAGCACATGGACTGGAAGAACAGCCGAATCGATCTCCTGCTCGAGCAGGCCCTGGTGGAAGACCAGGCCGCGAAGGACGCGACCACCGCCGTCACCATCGACCCGGACCTGCGCGCCTCGGCCAGCGTGATTGCGCGCGAAGAGCTGATTGTGGCAGGGCTCGGAGCCATCCCCCGTTTTCTGGAAATATTCGCGCGTCTCGACCGGCGTCCTCAGGCGCAGACGCGCTTCGAGGTGGTCAGCCATCCCGAGATCTTTGATGGCGTGCGCGCGCGCAAAGGGCAGGTGCTGGCCGTCATTCGCCATAATGCCCGCGTGCTGCTGAGCTGCGAGCGGGTGATTCTGAATCTGCTGCAGCATCTCAGCGGCATTGCCACCAACACGCGTCGCTACGTGGATGCCATTCACGGCACTCATGCGCGCGTGCTTGATACCCGCAAGACCGTTCCCGGCCTGCGCGCGATCGACAAATATGCGGTGCTCTGCGGGGGTGGGACCAATCACCGCCTCGACCTCTCCACCGGCATTCTTATCAAGAACAATCACATCTCCCTGGGTGGCGGCCTGCGCACGGCGGTGACCAACGCTCTGACGCGCCGCCAGAGCGGACAGCGCGTGCAGGTGGAAGTGCGGAACATCCGCGAGCTGGAAGAGGCGCTGGAGTGCGGCGCCGAGGCCATCCTGCTCGATAACATGACGCCGCTGGAGGTGAAGAACGCGGTCGACCGCATCAAGACCGAATCGCGCTGGATTCCTACGGAAGCGTCGGGCGGTATTGTGCTCGAGAATATTCGCGCGTATGCGGAGACCGGTGTGGATTTCATCAGCGTCGGCGCGCTGACGCACTCGGCGCGCGCGGCCGATATCTCCATGACCATTACTGCCGAGTAGTGTGGATCCATGTTTGACCTTCCCTCTCTGGAGCGGGCGCTGGCGGATACGGTCTACGCGAGCAAACTCACGTTTCTACCGGTCACTGGATCGACCAACAGCGACGCCATGGCCGCAGCCCGCGAGGGCGCCCCGCATGGGAGCGTGATCTTTGCCGATGAGCAGACCGCGGGCCGCGGCCGCGGCGATCATGCGTGGCACTCGGCGGCCGGACAGGGCCTGTATGTCAGCGTGATCCTGCGCCTTCCCCTGCCTGCGGCGCAGCTGCCCTGGCTGCCACTCGCAGGAGGCCTGGCGGCGGCGGAGGCCGTTCGCGCGGCCAGCGGGCTCGCTGTGGACCTGCGCTGGCCCAATGACCTGTTGCTGGGCCCGCGCAAGACGGGAGGCATCCTGGCCGAAGCCCAGACCGATTCCGGGACACTCTCATTTGCAGTAATGGGGATCGGGATCAACGTGCATCAGCGCAGCTTCGATCCGAATCTGGCAACGCCCGGCAGCTCGCTCGATCTTGAGTCGGGACGAGTGATCGATCGTCAGCAGCTTCTGATCGCGTTGCTGGAGTCCCTGGAGCGCGAAGGGCGGGCCCTGCTGCAGCCGGGCGCCGGTTCTGCCATTGCGGCGCGACTGGAGCGAGCCTCGACCTGGATCCGTGGACGGGAGGTGGAGGTGCATGGGCCGCAGGGATGCGCCGGTGTCACAGAAGGTCTTGATCCACGCGGGTTCCTGAAGGTTCGCACCGCGGAGGGGCTGGTCCACGTGCAGACCGGCGGCATTCGCGCAGCGGCCGGCACGGTGCCGCGCTATTGACTACAATCGAAGCCATGCTGCTTGCTCTCGACGTGGGAAACACCAACACCGTTCTTGGTCTGTACCGGATTGCGGCGGAGGCGACGGGCGCCTCTGCAGCTGAAGCCGCGCACTCCGACGAACAGCGCGAACTGGTTGCCCACTGGCGCGTGACCACGCATCGCTCCCAGACCTCCGACGAGTACGGCGTACTGTTCGTGAATCTGTTCCAGATGAGCGGTATCTCCGTCGACGAGGTTCACCACATCATCATCTCCTCGGTGGTTCCGCCGGTGGAGAGCACGCTGCGCCGCGTCTGCGAGAAGTACTTCCGCGTGCAGCCCCTGTTCGTGGAACCGGGCATCAAAACGGGGATGCCGATGCTGATTGATAATCCTACTGAGCTGGGCGCGGATCGTCTGGTGAACGCGATCGCCGCCTATGAACGTTACGGCGGGCCCTGCATCGTGGTCGACTTCGGCACTGCAACTACATTCGACGTGATATCGGCCAAGGGCGAATACCTGGGAGGCGCCATCTCGCCCGGGTTGGGAATCAGCGCCGATGCCTTGTTTTCGCGGGCCGCACGGCTGGGCCGCGTCGATATCAAACGTCCGGCGAAGGTGATCGGCACCAACACGGTGACGCATCTGCAAAGCGGCTTGTACTACGGGTATATCGGGTTGGTCGACGGCATTTTGGAGCGCATCATCGCGGAGCTCGGCGCTCAACCGCGGGTCATTGCGACCGGGGGGCTGGCACGGCAGATCAGTGAGGACTCGCGCTACATCGCGCAGATTGACGACATGCTCACCCTCGACGGCCTGCGCATCCTGTTCGACCGCAACCGTACCGCCAAGCCGCGCGCCCGCGCGCACTGAGGCGCAGGCGTGCAGAACTACTTCAACTACTTCACGGAGATCGAAGAGCGCTTTCAGAAACGGCGCGGATCGTTGCTGTTGCTTTCCACGCTCGACTGGGCGCTGATTGAAACCTGGCAGGAGGCGGGCGTGCCTCTGGAAGCCGCCCTGCGCGGCATTGATGCGGCATTCGACAAATATGAATCGCGCACGCACCGCGGACACAAACGCAAGATCAACGGGCTCGCCTGGTGTGCGCAAGCGGTGATGGAGGCTTCGGAGGAGCTGCGCGAAGCCTCTGCCGGCGCCTCGATAACCGCCAACTACACCGGCGAAGACACGGGCTTCGAGCGCGAACGAGTGGCCGCCCATCTGGAAGCTGCGGCATCAGCTCTGCAGGCCGCCGCGATTGCCGCGGAGATGTGTGGTCCCACCGCGGACCGGCTGCGGGCGCTGGCCACTGAGGTGCGAGGCGGAGATTCAACCGCGCATCTCGATACCGAAGCGCTTGAACGCAACCTGACTGTTCTGGAAGAGAAGCTGTTTGCTGCATTAACCACCGCCGCGCCGGAGGATCTGCTGGTGGCTCTGAAGGAACACGCCGCGCGCGAACTGGCGCCGTATCGAAGCCGCATGGGCGCCGTACAACTGCGCCAAGTGGAGCGCCAGTTTGTGCAGAAACAGCTTCTGGCCCACTACAATCTTCCGCGCCTGAGCCTCTTCTACATGAGCCAGCAATGAAGAAGAATAGGCGACCCGCGGCCCAGCAGCGGCCAAGCTCTTCCATTTCGGCGCCATCGCTGCTGGTTGCGATCGAGAAGCCCGTCTACGGCGGCAACTTCCTGGCGCGCCACGAGGGGAAGGCAATCTTCGTTCCCCTGGCGCTCCCGGGCGAGAGCGTGCGAGCGCGCCTTACTCAGAATAAGTCTGGTTACGCTACGGCAGAACTTGACGCGATCGTTACCGCATCTCCGGATCGAATTGCCGCGCTCTGCCCGCACTTTGGCCCCTGCGGCGGATGCAACTATCAGCACACCAGCTATGCGCATCAACTCGCGTTCAAGCAAGCGATCCTTGGCGAGACGCTGGAGCGTGCCGGCGTTCCTGTCGTTGAAGAGATCGGGGTCCTGTCGGCGTCGCCGTGGGCTTACCGCAATCGCATTCGGGTCGCGTTCGATGCCGAGGGCAACCCTGGGTATCGCGCCCGCCGTTCTCATGAGCTGGTGCGTATTCGAGCGTGCCCTATCTCCGAGCCAGTGCTCGTTTCCGCGGCGCAGGCTGCGGGCGAGATCCTCGCGCGCGTCCCGCCCAACCTCCGCCCCCATGAACTTTTACTTTTTTGCAATCCCGACGAGTCCGCGTTGCTGGCCACCTTTTTCGTGCCTGGCCCCACCCTGCTGCGCATCGAAAGCCTCGCGGCACCTCTGCAGGAGGTGGTTCCCGCGCTCCAGGGAGTCGAACTCGCCACCGGTGGCCGGCCTGGTCATCCGCCCA
Source organism: Acidobacteria bacterium AB60 (assembly GCA_008682415.1). Taxonomy (GTDB): domain Bacteria; phylum Acidobacteriota; class Terriglobia; order Terriglobales; family Acidobacteriaceae; genus Telmatobacter. The sequence goes on along the minus strand of VANK01000008.1, from coordinate 231,830 downwards.
TGACCTTGGCCGAGTGGGGCGCACCGTCGCTCGCCTACCCGGCGGCGGGGTTCGACTATCGCGTCGACCATGGCGCTTTCTTTCAGGTGAATCGCTGGCTCATTGATTCCTTCGTCGCTCACGTGATCGGCGATACGGAAGGCAACGTGGCGTGGGACCTCTACGCGGGCGTCGGCCTCTTCGCGCGCCAGCTCACATCGCGCTTCGCCCGGGTCGTTGCGGTTGAGTCCGCGCCGGCCTCAACGCCAGCCCTTGCGGCGAATCTCTCCGGAACCTGCGGGGTTGCTGCGGCTGCGTCGACCCTCGAGTTCTTGCGGCAGAATCGTGGCGGTCCCGCTCCTGATCTGATCGTTGTGGACCCCCCGCGTAACGGGCTCGAGGGCGAGATCAGCACTCTCCTCGCCGGCATTGGCACGCCGCAGCTTGTCTATGTCTCGTGCGACCCGGCCACGCTGGCCCGCGATCTGAAGGTATTACTCGCGGCAGGCTACACCATCGACAAGATCACGCTTGCCGATCTCTTCCCCCAGACCTTTCATCTCGAAACAGTGGTTCGCCTGCGCAAGTCTTGATACACTTCCATTTCAATCGCAATCAACATGGATCCGGACTCTGCACTCTCCGGGAACGCGTCTGCCGCGCTTCGTTTTGCGGGCGTTGAAACTGTGCCGCTGTTTCTGGCTGCGTGTCTCTTCGCACTTGGCGTGGTGGCAACAAAGTTCTTGTACGCGCCTGCACCGCGTCTCCTGATTGCGGTGATTTGTCTGGTTGCCTTGTGCGCCCTCGCGGCATGGCATGCCCCTCGAGTCGCCCGCTGCAGCATGGCTGTCCTCTGGATCCTGCTCGGCGCGTGGTGCGCGGAGATGGAGCTGCAACCCGCGCCCGATGCCGCCCTCCTGACGCTGTCTGACGGGCTGCTGCGCACCGTGGAAGGTACGGTCACCAATGCGGGTGCGATCCGCAATGACGCCAGTCAGAGTCTCGATCAAGCGGTTCCTGCGGTTCCGTTTGAGACCGTCGACGTGCGTCTCTCCTCCATCGAGATCGTCGACGATCACAGCGACCGGCAAGTTCCCGCCTCCGGGAGTGTGCGGCTCAATCTCCGCTGGCCGCAGTCGGCGCCGCAGCGCATCCCCTGCGGAGCCCGTATTCGCGTTGCGGCCCGACTCCTGCCTCCGGAGACGTATCACGAAGAAGGCGTCTGGAACCGTGCGGCTTACCTGCTCGATCAAGGCATCACTTCGACGGGATCCGTGAATATCGAACGCGTGGAGACAGTTGGGGTGCCCGAGTCCGTCTCCCTGTCCTGCCGCATCCGCGAAACGCAGCATCTGCTCTCCGCGCGCATCCTTGAACTGCCGGCGATGATGCACGCCTATCCTGGACCTCTGCGGATGAGCGTTGACGACGCGATCATGCTCAGCGCCATGATCACCGGGGATCGCACCTTTCTCAATCACTCCCTTCGCGTTGGTTTCGAGCGCACGGGCTCGTTTCACATGCTCGTGGTCTCCGGACTCCACCTCGCGATCCTCGCCGGATGCGTGTTCTGGCGGGCGCGCCGGCTGCGAGTTCCGCGCATTCCCGCCACAATCGTCACCATCGTGGTGTCCTTTGCCTATGCGCTCCTTACCGGATTCGCCGCCCCCGTGCAGCGCTCGCTCTGGATGGCCTCACTTTACCTGGTAAGCCGGCTCCTCTTCCGTGATCGCAATGCGCTCAACACCATCGGCTTTGCCGCGCTCTGCCTCATGGTCGCGAGCCCGCGAGCGCTGTTCGACTCCAGCCTGCAAATGACGCTGCTGGCCGTGCTCGCCATCGGCGGAATCGCGGTCCCATTTCTCAGCGCGACTGTGCACCCCTATCTGAACGCTACCCAGCATCTGCGCCGCGTGACCTTTGACGCCAAACTGGATCCCCCCCTGGCGCAGTTTCGCGTGGTTCTCCGGATGATCGCCATTCGTGTGGGCGCGCTCACAAGCCGAACCATCGGGTGGAAGGCTTTTCCCGCTTCGATCCGCTTTCTTCTGCGCGTGTTTGAAGCGCTGGTCGTCTCCGTCACCATCGAACTGGCGATGATGCTCCCCATGGCCGTCTGGTTCCATCGCGTCACGCTTCTGGCGCTTCCCGTGAACCTGCTGATTCTTCCCCTGCTGTTGGTGTTGATGCCCGTCGCGGTGTGCACCTGCGTTCTTCTCGTCATCGTGCCGAAACTCGCGGCCCTCCCAGCGATGCTGGTTGCCGTACTCCTGCACTTCGGCGCAGGCATGGTGCGCCTGTTCGGCGCTATGCGCTGGGGCGATATCAGGCTTCCGGAACCGTGCTCCTGGCAGATTGCCGGCTTCTGGCTTCTCCTGGGCCTGGCAATCCTGCTTATGCGAAGCGCCACACGACGCGCGCGGCTGGCTGGATGGAGTGCTCTTTTCCTCGCGGCAGTAACTGCGGTTGCCCCTCCGCCTCTCAGAGCGCCTCGCGGTGCACTGGTGGTTGAAGCGCTCGACGTAGGGCAGGGCGACTCCATCCTCCTCATCACCCCGGGCGGCCGGACCATCCTCGTAGACGGCGGAGGTTTCGCCGGAGGTCCGCGACAAGCAGCTCAACAATTCGACATTGGCGAAGAAGTGGTCTCAGCCGCGTTGTGGTCCCGCGGCATTCACCATCTTGATGCAGTCGCTCTCACGCACGCCCACTCCGATCACATGGGGGGATTGCCTGCGGTTCTACAAAATTTTCACCCGACGGAACTCTGGGTCGGCAACAATCCGCCGGTTGCATCGTATGCCGCTCTTCTTGATCTGGCCCGCGACCTCCACGTGAACATCCGCAATCTGCGCGCCGGCGATTCGTTTCCACTCGGAGGCGCGCAGTTCCAGGTGTTTGCGCCGCGCGCGGACTATCACCCCGGCGCGGAACCGGAGAATAACGATTCGCTTGTTGTGCGTGCTTCCTTTGGCGCAACGTCGATCCTGCTGGCGGGCGATGCAGAGGCTCCCATCGAGCGAGCGATGCTCGCCGATCGCGGACTGCCCAGCACGCTGCTCAAAGTTGGCCATCACGGAAGCCTGACCTCCAGCTCGCCGGAGTTCCTGGCGCGGGTTGCGCCGCAGTGGGCGGTCATCTCGTGCGGGCTGCACAACCGCTACGGTCACCCGCGCCCGGAGATACTGCAGGAACTGCAGACGGCCGGCGTACGAACCTTCAGCACCGATATCCACGGAGCAGCCTGCTTTCGCCTTGACGGAAACAGCGTGCAGCCGGACCTCGCCTGCGACGGCCGAAACCCCTGACGCTGGGCACGGTACCGGTATGGAGTGCCGATCCGAGGCGATTAGTGCTGCCTTCTTTCAACTGCATGGACACGATCAGAACTTCATCCGCAAGCCCAGATCGAACTGACGCTCGCGGTAAAAGTCAACCGCATTGATATTCAACGGCAGGCCAAACTCGGTCTGTCCCGGCTTCAGCCCACTCAGAAAGTTCAACGTGGGAAGCGAACCCGAGATACCCCCAGACTGGATCGTGTACCCCGTGGTCTCCACTTCCGTGACATTCTGATGATTGAAGAGGTTGAAGCTCTCCGCGAGCAACTCCAATTCATGCCCTCTGCCTAGCGCGATGCGACGCCCCAACCTCAGATCGGCCTTCCAGGTCTGCGGATGGCGATACGTGTTCCTGCCCACCCCATAGACCCGGTCGTCGCCCCCATACCCGTTCATGCCGGGGCCGAGCCCCAGCATCATTGCCCCGTTCGCCTCGAACAGCCTTGGGATCGAGCCCGCAGTTCGCATGGTGTAGGGCAGGCCGCTATGATACTGCGCCGTTCCTGACAACAACCATCCGTTCGTCAGCCGGCCTGCAAGCCCGGAGCGCTTCCACGGTGCCTGCCACAGGGCGCTGGCGGCAGCGGAATGGCGCTGGTCCTGATCACTGGGCCCGTACTCCAGCGCAAAATCCGTGGGATCGAAGACCGTGCTCCTGGCCAGCGTTGTTCCCTCTTCAGGATTCCAGTCCATTGCATGCGAGTATGTATAGCGGGCGTGGAAGCTCAGGCCTCGTCTTCCATAACGCGACAGCCGCACCGTACCCGCTTCATAGGTTGCATTCGCCCGGCTCGCGATCTCTGTGACCTGCTGATACTTCGCGTTCAGGCGTCCGCTGGCGCCGGCGTCGGGCCACGACGCGAAGAACGGAACGGTGATCTGTGGCTTTCGGATCGGTCCTTTGCCCGTGCCATCGACGACCGCATAGGTGATGGTCTTTGGATTTGCTGTCGCATCGAAGTTGGTATCCATCGTGACCGGCAGGCGGCGCGCCAGGCTCACCATAGCGCTCAAGCTCACCAGCACGCGCCCGGGCAGCCGCTTGTCGATCGCCAGCGCGCCCTGGTGAATCTCGGCGTTGTGGAAGTTGGCAGCGAACTCAACGGCTCCCGGCTTCGCGGCCTGCGCCGGCGTACCTCCAAGAACATAAGGAAATGGCGGAGCTCCTCCGCTGTAGCCCGGGCGATTATCCCCAGCTCGCATCACCAGCTTCAGGTCGCCCTTCGGCGATCCGGTTTGCGTCAGGGCTGTCAGCAGCATGCCGTTGTTGGTGCGCCCGCTAAACATGGCATAGCCCGCGCGCAGCACCGGCCAGCCGCTCTCATCGCGGCCCCATGCCAGCCCCAGCCGGGGACTCCATGTACTTCCCAGCGCTGGCAGCCTTTGCGTCAGAGGCAGGTCCGGATTGTGCACCAGCGCAATCGGCGGCGGCAGGTCTTCGCGGTCCCAGCGTACCGCCGCCGTTAGCGCGAGCTGCCGCGCAGGCCGCCACTGCAGCCCCGCAAAGCCTGCCCAGTCATTGGTGCTCAGGTGCCAGTCCGTGGGGCCCAGCGTCTGGGTGTAGTGGCTGTAACAGGGAAGGTACCCCAGCCCATGCAACTGCCCCGTCGCGTCCCGCCACGGCCTTCCGCGCTGATCGCAATTGTGCTGGTGCATCGGATCCAGCGCATCCCCCATCCCATACTTGCCGAACGCCAGCGCATCAGAGATGAAGTTCTCCACGCTCCCGTAAACATACGTGCCGGTGTGATTGCGAATCATGCTTGTGGCATCGGCGCTGTGGCGCAGATCCAGGCCCGCCCGCAATAGCACTGTCCCCCGCCCCCAGTCGACGTTCTCCTGGGCCTCGTAGACATGCTCATCGGGAGAACTGCCTGTTCCGAACCGCGCCGGGTTGCCCATCGTGAATCCGTATCGCGAGTCCACCGTGATCTGCGGCAGTTGCCCCCACGCATTGGCCAGGAACCCGCGCTCAAAATTCGATGGCGCTGCCGCCGGGTGGTTCACAATCGCGCGCTGCATCGATCCCTGGGTGATGGCCAGCAGATGGGGCGTAAACTGCGCCTCCCAACGCGCCACGGTCCACGTGCTGCTGCCGCGGTTCGAACCGAAGCTGTGCGTTCCGAAGGTCTCCGAGGCACGCGTCAGGCCTCCGCCGGGAGCGCTCCACAACGCCTGTGCCGCTTGCAGCGTGAAACGGTGCCGCTCTCCTGCCCGCCAATCCACCCGGCCGAACCCGCTCGTGTTCCGTGAGGTGCGAGGCGCCGGTCCCAGCAACTCTGCCAGAGATTCGAGTGGACCCGAGTAAGCTCGAATCCCTTCCACCACCGGATTTGCGCTGCCCAGTCCGAGACGGGCGCTCAGCACTTGCAACTCATCGTTCGAAGGCTGGGCGAAGAAGCGGTCGGGATGCTTCACCGTCGCGATCCCCGGATGATCCCGTTGTTCGCCATCGAATGCCGCGAACCACAAGAAGTGGTTCCAGTGCACCCCGCCTCCCAGGCCCGCGCCCAGCCGGTTCTCCGTATCCGGCGGGCTGAACGGCATCGAGGCAAACACCGGGATGGCCGTCGCGGATGCCGGCGTAGTCTCCTTCACCCATTGCGTGAAGGGATTCCGCGCTCCCCAGGGACTCTGGCGGCTGTAGAAGGAAACCTGCCCGTGCAGTCCCTCACCGCCGCGCCTGGTTTGCAGCTGAATCCGCTCTCCGGTCGCCGCTCTCCCAGCCACGCTGCCGAGTGCTGCTACGCGAAACTCCTGCACGGCCGAATCCATCGCGCCCGGCGCGGCGAGCAGGGATCTGCCCTCCTGTCCGCGCATGCGGCCGTCGAAGGCCATGCGCGTGCTCGTTCCTTCTACAACTACGGATGGCTTCTGTTGCGGCGGTTCCTCCTTGTCCTCCTCGTTTGCTTCCGGCCTTTCCTGCGCCGTTGTCTCGGAAATGAGGCTCTCCCAATCTCGGCCTGGCAGAGGGAGCTGCTGCACCTCCTCTGCGGTCAGCGCGATCGCCGCTCCGTTCATCGCGTCGGCATCGTCCACCGCGATCTCAGGAAGCATCTCCAGTGACGCGCGCAACCGCGCGGCACCCACCGCGGCAAGCAACGCTCCTGGCATCCTGCCGGAGATCGATACAACTGAGAAAGCTCCCGCATTTGCAAAGGCGGACAGATCGGGAGCGGCCGCCCGGGCCACCATCGGAGACGATCCGCCGGATCCGGGCGGAGGTCCCTCCGCTTCAGTTCGCGCGCCACCGGCTGGATTCCTTGGAACAGCCGGCGGCAATGATGCCGCTCGTTCCGACACACGAGTCGAAGGATTGGCGCGATCGGCTGCGGCCGACACTCTCCGGATGGCGGCGACAACTGTGCCCGTCGGCGGTGGAGAGGCCAATGCCACTGCGGTTTGCACCCGCGATTCATGCCCGGCCAGCACCTGTACGCCGCGGACAGTTCCCTGTTGTCTCTGGGCATTGATCGCCAGCAACTCATACTCGCCCGGCGCCAGATCGCGAAAGCGATACGCCCCGCCCCTTCCGGTGGTGGTGTGCACCTCGGCTCCGGAATCTACGTTCCTCAGTGTGATGCTGATACCGTCGAGCGGCCTTGAGCGGATGTCCGTCAGCGTGCCTGCGATGCCGCCACCCTGCGCCTGTGCCCATGCGGCTATCGCGCTCAGCGCCACGAGCGCGAGCGCCGCGGGCACGCGCAGCTTTGGCCGGCTCCCTCCCCAGGCTTCGCTCACGGCTCACACTCCCCAGCGCGCTTTTGCGCGCCGCCTGCGTGCGCCCGGTGCGCGGAGCATGCCTTGAAGACACCTCGGCCTGCGGCGGCGCATGACCTCGAAGGGAATTTGCAGAGATTCTAGTCCCGAATTGGAAACCGGGGAAGCGTTGACCAGTCAACCGTGATGGCGCTCACATCCCGGTGGAGCGAAGGCGGCCGGCGCGTTTGTCCTTGCCTCCTCCTACCCTGATAAACTGAGAAGACGGCATTCCGGCCGCGAATCGCGCAAGCGAGCGCCCGGCATCCGCGGTCTGCCCGCGCGCCGCATCCATTCACCATGTTCATTGATGAAGCAAAGATTCGCGTCAAGGCCGGCGACGGCGGCAACGGCTGCATGGCCTTCCGCCGCGAGAAGTTCGTGCCCCGCGGGGGCCCCTCCGGCGGCGACGGCGGCCGCGGCGGCGATGTGATCATGGAGTCGTCCCAGCGCCATAACACCCTGATTCACTTCCGCTATAACCCCGAGCACAAGGCGCAGCGCGGCGAACACGGCATGGGCTCCAACTGCTCCGGCTCCGACGGACACGACATCGTGCTGCAGGTCCCGGTGGGCACCTCCCTCTACGACGCCGAGACCGGCGAACTGGTGCACGACTTCCGCGAGCCCGACGAGCGCATCATCATCGCCAAGGGCGGCCGCGGCGGCCGCGGCAATCAGCACTTCGCCACGCCTACCCACCAGGCTCCCCGCGAGCATGAGATGGGCCGCGCCGGCGAGGAGCGCGCCTTCCGCCTCGAACTGAAGCTGCTGGCCGATGCCGGCCTGGTCGGCTATCCCAATGCCGGCAAGTCCACGCTGATCTCCCGCATCTCCGCCGCCAAGCCCAAGATCGCCGACTACCCCTTCACCACGCTTGAGCCCAACCTCGGCGTGGTCACCGTGGGCGAAGAGCCGCACCAGGAGTCATTCGTGGTGGCCGACGTCCCCGGCCTCATTGAAGGCGCACACCTCGGCTCGGGGCTGGGCATGCAGTTCCTCCGTCACATTGAGCGTACGCGGGTCCTCGTCCACTTGGTCGACGTCTCCGATGCCTCCGGCCGTCCCGATCCCGTGGAGGACTTCAAGGTCATCAACAACGAACTCTCCAGCTTCGGCAACGGACTGGCCGAGAAGCCGATGATCGTGGTGGCCACCAAGATCGACGCCGCCAACCCCGACAAGCTCAAAAAGCTCTCCGCCCACGCCAAACGCCGCAAGCTCGAGTTCCACGCCATCTCTGCCGTCACAGGGCAGGGAATTGACGAGTTGAAGTGGGCTTTGGCGAAGCGCATCAGGCCCGCGGAGGTCCCGGCCTGATCGGCGGCATGAGTTCCCCGCGCACGCCTACCAGATCAGAACCCGATCCTCCGGCGCGAGGTACTGTTTCTCGCCTGGCTTGACGTCGAAGGCCCTGTACCATCCCTCGATGTTGCGCACCGCCAGCGCACGATAGGGACCCGGCGAGTGCGTATCGGTCAGGACCTCCTCCCGCAGGGCTGCCGGCCGCAGCTTCATGGCCCAGGATTGGGAGAAGGCGATGAAGAACTCCTGGTCGCTCGCAAATTCATCAGTGTCGGCCGCCGGTCGCTTCGGTCGTGCGGTCCGGTAGGCTTCGAAGGCCGCCGCTAGCCCGGCAACGTCCGCCAGGTTTTCGGCCAACGTCTGTTTCCCATTCAGCGCCAGATCCGGAAAAGGCTTGTACGCATCGTACTGCGCCACCAGCTTCGCCGTCTCGGATTTGAAGTGCGCAAAGTCTTCGGGCGTCCACCAGTTCCGCAGCCGGCCTTCGGAGTCGAAGGCGCTGCCTTCACTGTCGAAGGTATGGCTGATCTCGTGTCCAATCACCGCGCCGATGACCCCGTAGTTGGCCGCCGCGGGAGCCTGCGGATCGAACGCCGGGGGCTGCAGGATCGCCGCCGGGAAGTTCAACGCGTTGTGTAAGGGCAGATTCACCGCATTGATCGTTTGGGGAGTCATCGTCCAGTCGTTCTTGTCGACCCGCTTGCCAAGTCGCGCGCGCTGATGCTGGTACTCCCACAGGTCGCCCCGCCAGGCATTGCCGAAGGCGTCGTCCGCCTTCACCTCGTAGTGGGCATAGTCGCGCCAGGTCTCGCCATAGCCCACGCCCACACGCAGCGCATCCAGTTTCTTGAGTGCCTCCGCCTTGGTCGACGGAGTCATCCAGGTGAGGGCCTCAATCCGCTTGTGATACACCGCAAGGAGGTTCGCGACGATCTCCTGCACCTGCGACCTGGCCTCCGGTGGGAAGTAATGCTTTATGTAGATTTGACCCAGGTCATCGCCCAGATAGTCGTTCACGAAGAAGACGCCGCGTCTCCAGCGAGGCAGTTGCTGTGCGGCCCCGGAGAGGGTCTTGCCGTGAAATTCGAAGTCCTCGTTCGAAAAGGCCCTCGGCAGAAGCGCTGCGTAAGAGTCGATGAAGTGAAAGGCCAGCCAGTCTTTCCAGGTAGCAAGAGGAGCGGTCCCCACCAGCGCCGCTTCGGCGGAGATCGCGCTGGGCTGCCACACGATGAACTGCGATTGATTGCCGAGGCCGGCTGCGCGGAAGTACTCGCTCCAGTCCAGTCCCGGAGCCTTCGAAGGAAACTCCGAGGCCTTCCAGGGATTGTCGGCCTTCTTCACGTCGTTGTCTTCAGCGAGGCTCCAGTGCTTCTCGGCGATCGCATGCTCCAACCCCATGATGCGATCAGCCCGCGTCTCCGCGTCACCGAACCCAGCCATCTGCATCAGCTTCGCGATGTGGGTCCGGTACTGCTGCCGGATCTTCTTCATCTCCTCCGCGTCGGAGAGGTAATATTCCCGGTCGGGAAGCGCCAGGCCTCCCTGCATCAGGTAGGCGGCGTAGTGCACCGTGTCATTCATGTCCGGCGCCACCCATAAGCCAAACAGATTAGGACTGTGGAAGTTGGTATTGTTGAGTGCGTCCTCATCGGCGCGCAACGTCTCACCCAGCACACGCGCCAGTTGCTTTCGATCTTGGATAGCGGCAATCTCTCGCAGGGGAGCCTTCAGCGGAACGATTCCGCGCGCCTCGATTTCGGGCTCGTCCAGGAACGACTTGTACAGAGCCGCGATCCTGCGATTGCCGGGGCCGTCCGACTCAACCTTGGCTGCTTCCCCAATCAGGTCCGCCAACCTCTTGTCGTGCGCGTCGAACAGCGGCGTGCCCGGATTGACCTCCACGCGATCCGACGGAATCGAGGCGCTCTTCTCCCAGGCCCCGCAGCAGTACGCGTAGAAGTCGTCGCCCGGTCTGACGGAGCGATCCATGTACGAGGGGTTGGCCGCGGGCCCCGCAGGCTGAGCGGCCCTCCTGTGCGCATACGGCTGCGCAGCAGCGCCTGTCGCAATCAGGAAAACGGTCCCCGCCCATGCCGCCATTCTGCAATATCGAAGAGAAGGATTCACAAGGCTCTCCCTCAGATGTCGAATTTGGTCGTCCCGAATCCTACAGGAAGAAACACGCGGCGTAGCGGATGATTGATGGACGGTCTTCTTGCAGTGACGGACTTGCCGCGACGCGCAGAAGAGACCCCTTCGAGAGGATCTTTTGGCGCCGGTGGACTACACCATTCCTCGTTCCTTTACCGTCAGGTACTGATTCAGCACCGAGGGCGTGAGCACCTCCGGGTGAAGGTCCAGCGTCAGGGCCCCCTGCTCCTGCAGCCGCGCTAGCAGCCGTTCGCGCCGGCCGGTCATCTCCTGCGCCGCCGCTGCGCGAAACATCTCGTCCACGTTCCGGGGCCTTACCTTGGCGATCGCCTCTACCTCCGGCTGAGCCATGGCCACAAACAGCAGCACATGCCGCCGAAGCAACTGCACTGCACCGTCAATCACCTCGGGCCGCATGGCCGTCTCCGCCAGGTCTGTGACCCACAGGATCAGGGACCGCCGCGGCTGCAGCCGGTTGAGCACCGCCGTCGCGCGCAGATGATCGGCCTCGCTCGTCTCCACCCTCACCTGAGCCAGCAGCTCAATGAGCTGGCGCAAGTGCGCGGCGCCGCGGCCAGGCAGCAATCGCTGCTGCACGTTCTGCCCATACGCCAGCAGGCCCACGCGGTCGCCGGAGTAAAGCGCCAGCTGCGCCAAAGCAACCGCCGTCGCGCACGCATGATCCAGCTTTGACTGTCCGCTCTCCGCGCCCCCTGGCGGCACATAGCGGGAGCGCATCAGCCGGCCGCAGTCCAGCACGATCCACACCGGCTGGCTGCGCTCGCTCTGGTATTGCCGCGTGATCAGCGCGCCCCGCCGTGCCGTCGCGGTCCAGCACACATCGCGCAGGTCATCGCCCTCGCGGTAGTCGCGCAGGCTCTCGAAGTCCCGTCCCAGTCCGCGCTGCCGCGCCTGCCGCAGTTGCAGATCGATCTGCCGGCTGCGCGCCAGAAAAATCTGTTGCTCCTCCGTGCTCCGCAACGCCGGATACACGCGCACCGTCTCCGAGAGCGGAGCGCGCGCCCACCGCTCGGCCAGCCCCAGGGGCGAGCGATAGCGCACATACAGCCAGCCGGTCTCCCAGTCCCCGCGTTCAGAGGCGCGCACGGCATAGCGCAACGTGGCCGGCACCCGCGGAAACACGCGAAGGCGGTGATCGGCGACCTCTCGTGTGAGTGCCGGAGGCAGGTCATCCGTCAGCCGGCATTCCACGATCACCCTCCCCGCATTCTCGATCGTCAGCTCAATCTCGGTTGCGGTTCCAAGCGCCGGAGCACTCCGCCAGCTTCGAGTGCCGGTGAGCTGCGAGGGGCGCGGAAGCCGCAGCCCATCCAGAAACGCCGCGGTCAGCACCAGCCCATCCCAGATCAGCATGGCGTAGCTGAACCGCGCCTCGTAGAAACCGGGAATCACGAATAGAAGGCCTGCTCCCAGCAGGAAGATCGTCCGCGGCGTGAGGCCAAAGGCCCACCGGCGCCGCGGAACACATACGGCTTTCACGGCCTCGGGATGGAGAGAAGGGGAGATCATTGTCGGCGATCAGTAGGGCAGATCAAGCGCCACGGTTAACGCATAGTCAAGTTTCCGCATTTTGGCGGGGCCCATCGACCCTACATAGCTGGTCAACTGCGATCTCTGCAGGTTGCGGAGATCATCGCAATGAACCCAACTGTCGTGTTTCATCCCTTCTTCAATCCCGATCCGCACCTGAGTCGCTAAGCCCTGTCCCTCACTCATGACTGCGGCGCACACAAGATTCGGAAATCGCGAATCGATCAGCGTCTGCCGGCTCACCACCACGAAGGTCCGAAATTGCTTTGAGTCTGTTCTGGGCTTGTACACACGATAAAGCTCGCCCCGTTTCATCGTGCTCCCTCATCCCACGGGATAGGGGACTGATATTCATCGACATCACGCGCCTCGCGGGCCAGATAGTCCACGTGAGCATTGATCAATTCGAGGTCGCGCGCATGAATCGCTTCTCGCACTTTGGCCTTGAAGTACTCCCGGAGAACATCCTCGATGAACGCCGAGCGAGAAGCCTTTGATCCGGCCACGCGATCGATTTCCTTCAGCAAGTCCGAGGAAAGTGTGATGGATGTCTTCTGTTTCATACTACCATCATACTCCCGAGCTACTGGCGCGGCACCGGCACCGCCGCCAGCACGTCCGTCAGCGCCCGGTCGGCATCGAATCCCTCCAGCTCCGCCTCCGGCTTCAGCATCACGCGGTGCCGCAGCACCGGGTGCAGCGCGCGCTTCACGTCATCCGGAACCAGGTAGTCGCGCCCGTCGAAGGCCGCCGCCGCCTGCGCCACCAGCATCAGGCTCAGGGCTGCACGCGGGCTCGCCCCCAACAGCAGAGTGGGCCACTCGCGCGTACGCCGGGCCAGCTCCAGGATGTACCGGTACAGCTCCGGCTCAATGCGGATGCCACGCACCTCGGCGCGCGCTGCCTCCAGCAATCCCGGAGCCAGGGGTGTAATCTGTGCGTCCTCCAGCAATCCCGCACCCGTCGTCCCGTGATGTCGCTCCAGGATCTGCAGCTCCTCGGCCTCCGAGGGATACGCCACCCGGATTTTCAGCAGAAAGCGGTCGAGCTGCGCCTCCGGCAGCGGGTACGTGCCTTCGAAATCTACCGGGTTCTGCGTCGCGAAGACCGTGAACCACGCCGGCAGAGCCCTGCGTACGCCATCCGAGGTCACCTGTCGCTCCTCCATGCACTCCAGCAGCGCCGCCTGGGTCCGCGGAGGCATGCGGTTCACCTCGTCCACCAGCAGCAAATCGGTGAACACCGGTCCGGCGTGGAATGTAAATGTGTCCGTGCCCGGCTTCAGGATGGTCGTGCCCAGAATGTCCGCCGGCATCAGGTCGGGCGTGGCCTGCACGCGCTGAAAGCCCAACCCAAGAAGCCGGCCAAGCGTCTTCACCATCAGCGTTTTGGCAATGCCGGGTACACCCTCCAGCAGCACGTGGCCCTTGCAAAGGATGGCCATCAGAAGCTCGTCGATCACCCCTCTCTGCCCGGCGATCACTGTGCCCAGGCCGGCGCGCGCCTGGGTGATCAGTTCTTGCGTTGCGTGCAGCGCCGCATCCCGATCCGCGACCGTCTGCGCCTCGTTGCTCAACGTGGGGTCCTGGCTCATGAAGCCCTTTCCTGCGAGATCAATTCAACTGCCTTTGCCCTCAGCGATCCGCTGATCACCGGCCTGACCGCTTGCGGCCGCGCTGCCTTCCGCAGCTTCTCTAGATGCGCCGTCAGCAGCTGCACCAGCCGCAGCGCCTCGCGGGGATGGAGTGCATCGTTCCCGGCGGCCTCCGCGCAACTCTTCAGATCGGCCTCGAGCGTTTCGTCGAGTTCCGGATACCGTCGCTGCAGCACGACGGCAAGCTGTTCCGCATCCATACGTTCTCCCTGCATGCCGCACAGGCGCAGCGCCTCTCTCCGGAACCGTTCCCACGCCACGGCCACCGCCGTGTTCGCCGCTCCGGCATTGCGGTACAGCGATCCCAATGCTTCCACGAACTCCACCGGAGTCGTGCGCACCGGCGAGGGCAGATCCCGCACCGGCCCGCTCCGCCGGCTGAAGCTGAAAAGCACCAGCAAGGCAAGGCCGAGCACGCCGAGGCGCAATACCGTCAGCGCCGGCCCGCCGGCATAGTTCCACGTCGAGCGGATCTCCCCATGCAGCGATTCGTCCCAGTAGAAGTGTTTTCCTGCGCGCGGGCCCAGCGATTTCAGCAGCAGATCCAGATTATGTCCCCGTGCCAGCGAGCCGTTCTCCAGCGGCGTGGAACTCGCCCACCACACCACGTGTCCGTTGCCCCAGTTGTACTCCACCACCGCCGGTTGCCCCGCGCAACTGTACTGCACCCGGTCGTTCGGTTTGCCCACCTGCCAAGTGGCCTCGGGAATCATCCATACCTCGCCCGACGAAGCCAGCGGGTCCAGTCCCTCCGGCTCAAGCTGGCAGGCCGCAAAGTTGAATTCGCGCGGCGGCGCGCTGGCGCCCCCCGGCAGCAGGTAGCCGCCCCAGAATCCCGTGGACAGCACGCGACCGCCCCGCTCCAGAATGTGCCGCACCGCCTCGAGATCATCCTTCTCGCGGGAAAACGGCTGGGCAAAGAGAACCACTGTATCCGGGCCCGCGACCGCCGCAAGCTCGCTCAGCGGATGCTCCCAGCGCTCCACCGGGTATCCCGAGCGCACCAGCGTCTCGTAGGCCGCCAGCGCCCCGTGCTGGCCGGAGAGGTAGCTCGACGGCAGCCGGTTCTCGTTGTTATTCCCGTTGGGCAACAGAAATCCCCCCAGCACCGCCAGCGCCAGCGTTCCCCCCACGCACCAAAGCAAGAGCTTGCGGTCGCGGCGATCGAGCGACGACAGAAACCTCATAGCGCCGCGCTCTCCTGCCCGCTCTTGATCGCCGGTGCACTCGCTGCCGCAGCCGACCCGGCAATCAGGCTTCCGGCCAACTCCTCGGCTCGGCGAAACTCCGCTTCGTTCGTCGCGCGCCCTCCGTACCACACGCGCTCGAAGCTCCCGGTAAGCATCGCCAGCCCCGGCCGGCGCGGATCCTCCGCCGCCAGCAGCGCCAGGTACTCGCGCGGCGTGCGCGCGCGATCCGCCGGCCACAGCCGCTTCGACTCCAGGCGCGAGATCACCGCCCAGTAGAGGCAATGAATTCCATCCCGCCACGCTGCCCGCGCTCCCGCTGCCCGCGCGTCGGCCATCCAAAGCTGCCAGTCCCGTGCCGACGCCGCGTCGGCAGCAGGCGCCTCGCTCTCCGGAAGCAGCCGGATGCGCCAGCGCCTCTCCAGCTGCAGCAGCATCCACGCGAGCCCCACGCCCACCGCCAGCAGAAACCCCCAGATCAACACGCGTCCCACCCACCGCGAGCGCGACCGCAACTTGTCCACGCCTTCGAACAGCCGGTTGACCCAGCGGTTCACCCTCTCCAGAAATGAATCCCGTGCGCCGAGCTGTTTCAGGCCGCGAAACTCCCGTCCCGCCAACACCGCCTGCATCGTTGCCCGCTCGGGTGCGTGGTTGGCCTCTTCCGCCTGCGTCGCGCCTGCCTCCGCCAGATCCGCCTGCAGCCTGGCGATGGCGTCCTGAAGCAGTTGCGAGGTGGTGCGCGGCTTCGGTTGTGCGCCGCTCTCTCCCGATTCCTGCCTCCCGGTCTGCGGCGCCTGTTGTGCCTGGTCGCTCTCCTCGGCGCGTGAAAACAGCACCCGCAGCCAGCCATAGCGCACCAGTCGGCGTTCGCCCTTCGCCCCCAGCGGAACCCGGTCGTCCAGCCCCACCAGCATCGGATCGCACGACTTCAAATCGCGCGCCTGCGCGCACACCTGGGTCAGCCCCGCCAGCGCCGTCAGGTGCTTGCGATAGTCGTCGAGCGTCGCCTCCTGCCACCGTCCAGCAGGGTGCGGCGTCGCGGAAACCGCGGCCGCCTGCGCATGGGGAATCACCAGTCCGCCTGCGCAGAGCAGAACGACTGTGGCGCACACCGCAGCCTTTGCTGAGGCCCTCATTTCCTCTTAGTATCTCTCCCCGGTTGGAGTCGGTCGCTCTGATTGGGATCCTGCGTCACGGCCGCCGCGCCCGCTCACCGAAACTCTCCCGCCGTCTTCTCCTGCGCCGTGGCGCTGCCCAGCGACAACCCGCCTCCCGCCCCCGGACGCGCATCGGGCGAAACGGGCATCGTCAGAGGAGCCTCCATCCCTGCCTCCCGCATCATCCATTCAATGTCGAACGCTTCTTTGCGAATGCGCTGATCGTAATAGAAAAGCATCAGCGCAATCCCGCTCACCGGCTTGATAAACGCCTGCGAGGCGAACGAAGCCCCATACATCAGGAACAGAAACAACGCCCCCAGCGTCTGTTGATGCTGCGGCGTATTCAACTGCGGAATCAGGCTGATGCCCACCATCACCGGCACGGTCATCACCGTGGCCACCACCCAGCTCAGCGCGGCGCATAGGAGGTAGAGCACCAGCATCCGACCGCGCGTGCCTTTACTGAGCGAGGTTGCGCGCTTCAACGCGCTCCACGCTCCCCTCTCCTCCACCACGGAGGCGGAAAACGCCAGGCAGATGCGCAGCAGCATCCACACAAAATAGCCCACCAGCCCCAGCCCCACCGTCAGCAGCAGCGCACTTTGCAGGGTCACGTATTGGCCAAAACCTCCGCCCGTGCGTCTTCCCAGTGCCGCCAGCACCGCCAGGCCGCCCACGATCAGAACCCAGGCAGTGAACGGAACGATTGCGAGGAACAGCACCTCCAGCGACAACAGTCCCACATAACGCCAGCCTTTGTTCCAGGCCGCCGCGTAAGCACCGCGAATGCTGGTGCGCTCGCCCAGAAACGCCAGGTTGGCCGCATGGCTGATCGCGCCGCTGCCCAGCGCCGTCAACCCCAGGCACACCGGGACCGCCAGAACCACGACGCCCAGAATCGCCAGTCCCAGCATGAAGGCCGCCCCCGGATCCGCCGAGCCGATCCATGCCGACAACAAAAATCCCACCGCAGCAAAGAACAGGACACTCCCCGACGGGATCGCAGCGATTCCCACAAATACCAGGAACCGCGCTCGATAGAGGGCCGCAGTGCGGTCCAGGATCTCTCCGAGATTCGCCGGCCGCAGTTGCAGGGTCATATCCCGTCCCCTGGGCTCAGCGCATCGGGAGCAGGCGGCAGCTCCGGCGCGCTCTCGGCCGTGCCCGCCGCGACGGTTTGCTTCGGCTCCTGCCCAGCCCCTGCCGGCGCCGCTCCTGCCATCCCCGCCGCCGCCATCATCCACTCGATGTCGTACCCCTCTTTCCGCACCCTCTGGTCGAAATAGAACAGCGTGATCCCCGTCGCCAGAATCGGACCCACCAGCGTATCGGTGGCGATCGAAATAATCTGCGACAGAATGCTCAGCGCCAGGGAAAGCTGCAGATGATGCCGGAACAGGTACACGTAAAACGGGCTCTGCGTCAGCACCAGCAGCCCTACCTGCAGCACGCCCACCAGCAGGAAGAGCAGAAAGATGCGCCCCCGCGCTCCCTTGCTCAGCTCCACGCTCCGGCGCAGGGCCTTGCGCGCCTTCAGGTTCTCCACCACGCACGCCGGAATCCCCAACGCGTAACGGGTAGCGAACCAGCAAACCACGGCAAAGACCGCCACATCGAGAAACAAGCCAACCAAGATCCCGACAATTCCGACCGCCTGCTTGGAACCCCCAAGAGCGATGCTCAGGCCTGCCGTGACCACCACCAGCGCGATCCCCAGCACCAGAGCCGAAAGCAACGCTACCCCCAGCAGGACCAGTGCGGCCAGCGTCATCAGCCAGAGATACCGGCCCAGCCGAGGCAGCGTGCTGGCATAGGCGTTCCGGATCGTGGCCGGCTCCCCCACGTGCACCCACCCCACCGCGCGCGTGATCGCGGCAATCGACGCCCCGTACAGAAGCATGCTCGCCAGGCTCAACAGCAGCACAAACCCCAGCACGGGGCCCCACTGGAGCTTCATGGTTGTCTGGATTGAGCGATAGTCCGCGGAGAGACCCTCAAAAAGAACCACCAGCACCAGGACCATGCCGTTGGTGATCGCAAAGATCCCCGCAAAAAGCCCAAAGTTCGTGCGGTAGAGCTGCGCCGTTCTGTCCAGAATCTCCCCAAGGGAAAGGGGACGCAGGTCGGTTTCCATGGCGGTGTGCCCCGGCGGTCGCGGTGACGCTTGCCGGGATACTACCACAAGCCATGGTCCGTCCCCCCCCCCGCGATCCCGCGCCTCCGATCGGTTCGTTGCCGCACCCCTCAACAGGCGCCTCCACATCAATGCGGAAAAATCCGTACCTAATATTTTCCACAAAGCGTACTTTTTACCGGACGCACAGCTGCCACGCATTTCAGCAAACGTTATGGGATTAACAACTTACCGTTTGGCGCGCCGCTTGCCTTTGTAAGGTCACGCACGAGAAAGGAATTTGCGCGTGGCTCGGTGGCGCGTGGCGCCACGGCAGCGGCCCGCGGTCGCAGAGGAATCGTAGATTATGAAGAATCTGTACAAGCGCTGGCTGATCGTCGGTCTCTCCATGTCGATCTTCGCGCTCGCCAATCTCCGCAGAAAGCTCGAAGCCCAGGTCGAGCGCGAGATCGGCAACCCCGCAACGCCCCCCGCCAAAGACGGAGAATCCAAGCCCACCCCGGTTCTTCCCATCACCGATGGCCGGCCCAGCTACGCCACGACTGTCACCTTCAGCGGCACGGTCATCCGCAGCGGCGGCCGTTTCGCCCTCCTTGAGACCGGCGGCATCCTCTACATGCTCGACTCCACCGGCCGGGCATGGCCCTTCGAAGGGGAGGACGTCCGCGTCACCGGCAAGCTCGATACCACCACCCACCTGCTGCACGTCGACGACATCCAGGCCATGGCCTCCTAGCTCCTCGCCCCGGCCCCGCCTCTCATCTCCGACCACTGACCACTGATCACTGTCCACTGATCACTGACCACTGTTCACTGACCTACTCCAGCTTCTTGAGCTTTGTCCCTGCCGGCAACGGCGGTAGCTCGAAGCTCTCGTCCTTGAGATCGAGATTTTCCGTGACCTTCTCTACCGTCATCACCAGCTGCAGCCCGTCCAGCGGACGCTTGATCGTGATGGTCGACGGATACTTGTGGTCCCCGTACTCCACATACCGGCCGTAATAGACCTGCGTCTCCAGGTCCCCGCCCGGGTCGTACAGGTCCTGCTGGTAGGGCAGCAGATCATCGCGATGCATGTGAACCACCCGCACCGGCCCCAGCTCCTGGCTGTCATCCTTGCGGTGGACCACGTTCAGCAGGTACTCCGGCTCCAGGTACAGGTGCTTCTTGGCCGCGTCCTCTACCGTGTCCGTGTCTGCCGTGACGTAGTACTCGTCGTTCTTCTCCAGGCAGCGCACCGCCATCGCATCCAGGAAAAAGCCGGGCCGCAGGTTTTCGAACTGATTCTGGGATTTGGTCTTCGACTCCGCCACCGGGCCTTCGATCGCCTCGTCGTTGGGCGGAATCCACATCCGGAACGTCTTGCCATTCGACACCATGTCGAACAGCCGGGTGTGCACCACCGGCGCCTGCCCGAACACCCGCAGATCGTCCGGCTTGCGCAGCAGGATGATCCCTCCCACCGCCGGATAGCCAGTCACCACGTTGTTCTTCGTCACGCTGGCCTGCATCGTCACCGTCACGCTGATCGAGTGCAGCTCCTGGCATCGCTCGTCGATCTGTTGCACCAGCTGCTGCGGCGTGGCCGTATGCACCACCGCCGGCGGAATCGGCACCGGCAGCTTGCGATGGGTCGGCAGGAAGCATCCCGTCATCAGCAGCGCCGGCGCCATCAGCAGGGCCGCGCTGCTCCCCGCGAATCCCTTCACCGCGCACCCGCCTTCTTCATCGCCGACCGATACTCCGCCACATTCCGGTTGTGCTCCTCCAGCGTCGACGCAAACACCGACTTCCCCTGCGGGTTATCGCCCGCCGCCACGAAATACAGATAGTTGGTCTGCGCCGGGTTCATGGCTGCGCGCAGCGATTTCACCCCCGGATTCGCGATCGGCCCCGGCGGCATCCCCGCATGCATATAGGTGTTGTAAGGCGTGTCCCGTTGCAGATCGCTGGCATAAATCGTCCCGCGCCATTGCCCCGTGACCTGCAGCCCATAGATCACCGCCGGGTCGGTCATCAGCGGCATCTGCTTCTCCAGGCGGTTCTCCAGCACGCTGGCCACCAGCGGCCGCTCGTCTTCCAAAGCCGTCTCCCGTTCAACCAGCGACCCCAGCGTGACCACGTTATGAAAGTCGCTCTTCAGCCCCAGTTGCATCGCCGTCTGCCGGAATCGCTTCACCATGGTCGCCGCAATCTGCGGCATCTGCTCCTTGGGGCCAATTCGGTACGTGTCCGGGAACAGGTAGCCCTCCAGAGACTTGGCCTGCGGATCCAGGTCGGAGATCAGCCCCGCCTCCTGCCGCGCCACATTCACAAACGTCTGACTCGGCCCAAAACCCGCCTGTTCCAGCCGGTTGCCGATGTCGAACATGTTGGAGCCTTCCGGAATGGTCACCTCGATGGTGAATGTGTCTCCTCGCCGGATGCGGTCGTAGACCTCGCTCACGGGCGCAGGATGATCAAACTTGTAGTCCCCCGCCTTCAACGTTCCGTGCTGTACCCAGCGCATCGCAACAAACGCGTATTGGCTGCGGATGACGCCCGCCTCCTGCAGCTGCCGCCCGATCCGCACCGTCGACGAACCTGGCAGGATCTCGATAAACGTCTGTTGCGTCGGTCCGTACGGAGTTAGCACCACAAACGCCACCGCCCCGGCCGCCGCCAGCAGCAACAGCACAAACACCGCCGCCAGGGTGCGTCCCCAACTCGAGCCGCGGCTCCTTCCCGTTGTCCTCCTGCGGCTCGCCATCCTGCCGGGTTCATCCTCCGTGTTTCAGTAAGAGACGCAAAAATCCGCTTCGGGATTCCTGTACCTTCCAAGATTGTAACGGGATAGCCAACAACGTCCCCCAATCCCCGGACCCGCGCCGCCAACCCTGCCTTCTCGCCTCGCAGCCAGGTACGCGCTCCGCCGTCCCGCGGTTCGCCAACCCGCGCCGTCCCGCTATCCTGATCCCGGAGAACTCGCCCCTCATGCCCGAATCTGCCCCGCCGCCGCGCTACCTCGGCGTTGATCTCGGAGCCAAACGCATCGGCGTCGCCGTCTCCGACGAACTCGGCCTCACCGCCCAGCCCGTCCTCACCCTCGAGGTCCATCGCAACCCCCGCGACAATCTCCGCTCCCTCGCGCGCCTCGCCCGCCGATTCGCCGTGTCCGCCATCGTTGTCGGCAACCCGCTTCACCTCTCCGGCGATACCAGCCCCCGCGCCCGCAAAACCCAGCAGTTCGCCGCCGACCTCGGCGCCCTCACCGGCCTTCCCATCCACCTCTGGGACGAGCGCCTCACCACGCGCGAGGCCCACCAGATCCTCTACGAATCCGGCCGCCCCCGCCAGGACCACAAAGCCGTCGTCGACCAGGTCGCCGCCGTCCTCATCCTCCAATCCTTCCTCGACGAACAAAGCCGGAAATGAGGCGCAAGGGACGAGAGCCAAGGGCCAAGTACCAAGTACCAAGGGCCAAGCACCAAGGGCCAAGCACCAAGGGCCAAGCACCAAGTACCAAGTTCTCGGGAGACAGGGTCGAGTTGCACGTCCAGGCTGTAAGTCCCGAGTTGGAACGACAGAAGGTCAGCAACGGAAATCCCGCGAAGCCAGGAAGAGCATCTCCCTCTCGTCCCTCCCTCCTCGCCCCTCGCCTCTCGGCCCTTGGCACTTGGCACTTGGTACTTGGCCCTTGGTACTCGTCCCTCGTCCCTCGTCCCTCTCCCGTATAATCAAATTTCAGCGGTTCTACCTCTTCGCGGACCCGAGCCGACGCGCTCCCCGCCACGGACAATGGATGCCCGACCACATCAAAAACCAGCTGCAAAAGGAAATTGCGGCACTCGAGCATGAGCTCGCCCACGAATTGCCCGCCGAGATCAAGAAGGCCGTGGCCCTGGGCGACCTGTCGGAAAACGCCGAGTATCACATGGCGAAGCAGCGCCAGGAGTTTGTCAACGCCCGCCTCGGCCAGCTCAAGCGCCGCATGGCCGAGCTCTCCCTGGTCAACCTCGCCAACATTCCCCGCGATAAAGCCGGCTTCGGCTCCACCATCGTCGTCTACGACTCCTCCAAAGACGAAGAGATCGAATATCGCCTCGTCACCAGCGAAGAGTCCGACGTGGCCAAAGGCCTCATCTCCACCACCTCGCCCATCGGGCGCGGCCTCGTGGGCAAGCGTGTTGGCGATGTCGCCACCATCGTCACGCCCAACGGAAAACGCGAACTGGAAATCCTCAAATTGAGTACCATCCACGACGAGGCCGGAGCATCCAATTCGGCGGACGGAACCGAAAGCACCGCCGGCGCCGGCCAGTAGTGAGGAACGAAAGAATGACCTGGACCGGTGGGTTTGGACGCGCCTGCGGATGGCTCCTTGATCGCATCGTCAACGGCCTCGCACTCACCCGCATCTCGCCCAACGCCCTCACCTTCATCGGGCTCGTCATCAACATCATCGCGGCCTACTTCTTCGGCCACGCCGACGTCACCAACGCCGGCCGCATGTTCTTCTACGCCGGCCTCGTCATCATCGGCGCCGGCATCTTCGACATGGTCGACGGCCGCGTCGCCCGCCGCACCAACCAGGTCACCGTCTTCGGCGCCTTCTTTGACTCCGTCATCGACCGCTACTCCGACGTCGTCCTCTTCTTCGGCCTGCTGGTCTACTACGCCCGTTCCAACCACCTGCGCTACGTCGTGCTGACCGCCTTCGTCATGGTCACGTCCCTCATGGTCAGCTACACCCGCGCCCGTGCCGAAGCCCTCATCGGCTCCTGCAAGGTAGGTTTCATGGAGCGCCCCGAACGCATTGTCCTGGTGATCCTGGGCGCCCTCTTCAACCACTGGGGAGTCATGGCGCCGGTGCTCTGCGTGCTCGCCGTGCTCTCCACCCTCACCGTGGTGCACCGCATCCAGTACACCTACGAGAAAACCAAGCACTTCGCGCCCGTCAGCGACTCCAACCAGCTCCCCCAATACGTGGTTCAGCAGCCCGTCCCTCCCCCGATCGCCGAGCGCCTCCCCGAGTCCTACGCCTCCTCAGCAGTTCACCACCATCACTGAGCAGCCCTGCTTCGCCGGCTTCCACTGCACCAGGAATCGCGTCACCGCCGACGCGTCCAGCCGCCGCATCGACTCGAACTCCCCGCCCTTCTGGCTATACAGCAGCTTGCCCGTCTCGCTCAGCACCGCCAGCGCCGGCACTCCCCGCTGCAGCGGAATCCCGTACCTCGCCGCCAAATCCAGGTTGGCGTCGTACTCCCCCACATTCACGTGCACCAGCACGAAATTCGCGTCCAGAATCGGCCGGTTTTCCGCGTTGTGAAAGTAGATATCCAGAACCTGGCAGTCCCCGCACCAGTTCCCGCCAAAGTCCAGTAAAATCCGCCGGTGTGTCTGCGCCGCCGTCTTCAGGGCGGCGGCAATCTCCGGCTTGGCCTGCGCGGGATCGGGGTAGATCTCGCGCGTCGCGGGTCGCACTATCCCCGCAAACAACAAAAGCAGCGCAACGAAGATGACTGAACGGAAACCTTTCACGGCAATCCGACCTCTCTGTTGATTGTAGACGCATTACGACTTCGATCCAGGCGTGCTTGCTCCGTCAGGGCAGGCCTATACTTGGGGAGTAGCATGAGCGACGTGCGAAAACGGCTGGAGTCCGCTTCCTTCCCCGACCTCGGGGCCATGATGGAGGGGTATGCCCAGGGGGCCGTCGAGACCGCGCAGCGCGACTTTCGCCAAACCCTCGACAACTCCCCCGACTCCGTCGACGTCCTCGACGAGATCCTCGTCATGGTCGGCGAAAGCCCCGACCGCGACCTCGACTACGAAGTCCGTCTCTGGGGAAGCTACCTCGGCGAGATCATCCGCCTCCGCTACGCCGGAAGCTGGGAGATGACCCAGTACCCCGGCGGCACCGTCGCCGTCCCCGCCGTCAACGTCCGCGGCTCCCGCCTCTTCCCCCTCATGAAGGTCTACCGCCGCCTCACTGCCGGCGAAGAAGAAGACCTCCGCAGCTTCTACAACATGGTCACCGAACGCCTCGGCCGCCCCGCCCAGGTCAACTAGCGCCCGAGTCTGTGAGCCAGCTCACACCGCCAGTCCCGCGTTCATGCGATCCTGTCCCGGACTCGACCCCTGACCACTGTTCACTGTTCACTGACCACTGTTCACTGTTCACTGACCACTGTTCCACTGTCCTTGTGCGACAATAGAACCGTGCAGCAAGCGCGCCTGCTTCATGCGGCGCGCGGAGGATGATTCAATGGGTGATCTGCTACAGCCATGGCACTTGATCGTGCTCGCCGTCGTGGCGTTCCTTCTGTTTGGCGCCAAACGGCTGCCGGAGCTTGGCAAAGGATTGGGTGAGGGCCTCAAAGGCTTCAAGGAAGGCATTCGCGGCGTAACCGATCCCGCCCCTCCCCCGCAAAATTCGCAGCAGAGCGCGCCGACGGCGCCCCCGGCCTCCACGCCGGCCGAGCCTAGCAAACAGGCCTGATTCATCTCCAGGGCCGGCGGTTCCCATGCCGCCGCTCTGCCGCTACACCCGCGCCCGGTAAATCAAAAGGGCCTGTGCACCCGCACAGGCCCTTTGCACTGCCCTCAAAAACCTGCTTCTACCGCAGCTCCTCCGCCGACGGATAGTACCCGTGCCGCGCAATGACCTCCACGTTGGGCCGGTCCACCCGCACATCGATGTTCCGGTACTTCCCGTCAAACGGCGACTCGTGGCTCGAATACACCAGCGTGTAGCGATTGCGCGCCTCTTCCGCCAGCGACTGGTAGCTCTTCTCGATCCCGTTCAGGTTGCGTTCCGAGTCCAGGCTGCCGCCCGTCTGCGTCACGTACGCCACCAGCCGGTTGTCGTACATCGTAAACGGCAGATGGAAGCGGCTCAGGTACCCCTCGCCCCACCGCGCCGAATCGCCCACCAGCGTCCCGTACACCGCAATCTCGTGGCCCTGCAGGTATTTCAGGACCTCCTTGTACGTGGCCTTGCTGCCGTTCTCCTTGCCGTCGGAGATTACGTAGATAATGCGCCGGCGCTCCTTCGGCCGCGTCGCCAGCTCCTTGGCCGCCGCAAAGATCGCGTCGTTCAGCGTATGAATGTCCTTGGGAATCGTGATAAACGAGTCGCTGCCCGCCGACCGTCCCGGCTGGATATTCGGGTCGATGCAGTTCCCGTTCTGCCGGATCGGGCATCCCGCCATCGGACCCGTGTTCGTCGCGTTCAACTGCTCCGTCCCGCTCGCCTTGGTCATCGACAGGATGAACGGAACCCGCGCGCTTTGCGCTCCCGTGAACCCGCCCGACTGATCGTGCGCCCCATTCGAGTAGGAGAGCACCGCGATCTCGTCATAGGGCGCCAGACCGCCCTGCAGCGCGCTCAGCGATTCATTTACCTTCTCCATCACGTCGCGCGGCAGGCTCTGGTCCACCACAAACGCCATCGACAACGGAAACGCATCCACGGAAAAAACCTTCAGCGGCTCATAGTTTCCGTTCTCGTAGACCTTGAAGTTCCGCCACGTGAGTCCTGCAACCTGCTTGCCCTTGTTGTCCTTCACCGTCACCGGCACCGTCACGTACGTGGTGTACGTCCGGATGATCGTGCCCAGTTCCTGCGCGTTGATAATGTCCGGAGGCGTCGTCTGCACATCCTTCTGCGGCTCCGCAGAAGGCGCCTGCGTCGAAGGCTGTTGCGGAACCCTCGTCTCGCCCGTGCTGGAACTGCCCCCCGTCCGTTCCGGCGCCGTGCCCGCTCCCGGCTTGATCGATCCGCCCGCCGCGTCGCTCAGCGGAGGATTCACGCGCTGCGGCGCCGGCGCATCCGGAATCGCCTGGGCCCATACCGCGTGCCCCAGCCCCAGCGCGAGCGCGAGCACCGCTCCCGGCACTGCCCCCATCTGTCTCCATCCAAGCTTCACAGGCCCTCTTCTTCCTCCGAATCCTCGCCGGTCCAGCCGCCCGGAAATCCTGCACATTCAGGAACTCCCGCCCGCGGCCCCCCGCCCCCTCGGAGCGTCCATTCGTCAGACTATCAGACGCGCCAGCGGGATGCAGGTTTGCTTCCATCCCCCGCCGGACCCCGTAAAACCCCATTTCCAGCACGCCGAAGCCCATTTCGAGCTATGCTCTCTTCCAGTGCGAACCACTCGTCTAACAGGTGACAGCTGTATGCGTTTTCCTATTTCCTCCCTACTTCTGCTGCTCCCCCTCGCTGCCGCCTCCGCGCACGCGCAGCTCCCCCCGTCGCCCGACGCCCCGCCCGTCAGCCACGCGCCCGCTCCCGCACCCGAGTCCGACCAGTCCGTCGCCACCTTCCACGTCAACGTCAACCTCGTTGACCTCTTCTTCACCGTCAAGGACAAAAACGGCAACCTCGTTCCCCACCTGAACAAGGATGTCTGCTCCGTCCAGGAAGACAAGCAGCCGCAGACCTGGAAGAACTTCACAGCCGAGACCGACCTGCCCCTCACCCTTGGCATCCTCCTCGACACCTCCGGAAGCCAGCAGTACGTCCTGCCCCTCGAGCAGGAGGCCGGCAGCCGCTTCCTCGAGCAGGTCCTGCGCAAAAAAGACGAGGCCTTCCTGCTCTCCTTCGACGTCAACGTCGACCTCCTGCAGGACTTCACCAACAGCCCGCGCATGCTTACCCACGCCATGAACAAGGCTGAGATCAACACCGCCGGGGGCAACGGCGCCGCCGGCATCCCCGGCGCCGGCGGAGGCACCATCCCCACCATCGGCGACCCCAAAGGCACGCTCCTCTACGACGCCATCTACCTCGCCGCCCGCGAAAAGCTCAACCAGGAGACCGGCCGCAAAGCGATGATCATCCTCACCGACGGCGAAGACCAGGGCAGCCGCACCAAGATCGGCGAGGCCATTGCCGCCGCCCAGAAATCCAACGCCATCATCTACGTCATCCTCATCGCCGACGTGGGCTCCTACGGCAACTGGGGCTACAGCGGCTACTCCGCCGCCAAACGCCTCTCGGAAGAGACCGGCGGCCGCCTCATCAACGTGGGCAACAACGGCAAAAAGCTCGAAGCCGCCTTCCAGCAGATCCAGGACGAACTCCGCACCCAGTACATCGGCACCTACACCCCCACCAACAGCAAGGCCGACGGCTCCTTCCGCCGCATCAACATGACCTGCGGCGAAGGCACCCATGTCCAGGTCCGCAAGGGCTACTACGCCCCCTCCCCCGAAGGCCAGGGCCAATAGAGCCGCATTCTGCCCGCGACGCCGCCTCCGTCCGGTGAGGCTCTGTAACAGGGCCCGAGTTCACTCGTGCCGCAAACCACCACCGCACGCGCGACCGGCCTGGGAGCCCACGCTACCGCCATCCCCCGCGTCATGCCGGCCGGCGGCGAATCCGGGCTGCCGCCCGCAGTCCCGATGTGCCCTGACCCCGGACTCGACCTCATCCGAAAGGACCGCCCGCGCCTCATCGCTCAAGCCTGTCGGAGCCGCCAGCCGGAGAAGGGAAGTGCTGGACCCGCCCAGCCTCCCCCATGCGCAGCCGTCCTTCAGACCGCTGAAGCGTTGTTCCGAGCAACGGGCAGTTCGTTGCGAATCTTTGCCGTTCCGTCGCACAATCGTTTATTTGTCAGAGAGCAACCGCAAATGTCAAAAATGAATGCTTGCTCGTGACATGACATGACACGAATTTGGTGCAAATTTCTCCTCCTCCTCCCCGCGGAACAGCCCTGAATATCGGTCTAACTATCTGTAAATCAGTCTCTTGTGCTGTGGACCGCGAGCTTTTTAAGCTGACCTTTCATGTCAAATCGTGTTAAATGATTGTGCGCTCCGAAAGCCATTTTCGCGACCCCCATCAAACCTTTCCCCGCCTCCCTGCACCTACCTCCCCTGAACGCCCTTGCCCCCGCCGGCAGGGCCAGTTCTTATGGAGGTTTCTCTCGATGACAAAGGTGAAATTACTGATTCCGGCCGTCACCTTGGCCGCCTTTGCGAGCCTGCCGCTCGCCTCCCAGCAGCCGAGCCAGCCGGCGCCTGATGTTCCCCAGCAGCAGCCCAGCGCCCAACCCAACTCCCAGCCCGGCTCGCCTTCCACCTCTTCCGCGCCCTCGCAGCAGACCACGCCCTCGCAGCCCGGCGCGGCCGCCGCGGTCCCGGTGCCCAGCACCGCCAACGCCCCGGAGGCCAACAACCCCGATCTCCGCCCGGTCTCCGGCGAGCTCGTCTCCAAGATCGATACCAAGAGCGCCAAGAACGGCGATTCCGTCGTCGTCAAGACCACGGAAAAGGCCACCATCGGCAACGGTGTCGTCATCCCCAAGGGCTCCAAGATCACCGGCCACATCACTGACGTCCAGGCCCACGACGGCACCAATCAGAACTCCAAGGTAGCCATCCAGTTCGACCAGGCTGAGATCAAGGGCGGCCAGACCATGCCCATCAAGTCCGTTCTCCAGGCCGTCGAGCCCGCCACCGGATCCGACGCCTCGCAGTCCAGCCCCTTCAATACCGGATCAGCTCCCAGCGCGCCGCCCTCCGGCGGAGCCTCCGCCTCGGCTGGCGCCGCGTCACCCAGCGGCAGCCCCAGCGCCAGCTCCCAGGCGCCCATGCAGAGCGGCAGCACCGCGGCCCCGGCCAGCCCCGGCGCCTCCGCGGCGGCAACGGGCGGCTACCCGGCTGAAGGAACCGTCGTCGCTCGCCAGGGCAACATTGAAATCAAGACCACTGCCATGCCCGGCGTCCTCATCGCCGCTCCCTCCAACGGGCAGCCCTTCGCCAACGCCTCCGGCGCTCTGCTCGGCGCGCGCCAGAACGTTCACCTCGATGGCGGTACCCGCATGACCCTCGCCATCGCCGACGCCAATACCAAGCCTGGGAACAACCGCTAACCGTCCACCCGAACCACCACCGCCGGGGCCCGCAAGCGGGCTCCGGCAAACCCCACAGCCGCCCGCCCCTTCGCTGGTAACTGTCCAAATTCGCTCCAGAATGTTACTTCCGTCCTATGAACGCGCTTCATGCGCGTAATCTAGCGCAAATCTGCTCTGTTCTTTACCATCGAGACCAGAAACGGCGTTCCCCCACTCCACCCTCTTTGGGAGCCACACCATGATCCAGAGCCCCGCATCCCAGGAACGCTTCGAGATCAGTCCTCGCTTCCGCCGCTCCCTCGAAGAGCGGATCGCCCGCCTCGAGCGCGGTGCCGCCGACGACGAAGCCCGCCTCGTTCTCCTCGAGGATCCCGATCACATCCGCCGCCAGATGCGCCTCGTCGCCACCCAGCGCTGCGAAGCCCTGCGCATGCGCATCTTCCTCGATCGCTCCGGCGTCCGTCCCACCCGCACCCTCGACGCCCCGCCCCGCGCCTGATTCCCTCCCAGCCAGCCCCCAAAACACAAAACCCGCAGAGCCTAAGCTCCACGGGCACCCTTCCTTGCGTCTTCTATCACTGATCACTGACCACTGACCACTGAACTTTGGAGCACCGGGCGGGATTTGAACCCACGAATACTGGTTTTGCAGACCAGCGCGTTAGCCGCTTCGCCACCGGTGCTCATTCAACTCTGTCAATAGTCTTAGGGCGTCTGCGCGTTTGGCTTCTTGTCTTGCCGCAAACGGCACCTCCCCATCATAACCCGGAGTGCTCGCGTTTTTTCCCGGCCCTCGCCGGGCCCGTCATAATCAAACCATGCCGAACGATCCCCGCGCCCTCGACTATTCCATCGTCGACGTCTTCACCACCCAGGCCCTCAGCGGCAATCCCCTCGCCGTCGTCATGAACACCGTCGGCCTCACCACCGCCCAGATGCAGGCCATCGCCCGCGAGTTCAATCTCTCTGAGACCACCTTCGTTGAACGCCGCCCCGCCGACATCGAAGCCGCAGAGGGCATCCGCGTGCGCATCTTCACTACCCTGGAAGAGCTCCCCTTCGCCGGCCATCCCACCCTCGGCACCGCCAGCGTCCTCCGCCTCGTCGCTCCCGAAACCCTGCGCGGTTCCACCATCACGCTCGCGGAAAACGTTGGCCCCATCCCCGTCGAATTTCCCCAGCCCGGCGCCTCCTTCGCCGAGATGACCCAGCGCGATCCCGAGTTCGGCCCCGAACTCTCTCCTTCCGATGTCGCCCGCCTCTGCTCTCTCTCCGTCGACGATCTCGATCCCTCCGCCCCACCCCAGGTGGTCTCTACCGGCACCGCCTTCGCCATCGTCCTCCTCCGCTCCGTCGAGGCCCTCGGCCGCCTCCGCGTCCACCACGACCAGGCCACGCCCTTTCTTCGCGCCCATGGAGCACGCTGGTTCTACGTCGTCGCGCCTGCTCCCGGCGAAAACGCTGAAAACGGCATGCAGTGCTTCCGCACCCGCATGCAGTTCTACGGCGCGGAAGATCCCGCCACCGGCTCCGCAGCGGGCTGCGCCGTCAGCTACCTCGTCCAGCGCAAAGTCGCGCCCTCCGGCACCCGCTTCCTCCTCCGCCAGGGCGTCGAAATGGGCCGCCCCAGCGACATCTTCGTCTCCGCGCAGGCCGCTGGCGCCAGGGTCACCCAAATCCGCGTCGCGGGCAGCACCGTTCTCGTGGCAAAAGGCACGTTTTTCCTGCCGTGATGCACATGCTTTCAACAGGAATTCATATTCCTAAACCGTTGTGCACCAAATTAGTAACCCCGTTTCCCTCCACTGTGGGGAATCTGCCCCGCGCATCTTCCCTTTTCGTTCCCTCTAGGCAGGCCGACCCATCCCTCGTACTCTTGCCAAGCATTGGAGAAATTCAAACGGCTCACGAGCCGGATTGATCCCCAGGCAAGACCAGCAGGAACCCAGGAAACTTAACTCCGCGGCACCAAAGCTCCACTCCTTTTTCTTGTCAAAGAAAATCAGCGGAGCGCCGCAGGAAGATCGTCTCCCGCGTCCTGCTCTACCGTAGTACCGGCCGAGGGGACAGTCTGGTTGTCGGTCTCCGCACACCCGGACCGCTGCCGCCGTCCTGCGCATTCGCCAGAATGCGCAGGCGCGCACGCGGCTCCGTATCGCTGACGCGGAACACCGGCCAGTCTGTCCTTCCCGGCTAAAACGGCCAGGAGATTTCGAACTCCCCCTTCCCGCCCTCCGCGCGGGAACAGGATTCGTGTTGTCTCCCGGCGCCCGCTAATCACATCGATAAGGAGCGTGCCCTACTATGCGGCCTAAGAAAATCATTCTGTGCGTCGACGATAACGAGAACGAGCTCTCCGTGCTGACTTTCTTGCTCAATACCAACGGATACCGCGTGGTGCCCGCCACCAGCGGCCAGGAGGCGATCGGCATCTTTGCCGAGACCGCCGTCGACCTGGTGCTCTCCGACTTCGCGATGCCGCAGATGACCGGCGATCAACTCGTGCGCAGCCTCAAGCAGATCGCCGCACACATCCCCATGATCCTCCTGGGCGATCCGCAAAAAATGGGCGACCACCTCCACGCCGCCGACGCCGTCCTCGCCAAGAAAAACTGCTCCGCCGAAGAACTCCTCAGCCGCGTCAAGCTCATGAGCGCCCGCAAGCGCGGCCCCCGCAAAGGCAGCACCCGCCTCGCCCGCCCCGAACCCCAGCCCGCCTTCGCCGCAGCATCGTAGAGACCAGAGCCAAGTACCAAGGGCCAAGGGCCAAGAAAAGCAGGGCCAAGCGCCAAGGGCCAAGTACCAAGAAAGAACAGGGCCAAGCGCCAAGGGCCAAGTACCAAGAAAGAACAGGGCCAAGCGCCAAGGGCCGGGAACCGAGGAAGCCCTTGGCCCTCGTCTTGGCACTCGGCCCTCGGCCCTTGGCCCTCGGCCCTCGTCTTGGCCCTCGCCTCTTTGCTCTTCCCTCTTGACGACCGCGACACCCGCTCGGCATACTCCCCAATCAAGCCCGAACTGGCGATCTTCTTCCGCGCCAGCGGGAGTAGGTCTTATGGATCTCGTTCTGCTGCGTCTGCTGTTTGTTGCCCTGCTCGGCGTTGTTTGTTACTTCCTCCAACCCTTCGGCTTAGCCGGTCCGCTCGGTGCGGCCATCGGTGTCGCGGCCGCAGGAGCTGTCATCGTCTTTGAACTCCGGGTGCGCGCCCTCACCCTGCGCCGCCTCATCGGCGCCGTCGCGGGCTCCGTCCTCGGCATCTTCGGCGCGGCCCTCTTTTGCCTGGTTCTCCGCTCCGCCCCCCTCACCAACTCCACCTCCGCGGCCCTGCAGATCTTCGTCCTTCTGCTCATGACCTACGTGGGGCTGCTGGTCGGCGCCAACAAAGGCGACCTCCTCAACCCCGCCGTCCTGGGCACCGTCTTCGCCGGCGACAAGGGACCCAAGCGCGCGGCCAAGGTCCTCGACACCTCCGTGATCATCGACGGCCGCATCGCCGACATCGCCGAGGCCGGCTTCATCGACGGCATCATGGTCGTCCCCGAGTTCGTCCTCCGCGAACTCCAGGTCGTCGCCGACTCCACCGACGGCTCCAAGCGCCAGCGCGGCCGCCGCGGCCTCGACATGCTGCAGCGCATGCAGTCCAACCCCAGCGTCCAGGTCCAGATCGTCTCCGACGACTTCCCCACCATCCGCGAAGTCGACCTCAAGCTCCTCGAACTCGCCAAGAAGTGGGAGGCCAAGGTCGTCACCAACGACTTCAACCTCAACAAGGTCGCCCACCTCCACCACGTCCAGGTCCTCAACATCAACGACCTCGCCAACGCCCTCAAGCCCGTCGTTCTTCCCGGCGAGCGCATGACCGTCCTCATCCTCAAAGAGGGCAAGGAGTACAACCAGGGCGTCGGCTACCTCGACGACGGCACCATGGTGGTCGTCGATCACGCCCGCAAAATGATCGGCCGCAGCGTCGACATCAGCGTTACCAGCGTGCTCCAGACCGCCAGCGGCAAAATGATCTTCGGCAAGATGGACGAGAACGGCAAGAGCCCCGATCCGCCGCGCTCCGTTCCCATCGAACTCACCCGATAGCCCGGCGCCTCGCTGGTTCCCCACCCAGTGAGGGCCCATCCTAAACACGGTTCCATCGTGTTTAGGGTGGGATAGCACGAACCTAAACGAACGCAAACAAGGAGAAACGGCAATGAACGACCTGCCCGTCATCTTCTGCAAATGTCCCAAGCTGAAGTGCCCGCGCCGCGGCAACTGCGGCCCCTGCCGCGCCTTCCATCTCAACCAGCGTCACCCCAAACGCCCGCGTTGCGAGCGCAAGCCCAGCTGGCTCCAGCGCCTCCTCGCGCTTCGCTGAAGTCCACCGCGCTCCACACTGATCACTGACCACTGTCCCCTGATCACTGACCACTGATCACTGTCCCCTGACCACTGTCCCTTATCCCCTGTCTTGCGCCGCAAACTCACCCACCGCCTCCAAACGCTCCTCCTCATGGCCCTCTGTGTCTTCGTGGGCTTCGTCCTGCCCCTGCTCCTGCGCTCCCGCTTCGACGGCGTCTGGTTCCGCGTGGCCGGCGATCCCAGCGCTCCCGCGGAGATCAAGCTCATCGCCCACGGCGGCAAATTCTCTGAGACCCTTCCCGTCAACTGCTTCGGCACCTGGGAGTCCGTCACCCTCATCGCCGACGGCCGTCCTCACCCCTGGTCCGAGCCCGCCGGCAACTGCCACCTCGCCTTCGATCGCGGCATCACCACCTACACCGCGTCTCTCACCGCAAGCTCCTTCCGGCTCACCGAATCCCTCGGCAACGGCACCATCACGGAGTCCTGGGATCTCCTCGGAAAAGGCCGCATGGTCGTCTCCCAGCACGGCCGCACCGCTACGTACCAGCGCGCCTCCTGGCTCCGCTCCCTCTTCACCGAAGAGCCGTGACTTCCCTGAAAATATCTCGCGGCCATCGGAAAAGCCCCGTGCTACACTTGCCGCTCCCAGCCAACTCTCTTGTAGTTTTCGCCGGAATTTTCATTTCCAATGAGAGGTCCAGGTATGAAGTTCATGTTGACGTATTCCGTCCGCCCCGGCTGCCGCCCGGATGCCATCAACCGCTTCCTCACCACTCAGGGAGCCCCGCCCGCCGGCGTCAAGCTCCTCGGCCGCTGGCACAACACCGACTCCAGCGGCGGCTTCGCGCTCTTTGAAACCGACGATCCCGTGGCGCTCTTTGAAGGCTCCGCCATGTGGGCCGACGTCCTCGACCTCAACAGCCACAGCGTCGTCGAAGACCCCGACGCAGCCGCGGTCTTCGTCAAGCTTCAGGGCAAATAAGCAACGTGTCCACTAATCCCCGCGCCGGGTGCCCCAGGTCTCCCGTTGTTGCAGACCTGGGAAAGTACGAACCAGCCGTCTCCGTTCCCGCACGACTCGAGGGTGCCCCGTTCTAGGCGCGCTTTTTGCGCCTAGGGCGGGACAGCACGAACCCATCCCAGCCGTCGCCTCGTCAGACTCGAACCCAGGGAACCCAGCCGTCTCCGTTCCCGCACGACCGAGGGTGCCCCGTTCTAGGCGCGCTTTTTGCGCCTAGGGCGGGACAGCACGAACCCATCCCAGCCGTCGCCTCGTCCGACTCAAACCCGCTCCCGCACGACGCGAGGGTGCCCCGTTCTAGGCGCGCTTTTTGCGCCTAGGGCGGGACAGCACCAACCCATCCCAGCCCTCGCCTCGTCCGACTCGAACCGTTCCCGCACGACGCGAGGGTGCCCCGTTCTAGGCGCGCTTTTAGCGCCTAGGGCGGGACAGCACGAACCCTTCTACGCAGCGAAGTCTCGCGACCTGCGCTCCCGCGCCGCCACGTCATCGCGCACCGTCTCGTTCTCCCGCGCCGAGGGCTCGCTGACAATATCCTCGAACAACGCGCGATAGTGAATCATCGCCTTGCGCAGATCCTCGGTTCCCGCTTCGCCGCGCCCGTGCCGGAGCGCAATCTCGTGCGCCTTCCGATAGTTCTGCACCACTCCGGGATGATCCACCGAGATATCCGCGGCCCGCTGCTCAAAATCCGTCACCGGATAGCCGCGCGCCGTCATCACCTGCCCCAGCAGCCGGTCCGCATCCGTTACCGCGCTCGCCGGATTATCCACGAACTGTGCCTGCACCCGGTTCCACGCCTCCAGGAAGCTCGCGCGATCCGCGGCCCCCAGAGGCTTCAGGTGATACGACTTCACGCGCTCCGCGCGCTCTGCCAGCTTCGCTTCCACGCGCCGCCGGTCGCCCTCTTGCGCGATCGCACGCTCATACTCCGGCCCAAACTGCGCCCGCAGTCTTTCGCTGCGCCGCCGTTGCACAAAATAGAAGACAATCCCGATCGCGATCAGCAACACCACGACGATCGCAATCAACTGTCCCGTCGTCAGGTCCATGGGGAACTCCTTCCAGTCGCTCACGTGCGCGCTCTTCGCGCTCCGTCCGGCTGCGCTCACGGCCCGCAGCCCCGGCCAGCAGATTGGAGCCCCACCCCTCCCGTGCAGGTTGCTTTCCCGTAGTCTCACCGCCCGCTTCCCGCGCCGACTCTCCCTGCAAACGCTTCCACCGCTCCCCAAGCAACTCTTCCCAACGCCCCGCGCTCTCACCTTCGGAACCGGGAGGTAAACATGAGCGATCGAGTCCTTACCGAAGAACATCCACTGGACACCAACGTGACCACTGCAACCCTGGCGGGCGTAGATCGGACGAATCAAGACCGGTCGAATCAAGATCTGGCCAACCAGGACCAGCGGTCTACCCAGGATCAGTGGACCAGAGAAGACGACCTGCGAACCAGCGCCGAAGACAACCCCGCCGCCTCAACCCAGAGCTTCGCAGCCGCGGCCCGCGCCGGCAACACCACCAACAATGGCCGCGCCGCCGAAGAGCAGAATGGCCCGCTCTTCCCCAGCCACGAAACCACCGAACTCCGCTCCCGCTGGGACGCCATCCAGGTAGGCTTTGTCGATGAGCCACGCCGCGCCGTCGAGCAGGCCGACGCCCTGGTCGCCGCCGCCATGAAGCGCTTGGCCGAGATCTTCGCCGAAGAGCGCTCCCGCCTCGAAGCCCAATGGGACCGCGGCGACAGCATCAACACCGAAGATCTGCGCATCGCCCTGCGCCGCTACCGCTCCTTCTTCGGCCGCGTCCTCTCCGTATAGCGCGCGTCCGTAGCGCCCGCGCACGAGCCCTGGCGCAAACCCCATCCTTGCGGCGCCGTTCCAGTCGCAAGGATGGGGAACGCACGACCCGTCTCACATCCCCGCAAAGCCCGCCTCAGTCGATCCGCAGTGCCCTTACCGGGTCGATCGACGCCGCCCGCCGCGCCGGAATCAGTCCCGCAACCAAAGCCGCCAGCATCAGCACCCCCACAGCCATGGCCATCACCGGCACATTGACGCTGGTGATCTCGTACAGCTGCGACTTCACATAGCGCACGCAGAACACCGCCACAGGCACCCCGATCGCCAGCCCCACCAGCGCCTGCGTCATCGCGCCCCGCATCACCATTCCGATCACCCGGCTGCGCGCCGCGCCCAGCGCCATGCGAATCCCGATCTCCGGCGTCCGCCGCACCACCGTGTATGCCGTTACCCCGTACAGGCCCACCGCCGCCAGCAGCAGAGCCAGCAATCCGAACAGCGACGTCAGCCGCGCAATCAGCCGCTCCTCCACAAACCGGTCGTCGATCTGCTGCTGGAACGTCTGGAACTTCACCAGCGTCAGGTTGGGATTGATGCTCGCCAGCGTGTCGCTCACAATCTTTTCAAAGCCATCCACCGGCCGGCTGGTCTGGATCACCATCGCTCCCGCATAGCGCGAGAGATCCTTCTCCACTGGATTCTCCGGATCGTTCGCCGTCCCCGCCCGCTGCGTCAGCGGCAGAAAGTACATCGCGTGATCCTTCCAGTACACGCTGGTGTAGGTCGTATCCTCCACCACCCCCACAATCTCGTGCGCTCCGTCCTTGCCCGCGTTCCCCGGCCCTGCGAATCCAAACCGGTGCCCGATAGGGTTCCGCTTGCCGAAGAACTGCTTCACAAACTCCTGGTTCACCACCGCCACTCCCGGCGAATTCAGCGTGTCCTGCGGCGTGAACCCGCGCCCCATCACCACGTGCGTCCCCACCGAGTCGAAGTACTCCGCGGTGCCCTTCACCCACGACGCGCCCTTGTTCAGGCTCGCCTCGCCCTGCACCTTCACCCCCGAACTCCAGTTGTTCGACTCCATCGGCGTATACGTCGAAAGCCCCACCTTCACCACGCCCGGGATCGCGTGGAAGCGGTCCACGATCGTCTGGTACAGCGCATCCACCTCCGTCACCTTGTAGCCCGCCGCCTGCGGATTGATGTGGGCAATGTAGCGGTTCCTCGCATCCAGCTTCATGTCCACGCTCTGCGCCTTGTTCAGGCTCTCCGCGAACAGCCCCGCCGCCACCAGCAGCACCAGCGAGAGCGCCGCCTGCACCACCACCAGCCCCCTTTGCAACAGCGACGCCTTGTGCGCCGTCGTCCGCGCGTTCGACCGCAGCGACTCCGCCGGCTGCGTGCGCGCCGCCATCAGCGCCGGAGCCAGCCCGAACAGAATCCCCGTCGCCAGCGACAGCCCAAATGCGAACCCGATCACCAGCGGCGACGGCATCGCGCTCACCGGCATGTTGTGCTGATCCGGAAACGCCAGCGCCAGCAGCGCATGCGCCCCCGCATACGAAACCGCCAGCCCCAGCAGCCCGCCCATCCCCGACAGCACAACGCTCTCCGTCAGCAGCTGCCGCACAATCCGCCGCCGCTGCGCCCCCAGCGCCGATCGCAGTGCCAGCTCCGCCCGCCGCCCCATGCCCCGCACCAGCAGCAGGTTGGCGATGTTCGCGCACGCCACCAGCAGAACCATCGCCGCAATCCACTGCAGCAGACGCAGGTGATCCTTGTACCCGTCCTGCATGTTCTGGATCCCCCCGCCCCCCGGCGTCAGCACCACGTGCGTCAGCGGCAGAACCTTCTTCGCCCGCTCCTCGGTGAACGTCTTCAGCGGAGCAAACTGCCGCTTCAGCAGCTCGCTCACCTTCGCCTGCAACGCCGGCACCGACGTCCCCGGCTTCACCCGCCCGATGATGTACGCCCACTGCGTGTCCGGATCGTTGAAGTACGGCGCCCCGCTCACCTCGTCCATCTTGTTCATGGGCAGAAAAAACTTGGGCGGATTCGTATCGATGCGGTCCCCGTAGAATCCCTTCGGCGCCACCCCGATCACCGTGGCCGCCTTGGTGTTGATGTAAAACTCGCTCCCCACCACGCCCGGATCGCTGGCATAATCCTGCGCCCACGTGTCGTAGCTCATCACCGCCGTCACCGGCGCGCCCTTCTGGTCATCGGCATCCACAAACAGCCGCCCCACCGCCGGCGACAGCCCAAACAGCCGGAAGTAATTCCCCGAGACGAACGTCGCCGTCACTGACTTGGCCACCGTCTGCGGGCCCGCCCGCCGCACCGTCAGCGGCCGCCACGCATACCCCGACTCCATCGCCGCCAGCTCCTCGAACTCCGGCAGGCTCTTCTTGAACATGTAATAGGTGTCCGTGGCAAACAGCGAGTAGTCGCCGTGGTCGTCCCAGCCGCTGTTCACGCAGCAGGCATCGTTGTCCCCCAGCCGCACCAAACTCTTGGGATCGGCCACCGGCAGGTTGTGCAGCAGAATCGCATTCACCAGCGTGAAGATCGCCGCGTTGGCCCCAATCCCCAGCGCCAGCGTCAGCAGCACCGTCATCGTGAATCCCGGCGTCTTCCGCAACTGCCGCATCGCAAACAGCAAGTCCTGCCCCAGAACGCCCATCCGCAACCTCCGCGCAAAGCTCCGCCGGCCCGCACACCTGGCCTTGCCCCTCCTTGAAGCAACTGAAAGCCCACGCGCACGTCACCACCCCACCCTGAAATCAACAGGTTGGCGCGACCGTCGATTGCACTCGTGTCCACCGGCGAAAACCAGTGTCCGCTCCCGGACGCATCCGGCGCGCCCCGCCGCAACTTGTTCGGGCGGGAGAGACCTCGGTTCTGCCACAAACCGTCCTCCAGCTCAAACCTCATCGGGGTGCCCCGTCCTAACTTGTTCGGGCGGGAGGGACCTCGGTTCTGCCACAAACCGTCCTCCAACTCAAACCTCATCGGCGCGCCCCGCCGCAACTTGTTAGGGCGGGAGGGACCTCGGTTCTGCCACAAACCGTCCTCCAGCTCAAACCTCATCGGGGTGCCCCGTCCTAACTTGTTAGGGCGGGAGGGACTTCCGTTCTGCCACAAACCGTCCTCCAGCTCGAACCTCATCGGGGTGCCCCGTCCTAACTTGTTAGGGCGGGAGGGACTTCCGTTCTGCCACAAACCATCCTCCAGCTCAAACCTCATCGGCGCGCCCCGCCGCAACTTGTTAGGGCGGGAGGGACCTCGGTTCTGCCACAAACCGTCCTCCAGCTCAAACCTCATCGGGGTGCCCCGTCCTAACTTGTTAGGGCGGGAGGGACCTCCGTTCTGCCACAAACCGTCCTCCAGCTCAAACCTAATCGGGGTGCCCCGTCCTAACTTGTTAGGGCGGGAGGGACTTCCGTTCTCCCACGATCACCGCAACACACTGCACCCACGCCTTGTAACCAGGGCACGACCTTCAGTCGTGCCGAAAGACCTCAACAAAAACTCTCCCGCGCGGCCCACAAACACACGCGCGAAGTGCGCCGCTAGCGCCGCGCGGAACGCACGCCCCTCCGCGCCGACCCTCGCCCCCTGGTCAAACGCCCGGTCGCGCCGATGTCGTGGCACGGAACTCATCCAATCGATGCCCCGCCAGGTTTTGTAACCAGGGCACGACCTTCAGTCGTGCCGAAAGACCTCAACAAAAACTATCCCGCGCGGCCCACAAACCCATGCGCGAAGTGCGCCGCCAGCGCCGCGCGCAACGCACGCCCCTCCGCGCCGGCCCTCGCCCCCTGGTGAAACGCCCGTCCCGCCGCTGTCCTGGAGCGGAACTCATCCCATCGATGCCCCGCCACCGTCAACCGTTTTTGTAACCAGGGCACGACCTTCAGTCGTGCCGAAAGACCTCAACAAAAACTCTCCCGCGCGGCCCACAAACCCATGCGCGAAGCGCGCCGCCAGCCCCGCGCGGAACGCACGCCGCTCCGCGCCGACCCTCGCCCCCTGGTCAAACACCCGGTCGCGCCGATGTCGTGGCACGGAACTCATCCAATCGATGCCCCGCCAGGTTTTGTAACCAGGGCACGACTTTCAGTCGTGCCGAAAGACCTCAACAAAAACTATCCCGCGCGGCCCGCAAACCCATGCGCGAAGTGCGCCGCCATCGCCGCGCGGAACGCACGCCCCTCCGCGCCGACCCTCGCCCCTGGTCAAACGCCCGCCGCGCCGATGTCCTGG
The DNA here is from genome assembly GCA_008682415.1 of Acidobacteria bacterium AB60. Lineage (GTDB taxonomy): Bacteria > Acidobacteriota > Terriglobia > Terriglobales > Acidobacteriaceae > Telmatobacter. The sequence continues at coordinate 191,322 of VANK01000008.1, read as the reverse complement.
AGCGGAACTCATCCAATCGATGCCCGCCAGGTTTTGTAACCAGGGCACGACTTTCAGTCGTGCCGAAAGACCTCAACAAAACTCTCCCGCGCGGCCAACAAACTCATGCGCGAAGTGCGCCGCCATCGCCGCGCGCAACGCACGCCCGTCCGCGCCGGCCCTCGCCCCCTATTCAAACGCCCGCCGCGCCGATGTCGTGGCACGGAATTCATCCCATCGATGTTCCGCCACCGTTACCCCATTCTGTAACCAGGGCACGACTTTCAGTCGTGCCGAAGGACCTCAACAAGAACTCTCCCGCGCGGCCCAAAGAATCAAGCGCGAAGTGCGCCGCCAGCGCCGCGCGGAACGCACGCCGCGCCGCGTCGGCCCTCGCCCCCTGGTCAAACGCCCGTCGCGCCGATGTCCTGGAGCGGAACTCATCCAATCGATGCCCCGCCAGGTTTTGTAACCAGGGCACGACTTTCAGTCGTGCCGAAAGACCTCAACAAAACTCTCCCGCGCGGCCCACAAACCCATGCGCGAAGTGCGCCGCCATCGCCGCGCGCAACGCACGCCCGTCCGCGCCGGCCCTCGCCCCCTATTCAAACGCCCCTCCGCGCCGACCCTCGCCCCCTGGTCAAACGCCCGCCGCGCCGATGTCCTGGAGCGGAACTCATCCAATCGATGCCCCGCCAGGTTTTGTAACCAGGGCACGACTTTCAGTCGTGCCGAAGGACCTCAACAAGAACTCTCCCGCGCGGCCCAAAGAATCAAGCGCGAAGTGCGCCGCCATCGCCGCGCGCAACGCACGCCCGTCCGCGCCGGCCCTCGCCCCCTGGTCAAACGCCCGCCGCGCCGATGTCCTGGAGCGGAACTCATCCAATCGATGCCCCGCCAGGTTTTGCTGGCCACCCCGCCCCTCAGCCTCCAGCGGGTGCAATTCGCGCTCCTTCGCCCCCTCGCTCGCGTGTTGGGCTAACGCAGCTACTACGAGCGCTTCGTACCCCGTGATCTCGACAGTGGATGCGAGGGGCCGGCAAGGCCCCGGCAATCTCTTGCGCCGCGCGTGTGATTCCATCCGCACCGACAGCCGGCCACAATCCCTTTTCCGGTGGTTCTGACGGCTCCACCCAATTTGCAGGAATTACATCGGGATCCGTTTCGCAGGTGGCGACCATTGCGCTGACCAATACTCACTGAATGCTTCCCATCAACGCGGTCGCGGATCGCCTCGCCCATCCTGCTTCACCCTCGCGGTCGAATCATCAACGAGATAGACCGGATGTTCGGGGGCATATCTAGTGGCTGCGGCTCATCGCTCTCCAACGAGGATCGATTCGTCAGGCAGCTCATGAGAAAAATCCTCGTACGCGAACTTGCAAAAGACGTTCAAGGCACAACAATGCGCGCCGCCTTCTATTTCGGAATGACGCGCAAAACAGTCTTTGCCGCCTCTGCAGCCTCCGCCGCGGCTCTCGCCGCCCGCGCGTCCTCAACAATTCGAGCCGCGTTCTTGGCGCTGTTGATCGCCGCCTCCGCTTCTGCAGCCGCCCGCAGCGACTTTGCCGCATCCGTGGCGCCCGCCACAGCGATTGCGATCTTCATCTGATCCGACCCCGTGAACAGCGCATGTCCGGAATCGCTCACGGCGGCGGCTGCCGACTTCGCCAATTTCGCCTCTTCCATCGCCTGACCGGATGCAAGCTGCGCATCTCCTAGCTCCGCCGCCGCCCGGTCCGCATTGCCCGCCTCCGCATCCGCCTTCGCCTGTTGCGCCGCTTCCAGCGCCTTCTCTGCCGATGCTTTGGCTCGTTCTGCTTCATTAGCGCTCATCAGAACCACTGCCGATTGCGTCTCCTTCCGCGCCAGCACCCGCGCCGCCTCTCCCGTCTGCCCGGGCTGGAAGAATCGCCGCACCCGTTCCGCCTGCCGCTTGATGAGCGGCTCCGTATAGCTTTCGAATTGGTTATCCAGGATCTTGTCCACAAACGGGCGCGCCAATCGCGCTATCTCCCCCGCCTCATCGCCGATCAGCCTCTCCACCAATGACCAGGCCAACTCCTTCAGCCGGTCGTTTCCTAAATTCAGGCTCTCTTGCGCCGCTTTCACCGCCTGCTCCGCAAATCCCTTGGCGGCCTTCTCCGTCTCCAATTGCTCATCCAGAGCGTGCAGCGCCTCTCCGTGTGCATGTACCGCCGCCGCATCAACCGCCTCCTCGGGGTTAGGAAGAAGAGCTCCTCGTTGATGAAGATGCATGGACGTGTAACCAGCCAGCTCTTTCTGCCCAGATAGATCCAGCGTCGGCACCCCCGCTATCCCCTGCACCAGCAACTGGAAGTACTCCCGCTCGCCCGCTTGCATCCCGGTCAGAGCCCGCTGCATTGCCTTAGCCGCCAGATACCGGTCCACCTCCTTCGCCTGTCCCTCCTTGGATTTCCGATAGAGCGCCTCGATCTTCTCGTAGATCGCTCCTGCCTTCGGCTGAACCACCGTAGCGTTCGTGAAGAATGTGAACGAACTCGCCATGGCCACCGCCGCAGAGGTTCGTCCAGCCCACTTCTTCACCGTGAAAAACCGTGTCACCGCTTGTGCCCTGGGAAGAAGACACGCCACCCCCGTCAGGACGATCATCAAAACGCTGAACCGCAGCGTCGACAGCTTGGTCATCGCCGGTAGGTTATCGGCGAACACGATCGCTCGCTCCACATGGCCCACTTCATCGACTGAGGGCGATGTCACCGCAAACAGCAGCATCAGCCCGCACACCAGCAACAAACCAACGGTCACAGGGCCCAGCACCTCGTGAATCCCCTTCGTCACTGCCGAGGATCGTTTCGCCGTCACGATCCACCCAGTGATCGCCACCACGGTGGGCAGGCAGACAGGCCATGTCGCCCTAAGCAGGTTGACAATAATTCCGAGAAGCAGGAGTGCCAGGAAGACGCTCAAACAGCCTTTGGTGCGGTCCATGGATGTTCCCCCAAAGGGACGCAGCAAGCCGGTCCACCTTGTGACGTGTGTCACAAAGAATGCCATCTTCTTGCGTCTGGCGAAAGGGCGATCTTTTGAGGTGTGGCAATCCCCCGGTGGCATCCGGGCTCTCTCGATTTGTGGACAGGCATCCCCAACCGGAGCCCGGCCTGACCGATTGACGCGACCCGTCCTGAGGTCTGTTGGACGGGAGGCGCTTCAGCTCCCCCACGAACCTTCCGAGCTTCCCGGTCTTCTCCGCCCAACCGGTCCGAAAGCCAGGCTACGCCTCCAAATTGGACAGAATCACTCTATTTACTACATACGTAGTATTCAATTACCACGAAATTAAGGCGAAAACCACCCGCATCCCCGCCTCTCCCGATTTCGGACTTCTGACGTCTGATTCCAATAGCCGCCCTGAGCAGCAATCGGGGCCCCCGCCAAACTCCGCCGCCACCGCAATCTCCCTGCCCCCCTGGTAAAACCAGTCAAAGCCGTCGACTGTGGAAATCTTGTCAAGCCCCCCTCCCCCGAAAAAGGCGCTAAACTGCACAAAACAAACCGAAGAAAAATAAAAATAATTTGGAGGTTAATTCTGCGGACCTGCCATACTGGAGATACATCAGAAATCCGCAAACCAAAAGGCCCGCATCCCCGCGGGCCTTTTTGCTTTGCCGAAAGGAGACGCACCCGATGACTCGCGCCTTGCCTCAAACGCCTTATGCCCGATCCCTGTCCCAGGCCATCGCAGCCCTTGCCGCCCTCATTTTGTGCGTTAAATCACATTCAACGCCCAAAATGCGCAAAATCACCTCTAAGCTCCTGACCCTAATAGCGCTTCCCCGTTTTTTTTTCTGTGTGCGCGCGCCCCTCAATATTTTGCGACCTTGGGGTCGATCTCCTCGCTCCAGGCGGTGATGCCGCCCGCTACATTGGACACGTTGTCGTATCCGGCCTGCTTGAGGAACTCGGCGATGCGCTGGCTGCGTCCCCCGGACTTGCAGTGCACCACCACCTCCCGGCCGCGGTCGATCTCCGCGAGACGGTTGGGGACGTCGTTCTGGGGGATCAGCTTTCCGCCGATCTGCGCGATCTGGTACTCGTAGGGCTCGCGCACGTCGATCAGCTGAAAGTCCTCGCCGGCATCCAGCTTGCGCTTCAGTTCCTTGACCGTCATCTGCGGGATTCCGTTCTTCACTGTTGTCTCCTGGGGCGTCGGCGGCGCGATGCCGCAGAACTGCTGGTAGTCGATCAGGTGGGTCACGGTGGGGTGGGCGCCGCACGCCGGGCACTCGGGGTTCTTGCGCAGCTTGAGCTCGCGAAAGCGCATGCTGAGGGAGTCCACGAGCAAGAGGCGGCCGACCAGGGGCTCGCCCTTGCCCAGGATGAGCTTGATCACCTCGGTGGCCTGGATGACGCCCACCAGGCCGGGGAGGATGCCCAGCACGCCGCCCTCGGCGCAGCTTGGTACCAGGCCCGGGGGCGGCGGCTCGGGGTAGAGGCATCGGTAGCAGGGGCCCTCTTTGGTGGCGAAGACGCTGGCCTGCCCCTCAAAGCGGAAGATGGACCCGTAGGCATTGGGAATCCCCAGCATCACGCAGGCGTCGTTGACGAGGTAGCGGGTGGGAAAGTTGTCGGTGCCGTCGGCGACCACGTCGTAGTCCTTGAGGATGTCGAGGGCGTTCTCGCTGGTGAGCATGGTCTCGTGCTTGACCACGTTGAGGGCGGGGTTGAGGGCGGTGAGCTTCTCGGCGGCGGAGTCGAGCTTCTTGCGGCCGATGTCGCGGGTGGAGTGGATGATCTGGCGCTGCAGGTTGCTGGCGTCGACCACGTCGAAGTCGACCAGGCCGAGGGTGCCGATACCGGCGGCGGCGAGGTAGAAGGCCAGGGGCGAGCCGAGGCCGCCGGTACCGACGCAGAGCACCCGCGCCGCCTTGAGGCGCTGCTGCCCCTCCATGCCCACCTCGGGCAGGATGAGGTGGCGGGAGTAGCGGGCAAGTTCGTCGGTGGAGAGTTCCGGGAGCTGGACGGCATCAGTCAAAGTCATGGCTTCACTTTAGATGAGCGGATGGGGGCGAACGATGGAGAAAGCCGGTCCCGGATAATGAGGCTGCGGACGGGGAATTCACACACAGCCCCTTTTAGCAGCCAGGAAAACAGGCTATGCTGCGTTCGCAAACCCGGAGATGTGAACCGGTCCGTGCCGGAAGGGACTGGACAGAGGGGCCGATACGGCCCGGCGGCGCGGATCACCATGTGGCCAGAGCACAACCGGAGAAGCACAAGCTCAAGAAAGGGCGATTCTCATGCGCAGATCGATGGTTCGCATTGCGGTCGGGTTGCTGGTGGCGGGGGTTTTGTGGACCGAGCCGGCGGCGTGGAGCTGGGGGAACACGGGCCACGAGGCGGTGGCGTGCGCGGCGTGGAAGCTGCTGGACCAGGCTACCAAGGACAAGATCTGGGCGCTGCTGCAGCGGGTGCCGACGCGCCAGAATGCGGCCAAGACCAAGTCGATTGCCGGGTTCCCGGAGTGGACCGCGAATCTGCCGGCCGGCTTGAGCGATGACGAGCAGCATATGTGGGTGTTCATGCGTGCGGCCACGTATCCGGACAGCCTGAAGCATACGTTTCTGCACGACAGCGACGTGGTTCCGTCGAACATGGCGGAGGCAACGGCGAACCTGGGATTCACCGATCCGGACAGCCATGGGTACTGGCACTTTGTGGACGAGGCGTTTGGAACGGCGGCTACCGCGAACTCGAAGCCGCCGAGCTTCCCCACCGCGTGCCTGAAGAAGAACGCGGCGGGAAACCTGGAGCCGCCGCCCACGCCGGTGAGCACGCTGCCCCCTACTCCGGCGGTGAACGCAGAGAGCGAGATCGAGCTGCTGAGCCAGAAGATGGCCGGCGGGGAAGATCCCGACCTGATGGCCTACGACCTGATGTGGCTGGAGCACCTGGTAGGCGACATCCACCAGCCGCTGCACGCGGCGGTGCGGTATGTGAACGGGGTGGGGGACACCGGAGGCAACTGCGTGGAGATCAAGATCCCCTCGACGGTGACGACGAACTTCAAGGACGCCTCCGGGAAGTCGAAGAAGCCCACGGAGCTGCACGCGTTCTGGGATGATCTGCCGGGCGCGGGGGAGCAGATGGACACGCAGATGGCGCTGGATTACGCGGCAACGCTGCCGGCGGCGGATGCAGACCTCGCGAAGGTGACCGATCCCAAGACATGGCTGTCGGAGTCGTTCGCGCTGGCGCAGAGCGACGCGTATGCATCGCCGATTGGGAAGGCCCTGGGAAGCCCCACGGCGTATGTGATCACACAGGCCTACTATGACGCTGCTGCCGGAGATGCGCAGAAGAGGATAGCGCTGGCGGGAGCGCGGCTGGCGGGGCTGCTGACGGGAGTGATGAACAGTGGACAGTGAACAGTGGGCAGTGGACAGTGGGCAGTGAAGAGGTGAAGGGGTGAATGAGTGAAGAAGTGAATTAGTGAAGACGTGAATTCGGGAAGAAGGGGCTAGCTTACGGTGATGGGGATGTGCTCGAAGCGCTTGTCTTCTTCCGTGGTTCCGGCGAGGAGGAAGGCGTTGGTGATGTCGGCTTTGCCCTTGGCGACGGCGGTGATGACGTAGACGCAGCCGATCCAGTGGGCTTCGGCGAAGTCGGTGGGGGACCACTGGGCGGGGTGGTCGGGGTGGGAGTGATAGAAGCCCGCGATATCCAGACCCTGGCGCATGGCGTCGCGCTGGATCTTCACCAATTCCGCGGGATCGATGTTGTAGCGATTGTGGGCGGAGTCGGTGCGGGTGTTGCCGGCGCGGATGGCTGCCGTGACGCGCCAGCCTTCGGGGCTGGAGTTGCCGAGGAGCGCGCCGCAGCACTCGTGAGGGTAGGTCTGTTCGCCGTGGGCGCGGAGGGATTGGTAGACAGGCTGCGGGATGTGGAGGGCGGTGGACACTCTTTGATCGTATGGTCGGGGGAGCGAGTGATCAAGTGATGAAGTGATTGAGTGACCGAGTGATGAAGTGATCGAGTGATTGAGTTTTCAAGGGGGGAGGCGGTTGTTTGCGGCGCCTGCAGGCAGGCGCCGCTGTGTTGTGTGGCTCTACTGGACGGTGGTGTAGAGGGTGGATTGCCACTTCTGGCCGGCGGTGTTGACGGCGAAGTAGTCGAAGCGGTGTTGGCCGGCGGCGAGGTTCAGCGAAGTATTGAGGGTGTTGACGCCGAAGGTGGAGTACTGCTTGACGTAGTCGACCCAGACCTCCATGCGCTGGATGGTGCCGGTGACGGTGGCGGCTGCCGAGGCCTGCACGGGAGACGAGGTTGTGCCTCCGTTCGTGGGAGAGCAGACGTGGATGCCGGCGGAGGAGGGAGGCGCGCACGCGCCCGCGCTGCCGACGGTGAAGCTGAAGTTGTATTGCTGCAGGTGATTGTCGATGTCGACGGCGAAGAGCGCGCCGGAGTGATTGCCGGCGGCGTAGGTGTTGCTGAAGTAGGACCAGGCGCGCTGTTCCCAGGTGTGGTACTGCTCGCCGATCTTCTTGCCATCGACCCAGAGCTCCATCTTGCGGAGGCTGCCGAAGGAGTTGGCGGAGGCGTCGACGACGAAGGGTGACCCGGCGGGGACGGTGGTTGGGGAGCAGAGGTTGATCCCCTGGCCGGCGGCGGGGAAGGCGCATCCGCCCCAGAAGCCGCCGTTGGTGATGTTGCGGGCTTCGTAGATGGATTCGGTAGTGGATGTGCTCGACACCGCGGATCCGATGAACAGGGCGCTGGGCCGGGCGTAGGGCTCTTTCACGAAGTTGCCGACGACGGGATTGCCCATCTGGATGACCTGGTTGGTGTAGTTGATGTCCTGCTCCGTGAAAGCGCCAAGGCTGGACGTAGCCAGCAGAAAGCGGAACTGAAGGATGGCGCCGTCGTAAGTGGAGATGGCGACGATATCCATCTTGCCGTCGCCGTTGAAGTCGGCCATGGCGTATTGGCCGAAGACGCCGGTTTGCGAGTTGTCGATGTTCTGGGTATAGAGGGCGAAGGTGCGATCGGTTTGGCCGTAGAGGGTTGCCAACTGAGCGACCGTGGTGGTGCTGGTGTACTCGTTCATGACGGTGAAGAGGTCGGTGCGGCCATCGCTGTTCAGGTCGCCTGTGCCGATGTAGATGTAATTAGGCGCGGTGAGCGGAGTGGTGTCGATGAAGGTGCCGTCGCCGCGGCCGTAGAGGACGTGGACGACGCTGGCGCAGTTCTTGGAGGTGCAGTTGGTGTTGTCGATGAAGGCGATGTCGGCGATGGAGTCGCCATCGAAGTCGCCCGTTGCGACCTGCGCGACGTTATTGGCATTGACAACCGTTGTTGCGTCAGCGAAGGTGCCGTTGCCGTTGCCGAGAGCGACCGCAATGGCGACGCCGTTGCTGGTGGTGACGGGCAGGATGAGGTCGAGCTTCCCGTCATGGTTGATGTCCGCCGCGGCGATGCTGCTTCCGTAGGGCGCGGTACCCGCCGCTGCGAAGGTCTGGGCCACGGGCGGCTGGAAGGTGCCGTCGCCGTTGCCGAGGAAGACGTCGACCTGATTGGCGCCTATCGGGATGATGAGGTCGGCCTTTCCATCTCCGTTGAAGTCGCCAGTGACGCCCCCGGTGGAGTTTCCGCTGGGGAAGCTATAGGAGTATCCCGGAGTGAAGGTGCCATCACCCTTCGCGAGGTAGACGAGAGGGCCGTTTTGCGTGAGTTCGATCAGATCGGGGATGCCGTCGTTGTTTAGATCAACTGCAATTGTGGTGGGCTGAACAAAAGCAAAGCTGGGGACGGTCATGGTCTGGCTCTGGAAGCTGGCCTGATTTTGACCAAAGCAAGGGGAGAAAGACACGACTGCGCCAAGCGCGCAGAGCGCACTACTATACCGCAACATGAAGCTGCTCCTAGGTAGGCACCGATCGCCCGGATGGTTTTCGAGATAGATGAGGGTAGAACGGGAGAGTCACACCCAGGTCTCTCCCGCGGTATTGGAAGCGGAGTTGGGCGGTTTAGTTGTTGCGAGACTCGAGTTGCGTGTCTCGAGTTGCGAGACTTACTCGGCGCGGAGGGTGGTGGCGGGGTTGATGCGGGCGGCGCGCCAGGCGGGGAGCAGGCAGGCGAGGGCGGCGACGAGGGCGAGGAGTGCGAGGACGGCGATCCAGGTGGCGGGATCGAGGCGCGAGGTGCCGTAGAGCAGGGCGGCGAGGGCCTGGCTGGCGGCGAGGGCGCCGAGGAGTCCGATGGCCATGCCGATGGCGGTGAGGCGCATGCCGTCGCCCAGGACGAGGGTGAGGAGCTGGCGGCGGGTGGCGCCGAGGGCGGCGCGGACGCCGATTTCGCGATGGCGTTCGACGACGGAGCCGGAGAGGACGCCGTAGATGCCGACGGCGGCGAGCAGGAGCGCGACGAGCCCGAAGGTTTCAAAGAGGGTGAGGACGAAGCGTCGTTCGGACTCGCCGCGGTCGCGCATGCGGTTCATGGTGAGGACGCGGACGATGGGCTGCGTGGGGTCGATGGACCAGATGGCGTGCTGGGCGGCGGGAGCGAGGGCGGCGGCGTCGCCGCGGGTGCGGACGATGAAGGAGAGGGTGCTGTCGGCGAACCAGGACTGTTGCGCGGGGATGTAGACGGCGGCGGACTCGTCGAGGGCGAGGGAGGTCTGCCGGACGTTGCCGACGACGCCGATGATGGTGAACCAGGGCTGATTGTCGGGGCCGACCTTGAGGCGCTTGCCGAGGGCGTCGCCGTGGGGGAAGCGGGCGCGGGCGAGGGATTCACTGATGAGAGCGACGTGCGGAGCGTCGGCGGTGTCGCGGTCGTCGAGGAAGCGGCCGGCGCGCAGGGGAATGCTCATGGCCTGGCAGTAGCCGGGGCTGACGGCGTAGCGGAAGACGTTGCGGCCTGCCTGGGGAGGATCGCCTTCGAAGCGCGCGCCGTAGACGGCTTCGACCTGGGGGGCGTCGCTGAGGGGGAGGAGGCTGGTGAAGGCGGCCTGGTCGACGCCGGGGACCTGGCGGACGGCGTCGAGGGCCTGGCGGAAGAACTGCCAGCGGGCGCGGCTGCCGGCGCCGGGGCTGGGGCTGGAGTCGTCGAAGCGATGGCCGAAGGACTGGACTTGAAGGGTGAGGAGATGGGAGGGCTCGAATCCGGGATCGACGGCGAGGAGGCGCTTCATGCTGTGCAGGAGCAGGCCGGCGCTAACGAGGAGGACGAGGGCGAGGGCGACCTCGCTGACGACGAGGGCGCGGCGGGCGAAGGATCGGCCGCGGGAGGCGCGTGCTGAGGTTTGGCGGAGGCCGGATTGCAGGTGATGGCGGGTGAGGTGCAGGGTAGGGACCAATCCCGCGATGAGGCCGACGAGGGCGGTGAGGGAGAAGGCGAAGAGGAAGGCGGCGGGATGAAAGGCGACGGCGTTGAGGCGCGGCATGGCCGGGGGGCTGAGGGCCACGAGGGCGCGGATGCCGGCGAGGGCGAAGGCGATGCCGAGGGAGCCGCCGAGGAAGGCGAGCAGAAGGCTTTCAGTGACGAGCTGACGAAGGATGCGAAGGCGGGAGGCGCCGAGGGCGCCGCGCATGGAGAACTCGCCGCGGCGCTGAGCGCTGCGCGCCAGCACGAGGTTGAGGACGTTGACGCAGGCGATGGCGAGTACCAGGAAGACGGCGCCGAGGATAGCGAGGAGAGCGGGTTGGACGGTGTGGGCGAGATCGTGCTGGAGGGAGTCGACGATGAGGCCCTGGCGGAGGGAGGCCCAGCGGGGGCGGGGGAACTGCGGCCAGGGGGTGCGGGCGATGGCGTTGAGCTCGTCGGCCGCTTGCGCGCGGGGGACGCCGGGCAGGAGGCGGGCGATGATGCGGAGGTGGTCGCCCCAGGCCCAGGTGTTGAAGGCGGTGAGCTTGCTGGGGTCGTACTGGGCGGTGGTCCAGATCTCGGCGGAGGGGGCAAGGACGTCTTCGAAGCTGGCGGGGAGGACGCCGATGACGGTGAAGTTGGTGTCGCTGAGCTTGATGGAGCGGCCGAGGAGGGCGGGGTCGGCGTGGAACTGGCGGCGCCAGAGGCGGTCGCTGAGGATAACGACGGCGGGTCCGTTGACGAGGTCGTCGGCGGGGAGGAAGTCGCGGCCCAGAGCGGGAGCGACGCCGAGGACGTGGAAGAAGCCGGCGCTGACGGCCTGTCCTTGCAGGCGCTCGGGTTGGGTGGCGGTGACGAGGGCGGGCTGCCAGGGCTCGAAGATGGCCATGGCGTCGAAGGAGCGGCTGCGCTGCTGGAGTTCGCGGAAGGTGCCGAAGGCGGCTTCGAAGCGCTGGCCCTGGTAGGTGTTCCAGACGGTGAGGATGCGGCCGGCGTGGGGGTAGGGGAGCGGCTGGAAGAGCACGGGGTAGACGGCGCTGAAGATGGCGGTGGCGGCGCCGATGCCGAGGGCGAGGGTGAGGGCGGCGACGGTGGCGAATCCAGGATTGCTGCGCAGGTGGCGGGTGGCGAAGCGGAGGTCGGCGAGAGCTTCGCGGAGGGTGTTCTCCCATCCGAAGGAGCGGACCTGCTCGCGGGCGGCGCTGGGGTTGCCGAGCTGGCGCTGGGCGGCGCGGCGGGCTTCATCGGGGGCGAGGCCGCGGGAGGAGGCGTCGGCGGCGGCTTCGTCGTAGAACTGCTGGAGCTCTTCGTCGAGCTCGCGGGTGCGGGCGGTGGGGCGGAAGAGGTCGCGGAGGCCGCGGGTGAGCTGGCGCGGGAAGGACATGGGTCAGGCCTCCTGCCGGAGGAGGCGGGCGATGGCGGCGGCGCGGCGGGTCCAATCGGCGGTCTCAATCTCCAATTGCTTTTTGCCGGCGCGGGTGAGGGAGTAGTAGCGGGCGCGGCGGGAGTTGTCGGTCTGCCGCCATTCGGAGTCGAGCCATCCGGCGCGTTCGAGGCGCTTGAGGGCGGTGAGCAGGGAGCCGGGGTTGATCTTGAAGACGCCGCGGGAGACCTGCTCGACGCGGCGGGCGATGCCGAAGCCGTGCATGGGCTCGAGGCTGAGGGTGTTGAGGATGAGCATGTCCATGGTGCCCTGGATCACGTCGGTGCTGGGATCGCTCATGGAAGAGGACGGTACGCGTTTTCATCTTGATTGTCAAGATGTGATTGTCAGGGGGAGGGGGAGTGAAAGAGTGAAGGGGTGAAAGAGTGATGGAGTGATCGAAGCGCGGGGTTAGATGGAGTAGGTGGAGTCGGATTCGGGTTCGTCCCAGAAGCGTTCGCTGAGGTACTTGTCGGCGTTGTCGGGGAAGATGGTGACGAGGACGGCGGAGCGGCCGGCGGCGGCTTCTTCTTCGGCGATGCGCAGGGTGGCGACGACGGCGGCGGCGGCGGAGATGCCGACGAGGAGGCCTTCTTCGCGGGCGAGGCGGCGGGCCATGTCGTAGGCGGCCCCGGTTTCGATTTCGAGGTTGCGGTCGGCGAGGTGGGGGTTGTAGATGGCGGGGACGATGGCGGAGGCCATGTGCTTCATGCCTTCGAGGCCGTGGAAGGGGGAGTCGGGCTGGAAGCTGATGGCCTGGAGGGCGGGGTTGAGTTCTTTGAGGCGGCGGGAGGTGCCCATGAAGGTGCCGCTGGTGCCGAGGCCGGCGACGAAGTGGGTGACGCGGCCGGCGGTCTGGGCCCAGATCTCGGGGGCGGTGGTGCGGTAGTGGGCGAGCCAGTTGGCGTCGTTGGAGTACTGGTCGGCGTAGAAGAACCGGGTGGGGTGGTTGCCGGCGAGTTCGCGCGCGCGGCGGATGGCGCCGTCGGAGCCTTCGTCGGGGGCGGTCCAGTCGATGAAGGCGCCGTAGGCCTTGAGGATGCGCTTGCGCTCCGGAGAGACGTTGGAGGGCATGGCGAGGTGGACGGGGAAGCCGAGGGCGGCGCCGAGCATGGCGAAGGCGATGCCGGTGTTGCCGCTGGTGGCATCGAGGAGGGTTTTGCCGGGGGTGAGGAGGCCGCGGGCCTGGGCGTCCTGGACGATGGAGGCGGCGGGACGGTCTTTGACCGAGCCGGCGGGGTTGGTCCACTCAGCCTTGGCCAGGAGGGTGATGCCGGGGAGATCGCGGACGAGCTTGTGCAGGCGGACGAGGGGCGTGCTGCCGATGAGTTCGTAAACGGAGGAGCCGGGCTGTGCGGGCGGGGTCATAAGGATGCGTTGGCTCCCGTATCATGGAAAGTGCGGGGAAGTCGGGTGCCTCTCTCTATCCTCGCAGACGGGAATTGGATGCATGGCGCGTAAAGAGAAGCGGACAAGTTTCAACGAGATGCTGGACGCGTTGCGGGCGCACGGGTTTGAGGTGTCGCCGTCGAAGGCCGCTCCGGACGCAATGCAGGTGACGAAGAACGGGGTGGCGGCAGTGCTGGTTCCCGGGGTGACGGACGACCGGTGGGAGAGCGGCGGCGCGCGGCTGGCGGTGACGCCCGGGGTGGTGGTGCGGGGGGAGATTGCGCGCCTGCTGGACCGCGGCTACCAGAAGTTTCTTAAGACTTCCCAATATGAATTGCCCGCGACGGCAGCCCATTTGCAGGGGATTCATGCATTCGAAGAAGAGCTGAACCGGGTGACGGGAGCGCTGGGGTTGTACAACGAGTCGCTGGGGACGACGAGCGATCTGTATCAGTACGACCGGGTGAAGGGGCGGGAGGCGCCCCAGCCGAAGGCGCAGCGGCCCTGGGAGCTGGCTGGGGGGCATTGAGGGAGCGCTCCGGCCGCAGGAGGCTGGAGTGAACCCGAGTGCGGAGCCGCCGGAGACGACGACAGGACAAGATCGCAGGAGCTTTGCGCGGCACGAGGTGGATTCGGCCGCGGTGGTGTTTTTGCTGGATCTGCGGGCGCGGGTCCCGGGGCGCATTGTGGATGTGAGCCTGGGCGGGTGCCGCATCCGGTCGAAGGATCGCTTTCCCGTAGGAATCTATCGCCGCGTCGAGGTGGAGTTCACGCTGGATGGTCTGCCGTTCCGGCTTGCCGGGGTGGTGCAGGCGCTGCACGACCCGTACACGATCGGGATCCGGCTGCTGGACCTGAGCGAGCGGAAGCGGGCGCAGCTGACGGGGTTGATGGAGGAGCTGCAGGAGGCGGAGCAGCGGGCGAGCGGGGGCAAGCAAGAGCCTGGCATGGACGCCTGCTGATCAGCGTTTGTTGCGCGCGGCGCGCTCGCGCTGGAGCTCGCGATAGAGGTCGCTCTTGGAGCGGTCGAGCTCGCGGGCAAGGCGCTTGAGAGCTTCCTTCTCATCGATGCCGTATTCCGATTGAAGCTGGGCGATGCGGTTGGCGATGGAGGCTCCGGGGAGTGCGGGAGCGGAGGCTCCGAGGGCGGGAGCCTGGACGAGGAGGGTGATCTCGCCCCGGATGCGATCGCGGGTTTGCATGGCGGAGCGGACTTGCGCGACGGGGCCGCGGAGAAACTCCTCGTGGATCTTGGTGAGCTCGCGGGCGATGACGATGGGGGGCTCGGGGCCAAAGACGGCTTCCAGGTCGGCGAGGGTCTCCAGGATGCGGTGGGGGGCTTCGTAGAAGACGAGGGTCCGCGGAGTTTCAGAAGCGGCGGCGGCGAGTTCTTCGAGGCGGGTGCGGCGCTGGCCGGCCTTTTCCGGAAGGAAGCCGAGGAAGTGGAATTCGGCGGTGGGGAGGCCGCTGGCGACCAGGGCGGAGAGAGCGGCGTTGGCGCCGGGGATGGGAATGACGGGGATGCCGGCGGCGATCGCCGCGGCGGTGAGAGCCATGCCGGGATCGCTGATGCCGGGCATGCCTGCGTCGGAGACGACGGCGATGCGGGCGCCCGAGCGGAGAAACTGAATGATGGAATCGGCGCGGGCCTGCTCGTTGTGCTCGTGGAGGCTTTCCGTGGGCGTGGCGATCTGAAAGTGGTTGAGGAGCTTCTGGGTCTGGCGGGTGTCTTCGCAGGCGATGCGGTCGACGCGGCGGAGGACATCGAGGGCGCGCAGGGTGATGTCATTGAGGTTGCCGATGGGGGTGGCGACCAGGTAAAGGCCGGGTGCGAGAGGTGCATCGTCGGGCATGGGCGCTTACTTAACCATAGTCGATCTTCAGGCGCGGCCGGTTCCTTTGCGGAAGAGCGCGTAGGTGCGGATGAACTGCTCGAAGCGCGCGGAGGGCCGGACCTGGTGTTTGGCGATGTAGTGGCGCAAGCCTTCGGGCCATTCCCAGTCGCAGAAACGGTAGCTGCGGCTGCCATTGCGGCAATGGCAGAGGCGGCAGAAGGAGAATCCCCGGGAAGGGATGGGTTCGGCATTGGCTTCGACGCGATCGAGGGCGATGAGGAAGGAGATGCGCGTTCCCCACAGCGGATCGGGCTGAGGCCAGGGGAGGTCGTCGGGATCGCTGGGAGAGCGGCGCCAGAAGCCCTCGTAGTTTGCGGAGGAGGCTTCGAAGGAAGAGGGTTCGCCCGGTTTTGCGGGCACGTAGAAGCGCCACATGCCGGAGAGGGCGCGTTCGGCTCCGAAGGTGATGCGGGCGCCGTTCTGTTCTACGGAGAAGAGGGGCACGTGGCGGGAGCGCGTGGGGTCGTGCGGATCGGAGACCACGATGGCGCGAGCAGGAGAGGGAATCCAGGGGCTCTCCCAGGGATTCCAGTCTCCCAGGAACTGCGCCCCCAAGCGTTCCCTGCTGCGCGCGGGAGGGAGCTTGCCCAGAAGGCGCCAGGATGACATGGGGCGATCATCACACCTGGTGTTGCGGTGGGGCGATGCTTCACAGCAAGGATTGCGCAGAGAAGAGCTGCAGAGTGCGCGTGTGAGGGTTTGCTTGGGAGGGTGGCGCTATTCGGGAGCTTCTTCGCGTTCGTAGCGGCGCTGTTCGGCGAGCAGGGTCATGGAGCTCATGAGGTTCTGCACGCTGACGATGCCGACGACGCGGCCGCTCTCGGTGACGGGAATGAGGGAGAGTCCGCGGCCGGCGGTGATGCGGCGAATGGTGGCGCCGAGGGTGTCTTCAGGGCGGGCGACCTGGAAGGCGCGCGACATGACGGACTGCACGTAGCCGTTGCCTTCGTTGCGGAGGGCGTCGAGGATGCGCTGGCGGGAGACGATGCCGACCAGCTGCGGTCCGCGGACCACGGGAAAGTCTTCCTGCAGGGAGTGGACGCAGCGGGAGAGCGCGTCGGCGAGGGTGTCAGAGGGCGAGAGGGTGGAGAAGTCGGTGAGCATGACCTCGCGCATGCAGACCGTGTCGACGACGGACTGGAAGAAGACGCCCTGATCTTCGATTTGCGCGCCGATCATGATGAAGAATCCGGCGATGACGAGCCAGGGGCTGTGCAGGAGCCATCCGCCGACCATGGCGGCGAGGGCGATGAGCTGGCCGAGTCCGGTGGCCGCGCGGGTGGCCGCGCCGGCGCCGTGGGAACGGGTGAAGTTGCTGCGGACGATGCGTCCCCAGTCGAGGGGATAGGCGGGCAGCAGGTGCAGGGCGGCGAGGCCGGCCTGCATCCAGACGGTGCTGCGCAGCAGGTAAGCGGAGCTGATCCAGGGCTGGCCGAGGAGGTTGAAGTTGCCGGCGGCGCCGAGGAAGAGTGCGGCGAGCGCGAGTGCGGTGGCGCCGTTGGCGACGGGTCCGGTGGAGGCGAGCAGGTACTGGCCGGCGCCCTGGGTGGCGATCTCCTGGCTCTCCGGATTGGCGTAGGCGAACATGCCGCCGATGGGGAGCAGGAGGATGGCGCGGAGGCGCAGGCCGAGCCATGCGGCGACGAGGAGGCGGGCGATTTCGCGGACCACGACGGCGGCGCAGAGGACGAGATAGAGGGCGAGTCCGCGGGCGATGGGGTGCGGTGTGCCGTCAGAGGCGCCCAGGCCCAGGCACACGACTGCGAGGAGCAGGAAGAAGGTGTGGACGCGCAGTTCCACGCCCCACCAGCGACCTAAAGGAAGTGACCAGCCTCGCATGCACTCCATTGTAGTGGGTCGGGCATAAAGAAACGGCTATTCAACTTTTGGGGGAGGGAAGGCAGGCGGGTGGGGGAGCGAAGGGTGCGGGCCGATGCGATTCATGATCGCGACGGAGTGATGAAGTGATGGAGTGATCAAGTGAGGCGGGAGCATGGTGGTGCGATCCATGGAACTTCACCTGCGGAGGCGGGGAGGCGGGTGCAGATCGCGTATGCTGTTGGGCGATGCGCATCATCGGAGGTTGGCTGGGGTCGCGGACGCTGCAGGCGCCCCCGGGATTGGCGACGAGGCCTACCAGCGACCGGCTGCGGGAGACGCTGTTCAATGTTCTGGCGCCGCGGATGGAGGGCGCTGCGTTCCTGGATCTGTACGCGGGGTCAGGAGCGGTGGGCGTGGAGGCGGTGAGCCGGGGAGCGGCGCGCGTGGTGTGCGTGGAGCGCGCGGCGCCGGCGTTGAAGGTGTTGCGCGCGAACCTGGCGCGGTTGGGCATCGAGAAGAGCGTAGGGGTTTTTGCGGGTGCGGTGAGCGCGTTTTTGCGAAAGGGCACGACGGGCGCGGGCTTTGATGTGGTGTTTCTGGATCCGCCGTACGACGCGGAGGGGGAGTATGCGGCGGCGCTTGGGTTGCTGGGCGGGACTGCTGCAGGGTTTCTGCGGGAGGGCGCGGTGGTGATTGCGGAGCATCGGCGCAAGCAGAAGCTGGACGAGAACTATGGATTGCTGGCGCGACGGAGGCTGCTGGAGCAGGGGGATGCGGCGCTGAGCTTTTATGAAGCAGCGGTTAGCTCTTAGCTTTTAGCTATTAGCCCGGCATGAGTTGAGTGAGATGGTGCGGAGTTGATTGAACCGCTGGCGCGGCGGGGGATTGAAGGAATGCGAATGAGTGGACGGGCATTGTGGTTGGCGATGGTGGTGATGAGTGCGGGCCTGGTGCGCGCGCAGGACTGGGGAATTGGGCCGTTCACGCGGCCGGTCAGCGGGAATCCGGTGATTGCGCCGCGGCCGCAGTCGACGTTTGAGGATCCGATTCTGCATGCGCCGGCGCACTGGGAGGCGCTGCACACGTTCAATCCGGCGGCGATTGTGCGAGAAGGGAAGGTGTTCGTGGTGTATCGCGCGGAGGATGATTCGGGCGCGATGCAGATCGGGATGCATACGTCGCGGCTGGGGCTGGCAGAGAGCGCGGATGGGATTCACTTCACGCGGCGCGCGGAGCCGGTGTTCTTCCCAGCAGAGGACGACCAGAAAGCGCGCGAGTGGCCGGGGGGTGTGGAGGATCCGCGCATTGTGGAGCGGGAGGACGGGACGTATGTGCTGACGTACACCCAGTGGAATCGCGAGACGTACTCGGTGGGGATTGCGAGTTCAAAGGACCTGGAGCACTGGACGAAGCACGGGCCGTCATTTTTCGCGGCGGCGGGCGGGAAGTACGCGCAGCTCAAGTACAAGTCGGCGGGGATTGTGACCACGCTGGACGCGAAGAAGGGCCGGCTGATCGCCGCGAAGATCAACGGGAAGTACTGGATGTACTGGGGCGAGGGCGCGATTCATCTGGCCACGTCGGATGACTTGATTGTGTGGACGCCGGTGGAGGATAAGGACGGCAAGCCGGTGGAATTGCTGAAGCCGCGCAAGGGGCACTTCGACAGCACGTTTCCCGAGACGGGGCCACCGCCGGTGCTGACGGACAAGGGTATCGTGGTGCTCTATAACGGGAAGAACGCGGACACGGGCGGGGATGCGAAGCTGGGGCCGAGCGCGTATGCCGCGGGCGAGGCGCTCTTCGACGCGAACGATCCGGCGCACAAAATTGCGCAGAGGGACGAGCCGGTTCTGAAGCCGGAGCTGCCGTACGAGAAGACCGGGCAGTATGCGGCGGGCACCACGTTTGCCGAGGGTCTGGTGTACTTCCACGGGCAGTGGTTTTTGTACTACGGCTGCGCGGATTCGCTGGTGGCGGTGGCCACGGCGCCGGCAGTGGTGCCGGGTGCGGAGGTGTCGCGCGGGTATTATCTGCATCCGAACGACACGGTGGTGATGTACGGCGACAGCATCACGGAGCAAAACTTCTACAACCAATGGGTGGAGCTGTACACGGTCACGCGCTTTCCGCAGATGCGCGTGCATTTCTTCGATGCGGGTGTGGGCGGCGACCGGGTGACGGGCGGAGGCGGCGGCACGATCGATGTGCGGTTGCCGCGCGATGTCTTCGCGGAGAAACCGACGGTGGTGACGATCATGCTGGGAATGAACGATGGAAGCTATCACGCGCCGGTGCCGGAGATCGAGGACAAATACACGAAGGGGTATGAGCACATTCTCGATTCCATTCACGAGCACGCGCCGGATGCGCGGATCACGCTGATCGGGCCGTCGCCGTATGACGACGTGACGGCGGCGCCGGGATTTCCGGGCGGGTACAACGCGTCGCTGGTGAGGATGGCGGAGATTGACCAGAAGCTGGCGCAGGCGCATGGAGCGACGTTCGTCAATTTCAACTCGCCGGTGGTCGAGGCGCTCGGCAAGGCGCAGGCGATGGATCCGGCGGTGGCCAGGCTGCTGATCCCGGACCGGGTGCATCCCGAACAACTGGTGCACTGGGTGATGGCGGAGGCGCTGTTGAAGGGATGGAACGCGCCGGCGCTGGTTTCGGAGGTTTCGATTGATGCGAAGAGCGGACACACGGCGCACAGCGAGAATGCTACGGTGAGCGATTGGCAGGCGGACGGCGCGACGTTGCGGTGGACGGAGCTGGAGAAGGGGCTGCCGCTTCCGCTGCTGGACAACAATGCAATCACGAAGCTGCTGCTGCAGCTTACCGACATGGAGCAGGCTTTGAACCAGGAGCCAATGCGAGTAACGGGGCTGGCGCCGGGACAGTACACCCTGAGCATCGACGGACAGCGGACGGGCACGTTCTCGGCGGAAGAACTGGAGCGCGGCATCAATCTGGCCGCGTACAACACGCCGATGCGGCAGCAGGCGCAGCGGGTGAGCTGGATGGTGCGCGATCGCGATGAGGCGCACTACATTCATCTGCGGATGCAGGTGCGCGATGCCGACACGGGCGTGGGGGAGGGGGCGGACCGGATGCAGGCATTTGAGGATTCGCTGGAGGACTCGATCTATGCGGAGGCAGCGCCGGTGCCGCATCATTTTGAGCTGAAGCCCGTTCCAGCGCAGAATGCTGGCGCGAGCGCACAATAGAGGTATGACTATCGATGCCAGCGCGGTGCTGGAGAGCTCTGCGGATCTTTATCGGGTACCCACCCATGCGCGGGGGCCGGCGGGCTCGCTGCCGATCACGGCGGAGATGTTGGTCAATGCGCCTTCAGGGAATCTGTTTGGGTTGACGCAGAATGCGGGGATGGGCTGGGAGCCGGCGCGGCTGCTCGACCCGGAGTTTCTGATTCTGAGCACGCACGGCGGCTTGCGCGCCGAGGATGGCACGCCCATTGCGCTGGGGTTTCACAGCGGGCATTGGGAGGTGGGGCTGCTGGTGGAGGCGGCGGCGCGGGAGCTGAAGCAGCTGCGCGCTGTGCCGTTTGCGGGATCGTGCACCGATCCCTGCGATGGAAGGACGCAGGGCACGACGGGAATGATGGATTCGCTGCCGTATCGGAACGATGCGGCGACGGTGCTGCGGCGGCTGATGCGTTCGCTGCCCACGCGCAAGGGCGTGCTGGGGATTGCGACGTGCGACAAGGGGCTCCCGGCGATGATGATGGCATTGGCCTCGGCGGGGCGGCTGCCCGCGGTGCTGGTGCCTGGAGGCGTAACCCTTCTGCCCGAGAACGGCGAGGACGCGGGCAAGGTGCAGACGATCGGGGCGCGGTTTGCGCAGCAGCAGATCACGCTGCAGTATGCGGCGGAGGTGGGCTGCCGGGCGTGCGCATCGCCGGGAGGAGGATGCCAGTTTCTGGGCACGGCGGCAACGGCGCAGGTGATTGGCGAAGCGCTGGGCTTGTCATTGCCGCACACCGCGCTTGCCCCTTCGGGGCATCCGATATGGCTGGATGCGGCGCGGCGGTCGGCGCGATCCCTGCTGCGGCTGCATGAGTTGCGGATGGGCGCAGCCGATGTGCTGACCGACGCCGCCGTGCGCAATGCGATGGTGCTGCATGCGGCCTTTGGGGGGTCGACGAACCTTCTGCTGCATCTGCCGGCGATTGCATTTTCCGCGGGTTTGCGGCGGCCCACGGTAGAGGATTGGGCGGCAGTCAATCGCGCGGCGCCGCGGCTGGTGGATGCCCTGCCAAACGGGCCGCGCGGCTTTGCGACGGTGCAGGTGTTTCTGGCAGGCGGCGTTCCGGAGGCGATGCTGGAGCTGCGCGCGGCGGGCCTGCTGGATACGTCAGTGAAGACGGTGAGCGGGGAGACGCTGGACGCGTGCCTGGACTGGTGGCAGCAGAGCGAGAGGCGCACGGCATTGCGGCGAGAGCTGCAGGAGCAGGACGGCATCGATCCCGAGGATGTGATCATGACGCGGGATCGGGCACGGGCGCGGGGGTTGACGGCGACGGTGTGCTTTCCCATGGGGAATCTGGCGCCGGAAGGGTCTGTCATCAAGAGCACGGCTATCGATCCTTCGCTGATTGACGAGAAGAACGTGTATCGTCATCGCGGGCCGGCCAAGGTGTTCATCACGGAAGAGGCGGCGATCAGGGCGATCAAGGCCGGGGGCGTGGCGCATGGAGACGTGGTGGTTCTGATCTGCGGAGGACCGCATGGCGCGGGGATGCAGGAGATCTACCAGGTGACCTCGGCGCTGAAGCAGCTGCCTCATTGCAAGCACGTGGCGGTGATCACGGACGCGCGGTTCAGCGGCGTCTCGACGGGCGCGTGTGTGGGGCATGTTTCGCCGGAGGCGCTGGCGGGGGGGCCGGTGGGCAAGGTGCGGGACGGCGATCAGATCGAGATTGTGATCGACCGCGAGGGGTTGATCGGCTCCGTGGACCTGGTGGGCGATGCGGCCACCGTGTTTGGCGCGAAGGAAGGGACTGAGGTTCTCGCGAAGCGGTCGCCGCGCGAAGATCTGCAGGCGCATCCCGCGTTGCCGGACGATACGGGTATCTGGGCGGCGCTGGTGCAGGCGAGCGGTGGTGTTTGGGGCGGGTGCGTGTACGACCCGGATCGGATTATCGCGGCGCTGCGAGGCGGTGCGGCAGGCTAGCGAGCCTTGTAGAACGGCCAGACGATCATGGCGGCGAAGGCGATGGCAAGGACCAGAGCCAGGGCGATCAATCCATAGACGACGACGAGGTTCGGGCCCTGGGGGCTGTCGTCGTCCTGGTTGGAACGCGGCTTCTGGTCATTCATACTTCAGGGATTCGACGGGATCCATCTGGGCGGCGCGGGTCGCGGGCACGGTGCCGAAGACGACACCGACCGCAACTGCCGCGCCCAGGGCAATGGCGATGGACCACGGGGAGATCGGCAGGATGTAATCCGTGAAGAACCGCACCGAGAGGGGCAGGGCGAGGCCCAGCAAGGTTCCGACGACGCCGCCGGTGAGGGAGATAATGACGGCTTCGGCCAGGAATTGCAGCTTGATCTCGCGATAGGTGGCGCCGAGCGCCTTGCGAATGCCGATCTCGCGGATGCGCGAGCGCACCGTGGCGAGCATGATGTTCATGATGCCGACGCCGCCCACCGCCAGCGTGACCGCGGCGACGAGAACGAGCACAGCGGTGAGGATGTTGGAGATGGTGGTAGCCATGTTGAGGACCTCGCGCAGGTCGGTGGTGGTGTAGACCGAGTTGGGCCGGTGACGTGCTTTGACGATGCGCTTGATCTCCTGGGTAGCCGTGCCCACCTCGGTCATGCTGCGCATGGAGAAGTAGATGAGCTTCACGTTCTCAGAGCCGGTGAAGTAGCGCGCGACGGAGAAGGGGATGAGGATGGTCTCCTCGGCGATCTCCGATTGGCCGAAGTCATTCACGCTCTGTTTGAAGACCCCGACGATGGTGAAGGGATTGCCGCTGATCTCGAATTCGCGCCCCACGGCGGCGTCAACCCCGCCATAGCGCAGTCTGGCAAAGGTCTCGGTGACGACGGCAGCGTGGATGGCGCCGTTCTCGTCGATGTCATCGAGGAAGCGGCCGTAGGGCACCAGCAGGTTGCGGATGTATTTGTAGTCAGGGGTAACGCCGAGAACCAGGGTGTCTTTGACCAGGCCGCCGCCGAAGCTGATGCGGTCGTGCATTTCGAGGATAGGCGAGGAATAGGCGATCCCGGGCAGTTGTGCGTCGACGGCCTTTTCATCTTCGCGCGTGAGGTAGTCGTTATAGACCACGTTCTCTGTGCTGGAGGCGCCGCCCCCCGCGTATTCGAGAACGATCTCGTTGGTGCCGATCTTCTGAATTTCGTTCAGGATGAACTGCTTGCCGGTCAAACCGATGGTGACAACCAGGATGACGGAGGCGGTTCCGATGACCATGCCCAGGGCGGTCAGCGCGAAGCGCAGCTTGCTGGCGCGAAAGCTGTCCAGCGCGATCTTCAGGATCTCGCTGAGCACCATGGTGCGGCGGGCGCTGAGGAGCGTCTCCTGGAATGATGTCTGGCGTTCGGTCTCGACCGGGTTCATCTCTTGCGCGAATCCTTCTCTCCAAGCAGATGCGCGGGAGGCTCCGGGGGCTTCCGGAAAAGCCCCGGGAATTCTCCTTCCATGGTATTGGACTATTCCGAATCGGGTTGGGAAGAAGGCGACGGCATTGCGGGCGAGGAAGCAGCTAGTCCGTGGGGGAAGCTCAGGCTGCTTCTTCGCCGTCAGGTCCGGCTGTAACCGAGGAGGTCCTGGCGGCCTCGTCGCGGAACCAGGGGATGGTCAGCCGGAGTCCCTCGGTGAGCGGGATCTTGGGCTCCCAGCCGAGCACCTCTCGGGCCTTGGTGATATCGGGACGGCGCTGCTTCGGATCGTCTTCAGGAAGAGGTTCGTAGGCCAGCTTGCTCTTGGAGCCGGTGATGGCGAGAACCGCCTGGGCGCACTCCAGAATGGTGAACTCCTCGGGATTGCCGATGTTCACCGGCGTGTGTTCCTCAGAGGACATGAGGCGGAGCTGCCCTTCGATCTGGTCTGTCACGTAACAGAAGCTGCGGGTCTGGCTGCCGTCGCCATAGATGGTGAGGTCTTCGCCATCGAGAGCCTGGCGGAGGAAGTTGGAGATGACGCGGCCGTCATTCGCCTGGAGACGCGGCCCGTAGGTGTTGAAGATGCGCACCAGCCGGGTGTTCACGCGCTCATACCGGTGGTAGGCCATGACCAGCGCTTCGGCAAAGCGCTTCGACTCGTCGTAGACGGAGCGCGGCCCGATGGGGTTGACGTTCCCCCAGTAGGTTTCCAGTTGGGGATGCTCCAGCGGATCGCCGTAGCACTCGGAGGTGGAGCAGTGGAGGAAGCGGGCGCCGCACTTCTTGGCGATCTCAAGGCTGTTCCGAACCCCGACGGAGCCTACCATGAGGGTCTCGATGCCGTAAGTGAGGTAATCGGCGGGGCTGGCCGGGCTGGCCATATTGAAGACCAGATCGACGGGACCGGGGTCAAAGGGACGGGTGATGTCCTGCTCAGCGAACTCGAAGCGCGGCTCATTGCGCAGGTGGGCGAAGTTGCGATAGTTGCCGGTGAGCAGGTTATCGACCCCGATGACGTGATGGCCTTCGCCCAGCAGGGCGTCCACCATGTGCGATCCGAGGAAGCCGGCCGAGCCGGTAACGAGTGCGCGCATCCTTCAGCCCTCCTTAGCGGGGCAGAAACACTGCAGGCGGAGTGCTCAGGTGTGCGGTCCTGAGTCGATGCCGAGAGAGCAATCTTCCGCCATTTTTGATGTGGTGAACGGGTTCTTGTTCCCGAGACCGAATCACTACCGGGAGATCCCTGGGCTAGTGGATAGAACCTTCAAATATCTCTTGGTTACCAAGCTAAACGAGGAGTTTTCCACTTGGATTATCGCATAGGGAGGGCCAAAATTCCTCGTCTTCATGTCAACTATTTGACGCCGATTTCGTCGCCGCAGAGTTCGATGCCGAAGCGGGCAACTGTGCCGCACCTGCGGTCTCTGTGTCCGGGGCAAGGGCCTCGTTTCCGGCACATCGGGTTGACTTGGGATTGCGCCCCAAAATCCTTGCCACTAGACTTGGAGCAGTGCGGAAGTGGTGAAATGGCAAACACACTAGCCTTAGGAGCTAGCGCCGCAAGGCTTGCGGGTTCAAGTCCCGCCTTCCGCACCAGGGTTCCCTCGCCGGTGTCAGTTTCTCCTCTCCGCTTTCTCTGCGACTCTGCGGAGTAATCTGGGAGACATGAACCCAAGTCCTCAGCCCCAATTGAACGTCGCCCAGTCTGCCGATTTTCGTGAGACCTATGCCAACAGCGTGCAGGTGCGCGTCAGCGTGTGGGACTTCCAACTGGTATTCGGGCTGGCTTCGAGCGAGTCGCCGGACCAGGTGACGATCAAGAATCACGCCGCGGTGTACCTGAGCCCGCAGCAGGCCAAGGCGCTGTGGAACGTACTGGGGCAGCACCTGGCGCAGTACGAGCAGGCCTTTGGTCCGCTCAACCTGGAACCGCAGAATGTGAACTTTCCGCAGGGTCCCGTCCACTAGGGCGGCTGCCGGTCAAGTTGGCCGGTCTGCTGCCGATGAAGCAAGGGAACACCCCGGCCCTCAGAGCAGGGCCACGGGCCTTGTGGAGTCGTGGATGGCGGAACGTGCGGAGCTGTTGGAAGCGGCTCTCGAGGTTTATCGCGAGGGCTTGGCGATTCTGGATGAGTCCGGGCGGGTGATCTTCTGGAATCGAGCGGCGGAGAGTATTACGGGTTTTTCCGGCGCGCAGGTGCTGGGGCGGCTGATACCTGGCGGCCTGGACGCGCTTACCTCCTGTCCGCTGGGGGACGCGGACGATCGATGCCGGCCTGCCGTTCCGGGAGCGCTGGTGCACGCTCAGCATCAGTGCGGGCGCGACCTGCCGGTGGTGGCGCGCCGGCTGGTGCTGCGCGATGGACTGGGGGCGCGTGTCGGGTCGGCGACGGTGTTTCATCGCGCCGAGGAGAGAGCCGCTTTCCCACAGGCCCAGAGTACGGAGGGCGACGAACTGACCGAGGCGCAGGCGGACTTCCAGGAGCGTTTGGAACTCGCGTATGCGGAGTCGCGGAACACTCGATCAACCCTGGCGGTTCTGTGGATCGCGGTGGATCAGGCGGCCATGCTGCGCAAGACCCACGGGGCGCGCGCCTGCGAGGCAATGCTGGAAGATGTGGAGCGCACGCTGGCCAATGCCCTGGCCGCTGGAGAAGAACTCGGCCGGTGGGGGGAGGACGAGTTTCTCCTGGTGGCGCGGGAGGCAGCGGGCACGGGCCTCGCGCAGCGTGCGCAGGCGCTCACCAGCGTGGCGCGAACCACTGACTTCCGCTGGTGGGGCGATCGTATCTCCCTTTCGGTCAGCGTCGGAGGCTCTATCGCCGAACCGGAGGATAACCTGCCAGCGCTTCTGGAGCGTTCACGGCAAGCGATGGAGGCCAGCATGCGCGCGGGCGGAAACCACGCGACGGTTGTGACCGGGAGGATCGCATGATCGCCATTCTCGGAATCGTGATCGTGTTTGCCGCGGTCATCGGCGGCTTTCTCATGGAGAAGGGCCATCTGGCAGTTCTGGTGCAGCCGGCCGAGCTGCTGATCATCGCCGGTGCGTCCTTAGGGACGCTGCTCGTAGCCAATCCGGTGCACATCCTGAAGGGGATTGGCAGTGGCGTGCTGGGAGTGTTGAAGGGGTCGAAGCTGCACAAGGCGCGCTATCTCGACGCGCTGAAGATGATGTACCAGTTCCTGAACAAGGTGCGCAAAGAAGGGCTGCTCAGCGTGGAGAATGATGTCGAGAAGCCCGAGGCCAGTCCGCTCTTCAAGGATCATGCCGAGTTCCTGGCCGATCATGCCGCCCGGGATTTTGTGTGCGACACACTGCGTATGGCGATCACCGGGGGTGTGGAGCCCTTCGACATGGACCAGATGATGGAACTGGACATGGAGGTGCATCACGACGAAGCGACGCAGCCGGTCAACGCGCTCTCGACGACTGCCGATTCGCTGCCCGGATTGGGAATTGTGGCGGCGGTTCTGGGCGTGGTGATTACGATGGGAGCCCTGGGCGGTCCTCCCGAGGAGATTGGCCACAAGGTGGCGGCGGCGCTGGTGGGTACGTTTCTGGGAATCCTGTTGTGCTACGGGGTGGCGGGTCCGCTGAGCGCGAACATGGCCAAGGCCGCGGAGGAGCACAACCATTATCTGCATGTTCTGCGCGTTTTGCTGACTTCGTTTCTGAAAGGCGCGGCTCCGATCGTTGCGGTAGAGATGGCCCGGCGCGCCATTCCGGCGCATGTGCGGCCCAGTTTTGACGAGATGGAGAAGAGCTGTAAGGGGCAGCCGGCCGAAGCAGCAGCGCCGGCGGCTGCATAAGGTATCGCCCATGACTTCGAAGACGCGCCCCATACTCATCATCAGGAAGAAGGCTGGGCACGGCGGTCATCACGGCGGGGCCTGGAAGGTGGCGTACGCCGATTTTGTTACGGCCATGATGGCGCTGTTCATTGTCCTCTGGCTGATGGGAGCGAGCGACAAGGTCAAGAAGGCGGTGGCCGGATACTTCAACGATCCCAAGGGCACAGCCAACCTGCTGGGAACGACGATGAACGGCAACGGGATCTCCGTTACCCAGGACGAAGGCATGAAGCGCCTCAAGCAGAAGCTGGAGCAGGAGATTCGTCAGAAGCAGGAGTTGGAGAGACTCTCGAAGCAGATCGAAATTACGATCACGGCGGAGGGGTTGAGGGTCGAACTTCTGGAAGGGAAGAATGGAACGTTCTACCAGAGCGGGAGCGCGCGGCTTAGCGAAAGCGGGCAGGAACTTCTGGCCCTGCTGGCGGGAGAGTTGAAGGCTCTGCCGAACAAGCTGCTGATTGAGGGGCACACGGATGCCGCGCCATATTCAAATGACCTCACGTACAGCAACTGGGAGCTATCCGCCGATCGCGCCAATGCCGCGCGGCGTCTTCTGCAACTGGATGGTGTGCGCGCCGACCAGGTGAGCCAGGTGCGGGGCTATGCCGATCAGCTCCTGCGCGATCAGGCGAATCCCTTTGACCCCGGCAACCGGCGCATCTCGATCCTGGTGAAGAACGAGGGTGCGCCCCCGGCGAAGATTGCAGCGGGAGATCATTTCGCGGAACAAAGCGTCACGGCGCCCGGCTCGAACACCGCGGACAAGAAGGCGACTGCGCAACACTAGCGCTGCCTGGCGGCCGGAAGGCTCTGGTTGGCTTATTGCTGCTGCTGCATCTGCTGCAGCTTACGAGCCGGGCTCAGTCGCGCGGGAGGCTCCTGGGAGTTCTCCACCAGCACAGACCAGTCCTCGGGAATGGGCGTCTTCTGTTCGAGTTCGGGAAGGCGATCCCCTGCTTCGACGCGCACGGCCACGTAGAGATCGCTGCCTGTCTTCCCGCGGAAGATACCATGCGTCGGTGGAACGTCAGCATAGTCGCGCCCGATGGCGGTGCGGATGTGGCGTTGCTGCGCAAGAAGGTTATTGGTGGGATCGAACCCCACCCAGCCCAACGGCGGCAAAAACGCATCGACCCACGCATGCGTGGCATCGGGAGTGGAGCGGTCGTGGTCGTCGGTGCCGCGGTAGAGATAGCCAGAGACGTAGCGGGCGGGGATGCCGACGTGCCGGAGCAGGGCGATCATGGTGTGGGCCACGTCCTGGCAGACCCCTTTGCGGCTCACAATGGCGTCGTCGATGGGGGAATCAACGCGGGTGTGGCGAGGGACATACTCGAAGTAGCCAAAGAGCCGCTGGTTGAGCTCGCGCACCAGTGAGAGAGGGTCGTCGCGCCGCCTCAGTTCCAGCTGGTCGGCGAGCGCAAGCAGCGCGGGGCTGGAGACGGCGAAGGTGCTGGGCAGAAGCATCTCCCAGTAGTCGCCTGCCCGGATTGTTTCGTCCAGTTCGTTCCACGCCTCGGGGCCAAGTGCTTCTGGGATTTCGGGTACCGGCTGCTGCTCCACCACGGACTCGGCGATGATGACGAGCTGCGTGTGCTCCCCGGGAATGTCGAAGTGATGAACGTTGTTGCCGAGATGATCGCGATAGGTGAAGGCGCGGCAACGGGGGCTGACGGAGAGCGAAAAGCTGAGGCACTGTTGGTGGCTGTCGGAGCGCGGGTGCATGCGCGTTTCCATAATGCTCTCGCTGATGCTGTTGGCGTAGCGGAAACGAGTGAGATGCCGGATTGAGTAAAAGTGCATGGCGCCTCGCGCAGCTCAGGCCGTGAGTGCGGACTGGATGGAGTATTGGACGTAGTAGCGGTAAAGGATCTCGTGAATGGTCATGCACTGCTCGCGAATGCGGTGCAGAAAGCTGGCGGAACCTCCCTCGATGATCTCCCCGACGGTGGTGAAGCCCAGCATGGCGTGAAGCCGGCCGATCGCGGAACGCAGCTCGTCCGATGGGCGACGCGCGCTGGCTCTCTGAATCGACTCCAGCGCATCCAGGGCACTGTCCACACAGTAGCGGATGGAATGCGGGAAGTCGCTGTTCAGCAAAAGGAATTCGAGGATGCGTTCTGGAGCGATATCGGCGGTGTAGACCTGGCAGTAGGCCTCGAAGGCCGTACAACAGCGCAGCAGGCCCACTTGCTCAAGATACTGGTAGCCGGAGTGCTCGCGTTCCGGGAGCCCGAGAAGTTCGGGTTGAAAGACTTCGAGCAGCGTCGCGGTGGAGTAGCAGCGTTCAAGATAGCGGCCCATGCGAATGAACTGCCATCCCTGGCCGTGGATCATCGTCGTGTCTGTCACGCCTTTGAAGAGGTGGATGCCGTCGATGATGGAAGAGAGGAAGTCGCTGGGATTGGCGGTGAACTGGGTTTCCGCCTCCGGCGCATGGATCTGGTGGTACAGGCGATTCAGCCTCTGCCATTGTTCGCTGGAGATCTCTTCCCGGACCTGGCGGGCATTTTCGCGGGCCAGATCGATGCTGGAGGTGACGCAGGCGTGGTTTTCATCATCGAAGACCAGCTTGTGCGCCATGGAGTCGAAGTCGCCCTGCCAGTTGAGGCCGGGCGGATTGCCGAGCGATGCGACGAGACGCTGCCAGCGAATCTCCGCGCTGGCTCCGCCCGGATCGAGCATCAGGCTGGAGGTGACATCGAGCTGGCGCACGGTGTTCTCGGCGCGCTCCAGGTAGCGGCTCATCCAGTAGAGGCTGTCGGCAACACGACTAAGCATGCGTTCTCCGGGCCGGCATCATTGCTGCAGCACCCACGTGTCTTTGCTCCCGCCCCCTTGTGAGGAGTTGACGACCAGGGAGCCCTTGTCGAGAGCGACGCGCGTAAGGCCTCCGGGAACGATGTTGACCTTGTCGCCAAAGAGTATGTACGGCCGCAGGTCCACGTGCCGAGGGACCAGCCGATCTCCGATGAGGCAGGGAGCGCGAGAGAAGCTGAGAGTGGGCTGCGCGATGTAGTTGCGTGGATTTGCCTGGATCTGCTGCGCGAACTCCTCGCGTTTTGCGGCACTCGCATGGGGGCCAATCAGCATGCCGTACCCGCCGCTTTCTCCCACAGCCTTGACCACGAGCTTATCCAGGTTGGCGAGAACGTGGCGGCGCTCCTTCTCCTCGGTGAGAAGGTAGGTTTCCACATTGGGCAGGATCGGATCCTCGTTCAGGTAGTAGCGGATGATGCGGGGGACGTAGGCATAGAGTGCCTTATCGTCGGCGAGGCCGGTGCCGAAGGCATTCGTGACCGTCACATTGCCGGCGCGATAGGCGTTGAAGAGGCCGGCGCAGCCGAGAATCGAATCGGGGCGAAACACGAGGGGATCGCTGAAGTCATCATCCACACGGCGATAGATCACGTCGACGCGCTTCAGGCCGTCCGTGGTACGCGTGTAGACGAAGTTGTCGTGGGTGACGAGGTCGCGCCCTTCCACCAGGTCGATGCCCATTTGACGAGCAAGGTAGGTGTGCTCAAAGTAAGCGGAGTTGAAGACGCCGGGTGTCAGCAGGACGATATTGGGCTCGGGGCGGCCTTCCGGAGCCAGCGATCGCAGCGTGGCCAGCAGCAGCTGCGGATACTGCTCAATGGGGCGCACGCCGTAGCTGTGAAACAGGTGCGGGAAGGTGCGCTTCATGACGCGCCGGTTGGCGAGCATGTAGCTGACGCCGGAAGGCACGCGCAGGTTGTCTTCCAGCACGACGAACTCCCCGTCGGGCATGCGCAGCAGGTCGGAGCCGACCACGGTGATGTAGACGTTGCGCGGGACCTGCAATCCGCGCATCTGGCGCCGATAATGCCGGCAGCTGTACACCAGCTCGCGCGGGACGACCTGCTCGTTCAGAATCTTGGCATCGGAGTAAATGTCTTGCAGGAAGTGGTTGAGCGCCGTGACCCGCTGGGTGAGGCCGCGCTCGATCTTGGACCACTCCTGGGACGTGATGAGCCGGGGCAGCAGGTCGTAGGGAAAAATCTTTTCGGTTCCCTCATCGTGGCCGTACACGGTGAAGGTGATGCCCTGGTTGAGGAAGGAGAGATCGGCCGATTGCTTGCGGCGCTGCAGCTCCTCATGCGGAAGCCGGCTGAGTGTTTCCGCCATGGCCCGATAGGGAGCGCGAACTTCGCCGCCAGGTTCCCGCATCTCGTCAAACGCGCGGTCCAGCGGGTAATCGCCAAAGAGTGCATCGAATTGGAGCGACGGACTGGCGCTCATGAACGGGGCAAGATCCTCACCAGCGCAGAGAGCTCAAAAATCTATCGTGCCCGGGCCCGCGGAGGACCGGACACAGAGACGCGCGAACTCAGCTGCTGCTCAGTTCTTATGCTTTTATCACGCCGGGCATAAGGAAGAAATGAGAATCGCCGGCGCGGGACCGGCCCTGGGGATTTGCCGGAAATCATGCCAGAAAGAGAGGGGGCGGCAGCGCTGTTTGCGCTGCCGCCCCCTCGGGCTGTGCCGGGCCTAGAAGAACAGCTTTGCGGAGAGCTGCAACTGGCGCGGGCCGTAGATCACGGAGTTGGTACCCGACTCCTTGCCGAAGGCCGCAGCCGGCGTGCTTGCTGCGAAGGGCGTGATGCACCCCCAGAAGTAAGAACCCGCCGGCACCGCCGCGTTGGCCGGGCAAGCCCCGCTTGCGGCCGTTGGTCCGGTGTAGGTGGAGTAGGTCGTGTTCACACCGGAGATGATGGGATGATTCATCAGGTTGAAGGCCTCCCCGATGAATTCCAGGTAGACGTGCTCGTGGATCGGGACATCGCGCGTGACGCGGAAGTCAATGTTGCGCACTCCCGGTCCAGGCTGGCTGTTGCGCGCAATCTGCGGCGGACGGCCGGTCGTGGGAGCGCCCGAGGAGGAGCTCATCGTCCCGCCATAGATGTTGCCGTCGGCTGCTGTGGCCGAGGTGGGCGGCGAAGCGAGCCCCTTCACCGACCACAGGCTTGAAACCGTGCCGCTCATCGCCGCCACCACGGGGAAGCCGCTCGACTCCGTCGCGGTTCCCGAGAAGGTGAAGCCGTCGAGCCCTTCCTTCATCCAGCGGTTGCTCAGCTTCAGGCTCGGCTTCCACAGCACCGTGCCCACAAACCGATTGCGCATGTCGATGTCGGCGCGGCCGTACTCGGCCTTCAGATTGTTCGGGTCGAGTACCGGGTTGCCACCGTAGAAGGTGCCGAACGCCCCCTGCACCTGGTCATCATCCAGAGCCTTGGACCACGTGTGGTTGAGAAGCACCTCGAGTCCATTGGCGAACGGCCGGCGGACCGTGACAGCCATCGAGTGATACCAGCTGTTGGCCACGCTGAAGCCGGCGTTGATGGAGGTCAGTGTCGGATCGATGCGATCCGACGCCAGGTAGTACGAAACCGTCGTCTGGGTCGTAACGCCATGCGCATCGGTCAGGTTGAACGTGCGCAATCCGTGCGGCGTCTGGCCCACGAGGTTGGCATCCAGGAAGACGGGAAGGTGAGTCGCGCGCGAGCCCACATAGCCCAGCGACAGGCTCATCTTGCCGGGCAGCGCCTGCTCCACCCCGAGATCGAACTCCTGCGAGAGCGGTGGAACGAAGTTGGGAGAGAGGCCGTGGAAGCTGATGCTGGCCCGTCCCGAGACGTTGGTCACCGTGGGGGCCGCGCCACCCGCGGGGTAGAGCGCGTTCGACAGCGCCGGCCCATCCGGCAGGAACGGCACGTTGGGGAACTTCAGCGCCGGAGCATTGCTGTTTGTGCAGGACGCATTGCAGCCGTTGTAGTTGTAGTTGATCTGATAGATGCCGTTTTCCACGCGCATCGCGTAGTACGTGCTGCCCTGGTTCAGTCCGGAGAAGAGACCGTAGCCGCCCCGCACCACGGTGCCCTCATAGGGCGTCCAGGCAAAGCCCACGCGCGGCTGAATCCGGTCGGAAACATTCTTGATCGTGGTGTTGTACTTGGCTGCCAGCGCAGTCGAGGTGTTGGGCTTGGCGGGATTGGGCGTCAGCTGAAAGTCGTAACGCACGCCCAGATTCACGGTGAAGTGATTGTTGACCTTCCAGCTGTCCTCGGCGAATCCGTCATACATCTTCATCCAGAAGTCGTCCGCGCCCGCCTTGCTGATGGGATTGATGGCGTCAACTGTCTGAACGAAGGTGTTGTAGTGAGATCCGGCAAACGGGTCGGTGTCTCCAGGCTGTCCGGCAAAGGCGTCCACGATCCAGTTCTGGAACTCCTGCGTGACGTTGCCGGAGTAGCCGTAAATGCCGCCGCCCTGGAAGAGATTGATCATTACCTCGTGAACCAGGTTGATGTCGCCGCCGAACTTGAACGTGTGGCGCCCCCACACCTTGTCGAATACGTCGGTGATTTGATAGCGGTGCTCGTCCGGCTCCGCGATGCGCGGCAGGGCGTTAGGCATGCCGTACGTCTCCGCGCCCATGCCCACGCTGGGACCGGAGGCATTCGCGCCCGCCGTTTCAAGATCGCGGCCCCACTGGAAACGAAGATCGTTCACCGCAGTGCTGGTCAGCGTCGACGTCCAGTGCGCCACCGCGAAACGCTCGTGATAGCTGGTGGGCGCATTCGTGCTGGGAGAACTGTTGGAGAAGGTCGGGCTGGCGTTGTACCCAAACGTCTGATCGAAGTTCGCGAAGTTGAAGTTCGCGTAGAGAAGGTTCTTCTGGTTGAGCTGATAGTCCAGGCGCGGGAAGACCAGCGTCTCCTTGGCAAAGCGACGCGGAGCCGCCTGCAATCCCAGCAGGAAGTTGATGCCCGCCGTGCACTGCGCCGCGGTGATGGTCGTGGGGCACTGCGTCGGCGAGATCGTCGTGGTGTCAGAGAATTTTCCGGTCGGCGTCTGCGAGACGGTGTTGGTCTCGTAATAGAGCGCCCGTCCGGTGCGGCGGAAGTTGTCGGACGTGAGGAAGTAGAACAGCTTGTCCTTGATGATGGGACCGCCCACGCTGCCGCCGAACTCCTGCTGCTGATGAATGGGCTGGGTCAGCAGGAAAGGGTTGCCGTGGTTGTGCAGCGCGGACCACTTGCTGAAGGGATCGAGCGCATTGAGATCGGGATAGCGCAGGTAATAGAAAAGATCGCCGTGCAGATCGTTCGTGCCGTTGCGGGTGATGGCATTCACCTGGCCGCCCGCAGCCTGGCCAAACTCCACCGAGTAGTTGGAAGCCTCCGACTGGAACTCCTTGATGGAATCGAGGCTGTAAACAAAGGGAGCGCCCGAAGAGCGGCCGCGCGCCTCGCTGAACAACATCTGGTTGTTGTTTGCCCCATCCACGTAGTTCTGGTTATAGAGGCCGCTGATTCCGTGAAACGCCACCAGCCCGGTGCCGCCATCCTGCACGACGTTGGGCGTGAGAAGAACGAAGTCGCTCCAGTTGCGTCCGTTCACCGGCAGGTTCTGAATCACCTGCTGATCCACGACCTGCGATACCTCCGTCCGCTCGGTATCCAGCAGCGGCGTCTCGCCCGATACCTGGACAGTCGCCGATGTGCTTTGCACGCTCAAAGCAAGATTCATCGTCAGCGTCTGTCCCACCTGAAGGATCAGGTTGTTGGCTTCCACCGTCCCGAAGCCGCCGCCGGTGGCTTGCACACGATAGTGACCTGGCTGCAGGAAGGGGGCGACGTAAATGCCGTCGCCATTGCTGGTGTACGCATGCGCGACACCGGTATCGGTATCGGTAACCGTAACCGAGGCGCCCGAAACCACCGACCCCGTGCTGTCCGTGATGGTGCCGCTGATCGTTCCGGCGCCGGCGGTCTGTGCATTACCAAAGCGGCTCGACAAGAGAGTGAGCGCGAAGAAGGCCAGTACGGCGATCCATCGATGCTGGCGAAGGAGGGTTCGAATCATAGTTTTGGCTCTCCAGAAAGCGATGCGTTTTGGTTCGGGCGGAACGGATCGCGCGCAAGTGCGGCAGACACATTCAGCCCTCGGTTCGGGATCTGCGAGTTTGGATTTTTGTTGTCCGATCGGTTCTCGCAGGCCTGATCCGGCTCGTAAAAATCAGTCGATGATGGCGCTAAGCGATGGCTCGGAAAGAGCGGCCGGTGCAAAGGACCGGACCCGAGAAAAATGGAATGATGGCGCAGCCGTCTCGCAACGTGGAACTGCGTTCCTTGAGGACATTTCTGAGATCAACGATACACGAGAGGAGAACGGATTTCAGCCGAAAACGCAGGCAGCCGGCGATGAAGGTCATCCTGTAACCTGATTTTGACGGGAGAGTTCATGCGCCGCTGCCCCCTGATCATCGCTGGTTTCGTCACTCTGATCTGTGGCGTAACGTCTTTGCCTGCTTACGGGCAGAAGCCGATCGAGATTGTTGCCGATCTTACGGAGGCGCCTCGAAAGATCTATCACGCGGAGGTCGATCTGCCGGTCACCCCCGGGCCTCTCACGCTCACAACGCCCCGGTGGATTCCAGGAACCCACAGGCCTACCGGCACGGTAAGCGATATCACGGGTGTCGTCTTCACCATTGACGGCAAGCCGATCGAGTGGCGCCGCGATGACGTCGACATGTATGAATTTCACGTCAACGTTCCGGCCGGCGCCAGCACTCTGCACGCTCATCTCGATTGCATCGTCACCGCGCGCCTGAGCCAGAAGATGGCAGTGCTGGAGTGGGAAAAACTTCTGCTCTATCCTGCCGGCAAGCCGGTACGCGATATTCCCATTCAGCCTTCGCTCAAGGTGCCGCCAGGGTGGGGCGTTGGAACAGCGCTGCAACCCCAAGACGCGGCTACGTGGCCGGTGCCCCCCAACGGCGCCACCACCAGGTTCAGCGCGACAAACGTGGAGCAGCTCGAAGACTCGCCCATCATCACCGGCCAGTACTTCCGCGAGTTCCCGCTTGCGCCCACCATCACGCCGAAGCACTACATCGACGTGGTCTCCGATGAGCCCGCCGACGCAAACCTGCGCCCGTCCGTGCTCGCAGCGATCAACAATCTGGTCCGCGAGGCTGACGCGCTTTATACCTCGCATCACTACAACGTCTATCACTTCCTGCTGACGCTCTCTGATGTGGCCGGCGGCGAAGGTCTGGAGCACGGGCAGTCTTCTGATAACGGGGTGGGCGAGAAAGGATTCGCGGACGACTCCCATCAACTCGCGGAATCCGATCTGTTGTCCCACGAGTTCACGCATTCCTGGAATGGCAAGTATCGGCGACCCGCAGGTCTGTATCAGCCGGATTTCGCTACGCCCCAGCAGGGCGCGCTGCTTTGGGTCTACGAGGGCATGACCCAGTATCTCGGCAATGTGCTGGCTGCCCGGTCGGGTTTGAAGTCGCAGGCCCAGTACCGTGACATGCTCGCGATGAGCGCGGCACAACTGGACTATCGTCCCGGGCGCGACTGGCGTTCGACCGAAGATACCGCAATCGCCGCCAGTGTCCTGCGCGGCGGCAATCCGGCATGGTCGAACTGGCGCCGCGGACAGGATTATTACCAGGAAGGCGAGTTGTTGTGGCTCGATGCGGACACGCTGATTCGAAGCAAAACTGCGAACAAGAAGTCTCTGGATGATTTTCAGCGGATCTTCCTGGCCAAGGGCGGCAATACGGGACCGCTCATCGTCACCTATACCTTCGAGGAACTGGTGCAGGACCTGAACCAGGTGATGCCCTACGATTGGGCCGCCTTCCTGCGCGAGCGTGTCGACAGGATCCATCCCCGCGGCGACCTTACCGGAATCGAACAGGGCGGCTACAAGCTGGTGTACACCGATACGCCCAGCGCCTCCGAACGCACCCTGGAAGCTGTCTCGAGTCGCCGCGGGGGGAGTCCGGATTGCTGGTTCTCCATCGGACTGCGCATCGGCGCGGATGGCCTGATCTCTGACGTGCGCTGGAACGGCCCAGCAGACAAGGCACGGCTTGCACCTGGCGAGAAGGTCCTGGCTGTCAATGGGAAGGTCTACTCGCCCGACGTGTTGCGCGAGGCGATCCGGGATGCCAAAGGCAACACGGAGCCCATCCGCCTCATCGTGCAGGCGGATGTCTTCGTTTCCAATGCGGAGATCGACTACCACGACGGCGAACGTTACCCGATGCTGCAACGGGTGGAAGGTACGCCCGCCTATCTTGATGACATCACCAGGCCGCTGACCACGCAGGAGAAGGCCCCGGCTTCCGCCAAAGCAGCAGGCGAGGGGCGATGAATTCCGCACACTGAGGCTCGCATCTGTCGGTTAGTCTGGATGCTCAAAGGAGATTCCAGACCCACGATGCCCCGGCCACGGTTTATCCTGCTCCTTTTCCTCGTCTCGCTCGCCGCGCCCCTTGCCATCTCCCAGACGCAGGCACCTCCGTCAGACGACTTCATTCGCTCCCACTACACCAAGTTCGAATACCGCATTCCGATGCGCGATGGGAAGCGCCTGTTCACCGCCGTCTACGTGCCCAAGCCCTCGGCGTTCCCCGCCGACCAGGGTCCGTATCCCTTCCTGATGGACCGCACCCCCTACAGCGTCGCGCCCTACGGGGAAGACCAGTATCCGCGCATGCTTGGACCCTCCGAGGAGTTCCAGAAGTCCGGCTACATCTTTGTCTATCAGGATGTGCGCGGCCGCTACATGAGCGAAGGCACATTCGTCGAGATGCATCCCCATATTGACGACAAGAAGTCGCCCCAGGATGTTGACGATTCTTCGGATACGCACGATACCATCGACTTCCTGCTCAAGACCGTGCCCAATAACAACGGCAAGGTAGGCATCTGGGGCATCTCCTATCCCGGCTTCTACACGTCGGCGTCGATCATCGATTCGCATCCCGCGCTCGCCGCGGCCAGTCCCCAGGCGCCCATGACGGACCTGTTTCTCGGTGATGATGGATACCACGGCGGGGCGTTCATGCTCGCCGCCAACTTCGGCTTCTACGCTCCGGGATTCCATCCGCAGACCGAACCGCAGACGCCAAAACCATCCGTGCCCTTCGCCTACGGTACTCCGGACCACTACCGGTTCTTTCTCGACTCCGGCAATATCGCCGATCTCGAAAAGCGGTATCTGAAGGGATCCAACTGGCTCTTCAACGACCAGTTCAGCCACGATACCTATGACAGCTACTGGCAGGCCCGCGACCTGTCGCGCCATATGAAGAACGTGAAGTGCGCGGTCCTGGTGGTGGGCGGTTGGTTCGACGCGGAAGACCTGAGCGGGCCGTATCGCACCTTCTACGCCATCTCCAAGTTCAATCCCGATACGCCGGCGACCCTCGTCGAAGGACCCTGGGTGCATGGCGGATGGGCGCGCAACGACGGCAGCCACCTCGGCGAGGTGCAGTTCAATGCCAAGACCAGCGAGTACTTCCGCGAGCAGGTGCAGTTTCCCTTCTTCGAGCACTACCTGAAGGGCAAGAGCGCCGGCGCTCAGCCCAAGGCGGTCGTCTTCGAGACCGGAACAAACGTGTGGCGCCACTTCGACACATGGCCCCCCAAGGCAGCAGCCGCGAAGACGCTGTACTTCCATGCCGGCGGCAAGCTCAGCTTCGATGCTCCCAACGAAACCAATGCAGTGGATCAGTACGTGAGCGATCCCAATCATCCCGTGCCGTTCGTGGGCTACACCACCGATACCGTGCCGCAGCGCTACATGGTCGACGATCAGCGCTTCGCCAGCTATCGGCCCGATGTGCTGGTCTACGAGACCGATCCGCTGGAAGAGGATGTCACTATCGCCGGCCCCATCTCGCCCAAGCTCACCGTCGCCAGTTCCGGAACCGACTCGGACTTCGTCGTCAAGCTGATCGACGTCTATCCGGAAGACTCTCCGGACGCGGAGACCTCCACCGGTGGCAAGCGCGTCATCGATGCGCCTCCACTGCATATGGGCGGCTATCAACAGCTGCTTCGCGGAGAGCCGTTCCGCGCCAAATTCCGCAATAGCTGGGAGAAGCCGGAGCCGCTCACGCCGGGCAAGGAGGCTCAGCTCAACTTCACCATGCCCGACCTTTTTCACACCTTCCGTCGCGGTCACCGCATCATGGTGCAGGTGCAGAGCTCCTGGTTTCCGCTCACCGACCGCAACCCGCAGACCTTCACCGATATTCCGAATGCCCGCCCCGAAGACTTCAAGAAGGCCACCGAGCAGGTCTATCGCAGCAAGGATGCGGCCAGCGGCGTCGAAGTCCTGGTCATGCCGAAGGAGTAAGCATCACCGGCGCAGTGCCTGCTGCCGGCCCAGCGCCGGCAGCAGGCTGAACATCAACAGCAGAGCCGCGGGAACCGTGATTAACCCCAGCCGCAAGCTGTGCGAGGATCCGGAGATGCACCCCGTCAGCCAGGGCAGCACCGATCCCCCAAAGCCGCAGGTGGCGAGAATCCAGCGCGAATCCGCGGCGTCGCCCGCACCCGCGAAATAGCGCGCCAGCAGCAGGGGAAAGATCGGCGCAAGCGCCGCCCCAAGCACGAACATCGCCGCATCCCGAAGATCGGCCATTGAAAATCCCACCAGCAGCGCAGCCGCAATCGTCGCAACCATCATGGCCCGGCGAAGCATCGTCATCGGATCAAGATGGAGCAGCGCCAGCGCCAACAATCCTCGCGAAGCCAGAAATCCGCACCAGTAAAAAGAAGTGGCGGCCGCTGCCGATGCCGTGCCCGCGTGCGTGCTGCGCAGCGTGTAAGTGGCCAGCCACGTGGCGGTGGTATTCTCCACGCCCACTTCAAGAAAGGTCAGCAACGCGAACAGCCCCACCCACCTCCACGGGCCCCCTTGCGATTCGCTTCGAACGAACCGCGAAACATCCCCATCCTCCTCGAGCCCCAGCCAGCATGCCGCGGCTGCCAGGGCCGCTGCGATCCCCAGGACCACATACGCGCTGCGGTACGTCTGGTGCAGCAGAACGCGCGCCGCAATCAGCGGAGCCAGGAACGCGCCCGCGCTCCAGCTGAAGTTCAGAAAGGTGAGCGGCGCTGCGCTGCGCTCCGCAAATCGCTTGCCCGCGAACATGCTCACCGCGGTCATGGGAATGCCCACGCCCACGCCCAGCAGCAGAAAACGCGCCGGCAGCCAGGCATTCGTCGCGCTGGCAACCAGAAAGCAGCTCGCGGCCGTCAGCAGAAACCCTGCCGTCATCAGCCGCGCATAGCGCCGGACGCACAGCAGCGCCCCCAGCGAAGTCCCCAGAAAATACGCCAGAAACAGCCAGCCGGATTGCGCGTCGCCCAGGTGAAACGCCGCCGCCAGCGAGGGCAGCAGCGCTCCCCCAACCGCGTGCAGCACTCCCGTCAGCGCGAACACCGGATGAAGAACGGCCAGCGTCGCCAGCTCGCCCCGCGATCCCCCTCCGTCCCTCGCGCTCATTTCTTCATGCGCGTACGCTTGGGATTCGGAGGGCACGTGGACTCGCGGATCACCAGCTCCGGATGAATCGGCACCACATCCGGAAACGTCGCCTGCCCGCGAATGCGCTGCAAAAGAATCCGCGCCGCCACCGCTCCCATCTGTTGCAGCGGCTGGCGAATCGTAGTCAGGCTGGGATTGTGGAAGGCCGCGCCCTGGATATCGTCGAAGCCCACCACCGAAACGTCTTCCGGCACCCGCAAGCCGTGATTCATCAGCGCGCGAATCGCGCCGATCGCCGAGATGTCATTGAACGCCACCAGCGCCGTGAAATCCCCCCCGCGCGTAATCAGGTCGTTGGTGGGCGCAAAGCCCAGCTCCGGCGTGGAGACGCGCAGCTCCAGCTGGACGGAGTTCTCCGCCGCGATCACCAGCTTCAAATCGCGCGCCACCGCCATCAGGCAGTTCCAGCGGTCGTCGGCATCCGAGCTGTGGCTTCCGCCCCGCATGAAGGCGATCTTGCGGTGGCCCAGCTGGTACAGGTGGCGTAGCGCCAGCTCGGCCGCGCGCTTCTGATCCAGCACCACATTCGTGACCCCCTCGATCTTGCGATGGCCGGCCACCACCACCACGGGCAGGCTCATGCTCTTCTCCAGGATGGTGTCGATCACGATGAACCCCTCGACCGAGCGCTCCATCAGCAGCCGCGGATACTCCTCGATCAGGTCGGGTTTGCGGCGGTGGCTCGCCGTCAGGTAAAAGTACCCCTCCTCGATCAGGAACTCCTCCACC
Source organism: Acidobacteria bacterium AB60 (assembly GCA_008682415.1). Lineage (GTDB taxonomy): Bacteria > Acidobacteriota > Terriglobia > Terriglobales > Acidobacteriaceae > Telmatobacter. The sequence goes on along the minus strand of VANK01000008.1, from coordinate 149,842 downwards.
CCGGCCAGCACCTGCGTGGCGTAGCTGTCGCTGAGCTCCGGAACCAGCACCCCGACCGAAAAGCTCTGGCGCTTGCGCAGCGAGCGCGCATAGAAACTGGGGCGGTAGTCGAACTTGGCCGCCGCCTCGATCACGCGGTCGCGCGTCTCCTGCGGAATCGACCGAACCCCCGGAGCATTATTCAGAACAAGCGAGATCGTGGCCGGCGAAAGATTGAGGTATTCGCCTAGTGTTTTCAGGCTGATGGGCTGACCCGGTTGCGGCCCGGAGCCTGGCTTTGTGCGTTTGGCCATGCACTCTTTTGTACCATCCCGCGAACCCCCGCGGCTCTCGTGCCCTCAAGGCCCCGCGCCCGCGCGCTGCCGTCCCCATCGGGGCCATCGCGCTGAACCTCACCTCGGTGCTGTCCCGCCCGGCGCGGTTCGTCCGGAGAATTCGAGCATTTCACGTACAATCAAGAGTGCCCGCCCGCGGAGGGATGGGTGAGCGGTTGAAACCGGCGGTCTTGAAAACCGTTGTGCCCGAAAGGGTACCGGGGGTTCGAATCCCTCTCCCTCCGCCATCGACTCCAACAAAAGCTATCGAACCGACCGCATAGGTCAGAGCGGGCAGTAAGCCGCCCATTATGACGGCACAAGGTCTATTCATGCCGGCTGGAATCCCCTTGCTTCAATTGTCGTTGCATTCGCCTGATCGCTTGAATCATCACGATCTGCAGAAGGATGTTGACGGTCGCACCGACTAGTCTCGGTGCCCACGGACCGCCTCGGGTTTGCCACAGACCGTACAGCAAAACAATCGCAAAGAAAGCGACCGAAACTTGTAACTTTCGTATTCTCCTACGGAACTTCTTGCGGGCTCCATCCTCCGCAATCTCCGGACCTTCGCTCGACGAGCCTTGGAGACCTACCCCCGCATTTCGCAGGGTGACGAAGACCGCACCCGTGGCACACGCCGCGTAGGCGATCATCGCCAAGCCAAGAGCGCGGGGAGATAGAAGCCCTTTTGCGAATGCAAGAGCGGCTGTGCCGAGGACAACTACACCCACAGAGACGACGAAGAGGATCCGTATGCCGACGTACTTTTCAGCTGAAAGATACCTCGCAATATTGCTCATGCCGGCTTTGTCCCAAGCAAGTTTCGAGGAGATCGACTAACTTATGCTACACCGCGATTTTCAACCTACCACTCACCAGGGTTTCTGGCGGATGTCCGCAACTCTTCCCTTTGACCCGCGATCGGGGACTCAGGCGAGCGGCCAAGATCCACCATCTATCGATTCCCACCACGCCTCTGCTCCACGCTCCACCGGTACACAAGCTCCAGGTATCCGTATTGCAGGTTCCGGTCTGAGGGATAAATCGCCGCAGCCACCGTCTTCCCGCGCGCATACGAATAGTAAAAGTTGAGCGCCAGGGCCTTTGTGGTCTGCCAGTCCGCGCTCACATCGGCGAGCGATGCCAACGACGTGGCTCCATTCGCCGGGCGGCCCGTATAGCCGAACACCTTGTTATCGAATGCCCCATTGCCCAGGTACCAGAGATCGTGCGACGAGGTAAGAGAAAGCCAGTGCAGGTCGGCGCGCAGGGCCAGTTGCTTGGCCGGCTTGTCCACCACCTGCACAAACGCATCGGTGTTGTTCATCAGGTTGAAGAAGGGCACGCGCGCGTAGATGCGCGACGTGGGCAGTATCTGGAAGAACGTCGTATGCTTGCCGTCCGTGGTGTTGCGGTCACCGCTCGAACGGAACCAGCCGCCGCGCAGCCACGGGCTGGTGCGGAGTTGCGTAAGTTGATAGCCGCCCTCCACCGCCGCCGCGTCTGCCCGGTGATCCAGCCTTCCCCAGCTCCCGTTTTGCAGCGCGCCCCACAGCATCAGGTCGAATTGCCCGGCGCCGGCTGGCACAACGGCCAGCAGATCCGCTCCGTACGTGCCAATCCGGAGATTGCGGTGGTCGGCCGATCGCACAGCGAGCGCGCGATTGTCTGTCTTCGTAATGAAAGTGCGGCCGTCGTGGTAGGCGTCTCCAAAGGCGCGCCAGAGCAGGTGCTCCTTGAACGCGTATCGTGTCGCGGCTAGGTATTGGGTGTCCACGTTGAGCTCGGAGTTGCCGTTCATGTTGAACACGCCCTGGTCCACGCGCGCGCCCATGGCCGTGACATTCCAGCCGGCCGCATTCCAGTGCGCATCCAGCCCGTCAAGGCTGCGCTGCGCGTTGGAGAAGCCCACATTCCCAAGCAGGCGCTGGCTAATTCGGTTGGTCTGCAGCCACGCCAGCGTCGCGTTCCGCGGTTTTGTCTCCAGCCCGTCCAGGAACTCGAAACGGCCGAGCCGAATGTTCCCGCGTTCTGCGTCGAACCGCACCGCTCCCAGCTTCAAAAATGCGGCCGCCGGCTCCGTGTTGTTGCCGTTGGCGGCGTAGTAGGCGCCTCCCAGGCCCATTTGGCCGCGGGCCGCAATGGGCGAAACGGCGTCATCCGGAAGACCCAGCACCGCCGGCTGTCCCAGCTCGAGCTGCCAGTCCCAGCGGCGCAGGCGCTGTGCAACACCCACCCTCAACAATGACTCCACGTAGCCGTAGGTATTGTTCGTGGGAGGCGCCGCAAACCACTGCCACGCGTTGAAGCGAGCGCGTTCATAAATCGAGAACGACAGCGGTGAGCCATTGGAAGAGGGCGTCTGTGCCGGGCACAACGCCCCGCTGAGGAGCGCAACGAAGACAAAGAAACCAAGGGAAAGCCGCTTGTGCATGGGGTCTCCTGAGTGGTTGTCGCAACATGATCGAGTCGCCTGGATTCCGTGCGTGTCCGGCCGACTGCGCATCGTCGGCCGGTCCTTGAGCCGCGCTAATCCTCGGCGGGCTGGAACTCGCCGCCGAGGGGCCGCTCCTGCGCCGCCAGGGCACGCGGGCCTCGATAGCTGAAGACCATCGTCCGGCTGAGTGCCGATGGATTCCACGAGCGCGCCCAGCGAACTCCGAACTCCAGCAGCAGAAATGCGCCGGCGATCACCAGCATCGCGAACGCAAACACGCCATAGCCGTAGCTGCCGAATGCATCCTTCAGTGCCCCGATCGCTGAAGGGAGAAAGAAGCCTCCCAGGCCTCCGGCCGCGCCCACGATGCCTGTGGTGAGCTCAATGTCGGCGGGGAAACGCTGCGGCGCAATCTGAAACACCGCGCCGTTGCCCATCCCCAGCATGCCCATCCCCAAAAAGAGAACCGGCACAACCACCGCAACCGGTGGAAGACTGCTGATCGCCATCAGGGAAATCGAAACACCGGCAAACAAGATCAGCAGCAGGCGATAGCCGCCGATCTTGTCGGCGATCCAGCCGCCCACCGGACGCAGGAAGCTGCCCGAAAGAATGACCACGGTGGCGTAATCGCCTGCCTGCACCTTGGAGAGATGGTATTGATCGTGGAAGAAGACCGAAAGGAAACTGGAAAGTCCCACGAAGCCGCCGAAGGTGATGCTGTACAGAAAACACAACCGCCACGTGTCTGCCTGGCGCAGCACGCGCGCGTATTGGGCCCACGGCTTAGGCGCACTCGCCGCGGGACTGTTGCGCGCCATCACAAAGAACGCCGCCAGCGCCATGCTGATCGGAATCAGCGCCAGCCCGAAGACACTGTGCCATCCGAAGTGTTGCGCCAGTCGCGGCGCAAAAAATGTCGCAATCAACGTGCCCGAGTTGCCCGCGCCGGCGATGCCCATCGCCAGTCCCTGATGTTCCGACGAGTACCAGCGCCCCGCCAGCGGCAGAGCCACCGCAAAGCTGGCGCCGGCGATTCCCAGCAGAAATCCGATCAGGTAAAACTGCCAGAGCTCCGTTGCATACCGCCAGCCGAGAACCAGCGGAATCAGCGTGAGCGTCAGGCCGGTGAGGCCCGCGCGCCTGCCCCCGATTCGATCCGCCAACAGCCCCATAATGGGGCGGAAGAACGATCCGCCCAGCAGCGGAATCGCCGTGAGCAGTCCCTTCTGCGTCGCGGAGAGATGCAGCTGCTCCGCAATAAAGGGCGTGACGGGGCCGAACAGCACCCACACCATGAAGCTGACATCGAAGTAGAGAAAAGCGGAGAAAAGAGTGGGGAGATGGCCGCTTGCCAGAAATGACTTCTTATCCATGGGTGCGATGCTCCTTTGCCGGCTTGGGATGATGTGTGCTGTGCGGGGAAGAACGCGGGCGATCCTGGGGAGAGGCCGGTGACTTTTCCACCCGCACCGCGCATTGCTTGTAGTTGGGCTCGCGCGAGATGGGATCGAACGCGCTCTGCGTAATCTGATTCGCGTTGGTCTCCGCGAAGTGAAAGGGAAGAAAGACCTGTCCCGGCGCGACAATTTCGGTGACGCGCAGCTCCACCTTGCTGACCCGCCCGCGCGCCGAGATCACCTCGACGCGATCGTGCGCGCGAAGATTGAGGCGCTCGGCGTCGATGGGATTCATCTCCAGCCAGGCGCGCGGCGACATGCGCTGCAAAATCGAGATGCCCCCCGTCTTGGTGCGCGTGTGCCAATGCTCAACCGTGCGTCCCGTGTTCAAAATCAGCGGGAACTCCGCATTGGGCTGCTCCGGAAACGGCGTCCACTGCGTCGGCAGCAGGCGCGCGCGGCCGTCACCCGTTTCGAACACGCCGTCGCTGTACAACCTCCGGCTTGCTTCGGCGGCCTCCGTTCCCGGCGCATACGGCCACTGAATTCCGCCGCAGCGTTCCAGCTCCTCGTAGCTCATGCCCGAGTAGTCGCACAGGCGCCCAGCGGAGACGCGCCGCCACTCCTCAAACGCATCGCGCGGCTCGTGCCACCCCGGGAAGAGCGCGTCTTTGCAGCCGAGGCGTTCGGCCACTGCAAGAAAGATGTCGAAGTCGCTTCGCGCCTCTCCAGGGGGCGCCACCGCCGCATTCACCTTGCTGACGCGGCGCTCGGAGTTGGTGTACGTGCCCTCCTTCTCCCCCCAGATCGCCGCGGGCAGCACCAGGTCCGCCAGCTCTGTCGTGGGCGTGGGATGAAACCCGTCCTGCACCACGAGAAAGTCAAGATTGCCCAACGCATGCTTCAGCACGTCAACGTTCGGAAACGACACCAGCGGGTTTGTGCCGAGAATCCATAAGGCCCGTATCTTGCCCGCGACCGCGCCCTCAATGATGTCGGGATACGCTAGGCCCCGGGCCTGCGGAATGCAATCGGGCGACAGGTTCCAGAGGCGCGCAATCTCCTCCCGGTCCTCCCGGCTCTCGAACTTGCGATACCCGGGAATCGCCGATGAAAAACCTGCCTCGCGCGTGCCCATCGCATTGCATTGCCCGGTGATCGAAAACGGGGCCGCGCCGGCGCGCCCGATATTGCCCGTCAGCAGGGCAAGATTGTTGATCGCGTTGACCGTCTCGGTCCCCTTGGTGCTGTGATTTACCCCCATCGTCCAGCCAATGAACCCAGCCCTGGCCCGTGCATACATCAGAGCGACTTTCCGGATCGTGTCCGCATCCAGCCCCGTGATCCGCGCTGCATCCTCCACCGTGCAGCTCTCCAGCGAGGCCCGCAGCTCCTCGAAGCCCGTGGTATGCGCCGCGACGAACTCCTTGTCGTACAGCTCCTCCTCGATCACGATCCGCATCATCGCGTTGATCAACGCCAGATCCGAACGAGGCTTCACCGGCAGATACAGGTCCGCCATCATCGCGGTCTTCGTCACCCGCGGATCCGCCACAATCAACGTCTTCTTCGCGTTTTTCTCCAGCCGGGAACACAGAATCGGATGATTCTCCGCGATATTCGCCCCGATCAGCAGAATCACGTCCGCCTCTTCCAGATCCTCGTACGCCCCCGGCGGCCCATCGCTCCCAAACGACCGCTTGTAGCCCGCCACCGCCGTCGACATGCACAGCGTCGTATTTCCGTCGTAATGGCGCGTCCCCAGCCCCAGTTGCACCAGCTTCCCCAGCGTGTAGAACTCCTCCGTCACCAGCTGCCCGGTGCTGATCACCCCCACCGACTCCGCTCCGTACCTCCGTTGCACCGCGCGAAACCGGCTCACCATCGTGTCCAGCGCCTCATCCCACCCAACCCGCGTGAACGAACCATCTTTGCGCAGCAGCGGATAACGCGCCCGCCCCTCTGCCTCAATCGCATAATGTTCCGCCAGCCCCTTGGGACACAGCTTGCCTAAATTCACCGGGTGTTCTGGATTGCCCCGCACGCTCACCACGCGCCCCTCGCTCACCCCCAGCTGCATCCCGCAACCCACCGAGCAATATCCGCACGTCGTGTCCACCCACCGCTCCGCGTGCTTGCGCGCCGACGTAAATCCCAGCACCGGGTCCACCGCGTACCGATACTTCTCCGCACCGTTATCGAGACCGCTCCTGCGCGCCAGCCAGCCGGGCAGCTTCATGCCGCCTCCTGTGCCAGGTACTCTCTGGCCATGTTGGTCGGCACCACGCTCACAAAGAACAGATACCGCCCGACAAACTCGCCCGCGAGCACAACCACCATCAGCGCGAGCCGCACCCACACCTGCCCGCAAAACGCCAGCAGCACCATCCCCGCGCACGGCAGCACGAAGCGCATCATCACGTGATGCGAGAACACCGTGTTGATCAGTTGCCCAGCGCCGTGCAACTCGTGCACGGGAGACCGCACCAGCCACGCAATCCGGCTCAACTCGGTTGCCGCCATCAATCCCGCTGCAATCAACACCGCCACGCGCGCTTCATCCGCGCCATGCGTCAGGATGTTGCCCGCGCACGCGCCCAGCAGCGCCGCCGTATTTCCGAAGGCCGCCAGCGTGAACCACGAGTTCCACGCCGGCCGCCCTGGCGCGAGATAGAGCTTCGCGCTCGCGGTCACGCCGCAGATCCCCAGCAGCGCAGTGAGCCCGCCCAGAATCCCCGCCGCGCGCCACGCCATCCACAGCGCCGCCGAGTAGCCCGCCGCCGCAAGTGCGAACATCGTGAACAGCAGCACCTCGCGGCTCAGCCACGAGCGCCGCCACATCTTGAGCGCGCGAACCGCATAGATCGGCCGCCCCAGGTGCAGCGTGGATGCGGTCAGCGCCACGCCCGCGATCAGCAGCGCCACCAGCGCCGCCGCACGGTGCGACTGCCCGCCGAATGCCTGCAGCATCCAGATCGCGCTGAACGCGCCCACCGAAAGCTGGGTCAGCACCGTCATCACAATCAGCGGCCAGTGCGGTTGTTCGGGACGAAGGTGCGTCAGGTCGACCTTGCGCACGCTGCCCGGAAGCCGCTGCGGCAGCGTGATCCGCGTTGTCGAAATGCTGTCATCGGCCGAGGGCATGCCGGGCGAGTTCGCCGCGCTCCCATAATGACTGCGCCACTCCGCCACGTTGACCGTTTCAATGCGGATGGCCTCCTCCGGGCACGCCGCCGCGCAGGCCGGCTCCTGTCCCAGCGCCAGCCGCCCGTAGCACATGTCGCATTTCCCCACCACGCCGCGCTCCGCGTTGTATTGCGGCACGCCATACGAACAGTTCCATGTGCAGTACTGGCATCCGATGCACGCATCCGCGCTGTGCCGCACAATCCCCGTCACATCATCTTTGCTGTAGGCATTCACCGGGCAGCCCGTCATGCAGGTGGGCTCCAGGCAGTGATTGCAACCCATCGATAAATAGTGGCGATGCGTGTGTGGATACGTGCCGCCTTCAATCTCGCCCACGCGCCTCCACAGAATGTCCGCGGGATTGCCGTTCTGCTCGTTGCAGGCCACCACGCAGCACTTGCAGCCGATGCACTTGGCCATGTCGAAGTGAAAACGATACTGCTCCCCCGGCCCGGGCAGCGGCGGCACGCCATGCTTTGTCGCCAGTCCGCAAAGCGGGCTCGCTGACGCCCCATCGGCATCGGCTGAGGCAATCACGGGGAAAGCGTCAGCGCCTTCCCGCGCTCGTATGAGCAGGGGTAACTCCAAGTGTGGCTCCTCCTCCGCGCCGCCTTGGCGGGGGCGCGGGTGCAGCATTCAGGTGCGAAGAAACGCGAGGCGTAGAACTGCGGACCACCCGTGTGCAAAATGCGCGGGCGCGCCACGTGCTATGTGCAGTTCACAATGCGGCCATGGGCCGGGCTCTTCGCGGAGCCATCTGAGAATCGCTCGCAAGCTTGGGGAAAGCGGCCGGCATGCTGAGCCGGTCAAAAGCGTCACAGCGGCAAAGCCCTGCAACGCCCGGAGCGATTGCGTTTGAGCATAACGGGAAATCGCGCGCCGCGCAAGCGCATTCAAAAACCGGGAATGCTGCCGATCCATCACGGGTTCCTTATTCGCCCGGTGCTACCATGACTACAAAATCGGGCGAGTCACCAGCCCTGCTGCGCGCGTCTAAGGCTGGTGTGCATCGCTTTACTCCGCGGTGCAGCCAGCTTCCAGCCTCTCTCAAACCACGGAGCCTTTTCTCAGAATGATGCCGGCAAACTTCCAGGGATTGCGTGTCCTCAGCCTCGAGTCACGCCGCGCCGTGGAAACTGCGAAGCTCATCCGCACCTACGGCGGCGACCCTCTCACCGCTCCCGCAATGCGGGAAATCCCCATGAACAGCGACGGCCCCGTTCTGGAATTTGCGGAAGCGTTGATCGCCGGGGCCTTCGATCTCGTCATCTTCACCACCGGTGTGGGCGTTCGCACGCTCATCAAAACCGTCTCCGAGCACCGCGATCGTGAGCAGTTCCTGCAGGCTTTGCGCCGCGTGAAGATCGCCGCGCGCGGGCCCAAGTCTTCCACCGCGCTGCGCGAGTTCGGAATTCCCGTCACCGTCCTCTCTCCGGAACCCTTCACCTGGCGCGTTCTGGTGCAGGCCCTCGAAGAGAAGCTTGGCTCCGCTCTGACGGGTATGAACATCGCGGTGCAGGAGTACGGCACCTCCAATCCTGAGCTCTTGACCGCTCTCGCCGAAAAGAGCGTCTCCATCACGCGCCTCCTCGTCTACCAATGGGCGCTGCCTGAAGACACGCAGCCATTGCGTGAGGCCGTCATTGCGCTGGCGCACGGGCACGTGGACGTGGTGCTCTTCATGAACGCCGGCCAGGTCGCGCATCTCTTTCTCATGGCGGAACGAATGGGCTACACCGACGCGCTCTATGAGGGCTTTCGTTCCACCGTCATCGGCTCCATCGGGCCCAGCACTACGGAAGGTCTCTCCCTCTACAGGCTCGCGCCTGACTTTGAGCCGTCGCAATCGAAGATGGGTTTCTTGATCAAGGAACTCGCGGAACATGCCGACAGGTTGCTCCAGGCCAAGCGCGACGCGGCCTCGCTGCTTGTCTCCAAAGATTCCGTCCGGCCCATCAGTCCTCTGCTGACCGGGGACTCCGGCGCTGCGCAGGCGCCCCGCCCCGAGCTCTCCGGCGTCGACTTCCTCCATGAGATCGGCAGCCGCATGGCCGCCTCCGATCCGCTGCACACCGTCCTCAACCGCATCGTCGACTTCGCCTGCTCCCTCATTCAATGCGACTCCTGCTTCGTCTACGTGCTTGAGGACAACCAGCTCGTGCTGCGCGCTTCCAAGAACCCCCACTCCGACCTCGTGGACCGGCTCGGCATCTCGCTGGGGCAGGGAATCACCGGCTGGGTGGGTTGGCATCGCGAGCCGGTGGCCATTCCTGAGAAGGCGCTCAAGGATCCGCGCTTTCAGCGCTTCAAGAACCTGCCGGAAGATTCCTTTGAGGCGTTTCTCTCCGTCCCCATCCTCTGCCGCGGCAAGTTGATCGGCGTCATCAATCTGCAGCACCGCAAGCCGTACTACCACACCGAACATGAGGTGCGGCTGCTCACCGCCGCGGGGTACCTGGTCGGTGCCGAGCTGGAGCGCGCCCGCCTCGAGACAGAAAACCTCGAACTCTCCGGCCGCCTCGAGTCGCGCAAGCAGATCGAACGTGCCAAGGGAGTTTTGCAGCGGGACTTCGGGCTCGACGAAGAGTCGGCCTACCGTGCCATGCAGCGCGAAAGCCGCCAACGGCGCAAGTCCATGAGAGAAATTGCCGAAGCGATTCTGCTCAACGACGATCTCCGCAAAAGCCGTTGGTCCGGAGTTGTGCAGGGCGAAGAAAAAGATCCTTCGTCTGCCGCGTGAGTCGTCTACCCGCGCAACACCGCTTGTTCTGCCGCGCGACTTTGCGTAAGATAACAACTACGAGGTGAGACTCGGCCGTCTCCCTCATCCCCATAGCCCTGCACCATGCCGTGCAAGGGTCCCGCACCAAAAGTGAATCTCAAACTGTCGCGCGCCTGAGAATTGGCACGACTGCGATCCGAAAACTCTGCGCTCAAGGCGCATGGATCGCCATCGCCACTCATCGACCCGCGCGCAAGGGGGTATTCGGCATGGAATCACCCGCTCTCGCGGCTACTTCTGACTTCAACGCGGCGCAAAAAGAATATCTGCTCGGCTTCTTCGCCGGGGTGTTGCAGCGTGGCATGCGGCCATTCGTCGGGCAAACTCCCGAAGGATTGTTCACCGCCGATCCTGCTGCCGCCTCTGCCAACCTGGCCGAACCCGCCGAAGAAACCTACTTCGGCACCCCGCTCTCCGAACTGAGCCGCGAAGAGCGCTGGAAGTTCGAACAGAATCCCCTCGACATCTGGGACAAACTCGTGGCCCACGCCGAAGAAGATCGAGTCCCCGGCATCGAAGATATCTTCCGTTTCAAATTTCACGGGCTGTTCTACGTCGCGCCCGCGCAGGACTCCTTCATGTTGCGCTTGCGCGTGCCCGGCGGAATCTTGAGCGCCCACCAGATCCGCGGCCTCGCCTCGGTGGCCGAACGCTGGGGCTCCGGGCGAGCCGATCTCACTACTCGCGCCAACATGCAGATCCGCGAGTTCCAGCCCAGGGACATCGTGAATGTGCTTCACAGCGTCGACGAACTCGGCCTCACCGGGCGGGGCGCGGGGGCTGACAACATCCGCAACATCACCGCCTCCCCTGTCACCGGCCTCGATCCCACGGAACTGATCGATGTCTCTCCCTTCGCCCGGGCCTTGCATCATTACATCCTGAACTCCCGCGACCTCTACGGCCTTCCCCGCAAGTTCAACGTCGCCTTTGACAGCGGCGGCGCCATCAGCGTGGTCGCCGATACCAACGACATCGGCTTTGTCGCCGTGCGGGTTGCGGAAGGCCATGCCGTCCCCGCCGGGGTCTACTTCCGCGTCTTGCTCTGCGGCATCACCGGGCATCAGCAGTTCGCCTCCGATTGCGGTCTGCTCGTCAAGCCCAGCCAGGCCGTCGCCGTTGCCGCCGCGATGATTCGCGTCTTCAGCGAAAACGGCGACCGGACGGATCGCAAGAAAGCCCGCCTGAAATATCTCGTCGACAAGTGGGGTGTGGAAGAATTCCTCGCCCAGACCCAGAAGCGCCTCGCCTTTCCCCTGCTCCGCATGAAGCCGGAAGACTGTGAGCCGCGCCGTCCCATCGATCGCGCCGGACACATCGGTATCCATCCCCAAACGCAGCCGGGACTGCACTACATCGGCGTATCCGTCCCGGTCGGACGCTTGCCGGTGGCGCAGATGCGCGCTCTCGCGGACATCGCCGATCGCTTCGGCAGCGGCGAGCTGCGGCTCACCGTCTGGCAGAATCTGCTCATCCCCAACATCCCCGCGGACAGCCTCTCTTCCGCCGTCGAATCCTTGCGTACGGCAGGGCTGGATTGCACCGCCGGCGCCGTCCTGCGGGGAACAGTGGCATGCACCGGAAACAAGGGATGCCGTTATGCCGCCACCGACACCAAGACGCACGCCGTCCAAATCGCAAACCTCCTCGATCAGCGCTTCCCCATCGACCAGCCGGTCAACCTGCACGTCACCGGATGCCCGCACTCCTGCGCCCAGCATTACGTCGGCGACATCGGACTGCTCGGCGCACGGGTCAAAGGCGAAGAAGGCTACCAGGTGGTGATCGGTGGCGGATCCGACCTGGACAAAGGACTCGCCCGCGAACTGATTCCTTCCATCGCCTACTCTGATCTGCCCCCTGCGCTGGAGAGCCTTTTTGCTGCCTACATGGAGCGCCGCACGCCGAACGAATCGTTTCTGCAATTCAGCCGCAGGCACACCATCGAGGAACTGCAGGCATACCTGGCCGTCAAGGAGCTGGCATAACATGAGCGCGACCATTCCCTACATCCCCGACAACGCTCCCTTCACCCCGGAGCAGCGCGCATGGCTCAACGGCATGCTGGCCGGCCTCTTCTCCAACGCTCCCCAGCCAGTGGTCGAAGCCAGGCAGCCAAGGCGCATCGCCGTTCTCTACGCGTCGCAATCCGGAACCGCCGAAGGTCTCGCGCGCAAGCTCGCCCGGGAGTTGAAGGCGCAGGGGCACGCACCCGCCGTCTCCACCCTGGTGGGCTACACCTCCGCCGCTCTCGCCTCCGAGACCTGCGCCCTCATTCTCGCCAGCACGTACGGCGACGGCGAGGCCCCCGACGGTGTGCAGCCGTTCTACGAGCAGTTGTGTCTCGAGCACTTCCCTCGCATGGAAAAGCTCTCCTACGCCGTGCTGGCCCTGGGAGACAAGCACTATGAGCACTTCTGCAAATTCGGTAGCGATCTCGATACCAGGCTGGCGGCCTTGGGAGCCAACCGTCTCGCCGACTGCACGAACTGCGACGTCGATACCGACGCGCCCTTCGCGCAATGGAAAGACACGCTCCTCCCCCTGCTCAAAGAGGAATCGCTCTTCAAGGCGCGCAAGGACAATGAGCCTGCGGGGAACTCCTCGGTCAACTCCGCGCTATCCGTCGAGACTCCCATCCAACCCCGGCCGTCTCCGCCGGCGGTCGCCTTTTCTCGCGAGAGCCCGCTGCTCGCGTCCCTCGTCGAAAAGCGAAGCCTCACCCAGGCAGCCTCGACCAAGTGCACCCTGCACCTGGCCTTCTCCATCGAAGGAACCGGCCTCCGGTACGAAGCGGGGGACGCCTGCGGCGTCGTTCCCAGCAACGACCCCAACCTCGTGGCTGAGATTCTTCAGCGGCTGAAGTGGAATGGCAATGAACAGGTCCCCAGCTCCAAAAGCGGGTACACCACTCTGCATGACGCCCTCTCTCACCAGTTGCAGATCACCCGGCTCAGCCGCAAGATGGTGCAGACCTACGCCGCCCGCGGCAACTGCGCCGCGCTCCTCGACCTGCTGCAGCCGGAACGGCAGGCGGCGCTGGAGAGCTACCTCTATGGCCGCGGACTGATCGACCTGATCCTCGAATACCCGGGCGTGATTGAAGAACCGGCAGAGCTGGTGGCCATGCTGCCGAAGCTCACGCCGCGTCTCTACTCCATCTCGTCCAGCCCGGCGGCCCACGCCGGCCAGATCCACGCCACCGTTGCCGTTGTCCGCTTCACCTCCCACAACCGCCATCGCGGCGGCGTCTGCTCCACGCTGTTCGCCGACCGCTCGTCGGTCTCCGACCGCCTGCCGATCTACGTGCAGCCCAACAAGAAGTTCAAGCTGCCCGCCAATCCCGACGCGCCCATCATCATGATCGGCCCCGGCACGGGCATCGCCCCCTTCCGCGGCTTCCTCCACGAGCGCCGTGCGCTCGGTCACAAGGGGCGCAACTGGCTCTTCTTCGGCGAGCGCAGCGCCGCCACCGACTACCTCTACCGCGACGAGCTCGAGGCCATGCACGCCGACGGCCACCTCACCCGCATCGACGTCGCGTTCTCCCGCGATCACGACCGCAAGATCTATGTCCAGGACAAGATGCTGGAGCACTCGGCGCAGCTGTGGCGATGGCTGGAAGACGGCGCCAGCCTCTACGTGTGCGGGGACGCGGCGCGCATGGCCAAGGATGTGCAGGCCACTCTCTGCCGCATCATCCAGGAGGAGGGGCAGATGACCGCGCCCGCCGCCCAGGAGTACGTGGGCGCCCTCAACGAAAGCCATCGCTACCACCGCGACGTTTATTAATTTTGGCGCGCCAATTCAAAAAAAAACGGGGAAACGGATTGGCTTCAGCGGGTTAGGGGCAAAAGTGGGCGTTTTGCGCGTTGAATGTGAGATGGATCACGGGCAAGGACGAGAGGCGAGAGGCGAGAGGCGAGAAGCTCATATGGAATGAGTTAGGCATGGGCGGCTCCTTTTTCTGCTGAAAAGACGAAGCCCCTCCGGGAGAAGGTCTCCGGGAGGGGCCTTTTTTCGATCCAATACCAGTGTGACAGATACGAAGAATTAATCCCCAAGATTGCCGAGCATTTTTCGCATTTATTTTGAGCGCGGAAGTAACTGGTGGGGCTCATGTTAGGGAGCGCGAGGGAGTTTTCCACAGGTGCGCTCCCTCTTGACAAGTATTTGGAGCGACTTGGTCGAGTTCTGCGAGGACGCACAAAGAGGAGCGCAGGGGATGGACCTGGCGAGCCAGGCCAGAAGGGAAGCCGGTCAGGTGATTCCGCTCACATTTTCAGCGATATTCGCCAAATCTTCGTGGGTAAATAGTACTGCATTTGTAGTAATAAAGCGATAAATCGCACCGCTTTTGTCCAGATTCGGCGATCGAGACCGGATTCCGGCCGCGACGACTCACGCGGGCATTGGCAGCAAGAAGACGGCTCGAGCGTACCCATATTGTCGAATTTCTGCCTGCGGAGGCTGGCAGATTACCGAGCCGGGGTTTCTTCCTTTAGAACGCATGCGAGGAGACCGGGATACTCGGCCTCGAGGGCTTCTTTGCGGAGGGAGAGCAGCCGGCAGGTTCCTGACTTTCGTGTGAGGGTGAGTCCCGCGGACCGAAGGCGTGCGAAGTGATAGCTGAGGCCGCTGGGCGATCCCAAGTCGGCGAAGGCGGAGCAGAGGTTCTCCCCGACGGAGAGGCGCCTGACGATCTCCCGGCGGATGGGGTCGCGCAGGGCGTCGAAGACGTCGGTGAGATCGAGGGGTGGCCGCGGGAGGGGCTTTCTGGGCGGCTTGACCATAGTTCCATTATTCAACGGGTCTTGAAGTATGCCAAGCATCCGACTATATTTCAAGAATAATTGAAGTATCGCGACGCCATCCCCGGCGCCGCGGAATGAGGGAATCCCATGACCTATCGCAATCTTCTTCTCGCCGCGTTGATCAGCTCAGCCGGTATCTTCGGTTATTCGCAACCGGAAGGCAATCCGGGACTCGCACTGCAGGGGCCTGACCACTATTCGTTCGAAGTTGGCGACGTGAAGGTCACGGCCCTGTCGGATGGCTCCGTACCGCAGGATCTTCATATCCTGCTCCGCGGCACGACGGAGGCCAAGACCGATGCTCTGTTGCAGAGGAGCTTTCTCACGAACCCGGTGGAGGCATCCATCAACGCGTTCCTGTTCCGGACGGAGGACCGCCTGGTGCTGGTGGACACAGGGGCGGGAGAGTTCTTCGGGCCGGGGTTTGGGGACAAGCTTCTCTCCAGCCTTGCCGCCGTCGGAGTCGCGCCCGATCAGATCACCGACGTGCTTTTGACGCACGCTCATGACGACCATATGGGCGGGCTGGTTCACGGGGGCAAGCTCACGTTCCCGAACGCGACGGTTCATCTGAGCAAAGCGGACCTGGATTTCTTCATGGATCGGGAGAACGCCAAGCGAACCGGGTATGCGATGTCGTACTTCGACCAGGCGTCCACGGCCCTGGAGCCCTGCATCAAGGCAGGGAAGGTCAAGGCTTTCACGAGCGATGGAGAGGTGGCGCCGGGGGTGTTTGCGGCGCAGCATCCGGGACACACGCCGGGCACCACGTTTTACACGCTAAGGAGCCGGGGGGAGGAGATCGTGTTCATTGGAGACATCATCCACGTGGCCGCGGTGCAAGCGCCCGATCCGGAGATTACGATTGCGTACGACGTGAATCCGGCGGCCGCGGCGGCGGTTCGCCGGGAGGCTCTTTCCACCTTCGCGGAGGAACGCACGCTGGTGGCGGTACCGCACCTTTCCTTTCCGGGCGTCGGACACTTCCGCCGCATGGGAAGCGGATTTGAGTGGGTGCCGATTGCCTATGGCAACCGGGAGCCGGGATCGGATGGGAGGTTTGCCGATCCTCACAAGAACGGAGACAAGCACTGATGGTTTGCCAAGGCAGGATGCGGAACGGCATCCTGCTGGCGGGGAGAACGGTCCGGCAGCCGGTCAACTTTCACTGCGCGATCGAATCAGAGGACTCTGCCGTTTTCATTCGGAAGCTCTCGATGATCTCGATCGCCACGATTCGTGGTTCAAAAGCGCTGCGATCTGGCGACGGAGGTGGGAGCGCAGGAGCTACTGTGCTGTGGTGCTGTTTCGAATGAAGCTGAGCAGCAGATGATTCAAGGTTTCCACGTGGGTCAGAGGCAAACCGTGTGGCGCATCCTTCACGATCTCCAGCGAGCTTCCGCGCACGAGCTGTGCAACTTTTTGTGCTGTTGACTCGACCGGCGCCATCCTGTCTGCGCCGCCGTGAACAATGAGAGTCGGCGTTTGAATTGTCTGGAGTTCCTGCCGGAAATCGGTGTCACTATCCGAGGTCTGGGTGCCGACCAGGGCCCGCAGGGACGCCGTGTAGCACATGTTGATTCCCCATTGCCGCATAACCGCGGGCGTCTCTGGCCGGAAGTAATTCCTTGCCGCCTCATCGAGGTAGAGGGGCAGATTGTTTTGGATCGCATTCAGGATGCCCGCAAGAACCTCCGGGCTGGCGCCCTCGGGATTGTCGCGTGGCGGCGACGTAAGCGGCGCCGGTGATGGTGGTGATTGCTCCCTGCAGCAGTGTGCGTCTTCTCATTGAGCCCTCCTGGATGGGTACTGCAGCTCAGAGAAGGTTGCCACGAGCGGAGGGCCGCGTCGATTACCTGCGACGTAATCGATCGCGAACTCGGGACTGTGGAATGGAGAACGGTTAGAGGCAGCAAATTCGGATCGCAGAGGCAACGGCGGGTTCTGCCGTTCGATTAGGAGCGAAGACGATCTGGGTGGAATAGGGCGAGCGCCGACGCGGTGGGGAGTGCGTTGCGCGCGGCGGTGGCGGAGAGCTTCGCGCGAAGGCTTGTGGGCCGCGCGCGGATTTGAGCAGGGCCTTGATTCCGTGGTCTGAAGACCACGACTCCCTCCGAGGGGGAATTCGGTGCCTTGTGTGTCGCGGCTCGATTCCTCGCGGTTATTCGGACCTCCGATGCGAGGCGCACGGCGCTCGACGCGGGGTGAAGGCGAGTCCGCCTGACGGATTACCGAGCCGGCTCTTCTTTCTTCAGAACGCAGGCGAGGAGACCGGGGCACTCCGACTCGGGCGCTTTCCCAAATCTTTCCTGATGGAGTGAAGGGCGCGCGCAGCCCTCCAATCAATCCATCCTGCCATGATGATCTCTGATCATTGCCTCCCAATTCCACATCGCTGACGTGATCTTACCCGGCAACTTGAAGCCGAGTTGATGAGCGAGCATGCAGACCTGCCCGCGATGATGGGCCTCGTGGGCAAGCATGTACCACAGCATCTCTCGGCCGGGGGGCAGGGGCTGAGCCCAGCCGTCGCGCAGGAAACTCACAATCCGGCCGGAACCATCAAGGGCCTCAGCCAGCATCTGGACGCAGGCTGCAGCGCTTGTTGCCAGTGCCGCCCGCGCCTGTTGCGGCGTACATCGCGCGCGGCCGAGTTGCGCCGGAACCTCGAGGTGCGGGGCGTTCAGCCGAATCCACTTGGTGCGGACGTTGTGCATGTGCGTGAAGATGGCGGCGATGGTGCGGACCTCAAGGGAGCGTGGTGCGGGAAGCCTTGCACTCCAGGCGCGGGAATCCAGTTTCTCAATCAACAGCTGATTGATTCGATCGTTGAGGGCGAAGATGCGCGCGGCTGCTTCGCCGGGTGTCTCGCTGGTGGATGGCGGTTGCTTGATCAAGGCCGTGTCTCAGCTTTCGGTTTGGAACTCATCGTACTCCGGGTCAAGGCGACGAGAGGGCCCGATCGTTATACGGACAAATGCTTATCCGTCCTGCGGCGGCATCTTTGATAGTTTGCTTTGGCATGAGGCCGGATTCCAAGAGGTTTGTGCACTGTATCTTCTCAGATGTCTGCGAGGACTCCGGTCGAAGGACGATGATCGATTTCCGGCGTTTTGCCCAAAGATATTATTCCTTTGCAGTGCAAAGTAACTCTCGCATAGACTATGGGAACTTTTCGGCAAGTGCCGGAATTTACGCACGCTTCCCCTTCCACAGACAACAAATGAACCAAACCACTACGAAGGGATCATTTCCATGAGAGTATCTGCGTTTGTTTGTTTACTTGGTATTTCGCTGCCGCTTTCGGCGCAGCAAGTGAGCGTCTGGTATCAGCCGACGCCCTTTCCAATTCAATTCACGCAACGAGACACGACGAACAACTCGGTTCAGGTCATCGGGCATGTGTTATCGGGGTATGAAGATCCGGACGGCTTCTGGAAGCAGTCGACGCTCGCGGTAAGCACGGCGAATGTTGGGTCAGGCAATTCGTACAAGAACCAAAGCTACCTGATGTTCGATCTTACCGGGATGCCAAAGGCCAGCAATGTTTCTTTGTTCTTGATGCCGGCCTACACAACGAACCCGTCGCCCTACATCGACGTGTACAAGACGATGAGCTACTGGCCACCGTTGCCCGCCTCGGAGACACGTCTAGGGTGGCTACCCCAGCCGCAGTTCGGCGTCTTCTGGGGATCGAACATAACGTCTGACTACAACGGCTGGGTCACGAACCCGAGCACGAACGATGGGTACATGTTCGATGTTCCCGCGGTTCCGCCTGCGACCGGGCAGGTCTACGAGGCGGACTTCTGGAGCACGATGTATCCCGACCCGCGGGTCCAGCCAGTCAGCGCGTACATCAAGGGCAACGCCGCGCCATCCACGAATCGCCCCTGGATATCACTGACAATCGCCCCTTTTCCGATTTCGTTGAAGATGCCACTTCCGGGCGGCACTAATGGGGACTACGCCTGGGTTGTGACCAATGAGACGGGTGGGTATGAGTGCAGGACCGGGCTCGCCGGGTTTGACAAATACCATTCAGGGACAAACTTCTTCTCCATCGACCTAGGCTACGGGTACATGACGCAGGGTGCGGGAGTGCGGGGAAAATACACCCAAACCACGGTGCCGGTATTGGCGGCAGCAGATGGGGTTGTCGCATTTGCCGGGTCCGACATTCAGACCATCAATCAAAACGGGAACTACATCGTGATCAATCACGGGGATTACAGCCCCGCAGCCGGATTGACTCAACCTGTGGTTAGCCAGACGGCGGGATTGACGACGCGCTACCTTCATCTCGCGAACCTCCCAACTCATGCAGACGGCAAGACTCTGTGGAAAGCAGGGGACAAGGTTCATCAGGGGGATCAGCTTGGGATCATGGGCCAGACTGGATTTGCTCAGGGCACGCATCTCCACTTCGGTGTTCGGTATGGATCTTCGGGGGCGTCAACCATCCCGCAGCTCCAGACGCTTCTGATGGAGGGAATGTTGCTCAAGGGCTATCAAACGGACTGTGACGGGAGCCTCAATCGGATCGCCTATTATCCGTCGACGAACTCGCCCACGGGTAAGTGAGCATTTGGATCTGTATGTCCGCACCTTTCGTTACTCGTCTTCAGTTTGCTGGTACGGGCAAGTGAGTGACGCGAGGTTGATGTAAGTGGAACGTTTCGAAATCGGGGAGAGGCTGATGGCTCTCCCCGATTTCTTTTCGTGCGTAGAAGCAGCGGGTCCCAGAAGCAGGAATAGCTGCCCGCTCCTCTCAAGTTTTGGTTCAGCGCATCCGGGGGCCGCGGAGATAAGGAGACGTGCGGACGGCCTTCGAACTCAACCTGGCGCCTCCGGGGGCTGGTGGTCCGTAACGTTGAAATCAGGAATAGCCCGGTGTATAAGGGCGGCGGCGCGTGGGCATGGTCACATCGTATCCTGCCGACTATGGATTCGGCTGCCAGAGTCCAACTATCAATGACGCGCAGGAGGAGTTCCGAATGCCAAAGACGCTAAGGGTTTTGATTACGGGCGCGGCACGCGGCATAGGACGGTCAACAGCGCAGGTGCTTGCCAACCGAGGGCATTCCGTTGTTGCCACCGACGTCGCCCCGTTGACTGGATCGGAAGGCATCCAGGCCCATGTGCTCGATGTCACCAGCGATGAGTCCGTGGCGCGGTGCCTTGAAGAGGTTGGTCCGCTGGATGCAATCGTCAACAACGCAGGTATAACAACTGGCGGAGGGCCGGTGGAAGGCTATCCGCTGGACCGTTTCCGGAGGATGTTCGAGACAAACACGGTGGGCGCGCTGCGCATGGTCCAGGCGGTCTTGCCCGCCTGGCGAAAGCGGCGATCGGGGGTCATCGTGAATGTGTCGAGTGTGAACGGCCGGGTCGCCTCGCCGCTCAGAGCGGCCTACAGCGCCTCGAAGTTCGCGCTGGAAGCCTTGACGGAGTCACTGCACCTGGAAGTCCGTCACTTTGGAATACGCTGCGTGTTGATCGAGCCGGGAGACATCGATACCGGCATCAAAGCGATGGAGCCTCATAAAGGGCCTGCCGACTACGCCGGACTCTGGGAGCAGTTGGCTGGCGCCGATACCAGAATGAGCGGCCCCTCTGGTAGAACCGCACCCGAAGTTGTCGGCTTGGCCATCGCCCGTGCCATCGAAGAGCCCGCGACACCGCTTCGTGTACCGGTCGGCCCGGATGCGGAGATGATCTTGGGCCTGCGAAGAAGGCTCGAGGATCAGGCATTCGAAGATGCCATGCGAAAGGCCGTTGGGCTCACATGGTGATGAGATGACTGCCAGGCTGCGCTCCGTGAGGGTTGCCGGCTGGCTGCGCCCTTCGCAGTTTTTGTGATCCCTCAGAGCGGGCGTTGCACAGCAGCGCGTCCGCTGATCTTCAGACCTGGCCCGAGCGGTCCGCCTGCGCTGAGGCGCTGGGCGACCTGCCCGACCCACAGAAATGGATGGCTGCGCGCATCGAAGTGATGCGCACGGGATCGACGGCCGTGGCATGAGCAGCGACCGTCAACCGTTCTGCGGTGTGAGGCGCGGTTCAGAAGCGATTGGCAAACTCCGCGATCTGGTGAATGGCGCGAGCGGTCTCGGATGTGTGGAGGGCGACCTGATAGACGTGGGGCAGACCCTCGGCCATGTCGAGCGTGACCTCGACGCCGGCCTGTGCGGCCGCGGCGGCGAGGCGTTCGGAGTCGCACCGGAGGAACTCCGCGCTGCCGACTTGAAGGAGCAGAGGCGGCAGACCGGAGTGGTCGGCAAAGAGCGGGGAGGCCAGGGGATTGCGGGGATCGGCGCCGTTCAGATACATGGCGGCGACCTCGTGCAGGTAGGCGGGGGTGAAGCTGGGATCGTTGACCCGCTCGGCGATGGAGGGGTCGGGGCCGGTGAGGTCGAGATAGGGAGAGATGAGCACGGCGGCCGCGGGGAGGGTCTCGCCGGCATCGCGGAGGGCGTGCATCAGTGCCAGGGAGAGGGCTCCGCCGGCGGAGTCGCCGGCGACGACGATGGAGGAGGGCGCGACTCCGACGGAGGTGAGCCACCGCCAGGCCGCCAGCGTGTCGTCAAAGGCAGCGGGGAAGGGGAACTCGGGAGCGAGTCGGTATTCGGGGAAGAAGACGCGGCGCGCCAGCGTGGCGCCCAGGTGGGCGGCGAGCGGGCCGTGACTGCGCAGAGAGCCGCGGCTGTAGCCGCCTCCATGCACAAAGAAGAGGACCCGGGAGGATGCCGCAGTGTTGGGAGCATCGAGCCAGAAGGCGGGGACGCCCTGCGCGTTGACGGGCGTGACGGCTACCTCTTCGGGAAGAGGGCGCAACTGGCCGCAGGGGGCGTAGTTTTTGCGGGCCTCGTCGAGCGGCGTTGGCGGCCTGGTGGCACGAGAGGCTTTTCGTTCTTGAAGGAATTCGAGGATGGCGTTCATTTCAGGGCTGGGCACAGGGACTCCGAACACGGGGTAGTTTTGCAGCACAACTATTGATTTGGGGATGCGCGGTTCGGTTGCAAATCGTGCGAGGCGCCGTCCCTACGGGACTCCGTAGTTGTCTGAAGACCCGTTGTGCCTACGGAGAGACGAGAGCCGAGTAGCAAGGGCCGAGGGCCGCGAGGCTGGGTGGGGTTCGAGGTATCCCACCCTAGGCGCAAAAGGCGCGCCTAGGATGGGGCACCCGCGGTCGTGCGAGAACGCAGACGGGTGGGATGGGTTCGAGGTATCCCATGTCTCCAACAGCGGGAGACATGGGGCACCCTCGGTTGTGCGGGAACGCAGAGGGCTGGGTGGGTTTCGTGCTGTCCCACCCTAGGCGCAAAAGGCGCGCCTAGAATGGGGCACCCTCGGTCGTGCGGGAACGGAGATGGCTGGGTGGGGGTCGTGCTGTCCCACCCTAGGCGCAAAAGGCGCGCCTAGGATGGGGCACCCTCGGTCGTGCGGGAACGGAGAGAAGCTGAGGGAGAGTCGTGCTGTCCCGCCCTACGCGGATCTTTCGATCCGCGTAGAACGGGGCACCCTCGGTTGTGGGGGAACGGAGATGGCGGGGTGGGGAGGAGGCGGGGAGAGGATGGAGGTCTCTCCCCGCGTTGGTGATTCGCCCGCCGGTGCGGCGAAGTGGCTGCGCCTAGGGCTTTTTGCCGGCGGCGGTGACGACGAGGGTGACGGGGACGACGCGCGGGGAGTTGCCGGCGTCGGATGCCGCGATGGACACGCTGCTGTTGTAGGTGCCGGCGGCCAGTCCCGCGGGGTTGACGGAGACGGTGATGCTGCCGGGGGTGGCGCCGTCGTTGGGGGTGGCGGAGAGCCAGCTTGCCGAGGTGCCGGTGGAGACCTTGAAGCCGAGCTTGTCGCCGGTGCTGACCATGGCGATGGTTTGGCCGGCCGGGGGCTTGCCACCTGCCTGCGCGGTGAAGGTCATGGAGGCGGGGCTCACGGCCAGCCGGGGAACGGGCTTGGGGCTGACGGTGAGGGTGACGAAGACGGCCTGGGGGCTGTTGGCGACGCCCTCGGCGGAGACCGTGACCGCGCCGGTGTAGGTGCCGGCGGCAAGGCCGGCGGGAGCGACCGAGATGTTCATGGCTCCGGGCGATGCGCCGCTGACGGGCGTGGCCTTGAGCCAGGATGCGGAGGCGGTGGAGGCGGTGTAGTGGAAGGGCGCGCCGCCGCTGCTGATGGTGATGGTCTGCGAGGCTTGGGTGACCTCGCCGGTGTGGGAGGTGAAGGAGAGGGTGGGCGGGCCGACGCTCATGGCGGGGAGCGTGGCGGCGGTCACGGTGAAGGAGGCCTCGATGGCCTGCGAGGAATTCGCGGCATCGGGACTGGCGAGGATGACGGTGCCGGTGTAGGTTCCGGCGGCCAGGCCGGAGGGGTTCGCGGTGATCTTGAGGGAGCCGGGAGTGGAACCGGTGTTGACCGAGGCGCTGAGCCAGTTTCCTTTGCTGACGGCGGAGACCGTGTAGTTGATAGCGGATTTGCTGCTGGTGGTGAGGACGGTCTGGGACGGGGGCGAGGTGCCTCCGGCCTGTCCGACGAAGGCGAGATAGGCGGGAGCGACGCCGAGGGTGGGCAGGTCGGCCGGTGAGACGTTGAAGGCGATGGCGACGACCTGTGGCGCGGAGCCGTCTTTGCTGGTGATGGTGACGGTGCCGGTGTGGGGGCCGGCGGCCAGGCCCACGGGGTTGACGGTGACGCTGACCGGTTCAGGCGTGATGCCGGTGGAGGAGCTGACGCCGAGCCAGCCGCCGGTGCTGGAGGCGGTGACCGCGTAGGGCACGGGCGCTGCGCTGCTGCGGGTGGTGATCATCTGCGGGGCGGGCGGTCTGTCTCCGGCCTTGGCGACGAAGGTGAGCAGCTCGGGCCCGACGGCGATGGTGGGCACGGGATTGACGGTGAAGGTGACGGGCACCGGCACGGGGCAGTTGGAGGCGCCGCTGCAATCGACGACGACGGTGCCGGAGTACGTGCCGGCGGCGAGTCCCGCGGGATTGGCAGCGATGCTGATGGGCTTGCCGGTGGTGCCGGTGGCGGGCTTGACGGTGAGCCAGCCTTCGGAACTGGAGGCGGCGAGGGTGAAGCCGATGGGCGCGCCATTGCCGCTGCCGGTGACGATGGACTGATCGGGAGGGGCGACGCCGCCTTCCTGCGCGGTAAACGAAAGCGCGGTGGGGGCGAGGGTGATGGGTGGCGGGGCGACGGTGAGGGTGACGGCCACGGGGATGGGGCTGTTGGCGACGTCGGAGCTGGCGACGACGACGGTGCCGGAGTAGGTGCCGGGGGAGAGTCCCGCGGAGTCGGCGGAGATGCTGACGGAGCCTGGGGTTTTGGCGGAGCCGGCTTTGACGCGCAGCCAGTTTCCGGTGCTCGAGGAGGAGACAGAGTAGCTCACGGCGGGGCCGTTGCTGCTGATGGCGAGGGACTGTGCCGTCGGGGCGGCGCGGCCGACCTCGGCATCGAAGGAGAGCGCTGCGGGCGCGAGGGAGAGCGCGGGCGGGCCTGGTGGTGGAGTGGCGGCTGTTCCGGTGGTGGTGGCAGCAGCTGCAGCCGTACCCTTCATGCTGGCGGTGTGGGGGGCATGTTTTTGGGCACTTGCCGGCGCCGGCAAGAGGAAGGCAGCTATGGCAATCAGCAGGGCGAGGACGGCATATCTTTTATGAGATCTCATCGTTTTCTACCTCGTACGCTTCTAAGAAACGGCGAATGCTCTAGGTGGTTTGCAGCGCGCGATTGTTTTGAGCGCTCATGGGTGACAGCTCTCACGATGAACCTGCAAGGAGAGACCCATGTCTCGACCTGGAGGACGACTACAACTTTTCGGTGAGTCTGTGGGTTTGAGGATACTGAGGTTTTGGGTCCGCAAACAAGGCCACCTTCGACCTTTGATTAGGAAAGGGCCAGGGTGCGGAGAGATGGGGCATGGCCGCTCGCGGGGCGCGATGAAAACAGGCGTGTTGCGCGCGGGAGCAGTTCCCGTCGCAACACTTTAGTTATAGGGACAAAGGTCACGCGGAGGAGCGTGGATTGGGGCCGGCCGCCCCGGGAGGCGTTGAGGACCGGGTCTGCGCGGCAGATTACTCGCTGCGCAGCGCCTCGACCGGATTGACCAGAGCGGCACGGCGCGCGGGCAAGAAGCTGGCCAGCAGGGAGGCGCCGCCGAGCACCAGCGCGACGGCAGCGAGGGTTGGCAGATCCCAGGCGGCGACGCGGAAGAGCAAGGACTTCATGGCGACGGCCGCGGCGATGGAACAGGCAAGGCCTGCGCCGATGCCGATGAGGGTGAGACCTCCGGCCTGGCGCAGGATCATGCCGTAGACCCGTTTGCGTTGCGCGCCGAGGGCCATGCGCACGCCGATCTCGCGGGTTCTCTGGCTGACGGAGAAGGCCACAACGCCGTATAGCCCCACGACGCCGAGGACCAGGGCGATGGCGGCGAAGCCACCCACCAGCCAGGTTGCGACGCGATGAATGATAGAGCTCTGGCTGCTCTCGATCTGGTCCATCATGGTGATTTCGCCGGAGACGCCGAGTTCGGGGTCGATGGCGCGGATGGTCTTCGCCATTGTGGGGAGCAGGGCCTTCTCGTCGCCGGCGGTGCGCATGGCGACGGCGAAGTAATTGTCGGAGCTTTGATAGATGGGCTCGTATTCGGCGGGGAAGGTGTCGTCGGCGAGACCGTTTTCGCGAATATCGGCGATGACGCCGACGATTTCGCGCATGGACTTGGGATCGAGATCGCCGTTGCCGATTTTATGGCCCAGCGGATCTTCTCCGGGGAAGTACTTGCGGGCCAGCGACTCGCTGATGACGGTCGGCGCGGGTTTGACGTTCGTGTCCTCCTCGGTGAGAAGGCGGCCTCGGTCCAGCCTGGCCTTCAAGGTGGCGAAGTATTCCGGGCTGACGTCGCGTTCGAGGACCTCATTGTGCTCGCCATGGAACGGTTTGCCCACGATACGGATCCAATCGGTATCGCAGTTGCATTGAATGGGCAGGTCGGTGGTGACGGCTACGCTCACCGCGCCGGGCAGCGCGCTCAAGCGGCGGATGACGTCGCGCTGCAGTTGCGCGGTCTGCTCTGGGTTGGCGAAGCGGGTCTGGGGGGCCATGACCTGAACTGTGGCCAGATGGGTGGGGTCAAATCCTGTTTCGACGTGGAGCAGGCGATAGAGGCTTTTACCCAGCAATCCGGCACCGGCGAGCAGAACCACGGCGATCGTTAGTTCAACGACGACGAGGTTGGCTCCGAGGCGGGACCAGAAGCGGCCGGCTGCGCCGCGGCTTCCTTCGGCGAGGTTGTCGGCGAGCGCCTGCGCGCGGTGGCGCAGCATGGGTGTCAATGCCAGGACCAGGCCGGCGGCGAAGGTCATGGCGGCCGCGAAGAGAGCGGTGTGCGCGTTCCAGCCCACGCGCTGCAGGTAGGGCATGGTCTCGGCGGCTGCGTCCTTGGGAACCAGTTGCGTGAGCAGCTTCATGGCCCATTCCGCCACCAGGGCGCCGCACGCACAGCCCACTGTGGCCAGCAGCATGCCTTCGGTGATGAACTGACGGGCCAGGCGCGTGCGGGAGGCGCCCAGCGCGCCGCGGACGGCTACTTCACGCCGCCGGCTCTCCGCGCGCACCAGCACCAGGCTGGCAACGTTGACGCAGGCGATCAACAGCAGCAGTCCCGCGCCGGCCAGCAGAGTGAGCAAGATGGGTTGCACGTCGCCGACCAGGTAATTGCGCAGCGGCTGCACCGACGCACCCTGATCTTTGTTCGAGCCGGGATAGAGCTTTTCCAGTTGCGCGGCAATGCGTTGGAGATCGCCGCGCGCCTGCTCCACGGTTACTCCGTCGCGCAAGCGGCCCACGCCGTCGAGGTTGTGGCAGCTGCGGCGCTTCTCGCAGCCGGTCTTGTCCTGGAGCGGAACGATAAAGTCGCGATTGCCCGCACGGGGCGCATAGGAGGCGGCCGCCGGCATGACGCCGACGATGGTGTAGGAGTCGCCGCTCAGATTGAGCGCCTGTCCAACCACGTCGGAGCGTCCGCCGAACCACTTGTTCCACCCGCGGTAGCTGAGGAGCACAACCTTGGCTCGCCCCGGCTGGTCTTCGCCCGGCAAGAAGTCGCGTCCCAGAACCGGTTTGAGGCCCAGGGTGCGGAAGAGGCCTGCGCTGACCCGCAGCGCGGGCACGGGTTCACTGGTTGCGCCGAGGTGCAGCAGGAATCCGTCGCCGGTGTAGACCTCAAGGGAACTCAGAGTAGTGTTCAACCGCTTCCAGTCTTCGTAGTCGTCGCGCGACAGGTTGGAACGCGGGAAGACCGCCGAGTTTTCATCCACGTCGACGATGCGGCTGGGTTTTTCGAAGGGCAACGGCTGTACCAGGGCCGCATCGACGAATGAAAAGATGGCTGTGCTCACGCCCAGTCCGAGGGCGAGGATCAGCACCGCGGTTACGCCGAAGCCGGGACTCCGGCGCAGTTGCCGCAGCCCATACCGCACGTCCTGCCAAATGGTTTCCACGCGGAACCCCACCACTTCCTCGCTCTGCTCGCGCAGGCGCGTCGTGTTTCCGAACTGGCGGCGCGCGGCCATGCGCGCGCCCTCCGGCTCGATGCCCTCGTTGAGCAGTGCCCGTTCTGCTTCCGCGCGATGGAACGCCATCTCCTCGTCAAGTTCCTCACGGAAGCGCCCGCGCGCCAGCAGCAAGCCAAGTTTTCGCAGCCATCGCATCATGGCAACCTCCGTTCTCACTTATCCGGGATCGTCGCACGGCTCAGCGCGAGTCGGCGGCCAGCACCCGTCCAATCGCAGCGATCATCTGTTCGAACTCCGAGACCTCGACACCCAGCTGCTTTCGTCCCGCCGCCGTCAGCGTGTAGAAGCGGGCGCGGCGGTTGGTCTCAGTCATCTTCCACTCGGCCTTGACCCAGCCCTGCAGCAGGAGCCGCTGCAGCGCCGGGTAGAGCGAACCTTCTTCCACCGTGAGCACCTCGTCGGAGAGGCGCTTGATGGAGAGCGCGATGCCGTAACCGTGGAGCGGCGCGCGCGTGAGGGTTTTGAGGATGAGCATGTCGAGGGTGCCGGGGAGCAGCTCCGGTTTCCGGGTCATGAGCAGACGTATAGATTATCTATGGATAGAGAGTCAATGAAAGTGTGACGAGAGCCGGTGGTTTTCGGGGCCAGGGCGGGATGGCTGCGAAGCGGCAGGGCGCGATCACGATTCAGTCGTGGATAGCGATCACCATCGCTTCAGCGGGCTTGAGAACGACGGATTGATGGACCTGCTCGCCGGCGCGGGGCAGATCGGTAGCCAGAGCGATGGCGCCGTCCTCGACAGGAATGCTGCGCTCTTCGCCGGCGAGGTTTACCACGGCGGCCAGGCGCTTTTTGCCGTCGGATCGAAGGAATCGCAGTACGCCGTCTTGCGAAGACAGTTGGGTCAGCGCGCCTGCGACGAGGACGGGCTCGGCGCGGCGAAGCTGCAGCAGCCTGCGATAGAGGGCCAGCATGGAATGCGGATCGTGCCGCGATTGCTCCACATTCAGCGACGGGTTGACTTCGCCCAAGGGGAGCCAGGGCGTGCCGCGGGTGAAGCCGCATGCGGGCGAATTGTCCCAGGGCATGGGGGTGCGCTCGGGATCGCGACCCATGCCGATGCCGGGCTGTCGCTTCTCCGCGGGATCTTGCACGAGGTCGTGGGGGATGGGGACATCCTGCAGGCCCAACTCCTCGCCGTAGTACACGGTCAAGGTGCCGGGAAGCGAAAACAGCAGGAGGGCCGCGGCGCGGGCGCGATCCGGCCCGATGCGCGATGCGATGCGCGGCTTGTCGTGGTTGCCCAGAACCCAGTTGGGCCACGCGCCGGTGGGGAGGTGGGCCATGTAGTCGCGGATGGCGCCGGCCAGGTCGTCGGCGGTCCAGGGGCACTGCAAGAGCTGGAAGTTGAAGGGCAGGTTTGCGCCGCGCAGTTCCGGCCCGTAGTACTGCATGAGTTGGTGAACGGGCAGATAAATTTCGCCGATGAGGACGCGATCGCCGAATTCTTCGAGGACGCCGCGCATCTCCGCCACCAGGGCGTGCACCTCGGGACGGTCGGCATCGTATACCGGAAGGAAGCGAGCACGGGAGGACATGCCCAGCTCATACGCGGGGTTGGGCGGGTTGTCGCGAAACTGATCGTCTTTGATCATGAGCCACATGACGTCGACGCGAAAGCCGTCCACGCCTTTGCGCAGCCAGAAGCGAAGCGCGTCGAACATGGCCGCCTTCACCTCTGGATTGCGCCAGTTCAAGTCCGGCTGCTCTTTGAGGAACTCGTGCAGGTAGTACTGGCCGGTGCGGTTGTCGAACTCCCAGGCAGATCCGCCGAAGTGGCTCTGCCAGTTGTTGGGCTGGTCGCGCCACAGGTACCAGTCGCGCTTCGGATTGTCGCGGGAGGAGCGGCTTTCGAGGAACCATGGGTGCTGATCGGAGGTGTGGTTGGGCACGAAGTCCAGAAGAACGCGAAGGCCGCGGCGGTGGGCCTCGTCGAGGAGGCGGTCGAAGTCGGTCATGGTTCCAAAGATGGGATCGATGCCGCAGTAGTCGGCGACGTCATAGCCGAAGTCGGCCATGGGGGAGGGATAGATGGGAGAGATCCAGAGAGCGTCGATGCCGAGTTCGACGAAGTAGTCGAGGCGTTCGCGGATGCCATTGAGATCGCCGATGCCGTCGCTGTTGCTGTCCTGGAACGAGCGCGGATAGACCTGATAGACGACTGCGTGCTTCCACCAACTCAAATTTTGCATCCCACCTTATACTCCATCGCAGTGTGCGGCGAACGGCAAACTCATGATCAACGATCTCTGGTATAAGAACGCGATCTTCTACTGCCTTTCGGTCGCCACGTATATGGATGCGAATGGGGACGGGGTAGGGGACTTCCAAGGGCTCCTTCGGCGTCTCGATTACCTGCAGGGGATGGGGGTAACGGCGCTGTGGCTGATGCCGTTCCAGTCGTCGCCCGGGCGGGATAACGGTTACGACGTGAGCGACTACTACTCGGTGGATCCGCGGTATGGCACGCTGGGTGATTTCGTGGAGTTCACGCGGGGCTGCAAGCAGCGCGGGATGCGCGTGATTATCGACCTGGTGGTGAACCACACGTCGGACGAGCATCCGTGGTTCCGGGAGGCGTGTTCCGATCCGCAGTCGAAGTATCGCGACTGGTATGTGTGGTCGGACAAGAAGCCCGCGAACGCGTCGTCAGGCGTGGTGTTTCCGGGCGTGCAGAAGACAACCTGGTCTTACGAGAAGACGGCGCGCCAGTGGTACTTTCATCGCTTTTACGATTTCCAGCCGGATCTGAACACGTCGCACCCCGATGTGCAGGCGGAGATCCTGAAGATCATGGGTTTCTGGCTGCAGCTCGGGGTAGACGGGTTTCGCATGGATGCTGTGCCGTTCGTGATCGCGCAGAAGGGCCCGGCGTTGAAGCGGCCGGTGGAGCACTATGACATGCTTCGCTCCCTCTCAGAGTTTCTCTCGTGGCGGAAGAACGGAGCGATCATTCTGGGGGAGGCAAACGTCACGCCGCGGGAGGATCTGCAGTACTTCGGCGAGCAAGGGGAGCGGCTGCAGATGGTGTTCAACTTCGACGTGAACCAGCATTTCTTTTACGCGCTTGCGTCGGGGGATTGCCGCACCCTGATCAAGGCGATGGAGGACACGCGGCCGCGCCCGGCTACCGGCCAGTGGGGACAGTTTGTGCGCAATCACGATGAGCTGGATCTAGGGCGGTTGACGGAGGCGCAGAGGCAGCGCGTGTTTGCGGCGTTCGGTCCGACGAAGGAGATGCAGCTCTACGGCCGGGGCATTCGCCGAAGGCTTCCTCCCATGCTGCAGGGGGACAGGCGAAGGCTGGAGCTTGCGTACAGTTTGATGCTGACGCTGCCCGGCACGCCGGTGATCCGGTATGGCGACGAGATTGGGATGGGAGACGATCTGTCCTTGCCGGAGCGGGCGTGCGCGCGGACGCCGATGCAGTGGTCCACCGAACCACAGGGGGGATTCACCAAGAGCGCGAAGCCGATATTGCCGGTGATCCACGAAGGCCCTTACGGGTTCGAGCAGGTGAATGTTGCCGCGCAGCGCCGCGACCCGAATTCGCTGCTGAACTGGATGGAAAGGATGATTCGCATGCGCAAGGAGGTTCCGGAGATCGGCTGGGGGGATTTCTCGTTTCCCAAGCTCGATTCGATCCAGGTGCTTGCCATGCGGTATGAGTGGCGCAACAACGCGGTGGTGGTGCTGCACAACCTGGGCGCGGCTCCGTGCGAGGTGAGCCTGCGGTTGGCGAAGAGCCCGGGGGATCAGGGGCTGGTGAATCTGCTCTCAGAGGATCACAGCTTGCCGAGCAAAGGCGGAGTCCATCGGATTGTTCTGGAGCCGTATGGCTATCGCTGGTACCGGGTGGGCGGGCTCGATTATCTGCTGAAGCGGTCGGAGACGTAAGGGCCCGACGCGAAGAGATTCCCTTCAAAAAAAAGAACTCCTGCAACGGCCCGGGCTGTTGAGCGCCGGACTGTTGCAGGAGAAAAGGTGCAGGTCAGAACTCGTAGCGCAGGCTGAACTGCATCTGGCGATCGGAGGCATAGGTGCTGCCCTTGCCGGTTACTTCTCCCTTCGTGCCACTGGTTGGGTTCGTGGTTGGGTTATCGAGATTGGGGTGATTGATGAAGTTGAATGCCTCGGCTTTAAACAGCAGCCGGTTCGATTCATGCGAAGGGATGATGGGGAAGGCCTTCTGCATGGCGATGTTCCAGCTCTGGAAGCCGGGACCGTAGACCTGGTTGCGGCTTTCTCGGGGTGCGAAAGTTCCCTGCGTTGGGGACTTAAATACGCTTGGATCGAACCACAGTCCTGGTGTTGTGCCGTTGCGCGGGCCGTGTTTGATCAACCGCACAGGAGCGGTGTGCACCCATGGTTGGTTGCCTGATCCTGGACCTACGCCCGCCCAATCATCCCCGGTGGAGACGGTTAGCGGATAGCCGCTCTGGAATTGGGAGGTGCCCGAGAGCTGCCATCTTCCGAAGACATTTCTCTCGGCCCAGTTGGAGGCGTGGTCCGCGAAGCGGATGTCCCAGACGTAGTTGACGACCAGCATGTGGCGGGTGTCGTAGTCGCTCGGCCCATAGAACTCGGTGGGGTCGTAGTGGTTGGGGATGTTGGTCCCGGCGTCGGATGCGGTATCGAGGCTCTTGGACCAGGTGTAGGCAATGCCGAACATCAGGCCATTGCTCATGCGGTGTTTCAGATTCGCCTGCAGGCCATGGTAGATGGAGCGGCCCATGTTGGTTTCCTGCTGGATGACCGAGAATCCCTGGAAGGGACGCAGCGAATCCGGCTTGATCCCTATGTTGGCCTGCCGTGTGCCGGGCAACAGCTGGTTGATGTTCTCCAGGTGCTGCAGGTGCAGGCCGCGCCTTCCGACATATCCCAGAGTGAGCACTCCAGCCTTGGAGAACTCGTGTTCTGTGGTGAGGGTCCACGACCAGGCTTCCGGCGAGGGGAAGTTGTAGGCGTAGGAGGTCATGTTGATGGGGTAGTTGTTGGCTCCATTGCCACCGGGTACGTCCACGGCGCCATAGCTGACGGTGGCCGAGGGCTGGAAGGGAGGGTTGCCCCCGAGGTGGACGCTGTCGCTGACGCCGAGCCGGTCAAAGTAGCGTCCGGCGCCGGCGCGGACGACGGTGGTGGAGGAGAGGGAGTAGGTGACGCCCACGCGCGGCTGAATATCTGTCCAGACGGTGGGGTTGTAACCACGATCGAATCCGTGGAAGAGGCTGTTGTATTGCCCGTTCAGGATGCTGTCGGGCACGTGTCCCTTTGCGTCGCTGGGGAAGTGGGATCCCGGAATCACGATGCCGTCATACAGGTTGCTGCCGGTCACGAATCCGGTTTTGGGATCGACGGTGGGGGCCGATGCCGCGTTGTAGGTGGCCGGAGAGAAGACGGAAAGATTGCCCCACCGGGCGTAGTACGGCTGCATGATGCTGTGGCGGATACCGTACTCCA
This sequence comes from Acidobacteria bacterium AB60, assembly GCA_008682415.1. Lineage (GTDB taxonomy): Bacteria > Acidobacteriota > Terriglobia > Terriglobales > Acidobacteriaceae > Telmatobacter. The sequence continues at coordinate 116,865 of VANK01000008.1, read as the reverse complement.
GGACCAGATTCGGCTTTACGCGCCAGGTGTCCTGGAGGAAGTATTCGTACATGTTGCTGAGGAAGATGGTGTAGGAGCGAACGCCGATCTCGCCGTAGGTATCGAAGAGGCCGAGGGCGGTGTTGGCAATCGCCGCCTTGGAGGTGGGATTCCCGCTGCGGGTGTCAGTGAAGGTGAAGAAGCCGTTCTGGTTGTTGGTGGCTCCGGGCGTGGTGGAGCTCACATTGATCTGGTCGAAGTCGTTCTGGCTTTCGCGCTCATACAGGATGCCCGCCTTGAGGCTGTGGGTGCCGGCGATCTTGGTGATGCTGTCCGAGAAGTCCCACACGACGCCGCCCGAGTGCGACGGGTAAGGGCCGCCGTCGAGGGTGTCGAAGTTGGCAATCTGGATGGTCGGGATCTTGTTCGGTATTTCTTTATCGGTGCCGGGGAAGAGGAACGGATAGTTGATGCCGTACTTGGTGCGGTCGTAACGGCCGCTGCTGGTGTCGATGCCGATCCGCACGTGGTCCGCGCTGCCGGAGACGTAGGCTTCGTTTACCGTGGTCGGGTTGATCGTCCAGGTGTAGTGCAGCACGGCCACCTGGTTGGGACGGTGCCAGACCTGCGGGGTGCGGTTGAAGTTGCCGTAGTGCGGGGAGACGCTGTCGTAGTTGTAGTTCAGCAGGGAGAAGCGCAGGTGATGATTGTCGGCGGCGACATAATCAACGACCAGCGTGTCTTTTCTCTGGTCTTCCGGGTAGATGGCTGCGTCCACCCAGTTATAGTTCAGGTTCGCTGCGTTCGGCACCGGGTAGGCATTCAGCAGAGCCAATCCATTGGCGCTCAGGTCATAGGCCGGGATGACGTTGTTTGGGTACGCGGCCCCGGTGACCGGGTTATAGATTTGGATCTTTTTGTTGTAGAAGTTGCTCAGATCGGAGGGATTGAGCAACTGGCTGAAGTCTCCCGTGCGCATCAGCACGGAGGGGACTTTTCTCTGGTCCGTGTCCACGTGGCGATAGCGGATCCATTCCTGCCCGGCCAGGAAGAAGAGCTTCTTCCGTTCGTCGTTGAAGTGCAAGCCGGGAATCCAGACGGGCCCGTTGAGATTCCAGCCGAACTGGTTGAACCGGAACGCCGGAGGGTGGCCGAAGATGTTGGGATCGGTGGTGGATTTGCGGCTCCAGGTATTTGCGTTCAGGAAGGAGTTGCGCAGGTATTCGAAGACCGCGCCATGGAAGTTGCTGGTGCCGCTGCGCGGGACGATGCGAATGATGCCGCCGGAGGCGCGCCCGTATTCGGCCGGATAGGCGGCGGTGAGCACCTGCATCTCGGAGGTGGCGTCGGTGTCGGCGACTCCGATGCTGGTGCCGTTCCCGCGGCTGCGCACCATGGGCGCGCCATCGAAGGTCATGCCGTTTTCGCGGCTGTTCGATCCGTTGATGTTGATGCCGTTATCGAGACCGAAGTTGAAGTTGGAGATGGAGGAGCTGCGCCGCACGCCTGGTTCCAGCTGCGCCAGGTACATGGGGTTGCGCCCGTTGAGCTGGATGTCCTGCACCTGTTCCTGGCTCACCAACTGGCCGACCGCCGCGGTCTGGGTCTGAATCACGTTGGCATCGGCGATCACGTTGACGGTGGTGGCGGAACTTCCCACCTGGAGTGCCGCATCCACGCGCATGCCGATGCTGGGCTGAAGGTGGCTATGGGTCTGGGAGAAGTTCTCGAAGCCCTTCGCCTCCACGCGCACGGTGTAGTTTCCGGGCGGCAGGTTGGTGATGGTGTAGAAGCCTGTTTCGTTGGAAGTGGCCGTACGGATCTGGCCAGTGGCTTCGTTGCTCACCGTTACGGTGGCTTGGGGGACGACGGCGCCGGTGGAATCGGTGATGGTGCCGGAGATGGATGAGTTGTCGGATTGCGCCTGCACGAAGAACGCTGATGACGAAAGGCCTACCAGAAACGCGAGCACGAACCTCCATCGGACGGACATGCTTCTCTCCTTAATTGGTTGTTTTTTTTGGCTCGTTATTGATGGAACGCGCGAGTACACCGCTCGCAGGGAATGGAATCGTTACCATCGTCCGCGGCACCATAGTGCGGAGTAAGAGGAGCGCTTGTCAAGAGAGGAAAGAAGGAGGGTGGTATCGTTACCAGAGCGTAAATATGCGGGCGCTTAGATGCTTTGTGCCGGGCGTTGAGTTGGCCCACTCGCGTGAATGTGACGCGAAAAATTAAGGGAAGTCTACTTCTTGGGCGTATGATTTGCGGCGGCTGTCTGACGGGTCACGGACAGAGCCTGGTCGATGCTGCGATAGAGATCGCGGTCCGCGTTCTCCACCTCCACATAGGGCAACGCCTTGGAGTTGGTCACGATGAAGATGGTGGGGGTGTGGACCACGCCGGTGCGCCGGCCGAGATCGGCGTCAGACTGCACCAGGGCAGCCAGCTTGTTTTGCGGGTCGATGGCGAAGGGCAGGCCGACTCCATGGCTCGCGGCGAAGTTCTGGGTGAACTGCGCCAGCATGTTCACGTTGTAGATGGAGGCCTGGCTGGCAAACACCGCGTCGCGGTAGGCATCGCCCAGACCGTTGCCCCGGGTGTCGAACCAGCGGGCGTAGATGGCGGCGTTCTTGCTCCAGGGATGAGCGGCGATCACGTAGTCCCGGCGGACCCAGGGAATCTTGTATTTCGCGGCGGCTTCCTTGAGCAGCGGGTTGGCATGCGCGCAGGCGGGGCATTCCAGGTCGCCCCATTCCACGATGGCGACGCTGGCGCCCGCAGGCGGGCGCAGCGCGGAGCTATCCAGAACCTTGGTGGGATTGGAGGCAGCCTCTGCCATGAGCATGCCGGCGGCAGGCACCACCAGCGCGGCCCCGAGGACACGTGCTGCGCTTGCAAGGAGAGAACGCCGGGTTGGCTGGCACAGAGGCTTCATTGCTGGCATAAGGTATGGACTCCAATACCTCCGGAACGTAACACATTTCCGGCGCCGGGACACTTGATGTGGCGCAATGCCGGGGGGTTGCGCCCTGGGCTTACTATCAATGGTAGAACTATGCGCTATCTGCTTACGCTGCTGGCACTCGCCGGGTTGACCGTGTCGTACCTGGCGCTGCGCGTCCACTATTCGAACGACGTGGAACCGTGCGATATCAATGCGCACTGGGATTGCGGCGTGGTGAATCACAGTCCGTTCGCGATGATCGGGCCGGTGCCGGTGGCGGCCATTGGCATGGCGGGGTACGTGCTGCTGGGAGCGCTGGCCATGCTGCGCAAAAAGGCGCTGACCACGGCGGCGGCGGTGGTGGGGCTTGGTTTCGCCCTTTATCTTACGCATATCGAGAAGGACATCCTGATGGTGTGGTGCCTTTATTGCGTGATCTCGCAGAGCATTATTTTGCTGATCACGATTCTGAGCGGCCTCTGGCTGTGGAGCGGCCGCAGACGGGACATCGCGTCCGCCCGCTGAAGGTCACGGCTGGAAGTCCGTTTCGGGCTGCACGAGGTACAGGAGCACGATGCCAGCCACCGCGAACATGCGGAAGGCGGCATCCTGGCCGTTCCAGGTGCGCGACTGCCACATCAGGAACCACTCCGCGCCGATGGAGAGAAAGCCCACCAGGAACAGCAGCATCGCAGTCGTAAGGCCGGCGATGGCAACCGCCTTGGCGCGGTGAAACTGGCTGCTGGCCGCCCGCCGCGCATGCAGCATCCGCAGGATGCCCCACCACAGCAGGAGGGTGGTTCCTGTCTCCCAGGCGATGATCACGAGGTAGAAGGTCAGGTGCTCCCAGGACCAGGGCAGGGCGCGCCACAGGCCGTGATTGCCGGGAAACGTCGAGTCCATGCTCAGGACGTGGCGCACGAACTGATAGTTGGAATCGAAGTCGGTGAGGTTGTTGAAGACCACCAGCGTGTAGAGCAGGGCAATCCCGGTCACCAGCAGGATCTTGGAAGCTCGCGTGATCATTCGTTGGGTCCGCTCCTCGCAGGGCCGGGATTTGCCCGGGCCGGTTCACCGCCGGCTGTGAATGGAATGGGTCTTCCCATCATTCCTGAGAGGCGTGGGGATTTCAACTCCGACCTTGGGGGGTGTCAAGGTTGCGCCGTTCCCGCCGATAGGGGGAATAGCTCGGGACGTGCCCGCCATGACTGCTGCACGCTGAGCGCCCTGTGGCCATCGAGCCATGGAGACGGGCGCCCACGTATGAATCGCCGCCGGGGAGCGATGCCGAGAAATGAGGAGAGAGAAGCAATGAGGAAGCAAGCCAGTCACGATCGGCCGGAGTTGCAAGCGCGCGGCGCGTCTGCCGGAACAGCCCTGATGGAAGCACCGGAAAGCGGACGCGGCGACGCGAGGCGGCCCCGCGGCGTTGAAGCACCTGGCCGAGTGCGCGCGCAGAAGGAGATCGACCCCGCGCTCTTCGCGGACTATGCCAGCCAGCTTGCCGCGATCCGCAAATCGCAGGTGGTGGTCGAGTACGGGATGGACGGGACCATCCTGGATGTGAACGAGCACGGCCTGAGCGTTCTCGGCTACCGGCTGGAGGAGATCCAGGGGCGGCACTTCAGCATCTTCCTGGAACCGGAGCAGCGGGAGAGCAAGAGCTACGTGCCGTTCTGGGAAAAACTGCAACGCGGCGAGGCGCAGGTGGTGGAGGCGAGACGGCTGGGTAAGGACGGCCGCGAGGTGTGGCTGTGGGCCTGTTACGAGCCCATTCTGGATGCCCAGGGACGTCCCTTCAAGATCGTGAACTTCGGCGTGGATATCACGCACCAGCGCAGAGCCCTGAACGGCATGCTGGAAGACGCGACCATGCTGTCCCGTGCCGCCGTCGAGGGCAAGTTCGGAGTGCGCGCCGACGTCTCCCGCCACCAGGGCGATTTCCGCAAGGTGGTGGAAGGGGTGAACGCAACCCTGGATGCCACGGTGGCCAAGCTGGAGTGGTACCAGGCGATTCTGGATGCGGTTCCCTTTCCCATCCACGTGATCGACAACAACATGAATTGGGTCTTCCTCAATCGCGCCTTCGAAAAGCTGATGGTGGACAACCGCATCATCCGCAGCCGCGATGAGGCGCCGGGCATGCCGTGTTCCTCAGCACGCGCCAACATCTGCAAGACCGATGGTTGCGGCCTGGTGCAACTGGGCAAGGGCGTGGGCGAGACGTATTTTGACTGGAACGGCCAGAAGTGCAAGCAAGCCTCCGCCAAGCTGACCAACGCCAAGGGCGAGCATATCGGCTTTGTGGAGACGGTGACTGATCTGACCGCGGTGGTGCGTGCCAAAGAGTACGCCAATCGCGAGGTGGTCCGCATGGCGACCAACCTCGGCCGGATTGCCAAGGGGGAGCTGGACGTCGATCTGCAGGTGGAGGAGGCGGACGAGACCACGCGCGAGAGCCGGGACCAGTTCGTCAAGATCAATGAGAGCCTTGTGCAGATGGTCACGGCCATCCGGGCGCTGATTGCCGATGGGACGGCTCTGGCGGATGCAGCGGTGGCCGGCAAGCTGGACGCGCGCGCTAACGCGGCCAACCATCTGGGCGACTATCGCAAGGTGATCGAGGGGATGAACACCACGCTCGACGCGATTCTGATTCCCATCGCCGAGGGGAACCGCGTCCTGTCGCTGATTCGCGGCGGCAACCTGCGCGAGAAGATGGAGATTGCCTGCAGGGGCGACCATGCCCGGATGAAGGAATCCGTCAACGGGGTGCACGCGTGGCTCTCGGAGCTGATCACCTACGTCACGAAGCTGGCCAACGGCGATATGTCGGCGAGCATGGCGAAGGCCTCCGACCAGGATCAGATTCATGCGTGGCTCGAACTGCTCAAGACCAACATCGAGGCGCTGATCGCCGATACCAGCAAGCTGGCCAAGGCCGCCTCGGAGGGCAATCTGGGCATGCGCGCGGAGGTCTCCCGCCATCGCGGCGACTTCGGCAAGATTATCGGCGGCATCAACCAGACGCTGGAGATCATGACGGACCCGCTCAAAGCCACCGCGCAGAGCGCGCTGGCTCTGGCGTCTTCTTCCGAAGAGCTGACCACGGTGAGCCAGCAGATGGCGGCCAATGCGGAGGAGACGGCGACCCAGGCCAACGCGGTGTCGGCGGCCAGCGACCAGGTTTCCACCAGCGTCTCCACGGTGGCTTCGGCGGCCGAGCAGATGCAGTCCTCCATCCGCGAGATTGCCAAGAACACACACGAGTCGGCGCGTGTTGCCAAGACCGCGGTGGCCATGGCGCAGTCCACCAACGAAACCATGCGCAAGCTGGGCGAGTCGAGCCAGGAGATCGGCAACGTCATCAAGGTGATCACGTCGATTGCGCAGCAGACCAACCTGCTGGCGTTGAACGCCACCATTGAAGCCGCGCGCGCCGGAGAGGTGGGCAAGGGCTTTGCGGTGGTGGCCAACGAGGTGAAGGAGCTCGCCAAGCAGACGGCAAAAGCCACCGAAGAGATCGGACTCAAGATTGAAGCCATTCAGGGCGATAGCAAAGGCGCGGTCAAGGCCATCGAGGAGATTGGGACGATCATCAACCAGATCAACGATATCTCGAACACCATCGCCTCGGCGGTGGAAGAGCAGACGGCTACCACCAACGAGATCAGCCAAAACGTGGGCGAGGCGGCCAAGGGCGTGAGCGACATTGCCAAGAACATTGGCGGGGTCGCGGTGGCCGCGCAGGACACCACGCGCGGCGCTAACGACACGCAGACGGCATGCCAGGAGCTGAGCCAGATGGCCGCGCAACTGCAGAAGATGGTTGCCCGGTACACCTTTTAACCGCGCCGCCGCTGGAGCCCGACATGGCGTTGCCTGATTGTTCCACTGCGCCGGGACGGCCGATTCGCGTTCTGGTGGTCGATGACTCCGTGGTGATCCGCCGCCTGATCGCGCGCGCGCTGGAAACGGACGCGCAGCTTGAGGTGGTGGGATCGGCAGCCAACGGGGTCATCGCCCTGCAGCGGATCCCGGTGCTGCATCCCGATGTGCTCACCCTGGATATCGAGATGCCGGAGATGGACGGTCTCGAGACCCTGCGCCGGGTGCGGGCGGAGCATCCGCACCTGCGCGTCATTATGTGCAGTACCCTGACCGAGCACGGGGCCGCGATTACGCTGGAGGCCCTTTCGCTCGGCGCCCACGACTACGTCACCAAATCGTCGGCGGAGGGAACGGTCGAGCGCGCGATTGAGCAGTTCCGCGCGGACCTGATTCCCAGGATCAAGCAATTCTTTTTGCCGACCGCATCGCGCGTCACCGCCTCGTGCCGCAACGCCGACGCGCTGCCACACGTTTATGCAACGCCGCTGGTGTCCACGCCGCCGCGGGTGGTTGCGATCGGAACGTCCACGGGAGGCCCGGCTGCTCTAGCGGCCGTGCTTCCCAAACTTCCCGCCGACTTTCCCTTGCCGGTGCTGGTGGTGCAGCACATGCCGCCGCTCTTCACCCGCCTGCTGGCGGAGCGGCTCAGCACGCTCAACAAACTGCCCATGCGCGAGGCTGTGCCGGGAGAGCCGCTGACGCCGGGCAAGATTCTCATTGCCCCCGGCGACTTTCATATGAAGGTGGCTGCCCGGGGAAGCGGCCCCTGCGTGGTGCTTGATCAATCGCCCCCGCTGAACTTTTGCCGTCCCGCCGTCGACGCGCTTTTTTCGTCCGCTGCCGAAGTCTTTGGAGGCGCGGTGCTGGCGCTGGTGCTGACCGGAATGGGACAGGATGGACTGCGCGGGGCCGCGGCCCTCAAGGCGCGGGGCGCGGCCGTGCTTGCGCAGGATCAGCCGTCCAGCGTCGTGTGGGGCATGCCCGGCGCGGTGGTGCAGGCGGGGCTTGCTGACCGCGTGCTGCCCCTGGACCAGTGCGCGGGGGAACTGCTGCGCCTTACCGTGCACGCCTGAGAGGTTGGATGCCCGCTCCGAGCAAACCCGAGATTCACGAACAGAACTACCGTTTTCTGCAGCAGCACGTCTACGCCGAGACCGGCATCGTGCTTGAGAACAACAAGCACTACCTTTTTGAGAGCAGGCTGCAGCCCATTGTGCGGCGTCTCGGCCTGGCGAACCTCGACGAACTCTGCGCCCTGCTGCAAACGTCGCGAGAGCCCGATGTGGGCCGGCAGGTGGTGGAGGCGATGGCGACGAACGAAACGTACTTCTTCCGCGATCCATGGCAATACGAGGCGATCCGCGCCGTGCTTGTTCCGCGCCTGATGAGCGAACGGGCCGCGACGCGCAAGATGCGATTCTGGTCGGCGGCTTCCTCCACCGGGCAGGAGGCCTATAGCCTGGCCATGCTTCTGGCCGGCTTCCCCCTGGGTTCCTGGGATATTCACATTCTCGCGACCGACATCTCCTCGCAGGTACTGGAGCGGGCCCGCTCCGGCAGGTTTCTGCAAGTGGAGGTGAATCGCGGACTGCCGCCCGCTCTGCTGCAGAAGCACTTTCGCCCCGCCGACCTCGATTGGCAGTTAAGTTCCGAGATTCGCAGGATGGTTTCTTTCCGGAGAGCGGACCTGCGCGAGCCCGCCGGTCCAGGGGGGCCCTTCGACCTGATCTTCTGCCGCAATGTGATGATCTACTTCGATGCGGCCACGAAGAAGCAGATCCTGCGCGAACTGCGCCGTGCGCTGGTCCCCGGCGGATGGCTCTTCCTGGGCGCGGCCGAAACCGCTCACGGCTTCGAGCGCTGGTTCGAACGAAAGCTGATCGATAACGCCACCATCTTCATCGCCCGTTGAGCCAACTCCTCGTTCCAGAGCCGCGGTGGAACGCAGTAAGCTGGAAGCGCTCGCCTGTGTCCCGCAGTTCGCCGTGTTCGTCACCAATTCAACCGGGAGGCACGACCTTGCTGATCGACGCGCATCATCATCTGTGGAAGCACAATCGCCACGACTACGGATGGATGGACAGCGAAGCGCTCCGGCCGCTGCGTCGGGACTATCTCCCCAGCGACCTTGTTGATGCGACCCAATCGTCGGGCGTTGGCGGAACGATTGCCGTGCAGGCGCGCCAGAGTCTCACGGAGACCGAATGGCTCCTTCAACTCGCCGCCAAGAACCCGCTCATTCGAGGTGTCGTCGGCTGGGTGCCTCTCTGCCTGCCCGATGTTTCGCATATGCTCGAGCCGCTTGCCGCCAATCCCAAGCTGCGGGGCGTGCGGCACGTGGTGCAGGACGAGCCGGACCCTCTCTTCCTGCTGCGCGAGGACTTCAATCAGGGCGTAGCGCAGCTTCAGCCTCTCGGACTGGTGTACGACATCCTGATCTTCGAACGCCATCTGCCCCAGGCCATTGCGTTCGTGGACAATCACCCCAACCAGGTCTTCGTACTCGATCATGTGGCCAAACCGAGGATCAAGGAGAATCTGCTCCAGCCATGGGCCGATCACATCCGCGAACTTGCCAAACGCGAAAACGTCTACTGCAAAATCTCCGGCATGGCCACAGAGGCTGACTGGACCCGCTGGAGCGTCCAGCAGCTGCGTCCGTACTTCGATGTGGTTCTTGCGGCCTTCGGACCGCGCCGCCTGATGTTCGGCTCCGACTGGCCGGTGCTCACGCTGGCCGCCGACTATGCCACCTGGGTGGATACCTTCCGCTCCTTCATCGCCGGGCTCTCGGCCGACGAGCAGGAACGCATCTCCAGCGGCAGCGCGCGCGAAGCCTATGGCCTGCGATGACTCTCAGGCCGCACGCGCGTTTGCGATAATGGACCCCGCAACAGAAATCCTTTTCGGGATCGGTGATTGATGTCGAGTTATGGGCCTTCGTGCAGGTTCGCGCGGCGAATGCAAGCGCTGTTCTTTTCTCTCCTTCTTCTTCTTTTCATCCCCGCGGCGCACGCCGAGAGCTCCGATCCCGCGCGCTCCTTCCATGTGATGCCGCTTCCCCGTTCCCTCACGGTTCAATCCGGACAACTCACGCTCGATGCGCACTTTCACGCCGGCTTCGATGGTCCGCATGATGCGCGCCTCGATGCCGCGCTCTCCCGCTTTCTGGAGCGCCTCGATCGGGCCTGCGGAGGGATTCGCCGTGCCCAGGCCGAGGTTGCGCCCAGCACCTCGAACACCCTCACGTTGAAAGTCGCGGGTCCCGGCGCTGCGATCCAGAACCTGGACGAGGACGAGAGCTACACGTTGGCCATCACCCCGCAGGCGGCGACCCTTTCCGCGGCAACCGATGTGGGCGCCATGCACGGGATGGAGACGTTTCTGCAACTCGTGACGATGGCCAGCGACGCGTGCCAGCCGCCTGCTGTCACCGTCGACGATGCTCCGCGGTTTCGCTGGCGCGGCTTTATGCTCGACGTCAGCCGCCACTTCGAGCCGATCGACGTGATCAAGCGGATGATTGACGGCATGGTGATTGCCAAGCTCAACGTGTTCCACTGGCACCTGAGCGACGACCAGGGATTTCGCGCGGAGAGCAAGAAGTTTCCGCGCTTCACGGAAGCCGCGTCGAACGGGCAGTTCTACACGCAGGACGAGATGCGCGACATTGTGGCGTATGCGCGCGCCCGGGGGATTCGCGTGGTGCCCGAATTCGACATCCCCGGCCACACCTCGTCCTGGCTCCTGGCGTATCCCGAGATCGGGGCCGGCGAAGATATCAAGGCTCTGCCCACGGTCTTTGGCATTCCCCAGGCCGAGCTCGATCCGAGCAACGAGAAGACCTACAAGTTTCTCGACACCTTTATCGGCGAGATGGCGCAGATCTTTCCCGACGATTACTTCCACATTGGGGGCGACGAAACGGCCGGCAAGGGATGGCTGGAGAATCCCCGCATTGCAGAGTTCATGAAGAAGCAGGACCTCAAGACTCCCGCCGACCTGCAGGCCTACTTCAATCGCCGCCTGCTGCCCATCCTGCAGAAGCACGGCAAGAAGATGATGGGGTGGGACGAGATTCTCAATCCGGCCCTTCCGAAGGACATCATGGTGCAAAGCTGGCGCGGGGAAGCCTCCCTGTCCCAGGGCGCCGGACAGGGGTATGCCGGCATCCTCTCCGCGCCCTACTACCTCAATATCCAGAAGACCGCTGCGGAGATGTTTCTTGCCGACCCGCTGCCCGCTTCCACCACGCTGAACGCCGAGCAGCAAAAGCTGATCCTGGGCGGGGAGGCCTGCCAATGGGGCGAACACATCCACGCTGAGACCGTGGACTCTCATGTGTGGCCGCGCTTGATGGCCGTTGCCGAACGCCTCTGGTCGCCGCAATCGGATCGCGACATCGACGACATGTACCGCCGCATGCGCGTTGCCTCGCTCGAACTGGAAGACGTAGGCCTCACCCACATTACCGGGCCTGAAAAGCTTCGCCGCAACTTGTGGGGCGCGGCTCATCCGGAGGCGCTCGACATTCTGGCTGCGGTGACGGAGCCCGTCATGTTTGGAGATCGCTACAAGGGCCAGCATACGGATGCCCTGACGTCGCTCGACCGCTTCATCGACGCCATCGTTGCCGATCCGCCGGCGCGCCAGGAGTTCGCCCGCGAAGTTGACGCCGTTTTATCTGGCGATGGACACGGCGATAGCCAGGCCGCCCGCATGGCCCTTCGTCATCGCTTTGAACAATGGCAGGCAGCGGCGCCGCAGATCGCGGCGAGGGCCCAGGTGTCGCCCCGCCTCTCCGATCTCGGTCCGCGGGCTGCACAGTTCTCCGCCCTGGGAGCCGCGGGGCTTGAAGCCCTCTCGTATCTCAACGATCACGCCTGCCCGGCGTCCGGCTGGCACGACGCACAGGTGGCGGCGATCGATGAAGCCGCCAAGCCTTCCGGTCTCATCCGCTTCGTCTTTTTGCCGGATATGCGCAGGCTGATCGACGCTGCGTCAAGCTGTGCGACTAAATCCAACTAGAGGCGCGGGAGGCCGGCTTACCCGCACTGTTCCACCATCGTGTTCAATGCGGCCTCGTTCTGCTCAATCGACTCCACGAGCTTGAACTGGGTGCGGCAGCGGTCCAGGTTATGGTCCGGACGGTGGATGCGGAAGTAGTTGTCGCCGGAGAGATAGTCGGTGAGAAAGCGGATCCCGATCTCGAAGGTGATGAGCTTGCCCGCGAGCGGCAGGGATTCCTTCTCTTCGCGGGTCAGGAAGGCGCCCGCGGCGGAGAGGTAGCCGCGCACGATCGCCTCGAAGACCGGGAGGCGGAGGTAGACACGCGACAGGTCGCGCTCGTCTTCAGCCGCCGGGCTGGTCATGGTTCGCACCATGTCCCCGAAGTCATACCCCGCCAAGCCGGGCATCACGGTGTCCAGGTCGATGACGCAGATCGCCTCGTTCGTCGCCTCATCGAGGAGGACGTTGTTGCACTTTGTATCGTTGTGGGTGATGCGTTCCGGCAGGCCGGCGTCCAGCAACCTCGTCGTGATCGGCTTGCGTCTCCGCGCGAATCCGATCTCCGCCTCGACGAAGCGCGCGCGCCCGGCGACGTCGCGCGCGATTGCCTCCTCGAGTGCCGCATAGCGTTTGGGCGTGTGGTGAAAATCCGGAATCGTATCGTGCAGCCGGGGCGGTGGCATGTTTGCGAGCTGCTGCTGGAACTCGCCAAAGGCCCTGCCAATCTGATAGGCCTGCTCGGCAGATTCGATCGTATCCAGGGCGCGCGCCTTGTTCACGAACGGATACATCCGCCAGCAGCCGCCAGCGGCGTCGCGATGCCACACGCGGTCATCGTGGGTTCGAATCAGCCGCAGCGCCCTTCGTTCGCGATCCGGTTTGGCTTCCATCGAGCTGCTGACCCGTTCGGTGACGCGCTCGATGTTTTGCATGAGCCGGTCAACATCCGGGAAGACACGCGTGTTGATGCGTTGCAGCAGGAAGTGCTGTTCGCGGGCGCCCTCGCGGAAGATCGCGCGATAGGATTCATTGATGTGACCGCTGCCGTAGCGAGCGGCGCCGGCAAACTCGCCCGACACGCGGAACTGGCGAGCCGCCGCGGCGATCTCGTTGGGGTCTCTTACTTCCACAGTTGTTCGGGGTACCTTCCGGCCGCAATCAGCTTGCTGATGTTGTCTACCACCCGAGGCCGATCCTCGCGATAGGTCACACCAAACCAGGAGTCGCTCGAGCGCAGCACCTTCACGCGCGCTTTCCCCGCCGCCACCAGCTGATTCACGGCCGTCGGGACATAGCTCTCCGCCTTCAGCTCCTTGCCGCTCCGCTCCAGGAATTCATGGAAGACTTCGCGCAGTTGGGCAAATACTGCCGGGGTGAAGGCCCACATGTTCATGGATACGGGCTCGTCGCCGCTGAGCTCGGTCACCTTGCCCGCGGGGTCTGTGTTCTTTGCGTGCTCCCCCTCGCGGACGATATTGGTGAGCTCTTCCACGGCTGCCAGGTAGCCATTGCCATCTACGCGGCAGACGCCGCGGGCCACGGAGCCGAAGTCCGAGAGCGTGTTGCGCAGGATGAAGCCCACCATCGCGTAGTCCGGCGATCCTGACGTGAGCTGCTGGGCCAGCACGCGATAGCTCTCCGCGCCGTAGAAGTCATCGGCATTGATGACCGCGAACGGCTCGCGGACGACGTCGGCGGCCATCAGCACGGCCTGCGTGGTTCCCCAGGGCTTGGTGCGCCCTTCGGGAACCGTGAACCCGGAGGGGAGCTTGTCCAGCTCCTGGAAGACGTACTCCACGGGCATGCGCTTCTCAAAGCGAGCGCCTACGGTCTCCTTGAAGGCCTGCTCGATGTCTCCCCGGATCACAAAGACGAGCTTTCCGAATCCCGCCCGCAGCGCGTCGTAGATCGAGTAGTCGATGATGGTCTCGCCGGAAGGGCCGACCGGGTCAATCTGTTTCAAACCACCATAGCGGCTGCCCATTCCGGCCGCCATTACCAATAATGTGGGAGCTTGCATTTGTCTCATCCTTCCACAGCAGTGTCATCCCGCAGCGAAGCGGAGGGATCTGCAGTTGTCGTTGTTGTTCTCTTTTCGATCCCAAGGATGTGTGTGCCCCAGGTCCCTGAATCCGGGACCTGGGAGACCACGACCCTCGATGCGCTTTACTTCTCCGGCGTCATCTCTAGTGTTACTACCTCAAACGGTTTCAGTGTAAATGTGTGCGGCTCGTTGGCATCGAGCGTCATGGCAGGCTGCGCTGCATCCGCAGCCCACGGGCTCCTGGCGGAATACCGTACGGCGGCTCCCTCGGGAAGCTCGAAGCCATCCTGCAAGCGGAGCTTGATCGCCTGCTGCTTGTCGCCGGGATTGCGCAGCACCAGGATGGCCTTCTCGGTGGTCCATGCGGCCCATCCATAAATCTCGCCCCACGCCGGGTCGCCGCCTACCCAATGCGTGTCCTTCAATACTGCCGCGTTGGCGCGCGACCACTTCGCCGCCTCCGCCAGATCATCCCAGTTCTCCTTGCTCAGCAGCGAAGGCGTGATGTACATCTCCTGCAGCTGAGTGCCCGTTCCAAAGTACGACCGCACCTCATTGCGGAAATCGTTCTGCGGATCCTTGTCGAGCTCCTTGTGGTGCTGCGCGTAGATCATGCCGTGCAGCATGAGCGAGTTCAGCGGATAAAGCGGGCCCCTCTGCACCACATGCTCATAGGTGGCCGCATCGCGATAGGTGATCCAGCGCTCGCGATACGGCCCCACGCCGGCAACATTATCGTCGTCGCCGCCCCTCCAGATCGAGTCCGCGTGCATCAGCCAGAAGGGTGAAGGCCAGGTGCCTGTCGTAAGGTTCACGAAGAGGTCCGGCTTGGCGGCGCGCAGCTCGCCGATCAGGTGAATCGCCGCGGCAAAGTCGCTGTCGAACTGGCTGCCGGGCACAACTGAGTCCACGTTGCCGGTGCCATCGAATTTGAACTGGTTCACGCCGTACTTGCGCATCATCTCCAGGCAGACATCGCGAAAGGCCGCATAGTACTTGGGGCCAGACAGCGCATATCCTCCCTGCACGATCTCGTAGCCGGCGCTCTTGCCAAACGCAATTCGCTCCTGCTTGGGCTTGGAGTAGCCGCCCCAGGGCGACATCCACACGCCGGGTTCAAACCCATACTTCTCCGCCGCCGCCTTTACCGGCGTGAAGCCATCGGGGAATCCGCTGTTGAACTTCCACAACGACGCGTGGTTGTCCCACCCATCGTCGAAGAGCGAGGAGTCCATGTGCACGCCCCGCTTCTCCACCAGCTCCCGCCCGAAGAAGTTCAACCGGTCCACAGCGCTGTTGGCGTCGTAGGGATTGAAGTAGCCGAGGTCGTACCACGAGTTGTAGTGCAGGAAGGTGCGGTATGGATGGGCGCGCTCCCGCTCGATGTACGTCAGAAAGTCGCGCCGCATCTGTCCTGGGCGGGCCACGCCGATCACCGAAGAATACGAGACCGACTGCCCGGCCATTAGCGGCAACTCCCGATCGATCCAGGAGGTAACCCGTCCATCCGTGACGCGTGACTTGGAGATGGGATGCTCGAACCCGAGAAACCAATTGCCGGCGACGATCGGCGAACCATCCACGATTCCGGCAACATGCGCATCGGGAAGAGGCAGATCGATCATCTCCACCCGGTCCACCGGAACGTCCTGCTGTGCCGCAGTCACATTCACTGTTTGGCGCAGGTAGTTCGAACCATCCACCAGAATGAGAGACCACGCTACCTGCAGCGAACGATCCTCCGTCTGCAAGGAAAGATCCAATTCCTCTCCATGGATGCGTTCCGCCATGCGGGATGCGTCCGCATGCGCCGCGATCTCCCGCACCTCCGCCGTACCGGAGATCCTCATGTTGTCGATGCTGAAGGCGCCCCTGTTCTTCAAGAGCAGCGCGAAGGGCCTGGCGATGGGCAGCTCAGTACCATGAAGACGATCCATCACGACAAGGCCGCTCACCGTTCCGTCAATCCGGACACTGGCCTTGATCCACCCGTTCTGGAGCACGACGGTATCTCCGCTTTTCGCCCCGCTGGCCGGCTCGCCCTCGCTCTTCTGTGCGTCGCATGACGGCCCCGCGAAGGCCATCAGTACCATCACCAGTGCGCAACCAACCAAATATCCAGATCGCTTTCGAAGACTCACGCCGACGCTCCCCAAATGACAGAATCGCCAGTGTACCCCCTCGGCCCGACGCTGGACACCGACGGTATTCCGCCCGGGATTCCCCTAAAACGTGATGCCAATCACTGCTGACCTGCCGGTCCAGGCGGCACGATCATACGGGTTCCACCTGCTTGCAGGCGACACAATGCGGGACACGCCCGGGAGGTCACATGGCAGCAGCGGAGGTTCACGATCGTGGCCGGCTCCGCGTGGATGAGGACGAGTGCAAGGGCTGCGGGCTCTGCATCGAGTCCTGCCCTCCCAAGGTCCTCTTCCTGAGCGATGGACTGAACCATTACGGCTATCGCACGGCCGTCTACGCCGGCCGGGGCTGCACCGCCTGCGGCATCTGCTTCCTTGCCTGCCCCGAGCCTGGCGCCATCACCGTTCTGCGCCTGCGTCCCGTGATGCAAGGAGCAGCCTGATGAGCCAACTCATGAAGGGCAACGAGGCGCTGTTGAAGAGCGCCATTCTGGCCGGGTGCCGCGCCTTTTACGGATATCCCATCACGCCCGCCAGCGAGATCGCGGAGGCCGCCGCTCTTTACATGCCCAGGGCTGGAGGCGTCTTCCTCCAGGCGGAGAGCGAAGTGGCGGCGATCAACATGCTCTACGGCGCGGCAGCCGCCGGCGTGCGCTGCATGACGGCGTCCAGCGGGCCGGGCATCAGCCTCATGCAGGAAGGTATCAGCTATCTGGCGGGCGCCGAACTTCCCTGCGTCATTGCCGACATCACCCGCAGCGGCCCGGGTCTCGGCAACATCGCCGCCGAGCAGAGCGACTACAACCAGGTGGTGAAGGGCGGAGGCCATGGCAACTACCGCACCCTCGTTCTGGCGCCGCACTCCGTGCAGGAGATGGCGGATCTCACTGCGCTCGCCTTCGAACTGGCCGATCGCTATCGCAACCCGGTTGTGGTGCTGGCCGACGGTTTCATCGGCCAGATGATGGAGGCAGTCGAGTTTCCGCACACCGCCACGCTGCCCGACCTGCCCCCATGGGCAGTCGATGGCACTGCCGCCACCCGGCACAACCTCATCAACTCCCTCCACCTCGACTGCGACGAGATGGAGGCGCACAGCCGCGCGCTGGAGGCGAAGTACCGCCTCGCCCAGGAACTGGAGCCGCGGGCGGAGGAGTGGCGCACCGAAGACGCGGAAGTCGTCCTCGTCGGCTACGGCATCGTGGCGCGCATCCTCAAGGCTGTTGCGGCCGAGGCTCGTGCTGAAGGCATTCCGGTGGGAGTCCTGCGGCCCATCACGCTCTCTCCGTTTCCGGCGGCGAGCTTTCGCAAGGCCGCTGAAGATGCCCGCATGTTCCTGGTCGTGGAGATGAGCACCGGGCAAATGGTCGACGACGTCCGCCTTGCCCTCAATGGGAGGCGTCCGGTTGCGTTCCTCGGGCGCGGGGGCGGCAATGTCCCATCGCATCACCAGGTTCTCGATCTTGTCCGCAAGCTGGCCGCCGAACATCTTTCCGCGCGGGCCGACCAGAGAGAGTGGGTGCTCGATGTGTAGCGATCTCCTTGGCGAATACGTCGTTGCGCAAGGCAAGTCCCGGGTCTTTTACGAGCGCTACGCGCGCAAGGGGGAATTGCAGCACCAGACGCACTACTGCCCCGGATGCGGCCACGGCAATGTCAGCAAGATGCTGGCGCACGCGATCGACGAACTCGGCATCCAGGACCGCACCATCCTGATCAGTCCGGTCGGCTGCTCTGTGTTCGGCTACTACTACTTCGACGTGGGCAATGTACAGGCCGCGCACGGGCGGGCTCCCGCGGTGGCTACGGGCGTCAAGCGCAGTCATCCCGGATCGATCGTCATCAGTTACCAGGGAGATGGCGATCTTTCTGCGATTGGCGCCGCGGAGATTCTGCACGCCGCCAATCGCGGAGAAGGCATCACCGCGTTGTTCGTGAACAACGCCATCTACAGCATGACGGGCGGCCAGGTGGCGCCCACCACGCTGCTGGGCCAGAGCAGCACAACGACGCCCGGAGGCCGCAGTGCTGCTAATGAGGGCTATCCGTTACGGGTGAGCGAACTGCTGGCCACGCTGGAAGCGCCCGTGTACATTGAGCGGGTCGGCTTGGGAGACAACCGGCAGATTGCGCAGGCGGCACGCGCCATTCGCCGCGCCGTTGAGAACCAGGTGCGCGGGCTTGGCTTCTCGCTCATCGAGATCCTCGCGCCCTGCCCGACGATCTGGAAGATGACGCCCGTAGAGTCGCGCCGCTGGGTGCGCGAGGTGATGGAGAGGACCTATCCGCTGGGCGTTCTGCGCGATCGCACTCAAGATGCGCAGCCTCGCACCGCCGTTGCGCCGGCGACCCCGCTTGCGTCGGTTCCGGCGCTTCTTGATATCACTTCCGAATTGCCTGTGGTAGCTGCCCCGCCGGAACTCGATCTGCAGGTGCGCATCGCGGGGTTTGGGGGCCAGGGTGTCCTCCTGCTGGGTGAGGTGCTAGCCGAAGCGGGACTGGGAGCAGGGCTGGAGGTCTCGTGGCTTCCGTCGTACGGACCCGAGATGCGCTCCGGAACTTCGAACTGTCACGTGCGTCTATCGCGCGCCAACATCGATTCGCCCCTGGTCACGGCGCCGGACCTGCTGGTGGCCATGAACGAGCCCTCGTTGCGCAAGTTTGCGGCGAGCGTACGTCCGGGCGGGTGGATCCTGTACAACGGCGAATGCCTGCCGGAAGGTTGCGTGGGCGCCGATGTCCATGCGCTCGCGCTTCCGTTCACGCAGATTGCGGACCAGCTCGGAGACGCGCGAGCGGCGAACATGGTGTTGCTCGGCGCGGTTCTTGAGATCGCGCGGCATCTTCCCGGGGCCTGTGTGGACGGCGCGTTGCAGCGCCTCATCCGGAACGCCCGCTGGCTGGAACTGGATCGCCGCGCACTGCAGAAGGGACGCACGCTCTTCCGGGAACATGGAGCGGGCCTCGCAGAATTTCCTCGCGAAGATTAATGAAAATCGCGGGACCGCACATCGGCGCTTGTGACCTCTACGTGGGCGAGGCGCTGCGCCTTGATGTGGATGACGCCCTCCTGGTTCTGCAGCGGGCCTTCCACCAGCAGGAAACGGCTGCGCGTGGCCACCACGCGATTCTGCTCGAAGACATCGGGCGTCAGAATCACGTTCATGATGCCGGTCTCGTCTTCCATGGAAAGAAAGACAAACCCTTTGGCCGTGCCCGGCCTTTGCCGCGCGATGACGCAGCCGATCGCGCGCACGTACTGACCATTGGCACAGCGCGCCAGCTCGGCAGCAGCCACCAGGTGTTCGTTGCGCAGGCGCTCCCGATGGTAGGCAAGCGGATGCGGTCCGGTGGTGAGCCCCGTTCCGGCATAGTCCGCCGCCAGCCGCTCCTCGGTGGTCATGCGTTTAAGCGGTTGCCGGGCGTCGTTCTTCTCAGGCGAAGCGCCCTGCAAAAGAGGTCCCACAGGACGTCCGGCTTGTTCCACCTGCCAGAGGGCATCGCGGCGATCGGCGACGCTTCCGATGGAGTTCATCGCGCCGATCCGCGCCAGGTTGACCAGCTCGCGCCGGCTTAACTCCGGTACGCGCAGGGCGAGATCGTCCACGGATTGAAAGGGACCGTCCTTGCTGCGCGTGGCCACCAGCGCTTCTGCCTTGGCCTGCCGCAGTCCCTTGGCATAGTTCAAGCCGATGCGCAGCGAGACCGACCCATTCGATTCGTTCTCCAGCGTGCAGAGCCAATCCGAGCGCTGCACATCCATGGGCCTCAGCCGCAAGCCGTGCCGCTGCGCGTCCTTGATCAGCACCGCCGGCGCATAGAATCCCATGGGCTGATTGTTGAGCAGCCCGCAGGTGAAGGCGGCGAGGTAGTGCACCTTCAGATAGGCGGAGGCATACGCAATCAGCGCAAAACTGGCCGCGTGGGACTCAGGGAATCCATACATGGCAAACGAGCTGATGCCCTGCACGATGTCGTCCTGCGCCTGTTTGCCGATGCCGTTGGCGGTCATGCCGGAACGCAGGCGGCCCTCCAGGTCCTTCATGCGCTGCATCGACCGGCGCATGCCCACCGCGCGCCGCAACTCCTCGGCCTCCGCGCCGGTGAAGTTGGCCACCACCATGGCCATGCGCAGCAACTGCTCCTGAAAGAGCGGCACGCCGAGCGTGCGCTCCAGCACCGGCTTGAGCGAAGGATGCGGATAAGTGACCTCCTCCTTCTTCTGGCGGCGGCGCATGTAGGGGTGCATCATCTTGCCCACGATGGGCCCGGGGCGAATAATCGCTACCTGGACGACGAGATCATAAAAGCGCCGCGGCGCGTTATGGGGAATGGAGGCCATCTGCGCGCGGCTCTCCACCTGGAACATGCCGACCGTGTCGGCCTTGCACAACGTGTCATAGACAAGGTCATCCTGCGGCAGCGCGGCAAGGTCCACCTGCGTGTTGTAGTGGCGCGGGATGAGTTCGATGGAGTCCTTGAGCACCGCCATCATGCCCAGGCCCAGCAGGTCGACCTTGATCAGGCCAAGGTCGGCGCAATCCTCCTTGTCCCACTGCAGAACCGTGCGGCCCGGCATGGAGGCGCGCTCCAGCGGGACAACGCGGTTCAGCATGCCGGCGCAGATCACCATGCCGCCGGAGTGCTGGCCGAGATGACGCGGCAGGTCCTGCATCCGCATGCACAGGTCGAGGTAGTGCGCGATACGCGGATGGTTCACGTCGAACCCGGCATTGGCGAAGTGCGTGGCCATGGTGTCGTTGGCGCCGCGCCACTCCCAGTGGCCCACCAGACCGGAGAGCCGGGCGATCTGCGCTTCGTCGAAGCCGAGCGCCTTGCCTACCTCGCGCGCCGCCGACCTGCTGCGATAGCTGATGACGTTGGCGGTCATGGCGGAGCCCAGCGCGCCATAACGCTCATAGATGTACTGGATGACCTTCTCGCGATGATCGCCGGAGGGGAGGTCGAGATCGATGTCGGGCCACTCACCGCGGTTTTCGCTGAGGAAGCGCTCGAAGAGGAGTTCCATGCCGACTGGGTCGACTGCAGTGATCTCCAGCGCATAGCAGACTGCGGAATTCGCCGCGGAGCCGCGGCCCTGCACCAGGAAGCCATGAGACTGGCAGTAGCGAATGATGTCCCACACGATGAGGAAGTACCCGGCGAAGCCGAGCTTGGCGATGAGTGCCAACTCGTGCTTCACCTGCGCCCGGGCTTTCTCAAGCAGGTGCTTTTTGTCGGGTGCGCCGTAGCGTTTGCGGACGCCCTCGTCCACGCGCTTGGCGAGGAAGCTGTCCATGGTTTCGCCGTCGGGCAGAGGGTAGCGGGGAAACTCGTAGCCCAGATTGTCCAGTGTGAACTCCAACCGGTTGCTCACAATACGGGTATTCGCGATGGCTTCAGGAAGGTCGCGGAAGAGCGTGGCCATGGCGCGCGCGCTGCGCAGCGCACGCGCCGAGTTGACAGTGAGCAGACGGCCGGCCTTGTCGAGCGATACGCAGTTCCGAATGGACGTGAATACATCCAGCAGTTCCCGGTCTTTAGCCTCCGCATAGCGAACACCGTTTGTGGCAATCACGGGAAGACGCATCGAGGAGGCGAGATTCACGAGCGCCTGGTTGCGGCACTCTTCCTCGCGCAGTTGATGGCGCTGCAACTCGACGTAGACATGATTGCGGCCGTAGATGTGGGTGAGCTGATCGAGTTGAAGGCGCGCTCTGTCCTGACCGCCTAATGCAAGTCCGGAGGCCAGCGGACCCTCTTCACCACCGGTGAGGCAGATCAGGCCAGAGGAGAACTCCTCCAGGTCTTCGAGTGTTGCCGCGCCTTCGGCCTTGGTGGATTCGCGCATCTTGAAGCGGGTGATGAGCTGGCACAGGTTCTGATAGCCCGTCTGCGATGCGCACAGCAGGGTGATACGGGGAGGCTCGGGAGATAACTGATGAGGAAGCCACGGAGCAGGCGTGAGGCGCGCTCCGAATGACGACACCGCGATCTCAGCCCCGATGTGCGCTCTTACCTTCATCCGCTCTCCGGCCGTATGAAAGCGGGCGGCTCCGTACAGACCGTTGCGATCGGCGATTGCCACGGCGGGCAGTTCGAGCTTGCTGGCCTCCTCGATCAGCGCGTCGGGCTGCGAGGCGCCCTCGAGAAAGCTGAAGGCACTGGCCGCGTGCAGTTCCACATACTCTTCGCTGCGCGGTTCAGTCATACACGGCTTCCAGCTGCCACTCATTGCGCACCTGGTCGCGCACCAGCAGGCAGGCAAGGCTGGAGCCGTCGGTGCGTTGCGCGAGAACATCCCACTCTTCCAGGTTCCACTCGCCGGCCGACCACCAGCACCCGCTGGTCTTCCAGGGGCCGTAGGCGGCTGTGACCTCAAACAGACTGACGCCATCGCGAAAGGCGGTTGGTCGGCTTTCGCGCAGGGAGACGCGAACGGGCAACGGCGGCCGCATGCGCCGCAGCACCATGCGCTGCGATTGCGGCTCGTTGCTCATATCGCCTTCGAGGGCCAGCGGCTCCATGCGAAAGCTTCCCGGGCGGTGGGTGTCGTCGAGCATCGGAGCGCCGACACGATCGGGACCGACGATGGCCTTGATGCGGGCCAGGGTTACATCAAGCCGCGAGGGCTCGGGCATCTGTGGCGTGAACAGGCCCAGTTGCACGGTGCCGCAGTGCCCGGCCTCCGCGCTCAACTCGAGTGCGGTTACGGCGGCCTGTGGCGGATGCGCGGCGATCTCCAGGTGCAGCAGCTTCAACAGGAACTTGCGATCGGCGGAGGGAATGGCAGGCCGCAGAACGCGCTCGTGCACTAAACTGCCTTCCCGCGCCGCCGGCACAGACCCACTGATGGGAGAGGTGGATTCCAGCGTCATGCGCACGGTCACCAGAGCCAGGGAGAGGGCGCGATCGCAGGCGCGCGCAACCAGGCTGTCGATCATGCGCGCGCCTACAAAGAGCAAGGAGTCGATCTGCTCTACCGGCGTCTCAAAGGCGCAGTATTCCTTCAAGGTGAATGCGGGCTCGAGGGGCCGGAAGAGATGCGGACGTTCTCCCAGGGCAGCCTCGCGCCATTGGCGGCCCTGCTGTCCGAGCCGCGTGATCAGGTCGACTTCCGGTAACGCAGCCAGTTCGCCCAGCGTTCGAATCCCCCAGATGGCGAAGGTCTCCAGGTGCTCTGCATCCAGACCAAGCGCGGTGATGGGCAGCCTGGCCAGGGCCACTGCCTCGGCGCCTTCGGGAATGACATGGATGCCCCGGGTGCCGGCGGCTTTCATGCGTGCGGTCTCGAAGTTTCCACTTACGGCGATGGACGCGCGGAAGCCGGCGGCGGCGAGTTCGGCGCGCAGTCTCTCGGCCAGCTGTGCGGGAGGCCCGAACAGCCGTTCGGTGCCGGCGATATCGAGCACGAAGGCGCAGGCGGTTCCCTCGCTGACTTCCTCAATGCGCGGGGAGTACTTTGCGGCGCACTCCAGCAGCACCATGCGGGCGGCGGATTCGGTCTGGAGCGAGCGGGCAAGAACGCGCAGACCCGGGATGCCTTCCACATCCAGGCGTGTCATGCCCAGCGCCGCTCCGCGGCGCTGGGCGTGGGTATTCATGGCGCAGACGGATTGGTGCGGGGGAAGGCCTTCCATTACCACCACAGGCTCGCTTTGCATCTCCGGACGGAGACGGACGAGCGCCTGGGCGGGGAACTCGGCGGCATGGATGCAGGCAAAGAGGGTGGTCATGCCCGTTCCTCCGCATCCCAGGCAGTTCCGGCGGACCAGGTGGAGGCGGGCGGCTTGCGCATGCCGGAACGGATGCCCTGGACGCCGGGATGAAAACGCTGGCGTCCCCGCTGGAGTTGGTAGGTGAACCCGCGCAGGACCTTGCCCGCGGCAGCCTCCGCGGCGAGGGGGGCGCACTCGATGGCGAGGGCGGCGCTGGATTGGGCGTAGGCAGCCTGTCCCAGGACGAGGAGGCTGCAGCGGGTGCGGTCGGCCGCCTGGCGGAAGCGGAACCAGGTGGCGAGGGGAATGCGGTTGGCGTGCTCAGGGGCGGTGTCGGCCAGGTCCAGGACGATGGCGGCAAAGCCTCCGGCCTGGAGAAGCAGGTCGGTGGCGCGGAGAGCCTGGTCCAGGCGCGTCCAGGGGCGACCTTGGAGGCGATCTCGACTGGGGTTGGCGGTGCCGGTGTCGCGGCAGCGGACCCAGAGCAGCTGCTTGAGGTGGACGCCGTTGGCGGCGGCGGATTCGGGATCGAGGGCGTCCTGAGCGTCGACCCAGGCGCAGATGCGGGCTTCGGCGGTGCGCTGGGCGAGGAAGGAGAGGGCGAAGGTGGTTCGGCCGGAGGAAGCCGGACCGATAAGCTCCGTGATTGCGCCTACGGGCAAGCCGCCTTCCAGGAGCTCGTCTGCTGCGTCAATTCCGGTAGAGGCGACCTCGCGGATGGTGCGTGGGGCGGGGGTGAGGGCGGAAGGGAAGCGAGCTTCGAGGCCCTGTTCGATCTGGAGTCGGAGAGCGGCAGCGGAGGGCATATTTCGCCTTTTCTTCGCTTAGATTCGCCCAATTCCGCTTCCGTTGTCAAAGCCTCATTTCCCGATTCAAAGTCCCCGAAGCGGCGGAGAGAGAAGCTGCCCCCCCACCCCCTCCCCCCATTGCACCAACGATGGTGCAAAAGGTGCTTACCCCAGGGAATCTGACCGGGACGACTGCACGGGCTGGCGAAGGGAAGTACCACCCCCTCCCCCCCCTCTTGCACCATTCCTGGTGCCAAGCGGGGATCCCCTGGGGATACCCCCTTTACCGAAGAGGCTCTTTCCGGACACAAGAAGAGAACACATCTCCTCTCGGTCCGCGAAGACCTCAGACCGAGTATCGTCGCGCCTGGCCTCCACCGGCTGTAGCGGCCATCACGCAAGGGGAGGGAGGGCGAGTTCCGGGCCCCAAAACCTCGGCAATCACCTCAAATCCCTGATGAAGAATTGTTTATCTCCGACTGTCCCCACCGCTCACTATATTAGAATAAACAAAGTTGACACTAATTGACTCAATCATGCATCTTAAGAACGTCAGTATTTCTTTGGATGCGGGAGCCAAGCATGGCAAAAATTATCGGAATCGATCTCGGAACCACCAACTCGTGTGTGGCGGTTCTGGAGGGCGGAGAGCCCAAAGTTATTCCCAATGAAGAGGGCGCGCGGACGACGCCCTCCATTGTTGCGTTCACCAAGAATGGGGAACGCCTGGTAGGGCAGGTCGCCAAGCGGCAGGCCATTACCAACCCGGAAAATACCATCTTCTCGATCAAGCGGTTCATGGGGCGTCGCTATAACGAAGTGAACGACGAGATGAAGATGGTCCCCTACAAGGTGGTGCAGCAGGGCGATCACGTGGCAGTTGTGGCGCAGGGCAAGGAGTACACCCCGCCCGAGGTCTCGGCCATGATCCTGCAGAAGCTGAAGAAGGCGGCGGAGGCCTACCTGGGGGAGAGCGTCAGCGAGGCCGTGATCACTGTTCCGGCCTACTTCAACGACGCCCAGCGTCAGGCCACCAAGGACGCCGGCAAGATCGCCGGTCTGGACGTGAAGCGCATTGTGAACGAGCCGACGGCGGCCGCGCTGGCTTACGGGCTCGACAAGAAGAAGGACGAGACGATTGCGGTGTACGACTTTGGCGGAGGCACCTTCGATATCTCGATTCTCGAGGTGGGCGAGGGCGTCATCGAGGTGAAGTCGACCAACGGCGACACGCACCTTGGCGGCGACAACCTCGACCAGCGCATTGTGGACTGGCTGATCACCGAGTTCAAGCAGGAAGAGGGCCTCGACCTGAGCTCGAAGGGTAACGAGATGGCCCTGCAGCGTCTGAAGGACGCCGCGGAGAAGGCCAAGATCGAGCTCTCGACGACGCTGGAGACGGAGATCAACCTGCCCTTTATCACGGCCGATGCCACCGGACCCAAGCACCTGGTGCGCAAGCTGACCCGCGCCAAGCTGGAGCAGCTGGTCGACGATCTGCTGCAGAAGTCGCTGGATCCGTGCCGCAAGGCCATGTCGGATGCCGGCGTGAAGGCCAGCGAGATCGACGAGGTTGTGCTGGTGGGCGGCCAGACGCGCATGCCGAAGATCCAGGAGCTGGTCAAGCAGCTCTTCGGCAAGGAGCCTCATCGCGGCGTGAACCCGGATGAGGTGGTGGCGGTGGGCGCGGCGGTTCAGGCCGGCGTCCTGGCCGGCGATGTGAAGGACCTGCTGCTGCTGGACGTGACGCCTCTGACGCTGGCGATCGAGACGCTGGGCGGCGTGGCCACTCCGATGATTCCGCGCAACACGACCATCCCGACGAAGAAGACGGAGACGTTCTCGACGGCGGCGGATTCGCAAACCGAGGTGGAGGTGCATGTCCTGCAGGGCGAGCGGCCCATGGCGGCGCAGAACCGCACGCTGGGCAAGTTCAAGCTGGCGGGCATTCCTCCGGCGCCGCGCGGGATACCGCAGATCGAGGTCACCTTCGACATCGACGCCAACGGCATTCTGAACGTGACGGCCAAGGACAACGCGACGGGCAAGGATACGCGCATCACCATCACGTCTAGCTCCGGTCTCTCGAAGGAAGAGGTGGAGCGCATGGCCAAGGAGGCCGAGTCGCACGCGGCCGAGGACAAGGAGAAGCGCGACGAGATCGAGGCCCGCAACAGCCTGGACTCGCTGGTCTACAACATCGAGAAGATGCTGAAGGATTCGGGTGAGAAGGTGCAGGCGGCGGACAAGACCGAGGTCGAATCAGCCCTGGCCGAAGCCAAGAAGACGCTGGAAGGCACGCCCAAGGTGAGCGAGCTGAAGGCGGCGCAGGAGAAGCTGACCCAGGCCAGCCACAAACTTGCCGAGGCGCTGTACAAGGCGAATGCCTCGCAGGCGGCCGGCGCTCCGGGCGCGGATGGCGGCCAGCCCCAGGCCGAGCAGAAGAAGGACGAAGGCGTAATCGACGCCGAGTACGTGGACGTCGAGGACAAGAAGTAGCGGAGTTAGCGGTGTTAGCCCCGCTTCGAATACCCCACGAACGAAGACCTGTTCCTGGGACCCCGGCGCGGGTGATGGCGGAGTTAGCGGGGTGGGCGGCCTTGGTCGTTCCACCCCGTTTCGCATCGTCAGGTTGATTGCTGACTTAGCGTTGGTTCGAAGAAGGCTGGACGGAGCGAGAAGGTTCATGGACTACTCGAAGATCATCACCATCGACCCCGAGCGACGCAGCGGCAAAGCGTGTGTACGAGGTACGCGAATCACTGTTTACGATGTGTTGGATTACCTGGCTTCAGGTATGACTCAGGAAGAAATCCTGGCCGATTTTCCCGACCTGACAGAGAGTGATATTCGTGCCTGCCTGGCCTTTGCGGCGGATGCCGAGCGCAGAGTCGAGATCGTGCAGCTGTGAAACTCCTGTCCGACGAGAACCTTTCACATCGACTGGCGAACGCTCTTGCGGATATCTACCCTGGATCCGTTCAACTGAGAGATTGCGGGTTGCGGGGGGCCACAGACGAGGATGTTTGGCGATACGCGAAAGAGAACGACTTCGTGATTGTCTCTAAAGACTCTGATTTCTCGCAGAGAAGCTCCCTGCGTGGAGCTCCGCCGAAGGTGATTTGGCTACGTGTGGGTAACTGCACTACGGCTCGCGCCGATTTTGTTCTTCGCAATGCGACAGCCATGCTCAACGCCTTTGAGAGCGGCAAAGAGGCCTGCTTGGTGCTCAAGTATCCGCGCGAGCAATGAGTAACAGAAAAAGTACTCTTGCGGGTGCTTTACTTGTGGATGTGAGATAAGGCATAAATGGCGACGACGACCAACAAAGATTATTACGGCACGCTCGGGGTGAAGAAGACGGCTACGGCGGACGAGATCCGCAAGGCCTTTCGCAAACTCGCGCGCAAATATCACCCGGACGTGAACCCGGGCGACAAGAAGGCGGAGGAGAAGTTCAAGGAGATCTCCGAAGCCAACGATATTTTGAGCGACGAGAAGAAGCGGAAGATCTACGACCAGCTTGGGTTCTACTCGGACCAGATCGACCCGGCGCAGGCCGAGGCTTACGCACGCCAGCAGAGCGCGGGCGGTCGGGGCGGCATGCCAGTGGACTTCGGGGGATTTGACTTCTCCGGCTTTCAGGGAGGCGGCGCGCAGCCCGGGGCCGGGTCCACGGGATGGGGTAGCTTTAAAGACATCTTTTCGGGCATCTTCTCCGGCGCTCAGCAGCCGGGCAGGCCGCGCGGACCGCAGCCGGGTACCGATCTGGAGTACCAGGTGACGGTTGATTTCTGGACGGCTATCCGGGGGGGGCAATCGCGCATTCAGCTGCAGCGCCAGGAGGTGTGCCCAACGTGCCATGGGCAGGCGCACACCGGCGGTCCCATGACCTGCCCGGAGTGCAATGGGTCCGGCCAGGTGACGCAGATGGGCGGCCGGATGAAGTTCAACATTCCCTGCCCGCGCTGCAACGGGACCGGACGCATCTCCAATGACTGCGCCACGTGCCACGGCGAAGGAGTGGTGGATCGCACGGAGACGGTGGAGTTCCGCATCAAGCCGGGCACGCGCGACGGCCAGCGCATCCGTTTGCAGGGCAAGGGTAACGCCGGCCTCAACGGGGGTCCGGCGGGCGACCTGTTCCTGATTGTGCGCACGGGGACCCACCCGGTGTTTACGCGCCAGGGCGATGACATCCAGATCACCGTACCGGTTACGGTGCCGGAGGCTACGCTGGGATCGAAGGTGGAGGTGCCGACGATCGACGGGCGCGCCCAGTTGAAGATTCCGCCGGGCACCCAGAGCGGCCAGAAGCTGCGCATGCGCGAGCGGGGGGTGGAGAGTGCGGCGCATCCGGGGCAGCGGGGCGACGAGATCGTGACGGTGGAGGTGGTGATTCCCATGCTGCAGGACGAGCGCAGCCGCGAGATTATGCGCGAACTGGCCAAGCTGAATCCGCAGGATCCAAGGGCGCAGTTGTTCGACAAGATTTAGTTCGGTTCTTCGGTGCGAATTCCCTGTAAGGTGGAGTGAAATCATGCCTGCGAAACGCAAATCGAAGGGTGCTTACATGATCTCGGCGGTGGCCGAGATGTATGAAATCCATCCGCAGACCCTGCGTCTCTACGAGCGCGAGGGCTTGTTGAAGCCGTCCCGCACCGAGGGCAACACCCGTCTCTACACCGATGAAGACCTGGAGCGGCTGGAGTTCATTCTGAACCTGGCGCGCGACCTGGGCGTGAACATCGCCGGCATTGCCATCATCCTGCAGATGCGCGAGCGCATGGAGGAGATGAACCGGCAGATGCAGAACTTTGTGGAGTACGTGCGCTCGGAGATGCTGTCGCGTTTCCAGCAGGCGGCGGCGGGGTCGCCAGGCGCGATTGTGCCGCTGCGCAAGCCTGGCGTGGGGCGTCCCGTTCCGGTACCGCGCGGCAATGCAAGCCGGCGCGAGGCTTAGCGTCATAGGCGGTGCTGACCCATTCCGGGGGCATCAGGCGGGATCGTCACGGTACACGTGGTTGACCACCATGCCCTGGTTGTTTACGGCCAACGCCACGCTCTTGATGCGACTGGTGCCGGGAACGAATTGGGAGACCAGGAAGACTTCATTGGTCACGCCCGGCTGAATCATGCCCGCGGTGCCGATAGACTGCACCTCGACCCACTTGTGCTGCACGGCCGTGCCCTGGGTGACCAACTGCACCAGCAGATCGGACTCTGCCCCGCCGGGACGGGCGATGTGGAGGCATTTGTATTGACCTACGCCGGTGCGATAGACCTTCCACATGCAGCCGGAGAACTTGCCGCTGACCACGATGGGGTGGGTCGCGTCCATGTCCGCCGCGGTCGTCCAGTCGTCCTGGAAGAAGAGATAGCGCCCATTGGCTCCGGCGGGCGCGGGAGCGCACGAAAGCCTGTTTGTTCCGGAGAGGGCCATCGCCGAATCGGCGTACTTGTACTTCACCCGGCAAGTTCCGGAGATGTCATTGTCTACGGCCGCTGTGGAATCGGGCATCGCGCCCACACCCACGACGGTTCCGGCATGGAAATCATCGACAAGCGTAGCGATGGAAGGCATGAGTCTTCTCCTCAAAAAGCTGACGAAGGGATCCCGGAAGATGCGTGCCCCAGTGTAGCACCGGCCGAGCGGGTATTCTTGAATGCGGCATGTCGTACGCATTCCTCGCGCTGGCCATCTTCGGTCTGATCACCTCCAGCGTTTTCGCCGGCATGGTGGTGGCCGCGGTGCCGGATTTTCTGCGCGAGCGGCGGCGCGCTTTTGCGGCCCTGGAGCGCGAGCCGCGCTTTACTCCGCCACTGAGCCTGCTGAAGCCTCTGCACGGTGCGGAGCCGCGCCTGGCGGAGCATCTGGCCACGTTTTTTGAGCAGGACTATCCGGTCTACGAGATTCTCTTTTGTGCGCGATCGGCGGAAGATGCCGGCCTGGCCATTGCGCGTGAGGTGGCCGCGCGTTATCCGCACGTACCGGTGCAGTTCCTGGCTACCGGCGGCCAGCCGGACTACATCAACGCCAAGGTCGCATCCCTGGAACACATGGAAGCCGCCGCACGTTACGACATTTTGGTCATCAGTGACAGCGACGTGCGCGTGACGGCGGACTATCTTCGCTCCGTGGCGTTGCCGTTTGCCAATTCCCGGGTGGGCGGTATGACCTGCGTGTACCGGGGGGTGGCCGCCGAGGGGGGGCTGTGGGCGCGGCTGGAGGCAGTGGGCATGTCCGTCGAAATGACGGCCGGCGTGCTGGTGGCGCGCAGCCTGGAGGGTATCCAGTTTGCGCTGGGACCCACCATGGCCTTTCGCCGGGAGACCGTTCGGCGCATGGGCGGATTCCGGGTGACGGCGGATTTCTGCTCGGACGACTTCATCCTGGGGAACGAAACGCACAAGCTGGGCGAGACGATGATTCTGAGCCATCACGCCATCGACCACATGGTCATCAACTCCAGCTTTTGGCAGTCGATGCTGCACCAGGCGCGGTGGATGAAATCCACGCGCTTCTCCCGGCCCAAAGGACACCTGGGCACGGCGCTCACCTTCAGCATGCCCTTCGGCATCCTGGGATTGGGAGCCGCGATGGCGTTGCACCAGACGGCGATGGCGATTGGCCTGCTGGGGTGGGCGGTGCTCTCGCGTCTGATTCTTTCGGTGGCCGTGGGCAATTGGGTGGTCCGTGACCCAAGCTGGTTTAACCTGCTGGTGCTATACCCTGTGCGCGACCTGATGGGCTTTTTCTTCTGGGTTGCGAGTTACACCTCCAGCAAGATCCATTGGCGGGGGCGCAGGTTCCAGCTGCTGGCTGGCGGCCGCATGCGCGCGGTCAAGTAAGGGTCCGCCGCCTGTCTGCGGTCGTTTGTTCCGTTACAATTCAAGAAGTTATGATCCGATTTTCAACTGCCGGCGAGTCTCATGGAGAGGCTCTGATCGCACTTGTCTCCGGGCTTCCGGCGGGCGTTCCTGTCGATTTGGATTTCATCAATCGCGAGCTGTGGCGACGCCAGCAGGGCTATGGGCGCGGCGGCCGTATGAAGATCGAGACGGACAAGGCACACGTGCTCTCGGGCGTGCGCCATGGCAAGACCATCGGCTCCCCCATTGCCATCGAGATCGTCAACCGGGACTGGAAGAACTGGGAGGAGAAGCTGCCAGTGGAGGCTGGCGATCCGGCCAAGCACCAGGCGGTGGCCTCGCCACGCCCCGGTCACGCGGATCTTGCGGGGGCCCTGAAGTACAACTTTCCGGATGCGCGGTATGTGCTCGAGCGGGCTTCGGCGCGCGAGTCAACGTCGCGAGTGGCTGCCGGGGCGTTCTGCAAGCTCATGTTGCGCGAGTTGGGTATTGAGGTGCTCAGCCACGTGATCCGGGTGGGACACGTCGAACTCCAGCGCACGGCCACGTGGGAGGAGATCGCGGCGGTCTGCGCCAAGGATGAGGTCTTGCTCAGTTGCGTCGATGCGCAGACGGAAGCGCAGATGAAAGAGGAAGTTGAGAAGGTCTCGCGGACGGGGGACACGGTGGGGGGCGTCTTTGAGGTTGTTGTTCGGGGGCTTCCCGCGGGGATAGGCACCTACGCCAACTGGGACGAGCGGCTCGACGGTCTGCTGGCGTGGTCGGTCATGAGTCTGCAGGCGGTGAAGGCGGTCGAGATCGGACGGGGCGTCACGGCGGCGGAGTCGTTCGGTTCGCAGGTGCACGATCCGATCCACTACGCTCCCAATGATGTTGGCCGGCCCACGCGGTTTATCCGGGACCAAAATAACGCCGGCGGGATCGAAGGCGGGGTCTCGAATGGGGAAGATATTGTGGTGCGCGGCTATCTCAAACCCATCTCCACTTTGCGCCGCCCCCTGGAATCCGTGCGCTTTGACACCCGCGAGGCCACCAGCGCAAGCTACGAACGCAGCGACATCTGCGTGGTGCCGGCCGCTGGCGTGGGCGCGGAGGCCATGGTGGCCTTCACCATCGCCAACCTGGCACAGCAAAAGTTCGGCGGCGACTCGGCACTGGAGATGAAGCGAAACTTCCACGGTTACATCGAACAGATCAGGAGCTTTTAGCAGTACATGATTCTCAAGATTGTCAAATATCCCGAGCCGGTCCTGTCGCAACCCGGCGAACCGGTCACCGAGTTCGACGACAAGCTTCGCCAGTTCGTGGCAGACATGTTCGAGACCATGTATGCGGCGCAGGGGATTGGCCTGGCGGCGCCGCAGGTTGCCGTTTCCAAGCGTGTCACCGTGATCGATCTGAGCATGGGGAAGGATCCAGCCCAGAAGCTAGTCCTGGTCAACCCGGAGATCATCGCCCGGGACGGCAAGCAATACGAGGAGGAAGGCTGCCTCAGCTTTCCCGAAATCCGGGAAAAGATCCAGCGCGCCTTCAAGGTGAGCATTCGCGCCCAGGATGAGCGGGGGAAGTGGTTCGAGATGGATGGCGAGGAACTGCTCTCGCGCGCGTTCCAGCACGAAATCGATCACCTCGATGGGGTGCTGTTCCTGACGCGCATGAGCCCATTGAAGCGCGATCTGAACCTGCGCAAAATTCGCAAGATGCAGCGCGAGGGTACCTGGTGATGCGGGGCGGTCCCATCGCGCGTTCTCCAGAGCGCATCTCTGAGCTCCGGCAGCCGGCCCTCGCTTTCCGCGCAGGATCGCAATGAAGCTGGTTTTCTGCGGAACTCCGCGGTTTGCTGTGCCGACGCTGGAGGCGATCATTGCGGCCCGTCATGACATCCGGCTAGTTGTGACGCAGCCCGACCGTCCCGTGGGCCGCTCGCAGGCGCTTACCGCGCCTCCGGTCAAGCAACTTGCCCTCTCTGCTGGCCTCCCCGTCACGCAGCCCGAAAAGATCCGCAACAACATCGAGTTTCGCGAGCATCTCCAGGCCATCGCTCCCGATGCCATTGTCGTCGTCGCCTATGGCCGCATCATCCCTCCCTGGATGCTTGACCTCCCGCGCTACGGCTGCATCAACCTGCATGCCTCGCTGCTGCCCAAGTACCGCGGAGCGGCGCCGATCCAATGGGCCATCGCCATGGGAGAGACCATCACGGGGAGCACCACCATGCTGCTCGAAGAGGGTCTGGACACCGGACCGATTCTCCTGCAGCAGGCGCTTGCCATCGATCCCGGCAAAACAGCTCTTGATCTTTTCGAAGAGCTCGCAGTTGGGGGAGCGCCCCTGATGGTGCACACTCTCGCGGGCCTTGCTTCGGGTGAAATCATCCCCCGCCCGCAGGATCACGAACGCGCCACCCTGGCGCCCATCCTGCAGCGAGAGGACGGTCGCATGGATTTCGCCGCCCGGACCGCCGTGGAGTTGAAGAATCGCTGGCGCGGGTTCCAGCCCTGGCCGGGGGCATTTACCACCTTCAAGACGAAGCACCTGATCGTGCATCGCATGGAGACGGCGGGCGCCCTCCCCGGCTCTGGCAACGCATCGGACTTGCCCGGCCAGGCCGTCGCGCGGGAGAACCGTCTCTTCGTCGCGTGCGCCCAATCCACCTGGCTGGAACTAATTGAGGTGCAGCTCGAGGGCAAGAAGCGCATGACTGCCGCGGAGTTTCTGCGTGGGCTAGCGCCCATGCAGCAATCCGACTTCAGGTTGGGCTGAGTTGTGGCGGTTTCTCCGGCCCGCAAGGCCGCCTTCAACATCCTGCTCACTTTGGAGCGCGGTCACGCCCATTCCGACGAGCTGCTGCGCGGTCGCGCTGTTTCTGCGCTGAGTTCGCAGGACCGGAATCTTGCGACGGCGCTTGTGCTGGGTGTCCTGCGCTGGCAGTTGCAGCTCGATGAGCAGTTCCGTCCCCTGCTGAAGCGTCCCAACGCGAAGCTCGATCCCCAGGTCCTGATCGCTCTCCGTCTCGCCGCCTTCCAGCTACTCCACCTCGACCGTGTTCCGGCTTCAGCGGCCATCGACGAGAGCGTCGAGCTCACCAAGCAGTCGGGCCATCGCTTCGCCTCGGGCATGGTGAATGCGGTCCTGCGCAAGCTCGCTGCTTCGCCTCGCCAGAGCGCTCCCGCTGCGCCCGCGGCCTACCCCGACTGGATGCGCGATCGCTGGCAGTCGTTCTTCGGCCCCGACCAGGCTTGTTCCATCTGTGATCACGGGCAAGTCCAGCCCGTGACCGCGATCCGGATTCCGGATGCCGCGATCGAGGACGAGTTGCAACAAGCCGGAATCGGACTTGCTCCCGGAGTGCTGCTCACCCGCGCGCGCATTGTCGAGGCTGGTGACGTTACTGCCACCACTGCCTTTCGGGAAGGCCGCGTTCGCATCCAGGACGAGGGCTCACAGCTCATGGCTGAAATCGCTGGGCAGGCAAGTCGCATCCTCGACTGCTGCGCTGCTCCCGGCGGCAAGACGCTCATTCTGGCCGAGCGCAATCCTGACGCACGCATCGTGGCCTGCGAGGCGAACCCACAGCGCCTCGAGTCTCTGCGCTCCAGACTCGCCGGCCTTGGCGAGCGGGTGGAATTCCGTCTGGCCGATGCCACGACCCTCGCCGAGGACTCCGAATACGACCTCGTCCTCGCGGATGTGCCGTGCAGCGGCACCGGGACTTTGGGCCGTAATCCCGAGATCCGCCACCGCCTCCAGCGCGACGATCTTGCCCGCCAGGCAGAGCGTCAGAAAGCCATCGTTGCCAGCGCGGTGCGTGCCGCGCGACCCGGAGCACGGGTCCTCTACTCCACATGTTCGCTGGAACCAGAAGAGAATGAGCAGGTGATCGGGGCAATCCTCGGGAGTCAGTCCGGGCTTCGCATCCTGCCGATCGGCCTTCGCCTCGCATCGATGCGCGACCAGGCCATCCTCACCGAAGCCGGTCTGCGGGCGCTTCAGGCCGCTCTCACACCGGAAGGCTATTTGCGCCTCTTCCCCGGCATCGCCGGGACCGATGGCTTCTTCATCGCGATGCTAGAGAAGTTGGATTAGTCCATGGCCAGCTTCAGATCGGCATAGTCGCGTCCCAGCACCGCGCACAGCGCTTCGACCACCAGCTCGTGATCGGCGCGCATCGGCAGTCCCGACACGGTTGCGCTCCCCACCACGCCGGCTCCCGCTACCCGCAGGGGGAAGGCGCCGCCATGCGTCGCGTAATCGGCAAGGGACAGTCCCTGAGTTTCCGTCAGTGTTTGCCCCTTGATCTTCTCCTTGATGCCCGCATAGTAGGAACTCGTATGAAAGCGCGCGACGACGTTGTTCTTGCGCCGGACCCACTCCACGTTATCCGGCGTCGTCTCTTCCATCGCGGCGTAAAACAGCGGCTGCCCGAACCGGCGTACGTCGATCACCACCGCCAGGACGCGGTCATGCGCCAGCGCGCGCAGCTGAGAGCCAATTGCCCACCCCATCTCCGCATCCAGGCGCGGCAAAATCAGTTCCCGCTCCTGCAGCGCAATCCGTTCCAGGTCCTCGTTCCATCCCATCTCCGACCGTCCTCACTCATCATCCGCATCGTATCGCAACGGCCACGATCAGCTCTCAGCGGCCTCGCCCAGCGGGCTCTCCTCCACCGCGCTCGGCTTGCGCGGCATGATTCCAAGCCGCTCGTAAATGGGACGCATGTCCCGCCGGATCGGCCCGAGCTGCGAGACGAACCAGAGGCCTCCCACTATGCACGCCACCCCGCTCACCATGACCGTGCGCGGCGCGCCGATGGCATGAGCCATTGCGCCCGCGAGCAGGCTTCCGAAGGGCGCCATCCCGACAAATGCCATGGTGTAGTAGCTCATCACCCGGCCCCGCATCTTCTCGTCGACCAGTGTTTGCAGAATCGTATTGCTCGAAGTAACCCCCTGCATCATGCCGAAGCCGGTTAGAAGCATCAGCACCATTGAGAGCCACTGGGAGTGCGACAACCC
This sequence comes from Acidobacteria bacterium AB60, assembly GCA_008682415.1. Taxonomy (GTDB): domain Bacteria; phylum Acidobacteriota; class Terriglobia; order Terriglobales; family Acidobacteriaceae; genus Telmatobacter. The sequence goes on along the minus strand of VANK01000008.1, from coordinate 80,456 downwards.
GAACCCCACCAGGCCCACGCCAAACACAAACGCGCCGGTGGGAATTACGCGCGTAAGACCACGAACCGACTTGCGCACCACGAGGGAGAGCGCCGAGGCGAGCGATCCCACGCCCACCGCACCCATCAGAAAGCCTAGTGTGTGCGGCCCGCCGTGCAGCACCTGCGCGGCAAAGATGGGCATCAGCACCATGAAGGGCCATCCCATCAGGCTGATCAGCGCAAACAACAGCAGGATGCTGCGAATCGGCAGCGACTCCGCCACGTAGACCCAGCCCTCGCGCAACTGCTGCACCATGGTGGCGCCGTGATGTTCAAATGACTCGGGACTCAGGCGCATCATTAACAGCGAAGCGATCACTGCGATATAGCTCACGCCGTCGATAAAGAAGCACCACCCCTCATTGGTGATGGCAATCAGCATCCCCGCCAGCGATGGCCCGATCAGTCGCGCCGCGTTGACCATCGACGAGTTGATGGCAATGCCGTTCGACAGGTCCGCACGATCCTCCACCATACGGATCATGAACGATTGCCGTCCGGGCATATCGAAGGCGTTGATCACACCCTGAAAGGCGCTCAAAATCAGAATCTCCGCGATGGTGATGCGACGGGAGAGCGTCAACCACGCCAGCAGCAGGGACTGCACCATTGCCAGCGTCTGCGTCCACACCAGCACTTTGCGCCGGTCGATACGATCGACGATCACGCCTGCAAACGGAGCCAGCAGGAAGGTGGGAATCTGCCCGGCGAATCCAACGGTGCCCAGCAGCAGCGACGATTTCGTGAGCCGGTACACAAGCCACGAAGTCGCCACCCGCGTCATCCACGTGCCGATCAGCGAAATGCTCTGGCCGCCGAAGAAGAGCCGGAAGTTGCGGTGCCGCAGCGCCCGCCAGGCGTGCGACAGACCCGTGCTCTCCAGCGACGTCGCGCCGGGCGATTCATGCTGGGGCGATTCCGGTTCCATGCCTTGGTTTTAGATGCCGTGACACCGCGCCTGGAAGCACTAACGCGCCACCGTCAGCTTGATCAGCGAGCTCTGATCCACGCGCGAACCCGCCACCGGCTGCTGCGCGATGACTGCGCCGGGCGCTTGTGGAGTCACGGGCGTCGCGCCGGCTTCCCCTACTGGGGGGACATGGACGTCGACGTAGGTGGGCGGCGCGGACTTGAGCCCTACATGTTGCAGCGCTGCCTGCGCCGCGATCACCGGCATTCCCGCTAGATCCGGCATCACAAATCCATCCGGCAGGTCCTGGGGTGGCGCCGCCACCAGCAGGTTGACGCTCGGTCCCTCGATACCCTGTGCGCGGGCCGGCGGATCCTGGGCCAGCACCTTGCCTTCCGGGTCGGTCGCGTCGGGCAGGCGGGCTGTGGCTCCGATGGCCAGCCCCATCCTCCGCAGCTTCAGCGCCGCCACGCGTTCGTCCATGCCTACGGTGTCCGGGACCTCCACCTTCTGCGGCCCTAGACTCTCCGAGACGCGCACCTTCCACTCCCGACGCACCACCGACCCCGGGGGCGGGGATTGGGTCAGGATGTGCCCGGCGGCCACATCAGACGAGTAATAGCGATTGTCCACGGCGAGATTCAGTCCCAGGCCCGCTGTCTGGCTGCGCGCATCGGCCACTGTCATACCCTTCAGAGCGGGTACCTGCACCTCGGCGCCATGAATGGCGAAGTGCATCGTGGTGATGGCCGAGAGCAGGCCGATCGCCACCAGCGCCATGACCAGCAGCAGTATCTGGAACAGATTCACCAGGGGACGGCGCACGCTCATGGCTCCGGCTCTCCATCGGGATACACGATCTCGTATTCGATGGTCGCAGCCTTTTCCAGCATCTTTGATACCGAGCAGTATTTGTTCTTGGAGAGGGCTACCGCATCCTCCACGGCCTTGCGACTCAACTTGCCGCGCACGGCATAAGTCAGCTTGATATGGGTAAACACGCGCGGCGGCTCGTCCGGCTGCGTCGCAGTCGCCGTCACCCGAAGGCCGGTCAGCTCCTGGCGCTTCTTCTTCAGGATGGAAACCACGTCGACGGACGTGCAGCCGCACAGCGCTGCCAGCACCGCCTGCATGGGGCTTGCTCCTTCGCTGTGTGCTGAGCTGGCGTCGAAGGTGATCCGGTTTCCATCCTCAGTTACGCCTTCGTACACATCGTCATGTTTCCAATCGCTGTGTGCGATCATGTTGGGCCCCCTTCATCGCGTATTATCGGTCACCGGCTCGGGATGGATCGTCACCCGCGCCACCTCCGGACAATCGGCCTTGAAGCGATCCTCCAACGCCGTAATCACCTCGTGCACTCGCAACATGCTGAGCTGGTCAGGAAGAGTGCAATGGCAGGAGACGTCGATGTGATCGCCCGCCCGCAAGACCGTCAGTTCGTGTACATCCACAATTTCGGGAATGTGCGAGGCCGCGGCGCGCAAGGCCTTCTCGAGACGGCGATCGTCCACTACTACCTCTTCCGGCTGCTCGATGGTAGCAGGCTCGCTCTCGATGTGTGTCAGCACGGAATCGATTTCCGGCGCGTCGCGCAGGATCTCCGCCTCCATTGCGCTCACAAAACTGTGGGCCTGCAGCAGCGGCATGTTTTCGTCCAGTTCCACATGCTGCTCAACCCGCAGACGGCCGTTGTGGGATTGCACGCTCAGCTCATGTACCGACACGTTGTTGCGCGCCGCCACCGCCCGCACTCGGTCGAAGATGCTCTCCGCGTGATCGGTGCGGGGGACGGTGTGGATGACGACGTCCGCCTGGGGAAGAGCGCGATGCACCGCCTCGGTGGCCGCGCGAACCAATTCGCCGGTATGTTCGAAGGTCGAGCGCCGCGGAAGAGCCAGGGTCAGATCGGCGAAGTAGGCGGCCCCGGAGCGCCGCACGCGCGCCTGCTCAACGGCGAGCACGCCTTCCACCCCCTCCACCTCACTGACCACGCGATTGCGGGTCTCTGCGGGAATCTGATCCGTGAGCGCGCCGACGGTCTCTCGTGTGAGCTGTAGCGTCAGACGCAAAATCATGAGCGACACTACGATGGCCGCGAACGGGTCGGCATATCGAAGCCACTCAACATGGAAGCGTGTGCCGATCCAGCTCGCTCCCAGCCCGGCCAGCACCGCCAGCGTCGACCAGATGTCCGAAGCAAAATGGAAGGCATCGGTAGCGAGCGCGGGCGAGCCCGTGCGCCGCGCGACTGCCAGCAGTTGCCTCGAACGCCAGTAGTCCACGGCGATGGAGATCAGCAGCACCAGCACCGGCCAAAGCGAGTGATGCAGCTCTACGGTGTGATTGATCATCCGGGAAAGGGCCTCCCAGATGATCCACGCGCAGGAGATGGCCATCAGGCCGGCTTCCACAAAGGAAGAGATGTTCTCTACCTTGCCGTGCCCGTAGGTGTGGTCCTCATCGGCTGGCTTGTCGGAGACGCGCACCGAAAGAAACGTGAGTGTCGCACCGGCCAGGTCGAGCGCGGAATGCGCCGCGTCCGAGAGCACGCCCAGTGATCCCGAGAAGATGCCAGCGGCCAGCTTCAGCACTGTCATGGCGGAGGCAGCCAGCATGGAATGCAGGGCCACCTGCCGCTTTTCGGCGGTATGCTCTGGCGGATTGGTAGGGGTGGAGCTCATGCGCAATCAGCCTACTACCGCGGCTGGCTTCCTCGCCGTGTACAGCCCGGCGATCCCAAAGGTATAGGGATTCCACGCGCTCTCCGCGAACCCCACTTCCTCCATCAAGGCCGTCATCGCCGGGGGCGCGGGGAACCTTCCCACGGATGCGGGGAGGTAGTTATAAGGCCCCTCGGCGCCGCACACCAGGCGCCCGATGGCAGGCAAGATTCGCCGGAAGTAGAGCGCGTACGCCTTCCCGATCATCCCTCCCGGCTCGCTGAAGTCCAGAATGCCCAACTGACCTCCCGCCCGCAGCACGCGATGAAACTCGCGCAGTCCCGCCTCGTAGTTGGCCAAATTTCGGAACCCGAAAGCCGTAACCACCAGGTCCAGGGACCCGGAACGGAGGGGCAGGTGCATGGCATCTGCCTCCAGCGCCACCGCGCCCCGGGCGCCGAACTTCCGCGCTCCCCGGGTCAGCATCTCGCGCGCAAAATCAGCGGCCAGGATCGGGCGTGCGCCCTCAGGACGATGCTTCAGCAGAGCCATGGTCATGTCCCCGGTCCCGCAGCAGATATCCAGCACCGCCGCCTCCGGATCGGCCAGCACCGAACGAAACCTCCGCGCGGCGCGCCGCCACCACAGCCGGTCGATGTTTGCGCTCAGCAGGTGATTCAGCAGGTCGTAACGCGGCGCGATGGAGTTGAACATCTGGCGCACCATCTGTGCCGCGCTGGACTCATCCTCGGCCCCCGCCGGCTTGGCGCCGGCAGCCGCCTTGATGCCGGTCGCGCCTCTCACCTGGGATTCTCCGCGGCCTGCGCCAGCATGTAGCTCGCCGCCGCCTCAAGCTCCGCCGCCGTCACATCCTCCACCACTCCGGCATCGCCAATCCCCACCGGCAGCACGAAGCGCCGCACGCCGCCCACGTTCTTCTTGTCCGCACCGGTCGCCGCCACCAGCTTGGCTGGGCGCAGCTTCAGCGGAGGTAGCGGCCCATAGGCATAGATCAGGTTTTCCAGCCGCTCCGCCTGGCTGCCAGAGATAGTCCTTCGCCTGCTCGCCACGTGCAGCGCCGCTACCATACCCCAGCCCACCGCCTCCCCATGCAGGAGTGCCTTGTAGCGGGTTACCTGCTCGATTGCGTGTCCCAGAGTGTGACCGAAGTTCAAGATCATTCGCAGCCCTGATTCGCGCTCATCCCGGTTCACCACGTCTGCCTTCATTTTGATCGATGCGGCGATCACTTTCTCGAGTGCTCGTCCATCCCGCCGGAGGATATCCTCCACATGCTCTTCCATGAATCGAACCAGACTGCGGTCGCGGATGATTCCCGCCTTGATGCTCTCCATCAGACCGGCCCGCAGTTCGCGCTCCGGCAGCGTCCCCAGCACCCCGATATCCGCGAACACCGCGATGGGATGATGAAAGCTGCCCACCAGGTTCTTGCCTTCGGGCAGATTCACGCCTGTCTTGCCGCCCACGGAGGAGTCGACCTGCGCCAGGAACGTGGTGGGGGCCTGGACGTAGGGAATGCCACGCATGAACGTCGCGGCGGTGAACCCTCCTACGTCGCCGACGATCCCGCCCCCAAACGCGATCAGCAAGGAACCGCGGTCGCCGCCCGCGGCAACCATCTGCCGCAGCAGCTTCTCCACGCTGGCCATGGTCTTGTGCTTCTCTCCCGGCGGCAGAAACAAGGTAACGGGAGGCTCCGCGAACGACGACAGCAGTGTCTCGCCCCACACGCCCCAGATCTCCGGCGACGTGATCACGAAGATTCTTCGTGGCAATCTCCCCGCGATCCGCTCAATGCGGGGCGCAAGATTCGCCAGGAGGCCGGTTCCCGCAAACACGTCATAGCGGGCGGATGGTGTATCAACTCGTATCGTTTGCACGCTGTACTTATCGTAAAGCACTGTCCGCGTGCCGGCCGCGGTCTAATCCTGCACCCGACTGCTTTACTGATCTCCGCCGGGCAGCTCGATTGCGCCATTGGCGCGCGCCCAGTCCAGAAACCCCGCGGGCGCGCCTGTCACGCCCGCAATATTGGCGTCGCGAATTCCGCGGATCTGTTGCCACCGGATATTCGCAAGGTTCGCGTGACGCAGGTCGGCGCCGTTCAGCATGGCTCCAGACAGGTCTGCGCCCTCGAGGTCGGCATCGTTCAGATCCGCGTCGTGCAGGTCCGCATTCGCCAACAACACGTGACGCAGCGCCGCAGACCGGAAGTTGGCGCTGCTCAGATTGGCCAGCGTCAAATCGCATTCCGCCAGGTCGCTTCGGCGCAGATCGGCCGCATTGAAGTTTGCGCGCACCAGGCTCGCGTGTTCCAGGCGCAATCCCTGCAGGTAAGCTGAAGACACGTCCACGCCAACCAGCGGCACCTTGTCCTCGTTCAGTTCCTGCAGCGCCTCGATGCGTCCTCCGCTGCCGCCTTTGCCCTGGGCCGTGTTGATAACCTGCCACGCCTGGTAATGTCGCGCCTTCACCCGGTCTCCCGACTCGGAGAAATAAAAGATCACCGCAATGAGAACGGAGAAGCTGCTCAGATATTCCAGCACTTCCAGGAAGGCCCAGTTGCTCAACACGAACGCCGCCCACTCCCAAGTCCATTCCAAGGCGATGAAGGGAGTCAGCCAGCCATGTTGGATGTGATCGCGGCGCGTGCGCCACGATCCCGGAGGTTTTCTCGGCGTGTGCAGAATCATTGTGGCTGCTTTTGGCGGGCAGACAACAACGCCTTCTGCTAGAGCTGGCGCTTCTTCTCTGCCGCGGGACGTTCGTCAAAATCATATCCCGGAGCAGGGAAGCGCCGACGCGGCTACGCCAGATTTGACTTCACATTCTCGTTGGCCTCCAGCGCGGGCGCACCACAGTAGAAGCTCGCATAGAGTTCGCGAACGGTTCCGTAACACTCGCAGGCTACATTCTCCAGACCCACTGGATCCGAGATATGGATGCGCCCGCGGCTGTAGCGGATCAGCCCTTTGCGTTGCAGCTCTCCGGCCGCAGCCGTAACCGTAGTTCGTCGCGAACCCAGCATGATTGCCAGAAACTCCTGTGTGATCAGGAAGGTGTCAGCCTCGTTGCGGTCCCGGACCATCAGCAGCCAGCGCGCCAGCCGGGCCTCGGCCTCGTGCAAACGGTTGCATCCCGCAAGCTGCCCGAGGATTGCGCTTTGGCTTTGGACGCCCTGGAGGATGCAGTCGCGCAGTTCTTTGCTCTCCTGAAACTCCTTCTGGAGTTCCTTGAACGGCATGCGCAGCGCCGTGCTCTCCATCTGCACGATGCAACGATTCGGAATGCGTGCGTTTCCCAAAATGTGGAAACTCTCCACCAGCCCCTCACGTCCCCAAATGCCGACTTCGGTGCTCGCGCCGTTGGCCATGGATACAACGATCGACACCACGCCGGAAGTGAGGAAATGCGCGAACTTCGGCGTCTCATCCGGCTCGTACAGAATCTCTCGTGGTCCCAGCGTCACCGTGCGCATGCGCGATAAAAGTGAAGCGCGGTATTGGGGTGTGAGTGCTGCAAGCAGCAGATTTGCGTGTGAAGTTTGACCGACCATTGATACTTTCTTCCAATTCTCAATAAGCAAAGGTAGGCCCCCGAAACTCCACTTACTTCGATGCCATCTTTGCGAATTGGGAAACTAGTACAAGGTTTGCGAAAGGCAGATTATTTCATTCATTCTGATAAGTTTATGTACCCTATTGGACAGAACTCGACGAAATGTGCTTACTAACTTCGCACACTTCTATCTGAGTGCTTCAACTTTCGTTTGAGTTGTCTGTTTTTGGTCACGCAGGTTCAACCTGGCGCAAACAAATTAGAGGCGCGTCGAGACAACCCTCTGCCGTACCCTTCTCCAATTCCTCCCTGCTCCCGGTGATAGCTTGAAATTATGGCAGTGCAAAACCGGTGCGACTTTCTCATCGTTGGAGCAGGGGTGGCGGGTCTGCGCGCAGCTCTCGCGCTCGCTCCTCACGGGGATGTTCTGGTCGTCACCAAGGAAGCGGTTCGCGAATCGAACACACACTATGCCCAGGGGGGCATTGCCGTTGCCATGGAGGGGCAGGAAGACGTTGCGCTTCATCTCGAAGACACCGTCGCCGCCGGAGATGGCCTGGTGCATCGCGCTGCTGCCGAGTTGCTCGTCCGCGAAGGACCGTTGCGTGTCGCCGAGCTGATTGAAGCGGGAGCGCACTTCGATCGCCAGAACGGTCATCTGATGCGCACGCGTGAAGCGGCCCACTCCCGCCCCCGGATCCTGCACGCCAATGGCGATGCCACGGGCGCCGAGATCAGCCGCTCTCTCGCGGCGATGGCTCGCAGCCAAACCTCCATCTGCTTCGCGGAGTGGACCACAGTCACGTCACTCATCGAAAATGGCGGAACGGTCCTCGGGGCTACACTCCTCGATTCTCATCATCGCCAGCGCGTGGTGAGTGCGCGCTCCGTCCTCATCGCCTCCGGCGGCGCCGGTCAGGTCTACATGGACACGACGAATCCCGCCGTGGCCACCGGCGATGGCATCGCCCTCGCCTCCCGCGCTGGCGCAGAACTCGCCGACATGGAGTTTTACCAGTTCCATCCCACCGCGCTCTTCCTTCCTGGAGTGCCCCGCTTCCTGCTGTCGGAGGCTCTGCGCGGTGAGGGCGCCCTCCTGTGCAACGATCGGGGAGAGCGGTTCATGGAGCGTTACCACAATGCCCTCGAGCTGGCCCCACGCGATGTGGTGGCTCGAGCCGTCGCACGAGAAAGCCAAGGTGAGGTTCCGGGCGAATCCCGCCCCGTTTACCTTGACATGCGCCACGTCAGTGGGGTCGATCTGCATGAGCGCTTCCCGGGGATCTCTGCCTTTCTGGCCCAGCACGGCCTCGACCTGCACCGGGATCTGATTCCCATCCGCCCCGCGGCACACTATCTCATGGGCGGCATCCGCACCGACCTCGACGGCCGCACCTCCGTCGCCGGCCTCTATGCTGCCGGTGAAGCCGCCTGCACCGGGCTGCATGGCGCTAACCGCCTCGCCTCCAACTCACTCCTGGAGGGATTGGTCTTCGGGGCGCGGGCCGCACAATCCATGCTTGCCGATGATCTCCCGAGCGAATCGCTGGAGGTCGCCGCGCCTGCCCTGGATGCGGTCTCCGATGCCGCCGTTGAGCCGCTCATCACTCGGCTGCAACACTCCATGGGGCACTTCGCCGGCGTGCTGCGTGACGAGACCGGTCTTAAAGAGGGATTGGGAATGCAGCAGGAGATCGAGACATTGCTGCAGGAGATGGGGGCGCACCACGGCCCCTCACGCCGCCGCCTGGAAGCCATGTCTCTCTCGGTCGTTGCCCGCGCCATTCTTCGATCGGCGCTGGCGCGCGCAGAAAGCCGTGGCGCGCACTTTCGCACCGATTTCCCTCGCCGGGATGACGCGCTTTTTCAGCAGCACTCCATCGATCGCGGCGATGGGCCCATCTCCTTCGAAAGCCGCTAGCCTCCGTCGCTAGGGATGCGCGATTACCTGCACCGCCTGCACTGGATCCGTACCCGTCGAGGACGTTGTGCCAGCGTCCAGCTTGCCGTTGGTGGTGGTATCGAAGGTGAACGTGCTCAGGTCCGGGCTTCCGCCCGCGTTCACCGCCAGCACATAGGTTCCGGTGCTGTCTTGCGCCAGGGAGGCGGTGCCGCTGCCCGCAACTATCGTGCTGACCGTCGTGAACGTGTAAGTAACCGGCGCCGTTCCTGTCGCGGAGAGCGTAAAGCCGGTGATATTCCCGGTATTGCTGCCGCTCACAGCCTTATTGGCCACATACACCAGGGTGTCGCCGGCCAGGATCGCCGAAGGTCCCGTGCCCGCGGTCGCAAACGGCGAGCCTGAGATCTCCGTGATCGTGGACTTGCTGTCGATGGTAAACACGCGAAGGCCGCCGGTCTGGGTCGCACTCGGCAATGCCACCGTCTCACCCACATACAACAGGCGGTTCGAGGGATCCACGGCCACTGCGTTCGCTGCCCCCGCCGTGCTCTTCACCTTGATCGTCGTCGACGTCCCGAAAGGGCTGCTTCCCGCACCCGGGTTCGAGTTGAATGGGACAACGGCCGTACCACCCGATCCCATCGCAACAAAGACATAGGGATTGGCGGAGTTGATCGGCGACATGGCAAGCTGCGTCACCGTAGCGGCCGGCAGAGCCGCCGACTGCTCGGTGCGCGAAATATCGAAGACCCCGCTGCTCGCCGAGATCGGAATGGCGTTCACCGTGCCAAGCCCTGAGATCACTTCAACCAGCCATGTGCCCGTCGGGTCCACCTGCATGGCAAACGGCGCATCCTGCGAGATTACAGCTCCGCCATTGGCCACTGTCAGCGCCCCATTTGCGCCCACGCCGTAGGCGTAAATGCCTGCCACCGTGCTCACATACAGGAAATTCCCGCTTGGTGCGATCGCCATGGTGGTGGGCACCGCGCCGAGGGTGTAGGGACTTCCCGTCAGCGCCGTAGGACCGGAGGAGTTGGCCGCAAACTGCATGGCCGCAACCTGGTTCTTAGCGGTGTTGAGCACGTAGAAGACGCCGCTCGCCGCATTGTTGCCTCCGCCGCCGCCGTTTCCGCCGCTGCCCGCCGGTTTGTCCCAGAACTTGTCGCACCCGGTCAGCAACCCCATCGCCGCAACGCCCAACCATGCGTACCTGCTCAGCTTCATCGCCGCTCCTCGATCCCCTCGGTAGAACTCCGCTATAGCCTATCGCGATCACACCGCCACGCACTTGCTGCGAAGCAAGCACGCGCAGCGATCCCGGCTCGATGCTATGGACGCGCGGGAACAGGGAATCGCTTCTCAAAAAGGGACTTGTCGTAACGTGACCCTGCTTCTGGGTCAACCGCGCGGTGCACTTGCTTCCGATCAATCGCCCCTTCTTTCCCGGTCGTTTATATTGATCGCACCGCTATGACCCGTTTTCGGCTGATTACCTCCGTGCTCTGTGCGCTGCTGCTTGGCAGTGCCATCGTTGCTGTAACCCAGCCCACCCAGCCAGGCCACTACGGCCTCTTCTCCGGCTCCTCCGATATCGGCATTGGGTATGCCGGAAATGCCGTCTTCGAACCCTACTCCGGCGTCCTCCGCGTCACCGGCGGCGGCGCCGACATCTGGGGTACCGCAGACGCCTTCCATCTCGCCTGGGTGAAGATCAAGGGCGACGCGTCCCTGGCGGCGGATATCGAGTTTCCCGCGAAGGTCCCGTCTCCCCTGGCCAAGGCCGTGCTTATCTTCCGTCAGAGCCTCGAGCCCGACTCGGCCTATGTGGACGTCGCCATCCACGCTGATGGCCACATCACGCTTCAATGGCGCGATAAGGCTGGCGATGTCACGGCCGACACAGTCGCCCCCCTCGCCCACTCTCGCCGCATCAGCATCGAGCGCCACGGCGACGTCTTCACCGCCTCCGCCCAGTCGGAAGACGGCAAGATGATTCCCTTCGCCCGCCACACCCTCGCCCTCACCGGCCCGGTCTTCGTTGGCGTGGGCGTCTGCCCCCACGACGTCAAGAGCTTCACCACGGTCAACTTCAGCCACATTTCCATCGAACGCTTCGGACAGTAACACCCCCAAAACAAGGCCGCCGCGCTTCCGCACGGCGGCCTTTTTGTTCCACTACAGCGTGCCCTAGTCGCGGCTGGCTGTTGCCGTTCCCGTGTTACCTCCAACCGTCAGTCCCACCGAAGCCGGTTTGCTGCCTACCCCCTCCCCGCTTCCCTGAGCCACGATCGAGAAGCTCAGGTTCCCGAGGGGCGTAATGGTCACGCTCAGCGGATTCCCGTCCGCAATCCCCTGGTACATGTAGGGCGCTCCCGTGGTGTTCTGTGTAAACGAACCGCCCGGCAGATACACCGTGTACCCGTTCACCGTCAGCGTGACCGGTTCCAGCGATGGATTGATCCCGTTGCTCATCTTGTTCAGCGTGAACCTGCCCTTCACCGTGAACGACTCATTCGCGCCCAGCGTGGTCAACGCGCTGAACCCGGCGAATGGCGTCGTCTGCTGCACGTCCGCGATGAACGTGTTGCTGATGTTTCCGTTGGGCAGCGAGATCGCGAAGTAATGCCCATCCGTTAGCGGAAGCTGCACCGGCGCGGCGCACGGACCCGGGAAGTTCGGGCATGAAAGCGCCGGCGTCAACTGCCCTGCCGTCGAGTACACGCTCTTCAGGTCGTAGCTGAGCGGCGTCGCCAGCACCTTCCCCAGCGGATACACCACCTGTCCCGGGAAGCCCGGATTGTCCGGTCCCCATGCCGCCATCGATCCCAGGCCCACCCCGCCGTTTCCGTCGTCGATGCTCACATACATGCCCGCCGATGGATCGAACACGCCGCTGGCCAGCACCGCCGCCGTGGACGCGTCGAACAGCGTGAACGCGGCCTGCCCCTTGCGGATCTCATATCCGTTCGTTCCCGCAAACGACCACGGCTGCACATCGGCCGTGTCGCCGGTGAAGGATAAAGACGTAATGATCTCGTGCCCGACGCTTCCGTAGGTCGTGCCGCCCACCGTCACCACCGGCCCCTGCACCTCGGGGATACCCGGCGCTCCGTTCTGTCCAGCTGCCAGAAAGCGGTATACCACTGGCGCCGCGCTTGCCTTTGCCGCACTCGCTGCCACCAGCAGCGCCACGGCCGTACCCACAATCCACTTTGGCTGGCTCAAGAGCCGCCGCAGGCGAGGAAAACCTTCACAGGACCACCGGGGAACACCTGGATTCATCGACATCAATCTTTTCTCCTTGGGAAATTGCCCATGCGCGCAGGCGCACGCGTGTGCGCTCTGACCGCAAACAGGCTTGTATTTGGTTTTGAAAGGGGGCCCGTACAGGAAACTACTTTCCCAGGGATAAAAGCCCCGGCTCTCCCCAGTCGATGCCCAAGTGCAAGCAAAGTCATAACTTCCTTTTCCGCAATGCCCATGTGCAATCCGCGGAATGTCTGCCAAGCCTCCGCCGTCCCCCGTTAAACCTCCCTTGCCTCGCCGCCCATCTTCCCGTAGACTAGGAAATTGCGAGGGATGCGGTTCGCCTGCATTCTGCACCGCATCATCTCTTCAGGAATCAAGGAACTACCGAATGGCTAATCACGTTTCGTCGCTCAAGCGCGCCCGTCAGACCGTCACCCGCACCGCCGTCAACCGCGCCAATCGCAGCCGCGTGCGCAGCAGCCTCCGCGCTCTCCGCGAAGCGCTGGTCAAGGGCGACGTAAAGGCCGCCAACGAGCAGTTCAAGGCCACCGTTTCCACTCTCGACAAGAGCGTGCAGAAGGGCGTCTTCCACAAGAACACCGTCTCCCGCTACAAGAGCCGCCTCAACGCCCGCCTCAAGGCCCTGGCCACCGCCAAGGCGTAACCGGGCTGTCTGGGTACATCTCTCCTGAAATCAATCAAATGGCCGGGATACCCTCCCGGCCATTTTGTTTCACTTCATTGCTTTTTTCACTTCTTCACCGGTTCCCTGCTCGCTGTTCTCAGCGGCTTAGACGCGTCGTGAGCCGGCTAATTAGTTGACAAAGTCAACTAATTAGCCGCATCCTGCCTTCATGGCGTCTTCCTCGGCTCTCGCTCCCTCCACCGCTGCGTTCCGCCGTTTTAACCGGGCCTACACCCGCTTCCTCGGCACCCTCAACGACCACTACCTGCGCACGGACTACTCCCTCGCCGAAGGCCGTGTTATGTACGAGCTTGCGGCCCGAAACCCGATGCAGGCAAAGGAGATCGCGGAAGCCCTCGGCCTCGATCCCGGGTACCTCAGCAGGATTCTCCGTAAACTGGAGCGCTCTGGGCTCGTCGCCCGCTCCACCTCCACCCAGGACAAGCGCGCCGCCAACTTAACCCTCACCGCTCAGGGCAGGGAAGCCCTCGCCACCCTGAACACCCGCGCCGACGAGCAAGCACATGCTCTCCTGGCGAATCTCGCTCCCGAGGAGCGCGCCCAGTTCGAGAAGGCCCTTAACACCATCGAGAAGACCATTCGCGATGCTCCGGCTCTTGGTTCCCCAGTCCCGGTCTCCACCTCTCCGGTTGCGCTCCGCACCCATCGCCCGGGCGACATGGGGGCAATCGTGCAAATGGAGGGCGCCGGCTACGTCGAGCAGTTCGGCTGGAACGGCGACTTTGAAGGCCTCGTGGCTCGCATTACCGCGGACTTCCTGGACCGCTACGATCCGTCCTGCGAGCGCTGCTGGATCGCCGAGCGGGATGGCGTCCATCTCGGCCACATCTTTCTGGTCAAACACCCTGACCAGCCCGGCGTCGCCAAACTCCGCCTGCTCTACGTCGATCCCGTCGCCCGCGGTCTGGGTATCGGCCAGAAGCTCGTCAACGAATGTGTCCAGTTCGCCCGCTCCTGCGGGTACAAGAAGATCACCCTCTGGACCCAGAGCATTCTCAGCTCTGCGCACCGCCTCTATCAGGCCGCGGGCTTTCGCCTCGTGAAGGAAGAGCCGCACCACAGCTTCGGCAATGACCTTACCGGCCAGACCTGGGAACTGGAACTGAACTGACCTGAAAGCCCTCCAGGTCCGGGCCTACTTCTTCAGGAATACCGCCGGCTCGAAGTGTTCCAAGTCACGTTCAGACGGAAAAGAGCTATTTTGCGCCCAATCACAACGAAATAAAAGACATGCTCGTTTTTTCTTTGTGTGCGAGCGCGCAAAGAAGCTTTTTCGTTCCTGCGGCAAAAAAGAAGGATGGGCCCAGTCACTTGCGTTGTCATCGCCAATCATCCCGGGGTGCGCACGGCCATGGAAGCCGCTCTGGCGTCCCTCGGCCTGCAGGTGCGCGCCCTCAGCGGCCTGGGAGAGCTGCCCGCCACCCTCAAGGACACCCCGGTGGGCGGCATCCTGCTGGAATTGGCCACCGCCATCAAGGCCTCCCAGCAGGAGAAGGAGGCTGCCAACGAGCTGATGCGCTTCTACCCCTTTGCGCGGTTCCGCGTGGTGGGCGAGGAGGTGCGGGTCCTTGGGCAGGAGAAGTCGCTCGAGGCCTTCGCGCGGCAATGCGGGCAGTTCACCCCACGTGGCGTGCGGCGCGAGAGCCGCGTGAATCGTAACCTGGCGGTCTACCTTGCCCGCGGCTCCGAGTTCGAGGACGCCGAGGAGGCAATCACGATCAACGTCTCTCGCGGCGGGTGTTTCGTCTACAGCATCCGGGAGTGGAAGATCGGGAGCGTGGTGTGGCTGCGCTTTCTGGGGGACCAGGTGGCGATCTCGGGCACCGTCTGCTACTGGCACGCGTGGGGAAACAACAAGGTCATGCCGGGGATCGGTATCAAATTCATCGTCCCGTCCCCTTTTGCGGAGACGGAAACGGTGGTCGATCAGGAGAGCCTTTCGAAGATGCCGGCCGCACCCATGCCGCCCCCCACGCACATCGTTACCATGCCATAGCGCGCGTTGCGGCGCTGCATCTCGGCCAGAAGCGTGGCCGTGAGTTTGGCGCCGGTGCAGCCCAGCGGGTGGCCCAGAGCTATAGCGCCGCCGTTTACGTTGACCTTCTCCGGGTCGAGGCCCAAAGTCCGGATGACGGCCAGGGACTGGGCGGCGAAGGCTTCGTTGAGCTCGACCAGGCCGATCTGTTCGAGTGTCAGCCCGGCCAGCTTGAGGGCCTTGGGTATGGCGTGGATGGGGCCGATGCCCATCTCTTCGGGAAGGCACCCGGTGGCGGCGTACGCAACCAGGCGGGCCAGCGGCTGGATGCCGAGGGAGCGGGCGCGCTCGGCGGAGATCAGAATGGTGGCGGCGGCTCCGTCGGAGGTCTGGGACGAGTTGCCGGCGGTGACGGTGCCCTGCGCGTGAAAGACGGGCTTGAGCTTGGCGAGCGCCTCGGCGGAGGTGTCGGCGCGGGGGCCTTCGTCCATGGCGAAGGTCGTCTCGGAGACCTGCGGCTTGCTGGCCTTAGCAGTAGGCGTGGCGGTAGTCACGGGAACGGGAATGAGCTCGGAGGAGAAGCGGCCCGCGGCCTGGGCGGCGACGGCGCGGCTGTGGCTCTGAAGGGCGAAGGCATCCTGGTCTTCGCGGGAGATGCCGTAGTGGCGGGCGACGCGTTCGGCGGTGAGGCCCATGGTGAGCAGGGAAGCGGGGTAGTTCTCGGCTAGCCAGGGGTTGGGGCTGGGCTTGTTGCCGCCCATGGGAATCAGGCTCATCGACTCCGCGCCGCCGGCAATGATGGCGTTCTGGCCGCCGCTGCGGATGCGCATGTCGGCCTGGGCGATGGCCTCGAGGCCGGAGGAGCAGAGGCGGTTCACGGTGACGCCGGGGACCTCGACGGGCAGGCCGGCGCGGAGAGCGGCGAAGCGGGCCATGTTGAAGCCGGCTTCACCCTCGGGCTGGGCGCAGCCGAGGATGACGTCGTCGATCTCCGCAGGGTCCAATTGCGGGACGCGCTTCAGGGCTCCGCTCAATGCGATGGCGGCGAGATCGTCAGGGCGCGTGGTGGCGAGCGTGCCGCGGGGAGCGCGGCCGACGGGGGTGCGGACGGAGGCTACGAGAACGGCTTCCATGAAAGCTCCAGGGGACAGGGGACAGTGGTCAGAGACGCCTTCGGGTTTATTGGTAGTCCCTGTCGGGGGGGAAGGTCAAATACAAGGGCCAAGGGCCAAGGGCCAAGGGCCGAGGACCAGGGCCAAAGGGCGAGGGGCGAGGAGCAGCGGGTTCCTTATCAGGCTTCCCCTCGTTTCGTGCTATAGTGCGCGCGACCATCAAGGGCCTGCAAATCAAACCGAAGGAGTCCTCAAAATGAACGTTCCGAGGTGGCGGGATGATTGTGGTGTTTCTAGGACACGCTCATCGACATGGAGGCTGACTGGGCTATTTCTCACGGTTGCGGCGGCGATGCCGCTGTGGGGAACACCGATTACCTATCGGGAGTCACTTACGCGGACCTACGGGAAGCTCGGCCCCGTTCCATTCTCCGATGCTGTTCTCTCTTTCACGTTCCAAGGAGACACGAAGGATGTGGTGGCCTACTCAGTTCCTGGCTCGCATGGTTTCGAAATTCTGAAGGGAGTCGCGTCCGTTCAGGTTTCGGCTTCGGCGGGCGGGCCGGTTCTCGCTCAAGGAACGTTCTTACCGGCTGCAGGAATCTTTATCAGCGCGGATTGTACGAACGGGGGAGTGGGCTTCGGTTCATTTGCAGTAGCGGATCAGCATGCACCCAACTTCCCGGGGGTGGTTGCTTATCCGGGGGCGTTGCTCGGACCAAGCTGCTATGACCTTAAAAGCAATTTTGAGGTTGGATCGGGTCCGACCAATACGAACTTCGCCTGGGTGCTGGTGAACCCTCGTTTTCCGTTCGCCGGCTGGAACTTGTGCGGATCTCCACCTATGCCTCTCCCAACGAGTTCCGGCGATCTCTATGTCACATCGATGCCGTGCCAGCCCACAACTTGGAAGCGGGGCGAGTTTTCGGGGACATTGAATGGCCCAACGGCATTGGAGACTCCGGACGTATATTTTCCAGGCACCCTCAAGAGGACTGGAGCTCATGAGTTTGAAGTGAGTGGGGCTCTGGGACCCGGATTCAGTGTGGGGGAGCTGCAATCAAAGGGTCTGAAGATATGGCTGGGTGATGTCGCGCTGGTTCTACCGAAGAACTCCATGAAGCCGGATGCTCGTGGATGGACGTTCCGCGGAACAGTCAGCGGAATCGAATTGGATCTTACGATCAGCGCGAATAGAGACGCGGACGCCCTCTCCTTCCAGATGAAAGGAAGGCGCGCAGAACCGGTTGGATTTCCGGATTTTTCTCCGGTTTTGGTGGCCATTGGAGATGAGTAGGGGCCGAGAGTGGGCCGACGAGAGGCGCGGCCGTGCAGGGTGAAAGCGAAAAGTGAAGGGCTATGGTCGGGAGGTTAGTCGGTGGGCATGTCGACGATGGTCCAGGAGCCGCCGCGATAGTAGCGGTAGATGGTCTTGCGGTCGATGGCGGAGTCGGCGAGGGCGTCGTGATCGAGGCGCGGGGGCCGGGGATGTAGGCCGATTTGCGCCTGGTGGATGGTTTCAGGGGTTGCCGGATCGATCCCCCAGTTGAAGCCGAGGAGCCGGCTGCCGAAGTGGGGTTGCAGGCGGGCGGTTTCGAGAGTCGTGGCGACGGTAGAGGGCTTTTGGGGGGAGTTGCCGAAGAAGACGAGCAACTGAACGGTGCCCTGGGTGGAGCAGAGCACGGCCCAGTCGGAGGATCCGGGTGCCTGGAGGCTGGCGTGAACGACGTTCTCCGGGCGGCGTGCCTGATAGGTCTGGGGGATGAGGCAGCCACGGTCCGTGAGCTGGCCGGCGACATCGAGAGGCAGCTTGGGGAAGGAGCTGACGGGGAGATGGCGGACCTCGTAGGGAATTGCCTCGCCGTTTTGGTCAAGCTGGCCGGAGGTGATGAGAGGTTGGTCCTGTGCCGAGAGCAGCGACGCGGCCGCAAGCGCGAGCAGAGTGAGGCGGAGTACACGGCCGGCTGAGGGCATGGTGGAAGCTCGGCAGCATTGTAGTTCAACAGTGAACAGTGAACAGTGGACAGTGAACAGTGGGCAGTGGGCAGGGACAGGGAGATTGAGCGGGTGAGTGAGACGGTGAAGAGGTGAAATGGTGAAGGAGTGAAGGGGTCAGCGCGGGGTGGCGCTGACCCTGGTGTATTTCGGGGAGCTGGGCGAGGTCAGCGGACCTTAACGGAGTTGAGGATGCGCTCGAAGACGGGGCGCATGGTGTTGAAATCGGGTTCGGGACTGACGAAGACGAAGTAGCGCATACCGCCGGAGACGGGGATTCCGGCAATCCAGTCGTGCTCGCCGCGGCTGTTATTGGCGTTGCGGTCGAGGCAGTGGGCGTCGGCGGCCTGGACGCCGTTGAGGGTGAGGCGGTTGACCGGGCCGGACTGGAGGCCGGGGTTGTCGTGGGTGAACTGGGCGAGGAGGCCGGAGAGGGCTGTGGTGGCCGAGGCGGAGGCGTCGGACTGATAGGTGCCAGTGAGGATGCCGTAGATCAGGTTGGCGCCCTTGCCATCGGGCGTGGGGCCGATTCCGCCCGGTGGGGCGATCATGCCGGAGGCGGTGTTGCCGAGGGATTGCCAGTTGGCGGGGACGTCAAGGGTGAAGCCGTCACCTTTGTAGCTGGTCCAGCTCTGGGGGGCGCGCAGGTCCACCTGGCCTGCGGGTGCGGAGGGGTCGTAAGAATTGAGCCCGCTCTGGTTGGGGTACTTGGAGCGCCATACGCCGGAGTCCACCTCCTTCGAGGTGTAGGCGTGCATGCCCGCGACAAGGGTGTGGATCTGCGTGAACTGGGGTGTGTTGGTGACGTAGCGGGGCTTCGGTTGGAACGTGGCGATCTCACGATCGACGTATTCGGTGCGGTTGCCGGGGTTGGGATGGTCGCTGAGGAGCTGGGCGCCGCCGTTCCCGTATTTGGCCTGGATGGTCTCAAAGAACTGGGGCATGGCGCGGGGGTCGTAACCCGCGTCGTACAGGACGCTGACGCCTTCCATGTCGGCCTGCTGTTCGGCGTCGCGACCCATGCGGAGGAAGCTGAGGCCCGCGCCGAGACCGATGCCGCGCTGAGCGAGAGCGCCGAGCGTGGAGTTGCCGAGGAGGGCGCCGGTGGCGAGTTGGCCGAGTCCGGCGAGGATGCCGACGCGCTGCTCCTTCTCGAGATTGCAGATGGAGTGCTGCAGGACCACGTGGGACATCTCGTGGGCGAGGACGGCAGTGAGCTGGGCCTCGTTGGAGGCGGCCTGGATGGTGCCGAGGTTGACGAAGATGGAGCCGCCGGGAAGCGCGAAGGCGTTGATATCAGCCACATTGACCACGTGAAAGTTGTAGGGCCAGCGATAGCCGGGGTAGAGGGGGGCTAGCTTTTGACCCAGGCCGGCGACGTACTGGGTAACGCGGCTGGAGTCGGGCTCGACGGGCATCTGCTGGTAGACCTGCTGGGCGGCCTTGTTGCCGATCTCGATCTGCTGTGCGGGGGTGATGTTGTTTTTGCAGGGCTGGAGTTGAACGGCGGCTGGCAGGAAAGAGGGAGTGAAAAGTACTACGAGAAGGGGCAGGAGGAGCTTGCGCATATGCATTACCTGACTTGGTTTGGATGATACAACTGCCGGGAGGATGGGGTGGGCGCGAGCGGCAGAATCCGGGTGGTGCCGGAGAGGTGACTATTTGCATGAATTTTTGACCAGGCGCATTGACGAGGCAGGCCGGCGGAGCTACTCTCAGCCCAGATACCCGATTTGGTCGCCAACACCAACCCGCGGTTTCTTCCGACAGCCCAGGGCACGGGCCTGATCTCGCCCTGCGGCACTCAGACCTCAAACATACACCGAGACTTAGGGTTCTTCGACGGGGAGCTTGCTTCCGTCCGAAGCCCTTTCGCATCCAATGGAAGAGTTGCAGGAGACGCAATTTCTGCCGGTAAACTTCGGCAGGAGGCGGGCGGATGCTGGATCCGTGAACATCAACCGGCACACTGGAGGCCATAAAACATCTTGAGACTCGCTCTGGAGATCACGCCAAACCTTGAGCCCCTTTTCGGGACCCGCGATGAAAATTTAAGGCTGATGGAAGACTCCCTGGGCGTACGGATCGATCTGCGATCGGACGCCGTGCACGTGGAAGGACCGGAAGCAGGCGTGACGAAGGTCAAGGGCGTGTTTCAGGACTTTGAGGCGCTGCGCCGCCAGGGAATCAATCTGCACAACGGGGAATTGAACGGCATGCTGCGGCTGGTGGTGGCCGACGAGAAGACCACGCTGCGTTCGCTGGTGGATGCGGGCAAGCAGCGGTCGGCGGGCATCAAGCGGAGCGTGCAGCCGCGTTCAGTAAACCAGCGCAAGTACGTCGAGGCCATCGAGGAGAATGACATGGTCTTCGGCGTAGGACCCGCGGGTACCGGGAAGACCTACTTGGCCGTGGCGATGGCTGTGGCTGCCATGAACGCAAAGAAGGTGAGCCGGATGGTGCTGGTGCGACCGGCGGTGGAGGCGGGCGAAAAGCTAGGTTTCCTGCCTGGATCTCTGCAGGAGAAGGTGGATCCGTATCTTCGTCCGCTGTATGACGCGCTCTACGATCTGCTTGAGCCAGAGAAGGTGGACAAGATGCTGGAGAAGAACATCATTGAAGTGGCGCCCCTGGCCTTTATGCGTGGGCGCACCCTGAATGATGCCTTCATCATCATGGACGAGGCGCAGAACACGACCGTCGAGCAGATGAAGATGTTCCTGACGCGGTTGGGCAACAATTCGAAAGCCGTGATCACCGGAGACATCACGCAGATCGATTTGCCGAATCCGAGAAGATCAGGGCTGGTGGATGCAATCAACGTGCTGGAAGGGGTGGAAGGGATCAAGTTCTGCCACTTTGAGGACGGGGATGTGGTGCGGCACGCGCTGGTACAGCGAATTGTCCGGGCCTACGACGCGGCCAAGCCGCAGCAGCAGGAGCTGCCGCTGGAGATTGCTGAGGGCAGCGTGGCGGCCCAGAGCGAGACGCGGGAGAAGCGCGTGGCGAAGATGCAGTAAATGTCAGGGAAGAAGTGAAAGAGTAAAGAAGTGAAGTCGGGCCGCCGTTCCTGAGAGGATCGGCGGCCCGACGTGTGTCAGGGATCGGGGGCGAACGGCGGCGTCGCTCATTGCGGTGCCCCCCTTGTATACTCGCGGTGCACAAAAGGAGCTTTGATGAGGACTTCCCTGACTCGCCGCGGTTTTCTGGTTCGTTCCGCCACAGTTGTTGCCGGTGCGCAGGTTACCGGCTTGACCCATCTTTGGAGTGCTGACGCGAAGTCGCAGGTCGGCGTGCAGATGTACATGTTCGCGGCGGATTTCAAGAAGGATCCGGCGGGGACGCTGGGGAAGCTGAAGGGGATCGGGTACGGATACGTGGAGGCATTCGGAATGGCCATCACGAACATTCCGGAATTCAAAAAGATGCTGAGCGACGCCGGGCTGGGGTGTCCGTCGGGGCATTTTGCATTTGGGTTTATGCCGACCGAGAAGATGCTGGACGATGCGAGCGCGCTGGGGGTGCGGTACGCAGTGTGTTCGGTGCTGCCCCCGGAGGCCCCCAAGAACGGCGACATTATGGCCGCGATGCAGATGTTGAACCACCTGACTGGGGACGACTTCAAGAAGATGGCTGCGAAGGCCAACGAGATTGGGGAGAGCGCGCAGAAGCGCGGCCTGGAGTTTGCGTACCACAACCATAATGTGGAGTTCCGGAAGGTGGAGGGGGGCGAGACGGGGTACGAGATTCTGCTGAAGGAGACCGACCCCAAGCTGGTCAAGCTGGAAGTGGATGCCGGTTGGATGGCGGCGGGCGGAGCGGATGCCGCGGCCCTGATTGCGGCCAATGCGAATCGGGTGCGGCTAATGCACTTCAAGGATTTCAGCACGGTGACACCGCCAATCAACGAATTGAGCGAAGCGGCGGGGGCTCATATTGTGGACCTGGGAGCCGGAGTGGCTCCGCTCAAGGCGGCGTACGAGGCTGCGCGTAAGGCAGGGGTGGAGTACTTCATTGTGGATCACGATCCGCCGTTCAAGGGGAAGACCATGCTGGAGGCAGCGAAGGTGGATTACAACTACGTGGCGGGGTTGATGAGGGGCTAGGAGAGTATGGATGCGGGCGGAGATGGTCGCCGCCGGAGCGTGCCGCCGGGGAATTTCGCGCATCGCATAGAATGAAGACTATGCAGGCCGCCTGCGCGGCGGCCTGGCGTACGATGATCCTCCTTGACCCAGACCTGGACCCGCTCCGCGAGTTCTCGCAGGAATCTCCGCAATTGGAACGACAAGGACGCATGCCTTCGATGCGTGGATTGACCCGTTTTCTGCGGGAGGCGCAGCAGGCGGTCCGGCTGCGTGGAACGGTCAGCGTGCTGCTGACGACCGATCGGGAGATCCGACGGCTGAACCGGAGGTTCCGCGGGAAGGACAAGGCGACCGATGTGCTGAGCTTTCCGGCCATCGAGCTCTCCCGGGGGCCAGCGAGTCAGCTGGCGGGCGGGGACCTGGCAATCAGTGTGGAGACAGCGCGGCGGCAGTGCGCCGGCTATGGGAACTCGCTGGGTATCGAGATCAAGACGCTGATGCTGCATGGGCTGCTCCACCTGGCTGGATACGATCACGAAACGGACGAGGGCCAGATGGCGCGGCGGGAGCGGTTGCTGCGGGGGCGGCTGGGATTGCCGGTGGGGTTGATCGAGCGGGTTGATCCGTTGTTGCTCAAGAGCTCCGTTGGGATTCGAGCTTCACGAAGCGCAGATGCTTTGATTTCGCGAGTCGCCAGAGTGCCTCGCTCGGCTCAGCGAGACCGACGCGGAGGGCGGCGTCCATGAGCCCGCTCGCAATTGTGATCGTGGTGCTGCTGGGGATGGTGGCGGCGCTGGCCTCGTACATTAGCCGCCTCTATGCAGAGTTTGGAAAGATTCTTTCCCGCGAGGTGCAGGAGAACCTGGATGCGTGGGAGGAGCAGATCGAGCCGCACCTCGGGTTGACGCGGGAGCATGCGGCGATCTCGGCGCTGGTTGCGCAGCAGCTGTCGCTGGGGTTGATGGCTCTGCTGTTCGGTGCGGTGGTGTTCGACCGGGGTCCGCACGTGGGGCGACCGACGACGCTGGAGATTGTGCAGGCGGTGCTGGGCGTAGTCCTGGTGGTGGTCTTCTGCAACCAGGTGATTCCGTGGCTGCTGTTCGAACGGACGGAGGGGCGCTGGGCGGTGCGGCTGATGTGGCCGATCCGGCTGCTGCTGTGGGGGATGACGCCGGTGACGGTAATCATCCGGTTCTTCTTCTCGATTGCGGCGCTGGCGGAGGAACCCGTGACGGCGGAGGAGGAGGCTGCGGGGGATGTGGAGGCGCTGCTGGAGGCGGGTGAGGAAGAGGGGATTCTGAAGGAAGAGGACCGCGACCTGGTGCGGTCGGCGGTGGAGTTCGGCGATAAGCTGGTGCGCGAGGTGATGACGCCGCGGCCGCGCGTGTTTGCGGTGCGGGACACGATGACGCTGGAGCAGTTCCTGGTGCAGCTGCGAGATCACAACTATTCGCGAGTGCCGGTGTACGCGGGGACGCTGGACAACGTCACGGGAATTGCGTTTGCGCATGACCTGTTGCAGATTGCCGATGCGGAGGCAAGCACGCGGACGGTGGCGAGCATCCAGAGGGTGGCGGCGTTTGTGCCGGAGACCAAGCGCGGCTACGAACTGCTGCGCGAGATGCAGCGTGAGAAGCAACACATGCGCATCGTGATCGACGAGTACGGCGGAGTTTCGGGCCTGGTGACAATTGAGGATCTGCTGGAGCAGATCGTGGGCGATATTCGGGATGAGCATGAGACGGAGGTCCCGGTGGAGAATCCGCAACGCGAGCCGGGCGGCTCGTGGCTGGTGCCGGGGAGCTTCGCGGCGGATCAACTTGGGGATTTGTTCCAGGAACCTCTGGATCTGGGCGAAGGATACGAGGCCACGACGGTGGGCGGCCTGGTGAGTGAGATTGAAGGCCGGATCCCGCTGGCGGGTGAGGTAGTGATGCTGGAGCCGACCGGTCTGCGGCTGGAGGTTGTTGCTTCGACCGATCGGCGGGTGGAGCGGGTGCGAGTGTTTCCGCTGGAGGCGCGCGAAGAGACGGATACCCGCGGGCAGTCGAGGATGGAAGGGTAGGTAAGGACCAAGGGCCAATTCGCTGATGGCAGATGGCGAGACTTGGTTGACCTTGAGGTCGGCCTTTCAGTGCTGACGATAATTGGAGTGGAGACTAATCGACCTTGCGAAGCGGATTTGTAGCCATTGTGGGCCGGCCGAATGTGGGCAAGAGTACGCTGCTGAACGCGCTGACGGGCGAAAAGGTGGCGATCGTGACAGCCAAGCCGCAGACGACGCGGAATCGCATCCTCGGGGTGGTGGAGGTCCCTGCTCATAAGGGGCGAAATCCGGCGGCGCAGATCATATTTGTGGATACCCCCGGGGTGCACAAACCGGGATCGCAGCTGGACCGGCGCATGTTGCAGGAGGTGCATGATGCGCTGGAGGAGCGCGATCTGGTTCTGGTGCTGATGGACGCGACACGGAAGACAGGGATCAGAGATCAGGCGTCAGGGAGCGCGGAACAGGGAACGGAGAACAGGGACCAGAAGCGCGAGGGGAGTTGGGCGAGTGAGGATGAGTTTTTGTTCTCGTTAGTGCGAAAGCTCGACTGCCCGGTGTTCCTGGTTTTGACGAAGATCGACCTAGTAGCGAAGGATCAGCTTCTGCCGATGATCGACGCGCTGACGAAGCAGCACAACTTCGCCGCGGTTATCCCGGTGAGTGCGCGCAAGAAGGATGGGCTGGACATTCTGCGGCGCAAGATTGTCGAGGTGTTGCCGCAGGGCGAGAGATACTTCCCCAAGGATCAGTACACCGACCAGCCGCAGCGGTTCATGGTGGCGGAGCTGATTCGCGAGCGGATCCTGGTGGAGACGGGCGAGGAGGTTCCCTACGCGTCGGCAGTGGTGATCGAACGGTTCGAAGAGCCGGAGGCCCTGCCCGCGACGCCGTCCAAAAAGAGCGCGGCGGCCAAGCTGCCGCTCACGCGGATTGCGGCCGCGATCTATTGCGAGCGTGAAGGCCAGAAGGCGATTCTGATCGGCAAGGGCGGGGCGAAACTGAAAGAGATTGGGACGGGAGCGCGCAAGCAGATCGAATCACTGTTGGGCACGCGTGTGTACCTCGAGCTTCACGTAATTGTGGAGCCCAACTGGCGCGAGTCGAGGAGCTTTGTGGAGTCCCTCGACTGGCGCAGGCAGTTGGAGCAGATCGCGGAGAAGCAGGGGAACGAGAAGGCCGGGGAGTCACGCGATTGACGAGGTTGGGAGCGGGAGAGCATCTCAGGCAGAGGATGTGAGCCATTTTTATGCGGCGCTCTTTTTGCTCATTGCGCAGGGTCGACAATGGCCGCGATGTCCTGGTGGCGCGCGGTGCCGGGGATGTCGATTGAGCCGATGGCGATGGGTTTGCCCGGCACAAAAGTCGACATAGCCTGCAGGGTGGTCTGACGGACGAGGGGATCCTGGATGCCGACGTTGGATTTCTCGTCAGCGATGCTGGTCTGTTCGACCTTGGCGACGAGGCCGACACCATTGATCGTCACTTCGATATTGATGCCCACGTCGAGATATTGAATCTGGGTGATGGGACCAGAGGATTCCTTCGGGATGGACCCGGTGACAATGGGAACGCGGTTGCCCTGCTTGATCCAGCTCTTGTTATCGCCCGAGACGATGACGGCATAGTGCTGGGTGCCGGTTTTGCGGCCACTCTCGCTCTCGTCGATGGTGAAGGTAACCCGGTAGACTTTCTTCGGGCGATCGAGCTCCGTGATTTGTTTTTCGAGGAGTCGCATATCTTCCGGTTTTGCCGTGACCGTGATGGCATTTTGCGTAGCGACGCCATAGATACGGGCGCTGGAGACCACGTTGCGAAGGTCGGTGGTGACTTCGTTCAGGTCGTTGGTCCAGGTTGCGTTTTTCAAGAAGAACGTCTGGGTCTGTTCGGGCTCAGCTTTAGCGAGCAGGTTGCTGGCCTGGGATTGCTGCGGAGGATCTTGCTGCGCGACGGCGATGGTGCTGAACAGGATTGCCCCGGACGTGAGCAGCAGGGATTGAAGCACGGATATTTTCATCTCTCGCCTCTCGAAGGATTTTTCAGAAGACCCATCTGCGCGCGCGGAATGCGGGTTCGCTTCTCATTCCACAGGACGCGCGAACGAGGGATTCGCTCGAAGATTCGCGCTTACGAGACAGGGCGAGGGTTTATGCGCCGCGGACGTGGCCCCGGCCATTGGTTTTGACGAGATACATGCGCGTGTCGGCGGCGCCTATGACGCTGTGGATGGTAGTGCCGTCGTGGGGCGCGGTGGAGAGGCCGATGCTCGCGCCGACGGTGAGCTCCAGGCCGGTCTTCATCTGAAAACGGGTGGCCATAAGGGCTTTATGGAGTGCGGTGGCCTGGGTCATGGCATCTTCGCGGCCGGTCGCCGGCATGAGGATGACGAATTCATCGCCGCCGTAGCGGAAGCACATGTCGTGGGGACGGCTTAGCTCCTGCAGGCGCTGGGCGGCACGGGCGAGAAGTTCGCTGCCGATGAGGTGTCCGTGCACATCGTTCACCAGTTTGAAGCGATCCAGGTCGAGGAAGGCCAGGCTCAAAGGAGTGTTCTTCTTCAGAACGCGATCAAGTTCGCGGGCCAGCACGTCGTAGAGGTGGCGAACGTTGAAAAGGCCGGTGGTGTCGTCGGTGATGGTGAGCTGCTGGATGCGGTTCACGTCGTGCGCGTTCTCGATGGCGATGGCGGCGTGGTCAGCGAGGATGTGCAGGAAGGCGATCGTGTAGTCGTTGAGCTGGCCCGCGTGGGGATTGAGGATCTCAATGACGCCGTGGGTGCCTTTGCGGCCGCGCAGGGGCAGGGCTACGACGGAGCGAACTTTGCGCATCTTTCCGGGGCCGGGTGTGTGCAGACGGGGATCGCTGACCGATTCGGGCACGATGAGGGTCTCGCCGTGCTGGGCGACCCATCCGGCGACGCCCTCGCCGACTTTGACACGGAGGTCGCGGAGAGCAGTTTCTTCGCCGCCGCCGGCGATGGCGTAGTAGAGCTCCTGGGTCTTCTCATCCAGCATCAGGAGGGTCCACAGTTCCGCTTCGATGAGTCGCTCCATGTGATCGAGGATGGTGCGGAGGATGGTGTCGAGGTCGAAGCTGGAAGTGAGCGAACGCGCGAGGCGGTGGAAGACGAGGAGGTCTTCTAGAGGTATACGGGCTTCAGTATCTTGTGACATGCCAACGCCGTTCTACTGGAGACAGTGTAGGGGCCCACGCGCTCTAAAGGCGCCATTGTGTATGGAACCCCATCATGGTAGCAAGCGAGAAATTGAGGGCAAGCAGGAAAATCGATTCAGTAGCGCCGATGAAACTAAGTTCTAACCGCCGATGTGGACCATAGAGCGGGACGGCTTGAGGAAACCGGGTTCGCCGATGTGATGGCGTGCTTCCTTTTGATTGATGGTACGCACAATGTATTGCTGCAACTCCTCGTCGGAGGCGCCGGCGCGCATGTGTCCGTAAAGATCGTGTTCGACCTGAGAGAAGAGGCAGGTGCGGATCTTGCCGTCCGAGGTGAGGCGGACGCGGCTGCAGGCTCCGCAAAAGGCCTGGGTGACGGGGGCGATGATTCCGATTTCGCCTTTTCCATCCGCGAAAGAATAGCGGCGCGCTGTTTCTCCGGGGTCGTTGGGCGGGAGCTCAAGGAGGGGCAGAACGCGGCCGATGCGTTCCACGATCTCTCGTAGCGGCACGACGATCTCGGGTGTCCAGAGTCGGCCTTCTTCGAGGGGCATGAACTCGATGAAGCGCACAATAACGTCTTCGCGACGGGCGAAGTGGGCGAAGCTCTCGATCTGGTCGTCATTGAAGCCGCGCAGGAGAACACAGTTGATTTTGACGGGCAGCAGCCCCGCGGCACGGGCGGCGCGAATGCCGGCGAGGACGGCGGAGTAGCTCCCAGGGACGCGGGTGATGCGCTCGAAGACGGGCTCCTCGACGGCATCCATGCTGACGGTTACGCGGTCGAGTCCTGCTTGACGGAGCGGGGCGGCAAGGCTGTCGAGGAGATGCCCGTTAGTGGTGAGGGCGATGTCGAGCCGCTGGCCCGTGGAGGTGCGGAGCTGGGAGAGCTCGCGGATGAGGTCGAGGAGGCCATGGCGCAAGAGGGGCTCGCCCCCGGTGAGCCGGACCTTAGTGATGCCCAGATCGACAAAGAGCCGGATCAGCCGAAGGTACTCGGGGATGGCGAGCTCCGGGTACTGGGCACCGACCTCGCCGGTGCGGCAGTAGACGCACTTGTAGTTGCACCGGTCCGTGATGGAGACCCTGAGGTCGTGAATGACGCGGCCATGGCTATCCCGCAGCCGGGCGGGGCCCGGCTTGCTGAGTGGATTGTCTAGGACCGGGGCGGGAACGGAGACGGCCATTATCCTCCTCAGGCTACACCTAATGGATGTTCGAGGGGGACAGAGGGCCCGGGGAATTCAGCAACCATGGAGGAAGATGCAGGGAATCAGTCAACGCGAGGCAATCCGCGGCGAAGGAAGAGGCCAGCGACACCCATGACGAAGATGATGCCACAAGCGACGATGAAGTAATAGGCCATGGGGTGGGCCCAGCCGGGGGAATAGGTAAGGTCCTGTCCGACCCAGAGGAGGAGCACGGTAGCGATGACGGCGAACTGCCCGGCGATGACCAGGAAGGTGTGGCCGAGATCGCGGCGCTTGTCGAGGGCTTCCACCTGGTCAGG
Source organism: Acidobacteria bacterium AB60 (assembly GCA_008682415.1). GTDB lineage: Bacteria > Acidobacteriota > Terriglobia > Terriglobales > Acidobacteriaceae > Telmatobacter. The sequence continues at coordinate 51,498 of VANK01000008.1, read as the reverse complement.
GGTGAGGTGACGCTCTTCCGGCGGGAGCAGGGGATTCGGCATTTTCTTCTCCTTGCGAGGCTGCGGGGTGGGGCTTTTGGGGTCAACCGCTTCACTCTCGATTCAATCACAGCGGAGGGACAGGGCGCCAGTTGCTGGAATTACTCCTGAAGGAAGGCGAGGGACTGGAGGGATGTGATTTCAAACGGTTTGCGGCAGCGAATGTTCTGGCAGCCGAGTTTATCGTCGCGGCGCACCATATAAGACTGAGCTTTGGCGAACCGTGCCTTGTCGCGCTCGTCGGCGTTGCGGGGCAACTGGGGTCGTTTGCGGCGGACTATCCATGTGACCTTGTACTCGCCGGCCTGACCGCATTTGGGGCAGGTGAGGGTGTGGGTGCGCTGTTCGGTCGTCTCCGTGAAAAAATCGCGCTCTTCCATGGTCCGGTCTCCAACAAGGGTGTGGGCACCCCGGGGGCGAAGCCGGCAGGGGCGCCGGTCTGGCCCGTGTTCTTCCGCTCAGGCTCGACCTCATTCATACTCGACCTTGCGCGCCGGTTTCGCAAGGCCGCCGAGAGGATGGGGAATGCCGAAACGCAAGGCAGGACGATTTTCAGCGACTAAGGCGGTGAAGGCGAACGCGCGAGAGCGGGTGGGGCAGCCAAAGGCGGCTCGCGTGGTGGAAGATAAGCCGCGCACAGGGCGTCAGGCCAAGCACAAGCCCAAGCTGGATGAGATGATTCAACGAGACGACTAGTCAGGGCACCTAAGGAGAGGATGAGAATGGCCAGAGTCACGGGCGTGGGCGGAGTGTTTTTCAAAGCGCAGGATCCCAAGGCGTTGGCGGCTTGGTACGCGAAACATCTCGGAGTTCCCAGGGGCGACGACGGCACGATGATCTTCGAGGGGCCGGAGGCCGCCGGGATGACGGTGTTTTCTACCTTCGCCGCGAACACGACTTATTTTGGCGATGGTGCCCAGCAGTTCATGGTGAACTTCCGGGTGGATGATCTGGACGCCTTGTTGAAGCAATTGACTGAGGCAGGCGTGAAGATCGACCCGAAGCGGGAGGACTACGGCTACGGGCGTTTTGCGTGGATCTGGGATCCGGAGGGGAACCGGATCGAGTTGTGGCAGCCCACGGAGTGAGGCGTATTTACCGAGCACATACCGGCTTCGGCCGTTTCGCTGCTTCGGAACGGCTGAAAGAAAGGCTCCATCATAGCTATTGGGGTTGCGGGGCAGCCTGAGGAGCGGGTTGCTGAGGCTGCGGGAGGTTGACGCTGTAGGGTCCGGGAAGCTTGGGTCCCTTATCGGCGTCGGTGGCCTTAGCAGCGTCTCCTGCGACCGCTGCGGTACGTTTGGAGTAGATCCGGAACTGAACAGTCAGATCGACCTCGACGGGAACGGGCTTGCCGTCTTTGCTTCCGGGCTCAAAGGTCGCTCTGCGGATTGCTTCGACGGCGTTTTCGTCCAGGCCAAACCCGATTGGGCGGCCCACAGCAACCTCTCCGGGTTTGCCATCGGGACCGACGACCACGTGGTACATGGCCATTCCGGCTACCCCGTTCTTCTGGGCGTATTCGTTCGAGGGCGGCTCAAAGGCCTTGGTGAGCTGCGGCTTCTTATCGGCCTGCGCGGCGCGGAGGATGGATGCGTCGGCGGGGCGGTAATCGGATTTCTCGGCGACGGCCTTGTAGTAGAGCTTCCAGTAGTCGGGCAGGGTGGCGATCATGCGATCGTCGATGCCCGAGGCGAAGATGTTCTCGAGGGCCGTGCCAAGCATGCGAGCGGCTTCCGCGGGCGAGGTGGTGACGGTGACGCCGTGGCGGGAGGGCTCCAAGGGTGCAGCGGCCGCATTCTCGGGTGCGACAGCCGGCTGAACGGCTGCCGAAGCGGGTTTCTTGTCGCTCTTCTTCTTGTCTTCTTTTTTCTTCTTCGGGATAACGACGATCTCGCGTTCGATGGTGATCTTCAAGGGCTTCTTTTTTGAGGTCAACTTCACGCGATCGACATTGGCGGATTGATCTTCGCTGGCCAGGGCGCCGAGGAAGTGCAGGCCGTAGCGCACGCCTTCGAGCTCTACCTTGTGCTTGTCGACCTTGACCTTGTCGATCTGGACGAGGCTGAGCGTGTACGAGGCCTTGGGGGAGCTTCCGTCGAGCTCGCCTTTCTCGTTGAAGTGGAGGGCGTCGTCCAGGTAGCCGCCGCGCAGGTAGAAGGTTTTGCCAACGAGCTTCTGGCGGAGTTGGTCCTCGGTAGCAGCGGCTTCGCGAAGGTCTTCGGCGCTGGGGCCACCGGATTTATCGTCTGTCCTGGCGGGCTCGGCAGGCGCCGCGGCGGGGACGGCATGCTGCGTCTCGGAGGCTGGAGCGACCGCTGCGGGAGGCTGCCCATCAGCCGGCGGCGTAGGAGCGGCCTGTTGCGCGTCCGGTGCGGGGGGTGGAGCGGCAGGCGCCTGGGCCAGGGTCAGGGAACCGCACGCGAGGACAGCTGTTGCCAGAGCTGCCCGCAAGGGAAAAGGTCTGCGCGCAGCAGACCCAGGGGGGGTGATTTCTAGCATAAGTTTTTCAGGACCGTTGAAGGCAATGTAGCAGCATTCCGGCGCCTTCCCTATCAATTCTTCGCCAAAACAGGTACTTGCGTCCATTGATTTCAGCGCACCGAGGAGGGGAAGCGCCATTGAACTTTTGGGCTATTCCGCCGATTGGGGTGCCTTGAGGCGGTACAGAATACGGCGGAACAGGCCCATGACCCGGCGGGTGTCTCTGGCATCGAGGCCGAGTTGGCGCAGAAATATACGGAGGTCGTGGCGATTCGTGTCGGCCATGGATGCCGGCGAGTAGTCGGCGGCGATCATCGTTTCCTCAATCAGGAGGGCGAGACGATCCAGGACGGCGGAGGTGGTCGGTTGATCGGATGCCTGCGGTGGGAGTGGTGGCGGTATTAACCAGGGTCGGGCGAGCTCGTACAGGCAGACAGCAGCAGCCTGGCCAAGATTCATCGAGGGCTGCTGCGGGTCCGTGGGGATGTGGACCAGCACGTGGCACCAGGAGAGGTCGTGTCGGGTGAGGCCGTGCTTTTCGGGGCCGAAGACGAGGGCCGCGCGGCCGCCGCGGGCGAGTTCGCCATGAAGGAGCGGGGCGAGATCGGGGAGAGAGATGACGGGCTGATCGGGTTTGCGATAGGTGAGGGTTCCGGTGCCGGCGATGAAGGTGCAGTTGGCGATGGCTTCCTGGAGGGTGGGGAACTCCTGGGCGTTGGCGAGCAGTTGGGGGGCGCCCACGGCGGATTTGGCTTCCCGCCAGTGTGGATCGTAGGGTGCGGCGACGCTGAGACGAGCAACCCCGAAGTTGGCCATGGCACGGGCGACAGCGCCGATGTTGAGGGGATTGCGCGGGGAGACCAGGACGATGTCAAGGCGATCGCGTTGGGATTGATCCAACATGGGCGTGCGCAAAGGAAGATTGTACGGGCGCATGCCGGCGGCTATTCAGCGTTGGTAAACTCGATAGACGCAATGGTCCCCGACGCACGAGCTTTGACCGTCCAAACCGATGCGCTGTGCGCACTGGCACGGTGGTGTGCGGGCCGGGGATGGGTCCCCGCAACCAGCGGCAACTTCAGCGTGAAGGATGCCGCGACCGAACGAATTTTCATCTCCAGAAGTGGGCTTGACAAAGGGCAGATCACGCCGGCCGATCTGCTGGAACTGGATGTGACGGGAAACTTGTTGCACGGGGACGGCAGGCCTTCGGCGGAGACGGGGCTGCACCTGGTGATCTATCGTGACCGGCCTAAGGTGCACGCGATTGCTCACGTGCACACCATCTGGAATACTCTGCTGTCGGCGCGGTGTGCAGCGGCCGGAGCGGTCGAGATGGAGGGCTACGAGCTATTGAAGGCTCTCTCCGGAGTGACGACGCACGCCTATCGGGAGTGCGTGCCAGTGATCGCGAATACGCAGGACTATGCGGCTCTGGCCCAGGAACTGACCGGGGTTCTGAAGCAGAATCCGGCCGTGCATGGGGTGTTGCTGAGCGGACACGGGCTCTATACTTGGGGCACGTCGGTTGCCGAGGCACGGCGGCACCTCGAGGCGCTGGAGTTTCTGTTCGAGGTGGAAGGGCGCAGGATTACTAGCGAAGGCTAGATTTATTTCCCGGTCTGGAAATCGAGAACCGGGCCGACTCGATGTGCTGAGTGGAGGTCGCTATGGCTGTTCTTCGCTTCCCCGCAGAGGACAATCGCAGGATCGACGGCGAGGCCGAGATTCGCGCGGAGCTCGGCGCGATGGGAATCGACTACGAGCGCTGGAGCCTGGACCGCGTGCCGCAGGACTGCTCGGCAGACGAGGTGCTGGCCGCCTACGCGGTCGAGATCGACGATATGAAGCAACGTGGCGGCTATGTGACTGCCGACGTGATCGACGTGAACGCGTCGACCCCCAATTTAGACGCGATGCTGGCGCGCTTCGACAAGGAGCACACTCACGATGAGGACGAGGTGCGGTTCATTCTGGCCGGGCGCGGGATCTTCTTCCTGAACATCGGTGGCCGCGTGGCCAGCGTGGAGGTTGACCCGGGTGACATGCTGCGGGTGCCGCGCGGGACCACACACTGGTTCACGTTGTGCGAGGATCGGCGCATCCGCGCCATCCGATGGTTTCAGGACACGGCAGGGTGGACGCCGCACTACACCGGTTCAGGCCTCGACAAGGGGTATCAGCCGCTTTGCTTCGGGCCGCAGTACCTCGGGCCGCGCGTAACGACGTCGATCGGCGTTTAACGCATGAGTGGAGATGCACCGAGAGTTTATCTGCTCGACATTGAGGGCACCGTCGCGCCGTTGTCGCTGACCAGCGAGGTGCTGTTCCCGTACGCTCGGGCCCGCCTTGCCAATTTTCTGGAGAGAAATCGGAACGATGACGAGGTGCGCGCCGACCTGGTGCAGCTTGCCCGGGAAAACACCCTTGAGAGCGATTATGGCGGCCCGCGTCTGACGGAGATTCAAAGCCCGGAACAGGTGACGGCGCCCCGCTTTCGACTGGACGCGATGATGTATCTCATGTGGCTGATGGACCGGGACCGCAAGTCCACTGCGTTGAAGAGCCTGCAGGGAAAGATCTGGAAGCGTGGCTTCGAGTCGGGCGAGCTGAAGGGTACATTGTTCCAGGATGTGCCGGAGGCGTTTGCGCGATGGGCTGGAACTGGCAAAGTGGCCATTTATTCGTCAGGGTCGGCGCACGCGCAGGAATTGCTCTTTCGCCACTCGATCTTCGGCGACCTGACCCCGCTCATCAGTGGCTACTTCGACACGCGCACGGGAGCGAAGGGGGAGCCGGAGAGTTACGTTGCGATTGCCAAGTCCATGGAGGTTGCGCCGGCGGAGGTGCTGTTCATCTCAGACGCGGTGCGCGAGCTGGATGCGGCACGCAAGGCGGGGTGCAGGACTCGGTTGGCGGTCAGGCCCGGGAATCCGCCGGCCGCGGATCCGCATGAGCATGCCACGGTTGAAACTTTCGTCGAACTGTAATCTCTAAGGAAAGTGCACTGGGATAATCCAGCTACGAACGCGTTGAACGAGCTGCGGCATGCGCCGATTGTGCGTTTCTCCCTGCTCGCGCTCAGCTCCATCTTCTTCCTCGTCGATCCGTTTGCGGCGATTGGATCGTTTCTCGCCATCACGGAGAGCGCCGACGCGGCGCGGCGCAAGCGCATGGCGCGCAAGGGTGCGATCACCTGCTTCATCGTGCTCACCACCTTTGCGTTGGCGGGGCAATTCATCTTTCGCATGTTTGGGATTACGCTGCCGGCATTTGAGATTGCCGGAGGGCTGATTCTGCTGCTGATCGGGATCGACATGCTGCAGGCCAAGCGTTCGCCCACCCAGGAGGCCTCGGGCGATACGGAAGAGGGCGCCAGCAAGGAGGACGCCGGCATTGTGCCGCTCGGAATTCCTATGCTGGCCGGGCCGGGCGCCATCTCGTCGGTCATGGTGCTGGTGGGGCAGGTGCCGTCGCTGTGGCACTGGGAGATGGCGGCGATCCTGGGCTCGATCGCCGTGACGGCGTTTGCCAGCTACCTGGTGCTGGCGGGCGCTGGGCGGGTGCGCGCGGTGATGGGCGAGACGGGCATTCGCATCCTGGTGCGCATCATGGGTCTGCTGCTGGTGGCCCTGGCGATGCAGTTCTTTGTAAACGGGCTCACCGACCTGGGAATCATTCAGAAGCAGTGAACAATGCAGGGCGTGGATCGCCGGATGGTTCAGGCGCTGTCTGCGCTGTGATTTGGCTCACAGCGCAGACGCTTGGGTTGCGGCTAAGCTCAGGCGAGCATGTCTCTCAGCAATCCCCAGCTCCCTAAGTCCATTCTTGTGTTGCGCTCGTACAACTTCTCTGCTTTTATTCACGACCTTCTTGCTGGTGTGACCGTGGGCATGGTCGCCCTGCCGCTGGCGATGGCCTTCGGCATCGCCTCAGGTGTCACGCCGCAGGCCGGACTATACACCGCGATTGTGGCGGGGTTTCTGATCTCCGCACTGGGCGGGTCCCGAACCCAGATCGGCGGGCCGACTGGTGCGTTTGTGGTGATCGTTGCCGGTATTCTCGGCAAGTTTGGATTGCCGGGGCTGGCCATGGTGACGTTCATGGCCGGCATTCTGCTCGTAGGCATGGGCTTGACGGGGCTGGGTGCGGCGGTCCGGTTCATCCCGCGCATGGTGATTATCGGGTTCACGAATGGCATCGCCATCCTGATAGCATCCACGCAGATCAAGGACTTTTTCGGTTTGCGGATCGGGGCCACGCCGAGCGAGTTTCTGCCCCGCATGCGGATGATTGCGGCGCACTTTGGCTCGTTCAATCCTGCAGCAGTCGCATTGGGTGCGGTTACCATTGCGGTTCTGGTGCTGATGCCGCGGCTGTGGCGCCGCGTACCTGCCTCCATCGTGGCAGTGGCTGTCTGCACGCTGGCTGCGTGGCTGCTACGCCTGCCGGTCGAGACGATCGGCTCGCGGTTTGGGGGGATCCCGCGCGGTCTTCCGGCGATTGCGCTGCCGGACTTTCACGCTGAGCATGTTCTGCCGCTGCTCGCACCCGCGTTCACAGTGGCCATGCTGGCAGCGCTCGAGAGCATGCTCTCGGCCGTGGTTGCGGACGAGATGACGGGAGACCGCCACAACTCCAACGTGGAACTGGTCGCGCAGGGCGTTGCCAACATTGTGTCGCCTCTATTCGGGGGCATTCCCGCCACGGGAGCCATCGCGCGGACGGCAACGAACATCCGCGCTGGAGCTCGGTCGCCGGTGGCAGGCATAGTGCACGCGCTCACGCTGTTGGGAATCTTGCTGGTGGCTGCGCCGCTGGCGGGATACATTCCCCTGGCGACGCTGGCCGGTGTTCTCTTCGTGGTTGCCTACAACATGGGACATTGGAATGAGATCGGTGCCATCCTGCGGCTCGACTTCGCGGCTATCTCCGTCTGGATGGCTACCTTCGCGCTGACCGTGTTTGCCGATCTTACGGTTGCGGTAGGCGTCGGGCTGACGCTGGCGGCGCTTCTCTACATCTATCGCGTAGCGGAGACGACCACAGTGGGACCGGTCACCGAGGACTACATTCGCGATGGGCTGCCGCATTCCCTGCAGGGGCGCATTTTGCCTTCGTATATTTCCCTGCTGCGGATTCATGGACCGTTTCTATTCGGGACCACCGAGAAGCTGGTGGATGCCACGGCGAATCTTGAGGCGCTAGCTCCCATTGTCGTGCTACGTTTGCGGAACATGACGGCGATTGACGCCAGTGGCATTCATGCCATCGAAAGCTTCGCGCAGAGGCTGCGCCGGTCAGGCAGGACGCTGCTGCTGTGCGGCGCGATGGAGCAGCCGTCCCGGCTCCTGGCGCAGAGCCGCTTTCTCGATTTGATCGGGAGAGAGAATGTTCTGCCAAACATTCAGGCGGCGCTTGATCGGGCGCGTGAACTGCACGATTCAACGGTTGCGGCATAGCGCTCGCCTTTGGCATGGCTCGCCGTTTCAGAGGCCGAGACTTCCACAGGCAGACGCGATTTCCCACAGGCGCTGCACCTTGCATGAATGCGTATGCCTTGTTATTCTCAACAAGTCGCAATCAGCGGTTGACACTGGCTGTCGACGGGGTTGCAAAGCGAGAGTGGCTGTGTTACTCTCAAAAAGTTGCAAGTAAGCAGTGGGGCTTCCCGTGGCCGTTAGGCCCGCCCAAGGTGGAGAGATAGGGAGCCAGTTCGTAGGGTCAGGTGAGGTAGGTTTGAAAGCCCCTGGACCCCTGTAGGGAATCCTTCAGAGAACAATCCATTGCAAGACCCGAGAGTTCATACTCTCGCGAGCCTCTAGCGGCTCGAGCATTGCTGGTCGCTCTTTGATATTTGGCGCTGCGCAGATGGTCTTTCAAGCCGGCTTCCCCGGTCCCCAAAGGCGCTTTTCTCCAGCGAGGAGTAACCGTGAACAGTATGGTTCAGCGGCCTCGGTGATAAGCAAAACGGTGGGTTGACACGATAGGGAATGTCCGATAGTCTTGGAAAGTCGCGCAAAACGGAAGAGGGTGGCACTGAGGTGCTAAACTCAAGCAGCGCAACAAGTTCGGGGACACTCAGACGTCACAGTCTGAGCCTCGATCCAAGGGTCCCGCTCAGGCGGACCACCCTCAAGGATCTTTGACAATAAGGTTGAACGTGCCAGTCGTGGGAATCGATCAGGTTTGGCTTGATCATTCTCACAAGGTAAGGTGTCTTGCTGCTGCTTTTCTTCGGAAAAGCCCGCAAGACACGGTCTGCAATCCCCCGACCTCCGTCGGGTGATTGTGGACAACAGGTTTCAAACGAGAGTTTGATCCTGGCTCAGAATCAACGCTGGCGGCGTGCCTAACACATGCAAGTCGAACGAGAAAGGGGAGCAATCCCTGAGTAAAGTGGCGCACGGGTGAGTAACACGTGACTAACCTACCCTGGAGTGGGGGATAACTGAGGGAAACCTTAGCTAATACCGCATAACACCTACGGGTCAAAGGAGCAATTCGCTTCAGGAGGGGGTCGCGGCCGATTAGTTAGTTGGCGGGGTAATGGCCCACCAAGACGATGATCGGTATCCGGCCTGAGAGGGCGCACGGACACACTGGAACTGAAACACGGTCCAGACTCCTACGGGAGGCAGCAGTGGGGAATTTTGCGCAATGGGGGAAACCCTGACGCAGCAACGCCGCGTGGAGGATGAAGTACTTCGGTACGTAAACTCCTTTCGATCGGGACGATTATGACGGTACCGAGAGAAGAAGCCCCGGCTAACTTCGTGCCAGCAGCCGCGGTAATACGAGGGGGGCGAGCGTTGTTCGGAATTATTGGGCGTAAAGGGTGCGTAGGCGGTTTGGTAAGTCTGATGTGAAATCTATGGGCTCAACTCATAGTCTGCATCGGAAACTGCCGGGCTTGAGTGTGGGAGAGGTGAGTGGAATTCCTGGTGTAGCGGTGAAATGCGTAGATATCAGGAGGAACACCTGTGGCGAAAGCGGCTCACTGGACCATAACTGACGCTGATGCACGAAAGCTAGGGGAGCAAACAGGATTAGATACCCTGGTAGTCCTAGCCCTAAACGATGACTGCTTGGTGTGACGGGTACCCAATCCCGCCGTGCCGTAGCTAACGCGTTAAGCAGTCCGCCTGGGGAGTACGGTCGCAAGGCTGAAACTCAAAGGAATTGACGGGGGCCCGCACAAGCGGTGGAGCATGTGGTTTAATTCGACGCAACGCGAAGAACCTTACCTGGGCTCGAAATGCTATGGACCGGGGTGGAAACATCCCTTCCCCGCAAGGGGCCGTAGTATAGGTGCTGCATGGCTGTCGTCAGCTCGTGTCGTGAGATGTTGGGTTAAGTCCCGCAACGAGCGCAACCCTTACTTCCAGTTGCCATCATTTAGTTGGGCACTCTGGCAGAACCGCCTCGGATAACGGGGAGGAAGGTGGGGATGACGTCAAGTCCTCATGGCCTTTATGTCCAGGGCTACACACGTGCTACAATGGCCGGTACAAACCGTCGCAAACCCGTGAGGGGGAGCTAATCGGAAAAAGCCGGCCTCAGTTCGGATTGAAGTCTGCAACTCGACTTCATGAAGCTGGAATCGCTAGTAATCGCGGATCAGAATGCCGCGGTGAATACGTTCCCGGGCCTTGTACACACCGCCCGTCACATCACGAAAGTGGGTTGCACTAGAAGTCGGTGAGCTAACCGCAAGGGAGCAGCCGCCCAAGGTGTAATTCATGATTGGGGTGAAGTCGTAACAAGGTAGCCGTAGGAGAACCTGCGGCTGGATCACCTCCTTTCTAAAGAGAACCGATGGCATCGTCACTTCTCCCGCGATTGCGGGGCGCCTCCCGATGAGAATCGGATGGCGTTGAGTGAAGGTGTCCATCAAACCGCAAGCTGTTTACCTGGCAGCCATGCGGAATTCTGATACAAGCCTTCTTTGCTTGATCGACCATTCGCACGATGGTCATGGGTGGCGTAGCTGCCCAGCATGTTCAACCTTGTTCCCGAAACCCTTTTAGTAATACTGTGATTGGACGAGCCGCCGGGCTCCTGGCTAGTAGTTAGGCCGGCGGGGGTAAGCGGCCCCGAAGGGCCGGCATGGCCCAACGGGCCTGTAGCTCAGTTGGTTAGAGCGCACCCCTGATAAGGGTGAGGTCGGTAGTTCGAATCTACCCAGGCCCACCAACTAGGCAAAAGCACCAGAGATTGGGGCTGTAGCTCAGCTGGGAGAGCACCTGCTTTGCAAGCAGGGGGTCACCGGTTCGATCCCGGTCAGCTCCACCAACTTCACAGTAAACTGCTTCCAGATTGCCGCCCGACTCCGGTCGGACCGCGATCTAGAAGCAGGCTTCCTGGCTTAGGTCAGGCGGCAGGTTTCCACAGCCTCAGGGCTGGTTCGCCGCGCAGAAAGCGGCGAAATGGATGTTTGACAACGAAATTGATTGGGTAAAGCGCATCGCGCCCCCGCTCTCGTACAAGCTGCCGCAAGGCAGCCCAACCGCCGTGAGGCGGCTGAAAGAGCAGAGGTGGCGATGACGCAGAATACAAGGCCGAGCACATGCAAAAGAGCCCCCGTACGTTGAGGGCTCTGGCAAGTGTTCAAGTAAGAAGAGTGTCTTTAGGAGCGCAGCAACTACATGCTTCGGCATGCAAGGCTGCTCTCAAGGCGGATATTAGGTTGACTCTGATCAGGACTGCGGCGACGCAGCTCCCTGCGCTGGAGTTAATTCTATGGTCAAGCTACTAAGGGCGCACGGTGGATGCCTTGGCAGAGACAGGCGATGAAGGACGTGGCAAGCTGCGATAAGCTTCGGTAAGCCGCACACAGGCGTTATAACCGGAGATCTCCGAATGGGGCAACCCTCCTAGGCAAACCCTAGGAACTACCTGCTGAATACATAGGCAGGATAGAGCGAACTCAGGGAAGTGAACCATCTCAGTACCTGAAGGAAAAGAAAGAAACCTCGATTCCGAAAGTAGTGGCGAGCGAAATCGGATGAGCCCAAACCCGTGATATTTCGGTATCTCGGGGGTTGTAGGGTCCGCAACAGTAGAGTTACCAATCTGGCCGCTAGCCGAATCCTCTGGAAAGGGGATCCATAGAGCGTGACAGGCGCGTAGGCGAAAGTGGTCCAGACTCGAAGCGGATACCTGAGTAAGGCGGGGCACGTGAAACCCTGCTTGAATCCACGGGGACCATCCCGTAAGGCTAAATACTAGTCTCTGACCGATAGTGAACCAGTACCGTGAGGGAAAGGCGAAAAGAACCCCGTCGAGGGGAGTGCAAAGTACCTGAAACCGTGTGCCTACAAGCAGTGGGAGGGCTATGCCCGCAAGGGAATGCCTGACCGCGTGCCTATTGCATAATGAGCCGGCTAGTTATTCTTGTCAGCAAGGTTAAGCGTAAGCGAGCCGCAGCGAAAGCGAGTCTTAATAGGGCGATAAGTTGGCAGGAATAGACGCGAAGCGGGATGATCTACCCATGGCCAGGTTGAAGGTGGGGTAACACCCACTGGAGGACCGAACCGGTGTTTGTTGAAAAAAGCTCGGATGAGCTGTGGGTAGGGGTGAAAGGCTAATCAAATTCCGTGATAGCTCGTTCTCTCCGAAATAGCTTTAGGGCTAGCCTCGGACGAATTGCACTGGTGGTAGAGAGATGGATGGACTAGGGGGCTTTCCGGCTTACTGAATCCAACCAAACTGCGAATGCCAGTGACAACATATCCGGGAGTCAGACGGTGGGGGCTAAGCCTCATCGTCGAGAGGGAAACAGCCCAGACCGCCTGCTAAGGTCCCCAAGTTACAGTTAAGTGGGAAAGGAAGTCGGAACGCTCAGACAGCCAGGAGGTTGGCTTAGAAGCAGCCATCCTTTAAAGAAAGCGTAATAGCTCACTGGTCAAGCGGTCCGGTGCCGACAATACAACGGGGCTAAAACTGTACACCGAAGCAGCGGATGCGCATCGAGAGATGCGCGTGGTAGGAGAGCATTCTCAACAGCGTCGAAGTCAGACTGAGAAGACTGATGGAGCGTTGCGAAGAGACCCTGCCGGCATAAGTAGCGATAACGGAGGTGAGAACCCTCCGCGCCGAAAGTCTAAGGTTTCCTGAGGAAGGTTAATCCGCTCAGGGTTAGGCGGTCCCTAAGTCGAGGCCGAGAGGCGTAGACGATGGACAGACGGTTAATATTCCGTTCCTCCCAAGATTCGTTTGACGATGGGGAGACGCAGAAGGATAAGCATGCCGCACTATGGCTATTGCGGTGGCTGCACGTAAGCTGGATCCGGTAGGCAAATCCGTCGGGTCTTAACAGTGAGGTGTAGCTCAGTCCCTTATGGGGCGTACGATGCCGATTCCCCGCTGCCGAGAAAATCCTCTAAGGAGAATTGAGGGAACCGTACCCCAAACCGACACAGGTAGACGAGGAGAATATCCAAAGGCGCTCGAGTGAAAGCTCGTTAAGGAACTCGGCAAATTGGCTCCGTAACTTCGGGAGAAGGAGCGCCTCCGCAAGGAGGCCGCAGTGAAGCGCGTACGGCGACTGTTTAACAAAAACACAGGTCTCTGCTAAGTCGAAAACGACGTATAGGGGCTGACGCCTGCCCGGTGCCGGAAGGTTAAAAGGAGAGGTTAGCGCAAGCGAAGCTTTGAATTGAAGCCCCGGTGAACGGCGGCCGTAACTATAACGGTCCTAAGGTAGCGAAATTCCTTGTCGGGTAAGTTCCGACCTGCACGAATGGCGTAACGATCGTACGACTGTCTTAACGAGTTGCTCGGCGAACTTGTAGTACCGGTGAAGATGCCGGTTACCCGCAGCTAGACGGAAAGACCCCGTGCACCTTTACTACACCTTAACTGTGGGTTACGGTACTTGCTGCGCAGGATAGATGGGAGGCTTTGAGACCGGATTCTCGGATTCGGTGGAGCCAACGGTGAGATACCATCCTGCGAGTGCTGTGATCCTAACCTCCTCCCGTGATCCGGGAGAGGGACATAGTTAGGCGGGTAGTTTGACTGGGGCGGTCGCCTCCTAAAATGTAACGGAGGCGCGCGAAGCTACTCTCAGACTGTTTGGAAATCAGTCGTCGAGTGCAAAGGCATAAGAGTGGTTAACTGTGAGACCAACAAGTCGAGCAGGTGCGAAAGCAGGCCTTAGTGATCCGGTGGTTCTGTATGGAAGGGCCATCGCTCAACGGATAAAAGGTACGCCGGGGATAACAGGCTGATCATTGCCAAGAGTTCATATCGACGCAATGGTTTGGCACCTCGATGTCGGCTCATCGCATCCTGGAGCTGTAGAAGGTTCCAAGGGTTAGGCTGTTCGCCTATTAAAGCGGTACGTGAGCTGGGTTCAGAACGTCGCGAGACAGTTCGGTCCCTATCTGCTGTGGGCGTAGGAGATTTGAGGGGGGCTGTCCTTAGTACGAGAGGACCGGGATGGACGAACCTCTTGTGTTCCAGTTGTCCTGCCAAGGGCACGGCTGGGTAGCGAAGTTCGGTTGTGATAACCGCTGAATGCATATAAGCGGGAAGCACGCCCCAAGATGAGATCTCCCTGAAGGGCCCAGGAAGACCACCTGGTTGATAGGCTGGATGTGGAAGCGCAGTAATGCGTGTAGCTTACCAGTACTAATCGCCCGTTCGGCTTGCCATAGAATTAACTCCGCGCAGTTAAGAACCGCGGACACACTTCTTCAAGCCTTGTAGTTTGAAATAACCCAATCAATTTCGTGTCAGACAGCTCCCTGAGAGCTGTTTCAAGTTTCAGCGCTGGCATGCTGTATCGTCCCGCCCCGGGCTCCAACAATCCGGGTGCAGTAAGCTGCGGGCAACCACCCGCCAGGCGCTACCAAGTTTGCCGGTGACCATACCGCGAGGGATCACCCGTTCCCATCCCGAACACGGAAGTTAAGCCTCGCTGGGCCGATGGTACTGCACGGGTAACTGTGTGGGAGATTAGGTGATCGCCGGCAATATTTTTCAAAAAGGCCATGCCTCCGGGCATGGCCTTTTGCGTTTCCCGCAGTTTTTTGGACCCCTCCGGAGTCAGTTGGACCGCGAGCCCCTTCCGCCCATCTAATAGGCCTATGGCGCCCCCAGAACTGCACGAATTCAGGCCTGCGGATCCTCATTCGGACGATGCTCGCCCGGCTCACTTCAACTTCGATAATAGCTATGCCCGTTTGCCGGACCGCTTCTATGCTCGTGTGAACCCGACCCGGGTCTCAGATCCGAATCTCGTAAAAATCAACACGGAGCTCGCGCAGCAGCTCGGATTGGATCCGGAATCCCTGGCAACCGAGGAGGGCGTAGAGGTCCTCGCTGGCAACAAGATCGCGAACGGATCGGCGCCCATCGCGATGGCGTACGCCGGCCACCAATTTGGCTACTTCGTTCCTCAACTGGGCGACGGCCGCGCCATCCTGCTCGGTGAGGTGATCGGGCGCGACGGTAATCGCTACGACGTGCAGCTGAAAGGCTCCGGGCGTACGCCTTTTTCCCGGGGCGGCGACGGCCGAGCGGCGCTCGGTCCCGTGCTGCGTGAATACATCGTAAGCGAAGCCATGCACGCTCTCGGCGTGCCAACGACCCGCACCTTGGCGGCGGTGACCGCCGGCGATCGGGTGATGCGCGAGCTGCCCCTGCCTGGCGCCGTCCTCACGCGCGTTGCGTCGAGTCACATTCGCGTCGGCACCTTCCAGTACTTCGCTGCCCGGCGCGATCTGGACGCCACGCGCCTCCTCGCAGACTACACAATCGGGAGGCACTATCCCGACGCCGTGCAACAGCCGCACCCGTATCGGTCTTTTCTCGACGGCGTGGTTGCGCGCCAGGCACGGCTCATTGCGCAGTGGATGAATCTCGGGTTCGTCCACGGAGTCATGAACACCGACAACACCTCCATCGCCGGCGAGACGATCGACTACGGCCCGTGCGCCTTTTTGGAGGAGTACCATCCTGGCACCGTGTTCAGCTCCATTGATGCGAACGGCCGTTATGCTTACGGCAACCAGGCCAGTGCGGCTTTGTGGAACCTCGCGCGTCTCGCCGAGGCTATCCTCCCATTGATGGTTGAGGAGTCAGGAGGGGAAGACGCAGCCATGACCTCCGCGCGGGAAGCACTTGCCGCATTTGAGCCGAAGTTCCTGCAGGCCCGACGAACCGGCTTCCTCCACAAGATTGGACTTTCGGCAGAGCTGCCAGGCGATGACCCGCTCTGCGAGGAATTGCTGGCGCGCATGGCGGCTCAGCGCGCCGACTTTACCTTGACGTTTCGCACATTGTGTGGCGCCGCGGCTGATCCGGCGCACGATGCGCAGGTGCGCTCGCTGTTTGCTGATCCTGCGGCGTACGATGGCTGGGCGGCGGAATGGCGTGGAAGGCTGCGGGAGGATCCCCGCAGGCCGGAGGAACGCGTAGCAGGGATGCGTCGAGTCAATCCTGCGTTCATCCCGCGCAATCACTTGGTCGAAGAGGCGCTAACCGCCGCAACCAATCGTCTGGATTTTCAACCATTCGAGCGGCTCCTCGATGTGGTGTCGTGTCCTTACGAAGACCAGCCCGGCCGCGAGCGTTACATGCAACCGGCACGCCCGGATGAGCGGGTGCTGCAGACCTTCTGCGGGACATAGCGATTCGCGCCAACCTTCCAAGGCGCTTCGATTTGATGCGCGGGTTAAGATAGGCCAGCCAGGTTACGGAGGATCATCATCGAAGCCCCCAAGCACCTGCTAGAGCGGCTCTTGGCTGATGCAAATCTAATGAGACCGGACCAGCTCCTTGCCCGTATTGCGACGCTGGACCTCTTGGAGATGCGGTTCCCGGAGAACCGCTGCTGGGGACGCAACGACGCTCTGGACCCAGCACTGTCGCGCGCAGTAGACGATCTTCGAGCCCGCCTGGAGCACGCAAATCGGACGGTATACGACTCGATTCGCGACGAGATTCGCCGTGGTGATCAGCCGCAGAGCCTGTTCCACTGGGTCCGGCTCGCCCTGGAGCAGGAGAATTCCGGGGCGCAAGGATACAGCCTCCTCGATGAAATCATCAGCGGAGTCCTCCAGTTTGAGGAGCCGCAAGGTGAACCTCCGCCCATAAGCCTGGAGATGGTTGCGTATCAGCCCACGCCTGCGCGGCATATCTTCGCCATGATCCAACAACTCGAATTCACTCCGCAGGATGTGTTGATGGACCTGGGCTCGGGATTGGGGCATGTCCCCTTGCTGGTCTCGATTTGTACAAACGCCCGCAGCGTGGGCGTCGAGAGGGATCCAGGCTATGTGAAGCTCGCACGCCAGTGCGCTCAGCAGCTGAACCTAAGCAGGGCGACATTTCTTCAACAAGATGTGAGCGATGCCGATTTCTCCACCGCCACTGTGTTTTACCTGTACACCCCGTTTACCGGATCGATCCTGCGCCACGTACTTGATCGCCTGCGACAGGAAGCTCGCGGGCGGTCAATCCGGGTATGCAGCTACGGCCCCTGTACGGCGACAATCGCACGCGAAAGCTGGCTCATTCCTCCTCGGGGCGCCCACAGCCCTGAGTTCCAAGCCGATCAAGACCGAATTTTGATCGCTGAGGCGCTTCCTCGGTGCTCATGAGTTCATCGAGATCGGGCAAGGGAAGAGGCTGTGAAGCGCGCGGATTATTTCGCTGCTGACCTGATTTTCCGGTCCTTCTTTTCAGAGAAATTCAGGAACGATGGGAAAAAAGACTGCCGAATCAGCTTGATATAGATCACGTATTCCTCCGACCAATTGTCAATTTTGTCAAGTTAGTGCAAATTACATCCCTCCATTTTGTCTATTTGCTGACGGGCACTCAAATCGGACATTACAGGCCCGATTGTGGGGTGGCGACGAAGACCGCGCAGCCCCGGCGGTAGCACCCCCAGGCGTCTTCGACACAGAGGAGGAAGGCATGTCCAGAAGATTGGTGAGCACGTGTGTGCTGACATTGGGCCTGTTCGCACCAGGATTCGTGAGTGCGCAGTCTTTCAAGGTTCAGTGTCCCGCGAGCACGATCACACACCCGAGTTCATTGCACGACAACAATGCGGAGCCGACTTACACGGGCGCGACGTCACTCACCATGAGTGGGGACGGGTACCTGGTTCCAAGCGGCAACGTCAATGGGGCGATTAAATGCCAGCAGGTCTCGGGTGGGGACGGCTACGCCACAATGGGCGACGGCACCCAGACCTACATGTTCTCCTTCGGACCTCTCTCCGGGCTCGCTGATATCGCCGCTGGCAGACCAGGCACCGAATTCCCAAGCGTGTTCAACACACAATTCTCGGGTACCCTGCGCCCCGGCGATCCCGCGACCACCGGTGCGTCATTCGACTTCAATGGCGCAGTAGGCCTCGCCCCTGATACGGAGTGCATGGGCGCGAACAACGCTGCGCCTACGGGAACACCGGCCAACCAACTGCCGTGCCCCAACCTCCCGACCAACGGAATCGACGGACATGTCGACCCGCGGCCCATCATGGACGTCGCCGTCATGAACGGCAACATTCCGGCGCCGCTTATGGCGATCGACGAGGACGACGAATTCTTTTTGACGCTGACGAACGTGGGCATGATCATGCGCCCCGACCTCTTCGAGCAGCACACGGTGCACTTCCATGGGTACCCCAATGCGTCTTCGTTTTATGACGGCGTACCAGACGCCTCCGTCGCCATCAACATCGGCGGCAGCTTCACCTACTACTACCTCGCCCCCGACGCCGGTACATACTTCTGGCATTGCCACATCACACCGCCCGAACACCTGCAGATGGGCATGGTGGGGCAGATCTACGTGCGCCCCCGCCAGGATCGTGTAGCCGTTGGAGCCAACCTGCACGCCGCCCTTTTGGCACAGCAAGGCGATCTCCGCACCGCGTGCAATTCCTCCGCGGACATCATCTGCACCAACCCGGTTCCCTCCACCGACAACGGCGCCGTTGCCGCAAAGACAATCGTGAACAGCGCCAACTCGACTGCGGGTTATGCATACAACGACGGAGACGGGTCGACCTACTACGACGTGGAGTACCCGCTGCAGATCCACGGCTTCGATCCCAACTTCCACTTCGTCGGCATGACCTTCAATCCCGAAGGCTTCGCTGACATGAAGGACAAATACTTCTTGCTGAACGGGCGCAGCTACCCCGATACGGTCACCACCGGCCCGCTGCAGACGATGTCTTCTGACGGAACGGAGCACTTTTCGCAGCCTCTGCCGGCCATCATCAACATTCCGCAAGGTGGCAAGGCGCTCCTGCGCATCTCCGACCTCGATGTCTCGGAGTATCAGACGCTCGCGTCTCTGGGTATTCCAATGACCGTGATCGGCTACAACGCCAAGCTGCTGCGCGATCAGGACGGAAACAATCTCTACTACAAGACCAACTCCATCACCCTCGGCGGCGGCGAGTCGCTGGACGTGATCCTCGATGCCAGCGACATCAACAAGTACAAGTCGGGGCAGGTCTACTACCTCTACACGTCCAACCTCGACCACCTGTCCAACGACGCTGAGAACTTCGGCGGGCTGATGACAGAAGTCCACATCAACTAGGAGATCAGCCATGAGAGCGATGACCATGAAAAATCTGATTTGTAAAGCGAGCTTGCTCCTGGCTGCGGTAGCACCGATGGCGGTCGCGCCGACTGCACGTGCGGCCGCTCCCGGGATCACCGGTCCGGTGTTCAATCTGACTGCGCAATCTGCCTACATCACACAACCCGATGGCCAGGCGGTCTACTCCTGGGGGTACGGGTGCAATGCCGCGCCTGCCGGCTTTGCGCCGAAGCCGAAGGGCCTGGATCTGGCCAACGCGAATTGCAACACCATGCAGATCCCCGGTCCCACGCTCATCGTCACTGAAGGCGACACGGTGACCGTTAACCTTACCAACAATCTCCCCACCTCAGTCGGCAACACGTCCATCTTGTTCCCGGGTTTCAATGTCTCGGTGAATGGCGGGGTCACAGGCTTGTTAACCTCTGAAGCCGCTCCAAACGGTGGAACGGTGCAGTACAGCTTCGTCGCGAAGACTCCAGGGACGCGGGCGTACTACAGCGGCACGCAGGGCGATCTCCAAGTGGAAATGGGCTTGTACGGCGCGGTGATCGTTCTACCCAAGACACCTCCCGCACAATGCACGGCTGGATTGCCGACCACAAACCCGGGTGCTAACGCGGCCGCGCAGGCCAACTGGGGCGAATCGGACTTCCGTCTTGCCAGCGCGGCTTATGATGACCCGCACACCTGCTATGACCGCGAGTATCTGTTCCAGTTCTCTGAGATGGACCCGCGTATTCATATCGAAGCCGAGAAGCAGGTAGCGGCGTGCGCCGCCGCAGGCGCGCCCTCGCCCTGCAATCTGCAGGTCCCCACCGAGCCCTACCATCCCGCGTACTTCATGATCAATGGCCGTTCCATGCCCGACGACATGGATGCAAACTACGCTCCGCAGTATCCACACCAGCCCTACAACGGCAATCCGCATATGCATCCAGGCGAGATGGTCTTGTTGCGCATCATCGGCCAGGGTCGTTGGCAGCACCCGTTTCACGAGCATGCGAACCACGTGCGCATCCTTGCCCGCGACGGCAACCTGATTTTGAGCCCGAATGGCAATCTGGCGGGACCCGCACTCTTCACCACCACCACAACGCCCGGCATGGCGATGGATGGGATCTTCTACTACACCGGACGTGGCCTGAACTGGGATATGTACGGTCACAGCCCGACCTCCGCAGACGGCAACGCGACCTTGCCATGTGATGCCGACGCAAACGGATACAACACGAAACATCCCGCCGCCATTAACTACTTCGAGTGGTGCCAGGATCACAACAAGCCGCTCGAAGCCGCTCCCACCGGCGATGTTGCCGGAAACGGCCCGGTAACTCTGCCGAATCCGAACATCCTGACCAATGGCGCATGGTACGGCGGCAGCGCGTACCTCGGCCCCGACGCTACCAAGCGTGCGACTGGCTGCATGCCTTCGGGCACGCCTCAGTCAAATTCGCCAAACTGCGCCAGCGCAGGCGTGACTCCTCCTTCTGGAACAATCGCCAACTCCCCTGGCGGCGAATCCGGATTCGCGTTCATGTGGCACTCCCATAACGAACGCGAGATTACAACCAACAACATCTTCCCGGGCGGAATGATGATGATGATGCTCGTCGATTCCCGGGAATTTGTGATTGACGAATCCAACTGAGCCAGGAGAACAGAGATGCAAATGAATACTCTCAAAGCGATAGTTAAGACGGCAGCGAGGGGAGCGGCTGTTCTCCTTCTGGGAGCGGGGATCGCGCGTGCGCAGCAGGTGATCAACCTGAGCGCCGGCGCATCCACCCTCGCTCTCCCCGATGGATCATCTGTTCCCATGTGGGGCTATGCCTGCGGCACGCCGGATCCAAACTCGACAGCCAACTGCGCCGCTGCAAATCCCGGCGCAACAGGCTGGTCACCGGTTGTGATCACGGTTCCCACGGGGGCCGACCTGCAGATCAACCTTACGAACAACCTGACCTTCACGGGCGGCAGCATCCCGACCTCTCTGACCATCGTGGGCCAGCTCGGCGGCGGTCTCGGAACTGATCGTTCGACCGTAGCTTCACCCGATCATTCGCTCGCGCAGTCCTCGACGACATGGCCCATCGCCGGTGCACCGGGGACAACGCCTCCGTCGCAGGGCCCTCGAGTACAGTCGTTCGCCACAGAAGTCGCTGTCGGAACCACTGGCCAGCTTCTCTGGAAGGGCCTGAATCCCGGAACCTACCTGATCGAATCCGGCACGCATCCTTCGATCCAGGGACCCATGGGACTTTACGGCATCCTTGTTGTCACCTCGGCTCCGTCCGGGGCGACTCCTGGATGTGCCTATCCCGACCCCGCCAATACCGCGACCTGCAAGACTCCTTACAATGCGGATGTGCCGCTGGTCTTCAGCGAAGTTGACCCGGTCCAAAACCAGGCTGTGTCCACCGCAGTGAACACCGCGGGATTCAGCGAGACCAAGGTGTGGTCCGGACTCCCTGGCGGTTGCGGAAACCCCGCTTCTCCCCTGGGCGTCGTGAATACCTGCTATCCGCCCGCTGTCAACTACAAGCCGTTGTACTACCTGATTAACGGCGTGGGATTCAACAAGACCTCTGCTGCGTCTTCTTTGTTCCCGGCAAATCCAGCCTCGGCGTCCACCGGCACGGTGTTGGTGCGCATGGTCAACGCCGGACTGCGCATGCACGTTCCATCGATTGTGGGCGCGCAAACCGATACCAATGCGGACTCCGGATTCACGTTGGTTGCGGAAGACGGCAACCTCCTGCCCGGGCTCCCGCGGGTTCAGAGCGAAGTCTTCTTGGCGGCGGGCAAAACCTACGACGTGATGATCAACGCCCAGGCGAACGTAGCCACCACGGCGGCCGCCTATGCCAATGCGCTTCCCATCTATGACCGCGAACTCAGCCTGTCAGGCAACGCTATCAACCGCGATGCTGGCATGCTTGCGTATATCGGCATCGCCGGATCGACCGTCCCCGCAGCGAGCGGGAACAAACCGGCGCAGGCTAACCCGGACACCTATAACGCGCTGGTGGCAGGTCAGACGCTCACCATCTCCGATCCTGCTTTGGGCCTGATCGCAAACGACATCAATGTCTATGGCGTCGCCCTGCTCGCAGGTTCGGGACCATCCAGCGGAACCGTTACGCTGAATACCAACGGAACCTTTACCTATGTGCCGAATCAAGGCAGCACGGCTACCTCCGATTCCTTCACATACGTAGTCAATGGAGCCAAAGACTGCACCGTCGCATCCAATTGCGCAACGGTGACGCTTGCTGCCTCCGCGATCACCAGCGACAGTATTACCTGCACGCCGGGCACATTCAACGCCAGCACATCTTCTTATCTGGCGATCAATACCCCCGGCGTCTTGGCCAACTGTAAAGACAACGCAAATCTGCCTCTCACGGTCGACACCACCACTGCTTTCCAGGTGACCGGAAGCGGGACGGTAACCGGCCAGAAGAACGGCGGCTTCATAGCCTCGGCAACCACCTCAGGACCTGTGTCCTTCACCTTCGTCGTGAAGAACACACTTGGCAAAACTGCCCAGGGAACAGCCACAATCAACTTCCCTGCCGGGAGCGGTCTGCAGGTCAAGGTCCTCGATCCCAACGATGCATCTCAGACGCCCATCGGCGATTATCGCTGGGTCATTGAAGAGGATCGTACCTTCTATGTCGATCCGGCATGCGCCGCAACGCAAGGGATGCCGCAGGCACAGCGTCCTTCGCAGTGCGCCGCAAACCCCATCAACTTCGGCACCAACTTCCACACCAGCTACATGCCGCTTGTCGCCCAGGGTTGCACCGGTCCGCTCTCCTGCGGTTCCGGACAGAAGCTTCTCGGGTCAGATGTCGCTGCCAACCCCATGTCTTTCCCGGCTGACGTAAAGCTCGATCCGAAGAAGCGCTACTACATCTCCGTACTGCCGGGAGATGCTGCGCAGCCCTTCATCAACGGATACGCGGGCGTCCCGGATTGCTCGCCGGCCGGTGTTGCCGCCGGAAGCTGCGGGCATGGTATGGGCGGTGCGCCGATCGCCGCTGTGTGCGCGATCAACGCCACCACCTGCACTGGTTCTTTCGCGCCTGTCACCGTGCTGACGGAGCCCAGTCCGTATCCGCCTGCTACATTGTCCGTCTTCGTCTTCGAAGATGACTACCCGCTGAACGGCGAGCACGATGCCGGCGGACAGCTGGTGGATACCTCGGCTCTGGGCAACGAGCCTGGCTTGGGTGGCTTCCAGATCACGCTCGACGACAGCGCTGGCGGAACAGGCGACCCGACCGGCAATCCTACCTACGACATGTTCAACATGCCGTTGAGCAATGCGCTCGCCGGAACAATTGACCCCGTCACCGGCTTCGATGCCTGCCCCATCTTCACGCAGGCGTCCAACCAGGTGAAGGACACGAACGGAAACCTCATCGGGAATACCGCTTCGAATCAAGCAGGCATCGGCGGCATGATCGTCACCTGCCCTCAGTATGAGGCAGACGGCAAGACGTTCTCGCCCCTCGCCGGGCAGGCCGTGGTGAAGAATCTCTACCAGGGCCGTTATGGCGTCATCGCCAATCCGGGTGCTGATCGCATTGCACGCGGTGAGGAGTGGGTGCAGACCAACACTCTCGACGGGCAGAAGGCCCACGATTCGTTCATGCGCATCGGGGAACCTGGCTACTTCCAGGAGTTCGGACCTGCGGGCTACCACGTGACCATCGGCTTCGCCAACCCGAAGATCATCAACGATCGCGGCGTGGCGTTGTGCAAGAACAATCCCAATGCCGACTGCACGCACGAAGTCAAGGGTAAAGTCACGACCGCTCGCATGAGCCGCACGCCCGACGAGCGTCTCTATGGCAGCGGAAGCCGCGACGCCTATGGCTTCACCCAGTGCTACGTAAGCATCGGCGATCCAGAGGGCGAGGAGTTCGGCTTCACCAAGTGCGGCGATGACGGAAGCTTCGACTTCACAGGCATCCCCGCCGGCAACTGGAAGATCACTACGTTCGATCAGTGGAACGATCAGGTAGTCGATGGCATCACCACCGCGGTCGGCATGTGCGACCCGTCATGGAACTCATTCAACCCGAACCCGCCCGCGGCGGGCACCTGCAAAGCGCTGGTCGACATGGGTGAAGTGGCTGCGCACCAGTGGCAGGCCAACATCTACACCCGTACCTACATCGACGTGAATGGCGACGGCATTCCCAACCGTGACGCCAGCGGCAACGATCTCGAGCCTGGTCTCGCCCTTGCTCCCACGAACATCCGTTTCCGCGATGGCAGCTACTCCAACTTCAACAACACTGACCTGAACGGCTATGCCGGATTCAATGAAGTGTTCCCGCTGTTCAACTGGTACGTGATCGAGACCGATTCCACGCGCTACAAGAACACCGGCACCCACGTCATCTACGATGCCGGCGGCCCGACCGACGGCTCCTCGCCTACGCCTCCTGGAGTCACCGATCCCACCAAGGGAGTGGCCTGCTATCCCAGCACGACACTCACCAAGCAGTGCGGCAACTCCACAACCGCTGCCTTCTTGGCGAATACCTACGAGCCCAACCCGCTCCCCGGTCCGCTTTCTCTCCCAGGTTCGGTGTATTGTGCTGACGCGGATTGCGGCGGCCAGTCCATCAAAAATGCGCCGGTCCCCAGCAGCGACTCAACCCACTCCACCGGCCGTATCGATGCGCCCTGGGTCAATTCGTATGGATGGCAGGGCTTCTCGGGCCAGAGCGGGTTCCTGGAGTTCGGCAAAAAACCCTTCGCTCCTGGCGAAAACGGCGGCATCCACGGACACGTGGTGTACGCCTCCACTCGTCCCTTCGATGATCCGCAGCTCCTGCTCCAACTCAGCTGGGAGCCGCTGGTTCCGCACGTTACCGTCAACCTCTACGCCGAAGGTGTCGCGGCCGACAAGGTCACGCAAACCCTTACGCTGGTCGATCATACTGAGACCACCAGCTTCGATGATTGGGCGCAGGGCTTCCGCAAGAATGTCGATGGCAGCCTCTACATCGATCCCACAACGCATACCCCCATCCCGAACATGAACTGCCCGGGCCAGGGTACGAATACCAGCCAGATGCCCGATCCGTATTTCTGGTTCGCGCTCACCGGCCAGCCGCAGTATCTCGATGTCTACGCCAATGGTGGGACCGCCAGCGCAACTCTGCCCTACAGCTCCCAGTTCAAGTGCTATGACGGCATGCACAACTGGAACCAGCTGCAGCCGGCTCCTTACGATGGCGCATACTACTTCCCCAGCGTGACGTCGATGGACAATTCGACCGGCAAGCCTACCGGCACTCACTGCCACATGTCCACGCCGGCCGAGCCCTGGGGCTGCATCCCGAACCCCGACACCACTGATCCCTTCCGCGTGGGTACGCCCATGCTGCAGGACGGCAAGTACGTGGTCGAAGTTGTGATTCCTCCGGGTTATGAACTGGTCAAAGAAGAGGACAAGAATATCCTCATCGGCGACAACTTCATTGCTCCGGCAGTCACACAGTTCGGCGGGCTGGGCAATGTCTTCATCCTGCCTGACCAGGCTGCCGTCGCCGAAACCTTCAATGCGTACAACGCGCAGAACTCCACCACCGGCCTGGGTCGCACTCCAGATCTGCCCAGCCACGAGGGAGACACTGGCTCAATTGAGACCTATTGGCCTTGCGTCGGTGAACTGAGAACCGTTCCCGACTTCATCAGCCTCTTCCCCGGTTCGCAGGAAGTTGCGCCCTTCGCTGGTGCGCAGCGCCATCTTTGCGACCGTAAGGAAGTCACCCTCACTGATCAGACTGCTGCTCTGGCCAAGTTCTACATCTTCACCTCCACGCACGTGGCTTCGCACTTCACCGGCGTCATCACCGATGACTTCACCGCGGAGTTCGATCCGTTCTCGCCGCAGTTTGGTGAGAAGTTCGCGCCTGCGTACCTGCCCGTTGCTGTCAAGGACTGGGCTGGTCACGAGATCAACCGCATCTACGCCGATCAGTGGGGCGCTTACAACGGCCTGAACTACTCCTCGTGGGAGGTCAATCCGCCGAACCCGACGGGGTATGGTCCCACCACCATGGTCATCTGCATGAACGATCCTGGACCGATCCCTGCATCGACGGCCGGCACCACAACCACCGATCCGTTGTTCCAGAGCGGCTACAGCAACTTCTGCTACGAGCTGCCCTTCATGCCTGGCCAGACCGGCTACTTCGACACTCCCGTCGTGCCCACCTCCGCTTTTGCCGGTGGCTACAACACTCCGGACTGCTCCTATGCTGATGCCACTCCCGCGATTAGCGAAGTCGACAGCAGCGACGGTGTCGGTCCCTGGGTTGGCGGCACCAAGGGCACGGTGATCGCCGTGAATCTCGCCAACGGCGGCGCCGGATATGCAAGCACCCCAACCGTTAGCTTCAGCGGTGGCGGTGGCACCGGTGCTGCTGGTACAGCAGTCATCTCCGGCTCCATCACTGCTGTTCGAGTAACGAACGGCGGACGTGGCTTCACCTCCACGCCTAACGTCGGCTTCACCATCGGCTCCGGTGCGGTTGCTACGGCCACCATGACCGGCTCCGTGAACACGGTCACCATCGCCGATGGTGGCTCGTATCCCAGAATCGGTACGCCGAGCGTCACCTTCTCCTCGCCTGGAGCTGGCTGCACCGTGGCAACCGGTAGGGCCAACATGGGCAACATCGCCGGCAATCGCCGCACGATCACCTCTGTGACCATCACCAACCCTGGTACCTGCTACGCCTCGGGCGCAACCGTAACCTTCGGCGCAGCCACGGGAATCGGAGCCCGTACGGCCACTGGTACTGTGAATCTCGCGCAGTCGGTCCTCTCCGTTTCTGTCTCTCAGGGAGGCTCCGGCTACACGACCGCGACAACCGTTGTCTTCGATGCCGCCCCTGCTGGCGGAGCGAACGCAACCGGTACGGCAACGCAGTCTTCCAAGGTGACGGGCGTCTACCTGACCAATAACGGTTCGGGCTACACCTCGGCGCCGACCGTAACCTTCACCGGCGGCACTCCCACCACCGCAGCCAGCGCGACCGCCTCCATCGAAACAGGTGGAACGCTCACCATTACTTCGCTTGGCGATCAGTTGGTGGACAACTACGCTTATTCGGGACCGTCTGCAACTGCGGCTCCCTACAATCAGCAGAAGATCAATCGCCATTACGGCTTCGGCGCGAGTCAGGGCACCGGATCGGTCACCATCGGCGGCGTGACAGCCCCCGTTGTCACCTGGTCCGATACCCAGATCGTGGTTAACGTACCCTCGGGAGTGCCCGCCTGCACCATGCAACAGCAGACGCTCTACCTGGGTTCCTCCACGGCCAAGTGCGGCGAACTCGTGATCACCGCCGGAAACGGCAAGCAGTCGATCGACACCGTCACGGTGACCATCGGCGGCAAGGTGCCCACCCACATCGCGGCAACGGACTCCATCCAGAGCAAGATCGATGCGGCCAAGCCCGGCGACTTGCTGATCGTTGATCCAACCTGCACCCAGACCACGACGGCTTCTGGCGCCACTGCTTCGGTGCCTTGCTCCACGGCTGCGGTTCCGGGTACCACCACCATCTCCAAATCGAACGCCTCCCATGCGGAGATGGTCCTCATGTGGAAGCCCGTTCGCCTGCAGGGTGTTGGTGCCGCATCCAGCGTCATCGATGCCAATCCGCATCCGGCCGGCAAGCTGGATCCCTGGCGCCGTCAGGTCGTCTGCCTCTTCGGCCTCGCGTTGAACGGAACGCCGATCACCGGCGCCAACCCGTACGACCCGAACAGCACCTTCACCTGCACACCTGACCAGCAGTTCAGCGTCGATCGCCTGCCGCTCGAAGCAACTGTGGGTTGGGATGCCACGCTCAACGGCAACCTGGCGGAACAGCTCATTGAGCCCACCATCATGGGTGCCTACGAAGGCGCAGGTATCACCGTCCTGGCCAAGGGCGTGAAGTTCCCCGCTGGCTCGAACCCCTTCGCTTCCGACGTATATCCGGATGGAACGCTGCTGCTCACCAGCAGCGACTGCCTCAGCGGCGGCACCAATCCGTATCCCAGCAACTTCCTGTGCAATCCGTCCAGCATTGACGGGCTCACCGTGAAGAACAGCTCGCAGGGCGGGGGCGGCATCTGGGTTCACGCCTGGGGCCACAACCTCCAGATCGCCAATAACCGCGTTCTCAACAATCAGGGCACGCTCTCTGGTGGTATCACCGTCGGCCAGGGCGAGCATCCGGATGTGTATCAGGTCGGAAGCGTGGCCAATACCATCCCGGGTTCATGTATCACCAGTGGGGGCCAGACGAACATGGCACTCCCCTACTGCTTCGACATGAATGTCAACGTGCACAACAACTATGTCGTGCAGAACTCCTCCTTGGGCGACGAGCTGTTCTCGTCAACCCCGGCGGGAGCTGGCGGCGTCACCTTCTGCAGCGGCACCGACTATTACAAGTTCAACTTCAACTTCGTGTGCGGCAACATGAGCACCGGTGACGGCGGTGGCGTGGCTCACGTCGGCTACGTCTACAACGGCGACATCGAACACAACACCATCCTCTTCAACGAGAGCACCAATCCCACCATCGCAACCAATGGCGGCGGACTGCTGATCATGGGCGCACCCGATCAGGATCCCGTCTGCCCGGTTCCGCAGGACACTGATTGCGTCGTGAATCCGGCGACCATCACGCCCAGCGATGGCGTTGGACCTGGCTTGCTCATCAACGCCAACCTGATTCTCGGCAACTCCGCGGACAGTGGGAGCGGCGGTGGCTTGCGCATGCAAGCGATCAACGGGACCGATGTACTGAACTTCCCCAACGGCAATCCGGGAAGGTCCGCGGGATGGCCAAGCGTCAACGGTCACACGCAGCCCTCGTTCCAGACCAACAGTCCCTGGAACGCGGTGCGCGTCACCAACAACATCATCGCCAACAACGTTGCCGGATGGGATGGCGGCGGTATCTCGATGCAAGATGCCTTGAATACCGACGTCGTCAACAACACCATCGTCTCCAACGTATCCACCGCGTCTTCGGGCGTGCTCTTCCAATCCTTGTTCGCGGCTCTCAGCAGCAGTTCGGGTCCGAGCTCGACGAACTGCTACGCAGGATCCAATTCCTGCCCGCAGGTTGCTGGCCTCGTCAGCGTCACCAACAGCGCTGTTCTGACCGCGAATATGGGACTGATCCCCGTTACCAACGGCAAACAGGGCGTCTTCGCAGTCACATGCCCTGCTGCCCACGGCACAACCGGGACCACGACCGTCGCCGCAAGCTGCACCAAGTACTCGGTGCCGGCAATCTACAATGACCTCTTCTGGCAGAACCGCTCCTTGATCATCGGAGTCGGCCCACTCGGCGGAGGAACGCAGAACCAGAACACTGTGGTCAGCATGTATAACGCGCCCTTCGGCAGCGGTAGCCTTGCGGCCAGTCAGAATGCCACCGGTGCCTGCAATGATGGCGGCGCTACCTACTGGGATCTCGGCGTTCGTGGAGACACGAAGCCGGGCGACCAGACCGTCGGCGTCCTCACCCCGTACTACTCGGTGTTGACCAACACCGGTGGCCTCTCCGAGGTCAATGGCGGAACCAATGACCAGACGGCCCCGGCCTCCGGCTCCGTCACCAACGTCTACTGCAACGGCGCCCGCGTTCCCTACGAGGCCGTGAGCTCCGGCGCAGTGCCGTTCGGCCAGGGTTGGGAAGTTCCCCCGGGAACCAATGAGTCCAACGCTCTTCCGGCGCCGCCCTTCACCCTCGCACCAGCGGCCACGGTGGACGAAGGCAACAACTGGATTAACCTCCGTTGGGGACCCTTGTCACTCAACTATCTCAACAGCCTTGGCAATCCGACCTATGCGTTCAACCCGGCTTTGAAGGCAGGGTCGGCCTCCATCGGAGCCATCCCGTCAACCGCAACCACCTACTACAACGACGCCCCGAACGATGACTTCTACGGCACCCTGCGCAAGACCAACAGCCGAGTCGATATCGGAGCGATCGAATACGTCCTGGCCGCCAACACGCCATTGGCGAGCGTTTCGCCCACCAGCGTGACGTTCCCCAACACCGCTGTCGCCAATACCAACTCTCAAACCCTAACCCTGAGCAGCACCGGGACTGCG
The DNA here is from genome assembly GCA_008682415.1 of Acidobacteria bacterium AB60. Taxonomy (GTDB): domain Bacteria; phylum Acidobacteriota; class Terriglobia; order Terriglobales; family Acidobacteriaceae; genus Telmatobacter. The sequence goes on along the minus strand of VANK01000008.1, from coordinate 21,233 downwards.
CCGCTGTCGAACATCGTGGTCGGCGTCACTGGCCCAGGCTTCGCCCGCAACGGTGGAACCTGCGGCACGACGTTGGGAACGGTCGCCAATCCCGCTGCTACTTGCACCATCATCGTGACCTTCACGCCTGCCGCCGTGAATCCCTCCTACACGGGCAGTGTGACGATCACCTCCAATGCCGTGGTCACCGGTTCTCCAGTCTCGCTCAGCGGTGCTGGAGTCGCGGCCATCAAGAGCGCAACCCTGACACCCCCCAGCCACGCCTTCGGTACCCAGACTCGCAACTGCCCGGGAACCGGCTTGGGCGCTCTCGCCTGCGCTGCTGACCCAACCTTCACCTACACGTTGACCAACACCGGCAACGTGAACATGACGGGAATCGGCAAGGGAGTTCTCGGGGGAACCAACGCTGCGGACTTCGGCGTCGTCGGCGACCTCGGCCTCTTTGGTGGATCGAAGTGCGGTAACTCCGTAACCACCCTGGCTCCGGGCGCAACCTGCACCATCGTCGTGCAGTTCAAGCCCTTAACCACTGAAGCCGCCGCCACCAAGAACGCCACGATCTCCGTGACGGACGCGGTCGTCGGTACCGAAACCTCCACCGTGTCCGGAACCGCTCGATAGAGCATCCGGTCCAACCGATGCCGCTCTCCTACCAGAGAGCGGCATCGTTCTTTTTGGCTTCAGTTGCAAGCTTGATCGCGTGTTTGAGGCTGCACGTTTACGCAGCCTCATCAGCGCGATTCCAGGAACCTGGCGATCCGGGTAGCGTCCTGCTCCGTCACGCCCATCTCCGGCATCGCAGTGCCTGGTTGGAAATGTTGAGGATGCATGATCCACTGTTTCAGGTTCTCCGGCGTGTTGGGCAAAATCCCGGCAACCAACGAGCGCTGATCGAGCGCCTTCAACGATGGCCCTGCCTTCCCAACCGCTCCCGGGACTTGCGGAATGACGTGACACGCCGGGCATCCGTACTGCTCCATCAGCTCAGGTGCGCTGCGGTTCGCGCCGGCTCGTTCCGATCCATCCCCCGCCAGTTTGGAGCAGGCCGCAACAGAGACCGCCAGGAGCGCGCCTGCGAACAGTAGAATCCCACGATTCATGGTTCCCGCTCCTGTTCCATCGCCGCTGCCAGAGAGCCAAGCCTGACGCGTCGATCCGACTCCGCAAGCCAGCGCGCGACCAATGCGAGCGCAATCACCAGGAAGACAATGCCGGATGGCACCCACATGATCACCCCTCCGAGTTGTTGATCCTGAAGCGGCGTCAAGCCCCAGCGGACGGTTGTCGTCGAGTACGCCGGGTACCAGAGGACCGAGGAGAACGTCAGCAAGGCCCCCAGCGCGCTGCAGTGGACCGCAGTCCCGAACACGTACAGCGTTGCGGAACCAAAGCTCATCGCCGTGCGTCCCACTCCATAAAGCGCCGACCAGAAGAGCACCGCCGTCCCCAGAAAGCTGAGGTGCTGAGCTGCGTGCATCCAGTCCGATGTCAGAGCCGCCTGGTAAAGAAACGGAATGTGCCACGCCCAGAGCGCAACCGCCTCCAGGACCCAGGCGTTGAGTGGAGCGGTTACAGACTGGACTACAGGGGAGCGCTCGATGGCCTTCATCCATCGACCTGCCTCCGAGCGATGCCGCGGAGCCAGAGCCCACAGGCATGTCACTCCAGGATGCGCGGCCGAGAGGAACGGCGCCGAGATCAGAATGAGAACCTCATGCTGCAGCATATGCGCGGAAAACAGCTGCTCTCCGAGCTCATGAATCGGGGAAGTCAAGGCAAAGAAGAGCGTAAGCCATCCTGCCAGAAAGCTCGCATGCCGCCACCGCAAACGCGACACCCCCCCACGGCGACACATGCCTGCAACGTAGAGAGCGAGCAACACCAGCAGCGGAACCACGATCGCAGGTTCCCAACTCCAGGACACGCTCCACAGCGAACCCTTGCCATCGAGAGCCAACATCGCCGGGTGTGGTATCAGCCAGTCCATATCTAGTCGCAGGGAGCAAGAGTGACGAGCGCAAGAGTTCCCGCAATCACCAGCAGGATGCCGAGCACTGAGAGCAGCATCCCCATCTTGGCCATAAAAATCCGGCGCCCATCGAGAGGCAGATCGTCTTGAACATCCCTCCGCCGGCGATAAATTGAGGCCGACAGAAGAAACCCAAAGAGGCAGATCGCCAGGTCGATCCCGGAGACAAGATAGGAGAACCGTTTTTGATTCGTATCGCAGGTCCAGTGGGCCACCGTGAAGCCCACGATCGTGTTCACTCCCATCGCCAGGGGCGCAAGAAGTATCCCTGTCCATAGCAGGGCATCCACCTGCCTTTGCGCGGGAGAAGGCTGCGGCTGCCCTGCGGCTCTACGCATGCAGCCACCTCGGCGCCCAGTAGATCACCAGATAGATCGGAACCCAGAAGGCCACTACGAAGTACCAGTACGCCGCGTTCTCGTCCGCATCCATGAACCGCTTGCCTTCCACCAGCGGAGTGAAGAACAGCACCGTCAGCACGATCGTATCCACCAGATCCGTCAGCAGGTGGAGCACGTGAAGTCCCATCAGCGTCCACACCGCCGATCCGTAGGCGTCGATGCTCCAGTCCGTGTTCAAGTGCAATAGTTCGAAGTAGCGAACCACGACGTTCGCGATGCCGAAGAGCGAAAGAATGACGAGGCCGATTTGCACCGCGCGAAGATCACCCTTGCGCGCGCGCCTCCGATACCACTCGTTCGGAATCGCGCTCACAAGAAACAGTCCCAGGTTGACAGTCCCCCAAAACAGATCGGGCGGATTGCGATGAGGGGGCCACTCAAGCGAACGCGAATGGAGGTAAAAATAGGATGCAATCATGAGCAGGAAGACCGTGCCCTCGATCGCCATCATGCCCATGATCCCCCACCAGGTCACACTGCGAATCCCGAATGCCACAGTTGGCAAACCCGAGACGTCGAGCACACCTCGCTCTACTCGCTCTGCCATATCTCCCTCGTGCGCCGCCGCTCTGCTGCCTGCCTGTTCGGCCAGAACCAGCCGATCATCGTGATTGCCACCGGAATAGCTCCGATCGTGATCCCCCACGGCGTGAAGATGCTGCCGATGAAGGCGATGCTTGTTGCCACCGCGGCAAGAAACGGCCAGATGCTCGGCGCAGGGAACTCATCGCGCCCGTCTGGTTCCGCATCGAGTGTACGCGTCGTCAGAAACGAACGAACATCCGGATCGAGTCCCATCACCACCGGCTGATTCGGAGCCGCATCCCACAGCGCTTCACGGCCATTCACTGTCGGCAAGTGAAGGAAGTTGTAAGGCGGCGGTGGTGACAGCGTGGCCCATTCCAGAGTCCCTGCATTCCAGGGATTGGGCCCCGCGATCGTCCCCCGTCTCATCGACACCCACACGTTCCAGAGGAACACGATCACCGCGAGAAACAGCAGAATATAGCCCAGCGACTCGACTTGATTGAGCTGCGTCCACCCCATGTTCGGCTGATACGTGTACACCCGGCGCGGCATGCCCCGCAGCCCCACCAGATGCATCGGGAAAAAGGTGATCTGGAATCCAATGAAGAAGAGCCAGAACGAAACCTGCCCCAACGCCTCGTGCATCAATCTGCCCGTCACCTTCGGAAACCAGTAAGTGATGGCTCCGAACAACGGAAACACCGCGCCTCCAATCAGCACGTAATGAAAATGCGCAACCACGAAATACGTATCGTGCACTTGTAGGTCAACAGGCACGGAGGCGACGAACATCCCCGTCATACCGCCAAGAATGAACGTGATGAAAAACCCGATCGCCCACCACATCGGAACCCGGAGCACGACTCTGCCGGTAGCGATCGTGGCAAGCCAGCAGAAGATCTGCGCGCCCGTCGGGATCGCAATCACCATGCTCGCCGCGGTGAAGTAACTCTCCGCGATCTGCGGAATCCCCGTAGCGAACATGTGATGCACCCAGAGCCCGAAAGCCATGAATCCCGTTGCCACCAGCGCAAGCACCAGCGCGAGATATCCAAAGACATGGCGGCGGCAGAACGTGGTGATGATCGTCGAGACAATTGCAGTCCCGGGCAAAAAGATCATGTAGACCTCCGGATGCCCGAACCACCAGAACAAGTGCTGATACAGAAGAGCGTCCCCGCCGACCGCGGGATTGAAGAACTGCGTGCTCGCCGTTCGATCAAGCAGCAGCATGGTACTCGATAGCACGACGCCGGGAAGGGCAAAGATCACCATGAAGGCGACGACCACCTGCCCCCAAACAAAAATCGGAATGCGATTGAGAGACATGCCGGGAGCGCGCAACCGAAAAACTGTGACCACGATCTCCACCGCCACAGAGAGTGCTGAGACCTCCGTGAAAGTAATCAGTTGTGCCCAGAAGTCAGGCCGCTTGCCAGGGCCATAATCGGGACCAGCCAGCGGAACATAAGAGAACCAGCCGCGATCCGCGCCCGTGTTGCACAGAAACGCGACCCAGAACATGAGTCCGCCGAAGACGTAGAGATAGTAGCTGTACGCATTCAGCCGGGGAAACGCGATATTCCGGGTCCCCACCATCAGCGGAACGAGATAGACGCTCAACGCCTCGAACATCATCGGCACGGCAAACAGGAACATCATCGTGCTGCCGTGCATGGTGAAAAACTGGTTGTACTTGTCGTTCGAAAGAAAGTGCGCCTCAGGAAACGCGAGTTGCAGGCGCATCGCTCCCGCCAGCAAACCGGCAAGCAGAAAGAACACGAATGCCGTCACCGCGTATCGCTTGCCGATGGTCGTGTGATGAATCGCTTTGAACCAGCCGATGAACCCCCCCGGCTCGCTCCACACCTGCTCGAGCTGCTGCGCCTGAAGACGCTCCGCGTCGCTTAGTTCCTGGCTCACTGCCACCTTCGTCGTCATCATTTCAGCGTCTCGAGATAAGCCAGCAAATCCTGCAAGTCAGCGCCGCTAAGCTGATTCGGCGGCATGCGGCACCCTGGTTTCAGAGCCTGTGCGTTCAGAATCCAGCCACCGAGGTTTCCGATCGTGTTCGGCAGCAGGCCCGCGCCGATCGTGGTCCGGCTCGCCAGGTGCGTGAGGTCCGGACCCACTCTGGATCCGGCTGACGTCCCGCGAATCGTATGGCATAGAACGCATGCATGCGTCAGAAAGATCTGTTGCCCATGCGCGGTCTTCGCATCCGCGGGCGCCACGCTGCTCAGCGCCTGTTTCTCCAGCCAGTGCTGAAACTGTTCCTTCGACTCTGTGATCATCAGGAACGACATATGTGCGTGCTGCTCACCGCAATACTCTGCGCATTGCCCGCGCCATGTGCCCGGTTGATCCACTTGCATCAGCGCCTCCGTTTCATATCCGGGGATCAGGTCGCGCTTGCCTTGCACGTTGGGTGCCCAGAAACTGTGGATCACGTCGCGCGAGGTGCCGTGAATGCGAATCGGGACACCGGCCGGAACATGGATCTCATTGGCCGTCACCACAGTCTTGTAGGCCTCGTTGTTCGGATACTGCACCTCCCACCACCACTGGTGCCCATACACGTCAATCGTCAGAGCGTTTTCTGGGTTCATGCTCCCCAGCGCGTGGCTGGTCTCGAAGCTGCCCACCAGCATCGTGAAAAGGAGCACGACCGTCACCCCCACCGCGAGCCCTACCGAAAACCGCATTCTGCGCTCATCCGCTTCATTGGTCGGCAGGGGGTCCGGAAATTCGTCGAGAGTATTCTTCTTCCGAATCACGCTGATGACCAGCAGAAGCAGCACCAGGCAGTAAACCGCCGTCGTGATCCAGAAGATAAGCGAGAATTCAAACTCGATGTGCGCCGCTCCTGGCCCGACCGGATTGAGAGAGCTCTGATTGCCGTCGAATCCCGGAATGGCGAGCAACATCATGGCTTGGCCCCCTGCACCTTCTGCGGGCGCTCATCCGGCGGATTCTCCTTCTGCCGAGCTTGCTCGGCCTTTGCCACGGGAAGATTATCCGAACGCGAAGGAGCTACATCCGCCGGGAGCTGTCCGCTGAGAGAGCGCACATACGCCACCAACTCCCATACCTGGTAATCGGGAATCTTGCCGGCGAAGCTGGGCATGCCATTCGGACGCCCCTGCACAATATCGGAATAGATCTGTTCCGGACGGCTTCCATAAATCCACTCCGCATCCATCAGCGCCGGCCCCATGCCTCCCCCGCCCTGCGCATGACAGCCCGTACAGTTGAACGCACTGAAGAGGCGCTTACCCTCGCCCACGGCGTACGCGCTCTCTTCGAACATCGAATAGTTCGCGGTAGGAACAGCTCCCCCCGCGTGCACATCGTTCAGGGCCACTCCATTGGCGGTTTGCGAACTCGCGGCTCCGGGGTCAAACACCCGTTGCTCGCGCTTACACGCGGAGACGAAAAGGACGATCGCTGCAGTCAGAACGATCTTCCTCATCGCGCCTCCTTCATTCCCAGAGGCACTCCGTACTCCCCAAGAATCGCTCGAATGGAAGATCGCGATTCCTTCAGCCCGCGATTCAGCGCGTCGCGAAGGGCCAGATCCCCGTGATGAACCGCAAAGCCGATTGAGTAAGCGAAAGGAACGCCGCTCGCATCCCTTTCCGGGGAAACGGGCGTGAGGGTGAGTGGCAACTGTTCCTTCTTTTTGAAGAATCCGGCGATCGGCCCCCACACCACCGCTGTGCCTATCTGGCCACCCGCGACGGCCCGCACAATATCGCCGGCATGTTTGCCGAAGGAATCGAAGCCGACCAGGTGAGCTGCGTACCCTTCCCGAATCAATGGCAAAGACGGCGGCGCGTAGTCCTCCTCCAGGATCTGCAATCCAATGCGCCGCCCCTTCAGTTGCGGATCGTCGAAACGCGCGATCTGCAGATGTTCCCGGCTCGGCGTGACGAAGACATAGGTAGAGCGATAATAGGGATCCGTCGTGGTCACGCCGCGCATGCCCACCGGCGCGCCGATCAACAGATCGCATAGCCCCTTGTTGAACTCTTCGCGCAGAAAGCCTCTCCGGCTGCGCACCCACACAAACTCGCCTTGCCGATGCAGCGTATGCAACACCAGCATCGCGATCCGGTTATCGAATCCCTGTCGCGCTCGATTGGAAAAAGGAAGATTGTCAGGGTCGGCGCAGACCCGCACGGGCGGGGATGCCCACAAGCACAGTGTGCAGGTGAGGACAATCATTACAACGCAGGCTCTAAGGAAGCGCGAAGACATACAGCGTCCCTCCTGCCTGTGTCGCGCTCTTCAAATCGTGCAGAGCGCTGCCCCATCCCGCTGCGGCGGAGTCATCCCGTGTATCAAGATTCGAGGCCACAATCGCCCCGGGCCATCCCCCAATGCCTGAGAGGATCGCCACATACTGCTTCCCGTCAGGACCGCGGTAGGTAATCGGCTGGCCGATAATTCCAGAGCCGGTCTTGAACTGCCATAGCGTCTTGCCGGTCCGGGCATCCGCAGCTCTGAACCAGCCGTCCAGAGTTCCGTAAAATACCAGGTCGCCGGCGGTCGCCACCGTGCCGCTCCATATCGGGTACTTGTCGCCTACCGTCCACACCTTTTTGCCCGCGATCGGATCCCACGCCATCAGCTCGCCTTCGTTCCCGCCCGGCCCGGCATAGTACCGCTCCGTCGTACCCACGTAGGGAGTGCCGGCAATGTAATTCGCCTCCACCGCCTCCTCATCCATGCAGAGGTTCTGGTGCGGGACATACATCAGCCCCGTGCGCGGCGAAAACGAGGATGGCTGCCAGTCCTTAGCCCCAGGGGCAGGTGGGCAAATATTGCGGATCTCCTGCCCGGTCTTCGGCTCCTTCTCGGGAATACGCTTCAAATCGCCCGATTGCAGGTCGACGCCTGTGGTGGCGGTGTTGTACGCGAAAGGCGTGGCCGAAAGCACCTGCCCCGACGTACGATCGATCACGTACATGTAGCCGTTGCGATCGGCCCGCACGAGAACCTTCCGCGTATTCCCCTGGATGGGCAAATCGAGCAAAATGTCTTCGTTGATGCCGTCCCAGTCGAAAAGATCGTGAGGCGACATTTGATAGAACCAGACCGCCTCGCCAGTATCCGCGTCGCGCGCAAAAACGCCCGCCGTCCACTTGTTCGTTCCCGGGCGAACCTGCGGATTCCATGGGCCTGGATTCGCTGTTCCGTAGTAGATGAGATTGCTGGAAGTATCGTATGCCAGAAATCCCCACACAGTGCCGCCGCCGATTCGCCAGGCGTCTGGAGGCCACGTCTTCACCCCGAGGTCCGTGCCTCGATCCCCCGCATAAAACGGTTTGAAGCGCGATCCAATCAGAACATCCTTGTCCGGGCCCGTGGAGAACGCTTGCCACAGAACCTTGCCGTCCTTTGTGCTCAGCGCGGCCAGCCAGCCGCGGACCCCATATTCTCCTCCGCTGTTGCCGACGTATACCTTGTCATGCACCACCATCGGCGCCATCGTGATCGTCTCGCCCTGGTTGATGTCCGCCAGGCGCGTGCGCCAGAGCAGCTTCCCGCTGTCCGCGTCCAGTGCCACCGTATAGCCATCGAGCGTGTTGTAGATGATCTTGCCGTCAGCGAAGACAGCCCCGCGATTCACCCAGTCGCAGCAAGCCTCGCCCTTGGCCGCGCGCGATGGGTTCGGATCGTAACTCCACTTCAACGGAGCTCCCGGTTTCGTCAAATCCAGGGCGAAAAGCTTGTTCGGCCACGGCGCCGCCACGTACATGGTGTTGTTGGCCACGATCGGCGCGGCTTCCTGACCGTGCGTTGTTCCCGTAGCGAAGGTCCAGGCTACTTTGAGATTTGCGACGTTGCCGGAGTTGATCTGGTCCAGGGCGCTGTAACGTGTGTTCGCATAGTCCTTGGTGGCCCGCACCCACTGCCCATCATCGGGCTCGAGCGCCCCCTGATAGGGCCGGATCTGGCCGCCAGCGGATGCCGGCACAGTCACCGCGCTCGCCTGCTGCTTGCACCCGCCCAGGCAAACTCCGAGCCCTGCGCTAGCAAGCGACACGAAAAAGAATAGCGACAGCCTCCTCAGACCCAACGCCACACAGGTGATCATCCTGGTATCAGCCCAATGCCCAGCAACGCAGAATCAACGCCTGCTTAGAAGCTGAGATCCAGCGAAAGGTGGCTTACCTGAGTCCGGTTCCAGCCGTACCCTGAAACACTTGTGTCGTCACGCGATGGTCCGTCCACCACGATGGCCGAGGCAGGCTGAATTCCAATATCTGTGAACTGGCTCCTTCGTCGTGCTTCCGGCGAGCGCGCCTCAGGAGAAGAGATCGGCCTCTCGCAGCGGCCGCCCGTTCCGATCCTTATCCGAGATGATCGCGATCTCGTCAGGAACCGTCCAGTCAATCCCCAACTCCCGATCGTTCCATAGAATCGTCCGTTCTCCGGCCGGGCAGTAGTAGTCCGTCACTTTGTACGCAAGACTGGCATTCTCCGTGAGCGCCGCAAATCCGTGCCCGAATCCAATCGGGATATACAGCATCTGCCCTTCTTCCGCCTTGAGCGTCACCGCCACATGGCGCCCGAATGCCGGAGAACTGCGGCGAAGATCCACCGCCACATCCAGCACCATCCCCTGCGCCGCCCGCAACAGCTTGGCCTGCGGTTGAACCACCTGGTAGTGAATCCCGCGCACCACGTTCTTGCCCGAGTACGAACAATTATCCTGAACCCATTCCGTCGGCAGCCCCGCGTCGGCAAAACGCTTCTTGTTCCACGTCTCGCAAAACGCGCCTCGATTGTCGTGATACATCGTTGGCGTGAGCAGCAGAACCCCCGGAAGAGAAGTCTCGACAATCTTCATCAGATCACCGTCTCCGAGGCGAGGTGAGGTTCCCGGCACAGCGCAAGCAGATACCGCCCATACTCATTCTTCCGGATAGGCTCGGCCAGCTTCTCCAGCTCCGCCGGGCCAATGTATCTCAGGCGAAACGCGATCTCCTCGGGACACGCAATCTTCAGCCCCTGCCGATGCTGTATCGTCTGTACGAACAGCCCCGCCTCAAACAGCGAATCGTGCGTCCCCGTATCCAGCCATGCCATGCCCCGGCTCATCACCTGCACATTCAAACGACCCGCCTCCAGATACAAGCGGTTCAGGTCGGTGATCTCCAGTTCGCCCCGCGCTGAAGGCTTCAGAGATGCCGCGCGTTCCACGACATCGTTGTCGTAGAAATACAGGCCCGTCACTGCAAAATGAGACTTCGGCGCCGACGGCTTTTCTTCGATACTGATCGCACGCCCCTGCTCATCAAATTCCACCACCCCGTAGCGCTCCGGATCCTGCACCCGGTAAGCAAAGACAATTGCCCCTTGCCTCAGCTCCGACGCCCGCTGCAACTGCGCCGAAAACGATTGCCCGTAGAAAATGTTGTCGCCCAGAACCAGCGAACACGGATCCTTCCCGATAAACTCCCGCCCGATCAAAAACGCCTGCGCCAGTCCATCAGGACTCGGCTGCACGGCATACTGCAGGTTCAGTCCCCAACGGCTCCCGTCACCCAGCAGCTCTTCAAATCGATGCGTATCCTGCGGCGTCGAGATGATCAAAATGTCCCGAATCCCTGCCAGCATCAACGTGCTCAGCGGATAATAGATCATCGGCTTGTCGTAAACCGGCAACAGTTGTTTCGACACCACCTGCGTCACCGGAAAGAGTCGCGTCCCGGAGCCGCCGGCCAGGATGATTCCCTTCATTGTGCCAACCTCGCTTCGTAGTTCTGGCGAATCCACTCCCGGTATGCCCCCGTGCGCACATTCTCTACCCACTCGCTGTTTTCCAGGTACCAGGTCACTGTACGGCGCATGCCCTCTTCAAACGTGATCGAAGGCCTCCATCCCAACTCCCGCGCAATCTTGCGCGCATCAATCGCGTACCGCCGGTCATGGCCGGGACGGTCGGGAACAAACTCGATCAGCCTCCTCCGCTCGCCGATTCGCGCATCCGGCCGTAACCCGTCCACAAGATCGCAGATCGCGTGCACCACCTCCAGATTCGCCTTCTCGCTGTTGCCCCCAACGTTATACGTCTCGCCCGGCAGGCCTCGCTGCAGCACCGTGCGAATCGCCGAACAGTGGTCGCCCACGTACAGCCAGTCCCGCACATTCTGCCCGTCCCCGTAAACCGGCAGCCGCTTGCCCTCCAATGCATTCAAAACCATCAGCGGAATCAGCTTCTCGGGAAATTGAAACGGCCCATAGTTGTTCGAGCAGTTGGTTGTGATCACCGGCAGACCGTACGTATGGAAATACGCGCGCACCAGATGATCCGAGGCCGCCTTCGACGCCGCATACGGACTGTTCGGCGCGTACGGAGTCGTCTCGCTGAAGGCCGCATCCTCCGGGCCAAGTGAGCCGTACACCTCGTCCGTCGATACATGCAGAAATCGAAAACCGCGGCGCTCTTCCTCCGCCAGCCGCGACCAATATCCCTTCGCCTGCTCCAGCAGCGTGTACGTCCCCTGCACATTTGTCCGGATAAACGCACCAGGATCCAGAATCGAGCGATCGACATGGCTCTCGGCGGCGAAGTGCACCACCGCATCGGGCCGATGCTCGCGGAACACCCGGCCCATCGACTCCGGATCGCAAATGTCGCCCTGAACAAACACGTGCGCGGGATTGTCCTCGATCGCGCCAAGATTGGCGCGGTTCCCCGCATAGGTGAGCAGGTCCACGTTGATTACGGCATCGCCCGCCGCAACCGCTTGCAGCACGAAGTTTGACCCGATGAACCCGGCCCCGCCGGTCACCAGAATGCGCTGTTTTCTATCCGTCATTCGAATCCCGATTTCTGCGCTCGATCGCTGTCGCGGATTTCTCTCATTCTATCTGCCCGCGCCCTCAAGCCCTCAGTGGCTGCGAAGACTCGCCCCCACCTGGCCGCTGCCGGTGCGCTGCCCAGCCCACTCAACAATCACCCGGCAAACATGCTCGATCTGCTCCCGCGTCAGCTCCGGATAAATGGGCAGAGCAACCACCTCGCGCGCGGCGCGCTCTGAGACAGGTAAGTCGCCCTGCTTATAACCCAGGTCTCGGAAGCACTCCTGCAGATGCAGCGGCACCGGATAATAGATCTCCGTGCCCACACCGTTGCGCTCCAGGTGAGCAATCAGCTCATCTCGCCGCTCCGTGCGGATCACGTACTGGTTGAAGATGCTCACCATCTCGGGGCTGATCCAAGGCGTCGAAATGCTTGTTCCGGCGAAGGCCGCATCATAAAGCGCGGCATTGCGCCGGCGTCCTTCCGACCATCTATCGAGATGCGGCAGCTTCACCAGCAGAACGGCGGCCTGCAACGGATCGAGCCGGAAGTTTCCTCCCACAAACTGATGATGATACTTCGGCTTCATCCCGTGATTCCGCATCACCACCAGCCGCTCGTGCAGCGCGGCGTCGTTGGTCACCAGCATGCCCCCATCGCCCACCCCACCCAGGTTCTTCGTCGGATAAAAGCTCAGGCAGCCTACCGTGCCCATGCTTCCCGCCTTGCATCCCTTGTAGGTCGCCGAGATCGCTTGCGCCGCATCCTCAATCACCAACACTCCGTGCCGTGCGGCGATCTCGAGGATCGGATCCATATCGCACATCTGCCCGAACAGGTGCACGGGCATGATCGCCTTCGTGCGCCGCGTGATCGCCCTCTCCAGCTTCTCCGCGTCCATGTTGTAGGTTCGCGGATCGATCTCCGCGAACACGGGAGTCGCCCCCACCCGCGTCACACAGCCAGCCGTGGCAAAAAACGTGAACGAGGGCACAATCACCTCGTCTCCAGCCCCGATCCCCAACGCCATCAGAGCCGCGAGAATCGCATCAGTGCCGCTCGAAACCCCCACTCCGTACTTGCATCCCGACAGCGCGGCAACCCGCTCCTCCAACTCCGCAACCTTGGGGCCGAGAATGCACACCTGCGACTCAAGCACATCCCCCACCGCATCCAGCACTTCGCTGCGGATGCTCTGATACTGCGTCTTCAAATCGAGAAGAGGAACCTTCATACAATCCTGTCCGCCCTTGTGCGAAGATCGGCTCGAATGGAGAACACGCTACTGCGCCGCCATCGCCTCGAGCTGCTCGCGCATGGACTCGTACGTACGCCGGATCCCCTGCGCCAGCTCCGTGCGCGCCTTCCATCCCAGTGCGGCAATGCGGCTCACGTCCAGCAATTTGCGCGGCGTGCCGTCGGGCTTGCTCGTGTCAAATACCAGGTTCCCGTCAAACTCCAGAACCTTGCAAACCAGCTCGGCCAGCTCGCGTATCGTCACGTCTTCACCGGTCCCCACGTTCACTAGCGGAGGGACATCCTCCGATAACAGCGAAGCGAACCGCTCCTCCGGCAAATTCATCAGGAAGAGGCACGCCTCCGCCAGGTCATCGCTGTAAAGAAACTCTCGGCGTGGTGTGCCCGTTCCCCACACCTCCAGCTCCCGCGCGCCCGCCAGCTTCGCCTGCACCACCTTGCGAATCAGCGCCGGCAGCACGTGCGAGTTGGCAAGATGAAAGTTGTCGCCTGGACCGTAGATGTTCGTCGGCATCGCTGAAAGGAAACGCGTCCCATACTGCCGGTTATACGACCAGCACATCTCCACGCCCGCAATCTTCGCCAGCGCATAGGGCCGGTTCGTCGCCTCCAGAGGACCTGTCAGCAGATACTCCTCTTTGATCGGCTGCGGGCAAAGCTTCGGATAGATGCAGCTCGAGCCCAGAAACAGAAGACGGTCCACACCGTTCCGGTAACTTGCATCGATGATGTGACTCTCGATCGCCAGGTTCTCGCGAATGAAGTCAGCCGGATAACTGTTGTTCGCCAGGATCCCGCCCACCTTGGCGGCCGCTAGAAACACGTACTCCGGGCGCTCCTCCGCGAAGAAACGATCAACCTCCTCCGCCCGGGTCAGATCAAGCTCCGCGCGGGTCCGCAGCAGCAGTTCGCTGTAGCCGCCGCTGCTGAGCGCCCGCACAAGGGCGCTTCCCACCAGGCCGCGATGCCCCGCCACGTAGATTCGACTGTTGCTGCGCATTTGTCTGTCTCGCCGCTCCGGGGCGGGTCGGGCTCAATGGATCGAGGGTCTTGCCGTGCGCCGCCGACCTCGCGCGGACACACCAAAGCTCAAACCTTTAGCCTTCTCTGCCTCAAGTATAAATAGGAACGGTCGCTGAGCGGGCTCGGGCCGCCTCGCCTCAGCGAAGGCTCTTCGGCAGTTCGGCCGTGGCAATCTCGAAGGTCGAGAAGCGTTTCTGCTGTCCCGTGATCTCTGAACGCAACTCGTGCCACAGCTCGTTCGGGATCTTCAGGAACACCTCCACAACCGCCGGATCGAACTGCGTTCCGGAGCAGCGCAGAATCTCCTCCCGGGCTGCATCGAAGCTTCGTGCCCGCCGATACGGCCGGTCGCTTGTGATCGCGTCCAGCGTATCCGCCACCGCGAAGATGCGCGCCCCAATCGGGATCTCCGCCCCCTTCAAGCCGTTCGGATACCCGCTGCCGTCAAAATGCTCCTGGTGCGAATAAACAATCTCCGAGGCATCGGCCAGAAACGGAATCTTGCGCAGGATGTGATATCCCCGCGAACAATGCTCGCGCATTAACTCCTGCTCGTCCGGCGTCAGCGGGCCCGGCTTGCGCAAAATCTGGTCGGGAATCGCCATCTTCCCGATATCGTGAAGAAAGGCTCCCCGGGCAATCACCTTGATCTCCGCAGGCTTGATTCCCATCGCCCGCGCCAGCGCGATCGTGTACGCCGTCACCCGCTTCGAATGCCCCTCCGTCTCCGAATCCTTCAGATCCAGGGCATCCCCGAGCGCCTCCAGCGTTACGTCATAACTGTGTTCCAGCTCGGCCATCGCCTGGCGCAGCATCTCCGTGCGCGCCTGCACCACCTGCTCCAGGTTCTGCTTGTAGTTCTGGCTCTCTTCCAGCGCCTGCCGGTGCTCCAGCGCCCGGAGCACCGTGCCGACCAGGTGCTCGCGCTCAAACGGCTTCAAAAGGTAGTCGTAGGCGCCCCGCCGCATCGAGTCAATGGCGACGCTGATATCGTGGATCGCCGTGACCATCACAACCGGCAGATGAGGCTCGCGCCCGCGGATCCGCTCCAGCAGCGCGATGCCGTTCCCATCCTGCATCACAATGTCGGTCAGCACCAGGTCGTAGCGGCTGTTCTCCAGCATGGCCATCGCTTCATGGCCGCTGGCCGCCAGCTGCACCTCATACCCCTGCCGCTCCAGCGTTGCCGCCATCATCGAGCGAACATGGCTCTCATCGTCCACCACAAGAATCCGCGCTGTCCTGTGCGGCCGCAGCAGGGCGTGCCCTCCGGCTTCTATAGGACTGATCGCCAGCTTTCGCAATCCCATTCCTGCGGTTTCGAGACTCAAGGCAACCTCTCCAACAACAGCAACCAAATTCCACGGGGCGTCTCAACCGGGCATGGATCGCGGCTTCCGGGTTCCGGAATTCCACATGGGAAGGTTATCGACCTGATCCCATAAGACGTTCAGAACTTTGTCTGACCGTCCCTCGTGAAAAAATCTCGTCCTGCTCCGGCGATGGCAGTCTGGGAAAGCTCAGCTTCAGAAGCACGGGTCGGTTGCTGAAACTGCAAATCTTTAATCCCGCAGCGCTCTGTAGAAATAAGATTCAGGGTCCATGACAAACGTACCACCTTTTCGGCCACTTCGAACGCCGGATGTGGGATGCCGCCAATTTCCCGGGTAACACTTCTTGGGTACGAATAGGGGATCACCACGGCCCAAAATCCCCCCCGCATCGCCATCCCTTAGCTGTGACGGCTCTGTGACTTACGCCTGACCCTTCGCGCGGGCCCGGCGCGCCGTCGCCCAGCCCTCCTTGGTAATCTGCCGCGCCCGTCCCACCGCCAGGGCCCCCTCCGGCACATCCCGCGTGATACACGAGCCCGCACCCACGTACGCTCCATCCTCCAGGGTCACCGGCGCCACCAGCGTCGAATCGCTGCCCACAAACACGCCCTTCCCAATGGTGGTCGGGTGCTTATTCACCCCGTCGTAGTTGCAGGTGATCACTCCCGCCCCGATATTCGATCCCTCCCCTACCGTGGAATCGCCCAGATACGCCAGGTGATTGGCCTTGGCGCCCTTGCCCAGCCGCGCCTTCTTCGTCTCCACGAAGTTGCCCACGTGGGCCTCCTCGCCAATCTCGCTGCCCGGCCGCAGATGCGCGAATGGACCGATCTTGGCCCCCGCCTCCACCGTGCTTTCGGTCAAGACACAGCTCTGCCGGATCAGCACGTGATCGCCCACCGTGCAGTCCTCAATCACGGAAAAGGACCGGATGCGGCACCCCGACCCCACCCGCGTCTTTCCCAGCAGCTGCACAAACGGCTCCAGAACCGTGCCCGCCCCTACCTCCACCCCGGAGTCAATAACGCACGTCTCCGGTCGGAAGACCGTCACGCCCGCCTCCGCCAACCCGCGCACCTTCGCCGCGTTCTCCTGCTCGTGGCGGCGTACCTTCTCCGCAATGCTCGCTGCCGTCTCGTCCACGATCGCTCCTGCTGGCTTTTCCATAACGATCCCCATCTCCGCCCGTTCCAGGGGGCGGCTTGCTCCTACTGTTCCCCCGGCCCCTGCGGTCCGCCCGTCGGCGCCCCCGGAATCGTGATGTCCACCGGATGCACCGGACCCAGGTTCAGCTCCTCCAGCCCGGGCTTGATCTCGGCAGAGTTCCCCACCACCAGCACCGCAAGCTGATTCGCATGCACGTACTTCTTCGCCGCCGCATTCAGGTCGGCCACCGTCACCTTCTTCAGCGCCGCCTCATACGTCTCCAGGTAATCCGCCGGATATCCATAAAACTCCAGCCGCACCCGCTCGCTCAATACCTTCTGCTTGGTGTCGTACCGGAACAGAAACGAGTTCAGCAGATCGTCCTTGGCCCGCTTCAACTCCTCCTCCGTAAACGGCGTCGTGTCCAGCCCGGCGATCACATCCAGCGCCGCCCGCGTTGCCTTCACCGTCGTCGCGCTCTGGGTCAGAACCTCCACATCGAAGGGCGCCGGGTGGTCATAGTCAAACCCGTATCCCCCGCCCACCGCGTACGCCAGGCCCATCTGCGTCCGCACCGTCTGGAACAGCCGGCTCGCAAACCCTCCACCCAGGATGTCGTTCATCACCGCCAGCGCCGGCACATCCGGATTCCGCCGCGTCGTCCCCAGCCCCACAATCTGCACGTTCGACTGGTTCACGTCTTCCTTGTTGATGAAGTACAGCGCCTGCTTCGGTGCGTGGAACTCGTCATGCCGCGCCGGCGTTGCCTTCACCGCCGGCAGCCCCTCGAACGCCGCCCGCAGCTTCGCCTCCATCGTCGCGCTGTCAAAGTCCCCGCCCACCGCCACAATCAGCTTGCCGCCCGCCCCCGGCCCGCCCACCGTGCGGTCGTGCCACGCCTGCAGATCCGCCAGGGTGATGTTCTTGATCGTCGCCAGCTCCGGCTGCCGCGCATACGGGCTCTCCTTCCCGTAGACCAGCTTGGTCGCCTCCCGCTCCGCAATCTGCGCCTCGTCATCGTTGCGCCGCACAATCCCCGTCGCCGCCTGCTGCTTGGCCAGCTGCAGCTTCCGCTCGTCCAACTTGGGATGAAACAGCAGATCCAGCGCCAGACCCAGCACCTGGTCCGCATCCGCCTTCAGCGAATCCCACGAGATCGACGTCGAATTCTCGCCGCCCCCCGACTCGATGTGCGCCGCCTTCGCCTCCAGCAGGTCGTCCATCGCATCGCCATCCATCTTCGCCGTCCCGCTGGTCCGCCACGTCTGCCCGTACAGGTCCACCAACCCCAGCTTCCCCGGCTCCTCATCCACCGCCCCGCCCGGAATCAGCACCGACCCCGACACAAACGGCAGCTCATGATCCTCCTGCAGAAAAATCACAATCCCGTTCTTCAGCTCGATCCGCTTCGGCTGCTGCGGCTTGTACTCCGGCAGCGTCGGAATCGCAATCTTCTCCCACGGCTTGCTCTCCTGCGCGCCCGCCAGTCCCGTGCACGCGCCCGCCATCGCCATCCCTAAAATCACGGCCGTCAGCGAAGTCTTCATTGCGCCCCCGCCTTTCCGCCGTTCGGCTCCGCCATCGGAGCTGCCGTCGACCCGGCCTCCGTCTCCGTCCACGCCTCCGTCCGGTTGCTCGCCACAAACACCTTGTTCGCCACCCGCCGAATATCCGCCTTCGTCACCTTGTCCACCCTGTCCAGTTGCCGGAACAGCTCCCGCCAGTCCCCATACCGCGTCTGATACTCGGCCAGCGCGTCCGCCAGTCCCTGGTTATCCGCCAGCCCGCGCAGCAGGTCCGCCCGCGCCCGCGTCTTGAACATCGCCAGCTCTTCGTCCGTCACATCCGCCGTCTTCAGCTTCTCGATCTCTTTATGAATCGCATCCGCCATCTCCTGCGGCGTATGCCCCGGCAGCGGCACCGCCCCAAACAGAAACAGGCTCGGAAACTTGTCCCCCGGAAACGGGCTCTCCCCCACCGCCACCGCCGCAATCTGCTGGTCCCGCACCAGGCTCCGGTACAGCCGCGACACCCGCCCATTCGAGAAGATGTCCCCAATCGCGTCATACACCGCGTCATCGGGATCCATATAGCTCCCCCGGTGGTACCCCTCGATATAGATCGGTTGCGACGGATCGCGCAGAATGACCCTCTTCTCCGCAAACTGCTTCGGCTCCACCGTCGTCATCTTCAGCGGCTTCGGACCGCCCGGCACCTTGCTGAAATACCTCTCCAGCATCGGCATCACCTCGGCTGCCTTCACATCTCCCACCACCGCCACCACGATGTTCGCGCCCACGTAGTACGCCTTGTGGAAGTCCATCGCCTCGGTCGCCGTAATCTGGCTCAGCTCGCTCGGCCACCCCACCGAACTCCGCCCGTACGGATGCGCCACATACGCCGTCGACACAAACTGCTCAAAGAGCCTTCCCTCGGGGTTGGAGTCGGTGCGCATCCGCCGCTCCTCCATCACCACGTCCCGCTCCTTGTAGAACTCCCGCGGCACCACGTCCGCCAGCCGCCCGCTCTCCAGCCACGCCCACAGCTCCAGCCGGTTCTCCGGCATCTGCCAGAAATACTGCGTCTCGTCCAGCCCCGTGCTCGCATTCAGCCCGTGCGCCCCGTTGCGCTCCGCCACCTCGGTGAACTGGTTGGGAACCACGTACTGCTGCGCCGCCGTCTGCGCCTCCTGAAACTTCGCCTTCAGCTCCGCCAGCTTCTGCGGATCGCTCCCACGCGGATTGCGCAGCTCATCCTCATAGGCGTTATCCGCCTCCTCCACCTTCGCCAGCGCCACCTTCTCCGCCGCCCAGTCCTTCGTCCCGATCTCGGTCGTCCCCTTGAACGCCAGGTGCTCGAACATGTGCGCCAGGCCGCTCTCGCCCCACGGATCGTTCACGTCCCCCACGTCCACAAACGTGTTGTACGCAAACACCGGAGCCTCCGGCCGCTCGCACACCACGATCGTCAGCCCGTTGGGCAGCACCTTAGTCGTAATCCGCTGTTCAAAGCTCTTCAGGTCCTGCGCGCCGGCCCATCCCGCCAGCCCCATTCCCAGCACCGCACTCCAGCACAACGCTCGTTTCAGCATCCATGCTCCTTGACCGTCCGCCCCGGCTCCCAAACCCTCCGCCAGGCGCGACCAACGCCTACTCCAAGCTACCGCATCCCCCCGCAATCTGATCACCGCCCACAGCTAACTGGTCACTGTCCCCCAGCCCCCCTTCACCTTTTCACCTCTTCACCCCTTCACTGTCCACTGTTCCCTATTCCCTGTTCCCTGTCTGTCGTCACAACGCCGACGCATGCGTCGACTTCAGCGTCTGCGCATTCAGCAGCCCCAGCAGCTCCGTCGCCGACGACGTGATCTCGTTCGCCCCCAGCTTCAGCGCATCCTCCCCGTGCTTGGTAATCGAGCCATCCCCGGTGAAAAAGATGAACGGCAGATCGGCATTCTTCGCCCGCACCTTCTTCAGCAGCGTCAGCCCCGCCGCCTCCTTCAGCTGCACGCCCTCCTCCCGCCGCATGTCGGAGATCACGCAGTCAAAGTGCCGCTGCTGCAGCTGGTGCAACCCCTCCGTTGTCGACGTCGCCTGCCACACCTTCACCCCGCGATCCTCCAGAAACTGCAGCAGGGAACTGATGTTCTTGGGATTGTCGTCCACCCACAGAATCCGCTGCGGCTGGAAGTCCTGCGGCAGCGGCTTCTGCGCGTTCGGCACCGTGCCGCCATTTCCCAGCGCCAGCAGGTTTCCCGTCGTGTCGTCCTTGGCCGCCAGCCGGCTCCCCGTGTCCCCGCTCCGCGGAGGCGGCAGCAGCACACTTCCCGTGATCTTCACCGTCCCCGCCGGCGCTCCGTCCAGCGCCTTCTTGATCTCCAGCACCTTCATCTGCAGGTCAGAGATCATCTTCTGCTGGTTCTGGTTGGCCTCCTCCATCGTCAGTTCCTGCCCGCCGATCTTCAGCGCGAACTTCCGCGACGTCGCCGAGCGGATCACCTGCGCCACCGCCGGCCGGAAGTACAGAATCACCACAATCACAATCAACGGCCACAACAACGTCGCGATCGCCAGCACCATCTTGTCGTCCAGCGTCACCATCGCTCCCATCAACCCGTCTTCCATGGCCAATGCCCTCGCTCTCTGGGATTTCACCTGAAGGAAAGTGACCGTATTCTACCCCGCGTATCAAAATGCAGGGCCAGGAACCAAGGGCCAAGAACCAAGGGCCAAGAGCCAAGGGCCAAGAGCCAAGGGCCAAGAGCCAAGTACCAAGAGCCAAGCACCAAGGGCCAAGCACCAAGGGCGCGTACCAGTAGCCCGGGGCCCAAGAGCTAATAGCTAAAAGCGAACAGCTAGAAGCTCGCCTCTCGCCCAGCGTCGTTCCCGCACGACCGAGGGTGCCCCATGTCTCCCGCAGTTGGAGACATGGGACAGCACGAACCCATCCCAGCCGCCTCTCCGTTCCCGCACGACCGAGGGTGCCCCGTTCTAGGCGCGCCTTTTTGCGCCTAGGGCGGGACAGCACCAAGCCCATCCCAGCCGCCTCTCCGTTCCCGCACGACCGAGGGTGCCTGTAGATGATCAAGAGGTTGTTCCGGAGTCGGAGCGGCTGATGGGCGGCTTGTAGTTGAGGCTACCATGGGGTCTTTCTCGGTTGTAGTAGTCGATCCAGGGTTGCAGATGAGCATCTCT
>VANK01000007.1 GCA_008682415.1 Acidobacteria bacterium AB60 | reverse complement strand
GTCAGTGGTCAGTGGTCAGTGGTCAGTGGTCAGTGGTCAGTGGTCAGTGGTCAGTGGTCAGTGGTCAGTGGTCAGTGGTCAGTGATGGCATTGTGGATTTGAGTTGCAGTGGGTTCGCGAAAAGCGCGGCAGGGGAACCTACAAGATAACTGCCAGGAAAGTTGAAGGGGAGTTAGCTCGTTCCCGGGATGGAGGATTGCTTCTTCACAAGGAAGAATCAATCCATCCCGGCTGTCATTGGGGCAAGTCCCAAGCCCTGCGGCAACCAGAGCCCATGGGCGCGCTGGACCAAGCCCTGATAACTGGGATGGGCCCATAACTAGATAAGCGGACCGAGATCCTACCCCCCTGATTTCGGTCCGCATTTACGCTACCGCGTCCTCATCGGATTCTCATATAACTCGACGACTAAGTCAGCCTATTCGCGCACTGGTTTGGGCCGACGGCTGTGGCTGTTTCAGGCGCGTGTTTGCTTCCTGCTCAAACATGCCGATGAAGGTTGGCCGCGGCCGCAGATGATCAATCTGATAGCTTGCTTCTTCCCTTCCCGCCTATCTCCGCATATCGCGCCGTAGCAAGCATCTCCTCATGCATCATTTCGGGACATTCGCAGCGAGGCCGGCGAAAAACGCGCTCTACTTTTGCGCCAAGTCAAGAGTTGCAACGTGCCGTTGGTGAAAAGTGACATGACATGATCCTGCTGTAATGGTCCGGCTTTATCTGGCGTGATGTTATCTCCCGCTGGTTCGGAGTTCCGCGGCGGAGGACCAGCCCCAACGATGCTGCAAGGTCGTTCCGGGCGAGGGTTACCTTTCTACCTCCGAAAACAAGTTACTTCGGAGATCGCACTAAGTTACGGGCCCCGGTACGGAATGGACTAGCAGGAGGTCACCTTGGATACGGAACGATTTGAGAGGGATTCTCTGGCCGCGGGCCGCGCCCAATCGCGATCGATTGAGCAGAGGGCAATCTCCGAACAGTTTCATCTGATGTACACGTCTCCCCTGTTTGCCGGGCTGTCGCATGCCGAGTGCGACGAGGTGCTGTCGTATTCGCGGCTGAAGAGGTTTGCGCGCAACGAGATGATCTTTTTGCAGGGGGAGCCATTTAACAAGCTGGTGATGGTGCACTCGGGGATGGTGAAAGTGACGCAGACCAGCCTGAGCGGGCAAGAGGTGATTTTGCGCGTGATCCGCTCGCGCGACACGGTGGGATTGCATGCGGACAGCCAGATCTTCACGCATGCTTGCTCGGCGTGCGCGATGGAGAGTTCCAAGGCGTTTGTGTGGGAGTACCGGGATTTCCGGACAATCGAATCGCGCATGCCGCGGATTACGGCGAACATTCACGACATTCTGAGCGGGCGGCTGGTGGAGCTGGAGAAGATGTTCAGCGAGATTGCGACGGGCACAGCGGCGCAGCGCCTCGGGCTGACGCTTCTGCGGCTGCTGGAGCGCGTCGGCGAGCCGAGCGGCGATGGCATCGCGATCAACCTGCGGCGCGAAGAGTTGAGCCAGATGACGGGCCTGACGGTGTTCACGATCAGCCGGGCGCTGGCCAAGTGGGCGCGGTCGGGGCTGGTGGTGCCGCGGCGCGAGGCGATTTTGGTGCGCGATCTCGTCCGTTTCCGCACAGAGGTTAATTACGAAGGCACGGGGCAGGCGGCGGTGGCGCTTCACGCATCCGGGCACCTGATGTAGTTGGAATTTGGGGATTGCCGTTGATTTTGTGGAAACGGGAATCCGGATGGATGGACAAAACAGAAAAGCCTGAGAGCGTATTTGCTCCCGGGCATTTTCTCTCGAGAATTTTTTAATTACGAATTCAGGTACGGTTGCCGTTTTCCCAGAGAGCCCGCCAGGCTGGTGGTTCATCCGACGCCTGGGGAGGGACGGAGAATCCCGTCGGAGGGGCGGAACAATCGTTTAGAGGCAAGGAAGAAAGATGGGCCGAGAGGCATTACCCCGCAATAGCGCGTTGTATCTCGAGGACGGCTTCTGGAAGCTGAGCTGGGACAGCGGCTCGCTGAGCCACGCCATGGGCGAAGTTGCGCCTGGGGGAGGCCGCCGTGCGGCGGGGCATCCGATCTGGGTAGGGATGGCGACGGGGCCCAAGGGGTTGAGCCGCGAGGAGGCGCAGCAGATCGTCTGGAGGATGATCGTCTCGGGGGCGCGCGCGGAAAAGGCGGCGCTGCACTCGCGGATGACGGTGTCGGAGTTTGTGGAGCGGAAGTTCATTCCCGAGTACGTGGCGTCGAAGGGCTACGCCGGCCGGATGCATTATCAGTCGATGCTGAAGCATGTGCTTCGTCCGGAGGAGGTGGATCGCGCCTTCCGGGTGGAACCGCGGCGGCCGAAGGTGAAGCTGCGCTCGCTGGCCGACTGGCCGTACCTGGGGCAGATTGCGCTGGGTGAGGTGCGCCCGGAGTATGTGCAGCACCTGGTTGCGGCGGCGCTGTCACGGGGGTACTCGCGGCAGACGGTGATGCACATTCGCAACGTGGTGAGCACGATCTTCTCGTATGCGCAGCTGGAGATGTACTTCGACGGGGAGAACCCGGCATCGACGATCAAGCTGCCCAAATTGCATCGGACGCAAGCGGTGGTTCTATCGGTGGCCGACGTGAGCCGGCTGTTGCAGCTGATGCGTTATCCGGAGAAGGAGATGACGCTGATGGCGATGCTGACGGGG
The DNA here is from genome assembly GCA_008682415.1 of Acidobacteria bacterium AB60. GTDB lineage: Bacteria > Acidobacteriota > Terriglobia > Terriglobales > Acidobacteriaceae > Telmatobacter. The sequence continues at coordinate 330,004 of VANK01000007.1, read as the reverse complement.
ATGACGGTGGCGGAGATCTGCGGGCTGCAATGGAACCGCGTGAACCTGACAGACGCGGCGGTGGAGTGCGAGGGGGAGATGATTCCTGCGCGCACGATCCTGGTGCGGGAGGAGTGGATGCGGGGGCAGCTCGGCAGCGTGTCGAAGCGCCGGCTGAGCAGCCTGGGAATCCCCAAGCCGCTTCTTCCGATTCTGCAGCGGCTCAGCAGAAGCCCGAAGGCACATGGGGCGAGCCGGTTCGTGCTGACGTCGCGCAACGGGAGCCCGGTGAACCAGACTAATCTGCTGACGCGGCGGCTGAAGCCGATCGGGATGGAGCTGAATATTCCGAATCTCTCCTGGCACATGATCCGCCGGTTGCACAAGGAGATGCAGGCGGAGTTTGGAAACCAGTTCCAGGATCAGCTCACGGGGGCGGTGCGGACGGTGTTTCCGCTGGACTTTCGGGAGAGCGAGCGGTGGCGGGGGAATGCGGAGACGGAGCTGCCGTATTAGGGTAACCGGAGCCTGGTGAGACGGTGACCGCCGGCGCAAATATCTCTACAAACAGCAACGCCTTCAGGAGATCCCGGAGAGAGCCGGGGTTCTGAAGGCGCTTGTTTAGCGGCTGCGAATGAGGTTATGCGCGGCTGAGGTATGCGCCCTCACTGGTGTCGACGCGGATCTTTTCGCCCTCGTTGATGAAGGGCGGGACCTGCACGACGAGGCCGGTCTCGAGCTTGGCGGGCTTGGTGACACTGGAGGCGGTGGCGGATTTGAGGCCGGGCTCGGTCTCGACGACGGTGAGCTCGACGGTGCCTGGGAGTTCGATGCCGACGGCATGACCGTCGTGATAGCTCACCTTGATGTTGAGGTTGGGGGTGAGGTATTCGACGGCGTCGCCGAGGGTGGAGCCTTTGAGGATGGTCTGCTCGTAGTCCTCAGGATTCATGAAGTAGTAGTCATCGCCGTCGTTGTAGAGGAACTCCATGGGCACTTCATCGACGACGACGCGTTCAATGGCGTCGGCGGAGCGGAAGCGGTGTTCGAACATGGCGCCGGACTTGAGGTTGCGCAGCTTGGCCTGGATGAAGGCGCGCAGGTTTCCGGGGGTGCGGTGCTCGACCTTGAAGACCAGGTGCAGCTGGTCATTGTGCTTGATGATCATGCCTGGACGCATTTGGGTGGCGGGAATCGCCATAACGGGAAAAACTCCTTGCTATTGCGCCAGCAGGCGCAGAAAAGTCGGCTTCAGCCCAACTTTCATTGTAACTTACGGCCTTTTGCGGAGATGAGGGAAGGCGGGGCCGCTACTGCACTTTGGCGGTGGGAAGAGGGATTCGTGCCAGGTCGGGGTGTTCGACCGCGACGGCCGGAGGCAGCGCTGGGGGCGCGCCGCGAAGGCTGGCCTCGAAGTGCGCCTGCATGGCGTCGCTGGCCTTGAGGACGCTTTCGAGCAGGGCTGCGGCCTCGGCGTGGCGTCCGCGCTTTTTGAGGGTGACGGCGCGGCGGGCGGCCTGGTGGGACTTGCGGTGCAGGTCTTCCATGAGGCCGATTGTGCCGCGAGCGGCGCGGGGATTGCGGCGTTCGCTTTCGAGCCACACGCCGAAGCGAGAGCGTGCCTCCTCGAGTTCGGGAGGGTTGGCGGCTTCGCCTTTGAGGTAGCGGGCGAGGGCGCGGACCCAGGCACCCTGTTCGACTTCGGCGGTGAGGACGGGCCAGTCGAGGGGGCTGAGGGGCACCACGTTGCGCCAGCGGGGATCGGGACGCCAGCCGGCGTACCAGAGGAAGAGCTGCTCGGGGGGCATGGGACGAGCGATGCCGTAGCCCTGGCCAACCTCGCAGCCGAGGCGCAGGAGCACAAGGCCGTGGCCGACCGACTCGACACCTTCGGCGACGGGCATGCGGCGGAAGGCGGTGGCGAGGCCGAGGATGCCCTGCAGAATGGCGAGGTCTTCGACGTCGTCGAGCATGTCGCGCACGAAGCTCTGGTCGATTTTGAGGACCGGCGCCGGGAGGCGCTTGAGGTAGGTAAGCGAGGAGTAGCCGGTGCCGAAGTCGTCGATGGCGACGCGGATGCCCATCTGTCCGCAGGCCTGAATGACTTCAGAGACCATGGCGACGTCGCGGAGGGCGCTGCTTTCAAGGACTTCGAGACCGAGGAGAGAGGGACTGACTTCAGGATGGCGCGCAAGCAGCTGGCCGAGGCGGGCGATGAAGTCGACCTGTTCAAGCTGCTTGGCGCTGACGTTGATGTTGACGCGGAGGCGGTGACCGCCGTGCATCCAGGTAGCGATCTGGGACAGGGCTCTGTCGATGACCCACTCACCGACGTCAATGGCGAGGGGATCGTCTTCAATGACGGGCAGGAAGTCTGCCGGGGGCAGCAGGCCGCGCTGGGGATGCTGCCAGCGGATCAGGGCCTCAGCGGCGACGAGCTGGCCGGTGGCCATATTGACCTTGGGCTGGTAGTAGAGGACGAACTCACCGGCGGCGAGGGCCTGGCGGATCCTGGCCAGCTCTTCATGACGGCCGCGCACGGTGTGGTCGCGGACGGGATCGAAGATGTGGTAGCGGCCTTTGCCAGCCAGCTTGGCTTCGTACATGGCCTGGTCGGCCTGACGGAGGAGCTGGTCGGCGTCGACGTCCTGATTTTGCGGATAGAAGCTGGCGCCGGCGGTTGCGGAGACGCGCAGTTCCTGCTCGCCGATGATGTAGGGTTCGCCGACGGCCTGAAGCAGACGATCGAGGGCCGCAGTCGCAGCCTCGGGCGAGCCGAGATCGGGCAATATGGCGACGAACTCGTCCCCGCTCAGGCGGCCGAGGGTGTCTGCGTCGCGCAGCACATGCTTCATGCGGCCGGCGACGCTGACGAGGAGGGCGTCTGCCGCATCCTTACCCTGCCGGTCGTTGATGGCCTTGAAGTTGTCCAAGTCGATATAGATGACGGCCAGCATGCGGTTGGTATCGCGCGCGGAGGCCATGGCGTGACGCAGGCGGTCCCCGAGGAGCGTGCGATTGGGCAGGCCGGTGAGCGCGTCGAAGTGGGCGATATGCTCGAGGCGCTTCTCCTGCTCCTTGATGGGCGTGATGTCGTAGAAAAGCGCGACGTAGTACTGCGCGTTTCCGGCGGAGTCGGCGACGGTGGTGATGGTGCAGACGACAGCGGACATGGCGCCGCTTTTGGAGCGGTTCCACAGCTCGCCGCGCCAGCGGCCGGTTTCGCGGACGGTCTTCCACATGCTGGCGTAGAACGCGTCATCGTGCAGATCGGACCTGAGGATATTGGGATGGCGACCGAGGACCTCTTCGCGGGCATAGCCGGTGATGCGCGTGAAGGACTCGTTCATCTCGATGATGCGCATATCGAGATCGAAGACGAGGATGGCCTCTGTTGCGTGCTCGAAGACGCTGGCGGAGAGGCGGAGGCGGCGCTCGGCCTCCTTTTTCTCGCTGATGTCTTCCATGAACGACACGATGCCGCCCAGCTGCCCGTCGTCGGCGCGCCAGGGAAGGATCTCCCAGCGCCTCCACTGCACCGATCCGTCGGGACGCTGGAAGCGGTCTTCATCGCACTTCTGCGGCTCACCGGCGAGGGCACGCTGGTGAATCTCCCGATAGCTTTCCGAGTTGGGCAGCAGATCATAGTGGCAGCGGCCGAGGATGTTTTCGCCGGGACGGCCGATGATCTCGAGCCAGCGTCCACTGGCGGCGAGGTAGCGCATGTCGCAATCGAACATGGCCAGGCCGACCGGGGCATTTTCGATCATGGCCTGGAGCCGTTCCTTGGACTTGAGGAGAGCGGCTTCCGCCTCTTTTCGTTCGGTGATGTCTCCGATGGTGCCGCGCAGGACCAACGGGACGCCATCGGCGGAGCGATCGACGCGGCCTAGGCCGTGGACCCAGCGCACCTCGCCATCACTCTGGCGAACGATGCGGTATTCCATGTTGAAGATTCCGTCCGGCGAGGTGACGACGGACTGGAAGTAGTCCATCATGCGAGCGCGGTCGGAAGGGTGCACCAGGGCGGCCCAGCCCTGCACATCGTGGGGATAACGCTTGTCGATCCCGAAGATGGAGTCGACCATGGCGGAGGTGGTGGACACGCCGCGACGCAGATCGAGCACGTAGCCGCCCATGCGCGGAGATCTTCCCGGGCCTTCCACCTTTTCTTCGGCGCGCAGGTGGGTTCGAGCTCCATGAACGGTGGCAAAGACGCCGACCATCTGGCCCGCATCTCCGCGGACGGGGTGGTACTGGGCATTGACGGAGATGCTCTCGCCGGCCCGCACGACCTCGTGGAGCACGTCGGTGGAGGTGCCTTCCGCGAGGACCTGTTTTTCAGTGGCGTAGAACATGTCGGCATCGGCTTCGGGCAAGATGTCGTAGTCGGTCAGGCCCACCAGCTCGCGTCCATTGAGGAAGCGCGCCATGGCGGCTCGAAACCGGGAGCTTGCCGCGATGAAGACATGATTGCGATCTTTGAAGAACACCTCTTCCTCGGTGTTTTCGATCATGACGCGGAAGTAGGCTGCGTCGCCGCTCAGGGGATTGCAGCAAAGCGCCACCGCGTTCTGGAGCTGCAGGTGTAAGGTCGTGCGGTTGTCGGTGTGCTGTTTTTGATAGGTAACCTGCAAGCAGAGAATGCGGCCGCCGCCGTGGCGAAAGCGGAGAACCACCTGGCCGGAGGCTAGCTGGCCGGAGGCAAACAGCGGGGCAACGACGTCACAATCGTGGGGATGAATCCGATCGAGGAAGGAGACCTGGCCGGAGAGAAAGTCTTCCGCCGCGAAGCCGAATAGCTCGTGCGCGGGACCAGTGATCGTCTCGAGCTGCGGGCAGGGATCGAGTTGATATGTCAGTTCGGCTATGAGGATTCCAGCCAGTCCTATCATGTTGTTTCAACTCCGAACCAACGCCGTGCATCGCGAGCTGGCCGGTACAAACAGAGCCCAAGGCACTTTCCAAGAGAGCAGACACGCAACTGCTCACAAGCATACGTCAGGTGAACATTTTCTCTGTGACCTGCAGATGTGTGAACTGGTCCCTCAAAAGTGGCATGGACGATGGCCGTTGTGGCCCCTTCCCCCAATCGACTAGGATTGCCCGCGGTAATCGAATCATCGTTACAGTCGCTGGTTTTCTCGATTTTGTCTTTGAGGAGAATCAATGCGCACGATCCGCGTCACTTTGCTCTCATCTCTCGCACTTCTGATCCTCAGTTGCAACGCAAGCGCGCAGACGGCGGCCGTTCCTGCCGATGCGCCGTACAAGAACAGCGGCCTGCCGGTCGAACAGCGGGTTGCGGATCTCCTCAGCCGCATGACTCTCGAGGAGAAGGCATCGATGCTGGAGGGTTCCGGTTGGATGGAATCGATGCCCATCGAGCGGCTCGGCATTCCGCCGATCAAGATGGCGGATGGGCCGATGGGGGTGCGTTCCTGGATGGGGAGTTCGGCCATTACCAGCAGCGCCAATGCGCCGATGAAGGTGGAGTCGACCGCATTCCCTGCGGGCGTGGCGATGGCGGCCACGTGGGATACGGAACTGGTGCAACGGGAGGGGCGCGCCATTGCACAGGAGGTGAAGGCGCTGGGCCGCGACATGATCCTGGGCCCCACGGTTAACATCAACCGGCAGCCGCTTTGGGGCCGCAACTTTGAGGGATACGGCGAGGATCCGTATCTCGCCGGGCGACTGGCGGTGGCCTACATTCGCGGGGTGCAGGGAGAAGGCGTGATTCCCAGCGTGAAGCACTTTGCTGCCAACAACGAGGAGTACGAGCGGCACCGCATCGACGCGCACATCAGCGAGCGCGCCCTGCATGAGATCTATCTGCCGGCGTTCAAAGCGGCGGTTCGCGATGGCGGCGTGTGGAATGTGATGTCTGCCTATAACAAGGTGAATGGCGTCCACATGGCCGAGAATAAGGCGCTGCTGCAGGATGTGCTCAAGAAGGAGTTTGGTTTTCAGGGGTTCGTGATCTCCGACTGGGGCAGCACCTACTCGACCGCGCCCACCGTGAATGCGGGCATGGACCTGGAGATGCCGGGGGGCGAGGCGATGAAGGCGTGGCTGGCGCGCCCGCAGACGCAGCAGGCGGGCAACGGCGATGGCTGGCTGATGAGCGACAAGGTTCTTGCGCCATCAAGAATGGAAAGGTGAGCGAAGCCGCGCTGAACGACAGCGTAAGCCGGATGCTGCGTGTGATGTTCCTGAGCGGAATCTTCGATCATCCCCACACGGGGGCGGCGAGGTGGATACGCCCGAACAGCGCGCGGTGGCCCTGCAGGGCGCAACCGAGTCGATTGTTCTGCTGCGCAACCAGAACAACCTGCTTCCGCTGGACCCGTCGAAGATTCAATCCATCGCGGTGATTGGCCCGAACGCAGCGGTGGCGCGCACCGGAGGAGGTGGCAGCTCGCTCGTGCGGCCGAAGAATGCCGTGGCGCCGCTGGATGGAATCAAAGAACGGGCCGGCGCGGGCGTTACGGTGAACTATGCGCTGGGAGTGGGCATGGAGGGCGAGAACCCGCCCGATGATACGGCGGAGGCGCGGGCGAAGTCTCTGAAGGAGGCCACAGAGGCTGCCGCGCATGCCGATGTTGCGGTGGTGATCGTGGGACGGTCGAACAAGATTGAGACTGAGGGGTTCGACCTGAAGACGATGAATCTGCCCGCCGGCCAGGATGCGTTGATTCAGGCCGTGGAAAAGGCCAATCCGCGCACCATCGTGGTGCTCAACACGGGTAACCCGGCCACCATCACCAAGGGTCTGGTGAACGCCGGGGCGCTCCTGGACATGTTCTACGGTGGGGAAGAAGGCGGCCACGCGCTGGCGGCGATACTCTTCGGCGACGCGAATCCCTCGGGGCGGCTGCCGTTCACGTATCCCAAGCGCTTTGAAGATTCGCCTGCCTATGGGCATTATCCGGGGCAGAACCTAAAGGTGGATTACGCTGAAGGCATTTACGTGGGCTATCGCTTTTACGACACGAAGAACGTAGAGCCGGCCTTTCCCTTCGGTTATGGCCTGAGCTACACGAAGTTTGAGTATGGGGACCCGCATGTGGCGGAGGCTGCCGTGATCGGCGGTGCGCAGCCGGCGACGCGCGCAACCAGCGTGACGCTTACGGTGAAGAACACGGGCGACCGCGCGGGCGCAGAGGTGGTGCAGTTGTATGTTCGGCCGCTGCATCCGAAGATTGACCGGCCGGTGCATGAGCTGAAGGGCTTCCACCGCATCCAGCTCAACCCGGGGGAGACGCGGATGGTGCACTTCAGCCTGGACCGCGAAGCGCTGGCGTACTGGAGTCCGGAGAAGAAGGGCTGGGTGACGGATCCGGGGCCGTACGAGATCCAGGTGGGCTCGTCCTCGCGGGATATTCGTGGGCGAGCGCCGCTGACGATTCGACCGGCGCACTGAGTCCGGGCGCGGGATTCGCTCCTATTTGGGCGCTTCGTAGGGTTCGACCCGGAGCATGTCCGAGAGGATTCCGCGCTCCTGCGGCGAGAACTGACCCTGGTAGCGGGCGGAGTTGAGCACGATGGAGCGCTGGTCGGGAGGGACCGAGCGCAGGTCGCGGAAGGCGCTCTTCATCACGGTCTGGCGGTCGGGAGGAAGGTTCGTCCACTCGCGGGCCGAGCGATTGACGTGCATGCGGTCTTCGGGGGAGAGGCGCTCCATCATCTCCGCGCGGGCCAAGCGGCGCTCGCGAACGGGGTCGGGCATCTGATTGACGCTGTGCAGCTGCTGCACGAGACGCTGCTGTTCGCCGGAGGGCAGGCGGCGGAAGCTGGGATCGCTGCGCAGTTGCTGCTCCTGGTTCTGCAGGGGCACGTTGCGGTGCTCATTGAGCCAGGACTGGAGGTGTCCGGGAGGCGCCAGGGAGGAGTGCGGCAGCGCGGGACGGACGGAGGCCTGCGGCGCGAACGAGGAGCCTGGGTATAAGGGCCTGTTGCCGTTTTGCGGCGGAGCGTACGGCATGGCTGGCTGGACCCGGGACGGTACGTCGTTGGAACGCACCTGGGGAGTCATGGAGCGGGGCTGCTGGTTCATGGGCCGGCTGGGCTGCTGGTTCCGCGGAGCCGACTGGCGGGGCGGAGCGGCGTGCGGCGGAGGAGGCGGAGAGGACCGCTGCGCCGGGGGATGGCTGTGCTGCGCGAGAGCCGGCAAAAGTGACAAGACCAGCACCGCAGACAATGCAGCCCGGCGCATCGCTGTCGCCCTGGTCATGCTTTTCATCGCTCGCGCCCTTCGCCTTCCCCCAGCGCCTTTCTTTCGCCGGGCCTGCTTTCTTGTTGCTCTCGACCGCTGCCTTGTTAAGAGTGTTGCCGGTTAGTTCTGATCTGGATCAGCGCTCTGATCGCCGATCGTCTCCAGCTGATCGAGGAGCTGAGCGTTATTATCCAGTGTTTGAAGGTCGTGGACTACGGCTGTATCCGGGGTTGCCGCCGGGGGCGATTGCCAATACACATTCAGGTACGCGCCGCCTCCCAATAACAGTCCCAGGGTGAGGGCCATGGCAGCAAGGGGACGCGCATGCATCCGCGGCGTCATCTCCATGCGGGCTCTCAGGCGTTCCAGCCACCCGGCGGGCGCCTTCTGCTTTTCTTCTCGAAGGCGCGCCTCGAACCGGGTCATGAAATAGGGATTGGGGGCAGGCGCCTCCCAGGCATCCAGAGCCGTCATGGTCGCCTGGAGTTCCTGCAGCTCGCTGCGGCAACCGTCGCACGCCCCCACGTGCTCCCTGACCGCGATGGGCGCCGATTCCGGATCGAGCAGCAGTTCGGCCAGCTTCGTCTCCATTCCCGCGCACATTGTTTTATTCGTTGCCATCACAACCACCCCGCAATTTCCTCGTTTCTCGATCCCCAGTCTTACCTTGTTTTCTAACCCAGCTCGTTGCTATTTGCCTTCCTGTTCCGTGTCGTTAGACGAAATCTTTCAACTTGTCGCGCAGTGTCTGGTAGGCGCGAAAGAGCAGCGACTTGGTGGCCGACTCGCTCAGCTTGAGCACCTCGCCGATCTGGCGGTAGTCGAGCCCCTGATACTTGTGCATCAGCACCGCCATCCGCTGCCGTTCGGGCAGAGCCATGACGTGCTTGCGGATCCCGGCCATCCTCTCATCGCGCAGCATGCGCTGTTCGATGTTCGGATCGTCATCGGCCACCTCAGGGGTGGTTCCGGTCTCCTCATCGGGCACGTCGAGATAAACGTTCTGCGCGGCCCGCTCGTGCTTGGTGTCCCGGGCGTGGTTGACCGCCAGGTTGGTGGCGATCCGGTAGAGCCAGGTAGTGAACTTGGCCTCGGCCCGGTAACTCTCCCGCGAACGGTAGACGCGCAGGAAAACCTCCTGCGCCAATTCTTCAGCCACCGCCTGGTTATGAACCATCCGATAAAGGAAGTTGATCATCGGGCGGTGGTACTTGCCTACCAGATAGTTAAATCCCGCTTCGTCTCCGACGGCAACCCGCAGCATGATGGCTGCGTCGCTCGCCGGGTCGGCGGCAGCGGACCCCACCAGACCAGCATGTACTTCGGGCCGGTCGTCCGGCGCACTTGCCGGCGGCCGTCCCAGTCCCGGGCTGTCGAGGACCAGCGTCGCCATACCCTCTTCAACCCGATCGTCTGTCAGATGTTGCGGGTCATTGTCATTTTCGTCATCTTCAGGGGATTGGCCGGCGTCGCACCCTGGGGGGCCAGATTGGGAACGCCGGGACGCGTCGGTCGTCGGCTCTCCAGCTGGTTTTCCGCTGTTATTTCCGGCAGAGGCGCGGTTCTCCGGGCGCCCAGCCCGGGTGCGCGGGGGAGAATCGCCGTCGCCAGTGGTCCGGGCGAGCAAGCCGTCGAGGGTGGCGCCGACGCCGGGTGGTTCCATGGCAGGAACGAGTCCGACCTCTCCCTGGAAGAAGAGCCGTAAGGCGTCCCGGATTGGCTTGCCAGAGAACAGCATCGTCCCGAGGACAATCTCCCTGCGCCGCTCCGGCGCGCAACCCACCGGCTCCGCCTGCCTCCCCAGCCGGGTTGGTGGCGAAGGTCCGTAAGTGTTACTCTAACCTACGGGAACCCCCTCCGGCCTTCCTCCGAAGGCCTCAAGGCGCCGAGTGTCGGCACGACTGGTTTTTCGGTCGTTGACGATGCGAGCGGGGCCGGCACGATGGTCGCTTAGCTCAGTTGGTTAGAGCGCCTGCTTCACACGCAGGAGGTCGTAGGTTCGAGTCCTACAGCGACCACCAAGATCAGCAAATGAAAAACTCATCGCAATTCTAGTGGCAAGTGACGGTGTTTCCGAATCGCCTCAGCATAGACCATCGACCCCTCCGGGGTGAGGTGGTGCGAATCGAAGAACATTGGTATACCCGGCGCCGCGTAGACCGGACATCCGTCTTCTCGCGGCCCCGGATCCACCGGTTCTGGCCCGCAGATCTCGTCGTACATCGAGATGTACGGAACCCCTTCATTGCGAGTGAGGCTCCTTAACGTGTTGTCGAAGCTTCGGTTGGCCAGGTTCACCTGTCCATCCAGATCTCCCGAACCTCCCTTGCGGAGTGACTCCAGTAGAAGCTGTGGGAGTGGGAACCGGTACAAGTCCGTCGGGCCAAAGACAACCACCTTCATACCGTGCGCGCGAATCCATTCGATTGTCTGCCCCAGGTCCGGCAGGTCGTTCGGTTGCCATCCTCCCGCTATAAGCACAGTGTCGACCGGATGGAGCGGAAGGTATCTGTCAAACACAAAATGTGCCATATCCAGACAGTTGGGCAGTGACCGCATCCTGTCCGGAACAGACAACATCAAAGGACAGCTCGCCACGTTGACCTGGGAGAAGTTGAGTTGCGGAAAAGACTTGGTCAAACCGGGATAAAGCTGGGCGGCAGTACTGTCTCCGATCAGGAGGTAATGATTCGGGCCCGGAGTGCCCTGGAGGCATTGGTCCGGTTTAAACCTCGATCCCGCCACGAGGAAACAGCTTCCCTCCCGCCATTCCAGAACCGGCTCATAATCAACAAATTTTGCCACCTGCAAAGCTGTTGGGCTCAGCCTCTTCGGGACCCCATTGGACTCGACAAAGAAGGCCGCGCACGTCGCCAGGACTGCACATCCCGCAAATGCTGTAGCGAACAGGTCTGAACGCCTCAGCCGAAGGCGTCCTTTCCGGAAGGGCGTTTCAACAAACCTCCACGATATTGTCGCGAAGAGAAATGAGCTGAGCAAAACCGCAATCTTCCCCTGTCGGTCTGATCCATTGCTCTCCACCAAGAACTCTGAGGTTCTTTGGAAGACCAGGATCGGCCAGTGCCAAAGGTAAAGCGAGTATGAGATCAACCCGACAAAGACGATCGGGCGCCACGCGAGAATGCGCCCGGCCAGGGATGGACCGGTCTCTCCCGCTGCAATCAAGAGCGCCGCACCCAGGCAAGGCGGAAAAGCCAAAAGGCCCGGAAAGCGCGTTTGCCCGGTATACAGCGCGGCGGGCACAAGGATGCAAAGAATCCCTGCAATCGAAGCTCCATGCCGGCTGAAACGCCGCTCGATCACGGGTAGATATCGCTGCGAGACAATCGTGCCCAAGAGCAGCTCCCAGGCACGAAGGGGTGCGGAATAAAACGCCGTGCTTGCATTGTGATACACCCAGAACGTCGATAGTGCGAAGGAGATCCCCGTTACGGTCCAGATCGCTTCCCGCTGGCGTTTGGCCATTAAGCGCCGGATGGTAACTAGGAAGATGGGGAAGAATACGTAAAACTGCTCTTCCACTGCCAGGGACCATGTGTGCAGCAGAGGTTTTCTCAGACTGGGTCCGTCGAAATATCCCGATTGCAACCAGAAGAAAATGTTCGAGACCGACCCAAGGGACGCGAGAAGCGACTTGCCGTAGTTGACGAGTTCAGCGGGAACCAGATAGCGGTAAGCCAAGACAGTCGCGATGAATGCCATTCCGAGCAGCGCGGGGAAGATCCGACGCACGCGCCGTTCGTAGAATCCGACGATAGAGAACCTCCCGGAATTCATGTCGGCAAGGATTGAAGAACTGATCAGGTATCCCGAGATCACAAAGAAGACGTCCACTCCTACATAACCGCCGGCAAAATGCCAAATTTGAAGGTGGTCGAGGAGGACAAGTAAGACGGCTATGGCGCGAAGCCCGTCGATATCCGCGCGATATGGCACGGTATAAGGCCGTTTCAGGACTTGGGACATTAAACGGGTGGGGCTCCCGAGAGGTATTTGCTACCGTGGTGCTCTCATTCTCAGATTAAGGAACTGGAGGAGCCCGAATCAAGCGGAGCCCTCACAGTAGGGCTGCCGATCCTCGCCTATTCTGAAGTGGTCTCCGGGGCGGGTAGGCTCGCAACGAATTCCAGTATAGAGATTTTCTTCAGGGCTTTACCTCAGTCGACGCGCAGGAGAGGTACGGTCTGGGGTCAGCCTCCTCCGAGCAAAACCAGAGCGCGATACTGAGGCATGCGATCGATTTATTCGGCGATCCCGACGGAAGTCCGGTTGATTCTTTTTCGTCGGCCCGGACCGAATCATTGAAATCGAGTAGGGCAGCCTTTAGGCCCCGGCTGTTGTCTGTCGCCTGCGCCAGATGAAGTACGACAGACCCCACAAGACGCTGGTGACGGCGGAGGCGGCCCACGCCTGCGGCCCCTCGCCCAGCGCCAGGTGGGCAATGAGGGCCGAGACGAGGTTGATGGCGAACCCGGCGTAGGCCCACTCCTTCAGGCGTGGCGGCATGGGGGCGAGCAACACCACGATTCCCAGCAGCTTGGCCCAGGAGAGCTCCATACGGAAGAAGCCGGCGTGGAAGCCGAGCCGAGCGAACGCCTGCGCTCCCTGGGGCAGGAGCTCATACCCGGCAGTGAAGGCCATCTCGAGGCAAAAGAGCAGGGTGACGCTCAACCAGGGGATGGCGATGGCTTTAGGAGCGGATGACGCGGCCAGCAGTCCCGGGCTCTTGACGGTCGTATCCATGGTGTTGCTCCTCCTTCAGGGTTGCTTGTACTCGGGTGTTTCTACGCCGAACTGCTGGGCGTACTCGGTGTTCAGGCGCTGCCATTCGAACCGCATGGCGTCGCTGCCCACGATGCGGCCGAGGGGATCGCCGGCCAGGAGCCGGTCGAGGACGTCAATGCAGATGTGCCATCCAGAGGCGCCCCACGCGATGAAGCGGCGATCAATGTTATGCCACAGCGTCAGGCGGGTCCCGGCGGTGATGGGCTGGAGTTCCCACTTCAAGTCGCTTCCGCCCCAGGTGTACTCCAGGAGCCGCGGGGGCTCAGCCCGCTTGACCACGGAGGCGAAGTCCTGCGGCTTAGGAGCCCCGGCGAGGGAGAGCGTGAACGGTCCCTCGTCCGACAGGTTGCGATCGGCATCGAAGGGCGCCCACTCATGGAGATGAGCCGGATCCGTGAGAGCCTCCCAGACCAGCGCGGGAGGGTGCCGGAGTTCCCGGGTCAGGATGAGGGTCCACAGCTCCCCATCTTTTCGAACGTGGGCCCCTCTGGCAGGACCGGGACTGTATTGCGCGCGGCTGCTCCCTTGGGTCATGGTCATCTCCTCCGTCAGCCCTGCCACGTTAGCTGCGAAATCTGGATCAGGTTGCCGCAGGTGTCGTTCAGCATCGCGATCTTCGAGGCGGTCACGTCGGTGGGGGGCATGGTGAACTCCGCGCCCTTTGCCTTCATCCGCTCATAGTCACTTTGCAGGTTGTCGGTGAAAAACATGGCGGCCGGCTGGTTCTGCTGGAACTGAGCCTGTTGCCAGGCCTTGGCAGCGGGATTGTTGTTCAAGGCGAGCTGCAGCTCCGAGCCGTTCGCATCTTCGGCGGAGGCCACAGTGAGCCAGCGAAACGGTCCCTGGCTGAAATCGGATTTCTTCACAAAGCCCAGCACATCGGTATAAAAGCGCAGGGCCTTCTCCTGATCGTCGACGTACACACTGGTGAGCTTGATCTTCATCGTGTTTCTCCTTTGAGGCGGCGGCGGGCGACGCCGCCGCGCTTTTTTTCGGGGTTCTTCTTCTTTGCTTCCGCGAGCTGGGCCATGCGGTCCAGGTGGCGTTCGAGGGCGTCGATGTGAGGCGTCCAGAAGCGGCGATACTCCTCGATCCAACCTGCCGCGTCTTTGAGCGGCGTGGCCTGCAGGCGGCATGGACGCCATTGTGCCTCGCGCCCGCGCAGGATGAGGCCGGCGCGTTCCAGGACCTTGAGGTGCTTGGAGACCGCAGGCATGGACATTTCGAAGGGCCGAGCCAGTTCTGTGACCGAGGTCTCTCCGAGCGCCAGGCGCGCGAGGATGGCGCGGCGGGTGGGGTCGGCAAGGGCGGCGAACGTATTGCTGAGTTGATCCATTTTTATAAAACCTATCGGTTAAATAACCGACCGTTTAAATGTAATGCGATTTTTGTTGGTGCGTCAACCCAAATTTTTTGAAACAACAAGGCGGCCGAACTGGATGACGAAGAGGCACGCGACCTATGGGCACGGATGACCTGCCCCGCGTTGTATACTCCACCAGTTATGCAAGTTTTTGCGATACTTCCCGCGGCCGGACTGGGCACGCGGATGGCCGGGCCCCAGCCGAAGCAGTTCCTCTCTCTCGATGGCGTTCCGATCCTGATCCATTCGCTGCGGGCCTTCGCGGCCGTTTCAAGGGTCACCTCTATCGTGGTGGCGGTGCGCAAGCCGGAGATCGAACGGGTGCAGGCGCAGATCAACGAAAACGGCTTTGCCAGCCAGGTGCGGGTGGTGGAAGGCGGCGACAATCGCCAGGAGTCAGTGGCCAATGCGCTCGCGGCGATCGAGGCTGCGCCAGACGATATCGTTCTTGTCCACGACGCGGTGCGGCCGCTGATTGACTCCGCTACGATTGAGCGGACGATTGATGCAGTCGCGCAACACGGAGCGGCGATCGTGGGACTACCGGCGATCGACACGATCAAACAGGTGGAACGGACTGCGCATGGGGCGCTGGTGGTGTCCACAATTCCTCGGGAGTTTATCGTCCAGGCCCAGACGCCCCAGGGGTTCCGGTTTGGACTGCTGCAGAGCTCGTTCGCGGAGGCGACGGCAGACGGCTTTGTGGGAACGGACGAGGCTTCGGTGGTAGAGCGGGCCGGTCACCCGGTTGCGGTGGTCCCGGGGTCTCACGTTAATCTAAAGATCACCCAGCCGGGCGACCTGGAACTTGCGGAATTCTATTTGCACCAGCGCGCGCGCTGACGAGGATCGCGATAGTCTTAGGGAAGGCACCTACTTTCCACCGGCGAAAAACGGCAGGGGGATTTACCCGCGGGTGCGCATTATTCCGATCTGATTTCTTTTAACTGGAAACCATGGACACACGCATCGGATTTGGCTGGGACTCGCACGCATTCAAGCCGGGCGTGCCGCTACGCATCGGCGGCATGACGATTGACCACCCCGAAGGCCTGGCCGGTCACTCCGATGGAGACGTGCTGCTGCACGCCATTACCGATGCGTTGCTGGGCGCGGTGGCCGCGGGCGATATTGGCAGCTTCTTCCCCCCCGGTGATCCGCGCTGGAAGAATGCCGACTCCGCGATCTTCTTGAGGTTGGCCCTGGAGGAGCTGGAGCACGCCGGCTACAAGATTGTGAACGTGGATACCACCCTGGTGCTGGCCTCTCCGAAGATTGCGCCGATTGCCGGGGATATGCGTTCCCGGGTGGCCGATCTGCTGGGGGTGGAGATGAGCCAGGTCAGCATCAAGGCCAAGACACCAGAAGGTCTCAATCTGGACGGGGTGGCGCAGTGCCATGCTGTCGCGCTGGTGGAGCGCACTCTGGACGAAGACGACCTGAAGAGCATGAGCGCGGTGATCGAAAGCCAGCGGCAGCTGGAAGACGTGGTGGAGGATCTGCTCAGCCAGGTACACGGAGTGCCCAAGAAGCGGACAATCGCCCCGATCTTCGACACCGAGGACATTACCTAACCCGGCGGAGGGCCCGGGCAAGAGACTACTGACGGGCCTTCCACATCAGGTATAGTCCCCAGGCGGCGACGGTGCATCCATCGCGCACCACGCCCTCGAGCATCAGCTGCTCGAATTCGGAGATTGCGACGCGCCGCACGACCAGGTCGTGCTCTTCCTCGTCGCGGTCTGTTTCCTGCTGGTTGAGACCGGTAGCCAGAAATACGTGCTGCTTTTGCCGCGTGAACCCGTAAGCGATCCAAAGGCAACCGAGATAGAGCATCTGCTCGGCGTGGAGGCCGGTTTCCTCGCGCAGTTCTCCGCGGGCAAGCTCCTCGGGATTTTCGACGGCCATCTCCCAGCCACCCTGGGGGAGTTCGATGGCGCGGTCCTGAATGGTGTAGCGAAACTGCTCGACGAGCCAGATGTGGTCGCCATCGATGGGCAGGATGATGGCGGCGTCGTCTTTTTCGACTACACCGTAGATGCCACGCTTGCCATTGGAGCGGACGATGTCATCTTCGCGCAGGCGCAACCACGGATTGCGATAGATCTCGCGGCTGGCGACGGTGGTGATGGACGGCGCGGGCAGCGTGTCATCTTTGGGATCGGGAGTGCTCACGGTTCTAGTTTGCCACGCGTGCTTTGCAGGAGGACTAGAGGCCGCGATCGCGCAGGCGGTAGGCGCGGAGGCGTCCCACCAGCGAGGCAGGACCGGTCACGGAGAGGTGCACCAGGTTTCCTTCGTAGGCGCGTTGATGGACGACCATGCCGCCCTCGATGGCGGCCAGCACACCCCCTTCATTCTGGGGCACGCGAAGATCGGCGTCGATGAGCGGGTCAGACAACAACGCCTGGTCGATGGCTTCGAGAAGAGGGCCAATTCCCTCCCCTGTTTGTGCCGAAACGGCGACTTCGCGTTGGGGAGGCGCGGAGGACTGACTCCGGGCGACAACCCCGTCTCTCTGCGTCGCGTCGAGCAGGTCGAGTTTGTTGAGCACCTCGATGCGCGGCTTGGCGAGGGCTCCAAGTTCGGCGAGCACCTTTTCGACCTGGAGTTTCTGTTCGTCGCCGTAGGTGGAGGCGGCATCGCGGATGTGGAGGAGCGCCTCGGCTTGTTCCACCTCTTCGAGGGTGGCGCGGAAGCTGGTGACCAGGGTATGAGGGAGGTTGCGGATGAACCCAACGGTGTCAGAGATGAGGACCTTGCGGCGGCTGGGCAGCTCGATAGCGCGCAGCTTGGGATCGAGGGTGGCGAACATGCGCGAGGACTCGAGGACGTGTCCGCCGGTGAGTCGATTAAAGAGCGTGCTTTTGCCGGCGTTGGTATAGCCGACAAGGGCGACGGTGGGGACGGGCACGGCTTCGCGGCGTTGCCGCTGCTGGCGGCGAACGCGGCGGACCGAGTCGAGCTCGGACTTCAGGTGGTCGATGCGGCGCTGGATGCGACGCCGGTCGGTTTCGAGCTGGGTTTCGCCGGGGCCGCGGGTGCCGATGCCGCCGCCGAGCTGGGACATGGCTTTGCCCCGGCCGGTGAGGCGGGGGAGCATGTATTCGAGCTGGGCGAGTTCAACCTGGAGCTGGCCCTCGCGGGTGCGGGCGTGGCGCGCGAAGATGTCGAGGATAAGCTGGGTGCGGTCGAGGACGCGCGCGGGCAGAGCCTCATCAAGGTTGCGCAGCTGGGTGGGGGAGAGGTCGTGGTCGAAGAGAATAAGGTCGGCGTCGCTGGAAGCGGCAATGCCGGCGATCTCCTCGACCTTGCCGGAACCGATCAGGGTGGCGGGATCGGGACGGGAGCGCCGCTGGAGGACTTCGGCGACGATCTCGGCGCCCGCGCTGGTGACCAGTTCGCGGAATTCGGCGAGGGATTCTTCGGCATCGAGGTCTGTGGATGAGGAGGGACGCGCGGGGATGCGCACGCTCTCAGACGTGTCTTCGGAGGTGCCGTTGCCCGCGCGCACGGCTGCACGCGCGGCAACTTGTCCGGCACGTTTGTTCGAGGCGCGGACGGCAAAGTCCACACCGACGAGAAGAGCGCGTTCCGAGCGAGGGGAACCTGTCGAAGATCCGTTCAGGTTGCGCTGCTCAGCTTCCAATCGAGACTGCTCCGCGTGCGCCGTCGCCGCCGGTCCCGGTTGCGGGCTGCGTCGAGGAAACGCTCACGGGAGCGGGGCCGAGTCCGGTGTGCATGCCAGGCGCCCGATGCTCCCCGTGCAGGACGCTTCGGTTGCTGACCACAGTCGATATCGCGTGCTTGAATATCAGCTGCTCCTGGCTATTGTTTTCGAGGAGGACAGAGTACTTATCAAAGGAACGGATTTTACCCGTCAGTTTGACACCACTGACCAAATAGATGGTGATGGGGGTTTTGTCCTTCCGAACCGTATTCAGGAAAGTGTCCTGAATATTTTGTGCCGGCTTGTTTTCCATGATGCCGATCTCCAATATTGCTACTCAGGTTGGATGCTGCGCTAATTCAAGGTGAATACAGAAACAATACGACGGGGACGGACCGGAAACCCCGGAACCGCCAAAATCCCGCAATATGACAACAATAGACCGGTGAGGCCAGCCTTTTCAACTACACGGACGTGCCATGCGTTTGGGCCGACCGGACTACGTCGGGGTCCGGCGGATCAGGTCGCCGCGGCACGAGCACAATTCCGCGTTCACGGCGACGGCCGACCACGGTGATAGTGGCAAGACGCGGCGGTTCGTTTCAAAGCCTCCCGCGGAGATGGAAAACTTCCGTCGGGGATCGTGAGCGGGCGTGGAGAGAGCGAGAGATTTCTGTGGTAGATGATTGATAAACAAAGGTTTGAATGACAATTTGGGGCCCGCTAAAGGCGGGAGCTGCGCGAAACTCGAATTCTCCGCGGCTGCTTTTACAATCGATCTTGAATGAAATGCCCCTATTGTGGATTTGCGCAGGATCGCGTGGTGGATTCGCGCGAGAGCAAGGAAGCCGATTCGATTCGCCGCCGACGGGAGTGCGAGCGCTGCAACCGGCGGTTTACCACGTACGAGCGGATCGATGAGATTCCCTACATGGTTGTGAAGAAAGATGGGCGCCGGGAGCGGTTCGACCGCCAGAAGGTGCTCAGTGGACTCCTGCGAGCCTGCGAAAAGCGTCCGGTTGCCTCAAGCAAGCTGGAGGAGATCGTCGACGCCACGGAGACGTACCTGGTGGACGCTCCGGAGCGCGAACGGACGACCCGCCAGATCGGCGAGCTCATCATGGATCATTTGAAGGGAATCGACACGGTGGCGTATATCCGGTTCGCGAGCGTGTATCGGGACTTCAAAGACGTGCGGGAGTTCAAGGAAGAGCTGGAAGGGCTTTTGGAGGGCCGGGTGGGGAAGGGTAAGGCGCCTTCCGCTTGAGTCCCAGTTTAGATGGGAAACGACTCTCATATACGAGGAAGTTGGCATGAGACTGGGTTTTGTCGGAGTCGGCTCGATAGCATCCGCCATGGTGGCGGGGTTGCGTGCTTCGACCGACCCTCCATCCGAAATTGTGCTTTCGCCTCGTAATCCGGCCGCGGCATCCGGGCTAGCGGCACGATTTCCAGAGGTCGTGGTCGCCGGCTCGAACCAGGAGGTGCTCGACCGGTGCGAGATGGCGGTGCTGGCGGTCCGGCCCCAGGTTGCCGAGAGTGTCCTGCGAGAACTGAGGTTCAGGGAATCACACCACGTTATCAGCGTGGTAGCAACTTTCACGGTGGAAAGGCTGCGCGGGCTGGCAGCTCCCTCGGTGAAGATCGCGCGGGCTGTCCCGTTGCCATCTGCAGCGCAATTGCAGAGTCCGACCGCGGTTTACCCGGCCGATGAGGCGGCGATGGGATTGTTTGAGCGGGTGGGGCCGGCTTTCGCAGTGGAAACGGAAGAACAGATCAACGCAATCGGCGCCGCCTCGTCGGTGGTCGCCTCGTATTTTGCCTTTGCCGACAGCGTGACATCGTGGCTGGTCCAGCGCGGGCTCTCCGCACACCCGGCACGCGATTATGTGAGCCGCATGTTGCCGTCGCTCCAGGAGGCAGCCGCTCATGCACCCGGGCTGGGTTTTCGCGCGATGGCCACCGCGCACGCCACGCCGGGCGGCCTGAACGAGCAGATCCTCAGGCACCTGGAGTCACAAGGCCTATTCCACAGGATTCACGACGCGCTGGATGAAGTGATGCTCCGCGTCCATCAGAGATCTCAAACCACAGGAGAATAATGAGCAATCAAACTACTCATAAAGTCACGTTGATTCCCGGCGATGGCATCGGCCCGGAGGTTACGCAGGCGGTGGTCCGCATCCTTGAAGCCACCGGCGTGAAATTTGACTGGGACCGGCACGCTGCCGGAGCCGAGGCATTTGAGATCTTCGGCGAGTACATTCCCAACGCTCTGTATGAATCAATCGAGCACAACAAGGTGGCGCTCAAGGGCCCGGTGACGACTCCGATCGGGGGCGGGTTCAAGAGCATCAATGTGACCCTGCGCAAGCGGTTCGACCTGTTTGCGAACTTCAGGCCGATCAAGAATCTACCCGGCCTGGAGACGAAGTGGCCCGGCGTGGACCTGATCATCGTGCGCGAGAACACGGAAGGCGAGTACGTAGGCCTGGAGCACGAGGTGGTTCCGGGCGTGGTGGAGAGCATCAAGGTGATCACGGAGAAAGGATCAACGCGCATCGCCAAGTTTGCTTTCGAGTACGCCCGCAAGCATGGCCGCAAGAAGATCCACTCGGTGCACAAAGCGAACATCATGAAGCTCAGCGACGGATTGTTCCTGCGGTGCGCGCGGAAAGTGTCCGAAGGTTTTCCGGAGGTCTTCTACGGAGAACACATCATCGACAACACCTGCATGCAGCTAGTAATGAATCCGTACCAATACGACACGCTGCTGCTGGAGAACCTTTACGGGGATATCGTGAGCGATCTCTGCGCGGCCTTTGTGGGCGGCCTGGGACTGGTGCCAGGAGCCAATCTGGGAGCGGACTGCGCGATCTTCGAGGCCGTGCACGGGTCAGCGCCGGATATCGCGGGAAAGGATATCGCCAATCCGACGGCGCTGCTGCAATCGGCAATTCTGATGCTGCGCCACCTGGACGAAGAGGCGGCAGCCGACCGCGTGCAGAAGGCCCTGGAGCAGGTGTACTCGGAGCGTAAGTGCCTGACGCGCGACGTAGGCGGGAACTGCGGGACAACCCAGTTTGCCGATGCCGTATTGGCGGCGATGGGGTAAGCTGTCTTCTCCGAACATATGGAGAGCGCGATGCACTATCTGCTGTTCTACCAACTGGCGGACGATTACCTGCAGCGACGGGCCGAGTTCCGGAGCCGGCATCTTGCCCTGGCGTGGGAGTCCTGCGACCGCGGAGAGCTGGAGTTGGGCGGAGCTCTTGCGGATCCCGTGGATACGGCGATCTTGCTCTTCCGCGGCGACTCCCCCGCGGTGGCGGAGAGCTTTGCCCGGAACGACCCCTATGTGCTGCACGGCCTGGTGAAGCGTTGGTATGTGCGGGAGTGGACGACCGTGACGGGAGAGCACTGCTCGGTTCCGGCATGGCCGCTGTAACTTCGACATTCGGGAGGAACGAGGCGCGGATCGGTGTTCCTTGCGTGGATGGTCGAGCCCCAATTCCAGTTCCCTGCCCTGGCAAGTTTTTCGCAAACGCTAGCCCGGGACCTCAGGTCTCGGACCTGAACCGGCGTCGGAGCGAAGGACTGAAGAGAAGAGCCTTTTCTCTAACCGGCGGGTTGAGCAATGACGACTCATCTCTGATCCCGGTCTCTAGTACACTGGAATGTTCACAACGTCATGCAAACCAAACATCCCATCGGCATTCTAGGCGCGACCGGCATGGTCGGGCAACGATTCATTCAGCTGCTTGAGAACCACCCGTGGTTCGAGGTCGCGTGGCTGGCGGCCAGCGACCGGTCGAGCGGCAAAACCTATGGAGAAGCAGCCAAGTGGCGCCTGGACACGCCGCTGCCCGAGCGCATTGCGCGGATGACGGTTTCGCCTGCGGAGCCGGAGGGCGCGCCGAAGATTATCTTCGCCAGCGTGGATGCGGGAATTGCGCGCGAGATGGAGCCCAGGTTTGCGGCGGCCGGCTGTGCGGTGGTATCTAATTCCAGCGCGTTCCGCATGGCTCCGAATGTCCCCCTGGTAATTCCCGAGGTGAATGCCGATCACCTGCACATGATCGAGGAGCAGCCCTGGCGCAAGGAGTCGGGCGGATACATGGTGACCAATTCCAACTGCACGGTAATGGGGCCGGTGCTTGCGTTGAAGCCGCTGGTGGAGCGCTTCGGGGTCGAGCAGATCTTTGCGACGTCGATGCAGGCCATCTCCGGAGCCGGCTATCCCGGTGTGGCTTCGATGGACATTATGGACAATGTGGTTCCCTACATTGCCAAAGAAGAAGAGAAGATGGAAGAGGAGCTTCTCAAGCTGCTGGGCACTCTGGAGGGGCACGCCGTGAAGCCGTTGCCGGCGCGCATGAGCGCGAGTTGCAACCGGGTTCCGGTCGTCGACGGCCACACCGTAAGCATGAGCATCAAGCTGGGCAAGCCGGCTACGCGGGAGCAAATTCTAGAGGCGTGGACGGAGTTTCGCCCGCTGGCCGGACAGCATCTGCCCATGGCGCCGGAGCAGCCGGTCGAGTTCGCCCCGCAGGAGGACCGTCCGCAGCCACGGTTGGACCGGAATCGCGGCCGCGGCATGGCGGTCACCGTGGGCCGCCTGCGTCCGTGCGGCCTGCTCGATTGGAAGTTTTCGGTGCTCTCGCACAACACCATTCGCGGCGCCGCCGGCGCTGCCATCCTGAACGCGGAGCTGCTTGCCAGCCTCGGGAAGCTCGAGCCGGTCAGTGCTGTGGCTTCGCGCGGCTGACCCGTGGATGAACCTAAGAATGAGATCGATCGCATGAGCCTGGTGGTCATGAAGTTTGGCGGAACCTCAGTGGAGGATCAAACCGCCATTGCACGGACGGCCTCGATTGTGGCTGGCCGCGTCTCCGCGGGGAAATCGCCGGTGGTGGTGGTGAGCGCCATGGCCAAGGTCACGGACCAGCTTCTGCGCTGCGGGACTTGCGCGGCAGCCGGCGACCGAACCGGGGCACTGGCCCTCAGTTCCCGCCTGCGTTCGCGCCACCGCGATACGGCAGCGGCTCTGGTGAAGGAGAGGGCCAGCGCCGTAGAGCTGATCAACTGGATCGACCAGAAATTCGATCAGCTTGACGAGATTCTGCGCGGCCTGGCGGCGATTCTGGAGCTCACGCCGCGCATCTCCGACCTGATTGTGAGTTACGGTGAGCGCCTGTCGAGCCGCATGATTGCCGCGGCGTTCCAGGAGCGAGGAATCAACGCAGCGCACGTGGATGCACGCGACGTGATCGTTACCGACTCCCACTTCCAGAAAGCGACACCGATCGATACCGCTATCGAGAAACGCGCGGAGGAGAAGATTCGCCCGCTCGTGAACGAAGGCAAGGTCCCGGTGCTCGGCGGCTTCATTGCATCGAACGAAGCCGGTATTACCACCACGCTTGGCAGAGGCGGCTCGGACTTCACCGGGGCCCTGATTGGCGGGGCCATGCACGCAGAGGCCATCGAGATCTGGACAGACGTGGACGGGATCATGACGAGCGACCCGCGCGTCTGCCCTGACGCGCTACGCGTGAAGGTGATCAGCTTTGAGGAAGCCGCCGAACTGGCCTATTTCGGAGCCAAGGTTCTGCACCCGGCAACGATCCTGCCGGCGGTCAAGAAGAACATCCCTGTGCTGGTGTTGAACAGCAAGAATCCCAGCAACGAAGGAACACGCATCATCTCGCTGGCACCGCACTGCAAGAGCCCGTTCAAGTCAATTGCGGTGAAGAAGAAGCTCAGCATTATCGATGTGGTGGCGAGCCGCATGCTGATGACGCACGGCTATCTCAAGGCTATCTTCGACATCTTCGACAAGCACCAGTGCCCGGTGGACATGGTCTCGACCAGCGAAGTTTCGGTGTCGCTCACGGTGGATTCCAATGACAAGCTGCCGGCGATTGCGGCCGATTTGAGCAAGCTGGCGGACGTGAAGTACGAGGGCAAAAAGGCGCTGGTGTGTCTGGTGGGCGAAGATATCCGCGGCCAGAACGGGATGGCGGCGCAGGTCTTCACCGCCGTCCGCCACATCAACGTGCGGATGATCTCGCAGGGCGCGAGTGAGATCAACATGAGCTTCATGATTGACGAAGAAGACGCGGACGAGGCGGTGCGCTCGCTGCACGCGGCGTTCTTTCAAGACCCGGATCCCACTATCTTCGACGTGGAAGCTAGAAAGGCAGCCGTCAGCTCTTAGCTGTTGGCTATTAGCCTGTTCAGTTATGCGGGAGGCCATGCGGAAGACGGCCCACATCTTTGCGATTGCCTTGATGACGGCGCCGCTCTACGGGCAATCCGCTGCACAGGCGGATGCGTCGGCGCCGAAGCTTGAGTTTGTATACGAGGAGCTTGTGACGCTGGGGGCATCGCAACCCGTTGGCGAGACCCCGCAGGGCAAGCGGAACATTGTGCCGATCACCGGCGGAACTTTTGCGGGACCGCGGCTCAAGGGGCACATTCTTCCCGGCGGCTGGGACTGGCAGTTGGCCAATCCGGGCGGCTGTTTCACGATTCATGCCGACTATATGATCCAGACCGAGGACGGCGTGATCATCAACGTTCGCAATAGCGGCACGCAGTGCACGAGTTCAGACGGCAAGCGCGGCGAGATCCTGACGTCCCCGGTCTTTGAAGCGCCCAAGGGGAAGTATGATTGGCTGAACGGCGGAGTGTACGTGGGAACTCTGGAAGGGGCGACCGTAGAAGGCAAGCCGGCTGTGCGCATCCGCTTTTATCACGCTGTGGGTGCGGCACCTCCTAGCACGCAAGCTCCCTCTCACTAAGGATTTGGGAATGACGATTCTGGTTCTCGGCAAGGGCAAGACCGGCTCGCTGGTGGCGAACATAGCCGCCGAACGCGGCCACGGAGTGCGCGCTCTCGACATCTTCGAGAACAAGGGGGCTTCTGCCCTCACGGCTCCCACCCTGGCCGGCGTGGACGTGGTAATCGACTTCACGGCTCCCGAGGCTGCGGTAGAGAATATGCGGGCCGTGCTCGCCCTGGGCTGCAAGATCGTCGTAGGCACTACCGGGTGGTACAAGCATCTGGACGCGATGAAGGCGATTGCCGAGCGTCGCGGGGGTGCCATGCTCTATTCCAGCAACTTCTCCATCGGAGTCCAGAAGCTTTTTCGGCTGACCGCCGAACTGGCCAAGCTCGACGGATATGCCTTTTCGGTGACGGAAACCCATCATACGACGAAGGTGGACGCTCCCTCGGGAACCGCGCTCACATTGAAGGAGATCGTTGAGCGCGCCCGTCCGGGCACGCACGTGGAAGTCACGTCGCATCGGGTGGGCGATGCCAAGGGCGAGCATATCGTGAAGGCCGAGAGCGACGTGGATGTGATCGAACTGCGCCACGATGCTAGCAGCCGGCGGGGATTCGCGCTGGGCGCGGTGCGAGCGGCGGAGTGGCTTTCGAAGCAGCACTCCGGCGTGTGGGACTTCCGCGACGTAATTGACCAGCTCTGACCCGGCGGCACGTGTCCGCGTTTTGGATATAGTCTCTGCGGGTCCGCCGCTTGAGGCGCAGCACTTGTATCCAGTGCGATAAACTTGGATATTCCAGAAATATCTTAGGCAGTGCGTTCTTTTTCGCCTCTCTGAAGGACCTGCAATGACGAACAGCAACACCGCAGCACCCGAGACCCCCAGTTCCGAGCCGCGTCCCGCCTCAAACTTTCTCCGCGAGCAGATTGCTGAAGATGCCGCGACGCGCAAATTTGGCGACGCTGTGATTCAGACGCGGTTTCCGCCTGAGCCCAATGGCTATCTCCATATTGGCCATGCGAAGGCGATCTGCATCGACTTCGGGCTGGCGGACGATTTCGGCGGCAAGACCAACCTGCGCTTCGACGATACGAATCCGGAGAAGGAGGAGCAGGAGTACGTCGACTCTATCCAGCGCGACGTGCATTGGCTTGGTTTTGACTGGGAGCGCCTTTGCTATGCCTCCGATTACTTTGGCCAACTGTACGAGTGGGCGCTCAAGCTTATCCGGGACGGCAAGGCTTACGTGGATGACCTGAGCGCCGAGGAGATTCGTCAGCATCGCGGAACGCTGACCGAGCCGGGCAGGAACTCTCCGTACCGGGATCGTCCCGTCGAAGAGAACCTGGACCTGTTTCAACGGATGAGGGCAGGCGAGTTTCCCGACGGCAGCCGCGTGCTGCGCGCGAAGATCGACATGTCTTCGCCCAACCTGAACATGCGCGATCCGGTCATGTACCGGATCCTGCACGCGACCCATCACCGCACGGGCGACGACTGGTGCATCTACCCGATGTACGATTATGCGCACGGGCAGTCGGATTCGATCGAGAACGTGACGCACTCCATGTGCTCCCTCGAGTTTGCCGACCATCAGCCGCTTTACCGCTGGTTCATCGAAAACCTGGGCATCTTCCCTTCCCAGCAGATCGAATTTGATCGGCTCTCGATCACCTACACGCTGCTCAGCAAGCGCAAGCTTCTGCAACTGGTGCAGGAGGGCCGCGTAAGTGGATGGGATGATCCGCGCATGCCGACCCTGTCGGGTCTGCGCCGTCGTGGCTTCACGCCAGAGGCAATACGCGCTTTCGTGGCGCAGGCGGGGGTCTCCCGGACCAACGGCATTGTGGACATCGAGATGCTGGAGCACTTCCAGCGCGACGATCTGAATCACCGCGCCCTGCGCGCGATGGCCGTCCTGCGCCCGCTGAAGGTTGTAATTACAAATTATCCGGAAGGCCAGACCGAACACATGGAGGTGGCCAACAACCCGGAGGACCTCGAGGCGGGCACCCGGCAGGTGCCGTTCTCCCGCGAGATCTACATCGAGCAGGACGATTTCCGGGAAGTGCCACCGCCGAAGTACTATCGTCTCTCGCCCGGCAAGGAGGTTCGCCTGCGGAACGCGTACTTCATCACGGCCCAGACCGTGGTGAAAGATTCGGAAGGGAACGTGGTGGAAGTGCACTGCACCTATGACCCGGCGAGCCGCGGCGGCAACTCGCCTGATGGACGCAAGGTGAAGTCGACGATTCACTGGGTGTCGACGGCGCACGCACTGACGGCCGAGGTGCGGCTCTACGAGAAGCTCTTCGCCAAGCCCGATCCCAACGACTGCGCGGAAGGCGGCAGCTTCCTGGATAATCTCAATCCCAACTCGCTCGAAATAATTTCGGATGCGAAGCTTGAGCCTTCGCTGGCCTCAGCCCAGCCCGGCGCACCTTTCCAGTTTGAGCGAGTAGGCTACTTCACGGCTGACATCCACAGTACGGAAGGCGCGCTGGTTTTCAATCGCACGCTGCCACTGAAAGACACCTGGGCCAAGATCGAGAAGAAGACCGGGAGCTAGGCCGCATCACCACCAGCGGGATCTATCGGTGGTGGCTATGCTTCCCGGCGCTGTGCCGTTTTGGCGACTCGCCCGCAGGAGCCGCGGCCTGTTCCGTAAAGCCGGGCAGGTCCACACGCCGCGCGACGTGATCCTTGATCCAGTGCGGATCCCACCACTCCTTGGGATCGATCTGCACGCCGTCCAGTTGCATGGCGAAGTGGACGTGATCTCCGCCGGCCATGCCCGTCATGCCGCTCAGGCCCATGACACCGCCACGCTTCACCATGTCGCCTTCGTGCACGTCGATGCGGCTCAGATGGCCATAGATCGTCTGCAGCCCATAGCCGTGGTCGACCACGATGCAGTTGCCGTAGATCCCGAGCGGCGCGGCCCACACGACACGGCCATCATTGGAAGCTTCGACCCCGACGTGCTGGGTCACAGCCAGGTCATATCCCAGATGCACCTGTTGATCGATCTTCTGCCCGTGGTAGATGTAGCTGCGGACATCGGCGAAGGTAGCCTCTGCCGCGGAATGGCTCTGGCGGGTGAACGGCTGCGACCACAGGAAATGATCAGCGGATTTGAGCCGGAGATCGGCGAGGGTCTTGTTGTTGGCCTTGCGCATCTCGCTGTTGATTCTGACGAAGCGGGCCACCGGATCGCCCGTTCCGTTGGGATCAAGCTCGCCGAGCACCTTTTGCATGAATTGATCTGACACCTGTATGGTGTGCTGCGTGTAGACGGGCTGCTCTTTCTTGGGAAAGATGACGGTAAGCGGCGTGGTCACATCGTTGCCGGCGCCATTCGACGCGAAGACCAGCGGCGTGGTCCCCTGAGGCATGTTCCAGGCGAAGGCAAAGAGCGAGAAGAGTCCCGGCTTGCCGCCGGGCATGGGCCACGCACGAAAGGTCTGATCGCCGACGCGCACACCCGCCGCCGTATACGATCCAGTCACGTTCATCGTGGCCAGGTCAGCCATCCCCAGATAGAGGTAGTGTTGATCGGAGTCGGCGCTTACCTGGGGCGGCTGGGTTGCCACGGTAACATCGCGCTCTAATTGCGCGGTTCCGCCCATGAATCCGCCCCCGGTCGCCTCGATAATCAGCCGCGCCTTTCCGTCCTTTAACTGTGGGGTGGTCCTGGCCCCCACGGTGAACTTGAACGTTGCGTCGGGGCCCTTGGCCTCGCCCGTCTGCCACACAGGGTACTGGGTTCCGTTCTGTTCCAGCATCGCGGTCGCCTTTTTGACACCGTGGGTCTCGTGCACTGTCACGGCGACGGGAGTGGCCTGTCCGATGGTCGTCAGGGAAACTGGCACATCGATCGACGGCTTACCGCCGCACCCGACGAGGGCGATACACGGAATCAACGGAAGCAAGGTAGAGGAGAATCTAAAGTCGCGCACAACAGAATTCTAGCCGTCAGCAGGCTGCCGCATGCGCGGACGAATCAGCTGCGCTAACATCGAGACGATGACGGGCATCCGACGGGAGGTCAGAGGAGACGATGAACTTAGGCGAGTTCCGAAGATCGCTGAGCAACGACCATCCTCCTGCGGAGCTCCGGCCGCCGCTGGAGGCACTCTGGTGGGATGCGAAAGGCGATTGGCAGAGGGCTCACGGCCTGGTTGACGCGCTCGAGACAACGGAGGGAATGGCCGTCCACGCCTATCTGCATCGCAAGGAGGGCGCGGACTGGAACGCCGATTATTGGTATCGAAGGTCCGGCCGCGATTTTCACCGTCCGACGCTCGAGGACGAATGGGCAGCCCTGGCGGAAGCGTTCCTGTCGCACCAGAAGTGATCTGGCTCGAGTACAACTCAAGACCACGCGCAGTCTACACAGGTCGTGTGGGCGGAGCGCTGATGGGCAGAATGCGCGACGTCGTGCGATGGGCGCGCTCGCTGTTGAGCGCGGTATCCGTGTTCGGCCAATGCGTTTCGAGGGCGAGGGAAGGCTGAATAGCGGGAAGCGCGCCGGACTCCAGACTGCAGACGCAGGTGCCGTTGCGGCCTCTCCGCTTCGCCTGGTAGAGGGCCGCATCGGCCGCATGCACCAGCTTGGCGGCATCATCGAATTCGCTGCAGCAGGCGACGCCCACTGATGTCGTCATGCGCCCCAGATCGCGGCCCTGGGAACTAATATCGATACGCTCCACGGCGCTGCGGAACATCTCGGCCTTGGCAAAGGCGCTCTCCAGGTCCGCGTTCATCAGGATGACCGCGAATTCCTCTCCCCCGTAGCGACAGATCACGTCACTCTCGCGGAAGGTGGAACGCATCAGCCGCCCCAGCGCGCGTAGCGCATCGTCCCCGGCGGCGTGTCCAAAGGTGTCGTTGACTCGTTTGAAATGGTCCAGATCGAGCATTAGAACGCACAGCGATGCCCCGCCCCGCCTGTAGGCTGCGAGTTCTCGCTGCAGCGTCTCATCGAAGTAGCGGCGATTGAAAAGCCCGGTCAACGGGTCGCGCACCGACTGGCTGCGGAGCGCATCCCGCATGCGCAGGTTGGTGAGCGCGAGGGTGATCTGCGCCGTGAACAGCGCTATCGAATCGGCCCGCTTGGTAGCGATCGGATTCGCGCTTTCCACATGAATGACCCCGAGAAATCCGGTGGGGCTGCGCAGGGGCATGCAGATGCTGTCCGCGTCGGGGTTTACATGCTTGCAGGGAATATGAACAAGCGATTCGCTGCGATGAACCTTGCGACCAAGCTGGAGAGCCACGCAGGCCGAGGGAGGAAATGCGTTCGGGACCGGGTTGTCGCCCCACGATTCACAGATCTCGACGATGTCTTTAGATGGGCTCAAGAGCGCAAAGTAGCCGCTTGCCTCCGGAAGCATTTCGCCCAAAATCTGGGCGACCGCGCGGGTGAGTTGTTTCTCGTCCTGGGCGGCCTGCAGGAGTTCACTGCCTGCTGAAACCAGAGCCAGTTCCCGCGCATAGCGAGTGAGCTCGTCCTTGTCGGCCTGGAGCGCTTTTTCGGCCTTCGCCCGAAGGCGGAACTCGCGCCGGGCGGCAAGAGTCATGATGATGCCGAGGCAGATCAGAGCTCCGCACAGAGCGGAGACTGCCAGGGCGGCATCGCGAGAGGCCTCGGCCTGGGTTCGTGTCCGAACCGTGAGGAGCCGGTACTCCTCAGCCTGCATGTTCCCTAAAATTGCGTGCGCACCCTGAAGGTTGGCCAGGTCGGCCTGGGGATCGCGCCCATTTACCTTGCTCAGCAGGCGGCGGAAATCCTGGCAGCTCTGCTGTTCCAGAGCATTGTCGCGCGTCATCTGGGCGGCGCGATCGAACTGATCGAGCACGACAGCGATGCTGACCGGTGGCTGGCCCGCAGGAGCGGCGAGAATTCTGTCGATCTGTGCGCGAGTAGCCCTGATCTCCCCAATGACCGCTGTTGAGTGGGTAACCCAACGGGTGTCCTGGAAGAATTGTTGGCAAAAGTACACTGCCAGCCCACACATCAGGAGCACGATGGCGGCGGAAGTGAGGGCGCTCCAGCGCACCAGTTTGTGGTTACGGGCAGGCACAGGCTTTGGTCAAAAGATATTTGGAGCGATTATGTCCCAAAAGAGGGGCAGCCGCAATAGCACCAAAGAGTAGTCGAAGCGGGCTAAACGCGATGCGGAGGTTCGTCGCGTTCCACAAGATGAGACGCAGTGAGCCGGTCGACCCGGCCGTCAACCTTGATGGACGGCTTTGGAACGCTCGACGTTCTTTCGGCGAAATTCTGGCTCGCTTATGCGGTCGGTTTGGAAGGGTGTTCCCTCTTTGAAGCGGCGCCCGATAGACGCGACCCGGGCACCCAGACGATATGCGGTGTCGATATCCCCAACACTGGGGCCGTCTTCGTCCGCGTTGCTCTGACCCATGATGCCCATCCAGCTTCCCAGCCGGTTCAGGTCGTTGCGTGACCCCCCACTCCAATTGTTACCGGGTAGATCGCCCACGCCGACCCAGATCATGCTCATCTGCATGGCGAAGACCGCGAGCTGAAACAAGGTTGAGAGTTTGTCTCCGCTCTGGGACGCGGAATTGGTGAACCCAGCCGCGATCTTGTCTTTCCAGCGCTGTTCGAGCCATGAGGGGCGGAAGGCTGCCTCCAGGAATGCCTTGAACAGCGCCGAGCCGCTGCCCATGTAAGTGGCGCAACCAAAGACGATTGCGTCGCACTCATCCAACGCCTGGAAGAGCTTGTCATTGGCAAAGCGGCCCTTGGTCACGTCGTCCCAACTGAGGGCGCACGATTGGCATTCGACTCCGGGCACGCTGCGCGCGCCTGCGGCGACGCCTTCCGCTAATTTCGCGGTGTGGCCACGTTCAGATTGATAGACAACCATCAAACGGGTCATGCAAGGCCTCCTGAGGGGGGAGCAGAGTCAGTCTCAGTATCATGCAGAAAGGCGAGGAACTGAGCGCCATGAGACATCATGGGGAGCCTATCCAAGGCTCCCGCCATCTGTATTGCAAATCTGGTTCTGCTTGCAAAATCCTCAGGAGGACGCTCAGGTGGAAGACGGGACGGCACAGAAATGCTGGACGCCCACGCGGGAGACGCGCATTCGAACGAGGCGCCTGGAGCTGATGCGTGGTGGTCCGGTAGCCGCTCATCTGCCCGAACACAGCCACGCCGAGCTGCAGGTTTCTATTCGTTTTCTGGCCCCGGTTGTGGCAAAGGCTGACCCCGTTGAGATCAATATCTATGCCCCGCACCAGAGTCATTCCGCCGGGTGGGGGCCGGGCTCGCGCGTGGTTGTGTTCCTGCTGTCGCAGGCGCTGCTGGAAGAAACAGCAGAGGAGCTCAGCTTGCGGGGAAGATTCGAAGTCCTGCCGCTGAGCCGAGGCCGTGACGCCCTGCTCGAGTCCGTTGGCGAGACGCTTCTGCCGGAGTTCTCTACAGTCAGGGAACGGGGCGCGCTTTATCTGGATGCAGTGGCGACGTTTCTCGCAGGCTATGTCTTGCGGAAGCACAGCCGCGAGCGAGCGCGCCCGATATCCTCAAGCCGCTTATCCGCTGCGCAAATGCGACGGCTCCACACATTCATCGATGAGCGCATGGAATCCGGCTTTGACGTGCTGCAGCTGGCTGGTTGCGCGGGGTTGGGTCCGCAGGAGTTTGCACAGCGTCTACGAACCACGACCGGGATGGCGCCGTGGACTTACGTTCAGCGCTATCGAATTACGGCGGCATGCCGGCTGCTGAAAGACCGCCAGCTCTCCCTGGCAGAGATAACACATCGTCTTGGATTTTCGAGCCAGAGCCACTTTACCAATGCATTCCGGTCAAGAATGCGAACGACCCCGGGGCTCTACAGAAAGCTGCTTTAGACGCTCGGCTCCCCAAGGGAGATACAACTCATCTCGTCGATCCCACAGCCTGAACACTAGCTCCTGTGAACTGGCGAGCGTGCGCCATCTCCGTCAGGTCGGTATCAGCATGCGACCAAGCTTTCAGAAACGCAGCATAGGCTTCGCGCGCGCCTGATTCATCCTTTTGCATCTCTTTGACTCGTGCCAGGCCATACAGGGCGAAGCCGGAGTTGGGGCGCTCGGCCAAGGCTCGTTCATAGGCCGCAGCAGCACCGGCATAGTCCTTTGCCTTGATCAGGGCGGCTGCTTCGGTTTCGCCCACCGGCCGGATATACATGGGCGGCTCATGGTAGCCGAGGCGCTTCTCCTCGGCCTGAGCAGTCGCGTACAACTTCTTCCCCTCCGCCAGCTTGCCCTGCGCCACAAGGATGCCCGCGCGCAGTTCCAGGGATTGCACGCTTAGCCCTTTCACCAGCGGATCGGGCAGCGCATCCGGCATCAGTTCTTCGGTCGGCGTCTTGTCTTTGCTCTTGGAATCCTTGTCGTTCTCCTGCTCTTCCTTATCGGCCTTGTCGTCGGCGGCGCGCTGCTGCAACCTCCAGAGTGTGGCATCCATTCTGTCGGACGCTGCTTGCGCCGCTGCTAGATCTCCGGAATCCAGCGCCTTCATTCCCCGCGCATAGTCGGCTAACTCACTGGTGAGGGCGCGCAGATTTTGCGTATTGTCCCGGTCAAAGCTGGCCTGTTCAGTCATCCGGAGCACCGCATCCCAGTCGCCCAGGCGCAGCGCAACCGGAAGCCGATGATTGACCCGGGTCATCTGATCGCGGGCCGACCAGATGTAGAGAGAGGTGGAAAGCTGGCCTCTGCCCTGGCGCGCGTGATCGCTCAAGGCGTTCGCATCGGCAAGCTTCCCCTGCTCCATAAGGTTCGCGATCGCGTACATCAGGTTGTGAATGTAATTCCAGTCGTCATCAACGGTGACATGCTGATCACGCATGTAGCGTTCATCGGCCGCGGTCGATTCGGCGAACCAGTGCTCAGCCGTTGCGTAATCGCCGATTCGGAAGTAAATATGCCCGGGCATGTGGACCATGTGGCCAGAGGTAGGCGACAGGCTAGCCAGGAGCGCCGCACTGTTGAGGGCGCGTTCGGGATGATTGCCTGCCTCGATGGCGTGAATCCAATAGTGGTTCGCCGCGGAGTCGTTGGGCTCGTCTTTGAGCACACCCTCGAGAATCTGGATGCACTCTTTCTGCCCGGGCTTGGGCTCGCCGTTCTTGTCGTACCCTTCGCACAACGACTCGGCGAGAAAGATGCGCGCCTGCAGATCATGCGGATCGTCGCTCACCAGCTTGCGATAGATTCCGGTCGCCGCGTCCGAGCGCTTGCCGCCGCCGTCGTGCTCGGCTTTGGCGGCGTCGATGTAAAGCTTGTCTGTCTCGCTGCCCTCATTCTCGAGCTTCACGGCCTGATCCAGGGCCTTGTCCGCATAGGGCTTGGTCTCCTCCCCGCGGAAGGACTCCGCCCGCGACAGTCCCCACCAGCACATTGCGCACTTCGGATCCACCCGAATCGCCTGTTCGAAGGCCTTTGCCGATTCGTATTCCCAGAAATCGTGCAGCAGACTCAGCCCCTGATCGAACCAGGCCTGGGCCTCCGGCGTCGCCTTGATAGCGATGTGACTATTGCCGATTCCAGTCATTTTGATGGGAACAGGAAGCTGTTCCGGCGCGGGGACCGGTTGCATCCCGCTCATATCGTGCCCTGCCATGGCCGCGGCTTGCTGGGCTGCAAGGGAGAGGCTCCCACAGCCCACGAACATCGCGAGAGACATGCCGCAAAGGAGGGTTGAAAACGACGTGTGCCGACGCGAACTCCTCCTCAATGTATCGGAAATAACACGCCCGGGATTCTCGCAAGCGCTTTCGGATGTCTCTTGACCCATAACGTATGTCCTCGATCTGTTGGTCTTGATGAGCGGGCTCAGCCAAGATTACCGGCTGGCTGCTTCCTCTTCACGAATCGCAATGCTGTCAATGTCGCCGAAACAGCGGCAACCTTGGTATCGACCATCCCGGCGGCCAGCGCCTTCGCACGGATCTGGTTCTCGCCCAGCGCACTCCCTTTGCCCTTGGGATAGATGAACCAGATTGGCACGCCCGCCTCTATCTGCTCCGCCGCACATTCAAGTGCGCTTTCGAGTTCGGCGGGAATATTCACGCGCGCGAGGATCAGGTCAGGCGGCCGTGCGGAGGTAGAGGCCGCAGCCGACACCGCTTCCGTCAATGCAGGATCGTCCATGGACCCAAAGATGCGGATCGCCGTCTTCGCCGAGATTCCCATTTTTTTGGCAAGCGTGGGAGGAGGCGCGGTGAGCGACTTAAGCCAGCGCGCGACCATGGCCGTCCCGAGGACGAGCGCGACGGTTTCTCCGCGGTAGCGGAAGCGCAGTTGGTCGCCGTCTGCGGAGACGTTCTCCAACTCCGCAAGGGGCAGCCGCTGCCGGAAGCCACCGCGCAGAATCAGATCTGGCGGTTCAATCAGCGCTCGCACCTCGACTTGCTTTCCATTCCAGTCACAGGCACATTCGGCTTCTCGTCCCATGGCGACCTCCTGGCGGGGCGTTGGACCACCCTGAATTCCTCGCGCCCCGCGACCTGTCCTGGCGCTTAGCTGCGATCAGATTCCGCCCGGGCAACGAAGACAACGGTGGCAAGGCCTAGTACGATCACTGCTCCCTCCACGTTAGTGCTGCGGGAGTGAAGACGATTGAAATCGGCGGTTTGCGGATTGCTGCGATCAGCCGTATCGATGGCGCCTCCGGCGGCAATCCGGTCCCGCTCCATCGCCGGGATGATAACGTACTGCGAATACGCCGTGCCAATCAGCATAAACAGAACCAGAATCATGGGAGGGAGCACGGCTTTGGACTTGTAGATGTTCCAGGCGGGCGCCAGCGCAAGCAGTGCCAGCAGAACGACTCCCGCGATCAGACCCATCGAATGCAGGATGCGCAGCAGCTCGCCTACGATCGCTCCTGCCGCATGCGTCTGGGCTTGCAGAGTCCCGAACGTAATTGCGGCGACTACCGGAAAGAAGACCTCCGCGCCCAGCCAGACAATGAGCGCGAGGTAAAGCAACGTGCGGAGAAGGGTCTTCATAAGGCCAGCATACAAGGCGATGCGCGGATTTCATCGGAAAGGTGCGATCGGATAATCTGAAGCCATGGAACGGGTTTGCCGGCAGTGCCATGCGGTAATCGCGGACGTTACTACGGACTGGTGCCCTGCTTGCGGCGGGGCGACAATGGACCGAGCCGAGCTCGGAGTGCCTAATCGACCAGAGCGGGGACCGATGGAGGTGGATCATCGAGGGATCGTGCTACCCCGACGGCACGCACTGGGCGGCATTATCACTCCGCAATAATCGGCATGGATCGAACGCACCCAGGGCCCCCTGGTTGGTAAACCGCCGAACGTGGAGATTTATTCCGCCCCGAGACGCAGAAACTTCATCGGCTATTGATTACCAGGGAGGCTTCGCGACTTCCGGGTGCTGGCAGTCGCTATCAGGCGACGCTTCGAGCCATCGCACTGTGGAGGGGCGCCGCGTCTCCACCCGCGATCTGCCGCACTTCCGCCGCGGCGTCGGAAAGTCGCGTGAGGACTTGAAGATCTTCGCCCCCGGCGATCTCTTCAGCAGCGGCGCGAGCGTCGCTCGGATAATTCCAGATCCCGATCATC
Source organism: Acidobacteria bacterium AB60 (assembly GCA_008682415.1). GTDB lineage: Bacteria > Acidobacteriota > Terriglobia > Terriglobales > Acidobacteriaceae > Telmatobacter. The sequence continues at coordinate 293,561 of VANK01000007.1, read as the reverse complement.
ACCTTCACTTTGGGGCTTCGCATGCGCAAGCCGCGATAGAGCCTTTGTAAACGCCCAATTCCCACCGGCGGCAGGGCTGTCAGAAATACCACGTCCGGCCCCTCCACGGTCACGGCGTTCATCATCTCTCCCAGGCGACGCGGGGGGACAGCGAAGGCGTGCACCTTCCCGTTCTCCAGAGTCTGCGCCAGCATCATCGCGGCCAGTTCATCCACCTTGTCGAGCACGGGCACGCACATGACGCGCAACGGCCGGACCGACTTCTCCTCTTCCGCGCCTTCGCCGAACGTCTGCTCCTCGATCAGGTCCTGGACCGCCCGATGCACAAATTGCGTTGTGCCCTCGTCCAACTCCCCGTGCATCCGATCCTCCTCCGCGAGGGCTAAGGCCGGAATCATCACGGAGTCATATGCCTCCGCCAGGGTCCGCTCCTTCAGCGCCTTGTCAAGGATCTCGCTCGCTTCGCGCTCATCCCGCGCCAGCAGCCGCTGATAGAAACACATCCAGGTCGGAATGGCCGGCTTGTCTCCCAGCATCACCGCCAGAAACTCGAGCGAGGGCACGTGGCGGCCCATCACCACAAGGCATACGGTCAATGGCACGCTCAGCACCAGGCCCACTGGCCCCCAAAGCAGTGTCCAGAAGGCGGCGGCGACAAGAATGGCCAGGGCGGATAGTCCGGTGTGTCGTCCGTAAATTCGCGGCTCGACATAGTTCGCCGTTATCACCTCCAGGATCGCGAATATTCCCAGGATCAGCAGTCCCCTGCTCCACCCCGGAAATACGGCCAGAGACAGCACCGTGGGCATGAGCGCCGCCACGGGCGGCCCGATGTATGGGATGAAGCGGCACAATCCCGCGAGCGTCCCGAACAGCAACGCGTGAGGAAGTCCAATGAAGTAGAGGGCGGCGGCGAACGTGAGGCCGTAAACCACGTTTACTGAGAGCTGCAGGCTGAAGTACCGGCTGATCCTGCGGCTGGCATCGTGCATCGCCTGCGTGATCATGGTCAGATTGCGATCGCCGCTCAGGCGGATCAGCCGGTTGCGCAGATCCTCCCTCTGTAACAACACAAAGAAGGTGAAGACGGCACTCAGGGCAGCCGTCGTCAGCGGTTCCAACACGCCCGACAGGTGATCCAATCTGCCGTCATTCCGGGAGACGTCGCGCACTTGAATCGGGTGCTGCGGACTGGCCCCGAGAGGTTTCCTTGCCCCCTTGTCGTTGCTCTGCGCTTCCGGAGAGGGGCTTGCATTGACGATGCCAAGCTGGTCACTCAGCTTTTCCACTTCCCGACGGGCACGGCTGAATGCCGAGTCACTCGGACTGTGAATGGCTGCCATCTTCTCTTCGATATTGCTGCGGTAAGTAGGCAGGTCGTTGGCCACGGAGACCAACTGGGTAAACAGGGTCCAGGCGCCAACACCCACGAGCGTCGCAAAGCTGAGGATGACGAGGACGGAAGCAAGCGTTCGCGGTAGCCTCAGGCGCTCCAACGCAGCCACCACGGGAGAAAGCAGAAACGCGAAGAGGACTGCGAACGCGAGCGGCAGGAACAGCACCTTAGCGGCGTAAAGAACGGCGATAGCCGCCGCCGCAATCGTCAAGAACCAGAGCCGCGAGAGCAACCGCGCCGAAGACCCATCCATGCGAGTACCCCAAGCCTTAAGAATCTTAGATGCGGAATTCCAGGCCAGATGCGGGATGAGGTGAGTCAACCAACACCGTTCACCACAATTTCCTTCCCATCTCTCTGGCGCGCATTGGATAATCGCAGAACAATCGCGCAGGCATGGTAATCGAGGCCGGCTCCCGGCGACAGACGTTCGCGGGAGACCATCGCGTGACCAATCCCTGGGGATGACAGAACACCAACATGAACCTTCGTACATGGGCACTTTGCCTGCTGGCAGCCGTTACGCTTCTGGGTCTCGAGGCGCAGGAACAGGAACATTCCACGGCTCAGCCGTCCCAGGACCGGCCCACCGGCACTCAAGAGAACAAGCCACCGACTGGCGAACCTGCAGCGCCGCCGAACGGCGCTGAAAACCCCGGAATGCCCGACCAGGTGCGAGAGATGCTCCGTGGATTCTTGGCCCTGGGCGCCCCTCCCGACCCGGCAGCAGTGGCGCGCGGCCAAAAGACGTTCGTGGCCACCTGCGGCTTTTGCCATGGCACAACCGCGACTGGCGGCGCCCAGGGTCCCAACTTGGTTCGCTCGACGATGGTGCTGCACGACCAGGGCACCGGGAAGGAGATTGCCGCCGTCATCCACAACGGTCGCCCGGAAAAAGGGATGCCCCCCTTCCCCAACCTGGGCGAGAGCCAGGTGCACGATATCGCGCAATTCCTTCTGGGTCGTACCCAGGCAGCCGCGAATCGCATGGAGTACACCATCCAGAACATCGTCACCGGCGATCCTCGAGTCGGACAGGCGTACTTTCAGTCTCATTGCGCGGAATGCCACTCGCCCTCCGGAGACTTGGCCCACATCGCTACCCGATTCGACCCTGTTGCGCTCGAAGGGCGGTTCCTCTATCCCGCTAACAACCCGTACGGGATGTTTCCGCCCCCGGATCCAAGGGCGCTGAAGCATGTCACTGTGACGCTACCCTCCGGCAAAGTCTTCACGGGAACCCTGACCCACATCGACGATTTCAGCGTGGGGCTGCGGGACGAGGGAGGCGAGCAGCGGTCCTGGGTCTATGAGGACGTCCCCGGCATACAGGTTGAGGTGCATGATCCGCTCGCACAACACCTGAAGCTGCTGCGTCAATACTCTGATGCCGACATGCACAATATTCTTGCCTATCTGGAGACTCTCAAGTGAATCTGAAAGCCGCGGCGTGGCTCATATTTCTCTTGCCTGTTGGCATGCCCGCGCAGGGACTCGACCCTGCCGCAATCGCCAAGCCGGTCCCGGGCAGTTGGCCCACTTATAACGGAGATTACTCCGGGAAGCGTTTCAGCCCCCTGACGCAGATCGATCAGAAAAACGTGCGCGACCTGCGCCTCGCCTGGATCTATCACATCGAAACAGGCCCGGGCGCCATGCCCTTCGGCCCGCAGATCAAATCAACGCCGCTTGAGGTCGATGGCATTCTGTACTTCACGGTTCCGGACAACGCCTGGGCGGTGGACGCACGCACCGGCCAGGAGATCTGGCACTACAAGTGGGAGACAAAGGGCGGAATCCATATAGGAAACCGCGGCGTCGGCATCTACCACGATTGGCTGTTCTTTGAAACGCCCGACAACCACCTGGTATCGCTCGACAGGAAGACCGGGAAATTCAGATGGGCAGTCGAGATCGCCGATCTCAACCTGGAGTATTTCTCCACACCGGCTCCGCTGGTCATCAACAATCATGTCCTGGTAGGCGTGGGTGGCGATTCGCTGGACGATCCCGGCTATCTGGAAGCGCGGGATCCCGAGACCGGCAAGGTGCAATGGCACTTCAATACGGAGCCGCGTCCGGGAGAACCCGGCGCCGAGACATGGCCGGACGCCCAGTCCATGGAACATGGCGGGGGCATGACGTGGCTCAGCGGCACCTACGATGCGGAGTTGAACCTGCTCTATTGGGGCACCGGAAATCCCAATCCGGTGCACGCACCGCAGAGCCGCAAGGGCGATAACTTATACACCTGCTCGATTGTGGCTCTCAATCCGGACACCGGGAAACTGGTGTGGTATTTTCAGCCGTCGCCCCACGACACCCACGACTGGGACAACGTCGAGACGCCGGTCCTCTTCGACGCAGACATTGAGGGTAAGCCGCGTAAGCTTCTGGCGCAGGCAGCGCGCAACGGCTATTTCTTTGTGCTGGACCGAACCACCGGCAAGCAACTGGTGACCGCCCCATTCGATCCGGAGCTCAACTGGTCAAAAGGCGTGAACGCACAGGGCCAACCGATACCCGATCCGGCCAAGGAGCCCAAGACCGACGGCGTGCTGGTGAATCCCGCCTCCGGGGGTGCCACGAACTGGCCGCCGCCCAGCTTCGATCCACAAACAGGGCTCTTCTACGTGAGCAGCTCTCCCTCCTACAGCGTGTATTACCTCACCGATACCAGCGAACACCCGGAGGGATATGGCGGGCGCGACAGTCCCGTGTGGGCCCAATCCGCCCTGGTGGCGCTTGACCCGAAGACCGGCAAGATTCGCTGGCGCCACATTTACCCGGAGGAGAGCGACTCCATCTCGGGCGTCCTGACCACAGCCGGCAACTTGTTGTTTACCGGAGACCCCTCGGGCAATGTCATCGCGTTCGATCCCGAGGCAGGCAAGCCGCTCTGGCACGCGCGGCTCACGTCCTCAGTCACGAACGGCCCCATGTCGTACGAATTGGATGGCAGACAATACCTGGTTGTCGGAGCGGGCGATTCTTTGTACGCTTTCACCGTGTCGCAGCACTAAGCGAGCCCGTAGCCCGATGGAAGCGGCCGCGGGCTCGTAAAGAGCAGATCATCACAGGTCCTTGATGAAGAGTGCGGTCGGCGAGCCCTCCTCGGAGTCGCTCACGATGCGCACGCGGTCGCCCTTATTGGCCTGCAGCTTGAATCCCTCCACCGCTCCCATCGGACCTTCAGCCACAGTATTGGCGTTCATCTTGAATGTCTTGGCGGCCCCGGACTGATCGGTGATCGCGATCGTATGATCGTGCCCGTTGAAGCTCGTCACGGTTCCGTCAAACGACGCAAACGGCCCCTTCCCGAGGGGCTTCACGGCGACGACGGTCGGATTTTCAATCATTCCGATATAGAAGATGACGGCATAAGCGCCCTGCTCGTTGAACGAGTTCGCACTCACGCTCTGAGATGCCAGCTTCTTGTCGAAGGCATAGCGTGTTTTGCCGGCTGTGACTTCGTCGAAGGTCCCCTGGGCGCCGCCGTCGCGGAATACAGTGATGGTTTTGGAGCCGCTGTTGGCGGAACTTATCGTACCAGTGAAGGCGTGCACCAGTTCCTGAGAGGTTGCGAGAACCGGCAGCAAGCCGCACGACGCAGCGAGGAAACACGAATACACAAAGGTCTTCCGCATTCTTCTCCTTTTCACTCGTGGTAGTGAGCTAAGACTATTCCCTCAGAAAGACATTTCTCCCCGAATATCCCAGATGGGCAGCGAGGTCCAACTGCCCGCTTGAAAGCTCGTTGCCGGTCGCCTCTCCCATCTCTGGGATCACGTCCCGAGCAAGGCCCGGATAACTACGCTGAAATGTGGACATTATAGCGAAGCTCGTATCCGATCCGGAGGATAAATGGCGCCAAGGCGACCGGCCGTCTCAAAAGGAACAGCCGAACTTACGCTTCTTCGGAGACAATCTTCTCTTTCCTGTAACGCACAACAAGATTCTTAGTGTCTCAGCAGTCCTCTGTACCCCAAGGCTGACGACAACAACTCCCGGCCGGATCTGATGATTAAAATCGTCCCTGTTGATCCATCATCAAACGAACATGCTGCTCAAACCTGCACAGCGTCGCGGGCGCCAGTTTCTCAATCCTGTGCCGACCTCGGTCGGCGGCTTTTCCACCATCTTCAAAGTGGGGCCTCGCTTCTTCCTCGGGGCTAAGGCGCGCTCGCCGAAAAGCCCACCAGGCCCGTTTCAGACAGACGCCTCTCTTTATTCGAAACCGCCCGCCAGCGGCTTGCGAATCACATGGATGGGGCACGCTACGTCGATCGTGGAGATCGATGGCGTGCGCATCCTGATCGATCCGGTATGGGATGAGCGTGCGTCTCCCACATCCTGGAGCGGCCCCCGGCGGTTCTTCGCGGCGCCGCTGCCTCTGGATCGGATACCCGAGATGGATGCCGTAGTGGTGTCGCACGATCACTACGATCACCTTGGCGCAAACACCATCCGCACCCTGGCCGGGCTGTCTTCCTTGAGCCAGGCGCAATGGATCACGCCGCTCGGCGTGGCCGCGCTTCTCCATCAGTTCGGAGTTCCCCCGGCACAATGTCGGGAATTGAACTGGATGGATGCCGTTGAGGTGGGTTCCGTCCGCGTTATGGCATTGCCCGCACGGCACTTCTCAGGCCGAAGCCTATTCAATCGATTTCAGACGCTGTGGGCCTCGTTCGCTTTTCTGGGGCCGAAGCACCGTCTCTATTACGGCGCCGACTCCGGAGAATGGCCTGGCTTCCGCGACATCGGAGAACAGTTCGGGCCGTTCGACCTGACTATGCTCGAGATCGGCGCCTCCGATCCACTCTGGGCAGACATTCATATGGGCCCCGAAGGCGCGGTGCGCAGCTTTCGAGCGCTCGGCGGGCACGGTCTGCTCATGCCAATCCACTGGGGTCTGTTCGACCTCGCTCTTCACTACTGGACGCAGCCCATTGAAAAGATCTGGACCGAGCAGCGACTGCAACTCTGGTCTCCGACCCCAGGGGCTCCTACCGAAGTAGTGAAAGGCGAAGAACTGCGGTCGGAGTGGTGGCGCTCCTAGAACTCGATCAAGCTTTCTGAGGACCCCTTCAGCCATCGGTTCGGAGCACGCTTCCTGGAAGCGAAGATGCCGATCCCCCCAACGCCAGGGGACGGGCGCCCGTCCCCCGAAGCTCCCCTTGACATTCGACCAGAAGAGGGAGTAGCGTCTGGTCGAATGTCGACTAGAGAGGGCGCTGACGACCAACTGGAACTGATGCAGGGAACGCTGGACATGCTGATCCTGCAGACTCTGGCGTTCGGGAGGGCGCACGGGCACGCCATTGCGTGTTCCATCGAGCGACGATCCGACGAGGTGCTGCAGGTGGGCCACGGCTCGCTGTATCCGGCCCTGCAGCGGCTCCTCAAGCTGGGGATGATCGCCGCCGAAGACGGCGTCTCCGAAAACAATCGCAGAGCACGGTTTTACCGGCTGACCGCAAAGGGACGCAGGAGACTCTCGGCGGAGGCCAGTAAATGGCAAAAGCTGTCGCGCGCAATCGCGCGAATCCTGTCACCACCGGCGGAAGAGAACTCGTAGGCGAAGGAGTGGACGATGTTCAGGTGGACCCGGCGCAGAAATCTGCTGCTGCAGGAGTTTGAGACACACATTGCAATGGAGACGCAGGAGAACATCGATGCCGGCATGACACCGGAGGAGGCACAGCACGCCGCCCGTAAGAAGTTCGGCAACGTGCTGCTTGCGGCGGAGCGGTCGCGCGCCATCTGGGGAGGGATCTGGATTGAGCGCCTTCTGCAGGACCTGCGTTATGCTCTGCGCGGCTTGATCGGCGCGCCCGGGTATACCGTCACGCTGCTTTGCACCCTGATGTTGGGCCTGGGATGCGTCACCACCATGTTGGCGATGGTGGACTCGATCCTGGTGAGACCCCTGGCGCTCCCACATGCCGACGAGTTGGTGCAACTCTACGGCGAGGACCGCGCCGAGGGAACGTCCGCGTCCCCGCGAGCGTTGTCATACCGGGTCTTTGATGAGCTGCGCCGCGGCACCCACGCGTTTGCCGGCGTAAGCGGCTACAACACCATGATTCGACCCGTGACCGCGCCCGACGGAACGCGCATCACCCTTCTGACGGAGGTAACGCAGGACTTCTTTCCAGTGCTTGAAATTCACGCGAAATTAGGGAGTTTGATCAGCACAGCAGGCACGGAACGCGGCGTCGACGTGAGCTACGAGTTCTGGCAAGAACGGCTGCACGGAGACCCGCATGCCGTGGGTTCCTCTATCAAGATCGGGGATGAGACCCGGACCGTGATTGGCGTGCTACCCCTCGGTTTTCATGTCCCGCAAGGGACCGGCGCCCCGGTGGTCTATCTTCCCATTCACGTCAATGCCTCAGGGGAAGACGATTTCAAGATCGAGTCGGCCTTGGTCATTGCGCGTCTCCGGCGGGACGTAAGCGAGGAGCAGGGGCTGGCTGACGCGCAGAGGGTCTTCTCGTATGTGGATCGCAAATACGGCGAGCAGTATCGACACCTGAGAATACGTTCTTACCGGGAACTCGTAGTCGGAGATCTGCAGCGGCCGCTCTTCGCACTGCTGGGGGGCGTGGGCGTCCTGCTGCTCATTGCATGCGCGAATGCCGCAAACCTGCAGATTGGACGCGCCGCCAGCCGGATGCCGGAGATGGCGACGCGCCTCGCGTTGGGCGCCAGCTTCGCGCGGCTGCTGCAACAACTCGTGACAGAAAGCGTCCTGGTTTCGGTAGCAGGCGCGGTGCTCGGAGGAGGCCTGTCCTATGCGGCGATCGCGCTGGTGCGGCATGCTTACGGGCATGAGTACGCGCGTTTCGACGAACTGGCGCTGCATCCTATCGTGTTGTGTTGTGCGGGTGCGCTCGCCATCGCGGTGGGCATTGCCGCATCTCTGGCCCCGCTCCTGACGATCCGGCGCCAGACCGCCGGCCGCTCCAATGCGAAGAACGTGACGCGCAGGTCGCGGCTGCCCGGAATGCTGGTCGCCCTGCAGGTCGCCTTGACGTGCGTGCTGCTCGCCGTCAGCGGATTGTTTGTGCGGACTCTGCAGGCGCTCGAGAACGTGCGCCTCGGCTTCGATCCGCACGGCGTCACCACCCTGGTGCTGATGCCGGAGAAGCAAAACCAGGATCCGGATCTCTCGCGGAACATCGAGACTCGCTTGCTGGAAAGGTTCGCGACGCTTCCAGGCGTGCAGTCGGCGACGATGCAGACCGAAGTCCCCTTTTCCAACTACAACGTGGCCCTGAATGGAACAACGGAGGTGGACGGGCGTGCGTTTCACCAGGGCGATTCTGCGTTCTACAGCATGGTAAGCACCAACTTCGTGCAGACGAGCGGAATCCGTCTGCTGCGTGGGCGCGGCTTCCAGGCCGCGGACGAGACAAGTTCGTCCATCGGCGTGCTGGTCAATGAGGCATTCGTGAAGTCGTTCCTGGACCAGCGGGAGCCGGTCGGCTCGACACTGCGATTCCATCGCAATCCCGGCGACAAGGACGACGATCTCCCCTTCCTCCAGCCCATGACCGTCATCGGTGTCGTGGAAAACGAAATCCAAGGCAATGATCTGGGAGCGCCTTTTGAGCCGATGGTCTATCTCGATTACCGACAGCTTCCCGCGGGATCACTACTGGGCATGGTCTTCAGCATGGCAGCGCAGTACGCGGTGCGATCTTCGCTGCCTCCGGCGACTCTTGCTTCGGAGCTGCGCAGCGCCATCCAGAAAGAGGCGCCATCCATGGTGGAGATGAGTCTGCGGCCCATGGAGGAAGGGGTCGCTCAGTCGCTGGGAGAGCGGCGCCTGGCGTTGCGCCTGGTTTCAGGATTTGGTCTCGTCGCGCTGGTGTTATCGGCGGTGGGAATCTACGGCGTGCTGGCGTACTCGGTAGCCCTGCGGCGCAGGGAGATCGGGATCCGCATGGCTCTCGGATCCACGCGATCCAAGGCCGCGGGCCTGGTGATGCAACAGGCCGGAATCATGGCCCTGCTGGGCCTTGCCCCTGGAGTGGCGGCCGCCTGGGCCGCGGGTGCCGCGGTGCGATCGTTCCTCTACGGCGTGAAGGCGTTTGATCCGCTCACGGCCGGCGCGGTAGGAGGCACGATGCTGCTGGTCATCGCAGCCGCGGCGGCGTTTCCCGCCATGCGTGCGGCGCAAGTGAACCCGGTGGAGACTCTGCGCGCGGAGTAATGCTGTCCGCGATCCGCGTTCAACTCGTCATTCCGTCCGACAAAAGAAAAGAGCCCGGCTTTTCCCGCCGGGCCCTGGTTCTGGTTCCAAACTCAGCTCCCCGGTTACTGCAAGGAGTAAACGGTTTTGAGGACCTTGTCCTGCAGTGCCTGCGGCAGAGGGGCGAAGGAGAGCTGCGAAGCCTGCTCCTCGCCGGACTTCACAATCCAGCTCAGCATATCCTTGAGCACCTTGCCCTTGTTGGAGTCGGTCGACTTGGTGGGAATGAGCAGGTACGTAAAGCTGGAGATCGGATAGGAGTTGTCGCCGGGTGCGTTGGTGATGGAGACGCGATAGTCGGCAGGAATCTTGGCAGTGGATGCCGCGGCCGTGACGCCCTCGATGGAGGCCTTCACCCACTTGCCGGAGGCGTTGCGGACTTCGCCGAAGGTGATGTGGTTCTGCAGCGCGTAGATGAGCTCGACGTATCCAATGGCTCCCGGAAGCTGGCGCACGAGCCCCGCCACCCCTTCGTTCCCCTTGCCGCCCACACCGACAGGCCAGTTGATCGAGGTGCCCTTGCCCGGGCCGTCGTTCCACTCATGGCTGACCTTGCTCAGGTAGTCGGTCCAGATAAACGAAGTGCCGGAACCATCCGAGCGATGAACCACGATGATCTTCTGGTCAGGTAGCTTCACGCCGGGATTGTCCTTGGCGATCTTGGGGTCGCTCCACGTCGCGATCTTCCCCAGGTAGACATCGGCGAGGACGTCCGGAGAGAACTTGATGTCGGTGACGCCGGGAACGTTGTACACGGGCACCACCGCCCCCATCACTGTCGGGATATGGACAAGCTTGATCGGGGAAGACTCGAGCGCCTGGTCGGTCATCGGCATGTCAGAGGCGCCGAAATCCACCAGGCCCTTGGTGACCTGGGTGATACCGGCCCCGGAGCCCACCGACTGATAGTTCACTTCAACACCTGGGTGGGCCTGGCTGTACTCCTGAAACCACTTGGCGTAGATCGGATTGGGGAAGGTCGCTCCCGCTCCCGTCAACTTCTGAGCCTGGGCAAATCCAACAGCCAACATCAACAAACCAAGCACGATACTTGTCTTCTTCACGTTACGCTCCAAAGCAGTTTTGCTGCCGGAATCGATTCTCTGGGTCCAATGTTACGGGCGTTTGAATAGTTCTGGATTTTCCCCGCACATCTCCTCGGCGAACGGAAGAAATTGACTAACGGTCTTGACGAGCCCTCCACTTTTGGGCGAGGGATTTGTCAGCCAGGGCCTTGATGTAAACACCCCCGACAACCGACCGCGCCTGGAACCCGATTTGTGCGCCGGTTTTCGTGTCGTACCAGTCGGTGAGCGGCACACGGGTAGGCGACTCGTTGATCCAGTGGCCGATCGGCTCTAGAAAAGCATTCCAGTCCGCGGAATTGTCGGCGAGGGTCGCCGTCCAGATCTCCCAGTCCAGCTTCGTGTAGTCCTTGCGGTTATCCAGGGGCAGGCCAAACCGGTTCAGGTGCTTGAGATAGAAGGCGATCTCGGTCTGACGGATACTGGCCGGGAAAAGCCCGAATCCGAGGATCTGGTCCCAGACAATGTTGTACTTCTGGCTCCAGGTGTTCGAACGATCGAAAGCCAGCTTGAAGTGGTCGCCCTCTTTTGCCATCGGCTCCCATTTGGCGGCCATGTCATGGGCCAGGCGCTCGTAGTCGGAGGCGACATCCGTCTTGCCAAGGTTGCGCGCCATGTCCGCGTATGCCGCTAGTCCTTCGATGGCCTTGATCGAGAGGTTGGCGTTATGGGCGAGGTGTCCGGCAAAGTCATCCGTCGACAGCTGGTTCGCGGGGTCTAAGCCCTTCTCGCGGAGATATTTTGCCCACTTGTCGAACTGCGGCCAGTACTGGCGGGCGAAGTCCCAATTGCCCAGCGCCCGCTCCATCGCGTCCACAATGATGAGCAGATTGCCGCTCTCTTCCACAGGCATCTGGTCTTCTTCCGTACGTTCGCCTCCGCCGTACACCTGACCATCGGCTACCGGGTAGGTGCCCAGGTCGTGAGGGGCGAAAGGCCACTTCCAGCGCGGGAGAGACGCATATTCAAGGACGGGCTTGAGCTGAGCCTGAAGCAGCTCGGGATTGAAGAAGAGGAAGAAGGGCGCGGAGGGGTAGAGGACGTCGACGGTCGAGATGCATCCGTTCGAGAAGTTCTCCTTGGGGAAAAGCAGCGGAGTGCCATCGACGTCCGCGGCGAAGCCGTGGGCCGCGAGGGTCTGGCGATAGGCCAGAACCGCGAGCTCCGCGTACGCTGGGCCGCCCACCTTCTCAAGGTCGGCGGTGAGCTCCTGGTCGAGGCGCGCGGCCCGCTGCTCGAGGCTGGAGAGCTCATTCTCGGCCTGCGAAAGCATGTCGTCGACGGTCTGCCCGTTCCGTTGCCAGTAAGGATGGAGACGGCGCCCCAGGTATTCGATGGATTCGTCCTCGGTATAGGCGAGCAGGACGTGGCGCGTACTCGGTGTGGCGCTGGTTTTCCCCAGCGGCAGGGCCACGGCAAGGTGCGCCGCGTCCCGGCGAGGCATGAGCGGCATCTCCATGTCGTCGGAAGCCGGCAGAGTCCCATTGGTCACGAACGACAGGAGCGCCCCATGAGAGGCGGAGACCTGCGCGGATTCGCTATCCGGGACGGCGAGATGGAAGTAGCCCCAGTCGATACGCACGTCGTCCCCCGGGCGTCCCACGGCGCGCTGATCACGCGAGCCGACGTTCAGCACGGTCAGAGCTCCCGCACGCGAGCGTCCCCACGTCACCGGCTGATCGGCGGTGTCGACAGCAATGATTGGATCAACATCGATAAGCGCCGAGACCTCGTGTCCCGGCTCTCCCGATGCGGTGAGGGTGAGATACGTGACGGGCCGCGAGAGGATGTCGAAGTCCCTGGGAAGCGCGGGCGTGAAAAAGGTGGCGGTCAAACGGACACCCGCCGCCTGAAATTCGTAGATCGTATGGGTGGGCGTGACCCGCAGACTGAGCTGATCCATGGCCGGAACATCGCGGGGCTCTGCTCCCATGAAGCGATAGGGCTTGCCGTCAATCCGAACAACCCCTGCGATGGGCTGACGGTGGCCCGTCCAATGCACCGTCTCCTTATCGGTTAGGCGGTCTGCGTCGGACCAGATGCTGAAGTAGGGATCGTGCGCGACCAGGGGAACGGCGGGCGGACGCTGCTGTTGCGCGTCGAGAGTGAGAGCGAAGACAAACAGGAGAATCGTTGCGAGAGATACACGCCGTCCAACCGGGAAAGCAGCCATGGTCACCTCTGTGAGAACGTTTCCATTCTATGCGCGGAATCTCCGGAAAGAGCGGTTTCGGCGTTGAGCTCTCTCTCAGTTCCCTGGTTTCGTTTCAGCAGAGATGCGTTGCCATGTGAGACGCCGTTGGTGCGCCTCGCCCATTTCCTTCATGCTGGCGATTAGAATGAGCCTGTCGCCATCAAGAGTCAGTTTGCGCGATGCATCTTCTCCGCGCTCGCCGGGAAGCATCGACTGCTGAATGTGGTGTACCACCGCTGCACCGGAGGGATCGACCGTCCAGGTGCCGTAATAGGAGTAAAAAGCATCGGCTGCGGCCAGCTTTTCGGCGGCCGGAGCCTCAAGAAATCCCTGGCGCGAGTCGGTCCGGGGAACTTCCGACTGCGGATCGGAGATGATGGTCACGCTCATCCAGCCGGAGCGATCGTAGATAAGCAGCCCCTGCGGGTGTTTCCCATAGATGGGATAAATGACTTCCCCGTTGGGGCGGAGGGTCTCTACCGAAACCAGCCGCCAGGCGCCGATGAGCCGATCTGCGCTTGGGCCATCTTGCGCTACGGCCGTCGCCGTAACGCATGCCATCACGAACGGAGCTGCTAGCAAATTCAATCGGAATCGCATAGGCGCCTCGATGAGACCCAAAATGTGCCCTTCATACCCAGGCACAGGGCCGCGGTCATCATAACCCGCCGGCGTACGAAAGATTCACTCAAACTTAACTGGGTCGCAGGGAGCTACGCCTGTATACCTGGTGCCAAGATCGCACGCTTAGAACGTAAATTCCTTCATTGGATGGATAGGGCCATTTATGCGCTTACTACGTCTGCCACTCGTCTGTTTCACTCTCTGCCTGCTGATCTCCAGCATTTCGATCGCACAAACCGTACCCGCCTCGTCGCACGTCTGGATCGTCGCGGAAGAGAATCATAGCTACGAAGAAGTCGTCGGCAACCCGCAGATGCCGTACTACAACTCCCTCATTCAGCGCTACGGACTAGCCACACAGTTCTACGCCGAGCAGCACAGTTCCCTTCCCGCGTTGATGTGGTACGTCGCCGGCGCTCCCGTGGAGCCGAACAATGACACCGTCTCATGCCAGCACCCACAGGACAACATTGTTCGCGAGCTCTTGAAGAAGGGCTATGACTGGCGCTCCTACCAGGAGAACCTGCCATTCGCAGGCTTTCAGGGACTGTATGGCGGCCCCAATAACGCCTACTATCGCCGCCACAACCCACTGATCGATTTCACCGACGCTTGCCCCGGCACCGGCCAGGACTGGAAGAGCATGCCCTACGGGCAAATCGAGGCAGACTTCGCGGCGGGCGTCACGCCGAACCTCGTCTACATCACGCCCGACGCCGATGAGGATGCGCACAATGGGACGCTGCAGTCCGCCGATCAGTGGCTACAGCTCAATCTGCCAGCCATCCTGGCGCGACCCGAGTTTCAGCCGGGAGGCGACGGCATCCTCTTTGTCATTTGGGATGAGGGGAACCTGGCCGGCGACGCTCGCTGTTCCGCGACCACGACTCTCGGTTGTGGCGGCCGCGTTGCCACTCTCGTGATCGGGCCGCGGGTCAGGCCAGGCTATCAATCGGCCATCACCTATCACAGCGAGAACGTGCTAAAGACGGTATGCGCCGCCATGGGCCTCACCACGTGCCCGGGAGCCGCGCAAAATGCCACGCCGATGGCAGACTTCTTCGACACCAGCACGGAGCCCACAATCGCGACGCAGAACATCGCGATCACAAGTCCCGGCAACGGACAGGTCATCAACGGCCCCGTCCACGTGACGGCTAGCGTGCATGAGAACCAAGCGGTAACACAGACGCAGGTCTGGGACAACGGCGTCAAGCTGGGATACTACGGCGATCCCATCGATCAGGTGTATAACCTTGCTCCCGGCCCGCACCTGACGTGGGTTCTCGATCTTGACTCCGCTTACCACATCATCCATGCCACGCCCGTCAGTTATACCGTGGCGGCACAGGCCGGAGGCGTGCAGATTCTCTCCCCCGCTCCAAATCAATTCTTTGGAACGCAGACCGTTCACCTGGTGGCGCACGCCACCGAGCCCGTCGGAATCGCCGACTTGCAGGTCTGGGACAACGGAGTGAAGCTGGGCACCTATGCCGGGGCAAGCGTAGACCTGTACTACAACCTGTCGCCCGGCCTCCACACCATCACCATCTTCGACCAGGCCAGCAACGGGACTGCGCTGAATGAACAGAGCGTCTTCTACCTGGTGCTGTAGACCGGCACAGGTCCCAATGCAGAAGCAGGCGTGGCTTATGGCCACGCCTGCGGGCTTTTGGCGGGCTCTTCGTTACCGGGAAGATTTCCCAATCGCATCCAGTTCATCGAGCACATCCGGCGTCAGTTCCAGGGAGGCCGCCTGCAGATTCTCGCGCAGGTGTGCGCGGGACGACGTCCCGGGAATGAGAAGCACGTTCGGGGAACGGCGCAGCAGCCACGCGAGCGCTATCTGCATGGGAGTGGCCCCTAACGAGTCCGCCACCGCGTTGAGTTCCGAAGACTGCAGAGGCGTGAACCCGCCCAGCGGGAAGAACGGCACGTACGCGATGCCTTGTGTTGCGAGGTCGTCGATGAACGCATCATCGTCGCGATGCGCAACGTTGTACATGTTCTGGATCCCGACGATCGGCGCGATGCCTTGAGCTTCGGCCAGCTGCCGCGGCGTCACATTGCTGAGCCCGATGTGGCGAATCAGCCCCTGTTGCTGCAGTTCAGCAAGCACGGTGACTTGTTCTGCAATGGGAGTCTCTGTCGGACTGCTGATGCCGCCGACGCGCAGGTTGACCACCTCGAGAGCATCGAGCCCCAGATTGCGGAGGTTGTCATGAACCGCATCAATCAATTGCTGACGCTCGAGCGCGGGAATCCAGGACGCATCGGAACCGCGCCGCGCTCCCACCTTGGTGACAATCACAAGGTCCGCGGGATAAGGAAACAGAGCGCGCTTGATGATCTGGTTGGTGACATGGGGTCCATAGAAGTCACTCGTATCGATGTGATTCACGCCCGAGGCAATCGCCTCCCGGAGAACCGCAACGGCCTCATCCGGGTCGCGCGGCGGACCAAAGACGTGCGGGCCGGCCAATTGCATCGCCCCATAACCCATACGGTTGACAGTAAGTGTGGTGCCAGGAAAGGTAAATTCGGAGATGCGCGATATTTGGGTGGTCACTTCTCGCTCCTGTAGCCTGAAATCGAGCTTCGGTGGTTTGATGAAGGAAGCTTCCGGTCAGGAGTTCGCATTTGCTAGAACGTTCCGCAGGAGCACTAACCCCGCGCAAAATGCCGGTACAGGCGCGTTCCGCCGCCAGCGTGGACGCCATCCTGGAAGCGACTCTTCAGGTTTTGCTGGACTTGGGAAAGGAACGGCTGACGACGACCCGGGTTGCACAGCGGGCAGGCGTATCGGTCGGCACGCTCTACCAGTACTTCCCCAATAAGAGATCGCTCTTGCAGGCTGTGCTGCGAAGGCACTTCGATACGATCCTCGACGCCATTGAGCGCGTTTGCAAGGAGCAGGAAGGCCGCCCGCTGGAAGCCATGGGCGAGGCCCTGATCCGCGGCTTTCTTGAAGCCAAGATGCGCGATGGAACCCGCAGCGTGGCGCTCTATTCGATCGCCTCGGACGTGGAGGGGGCGCGGCTGATGCACACCCTGGAAGCGCGGGCGAACAGGGCCATCCTGTCCATGCTGGAGTCCGCGCGCGAGCCGCTCGCGAGGGATCCGCGCGTCGTAGCTTCCATCCTTCAGGGAGCCATGTCGGGAGTCAGCCGGCGCTTGCTCGAGTCAGGCGCCCGCGATAAGGACGTCCAGGAACTGCGCGATGAACTCGTCTTATTCGTGTGCTCCTACCTGAGGGCATGCGCGTCTCTGCCCAGCACCACGCCTTCCTAGACTGCATCGGCCGGGCGCCCGCGGAACCATGCCCCAACATCGGACCGAAGCAGAGCCAGGCCGATGAGACCAAAGATCAGGGCATGAATGATCCCTTGTCCCACCGAATTGAGAAACCCGATCACCGCGTGAAAGGCAATCCACGCAAGAGCTGTCCAGCGAGCCCAGTTCCGCCGCCGCAGCATGTAGATCGCGCAGAGAATCCCCAGCAGCCGCACGCCCAGGATGGCAAGATTGCCGGCCTGGAACGCCTGCGGAGGCAACAGCGCTGAAGCATTCATGGCGATGCTGGCAACGCCGACAACGATCAGTATCCAGCTGACGACGGTGACTTCATAGGGACGCTTATTCATGGAAGGGGCCGCCTGCATTGTAGAACCTCGCCGGATCGCCCCGGAATAGCCGGCGCCCGATTCGCCGAAGAAAAATCTTGCAACGATCCCCTTCCCTGTATCCCAATAGTCTTGTTCCTCAATCCAGGCAGGAGAATCCCCCGTGAACGTTCAGTCTGCGATCAATGCAGGTCTGTTTGTGGAGTTTGTCTACGAGAACTGGAACAAGATTTCCGCCACTACCGATCTGAACGGACGAGCCGTAGTGACCGGCTCCGGAGCCCCCGTGATTCCCGGCAAGAGCTACACCGTGCAAAAGACGATCTACGCGAACGACCTCGCCACCGATATCAACCCGGCGCGGGCAAAGGGTTGCACGACCATCGGCATCATCGCGCAGAATGACGCCGACCCGCTCGATGTCGTCATCGCGATTCGCGGAACGGAGGGCGTGTGGGAGTGGCTGCAGGACTTCAAGTTTCTTCCCCGGCCCTTTCCCCGTGTTCAAGGATCAGGCCTGACCGAGGACGGCTTCACTGACATGTACCTGTCGTTCTCGCTCACCCCCGGGCCTTCCGGTACCTTCATGGATGACGTCGTGGCGCTGCTTGCGGCCTCCGCGAAGATCACCATCAGCGGCCATAGCCTGGGCGCGGCCTTGGCCACGCTGCTGGCCCTGGACATGGCGGTAAACACCCGGTTCCCCGTCACGTTGTACACGCTCGCCAGCCCCAGGGTTGGAGACCTGAGCTTCCACAACCTGTTCAACCACGTGGTACAGGATGCGTTCCGGGTGGCGAACCGGCTGGACATCGTGCCCAAGACGCCGCCGCCGCTGTTCTACTTCCATGTGGGAGACGAGACGGAGCTGGTGCCTCCGCCGGAACTGAAGTTCGAGCTGGGATGCGAGCACTCCATCCTGTCGTACTTCCACATGTTGGCAAAGCTGATTGGACAGGAAGCGAAGTATCCGATCGATGCGAAGTGCCTGAACGGATGAGAGAGGGCGCCCTCGCCAGAGGAGGATCAGGCGGTCTTTTCGTGTTCCGCGGCGCAGGGCAGCAGTTCCGTGAAAGGAACTTCGATGGCGGGATCGAAACCATTGAGGGGAATGACGCTCGCCACCTGGCGCTGATGATCGACGCGCGTGACCAGGAAGATGCCGCTTCGGCGGCGAACCATAACGCGTTCAATCAGGGCAGGAACATGCATCGTGTGCCTCTCGTTGACTTGCGAATAGAGCGCGCGGCGAGTGAACGCCGCGCGGCTATGGGGTGATCTAAGTTAGGACCGGAGCTTCCGAGTTCCCCGGCCCGCGGCATAGGGTCTAGAGATAATGGTGCCTCCCGGTCTTGCGTCCTAGGCCGTTTTCACTCTTCAGCACCCCAAACCGAGTCGTACTGGTGAGAGTGAATCACCGGGATGAAGCAACGTTAATCAATGCAGACGGGCTGCGACATACCCCGAATAGGTGACTTGGGTCACACTTTCAAGGCGAGCATTCGACGCAGTTGCTGGACAAGAAGAGCGAAAGGTGATCAGGCGGAGGTGGGCGCTAAAGGCAGTGTAAAGAAGAAGGTAGAGCCCCCGCCCAGTTCGCTCTCGGCGCGCACCCGGCCGCCATGGGCCTGCACGATGTGCTTCACAATGGCCAATCCCAGACCGGTCCCGCCAGACTCTCGGGAACGAGCCTTGTCCACGCGATAAAAGCGCTCGAAGATCCGGCCGAGATGCTCGGACGCAATGCCCGGCCCAAAGTCCTGGACATAGAACTCCACGTACTCTTCCCCGAGCTGCGCGCCGAGCCGGATGCGGCCGCCGGACTTTCCGTACTTCGTGGCATTCTCAATCAGGTTCCCGAAGACCTGGTTCATCGCGTCGGGATCCGCCAGCACGAACGCGTCCGGCGCCTGGGCTCGGTCCAGCTCCATCCCGGAATCGCCCACAATCCCCCCCAGTGACTCGGTCGCGTCTTCAAGCAGGTCGCTGGCGCGAATGGGTTGCCGCGCGAGCTTGTAATCGGGGCTCTCGACCCCGGCCAGTGCGAGCAGATCCTCCGTGAGACGGTTCATGCGCCGCGCGCTCTTCTGAATGATTCCAAGGAACTCGCGCGTGGTATCGGGGCTGGCGCCCGTGTCTTCCATCAGGGTCTCGACATATCCCTGGATCGAAGTCAGCGGAGTCCGCAGTTCGTGGCTGACGTTGGCGATGAAATCGCGGCGGGAGCGCTCGGCGATCTCAATCCGGGTCACATCGTGAAGCACCGCCAGAGCACCGCCCGCCGGCAGAGGCGCGGCGCTGATATCGAAGATACGGCCCGGGGCGAGCGTGCTGGCGCGCCCGGATCGCACCGCGCCCTGCTCCAGCGCTCCTTTCACGCAGGCCAGCAAGTCGGGATCGCGCACCGAATGAGCCAGCGGACGGCCCACCCGGATTTGCGTTCCGGCCATGCGCTGCATCACGGTGTTCGACCACGCCACCTGTCCGTCGACCGTAACCGCCACCACAGCTTCCTGCATGGAATCGAGCATTGCCGCCAGTTCCTGGCGCCGGCTCTCGATCTCGGCAAAGCTCTGGCCCAGACGCTCGGCGGTCTGGTTGAGCGCGGCCTCCATGGCGGAGAGCTCGTCGTGGCTGGTCTGGTCCAGCCGCGCGCTCAGGTCGCCGTCCGCAATCCGACGCGCAAACGTCACCACCAGGTCCAGGCGATTCATGATGCGCACCGCTGCCCAGGCCGCAACCGGAATAGCCACTACCAGCGCGATCAGCCCGGAAAGGAGCGCTTCGCGGCCAAAGCTGTTCAGAGAGCCGCCGGGCGAAGACTGCATGAACTGCCGAAACACGATCTCCATGACCGCGGTGTGAAACACCAGCAGCAGGACGAACAGTCCCAGCAGCTTTGTGAAAACTTTGCGGGTCACCGGAGCGCTCTCCTTCAGGAATCCGGAATTGGCGGGAACTCATCCTCCGACTCGAAATCGGGCTGAACTCAGAGGCAGGCTCTGGCTTCAGCAATCAGCTCGTGAAATGAGGATGCTGGAGTCCGATCGGCCGTGCGCCCCGAGTACGCCGGCTCACTCGCCTTTGGGGATCTCGAACCTATATCCGGCTCCCCGCACGGTCTTCAGGTACCGCGGGTTCTCCGGGTCAATCTCAATCTTCTCCCGGATGCGGCGCACGTAAACGTCCACAGAGCGCGGCGTCACGAAGCGCGCGTCGCCCCACACGGCGTCCAGAAGATGGTCGCGGCTGTAAACGCGTCCAGGATGGCGGGCGAGATAGTCCAGCAGGCGGAACTCCGTGGCGGTGGTCGTCGTCAGCTCGCCGCGCACCGTGAGCTGCATGGCGTTGGCATCAATCACCACCTCTTCGAAACGAATCACCGAGGGTGAGGTGGGCCGCTCAAACCGCCTTAGGACCGCCTTGACCCGGGCCACCAGCTCGCGCGTGGCGAAGGGCTTGGTGATGTAGTCGTCTGCGCCCAGCTCGAGTCCCAACACGCGATCGTTCTCCGTGGCGCGGGCGGTCAGAAAGATGATCGGAATCGTCGAGAGCGCCGCGTTCGCACGAAGACGCCGGCACACGTCGAGTCCGTCACCGCCGGGGACCATGATATCGAGCAGGAAGACCGCCGGTGGCTGGCGTTCGGCGTCGGGAATGATATTCGCGGGAGTCAGGTAGGGTTTGACCGTAAATCCTGCCGCTTCAAGATGATGCTGCACCAGCCGCGAAATGTCCGGATCGTCTTCCAGAACGAAAATAGATTGGCTCAACCGGTCTGCCTCGCCCGGCGGCCGTTGAATTTCGGGGATGCGATGGCCGCCTGGAATCGTGAACAGAGTAATTCATGGAGGCAAATAAATTGCAAAGTTTCCGTGAAAATGGCATGCCGAACAGCCCGGAAGTTGCTGGTTCTACGCGGTCCTGTCGCCGGCCTCCTCCGCGCCGTGATAGGTGCCGTTACCAGACCACGCAGCGCTCCGACTCCGGCCGCACCATCGCTGCTCCGGCCTTGCACTGGAACGCTTCGGCAAACGGCGGGAAGTTCGAGACCGGCCCCACCACGCGATACTTCGCGACCGGATGCGGATCGCCCTGCACCATCATCTTCTGGGTCTCAACCCGCGTTTCGTCGCCGCGGAACTGCCCCCAGGCGATGAAGAACTGCTGATCGGGCGTCAGTCCGTCGATCAGCTCGGTCGATTGCCCCTGAGGCGTCTTCTTGAACGCCAGGTACGCGATCTTGAGCCCCGCCAGGTCGCCGATGGATTCGCCCAGAACCAGCTTGCCGTTGATGTGAATGTCCTCAGGGCCATCGATCCGGTAACCATCAAATTGCTTCACCACGCACGCGGTCTTGGCCTGGAACTTCTTGAGGTCCTCGGCGGTCCACCAGTTGTCCAGCGCGCCACTCGCGCTGTACTGCGCTCCCTGGTCGTCAAATCCATGCGATATCTCGTGCCCGATGACCACGCCAATCGCGCCGTAATTGACCGCGTCCACGTTCTGAAGGCTGAACGCCGGGGGCTGCAGAATTCCGGCCGGAAACACGATCTCATTCATCGTCGGGTTGTAGTAGGCGTCCGATGTCGGCGGCGTCATCCCCCACAGGCTGCGGTCCACCGGCTTGTTGATCCTGCCCCGATCGTCGGCCACCAGGAACCGCGATGCTGCGATCGTGTCGCCGAAGAAGTCGCCGCGCTCAATCTTCACGCTGGAGTAGTCCTTCCACTTATCCGGATAGCCAACTTTCACCCGCACCGCCGCGAGCTTCTCGAGCGCCTTCTGTTTGGTCGCCGGAGCCATCCAGTCGAGCCCCTGGATCGTGTCATGCATGGCCGCCAGAATGTTGTTCACCATGGTTTTGGCGCGATCCTTGGCCTCGGGCGGAAAGTATCTCTTCACATACTCCTGTCCGAGCGCCTCGCCCAGCAGCCCGTCGGTCAACTCAGCGCAGCGGGTCCCGCGCGGCTTAAGCTCGCCTACCCCCGCCAGTTGCTTCTGATAGAACTCGAAATGCGCGTCCACAAACGGCTGCGACAAGGTATCCGCTGCGTTGTTGAGGACCTGCCACCTGAGGTAGATCTTCCATTGCGCCAGCGGAGTTTTGGTAAGCTGCCTCTCGAACTCAGCCAGAAACAGCGGCTGATCCACGTTCACCACGCCCGCAGCCACGCCGGCAGACTTCAAATAGGCGGTCCAGTCAAAATGCGGCGTCATCTTCTCCAGCCCCGCGTAGTCCATCAGGTGATCGGTGGCGCTGGGATCGCGGAGCGCCACGTTATCGAGGGAAGCCTTGGCCAGCGCCGTCTCAAAATCCATCACCGTCGTGGCGGCCGACTTGGCTTCCGCCTCCGGAGAGCCCGCCAGCGTAAAGATCTTTGCGATGTACTGAAGGTATCCCGCGCGCGCGTCGGCAAAACGCTGGTCCGGCTTCAGGTAGTAGTCGCGATCGGGCAGCCCCAGGCCGGCCGCCCCCACGTCGGCAATCATGTTGGCAGGGTCATGCTGGTTCTGCGCCGAATTGAACCCAAAGGGCACAAAGACACCGACGGCGTGCAGTTGCCGAATCTCCTCCTGCAGCCCGGCAGCATCGTGCATGGCGTCAATGGCGGCGAGTGAGGCCTTCAGCGGCGCGACGCCAGCCTCATCGACGGCCTTCACGTTGGTGCACGCGGCGTAGAAGTCCCCCGTCAATTGCGCAGGCGTTCCCTTGGGATGTTCGGACGAGGAAAGATCATCGAGGATGGTGCGCAGTCGATCCTTATTTTGCTCGCCCGCCTGCCAGCGGCGGCTCCAGCGCTGCATCGATGCGGGAATCGGATTCTGGGCGCGCCATGTGCCGTTGGCGAACTCGTAGAAGTTGTCGCACGGAGCCGCGCTCCGATCCATGTCTCCCCTCTCAACGCTCTTTGAGGCGGGGTTGTTCTGCGCCGCCGCGCCCACTCCCATGGCAGCCAACAGTACGACGATCCCTGCGCGCATGCTTCCTCCTGGTCGGTTCCACCATTCTCGGCAATGCCCCTCGCCTCGGGAAGCAAAAAAGTGACGAAGTCATGCATTGCGCCCAGGAGTATCGTACCGACGCCGATTCAAGGTCTGTCGTCCGGGCACAGGTCCGGCCGCTCCTTCGCGCCTCCGGTGCCCTAGGTGCCGGTGCGCGCCAGTTCAGGAGACGCTTCGGCATGCTGGCGGGCCAGGGCTTCCGCGGCCCGGCGCTTCTCCTTTTCGGCCCGTTTGCTGCGGACCTCGTTGGACGCCAGCCAAATCAGCGAAGCGAAGGTGCATGCCAGCAAAGCGATGGCGGGAATGCCGTGGAGTTGATCCAGCCCGTCGGCGTTGAAGTTCCCGTAAAGCATCGTGAGCCCCGCAAACACGAACACGATATGCGCGCAAAACACCCGCAGCGAAGCCTTTCCCAGAGTAAGAAACGGCTCGATCGCGATCACCCGCAGGATGTACTTGCGCGCCCAGTAAACAAGCAGCGTAAACGCCACCAGGTTGATCACCCGCAGCGGGCCGATCTGCCACTTATCCAGGTGCATCCCGAATGCCTGGGTCGTGTAGTGCGGTCCAAACCAGGCGAATCGAACCCCGATAAAGAACACGCACACCGCAGCCGAGACCCCCGCAAGCCACCCGGGGATGCGATTCAGGGGCACCGACGCCACCGCCGAACGGGCCCCCAGCCACATGCCCGCGGTCCACACCATCTGCCACGCGAAAAGATTGAACGCGCCAGACTCCTGCAGCGGGATCCCGAGATGGGTGACATGCACGATCCAGTTGTGTACCACGTCGCGCAGACCAAACTGGGCCAGAAGCCACACCGTGCAGCTGGCGAAAAGAATCCACTTCCACCCGAAGCGCACCGCCGCCGTCAGCACCACCGGGGTGAACGCCAGAAACGTGACGTACATCGGCAGAATATCCAGCAGCGGCGGGCAATACAGCAGCAGCACCGATCCCGCAATCGCCACAAACGGGTGCGCAAAGTAGAAGCTCAGCAGGTTCATGAGCGCGGCTTTGTGGGTGTGGATCGCAATCTGCGCCACCACGGTGAAAGCGAGCGCCAGCATGAGCAGGTGGTAGGCATAGATCTTCAGCGAGCGCCGCCATAGCTTGACGCGAACCCCGCCCGGGTCCTGCAGCAGATCGCGAAAGTAAAGCCGTCCCACCAGCAGGGCGGAGATGAAGACAAAACCCTCCGCCGACGAGATGAACCCCAGCGGCTGGTTCACAAAGTCGCTGAATCGCGTGGGAAGGTGCGTAATCGTCATCCACACGAGGAAGAGCCCGCGGAGAGCGTCGAGTTCGGGTCGGCGTTCAAGCTTCGGCAAATGCATAGGGATAGCGGGCGAGCCTCCGGGGAGCAGGACCTAGATCTTTAGATGGGTTTCCCGTCCATACGTGACAGCACTTTTTCGAGATCCGGCCCCTAGGGAATTCGACGAAGGATTTGCTTGACTGTTGCGGCGGGCTCTGCCACACTCCGGGCGGCTTCCTTTGCGGCTCGTCCTCCCTGGTTTCGGTCCCTAAGTCTCACATTCGGCGGGCCACAGTCACTTGTCTTCCCGGCGCGGGGGCGCCGGCAACGTTGAAAAAAAGGAGCTGTCATGAACAAGTACTTCGCTGAATTTGTGGGCACCTTCATCCTCGTGCTCTTTGGCTGTGGAACGGCCGTGGTTGCGGGCGACAAAGTCGGCGTCGTCGGCATCGCCTTTGCCTTTGGCTTCGCCCTGGTCGGCGCAGCCTACGGAATCGGGCCCATCTCCGGGTGCCACATCAATCCCGCGGTGAGTCTCGGAGTATGGACCGCCGGCCGCATGACCACCGGCGAGATGATCGGCTATTGGATCGGGCAGTTCTGCGGCGGCATCGTCGGCGCCGGATCGGTCTGGGTCATCGCCCACGGCATGGGCGGCGGCTTCAGCCGTCACGCAAGCGGGCTGGGCCAGAACGGCTGGGGTCCCGGCTACCAAGGCGGCTACGATCTCACCTCCGCCATTGTCTTCGAATTCCTCGCCACCCTGATCTTCGTGGTGGTCATCCTGGGTGCAACCCAAAAAGCATCGCCTGCCGGATTTGCCGGCCTGGTCATCGGGATCACCCTGGTGGTCATCCACATCTTCGGAATCCGCATCACCGGCGTCAGCGTCAATCCGGCGCGGAGCTTCGGCCCTGCGCTCCTGGTCGGCGGACAGGCTCTGAGCCAGGTTTGGCTCTTCCTCATCATTCCCAGCCTCGCCGGCATCGTCGCGGGACTGCTCTTCCGCACCGGCGTCCTCTCCGCCGAAAAACCGGCGCCCGCGACCGGCGAAAAGCGTGAGATGGTCGGAGCCTGATCCCAGTCGGAGTCTGGTCCGTCGGAGCCTCGTCAGTCGAAGTCCGGTCCAAAAAAGAGGGGGAGCCGCATCGCGCGGCTCCCCTGCAGGTTTCATTCAGTTTGCCCGGATCGGCGCCTCTCCGCGCTCGAGCTCCGCAATGTAATCCACCACCGCCTCGCTCCAGCCGTCGATGTGCGTCCAGTCTCCGTAGCCCACGCCATTGCGGCTGCTGGCCACGTTGATCATGTACCCCGTCCCACCGGGGCCGCCAACCGCATCGTGCGACTGCTCGTCAGTAATCACCACCAGGCGGTCGTAGCCGCCCCGGCAGTCCTCCGCCACCTGGCGCAGCGCCAGCCCAAGGTACGTTCCCGCGTGCGGCTGGCTCTTCTCGATCGCGTCGCGGAGAGCCATCCCGCGCCGCGCCGGAACCAGCCGCGCGGTCTCGGAAAAGGTGTAGATCGTCACCTTCTCCGCAACCTCCCGCAGCAGTATGGCCAGGCCGCAGGCCGCATCCGCCCGCCGAGTCTCCGACTGGCGCGCGATCGGCGACTCCATCGATCCGGAGACGTCAACCAGCAGGACCGTGTGCCCTCCCAGGCGCACGTCACTGCCCCGAAGCGCACGGAACATCGCCTGCTCCAGCGCCGGCTCCCACTGCGGCGCGTGCCGCGCGGCTGCGAGAAACCGGAACGGCAGAACGCGATCCGTCTTGAGAACCGTGAGCGCACTCACCACCAGCTCCTCGTTGACGCCCGCCTCCCGCATGTTCCGCAGGTTCCGCAGCAGCGCCAGCGCACCCAGCTTGTGCTCGGCCAGCAGGCGCTCCCACGCCTCCCGCTTGGCCGTGCCGTTGCGTCCAGTCGCGCTGAGCGCCACCTCCCAGGTATCGGGCGTGGTGAGCTCGTTCTGCGCCAGCCGCTTCCACAGATCGGCCTGCGCGGCATCGTTGGGACGCGCATGCGAGAGGAACAGCACGTCCCGCAAGCGAACGACTCCGGCGCGGTCGTACTTCGCCAGAGCATACTCGTCGAACTTGCAGAATGCCGCCGCCAGGCCCTTCTTCACCTGCGCGGAGAGCGGCTGCTTTCCGCCCGCCCAATAGATGGCCACAAACTCCGCCAGCTCATCGGCCCGTTGGATCACGCGGGCCAGCGTCTCGCTCACCAGGGCGCGATGCGAAGGATGGCGCGCCATCTCCCGCACCAGCAGAAGCGGCACGTGACGCAGCTTCATCCGCTCGCGGGCCTCGATGGCCAGCGCCGCCACCTTGCCGGCGGCCACGCGCGGCACCAGCTCGCGGATGCGGCCCGCGATCTGCACCCCGTCCTCGTAGAACTCGTCCTCCCACAGCATGCAGGAGAGTACGGAACGCCGCAGCGCCTGCTCGGCCGTGAGCACGCGAGCCGGCCCTCCCTCATGCGTGCGCGGACTGGCGAGATGACTCAGCTTGAGAATGTTCAGACGCATATCGCCTCCTTGAAAAGTGAAAAGCCTGCCGGGGAAAGGGTGGGTACGGCATTTGACATCTGGCCCAAGCCAGACGGCAGGATTCGAACCTGCGACTCGACCCAACGGGTCGTCTTCTACCGCTGAAGTATCCGTTCCCTGCGCCACCGGCAGGCGCATGTTTCTGTCAACCTGTGCGGGCCGCTTCGCCCGCATCCTCGTCTTCGTCTTCGCGGATTGGCCGCACATTGCCCGCAGCGGCAAACCCGGGAGTGCGCTTCGAGACACGGCTTGGAGCCACGTGAATCGCCAGCTTCGTCATCTGCTCCCACGTCGGACGATGCCTGTCGCTGAACTCGCTGCAATTCATCACCACAAAGGGCACCGCAAGGTTCGGCTCGGCGTACCGGCAGATCACCAGCACCTCCGACTCGCGATACCCGGTCATGAACTGCCCCCAGGTGCAGCGCCGGCACAGGTGCTGGTTGCCGACCGGCGTGCCGTTCTTTACGTTCAACTTGACCATGGCGCTTGCTTTCTATCCGGGAACACCGGGAGGTTATGGCCGGGGAAAAGGCGACTGCGGACTGGACGGCGTCCTCCCACTAGACGACACGGGCTTGCGCCCGCGGCAGGAATCGAACCTGCGCATCCGGCTTATGAGGCGAAGTAACCGCAACCTGCGCCACCGGCCAGGGTGACGTCTAACTCAAGCTCAAAGACTGCATGCGCCGGGGAATCGGCGACGTGAGTGCGAAGCCTCTTCTTCGTGGTGCCTGGCACTTCGGGACTACGCCCCCGCCCCACGAAAGAGCGCTCCGGCAGGGCTCTCCGCGCCCCTGCATCGTTTGTTAGCGGTGGAAGTAACTCACGTCATACGCCACCGGCGCCGCTTTTTTGAACGCACTTATCCTGTCCTCCGCTGAAGATAACTTCGACGGGCAGTTAGGATACGTCTGAGTTAGTCGATACAGTTACCCGAGGGAACCAACGAAGACAGCGGTTGTCGTGACAGGACGATGAAACTGTCTTCTCCACCACCCGGGCGGTTGAAGCGAAACGAGTCAAGTCGAGGATCTTGACGAATCCCCGAGTCAATTGAAAATGTGCGATGAGCGTAAGAGAAAGCTGCCAGGTCGGCTACTGGTGATTGGGGAAATCCGCCCGGGAGCCGGGGACGTGGCCCTTATCGAGCCATCCCAGCTTACGCATCGAAATTTGAGTCATGCGTTCCATCGGGCGTTTCTCCTACGCACCTCCGACTATGCCATAACTCGGAACAGGAAAGCAAGTTAGTCTCAGCATTTCTTACAGAAAACCGACTTATCTTGCGCCTAACATCCACAAACTTGCCTCGTTCTGACGCTCGATTCCCGTCGTGTAGGCTGATGGGAGCACAGGAAAAACACGCGAGGGAGAACGAGATGACCTGGCTTGCATTATTGGTGGGCGTGGTGGTGGGAGCAGTCTCGGGAGTCGTGGGCATCGGCGGCGGCGTGCTGTTCATTCCGGCGCTCCTCTGGATCTTCCACATGAACCAGGCCAAAGCCCAGGGCACCTCGCTCGGAGCATTGCTCGCGCCCGTGGGCATCTTCGCCTTTCTGGAGTATTACCGTCATGGCAATGCCGACTTGCGCATTGCCCTCTTGCTGGCCGCAGGCTTCGTGGTGGGCGGCTACTTCGGAGCAGTGGGAGCCCAGCACCTCTCCGAGATGTGGCTGCGCCGTATCTTCGCCGTCATGCTCGTCGTCATCGGCGTCCGCATGTTGTTCACGCGCTGACCCGCGCAAGGAAGCGTAGCCGCACATAATCGGCCGTCCAGTTGCCCTGCTCGTCGCGAAGAGCGGTGGCAAGCAGGTCGCAGATCTCCGCGACCACCAGAGCACGGATAGGCTCCGGAACGCTCTCCAGCACCCCGCGCCGGAATGTCCACAGCCAGCCCTCCATTCCTCCCGTACCCAGCGGCGTCGGCCGCGGAATCAACTCGATCCGCTCCACCAAAAAACCGCTTTCTTCCAGGCGCTTCCTGTAGGCCGTCGGGGTGGGATAGTAATTCACGCTCTCTTCCAGATGACCGTACCCATGACGGCCCAGCACGGCCCGCAGTGCGACGTGAATCGCAGCCACATTCGTGTGCCCGCCCATCTCCGCGACAAATCGCCCGCCCGGCCGCAGCACCCGGCGAACCTCGGCCATCATCTGGTCCTGGCCGCGCACCCAGTGCAACACCGCATTCGAAAACACCGCATCGAAAGAACCCGCCGCGAAGGGAAGATTCTCAGCAGGCGCATGCTCCGCCGCTACCCCACGCCCTCGCGCCGCGGCAACCATGTCGGCCGATGCATCCACACCGGTCACCAGCGCGCCCATTCCAGCCAGCCGCACCGTGAGCTGCCCATCGCCGCAGCCGAGATCGAGTATGCGCTCGCCACGCTGCGGATCCAGCCACTCCACCACGCCGCCCGCCAGCTTGTGAACAAAGGATCCTTCACGATCGTAGAGTTGCGGGTCCCAGGTCTGCGTCATCATGCCCCCTTCGATCTCAGTCTGACCTCGGAAACGGCATAACGCAAACTTATTCTTATTTGATCATCGATAGATAAAAGTTATGATGGAGCCGGCTCTTCGCTGGCTCAACTTCACAGTGAGTGCCATCCCGCCACGGGGATAGCCTCTACCGCAACGGAGGTGCCGCCTCCCCGGTGGGTTCCTCACCCTGCCCTTCCTTCGCGACGCCCAGTCCGAAGAGCGGGCCCGCAAGCGGCGCGAGAATTGCCAGCACGATCACCGGAAGTCCGAAGACGATCCCCCAGCCCGTGAGGCACAGCATGATTCCAAAGATCAGCAGAAGCGGCAGCGCAATCAATCCGAGATAGAGGCCGCTGAACGCTCCCCCAACCGCAACCTTCTCTGCCGGGAGATGCGCGTGCTCCTGCGGGTGAAGGACCCGCCCGCCGCAGCGGGAACAGAAGAGTGCGGGTTCGGCGAGACGCTCGCCGCAATGCGCGCAGAAGTCGCTCATGACACAACCCTCCTCGTTTGGGAAAGCCATGCTACGCCCTCCCCTTGCTACGGGATGTGCTCGGAATCACGCCATGTCTCGAGGCATCCGCCAGCCTCCTTCCCGGTCGCTCAACCCCCGCCGGTTTCCCGGAAACGGGGGCAGCCCCTACAATGAGGCCTGGACATTTTCTGCGAGGGAACTGAGATGCCTCTATCTGGTGAAGCTATTCGCTTGATGAACTACATTGACGATGTTTCGGTCACGCTGCGCCGCATGCTGGCCTTCATTCCCACGCTCTCGGCAGAAGAACGCGCCCGCGTGCACGAGCACCTGCGCGCCTCCAAGCCAAGCGTTGAAGACATCGCCAGCGCGCTCGAGGCAGAGTAGTCCTCACCCGCGCGTTCTGATTGGTTCGAGCACGATCTCCCTTTGACAACCGTTGCCATCATCGGGGCGGGCCCGCTGGGCCGCTGGCTGGCGCTCGCCGCCGCGCGCGCCGGCTTCCGCGTGCTTCTCGAAGATGTGATGCCGGCCAACCTGCATCACGCCGAGGAGTACCTCCGACAGCAGCTCGGACCAGCCACCCTGGCCAGCTCCCCGGCTCGCGTCGAGTTTGTCTCCACAGTCGAGGATGCCGTGCGGCCCGCCGACCTGGCCATCGACTGCGTCCCCGACGAGCTCGAGTCGAAGCTCGAGATCCTCTGGCTGCTCGACCGCATGGCGCCTCCCCGCACCGTGCTGGCCACCCCCACCACGCAGCTCTCCATCACTGACCTGGCGGCCTGCACCTATCGGCCCGACCGCGTCCTGGCCATCGCCCTCGACCCCCGCGACTTCGCCCGCCTGCCCCAGGCCGGCTCCGGGAGCGCCATTGAACTCCGCACCACCGAACGCACCCAAGCCGAAGCAAAAGCCCTCGTGCAGGACTTCTGGAAGCAGCTGGGATTCCGTGTCACCGTGCGACAAGACTGAACACGCCTGTCGCAGCTCTCGTTCCGCTCAAAACGAGTCTTTGCCGGGAAACGGCTCCGTCTTGAACGAGCCATCGCGCTGCTTGATGAGCATCTGCACCTTGCCCTCCGCGCTGTCCAGCTCTTGCTTGCAGATGGCGGACAGGCCCACGCCCTCTTCAAAGAGCTTGAGCGACTCCTCCAGAGGAAGGTCCCCCTTCTCCAGCTGATCAACGATGGTTTCGAGCTTCTTGAGCGATTCTTCGAAAGTTGCCATGAGGAGGTCTCAGATCCTCCTCTATTCTATGGCCGCTGCGCCGATGCGCCGCACCTTCGCCCTCTCACGCTCAGGGTAGCGCGAAGGCCACGTAAGCGCCCCCCTGCGGCGTCTTGCTGTCCCGCGCACCACTCGTGGCGATCACCACATACTGCTTACCGTTCACCATATACGTGGCCGGCGTGGCCACGCCGGCGTAGGGCAGCACCGTCTCCCACAGCAGCTTGCCCGTCGTGGTATCGAAGGCGCGGAACTTCCGGTCATGCATCGTCGCCCCAATGAACAGTAGCCCACTCGCCGTCACCACCGGCCCTCCATAATTCTCTGACCCGGTGTTCTTCATGCCCTGCGCCACCAGCTCCGGATACTCCCCCAGGTTGATCTTCCACAGGTACTTCCCGGTCTTCAGATCGATCGCGCTCAACGTCCCCCATGGCGGCTGAAACGCCGGATAGCCCTCCGGATCCAGAAACTTCTTGTACCCCGTGAAGATGTAATCGGGCGGCCCCGCCGTCTCCTTGGCCTCCTTCGCGTTCTCCGCCGCATCCACGCCAAGATAGCGCAGCAATGCATCGAGTTCAGGGCCCACCAGATCCGGCTGCGGCGGCATGCGGCCCTTCCCCTTGTGCACCAACTCTGCGGTTTGCTCCGCCGACATCCGCGCGCCCAGCCCGATCAGCATCGGGAACGAAGGAGGAATGCCTTCGCGATTCTCCCCGTGGCACACGGCGCACTGATGAGCGTAGACCGTGCGTCCCGCCGTGTCCTCCTCGTGCGCTTTAGGAGCGGGCTGCTGCGCGTCCGAGGCCATCTCCTTCTTGTCCGCCCCCGCCTTCGCCGGCGTCCTCAAAAACCCCAGCAGATCGCTCATCCGCTGATCGTTCAGATTCGGAAAGGAAGGCATCCGTCCGATGCCCTGCCGCACCGTCTGCGCAATCTTCGCATCCCCCAGCCGCGCGCTCGCGTCCGTAAGCGCCGGAAACGAAGGCGGAGATCCGCTGCGGTCCAGCCCATGACAAACCGCGCATTGCTGCCGATACACCTGTTCTCCGGGACTGCCTCCCTTCCCCACCGGCGTCAGCCCGCCCAGCCACGCCATCTCGTTCGCGTTCACAAACAGCACCTTGTGCACCGGATCGATGGCCGGACCACCCCACTCCGCGCCCCCGTCGAATCCCGGAAACACCACCGTCGGCTTCTCCAGCGCGAAGGGCAAAAACTGCCCGTCGCTGCGCATATTCGCAAACTCCTTCACCGCCCACGCATGCGCCTCCGGCGTGCGCGTGGTCAGCATGTCGGCGGTCAGGCGCTGGCGCGCGAAAGGCTCCGGGTACTCCGGCAGCGCCTGCGTCTTCGCGGCCACCTCCCCCGGCACGGTGCTCGCAGGATAAGGCCGCTCCGGAATCGGATACAGCGGCTTGCCCGTCACGCGATCGAAGAGATAAAGGAATCCCTGCTTGCTGGTCTGCGCCAGCGCCTCAATCGTCTTGCCGTCTCGCTCCAGGGTGAACAGCGCCGGCGGCGACGGAAAGTCGCGATCCCAGATATCGTGATGCACTCCCTGGAAGTGCCACAGCCGCTTGCCCGTGTTCGCATCGAGCGCCAACAGCGTGTTGGCATAAAGATCGTCCCCAACCCGGTCGCCCCCGTAGAAGTCCATCACCGCCGAGCCGGTCGGCACAAACACGACTCCCCGCGCCTCATCCAGCGCCATGCCCGCCCAGTTGTTCGCAGCCCCGGCAGTCTTGTACGCGTCGGCCGGCCACGTCTCGTAGCCTTCTTCTCCCGGTCGCGGAATCGTATGAAACACCCACCGAACCTGCCCGCTGTGCACGTCGAACGCGCGAATGTCCCCGGGCGGCGCGGGGTGCGTCTCCGGATTGCGCCCGCCCACGATGATCATGTCCTTGTACACCACACCCGGCGTGGTCAGCGCGATCGACTGCTCCTGGTACGGCTCGCGCAGCCCCTTGCGCAGGTCCACGCGGCCATTCTCGCCAAACGACTCGATGGGCTTGCCCGTCTGCGGATCCAGGCAGTAAAGGAAGTTCATCACCCCCGCGAAGAGCCGGCGCTCCTTGCCGTCGGTCCACCAGTTCAAGCCGCGTGCCGGCTGCTGCGCGCCCGGAATCCCCGAGTCGAACGTCCACTTCACCCGGCCGGTCGCCGCATCCAGCGCCACCACCTTCTGCGAAGGCGTATAGGCGTAGAGCACTCCCCCCATCACCAGCGGGTTCGCCTGGATCCCGCCCTTCTCCCCGGTCTCGTACGTCCAGGCGACGGCGAGCTTCGCCACGTTACCCCGATTGATCTGCGTGAGCTTCGAGTAGTGATCGCCGTCGCGCCCGCCGTTGTACGCAGGCCAGTCGACGTTCTGGGCGACAGACGCTGCGCTGGCCAGCAGCACAGCAGAACCAGTAAGTACCCTTGCTGCGGGAAATAGGACTTCGAAAAGCATGGAAGCGTTAGCCCTTGATGAAGGAACCTAGCGATTCTACATGCCGTCCGCACGGGATCGACCAGCCAGTCGGACCTGAAGTATTGTCAACGTCCTGGCAGCGGTAATACTCTTACCAGAAGGAGTCTTACCGTGCAGATCACAAGCAAGGGCCAGGTGACCATTCCCCAGGAGATCCGGACGCGACTGGGCCTGCTGCCTCACACCGAGGTTGAATTCGAAATGGCCGGCGATCACGCGCGCATTCGCAGAGCGAAAACCGCCGGAGCGAGTGCTCGCGGGCGCCATGCTCTCACGGCCCTCCGCGGAGCCGCAGACGCCGGAA
This sequence comes from Acidobacteria bacterium AB60, assembly GCA_008682415.1. Classification (GTDB taxonomy): domain Bacteria; phylum Acidobacteriota; class Terriglobia; order Terriglobales; family Acidobacteriaceae; genus Telmatobacter. Next base: position 259,589 of record VANK01000007.1, on the reverse strand, counting down.
TGTCTACCGAACAGATCATGGCGCTCACCCGTGGCGAGAACAGCTCACGCCGAAGGAAGAAGTGAAAACCGTATTTCCCGATCTGACGAACCGGCTGCTCAACTGCCCTGGCGTGCTCGTGGACAGCAACGTCCTGCTCGACGTGGCAACCAACGATCCCTCGTGGGGAGATTGGTCAACGAACGCCATCGCGGAGTGCGCCAACCGCAGCGCCCTCATCATCAATCCCATCATCTATGCTGAGGTTTCGATCGGATTCTCCAGCATTGAGGCACTCAACGCGGCCTTGCCGCCGGCATCCTATGCGAGGGAGCCACTACCGTGGGATGCCGGATTCCTAGCGGGCAAATGCTTCCTGAGCTATCGCAAGCGCGGCGGCAGTCGCAGCACACCGATGCCCGATTTCTACATCGGGGCTCATGCGGCGGTCCGGAAATTGGCCCTGCTCACCCGGGATGTGGCGCGCTATCGAACTTACTTCCCGAAGCTCGAAATTCTTGGACCGGCTTGAAACCAGCTAGGAGGACCGCTCCGCCAAAAACCGCTCCATGAACTTCGTATCGAAGTCCCCCGCGCGGAACCGCTCATCGGCAAAGATCGCCTGGTGCAGCGGGATCGAGGTCTCAATACCCTGCACCACAAACTGACTCAGCGCGCGTTCCATCTTGGCAATCGCCTCGGCCCGCGTGGCTCCGTGCACAATCAGCTTGGCAATCAGCGAGTCGTAGTACGGCGGCACCACTCCCTCCGCGTACTGCGCCGTGTCCACGCGCACGCCGTTGCCGCCCGGCACGTTGAAGGCGGTAATCTTCCCCGCGCTGGGAGTAAACTTCACGGGATTTTCGGCGTTGATGCGGCACTCAATGGCATGGCCCCGCATCTCCAGCTTGGCGGGAAGAATGTTGCTGAGCTTCTCGCCGCTGGCGATCAGCAGCTGCGCCTTCACCAGGTCGATGCCGGTGATGAACTCCGTCACCGGGTGCTCCACCTGGATGCGCGTATTCATCTCGATGAAGTACAACTGCCCGTCCTCATCCATCAGGAACTCGACCGTCCCGGCGTTCTGGTAGCCGATCTCCGTCAGGCAGCGCCGCAGCGTCTTGTCAATCTCATCGCGCATCTTGGGCGTGACCTTGAGGCTGGGCGCCTCTTCAATCAGCTTCTGATGGCGCCGCTGGATCGAACACTCGCGCTCGAACAGGGTCGCCACGTTCCCATGTTCATCGGCCAGCACCTGGAATTCGATGTGCCGCGGCCGCTCGATGAACTTCTCCATGTACATCTCGCCGTTGCCGAAGGCGTTGGCTGCCTCGGTCGAAGCGGCATGATAGAGGTTCGGCAGCTCCTCCGCAGACCGCACGATGCGCATACCGCGCCCGCCGCCGCCTGCCTTGGCCTTCAGAATCACGGGGTAGCCAACCTTCTTGGCCCACTCCAGCGCCTCTTCCTCGTTCGCCAGAACGCCGTCCGACCCGGGCAGGATCGGCACCTTGGCCTTCTTCATCGCCTGGCGCGCCTTCTCCTTCTCGCCCATGAGCCGCGTCACCTCGGGCGGAGGCCCGATGAACTTCACGTTGGACGCGCGGCATACCTCGGCGAAGTTGGCGTTCTCGCTCAGCAATCCATATCCGGGATGGATACCATCCACGTCCGCAATCTCCGCCGCCGAGATCACCGCGGGCACGTTGAGATAGCTGTCGGTGGGGCGCGGCGGCCCAATGCAGATGGCCTCATCGGCAAAACGTACGTGCAGCGAATTGCGATCCGCCTCGCTGTACACAGCGACGGTCCGAACGCCCATCTCCTTGCATGCGTTAATCACCCGCAGCGCAATCTCGCCGCGATTGGCAACCAGTACCTTACGAAGCATTTGTGTCCTTAAAGGGAAGCGGGGCTAGCGGAGTCAGCGGAGACGATAGCGGCGTTAGCGGAGTCAGCGGTGCTCGCGAATCCTGCGAGCCATTGGAGACTTCTTGGTAACATCTGGCTTTTCAAAACCTCTCGCACCCTCCATTGCAGCGTCGGGCTAACTCCGCTAGCGACGCCAGCACCGCTAACTCCGCTGTCTTACGCTGTTCTTACTGAGAACAGCGGCTGTCCAAACTCGATCGGCTGTCCGTTCGTCACCAGGACCTTGACAATCTCGCCCGCCGCGTCCGACTCAATCTCGTTCATCAGCTTCATGGCTTCTACGATGCACACCACCTGGCCCTTCTCGACATGGTCGCCGGGGGAGACAAACGCGCCGGCGCCGGGAGAGGGCGACCCGTAGAACGTGCCCACGATGGGCGACTTGATCACATGCAGGTTCGCTTCGGGGTCTTCCGCCGGAGCAGCCGCCGCTGCGGGAGCGGGCGCGGGCGCCATGGGCGCGGCATGGGCCATCAGCGGAAGCCCAGCGGCCATGGCCGGAACCGCCGGAACAATCTGCGTGATGGCGGGCGGCGGCGCCGCGGGCTGACTGAACTTCAGCCGGATCTTCAGATCGCCGCGGTCGAGATCGAACTCCGCGACCTCCTGCTCCTTCAAAAACTCAACCAGCTGCTTCAGATCCTCAATGTCTTGATTTTCCATTCGTTCCTTTAGCCTTCCACTACCGGGCGCTTCCCGTCACAACTCGATCAACGCTTTGGGCGAGGGCGTCAGCACCTGCCCTCCGTGCCTTGTGACCGCCACCATATCTTCAATGCGAATCCCAAACTCCCCTTCCAGGTAAATACCGGGCTCGATGGTCACCACCATGCCCGCCTGCAGCCGCGTCGCCTGGCCGGCCCCCACGCGCGGCGCCTCGTGAATCTCCAGTCCCACGCCGTGACCGGTGGAATGAGTGAAAGCATCGGCCAGTCCGGCGTCGCGCAGCACCGCGCGGGCGGCCTCATCCACCTCTCCGCATTTCACCCCGGCCGTTACCGCTGCCACCGCCGACTCCTGCGCCGCCAGCACTGCCTCATAGGCCTGGCGCTCCTTCGGCTTGGCTGTGCCAAGGTAAACGGTACGTGTCATATCGGAGCAATAACCCTCGTGGATTATACCGAAGTCGAGCGTGAGAAAGCCGCGCCGCGGCAACCGCGCCGCGGTCGCCCGGCCGTGCGGAAGGGCCGAGCGCGGACCGGAGGCCACGATGGTATCGAACGACATGCCTTCCGCGCCCATCAGGCGCGCCTGGTGCTCCAGTTCCGCGGCCACCTCGACCTCCATCAGGCCCGGGCGAAGGAACCCCAGCATATGGTCGAACAGGCGGCACCCCATCAGAGCCGCCTCCCGCAGGATGCGCAGCTCGTCTTCGTCCTTCACCAGGCGAAGCGTCTCCACCAGCGGAGCAGGCACAGGCGTGAGAAAGGTGCGGCGCAACCGTGCCGGCAATGCCTCCTTCAAACGCGTGAGCTCGGCCACAGTCGTCCGGGCGGGATCGAAGCCGGCGGTCTCCGCGCCCGCTTGCGCAGCCATCCACTGCACCGCCGAGATGGCCGGCCCGCGCCCCACAATCTCCACCTGCGCGGCTTTCACCTCGGCCGCGGCCTGGGTGGTGTAGCGTCCGTCGGTGAACATCCGCGCGCTGCGCCGCGTCACCGCCAGGGCCGCGCTCGAACCGGTGAAGCCGCAGAGATAGCGAACGTCGGGAAGGTGCGTCACCAGCAGGCCTGAAAGGCCCGCCCGCGCCAGCTTGCGGCGCAATGCTCCCATGCGTCGAAGATGTTCCACCGCTCAGTTTTATCACGCAGAACCACGGAGTCCTCCCGGCCAGGAACAGGCGATGGACTACGAGTCCCCGGCTGGGTTGTGGGGGCGAGCGTCTCCCGATCTGCCTGGCCAAGTCGAGAACCGGAAAAGAGATGCCCGACTCAGAATTGTCACCGCACCCCTGACTCTTTCGCGATACACTTCCCTCCGCGCCGCGCGGCGCTCTGCATCCAACCCCGAAAGGAGGACTACTGCATGGGTCACGGGATTATTGCGTGGATCATCATTGGAGTCATCGCCGGATGGCTCACAGGGAAGCTCATGAAAGGCTCCGGCTTCGGCTTCCTAATGGACATGATTGTGGGTCTGGTTGGCGCACTGATCGGCGGCTGGATCTCCAGCGCCCTCGGTTTTGGCTCGACCGGTCAGCACGGCATGATCGTCAGCATCATCATTGCGGTCATTGGCGCCGTGGTGCTCACGGTCATCCTTCGCCTGATTACGGGGAACCGATCCGCCAATCTCTGAGCCGGGCTCGCGAGGCGGGCGCTCAACTGCGGCGCCCGCGCGCGAGCTGATAGGCCTCGGCCAGCCACTCGATGGCCGCATGCACATCCGCATCGTCGCGCAACAGGAAGAACCGCCATTTGCGGCTCTCAGACCGCGAATTTCGCCCGGTGTCCAGAGAAGCCGGGATGAAGTGCGGATCGGCCTCGATGCGCTGGACGAGAGCCGGCTTCTCTGCGCCAAACTTCAGCATGATCGCGTCATCGTGGTAGATGCGCTTTGTGTCCGGGAGCGCACAGAAGACCGTCTTGCCGCGATAGGCGAGCATCATGCCGAAGGAGCGTTTGACCGTCACCGACGGCCATTGCTCCAGCTCCGTACGCAGGGCTTGGGCCAGCACGCGCATGCGCTCGGTTGCGGGCTGCATCGGCGACCGCTTGCGCGCCCCCTCCTTCTTCGCCTTAGCCACGGGTAACCTTCCTGAAATGCTTTACTTGCCCGTCTCCTAGTAGACTGGAGATGAGGTTTCTATGCCAGAGATTCAGCGCCGCAAGACCCCGACTGTCCGGATCGGGCAGGTTCGCGTGGGCTGGGAAGTCCCGGTCGTCGTGCAGTCGATGACCAACACCGACACGGCCGACGTGGCGGCGACCATCGAACAGGTGGCCGCGCTCGCCCTCGCCGGCTCCGAGATCGTGCGCGTGACGGTGAACAACGAAGAGGCCGCGGCGGCGGTTCCGCACATCGTAGACGGCCTTGCCAGGCGGGGCATCACGGTTCCCATTGTCGGCGATTTTCATTACAACGGGCACGTGCTTCTGAAGAAGTACCCGGCGACGGCGCGGGCGCTGGCCAAGTACCGCATCAACCCCGGCAACGTGTCGGTGGGGCGCAAGAACGACGACAACTTCCGCACCATGGTGGAGTGCGCGGTGGAGAACCAGAAGCCGGTGCGGATCGGCGTGAACTGGGGCTCGCTGGACCAGGCGCTGCTGACCCGGATGATGGACGAGAACAACCGCAAGGCCGACCCGCTGCCGGCGCGCGACGTGATGATGGAAGCGATGGTGGTGAGCGCGCTCGACTCGGCCAAGGCGGCGGAGCACTACGGGCTGCGGGCGGATCAGATCATCCTGTCGGCCAAGGTCTCCGGCGTGCGCGACCTGATCGACGTGTACACCAACCTGGCGGGGCGCTGCAGCTATGCCCTGCACCTGGGACTGACCGAGGCGGGCATGGGCGCGAAGGGGCTGATCGCCTCGACGGCCGGGCTGGCGCCGCTGCTGCTGGCGGGCATTGGCGACACCATCCGCGTAAGCCTCACTCCCAAACCCGGCGGCGACCGCACCGAAGAGGTGCAGGCGGCGCAGCAGATTCTGCAGTCGCTCTCGATCCGTAGCTTTATGCCGCAGGTGACGAGCTGCCCTGGATGCGGGCGGACGACCAGCACCTACTTCCAGGAGCTGGCGGAGCAGATCCAGAGCTACCTGCGGGCGTCGATGCCGGAGTGGCGGAAGCAGTACCCCGGCGTGGAGGAGCTGAAGCTGGCGGTGATGGGCTGCGTGGTGAACGGGCCGGGCGAGTCGAAGCACGCCAACCTGGGGATCAGCCTGCCGGGGACGTTCGAGGATCCGGTGGCGCCGGTGTACGTGGACGGGAAGCTGCACACGACGCTGCGCGGGGACTCGATTGTTGCCGAGTTCAAGGACATCCTGGACAAGTACGTGGAGAGCCACTACGGAAGGAAGAGCGCGGAACTGGTGGGCGCTTAAGCCGGATCGGGCGGCAAAGGGCCGTTCTGAGCCTCCCTGCGGACGCTTTCGACGATTTCCATGAGTTCCAGGTAGTCGATCGGCTCCTCTTGCCGTTCGCGGAGGTGCTCGGCGGCGCGGGTGTGGCGTTCGGCGTAGGCGATGTCGAGGGTTCCGGGCCGGCGGGGCACGAGTGTGATTTCGTCGCCTTCGACGAGGCCGAGGTCGTTGACGAGCGCGGCGGGGAGACGAACGGCCAGGGCGTGGCCCCAGCGGGAGACCTTGATGGCCCGACTTTCGGGATATCCCTCAAAAGCGAACGTATTGTGAACATCGCGCCTGTATCTTGTTGATTCCATCAGATCACCTTTTCGTTCCGAGGCGAAACCCTGGATATCCCGGGGGGGGGGAGGGGTACCTCTCCGTTTCCCTTGTGTCCCAGAAGCGGGGAGAGGACACGACTCCCTCCGGTCTCTGGAACCTGGCAAGAGTATGGATCGGATTTGAGGCTGTGGATGTGCTGGCGGTCACGGGGTTAGAGGCGAGTTGCGAGTTGCGAGTTGCGAGTTGCGAGGAAGAGTGCGAATGCACCCCCATCAGTAGACTCCGCGACTTGAAGTCGGCTTTAACGGGTGAGAAACTCTTTGCACTGTTGACGATACAGCTTAGTTACTGCACGTGTGGTATCGAATTACTACGAATATTTGGTGAATGTGATTCGGACTGAAGTGCTCCATTATGGAGTGACTTCCCTGCCGTTATATCTCGTTCCTGCGGGTAGAGATGCTTCCCTTGAAGGTGGCGGCGCAAGCTCGCGAGGGGCGTCCGCGATCGCGGGCGCGGTTCCCGGGGGAGAGAGGACAAAGGCAACAGCAACTGCGGGTTCTTCGACTGCGTTGGTGCTGCGCACCAACTCCGCTCAGAATGACAGGTGTTTTTTTGGAGGGGCCGCACCAACTCCGCTCAGATTTTTTTGGAGGGCTCGCACCAACTCCGGTCAAGCGGAGGCGGGGGATGACTCGTCGAGGGGTGGGGCGAAGCGGGCGCCGGCGGCGAGGATGATGGCGGAGACGACGAGGGCGATGAGGGTGACGCCGAGGGCGAGGCGGAGGTTGGTGCGGTCGGAGACGGCGCCGATGATCTGGGGGGAGAAGGTGTCGCCGAAGAAGTGAATGCAGAAGAGGTTGACGGAGATGGCGGTGGCGCGGACGCGGAAGGAGACGGAGTTGACGATGGCGGCGTTGATGGGTCCGGTGGAGAGGAAGAGGAAGAACTCGGCGACGAAGAGGGAGGGGATGGCCCAGCGGGGAGGCCCGAAGAAGACGAGGGCGCCGAAGGGGAGGGTGAGGACGACGCTGGCGAAGGAGACGAGGTAGAGGGCGCGGTGGTTGGTGCGGAGCCATAGCTGGGCGATCCAGCCGCCGATGGCGGTGGCGGCGAGGCCGTCGATGGCGGTGATGGCGCTGACGACGAAGCTGGAGCGGGCGACGGTGAGGCCGAGGGAGCGGTGCAGGAAGGTGGGGACCCAGGTGGAGATGCCGCCGACGGCGAAGGTCCAGGCGGCAAGGCCGAGGGTGGCGGTGAGGAAGGCTCCGTTGCGGAAGAGGCCGAGAACGGTGGCGCGGCGGACGTCTTGCCGGATGTGGTCGGCTGAGCCCCGGGCAGGTTCGTGCCCGAAGACCCAATAGAGGGCGGCGACGAGGAGGCCGGGGATGGCGCAGAGGAAGAAGGGCGCGCGCCAACCGTAGAGGGTGCCCAGCTCTCCGCCGGCGAGGTACCCGATGGCGCCTCCCAGGGGGATGGCGAGATAGAAGATGGACAGGATGCGGTTGCGGTCGCGTTCGGGGTAGAAGTCGGAGAGGACGGCGGGAGCGAAGATGCCGAAGGTGGCCTCGCCGACGCCGACGAGGGCGTGCCGGAGATAAAGGGTCCAGTAGTCATGGACCCAGGCGGTGGCGAGGGTAGCGAGGCTCCAGAGGACGGCCCCGGCGATGATGAGGGGCTTGCGGGAGTAGCGATCGCCGAGCCACCCGGTGAGGGGCGCGGCGAACATGTAGACGAAGAAGAGGGCGGTGGTGAGGGCGCCCATGCGCTGGTCGCTCCAGCCGTATTCCTTCTGGACGAGGGACTGGGCGCCGGGGAGGATGTAGCGATCGATGTAGTTGAGGAGATTGAGACAGATCAGCAGGATGAGGGTGGCCACGGCGGGGTTGAGACGGGAGCGTGCCGGCTGCAGGGCGGTGGGCATGGGAGATCAGGATAAAACAGGGACGAGTTTCGAGTTGCGAGTCTCGAGTTGCGAGTTGCGAGTTGCGAGTCTCGAGTTGCGAGTTGCGAGTTGCGAGTTGCGAGTTGCGAGGGGCGAGGGGCGAGGGGCAGGTTGCGAGGGGCAGATTGCGAGGGGGGTAGTTAGCAGAGGGGGAGGCGGGAGGGAAAAAAAGAGGAGTTCACTGGCGGTATGCAAAACATGCTACCAGGGAACTCCTTTCCCCAGATCTGCGTTGTTTCTGAAATGAGTGTCTGCCGAGACGCGTTTTAGTACAACAGTACGAAGGGTCAGTGAATTTTAGTAACCATCCCGTACTCTCCCTGGTAACAGAAGGTACTCGAAAGTCGGCAACCCGCTCTGAGGCGCCTGCACCGGCTGCCCGGCTAGCTTCTTCAATCTCTCTCCGCCCACTTCGGGAGTTCGCCTAGATCTGGGCGGGGGCGGCGCTGGTGGCGTCGATGGGGAGGATGGAGAGGCTCTCGTTCTCCGGCAGGAAGATGTGGAAGACGGTCCCGGAGGGGTGGCCCGGGGAGGCGACGCGGCTGCGGACGCGGACGAGGCCCTGGTGCTTGACGATGATCTCCTGGCTGACCCAGAGGCCGAGGCCGGTGCCGGTGGCGTCCTTGGTGGTGAAGAAGGCCTCGAAGATGCGGTTGCGGACGTCTGGCGGCATGCCGCAGCCGGTATCGGCTACGGTGAGGCGGATGCCGGGGGTGGCGGAGGCGTCCCAGCGCCGGGAGGGGCGGACGCGGACCAGGAGGCGGCCGCCGGTGGGGGAGATGGCGTCGGTGGCATTGCCAATGAGGTTGGCGATGACCTGGCGGATCTCGCCTTCGAAGCAGAGCAGGTCTGCGTGGGGGCGGTAGCGGCGCTGGACGTCGACGGCGAGGGTGGTCAGGCGGCCGCGGTAGAGCTCGAGGACGGAGTCGACGAGGTCGGGGATATCGGCGCGGATGGGCTGGGTGGACTGGCGGTAGAAGCGCAGGGTCTGCTGGGCGATCTCCGTGATGCGGCGGGCCTCGTGCTCGGCCATGGTGACGTAGTGGAGGGCGGGCTCGGTGAGGCCGGAGAAGTTGTGGAGCAGGAAGAGCAGGTTGGTGATGGCTTCGAGGGGATTGTTGATCTCGTGGGCGATGGAGGCGGCGAGGCGGCCGGTGGCGGCCAGCTTTTCGGTACGGCGGAGGGCCTCTTCGGCGCGGGCGCGCTCGCTGACATCGCGGACGATGATGCCGGCCCAGCGGACCTGCTGGGTGGTGGTGCGGATGGGGTAGACGCTGACCAGCCAGGTAAAGGGGTGCCCGGTCTCAATGGTTGTGCCGCTTAGCTCAATCTCGCGCACGGAGCCCTCGGTATCGAAGACGGCTTCGAGGGCCTGCTCGAGGGGTTCGCCGACGGAGCGGGGGAAGAGTTCGGCGATGCTGCGGCCGAGCTGGCGGCTGAGGGGGATCTCGGTGAGGTTGGCGAAGACCTGGTTGACGCGGACGAAGCGGAGATGGCGATCGAAGAAGGCCAGGCCGACGGGCGCGTTGGCGAGCATGGAATCGAGGATGGAGAGGGTGTCACTGAGGCCGGCGCGCTGCTCCTGGATGGAGGAGACCATGCCGTTGAAGGCGCCGATGAGATCGCCGAATTCGTTGTTGACGATGACCGGGAGGGGGAAGGTGTCGCTGGACTCAGGGTTGGCCATGAGGGCGCGGGTGCCCTTGTGGAGGAGGGCGAGGGGGCGGGAGATGGCGCGGGAGATGAGGGCGACGAGAAGGACGGAGGCGATGATCCAGACGCCGGCGAAGATGCTGATGCCGCGGAGCATATCGGCAATCTGCTCAGAGTCCCAGTTTTTGTTGGACTCGATCCATGCGTAGCCGCGGAGATTGCCGTTGACGGTGATGGCGCGGACGCCTTCCCAGCGATCGTTGCCGAAGGCGAAGACGAGGGGGTCGGGGCCGTGGACCTTCTGGATCTGGGTCTTTTCTTCGGGCTCGAGGGGGAAGAGGTAGGGTTCGCCTTTGCCGACGTAGAGGACTTTGCCGGCGGGGTCAGTGATGCGGGCGCAGGCGACGCTGGGAGCTTCTCCCATGATGTGGACGGAGAGGCCGACCCAGTCGAGGCGGTCCTGCTGGAGGGCTTCCTGGGCCTGGGCGGCGAGGGAGTTGGCCTGGTGGGCGACGCGGTCGGTCGCGCGGCGGCGCACGTCGAGCTGCTGGAAGCGGAAGAGCAGCACGGCGAAGAGGGCGATGGAGAGGGTCTCGAGCAGAACCAGTCCGAGAAGCATCTGCCATCGAATAGAGCGCGGCCACCAGCGCATTTAAACAACCTCGGGTGGATTGGAGGGGCTTTATGCCTTCAGTGTAACGGATAACTGGCGAGGCGGGATCGTATTCAGGGACTCGTCAGGGCGCGGGCGATTTGCTTGCCGTGAAAGCGTCCGTTTTCAATGAAGATTTCGTTGGTGCGCGAGCCGGCGACGATGACGCCGGCGAGGAAGATGCCGGGGACGTTGCTTTCGAGGGTCTCCGGATTGCAGACGGGGAGGCGGTCGGGTCCTTCGAAGCGGACGCCCATGCTTTCAAGGAAGCTGAAGTCGGGGCGGTAGCCGGTGAGGGCGAAGACGAAGTGGTTGGGCAGGGTTTCGCGTCCGGCGGGGGTCTCGAGGGTGACGTCGTCGGGAGTGATGTGGAGGACGCGGGAGTTGAAGAAGGCGCGGATTTCGCCGTTCTTGATGCGGTTTTCGATGTCGGGCTTGATCCAGTACTTGACGTGGCGGTGGATGTCGGGGCCGCGGTGGACGAGGGTGACGCGCGCGCCGTGACGCCAGAGCTCGAGGGCGGCGATGGCGGCGGAGTTTTTGCCGCCGATGACGAGGACGTCGGTTCCGTAGTAGGGGTGGGGGTCGTCGTAGTAGTGGTGCACCTTGCTGAGGTCTTCGCCGGGGATTCCCAGGTAATTGGGGAGGTCGTAGTAGCCGGTGGAGACGATGAGCTTGCGGGAGCGGAGGGCGCAGGGTCGGCCGAAGCGGTCGACGAGATGGGCGGTGAAGCTGCCGTCGGCGCCGCTGACGCGTTCGACGCGATGGTACTGGCGGATGTCGAGCTTGTAGTGGGCGGCGACGTGGCGGTAGTACTCCAGGGCTTCGTTGCGGCCGGGCTTGGCGTTGGGGCTGGGAAAGGGAATCTCGCCGATCTCCAGGAGCTCGGAGGTGGTGAAGAACGTCATGTGCGAGGGGTAGTGGTAGAGGGAGTTGCAAACGCAGCCCTTGTCGACGAGGACGGTGCGCAGGCCGGTGCGCTGGGCTTCAATGGCGCAGGAGAGGCCGGTGGGGCCGGCACCGATGACGAGGACGTCGAAGGGGGAATCGGGGTGGGGCGCCTGGGCGGGCGCGGGCATGGTGAGGGGTTTGGCGTCCGGCACGGAGTCGAGCGGATATTCAGCCATACAGGTTCTAGATTAGGGCATGGGGGGGAAGCTGAACTTCGGGTGACGTCGTCAGCGGTCGTTCGCCTCGCGGTCGTCGGGGGCTAGAAGGACCTCGGCGGCGACGGCGATATCGGCGTGTGCGAACTCGCTGAGATGCAGGCTGTCGAAGAAGAGGTAGTGGTCGGGGTCGGCACAGAACGATGTTTGGGTTTTGCACGCATCGGAGATGTTGGTGAAGCCGAAGTGGGTGGGGTCGCCAGCGATGGCCTGGATGAGGCGGAACAGGTTCAGGCGGAGGGTCTCAGCGCCTTCGCGGGTATCGTCTTCCGCGAGCAGCCGGGTGAGATGGTGATTGGCGGCGGCGGTGGTGGCGGAGGCGAGGGCGGCGATGGGGGCCGCGGCAGGAAGGCGGCCGACGTCGATGAGGTTGGCGATGAGGAAGTGGCGGGCGCCGGCAGCGCGCAGGAGGGTTTCGCTGTTGACCAGGCCGCGCGCGATCTGCAGGCCGAGTTTTTCGGGGTCGTCGATGGTGGACCTGCCGATGGTGCCCACGATGTCGTTGACGCCGCCTTCGAGAACGAAGAGGGCTTGCGGATCGGCTTTGCCGCCGTGGTCGGCGAGATACTTCTCTAGCTGCTGGGGGACGCTGTAGATGTAGTTGGAGTTGGTGACGGCGGCGCCATCCCAGGCGTAGTCGGTACCTCCGGCGGAGGAGGGCAGGAGAGGCACACCGAGGAAGCCGGCGATGTGCTCGACCCAGAGGGGTCCGTTGGACCAACGATCGGGGTAGTACGGGTATCCGGGGGAGTGGAAGTTGCCCACGTCGCAGTAGCTGTCGCCGAAGACGACGAGGCTGCTGAACGCAGGCGCCTGGGAAGAGGCGGCGACGGATGCGAGCAATAAGACGAAGGCGGCGGATAGCTTTCGGAGCATGGTTTTAGGACTCCTGTCGGGACGCTCGGAGAAGGCAGGAAGCTTTCCTCCGATATGTAAACGAGCGTTCTCTTCCCGTCAATGCACGACCGGTAACCGTGGGCAGACGTAGCATAGAGGTATGGCCGCGGGCGTGCTTTTCACAATTGGCCATTCGACGCACACGCTGGAGGAGTTCGTGCATCTGCTGCGCGTTCATGGAGTGAAGCGGGTGGCCGATGTGCGGTCGATTCCGAAGTCACGGCACGTGCCGCAGTTTAATGGGGAGGCGCTGGAGGAGGCGCTGCACTCCGCAGGGCTGGGGTACCGACACATGGCGGACCTGGGGGGACGGCGGCACAGCCGCAAAGGGTCGAAGAACACGGGGTGGCGGAATGCGTCGTTCCGCGGGTATGCGGATTACATGGCGACTCCAGTGTTTGCGGAGGCGTTACAGGAGCTGATGCGGATGGCGCAGGAAGAACCGACGACGGTGATGTGCGCCGAGGCGGTGCCGTGGCGCTGTCATCGCTCATTGATTGGGGATGCGCTGCTGGTCCGCGGCTGGGAGGTGCGCGATATTTTGAGCGCGGCGCCGGCGACGGTACACAAGCCCACGCCGTTTCTGCGCGTGGTGGATGGGGAGCTGACCTACCCGGGAGTGGACGAGTAGATGGCCATGGACTGGAGTGACGGTGCGCTGGCCGAGGGGTTGCGCTGCTATCGCAACGAGGAGTTCTTTGAGGCGCACGAGCACTGGGAGGCGACGTGGCTGGCCTGCGCGGAGCCGGAGAAGACGTTTCTGCAGGCGTTGATCCAGGTGTCTGCGGCGTTTCATCATTTGCGGCGACAAAACCGAATTGGGGCCGTGTCGCTGCTGAGCCGTGCCTTGCGGAAGCTGGAGCACTATCCGGAGGCGTATGGCGGGATTGAGGTGGCACAGCTGCGCGGGAGCATCGTGGCGTGGCTGGATGCGCTGAGAGACGGCAGAGGAGAGACGGCGCTTCCCTTCCCTGTGATCCGGTAGATCGGGCGGATTCTGCGAGCGTGGTGAGCCGGACCTGGGCAGCGGGAATCCAGTAACCTAGAAGGGTCACGAACCTCAGTTACGAACCTCAAGGGAGTTCAGCGCATGACCGTTATCCGAGAGCAGGATCTGATCGACAGCGTAGCGGGGGCGCTGCAATTCATCAGCTACTACCATCCGCTGGATTACATCGAGAACCTGACCAAGGCGTATGAGAAGGAAGAGTCGCCGGCGGCGAAGGATGCGATGGCGCAGATCCTGATCAACAGCCGCATGTGCGCGGAGGGGCATCGCCCGATTTGCCAGGATACGGGCGTGGTGAATGTGTTTTTGAAGGTGGGGATGGAGGTTCGTTTCGAAGGAGCGAACGGCGGAAGCCCGACGAAGACGCTGCAGGAGATTGTGGACGAGGGCGTGCGCAAGGCGTATCTGGATCCCGACAACACGCTGCGGGCGTCGATGCTGGCGGACCCCGCGGGGGCGCGAAAGAACACCAAGGACAACACGCCTTCAGTTGTGAACGTGGAGTTGGTACCGGGCAACACGCTGGAGATCACGGTGGCGGCGAAGGGCGGCGGCTCGGAGGCGAAGTCGAAGTTTGCGATGCTGAACCCGTCGGACTCGATTGTGGAGTGGGTGCTGAAGACGGTGCCGACGATGGGAGCGGGCTGGTGTCCGCCGGGGATGCTGGGGATCGGCATCGGGGGCACGGCGGAGAAGGCGATGCTGCTGGCCAAGCAGTCGCTGATGGATCCGATCGACATCCAGGAGCTGATGGTGCGGGGGCCGCAAACCACCGCGGAGAAGCTGCGCGTGGAGCTCTATGACAAGGTGAACAAGCTGGGGATCGGCGCGCAGGGGCTGGGGGGCCTGACGACGGTGCTGGACGTGAAGGTGCTGGATACGCCCGCGCACGCAGCGAACCTGCCGATTGCGATGATTCCCAACTGCGCCGCGACGCGGCATGCGCACGTGGTGCTGGATGGCAGCGGGCCGGCGTACCTGGATCCGCCAAGCCTGGAGAACTGGCCGGAGCTGACGTACAACCCGGTGGGCGCGCGGCGCGTGAACCTGGACACGGTGACGCGGGAGGAGGCGGCGACGTGGAAGCCGGGCGAGGTGTTGCTGCTGAACGGGAAACTGTTGACGGGGCGCGACGCGGCGCACAAGCGCATGACCGACATGCTGAATCGCGGAGAGAAGCTGCCGGTGGATTTCACGGGACGGTTTATTTACTACGTGGGGCCGGTGGATGCGGTGCGCGATGAGGTGATTGGGCCGGCTGGTCCGACGACCGCGACACGCATGGACAAGTTCACGCGGCAGATGCTGGAGCAGACCGGATTGCTGGGCATGGTGGGCAAGGCGGAGCGCGGGGCGGGGGCGATCGCGGCGATCAAGGAGTTCGGCGCGGTGTACCTGATGGCGGTGGGCGGCGCGGCTTATCTCGTGTCGAAGGCGATCAAGAGCTCACGGCGGCTGGCGTTCGATGATCTGGGCATGGAAGGGATCTACGAGTTCGAGGTGAAGGACATGCCGGTGACCGTGGCCGTGGATGCGCAGGGCACGAGCGTGCACCAGACCGGCCCGGCAGAGTGGCAGCAGCGGATTGCGGGCGTGCCGATACTGCAGTGATTCAGTGAACAGTGGACAGCAAGGGGGAGGGTTGTGTGTACGAGGTGATCCTGAAGCAGTTTGAGAGGCCGGATGAGGTGCGCACGTTTGAGAAGGGCAAGTTTGAGCTGGTGCATATCGGCGGGATGACGGTGGGCCGGGCCACGTACGAGCCGGGATGGAAGTGGTCAGAGCACGTGGGCAAGGCGCTGGGCAAGAAGAGCTGCGAGGTGGAGCACGTGGGCATGGTGGTGTCCGGCACCGCGACCGCGGCCATGGACGATGGGCGCGTCTTCGAGATGAAGGCGGGGGACCTCTTTTATATCGAGCCGGGGCATGACAGCTGGGTGGTGGGGGATGAGCCGTACGTGTCGATCCACCTGATGGGCGCCGCGGACTACGCCGCGAAGAAGTAGGGCCGGGGTTATTCGGTGCGGAGCGCCCGCATGGGGTTGATGGAGGCGGCGCGGCGCGCGGGCAGGAATCCGGCGAGCGTGGCACAGAGCATGAGAATCGCGGTGGCCGCGACGAAGGACAGCGGGTCGTAGGCGCTGAGTCCGTAGAGCTGGGTGCGCATGAGCCGGCCGGCGAGGAGAGCCGCGGGAAGGCCGATGACGAGGCCGAGGGCGATCTGCACGAGGGCGCGGCGGAGGACGAGGGCGACCACACCGCCGCGTTCCGCGCCAAGGGCCATGCGGATGCCGATTTCGCCGGTGCGGCGGGCGACGAAGTAGGACATCACGCCGTAGAGGCCGATGGAGGCGAGGGCCAGCGCCAGGATGCCGAAGAGGCTGACGAGGCGCGCCAGGAGCCGGTCCTGATCGAAGTTGGCGGCGACCTGGGCGTCGTAGCTATCGAAGTGCATGACGGTCAGGCCCGGGTCGACGGAGGCGAGGGTCTTGCGGACCAGAGCCTCGACGCGAGGGGGCGTCTGGGTGAAGTGCAGGAGGATTTCCCGTACGTACATGGAGGATTTTTCGGCCGCATCCACCTCCGGCTCCGCATACCCGGTGAATTGCTGCGCGAGGGGCCGGAAGAAGAGCGGCTTGACCTCGCCGCGCGCGTCGCTCATTTTGAAGTCCGCGAAGACGCCGATGATTTCGAAGGCGCCGGAGTAGCGCGGAGAGTCGGTGCCGAAGTGCTTGCCGAGGGGATCCTGATTGGGAAAGAACTGGCGGACGAACGCCTGGTTGACGAGGACGACCTGCTGGGAGGTAGCGATGTCCTGATCAGAGAAGTTGCGGCCGCGCACGATGGGGACGCCGATGGACTGGAGGAAGCGTGTGCTGGCGCGGTCCCAACTGGCGAAGCAGTGATCGTTGGGACCCGGCGCGGGATGGCCCTGGAGGATGACGCAGGTGCCCCAGTTATTGCCGCCGAGAGGGGCGTAACGCACGAGGCTTACATCGGCCATGCCGGGTAAAGCGGAGAAGGTGTCTTCAATGCGGCGATAGAGAGCGGGAAGCTGCTCCAGCTTGAGGGTGGAGGGATCGAAGGCCACCATGTAGCGATGGTCGGTGGCGATGCCGAAGTCCTGATGCTCGAGATTGCGCAGGGAGCGCGTGGTGAGGAACGCGATAGCGAGCAAGACGGTGGATAGGGCCACCTGCAGGACGATGAGCACGCGCTGCGGAAGAAAGGAGCGATCGCCCGCGGTGCGATTGGCTCCGCGCAAGGCATCGGCAGGCTGGGCGAGGGAGGAGAGCCAGGCGGGGGCGGTTCCGAAGACGATGCCGGTGAGCAGCGATGCGAGCAGGGCGAAGCCCAGCACGGGGAGAGAGGGAGCGGCCTGGAGGGGCATGCTGTGAGCATGAGGAAAGGCCAGCGTCAGGATCATGCGTGAGCCGGCGTACGCAAGGGCTAGTCCCGCCGCGCCCCCGAGAAGGCTGAGCAGAAGGCTCTCGGTGAGGATCTGGCGAACGACGCGACGACGGGATGCGCCCAGGGCCATGCGCATGGCGATATCGGATCGGCGTGCGGTGTAGCGCGCAAGCAGCAGGTTGGCGATGTTGGCGCAGGCGATGAGGAGGACGATGCTGGAGAGGCCCATCAGCAGGCGCAGCCCTCTTCCGGTTTGCTCCTGCAGGCGCTGAATGCCGCCTCCTGCGGGGGCCAGAACCACATGCTGACGCGGGATGAGCGCAGCGCCGCCATGGCCGGTGTAGACCGGGCGCTCGCTGAGCCACTGGCGCAGAGTTGCGGAGAGCTTTTGCTGGAGAGCGCCGGTGTGGACGCCGGGACGGACGCGGCCCAGGAGATAGAGCCAGTCCTCATCGGCGTTTTTGAGCGCGGAGTTGGCGCCTTCGAGCAGGAACTCGGTCTGGAGGGGCATCCAGAGGTCGGGGGGATTGGGGCTGACGCGATCGCCGAAGAAACCGGAGGGAGCGATGCCGGCCACCACGAAGGGATGTGCCTGGAGGTAGACGGTGGCGCCGACGAGGTTGGGATCAGACGCAAAGGAGGACTGCCAGGTTTGGTAGCTGAGAACGATGGCGGGCGTGGCATCGGGTCGATCGTCGCTGTCGTTGAGCATGCGTCCGGCGTAGGCGTTCACGCCGAGGCTAGCAAAGTAGTTGCCGGAGACGTACTCGGTGCGCATGGGGACGGCGGGCGCGGAGCCGTAGCGCAGGCTGAGGCCGTTGCCTCCCGCCTCAACGGCAGCCAGTTGCTCGAACTCGGGGGCGGACTGTTTGAGGCGCAGGTAGAGATCGTAGGAGAAGAGATCGAAGTCGCCGTCGCCGTTTTGGAAGCCCCGGTAGTAACAGCAGTCGTTGCGGTCGCCAATGCGGTAGAGGCGCGATGGGTCGCTGACGGGAAGCGAACTGAGGAGAATGCCGTGGACCAGCGTAAAGATGGCGGTGTTGGCTCCGATGCCAAGGGCGAGGGTGACGATCGCGGTGATGGTGAACGCCGGGGCGTTGAAGAGCTGACGCCACGCATAGCGTGCATCGCGCGCCAGGATTTCGACGAGGGGCAGACCGCGCTGCATGCGGAAGTCTTCGCGGGTCTGGGAGACGCCTCCGAAGGAGCGCAGAGCCGCGCGTCGAGCCTCCTCGAGGGTCATGCCGCGGCGGAGGTTTTCTTCGATGGCGAGATCGATGTGTGAGCGGAGCTCCTCGTCGAGGTCGGCGTCCAGCTTCTGCCGTTGGAAGAGAGAAGCGAGCCGGTGGAGCAAGATGCGAATCGAGTTCATGACCTGCTCCTAGCGGGAGGGCGCGAGAAAGCGCGCCATGGTGGCGGCGATGCGATCCCAGTTTTCGGCTTCGTGGTCCATCTGCTTGCGGCCGGTGCGCGTGAGGGAGTAGAACCTGGCGCGGCGCCCGGTCTCAGAGGTGCCCCACTCGCCTTTGATCCAGCCGCGCTGTTGCAGGCGCAGCAGTGCGGGATAGATGGTCCCCTGGTTGAGGCTGAGGCTGTTGTCGCTGACCTGCTCGATACGACGGGCGATGCCGTAGCCGTGCAGGGGGCACATGGCGTCAAGGGTTTTGAGGACCATCAGGTCGAGGGTGCCTTGCAGAACGTCTGATTTTGATTCCGGCATGGGCGGTCCACCTGTTGATATTCAACATATACGTTGCACGCATATAGGTTGAATGTCAACAGGTGGTGAGCCTTTTGACGCGAGGGGGGTGTTTTCGGGGACGAGACGCGAGTTGGCTAGTTGGCGGCCGGGGCTACTTCGGCATCGAAGATGCCGGTTTCGACGGTGCCGCCGTGCTTCATCTGGACAAAGATGCGGTAGCGGCCCGCTGACGGGAAGCCATATGGGAAGCTCACCGAGGCAGGCAGCTTGTCCGCGGGCATGTCCATACCGGGCATGTTGTCTGCTTGCGTTGCGTGCTGCATGGGCGATTGCGGGTTGGCCATCATGAGGGCGGCCATGGCCATGCTGCCGTTGGGGTGAATGTGGGCGAAGACGGAGCCGTCGGTTTTGACGAAGGCGGCATGACCGAGCATTCCCATGTAGAGCGCCTCGTCGGCCGCTGGGCGCGCGGATTTGTCGAGCAGGTCGAACTGAAAGGTCTGCGGCGCTTTGGCGATGAGCTTGCCGGGGGATTTCCAAACCATGGTGTAGCCGTCGGGCAATCGGAAGACTGGATTGACACCGGATGTCTGGGCGGCGGAGACGGGAGTTCCCTCCCCCGCGGCGTCGTCGCCTGAGAGCGGGGTGCCGTGAATGGCGGGCACGGTGATTGATCCCACGATGGTTTCGGGGAAGCCGTTTTTATGGACGATGTCGGCGTAGAGGCGGTAGGCACCGGCGGGCATGTCGGGCAGGGCGAGGTTGAACTGACCGTTGTCGGCGGCTTGAGGATGGAGGTGGAAGACGGTGTCCATCTGGGGCCAGCGAATCACGTAGAGATGCATGAGGTGGTCGTGATCGGGGATGAAGTCGTCGAGGCGGCGCTGGGAGAACCAACCGGGGTCGTGGAGCTCGAGGTGGAGGGTGTTGGAGGCGAGCAGAGAGGCGTTCATCTGCAGCGGTTTGTAGATGTACTCGGAGTAGGAGGCGGCCTCGGAGTTCCACCAGACGTTGCCGAGGAGGACGCCGGCGACCAGCACAACCGTGGCGACGGTCATGGCGATGCGGGCCGCGCGGCGATTGACTGATGGAGGCGCTGCGCCGGGGGGCAGCTTGGCCTCGCGGGCGGCGGCTCCGACGATGCCGATCATGCCGATGACGAGCAGGAAACCGAGGACAGCGAGGAATGTGCCGAGGCTGCTCTGCATTTTGCGCGTGGCCATGGCGGCGGCTGGGAGGGGGATGGAGACCGTATGCTCGCCGTGGCTGCCGCTGACGGCGAATCGCACCTGCCAGGAGCCGGTGGTCATGATCCAGAGGTGACCGGTGTAGTAGCTCCTGTCATTGGAGGGTTGCTGCATGGCGTCGGGCACGGGTGGGTGCTTCGATCCTTCGCCGGTGAGCGGTACGGGGGTGACGGTAATTCGCTGGACGTCGGCGGATTGGGAGCGCACCTCGATATCGGCGACGCCGGGGATGACGAGGGGCGGGCGGATGACGATGGAGAGGTGATAGGGGCCGGCCTGGGCGTCGGCATACACGTCCGGGCTGCCGACGTGCGCCGAGGCAGGAACGGTGACCAGGAGAAGGAGGAGCAGGAGGAGGGGACGCGCTTTCATCGCTGGATCTTCCTCATCCACTCGCCCAGCAGGAGGCCGAGCCAGACGCTGATGGCGGCGTAGAGGCTGGCCATGCCGAGACCGCGCCAGAGGATCAGCCCGTGTTCCGGGTTGATGAAGTGCCGTGTCACCTCGGCCGACCAGGAGGGAATTCCGTAGTCATGAAAGCCAGTGGCGAAGAAGCGATTCTCGGAGGCCTTTGACATGAGGAAGCTGGCGAATGGCCACTCCGCCGCAACCAGGGCGAAGACGAAGACGGGGCCGCTGACGAGAGAGACGAGCAACTTGTTGCGGTTGCCGATGCGCGCCCAAAGCAGATCGAGGAGAAATGCGGGCACGATGATGAGGGGAGGAAACTTGGGTGGGATGAACTGGGTGACGGCCTGATAGACGGGTCCGAGTTTGGGCTCCGCGGGAAAGAGCGGAAGGATGAGGATCATGGCGATCATGAAGGCCATGTAGATGCCGGTCATCCAGGTGCAGGCCCAGCGGCTGCGGGAGGCCTTCCAGATGGCGGAGAAGTACAGCGGGACGCCGATGGCGACGGAGATGTAGGCGCCGGCGCTATGCAGGAAGATGTCCCAGGTGTACTCCATGCGGAAGAACATGGTGAGCACGGTCATGAGGCCGGCGATGTAGAGGAGCATCAGCTGGAGGCGGCGCTGCAGGGCGAGGTTGTCCTGAGCGCGATTCATGGCGGCCATGATGAGGAAGAGGGCGCCGATTTCGACGCCGAATACGCCGGTGATGAGCAGCGTGTGCGGGGGGCTGACGATTTTGACGTCGAGGCCGTAGGCGTTGTGCCACCAGTTGTCGAAGGGGGCGGAGGTGATCATGGCGACGCCGCCCCAGGCGCAGAGAAAAGCACCGAGAGGGGCGGTAAATCCCAGGACGCGAACGGAGCTGGCGCGCAGGGGGGAGTCAGTACGGAAGGTGGTGGAGAAGATGAGGTAACCGCAGGCGATGCCGGCGAGAACGCCGCATAGATAGATGGCGAGATGAGCGGGAGTCCAGAAGGTGTCGCGGCCGATGGAGCGGTGCCAGGAGACATCCCAGTGCGCGCCGATGGTTACGGAGGTGACGGCCAGCGTGCAGCACCAGAGGAACCAGGGGATGTGTGAGGAACTCCGCGCGACAGCGGGCAGGGGCCGGGTGAGCGTAGCCATGGGAACGACCTCCTCGGGCGGCTTACTTTAGACGATACGCGGTCGCGATTGTTGACGTTCGCGAGGGCGGAAGTTTTGTTGCAAAACGGAAGGCGCAGACCGCGTGGCGATCTGCGCCGGGGACGCTCGGAAGCTGCTGGCTACTGCTTGCCGAACCGGAAGACGAAACCGCCGGTGAACCCGCGGCTGTACTGTACGGTCGATCCGAAGCCGGTGAAGAAGTATTCGGGGGCGAGGCGGAGGCCGATGTTGGGGGAGACGTTGTACTCCCCGATGAGAGCGGCGCTGCCGGCGAAGGTGCCGTTATCGGGGTAGAGGCCGAGGGCCTTTCCGCCGAAGCCATTGGTATCGGCGGAGAAGTTGCCCTGGGCATATCCTCCCATGGCGCGGAGGGCGACGGAGTAGCGGGGCTGCAGATAAAAGCGGTAGGTAGGCCCGCCCATGACCGTATACATGCTGATGGCGGGGCGGGTGACGGAGGAGAAGTTCAAGCCGACGAAGGGGGTCCCGTAGTGGCCACGGCCATCGACGGTGACGCCCAGGTGCTCGTTGTAGAAACGGGTGACCGCGGTATCCCAGGAGTAGAGGGTGACGCGCTGCAGGTTGGGGCCGGGGATGAAGCGCAGGTACCCCATGCCCACATAGGGCTCGTAGAGATGGGAGTAGACCTCGCGAATGGCCTGACGGCGGCGCTGTTCGCGGCGGGCGCGGATGCGGGCCTGCACACTCAAGGTGCCCTGGTTTTGCGCTTGATCACTGGCCTGGGGGGCGGCAGGAGCATTGCTGCTGGAAGCCTGAGCGGAAGCAAACGGCGCGGCTGTGACAGCGAGAGCCAGCGCACAAGCGATACGGCAAAAAGAAAACATCGGTCTTGGATTTCCTCCACGGGATAACGAAAAGCATGATCCCGCGACAACGCCGGTGCTCTCCGGCATTGCGCGCGACGGGCGCAATGCGGTGGCGCCGGCTGAGCCTGCGCGGTAGGTTGCACTTCCCCGTAAGGGTATTAAATCATCTGACGGGGAGGCCTGTGTGGTATCTGCGGTATTCCAGACAAGTCTTGGACGGATGAGGGCCGGAATTGCATGCAGGGCGGAGGCAGGGATGCGGCGGATGGCAACGCGCGCGACGATTCTCCGTCAGAACGAACAAGCCGGAAATTCAGGCGGATTTGATGGAATAGGATGAATACATCCGCGGAGGCGTGTTCGCGATGGGAAGGTTCATACTGGGGATTGTTATCGGAATCATCCTGGTTCCGCTGGTTGTGCTGGCGTACTTCAAATTCGGCAAAGTTCCTGTCGCCGTGAACGATCCGCCGTTCCCGAATGAAAAACTGGTGACCAGCGTTCCGCTGGAGGCGCGCATTGACCGGGAGGTGGTGAAGAATCCGCCGATTCAGCCTTCCGAGGACACGTTTGTCGCGGGCGCGCACATCTACGCGGACCAGTGCGCGGTGTGCCATGGATTCCACGGGAAGCCGTCGGTGGTGGGAACGCACGAGTTCCCGACGGCCCCGGCGTTATGGGAGAAGCATCGCCGCGGAGACGTGGTGGGGGTGAGCGACGATCCGCCAGGGGAGACCTACTGGAAGGTGGCCAACGGGATCCGGCTGACCGGCATGCCCGCCTACAAAGAGGTGCTGACCGAGACGCAGATGTGGCAGGTGAGCCTGTTGCTGGCCAATGCGGACAAGCCCCTTCCGCCGGCGGCGGTGGCCGTCCTGAATGGAGAGACCACTCCGCAGAGCGGCGCCCCGGCTTCACAGAACCCGGTGGCGCCGACGAAATGAGAGGGGCGGCGAGGTATGCGGCTGCTGGACAAGTTGCGCACCGGGCTGAAGTTTGTGCTGATGAGCATGGGCATTTCGAGCCCGGAGAAGAAACCGGCGAGCCAATCGACGATTCCACCGAAGAATGGGCGGAGTTAAAGAGGAGCATCGCGAGGCTCTGCGGCTGAATCTTATAACCGGGCGCATGCGATGAGAGAGAAAAAGAGCTTCTGGCGGGCATTTCTGGATTTCTTCGTTCTGTTCAGCGGGGTTTCGACAAAGTCGAACCTGGCGCGAACCCGCAAGAGTCCGGTGATTGGCCGCGGGCTGTTCCTGTTTCGCAAGGGCGACAACGCCCCGGCAACGCCTTCGGGCGAACGAAAACCGTGAAGGTTGTTAGAATCGACCTATGTCGCTGACCCGCCAGCAGGCTCTCGATTATTTCCAGTCCCCGGACCTGATCGGGCTCGGGTTTGAAGCGGATGCGGTGCGCCAGCGCCTTCACCCCGAGGGCGTGGTGTCATACATCATCGACCGCAACATCAACTACACCAACTTCTGCACCGAATACTGCACATTCTGCGCGTTTTACCGTCCGCTGAAGGGTCCGCAGGCAAAGGAAGGCTACATTCTCGAGTTCGAAAAGATCTACGAGAAGATCGCCGAGACGGTGGAGATGGGCGGGACTGGTGTACTGATGCAGGGCGGCATCCATCCGGACCTGAAGATCGACTGGTTCGAGCGCCTGTTCCGGGGGATCAAGGAGCGGTTTCCGCAGATCTGGCTGCACTGCCTGTCGGCCAGCGAGGTGCTGGCGATTGCGGAGTACAGCGAGCTGAGCCTGCGCGACACCATCATGCGGCTACGCGATGCGGGGCTGGACTCGATTCCGGGCGGTGGCGCGGAGATCCTGGACGACGAAGTACGGAAGCGCATCGCACGCCTGAAATGCCGAACTGAAGACTGGGTGAGCGTTCATCGCACGGCGCACCAACTGGGCATGAGGACCACGGCCACCATGATGTTCGGTGTGGGCGAGACGTTCGAGCAGCGCATTAACCACTTCGAGGTGGTGCGGCGGCTGCAGGAGGAGACCGGCGGGTTCACGGCCTTTATCCCCTGGAGCTTCCAGCCGAAGAATACGGCGCTGGGCGGCCGGGGCTGGGACGAGGCCACCAGCGTGGAGTACCTGAAGGTGCTGGCGATCTCGCGGCTTTACCTGGACAACATCGATAACGTGCAGGCGAGCTGGGTGACGCAGGGTCTGAAGGTGCTGGAGCTGGGTCTGCACTTTGGCGGCAACGATGTGGGCTCGGTAATGCTGGAAGAGAACGTGGTGAAGGCCGCGGGCACGTCGAACTGCACCACCGAGGAAGAGCTGCGACGGATTATTCGCGATGCGGGCTTCAGGCCGGTGCAACGCGACACGCTGTATCGGACGATGTTCTTGAACTAGCTGGAGCAAGCGCCGAATACGACCTATCCATGCCCAAATGCTGGGTCCAGCGGCGGGATCGCCGGATCCTTCGCAGGTAAAGACGGCTGCAGCCAAGCGGTCGAGTTGAGCCACACAAGGCGTTGTAGCTTTTATGCTACACTTGCGCGGTGTTCGAGATCATTCGTTACCAGCGTGAGGACGGTGAGGAACCTTACACGAAGTGGTTTCGTCGTTTGCGCGATGTCAACGCAAAGATAGCGATTGCATCCCGCCTCCGCAGGATCGAGTCAGGAAACCTTGGTGATTGCAAAGCCCTAGGTGAAGGCGTATCGGAATAGCGCGTCCACGTGGGGGCTGGCTATCGCGTGTACTTTGGAATTCAGGGATCGGTTCTGATTGTTCTGCTTTGCGGTGGAGACAAGAGCAGCCAGAAAAAGGACATCGCGAACGCCAAAGCATTCTGGACAGATTGGCAACGGAGGCATTTATGAGCAGATCGAGGATGGTTGGGGCAGTTTCGCATCATGAGCGCGAAGTCGAAGAGTTGCGCCAGGATCGTGAATTCGCGATCGGCTATCTGAACGCCGCGCTCGATTCTCTCAACACCCCGACCAAAGGGCAGCGAGCCTGCTCATCTTACGTGCTCTCGCTGAAGCATATGGGGGGCTGAGAAAAATCGCGAAGGAGGGTGGAATGAGCCGCGAGTCGCTCTACCGTTCGCTTTCCCCAAAGGGGAATCCTACCTTCAAGACGCTGACGGCGATTATTCATGCGATGGGGCTGCGGCTTTCCGTCGTGGAGAAGGGTCGGACAAAAAAGCAGCGACCCAAACCAAAGGCGGCGCGCAAGGCGGCATAAGCGGCGCCTTACTTGGGGTGCGTGTGTCCACCGGCGGCTACTTCGATGCCGTGTTTGAGCAGCGGAAGGATATTGGTGAGGCTTTCCTCCGCGCCGCGCTTGCTTCCCGGCAAGTTGATGATGAGGGTGGGGCCTTTCAATCCGGCTACGCCGCGCGATAGCCACGAGAACTTGTTCTGAGTGGCGCCGATGGCGCGCATGGCTTCGGCTAACCCGGGCGCTTCCCTGCTGATCACGCGGCGTGTCGCTTCCGGAGTGCGGTCGCGGGGACCGAGGCCGGTGCCGCCAGCGGTGAGGATGAGAGAGGCGCCTTCGTTCACCAGTTCGTTCAAGAGAGTGCAGATGGCGTCCTCCTCGTCGGGAACGAGGGCGGCCCGCACTTCGGCATCAGGCCATTGATCCCGCAGAACGGCGACTACGGCCGGTCCGGCGGTATCGGTCATAACGCCCTGTGAGCAGCGGTCAGAGACGGTGATGACGGCCATCAGCATGGAGAGATTCTACGCTGCGTTCCCTTACGACCTGGGCGGAAGCACGTGGATGGTATGCAGCCAGGCGATCACGGAGTCAGGCCAGGCGGTGACAGGCAGCTCGGTGCGACGCAGCCCGTAACCGTGGCCTCCTTCCGCATAGATATGCAGCTCCGCGGGGACTTTGGCGTTCTTCAGCGCGAGGAAGTATGTGGTTGCGTTTTCGACGTGGACGGGATCGTCTTCGGTCTGGACGATGAAGGTGGGCGGCGTCTGCACGGTGGGCTGGATATCGGGATTGGGGATCATTCCCTTCTCCGCCAGGGCGAGGTAACCGGGATAGACGATGACGGCGAAGTCGGGACGGCAGCTGAGCAGATCGGCGGCATCGACGTGGTCGTAGAGGCGCTTCTCGTAATGGGTGCTGAGGGCAGCGGCGAGATGCGCGCCTGCCGAGAAGCCGAGGACGCCCACCTTGCCGGGATCGATGCCCCAATCGGTGGCGTGCTGACGCACGAGGCCGAGGGCGCGCTGCGCGTCCTGGAGAGCGGCGGAGGATTTGGGATAGGGGCCCGTGTCCGGCACCCGGTACTTGAGCAGCACGCAGGCGATGCCGGCAGAGTTCAGCCAGTCACAGACCTCGGTTCCCTCCAGATCGATGGCCAGGATCCTGTACGCCCCTCCGGGGAAGACGACGACGGCTGGCGCGGGCACGGCGGCGTTTTTCGGCGGGTAGAGCGTGATGGTGGGATTTGCGACGTTCCCGATCCTGGCAATCGCTTTGCCGGCGATGAGCTTGTCTTGCGGCGTGGTGGTATCGACTTCGGGGGCCGTGACGGGCCGTGCACCCGGAGCGCCGTTGGGCCAGATGGGAATCTGGGTATGACCGGGCGCAGGCTGCCAGCCTGCCTGCTGAGCCGCGATCGACATGGACGAGAGCGCCAAAGAAAAGCATACGAGAACGAGAGAGCGCATGGCACCACCTTGAGAGATCACGAGCGATGATTGCAGTTGAGGCGCGGGGCTTGCAATGTGAAGCGAAGTTGAAGTATTGATCATCCAATTCGCGTATTCCAGAACAGGTTTGAACCGAAGGAAGGGAGTTGCATGGGACTCACGACGATTCTCGGCGCAGGTGGAACCATTGCGAACGGGCTGGCGGGGATTCTGGCTGCGGACAAGCGGCCCTTGCGACTGGTATCGCGGAATCCCAAGCCTATGTCCGAAGCGGAACTGATGGCGGCTGACCTGTCGGACCGCGAGCAGACGATCCGGGCAGTTGCCGGATCGGAGGTGGTGCACCTGCTCGCCGGGCTGAAGTACGACACCGCTGTCTGGCGGGAGACCTGGCCACGCATCATGGGCAACGTGATTGAGGCGTGCAAGCGGGCGCAGGCCAAGCTACTCTTCTTCGATAACGTGTACATGTACGGCCGGGTTGCCGGGCCCATGACGGAGCAGACCCCCTACAATCCCTGCTCGAAGAAGGGGGAGATCCGCGCGCACATCGCCACCATGCTGATGGATGAGGTGAAGGCGGGGAGCCTGCAGGGCATGATCGCGCGCGCCCCTGATTTTTACGGGCCGGATACGCCCAACAGTGTGGGGAACGTGCTGGTGTTCGGGCCCCTGGCGAAGGGATCGGCCGCCTCATGTATGGTGAACGCGGATGTGCCGCATTCGGTGATCTACACGCCCGACGCGGCGCGTGGGGTAGCTCTGCTGGCGGATCGGGCGTCGGCGTGGAACCAGGTGTGGCATCTGCCGACAGTAGCGGACCCACCTACCGGACGGCAGTTCATTGAGGCAGCGGCGAAGGAGCTGGGAGTTGCGCCCAAGTTTCGCGTATTGAGTCCCCTGATGCTCAAGGTGTTTGGGTGGTTCAATCCGCAGGTGGGCGAGATGTACGAGATGCTCTATCAGAACGACTCGCCGTACCTGTTCGACTCAAGCAAGTTTGCGCGCGAGTTTGGATTCGGGGGAACGCCTTACGCGGAGGGCATCAAGGCAACAGCCGCCAGCTACAAGAAGGCATGACCGAGCGGGACTAGGGCTCGGCGTTCGGTGGAATCAGAATGGTGAGGGTCTCGGCGGCCAACTCCAGACGCGCGGGCAGATGCCCCAGGAGCTCGCCATCGGCTTCCACGTAGATACGGGAGCGGGAGCCGGTGCGCGGGAGACATTCCACGCTGTCGGCGGCGATCAACTCGATTTCCTTGCTGAAGGAGTGCCGGTGCGCTACCACGGCAAGCAGGAAGCGCAGATAGCGGTAGCGACTGCGGGTCTTGAAGGCAAGCAGACAGAGCTTCTCTCCGTGGAGAGTTGCGCCGGGCGCGAGTTCCCCCAGGACGCCTCCGAAGGAGCGGACGCGCACGGCGAGAAGCTGGGAGGCCTCGACCGTGTGCGGCTTGCGATCGCCGTTGGTATAGGTGGCGTGGAACAGCGGAAAATGGTGGCCGATCCAGATGCGGAAGGCTTCAATGATGTAGAGCAGGTAGCCGAGCCGGCGCTTGAGCACCGGATCCATACGCGCCATGAGAAGGGCGTCTGCGCCGATGCCGGCTGCCACCGTGAAGTAGCGGGAGCGGGAGGAGCCGTCGTCCTCGCGGAAGGTGATGCGGCCGACGGGGACGCGGGTTGGTGTGGAGCGAAGCAGGGATCGGACGGCTTTCTCCGGGGACTTGCTGATGCCAAGATCGGAGGCGAGCGCGTTGGCCGTGCCCATGGGAACAATGCCAAGGGCCACGTCCGTTCCCACCAATGCCTGCATGACCTCGTGCACGGTGCCGTCGCCACCGCAGACGAGAACGGCATCGCAGCCGCGCGCAATCGCCTGCCGGGCGAGCGCCGAGCCGCTCCCCGGGCCGTCGATCATCAGGTGTTCGGTCTCGATGTTTGCCCGGTGCAGGGCTGCCAGTGTCTCCCGAATGATCGCCTTGCGCCGGGGCGAGGTTTGCCCGGAGGAGGGGTTCTCCACTACGGCGATTTTCCGCAAGGAGGACGCATTCTCGAAGTTTTCGGAGGGAGCAACTGCCGTTTGCAGAAAATTCATTCTCTATTCTTCGATGCGTAACAATGCATGATGTCACGCATTGATGGGCCTTTCAAGCGCAATCCGGGTAATTCTCTGTATTTATTGGACGTTAGTACCGGAATTATGTCTGTGTCCAGAAAGCCACACTCTGGGCGCTCTCGATTCATTCATCCGCCGATGTACCGGGCGGCACCGGCGGGTGATTGGGGTGCAGACCCTCCATAACAGGAGCCTGGGCCACCAGGAGACGCGGCCGCGGAGCTGGATTTGGGTTCGGGGGGGTGCAGGCGGAGGAGGAGCAGAAAACAACTTGGCGGCAACAGGAAGGCATCTTTAGAATCAGACAGTTCTTGAGCTCTGCGCGACGGCCTGTCAATGGTGCTACTTTCGAGGTGCTGTTATGGTCGTTCTGTTCCTGATTCCGGTATTGATTCTTGCCACCATCGCACTTGTGCCCACGTGGCCCTATAACCGCAACTGGAGCTACTACCCGAGCGGCGGCCTGGGCGCCATCGTTGTGCTGACGATCGTACTGCTTCTGATGAACAGGATCTAAATTTCGCGGGGTCGACTGGGCGACGGGCAGGCGACGGCGCACTTGAACGTGGAGATCGACGGGTGAGAGGTTTGCGTGCAGCCGTAATCGCGGTAGCTATTCTGTTCTGCGCATCCAGTTCCTTCGGCTACTCCGTACTCACGCATGAACAAATGGTCGACCTGTTGTGGGCGTCGTATATGCGTCCGCTCATCGTGCAGCGCTTTCCCAATCTCACCGAAGAACAGATCAAGACGGCTCATGCTTACGCCTACGGCGGGTCGGTGATCCAGGACCTTGGTTACTATCCTTTCGGCAGCACCGAGTTCAGCGATCTAGTGCACTACGTGCGCAGCGGCGACTTTGTCCGCGAGATGATCAAGGACAGCCGCGATGAGAAGGAATATGCGTTCGCGCTGGGGGCGCTGGCTCACTACGTCTCGGACGTCGACGGGCACCCGGCTGTCAATCAGGCGGTAGCTCTGCACTACCCCAAGCTGCGCGCCCGCTATGGCAGCCGGGTAACCTATGCCGAAGACAAGTCAGCGCACTTGAAGACGGAGTTCGGGTTCGACGTCTCGCAAGTAGCAAAACACCGGTATGCGCCCGAGGACTACCACAACTTTATTGGTTTTGAAGTTTCCGAACCTTTGCTGGAGCGCGTCTTCCCCGTCATTTACGGGATGGAGCTGAAGGATGTTTTGACTCACGAAGAGCTGGCGGTGGGATCGTACCGGTGGGCCATCAGCCAGATGATTCCCAAGATGACCAAGGTGGCCCTGCAAATCCACGGCAAGGAGATGGTGAACGAAACACCAAACTTTCAGAAGAGAAAGTTCCTGTATCGCCTGCGCCGCGCGGATTACGAAAACGCCTGGGGCAAGAAGTATCAGCGACCCGGCTTCGGTACGCGGTTTCTAGCCGCGTTGTTCCGGCTGGTTCCGAAGATCGGTCCGTTCAAAGGGCTCGATTTCAACTCGCCCAGCAAGCAGACGGAGGATCTGTATATCGCCAGCATCAACAAGACATTTGAGGATTGCCGGTCGTTCCTGGAGCGGGCCAAGGGCGATCCGCCGGATCTTCCGGATCGCGATCTGGACACCGGTGAGGTGACCAGGCCGGCGGAGTACTCCCTGGCCGACCAGACGTACGGAAGGCTGGTGGTCCAACTTGCGAACAAGAAGTTTGCCCAGACCTCGCCGGATCTGCGAGATAACATCCTGCACTTTTACGAACATGCCACTCCGCCGCCTCCGGCCAAGAAACATGAGGTGAAGTGGGACCAGGTGACGGCAGCCGTCAATCAGCTGAAGGTCGCGCAACCGGCAGCTCCGGCTCCGCTGAACCCGTCGGAGTAGTGGCTGGTCAGCCTGCGGGGAGCACCGTCCCTGTGCATTCTCCGAATCCGAGACGCGGCAAGCCCTCGCGTTCCGCGAAGGCGCGGAAGGTCACCCGATCTCCATCTTCGAGAAAGCGGCGGGTCTCGCCCGTGGGCAGGCGCACGGGATTGGCGCGATGCTGCATCTCGAGGAGGCAGCCTTCCGATCCTTCTCCCGGCCCGGAGATGGTGCCAGTTGCCAGGAGGTCGCCGGGCCGCAGATTGCAGCCGTTGCTGGCATGATGGGTGAGGAGCTGGGCGGGCGACCAATAGAGATCGCGCAGATTGCCTCGGCTCATTAGCAAGGGCGACTTCCCCGATGCGCGCATCTGGGCCGATTCTAGGAAGACCTCCAAGTCAAGGTCAAATGCGGCCGGGGCACTGCCGGGAGCAAGGTACGGGAGTGGCTTTGGATCTTCCGGGGCTCGGGCAGCAACGGGAACGTGATACGGATCGAGCGCTGCCAGCGGCACGATCCATGGCGAGAGGGTTGTCGCGAAGCTCTTGGCGAGAAAGGGGCCAAGCGGCTGATACTCCCATGACTGGATATCTCTTGCCGACCAGTCGTTTACGAGACAGAAGCCGAAGATATGGCGTTCCGCCTGTTCCATGGGGATGGGCTGACCGAGGGCATTGCCCGCGCCGATAAAGATTCCTATCTCGAGTTCGTAATCCAGCGATCGCGAGATCCCGAACGTCGGTTCGCTGGACTGCGCCGGCTTCGTCTGTCCGCGAGGGCGACGGATCTCGGTCCCGCTCGTGACGAGGGAGGAGGCGCGTCCGTGGTAGCCGATGGGAACATATTTGTAGTTGGGCAGCAGCGGATTGTCGGGCCGAAACAGCTTGCCGACGCGGGTTGCGTGATGGAGCGAGGCGTAGAAGTCGGTGTAGTCGCCGACCTGCGCGGGCATGCGCATCTCCGCCTCGTCTTGCGGCACCAGCATGGCACGGGCGCGGCGCTGCTCCTCAGTGCTGGCGCGCTCCGCGGAGAGCAAGCTCGTGATCCTGGCCCGCAGGGCCGACCAAGCATCCGGTCCAAGGGACATGAGAGGGTTGAGAATACTCGCGGTGCAGGCGTCCACGATGTTGCTCGCCAGGCCGGCAAGCAGGCCGTCAGACGCACACATGCGCAGGTCGAAGATCTGGTCGCCAATGGCGACACCGATACGATCGCTGTGCCCGTGCCGGAACACACCGTAGGGGAGGTTGGCCAGCGGGAAGTCCGTGCCGGTCTGGTTGGCGGACTCAACCCAACTCTTCAAAGCCATCCCATGGCCTCGAGGTCCTGGAGCGGCTCTTCAAAGGAACACGAGCCGAAGCTGGTGAAGAACCTGCGCCGCACGGTGCTGATTTGTTGAGGCGTCCATTCCTCTGTGAGCCAACCGAGCCGATCTGGCTGGAGGTGGAAGGTAGCGGGATAATCCTCCTCGAGCACCGAGGCGCCTAACGATGGCTGGCCGTTGAAGACCAGCGCGGCGGAGCAGAAGAGGTTGAGAAACCCGTGCATGGTGGCGGACAGGGCGTCGGCGGCGGCGGTGAGGCGGTGCTTGCCCCGAATGGGGTGATGGAGCCCAGCGGTGGCTTTGAAGGGGATGCGACGGTCCGCGAGGACACGCAGCCAATCCATGACATGCGAGGGCGATGGAAACGCATCCGGCGCAACTCCTCCCATGCGGAGCTTGGCGCGTGAGCCAGTCGATACCAGGGCGTCGATCGCTCCGGAGAAGAGCGACTGCATGGGTACCTCAAAGTAGCGGTCGAGCTGCTGGGGGAGACGCTCGTGATAGCGGCTGATGACCTGGGGTTCCCGGCACTGCATCTCGATCGACTCGATGCGGAGGCCGCGGCTGATGGCGTCTTCAATGCTCTTTGTGGAGGTACCGGAGCCTATGATGACGCTCAACGGGATCTCGGCGATTGACTCGCCGGCGGTCTGATTGAACTCCGGCAGGCGGGCCGCGTCAAGGATGAACCGCCCCAGCGCAAAAGAGCGGCTGCTGGAGCGATAGTCGAGGTAATTGCGCACAGCGGTGCGCATGTCAAGGTCAGCTGGGGGATAAAGTCCGGCGTAGTCAATGAGGCCGGACAGCAGCGCTTCCATCGGGCTCATTCGTTCACTATACTGCGCCGGGATCGAAGCGTTTCTTGAGCCCCTGCCAGCACTCGAAGTACTCGTGCTGCAGGATGCGGGTGTTCATGGCGAACTCCGTGGGCCGGACCACCAGTTGCGTCTCAAACATGAAGGCCAGGGTATCTGCGAGGTATTGAGGCTTGAGCTCGGCTGCGGTGGCGCGCTCAAAGGTCTCGGCATCGGGCCCGTGCCCTGCCATGCAGTTGTGCAGGCTTGCGCCTCCGGGAACAAAGCCCTCCGCCTTGGCGTCGTAGGCCCCGAACACCAAGCCCATGAACTCATTCATCAGGTTGCGATGAAACCAGGGCGGGCGGAAGGTGTGCTCGGCGACCATCCATCTCGGGGGGAAGATGGCGAAATCGCAGTTGGCGGTCCCGTGCACGGGCGATGGCGCGGTGAGCACCGTGTAGATGGACGGATCGGGATGATCGAACGAGACCGTGTTGATACAGTTGAAGAGCCCCAGATCGTACTTGTAGGGCGCGTAGTTGCCGTGCCAACCCACCACGTCGAGCGGGGAATGGTCGATGAACGCCGACCACAGGCGTCCGAGGAACTTTGCGGTGATACGGAACTCGCCGTCCCGATCTTCGTAGGCAGCTGTGGGGGTCTTGAAATCCCGGGGATTCGCCAGGCCGTTGGCGCCGATCGGCCCGAGATCGGGAAGCCGGAAGGTGAGACCGTAGTTCTCGCAGATGTAGCCACGGGCCTGCGACTCGTCGAGAACCACGCGAAACTTCACTCCGCGTGGAATCACGCATATCTCACCCGGCTTGACCTCCAGAACACCGAGTTCCGTGTGGAAACGCAGGGCCCCGAGTTGGGGAACGATCAGCAGTTCGCCGTCTGCGGTGTAAAAAAAGCGGTCCTGCATGGAGGTGTTGCAGGCGTAGATGTGGATGGCGACCCCGGTCTGGAAGGCGGGATCTCCATTGCCTCCCAGGGTGACGATGCCATCCACGAAATCCGTGGTCTCCGCGGGAATCGGCAGCGGATCCCAGCGCAGCTGGTTGGGCGAGGTAGGGACCTCCTGGAACGGCCCACTGCGGATCAGCTTCGCGGGGATCTCCTCGTAGGGGCGGTGCGTGACCGAGGGACGGATGCGGTAGGTCCAGGTTCGGCGATTGAGGCTCCGCGGCGCGGTGAAGGGGGTCCCGCTGAACTGTTCGGTGTACAGGCCGAGAGGGTGCTTTTGGGGGGCATTTTGGCCCTGGGGCAAGGCACCCGGAACCGCCTCGGTGGCAAACTCGTTGCCGAACCCCGACTGGTAGGTCAGGGAGCCGGAGATGCTGCTGTCGACATCACAAACGGCCGTCGATTGCTCTCTGCTCTGCTTCATGCATCGCCTCGTAGATTTGATCGAAACTCTGAACTGCGAAGAGAACCTTTTGCATCTCGTCGACCTTGACCGGGGTTTTGATCACCTCGTCGAGCGAGAAGTCGTGCACGGCACACCCGCCGTTGATCACGTTGGCACACTCGCCGTGCGAGCTGATCACGCCGCTCCCGTACACCTTGATCTCACCTTGCTGACGGATCAGCCCGAACTCAACGGTATACCAGAAGAGGCGCCCCAGCTTTTCCAAAACATTGGGATCGGCCGTGGCGGCGCACACGCTTCCGTAGCGCTGCAAGAAGTCAGCGAACACCTTGTGCGAGTGCATCGGGACATGGCCGAAGACGTCGTGGAAGATGTCGGGCTCGGGCGTGTACTCCAATGACTCGCGGCTGCGCAGCCAGGTCGTGGTGGGAAACAGGCGGTTGGCCAGCATCTCAAAGAACGCCGGCGCGGGCAGAAACCCGCTCACCGGGGTCGAGCTCCAGCCGGTCCTGGGGCCCAGACGCGCCGAGATTGCCGCTAAATTCGGCAGGCGATCGCGCCGCAGCCCGATGATTTCGAATCCCTCGAGATACTCTCGGGCCGCGTGCTTCTCCAGCTCGGGCATTACGCGGTCCACCAGCTCGGACCAGACATTGTGCTGCTCTTGGGTATAAGCCGCGTAGTCCTGCTCGATGATGTAGGGCGCGGCCGCGTGCAGGGATGCAGTGATCATGTGTATGTCTCGACAACAGCTCGGCTTCGAACTTCGTAACAGAGAGCAGAAAAAACGGAATCAGAGAGACACTAAAGATTGCCGCGCAGCTGCTGCTCGCGTTCGATGGCTTCGAACAGGGCTTTGAAGTTGCCCTTGCCGAAGCTGCGGCTGCCCTTGCGCTGGATGATCTCGTAAAACAACGTGGGCCGGTCTTCCACGGGCTTGGTGAAAATCTGCAGCATGTAGCCTTCATCGTCCCGATCGGCCAGGATGCCCAGTTTCTCCAACTCCTCTACCGGTTCATCGATCTTGCCGACCCGGCTCTGCAGCTCGGTGTAGTAGGCGTGGGGCACGTGCAGGAACTCGATTCCCTGCTCCGTTAGCCGGGTGACCGTGTGGAGAATGTCGTCGGTGGCCAAAGCGATGTGCTGCACCCCCGGACCCGGGTAGTAGTCCAGGTACTCTTCCACCTGGGAGCGCTTCTTGCCCTCCGCCGGCTCGTTGATGGGAAACTTCACGTAGCCGTTGCCGTTTGCCATCACCTTCGACATGAGAGCCGAATACTCGGTGGAGATGTCCTTGTCATCGAAGTGCTGGTAGAGGGAGAAGCCCATCACACGGGCGTAGAAGTCGACCCATTCGTCCATTTCGTGCCAGCCCACGTTCCCGACCATGTGATCGATGTGCAACAGCCCGACGGGTCGCGCCAGCCGGTCTTCTTCTACTGGTTGGAATCCAGGCATGAACGCGCCGTGGTAGTTGTCCCGCTCAACAAAGGTGTGGATCGTCTCCCCATAAGTGCGAATGCTGGCCAGCACCACCTGTCCATTTTCGTCGGATTTGACGTAGGGCTCGGCCACGCTGACCGCACCACGACGTGTTGTCTCCTGCCAGGCGCGGCGCGCATCGTCCACCCAGAGCGCGATCACCCGCACCGCGTCGCCATGGCGATGAATGTGGTCGGCGATGGGATCGCTCGACCGCAGCGGGGTGGTCATGACAAAACGCACTTTGCCCTGCTGCAATACGTAGGAGGCGCGGTCGCGCTGCCCGGTCTCAGGGCCCGCGTACGCGACCAACGACATGCCGAATGCGAGGCGGTAATAGTAGGCCGCCTGGCGCGCGTTGCCGACGTAGAACTCCACGTAATCGGTGCCTCGCAGCGGCAGAAAATCACGTTCGGTGGTAAGGGAGGAGGCCCGGGAGTGGGAGGGAATGGGGGCCGAAACAGGGGAAGCGCTCATAACGACCTCAGATGCCGAAGGGGAACGGGGAGCTTTCGGCTGCTTAAAAGAGTAGGCCCGCTTGAAGACAGTCGAACATGGCCATCGGAACAAAAATGTCCGGCTGGACTTAACGAAATTCGGCATAATGGCGTTAGAACCTAATCCTGTTCACCTATGGCGCACAAGAAAACACCCAATAGTCTCGAACTCGATGCCATCGCCTGGAAGATCGTGGAGAGCCTGCAGCGCAATGCGCGGCTCACCTTCGCCGAGCTCGGCAGAAAGGTGGGACTTTCCACGCCGGCCGTCGCGGAACGCGTGCATCGCCTGGAAGAGGCCGGCATCATTACCGGATATCACGCGCAGGTGAACGTGGCGCGGCTCGGAGCTCCGATCAAGATCCTAATGCGCCTGACGATTCCCGGCGGAGACCTGCAGATCAGCCGCACTGTCTCCGTGATCAAGGACCTTCAGGAGATCAGCCGCTGTCATCGCATTACGGGCGACGAATCCTTCGTGATTGAAGCGAATGTCGTCTCCATTCGCCATATGGAAGCACTGATCGATCGACTCTCAGCGCTGGGTGCGACTTCGACCTCGACGGTTCTGTCATCCCCGGTGGAGCGGCGCGAATATACGGTGCGCCAGCTCGAGGCATTCGCGAAATATCTTTAAGAGAGGCGCTGTCAGCGGCCGCCGGAGGCCATCGCGCGAAGGCGGCCGTCGGTCTGTTCTGATGCCGGATAGGGGAGCAGTTTGCCTTGACTTGCGTCAGGCTGCACCAACCAAACGTCGCGATCCTTGTAGTAGCGAAGCAGTTCTTTGTTCTGGACCGGGTCCATGTCCCGCGCCCAGATGGTTTTGGCTCCGTCGATATCTGACAGGTTGTACACCCACTCGTCGCCCGGCTCATGGGTGGCGCTATAGCGGACGAGGACCAGGTGCTGCCCCGGCATATGTTCCAACGCGTCGGCAATGCGGGCCCGCTCCTGACCGTAATGGCTTGGTCCCACCCAGGTGCAGAGCCACGGCCCCAGAGGCCATTGAGGAGGAGTAAGGTGGAAGGGCTCGGCGTAGAGCCGCAAGCCCGCCATGGCCAGGCACACCCCGACTGTGAGACGCACAAAGGTCATGCCGGCGGGCTTCCATTGCCGGAGATGCCGCATGGCCTGCAGTCCCATGACGTATAGTGCGGGAGTAAACGGCGCGAGGTAGTGCGGAATGAGAAAGACCCCAATGGTCATGCCCGCAATCCAGAACGGTGCGCAATAAACAAAGAAGCGCACTCGCCGGTCCGCCAGCACCCGTCCGATGAGGAAAGCCGGCGGCAAAAGCGCGAAACCGCAGAAGAACAGCACTGCGGTGTTGAACTTTACGAGCATTCTTCGGGCGAAGCCGGCTGTCGTCCGCATCTCATGGAAGCCCTCGGCCTCCGTCTCAGTGTAGAAACGTCGAATCTCGTCGTGGCGGTATGTCGGAGTCGGCCGGAGGGGCTGCCAGATGTAGTACGGCACGACCGCATATGTCGCACGGGCTACTGTGTAGGGCAGGGTGGTCGGTTTGCCGAAGGCGCGCGTATCGTAGTACCCCATCCACGCCATGACGGCAACCAGAAGAGCGACGGGCGGAATGGCCCGACGCATCAGCACCCCCAGCGATGGCCTATTTTCGCCCCTGATGATCCAGTGGCAGATCGCGATACACACAGGCACGCACACGAGGACGCCTTCGTAGGGCCTGGATGTGGCCAGCAGCGCCATACCCACAGCCATCAGCATTCCGTAGCGAAACTGTCCTGTCTTGAAGAGCCGGGGCATGGCGCCCAGAACCACGGCCGCCCCGGTTACGGAGAGGGTAGCGCCTCCGGTGTAGGTATTGAGCCAATAACTGAAGAGACCGAGGCGGAGTATTGCGAGGAATCCGCCCACCAGCGCCCACCCCGGCGGCAGCCAGGCCTGCAGCATCCAGCACAACGATGCGCACATGAAGGCGCCGGTCAAGAGGATGCCCGCCCAGGGGTGGCCAAACAACGCCTTCCCTGCCGCCATGACCAGTCCCGGCCCCGGAAAGTACATCGACATGTAGGTGGGCTGCATGGTGATCTGCAGGCTTTCAAGATGCGTCCACATTACCGGGGTAGGATTGGCAAGCCTGCCGTGCGCAAAGGTATCGGCCGCCAGCAGAAAGCTGAAATCGTCCGTCGAGCTGGGGAGCGGTGCGGGAAACAGCGGGAGCAACGCGAGCCGCAGCAACAGCATAGTTGCCCCGACGCTTGCAACGGCCAGGTTCTTCCGCCTTGCGAGGTTGAGAAAGGCCCGTTCCATTCGCCGGAACTGCGAGGACGCGAGCCGCGGCCAGCACACGGCCAAGGCCAGCGCGATAGTAGTTAATCCGGCCTCGATCAGCATGAGAGACATGCTGCTGTCGTGTGCTGTAGGTTGGGTCATCAGTCTCTAAGTTATGTGTAGCGCAGTAAACCGTAATGGGGCGTGATTGGCCCGGCGCCCCAGAGTTCTCGATAGACAACGAAGACAAGTTGGGGAGAGATGCACGAGCCCACCCCCTGGACTTGTCCCTCTCTCCCGCATAGAAACTCGTCGCAGCGCGACTCTTCCGCGCTGCGTTTAGATATTCCCTGAGAAGCTGGTGCCGATACTGCTGAACGCGTTGCTAATATCGCTAGCGACCGTATTCATGCCGGCGGTTGCCCCCAGCGCGATTAACGCGACCACGAGCGCGTACTCTACCAGATCCTGCCCTTCCTGCCGGACCAGCAGCTGCTGCAAAAGGGTGCGGAAGCTCGAACGATCAAATGTCATGAGTGCGCCTCCGGACCTCGGTTGGCGGTTATCGAATCGTCTGCGGGGGCAGCTATGGCGGACGGAATCTGCGCGATAACTGTCCCCCGCGAAACAACGGGGACGACAACTCCCGGGACTAATTTCCGGGAGCGGACTACACGTCGCCGTTGATGGTGGTGCCGATGGACGAAAAGGCGGTGCTGAGATCGGAGGCCAGGGTCTTCATTCCGGCAGTAGCCGCGAGCGCAATCAGAGCAACAACCAGGGCATATTCCACCAGATCCTGTCCTTCATCGCCAGAGAGCAGGTTCTGCATCTTGATGTAGTACTTCAGCATAGTGTCCTTCATTTATAGTCTCTCCCCGTAACTGTCTTTTTTGAATTTACCCAGCATCGCCAGGCACCATTACAACAGCAACTGCCGTGCCAATTGCGCACATCGCCCGCAGCGCCGCAAATCAAGGAGTTAGCCCGATTCATTACCGTCGTGGATGTGAACGAGCGTATACAGAGAGCTTCGATGCGTGGAGGCGCGTACACATCACATTGGTCACCACAGTACGCCCGTAACGCATGGCTCTTCTCTGAACCTTCTCTCCTGTTGTCAACTGATTTAGCCTGCGTTATATATTCCAGGCCGATCGCTGTCGATCTATGTTGCATGTGCTCCTCAACCCGGCTGTCATCGGGCTCCTCGCGCTCTTCCTAGCGATCGTGTGGATGTTGCGCGACGAGAGAGATCGCACGCGCGCTTTTCTGGTGCTGGCGCTGGTGGTCAATCTTTTCTACGGATGGATCCTATCTTTCGCCATGGGGCGCGAGAACGGATGGCTACCCTGGAAGTACGACTACATACTGATCCACCTGGACCAATCTCTTGGGGTCCCTACATCCGCGATCGCGCGCGCACTCCAGCCGGTAACACCTGCGCTGCTTGTGATCTACCAGCTCATGATTCCCATGATGATCGCGTGGTTTCTGTTGGCGCGCAGGCGCGGCCTCTCAGAAGCAATAGTGATCGCCTACGTGGCGGAGATGATCGCCGGCCCACTGTTCTATGCGACCTTGCCGGCTTGTGGGCCCATCTACGCCTTTCACGAGGCATGGCTGCAGCAACCCGGAGTGCCTCTGGAGGCGATTCGGCTTAGCGGAATGCCCAATGCATTTCCCTCACTGCATACGGCAACGGCGTTCATCTTTGTCGTATTCGCGCGCGGACGCGTCACGAAGTCGCTCGCTATCATGTTTTTTGTAGCCACGATTCTGGCGACTCTTGCAACCGGGGAACACTATGCCATCGACCTCGTCGCCGGTCTGGCCTTTGGCTGCTTCGCAGCCAGCGTGGGAAGACTCAGGGTTGCGCGCTCGGCCGCATTTCTGACTGTTGTTCTCGCATGGTCACTCAGCGTGCGGTTTGCGGCCGTGGTGCTCGTCGCGCATCCGCTCCTTGTACGCGGAGTTGCGGTTTTTACCGCATTGGCAGCAGCGGCCCATCTCTATGCGGAGTGGTCATCTGAAAGCAGGAAGATTTCGGAATTCGCTGGTGTGAACGGTGCCGCTCCGATACAGATCTCACTCTGAGACCGGCGCCTGGGCGATCTCGAGCACGTCCCCTCGCTTCGTTCCCGTACTCCGCACCGCGCCAGAAGACAGTTCCAGAACAGAATGCGCGGAAAGGCATGCCGAAAGTCGACCGGGCTTCAATCCACTACGAGTCTTGAGCACGCGCTTGTTGCGATCGAGATAGACCAGGTCGATGGCGAATTGCATTCCGAACGTGTGCACCGCCTCGCAGGGAACAATCCACAGGCCCTCGCCGCTGGCCAGGCCGGCCCGGCCGAGCAGCCCCTTGCGACGCCGTTCTCCGCGATCAGCTACCTCGGCGCGATCAGCGATCTCGGTCTGTTGCGTCAGATTGATGATGCGCACGTGCGCAGGCACGTGCGCTCGCCCGCGGAGAAACTTGCAAAGCGTGCGCACTATGCTTGATGGCTTGGACGTCATAGAAGCGACCTATTGCGGAGCTGAGCTCGAGGGCGCAGCGCTCATACTCGAGGACCCAGTGTAGCCGGTCGCTTCATCCGTGACGAGCGGCTTCTCCGGTTTCATGCTCTCCACGAGCTTCTCCACCGGCATGGTGGCGGGCGCAGGCTTCGCCGGTACCCGGTTCTGATCCGGCGTGTGCATCGGAATGTTGGAATTTGACTCCAGGAATGGCTCGGGATAGTGCAATGCCGGAGGTGCCGTTCCCGCAGGTATGGGCTGCACAATCTCGGGAGTGACGATCACGATCAGTTCGGTGTTTGTCCTGGTGCGGGAGATGCTCTGGAACAATTTTCCGAGGATCGGCACGCTGCTGATAAACGGAAGCTTTTGGAAGGTCTGCGTCTCGCGGTTGTCGAGCAGGCCGCCGATTGCGAAACTCTGCCCCTCGCTCAGTTCCACTTCTGATTTCACCTTGCGAATTGAGATGGCTGGAATCTGATAGCCATCGATGGTTACGGCGTTCGTGAAGTCCAGAGAGCTTACTTCGGGGGCCACCTGCAAATGAATGGAACCGCGCGGAGTGATGGTAGGAATAAAGTTCAGCCGAACGCCATACTCCTTGAACATGATGGTGATGGCAGTGCCTGTCGTCGATGCCTGGACGATGGGATACGGATACTCTCCACCGGCGAGGAAGCTGCCAACTTTTCCGTTCTCGGCCAGCACATTGGGCTCGGCCAGAACTTCTACCAGGCCCTTGCTCTCGAGTGCCTTGAGGGTAGCGCCCAGGTTCATGCCTGGCAGGAAGCCAAAGATGTTGAGGTCGTTGGGAAAGTTCAACAGACCGACCGGCGAGTTCAGCGGTGCCGGAAA
The DNA here is from genome assembly GCA_008682415.1 of Acidobacteria bacterium AB60. GTDB lineage: Bacteria > Acidobacteriota > Terriglobia > Terriglobales > Acidobacteriaceae > Telmatobacter. The sequence continues at coordinate 217,569 of VANK01000007.1, read as the reverse complement.
CTGACCAGTGGAGAGAGATCCGTCGACATTTCCGAAGCCGGTAGAGAACGGGTTCAATCCAAGTTCCTTGGTCTTCGTGCGGTCTACGCTTGCAAAGACAACCTTGAGGAGAATCTGGGGCTGCGCTTCGGGCACCTCCACGTTGAGCAGGTTGACGACCTTGCCCGCAATGGAGGCAATCTTCACCGCGCGGTCTGCGCTGTTCAGATCTTTTACCGTGCCGCTCAAAAACAATGAACCATTCTCTCCCGCTACCCTGATGGCCTGATCAGGGAATTCCCTCTTCAACTCGCGCCGGACAGAATCAAGCCCGTCGGCTGCAGACGATTGGCTCGCCCTCACGGTCACATTGAAAAACTCGCGCGAGCCACCCTTTTCCCACAAGATTAGCGAGGTCTCGCCGGCGGCTTTGCCATTGACCAGGATCTCCGTTGGACTGACTACCGTGGCTTCCGCCACTCCTGCGGTGCCGACTGCCACACGCTGCACGGGCTGAGCGCAGTCGAGCAGTACGGAACGGCCGGCAACGACGGAAAGGTCGTTGCTCACATCTTGTTGCTGGCCCGCCTGTGTGGCATGCGCAGAGCGCAACAGGGCCTGGCTCTGCAAGATCGGGTTCAAACAAAAGGAGGAGATTACGATGAGAAGGGACGCGGTCTTCTTCATTCGCTTGCCTCGGGAAGCACGAACTTCTGAATGAAGCGCTGCGTTCCGTGCAGGACCTCGACGGAAATCGTGTTGACCGCCGCCTTACGCGGCAGCCTGCCAAGTTTGCCGTTCCCCTTGACCGGAGCTTCCGGGCCTGCAAAGAGATTGGCCATCGCGCTTCCCGGCACAGAGGAGACGTTGGTGTCCAGCGGATTGCGAAGGACAAGCTGAATCTGGGTGTGGTTGACGGCCAAGCTGAGGACTTCGGCGTCTTCCGGGCTCACGAGCAGGTTCACCACGTGCACTTGCTTTGGCTTGCCTTCGGCATCCTTTTCAATGTCCGTGCCTGCGGAGAGTACTTCAACGTTCTGCAGGAGCGTCTTAACCTTGGTCCCCTCCTTGGGATCGGGGGGGCCTGGGGGATCGCCGGAGATCAGCACGTCTACGCGCATCCCGGGCGTCACAAATCCGGCAACGCCCACCACCTCGTCCACTTTCACGGCACAGGCGCGCATCCCCTGCTTGATGGTTGCCGCCAGTCCGCCGCCAGAACCTTTCGGCGCGAGGCGGCTCTCGAGGATCGGCTCGCCCTGATACAGGTCCGCCACTACGCCTCGCCCGACTACATCTTCCGGCTTGAGGATGGCGCCCTTCGGCAACGGGCCGGCGATATCGACGGTCGCGAGGTTGGCCGCGGTGAGGATGGTTCCAAGCTTCAAATCAGCAGCCGCCCCAACTACGCGGGTCGTGGCTGATTTGTGGGCCACGGCAACGCTCTTCCCCACGATTCGATACACCAGGAACGAGCAACCGGCAGCCACAAGAAATGCGCAAAAGAGTACAGTTAATAGTTTTCGATTCATCGCATATAGTTCCGAACTTTACGTAGATATCTGCGGGGTTAAGGGCAATCCAAGGGCCAAACCCAGGTCAGCCCAATTTCCAACAGAACGCGGGCTTTGCAGACTCCCAAACAGCTCTCGTGTGAACTACCGTTTACCACTGCGCACTGCTGTGTAGCGCCGTTGACAACTCTCCCGGGAAAATCGGGTATTCTCCACCGCCTTGGTGGTATTCAAATTGCATATAGAAGATGAGAAACTGGCGCAACCTAAAAATACTTAGAGGCGTTCGTTGAATCACAGCGGTCAATTGGTCTCCTTGTTCGAAGAGCACCGGCAAACCCGCCGCGGAGTGTCTTCCGTCTTCCTTTCCGGCGTGTGCCATTGCCTGGGCGCCTTTCTGTTCTGGTTCGCCTTGCTCCACGCACCTCGGATCCGCGAGCCGCTGATTACGGAGCGCTATTCGGTCCGTCATCTGGACCTGCACACATCCGCGTTGAGCCGCGCCAATCCCAATGATCGCTTCTACCCGCATGCGAATACGGCAAAGAACGGCACAAAAGACGCGGAGCTGGATCCTCCCGATTCCGGGTTCCCCGAGGCGCCCAACGCGCTCGAAGCCGATCAGACGCTTCTTCAGCCCGCCTTCCATACGCGCGCCACCCTGGCCAGGGTGCCAGTTCCCGCGCTCGTGATCTGGACGCCGGAGCTGGCGACGAAGCACATCGTCGCTCCTCTGCCCGACAGGCCGGCGAGCCTCGAAGGCAAGGCCTCCCTGGACGCGCCAAACGAGGAGCTTCGTCCCGCCGAGCGTTCCCTCACAGCTGCACCGGTCGACCCCAAGGTGCCCACGCCGGCGGCCGGCACTACCAGCCCGCTTATCGCGCACACCGACTCGATCGTGCGCATGGCCCCCGCAACCTCCTCGAGCGGCCCCGATCAGCCCACGCCCACGGCGCTGCTGTCCATCTCGGACCTGCACATGGTTGACGGATCGGTCGTGCTTCCTCCGGTGAACCAGGTGCACCTTGCGGCGGAAAGCGAGGTGCTGGGCGGCAACGGCTTCGGATCCGCTCCGGACGATAGCTCAAAAGCCGGCGGGGCGGAAGTGGGGAACGCTCCAGCGGGTGCAGACACTGGTGCGGTCCGCTCCGCCCAGCACATTCAGTTGCCGCACGACGGCAAGTTCGGCGTCATTGTCGTGGGCACCTCGCTCGCAGAAGAGTATCCTCAGACCACGCAGATCTGGAGCGACCGAATCGCGTACACGGCTTATCTGCATGTGGGACTCACGAAGAACTGGATCCTGCAGTACGCACAGCTGCGGTCCACGGACGCCACGACGAACGGCAACGTGGCCAGGCTCGAGGCTCCGTGGCCCTACGATATCCTGCGTCCCAATCTCATCTCCAGCGACCTGAATGCCGATGCGCTGATGGTGCACGGCATCCTGAACGAGGCCGGACAGCTGGAGTCGCTGGCGGTGGCCTTCCCGCAGCAGTTCGCGCAGGCGCCGTTTGTGCTTCAGGCTCTGGAGAAGTGGCAGTTTCGCCCCGCGCGCCAGCAGGGCAAGCCTACGGCGGTGGAAGTCCTGCTCATCATCCCGGACGAACTGGACTGAATCAGAGTCTGTCGGCTATTACGTAGCAGGTGCGTCTGGTTCGACAAGAGCATTCTTGATGGGCGTGTGCGTCTCTGACGTTGCTAACCGCCCGACCGACGGATGGTGGCTGGCAATAAACTGCAAAGGATTTGAATAGATTAGCGGATTCGTGTGCGGCTTCCGACGTCGGCAGCAACGCGGGGCTTCGAGCGGAGCCCCGCATTCCGTTAGTGCACCTGCATTGCCATCAGGGCGGTCTCTTCCGCATCCTGCTGAATGAACTCCAGGCCCACGCCGTCATCGCCCCAGCGGCTCACGCGCAGCTGCACGGTGATCGGGTTCATAGCGTTTTCGTCGATACTGTCGGTGCGCTGCAAACTCATTTTGACCTGCGCGCCCACCGGCCAGCGCTCTTCGGTCATCACATAGATTCCGGTCGCGCTGATATCGCGCACGCCGTGCACCGCGATGGCACTGCCCTTGGAGTCGTAGGCGACCAGTCGCGGCCAGCGTTTGCGCATGGCTCCACGACGATTATTGGAGGATCCCGGGGGCAGCCAGTTTTTGGACGGCACCGCCATCTTTCCGTCTGTCGCAGTCGGCATGCATTCATCCAGCGCCGATTGCAGCGTGCTGCGCAGCCGGAACTCCATCTCTTCTGCGCGGCAGATTACCAGTTGGTTGCCAGGCTGGGTCTGCGAGGAGTAGATGGCCCGCGGCGGCAACGCCAGCAGGCTGACCGCACCCTTGCGCTCCGGTGCAACGCACAGCCGACGGAACGACTCGATAACATCAATAACCCGGTGATCCTCATCCAGATACACCAGGTCGCGCAGGGAGAGAACGCTCATGGTGTTCAGACCGGCAGGCCGCGTGATCCAGCATCCTTCGTCGCCGCGCCCCAGCCCCTTCGTCAACACGCCCTTAAGACGGAGAAGCGTATTCGTCCCAAGTGTGACGCCGAGGCTCAGAAAGCATTCACTCGTCTGGTTGTAGACACAATACCGTTGTTTTTCCATAAGACTCTCCCACACCCCGGAAACCAGCCGTTCAAAACCAGCAAACGAAGCAAACGCCATGCAGAACGGGAAGAACGCCGGACCCTGCTAAGAATTTACCTTTGAGATAACATTGTGATTCCGCAATCATAGCCCATCCCAAGGAAAGAGCAACCGCCCGTTCCTTCGGAGTTACCGTGGCGGGATGACGAGGGGGCGCGGAAGGCCGGCGCCCGCTTCGTCATCCCCCGACGCAGATGTGGGGAGCCAGGCAGGAGCCACCTGGCCAGGACGTCCGCAGGCGCGTTTACTTCACGCGCGAGCGGCGGCGCTGAACCAGGAGGCCCAGTACCAGAACAAAGAGCACGCCGGCGACGATGCGAATAACATTCGAGTCCATTGATAGAATCCCTTTCCTCTCGTTAAGTTAGGTTTAAACACTCCGGCAGGACGCACCTACCGAAATCTCCTCCACCCGCGCTTACTTCACGCGAGAGCGGCGGCGCTGAACCAAAAGGCCCAGGACCAGGACGAAGAGCACCCCAGCGACGATCCGGATAATAGAGGCGTTGTCCATAAATAAGCTCCTTTCTTCACTCTCAGTGGAGGAAATTCTTGAATTCATCCGACATCAAAATGACTGCCGGGCCCAAAGTCACCAGAAACAGACACGGGAAGATGAACAGCACCAACGGGAAGATCAGCTTGACGGTCGTCTTCGCCGCCATCTCTTCCACGGTCTGAATACGCTGCGTCCTTAACGTCTCGGAGTGAGTCCGCAGAGTCTTGGCGATGCTGGTGCCGAACTGCTCGGACTGTACCAGCATCGAAACCAGATTGCGCACAACCTCGACATCCGTGCGCTCCGCCATGTGCCGCCACGCATCGGCGCGAGGCCGACCGGCGCGTTGTTCCAGAACTACAATGTCCAGCTCATCGGCGATCACCGGGTGCGTTGGCGCCAGTTCCTTGGCGGCCCGGGCGGTTGCCTGGTCGATTCCCAAACCCGCTTCCACGCAGATGACCAGCAGATCCAGCAGGTCCGGCAGGGTCAGCCGGATGCGCGACTGCCGCGAACTGATCCGCCTTCCCAGCCAGAAATCCGGCGCCAGATACCCCAGGCCCACCGCCGCGATGTAGAAGATGAGCGGGCTCTTCGCGGCCAGTCCGGTGAGCGTCACCACCAGGCAGAGCGCGATGATGACTACGACCTTGCTTCCGTAGAAGTACTTCACCGCCCCATCTTCGCGGAAACCTGCCCGGATCAACCGCTGCTGAACGACCGAGATCTCCGATTGCGACTTCGGAATCACCTTCTCCAGGGATTCCACCACCACGCCAATTGAGGAGCTCGCCGATTGCAGCTTGCCGGTGATTGTCTCCTTCGGCTGGGGCTTGTTCCCGCTGATTACCGACTGAATGCGCTTGACCATCGTCTCGCGGTAGAACAGGAGCAGGCCTGCGCTCGCAATCAGCAGGAAGACGCCGAAGAATGCCAGAATCGCGATCGCCATGATCTCTTACACCTCCATCCTGACGATCTTCTGAATGATCAGAGTGCCGATCACCATCATGGCTCCGGCGCCCCACATGAGCTTGATGCCGATGGCCCGCGTCCAGAGCAAGCTCATGGTCTCGGGATTCACGATGTATAGACCGATGCCCAGCGCAATTGGCAGAATTGTGAGAATCCAACCGGTCAGGCGGCCCTGGGCCGTGTGCACCATCACCTGTTTTTTCAACCGGAAGCGCTGACGGATGACGTTTGCCGTCTTCTCCAGCACCTCGGCGAGGTTGCCGCCGCTCTCGCGCTGGATCAGAATGGCCGTGACCACCATGCGCAGATCCTGAATCGGCACCCGGTCGATCAGGTTTTCCAACGCGGTGCGCAATTCCAACCCGAAGTTCTGCTCGTCGAAAGCTATCCGGAACTCCGGCCCCACCGGCTCCGCGCACTCCCGCGTGACCAGACCCATCGCCGAGTTGAAACTGTGCCCCACCCGTAACGCGCTGACCATCAGATCCAGCGCCTCGGGCAGCCCCTGTTCAAACTTGCTGAATCGCTTGCTTCGAAGGAACCACACATATGCCGAAGGCACCAGGCTCACAGCACCGCCTACCAGCAATCCCAGCAGCACAGAACCGGTGCGGAGGTCGACGAGGTATCCCGGGATTGCGAAGCACGTCACTGTCATGAGAATCAGCGCCGTGGGCGTCCACTTCACCTCCGCCTGCGCCAGCATCTTACGCAACCGGGGAATGATGTCGAGTGATTCGAGCCTCTTGTTCAGCCATGGAATCGCGCTCGCGGTCTCGCTCTTACGGAAGTTGACGACTGCATTCCCCAATTCGCGCGCCACGCCACCGATCGCCGTATCCAGCGCCGCCGCCGCCTGCTGCTTCTCGCTTTTCTTGGCCCCTCCGCTGGCGATCAGAACCACCGGAGTGATCAACGCGAACACCGCAATAAACACCAGGATTGCTACGACTGCCATCGATTCACTCCTTTCCTTGTTATTCGACGTCCAGCGAAGTTTCAAACAGATTGGCGGGCAGGTCGATTCCCGCCAGGCGGATCTTCTCCAGGAAGCGAGGGCGGATTCGGGTTGGTTTGAACGTGCCCAGCACGCGTCCGTCCGTGGCGATTCCCTTGCGCTCAAACGTGAAGATGTCCTGCATGCTGATGATGTTCTCTTCCATGCCGGTGATCTCGCTAATGCTCACAATCTTGCGGCTTCCATCGCTCATGCGCGTGACCTGTACCACGATGTCGAGCGCGGAGGCAATCTGCTGCCGTACGGTGCGTTCCGTCAGCGTGAGGCCGCCCATGGCCACCATGGACTCCAAGCGGATCAGGGCATCTCTCGGCGTATTGGCGTGAATCGTCGCCATTGATCCTTCGTGGCCGGTGTTCATGGCCTGCAGCATGTCGAACGCCTCTTCGCCGCGGACCTCACCCAGGATGATGCGGTCGGGCCGCATACGCAGGCAGTTGATCAGCAGCTGGCGCTGGCGTATGGCTCCCTGCCCTTCCACGTTCGGCGGCCGCGTCTCGAGGCGCACGAGGTTGTCGTGCACCAGCTGCAGTTCGGCCGCGTCCTCGATGGTAATAATGCGCTCGCCCTGGGGGATATTGCGCGACAGGATATTCAGCAGCGTCGTCTTGCCGGCGCCGGTGCCCCCGGAGATGAGGATCGTGAGCCGCGCCCGCGCCGCTGCCTCGATCAGCATCATCATTTCCTTCGAAATGCTTTTCAGTTGCACCAGCCGGCCCGCATCCACGGGGCCCCCGCCTTGACGGCGAATCGACATTGAAGGCCCATCCAGCGCCAGCGGGGGAATGATCGCGTTCACGCGCGAACCGTCGGGCAAGCGCGCGTCCACCATCGGCGAAGACTCGTCGATACGGCGTCCTACGCGCGAGACAATGCGATCGATGATCTGCAGCAGATGGCGATCATCGCGAAACCGCGCGTCGGCCTTTTGCAGCTTGCCGCCGCGTTCGATGAACACTGTGTCCTTGCTGTTGATGAGAATGTCAGAGACCTTGGGATCGCGCAGCAGCGGCTCCAGCGGACCCAGCCCGAAGACCTCGTCGAGCAGATCCGACTGCACGCGGGCCTGTTCTTCGAAGCTGAGGGGAGTGCCCTGGCTGCGGATGATCTCCTCAATCAGGTTGCCCACCACCCGGCGTGCCTGCTGCGACTCCACCCGCGAGAGCTTCTCCAGATCCAGCTTGGAGATCAGCGTGCGATGTATTTCCGTTTTGTATTTTTCAATATCGAGTAATTCTGTAAAGGTGCCCATTGTTTTCCTGTTTAGAACAATCCAATTATTCTTTTCTTCTTCTCGGGCTCCGCCGCCAACCCGCATGCTGCCCGCGCCATTTGCTTGATCGATCGTGAGATCGCTGAATCCGATAAGGCCAGGGGTGTGGCAGTTGCCTGCATCTTGCGCGCAGTAGCTATATCTTCCGGCACCCGCCATTCGGCCTTGCGCGTCAAGGCGCGCGTGATATGCTCTTCGTCCACACCAAGAGACGATCCTGAGAAGCGGTTGAGAATGATTTCCAGTTTGGGCCGCCCGGCGGAAAACATCTCCGAAACCAGCCTGTTTGAATTGCGCAACTCCGAGATCCCCACCTGCGACACCAGGTACACCATGGCGCTGGGCTGAAACAACGAGGTCCCCAGCAGGTCGAAGCGCGAGCCGGTGTCCACCACCACGCATTCAAACTCTTGCCGCGCAACCTGGATCAACCGGTCAATCGCCTCCGTTGACGATTGCATTGGCACGATCTTGCCCGGGGCGGCCAGCACCGACAATCCGGAGCTGTGCTTCACCAGCAGCCGGCTTAGAAGAGTCGCGTCCAGCCTGGCAAAGTTCTGCAGCGCGTCCGCGGTCGAATACTGCGGGCTCAACCCGAGGTTCAGCACCGCATCCCCCAACGGAAGATCTAGATCGATGAGCAGCACCTTCTGCTCGGCCTCCGTGGCCGACGAGATGGCGAAGTTCGTAGCGATCGTCGTGACCCCGGCTCCCCCTTTGGCTCCCCAGAAGACGCACAGCCGACCATCGGCCTTCTTGTTCGACTTCACCGTGGGCCGCCGGACCGACGCCCGCACCATGGCTTCGGCCATGGAGCTCTGCGTCACCGGCATCGTCAAGAATTCGCGCGCCCCGGCCCGCATGCAGCGGATCATCAACTCCGAGTCCGTGGACGCCGACACCACCATGACCGTCGCCTGGCTGCCCGCGCAGAGATTCTCCACGATCTCCAGGGCGTATTCCGGATTGCTGTCCAGGTCCACGATCACCACATCATGGTTCAGCTCGATCATGCGCGGAACCTGATCGAGCTCCGGGTAAAACGGAAGCTGGCGAGCTACGCCGCAGGAAGATCCGGCCAGAGCCCCGGCCACTGCATCGCGGCGTCGCTCGTCCGGTCCGATCACAACAACGGAAAGAACGTTCGCCCCGATTGCGTCAGTGTCCTGGAACATCGTGTCCAAATTGTTGCTCCACGCGGTCTGCAACATTGCCTTATCTATTCCTCAATACATAGAAGCCGCGGCGTGAACGGCTTCATTAGCGCCGTTAGCGGGCGAAAAACGAGATCAGCGTTCCGATCGCAATGGCGGGCGCATACGGCATTTTGCGCGTCCGCGGATTGGACAGCACCAGCTCGGGATGCGCCATCGTGCTGCGCCCCTTCCATCCAAAGACCAACTCCCCCGAACCCCGGAGGAGCTCCCCCGTAAAACCTCCGAAGATTGCCCAGCTCAGCGCCATGATGCCGCCCGCCAGGCCCGTGACCACCAGCGCCAGCATTAGCTGCTCCGGACCGATCCACGCACCGATGGCGGCGGCCAGCTTGACATCGCCCATACCCATCCCGCCCATAAAGTGCATTGCCCCAAAGATCACCGCACCCAGCGCAAACCCTTCCACGCTCTGTAGCACGCCATGCCAGCCGTTCATCCCGCCCGACAGGCCGAGACCGAAGGCCATGAAGGGCAGCGAAAGCCAGTTCGGGATGCGGCGGCTGCGCAAATCAGTGAGCGTGGCCACGCTCAACACCACCACCATCGGCCACCATGCGACAGAATGAATGCCCATACCGGTCCTTAAAACGCCCCCGCGCGTGCAAACATGGCTGCAACCCCGACAGCAAGAGAGGGCAAAACCAGCCAGTAGAGAATGGCTCGATTGCTGGAGTTTTCCACAGCGGGCGCGGTAACCGCTGCCCCCGCCAGAACCATGAGTGCCGGCACAATAAGGATCGATTGCATCTCCAGGCCTCCTGAGAAGGAATTCGTGCCCAGGAAAGAGCAATCGCACTTCCAAAGATGAGAGGATTCCCAAGTTGATCCAGAACAAGAACTTAGGTCATCATCCGCGGCAAGTGTGCGTACGCCTGTTTACACCCAAAAGGCGCGACTGCAACACTCCGACGACACCGAAGAGCTTGAATTCCCAGGATTGCGTACTACAGTACTCACGTACTCACCGCCCTGGTAATTTGATTGTGTTTGTCGTAACGTGATGCTAGATTACCTTTCACTACAACCCTTTATTTAAACGGGGATACCGAACGTGATTCGTGTTGTGCTGTTTTCCCAGGACCGCACCTTGCGGCCTTTGTTGTCGTCAGCCTTGGGACGGGAATTCGAGTTCTTCATTGAATCCAGCGAGACCGGAATCAAGAGGCTGGTTTCCGAAGAGGACTGCCAAGTAGTGGTCCTTGATCTGAATTCCAACCAAAACGCCCTTCGTGAGCGCGTCGAGTGCGCCCGCCGCCTTATCGCATCCAAGATCACGGTGTTGGTCCTCGCCGACGACGCCCTCCGTACCACCGCCAATGAATTGGTTCGTCAGGGAGCCTACGGCTACGTTCGTCGTCCCCCTTCGGTACGCGACCTTCGCATCATGCTAAGGCGCGCCTACGAGGCCACTGCCCTCAAAGAGCAGGACGAACCGGATGACATTCTCGACACCGAGCAGGCCCGCGATTGCATGGTGGGCGCCAGCGAAGCCATGCAGCGGGTGCACTACCTTATCGACTGCGTGTCCAATATCGACGCCTCCGTACTGATCAACGGCGAGAGCGGTACCGGCAAGGAGCTCGTCGCCCGCGCCATCCACAACCGCGGCTCCCGCGCGAACAAGCCTTTTGTAGCGGTCGCGTGCGGCGCCATTCCCGAGACCCTGATTGAAGCAGAGCTCTTCGGCCATGAGAAAGGCGCCTTCACCGGCACCGTCGGATCCCGCGAAGGCTTCTTCGAGCAAGCCGGCGATGGCACCCTCTTCCTCGATGAAATCGGCGAGCTCACCCCCTACGTGCAGGTCAAGCTCCTGCGCGTTCTGCAGCAGCGTGAATTCAGCCGACTTGGCAGCAGCCGCCTGCTCCCGCTCCGCGCCCGGCTCATCTTCGCCACGCACCGGGACCTGGGCGAGTTAGTAGCGCAGGGCAAGTTTCGCCAGGATCTCTACTACCGCATCAATGTGATGAAGATTGAAACTCCCTCCCTGCAGGAGCACGCCGAAGACATCCCGCAGATCGCGAGCCACTTCCTCCGGCACTACGCCGACCTCTTCCAGAAGCCAATGGTCGCCATCGAACCTGCCGCCATGTCGCTCCTCCAGAACTATCCCTGGCCGGGCAATGTCCGCGAGCTTGAAAACGTCATACAGCGCGCCATCATTCTGGCTCCTGGAACGTCGCTCCGCGCCGAAGACCTGCCCCACACCGTACGCGAAGAATCCGTCGCCGACACTGCCGACTTCATTCCCGGCGGCTCGTTCGAGCGTCAGCTACGTGAATACAAGATTCGCCTGGCGGAAAACGCGATCCGCGAAAACAACGGGAACAAGACCCTCGCAGCGCGAAGCCTGAGTATCTCTCGTGCCTACCTCCACCGCCTGATCCGCCTGAATGACCGCGGTGAGATCGGGGAGATTGAGCCCCTCGAAACCGTCGGCGGAGCCCAGCGAGTCCAATAAGCCGGGGCCTTCCCTCTCGCCGTAACACCGACGTCCCAGCTTTGCGACATCTTCTCCTTCGTCGTGAAGGTGGGACACACACCCCCGACCGCCCCGGCCCGAGGTGCCCAAAATCCGCTTTTTGCTTAAAATGATTGAAGACGGGATTCGTCCAAAACTTCAGGAACACTCGTGATCAACCCGCTTCAAACCTCCGCTGTCGCTTCTGTCCTGGGCCTTATCGGCGTGATGATCTGGCGCGTCCGCGAAGGCCGCTCAGCCGTCACTGCCCGCAAGATCATCATTCCCCCACTCGGCATGGCCACCGGTTTCTGCATGTTTTTTTCTCCGCAGTTCCGCGTCCCGCTGCTGTGGGCTGCCATTGCCTTTCTCATCGGCGCCGTCCTCTTAGCCTGGCCACTGCTGGCCACCTCGCGGCTCGAGCGTGACGGGGACGCGATCATGATGCGCCGCTCCAGCGCCTTTTTCGGCGTCGTTATCGCTCTGGCGGCCATCCGCTACTTTGCTCGCGACTATTTCGACTCCATTCTGACGATCCAGCAAACTGCCGGTCTCTTCTTCATTCTCGCGTTTGGCATGATCCTCCGGTGGCGTCTCAAGATGCTCTCCCAGTACCGCATCCTCACGGCCCAACGGGCCCCCGCGCAATCCTGACTCTGTCCCTCCCGTTCAGCGTACCAGGAGGTCGGCCTTGGTTCGCAGGCCGGGTTTTCTCCTCTTCTTGCGACGAGAAACACGGCGACAGCAAACTTCAGGAACAAAGAAAACCGGCAGGTCGGCGCGACAAGCCTTCCCCCTTTGGCAATTACGCATCTCAAAACCGACGGCTACCCCGGCCGCGGGATGCCGCGGGTGCAGATATTCGGAATAGCCGAAATGTCGCGATCACTACGAAATGCTGTTGCGGAGGTCTCCATGGCGCATGCCGAAGTTCCCCTCTCTCGTTCCCTCACCCTCCCTATGGAAGAGATCGCCGATGGCATCCATGGACTGCGCATCGGCTTCGTGAACGTCTTTGCCGTGGCTCACGCGAATGGTTCCTGGACCCTCATTGATACCGGAGTTCCTTATTCCGCGGGGCACATCCGCCATTGGGCCGAACACCACTTCACCGCTCCGCCACTGGCCATCCTCCTGACCCACGGCCATTTCGATCACGCCAGCGGCGCACCTCAACTCGCCGACATCTGGGATGTTCCCGTCTATGCCCACGAGCTCGAAGCCCCTTACCTGAATGGCCAGCAGGAGTACCCTCCGCCCAACACCGGAGCGGGGGGTGGCCTGATGTCCATCCTCTCGCCCATTTACCCGCGCGGCCCCATCGACCTGTCCGGCCGCCTGCGTTTGCTGGTCGGCACCGTCATCAACACCTGGGAGATGCCCGAGTGGCAGATTCTACACACCCCCGGACATACCCCGGGGCATATCTCCTTCTTCCGCCCCGCAGACCAGACCCTTCTCGCGGGCGACGCGTTCTGTACCACCAAACCCGAGTCTTTCTTCGACGCCGCCGTCTCCCAGCCTCCCGAATTGCATGGTCCGCCCGCCTATTTTACGAGCGACTTCCCAGCCGCCGCCCGCTCAATCCGGCTCCTCGCCCGCCTCAAGCCCCGTGTGATCGCACCCGGCCATGGCAAGCCGCTCGCCGGGCTTGACCTCGAACGCAAACTCGCCCTGTTCTCTGAGCAATTCGCCCGCGAGACTGGCGACGGCTCCTCCTGGCCTGAACGGCGCGATCAAACCAAACGGAGTGCCTGATGAAAGCAGTCCTGCTCCACGAATATGGCGATTCCACCCGTCTGCGTTATGAAGAGACCGACATGCCTGACTGGGGAGATAGCGAAGTCCTCGTGCGGATGCACGCCACCAGCATCAATCCCGTCGATTACAAAGTCCGCAGCGGCGCCGCCCGGGAACGGTTTCCCGTCGACTTCCCTGGAATCCTGGGCCGCGATCTCGCCGGTGAAGTCGAAGCATGGGGCCGCAATGTTACAGGCTTCACCAAGGGCATGCGCGTCATCGCTCTGGCCAATGGCACTTACGCCGAGTATGCCGTCGCCAAAGCCGACACGCTTGCCCCCATTCCCGACACTCTGACCTGGCAGCAGGCGGGTGCTCTCCCGCTCGTCACCCTGACCGGCGCCCAGCTCATCGAGCGCGCTGTTAAGCCGAAACCGGGCGAGACCATCCTCGTAACCGGAGCTCTTGGCAGCGTCGCACGCACGGCCGTCCACGTCGCCCGCAAGCGCAACACCCGGGTCCTCGCGGGCGTCCGTCGGACCGAAATCGACGAAGCCCGCCGGCAACTCGGCGTCGACACGATTGCCATCGACGAGGACGACGCTATCGCACAATTGCACGACCTTGAAGCCATCGCCGACACCGTCAACGGCCCCACAATTCAGCGGCTCTTGCCGGCCATCCGCAGCGGCGGCGTGCTCGGCTCGGTTCTCGGCAAGCCCGAAGGCGCCGAAAAGTACAACATCCGAGTAGAAGCCATGATGGCCGTACCCGACGCCTCGCGCCTCTACCAGCTCGCCGAGGATGTTTCCCGCGCCGAGTTCCAGATCCCCATCGCTCGCGTCATGAAGCTCGCCGAGATTCAGGAGGCTCATCGCCTCGCAGAGACCCACGCCACCAAAGGCAAAATTGTTCTTGTCCCCTGATTGCCTGACCCTCGCCTCCACGTGGATCTGGAACAAACTGAAACGTTCAGCTGATCTGAGGGCGGAAAACTATTTTCCCCACACGTAAGCGCAGGGAGCACGAGCCCGTCCAATTGGCCAAGACGGGACGAGCGAGAGGTACTGCAATGCGTGGGTCGGACAAATTGCGGATGAGTATGCATCGGGAGCAGTCACACGGTGCTTGGCCTTCGAATAACTGGGAATCGCTCTCACGCGACGTGCGGTTTGGCGCCCGCTCGCTCCTGCGCTCCCCAGGATTTCTGTGCTTGGCCATCGGCGTCATGTCTCTTGGCATCGGGGCCAACACTGCTTTATTTGCGGTGGTGCGGTATGTGCTGCTCAAGCCGCTTCCGTATGCCAACTCCGATCGCCTGGCGACGCTGTACGAGGCCGACACCCACCCCAGGACCGCCGACCCCCATCTCCCGACCGCCTTCGGAAGCTTCACCGCGTGGCAGCAAGCCACGTCCACCGTTGCGCAGATGGCTGCTGTCTCCACCTGGCAAGAGGCCAATCTATCGGGCGAAGGCGGTAAGCTGCCGGAGAGAGTGGCCGCCGCCTGGTGCACAGGGAATTTCTTCTCCGTGCTGGGCGTAGCACCCTCTCGCGGCCGCTCATTTACAGATCAGGACGACCGTTTCGATGCGCCCTCCACGGTGCTGATCACCAACACACTATGGATGCGCCGCTACAATGGCGATCCTGCGATCGTTGGTAAGGTCATCTGGCTGGATGCAAAGCCCTACACGGTCGTCGGTGTCCTGCCCTCCTCATTCATGTTCTACAGCGCCCAGGGGGGCAACAACTCCATGGTGTGGCTGCCGGTGCGTCACGTGGCTCCGCCCTCTCTCCTCACGTCGTTCAACGACCACTGGTTTGTGGCCATTGCCCGGCTTCTCCCAGGCGTCACCCTCCCCAGCCTCGTCGAGCAATTGAAGGCAGCGCAGAAACAGATTCAGATCGAGCACGCCGCGGAATCGGTGCATGACACGGTGCTCGGCCGCAGCATGCTCGATGACGCCATCGAGAACTACAAGACTCCGCTCTACGCGCTACTGGCTGCGACCGCATGTGTCCTGCTGATCGCGTGCTTGAACGTTGCCGGCCTGCTGGTCGCTCGTGCTGCATCGCGTCGCAAAGAGGTGGCCATTCGTTCGGCGCTCGGCGGAGGGGGGGCACGTCTTGTCCGCGAACGGCTCATCGAGAGCCTCTTGCTTTCGTTCGGCGGAGGCTGGCTGGGACTGCTGCTGGCGTGGGCAGCGCTGCACCTGCTTGTGAGCTTGCGCGGCGACATGAACCGCATCGAAACCATACACATCGATGGAGTGGTGGCTGTCTTCACTCTCATCCTGGCGGCCCTGTGCTCATTATTCTCAGGGCTGATTGCGGCCTTTAGCGCCACAGGGAAACACCTGCTCGGTTCCCTTCGGGAGTCGTCGCGTGCGCACAGCGGCAGCAAGACCCAGGCCAGCTTGCGGCGTTTGCTCCTGGTCCTCGAGGTTGGCTTGACGGTGGTCCTGCTGATTGGCGCCGGTTTGCTGCTCAAGAGCTATGAGCGTCTTCGGACCAATGACATCGGCGTGCCCACGGAGAACGTGCTGACCATGCGCTTCAGTCTGCCGAAAGCGCGCTACACGGATCCCCCACAACAGGTGTCCTTCTTCGAAAAACTGGTCGCGCAGGTGCGCGAGCAGCCCGGTGTGCAGGCGGCCGGTTTGGTGAGTGTCGCGCCGGGAGAAGGCTGGGGCGCCGACCGCGCCATGCGGGTCGTCGAACATCCCCGGGTTCGCGCCAAAGATCTTCCCGATATCCAGGTGCGCGGCGCCGAGCCCGGGTACTTCCAGGCAATCCAGTTGCCTCTGCTCCGCGGCCGCATCTTCACCACCGATGAGCGATTCGCCCGTGCGAATAAAGTCGTCTTGAGCGAATCGGCGGCCAAGATCCTCTTTCCCGGCGAAGATCCTCTCGGGAAACACTTACAGGACGATCACGAGAACCTGGTGTATGAGGTGATCGGTATTGTGGGAGACACGCGATGGAACGTCAACCTGCCACCCATGCCCACTCTCTACTCGCCCATCTACGGAAATGGCTACTCAGCGGCAACTATCGTGGTCCGCTCAACTCACACCGTGGATGCCTTAACAATGCCCGTCCAGAAGGTGATTGGCCGGCTCGACCCTGACCTGCCCGTTTCCGATGCCATGAGCCTGCAGCAGGCGATGGGAAAATCAACTATCGCGTCCGCCTTTGATTCCATGCTGGTCGCGGCCTTCGCAATGATGGCATTGCTGCTGGCCGTCGCAGGGCTCTACGGCGTGCTCTCCTACCTGGTCACTCAGCGCAGCAACGAAATCTGCATACGCATGGCACTTGGCGCACAGCGTTCGCGAGTGTTACGGCTTATGTTGCTCGATGGCTTGCGTCCTGCCCTGTTTGGGGTAGTTGGCGGCCTGGCTTTCAGCGCACTCGCCGTCCGCCAGATCGAATCCATGCTTTACCAGACCGAACCCCTCGATCTCTTCGTCTACACGTCCGTAACGGGCATACTCCTGCTGGTCGCCGCGCTCGCATGTCTGCTGCCCGCATGGCGCGCGTCGCGGCTCGACCCGGTGCAATCGCTGCGCACTGAATAGCGAATCGAGGCCCGTTCCGTTCCGCTGTCAGAGTGAAGCACCGCAATTGCATAAGCCTGATCCGGCTTGTCAGGGGGGACGCGCCTCCCCCGGCGCTTCCCTCACAGCTTCTCCACCGTAACATGAGTTGCGTATTTAGAAGCATTGTGCCCTGTTACGGAATATCCCAATGCGCGCAGGTCGAGACCCTGAAAAAGAGATTCACCCTCTCCCAGCAGCACCGGCCCGCACGCGAGATGGAGCGCGTCGATCAGTCCCGCCTGCAGATACTGCCGCACCGTCGAGACCCCACCGGCGATCTTCACATCCTTCGCGCCCGCCGCCTCCCTCGCCCGCTCCAGCGCCTCGTGAATTCCGCCTGTCACAAAATAGAATGTCGTGCCGCCTTGCATCGTGAGGGGCTCGCGCGCGTGGTGAGTTAACACGAATGTGGGTGCACGGTATGGCGGGTCATCGCCCCACCAACCCTTCCACGACTCATCCGGCCAAGGGCCCCGCACCGGACCGAACATGTTGCGCCCCAAAATAAAGGCCCCGAAGTTGTCCATCGCTCGATGAGCGAATTGATCATCAACGTCCTCGGCCGACCCGCCTTCTTTCCCGATCATGTTCAGAAATGTGCGCGTATGAAAGAACCACTGAAAAATCTCCTTCCCCCGTTTTCCGAGTGGCTCTTGCAAACTCTGCTCCACCCCTGCCCCGAAGCCGTCCAACGAAACACCGAATCCTGCGACCCGGACCTTTGACATCTTCTTCACTCTCCCGCTTCCCTTCTGGATTAAGGTCTCGCGCTGGAGTTGTGATGATCGCGCAGTGTCTCACGCTCCACATAATCAGAACTCAGCCCGATACCCAGAATAGGAGGTCCGGGGCGCCTCGCCGAGTTGTTCGGCGATCGCGGGTCCCAGGGAAACAGGGGCAACTTCCCTATCAAAGCTTCACTGCTGCCCTGCAATCAACAACTTCAGCGGTACCAGCGGACCCACGGGAATGTACTGGGTATCCATCAGCTGGGCTTTGGCAAGTGGCAGCGTCTCCATGAACGAACGCGCCTCGTCCTCGGATGTCGCCTCCGTCAGGAATATGACGCCTTTGCCATCACCGCGAGAGTACCACTCGCGAATCTTCCCATCCAGGTAAAGCTTAACCGTTGCACGAACCTCCGCCGGCATCACTTCGATGACCTGTTGGAACGTCACCCCCGGCTTTGGGGTCTCGATCACGAGCACTGCCGTGGTCTTGGGAATGGCGACGCTGGGTAGCCCCGAAGCCCCGCCAGTCTGCGATTGCGCCGCCACCATCGCGGGAAGCGCCGACATAAGTACTAGCATCATCCGTCTCATCCGATTCTCCTCTTGGTTCGTTTGGGTGTATCGTTCCACCTTCTGTAAGCGTACGTCCGTACTCTTTCGTGCCAAAAAAAGTCATAAACCTGCAAAAGTCTTAAGAAAGAATTCCCTTGCTTCTCTTAGTCTTTGCTCTCGCTTTTCCGCGTCGGGAAGCACACGGACCATCATCAGCACGCCTGCCATGCTCGGGAAGAGCAACCGGCAGTTCGCGATTCTCTCTTCGCTAGTCTTACCGGGCATGAAAGGGGACAGGCGCTCACGGTACGCTTCCAGCAACACCTCGATCCGCCGGCGCACGGCCAGCGGCTTTCGTGCGAGTTCCGGGCCTAGCGCGGCGCGCACGCAACCAGCCCCGGGCATATTTGCGTGACCCGCGCTCAGATAATGCTCAATGATGGCTTGCGTAGCCCTTCCCGCGGGTGCAGCTCTGGCAACCGCTTCCATGGCGTGGCCAGTGTCCTCGAGCGCTCGTGCCACGGCTTCTACAAAGAGATCGTCCTTGCTCTGAAAGTGCCGGTAAAACCCTCCTTTCGTCAGGCCTACCTTCTTCATCACGGTGCCGATCCCGCTGCTGTCCGCGCCGTGCTCTCGGAAGGCTCTCGCAGCCACCGTGAGAATCCTTTCGTGATTCCTAGCTTTGTGTTCCGCGGGATAGCGCACGCAGATTAGATTACGCCCGTCTTCTTTACTGTGTCAACTTGCCCGTACGAACCCGCTCCCGCATCCTTCGTCTGGTCGATCGAGGTGCCTCTTCGTTTGGAGACCGCCCAATTTGGATGGAGCGGCCTGAAATAGATTGCCGTCCGGGTCCAGCGGAACTACAAACTAGCCACCGGTTGCGCATGGCCGTAGCGGCGCGCCCTGTGGCATTCAATGGCTCACATTTTCATTGCGTCAACAAGATCCTGCTCCTGTTGATCGCGACGAAGCCTTCCGGTCCGCAGTTCTCGGCGTTTCATCAATAGAAAGAAAACAGGCACCAGTATCAAAACATGAACGGTTGAAGTGATCATTCCGCCGACAATCGGGGCGGCGATGGGCTTCATCACGTCAGAACCGATGCCGGACTCCCAAAGGATGGGCGCCAGGCTCAAAATCACCGCGGTGACAGTCATGAGTTTGGGACGGAGGCGTTGAACCGCTCCAGCGATTGTGGCTTGCAGAAGATCGCCCTCTGTCACCGGTCCTCCCTTCTTCAGCCGCTCCTCAAGGGCTTCGTGCAAATAGACAACCATCACCACGCCTGTCTCGACGGCGATGCCAAACAACGCGATGTAACCAACCCATACCGCCACGCTGAAGTTGAATCCAAGAATCCATTGCAGCAGTAACCCACCCGACACAGCGTAGAACGTTGGAAAGATCAGCACCGCGGCTTCGGTCACCGATTTGAATACAAGGTACAGCAGCATGAAGATCACAAAGAAGACAAGCGGAACAATGATGATGAGCCGCTGCTTGGCACGCATCTCGAACTCATATTCACCGGCCCAGCGCCACGTGTATCCCGCCGGAAACGCAACTTTTTCCCGCAGCAGATGATTCGCACGGTCAACGAAGCTGCCATAGTCGCTGGTCTTCAGGTTGAGATACACGTAGCCGGTCAGCGAGCCGTCTTCGTCGCGGATCATGGCCGGACCGCGGGAATAGCAAACACGTGCGACTTCGCTCAGAGGAATCTGCCCCCCGGAAGCTATCGGAATCAGTGCCTGAGACAGTGCTTTTGATGTATCGCGGAAGTCATGCTGATATCGAACTGCGATCGGGAAGCGTTGACGGCCGTCGATACTCTCCGCGATGTTCATGCCACCAATCTCGGACGACAGAACACGCTGAACATCGGCGACGGTGAGTCCGTAGCGCGCCGCCGCCGGACGCTTCACATCCACATTCAAATAGAAGCCTTGCGATACGCGTTCAGCGTAGACCGAACTGGTTTCAGGCATAGACGAAAGGACCTGCTGCATCTGTTCGCCGAGATCCTGAATGCGGGCGATATCCGGACCCTGAATCTTGATGCCGATGGCCGTCTTTATTCCGGTAAGTTCCATGTCCAGGCGATTTTCGACAGGCATCGTCCACGTATTTGTCAATCCGGGGAATTGTAATTTCTCATCTATTTCGCGAATAAGCTTCTCATACGTCATGTCCGGACGCCATTGCTCGCGAGGCTTGAGCATGATAGTCGTGTCGTACATGTCCAACGGAGCATTGTCCGTAGCGCTGTCGGAGCGGCCGACCGTGCCAAAAACGGTGGATACCTCAGGGAATGAGCGAATAATTCGATCCTGCTGTTGCATCAACAAGACGGCCTGAGTGATCGAAATTCCCGGTAGTGCGCTCGGCATGTAGAGCGAAGAACCCTCGTACAGGGCTGGCATAAACTGGCTGCCCAGTTTGAAGCACAGCGGAACCGTCGCGGCGAGAAAGGCGATATTGAGTGCGACGACGATCTTCCAGTGACGGAGACACCATCGCAACACAGGCAGATAAAGCGCCTGGCTGATCCGAGCTGCGGGGTTCTTCGCTTCGGGAATGAGATTGCCTCGCAGGAAGAACGGCATGAGAGCGGGTACCAACGTGATTGAAAGCAGCGAGGAAAATATCAAGGCCAGTGTCTTGGTCCACGCGAGTGGCCTGAACATGCGGCCCTCCTGCGCTTCGAGCAGAAAGACCGGGAGGAAGGAGATGACGATGATGATCAGTGAGTAAAAGAGTGCGGGTCCGACCTGCTGCGCCGCGCCGACGAGTATACTGCGCCGTTCGCTGTTGTCGATGGGGCCTCTGTCATTGCGCTCCGCGATGTGGCGGTAGCCGTTTTCAACCATTACGATCGCCGCATCGATCAGCACTCCAATCGCCAGGGCCAATCCACCCAGCGACATGATATTTGAACTTACCTGCAGGTAGTACATGGGAACGAACGCCGCGAGAACTGCGATTGGCAGTGTCAGGATCGGTACCAGGGCAGAGCGGAAGTGGAAGAGAAAGAAGATGCTGACGAAGCTGACTATGATGGCTTCGAGAATCAGGTCGCGCTTAAGCGTGTGAATGGATTGGTTGATGAGCCAGGATCGATCATATCCGGTAACGATCTCAACACCGGGCGGAAGTGATGAACCTATCTCTTTGAGCTTAGCTTTTACGCCATCGATAACACCGAGCGCGTTTGTGCCGTAACGCATAACGACGATGCCGCCAACCGTTTCGCCTTCGCCCAGCCAGTCGGCTGCCCCCCGGCGCACGTCCGGTCCCAGGGTGACGGTGCCCAGATCCCGCACCAGCACAGGCGTGCCATTCTTCGTGGTCACGGGAACGTCTTCGAGATCGGCGATGTTGCGCAGATAGCCAAGGCCGCGGATCATATACTCCGCACCGCCCATTTCAAGCACATCGCCGCCCACCTCGTTCGTGCTCTGCCGAACTCGATCAATCACCGTCGAAGCGGAGATTCCATACGAGAAAAGTCTTTTAGGGTCGAGATTCACCTGGTACTGACGCACGAAACCGCCGATGCTTGCGACCTCGGCGACCCCGGGAACCGTTTCAATCTGGTAGCGAAGGAACCAATCCTGCAAAGTCCGTAGGTCAGCCAGGCTATGCTTGTGGCTGCGATCCACGATGGCGTACTCATAGACCCATCCCGCACCGGTCGCATCCGGCCCGATGACCGGATTGACTCCGGCCGGCAATCGCCCCGCCAGCTGTTGCAGGTATTCCGACACGCGCGACCGCGCCCAGTAAAGGTCCGTGCGATCATCAAAGACAACGAAGACGCATGAATCTCCGAACATTGTCTGCGCGCGCACATCTTTCACGTGCGGAGCGGACAGCAACGCGGTGACGATGGGATAGGTCACCTGGTCCTCAACGACGTTCGGTGGCTCGCCGGGCCAGTTCGTGTGAACGACAACCTGAACGTCACTTATGTCCGGCAAGGCGTCCAGAGGCACACGGGCAAGGGACCAGGCGCCGCCAAAGGTAAGCAGGATGGCGCCGGCGAATACCAGAAATGGATTCCGGGAGCACCACGCAATGGTTCGCGAGATCATCACATGCCCCCCGCCGCATCGATATTGAGCTTCCGGGAGGCGATTGTTATCCCGGCCCGCTGAACGGTAAGGTTGACCTGCCACGTCCCCCCAGAGTCGAGCCGGACCGGTCCTTCATACAGGCCCCCGCCTTTTGCGGTAAGTGCCGCGGAAGCGTGCTCGGCTGCCATGCCCATCGCCGGCATGGCTGGCATGAAGAACGCTGCTGATACCTGGACTCCATCGACAGGCTTCCCGTCCGCGCCGGTGAGCCTAATCCGTACCGTGTTTTGGCCTTTATGTGGCGTCGATGGCTCGGTCACCATTTCAATCTTGATTGGTTCCAATTGCTCGCCCGGCGCTTTCGATTGACCCCCTGAAGAATTTACATTTTTCTCCGGCGGGTTGAATGATCCAAGTGCAGCCTGGAGTTGTGCCTCCGAGTCGACAAGGAAGTTGGCTGAACTGACCACGTGATCACCAGAATGAAGACCCTTGAGAACCACGATCGTATCGTCTATCTGCGGTCCGGTCTGAATCTCGCGAGGTTCAAGATTGCCCTCGCCGTGATCGATGAATGCAATGGCATGGGAGCCGGACTGGAGAACTGCTGAGGCGGGCATTACCAGCTGTTTCCCCAGTGGAATGTTGATCTCGACATTCACATACATTCCCGGCCTGAGAACGACGCCCGGATTGCGGAAGATCAGGCGAACACGCACCGTACGAGTTGCTGGATCGACCTGGGGAAGAATCTGGTCGATACGGCCGTTAAACTGGCGGCCTGGATACGCATCAACGGTGACCTGTGCAGGATCACCCGGTCTCAAACGCCCCACTGCGTCTTGGAAGACGTTGGCGTAGACCCAGACGGTCGAGAGATCGGCGATGGTGTAGAGCTTGCTATCGGGCTGAACATACGCGTTTGGCAGCGCAGTGCGTTCGATGACGAATCCGGAGGCTGACGATTCGATTGAGATCTCGTGCTGTACCTTGCCGTCCTGCGCAAGCCTCGCGATTTCAACAGCCGGAACACCGAACTGGCGCAGACGCTCTTCAGCGGCGTCGAGCAGCCAGCGGCTCTCCTGCGCCGCCATTCCGTGGGGGTCCGGGACGAGAGACTTCTGATTCTGTCTTGCCAGCAGGTATTCCTGCTCGGTACTCACAAGGTCCGGACTGTAAATGGTGAAGAGGCGCTGGCCCTTCTTCACATACTGATAAGTTGCGTTGGCGTAAACATTTTGAACCCATCCGGCAAAGCGGGTTTGCACATAGGAAAGACTCTGCTCATCGATATCGACATTGCCGGGACTGCTGAGCTTGTCGTTGACCGCTTTCATCTGTACCACGGCCGTAGTTACGCCAATCTGTTGCAGGCGTTGCGGCGATATCTGAACCGGACCGAGTTGCGGGTTCACGCTGGCTGGACCTGCTGTTGGCGGTGCAGATGTCTCCGAAGCTACCGGGCCGCGCGCTACAACAGGATCATCGATCTGAGCGGCGGCCATTGAATGGTTGCGATGCAGCACAAGATAAGCAACTCCCGCCGCAAGCGCGACACACGCCGTCAAAGCCATAAAGAATGCTTGTCGGTAGAGGCGATCGCTCATTGCTTCTCCTCCTGCCTTGCTGCTTTTGGCTCTTGTGCCGATAAATCGAGTGCCGCACCCACGGAGAGTTCAAGGTCCGATATGCTCGACGCGAAGTCTCCCATCGACTGAAACCAAGCGAGATTCACGTCGATAACGGCCATCTGACTGTCAACCAGATCGAGCAGATCGGTCTGGTTGTTTTCGTAGGCGATCACCGCGGCATGGAGTGTGGCTTCTGCCTGCAACTCGATGGAATCGTGATATATACGCGCCAGGCGCTGCGACGAACGAGCATCAGCAAGCGCTTCAGCAATCTGTCCGAACGCCGCATTGCGCATGGCAGTGACTTCAGCATCTTGCTCCGTTACCTTCACCACCGACTGATTGATCTCTGCGTCGTGCCTGCGGCGGTTGAGCCAGGGGAGCGTCATCGACCCTTCGAACATGTAGTTGTTGCGCGGATTGGTGCCGGTTGGCATGAGCATGTAGCCACCGGCAATGCTGAAATCGGGTACATAGGATCTGCCAGCAAGCATTCTTTCCTTGCGGCTCTTGTCAGCCTCGGCCTGCGCCTCAAGTAGATCGGGTCGCGACCGAAGGGAGATTTGCTCCAATTGCTTTTCAGTCGGCAAATCGACACCAATTCCGAAATTGCCCTGCACCCGTATTGGAGTCGTCAGATCGCGGCCCAGTAGAGTGTTCATGCGAACACAAGCTGTCTCCGCGTCCCGCTCGAAGCGAATGATGTGTTCTCCAAGGCGCGTCATCGCGAGTTGCGCCTTGAGCACATCCTGCTGCGGCACCTTACCAACCGTGTACTTGATCCGCGCCGCTTCGATCGCCTGGCGTGCAATGTCCACATGCTGGTCGTGAATACGCATCTCGTCCTGCGCCAGGAGAAGTTCGAAGAATGCCTTTCGAACCTCAACCCGAACACGTAAACGCGTAGCATCGAGTTGGTTCTTTGCCACCGCCACATCGGATTGGGCGATGCTGGTTTGAAGAGAGCGCTTCCCAGGTCCGGGTAGCGACTGCGCTAACATCACCATGTTTTGCGAAGCGTTCAGGTCCCAAGGCTTGCCAAGCGGCACCTGCCAGTTGCGCAGCATGAACTGCGAGTCATCCAGCCTGCCCTCGGTGGAGACATGCGCCTCAGCCATTGCGACTCTTCGCGCTGCCACGTGAATCTCGGGGTTGTCGGCCAGCGCAATGCGCTCGAATTCGTCGAGAGTCAAAACCGGCGTCGAGAGGTCTGCCGATTTGGCTGAGTCAAAGATGGCTCTGATGCCGGATAACGGGTCGTTGGCGCTTTGCGCTCCGGCCGGAATGCGGATTGAAAATGCTGAAACAAGACAGAAAACTGCGAAAGATGTTTTCATTCCTCCCTCGAATCAGGGTTGATCGAATGCTTCGGTTCTTGGCATGTACACGTGTTCTGGAGCGGCGCAATGCGCGCTGCAACACACGACCTTAGTCAGGAATCGAGGAATGATCAGATTCGAAGGATGGCCCGGGCGCCGGAGAGAGATCGGGGAGGTGGCGCCTCAGAAGGACTCAGCCCCTGCAAACCTTCCGCAACCATGTAAACGAGAGCTGCCGGAACGAATGTGGAGCCACTGGTAAGACCGGAGATCTGTGCCCGAATCGGAGCAACTGGAGCATTTGACGACTGCGCCCGGCAGCAGTGATGGGCCGCAATCAATGCCGAATCGCAATCCATCTTCATCGTGTTGCAGCATGGGTGACAGGGCAGAGGCACGAGGCAGGAGAGTGCCGGGGATGCGGCCCACAGGACCGTAACAACCAGCATCACAATCGCGCCTTTTCTCCCCATATTGATAGTCTAGCCTCAACCCTGGTTTTAGGATGCTCCTCAGAGCATCGCAGTTCGGTGATTTGGGTCACATGCCTCTGGCAAGCATTCGGCCCACCTAACCGAATATCTGAGAACTGTTGGCACGGAGCTCAGGAGGAATTGGCGCGGGGCTTGACGATTAAAAAAAGAACCCAACGTTTACCGACTGAAGTTCCCCCATCCAGGCGCGGCGACTCAGATCCAGTTCGCCTTCTCTTTACAATAAACTCGGAAACCAGAGATTCGGTGCCACCGAGCATACTATGTGCAGAATCCACTCGGTATCGCAAATTCCTTCGTCACAAAATCTCATAAGTCTCAAGGAATGAATGTGGAAAGCGGTGGCCTCGAACCTTCGTTCGAGTGGCGGGTGAGCTGGTACAGGCGGCCCGTTTGTTACCTCAACCCCGTTTCCGGGGACATTCGCGACATTTTGAAGGTCTTACTCGGGGCCAATCTGTTCCCCAACAGGGGCGGCAAAGAGACCTTCTTTGCCTCCTTGAGGAACGCCGGGGCGCGCCGCCAGCTATTCCAAAAAAACTTCCGAGCGATGAACCAAATCGTGCCTGACTTCTCGCAGTAGCTTGCAAGGGAACCCACGCTACATTCTCTCGGCCTCCCAACGCAGGGTCTTCGACGCGGCTGGTTGTAGCGCATTCCCTAATTCCACGAGCAGGGGAGTCACCGCAATGACCGCACGCGACCTTCGTCTTGCAACGACGTTTCTTTTGCTGATCACATGCCTTTGTGCGAAAGCGTCTGCGCAGTTCACCGGCATCTGGACGTTCAATGCCAATGTCGATGGTGATGCTCCTATGGAGCCCGACCTCCTGGCCCAAGGCAATGACGCCATCATCTACGGCACGTTGCCGAGTGGCGCACGTTCATCCGCCGGCTCCTTCTTCCAGGACGTGCCCGGAGCGTTCCCAAACTTCATTCCCAGCGCTGGAGATGGAGTAACGATTCCCGACTCAGGGCTGCATAATCCCGCTTCAGGTTATATGCTTGCGATCGACGGCAACCTGTATGGCGCTGCACAGCAGTTTGGTACATCAACTAGTGGTGCGATCATCAAGCTGTCTGCTGGTGTGATCTCGTCCCCGTTCCAGTTTTCTCCCCCGCCCGGTGTTACGAGCCTGATTCCGCACGCGCCGCCCGTTATGGGTCTGGACCACAACCTCTATGGCGTTGTGTGCGAGAGCAGTTCCACCGCCTGGGTGTATCAGGTAATCACTTCTACAACGCCATGGTCCAGCGGCTGGTCAACCAAGATACCCTCGTGCTCCCAGGCGGCACTGTTCCTTGCCAACGATGGCAACATGTATGGTACGTATCCGCTGAACAGCTTCGTCAATGGTATGCCTACCCAGGGAGGCTTCGGAGGCATCTTCGCCATCAATTACACCGGTATGATTCTGTGGTCGTACAACATGAACCCTGGCGCGGGGGACGGCGCATATCCCCAGGGTGGTGTCATCCAGGCCTCCGATAATAACCTCTACGGCACTAACAGCGCGGTGGCCAACTCATCCAACGCTGTATCGCCGACCGGAAATATTTTCACAATCGCGCTCAACGGCGGGAGCTTTAGGGCTCTTCATCTCTTCCAGACATCGGACGGCATCAGCCCTCAGAGCGGACTCGTTCAGGGTAGCGATGGAATGCTGTACGGGCTTTGCTCCGATCAGGGTGCGCTAGGGCCGTTCATCCCCCTTGGAACCACCGCGCATGGAACCATCTTCAAGATGGCGCTCGACGGGTCAAACTTCACCAGGCTTTTCACCTTCACCCGAAACTCCAACAATGCAGGCCAAGGCCCAGGCAGCGACCCCGAGTCGACACCCCTGTTGCACACCAGTGGTGATCTCTGGGGCATGACGCACGACGGTGGTTCGAGCAGGAACGGCGCCAGCGGCGGACAATCAGGCGGGTACGACGATGGCGGAGAGCTGTTCAAGTACCACACGGGAATGGCGCCATTCATAAACACGATCACACGCCGCTACGGCCGCCCTGGCCAATCGGTGAGCTTGATCGGACAGGGGTTTCTGAACACCACGAGCGTGAAGTTCGGCGGCACAGAGGTGGATTGGACCACCAAGGGGTCGGTCTTAATATCGAGCGATACCTACATGACGGTGCGCGTGCCGAACTTCGCGCATCCCGGTTCGATCGTTGTGACGGAAACCAATAGCACGGGGGCCCAGAACACGCTATCGACCACATACAGCTTTAGAATTTGCAACACCTTTCCGGGCAACTGTCCCTGATTTCAAACAGCCATGCAATCGAACCGATCTCTTTTTCTGATCGTGCACCGCAACCATCAGGACTTGCCAAGGAGAGTCCCTATGCGCACTCGCTCTATCTCCCTT
The DNA here is from genome assembly GCA_008682415.1 of Acidobacteria bacterium AB60. GTDB lineage: Bacteria > Acidobacteriota > Terriglobia > Terriglobales > Acidobacteriaceae > Telmatobacter. Next base: position 189,450 of record VANK01000007.1, on the reverse strand, counting down.
GTTCTTTTTGCCGCAGCATATATCTGCACAGGCGTGTGCTCCGGACAGTCGGCGCCACCCAGTGCGGACGCTTCTACCGTGTTGAGCCTTCCAGGCGTGAACTTTGGGAACTCACCCATTCTGCCCGTAGGGTCCGGCGCAACCACCTTCATTCGCTTTGACCTTTCGGGAGTACCGAGTGGGTCGCCAATCGGCAAGGCCACACTACGGCTCTATGTGAATGCGGTAGTCTCATCGGGATCTTTCGATGTGTACGCTGTGAACTCTGTGTGGGCGGAGAGCGGTTTGAACTATCGGAATCAGCCTTCTCTGGGTGCGCTGGTCGCAGGGCCGGTGTCGATTGGCGCCGCGAACATGAACCAGTTTGTGCAGCTCGACATCACGGGCCTGGCGAACTCGTGGATCACGGGAGAGGTTCCAAACGATGGCATCGCGCTGGTTCTCATTGGAAATGCGGGTAGCTTCTCGTTCGACAGTAAGGAAAGCCCGTTTACGAGCCATGAGCCTGAACTAGAGATCGTGCCGGCACAGTCTGCCGGACCTGTCGGGCCGCGAGGTCCACAAGAACCAGCCGGCGCAAATGGAGTGGCGGGACCGGCTGGTCCAGCTGGACCGGTCGGCTTACCCGGGGCTGCTGGACCCGCTGGGCCGCAGGGCGCCGCGGGACCTATGGGTCCGGCAGGGCCGCAAGGTATTCCCGGTCCCGCTGGAATTCAGGGCCTTCAGGGACCCACTGGCCCGCAGGGACCTCAGGGCGCTCAGGGACCCGCGGGCCCGCAGGGATTGCCTGGCACCGGGGGACCGGGGCCAACCGAACTTCGCGCCGCGCTCAACCTGTGGTATCCCAGAACGTTCTCTGCCGGGCCGAACAATAGCGGGGCCAGCGCCGTGGCCTTCGATGGCGTCAACATATGGGTGGCAAACGAGCTGAACAACTCAGTAACTAAGATACTCGCCTCCAGCGGTCAGATCATCGGAACTTATACAGTTGGTTCCACTCCAACGAGCGTCGTGTTTGATGGCGCCAGGGTCTGGGTAGGTAATGCATTCAGCACCGCAATCTTCGTACTCGATGCGGCTACAGGCCAGACAGTTCAAACGATCTCTTTTGGAGCGGGCGTGGGGTCCATGACCTTTGACGGCGCCAATATGTGGATCAGCACCACAGATTCTGTCTTGACCAAGATCAATACCGCCACCATGCAGACTGTGAGCACCATGCCGCTCTCTCCAGCACAATGCATGGTGTTCGATGGCGCATATTTATGGGCTTGCGGAGCAGGCGTGGTCCACGTGATCGCCGGCGGAGGCATGAAGCTGATCAACGACTACCCCGCTCCCAGCAGCACAACCTCCATTGCTTTCGATGGGGAACATGTCTGGCTGGCGGCTGCCAGCGGGCAGGTATTTCGGTATGAAGCCAGTACACAGGCGTTCGTTGATCAGTTCAGCGGTGGACCGGGTTGCTGGTCCATGACGTTCGACGGAACTAGTATGTGGGTTGTGAACCAGCAAGCCAGTGGAACCGTCACGAAGATCTCCACCAGTGCAACGACGCTCGGCACCTATGCTGTGGGAGGATACCCTGCCGGATCTGCCTTCGACGGAGCGAATCTGTGGGTAACGAATGACCATGACGGCACCGTCACCCGTATCCCATTAACGAAATGAAACCCGAGAGCCTCAAGTCTGGAAGACCCGCCACCGGGCGGGTCTTCTATTGGCGGATATGCACTTAGCGTGCCCGAGTTGGAGGGCACGACGTCGCGGTACGGGAGTCTCGAATGAGCGGGAAATTGGCGGGATTGAATACTAGGGTGAAGGAAATCAGTTCGTTCAACTTCTCCGCCCGAGAGAGCTCTTCGCAACTCTTCGCCAGTAGCTGGTTTCGTGGGCCAGCGTGCTGTGAAGCTGAAAAGATCCAGTATTCTGCCATTCCATGATGTGCCGCTCTCAATGCCAGCAGAGAGGGCATATCGGAGTGCTGCATGGCACTCTCCTGATCGAGTTTTGAGAGAGCCGCTTTGTAGGCTGTCTCCGCCTCGTCCGCGCGACCCAACTTCAATAGCGTGTCCCCAATTCTGGAGTTCACGGTCACAATGCCGCACTGAGTATCTCGGTCAGCGCTGTCCTTCACAAGCTCCTCCATCGACCTTCTGAAAGATTCGAGGGCAGGCCCGAAGTCGCCGGCGCTGTATTGCGCTTCTCCGAGCCATGCGTAAAGCACGCCCATGCCGGGGCCGCTGTCTTCTTCGGCATGCAGAGCATGGAACCCGGCCATGACGCGTTCGATACCCGCTTCGGCCTCGCGGAAACGCCCCTTCAGGATGAGGATCCGCTGCAATTCAAAGTCGGTGCTGAGCAGGTCGACCTGCAAAGTAACGTTCTGTGGGTCCGCTTTTGCGAGCGGCGTCTCATCTTCACGGATATGAGTGAAGGTTCCGATTGCGTGCGACAGGTCTCCGCGGAGTGCCTCAACATATCCAAGCCGGTATCGTGATGCCGCCTCGTCGCGACGCGTCTCAGGACGCGCAGCCTTCTTCAACGCTTCGTCGTACGCGAGCACTCCAGCCTTGATCATTTCCTGTCCTTCGTCAAGCATTGAGGTGTGGGCCAGTTCAAAGCCGAGCAGCACCTTGCTCTTCGCCACCCTCTCAGCGATATTCTTGTACGAAGGATCATGCTCGGCCACGGAAAGCACGAGCGCGAGGCTCTCGCGGTATACCTCAGCCGAGCGGCTACGCTCACCATCGATGTCGAGAATGGCCGCGAAAACCTGTTGCTCGATGGCTCGCTCAATTTGCACCTGCGGATTCTGCCCGTCTGTTCGCATCAGGCGATCTGTAATGGCAAGAGCATTACCGACCTCCGGCCTACCCTCCGGATAATAGATATCACTCATAGCCTGCTGCCGATAGATTTGCGCGACGCTGAGTTGATCAGCTGCGCTGGCCGGGTTTGCACGGGCGACGGCCTCAAACAGCGCAGTGGCTTTGCGATAGCTGATTTTGGACGCGCTCACCTGCCCAAGGTTCGACGTGGTTGAGTCACCCTGAACGGTGGCTAACCTCTGATAAGCCGAAGCAAGTTCGCGTTGGAGATCAGGATCTCCTTGGGCGTCGGCCGATATGCGATCCAAATATTGAACGGCGCGATCGAGCAGCAGGTTGAGCGCTGGGGTAGTGCCGGGAATGTCCTGCAGGGCGTCGTGAACATCAAAGATCAGCGCACTCGAAAATGTACGCACGTCATCGAATCGCTTCTGCGCCCGCGCTCTTTCCGCGCGCGCGATCCGGGCCTGGCGTCCAGTTGCCCCAATTCCCGCAATCAAGGCAAGCACCAGGAGAGCGCTGGCCGCGACCGCCGCGCGATGGCGCGATACAAACTTGCGTGAGGTGTAAATCCAGGAGCCTCTCGCGGCACTCACCGGCAATCCATTCAAATGACGCTCGATGTCTTCGGCGAACTGGCGAATTGTGCCATACCGACGCTCCGGCTCACGGCGCAGGGCCTTCAAAAGGATGCCGTCGAGATCTCCAGAGAGCTTGCGCCTCAGCCTGGCGGGATTGGGTTCGCTTGGATTTAGTACCGGATCAGTCAGCTCTTCTTCGCTCTTAATCGGGTCCTGAGACACGACAGCGTGACTGGGACGCCTTGGCTCAGCGGCGACGTGAGCGTGAGCCCAATAGGCCGGTGCGGTATTGCCTTGACGATAAGGGGAGCGACCGGTGAGGAGTCGGTAGAGGACCATGCCCATCGAGTAGATGTCGGTACCTGTTGTGATCGGTTCACCGAAGATTTGCTCCGGGCTGGCGTATTCCGGCGTCATAGAACTGGCTACGGTTTCCTCTGGAGCAACGGACGGATCCAGAATCTTGGCAATGCCAAAATCGAGCAGCTTCGGAGTTCCGTCTCCTGTAACGAGGATGTTGCCGGGCTTGATGTCGCGATGGATGACGAGTCGCTGATGGGCATGCTCAACTGCTTCGCAGACTTGCAGGAATAGCCTCAGGCGATCCGACACAGAGAGATGATTCTTCTGGCAATACCTGTCGATCCGCTCACCTTCGATCAATTCCATCACCAGGTACGGCACACCGTCTTCCGTCGCGCCGCCGTCAAGAAGATGGCCGATGTTTGGATGATTCAAGGTAGCTAGAATCTGTCGTTCGTGCTGGAAGCGGGATATTACGAAAGCTGAATCGATACCGGCGCGCACGAATTTGATGGCGACCTGCTGATCGAACTGTCCATCGATGCGAACGGCGCGATAGACCTGTCCCATCCCGCCGCTGCCGATCTCACTCACAACCCGGTAGGTCCCGACTCTACGCCCAATGCGGGAGGCGATTGCCACGGCCGCGCCGGCTTCCCCGAGCAGATTGACCGCAGGATCTTCCATGAATCCAGTGCCTGCGTCCGACCGAGCCCGCAGCAACGACTCGACCTGCCCGCGCAAATCCAAGTCGCTGGCGCATGCCTCATTAAGGAACGAGTTAAGGTTCGCCGGAGACAGCGATTCCGCTTTCTCGAAAACGACCCGAATCTGCTTCCATCGTTCCGGGGTCATCCCGCAGCTGTCCTATCCAGTTCGCGATAGAGCCACGCTTTTGCGGTATTCCAATCGCGCTTGACGGTGGACTCCGAGATTCCCAGCACCTGCGCCGTGTCCTCGATGGTCAGTCCCGAAAAGAACCGCAGCTCGACCACCCGCGTCTGCTGAGGATCGATCTGTGCGAGGTCTTCGAGTGCATCATCCAGGGCGACTAGGTCGACATCGGGCTTTGACGGGCTTTCGACCATTTGATCGAACGCGATTCGGATCGCGGCGCCACCACGCTTTTCTGCCTTGCGGCTGCGCGCATACTCAACCAGGATCTGACGCATCAGATGCGCCGCTATGGCAAAGAAGTGGGCGCGATCCTCCCATTGCGGCGGCGTACTGCCGGCCAAGCGCACGAACACCTCGTGAACGAGGGCGGTGCCTTGCAGTGTGTGGCCGGGTCTCTCGCGCCGCAGATAGGCATGCGCCAATCTCCGCAACTCTTCGTAAACTAGCGGAACGAGCGCATCCAGAGCATTTCCGTCTCCGGATTTCCATCGGACGAGCAACTCGGTTACGGGCGCGGCGGCTGGGTCGGGCATAAATGCTCTGGCTGGGGCCCCGAAGTCAACTCCGAATGCTCGGCAGGATACAGCCGGGGCTCACCGGAGTCAAAGAAAGAATTTGGTCGAGGCTTCTGCCCGATCAGCGTAGAAATAGTCGACCCAGGTGCCGGGCGGCATCCCGAACAGGTGCGGCCATTTGCCAACCCTTAGATGAGACCAAAATCTTACACCGTGCGGTGTTTTCGAAGACATTCTCCGTCTCGTCGTCCGGATGACGGTGTTTTGACGGCGCGCGCAATAAGGGCAGGCTACCGTACAACTCACTTTTTACAGGAGCGTCAGCAAGAAATGCAAGGTGATTAAGAATCGAGTCCGGCACCCAAGGTGCGGTGAACCCATCTACCCGCAAGCTAAAGGTTTTGCAAACAGCTTTGCCGGCTGAAATCATGCCCCGCGGCATTTCGCACAATGGGTGCGGAACCAAGATAAGGATTTCCGCAGATCTCCAGGTGCAAACAGCACTCAAATCCGCTCATTCCAATCCGCCAGAATCACCCCATATTCATTCGGGATGAATGGCGGGGACGACGGGGCTCGAACCCGCGACCTCTGCCGTGACAGTGAGCCAGAAAACCGTAACTTATTGAAACAACACGCAATGGATGGCTCCATTTTGCGCTATTAGGAACGATCAGGAACCGTTATTGTGCCCTTATTGTGCCTACGTTTTTCGCTCCAGATCACTGCCCATCCGCGGCAGAGGTCTCGACAGAAATTCAGATGTATGAATGCATTGTGCAATTAGTGGTACACTTGTGTACGCAACGGTACGCAAGGAGTCGCCATGGAAACCCAGAAGATCGGCATGAGAGAGTTCCGCGATAAGCTCGCAACCTACCTGCTCGAATCAGAAGTCCCTCTGGCGATCACCCGCCATGGCGATACAGTCGGCTATTTCATCCCTACCCGGCGCCGGCGCAGCGATGCCGAACGCGAGGCCCTCAAGGACGCCGCGGCACGCTGGCAAGAGATCCTGGATGCCGAAGGGCTCTCCGAGGATGAGGCGGTCTCGGAGTTCAAACGCCTGCGTTCCCAACGAAAAAAATGAGGGACAAAAAGCGTCTGGTGCTCGACGCCAACATCCTTCTCCGCGCCGTCTTCGGCGTTCGGGTCCGTACGCTTCTCGAAACTTACGAGGACGCCGCCAGGTTCTTCACCCCTGACATCTGTTTTGAGGATGCCGAGAAATATCTTGAAGTCATCTCCGCGGCCCGAAACCTCGATGTCAACACCGGCCACCGCGTTCTCTCCGGCCTAATGAATCTGGTAGAGACTGTCGATCGAAGTCTCTATGAAGAGCACGAGTCGACAGCCCGCGAGCGAATGCGATCACGCGATATTGCCGACTGGCCGATTGCAGCTACTTCCCTGCTGCTCGATTGCCCCATCTGGACAGAAGACCAGGATTTCTTCGGCAGCGGTATCGCCACTTGGACGACTGTGAATGTGGAGTTTTACTTGCGGAATACGTAGCAGCTTCGCCTAGTCGGAGCCGAGAAAGTATTGTGGCCGCTTTCCGTAGAGCTTCGCCAGTTGCAGCAGTTCCATAATGTCGATGCGGCGTTCACCGGTTTCGCATTTCGATAGGAATGAATGCGAAAAGCCCAGGCGCCCGCAGACTTCTCGCTGATTGAGCCCAGCCTCTTCGCGCGCCGCGATCAATTTTTTAAGGATCGCGTCGTAATCAGCCTGGAACGGAGCCGTCCTCGCTTTCCGTGATCTCCGAGTTTCGGCTGTTCGCGACTTGCCCACCTTTCAAGTTTGGGTAACGACTTGCCTAATCCCCTAATAAGGGACAAACTGAAACGGGACCCAGGAGGTGGGAGTGGCGGAGCGGTTCTTTGAATGTCCAGAAGTAGCCGGCAAAACGATCCAGACTCTACGTGTCTACCAGAACGGCGATGAAGGTGATGAAATCCTCATCGAGTTCGCCGATGGCACGTCTTTCTCCTGTTGTCTGGAGATCAAGTCCGCACTCACGGCTAGTCTCTTTCGTCCAACCGCAGGAACGCCAGAGGTTATTCAGAGCTATCCATCCTGACCTGTTATTCCATTTGTGAATAACAGGCTCTGCTTTCGTTATTGGACAGAGCGCGGAATGAAACTTACTTTTGCGCCATGCTGACGCCACGTCAGCGGAGGTGCAAAATGAATCGATTCCGCCGTCCTTGCCCATTGGAAAAGATCCCGATTCGGCCACTCACTCATCCTGGCCTCAGGCTAAGAAAACCCCTCACGAAAAACAGTCTTCTTCACGCTGCTCACCTAATGGGGCCAGCGCTAACCGCGCTCCTTTTTATGGGCACGAGCAGCGGGATTGCCCACGCCCAGGGGACGATGGATTTCTCCGGGGCCCAGACCCTGATGGGAACCTTCAAGACACCTGCCTATATCGCCACGCGCCTGAAGCTGACCGATCTTTGCGATGAGGTTGCCGCAGCGTTCTATCAGCACCATATTGGCGTCGGCCATGCTCTGCTGTTGGCGAAACTGCCAGCGGAGATGCAAACGCTTGGCCTCACCGCTTGCTTCAAAGAGGTCTACGCGGGAGGAGGGGAGAAACCCGCGAGTATCTTACTCCCCGTCCGCAACCTTCGCTTCTGGATTGAGACTAACGTGCTGCTCTTGTTGAAGGATGCCCCCTTCGACAAGCGCAACGCACAGCTTGTACCGGCTGCGGGAAGCTGCGTGGAATGCCCCAAGCGCACAGGACACAATAAACTCCTGTTTGCCGACCTGGGCAAGCAGGACAATTGCACCGCCCCGGCCTGCTATCAGGCCAAGGTGCAGGCGCACATCGCCGCTGCGGTCGCGGCCAAACCGCAGCTTGTCCAGATCAGTACGTCCTACCGGGCGCAGGGCGAAGGTAGTGCCGTTCTCTCGCGTGGCAAGTATGTCGCCATCTGTGAGGAGAGGCCGACGGACAAGGTGCAGGCGAAGCTGCCGGAGTTCAAGACCTGCAAATACACCACCGAAGCGATCATCACGGACGGTGAAGGCCAAGGCACAGTTCACAAGGTCTGCGCAAACAACGATTGCCCAGTGCATCATCGCAAGACCAGAGAGCGGGCACAGGATGAGGCCGAACGTGCCAGATCGAAGGCCGAGCAGGAAAAGCGGCGGCGGGAAGAGGCCATCGCCAACACGACCGGGCTTCGCGTCCTCTCAGCCATCGGCTCGGCTGTCCCGGTACGGTTGCTCAAGCGCGACCTGCTATTCGTCATCGAGAAACTGGTCAGCACGTTGGACGACAACCGCGTCGAGATGCTGGCGCGGCAGCATGGCATCCGTCAGAAGCGCGACGATGGCGGAGTCCGCAAAACCTTTGCGGCCTTTCTTAGCCGCGCCGAGGAAGGCACGCTCGCCCGGATCGTGGTGGAGTCCACCATCCTGCTTGCAGCCTCGCGCGGCAATCCGAGCGCGGTACTCAAGGACGCAGCCAACGCCTACAAGGTGGACACCGATGCCATCGCAGCCAAGGTCAAGCAGGAGTTCGCCGCGAAGGAGAAGGCCAAGAAGACGGCGCAGCCCGCAGCGAAAACCGCCAAGACAGCAGCCTAGTAATTCATCTTTGCGAGGGGCGGCAGATCGCCGCCCCTCATTTCTTTGCCCGGAAAAATCGCGGCAGAGAGAACCCGTGCTGGTTTCTCTCTGCACTCTCATCCCGCCTGACTCCGGCCCCCACTCGCCGGTCGCGCGGCAGGACGACGTTCCCCCTTCCTGCACTTTTCCCTTAAACCGCCTGCGACGCTCCAACTTCCGAGAAACGGCATTTCACGGGACCAATGATCTAAACAGACACAGGCCGTTTCGATGAGCGCATCGGCTTACGCGGCAGTTGACACAATGACGTCGGCTATCGGCTCGAAAGCGATCGCTGTTAAATCACACCATGGGAGCACGCTGTTTTCAAACCGGGTCATGGCACAGATCTGGTCGCCAGCCAGCGTAAGAACGTAGAGCCCGACACCGTGGCTCACTCCGGCAGGGTCGCGCAGGTAGGCTCCAAACGCTGGCTGTCCATTGGCTCGCGTAGGCACTAGGTCGAACCTCCGCCCCGCGCCGAAGTTGGCCGGCGACAAGCAGCGTGTCAATCGGACCGTTAGCCCGCAGTATTGACATCCGGCATTGTGCCGCAGAATGAACGGCGGATAAATGCCGGATGCCCTCATTGCCTCGCTCCCACAAAGCGAAGCGCATGAGACACGCTTAAGCCTCACATTCTGTTTCGCATGTTAAGCCACACCTGTCCCTAGCAGAGGCGACCTTGGATAAGTAGCGCCGCGCCCAACACTACTAGGGATTCAATCCAATCTCAATTCCAGTTAACGATCAACGAGCCATTTCGGAATAGAACAATTCGCGATAATTTCGGCTCAGGGCGAGTTCCGTTCCGTCAATCAACAAAATGAGATGGTCTCCCTGGAACAGCGGCCTCACTTCCGAAACGGCATTCTTGCGAACGACAATCGAGCGACTTGTACGAACAAAATGTTCTGGACTCAATTCTTCGACGATGCTCTGGATAGTCTGGCGCGACACATACGATCTGTCGGCTGTTCGAACCACGACGTACTTATTCGCGGCTTCTACCCAGAGAATTCGCTCAACTGGAACAAATCGGACAGCTGAGTCCTCCTTAATAGCGAGGCGCCGTCGCCAAACTCGTCGGTTCGACGGACTTAGGTCTTTGGTCGCCGCTAATGCTCTTTTCTTGAACCGAAAATAGCGAGCGAGGGAGGCGTGTAACCGCGCGCGGTCAAAAGGCTTGCAGAGGTAGTCAAGGGCCTCAATCTCATACGCGCGTAACGCATACTCTGCGAAGGCGGTAGCCACTATCAACACAGGCATGTGCTCTAGGCCAACATTCGCCACCATCTCGAAGGCGTCCATTTCCGGCATTTGAATATCGAGAAATACCAGATCTGGTCGCAGTGTAGTTACCATATCGGCTCCCTCAGTTCCGTTGGTCGCTTCTCCGACGATTAAGACACCTGGTTCTTCTTGCAGCAATTCGCGCAAGAACCGGCGGGAGTGAATCTCGTCTTCTACAATGAGCACTCTGGCGCTTTCACCTGGATCCGGAACCATAGACTCGATCCTCATTCAACCTTAAACGGCATGGTAAGACTCACAGTGCATCCGCCCGTTGGGCGGCCTCGACAGGAGAACTCGCAGGACTCCCCATAATGAAGCCTAAGCCGTTCTCGCGTATTCGTAATTCCCACACCAGGTTGGGGATCCTGTGGCATCTTCGGCCCGTCATTTTCCAGGACTAGATGGAGTTGGCCATTGAACCGTTGAGAACGGAAGGAAATGGTCGACGGACGCGCGATGCGGCTCACTCCGTGACGGATCGCATTCTCGACCAATGGCTGCAGGATCAAATAGGGGATCACCGCCTCATTTGTTCCCGAACCGATCTGGTACTCAACCTGCATTCTGTCGCCAAAGCGCATGCGTTCAATCGCCACGTAAAGACTGATGAACTCGAGTTCTTCGGCCAAGGTGCGAGTGGTGACGGCTTTCTCCTCAAGCGTAAGGCGCAGGAAGTCCCCCAGAGCGACGATCATGTCTCGCGCCGTTTCCGGGTTTTCCTTAACCAGACCAGCGATCGAATGTAAAGTGTTGAAAAGAAAATGAGGATGTAACTGCATCCTGAGGGCACTCAATTGCGACGAAACGAGCCGATTTTCCAGTTCGGTGCTCCGCATCTGCTCAGAGCGATATGCGTTGAGGAACGTCCACGTATGAATCAGGGAGACAATCAAAACGCAGACCAGCAGGTCCATCTGCAAAAAGAGATCGACGCCCTGGCGAAGAACGAGTTGCAAACTCGCAAACCGGCTGCGCAGCGGAAACCATGTGAAGTAAACAGTAGTAAGGTACAGAATTGAGACTGCGTAAGCGAGCAAGAACGCACATGGCAGCAACACCAATGCGTGACGCCCGATGGTGCCTCTCTGCAAGGGAAAACGACGAACAATTGCCGTGAGAAGAGGTGCGCAACAGGCCCAAATGCCGAAATGAACCGCGTTGGAAAAGAGGAGAAACAGCGGAGGTTTTGAAGGCTCCAGTTCGGTCGTCCCCTGAACGGCGGCGAAGGTAAGAGATACACACACCCAAGCGAGTGCCGCTGGCAACAACACTTTGAACGAAGTTGAATTACGGTTCATGTGCCTTGGCTCGCAGCCTCCAGCCGAGGTGACATCGGGGAGACTACTCATTTGGGGGTTAAGCACTCTGAAATGCTTTGCGGTGCCTGGCGAACGCTCTCGTGAGTATGTCTCTAGTCCGTTCCAAGTAGACATAAATCACGGGCGTGATGTAAAGGGTCAGCAATTGTGAGACTAGCAACCCACCTACAACGGCGACCCCCAAGGATCGTCGGGATTGGGCCCCCGCGCCGAAGCCAAACGCCACGGGTAGTGCAGCGAGCAGGGCCGCTGCAGTCGTCATCATGATCGGCCTGAACCTCATGAGGCATCCACGGCGAATGGCCTGTTCTGCGGTTGTGTGCTCAGTCGCCCGAATTGCAATCGCGAAATCGATCATCATAATGGCGTTCTTCTTAACGATGCCGAACAGCATGAATACTCCTACAAATGCATAGAAGTCTAGCTGCAAATGAAAAAGGCGCAAGGCAATCATTGCTCCGAGACTTGCAGCTGGCAGGCCCGACAAAATCGTCATAGGGTGGAGTGCATCCTCGTACAGGATTCCGAGCACCACATAAATGACGAAAACAGCGATGAGACAGAGCAGGGTGAGGTCCCGAACCGCCGCCTGGAAGGCCTGAGCCGTGCCTTGGAAAGACGCGGTCATGGTCGATGGCATGCGCAGGTCGTTGATGGCGCTCTGCGCGCGACCTGTCGCCTCGCTCAGTGAAACGCCCGGAGCGAGATTAAACGAAACCGTGACCGAAGGAGATTGGTCGGAGTGTTGAATTGCGGTTGGCCCCAGTTTTGAATAGGGCCGAGTAATCGTATCAAGGGGTACTAGTCTTCCCGAGTCCGAACGAACTCGAATCAGTGAGAGAGCATTCAGGTCACGCGCATACTGCGGACCCAATTCCGTGATCACACGGTATTCGTTCGATGGAGCATGAATAAGGCTAATCTGGCGGTCTCCGAACACCGTATAGAGCGCATCATATGCGCGTTCCGGTGGGATTCCGAGAGACTGGGCGCGGTCCCGGTCAAGAGCCACACTCAATTCGGGAGCTCGCAATTCCAAATCGCTCGTGACATCAATGAACCCCGGGATCGATGTGAGTCGCTGCTGCAAGATCGGAGCCCAATGGTATAGCTCTTCAAGGTCGCTGCTTTGAAGCGTGATCTGGTAGGGGCTTCGGGTTGAATTGCTGCCTATGGTAATCGGCGGCGGATTCACGAGAAATAGATTGATGCCCGGGATATTTGACAGCTTGGATCGCAGCGACTGAATCACCGTATCCACACCCTCAGACCTTTGCGACCTTGGACGAAGATAAAGAAAGACCATTCCCGAATTCAGGGTTGCGCCGTTTACGTTGCCAGCGAATGCGAACGTTGAGTCAACATTCTGATCGCTCAGGGCAAGCTTCGTGACAGCTTGTACATGCCTCTCCATGCTCGCGAACGATGCCCCCGGGGGGCCCTGAACCGGGGCGGCAATAAGATCCACGTCGTCGGCCGGAATGAATCCCTTTTGCGAAAAATAGAACAGACCGCAAGTCAGAACAACGAGGATCATCGATAACGCGAACGCGATCCTTTTCCAGCGTAGAGTCATTGCCAAGGTCTTTTCATACAACGACTGCAAGCCCATCAAACCTCGTTCGAGGATTTGGGTCACCCACAGTTGGCTCGGAGGCGTTTGGCGGAGCAGTTTGGCCGAGAGCATCGGCGTTACAGACAGCGAAATGACCCCAGACACCAGAATCGCGACCATTATGGTGACTGCGCATTCGCGCAGAAGCCTGCCCAGCAACCCGCCCAAAAACAACAAAGGTATGAAAACTGCGGCAAGTGAGACGGTCATCGAAATGATCGTGAAGGCCACTTCTTTGGACCCGTCAAGGGCTGCTACCAATGGATCCGAACCGTCGTCCAGATGCCGAGAGATGTTCTCAACCATGACAATTGCATCGTCGATGACGAACCCGACCGCCAGAGTCAGTGCCATCAGGGATAGAAGATCGAGGCTGTAACCAAGGATGAGCATCACGGAAAACGTTCCGAGAAGAGAGAGAGGAACTGCCACCGCAGGAATAGCCGTAGCCACAGAACTCCGCAGAAAGGCGAAGACTACTAGGGTGACGACAACAATCGTAATTGCGAGCGTCGAATTTACATCAGCTATGGACGCACGGATTGGCTTCGATCGGTCGTAAATCAGTTGCAAATCAAGCGATGGCGGTAGTTCTTCGCGAAGCTCTGGAAGCTTTCTTTGCAGGTCGTTAACTACGCTCACGGTGTTTGCACCTGGCCGCCGTTGAACTGCCAAAACGATGGCTTGCCGGCCGTTGTGCCACCCAGCTCCTTTGTCGTTCTCGATTCCATCTGCGACGTAGGCGACGTCACGCAAGCGGACGGGAGAGCCGGCGCGATAGGCGATTATCAGATCGCCGAACGCAGCAGCATCAGACAACTGGCCTTCGGGATCCAAAACAATGGTGTGCTCGCCATAGATCGCGCCCGCAGGCAGGTTGACATTCGCCTGCGAAATTGCGCTTTCCAGTTCGTCGATTCCGATTGAGCGAGCACTCAGAGCGAGCGGATCGATGCGTACTCGTACTGCGTACCTCTGCGAACCGATCGTCAGAACTTGAGCAACTCCGGAGACGGTCGAGAGCCTCGGAGCTATTACAGCCTCTGCATAGTAGTTCACAAGGTGAATGGGCAAGGAACCTGATCGCACCGAAAGGAACAGAATGGGAAAAGACGCTGCATTCGATTTTTGGTAGGAAGGCGGAGACGGCATATTGGGTGGCAGTTGTGGCGCTGCCTGCGATATGGCGGCCTGAACATCCTGTCCCGCCCCGTCGATGTTGCGATCAAGCGCAAACTGCACTGTGATGGAGGTCGATCCTTGAATGCTCGTCGAGTGCATCGAATCGATGCCCGAAACTGAGGAGAGTTGGCGCTCCAGTGGTGTTGCAACCGATGCGGCCATCATCTCCGGACTGGCGCCGGGAAGCGAGGCAGAGACTGTAATTGTTGGGAACTCGACGCTTGGCAGATCGCTTACCGGCAAAGCACGGTAGCTGAGGAGACCGAAGACGACCAGCGCCAAGGCCAGTAAGATGCTGGCGACAGGGCGACGAATGAAGACAGCCGAAGGGTTCAATCTCCACCTCCCTGGCTTGCTGGCAAATCAGGTTCGGGTCTGACTTTCGTACCGGGGCGGAGGCGTAATTGCCCGTCCGTGACTACTTCTTCTCCTGGCTCGATCCCCTCTAGGATCTCAACCCTGTCTCCGGTTTCCGCACCTGTTCTGACAGCGCGTTGATCCACAGTGAAGTCCTTCCGAACCGTGAATACGTAGGAGCCGTGTTCACCCAATTCCACTGCGGCCTTTGGTATCAGCACGGTTTTGTGATCCGTGGCCAGCTTGAGCACGGCATCAACAAATTGACCTGGCCACAGGCGATGATCATGGTTTGGCACCACTGCCCTCAAGCGGATCGCGCCTGTTGAGATGTCTACCGTGTTGTCGACCTCCCGAACAAGTCCTTGTGCGATCGGTTGTCTTTCACCAGGTACGAACACGGCAAGAGATAGAGGTGAAGTCTCAATCCCAAGACGGACCTGCTGAAGGTAACGGTCCGGGACGCCGAACGACACGAAAACTGGGCTGACCTCATTGAGAGTAATTAGGCCGGTGTCGGCGTCTGCGCGGACGAAGTTACCCTGCTGAACGGCCAGATAACCTGCTACTCCATCGAGTGAGGACCGAATGGTGCAGTGGTCGAGATCAACTTGTGCTCGATCAATGGCTGCTTGGTCGATTCTGGTAGCGCCAGTGGCTACGTCAAGTGCTGCCCGATCGACGGCGGTAGACTGGTCAGCAACGCGCGCCGCTGTCCGGAATTGTTCTTGCTGCTCCTTTGATACCACGCCGTCCGAAGCCAGAAGATCGTAACGTTTAGCCTGCTTGTCAGCGTTCTCCGCGGCAGCAATGTCGCGCTCGAGAGTCGCTTCGGCTTGCCGTTTCTGAGCGGTATCCCGTTCAAGCTGAGCTTTGGCCTCTCGGAGCGCCGCCTCAAACGGTGCGGGCTCGATCTCAAATAGTCTGTCCCCGATGCGAACAGTCTCTCCCTCGTGGACGAGTGTGCGACGTAATACCCCCGACACTTCCGATTTGACATTTACCGTGATGAACGGAGTGATTGCGGCGGGAACTCGAACTTGTATAGGAATGTCCGACTGATATGCTTTCGCGACGCTCACGGGCACGGTGGGTGTCGATTGGTTTTGGGATGCACTGGCGCCTCGACAGCTGGTCAAGCACAAAGCCAAACCACATAGAAATCCGAGTTCGAGGATGTCGGAAAGAGGCTGTCTCACGCGAGGAGAATATGATTGAGAATGGGCGTATTCCAAGGGATTTGTCGTGGAATATCCCAATCTAGGTGTGAAGTGTGGGGCTACCGAGCAATTCACTTCCGGGATGACAAGCCACAATTCAAAAGGTGAGAGAGCACCCGCTTTCTCGCCAACTCTCTTTCCGCTGAACTCCGGCCGTCACTCGCCCGCAGCACGGAACGATAACGACGTTCCCTTGCTGCAGTCTCGCTTCGCTTATCTCCTTGGATCTTGTGGGAACGAAGCGTCGGAGGCGTCCGGCATTCTAGTGCTCTTGCTTCCCATCCATTCGTGACAGACTGAACAATCACCCAAACCTTCAGTATTCAGACGCACCGGGCCTCTTCAGAGCGATTCCACGATTCCTCGGGCAGACTCGATACATACAGTCTGTTCGTCGATAATCGTCGCGTCGCCAGGCTGGAACATCGCACCCACTCTCGGCGAGAGCTTCGGAGAGCACGCATGGGCTTCTCCCGCAAGCCTAATCACGAGTTAAATGGCGTCATCTTCGATACCGCATTCGCTTAGCCGCTGTTCGAAGAAACTTCGCTCCATTGGATTTCGCGCCAAAGAGGCAGCTGCACGAAACCGATCGCGGGCAGCACCTAAACACCCCCTAAGCAGTTCGCACTCAGCGAGTGCCGCGAAATAAAAGGGATATCCAACCAGCCGATCGCGGTCAACAATGCTCTCCAACTCGCGAATTCCTCGCTCTGGACCCTCGAGTTGCGCAACCGCGATGGCTCGGTTCAAACCGACGATTGGTGACCGTCGAAGCGCCAGCAGCCGGTCGTACAAGGTAACGATCGTTTTCCAGTCGGTTTGATCCGTATCAGTCGCTCGAACGTGTATCGAAGCGATTGCTGCTTCGATGTGATATTCGCTGAGCGCCGTTCCGGCCGCGGACTGTTCTAACAGAGACATTCCGTCACTGATGAGCGTTCGATCCCACTTCGTGCGATCCTGCTTGGAAATCGATTGCAAGTTCCCCGAGCCATCAACCCTTCCCGGCAGGCGAGCCGAATTGAGACTCATGAGGGCTGCAAGAGCATAGGTGGTAGGTGTTCTTCCCTGCGGATGAGTGAGGAGGATCGAGGTAAGACGCATCGCTTCACGACAAAGGTCTGCGCGAATTGCTGCCTCCTGAGAGGAACCATGATAGCCCTCGTTGAACAACAGATAGAGGGCGCGATGAACGGCTCGTAGACGTAGTGATGTCTCCTGAGGCGAGGTGATATTGAATAGCTTCTCGCAGGCCGCAAGCACCTTCTTCGACCTCGTGATTCGCTTCTCGATGGTGGAATGCGGGCTGACAAAGGCTTCAGAAATCTCACTCACGCTGAAACCACACAGAATATGAAGGATCAACGCAACCTGAGCTTCTTCTTTAAGTCCGGGATCGCAGCACGAAAACATCATCCGCAGGACATCGTCCTGGATCGCTTTCGGCTCGAAGAATTGTTCGATGGTGGGCGCAAGCGACGATTCTGTGTCAATCTTGTAAGCGAGTTCCGACTCGAATGAGAGGGCCGTCTGCCTACGGCGCAGGATATCGAAAGCCTTGTTTTTCGCGGTGGCCATCAGCCATGCGGATGGATTCTCGGGCACACCGCGGAAACTCCACACTTCCAGCGCACGGCAGAATGCCTCCTGCACTACATCTTCAGCGAGCGCCAGATCGCGCATACCGAAAATTCGCGAGAGTATCGAGACCAAGCGACCCGACTCGCGCCGGAAGAGATGTTCAATGTCTTCCATTCATATTCTCTCGATCGGCCGGACTTCCACCGAACCGCCGACGTCGAAGATAGGACAGCCTTGAGCCAACTCGGCAGCGTGGTCGAGATCCTTTGCCTCGATCACAATGTAGCCGCCGATTACATCTTTCGCCTCGGCGAATGGTCCGTCTGTGACAATCCTTTCTCTCCCCTTGATGACTCTTCCGGCGTGTTCGAGCGGATGTCCTGGCTCCCTGAGCCGTCCTTGTCCCTCGATCTGTTTGAACCACACAGTCCATTTCTCCATTGTTCTTTGCATTTGCTCAGGAGAAGCCGTTGTATCGCGCCCACGGAACAAAAATGCAAATTCACTCATTGCGTTTTCCTCACGATTGAGATCTCTGATCCAACAATTGTTTCCCGCAGATTCCCGCCCAACTTGCCTAATTGGGCGGAGAATCCGCTGGTCAACTTACGCAACATTCGCTTGCGACATCTCGGCGAAGTAGTTTGCGAATGGCTCGAAGTAGAAAACGGGCCAGTTCGTAGAAAGATGTTCGTGCCAGGTCGGATAGAACGGCGAAGGACCCTCCGGATAGGCATCGTGATCTACGATGAGCCGAGTCCCATTGCCTTCTGGTGCCAGGGTAAACCGCACGATGGAGTGTACGCCAGGAGCCCAATCGATGCCCCGCCACGACTGAACGATTCGCTGCTCCGGGACCAGCTCAATCTGACGTCCCTGGATATAGCCGCCAAAGATTGAAAACGCGCCGCCTTCAGTGGCGTCGATCTCGGCCGGTCTTGCGGTAGCGGCCGCAAACTCGCGTCCGTCAGTTAAGAGTTGGTAGACGCGCACCGGCGCGGCTGAGAGGCTGATTTCCTGATGAATCGGCATGGTAGATTCTCCTTTTTGTTAAATGCAGCATTGGGTGCTTCACTGCTATAACGAGCGACGTTGAGTGCGGCGGACACTTTTTTTGCAGGTTTTCGACGAAATGCGAAAAGCGCCTCACAATCTGGAGCCAAGGAGTCCGTCACGAGCGTTTAACCTAAGAGCCCAAAGGGCCGGCCCGTGTAGACGTTCCTATTCAAAGCCTCTACCACGCATTCCTGAACTTGCTTACCGTCGGGCGGTCATAGCCGATCGCGACAGAAACGAAGACGGAGCCGCGCGCTCACGCGCCTATTACGCGCTAGCGAAGGAGCACCACGAGATTGAGTAGTCATCTCGCCCTCTCCGCCGGACCGTCATCGGATTTTGTATCTGCAACCAAAGCGCTTCGCTCCAACCCTTCTGCAAGTGAATGTAGGCCTTTGCACGTTTCCACCAGGCCCCGAAGTCGCACTTGAAAATTTTCCTCAAGACCTATACCTTGTATTACAAGATGACTGGTTTTGCAAGTGCTTAAGAAAATGGACGGACGGCAGGCGCAAGTCCTTAAGGGTTTGGCCGAATTGGCGTTGCTCAGCCTCCTGGAAGAAGGGCCGCAATATGGCCTCGAAATCCTCGATCGTCTTCGCGAAGATGCCGGCTTGGGACTCGCAGAGGGCACGATATATCCGCTCTTGCATCGATTGGAGGGTGCCAAACTTGTGCAGTCGAAATGGCGGCTGGACGCTGAAGCCAGTCGCCCGCGCAAATACTACGAATTGACAAGTTCAGGTCGAAAGGAACTCGCAGTGCAGCTCACCGAGTGGTTTGAACTGAGCAATGCGCTCGGGAAATTCCTCGACAGACGAAGGTTGAAATGAACGGGACAACAGATATTCAAAGCTGGTTAAGGCGGCTGAAATGGGCTCTGGACTCGATGCCGTCAACCGAGCGTGACGATATCATCGCCGAAACCCGAACGCATATTGAAGAGCGTATCGCCAAAGGGCAAAGCCTCGAAGAAGCAATCGATGCATTCGGACCTCCAGATGTCTATGCCCGAAGATTCTTGGACGAAATCGAAATGTCCACCGCGCTGGGATCACAGCGCACCGGCGCACTTCTTTCAGTCGTGATCCAACGTGCACATCGAAATATCAGCGCTGCGCTCTCCCTCGTTGCGTTGGGTTGTTTGGTTTTGACCAGTTCGATCGCGGTTATTCTCGTGTTCTTGAAAATTACTGATCCGATTCACACTGGACTTTGGTTCGGGCGTGAAAGGCGCATTTTCTTTATTGGCGTCATCCGCGATCCAGGAATAGCGCACGATTTGTTGGGAAATTGGCTGCTTCCAGTAGCTGTACTCGTGCTTGTGCTGTCCTGGTTGCTCGGCCGCTTCGTGCTGCTCTGGTCCGTGCGCGGCTTGGCTCGTAATTCCTGATGTAACGACCGACAAGGATGACTCAATGAGCCGACGTCTGTTGATGAGCTATGTTGGGCTTGTATACCTTGCAAGTTGGTCCCTACAAATCGCTGCCCTCCGTTCGCCCAACGGCATCCACGACCACGCGGCGCTGCCTTGGATGATTGCCGGAATGTTCACGCCCGCGATCGTGACACTTGCGTTCTTAATCTGGCAGCCGCAGACACGTGGATCGCTGATGTGGAAGCCATGTTGGGGCATGATATGGCCTCTCTTCGTTGGTGTAGCAATTCCAACATTGATTGCGTTCGGCATTGTGGGTATGTTCCAGCTCCTCGGCTGGGGAAGATCGGGCTGGTTTGTTTTTAATTATGCCGGGGTATCAGTTTCAGACGGGCCCTGGGTTCTTGGAAAGGGGTTTCAAAACTGGCCGCTGTATACGGCGAATGTATTTTTAACAGGCGTTTGGTTCGCTTTACTCAACGGCGCCGTAGCGTTAGGAGAGGAAATCGGCTGGCGAGGATTTCTGCAAGGACACTTAATTGCCCGGCTTGGAGCGATCCGCGGTATAGCTTTACTCGGAATTATTTGGTCGTTCTGGCATCTCCCGTCTCTTTTGTCGGGATACAACTACCCCAAGCATCCTCTTGTTGGGGCATTCGTATTATTTCCACTCCAGCTTGTAGGCGCGTCCTTCTTTCTGGGGTGGCTAACGCTCAAGGCAAGGAGTTTTTGGCCTGCGGCGATCGCACACGGTGCGGTTAATTCCATTCAGCAAGGAGTACTCGACAGTGTCCATCTCTCGGCGCCGCAGATTTACGAGGACGTCGTAAGAGTTGCGCTCACCATGCTCGTTGGAATGGTCTGCTTAATCCTGATTGTCAGTGCGAAGAGGAAACCGGTGGTCGATGAATTGGCACCAGCACTCGTGGGGAGATAGAACGTGAGAAGGAAATACAACGCCAAGGGACACAGTGATCCACTTTGGAAGCTCGGGAATCCTCGCGTCTCTAACGAAATGGGTCAATGAAGCCGCCGGAGTGCGGGCTGACAACAAATCCCCACAGAAGCGCTGTCGCCAATATGAGAATAGGGCACCTGAATTTGAAGAAGAATTGATAGCGATGGCATTGTTGGGGAGAACTGGCCCCGATTTTCTTCGGGTACATTATGCGGGGGACCAACACTCAGAATCGGTGGAACCATGCTCATCAATGCCGCAAATGCGGACATATTGTCCCTATCGAGGAGATCGACCCGCGAGTGATCGCAACTGGAGTCATTACTTGCCCTAAGTGCGATGCTTCGGGCCCGATTCACGTGAAGATTGTTGAAACCGACTAGGCCACGAAGAGGTGGTGACCGTCTTCCCATTTCCTGATGTGCTTTGGGAACGCAAAGTTAACCACAAAACTCAGAACAATCAAACTGGAAGCGGCAATGACATCTGCTCGTCGTTGACATAATGATTGAGCCTCCGCACGAAGCAACGAACGAGTTCTCCAAGGGCCCTAGAGTCGTTATCAGAGCGGCAGATGAGGTGCGTAGTGGCCTGCAATCCAATTTCCTCTAGAGGCCTCATCGTGAGGCCGTGACGGGCGATTCTCACAGCCCCGGACTTACCAACAATTGTGACCGCACCCGGAGAATTCAATAACGGAACGGTCTCCTCGGGAATCAGGAAGTGTTGAAGTGCGGACGGGAAGATTCTCGCTTGCTGAGCCTGTTTTTGAATCAGGTCGTAGAGTGGAGGATGGCTCTGACGCTGGAACAGCATCCAGCGTTTTTGATCAAGTTGACAGAGCTTCACCGACGGATGAGCGGCCAGTTCGTCCTCCCTTGACATCACAAGGTAGAGAGGTGATTCGTCGATCTTTAAGCTCGTGAATTGATCGGATAGCGGCGGTTCGATGGCAAGCGCGAGGTCCAGTTCACCCGCCAAGACCTCGCGGGCCAGATCACAAGAGAACCCACTCGATAGGTTGAGCTTTAATCGCGGGAACAGTGGGAGACGCATCGTGAGCAGTATCGATGTGAAAAAAGGATCGGCGTAAGGTGATCGACCGACATTGAGCATCAACTCTGCGTCTTTGCCTGCGGCGCGCGAAGCGTGTATGGCGCGCTCGGCGTGCAACACCGCGATGCGAGCCTCTTCGACATACGCTCTGCCGGCTTCGGTCAGTGAAACCGAATGGTGGTCTCGAACGAAAAGAAGAACACCCAAGCTCTCTTCGAGTTCAGCGACGTATTTCGTAACTGCTGGCTGGCTCAGGCGCAGTCGCCTAGCTGCTCGAGAGAAATTGAGTTCTTCGGCTACCGCAATCGCGGCCTGCGTGTGCTTCAGCTCGTTCCGTACCATGCCATCTCCCTGTACTTCTCGACCTGGGATCAGAAGCCAGCTCCAAAACAGACGACTGGCGCTAAGCGCATAGCAAGCAAATTGATCTCTTACTGAAAAATTCCTTTAAATCTATAGATGCTTCCATCCCACAAACCGTCGTGCACGCAGATCCTGTTATTACGAGTTGGAATAACAGATTTGCGCGCCATGATTGGACATTCCGATCAGCATCTACCATCGTTGTCTGCAGCCGGTATCGGAACCGAAAGCACTCGCCCGTATCGCAAGAACCACGGGCGAATGCTAGGGTCGAACGGCTTGAGCACGGTTCGTATCGCCGAGGGTCGTTCAATGGACCGCCACAGACCGAGCGCCGGACTCTCCCCGGAACCAATCCCGGACCTGACGGAACTGACTCGTAAGCCGGTAAGGAGCGAGCCTTTTGTCCCTGAGCCTCTACTGGATACGGATGAGGCCGCCGCAATTGTGCGCATTCATCCCAAGACGCTGCAGCGGTACGCGCGTCAGGGGATCATTCGAGGTTTTCAAATCGGAACGATGTGGCGCTTTCGAGCCAGCGATATCGACCGCTGGATTTCGGAACGCCTAGCAAGCTGAGATTTCGGTCGACCTCTGCCCCGCGCAGCGGTAGTCTCGTAATAGAGCCATCCGTTGTGCATGAGGAGAGCAATTCATGCCTAAGCGCACACGGTATCAACAAGGAAGCGTGCAACGCGATAAACGGCGGAACGGGCCGGATGTTTGGATCTTTCGGTGGAGGGAACTTGGACCTAATGGCAAAAGTATTCAGCGCAACACTGTCATCGGATCAGTAGCCGACCTCCCCAATCGAGCATCCGCACTCAAAGCAGCAGAAGCGTTGCGCATCGACGCCAACCAACAAACCCCACGAACTGACGGTCGCCCCAGCACAGTAGCCGAACTGATCGAGCATTATCGGTTGAAGGAACTGACCGAGAACGACCAGGGACGCAAGGCGCACTCGACACGAGCCGGATACCAGTGCTATTTGAATGGCTGGATTCTCCCCCGGTGGGGCAATCACCGACTTCAGCAGGTCAAGTCGGTGGCCGTGGAAGAGTGGCTCGGAAGCATCAAGCGGGCACGAGGAACAAAAGCGAAGATTCGCAACATTATGAGTGCTCTCTTCAGCCACGCCATGCGGTACGAGTGGACGGACAAGAATCCGATCAAGCTCGTTCGTCAGAGCGCCAAGCGAGAGCGCATTCCCGATGTGCTCGAACTTCACGAGCTTCAAGCACTTCTCGAAAGGCTCGCCGTCCGAGAGCGGACCTTGGTCCTGCTCGACGCAGCGACGGGCTTACGGGTCAGTGAACTCCTGGCGCTCCGCTGGGATGACATCGATTTCGAGAGCCTGGAGATTCGCGTCACCGAGTCGATCTGGCATCAGGTGTTGGGTGTCTGCAAAACAGAGGCTTCCGCCAAGCCCGTCCCGATGGACAGCTATATGGCCGAGGATCTTCTGCGTTGGAGAAAAGCCTGCGCCTATCCGATGGAAGGCGATTGGGTCTTCGCCAGTCCGCGCATGAAGGGGAAGCAGCCCTACTGGCCGGACAACCTCATGAAGCGCTACATCAAGCCGGCTGCCAAGAAAGTCGGTATCCACAAAAACATCGGCTGGCATACCTTCCGCCATTCCTTCGGAACTATCCTGAAGGCAAACGGAGAGGATGTGAAGACGGTTCAGGAGCTCTTGCGACACGCCAACAGCCGGATCACGCTCGACGTTTACACGCAGGCCGTGACCTCGCACAAGCGTGCTGCACAGAGCAAGGTTGTTCAGATGATTGTGCCGAACGCCGGCACAACGAAGGTTCAAGCACAGACGGGGACCGAAGCGTGATCCCTTTTGTGCCGATAATGTGCCTGGATTTGCTTGTCACTTGAAGTCCCATACGAAGCTAAGTGTTTTGCTTTGTATGGCGGGGACGACGGGGCTCGAACCCGCGACCTCTGCCGTGACAGGGCAGCGCTCTAACCAACTGAGCTACGTCCCCAACTTTTGCCGTGCGACTCTTCGAGTATAGCCGATCGCCGGCGCCTGCCGCACGCCTCTTTCCTAAGGCTGAAGTGTCACTCCAGGCCAGCCAAGGGACGTGGTACAGCAACTTTTTGAGTGTACCAGAATCAGCTCGCCTGCGGAGCAGCATCGGGCCGGTCCTTTGGAGATCGCGCCTTCCCGCGGTACTCGGGGTTGGTGCGCCGCACTACTGCCGCGCCTCGATCAGCTCACCTTTCGCCTGTTGCATCGTTATGTCAGCCGGAAGCTGCTTGAACTCAGACTTCACGTCATCTTCCTGCTCGGAGATAGTGTGAAACAGCAGCGCATGTCCCTGAATGTGCACATGAGTCTCCGTGATCTGCCAGACTGTCGGGCCCGTCTGACGACGCTCCACATCGAAAGTGCCTCCGGAGTTAAGGGAGCCCAGCAGCCCTCCAAAGATCTTCACATCCTGGATCAGCTTCCCTTTCAGGCTTGCGATCCGATGCTCTTTGGTATCTACCAGCATGTCGCCCTCCATGGCCGCAAAAACCCGCGCCTCCATGTCCGGCGGGCGGAAATTGGGATCGGGCTTGAAGTGCAGAACCCTGTTGCTTCCCTTCTCTCCTTCATTCGTCCAGAGGAAAGCCTTGGGCAGAAGCTGCAGCATCTCTTCTGCCTGCTTATCGTCGTGCTGCTCACTCTTCCTCTGCTTGGTCTGCGATCCTGAGTCTCTGAGGTACGCCTCTAGACGCCGCCTCTGTTCATCAGGCGCGATGGCCTGCCCATCCATCTGCACCACCCGCTTCAGGTTGCCGTTCTTGGTCTCGGCTACCCACTGCTTCACCTGGTGGTTACCCTTCTGATCCTTCTCAAAGTAGATCCAATGCGAATGGTCCGCCTCGTCCTTCGCCAATTCGTCATTTACCGCTTGCTGCACGAACTGGCGCGCGTCCTGATCGGCCCTTGCCTTCATTCCGAATGCCAGCGCCATCAGCACAAACAGCCACCACATCACCCTGAGCATCGATAGGATCTCCGCGGTTGCAGGACCTCATTCCCAATCAGCCCAGCTAGTTTGATGCGTTTCTCCGACGCGGTGGAACAGCCATCGCCCCGGAACACCGCTCTCGCTAAAATAGGTTCCAGCGCGCCTCGCTTGCCTCCAGGCAAGGACGCGCCAGGAGAACAGCCATGCCTTCGCCCCGCCTTTCCGAATCCGAGATTGCCACCCAACAGCGCTCGCTTGAGTCCTGGCAAGTCGATCAGGGAGAACTGGTGCGCACATTTTCCTTCTCTGACTTTCGCGGGGCCCTCGCCTTCGTCAATCAAGTCGGAGAACTCTCAGAGGCCATCGGCCACCATCCCGATATCGACATTCGGTATGACCGTGTGCGGCTTTCTCTGGTGACTCACGACGCTGGTGGGCTCACCACCCGCGACTTCGACCTCGCCCGGAAGATCAACGAAGTCCCCCCGTCCTCGTAAGAATTCACGCGGCCCGGCGATCTTCCTGCGCCAAAGCCGTCGCCTCACGGTCGCCCAACTTGGGCAGCAACAGTGGCCAGCCCCGCCGCAGCACATATTCCAGCCACGCACCCGCGAACTGCGAGGTCAGCACCGCAGCCAGCACCAGCGTCGAATAAAACTTCGAACTGATGATGCCTGCGTCGAATGCCACGCTTGCCAGCACAATCCCCGGCCCACCCCGTGCGTTTGTGGTCATCGCAAGATTCACCAGGTCGAGTCCGCTAAAGCCAGCGAGCCGTCCGCCAAGTCCTACCGAAAGCATCTTCACTGCGCAACTGCCCAGTAGAAATGCCAGCATCATTCCTAGCGAAAAGCCGCGGATCAGGTCCAGCTTCAGGCCCACGATCGCGAAGTATACGGGAATGAAAAATGCGAACGACACCTTGCCGATAGCATCCAGCGCATCCGCAAACAGCCGGCGCTTTTTATGCACCACTGCAAAGCCAGCCAGAAACGCGGCGAACACCAGGCTCACATCCAGCGCTCCGGCAACTGCACAGTACGCAAGCAGCACCGCCATCGCATAGCCTGCCGGAGACTGCTGCACCAGAACATTGAACCGGGCTTTGTTCAGGCGCTTCACCATCCGCGGCACAATCGTGAGACCTGCCACGAAGAACCCTGTGGTCTCCGCAAGATGCCAGCCCATCTTGCGCGGATCCAGCGCGCCTTTGCCAGCCATCGCCGTGGCCACCGCCAGTGCCAGCCACAGCACAATATCCTCAAGCACCGCCACGCCCAACACCAGCCGCGCAAATCGCGTATGCAGAATCTTGAGGTCAGAGAATATCTTCGATACCACCGGGACCGACGTGACCGCTACGCCTACCGCGAGAATAATCATCAGCGAAGCGCGATTCCCATTCGGACCCGAAAGTGACGGTCGGATCAGCCATGAACCTGCGCCCAGCGCCAGCACAAAGGGAATACCTGACCCAACAATTGCAAGCCAGCCCACCTCCCGCCGCTCTTCCCGCGTGAATAACTGCTGGGTCTCCGACCCCGACAAGAACATCAATAGAAGCAGCCCCAGCCAGTACACAAAATCCAGAACGCCACTTTGGTGCTCGACCCGGCTTACCAGTGAGCAAAACGCCGGGATACGCCCCAGCAACGCCGGCCCCAATATGATCCCCGCAAGAATCTCGCCGATCACTTTCGGCTGCCGCAGCCGCACAAAAACTAACCCCAAGATCTGAGCCAGCCCAGCCAGCAGCAGCATCACAACAATGAGTGAAGTCAATTCGGAATTCGACATGAACAATGGAAAAAGCGTCCGACCAGTCTTAATTTAGATGCACTAACCGGCTGCGCGCGTTGACTCCAAACCCTAATTGCTGCCCCGGTTCCGTGTTCGCACTTACCCGCCGCTATGAACCTCCGCGATCATCTCCACACCACCGGCGCCGCCCTCAAACACTGGGCAATCGCGCAATTGCTCGACTCCCTCGCCATCGGAGCGCTCTGGCTCCTGGGTCTCTATCTTCTACACGTCCCACTGGCACTGCTGTGGGCGGTCCTTGCAGCCCTACTTCAGATCGTGCCCCACTTCGGCCCGATTCTCAGCGTCTTGGGACCCGCCCTCGCCGCGACCATCAAGTGGATGGACTGGGAGCATCCCGCCCTGGTGCTCGGCTTGTACGCAGCCATCGCCGTGCTCGATGGCATGCTGCTCGAGCCCTATCTCATGCGCAGAACCTCCCGCGTTCCGCTCTGGGCGTCCCTCCTTGTGCCCCTCGGCCTCGGCATCCTCTGGCCGTTCTGGGGAGTGCTCGTTGCCCCTCCGCTGCTCGCCATCTTTTACGCCTACCGCGCGCGGCGCAGCAATTCCTCCCGGGTATCCTAATACCGCTATGCATCGCCGGAGGGGCACTCGAGCTCAATGCACCCGCATACGGATATCCTGCCGGATGCGCTCCCCGATCTCCTCGTCCGTCATCCTCTCCAGCCCGTCCACCGCGGTCCCTCCGGGAAAATGCGCAATCCGATTGCCCTTCGCGTCATGAATCGAGAACGCGATGGCCTCGGGCTCGAAACCAGGATCGAAGAAGACTCCTCCGCCGGGATACATGCTCACGACGATCCCCTCGATCCGCTTCTTCTGTGCTTCACAGCGATGTTTGAGAGTGCGCTCGTCAGCCATGCATCATGGTAAGCCCGGTTCACTCTGGCTCAGGCAGTGTTTTCGATGCCCTCAAAAACAAAACGAGTCCATTCCAGGCCTGCCAAGAAGCGTGTCCAGGTACAGCAACAGCAGCCAACACCCACTCGTTCTCCACAGGAATCAACATTAGGTCTATTCCTCGCGAATCACGCGGCCGCCGAGCTGGGAGGCTCATCCTCGTCGGATTTCACCCTCTGCAGATGCTTCACCTCGAGCTCCGCAATCGAGCGCACTACCTGGCTCTTCAGGTGCTCGAGAGAGGGATCGTCATCCGGCACCTTCTCCGCGTCCTTAACGCGCTCCAGCGCGCGCCGGAAGATCTGTTTGATGTCTAAGTGACCCATACACCAGGAAGCTTTCCCGCCTCTCATCATGGGATGCACCTCCCGCCCACTGGTTGTTCTTTCGTCGGAGCTGAATGTAAACGTTGCACCTTAAAATTTCACGTTTGAAATCAGCGGGTTAACTCGATTACCAGACAACCCGGTTCCCGCTTCCGAGCATCTCTGTTGCCTAAGCGACATAAGCGTGAGGAGGTCAGAGTCGCAATTCATTTTCGAGGCACCCCAGTGGGCCGGTTTCTCTACTACTTCTTTCCCCCGCAGTACCAGCCGGAAGTCCCCAGGATCGGACAACGCGTCGCGATCGAGGGCCAGCCGGGAGAGTACGTCGTCCTTCACATTCACACCACAGCCGCCGCCGCCGATCTCATGTCCACCACTGGCAAACACGAGTTAGAAGAACGTGTTCCTTTCTTTGCCATTCATTCGATCCCCGGCAAAGCAACATCAAAGAACAACGACTCGGAAGAGGAGGACACGATCTCCAAGGCCTCTTAGGCTCCGGGGCATACGCAATCCGCGCACCGAGACGCCCGTTACAACGGCTTCAGGTGCGCGGTGAAATGCCGCAGAAACGGCGCCTCGTGCGTCAACCGCAGCCCACCAATGGACTCCCGCTTCTTCCACACCTCCAGGATCACCTCCACCAGGTAGTCAACATGGCTCTGCGTGTACACCCGCCGTGGAATCGCCAGCCGCACCAGGTCCATCTGGGCTGCCCCGGCAAACATCAGCGTCCCAATCTCCACGGACCGCACGCCCCCCTCCAAATACAGCTCGCACGCCAGCGCCACCCCCGGAAACTTCTCCGAGGGAACATGCGGCAGAAACCCGCGCGCATCGATGTAAACCGCATGGCCGCCCGGCGGCTGCACTATGGGAACTCCCGCCTCCGCAATGTGATTGCCCAGGTAGGCCGTCGACGCAATCCGGTACCGCAGGTAGTCCTCCTGCAGCGCCTCCTGAACCCCCACTGCGATTGCCTCCAGATCGCGCCCCGCCAGTCCGCCGTACGTCGGATACCCCTCCGTCAGGATCAGCAGGTCCTTCTCCTGCTGAGCCAGCAGATCATCATTCGTGCAGAGAAACCCGCCAATGTTCGCCATCCCATCCTTCTTGGCAGACATCGTGCACCCGTCGCCCAACCGGAACATCTCCTGCGCAATCTCTTTCGGCGTACGCTCCGCATACCCCTGCTCCCGCAGCTTGATGAACCAGGCATTCTCCGCAAACCGGCACGCGTCAAAATACAGCGGAATCTTATGCTGCCGGCACACCGCGCTCACCGCACGCGCATTCTCCATCGACACCGGCTGGCCCCCGCCGGAGTTGTTCGTCACCGTCAGCATTACCAGCGGCACCCGCTCCCGGCCCACTCGCGCAATCAACCCCTCCAGCGCCGCCACATCCATGTTGCCCTTGAAGGGATGCCTCGCCGCAGGCTGCCGCCCCTCCGCAATCACTAGGTCCACCGCCTCCGCCCCGGTAAACTCCACATTCGCGCGCGTCGTGTCGAAGTGCGTGTTGTTCGGAACCACGTCCCCCTTCTCGCACGCCACCCCGAACAGAATCCGCTCCGCCGCCCGCCCCTGATGGGTCGGAATCACATGCCGATACCCGAAGATATCCTGGATCGAATCGCGAAACCGATCGAAGCTGCGGCTCCCCGCATAGCTCTCATCGCCCTCCATCACGGCCGCCCACTGGTGCGTCGACATCGCCCCCGTACCCGAATCCGTCAGGAGGTCGATGAGCACATCCTCCGCGTGCAGCAGGAACAGGTTGTAGTGCGCCGCCTTCAGCAATTCCTCGCGCTGCGACCGTGTGGTCCAGCGAATCGGCTCCACACTCTTGATTCGGAACGGTTCGATAATCGTCTTCACAGCCACGAACTTCCTTCGCCTCCCAGACTGCCCAGTGCAGCCCCTACTCTACAACCTGCGGCCCCGCCTGGCGCCTTCCCTGCACCGATCCCCGCACCCACGGAAAATCCAATCCACATGCCCCGTGCGCCCGCGCAAGATGGGAAACGTGGGCTGGCAGTACAATCGCTGTACTTCGGTTCGCAGCATTCCATCTTGTCGCGAGGCGCAGAATGAGTTCGCTGACCGTCGTCCCTGCCCGTTCTCAGACCACCATCCTCGACCCGGCGGATCAGCCCGGCGCACCCTCCCCGCCCCGATTTGCCAACGGCCCACTCGTTATCGCTGGCCTCGCCCTCTTTCTTTCCCTCGCCACAGCCGCCGAGTGCCAGTCCATAACCCACGTCCCCTCCCTTGTCTACGGGCTCGTCCTCTGGGCATGGTGGGGCGTTCTCGCCTCCGCGCTCTGGCAGGCCGGACCCGACTCTTCGCTCCTCCGCCTCTCCCGGTGGAACATACTTCTGCACCTGCTGATCGCTTGCGCCGCGGCCTCCGTCCACCTCATCCTGCTCGGCAGCCTCAGCCTCGTCATCCCCGAGTGGCGCGTCCACGCGGCTCTCCTCAAAGTCCTCACCGGACCCATTACAATCAACCGCTTCGGCATGGAGATCCTCATCTACGGCTTCATCCTCGGCATCCTGGGCTCCATCCAGTCACACATCCGCTCCCAGCGCGACGCCCTCGGTGCCGCACTGCTCCAGCGCCAACTCGCGGCCGCCCAGCTCAAGGCGCTGCAGATGCAGCTCGAGCCCCACTTCCTCTTCAACACCCTCAACGCCATCACCACCCTCGTCGAACTCGGCCGTCAGCAGCAGGCCGCCCAGATGCTCCACCACCTCAACGTCATCCTAAAGCGCACTCTCGAACGCTCCGGCCCCGAGAAGATTCCCCTCGCCCAGGAACTCGAAATCGTCGAAAACTACCTCGCCATCGAGCAGGTCCGCTTCGCCGACCGCCTGCGCATCGAATTCATGGTCGATCCCGCCGCCCTCCACGGACTCGTTCCCTGTTTCCTCCTCCAGCCCCTGGTGGAAAACGCCATCCGCCACGGCATCGCCCACTGCGAAGGTGAAGGCATC
The DNA here is from genome assembly GCA_008682415.1 of Acidobacteria bacterium AB60. GTDB lineage: Bacteria > Acidobacteriota > Terriglobia > Terriglobales > Acidobacteriaceae > Telmatobacter. The sequence continues at coordinate 158,295 of VANK01000007.1, read as the reverse complement.
GTGCAGGCCTCCGCCCGTCGCGACGGCAATCGCCTCCGCATCTCCGTCCGCGACAGCGGCCCCGGCCGCGCCGCGCCCGCCCCCGGCACCGGCATCGGTCTCAAAAACACCCGCGAGCGCCTCGCCTACTTCTATCCCCACGAACACACCCTGAACGCCGGCCCCTCACGCTCCGGCGGCTTCGAGGTTGCCATCGACGTACCCTACGAGTACGCCGGATGAAGCTCAGAGCCCTCATCGCCGACGACGAGCCCCTGGCCCGCGAACGACTCCGCCTTCTCCTCGCCAACGACGAGCAGATCGAGATCGACGGCGAATGCCGCAACGGTCGCGAAGTCGTCGCCGCCCTTCGCTCTGGCAATGTCGATGTCCTCTTTCTGGATATCCAGATGCCCGGCAGCACCGGCTTCGAGGTCATCGAGCAGATCGGTGCCGCCCACATGCCCGTGACGGTCTTCGTCACCGCCCACAATCACTATGCCCTCAAGGCCTTCGAGGTGCACGCCCTCGACTACCTCACCAAGCCCATCGAGCCCGAACGGCTGCAGGCCACACTTGCCCGCGTCAAAGAGCGGGTCGCCTCGAAATCCGCGCTCCTCGCCCAGGAACAGCTCAAATCGCTCTTTGAAAACATCACTCAGGCCGCCGAGCCGCCCAAACGATACCCGCGCCGCTTTCTGGTCCACAACGGCACAAAGGACGTCCTCGTCCCGGTCGACGAGGTGGAATGGATCGAAGCCGCGGACTACTACTCCTGCCTGCACGTCGGCTCCAAGAGCTACCTCCTCCGCGAGCCCATCAAGCAATTGGCCGCATCGCTCGACCCTGTTCGCTTCGTGCGCGTGCACCGCTCCGCGATCGTCAACATCCACCACGTCCGCGAGATCGTCCGCGAAGGCCGCAGCGAAGGCGCCGTCGTCCTCCACAGCGGCCATCGCCTCCGCATGAGCAAATTGGGATGGCAGACTCTGGTCGCCGCCACCCGCAACTAACATCTACCGCAACTCGTCTCTGGTCGGTTATTGTGTAGCCGCCGAACCTTGCCCCGCCGCCGCAACCAGCTTCTCCAATGAGGGCAGGAAAACGAAACGCACCAGCGCGGATGGCTTCTGGGCATCGGCGATAACTGCCTTCTGCCCGTCAGCCCAGCCCGCCAGCGGCGGCGTGTGCATATCAATAAGAGCGAGCGCCTCCAGCCCCGACTCAGCCAGCGCGCCCAACTGCCGGGCCCGCTGTCCCGCATCCGCCAGCCGCGCGCTGCGCAGTGCCCACGCCTGCAGCGCCGGCGCGGCATGCTGGAAAGCCTCAAAGCGCTGCCTCAGCCGCATCTCCGCCGCCGCTGATCCGGGCCCGTGCTCCAGGTAGGCGTTCACTTCGCGCTCGATCTCCTGACGGGCGGGCGGGTCTGCCACCACCGCGTCCACCAGGCGGTCAAGAGCCGTATACCAGTCCGTGTGCTGGGTGTCCTCGCGGTCACCGAAGCTGACTGGCTCCAACACCGAGGCGAACACCTCCAGCGCCTCCGGATGGGTAGACCCGGCCAGGTTGCGGCGCAGCTTCTCCGGACCAGAGAGGTGAGTCAGGCCCACGCCCTCCAGTTCTAGTGAGGCGATACGCAGGCGACGATACATGTCCTCTACGTCGCGGTCGGATTGCGGTGACCAGAAACGCTCCGCCACCGCCATTGATCGCGGCCAGATGCGCGAGTCGGCGGTATCGGAGTTGATCTGCTCGGCCCACATGCAGATCTCGCCTCCAAGAATTAACTTCTGCTGGTCGGCATTGAGCCGGGTATTGGCCGGGACCGGGTCATCGAGGAGCATCTGTTCCGAGGTCTTCTGCGCGTCAAGATAGTAAGGGGCGGAAAGAATGCCGGTATAGCCCTGCTGCGCCCCCTGGGAGAGGGAGTCCACCCCGCGCCAGCTCTGCACCATGATGTCCTTGGGCAGTGAGGGGTTGAGGATCTCGTCCCACCCGACCATCTTCTTCCCGTGTTTGGTCAAAATGGGCAGCAGCCGCTGGTTGAAGTAGGACTGCAGATCGGCTGTGGTCTTGAAGCCCTTCTTGTCCATGAACGCCTTGATCCGCGGGTTGGCCAGCCACGCCTTGCCCTCGGTCTCATCGCCGCCGATGTGGAAGTAGGCATCGGGAAAGATCTCGCCCATTTCGCCTACCAGGGTGTCCACGAACTTGTAGGTCTTCTCGTTGCTGGGGTCCAGCTCGGCGCGCGGGGATTCATAGACAAGAGGCAGTTCCTTGAGGTCTTCCCCGGAGCCGTACTCGGGATAGGCGAGTACGGTGGCGGAGCTGTGGCCGGGGATATCGAACTCGGGCACGACGCGGATACCCCGAGCGCGAGCGTATGCGACGACCTCGCGAAGCTGGTCTTGCGTGTAGAAGAGGCCGCCTGCCGCATCCGACGTCAGCTTCGGGAACTTCTTGCTCTCGGCGCGAAAGCCCTGGTCATCGCTGAGGTGCCAGTGGAAGACGTTGAGCTTGGCGATGGCCATGCCGTCCAGAGTGCGTTCCACCATCTCCACGGGCTCGAAATGGCGGATGACATCGAGTTCGAGTCCACGCCAACGGAATCGGGGCGCATCGTCGACCGTGACCACCGGAACGCGGCAGGCGCCGTCGGAGATATTGACGAGCTGGAAGAGGGTCTCGAGGCCGTGCATTGCGCCCAGCTCATTGGCGGCAGTGATGGTGGCCTGCGTCGGCGTGACCGCCAGCTTGTAGGACTCGTCCTCATCCAGGGACTGAACGGCAGCGCCCGTACCGGCAACCTGCAGATTGAGCAACAGCGGATCACCCGCGGCGGCGGTCAGCTGCATGCGGCGGATATTGCCACACTGGCGATCCAGCCGCATCAGGAAGCGGTCGAGAGCCGCCTGGAGGCGCGGGTTGGCCGTGCCGGACATGCCGGCGTGGAAATGGGCGTCGACAGCCAGGAACCCCTGGCCGGACTGCACCGAACTGGGCAGAGGCATGAGGTGCATGGGAGGCGCATCCTGCGCCGCGGCTGAGAAGCTAGCCGAAAGGAGAAAGACGATGAGAGGAGTGGAAAAGGTGCGAAGGACAGCGCGGCAACGGCTCCAGGGATGTGTGCTCACAAAGACCTCAAAAGAAACTATGAATTCGCATAGGATTCTCGCCGGTCGAGCCCCGCAAATGCAACGGCTATCCCCCGAATCGATGGCAAATGCGAGCCGCTATGATCGGGATAGAGGTTCTTGGATTGGCAACGTTGCGCGGCAGAGTGGTCTCGGGGATGGGCAACTTCTCAATCTGGATTGAAAGACTCCGCGAGCATTACCAGCGCAAGACCGGGATGTGGCTCTACCCCGGCACGCTCAACCTCAAGCTCGACACCCCCTGGCGAGTGCCTTCCGGGTGTCTTCGCCTGGAAGCTGCGGAGTACGGGGGGACGGTCACGGTGAATATCGTGCCGTGTTCCATCTTCGGCAGGCGAGCGTTCATTCTGCGCACCGAGGCCAACGAAGAGGAGCGAGGACACCATCCCCGCACCGTGATCGAAGTGGCTACCGACGTGAAGCTGCGGGACGCTTATCACCTGAAGGATAATGACTGGGTCGAGATCGAGGTCTCTGCGGGAGCAGCCAAGGTATGAAGCGGCATCTCGGCACGGTGGATCCAGCGCAAGGGCCCGCTCCCACGAAGGACGGGCCTGTAGCTGAAAATGGATTGCAGACCCAGGAAGCGCTAGAACTGATACTTGGCCGCAAGTTGAAGTTGGCGCATGGCGCTCGTCCCTGTAATCCGGCCAAACGTGGAAGAGGTCACGGTCAGGTTGGGCGTATTCCAATTGGGGTGGTTCAGGGCGTTGAAGGCTTCAAAGCGTATGGAAAGCTGATGCCTCTCGTTGTAGGGCATCTGCAGGACCTTGTGCAGGGACGCATCGAGGTTGGTGAAGGCCGGGCCGGTATAGCTGCCCCGGCGTGCATTCCCGAATAACCCGACCGGCTGAAGCTTGTAGGCCGCCGGATTGACCCAATCCGACAAAGTGCGTGCGCTGCCGTGGAGCTCATAACTGATCCCCGTAGCATTAGGCCGGTCATAGTTGCCACCCGCGCCCGCAATGCCTGACCGGTCGATCCCATCCTGCGGGGTGGCGATGGCTCCAGTCTGGTGCGTGAAGATGCCCCCCACCTGCCAGCCGCCAATGACCGCATTCAGCAATTTGCCGTTGACCGGAAGAAACTTCCCAGGGCCGATGGGAAGCTCATAGAGGGCTGAGACCACGATGCGATTTCTGACGTCGAAGGCCGAAGGACCATAGTCGCACCGCAGGCAGCGATTGTCCTGCGGGAACAGGACATCATTGCCCTGTACGCGGACGCCGCTGGTATCGTCGAGTGACTTGCTCCAGGTATACGAGCCGATCAGGTCAAAGCCCTGGCTGAAGCGCCGGGTCGCCTTGACGCTGAGAGCGTTGTAGTTGCCCGTACCCTCGTCGTGGACGTACTGCACGCCGCCGACGTTTGCGAACGGAGTGCGGAATTTGACCGAGGTGCCCGTGCCGTTGGGGACGTAGCCGGCGGGCGTGGCAATGTTGATGTTCCGGAATCCATAAAGATGGCGGCTTTGCGCGCCCTGATAGCCCGTCTCAAACGACCAGTTCTGGCCGATCTGCTTTTGCAGGTTCAACAGGTACTGCTCCGTATAGGTGGTCTTGTGGCTGGCTGCCATGACGAAGCCAACCGTAGAGGCCGGGAGCTTGGCCACGGCCCCGCCGCCCCCGCCCGGCGTCGCATTCGCCCAGGTGAGGTTGGAGGCGCCGTAAGGCGCGATGGAGTCTGCATTGGTGGTGGTGACTCGTCCTGCAATATTGCGGGCCATGTCGAAGTAGGCGTTGGCGATATCCTGGCTATAGAAGATGCCGTAGCCAGCGCGAATGACCGTCGTCTGGGTAGGCGAGAACGAGATGCCGAGGCGCGGCGCCCAGTTGTTGTACTGGGTGTGCATCAGCGGGCCATTGGGTAGCTTTCCATTGCTGCACACCGGCGGCGGCCCATTGCCCACGGTGCTGGCCGTCCAGCGTATGGCCAGGCCATCGTAAACGTGATCGGGCGTGCAGTTGCCCTGGCGCACATAGTAGGGCCATTCGCTCTGCGGATAGGTGGTGCTGATGGCATAGTGCTCCGGTATCACCGGAAGGGCCAGGGTAAAGTTGTTGCCCAGCGTGTCGTTCCAGGGAGGCGTGAGTTCGTACCGAATGCCGGCGTCAATGGTCAGCCGGGGCGAGATCTTGTACGTGTCGTCAACGAATGCGGCTTCCACGTTGCGCACGTAGTTGGCGTTCGCCACTGCCACGGCCACGGTGGACTGATAGAGATTGCCGAGCAGGAAGTCTGCGAGCGCGTCGCCGCCGGAGAGGGTTCCGGTGCCGGAGTTGTAGGCGGTTGCAATAGGCTGCGAGCTGAATTGCCCGCGCGAGAACTGGTTACCCAATTGGTTGAAGGTCTGCCGGTTGTATTCGAAGCCCATGCGCAGCGAATGCTTCCCTCTGATCCAGGACACGTTATCAACGATCTGCCAAGTGGGGTCGGTGATCACATAAGGGCCATCCCCGCCCCGGTCTCCAAAGCCGCTCCAGATCTGCTTAATGGAGTTTCCCTGGGCACTGCCGAACGAAACGTCCGGGATTCCCCAGGTAGAGGGAGCGCCGCCGCCCAAACCGGGAATCTTGAGAGCGTCCACGACGTCATTGGTGAACGCCGAGAGTAGTCCGAGGGAGTTGTAGAAGTGGGTATATCCGAAGCGGGCTTCGTTGACCAGATGCGGAGTCGCCGTCCACGTATTGGATCCCATGTACTGGTAGTAGTTGGTGATGATCTTGCTGCCCGAACCCAGCAGCCCGGTCGATATCAATTTCTCATTACCGGAGCTGTAGCGGAAGGCATATTGCATGCTCTGCGACTGAATGAAGTCGCCGCGCACCGTGAAGCTCTGACGATCCTGAGGCGACTGTGTGCTGTAGGAATAGTTGTTGTTAACCGCGCAACTGGTTGCCCCGCACGTGTAGGTCGGCAATGACGGCGCAGTCCCGAGATACTTCAGCAGGGCCGTGGAGATAGGGCTGATCCGGTCGGCCGGAATTTGGTTATTGGGGAACGGCTTCTTCCCCAGACCGTTCGCATCACCGGTGGCTGGATCATAGATGGTGACGGGGTGAACCCCGGACGCGTCCTGATAGGTGTACCCCTGGAAGTTGCCGGAGGCTAGCGCCGCGGTCGGCACGACGGCCTGTCCCTGACCGATGGAGCGGACCTGCCGCCACTCATCGTCAACCATGAAGAAGAACTTGTCTCGGCCGTTGAAGATGTGGGGGACGCGGATCGGCCCATCCAATTCAAAGCCATAGTCGTTCCATTTGAAGGGGAACACCTTCGGCGGCGCGGCGTTGAAGGGAAAGAAGTAGGGATCAGCATCGACGTAGTTGTTCCGGATGAACTCGTAGAGGGAGCCGTGATAGCTGTTGGTACCAGACTTGCTGACGACGTTGACCTGCGACGCTTCGTGGCCGAACTCCGCCGAATAGACGCCAGTCTGCACCTTGAACTCTTCGATTCCATCGACCGATGGCAGGCCGACATAGGTATTGAAGTCGGGATCCGTATTATTCACGCCATCGAGGGTAAAGTAGTCGAACATGATCCGATTGCCGCCAACGGAGATCGACTGACTGGCGCGTTCGCCTCCGAGACGCGCTCCGGCTTGGCCGGCATTGGGGGAGAGCGTATTGGCATTGGAGGCAAGAGCCACCAGGCCGAGGTAGTTTCTGCCGTTCAGGGGTAGCTCGTTCACGGCGGCGTTTTCGACAACCGTACCCACGGTCGCGTTCTCAGCCTGCAGAAGAGTGCCGCTCGCCTGAACCTCGACCGACTCGGTTACCGATCCAATCTGCAAGGGGAAATCGAGGCGAACCGACTGCTGCACCTGCACCACCACATCGCTGGTGATGGATTTGAATCCGGTGTGCGAGGCCGTAACCTTATACGAGCCGACGGGCACCTCGGTAAAGGTATAGTCCCCTGCGGTAGTGGTCACCGTGGATCGCTGCGATCCGGTCTCGGTGTTACTAAGCGAGATGGTGGCGCCAGGGACGGCGGCGCCGGTGGAATCTCCCACATGCCCAGAGATGGTTCCTGCGGTCTGCGCGAAGACCATGGACGTGGAGAGCATCGCAAAGAAGACGGCGAGTAGGACGCCGCCGAGATGGAGGCCGCCGCCATCCGCCTTCGCCGCTAGCATGGCGGGCTGAAACCCGGGTGCCTGCGGAAGGAGAATGGAAGGGCTGTGTCGATTTGCGTTTGCAGGAACTCCACGATGATTCACAGGGTCGACCTCCAGATCGTCCTCTACCACTACAGTTGACCTTCTTCCGGTCCTGACTCTGCCACGGAAAGGAACTCCCAACCCGAATCGGCAAAGAGAGCTCCCGTCCAGGAGCTCGAACGAGATGCAGCCCGGCTTGCAGACGCAAGGAAACGCTCGCGGGAGAGGCAAAGCAACGTTCCGTCGGGTAGGGTTCAGGTCGGCAGGTCTTAAGTTTGCGCTTGTCAATTCTTTAGGTAGAGGGGTACAGTACTGTCCGAACGACGCTCAGTACGTCTGAGAACCCCTTCTTCCCCGGAGTCGCCTTTGAGCCAAACAGCCAAAAGAAAGGAGTTCTCCGAGACACACGATGGGTCGAGTTCCGTCACTCCTGCGGAGGTGCGGAAAACGCTTTCGACGATTCTGCAAAGTCCGCCCTTCCGGGCAAGCCTGCAGACGCAAAAGGTGCTCAAGTTCCTCGTGCTGGAGACGCTCGCCGGCCGGGGCGACACCTTGAAGGAACGAAATATTGGCGCCAGCCTCTTCGAAAGACCACCCGATTACGACACGAACAGCGATCCGATTGTCCGGTTGCGTGTGGCTGAGGTGAGGAAGCGGCTCGCCCTGTATTACCAGGGAGCCCGCAATGAAACGGTGCTCATCAATATTCCGTCCGGCTCATTTCGGGCGGTCTTTGAGAGCTCCTGTCAGCCAGTCCCCGCGCTTCCGGCAGAGATTCCGCGGGAGGCTTCCCCGACGCCAGCCTTGGCGGAGCCGCTCATAGCGCCAACCAGATCGTCTTCGGCGACATCCGCGAGGCGCCAGTGGTGGCTGCTGGCGGCCGTCGCTGCAGCGGTCCTTGCGATTGCCCTTCTGCGCTATATGCCCTCTCCGGAGGAGCGAGCCTTCGAGAAGTTCTGGTCGCCAATCCTGACCAACTCCAATACCGTCTTGATCGGCGTGGGAAGCAATCCTCTGTATGAGCTCTCGAACGCGGGAGAGGATGAATACTACAAGAATCATCCCAAGACGCGATTTGAGGAGATGGGTCTCCACTCTTACGTGCCGCTCGCTCCCGGCGAAGAGATTGATCGCAAGTACCTGAATCCCGCCGTCAACACGTATCTCACCATTGGCGACGTAGGAGCGCTCTCGGATATCGAATACGTCCTGGCGCAACGACATATCAAGCTCGATCTGCGGTTTGTGAACGACGTGACTTACGGAGACCTACGCCAAAACCCGACCATCCTGATCGGCGCGCATAACAACATCTGGACCCTCACAACGACGGAGAATCTCCGCTATGGCTTCCAGGGCCATAGCAGCATCGTGGACCGCTTCGCGCCTCAGAAGCAATGGACCGCGAACGCCGATCGGTCGGAAACATACGCAATCGTGGCGCGTGTCCTGAACCCATGGAACGGCAAGGTTGTGATGTTAATGGGCGGCGTGGGGTATGCAGGAACGCGCGGCGCCGGCGACTTCATCACCAATCCGCAATCGGTAGCGAAGGTTGCTGCCACTCTCCCCAAGGGCTGGGAGAGCAAGAACATCGAAATCGTGCTTCATACTACGGTGAAGAACCAGGTTCCGATTGCGACGGACGTCGTGGCCAGCTACGCGTGGTGAGCAGTGATGCGGTTCTCCGGCCCCGCACTTCATGGAAGGAAACCAGCCCCTGCCGGTGAGGAAACGCCGACGCTGAGGCGCCTTGGCGCGTACTGCGGATTTACTTCCTGATTCCCAGACGCCCCGCGGTCTCTTGATCGGCGGGATAAAACGCTTCCAGCGTCACCTCCGAAAGCGTGATTTCAACCGGAGTCCCGAAGACAGTAACAGTACTCAGGAAGGAGAGCACTCCGCGAGAGGTTTTGAGCCGCAGCGGAATGGCGACTTCATGGGCCAGCGGGCTGGCAGACTGGCCCGGCTGCTCGCTTGAAGGACAAGGATACGCGCTCAGCTCTTTCTGGAGTTCGTCCAGCGCCGGATCCCGCGAGATGCGGAATTGACGCCGCAATCGATCCAGCAGGTGCTGACGCCATTCACCGAGATTCATAATCCTCGGAGCGAGACCGCCCGGGTGAAGACTGATGCGGAGGGCGTTTGCGGGAGAGGTGAGTAGCGCGGGATCGACTCCTTCCAGCATGGGTTCCAGAGCGCGATTGGCCTCGATGATATTCCAGTGCCGATCCACGACGAGAGCGGGATAGGGTTCGTGCGCCCTTAGCAGAACTTCGAGGGCCGACTTCGCCTGCCGCAGCGAGGGATCGTCGAAGCGCCTGTCGCCGTATACCGGGGAATAGCCCGCCGCCAAAAGCATCGCATTGCGCTCTCGGAAGGGCACCTCCAGGCGTTCCGCCAGGTGCAACACCATCTCCCGGGAGGGAACTGATCGGCCGCTTTCAATGAAGCTGAGATGCCTCTGCGAGACCTCGGCCTCGAGGGCGAGCTCGAGTTGGCTGAAGCGCCTGAGTTCCCGCCAGGACCGAACCATGGTGCCGACGGTGTGGATAGCGGTTGCCATATCACCCACGTTACGGGTTCGTCCGATCAAGTTCAATTACCTCTCACGTAATTGCCCTGTTCCCGATTTCTATCTCACGATGGAGGCGAATCGAATTCACGCCGGAGGAAAATCCTTCTTCATGCCAAAACTAGCTCGCCGCCAAATCATGCAAAGCGCCATATTGAGCGCTGGAGCGCTTCTTGCGACGCCTTCTATTCTCCCCCAAACCGAACATCTCAATAATCCCAAGGTTGCCAGCCGGCACCCCTTTGTGCTGGCACGGGATGGAACGAGACTTTATGTGCAGGACTGGGGATCGGGTCGTCCGCTCATATTCCTAAGCGCCTGGACTTTTCAATCAAATGTTTGGGGTGGACACATGGCGACGCTAACAAAGCGAGGGTTCCGCTGCGTCGCTCCCGACCGCCGAGGCTACGGCCGTTCGGAAGCTCCGCGCACCGGCTACGACTTGGATACCATGGTCGATGACCTGTCGATGATCATGGATGAACTCGACCTCCGAGACGCTGTGCTGGTGGCCCACTCCATGGGAGCTTTCGAAGCAACTCACTATTTAGCTACCCGCGGAGCAAATCGTATTGCGCGACTTGTGCTAGTGGCGCCGACAACGCCGTCCTCGGTCAAAACAGAGGACAATCCCGAGGGATGGCCTAAAGAAGCAATTGAGGCACAACATGAATTGATCGCACGGGATTTCCCTCGCTGGATCGGCGAAAATGAAGAGCCCTTCTTCACTCCCGACACCTCACAAGAGACCCGGAGATGGATCAAAAACATGATGATGAGCGCCTCGATACCGGTAGCCCTGGCGACCGCAGCGGCCACCTCGACGGCGGATGTCCGGTCCGACCTGGCGAAAATTACCTGTCCCACGTTGATCGTTCATGGAGACAAAGATGCTAGCGCACCTCTCGCGATGACCGGCGCTCGTACTGCGAGGCTCATTCCGAATTCGAAGTTGATCGTTTATCACAACGCACCTCATGCGATCATCCTGACGCATCAGAAATCATTTCTGAATGATCTGCTCGCGTTTATCGAGTCGTGAGGAAAGTACAGACACCGCTTCAATGGCAGAGGACGGAGACCTTTACATGCGAACTTTGGCAATTGCAGAATTGAGGGACATTAAACTAGGTCCTTCGATCGTCGAATATCTCACGAGGATCGAGGAGACCTTGAAGCCATTCGGGGGACGATACTTGGTACATGGCAGCGCAATTGAGACATTGGAAGGAAGCTGGTCGGGGGATCTCGTGATTATTGAGTTTCCAGATGGCCACAAGGCACGAGGCTGGTACAACTCAGCAGCATATCAAGCCATTCGTCCGCTTCGCACGGACAACTCTCAGGGCGACGTGATTCTGGTAAATACGGTGCCGCCGGGTCATCGGGCGCTGGATGTCTTAAGCTAGGGCACTGGTCGCAAGGGACTCTCCCTCGCTGGATCGGCGAAAATGAAGCGCCCCTTCTCCACTCCGGGCACGTCTAAGCTGACCCGAAGATGGATCAAGAACATGGTGATGAGCGCCTCTCTACCAGTAGCCCTGTCCGCCGCAACGGCCCCCTCCCTGCGATGGGCCGGCGCAACCCCATAAGTGAAGAACTAACTCCACTACATCACAGTCCGAGGCACTCCCAACATGCCATTGAAGTGGATCACCAGCGCACTTTTCTTGGCCATATTGCCAGGCGCGGCGCATGCCCTACTCACCGACGCTTCCAACGCGGCAGCTGCGAAGGCCGAGTTGGGAGTCTGGATCGGCCACTGGGTTACCCACGGCAATCCTGGTGACTGGCACGCCGAAACGGTCTGCAATTGGTCCCAGGAAAAGGAATTCGTGGTCTGCGATCAGTTCATCAATGACCAGCAAAGATCCCTTTTGATCATCAACTACGACTCCAATGCGGCAATCTACAGAATAGTCTCGCTCGGGACTTCCAGAGAGCCTGTCATCCAGACAGCTACCGTACTGAATGGAGTTTGGACGATTCACGGAACCTTCACACAGGACGGGAAGTCCTACTTGATTCGCGGTACGACAGACTTCCGGCATCAAGGAATCTACACCGACTTGCAGGAACACTCGGAAGATGGCGGAGTTCACTGGATCGAAGACAGCCGTGGAAAGGGTCAGAAGCAGGCCCCTTGAGCTGGGTGACCCCATCCTTTCAATTACTAACGGCCGCGGATGTTACAACTATGTGATAGTTGTGCAAGGGTTGCTGAGCCTGTTTCAGCGCTGCCGGATGGTGGTCCTCAGGCTGGAGGTCACGTGACGTCCCAAGTACGGTCGGCAGGAACGAGGCGTCAAAAACTTCCTATTCGCATTGGCTCGCTGCTGGTGGCTTCTTGCGTGGGCTTGGCGGCTGCCCAATCCAACTCGCTTCCTAACTCAGGACCTCAGGGTGAGGGCATCTCTCTTGACGATGTGGTTCAATCCGCAGAGCGCGATTATCCGCAGATTCATCTTTCTCAAGAAGAATTGAACGCAACGATCGCGGACATCCGTCGGGCGAGAACTGCGTATCTTCCGCGCATAGACGCCCTGCTCCAGGCCAATCGGGCCACTCGAAACAATGTCTTCGGCACTCTCCTGCCTCAGAGCACGATTCCGCCCATGTCTGGCCCGGTGATTGGCAGCAACAATGGCGGTTCTGTGTGGGGAAGCGCGGCCGGAGTGCTGGTGAGTTGGCAGCCGTTTGACTTCGGGCTGCGTCACGCAGACGTACAGGCAAGCCGCGCGGCCAAAGATAAGGCTGATGCCGCCTTGTCGGACAGCCAATTGGAAGCGGGCGCGGCCGCCGCAGACGCTTTTCTCTCCCACGTTGCCGCCCAGGAAACCGTCCGGGCTGCCTCCGCCGCAGTAGAGAATTGGAACACGCTCCTCAAAACGATTCACGCTCTGGCCGCGGCTCAGTTGCGGCCAGGTGCCGACGAATCGCGAATCGAGGCGGAACTGGCGATGGCTAGGAACCAACTTGTGTATGCACGTCAGGCCGACGATGAAAGCAAGGCCACCTTGGTCAAGTTCCTCTCATCCGCTCCTGCGAATCTCAACCTCGACTCCAAACCATTGCTCACCCAGCTCCCTCCCCCGGAGGAGGAGCCTGAGTTCAATACTGCCGCGCATCCTCTGATGGAAGAACAAAGGGCGGCGGTGGCAGAGTCTGCCGCCCATCTGCACGCGCTGCAGCGGACGTGGGTGCCGCAGTTCACTCTCGAGGGGGCTGCATCTTCTCGCGGCACCGGCGCCGAAACCGATGGGCGCCGCCTCCCCGGCTGGAATGGCCTCACTCCTAATATCCAGAACTACGCTGCGGGTTTCAACGTCAACTTCTCCTTCCTGGACTTCGCTCGCATCCACGCAGAGGCATCAGCCCAGAGTGCAACGATGCGCGCCGAACAGGCCCGCCAGCAATTGATTGACAAAGAACTGAATGAACGCTTCGCAAAAGCCACGGCCGCGCTCACTGCAGCCCGAGAGGTCGCGAACAACACCCCGATCGAATTGAAGTCTGCGCGCATGGCATTCGATCAGGCAAAGGCGCGCTATCAGGCCGGATTGACACCCATCGACGATCTCGCCCAGGCACAGCGGCTGCTCGTGCAGGCGGAAGTCGATAATTCCATCGCCCGACTGAGCGTGTGGCGCGCCCTCCTTCAACTCAATGCCGCTCGCGGCGATCTCCGGCCATTCCTGCAGGCAGTTCCCAGGTAGATCGAGGATTCCGTTCAATGCGTCTCGTCCTCTCAGCCCTCAGTCATCCGCTCTCGGTCATTGTGGCCCTCATTGCCGTCGTGGCCGGCTTCATCATGGCCGTAAGCCGGATGCGCGCGGACATCTTTCCCGAGATCGGCAATCCCGTCATCTATGTGGCGCAGCCTTATGGAGGCATGACGCCCGCGCAAATGGAAGGATTCATCACCTACTACTACGAGTACCATTTCCTCTACATCACGGGTATTCAGTCCGTCGACAGCAAAAGCATTCAGGGCGCCTCGCTGCTCAAGCTCACCTTCCGCGAAGGCACCAACATGCAGCAGGCAATGGCCGAGACCGTCGGCTATGTGAACCGGGCCCACGCGTTCATGCCGCCCGGCACGGTGCCGCCCTTCATCACGCGCTTCGACCCGGGAAGCGTGGCCGTGGGACTGCTGCTGTTTTCCAGCGGCAATCACACCCAAGGCGAGCTGCAGAACTATGCCCTCAATCAGGTACGGCCGCTCTTCGCCACCTTGCCCGGAGTCTCTGCGCCGCCCCCCTTTGGCGGAAATCAGCGGACTATCGTTGTAAATCTCGATCCCGATAAGCTGAAGCAGTATCACATCTCCCCCGAGCAAGCGATTGCAGCCGTGGCAAGCAGCTCGGTCGTCACGCCGTCAGGAAATCTATACGATGGAACGCTCAATCGCATCGTACGCACCAACGGAACGCTGGGCCCGGAGTTGAGCGACCTGATGAATGCTCCCGTACACCCGGCTTCCGGAACCAGCGTGTACCTGCGTGACATCGGCTCGGTAGAGAACGGAACCGATATCGTCACCGCCTATGCGCACGTAGATGGTCACCGGACCGTCTACATTCCGGTCACGAAACGCGCCGATGCCTCCACCTTGGCGGTCATAAGAGCCGTAAAGGCAGCCATCCCTTCATTCAAGAAGGCCGTGCCGGACGACGTCGATATTCAGCTCGCCTTTGATCAGTCCCCCTACGTCTCGAATGCCATCAGCAGCCTGGTCCGCGAAGCTCTCCTTGGCGCAGTACTCACCGGCGTGGTTGTCCTCATCTTTCTTCGCGACTGGCGCGGGGCAATCATCGTGGTCGCCAATATCCCGTTTGCACTGGCAACGGCAGTGCTGGGGCTGTGGTCCGCCGGTCAGACCATCAACATCATGACCTTGGGCGGTCTGGCGCTCGCGGTCGGCGTGCTGGTCGATGAAGCAACCGTAGAAGTAGAGAACATCCACACGCAATTGCTTCCAGGCACTTCCCGCGCGCAGGCAGTCGTAGAAGCCTGCAGGCGAACCGTCATCGCGCGCCTCCTGTCGATGTTGTGCGTCCTCGCGGTCTTTGTGCCGTCGTTCTTTATGCGCGGAGTCGGACGTCAACTGTTCGTGCCGCTCTCGCTCGCCGTGGGCTTCGCCATGATCGCCTCTTATCTGTTGTCGAGCAGCCTGGTCCCGGTGTTTGCAATCTGGATCATGAAAGAAGCCCATGGACGGGAGCAGACCCACGGATTCTTTGGCAAGATCCATGCGCGCTATGAGCAATACCTCCAGTATCTCGAAGGACGTCGCTGGGGATTCGTTCTCGGCTACTTCGTTACAGCCATAGTGGTTCTTGCCCTCGTAGTACCCCACCTTGGCACAGAAATATTCCCGGATCCGGACGGTCCCGTTCTACGCGTTCGCCTCAAAGCTCCTATCGGCACCCGCATCGAGCAAACCGAACCGCTGGCGATTCGGGCCCTCGATCTGGTCCGCCGCACCGTCGGTCACCAGAACCTGGAAATCACGACGGACTATGTTGGCGTCCAGCCCTCCAGCTATCCAGTCAACCTGATTCACCTCTTCACGAGCGGGCCGGAAGAGGTTCTCATGCAGGTGCAGCTTCGCAGATCACACCCGAAGGACGAGCGCTTACGCGAAGACTTGCGCGCCGCATTCGCGCGAGAGATGCCCCAGTTCCAGCTTTCCTTTGAGGCTGGCGACATCATCGCGCAGGTCATGAGTTTCGGTTCCCCCACTCCGGTGCAGATCGACGTGCAGGGGGTGGATCTCGACCAGAACTATGCCTACCTCGCAAAAATCGAAGCGGAATTGCACAAGCTGGCGTTTCTTCGTGACATCTCCGTGGTTCAGCAGCAGAAGTTTCCCACCGTCGAGGTGAATGTTAATCGGGAGTATGCCGGCCAATTTGGGCTTACGATGGCCGACATCGCGAATTCGATGGTAGCGGCCACGGGATCCTCCCGCTTCACCACCCCCACCTACTGGCGTGATCCGCGGACGGGCAATGCGTTCCAGATCCAGGTGCAGATTCCACCCAGCCGCGCGCAAGGCATCCCGCGCTATCAGCGCTTCCGCTGATGGAGGCCGGGCAGGCGCAGCCGCAGCTGGATCAAGTGGCCAAAATCGAAGTTGGCTCGATGCCCGAACTCATTGAGCGATTCAGCGGTCAACGCGTGGTAAGTGTCACGGCCAATCTGCATGACATCACTCTGGGCGATGCCCAGACCCACATTCAGCACGCTCTCAAGAACATTCCGCCGCCACCCAAGGGTTCTACAGTAATCGTGCGCGGCGAGGTGCCGGCACTCCAGGAGACCGTGTCAGGTCTCCGCGTTGGTCTTCTCCTGGCAATCGCCAGCATCTTCCTGCTCTTGATGGCCAACTTCCAATCCGTTCGTCTGCCTCTTGTGGTTCTCAGCACCATCCCCGGAGTTCTCGCCGGCGTCGTCCTGATGCTGCTGCTGACGGGGACCACCCTCAATATCCAATCTTTTATGGGAGCCATCATGGCGGTCGGCATATCCGTCGCAAATTCCATTCTTCTCGTCAGCTTCGCCGAGCATGCCCGGCGCACAGAAGGCACGGGCGGCGCCGCGCAGTCCGGGGCTCTGGGCCGCCTGCGCGCTGTCCTGATGACTGCCTGCGCAATGATTGCCGGCATGATTCCTATGGCCATCGGCTTCGGCGAGGGTGGTCCTGAAGCTGCCCCTCTCGGGCGCGCCGTCATTGGAGGCCTCGTGTTCTCCACCTGCACCACTCTTCTGATTCTTCCCGCCATCTACGCGCTTCTGCAGAAGAATGCGTCCACTAACTCGAGCTCCCTGAACCCGCTTGACCCTGAGAGCCGCTACCATGTTCAAGCCTAGAGCCATCCTTCTGGCATCTCTCGGAATCGCGCTTCCTTTGCCGAGCCAGTCCCTGCGGCATCTGGAGATGGCGCCGGTCGAAACTCGTGCCGCGGATCGAACCGTATCGCTGCCTGCAGAGCTGGAGCCTTACCTCCAGGCCGAGATTGAGGCCCGCGTTCCGGGATATATCGAAACCGTGCTGGTAGATCGCGGCAGCAAGGTGAAACGCGGTCAGTTACTGGTGCAACTCTCCGCCCCCGAACTCGCGGCTGATACCGCCGCCGCCGAATCGGCATTCCACGAAGCAGAGGCAGAAGAGAGTCAGGCAGAGTCGCAGGCTGCCGCGGTTCAAAGCACGTATGACCGTCTCGCCGAAGCGGCCAAAACACCGGGCGCTGTTGCCGGCAACGAATTGATTCAGGCAGAAAAGCAGCTCAATGCCGCAAAATCAGTGGTCCAGAGCAAAAAGGCGGCCGTGCAGGCGGCACAGGAACGCGTCACCGCAGCAAAGACCACGGAGAGTTATCTTCGCATCACGGCACCGTTCGACGGAACAATTACCAATCGCTATGCGCATCCCGGGGTCATGGTTCCCGCCGGAGGACATCTCCCGCTCCTGAAACTCCAGCAGATCTCTCATCTCCGTTTAACCGTTCCGCTTCCCGAAACCTACGTTGGACACATCGTTCGCGGCGCCTCCGTGCCGTTCCACATCGCGTCGCAGCCGGGAAAGAACTACAGTGCGAAGATCGCCAGGATTGCCAGCGCTCTTGACCCGCAAAGCCGCACGATGATGGTCGAACTGGATGCCTTCAATAAAGATGGCACGCTCGCGCCGGGCATGTACCCAACCGTCGATTGGCCGGTCAGATCGGCACAGCCGCAACTCGTGGTCCCTTCCACCAGCGTTGTCACAACCACCGAGAGAACCTTTGTCATCACCGCCCTGAACGGCAAGGCCCATTGGGTCAACGTGCGCAAGGGGCCGGTCTTCGGCGATCAGGTGGCCATTCGCGGAGAAATCAAACCGGGAGAAGAGGTCGTCAAGCGAGCATCCGACGAAATCAGGGAAGGTACGCCCATTCTTTAAGCCTTCGAGGCGGTAGGGCGTCGAATCTCTTTGCCCGTTCTGAATATGTGGGCCCTGGAGTAACTGGAACTCGTGCGACCGCATCCACACCTGGGTTATGGTTACCCATTTGCTCGAACTCCTTGCCTGGATCTGGATCGCGATTTGCTTCGCCAGCACTCTCCTTATCCTGGTCCAAACCTTCCGGACACCGCAGAAGATGTGGATCATGGACGTAGTCTGGCCCGTCACAGGTCTCTATCTGGGCCCCTTCGCCCTGTACCTCTACCGCAAGTCACTGCCCGTCTCCGTCAGAAAGCCGATCTCCGATCAGATGAAGAGGATGATGGAGCGGCACAAAGACGATCCCCCGACCGCCATTCAAAACAGCATCGCAGTGTTTCATTGCGGAGCGGGCTGCAGCATCGGAGACGCAATGGCAGAGCTGCTGGTCCCGGCACTAGCCCTGAACTTCGCAGGAGAGTTTGGCACACGGCTGATCCTCGATTTCATCCTTGCCTACATCCTGGGTGTAATCTTTCAGTACTTCACCATCGCTCCCATGAGAAACCTCTCGTTCGCTCAGGGTGTTCTGGCCGCGATCCGCGCTGACACTATCTCCATCATCCTTTTTGAGATCGGCATGTTCGCGTGGATGGCGATCGCGCATTATTGGCTTCTCCCTTCTCCTCACTTGAAGCCGAACAGCGCCGCCTTCTGGTTCATGATGCAGGTTGCGATGATTGCCGGGTACCTCACGGCTCTTCCCGCCAATGCGTGGCTCATTCGCAAGGGTTGGAAGGAAAAGATGCCGGCGATCGATCCCAACCAGATGCAGGCTGAGATGCGGGTCCAGCAGCCGCCCCAAAACCTTAATCGGGTTGCCTGAGTCGGTTCTTGCCGGAACGCTGAGAAATCAATTCTGTTACTCGCAGCGCAAAGCCGCCATCGGGTCGATGGCGGCAGCTCGGCGAGCAGGAACCAGGCAGGCCAGCGCAGCGACTCCAACCAGAATGAGTGACACTCCTACCATGATCCACGGATTGCGCGTGCCACTCTCGATCCATCGGGCGATCAGCCGGTCCAGGCTGAAGCTAAGCCCCAGCCCCACCGCGATTCCAATCCCTACGCTGGTTCCGGCCGACAGCGCAACAAGCCTCAGAACATCGCGGCGGCGCGCCCCCAGCAC
This sequence comes from Acidobacteria bacterium AB60, assembly GCA_008682415.1. Lineage (GTDB taxonomy): Bacteria > Acidobacteriota > Terriglobia > Terriglobales > Acidobacteriaceae > Telmatobacter. Next base: position 139,305 of record VANK01000007.1, on the reverse strand, counting down.
TACCCGCACGCCAAGTTCGCTGGTGCGCTGTAGCACCGTATACGAGACCACACTGTAAAGCCCTACGGCGGCCAGGCTCAGTCCCAAAAAGGCGAAGGCTCCGAACAGAATGGAAATGAGGCGACCGCGCTGGAACTCCGGTTCGCGTTCGATTTGGCCTTGGAGGTCCGTAACGTCGTTGAAGATCTGCTGGTCTGGATTGAGCGATGCAACCTGTTGGCGAATGCTGCGCAGAAGAGCGAGCGGTTCGCCCTGGGTCCGAACAACCACCTGCGTAAACGGCGGTACCACGAAGGTGTAGGGCGCATAGACGGCGGGTGCCACCGGCTTGTTCAACCCGTCGTTCAGCGAATCGCCCACCACACCGATGATTTCCAGCCAGCCCGTAATTCCATTCGCAGCCAACAGCACGGGCGGCAGCTGCCCGAATCGCGGAACGCGCAACGAGTGCCCCACGGCCTCCTCACCGGAAAGATAGTGACGGACGAACGCCTGGTTCACCAGCACCGCTGTGGCGGGACGTGTCACTTCGCTCTGGTTCCACACCCGCCCACTGATGAACGGAATGCGCAGCGTTGAGAAGTACTCGGGGCCGACGAATTCAATATGAGCTTCCTGCGCCTGCGCGGCCGGCTTGCCCAGTATCTCCACAGGCTGCGTCCACCCGCTGTCGGGCGGCGTCGCGTTTGTACAGATGGAAGCCGAGATAACGCCCGGAGTGCCGGCAATCCTGTCGCGCATCTCGCCGAAGTAGCGGGCGCGATCCGCCCAGGCCGTATGTGCGTTCTCCCGAAGCGGCATCGCGATGGCCATCGCATGCTGCGGTTCATAGCCCAGCGGCACCGTATTCATGCGGATGAAGCTCCGAATGGCCGTGCCCGCCGCCGTCATCAACAGAAGCGTCAGGGCGATCTGGCCCGCAATCAGCGCCGTGTGCATGCGCCGTCCTTTTACGCTGCCGGTGAGCCGGCGCGTACCGGTCTGCATCACCTGGTTTATCTCCGGATGCGACGCCTCCAGTGCCGGAAACAAACCAAAGATGACGCCGCAAAAAACGGCCAGCCCCACGCTGAAAAACAGCACCGGGAAGTTAATGTGGAAGTCGGCCTCGTAAGGATAGGAATGATCGGGCAGCCTGGGAATAATGAACCCGATCGCCCGCCACGCCACGAACACCCCCATCCCCGCCCCGATCAGAGACAGGGAAAGAGACTCGGTGAGAAGCTGGCGCACGATGCGGAATCCGCTCGCCCCCACCGCGGAGCGGACAGCAAACTCATGCTGGCGCGCTGTACCGCGCGCAAGAAGAAGGATCGACACGTTGCCGCAGCCGATCGCAAGCAGCAGCGCGACTGCCCCGAAGAGCAGGTACATCGTCTTCTTCAAATCGTGCGTATAGGTCTCGGCAAGCCCGCGCACGCTGATCTTGAACTGCTTGGGAAAGATATTCGGCGTTTGTTTGTCGAACTCCTGGTACAGTGGCCGGAACTCCGCCGCCGCAGCCTCAAAGCTGACGCCCGGTTTCAGCTTGATCTCCGCGCCGTACCGCTGCATCTGATCAGACGCCATCTTCAACGGCACGTAAACGTCTCCGTCTCTCCACGTAAATCGCACCGGCATCACGCCAAGAATGGTGTAGGTCTTGTGGTCCAGTTGGATAGTCTTACCGACCACCGCAGGATCGCCACGGTAATGCCGCTGCCAGAACTTGTACCCCAGCACTGCCACCGGCAGCGGATCGCGGCCATCCGGCGCATCGGCCGGCATGATGTACCGGCCCACGACGGGACGCAGCCCGAGAAACTCGAAATGCGACCCGGACATCTCGTCCACCACCACGTCTTCGGGAACATCCGTCCCCGTCACCACCTGGCTCGTGTAGTTGGAGACAACCACATCTTCCACAGCGTGGGTCTGGCGCAGTTGACGGATCTGCGGCCCCGTCAGGCTCCAGGTATCTTCACGCCCGGCGCTGTCCGTGAGCCAAATGTCGCAGATTCGCTCGATTCCCGCGTACGGCCACGGATGGAGCACGGCATCATACAGAATGCTGTAAACCGAGACGGTAGCGCCGATTCCGAGAGTGAGCGAAAGAACCGCGGTGAGCGAAAATCCGGGATTGCGGATGATCTGTCGGAAGGCAAAGCGGAGATCCTGAAGCAAAGCGTTCATCAGCGCCCCCTGTCACGCGACACCAGAAGGAAGCCCGTAAGACATCAAAAGCCGAGCATTTCCATTGCCAGTCATCTGCCCGGACTCTGTTCTTTCGACGCGCACCGCAACAAAACGCTCGATCCCCAGCCACGAATCTCTCAACGATCCCTGTGGCGCGATTGAAAGCACGGCAATCGCGCCTCCGCCACCGATCCGCTCCCCAATCCATCCTGTCCGCAAACGCGCGTACCTGTTCGAAAATGAACACTCCCCGCGATGCCGCAACTAGCCCCAACACTCTCCCTTCTGCGGCCTGCGGCCCGCATTCGCGTCATTCGCTCCCGGAGTAGGTGTCCAGCAGCGCCGGCCGGTTGAACAGCCGCAGCGTCTGCCCCGGCGAACGGCCCAGGGTGTTGCCGTCCATATCGTGAATGTAGGTCAAACCCGACGGCATCGTGAATGTCGTGTCCTTGTCCGTTGTCGCATACCAGACCAGGAGTCCCTTCGTGCCGTCCTTCTTCGTGATCGAGCAGCTCCACACGCTATTGCTGCCCGAGCACCCCGGAGAGGAATTGAATTTAGCCCCCAGAAGCCATCCGTACACCCGATTGAACGTCGTCGCAGCCGGCGTGTTCGTGGGATTCCCGCTCGAGTCGTACGTGGCCAGCGTTCCCCACGTGGCATTGTCGAGCTGATACCAAAGGTTGAGCGCGTCGCCGCTGCTGGCCAGAAGAATTGAAGCCCGCGCGATATACGCCTGGCGTTGCGTATCGGTGAGCGAGTTATCCGTCGCAGGATCTACAGAATTCGTCGCAATTCCAAAGTCGAGCCCGCCGTTCACGCCCCACCCGCTCTCGGTGTTCCAGATCGGAATCCCGGCAACCAGCCATGCCCCTTCATGGGCGGGCACCAGTTTCATCTCGGGGATCATGTTGACCACCGCATCGCGGCACGCCAGTCCCGTCGAAGCCTCCGGATACACCGGCGCCGGACTCGGGGCCGTGCACCCGGCCTGGGTCGTCGCATCCTTCATGCCCGATGGCACTTTGAACCCGGCTGCCGCCACGTTGGTCTCCGGCATCGGCACCGGAAAGATATCGTCATGCGAGGGGTAAGCATGGAAGCTCAGCATATCCGGCGGCCGGTTCGCGTCATACGAGTGCCAGGCATCGAGTAGCTCGCCCAGCGCATTGGCGTACACCCCCGTTTCCCCATTGGCGTGCCACCCGTCCCCGCCTGCGCTCACGCTTCCCGCCATGAAGTAACAATCGCCGCAATAGAGATGAATGATCTCGTCCGCATCCGCCATCATCTGCGCAAGCTGCGTATACTTCCCGGTCCAGAATTGATCGCTGTTGAACTCATTCCAGCCCTCGAAGTACCGGATGTCGCAGGTGTTCACCAGCGGCGTCGACGGCTGATGCGAGATGTGGCACAGGCTCCGCATCAAATACGTGACAAACTCCTTGAAGTAGCAATCCCCCTTGGGAGTCGTATAGCCCGTCAATACGTTCGAGCAGGTCTCCTGTGTATACACTCCGTTCGTGCTCACCACGTCCGTCGGCGGATTGGGGGTCGAAGCCGACGACGCCGTCGACGACGACGCCCATTCCGGCACCGTGTTGAACGTATACATCAATGCCGAAGGATACCCCGCTCCCCCATTGGCCGAAGCGGCACTAATCCAGCCCGGGCTGCTCGATCCCGCGATATCGCGAAGGTTCCCAAGATGCGTGTACGTATACCCGGTACTGGCGTTCTCGCAATGATTGGGATCGAATTGCCCGTTCGCCTCCCAACCATCGCAAAACGTGCCCCGCGCAATCTCGATATTGAACCAGCGCTCTCCCGCATTGGTCCGCGTCAGGTACGGCTGCGGCAGGGACGCCGTCGGCCCCGTCGGCCAGTCCTTCGTGTGCAGAACATACATATCCGGGATGCTCATGTTGGGATTGGCAGACGGAGGCTTCTGCGCATACCCCTGCCCCGCTGCCAGCGTGAGCGCCACCAGCAGGCTGACCACGGCAAGACGGAGGATTCTACTTCTGATTTGCAATGCGGAGAGGTGCTTCATGAGGGAGTCTCCTTGAGGGCTTGACCGCGCGCCGCGGAACCATTTGCAGCTGAAGAGACGAAGGAAGGTACAACCTGCAGATGTTGGATCATGAGCGACCGGCCCGAGTTGCTCCGCCATTCAACTCTTCTTTTCTGCGGACCCGTTCCCCATCTCGATATGCCGGCGCAGAAGGCTCCGCTTCACCTCCTCTCCGCGATCACCTGTCTGGCAACGTTGCAGACCACACCCCCCTCCTGCTCGCCGCCGGCAATCCGGCCGAGCTCGCGCTCCAGATGCTGGATCTCAGTGCGATCGAAGGCTTCCTTCGCAAAGTCGTTTGCGCCCCAGATTCGTAAATTCGCCAAATGAAGTTGCGCCATCTCCCGCGCCGCCTTGTGAAGCGCCAGGCTCTCGCTGTGCCGCACCCGCCAATCGGTGCCCGCAAAAGCGTTGTCCAGCGCAGCCCCCACCTGCAGTTCCTGTCCGAAGTGCCTCTGCATCTGCTCCACCATCTCGTAGTAACGCCCAAGAGCCGGATGCGGCGAGGAAATGCGTTCTGTCTCGTGAATCGCAAGCAGCGCACCCGGGGCGGCGGCTTGCGCCCACGCCTCCAGGGCTGCCCGCGGCGATTCGAGATGCGTCAAAAGGAAACGGCACAGGAAACATTCCGCGCCCTCAATCGGGAACGGCGTCTTGAGCACGTCGTGCTCCACGAACTCCAACCCCGGATGATTCGCGCGAGCCTCAGCAATGTACCTGGGCGAGGCATCAATACCCAGGGTTCGCTCTGGCGCCAGTATCTCCGCCACAAGTTGCGTGGACCATCCGGGACCGCACCCTAGATCGATGGCCGCCTGGATCCGGCTGCTCCGCATGGACCGCACCCAGGAAAGAAGATCACGAGTCTCCGGTTCATAAATCTCCGCCAGCCGACGAAGGCGCCGGCTGGCTTCCTGATTGTCCCCGAACGTATAGCTCATGTGAGCTCCCTGGTCTTCGACCCGCCAATGCATCGTTGTTTGACAACGTCCTTCATTGGGTCGATAATTTTCGATACGCTACGTAGCGTAGTGTATCCATGAATCCAAAAACGGGCAATCCAACTCTTACCGGTGAGAGCGGCTCATTGCGCGGGCGCCGAATAACGCGGGAAAAGGCCTTGACCGCTGCCGCTCGCATTCTTCTAGAGGAGGGCTACGCACGCTTGACCATGGAGCGTGTCGCCGCCGAAAGCCGCATCGCAAAAACCACCCTCTATCGACGCTGGCCCACCAAGGCAGCGCTTTGCATGGAACTCTACCTCGAGGCCACGCGCGACTTGCGCGACCCCAGGACCGGAAACGTGAAATCCGATCTGAGGGCGATTGCGGACACTGTGGTCCGCCTTCAAACCCGCACCGTGGCCGGGCCCGCGCTCCTCGGCTTGATCGCCGAGGCCCAGATCACTCCGGAATCAAAGGGCCCGCTCCTGGCCGAATTTTCCCAACAACGACGGCGCCTCACCCGCTTGGTCCTCCAGCGCGCCATCGATCGAGGCGAACTCCAACCCGGCACCGACGTGGATCTGGTAATCGATGCGATCGGCGGAGCCATCACATTCAGGCTGCTGCAGGGGCATGCTCCCATCAACAAGAGATTCACGAATCAACTGATCGATCTCGTACTTTCGGGATGCCTGTCAAACCGGGCTTTGCCCAGGAAGAATGGGAAATAGGCGCCGTGACTACAACCATCCTCGTGATGCGATCGATGGAGGACTATCCTCCAGGTTTGATCGGTACGATTTCGGCGCTCTTTGGCCGCACCATCTCCGCCAGCCACGGCGTCAATTGGACTCTGGATGCCATGATCGCGGAAGAACAATGCAAGTTCTTTCGCCGCTTCGATCCCAGGCGGGATCGCGTCTGGGTAGCAATGGAGAATGGCGCTCCGCGAGGCGCCCTTACCATCGATGGTTCGCAGCCTGAAGGCGGAGACGGTGCAGCGCGCCTTCGCTTCTTCATTCTGGATGAGTCGCTGCGCGGGCGGGGGCTGGGCCGCTCCATGCTGGCTCACGCAATGCAGTTCTGCCGGGAACGGGCCTACCAGCGCCTGTTTCTGACCACACTGCCCGGCCTCGAAGCCGCCGCCCGGCTCTACTCTGGCCAAGGCTTCCGGGAAGTGGCAAAGAGCCAGGACCCCTTCCACGGCAGCGACTATCCCGAGATAACCTTCGAGATCCAACTTGGTTGACCGAATCATCCTCCATTCGCGCAAGCCAATGATTCCGAATTTTGCCGAATCGTCGTTGCTACTCCGTTCGCAAGGCCTGCATGGGATCCAGCCGCGAGGCGCGCCACGCCGGCACCAGGCACGCCAGCGCGGCTGACGCCATTAACAGGGCCGTAACCCCGGCAAACACTTGCAGATCGAGCGGCTGCGTGTCGTACAGCATAGCTTTCAGGAACCGGGTTGTCGCGGCGCTCGCGGCCAATCCCGAGAGCAATCCGATGAGTGCGGGACGCAACCCGTCGGCCAGCACCAGTCCAAGCACCTGATCTCGCTGAGCGCCAAGGGCCATGCGAATCCCAATCTCGCCAGTGCGCTGCGCGACAACATAGGCGAGGACGCCATAGAGCCCCGCCGACGCGAGAACCAGCGCGATGACGGCGAAGGCGAGAACCACGATCGAGTCGAATTGGCTGTCCACTGTGGTTTTGGCGATGGCTTGGCGGATGGTCAGAACATCGGAGACGGGAAGGTCGGGGTCCATTTTGCCAACCAATTTTTCAATCGGCGTGGCGAGAGACTCGACGTCGTGCGAAGATCGGACGACGATGGTGGCGACGCTGTAATCATTGCCATAGATAGGCACGTAGAGCGTGGGATGCGAGGGCTCGGTAACGTACCATCGCGTGTCTGCCACCACGCCGATTACCTGAAAGACACCGCCATCGCTGCCGTCATGGAGGTGCTTGCCAATGGGGTCCTCGCCTGGGAACATCTCCTGCGCGGCACTGTGACTGAGGATTGCAACATGGGCGCGGTCTAAGCGTTCGTCGCTTGTAAAGCTGCGTCCGCTGAGCAGCGGAACTTGGACGGCGGTGAAATAGGCCGGATCTGCGCCTCGTGCCAAAATGTCGAAGCCCCCGCCCTTGGGCTGCGACGGATGCTCGACCACAGACATCATGCGATCGCCGCCCCAACCTTCACCCGGTGCAGTGCTCACCAAACCGGCGGCCTCGACTCCTGGAAGCGCGCGGACCCGCGCAATGAGCTGCTCAAAGAATGCGACCCTGTCTTCGGGCTTTCTGTATCGCGCTTCAGGCAGACTGATGTGCATGGTGAGCACGTTGTCGATCGGCACGCCGATGTCAGCTGATCGCAACCGTTGGTAGCTTCTCACCAGCAGCCCCGCGCCAACAAGTAGCACCACGGTGAGGGAAACCTCGAGTACTAGAAGAGTTTTGCGAAGGCCGGCTCGCGCACGGCCGCCGCTGTGCGAGCGCGAGGATTCTTGGAGCGGCGCAAGAATCTGTTTGCCATTCGAACCCAGGACCGAAAACGCGCCAGAGACAAGGGCACATAAACCGGTGGCAGTGACAGCAAAGAGGGCCACAATGCCATCCATGTGGATGCTCGCAACCCGATTCATGTCCTGCCGTGCGCTCATCAGCCATTGCAACCCCGCCCAGGCAAGCAGCAAACCCAGGCCCCCGCCCGCCGCCGAGACAAGCAGGCCCTCTGTGACCCTCTCACGCAGCAGCCGCCGCCGTCCGCCCCCCAGCGCTGCCCGAATCGCAATCTCCTTGCTGCGTGCCGCGGCGCGCGCCACCAGCAGCCCGGCTACATTCAAACAGGCAATCAGCAGCACGCAACCGGTCGCGGCCAGCAGCACGTAGAGCGGTGTCTTGTAGTCCTGCACCGCGTCGTCGAGCATGGCCCGCCCCTGCGCCCCGTCGCTCACCGAGGGCTCCGGATGGTCCCGTTTGATTTGCTTCTGCAGCGCGCTCACCTGGCTGACCAGCCGTGACAGCGTCACTCCCGGCAGAAGCCGCGCAACCGCCACGAAGCCACGCTCTTCAAAGCTGGCCATGAAGCCGGGAGGCGCTTCATGGCTTGCCGTCGTCCAAAGCTGATCGGTCCCGCCCCCATATTTGCCTTCGTAGACAAACCACCCTGGCAGCACCCCAATCACCGTGAATGGCCTCGCATCCAGCCAGATCGTTTTGCCCACGATGCCCGGGTCGCTGTCATAACGGCGCCTCCACAACCCACCCGATATCACCACCGCGGCCGCCGCCCCGCGCCGGTCGTCGTCTTCCGTGAAGACCCGCCCCAGTGTGGGCGCAATCCCCAGCACCGAGAAGAAGTTTCCCGAACACCATGCGGCGTCGACTTTCTCCGGGAGCTTCCCCCCTTCGGCTGAAAGATTGTATTGATGCCAGGTAGAGACGAGCGCCATCTGCGCCACGTCTCGCGTGGCCTTCTTCCACTCCCCGAAATTGCCCCCGGCCACGGGAAGATAGTTGCTGTAACCCGCGTCGACAGGATGCGTTTGATGCTCAAACAGCGAAGCCAGCCGGCCCGGATCGCGATAAGGCAACGGCTGGAGCAGGACGCTGCGGATCACGGTGAATAAGGCTACGTTCGCCCCGATGCCCATGGCCATAATGAGAATGGCCGTCACCGCGAATCCCGGGCTCCGCCTCAAAGTTCGGACCCCGATTCGCAGGTCGCGCGCCCACTGTTCCACGCCGTTCCAGCTCCACGTGGCGCGGGTCTCCTCACGCAGCAACAGTGGATTGCCGAATGCCCGCAACGCGCTCAGGCGAGCTTCGTCCCTTCCCATTCCGCGGGAGATATTGTCAGCAATCTGATCATCGATATGACGGCGCAGCTCTTCTTCGAGCTCAGCACTCAGGCGTTTGCGATGCAACAACGTGCGCAGCCGCAAGGGAAGCGTGTAGACCCATTCCTCAAGCCGCATCCTTACACCTCCGTCAACCGCAACACCCCGGAGATCGCCGTGGAGATACGGTCCCAGTTGGCTGCTTCCTGTTCGAGGTGTCTCTTCCCCAATCGCGTGAGCGAGTAGAACTTCGCCCGCCGATTGTTCTCTGACGGCTTCCATTCCGCACGGATCCAGCCCTGCTGTTCCAGCTTATGCAACGCAGGGTAGAGCGAGCCATCGCTTACCTGCAGCACTTCCCCGGAAATCTGCTTGAGCCTCTGGCTCAGAGCCCAGCCATGAAGGGGCTGGAGAGCGAGAATCTTGAGAATCAACAGATCGAGGGTTCCCTGCACAAGGTCCGAAGGCTTGCTCATACGCTCCTCCAGGTTACCGAGAGATCATACCGCCACTCCCCTCGGTTAGCAAGAGGAATACAGGTCATCCGCCGCTATCGCCCCCGCCCGTACCCGCCAAAAGATTCAAAGCTCCGCCTTACGCTCCCGGAGCGCTCCGGCCGTCCAATGCGAACGATTTAGGTCCATTTTGCTAAAATTGCACTACAAATGCAGTCGTGAATCACCACGAAAATTCAGCGAAACCTGCTCCGAAAGTGATCTGGATCACTTTTTGGCGGCCCCGCCCCGACGCACCTCTACGCCGCGTACTGCGTCCTCTCAGCAGGCGTCACCAGGCGCCGGTACAGGCTCAGGTACTGCTCCACCATCCGCGCCCGCGTAAACCGCTGCGCCCGCCGGTAGGCGCTCTCCCGCGCATCGTGCAGCACCGTGGCATTGCTGTGCAGCCGCGCCAGGATCGTCGACAGCGCATCGGCATCGTCAAAGTACATCGCCGCGCTGCCCCACACCTCCAGCAGCGAGGGGATGTTCCGCGCCACCACCGCGCACCCGCACAGACCCGCCTCCAGGGCCGTCATGCCGAACGGCTCATACCGCGAAAGACACAAATACACGGAGCTGTGCTGCAGCAGGTCCACCATCTCGGCCTCGGCGAGTTGCCCGATCAGCCGCGCCGTTCCGAACCCCGGCACCTTGCCCTCCTCGCCCGGCCGCGTCTCCCCCGCCACCACGATCGGCATCTCCGCCGTCACATGCGCCAGCGTGTCCAGGCCCTTGGCGGCGTCGGTCACGCGCCCCGCGGTAATAGCGCGCAGCTCGCGGAAGTTCTGGAACCGGGCCTGCAGCTGGCGCCCGTGGGCCACGATCGCCGTATTGCGCGACAGCGTGAATGAGCGCGCCAGGTCATCCAGCATCCAGCGAGTGGGCGCTACCACCGCGTCGGCGGAGTTGAGCCCCTGCTGCGCCAGCGCCTTGTAGCGGGTCAGGAAGGGTGATCGAAGCACGCGCCGTTCGTCGCAGCTGCGGTTGCGGCCAAACACGTCCTGGTGCGCGGTGATCACGCGCGGAATCGGCACGTCGATGGCCCCATAGCAGAACTGGTTGGTGTGAATGAGGTCCGGCGCGAAGCGCATGGCCTCCTGCTCGAGCAGTGCCGCACCCCTCTCGTAGACGGGGCCTTCCGACTCGGCCCACTCGACGGGAATCTCCGTCACCAGGGATTCGAACCGTCCGGAGTAGCGAAGCTCGAGTTGTTCCCACTGTTCGCGCTGAGCGGCCGACGGGGGGCGGCCGAAGCTGATCAACAACACCGTATCGCCGCGCTCCAGCAGTCCCGCGGCCATCTCCAGGGAAAATGTCCAGACACCGCCAAGGGTATCGGTAGTCATCAAGACGCGCATGCAAACTCCGCAGGTCCCCGGCGCCGGCTCTTCGCCGTCCGGAGAATGTCAGCAGAGGCTCCTGTGGTCACGGCACTCGTGACTGATGAACAGGCAACAAGGCGCACGGTCTCTGCGGGCGTTGGGCTCTCCGGCTCGCAACCTCTGTCGTTCAGCTCTTGCCCAACGGGCCGATGTCTCCGCGAGAGCAACGTCCGCCTCGCGGCTACTACGACCCTCCCTGCCAGTAAGAAGGAGAAAGCGGGTTGCCGGGTTGTCCTGTTTCGGTCACAGGGGCATCAACGGTGCAGAGGGCCCATGAACCCCTGCGCGCGCAACCAGCTCTCCAGCAGCACGGACCAAGGCTCCAGAGCCGCATCGCCGCGCCCCAGCCCCACACCGTGTGGGCCGTGCGCAAAGATATGGGCCTCAGCCGGCACGCCCGCCTTGAGGAGCGCCTCGTAGAAGCGCAGCCCCTGTTCCACCGGAACAACCGGATCGTCGGTGGTATGAAACCAAAACGTCGGGGGCGTCTCTTTCGTCACGAACAAGTCGGGGGAGTACGCCTTCCGCAGCTCTTCGCACCGGTCCGTCAGGTTGAACTCCTTGCAGTAGCTCAGGTGCGAGGTGTCGGCGGAGATGGCGCCGATCCAGGGATAAGCCAGCATCAGGAAGTTGGGGCGGCTGGGAACGCGTTCAGTGGGATCTTCTGCATCCGGCGTTCCGGGCGCCGGCTGTACCGATGCCAAAGCCGCCAGGTGGCCGCCCGCGGAGAAGCCCAGGAGCCCGATGCGGTTGGGGTCGATGTGATAGTCGTTGGCGCGGGCACGCACCAGCTGGATGGCGCGCCGCGCATCGAGCAGGGGCACAGGCAGCAGGTAGCCGTTCGAGCTCAGCCTGTATTGCAGGATGAAGGCCCGGAAGCCGTGGATGGTAAACCAGTCGGCCAGTTCCCGGCCCTCGTGCACCGAGGCAAGATTCTTGTACGAGCCGCCCGGCACCACGATGACGGCGGAGCCGTTGCTCATGCCGTAGGCCGGCTCAAAGACGGTGAGGGTGGGAATGTCCTGACATTGCTTGCCTTTGGCCTGCGGGGCATCTCCCGGCCACAGCCGGATCGTCTCAATGCCCAGGAAACCGTTGTTCTCCCCGGCAGTCGGGCAGGGAGCCGACTGCGCTGCCACCATGCCGGAGCCGAAGATTCCGGACGCAACCAGAACTAAGCAACGCACAAATTGGTTTATGCTCATGACCGGCCCGATTATAGCGATTCACCCCGCTCCGGACCCGGACCGGCCACTCCCGTCAACCTTCCCTACCCCTGCGCGGTGTTAGCATCAAGAGACAAAGATGCAGACTAAGAAGCTGAAAATCATACCTTTGGGCGGCCTTGGCGAGTTCGGAATGAACTGCATGGCGCTGCGCTGGGAAGACGACATTATCGTCATCGACGCAGGCCTCATGTTCCCCGAAAGCGAACTGCTGGGCGTGGACATCGTTGTCCCCGACATCAGCTACCTGATTGAGAACCGCCAGCACGTGCGCGGAATCATCCTTACCCACGGCCACGAAGACCACATCGGCGGCCTGCCGTGGATGCTCAGTGAGATCAAGGTGCCGGTCTACGGCACCGAGTTTACCCTGGCCTACGTCGAGGGCAAGCTCGAAGAGCATCACCTGCTGGATGAGACCGAACTGATCGAGATCGCGCCCAAAGAGAAGTTCACCATCGGGCCGTTTACCATCGAGCCGATCCGTGTGACCCACTCCCTGGTGGACTGCGTGGCCCTGGCCATCGACACTCCGGTGGGCGTGGTGATCCACACCGGCGATTTCAAGATCGATCTGGCGCCGCTCGACGATCATGCGTTCGATCTGCACACCTTCGCCGAGTACGGGAAGCGCGGGGTGCTGGCGCTTCTGCAGGACTCCACCAACGTGGAGCGACCGGGCTACACGCCCAGCGAGCGCTCGGTGCGCCCGCGCCTCGACGAAATCTTCTCTCGCGCGCGCAAGAAGCTCTTCTTCAGTTGCTTCTCCTCCTCGATCTACCGCATCCGTATCGCGATGGAGCTGGCGCGCGAGCATCGGCGCAAGGTGTGCATCATCGGCCGCTCCATGGTGGAGAGCACGGAGATCGCGCAGGACCTTGGCTATCTCGACGTGCCCACCGGGCTGGTGATCAATCCGGGCCAAATGAAGGACTTCCCCGTGGACCAGCTCCTGGTGCTGATCAGCGGCACGCAGGGCGAACCCATGAGCGCGCTGAGCCGCGCCGCGGTGGACAACCACAAGCACGCGCGCATCGAGAAGGGCGACACGGTGGTGCTGAGCTCGCGCATTATCCCCGGCAATGAAAAGGGGATCTTCCGGGTGATCGACCACCTCTACCGGCGCGACGCCAACGTCATCTACGACGACGGCTCGCACGGGCTGATTCACGTGAGCGGGCACGGCAGCCAGGAGGAGATGCGTCTGCTCATCAACCTGGTGCGGCCCAAGTTCTTCATCCCGGTGCACGGCGACTACCGCTACCTGCGGCGTCACGCGCAGGTGGCCATGGAGACCGGCGCGGTGGAGCACGCCATCGTCATTGAAGACGGCGACGTGCTGGAGCTCGACAAAGACGACGCGCGCAAGACCGAAAAGATCACGGCCGGACGGGTGCTGATCGACTCCGGCTCCTCGATCGATGTGGTGGAGGACCTGGTGATCCGCGATCGCCGCATCCTGAGCGAGGACGGAATCGTGCTGGCGGTGCTGGCCATCAACAAGCGGACGGGCACGGTGGAGCGGGCGCCGGAGGTGGTGATGCGCGGCTTTGGCGGCGCCGATATCACCGAGCAGGCGCGCGAGGCGGTGCTGAAGACGCTGGACGGCCTGAACGAGGAGCAGAAGACCGACTACGGCATGGTGAAGGAGAAGGTGCGGGTCGAGTTGAAGCGCCTGATCCAGAAGAGCACCGGCCGGCGACCGCTGATCATGCCGGTGATTCTGGAGATCTAAACTCAAAAGCTGCATCGGAGATACGGGTTGTTCATCCATTGGCGCGATCAGCCCTGACGCGTAGAGCTGCCCCCGGCCTGATTTGCTCCGCTAGAATCCCTGCATGCCTCGAATGACCGCCGCCCTGGTTCTCGCCGCAGCGATGTTTGCATCGCCAATGGTCGCGCAGTCCGCGCCTGCCTGCCCCGCGACCCCGACCGTAGACGACCTGATCAAAGCCATCGACGCCGCGGTCAGCGGTCCCGGCAACCAGGACCGCACCTGCTTTCGCGCGCTCTTTACCCCCGACGCGCGGCTGATCCCCATCCGCATTGCCGCCGACGGCACCGCCACACCGCGCGTTCTCTCCGTGCAGGACTGGATCGACCTAGTCGCGAAGCGTGGCTCCAGTGCGTTGGAAGAGCACCAGGTCAAGGTAAAGACCGAGTCCTGGGCGCATTTGGCGCACCTCTGGAGCACCTACACTACCACCGTCGATTCGCCTGCCGGCAAGACCACCGACCGCGGCATCAACAGCATCCAGGCAGTGTTTGACGGCAAGCAGTGGCACATCATCGAGATCGTCTGGCAGGCGGAGAAGCCAAACGAGCCGGTTCCGGCGCAGTATCTGCCGTAATTGACACGTTCAGGTATCGCTCTGGGTGAGCCGATCAACAGATAATGGAATAGGCCATGACCACCGCGACAGAACAGCTAGTTTCTCTCGACACCATCCGTGCCGCCGCCGAACGCATCGCCGGCGTGACCGTGAAAACGCCCCTGATCCGCGCGCCGTTTGACGGTGTGGCCGGCCAGGTCTTTCTCAAAGCCGAGAGCCTGCAGCCCATCGGCAGCTTCAAGCTGCGCGGCGCCGCCAACAAGATCCTGCAGCTTTCGCGCGAGGAGATCGGCCGCGGCGTCATCACCTACTCCAGCGGCAATCACGCCCAGGGCGTCGCCTATGCGGCGCGCGCGGTGGGCGCAAAAGCGGTCATCGTAATGCCGTCCAACGCCCCCGCCATCAAGCGCGCGGCCACGCTGGCGCTGGGCGCGGAGATCGTCGACGTCGGCGTTGCCTCGAGCGAGCGGCTCGCCAAGGCCGAGGAGCTGGTCCGCCAGCACGGCTACGTCGTGGTGCCGCCGTACGACGACGAGAAGATCATCGCCGGCCAGGCCACCTGTGCGCTGGAGGTCGTCGAAGCGCTGCCTGACGTGGACCTCGTGCTCTCCCCCGTTTCGGGCGGCGGCCTGCTGAGCGGCACCGCCGCGGCGGTGAAACTGCTCAGGCCCGAGGCCAAGGTCTTCGGCATCGAGCCGGAGCTGGCCGGGGATGCTGCGGAGAGCTTTCGCACCGGCACGCTCGTGACCTGGCCGGCGGAGCTGACCAGCCGCACCATCGCCGACGGGCTGCGCACCCAGAGCGTGGGCGAACGCAACTTCGCGCACATCCGCGCCTATGTGGACGGCATTCTCACGCTGAGCGAAGCGGAGATCCGCGCCGCCATGCGCGCCATTGTGGCCACTACCCGCCTGGTGCCGGAGCCCAGCGGTGCGGTCACCACGGCGGCGCTGCTCTTCCACGCCCACCAGCTCCCGCCGTATCGCAAGGCGGCGGCCATCGTGAGCGGGGGCAACGTGGATCCGCGGATGCTGGCCGAAGTGCTGACCGAAACCGCCTAGGCCCGCGTGGCCGTCGTGCTCACTGAAACCCCGGGGCGCCGTCGTTTGAACTATGATGCCGTTGATGATGCCCCGAGGATTCGCCTTCCGATCCCGCGCCGTGGCCGTGAGCCTGGCGCTGTTGTGTGCCGGCCTCCCGCTCGCCGCGCAAAAGAAGCCAAAGACCGACAATATCCAGAAGCCAATAGCGGGACCGCGCGGAACCGCGCTGCGGGTGACGTGGCTCTACGTCTCGCCAAACCCGGAGGCGCAGAAAGTCGGCCGGGTGCAGCCCGGGCGCGAGATGGTCATCGCCGACAAAAGCGGCGCCTGGTTGCGAATATTCGCTAACACCGACATTCAGGAGGTAAGCAGCGAGCGCGACACGCCGGAGATCGGCAGCGACAATGTCCCGCCGCCCATCTCCGGGTGGATAGAGGCGCGCGGCGTGGTGATGGAGACGACCGCCGATGGCGACCAGGTGATCATGGGCGAGGCCGCCAACCAGGAGGCGCTGGCCAGCGACCCGCGCGGTCCCGCGAACGCGGCGCAGACGGCGCGGCTCATGTATCGCCGCGTCGTGGAGATGTACCCCAACTCGCAGCTTGCCCCGGAGGCGGCTTGGCGGGCGGCCGATATCCAGTGGCAGATTCAGAAGGCCGACCAGGCCACTCGGCCCTCCGCGAAAGAACAAAAGGCCTACATGCGCGAGGGCATGGATGAAGACGAGATGAAGAAGGTGATCAAGTTCTATCCGCATACCAGGCAGGCGGACATGGCGGCCTTTGACCTCATCGACAACAAGCTGTGCGGCGACTGGCAGGGGCAGCCAAAGTGCCCGGAGAAGGAGGCCGACCTGTACGAGAAGTACGCCTCCGAGCACCCCGATGGCCCGCGCACCGCGAAGGCGCTCTATGAGGCGGTGTATCGCAACGCCGTGCTGGTGGACATGTACCACGCCGACGAGAACGATAAAAAGGGCGAGGGTCCCAAAGGGCGGGCCCACGAATTGCTCAGCCGGCTCAAAGACAAGTTCGCGCAATCGGACTACACGGCGCGGGCCGCCGCCCTTGTGTTCAAATTGGATCAGGGCATTCCGGTCTACGGGATCGACCGGCAATAACGGCCGGTGTTGACCGGCGATAGACCCATCGCCAATTCGTTTGGCTGAAGTTCAACTCTCCTTCTTCCCCGGTGCTTGCCTGGCTTTATCATCGAAGCAGACCCTTGAACAAAGTGGCGGGGGCACGCTCGGCGTAAGCGTTTCAGCCGCACCGGAGGCTCTTTGAACGTCTACATCCTGTCTGTCTTGTTGGGCATTGTGGAAGGCCTGACGGAGTTTCTTCCCGTCAGTTCCACCGCTCATTTACGCATCGCCGAGGCTCTGCTAAAACTCCCCATGGATGACGCGTACTGGAAGATGTACACCATCGTCATTCAGGCTGGGGCCATCCTCGCGCTGCTGCTGCTTTACCTGGGCCGCATCCTCGAGTTTCTGCGTACCTTCCCGCAGGGAGAACGCCGCGACCGCAACCTCCTCACCCATCCACTCTCGCTCACGATCCTCGCGTTTATCTGCACCTCCGTTCCCGCCCTGCTGCTCAAGAAGTGGAGCGACCGCAACCTGGGCAGCCTCACCGTGATCGCCATTGCGCTGCTGCTGGGCGGCATCATCATGTGGGCCATCGATGCGTGGTCAACACGCTATGAGCCGACCACCACCCACGTGGAGGAGATCGGACTCGGCCAATCCGTCTGGATCGGCCTCTGCCAGTCGCTCTCCGCCATCTTCCCCGGCACCTCCCGTTCCATGTCCACCATCGCGGCCGGGCAGCTGGTAGGCATGGACCGCCCCACCGCTCTCGAGTTCAGCTTCCTGCTCTCCATTCCCACCATGCTGGCAGCCACAGGCTACGACCTGCTCAAGGAGATTCATCCCAGCAAGGCAGCACAGGCAGCTGGCCAGGCCGCGGCCCACGTCACCATGACCAGCGAACGCTGGATCGTGCTGGCCATCGGCTTCGTCGTCTCCTTCATCGTCGCCTTCGGCGTGGTGGAGTGGTTTCTGGCCTGGGTGCGCAAACGCGGCTTCACCATCTTCGCCGTCTACCGCATCCTGCTCGGCATCGCGCTGCTCATTTGGGGCGGGCGCATTGTGGCAGGCTAGGGACCGGCTCCAGAGTGGTTACCGGCGGGGGTTGGACTTGAGGTTCCCCCCGCTTTTGTTCGCCCCGGTTTCGCCTTCCCTCCCCCGATAATAGAGACTGCTCTGGGACTCTTCGTCCGCCCTCGAAAGCTCGACGCAACAGGCTTGCGGCGCGGCCAGCCTGGGGGCCTTCGCGCACTGGTCCTCGTTCGCGGAGTAAAGGAGCGGAGGCGGCACTCCCGATGATCAAGCCTATTCAAATTGCCCTGGCGCCTACGCGGAACCGGCCCCTCAATATGTTTCTGGGAGTAGTGCTGGCGCTTCTCTCTCTGCTGCTCTTCCTCGCCATCGCCACCTACCACGTCACCGATCCCTCGCTGAACACCTCCATCGACCCGGGAAGCGTCCCCGCGGTCGCCAACTGGGTGGGACCCTTCGGCGCCTACCTCAGCGACCTCTTCCTGCAGGTGCTGGGCATCAGCGCCTTCTTCGTGCCCGTGCTGACGGGACTCGTAGCCTGGGGCTGGATGCGCTCCCGCTACGCCGGCGTCGCCTGGCTGCGCGCGCTCGGCACCGCCTTCTCTCTTACGTTTCTTCCCGCCGTCTTTGGACTGGTGCCGTGGCACTGGCGCTGGCTCCACGCCGTGCCGGTGGAGGGCGTGGTCGGCCGCGTCGTGTCGGATGTCCTGGTCGCCTACCTCAACGTCCCCGGCGCCTGGATCGTCTCCAGCGTGCTGGCCCTGGCGGGAATCTACTTCGCCCTCGCTGTCAACCTGCGCATGCTCTGGGAGAGCCTGGAAGACCGCTGGATTCTGCTGCAGTCCTGGCACGACCGCTGGAGCAACTGGCGCGATGCCCGCGCCGATCGCCGCGCCGAACGTGAGATCCCCGAGCCCGGCCCCGAGCAGCGCATCTTCTCCGGAGCCCTGGGAGCGGAGGTGGCCGAACCAGTCGCGCGCGTCCAGCCGCCCAGCCGCCTGGCTGCCCTGTTTGGCCGCCGCGGCAAGAAGATCGAGGTCGATCCCGTCGACGAGATTCCCGCGTTCCAGCGGGCCGCCCAGCAAGCGGCCGAGCCGCAGATACCCGTAACGCAGCCGGCCCGCCGCGCCAGCATCTGGGAGCGCGACCAGCAGTCAGCCGCCGCTCCCGTCAACGCGGCTCCAGTCGCACCCACGCCGGCGCCACCCATTCCCGTCACCCCCATCGCTCCGCGTGCGGAGGCCATGCCCGCTGCTTCCGCCGCGCCGCCCGCGCTCCTGCGCCCCATTGCCGATCCCTGGGCGGAGATGCCGCCGGCCAAACCCGCTCCCGCTCCGCCTCGCCCCGAGCCCGTTCGAGCACCCCAGCCCGTACAGCAGCAACTTCCGCCCCAGCCGCCTCCCCAGGCGTCAGGCGAGATCGCTATCCACGAGCGCGCCGACGCCGACATGCGCCACGTGACCGTCGCGCCCAAAAATGTAAGCGGCTTCAAGCTACCTCCCAGCACCCTGCTGCACTCCGGCGGGGGCCCGCAGGCCGTGCGCGAAGAGGCCCTCCGCGAAGAAGCCAAGGTCCTGGTAGAAAAATGCAGCGAGTTCGATGTCCGCGGCCAGGTCGTGCAGATCAACCCCGGCCCCATGGTCACCACCTACGAGTTCAAGCCGGAAGCCGGCGTCAAGTACTCCCGTGTCACCGGCCTGGCCGACGACCTCTGCCTCGCCATGCGCGCCGAGAGCATCCTCATCGAGCGCATGGCCGGCAAAAGCACCGTGGGCATCCAGGTGCCCAACCACGAGCGCGAGACCATTCACCTGCGCGACGTCATCGAGTCCGAGCCCTTCGCCAAGGCCAAGTCGCGGCTCACCCTGGCCATGGGCAAAGACATCAACGGCCGCATCGTCACCGCCGACCTCGCCTCCATGCCTCACGTGCTCATCGCCGGTTCCACCGGATCCGGCAAATCCGTGGCCATCAACGCCATGATCATGAGCCTGCTCTTCCGCACCACGCCGGCCCAGGTGCGCCTCATCCTGGTCGATCCCAAGCGCGTGGAACTGGGCATGTACGAGGGCGTCCCGCACCTCTTCACCCCCATCATCACTGAGCCCAAGCTGGCCGCCAACGCCCTCCGCAACGCCGTCCGCGAGATGGAACGCCGCCTCAAGCTGCTGGCCAGCCGCAGCGTCCGCAACATCGACCAGTACAACAAGCTCTTCGAGGGCGTCATGCCCTCCCTCTTCGACGACGGCCAGCAGGAGGAGCCGCTGCCCTACATCGTCATCATCATCGACGAGCTCGCCGACCTCATGATGCTCGACCGCGCCAACGTGGAAGAGTCCATCACTCGCCTCGCCCAGATGGCGCGCGCCGTCGGCATCCACCTCGTCCTCGCCACCCAGCGCCCCAGCGTCGACGTCATCACCGGCCTCATCAAGGCCAACGTCCCCACCCGCATCAGCTTCCGTCTCGCCACCAAGGTCGACTCCCGCACCATCATCGACACCAACGGTGCCGAAGCTCTCCTGGGCCGCGGCGACATGCTCTTCCTGCCCCCCGGCACCAGCCGCCTCATGCGCCTCCACGCCCCCTACGTCAGCGAGAAGGAGACCGCCGCGATCGTCACCTTCTGGAAGGACCAGGGCCAGGCCGAGTACGTTGAGGGCTTCCTCGAATCTCCCAAGGACGAGCGCGCCGCCATCGAGGGCTCCGGCGGCGAGGAGGACGAGAACGACCCCATGTTCGACGATGCCGTCCGCCTCGTCTTCGAGTTCGGCAAAGCCTCCACCTCCCTGCTGCAGCGCCGCCTGCGCATCGGCTACGGCCGCGCCGCTCACCTCATCGACCTCATGGAGCGCGACGGGCTCGTCGGCCCCGCCGACGGCTCCCGCCCCCGCGAGCTGCTCAAGGCCCCGGGGTGGCTCCACGAGATCGCCGCCAACGAATAGCTCGACGCCTCATCCTCGCCGTGCGGTAGAATCGTGCCTTTCTGAGCGAAGGTGCGACACTAGAGCCATGCTCCGGCCCGACCACGATCGCCAGCTTCCCGCCGTCCTCCTCATCGATGACGACATGGTGAGCCGCGAGGTCATGGCCACCATGCTCACCCTGGGCGGCTTCAGCGTGCATACCGCCGAGAGCGGCGAGGAGTCGCTGGCGCTTCTCGAAGATCCCGCATCCGCCCCCGGCGTCATCCTGATGGACACCCAGATGCCGGGCCTGAGCGGACTCCCGCTCGTACGCGCCCTCCGCGCCCACACCGCGGCCCTGGTCTATGCCATCAGCGCCAGCCAGCCCCATCCCGACCTCCTGGTCCAGACTGACGGATTCCTGCTCAAGCCCTTCGGCCCCGAAGAACTGCAGCGCGCTCTGCAGGCCGGCCTCCCCAAAAAGCCCGAGCCCTCCCCCGTCCAGGACGCTCCCGTGGTCGATCGCATCAAGCTCGCCGAGC
Organism: Acidobacteria bacterium AB60; assembly: GCA_008682415.1. Classification (GTDB taxonomy): domain Bacteria; phylum Acidobacteriota; class Terriglobia; order Terriglobales; family Acidobacteriaceae; genus Telmatobacter. Next base: position 118,210 of record VANK01000007.1, on the reverse strand, counting down.
TGCGCAGCGCCATGCGCGAGTCCCGCGTCCGCGAGCTCTTTGAAGCCGTGATCGCCGATCTCCACAAGCGGCACGGTCTGATCGCCGCCGCCATCCAGCAGAGAGACGCAGCCGAGGTCAAACGCCTGGCCCATGCCATCAAGGGAGGATGCGGCATGGCCGGCGCGGCCCAGGCCGCCCGGGTAGGACAGTTGCTTGAGAGCAGGGGTGACGATTTAGAGTACAGCCGTTCGCTGCTTCCGTATTTGAGGGAGGCTACCGAGAACCTGAAGCGTATGCTTGAGGCGGAGCTCTCCCCCAAGGATTAGGACTTATATCGAGGTACGCGGCGCCACCAGCGCCGCTCCGGTCTTGGAGGACCAACTATCCCGTGGAACGACCCATAAGAATCGTACTGGCAGACGACCATCCGGTAGTGCGCATCGGTGTCCGCAACATGCTCAATGACACCGAGGGCTTTGAAGTCATCGACGAAGCCTCCGACGGCGACGAAGCCATCACCCTCACGCTGGAATCGCAGCCGGACATCCTGCTTCTCGATCTGCAGATGCCCCGCCTGCCCGGCCTGGAAGCCATGCGCGCCATCATGAACGGCTCGCCCACCGTCAAGATCTTGCTGCTCACCTCCACCATCACCACTCAGCAGATCATTGAGGCCCTGCACATCGGCGCGCGCGGCATCGTGCTCAAGGATGCCATCGCCGGACACCTGCAGACCGCCATCAAGACCGTCATGGCGGGCGACTACTGGATCGGCGGAAAGCGCGTGGTCAACCTGGTCTCCGCGCTGCACGAGCTGATGCAGCAGGCGGCCGTGCCCCAGCGCAAGACCTTCGGCCTCACCCCCCGCGAGCTGGAGGTCGTCGGCTCCATCGTGGAGGGCTGCAGCAACCGCGACATCGCCAAGCAGTTCGGCCTGAGCGAAGAGACGGTCAAGCGGCACCTCTCCAATATCTTCGACAAGACCGGCGTCTCCACGCGCCTGGAGCTGGCCCTGTTCGCCATCGCCCACCAGCTCGTCACCCCGCAGTAGCACAAGAGTCTTAAGGCCGTTCCCGCACAGCGAGGGTGGGGCGCATCGGGGTGCCCCGTCCCAACTTTGTTAGGACACATCGGGGTGCCCCGTCCTAACTTGTTAGGGCGGGAGCGCAGCCGACTGTCCAACTACAAAAGTAGTACTCCTACACACACGGAATCAGGTCAGAAACTGCTTCTCCAGCCGATCCAGCAGCCCATCCGTCTCGTGACACACGCCGGTGTGCACCGGCGAAGGCTGCACGATGGTGCTGCGCGGCGACGTAAGCCAGTGGAAGCGCTCCCGCAGCGACATCTGCGCAATCGCACCCGCCTCCGGATCCCCCGCGCAGATCCGTTCAATCGCCGCCAGGTGCTGCTCCACCAGGGGCACATCCACCTCCGGCCACAGCGCAGTCAGCCGCTCGCGATTAAGCCGGATCCGCGCCCCCAGGAACTGCCGCTCCGGGCAGTACACCACCACCCCGGCATTGATGAACTCCTGCCGCTCCACCCGCGGCACCACGCGCATCAGCGCGTAATCAAACGAGGCGGCTGCGGGCATGTATCGCCTCCTGTTCAAACACGTGTGCCGCATCCAGCCGGCGCCGAAAGAAATCCACATAAGCCAGGCGGCGCCCGGCCGCAGGCACTTCGCCCGGAATCGACTCCAGCCACTCCTCCGGAACCTGCGCGACAATGTCCTCGATCACCCCATCCCTCAGCTTCGCGCGCGCCGTCGCGCCTGCCTGCTCGATCTGCGTGGCCCAGCGCAGCAGCACATGCTTTTCGATCTGCGGGAAGGACGAGCGGGCCTTGGAGGGCATCGTCTCCCAATCGTGGTGGAAGAACAACGCCGCGCCGTGATCGATGGGATACAGCTTGCGATGCCACACCAGCAGGTTGGCGTTGCGTGGCGTGCGGTCCACATTCTGCGTGAACGCGTCGAACCACACCAGCATCGAAGCCTCATCGGGCGGCGCGGTATCGCGCGCCGCTGCGTCGAACATCACCGACCCTGGCAGGTAGTCGAGCCCGAGGTTGAGCCCCACGCTGGCCCGCAGCAGGTGACGGATCTCCGCGTCTGGCTCGTTGCGGCCCAGCGCCGGATCGAACTCCACAAACACGATCTCCGGAACCCGCAGCCCCATTGCCCGCCCGATCTCCCCGGCAATCAGCTCCGCAATCAGCGCCAGAATCCCCTGCCCCGCGCCGCGGAACTTCACCACGTACATCCCCAGGTCGTCCGCTTCCACAATCGCGGGCAGCGAGCCGCCCTCTCGCAATGGGAGAACATAGCGTATTGCCTGAACCGATCGCAGCATCGAAGAATCAGTGTAACGGGCCGGCTCCCGGCCCGCCGCACGCAACGAGACGGAGACACAATGAGAATTGGCTTTCTGGGCCTGGGCAAAATGGGCGCCGCCATGGCGCATCGCCTCATCGCCGCCGGACACGAACTGTCCGTGTGGAATCGCACCGAAGGGCGCACCGAGCCGCTGCTGCGCGAAGGCGCCATCGCCGCGGCCACCCCCGCCGAAGCGGAGCTGGGCGCCGATGCCGTCATCACCATGCTCTTCGACGATCACGCGCACGAAGAAGTGCTCTTCGGCTCCAACGGCCTCATGGACGCGCTCACGCCCTCCACCCTGCACATCGCCTGCAGCACCATTAGCGTGGCCCTCTCCGAGCGCCTCACGCGCGAGCACGCCCGGTGCGGCATTCCCTTCATCGCAGCGCCCGTCTTCGGCCGCCCCAGCGTCGCGGAGGCCGGCAAGCTTTGGATCGTCGCCGCCGGACCGCAGGAGCACGTCGAACGCGCCCGTCCCCTGCTCGAGCCCATGTCCCGCGGCATCTCCGTGGTGGGCACGGAACCCAGGCAGGCCCACGCCCTCAAGCTCGGCGGCAACTTCCTCATCAGCGCCATGATCCATTCCCTGGGCGAGTCGTTCGTCTACGCGCAGTCGCAGGGCATCGATCCCCAGGTCTTTCTCGACGCCGTCAACAGCGCGCTCTTCCAGTCGCCCTTCTACGCGTCTTACGCCAACGTCATGCTGCATCCGCCCGAGACGCCGGGCGCCACCATCGACCTCGGCGCTAAAGACCTGCGCCTCTTTCGCGAAGCGGCCGCGTCCGGCGGCACGCGGCTCAGCCTCGCCGACAACCTCGCCCAGATCTTCGACGAAGCCAAACGCCAGGGCCTCGGCAGCACCGACTGGGCCGTCGGCCAATACGAGATGGCGCAGCGCCGCGCCCAATCGCATCGCAGCTAACCCCGCCGACTCCGCTAACTCCGCCAACTCCACTAAAGGGTATTAGCCGTCACCAAAGCCTCTCTGCCGGTTCGCTAGGATAATCCCATGAGTCTTCAAGGCAAAGTCGTCTTTATCACCGGAGCCAGCGCCGGCATCGGCGCCGCCACTGCGCTTGCATTCGCCGCCGAGGGCGCCCGCCTCCTGCTCGCCGCGCGCCGCGCCGGTAAACTCGCGGAGGTCGCCTCCGCCGCGCTGGAACGCGGCGCCGCCGCCATCCACTCCATCGACCTCGATGTGCGCGACCACCGCGCCGTCCAGAACGCCATCGACAGCCTGCCCGCGGAGTGGGCCGAGATCGAGATCCTGGTCAATAACGCCGGCCTCAGCCGCGGCCTCGACAAGCTCTACCTCGGCAATATTCAGGATTGGGAGGAGATGATCGACACCAACGTCAAAGGCCTCCTCTACGTCACCCGCGCGGTGGTGCCCGGCATGGTCGTCCGCGGCCGCGGCCACATCATCAACCTGGGCTCAACCGCCGGCGAACTCACCTATCCCAACGGCGCCGTCTACTGCGCAACCAAGGCCGCCGAGCGCTCCATCAACGACGGGCTGCGCCAGGACGTTCTCGGCACACCCATCCGCGTCACCAGCGTCGATCCCGGCATGGTGCAGACCGACTTCAGCCTGGTCCGCTTCCACGGCGACGAGGAACGCGCCGCCAAGGTCTACAAAGGCGTCAAGCCCCTCACCCCGGAAGATATCGCCGAGGTCATCGTGTGGACCGCCGGACGGCCCGCCCACGTCAACATCGCCCGCGTGCTCCTCACCCCGGTGCAGCAGGCCAACTCCCTGCTCTTCCACCGCGACAGCCAGTGAAAAACAGGAAGCCGCTCCGGGTCGCAGCCTCTCTTCCAGCGGCGATCCGGCCCTTCCGAACACTAAAAAACCCGCCGAAGGCGGGCTCGATCAGCCTAATTCCGCAAGCTGCGCTTCAATCTGCGCCAGCGCGGACTCCAACGCCGCGCGTCGCGCAGGGCTTGAGGTTCGCTGCGAAAGGATATTCTCCTTCTGCAGCGAAAGCGCCTGCTTCTGCCGCTCGCGCTGTCCGCGAGCCTGCTCGGCGGCTCTCTTGGAACTATTCGAATCGAAGCTATTCCCTGGGTACGGCTTTGCACTCGTTTGTGCCGTCGCCATCTGGTCCTCCACGGATTTACTTTCCCAACCTCGGGCCATATCTTCATTTTACGAAGGTTTTGGATAAATGCATCCCGCAAAGCGGGTTCTCGCCTCTGAGTACCCAGCGCAATGATCTAGTCTAGGCCCAAGGAGATTGCATGCACGTTTGGCAGATTTCGTCGTTCGGCGTTGATTCTTTGGAATTTACAGAGCGTCCCGATCCGGAACCGGGCCCCGGGCAGGTGGTCGTCCGCGTACACGCAATTTCATGGAATTTTCGTGACCTCATGATGGTCAAGGGGCTCTACAACCCCAAGCTCCGCCTCCCCCGCATCCCCTGCTCCGACGGAGCCGGCGAGGTCGTCGCCGTCGGTCCCGGCGTCACCCTGTGGCGGCGCGGCGATCGCGTCGCCGGCATCTTCATGCAAAACTGGCTCGATGGCCCCCCAACCCCGGAGAAAGTGCGCGGCGCCCTGGGCGGCGACATTGACGGCATGCTCGCCGAGTACGTCGTCCTCAACGAGACCGGCGTCGTCGCCGTCCCCGATCACATGAGCTACCAGGAGGCCGCCACCCTTCCCTGTGCTGCGGTCACGGCCTGGAACGCCCTCGCCGCCGCCGACCTCAAGCCCGGCGCCACCGTGCTCATCCAGGGCACCGGCGGCGTCTCCGTCTTCGCCCTGCAGTTCGCCCGCCTCCGCGGCGCCAAGGTGCTGGGCATCTCCGGCAGCCACGACAAGCTGCACCGCGCCTACGAGCTCGGCCTCGACGCCGGGCTCAACTACAACGAGGTCCCCGAGTGGGACCGCTGGGTCATGGATCAGACCGGCGAAGGCGCCGACCTCATCATTGAAGTCGGCGGCGTCGGCACCCTCCCCCGCTCCCTCCGCTCCCTGCGCATGGGCGGCACCATCGCCCAGGTCGGCGTGCTCACCGGCGCCAATTCCGGCGAACAGATCCCCATGCCCGCCATCCTGCACAAGCAAGCCCGCATCCGCGGCATCTACGTCGGCTCGCGCCAGGACTTCCTCGATATGAACCGCGCCATCACCCTCACCCAGCTCCGCCCCGTCGGCGAAGACTTCCCCTGGAGCCAGGCGCGCCAGGTGCTCTCCCGCCTCGAAGAAGCCAGCCACTTCGGCAAGCTCGTCATGACCGTAGCGTGACAGTGATCAGTGGACAGTGAAGAGTGGTCAGTGATCGGAGATCAGAGATCAGTCCTAAAAGATCAGTAGCCAGAACTGAGATATTGAAAAGAATAAAGTCTCACGGTAGACAGAACTCCCAAAATAAGAACTCCCACCCGGGGACGCCTTCCACGTCATCCAGATGGGAGTTCCTTACTAGCAGAGTGATCACTGACCACTGTGCACTGTTTTTACCGCGCGTTCTCCTGGTCGCTCGCCGTCGAGTGCTTCTTCGGATTCACTTCCAGCTCATTCACCACCTGCTGCACGTTCGGCGTCTTCTTCGCCAGCATCGCGGCTTCCTTCTTCTGCTCCGCGGTCTTCACCGAGCCCTTCAGCTCAAGCGTGCCGTTCTTCGCGCTGGCGCGAATGCTCTGATCGTCGAGCGCCTTGTTCGCCTTGATCTTGGCCTTGAAGTTCTCTTCGATGCCCTTGTCCAGATCCGACGCTACGGTTCCCGCGTTCGCTTCCTGCGGAGGACGCACGCCAATCTCGTTCGCAATCGTGTAGTCGGGCGCGGCCTGCTTCGCCACCGTCTCCGCCTGCGCCTTCTTGTCCGCCGTGTCCACGTCGCCGGTCAGCGTCATCACGCCCTTGTCCCGGTCCTGCGATACGCTCACGTTGCTCAGCTGGTTGGAATTCAGAGAATTCGTCACCGCACCCTTCTCATCGGGATGCGAACTATTCTGATGACAGCCGGCAATCGTCATTGCCCCGGCCAGAACCACGCTCGAAACCACAAGGCTTGCACGTTGAAAAGCTTCCATCTGCATTTGTTTCTCCTTATCTCGAACCGCACAGGGGTCGCTATCAATCTCGCAACATGAGATGGGCAACCTGGCACGCAAGGTTGTTCTGAGTTATTTCTCTGCGCCGCGCAAACCGCCCCGCTACAGCGGCGGCTTGAACAAGCCGCCATCGCCCCCATCACCGCCGCGCGCATTCTCCCTGCTGGAAACAGAAAGGCGGGCCGCCTCGCCTGAAGCAGCCCGCCCCTCTTCGCACCGCGTCTACTTGGACTGCACTGCGATGCTTCCCGGGAAGGTGACTGCGTACGGAGAACCCGGCGCCGCCGTGGCCCCGCTGTTCGTCACCCCGAAAACGTACAGCTTGTTCGGATTGCTGACCGGCGTGTTGGCCGCATACACATTCGACGTGATCGCATACAGGTGATTGTGGCGGTCCCACGCAACCGCGCCGATACTGTCGGTCGCCAGCAACCCCGTGAAGCTGGTGATCGGGCTGGCGCCGTTGAAATGGAAGACCTGCACTCCCTGCGTCCCCGCAACCGCCAGCAGTGTGCCGTCCGGAGAGATCGCCAGTTGCTGCGGCGCCGTCACCGCCGTCGCCGGCATGGTCGCGTACGTGTCGCTCGTCGCCAAATGCCCGCTCGCATCCGCCGAATACGTCGCCAGTTGCAACTGATCCGGGATCTTGCCGTTGACCGAGAAGCACGGATACTCCACCATCGCCACGTGATTGGTGTTATCCGTCGCGGTAAGACCCGCCCGGTAGATCGGCTGCGACACGCCCGCGCTCGCCGCTCCCGGAGGCGCTGTCGGCCCCAGCGTGGGCGCGGTCACCGTCAGGAACCCGGTCAGCAGCCCATTACTCGCGCGCGCAAACGACGAGATCCCGCCATACATGCATGCATCGTTGAGTGCCCCGTACGCGAACGCGTCATTCCCCAGCACCGCAATGTCCGTGGCCGAGTCATACCCCACGTTGTCGTTTCCCAGGTAGCTCAGGCTGCCGGTCGACGAATCCATCGCGAACGAAGCAATCGCGTTGTTGTTCGCGCACTGCAGGTTGCCCACCGCGCCATAGAGCGATTGCCCGCTGGGGTCGAACACCAGTCTCCCGACGCCGCTGCAGACCGTGCCGTTGTTTGCCTGGTAGCCCAGGTCCGAACCATAATTGAACTGCGAAGCCGTCGTAAGCGACCCATCCATCCCAATCGCGTAGCTGTTGATATACGGCCCGGGCGCCGATCCCACCAGATATTTGCCATTTACCGCGATCGAACCGACATTATCACTGAAAGGCGATCCGGGAACCGGCGCAAGCTGCCCGTTCGCATCCGCGGCGAACGCCGTGATGGTACTCGCAGCGGCGCTGTTGCCGGCCCCACCCGAAACATACACGTACGCCACAGCCGACCCCGAACTACAACTCGTATCGAAGCTCCACCCGTACACCGCCTTCATGGCCACCCCCGCCGCATCGGCCACATTCTTCACCGTCACCGTGATCATCCCCGAAGGCAGCGCCGCGGTAGGCGTCACCGTCGCCAGCGCCGTGGCAATGTTGTAGGTGATCTTGGCGGGAATCGCGGCGCCCCCCGGCCCCGTAATCGCGATGTTCGCAGCCGTCAGGGTGCTCACGTCCACGCCCTCGCTGAAGGTGATGGTGATCGCCGTCGTCGCGCTCACGCACGTTGCATTTGGCGCCGGCGTTACGGTCGCCACATACAGCGGCGACGTATCCGCCGCCGCGCGCGTGGTGAAGTTGTAGCTGTACGCCGCCGCCAGGTGCGCGCCCTGCATGCTGGCCACGCCAGTCGTGATCGTCGCCATATAGCTGGCGTTCTCCTGCAATGCCGGCGAGGGCTCAAACCCCGCAACCTCCAGATCGGGATAATAGGTCACCTTGCCCGCAACCCCCTTGCCGCCCGAATCCGTCACCACAAACGTCTGCGCGTTGATCGTCGATGCATCCATCGCCTCGTTGAACTGCACATACTGCCAACGATTGGGAGCCACGCCATTGTTCTGCACGCCCACCGCCACCACCGAAGGCGCTGCCGCGCTCGCCCCGCCGGAACCCGAGATACTTGTGCTGCTGCATCCGCTAAACACCAACCCGGCGCAAACGCTGAGAGAAACACTTGCCAGATAAGGGAAACGCATCAGGACCTCCAGGAAAACGCGCACACCGGCGCCACAGCCCGGGCACAGACATACCCGAAGCTAGAATCGTGCTGTATCTGCGTGCAAAGGCCGGAGGAGCGCTGCCCAGGCGGAGATTCTCTTCTATCTCAGTTGCCGAAACCGCACCGGCCGCTACGAACGTGAGGAGACTGCGGCATCTTTACGATGGATTGAAGTTCTATGGAACACGCTTGCGGGAAGATCGATAAGCCCTTCGTGCAGGCCGATTCGTTGGATGCTCCCCTTCGAGCTAAGTTGTCTGCGCACCCTTGTCTGCCTGCGCCGAAGATCGCTCGTGGCTCACTGCTCAAGCTGCCCCGGAACAATGCCATCCTTCAGCGTGAACTCCGCCCCCACGCTGCCCACCAGCACCGCCTTGCGCGGCAGTCCCATCCTCTGCCGCAGATGATACACAGCCTCAATGCCCGTGCAGTGCGCGCCCAGCACATTCTGCACGCGGAATGACTTCATCTCGTCGCTGGTCCAATCCAGTTGCGCATCCGTCTGGCGGAACAGATGAATCCCTCCCACCACGCCAAACACCGGTTGATCCGTGAACTTTCCCGCCGTCTGCGTCAGGATATTCACGATCCCCGCATGCCCGCATCCCGTCACCACCACCAGCCCCCGCGTCGTATTCAACACCAGCGACAGATCCTCGGGAATCGTGTCCTCCACCGTGCCCGCCGGCGTCACCACCTTGCCCAGCGCACTCCAGTTCTTCTCCGGATACTTGCGCGTGATCGGCCCCGTCAGCCACGCTCCGGGAAAGATCTGCTGCCAACCCGCCACCTCCACGAACTTGCCGCCAGTCGCTTCATACGCCGGCCGGATCGCCACCATCGCGTTCTCTTCCCCATCCTTCGTAGGCCGGCTCCAGAAGATCCCCGGCCCCACAAACGCGCGCGACAGCGCCACCGGATTGCGCTTGCGCATCGCCTGCCGCAGCGTCATCAGCCCGCTGGTGTGATCGGCATGATTGTGAGTGAGAATCACGTCCTGCACGTTGGAAAGATCCACCCCGAGCTTCTCCGCATTCTTCAGCACCGTCTCCGGCGCCCCGCCCGTGTCCACCAGAATCCGATGCCCATCCGCCTCCACCAGCGCGGAAAATCCCCACTCCCCCGTTCCATTCCGCGTGCTCACCAGCATGGTGGAGAGAATCGTGATCTTCAGATCGTTGATCCTGCCCTCCGCCGCCTCGGCCGCGGCCCAGGCATGCCCTGCCCACACCATCAGAACAGAACCAAGAACAATCAGCAGACGGAAGCCGCCGCCGCGCAGGAGAGAGTCGTTCGTGCGTGCCATGCCCCACTCTCTCATCACCCCGTTCACCAGGCAAGCATTTGTCTACGAACCGGTGTGCCCGCCGTTCGTCCCATTCCACTTGACTTCCCAGTGATTCCCGTATCCACTAGAAATCCAAGTGAAGCAACTTGCCGCGCCGGCCGCAAGCATTCCCGCGCCGGCCGCCGGGAGCAATCGCCATGATCCGCCTTCGAAGACTCTTCTTTCAACTGGCCAACCTGTTCCGCCACCACCGCGCCGAAGCGGAGCTCGCTCGCGAGGTCAACGCGCACCTGGCTCTCCTGGCCGACGACCTCGAGCAGCGCGGCCTGTCCGCCGAACAGGCCCGCCTGGCGGCCCGGCGCGCCTATGGAGGCGTAGAGCAGGCCAAGCAGGCCCATCGCGACGAACGCTCCCTCGTAGTTCTCGAACACGCACTCCAGGATCTTCGCCACGCCGCCCGCGCGCTCCTGCACAACCCCGGATTCACGCTGGTCGCCGCTGCCACCATCGCCCTCGGCGTGGGCGTCAACACCACCCTCTTCACCGCCTACAACGCCGTCGCGCTCAAACAACTCCCGGTTGCCGACGCCGCCAGCGTCATGCGCCTCCGCAGAACCCTCGCCAGCGGCTCCATCGGCGAGATTCAATACGCCTTCTCCTTCCCCGAGTACCTCAGCCTCCGCGATCATCAAAACGTCTTTCAGAGCGTGGTCGCCGCCAGCTGGCCCGTGCGGGTCCTCGTGGCCCCCGCCAGCTCCGCAGCGGAGAGCCTCCGCCCCGCTCAGGCCCAGCTCGTCTCCGGCAACTACTTCGCCGCCCTCGGAATCACCGCCGCCACCGGCCGCGTCTTTGCCCCCGGTGAAGATCAGATCCCCGGCGGCAATCCCGTCCTCGTTCTCAGTCACGCCTTCTGGCAGCGGCGCTATCGTGCCGACCCGCAGGTGCTCGGCAGCATCGTGCGCATCGGCACAACGCCGTTCACCGTCATCGGCATCGCGCCGCCGGAGTTCACCGGAACCAGCATCAATCCCCAGGTGCCCGACTTCTGGGTGCCGCTCTCCATGCAGGCCCAGCTCGTCCCCGGGCAAGACTGGCTCCACAAACCCGACGACTTTCAGTTCCAGTTCCTCTCCCGCCTCCGGCCCGACCTCTCGGTCAAACAGGCGGAGGCGCAAACCGACTCCCTCGTCCGGCGATTCGCCTCCACCTACCTCAGCCACGATCGCACCCTCTCCGTCGTGCTGGAACGAACCTCCTTCTTCGGCAACACCAACGACCCCCGCTTCCGCGCCGGCGTGGGCGCCGTCATGGTGCTCTTCGCGCTGGTCCTGCTGGTGGCCTGCGCCAACGTCACCAACATGCTGGTCGCGCGCGGCGCCGCGCGGCAAAAGGAGATCAGCGTCCGCCTCGCGCTGGGCGCCGGCCGCGCTCGCGTCATCCGCCATCTCCTCACCGAAAGCATGCTGCTGGCCCTGGCCGGCGGCGTCGCCGGACTCGCCCTCGCCATCCTTGCCGCCCGCCTCCTCTGGATCGCCCTCAACCAGATCCTGGTGCATCAGCTCGGCAGCGACTTCGTCCTCAGCCTCAACCTCAATCCCGATGCGCGCGTCCTCACCTACGCGCTCGCCCTCTCCCTCGCCACCGGCCTTATCTTCGGCCTCTCCCCGGCCCTCCAGTTCACCCGCCCCGATCTCAACACCTCGCTCAAAGACGAAAGCACCTCCTTCGGGCGCGGCGTCGATCGCTCGCGGCTCCGCGGACTGCTCATCTGCGGCCAGGTTGCCGTCTCCATGCTGTTGCTCAGCAGCGCCGGCCTGCTCCTGCGCGGCCTCGCCCGCTCCCAGTCCGCCGATCCCGGCTTCCCCACCCAGCACCTCTACCTGCTGCGCGCCGACTTCGGCGACGATCCCGCCAAGGCCACAGCCGCCTTTCACCATCTCGCCGAGTGGCTCCAGACCGTGCCCGAGGTGGCCAGTGTCTCCTACGGCACCGCACCCATGATGGGCACCTGGACTCCCCACATCTTCCTCAAGCACCCCGGCGCCCTGCAGGGCATCATCGACGCCCGCACCCTCGCTGGTTACGCCTCAGACACGTACCTCAACACCCTCGGCATCGATCTCCTCCTCGGCAGAAACCTCACTCTCCGGGAATCCTCCACCGGGGCGCCCCTCGCCATCATCAGCGCCTCCACCGCCCGCCTCTTCTGGCCCGGCGAATCCGCGCTGGGCAAGCACTTCCAGCTCGATCTGCGCTTCGACGGCAAACGCACCGACTACGAAGTCATCGGTATCGTCAGAGACGTCCGCTTCGCCAACCTCACCCGCATCGATCCCGCCCGCGTCTACCTCGCCGCCGACCCGGCGCAGCTCTATCCCATCTTCCTCAACCTGCGCGGCGACCCGGCCACCGCACTCGCCGGCCTGTGGGGCGGCCTGCGCAGCTACGATCGAAACTTGCTCGCCAGCATCTCGCTGTGGAACGTGGACTCCATGCTCCTCGCGCCGCAACGCACGCTGGCCCGCGCCCTGGCATCCCTCGCAGCCATCCTCGCGCTGCTCGCGCTCTCCCTCGCCGGCATCGGCATCTACGGGGTCATGGCTTACGTGGTCAGCCAGCGAACCCAGGAGATCGGGGTGCGCATCGCCCTCGGCGCAACCCCCGGCCGCATCCTGCACAACATCGCCGTGGAAGGCCTGCGCCCCGTGCTCTTCGGCGCAGCACTCGGACTCGCCGGCGGAGCCGGCCTCTCCCTCCTCCTGCACCACACCCTCGCCTTCCCCGGCTCCATCGACTTCCTCTACGGCGTGAGCTTCTACGACCCCCTCACCTTCCTCGGCATCCTCGTCTTCCTCACCGTCGTCTCCCTCACCGCAAGTCTGGGCCCAGCCCTCAAGGCAATCCGCGTCGATCCCGTAACCGCCCTCCGTTACGAATAGGCCTCTCGTGTCTCGTGTCTGGTGTCTCGCCTCTCGTCTCTCGCAACTCGCGACTCAGCCCTGCGTTCTCCAGGCCTTTACACACTCGACCAGGCACGACCGTGGGTGCCCCATGTCTCCCGATTTTGGAGACATGGGATACCTCAGCGCTGCATTCTCCAGGCTCTCAGGCGCTCGACCAGGCACGACCGTGGGTGCCCCATGTCTCCCGATTTTGGAGACATGGGATACCTCCACCCTGCGTTCTCCATGCCTTTACGCTGCGGTCACAAGGAGTAGCGAAAAGAACTCCAGACCCCGGGTCTCCTCGTCCGTGCATTGGACGCTGCCAGGCATAGTCCATCGCGCAACTCGCAACTCGCAACTCGCAACTAATTGAACCCCAGCACTGGATGCGGCGCGTACCGCTCCTCCAGCGCCTGGATCTCCTCGTCACTCAGCTTCAATGACAGAGCCGCCACCGCGTCCTCCAGATGATGCGCCTTGGTCGCGCCCACAATCGGCGCCGTCACCACCGGCTTCCCCAGCATCCACGACAGCGCCACCTGCGCCATCGCGACCCCGCGCTTCTTCGCGATCGCCTCCACCGTGTCCACCACCCGGCGGTCGTCCTCCTCCGTTCGCGAGTACATCGACGTCCCGAACCGGTCCGTCTCAAACCGCTTCGTGTTCTCGGACTGCCACGGCCGCGCCAGCCGTCCCCGCGCCAGCGGACTCCACGGCAGCATCCCGATGCCCTGGTCCAGGCACAGCCCCACCATCTCCCGCTCCTCCTCGCGATACAGCAGGTTGTAATGGTTCTGCATCGTCACAAACCGCGTCCAGTTCCGCAGGTCCGCAAGGTACAGCGACTTCGCAAACTGCCACGAGTACATCGACGACGCCCCGATATACCGCACCTTGCCCGCCTTCACCGCATCGTGCAGCGCCTCCAGCGTCTCCTCGATCGGCGTCTCATAGTCCCACCGGTGAATCTGGTACAGATCCACGTAATCGGTCTCCAGCCGCCGCAGGCTCTCCTCCAGTTCGAACAGAATCGCCTTCCGCGACAGCCCGCGCCCGTTCGGCTCTTCCCGCATCACCCCGTGCGCCTTGGTCGCGATCACCATCGCCTCGCGGCGCGTGTTGTTCTTCAAAAACTTGCCGATCACCCGCTCGCTCTCGCCGCTGGAATACACATTCGCCGTATCCCAGAAGTTGATCCCCAGCTCCAGCGCCTGCTCCAGAAACGGCTGGCTCTGCTCTTCGTTCAAGGCCCACGCATGCCGCCCGCCCTTCGCCGCCTCGCCCGTCACTGGCGCGCCATACGTCATGCATCCCAGGCAGATGCGCGACACCTTCATTCCCGTCTTGCCCAGATTCACGTACTCCATGCACTCTCCCGATTGTTCAAGAACCTGCTGTCAGCAGCCGCTCGTACACCAGCAGCGCATCGCTGTTGAAGCACACGAACTCCACTCGCTCCACTCCGCTGTCTTCGATGTGCGCCCGCACCGTTTGGATGGCGATCTTCGTCGCCCGCTCCAGCGGAAACGAATACACTCCCGTGCTGATCGCGGGAAACGCAATCGACCGCACCGCATGTTCCCGTGCCAGTTCCAGGCACCGCCGGTAGCACGAGGCCAGCAGCTCATCCTCGTTGTGGCCGCCTCCGTGCCACACCGGCCCCACCGCGTGAAACACCCACTTCGCCGGCAAACGAAACCCCGCCGTCGCCTTCGCGTCTCCCGTCGCGCAGCCGTGCAGCTTGCGGCAGGCCTCCAGCAACTCTGGCCCCGCCGCGCGATGAATGGCCCCATCCACCCCGCCCCCGCCCAGCAGCGATGTGTTCGCCGCATTCACAATCGCATCCACGTCCCGCCTGGTAATATCCCCAGCTACTGCCCTCAATTGCGCCATCATTCCGCTCCGCGTACGCCGCCTGGCATCGAGCATACAACCGCAAACGCCCCACCTTCGGCATCGCTTTCGCTTGAGATGAATCTAAGGGGGTATGACAGATCGCGCGACGAGAGATCGGTTGGCGGTTTCCATGCTGGACCTGGTGGCCATGCGCCCGGGTGAAGACCCCGGCTCCGCCATCGCGCGCTCAGTCGATCTTGCTCAGCACGCCGAGCAGTGGGGATACAAGCGCTTCTGGCTCGCCGAGCACCACTCCATCGGCGGCCTCGCCTGCTCCGCCACCTCCGTGCTCATCGGCCACATTGCCGGACATACTCGCCGCATTCGCGTGGGCAGCGGCGGCGTCATGCTCCCCAACCACGCCCCGCTCGTCATCGCCGAGCAGTTCGGCACGCTTGAGGCCCTCTATCCCGGCCGCATCGACCTCGGCCTGGGCCGCGCTCCCGGCGGCGACTTCGCCACCATGCGCGCCCTCCGCCGCGACCACGGCCAGACCGGCGACGACTTCCCCGCCCTCCTCGAAGAACTCCGCACCTACCTCGGCCCGGAACGCCCCACCCAGGTCGTCAAAGCCATCCCCGGCCAGAACAGCAACGTCCCCATCACCCTGCTCGGCTCAAGCATCTACAGCGCTCAGCTCGCCGCGCGCCTCGGCCTGCCCTTCGCCTTCGCCGCCCACTTCGCGCCTGAGTACCTCTACGCCGCCGCCGACCTCTACCACGACCAGTTCCGCCCCAGCAGCGTCCTCGCCGCTCCTTACTTCATGGTCGGCGTCGCCATCATCGCCGCCGCCACCGACGCCGAAGCCCGCCGCCTCTTCACCACCCCGCAGCAGCGCTTCCTCCGCCTCATCCGCAATCAGCCCGTCGAACTCCTGCCCCCCGTCGACTCCATGGATGGCCTCTGGACCGAAGGCGAGCGGGTCGCCGTCATGAGCCGACTCGGCGCAGCCATCGTCGGCTCCGATGACACCGTCCGCGCCGGCCTCGAAAAGCTGCTCCGCGACACCGGCGCCAACGAAGTCATCGCCGTCACCGACTGCTACCGGCAGCAGGACCGCCTCGACTCCTACCAGCGCCTCGCCGAGATCGCCAACATCATCGAGGTTGCCCACCGCCAGCCCTGCGCCTGACCCTCCCGCCGCATTCCATAGTCCTGGAGCAGTCTCAGAACGGAACGTTGATCACTCCGCCCACATTTCCTCCCCACGCACTGCCCGCTCCACCGGTCGTATAACCGCCCAGCGCCTGCACCCCCACCTGCACGTGCCCGTTCAGGAAACTCAACGGCCCTTCCCGGAAGTTGGGCGTCACCAGGATCTGCGCGCCCCCAGCCACCTGGATCGACCCGTTCACCGCCGCCGTCCCGCTCACCGTCCGGCTCCAGTTCGCCGCCGCCATCACCTGCACCAGCCCGCTCACCTGGATCCACCCGCGCAGCAGCGGCACCACCACCGCCTCCTGCCCGCCCGCCTGCACATTCACCAGGTTGCCCGTATCGTCCAGCGTCACGCTTCCTTGGAACGAGCTCTCCAGCCCCGGCGAATCACTCGCGTGATGGGCCCGCGTAATCGTGAACGAAAACTGGTGCTGCGTCCGCGTCGGGTTCATCGGATCCGCCGGCGCGGTCGTGTACTGCAGTGCCTTCGGCACCAGCGTGTATCCAAACACCACCTGCGTCGTCGGCCCGCCCCGCGCGGCTACATACTTCTGCCGCAGATGCACCAGCACCTCCTGCCGATGCAGATACGGATACTGCCCCAGGATCGCCAGCGCCCGGTCTGCCACCCGCTCCATCGTCGTATCCTGCCCGTCCAGCACCACTCGGTCCCCCACCGGATCGCGAATCTCCGGCGGCGCAAACCCATGCTCGTCCAGCCAGTGATCGATCGTGTCCAGCTCCGACGCCTTCCCCAGCGCGACATTGTCCTCATAGCTGCGCGGCATCAGCGGCAGCCCCGGCACATTGTTCCCCGGCCCCACAAACGGTGCCCCCGTCAAACTGCGCGGCATCCGCGGCGCCAGCATGTTCGTAATCACCCCGCGCACCGTATCCGCCGGCTGATGCGTCGCCTCCGTCGCCAGCCGCACCGCCTGCGTCACGGGCATCTCTTCGCCATTCAGCAGCACGTGCTGCTCTCCCTCGCGCGTCTGCTCCGCTGGAGGAGCAAACTGGTGCGCCTCCAGCCACTGACGAATCAGCACCAGCGGCTCCGCGCCCGGCCCCGTCTCCCCAACTGCCTGCCGCGCAATCGCCACCGGCTGCGGCGCAACCTCCGCCCTCTGCCCCCGCAACAGCATTCCCGCCGCCACATCCGCCGCCCGCTCCGCCGCATCTCCGGGACGACTCACCGTCAATCCCGCTCCCCCCGCCTGATGCGACGACTGCTGCGCCACATGCGCCAGCTCGTGCGCCAGCAGCCGCTCACCATCCGCCGATCCCGGACGAAACCGTCCCGCGCCAAACACAATCTCCCGGCCCACCGTATACGCCTGCGCGCCCAGGCTCTCCGCCGACCGCGCCGCCGCCGCATCCGTATGCACCCGAACGTCCGCCAGGCTCCTGCCCAGATTGCCCTCATACCGCGCCCGCACCGCTGGATCAAGCGCCTCCCCCGCCCCACGCCCCTCCTCCATTGGATACGCAGGAATCCGGCTCGGCCGCAATCCCGCAATCGCTGAAAGGCCACCGCCCCTCTCGCCCGTCGCCTGCTGCTTCAGAGAAGCTTCGCTGTTCCCTCCGGCTCGTTCCTGTCCCGCATGCCCGTTGCGGTGCTCCGCCAGGCCCTTGCCGGAACCGCCCAGCGGAGCAACGCCCGCCTTCGCCTTGGCCAACAATCGCTGCGTCATCGTCTCGCTCCCGCGCCGCGCCGCCCAGCCTCCCCGCTCTAACCCGCCGGGAGAGGTACCCGATTATAGGACGATCCCGCCCCGCCAGCCACCCCGGAAAACGTGACCTTCCAGACTTCCACGGGAAACTTCACGTTCCAAACTCCCCCATCGGCAGCAGTTCGCCAGCGGCCCACCACAACGCACAGTCTTCCTGAACGCAGCGAAGGATCCGCCCTGAAGCCCGCTCCTCCCGAGAGGTGTCATCCGCACCCTGAGCACAGCGAAGGGGGAGGGATCCGCAGTTGCTTTTGATCATGTCCGAGTTGGCAGTTACTCGCCCGGAGTCAAGTACGCACCCTCGACCCAGCAGGCCGGCCCAGACAGGTCCCCCGTCTCGACCCGTCTTTGTTTCTCGCCGCTTGGTACTTGGCCCTTGGCCCTATCTTCTCGCCCCTCGGCCCTTGGTACTTGGCCCTTGGCCCTATCTTCTCGTCCCTCGACCCAGCAGGCCGGCCCAGACAGGTCCCCCGTCTCGACCCGTCTTTGTTTCTCGCCCCTTGGTACTTGGCCCTTGGCCCTATCTTCTCGCCCCTCGGCCCTTGGTACTTGGCCCTTGGCCCTATCTTCTCGTCCCTCGGCCCTGTTCCCTGTTCCCTATTCCCTCACCAAATACCTCTCAAACAACGTCACCAGCTCCTCCGCAAACACCGGATTCTCCAGCAACTCCGGCCGCTCGCTCGCCGCTTCGTGAATCGCCGCATGCCCCACCACCCGAAACAGAAACAACGCAATCTCCCGGTCCGGCACATCGATCCCATACGGCTCCACGATCTCCGCCAGCCGTTCCATCACCTGCTCGTCGCGCTCCCCATGCACCCGCCGCGACGCCCGCGGCAGCTCCTCTGCAAACACCCGGTGCAATCGCGGATTCACCCGGTGCTCCGCAATCGCCCCCTCCACCAGGATCCTCAGCGCCCCGCGCAGATCCGCCTGAGACCGCAGCCGCTCCCTCATCTCCGGATACGCGCTCCGCCCCTTCGCGATATGCCGCCTCTGCAGCTCCGCCGCAATAGCCTCCTTGTTGGGGAAGTACTGGTACAGCGACGCAATGTTCACCCCCGCGCGCTCCGCCACTCGATTGGTCGTGAACTTCTCCCACCCATCCCGCACCAGAATGTAAGCACCCGCCTCCAGAATCGCGTCCACCGTCTCCTGCGCCCGCTCCTGGCGCGGCGCTTTGCGCGGCTTCAGCGCTCGCTTCCCCCCCACCGGCGCACCTCTCCAATGCAAGTAGACAAACTAAGTAAAAGCTTACATTATGGAAACCATGCCGACCAGCGCCGCCGCCCTTGCCCCTCCCCTCGCCTCCCACCCTCCTTGTTCCGACTCCGCCTGGAGCGCCTTCCAGCACATCAACCGCTCCCGTCGCGCCGTCCGCCACTTCGACGCCGCCCCCCTCCCTGACGCCGACGTTGAAGCCGTCCTGCGCGAAGCGCTGCTCGCCCCCTCCAGCAACAACTCCCAGCCCTACGTCATCCACTGGCTCCGCGACCCGGCCGTCCTCCACGCCGCTGCCGCCGCATGCCGCAACCAGCGCGCCGCCCGCTCCGCCTCCGCCCTGCTGGTCTTCGTCGCCGCTCCCCGCTTCGCCCGCGACACCCTCGCGCTCTTCCGCGATTCCCTCGACAGCTCGCCCGAACTCTCCCCCCAGTCCCGTGCCTATCACTGCAAACAATGCAAGGCCGCCGCAACCTTCCTCCGCCTCGCGCCCAGCTTCCTCTGGACGCCGCTCTACCTTCTCCTCACCGCTCTCTTCCCATCGCTCACCCTGCTCCCCCTTGGTCCGCAGGGCATCCGCAACTGGGCCGCGCGCAACGCCCTCTTCGCCGCGCAAACCGCCCTCCTCGCCGCCTCCGCCCGCGGCCTCGACTCCTGCCCCATGGAAGGCTTCAACCCCCGCAAGCTCGCGCGCCTCCTCGGCCTCCAACGCGGAGACGTCATCGCCCTCGTCCTCGCCCTCGGCCGCCGCAACCCCGACGCCCGCCTGGAACCCCGCTGGCGCCGCCCCTTCTCCACCGCCATCCAGATCTCCTGACCCACAGCGAAGAACCCGTATGTTCCTGAGCGCAGGCCCCACCCAACAACCCTGTCATTCTGAGCGAAGCCGGTGCACCGCACCGGCGCAGTCGAAGAACCCGCAGTTTTTCCTGAGCGCAGCGAAGGACCTGCGGTTGTTCCTGAGCGCAGCGCCCACCCCAACAACCCTGTCATTCTGAGCGAAGCCGGTGCACCGCACCGGCGCAGTCGAAGAACCCGCAGTTGTTCCTGAGCACAGCGAAGGATCTGCGGTTGTTCCTGAGCGCAGCGCCCACCCCAACAACCTGTCATTCTGAGCGAAGCCGGTGCACCGCACCGGCGCAGTCGAAGAACCCGCAGTTGTTCTTGATTTTGCTCTTTCGAATGCGGATGCCCCATTCTAGGCGCGCCTTTTGCGCCTAGGGTGGGACAGCACGACTCTCCCTCAGCTTCTCTGCGCTCTCGCACGACCGAGGGTGCCCCATGTCTCCCGATGTTGGAGACATGGGATACCGCGAACCCCACCTGGCCATTCCTCGAGCGCCGCTCTTCCGGTCAGCGCACCGCGCTCAGGCGCTGCGCGGGTCGGCTAACGAGAACATCCGGGCCAGCTCGATAATCTGCCCCGCCTGGTCCGGTATCCAGACCGCCTCGTCCTCGCCCGGTGTTTCGATCTCCTGCCCCCCGCACACATTGCAGGTGACGCCCCCCGGCGTAAACAGGACCTGCGGACTCCAACAGCTCTTGCAGCGAAATGACCCCATACCTCGCCGCCCCTTTCTGCCGCTGACCGGGGCACTGGCACAGGCGGGGGATCCTGCGGCCGGCTACTTCGAGCGCAGCCGGCTGCCTCGTCACGGTCCCCTCCTCTATCGGCAGATTGCCTGCGCTTCTGAAGCCCCGTCTCGAGGCCCGCCAGCGAGACGAAAGGACGGGTCGCTCAATCCGGCTTCGAGCCCAGCAGAATGGGCTCCGTCTCCAAAAGCCGCAGCGACTTCACCATCCCTGCCGTCTGCTCCTTGTACTTCAGGAAGTGGGGCGATCGCAGATGCGCCTGGTACGCCTCGGCGCTGGCGTACATCTCGAAGAGCCGAACCTGCTCGGGGTGCCCCTTCACGGCAACGGCATATAGCTTCAACACACCGGGCTCGGCTCGAATCGACGCCTCGATCTCCTCGCGAAGGCAACGCTGGTACTCCTCCACGCGAGCCGGATCGATCTCCAGCTCTGCGATCCGTACCACCCGCTCCGGCCCCGTCTCCCGCGGAAATGCGCCGCCCGGCATCGCCCCGCTCAGGCTCAGCGCCAGGACACCCGCCGCAAACCGTCCGCCTTTCATCGCTTCCTCCATTCACGCCACTCGTCCCTCGCGGCTCCAGACAACCATCATCCTAACCCCGCGTCCTGCGACGCCGTGGCCGCACACTTATCATGGAGGCGATGCGCTTCGACATCCTCACCCTCTTCCCCGGCCTCTTCGCGGGCTTCTTCGAGCACGGCATCGTGCGCCGCGCCCAGGCCGAAGGGCGGGTGACCATCGGGGTACACGATCTGCGCCACTTCACCCACGACCGGCACCGCACCGTCGACGACCGCCCCTTCGGCGGCGGCGAAGGCATGGTCCTCAAGCCCGAACCGCTCGCCGAAGCGCTGGCCGCCCTCGACGTCCTTCCCCGCGCCGAGCGGAGCCCGGAACCCCCGATCAGCGTCGTCCTCACCTCCGCGCAGGGCCGGCCCTTCACCCAGAGCACCGCCCGCGAACTCGCCCAACTCGACCGCGTCGTCCTCCTCTGCGGACGCTACGAAGGCGTCGACGAGCGCATCAACCAGCTCTATTGCGACCGAGAGCTCTCCATCGGCGACTACGTCTTGAGCGGCGGCGAGCTGCCCGCCGCCGTCATACTCGACGCCGTCATGCGCCTCATTCCCGGCGTGTTAGGCAACGAGGCGTCGGGAGAATTTGAAAGCTTCGGCGCCCCCGACGCCGCTATCACCACCGACCAGGAGGGCGTGCCCCGCTCCCAGCACGGCTCCGGCGGCCTGCTCGACTACCCCCACTACACCCGCCCCGCGGAGTTTGCCGGCCTCCAGGTCCCGGAGACCCTCCTCAACGGCGACCACCAGCAGATCCGCCGCTGGCGACGCGAGCAGCAACTCCGCAAAACCCTCGCCAACCGCCCCGACCTCCTCGCCCGCGCCGCCCTGACCGACGAAGACCGCCGCTTCCTCCGCTCCCTCCAAACCCCCTCACCAAGCGACTAACGCCTTCCCTGTTCCCTGCTCCCTCTTCCCTGTTTTCTTTGGCTCCGATCCGCCGTTGCGCTAAAAATGAGAGGTGAGGTCCCTCTCCGCAGCGTTGAAGGTCGCGGGTCTGGCCGCCTGCCTGCAGGCCGCTGCCTGGTTCCAGGCCGCCGCCTTCGCGCAGGCCAACCGCGGAGAACTACGCCTCGCCGTCGTCGATCCCGCCGGCGCCGGACTTCAGGCCAAGATCGAGCTCGATTCCCGGGCCAGCCACTTTCACCGCTCCGTCGAGACCGATGCCACCGGCCACCTCACCTTCGCCGCGCTTCCCTTCGGCCTCTACCAGGCCACCGTCGCACGCCCCGGCTTCGCCGTCTTTCACGTCGCGCTCGATGTGCACTCCAGCATCCCCGAGCTCCGCACGGTCCAGCTGGGCGTCGCCGGAGTCACCAGCGAGATCAAAGTCAACGGCCAGAACACCCTCGTCGACCTCGACAGCGCCTCGGTGCCCAGCCAGATCGGCCCGGAGCAGATCGGCGAACGCCTCTCCTCTCTCCCCGGGCGATCGGTCCAGGACCTGGTCGTCTCCCAGCCCGGCTGGCTCTACGAGGGCAACGCCGTCCTTCATCCGCGCGGCTCCGAGTACGACACGCAGTTCGTCATCGACGGCATCCCGCTGATGGATAACCGCTCCCCCAGCTTTGGGCCGGAGATCGAAGCCGATGACCTCGAATCCATGAGCATCTACACCGCCGGCTTCCCGGCCGAGTACGGCCGCAAGATGGGCGGCGTCGTCGAGCTGAATACCCGCCGCCAGACCGATCCCGGCCTGCACGGCGAGATCGTCGCCTCTGGCGGAAGCTACGACACCATGGCCGGCTTCGGGCGGCTGCAGGAGACCCGCAAGAAAGACTCCCTCTCCGCTTCCGCCTCCGGGTCCCGCACCGATCATTACCTCAATCCCGTCGTGCCGCAGAACTACACCAACTCCGGCACCACCGGAGACTTCGCCGCCGTGTACGAGCGGGACCTCGATAGCAGCGACCGGCTGACCGCCGAATTCCGGCACGAGCTGTCCCACTTCCTCATTCCCAACGAATTCCTGCAGCAGCAGGCCGGCCAGCGCCAGGATGGCGCGAACGCCGAGACCCTCGGCACCGCGCGCTACCAGCGCATTCTTTCGCCTGACAGCCTGCTCGTCCTCTCCGGGATGGTGCGCAGGACCTCTCGCGACCTCAACTCGAACACCCATCCAACGCCCATCGCTGCCTTCCTGCACAATCACTTCACCGAGGGCTACTTCAAGGGAACCTGGTCCCTGCACCGCGGCCGCCACGAGTGGAAGGCCGGCGTCGAGTCCGACGCCGCATTCCTCCACGAGAACTTCCGCTACCTCCTCACCGATCCCACGCGATTCGATCCCGGAACCCGGCCGTCCCTCAGCTTCACCGACGCGCGCCCCGACCTGGAACAGTCGGCATTCGTGGAAGACGCCGTCCGCCTGCGCGAGTGGACCTTCAGCCTCGGCGTGCGCTGGGATCACTACCAGCTTCTGCTCAACCGCCAGGCCGTCAGCCCACGCCTCGCCGTGGGCCGCGCCTTCAAGGGCCAGGACCTGGTGCTGCACGCGGCCTATGATCGCGTCTTCCAGACGCCCTCGTTCGACAACATCCTGCTCTCCAGCTCCGCGCAGGTCGACAGCGTCAATCGCGACTTCCTTCGTCTGCCGGTTCAGCCATCGAGCGGCGACGACTTTGAGCTGGGCGCCACCAAGGGGCTGGCGAATCGAGTGCGTATCGATGGAACGATCTACCGGCGCATGGCCCGCAACGCCGCCGACGACGATCAGTTGTTGAACACCGGCCTCAGCTACCCGATCGCATTCAACAAGAGCGTGGTCTATGGCGCCGAAGGCAAGCTGCAGCTGGCGAACATCGGTCCGGTCACCGGCTTCGTGAGCTACTCCTACATGGTCTCCACGGAGTGGTTCCCGGTCACCGGCGGGCTCTTCCTGGGCAGCGATGCGCAGAGCGCCGCTTCGGAGTTGAGCGGTCACTTTCCTGCCACCCAGGACCAGCGCAACACGCTCGCCACGCGCTGGGAAACGCGGCTCTCGGGCCGCTTGCGCGTGGGAGGCGGGGCTGGCTATGGCTCCGGACTACCCTTCGACTACGGCGGTACCGAGGCGGAGGCCCTGGCGCAGTACGGTCCCGCAGTCGTGAGCCGGCTCAACTTCGAGCGCGGCCGCGTCCGTCCCAACCTGGCCGTGAGCGCCTCGCTGAGCGCCGATGTGTTCCGCCACGATCGCGTGCTCAGCACCCTGCACGTGGACGCCGAAAACCTGAATGGCCGCCTGAACGTGCTCGACTTCGGCGGCCTGTTCTCTGGCAATGCCATCGCCCCGGGCCGGTCAGTGATGCTCCGCTGGGAGAGGCGCTTTTGAGAGAACCGGTTGTGCCATCCGGGCTGGCCTGAACTATACTTCGGTCGCATTACAAAGAGCGGGAAATCACCGGCTCTGAGCCGTTCTTGAAGTTTGCTTGCAGGAGACGAAATGAAAAGGTTTTCACGCCGCGACGTATTGAAGAGCAGCCTGCTGGCGCCGGCCGCCGTAGCAGCGCATGGCATGCAGCCGATGCATCACGCAGTGGACGCCGTGACGGCGCCCGTCACCGGTCCTCTCAGCGTGGAGGGCGCGCTCACCTCACCCACTCCGGGCGCCGGGCGCGAGCGCCTGCTCCTCGACTTCGGCTGGCGCTTCCACCTGGGACACGCGAGCGACCCGCTGAAGGACTTCGGCTTTGGCACCGCCGCCACCGGCAACTTTCAGAAGACCGGAAACTTCATGCCGGCCGGCGGGATCGCCTTCGACGACAGCGCCTGGAAGCCCGTGGATCTGCCCCACGACTGGGCCATCGAGCTGCCCTTCACCAACGATCCCAGCCTGCAGAGCAAGGGCTTCTATCCCCTGGGCCGCAAGTATCCGGAGACCAGCGTGGGCTGGTATCGGCGGGTCTTCGAACTCTCGGCAGAGGACGCCGGCAAGCGGCTCTCCATCGAGTTCGACGGCGCATATCGCGAAGCCATGGTGGTGTTCAACGGCTTCTACCTCGGCCGGCACTTCGGCGGATACGACCCCTTCAGCTTCGACGTCACGGCCTTCGCCACGCCCGGGCAGCGCAACGTGCTGCTGGTCCGCGTAAACGCGACCGAGTCGGACGGATGGTTCTATGAAGGCGCTGGCATCTATCGCCACGTATGGCTCGTCAAGACGCATCCGGTGCACGTGAAGAAGTGGGGGACGCACGCCGGCACTCTCGAGGCCAGCGGCGGCCAGGCAAAGCTATCGCTTCTCACCGAAGTCTGCAACGACGATGAGAACCCGAAGAATACCCGCGTGGTCTCCACGCTCCTCAATCCTGAGGGAACCCCGGTGGCCAAGGACATCACCGCGCCTTCGTCCATCGACGCAGGCGAGGAGCATAGCTACCGGCAGGAGGTCACGGTCTCCTCGCCGAAGCTCTGGTCTCTGGAAGACCGCAATCTCTACAAACTGGTCACCGAGGTCCAGGTGGACGGCGCTGTCGTGGATCGGTACGAGACGCCCTTCGGCATCCGCACCGCGAAGTTCGACGCCGAGAAGGGACTGCTGCTCAACGGCGCGCCTGTAAAGCTGAAGGGAACCTGCAACCACCAGGATCACGCCGGATTGGGCGCGGCCCTGCCCGACTCCGTGCAGTACTATCGCGTAGCCAAGCTGCAGGAGATGGGCTGCAACTCGCTGCGAACCTCCCACAATCCGCCCACGCCCGAGCTGCTGGATGCCTGTGACCAGATGGGCATGCTGGTCTTCGATGAGACGCGCATGATGTCGTCGAATCCCGAGGGACTGAGCCAGTTCGAGAACCTGGTGCGACGCGACCGCAATCATCCCAGCGTCTTCATGTACTCCATGGGCAACGAGGAAGGACAGGCCAACACGCCCAAGGGCGTGCTGATCCTGAAGGCGATGAAGCGCGTGGCCATGCAGCACGACGGTTCGCGGCCCGTCTCGCTCGCGCCCACCGGAGCCATCGGCACGGGCGGGCTCGCCGTCGGCGACGTCGCGGGGTACAACTACATGGACCCGCAGTCAGAGGAGTTCCACAACAAAAATCCCGAGAAGCCGGTGATGGGCACCGAGACGGTGAGCGCGGTGGGAACGCGCGGCATCTACATCACCGATCGCGACAAGGGATTCGTAAGCTCGTACGACCCCTACACCACCACCGGCCGGGCCTCCGCCGAGGGATGGTGGCGCTTCACCGACGCGCGGCCGTGGAACTCCGGCGGCTTTGTGTGGACGGGATTCGACTACCGCGGCGAGCCCTCGCCGAACGGATGGCCGAACATCAGCTCCCAGTACGGCATCATCGACACCTGCGGGTTCCCCAAGGACTCGTTCTTCTATTACCAGTCGTGGTGGACGAACAAGCCGGTGCTGCACCTGTTTCCGCACTGGAATTGGCCTGGATACGAGGGGAAGACGATCGCCGTGTGGGTCTTCTCCAACCTGGACAAGGTGGAGCTGCTGGTGAACGGCAAGAGCCAGGGCGCCAAGGAGGTTGCGAAAGACCAGCACGTGGCCTGGGTGGTGCCGTATGCGCCGGGAGCCATTGAGGCGCGAGGCTTCAAGGGCGGCAAGCAGGTGATGACCACCAAACGCGAGACGACCGGCGGCGCAACCAAGCTGGTGCTCCGGCCCGACCGCCAGGAGGTGAAGGCCGACGGCGAAGAAGTAGCCATGTTCGCTGTGGAGGTGCAGGATGCGCAGGGGCGGCTGGTTCCGGTGACCGACAACGAGGTCACCTTCCGCGTGAGCGGCAGCGGCAAACTCGTCGGCACCGGCAACGGCGACCCTACCGACCAGGCGCCGGACAAAGGCGACAAGCGCAAGGCCTTCGGCGGCCTTTGCATGGGCCTGGTGCAATCCGCCAAACAGGCCGGGAAGATCACCGTCGAAGTCAGCTCGATGGGATTGGCGCCGGCCACCGCGACCATCGACGCAAAGCAGACCGAGCTGCGGCCGCAGGTTCCGGTGTGGGCGAGGACGGCGCCGCAGGGCAGCGGGTTGACCGGGCTGTGGCGACCGGCCCGCGCGCATGCCGCGGAGGATGATGAATCGCTCTCGGTCATCAGTGGAGCCAGCCTGGTGTTCACCTTGCAGCAGGAGGGCGGCACGTTGACCGGAACTGTAGAAGGCGCGGGCAGCAACTTCACTGGCGGCATGGATGTGCCGTCGCCCGTCATCGATGGCAAGATCGACGGCGACAATGTGTCGTTCAAGGCAGGCAACAGTACCTTCGAAGGAACCGCACGGGGCGATCGCATGGTGCTGAAGCGAGAGGTGAATCTGGGTTGGGCGAGGCGCAAGGCGCCCGAGCCAGACCCGAATGCTCCCGCGATCGGACCGGCTCCGGATGGATCCGATCCCTCCATCGACATGTCGTGGTTTGGCCGCACGGCGCCGCCGCTGGTGCTGGAGCGTGTTACGGCGTGAGGAACGAAAGATGGGGAAAAGACGAGGGCCGCTCCGAATCCGGGCGGCCCTTCTTCTTTCCGCGTAGCAAAGCGCTACGGCACCGTTGCGCCCTACGGCACCGTTGCGTAGGAGAGGCCCAGCCACTTGGTGCCCGCCGTGTTCACCGCGTAGACGCCGAACTGGTGCTTGCCCGCGCCCAGCGGATACGAGATGCTCAGCGTGGTGCTGTTGGTCTCGGTGTAGAACTTCACCCCGTCGATCCACAACTCCATGCGCGCGAGCGTCCCCGTGATGTTGGCGGACGCCAGCACCGAGACCGGCGAACTCACGGTGCTGTTGTTCACTGGCGTGCAGATGTTCACCCCGGGCGTTGACGGCGCCGAGCACGAGGCGCCGCCCACCGTGAAGGTAAAGTCGTAACGCTGCAGGCGGTTGTCCACGTCCGCGGCGAAGAACGTGCCGGAGTGGGCCCCGGGCGCAAACGTCGACGCGTAGTTGAAGTACCCGTGGCGGTCCCAGGTGTGGTACTGCTCGCTGAGCTTCTTGCCGTCGACCCACAACTCGATCTTGCGCAGCGAGCCGAAGGAGTTGACCGCGGCATTGAACGTAGCCGTGGAGCCGCTCACCGTTCCTGCCGCGCACACGTTGAATCCCTGCCCGGTACGCGGATAGTAGCAGGGGCCGAACCAGCCGGTGCTGGCCTGGTTCACCTCGGAGACGAGATACGACGGCTGATTCTGCGGCGGCGAGGCGTAGTTGGGACTCTGGCTGAACGCCAGATCTGGCTTGAGAAAGCTGCCGCCGAATAGTCCCGGAACAACGGCACTCTGATCGATGTAGGTGGTGCCGAGTTGAAAGGCCTGCGAACTGAAGATGCCCGGGCTGGACTGCGCCAGGAAGATGATGACATCGTCGTTGGCGTAGTTGGTGGTGTCCACCGACATGGCGGCAAGGTCCATGCGCCCGTCGCCGTTGAAGTCGCCCATCACGAGCTGCGAGTTGTAGTTGGTGCCGTCACTCGCCGTGCCGAGCCCGTAGGTCGCGTTGGTGTTCATGAAGTAATCGTTGAAGGTGCGCGACGTGGTGCCGTAGAAGGTGGCCAGTTGCTGGTTCGGCGCGTATCCATAGATGCCGAACAGATCGGTAAGCCCATCGCCATTCAAGTCGCCGGCGCCCAGGTTCAGACCGCCGTTCGCAATGTACGGCGTGGTGTCCTGAAAGGTGAAATCATCGTTGCCGTAGAGGACGTGGACCGTGGTGCTGGCGGTAGCACCCTCGCTGTCCAGGACAAAGTACGTCGCGGCGATGTCGGCCTTTCCGTCGGCATCGAAGTCTCCAATGAGCGTCTGAAAGCCGGGCTGGAACCCAGGGCCGGAGAGCACCTGGCGCGGATTGGAGAATCCTCCGGCTCCATCCCCCCGGAAGACGTAGACGGCGGTGGTGCTGGGCACCGAGCCGTTGCCGGTGAAGTTGGTGATCCAGCCAGCGAGATCGAGCTTGCCGTCGCCGTTGAAGTCGGCCGCCTGCAGCGTGCCTTCAGAGAACGTGAAACCGGAGGGCAGCGCGACGTTGGTGATCTTGGGCGACTGAAACGTGCCGTCGCCATTGCCGAACCAAATGGCGATCTGCGTGCCGAACACGGCCGCGATGTCGATCTTGCCATCGTGATTGAAGTCGCCCGTGGCCATGGGCTGGGTGCCGATGAGACTTGTCGACGGAACGGAGTAGAGCACCGGCGGCTTGAACGTGCCGTCTCCCTTGCCCAGGCTCACCGTGAATCCCGGAGGCGACTGGCCGGTGTCCTGAAGAAGGTCGGTGATGCCGTCGTTATTCAGATCGACCGCATACACGCTGGCAGCCGTTTCTCCGGCGATGGTGGTGACGCTCTTGAAACTGGCGGGATTCAGCGCGAGACAGACGGATGCGGAGGCCAGAGCCGCGAGGCTCAAAGCCGTAGAGCGGGGAAAAAACGCCATTGGGTACTCCTAGACTCGACCTTGTATGTGTAGTCCCGGATCTAGAGGGCGGGATCTTGCTGGTAGGTAAGAGGCACGACGAAAGAGCCAAGTTGTTTCGGATGGGAAGGTGTATCCATGAAAATGCCTCTCAGCCGCAGGCCGGGCGATGATGCCCGGCCTGCGTGATGAGTTTGACTCGCTTCGCTCACTGCACGGTGGTGTTGACGAGGCCAAGCCACTTGGTTCCAGCGGTGTTCACCGCGTATACGCCAATCTGGTGCTTGCCCGCGGGTAGGGCTTGCTGGATGCCGAGGGATGTGCTGGTGGTCTCGGTATAGACCTTGACGCCGTCGATCCATACTTCCATGCGGGCGAGGGTTCCGGTGATGTTGGAGGCAGCCTGAATCAGGACCGGAGAGGTCGTTGTGCCGTTGTTGACGGGGTTGCAGACGTTCACGCCTGGCGAGGATGGCACGGTGCAGGGCCCGCCCTGACTGACGAATGAAGTGTCGTATCGCTGCAAGCGGTTGTCGACGTCGACAGCGAAGAGAGTCGCCTTGTGCGCGCCGGGGTTGAGGGTGCCGCTATACGCGAAGTAGCCATGCTGGTCCCACACGTGATGCTGCTCGCTTATCTTTTTGCCGTCGATCCAGAGCTCGATCTTGCGCAGCTTGCCGTAGGAGTTAACGGCGGCGTCGACGGTGAAATTAGCATTGTTGAAGTAGAACGGAACGCAAACGTTGAAGCCCTGGCCGGTGCTGGGATAGTAGCAGGGGCCGAAGTAGCCGGAGGAGGCGCGGTTGACGGCGGTGAGAAGGGTGCTGGACGTGGCGCTGGAATTGGTGCTGAGCGCCACGTCAGGCGTCAGGTGACGGCTGAACAGGCCTGAGACGGTAGGAGTGTAGAGCTGGGTGTTAGTGGAGAGCGGAATCGTCTGGCTGGTGAACTGTCCGTTGCCGCTTCCGGTGGCGAGGAAGAAGGCGATGTTGTAGGTTGTGGTGGATCCGCTGTTGGGCACAGAGTTGAAGGCGGCGATGTCCATGCGACCGTCCCCGTTGTAGTCGGCCATGGTGAGCAGGGGGGTGAAGGCGCCGGAGTTGCTGTTGAGGGAGCCAACGGGCAGGGGTAGGAAGTAGCTGCTGAAGGTTCGGCCTGCGGACCCGTACAACACGGCGACGCGCGAGTTGCCATCGGTGCCGAACAGGTCGGTCATGCCATCGCTGTTGAGATCGCCGGAGCTGACGTAGAAGAGACTGCCGTTGTTGTTGATATAGGGCGTGGTGTCAGTGAAGCCGAAGGCGCCGTTGCCGTAGAGGGCGTGGACGGTTGTGGAGGCGAGGAAGCCGCCGGCATCGTTAGTGACGGTAGTCGTGGCGATGTCGGCCTTGCCGTCGCCATCGAAGTCGCCGACGACCACCTGCTGCGCGTTATCGGCGAGCACAACATGCGGTGTGGTGAACCCGCCGGCGCCGTCTCCCTGAATGACAAACAGCGCGGATCCGGAGGTGTTGCCGGCGTTGGCCACGAAGTCAACCTTGCCATCTCCATTAAAGTCGGACGCGGCCGCACTGAAGAGGTTGAAGATGTATCCGGAAGGCAGGGCGATGGTGGATGTCTTCGGCGCCTGCAGGGTGCCATTGCCATTGCCCAGATAGACAAGAATCTGGTTGGTGCCGGCGATGGCGACGGCGATGTCTACCTTGCCGTCATTGTTGAAATCGCCAGTGGCGATGGGGTTGGGACCGGTTTTGGAGGGCAGCGTATAGAAGACCGGCGCACGAAACGTGCCATCGCCGTTGCCGAGACTCACGGAGAAGCCGGACGGAGTCTCCTCGGTGTCTTGCACCAGGTCGGTAATGCCGTCGTTGTTGAGATCGACGGAGTAGATATTGCCCGGAGCGCGGCCGGAGGTGCTTGCGGTGACGGAGAAGTTTACCGGGGTCTGCGCGAGGCACAAGGGGGCGAGGGCCAGAGCCGCGAGGCTCAAGGCCGCAGAACGAGGGAAGGTCGCCATTGGCTACTCCTGAGATGTGTAAGTTTTCTGTATCCCTGGTCTTTAGGGGAGGGTCTTACGACTGCTAAGAGGCGGGCAGACTTTGGTGAGTTGTCCTCCGAAGCGCGAGCCACATGCGTACGATTGAAAGTGGTTTTCGAGTCGCCCGCGAAAAAAGAGGGCCGCCCTTTCGAGCGGCCCTTTGGTTACAGATGGTTGTGGCGGATTATGCCGGGCTGGGCGAGCCCTCCGGGAAGCCGGAGCCGCCGCGGGATTCGGGCTTGAGAACCTGCTGGCCAGTCCCGGTGCCGCCGTCGCTGGGCGAGGCCAGGATGGAGCGCATCGGGGGCAGTTCCTTGCCTTCGATGAGCATCTTCACTTCGTCGGCGTCGATGGTCTCGCGCTCGAGCAGAGCGGCGGAGATGCGATGCATCGCGTCCTGATGGGTGTTGATGAGCGTGTAGGCCGACTGGTACGCCTCGTCGATGTAGCGACGGACTTCCAGATCGATCTGCCGCGCCGTCTCCTCGCTGAAGTCGCGATGCTGCGCGATCTCGCGGCCCAGGAAGATCTGCTCTTCCTTCTTGCCGAAGGTCAGCGGGCCGAGGCGGCTCATGCCGTACTCGCACACCATGCGGCGGGCCAGGTCGGTGGCCACTTCAATGTCGGACCCCGCGCCGGTCGACATCTGGTTGAGGAAGATCTCCTCCGCCACGCGCCCGCCGTAGGCCGTGGCCAGGCGGGTCTCCAGGTAGTCGCGGGTGTAGTTGTGCCGGTCGTCCGGCAGGTACACCGTGACGCCCAGGGCCATGCCGCGCGGAATGATGGTGACCTTATGGATCGGGTCGGAATGGTCGCGCAGGAACGAGACCAGCGCGTGTCCGGCTTCATGGTAGGCCGTGACGCGCTTCTCCTCATCGGTCAGCAGCATCGACTTGCGCTCTGCGCCCATCAGGACCTTGTCCTTGGCCAGTTCGAAGTCGTACATCGTGACCTGCTTGCGATTGAGGCGGGCGCCGTTGAGAGCAGCCTCGTTCACCATGTTGGCCAGATCGGCGCCGCTGAATCCCGGCGTGCCGCGGGCCAGGACATTGAGGTTCACGTCGTCGGCGACAGGGACCTTCTTGACGTGGACACGGAGCACTTCCTCGCGGCCGCGCACGTCGGGCAGTCCCACCACCACGCGGCGGTCGAAGCGGCCGGGACGCAGGAGTGCCGGATCGAGCACGTCGGGGCGGTTGGTGGCGGCAACGAGGATCACGCCGTCGTTCGATTCAAAGCCGTCCATCTCCACGAGGAGCTGGTTCAGCGTCTGCTCGCGCTCGTCGTGTCCGCCGCCCAGGCCGGCGCCGCGATGGCGGCCGACCGCGTCGATTTCGTCGATGAAGATGATGCAGGGAGCATTCTTCTTGCCCTGCTCGAAGAGGTCGCGCACGCGGCTTGCGCCCACGCCGACAAACATCTCCACGAAGTCCGAGCCGGAGATCGAGAAGAACGGGACGTTGGCCTCGCCGGCAACAGCACGGGCCAGCAGGGTCTTGCCGGTTCCGGGAGGTCCGACGAGCAGCACGCCCTTGGGAATACGGCCGCCGAGCTTCTGGAACTTCTGCGGCTCGCGCAGGTACTCGATGATCTCCTTCAGCTCTTCCTTGGCCTCGTCCACGCCGGCCACGTCTTTGAACGTGACCTTCTTCTGCTGCATCGAGAGCAGGCGCGCGCGGCTCTTGCCGAAGCTCAGCGCCTTATTCCCGCCGCTCTGCATCTGCCGCAGCATGAAGAACCAGATAGCGCCGATCAGCACGAACGGCCCCACATTGAACAGGATCGGCAACAGCAGATTGCTCTGCGGCTCCTTGATCGAGAAGTTCACGTTGGCCGCCAGCATGGCGTGCTTCAGATCTTCGTAGTTGCTGCCCACCGTGGTGTGGAACTGGCTATTCGATCCCTTGAGCTTGCCATGAAGGTCCGGGCCCTGGATGGTGGCTTCTTGCACCGCCCCTTGTTGAACCTTGGCGTACAGCTCGGAGTAGGGGATCTCCTGGTCCTTGCCCAACCCGCTCGTGCCCTTCTGCACGACTGTCCACAGCATCAGCAGACAGATGAGGATGAACACCCAGAACATGATGGTTTTTACGGTTGAATTCACCAGGACTCCTCTTTTCCCGGCGGGGAAGTCCGCTAAGGGACCTCGGGATCCGCCTCCGTCATCCATAAGACGCTTATAGGCCCCCACACGTCACAAATGTTCACGGGTCCGCGAGGGGGGACAAGTCAAGCGAACCGCCCGGATGAGCAGTAGTTCAAATTGTACTCCCAGAAATGCAAAACTTGAATCGGGCTGCAACAGAAATTGCGCCCCTGTCCGTGACCTTAGTCCTGATCGTATTCCCTTGCCATCACACCACTTCCGGTAAATAACACTTCCTGGGAACCCGCCCGCAAGACCAGGTCGCCCCTGCTCGAACCGGCGGCTCGCTCACCCCGGAGCGGCTCTCCCCGGCAGCACCGTCACCTGGGCCTCCGGCCCGGGCTCGACCGCCACGCCCTGCATCCAGACGATCCGCCCGTCCATCTCCACCACCGGCCAGGCGGATCGGGCCGTCCCGCTCACCTTCATGCGTTCCAGCACCTCTTTCACCTTCCGCGGCCCGCTCGAGTGGCGCAGGTGCACCCTGTCCCCCGCCCTCCACGGACGAAGCGTGGCGGTGGTGCCGACCGCCGCCTCAATGCGGAGATGGATGCCCAGCTCCGGCGCGCTCACCTCCCCGGGAACGGGGAACGTCACCTCGGCAGCGTTGCCGCCCTCCGCCGCGGACGACTGCGCCGAGAGCCGTAGCTCGCGATGGGTCCGTTCGCCGCGGAGACCGCCCGCCAGCTCGATCCTCTGGCTGGCGCGTCCTGAGAGCGCCAGCGCGCGCAGCCCCTCCGTCGCCTCGAAATTCAAAGCAAACCCTAGCTGCTCAGCAGCATAGCGGAGAACTCTCCGTTGCAAGGCCGGCCCCAGCCCGGTGAGCCGGCCGATGTCCAGAGCCAACCCCTCAGCGGCCGCGCGCCCGCCGCCGCGAACCGGCCGCCCGGGCAGGACTACCGGCGCCGCGGCGCGCGCGGTCTCTTCGGTCCACCACGACTCCTCGTCCCGGGCCAGCTCCGCCATTTGGGCAAGGTGCTCGCGCAGCCGCGGATTCCAGCTCTCCAACTGCGGCAGCAGCTCATGCCGGATCCGGTTCCGCGTAAAAGTCAGGTGCCGGTTCGACGAATCCTCGCGCCAGCCCTGCCCCAGTCCCGTCAGGTAAGCCTCGATCTCCGCCCGCGTGGTCCTGAGCAGCAGCCGCAGGATGCGCCCCTCGGGAAACTCGATCACCGGATGGATACCGCTCAGCCCCTCCGTCCAGGCTCCCCGCAGGAACTTCGCCAGCACCGTCTCCGCCTGATCATCCCGGGTGTGGGCGGTTGCGACCGCTTCTGCCGCGCCCCCCGCCATGAGCCGCCGAAACCATTGATAGCGCAAACGACGCGCCGCCTCCTCGATCGTCTCCGCGGCTTTGCCCGTTGCCGGATCAGCAGCCGCCGACGCCGCGGTTTCTACCCGCTCGGACTGGAAGGAGAGACCCAGGTCGCCGGCCAGCGTGCGCACAAACTCCAGGTCCGCATCCGCCTCATCTCCGCGCAGCCCGTGGTGAAGATGAACGACACTGAGCACCAGCCCCAGTTCCCTTCTCCGCTCGGCCAGGGCGCGGATAAGCGCGACCGAATCGGCCCCGCCCGAGACGCCCACGGCCAGCCGCAAGCCGGGCCTAAGGCCGCTCTCGTCGAGATGAAGTACAGGCTGCTTTGCGTCGGGCACGGATCGATCATACGGCTCGTGCTCCCCGTTACACTCACGCTATGCTGCTTACCCGGCCCGCTGTGCTTCAGGATGTCCCGCTCATCGCCTCCCACCGCCAGGCCATGTTCCTTGCCATGGGAATACCGGAGCCGCCTCTCCTGCAGATGCGCCGCAACTTTGAACCCTGGCTAAAGCGCATGATGGAACGCGAGCGGTACCTGGGCTGGATCATCACCGATGAGAACGCGCCCGTCGCCTCCACCGGATTGCTGCTCCTCGACTGGCCGCCCCATCCCTTCGATCCGGTGGGAGAGCTGCGCGGATACCTCCTGAACGTCTTCGTGGAGGCCGCGTACCGCCGCCGCGGGCTGGCGCGGCAACTGGTCGAAACCGCGATGCAGGAATGCCGCCGCCGCGGCATCCGCACCATCTCCCTGCACGCCTCCGATGCCGGCCGTCCTCTTTATACCCAACTCGGATTCGAGTCAAACAACGAAATGCTCTTCCGCGAGGCGCCCTGAACGGACGCATCTCTGCCGTGCATGCGCCGATCACGAGACGGCGATCACGTGATGGGAAGAAAGTTCGCTCCCGCATCCAGGATCGGCGCCCGTTCCGGTGCGCGAGCAGCTTCGCTCATCGACCGCGAACGCCCCGCGATACCCGCCGCGAAGTCCGCGCGCGGCGCGCTCGAAGGAAGACCAAGCAGATACCCCTGCAGCTCATCGGCGCCCATCTCCAGCACCGCCTTCATCTGGGCCGCGTCTTCGATTCCTTCCACCACCACGCGCAGGCCCATCTTCTTGGCCAGCTCGATCAGCGAGCGAATCATGGTGGCCACCTCCGGCCCCAGTTGCAGCCGGCGCACGAAGGTGCGGTCGATCTTCAGCGCGGTGAACGGCAAAGCCGGCAGATAGCCCAGGCAGGAGTAGCCCGTGCCAAAGTCATCCACCGCCAGGCTCACTCCCCGCGAGCGCAGGTGCTTCATCTTCTCCGTCGACTGGCTCAGCGAGCCGATCATAACCGACTCGGTCAGCTCGATCTGCAGCAACTCCGGCCGCAGCCCGCTCGATTGCAAAATCTCCTCCACCTCGGGCAGAAAACCCTCGGCATTGAACTGCAGCGACGACACATTCACCGCCACCTCAATCGGATGAGGCGAGACCTTCTGCCACTCCACGCATTCCCGGCACGCCTTCTCCATCACGAAGCGCCCCAGCGCGTGAATCAGCCCGCTCTCCTCGGCCACGGGAATGAAGTTCTCCGGAGACACATTGCCGAGCTGCGGATGACGCCAGCGCGCCAGCGCCTCGAACCGCACCAGCCGCCCCGTCGCCGCGCTCCACTCCGGCTGGTACTCCACATAAATCTCGCCTCGCCCGATTGCCCCGCGCAGGTCGATCTCCAGCGTCAACCGCTCCCGCGCCATATGGCCCATCTCCGGGCTGAAGTGCACGGCGCGATTCTTTCCCGTGCGCTTCGCCGCATACATGGCGCTGTCCGCCTGCTTGAACAGATCCAGGTCGCCCACGCCCGCCGGCCGCCGCGTACTGATCCCAATGCTCGCGCCGACCGTGATCTCCTTGCCCTCGATCAGAAACGGCCGCGACATGCTCTGGATGATCCCGCTGGCCGCCACCATGGCGTCCGACTCGTTCTCCAGCCCCACCAGAATGATGGTGAACTCGTCGCCGCCCACCCGCGCCAGCGTGTCCACCGTGCGCACGCGCGATCGCAGCCGCTTGGCCACCTCGCACAGCAGCTGATCCCCGGCCGCGTGCCCCAGGCTGTCGTTCACCAGCTTGAACCCGTCCAGGTCGATGTAGAGCAGCCCGATCATCCACTTCTCCCGCCGCGACCGCTCCAGCTCCTCCTCCAGAATCTGCGCCAGGTGGCGGCGGTTGGGAAGCCCCGTCAGCGAATCCGTCCTCGCCTGCTCCAGCAACCGCGACTCCGCCAGCCGCGCCACCTGGTTGCGCCGCTCCAGTTCCAGGATCATGCGATTGAAGCCCGCCGCCAGATGCGCGATCTCCTCCGCCCCCTCCACATTCACCTGCGCATCCAGGCTCCCGTGTTTGGTCACCCGCTGCATGGCCGCCGCCAGCTGCACCACCGGCCCGGAGATGCCCCGTTGCAGCCACGTCCCGCAGAGCCCCGCCAGCGTGAGCGACAGCGCCGCCAGCCCCAGCGCGATACTCAGCATGCGCCGATTCCGCCGCTGCAGATCCGCCGTATCGGCCGTCACTTCGATCGACCCCGTCACATCCCCGGCCCGCGCCACCGGGCGCACCACCCGCCGGTGCCCACTGCCCGGCTCCAGTTCCCCCCAGGCATGCGCCGCGCACGCCGGCGACCGCGCGTCCCGCAGATACGCCGAGAACAACGCCGCCCGCCCGTCATACAGGCACGCCGACACCACCGGCACCTCGCGCCGCAGCGCGCTCAGCACCTCTCCCGCGGCTTCCTTGTCGTTGAAGTCCAGAGCCGCCGTCGAGTTCTGCCCGATCACATCCGCCAGCGTGGCCATCCGGCTGTCCAGCTCGGCAATCGCGCTGCGCGTGTTCACATACGTAATCGCCGCCGTAAACAGCGCCACCGCCAGGCCGCTGGCCAACACCGCCACCATCACGATGTGCGCGCGCAAGCTGTTGGGACGGCTCAATCTCATCGCCCGCCCTCCGCCGGCGAAACCACCGTCGCCAGGTTCAGCAATCGCGAGCTCATGTTGAGCTGCCTGCTGCGCAGCTCCTGCAGGTTTACCTCGATCTCAATCTGATCGCCCGACCGGATCAGCCCCACCATCCCCCCGGCCCGCACAAATCGGTCGCTGTCGCCCACCGTCAGCACCGCACGCTTGCCCGCGCGCGCCAGGATCGAACGCAGCTGCGCGGGCGACACGTTATTCACGTAAAGCAGATCGCACTCGTTCAACTCCGCATCCACCGCGTGCTGCACCACCGCGATCCGCCGCCCCTCGCTGAGCTTCCCGTCCAACACCTGCTTGAGGACCGCGCCCATCTCGCCGTCGCCCACCACCCCGATCACAAGCCGGCGATGCTCCCCTGGCCACGAAACATATTTCGTCAAGTTGAAGACGAAGGCAGCGCGCACCGCGCGTTCGTCCTGCTGTCCCGGCAGGCGGCACGGAAGCAGCGGCAGAAGCACCGCCAACCACAACGCCACCGCACGCCACCGAGAGCGTATCGCGGGGCGGTCCTCCTGCGGCGCCCGGCTCATCGCGAGGACTTTCTTTCCGGGCTGTAGTGATACGTCAGCCGGAAACGCCACGTGCGCCCGTCCTGCACCGTCGCGGGCGCGGTCACCTCGGGTCCCGTCGGCGTGCTCCAGCGCCGGTCGAACACGTTATAGCAGCTGGCCGAAATCTCGAAACGGTTGCCGATCGGCCGCGACGTCAGCGTGGCATTCGCCAGAAACGAAGAACCGATCCGCTGCCCCAGGTAGTTCGACTGCGGGCCGTTGAACAGCAGCTCCGCGCCCACGTAGCCCGCGCGCGCCAGCGACGCCACCCCGTTGAACTTCGCCAGGTGGGCCGGCGAGTTCATCACCCGCGCATGTCCCGGCTTCTGCCGCGTGCTGGCAAACGTATAGCTCGACCGCGCCCGCCAGCCCGAAGCGTCCTCCGCAACCACCTCCACCTCCGCGCCCCGGCCCGTGTCCCCTGCCTGGTTGGCGAAGTGCGTGTTCCCCTCCGCGTCCACCTGTTCCTTGATCACATCGTTCAGCGCGTTCGCAAACCCCGCCGCCGCCATGTGCAGCCGCGGGTTGAAGGCATGCTCCAGCAACACCGTGTGCGTGTTGATGCTCTCCGGCTCGATCGATCGCGTGCTCGCCGTGCTGTCCACCAGGTCCACGTAGAACTCGTCGTACGGATCGGGAGCGCGGAACGCGTGGCTGAAGATGTACTTCAGCGAAGTCGCCTTGGTGGGGAAATACATCGCCGCCAGGCGCGGACTCAGGTTCGTCCCGAACAGGTTGTACCAGTCCACCCGCCCCCCGGCGTTGAAGCTGAAATGCGCCGACGGATTCAGCTCCGCTTCCCCGAAGAACGCATCGTGATCCAGCGTTCGGTTGTCGTTCAGATACGGCGCGGAGCCCACGTAGTAGTTGCGCTGATGGATCCGCAGGCTATGCTCCGCCGCAAATCCTCCCACTACGCGATGCTGGCCCAGCTTCTCCCCCCACACAGCCTCCAGTCCCAGCACGTCCGATGCGGCATCGTTGATCTGTACCGCTCGCGCCGCGCCATTCACCTCCGCGTAGGGATACGAGCCGAAGAACCGATACGCGTCGTAGTACCCCCGCACATCCAGCTGCGCGCGCGAAGAAAAGTCGTGACTGAAGCTCGCGTCCAGAAAACCAACCGTGTCGATGGAGCGGTTGGCGGAATCGCCAAAGATGGTTGCGTACGAGGCGTTGGGCACAATCTTGCTGCGCCGCCCCAGCAGCCCCTCCAACCGGAACTGCCCGCTGCGGACCATCCCGAACGCATGATCGTACCGGTCTCCATCCAGATTGGTCGCGATCCCGTTGTTGCTCTCCGGCGCATCGTACTCCGGGAAATACAGCCGGTGCGCCCCATTGGAGCGGAAGAGACTCCCCGAAAAGAGCCCCGCGAAGCGGCCCGCGCGCAACGTCGCACGCACTTCGCTGGTGCGGCCCGCGAAGGCCTCGCCGCCCGCCGTCGTCTCCGCGCCGGTCCGCCGGTCCGGCTGCCGCGTAAAAACGTTTACAACCGCCAGTTCGGCGTTGGTCCCGAACAGCGACGACCCCGGACCGCGCGCCACCTCCACGCGGTCGATCAGGTCCACATCCAGCGGAAACTCGGTGCCGATCAGCGCGCTGTCGTAAATGTTGTCGTTGGTGCGATGCCCATCAATCAGCAGCAGAATGCGCGCGTTGTAGTCCCCGCTCTGCAGAAACCCGCGCACCCCCGCGTACGTATAGGTGCGGTCGTAGGCGGTGTAAAACCCCGTCACGCTGCGCAGAATGTCGCCCAGCGTGCGCCACCCGTAACGCGCAATCTCCTCCCGCGTGATCACGGTCACCGGCGTCGGCGCCTTGCGCGGATCCTCCAGGTGGCGCGACGCCGTCGAGAGATGCACCGCCGACAGATCCTCGAGGCTCATTCCGGTCAGATCCGGAACCACGGCCTCCTGCGCGCCCAGACGTCCGGCAAACAGCACCGTCATCAGCCCAAACAGCAGACACGCAGCACGGATCGAGATAGGCCTCATAGATGGATATAGTCCCAGCACGGACACGGGCGTTGAGTCGCCCGGTGACCGCATTTCGATTTATCGGCACACGACGGCCATTTGTTGAACTGCCAGGCCCGATGTCCCAGTGACCAGAGGTGTTTTGTCTAGCTTAGCGCTCTTGCCCACCGGGGATGAATCCCCCGAAACGGGGAGGAGAGCCGGCCCCGGCGCAAGGAGGCCCCGGCGCGGCTAGCCCTGTCTGCGCGTGCCGGGAGAGTTCCCTTTGCTCGGGAGCCGTTGATTCGGTGCGGTGCCTGGGTGGACGGCCCCGGCCACCACCTCCCGCCCGGAGTGCTACAAGTGAGGACATGACCGTGCCGCCCCAGCTCCTCACGCCCCGCGAAGCCGCGCGCATGCTCGGGATCAGCTACCCCACCATCAAGCACTGGATCCTCACCGGCAAGCTGAAGACCGTCCGCACCCCGGGAGGCCACCACCGCCTCACCCTCGCCGGCCTGCGCCCCTACCTGGAAGCCGACCGCTCCCGCCCCGAGCCGGAGTCTCGCGAGCGCTTCCGCCGCGTCAGCGGACGCAATCAGCTCGCCGGAAAAGTCGTCAGCGTGCGCATCGAGGGCCTCCTCGCCGAGGTCATCCTCAAGATCGCCGACGCCCAGGTCACCGCCATCATCACCGCCGCCGCCGCCCGCGAGCTGAACCTCAAGAAGGGCGACTCCGCCGCCGCCCTCATCAAGTCAACTGACGTCATGGTCGAACGACTCTACGACTGAAATAGCCGGTTCGCTGCAAAAATCGATAATCATACGACTCGAAGCATATAATTTCATGTATGCCAGGTGACCCCCGCTCGCCTTGCTCCCCGTCTGCATTCATCCCTTTCCAGCCGGCGAATCATCGCCCTTGATCTCTCGCGGAGATGAGAAATGCTTCTGAGGCGTCTTCTGTCTGTACTCTTCCTTGCCTTGCTCTCCAACGCCGCCGCGTCCGCGCAGATCGGAGCCGGCCTGCGCGGACGCGTGCTCGATCCCGGCGGCCTCGGCGTGGCCGGAGCCACGATCGACCTGACCCGGACCTCCACCGGCATCCGCATCGCCACCGTCACCTCCGCCGCCGGGGACTACTCGTTTCCCGACCTCACTCCCGGCGCCTATGAACTCGACGTGGACGCTTCCGGCTTCGCCCATCTCAGCCGGACCGGGATCCAGGCCATCGTCGGACAAACCGTCCGGATCGATCTCAGCCTGAAGGTCGGGGGCAATCAGCAGATCGTGAAGGTCACCGCGGATGCGCCCCTGTTGCAGTCCGACACCAGCAACATCGAAACCAACATTCCCGGCCCGACCGTGATTGCGATGCCCCTCAATACGCGCAACTTTGTGCAGCTCGCCACCCTCGCCCCCGGCGTCGAACTGCCCCCCGGCACCGTTCTGCCGCGCATCAACGGGGGACGCCCGCGCACCAACGAATACCTCTTCGACGGCATCTCCGCGCTGCAGCCCGAACCCGGCCAGGTGGTCTACTTCCCCATCCTCGACGACATTCAGGCCTTCACCGTCGAGTCCGACAACGTTCCCGCGGAGTTCGGGCGCTTCAACGGGGGAGTCGTCAATGTCGCCACCCGCTCCGGGTCCGATACCTTTCACGGAACCCTGTTCGAGTTCTTTCGCAACGAAGATCTGAACGCCCGCAACTACTTTGCCGCGGCCGGGGGAAGAAAGCCGGAGTACCGCCGCAACCTCTACGGCGCCACCCTCGGCGGACCTCTATTCCCCCGGCGCCTCTTCTTCTTCGGCGCCTACCAGGGAGTGAAGCAGCTCATCGGCGTCACCCGCATCTCCACCGTTCCCACCCTGCCGGAACGCCAGGGCATCTTCACCGGCGTCTCCCATATCTACGATCCGGCGACCACCACCGTGGTGAACGGCGTTACTGTGCGCAAGGAGTTTCCCAACGACGTCATCAATGTTCCCTTCGACCCCGCGGCGCAGGCCCTGCTCGCCCGATTCCCTGCCCCGACCAATCGGAACGCGAGGGCCAACAACTACACCCGCACCGCCAACGACGCCGACCACCAGAACCAGTTCGATCTACGCATCGACGGATCAGCCAGCCCCGCCGACAAATTCTTCGGCCGCTACTCTTACTATTCCGAAGTAGAGCAGCCCGTGACGCCGCTTCCGGAAGGCAGCGGCGTAATCACCGGCGCGGTCATCGGAACCGGCGGAGTCGCCGGCCTGTCGCATGTTCTGGGGCAGCAGGCCGTTCTCCATGAGACGCACCTGTTCACGCCGCACCTCCTCGCCGACCTGCGCGTCGGTTACACCCGCCGCGGCAACACCATCGAGGGCGCGACGCTCCCTGATACCGCCTCCGCCGCCCTGGGCATCCCCGGCATTCCCACCAACGCGGCCTTCAACAACGCCCTGCCGCTCTTCACCCTCTCCGGCTTTCAACAGCTCGGTCCCTCCGCCAGCACCTTCTCCCAGTACCAGACCGCGGTCTGGCAGACCGTCGACAACCTCTCCTGGACGCGCGGCGCGCATCAGCTCAAGTTCGGCCTCGATCTGCGCTGGTACCAGTTGAACGCGGTGGCTCCTCCCAATCCCACCGGCTCCTTCGCGTTCACCACCACCGGCACCAATCAGCAGGGCATCGCCAGCAGCGGCAACCCGATCGCCAGCTTCCTGCTGGGCCAGGTCGACACCTTCCAGATCGACCTGCAGCAGAGCAAGATCCGCCCCCGCGATCACATCTTCGAGTTCTTCGCCGAAGACGACTGGCGCGTGGATGCCCGCCTGACCCT
Organism: Acidobacteria bacterium AB60; assembly: GCA_008682415.1. GTDB lineage: Bacteria > Acidobacteriota > Terriglobia > Terriglobales > Acidobacteriaceae > Telmatobacter. Next base: position 75,028 of record VANK01000007.1, on the reverse strand, counting down.
GAACCTGGGCGCGCGCTACACGCTCCACTTCCCTTCCACCGAGAAGACCGACCAGGGCGCCGTCTTCAACCTCTCCACCCAGAAACTGGACTACCTCGGCCGGGATGGCTTCTCGCACAGCGCCCGGGAGTTGCACGCCGACAACGTCGCCCCCCGCGTCGGCTTCGCGTTCCTCGCCGATCCCAAAACGGTGGTGCGCTCCGGCTTCGGCATCGTCTTCATCGATCAGTCCGGCATCACCACCCCGTTCACCACCCCCCAGTTTCCCTTCATCCAGGGCGTGCAGCAGAAGACCCAGGACAACCTTCGCCCCGCCTTTGCGCTCTCCCAGGGCCCCTCGGTCGCTCCCATTCCGCTCACACCCGACGCCGGCCTCGGCCAGAGCGTCTACACCGCCGACCGCCACGCGGGCTCGGGCTACTCGCAGCAGTGGAACCTGGCGGTGCAGCGCGCGATCACCGGCAATCTCTCCGCGGAGGTGGCCTACGTGGGGTCGCACATCGTCCACGTCGGCATTCCCGACTCCAACCTGAACCAGCTCACTGCCGGGGACCTGGCGCAGGGACCGGCGCTGCTCAAGAGCGTTCCCAATCCCTACTACGGGCAGATTCCCGCCTCCAGCTCCCTGGGCGGCAAGACCATCACCCAGGCCCAGCTGCTCAAGCCCTATCCCCGTTTCCAGAACGTGGCCACCTATCGCCACAACAGCGGGCAGACCAACTACAACGCGCTCGAGGCCAAGGTGGAGCAGCGGCTGGCGCACGGCGTCTCCTTCCTCTTCGCCTACACCCACTCGCACCTGATCGACGATGCCTCCGCCGTGTTTTCGACCACGGTGCTCTCGTCGCCCAATTCCAGCAGCCTGATCGCGGCCGACACGTTCCGGCCCTGGCTGGAACGGGACTCGTCGAGCGGCGATATGCCCAACGTGACCTCGTTCAGCGGCACCTGGGACCTGCCCGCCGGCCACGGCCATCGCTTCGCCTCGACGGGATTCGCCGACGCGGCCCTCGGCGGCTGGCAGCTCAACGCGATCGCCTCGCTGCAGTCGGGAATGCCGGTCACGGTGACGCAGGCCACCAACCTCAACGCCTTCGCCGGCTTCTCGATCCAGCGGCCAAACCTTGTGGGCACCCCCTCCCTGCCTCCGGGGGAGCGCTCGCCGGTGCGCTACTTCAACACCGCGGCGTTCGCGACGGCGCCGCAGTTCACGCTGGGGTCGGCGTCGCGCAACCCGGTGCGCGGCCCCGCCTACCGCGACCTCGACGTGGCGCTCGTGAAACACACCGTACTGTTCCACGAAACGGGCCTGGAACTGCGGGCGGAGCTGTTCAACGTCTTCAACACGCCGGCGTTCGCGCAGCCCAATGGCAGCTTCGGGTCGGCGGCCTTCGGGTCGATCACCAGCACCACCACCGACCCGCGGGTGGTGCAATTGGCCGTCCGCTTCAGCCGCCAACTTTTTTGCCGAAGTTTTTGGCGCGCGCGCAAATAAAAACGAGGAACTGCCTTCGATTGAAGCGCATACGAGCAAAATCGTGCAAATTGCGCGTCGAATGTGATCTAAGTCACGAGTTGCGAGACTCGAGTTGAGAGAGACGCGAGCCAAGTTTCGCGTTGCGAGACTCGAGTTTCGACTCGTGAAGCGCGGCATCCTGTCCTGCTTTCCTCGCCTGTGATGAACGCAAAGAGGCCCGCGTGGCGCACGCGGGCCTCTTGTGACTCTGGTACCAGTATGACTGGTTCGCCGAATTAATCCCCAATCTTCGGAAGATTTATTTTCGTTGTGTTTTGAGGTACTTTCGAGCGTTTTCCACAGATGGGGGACTTGACAGGATTTCGGACAGAATCAGTCGTCTGGGTCATCCGGCAGGGGAAGAGGCGATCGGGGCGGGTCAGGGGAGAATCAGGTAGAGGGGTGGTTGAGAGGCCGGGTTCTGAGCATCGAGTGGCCCAGCTGCACGGGCCTTCTGCCGAGCTCCCGGCGCGGTTCCGCCAAGGTGATGCAGATCACGTTTCTAACTGTTTTCGCCTAATTTTCGTGGTAATTTGATGCTACTTTTGTAGTACATTTTATGATTGGAGGGACCACGGTCGTGCCGTGTCTCCGACAGCGGGGGGTCAGTTCCATGACATCCTTTACACCCTTTACAGTTCCACGCGAGCGTTGGAGAGAGCGGAGAGGGCTGGGGGGAGTTCGTGCTATCCCATGTCTCCAACGACGGGAGACATGGGGCACCCCTGGTCGTGGGAGAGCGGAGAGGGCTGGGGTGGGGTTCGTGCTGTCCCGCCCTAGGCGCAAAAGACGCGCCTAGAACGGGGCACCCGCGGTCGTGGGAGAACGGAGAATGGTTGGGGTGGGATCGTGCGGGAACGGAGGGGGCTGGGTGGAGTTCGAGGTATCCCATGTCTCCAACTGCGGGAGACATGGGGCACCCCTGGTCGTGCGGGAACGGAGATGGCTGGGTGGGGTTCGTGGTATCCCATGTCTCCAACAACGGGAGACATGGGGCACCCCTGGTCGTGGGAGAACGGTTAGGGCTGGGTGGGGTTCGTGCTATCCCGCCCTAGGCGCAAAAGACGCGCCTAGAACGGGGCACCCGCGCGTCGTGCGGGAACGGAGATGGCTGGGTGGGGTTCGTGCTGTCCCGCCTTAGGCGCAAAAGACGCGCCTAGAACGGGGCACCCGCGGGTTGTGGGAGAACGGAGAATGGTTGGGGTGGGATCGTGCGGGAACGGAGAGGGCTGGGTGGAGTTCGAGGTATCCCATGTCTCCAACAACGGGAGACATGGGGCACCCCTGGTCGTGGGAGAGCGGAGAGGGCTGGGGTGGGGTTCGTGCTGTCCCGCCCTAGGCGCAAAAAACGCGCCTAGAACGGGGCACCCGCGGGTTGTGGGAGAACGGAGAATGGTTGGGGTGGGATCGTGCGGGAACGGAGAGGGCTGGGTGGGGGTCGTGCTGTCCCGCCCTACGCGGATCTTCCAATCCGCGTAGAACGGGGCACCCTCGGTCGTGCGGAAACGGAGACGCCCACGGTCGTGCGGAAACGGAGACGCCCACGGTCGTGCGGGGACGGCTCAAATGCAACTGACGGCTCAAAGGCAACCGCGGATCCTTCACTTCGTTCAGGAACGCAGCATGGGTGGATGGGGCCGGTTCGTCACAAGGGGGGTGCGCGAGGGGCGGCGGGAATCTAGACTGGCGGCATGACCTATAACGATCTTCTGCTGCTGATTGACTATCACTATTGGGCCCGGGACCAGGTGCTGGGTGCGGTTGCGGCGCTGACGACGGAGCAGTTCGTCCAGCCGATGGGGAGCAGTTTCAGCTCGGTGCGGGATACGCTGGCGCACGTGTGCGGAGGGGAGCAGATCTGGGTGTCGCGGCTGAAGGGAGAGACGCCGCAGGGCATGCCGAAGCTGGACCGGTTTGCGGACGCGGAGGCGGTGCGGCGGGAGTGGGCGGACCTGGAGGCGGAGATGCGGACGCAACTGGCGCGGCTGGGGCCGGAGGCGGTGGAACGCGCGTTGACGTACAAGGACATGCGCGGGAACGATCAGTCGGATCCGATGTGGCAGATGGTGCAGCACGTGGTGAATCACGCGACGTATCACCGCGGGCAGATCACGACGCTGCTGCGGCAGCTGGGGGCGACGCCGCCGCAATCGATGGACCTGATTGCGTATTACCGGTGGCGGGCGCGGACGGCCTGAGCGCGCTGGAAAGCGGCCGCGATTGAATGCGCCGTAGAATAGAAGCATGGCATTTGAAAGCGTGAACAAGGTTGCGGAGGCGGAGTTTCCGACGCGCTGGGGGGCGTTCCGGATCTTTGGATTCGAGGGCGTGCTTCCGGCGCCGCGGCCGTGCTGCGAGCACGGGGAGCAGAGCGGCAAGCGGGTGGAGGGCCTGGTGGCCCTGGTGATGGGAGAGATTCACGGGCAGCCGCCGCTGGTGCGGATTCACTCGCAGTGTTTGACGGGGGACGTGTTTGGGTCGCTGCGCTGCGACTGCCGTTTGCAGCTGGAGCTGGCGCTGAGCCGGATTGCGGCGGAGGGCGCGGGGATTCTGCTGTACGAGCAGCAGGAGGGCCGGGGGATCGGCCTGATGGCGAAGCTGAAGGCCTACGAGCTGCAGGACAAGGGCCTGGATACGGTTGAGGCCAACGTTGAGCTGGGGTATGCGCCGGACTGCCGCGCGTACGAGCTTCCGGCGGAGGTGCTGAAGCTGCTGGGGGTAAGTGCGGTGCGGCTGATGACCAACAATCCCGATAAGGTGGCGGCGCTGCAGACGGCGGGGATTGCGGTGACAGAGCGGGTGTCGGCGGAGGTGGAGCCGCAGGATACGTTCGAACGGTATCTCAAGACCAAGCAGGAGAAGATGGGTCACATCTTCGAGAGCGTGGGCGAGTTCGACACGCTGGGATAGCACAACAGCAGTCATCCACGGCGCCGTGCGGCACCCGAGAGCAGGAAAAGAGCAACGACAGGGTGCGGGATGACAGGTCTCTGGAGGAGCGGACTTTTTTGAGATGGAGGAGTTCGACACGCTGGGATAGGACAACAGCAGTCATCCACGGCGACGTGCAGCGCCCGAGAGCAGGAAAAGAGCAACGACAAGAGCAACTGCGGATCCCTCCCCCTTCGCTGTGCTCAGGGTGCGGGATGACAGGTCTCTGGAGGAGCGGACTTTTTTTGAGATGGGAGTATTTTCACGGCAGAGCGTTGGGGAGTTCGACACGCTGGGATAGGACAACAGCAGTCATCCATGTCGCCGTGCGGCACCCGGGAGCAGGAAAAGAGCAACGACAAGAGCAACTGCGGATCCCTCTCCCTTCGCTGTGCTCAGGGTGCGGGATGACAGGTCTGTGGAGGAGCGGACTTTTCTGAGGCGGAATTTTCAGGGCAGATCTCGGGGGACAACGGGCGAACCGCTTGCCGATGGCGAAGGGCAGGGGCGGCTCGCCCGTAGTTTTTATCGGTATGTGACGTTGACGGTGCCGCCGGTGCAGATGAACCGGTATCCGGCGCCGGCGCCTCCCCTTCCCCCACCCCCGGAAGAGTAGTAGTAGGTGAAGTTAAGCGTCATGGTGCCGGTATAGGAGCCGCCGTCGCCGTCATTGGTGTCGCCGGAGAAGTTGACGGTGATGGAGGACGGCATGCTGGAGGAGCCGACGTAGCTGTTGCTGGTGACGTGTGCCTCAGCGAGGTCGGCTACGCCGTACCAGACGATAAAACCGGTCTGGGCGTTGTAGCCGGTGAGGTAGGTGTCGATCCAGAAGGTTCCTCCGGGGACGCCATTGACGGTAACGGGGATGCCGTAGCAGTAGAGAGGGGAGCTGACGCGGCCGCAGTTAAAGCCGGCGCCGACGTTGGTTTGCATGGGGAGGGATTGGCCTGGTTGTTCGTCGGGAGTCTGGGCGTAGCAGGCCGAAAGAGTGAGGGCACATGACGCGAGAGTTAGCGTTAGTGCTGCTAAGCGAGAACCTCTCATTGTGTCTCCTTGATCACTGATTGCTTTGTTTTTGTTTTGTGTTGTCCCCCGATGTGGTACTGCTGGGCGCTAGGATGGGGGCTCATCGGCAAGGAGTTGTGAGCGTTGCGCGCGGCGCAAATGAAGATTTGTTCATTTTTGAGGCTTAGTTTGCGCTAGAGCAAAGAAGATAAGTTGTTTCTCTGGTATAGGATTGCCGCGACTGGGGGGCGCCGGAGAGGGAAAACAGGCTCGCGCGCGCCGAATGTCTGCTCGATCCACAAGCAACCATTTTTAATATGCCGTTCCGGGCAGGCGACCCCGGACGCGTGCTTGGATGCAGCGGCGAAGGCGGGGGTGGGCAGGTTTAGCTACGAAGGGCTTTGAGAATCTTGCTGGTAGTGACGATTTGACCGGTATGCCGCTGGGTGTGATCGGCGACATGGATGAGGGCGCCGCCGGCGCTGGTGGGGAGCTGCTTGCGGCCGACGCCGCGGAAGGTTTCGAGGTCGGCGGAGGCGAGGCTGCGGACGCGGGGGACGGCGTTGGCGAGGGAGCGGTCGAGTTCGGCGAGGAGGTCGGCGAGGGGTTCGGAGCCGGTCTGCTCGGCCTTGAGGGCGGAGAGCTGATCGGGTGTGAGCTGGCTTCCTTCGGCGTAGGTGAGGATGCGGTCGATGGAGCGGGCGACGTGGCGGAGGTGGAAGGCGAGGGAGGGCAGGCCGAGGGGGCGGGCGTGGGCCTCGAGGTCGGTGAGGTCGGCGGCGGCGCGGTGGATGTCTTCGGCGGCGAGGTCGAGGGCGTGGAGGACGGCGCGGCCGGCGGCGGGGACGTCGGCGTAGGTGCCGCGGAGCCAGGGTTCGACGGAAGGAGCTTCAGAGGGGGATGTGCTCATAGGGGACCTCGCTGGCGCGGGCTGATGGGCGAGCCCGGGCCTGAATGCAGGATACCGGTTGGCGGCGTCTGAGGTTTGGGCGGGTGGTGCACGGGGGGCTGAGATGGAGCTATTCGTCCCAATCCTGTTCCGGCGGGAGGCCAAGGCTGCGGCGGGCGTCGTTGACGGCGCTGCGCAGGAAGGCGGTTTTGCCGTCGGTGTAGCGGGGCATGTCGTCCCCGCATGTCTGGGCGAGGCGCAATTTGAGGGCTTGGTAGGCGCGGGCGACGGCGGGATGGTGGATGAGCCAGTCGCGCAGGAGCAGTTCGTTCTTGATGGGCCAGGCGGGGGCGACGACGAGGTGGAGGTGCCAGGCGAGAGGGGCGTGTTCGGCGCCTCTGCGGAAGAACCGGCGCTTGAGAAAGCCTGCATCGATGGGGTGGTATCCCGCGGCGATGAGGTTGTGGCCGAGGAGGTCGGCTTCGGCGAGGGAGTCGACGGGACCCATCATGTCGATGATGGGTTTGGCGGAGAGGCCGGGGACGGCGGTGCTGCCGTAGTGCTGGAGCTGGTCGGCGCGGGGACCGAGGAAGGGCCTCAGGCGATCGCGTTCGCGGGCGAAGTGTTGGGGCCAGGATGGGTCGGGAGGGGCAATGGAGACGGGGCCCAGAGCACGCCTGGCGCGTTCGCGGTCGTGCATAGAACCAGTGTAGCCGGGGTGGTTTGCGAGGCAGGGGGGTTAGAGGGGATCGGGGCCCAGGGGCATGCCGGTTTGGGAGAGCCCCAGCCGCTGCAGGAGCCAGCGCGGATGGACGGGCTTGGCGAGGGCCTCGAAGTGATGGCCGGCGGCGCGGGCCTGCTCGAGGAGGGCGCCGGTGGAGTGGTTCCCGGAGACGAGGAGGATGTCGCACGCGGGATGGGCGGCGCGGATGGTGAGGGCGGCGGCGATGCCATTCATGGCGCCCATGATGACGTCGGAGATCAGCACGTCGGGGGCGAGAGCGGCGGCGAGGCGGACGGACTCTTCTCCGCTGTAGGCGGCGGTGGCGTCGCATCCGTTCTGCTTGAGGATGAGGACGAGGGAGTCGGCAATCAGGCGCTCATTGTCGACGACGAGGACTTTTAGTTTAGGAGGGACAGCAGTCATTGCGGAGGAGCCTTTGGATCAGCGCGGGATCAAACATCCTCCAAACAGCGACGTGAGAACTGGGTGCGAGGGTAGTTATGGATTCGATCGTAGCATCGATGGGATTTGGGTTCAAACCGGAGCGTGCATTACTGGTCGACGGATTTGTAGGTGTGGAAGAGGCGCTGGGCGCGACTGCAGCTGGATTCGGCGTCTTGAAGGAGCGCGGGGAAGGCGGGGTGTTTGTGCAGGGCGGCGAGCCACACGTCTGACTTGAGGGTGAGGGGAGCGCAGGTGAAGCCGGAGCGCGCGGCGGCCTGGAGCGCGGCGGCGGCGGTGTCGAGGAGGCCGAGCCGGGCGTAGTGGCGCGCGAAGTAGAGCTGGATCTCGGGATCGCAGCTGGTATCGGAGGCTTGCATGAGGCGCACGGCTTCGTCGGGTCTGTCTTCGAGAAGAGCGAGGAGGGAGCTCATGAGCGCGGTCATGAGGCGGGAGAGGGGGATGGCGTTGAGGCGGTCGCGGAGGAGGGTTTGGGCGCGCTTGCGTTTGCCCATGGCGGCCCAGGCGGCGGCATCGAGGTAGTAGGCGGCGCGGCCGCCGTAGCTGCCGATGGCCCCGGCGTAGTCTCCGGTGAGGAAGAGGCTGTGGGCGACGCTGGTGGTGATGGCGGGATCCATGGAGGCAGCTTGCTTGTGGGCCTGGATGGACTCGTGGAGGAGGCCGCAGAAGCGCAGAACCTGGACGAGGCCGGCGAGGGATTCGGGCTCGCCGGGGTGGCGCTGGAGGCGGGCGAACAGGCGCTGCATGGCTTCGGGCGCGCGGCCGGTATCGACCTCAACGAAGGTGTAGAACTGGTGAGCGGCGGCGAGGTCGGGATCGAGGATGAAGGCGCGCTGGAGAGCGGACTGGGCGAGCTGGAGATTGGCGGAAGGGGTGGAGCCGAATTTGCCCAGGAACCAGCAGCATCGGCCGAGCCAGGCCCAGGCGGCGGCGAAGCCGGGGTCTTCGGCGAGGCAGATCCAGTAGAGGTCGCGGGCCAGGGTCATGGATTCGAGGGAGCGCTGGGCGGTGAGTTCCCGGGCGCGCATGAAGCGCTCGAAGGTAGCGCGGGCGACGCCTGGTTCGCCGGAGACGGGGAGTTCGAAGCTGTATCCGTGTTTGGAGATGGTACGGATGGCATCGCGGCCGACGACCTTGCGGAGGCTGACGATGGTGTTGGTGAGATTGGCTTCGCTGACGTGGACCTGCGGCCAGAGGATGTTGGTGAGTTCCCTTTTGCTGACGAGGTGGCGGGCGCGGCGGACGAGGCAGAGGAGCGCGTCGAAGGCTTTGGGCTGGAGGGGGACGGGGATGCCATCGCGTTTGAACAGGCGGTCGCGGGGCGATAGCTCGAAGGCGCCGAAGCGGAAGGCTGTTTCGGCAGGGCTTTGAATTTCCTTTGAAAAATCGAGCGACATACGTGGGCGAAGGCGACGTGTTCTCAGCCTACACTGCGGGCATGACGAACGCTAACAACTCGCTAAGTGCTTTTCGCGGTCTGCGCGGAGGCGGCCTTGGGCTGCTCATGACCGCGACCTTGTTTGCATGGATTCCGGTGGCGCTGGCTGCCCCTTCGACCACGCCGCTGGCGGCGCTGCAGGAGGCCGACCGGACGCGCGACGGGCGGCACGATTTTGATTTCAACTTCGGGGTCTGGCATACGCATATCCGGCGGGTGCTGGATCCCTTTTCCGGATCGGGCGAAGCGATGGAGCTGAACGGCACGGTCACGGTGCGGAAGGTGTGGGACGGACGCGCGGCGCTGGAGGAGATTGAGGCGGACGGGCCGAAGGGACACTGGGAGGGGATGACGCTTTTTCTGTATAACCCAGAGGCGCACCAGTGGACCCAGTGGTTCGCCAACAGCCAGTCGGGGACCATGGGCAATCCGCTGATCGGTTCGTTCAAGGATGGGCGGGGAGAGTTGTACTCGCAGGACACGTTCCACGGCAGGGCAATCCTGGTGCGCGGGGTGTGGTCGGGGATCACGCCGGATGCGCATCGCTACGAGGAGTCGTATTCGAGCGACGGCGGGAAGACGTGGGCGGCGGCTTTTCAGGGCGAGTTGACGCGGGAGAGTGCGGACAAGGCGATGGAGCAGCACACCACGGCGGAGACGAGTGTGCAACACGACTTTGACTGGGATCTGGGCACGTGGAAGATCCACATGCGGCGGCTGCAGCATCCGCTGACGGGATCGACGACCTGGACGGAGATGGAGGGGACGACGGTGAACAGCAAGGTGTGGGGGGGCCGGGCCAATCTTGCGGAGGTGGAGGCGGATGGGCCGACGGGACATTTGGAATTGCTGGCCCTGCGGCTGTTCAATCCGGAGACGCACCAGTGGAGCGTGAACTTCGCCACGAGCGGCGTGGGGATGCTGAACACGCCTACCGGCCAGCCAATTGTCGGGGAGTTCAAGGACGGAAGGGGGGAGTTCTACGATCAGGAGCCGTACAACGGGCGAGCGATCCTGGTGCGGTTCCGCATCTGGCCGATTGGCGATAACGCGGCGGAATCGGAGCAGTCCTTTTCCGATGACGGCGGGAAGACGTGGGAGGTGAACTGGGTGAACACGTACACGCTGGTGAAGCGCGGCTGAGGGCGGGCTGGGACTGTCCCGTGCGCGGTGACCAATGGGGTGCCGTCCCTACGGGACTCCGGGGGGTACATCGTGGGCCTTTTTCCCCACGCTGAAGCGCGGGGCTAATACCCTTTGCCCCTGCGGGGCAGGCGTTTCGTTCCGCGCTCTTTCGGTGTTATTCGGGGATCATTGCCCGACCCGGGGTGCCGTCCCTACGGGACTCCGGGGTGTACATCGTGGGCCTTTTTCCCCACGCTGAAGCGCGGGGCTAATACCCTTTGCCCCTGCGGGGCAGGCGTTTCGTTCCGCGCTCTTTCGGTGTTATTCGGGGATCATTGTCCGATCAGAAGCGCGGGGCTAATACCCTTTGCGCCTACGGGGCAGGCGTTTCGTTCCGCGCTCTTTCGGTTGTTATTCGGGGATCATTGCCCGATCAGAAGCGCGGGGCTAATACCCTTTGCCCCTGCGGGGCAGGCGTTTCGTTCCGCGCTCTTTCGGTTGTTATTCGGGGATCATTGCCCGATCAGAAGCGCGGGGCCAATACCCTTTGCGCCTACGGGGCAGGTGGTTCGTTCAACGCTCTTTCGGTTGTTATTCGGGGATCATTGCCCGATGAGAAGCGCGGGGCTCATATCCCTGGCGCCTACGGGGCATCCCTGCCCGCCTGAATCAATTAGTTCGGGGTTCTTGACAGTTGATGGTCGGATGTCTACTATCACTGCCAAGAGCGAGGGTCGGATGTCTTCCATGGAAAAAGAGACGCAACAGCAACGGTCCAGCCTGCTGCAAGGCACGCTGGACATGCTTATTTTGCGGACGCTGTTGTATGGGCCGGCGCATGGGCACCAGATCGGCAAACACATTCAGCGGACCACCAACGATTTTCTGCAGATGCAGCATGGCTCGCTGTATCCGGCACTGCACCGGCTGGAGAAGCGGGGCTGGGTGACGTCGAAGTGGGAGACGGCGCCGGACCGCAACCGGGAGTTCAAGTACTACCGGCTGACGGAGAAGGGCAAGAAGCAGCTGGTGGTGGAGGAGTCGCAGTGGAAGCAGATGGCTGAGGCGGTGGCGCGTGTGATGTGGCCGGCGGCCGAGGAGAGCTGAGATGCGGTGGTGGCCGGGCAGGAAGCGAAATGAGGATTTGGAGCGGGAGCTGCGGGCGGACCTGGAGCTTGAGGAAGAGGAGCAGCGCGCGAGCGGAGTTCCGGCGGAGGAGGCGCGCTATGCGGCGCTGCGCGCATTCGGAAACACGACGCTGATTCGCGAGCAGACGCACGAGGCGTGGGGATGGTCGCAGGCCGAGCGGGTGCTGCGGGATATGCGGTACGCGATGCGGCAGTTGCTGCGGGCACCGGGTTTCAGCGTGATCGCGATCCTGATCCTGGCGATTGGGATCGGCGCGACGACGGCGATCTTCAGCCTGGTGAACGCGGTGCTGCTGAGCCCGCTTCCCTTCCCGGAGCCCGACCGGCTGGTATGGGCGAGCGAGCAGGACCACTCGCTGCCGGGAACGGCGATGGACAGCCTGAGCTACCCGAACTACTTCGACTGGCGCGCGGACAATCACACGCTGGAGGGGCTGGCATCGTACCGGGACGGCACGGTAACGATGGAGATCCGGGGCGAGTCGCAGCGCCTGGAGGCGCGGGTGGTGTCCGCCAACTTCTTCGATGTGCTGCGGGTCGCACCGCTGTTAGGACGCGATTTCCGGTGGGAGGACGAGAAGGCCGGGAATCATACGGTGATGCTGAGTTACGCGTTTTGGCAGCAGGCGTTTGGTTCGTCGCGAGAGGTTGTGGGCAAGCCGATACGGATTGACGGCGACAACTACACGGTGGCGGGGGTGATGCCGGCGGGATTCCAGTTTCCGCTGGACGGCGCGGCACCGGTTTTGTGGAAGTCGATTGCCGATGACGCGGATGGCCGGAGCCCGGCTACGCAGCAGCGGGGCTACGACACGCTGGGGGTGCTTGGGCGGCTGAAGCCGGGAGTGACGGTGGAGCAGGCGAAGGCCGACCTGAGCGTGATTGCGGGCAACCTGGCGCAACGGTATCCGGACTCGAACAAACGTCTCACCTCGGCGCTGGTGGAGCCGGAGCTTGAGCACCTGACGGGCGACACGCGCGGGGGTCTCCGGCTGCTGTTCGGGGCGGTGTTCCTGGTGTTGCTGCTGGTGTGCGCGAACGTGGCGGGGCTGCTGCTGGCACGGGGTTCGCGGCGGAGCGCGGAGTTTGCGTTGCGCACGGCGATCGGCGCATCGCGGGGGTCGCTGATACGGCAGCTGCTGCTGGAGTCGCTGCTTCTTTCGCTGTGTGGCGGACTGGCGGGGATGGGTCTCGGCTACGGCCTGTTGCGGGTGATGCTGAAGTATCTGCCGGTGGAGGTGCCGCGCATCAGCGATGCGGGCATGGATGTGCGCGTGCTTGGGTTTGTTGTTCTGGCGTCGCTGGCGACGGGGCTTTCGTTCGGGGCGTTTCCGGCGTGGCGGCTCTCGCGTTCCGCTCCGGCGGCGGCGTTGCGCGACGGCTCGCGGAGCGTGGCGGGCGGAAAGGCGCAGCACCGGCTGCATGACGGCCTGGTGGTGGCGCAGACGGCGATTGGGATGGTGCTGCTGATTGGCGCCGGTCTGCTGATGCGGAGCTTCGTAAAGATTCTGCAGGTGGACCCGGGGTTCGATGCGAAGCACCTGCTGACGTTTCGGGTAGGAGTTCCGTTTGTGCCGGGACGACACGATCCGCATTACCTGGCCTACGAACAGTTGCTGAAGCGGGTTGCGGCGATTCCCGGAGTGGAGGCGGTGTCCGCGGGGTGGCCGCTGCCGATGGGGAACCACTCGGCCACGGTGTCCTTCAATATCCAGGGGCGGCCGGTGGCGCTGGGGGACGAGCCGGACGCGGCGGTGGGGATCGCGATGCCGGGCTACTTCGAGACGATGCGGATCCCGCTGATTGCGGGGCGGTCACTGGGGGAGCAGGACGGGCTTTCGGGTCCGCCGACGATCGTGGTGAACCAGGCGTTCGCGAAGAAGTATTTCCCGAACGAGAGCCCGATTGGACATCGCATGCAGGTGCGGATGGGCGATGACGTGTTCGAGCATCCGGTGCGGGAGATCGTGGGAGTGGTGGGAGATGTCCGGACGAAGGCGCTGACGGCGGATGCGGAGCCGCAGTATTTTTTGCCGTATGCGCAGGCGGTGGTGACGAATCCCTACGTGGTGGTGCGGGCCCGGGGAGATGTTTCGGGCTTGCTGCCGGCGGTCAGGGCGGCGGTGCACGATGTGGACAACAGCGTGCCGGTGTACGAGGCATCGACGATGGAGGCCACACTGGCAAATGCGGCGGCAAGGCCGCGTTTCCAAACATACCTGCTGACGTGCTTTGCGGGGATTGCGTTGCTGCTGGCAGCGATGGGCCTGTACGGATTGCTGTCGTACATGGTGGCGCAGCGCACGGTGGAGATTGGCGTGCGCATGGCGCTGGGAGCTCAACGAGCGGGCGTGCTGGCCATGATTGTGCAACGGGGCCTGCTGCTGGCGGGGCTGGGCGTCGGCAGCGGGGTGGCGGTGTTCGCGATGCTGACGCGGCTGATCGCGGGGATGCTGTTCCAAGTTCGGGCCACGGATCCGCTGACGATGGCGGGCATGGCTGGGCTGCTGCTGGTGGTAAGTATTGCGGCTAGCTGTGTGCCGGCATACCGGGCAGCGCGCCTGGATCCCATGCGGATTCTACGGGAGCAGTAGACAGGGGGCGGCGAGGGAGGTGCGAATGCGCTGGTGGCAGATGCGGAAGAGAGATGCAGACCTGGAACGCGAGCTACGCGCCGACCTGGAGCTGGAGGAAGAGGAGCAGCGGGCAAACGGGGTACCGGTCGAGGAGGCTCGCTATGCGGCGCTGCGGGCGTTTGGAAATCCTGCGGTGATTCGCGAACAGACGCATGAAGCGTGGGGGTGGGCGACGATGGAGCGGCTGATGCAGGACGTGCGGTACGCGGTGCGGCAGTTGCTGCGGGCGCCGGGATTCACCGTTGTGACTGTGCTGACGCTGGCGCTGGGGATCGGGGCAACGACGGCGATCTTCACGCTGGTGTATGACGTGATGCTGCGTCCACTGCCGTTCGCGCAGGCGGACCGGCTGGTGGCGATTGAAGAGAAGGTGGCGGAGTGGAGCCACATCTATCCGACGCTGCCGGTGAACGCGAATCATTTTGAGTTCTGGATGCGGAACAATCGCAGCCTGGAGGCGCTGGCGGTGATGCAACAGGGCTCGGTGCCGCTGGGAGCAAACGGCCGACCGCAGAAGGTAGGCGTGCTGTGGGCGACGCCGGGGATCTTTTCCGTCCTGCAGGCGCAGCCCGCGCTGGGAAGGGCGTTCACCGAGGCTGAGGCGCAGGAGGGTCATGAGCACGTGGCGGTGCTGATGGACAGCGTGTGGCGGGAGCAGTTTGGGGCCGATCCGGGGATTGTGGGGAAGACGATCCGGCTGAATGGATTTCCGTCAACCGTGGTGGGAGTGATGCCTCGATCGTTCCATATGCCGTCGGTACAGACGCTGGCGAGTATCGGCGAGCGGAATCACGTGCTGCCCATCGATGTGATTCTTCCGCAGGCGTTCACGAAGGATCAGCTCGCCGAAGACATGGGCGATTTCAATTACTTTGGGCTGGGCCGGTTGCGGGCGGGGGTGTCGGTTGCGGCGGCGGCCGCAGATCTGGACGCGCTGGAGCACACGATTGAGGCGAGCCTTGCGCCGGACGAGAAGGCGAGGCTGTCGGTGGCGCTGACGCCGTTGCAGGAGATGCTGGTGGGCAGCAACCGGAAGCCGTTGTTGATGCTGCTTGGGGCGGTGGCGGTTCTGCTGCTGGTGGGGTGCGCGAATGTGACAAATCTGCTGCTGGCGCGGGCATCCGGCCGACGGCAGCAGGTTGCAGTGGCGGCGGCACTGGGAGCGCGGGGCGCGGAGCTGGTGCGGATGGCAATCCGGGAGACCGCAGTGCTGGCGGCGGTGGGTGGCGGACTGGGGATCGCGCTGGCCGCGGCGATTGTGCCGATGATGCAACGGTATCTGCCGCCGGCACTGAACTTCAGGGGAACGCTGCACCTGGATTGGACGGGTGCGGGATGCGCGCTGCTGCTGGCGGTGGTGACGACGCTGCTGGCGGGGGCAGCGCCGGCATTTGTGGTCTGCCGGACGGCGCCGCAGGAGGTTCTGCACAGCGAGTCGCGGCTGGCGAGCGAGTCGCGGGGGAGCCGAAGGGTGCGCCGGATCCTGGTCGGCGTCGAGGTGGCGGTGAGCGTGGCGCTGGTGCTGCTGACCTCGATGCTGACCGCAAGCTTGATCAAGCTGATGCACGTGGAGCGCGGTTTCACAACGGGGCGGACCGTCACGGCGTTAGTGGATCTGCCCAGGGAGACTTATCCGGATTCGGAGCATCGCCCGCCCTTCTATCGGGAGGTGCTGGAGCGGATCGGGCGGCTGCCAGGCGTGGAGCATGCGGCGATGGCGAGCATTCTGCCGCTGATGGGGGATGGGTGGAGCGACCTGGCGCGCGTGAGCGGGGATACGCGGCCGTTCACGCAACTGCCGCTGGAGAGCTTCCGCGCGGTGAGTCCGGAGTACTTTTCCACGATTGGCTTGCGGGTGATGAAGGGCAACGTGTTTACGTCCAGCGACTGGGGGAAGCACGTTGCGCTGGTGTCAGAGAAGACGGCCGTGACCCTGTGGCCCGGGAAGGATGCGGTGGGACAGCAGTTCAGCCGCGGCGGATCGACATCGACGGACAAGCCGTTCACGGTGATCGGGGTGGTGGCCGATGCGCGAACGATCTCGCTGGCGAAGCCGGATCCGATGATGATTTACGTGCCGTACTGGTACCGCTGCGAGCCGGAGGCGGGGCTGGTGGTGCGAACGCATCAGGACCCGTCGGAGATGGGAGATGCGATCCGGCAGGTGATCTGGAGCGTGGACCGCAATGTGCCGGTGCCCTCGGTGCGCGCGCTGGGGGGAGTGGTTGCGGATTCGGTGGCCAACCAGCGGTTCGAGATGGACCTGCTGCTGTTGTTTGCGGCGAGCGCGTTGTTCCTGGCCGGGCTGGGGGTATACGGCGTGGTGATGTACTCGGTGGTGCAGCGCTCGCGGGAGATCGGGCTGCGCATGGCGCTGGGGGCGCAGCGTGCGAGTGTCTACCGGCTGGTGCTGCGGGACGGGATGCTTCCCGTGACTGTTGGAGTGGGGGCAGGGGTGGGGATGGCGTTCGCCTCGGCGGGACTTTTGCGCAGCCTGCTGTTCGAGGTGAGCCCGTATGATCCTGCGCTGACGGCGGGAGCCATTGTGGTGCTGCTCGCGGTGGGGGCGGGGGCGTGCGTTTTGCCGGCGCGTCGAGCCGCGGCGGTAGAGCCGATGCAGGCGCTTCGCACGGAGTGATTATTCCGGAGACGCGGCGGGACGGGCGAGGTGCCGCGTGCCCGCGGCAATGGGCGAGCCGGTGCGGGTTATTTGAGCTGGCTGAAGATGAAGCCGTGGGCTTTGGCTTTGGCGTGGCATTGGAAGCAGGAGGTTCCCGTGTCGTGGAGGGCATCCTGCGACTGATCGTCGCCCCAGAAGCGTTCGAAGCGCCAGCCTCCGGTGCCGGCGTAGGCGGATGAATCCTTGATCATGACGTCGACGCGACGGCGGTTCCCTTCCGACATGGACCCGTTCTTGGGCGCCGATTCGCGCAGTTCGTAGACGATGACGGAGCCGTCGGCGAAGTCGCCGGAGGCATAGCCTTCAACGGCCTTGGGGTTGGCGAAGACGTGATGGATGCCTTCTTCGGTTGCGAGTTGGGGATTGACGCCGGGAATGACGACGCCGGTGGTTACGTGAACCCAGCGGCGGAAATCGGTTGGATACTGCACGGAATCGGCTGCCCGGACGGTGGTCAGCGACAGCATGGCGGCAGGAAAGAAGAGGCAGGCGAGACGTCGCAGGCGAAGAGAGCGGACGGGCAGCGGGAGCATCATGCTCACCGATAGTACGAAGAGAGACGGCGCCCGCGGAGTTTAGGTTTTCAACCGGTATCCGGCGAGGGTCAGGCGGCGCGGTAGGGCAGCGAAGGCGCGGATGAGGGGCGGGTTGCGAGGGGGCGGGGAAGAGAAGGGCAAAAGAAAAGGGTGCTGGGAGACCCCCTCCCAGCACCCGCTCAGCAAAGGTCTATGTGGCTGCCAGAGGGCGGCGGTAAAGCGAGGGCCATGGGGAGACGTCGGCCGCAAGTTTGAGGAAAGCGCGGATCTCTTCGGCGGAGGCGAATTCCAGCTTGCCCTGATTGGTGCCGGTGAGGACGGAGGAGATTTCGCCAGCCTTGTTCAGGAAGGGGGTTCCGGGGTGGCTGCTCGCCAGTTCCTTGTCGTCATAGGCAAGCCCGGGAACGGTGTCGGAATCGTCTTCGAGGGGCAGCACGGGAATCTTCAGTTCGGAGTGCAGGTACGGGGACTCGAAGTCAACGCAGGCAAGGTTCAGGCCGAGGGGGTAGAAGCCGATGTCGCGGAACTTGGCGGGGTATTTTGTGCCGTTGACGACGATATCCACGCGCTCGCGGACGTTGCTCCAGGTCTGGCGCTCCTCATACATCTTGACGACGTCGAAGGTGGTGATGACGTCGCAGGTGTCGTTGGGGAAGCCGGCGGCCTGGGCGATGACCACCTCGGCGTCTTTCCCTTTCTTGGTGCGCACGAGGTCGGTAACGGTAACCGTGATGACCTGCGCGGTGGACGCGGGATGGACGGTGAACTTATTCGCCTGGGCCTGGCTGGTTACCGAACCGCCGAGCGCCAGGGCTGCTCCCACGAACGACAGGATGCCAACACCAGCGAGATTCCTCATGATCACACCTCGCAGAAAAAGCAATGGACACTGAGTGATACTTGTGTGCCGCTTCGATGATTTACAGTACGACCGGCCAGCCGGAATCACCTTGCGGGAGGCCAATGATCGAGGGGGGATTCTCACTTTGCGGCACACCGCCGTAACCACGAGAGGGCACTCCCGGTGGAGCGGTTCAATGACTTTGGATGCATGCTCGGCTGTGGATGGAGGAGGCTGGCGAAGTTACAAAAGGTATCGACGGTGCAAACTTGCGGAAGCGCAAATCCGGGTTAGGCCTTTGAGCAGGGTTGAGGAACGAGCGCGGGTGCAACACCGCGGGAAGCGATCACATCCCAGGATATTGAGGGAGCTGCCCGACGGCGGTCGTACGCGACCTCGAGACTTGTTGAGCGGAGGAAGAAGGGTTATGCCATCGAATTACGTAGAACTGCCTGCTGCGGTGGAGGATGCTCTGCGCGAGTTCTCCCGGATCAAGTCCATCGTGACGGATGCCGTGGAGGAGGGCGTTCAGTCTGCCCTGAAGACGATTGACCAGGGGCGCGACGCCGCTGAAGATGCAATCGGCGAAGCGCGCCGGGTGGTGAGGCAGAAGCCGTTCCAGGCGGCCGGAGTGATCTTCGGGGCCGGAGTGCTGGTGGGCGGACTTCTCACCTGGATGAGTTCACGACGCAGCTAGTCCAACAGCTAGTCAAGTAGTTAAGGGAACCGGGTTTGCACCGCCAGGTGCGGATCCGGTCACCTTCAGTTTGGCCCCGCCTCGATTCCCACTCGGCATCCGCCGGCTCTCCGCCATCCCTGGGCTGCGGGCTATCCCTGCGAGCTAAGACCAATCCAAAGCCCCGAACGCTGTTCCAGTGTGTGGCTTGTTCGGCAGATGCTTCGACTTGTGTTGGTCACAAAAAGCTATTCTCAAAATAGGTATTTCCCATAAAATTTGGGAATGGCAAGGAATCCCGAACAACGCGATCTCTTCCCGGGTGCGCTGGAGATGATGATTCTGCAGTCTCTGCGCGTGAAGCCCATGCATGGGTATGCCCTGGTGCAGCACATTCAGCAGGTCTCGGAGGACTTGTTGCGGGTGGAGGAGGGCTCGCTGTATCCGGCGCTGCAGCGGATGTTGAAGGAGGGCTGGCTGGAGGCTGAGGCAGGCATCTCGGCCAAGGGGCGGCCGACCCGGATCTATCGGTTGACGGATGCAGGCACGCGGCACCTGGAACGAGAGGTGGCGCAGTTTGAGCGGATGTTTACAGGCATTGCGCGCGTGCTGGCGGCGGCCACGGCGTAGGAGGGGACGATGGGATGGATCCGGCAGCTGGTCTCGAGGCGGCGTCGCTACGACGACATTCTGGTGTCCGTGGAAGAGCACATTGTCGAACGCACGGAGGAGTTGATGAGCCGGGGCATGCCGCGCAAGCAGGCGGAGCAAGCGGCGAGGCGAGCCTTCGGGAACGTGGGACTGATTGAACAGCGGAGCCGGGAGGTCTGGCAGTGGCCGGCGCTGGAGTCTGTGCTTGGGGACGTGCGCGTGGCGCTGCGGAGGCTGGGGAAGTCGCCCGGCTTTGCGGCAACGGTGCTGCTGACACTGGCGATTGGGATCGGGGCAAACACGACGGTATTCAGCGTTGTTGATAACGTGCTGCTGAAGCCGCTTCCCTACCCTGGGTCCGATCGGCTCGTGTCGTTATGGCTGAATGCCAAGGGGGGAGGGCTATCGAATTTCACAAGCGGGCTGCAGCTATCGCCGTCGATGTTTTTCACCTTTTCCGATCACAACCAGAGCTTCGAAACGATGGGGGTGTGGGCTCCGCGCACGTCGAATGTGACTGGGCTGGCGCAGCCGGAGGAGGTACGCACGGCGCTGCTCAGCGACGGCGTCTTGCAGACTTTAGCAATCCCTGCCGCGCTGGGGCGGTGGTTTGGGCAGCAGGACGAAGATCCGCGGGGTGCGCGCACGGCAATCCTGAGCTACGGGTATTGGCAGCGCCGTTTTGGCGGCGATCGCGCGGTGATCGGACGGAGCATCGAGGTAGATTCGCAGACGCGCGAGATTGTGGGGGTGATGCCGCGCGGTTTCCGCATGGTGGATCAGGACTTCGACCTGCTGATTCCGCTGGCTCCCGACCGCGCCCACCAGAAGCTGGCCCCATTCTTCCTGAACGGGATTGCCCGGCTGAAGCCGGGAGTGACGATTGCGAAGGCGAATGCGGATGTTTCGCGGCTGATCGGAGTGTGGATGGATTCGTGGACAAATGGTCCGGGAACGAATCCGCATTATTACGAGACCTGGCGGATTACGCCTGATTTCCGTTCGCTCAAGAAGCAGGTGGTGGGCGAAGTGGACCAGGTGCTTTGGATCGTGATGAGCACCGTAGGGCTGGTGCTGCTGATTGCTGCAGTGAATATTGCCAACCTGCTGATGGTGCGCGCCGAGTCGCGCCAGCAGGAGTTGACCGTGCGCGCGGCGCTGGGAGCGGGACGGGCGCGCATTGCACGCGAGCTGCTTACCGAGAGCGTGATGCTGGGGTTTCTGGGCGGGGTTCTCTCGCTGGGCGTAGCCTACGGCGGGCTGCGGCTATTGAAGGCTTTTGGCCCCACGGAGCTGCCGAGGCTGCATGAGGTGCGGCTGGATGGGTTTTCGCTTGGCTTCACGCTGCTGCTCTCGATCGCGTCGGGGGTGCTGTTCGGGTCGATCCCGGCGCTGAAGTATGCGCGGGCGAAGGCTTCGGACGCTCTGTCGGGATCGAGCCGGACGAGCAGCAGCGGACGGGCGCGGAACCGCTCGCGCAGTGTGCTGGTGGTGTCGCAAGTGGCGATGGCGATGGTGTTGCTGGTCAGCGCGGTGCTGATGATCCGTTCGGTGCTGGCACTGCGCGATGTGCAGCCCGGGTTCCGAGATGCGGGGCATGTACAGACGATGCGAATTACGATTCCGCAGGCGCTGATTGCCGATGCCGAGATGGTGACGCGTGTTCAGAATGAGATTGCGGACAAGCTCGCGGCGATTCCCGATGTGAGCGGGGTGGGATTTGCTGCATCTGTGCCACTGGATGGCTTTGATGCCAATTGGGATCAGATCCTGGTGGAGGGGCAGAACCTTGGCCGCGCAGAGCCTCCCATGCGGCTGTACGACTATGTCTCGCCTGGCTATTTTGCGGCGATGGGCACACGCCTGGTGGCGGGCCGGGACTTTACGTGGACGGACAACTACACGGTGCGCGACAAGGTGATGGTGTCAGAGAATTTTGCGCGCGAGACCTGGGGATCGGCGGCGAATGCCGTGGGCAAGCGGGTTCGCGAATTCTCCGGGCACCCGTGGAACGAAGTGATTGGCGTGGTGGAGGACGTGCATCAGCACGGTGTGAACGAGAAGGCGCCGGTGATCATTTACTGGCCGGTGATGTGGAACAATCCTTACGGCCCGAAGATCGTTCCCGACAGCCAGCGATTCGTGACCTTCGCCATTCACAGCGAGCGTGCCGGCGGCGAGGGCTTCCTGGAACAGGTGCGGCAGGCGGTATGGACGGTGAATGCGAATCTTCCCGTCGCCGGGTTGAGCACGATGGGGGAGACGTACGAGCAGTCGCTCTCGCGGACTTCATTCACGCTGGTGATGCTGGCGATCGCCGGGTCGATGGCGCTGGCGCTGGGAATCATCGGGATCTACGGAGTCATCTCCTACGCGATCTCGCAACGCACGCGCGAGATCGGGATTCGCATGGCGCTGGGGGCGCAGAGGGGCGAACTGAAGTGGATGTTCGTCCGCTCGGCCCTTCTGCTCACGATGCTTGGGATTGGGGTGGGGATCTGCGCGGCGGCAGGGCTGACGCAGGCGATGAGGGCGTTGCTGTTCGGAATCGGACCGCTCGATCCGCTCACGTACGTTGCGGTGCCGCTGGTTTTAGGTGTGGCAGCGGCGCTGGCGAGCTATCTGCCGGCGCGACGGGCGGCGGCGGTGAACCCGTCTGTGGCTCTGCGCAACGAGTGAGGAACGCATGCTTGCCGGCGTGAGCTTTTTCGCGACACCTAGGGAAATACAGAGTTGTGGGGAGGGGGAAGAATGGGAGACAGTACATACAGAGTTCAAATAGGCGGAATGAATACAGGTGCATTATTCGGGCCCTTCCCTCCTTTGCAAACACCAACACTCGGTTATTGAGAGTACAACCGCGGCACCTCGCGTGCTGCACTTTGGTTCGGAGCACTGCCATCGGCCACATGTGCTGCGGTGTGCGGGTTACAAGGTACATGAGTGCCAGTCAGTCGAGGGACTGGCGGCGTGGTTCCGCGAAGCCAACACCGCCGATGTAGTGTGTGTTGGCGAGAGCTGGGACTGTTCCGCAGAGATGGTTCTCGCGTTAACGCGAACGCTTACCGAAGCGCCGGTGGTGTTATTCCAAGCGGCCGAACGACTCGCGGCACGAGTTTCGTGGGATCTCGAGGTACAGCCTCTGACGCATCCGCAGATCTGGCTGAAGGCATTGGAAGATCTGCTGCGGAGGAGGGGAAGTTCCACTTCTGGCGCGGCGCCCACGCGCGACGGCGTACCGAATGCAGGTGGTCCGCAGTTTGGGGTCCACGCCGGGACGCGGTCCGATGTTCCGATTTGGATCTCCGGCTATTACCACGCGGGCTAAAGAATGAAACGGATCGAGCGAGCGGGTTGCACCTTTGAGCAGCCAGGTCGCGGGGTTCGTGCGGCTATTCTTTGAAGCTATCGCTGCCATTGATGGGGGCTATTCGTCCCGCCGTCGTCCCGGCTCCTATACTGGATCAGCCAATGCAGACCCAATAGGAGGAATCATGGCTACGGAATCAAAATGCCCGTTCTCGGGCGCGTTCACCCACACCGAGGCAGGCGCCAAGGGCATCCGTGACTGGTGGCCCAACTCGCTCAATCTCTCCATCCTGCATCAGCAGTCGTCGTTGTCGAATCCGATGGACGCCGAGTACAACTACGCGAAAGAATTCCAGACGCTCGACCTTGACGGCGTGGTCAAGGATCTTCACGCAATCATGACCGATTCGCAGCCGTGGTGGCCTGCGGACTACGGGCACTACGGACCTCTTTTTATTCGGATGGCCTGGCACTCGGCGGGCACGTATCGCACCTATGACGGCCGGGGGGGCGGCGGGCGCGGGGCGCAGCGGTTTGCCCCACTGAACAGCTGGCCGGACAACGCCAACCTGGACAAGGCTCGCCGGCTGCTGTGGCCGGTGAAGCAGAAGTACGGCGCCAAGCTTTCGTGGGCCGACCTGTTCATCCTGGCGGGTAATGTCGCACTGGAGTCGATGGGATTCAAAACGCTGGGGTTTGGTGGAGGCCGCGCGGATATCTTCGAACCGGAGCTCGATACCGACTGGGGCCCAGAGGGCACCTGGCTGGGAGATGAGCGTTACAGCGGCGACCGCGTGCTGGCGAATCCGCTGGCGGCGGTGCAGATGGGTTTGATTTATGTGAACCCGGAGGGACCGAACGGCAAGCCGGATCCGCTGGCGTCAGCCCGCGATATCCGGGAGACTTTTGCGCGCATGGCGATGAACGACCAGGAGACGGTGGCGCTGATTGCCGGGGGACACACGTTCGGCAAGACCCACGGCGCGGCTCCGGCGAGCCACGTCGGGAAGGAGCCGGAGGGCGGGTCGATTGAAGACCAGGGCCTGGGCTGGACGAGCAGCTACGAGACCGGGACCGGTGTTCACGCCATCACGAGCGGGCTGGAGGGCGCGTGGACACCCACGCCGACGAAGTGGGACAACAGCTATTTCGAGACGCTGTTCGGGTATGAGTGGGAGCTGACGAAGAGCCCTGCGGGGGCGAACCAATGGAAGCCGAAGGGAGATGCCGGCGCGAACACCGTTCCGGACGCGCACGATGGCAAGAAGCGGCACCAGCCGATGATGCTCACCTCGGACATTGCGCTGCGGACCGATCCCATCTACGAGAAGATCTCGCGCGACTACCTGGCTCACCCCGACAAGCTCGCCCATGACTTTGCGCGGGCGTGGTTCAAGCTCACGCACCGCGACATGGGCCCGATCTCGCGTTATCTCGGCAAGCTGGTTCCGAAGGAGCAGTTCATCTGGCAGGATCCGGTGCCGGCGGTGAACCACAAGCTGGTGGATGAGAGCGACGTGAAGGCGCTGAAGGCGGAGATCCTGGCCTCCGGCCTCTCGACGGCGCAGCTGGTGAGCACGGCATGGAAGTCGGCGACGACGTTCCGCGGCAGCGACAAGCGCGGGGGCGCGAACGGCGCGCGCATCCGGCTGGCACCGCAAAAGGACTGGGAGGCCAACGAGCCTGCCGAACTGGCGAAGGTGCTATCGAAGCTGGAAGGGATCCAGAAGAAGTTCAATGAGCAGCATAAGGACGGAAAGCGCGTTTCGCTGGCCGATCTTATTGTGCTGGGCGGCGATGCGGCGATTGAAGATGCGGCGAAGAAGGCCGGCGTCGACGTCACCGTGCCGTTTGCCGCGGGACGTACGGATGCCACAGCCGAGCAGACCGACGCCGAATCGTTCGGCGTGCTGGAGCCGTTGGCGGATGGATTCCGCAACTACCTGCGCGCGGGACATGAGGGCCACGCGGCCTCCATGCTTCTGGACAAGGCGCAGCTACTCACGCTGACCGCTCCGGAGATGACGGTGCTGATCGGCGGCATGCGGGTTCTGGGAACGAACTACGGGGGCACGAAGTACGGCGTGTTCACGCAGCGTCCTGGCGTGCTGACGACGGACTTCTTCATCAACCTGCTGGACATGCACACCAAATGGAAGCAGTCGAAGGACTCGGAGCACATCCTGGAGGGTCATGACCGGCTTACCGGCGAACAGCGGGGCACAGCCACGGTGGTGGACCTGACTTTCGGCTCCAATTCGCAGCTTCGGGCGATCTGCGAGGTCTACGCCTGCAACGACGCGCAGCAGAAGTTTGTGCGCGATTTCGTGGCGGCGTGGACGAAGGTGATGAACCTGGATCGCTTTGAGCTTCGCGTCACGCCGGACGAGCGGGTGCAGGAAGAAGCGCTGGTGTAGCTGTCGAAACGGAAGCGGCGCACGTATCTCCTGGAAGACGGAGAGTTATGCGCTGCGGATACCCAAGCAAAAGGCGTCTCCTCAGGGGAGACGTCAGGGGAGACGCCTTTTGCTTGGTAGCGTGCCGGGACGTTTGAGAGTTGCCGGTCAGGATTCTTTGACTTTGGCGGCGGGCTCGGGCGGCAGGGCCCCGGCGAGGGCGCGCATGGAGAGCTCGATGCGGTTTTCGGCGCCCGCTTTGCGCATGAGACGGCCGACGTGCGCTTTGACGGTTCGCTCCTCAATTCCTAATTCCTGGGCGATCTCGCGGTTGGAACGGGCGGTGAGGATCAGTTCCAGAACCTGGCGTTCCCGAACGGTCAGGCTGAGCGGCTCGGTAGGAACATTGGTATCGGGGACGTTGAGCAGCCGGTCGATGAGCTTGGAGAGGAGCCGCCGGGGAGCCCAGATGGATCCGCTGACGACGATCTCGATGGCCTGGCGAACGATCTCCGGGGGCGCGGAGGAGTCGAGGTAGGCACGTGCGCCGGCGATGATGGAGTTGAGGATCAGTTCATCCTCGTTTTCCGGTCCGATGACGATCTGGCGCATACCCGGACGAGAGCGGCGGACCGCTTCTACCGTGTCGAAGCCGCCGCCGGACGAGTTCAGGTCAACGACCAGGTATTCGACAGCGGGATTGGCCAGCAGTTCCTGGATGGTGCCGATGACGGGGACGAGCTGGGTTTTTCCGGGGGTTGGAGGCTCCTCGAAGACCATCGTGAGCCCTTCGAGGCGGATGGGTTCGCCGGCGAGCAGGCCGATCCGGATTGTCTGCGGGGTGTGCGTTGGGGGCACGGTCACTCCGAAGGCGTTGAAGAGAAACGAGTCTCGCTATGGCGAAAAAGTAGATTCGGACCTGAAGCGACCCAGGAGTTGATCTTCCATCCTGCGGCTCGATCCAGGAACGAGTGCTTGGAACCCTCATCTTACGGGAGTGGTCGGGCGGCTGACAACGGGGTGGGGAGCATGGTGGGATGGCCGGGCAAATCGGCGACCGATGAATGGTCGCGGGCAGGCAGGCGGTGGAATTCCTAGTTTCGCAAATGGCGCAAAACCTGTAGCATCATTGGGGTAAGGTCACCCAGGGGACGGAAGGCGCGTCGCCCGGGGGGTGATGCGAGTACCCTGTCGGCTGAAGCTGGGCCAGGTGCAGAGGCAGTTCAAAACGCAGCAGAGAGGTTCCCCATTGATCAAGCAGGACATCGTTCATCACGTGATTGAGCGTACTGGCTTGCCGCGGACGAAGGCTGAGGCGGCCGTGGACACGGTATTTGAGGGGCTAAAGCAGGCCCTGGCGGCGGGGGAACGCATTGAATTGCGCGGATTTGGCGTGTTCAGCGTGCGCGCCCGCAAGACCGGAATCGGGCGAAATCCGAGGACGGGGACCGAAGTGAGCATCACGCCCGGCAAGGCTGTGCGGTTCAAGCCCGGCAAGGAACTGCACGCGCTGGATGGAAAGAGCGAGGCGGCGCCCGCATCCGAGTAGCCCGGGGCTGAGCCACTCTCGGCTCGGCGGCGCGTGAACCGCGTGTACCCTGCAGCCGTCTACATGAGGCGCTGGGCATCGATGTCGACGATGACATTGCGCCGCGGTACGCCTGCCTGATCGGCATGCAACAGCATCTCGCGCAGCGCTGCGTTCAGGAGCTTGCGCGAGGAAGCCTTCAAGATGAGGTGGAAGCGATAGATGCCCTTGATGCGCGCCACCGGCGCCGTGCAGGGGCCAAGGACACGCATGCCCTGCGGGGAGTTCTTCTGGAACCATTTTCCCAGCGTCTCCGACCATGCCGCGGCCTGCTCGAGCTTTGGCGCCTGAACTAGGACGTTGGCGAGGACGCCGAAGGGCGGGTAGTGCATCCAGCGGCGGTATTTGAGTTCCCGCTCCACGAAGCTGGCGTAGTCATGTTTGGCTGCGGCGAGGACGGCGTAGTGGTCCGGGTGGTAGGTCTGCACCACGACGCGACCTGGGAGCTCGCCCCGGCCGGCGCGTCCTGATACTTGAGTCATAAGCTGAAAGACGCGCTCGGCGGCGCGGAAGTCGGGCATGGAGAGGGCGTGGTCGCAGCCTACCACTCCCACCAGCGTCACGCCGTGAATATCGTGCCCCTTGGCGATCATCTGGGTGCCGACGAGGAGGTTGATCTCGCCGGAGTGGAGTCGCGCCAGAAGGCGCTCGAGATCGTGGCGGCCCCGCACCGTGTCGCGGTCCATGCGACCGATGCGAGCGGAGGGGAAGATCTCGGCCAGGCGTTCTTCCCCTTGCTGCGAGCCCGCGCCGAGAAAGTAGAGATGTTCGGAGTCACATTCCGGGCATCGTGCCGGGACGGTGCGCCGGAAGCCGCAGTAGTGGCATTCGAGCCGTTGGCCTTCGCGGGCCATTCCGTCTTCACTGGCCTTGTGATGGGTGAGGGCGATGGCGCAGTTCTGACATTCGAGCTTGGCGCCGCAGGCTCGGCACATGACGGCGAAGGAATAGCCTCGGCGGTTGAGGAGGATGATGGCCTGTTCGCCGCGGTTGATGGCCTGCTGGGTTTCCTCAATGAGGCGCCGGGAGAAGAGGTGCTCGCGGCCAGTCTCCTGGAATTCGCGGCGCATGTCGATGAGCTCGACTTGAGGGAGGGCGCGCTGCTTGACTCGCTCTTTCATCTCGATGCGGGTGTACTTTTGCTGAACGGAGTTCTGCCAGGACTCGAGGGAGGGCGTGGCGGAACCGAGTACCACGACGGCATTGGCGTATTTGGCTCGCATTACTGCCACGTCGCGGGCGTTGTAGCGGGGGGTCTCCTCCTGCTTGTAGCTCTGGTCATGTTCTTCGTCTACCAGGATGATGCCGAGATTGGGGACAGGGGCAAAGATGGCGGAACGCGTGCCGACCACGATGGGGGCGTCGCCGCGGCGAATGCGGCGCCATTGCTCGCTACGTTCCTCGGGAGTGAGGGCGGAGTGCAGCAGGGCGACACGCGAGCCAAAGGCCGCATCGAGGAGCCCGACCGACTGGGGGGTCAGGCCGATCTCCGGAACGAGCAGGATGGCGGCGAGGTTCCGCTCAAGCGCGCACTTCATGGCGGCCAGATAGACGGCCGTCTTGCCAGACCCGGTCACGCCGTGAAGCAGGAAGGCATGGAAGCTGCCCAGGGCGGATGCGATGGATGCGAGCGCATCGGTCTGCGGCTCGTTGAGCCGGACGGGGGGCGTGGCGCCCTCAATGCCTCCCAGGCGGAACGCGGCGGCACGCTCGTCGATGCGAACGATTCCGCGGCGCACCAGAGTGAGGAGGGTGGCGGAGCTGAGTTGCTTGCCACGCAGATCGGCGACGCGCATCTCACCACCGCAGGCGGCCAGCTCCGCCAGGATGGCCTGCTGGTTGGGCGTGAGCGAGGGCAGGCGGACCTCCGGAAGGAGCACGGCGAAACGTTCGATGCGACGGGCATCGCGTTCGGCGGCGGACTTCTCGCGGGAGATCCATTTCTTACGGAGCATGGTGGCGAGCAACGCAAGACTGGCGCCCGTGGCGCTGCGCAGCGTGGACACGCGGACGGCTTCGCCGCTTGCCAGCCGATCGAGAACCAAACGCTGCACCTCGGGCTCTTGCGGGGAATTCTGACCGGCGCGGCTGCCTGTCTGAGGGCTGCTCCCGGAGGGCGTCAGGAAGCCATCCCCATCAAGGCTGGCGGCCAGTACGTCGCGGCCGAGATCGGTGATCCGATAGGAGACGGTGCGGCGGACCTCGGCCATGAGCGGGAGCATGCCGCGGAGAACCTCGCCGAGTGGGGCCAAGTAGTATTGCGCCATCCACTCTCCGAGGCTGAGCAGGCTTTCGCTGAGCAGTGGGTCTTCCCTGTCCTCATCGAGGACAGCTTCGAGGGCGCGGACCTCGAAATCAGCGGGCCTGGAACTATCCACCTTGACCACGATGCCGATGAGTTTTTCACGGCGAAACGGCACGATTACGCGGGCGCCGCGCGTGGGGCGCTGGCCTTCGCGAACCTCATAGGTGAAGGTCTGATCGAGCGGCAGAGGCAGCGCGACTTCACAATAGGACGGCATGAGAGACAAAGATCAGTTTAGGGTACCGGACGAGGCGGGGGAGATTTGGCCGCTGCCGGGCGCGGCACAGTACAATTCATGGCTGATGACACCCAAAGCCGCTGCCAGCCCTGATTCCGTTAAAAAGACGCCAATCGCTGCATCCGCAAAACGCCCTGTCACACTGGCGATTGATATCGGGGGATCGGGCCTGAAGGCCATGCTCCTGAACGCCTCTGGCGAGGCGATCAGCGAGCGCGAGCGCATTGCCACGCCGGCGATTCCTACCAGCACTGCGGTTCTGACGGAGCTGGACAAGTTAGCTGCCGCGCTGCCCGGATTTGACCGTGTCTCGGTCGGGTTTCCCGGAGTGGTCAAGCGCGGCACCACGTACAACGCGTTCAACCTGCACCCGACGTGGGCCAAATTCCCGCTGCAGGCGGAGTTGGAGAAGCGCTGGAAGAACCCAGCCCGTGTGGCCAACGATAGCGCCGTTCAGGGCTTTGGCGCCATCAAAGGCGAGGGCGTGGAGATGATCATCACGCTGGGAACGGGCATGGGCAACTCGCTCTTCACCTGGGGACGGCTCTGCCCCGGGCTGGAGTTGGGACACCATCCCTGGAAGAAGTACACGTACGAGGATTACATTGGCCGGCGCGGGTTGGACAAGTATGGCAAGAAGCGTTGGAACAAACATCTGCAGGAGGCGATTGCGCAGACGGCGAACACCTTCAACTGGGATCATCTCTACCTGGGCGGCGGCAACACGAAAAAGATCGAGTTCAAGCTGCCGGAGAATGTGACGATTGTGCCCAATGAGACTGGACTGCTGGGCGGTGTCGCGTTGTGGAAGGACGATACCCTGGCAGCCAAGCTCTGATCCGCAGGGAGGCGCTCATGCGGATTGCGACACGCGCTCTCATTGTTCTGCTGGCATTGGGATCTCTGGCGTGCACGCTTTATGCCGGACGCAATAACCACTCGACTGTGCTGATCGTGTTATTTGGGATCTGGGTGCTTGCGCCGTTCGTAGCCCTACTGGCGATTTTGCCGAGATGGGAGCGGGCCATGGGTGAGCCCACGGGGTTGCGGGCCTGCCTGATCGCATTGAGCTCGGTTGTGTTTCTGATCTACTTGATGAACAGCCTGCATCCAGGGGGACATCACGCGGCAGCGCCGTTCCTGCTGGCCCCGGCGGGGATCTGGGGAGCCGCGGCGAGCGGTTTCTTCTTCGTACGAAGCCGGCCCTGAGAACACGCTACTCTTCGCGCAGCACTTCCAGCGGGCGTAATCCGAGGATGCGGTAGCTCGCGATCCAGCCGGTTGCGGTGGCTAACAGAGCCGTTCCCACAAGGGCGACGAGGGCGGCGAGCCACTCCACGTGGTATCCGACCTGCATGCGCTTCAACAAGACCCGGGCGAGGAGATTGGCGAATACCACGCCAACCGCCGCCGCGAGCACGCCGAGAACGCTGAACTCGACGCTGAAGGTTCGGACGATGCGCATACGGGTAGCGCCGAGAGTCTTAAGGACGACCGACTCGCGCATGCGGCGGAAGCGCGTGCTGGCGATGGACGAGGCAAGGATGGTGAGCCCGGCGAAGATGGAGAAGCCCGCGAGGAAGCGAATGACAAAGGTGATCTGGTCGACGACGGTCTCGATGCGGAGCAGCACGTCTGCGATGTTGATGACGGTGATGGTGGGATAGGCGGCAAAGAGCGCGCGTTCGAGGGAGCCGATCTGTTTGGGATCGATGTGCGCGCCGCCGTACCAGGTGGCGACCTCGTTCTTGAGCTGGCCGGAGGGCATGACGAAGGGGATGCGGCCGCCCAGGTGTTGCTCGTCGGCGCGAAAGACGGCGGTGATGGTGAGCTTGTGCAGACCCTGAACGTCGGTTTCGATCTCAACGGTGGATCCGATGCCGAGATGGAGGCGCTGCGCGAAGCCCTGGCCGATGGCGATCTGCTGCGCGTTGGGATCCGTCCACCACTTGCCTTGCAGGATTTTGTCGCCGGCCGGCGGCGTGTCGGAGTAGGTGAGGCCGACGTCTTCCAGCATGCGGCGGGGCAAGTGCTCGTCTTTCAGCTGGTCGAGCGTCTTGCCATTGAGCGTGACGAACTTGCCGCGGATGGAGGGCATCAGTTCGAGAGGTTCGGTGACGGAGGACTGATGGGCAAAGAAGTCGCGTACGCCCTGGGCTTCATCGGTGGTGATATCGATGAGGAAGATGTTGGGGAGCTTGGGAGAGGCGGTCTCGCGAATCTCGCGCAGCAGTGCAGCCTGCATGAGGTAGACGGCAAGGATGAGCATGACGCCGGTGCCGAGGGCGGCGAGAACCGCGGCGGATTGATTGCCGGGACGGTAGAGATTGGCGAGGCCATGGCGCAGTGAGGATGGCAGGCGCAGCCGGACACGGTTGAGTAAAAAGCGCAGCAATCGCAGGGCACCGGCGGCAAGCGCAAGAAGGACCAGCAAAGCGGCGGCGAGACCCGCGGCAAACCACTTGCCGACCGTGGCGGAGTCAGAGAGGGCCCAGGCGATTCCACCGAGTGCGGCCAGGACCACGAGGGAGAGGGCGATCTGCAGGCGGCGCTCCCAGAGGCGGGCAAAGAATCCCTTGAGGCCCTCGGGGCCGGACTCGACCATGCGCCGCAGGACGAGCACGGGGCGGATGGTGCGGACATCAAGCAAGGGGGGCAGGCAGAAGAGCAGCGTGGTGAGCAGACCGGTGCCGAGGCCGGCCGCCATGGAGCGCCACGGCACCGCCAGCACCGTGTGCACCGGCAGCAGTTTGCCGAAGACGGCCGGGAGGGCTTCCATCACAGCGAGGCCGGCTCCGATGCCGAGGAGAGCGCCAGCCAGTCCAAGCCCAAGAGTCTGCAGGAGAAAGATGCGGAGCAAATCGGAAGAGCCGGCGCCGATGGCTTTGAGGATTGCCAGGATATCCATGCGCTGCTCAAGGTGAGCGTGCATGGCCATGGCAACGCCGATGGCGCCGAGCACCATGGCAACGAGGCAGATGAGGCTCAGGATTGCGGTGGCGTGGTCGAGACCATCGGTGATGGCGGGGTTCCCTTCGCGGTAGTCCATGACCTGCGCGTCGGGCAAAGCGGTTTCAAGTTCCTTGCGTATGGATTGCGGCGTGACGTTGGGCGGAAGCTTAGCCGGGAGCTTCATGAGCAGCCGCTGGCTGGCGCGGCTGCCAGGGGCCATGATGCCGGTCGAGTCGAGCTCAGCGCGCGAGACGAGGACACGCGGCCCCATTCCCGCGCCGGCGCTGATGCGGTCGGGCTCCTGCTTCAGGACGGCGGAGATGTGGAAGAGCCGGCCGCCGAAACGAAGGTCCTGACCGACATGCCCGTTGAGACGGATCAAAAACTCTTCGGCGACTACGACGTTATTGCCGGCCAGCGCCTGAGCAAGCGGGATGTCCGGATCCAGCTGCGCTTTGCCGTAGTAGGGGTACTGCGAGGGATCGATCGCCTTAAGCGCAACCAGGATGGGCACGGGATCCGGCGGCAGGGAGGCCATGGAGATGGTCTCGACCGCCCAGGTGGATTGGGTGCCTGGGATGTTTTTTTCAATGGCGGCGATCTTTGCCAGCTCAGCCGCCGTGGGCTGGTGGAAGATGCGGGCGCTGAGATCGCCGGCCATCAGGGAGCGCGCCTCGGAGCCCAGGGTGTGCCGGAATGCCTCGCTGAAACCGCGTACTCCCACGAGAGCGGCGACGCCGATGGCCACGGAGAGCACGACGAAGCCGAATTTGCCCGGAGCGGATTTCAGGTCGCGCCAGGCAATCGCAGCGGCGCGATTCCAGCGGAGCGAACGGCGGCTGAAGACGGAGTCAGCCATGGTGGGCCTGCTGCACGGCGGCTTCTTGTTCGAAGGGCAGGGTGTCTTCCACGATGCGGCCATCGCGAAGGACGATCTTGCGGTCCGCGGTGCTGGCCACTTCTGGGTCGTGCGTCACGAGAACGAGGGTCGTGCCGGCGCGCTTGTTGTGTTCGAGCAGCAGATCGAGGATCATGCGGCCGTTGCTGGAGTCGAGGTTGCCGGTTGGCTCGTCGGCCATGATGATGGGCGGCTCGACGACGAATGCGCGGGCGATAGCGACGCGCTGCTGTTCTCCACCGGAGAGCTGGATGGGGTAGTGTTCCATGCGCTCGGCAAGGCCAACAGACGTGAGCAGTTCGCGCGCCTTTGCCAGCCCGGAGCCGTCCGCATTCAGCTCATAGGGAAGCAGGACGTTTTCGAGCGCGGTGAGCGTAGGAATGAGCTGATAGGACTGGAAGACGAATCCAATCTTGCGTCCCCGGACGGCCGCGAGCTGCGCCTCCGCAAGATTATGGATGGGCACTCCATCGAGCCAGATCTCGCCGGAGCTTGGCGAATCGAGACCGGCGAGCAAGCCCAGCAGGGTGCTTTTGCCGCTCCCGCTTGCTCCCACAATCGCGACAAACTGGCCGGCAGGGATCGTAAGCGAAATGCCCTTCAGGATTTCGACGCGACGCGCGCCGTTCTGAATCCATTTTTGTGCGTCTCGAACTTCGATCAATGGTGGTCTCCAAAGAAACACGGGACGGTCGGGAGGGAACGAAGAGAAGCTCCGCGAGAACCGGGCACACGACGCCCCTCCCGTAGATACGTCTCTTCCCTGCTCCCGGTTCCGGCAAATTCCTGATAGACGTGCTGATCCCGGATCATCAAATTTTGCCTCTACACTAAAGATGTGGACGTTCTCCGCAGGGTTCTCGTTTCAATTTTGCTTCTGGCGATCGTGCAACCGCTGTTCGGCGCGGAACAGCCGGTTCTGGTCTGCTTTGGAGACAGCATCACTGCGGGCTACGGTGTGCAGCCCGGAAAAGCGTATCCTGATGCCCTGCAACATAAGCTGGAAGCTGCCGGCTACAACTACAGGGTTGTGAATCAGGGCACGAGCGGCGCGACCAGCAAAGACGCAGTGGCGAGCGTGGGATCGGTTTTGCGTCTCCACCCGCAGGTTGTGATTGTGGAGTTTGGCGGCAACGACGGCCTGCGCGGACTGCCTCCCGACCAGACGCGTCGCAACCTGGATACCGTGCTCACCCGGCTCGGCGAGGCGCATATCAAGGTGCTGCTGGCGGGCATCACACTGCCGCCCAACTACGGCCCCGATTATATTCAGGCATTCGAGACGAACTTTCGCGATCTCGCGGAGAAACATCACACTGCCTTTGTACCCATGATCTACAAGGACCTGGTGCATGTGCCGGGAACGATTCAGCCGGACGGAATTCATCCGACGGCCAAGGGAGCGGAGATTATCGCGGGAACGCTGCTGCCCGTGCTGAAGCCGCTGCTGCGGAAGAACGCGGAATAGCCCAACAGCGGGTGTGGAGGCTACCGGCTCGATGCGCGTGGGCGTCCACTAAGCCTTAGCCCAGCACAACCGTGGGCTGGAACAGGGTTCCCGCCACGCGGGTTGCGATTGCGAACAGATCGCGCTGACCTGCAAAGATCTTGACGACCGGGGCCGCCGAGAATTCGGGAAGATTGACCTGGGCGCCATTGCGTATCCGGCCGATAGTCTGGACGTCGGCGGTGACGGCAGGCATCTCCGGCAGCAGGGCACGAGGGTGAAAACAGAGAAGCTCGAGGGCCTGCACGTCCCCAGCGTGGGATCGCAATTCATCGAGGCTATGCGCGTCGGCGAGCGTGAAGACGCCCGCCTGGGTGCGGCGCAGGCTGCTGAGATGCGCGCCGCACCCGAGGCATTGTCCCAGTTCGTGGGCAACTGACCGCACGTATCCGCCCGCGCTGATGCGCATCGCGAACGTCGCCTCCAGGCGATCAAGGGCGATGATCTCGAAGGCTTCGACGTCAATGGGAGCCGGCTTGAGTTCCACCGGCTTGCCGGCCCGCGCAAGCTTGTACGCCGGGGTGCCGGCGATCTTCTTGGCGGAGAACGGCGGCGGCATTTGCTGGATAGGGCCGCGGAAGCGGACGGCTGCGGCACGGACCTGTTCGAGCGTCAGTTGGGGCTCGACGCGACTCCCCACCGCTTCTCCTTCGGCGTCGAAGGTATCGGTCGCGAAGCCAAAGCGGATGGTTCCGGTATAGGACTTTTGCGCTGCGGAGAAGAACTGGGCGAGCCGGGTGAACTTCCCGAGCAAGAGGGGCAGTACGCCTGTGGCCATGGGGTCAAGGGTCCCGAGATGTCCGATCGATCGTTCGCCGGTGATCTTTCTCAGCTGGCTCACGACGTCGTGGCTCGTCATGCCGGCCGGCTTATCCACAACCAGGAGCCCGTTCACTCCAATAATCTAGCAGTCCGGCGCGGGGTTCACAGGTTTCCCGGCTGGCGAACGAGAGAGAGAAATTCGGCCCGTGTTTCCTTTTTCTGGAAGACTCCTTCCATTGCGGAGGTGACGGTGGACGAATTCTGTTTCTCGATGCCGCGCATCATCATACAGAGGTGCCGTGCCTCAATCACCACGCCCACGCCCTGCGGCTGGATCGCCTCCTGAATGGCATCCGCAATCTGGCGGGTCATGCGCTCCTGCACCTGCAGCCGGCGGGCGAACACCTCGACGAGGCGAGCGATTTTACTGAGGCCGATCACTTTGCCCTTGGGGATGTAGGCCACGTGCACCTTGCCGAAGAACGGAAGCATGTGGTGTTCGCAGAGGGAAAACATCTCAACGTCTTTTACGATGACCATCTCGTCGTAGTCGACGTCGAACAGCGCGCCTCGGAGGATCTCGCTGGGATTCTGTTCATAGCCTTTGGTGAGATAGGCAAGTGCCTTCTCCACTCGTGCGGGGGTGGCAATGAGGCCGTCACGATTCGGGTCTTCGCCGATACGGCTGAGTATCTCGCGATAGAGATCCTGGGTGCTGCAGTCCTTCAGGCTCGGCGTTTCGATGAGCTGGTTGCGTCCCTTCTTGTTCATCACCACGGTCTGCGCCATACAGCAGTCCTTTCCTTACGATACGCGTTGTCCCTCGGCGTTGGCACCGGCGGGATGATCGTCAAAGCACTGGAAGAAATTGTTTTCGGTCTCCTCCACGCGAACGTACTCCAGTTCGGCGGGGTGCAGATGGTCCTTCAGCAGCCGGTACACGGATCTGCAGAGATTCTCAGTGGTGGGAACCACCGCGGTAAAGAGGGGATCGTGGTTGAGGTTGGTGTGGTCGAAGCGGTCGAGCACTTGTTTGCGTACTACGCGATCGAGATCGACCAGATTCACCACCATTCCCGTTTCCGTTGCTACTTCACCGCGGACCAGGACCTCCACGACATAGTTGTGACCGTGACCATGCGGGTTGTTGCATTTTCCATAGGCGGCGCGATTCTGAGCGGGTGAGAGCGAATCGGCATGCAGACGGTGGCTGGCGCTGAATATGTAACGGCGTCCAAAGTATGCCTTCACGATTCCCCCCGATACTCGGCGAAGATCTCTGGTGTCTCATAGACGCGCACTGCTGCAAGGCGAGCACCGGCGGCGAGGGCAGGTTCGAGACGACGCCAGGCGGCGATAGCGATGTTCTCTGAAGTGGGGATGGTGGCGGCGAACTCTGGAACCTCAAGGTTGAAGTGACGATGATCCCAGGCGGACATGATCTTCTCCTCGATCACGTCTTTCAACCACTTCAGGTCAATGACAAAGCCCGTGACCGGGTCTGGTTCTCCGGCGACGGTGACTTCCAGCGTGTAGTTGTGTCCGTGGCCGTTGCGGTTCGCACAGCGTCCAAACACGCGCTGGTTCTTTTCCTCGGACCAGCCGTCATTCCAGTAGTAGTGCGAGGCGGAGAACGTGGCCCGCCTCGTAAGCAAGATCATGAATCGCCTCTGTCCCTAAGAGATGCCTGGAACCATAGCGCAGGTTCAACCATGCGCAGCGGAGAACAACTTCCAGTTCCCGACTAATTCCGGCGTTTAGGACAGGTAAAGGATAACGGCCGTCAGCGCAAATGGTATGACGCAATCGGGCGCGAGGGCGCGGTCGCGTTTAGAATCGCGGATCTTGAGGTGCGGAGATGGCCGGCTTGCGCGATCCTTACTTTGTCCCGTTGAGCGGGAGTAATTCGGTTTTCCAGTGCCGGAATGCGGAATGGGAGAGAAGCTGAACGCGGCAAATTGGGCGGAAATCCGGGTAATTTTTACAATCGACTGGAGAGAAATTTCCCGATGCGCGTAGGAATTACCGGGCTGCCTGTCTCGTGGAAGTTTTTTGCGAATTTCTTTCAATCGACAGTTGCCCAAGCCCGGAATCGCATGTAAGGATTGCCCTGTTACTGAACAAGTTGCCTGGTGTGCAGAATCTGGAAGGCAACGGGGAACGTAGTTGAGCGGAAGCACGTTGTAAGGTTGGTCCGTCTCACATCCCGCTGGGCCCTAGAGTTTTTGCCGTATCTCGCTCTGGCTGCAAGACACGCTCTCCGCGTGCGCCGGAATCGAGCTGAATACAGAGGTTGCTGAGCCGGCTCGCAAGCGAAACGCCGCTCGGAACAGCCCCAGAAACATAACTGTGGCCCTCCTCCGGACACTTACCGGAAACGGAGAACCTGTGCGCGAAATACCTGGTGCCACAGGGACGCAACCTCTCGTGTCCAGAAATGACACGAGCAAACGTCAAACGCAAGTCCTCTACGAACTGAGATGCCGCCCGGCTGGAACGGGTTGCATGAGATGACCGGAGCCTCGAAGCAAGGCGATTCGAGGGTGACGAGGATCCGCCAAGACGAGACAGAACGAATATCGGAACCGCTCAAAATTCATTTCTCCGAAGGTATCTGCATGAAAATCCTGAAGGTCTCTGCTCTCGCTGCTTTTCTGCTGTTCGGGGCTCTGGTGCCCGCCATCGCCCAAGTCACCGTGTACAGCCCCGCCAATGGAGCCAGCGTAGGCTCCCCATTCACGTTGTACGCGGTTTCTCCGTACTGCTCCAATCAACCAGTCACCGCGATGGGCTTTTCCTTTGATAACGGCGCCACGCAAATCTATTCGGGGACGCAGATGGATGGGCCGGTGACCGAGGCCGCGGGCGGGCATGTTCTGCACGTCA
This sequence comes from Acidobacteria bacterium AB60, assembly GCA_008682415.1. Classification (GTDB taxonomy): domain Bacteria; phylum Acidobacteriota; class Terriglobia; order Terriglobales; family Acidobacteriaceae; genus Telmatobacter. The sequence goes on along the minus strand of VANK01000007.1, from coordinate 36,929 downwards.
AGTCGTGGGGGAACCAGGGTTCGGCCTGCATGACGGATGTGGCGATCACGGTTGGGGCAACATCGGCGGCGGTGCCATCGAACGCCCTCTCGAACGGCAACCTGCAGGCGGCGTCGAACTGGACGGCAGTGCACGATGCGGGCACGCCGGGCAGTTCGTACGGCGGCACCAGCCTGACCGGTTCTCCTTCGCGCTCGGGAACGGCCCGGGGGTTCCTTACCGACTACTCCTATTACGGAGGCGAGCGCTTTGCGCTTCACTTCGGCAGCGACACGGCGGCGCAGAACTTTCTGTACGACGGATGGCTCTATATCTCGGGCTCGAGCGCAGGGATTGCTTCGATCGAGATGGACATGAACCAGACGATGCCCAACGGTCAAACCGTCATCTATGGCTTCCAGTGCGACGGATGGTCGGGGACCTGGGACTACACCGCCAATACGGGCTCGATTGCCGCTCCCAAGGACCAGTGGATTCACTCCTCCCAGCCCTGCAACGTGAAGAACTGGAGCGTGAACCAGTGGCACCACGTGCAGATCCAGTATTCCCGCGACACCTGGGGGAACGTCCTCTATAACTACGTGATCCTGGACGGCAAGCAGCAGTACATTGGCGCCAAGGTCTTCTCGGCCTTCGCTCTTGGCTGGGGTCCGACCCTGATCACCAACCTCCAGATCGACGGCGCCACGAGCGGCAGCGGCTCCTCCAACATCTACCTCGACAACCTGATCGTCTATCGCTGGTAATCAAGGGACAGTCTGCACTTTTCCCGGGGCCGTATCGAAACGCAGTCCTACTGCGCGTAGGTGCGGCCCTTCCAGCTGACGCGCTTCAAAATGCGGTGCTGGAACCAGCTGCGATACAGGAGAAACACGAACAGCGGCAACCCCAGGGGAGCGAGGATACAGTCGCGCAAGGGGAAGTTGGATTTCGCCACGCGGCTGTAAAAACGGAAGAGCGTGCGCACCCATAGCAGCGCCAGGATCCAGCCGCCGCCCAGCCACTCCAATCCGTGCGCGCTGAATCGGGCATTCCATAATTCGACCGCCAGCACCGGCAGCAGAAATAGCAGGACAAAATCGAGAGCGCGCCACACGGCGAGCGCCAGGGCGTTGTCAAACAAGAGAGCAAGGTTCTTCGTCCAGCCCTCGATCATTGCTCCTGTGGTGCGATACATGCGGGTGGCAACGGCATCATCCGCATAACGAAAGCGCAGGCCGATTTTGCGCTTCTTGGCGAGCAGAGCCAGTTCTACATCCTCCAACACGCGATCCTTCACCGAAGCGTGACCGCCCAGACGGCGGTACGCTTCTCGCTCGACGAGAAGGAATTGACCGTTGGCTGCAGCCACGCGCTGGTTGTGGTCGGATACCTTGGCCGGGGGATAGGCGAGCGCCAATTCGCAAAAGACCAGCGGCATCAGCGACCGCTGCGCGAATCCCTGCACGATTTGCCGTGGCGAGTAGCTCAGCATGCCCGCCTTATGGCGCGTCGCTTCGTGGATGCCGCGGCGCAGGTCGCCGGGTTCGTGGATGGTATCCGCATCGGTAAAGAGGAGCCATCGGCCACGCGCCCGGCGCGCGGCCGTCCATACCGCGTTCGCTTTTCCAGTCCAACCGGGTTGCAGCTTTTCGGCGCTCACGAGGGTTATTCCCGGAAAACTCCGGGCGATCTCGGCCGTTCGATCGGCGGAACCGTCGTCGACCACCACGATCTCCCAATCCCGCCCGAGTTGGAAGTTCTCCTCCGACTGCATCGCCAGGGATTCCAGGCAGGAGGGAAGGCAATCCTCCTCGTTGCGGGCCGGCACAATCACCGTGAGTTCAAGGAGATGATCCGGCTCCGGCTGGTCATACACGGAGCCTGCGCGGGCATGCCACTGGGGGGTGTCTCGCGGCTCGTCGGAGAGCCCGAGAACCGGCTTCCACTCGTGCGGTTTGGGATTGTCCTGGCTATCGTTTGGGTCGTGCGCCATCCTGTTTTGCCCTCTGGCATCCTGAGCATCCGCTCCGTATTATAGGTATGTGCACCGCTTAGGTTTCATCTCCGGGATCGCCTCCCTGGCCTGCCTGATGCTGCTCTCAGGATGTAATCGGGGTGACCACCCCGTCCAGGTTGGCAAAGCCGCCCCGGACTTCACCGTGAGTGACGGAACAAACACCGTTCACCTGGCCAGTTACCGGGGCAAAACGGTGCTGCTCAACTTCTGGTGGAGCCAGTGCGGACCCTGCATTCAAGAGACGCCCGGCCTGGAGGCATTGCACCACGACCGTCCTGACATTGCCATTCTGGGCGTGAGTATCGATACCGACGCCGATTCGTACCGCTCGTTCCTGTCGCGGTATCACGTGGATGTTACGACGGTCCGCGATCCCGACCAGACGGCAGCCAAGCTCTACCACACTGAGGCGTGGCCGGAGACCTACATCATCGACAAAGATGGCGTCATCCGGCGCAAGATCGTGGGGGATCCCGACTGGTTCAATCCCGAAATACGCACCTATCTCCGGAGCCTTGCGCCCGGGCCTGCTCAGGGCCTGTAGTCGCAGGCTGGCGGGGGCTTGTTATCATCCGATCATGACCACTCTGGACATCAAGTTCCGCTATGCCACGCAGCCCTCTGAGGCCGTTCTGCTGGCGCTTTCCGGAGCGCGCGAGGTGTATGGCATCCGCCGTATCAACTTCGATCGGGAGAAACAAACGGTGCTTGTCGAGTACGATGCGACGCGACTCACTGGCGCCGTAGTGGCTAACCTGCTCCGCCGCTCCGGTCTCGATATCGTTGAGGAACTCTCCCTTATCCCCCCTCCGCCGACACCGGCTCCGGCGGCGCCTGCAGCCTGAGTCTTTGGACGGGTGTGCGTCGGGCGCGGTTTGCGCCCGCAGGCGATTATTGATACTCTGATTCAGGTTCACCCGAACCAACCAGGCGCGACAACCTGGAATGCTTCATGCGCCCGTAGCTCAGCTGGATAGAGCGACTGACTACGAATCAGTAGGCCGGAGGTTCGAATCCTTCCGGGCGCACCATTCAAAGAAAATCCAGATCATCTCCAGAGGCTAACCTGTGTTGCGCCTCCAGCTCCCGTCTGCGCAGACCTCGTGGATCCGGCTGAGGCTCGCGGAATTCCTCGACAGGCGTTCCCGCCGAGAAAAGGCGCGTCTATAATCGGGTCGTCATCCCTGGTCACCCGAGATCCCCTGTTCAGAAAGCATCGAATGAACCTCAAGCTACGTGCCCCCCGTGAGAGCCGGCAACAGGCGCATTGTCCCTCGCCGACGCCTTTGCTGCGGCGTTCATTCCTCCAGAGTTCGGCCAAAGCGGCCGCGGCGGCGATACTTCCGGCAACTCTGCTTGGGCAGAAGCCCGGCGGACCGGATGGGCACGACAAGTATTACAGCGTCACGACCAATGAAAGGCTGATGCGAGAACACGGAATCGTAACGAGGGGGCTGCTGATGTATGGCGAAATGATCCGCCGGATCGACGCCCGGCAGGACTTCCCTCTTGAAACGGCACACAATGTGGTCCAGATTATCCGGAAGTATTTTGAGGACTATCACCAGAAGCTGGAGGACGACTACATCCTGCCGCTCTTTCACGCATACTACCGTCGGCAGGACGTGCTCCGGCTGTACGCCCAGAAGCTACTGGACCTGGTGATCGTTCTGGAGGAGCAGCACAAGGCGGGACGACGGTTGACCGATCGGATTCTGGCCACACTCCGCTCCTTAAAGACTCAGGAAGACCGCCGGAGACTGGCCCGCGATCTGCAGGCTTCCATTCGGATGTACTCCCCTCACATCGTGCGCGAGGACACTGTCCTGTATCCAGCGTTGCACATCATTACCGCACCAGAGGAGTTTGCCGCGCTGGGGGACAAGTTCGATGAGATCGAGCGCAAGACGTTCGGCACCGACGGTTTCGACATGTACCTCGATCTCGTGACCGGGTACGAGAAGCACCTCGGCGTCTATGATATGGCGCAGTTCACAGCGAAGTAGCGGGCCAGTACCAACAGAAGGAAACCAGGCAACAAAAGAGTGCTGTATGGCGGTGAAACACGAGCAGGATAGGAGACCTCGTTCGAATGCGGCCTGCGACTCCAGGGAAAGTCCTCTATCTCCTCGCCATCATGATCGCCGCATGGAATTCTGCAAGTTCTTCCGCGCAGAGTGGATCGGTCTCGCACCGCTCGGATCCCGCGCTGCCGGCGACTGGCATGAGAACGAATTCGACAATCGCCGCCTCACTAACCCCTGTCCGCGCCGGAGTAACGATCGGGCAGTCTCTCGAACTCACCGCAGCTGCCATCAATGACCCATCGAACTCCGGTGTGACCTGGACTTCTTCCGGCGGAGCATTGCGGCAAGTGAAACCCGGATTCGCTACATTTACGGCGCAGACCGCGGGAACATACACCATTACGGCCACAAGCCGGGCGGATCGCGCCAGGAGTGCCTCGACCACAGTTGGAGTAACTGGTCTTGGCGGAGTGACAACCTGGCGTAACGATCGAGAACACTCCGGCATCAACTCGCAGGAGTACGCACTCACTCCTGAAGACGTGACGGCCGCGAAATTTGGGAAGCTCTTTTCTTGCGCCGTTGATGGCTGGGTGTTTGCGCAGCCTCTTTGGGTGGCAAACCTACACCTTGGTACTGCGCGCCACAACGCGATATTCGTCGCTACTGAGAATGACAGCGTATACGCCTTCGATGCCGACCAGCCTGATTGCAGGCCGATCTGGTCCAGCGCGCGCGTGAATCTCATTCCCTCTGACGAGAAGATCGCACCCCTTGACGACCTTCACTACGACAGCATCTCTCTTGGTCCTTTCACTGGGATTACCGGCACGCCTGTCATCGATCAGTTCTCTCACACGCTCTATCTCGTTGCGGTGACCGAAAATCGATTCACGGGAGCGATCATTCAGCGATTGCATGCTTTGGACATCGCCACCGGACGCGAGCGTCCCCGCTCGCCGGTTGTCATTGCTGCGTCTGTCAGAGGCACCGCATACCACAACCCTACGGGCACCGTTATGTTCGAGGCAAGGATGCAGAAACAGCGCGCCGCCTTGCTCCTGCTCAACGGAGTCGTGTATGTCTGTTGGGGTAGCTACTTCGATAAGGATCCGTACCACGGCTGGGTGATCGGCTATAACGCTTCCACGCTCAAGCAGGTCAGCGTCTTCAACGACACACCCGATGGCGCACGAGGGGGTATCTGGATGTCTGCCGCAGCCGATGCCGCCGGCAATCTCTACGTTCTTTCGGGAAACGGCGACTTTAATGCCAATTCGCCGGGCGGCCGCAACTATAGCGACTCGCTACTGAAGCTCCGGACCAGCAGCGGCCTCGTTGTGTCTGACTGGTTTACTCCGTTCGATCAGAAAGATCTCGCCGCGCAAGATTTGGACTTTGGCGGCGGCGGAGCCGTGCTGGTTCCCGATCAACCCAAGGGTCGCTTCCCTCACCTCGTTCTGGCATCGGCGAAGTCCGGAACGCTGTACGTGCTCGACCGTGATCATCTGGGGCACTTCAATCAAACCAGCAATTCGCAAATCGTCCAGACCCTGATGGTTGATTCGAACGGGATCTACTCCACGCCCCTGTTCTGGCACGACACGGTCTACGTGGGGGCGAACGTCGGCCCGCTACGGGCCTTCCACTTTTCTTCCGAGACCGGCAAGTTTGAACCGGCACCAACCTCTCAGTCCAAGGAAAATTTTGATTATCCAGGCACCACGCCAGTTCTCTCCGCGGCTGGGGAGAAGAACGCGATTCTTTGGGCCATCGATCCTGCCAGGCCCGGTATCCTGCATGCCTATGATCCGTCCAACCTGAGTCACGAGTTGTGGAACAGTTCCCAGGCGGCCAATAAGCGCGATCAGCCCGGACGCGGCATAAAATTCACGGTGCCCACCGTGGCAAACGGCAAGGTGTACCTGGGCACGCGCACCGAACTTGACGTTTATGGGCTCTTACCCAAGTAGGAATGAACGCCCGATTTGAAGACGGATTCGAGCTGAGATGTCGCGAAAGGATCAATCAGAATGCGACTAGGGAACATCGTTTATCTGGCTCTTGCTATCGCCGTGATGGTCATGCGCGGGCACACGCAGGCGCACGATCCCAATGAGTGGCAACCTACCCCTGGTATGTATCTGCCGCCAAACGAGCAGCATCCTGCCATTGCGCTGCCCATCTACGCCAAGAGCAATCATGGTGTTTACGTATCCGTTGGTACGGAGCGTTCGTTTATAGGAGCGGCGCTCTCGCGCGCGAGCGGCCTGTTTGTTATTGACTACGACCCTTACGCGATCCGATTCGCCCAGATCAACCGTGCTCTTCTGGCCGCCAGCAAGAACCGAGCCGATTACCTGAACCTGCGCCTCACCGCCTCCCGGGAGACGTGGCCGACGCGCTTAAAGGGTTTGAGTGAAGAGGATCGGAAGACACTCGCGAATCCGGATTCGTGGACCTTCTGGGATGCCAAAGTCCGAAAGAACGAAACTGCGTGGGACAGCGCCTTCGGCCACTTCCACACACAGCCGAAAACTGCCGCTGACCCGTTCTTCGCCTCAGATTATCTGTTCGACGATCGCCTCTTTACCTATCTCAGCCGACTGGCAAAGAGTTCTCGCATCTGGGCGCTACAGCTCGATCTTCGTCATGAGAACGAGGTGCGCTCTCTTTGCGAAAAGCTGAAGGTCAACCAGCTTGCCTTGGGAATCATTGATACCTCGGATGTCCCAAACTCCACGGAAACCGGGACCACGACAGCCGCACGCTACGTCGCAATGATTTCAGCGTACGCGCCCGATGATGCCATCTTCATGAACACGGCACCGTCGGGAGGTCACGGAGTGCGCTGGAGCTACTATGCCTTCACCAATCGGGTGATTCGCCACGTTGACGCCGCGACCCTGGGGAAGTGGTATGAATCCGAAATCAAAGAGATTGCGGCGGCCGATCACGCACAGGCTCTGCTCGATGACCCGGCGATCATTCGACATTGACGAGCGAACTTGAGAACCGAGGCTATTGCTGGAATGCGTCGTCGGACTCCGCGCCCGGACGCGGCTTCCACGCGACACTGTAGTACTCGCCTCGATCGCGAGCCCAGGGGTCAAACGCATTCACCACGTTGGCGAGTTCAGGTTTCAGCTCAGGGATATTGCGCATCAGGATGCGTTTCATTGGTGACACTGGCTGCTTGTGGCCGTTAGGAGTTCCTTTCTCCATCATTTCAGGCCCTGGACCGTTGTGGTTCACCCAATCAACACCCAGGGTGCTGTAGAACTCCGGCCGGAAACAGGACGTAAAGAAGCGGTCGCTGAACAGCCGGCGAGAAGCGTTCAAGATAAACACCACGAACTGCGTCTCGGAGATCGCAAACCCGTGAGGGCGCCGATACTCTGCCAGGTAACCGACCGCTGTATCCACATCCTCGACGTTGTCCACCGTTGACCCATCCGGTTGGCCGAGGCAGTCGTTGATGGGAGTGCCATCGTCGTTGACCTGGGCATCCGTGATGATCTTCGATGCGTCGCACTTGTGCTGTCCGTAGACGTCCCGCAGGGCGGCCACCGCGGAGCGCTGCTCCTGCCATTCACCCGAGCCGGGCTGAACCGCGGGGTCCATGAAATCATCGAAACTGGCCAGCTGACGCAGTCCGTATTGGCGGCGGAACTCATTGAAACGCGGAACACCATGTTCGCGATCGCGGATGATGTCCAAAGCTACCACGTCAATCTGCTGGGTCTTACTCTCCAAGCGGCCCATCTTCAAATTCTGCAAAAACTGCGGCGAGTTATTGAGAGTCAACAGACCGAGCCGCTGGCGTCCTAGAGTGAGACCCCAGTTGGCAAGTCCCATCGACTCCGTAAAGGAGGTCGCTTTGCCCTGGAATGTTTCTACGATGGGAACGCGTTTCGCAATCTTGTTCGGGTCGGCCGCTAGATCGCGATACTCCAAGAGATCGGGCATGAGTGGATGCAGCCGATACACCGAGACAAACTCCTCGGGGAAGTTGAACGGCGACCCGAAATGATTCACGCCGCCGTTGGTGTACTTAGGGTCGGCGATGTCGAAACCATGCACTTTGCTGCCCAGGCCGAAGATGCCGGGTCCGGACGCGAATACGGAGTACCACGACGAGCCCTTGTCCACGTCTTTCGACTTGCCAAAGTTCTGTGTCACTACGTTGCTCAATGCCTTGGAGAGCAGCCCCCCATTCGCTCCAAGCAGCCCATTCCAGTTACCGTTCATTCCCAGGTAGAGCGGCTCGTTATAGAGAAGTTGGGGGGTCCATTCCGTAGTGTGGATCTTGGCGATCTCCGCCGCCACGACCAACCGTCCAAGCTCGAACAACTCGTCCGCCGTCACATCACGGTAGCGGATTACGTGCTGCGGTTTGGCGGGATCGCGCAATCCGCAATCCGCATTCGGCGTCAGCTTCGCCCGGCGGCGAAACTCCGTGACAAACGAGTTGTGTTCCCGCGCAAACAGGTTGTGCAGAAAGCTCAGGCCCACAGTCCAGTTGTCAGGGAATGCCGCAGCCTCCTGGCCCGTCCATTCCGGATTGATGGGATCGCCCGGCGCAAACACCGGCAGAAAGCCGGGCCCTTTCTGCCCCTCTCCTGCAATCAGCAGTAGTTTGGCGGGATCCGCGGGGTCGCGCTTCACACGCTGACGTGAGGTGTCATCAAACCCATACAGTTGCGAAGCGTCCCACCACGCCGTATTCGTGTTACGCATGGTCTTCGGCGCACGGGCCATTCGCTGTTGGCCGCCGGCCGCGAATGTGGGCGGCGCGGAATCGTCCGCCACAAAGCCTTTGTCGATCATATCGTCGGGCCGGCAACCAAGTTGCGCAACCTCCTCGGGCGTTAACGGCTGGGCAACGCCGTTCACGATCTTTGTGGTACATCCGACCTTCATGTACTCAACCTGGTTATGCCCCTCTTCCATGTGCGAGAACCAGTCGTGGGTCATGAATTGAATCCAATACGCCGCCAGCACGTTGAAGAACGGGGCCTTTTTGTAATCACAGAGGGCGTCCCGCGAATCGCTGGGCAGTCCATACCCCGCATTGCACTTCTCGGGAGACGACTGGGCGCGGGTGAACAAGCGGCGGCTGATCACCTGTGGGTCAGGCTGCAACAGCGACAGGCGGTCCCCGTGGCGATTCCTGGTCAGCTCGTTGAGTCCGAGGTCCGGGAACGAGGTCTCGAACTCAACGTTGCGCGCGAAGAGCATGCCGGCAGACCCCATCGCCGGATTCAGCACGTCGTTACAGATGCCGCTCACGGTGCGGAACCGGATCAACTCATCTTTGCAGACCTGCGTCCCATCGCCACCCACGTCCTTGTAATGAGGTTGCGTCGGTTGAAGACGCATCTCTGGCCATACCTTGATCACCGGGCCGCCGAGCCCACCGCTTCCATTCACGAACGAGGGATACGTGCCGGAGTTATCAAACAGGTTGAACTTGATGAGCGCCACGCGCTGCAGTTCCAGATCCTCAAGCGCTCCGGCAACTCCGCGGGTTGCGGGGAGCTTCTGCGAGACAAACCCTTTCGGTAACGAAGCGGTATCGCCTGTTCCCCAGTAGTTCGACCAGTCCACCCACGGTGTTCCCCGGAACTGCAGCGCTTGTTCGCCGCCACGGCAAAGCGCAACCGCCTGCGATACCTTGCCCTCGAATCGTCCGGCTCGCACTTCGGGGATCTTGAGCATTCGAAACTGGTCTGTCACCATTTGTGCGCAAGCCAAGAGCGCCTTCATCTCCTGCGCCTTGGGCGAGGGCAATGAAGAAGAGCTCACGGAGGCCTGTGGAGCAGTTTGGGCGCAGACCAAACTCCCGATTGAAAGCAGAAGCGGTGTAAGAATCCGATAACTCATGGCGGGAGACCTCCGGCGGGATGGGGTAACGCTGGTGCCGCGTAAGGGGAACGGGATCTGGGTGAGAGGAAGAAGCCTGGATGAGATCGGCGCAGCGCTTCTGCGAGCGTTTCAACCCATCTCACGTCGTACACCCGGGAAGAGAGCAGAATCGTAGCATCCGGGCACACCAAGCGCAAGAGCTCCATTGCACGCGCAGTTCTAGTGGTCGGAAAAACGAAGGCGCGAGACCCGTCAGGGGGCCCGCGCCGAGATAGTGCGTCGGTGCCGAAGATCGTTACGGCTTGTACTCTCCACTGCTCGTCACTTCAAGAGTGGCCTGCACCGGCAGGTTATCGCTGGACCCGCCAGCCAATATCCGGACGGGCTCCGGTTCCACGCGCCATGCATGTGCCGCCGTGTCCCAGTAGGCCAGATCGCGCGGCTTCAAATCCAGGGTGACAGCCTGCATGCCGCCGGGTTCCAGATGAATACGGCGAAAACCCTTTAGCTCGATCTGTGGGCGCTCCACCTTGGAGCCTAGATGCTGCACATAAAGCTGCACCACCTCGTCACCCGCTCGCTTGCCAGTGTTCTTTACTCTTACACTGACCTGTACCGTTGCATCTGCATTCGCCTTCGGTGCGCTGAGCGTGAGCCCTTCATACGCGAACGACGTGTAGCTGAGACCGAATCCGAACGGGTATAGCGGCTTCTCTTTCGAGTACAGGTACGTGCGACCGTGCAGCAGGTTGTAGTCCATCATCGGAAGCAGCTGAGCGTCCCCAGTCGGCCATGTCTGCCCCAGACGCCCTGCGGGAGAGTAGTCGCCAAAGAGCACGTCGGCCAGCCCATGCCCCTCCTCCTGACTGTTGAGTGTCATGTGCACGATGGCTGGCAGGTTCTGCTGACTCCACACGATTGCATAGGGGAAGCTCGACCGCAGCACCTCGATCGTGTGAGGATTCACGGCAAAGACCGCCTTCACCAACTCCTCCTGCTCCAGCACAATCGTTTTGCGGTCCACGCTCTCTTTGCCGTTGGATGGCACCGGGCATTGATTCCACCCCGCGTTGCAGGTGGGATGATTGCCCACGACAACCAACGCGAGATCGGCCTTCCTTGCGAGATCCTTCGCTTCGTCCACATTTGAGCCGTCGCTGTACAGCACGTTCACTCCCTTGCCCGCCGACTCCTTGATTCCCTGCAGAATGCTCACGGCGTAAGGAGGCGTTCCCGAGTACCAGTCGAGCAGCACCTGGTCCGTCCAGGGACCGATCACCGCAATGGTCTTCAGTTTGTTCCTGTCCAACGGGAGGGTGTTTTTCTCATTCTTGAGCAGCACAATCGATTCGTCAGTCGCCTTGCGCACCAGTTCCCTGCTGGAAGCCTGGTCCCAGGGAGGCGCCGTTCCATCGCTGGACTTACCGATATTGGCGTATGGATCGACTCCGGGGGGATCCATCTCGCCCAGCTTCAGGTAAACGCGCAGCAGGTTCTTGAGCGCCGCGTCCATATCGGCCTCCGCCACCAGACCGTCTTTCAGGGCCTTGGTCAGGTCGTCCTGATAGCGGTCGAGGAAGTGGTTGATCCCCGCCTTCACCGCCGCCGCCGAGCCTTTTTCCTTGTCCGGAAAGGTCTTGTGGGAACTGATCAGCAGCCCCAGTGCGCCGCCGTCGGTGCAGATGAGCCCATCATTGCCCCATTCTTTGATCATCACGTCCTTGAGAACCGGGTGGATCATCATGGGGGTGCCGTTCCATGAGTTGTAAGCAGCCATGACCGCTCGTGAGCCGCCCTCCTCAAATCCCATCCGGAACGGAACCGAGTAGTATTCCCGGAACAGCCGCTCGTCGAAATCTGACGAACTCGAATCCCGCTTCTCCTCGTTCTCGTTGGCCAGGAAGTGCTTCATCAGCGATGCAGCCTGCCAGTGCTTCGAGTCGGGACCCTGCAGCCCCTTCGCAAAGGCGACCACCATCGTCCCAACAAGGTATGGGTCCTCGCCCATCGACTCCTCGGTGCGTCCCCACCGGGGATCCCGACTCAGGTCGGCATTTGGCGCTCGCACCACCACTCCCCCGAAACTGAACACGGGATTCTGGTAGTAGTACCGCGCCTCCTGCCCCTCGAGCGCCCCGATCTTCGTCATCAACTCGGGATCCCAGGTGTTCCCGAGCCCCTTCTCCTGCGGGAACGTGGTTGTGGGCAACGGCTGCCGTCCCCGCGGCCCCCATCCGCCGGGACCGCCCAGCGCCAGTCCGTGCAGCCCCTCCACCTGTCCGGAAAACTGAAGCTTGAGCCGCTCGAACTTCGGGGCATTCGACATCAGCGTCACCTTCTCCGCCAACGTCAGCCGTCCCAGAAGGTCGGCTATCCGCGCATCATCGCCTAGCTTGGGATCCCGAAACGGATAATCGACCTGCGCCCGGAGCAGCGGGTCAAGGCAAACACAGAGAAGAGCTAAAAGAAAAATCGATTTTGCAGAGTACCAGCGCTCAGGCACGGCCCATCCTCCAATGATGTGAACAGCGAAGGGTAACACACCAAAATCCAAGGTCCGGAGGTAGCAGGGAAGGCCGGGTCCTCCAGCATGCTGCACCAGTACTCGGTAGGATTTGCCTTTGCAACGTCAGTTCTTGAACCGTCGGCATACAGCGCACTCGCATTCGCCTCGGCCCCATCCCCCGAACGTTACCTTTCCCTCGCGCGTCCATACGTTGTACGATTTGGTCGGGTGGCCGCTGGGGCGGCGCGCCCAATGAGGGCATCAGATCCGATGACAAGCACGCCGAATATCAGCCGCCGACGCCGCGACGACCGCCGCCGGGATAAGCCCAATGGCTTCACCTTGATGGAATTGCTGATCGTGATGGCCATTATTGCCATCCTTATGCTCATTGCCATTCCCACCATGGGAAACATGAAGCGATACGCCAACGAGACCTCGGCGATCGCCTCCATCAAGGCAATCAACATGGCGCAGAGCCAGTACGAGTCGACCTACCCGGCCAACGGCTACGCCTGCTCGCTCACGGCGTTGGGCGGGGATCCTAAGTCGGGAGCGCCCTCGCCGACCAACGCCCAGGTACTGCAGACCGACCTTGCCACCGGCATCAAGTCCGGCTACAGCTTCGCCATCGGCAACTGCACCAAGGTCAACAACAACGGCACCGACCGCATTACCGGGTACAGCGTCACGGCAACTCCACTCACCGTTGGACAAACCGGAAATCGCACCTTCTGCAGTGACCAGTTCGGCGCCATCAAGTACGATCCGACCGGCGGCACGAACTGCACCCAGAACCTGAGCCAATGACGCTGGGGCTCCCGAAACTGAGCGGCAGTCTGCGTCTGCTTGCTGCCGCGATCCTTTGCGCCGTCACTGCCGTTCCCGCCCAAAAATCGACCCTCGACGTGCACGTTCTGGCGCAACGTGTCGATCATCACTATAACCAGCTTCACTCGCTGAAGGCTGGCTTCTCCGAGAGCTACGATGGTCTGGGCATGCACCGCCATGAGAGCGGCACGCTGCTGCTCGAAAAGCCCGGTCACATGCGATGGGACTATACCGCCCCTCGCTCCAAGCTCTTCCTGCTCGACGGCAAATATGCCTGGTTCTACGCACAAGGCGACCCGCAAGTCCAGCGTCTGCCCGCCAAGCAGCTCGACGACCTGCGCTCGCCCCTGCGCTTCCTTCTCGGCCACACCCAGCTCGAAAAGGAACTGACGCATCTCACAGCGTCTCCTGGCACAAACGGGAGCTTTACGTTGACGGGCCAGCCCAAAGGTCAGGAGAAACGCGTTCCCCGCATCGCCATCACCGCCACCGTGGACGGGGTCATCACCGGCATTGAGATCGAGGGGGGAGAGGGCGCGATCACCCGGTTCACGTTCACCGACGAGCAGACGAATGTCGGCATCCCCGCAGGGGCCTTTCATTTCACGCCGCCGGCAGGCATCCCCGTAGTCGATGCTCCGCCCCCCGTCTGAGGGCTTCGAGGCGCCTCCGCCAATGCGCCTCGAAACAGGCCCTGCCCTGCTAGAGACCCAATTTCGCCCAAATCGCATCCACCCGGGCTTTTGTCGCCGCATCCATCTCAATCATGGCCGGCCAGGGCCTCTCGAAGCCCTCGGCGCGCCATTTGCGCGTGGCGTCAATTCCCACCTTGCTTCCATAGTTGGGCAGCCGGGAAGCATGATCGAGCGAGTCGACCGGCCCGAGGGTGAACTGAAGATCGCGCTCTGGGTCGATGTTGTTGGCGACGCGCAAGACAACCTCGCCCACATCCTGCACGTCACAGTCTTCGTCCACGACCACGATGCACTTGGTGAACATTGCCTGGCCAAGAGACCAGATCGCATTCATGACTTTCCGCGCCTGGCCTGGATAACTCTTCTTGATCGAGACCAGCATCAGGTTATGAAAGACGCCCTCGACTGGGAGATTGATGTCGACGATCTCGGGGATTGTCATCTTCATGGCCGGCAGGAAGATGCGCTCGACAGCCTTTCCCATCCAGGCGTCTTCCATGGGCGGCTTGCCCACAATCGTCGCAGCGTAGATCGGATCGCGGCGGTGCGTGATGCAGGTGAGATGAAAGACCGGGTACTCATCCGTCATGGTGTAGAACCCCGTGTGATCGCCAAAGGGGCCTTCGGTGCGCAACTCGCCCAATTCCACGTAACCCTCGAGGATGATCTCGGCCTGAGCGGGCACCTCCAGGTCGACTGTTTCGCATTTCACGATCTCGACCGGCTTGCCACGCAGAAACCCCGCAATCATGAATTCTTCGACTTCGGGCGGGGCGGGAACGATGGCGGAAAAGGTAAGCGCGGGGTCGGTCCCGATGGCCACCGCAACTTCAAGCTTCCGGTCTTTCCAATTGCCGAGGGCAATTTGCGGAAGCCCTCCAACCGGAGCCGCGGGAAAGGAGACGGTTCCCCCGGCAGACTCAGCCATCGCGGCGACGCGGTCTGCCGGTGACGAGGTTGCCGCCCGCATAGCCTCGCGGAAGTGTTCGGCTGCCACCTTTTGCCGTTGCCAATGCATTCCGGTCGTCTGGCCGTCATAAATCTGCATCCGGTACATGCCAATATTGCGCTTGCCGGTATTCGGGTTACGCGTGTGCACGCACGGCAAAGTGATGAAGCGGCCACCGTCGTGAGGCCAGCACTTCAGGATGGGGAACTGGTTCAGGTCCAAGCCTTCCCGAAGTACAACCTCCTTGCAGCGGGCCTCTTTTGAGCTGACGATCTTCGGGAAAGCAGCGGTGAGCGCACCGAGTTGGGGCAGCATCTTCAACTTGTCGAAAAGACCTGCCGGCGCCTTTACGTTCATCAGGCCGGAGATGCGGTCGGCAATCTCGTCGATATGTTCTACCCCGAGCGCCAGGGCCATGCGGCGCTCACTGCCGAACTGATTGATGAACACCTTGTGTCCTGGATGGCCCTTGATGTTTTCAAACAGGAGAGCCGGACCGCCGGGCTGATACTTGTTTCCCGCCGGCATACGCAGGTCCTTGCTGGAACCGATCTTGGAAATGCGATCGGTGATCTCCGTGATTTCCAGTTCCGGCGATACCTCTTCTCGAATGCGCTTGAGCTCGCCTTGTTTCTCCAGCGCTTTGATCCAGTCGCGCAGATCGTCGTAGGCCAATGCGGTGAGTTCTCCTGCAATCCATGGTAAAGCTTGGGCTTACCAGCGCCTCGGGACAGGGCGAGACGTCATCCTTTGTTCTGGTTGGCCGGCCCGTGCCATACTCCCAGCCAGAACTTGAATCTAAGCCTGAAAAGGAGACCCTCTCGTGCCCCCTTCCCCCGCCACGGTGCGCTGCAAACCCTATTTCAAGCTACCCTCGCAAGTTCGGCGAGTTGTGCCTGCTCTCGCTGCGACCTCCAACACCTGGGCCGTAAATGATCTCTGCAAGGCCTACGACTGGCCGTCCGGCCTGGCCGGCGGAGGCGTAATCGCGATTGTGGAACTGGGTGGTGGCTGGGTTCAATCCGATATCGACAGCTATTTCCAGTCCATCAATCAGCCGAGCCCCAAGATCACCGATGTGTCGGTCGACGGAACAAAGAACAGCCCGAACCAGGCGGTGGGCTCTTCCAACGACGCGGATATTGAGGTGGCCCTAGACATCGAGGTCGCAGCTGCCGCCTATTTTGCCGCCACGGGCAAACCTGCCACCATCCGCATGTATTGGTCGCAAGACATTGCGAGCGCGGTCCAAAAGGCCGCCCAGGACGGCTGCGACGTGTGCTCCATCAGTTGGGGCGCGGACGAGGCCATGTGGGGAACTACAGCAGCGCAACAGATGGAGACGGCTGCCTCCACCGCAACCCAGTTGGGCATGGTGGTGTTCGCCGCTTCTGGCGACAACGACTCCGGCGACGGCGGGTCCACTCCGGCCAACGTCGACGTACCATCGTCCTGTCCGCATGTCATCGGCTGCGGGGGAACCTTCAAGACCACCAGCCAGGAGACGGTATGGAACGATAATCCAGGGCAGACGGACGGAGAGGGTACGGGCGGGGGCTACTCAACCGTTTTCCCGCCGCAGAGCTGGCAGGCCAACGCCCCTCCTCCTCCAACCGGGACCACGGGGGGAACAGGACGCATGGTGCCGGATGTAGCGGCGGACGCGGATCCGAACTCCGGATACCAAATCTTCGTGCACGGCTCGTCCACAATCGTGGGCGGGACGAGCGCCGTGGCTCCGCTCTTCGCGGGTCTGTTCGCCTCATTTGGGACGAAGCTGGGATTTGTCACCCCGACCCTCTGGGAGAACCAAACCGCCTTCAACGACATCACTGTGGGCGACAACGGACTGTACAGTGCGGCTCCAGGACCCGATCCATGCAGCGGAGTCGGCTCACCAATCGGTTCCAGGATTGCGTCGCTGTTTACGCAGGCCTCCGGACACAGCCCAACCGGCCAGGTTACCGGATAACGCCCGCGGTCATGGGCGTGGTCCTAGTCCCCGGACTGTGCCCATGACGGATTCCGCCGCCTGTCAGCCTTCGAGCTGTACGAGCCCCCCTTGAGGAATGCTCGCCCGGATCTGGTCTACCTCGGGAATCACCGGCGGAATCGCATCCATGGGATAGCCGAGCCGCTTCCACTCATCGAAGCCTCCGCGCAGCGGGCGGATTCGTTCGATGCCGAGCTTGTGCAGCTTCATCGCGGTAGTGGCTGCGGTCGCCTCGTTGGGGCACGTGCAATAGAGGACGATATCCCTATCCCGCGGGATCTCATGAACTCGCTTTGCTAGATCCTCTGGAGAGACATGGAGTGCTCCAGGCAGAGTAAAGGGGTCCGGCAGCAGCTCCAGGGGATGGCGCAGATCCACGATATACACCGATTCACCGGAGTCCAGCTGCCGCTTCAATTCCTCGGGATCTAGGCGGGAAGCCACCAGGCGCCGCAGCACCATCCGGCGGCGATACAGGCGAGCGATAAAGAACCCAAGCACCCCGAGCAGCAGCAGGGCCCCTGAGAATCGGCCGACCCAGTTCAACAAGCTGGGATCACGCTTCAGCGCATCGCCAAAGATGCGGCCCCCTGAAAGAAGGGCGCTGACCCAGATTGCCGCCCCGAGGAGATCAAAGAGCAGAAACTCCCCAAACGCCATCCCGCTTTGTCCGGCCACGGGCGAACTGAGCGAAGCCAGTCCAGGGACAAATTTCGCGAAGAGTAGTGTCACCCGGCCCCGAACTCCAAACGACCTTTCCGTCCGCCGGACACAGATCGTGGGCTCCAATGACATCTTGCAAAGCAGGCGCAAGACGAGATGCCCGTAACGCTTGCCAATAAAGAACCACGCGGTGTCTGAAATGATGCACGCGGCGAGTCCAAAAAGGAGCGCTTCAGGGAAGCTGATCTGCCGCTCAGCCGAGAGGGCTCCCGCCGCGAGCAAGACCGGGGTGGCCGGCAGCGGCACGCCAAGCTGTTCCACGAGCACCCAGACGAAGAGCAGGAAATAGCCGTATGTCAGGAGGATATGAGTGGGGAGTTCCATGGACTGCTCTCCATCGGGTCGTTGCTGGATTGACAACTGCTCCCCAGGGGACGGGAGCCATCAAGGCCTTCAACTCTATGGATGAGTCTGGCACACTTTCGTCGCAACGGATCCACCGAATGGCTATGAACGAGCCCTGCAAGCAAAAAGGCCGCCCAGCGGGCGGCCTCGGAAAATAACCCTGTTGACCTACTGATTCGCGGCTTGGGCGGATACGGGCTGGGCCGTCACCGCAGGTGCCGGTGAAACATTGGCCGTCGCCTGAACAGGTTTGTTGACGAAGTAATTGTGGTCCCACAGGTTACGATAGAAGGCACCGGTCAGCTCTGCAGCCCGCGGGCCGAAGGTCGGTCGGCCGCCCTCCAGAAAGAACACGGTAACCAGCGAGCCTTGGGGAGCTTGCGAATAAGAGGCGAACCACCCGAAACGCGTGCCGTTATCGGAGCAGGTGCCGGTCTTGCCGAACACCGGAAATTCCGCAAAGCTGGTGCGCAGCCGCCGGGCGGTGCCGTACTCCACAGCGCCGGCCATGCCATCCTGCAGATCGGGAATAAACCGGGTAATGTCCAGGGTGCGCTTGACACGGGGCGCAAAAGCAGCGACTTCTTCCGGAGTGGTCGGATGCTGCAGATAGTAGAGAGTGCCTCCGTTGGCGAGGGCCGCCACGTAGGCGCCTAACTGGAGCGGGGTCATCGACACGCCCTGGCCGAAGCTGCACATCCGTCCGACCCCGCCTTCTGAAACGGGAAGCGGACGATCGGGATAGACACCGAGCTGCTCGCCGGGGATGTTGTAGCCGGCCAGCTCGCCAAGACCAAACTCATTGGCGTAATGACGAACCCGCTCAAACCCAAGCTCCCGTCCAAGCTCCTCGAAGTAAAGGTTGTTGCTCTTGGCCAGCGCTTGCGTCATGTTCATGCGGAAGCCCGGAAGTTGCACCATGGTGTCACGGTTAACAATGCCCTCGGCAAGGGCTGCCATGGCAACCGTGATCTTGATGGTGGAGCAGGGCTCCGCGCCCGGCGAAAGCGCCAGCTTCTGATTCACCATGGCGAGGATGCGGCCGTTCGCTGGGTCGATCACCACGGCTGTGCCGTTCATATCACCCAGCGCGTCGATCGCCGCCTGGCGCACGACAGGATCTTCCCCGGTCACGACATCGCCGAGGAACTGGTCACTGGATGCAAAGGAGCTCGCGGTAAACCGCTCATAATAGTGATGATGGTGAGCGCGCAAGCTGGCGCGCCGAATGGTGCCGGCCCCGCTCCCGAGCTTTGCCCCGTGCGCGACTGGCTGCCTGTGAGCGGAAACAGACGACGCCGTAGCGGCATGATGAGCCACCCGGTGCCCCTCCGACAGCCGCGAAGTACGGGCGTGGTGAATCGGATGCGCAACATCCAAGGCAAGGGCGAACGGCGCCCCCGAACCAGCTACGGCAAGGCCAACCATCAACGCGCAGGAAAGTTTCATCGCGCCAGATTCCTCTCAAATAATGAAGTCTTGCCGTGCACCTAGCGGAGCACTCCTAAATCTATCGGCCCTTTGCCAAATACCCTTCTATTCCGCCGCAAAAAGCCCTGGAACTTTCCTGCAGAATTGCCGACCTGAGCGATGTCTGCCGAAATCCGAATACCCGAACCACCAAAGACACTGAGGCTAGCGCAAAACTGCTAATTCCGTGCGCAACCTTAAGTTCTGCTGGAAAGCTTAACCCGAATATACAGCCAAATCGAGCGGAATCAAGTACCAATCATGTGACGAAGGACACTTCAGCTGTGCCGTTGGACTGGGAATCGCTGGTTAACGCTGCACAAATCGAGGAAGAAAGTACCTCGATGTTTCCCATTATGGAACTCGCATCCCGATTTCACCAAAATTACGCTCCCGCGATCCGGGATTTTTCGCGGGAGCGGAACCTTCTAAGGAACCGGTCTAGAACTGGATACGGCGCATGAACGTCGGGACTTCCAGATCGCGCTCGTGCTCTCCCAGCCGTTCGGCGAATAGGACTGGGCGCTCCTCAACGGCAGGATGGACTCCGTTGCCAAGATCAGAGGCATAGTCGCGCGGAAGCGGTTTGTATGGTTCCTCGCACAGCTCGGCAAACTTAGGCCGCGCTGGCCCAACGGGCTGCGTGTCCGCAAACAGGGCGTCGAAGGCGGTGGTGTCGGCCGGAGTCGGAAGAATGGCACGTGGCGTAGCCACCCCCACAAGGACAACCTCAGGTTCGCCGTCTGAGGTCAACTCTTCCTCTTCGCTCATAAATCGCGGCGGAGGGGGCGGAGTCGCAATCACCGGCTCAACTTGGGCAATCGGCTGCTCAATTGCCGCATCGGCCGCGTTCGACGGCTCGACGGAGGCCTGAACAGCGGGTTCACGCATCCAGCTATCGGGCGCCATCACCGGAACCGAGATAACGGGTGCATCATCGACGTTGAGCATGCGGGCACGCCGTTCGGGCGACTGATCGCGAAATCCGGTCGCAATGACCGTGATCTTCACCTCATCACCCATACACTCGTCGAGAACCGCACCGAAGATGATGTTGGCATCCTCGTGAGCGGAGGTTTGAATGAGTGAAGATGCCGCGTTCACCTCCGACAGCTTCAGCGCGCTTGATCCGGTAATGTTGATCAGAATGCCGCGCGCTCCATCGATAGCTCCGGCCTCCAGCAGCGGAGAGGCCATGGCGGCCTGCGCTGCCTCCACCGCGCGGTTTGGACCCGAGCCGACCGCAGTACCCATCACAGCGTGGCCCATGCCGGCCATCGTCGTCTTCACGTCGGCAAAGTCACGGTTGATAATTCCAGGAATCGTAATGATGTCGGAGATCCCCTGCACACCCTGACGAAGCACGTCGTCGGCGATGCGGAAGCTCTCGAAGAAGCCGGCATCTTTCGCCACAGCCAGCAGCTTCTCGTTCGGAATGACAATCATCGTGTCGACGCTGTCCAGCAGTTCCTTGAGGCCGCGCTGCGCCTGTTGGAGGCGGCGTTTGCCTTCAAAGGCAAAAGGCTGCGTGATCACTGCGACGGTGAGGATTCCCATCTCGCTGGCCAGTGAGGCGATGACGGGCGCCGCACCAGTGCCCGTTCCGCCCCCCAGCCCTGCGGTCACAAACACCATGTCGGCTCCCTCGAGCGCCTCGATGATCTTCTCGGAGTCTTCCAAAGCGGCCCGGCGGCCCACGTCCGGATTGGCTCCGGCCCCGAGGCCAGCTGTCAGGCGCACCCCAAGCTGCAGTTTTACCGGCGCCTGGCAGAGCTTGAGCGCCTGAACGTCGGTATTGGCCGCAATGAACTCGACGCCTTCCATCTTGGCCTGGATCATGCGGTTCACGGCGTTGCCTCCACCGCCGCCAACTCCGATGACCTTGATGCGAGCGCCACGCGGGGTCTCTTCGTGATATTGAATGCGCATTTCACCAGCTTGCGACTGTGTATTTTCCATGGCGACTCCGGTCTCCTGATCTCTAAAAACTCGCTGCGAAGATGGCCCGCAGCTTGGCTTTCAATCCGTTGTTTTCCGCGGCGCGTGTGACGCGCGTCCGGTGGGCGTACAAGAGCATCCCAATGGCGGTGGAGAACGAGGGATGAGCCAGCTCGCCGGGCAAGTTGGAGAGGCGCACGGGCATGCCGGTGCGCGCAGGCACGCGTAGCTGGCTTTCGGTGATATCGAGCATTCCAGGCAGCATGGCCCCTCCGCCGGTCAGCACGCATCCCGCCCCTAACGCTTCCAGGACGCCGCCCTGACGCAGGCTCTCCTTAACGAAGTAAAGAAGCTCACGAGCCCGCGGCTCCAGGATCTCCGCGACTGTGCGCAGGGGAAGCATCTGCGGCTGCGGATTGGCGATCTCCACTTCCGCATTTTGCGGAACGGCGGTTACGACGGCGTGCCCGTATTGACGTTTGAGTTGTTCTGCATTGGCGAGCGGCATTTGCAAGCCCACCGCCAGATCGTTGGTGAAGTGGGCACCCCCCACCGGAACCGAAGCAGTGTGGGCCACCGCGCCTTCAAAAAACACGACCAAATCACTCGAATGCGCCCCGATATCGAGCAGGCAGACGCCCAACTCGCGCTCATCGGCAGACAGCGTCGACTCGGCCGCCGCAACCGACTCGAGTACCGCCTCCGTCACTTCAAGGCCGGCTCGATTGGCGCAGGTAACCGTACTTTGCAAGGCACTTCCGGAGCAGGTGGCGATATGAAGGTCCACCTCCAGCCGCGCACCAATCATTCCCACCGGGTCAAATATGCCCGGCTGTTCATCGACGATGAACTGGCGCGGAAGGAGGTGAAGGATCTCGCGATCGGGTGGCCGTTCAACGGCACGGGCGCGTTCCACGGCGGTGCGTACATCCTCGCGCGTGATCTCACGCATGCGGCTGCCCAGTTCGAAGCCTCCATTGGTATTGAGGCCGCGAATATGGGGACCGCCGACGCCCACCACGCAGGCATCGATGTTGGCTCGAGCCACACGTTCGGCCTGCTCCACAGCCGCCTTCACCACGCGGGCCGCGGGGCCGAGATCAGCGATCAAGCCCTTCCGCATTCCCGATGAGTCCATGGCTGCGTGGCCTCTATACCGCAGGGCACCTTCGTTCAAATCGGCCGCAAGCACCCGCGTGCCGGCGCTGCCGATATCAAGCACTACGATCAGATTGTCTTCTCTCTCGCTCATCGTGTGCTCACTGCGCCTGCCCGCCGTTCAGTCTCTGTCTTCGGGCCAGGGCGGCTCTCCGGGCTTCTTCGCGCCTGCGTTCGATCGCGGACCTTGATGTTGACTTGGCGCGCGGCTTCCGCTCCGGCACCTTGGTGGTCGCCTTCCCTATGTTCTCAGCGGTCGCGGGTGAAGGCTTCGCGGGACTTGCCTCGTTGTTCACCGCGCCCTCTCCAGCAGTCACCGAAGGTCCGGATCCGGGGCTCATCTCGAGCACCACCTGCTGGTCGTAGCGTAGGTCGACGGCCGCGAGTCGCGGATACTGTTGACGCCACTCTGCAATATGCGCTTTATAGCGTTGATACCGGACCAGGAATTGATCATTCCCGAGATGCGCGAGGATATCCGCTCCCTGCTCGGGCATCAATACGCGGGCATCCTCCGGGTCGGTGAGGTCAATCTCGGAGATCTGCTCAGAGAAACGCTGTCCCGTCGAGTCCAACTCTCGCACAAGTTGCTGATAAACGGCCATGCGGGCGCGGCGCGAAACCTGCGGATCGCGAGCATCGATACCCGTCACCACCGGGAACGAATAGTGACGTTGCGTCATGCGCGCCGGTGGCATCGTCAGAAGCACGCCGTCTTCATCCACCAGGCCAATGTGCTGGCCCTGCCGCACGAAGGCAACCGGGGTGCGCTCGATGATATTCACGCGAAGCTGATCGGGCAGCAGGCGCATCACCGTGGCACGCTGGACCCACGGAATCTGCTCCAATTGCTTGCGCCGTTCGCTCAGATGAATGAAGAAGATGTTTTTACCGATGTCTTCGCCAAAGACGGGAAGGAGTTCAGCGCGCGATACCTGGGCCAGCCCCGAAGCTTCGATATTGCTGGTGCCGGTAATCCGAAACCGCGCATCCCGTTCAAGAAAACGCGCCACACCAAAGTAGATCGTCACGCTTCCGGCTAGTACCATCAGCGCCGCGGAACCGAGCAAGATACGGCCGGTCTTTGTTGACGGGCGCCACCACGGACCCGAGGCTTTTTCCAGGCGGCGACGCCGTGGAGACTCCTCATCATCCGCATCCTCCATTTCCAGCGGCATTCCCGGAAGAACGCGCCCCGATGGAGACGTGACCTGCTGCACGCGCCGGAAGCGCGTCTCCGGAGGCGCATCATCCTCCCAGATGAGGGAGCCGTTTTTGAGACTGCGTTGAGTAGCCACGCCTGAGCAGGGTCGTAGAGAATCGCCAGAATTCAATATAGGGCGGATTGATGAGGATTTCGGATGCCCGACGAGCGGGGGAACCCGTGCGGTAACGAGCGAGGAGACAAGCAAATCACTTTGGTCCCCGGGACATGCACGAAACTCTCTGGCCTAGGCCTAAAATCCCCCGTTCTTTCAGCGCGGCCCCGCCGCGGATTGAGTCTCCTTTGGTTCCACCAGCACCCCATCATCAAGCGATGCCGCCAGCAGCCGGTCACCCGCGGCTCGCACCAGCAGAAGAGGATACCCCGTCTGGTGCCACTTCCAATCCAACGTCTTGGCGTCGATCTCGTAGATGAAATCGCTGCCGCGCGAACTGACCAGTACCGTGTTTTGCTGCGCGTCGTAGTACAGATCACTCACATCAACGAGAGGAAGGCGGTGCACCCACATCCACGTCTTGCCCTTGTCCTGCGTGAAATAGACGCCCTCGCGCGACCCGAGCCATAGGGTGCCATCCGCCGAAAAGACAATGCGGTGAATACGGCTGACCGCCGTCGGAAGGCCCATGGGCCACCATGTCTCACCGTTATCCCGCGAGAGCACCACTCCTTCAGGACGGGCCGCGGCCATGTCCGCACCATGCACGGCTATCGAAACGTAGTCGACGCCCATCGATGGGCCGCCCTGCCAGCTTTCGCCCCTGTCTTTGCTCGTGTAGAGGCCCCCGCTCGTAGCCACCGCCCACACATTCCCGGACAGATCAAGGGCAGAGACACGTCCCGTGATCTCCCGCACGCCCTCCTTCACCTTCTTCTCTACGGTGACCCGCTTGCCATGAACGAGTTGGTTCACCGGCTTCGCTACGATGTTCTCAAGCGTGTTGCGCGACTTCCACGCGCTTGCGTCTTCCGCCAAGGCGAAGATGCCGCTGTTGGTTCCCGCGAGAATCACTCCTTCCGGGCTCTGGGCCAACGCGAAGACATCGCGGCCCTCAAGACCCTCGGCGGTTTGCTGCCAGCTAGCTCCGCGATTCTTGGAGACGAAAACACCGCCATAACTTTTGTCGTTGACCACCCCCGCGTAGATTCGCGCCGGATCCTTCGCGTCCACCAGCAGCGCCTCCACCTTCCGGGCTGAGAACCCGCGGTTCGATAATTCGAAAGAAACCGACGCATCCTTGCTGATTTGCACGCCGCCACGATCGGTCGCAAGCAGAACCCGCTCAGGACGCGTCGGATCCACGAAGATATCGTTCACGATCACGTCCGGTCCAGTCATGCGGCGGAACGTCCGGCCGGCGTCCGTGGTCTTGTAAAGACCCTCCGTCGTGCCGGCGTAGACCGTATCATGATGCGCTGGGTCCATTTGCAAGACCCTCGTGCGCCGGGCCGTCGCAGGGATGCCCTGAATCTTTTTGAACAGCGCACCTCCGTTTTCGCTCTTATAAATGCCGGAGCAGGCACTCATATAAACCACGTTCGAGCGCTCGGGGTTAATAATGATCGAGAAAACGTCCGAGTCGTCGATCACGCCCTGCTTGATGTTGGCCCAGTGCGCCCCGCCATCGCTCGTCTTCCATGGCAAATGCCACGTTCCCGCATAGATCACGTCGGGATTCCCGGGATCGATTGCCAGCGACTCCACCTCGTGAATCTCCGTGCTTCCGGGTGGCGAGATTAGTTTCCAAGTACCTCCTCCGTCTGCCGAACGAAATACTCCTTGAAGCGTTCCCGCAAACAGGATCTGCGGATTCGACGGCGCCTGCGCGAATGCGCGAATCGATTGTCCGTGCAGGCCCGGCGCCTCTTGCCAGGACTTGCCGGCGTCGCGACTGATCCAGAGTCCACCCTCAGGGTGATCGAACTTCCACGCCGCCGCATACAGCAATCGTGTATTCGCCGGATCGACAAGGATGTGGTCAACGACCAGATCGCTCGCCGCGTCGAGTCTGGCGAGCCGATGCCAGCTCGCGCCCTCATCCGTCGACTCGTAGATCAGGCTGGTTGTGGTTCCGAGGTACAGATGGCTTGGTTCCCCAGGAACTGCCGTCAAGGCTCGCGCATCCCCGCCGTCGGGACCAACGGGCGTCCAGTTCGGCTGTGCGGCCTTGGCAATTGGCTGTGCGGATACCCACAAGACAAGGCAGAAAATCGCGCCGCGGATCGCAGCGTTCAAAAGAGGAAGCTTGGTACGCAAAGGTCTCATCCAGGAATAGGGGATGCGGAGCGGAATCGACTAGTTTCTCGATGCCCCGTGTGCTCCAACCAAAAAGGCTGGCCGGCGAACCGGCCAGCCTGGAAATTGCGAAAGGCTCTGAAGCTTCGCCGCGGGGCCGCTTCTTATCAAAGCGGCCCTGGCGTTTATTTGCGTTGCAAGGCTACTTCTTGGCGCGTCCGTGATGGCGCTGCGGAAGTGCCTTGCGTTCTTGCGGCTTCACTGCGGATTCATCGACCGGCGTCGTCCCCTGCACATCCGAGCCAAAATTCGCGCCCGACGGCACAAGGTAGTTCTCAACCTTCTGATCATCACCCGAACCAGTGGCCACGGTGATGCGCGAAGGATCGATGCCCTTGTCGGTGACCAGGTACTGCTTCGTGTTCACCGCACGTTGCGCCGCTGGATTCTCAACCGGCTTGGCATGCTTGCGACGGGCATTCAGCTTCTCAGCCTTCTCCTGCGCCGCCTTCTCCTTGGCATTCGACTCGCCAACGATTACGGCCTTAGCGTCGGTCTGCCGCTGAAGGTCGAGAGCCACTTCGTCGAGGCACGCCTTGGCTTCGTTATCCACACGCATCGGGCGCTTCTTGTCGTTCGTAAAGCTGATTGAGCAAAGAGCCTGGGTGTGCGGCTGCGGCGGCGGTGGCGGCGCTTCGATCGTCAGGTTCGCGTTCGACGAAGCACTGTGTCCCTTGTCGTCTGCCACGTTGCAGGTGATCGACACCGGCCCCGTAGGCGCACCGGTTGACGAGTAGCTTGCCGAGTTACCGCTGCCGTTCACCGTTCCGGCTGAAGCGGAGTAGGTGTAGGTCAGCGGCCGGTTCTGCGGGCTCAGGCCCTGCGCCGTAATCGTTGCGCTGTCGCCGGGCTTCAGCGTCGTCGGGCTCACTGAGCAGCTGATCGTCGGCGGCTCGAACTCCTTCACCGTGAAGGTCGCGGTTCCCTGCTGCGCAACCTGCCAGGGCTTCAGGCCTTCCTTGCCCGGCTTGCCTTCTTTCGCATCGCACTTGACCGTGTGCGTTCCAGGAGAGAGAGAGGAAGTGTCCACCGTCGCGTTGGCGCCGTTGCCCTTCACGCCGTCCCCCGACCAGCCGTAGATCACGTTCAGCTTCGGATCCTGGGAACCAGCCGTTGCGGTCAGGTTAACTGGGTCTCCCGGAAACACCGAAGTCGGATTCGCCGAGCAGGCCACCGTCAACTGAGGCGGCGGAGCGATGGTGCCGATGTGGTAGACGATTCCCGTGCTCAGGCGAGCCACCTTCAAGTTTGCGCGGCCGCCAAAAACACCGGGCCCCCAGTTGACGTGCATGTACTGATAATCAGCTTGGAAGAGACGAATCGCGAGATGGTGGTTGAAGAACGGCGTCTCGTAATCCATGCCGCCCCCCGCCGTCAACGACGGCCCCCACTTGTAGGGCTCATGCTCTGGACCACCCACATACGAACCGCCAGCCAGCCCGTGCACAAAGGGCGTAATCTCTTCGGTCGGAAAACGGAAGATAAGGCCACCTTGGATCGTCGAGATTCCACCGTTACTGCTGGAGGAGTTCTTCATCGTGTCATGCGTGCTGCCTTCAGCCTGTAGGCCCACGTACTTGTTGAAGTAGCGCGCCACGCTGCCGATCACTCCGGCGTCCATGGACTTGAAAGTCTCGGGAAGAACGGTGACGCCATCGTACTGCAGCACGTTGATCGTGCCCTTCGGAGCAAGATAGCTGTACCCCGCGAAAATGTCCCAGCGCGATGGAGAATCCGCCGAAACCGTGGCCTTCGCGGCTGGCTTGGGCGCATCTTGCGCTGTGAGTCCAGAAGATATTCCGGCCAAGGCTGTCGCCAGCACAATTCGGCTCAACGACTTCATCATCGGATGGTGCATTTCCTCTCCTCCGCAAAAAAGAAATCTGACTAATAAAAAGGGGGCAATCTCTACAACTCGTTCTGCGTGCCGCCGCAATCGCTTGATTGCCGCGATGCTGCCGGCGCATCAAGGTATCACCTCAACGTTACCATACGGAAAACGCCCAGATCATATTTTTCTCAACGAGTTGCGTTGCCTTCCTGGCCTGTTCCGGGACGTTTCTAGCGCTCGATAGACCTCCGACATGTGATGCAACTCACGCACAGGAATTCGCCTGTCAGATGACCTGTGATGCAGGTTTCTTTTTCGCATCGGCACGTCAGGATTCGCGCTGCATCCCCGGCTTTCAGATCAGCTGCGGCTCCCTTCCCGTTCCGTATGGTGGGAAGATCGCATGGCTGCCGAGCCAGTGCTCCTCTATTTCAGCGCCGCCTGCTTCTTTCCCTGCGGAGCCTCCACGCGGAGCGCATTGCCCCCGTGAGCATCTCCTCGTCCACCGCGACGAGCCGCACGTGCGTTGCACCCTTGCGTCCCCAACCACCCGTGATCGGCACGAAGACATCCGGAGCCTCGGCGACGAACGAGCACTGCTGTTCCGGACTCAACATCAGGTTACCGAAACCTCGGCTCTCCGCGGCGAGGGTGGCGAAGATGCGCCCGTTCACGCGGAAATCCGCGGCACCCATATGAGAGGCCTCCTCCGCGCCCTCCAGGCTCAGTGCAATTCGGCGAAAGTCGTCGGCCGTCATCCGTTCGCGCCGGACTAGAGCGCCGGGCACGGCTGGAAAGACGACCAGTCGATGCCGCGCTGGAACTCATCATTCACCGGAAACACGCGTTGGAAGGTGAACGCGAACTGCGTCGCCCCGTTCCGGTCCAGGTGATCGATTCGGCTCTTCGCTTCGTCGATTCCAGGAAGATGCCCGGCAGGCACCCACCACAGCGCGGCGTAGGCGCTCTCGAGCTTTTCAAACCACGCGTGTCTCTGGCGCAGAAGCTCTCGATGCGTGCTTTTGTAGACGTAGTCTCGAAGCGATTCCACATCCGTCCACACCGACATGTTCAGCAGGATCCGGGGGTCGGCGAATGGTCTCAAGTACGTGGCGTTTCCCTCGCCTGTATCCAGCCGCCACACGAAACCCGGGGCGGCATCGGCGAGGGCGTTGATTTCATCAAGACGCTGCATGAACCCCGCCATGACCGGATCATCAAGTTCGGCGCGGATGCGTCCGATATTCACCTGCGCGATGTGATACTTGTTCATCTACCCTCGCTTCAGCGGACGGTGCCCGCAAGTTCGTTCTCGAACTCCTCATTGATCCACCGCGCGAACGCGCTGAAGTCTTCATCCCTGCCCAGAAAATCGCGCACCATCTCCCGCCCGGGCTTCGACCCGCCTTGTTCGAGCACAGCTTTGCGATAACGCGATCCTGCCTCCCCATCGAGCAGGTTCTCGGGATCGAACTGGGCGAAAAAGTCGAGCGCTATCACCTTGTCGAACGCATAGGTGTAGTAGTTCGAGGAGTAGCCCGTCAAATGCCCAAAGCTGGCGTACATGCGATTGCCGTCGATCCATTTCCAGGGCTGAAATTTGGTATAGAGCTCCTTCACAATGCCATCCAGATCGATCCCCTTGGGGTCCCGGTCGTGCAGATCGAGCGAAAGCGTGGTGTAGTAAATCTGCGTACGCATTCCATCAGCGCGCCCGAACGAACTGGCTGCCTTCATCTTCCGAATGATCTCGCCCGGTAGCACCTCGCCGGTCTGGTAATGCCTCCCGAAGAATTGCAATAGCTTCTCATCCCGGAAGAACTCTTCCAGCATCTGCGACGGCACCTCCACGAAATCTCCTTCCGTCGCAAAACCGGAGAGCCCAGCCCACTCCGTCCGGCCTCCCAGAATCGCGTGCATCAGGTGCCCGAATTCGTGGAAGAACGTAACCACGTCGTTATACTGCATCAGTCCAGGATCGCCCGGCTCGCCCCCCGGAAAATTGCAGATCAGCGCCGCCTCCGGCAGGTAGCGCCCGCGCACCCCCGTCACCACCGGGGCCGCCGAAAACCACTTGTCTTTCCCCTCGCGCGGATGCATGTCCAGGTAGAACCGGCCTACATGCTTTCCCTCTTCGTAAACCTCAAACACAGAAACTGCCGGATCCCACCCGCGCCGCTCCGAACGCCGGAATTCCACTTTGAACAGCCGCGCAGCAGTTTCTAGAATTCCCGCTTCCACCTGGGCATACGGGAAATAGGGGCGCACCGATTGCGAGTCGAAATCGAATGCCGACCGCCGATATTGCTCGTACCAGTACCCACGACTGCTCTGGTCGATCTCGGTTAACCCAGGTTGCCGGCTGCGCGCGAACTCCACAATCATCTCGGTCTCTCGCCGCGCACCCTCCCGGCTGGCTTCATCCAGCTTGTCCAGGAAAACGCGCGCGTTCGCCGCCGAGCCCATCATCTGGTCGGCGGTTGCCAGGTCGGCCCAGCTCCGAAACCCCAGCACATCTGCGATCTCCTGCCGCGTCGCCAGCAGCTGTTCCAGGATGCTCTTGTTCTGTGGATACGCCCGCGTGTTGTACGCCAGGAACATCCGTTGCCGCAGCCCCGCATCCGACGCGAACGTCATCACTGGCTGCATGTCCGGCTGATCGGTCGAGATCGTTACCTTACCCTCGATATCAGGCTGGTGGCGGGCCAGGTAGTCGGCGGGCAATCCGGCCAGTTCGTCCGCAGTAGCAGTGATCGTCTTCCCGCCCTCCTGGATGTTCCGGCTGAACTCCAGGGAGAGCTTCGTCGCCTTCTCATGCAGCGACTGCAGATGCGCGCGCGTCGCGTCATCCTTGTCCACGCCGGCCAGGCGATAACTAAGCAACGTCCGATCCACGTAATGCTTCGTCGGCGGGCTGCAGCCGCCGATATTCATGGCCGCCAGAGCGTCATAGACGCCCCGGTTCAGGCTAAGCGCCGACCCCGCCATGGAAACCCGCTGCGCCTCCAACTGCGCCTGGTCCCGCACCGCCTTATCCGCTGCCACCGAATTCAGCACGCCGGCCTGCGAGCCAGCCAGGCTCAGCTGCTCGATGGCCGCGTCGTACAGCCGGAGCGTATTCTCAGGCGTGCGCGGACGATCCACCGCCAACAATGCAGCCAGCGCTTCCTCGTGCGCCTGCAGGCGGGTCCCCACCCAGGCGGAGAGTGCCTCGGCCGACTCCGCTCCACCTGCCTCCCAGGCATGAATCTCCTCGCAAATCGTCACCGCTGCAATTGGATCGGCAGGCATTCTATAAACCTCCAGAACTCTAGGTTGCCATCTCGAACCGCATTCCGTCACTCTCCCGTTGACTTCCGACACGAACCTTCCTACCCTCCTATCGAACATCCAAAGGTCGTAAGCTTGCGTGACAAGCAGGCCCATCAACATGCTCCGACGGGCGCTCGCTCCCGGCACTGTGCAGGTCCAGCGCCCAGACGGTGAAGTAAGCGGAGCACGCTGCGGAACCTCTTCTGGAAGAACCGCGCCGAGCGTGAACTGGGTTCCGACGTCCAGCTCTCCTCCGGCCTTAACCCCATCGGTCCGCTGCAGAGCGAAGAAACCATCTACCTTCCCGCCGCACAAGTGAATGCGCAGAGCCTTTTCGTCCACGTCTGGTTCCAGCCCAGTTGGATCGTACGCACCGCAGCTCCCATCGAAGGCCTTACCGCCCGGATGCAACGTGCTATGTCGAGTGTCGATCCTGCTCTGCCCTTCTCCGGCTTCTACCGCATGAGCGATCTCCAGCACGAGACGCTCGCCACCCAGCGCATCGAAGTCGCTCTGCTCGGCACCATGGTCGGACTCGCCTTACTGCTCAGCGCCATCGGCATCTTCGCCCTGGTAGCCAACATGGTGGCGCAACGCTCTCGGGAAATCGGCATCCGTTTGGCCCTCGGTTCCACCCTCTCCCAAGCCATCTTCCATTTCGCCGCCGTCGGCTTGCGCGCCTCCGTTGCAGGACTGCTTGCCGGCCTCCCGGTCAGCGCTGCCGCACTCCCGGTAATACGTCATGTCCTCTATGGTGTGGGTGTGTACGATGCGCCCACCATCGCAGGCGTCGCCGCCATGCTTCTCCTCGTCGCCATCGGCGCAACTGCTTTGCCCGCCCTTCGCATTGCTCGTATCGACCCGGCCTCCACCCTCCGCGACGAGTGAGTCGTCCCGGCATCGTGCTCGCAGACAAGCCGACTCGCTGACTTGCTACCATCGATCAGTCGGCCCATGAACAAATCCGCGTCACCAAGCACTCCCGCTCGCCCGAAAACTCGCCTCGGCCGCATCTGCATCGCCATCCAGGCCGGAACGCCGGGGCAGATGCTCGAGCGCGCCGAAGCCGCGCTCAAAAACGCATCCTTCCTCGAGTTTCGCCTCGACTCGCTGCCCAGGCCTGCCGCAGCCCTCCCCAGGTTCAAGACCTTCTTCTCCGAACACCCCAAGGTCACAGTGATCGGCACCTGCCGTCGTAAAGCCAACGGCGGTCAATTCAACGGCTCGCTTTCAGAAGAGCTCGATATCCTCCTCAAGGCTGGTCGTGCCGGGTGCCGCATCATCGATCTCGAAGTGGAATCGGCGGAAGAAGCCTCGCCCGCGCAGCTCGACAAGTTCAAAGCAGCACTCCGCGCCTCCGGCGCCGAACTCCTGATCAGCTTCCACGACTTCGCCCGTACCGGCGCTCTCGATCAGGCCGCCGATCACATCGCCGGCTTTGAGCCCGATTTCATCAAGGTCGTTCCCACGGCGTTGACCCTCGCGGACAACCTCGCCGTTCTCCGCCTCCTCGCAAACCGCTCCATACACTCCCGTATCGTTGCCATGGCCATGGGTGAAGAAGGCATCGTCAGCCGGGTGCTCGGTCCTCTCTCCGGAAGCGCCTTCACCTTTGCATCCTCGCAGGAGGGCGCCGAGACTGCGCCTGGCCAGGTCACGGGCCAAACGCTGCGTACCCTTTACCGCGCGGACAAGCTCAATAGCGAAACCCTCGTCTTTGGCGTCGCGGGCAATCCAATCGCCCATTCCCTTTCCCCGCTCTTGCACAACTCCGCCTTCCGGCGCGAACACATTAATGCCGTGTTGCTGCCCCTGAAGGTACGCACCCTGGCCGATTTCCTGAATCTCGCGCTCGAGCTGCCCTTGAGCGGCGCCGCCATTACCATGCCCCTCAAACGCGAGATCCTTCCGCACCTCGACCAAATCGACCCGCTGACCCGGCAGATTGGCGCCTGCAACACGCTGCGCATCACCGTCGACCGCAAGATCTTCGGCTTCAACACTGATGTGGAAGGGGTAGTCCGGCCTCTTGAAAAGCGCATTCCGCTTCGCGGAGCCAAAATAGCGGTCATCGGCGCCGGCGGAGCAGCCCGCGCAGCTGTCTTTGGCCTCGTTCAAAAAGGCGCGGAAGTGCTCGTCGTCAATCGCACGCACGAGAGCGCCCTCGCGCTGGCCAAAGCGGCCGGCGCCGCCGCCGTCAAGCACGAATACCTCGCCAGGAATCGCGTTGACATCCTCATCAACTCAACGCCCTGTGGTATGGCCGGATCCGCGCAGTCCCATCCCATTGCCGAAAACGAGTTGAATGCCGGCATCATCTTCGACATGGTCTATAACCCGCTCGAAACACCGTTGCTCAGGCTCGCCAAATCGCGGGGCATTCCCGTTATCAGCGGGATGGAAATGTTTGTGCAACAGGGTGCGCGCCAGTTCGAGATCTGGACCGGCAAAACTCCGCCGGAACAAGCGATGCAGCGAATCGTCGAGCAGGAATTGCGCAGAAACGCCAGGTGAGACTTACTTCGCCTTGTGCTTGGTGGGCCTCTTCGCGGCTTTGTCCTTCTTCTCATCCGCGCCGTGCATGGAGGGAATCGGCGCCAGATCCGAACCAGCGCGCTTCACCACGGTGTCGATCATGCTGTAGGTGATCGTTCGCGGCGATGCCGGCTTGGTGATCCCCGAGTGGGGATCAACCGCCACATCCTGCCCGTTCCCGAGTAAGAAGCTGAACGACGGGGCCGTGCCGCCCTTCGTCGGCTCCTTGCCGATCGTAACCGGCAGAAAGCCCTGGATCGGACGCAGCCGGAACGCCGTCTCGTATCGGTGCCGCTTCACGCTCCACGTAAATACCCGCACCTGGTCAAAGTCATACGGGAGGCCGTTCTTTGGGGGCTCCAGAACCATCACGTACTCCGGCACTTCGTGATTCGGCGCGCTTGAGTCCTCATCATGGATGGTCGTCAGCACGTAAGCTCCCACTATCCGCTGCCCCTCCGCGTACTGCCCCACCGAATCGGGTACATCCACGTCCATTCGACCGCCCAGCAACCACCCCATACGCCCTTGCGCGTCCCGCACCAGCCACCAGTCTTCCATCACCGGCGCTTCCACCGGAGCAGGCTCGGGGCTTGCCTTCGCCACCGGATCTGCCACCTTGGTCGGCGCCGGCTTGGCTCCCGTCCCCGCGCTGCTTCCCGCCACGGCCGGCGGACTGACCGGTTTGCGGACGGCCTTTACCCCAGGCGCCGTCTTCGGTACGGACGCTCGTACCAGCAGCTCTACCTTCGCATTTGCCGGCAACAGAATGAACCGCTGCGTATTGCGCCCCGGGCTCAAATGCAGAAAGACATCGTCCCGCACCACCGCCGTGGCCACCACCGGATCACTTTTGTGCTGTTGTCCGAGTTGCGTGAAATCGTCATAGGACTTGCCATCGATCACGGCGTGCTCTTCAATCCAGCCGATCTCGTTCTTCTGCGTCTTCACCTTCAGAAAACGCCGCCCGTGCTCCAGAACCTCGAGAGCCTGGCCGTTGGTCACCTCGCCCACGCGGTTGGACACGGCAGCCACACGATCGTGCAGGTACATTTGGCGCACCGCCACATAGACCGTCTCGTGATTCTCCTGATGGAAGCGATGGCAGCCCGACAGGAAGCCGACAGACGTCACGGCCACCGCCAGTGCTGAGATACCAAATCGACTCCGGCGGGAAACGAAATCTAAGTAGGAATAGTCAAACACAGCTTTAAACCAGCATAGCACTGGTTTGATTTCAGGGTGGTTACTCCTGGCAGAAGCCCATAACTATTCCTCCAGGAACGCTGCCGACCCGCCTACCCACTCCTGGTTGCGATTATGATCCACTCCCATCATCTTCCCCCGGCCAAGCCGCACCAGCGGCAGCACCGGCGTCAGGTTGCCGTCTTCCGGCCAGAGATAGAGGATTCGAAATTCCGCTTGCGTCAGCCCGCACGGCGTCTCGATGTTGTGCACGAATGTCATTCGCTCCTGCAACAGGTAATCGTGTCTGCGCTCCCGCGGAATCGCCTCAAGCTCGGCCTGCCGCGGCTCAAACCGGATCCCCTTCCCCGCAAACGAGAACAGTGGCTTCAGCAGAAGCATTGGATACACTGTGTCCGCTCCTGCCGCGTCCGGCACGTCCACTCCGGCAGCGCGCAATCGCGCCCGCCCATCCCCCTCCAGAAACTCATCCAGAAACACCGCCGGTGGCACCACTGAGTCCGGAGCGGCTTCCCGCGTCAGCCACGGAATGGAAAACTTGCTGATCAGGAAATACCAGTTGGGATGACCCGCCCACTGCACGTCCCAGCGCCGGGTGAGATCGAATGGCAGCCGAATCTCGCGCGCCATCAACTCATCGGCGATCGCCCGGTTGTAGATACGGTGAATCGGAACCAGCTTCCCCTTCCCGTTCCGATAATGCAACCGGTTCCCCACTGCCTCCAGCGATCGGATATCCACCACCGCGATCCCCAACTTGCGCGCAGTCACTTCGAAATCGACCCGCGTCTTCTGGTGCGCCGGATCAATCTCCGTCAGCACGACGTTCTCCGGATCGAGTTTTCCCAGAACCGTTTTGGTCAGCATCTTCCAGTAAAGCGTGTCGTCCAGGCCGCAAAGATAACGCTTCAACCCTGTGGCCAATCCGTACGCCTCGCGGTAGGCGCACCCTAGAATCGCCTGGTACGCATAAACCGATGGGAACGCTTGGATCTCCACCAACTTGGGAGTAAGTCTTCCCGCCCGGTCACGCACCAGGGCAAAATCGGCGGTCAAGAAGTGAGGATGCCCTTCCTCCCCTGACACCCGGTACTGGACGGGAATGGCCTGCCGCGCCGCTTCCAGATAACTGGAGTTTCCGAGCAGCGACTTGGCCAGCTGACACCCGGCTCCGGCCATCTCGTCCATCATCGCCTTCTTCACGAACACCGGAGTCTCCGCCACTCGAAACTCCACCGGAACACGACAGCGCTCTTGCAACAACGCTAGCAATTTCGCATACCGGTCGGGCGAGAATTCCTGATTGAACCGTGTGCGCAATTCGGGAATCAATACCTTCGACCTCCACAGCGAAGCCGGCCTGGGGCACCGGAGAAGCTATGCCCTCTTCGAAATTCAAGATAGCCCTTTGACTGCTTATCCACAAGAATCCAGGCGATTTGACTTTCCGAATGTGTGCTCCGGAGCCTCGATCCTGTGGATATCTAAGTTATCTTCCCTATCTCCTAGGGTTTCGCCGAGGTAACTTCCTAAAGATTTTTTGCAACAGTTACTTTTGTTGTAGTCCCACTACTACTTATGGGGTACGCTTCTTTGTACAGCATTTCATGACAGGGCCCTGGGGCCAAAGGAGCAAGATCATGCTTTTTGTGCAGTCGTCTATTCGCAGTTTTGCCGTTATTGCCGCTCTCGCCGCCACCAACTATTTTGCTTCCGCCGGGCCTATCGTTCCCACGCCGCCGCCTCCGGGACCCACCGTCGCACTGGCCGGGCCTATCGTTCCCACCCCGCCGCCTCCGGGACCCACCCTCGCATTGGCTGGACCCATCGTTCCCACGCCGCCGCCTCCGGGACCCACAGTCGCCCTTGCTGGACCCATCGTTCCCACGCCGCCGCCTCCGGGACCCACGGTCGCATTGGCTGGACCTATCGTTCCCACGCCGCCGCCTCCGGGACCCACCGTCGCCCTTGCTGGACCCATCGTTCCTACCCCGCCGCCCCCGGGACCCACAGTCGCCCTTGCTG
>VANK01000006.1 GCA_008682415.1 Acidobacteria bacterium AB60 | reverse complement strand
TGCCGTCGGTGGTGTAGTAGATGGTGGCGCCGGGGGTGGTGTCGGTGATCGTGATGGTCTGGGCGCTGGGGTAGCTGCCGGGAGCGACGCTGAAGGTGGGGGTGGCGGCGCGCTGGGTCTGGGCGGTGGCGACGAGGGCGGCGGCGAGGGGCAGGGTGGAGGCGAGAGAGCGCGCGAGACGGACAGGGACGATCACGAAGGGTCTCCGGACTAGGCGGTGGGTCGGGATCTGGATGTATCTAGGAGGATGCTGGGGAAGGATAGCACGGGTTTTTGGGAAGTGTCAGTAAGGAAAGGGGCGAGGGACGAGAGACGAGAGACGAGGGCCAAGGGCCAAGGGCCAAGTACCAAGTACGAAGGACGAGAGACGAGAGGCGAAGACGTTGTGGATCGTGCGGGAACGGAGATCGGCTGGGTGGGGTTCGTGGTATCCCATGTCTCCAACAACGGGAGACATGGGGCACCCTCGGTCGTGCGAGAACGAGGGAGAGGAGGGCGAGGGCCGAGAGACGAGTACCAAGGGGCTAGAGTCGAGAGACGAGAGACGAGTACCAAGGGCCAAGCACCAAGTACCAGGACCGAGGTGCGAGAGACGAAGACAACTGTGCATCGTGCGGGATGCGGAGACTGCCGGGGTGAGGTTCGTGGTATCCCATGTCTCCAAAATTGGGAGACATGGGGCACCCTCGGTCGTGCGGGAACGGGGGAGAGGAGGGCCGAGGGCCGAGAGACGAGTACCAAGGGGCGAGGGCCGAGAGACGAGAGACGAGGGCCAAGGGCCAAGTACCAAGTACCAGGACCGAGGTGCGAGAGACGAAGACAACTGTGGATCGTGCGGGAGCGGAGACTGCCGGGGTGGGGTTCGTGGTATCCCATGTCTCCAACAGCGGGAGACATGGGGCACCCTCGGTCGTGCGGGAACGGGGGAGAGGAGGGCCGAGGGCCGAGAGACGAGTACCAAGGGGCTAGAGGCGAGAGACGAGAGACGAGGGCCGAGTACCAAGGGCCAAGTACCAAGTACCAGGACCGAGGTGCGAGAGACGAAGACAACTGTGGATCGTGCGGGAGCGGAGACTCCCGGGGTGGGGTTCGTGGTATCCCATGTCTCCAACATCGGGAGACATGGGGCACCCTCGGTCGTGCGGGAACGGGGAGAGGAGGGCCATGGGGCGAGAGACGAGAGACGAGTATCAAGGGCCGACGAGAGACCAGAGACGAGAGACGGGGAGGCGAGAGCCGATGGTGGGGAGGCGAGGGGCTGGTGGTGGGGACAACCGGTTGGCTGCATTTCTGGATCGTTTGGCGGGTTGGGCCGTCTGATGGAGGGGGGCCGGCGGGGTGTCGATGGCGCGGCTCGTACAATGAAGAGGTGACGCGAGCGTGCCGATGAGCGCTGACACTGATCCCCAAAAGAATGGAGCGCCTAAGGTCCG
This sequence comes from Acidobacteria bacterium AB60, assembly GCA_008682415.1. GTDB lineage: Bacteria > Acidobacteriota > Terriglobia > Terriglobales > Acidobacteriaceae > Telmatobacter. The sequence goes on along the minus strand of VANK01000006.1, from coordinate 359,519 downwards.
TGCGGAGCGCGCGGCGGAAGCGTTGGTAAGGCAGGGAACAGGGAACAGGGAACAGGGAACAGGGACGGTCGGGGAGGGTTCTAGCTATCCCGGGTCCCAGAGTCGGGACCCGGCGCACCCGGCAAGGCAGGGAACAGGGAATAAGGAACAGGGAATAGAAAGACAGGGAAGAGGGAAGAGGGAACAGGGATCAGGGGCGAGAGGCGAGGGGCGAGCCGAGGAGAGCGCGGGGAAGAAGCCGGACGCCAAGAAGACCGATGAGGATCCGGTGGGAAAGGTGTACGACTCGGTCCTGATCAAGCGGCTGGGGCGGTATCTGAAGCCGTATTGGGTGCAGGCGGTGATCTCGTCGATCTCGGTGACGCTGAAGTCGCTGAGCGACGTGGCGGGGCCGTACCTGATGAAGGTGGGGATCGATCGCTACCTGACGAAGACGCCGGGGGCGGCGACGACGTGGCTGGCGCGGCGGCTCTCGCCCGATCCGTGGCATGGGATTACGCAGCTTGCGGAGCTGTACCTGCTGGCGGCGCTGAGCGCGTACTTCTTTGAGTTCATCCAGACATATTTAATGCAGTGGGTCGGGCAGAAGATCATGTTCGACCTGCGGCGGGATATCTTCCGGCACATGCAGCGGCTGCACGTGGGTTTCTTTGACACGCATGCGGTAGGGCGGCTGGTGACGCGTCTGACGTCGGATGTGGACGCGATCAACGAGATGTTCACGGCGGGGATTCTGGCTATTGTGGACGACTTTTTCACGCTGACGATCATGGGGATCGTGATGCTGACGATCAACTGGTGGCTGGCGCTGCTGGCGTTCAGCGTGCTGCCGGTGATTCTGATTGTGACGCGGATGTTCCGCAACAGCGTGCGGGAGAGCTACCGGCGGGTGCGGGCGGCGATTGCGCGGATCAATAGCTTTACGCAGGAACATATCTCGGGGATGAGCGTGGTGCAGCTGTTCAACCGGGAGGCGCGGGCGTACCGCGACTTTGAGGATGTGAACCGGCAGCACATGATCGCGTTCAAGGACACGATTTTTGCGTATGCGCTGTACTACCCGGCGGTGGATCTGCTGAGCGTGGTGGCGGTGGCGCTGGTGATCTGGGTGGGCGGCTGGAGCGTGCTGGATCATGGGGCGGTGACGCTGGGCGTGCTGGCGATGTTCAACATGTACTCGCAGCGGTTCTGGCGGCCGATTCAGGATTTGAGCGACAAGTACAACATTTTGCAGGCGGCGATGGCGGCGTGCGAGCGGATCTTCAAGCTGATGGATACGCCGGCGGAGATTGTGAGCCCGGAGCGGCCGCGGCTGGGAGATGGGTCGAACCGGATCGAGTTTCGCAATGTGTGGTTCACGTATCAGAAGCTGACGCGGGAGCAACACGAGGCGGTTGCGCAGATTGCCGCGGCGGCGCAGGTGGATGAGGACCGTTCGCATCTGGCGGAGCATTTTTTGGCGCTGAAGGATGTGGAGTGGATTTTGAAGGACGTGTCGTTCACGGTGGAGCCGGGGCAGACGATTGCGATTGTTGGGCACACGGGGGCGGGGAAGACGACGCTGACCAGCCTGATGATGCGGTTCTATGACGTGACGGCGGGCGCGGTGCTGGTGGACGGCGTGGATGTGCGGGAGCTGGATCTGACGGAGTTGCGACGGCACTTTGCGGTGGTGCTGCAGGATCCGTTTTTGTTTACGGGGACGATTGCGGAGAATATCCGGCTGGGGAATACGGGGATCACGGACGGGGAGCTGGCGCAGGCGGCTGAGGACGTGAATGTGCTGGATTTCATCGAGAGTCTGCCGGGGAAGTTTGACGAGCCGGTGCAGGAGCGGGGGAATTCGCTGTCGACGGGTCAGAAGCAGCTGATCAATTTTGCGCGGGCGCTGGCGTACCGGCCGCGGATTTTGATTCTGGACGAGGCGACGTCGAGTGTAGACACGGAGACGGAGCTGCGGATCCGGGGGGCGCTGGAGCGGATGGTGCAGGGGAGGACGAGCGTGCTGATTGCGCACCGGCTGTCGACGGTGCAGCGGGCGGACGCGATCCTGGTGATGCACAAGGGGCAGCTGCGGGAGATGGGGACGCACCAGGAGCTGCTGGCGCTGCGGGGGTTGTACTGGAAGCTGTACGAGCTGCAGTACAAGGACCAGGAGAGCCCGGCGAGGGATCAGGGAACAGGGATCAGGGAACAGGGGACCGTACGGCCCTTGCCGTCGCGCGCCTGAGAGTGGTGGGGGCTGGTCCAATCGGGATCGGCACTTTGGATTTCCTTCTGAAAATTCTTACGTAACTGCGGGTTGCGGGTCTGGTCAAATGGTCAGCATGGGCCAAAGCGACCAAGCGGCGATCACGGCAATTCTTGCTGGTGACACAGAGGCCTATGGCTCGCTGGTGAAGCGTCACAGCGCGATGCTGTTCCGGATGGCGTACCGGGTGACGGGAAACGCGGCGGATGCGGACGACGTGGTGCAGGAGGCGTTTCTGCGGGCGTATGTGAAGCTGGCGTCGTTTGAGTCGCGGTCGGAGTTTGGGACGTGGGTGTACCGGATCGCGGTGCACTGCGCTCTGGACAAGGTGAGCGGGCGGCGGGGAGTGGAGGAGGCGAGCCGGATTGGGGAGGAGAATGACGCCGAGGAGGCGAGCTCGCAGGTAGCGGATGAGGCGCCGGGGCCGGAGCGGCTGGCGCTGAGCGGGGAGATTGGAGCGATGCAGGAGATGGCGTTGCGGGGTTTGTCGCCGCTGGAGCGGACGGCGTTTGTGCTGCGGCACCACGAGGAGAAGAGCACGGAGGAGATTGCGGCGGCGCTGGCGATTGCGCCGAACGCGGCCAAGCAGGCGGTGTTCCGCGCGGTGAAGAAGGTGCGGCAGCGGCTGGAGGGGTTTCGGAGGACACAGAAGCGGGCTTCGCGCGGCGAAGCGCAGCGGGTGACGGTATGAGGCATTTGCGGGAAGAGGAGTTGATCGAGCATTACTACGCGACGCGGGCCGCGGGCCGGGGCGAAGACGCGGGGCGGGAGAAGGAGTTCCGCGCGGCCGAGGGGCATCTGCAGGCGTGCGGGGCGTGCGCCGAGGCGCGCGCGGCACTGGCAGCGGAGATGGGCGAGATGGATGGGTTGCCGTGCGCGGAGGCGGATGCGGCGTATGGCACAAGCGTTTGGAACCGGGTGGCGTCGAGATTGCCGAGGATGGCGGCCGAGGAGCCGCCGCGGCGCCGGGCGGCATGGGGCATGATGCTGGGCTGGGCGGCGGCAAGCGCGGTGCTGGTGATCGGAGCCTTTGAGGTCGGACGGGTGTGGGAGCACCGGCAGCACGCGCAGACGGCGGTGGCGCGGCCGGCGCCTCCGGTGGAGCGGCAGATTGTGGTGGTGGTGCTGGGGGATCACCTGGACCGTACGGAGCGGCTGCTGGTGGAGCTGAAGCACGCGCAGGGCGAGGATCCCGATGTGGTGAAGCCGATGCGGGACGAGGCGCGCAGCCTGCTGGCGGCCAACCGTGTGTTCCGCGAGGATGCGGACAAGAGCGGGGACAAGGCGCTGATCCAGGCATTGGATCACCTGAACCAGTTGTTAAATGATGTGGCCAATGCGCCGGGGGGGTTGAATGCCGCCTCGATTGCGCGGCTGCAGCGAGAGATGGAGGCCGAGGGGCTGCTGTTCAAGGTGCGGGTGCTGCGGTCGCGCAATGCGCACCAGGGCCTGACGGCACGCATCGTGGTGAAGGGGGGTACGGTATGAGCGGGCGATCGATGCGGTGGAGCGGGATGGCGGCATTGGCGCTGGCCGGCGCGGTGCTTGTGCCTGCGGCGGGGGCCTTGCAGGGGCCGTCCTCATTGATGGCGGGCGATGACGTGATGGACATGCTGAGCGCCGCGGCGCCGGCGGATTCGCCCGATGCGCGGTTGTACGCGGATGCCAACAAGGCGATTCATGAGGGGCGCTGGGCGGATGCGGTAAAGCTGTTTGACCAGGTGGCTTCTCTGAATGAGGAGCATGCCGCGGCGGCGTTGTACTGGAAGGCGTACGCGCAGAACAAGCTGAAGGACTCGGCGAGGGCAATGGACACGTGCCTGTCGCTGCGGATGCGATTTGCCAAGAGCGGATGGGTGGAAGACTGCGGGGCGCTGGAGATCGAGATCCGGGCGAGCCAGGGGAAGGCGGTTCCGCTGGAACCGGGGCAGAGCGATGAGCTGAAGCTGCTGGCGCTGGCGACGCAGATGCAGGCGAATCCGGCCGCGGCGCGGGCGCAGATCGAGCAGTTGATGCAGAGCGATTCGTCAGAACATCTGAAGGAGGGCGCGTTATTTCTGCTGGGGGAGACGGTTCCCGAGTCGATCTATCCGCAGATTGTGCGCATCAGCCACCTGGAAGGGGATGTGCGCATTGCGCGGGCGAGCACGAACGAGAAGTCAAAACATGAGGCCTGGGAGGCGGCGGAGATGAACCTGCCGCTGGCGGCGGGCGACAGCCTGGTGACGGGAGCGGACGGGCGGGTGGAGATCGAGTTCGAAAACGCGTCGACGACGTACCTGGCGCCCAACTCGGTGCTGACGTTTGACGACCTGCATACGACGAGCGGGGTTCCGCACTCGGAGATCGAACTGTTGAGCGGGACGGCGACGATCCACCTGGATTCGCTGAAGCCGGGGGAGGCGTTTCTTCTGCGCACGCCCACGAACGATGTGCTGACGCGCTATCCGCAGCGGGCGGACATGCGGGTGAGCAGCTACACGGACGGCATGGCGCTGATGATGCTGAAGAACGGGATGCTGAAGCTGCAAGGAGGGAACGAGGCGATGACGGCGGGCCGGCCGTTGTTCTTCAACAAGGATCACGCGCAGGCGGCGGTTCCGGAGAAGCTGGAGAACCTGGCGGACTTCGATGCGTGGGTCGCGGACCGGTACCAGGCGCGCAGCGAGGCGATGACGGCGGAGATGAAGGAAGCGGGGCTGACGACGCCGGTGCCGGGGATCGCGGACATGAAAGGGCAGGGGCGGTTTTATCCCTGCGAGCCCTATGGGACGTGCTGGGAGCCGAACAGCGGGAACGGCAACTCGCTGCTGACAGGCGGGCCGCCGCAACAGCCCACGCCGAAGAGCGCGAAGCCGGCGGCCGGTGGAGTTGCGGGGGCGTCTCCGGCGGACTTCTTCCCCTGCATGCCGGGAGCGATGATCAACGGGCAGTACATGCAGACATCGATGGTGGACCCGTGGTGGTGGTCGGTGTGCCACTCGGGCTGGTGGGTTTACAACAACCAGCGGTACGTGTGGGTGGCGGGAACGAAGATTCACCATCTGTGCCCGGTGCAGTGGATCCGATTCGGAAAGACGACGGCGTTTGTGCCGTTGCATCCCCGGGATGTGAAGGGGCAGCCGCCGGTGAATCGGGAGCATGGGTTTACGGCGACGAAGGAGAAGGGTGGCGGATACGCGGTGAATCCGATCCGGTTCGAGCCGGGGCGTCCGCTGGAGTTGATGAAGACGGCGCCCAAGGAGTTTCGCATGGAACCGCCGCCGCCACTGACGCGGGCGTCCGCGCCGGTGATGGAGATGCATCCGATTCATCTCGCGCCGGCGGCGCGAGCCGGGGTGGCGCCGGCGGGCGCGATCCCGCTTCGGTACGATCACCAGACGGGAGGGTTCACGGCGCCGCGAGCAGGTCCGGTGGGGGGCGCGCGCAGCAGCGCGACGTTTGCTCCGGTTGGGCATACGGGAGGATTCATCGGGCGCTCGGGTGGAGGTTCGTTTGGCGGCCAGAGTGCGATGCACGGCGGGGGTAGTGGCGGAGGCGGCGCTCGTGGCGGCGGAGGCTCAGTCGGCGGCGGGGGCGGCGGATCGCACAGCAGCGGAGGCGGAACGGCTTCGTCCGGCAGCGCAGCGTCCGCTCCGGCGGCGAGCAGCAACGTGAGCGGGGCGGGCGGCGCTCACAAGTAATCGCGAGACAATCCGTGCAAGGGGACGGCGCAGGGCGGGTGCTCTGCGCCGTGCTTATTTCTGGATGCGCGCGTAGGCAGAGCCGGAGAGACGGTGAATTGCGGCGACCACGATCCAGAGGGTCGCGGCATAGGCGAGGTACCAGATGGCTTCCTGCACGGCGGTGATGCGGGCGGGGCTAAGGACGACGAGAGAGCCGGTGGACGAGGCGTGAAGCAACTGCGCCAGCAGCAGGCTGCCGGTTCTGGAGTAGGCCCAGCAGATGAGGATGCGGATGGCGGTCATGACGGCGGCGAAGGCGAGGAAGTAGGCGGTCCACGCCGAGCCATGAGGGCTGATTGCGCCGAGGTAGTCGATGGCGGGGAGATGCCAGAGGCTCCAGAGCAGCCCGAGCACGAGGGCCGCGGGAAACAGGCTGCGACGTTCCGCCAGGGCGGGAAAGGCGTAACCGGTCCAGCCGAGCTCCTCGAGCAATCCCGCGGTGACGCCGAAGGAGACGCCTAGCAGGAAGTGGTTGGGCGCAAAGCGTGGATTGACGGCTGCCACAAAGATGCCGAGGACGGAGAGCACGAGCGCTGGAGGGACAAGCAGGAGGGCGAGCCAGCGCGCAGGAAAGCGGGTGGCCATGCGGCGCCACAGGCTTTGGGCGGAGCCCTGCCTGCGGGCGAAGAGAATGCCTGCGAGCGCGGGGCCCAGCAGCATGACGGGGAAGATCATCAGTCCCGCGAACCTGGGTACCGCTTCTCCGCGCAGGAGATGAGGGGCGATCACGGCGCATGCGCCTCCCCAGGAGATGGCGAAGTCGAGCGCGAAGAAGCTGGCGACGGGGAGGTCGCCACGAGGCGTGCGCACGGGAAGCGCGGCTGGAGAGAGAGTCATGATCGCTCCTATTCCTGGCCGGACTGCACGCGTTGCGCGAAGACGCTGCGCGGATTGAGGCGGAGAGCCTGAGCGAGCGCTTCCTTTTCCTGGGCGGTGTCTCCCTTTTTGCGATAGGCCTTGGCCAGCCAGACGAGATCTTCGTACGACTGGGGATCGAGTGCGGCCGCGTGCTTGAAGGAATCGATGGCCTTGTCGATGTCGCCGCCGAAGGCGCTGGGAGAGTAGAAGTATTTGCGGCCGAGGACGGCGTAGACGAGGGCGTTGTTGGGGTCGAGCTGGAGGGCGCGCTGCGACTCGGTGTTGGCTTTGGGGCCGAACTTCATTCCGGAGAGCATGCCGGTAATGCGGGCTCCGTAGAGGTCGGCGAGAAGGGCATGCGCGTCGGCGGAGCGATCGTCGAGGGAGATGGCCTTCTGGGCATCATTGATGGCGCTGTCGAGCATTTTGTGCGCCGCGTCGGGATTTTTGGCGATGTCGTCGACCTTGGCGAGATAGAACTCCGTGCGCGCCAGATCGAGGAGGCATTGGGCGTTGCCCGGCTCCTGGGCGGCGCATTGGGTGAAGGAGTTGCGAGCGGCGCTGAGGATGCCTGGATCGAGGAGGAGTCGGCCCTGCTCGAGCAGACGCTCGCCCTCTGTCTGTGTGGACGAGGGAGCGGCGTTGGCAGCCGCGCAGGCGAGGGCTGCGAAGACAAGGAGGCGAGGCAAAGCGGTGACGGAGCGAGGCAGAGCGGCCATGCGAGTTTTCTCCAAGCAACTGGGGATGAGATCAGGTCGCGCGGCCGGGTGTGGGGACCGGTCGTGAGGGGCGATACGCAGTCTGCTGGGGATTCGTTCCGTGGGGGGTAGGGGAGATGTGGAGAGGGGGTGTGGCGCGGCCAGGCCCCGTGCCATTTTCGATCACCGGTGGAGCGATTTGTTGCAGTGGACTGGAGCACATTGGGACGGCGGTGTCCTGGGTTGAGGCAATTGTGACGCAGGTTGGGGCAGGTTGTGCGCAGAAAAAACAGCGCCGGCACTAAAGTTCCTTTCCCCGGCACCGATGAACGGGGTGGATGCAGTTTGAGCCGGAGGCGATCAGGCCGAAGGCGCGGCGGGCCGGTTGAGCCGCTGCCCAGCATCAGGAAAAGGAGCAACCTCCATGGCCCTCGGTGTATTGAACAATCTTTCCGCCATCTATGCTGAGAACAATCTGAACAATACGAGCAGCAGCCTGCAGGCGGTTCTTCGGCAGCTGTCCTCGGGTTCGCGGATCAACTCAGGGGCAGACGATGCCGCGGGCCTTTCGCTGGTGAACGGGCTGAAGGCCAACTCGACGGCGCTGGCGCAGTCGGGAACCAACGCCACGGAGGGTGTGGGTCTGCTGCAGGTGGCCGACGGGGCGCTCTCGCAGGTGACGAGCCTGCTGAACCGTGCGATCACGCTGGCGACGGAGGCGTCGAACGGCACGCTGAACAGCAGCCAGGATGCGGCGGCGGACCAGGAGTACCAGTCGATCCTGGCCGAGATCAACAACATTGGATCGACGACGACGTACAACCAGCAGCGGGTCTTTGGGGGCGGGCCAGTAGCGATCTATACGGGCGACTCTTCGGTGACGGGCGCGTCAGTGGATCTGCTGAACATACGCGGGCTGTCGTCGCAGAGCGTCGGCGACTCGGCCGGAACGATGTCGTATACGACGGGCACGAACAACGTGTTTATCGATCTTTCGACGGCGGGCAAGTATGCGCAGACGACGGACTCGCTGGCCGCGGGAGGTTCGACGAGCCTGGAGGTGGCGTACCTGGTGGCGGGCACGGGTACGGTGGCCAACACTACGATCACGGTGAGCGGCGCGAACAACACGGTGCAGGGGCTGATCCAGGCGATCAATAACGCCAATCTTGGCATCACGGCCTCGTTCGGAACGGCGGCGATGGCGGGCGCGGCGGCAGTGGCGGCGGTGGGCGGCGCAGCCAATCAGAGCGAGACCGGCATCATCATCGCGGGCAACGTGAATGCTGGAAACGCGCCGACGCAGGCCGGATACCACGTGGGCATCTTTCAGGACGCGACGGCGGCGGCAACGGATCTGCTGTATGACTCGTCGGTGGGGCAGACGTTCAATCTGGGGGTCGCGCCGGCGGCTTCGACCGCGCCGCAGACCAGCTTCACCCAGGATTTGAACGCGGCGTCGATTGCGACGATCTCCTATACGGATGCGGCGGGGGTATCGCTGAGCGGCACGGATTTGAAGTCGAGCACCAGCGCGCAGGCGGCGCTGAGCCTGCTGAATCAGGCGATCAGCGCGGTGGCGGCACAGGACGGGTACATTGGCGCGCAGATCAACACGCTCAACTCGATCAGCCAGGTGATGAGTACGCAGCAGGAGAACGTGGTGTCGGCGCAGAACGCGATCCAGGCGACGGATTATGCGGCGGCGACTTCGAATATGTCGAAGTTCGAGATTTTGAGCCAGACGGGGATTGCGGCGCTGGCGCAGGCCAACCAGGTGGAGCAGGAAGTGATCAAGCTTTTGCAGTAAGTGGGATTGCGGTTCGTTCAAGAAAACCCAGGGACAGGGCGGCGGCGAGGACTCCTTGCCGCCCATTTTTTTGGCTTGGGGGCGGAGCGAGTTGGGGCGGGTCAGAAGATGCCGTGAAGGCGGCTGATGCCTTCGCGAATCTCGGCGGGGGTGAGGCGGGCGAATCCGAGGATGATGCCGGGGCGGCGCCTGCGCGCGACGTAGTGGCCGGCGATGCCGTAGATGCCGACGCCGCGGTGTTCGGCGCGGGCGACGATGGTGGCTTCGTCGAGTTCGGTTTTGGGCCAGAGGACGATGTGGGCGCCGGCGCCTTGTCCGGTGACCTCGATGGCGGGGCCGAAGACGGCGTGGATGGCGTCGAGGAGGGCGTCGCGGCGGGCGCTGTTGCTGCGGCGGACGCGGCGGAGGAAGCGCTCGTAGAGGCCGCTGGCGAGGAACTCGGCGAGGGTTTGCTGTTCGAGGGTGGAGGTGTGGCGGTCGGAGATCCACTTGGCGGCGGCGAGTGCGGGCATGAGCGAACGGGGCGCGACGAGGTAACCGATGCGGAGGGCGGGGAAGACGGTGCGGGAGAAGGTGCCGAGGTAGAGGACGCGGCCTTCGCGGTCGAGGCCCTGGAGCGAGGCGAGGGCCTGGCCGCCGTAGCGGAACTCGCCGTCGTAGTCGTCTTCGACGATGACGGCGCGATGGCGGCGGGCCCAGTCGAGGAGGGCGAGGCGGCGGGCGAGGGGCAGGACGGCGCCGGTGGGGAACTGGTGGGAGGGCGTGATGAAGACCATGCGGGTGCCGGCGGGGATTTTTTCAGGAATGATGCCGTCGTGGTCGACGGGGACGGGGCGGAGGCGGGCACGGGCGGCGCGCAGGCCGTGGCGCGCGCCCTGGTAGCCGGGATCTTCGACGGCGATGGAGTCGCCGGGATTGACGAGGACGCGGATGATGAGGTCGATGGCCTGGGCGGAGCCGTTGACGATGAGGATCTGGGAAGGATCGCAGACGACGCCGCGGGAGCGCTGGAGGTGGGCGGCGATGGCCTGGCGGAGAGCGGGGGAGCCGGCGGCGGCGCCGTAGTCGAGCTCATGGACGGGGGCGCGGCGGGCATTGCGCAGCAGCAGGCGCCGCCAGGCTTCGAAGGGAAAGATATCGATATTGCTGCGGCCGTAGACGAAGTCGTAGCGCAGGGGGCGGGCGCGGCGGAGTTCGTCGCGCATCTGGGGCGGGCCGGCGGCGAGACGTTTTCCGTATTGGGACAGGCGGAAGTGGAAGGACTCGGTCTGGGGGTGCATGACGCGGAGGTTGAGGGTGGTGGTGACGTAGGTTCCGGCGCCACGGCGGCCGGAGGCATAGCCCTCGGCGAGGAGCTGGTCGTAGGCGAGCAGGACGACGGTGCGGGAGACGTGCAGCTGCTCGGCGAGCTCGCGGGTGGAGGGGAGGCGTTCGCCGGCGGGGAGCTTGCCGGAGAGGATGGCGTCGCGCAGGTGCTGGTAGATCTGGCGGGAGAGAGGGCCGGCGCTGCTTGCGAGTGGTATTACGAAATTCATAAAAAGTGGCTCTTTGAAGTTACCACGCGGTGAGGGAGTATGAAACTCAAGAGCCTGCGGTACCGGGGCGGGAGGTTCAGGTATGGTTTTAGCGGTTTGTCTGATGGCTGGGTTGCTGATGCCGGCGGGAGCGCCTGCCACGCAGTCGAGCGGAGTGGCGAAGGCGGCGGTGCGCGATGGCCAGCATGATTTCGATTTTGAGATCGGCAAGTGGAACATTCACCTGAAGCGGATGCTGCATCCCCTGTCAGGAGCGGCGGAGTGGGTGGAGTTCGATGGCATGTCAGTGACGCGCCCGATGTGGGAGGGACGCGCCAACATCGAGGAATTTGAGACGACGAATGGAGCGGATCGTGTGGAGGGTCTGACGCTGCGGCTGTATGACCCCAAGGCGCACCAGTGGAGTCTTTACTGGGGGACCGGGAGGACGGGTCAACTGTCATTGCCGGCAACGGTGGGTGAGTTCAAGGACGGGGTCGGCGAGTTCTACGATCAGGAGCCATTTAATGGGCGACAGATCCTGGTGCGATATCAATGGTCGCGGATCACGGCCAACTCGGCTCATTTTGAGCAGTCATTCTCGGACGATGGCGGCAAGACCTGGGAGGTGAACTGGATTACCGACCAGACGCGGGTGAAGGAATGATGCCGACGGAGAGGATACGGGTGCGACGGCTGCCGCAGCGGGGCGCGTACGATGCTGCCACGATTCACGGAATTCTGGACGCGGCTTTTTTGGCGCACGTGGGGTTTGTCACGGACGGGCAGCCGTTCGTGATCCCCACGCTTTACGGGCGCAGGGATGAGGTGCTGTACCTGCACGGGTCTGCGGCGAGCCGCATGATGCGCGAAGGGGAGACAGGGATTCCGCTGTGCGTGACGGTGACGCTGGTGGATGCGCTGGTGCTGGCGCGTTCGGCGTTTCACCACTCGATCAATTATCGGTCGGTGGTGGCGTTTGGAAGGGCGCGGCTGATCACCGAGGCGGAGGAGAAGCGAGCGGCGCTGCGCGTGATCTCAGAGCAGGTGCTGAAGGGACGATGGGATGAGGTGCGGCCGCCGACGGAGAAGGAGCTGAAGGCGACGGCGGTGCTGGAGTTCGCGATTGAAGAGGCCTCGGCGAAGACGCGGACGGGGTTTCCGGTGGACGATGACGAGGACTACGCTTTGCCGATCTGGGCGGGGATCCTACCGCTGCCGGTGGTGGCGCAAGAGCCGGTGGCGGACTCACGGCTGGCGACAGGAATCGAAGCGTCTGCGAGCGTGCGGACGGTGCGCGGCAGGACGGGGGAGGCGGCCGGTCTGAATGAACCGCCGCAGGGCTAGACTCAACCGCTCGCAGACCATAGAGCCGAGGCGAGCGTGGGGATGCGATCGACGGACGGCGGCTGGCGCTTTACGGAGAGGACCGTGATGTCATCGGATTGACCGAACTGTTGGGCAGCGCGGGCGATGGCGGCGGCCGGCTGGTTGCTCATGGAGGCCGCTCGTTCGAAGCCAAAGAGCTCGCCGTTGGCGTTGCGGGCTTCGGGAACACCGTCGGTGAGTAGCAGCAGTTGGTCATTGTCGGCGAGTGAGAACGCGGTCTCGGTATAGACGGTGGATGCGAGCACGCCCAGGGGCATGTCACTGGGAATGGGTACCTCCCGGCCATTGACGTAAGGTGCGAGGTGGCCGGCATTCGCCACGGTGACCTTGCCTTCCGCGTCGATGGCGAGCATGAGGCAGGTGGTAAATCCGCCGCTGCGGCCGAGGATGTTCTGGTTGATGGCGGCGAGGATCGCCGCTGGGCTGGTAATGGTGCGGGCGAGCATGCGCACCATGCCGACGAGCAGGGAGACGGTCATGGCGGCGGGCATGCCCTTTCCGCTGACGTCACCGATGACGAGCAGAACACCGTTTGCGGGAAGGGGCAGGATCTGGAAGAAGTCGCCGCCCACCTCTCCGGCGGGCTTATAGACGCATTCCACGCGCAGACCGGGGATGGACGGGATGGCCTCGGGGATCAGGACGTTCTGGACGGCCCGCGCCGCTTCGAGTTCTGCTTCGAGGCGCTCTTCATCGCGGCGGCTGCGAGCATAGCGCAGGACGAGCACGGCGGCCACCGAGAACATGGCGAGGTCACCACAAAGCATGCCGACGCCGGCGGGAAACGGCGTGGTGATCAAGGTGGTGAGGTGCTGCTGCAGCCATCTTCCCCAGGGCTGGCGAGCGATGGCGGGAACCTCCGCGAGATTCTCGAGCACGTTGACGGCGAAGCTGAGTGTGAACGGGGCGACCAGGAGTTTCGCGTCCCTGTTGCCGCGGCGCACGCCGGCGATGAGCATGGCGGGAACGCAAAGCCCATAGACCAGCGTCATGGCCGTGGCTCCCACGTTCCATATGCCGTAATCGACGCCGAGGAAGAGTAGGGGGATGGCGGAGAGCAGGACGGCAACGGAGGCAATGGCGGTCCAGTAAAAGGCCCGTTTGCGCTGATGGAGAAGGATCACGAAGAACTGAACGTTGAACAGCATGCCCAGCGAGGTGGCGGAGATGAGGATAGTGTTGCCACTGAGGAGCGACACGGGGCGGAATGCCAGGATTACGTGCAGGATCGCGTTGCATGCCCAGAACAATTGGGCCATGCCGAACCAGAGATATTCGCGCTCTTTACGGCGAAGGGCGAAGAGGGCCAAGCCGGCAAGGGCGGTGAAGCCGTTGGCGAAGACGCCGAAGGAGGAGCCGGCGGTGGCCCAGAAATCATTGCGCCAGAGCAGTGCGCGCATGATGTCGAGGGTAGCTGCATCTCCAAAGACAGGCGGCGACAAGATACCGGCACGGAGGAATATGGCGTTCGAGGGCCAATGCCACACACGGATAGCGACGAGGAGCGGTTGGCCAGGGCGGGCGATCTGGGCCGGCAGACGGAAGAGGGCGCGGCCGTTCATCACGACAGAGCGTGTGGGCGGCATGGTCCCCAGACTCCCGATGAGCGAGTCGTCGGCGTAGAGCTCGAAGCTGTCCATGGTTGAAGGCAGAAGGATGGCGAGGGGCTGTTTGGCGGGCGGCACGGAGATCTTCAAGCGATACCAGGCAAGGCCTGCGTAGCCAGCGAACCCCTGCTCGGTCCAACTGCGATCCGCCTGGAGGAGTGCCCAATGCGAGTCGTCGAACTGTGGTTTGGCCCAGAGCGGATTATCTCCGGTGTGGAAGCGCCAAGGCCCGGTGAGCACGGTGACGGGAAGGCGATTGCGTTCGGTGTCAAACGGCTGTGATAGCGCGGGCTGCGCGAGGGCGCAGAGGGCCATAACGAGAGTCAGAACTTTCATGACGCACCCCGTGGCGGCCGGCCGGTTGATCCAGTATCGGTCCCTGAAAAGTATTCGTTCGTGGCAAATTCCTGAAATTTTCGAGTTCCCTGTGGCGATACCACAGGGAGGTGTGCCAAGCTTCTGTGGTAACGCCACAGGAGCTTGATCGCCCTGGGGTTGAGGCTTGGAGGGATCTTGTCGCCGGAGAAGCTGGACCTACTACAAGGAACGCTGGACCTGATGGTGCTGCAGACCCTGGCTGTGATGGGGTCGATGCACGGATACGGGATTGCGCGGCGGATCGAACAGGTGAGCGCGGACGAAGTGTTGTTGAACCAGGGGACGATCTACGCGTCGCTGGTGCGGCTGGAGCAGCGGGGGTGGATTGGCTCGGAGTGGGGCGTGTCCGGGAACAACCGGAAGGCGAAGTTTTATTCGATTACCGCCGCGGGGCGGAAGAAGCTGGCGGAGGATGCGGAGTACTGGGGCCGGCTCACGGGGGTGATGGACCGGATGCTGCGGATGAAGACCGGCGGGGAGACGGCATGAGCGGGGCGCGGCGGGGATTCTGGCGGTTCGTGGCGTTCTGGCGGGCGAGGGCTCTGGACGCGGAGCTGAATGAGGAGATGCAGGCCCATATTCAGCTTGCGACCGATGAGTTGGTGGAGCGGGGCGTATCGCCGGGCGAGGCACGGAGGCGGGCGCTGGTGATGTTCGGCGGGATGGAGCAGGCGAGGAATCGCCACAGGGAGGCGAGGGGACTTATGAATCTGGAGATCCTGATGCAGGACGTGAAGTACACCTTGCGCACGCTGTGGCGCGATCCGGGCTTCACGATTGTGGCGGTGCTGATTCTTGGGCTGGGAATCGGCGTGAACGTAGCGGTGTTCAGCGTGGTGAATACGTTGATGCTGCGGCCGCTGCCGTTTGCGCAGGCGCAGGAGCTGGTGTGGATTGCGCCGCCTCCGGCGAAGTGCGGGTTGAGCTGCGCGACCTATTCGACCGATGCGTACGACGAGTTTCGCGTGGGCAGCCGGGCGTACCAGGACGTGACGGGATATTTTGCGTTCTCGAGTCCCGGGAATTTGAAGGTGCGGATCGGGAATGGGGTGCCGGTGCCGGCGACGGGCATCGACGTGATTGCGAACTTCTTCGACGTGCTGGAGGTGCGGCCGGCGATGGGGAGGCTGTTCCGCGCGGAAGACGGGCGCAACGGCGCGTCGCCGGTGATTGTTCTGAGCGACGCGTGGTGGCGAACGCAGTTTGGCGCGGATCCAAACATTGTGGGCAAGGCGTTTGATATTGGCGGGCAGCAGACGACGGTGATTGGGGTGCTGCCGAAGGACTTTGATTTTGGCGCGGTGTTTTCGCCGGGCGCGAAGGTTGATGCGATTACGCCGCTGAATCTGTATGGACCGCCGCGGAACTGGGGGAACATCATCACGATGATCGGGCGGCTGAAGCCGGGGGTGACGCTGGGGCAGGCGGTGGGCGAGGCGGCGCGGGTGGCGCCGAGCATGTGCTGGAACAACAATCGGCCGAACACGTGTGGGGATTACAAGGGCGCGGTGGTACCGGTGCCGCTGAAGCAGTGGGTGAGCGGGCGGCTGCGCAATGCCCTGCGGATACTGTGGGGCGCGGTGGGCATGATCATGCTGATTGCGTGCGTGAACCTGTCGAATTTGATGCTGGCGCGTGCCGCGTCGCGGAGCAAGGAGTTTGCGATGCGCGGGGCGCTGGGCGCGAGCAGAGGCAGGATTGTGCGGCAACTGTTGACGGAGAGCGTGATGCTGGCTACCGGCGGGGCGCTGGTAGGGCTGACGCTGGCTTCGCTGATGGTGGGATGGCTTTCACACCAGGGCTCGATTGCGCTGCCACTGTTCAACACTCTGCGGATTGACGGCGCGGCGCTGGGCTGGACGGTGCTGATCGCGCTGGGTGCGGCGCTGCTGTTCGGGATAGTGCCCGGGCTGCGGATGGCCGGGGGCAATTTGCACGAGACGCTGAAGGCGACGGGCTCGGGACAAGGAAGGCGACAAGAGCGGCTGCGTAGCGTGCTGGTAGTGAGCGAAGTGGCGCTGGCGTGCATGCTGCTGGTGGGTTCGGGACTGCTGCTGCGGAGTTTTTTGCATGTGCTGCAGATTGACCTGGGGTTCCGGCCGGAGCATGCGGCCGCGGTGACGGTGGATTATGAGGACAATCCGGCGGATGGGAATGGGAGCACGGATGATTCGGCACGGAAGATCCTGAATCGGCGGGGGCTGTACTTCAGGCAATTGCAGGAGCGAGTGAGCGCGTTGCCAGGCGTTGTGGCGGTGGGGACAACGGATTATTTGCCGCTGACAGGAAACCGCGCATGGGGGATGCCGTGGCCCAAGGGCGTGAAACGGCCCGACAAGACGCCGGATGGGCCGCTGGTTTATGTGATTACGCCGGGATATCTGCGGGCGATTGGGACGCGGGTTCGCGGACGGGATTTCACATGGGACGACCGGATGGGCACGCAGGGTGTGGTGATCATCAACGAGTCGTACGCGAAGTACCTGGCGAAGTATGCACACTGGCCCAATGACGATGCCGTGGGAAAGGTGCTGGATGGCGGCGGAGGCCAGGACCTGGTGGTGGCGGGAGTAGCTGAAGACGTGCATGCCGAAAGCGTGGACGGGGAGAACGGCTGGCAGATCTACTGGGCGGCGATGCAGGCGTTCGCGGGAACACCGCAGTTGACGGTGCGGTCCACGCTGCCGGCGGGGCAGATGGCAGGGAGCGTGATGGCGATACTGCGGGAGATGAATCCAAAGCAGACGGCGGCAGAGTTCAAGCCGATTCAGAAGCTGGTGGATCACTCGCTCTCGCCACGGCGGTTCTTCATGTTCCTGGTGGCGGCGTTTGCGGGGTTGGGGCTGCTGCTGGCGGCGCTGGGGATCTATGGACTGATTTCGTACTCGGTCACGCGGCAGACGCAGGAGATCGGGATACGGATGGCGCTGGGCGCGACCGCGGGGCGGGTGCAGCGGTACGTGATGAGCGGGACGATGCGACTGGCGGTGTGGGGCATTGTGCTGGGCACGGTGGCAAGCGTGGCAGCGGCGAAGATTGTGACCTCGATGCTATATGACACTTCGCCTTGGGATGCGGTGACGTATTCGTCGGTGGTCTTTGTGCTGTTCGCGGTGGCCGCGGTGGCGGGATTCATTCCGGCGTTCCGCGCTTCGCGGCTGGATGCCATGGTGGCTTTGCGCACGGAGTGACAGAACTTGGCCGGGAGTTAGAGGATGGCCATCGCGATGGGATCGGACTGCGATGCCAGGCGGTGACAATGGCGATGAAACGCGGGATCCAACTCGGCCACGCGCCGTTCCAGGCGCGCGGTGACTTCGGGGCGGGTTTTGGCATCGCCGAGGAGATGCGTGAAGCCGGCGCGCGCGGCGGCATCGCTGTTGAAGGCGTCGTCGAAGGACGGAAAGAGATACCGGATCTGGATTCCGCGGAAGGGTGATTCGGGATGGAAGCGGTGGTAGTCGAGACAGGCGGAGAGCAGGTGCTGCTCGAGGATCATGTTGAAGCCGCTCTTCTGGGGCAGGTCGGCCCAGAGCGTGGCATGATCGGGATCCAGCGCGAGACGGATTGCGGTGCGGGCGTAGTGGTGCAGGAAGGCCAGGTTGTTGGCTCCGAGGATGCCGCAGTTCTCTTCGCGAAACCACGGCTCGTTGCGAGCGGAGGACCACTGCCACTCGACCGGCAGGTCTTTCTTGTGACGCGCGAAGAGGTCTTCGATTTCTCTGGGACCGCACCAGGCGTGCTCGAAGGAGTGGCGTTCCGGGCATTGCGCGAAGACCGGAGCTGAGATAAGCCACGCAGGTAGCGGACGCCAGAGGAAGACATCGGTGTCCAGATGAACGAAGGGCTCTTGCTGAAGGCTGTAGGCGACGAGTTTGCCGAGGGCCCACCAGCCCTGATCGGCGTGACGGAGGCGGTCGAGTTCAGTGGAGACGTGGGTGAAGTCGAGTCCGAGGCGATCGACGAGGAGGGCCTTGCCCTCGCTGTCGGTGACGAGCAGGGTCTCCGGGAACTGGCGTTGGGCCAGGCGGAGGGAGAGTCCCCAGGCCAGAAGGTGATGGCGAGGCTCGCTCCAGATGCGGCCTTTGTAGGCGCGGTATGGTTTGCTCCAGAAGGACCAGACGGCTCGCATGCGCAGGGGCCTCAGTTGATTTGCGGGGGCGGCACAGGTCCGCCGGTGATGGCGAGCGACGGTGGGTTGTCGAAGGAGCGATTGCCGATCGCTGTTGGAACGGAGGCATTGAGCGTGACGGTGTCGGTGTTGCCCGCGCCATTCGCATTGACGCCAGGGCTGGCCTGAATCTTGATGGGGACGATGACGTTTCTCTTGCCTGCCGGCACGGTGGCGGTGGGCTGGATAGAGACGACGGATCCCACGCCTGGGCCGAACAGGGAAAGGGTGATGGTGGTATCGGCGATGGGCGCGTAGTTCAGAAGAATGACCGCCTGAACGGCTGTAACCGCGACGGGAGCGGGGGTGCCGGTGAGTTGCAGGCCGATCATCTGGCCCTGCGCGTTGACTTCGACTGTAACTGCCGACAATGCTTTTGGGACGCCGTTCTCGATGCCCTGAATGACGACTGCGGAGATGGCTACTGTGGGCGCCAGATAGAACCAGCTGTTGAAGTCGCTCGACTTTTGCGAGGTTCCGCTGGGATCGAGCAGGGTGATGCTGGAAGAGCCATTGCTGGAGCGAGAGGCCGTGTCGCCGAACGAGACTCCGTCAAGGTAGATGTTGCCGCTTTGAGAAGCAGAGAAGACGGCGGCTCCAAGGAGGCGTACGCGCACACGGGCAAAGGCGCCGAATGTGAGGGCGTTATTCAAAAAGAGGTTCAAGATCTCCCACAGGATGAAAGTGACCTTGAGACCAACGTCGGTATTGGCCGCGGGCGCCAGCCAGGTAACGGTTTCTCCGGAGACTGAAATACCTCCGGGTGGATCGAGAGCGGTAACGCTGCGCAGGAATGCGTTGGTGGGATCGAGGTTGACGCCGAAGGAGAGGCGCTTGAACACCTCGGCGAAGGCAGTGTCGGTGGCGACGGGGGCTTCGAGCGTGACCTGAAAGTTACCTCCGCCCCAGGGGCACGAGGGAGCCTGGTCGAGGGTGAGGGAGAGGCCGTTTTCAAGCAGTGTGTCCACGGTCATGACGTCGTCATTGACCCAACTTGTGGAGGCGATGTGAAGAGCCTCTGATTGCTGGGCGGCGAGGGCAGTGAGCGGCGGAAACTTGAGGCGGCAGTCGTCGACGAGGAACGGGTTGGCGAACTTGATGCGGAGATTGGTGGCTGGGCGCAGGTGGATGCAGGCGAGCGGAGCGTTGTAGATGAGGGCGAATTGCGGGGACTGCCAGGCGTTGCCGTCGCTGCCGCAAGGAGGCCACTCGATGGCTCCGGTCGCAGCGCGCGCGGGTATGGTCCAGTAATCGCCGGAGACGTAGGTTCCCTTGCGAAAGGTGACCTCGATTCCGTTTTCGAGCTGGATGGGCGAGGTGGAGAGCGGAATTCCTTTGCTGGTGGCCGCGGCGCCGGATTGATCCCAGCGGCGCATGCGTGCATTGCGAGCCGGATCAATGGCGGCTACTGGAGAGGTGAGCGTGAATTGCAGCGGGCCGGGACCGGCAGACTGGATCTGATAGAGCTGACCGGGTTGATTGGGGGGATCCCCGAAGAGGTAGGTGTCGTCGGAGAGCTCTACCCATTGGCCAGCCTGGAAGCCGAGATTTGCATCGGGGCCGACGGTGGAGACGGTAACGACTGGACCATTGACGGCGGTGATGGCGGTAACGACGGAGCCGTTCTCTCGCGACCACTTGAAGGTAGCGGTGTCAAGGCTTCCGGGCGTGTGGACCTCGACGCGGTAGAGCTGATTTTCGAGGCCCTGATAGCCGGCAGCAGCGATGGGCTGGCATCCACAGTCGGCGTTGCCGCCACTGGTGTCTGCCATCATGGCGCCCGACCGCTGGCGGAGCCCATCGTCGTAGAGGGACTGGCAGCATGGGGAGAGGCCGGCGACTGGTCCTGAAGGTTTGGGATTGCCGATGATGGTGCCCACAGTGCCCGTACTCCCACCTGTGGACACTGTGCCGACGGATCCAGTTCCGGTGGAGATGATGCCCGCGCCCGAGCCCGGGCGAGGGCGATTGATGATCGGACTGGTGGGGCGCGTGGTAGTGATGGCGTGCGCGCGGGCGGCATCGAGGAGTTGAAGAGTCCCGCCACCAGCTGCGCCTCCCGTGGCAACGCCGGTGCCGCCACCCTTTTCGGTGGTGGCATCTTCGAGAGTGCCGACGACGCGCCAAACGGTCTGCAGGCGGGCGGTGGTGTCGGCCTGGCCCAGTGCGGGCTCGCGGAGGCACGGGTCATCGAGGGCCGTGACCAGCCGTTGCCAGACCTGCAGGAAGAGATGTGCCGTGACGTTGCCGTCTCCTGTCTGGACGGCATCCAGAATTTCCGCCGCGGTGAAGGTGGGATTTATCAGAGAGGGCTGATCATCGTAGCTGCTGACCGAGTTGTTCTCAACGAGCAAGCCTTCGACGTAGTAACGGCCATGGCCGATGCGAATCTCATCGTTGTCAATGCTGATGGCGAAGCCAGCATCGCCTTCAGGTGCGCCGTAGCGTCCGATGACGTCGAGATTCGTGACGTCCCGGATGTGGGCGTCAATCGCGCTCTGCTCGTTGGCGTCGGAGTCCAGAGCCACGCGTCCCTGCTGTTCGAGCACGGCCGTATATTGCTTTGCCGGGTTGAATCGGATTCTGCTGAAATCGCCTTTCATGACTAAGTCCCGCCTATCTCATGGATTGCGAAGCTCGGGGTTACGCCGGGCCGTTCTGCATGTCAGTGCGTTAGAGGAGCCCGATTCCAATGCCGAAGGGAGCATCCTGGTCGAAGTCGATTGGGCCGCCGCAGCGGTTTGCCGGACGCCGTCGGACGTAGGAAACCGGTTCTTCCATTTTTTCGATTTCCGGATGGGACGGAATGAGGAACACGCCGCGCTCAAGGTTTGCGGGCAGGAATTCTGTGGAGCGAATCTGAACATTGGTGACGGCTTCGGTCTCCTGAATCTGCTGGTAGACCCCGATTTGGGAGCCGTTGTCCGCCCCTTTCCAAAGAGCGAGCGGCACATTGTCGGCGAGGAGGCAGTAGCCGGGACGACCGAAGCGGCGTGTGATGAATTGAGGAAGCAATGCCCCTTCGCTGGCGGCGTCCGGAGGAAGGCACTCGTACTGTTGCGGCGTGATGGAGTTAAACGGAAGCCAGCAGAAACGAACGCAGCCCGTCTGACGCCGGCTGGCCCACACCGGAGCTTTCCAGGGATCATTTCGACTGAGCCGCGCGTAGAAGATCGTGTTTGAAGCGAGACTCATCAACGAGGTCCAGACGCGCCCGATGAGGGTGGAATCTTCGATGTGCAGGACGGGGCCGGGGGAGGCGAGGTCGATCCCGGCGATTGCGGGGCAATACGGCGATCCCGCGTCTACGATGCTGTTGAGGATGCGGACGGAACAACTGGCGAGCAGAGCGATCGGACCGGTGATGGCGCGATTAATACAGAGGCTCGCGCCGATGGCCGAGCCGCTAATGCTGGGCTCTCCCGGCTCCGTTGGCTCGCCGTAGACGTCGAGACTGCGACCGGGAACGAGCGTGGAATCGGAGAGCTGCACGCAGGGAGAGTCGCCACTGATGC
Organism: Acidobacteria bacterium AB60; assembly: GCA_008682415.1. Classification (GTDB taxonomy): domain Bacteria; phylum Acidobacteriota; class Terriglobia; order Terriglobales; family Acidobacteriaceae; genus Telmatobacter. Next base: position 337,603 of record VANK01000006.1, on the reverse strand, counting down.
GAAGCTCGCCTGCGATGTGAAACCCGTTGAACTGCACCTGGCCAAAGGGCGCGGCTGTGCCATCGGGCAGGGTGGGGAGCGGGGCGCCATGCACTTCGATGACTCCGCGCAGAGTGACACAGGAACGATTGAATTCGGGTGTAGCGTCTGATCCGGCGATTGCCGCCGCGGCGATCAAGAGCTGGCAGTTGGAGGTGATCTGAATTGCGTTTGAGCCTGTGAGATTGACAGAGAAGGATTCAAAACCGGGAAGGAAGATGATGCCGGCGGAGCCAGGAGGGAGCGCATTCCATGCGGCGACCGCATCCGCAAAGGTGGGGAATTCCGCTGAGCCAACGACGGCGTGGAGGAGGGGGGACTGGGGGGGAATGACGTTACCCGCGCGCTGGTAGGGTCCGCCGCCGATGGCTGCCGGCGCGCCGTAGCTGTAGGTGACGCGCACCTCAGAGGGGGCCGGAAGGTCGTCTGCGAATTGAATGCGGCCCAACTCCGGATCGATGGCGATCTTGCCGCTGGGCACACGGCAGGCTGCGCCGTCGTTCGGCTTCAGATTGGCGGCGATGATCTGCGATGCGGGAACAAGCACCTGGTCAGCAACGATAGCAATGTTGGACGGGTAGAACGAGGAGAGTGCCGTGCATAGGCGGCGACGCGAAACCGGTTCAGGCACGTCGGCTTCCGACATCAGACGAGTAAATGGTGCGAGCTCCGGCGGAGGCTGTTGGAAGAGCGGCGTGGGAGAGCCGAGGGCGTTGAAGAAGAAGCTGCGTTCCGCGATAGAGAAGGCTGGGGCATCCGTGATGCGGAAGCTCTGCCAACGCCATATCCAGATGGCGATGTCGGGAATGTTGTAGCGGCCGGATCCATGCAGCGTGATCGCGAGAGGGACGGGATCGGGCGATGTGGACGGCGGCACGACGCGGTTCCTTGGGGCGATGCGGCGCACGTCCACGGTGTGGTTGAGGCGTGTGAAGGGGCCGCGGGGATCGTGGAGATCATGGCCGCTGCGGATGTCGGCTGTGTCATCCTGATGCGGGCGTACGTCGCGAAGGCTCAGGTTGGTGACGAGACGCCGAAATTCCTCCACAACCATGGTGGGCCTTGCGGACACATCGCGGGTGAGCTGCTCGAGCGCGATGAGGGTGCCTTTGCGCCGGCGATAGCCGATGGTGTTGGCGACTTCGGCGCGGCTGTCGGGACCGGTCAGGGCGAGGGTATAGACAGGGTTGAAACCGATCAGATCGCCAATGTAAGGGATGGCCCAGGGTGCGCACGTTTCGATGAACTGATCGTTGTAGAGCTGCCAGACATTGCGGCGGACGATCTCGGATTGGCTCTCGAGGACCTGGAAGAACGCTTGAAGTTGCCCGCCTTGCTGCGCGTCGCGGGTGCGAAAGATCGCGGGCAGGAGCGAATAGATAGGACCGGCGGTAGGTTTCGTGCTCATGACCAGACTCCGAGATTCGCTTGCGATGCCGGATCAAGAAGAAGGATTTCGGCTCCAGCGGGCGGCTGAGCGGTGGGCCGCGGACCCGCAGCGCACAAGATGTTGGCAAGCGCGGGTGCATCGCCTCGCCGATTCAACCCGATCAGATTGACGGCAACCACTCCCGCGACTTGTTGTGCTAGTTGAATCACCTGGCTTGCGGCGACGCCTCGTCCAGGCGACATCTGCCCGAAGGCGTAGGTGGAGGCGAGGCTCTGCCACACCGCCGGAATCACGATTGCAGGATCGTAGGTGGGTGTGTCGATCTTCAACTGCATGGAGATTTCAAAGAGCACCGGCGTGTACGAGACGATCTGCACGGGAACGTAGGGCAGTCCGTACTGTTGAAACGCGAGGAGCAGGTTCTGAACTACCTGGTCGTTGTCGGTGAGGACGGCGCCGCCTTCGCCGGCGAGGGTGAGAAAGATGCTGCGTGTGGAGCCGAACCATGTCCAGGTGGCCACCGCGAGCGCAATTCCTGCAAAGTTGAGAGCGAAGTTCTGGTAGTCCTCAAGCGAAACGATGCGGCCGAGCGTGAGTGTGGGAAGCGGAGCAGAGAGGCGCGCATTAGCGGGCGAGGCCGGATCGGCTCCGCCCGTTGCAGCGCTGGGATTGGTGACCGACTGCAGGCCTTGGGGACGGTCCAGGGGTTGCGTGAGCTGTCCGGCTGCCACCATTCCGCCGATTCCGATGCCCTTGCGGTACTTTGCCACGATGTTGGACTGTGCTGTGGGCGTGCGCGATCCGTGCAGGCCATCGCCGAACTGTACGGTTGGGCCTCCAGTTGAGTTGGGCCGGGTGACGTAGACGCGATCGCTCGGTTCGGAGTCCAGGAAGTTGTCGACCTCGGACCATAGCAGGTTATTGATGCGCACCTCGAGGGTGGACTGCACGCCGGACGAAGTCGCAGCGGAGACGTAGGTGAGGGGCGACTGCTTGAGTTGAAGGGCGAGCGCCGCATTCGAGGCATCGCCGGAGCCGAGGATCTCCTGCACTGTCTCACCGTGCGTTGCCAGAACGGCGTTGGCATTGACCGTGACGGTGGCAGCGTCGTAGATGCGGGTCAGATCAGAGTTGAAGGTGATGGCGGTGGAGGTTCCCGCCGCATTCTGGATCGTGACGTCGGACAGGACCGCGGCTTCTCCTGTGGCGGGATCCGACGCGACGGAGGGGAGCAGAGTGAAGGAGCCGGGCGGGAGGGTGAGGATGCCCGGCTGGCCGGCAACGGTCGCAGACGGATTCGTGCCGCCTGCGGGGGGAGTTACGGTGATTACGCTCCAGAGCAGGTTCCCGGAGGGGTCCGTCTGAGGCGGGAAGGCGTCGATGAGGAATTGTTGGTTGGGGCCGACGGGAAGCATGCCCGTCGCACCGCCGGGTGTAAAGCCGCCATCGGGCGCCGCGATGGCGATGTTCGGGGTGATGCGCAGACGTTTGCCGTTGACGGCCACGGGTGCGTTAACGGTGAGTGTCTGAAGCCCCTGAACAACGAGCGAGGAGCCACTGATGGGCGCGAGCATGCCGGCCGCGAGGGGATATGGGGAGCTGAGCGGCCATTGCGTAAGCGGTAGATTCGCTCCGGTGAGGAGCTGGCTTTGCACATAGGCCGTCGTCACCCTGGTCTCCTGAACAAAGAGATAGAGCAGCTCGTTCAATGTAAGGAACGGATCTCCGGCGAGGACGGTACCGCTGTCGAGGGTGATCTGGGTTGTCTTGAGCGAGAGCGCGTAGAGACCGGGATTTGACTCGGAGACGGAGGCGACTTGAAAGAACGAAGTGTATTGCGGACCAGTCAGAATCATCCACTGCGACTGAGCCGCCGGCGCGCTGGGTCCGCTTGCCGCGGGGTTCAGGCCAGGGTACGCATTGTCGAGGTTGACGGTAAGGTTTTCTCCGTATTGCCAGGCCCAGTCCGATGTGCTGGTGACGCCGCTTCCGGGAGTTCCGGGAATGGTTTTGAGACTATCGGTGGGGAACATTCCGGGTTTGGGGGAAGAGGCGCCATAGAGCGCAGCTTTTGTGCGGAAGATGTAGATACATACCGAGGACGATCCGAGACTTGCGGGAAGAGGCTTATTCCACGAGAGGAAGGTATTGCCGCCGATAGGATCAAGCGTAGCGCCCGTGACGTAGACAACGGCTGCTGGACCCGAAGGCGAGGGGATTCCGCCCGGGGCGCTTATGAAGAGCAGCGCGTCGCCTATATGGATGTTGTTCGCGGTGCCTGCAATCCACGTTGAGGTGTCGCTTCCAAACAGGGTCCATGGAGTTGTGACGACCGCGGGGATCGCGTTGGCGGCAATGGTGGCATTGATGGGGGCAGAGGTCTCGAAGACCTGTGGCGACTGACCAGGCCCAGGAACGCTCTGGACCCGTGTGCCTGAGGAGATTGGCACCTTGACCGGCGAGCCGGCGGCCGACGCGAGTGTGAAGGCAAGCACGGTGGACGCGCTGACGCCTGGTGAGGGTTTGTATCCCACCAGCCGCGCCAGTTCGAAGACGCTGCGCGGTTCGATGGCGGTTCCGAGATAGGCTTCGTTGGCGAGACGTTCGGTGTAAAACGTGAGGACGTCCAGGACTTCCGACCAGGCATCGAGGAGGGCGATGGAGAAGTCCTGGGGAGAACGTGTCCGAAGTGCTGCGAGCGGTGCGAGGTTGGCACTCGAAAGTGCGGCCTGCATGGATTGCAGGAACGTGGAATAGGTTCCGACCCTGTAGTGGATCGCAGGAAGCCCGGGGCGATTGGCGATCGCGGCCGGCGTGAGATCGGCCACGCCGGTGCAGCAACCGCAGAGCTGCGGATCCGTGCTTTGGCATGAGCAGCTCATTTGCCACCATCCAGACTGAGGATCAGCAGACCGCGGTCTGCGTGGTTCGAGTCGTTGTCGCAACGGGGAATCTCGAGCGGGCCCATATTGAGCCGGTTGGGGGGGAGTGTTCCCACAGGCGTCGGAGAGTCCATACGCTCGAACGTGACGACGTTGACGGAGGCTACTCCGGTGACACTCTGCGCTGCCTGGACGATGCGGCTGGAGTACACGGTCTCGCCAAACTGGAAGTTGGCCGGATCGAGCAAGCCCCGCGTGCCGGTGCAGGAGTCGCCGCTGACCAGCACCTTCCAGAGCGCGGAGTAGACGTCCCCTTCGAAATAGTCGGGAGCGACACAAATGGCGAGGCCGATACGGAGGCCGACCAGATGAGCAGCCTCTACGGCCAGATCGACGCCCATCATGCGCAGCTTGTTGAGCTCTCTGGTCACGCTCTTTGCCAGGGAGGAAGTCACGGCGACTGGCTGATCGCTTCCCGGTTGAACGGAGACGAAGGCGGTGTACCATGAGCCGGTCCAGCGCATGGTGCCGCGGGCAGCGCCCACACCGGCGATCTCCGATGCCTGGTCGCCGTAGTCCTGTGCGGTGACGCAGCGGAGCTGGGTTCGGAAGCGGTAGGGGGCCACTTGCCGGATGTGTTCCATCGTCTCGGGGTCTGTGCCACCCGCAGCAGCCAGAGGATTGCGGACACCCGAGACGGCAGGTCCCGCGAATAGGATGTGCGCCAGTGCTTCGCGCCCCACGTTGCCTGCGGTTCCATTGCCCACGCGATAGGTCGCGGTGAAGGAGACGCCGGGCTTGGGGGCGGAGCCGTAGACGTCATCCCCAAAGCGCAGATGGGCTGTGTTGTCGAACTCGATTTCGGGGATGAAGCCGTTGAACTCGCTCTCTTCTTCGAGAAGGTCTTCGACCGGCGCCCACTGCAGGCCGTCATCGGAGCCGAGACTTATCTGCGCCGCTGCACTCGTGGTGTCGGGCGCGAGGAAGGTTGAAGCCGGAGCGTAGGTATCGAACGGTACGGCAAAGGTGAGGGGTTGGTTGAGAAGCTTGGGACGGAAGAATGGCTGCGGAGTTGCGGCGCCAGCGGTTGCGTCGCAGTTGCATCCGATGCCCGAGACCGGCTCCGGAGGAAGCGCGGGCACTGTACCGAGAGATTCGTTCTGGATCCAGAGCCCATGATCGGCCGGGAGGATGTTTCCGCGCGCCACAGATACGCCGGACAAGGCAGTCGAGTCGTGTGCGGCATCCGTCACAGAGGACAGGCAGAGGGAGAAAGGAAGCGCATCAGCGGACTGCCAGGCGATGCGAGTGATCGCGACGGGCTGGTGGGTGACGGGATCAAGAATCGCGGGATCAACGAGGGGATTGCCACTGTGGTCGCGGGTGTCGGCTGCGGTGAGGCGCACTGCCCAGCGGTGGGTCGGATCAGCGTCCCCGGGATTGCCGGTGTTGGGGCCGACCATCTCTTCGAAGATGAGGATCGCTCCCGGCCTCAGGCTCTCAAAGCTGCCATTGAGCGTGGCCTCGGTTGCACCTGCTGGAAGGCAGCATTGGCCGTCGCCCCAGGTGTAAAACTCCATCCGGTTTTGCTCGACCCACACTGTAAGGTCAGTCAGCGACTGGAACACCGGACCAGGGCTGGCCTGCAGCCGGGCTGCGGCGTTACTGCCTGGTTCGACTGAGGGACCGAGACCGGGAACGAGAGAGTAGATTTGCGTTCCAGCGGGAACGGTGACGTTGTCCCGTGCTGCGCTGAGACACACCCATGTACGAGCGTTGGCGCCGTCCTGCACTTTGTAGTCAATCAGGCGCGCATGCCGGCGGAGCGAGATGCGACTTCGCGCTGTACCAATGTAGGCTTCGGTGTTCACTGCATCCTGCAGGTAGCTGACGCGATCCGCGGCATACGCAAGAGCTTCAATCATCGTGATGCCGGGATCCGCGCCGTGTGTTTCGGTCCAATCCGGCACGAGCGCCGCCATGCGGTCGAGCATGGCCTGTCGGAAACCGTCATAGTCGCGCGCGAGGTAATGGATGTCAGGAGCGGGAAGAGCGGGCGCCGCGCAGCAACCAGTCTGAAGACAGTCGGCGGGCGTGGTGCAGCCTGCTTTGAAGGAAAAGTCGATACTGGCGAGCTGTGGATCGATCCCGGGCGGCGGATCGGGATTCTCTTCTCCTGTCGCTGGATCCTTCGCTCGAGTGACGATGGTCAGCGTGTAAGGGGAGAAGTCTCCCGTCGAATCAAGCACCAAGGTGAGGGTATTGGGATCTTTCGTCGTCGATGATTCGATGCTGGTAATGTTCGGCTTTGTGTCTCCGCTGATCGCAAAGTTGGAAGGGGTAAGGTGAAGCCCGCTCGGGTCTTTCAGAAACGTGAGGGCGAGACGCGTTCCGCAGCCGGCTGCGCCTGGTACTTCAAGATAGTCGATCCCGTTGAGATCCGCGATTTGGAGCACGCGGTCACGACGGCGCTTGTCTCGGCAGAAGGCAATCATTGCGTAGGCCCTCCGTAGAGAAACTGCTGCGATTGCTGTTGCTGGTTGGAGACGAGGGTATACACGACGGTGACGAGCAGTTGGGAGTCACTTGCGTTGACAGTCACCGATTGCACCCGAATCAGGTCTGAGAGCCACGCCTGCAGACCCGATTGGATGGCTTGCTGCTGGGCCGCGGCAAGGATGTCACTATTCGGCGCAAACACCAGTTGCGCGGTTCCGCTGCCGAAGGTGGGGCGATTCACACGCTCACCCGGCGACGTGAAGAGAATGAGCTCGATCATGTCGCGCACGTGAGCCGCAAGGCTCGCGCTCTGCGCCGTTCGCCCGGTGGTGTCAAACGAATAAGGAAAGGCCAGGTTCATGGTTGCCTCACATTGCGCTGACACGGGTCTGCATGGTCACGGGGGTAAGAATGGCGCCTCCCGGCGCGGTAATCGCCACGCCCGACTGCACGACCAGCGGCTGCCCAAACGATGTCACGCGCAGGGTGCCGAGGATCCACTGTCCGGTAACGCAGGGCGGAACTCCCGGCGGTATTCCGGGGCATCCGGCTACTGTCCAGGGAACAGCGATGGTCGCGGACGGCATACCGTCGAGCGTGACCGATGTATTCGGCGCTGTGGGCATCGCTTGCCCTCCATGCAGGCACATGACGACCGCCCCCTGATGCAAGAGAAAGCCCGCCATCAGACAACCTCCAATGCGCCTTCATTAACGGTTACGGCTGGTCCATTCATGGAGATCGTGGCTCCCAGACCATTGCTGATAATGATTCCGGTGTCAGAGATGGAGATCATTGCTCCGGTACTGGACTTGAGCAGAATGCCTCCGGTGGGGCCAGGCATATCGCTGATCATGAGGGTGTTCTGCCCGGTCGTCTGCAGAACGATGCCCTGAAGCCCCGGAGTGGTCGCGAGCGCCAGCGCCGGAACATCCGCCGCCGATCCGTAGTAGCACCCCGTCCAAATGGGGTAATCAGGGTTGCCCTGTTCGAACTCCACCCAAACTCCGGAGCCGATCTCTGGAACCGCATAGAAGCCGTTTTGTATGCCGGCAAAGGGGAAGCAGGGCGTGGCCCAGGTGGACGGAATGATATTCGAGACATCGGGCACCTGGACCATGAGCCGGCCGATATTCATGGGGTCGATGTTGTCGATCACGGTTCCGCGGTATTTTCCGTAGTACTTATCCACTACGTTTGTTCTCCTGGCGGCATTTGGCCGGCATGCTCTTCGGGCCGGGCTCCTTAAAAAGGCAGTGACGGAACTAGGGGCGTGTTGGCAATGAGGGCGTTGCGTTTGAGCGTAAAGGTCTGCTTGTACTCTCCGGGTGTGATGTTATGGGTTGCCTTGTCAACGAAATGCATTCCGTCCCAAGGGAGGCCTGCACCGCGAACGCCTACCAGGCTGCGAGCGCGCAGTGGCTGCCCATAGCGCATCACATCGAGCGAGCCTTCCCCGGTCATGACATCCGCGGTTTCTACGCTGCGGGCAAACCCGCGCATAAGGGCCTGTGCAGGATTAAGCTTCGCGGTATCCGTGAGCGGCTCGATTTTCTGCGGCGGAGGAACGAATGCTCCCAGAGGCGGATTGAAAGGGGTGATTGGTGGGATGGGAATCGGGATGTTTACGTTGGTGAGGGGGTTCTGGATGAAGGCAATGGGCGTGACAGAAGTCTTTGGCTCGTAACGGAAGTTGAGGCTCTCCACGTTCGTCCATGCGTCCAGGTTCACGTTGAGCGCGGTCTGCGGAATGCCGAGCCGTATCTGCGGACCCCAGTACGCCTGGCTGGTTCCCGGCAGCGGGCCTGGAACCATGTAAAAGACGTAGCCGACTTCTTTGGCGAGAGCCTCAATGTAATTGAGGTCGGTCTTTTTGTGTGTTGGGATCTGCAGCGTGGGGACCGGGATATCGGGTGCGGGCACCGGAATCACTTCCGGGACGATGCCGAACATGGCGTATTTGCCGAGAATGGTGAGCACACGGATGTCCGCACTCACACCGGGGTAAGGGAGGCCACTGAAATCAATGAGGTCCATCATGGCCGCGAGATCTTCACCCGTAACAACGAGCTTGGAGGAGCCGCGCATGGCATCGGGCTGCACTTCGGTGTGGAGCACGACTCCATCGATGAGAACCTGAGGGATTCCGGGGAAGGTCACCAACAGGACCACGCGCAGGAGCGGCAGCGGCGATCCTCCGGCGAGAAGAAAAAACGTCTCCAGAATTCCCTTGTCGGCAAGGGTAAATGTCAGTTGGAAGCCGCTTCTGCCCGTGGCACTCTCGTGCACCTCCGCGGAGACTAGCGCGTCTGCGAGCGGTTTGGGGGCGGGCAGAGGCTCCATCGGGCCGACCAGCAACGTGAGATAGAGTGGACTAACCATTCCGGGCTCCCGAGGGAATGCCGGAGACAAGCGGAATCTGGATGATTGTTCCCGGCTCCTCCGCTAGCTTTTCGGGGTCGAACGCAGTATTGGCGTCCGCAATCATCCAGAAGAGCACAGGGTCACCGATGTAGCGGGCGGCGAGAATATCGAGCCGGTCACCGATCACGATGTTGTAGTTTTGCGTCTGCGGATAGATGGTTGATTGCGGGATGATGCGCCGGGCGAGATATGCGACGACCGTCCCATCGGGCATGGTCAGTTGCTCGACGGCGCTTCCGTAGTAGCGGCTATTGGGATTGGTGGGAGCGCCGCTTCCGGCTGCCGAGCGAACCAGCGCTGCTAATGCGTTATCCATTTCGCTCCTTCCAGACGCGCCTAAGCCTTCGACGCGAGGCCTTCCTTGGCAAGCTGATAGGACATGTAGAGTGCGCCGGCGGGCGTGAGAAAGCCGACGTCATTCACGTTGAGCACGCGCATCGAGAGCGCGATCTTGGCCCGAATCGGGTTGAGGCGGGGATCGAAGGCCTCCTCCGTGATTTCCATGCTGGTGAGTCGGACAGGCATCACTCGATTCGGACCCCAAACGAAGAGCGTCAGATTCGAGGACATGGGAAGGATTTCAATCGTACCCAGGAGAGACAGTACTTCGTTTGCGATCAACACACCGCTGGAGGGATAGACCAGGAGTTCCAGAGCCGCGAGCTGCGGCTGAACGCCGAGGCTGATCGCTTTGGGATCAGACGCGGCAAGCTGGTCGGTGGCGTCGAGTTCAACGTCACAGGAAACGGTCTCGATCGGGGGCCCTTTGAGGCGCAGCACCTCTGTGCGGTCGGGTTGGTCTCCCACGCTTTGAGGCTTCAAGCTGCGCCGGATGGACTCGGGGTTGTATTGCAGATGAATGGTGTTTAGCGGAATGCCGGTGTTTGGCTCGAGGACCTGGATAGCCCCTTTTTGCAACAAGGGTGAGATGCTAGCCACGTTGATTCCCCTTTCCGGCGATGCTTTGCGCCAGAGCTGAAGCGAGCTGGTTGGCCGCTCCGGCTGTTGTCGCTCCGCGGCGTATGTGTCCGGCGTCCACATGATTTATTTGTTGCAGAGCTCCCGTAGCGAACGTCTGGGAGGCAAGTTGCGGCAGCAAAGCTTCGAATTCGGATTCGAGCGCGCTGACCAACGAACGGCCCTGGCCCGCGGCGAGGCCTTCCACCACGAGACGATCGATTTGGATGTGCAGTCTTCTGGATTTCATTCCCATCCTCTTGTCTCTGCGCTGGAGAGTGGCTTGTCGAGTTTGGCGTATTCCGTGCGGGCGGCTGACGCTATATGGCGCATGGCAATCGGCGAGCCCTCGTCGGCCGCCAGAAATGCAGCGAGAAGTGCGATGTTACGAATCACTCCGCCGCTGATGCTGAGTTGCGCCAGGCGATTGAAGTCCAGGTCCGCTACCGGAGCCGCGGGCGGGAATACCCGCTGCCAGATGCGTTCGCGGCTATTTGCGTCAGGAAAAGGGAATTGGACGACGAAGCGCAGACGGCGTTGGAACGCCGCATCAAGTGCGCTTTGCATGTTGGTGGTGAGGATCGCAATTCCGCGATACGACTCCATTCGCTGCAGCAGATAGCTGATCTCCAGATTCGCGTACCGATCGTGGCTGTCGCGCACCTGGCTTCTCTTTCCAAAAAGCGCGTCGGCCTCATCAAACAGCAGGATGGCCCCGCTGCGTTCCGCGGTGTCGAAGATCCGGCGCAGGTGCTTTTCGGTTTCGCCGATATATTTGCTGGAGATTGTGGCGAGATCGACCTGGTAAAGATCGCGATCCAGTTCACGGGCCAGCACCCCGGCAGCCATCGTCTTGCCGGTTCCACTGGTCCCAGAGAAGAGCGCGGAGAGACCCAGCCCGCGCGCATAGCGCGCCGAGAAGCCCCAGTCGCCCAAAACGATCGAGGTTTGGCGAGCATTGGCCGCTAGCTGCCGAAGGACTTCGATTTGCGGTGTGGGCAGGACCAGGTCGTCCCAGGATGCCGAACTTTCTATTCGGGCAGCGAGATCATCCATGGACCGCCGGGCCGTCATCCGGCAGACACGCCAGAGGTCCCGGACAAAGTCATCGTCTCCGGTCCTGAGACACATCTGGTGTTCCAGAACAGCCGCCGTATCTCGAACCTCGCGAGGACTGAGGTTGAAGGTGTCGACCAGTTGATCGAGATCTTCGTCCAGGCGAGCATTGATCGATCCGAGATGCGTCGCCCACAGAGCGCGACGCTGGGAGGGAGTCCTTGATGGGACTTCGAGGCGCATTCCCATGATGCGCTCGCCGGCAGTCCCGTCTTGGATGTCGACCGCAACGGGGGCGTCAATACGGCTTACCCATGACTCCAGGGCGCCCGCATGCTCCAGGCGAGCGGTTTGAATCAGCGTCGCCGTGGGGCAGAGCACCGATTCTCGCGTGATCGCACGTGCGAGGCTCTCGCGTTCGGTGGCGGAGGCCGGCAACTCTGCGGCGTCAAAGCTCAGCGCGCGAAGGCCGGATTCTGCGCAGGCGGCGCAGAACACAGCAGTACGCCGATCTGAATCGGGGCCGCAAAGCAGCAAGGGCGTTCTCGCTCTGCTGCGCCAGTGGGACGTAGTTGCCAGGACGAGTTCCTGCGGCACGTCAAAGATTTCTTCATCTTTCAGGGAGCGAACGAATGGGCCGAGGCGATCATCCAGTGCATCGACGCCGAGAAGGTGCTGAAGCACGCGCTCATGGATATTCAGGGGAGCCTGCAGCAGCCCGCCTGGCCCAACTTCAACGAGCTGCCAGTAGCGCAGCGGACCCAATCCGCTGAGGGCGCTCCAGTGAGGGTCGTCTAGTACGGTGAGGGCAAGCCCAAAGTTCGGCGCCTGGGCTTCATTCTCGGTGAACCCAGCTTTAATCGACGCCTGGAACCGTGGATCCAGCGCAAAGCCGGCGCACAAGAGGAGCGTATCGAACTCGAAGGAGCTGAGATTGAAGATCGTTTTGAGGCGCGAGATCAAATCGCCGCGCTCTCCGGAAAAATTGGGCTCGCCGTAATTGGCAGTCGAAGAGTAAGCCGGTTTGAACTCGCTCAGTCCTTGTGAATGTGAAAGATGCTCGGCAAGTTCGAGGCCGCTGGGCATGGATGCGTGTTGCCGGACGCGTTCCAGCACGCGTTCCAACTCGAGCCAGACTGCATTGGAAGCGATCTCGCGCGCGGGCATCATGGCGTCACCTGAATCTGCGGCAGGTACTGCCCAAAGGTTGGGCTGGCAGGGTTCGAGTCTTGCGTAAGAGTGCTCTGCGCCCCATCGACTTCAACGCGCAGAGGGTAGGTACCTGCGGCTACGCTGGCTGGCACGGTGATGGTGATCTGGGTTGAAGTCGCGGGGCCGCTCAAGGGGCGCGCGGGGACGGGTATAGCCTGGTCGCCAATGTAGACGATAGCTTCTTGCGTAACTCCGACCGCCGGGGTGAGGGTGAGCGTGAGGGGATTGCCGATCTTGCTTTCAATGGGCGGCACCGCCGCCGGCTGAATCACCGGCACGACCTGAAACGGGAAGGGGTTGGACGAAAATCCTGAATGGGCGCGCGACGAACTTGGGAAAGTGACGGAACGCAGGATGCGCACGCTGTGCGTTCCTGCGAATAGAGTGCTGGGAACGGCAACCCTTACGCACGAACCCTGTACGCTGAGCGCGGCGACCGGGGGACCTTTGTCGAACGAGACCTGGGTGGCCGGCGGGGTGTCGCCCAGAAAGTTGTTGCCCCTGATCGTGACAACCTGACCGATTGGCGCGAGTGGCGGGCTTACCGCCTGGATTACGGGGCTCATGAGGGGCAGCGCGAGCACAGAGCGATGTTGGACCGGAAGGTTCGATGCGTAGCTCTGCGTATCCTGAATGACGACCACCGAGACCTGGTAAGAGGTGGTGGGGCGGTAGTGCGTCTGGAAGGCCGTCCACAGGCGATAGATTTCTTCAGTCGTGAGCGCCTCGGGAGTGATGCGAATGTATTCCACCTGGCTGGCGAGAGTGGTGGCTGAGATCAGCTGGTTTTCGATGGGAGCGGGGAGAACAGCGACAAGGTCTTCAAGGGCCTGCTCGATCAGGCTGCGCGGCACAACCGGGGCGTTGTGGAGAACCTGCATCGCCCACGCCAGCAGGATCTCCGCATCGAAGGGGTTGCTGCCGTACGCGGTAATCAGGTAGTGGAGGTTAATGGCAAGTGGCGGATTGCTGAGGCGGTTTCCGTTCGGCCCCATCGAGGGCAGGTCCAGGTTGCGCAGCGCGGGATTGATGCTTGCGTAATAAAGAAAGATGTTGATCTGGGCCGCTTCGGAGGATCCTGTTGTGATGAGATCAGGCGCGACATTGGTTATACCCGCAGCTCCGCCGAGTATTGTGGATGGGCCGGAAGGCAGCGCAGAAATCAGCAACGATTTCAGAACGGCGCTCACGCCTCCGACCGCTAGATAGTCACTCATGAGCCGGCTCCCGATCTGCGGCGTAGGTAATCGTCGAGCGTGACGCGCGGCTTGAACGGCGGAGGAGTGGGCTGTCGCATACTCTCTTCCCTTGGGGCGCGCAATTCCACCTTGCCAATGCTGATGTGAATTTCCGTGTGCTCGTTTTGCGCTTCGATGGGCTGGACAGGTAAGGCGTGCTTTGGTGTCGCTGACGCTGGAGAGGGCTGATGGGCAGTGTCCAGACGGCCACGGTTCCGTTCGGATGAGCCATCGTATGGCAGGCCAAGTTCCACCGGCGTCAAACTCGTAGGAGTTGCAGCGCTCTCACGCGGTGCCAAATCTGCCGAGGGGAACTCGAAGACTGGTGGTTCTTGGGTGGTTTGCGCGCGGCTCACGGTTTCGCGCCTGCCATCCGGGTGTTCTTCAGTCGAAGTCGTACGCGGCGGAGCAGGTGCTCCAACGTTGGATTGCACACGTTCTTGAGTTAGCGAAGAATCCTGGGAGGAAGCGGATTCAGATTGCAAAGGCTTCGCCGGTGAAATCCTGGCGGCCGAGGCCGCGGCCTCCTGATCTTCTTGTAATGAAGATGTCTGCGGCGAGGCAAATAACGGAGCGTCCGCGGGAGGTCCGACCATAATTGCACCTGCGGTCTGCTGGGCGCGAACCAATGGCTCGAGCACGGGCAGGTTTCCATGCGCGCGTTGAATCATTCTCTGCATTAGTCCGATCATGCGTTGAGCAGCTCCAGGTACGCCGAGCGGCGAGCCGGATTCATCTCAAGAATCGCGCCTTCGCTCCAGCCATAGGCCGATGCCAGTCGATGGACTTCCGCCAGTAGACGCTTGGCGGCCGTTGATACTTCGCGCCACAGGAATGAGGCGATATCAAGGTAGGTCTCTGCACTTCCATGACAGGTGTCGCAGGTGAGGAGACACTTGATCTCCGCCGGACCATTCAATTCTTCGAAGCGTTCCCGCCAGGTGCTGGGGATATCGGGATCGATCTCCCCTTGCGAGATGCTCATGGTGCGGGCGAGCAGGACAGTAACCGCTCTTTCGGATGTTTCTGGCAAATCCCTCACGGCAGCAAGGTCAGCCGTGTTCACGGCGCGCATGTGCCTTTCGCTGTTTGCATCCATCCAGGATTGCTCGTAGCTGCATGACTCCCGGAGCAGCAATTCATCGCTGTTCAGCGCAACTTCCAGCGGAGCCGAGCAAAGCGGGCAACATGCGAAGGCTGAAATCGTGGGACCAAAGGTGAGCGAATGCAACTCAAGAAGCATGGCGTCGCGCCTCGCGAGAGGAAGCGATCCCAGCAGAGAAAGCTCAGTCCCGGGCAACGCGGCCAGCAGAGGAGCCAGACCGCGCCAGGGAGACTCCATAGTCAGGCCGAGTTCCCATGCCGCCAGAATTCGTTCACTGTTCAATGCGTTCACGTGATTTCCAGGAGTATCCGTATTGGGAATAAGTGTCTTGTTCCGCTCCAGCAATGTCCGCATCGCCCCTTCGCATCTGTCTCAGAAGCCAAAGCGCGAAGGCAGGCAAGCTCTATCCAGCACGAGCATGTCTTTGCCAGAAGCGAGAAATCAGGCGCGGGTCGAGTTGAAACTGGCTTCGGTCGGTTCTGTCACCGAAACATCGCGCTCCCAACCCTCGTTCTCGAGAATGATGTGTTGAATGGCGACGGCATTCGCGTTCGCATCCAGGTCGGGAAGGGCCTGATACTCCGACACCCACGCGCGATAGATCTTGTAGCTGAGGGCGAGTTGGCCTGCCTCGTTGTAGAAATCGAGAATCACATCTTTCCGGAAGTCGGCGAGCGAAACTTCCGACCCGAGCCCCGCCTTGATTTGCCACACCTTGGCTGCCCACGCTTCGAAATCGGTATCGTGCGTAACGCCCCGCTCCAGGGTGATCGGTCCGAACTCCGTGCGACCGGGGGATTTGCGGCTGGTGCTCGGATCCCCTCCTTCGCGATGCTTCACCACCTCCGTGGTCCTTTTCAGTGCGGAGCACTTGCTGATGCCGGCAACGTACCGGCCATCCCACTTGAGACGGAATTTGAAGTTCTTGTAAGGATCGAAGCGCTGCGCATTCACTGTGAATTCAGGCATGATTCACCTCGCGGATTCCGTTGGTTGGGGGATTGAACGATCGAGTGTTATGTAGCCGTTCGTTACGAACCAGTCTGTCCGGCCAGTTGCTCGATCTGAATGACAACGAACTCTGCCGGCTTGAGCGGCGCGAATCCGACAAGGATGTTGACGATCCCCGAATCGATATCGGTCTGAGTCGTGGTTTCGCTATCGCATTTAACGAAATAAGCCTGAGCGGCTGTGGTTCCCTGGAAAGCCCCCTTCTTGAAGAGGGAATCCATAAAGGCCTCGACGTTGAGCCGTATCGCGGCCCAGAGCGGCTCATCATTGGGCTCAAAGACAACCCACTTTAATCCGCGATAGAGGCTCTCTTCCAGGAACAGAGCGGTGCGCCGCACCGGGACATACTTCCACTGGTTGGCCATGGCGTCAGCGCCCACCAGCGTACGCGCTCCCCATAGCACGGGACCGTATAGCGGAAAGGTGCGAAAGCAGTTGAGTCCTAACGGATTCAGCGCGCCGTTTTCCTGGTCGCTGAGATTGTAGGTCATGTTCTGCACGCCATTCAGCGTGGCTTCGATCCCGGCGGGCGCTTTCCAAACCCCTCGCGTGGCATCGATATTGGCATAGACACCGGCCACCACCCCGGAGGGAGCGAAGGTGCGGAGCTTGCCGTTGTTCATCGCGTCGGCCAGGCGCAGCCGCGGGAAGAACGCGGCTCCATTGGCATTCACGACTCCGATGCCATTGGTCTTCCAGTCAACCGCTCCCGACACGGTGTTCACATTGGGCGGCGTATCGATCAGAAGCATGGCGCGCCTCTGTACGCAGAGTGCGATGGCGGCCGAATAGATCTGCGTGGCGTTGATGTTGGGGTCGGCGGAGTTCGGATCGCCCGGGAGCGCGCGCGCAGCTTCGGGAATACAGAGCAGATTGAACAGGTCCACCTTATTCAGCGCGTAAATGCCCGAGAAGGCTAATGGATCGCCGATCAGTTCCGCGCTCTGAGGCAGGCCGGAGGGCTGTGTCGCCTGCGTGCAGGTAATGCCGGGCAGGGGATTCGCTGTTGCTCCGCCCAGTGCATAGTGGGCAACATTGGCGTGAGCCGGCGCGTTCAACCCCAAGGCCACTGAAGCATCGTGGCCCGATCCTGGCGTCCCGAAACTGATGACGACGTCGGGCTGATTGGGGATGGTTGCGCGAACCGCGATCCCCGACCCTCCCGCTCCGCCGCTTGGCTCCGCGCTGCAGATCACCGAAGCTCCCGGTAAATTCACCATGAGCCAGTTGTTCAAGGCCTGCTGCAGCTGGGCCGCAAGCCCGGTCACCGTCTGCGGGATGTTGTTGCCGTTACCGATCACTTTGATGGTGACGGGCGTGGCGGCTACATGAGGAATGGTTAAAACCAGGTTGCAATCCGCGTTCGCCGTCGCCGTGCCACCACCCAGCGCGGAGTTCACTCCGCCCGCTCCGGTGATAGTAAGCGCCGTGCCAAGAACTCCTGTCGTAGCTAGCGCGTTCGGCAGAGCAGGAGGCGCCGGCAAACTGGTGGATACCGCGATCAGCTGCGAGCCGTTATCAGGATCGTTGATCACCGAACTCACAAAGTTCTGGCGCGTGTTGTCCAGCGTCACCGATGGAAAAGATTCCGAGGTCTGATCCAGCAGGTCGGTCACGGTGAGATTGAAAGCGAACGGATCCGCCGTCAGGTCGAGACCGACTACATCGATATCCACCAGAAGCTGCCCGTTTGCCCACACCCCTGAGCTGAGGGCTTTGAATGTGACTTCACCGTTGGCGATTGCTACCTCGGCATACGGGACTGGTGCGGGTGGGCCGGCCGGATAATGCATCGGCGTGCGAACCACATAGGCCTGCGTCCCGCCGTTCTGAAAAAATTGCTGGACCGCGTAGCTGACTTCGCTGTTGGACGCCAGCCCTCCATACAATCGTTCAAAGTCAGCGAAGCTGAAGATCTCCTGCGCGCGATTATCGATGCCGCGAGCGGTGAAGCCCACGAATGCCGCGATCGAGGTTGCTACGCCGGCAATGGTGTGAACGGGACTCTGCAGTTCCTGAATGTACACACCAGGATAGGTGTATGTGCTGGACATGATTGTGCTCCGGCCGGGGGATTGGCATTAGGAACAGCGCAGGCAAAAGCGATTGCAAGCAGCAGCGTATTCGCAAGGTTAGAGGGGGACGCGAATACAAAAGGCCCTGGGGTGGTTCTCTCGGACGAGAGCGAATCGTCGCAGAATTGCGACTCGGAGTCAAGTCAAAGTTGTCTGACAGGCTAACTGCAGGATAATGTGCAGCATATCCCTCTTGTGAGGCCGTCGCTGTTTACAGGTGAGTACCTGCAACTTGCCTAAGCATCTTTGCATCGGGCGTCAAACGTGTTGAACAGCTTGTGCCAAATGGCTGAGGCTCGATTTTGCGTCCCCATAGAGCATCGCCGTGCACGATTTGAAGAAGAGTGGATTCTCGAGCCCTGAAAACCCGCGGCCCTGGCCCCGCTTGAGGACGATCACGCTCTTGGCGCGGTCAACCTCCAGAATCGGCATGCCCGCGATGAGCGACTTCGGATTGTCGCGGGCGTCGGGGTTTACCACGTCGTTGGCGCCGATCACGACGGCGACATCGGTGGAGGAGAACTCCGGGTTGATCTGTTCCATTTCGTAGAGCGCGGAATACGGTACGTTGGCTTCGGCGAGCAGAACGTTCATATGTCCGGGCATTCTGCCGGCGACCGGGTGAATGGCGTATTTGACGCCCACTCCGCGTTCTTCCAGAAGCTCTGCGAGTTCCCGAACAGCATGCTGCGCCTGTGCCGTTGCCAGACCGTATCCGGGAACAAAGATGACGCGGTTGGCAAATGCGAGCTGCATCGCGGCATCGTCCAGTGAGATCTCGCGCATAATGCCGCCGGCGTTGGACGTGGCTTCACCCACAGCCGAGCCGAATCCGCCGAAGAGGACGTTCGTGATGGAACGGTTCATGGCCTTGCACATCAGCACCGAGAGGATGAACCCGGAGAATCCGTCGAGCGTGCCGGCGATGATGAGCACGTTATTTCCCAGCACGAAGCCCGTTGCGGCTGCGGCCAGTCCGGCGTACGAGTTCAACAGCGACATCACCACCGGCATATCGGCCGAGCCGATGGGAATCACGAGCAGAACACCGAACACGAAAGCCACGCCCAGCATGGTGTAGAAGACGAAAGTCGCGCTGGGATCGAACCAGAAATAGAAGAAGCATCCTGCCATGACGACCGCAATGCTGAGGTTGAGAAGGTTCTGGCCACGAAACTGGATGGGCTTTCCCTGGATAATGCCTTGCAACTTGGCTGCGGCAATGAGCGAACCGGTAGTGGTGAGCGCGCCGAGCATGATCTCGAATCCAAGAGCGCCACGCTTCACTGGCCCCAATTCGGCAATGTTGACCAGGAATTCGCCAACCCCGACGAGCGCCGCGGCCAGAGCGCCGAAGGCGTGGGACAGCGCAGTCCGCTGCGGCATCGCCGTCATCGGAACCGTCACCGCCATCCACGCGCCGATGATAGACCCCACGGCCAGCCCGGCAATAATCCAGGTCCAGGTCACGATATGCGCGCCGATCAGGGTGCCAACGATCGCCGCAAACATTCCGCCCTCGGCCAGGAACATGCCGCGTCGGGCCGTGTCCGGATGCGACATCATCTTGAGCGACAGGATGAAGAGAATGGATGCGACCAGGTAGGTAGCCTCCATGAAGTACGATGTCAGGCTCATTGGGGCACCGCCTTGGTCGCGGCTGCCTTCTGATCGGTCTTTTTGCGGAACATCTTCAGCATGCGATCGGTGATGCCAAAGCCGCCGACCACGTTGACCGTCGCGGTCGTGACCGCCACAAACCCGAGGATGTGGGCGGGCAGGGGATAGCCCTTCGCTCCCGCGAGCACCAGTGAGCCGATCAGGGAGATGCCGGAGATGGCGTTTGTTGCCGACATCAGAGGCGTATGCAGCAGAGGCGGTACCCTGCTGATGACCTGGTAGCCCAGAAATGCCGCGAGGGCGAAGACATACACCGAAGCAATCAGAACCGCTGGATTCATGAGCCCTCTGCGGGGCCAGCTTGGCTGGCCCGGGTTGATGCCGCACCGCGCGGCGCGTGGTCGGTCAACTCACCACGGTCTCCAGGAGTTTCGCCACGCGCGGGTTGAAGGGCTTGCCTTGATGCGCCACACAGGCGCCGGCAAGAACCTCGTCCGACAGGTCGAGGCTGAGCTCGCCTTTCTTCACGAGGAGGCTGAAGAAATTGAGAATGTTGCGCGCATACAGCTGACTGGCATGGACCGGAACCTCCGCGGGAAGGTTCAGTGGAGCGAGGAGCGTCACCCCCTGGAACTGCTGCGTCTCACCCGGCCGGGTGAGCTCACAGTTTCCTCCCGCCGGGGCGGCCAAATCGACAAGCACCGATCCCGGGCGCATGGCCTCGATGGCTGCGCGGCGAATCAGGCGCGGCGCGGGACGCCCCGGCACCTGCGCCGTGGTTACGATGACGTCGGAATGCGCGGCGGTTTTGGTGATCAGATCGCGGCCGCGATCGAGGGCCTCTTCCGTGAGCTCCGCAGCGTAACCGCCCCCGCCCTCCGTCGTGATGCCGCCCAGGTCGACGTCGAGAAACTTGGCTCCCAGCGACCGGACCTGTTCTCCGGCCGCGGCGCGCACATCGTATGCTTCCACAACGGCGCCAAGTCTGCGCGCCGTGGCGATCGCCTGCAGACCGGCCACTCCCGCGCCGATTACGAACACCCGAGCGGGGGGAATCGTTCCCGCCGCTGTCATGAGCATAGGGAAGAGACGGGGAATGCGGTCGGCGGCCATGATCACCGCTTTGTATCCAGCAACGGTTGCCATGGAGGAGAGCGCGTCCATCGATTGAGCCCGCGAAATGCGCGGGATCAACTCCATGCTGAAGAGTGTCGCGCCACGTTCGATTGCCGGAACAAGCGCCGCCGCGGCATCCAACGGGCGCAGGAACCCGAGGGTGACTGCACCTGGCTTGAGGCTCGCCTGATCGGTGCTGTTGAGTGCGTTGACGGTGGGCAGCAAATCGGCGCTGGAGAGAATGGTTTCGCGCTCGGCGGTCACAACCGCGCCAGCGTCGACGTAGGCCTGGTCGGAGGCGCTCGCCGCCTCGCCCGCGCCGCGCTCCACCATTACATCAATGCCCTGAGCGCGGAGCCCTTTCAGGTTCTCCGGAAGCAGGGCGACACGGGTCTCGCCCGCAGACGACTCCTTCAAGATCCCAATGAGCACGAATGGCCTCCGAGGACGGGAATGAGGATTGGATGGACGATACTGCCCCGAGCACAGGCCTGTCCATGCCCTCTTGAAGGATTATCAAAGCGGTGTGAAGCAATATCCTGTGACTCGGGTCACGAGCGGTTCCGCGTGCCATCTTGCGCCGCAAACGTCCGCTTCTGTTGAACAGACCGGGATCATTCCAGGAGAAGATTCTGGGTGACACCGAAAGAGGATGCTATTCTCAGCGCCTAGCCCACCGAGCAGGGAGGTGCAAGTGGCAAGACGATCGTTTCTGCGCCAGATGCTGGCGGCTCCATTTCTAGGGATAACCGCTTGGGCACAACCAACATCGGCTAAGCCGCTACACATCATGATGAAAAGCGCGTGGGGATCCGATGATCCCACGAAAGCCGCGTTCCCGTTTCTGCACGGGCTGGCTCTATCGGAGGCTGGACACTCCGTGCAGATTTTTCTATTGGGCGAGGCGGTATCGCTGATGCGGAAGTCGGTGGCGAATGCGGTGGTTCCGGTAGGTTGGCCCCCGCTGGAGCAGACCATGAGCAAGATTGCGGCGAGACATGTGCAGATTTATGCCTGTGGGGCCTGCAGCCGGGCGCGATCGGTAGAACAGGCGGACCTGGACCAGTGGGGCGCGAAGTTTGGAAATCCGACCATCTTTGTTTCGCTGGTGGAGTGGGCGGACCGGGTAATCACAGAATGAACAAGGGCAGATCGAACCTCGAATCTGCCCCGTGGCATCGTTGCCGTGATCGCCTCATTTTGACAGAGGCGCAGTGCCGGTTACCGTAAAGGTGGCTTCCGATTTCGCGTCTGTCTCCTGCGGCTGCGCCCCGCCCAAGCTGAGCGTGTACTTGCCGGGGAGGATCGAGCGATTGCCCTGATCGTCCACGCTCGACAGCGACCGTGGATCGATCCTCAGGGTCACCGTCTTTGTTGCGCCAGGCTCGAGCGATACGCGCTCGAATCCCGCAAGGCTGTGCACGGGGCCGTCCGTCTGCGGCGTCTTGAGGTAGGCCTCAACCACTTCGTCTCCTGCCACCGCGCCGGAGTTAGTGACGGTCACGGTCGCCGTGATCCCCTGTCCCGCCTTGAGCGACTCATCGGAGAGCTTCAGGGGGCCGTACTTGAACTTCGTATAGCTGAGTCCGTACCCGAAGCCCCACAGCGGCTTGCCAGTGTAGTAGCGATAGGTGCGGTCCTTGAGCGAGTAATCCGTGAATGCGGGCAGGCCATCGAGGTTCGCATAAAACGTAACCGGGAGGCGTCCGGCGGGATTGTTGGCGCCCGCCAGAGTGCGCGCGATAGCCGTCCCGCCTTCAACACCGGGATACCACGCCTCCATTACCGCGGAGGCATGCTCATTGGCCCAGTTGAGCGCCACGGCGCTGCCGCTCTGTAGTACCACAACGAGCGGCTTCCCGGTTGCGGACAGCGCCTCCAGCAGCTTCTGCTGCGGGGTCGGCAGGTCGAGGCTGGTGCGATCGCCGCCGGAAAATCCGGGGAGCTTGACCGGCATCTCCTCGCCCTCAAGCTGCGGAGACAGCCCCACGAACGCGACTACAACATCGGCATTCCTGGCGCGCTCCACAGCTTCGTCCAACTGTGCCTGCGCGGGCGCCTGCCATTTGAGTGTCACTCCTCCCCCAAAGCGATCCGCGGAGTGCGAGTATTCAAATCGAAACTCGTGCGCGTTGGTGTCGGAGAAATCGAACCCGATGGAAGGCGTCTGCGGAAATGTCTCTACCGGCGGAGCGGTGGGCGATGCCCCCGGCGCGGGCTTGAAGCTGCCCATTACGGATTCTTCGTTACCGGTTCGCAGATTTCCTTCTCCCACGACCTTCCCATCGATAACCAACCGGTAGGACTCCGCGGGCGAGTACGGAAAGCTGTCTCCGGTCTCAACGGAGAAGACGTAGTGGCCCGGAGCGGGAGCCGTGATGGTTCCGCTCCACCGCACGGAGTAGTTATGGGTCTGTACCTGCGGGGCGGGCTCGGCCATCTCCCAGTCGGTCTGCACGGCGGGCTGCGTCTCCACCGCAACAGGACGGCCGGTCCAATCAGGAGTGGCAAAAAACTCCGTCTTCAGTCCCTGGTTCAACCCAAACGCCGTGCGCGGAACGGGTACCCCCACGCCCTCCACCAATGTGGAGCCCTGCGCATACAGGATCGGCGAGCTCTGGAACTGCCGCATCATGCCGTCGAGAGGCGTCACCGGGCGCACCGGCGTGCCGACGTAGTTCCCGAGAATCGAGGGGAGAAGATCCGCCGTGGGGCCAATCACGGCAATGTGTCCAGGAGCGCTCTTGAGCGGCAGAACGCCGTTGTTCTTGAGCAGCACCATGCTCTCTTCGGAGGCACGTAACGCAGTCTTGCGATTGGCATCGGACCCGGTGTCGGAAAACGGGATCGTGTCGAGCGGATTCGATCCCTGCGGATCGAAAAGGCCGAGTTTGAATCGCGCCGTGTAGAGGCGCTCTGCGGCCTGCGTAACCAGCTCTTCGCTCACCAGTCCCTTTTTGACTGCGCCGGCGAGCGTATTGAATCCCGGAGCCCAGATGCTGCACGACAGATCGGTTCCGGCTTCCAGGGAGAGAGCTGCAGCGTGCTCAATGTCGGCAACCTTCTTGTGCCCGTTGTAGACGTCGACAATGGCGCCGCAGTCAGAGACGACAAAGCCTTTGAATCCCCAGGCATCGCGCAGGTGCTCTTTCAAGAGCATCTTGTTGGTGCATGCTGGCCACTCGTCGATGGAATTGTAGGCGCACATCACCGAGTCCACATGCCCCTCCGTCACGGTCGCCCGGAAGGCCGGCAAATAGGTCTCTTCCAGGTCACGCGGGCTGGGATCGACATTGAAGCCGTGGCGCAGGCTCTCCGGGCCGCTGTGCACGGCAAAGTGCTTGCTCGTGGCTACGGCTCGTGGATGATCGGGGTCCTTGCCTTGCACTCCTCCGATGAACGCGATCCCCATCCGGCCGGTGAGGAAGGGATCTTCTCCGTAGGTCTCCTGACCCCGGCCCCAGCGAGGATCGCGGAAGATGTTGATGTTAGGCGACCAGAAGGTGAGGCCGTAAAAGATGCGATGATTGCCTTCCCGCTGCGCCTGGTTGTACTTGGAGCGAGCTTCAAGCGAGATCACGTTTCCCATGCTGTTGACCATGGATTGATCCCACGTCGCCGCCATGCCAATCGCCTGGGGAAATACCGTCGCGTATCCTGAGCGAGCCACCCCGTGCAGGGCTTCGTTCCAGGTTTGGTAATCCGGGATCCCAAGCCGCGGAATGGCCGTGGCCCAGTCCTCCAACTGTGACGCCTTTTCTTCCAGGGTCATGCGGCCCACCAGGTCATGGGCCCGCTGCGCGGCGGGAAGATGCGGATCCAGGTAGGCGGCTGCGCCCTGGGTATTCCGCTCCTGCGTCCAACCCGACGCAATCGATACAGCAACAAGAACCAACACAGCGCAACGGGGCACGAAGCGGGACGGCATGAGCGCATTCCTCCGGAGAAAAGCCACCCCTTTCGTGGTCGGCCGCCGATTCTCCCCACAATCTGGGTTGGCGGGTTCCGAACAGGAAAAAGGGTAGACCAAGGAACTCTAATCGACTCGAGGGAGCTCTGGCCAGCTACAACGGTTTACTGCGGAGTTTCTACGCAACGCACTCTGTTTCCGATCCCACCGTAGCCTCCATGCTCTCCAGAATGGACATCATTCTCTTGAACTCGGGATGGGTGTGCAGTCTTTGCAGACGAGGGTCCGCGAGCGTCTGGAAGAACCACGGACAACGCGCCTCTTCGGCCGTTCGAAGCTCCGCGATCGCCCCTTCCTCGTCGCCCAGTTCGGCGTAAGCCGCGGCAGCAAACGCAGTCAGGACGTAACGTTCCCGGCCGATCCACTGCAGCCGCTCGAGAATGGATGCAGCCTCGTCGCGCCGGCCCAGCCGTGCCAGGGCATACGCCTCGGTCGCGGCGGCGATATCGAGCGCAGACTGGCGCTGCGCCGCAGTGTGAGCCAGAGACCACGCGCGCTCCGCCTCGTCATTGAAGCCCAGAATGATGGCCGCGCACAACTCGGCGCGCTCGTCGTTAGGAAACATCTGGACGCAGCGATGCGCCTGGTCCATACTCTCCCGCGCATCGCCGCGCAGATGATGCGTCCACGCAAGCAGGATGTTGAATACCGGAGACCAGGAGTCTCTTTGCAGGCATTGCGTGACGAGTGTCAGCGCCTCAGAGATACGATGACGGCTCAAAGCGAGCATCACACGCAGTGCTCCAGGCCACGCGCCCGGCAGCTCTGGGTCGATTTCGTGGATCATCCTCAACGCGAATCCGAGGTTGTGCTCCATGTGAAAGAGCGTCCATCCCAAAGCCGGCAGTGCGCCGGGCGCTTGCTCCAACTCCGGGATTGCATCGGAGGCGCGACGTAACTGTTCCGCGGCGGCTATGGGCGACAGATACCCAAACAGGCATTGACTCAAGGTAACCCGTTCGATGTGCTCCCGCGCGACCCGGCTCTTCGACTCCCCCGCACACGCTCTGAAGAGCATCTCCACCGCGCTGCCGAGGCGATGGGGGTCTCGGCTTCGAGCATCGAAGCGGCCAAGAAGAAAAGCCTCCTCTCGCTGCTGATCAGGACCATCCTGGGCATCACGCGAGACCATCGCAACCGGTGCCTCGCCCTTGCCCGAGAGCCGCGTCGTCAGGCGCTCCAGAAGTTGCTGCTCGATGACTCCGTACCGGTCTCGTGGCCCCATCACTTCCTCAGCCCAGATCTGCGCCCCATCTGACACGCGAATCATCTGCCCGCGTATGCGCAGGAACAACGTGGAAGCCTGGATCCTGCCCGAAAGCACGTAATCCGCCGCCAGTTGTTGGCCCACCTCCCGGGCACTGAGCCCGGTCTCCGCCAGCGCGCACACTGAATCGCGCGGCAAGAGATGGATCAGCGACGGATGGAAGACGAGGAGGTGTGTCCCCGCATCCTCTGCGATTGCGGCCCCCAGGTATTCGGGAACAAACATCTCCGTCGCGAACGGAAGAATCGCCAGGCGAGGCTTGAGCTCGCTCTCCATCGCCTCTACCCGCTGCACTGAAGATTCAAGCCGATACCCGCGTTTGTAGATTGTCCGTATCAGCACGTCGGAGCCCAGCCGCGCGCGAAGCGACGAAATGCAGCGCGGAATGCTGTCCGCGGTCACGTGCACGTCCGGCCACAGCGCCTCCTTCAGCTCGGCTGGCGTAACCACCCGCCCGGGGTGCGCCAGCAGCAGCCGCAGAGCCGCCAGTTCCTTGGGAGTCAGGTGAATGGCTTCCTCGCCGCGAAACAGCGTGCCATCTGTCTGAAGGCGCAGGCTGCCAAACACAAAATCCGAATCTGCTTGCGGCAAAGTACGGTCCATCCCGACGACCATTCTCAAGGAAGCCCGCCCGCCGGATGGCCTGCCTGGTGCATGGCCACAGGCCAGGATCCGCGCGTGTGGCGGCATCCTCCTGCGCTATGACCTCGGGGAAACCACCGGCCGCTTCAACCTCGGCTAAGCCATGCCTGAAGCGACCAATACAAGAGATTATGCACCTTCGCGGCTCGTGTCTCCAGACGGAGCTGGTGTCACCAGTAATCGAAATGGGTACAGCGGTTACCTGTGACCGGTGGATGTGCTCCATCTCACATACTCAAAGCACGTGACGTCTGCCTCGCCTTGATACTCGCATCGCCCGGCGCGGCGCCTTCTCAGTACTTTGATTTGATCCCGTACGTGAGGCCCATCGTGAACTGAAAGGAATTGCGCTTGGTGGGAGGCTCGGAGGCAGGGGGATCGTTCAGGTATGAGTCGATGGTTCCCACCGAAAATCCGAGGCTCTTGTACGCCGGGAACGTGACCGTATTCGTCTCGCTCGCTGAATACGCCCGTGGCGTGTTGTACGAGGGAATGAATTGCAGGTTTTGAGCATACGTCAGAAGCTTCATCTTCGCCATGTAGCTCGCCGAAAAGGTGGAGCCAACCAGGTTCTGGTTCGTGCCCGCGCCTCCGCTGATGAACTGCTGCTTCTCATACTGAACGGTCGCCTTGAGATCTGCTTCATGGCGCGGCGTGGAGAAGATCGTCCACCCCATTCCGCCTCCGTAGATTTGTTGCAGTTCCAGATCCTGCGAGAAGTTATGATCGAAAGCCGTCTGCGCCAGCGCGAAGAATCGCCGCGAGAGATATTGGTCCCGCTCCGCGTCGGCGTGATAGATCGCCGATTTGGTGGTCGTCGCCGCTACGGTAACTCCGCCGACCGTATAGGCAGGCTGAGTGATCTTCCCGTACGACCCGCTGAAGTCAAGGGCTGTCCGGTTCCGCGGATCGAGCCAGCTCACCGTGGGCACCACCCGCACCAACCCCAGCGCTCCCGACACGGTGTATTGATTTTGCGTTGCCTGCACCAGCGTTGCGCCTGCGGTTGCGGCCCCATTCCATCCCGTCACGATGTTGGGTTCGTGATTCAACTGCTTGTCCAAAACTACCGCGTCGACGATATACTCGGCGTTCTTCACGGGAATGGGAGCCGGCGCATCTTTCCCCCGGACCGTCACCGCGCCCTCTTGCACGTCCAGCGTGCCAGTGGGGATGTGGTCCTCGTGCTTCTTGCGGCCCTGTTTCACGGTTTTGTCCAGGACCGCGAAGTTACCGCCCGCGTGCAATTCCTTGATCTTGTCCCAGCTCAGTGCTACATCGCCAAGAGACTCCGTGTGGAATGTGACCTTGCCGGCGACCTCATTCACCAGCTTGCCGTGGAGTGTGTCGCCGTTGCTGAGCACCAGTACGTCGGCTGCCTGCTGTGCGGTGCACTGCCAGCCTATCCCCCCTGCCAGGAGCGCAAGGAGAGTGAGGCGTACCAGAGAAAGGAAGTCCTTCGAGGGAGAGATGATCACAATAATTGCCTCAGGGAATGAAATGATTGCGCATTTAGAGTGCGCTCAGAATCCATTTTTTTGTCGCCACCACCGATTGTTGGGGAGCGAACTCGAGAACAAGAAACGTCACCGGAACCGCGGTTAACGATTCAAAATGGGAATACCACGGCCACTCTTATCCTATCGCGCGGACCAATCCAAAATTTCCAAAATTTCTCCTGTTTGCCAATCACCATCGGCGCACTCTGAGAGTGGAGTTTTCCCATGGCAAAGTCGCTTTCTTACGCGCAATGGTCTCTTGAGCCGTATTGCATCGGCATGAAACTGCGGGCTCTTCGGATGCGGAAACATCTTACCCTCTCTCGCCTTGCCTCAGAGACGGGGCTCTCCACCGCCCTTCTGTCCAAGCTGGAGACCGAACGCATGATCCCGACCCTCCCCACCTTGGCAACCATCTGCCGGATCTACGGAGTGGGCATGGGGCACTTCTTCTGCGAACCCACCAGGCACAGTCTTTCGGTTACCCGCAAGGCTTATCTCGAGTCCAGCGGCAAGATCGGAGAACCTGCAGGGTCGGTTCCTCTCAACTCTCCTTCGGAGAAGCCCCGCATGGTCGCGGAGATGATCGAACTGACAAACGCTCCGTTCCCGTTCTCACCGGCCAACGCTGAAGTTTGCGCCTTTCTTCATGTGCTCGAAGGCGCGGTCCAGATCGGCAGCGATGGCATGAGTCAGATACTGGAAACCGGCGATTGCGCCTACCTCGAAACGCGCATGCCCACATCGCTGAACGCCCAGGGCAACCAGCGCTGCCGGATCCTGTTGGTAATGCCGGCCCCGGGCGGAGGCCAGGGAACCCAGTAGATTATCCGCAGCACCCGGGCCGCCTGTACGCCCCCTGTTCCGGCTCTGTAGGATGGTGTGTTCTATCAAGGACCACCATGCGACCCAACGTAAACCTGATCAAGGCCACCCTCACAGGTGCGCTCGGCGGATTACTCTTCGGATTCGACACCGCGGTTATCTCCGGAGCCATCCGCGCCATCACAGACCTCTATCACCTCAATGCCAGTGCCGAAGGATTCACCGTCTCCATCGCTCTGGCGGGAACCGTGATCGGCTGCCTGGTAGCAGGCCCTGCGGGTCAGCGGCTCGGTAGCCGCGAAACACTGCGCATCACCGCGGTGCTTTACCTGATCTCCGCGTTGGGATGCGCCTTCGCCTGGGATTGGCCGTCGTTGATGGTCTTCCGCTTCCTCGGCGGCCTCGGCATCGGCGCCTCCTCCGTACTCGGCCCCGTGTACATCGCGGAACTCGCACCCGCCAAGTGGCGTGGCCGCCTGGTGGGCGTCTTCCAGTTCAACGTGGTCACCGGCATCCTGCTCGCCTATGCCTCCAACTTCGCCGTCCGCGAAATGCACTTCGGCGCCTCCGAGTGGCGCTGGCAGCTTGGCGTCGCGGCTCTTCCCGCCCTCGGCTTCCTCGTGTTGCTCTTCGGCATCCCCCGCAGTCCACGCTGGTCCGCTTCGCAGAATCGCATCGACGAAGCCTTGGCCGTGCTGAAGCTCATGGGCGAGCCGAACCCCGAAGCCGAACTTGCCGATATCCGCGCCGCCCTCCAGCAGGAACACGCCTCGGCGCACGTCCCCGTCTTCCGCTGGAAGTATCGTTACCCGCTCTTCCTCGCCATCACCATCGGAGCCTTCAATCAGCTCGCCGGCATCAATGCCATCCTCTATTACCTGAACAGCATCTTCGCGCGCGCCGGCTTCAGCCAGGTCTCGGGCGATCTCCAGGGCGTGGTCATCGGCGCCACCAACCTCGTCTTCACGATGGTGGGCATGGCTGCCATCGACAAACTAGGCCGCAAGACTCTGCTTTTGACCGGCGCGGCCGGGACCGCCGCCTGCCTCGCCGGGGTCGCCTGGGTGTTCAACACCAATTCGCACCAGGGCGCCCTGCTCTGGCTGCTCGTCGTCTACATCGCCTTCTTCGCGTTGTCCCAGGGGGCGGTCATCTGGGTCTACATCGGGGAGGTATTTCCCAATGCGGTACGGTCCAAAGGCCAGGGCGTCGGCAACAGCTCTCACTGGATCATGAACGCCCTGATTGCCCAGATCTTTCCCATTCTGGCCGCGCGCACGGGGGGTGCTCCGTTCGTCTTCTTTTCGGTGATGACCGTCGTGCAGTTCATCGTCGTCTTGTTCTTCTATCCGGAAACCAAGGGTCAAACACTCGAGGAACTCCAGAGGAGGCTGGTTCCGGCCGAGAACTGAGCCGATTCGCACTTCCCCTTCACGCAGCGCGGTGATCAAAGTCACCAGCACCAGGAGCGCCTCTGTCATATAGATAGAGCAGCATCTCGCTTCATTCGCGCGGAGGGCGCGGGAGAATGGCCGACAAATGTTTGATGGAACCGGCCAGCGCAGCTCCGGTGGCGCCCCCGCCGGTAGCAACGGGATCTCTGCCCTTCGAGCTCACTCCCACGGTGGCGGCGCGAACGCCAGAGGCCCTCGCCCTGCGCGCCGAAATCCTCAAGATCGGCGGCAAGCTCTGGGACCGCCAATACGTGGACGGCAATGGTGGTAATGTCAGCGCGCGCATTGGTTCTCGTTATGTCCTCTGTACTCCCACCATGATGTGCAAGGCGGATCTGGAACTGGACGACATCTGCCTCTCCGATCTCGAAGGGAACATCCTGGCCGGCAGTCGCGCGCGCACCAGCGAGATTCTGCTTCACCTGGCGATCTACAAGGCAAATCCTCAAGCGCGCGCGGTGGTGCATTGTCATCCGCCGCATGCCACGGCCTTCGCCATCACCGGCGAAGCACCGCCCAACGGCCTGGTCGCGGAGTACGAGTACTTCGTGGGCGTGGCCGCCCTGGCGCCCTATGAGACACCCGGCACGCAGGCATTCGCCGATACCGTGATCCCCTACGCCCGCCACCACAACACCATCCTGCTGGCCAATCACGGCGTCGTCTGCTGGTCTGACACCGTGACCCATGCCGAGTGGCTGGTCGAAACACTCGATACCTATTGCCGGACGTTGACCATCGCGCGCCAGCTCGGCCGCGCACTGCGGCCCATTCCCGAGGAGAAGATCGAGGAGATCCTTCTCCGCAAGCGCGAGGCGGGCTTGCCCGATCTCCGGCTTGCCAGCCTGCCAGCTCGGACCGCACCCGCCCGGCTCTAAAGTCGCGATCCTCCTGCGCCCCGACCGCGCCCGGTATACCGGAAGACCTCTTCGCTCTTTTCGCTTTTCCGATCACCGTGATTCAAAGACACATGCTGACAATCCGCCGCCTGGAAGGCTATCCTCGCTGGTTCTTCTTGCGAGGCAAAAACATGTACGAAAAAAAAACGGCCCTCTCCGGCGCGCTGATGCTCCTGACACTCCTGGTGCCATCAACCGCCGCCCTTGCTCAACACTCGCCATTCAGCTCCGATTCGGAGCAACGCGCCCGCGCTCTTCTCAAGCAGATGAACCTCGATGAAAAAGTGGGACAGCTCACCGAAGCGGCGGGCATTGTCATGCCCGGGCTCGCCACGGAAAAACCCGACAACGCCATCGCCCAGGGCAAGGTTGGCTCCGTCCTCTGGCTCATCGATGTGAAAGAGATCAATCGTCTTCAGCACATCGCCGTCGAGAAGTCCCGCCTCCACATCCCCATCCTCTTCGGCTTCGATGTCATTCACGGGTATCGCACCGTCTTTCCCGTCCCGCTGGGCATGGCATCCTCCTGGGACCCATCCGTCGAGGAGCAGGCGCAAAAGCTGGCCGGAGAAGATGCGCGCGCCGCCGGCATTCAGCTCACCTTCACCCCCATGGTCGACATCGCCCGCGACAAGCGCTGGGGTCGCATCGTAGAGGGAGCCGGCGAAGATCCGTACCTGGGGGCCGCCATGGCTCGCGCCCAGGTGCGCGGATTCCAGGGCGACAAGCTCGGCCCCAACAGCGTCTCCGTCTGCGTCAAGCACTACGGGGGCTATGGCGCGGCCGAAGGCGGACGCGACTACGACGCCTCGTACATTCCAGAAGAGCTCTTCCGCAACGTCTACCTGCCGCCTTTTCGCGCCGCCGCCGATGAGGGCGCCGGCAGCTTCATGTCCGCTTACATGGACTTGAACGATGTTCCCGCCAGCGGCAATCACTGGCTCCTCACCGACGTTCTTCGCGGAGAGGTTGGCTTCAAGGGATTTGTTCTCTCCGATGCCTTCGCCGTGGGCAGCCTTGTCACCCACGGCTATGCCGCGGATCCGTCGGACGCCGCCTACAAGGCCATCACCGCCGGGCTGGATATGGACATGGCCAGCGGCACCTACATGAACAACCTCGCCAAGCTGGTGAGCGACGGCAAGGTGCCCATGGCCACGATCGACGCGGCCGTCCTGCCCATCCTTGCCCTCAAGTACCAGCTGGGACTCTTTGACAACCCCTACGTCGATGAGTCGAAGGTGGACCAGACGCTTAGCCGTCCCGAAGGTCTGGCCCTGGAGCGCAAACTGGCCGCGCGCTCCATGGTGCTCCTCAAAAATGAGAACCACACGCTTCCGCTGGCAAAGAACCTGAAGAAGGTGGCCGTCATCGGCCCGCTGGCAGATTCTGTCCACGACATCGAAGGCGGATGGACAGTTGAGGGACTGTTCGGGTCCGGCAGCAAGAGCCATCCCGTCACCGTGCTGGCCGGCATCAAGGCCGCCCTCGAACCCGACGCCCAGATCACCACCGTTGCAGGCCCCGAGCCGTCGAAGTCCTTTCTCGGTCTGCTCGATCAGTTCTCAGGCAAGAAGGTTTTGCCGCCTCCAACTCCCGAAGAGACCGCCGACTGGCTGAAGAAGACAAGGGAAGCCGCGGAAGCCGCCGATGTGGTGATCGCCGTGATGGGCGAAACCTCGGGTATGAGCAGCGAAGCATCCTCGCGGGCGCGGCTCGACCTGCCCGGTATCCAGGAGCAGATGCTCGAGACTGCCGTGGCGAGCGGCAAACCAGTAGTGCTGGTCCTTGAGAACGGACGCCCCCTCGACATCCATTGGGCTGCAGAACACGTGCCCGCTATTCTGGAAACCTGGTTCCCCGGCACCGAGGGCGGCAGCGCCACGGCCGACGTGCTCTTCGGCGATATCAACCCCGGTGGTCACCTGCCGGTGAGCTGGCCGCGCTCGTCAGGCCAGGAGCCCCTCTATTACAACCACAACTTGACCCACGAGCCGGAAGACCGGCCCAACTTCACCTCGCGCTACTGGGATATCAGCAGCAAGCCGCAGTATCCCTTCGGCTACGGTCTCAGCTACACCACCTTCAAGTTCGACAACCTGAAGCTCTCCAAGACGAGCATCAAAGCCGGGGAAGCGACCGAGGCCACCGTCGACGTCACCAACACAGGCTCGGTGGCAGGGGATGCCGTCGCCCAGGTCTACATTCACCAGCGCTACGGCTCCGCATCCCGCCCCGTGCGCCAGCTGGAAGGCTTCCGCCGCGTTGCCCTCAAACCCGGCGAGACCCAGACACTGACGTTCCCGCTGGGCAAGAACGAACTCCAGTTCTGGAGCCCGCAAACCAAGGTCTGGGCCGTGGAGCCGTCCACGTTCGATGTATGGGCCGGAGAAGACTCGACCGCTCCGCTCCATGCGGAACTCACCGTTACCAGGTAATTCCATTACGCGCCCGGTCGATACCGGAAAGGACCGGGCGCAACTCCACTCGTGCTAAACTGTATTTGCGCTCAGTGATTTGGTCGTGAGTGGCTCAGTTTGCCCCGCACAGTTTTCCCCCAAGCCCCTACAGCGTAACCCCGAGGCGCTCGAACGTCGACGCCGCCATTGGTCGAGACCTGCCGCATGCGGCAGTCCGGCGTGGTCCGGGGTAGCCGGAACGGCTTTGCCTCCGGCTGATACCAGCGTGGGCCGGCTCCGCAGCACACCGTGCTGCTCTTAAGTCCGAGATTTACGCATACTCTATGCAGGCGCGCCTCCGCGCTGCGCCGCAACATCGGTTCCGTTTGATCGGCTCCCGGGAAAAGAGCCGCCGGAATCCTGAAAAGAAAGAATTTTGATCACACAGTTTTCGCAGCTTCCCATCTCGCCCGCCCTTCTGGCGCGGCTGAATGCCAATAAATTCACAACTCCCACTCCGGTGCAGGCCGGCGCCATTCCGCCCGCTCTTGAGGCCCGTGACGTCCTCGCCACGGCCCAGACCGGCACCGGCAAGACCCTCAGCTTTCTCATTCCCATCATTGAGCGGATTGAGAAGTCCAAGGCCCGCGGCGCCACAGCGCTGGTGCTTCTGCCCACGCGCGAGCTGGCCATGCAGGTGGAGAAGGTCTACCGCGCCATTCGTCCCAACCAGGCCAGCATGGTCGCCCTCGTCGTCGGCGGCATGGCCGAAGGGCCCCAGCTCGACACCATCCGCCGCGGCGCTCGCCTTATCGTCGCCACCCCCGGCCGCCTTGAGGACTACATCAAGCGCCGTCTCGTGCGCCTCGACCAGGTCGAGATTCTCGTCTTCGACGAAGTCGACCGCATGCTCGACATGGGCTTCCAGCCCGCCATAGCGCGTATCGTCGCTGAACTGCCGTCGCAGCGCCAGACGCTCTGCTACTCCGCCACCCTCGAGGGCGCGGTGCGCGAGATCGCAAACCGCTATCTCGTGAACCCCGTCCGCATCGAAATCGGCGCCGTCTCCCGGCCCGCTGAGAACGTCGAGCTCCGCACGTTCGAGGTGGATAAGGAGAAGAAGCAGGAGCTGCTCGAGCACCTTCTTCAGCAGGAAAACGGAAGCTTCCTCGTCTTCGTTCGCACCAAGCACGGAGCCGACCGCCTCGCCCGGCGCCTCTCCCGGTCCGGACACGCCACCGCCCAGATTCACGGCGATCGCACCCAGGCACAGCGCAACTCCGCCCTTCGCGGCTTCACCGAAGGCCGCCATCGCGTCCTCGTCGCCACAGACGTCGCGGCCCGCGGTATTGACGTTCCCCACGTCGGCCACGTCGTCAACTTCGACATGCCCAAGCAGGCCGAAGACTTCGTCCACCGCATCGGACGCACCGGCCGGGCCTCCCGCCGCGGCATCGCCAGCACCTTCGCTGTCCCCGCCGAGCAGAAAGAGCTCAAGAAGATCGAGCGCGCCCTGTCGGTCCAGATGAAGCGCTTCCGGGTTCGCAGTGCTGTGCCCACAACCTGATACGGCCTGATCGGGGAATGCGGGCCGCTTCGATCCCGCATCAGCAGAAAGAGCCTCCGCGCATCAGGAAGAACCAAACCGGGCGCAACCAGCCGGCGCGCGTCATAATGACGACGCCGGCCGCCGGCATAAACTGTGTCGCCCCGATGGGAAAACCATCCCAGCCCGTGCAGAACGTGCAAATAACCGAAGAGTGCTTCCCGCAAAAAAACGGCTTGCGCGGAATATCTGCCCCTGCCACAATCTTGGAAACATGTCCAAAGCAGGCTTTTGTACCGCATTCGCGGCGGCGCTCTTGATTGCGGTTTCGGCCGCTGCCCAAACTCAGGCAACAGCAGGCGCTTCGCAATTTGGAATCGGCAAGATTGCCTATGAAGTGCCGCTGGGATCCGGCCCCGGTTTTTCCGGTGCTTCTTCTGCCGCGGAGCGCTCCTCTCAGTTACTGGTGCGGGCCAATCAACCGAATATTTATGTGCGCGACCCGATCGATGCCAAGCCGCGCTGGGTCGCCGAAGGCGAGCATCCGACGTGGTCCCCAGACGGCCTCCGACTCGCCTATTGCGCACGCACCGGGCCGGGAGACTTCGGCCAGATTCGGATCGTGAACTCCGATGGCAAGGGTGACCGACGCCTCTCCCGCGGTGATGGCGGTGCCTGTTACCCCGAGTGGTCCCCGAACGGAAAAGAGATCGCCTTCACTTCGTCCAACGACCGCATTGCCGTTATCGGCCAGGACGGGAGTAACTTGCGTCAACTCGGCAACGGGGGCCTCGCTCACTGGTCCCCGGACGGTAAACAGTTGTTAGTGGAGCGCGCCCTCGGCCGCTTGAAATCCGGAGGCTCTCTTTGGGTCGTGAACGCCGACGGCACCGGGGAGAAAGAGGTGCTCGAGGATACTTCAGGCGTACTCGAGTCCGCGTGGCTCCCATCGGGCGACGGAGTCGTCTTTGCTTCCTTGCGCGATGGTGTGGTCGCGTCCATATTCCAGGTGAGCCTCGACGGGAAGAACGTGCACAAACTCGGCTTCGATCGCGCCTTGCATCTTCTCCACCCGTCCCTCTCCCCTGACCGCAAGGTTCTTGTGGTGGATACGGCGACGCTGCCCGGGGCGGCAGTGCAGAAGACCCAGGTCATGGCCATCGATCTGGTTTCGCACCGCGCCATGGTTCTTGCTTCCGGGAGCCAGGCAAGCGTATTTTGGCGGGATGCCGGAGTTCAGGCCCAGGCGCAATAGCCCCGATCTTCACTTCGCCCGTCGTTGACTCCGCCCCCTAAATCGCGTATTCTGGAGTCCTTGTGCGGTGTTGCGCCTGGGGTCTGTGACAAAGGGCTCCTGACGACAGACTTAGCGTCGGCAGGGAACTGAAAGCGGTCCGGACTCGGATGTCGGTCCCTGATTGGGTACCGCCGGAAACAGGCCACCTTCTGCTGGAGCCAGTGGTTGTCCGGCTGGAGTCAAGAGCCCGAAAGAGGGCGAACCCCGCAGTCCTCACCCGAACAGGATTGTTTGGAAGTGGGTGGAATTTTGGCCCGTGCTTTGATCGCGCGGGCAAACACGCTTTGCGCGGCCGGATCGTACGCACAGAGCCGATGAGTTTCGAGCAAGAGGCAGGAGAGAGATGTCGACCTTCGTTCCCAGCGGCAAGAATATTGACCGCAAATGGTTTGTGGTGGATGCCAGCGGCCAGACCCTCGGCCGGCTGGCCACCAAGGCTGCCAGTGTGCTGAGCGGCAAGCTGAACCCCCGATACGTCCCCTACATCGACATGGGCGATCACGTGATTGTGATCAACGCCGAAAAGGTTCGGCTGACGGGCCTCAAGAGCCAGAAGAAGGTCTATCGTCGCTACACCGGCTTCCCCGGCGGCCTGCGCGAGGAGTCCTTCACCCGCCTGATCAATCGCCGGCCGGAAAAGGTTCTGGAAGAGGCCATCAAGGGCATGCTTCCCAAGTCGAAGATCGGCCGCCAGATGGCGACCAAGCTGAAGGTGTATCGCGGCGACAAGCACCCCCATCAGGCGCAGTCGCCCGTGGCCCTGGAAGTGGCGTAAGGCAGCTATTAGCTGTTCGCTCTTAGCTTTTAGCCTGATTGTTGCGGGATTGAGCAGATCGGGTGAAGAACAGAGTCAGATTCAACGCTGAAGAAGCTAATAGCTAAAAGCTAATAGCTAACAGCTCAGAGGAATTGAATGGCAGATCAGGTTCAGTATTACGGAACGGGGCGCCGCAAGTCGGCGATCGCCCGTGTCTTCCTTCGCCCCGGCACCGGCGAGTGGAAAGTTAACGGCAAGGGCTTTGACGAGTACTTCGTCACCGAGCAACAGCGCGTTGCCGCCAAGCGTTCGCTCGTCGTCGCGGACATGGCCTCCAGCTTTGACGTGGTCACCACCGTGAAGAGCGGCGGCGTGGCCGCCCAGGCCGATGCGGTCAAGATGGGCGTCGCCCGCGCTCTCATCGAGTTCAATGCCGAGCTGCGCAAGACCCTCAAGGCCGAAGGCCTCCTCACCCGCGATGCGCGCGTCAAAGAGCGGAAGAAGTACGGCCAGAAGGGCGCCCGCAAGCGGTTCCAGTTCAGCAAGCGCTAACGCACTTGCGAGTGGTCCGGGAACAGTGGCTAGTGATCAGATGCCTTCGGGCCAGAACTGATCACTGACCACTGATCACTGATTTCAATCTCCCGCGCAAGCGGGTTCAATCCGGGCGCCGGCGACGACCACCCGGATGCAATTCCAAAAAGGAGGCCAATGGCCACGATCACAATGAAGGAGCTGCTCGAAGCTGGTGTTCACTTCGGGCATCAGACCAAGCGCTGGAACCCCAAGATGAAGGAATACATCTTCGGCGAGCGCAACGGGATCTACATCATCGACCTGCAGAAGACGCTCAAGCTGTTCAAGGATGCGTCCAAGTTTGTAACCGATCTGTGCGCCAGCGGCAAGACGATCCTCTTCGTCGGCACCAAGCGCCAGGCCCAGGACGCGGTCGCCGAAGAGGCCAATCGCGCCAGCATGCCCTACATCAACCAGCGTTGGCTGGGCGGGCTGCTCACCAACTGGGTAACGGTGCAGAAGTCGGTGAAGCGCCTTCAGGAATTGGATGATATGGCCACCGACGGCCGCTACGAGCTGCTGACCAAGAAGGAAGTCATCCGTCTGGAGCGCGAGCGCAAGCACCTCCAGGCCAATCTGGCCGGCATCAAGAACATGAAGCGCCTGCCCGACGCGCTCTTCGTGATCGACTCCAATAATGAGGCCATCGCCGTCAAGGAAGCCCGCAAGCTGGGCATTCCCGTGGTCGCCGTTGTCGACACCAACTGCGATCCCACAGTAGTGGACTACGTGATTCCCGGCAACGACGACGCTCTGCGCGCCATCCGCCTGTTCACGTCGAAGATCGCCGACTCAGCCGCCGAGGGAGTCAACCTGGTGGGCGACAAGGCCTTTGCCGAAGAGCTCCCGGCCGCGCCCGCGGAAGAAGCCGCGGTCGATGCTGCCCCCGCTGAGGACATTGACTTCGACGCCGCTCTGGGCGCCGGCGTTCGCAAGGCTCCGGCTGCGGTTGCGGCCCTCCTCGAAGAGGCCGAGGTCGCCGAAGGCGGAGATTAGTCTTTCTCGCGCATGTGCATGCGCAGTATCGAAAGCGTGGCCGCCAGCAATGTGCCACGCTTTTTTTACCTCAGGCACCACATTCCAGTGAAGCGGCGCCAGGCGCCCGTTAGCCCCATCGCAAGTGGCAACAAGGAAGAGAGAGAAATGACGGTGAGTGAAAAGATTGATGCAAAACTGGTGAAGGACCTTCGCGACAAGTCCGGCGCGCCCATGGGCGACTGCCTCAAGGCTCTCCAGGAGTCTAAGGGCGACATCGAAGAGGCCTTCGTCGTGCTCCGCAAGCGGGGCATGGCCTCCGCCCAGAAGAAGGCCGCCCGCACCACCAATGAAGGCGCCATCGGCACTTACATCCATGCCGGCGGCAAGATCGGCGTCCTCCTCGAAGTGAACTGCGAGAGCGACTTCGTCGCCCGCACGGAAGACTTCCAGGAGCTGATGAAAGACATCGCCATGCACATTGCGGCAACGGATCCCCGCTACGTCAAGCCCGAGGACGTGACCGCCGCGGACATGGAGCGCGAGAAGGAGATCTATCGCGCTCAGGCGGCCGCCACTGGCAAGCCCGCCCCGGTC
Source organism: Acidobacteria bacterium AB60 (assembly GCA_008682415.1). GTDB lineage: Bacteria > Acidobacteriota > Terriglobia > Terriglobales > Acidobacteriaceae > Telmatobacter. Next base: position 298,276 of record VANK01000006.1, on the reverse strand, counting down.
ATCGAGAAGATCGTTGACGGCAAGATGGCCAAATTCTATGAAGAGGTCTGCCTTCTCGAGCAGCCCTTCATCAAGGACCAGGCCGTCAGCATCAAGGAGTTGATCGCGCAGAAGGTCGGCAAGCTCGGCGAAAACATCACCGTCCGCCGCTTCGCCCGCTTCAAGGTAGGCGCCCCCGACTGGACCGTCGCTCAAACCAAGCCCGTCGAAACCGCCGCCGAATAGTCCCCAGCAACCCGCATATCAAAGGCCCGGAGCACGCGCTCCGGGCCTTTCTCATCTGGCCGTCCGGGCCTCCTTCACGTCCCAAATCCACCCGCCAAGCAGCTTTGGAGAGCTGACTCGTCAGCCCTCGCTGGTGCAAAATAGCGGAATCGATCCCAGGTCTCAAGGCGGGACCTTCTTCAAGTGACGAATATGCCAGGCCGCAACGATCCCTGCTTCTGCGGAAGCGGGAAGAAGTACAAGCAGTGCTGTTTCCCTGCGGTCATGCCGGAAGAGCCTCAACCCGTCTCTCTGGATCTATTGCTCCGCCAGGGGCAGATCCATCACCAGGCAGGACATTTCAAAGACGCAGCCGATTCCTATCGCGCCATTCTCGCGCGCAATCCCGATCATCCGGATGCTCTCCACTACCTTGGGGTCGTAGCCTCGCAGACCGGCCAACCTGAATTAGCCCTTCGCTTGATGCAGCGCAGCTCCGAACTCCAGCCCCACAATGTTGGCTACCTCTGCAATCTCGCGCTCGTGCTCCAGAATCGAGGGCAGCTCTCGGAATCGATCCAAACCTACCAGCGTGCAATCGCAATCGACCCGCAAGCTACGGCTCCTCTTCTCGGTCTGGGCGCCGCCTCTTCCCGCGCGGGACAAACCCCGGAGGCCATGGCCTCTCTCCAGCGCGCGCTCGTCCTGCAGCCCGATCTTCCTGAGGCGCACTTCGACCTGGGAAATCTGCTCCAGTCCCAAGACCGCTTGGACGAGGCAATTGCCAGCTACCGCCAGGCCGTTCGCTGCCGGCCCGGATATGCGGATGCCCTCAACAACCTGGGCACCATCCTTAGATCTCAGGGGAGTCTCGAAGAAGCAATCCAATGCTATCGAGAAGCCGTGCAGGCCAGGCCCAATCGACCCGACCCGTACTTCAACCTCGCCATCGCTCTCCAGGAGCGCCGTCACTGCGAAGACGCGGCGCAGGCCTGCCGCGCCGGCTTGCTCGTCGCGCCTGATTCTCCCGAGCTGCACTTCAATCTCGGCAACGCTCTTTATGTTCTGGGAGATCTGGACGGGGCGGAGGCTGCATTCCGCAGAGCCATCGCGTTGCGGCCCGGCTACGCTGAAGCCTACGGCAATCTCGGAACCACCCTGCAGGAGCAGGGACGCATGCCCCAGGCGGCTGCAGCTTATGAGAAGGCCATCGCGCTCAAGCCTGATTACGCCAGCGCCTTCAGCAATCTCATTTATCTCCACGCCTTCGCATGGGACATTCCTCCCGAAGAGCAACTGCGCATCGCCTCAAAATGGGAGTGCGCCGCTCTCACCCCGGAACAAAGAGCAGAGGCACGAGAGCGCCAATTCCCGCTGGTGCCACGCCATCATCGCCGACTCCGCCTCGGAATCGTCTCAGCCGAACTCGGCGACCACGCCGTCGCCGAGTTTCTCCAACCCGTCCTCGAACGGCTTGATCGCGCCCGCTTCCATCTCACGCTCTATCCCACCATCCAAAGAAGCGGTCCCCGTGCCGAGCAGTTCAAGGCTCTCGCCGACCAGTACACCTCCCTGGTTCCTCTCGCCGATGGACAAGCAGCCGCGCAGATTCGCGCGGACCAGATTGACATCCTCCTCGACACCAGCGGCCACACGGACCGCGGGAGGCTCGGAATCTTCGCCCGCAGATGTGCGCCTGTCCAGTGCTCCTGGATCGGCTTCTGGGCGAGCACCGGCCTCACCGAGATGGATTACGTCCTCGCCGGTAGCACCCTGCCGCAGGCGTTCGACGCCCACTTCCGCGAAACCGTGTGGCGGCTCCCGTTTCCGGCAAACATCTACCGCGGCGACCCCACGCTTCCCCCCAGCCAGTGGCGGCCTGCTGACGACGGAACCGTATGGCTTGGTTCTTTCAATAAATATTCAAAGATCCGCGAAGCCAGCATCGCGCTTTGGGCACATTGCCTCCACCGCCTGCCAGAAGCGAAGCTCCTCTTCGAAGACCGCACGCCCTTCGACTTGCAATTGCATCCCCGAATCATCGTCGAGTTTGCCAGGCAGGGAATTGCGTGCGATCGTTTGGAATTCTCGCCTCACAATCCGGGGTGGCGAAACCACATGCAGCTCTACGATCGCCTCGACATCGCCATCGACACTCTGCCCTTCAACAGTGGAACCACCGCCTACGATGCACTGTGGATGGGTGTCCCCTTCGTCACCAAAGAAGGCGATTGGGGCGGAGGACAAATGGGTAGCCTCGTCCTCCACGCGATTGGACGGCCGGAATGGATCGCGCGGAGCCCTGAAGAATTTACCTCGATTGTGACCAGCCTGGCGCGCGATCGAGAGCATCGGCGAGAGATCCGGGCCACACAGCGCGCCCGCATGGCCTCGAGCCTGCTATGTGACGCGGAGCCCTTTGCGCGCGGCCTTGAAGACGCCTTCGACGCGATGTTCGATCGCTGGGCTGCCCGCCAACAGGAGTGACGCGCCCCCATCCGCGAGCCCCGAGTCCCTCAGAACACCCGGTATCCCACCCCCAAGCTCACCCCGTACGGCGATAGCGAGCTGTTGTTCAACCACACCGGCCAGTACTGATATTCAAAATCCGCCTTGACCGTCATCTTCTGGCTGAGACGATGATCCACCGTCGCCCCAAACGCCAGGTCCGTAAAGGAGCCGTACCCGTACTTGAACGGAAAGGTCATCTTCGCGTATCCAATCATCGCCTTTCCGTAAAGAACGGTATGCTCGCCAAACTGCCGGATCGGCACGCGCGGCCCGATCAGGTAGTTGTCTTCGTGCTCGCCGTAATACTGGTTCCAGCGCAGCCAGCGGGCCTCCGCCTCCAGTTGAAACCAATGCGTGAAATGGATATCGGCGTACGTCCCGATGCCCGCAAGATTGTTTCCGCCCTCATCGGGATTGAAGTACGACGCCATCCCGCCCGCGTTGATCGTGAGTTGTCGGCTGGTCGCCGACTCCACTGCTTGCGCGTGGCCCACGGTGGCCTTTGCGCACACAACAATAAGCAATGCAAGAAACACTCGTCTCATGGGGAAAACCTGCTCTAAGAACGCAAATTTGATAACGCAGATTTGAAAGAAAAACCGCACCACCTCTTTGGACGGCCTTTGCCCCAAAACGAGATGGCCGGGGAATTGTTCCCCCGGCCATTGTACTTCGCTATCTCGAACAAGAATTTGAAGTTTATTGCTGTTGTGGCGGCGTCGGCGTTTGCTGCTGCGCTGAGGCGTCCCCAGCCGGCTGAGCCATGCTTGTCGGCGGAGGCGCCGAGTTGCTGGGAGCCGGTTGGCTGTTGTTCTGGTCGCCCTGCGCGCCGCTGGGCTGATCCGCCGCCCCGGTCGTCGCCGGCATCGTGTTGTAGCGCTGCAGCTTGAAGTAAACCGGCGTCACTTCCAGAGGCATCTTGTCCCGCGGATTCATGGGAGCATACCGCTTCGCGTTCAGCATGTGCACCCGGTCGTCCCACGGATCCGTCTTCAGCCAGCTGCCCAGGGGCAGCGCCGGCACCTGCGCCAGGTCGTCCCAGTTCAGCTTCGGCGCGCCGTGCGCCACCGCGCTCAGCCACGGCGTACCATCCGCACGCAGAAGGCTGTCGCCCAGCTTCGGCGTGTTGAGCGCCTTCAGCACCTTGCCGCGATCCGCAAGCTGTTCCCAGAACAGGCCCGCCTGCTGCAACTGGTCCTTGTACATCGAGGCATTCAGATAATCGCCCGCCTTCTTCTGCGCCTCTTCGTTGTCGTGGTCCGTGTGATACATGTCGATGCGCTGGAACGTCGCCTCGTCCGGGAACAGCAGGCGGTCGTTGAACGCGTAACGCGTATCGATGTGATGGCCCAGCGCGATGTGCGCCAGCTCCATCGCGATCACCGAAGCGATCGTCGGCTCGTTCGGCATCGCGTCGATCAGGCCCTTGCTCACCAGGATGGTGTTGCCCACCGTGGTGGTCTCCACCGTGTCGCTCAGCAGCACGCGGCAGTGCACCGGGCTTGAAAACGCCAGGTTGTTCGGTACCGCCAGGTTGGTCACAATCTGCTCGAGCACCGTCTGCTCATAACCGTTCGGCGTCAGCGGAGCCACCAGGCCCGCTTCCACCAGGCGGTCGATCACGTTGTTCTCCGCCTGCGCCACCCACTCGCGCTGCGCCGCCAGCGGGCTCACGTCGCCGGACTCGTCGCTCTTGTCCACGGCGTCGTCAATCTTCATGCTGACGTTCTCGCTGTCGCGCGTCGGCAGCTTCAGGCTGTATCCCCAGAAGTGCGTCTGCGCCTTCAGGCCGACTGCTTTCTCGCCCTCCGTACGCTCCGACTCTTCCACATACACCGCGACCGGCAGCCAGATGTTCGGCTGTACATTCATGCGCCAGCTGTCGAAGTGGAAATAATGCTTCGACGAATCCTCGTTGGTCGGCCCCGTGAACGTGCCGTTGAAGCGAACGATGTTGCCGTCCTCATCCTCAACCCACACGCGTCCGTAGAAACGTCCCGCACCGGTCACCTTGGGATGCACGTCAAACACCCACGTGCGTACCGTGCCCAGGAACTCGCGGCGAACATAGCTGAACTGGTAGTGCTGCTGGTCAAAGCCCGACGGATCCAGGAACATCATCTCCGTGAAGCCCAGCGGATTGTACGTGTACTTGGTATCCAGGCCCAGCGCCTTGGTCAGGCCCGTGATCGAGGCCATCGAGTTCTTGAAGAAGCCCTTCTGCTTGGCGGCCCCGCGCGGCTCGTAGGACTTGTCAAAGAAACCCTTGCCAAAATCCACGCGGCTCAACATGTAATTATCCGAAACCGGAACCTGGTAGAGCTTCAGGTCCGGACGGGTGTTTTGAATATAGGTTTCTACCAGCGGCGTACGCTGCTGGATGCTCTTGATGAGCACCTTCTCCCGAGCAATCGCTCGCTGCACCAGCGCTGCCTGTTCGGCAGTGAGTTGGTGGGCGGGCTCGTACTTCGGCTGCTTCTTTGCAAACCCGGCCGTCGAGAGCAGCGCAACCATCAAGAAAGTTATGGGGGTCGTCTTCCGAACGTTCATTTCAACTCCTGCCAATCTGATCTATGCAAAATACCCACTGCCTACTGCTGTAAATCCCCTGCGTTTAAATCCCACTTCATGCCAATTGAAATGTAATCGTGATGTTGGTCGTCAGGTCCACCGGCTGCCCGTCGCGGGTCGCGGGACGAAAACGAATCTGCGATGCCACCCGGCGCGCCTCTTCGTCCAGCCCGTGTCCCAGTCCGTGCACCACGCCTTGCACCAGCACCTGTCCGCTCGCCGTGAAGGTCACGCGCAACACCACGTCTCCCTGCACCTTGAGTTGCCGCGCTTCTGAGGTGTACTGCACCGGAGGCTTGGAGATCACCTCGAGATTGGTCGACTTCGGCACCGCGTTCACTGCCGGCGTCGCCACCGCCGCCTGCTGCATCTGCGGAATGCCCGCCGACGCAACCTTGCCGCCGTTGTAGTTGTTGCCCGTGGCGCTCGCTCCGGGAATCCCGGCAGACGCCACTTTGCCAACTACGCCCGCATTCGATCCTGCCTTGCTCCCGTTGCCAAGCCCCGTCGATCCCACTACGCCCCGCGGAGCCGCGGCTGGCCCATTCATGCCGCCATAAGGATTGCCAATCGCCGCCACGGTTGCCGGCTTGCTCGCCATCGCGTTCGGCGTCACCCCAAACGTCTCGCCCAGGTGAACTGCGGCCGTCGACGGCTTGGGCTGCGTCACCTGCGCCGGTGCCGCCGCAGCGGCCAGCGCCGCCTTGGGCTGCGGCGCAAGAACAATCGCCGGCTTCTCCTGCTTGATCACCGGCACATTCAGCTTGGCCTCCATCTGGATCGGCTTCACCTCAGGCTTCGGCTCAGGCTTCGGAATATTGATCTTGGGAGCCTCCAGCTTTACCTGCTCCATCGGCTTCGGCGGCGCGATCTTCGGCGGCGTCGGCATCTTCATCTTCAACGGAGGAGGCGGAGGCGTCGTGGGGAAGATCAACTCCGTGTGCTCGTACTTGTGCGCTTGAATCACGCGCTTGGCCGTCATTCCGATATACAGAATGAGCGCTAGAATGGTCAGGTTCACTGCCGCGCTGGTCACCAGTGACGCAGCGTTCCTCTGCGGTTCAGGAAGCAAGCCAAAATTGGCCCGAATTGGAAGTTCATTCACCGGCATTAGTCTATTCCTCGTTCTGATGCTGCGATACCCGACAGGAGTCTAGTGGCCCGGAATGATGAGTTCGCCCGCGTGAGCCTTGTTCCTGATCGCAACAGCCCTTGATGTGACGCAATCCTGATGGGAATTCCGAGACGTTCTTCCCTTTGACCTCAGTCCCCGCCGTTGAGACTTGTCTTCCCCGCGCATCGCCCGGTCCGGAACACTCCGCACGCACACGCGCCGGAACTCCCAACCTGTAGCTGCAATGGACCCCCGATAATATTGGAAGGGGGAAGGGCGGCAACTGTTGCCATTATAGTAAGCTACGTCACAAAAAACCGAATTGGTCAAATAGTTGTAGGGCCAGAGGATCGATTCCGCTATAGGCAAAGCCGATTCTCTTTCTCGATAGGACATATTCGCTCCGGGGCGATCCAGGGCAAAATGGAGCAAAGACGTGCAAGGCGTACAGCAAATCTATAAGGCTTAACCCACAATTCACCGCCGAAAACGACGAATCGGGTAGTAGCGTACAGCCTTCCCAGGGTCTGCCTTTGATTTTATAGACTAAGAGTAACCCAGAATTGGGCACGAAAGGTAAGAATTTTTGTGAAGATTCTAATTACCGGTGGGGCGGGTTACATCGGCGGAACCGTCGCCGTACTGTTGGCGGAAAGCAAATATTCACCAGTCGTCTTCGACAACCTGAGCCACGGCCGCCGCGATCTGCTACCCCCGGAGATCCCTTTCATCCAGGGAGAATTGGAAGATCGTGCCCTCCTCGAAAAAATCTTCCGCGAGGCCAAAAAGCAGGGGGAACCTTTCGACGCCGTGCTCCACTTCGCGGCCCTGATCGAGGCCGGCGAATCCATGATCCGCCCTGAGATCTTCTTTCGCAATAACACGGCTGCAACCCTCAGCCTTCTTGAGGCCATGTTCGCCGAAGGGCCCCGCAAGATCGTCTTCTCCTCCACCGCCGCCGTCTACGGCGAGCCCGAGGCCGTGCCCATTCCCGAAGATGCCCGCCTCAAGCCCACCAACGTCTACGGCGAATCCAAGCTCCTCGTCGAACATATGCTCCGCTGGTTCAACCAGATCCACGGCCTGCGCTACGCTTCGCTGCGTTACTTCAACGTCGCCGGTGCGCCCGAAGGCCGCAACGGCATCACCCGTGGTGAGGCCCATCAGCCCGAATCGCACCTCATCCCCCTCATCCTCGACGTCGCCCTCGGCCGCCGCCAATCCATTCGCATCTACGGCGAAGACTATCCCACTCCCGACGGCACCTGCATCCGCGACTATATTCATGTCTCCGATCTCGCCGACGCTCACCTCCTCGCCTTGAAGGCTCTCGAGACCAGCGATCGCGTCCTCTATAACCTCGGCAACGGTAAAGGCTTCAGCGTGCGCGAGGTCATCGAATCGGCACGCCGCATCACCGGCCACCCCATTCCCGCCGAAGTCCACCCGCGCCGCCCCGGCGATCCCGCCGTCCTCGTGGCCAGCTCCGACAAAGCCATCCGCGAGATGGGCTGGTCCCCCCGCTACACCCAGCTCGACGACATCATGCGCACCGCCTGGACCTGGCACCAGAAGCGCTATCGGTAAATGCCATGAACACCTCAAACCAGAATTCGGCACACGTCGCCTACGAAAACTGGGCTGTGACAACTGCGACGATTAATGGCTGCGTATGGGAAGATCCGCCGCCCCGCTGTCTTCCAGGCAGTCTGTTCGTTGGCTATTTCAGAGTCGCGTTCACCTACGCGATCAACGGCAAAAACTATTGCGGCAGCTTTGACTCTCCGCATATGTGGGCTAGAGATACGGAAGTCGGGCTTCTCTGCAACCCTGAGGATCCACTGGATTGCTGCATTTGCGATGATGATGAGCCTCTGATTATCCGGATTCTCGGCGGCGTCCTCGAATCGCTTGACCTGTCGTAGCGGTGATGGCGATGTCGAAACCTGGATGGATTCAGTCGACAATCGCGGAGCGAGACTCCATCAGGACAAGCGGGTAATACCTGGAACCGCGTCGAATCCGCGATCGAAGCTCAGGATCTTTTTGACCCCGTGGATCTGCATGATTGCGATGTGTATGGCGTCGCGGACCGATATCCCACTTCGCCCCAGCACAACCCCCTTGGCCCGTTCCACTGCCGCTCGATCCACTGGGAATACCTCGTCAACAACGCCTGTCAAGGCATCGAACGCCGCCTGGATCGCGTTCGGCCGCGCAATGGAAACATAGCGGTGAAGAATCTCCTGGAGCACCTCTGCGTCCGTCACCAACCGCTCGTGCCTGCTCACCAGTTCTTCCAGCCAACGCCTCGCATCGGTCTTATGTGGATGATCACTACCGACCAGGTACATCGGGATATTCGAATCGATAAAGATCATGACGGCATCCCCGACCCGTATCCCCGCTCAATATCTTCCAGCATGCGGTCGATATCAGCGGTGGGGAAGTCGTTGCGCGCGGCTGCCCGAATCGCCTCAAGCTTGGACGCGACTTCGCGGCTCGGTTCGCTCCTGCGGGCCTGGACCAGCGCCTGCCGCACCCATTCGGCAATTGACATGCGACGCAGCCGCGCCGATCGCTGGATATCCCGATATTCCGGATCCTGAACGATGACCTGCAGACGCTTAGCCATGGCATGAGCTTATTTGACTCATCATGATGAGTCAATCCTGATGGTCCATACCCGTCGGTTCTCTACCCGATCTGCGCACTGGGAATAAATTCACTTGACACCTACCCAACCCCGCCAGCACAGTTACCTCTGTTTCCCGCCGCCCGCCATTGCCTATCCCCTTGTGAGCCGGGCAGATGGGACCACTCACTCCGAGGTACCCTGATGCCAGCCAAGATTCCCACCAGCCCCGCGGCGGAGCAGCGCAACCCCATCAGCCAGGTCATCCTCGGCTCCGCCACCGGCACCCTCATCGAGTGGTACGACTTCTACATCTTCGGCTCGCTCACCGCCGTCCTCGCCCCCAAGTTCTATCCTCCCGGCAACGATACCTTCGCCCTCATCGCCTACCTCGCCACCTTCGCCGTCGGTTTCCTCGTCCGTCCCTTCGGCGCGCTCTTCTTCGGCCGCATCGGCGATCTCGTCGGCCGCCGCATTGCCTTCATCATCACCCTCACCATCATGGGCGGATCCACCGCCGCCATCGGCATTCTGCCCACATTCAAATCCGCAGGCTGGTTCTCCCCCGTCGTCCTCATCCTCATCCGCATGCTGCAGGGCCTAGCCCTGGGCGGAGAATACGGGGGCGCCGCCGTCTACGTGGCCGAACATGTCGAGGACCGCAAGCGCGGCTTCTTCACCAGCTTCATTCAGATCACCGCGTCTCTCGGCCTGTTCATGTCGCTCCTTGTGATCGTGCTGACCCAGCAAAGCATGAGCCCCGCCAGTTTCCAGGCCTGGGGATGGCGTTTGCCCTTCCTGCTATCCCTCGTGCTCGTCACCATCTCGCTCTTCATTCGCATCCGCATGAAAGAGTCGCCCATCTTCCAGCAGATCAAGTCGGCCGGCATGCACTCCGCCAAGCCCCTCACCGATGCCTTCACCCACTGGGCCAACCTCAAGCAGGTGCTCATCTCCCTCTTCGGCGCAACCGCCGGCCAGGGAGTCGTCTGGTACACCGGCCAGTTCTACGCGCTCTTCTACCTGCAGACCATCCTGCGCGTGAATCCGCGCACCGCCAACATCCTCGTGGCCGTCGCGCTCGTCTTCGCCATGCCCTTCTACACCGTCTTCGGAGCCCTCTCTGACCGCATCGGACGCAAGAAGCTCATGATGGCCGCGCTGCTCATCTCCCTGCTCGCCTACATCCCCATCTACAAAGCCATGCAGCAGGCCGCCGGCAATAACGTCGTCAGCGTCAGCTCCGTCAAAGACAAAGTCACCGGAGCCATCAAGCTCACCCCTCTCACCTCCGACGCCGCCACCGGCAAGCTGGTCCCCGCGAAAGAAGCAGCCACCGCCAACTACCCGCTGCTGGTAGCCCTGATCTTCGTCCAGGTGGTCTTCGGCTGCATGATCTACGGCCCCATCGCCGCGTATCTGGTCGAAGCCTTCCCCGCCAAAATTCGATACACCTCCGTCTCCCTGCCCTATCACGTGGGCAACGGCGTCTTCGGCGGACTCCTCCCGCTCATCGGCCTCTCGCTGTGCGCCGGCACCGGCAACATCTACGCCGGCCTCTACTACCCCATCGCCGTCTGCGCTCTCACCTTCCTCGTCGGGTCCGTCTTTCTGCGAGAGACTCACGGCACCCTCATCTGGCAGGAGATCGCGCGTCCCGCCGAAAGCCCCGCGCAAGACTGAGAGCATCCAACTCGCTGACTTGCTAGCACGGCCCCCGGCTAATTAAAGTTGGTCCCATTGGCCCGTTGCTGCATAGCGGCCTGGCGGCTCCACGACCCGCCGTGTGTTCCCAAGCTTTCCTCCCCTGGAAGGGACTGCCCTCATGTCATCGATTCCCGCTGTTTCCCAGAATCAGGACCTCGATTCAACCCTGCGCGAAGATCGCGTCTTCCCCCCGCCGCCTGAGTTCAGCGCCAGCGCGTACATCAAGAGCCTCGACGAGTACGAGACCCTCTACAAGCGCTCCATTGAAGATCCCGAGACCTTCTGGGCCGAAGCCGCAAAAGAGCTCCACTGGTTCAAGACGTGGGACAAAGTGCTCGATTGGAACCTCCCCTGGGCCAAGTGGTTCGTCGGCGGCAAAACCAATCTCAGCTACAACTGCCTCGACCGTCATGTCCAGGGCCCGCGCCGCGACAAGACCGCCATCATCTGGGAAGGCGAGCCCGGCGAAGTCCGCCGCCTCACCTTCGCCGAACTCCTCGCCGAGGTCGAGAAGTTCGCCAATGCCCTCAAGTCCCTCGGCATCAAGAAAGGCGATCGCGTCGCCATCTACATGGGCATGACCCCCGAGCTCGCCATTGCCCTGCTGGCCTGCGCCCGCATCGGCGCGGTGCACTCCGTCATCTTTGGTGGATTCGCAGCCAACGCCATCGCCGACCGCGTGAACGACTGCCACGCCGTCGCCATCCTCACCCAGGACTCGAGCTACCGCCGCGGCAACGAGATCCAGCTCAAGCGCACCGTCGACGAAGCGCTGCCCGCCTGCCCCACCGTCCGCCACGTCGTCGTCTACCGCCGCACCGGCAGCTCCGTTAACATGGTCAGCGGCCGCGACTGGTGGTGGCACGACCTCATTGCCAACGCCCCCACCGCCTGCCCCGCCGAGCCCCTCGACTCCGAAGATCCGCTCTACATCCTCTACACCTCCGGCACCACCGGCAAGCCCAAAGGCCTGGTGCACACCACCGGCGGCTACGCCGTGCAGACCTACCTCACCACCAAATACGTCTTCGATATGCGCGATGATGATATCTACTGGTGCAGTGCCGACATCGGTTGGGTCACCGGACATTCTTACGTCGTCTACGGGCCCCTGCAGAACGGCGCCACCATCCTCATGTACGAGGGCGCGCCCAACTACCCTGACTTCTCCCGCTTCTGGAAGATCATCGACGACCACAAGGTCACCATCTTCTACACCGCGCCCACCGCCATCCGCGCCTTCATCAAATGGGGCGAGGAGCACGTCGACAAGTACAAGCTCGACTCGCTCCGTCTGCTGGGCACCGTCGGCGAACCCATCAACCCCGAAGCATGGATGTGGTATCGCGAGAAGATCGGTCACAACCGCTGCCCCATCGTCGACACCTGGTGGCAGACCGAGACCGGCTCCATCATGATTGCGCCCATCCCCGGCGCCGTCCCCACCAAGCCCGGCTCCGCCACCCGCCCCTTCTTCGGCATCCAGCCTGAAGTCGTCACCCGCGAGGGCAACCCGGTTCCCAAAGGCAGCGGCGGCCTGCTCGTCGTGCGCAAGCCCTGGCCCTCCATGGCCCGCACCATCCACGGCGATCCCGAGCGCTTCCAGAAAACCTACTGGTCCGACGTGCCCGGCTGCTACTTCACCGGCGACGGCGCGCGCCAGGATGCCGACGGCTACTTCTGGCTCATGGGCCGCGTCGACGACGTCATCAACGTCAGCGGACACCGCCTCGGCACCATGGAAGTCGAGTCCGCGCTGGTAGCCCACAGCAAGGTCGCCGAAGCCGCCGTCGTTGGCCGTCCCGACGATCTCAAGGGCCAGGCCATCGCCGCCTTCGTCACCCTTGAAAGCGGCAACCCCCCCAGCGAAGCCCTGAAAGACGAACTCAAGAAGTGGGTCGCCAAGGAGATCGGCGCGCTTGCCCGCCCCGACGACATCCGCTTCACCGAGGCCCTGCCCAAAACCCGCAGCGGCAAGATCATGCGCCGCCTCCTCCGCGAGCTGGCCACCCACGGCGAAATCAAAGGCGACACCACTACCCTCGAAGACTTCACCGTCATCGCCAAGCTCCGCGAGGCCGACGAAGGCTGATCCACGGTCAGTTTTCCGTCAACCTTTGCTTTGCTTTTCCATCGCGGTGTCATCCCGTAGCGCAGCGGAGGGATCCGCAGTTGTTCGTGCTTTTGCCGCGAGTTTCGCCGTTCACCACAGAGGTGTCATCCCGTAGCGCAGCGGAGGGATCCGCAGTTGTTCTTGCTTTTGCCGCGAATTTCGCCGTTCACCACCGCGGTGTCATCCCGTAGCGCAGCGTAGGGATCCGCAGTTGTTCTTGCTTTTGTCTTTTCACACCCAGCCACAACACCTGGTGCCCCATGGCTCCTGGTTTTGGAGACCTGAGATAGCGAGAGATCACCGAATTCCCACCTGTCCCCGGACGCTCTCAATCAACTTCTTTGAGTCGTACCCCACCCCATCCTTGAACACCGTCTCCACATTCTCGATATCCGCAATCGTCGTTGCCGGATCGCCCTTCACCAGCACCAGGTCGGCCTGCTTCCCCGGCGCGATTGTTCCAATGCTGCTCTCCCGGCCCAGGAACTTCGCTCCGTCCTCGGTCGCAATCTGAATGGCTTCCACAGGCGTGAAGCCCGCTTCCACCAGCAGCTCCACCTCCCGCTGATCGCCAAAGCCCGGGAGTACGCCGCCGTTTCCGGTAGGATCCGGCCCCGCAAGCAGAAGCCCTCCCGCCTTGGCGAAGGCCCGCTCGAATTCAAGTTCCTTGCGGAACGCCGCAGTCATCGGCGAGTCCAGCGGCACGCGCGCCCGCGACGTGAGATAGCTCTGCCGAGCCTCCGCCGACATGGCGTCGAGCACGCGCTGCTGCAACCGCGGCCTGCCCGGAACGCTCGCCTCAAATACAGGCAGCGTCGAAGTCACAGCCACCTTGTGTTCGATCAGCAGGTGAATCAGGCTCTGCGCCTCAGGTCCCCCCACATCAACGCCGCTCCACGAGTCGCGCATCGCTGCACGCGTGGGGCACTCATCGGGCTTTTTGTTCGCAACAAGTCCGCTGTCGGTAAACACAGGGCCGTGCTCCAGATTATCAATGCCCATCTCCACAGCTTCTTTCCACGTCACGGAACACAGATGGCCGGTGATCTTCGCGCTCCTCTTGTGCGCCTCCGCAATCGCTGCACTGAGTTCGGCGCGGGTAATGTTCTGGTACGCCTTGAACGACGTCATTCCCTCCGCTGCCCAGTAATCCACAAGGCGCACCGCATCGTCTGGCCCGGTGAGCGAGTGCATCTGCGCAAAGGCCGTTGGCCAGCCTTCAAGGTAGGGTGCGGACGCATCGATATGCGGGCCTACCATCAACTCTTCCTCGATCAGCCGTTTCACCCGCAGATCGGCATAGGGCTCCACGCTGCCTGTCGTGCGCATCGTGGTGACCCCTGCGGCCAGGTAGAGCCTCGGCGCCGTGAACGGGATCTCGTTGATCACGATTCCGGGCTCGCCCACCCGGCCGCTCGCGTCCAACTGGTCAGACGCTGACGTGGTGTAGTACAGGTGATCGTGCATGCCCACCAGCCCGGGAAGCACCGTCTCCCCATGCCCGTCGATCCGCAGCGCCTCCGCCGGCACGGACAACGATGCCGCCGGTCCCAGCGCCGCAATCTTTCCATTCGAGACAACAATCGTCTGATCGTCTTTTGACGGCGCTCCGGTCCCGTCGATCACCCGCACATGCTCGATCGCCACGACCGGAGCGCTCACAGAGATGAACGGTGCGACATCAGGCGCCCTCTGCGCCTGCGAAGAGCTCAACGCCCAGCATGAGAGCAGTCCAACCACCAGCAACAGGGTCTTCATGGTGTTCCCTCGGGGAAGATCGGAGAGCCCGGCGCTGCCAGAGAATCGCAGTGGATCGTAACCCTACCAGAACCATCCTGCGCGGAGCAACGAAAGCTGGCGTCCCCTCTCCCGAGAATCATGCCCCGACCCCGGTCTCGAGGGTGAGACCGGGATGCCGGTTTCTTGCGATAGAAACGATCCTATTGCACGGTGACGACATTCGTCTTCGACACCTTGTTCCCCGCCGCATCGATTGCCACGAACCCCAGTGCATGTCTCCCCGGCGTCAACGTGATCGTCGTCCGCAGCTCATTCGTACTGCCGTAGCCCGCCACCCGCGCGCCGTCTACCCACAGCTCCAGGTACACCGCCGGATTATCCACGTTCCCCGCCGCCAGCACGTTCACGGCAGTTCCTGAGGTCGCACCCGGGCTGCATACATTGATCCCCGGACCCGCCGGCACCGGGCATGCCCCGCCCGGATACGAACTCGTGTTGTACAGGAACGAGAATCCCTTCTCATTCGAAGGCACCGAAGGGCCGCTGTACAACACCGCCAGGTCCGTCTTCCCGTCGTGATTGAAGTCGCCGGCCCGCATCTGGTCTACCTGGTTCGTCGAGAACGGATAGGTGCTCTCAGCAGTGAACGCCTGCGATGCATCCCCTTGCCGGATCACCAGCGTCGTCGAGGTGGGGTTCAGCGGATTCACATAGTCGACGTAGGCGATATCGGGATAACCGTTCCCATTCAGATCGGCTACCACCAGCGGATCGCTTGCCTCGTTATCCGTGATCGTCTTTTGCGCGAACGTGCGGCCCTTCTGTCCATAAAAGATCTGGACTCCACCCGTCGGGGTGCCGTTCCCGGCCCAGGTCGCCACCAGGTCGCTCACCCCATCGCGGTTCAGGTCGGTCGTGTGCAGCGTATTCAGATAGATGTTCCCGGAATAAGCCGTTGTGACATTGAAGTCGCCCTTGCAGTCCCCATACGCCACGCGCAACACACTCAAAATCGGCTTCTGCGCCGCCGGCCCTCCCGATTGCTCCACCCACGCCACATCCGGACAGCCATTTCCATCAAAATCACCCGCGGTGATATTGAACCCGTAGCCGGTCGGTGTCGTCTCCGGGGTAAGCGCTTCAATCCGGTAGGGATTCGAGAACCCCCCATAACCATCGCCGTAGTAAAGCTGCACAAAGATCCCGCTGGGACTCCAGTTGTCGTTCCCAAGCCCGACATAATCCAGCTTGTGATCGCCATTGAAGTCCGCAACCACGCCCGCCACCGCCATCCCCGGGTAGCGCCCATGCTCGCTGAAGATCCCCGATCCGTTGTTGGAGTACTCCGAGAACGTCACGCCCGGCGAGGTGGTTCCCCCACAAACAAACCCGTAGATGCTCGGGAAACCCACCAGAATGCTCTGATTACCGTTGCGCTGGAAATCGCCCACCCCGATCGGCGCCGACGGGCAATACACCGTCGGAATCGTCCAGTCCACGTACTGCCCCGTGCCATTCGACATCAGCGTGTACAGGTCGAATGAGGAAGGCAGGGAAAACATCAGGTCGGGATAACCGTCATGGTTCAGATCCGCGACGGTCATGTCATAGGGATAGTACTGGTTCAAACGGTCTGCCTGATTAAAGGTAATGTTTTGAGCTGAGGCGATCGGCACAAAAAGCCCGGCGCCCGCAGCAGCGGCCAATATAAGTTTGCGATACACGGCTCCCCTCCGCGTCCTTGGACTGCAGTAGAGCCTCTCTCCGTTGCCTCGCGGTCCACCAGCCCTCGGCGCTCCTCCCCATTGGCCGTAGATATTCGCCTTTTCTTCGCTATTCATTACTACAAATGTGGTTCTAAAAAACCACGAAAATCAGGCGAATCCATTCTGGTGTCTTGAGGTCGAGTTCCAGGCGCTGCCGCACGTCACGCCCACTTGTGACCCTGCGCACAGCCCGCCCCGCTCTGACTGCGGCAAACTACCATCGGGATTCGCGCCGTCCCGGGGAGAACTGTACCCCGCCAGTCCGGATCTTCCGGCAAAGGCGGAGAGGTACCCCTCCCCCCCCCCCACGGATATCCCGATCTTCGCCCCGCTTCGGCCAATAACAATCTGAAAGGCAATCGCTTAACAATCACGATGTCATCTGAAATTCGCTTTTTATGGATATCCATCCGCCTTCGCAATCCCGGACCTTGCTAGACTGATCCCACGATGCTGAAAAGCTCCCCCCTTTTCCCCATCCTTCTGCTGATGGCCGCTCCCGCTGTCGCACAGCAGGTCACCACCGACGCCAACGTCACCGCGCCCTCCACCCAGCCGCGCCACCCCGCCAAGGCCAACGGCCCCCACCACGCCGCCTATGGCACCATCCGCAGCGTCACCTGCAGCTACCCTTCCGTCATTGAGTTCAAACTCGTCGGCCCCGCCCGGCCCCTGAAGGTCTACAACAACAACTTCGCCGGAATCGACGTCCGCGCCGTCAACTTCGATCCCGACGGGCCCCTCAACCCCTGCAAGGACTTCGAGGGCATGAAGGCCGACATCCAGTACGCCGAAAGCTCCGACAAGTCCGTCAGCGGACAGGTCTTCCTCGTCGAGCTGCACAAGTAGCGCAAAGAAAAAGGGGTGCGCCTCGCGCACCCCTTGTGTTCCCGACCGGACGGGCCGGCTAGAAGCGGTAGCCGATCCCGATGCTGGCTCGCGAATTCCGGGTGGTGTGGGGCGAGTAGGCCAGTCCGGGGTTGTTGTTCTTCACCGAGAACGACGCCGCGATCTCGTCGCCGGAGAGACGGAGGACCCAGCGCGGCTTCAGGTCGTACTCCACGCCGCCGCCGGCGCCGCCGGCGAAGGAGATATTGGGGGTCATGCCCTCGCCGCCGGTGTGTTCGCCGCCCAGCAGAGCGCGGATAAACACGCTCCAATGCTCGAAGACGTGGCCGTGCAGCTCCGGCCCAAAGAGGACCGCGTCGACCTGTGGATTGCCGGGATTCCCCGTGCCGGTTGAGGTCTGGTAGAAGCTTCCATCCGCGGTGATGGCAAAGAACCGGCCGAACTCGCGGCTCACCTGGAGATCGCCGCCCACCAATCCATACCGGGACTGATTCACCTGGTTGAGGCTGGTGTAGGCCGCCCCCGCATAGAACAGATACTTGTAGGTCCGGTCAGCCTCCTGGCGCTGCGGGCGATCGGGCGCGACCTGGCTGAAAGCGGCGGCAGGCAGCGCGGCTCCGCAAACCAGGGCGAACATCGAAACCAACCACTTACGAATCAATGGGCGAATCTCCTCAACTGGCGAACTTCGGGCCGCGCACGGCGACCGCATGTCCAACTGTCGACTGGTACCTACCTAGACTATCCTTTGACCCCTCTGTGGGCGAAGTGTCACCTGCCGTCGGCGCCGCCGGATGCGCCTGTTCCGCGAGCGATCGCGGTGAGGGGTTTGGTTAGCTGGACCACCGGGGCGGAGCGGTCGCGGATGGTGACGGCGGTGCCCGCGGCAAGGTAGGGCGCGATGGCTTCGCGGTCGCGCCAGTCCAGCTTCCATCCGTCCACAATGGCCACCACGGTGTATTGTCCCGGAGCCACATCGTGCAGGGCGAAGCTTCCATCGGAGTCGGACTGATCCCGGCGCAGCAGCGACAGGTAAGCGCCTGGCGCCCGCGGGACGAGGACGATCATGGCTCCCGAGGCGGGCTTTCCGTCGAGGCGGGCGAGGCCCTCGATGCGCGTCTGCGAGCGGCTGACCGCAACCGCGACACTGACGCTGTGATCGCCGACCGCGATCTCGTTCCCGGCCACCGCGTGCTGGCCGGTGGCGATGCTGACCACGGGCAGAGCCAGCCCGTCGGGACCGGCATAGGCGGTGAGATTCCAGCGCCCCGGCAGAACGCCCTCGAAGGTGAACTGGCCTTTCTGCGCGAAGGTCTGCATGCGCATCCTGCCGGTGCCTTCCGCGGGCTCCAGGAGCAGGTTGATGTCCTCTTCGATGGGCAGGCCGGCCGAGGTGTGCAGCGTGCCACTGAGGGTCACGGCCGCCACTCCCGCATCCGGCTCGATCTCCACATCGGAGGTGGCATTCAACTCCACGGTGCGGGGCGGCTCGCCGTGGGTGATCTGGTAGTGTCCGGGTGCGACGCCAATGGCCTCGAGATTGCCGGGTTGAATGGCCACCAGCCCGCCGCGGCCCTGCATCTCCTGGCCGAAGACGGTCTCCCGCAACACGACCGACGGCGTGCCCCGGGAGCGCGCGGTCTCCGGCAACTTGAGGTGAATGGCGGGCACGGCGTGCAGATTGACGTTGGCCTCTTCGCGGCTGCCTTCGGCCAAAGCGATGGGAACGGCTGAGGACTCGTCGATCGAGGAATCGAAGAAGGTCACGGGATAGGCGACGTCCAGGCCGGTGGGCGAGCCGTCGACGTTGCGATTGGCGCGCCCGTGCAGCGCATACCAGGGATCGGCCTTGACGGCGAGGTAGTAGCGGCCCGCGGGCAGATCGCTGAACTGGTAGGCGCCCGTGTCATCGGTCATGGCGTTATCCATGTGGACGATGCCCTCACTCCGATGCGCGGCATCGGGCATGCGGAACAGCATGACGTTGGCGCCCTCCACGGGATCGCCGCCATCTCCCGTGACGATGCCGTGAAGACTGGCCGGAGGCGCGAGAGAAAACTGCAGGTGCTCGGTGTCCTGTCCTTCGCCCGTCACGATGGCGGAGTTGAATTCTTCGTGCTCGTCGTAGAACTCGGTGCGGAAGCCGCGCTTGGAGGCCGAGAGCGGATACTTGGCGGCGGCCAGGTTCTCGATGGAGAAGTGCCCGTCGCTGTCGGAGACCGCGGTGGCAAGCACGCGCCCGTCGGGCTGGGAGTGGGCCGCGACGGTGACGCGCGGAATGGGATCTCCGGTGGCCGCGTTCACGACGCGCCCGGCGATACGGAATCCTCCGCCGACCGGGGCTGCGTTCTGCGCAGTCGCATGGAGGGCCCACAGCAGGGCGAGGGCTGGCGCGGCCCGACGAGCGAAGATTCCGAGTGTGTGCTTCAACGGGACGGCGCCTCCAGGGTGAGGGTGTTGTCCGACGAGGGTTGAAGCGTAATGGACTGGCCGCTGTTGGGGAGCTTTGCCATGGCGTCGGGATTCCGGTACTCCAACTCGACCGGGGCCTGGAACGCGTAGACGTGGTAGCTGCCGGGCGTGAGGTTGTGCACCACGATCGATCCGCCGGAGGAGGGCCGAAGCGTCTGGGCGGTGAGGTCGACGGTGGAATCGAAGTCGGGAACCACGTAGACGGTGTAGGCCTTCTCCTCTCCCATGGCGGCGGTGAGCGAGTCCGGAGGCAACGTCAGCGTGAGCGAGGCGCAGTCGTCGCGCAGAGAAAGGGTCAGCGGAGGCGTCATATTGCCGGGCGTGATCACGAGGGGCTCGCGCGCGAGGCTGGCGCCGCCGGCGGTGAATGACTGCTCGCAGATGCCGGCCTGGGCGATGTTGGTGTGCATCCAGTAGGCGCCCGGCGGAAGCGCGCTGCCTTCCAATTCGCCGGGGACGGCGCCCTGGGCGAACTGCAGCCACATGCCATCCACGCGGGCATCCCCGGCCTGCGTGGCGCCAAGGGTGACGGCCTCTGCCGCGCGGGATGTGGATGTCTGCAGGGCGGCATTGTGGCTCACGCTGACACTCACGATGCTTGGCGAGCGCTCCGCAAGCGGGAGGCGCACTCCCGTGACCGGATGTCCCGCTACGGTGATGTCGAGCGAGCCCTGCAGCGCGCCGCCGCCCGGGGCCGTGCCGCGAATCGCCGCTACCTTGCCTTCAATGCGCGGAACAGCGGCGACCTGCAGCCCATACGTGCCATCGGGGAGAGCCGTCACGACGGTGCGCGTCTCGGGGTCATAGACAGCGGGGTATGGCAGGGTGTGGCCCTGCGCATCGACCACGGTGGCGTTATACTCGGCGGCGATCTTTCCGTTGAGGCGGGCTGTTGTCACGGCTGCCTGTACGGGCTGGAAGGCTTCGAGCCGCAGGCTGATGTTCGCCTGCACGGTCTCGCCGCCGCGCACGCGGATCTTCGCGGCGCCGGCCAGGTCGCGCGCATCGGGGTAGTAGGTGGGCGCGTAGCCGTTGTATCCGGCCGGGGCCGAGCCGTCGGGCGCGAGAGAGATGCCATCGATCTCGCTCTCCCGCGCGGGTTCGGTGACCACCGCATAGTCGCCCGGGTCGAGTCCCGGAAAGCGGTAAGCGCCGTCGGTGTTGGTGCGCTGATTGCCGGTGACCACCCAGGCTCCGTGTCCGCCTACGAGGACGCGGCGGAGCAGCAGCACCCCGATGCCCTGCGCGTTGTCGCCGGTGGAGAGATCGATCTGGCCCTGGATAGCGCTTGTGGGCATCATGGAGAGGGAAAGCTCAGGCATGCCGCGGACCACGAGGATGTTGTGGGTGATCCCGTTGGAGTACTCGAGCACGGCGCTGTCTTCGGCGGGGCTGGGAGGCAGATCGTGATAGCCCGGCTTGGTGAGCTGAAAGACGTGGGCTCCGGCGCCGGAGGTGAGCAGCTCGAATTGACCGTCACGATCGGTGAGCGTACCCGGGCCTGTCTCTCCGTCAACCTGTACGAGGGCGCGGGGGAGGGCTTCGCCGCTCAGCGCGTCGCGCACAACTCCGCGCACGGGGATGGCTCCGCCCTCGGCGGGGCGCGACTGCTCCGGCATGGGCGGCGCGGCGGGCGCCTCGTCGGGAGCGGGAGCAGGTTCGGTGGGATTCTGCGCACCGGCGAGGACCGCGACCAGGGCCATCGCCGCGACGAGGAACAGCATGCGCGCGCGCCGCAGGCACAAGGGCTGACGCCCGTCCCGGCACGCTGCCTGGCAGGGGGTGTGATCTCCGTTGTGCCGGATGCGGAGGTTGCGGGCCACGTCTTCATTTTGACGGCTGGCACGGGAGAAGGGAATACCGCGAGCAGGGAATACGCCCTGGCGAGAATCAGGCCTCTTCCAGATACCAGGGGATGTTGATGACGACGGTGCGGCGGTTGCCTTTGAGCAGGAGCATGACTTTGAGCAGGTCGGCGCGGCGGTTGTGGAGGAGGTTGTCCCACCAGTGGCGCACGACCAGTTCGGGGACGAGCACGCAGACCTTCTGGTAGTTGGTGAGGCGCTCGACTTTGAGCACATAGTCCACGACCGGCTGCAGCACGTAGCGATAGGGCGAGGTGATGGTGATGAGCTGGGGGACGGTATGCCCGGCCTCGCGCAGGGGCCTGGCGATCTTCTCCTCCCACTCGTCGCAGAAGTTGTCCGGCTGGTCGGCGAGCTGCACGTGCACGCAGCGAATGTCGTCAGAGAGGGAGAGCGCGAAGCAGAGGGCCTTCTCCGCGATCCGGCTCCAGCGATCGATGGGCAGGATCATGGTGGGCTTGGTCAATTCCGGGGTGCAGATGGCGCGATCGAGGTCGGTCTCGCGGGCCACGCGGCGGTAGTGCTTATGGACGGCTCGCATCAGGGTGATCATCAGCGCCACCAGGAGGGCGGTGATCCAGGCGCCTTCCATGAACTTGGTGACCAGCACCACGAGAGTGGTGATGCCGGTGGCGACGGCGCCGAGGCCGTTGACGAACATGCGGAGCGCGCCGCCGTTGTGGCGCTTCCAATGCACCACCATGCCGGCCTGGGAGAGGGTGAAGGCCAGGAAGGCGCCGATGGCGTAGAGGGGAATGAGGCGATCGGTGACGCCGCGGAAGATGATGAGCAGGATCGCGGTGAGGGTGACGAGGACGTAGATGCCCCAGGAGTAGAGCAGGCGCCGGCCGCGCAGCAGAAAGATGTGCGGCATGTAGTTGCTGAGCGCGATGGCCCGCGTGAGGCGGGGGAAATCGGCAAAGGCGGTGTTGGCGGAGAGGGCCAGCACCAGCAGGACGGAGCCGATGGTGAGGTAGTAGAACCAGCCGTGGCCCATGACGGCGCGGGTGAGCATGGAGAGCACGCTCTCGTAGTGCGGGCTGTCAGGCTGGGTGGCGGCGATATGGTAGGCGCGGCAGAGGACGGCGATGCCGGAGAGCAGGATGGCGAGCAGGACGATGATGATGGTGAGCGCGATCTTGGCGTTCTTGCGCGTGTCATCGCGAAAGGCCATGACGCCGTTGCTCACGGCCTCCACGCCGGTCATGGCGGTGCAGCCGGAGGAGAAGACCTTGAGCAGGAGCCACCAGCTCACCGCGGACATGGCTGGGGGGATGGGGGGCAGCGGGGTGATTGGCTGCGGGTGACCGCCTGCATGCAGAGCGCGCACCGCTCCTACCGCGATGACGAGGAGAAGGGTTCCCGTGAACAGGTAGGTGGGAATCATGAAGACGATGCCCGTATCGTGGACGCCGCGCATATTGACGATGGTGAGCACGAGGAGCACGCCCAGGCATAGCTCCAGGGTGTGGGGCTGCAGTGCGGGTACAGCGGAGATGAGCGCGCCTACGCCGGCGGAGATGCCGACCGCCGCGGTGAGGATGTAGTCGATCATCAGAGCCGCGGCCGCGAGCAGGCCGGCGTTCGCGCCAAGGTTTTCTGAGGCGACGGTGTAGGAGCCGCCGCCCTTGGGATAGGCCTCGATGGTCTGGCGGTAGCTGAAGTAGACGAGGAAGAGCAGGATGATGATGGCGCTGCTGATGGGGACGATGTAGTGCACGCCGGCGAGGCCCAGCGGGATGAGCAGGGTGAGCGCGGCTTCGGGTCCGTACGCGGCGGAACTCAAGGCGTCGAGGCCGAAGATGGGAATGCCCGCGAGGGGGCCAATGTGCTCGGCGCGCTCCTCGCTGGTGGCGAGGGGACGGCCGAACAGAAAGTTCACGATCTTTGCTGCAAGCGCCATAGGAGCTTAGATGTGCCGGGAGGGAATGGGCAGGGGAGCGCCGTTGCGAGGAATTCTCTCATGCATGCCGGCAGGCGGGATGAAAGGCAGATCAACAGGGGCGGGCGCGAGCGGTGCGCTAGTGCTTTTCCGCCGGCGCTGCGGGAAGAGTGAAGAGGAAGCGGCTGCCCTTGCCGGGCTCGCTCTCGGCCCAGATGCGTCCGCCATGCTGCTCGACGATGCTGCGGCAGAGGGCGAGGCCGAGGCCGGTGCCGCCCAGGGCGCGCGAATCGGAGGAGTCGCCCTGCTGGAAGCGGTCGAAGATGTGCTCGAGCTTTTCGGGAGCGATGCCGTGGCCCTGGTCTTCGACGAGGAAGCAGATGCTGCCGGCGCCTTCCGGCCGGGTGCTGAGGCTGATGACGGTATCGGGCGGGGAGAACTTGATGGCGTTGGCCACCAGTTCATTCAGCACCTGCAGGATGCGGTCTTCGTCGGCGTAGATCCTGGCCTGCAGGGAGTCGATACGGAACTTGATGTTGACCTGGGAGGCGGCGTTGCCGGCGACGTCGGCGGCGCGGCGGAGCAGGTCGATGGCTTCAACGGGGACGCGGCGCAAGGGCAGGCGGCCGCGCTCCACCTTGTCGAAGTCGAGGATGTCGTTGACCAGGCGGACGAGGCGGTCGCAGTTGCCGATGGCCATCTCGACCATTTGGCGCTGCTTCTCCGGGCGCTTGTCGAGGGCGCCGGTGGAGATGAGGCCGAGCGAGGCGCGCAGCGAGGTCAGCGGGGTGCGGAGTTCGTGGCTGACCGTGGAGATGAACTCGTCTTTCATCTTCTCCAGGCGGCGGCGTTCGGAGATGTCCTGGAAGGCGATGACCATGCCGGCGATGTGGCCGTCTTCGATGAGGGGGCTGGCGGTGTACTCCACCGGGAACGAGGAGCCGTCGGCGCGCCAGAAGACCTCTTCGTGCATGCGGACGGTTTCCTGGCGGCGCATGCCCTGCAGGATGGGGCTGGTGGCCTTGGAGTAGGGCGTGCCGTCTACGTGGCTGTGATGGATGATCTCGTGCACGTCGCGGCCGATGAGGGCGTCGGCGGAGTAGCCAAGGGCCTGGGCGCCGGCTTCGTTGATGAAGGTGAGGCGGCCGTTGAGATCGATGCCGCAGATGCCGTCGCCGACGGACTCGAGGATCAGCTCGCGCTGCCGGGTGGCGCGGTGCAGGGCCTCCTCGGCTTCATGCTGTTCGGTGACGTCGACGCCATGGCTGAGGATGAAGGGCCGTTCGCCGCGCAGCTCCATGCGTCGGCTGCGGAAGGCGATGCGGCGGTAGACGCCGTCGCTGCGGCGCACCGGCATGGCGCCCTGCCACTCGTCCCTGGTCTCGAGGGTGCGCAGGCAGTCCTTGAAGGTCTCCACCCCGGCGGCGTTCAACAGATCGTTGACGGGCTTGCCGGTCAGGTCGTCGATGCGGTAGCCGAGGGTCTCGGCGGTGAAGGAGTTCAGCGAGGTGAGGCGGCCTTCCATCGTGCAGGTGAAGACGAAGCCCAGGCTGCTCTCGACCACCTGGCGATAGCGCGCCTCGCTGGAGAGCAGGGCCTGCTCGGCCTGGCGCTGGTCGGTCACGTCCTGGCCGCTGACGATCAGGTATTGCACTTCGCCGCTGGGGCCGGTCAGGGGGCGAATGGTCCAGCTGACGCGGCGCGGCTTGCCGCCGGCGATGCGCCAGGCGGTCTCGTGCGGTCCCGAGGTGTGTCCGGCGGCGGCGTGGCGCAGCTTGTCGGCGGCCCACTCGCGGTCGCTCTCTTCCAGCAGCTCTTCCACGAAGGGCCGTCCGGCCGCGTCGGCGATCACGATGCCGGTGAGCTGGGCGCAGGACTGGTTGAAGCGAACCACGCGGCCGGCGGTGTCGAGCACCGCAACCAGCGCGGGAATCGAATCCAGGGTGGCGGCGACGAAGCTGCGTTCGATGGCCAGGGAACGTTCTGTCCGCTGGCGCGCGCGCTGTGCCTGCTCCTGGGCGCGGATGCGGTGGTAGAGCTCGAGACGGGTGATGACCTGCCGTCCCAGCACATCGAGGAGCGTCAGGTGTTCCTGGCTGAACTGGTCGGGCTTGCGCGAGAGAACGGCGAGCGTGCCGATTAGTTGCTGGTTGGCGGCAAACAACGGCGTGCCGGCGTAGGACCGGCAGTTCTTGCCTCCGGGAACCAGGATGCCCTCCGGCGGAAAGCGGGGGTCCTTGGCCGCGTCCTGAACGATCAGGGCCTGCGCCGTCAGAGCCACCCACTGGCAGGCGCTGGTGACGCGCGGCTGTTCCGCGGCGGTGAAACCGAATCGGGATTTGAACCACAGGCGATTGAAATCGAGCCACGCGATGTAGGCGTAGTCGGCGAGGCTGAGCACTGCCGCAAGCTCGGTGAGCTCATCCAGGGCAGGGTCCGGGCTACGGTCGAAGACGTCAAAGTCCGACCGTGATGCCAGCCTCGGAGGATCTGCCTGGTGGTAGCTCTGTATCGCGCCCATTGCCTCACACACCCGTACGTTTCCAGTATGCGAGAAACAAAGGAGATTGGCTCTTACACAAACGGGGAGTGAACGGCTTCAAAAAGTGCGACCTTGGTAATCAGTTTGGGTTATCCCTTCCGCTTTCAGGGGATTAGAACCAGATTAAGTCCAGTTACCCTATTGCGTGCCCGTGGGAAGCCGGCAGCAGTCCCCGCTGGCCGCCGGTTCGGTGCTGCCCGCGTCGAGAACCACCTTCCAGGAGCCGTCCGCCTGCTTCCGCCAGATGGTCATGTAGCGGCCTGACGTGGTGACCGGGTTTCCGTTCGCGTCTTTGCTGTGGCCCTCATAGTGGCCCCAGGTGTAGCCCATGTCCCCGGAGGGGCCCATCAGGCCGTCGGTGGGCTTCCACGTAAGCTGATACCCCTGCGGCGACCAGGTGGCGGAGCGCGCAATGGCTACCTTCCCGACCAGGGGAGCGGCTCCGTTGCCCAGGGCGACGCCGTCCTCGGCGAACCAATCCGCGAATCCGGCGCCCCCGCGCGCCGCCACATCCGCGGCAAACTTTCCTTCCAGTTGAAAAAGCAGCGCCTTGCCCGCCTTCATGGTCGGATCCGCCATGGGATCGGGCGTGGCGGCAGCGGCCGGCGGCTCCAGCATCTGGGCAAAAACGCGACCGCACGAAAGGACGAAAAAGCCTCCGGCGACGAGCAACAGCAGCAGGAATCGGAAGGGCTTGCAGATGCGTATCACAGCCGGCGCCTCGCAGTTTGGCTTAGACTCCATCCTAAACCGGGCGCGGTTTCCCGGCACGCAGCGCCGAGCCGTAGTGTGGCGACCGCAACTTTCGCCTCCGCGCGCCGTCGAACCCAGAAGGCGAAGAATGCCTGTCCGTTGATATACTTGAAGTTGGCAAACTGGCGCACAAAAGCCCCCCGGCGTTCCGGGGCTTTTTTCTTGCCGCTGTGGCCATGGGGCCTGGGAGAAGGAAGTTCATGGGAGCACTACTGGAATCGATCCAATCCCCCGCCGATGTAAAGCGTCTCAATTACGCCCAGTTGGCGGAGCTGGCTGAGGAAATCCGGATTTTCCTGATCCAGTCCCTGTCGAAGACGGGTGGCCATCTCGGCCCCAACCTGGGGGTGGTGGAACTGACCCTGGCGATGCACTACGTCTTCAACTCGCCCCAGGACCGGTTTCTCTTCGATGTCAGCCACCAGGTTTACACTCACAAGATCCTCACGGGACGCCGGGAGCGTTTCCATACCATCCGTCAGCCGGGCGGCCTGAACGGCTTCATGCTGCGCACCGAGTGCGAACACGACTGCTACGGCGCCGGTCATGCGGGCACCGCGCTGTCGGCGGCGCTGGGCATGGCCGTGGCCCGCGACATGGGTGGGGGCAGCGAGCATGTCGTCGCCGTGGCCGGCGACGCCGCCTTCACCAACGGCATCTCCTTCGAAGCTCTGAACAACATCGGCGAGCAGACCCGTCGACTGATTGTCGTGCTCAATGACAACGAGTGGTCCATCGACCGGAACGTGGGCGCGATCGCGCGCTACTTCCACCGCGTGGTCACCAACGAGCACTACCAGCAGCTGCACAATACCGCCAAGAAGGTCGTCCAGAAGATCGGCGGAAAGACGGCCGTGAACGTCATGCGCCGCGCCGAAGAGGCCGCCAAGGGGATGCTCTGGCCCTCCATGCTGTTTGAGGAGTTCGGGCTGGACTATTACGGCCCCATCGACGGCCATAACCTTCCCCAGCTGGTGGAGACGTTCAAGTTCCTCAAGGCCGCCGACCGGCCGGTGCTGCTGCATGTGATCACGCAGAAGGGCCGCGGCTTCCAGCCCGCCCTCGACGGGCAGAAGAAGTTTCATGGCCTGGGCCCCTACGATCCCGAGACCGGCGACACGCGCCCTGCCGGGCAGCAGACCTACTCCGAGGCCTTCGCCAACACGCTGGTGGAACTCGCCAACCAGGATTCCCGCGTGGTGGCCATCACGGCGGCGATGCCCAACGGCACCGGTCTCGACCTCTTCCGGCCGCATCATCCCAAACGGTACTTCGATGTGGGCATTGCCGAGGAGCATGCCGTGATCTTTGCGGCGGGCATGGCCACCCGGGGATTCCGGCCGGTGTGCGCCATCTACTCCACGTTTTTGCAGCGCGCCTTCGATCCCATCGTGCACGATGTGGCGCTGCAGAAGCTGCCCGTGCTCTTCTGCATGGATCGCGCGGGCCTCTCCGGCGACGACGGACCAACCCATCATGGGTTGTTCGACATCGCCTATCTGCGCGGGATTCCGGAGATGGTGCTGATGGCGCCCAAGGACGAGGACGAACTCGCGGACATGATGAAGACGGGCCTGTCGCTCCCTGGGCCAAGCGCAGTACGGTACCCGCGGGGAGCGGTGGCCGGGGTGCCGCGCAAACCGTCGGCCCAGATTCTGCCGGTGGGCAAGGCGGAGGTCATCAGCGACGGCGCCGATGTCGCCGTGCTGGGGCTGGGCGGCATGCTTCCCCTGGCCGCGGAACTCGCGGCCCGGCTGGAGGCGGAGGGCCACTCGGCCGCTGTGATCAACCCGCGCTTTATCAAACCGCTCGATCGCGAGTTGCTGGCATCGTATGCCAGTCGCGTGGCCGCGTTTGTGACCTTTGAAGATGGAGTGAAGATGGGCGGTTTCGGCTCCGCTGTCCTGGAGGCGCTGGAAGAGATGGGGAGCAGCGTGCCGGTGGTGCGCATCGGCTGGCCCGATCAGTTCATCGAGCACGGCAAGGTGGATGCCCTGCGCCAGAAGTACGGACTGACCGTCGAGGACGCGCACGCGCAGGTTCTGCCCCTGCTGGCGACGCGCAAACACCGCACCCTGGTAGCCAGCTAGCATTGGCAGACACAACCGTGATGACCCGGGGCGAAGCGCACACCGTGTTGCAATGTAAATCTTTGACGCCCCCGCTCCCCTCCAACCGTGACCTCGCACCGGCCGTGCGACAATCCAGAACAGATCATTCTTTGCATGCGCACTGACCGATTGCTGTCGTTGGGATTCCTGTGCCTGTTTGTGGCGATCACGCGCCTTGGCGCGCAGGCCCCGCCGCCGGTCCCCCTTGTTCTGTCGGGGGGCACGGTGGTGGATCTCGGCGACTGGGGGCACTCCGCCAAGGATCAGCCCGATTCCGTGGTGATTGTGCAGAATGGGCGCATCACCGATGTGGGCCCGCGCGCGACGCTGGCGATTCCCAAAGGCGCGCGCGTCATCGACTGCACGGGGAAGTTCATTGTTCCCGGGCTCATCGATGGCTTCGCGGGCATGAGCAGCCAGGCCGAGGCCAATGCCAATCTCTTTATGGGCGTGACCACGGTGGTGGCCAGCGCCGACAGCCGGCGCGGCCACATCGACTTCACGGCCAGCCCTGCGCCCCACATTTATCTCCTCGACTCGATCGGCACCACGGATGACTGGAGCCTGCTGATAGGGCAGCCGGCCTGGAGCAGCAAGCTCAAGGAAAATGGCCGCCCCGCCGAACTGAGCCCCGAAGACACGCTGCGGCAGTTGAACGACACGGCCAAGCTCGGCACCAAGGTGTTGTGGATCGGGCACCAGGTCACCGCCGCCAACTCGCAGTGGATCATCGCCCATGCGCACCAGCTGGGCCTGATCACCTATGGCGAGTTCGTGGCCACGCCGTACCGGGTGGGTGTTGAGGCGGGAGTGGACGCGCTGCTGCACATGGGGCGCTACGAGCTTGGCCTGGCTCCGGACGAGCTGCAGCGTCCCCTGGCGAACGACCCGGACGGCGGCGCGGCAAACACCGCCTATGACTACTCCGAACGCCTGCCGTCCACCGATCCGCATGTGCGCGCCTACGGAGAGTTTCTGGCCAAGAATCACGCCGCGCTGATGCCGATGTTCTCCACCTACTTCGAACGCCTGCCCGGGCATCGCAATTTGTGGCTGGAGCCGGCGGCGGCACTTCTCGATCCCATGCACATGTTCGACCCGCCCGACCGGAAGACGGGCGAGATGGTCTACCCGCTGCCCTCCTGGTCGCGACGCCTGCCGGCCAGCGCGCAGAGATACATGGAAGAGAATCAGCGCAAGAAGGCCGACCAGTCCGCCGCGCGCCTGTGGCGCATCAACCAGGTCCTCTTCCACGCCTATCCCCACTACCTCGCCGCCTCGGGAGCGCCGGTGAGCGGATCGTTTCCCGGCATCTCCCTGCATGTGGAGCTGGAGATGCTGGTGCGTCTCGGCCTGACCCCCCGCGAGGCGCTGGCCGCGGCCACCAATAACTACTCCCTGCAGTTCAACTGGAGCGAGCTGGGGCAGATCGCTCCCGGGCGGCGCGCCGATATCCTCGTGGTCGATGCCGACCCGGCCGTGAGCACCTGGAACGTGCGCCGCATCTCGACGCTCATTCTGGAGGGCAACGTGATCGACCGCGACGCGCTTCTGAATGTGAAGAAGTAGCCGGGCTACGCCAGAAGGAGCGCCGCTACGCTCGTTGCGCCGCCTGGCGCGCGGCTACGCTCAGAATCTCCGGGAGCCTCTTCTTTCGATATTCGAACGACTTCGCCAACTGTTTCAGGACCGCGCCTGCCGCGAAGTCGCCCAGGACTCCGCCGGGCAGCGCGCAGTCGATCGCGTCCGTCACGCGGGTTCCTTCCACGCCCTCGCGCGTCTCCGCCACGATGCCATGGCGGTGGCGGAACTTTGCGAACGGCCCCCGCACCTGCTCATCGATGAAATGGCTGTTCCAGGCAAACTCCACGATCCGCGCGGTCCAGCTCACCCGCTGCGGCAGCCATTTGATGGGATAGAAGCTGATGAGGATCTCCGAGCCCGGCCCCGCGGCCACGCTCCGAAAGCGCCGTGCCGGATCGGCCGCCACCGGGCGGGGTGGAGGCGGCTGCAGCCGTACGTCCTCTATCCGACATTGCAGCTCCGCCGGCATAAGGTGCGGCAGGTTGGAGGGATTTGCGAAGAATGCGAAGACCAGCTCGACGGGGAAGGGAATCCAGTCGCTGGTTTCGAAGTGATGCGCCATGACTCTGATCCTAATGCGCTTGATGGCTTCCTGTGCGCCGGGGCGGAAGGCGTTCGGCCGGCTACGTTACCTGCGGATGACCTTTCCGTTGCATTGACGAGGCAGCCATCGACGGGGCAGGCTGAATCACACTTTCACGTCGCTTTCCTGGGGGGCGCAGCAATCCTGCGCAGTGAGGCACGCATGGCGCGCATCGAAGAGATTGGAGTGGGGCTCCCGCCTGCGGGCGCCTCGTTGAACCTTAGCACTGGCAATACCGTAGAATTATTCAAAGGCTCGCCGTTCCCATTGACCGCTTCCCAACCCATGACGGGTTCCCCTTCTCCTATCGCTCAAAAAGTGCGGGGCCATCGCGCCGGGCTGGTGCTGATTGCCGCCTATAAGCTGCTGGGAGCGCTGCTGTTTATCGCCGTGGGCGTGGGAGCGCTGCGGCTTCTTCACAAAGACATCGACGACGTCGTGTGGCGGATGATCAGCGACTTCAAGATGAATCCCGAGTCGCGCCTGGTCAACTTCCTGCTGGACAAGGCCGAGCTGATTAATGATCCGCTGCTGCGGCGCATCGGGCTGGGCGCCTTCTGCTACGCGGCCCTGGGCATCCTGGAGGCGATCGGTCTCTACCTCGAGAAGGCTTGGGCGGAATTCCTGACGCTCATCATCACCGCGTCGTTTCTGCCGTTCGAAGTGCACGAGATCATGCGCCGCCTCAGCTGGATGCGCGTGGGTCTGCTGGTCGCCAACATCCTGGTGCTCTTTTACCTGATCTGGATGCTGGGGGAGCGGGCCGCTTATCGCAGACGGAGCGCTGCTACGCCGGCCCCGGCGGAATAAGCGCTCCCCAGCACTCCTTAGGGGTAAAGCCTGCTTCGGCGCCAGCCGTTGTCTTCCCGGGTAAACAGGAAACGATCGTGGAGCCGATGCGCGCCGTCGATCCAGAACTCGATCTGCACTGGATCGAGGGAGAACCCGCGCCAATAGCCGGGGCGGGGCACTTCGCCCGGATTCGCGGCGGCGAACTCCTCAACTTGCGCGATCAGTTCTTCGCGGCTGGCCAGCGGACGGCTCTGCTGGGAGACGGCGGCTCCCGTCTGGCTGTCGCGGGAGCGGCTGTGGAAATAGCGGTCGACCTCGGCGTCGGCGAGCGGAACCACCCGGCCCTCCACCCGCACCTGCCGGCGCAGCGACTTCCAGTGGAAGCACAGCGCAGCGTGCGGGTTGACGGCGAGTTCCTGCCCCTTGCGGCTCTCGGCGTTGGTGAAGAATGCAAACCGGTGCGGGCCTACGCGCTTGGCCAGGACCATGCGCACGCTCGGTCGGCCGTCGGGGGTCGCCGTCGCCAGCGCCGTGGCAGTGGGATCGTTGATCTCCCGCTCTTCCGCCTCGCGAAGCCATTCATCGAACAGTGCCAGGGGATCGTCGGTCGCGATCTCGTTTGCGGGCCGCATGGGTCGATTCTAGCGGCCTGACCAGAGACGCGACGGAACGGAAACGGCGCCGACGCGGTGTACATTTTCGCTTTTATTTCGCCATACACGACCTTCTCGGCATTTGCCAAGTTCCCAATCGTCCAGCAGAACCAGAGCAGTAAACACAAGATGTTGTGGTGTGGGCGGGTGTGCACCCCAACTGGCTTATCCAACTTTAACGAATCGCCCTAAATGCAAGATCAGGCGGAATTTCCTGTTGGACGCGGCCCAGCAACACGGGTAAGATCGTGTCTAAAGTGGAGTGAAAGGGAGCAAACGGGACCAAGATAGAGTCAAAATGCTCTCCAAAGGCAAGGATACTTCGAGATTCATCCCTTCGCTCCACTTTTTGAACGAAGCAAGAACCTGGGGAACCAGCCTGACCACCCGGAACGTACGGCCAGACCGGTTCTAGAGATTCACGCAGGGCCCTCCTGAGAACGAGGAAATGCAATGTTTCGCGGCAACCACCCCGCCAAGATCGATGAGAAGGGCAGGCTGAAGATGCCTGCTGCCTTCAAGGCGCTGGTGGATGCCCAGAACGTCACCCAGTTCTTTATCACCAGCGCCAATGGCAAGCGCGCCGAGATCTGGCCGCTGCCGGAGTGGGAAAAGGTGGAAGAACGGCTGGCACGGGCAAGTTCCCTGGATGACGCCGTCGAGGAGTACCAGAACCTGGTGAACTTCTACGGCCAGCAGGTGGAGATGGACAACCAGGGCCGGCTTTTGTTGCCGCCCATTCTTCGGGGCAAGGCAAGGCTCGATGCGGAGGTCGCGGTTCTCGGGAAGGGCCTTCATATCGAGGTGTACAACCTCGAGACGCTTGAGAAGCAACTGCCGGCGGACGGCTTGACGGATGAACGCCGCAAGCGCGTGGCAGCCATCTTGAGCGAGCAGTAGCGGGAGCCCCTCAGGGGGACACATGACGAACGAACGCGAACGCCATGTGCCGGTTTTATTGACAGAAGCGATGCAGTATCTGGCCGTGCGGCCCGGAAGCACCGTGGTGGACTGCACGCTCGGATTTGCGGGGCATAGCGCCGAGATCGTCCGGCGGCTGGGACCGAAGGGCAAGTTGATCGCGTTCGACCGGGACCCGCAGGCGATGGAGCTTGCCCAGGCAAGGCTCGACGCAGTGCGGGAGCAGCTTGGCACGGAGGCGCCGGAGGTGACGTTAATCGGCGAGGCCTTCAGTTCCGCGCCGCTCCACGTGGCGCCCGGATCAGTGGATGCCGTGCTGGCCGACTTCGGCGTCAGCAGCCTGCAGCTGGACCAAGCATCGCGCGGTTTTAGTTTTATGGCGGATGGGCCCCTGGATATGCGCATGGATACGCGCCGGGGCGAGACCGCCGCACAAGTGGTAAATGAGGCGAGCGAGCGCGAGCTGGCGGACCTTATCTACGAATACGGAGAGGAAAGGAGGTCGCGGAGAATCGCCAGAGCCATTGTGCGCGGGCGGCCGGTAACGACAACTGGGCAACTGGCCCGAATCGTCGCCGCAGCCGCCCCGGCAATGAAACAGGACAAGATCCACCCGGCAACACGAACATTTCAGGGAATCAGGATTTACGTTAATCGCGAGTTGGACGAGATACGGGCGCTGCTGGAGGCCGCACCCACGTTGCTTAAGACCTCCGGACGTCTGGCCGTCATCAGTTTTCACTCCCTGGAAGATCGCATCGTCAAAGACAGCCTGCGCGCGGGCGCGCAGAACGGGACCTGGAACATCCTGACGAAGAAGCCGGTCACGGCGGGCGAAGAAGAGATCGATCGCAATCCGCGATCGCGCAGTGCGAAGTTGAGAGCAGCGGAAAGACAGTGATCAGTGGTCAGAGATCAGTGATCAGAACTCGGCCGTAAGGCGCAAGATGAGCCCACGGTTTTATGAAATTGGAACGACTGAAGGTAACGGATCACTGACCACGGTTCACTGATCACTGGAGGGGGAAGATGGCGGCAGCAACCACGACCTATTTTGAGACCGGGCGCAGCTGGAATGCCCGCGTCGCCGAGCGCAACACCGAGCTGATGGCCGCCCAGGCCATGCGCCGCCGCGGCACGCGCACGCCTGAGTTCTTCTTCGCCAAGCACTTTGACAACACGCGCCTGGTCAAGGCTCCCGACCCGGTGCGCGCCCGCGAGATGCGCAGCTTCGCCGCCGCGGTCGCGCTGCTGTTCACGCTGATCATGGTCTACGGGCTGCAGCACTTCAGCGCCATCGAGGTCTCCTACCACGTGGAGAGCCAGAAGCAGACGCTGGAGCAACTGCGCGAGCAGAATCGCCAGCTTCGCCTCTCCGAGGCGCAGCTCACCCAGCCTGGCCGCATCGACGGCATGGCTCGCCAGCTGGGACTGGGCGAACCGCAGCCCGGGCAGGTGGTCCATCCCAATGCTCATCCCGATGCGAGCGCTCCGTCGCTGGCCATGGCCGCCGCCCCCGTCTCCCAGCAGGTGCAATAGCAAAGGGTCGAACTGCCGATGCACACCGCCGTTCTCAACCGGACCCGCAACACGACTCCGCGCGCCATTCCCCTCCGGGTGGCGCGCTTCTGGCTTGTCTGCCTCTTCTTCACGGTGTGGGCGCTGGCCATCGGCACCCGTCTCTTCTGGCTGCAGATCATGCGCCACCATGAATACGTGGAGCGCGCCCAAAAGCAGCAGCAGCGCACCTTTGAGGTGGCGCCGCGCCGCGGCGTGCTCTTCGACCGCAACCTGCATGAGCTGGCCATGACCGTGCAGGCCGACTCCGTCTACGCGGTGCCCACCGAGATTGACGACAAGAAGACCGCGGCTCGCACCCTCGCGGCCATCGTGCACACCGACCCTGCCGACGCGCAGACGAGTGAAGAGCAGATCGCCAACCGCCTCTCCAAGAACAACGGCTTCGCATGGATTGCGCGCCGGGTTACGCCCGAGGTCTCCGCCCGGTTGAAGACGGTGAACCTGAAGGGCATCTACTTCCAGAAAGAGTTCCAGCGCTTCTATCCCGATAACCAGATCGCCGCGCAGGTCCTCGGCTACGTCGGCATTGACGACAACGGCCTGGGCGGGCTGGAGCAGAAGTTCGAGCCGCAGCTGCACGGCGTGCCCGGCCGCATGTTCACTGCCATGGACGCACGCCGCAAGGTTCTGGGATCTACCGAGCATGAGCCCGAGCCGGGGCGCAACTTCGTGCTCACCATCGATGCCAACATCCAGTTCATGGCGGAGCGCGCTCTCGATCACGCCATGGAGCGCACCCGCGCCGACAACGGCACGGTGGTGGTGCAGGACGTGCATACCGGCCAGATCCTCGCGCTCGCCATCCGCCCCACGTTCAATCCCAACCAGTTTCGCCACACCACGCCGAAGCTGCTGAAGAACCACGCGGTCAGCGATGTCTACGAGCCCGGATCGACCTTCAAGCTGGTGACCTACTCGGCGGCGATGGACGCGCAGGTGGCCCGGCCTGATGACCTGATCGACTGCCAGGGCGGCGCCATCACGCTGGCCGGCCGCGTTATCCACGACAACCAGGGCGAGCACATGGGCGTAGTGCCGGTGCACAAGGCGCTGGAGCAGTCGAGCGACGTGGCCGCGGTGAAGCTCGCACTCAAGCTGGGCAACGACCGCTTCTATCAATACATTCGCGACTTCGGCTTTGGCGCGCGCACCGGCGCGGAGCTGCCCGGCGAGACTCGCGGCCTGCTGCGCCCCACATCGCGCTGGAACGGCTCCTCCATCGGCTCCCTTGCGATTGGCCAGGAGGTCGGCGTCACGCCCCTGCAGCTTGTATCGATGGTCTCAACGATCGCCAACGGCGGAACGTATCTTCCTCCTCGCGTGCTGATGCCGGACCAGGTCGATAGCAACGGGCAGAAGCAGGCGCCCACCGCATCGCCGTTCAAGGCCGGGGAAGAGCTGCCCAATCCGCTGCCCAACGGTGCGCATCGTGTTATCTCCGAGATGGCCGCCGCGCAGATGCGCAAGATGATGGAGGGCGTGGTGCTCTTCGGCACCGGCAAGCCGGCGCAGCTGAATGGCTACTCGGCGGGCGGCAAAACCGGCACCGCGCAGAAGATCGATCCGCTCACCCATCGCTACTCCAAGACTATGCACATCGCGTCGTTCGCGGGCATCGCGCCGGTCAACAATCCGGTCATCGCCATCGCCGTGGTCATGGACGATCCCAAGGTCGGCTCCTACTACGGCACGGCTGTCTCGGCGCCGGTCTTCGCCGAGGTGGCGCAGCCCATCCTGGAGTATCTCGGCGTGCCGCACGACGAAGAGATTCAGCCGCCCAAGACCAAGGCCAAGCCCGACAAGCCCGCGCGCGAAGATGACGACGACAACCAGGCCGATGTGGACGCGCTCTACGCGGCGGTGAACGATCTGCCCAAAGACGATCCGCTGCGCGCCGCTCCTGAGCCCTCCCCCGATCCGGAGCCGCGCACCGCGCCGAAGGCGGATTCCCCCACACAGATCGCGGTTAAAACTACCGAGCCGCATGCCCACAGCGTTGGGTCTTCAGACACGGCGCAGCCCGCTGCGCCATCCGCGCCCGTGGTGATGAACACTGGGCAGCAGATCAAGGTGCCGTCGCTGGTGGGACTGCCCATGCGCAAGGTGATTGAGACTGCCGCGAACGCCGGACTGCCGGTTGAGATCTCCGGGCGCGGTACCGTGCGCGAACAGGCTCCGGCACCCGGCACGCTCGTGAACCTCGGCACGCACATCGTAGTTCGCGGTTCGCGCTGACCCTCCCCCTTACCCACCCGTCTACAATCGAGCACGAGATGAATTGGAAGGACCTCATTGCCGAAGTGGACGCGGTGGGCGCGACCGGCGACTCCGCCGCCGACATCACCGGCATTGAATACGACTCCCGCCGCGTTCGTCCAGGGTCCATCTTCGTGGCCATGAAGGGCGGCACCACGGATGGCAATCGATATGTGGAGAAGGCCATCAACGCCGGCGCGCTGGGCATCATTACCGACTCCGGCCAGACCTTCGATCATCTGCTGGTCTATCATGCGGGCCGGCCCGTGCTCGAGGTGGAACACGGCCGCCGCGCGCTGGCGCAGGCATCGGCCGCCTTCTTCGGGCATCCCGAGCGCAGGCTGGCGGCCACCGGCATCACCGGCACCAACGGCAAAACCACCACGGCCTTTCTCACCGAGTCGCTTCTGAACTTCGCGGCGCGCAAAACGATCCTCGTCGGCACCATCGAGTATCACGTGGCCGGCGAGGTGCGCCCCTCGCTGCACACCACGCCGGAGTCGCGCGATCTCTTCGAACTGATGGCGGAGGGCGCGGGCCGCGGCGCCACGGAACTCGTCACAGAGGTCTCCAGCCACGCGCTTGATCAAGGACGCGCCGCGGGGATTCCCTTTGACGTTGCGGTCTTCACCAATCTCACGCGCGATCATCTCGACTACCACGGCTCCATGGAGAAGTACTACCTGGCCAAGCGCCTGCTCTTCGACGGCACGCAGTATCCGGCGCCGCGCGTGGCCGTCATCAACGTGCACGATGAGCGGGCCAAGCAGATCGCCGCGGCGGCGCGCCGTGCGGGAGCCGAGGTGCGCCTCTACGGCATCAAGGCCGGCGAGTGGCGTGCGGCCAATCACCGGCTCACTCCCGGCGGCGCGGTGATCGATCTCGAAACGCCTGCCGGCTCCGCGCAGATCACGTCGCGTCTTGCCGGCGAGGTCAACACTCTGAATCTTCTCGCGGCGTTCACCGCGGCGCACGCGCGCGGCATTCCCTTCGACCAGCTCGTTACGTCTGTTCCGCGTCTGCAGCCGGTCCCCGGCCGTTTCCAACCGGTGGACGCAGGCCAGCCCTTCTCGGTCATCGTCGACTACGCGCACACGGACGATGCGCTGCGCAATCTCACCGCGCTGGCGCGGCAGATCGTCGCCTCCTCCGGCGGCCGTGTCCTCACACTCTTCGGTTGCGGCGGCGATCGCGACCGCACCAAGCGTCCCAAGATGGGTCAGGCCGCGGGGCAGGGAAGCGACTTCGTCGTTGCCACCAGCGATAATCCCCGCTCCGAGGATCCGGGCGCGATTCTGGCCGAGATCGAACCGGCGCTTAAGGCGACGGGCACGCGCTATCTCGTCGAACCCGATCGTGCCGAAGCCATCCGCATCGCGCTTGCGGAGGCGAAGTCCGGCGACGTCGTTCTGCTTGCGGGCAAGGGGCACGAGAAAGAACAGATCCTCGCCGACCGCACCATCCCGTTCGACGATGCGCAGGTGGCCACGGCCGCGCTGGCCTCCATGGGATATGGTGGAGAGCAATGAAGCTCACACTTGCTGAAGCCGCTGTCGGCGCGAGCGCGGTGCTCGAAGCCCCGCCCACCATCGTGAACGCCGGGGCCATCACCATTCAGGGATACTCCATCGACTCCCGCACCCTCGGGCCCGGCGAGCTGTTCTTCGCGGTTCGCGGCGAACGCTTCGATGGACACGACTTCGTCGCCGCCGCCGTGGAACGCGGCGCGGTAGGTGCGGTGGTCTCTCGCGCGCGTGTGGCGGGCCTTCCCGAGAGCGCGCTTGCGGTGCCGCTGCTCATCGCGGAGGAGCCGCTGGTTGCGCTGCAGGGACTCGCGTCCCACGTCCGCCGCCGCTGGGGAAAACGCCTCGTCTCGGTCACCGGCTCGGCGGGAAAGACCACCACCAAGGAGGCCATCGCCGCCGCTCTCGGCGCGGGTCTCAACGTGCACAAGTCCAAAGGCAATCTGAACAACGAATTCGGTCTGCCCATGCAGCTGCTGCGCCTCGAGCCCGAGCACGACATCGCGGTGGTGGAGATGGGCATGAACCACATCGGCGAGATCGCCGCCCTCGCCCGCATCGCGCAGCCCG
Source organism: Acidobacteria bacterium AB60 (assembly GCA_008682415.1). Taxonomy (GTDB): domain Bacteria; phylum Acidobacteriota; class Terriglobia; order Terriglobales; family Acidobacteriaceae; genus Telmatobacter. The sequence goes on along the minus strand of VANK01000006.1, from coordinate 258,978 downwards.
ACTGGGGCGTGGTCACCAACGTCGGCACCGCGCACATTGAGAACTTCACCGACGGCCAGATCGGCATTGCCCGCGCGAAGTTCGAGCTGGTCGCGTCCCTGCCGGCAACCGGAGTAGCCTTCCTCAACTGCGACGACGCCTTCGTCTCCCAGTTCGGGCGCGACTTCGCCGGCCGCGTCGTTTACTTCGGCGCCGGTCCCTGCGCCGATCCGCAGATCCTCTCCGTCACCGAAGACCTCGAAGGCCTCCACATCCGCTATCGCGCGCGCGACGAAGAAGGCTCGCTGCGCCTGCGCCTGCTCGGCGCGCACAACGCGCAGAATGCCATGGCGGGTCTGGCTGTCGCGCTCGAAGCGGGCGTCGATCGCCAGGCCGCCGCCGCGGCGCTCGAGTCGCTCACCGCCGGAGACAAGCGCGGGCAGGTGCTGGAGATCGCGGGAGCCACCATCCTCAACGACAGCTACAACTCTAACCCCGAAGCGCTGCGGTCCATGATCCGCACCCTCGCCGCACGCCCCGCGCAGCGCCGCATCCTCGTCGCCGGCGAGATGCTCGAGCTCGGCGAACAGGGCCAGGCTCTCCACGCGGAGTGCGGCAAGGCCGCCGCCGAAGCCAAACTCGATCTCGTTATAGGCGTTCGCGGCAACGCGCGGCACCTGGCCGCCGCAGCGTGTCTCGCCGGTGTGGCCGCGCTCTTCCTCGAATCCGCGGAGGACGCGGGCCACTGGATGAAGGCCAATCTGCAGCCCGGCGACGTCGTCCTCCTCAAAGGCTCCCGCGGCGTGCGCCTCGAGCGGGCTCTCGAAATCCTCACCGCTCCTTCCCCGGAGGCACCTTGAAGCGTCTCGCATTCCTCGCCGTATCTCTTCTCGTCTTGGCCGTCCCGTCGCTCCGCGCGGTCCCCGCCGAGTGGACCAATCCTTTCCCCCCGTTTCGCATCGGCGGCAACCTCTACTACGTCGGCAGCCAGGACCTCGCCGCCTATCTCATCGTCACGCCGCAAGGCAACATCCTGCTCAACAGCAACTATGTGTCCTCGCCCGCGCAGATCCGGCAGAGCATCGAGAAGCTCGGATTCAAGCTCCGCGACACCAAGATTCTTCTCGTCAGCCACGGCCACTACGACCACGCCGGCGGCAGCGCCGAGATCAAGCGCCTCACCGGCGCGCGCTACGAAGTGATGGACGGCGACGTCTCCGTGGTTGAAACTGGCGGCCGAACCGACTTCCAGTTCGCGCATGACAAATCCATGTGGTTCCCACCCGCCCACGTCGATCGCGAGCTCCACGACGGCGATACCGTCAGCCTTGGCGGCACCACGCTCACCGCCCACAAGACCGCCGGCCACACCAAGGGCACCACCACCTGGACCATGGACGTCAAGCAGTCCGGCAAGACCCTGCACGTCCTCATCCTCGGCAGCCCCAACGTCCTCGACAGCTACAAGCTCGTGGACAACCCCACCTACCCGCACATCGCCGACGACTTTCGCGCCGAGTTCGCCACCCTCAAGGCGCTCCCTTGCGACATCTTCCTCTCTTCGCACGGCAGCGCCTTCGACCTGCAATCGTTCTACGACCGCTTGCAGAAGCACGACCCGAATCCTTACCCCTCGAACCGCGACTACCAGGCCTACGTGGCGGAGCGCGAGTCCGCCTTCGAGGCCAACTTCAAGCGCCAGCAGGCATCTCGAAAGTGAACCGGATCTTCAAGCCGTACAGCCGCAACCGCGAGTAGAATCGAGAAAAATCCCCGCTCGAAGGCCCGTTTTGGAGGCTCTTTGCTTTACTGGCTGCTCTATCAAAAGCTCTATCCGTTCTTCCACCCGTTCCGCATATTTCGTTACCTTACATTTCGCACCGCCTTCGCCTCGCTCACCGCGCTCCTCATCGCCCTCTTCATCGGCCCTTACGTCATCAAGACCCTGCGCGAGTTCCAGATCGGCCAGTACATCCGCGAAGACGGACCGAAGTCCCATCAGAAGAAGTCCGGCACTCCCACCATGGGCGGCGTGCTCATCTGCATCGCCATCCTGCTGCCTACGGTTTTGTGGTCCAACCCCGCCAACCCCTTTGTCTGGATCACGGTGTTCTCGACGCTCGCCTTTGGCGCCGTGGGTTTTGCCGACGACTACATCAAGGTGGTCAAGCGCCGCAATCTCGGCCTCACCAGCCGCCAGAAGCTCGCCGGGCAGGCCCTCGCCGCCATCATCGTGGCCGTCGCGCTCTCCATCCTGCAGCAATTCAAGCTCTTCTCCACCCGCTTGAGCGTCCCGTTTGTGAAGAGCTGGCGGCCTGATCTCATCTGGCACTTCTGGGAGCACGTTCCGCACCTTGAGTTCCTGGCCTTTCTCCCGTTCATCGCCTTCGTGCTCTTCGTCCTGATGGGCTCCTCCAACGCCGTCAACCTCACCGACGGCCTCGATGGCCTGGCCATCGGCTGCACCATCATCGCCTCCGGCGCCCTCGCCGTCCTCACTTATCTCAGCGGCCACGTAGTCTTCGCCGACTACCTCGAGCTCCAGCACATGCCCGACGTCGGCGAACTCACCGTCTTCTGCGGCTCCATGGTCGGCGCCTCCATCGGCTTCCTCTGGTACAACGCCCACCCCGCTGAAGTCTTCATGGGCGACGTCGGCTCCCTCGCCCTCGGCGGCGCCATCGGCACGGTTGCCGTCATCATTCGCCAGGAGCTCCTGCTGCCCTTCATCGGCGGCATCTTCATCCTCGAGGCGGTCTCCGTCATGCTCCAGGTAGGCAGCTACAAGCTCCGCAAAAAGCGCATCTTCAAGATGGCGCCCCTGCACCACCACTTCGAGCAGCTCGGCTGGAGCGAGTCCAAGGTCATCGCCCGTTTCTGGATTGGCGCCCTGGTGTTTGCATTGTTTGCACTCACCACCCTCAAATTGCGCTAGAGCCGGCGCCGCCAGGCTCGCTTCGGTAGACAATGAAGGAGCCGGCTGCTGGAACGGTTCCACAATCGCCGCCTTCGCGATCTCGCATCTGCCCGGGCCAACCTTCCTCAGGAAGACGCCTTCTCGGAGATACTGGTAGCGCTACACAAACCGTGGAACTGCTCTGAGGATAGTGCCATGTTGGAACTCAAAGGCAAAAAGGTTCTGGTTGTCGGACTGGGGAAATCCGGCCTCGCCGCGGCGCTGTTTCTGCGCAAGCGCGGCGCCCAGGTCACCGTATCGGACGTGCGCAGCGCCGAGGCGCTGGCCAACGATATTCCCGCGCTCCTTGAAGAGGGCATCAACGTCGAGGCCGGCGGCCACGGCCTGCTCACCTTCCGCCGCCAGGACCTGATCGTCGTCAGCCCCGGCGTTCCGCTGAATACTCCGGAGCTCGCCCAGGCCCGCAGCTTCGGCCTGCCCATCATCGGCGAGCTCGAACTGGCGGCCCGCTTCCTCAAAGGCCGCACCCTCGCCATCACCGGCTCCAACGGAAAGACCACCACCACCACCCTGGTCGGCGAGATCCTGCAGGAAGCCGGACTTCCCACTCTGGTCGGCGGCAATATCGGCGTGCCCGTGGTCTCTTTGATTGACCAGAGTACGGAACAGTCGTGGTCCGTCCTCGAGGTGTCCAGCTTCCAACTCGAGAGCACCGAGGAGTTTCATCCCGCCATCGCGGTCATTCTCAACATCACCCCGGATCACCTCGATCGTCACGGCAGCTTCGAGAACTACGCTCTGGCCAAAGAGCGCATCTTCGCGGTCCAGACTCCCGCCGATTTCGTCGTGCTCAACGCCGATAACCCGCGCACCGCCGCGGCCGCAGCCCGCGCGCGCTCGCAGGTCTACTGGTTCTCCATGGAGCATCCCGTGGACCAGGGCGCCTGGATCATGGACGAGCAGGTCTGGTTCCGCGCCTCCAAAGACAGCGCCCCCGAGTCCGTTCTGCCGGTCAGCGCCATCCCGCTGAAGGGCGCCCACAACGTGGAGAACATCCTGGCCGCCGTCTGCGCCACCCGGCTGGCCGGCGCTCCGGCTCCCGCTGTCCGCCACTCCATTGAGAAGTTCAAAGCCGTGGAGCACCGCCTGGAGTTTGTCGCCACCGTCAACGGCGTGGACTTCTACAACGATTCCAAGGCCACCAACGTCGACGCCACGGCCAAGGCGGTTGAGGCCTTCCCGGGCGCCATCCACCTCATCCTCGGCGGCAAGGATAAAAACTCTGACTACACGCTGCTCGCCGACCTGCTGCGCCAACGCGTCAAGGCGGTCTACACCATCGGCTCGGCCGCGCCCAAGATCGAATCGCAACTGCGCGGCATGGTGCCGATTCACAGCTGCGAGACCCTCGAGAAGGCAGTGGCCACCGCCGGCGCTGCCGCCCACCCCGGAGACATCGTTCTCCTCGCCCCCGCCTGCTCCAGCTTTGACCAGTTCGAAAACTACGAGCATCGCGGGCGCGTCTTCAAACAACTCGTCCATGAAGGACGCGGCTGGAAGGTATGGCAAAACGCGTAGGCGTCGATAAATGGATCTTCTTCACCACCCTGCTCCTCGTCTCCGTCGGGCTGGCCATGGTCTTCTCCGCCTCCGCCGTGGTCTCCGAGGAGCGCTATCACTCTCCCTACATCGATGTGGCGCGCCAGGCCGCCTGGGCCCTCGCCGGCGTCTTCTCCATGGTGGTGCTGATGCGCGTCGACTACACGCGCTACAACTCCCCGCGCTTCGTCTATCCCGCCATCTCCATCGCCACGCTGCTGCTGGTCTCCGTCTACTTCTTCCATAGCTCCCACAACACCCATCGCTGGATTCGCTTCGGCGGCTTCTTCACCTTCCAGCCCTCGGAGATCGCCAAGCCGGTGCTCATCCTGTTCCTGGCCTGGTTTCTCCACACCCGCCTCGATCAGATGAAGGACTGGCGCAACACCCTGCTCAAAGCGGCCGTCATGCCCGTCCTCTTCATCCTGCTCATCGTCAAGCAGCCCGATCTCGGCACCGCGCTGGTTCTGGCCGGCGTCACCGCCCTGATGATGATCCTGGCCGGTATGGAGTGGAAGTATCTGGCCCTCAGCTTTGCCGCCGCCGCGCCCCCGCTGGCCGCCCTGCTCTTCTGGGTCTCATGGCGCCGCCAGCGCATGCTCGTTTTCCTCCATCCCGACTCCGACCCGCAGGGCGCCGGCTTCCACATCAACCAGTCCCTCATCGCCGTGGGCGCCGGCGGGTTCTCCGGGCGCGGCTTCATGGAGGGCATGCAGAAGCTCTTCTATCTCCCCGAGGCCTCCACCGACTTCATCTTCGCCAACATCGCCGAGGAACTCGGCTTCCTCGGGGCCATGTTCGTCCTCGTTCTCTTCATCGTCTTCGCCGTGCGCGGCCTGCGCGTCGCCTTCCGCTCCGAGGACCCCTTCGCCCGCCTCACCGCCTTCGGCATCACCACCGCCCTGCTCCTCCAGGCCTTCTTCAACATCAGCGTCGTCCTGTCGCTGGTTCCCACCAAGGGCATCCCCCTCCCCCTCATCTCTTCCGGCGGCACCTCCCTCTTCTTCACCCTCTCAGGAATCGGCATCCTGCTGAATATTTCGCAAAAGGTCGACTAGGCCAAATAAGCCGCAAGACTTTCATCTGAAAGGAACAATCCCCGCGCCGGTTTGCTAAGATCATCAACAGCCCGGCAACGGAGTCCATTCCCGCGTCTCGTCTTTCTCGTAACCTGCCGACTGCCAGGGCAATTCTGGTCACAATGCCTGAGGCTCACGCGAATCTGCCGCTCGAGAAGCCTGATCACGACGATCGAGCCTCCCGCTATCAAACGTCGGTTGTTCTATCGAGGAAAGGGAAAGACTTGGGACAACTGCGCGTTCTGATCGCCGGCGGAGGCACCGGCGGACACGTCATTCCAGCCCTCGCCGTAGCCCGCGAACTGGTCGAAAGCCAGGCCGCCGACGTGCTCTTCATCGGCACCCAGCGCGGCATGGAGATCCGCCTCGTTCCCGAAGCCGGCTTTCGCCTGCGCCTCATTGAAGTGGGCCAGTTGAAGAACGTCTCGCTCGTCACCCGCCTCCGCACCCTCATCAATCTCCCTCGATCCATCGCCGCCTGCCGCCGCATGATTCGCGAGTACCAGCCCGACGTCGTCTTCGGCGTGGGTGGCTACGCCTCCGGTCCCGCCATGGCCGCCGCCCTGCAGCTCAAGCTGCCCACCATGGCCTTCGAGCCCAATGCCATGCCCGGCCTGGCGAATCGCCTGGTGGGCAAGCGCGTGCAAGCCGCCGCGGTCAACTTCCCCGCCGCCACCGCCTACTTCCGCAACGCCGAGGTCACCGGCATCCCCGTCCGCCCCGAGTTCTTCAGCCTTCCCGCACCGCCGCCCGGGCCCCCGCATCTTCTCGTCTTCGGCGGTTCCCAGGGCGCGCGCCTCTTCAACAACACGCTGCCCAAGATCGCGCGCGACCTGCTGGCCGCCGTTCCCGGCCTCACCATCCTGCATCAAAGCGGCGTCCGCCACGCCATTCCCACCGAAGAGGCCTACGCCGCCAGCGGCGCAGATCCCGCCCGCTGGACCGTCAAGCCCTTCTTCGATGACATGCCCGCCCGCTTCGCCCGCGCCAACCTGGTGATGGCCCGCAGCGGCGCCTCCACCGTGGCCGAGCTCGCCGCCGCCGGAAAGCCCGCCCTCCTCGTCCCCTTCGCCGCCGCCGCCGACGACCACCAGAAGCGCAACGCCGAGGAGATGGTCCGCGCCGGCGCCGCCCTCATGCTCAATGAGTGGGACCTCGACTCGCCCACTCAACTGCTCAACGCGCTCACCGATCTCCTGCGTTCCCCGGAGCGCCTGCAGGCCATGAGCACCGCAGCCCGCACCCAGGCTCATCCCGGCGCCGCCGAACACATCGCGCAACGGCTGGTCTCCCTCGCCGGCCGCAAATCCGGCGCCGCCTCCCAGCTCAGAAGCCTCTGACCCCCGATTCTCCGGACACGAAAAAGCCCGGCTGCCGAAGCAGACCGGGCCTTCTTTCATCAACCTCGTTCGAACTGTTGCGTGCGCTTAGCGGTGTCCGCCGCCGTGGGATCCACCACCTCCGTGGAAACCGCCGCCGCCATGGAACCCGCCGCCACCATGGAATCCTTCACCACCGTGGAACCCGCCGCCATACCCCGGGCGCGCTCCCGGATAGCCGCCGTGCCCGATGTAGCCTCCATGGAATCCGTAGCCCGGACGAACGCCGCCCCAGCCGCCATGGTAGCCGTACCCGCCGTGCCAGTACCCGCCGCGATAACCCCACGGACGTCCCCAGCCCCAGTGGTACCAGGGGCCCGCGCCCACGAACACGCCCCCGACAAACCAGTCAGGACCGTAGTACCCGTAGGGCGCGCACGCGTAAGGATAGTAGGGGTAGTACCCCCAGTCGCATACCGGCGGTCCGTATTCCACCGGAGCCGCCACCACTGCCGGACCGATTCCCACGCCAACACCGACAGAAACCTGAGCATTCGCCTTCATGGTGAAGGGAATCACCAGGAGAGCCGCCAACAACGCAAGGCGAAAACTGCGCATGATATTCCTCCCATGTGCCGCCCGGCTCCGCCTTTCCCGATCCGGGCTGGAGACCGCTCGTCTGCGAGCCCGCCTCCCCTTCCGCACCGCCGGGCCAGGTTCGCCCTGTCTCCGGCTTCCAATCATTAGAACAACAGTCCAGCGAGAAAGTTGCGGTCCCTGCGCGGCCTTCCTGCTCCGCTTCCGCGCATCTTTGTTTGCCCCAATCAAAACGGCCTCCCCCGTGAAGGAGAGGCCGTTTTCATCATGCGCAGGGACGGGAACTGTTTTAGCTAAATGTATTTACCTGCGGTCATGATCCCGATCGCGATCCCAGTGCCGGTCCCCATCGCGGTCCCAACGCCGATCCCGGTCCCGATCCCAGTCGCGATGGCGGTCCCAGTCCCGGTCGCGGTCCCAATCACGGTGCCGGTCCCAGTCGCGGTCGTGGTCGCGGTAGTACACCCGGGGGTAGTCATCGCGGTCGAAGTCGCGCCGCACGCCCACAAAGTTCCAGCGCCCGGGAATCCAGTAGCCGTCATTCCAGTAGCCGGCCGCCCACACATATCCCGGTCCAGGGCAGGGAGGAACATACGCAGCCGGCCCGCTCTGCACATACACTCCAAACTGTGCGGCGTGGGCTGAGGTCGTGCTCAATCCCATAGCTCCTGCCAGTACTGCTGCGCTCAACACCCATTTGCCCAGGTTCTTCATAAATCCTCCGTTGCTCCTCGGCCCGATCTACTGGGCCCGTCCGGCTGCTGCTCTGAGGCTTGGTTGCTGCTGCCTCACTGCTGCCGTACATGTCCCTCCTAAACGCGGGCGCTCCCCGATTGTTGCGCCCCTCCCCAAGAAATAAATCCCCGCAACTTTTGCGGAAATACGTGTCGGCGCGGGTTCTCCACGCGCTTCATCGGCGCGCGCGAACCGTTATTCTGGTTGCGCATGCACGTTCTCATTGCGTCCTGTCTCGCCCTCGCCGTCCTCGCGCCGCAAACCAACGCAGTTCCCAAGGAGCACCCTATGCAACATGCGCACGGCACCTTCACGGTCGACGTTCATCCTCTCGAGCCTGCACCGCCCGAAGGCCTCGCCCGCTTCACCATCAACAAGCAACTGCACGGGGATCTCGAAGCCACCACACAGGGCGAGATGCTCACCGGCGGCGACTTCAAACAGGGCGCGGCCGGCTACGTCGCCATCGAGAAAGTCACCGGCACGTTGAACGGCAAGCACGGCAGCTTCGCGCTGCAGCACTTCGCCACCATGGATGCAACCGGCTCCAAGATGAACGTCATCGTCGTGCCCGGCTCCGGCACCGGCGACCTCAAGGGCATCACCGGCACCTTCACCATCAAGATCGACAAAGGGCAGCACTCCTACGACCTCGACTACACCCTTCCCGACTAACACGACGGGGTGCCCCGTCCTAACTTGTTAGGGCGGGCGGGCACAACGCTCAGCACAGACCTTCCGCGCCCACTCCATTCGTCCTCGATTGCTAAACTGATCCTTTACGCCCCATGTTTGCCACCTCGCAGCACGCTCACTTCATTGGCATCGGCGGAATCGGCATGAGCGGCATCGCCGAGATCCTGCTCAATCAGCACATGAAGGTCTCCGGCTCCGACCTGCGCCGCACGCCTGTCACCGAGCGGCTCGCGCAGCTTGGCGCGATCGTCTACGAAGGCCATGAGGCCGGCCACGTCGCCGGAGCCACCGTGGTCGTCACCAGCTCTGCCGTAAGCGCCGAAAACCCTGAGGTCGCCGAGGCACGGGCCCGCAAGATTCCCGTCATTCAGCGCGCCGAGATGCTTGCGGAGCTCATGCGCCTCAAGTACGGCATCGCCATCGCCGGCATGCACGGCAAAACCACCACCACCTCCATGGTGGCCTCCGTGCTCAGCGCCGGCGGCCTCGATCCCACCGTCGTCGTCGGCGGACGCGTCGATGCCATGGGCTCCAACGCCCGCCTCGGCACCACCCAATACCTCGTCGCCGAAGCCGATGAGAGCGATCGCTCCTTCCTCAAGCTGTCGCCGATCCTCGCCGTCGTCACCAACCTCGACCGCGAGCACATGGATTGCTACACCGACATGCACGACGTCGAGCGCGCCTACCTCGCCTTCATGGACAAGGTGCCCTTCTACGGCGCCGTCACCGCGTGCCTCGACAACCCGCTGCTCGCCGCCATCCTGCCCCAGGCGCACCGCCGCGTCTTCACCTACGGCGTCTCGCCTGCTGCGGACTATCGCCTCGAGCCGCTCGAACCAGAGCCCGTCGCCAAGGGCCGTGCGCCCGCCGAGCGCGCCGGCTTCTCCCGCTTCCAGGTGCGCACCGCCACCGCCACGCTCGGACCCTTCGTGCTCCACGTGCCCGGACGCCACAACGTGCTCAACGCCACCGCCGCCGTCGCCATCGCGCATCAGCTTGAAGTGGCCCCCGAACAGATCGCCGAAGGCTTGCAGAACTTCCGCGGCGTCGATCGCCGCTTTCATCTGCGCGGCTCCGGCCGCGGCATCGCCGTCGTGGACGACTACGGCCACCATCCCACCGAGATCCGCGCCACCCTCGCCGCCGCCCGCGAATGCGGATACAAGCGCATCCACGTCATCTTCCAGCCGCACCGCTACACCCGCACCCGCGACCTCATGGACGAGTTCGCCACCGCCTTCACTGACGCCAACACCGTGCTCGTCCTGCCCATCTACGCGGCCAGCGAGGCCCCCATCGCCGGCATCACCGCTGAGAAGCTCGCCAAACGCATCACCGGCCCCCGCACGCGCTTCGTTGAGGACTTCGCCGCCGCCATCGAAGCCGTCCTCAAGGAAGCCAAAGAAGGCGACCTCATCCTCACCCTCGGCGCGGGCAGCGTCAGCCACCTCGCCCCCCAGATCGTCGCCGCCCTCAAGTCGTGAGCCCAACCCCCCGCAGAGGCGTACGTGGCTGACTCGCTGGCTTGCTGACCTGCAAACTCGCCCACCCTCTCCTTCGCTTCACCTCCCGCCTAAACGTTTTACTTCAGCACATTTCCGCTGCTATCATGCGTCCGGCGCGGATCGCCTCGCGCCGCACGGAGCCTATCTCATGTTTATGCGTTCGCGTCGCAGCTTTCTCAAATCCGCCTCTGCTACCGCCGCGGTCCTCGCACTTCCTGCCCGCTCTCTGCACGCCGACGCCGCCGGCCCCATCCGCGTCTGGAGCACCTTCCGCGAACGCCGCCACCAATCCGCAACATCGCTCGCCTGGAAGCCCGCCGGCCAGCTCTCCGCCCAGGCCATCGTGCTCAACCCCGCCGACACCCGCCAGGAGATCCTCGGCTTCGGCGCCGCCATGACCGACTCCTCCTGCTACGTCCTCAGCCAGCTCTCCGACGCCGAGCGCCAGTCCGTCCTACACGACATCTTCGCGCCCGAAGAGATGGCCATGAACGTCTGCCGCACCTGCATCGGCGCCAGCGACTACGCCCGCAACGTCTACAGCTTCGATGAAAGCGACACGCCCGATCCCGAGCTCAAGAAGTTCTCCATCGACCACGACAAGGCCTACATTCTCCCCGTCCTGCGCGAGGCCCGCAAGCATAATCCCGATCTCTTCCTCTTCTCCTCTCCCTGGAGCCCGCCCAACTGGATGAAGCCCAACAAATCCATGATCGGCGGCGCCATGCGCAAGACCAGCTTCGATCCCTACGCGCGCTACTTCCTCAAGTTCCTCGAGGGCTACAAGGCCGAGGGCGTCACTATCGACGCCGTCACCGTGCAGAACGAAACCGATGCCGAGCAGGAAGGCAATATGCCCGCATGTCTCTGGGCCCAGGAGCAGGAGATGCAGTTCGTCGCCCAGCACCTCGGCCCATCCCTGCGCAAATCAGGCCTTGGCACCAAAATCTGGGTCCTCGACCACAACTACAGCCTCTGGGGCCGCGCCCTCGATGAGCTCAGCGACCCCGCCGCGTACGAGTACATCGATGGCATCGCCTGGCACGGCTACGTCGGCGAGCCCTCCGCCATGACCCGCGTCCACGAGGCCTTCCCCGCCAAGCCCTGCTACTGGACCGAGGGCGGCCCCGACATCAATCAACCCGATTATCAGACCGACTTCACCAAGTGGGCCGAGACCTTCAACGGCATCCTCAACAACTGGGCGCGCTCCATCACCGCCTGGAACCTCGCCCTCGACGAGAAGGGCAAGCCCAACATCGGGCCCTTCTCCTGCGGCGGCGCCATCACCATTGAGAACGGCTCGCACAAGATCACGCGCAGCGGCCAGTACTGGGCCTTCGCGCACTTCAGCCGCCACATCAAGCGCGGCGCCAAGGTCATCGCCAGCAACGGCCTCGCGCCCGATCCCGCCCAGGTCACCGTCTCGCACGCCGCCTTCGTTAACCCCGACGGCTCCCACGTCGCCGTCCTCACTAACCGCGGCCCGGAACAGCGCGCGCAACTGGTGCTGGGCGCCAACGCCGTCGACATCGACCTGCCCGCCGACTCCGTCACCACCCTGGAGTGGTAATCGTGCAGGGAGCATGGGCCTGCATCGCGAGTAGAGCTTAAACCGGGTGCAGCAAAACCAGAGCCAGCGCAGCAAAGAGTAAGTCGGTGCAGAAAAACCTAAGCCAGCGCAGCAAAAACTACGCCAGCGCAGCAAAGACTAAGCCGGTGCAGAAAAAGCTAAGCCGCGCAGCGGGAAAGAGCTCCCGTCGGGAGCGAAGGATCTTAGCCCCGGATGGAGTCGAGCCGAAGGCGAAGACGCAATCCGGGGAAAGACCCCAATTCGAGAGACGAGCCCCGTTAGGGGCGGTGCCAAAACACCGCGCCGGCCGTGCGCCGAACCAGCCCCGATCTCACCCAATCGATGCTCCGCCACCATGAAAAAGATTTGTAACAGGGCACGACTTCAGTCGTGCCGGGCTTTAGCCCCTGCGCATCCGAATCGCACAGGCTGAATCCATTGGCGCATCCGATCCGGAGCCCCTCATCCGCGCGGCGCCGCCAGCGGCAGCGTCTCCCCCGGCACCCGCGACGGCGAAAACGAGTTGTAGAACCGGATCACATCCTGTTCCCGTCGCGCCGCCGGGCCCGGATATAGCGCCATCAGCGCGTACATCCGCTCGCCCGTGTAGATCAGCCGCACATTCAGCACCCCGCCGCCCGCGTTGTGCGCCGAAACATCCCGCGCCGGGTAGCCGCCCGCCGTCACCTTGCTCTCGCTGTCCAGAAACGTCTGCGTCCGCGCCAGCAGCCCGTCCCGCGCCGCATCCAGAGTCCGATCCGGAATCCGGTTGTTCACCCGCGCTACCGGCGGGTTGTCCTCCCACGACACCGCATACGTGGTCTGCCCGTCGGGATTGGCGAAGATCATCTTCACCGGCTCGGTCGTCCCCGCCTCGTTGTACGCCGGAACCTGCAGGTCCTTCGGTTCGGACGGCATCTCCACGCTGAACCCCGCGTCGGGACGGTTCGACGTCTGCCAGCTCATATGCGCCGGCCGGATCGCCGAGCCCGCCAGCCCCGACGAGCTTCCCACCCCGTCCAGCCCCGCCATCCGCTCCCGGAATCCCATGCCCCCGTTGAAATAAAAATAGGCGGCACCGGCCAAAATAGCCCCCACAATCACTGCGATGTGCCAGCGCTTCATAAAGCGATTCTTGACAACCTCATTTACTTTCTGCAACTTAAAAGTGAACCGATGTCTGCTTCCACGCAAAAAAGAATTTCAAAAATAACTGAGAAACATTTGAGCAACCATTTGCCGCAGGGTGGCGTCCAATCCTTTAACAAGCAGAGGCTGCCCCGAATTGAGTCCCTCCAAAGGTAGGTGTTCCATTCCTTTTGAAGGTCCCGATCCATTAGGGACCCCTTCTCCAATTCCCTCCAGGACCCCCTCCAAATAATGCCTCTCAAGCGGGCCTGCCGGAAGGCAGGCCCATATGCTTTTCAGGGCCCTTCCGCGTCGCACCCATTCTAAGTCCCGCCATCCCAAAACAAAACCGCAATCGCTACACTGGACAGGATGCCGCCTGCCCCCCACCCCCCGTCTCTTCCCGCCGCACCCCATCCCGCCCCCAACGGCGTCTCTCTCCTCACCGTTCCCGGCTGGGAAGCGCTCCCCTGGCTCTGGCACGCCTTCTCCACCCGCCGTGGTGGCGTCAGCGTTGCCTACGCTGCGCAGGAATCCTCCGGCGAGCTCAACCTCGGCTTCACCGCCGACGACTCCCGCGAAAACGTCGTCCGCAACCGCCAGCTCCTTGCCGAAGCCGTCACCGGAGACCCCGCAACCCCCCTCGTCACCGTGCGCCAGGTTCACTCCGCCGTCATCGTCACCACCGGCCCCGACGCCCCCGCGCAGCCCGCCTGCGAAGGCGATGGCCTCATCACCGCTCAGCCCGGCATCCTCCTCGGCATTCAGACCGCCGACTGCGTTCCCGTCCTGGTCGCCGATCGCCGCCGCAAAGCCGTCGCCGCGTTCCACGCCGGCTGGCGCGGCACCGTCCAGCGCATCGTCGAACACGGCATCGCCCGCATGGCGCGCGAGTTCGGCTCCCAGCCCCAGGATCTGGTCGCGGCCATCGGTCCCGCCATCGGCCCCTGCTGCTACACCGTCGGCCCCGATCTGCTCTCCGCCTTCCAGGCGCAGTTCGACGACGCCTCCAGCCTCTTCCACACCGTTGGCAACGATCTGCGGCTCGACCTGCACGAAGCCAACCGCCGCCAGCTCCTCGCCGCGGGCCTCGCCCCGCAGGCCATCGCCCTCGTCGGCGGATGCACCGCCTGCCAGCCGCAGCTCTTCTTCTCCCACCGCGCCGCGCACGGCCGCGCCGGACGCATGCTCAGCGTCATCGGCATCCGCCCGCATTAGTTCTAAAAACGGAAACCGCGGCACAGAAGATGCCGCGGCTGACTCATCTAAGACTGGCTTGCCCGCACAGGCCGTTCCGGGGAAGGGAACCGCCTACTGCGTCACATTGGCCGGCGGTACGCCCGCCTCTTCCGGATTCACCAGGTCGCGGAGTTCCTTCGAAGGCTTGAAGTACGGTACCCGCTTCGCCGGCACCTCTACCCGCTCGCCGGTCTTCGGATTCCGCCCGATCCGCGGATTCCGCTGCCGAATCCGGAACGATCCAAATCCGCGGATCTCGATCTTGTCCCCGCTCTGCAACGCTCCGATGACCGATTCGAAGATGGTTTCCACGATGACTTCCCCGTCGCGCCGGGTCAGGTCGCCCAGGCGGGTCACCTTTTCCACCAGGTCTGCCTTCGTCATTTGCTCTCGACCTCCGCTCCCAGCATACCCAAAAACCTACGCTCTGGGAGAAAAAGAAGCGACTCTTTTTGCCATTTGGGCTTTTCGCATCAGTAATTTGGCGGATTCCTGCCCAGCCGCTCCCGTCTCCCCGCCCCATTTCCGCCCGCACCCGTCCCGCTTGCCGCGACCCCGCTTCCCCCGCTCGCCGCCTTCTCGCACCTTCCTCGGCTCCGGCGCTTTCCAGCCTCCGCGCCCCCGGCGGCGTTTATGATTGCCAGAGTCCTTCGCGTTCCTCCGACATCAACCAGGTTAAAAGGCCCCGGGAAAGAGCCAGTCACGTGACGGAGTACCCAAAATACAGCATCATCATCCCGGCGTACAACGAGCGCGCCCGCATCCTTGCCACGCTCCACTCGGTCGTCGACACCGTGCGCGCCCATAAGTGGGACGCCGAAGTCATCGTCGTCAATGACGGTTCCACCGACGAAACCGCCCAGATGGTCCGCGATTTTGCTGCCTCCGCACCTGAAGTCCGCCTCATGAACAATCCCCGCAACTGCGGCAAAGGCTGCAGCGTCCGCTCCGGCCTCCTCCACGCCCAGGGCGAGATCGTCATGTTCACCGACGCCGACCTCTCCGCCCCCATCGACGAGGCCCAGCGCCTCTTTGACGCCATCGCCGGCGGCGCCGACATCGCCATCGGCTCGCGCTGGCTCGAAACCAGCCGCCAGACCCACCGCCAGCCCCTCTACCGCCAGTTCTTCGGCCGCTGCTTCAACGCCCTCACCCGCGCCGTCATGCGCCTCCCCTTCGCCGATACGCAGTGCGGATTTAAGGCCTTCACGCGCTCCGCCGCCCAGACTGTCTTTCAGCTCCAGACCATCGAGCGCTGGGGCTTCGATCCCGAAATCCTCTTCATCGCCCGCAAACGCGGCTACCGCATCAAGGAAGTCCCCGTTAGCTGGGCCCACGACGCCCGCACCCGCATCAGCTACCTCCGCGACGGCCTGCAGATGCTCAAGGAACTCGCCATCGTCCGCTGGAACGCCCTCACCGGCCGGTACCGCGGCCCCATCACCCAGATCCAGCGCGTCCAAAGCAAATAACCCCCTCATCCCTCGGCCCTTGTTCCTTGGTACTTGGCCCTTGGTACTTGGCCCTCGCAACTCGCAACTCGCGACTCGCAACTCGCCTCTCGTCCCTTGGCCCTTGGCCCTCGTCTCTTGGCCCTTGGCCCTCGGCCCTAGCCTCTCCGTGTTAGCTTGAGTGCAAGCCCCCCGGAGGCGAAGCGCACATGGTCAGCACCCGCCCGCCGCGCGCAACGTGGCGCCGCACGGCAGTCTTTCATTTCTTCCTGCTGCTTGCTGCCGTCGCATCTCTGCCGGCCCAGTCCTTCAACGCCACCGACCTGCACCAGCCCGCCGACCTCGACGGCACCTGGCTCGTCCACGCCGGCGACGACCCCGCCTTCGCCCAACCCGGCTTCGACGACTCCCACTGGACCCCCTTCGACGTCCACAAATTCATCACCACCATCTTTCGCGACACCCACCCGCCCGTCGTCTGGTACCGCCTCCACGTCAAGGTCGATCCCGCGCAAACCGACCTCGCCCTCCTTGAACACCAGATCAGCAGCGCCTTCGAGGTCTACGTCAACGGCGCCCGCCTCATCTCCGCCGGCAGCATCGAACCGTTCGTTCCCCACACCTACTCCGCCCGCCTCCTTGCGCCCATCCCTGCCCAGGACGTGCGCACCGGCACCCTGGTCATCGCTCTCCGCGTGCACATCTCTCCCTACGACTGGAGCAATACGGGACCGGGCTATGCGGCCTCCAACCTCTTCCTCGGCCATGAAGCCGCCCTGCGCGATCACACCTGGCTCACCGTCATCGGCGACCAGGCCGTCAGCTGCGTCATCGGACTCGCCGGCTTTGCCCTCGGCATCGTCGCCCTCTCCCTCTTTTCCAGCCAGCCCGCGCACCGCGAATATCTCTGGATCTTCCTCCAGTTCTTCGTCATCGCCCTCGCCCTGCCCATCACCTGGTACGAGACCTTTCACACCCTGCCTCTGGTTTGGGATCAGGTCAAGCTCCTCCTCCAGTTCGGCAGCAACTTCTTCGCCATCCTCATGTACTTCTCCATGATCCGCATGCGCATGGCGGGATGGATGCGCATCTTCTTCGTCGTCTCCTTCCTCGGCTCCTTTGTTTTGGTCTTCGGCTATATCGGAGGACTGCTCAGTGCCGTCGTCGCGCAGACCGCGCTGCTCCCCCTCGCCTTCTTCGCCTTCGGATTGCTGCCCTTCCTGCTCCTCCGCGAGTGGCGCCGCGGCAACATGGAAGCCGGCATCCTCCTCATCCCCCTCCTCCTCGCCGGCTTCGCCGTCTACTTCCAGATCGTCCTCTTCGTCCTCCTGCAGTTCCCCGCCACAGTCGCGCTCGCCCTCCGTCTCGCCGTGCTCTCCTCCGCCTGGCAGATCGGGCCGTTTTCGCTGTCTCCGCTCAGCATGGTGAATGTGTTGATGCTCCTCTCCCTCACCATCATCATCGTGCTCCGCGCCACTCGCGTCAGCCGCCAGCAGGCCCTCCTGGAAGGCGAACTGGCCGCCGCCCGCGAAGTCCAGCAGGTCATCCTCCCCGAAGCCATCGAGCCTGTCCCCGGCTTCCGCATCGAAAGCGTCTATCAGCCCGCCCAGCAGGTTGGCGGCGACTTCTTCCAGATCCTTCCCACCCGCGACAACGGCCTCCTCCTCGTCATCGGCGACGTCGCCGGCAAAGGCCTGCCCGCCGCCATGCTCGTCTCCGTCCTCGTCGGCGCCGTCCGCGCCGTGGCCGAGTACACCAACGACCCCGCCGAACTCCTAGCCAACCTCAACGACCGCCTCGTCGGCCGCGCCGCCGGCGGCTTCTCCACCGCCCTCGCCGCCCGCTTCTATCGCCACGGAACCGTCGCCATCGCCAACGCCGGCCACCTCCCGCCCTACCTCGACGGACACGAACTCGCCACTCCCGGCGAACTCCCCCTCGGCGTCACCTCCGGCACCCGCTACACCATCACCGAGTTCCACCTCCAGCCCGGCAGCCGCATCACCTTCCTCTCTGACGGCGTCGTCGAAGCGCAAAACGCCAAAGGCGAACTCCTCGGCTTCGAGAAGAGCCTCGCCCTCTCCACCGAACCCGCCCAGGCCATCGTCGCCGCCGCCCGCGGCTTCGGCCAGCACGACGACATCACCGTCGTCGCCATCCAGCGCATTTCCGCAGATCCGCCTGTCGCCGCATCCGCCACCACGCGTGCCGTGCAACCGTCCTCGGCCCAATAGCCGCCAGACGCTTCCCTAACTCGCTAACCCGCTCGACGGCTTCTCTTCTCATGCCGCTCCATCAAGGCATGCATCGCCAAATGACCGCGAGCCTCAATGTACTTCAGCACCGGCGCCACCGCTCCCAGATCCAGTATCGTCAGCCGCGGATAGTATCCGCGATACGTGGCAATCTCAATAAACGCGTAGCGAAGAACAACGATCGCCGCCACGGAAACCCCCAGCGCCACCTCCGGCTGGATCCAGAAGATCAGATACAGGCACACAAGCCACGCGATCAGGCCAATGTAGTTCCAGCTGCCGTCAATGGCCTTCATAAACCGGTCGTCCAGCAGAGATTCAATGTAGTTCGCCTGAAGATAGACGCCCGCCACATTCGCGCCGAACAGCGTGTGCGGATCCCGGTCCTGCACATCCTCTCCCACCACCACAATCTGCCCGTGAAGGTCGGCCTCGGGCGCGGGATGCGCCGGGCAATCCACCTGGTAACGCGCGGCCACCTCGCCTCGTTGCGAGGAATTGCACAGAACGCTCAGCCCATCCACGTGAGACATCGTCTTGGCGTCGATAAAACTCGTGTACGGATGATGGCCCTCCTTCTGCAGCGCCACGATGCGCGGCTCATTCCTCAGACCCGAATCAACCGCCGCTGCCGCCATCCACGAAAGGGAATCGACTCGCTTGTCCGTCGGGGCCTGTCCCGCGTCAAACGCCTGGTCGCTCGCGTAGCACGACCATCCCAGCGGAATCTTCTCAATATCGCTGTTCAGCCGGGTCAGGCCATACAAGGCCGCCGGATTCTTGGTCGGGTTCCCCATCGAATCAACCTTGTAACCGAAGTCGAGAGAATCGCCCAGGACCAGGCAACTGCCGCTCGTATCCGTCCCGTGGGGCGGGTGTGTCGATCTCCCCACCACCACTGGAACGGTAGTGTGCTGCACTGATGCCACCAGCGCCGCGGTTCCTGCATCGCCCGGCCCGCACGCGCGAGGACTGAAATGCTTGTCGATCACGATCTCGGAAGCGCCCATGGCAGACAGCGCATCAATCAGCTTCGCCACATACCAGCGCTGCTCGCACAGATTCGCCATCACCGTGCCCGGGTCCTTCTCGTCACTCAGCGTCAGCACCGTAACCCGACGGCTGCGAAGATCGCGATATCCCGTCAGCGCAAGATGCGCAATGTGCTCCTCTGATGCGCCCGATGGCTGTGCCTCCACCAGTTCGCAGCTGTTGCTCGCTGGCTTCGTGTCCTCCCGCGATTCCAGGTAGAGGCCTACCACCAGCAGAACCACCACGATCCCCACATTGCGCGCCACCACGGGCCACTGGACTCGTGGCCGCTCCTGCGCTCTCCGGGCGCGAGCGCCGGCGCGCTCTCTCTGGCGCAGGTGATTGGGCTCCCCCAACGTGCGGCTCTCCTTCAACTCACTCAGCTACCGGCCGTCGGCCTTCCGCCAAAACCACGATTTGGAACCCGGCGTCTTCCCCACCAGCGATCGAACCCAGTCATCTCAATTCGGCCGCTCCCCCGCCGTCCCGCCTTCCTTGCCCGGCACCTCCGGCCGTGGACGCGGTTTGGGTGTGCTCTTCTTGTCCGGCTGCTTGCCCGTCGCCAGTGACTGCGGTCCAACACCCGGATGCCAGCCATGCACGTCGGCGTCCCCTGCAATTCCGAGAGACGCATCGGACTCGTACCGCGCCAGGTTGAAGTAGATAGGGGTAATCTCCAGCGGCATCTTTTCCGCGGGGCTCATCGGAGCATAGCGGCCGGCGCTGAGCATGTGCACGCTGTCGCTCCACGGGTCCGTCTTGAGCATACTGCCCAGCGGCCTCGCCTCGATCTGTGCCAGGTCCTCGGGATGGATCTTCGGAGCGCCCTCCGCCAGCGCCGCCAGCCATGGCTTTCCATCGGGACGCAGCAGCGAATCGCCCAGCACTGGCGTAGTGAGCGCCGGCAACACCTTGGCTCGGTCAGCCAGCGCCTCCCAAAACACTCCAGCCTCCCCCAGCTTGTCCTTGTAGAGAGAGGAGCGAAGATACTCGATCGCCCGCCGCTGGGCTGCTTCGTTGTCCGCCTCGGAGTGATTGAGATGCAGGCGCAGCAGATCCGCATCCCGCGCAAACAACAGGCGGTCGTTGAACGCTTCGGCCGTGTTCACGCGATGCCCCAGCGCAATATGGGCAAGCTCCAGAGCGATCGCCGATGCAAAGGCCGGTTCGTTCGGCATTGCGTCCACCAGCCCCTTGCTGATCAGGATGGCGTTGCCCACTGTCGTGGCTTCCAGCGTGTCCGTCAGGATAACGCGGCACTGAATGTTTCCTGGGACATTCAGGTTGTTGGGTACGCTGAGATTCACAACAATCTGTTCCAGGGTGTCTTCAATCCCCCCTTGGGACTTCGGGGCGATCAGTCCCGCTTCTTGCAGACGGTTCAGAACGTTGTCTTCTGTCTGGGTCACCCACTCCCGCTGCGCCTGTAGGGGCGATGCATCGTCCGGCGGAGCCCTATCCATTGCGGAGTCGATCGAGACCTCCACGTTTCCCGTCTCGTGCTTTGGCTCGCTCAGACTGTAGCCCCAGAACCGGATCTGCCCCTTCAAACCGCTGCGCTGCGTATCCTCGGCCTTCACCGGCTCCTGCTCGACATAGATCTCCACCGGCAGCCAGATCCCCGGTCGCAGGTTCAACCGCCAGCTATCGAAGTGCACTACATACGGCGAGGCCCCTTCTCCGGCGCTTGTCAGAAAAGTGCCGCTCCAGCGAACAATGAAGCCACCCTGATCTTCAATCCAGATTCGCCCCTGAAAGCGGCCGTTCTGCGGCACGCGCGGGCCCACGTCAAAAACGCGTGTGCGTACAGAACCCAGGAACTCGCGGCGGACAAAGCGAAAACGATAATTTCGCAGGCCAAACCCCGAGGGATCGGGCGACGCAAGTTCCAGGAACCCAAGCGGATGGTGCGCCAGCGCGCTCTCCAGGCCCAGCGTGCGCGTGATCTGTTGAATCGCAGCGGCATCCCCGTCGCTCCCATGAGTCGTCCTGGCGGCGACAGGTTTGGCCGGCCTCGCCGCCTCCGCATGAGCGCGAGCGAGTTCGAAATGATTCAGAGAATAGAAGTCGGGCGAAACAAGTTGTCCGGCCTGCCTCTCGCCCGGAAGGTTCTGGACGTAGGTCTCAACCAGCGGCGACCGCCTCCGAAACTCCTTTAAGACCGCCGTCTCCTTCGAGATGGCCGAACGGACAAGCGGGTCGGGAGCAGCGGGAGAGGACGCAGCGCTCGCCGATTGCGGGCAGACTGTGCCCGCGCCAAATATGACACAGATCAGCGCCAGCGCGCACCCCGCGCGCATCGAGCGAACCTGGCTTGGGGCGCTGGCTGCAGCGCCATAGCAAATAGCGATGGGGGCAGTCGCCCGGGCCATGAAAATCACCTGTGCGCAAGGCCGGTTTGGGCCTCAAGTATAGCACCGGTTTCGCTCCCTCTTCGTTGACTGCATCGCGCCACAGGAGCCAATGCACTCCCCGCCGCGGGTCCGAAAGCCGGTCCGTCGGAACAGGCCATCAAAGGCGCCGCTCCTCAACTCTCAATTCAGCCGCTTCCCGGCGTCCCGCCTTCGGTTCCCTGCCTTTTCGGCGGAGGTTCCCGCGGAATGCGGGGGCGCGGACGGAAGTTTGGATCCGGCAGGGCGAGTGGGCCGTCACAAAGGAGACGCTCAGCGCCCTGGCCCCACCCGCTGTCCCATGCGTCTTCCGCCGCCGCGCGCACGTCCACCCTTGCAGCAGTCCCCATCCCCGTTCCCACGGAGGCTCATATGTCCGCAAAGCAGTTCAGGCGCCTGGCTCTCCTCGCCCTCGTCTTCACCCTCGGCACCCTCGCCGCCCTGGCCGCCGACGTCACCGGCAAGTGGAAGGGCTCGGTCGAGACGCCCCGCGGCACCCAGGAGATCTCCCTCGACCTGCACGCCGACGGCGCCGCCCTCACCGGCAAAATCACCACGCCCCGCGGCGAGTCCGACATCCAGGACGGCAAAATCGACGGCGACAACCTCTCCTTCACCCAGGTGCTCAACTTCAACGGCAACGAGTTCAAGATCAACTACACCGGCAAGGTCGAGGGCGACACCATCAAGTTCACCCGCACCGTCGCCGACCATCCCGCCGTCGAGTTCACCGCCACCCGCGAGAAGTAACCGCCTTCCCCCGGGGTGCGGTAAGCTGAAGGGCGATGCGGCCCCGGATCCTTCTGACCTTCGTTCTGCTCTGCGCCGGCGCCGCCCTCGCCGCGGCGCAGACTGCGGCTGCGCCCCTCGACATCACCCACCTCCACGGGACCCGCTTCCTCGATAGCCCCTGGCTCGTCCAGGCCGGCGACAATCCCGCCTGGGCCAGCCCCGCCTTCGACGACTCCCGCTGGACCCGCTTCGATCCCTACAGCCCCATCAACGCCATCTATGGCGAGCAGCGTCCGCCCATCCTCTGGTACCGCCTCCACCTCGCCGACGATCCCGCCGAAGACTCCCTCGCCCTCAGCGAAATTCAGATCGCCCGCGCCTTCGAGATCTACGTCAACGGCGAACTCGTCATGCGCTCCGGGCAGGTGGAGCCCTTCCATCCCCGCACCACCGGCGCCCGCCTCCTCGCTCCCATTCCGCAGCAGGCCATCCGCACCGGCTCTCTGGTCATCGCGCTCCGCCTGCGCATCTCCCCCTCGGAGTGGGGCAATGGACAGAACCCCGGCTACTACGGCAACAACCTCGCCATCGGGCCCTACGCCGACCTGCAACACGAAGCGTGGCTCACCATCCTCGGCGATAACGCCTTACCCTGGTTCGACCACCTCTTCACCATCGGCCTCGGCATCATCGCCCTGCTGCTCTTCTCCGCCGAGCGCCGCCAGAAGGAGTACCTCTGGATCGCCGCGCTCGGCCTCCTCACCCTGCTCGAGTTCCCCTCCACGGTCGTTGAATCCTTCCGCAACATCCCCGTCGTCTGGGACATCGTCGGCATTCTCCCGCGGGGAGCCTCGCCGTACCTCTGGGCCGGCTTCTACTTCTCCTTCGCCGCCATCCGCATCGATTGGCGCTGGCGCACCTTCCTCGTCATCGCCGGCATCGGCAACCTTGGCGCCGCCCTCCAGCAGTACGCGTCCTTCAACATCCTTCCCGTCCAGATCTTCCTCAACCTGCCCTACATTGTCTTCCTCTCCATCATCGTTCCCGTCGTGCTCGCCCTCCGCGTGCGCCGCGGCGGCCGCGAGGCCGCCATCCTCTTCATCCCCGCCGTCCTCTTCAGTCTCTACATCTACGCCGAGGTCACGCTCGACATGCTCTTCCGTGTCCCCGGGTGGAAACCCTTCGCCCTCCGCGGCCTCAACCTCATCGACAACTTCCACGCCGGGCCCTTCGCGCTCTCCCTCAACCCCATCTCCGGCATCCTCTGCACTGCCTCGGTCGCCCTCATCGTCCTGGGCCGCTCCGCCACCACCGCCCGCCGTCAGGCCCTGCTCGACGCGGAGCTCGAGGCCGCCCGCCAGGTGCAGCAGGTCCTCGTCCCCGAGCACACCGGCACCCTTCCCGGCTTTGCCGTCGAGTCCGTCTATCTCCCTGCCCAGCAGGTGGGCGGCGACTTCTTTCAGATCCTTCCGGACAACGCCGGCGGCCTGCTGTTGGTGGTGGGCGACGTCGCTGGCAAAGGACTGCCCGCCGCCATGCTCGTCTCCGTGATCGTCGGCGCCATCCGCGCCACCGCCGAGTTCACCCGCGATCCCGCGCAGATGCTGGCCAGCCTCAACGAGCGCCTGGTGGGCCGCGCCGGCGGCGGCTTCTCCACCGCCCTGGCCGCCCATATCTCCGAGCAGGGTCAGGTGACCGTCGCCAACGCCGGCCATCTGCCGCCCTACCTCGACGGCCGCGAGATCGATCTCCCCGGCGCGCTGCCTCTCGGCGTCGCGCCCGGCGTTCTCTACGAGTCGAGCCGCTTCGCCCTCGACCCGCGCAGCCGCCTCACCTTCTACTCCGACGGCGTGGTCGAGGCGCAAAACCCCGCCGGCGAGCTGCTCGGCTTCGAGCGCAGCCGCGACCTCTCCCGCCGCCCCGCCCCCGAGATCGCCGCCGCCGCCCAATCCTTCGGCCAGCACGACGACATCACCGTCCTCACCATCGAACGCACCCCCGTCCCCGCCCTCGCCTGAGAGGCCAGTTGCGAGTCGCGAGTTCGGATTTGTGAGTTGGAGTTGTGAGTTCGGAGTTGTGAGTTCGGAGTTGTGAGTTCCCGCACGACCGAGGGTGCCCCAGGTCTCCTGTCGTTGGAGACCTGGGATAGCACGAACCTCGATTCACCCTGCCCCTTAACCCTCGCCCCTTGCCCCTTCGTCCTTGGTACTTGGTCCTTGGCACTAACCCGTGTTCCCCGTTCTAGGCGCGTTGTGTGCGCCTAGGGCGGGACAGCACGAACCCCACCCCGCCCCCTCCGATCTCGCACGACCGAGGGTGCCCCGTTCTAGGCGCGTCTTGTGCGCCTAGGGCGGGACAGCATGAACCCACCCCGCCCTCTCCGTTCCCGCACGACCGAGGGTTCCCCTTTCTAGACGCCTAGGGCGGGACAGCACGAACCTCACCCATCCACTCTCAACTCGCGACTCGCAACTCGAGACTCGCGCCTCGCAACTCCCCCCAACACCCCCGCCGCAAGCACCATCCACACAAACCCCAGATACCGCGTAACCGGGATCAAGAAGTTCGCCGGAAACGAGAGAAGACTGAACCACGAAAGCTCGCCCATCACCGCAATCACGATCCCGAACCAGGCGAGCCAGCGCGGCAGAAGCCGGGTAAAGTAACTCGTGATCGAGACCCCCGCGGCAAACAGTCCGAATCCCACCGCGTACATCACGCCGCCCGACAGGAAGCTCAAAAACTCCACCGCCTTCACTACCGCCCCCGACGCCGTCACATCCGGCAGCGACAGGAGGAATCCCGCGATGCCCGACTGGAACAGCGCCATCGTGGCGGTCATGCCCCCCAGCAGCGCGATGTTGGTGCCTGCGGCGCGCACTCCCAGATACCGCAGCAGGCTCACCAACGTCACGGCGAAGATCCCCAGCGGAACCGCCGACCCGAACAGGAAGAAGGCGCCCACGCGCACCGCGGCCGGGGTCTGCGCCAGCAGCACCCGCGCCTGCTCTCCCGGGGCAAAAGGATTGACGAACGGCGCTCCATGCCGGAGCAGCCCCGACGCAACCAGTCCGGCGACGAACACCGCCAGGTGCGCCCCCGCCGCCAGCATCGGAGAAGGACCGCGAAATCGCGCATTCTGTTTCATGGGGAATCTCCCTGAGCCGCTGTTTGCGCTCAAACTCATTCCACCAGCGGCCCGCGTCGCCCGCGGTAAAGATTGGTTAAGCCCGGTAAAGATTTGTAACCGCCCAGGGCCGAGAAAATACTTAGTTGTTGCGCGCGCTGAAGAAAAAACGGCCATTCTCTTTGGAATGATCGGGTTGGGCGCAAAAGCGGCATTTTTGCGCATCGAATGTGAGATAGATCACCGGGTGAGCCCCTGAACTGGCGGCACAAGGCCAGGCATTTGTTCCCCAGGTTGCGCAGAAGTTTGGCCGGAAATGCGAAGCCCCTCCGGGCGGTTGCCGGGAGGGGCTTTTCCTACTCTGTATCCAGTATGGCAGATCCGAAGAATTAACCCCCAATGTGTGGAAGAAAAATTTTCGCTTTGGTTTGTGGGAGTTGCGAAGGTTTTCCACAGGAAGGACACTTGACAGGATTCCGGAGCGGATCAGGAAGAAATGGTCGAGGAAGGGAGAACAAGGGGGGCGAGCTGCGTGGGGGCGGAGGTTTGGGCCGCGGTGGAAACAAGGTCCGAGAGGCGTGCGAGGTGCGCCGGCGGATTCGAGGAGAGTTTGCGGTTCTCCCGGTGATACCCATCACTAAACCAGCGATTTTCGCCAAAATTTCGTGGCGAAATCGAACTATATATGTAGTAAAACGAGTGAAATAATCCGAAAAGACCCGGGACCCGCGGGGGAGCCTGGGCGAAATCGAGGATGGGTGCTGTCGCAGGTCTCCACTGAGACCTGCGACAGCACGGGGAGTGTACGGGTTTGCGGATCAGGCGGCGACGGCGGAGGCGGAGGAGTTGGTGCGCTGGGCGATCTGGGTGAGCAGGGCGTCGGCGTGCTTCTCCTCGTCGAGGGTCTTCTGCAGGACGGGGACGTGGTTGGTGAGGCCGAGCTGTTTGGCCCAGTCGCGGGCGCTGCCGTAGGAGGCGATCTCGTAGTGCTCGATCTTCTGGGCGGAGGCGATGAGGCCGGCGTCGCGGACGGGGCCGGCGCTGGTCTCTTTGGTGATGTTCTCGCCGGAGCCCACGATGGCGGTGAGGATGGGGTCCTTCTTGTCGTCGACGGAGTCCATGAGCTCGCGGAGAAGGCTTTCGATGCGGGTGACGTGCTCGCGGGTCTCCTGGAGGTGCGACTGGAAGGCCTGCTTGAGCTGTTCGTCGTCGGCGTGCTCGATCATGGCGGGCAGGCCTTTGACGATCTGGTTTTCGGTGGACAGCAAGTAGCGGAGTTGCGCGGTGTAGAGCTCGCGCAGGTTGGGGAAATCGTTGGGGGTAATGAGTCCCATGACCTACCTCGCGGTGAGATGCGTGCGTGTCGTTCCGGAGGCTTGGAAGGCGGGGCGGGGGTTTTCGTTGTGCGCGAGGGAGGAGAAAAGGCCGGCTGGAGTCCCACGGGGTGGGCCGCCAGCCGGCGGATGGGGTCACTCGCCGCGCAGGGCCTGGATGGGGCTGACGGAGGCGGCGCGGAAGGCGGGGAGGGTGGAGGCCGCGGTGGCGAGGAGGAGGACACCGACGGCGGCGAGGGCGAGAACCATCGGATCGAAGGGGCTGACGCCGAAGAGCAGCGACTTGAGCAGGCTGGAGGCGGCGGCGGCTCCGCCGAGGCCGATGAGGCAGCCGACGGCGGCGAGCTTGGCTCCGGACTGGAGGATGAGGGTGACGATGGCGAATTTCTGGGAGCCGAGGGCCATGCGGATGGCCATCTCCTGGACGCGGGAGGCGACCGAGAAGGCAATGATGCTGTAGATGCCGAGGACGGCGAGGAGCACGGCGGCCATGGCGAAGGAGGAGATGAGGACGGTGTTGAAGCGGCGGGGCGCTTCGCTGAGGGCAATGGCCTGGTCCATGGTCTGGACCTGGGTGAGGGGCAGGAGGGGATCGAGGGAGCGGACGGTGGTGCGGATGGAGTTCTCGATCTGCTCGGGGGGCATGGTGGTGCGGACGACGATGGTGCCGCCGTTGCCGTTGAGGTCGGTGGGGGAGGCGAGGGCGCCGGCGTCTTCCTCGGACTGGTCGACGGGAACGTAGTACTGGGGGACGGCGGGCTGGTCGGGGGAGGCGAGCTTGACGTCGGCGACCACGCCGACGACGGTCATCCAGGGGGTCTGCATCTCGGGGGTGCCGATGCGGACGCGTTTGCCGACGGGGTCCTGGCCGGGCCAGTAGTGTTCGGCCATGCGGTGGTTGACGAGCAGGACGAGCTGCTTGCCGGCGCGGTCGTCGGGGGTGAAGTAGCGGCCGCGTTCGAGGGGAACGCCGAGGGCCTGGAGGGGGTCGCCGATGAGGTAGGAGACGGTGGCGAGGTTCATGTCCGCGCCTTTAGGCGGGGTGTAGCCTTCGACGACGAAGGTCTGGTTGTTGTTGTGGCCGTTGGTGGGGAGGAGGCTGGTGAGGCCGGCGGCGGTGACGCCGGGGAGCTGGCGAAGACGGTCGAGGAGCTCGCGGTTGAAGGTATCGATCTGCGCCTGTTTGGCGTATTGATTCTGGGGCAGGCCGTAGGCGGCGGTGGCGACGTGGTCGGGGCGGTAGCCGAGGTCGGCCTGGCGCATCTTCTGGAAGCTGCGCAGGAGGAGGCCGGAGGCGGCGAGGAGGACGAGGGCGATGGCGATCTCGGCGACGACCAGGGCGGAGCGCAGGCGGGCGTGGGCGCCGCTGACGGTGCCGCTGCGGCCGCCTTCTTTGAGGACGCCGTTGACGTCGGTGCGGAGTGCGGCGAAGGCGGGCGCGAGGCCGCAGAGCAGGCCGGTGAGCAGGGCGAGGGCGAGGGCGAAGGCAACGATCCACCAGTCGAGGCCGATCTCGCTGACGCGGGGGAGGCTCTCGGGCAGCACGGTTTTGCCGATGGCCAGGGCCAGGGCGGCGAGCCCCAGGCCGAGCAGGCCGCCGGCGAGGCTGAGGGCGAGGCTTTCGAGGATGGCCTGGCGGATGAGGGCGGAGGCGCGGGCGCCGACGGCGAGGCGGACGGCGACGTCGCGCTGGCGGCGGAGGGCGCGGACGAGCATGAGGCCGGCGAGGTTGACGCAGGCGATGAGGAGGACGACGGCGACGGCGAGGAAGAGGGTGCGGAGGAGGGAGGTGGACTGCTCGACGGTCTCTTCCTGGAGGGGGCGGACGACGGAGCTGATGCGGAGGTTGGCCATCATGGCGGGGTAGCCGCGCATGATCTGCTGGGCGACGATCTGGGCGTCGGCCTCGGCCTGTTTGGGAGAGAAGCCGGGCTTGAGGCGGCCGACCATCTGGTAGCTCCAGTTGGCGGCGGAGGCGGGCGCGAGCTCGCCTTCATTGAAGCTCATGGGGACCCAGAGCTCGGTGCGATTGAT
Source organism: Acidobacteria bacterium AB60 (assembly GCA_008682415.1). Taxonomy (GTDB): domain Bacteria; phylum Acidobacteriota; class Terriglobia; order Terriglobales; family Acidobacteriaceae; genus Telmatobacter. Next base: position 230,254 of record VANK01000006.1, on the reverse strand, counting down.
CTGTCCGGGGATGAGGGGGAACTCGAAGCCGCGGGGCATGACGCCGATGACGATGTAGGGTTTGCGGTCGAGGAGGATCTTGGCGCCGAGGATGTTGGGGTCGGAGTGGAAGCGCTTGACCCAGGCTCCGTAGCTGAGCAGGGTGACCTGCTGGTGTTTCTCGTCTTCGTCGGTGGTGAAGAAGCGGCCGAGGAGGGGCTGGACGGCGAGGGCGGGGAGGACGCCGGCGGTGAGGCGTGCGGCGTTGACCTGGGCAGGCTCGCCGTTGCCGCTGAGCTCGAAGCCGGAAAACTGGTAGCCGCCGAGGGAGGTGAAGCCGTGGGTATCGCGGGTGTAGGCCTTGATGTCGGGGACGGTGACGCCGACCTCGTCTTTGCCGCCGAGGTTGACGCCGGCGAGGCGGTCGGCGAGGACCACGAGGCGGTCGGATTCGGGGAAGGGGAGGGGGCGGAGGAGGACGGCTTCAACCACGGAGAAGATGGCGGTGGTGGCGCCGATGCCGAAGGCGAGCATGAGGATAGCGGTCGCGGAGAAGCCGGGGGACTTGACGAGGTGGCGAAGGACCAGCCGCAGGTCGAAGAGGAGCTTTTGCATGGATGAAGGCCTCGCGGTTCGGAATAAGGGTTGACGTGGCAATTGCAGGACCAAAGAGCCGGTTTGGTAAGCGCAAAGAAATGCAGCGGTTTGGTTGGTCTGGCGAAAGACGCGAACGTTCGCTTGCGCGGTTCGGCGTTCGAAAGCGGACACCGGCGCGGGGCGATGACAGAGGAGGATACGCAGCGGGGCGCGGGCCGGTTCTGGAAGGGGTGTGATGCTGGTCAAGGACAGGGGTCGCGCGATACGGCAAGCTGGGGGAACAGCCAGCTGCGGGGCGAGACGGGGGGATCGGAGAAGGTTACCCCGGGGTACGAATGCAGCCCGAAAAGAATAACTTTGGTATCTGTCAGGTGAGATATAAACTCGAGAGAATTCGCCGATAGACAGGGGAACGGACTGGGGGAGTTGAGCGCCCCTGCGTGATGGTGCAACGACGTCTGAGTTTCGCGGTACGACTGGGCAGCCTGCTTTTCTGCCTGTGCGCGGGGGTGTGGGCGCAGACGGCCGGGTTGAAGCCGCTGACCACGCTGGCGGAGGTGCACGCGATCTCCAACGAGACGGCGGCGCGGAACCTGCCGGTGCGGTTCGAGGCGACGGTCACCTACTTTGAGCCGGGGAACGTGGACCTGTTCGTGCAGGATGGGGACGCGGCGATCTACGTGGAGACGCCGGCGGGGACGAATCTGCGGGCGGGCGACCGGGTGCGGGTGGAGGGTATCACGCGAGCCAGCTTCCGTCCGGAGATCGAGGCACACCAGATCACATTTCTGCGCCATGGCGAGCTGCCGGCCGCGATTGAAGGAAAGTTCGATCAGTTGATTCGCGCGGAGCTGGACTGCCGGCGGGTGACGGTGCACGCGGTGGTGCGGGCTGCGAACGCGTTCACGGACGGGCCGGGGCGGAGCCTGCTGCTGGACCTGTCGATGGAGGGCGGGCCGATCCAGGCGCAGGTGGCGGAGGGGGGCACGGCGGCCAATGTTCTGCCGCTGCTGGACAGCACGGTGGAGATCACCGGGGCGGTGGCGGGGCACTTCGACAGCAAGATGCAGATGACGGGGGTTCTGCTGGAGGTGCAGTCGCTGGAGGATCTGCGGATTGTGAAGCCGGCGAGCCTGAGCCCGCGGCAGCTGGCGCCGCGCAAGTTCGACGAGATTCTGCAGGGGATCCGGGTGGAGGATCACACTGAGCGGGTTCGGGTGGAGGGGACGATCACGTATTACCAGCCGGGAGCGGCGCTGGTGCTGCAGGACGGGACGAGGGCCCTGTGGGTGGATACGCGCAGCGAAGAGCCGCACGCGGTGGGCGACCATGCGCTGGTGTCGGGATTTCCCGGGGTGCGCAACGGGTCAGTGGTGCTGACGGGCGCGGAGATCGAGAGCACGCGGTCGCAGACTCCGCTGCAGGTGCCGGTGGTGAATGCGGCGGGCCTGGCGTCGGGGGTGCATGCGTTCGAGCTGGTGTCGGCCGAGGGGCAGCTGCTGATGCGGGTGCGGGAGCGCGCGCAGGACCAGTACGTGATTGCGTCGGAGGGGCGGGTGTTTTCGGCGATCTACCGGCATCCGGAGCGGGGGCTGAACCTGCCGCTGTCGCCGATGCTGGAGGTGCCGCTGGGCTCGCGGGTGCGGGTGACGGGCATCTGCGTGCTGGATCACGGGGACCAGTTCCGCGGGCAGGTGGCGTTCCATCTGCTGCTGCGTTCGTCGCAGGATCTTGCGGTGCTGGCGGGGCCTTCGCTGATCTCGGTGCGCAACCTGGCGATTCTGCTGGGGCTCGCGGTGGCGGTGATGTTTGTGGTGATCGGGAAGGCGCTGCTGCTGGAGCGGAAGCTGCGCCGGCAGGATGTGGCCAAGGGAGCAGCGATCGAGCGGTGGCGGACGCGGGTGATCGACGGGATCAATGCGGCGATTCCGCTGCGGGAGACGCTGCTGCAGATTACGGAGCTGGTGTCGTTCAAGGTGCAGGCGGAGTACTGCTGGGCGGAGATCGAGTTTGAGGGGACGTTCGGCAATTGCCCGGGAGCGGAGGAGCGCGCGCGCCTGGAGATTGTGGAGGACGAGATTCCGGCGCGGTCGGGCGGAGCGCTGGGGCGGATCTGCGTGGGATTCGAGCGTCACCGGCTGAAGCCGCGGGTAGGGCCGGAGGCTTTTGAGAACGCGGTGCGGCTGGCGGCGCTGGCGATTGAGACGGGGGGAAGGTACTCGGAGCTGGTGCGGCGTTCGGAGGTGGATGCGCTGACCGGAGCGCAGAACCGGTTCGCGTTCGATCGGGCGCTGGATGCGGCGATCGAGAGGGAGAGGGAAGCGGGCGGGCGGTTCGGGCTGATCTACATCGACCTGGACGAGTTCAAGCTGGTGAACGACCAGTTCGGGCATCACATCGGAGACCGGTACCTGCAGGAGACGGTGGCGCGGCTGCGGGAACAGCTGCGGGCCAACGATCTGCTGGCGCGGATTGGGGGCGACGAGTTTGCGGTGCTGGTGATGAACCTGAACAGCCGGGAGGAGGTGCAGGAGATTGCGCACCGGCTGCAGAGCGCGTTCGGCACGCCTTTCCGGTTTGATCGGACGGAGATTCCGGCATCGGCGAGCATGGGGGCGGCGGTGTTTCCGGAGGACGCGGCCTCACGTGCCGCGCTGATGGAGTACGCGGATACGCGGATGTATATGGCGAAGAGGCAGAAGAAGCGGGAGTCGAAGATCCACGTGGTGGGCGAGGGGCACGGGCAGAAGACGGGGCGGTGGGGAACGTAGGGGCGAAGTCCCAAGGGCCAAGTCCCAAGGGCCAAGTGCCAAGGGCCAAGGGGAGGGCGCCCTCAGGTGGTGACGGGGGCGCCCGCTTCGATGAGGGTGATGAGGGAGTAGGTGTCGGCGAGGGAGCCGTCGGCGATGGTGAGGTTGGCGGGGGCGTAGTCGCCGTCGGCGTACTGGACGCGGAGGGCGACGCTGTTGGAGATGTGGGAATTGGCCACGATGGGGCGGATGTGCGGGGGGCCGTCCTGGGGTTTCCAGCTTTCGTTGAGCTTGTCGAGGGCGACCTCGGGTCCGAGGTTCTGATAGAGGGCGTAGACGGCGGGGTCGAAGGTGAGGCCGAGGGCCTGGGCTTTGGCCATCATCCAGCCGAGGGTGATGTCGCAAAGGCGGGAGGAGCCGTCGACGGCTGAGCCTGGGGGTGTGCCGCCGCCGACGTCGCCGTGGCACCCGGCGAACCACACCTGTTCGATGGTCTGGCCGGGTGCGGGGTCGCCGGTCCAGAGGGTGGCGGGGAACTGATCGCGTTTCTCGTCGATGGCGAGGGCGTGGAAGGCGTTTTTGACGTCGGGGTGGAGGCCGGTGTCGAGGAAGCCGTACTGCTTCTGGTCGACCTGGCCGAAGATGGCGGGGATGCCGAGGGAGCCGACGGTGTCCCACACGCCGACCATGCGGATGCAGACGTCGGCGAGTCCGCAGGGGCCGAGGGAGGCGAGGAGGGCGGGGCGGTTGGTCTTGTCGCGATAGGCGGCGAAGGCTTTGGTCACGCAATCATCGGAGAAGGAGCCGCGGGGCAGGCCGCAGACGGCGATCATGCCGGCGAGGCAGCGCGCGGTGTAGGCGCCGCGGCTGAAGCCGAAGAGGAAGATGTCGTCGCCTTCCTCGTAGACGTGGGCGATCTTGGTGTAACCGTCCTGGATCTTCTGGACGAGTCCCTGGCCGAAGGCTCCCTGCAGGACGCGATTGAGTCCGGTGGCATCGGCGCCGACGCCGTCGTCATAGAAGGTGACCTGGTCGGAGCTGACGGTGAGTGCTTTGTAAAGCCTGTAGACATTGGTGCCATTGAGCGGAGCCTGCCAGGTTCCGTCGAAACAGAAGGCAATGCGCTTTGACATGGGGGACCTCGGAAAATCGGGGGATGTGGCGAGTGCCAGGGCCGAGTGTGGAGTAAGTCTACACCCGTTGCAGATAGAGGAGAGACGGATAAGTTGGAAACTTAGAGGAAGGGGCGAATGTACTGTTGACAAGGGGAGGGGCGCAGGTTCAAATGCACGCATGCCTTTCCCCCAAGGTGTGCCTCATCGCGTGTTGAAGACTGTCGTAGCGCGCGTGTGCGCGTGTGGAATTGCGTGCGCGGTGGTCGGTGGATGTTCGTTATCGCCGATAGCGCGGCATGCGGCGGCGTTTTCCTCGGCGTCGAGCCTGGTGATCGAGAGCTCAGAGGATGCGTACCGCACGGCCAACGATCTGCGCGTGCGGGAGCAGATGGAGGCGGCGGTCTACGCGTACGATTACGCGAGCGGCGCGGACCTGCAGTTCGATCCACACAAGGAGTTCAAGCCGCTGTTTACGGCGGACCAGCTGGCGGCGCGGATCACGGTGTTTGACGCGCTGGAGCTGTATGGGGAGTCGCTGGCGCAGATTGCGGGGCATCCGTCGAAGGAAGACACGGAGGCGCTGGAGGGTGCGGCGGCCGGCGTGGGGCAGAACCTGGCGGGGCTGAGCGGCGAGATTCATTCTAAGTTCGCGGGGGTTCCGGCGATCACGGGGACGGAGTCGGCGGTGATCAGCACGGCGCTGAAGGCGCTGGGCGAGTATCTGCAGACGCGGGTGATCAAGAAGTCGCTGCCCAAGGTGACGGGGGACATGGACGTTCACGTCAAAGCGCTGTGCGACCTGCTGCAGGAAGATATCAAGGTGATGAAGACGCAGGCGGACAGCGACTACACTTCTCTGCTAATGACGCAGAACCAGTTTGTGCTGCACAACAAGCTGGACGCTGTGGAGAAGCGGAACGAGGTGGAGAAGGAGATGGCGGTGGTTCGCGAGCAGAGAGCGAACGAGCGGCTTCTGGATGCGCTGAGCGCGGCGGTATTGAAGTTGCAGCTGACGCATCATGTGCTGGCGGCGGGGGCCGCGGGGAACAATCCCGGGTCATTGAAGCAGAACATTGCTGATTTGCAGGCAGCGGGCAAGGATCTGTCGTCGTACTACAAGTCGCTGCTGGTGGCGCAATGAAGGGTGTAGTCTACGTGGGCAAGTGGAGGAGAAGGGCGTGAGCGCGAATACTCTGCCGGCGATTCTGCAAAACGGGAATCTGCTGGATGGATACAAGCAGCTGCTGGACTCGTTGAGCAGGGCGTACTGGGAAGCCGGCGACATGGCGTCGAAGGACCGGATTTACGGGGCGCAGCAGGCGGTGAGCGAGCTGATCACGGCGCTGGACCAGGACGATGTGGCGCTGTTGACGCAGCAGTACATTGCGATGAAGCCGCAGATCGATGCGACGAACGCGGCGCTGGCGAAGATTCGCGAGGACGTGAACCAGATTACGAAGAATATTGGGACGGCTTCGATGCTGGCCGCGGGCATCACGAAGGTGCTGGGGATGTTTGCGTAGGCCGGAATGGAGAGAAAAGTAAAAAGCCCAGCGAGGACGCTGGGCTTTTTTGCGGGCTGAAGGAGCCGGCGGCTACGGTGTGGTGACCTGGATGGAGTGGTTGCCGTGGGGGATGCTGGCGATGGCCGAGGGCTTGTTGAGCGTGGGGTAGGGAGTGGCCTGGGTCTGCACCAGCGTGCCGGTGGTGGGATTGAGGCGGAAGCCGGAGAGGGAGTTGCCGGTGTTGTTGGCGGTGAAGACGAAGCGCCCGAGGGCCGGGTCGACGAGGATGGCGACGGGCTGGGTGTCGGTGTTGTTGGTCTGGCTGCCGGTGGTGTTGATGGCGAGGGAGGGGATGCCGGTGGCCAGGTCGATGGCGTAGGCGCCGACCTGCGAGTCGAGGGAGTCGGCGACATAGATGAAGCGGCCGCGGGGATCGATGGAGATGGCGGCGGGCTCATTGGCGGTTTTGTAGGGGCCGCTGATGAGGAAGCTGAGGCCGTCGTTGGAGTTGATGGCGTAGCCGATGAGCTGGTTGGAGGCGAAGTCGGTGACGTAGACGAAGCGGTTGGTGGGATCGGCAGCGAGGGCGCTGGGCTTGACGCCGGCGCGATAGGGGCTGTCGCCGAGGGGGGTGAGGGCGCCGCCGGAGCCGACAGTGAAGCCGAAGACCCATCCGGGATTGGCGTTGCTGGAGACGGAGCCGCCGGGGTTGTAGGCCGATTTGTCGTAGACGGTGGCGTAGACGGCGCTGTTGTTGGGCAGAGCGGTGACGCCGGTAGGCACGACGGTATCGCCGGTGAACCCGGGAATGGAGAGGCTCTCAGAGGCGACGGGGTTGCCGATGGCGCCGGAGGAGAGGGGGTACGCGGTGAGGGTGGCGGAGGTGGTTCCGGAGACCACGTACAGAGCGTTGTTGGCCTGATTGACGGCGAGGAAGGCGGGCGCGGCGGGCAGCGTGATGGAGTCCTTTTTGGTGAGGGCACCATTGGCGGCGACGGAGAAGTGCACGACGGAGTTGGTGTCGGCGTTGGCCACGTAGAGGTTGGCGAAATCAGTACTGGTGACCATGGCAACGGGGGCAGCGCCGCCGGGATCGAAGGGGTGCTTGTCGGAGTCGGCGGCGAAGCGCAGGGCGCCGGACTGGGAGTCGATGGCAAGCACCTGGATGCCGCCGCCGGAGGAGGTAATGGAGCTTTGTCCGGCCACGAACAGATAATCGATGGTCACCAGCTGGCAGGCCGACAGGAGCGAGGCCACGATCAAGCCGGACCCCGCGGCCAGCAGGAGCTGGCTTTTCTTCTTCAACTTCATGCGCTTCCTTCGTCAAGGGGCCGTGGAGAACAAAGCCCGGAATATCCTGTTTGACTTTCCCCATATTGTAAAAGCCCTGTATGGGGGGCTGCTACTTTGGCGCGGGCGGCGGCAGCGGGGTGCGCTGGCCGCGGTTATTTCGAAGCCGTTCCGTGCGGGATGGCTGCGACCGCGGTGGGATTGGCGTTGGCCGTGAACGGCGAGTTCTGGGAGTTCAGCAGAGCTCCGGTGGAGGCGTTCATGCTGAAGCCGGAGACGGTGTTGGAGAGGAAGTTCACGGTGTAGAGGTACTGGTTGGCGGCGGGGTCGATGCCGACGGCAACGGGCTGCGTGTCGGTGGCGTAGGTCTGCAGGCGGACGAGATTGCCGCTGTTGAGGCCGTAGCCGGTGACGTTGGAATCGCCGGCGTCGGTAACGAAGGCGAATTTGCCGGTGGCATCGATCACGAGGGCGGAGGGCTGGTTGCCGGCCGGGAAGGGGCTGCCGCTGAGCGGAGTGAGCACGCCGGAGGCGACGGACCATCCCAGGATGTTGCCGGCGGCGTAGTCGGTGACGTAGAGATAGGTTCCGCTGGGATCGAGGGCGATGGCGGAGGGCTGCACGCCTGCGGGGACGGGGACGCCGCCGTTCAGGGGCGTGAGTGCGTTGCCGGCGGTGGAGAAGGCGTAGACCAGGCCGGTGCCGGTGGTGGCGTCGCGCGCGGCGACGAAGAGCGTGGAACCGGAGGCGACGACGGCGACGGGATTGACGACATCGGTGGGACTGGCGGGCAGGGTCAGGGGCCAGTAGCTGGCGTCGATGGCGGAGTTGCCGGCGGGGCTGCAGAGGTTTCCGGGGTTGGCGTTGGAGCCGCCCGGAGTCTTGCAGGAGGCGCCGGAGGTGGCGATGGGGTAGGCGGCCACGGAGCCGGTGCAGGGGGCGGCGGGCGAGCAGGTGGGCAGCGGCTGGTAGGTATCCGCGACAAAGAGCATGGAGCCGGAGACGGCGGTGGCCACGGGGAAGATGCCGGGGGTATTCACGGTCTGCTGGGGATAGATCTTGCCGTCGTTGCCGATGGTGAAGTCGACGATGGTGTTGTCGTCGCGATTGACCACGTAGAGGCTGTTGTGGTCAGAGGAGACGGCCTCGGCGACGGGATTGCGGCCGCCGGAGGGGAAGGGCGAGGTAGGAATCTGGCGCATATGGCCGGACTGGGAGTTGACCTCGAAGACATCGACTTCGCCGTAGCTGTTGGGTCCGGCGGCCTTGGCGCTGGTGACGTAGACAAAGTCGATGGTGAGGGTGCCGGTCAATTGATTGCAGGCGGACAGCAGGGAGGCCACTCCCAGGCTGGCCGCGGCGACCAGCAGCAGATGGCCCGTTTTTTTGAACTTCATGCGCATCTTTCGTCCGACTGGAAAAACCTGGTTGCGATCGCTGGTTCCGGGGGCGCGGATGAGGCGCCGGGAAGCAGGATGTGACAGTCACCGACCTGTGCGTAAGCCGGAGGCGCCGGGCGGCGGAAGCGGAGGCCGCCCGGGAATCCGTTAGCTGGTGCGTCCATCGATCACGCAGTAGGTGGCCGGGCCGGGCAGGCTGTAGGACTTATTGGCCTTGCCGTTGAGGGCCTTGAGCACGCCCTCGTTGTGGTCGAGGGTGTGGCCGGTCACGGTGGAGTCGTTGAAGTTGGCGGTGTAGAGGAAATTGTTGGAGGGGTCCTCGACGAGGCAACGCGGACCGGCGCCGGTGCCGAAGGGGCTCTGCGGCATGTTGGTCAGCTGGTGCGTGGTGGTGTCGATGTCGTAGCCGGCGATGCTGCTCTGGGAGATGTTGGTATTGCTGTTGGTGCCGAAGTTGGCGACGTAGGCCCACTTGTTGGACTGACCGGCTTCGAACCAGATGAAGAGGGGCTGGGAGCCGGCTCCGGTATCGGGCACGGCGCCACCGGTCTGGGCCTGGAGGGAGCCTCCGGTGCCGACGGTGTAGGGCAGAATCTGAGCGGCGTAGGTGCCAGCGGGGAAGCTGCTGCTGCCACCCGCGATGGTGATGGGATCGTTGTCGAGCACGTAGAGGTTGCCGCTGTTGCCGCCGGTCTGGATGGCGGTGGCGTTGCCGATGTTGAGCGGCTGGGAGGTGTTCTGGCTGATGGTGAGCTGGCCGTTGGCGAGCGCGTAGGCGTAGGGGAAGACGGAGTCGCCGGTGGCGGGGGTGCCGCTCAGAGTGAGCACGAAGCTGTTGCTCAGCACGAAGTCGATGGGATTGGCCGGAACGGGGAAGTAGGAGAGCTGCTGTCCGTTAGCGGAGGCCTGGGCGTTCTGCATGGTGCTGAGGCGGCCGGTGTTGGTATCGATGCTGAAGCCGGTGACATCGCCGCAGGAGGTGACGCCGGCGCCGAGGACCTGGGCGCAGGCGGCGCTGGAGGGGGCGTCGTGATCGAGAACGTAGAGATGAGAGCCGGTGGAGTCAGCGATCAGGCGGAAGGGGTTGTAGCCCTGGGTGTAGAAGGTGCCCTGCTGGGAGAGGACGCCGTTGCCGCCGACGGCGAACTGCACGATGTTGGCGGTGGCTTTGCAGGGCTGGTCGGTGACGCAGGCGTCGGTGCCCTTATTGAGCACGTAGAGGAAGCGGCTTCCGGTGAGAAGGACGGCGCGTTCGGGGTTCTGGCCGCCGGAGGCGATCGGCAATCCGTGGATTTCGGTCAGCTGTCCGGTGTTGTGATCGATTTTGAAACCGCTGATGATCCCGGTGCCGGAGCTGCTGGAGCCAGTCTGTAACCCGGTGACGTACAGGAAACCTACGGTGTAACTCTGGACGCAAGACGTAACGCTGAAGACCGCGCCGAGCGAGAGGGCGCTCATCAGGAGGGCCTTGCCGAATTTCCTAAACTTCATGCGATTCCTTCATCCTGGCCAGGCGTGCGCCGCCAAGTGTGGTCGTTCCGCAGCAGAGCTGGGTTGGGATGGGTCCCTGCTGAATTGTAAAAGCCCAGGGTAGTTTGTGCCTAGTTTGCAAGTCAGCCCGTGAACCGGGGCGGATACCAGCAGGCGTGAGGCGAGCGCGCAGGGGGCCCCGGGTTTCAAGGAAAGCCAAAGACAGTGGTTGCGCGACTCCGAAGTTGGAAGGTGCAGGATGGAGGAGCGCAGTTGAGGCTTGGACTGGCGGAAGGGGGCAAAGGTCAACGGGGGCGGGGGTGCGGAGGTCAGTCGCGGGCGCCGGCGGAGGCGGCGTGCGCGGTGGGGGTGGAGGGGGCGTCGAACTTGGGAATGAAGATGGAGAAGACGGTGCCGCTGCGGCCGGGCGCGCGGCGGCTGCGGACGCGGATGGTCCATCCGTTCTTGTGCATGATCTCGGAGGTGACCCAGAGGCCGAGGCCGGTTCCTGTTTCTCCCTTGGTGGTGACGAAGGGCTCGAAGATGGAAGGCAGGACCTCGGGGGGGATGCCGCTGCCGTTATCGGCGATGCTGATGCGGATGGAGCTGGCGAAGGAGCAGGAGGACAGCTCGGAGAGGCGCACGCGCAGCCGTCCACCGCCGCGCATGGCGTCAATGGCATTGCCGATGAGGTTGGCGAGGACCTGGCGGAGCTCGCCGGGGGTGGAGAGGACGAAGGCATCCCGGGTGCGCAACTCGCGCTCGACGGTGACGCCGGCGGCGGCCATGCGATTGGCGTAGAGCTTGAGGACGGAGTCGAGGACAGAGACGACGTCGGTCTCGGTGGGCTGGGAGGGCTCGCGGTAGAAGCGCAGGGTTTGCTTGGTAATTTCCGTGACGCGGGCCAGTTCCTGTTCCGCCTCGGAGAGCAGGACGTTCATCTGTTCCGGAGATGGATCGCAGCGCATGAGGTAGAGAAGGTTGGTGATGGCCTCGAGGGGGTTATTGATCTCGTGGGCGATGCTGGCGGCGAGGCGGCCCGTGACGGCGAGCTTTTCGGAGCGCAGCAGAGCTTCCTGAGCGAGGGCATACTGGCGGATCTGATCGCGGATCTGGTATTGGCGCTGCCTGCCGCGCAGGGCGAACTCGAGGGTGCTCAGCAGGGTTTCAGGACGCAGCGGGCGTTCGAGCAGGAAGATGTTCCCCAGCGGCTCGCGCTGCTTGCGCAGGCGTTCGCTCTCCGCGGTGACGCGGCCGCTCACGGTGAGCAGCAGTACGGGGAAGTCGGACCAGGGCGGTTGATGTTGGAGGACTTCGAGGAGTGGGGCGATGGATTCGTGCGCAAACGCCTCCTCCGCGATGATGGCCGCGCCTGCTCCCTCCTCGATGGAGGCGCACAACTGGAGGAAGGTGTCGGCGCTATGGCAGGGCTTTCCGGCCCGTTCCAGAAGAGCCGCGATGAGGCGCCCATCTTTGCCGGTGGGGGTGAAGATGACGGTGCGCATTTTGTGCGCTGGGGCCGCAATATCAGGAGACAGGGGGGATCTCCACTTTGGCAGATTCTCCCACGAAGGTGGGAACGCCGGTGAGTACGCCCTTGAAGTCGATGAGAGGCTCTCCTACGGAGATGCCCTTCTTACTGAAGCGCAGTTCGCGAATGGCGCGCTCGTGGCGGCCACTTCGCTTTTTGAGAACGGAGAGGGCCTGGCGGATCTCGCCATTGAACTCGAAGTAGCGGAACAAGAGGACCGAGTCAGCGAGGTAGCTTACATCGACGGGCGCCTGCATGTTGCCGATGAATCCATGCTGCGCAAGGGTGAGAATGGTGGCGACTCCCTGCTGCCCCAGATAGGCGAGCAGCTCGTGGAGCTGCATGGCCAGGAACTGTTCGTGGGGCATGGCGTTGAGAAAACCGTTCATGCTGTCGATGACGAGGACGCGCAGATTATCCTGGTCGACGAGCCGTCTGATGCGATCGACGAACTCGCCGGGCGAGAGTTCAGCGGGGTCGACCTGCTGAATTTCGAGAGTTCCGTTGGCGAGGCAAGGCTTGGGATCCATGCCGAGGCCGGCGGCGCGGTCGGTCAAGGTGGAGAACGCTTCGTCGAAGGTGAAGATCATCGCCTTATCGCCGCGCTGGGCGGCGGAGACGGCGTAGCGGAGGGCGACGGTGGATTTGCCGCACCCGGCGGGACCGATGAAGAGGGTGCTGGTGCCGGTATCAATGCCGCCACCGAAGAGCTGATCCAGTTCGTTCAGGCCGCTGTCGACGCTTTTGCGCTCGAAGCCGGGGTTGTGCTCGGAGGCGATCAGGCGCGGGAAGATGGAGATGCCGCCCGTCTCGATGGTGTAGTCGTGAAAACCCTCGCGGAACGAAGAGCCGCGCAGTTTGCGGATCTCGAGACGACGGCGCTTGATGCCGAAGTCACGCTCCAGGCTCTGCATGATGATGACGCCGTGGGCAATGCTCTGAAGCTGCAGGTCCTGGCCGCCTCCCTCCGCGGTGCGATCGTCGAGGAGCATAACGGTGCAGGCGCGACCCGCGAAATGTCGCTTGAGGGCGAGAATCTGGCGGCGATAGCGGAGGGGGTCGCGAGCCAGCATGCGGAGCTCAGACAGGGAGTCGAAGACGACGCGTTGCGGTTTGATCAGGTCGACCCGCTCGAGGATGGCGGTGATGGTGTCTGCCAGCTCGACTTCAGAGGGGTGAAAGACGGTGTACTGCGCCTCAGGGCTCAAATCATCCTGGGGAGGAACCATCTCGTAAATCTCAAGACCCTCGGTCGACCACCCGTGTGAGAGGGCTACCTGCTCGAGTTCGGGTTTCGACTCGGAGAGGGTTACGTAGATTACCTTTTCCCCTCTGCGCAGACCTTCGAGAAGAAACTGGAGAGCGATGGTGGTCTTGCCGGTTCCGGGGTCGCCTTCGATGAGGTAAAGGTGTCCTTTCGGCAGTCCGCCTTTCAGGATGTCATCGAGACCCTTCACGCCGGTCCGGATGCGGGGGTTGGCTTCAGAGCGAGTCGTTCCAGCTGCATGGCCAGCATCGGCAGGGGTCAATCGATCGTCCATTTTCGCAAAAATCCCGTCCAAGTTGATATCAAGTTAGATTCTGCCGGTTTTTAGGGAGTTGTACCAGACGATCGGCCACCGGGGTCGGGGGACCCCGGCGATCGGGAAGCACGGGGTCCGGATGTCGGCTACCAGACGCGGCAGGAGTTTTCCGGGACCATGGGCTGGCCTTTTTTGCAGCCGAAGGCCTTGCCGAACTCGTCGAAGTTCTGCACGGAGCCGTTGACGCGCCATTTGCCGGGGGAGTGGGGGTCGGTGAGGGCGGATTGGCGGGCCGACTGCTCGGTTTGGTTCTGGCACCAGACCTGGGCGAAGCCGAGGAAGAAGCGCTGCTGCTCGGTGTAGCCGTCGATCTTGTCTTCGATGGATTTGCCTTCTTTGGCGAGGGTGTCGAGCAGAGCCATGTAGGCGATGCGCAGGCCGCCGTTGTCGGCGGTGTTTTCGCCCAGGGTGAGCTTGCCGTTGAGGAACTGCGCGGGGGCGTCGTCGTGGGCGGGGGCCGCTTCGAAGCCGCCGTACTCCTGGACCTCGCAATCGGTTCGCTCGACGAACTTCTTGCGGTCTTCGGGGCTCTGCCACTCGCGCAGGTTGCCCTTGCCGTCGTACTTGGAGCCCTGGTCGTCGAAGCCGTGGGTCATCTCGTGGCCGATGACCACGCCGATGCCGCCGAAGTTGACGGCGGGGTCGATGTCGGGATCGAAGAAGGGCGGCTGGAGGATGCCGGCGGGGAAGTTGATGTCGTTCATGGAGGGCTGGTAGTAGGCGTTGACGGTGGGCGGCGTCATGCCCCACTCCTTCTCGTCGACGGGCTTGCCGAGCTTGCGGAGCATGTAGTCGCGCTCGAAGACGGTGTCGCGGTGGAGGTCGCCGAGGGCGTCGTCGCGGCTGACGGAGAGGGCGGAGTAGTCCCGCCACTTCTCGGGGTAACCGATCTTGTTGCGGATCTCGGAGAGCTTTTGCTCGGCGGCCTTTTTGGTCTCGTCGGACATCCAGGGCAGGGTCTTGATGTCGTCGGCCAGCGCCTTCTCGAGGGCGGCGACGAGCTGATCCATGCTGGCCTTGGCTTTGGGCGGGAAGTGCTGCCGGACCCAGTCCTGGCCGACGGCTTCGCCCAGCGCGCGGTCGGTGAGGGTGGTGCACTGCTTCCAGCGCGGGGTGGGTTCTTTCTGGCCGGCGAGGGTCTTTTCGAAGAATTCGAAGTTGGCATCGCGGAAGGCGTTGGGCAGGTCCTGCACGCTGGCGTGGAGGGTGTGCCAGCGCAGGTAGGACTTCCAGGAGTCGACCGGCTCGGAGGCGATGAGCTGATTCATGGCCTTGAAGAAGTCGGGGGTGGAGACGTTGAGGGTGTCGAAGGCACCGATGTTCACATCCTTGAAGTAGACGCTGAAGTCGAAGGCCGGAGCGAGCTTCTGGAAGTCGGCGGTGGAGTAGATGTGGTAGCGCTTCTCCGGGTCGCGCAGGTCGACGCGGGCGGTGGAGGCCTGGGCGAGCGCGGTCTCGATTTTGAGCACGGCGTCGGCTTCTTTGGCGGCGTGCTCAGGGGAGTCGCCGGCGAGGGTGAACATCTTTGTCAGGTGCTCGCGGTATTGCTGGCGGATGGTTTGAAAGCGCTTGCTGTCGACGATGTAGTAGTCGCGGTCGGGAAGGGAGAGGCCACCCTGGCCGATGCTGGCGATCTGTTTGGAGGAGTCCTTTTCGTCCTGCTGGACGCCGAAGCGGAAGAGGGGCGACGCGTCGCCGTGTTCGGCCAGCGCGCCGACGACTGCGGCGAGCTGATGGGAATCGTTGAGGGCGGCGATGCGATCCAGAGCGGGCTTGAGCGGGTCCAGAGCCTTCTTTTCAATGAGGCCCGTGTTCATGCAGGCGGCGTAGAAGTCGCCGTATTTCTTCTGGAGGGGCGTCTTGGGATTGTTGGCGGCGGCGTCGAGCTCCTGCCAGAGGTAGTAGCGGTTGCGCTCTCCGAGGAGCGAGAAGGAGCGGGCCCAGCGCACCTGATCGCCGGGGATGGGATTGCTTTTCACCCAGTTTCCGCAGGCGTACTGGTAGAAGTCGGCGCAGGGGTCGGCGTTCTTGTCGATGGCGGAGAGATCGAAGCTGCGCGATTCGGCGGGGGGAGCGGGCTTTTGCTCATCGAGGCTCTGGAAGTTCTGAGCTGCTGCCGTGAAGGCGAAGCTGGACGCGAGCAAAAGAGAGGGGGCAAAGCGAAGGAGTTTCATGCGGGTTCCTCGAAAAAGGTAAGAGAGATCAGGGCATTCCAGCAAAGAGCAGCGATCTTAGAGGGCAGATCAAGTCCAGCCCAAGCCGGCTGACTAAGAAAGCTAACATCTTCGAGCGGAAGCGTGGGATGGAGCGCGCTTTCAGGCTGGGCCGGCGGGCTCGATTGCGGCCGGTGTTCGGCGGATGAGGAAGAAGCGAAGGGGTTTCCGCGCGGTGGATATCGCGCGGTTTTCCACCGTGGGGCGCGACAGCTGTTTGCTACACTCCGGTCACGGCTTTCCCCGGAGTATCCCATGACGTTTCGCAGGATGAAGCTTGTGAGCCTGTGCGCGGCTTTCTGCGCCCTGGCGTGTTGGTTGGGCACCGCCCAGGAGGCGAAGCCGGCGGCGAAGCGGACGCTGGTCCGCGCCGGGCATGTGCTGGACGTGAGGACGGGGAAGGTCGCGGACAATCAGACGATTGTGGTGGTTGGGGACGCGATTCGTTCGATGGGGCCGAGCGCCTCAGTGACGGCGGAGCCGGGCGACGAGGTGGTGGATCTAGGCGGGATGACGGTGCTGCCGGGATTGATCGATGTGCACACGCATCTGACGATGAATCCGGACTTTGATCCGTATCGCGAGTTGATTAGCACCGACGCGAAAGAGGCGATCAACGGGGTGGTCAACGCGAAGACCACGTTGATGGCGGGTTTCACGAGCGCGCGGAACGTGGGGGCGGGCGGGTTCACGGATGTGGATCTGCGCGACGCGATCGATGCCGGACAAGTTCCGGGCCCGCACCTGATGGTGAGCGGTCCGCCGCTGGGGATCACGGGCGGGCATTGCGATGAGAATCTGTTGCCGATCCAGTATCACGTGGTGAGCGATGGGGTGGCGGACGGGATCGCCGAGGTGCAGCACAAGGTGCGGCAGGACATCAAGTATGGCGCCGACCTGATCAAGATCTGCGCAACGGGCGGAGTGCTTTCCAAGGGCGACGATCCGCAGGCGTCGCAGTACACGCTGGAGGAGATGCAGGCGATTGTGGCCGACGCGCACCGGCTGGGGCGCAAGGTGGCGGCACATGCGCATGGAGCGCAAGGGATTCTGTGGGCCTCGCGGGCGGGCGTGGACTCGATCGAGCATGGGAGCTATATCAACGACGAAGCGATCGCGGAGATGAAGAAGAACGGCACGTACCTGGTGCCGACGCTTTATCTGGAGGACTGGCAGATCGAGAAGGGCAGTCTGCCGGCGTTCTATCACCAGAAGATGGTGGATGTGAGCGCGGTGGCGAAGGCGAATATCAAGCACGCGATCCAGGCGGGGGTGAAGATTGCCCTGGGCACGGATGCGGCGGTGTATCCCCACGGGCTGAACGCGCACGAGCTGGATGTGTACGTGAACCAGATGGGCATGACGCCGTTGGCGGCGCTGCAGACGGCCACGATCAATGCGGCGGACCTGATGGGGTGGAGCAAGAATACGGGGACGCTGGAGGCAGGCAAGTGGGCGGACATGATCGGGGTGCCGCGGAATCCGCTGGAGGATATCCGGGTGCTGGAGGAGGTGCCGTTCGTAATGAAGGCTGGTGTGGTGTACAAGGGCGGCAAGTAGGCCGGTTGAGTGTCTGCTTGAAGCAAAGTTGTGGAAAAGGGCCGGGAGATTTCCGGTCAGTTAATGTGCTTGCTGTAATGTGAGAAGGAAGAACCCGCGATCCAGACAAAAATAATCTTCCAGTTTTGTAATTCACTCAAAAGACTGAATTTCCTCCTGGAGCCGTGTGCTCCAAATCACTGACAATTACCTCGAACCCTCGTAGTCTTTCAATTCAGTTCAACCTTAACTTGTCTCTTTCTGTTGTCTTGGCGAGGAAAATATGGCTACAGAACGGCTCAGGGGAGCAGAAAAGGGCCTCTCACTGGGAGCTTCGCCCTTAGAAAATTCCCCGAAGAAGTCGCTCTCCCTGGTTCGGCCGAACATGGCTGAGCACCTGGTGCTGATGTGCAACTCGGCGCTGTTTGCCGGGATACAAGAGAAAGATTGCGGCGAGATTGCATCGTTTGCGCGGCCGCGGACGTTTGCGCGCGACGAGTTGCTGTTCGCACAGGGGCAGCCTGTGCGGAGCCTGATTCTGCTCCAGTCCGGAAGCGTGAAGCACACGCAGCTGAGCCCGAACGGCAACGAGGTGTTGCTGTGGATGAGCGGGACCGGGGATGCCGTGAATCTGGAACCGGAGTCGGCGTGCGGACACACCTGTTCCGCGCGGGCGCTGGAGCGCTGCCGGACGCTGGTATGGGAGTACAACCGGCTGCAGGGGCTGCTGACGCAGTATCCGCAGATCCGGAAGAACATCAGCTTGATCCTGGCGGGGCGTCTTCATGAGCTGGAAGAGCGCTTCCGGGAGATGGCCACGGAGAAGGTGGCCAAACGCCTGGCGCTGACGCTGCTGCGGCTTTTGAAGCGAGTGGGCAAGCCGGGACAGGCGGGGATCGAGATAGCGCTGACGCGCGAGGAACTGGCGCAGATGACGGGAACCACGCTGTTCACGATCAGCCGGGTTTTGTCGTCATGGGCGGAGACGGGCGTGGTGCAGCCGCGGCGCCAGGGCGTGGTCATCAACGATCCGTGCAAATTGGAAGCGATCGGCGAAGGGAAAGAAGTCTAGGAGGGCAGGGTCGCTCTGTTTTCCTGCACTTCGTCGCCGGAGCTCCATTGCGCTTCTCCTGACAGCGGGCCCTCGAAGATGCGGCAACGATTGCGACCGTCGTGCTTGGCCTGGTAGAGGGCGCGATCCGCTTCCTTGAGCAGGGCTTCCCAATCGAGATGGGCCCGGTCGCCGCTGAGGGCGACGCCGAAGCTGGCGGTAATATTCACCTTTTTGCCTTCGATCCAGAAGTCGTGCTGTTCGACGGCGCGGCGCAGATTTTCGGCAAGATTTGCGGCTCCGGCGGGGGGCGTGCCGGGGAGCAGGATGACGAACTCTTCGCCGCCGATGCGGGCCACCGTGTCGCTTTTCCGAACCAGGCTGCGAATGAGCCAGGCGGTTTCTCCCAGGACCTGATCACCGCCGGAGTGTCCGTGGGTGTCGTTGAGCAGCTTGAAGTGGTCGATGTCCATGAGCGCTACGGCGAAGTCGCGGCGTTCGCGGAGGTAGCGGGCGACCTCGAGTTCTCCCGCCTGGTTGAGGCCACGGCGGTTGAGGAGACGGGTGAGGGCGTCGGTGGTCATCTGGCGAGTCATGTGCGCGTGCAGGCGCGCGTTCTGCATCCAGATAAAGTTCAGAGGCAGCACGGAGCAGGAGACGACGTAGACGATGCCGCTGGCGGTTTCGACCCAGGGGGCGGCGCGGTCGGGGAGCTGTCCGGTGGCGAGATAGACGGCGACGCGGGCGAACTCGACGGAGGAGTAGACGCTGAGGAAGACGCCCAGCACGCGGCGGGGCCAACGGGTTTCGAGGTCAAATGCGGTAAGCAGGAGAATGCTGGTGAGCGCGGTCTGGATGGCGAGTTCGAGGTCCTGCACGGTGGTGATGCGATCCATCGTGGGGCCGAAGGCGCGGGGCAACGAAAGAGACCAGAAGAAGATGGGGCAGAGGGCGCCGGCGACGAGGACGGCGGAGAACCAGGGGAGGCGCCGTTCGCGAGAGAGGAAGTGCACGACGCCGGCGTGGATGCAGGCATAGCCGACCGGCGCGGCGATGACAGAGGCGGGAACCGCGATCCAGTAGGGCAGCAGGTGGCGCGCCAGGTCGAAGGCTCCGCCCACTAGTCCGGCGCAGTAGGCCGCCGCCAGCCAACGGAAGCATCGATTCTCCCGGTCATGGAGGGCGATGAGGATGAAGACGACGGCGAAGCAGGCGAGCTGGATGTTCTGAATAAATCCGATGGCTGCCGTCAGCATGGTTCCGCCCGGGAATGGAAATAGCTTGAAGACATGAACGGCAGGGAAGGCTCTGCTCGGATTCTACTTGCGCGCCGCCGCACCGGGAAGAGCAAATGCAAGGCTGGGTGCGTTGGGCGGCGCGGGGGAGACGACGTTGATGCGGAGTGCCAGCCGGGCCGCGATTGCCGGTTTACAGCGCCGGGCGCGTCCTGCCAAACTAGAGAGTGGAAACCCAGACAATCGTAATCTTGGATTTTGGCTCGCAGTACACGCAGCTGATTGCGCGTCGTATTCGCGAATTGAATGTCTTCTCGGCCGTGGTTCCGTGCACGGCTCCCCTTGCAGAGATCAAGAGCTACAAGCCGATCGGCGTTGTGCTGTCGGGGGGTCCTTCGTCGGTTTATGACGTGGATGCGCCGGCGGCCGATCCCCGGCTGCTCGACCTGGATGTTCCCATCCTGGGCATCTGTTACGGGCTGCAGTTCATCGTGCATCACCTGGGGGGCAAGGTGCGTTCCGCTTCGAAGCGGGAGTACGGTCACGCCGAGGTGACGGTGGAGGTGGGCGGGACGCCGCTGTTCGCGGAGCTGCCCTCGACTCTGCAGGTGTGGATGAGCCATGGCGACGAGGCGCTGGAGCTGCCGCCAGGTTTCCATCGAACCGCGGTGACCTCGAATGCGCTGGCGGGCATTGCGAATGAGGAACGGCGCACCTGGGCGGTGCAGTTTCACCCGGAGGTGCACCATACGCCCCTGGGTCGACAGCTGCTGAAGAACTTCGTATTCGGGATCTGCGGGGCCGCGGGGGATTGGACGCCTGCGCACTTTATTGAGACGACGGTGGCCTCGATCCGCGAGAAGGTGGGCGGGGATCACGTGATCTGCGCGCTGTCAGGAGGCGTGGATTCCTCGGTGGCGGCGATGCTGGTGCACAAGGCCATCGGCAGCCAGCTCACGTGCGTGTTTGTGAACAACGGGGTGCTGCGCAAGAACGAGTTCGCGCAGGTGCAGAAGAATTTGCGGGACAAGCTGGGTTTGAACCTGGTGGCGGTGGACGCGAGCGAGCGCTTTCTTGGGCAACTGGCGGGCGTGACGGATCCGGAGACGAAGCGCAAGCGGATCGGGGCGGAGTTCATTGCGGTGTTTGATGACGAGGCCACCCGGATTGCGCAGGAGACCGGCGGAGTGGACTGGCTGGTGCAGGGCACGCTGTATCCGGATGTGATTGAGTCAAGCAGCGTGAAGGGGCCGAGCCAGACGATCAAGAGCCACCACAACGTGGGCGGATTGCCGGAGCGCATGAAGCTGAAGCTGATTGAGCCGCTGCGCGATTTGTTCAAGGACGAGGTGCGGCGCATCGGCCGCGACATGGGCATGCCGGAGGAGATCCTGGGCCGGCAGCCGTTTCCGGGGCCGGGATTGGCGGTGCGCATCCTGGGCGAGGTGACGCGCGAGCGCGTGGCGCTGCTGCAGGAGGCCGACGATATCGTGGTGAGCGAGATCAAGGCGGCCGGGCTGTACACGAAGATCTGGCAGAGTTTTGCTGTGCTGCTGCCGGTGATGAGCGTGGGGGTGATGGGCGACCAGCGCACCTACGCGTACACGGCGGCGGTGCGCGCAGTGCACTCGGAGGACGGCATGACGGCCGACTGGACGCCGCTGCCGTACGAGGTGTTGAAGCGGATCTCGAGCCGGATCGTGAACGAGGTGCGGGGGATCAATCGCGTGGTGTACGACATTACGTCGAAGCCGCCCGGCACCATTGAGTGGGAATAAGGATGATAGGCTCGAATTCCACCATGCTTGCGAGGAAGGGCCGGAGATGAGACACGAGGCGGCGGACGCGACGCTCGATCTGTTGATGGCGGCGGCGCGCCGCTCGGCGCGGCGGGCGTATGCGCCTTACTCCCAGTTTCGCGTGGGCGCGGCGCTGCGTTTGAAGAACGGCGAGATTGTGACCGGCGTGAATGTGGAGAACGCCAGCTACGGGATGACGATTTGCGCGGAGCGGGCGGCGCTGGTGCGCGCCGTTGCGGAGCATGGGCCGGGGATCCGGATCATCGCGGTCGCGGTGGCCAATCTCAACGAGGCGGCCAGCCCGCCCTGCGGCGCGTGCCGGCAGATGCTGGCGGAGTTTACCGAACCGGATGCTCCGGTGGTCTTTCCGGCGGCGGAGGGAACGCGGGTGATGCCGTTTTCCGAGGTGTTTCCGCTGGTCTTCGAACTGAAGCCGGGCGGAGCGGATTTCTAAGTTGCCGGTCGCGCCGATGGCGTTTGTCGTGATGAGTGTGCCGGCGGCAGATTAATTCACCTTCATCCAATGGGGCGCGTACTCATGTCCAGCAACTCTGCCCGCGTGTTGCATCCTGTCGATCTGATTCGCAAGAAGCGCGATGGGGAGGCGCTTGACGACGAGGAGATTCGCTTTCTGGTGGCGGGAGCCGCACGGGGGTCGATTCCGCTGGAGCAGCTTTCCGCGTGGTTGATGGCGGCGTGTCTTCGCGGCCTGACCGTGGACGAGACGCGGGCCCTGACGGTGGCGATGCGCGATTCCGGCGAGAAGTTCAGTCCCCAGAGACTGGGTCGGCCGGCGGTCGACAAGCACTCCACGGGAGGCGTGGGCGACAAGACCAGCTTCCTGGTGGCGCCGATTGCGGCGGCGCGCGGCGTGGCGGTGCCGATGATCAGCGGGCGCGCCCTGGGCCACACCGGTGGAACGCTGGATAAGCTCGAATCGATTCCGGGGTATCGCACGGCGCTGAGCCTGGATGAATTTGCCTCGGTTCTGCAGAGGTGCGGAGCCTCGATTGTGAGCCAGACGCTGTCGCTGGTTCCCGCGGACCGTGTGCTGTATGCGCTGCGCGATCGAACTGCGACGGTGGAGAACGTGGGGCTGATCTGTGCTTCGATCCTGAGCAAGAAGCTCGCTGCGGGGTTGGACGCGCTGGTGCTCGATGTCAAGACCGGATCCGGGGCATTCCTGCGGAGGCGCGAGGATGCGGAGAACCTGGCTGCGTTGATGGTGGCGACGGCGGAAGCTGCGGGCACGCGCACCGTGGCACTGCTTACCGACATGGGGCAACCGCTGGGGCACGCGGCCGGCAACTGGATTGAGATTGCGGAGTGCGTGGAACTGCTGCGCGGCGAACGGCCCGAGCACAGCGAGGATCTGCGGCAGCTTTCTCTGATCCTGGCTGGCTGGATGATTCACCTGGCAGGGAAGGCTACTTCGCCCGAGGCAGGAATGCGCATGGGGGAGGCGGCTCTCGCGGACGGCTCTGCGCTGGCGGTGTTCGTGAAGATGGTGGATGCGCAGGGAGGAGATGTTTCGGTCTTCGATCATCTCGACGCCTTCCACAAGCCCGATGTGACGGAGGTGCTGGCGGCGTGGGAGTCGGGTTTCATCGCGGAGATGGATACGACGGCGATCGGCTGGGCGGTGCAGCGCACGGGCGCGGGACGGGAGGCCAGGGACTCGTCGGCGACGCCCGCGGAGTCGCTGGGTTGGGAGCCCGTGGATCCGCACGCCGGAATTATGTTCCATGGGCGCCGCGGAGCCCGCGTGATGCGGGGCGAGCCGCTGGCCACGCTCTATGCGACCTCGGGGCCGCAGATGGAGGAGGCGATGGCTCGGTTGAAGGCGGCCATTCGCATTGCGCGCGAAGCTCCGCAACCGGTTCCCCTGGTGGCCGGAGTCTTCGATCGGGAAAGCGCGAGAGCATTTCTCGAAAATCCTGTTAAGGTGGACAAAACAGGGAACAGGAAAACAGGGAATAGGGAATAGGGAATAGGGAACAGGCTTCGACCTTGGCCAGGCTGACTTGGAGAGACCGTCGAGGACACTGCTATTCCCGCGTCATGGTCTTTACTGTTCCCTGTTCCCTATTCCCTGTCTTTAAAGGAGCCGCGCTTGGATCGATTTACGGGCATTCTGGGAATTCTCGCCGTGCTGGCCGCGGCGTGGCTGGGATCAACCGATCGGCGCCGCATTCGCTGGCGCACGGTGGCGTGGGGCTTGAGCCTGCAGGTCATCTTCGCGTTCTTCGTGCTGCGCTTTACCTTCGGGCAGCTGTTCATGGCGTGGGCAGGCGACGTGGTCAACCGCTTGCTCTCGGCAACGGTGGCAGGCACGCGGGTGCTGTTTGGGGAACTGGGGCTGCCCAATGCGGGTGCATTCGGCAAGGCGATCGCGCCGGCTTCGGGCTCCATCTTCGCGTTCCAGGTGCTGCCGACGATCATCTTCATCTCCGCATTTTTTGCGGTGCTTTATCACATCGGGGTGATGCAACTGATCATCCGCGCGCTGGCGTGGATCATGCTGAAGACCATGCGCATCTCCGGCGCGGAGAGCATGAACGTGGCGGCCAGCATCTTCATGGGGCAGACGGAGGCGCCTCTGACGATTCGCCCGTTTCTGGCGCGCGCCACGCGCAGCGAACTGATGACGATCATGACCAGCGGCATGGCGCATGTGTCCGGAGGCATCATGGCCATGTACATCTCGCAGGGCATTGAGGCCAAGCACCTGCTGGCGGCGGTGATCATGACGTCGCCGGGCACGATCCTGATGGCCAAGATGCTGGTGCCGGAGACGGAGGTGCCGGCAACGGAGGGCCGCGTGGTGATCCCCAAAGACGAGATGCATCAGGAGGAGAACCTGATTGGGGCGATTGCGCGCGGCACCATCGACGGCGGCAAGCTGGCGATGAATGTCGCGATCATGCTGATCAGCTTCCTGGCGCTGGTGGCGCTGCTGGATATGCTGCTGACCTGGGTGCACGGGGGGCTTCCCTGGATTCCTCCATCGCTGGGCCAGATCCTGGGATTTGTCTTTGCGCCGGTGGCCTGGCTGATCGGCGTGCCGTGGCACGACTGCGGCCTTATCGGCAACCTGCTGGGGACGCGCATGGCGCTGAACGAGGTGATTGCCTACATCGCGCTGGGAACGCAGAAGGCGGCGCTGAGCCCGCGCTCGTTCACGATTGCCACGTTTGCGCTGTGCGGGTTTGCCAACCTGGGCTCGATCGGGATGCAGATCGGCGGGATTGGCGCGCTGGTTCCGGAGAGGCGCAACGACCTGGCGCGGCTGGGAGTGCGCGCGATGCTGGCGGGGACGATGGCCAACCTGATCAGCGCTTCGATTGCGGGGATGTTTCTGGGGTAGCCGGCGGCGGAGTGGGGCTCAGTCCCCGAACCGCGCCGCCGAACGGGCTTTTGCCTTGGCCGCTTCTTCTTCGCGGTTGCGATGGGGCGCGTTGGTCTCGAGCGAGCTGAGCAGGCGCGCCGAGGCGGCGGCGATCTCCTCGATGGCCGCGTTAAATGCGGCTTCATTCGACTTGGATGGTTTTTGAAACCCGCTGATCTTGCTGACAAACTGCACCGATGCCGCGCGAATCTCCGCGTCGGTCACCGGCGGGTCAAAGTTGAACAGTAGTTTGATGTTCCGGCACATGCGATTCCCCTGCTCCTGGCCGGGCGCGTTGGGACGGAACTCCAGTGACCGCGGCCCTGGCACGGCGACGTCAACCTGCATCCAAGAGTTTAGCTTTTTTTCGAGGTGACGGCGGAGAACGCCTCGACGCGCTGCGTGACCCGAGATCCCCCGCAGTGCGGGCATGCGACGCCGCCTTTTTCAAACTCAGACATCAGCAGATGCTGCATGAACTCACGGTTGCAGTCGAGGCAGAAGAAAACGTAATTAGACATCGGTATTTTCTCCTGAGCCATGATAGCGCCGGCGGCAGTGTTGTGCGAGTGGCATGCCCCAGGGGGAATGGCGGTGCGGCGGTTTGAGGACGGGAGCAACATTTCTCCCCCAAACAGGACTCGAAAGGGCAGATTCGAAGCTTCGCTGGAACAGACGCCATGGCGATCACAGGGCTCCCCAATCCGACCACGAGGATGATTCGGCGCCGGGCTTTGTTTCGCCACCCCTGGCTTGCCGCGGTGGGATTCGCAGCGCTGGCCGCGGTGATGGTGGGAATCTACTTTGCCGGCGAACACTGGCCCTACCGTTACCGCGAAGTGAAGCCGCTGCTCGAGGACGTCTTCGGAAGCCAGGTCGCGATCACGCGCTACCACCGCACGTATTTCCCGCATCCGGGGTTCGTGGCTACGGGAATCACGCTGCGGCGCAAATCGGCGCCCGACCAACCTCCCATTGGAACGGTGGACACGCTTTTTGTGCAGGGAAGCTGGATGGACATGATCCGCCTTCGGCGCTTTGTCCGGCTGGTGGATATGACCGGGGTTCACCTGGTGCTTCCTCCGCCGGGCAGCCGTGCCGCCAAGGAAGACTTTCCCGAGGGCAGCACGGCGGACTTCACCGGTCCTGATACGCCCGTGGGCAGGCTTGAGGTTCACAACTCCACTATGGATGTGCTTCGCGCCGGCGGCGGGAGGTACTCGTGGCGCGTGGCCGAACTTCTGCTGGAAGACGTTCAGAAGGGAAAGGCCATGACCTGGGCGGTGGATATGGAGAACGCGATTCCCACCGGCCATATCCGGGCCAACGGTCATTTTGGGCCGCTCCAGGAACATGCGCTCGCGAAGACGCTGGTCAGTGGCGGGTTCACCTTTGTGCGCGTGAACCTGCATGATGTGGGAAACATCTACGGGACGCTGTCGGCTTCCGGCAAGTTCTTTGGCAAACTGGGTGCGATCGAAGCGGAGGCCAACAGCAAGACGCCGAACTTTGCCGTGGATGACGGGCATCCCACCGCGGTGGCCGGCGCCATTCACTGCACCGTGAATGGCCTGAACGGCGATACGGTATTTCACTCCATCGACCTGCGGGTGGGACGAACGATGCTCAATGCCGTGGGCGAAACCAAGGGATCGCCGCAAAAGGCCACCAACCTGGATATCCGGGTGCAGTCAGGCCGCGCGGAAGATCTGCTTCGTCCTTTTATTCATCGCGACGTGCCCATTGTGGGGCCGGTGGCGTTACACGCGCACGCCTACCTGGCGCCGTCGGGGGAGGGTGGATTCTTCCATCGACTTAGGGTGGACGGAGCCTTCGATATTCCCGCGGAACGGGCAACGGATCCGAAGACGGAGAAGAGCCTGACAGATTTCAGTCATCGGGCGCAGAGCCGAAGACCTTCGGAGCCGCAGGGGCCGGCCCCGGCCTTCGCGCCGGACGGAGACGCGCTGTCTTCGATTGCCGGACCGGCCTCCATCCGCGACGAGGTGGTGACCACGAAGGGGCTGCAGTTCAAGACGCCCGGCGCCGAAGCGGATTTGCATGGCACCTTCGCGATCCACACCAGCGAGGTGCACCTGACTGGGGATTTGAAGATGGAGAACGATGTCTCGCACACGGCCACAGGATTCAAGGCATTCCTGCTAAAACCGCTGGCGCCGTTCTTCCGGAAGAAGAATGCAGGCGCCGTGGTACCGATCGCCGTTACCGGGACTCCGGGGAAGTACAAGGTGGAGCAGAATCTGAATCAGAAGAAGTGAGATTACCGCCGCTGCAATCGCTTTTGGCGATAGAACAGGGTGAGGGCGGTGACGGTTCCGCAGCTTAGAAGGCTGGCGGCCATTCCCAAAATCAGGGAGAGGTCGTGCTGGTAGATGCCGTGGACGATACCGATGGCCTGCAGCACACTGAAGCCGCCGAAGGTCACGAGGGAGATGCCTTCATCTGTCTTCTTGCGCCAGACGGCAACCGCTTGCGGCACAAACAGCAGCGCATTGCACAGCAGGCCAAGCCCGAAGATCACTGCAACAATCTGCCTCATGACAGGTGCAATCCTTCCTTTTCATCAGCTCTTTTGATGGTCTCACAAGGCTCTGCTAAGCCCTGTATTTTCAGTGATCGTACCTCGAAATCCATGCCGCAACGCAACTTTCCGGAAAGCGGGAGGCATCTGAACGTTTCGTGCGAAAGAAAGTAGTCATCTCGAGCGTGTTGGTACTAAGCCTGGTCCTGATTGTGGGCGCCATGCAGGAACCGGCAGAGAAGCCGGCTTCGCAGGCAGCCCTCTCGGCGCCCAGTCAGCCACTGTCGCAACCCGGGGCAAAAGGCGTTTCCAAGGAGGAGACGCAGCCTGCTGTTCCGGTGCCGCCCGGTCCGGTGCCTCCGTCGGAGATCAAGCCCGGGCCGCCTACGCCCATCGCGGTGAAGAAAGATGAGTTGGGCGACGACGAGAACTGGGATCCCAAGTGGGATGTGATGGTGGAGGAGAATCTTCCGGCGGAGTTGCTCTCTCCGCGGGTATCGCGCGCGGTTCACCCGTTCTGTCCTCGTTTTGAAAGCATGAATGAAGCCGACAAGCGTTCGTTCTGGGCGTATTTCTTCCAGGCGCTTGCCGGGGCCGAGGCCGGGCTGAAGCCCACCAGCGATGTGCGCCATACCGAGCCGGAGGTGGCGGTGATCGACAAGGTGACGCATCGGATCACGCGCCAGGAGGGCTTGCTGCAGCTTACGTACGAAGACTCGGATCGCTACAGCTGCGACTTTGACTGGGACAAGGACAAGGATCTGCCGGTGCACGATCCTGACAAGACGATCCTGCAGCCGCGAAACAATCTGCTGTGCGGGATCAACATCCTGAAGAATCAGCTCATCGATTTGGATGAGCCGCTGCTGACGCCCAAGAGTTATTGGGCGACGCTGCGGCCCGGGACCCTCAGTTATCGCGTGTTTGCGAAGCAGATGACCAATGTGCCCACCGCCTGCGGCGTGAAGGCGCCGCACCCGCGCAAGAGCGCGGAGCCGGTGCGCGAGGCCGAGGTGGTGCAGCCCGTAACGCAGCCAGCCCAATAGCGGCCGCCACCTGTGGGCGGGAATGCGGACTTCGTGCGCCGATCCCGTAAAGTAGTCTCAATGGGATCTACTTACTTCGATCAGGTCTCGGAGGCCGCGGCGCACCTGCGCCAGGCGCTCGCGGGACGAGCGCCGCGGATTGGCATCGTTTTGGGCTCTGGACTGGGAGCGGTGGCGGACGCCGTACAGGATGCGGTCGCCATTCCGTACGGGCAGATTCCGAACTTCCCGCAGTCCACGGTCGAAGGCCACTCCGGCCGCATGATCTGCGGAACCCTGGGCGGCACGGCCGTGATGGTGATGCAGGGGCGCGTGCATGCGTATGAGGGCTACTCGCCGGCAGAGGTGACCTTCCCGATGCGCGTTCTGGGAGCGCTGGGCATTCGCGCGGTGGTGCTGACCAACGCCGCCGGGGGTATTCAGCAGGGCTACTCGATCGGGCAGTTGGTGGCGCTGGCGGACCACATCAACTTCATGGGCTGGAATCCGCTGACTGGACCCAACGAGCCGCGTTTCGCGTGCATTCCCGGTGCTGGGTTGCGCTTCTTCGATATGACCGAGGCGTATTCGCAGGCGCTGCGGGTCATTGCGCGGCAGGCCGCGCAGGAAGAGGGTTTTTCGCTCGAAGAGGGCGTATACCTGGCCACCTCCGGCCCCAGCTTTGAGACTCCGGCAGAGATCCGCGTGTTCCGCACCATCGGGGCCACGCTGGTGGGCATGTCGACGGTTCCGGAGACCATTGTGGCGAGGCATATGGGAATCGAGGTGCTTGGAATCTCCTGCGTGACCAATCTCGCAGCCGGGCTGGGAGCCACGCCGCTGAGCCATGAAGAGGTCTTTGAGGCGGGCCGCAAGGTGGAACATCGCCTGGCCGCGCTGCTCACGCGTCTGGCCCCCCGCATTGCTGCGCACGTGGATGGCAAGGCTTGATGGAGGAACTGCTCTCCGGCCGCTTGCCGTTTCCGCCGGTCGTATTGGGAATTGCGGGCTGCTCCGGTTCCGGAAAGACCACGCTTGCAGCCGAACTTGCGCGCACGCTCGATGGCATTCATTTTCCCCTGGACCACTATTACCGCGATCTCTCTCACATGCCTCCGCAGGACCGCGCGCAGCAGAACTTTGACGACCCGGCTCTGATTGAGAGCTCGCTGCTCATCGCCCATGTGGCCTCGCTGGCACGCGGCGAGGCGATCGAACGCCCGCTCTACGATTTCTCCACGCACACGCGCGTGGCGGGCCGCACCGAGACCATCCACCCGCGCGCGTATCTCCTGGTGGAGGGGCTCTTTACCTTGATCTATCCCGATCTTGTGCCGCTGTTCCAACTGAAGGTCTACGTCGAAACCCCGGACGAGGTCTGTTTCGAGCGCCGGGTGCGGCGCGACGTAGTGGAGCGCGGGCGGACCCGGGAATCCGTGCTGACGCAGTACGAGGCTACGGTCCGGCCGTCGAGCCTTACGTGGGTGCGGCCCTCAGCCGGCAATGCGGACCTTGTCGTCGACGGCACAGGCGCGCTGGATTGGAAGGTGGAACGGGTTCTTACGGAACTGCGTCAGCGCGGGTATGGCTAGCGTTTTCCCGAGCGATCGGGAGGCAGATTCTGATGCTGATGGTTCTGATTCCCACGCAAGTTTGACAGGAGTTTGATGCAACGGGTGCCAGCCGCGGGTCACAATCGAGTTGTCATGCGCATTTCTGATCTCCGTGCGGCGGCCGTTGGCCGGCTTCGAGCCTGCCTGGTGCAGGGGATCTCGCCGCGCCGGCTGGCGTTCACGGTCTCGATTGGCTTTGTGCTCGGCTGCATCCCGGTCGTGGGAGTCCCCACGGCCCTGTGCGTGGTGCTGGCTTTGGTGCTGCGTCTGAACCAGCCTGCCATCCAGGCGGCCAATTACGCGGCTATGCCGTTCCAGGTTGCGCTGATCATCCCGTTTGCGCGGTTGGGCGGCAAGCTGACTCCCGCGGGGTGGCAACCGGCGCTGAACCTGACGACTCTCGCCTCCGCGCTGATCCACTCGCCGGCGCGGATGATGCTGCATTCCTCGGCGAGCTTTCTGGGGCAGCTTGGATTGTTCGCGCTGCAGGCCCTGGTGGCGTGGTTGTTGCTGGCCATTCCGGTGGTGCTCCTGCTGACCTTGGCGCTCACCAAGGTCTTCCGGCGCGTCCCCGCGCTGGCGACGGTGCCCACGGCAGACTGACCATTCCCCTTTCGGGTCTATTCTTCGCGCAGCAGGATCAGAGGATTGATGGTCAGCGCGCGCTGGGCCGGAATCCAGGTGGCGAAGAGCCCCAACAAGGCCATGGCCAGCACCACGCCGGCCAGCACCAGCGGATCGCGCGGCGTGGCCTGGTACACGATCGAGGCCAGCACCCGGCTGGCGAGCAGTCCCAGAAACAGGCCGGTCGCGGAGCCAAGGGCAAGCAGTCTCACGGCGCGACCGAGAGCGGCTCGCAGCACTTCGCCGCGTTGCGCGCCCAAAGCCATGCGGATGCCCAGCTCCTTCATGCGCTTTGACACCGAGTAGGCCGCCATACCGAAGATTCCGGTGATGGAGAGAATGGCGCCCATCATGCCCAATACGCCCAGGGAGAGCGTGGCCATACGCGGCGGAAACAGCATGGTATCCAGATCTTTGTAACGCGTGGCAATGTACACGGGCAACTCGCTGTCCATGCGGCGAAGCAGGTTGCGGATCGCTTCAGACAACTCCTCGGGATCGCGTTTCGAATGCACTACGATGTTGGTGGAACTCGACGGAAATTGCAGGAGCGGAACAAAAATTGCGGACTTGGGATCTTCGGTGATGTTGTCGTACTTCCCGTCCTCTACAACGCCGGTGACTTCGAGCCGCTTCCCGTCCGGGAATTTGAAGTAGCGGCCGAGCGCGTTGGGTACCGAGCCAAACAGCTTGATGGCGAAGTGCCGGTTCACGATCGCGACGAGCGGCACGCTCTGGTCATCGTGCCCGGTAAAACCCCTTCCGGCGACCAAAGTTGTATTTGCGGCGTGAAGGTACTCCGGTGAGATGTGAAACCTGTCGGGATGATCGGCTGCGTTGGGCGTCCGCAGATCGGTAGTGGTGTCAGCGAATACCAGGGTGTCCTCGCCATCATCCCCACCCAGAGGAAGGTGATCGATCAGGCCGGCTGACTCCACGCCTGGAATGGAGGCGATTCCATCCATCATGCGCTTCTCCATCTGCGCGGCGCGCTCCGGCGTGTAGCCGATCATAGAAAGGTCTGTTTTCACTAGCACGGAGTTTTGTACATCGAATCCGAAGTCGCTGTGGAGCGATCGCGCCAGCCCGCGCACGGCAACCAGCGAAGAAGTCACGAGCACGGCGCAGATGGCGATCTGCACCACTAGCAGCACCTCGCGCACGCCTAACCGGCGGGTCGGCCTGGTCGTCGAACCCGACTTGACCACTCCATAGGGATTGGTACGCAGCACCTGCTTTACCGGGACCGCGCCGAAGAGCAGTCCGCTGACTATGGCCAACAGCACGGCTAGTACGTAGACCTTCGCGTCCGGCGTGAGGGGCA
This sequence comes from Acidobacteria bacterium AB60, assembly GCA_008682415.1. Classification (GTDB taxonomy): domain Bacteria; phylum Acidobacteriota; class Terriglobia; order Terriglobales; family Acidobacteriaceae; genus Telmatobacter. The sequence continues at coordinate 198,681 of VANK01000006.1, read as the reverse complement.
TGTGAATGGGCCATCGCGTAAAGGGACGCCATGCGCTCAGACCGCGCAGCAGTCCGATGCTCGCGGCAAGCCCGAGGCTGCCGCCCGCTAGCGAAATCAGGATAGCCTCGGTGAAGAGCCCGCGGAGAATGCGCAGGCGGCTCGAGCCCAGCGCCAGCCGCAGCGCCAATTCGCGGGAGCGGTCGGCCGCGCGCGCGGCGAATAAGCTCCCCAGGTTGGCGCACGCCGCGAGCAGGATTAAGCTGCTCAGCATCATCAACGCCGCCATAAAGGCCGTCACCGGGCGGCCCAGATAGTCGCCGTACAGGTTGGGTCGCGTGAGCGTGAAGGTGAGCTTGCCGTTGTCGCGCGGGTACATGCGCTGAATATCGGCACCCACCGCGTTCAGGTCCCCGATGGCCTGTGCCCGGGTGACGCCCTGCTTCAGATGACCCATCAGCATGAAGATCCAGCGGTTGTCTCGTTTGATCAGGTCGTCGCCGCTGCCGAACTGCGCATGATTCACGATGGGAACGAACATGGCGACGTTGAAAAACATCAGCGTGCCACTGAATCCGGGTTGCGCGACGCCGATCACGGTAAACGGATGTTTGTTCAGCCGGACTACACGGCCTACCACGCGGCGATCGCCCTGAAAGTGATCCTGCCAGTACGAATACGTCAGCACCACGTACGGCGCGCTGTTCATGCCGTGCTCATCGGATGCGTGAAAGTAACGTCCGAGGTAGGGCTTCAGTTTCAATGCATCGAAGTAGTTTCCCGTGGTCGACTCCATCCAGATGAGCGAAGGATCGCCGCCGGAATCGAGGCTCGCAACGTCGGCGCCCCAAGCCACCAGGTCTTCTATGCTATGGTTCCGATTCCGCAGATCGAGATAATCCGGATACGACTGGTACGAGCTTGCCTCATCTCCATGCTGCAGCATGTATAGGGTGTCAGCGTTTGGAACGTCGAGCGGGCGCAGGATCAGAGCATTCAATACGCCGAAGACTACCGAGTTCGCCCCGATGGCCAGCGCCAGGGTGAGCACTGCCGTCACGGCGAATCCCGGGGACTTGCGCAGCACCCGCACGGCAAAGCGCAGGTCGCGCATTAGAGTTGTAAAGCTGCTGCCGCCGAGCTCTCTGTGGATCGCTTCCTTGTACTTCTCGCGGCCGCCGAACTCGACACGTGCGCGACGTTCAGCGGTGGCTCGGTCGAGGCCCGATCGCTCCAGGTCGTCGGCTCGATGCTCAAGGTGGCTGCGCAATTCGTCCTCCAGATCCGCATTCATCTGTGACCGTTGGAGGAGAGCGGCGATGCGAGAGCAAAGCGATTCGAGGAGATTCATCATGCCTCCCGGGGAGAACGAACTGTGTACTGTGGTCCTATTCTTCGCGCAGCAGGATCAGAGGATTGATGGCCAGCGCGCGCTGGGCGGGAATCCACGTGGCCAGCAGGCCGAGCAGAGTCATCGAGAGCACCACGGCGCCCAGCACCAGGGGATCGCGCGAACTGGCCTGGTACACGATGTAGGCCAACATGCGGCTGGCCAGGATGCCGAGCACCAGTCCGGCAGCCGAGCCCAGCGAGAGCAGACGCACCGCGCGCCCCAGCGCCGTCTTCAGCACTTCCGTTCGCTTGGCGCCCAGCGCCATGCGGATGCCGATCTCCCGCATGCGCTTGCTCACCGAGTAGGCGGCCATGCCAAAGATGCCGGTGATCGAGAGGATGGCACCCATGATCCCGAGAATGCCCAGGGAAGCCGTGGCCATCTGCGAGGGGAACAACGCCACCTGCAGCAGCGAGTTCCACGATTGAATGTCGCCAGGCAGCCCGGGGTCCACCTTGCGGAGTTTGTCGCGCATGGCCGATGCGAGTTCCACCGGATCGCGGTGCGAGCGCACCACGACGTAAGCCGATGCCATGGGGGACTGAAGCGATGGCAGGAACAGCGCGGGCTGATGATCCTCGTTGAGCGCCAGATACTTTCCGTCGCTGACCACACCGACGACCTGAACGCGATGCCCATCTTTCATCCGCACAAAATGCCCGATCGCATTGGACACCGAACCGAAGATGGTCTGCGCAAACGACCGGTTGACGATGGCCACGGGAGGCATGTTTCCGGTGTCGCTCCAGGCGAAGTCGCGCCCCGCCAGCAGCGCCGTGCTGGCCGCATCGAAGTAGCCCGGAGAGACGTCATAGCGGAACGGCATGATGGCGACGCTCGATTGGGTGTAGTCGCGGGTCTCGTCCTTATATACATTCTCGCGGCTCGCCGAGGCATAGACGAGCGGAGGATAGTTGTTCACCAGGCCCACCCGTTCTACGCCGGGAATGGACTCCATCGCCTCCATCAGTCGCTTCTGCGTGGGGAGGATCTCATTGCTGCGGTAGGCGGCGGTGTTCAGATCGGCGCCGAGCAGCATGGTATTGCGCGGATCGAATCCGTAGTCACTGTGCAGCGAGCGCTCCAGGCCGCGCAGCGCCACCATCGACGAGGTGACCAGCACGGCGCAGAGGGCGATCTGCACCACCAGCAGAACGTCGCGCACCGTAACGCGCCGCCCGAGCCGCGCACCGGGCCCCGCTTTCACCACCTCGTAGGGATTGGCGCGCAGAATCTGCCGCACCGGCACGATGCCGAAGAGCAGGCCACTTACGATGGCGAGAACCAGAGCGATGCCGTAGATGGTGGCATCGGTGTTGACCGGGATGTGGATGGGTGTGCCCGGGAATGGCGACCAGGTGTCGAGTCGTCGCAACAGCGCCATACTGCCCATCACCCCAAGAGCGCCCCCACACAGGGAGATCAGCAGAGCCTCCGTGAGCAGTTGCCGCACAATGCGCTCGCGGCTCGATCCCAGCGCCAGGCGCATTGCTACCTCACGCGAGCGATCTGCCGCATGCGCGGCAAACAGGCCGCCCAGGTTGGCGCACGCCGCCAGCAGAATCAGTCCCGCCAGCACCATGAGCGCCGCCACGAAAGCGTAAACTGCGGTTCCGAAGGCGCTCAGCCCGCAGCGCGCCAGTCGGTAGTTTCTACGCGTTGCTTCCTTGGGATATGTCCTCGCCAGATAATCTCCGATCGCGTTGACATCGTTCGTGGCCTGAGCGGTGGTGACCCCGTGCTTGAGATGGCCGAACGCTTCAAAGATGGAGTGCGTGGTCCCGCGGTCGGTCAGGGTGCCCCACGCGCCAAGCTGGTCCTGGTTCACGATTGGGACAAAGAACTCGGGCGAAAGAAATTTCAGCGTCCCCCGGAACTCGGCAGGAGCCACGCCGATGATGGTAAAGGGGTGCTTGTTGATGGCCACCACGCGACCCACCACGCCCGGATCCTGGTGGAAGCGCGTGCGCCAATAGGCGTGGGTCAGCACAACAAAGGGCGCGCTGTTCGGGCCGTGCTCGTCGCTGGCATGGAAGAACCGCCCAAGGAACGGCTGCAGTCGAAGCACGTCGAAGTAGTTGCCCGTGACCGCAAACCCCGTGGCCATGGCTGGATCCTTACCCGTGTCCAGTCCGGCGAAGACGAAGTTGAAGGCCGCCAGGTCTTCGAAGCTGTGATTGCGGTCGCGCAGGTCGACGTAATTGGGATAGGACTGGAAGCCCGCATCGTCGCCGTAGACCGTGCCCCACAGATTCTTTGCGTCGGGGACATTCAGGGGCCGCAGTACGATGCCGTCCATGATTCCGAAGACCACCGCGTTGGCGCCGATGCCAAGCGCGAGGGTGAACACGGCGGCAATCAGAAATCCGGGAGACTTCTTCAGCACCCGCACTGCCAGCCGCACGTCGCGCAGGAGCGTATCGACGAAGTTCCCGCCCAGCGCCTCGAGACTCTCCTCGGCATATTTTTCGCGCGCGCCGAATTCGAGGCGCGCCCGCCGCTCAGCCGTGGGGCGATCCAGCCCGGAGCGCTGCAGATCGTCGGCGCGGTGCTCGATATGGGAGCGAAGCTCTTCCGCCATGTCGTCCACGACCGCCGAGCGGCGGAACAAACGCGAGAATAGAGATCCAAGACCGCCAGGCATTCTCATACCTCCTCCACCTGCGCGGCCAGCGCGGCAGTCATCGCCGTGGACAGGCGATTCCAGCTCTCCGTCTCTTCGGAGAAACGCTTGCGGCCGGCAGCCGTGAGTTCGTAGAACTTGGCGCGGCGATTGTTCTCAGACGTGCCCCACTCGGCCTTCAGAAGCCCCTGGCGGACGAGCCGGAACAGCGCGGGATACAGAGCGCCCTGTTCAATCAGTAGCGCCTGCCCGGTGATCTGCGCGATGCGCAGCAGCACACCATATCCGTGGAGAGGGCCGAGCGACACCGCCTTGAGGATCAGCAGGTCGAGGGTGCCGGGAAGCAGTTGGGCCTGGTCAGGCATGCGTACTCCTAAGTTGATAAGGAGAGTAGCGCCGCTTTCCTAAGCTGTCAAGGAGAAAAAACTACAGGCCGGAACCACGCTCCGGCACCGGCAGGGCGCTCTGCACCCAGGCCGAGAAGATCATGTCTCGCAGCATGCTGGCTCCGGCGGCAAGGCGTTCTGCCGTGAAGCTGCGCGACTCCGGCGAACCGGCTCCGGTGAAGCCTCCGGCCTTTTCCAACTGGTACACCTTTTCGACATAAGTGGCTGTGTGCCGCAGGTAGCCTATGTAGCTCTCGAACATGTCCGCATCGATGGCGTGCGGCGGGGACATCTTCGGTTCTACATCGCCGAGGTGCAGATTGGCGCCGACGAAGGGCCCTTCAAACTGCCAGTGAATGGTGTGCGCCGTGGTGTAGCCGTTCGGGTTGGGACCGGTCCAGCCGTTGTATTGCACGCTGGTATGCAGCGGCTGCGATGCATCTCCGACGTAGTGCCCGAGCCAGCCCGCGTAGAAGATCGCCGCCTGCTCCACGGCAGTCGTGTTCTGATGCGCGGCGAAGAGTTGGCGGTATTCGCGCAGCGCGGCCTTGAGCCGCTCCCAGACCTCCGTTGCTTCCCAGGGCTGCAGCCCGATCTTCTCCGGACGCTGGCCTGCGGCAAAGGCCTTCCCCTCGAAGTCCAGCCGCCGATGGGGGAGGGGACCCAGGGGATCGGCCAGTTCCAGGTTGATGAAGTGCTCGGGGCTTGGGCGGCGTTCAGCTCGGGTTCGGCGGGCGAGCGCCAGCGGTCGGGCTCTGGCCCCAGGTATTCGATCTCCTGGATGGCCGCCTCGGATCGCAGAAATGCCGGCACCTCCGTCGGTAAGCCGCTGACGGCAAGCCGGTTAATCATGCGATGGCCCTCGTTGCCCCACGCCGCGGCGGGCAAAGGAACCATCAGGGAGGAGACCGCCAGAACGAGCACCAGAGGCAAAATGAGCTTCCGCATGGACCCCAGTATATGGATGGCTTCAGGAGAAAGGGCGAACACGGTCGTGCGGAAGTCGGCCGGTCGGGGCGGTGGCGCTATTGGACGATCCAGAGACGAGGTCGTTGTTGGAGCAAGCTGTAAAAAAGTAGACGAACTTGACCCTATCGAAAATACTTTGATGACGCGAAAGCAAAGTAGGCTCTGGAAGCCATCAGTACCCATATCGGGTGATGGCGGTTCTTGCCAGTCGTATTTTCTGCGGTCTAGTATTCCCAACAGTTCGACCGGGTATATCACGGATTGAAACCCGGCTGCACGCCAGTATGCAGTTGTCCCGCATTTGCAGAGTTCCACAGAGAGCGGCGCTTACCGGCGCCGAGGGAGCGTTTCAACATGGCATGGTATGCCTACTGCATTGGTGAAAAGCAAGCTTTTCCTGAGTTGGCCCGTCATCGCAAACCAGTTCCTTTGGACACCGTCGTTGGAGTGAGTGGAAATCAGGTTTTCCTCTATCCCGCCAGCGACCTCGCCGTCATCGTCAGCGAGCACAATCCATCGGAAAACCTCAATCAGAAGTCCGGAATCGATCACGCCCGCGTCATCGCTGACTGTTTTCAACACTCCACCGTCCTTCCCTTCCGCTTCGGAACGGTCTTTAATGACGACGAAGCCCTCCGCAAATCCATCCGTTCCAATCAGCGCCAGTTCCTCACCAATATTGAAAAACTCCGCGGCAAGACCGAGATGCACCTGAAGATCTTCGTGGATGACTGTTGTGCCAAGGAGATCAGCAAGCACCTTCCCGCCGAGGGAGTAGGGCGCGAGTACCTCACCAGTCTTCGCGAAAACGCCGTGCGGCAGCGAGAGCGCCAGACACGGGCCCGTGCCGTGAGCTTCCAGATGCACCGGCTGTTTGCTCCTCTTGATGAGGAGGTCAGCTGCCGGCTCACGGAAAGCGGCAAGATGGTGCTGGATATCGCCCATCTGATCGATCGCAAATGCGTCGAGCGGTATCAGAACAAGTTCGCAAGCACCAGCGCCTTGATGCGCGATTGCCAGATGCAGGTCTCCGGTCCCTGGCCGCCGTATCACTTCGTCCACCGCCTGACCCGCGGCAACGCGACCACCTCCACAGTTCCTGCCGCGGCCCCGGCCGCGCAGGTTGTCCGCGTTCCCGAGCCAGCCGCTCACGTGATGGCCTGAGTTCTGACCGTCAATCCGCACACAAGAGGCCCCGGAGTAATCCGGGGCTTTTCGTTGCCCGGTGAGCCTGCCGGCGGCCTTTATGATGGCTACGCTGTTGACCAGCAATCGAACCGAGGGGATTGGGCTTATGGGCAAACTCTGGACCAGGCGGCGCTTCCTGGAGACAGCCGGTCTCACCGCAGCAACCACGGGAATCAACGCGCATGCGCTCAAGGCCATCTCTTCCGCCGGCTCCCTCACGGGCCGCTACCTGACCCACGTCTCTCTATTGCGTGTGAATCAGATCGAAGTCACGCCGACCCGCTCCATCGGCGAAGACGAATCCGCCGACAACAGCCCCGCCCGCGTCCGCTCCCGGCGCGAAGCCTTCGCCCGCGGCTGTCCTGATGGCCGCATGACCTGGGGCATCAGCTGGCTTGCCCTCCACGATCAGCGGAAGGAATACCAGGAGGCTCGCCGCCTGCTCGCCTCCTACCACGACCGCTACGGCGACGAGATCACCTTTATTCCCGGCGGCTACTTCGCCCCGATGTACAACTCCCGCGACGACATCCGCAAGACCATCCACGATGCTCTCGGGATGGTCACCACGATGGTGGGTGGCAACTACCGTCCGCAGTCGCTCGTAGCCGGCTACATGGACGCCGAGAACCAGCGCCTTCTTGCGGCCGATGAGGGCGTCCATGTATGCCAGGGTCAAATCTGGAGCCAGCACGGGATCGACAACGGCGATGGCGACGGCGGTATCTGCTACCCCTACTACCCCAGCCGCGAACACTATTTGAAACCGGCGCAGGGGCCGGCTGATTTCGTCGACTGCGTCTGCCTCGACGGCTGGACGTGCGACTTCCTCCCGGCGCGCCGCAATGGCTTCGAAGGAGGCTTCAACAGCCGCCTGGGCGTGGGCCCGATCGAAGCGGTCGGGAACCTGGGAATCACGGTCGGCCGCATGGAGATGCTCGAGACCACTGCAATCCATTTTGATCGGGGGCGGGAACTCAACGGCTTTGGGTTCGTCACTGCCATCTGGGAGCTCTCCGTAGGGCATGACGAGGACCTGACCGCGTGGCTGCAGGCGATTCGCGAGCGCTGGCCGGACACGAAGGTGATCACCGAAGGCGCCTTTGGCGAAGAATGGCGCCGTCATAATCCCGATAACAGCCGCCTCGACTACAGGTTCGAGGAGCGTGGCACCGGCGCGCCGGGATCAGAGAAGAACCTCGAGATCAAGTGGTTCATGAACCGCGAGTTCCGCCTGGCGCTTCTCCGGGACTGGACGAAGAACGAGCCGTTCACGGTCATCGATTTCACCCGCTACGATCTGAAGGCGGCTGAGCCGCAGGGCTTGCAGCGGGAGTGGAGTCTGATGAACGTCCTCAACCAGAAGGGCACGCGTCCCCAGGACCGCCCTGTTCCGCTCAAGAGCCTGCCCAGCGACGATCAGCAGCGGATCTACGCTCGTTACCCCGCGCTGCGGGGTAGCTAACTGTGGCAGGCGGTCGGGTTCAGCTCGCGCCCTGCGTTCCCGTGCCTTTGCGCCGGCTGAGCACGAAGGAACTGCGCCGATCCTTCGAGGCGCGATCGATCTGTTTCCAGAAGCCGACAAAGTAGTCGATGGCCGAGATGGTGGAGACGATCACCGTAAAGTAGATGGCGCCGATCGCAATCCACCGCACCGGAATCACCAGCCAGCCGAACTCCCACCGGTCCCAGTGATGCGCCAGGATGGCGGAGACCACCGACACAATCTGCGCGACCGTCTTGAGCTTGCCGAGATCGCTGGCCTGGATGGTGAAGCCTTCGGACGCGGCGATGGAGCGCAAACCCGAGATCAGAAATTCCCGCCCCACGATGACTACCGCAATCCAAACTTTGACGACCTGGGGATTGTAGGCGACAAGCTGCACCAGCGCCGCCGTGACCATAATCTTGTCGGCCAGCGGGTCCAGCAGCATCCCCATCGTGGTGATCTGCCCGCGCTTGCGCGCCAGGTAGCCGTCGACCCCGTCGGTGATGGAAGCCAGGATGAAGAGAATCGATGCCAGGATCTCCTGTTCCCCGTTGGCTTGATATGGGAAGTGAACCGAGAGGATCCACAACAGGAGAGGGATCATGACGATCCGGCTCATCGTGATGGAGTTGGGCAGATTCATCTGACCTGGCGGAACGACCAGCAAACCACTCACTACAACTATATCCGCCTTTCCCGCGCAGCGCAGCTACCCGCCCCCTGGAGGCACGCTCCGCCCGCAAGACCAACCCCAAAATCCCGAGTCGGCATCTGCCGGGCGCCGAATCCGTCTCATGTCGTCCTGGCGCCGCTTCGTTCAAGCAATGTTGACATTCTTCATGGCTTCCTTATGCAGCTCTTCCTAACGTTAAGAATGGACTCTCACATCCACACTCCCCGGCCTTGTCAATACCTAGGAAACTGTTAGGTCTGCGCCCCCTTTTTTCTGCGCAGAAAAGCACCTGATCAACGCACATCAGGGCGCACAACCAGACAATTTGAAACCCATTCCTGGAGGATAAGCGCAATGCTTGACCGCATTACCCGACGTGTATTCGCAGCTCTGCTGCTGTCACTCGTAACGTCCTCACTGCTGTGGTCGCAGCATACGTTCCGCGGCGGCATCAACGGCACGGTGACCGATCAATCCGGGGCAGTAGTCCCCGGAGCCATCGTCGAGATCACCAACATCGCGACCAACGTGAGCCTCAAAACCACCTCGACCTCTGCGGGCGAGTTCTCCTTTCCTGAGCTGAATCTGGGCAAATACAACATCGTGGTCTCCGCGGCCGGCTTCAAGACCGAGAAGATCCTCGGCGTGACCGTCTCTGCCGGCGAGATCTTTACCCAGGCCGTCAAGCTGGCCATCAGCACTTCCGCGGAAACCGTCGAGGTCAATGCCGACGCCTTCACCCTCGACACCACCACCACCACGCAGACCACCATCATCGACGCGCAGGCCGTCGACAACGCCCCGCTCAATGGCCGCGACTTCACCCAACTCGCAACGCTCACGCCCGGCTTCTCCAACTCCGGCGCCGGTGGATACGGATCGCTGAACGGAACCCGCGCCAACCAGATCAACTGGCAGATCGATGGCGTGGATAATAACGACATCTGGCATAACATCCCCGCAGTCAACCAGGGCGGCGTCTCCGGCATCGCCGGCATCATCCTGCCCATCGATTCGGTCGAGCAATTTTCCGTGCAGACCAATGCCTCCGCAGATGCCGGCCGAAACCCCGGCGGGACGGCCACGCTTGGCCTGAAGGGCGGCACCAACCAGCTGCACGGATCGGCCTATTACTTCAACCGCAATGAATTCTTCGGGAAGAAAAGCCCGTTCACGCCGAACAAGCAGAAGGTGCGCGATTACAACGCCGGTGGATCCGTCGGCGGCCCCATCATCCGCGACAAGCTCTTCTACTTCGTCAACTATGAGCAGCAGCGATTCGTCATCGGCGTGCCGGAGCAGGCCACCGAGCCAACCACAGCCTGGCAGAAATACGCCACTGACGTCGTGACCTCCAACGGTCAGTCCGTCAGCCCGATCTCCAGCGGATTGCTCAACCTGCTCTGGCCGTCCTACGCCCTGACCGCGCCTGCCTCCGAAGCGAACGGGCCTGTCGTGGGCAACTACGTCAGTCCGGATCCGGAGTTTGGTTACAGCTACAACGGTGTGGGCAAGGTCGACTACACCATCAACAGCACCAACTCTCTCTCCGCACACTTCTTCGGCGGCCAGGGCAATCAGGTCGCGCCCGTTGGATCAGCGCTTCTGCCTTACTATGAGGTCGCTCCCATTCACGTGCAGAACTGGCAGCTCACCTACAACCACACCTTTGCGCCCACCCTCACCAACCAGATCGTGTCCGGGGTCAACTACTTCAACCAAGTCTTTAATGACAACAAGATCGGCTACAACGTGGCGGGTGTCGGACTCGCGGACGGCTCCAAGTACACCGACGCTCCGGAGCTGCAAATCTCCGGGTTCGATTCCACAGGGCGCACGCCGCCTGAGGGACGCAACGACATCACCGGGCAGATCTCAGACAACCTCTCCTGGGTGAAAGGCAAGCACCAGGCGCGCTTCGGCGGCGAGTTCCGCCGCGTCTCGCTCAACGAGTTCTATCATCGCAAGGCACAGGGCGACTTCAAGTTCAACGGCGCGCAGGGCAATTGGGATCTCAGCAAATCGCCTCTGGCGAGCGGCATCACCGACTCCAGCGTCACCGCCCGCATCTCCGCGCTCGCAGACTATCTCGCCGGCGATGTGTACACCTCCTCCATCACCCTGGGCAATCCGGAACGCCTCGTCTTCGTCCACACCTTCGACTTTTTCGCGCAGGACTCCTACCAGGTCACCTCCAAGCTCAACGTGAACTATGGAGTGCGCTGGGATTACGAAGGGCCGCTGCACGATGACAAGAAGGACCTCTCCGTATTTCGTCCTTCGCTCGGCGGCATCGTCTTCCAGGGCGACAAAATCTCGTCGGTCTACGATCCCACCTACACCGACTTCAGCCCCCGTGTCGGCCTCTCCTATCGGGCCACGCCGCACATGGTGGTGCGCGCCGGCGCCGGCATCTATTACGACACCCCGAACATCAATCCCTTCCTCGACAACCGCCCCGGCAACAATGCTCCCAATGGCCTTGAAGGAAATCCCGCGGGCGCCAGCCCCGTCTTCTCCATCTCGGCCAGCGGCTACCAGTGGCAACCCGGCGTCGATCCCTTCGGCTCGGCGACCGCGCCAACCTGCAGCCCCAGCAATCCCTGCGGCGTCTTCTCCGTCCAGAAGAACTTCCAGCCTTCCAACAACATCAATTACAACCTGCAGCTTGAGCAGTCGTTTGGTTCAAATGTGTTCGCGCAGCTCGGATACGTGGGCAGCTCGGGCCATCACCTGCTTTCCATCATCGATCTCAACCAGACCCAGCCGAACGACGGCACGGTGGACGCGCAGGCGCTGCGCCCCTACTTCGCCACCTTCCCGCAGTACGGCAACATCAACGAGATCCAGAGCATCGGCAACTCCAACTACAACTCGCTGCAGGCCACGCTGCGCGCCTCCAATTACCACCACCTTTCCACGCAGTTTGCCTACACCTGGTCGCATGCCTTCGATGACGTGACCGCCTACCGCGGCGCCCTGCCGCAGGACAGCATGAACTTCAAGGGAGACTACGGACAGGGTGACTTCGACACCCGCAACAACCTGGTGGGCGAAATCACCTACGAGGTTCCCGGACTCGAGAGCCACAAGGCCATCACCGGCGGATGGCAGTTGAACAGCGTCCTCGCCTTCCACTCCGGCTTGCCCTTTACCGTTCTCACCGATGACCAGACCGACAACACCGGCGAGAACAACCAGCGAGCCAACCAGGTCATCGCCAACCCCTACGCCGGCTTCAAGCAGCAGAAGGCCGGCGCCAACTGGCTCAACCCCGACGCCTTCGTCGATCCGGCTCCTGGCTCCTGGGGCACAACCCACCGCAACGCGTATGTAGCCCCGGGCTACGGCGACGTGGACTTCTCCGTCTTCAAGAACACCAAGATCGGCGAACGTATCAACACGCAGTTCCGCGTCGAGTTCTACAACCTGTTCAACCGCACCAACTTTGCTCCCCCGCTGGGCGGCGCAAGCGGTGGCTACAACCCCAACCAGGCCACCATCAGCACCCTGCAGCTCTACGACACCATCGGCGACTTCAATGGCGCCCCGGGCATCGGCGCCGGCGAGCCCTTCAACACGCAACTCGCCTTGAAGATCACCTTCTAGGACTCGCAGATCACGTTCGTCCATCATCGGGCGGCTTCCGAGAGGAAGCCGTCCGCTTTTTTTTTGACCAACGCGCGCACAGCTTTCCCAACTCGGTCCACCTCGTCAGCTCCGCTCGGTGCTCTCAGGGCTAACCCCGCCAACCCCGCTTTGTTACGATGCAGAAGCGATGCTCCTTGCCGATTCCCAGCTCACCGCGAACGAGGTGTTGCGCGTCTTCCACCATGACGAGCCCTATCTCTTCCTGGGAGCGGCTTTCACCACCATCGGTGTCATGTCCATCGCGTTCTGCGCCGTTCGCAGGCGCTTCGACCCGTTGCTGGTCTGGCTTGCCATCTTCGCCCATCTCTACGGGCAGCGGCTTTGGCTCAACGCCGGCCTGTTGCGCCTCACCGTTCCGCCCAGCGCCTTCTTCGATCGCCTCACGGCCATTGTCAACTTCCTCGTTCCGATCCCCGCCCTCTGGTTCTTTCACAGCGCCGGCTTCCTCGGGCGGGTGGGCCGCAGCATCACCATCGGCCTGACTTGTGTCTTCAGTGCACTTGTTTTGGCGACCGCCGCAATTGGCGTGCGCGAGATCTTCTTCGACGCCAACAACCTTGCAGTGATCCTGCTCATCCTGCTGATGTTTATCATGCTCATGCGCCGCCGCGTCGACCGCGACTTCGCCATCTTGCGCGTTGGCTTGTTTGTCTTCGGTATTCTCGCCATCTACGACAACGTCTGGGGCCGCTACAAGCTCGAGCCTTACGGGTTTGCCATCCTGCTCGCCGCTCTTGGCTACGTCGCCGCCCGGCGCACGCTCAAGCGCGATGAGGAACTTGGCGAAATCCAGCGCGAACTGGCATTGGCCCGCACCATTCAGCAATCGCTTCTGCCCGGCGAGTTCCCCGAGTCGCCCGCCTTCCGCGTCGCCGCCCGCTACGTCCCCATGAACTCCGTCGCTGGAGACTTCTACGACTTCCTCGTTACCGGGCGCAGCCACGCCTGCATCCTGATCGCCGATGTCTCCGGTCACGGCGTTCCCGCCGCGCTGATCGCCTCTATGGTCAAGATGGCAGCCATTGCGCAGCGCGCCGAAGCGGCTCATCCAGGGCGTCTCCTCACGGGCATGAATCGCGCCCTGTGCGGCAACACGCAAGGGCAATACGTCACTGCGGCCTGCGTCTACCTCGACGCCGGCAGCAGGGAACTCCGCTATGCCGCGGCCGGTCATCCTGCCATGCTGCTTCTGCGTCGCGGACAAGTCCTTGAGGTCGCCGAAAATGGCCTGCTCCTCGCGGCAGTGGAAGACGTAGCATATTCCCAGCGCACCGTCGCGCTTGAGCCCGGCGATCGTCTTCTGCTCTATACCGATGGCCTGGTCGAATCCCGCAACCAGGCCGGCGAACTGTTCGGCGAACAATCGCTGCAGGAGGCGCTGGTCCAATCACGCGATCTTGCGCCCGCCCAGGCCGCGGACAGCATCATCGATGCCGTGAAGCGGCGCATGCGCTCCCAGGAGGATGACCTGACGCTCCTCATCTGCGACTGCGCGCCCATCTGACGCACTTCCGTCCACAAATCTGCTTCGTGACAAACAAAAAGCGGAAGGGGCCAGACCCTTCCGCTTTCTTCTGCGTTCCTTCAGAAGCCGCTACGCGTACAGCCCGCGCTGCTTGATCGTGAATGCCACGCGATCGATCGCCAGCATGTACGCCGCGATGCGGTTGTTCACGTTGTGCGCCTCGGCGTAGCGCACCACGTCATCGAAGCTGTCGCGCAAAATCTGCTCCAACTGCTCGTTGACGATGGCCTCCTTCCAGAAGTAGCCCTGCCGGTCCTGCACCCACTCGAAGTAGCTGGCCGTCACGCCGCCCGCATTCGCCAGGATGTCCGGCACCACAAACACCCGCTTGTCGGCCAGAATATCGTCGGCCACCGCGGTCGTCGGGCCGTTCGCTCCCTCCACCATGATCTTCGCCTTGATCTTCTCTGCGTTGCGGCTGGTGATCACGTTCTCCATTGCGGCGGGAATCAGGATCTCGCAGTCCGAGACGATCAGCTCTTCGCTCGGCATCGCCTCCGCGCCGCGGAAGCCCAGCAGCGTGCTATTGCGATACTTGAATTCCAGCAGCTGATGAATGTCGATGCCGTTGGGATTGAACAGCCCGCCATCCTTCTCCGCAATGCCGATGATCTTGTACCCATGCTCCATCATCAGGCGCGCTGCATTCGATCCCACGTTGCCAAAGCCCTGGATGATCACGCGGCAGCCGTCGATCGGCATCTTCAGGTACCGCAGGCTCTCATCGCACGCCACCAGCACCCCGCGCCCTGTCGCCTCAGTCCGCCCGCGCGATCCGCCCAGCGTCAGCGGCTTGCCCGTCACCACGCTCGTCACCGTCTGGCGCATGTGCATGGAGTAGGTATCCATGATCCACGCCATCGTCTGCTCATTGGTGTTCATGTCGGGCGCCGGCACATCCTTCTCCGGCCCGATGAACTCGATAATCTCCGAGGTATACCGGCGCGTCATGCGCTCCAGTTCGCCCTGGCTCATCTTCTTGGGGTCGCAGATCACGCCGCCCTTGGCACCGCCAAACGGAATATTCACCACCGCGCACTTCCACGTCATCCAGCTGGCCAGTGCGCGCACCTCGTCCAGCGTCACCTCCGGCGCGTAGCGGATGCCGCCCTTGGCGGGACCGCGCGCCTGCGAGTGCTGTACGCGAAACCCGGTAAACATCTCGATGCGCCCGTCATCCATCGTGACGGGGAAATGCACAATCACTTCGCGCGACGGGGAGCTGAGGACCTTCCAAAGACCTTCGTCCAGATTTAACTTGCGTGCCGCATAGTCGAACCGGGCGCTTTGCGCCTCCCAGGGATTGATCTCCTGATCTAGGGTTACTGTTGGGGTTAAAACCGCCATACGTGTCTCCAATTCCAGGCCCATTCCTGACGCCGGGCCCGGGTTTACCTCCTGCCTGCATCCCTTAGACGCAGCAGGGCTTTGTCCGCCTCAAGCGGAATGGTTCTTTCGGTTGTCATCATATGCCCGCAATCAACCGTACCCTTGGGCTCCGCTTCAACCCCAGATGAGCCCAAACCCCAACGAGTCTAGGCCTGCCCAATCAGAAACGTCAAGCAACCAGGAACCCGCCTGGGAACCCCCGGTACCGTGACGATTGCCGCATCAGACCTGCGAACCGCCGCCCGTCACCTCTTCACTTCTTCACTCTTTCACCCATTCACCGCTTCACTCCTTCCTCTGTTCGCCTGACCACTGATCACTGACCACTGCCCACTGCCCACTGTCCACTGCTCCTTTACACTTGACCATGTGAAGCCCGCTCCCGCGCAAGTCCAGCCCAGCCGCAAGGAATTTCTCAAGCTCGCCAAAGACCACACCCTGGTCCCCGTCTGCCGGACCCTTACGGCCGACCTCGAGACCCCCGTTTCGGCCTTTCTGCGTGCGGCCTGGCACGAGCGCGAAGCCTTCCTCCTGGAATCCGTCGAAGGCGGAGAGCAGGTCGGGCGCTACACCTTCATCGGCCTCAACCCCTACAAGCGCATCGTCGCCCGCGGCCGCGACCTTACCATCACCGAAGGCAAGCGCACCACGCACATGGAGGGCGACGTCTTCGCGGTTTTGCGCGACGCCCTCGGCGGACACAAGCCCGCGCGCCTCCCTGGCCTCCCGCCCTTCACCGCCGGAGCCGTCGGCTTCTTCGCCTACGACGCCGTCCGCCAGATCGAGCGCCTCCCCGCCACCGCCGCCGACGAGCTAGGCGTTCCCGACGCGTGTCTGCTCTTCTTCGACGAGGTCCTCGCCTTCGATCACGTCCGCAAGCAGATCTGGCTGGTCGTCACCGCCGACGTCACCCTCGACGAACCCGGCAAAGCCTACGACTCCGCCGTCAGGCGCCTCGCCCGCCTGGAAAAATGCCTCGCCCAGCCGCTGCCCAGGCTCAAGCCCCCCAAAGGCGACAAAAAGCTCAAGGTCACCCCGCGCACCTCGAAAAAGGCCTATCAATCCGCCGTGGAGCGCACCAAGGAGTACATCGCCGCCGGCGACGCCTTCCAGGTCGTCCTCTCCCAGCGCTTCGACGTCAACCCCGGCGTCGACACCTTCCAGGTCTACCGCGCTCTGCGCAACGTCAACCCCTCGCCCTACATGTTCTTCCTCCGCTTCGCCCTCGACGGCCCGCTGGTCGACTCCCCGAAGAAGAAAAAAGGCCGTACGACAATAGAACGACTCGAACTCGCCGGCTCCTCTCCCGAGCTGTTAGTCCGCGTCCACGCCGGCAAGGTCGAGTACCGCCCCATCGCCGGCACCCGTCCCCGCGGCGCCAATGAAGAGGCCGACCAGAAACTCGCCGACGAGATGCTCCATGACGAGAAAGAGCGCGCCGAGCACGTCATGCTCGTCGACCTTGGCCGCAACGACGTCGGCCGCGTCTCCGACTACGGCTCCGTCAAGGTCGACCGCCTCATGTTCATCGAGCGCTACAGCCACGTTATGCACATCGTCAGCACCATCGAGGGCAAGCTGCGCAAGGACCTCACCGCGGTCGACGCCCTCCGCGCCTGCTTCCCCGCCGGCACGCTCTCCGGCGCCCCCAAGGTCCGCGCCATGGAAATCATCGAAGAACTCGAGCCCGCACGCCGCGGCGCCTACGGCGGCGCCGTCCTCTACGCCGACTTCTCCGGCAACCTCGACTCCTGCATCGCCATCCGGTCCCTCACCGTCAAAGACGGGAAGGGAAGCGTGCAGGCCGGCGCCGGCATCGTCGCCGACTCCGTCCCCGCCCTCGAGTACCAGGAGTCCATCAACAAAGCCCAGGCCGTCATCCGCGCCATCGAACGCGCCCGCGAAATGTAGCCCGCCCAGGCATCAGCACTGAAAAGGGGTGCCCCATCCTAAGCGCGTCTTTGCCTTTGCGCTTAGGGTGGGAAAGCACGAACCCGCCCGGCCCGGCACAATCCTGCGCGAACCACCCAACAACATCTCATCCCCACGCCGCGCGTCTCCAAAACGCCGCACCCGCCAACCGTCCCGCCGCCATCAGCAGCAGAATCCCCAGCACCAGAACACCCGCCGCAACCTGCCACCGCGCCTCCGCACAGTCCACCACAAAATCGAACAACTGGATGAGCCCCACCAACGCCACCAGGTTCCCCAGCGCGCGCCTGGCGCCCACCATCAGCAGCACCAGCATCACCACCGCCAGCACACCATTCCGCGCCGTCAGATACCCGGCATACGTGCGCACCGCCGCGTTGATCTCCGCATGCGGATCCACCAGCATCGCCGGGTTCACCAATGCAATCACCGCGCCCGCTCCCATCAGAACGGCGCTCACAATCACCACAAGGTTCACCCACGCCGGCACGCGCTGCCTCACCGGTTCTTGAATCGCTGTCTGCGTCATGCAATCTCCGGGCAACTGGAATAGGAAGCCGCTACCCGCTCTACGCAATCTCCAAGAGCGTCGTTCCCAGCAAACCGCTCCGCCGCAACCCGCCCCGCCGCAACCCGCCTTAAGAGCAGCTCGCGAAGCCGAGGTGGGACACCCCAAATTCCATCCCCGCCCGCGGCCCATCTATACTTGCCTCTGGAATCTCTTCCCCGCGTGAGCGCCGACACCCTCCAATTTGAGACCTACCGCCCCGCGCTCCTGGGCCACTGTTACCGCATGTTGGGCTCGGCCTTCGACGCCGACGATGCCGTGCAGGAGACCATGATCCGCGCCTGGCGCGCCTACGAGCGCTTCGACGGCCGCTCCTCTCTGAAGTCCTGGCTCTACCGCATCGCCACCAACGTCTGCCTCGATGAGCTGAACCGCCGCGGCCGTCGCGCGCGCCCCATTGAAGAAGGATCTCCTTCCTCCGGCGCGCCGCCCCTGGAAGCCCTCACCCAGCAGCCCGCCACTCATTGGATCGAGCCCATCCCCGATGCCGAGATCGCGGACACCGATGCCGGTCCCCATGAGAGAGCCGCGCTCCGCCAGAGCATCCGCCTCGCCTTCGTCGCCGCCCTGCAAAAGCTCCCACCAAGACAACGCGCCGCTCTTCTCATGGCCGAGGTTCTGGAGTGCCCGGTAGCCGAGGTCGCCGATACCCTCGACACCTCCATCGCCTCCGTCAACAGCGCGCTGCAGCGGGCCCGCAGTTCGCTCGCGAAGCAAAGCCCGGCCCAGCCGGCCGAACTCACCCCCTCGCAGCGAAACCTGCTCGATCGGTATGTCGCCGCCTTCGAAACCTACGACGTCTCCAGCCTCGTCGGCCTGATGAAGGAAGAGGTCACCTTCTGCATGCCTCCGTACGCGCTCTGGCTGCAGGGCCCGCGGGAGATCCAAACGTGGATGCTGGGCCTCGGCTCGGGATGCCGCGGGTCGCGCCTGCTCTCCACCTTTGCCTGCGGCTGGCCCGCCTTCGCCCAGTACCGCCCCAGTCCCGAGGGCGGCCACAAGCCGTGGGCGCTCATCGTGCTCGAACTGGCCGACAATCGCATCACCGGCGTCAACAACTTCCTTGACGTCGACCGGCTCTTCCCCCGCTTCGGCATGCCCCCGCAACTCCCGCCCCTCTGAATCGAAGAAAAAATCTTCACGCCGACCGATGATTTTGCGGCCCTCCCGCGGTCATTGGATCAGAAGGAGAACATGAGCTATGAATGCCATCGCACAACCTGCCGCAGGCCGCATCCCTAACCTCCAACCCATCCCCGGAGGCCAGCTCTGGGCGGGACGCATCCTGGGCGGCCTGCTTGGAGCCTTCTTTCTCTTTGACGCTGTCATGAAGCTCGTCAAGCCCGCGCCCGTCGTCACTGCCACGCTGCAGATGGGATTCCGCGAGTCCTCGATTCTTCCCATCGGCATCGCCCTGCTGATCTGCACCGCGCTCTACGTCATTCCGCGCACCGCCGTCTTCGGCGCCCTGCTGCTCACCGGCTACCTCGGCGGCGCCGTCGCCTCGCAGGTCCGCATCGGCGCGCCGCTATTCAGCATCCTGTTTCCCGCCGTCTTCGCGGTCCTGGTCTGGACCTCCCTGTGCCTCCGCAACCCGCGCGTCCGCGCGCTTCTGTTCTGATCGCCGCCGACCCCGCAAAACAATACGTACCTAACCAGCATTACTTCAGGAGAGACCGATGCAGATCACCGTTGAGACCACCGTCGTCGCGCCCATCGAGCAGGTCTGGGCCGCCTGGAACAACCCCGAAGACATCAAGCAGTGGAATGCCCCCTCCGACGACTGGCACACCACCGCCTCCACCGTCGACCTCCGCGAGGGAGGAACCTTCTCGGCCCGCATGGAGGCCAAGGACGGCAGTATGGGCTTCGACTTCGCCGGAACCTACACCCGCATCGTCGAGCACCAGCTCATCGAGAGCCAGTTCGACGGCCGCACCCTGCGGGTCGAGTTCCTCCCCCGCAACGGCGAGGTCACCGTCCGCGAGACATTCGATGCCGAAACCACGCACTCCGCGGAGCAGCAGCGCCAGGGCTGGCAGGCTATTCTCGACCGCTTCGCCAGCCACGTGGCCGCAATCCACGCCCGCTGATCCAGCCCGGACGGGCAACGTCCGCGATCAACGCAGTCGAAGGACCTGCCCGGAAAATTCTCCGGAACGACAAAAGCCCAGTCAAAGGACCTGCCCTGAAAATTCCTCCGGAATGACAAAAGCCCGCTCCCCCAGAGAGGTGTCATCCCGCACCCTGAGCAGAGCGAAGGGGGAGGGATCCGCAGTTGCTCTTGTTGTTGCCTTTTTCACGCTGTTGGGTGCCATACATGACTGCGCTTGTCTTTAGGCCTTACTTTCGAATCAGAGACAACCATGGGTATAAAGCGGCTCGAAACGCACCTGAACAACATGAGAGTGGTTCATCCCGCCTGATTTTGCCATCATTCCACCCCGCATTCCTGTGTAGCGGTCGATCAACGCAGCCGAAGGACCTGCCCTGAAAATTCCTCTGGAATGACAAAAGCCCGCTCCCCCAGAGAGGTGTCATCCCGTAGCGCAGCGGAGGGATCCGCAGTTGCTCTTGTGGTTGCCTTTTTCAACGCTGTGTAACAGGGCATGACTTCAGTCATGCCGAACCAATGCGTAGAGGAGAGGGCTTTAGCCCGTGCAGGGCGTCCGCTGTCGGGCCTTACCCCGGGGATCTCGCAAAGCACCGTGAATACAAAAGCCCAGTCGAACGACCCGCCCTGAAAATTCCTCCGGAATGACAAAAGCCCGCTCCCCCAGAGAGGTGTCATCCCGTAGCGCAGCGGAGGGATCCGCAGTTGCTCTTGGTGTTGCCTTTTTCAGGACCCCTCTGATTCTCTTCAATGAATCTTCGCTCCTGGCCCGTCCCGGGAACAGCCCATCGCAGCAACCAAGCCCGGCTGCAAAGGTCAGAGAGGGTAGTACCCCCCTCCCCCTATGTAGATTCGCCCTATCATCGCCTATGTAGATTTTTAAACTACTGAAAAATAGATTAGTTATATGATTTGCATAGCGGCGAAAAGGCGAAACCGGTTTCTCGAATAATTCCCGACTGGTGAAGAAAAAGCGAAAAACTTCCCGACCTAACCGCCTCGGGAACTCGCCAGCCACCGCATCCTCGCATCTATCTTCCCAACGGAGACCTCATGCGATCCCCCTTCCGCCGCAACCCCGCCGGCCCCAAGCCCGTCGACTCCCACCAGAAGAACCTCGCGCGCCCCTCCGCCGAGGACATCTACAAGCAGGTCGCCTCCAACGCCCGCCAGGAACTCAAGCGCACCAACACCGCCCTCGCCATCTCCGGCTTCGCGGGCGGCGCCTTCATGGGACTCTCCGCCCTGGGAACCGCCATCGGCGTCGCCCTGCTCGGCACCTCGCCCACGGCGCACCTGCTCGCCTGCGCCCTCTATCCCCTGGGCTTCATCGTCGTCATCCTCGGCCGCTCCCAGCTCTTCACCGAGAACACGCTCTACCCGGTCGCCCTCGTCCTCGCCGAGAAGCGCGAGCTCTGGAACACCCTCCGCCTCTGGAGCATCGTCCTCCCCTTCAACATCCTGGGGGCACTGGCCTTTGCTGCACTCGCCGCACTCACGCCCGCACTCGAGCCACGCTATGTCGACGCCCTCACCCATCTCGGCGTGCAGGGCCTGGCGCATCCCCCCAGCGCCCTCTTCTGGTCCGGCGTCATCGGCGGCTGGATGATCGCTCTCGCCGCCTGGCTGGTCTCCGGCTCCCACTCCATAACCGGCTCCGTGGTCCTCATCTGGCTGCTCACCTTCGTCGTCGGCGCCGGCAGCTTCGCCCACTGCATCGCCAGCTCCTGCGAGATCCTCGTCGCCGTCCTCACCGGCCACGCCTCCTGGTTGGCGTACGGGCAATGGCTCGTCCCCGCCGTCGCGGGCAATATCTGCGGCGGAGTCGGCCTGGTCACCATCCTGGAGTACGGGCAGGCCATCTACGGCAAGGAGACCGCTGAGATCATCGAGGAGGCTGACAAGCAGGAGCAGCAAGCCAAGGCCAGCTAACCGCCTCGCTGACTACTGAGCCCTGACCACTGACCACTGATCACTGGCTCTCACTCCGCCCCGAAGATCCGCTTGAAGAACCGCCCGATCCGGCGGAAGAAGCCTGGCTGGTTCGGCTTCTGGCCGGGCGGCGGAGTGGGCACCGGCGACGGCTGTGCGATCGGCGTAGTGGCTTCAGGGGCGGGAGGCGGTTCCGGCTGCGCCTGCGCGGCAGGAGCCGCGGAGGCCGGAGGATACATCAGCGGCTCCGTCGGAACCTGCGATGCCTGCGGGCTGTTGCCCGCGGCGGCTACCGGCGGCGCGGCTGCCGGGGAGCTTTGCGGGGGAGGCGCCGGGGCCGTCGGTGCAGGCGCCGGCGAGGGCATCGGCGGCTGTAGCGGCGCGAACCCCGCGCTCTGCGCTACCGGAAACTCGTTGCTCCCCGGCTTGGACTCCGGCGGGCAGCCGCACGGTTCCTTCTCCTGGTCCACAACCTCCTGCAGGCTCCCATGCTGGAACATCACCCTCTGTCCCGCCTGCACGCGATACGCGCCCCCATCGAACACGCTGCTCACCAGCACGTACGGGGCGTTCGGCCCGGGATTGTCAACGCACGTATCGCCGTGCGCCCCCAGCCGCACCTTCACCTGCGCGGCTCCCGGTCCGGAGATCAGGATGCGGAAGTCCGGGGTGATCAGGATGTCCGAATTCTGGGCGGTCGCGAAATCGGCCTCAATCGCTCCATGATCGAGCGCCATCATCAGTCCCGGGATCTCCCCGGCCGGCACGCTATGATCGGACGCGAACTTTACCGACGTCGCCGCGCAAATCCGCAGCATCCCGCGCCGCGGCAGCGTCACCTCGGTCGTCTTATCGGCCGAGGTCACCGAGCCGTTGGCCGTGATCAGTGTCTTGCCCGCGCTCACCTGCAGCGTTCCCGTAACCGTTGCAGTGGTGTCTGCCGGAACAATGGCGATCGGCCCCGCAGTCGCGGCCGGCGGTTCCTGGGCTCCCGCCGCCGATCCCAGGACCAGCGCCAGCAGCGCGCCCGCCGCACGCAGAATTTCGCTCGCCGCCTGTCGTTCCTGTTGCGGTCTCCGGGTCATCGTCCGTTCTTACATTTCCAGGAAATTCCGGATCATCTGCCGCCCGCCCTCGGTCAGCACGCTCTCGGGATGGAACTGGACCCCTTCGATGGGCAAAGTCTTGTGGCGCACGCCCATGATCACCGTCGCGGCCTTGCCCTTGCCGTTGGCCTCCGCGGACCGCGCCGTCACCACCAGGTCCTTGGGCAGCGTCTCTTCGGACACGATCAGCGAGTGGTACCGCGTGCACGTCAGCGGCGTCGGCAGACCGCTGAAGACGCCCTTGCCGTCGTGCTCCACCGCACTGGTTTTGCCATGCATCAGCTGCTTGGCCCGCACCACGTCGCCGCCAAAGGCCTCGCCGATGGCCTGGTGCCCGAGGCACACTCCCAGGATCGGCGCCTTGCCCGCCATATGCCGGATCAGCGGCACCAGGATGCCTGCCTCGCCGGGCGTGCACGGCCCGGGAGACAGCAGGATCCGCTCCGGCTTCAGCGCCTCGACCTCCTCCACCGTCAGCTCGTCGTTGCGGCGCACCTCCACCTTCGCGCCCAGCTCCCCCAGGTACTGGACCAGGTTGAAGGTAAAGGAGTCGTAGTTGTCGAGGACAAAGACCATGGTCACCCCAGTGTAGCGCGGAGACGATGACCCGTTCGCGCACCTCGATCATCCCGCCGGGCCGGGCAGAATGGCGCCCTCTGGCTGCAGCATGGCATCCGACCCACCTCTCCTCGGAAGTTAGCTCTTGACAACCGGCGAAGGGCGCCGCATGATCAGTCGTGCACGATGTATCTTATGCGATATTTCGTGAACGAAGGAACCTGGAGCACACTCATGTTCGCGAATATTCAATCCGCCATCGGATACAGCTGGGCAGCCGTGGGCCTGGTCTGGCTCGCCGGCCTCCCCTTCGCCCGCAGAACGGTGCGCTCGCAGCCGAACGGCGCGCGGTTCTTTCACCTGGCCGTAGCGATGCTCGGCTTTTTCCTGCTGGGGAGCCGCTACTTCGACGATGGCTGGCTGGGGGCGCGCTTCCTTGCCGCCAATCAGCCGATACAAGCTGCCGGCCTGGTGATAACCATCGCCGGCTGTCTCGTTGCGATCTGGGCCCGGGTCACGCTGGGCAGGAACTGGAGCGGCCGTGCCACCGTCAAGGCCGGCCACAGGTTGGTCGTCGCCGGTCCCTACGCCTTCGCGCGGCACCCCATCTACTCCGGCCTTCTGATGGCCTCGGTGGGCACCGGCCTGGCCACCGGCAAGGTCCGCTGTATTCTCGGAGTTGTGTTGATCGTATTGGCTCTTGCCATCAAGATGAGCCAGGAGGAGCGCCTGATGCTGCAGACGTTTCCGGAGGCCTATCCGTCTTACCGCCGCCGTGTCAAAGCGCTGATCCCAGGAGTGTTCTGAGTGGAGAAGAGCGAAGTGGATCAAACCGCGAAGCTGGCTGCCGCCATGGAACGGGATCTGGGGGCGATCCACCATGCCATGCGCAGGGCGCTGAAGGCGGAGGTGGCCAAGGGCGAGCTCACCGGCCCGCAGACGGCGGTAATGCGGATCGTGGTCGGCAATCCGGGCGTAAGCCTGCGGGATCTCAGCCGGGAGGTCTCGCTTGCGCACTCCACGGTCAGTGGGATCGTCGACCGGCTGGAGACGCGAGGGATGGTCCAGCGCACCACCGACGGTGCCGACGGCCGGATCGTCCGTGTGCTTCCCACAGCGGCGGTCACCTCCTGGATTGAAACCCAGCTGCCGCACGTGAAGACAGGTCCGCTGCAGAGAGCGCTGCTGCAGGCCGATCCGGAGGAGCGGGAGGCCCTGGCCAAGGCGGTCGCCCGGCTGCGCGCGCTGCTGAGTTCCGCGCCAGAATCGGCCTGATCCCTGCCCCTCTTCCGCGGCCCGGGAGTGACACTTTGGCGCTCTTGCGCAACCCGCAACCCGGGTATACCTTGAAGTCACCCCCTACGAGTGTTTCGAGGAATCAGTGCTGCACATGGCCTCTTGCCGTCGCTGTTTATCTATCTATGCCTCTCTTTTAGCCTGTCTCCTGTCTCCGGTGTACGTGCTGGGCCAGCAGTCCCCTGAGCTCTGGAAGACAGCGCACTTCTCCGTGCCGGCAAAGGACCTGTTCGAGGCGGCTAGCGCGGTCTCTGCGCCGGAAGGCACCAACATCTCCATCCTCGAAGACGACGATAGCTTTTCTTTCGACGAGGCCGGCCGCCTGACGCACACCGGGTATGTGGTGTACAAGGTGCTCACGCAAAAAGGGGCGGAGGGCTGGGACTCCATCTCCGTGGGCTGGGAGCCCTGGCACCAGCAGCGGCCTGAGATCCGGGTTCGCGTGGTGACGCCGGATTACGCCGAGCATGTTCTCGATCCGAGCAATATCAACGAAACGCCCGCTCACGACGGAGACTACAAGATCTACTCGGACGGCAAGCGGCTGCATGCGCCGTTTCCTGCGATCGCCCAGGGGGTGGTTGTCGAGGAAGAGTACGTCGAGCGGGAGACGGAGCCGCTCTTCTCCGGAGGCCACAGTGGATGGACCACGGTGGGCCGCGAGCGCATCCCGGTGCAGCACAGCCACCTTGCCTTCGACGCGCCGGCAAGCCTGCCGCTTCGCACCAGCACCCTTCTGCTTGAGACCAAGCCAGAGCGCACCGAGGCGGATGGCCGCGTAAAGCTGGTATGGGATCTGCCGCGCATGGAGGGAATCGAATCCCATGACGGCTTTCTGCCGACGGAGGCCACGCGCTTCCCGCAGATCAACTACTCCACCGGGGTCTCCTGGCAGAATCTGGCTGCGCAATACTCCAAGATCGTGGATGAGCGCGCGGACACATCGGCCGTGAAGTCGGTGGTGGACGAGGTGATCGCGGGGAAGACCACCATCGCGGACAAAGAGGCCGCCCTGCTGGACTACGTGGACCGCGAGGTGCGCTACACCGGCATCGAGTTCGGCGGCGCCGCCATCATTCCCCACCAACCGGCGGAGACCTTGCAGAAGAAGTACGGGGACTGCAAGGACAAATCCACGTTGCTGGTGACGATGCTGCGGGCCGCGGGAATTCCCGCCTACGTTGCCCTTCTCAACGCTGGCTCGCGGATGGATGTGCCGGTGGACCTGCCCGGGATGGGTCTCTTCGATCATGCCATCGTCTTTGTGCCTGGCTCACCCGCAGGCAAGGGCCAGCCCGCCAGCACTGATCTCTGGATCGACGCCACCGATCAATATGCCCGGCTGGGGCAGCTTCCCATCGCCGACCAGGGCCGCATGGCGTTGATCGCGCGGCCCGAGAGCAAAGCGCTGGCGCGCACGCCGGAGTTCAGTTCCAAAGACAACACGCTCTTCGAATACCGCACCATCACCCTCAGCGATCACGGACCCGCGTCGGTCGTGGAGAAGACGCGGCCCACCGGGGTGTACGAGTCGCGGTACCGCTCGTTCTACGCGGATCGGCCCGACAAAGACACGCGCGACAATCTCACCAACTATGTCAAGTCGCAGTACGTGGCGGAGAAGCTCACCACGGTGGAGCGAACCGATCCGGGCGACCTGACGCAGCAGTTCGAGCTGACGATTGCGTGCGAAAAGGCCAAGCGTGGTTACACCGGCCTGACCGATGCGGAGGCGGCGATCCGCTATGAGGCTCTCTTCTTCCGTCTTCCCGACGAACTCACGCGCAAAGAGGATACGGAGAAGAAGAAAGACGCGGAGCATCCAAAGCCGCCACGCACGTTCGATTGGCAGCTGGTGGAACCATACGTCGTCGACCTGGACTACAAGATTGTTCCGCCCGATGGATTTGTTGCGAAAGAACTGCCCAAGAGCGCGACCCTTGCCCTGGGTCCGGCGGTTCTGAAGCAGGAGTTCACCGCGGGAGAGGACGGGGTGGTGCACGCACGCCTCGTCTTCGACACCGTCAAGCGGCGGTACACCATCGCGGAGGCGACCGAGCTGCGCAACAAGGTTGCGGAACTGATCTCCGGACCCGCGATCATCCTGACCTTTGAGCCCAAGGGCCAGCGTCTGCTGCGCGAAGGCAAGGTGCGCGAGGCGCTGGCCACCTATCGCGGGCTGATTGCGCAGCATCCGGCGGAGGCGATCTATCACCTGCAGCTTGCCAGCGTTCTGCTGGACGCAGGCATGGGCGAGGCCGCCCGCGCGCAGGCCCGGGAAGCGGTCAAGCTCGATCCCAAATCGGCGGTTGCGCAAAAGGTGCTGGCGCAGATTCTCAAGCACGACCTGGTGGGCCGCAATCTGCGGCCGGGCAGTGATCTGGCGGGAGCCGCCGCGGCCTATAGGGCAGCCGCCGACCTGGATCCGGATGACAGCGCGATCCGGGCTGATCTGGCCATTCTGCTGGAGTACGATCCAGTGGGCCGCCGTTATAGCCGCCAGGCCCCGCTCAAGGATGCGGTGGGCGAGTACGAGAAGCTGGGGCAGGACAAGCTGACCGAGCTCGAGCTCTCCAATAACCTGGCGTTTGCCCGCTTCTACAGCGGCGATTATGCGGGTGCTTGCACGGCCGGACAGGCGCTGAACCCCGAGCCCAAGGCGTTGCTGGCGGCGTGCATCGCGGCGCAACAGGGCAGCAAGGCGGGCATGGCCGAGGTGAACCGTCGCGCCTCCGATGAGAATGCGTTCAAGGAGACGGCGCATACCGCGGGAGAGATGCTGATGAATGTGCGCCAGTATCCGCTGGCCGCCGACTTTCTGCAGGCTGGCGCCTCGGGCGATAACGCCGCGCAGGCGGTAGGGCTGGCTTCGCTGCTGCGCGACGCGCATCATCACGAAGACCTGGTCTTCGCCAATACTCCGCAGGACGTGGTGAAGCAGTCGTTCCTGCTGGCCATGGATCCGGACCTGACAGACGCCAAGCTCGGCGCGATTGCCAGCAAGAACGCGCGCCTGGTGCTGGACGCCCAAGATGACGACGAACGCAAGCGCACGCTGCAGTCAGGGCGCAAGCTCAACAGCCAGCTGGCGCGCCAGGACAGCTTTCTCGACGTGACGCTCGATATTCTCGCCCAGGCATTCGATCCCAAGATCGAAGGCAGCGACGAAACCGGGTATCGCATCAAGGTGCAGGTGCCGGGGGGAGCCAACCTCACCTTCTTCGTCGTGAAGGAGAACGGCAGTTACAAGCTCCTCGACAGCACCCAGGAACCGAACTCACTCGCGCTGGAGATGCTGGACCGTATTCAGGCGGGCGATCTGCACGGCGCCAAGGTATTGCTCGACTGGCTTCGCGAGGACTCGCATCTTGAAGGCGGGGATGACCCGCTGGGCGGCCCGATCTTCCCGCGCTTCTGGATCAAAGGCCAGGCCGCCGACGGGCCCAAGATGAGACTGGCCGCCGCGTCCATCCTGGCCGGCTCACGGCCGACCGCCGCGCGCGGCGTGGGCATCCTGGAAGAGGCTCTGAAGACCGCGAGCACGGAACGCGACAAGACCAACATCCGCCTGGCGCTCTCGCTGGGCTACTCGTTGCAGCAGAAGTTCACGTGTTTGCTGGAGGTTTCGACCGCGTTGCTGGAGCAGACTCCGGAGTCGCGGCTGGCGTTTCTGGACAAGATTCAGGCATTGATGGGGCTGCAGCGGTACGACGATGCCATTGCCGTTGCCGAGGAGCGACTGAAGCTGCTCGAGAACGATGCCGATGCCATCCAGGCCCGCGCGCGCATTGAGACGGCGCGGGGGAACTACGATGTGGCGCGGACTTCGCTGCAGAAGCTGGTCGATCTGGGGCGGCAGGACGCTGAGCTGTTGAATGAGGACGCGTGGCTCGCACTCTACACCGGCCACGTCAACGATAAGGACATTGCGACGGGCATCAAGGCGACACAACTGGCCAAGGACAATCCTCACGTCCTGCATACGCTCGCCTGCCTCTACGCCGAGACCGGCAAGACCAAGGAAGCGCGGGACCTTCTGATCCGCGCGATGGACCAGCTCAATCTGGACGAACCCGACGACGACTACTGGTATGCCTTCGGCCGCATCGCGGAGCAATACGGCGAGCGGGAGATCGCTATCGCCGACTACCGCAAGCTGCAGAAGCCGAAGCAGGCGCTGGCGCTGCCCAGCTCTACCTACCAGTTGGCTCAGATGCGCCTCAAAACCCTGAACGCCGGGGACGCGACGGATCAAACTGCCTCGAAGTAAGAGCACGGCCGGGTAACCAGGTTAATGCGTGCGTGCAATTGCTCGGAATTCGTAGCTCATTGCAAGGCAAGCGGTAGAAGTTTCCCGGAGAAACCGATACACTGCCCGAAATCGAGAAGGACAAAGGGGCGTTTTTTCATGGATTTTCCCGCGGTACGAGAACGGGTCTTCATCGAGGGGCGTGACGAAGTCTTTTTAGTGGTAGCGGTTGACTCGGAACGCGGAGTGGCCGATCTCATTCCCCTGGCAGAAGGCGGGTCGCTCGAAGAAGATGTGCCCCTCAGGGTTCTGCGACGAAGCCGCAAGGGGACCGGCGGGCGGGAATGAACCGTGGCGCTTCGCCACCTCCAGCAGGCTAAACGTGCTTTGGCTCGAGCTGCGCGGCATACTCCTGCACGCAATTGAGCAGCACCTGCGGAGGAACGGGCTTGGTGAGGATATCGAAGTGATATCCCTTGGTGTCTGCGGCCTGGATCAGGTCCAATGTGGCCGCTTGACCCGAGAAGAGAAGGATGTGGCAGGCAGGGAACCGGCCCCGCATCTGGATTCCCAGCTCGATGCCGGTGATTCCGCGCATAACCACATCTGAAATCAGGACATCCGGCGAAAACGACTGCCCGATCTCCAGCGCGTCTTCGCCGCTGTAGGCGGTCCGCGCGTCGAACCCGCAGGCCCGGAAGATCAGCGCCAGGCTGTCGGCAATCACGCTTTCGTCGTCGACGATGAGGATGCGCATTCCAGTTCTCTCGTCTTCCGGGGAAGAGGGCCACCCGTTTCGGGCCGGACTACTGCTGGAGCTCGTACTTGGATCGTAGGGATATCGCATCGCAAAAATAACTAGGCATTTCCAGGGGAGGGTTATAGGGCTGAAAAAAGAGGGTTGATGGCAGTCTAGCAGGGATTGGGATTGGGTTTACGGTCAATTTCTTCTTACGTAACGTGACTATCCGAATGGCGCGGGGTGAATGGCTGCTCCGGCAGATCGCAAAAAATCTGCCGGATTGCAAGCGGTGTCTTGCGCCGCCGCAACCAGATCCGTGCGGGTTCATGGGACAAAGGAACAGAGCAATCGACCTGGAGAGAGCGGCAATCGCGCAGTGTCCCGGCACCCAGACCCCGGGACAGCTGGCGATTGCCGCATGCGTTTGGTGGCCGTAGCCTGCGGACGCCGGCCTGCGGCACCGATTGCCGCGGAGCAGGCAACCGGCTCGGTAGAAGTTACCGTGGTGCGTAAAAAGTACTGTGGGACGGGCAGGCAAAACTTTCCGGAGCTGCAGTGAGATGACAGAGCCGTCATCATCGAGGACTCAAACTAAACAACTTATCCGATGCAAGAGGCTGTACCTGGTTTGGCACGCCCATTGCTAAATAGAGGGCGAGCAGATCGAGCGCTCTAACCGCAGCTCCCTGCGGAGAACGTAGAGAGATTATGAGGAGCACGCCTAACATGAAAGCTTCCGCTCACAAGTTGATTTCTGGCCGACTGGCCATCTTCGCCCTGGCATCTGCTATTGCGATTCCGGTCGGCGCCCAGCAGGCGTCCGACCCCGGTTCCCAAACCCCTCCCGCAGCGCAGCCGCAATCCCCGGCGGATCAGACGCAGCAGTCTGCGGCACAGTCGCAACAGCCCTCCCCGGATGTGAACCAACAGCGACTGCAAAAGGCCCAGAAGGAGGGGTTCTGGGGAAAAATGCAGCCCTTCGCCCGCAAGAAGTGGGTGAAGCGGCAGACCGACCCCATCAATGATCGTCTCAGCGAGCTCGATCAGGTGACGGCCAAGAACGCCAAGGATATCCAGGACGTGGATTCCCGTGCGCAGGCCGGCATCCGTCAGGCGCAGTCGACTGCCGACGCCGCCAACCAGACCGCCACCGCCGCCGGCACGCAGGCCCAGCAGGCCAGCACCGTCGCGCAGGGCGCCACGGGCCGCGTCGATCAGATCAACACCACCGTCAACGGCCTGGATCAGTACAAGCCGGTGAGCGAGTTTGACGTGCCGTTCAAGGGCGGCTCCCCCATCCTCTCCTCCGCAGCCAAGGAACAGCTCGATCAGGTTGTTTCGAGCGTGAATGGCCGGCAGGGCTACATCATCGAAGTCGAAGCGCACTCGCCCGCTCGCGGCAGTGTTGGTATCCAAAATTCACAGCGCCTGGCCAACGTGGTCAATCGCTACCTTGTAGAACACGACATTCCCGTCCACCGTTTGCGCTCCGTGGCCCTCGGCAATGCCCAGGTCCAGACTGCTTCCGCTGATCAGGACAACAGCAAGCCTCTCCGGACCAGCAGCGTGCACATTCGGTTGATGGAAAACACTTTGGCGGCCCAGGGCACTGCATCACCCCAGGGTGCAGCGTCCTCGACTGGTGCGGAGCGGCCCTAAAGACCGCGCAGCCACTCCCCCGAGGCTCTTTCCGCGCCATCGGCTCCCCCGCCGAAGGCCGCCAACCAAGCTCTCGTAACAGAGAGAACCAAGGCAACTTGGCCCCCGCCGAAAACGGGGGCCGTTTTTTTTGTATTTTCCGCAGCCGATCGGCACTCCTCCCTTCCCCAGTTCCCAACACGAATCACCCCCGCACCCCTTGGACGAGCCGCCCTTCCCCGCGTATCGTAGACACATCCCTGGAGATCTGAATGCCCCCGTCTGATTTTCCGGATTCGGAAGCAGCGCGTTCCCCAGCAAAGCTCGCTGAGGCCGTCCACCCCGCCTGGGAAAATCTGTTCGACATCTCGCCCGACGCTATTCTGGTCACCGACCCGCAAGGCATCATCCGCGGCGCCAATCCCCGCGCCTCCGAGCTGTTTGGCTATCCCCCCGCCGAACTCCTGGGCAAGCCCATCGAAATCCTGATTCCCCGCCAATTCCGCGCCGGCCATCCGCGCCACCGGGAAAACTACGAGGCTCATCCCCGCACCCGCCAGATGGGCGCCGCGTTCCGCCTCTCCGCCCTGCGCAAAGATGGCGCCGAGATCCCCGTCGACATCATGCTCAAGCCCATGGACAGCCCGGGCGGCCGCGTCACCCTCAGCTTCATCCGCGACATTACCGAGCAGCGGCAGGCCGAGCAGGCCGCCCGCCAAAGCGATCAGCTCATTCGCTCCATGGTGAGCGGCATCCGCGACTATGCCATCTACGTCCTCGACCCGCAGGGAAACGTGAAAACCTGGAACCCGGGCGCCGAACGCACCAAGGGCTACTCCGAAGAAGAGATCCTCGGGGCCCACTTCTCCCGCTTCTTTACGCATGAGGATCAGGAGAGGGGCCGCCCCGCGGAGCTCCTCCATCTCGCCGCCGAACGCGGGCGCATCGAGCTCGAGGGATGGCGCGTCCGGAAGGATGGCTCGCGTTTCTGGGCCAACGTCGTCCTCACTGTCATGCACGACGACACCGGCGCCCTCACCGGATTCGTCAAGATCACCCGCGACTTCACCGATCGCAAGCGCGCCGACGAAGCCGTCATGCTGCAGCTCAGCTCGGCGCTCCTCGCCAACATGGACGTCTCCAAGCTGCTTGACGCCATCTCCGCGAGCATTCGCGAGGTGATCCCCCACGACGCGGCCACGCTGGCTATCGTCAACGAAGACGCCACCAGCTTCGCGGTGCAGTTTCTCGGTGGCGATCAGGATCAGCTCCACCGCGGCAGAGCCCGCCTGCCCCTGGAGGGTTCTCCCGCCGGGAAGGCCTTCTTCTCGCGCGAAGCCGTGAGCCTGGAGAACCTGGACGCGGCCGGCTTTTCCGTCGATGCCGTGCAGCATCTCACCAGCCTGGGAATGCGCTCCGGCTGCTGGGTCCCCCTTATCCATCACGGAGAAGCGGTCGGCGTGCTGGCCGCGGCCCGCCGCACCGAGGGCGCGTTCTCCCCGCATGAGATCGAGATGCTGACCCAGATCGCCGGACAGGTGGCAGTGGCGGTCAGCAACGCCTCCGTCCTGCGTCATGTCTCGGAGTTGCGCGACCGCCTCACACAGGAAAAGAAATATCTCGAAGAAGAGATCAACCTGGAGAACCGCTTCGAAGACATCGTGGGCGACAGCCCCAGCCTGCGCCAGGTCCTCAAGGAGATCGAGACCGTCGCGCCCACAGATGCCACGGTCCTCATTCAGGGCGAGACTGGAACCGGCAAGGAACTCCTGGCCCGCGCCATCCATCGCCTCAGCCCACGCAGCGAGAGCACCTTCGTCAAGCTCAACTGCGCGGCAATCCCGGCGGGGCTTCTGGAGAGCGAGCTCTTCGGCCATGAGAAAGGCGCGTTCACCGGCGCGATTGCGCGCAAGATGGGCCGCCTCGAGCTGGCGCACGAAGGCACCCTCTTCCTCGACGAGATTGGGGAGATGCCGCTGGAACTGCAGCCCAAGCTGCTTCGCGCCATTCAGGAGCGGGAGATCGAGCGTCTCGGCGGATCGCGGCCCATCCCCGTCAATATCCGCCTGATCGCCGCCACCAATCGCGATCTGGCCGCCATGGTCGCGGAGAAGCAGTTCCGCGCCGACCTGTTCTACCGGCTGAAGGTCTTCCCCATCTTCGCCCCGCCCTTGCGCGAACGTGCCGGAGACATCGCTCTGCTGGCCCAGCACTTCGTGGCGGTGCATAGCCGGCGCATGGGCAAGATCATCGAGTCCATACCGGACTCGGTGATGACCGCCCTCACGCAATGGCCCTGGCCCGGCAACATTCGCGAACTCGAGAACTTCCTGGAACGCTGCGTCATCCTCACCAGGGGGCCTGTCCTCTATGCGCCGCTTGCGGAGCTGGAGATGTCTCCGGCCGATGAGGAATCATCGGCGCCTGTCACAGCGGTTGCCGCAGCAGCTGCGGACCCGACGCTGCATGAGGCTGAGGTCGAGCACATCCTGCGCGTGCTCCGCGAAACCCGCGGACAGATCGGCGGAGACGATGGCGCTGCCGCCCGCCTCGGGGTGAAGCGCACCACCCTCAACTCCAAGCTGCAAAAACTCGGAATCGACCCCGCCAAGTTCCGCTAGCACCGAGCATCGGTCTTTGGCCTCACTGACCACTGACCACTGATCACTGATGTCACTGACCACTGGCGGCCGATCACTGATCACTGATCACTGATCACTGCTGCGGCCGATGGCGGCAGCCGCCGCCATCGGCCGCAGCCGCCTTTACCGCAGGCCGTAGACGTCGATCTCGCCTTGCGGATTGGTCGCCGTCGTCAGGTCGTGGCCGGTGGAGATGTAGACCTTGCCGTTGGCCACCACGGGCGATGAGAACTTGATGCCATAGCCCGGCACGTCCGCGGAGTTGGTGCTGCTGTTGTAAAGCTCCGTCGCCAGATCGGTTGCGTCATAGGCGCGAAGGGTAGCGTTGGTCGTTCCACTGGTCCCGGTGTTCTGCAGCGGCAGTCCCTGATCGATCATCCAGAGAATGCCGTTGCTGGTCCCGTTCGAAGAGAGGAACGGAGTCGTGCCGCGTGTGTTTTGCTGCACGCTTGGCGCCGTGTACGTGCCGTACGAGAGCACTCCGCCGGAGTACTTGAACTCACGAATGCCGGCGGGGATATTTGCCGTGGGCGTGATCCCCAGATAGACGGATCCATTGAAATAACCAGACGTCCCGAAGATCTCGTACGAGTTGATGTTGGCCGTGTGCGTGCCCGAGGAGTCGGTGCAGCTCGTGGCGTACGGCGCGCTTACGTCGGACTCGAACCAGAGTGTCTGCGTAGCTCCAGCATCGTTGGCCTGTTCGTGGCCCATGTTGGCGCTGTTGACCAGGTACAGCATGCCTCCCTTGCCGCCCGCGATCAGCTCGCTGGTTCCGGGGATCATCATCAATCCTCCGGCAGCAAGATCGCCGTCGGCGCAGAACAGGTACGCGTAGTCGTCGGGAGTGAAGTAGTCCTCGAGCTGCAGCGTCGGCGAGAACTTCAGGATCGAGTCGCCCCAGGCCGTCTTGCCGTCCCATGGGCCGTTGCCGGTGGTGATGTAGATGTTGCCGGAGCTGTCGGCGACCGGACCGCCCGCGCCCATCCAGACACCTCCGGCGCTGGCGTACGCGCCCTCGCCGTTCAGGTTGGGGCTCGCATTGAATACCGCGGTCTGCGCCAGCGTCGACGCGTTGTAGGCGACCAGCCAGCCGCTATGGCAGCTGCCGAAGCCCATGTAGATATTGTTGTTGGCCAGCAGCAGCGCGGCTCGCTGGATGCACGAGGTCGTCAGGGTCTCCACTCCGTTTACTGCATCGGAGTTGGTCGCCGCGACTGAGGCGTTGATGGTAACCGGGCTTCCGAACTTGTGTGCGCCCGTGGTGATATCGAGTGCGTTGAGCCGGAAGGTGGATCCGCTCGCCGACTTCTGCGTCGACACCACGTAGATGGTGTTGGTGGAGGGATCGATCACGGGTGTGGACGTGACACCCTGTACCGGCTTGATGACCGAGGCAAGCGGCGTCTCGCCGGACTTCAGAAGCGAGGTCTTCCACAGCGGAGCGCCGGTGCCGTAGGAATCAGCGTCGAAGGCATACACCGAATCGTTCTCGGTCGCGACGTACAGCACGTTGTGAATCGCGCCATTGATGTTGATGTTCGACATCAGCAGCGGCTCGGCGTAGGCATATCCGTCCACCATGTAGGAGAAGAGCTTCCCGAAGGTGTTCGTCGCCACATTAGTCGGCGTCAGCGTGGTCTCATGCGAGTTCAGGCCGCTGCGTTGCGCATCGACATGCCACGTCGGCACGTTAACGCCGCCGCCTCCGCCGGTGCTTCCCGACACAGTGAGATTGATGGTGGTGAAAGCTGCGCCACCGCACTTGTCCCACTCCTCTACAACCGTGTGTTCGGCGCCCGGAGCCAGGCTGAGCTGCGTATTCAACGTCGAACCGTTGGTGGTGTAGGTGAGCTGGTTATTGACGTAGATTCCCATGGACGCGACGCCGGCCGCGCAGCTCGGCGCTGTGGCGGTTGCGGCGTAGGTGACGGGCGACGTGACGGTGCTGTTGGGCGCGGGGGTTGTGACGTTCACTCCGCTCGACCCGCTGGCCGACACCGTGAGATTGATGGTGGTGTACGCAGCGCCGCCGCACTTGTCCCATTCCTCCACCACCGTGTGCTCGGCGCCCGGCGCCAGGCTGAGCTGGGTGTTGAGGGTGGCGCTGTTGGTGGTGTAGGTGAGCTGGTTGTTGACGTAGATGCCCATCGCGGCAACGCCCGCGGCGCACGTGGAGGAGGTCGCCGTCGCCGCGTAGGTAACGGGCGAGGTCACCGTGCTGTTGGGCGCGGGGCTGGTCACGTTAACGCCGGTGGTGCCGGAACTCACGACCGTGATCGGGACCGTCGTATACGTCGCTCCACCGCAGTTATCCCACTCTTCCACCACCGTGCTGTACGAGCCGGGCGCGAGCGAGAGCGTGGTATTGAGCGTCGCGGAATAAACGTCATACGTCAGCTTGTTGTTGACGTAGATACCCATGGCCGCCACGCCTGAGGCGCAACTTGGCGCGCTGCCCGTTGCTTTGTATGTCACCGGCGAGGTCACAGTGCTGTTGGGTGCGGGCGAGGTCACCACCACCCCTGCCTGTGCCGTGCCGACAACAATATTGATGGGGGTATAGGTCGCGCCGCCGCAGTTGTCCCACTCCTCGACAACCGTGCTGTAGCTGCCCGGGCTGAACGTGAGGCTCGTATCCAGTGTGCTCGTGTACGTGACGTAGGTGAGCTTGTTGTTGATATAGATGCCCATCGACGCAACGCCCTTGGAACACGTCGAAGCGGTGGCGGATGCCACGTAGTGAACCGGCGATGTCACCTGCGCGCCATTGGCGGGACTGCTTACCGTCACCGTGGCAAAGGCGGGAATTGTACACAGCGACATGACCAGGACAAATTGCAGCGGGGAAAGAAATCTGGGGAGCCTCATGGAAATCCTTGAGATCTGGAAATGCGAATCCTGAAGAGGAGTGCGGGCATCGAGAGGATGACTAGGGGTGCGGTCCGGGAGTTTCCCAGTTCTGCTGTAATTAAAGGGCGAGCAAACGCCTGTTCCGACGATCTCTTGTTCTACGCTGCGACTCCGGCCTCAACTGATCCGTCGAGTCCAAAATGTATCACACCAACATTCGCGCCGCATGGAACCAGGGTGCACGCTCTTTTCGCTATCTCAAAACCAGTAAGAGCGGATTCATCTTGCGCGCGTCTCTGCGTTCCGGCTCACGAGAGAGAATGACTCCGCCGTCATTTGTAGGACTTTGCAAAGGCATCCGCCTCGCGATTCAAATCGCTCGCCTCTTCGGCAGACGAATACACCGCCACGCGATAACGGAAGGTCGCCGACGAGCCCTTCTCGAGCGTGTAGTTGAAAGCCGTCTGCTTGGGGTCGAAGATGCTTTTGCCCAGCGGATTCGCTGCGAACAGCCCATATCCTCGCGCATGCCAGTAGGTGGGATACCCCGGATTCTCCGGATGGTCGAAGATGGCAATCGTAACCGTGCGATCGCCTGTATGGCCTGTGAGCGCGCACCAGCGGCCTCTGGTTCCCCACGCGGCGTCGCCCCGAACACCCTCGCTGGTCCGATACACTCCGGTGGCCTCGCCGTTCGCGCCGCCCTCCACCTTGGTGACCCTTCCGCTCGCATCGGTAAAGCTGCCGCCCTTTTCGTTGGGCGACTCCAGCCAGCGCGCCACACGCATCCCCAGCAGCCCCTCCTTGTCATCGCGAAACACAGCCCGATCGAGAGCCCTCAGCGTGATGATCAGATCGATGGTCCGCTGATGATCGTGCCCCGAGAACACATACCGCGTCGTCTGCTCGAGAATCGGCCGCCCCTCGCCCGTAATCCATGTGGACGCCACTTCGAGCTTGCCCTGATTCTGCCCGCTCTGCGCCGACAAAATCTTGTTGAAGACCACATCGCCCATCTTCGGCCGGTCTTCGGGCTTGATCGCATCTGAGTTGTTCCAGAAATCAAACCCGTTCACATTCCCGTAGTTGAACCACAGCCCCGCATGATGCGGATGATCCACCCGTTCCCCCGGCCGCGGCTCCAGCGGATACCCGCGCGTAACCGTGGTCCCCTCATCCGTAATCAGTGGAAACAGCGTCGGCTTCTTCAGCGTGGTCGGCCAGATAAACGACGTGAACGGCTTCCCGTCAACGGTGACATCCACCCTGCGCTCCGCCTCGTGGGCCACCACCGTCACGCCTTCGCCCCGCTCCGCCTTCAGCCCGATCGCCGTCAGCAGCATCATTGCCGCGCCCGCCATCCACACCGCCCTACGCATACGTCCTGCCCCCGGCGCACACCTGCTGAGTCTTGTCGTCGAAGGTCACCTTCTCGCCCGTCTGGATCGCCGCCACCGTCATGCACAGCGCGATCGAATGGCTGTACCCCGCCTCGATCGGCGCATTGGGCGTCTTCCGCGACCGCACACACTCCATCCAGTTGCGCATGTTCGCCGACGTCTGCGGATCCGCTCCCGTGTCCGCCGCCGTCGACGTCGCCTCCGCATGCTCCACCAGCGAGAAGCTCGGCAGCAGATTGGCCTGCATATTCATCTCCGCCCCCGCGCGCGCCGTCAACCCTCCCGTCGGCGTCACCGTCTGCTTGTCCATGTCGATCATCCCGCCGTTCGAGTAGTACAGCTCCTTCACCCCGCCCGCCGAGTTCGTAAAGCGCGACGTGTACTGCACCTGGAACCCCTTGCTCAAATCATCGAGCGGCCCATAGTCGAAGACCGCGGTCATCGTGTCCCAGTTCTTGCGCCCATCCTTCCACAGATAAATTCCGCCGTTCGCCACCACGCTGCGCGGATGCGGCAAGCCCGTGAACCAGTGCACCGTGTCGATCTGGTGAACCAGCCACTGATCCGGAATCCCCGAGGAGTACGGCCAGAACAGCCGGAACTCCAAATACTTCCGCGCATCGAACGCCTCATACGGCCGATCCAGCAGGAACCGCTTCCAGTCCGTATCCTCCTCCTTCAGCAGCGGAACCACATTCGGACGCCGCCAGCGCCCCGGCTGGTTCACGTTCCACGTCATCTCCACCATCACAATCTCGCCGAACTTCCCTGACTGGATATACTCCGCTGCCTTCTGATAACTCGGCGTGCTGCGGCGCTGTGTCCCAATCTGCACAATCTTTCCCGTCTTCTTCACCGCCGCCAGAAACTTCCGCGCATCCTGCATCGTATGTGCCGTCGGCTTTTCCACGTACGCATCGCGGCCCGCCTCCACCGCCTCCACGCCGTGCAGCGCATGCTGAAAATCCGCCGTCGCAATCAGCACTGCATCCACGTCTTTACGCGCATACAATTCGTCGTTGTTGCGGACCGCCTCCACCCGCGCCCCGCCCAGCTTCTCGATATACGCAATGCCCTCGTCGCGCCGGCTATTCCACAAGTCCGAGATCGCCGCAAACTCAAAGTTCAGCTCCTTCGCATGCTGCATAAACGACGGGATCAGCGCGCTCTTCATCCGGTCCCCGCACCCCACCACCCCCACCCGCACCCGGTCGTTCGAACCCAGAATGGACGCATAACTCGACGCGCTCCAACTCACAGACGACGCAGCCAGCACCGCGCCGCTCCCCTTCAAAAAATCCCTGCGATTCTGCTGATTCATGGTGTCGTGACCTCTCGTTTCCCGCTGCCTGGAATCATACGTCTCCCACACAATCGTCCCGTCCCGTCACTTCGGCGACGTCCCTCCCAGCGGCACATCCGCGTCTCCCGCAGGACGCCCTCGCTCCTGCGCCGCCTTCAGCTTCTTCATAATCGTCTCGTTCTCCGCCTGGTGAAGGCTGCGCGTCTTCGCGAACTCCACATTGGCCTCTGCCTTGTTCCCCATCGCCTGATACAGCCGTGCCATGCGCCAGTGCGGATTCGCATCCCCCGGCATCAACCGCGCCGCCTCCTTCAGCTCCCGCAGCGCCTCCGCGTTGTGCCCCTCGTTGCCATCCAGGATCCCCAGATCCAGATGCGCCCGCCCGATCCGCGGATCGATCTTCACCGCGCGCTCCAGCAGCGGACGCGCCTCCTCCGTACGATTGGTCTGCATCTTCGCATCGGCCAGAAACGCCAGCGCCTGCGCATGATCCGGCACGTTCGCAAGCTCCGCCTCGAACTCCCGTGCGGCCTCCTCAAACTGGTTCTGCGTCCACAGCAGATACCCCAGCCCGAAGTGCACATTCGGCTCCTTCGGATCGGCCTTCGCCGCCGCGCGAAACTGCTCGATCGCCCCGCCCGTGTTGTGCATCTCGTCCAGCGCCTCGCCCGCCAGCATGTCCGCCTCTGCCGACTCCGCATTCAGCGTCAGAATCTCGTGATACGTGTCCAGCACGCATTGAAACTGCCGCGACGCCAGGCAGCTGTGCGCCAGCACCAGCCGGAACTGCAGGTTCTGCGGATCCGCCGCCGCCGCTGTCTTGAGATAGCGCGCCGCCTCCGCGTAGTCTCCGGTTCCATAACTCGCCAGCCCCAGCAGCGCGGTCACGCGTTGCGTCTCCGGCGAGTCCGGCGGTGCGCTCTTCAGCAGCGGCGTGAAGACCGCAATCGCCTCCTTGAACGCGCCGCTCTTGAACAGAGCCAGCCCCAGATTCATCCGCAGTCCCGGCATCGCCGGGTTGATCGCCAGCGCCTTGCGATACAGCGGCGCTGCCTCGCCGTAATGCTCCTGCCGCGCCTCCAGCAGTCCCAGGTGCGCGTATGCCTCCGCGTCTGCGGGGCTCACCTTTAGCACTGCGCGCCACGCCGCCTCTGACTCCGCGAGTTTGCCCTCCTGCTCCAGCGCGAACGCACGGTCGCTTTCGCTCTTCACCGTCGCCGTGGCCTGCCCCGCGCACTCAAGCGCCGCCGTCATCAAAACCACGGAACACCATCGCTGCGAATATCGAAAAAACCTCAAGGAACTCTCCGCCAGAATTCTCGCCCTTCTCCATTGCGCCGGGCAAGCCCGCCCCACGCAAAAAAAGAGCGCGGCTGTCGCACGCTGCCGCGCCCAGGCTTCTTGCTTGTTTAAAACTTGAACTGACCTCCAAGCTGCAAGGTGCGCGGCCCATACTCGCCGGTCACCTGCCCGAAGTTCGACGCGTGGTTGTTCGTCGACAGGCCTTGCGGGTCAAAGTGGTTGAACGTGTTGTATGACTCGAACCGCAGCTCGATATGCGGTCCTTCAGCCGTTCCCAGCGGGATGTTCTTGAACAGTGAGAGATTCCAGTTGAAGATGCCCGGTCCGATCACCGCATCCTTCCCGGCGTTTCCGAAGCCCTGGTTGGGGCCTCCAACCCACGGGGCTACCGGATCTCCAAACGAACTGGTGCTGAACCATGCCTTCACCGTCTTCGGATACGACACCTTCGACACCAGGTTGGGGCGATTGGTGCCTGCGGTCAGGCCCAGCACATCCGGCCCGCCGTAGGTGATCGCCACCGGGGTGCCGCTCTCCGCCGTCGTGATGCCGGAGACCGACCACCCTCCCAGAATCAGGCGCCCCGCCGTGTTCGAGTCGGGCGCCTTGAAGAACGGCAGCGCATAAATGTAACTCACGTTCAGAATGTGCCGCCGGTCGAAGCCCGTGTCGGAGCCGCGATCGTACCGCGCGTTGAATGGGTTTGAAAGACCGTTCAGGTCGTTGCTCACCACCGAGATGTTGTGCGACCAGGTGTACGCCACCTGCGTCGTCAGTCCATGCCGGTTGTCCATGCGCACGCCTGCCTGCAGCGAGTGGTAGTTGAAGTTGGTTTCGTTCTCCTCCTGGTTGATCGCGGCAAACCCCGGGAAGATGCGGTACGCGTTCGGATTCAGGCCGCCCGTCGCCACCCCCTGCCGGTGCGTGATGTCCCCCAGCGGCAGCGTGTTGATCTGGCGATCGTCGTTCTGATCCCATCCGGCGGAGCCCACATACTGCACCACGCCGATCACCGAATGCGCCAGCTCGCGTTGCAAGCCAAAGCTCCAGTCAGCCGTTCCCGGAGCCGGATAGTTGTACTTGATGTTGGTCAGGTTCGACGGGAAATGATTCAACGTCTGGGCTCCCGTCAGCGCGCTTTGATTCGGGTTGGAGAAGTACACGTTGTTGGCGGAAGGAATGTACGCGAACGGCGGATTCAGAGCGGCGTTGTACACGTCGTTGCCCTGCACGCGTTCGAAGAACATTCCATAGCCGCCGCGCAACACCGTCTTGCCGTTTCCAGCCAGGTCCAGCGCGAAGCCCACGCGCGGTTGCAGGGTATCGAAGTGGTCGTGCACGTTTCCGCGCGGGAACCCGTTTACTCCAGCCTCGCGAATGCCGTTCAGGTAGAACTGCTCGCTGCCTGTCTGGCTGAAAGTTGACAGCGTCGCCGGATCCAGGGTGCCGTTCCCCAACACGGGATTCCCGAGAGAGTAGTTGTAGTCCGCCGGAACAAAGTTGGCGAACTTGTTGTAGCGCTCGTACGCGTGCGGCAAGCCGTCGTAGCGCAGACCTAGATTCAGGGTCAGGCGCGGCGATACGTGCCAGTTGTCGTTTCCGTAGAAACTGTAGTTGTTGTTGACCCAGTGCTTGCCCGCCAGGAACTCCAGCTGCGAATAGCTGGATGCCTCTCCCAGCAGGAAGTTCACATAGGGGTCCTTCGTGAAGGAACTGTTGTTGAAGGTCACGATGCCGTTCGTGTTGTACTGCAACTGCTGGTTCTTGTAATCGTGCAGCCAGCCGAAGCCGAACTTGAACTGGTGATGGCCGTGGGTCCACGAGACGTCGTCGCGGTAGTCAAATCCCTCGTACCCGTTCTTCCAGGGATAGTAGCTGGGGCTCCACGTCAGCCCGCCTTGGTAGTTCTGCAGCTGAATCTCCGGCAGGCGATGCATCAGGTTGTTCGCCACCGGGAAGAAGCTTGTCGCCGACCAGCCGCTCGGTTGCGTAAACGTGCCTCCGGGTCCGTTCACCGGCGTGAGCGTGATCTTGTTTCCGCTGTACAGGAACGCCGTCTCGTTCAGCAGGTTCGGCGTGTAGGTCTGCGTCAGCTTGATCACCGCCGAGTACGACGGGTTGTTCATCGCTGTGCCCACCGTGGGATACGTGCTGTCGCCCCACAGGGGAGGGAAGTAGTTCTGCGCCAGCGTGTCGTGCAGGTAGTGGCCCATCAGCTGGAACTTGCTGTTGATCGCATGGTCGATGCGCACAATGTCTTCGCGAACGTTCGTGGGCTGCGGAATCGACGCAATGTACTGCGTGCCATTGTTGTAGTTCGGCTTGGGAAACGTTCCGGCGTTCAGCAGCAGAACCGAGTTCGGGTCGATCAGGTTCGCCGGAATCCGGTAGGTGCCATCCGCGTTCTTGGGGAAGGGCGCTCCGGGGGTCAGGCCGTCCTGCGTGTAGATCGCCTGCTTGGCCGGATCGATCTGGCAGT
The DNA here is from genome assembly GCA_008682415.1 of Acidobacteria bacterium AB60. Lineage (GTDB taxonomy): Bacteria > Acidobacteriota > Terriglobia > Terriglobales > Acidobacteriaceae > Telmatobacter. The sequence goes on along the minus strand of VANK01000006.1, from coordinate 155,303 downwards.
TTTTGTTCGCATCCGGGTTGCAGGGAACAATCGGCGCCGCGCCCGGCGACGTGTAGTTCAGGTCTGCTCCCGCCGTCGGGAAGTTGCTGGCCAGGATCGCATTCTTCGGCGAGGGCGCGCTGCCCTGGATCAGGCGGCGCCACTCCTCGTTCCAGAAGAAGAACGTCCGCGATTTGCTCTCGTTGTAGACGTGCGGTATCCACAGCGGACCGCCGATGTTCCCGCCCGGCTCATTCAACTGGAACTTGGGGCGCGGCTTCGGCGTCGCATTGGCCTTGTTGAAGTAGAAGTTCGCGTTGTAGTCGGTGTTGCGGTTGAATTCGTACAGCTCGCCGTGGTAGTTGCGGCTCCCTGACTTCAGCACCATCAAGATCGTGCCGCCCGAGCCCACGCCGTAGTCCGGACTGTAGTTGCTATCCAGCGTCTGGAATTCGGCGATGGCATCCTGCGAGGGCAGATTCATGAAGCATCCCCCGCACCCGCGATCGTTCTGCTCGCCGCCATCGATCATGTAGATGTTGTGCGTGGTGCGCGTTCCGTTGAAGCTGATTCCGTTCGCCGAGGTCAGCGCGTTGACACCCCCGAACGGCGGCAGGTTGTTCGAGACGCCCATGCCCAGAGCCGCCAGCGACGTGATGTTGCGTCCGTTGGTCGCCAGCTGTTCCACCTGCTGGCCGCTGATCAGGTTGCTCACCTCGCTGGTCTCGGTCTGCACCTGCAGCGCATCGGCCGCAACCGTCACCGTCTGCGTCTGGTTGCCCACGGAGAGGGAAACGTTCTCCTCCAACGTCTGCGCTACGTTCACCACAATGCCGGTCTTGGTGTACTTTTGGAATCCCTGCGCATTCACCGTCAGCGTGTAGGTGCCGATTCCCACGTTGGCCAGCCGATAGGCTCCCGCCGTGTTGCTGGTCGTCTCGCGCGTTTGATTGGTCGCGGAGTTCGTGAGGCTCACCTGCGCGTTTGTTACCAGCGCGCCCGAAGTGTCCGCGATGGTTCCGGTGATCGTCGCATTGTCCTGACCCCACGCATTGGTGGAGAACAGCATCACCAGCACTGCCAGCGCCGTAAGAAGCGCCGCCGGCCCTCTTGGCCTCCGGCCGCCTTCTCTCATATCCCCGCTGCGATTTCTCGCGAGTGAGCGGCAAGATTCGGCTTGATACTCCTGCATCATTTGTGCCTCCTGAGAAAACGCTTTCTAGGACCCCCGCGGATCGGTTGCCCGACCTCTGCTCCGTCCCATTCCCGGTGGGCCCTTGTCTGTCGCGTTTCGTCCGTTGAAAAGCTCAACAATGTGCCCGGAGGCTCGCGTTCGCCCCCGGCCAGATCCCTCCGTGCAGCATTACGGGTTGCGGCCAGTTCGCTTCCAACGCGACCAGCCAGATACTAAGTTCCGTAAGCAGAAGGATTTCTGCGCTTCGTTCAGCCACGGGGAAATCGGGGAAGGCGCTCTTGCTGCACCCCGGGGAAGGCTGCTTGGGAACCCTTGCGGGGCTCCCCGCGCTCGGTCTCTAGGCTGTCTCGTGCGTGCGAAGACAGGAGCCGCGCGGGCTCCGCATTCCGGGCGTGCGAACCCGGAATCCGGAATCGGCGAGAATTCTCAACCTCTAATGCAACTGTTGTCAATTCGAAACCAAAAGGTATGTTTCAGGCTGGCAAATCCCTTTACTTGCGGATTTCGCCGCTAACCCGCATATTTTCGTCAAGTAATCGATTACTTCAGCAGCCAAACCCGCCTGCCGCCGGACCCACTTTTGTGACCAACAGCGGCCCTAAGGCACTGCTTTCGGAGCGATCACGCCGCTGCCCTCGCGGACCACGTAGAACCGGTCGGCGGCAAGATTGCTCAGATGCTCCACCGCGCCGTCCGGCCACTGCACCTCCACGCGGTCGATCCGCGCGTGATCCCCCAGCCCGAAGTGCAGGCGCAGATCGTTCTGTGACAGGTAGCTGCCGCCGCTTCGCACCTCGTCGAGCTGCACCAGGTCGCCCGCAACCACCCGAGCCCTGGCGTTGAGCGCCAGCCGGTTGCACTTCACGCCCTCGAGCTGGAAGCTCACCCAGTGGTTCTGCGGTCCTCCCGCGGGGCGGAGAATTATCGGCCGGCCCACAAGATTCTCCACCACCGCCTCGAGACGGCCGTCGTTGAACAGGTCCCCGATCGCCATCCCCCGGCTCACCTGCGGAACCTGGATCGCCGCTCCCGCCATCCGGCTGATGTCCTCGAACGTTCCGTCGCGCCGGTTGCGCAACAGCACTTTTGGCTCCTTGTACCGCGGACCTGCGGGAACGCTGTCCACCTGCGGGTAGACATGACCGTTGACGAGGAAGAGATCCGGCCAGCCCGAGTTCGCGAAGTCCACAAAGCCATCCCCCCACCCGACCCACCCGCGCGTAGCCCGCGTCACTCCCGAGGCCACCGACACATCCGTGAAGTTCATGTGTCCTTCGTTGCGATAGAGGGCCGCGTACTCGTTGTCGAAGTGGCTGATGAATAGCGACAGCCGCCCCTGGTGCAGGTAGTCCCCCAGCGCGATGCCCATGTTCGCCTGCGCTGACCCGTTCTCGTTGTACGCCACGCCCGAGGTGAACCCCGACTCGACGAACCCCCCGTTCCCGTCCCCCTTGTAGAGATAGTTGGGCTGGCCGTCGTTGGCCACCACGAGGTCAAGCTTGCCGTCGTTGTCCAGGTCCGACCAGACGGCGGTCAGCCCGTAGCGCCCCTCCGCATCCCCCGCCCCCGACCGGCGGGAGACGTCGGTGAAGGTTCCGTTGCGATTGTTGTGGTAGAGGCTGTCGGGCGAGCCCTTCATCCCCCGCGGGCCGCACTGCACGTCGATGCCGATGTACTTGCACGTGTCCTTCGACCCGAAGGCGGCCATGTGCTCCAGGTCGAAGGCGACGTAGTGGGCCACGAACAGGTCGGCCCAGCCGTCGCGGTCGTAGTCGCCGAAGGCCGCCCCGGTAGCCCACATATGGTCGCCGCCCAGCCCCGCTGCCGCGGTTACATCGGTGAAGGTGCCGTTGCCGTTGTTGCGGTAGAGGACCACGCCGCCGAAGCAGGTGACCAGCAGGTCGGGCCAACCGTCGTTGTTGTAGTCGCCCACCGCCGCGCCCTGGGCAGCGCAGGGGTAGGCCACGCCGGCTGTCTCGCTGACGTCGGAGAAGGTGCCGTCGTGGTTGTTGTGGTAGAGGGCGCTGCGCGCCTTCTTGCCTTCGCGCACCATGGCCACGCTGGGGGCGTTGGTGAAGTAGATGTCGGGCCATCCGTCGCGGTCATAGTCGATCAGGGCCACGCCGCCGCTCATGGATTCGACGATGTACTTCTGCTCGGGGCTGGCGAGGTGTTCGAAGGTGATGTGGGTCGACTCGGTGATATCGACGAGCTGCGGGTACGGGCTTGGCTCTTCCGCCCGTGAGCCAGCGGCGCAAAGGGCGGCGAGGAGACAGGCGGCGGCGGCGCGGCCGAGTTTCGGCCGGCGCGCCGCACTGCTCGTTCTCCCGAAGCCTGTCCGCATTTTGCTGGCCGCCTTTCGCTGGAACGATGATTTTTGCACAGCCGGGCACTGCAACCGGCTGTATCGCCTTTTGCCGTGCGCACGCCGAAAAAAACGGCGATGCGCCGCCAAATCAGTTGCTTCGGCGCGATTTCGGGTTCAATTCGCGCTGAATGTGAGTCAGGTCACTCATTCTTCCATCCCGATACGCTTCGCGGGGTTGGGATCGTACGTGGAGCAGGACAGGAGGCGGTCCTCTCTTGGGTTTAGGCACAAAAAGACCGAGCCCCTCGGGGAGGGACTCCGGGAGGGGCTCGGTTTCGACTCTATAGACAGTATGACAGGTTGAAATAATTAACCTCCAAACTTTCTTTAACTTTTTTCGTTTTGTTTTCTTGAGTCTGCAACGATTTCCACCGAACGGGGTCTTGACAAGATTTTGGAGGGCGCGGGCTGAGGGGCTGCGGGGTCAGGCTTCGGAGGAGAGGGGCGGGCGGACCGCGTTCGGGCTGGCTGGGCTCCGGGAAGGGAAGAGAAGAGCGTCCGGGGAGCATGGCCGCTTGGATCTTGTCTCGTGATATGTATCACGTAAATGGAACGTTTCGCCATATCTTCGCGGTAAAATCCACCCACATATGCAGTAAAGCGTCATGTAGTAAAAGAGTCGACTTGTCCAGTTTCGCGTGCTGGTCTGTGAGGAGGACCGTCGGCCAAGCGGAAGGTTAAAACCAGCCGCTTTCGCCCGAAAGGGGTTGTCAATTCTGTCTCCGGCCTAAAACGCTAAGGATCTCCCGGTACCTCGAGCGCGGGGGTGCGAGTGGACAGGCGAGGGGGCGGTCTTTTGGCACGGCTGGAAAGGCATGCCCTGGTTAGAAGGCCCGTCAACGCGCGATGGTCAAACCTTGATCGTGCGGGAACTCAGACGGCTGGGTGGGGGTCGTGCTTTCCCATGTCTCCAACAACGGGAGACCTGGGGCACCCTCGGTCGTGGGAGAGCGGAGATGGCTGGGGTAGGTTCGTGCTGTCCCGCCCTAGGCGCATAAAGCGCGCCTAGAACGGGGCACCCTCGGTCGTGGGAGAGCGGAGAGAGGCTGAGTGGGGGTCGTGCTTTCCCATGTCTCCAACAACGGGAGACATGGGGCACCCGTGGTCGTGCGGGAATGATGTGAGTGGGGCCGAACCGCCTGGCAGTTTGCGTTGTTCTGCTAGCTCCACTTGCTTACCGAGGGAAGGTGGACTATGATCTCTCGGTAACCGCGAGGAGCGCGCATGAGCAAACCATCTGACCTCATCCAGGGCACCCTAGATTTGTTGGTTCTGAAGATTCTTGCTCTTGAGCCGCTACATGGATGGGCTCTCAGCCAGCGGCTGAAGCAGATCTCAGGGGACGTACTGCAGGTGAGCGATGGGTCGCTCTACCCGGCTCTGCACAAGCTTGAGCAGCAGGGCTGGATTCATGCCGAATGGAGGCCGACCGAGAACAACCGGAGGGCCAAGTTTTACTCTCTGACGCGGCTCGGGCGGCGCTATCTCGAAAAAGAGGCGGCAAACTGGGAGCGCAGCTCAACAGCCATTTCCGGCGTGTTGCGGCTTACGGAGGTTTGAGATGTGGATCGAAAACTGGCTGTACACGCTTCCTTTGCGGCTGCGTTCGCTGATTCGTCGCGAACGACTGGATGCGGACCTCGATGAAGAACTGCGCGATCACATCGATAGGCAGATTGAGGAGAATTTAGCAAGAGGAATGAGTAAGGAACAAGCTCGCCTCGCGGCTCTCCGGACGTTTGGAAACCTTGTTTCGCTCCGCGGGCAGACACATGAGACGTGGTCCGGGGCCTGGTTGGAACAAATAGGTCAGAACTTTCGCTATGCCATTCGTTCGGCACGGCGTGCGCCGTTACTCTCAGCGATGGCGATTCTGGCGCTCGCCCTGGGCATTGGGCTCGACACGGGTGTGTTTACGATGTTGAACGCGATGTTCCTCAGAGCCCCAACGCTGGTCGACCCGGCGAGTTTTGTACAGCTTTGTCCCCGATACTCCGGATGGTTCACCGGGGCGGATCAAAATTCTGCTTTCACGACAGAGGACTTTGACGCCATTCGCAGTCACTCGCACGCTCTCAATGAGGTGGCTGCGCAGCAACAGTACGCTGCGTTTGTTGAAGAGGGAAACAAATACATCACCACGTTGCTTGCTACCTGCAATTACTTTCACGTACTCGGAATTGATCGTCCTCTGATGGGCAGGTTCTTTGCCTCGGAGGAGTGTAAGCGCAGTAATAGGGCGCAGGTAGCGGTGCTGAGCGAGCCATTGTGGAAGCACCAATTTGGCGCCGATCCGCGGATCGTTGGTAAGACTATCCATCTGAATGGCGTACCCGTAGCTGTAATCGGTGTTGCGCCTTCAGACGCTGCGAATTACCTCCTTGGCGGGGTTTTTGTTCCGTACACGTTAGAGCCGCAGCTCAATCGAGCGCAGGATTTACTTGCCAGCCCTGACACGCCATGGCTTTCCATGATCGGAAGGTTGCGTGCTGGATTCACGAGAGATGATGCGCGGGCTGAGCTAATGGCCGTTATGAACCGACAGGATCGGGCATACGTGGAACGGAAGGTCTCGGCTTTCAATCGGAAAACCACCTTGGCGATCACCAATGGCTCGTTTATCGAAAATCCCAACGTCCATAACCTGGTGCTCGGACTGATGGTGCTGATGCTGGGGCCGCTGGCGCTCATTCTTCTGCTTGCCTGCAGCAACGTGGCCACGCTCTTTCTTTCGCGCACCCTTGCACGGAGGGGCGAAATCGCGATTCGCCTCGCGATGGGTGTCAGCCGATCGCGGCTCGCCGGCATGTTGTTGACGGAGAGCCTGCTTACCGTTTTTATTGGTGGAACTCTCAGCATGGTACTCGCCTATCGCGTGCCGCTGCTGATCATGAACACCATGGCGGCAGGTCAGGCCAATTTTGTTGTGCTTCTTCATCCCGACTGGCGCGTCTTTGGATATCTGGCGATTCTCATGGCAGCCGCAACCATATTGTCGTCACTGATGCCGATTCGTGCCGCATGGAAGCTGGATCTCCTGACGGCGCTCAAGGGACGTGAAGGCGCCGTTACCGTTCGCTCGCGCACGACCAGCGGTCTCATCGCTACGCAGATTGCTCTGGGCTTTGTACTGGTCTGCGCGGCGGTCCTGTTCGGCCGGATACCCGGTCTCATCAGAAGCATGAATCCGGGATTCGAAATTCACCAGACACTTGCCGTACCGGTGGACGTGAATACATCTGGGAATAATCGGGCGAAGGCCGAGGCCTTTTATCAGGCCCTCGAAGCAAAGCTACTCGCGACGCCCGGTGTTCAGTCGATGGCGTATGCAAGCGTTCAACCATTCAACCAGCCTTCACCAGAAGAGATTCGCCTTCCGCGCCAGGCGAAGGGAACCGGGCAACCGGCGACTGTCGATGATGTATCGAGCAGCTTCTTTTCCGCGTTTGGTATCCGCGTGCTGCGGGGCCGGGTCTTTCTCCCCGGCGAGGTAGGTTCCACCGGCACAGGCCCAGTGGCAGTTGTTTCGCAGGCGTTCGCAAACCAGTTTTGGCCTGGTGGTGATCCGCTGGGTAAGACGATCGTCATGCCTGACGATCACCACCTTACTGTCGTGGGGATTGTCGCCGATACTCGTTCGGAGCGGTTCGGTGTTCTCGATGGACCGCGCGTCTATACACTCCGCAGTGCATCCGCTCTCGGCGGCAACCTTTACGTGCGCTTCCTGGGAGGCGCAAAGCCCCTGGAAACTGCCGTTCGAGACGCCGTTAAAAGTCTGGATCCAACGCAAACGATCGCGCCCCAGACCATTTGGGAGTCGCTTGAGGATCAGGCGGACGGTATGACTTCGTTGGCGCACATTATTCTGGTCATGACCTCGATTGCGTTGCTGATGGCTGTCGCCGGTGTCTACGGAGTTCTGTCATTCGCGGTGAATCAGCGAACGCGCGAATTTGGCATCAAGATGGTGCTGGGCGCGAGTCGCGCCGTCGTTTTCAGGTCGGTGCTTTTGCGGGCAATCAAAAGTATTGCGATTGGCTTGATGTGCGGACTTGCGATTGCGGAACCGGCGATGCTGCTGTTCAATCGATTGCTTACCAGGTCTCCATTTCCACTTCACCGGTTTGACGCCACAGTGTTCGGAGCCTCCGCTGTACTGCTGACCGCTGTCTCACTTATTGCCATGTATCTACCGGCAATTCGTGCGATGCGCACGGACCCGATTCAGGTGTTGCGAACGGAATAGGGAAGCAGAAGCCCAACAAGTGCTCTCTGAGCGGAAGACCGGTCTTTCCTATCTTTGCTTAAGGTGCGTTGAATCGGGAAACAGGTGAGGATCGGGTCCTCTACCCAGATAGTCCGTACAAAAAGGCGGTTCTTCAGGCAAAGCCGGGGACCCCGGTCGTGCGGGAACGATGTGGATGGGTTAGGGTTCGTGCTGTCCCGCCCTAGGCGCATAAAGCGCGCCTAGGACGGGGCACCCTCGGTCGTGCGGGAACGATGAAGAAGCTGGGTGAGGTTCGAGGTATCCCAGGTCTCCAACAACTGGAGACCTGGGGCACCCTCGGTCGTGCGGGAACTCGGACGGCAACTGCGGGTTCTTCGACTCCGCTGCGCTCCGCTCAGAATGACAGGCGTTGGGTAGGGCACCCGCGGTCGTGCGGGAACTTCGGACGGCAACTGCGGGTTCTTCGACTCCGCTGCGCTCCGCTCAGAATGACAGGCGCTGGGTAGGGCACCCGCGGTCGTGCGGGAACTTCGGACAGATGCGAAAATTTTCTCCCCTTGACGTTCGACAAGGGAACGCGATAGGCTCTTGTCGAGCGTTGAGGGGAGAGGGAATGCCGCCACCGACGGACTTGCTGCAGGGGACGCTGGACATGTTGATTTTGCGGGCGGTGGCGCATGAGCCGCTGCATGGATGGGCGATTGCGCAGCGGATTCAAGAGGTCTCAGAGAATGTGCTGCAGGTGGGGCAGGGGTCGCTGTATCCGGCGCTGCACCGGCTGGAGTACAAGGGGTGGATTCGCGCGGAGTGGGGGGCGAGCGAGAACAACCGCAAGGCGCGGTTCTACGCGCTGACGGCGGCGGGGCGCAAGCAGCTGAACGCGGAGCTGGCGAACTGGCATCGGCTGACGGGGGCAATCAACCTGGTGTTGCAGGAGATTTGAGGGAGGCGGCCATGCTGAGCGAGTGGATGACGCGCGCGCGTTTTTTTGTGAAGGGCAAGCGGCGCACGGAGGTGGACGAGGAGCTTGCGTTCCACCTGGAGCGGCAGGTGGAGGCGAACCTGGCGGCGGGCATGACGGCGGAGGAGGCGCGGCGACGCGCGGCGATTGCGTTTGGCGGACGGGAGAGGGCGCGGGAGCAGTGTCGCGCGGAGCGGCCGAGTTGGAGGCTGGAGCTGCTGGGCCGGGACCTGGGCTTTGCGGTGCGCGGCTTGTGGCGCAATGCGGGGCTGACGCTGGTGGCGGTGCTGACGCTGGCGCTGGCGACGGGAGCGACGAGCACGATCTTCAGCCTGTTGAGCCAGGCTCTGCTGGCGACGCTGCCGGTGCGGGATCCGCAGGAGCTGGTGGTGTTGAGCGCGGGGGGAGCGCATCCCGGGCATATGCACTCGGAGGGCGGGGACACGAATGGCCATGTCCACGCGTTTTCGTATCCGATGTTTCGCGATCTGCGCGCGCGCAACGGAGTTCTGGAGGGGCTGATTGCGGAGGCGGAGGCGACGGTGGGCGTGCAGTGGCACGAGCGCGCCGAGGCGGTTTCCGCGGAGATGGTGAGCGGCAACTACTTTGAGGTGCTGGGCGTGATGCCGCAGAGCGGGCGGCTGCTGGCCGCGAGCGATGAGACGGCGCCAGGGGCGAACCGCGTGGCGGTGGTGAGCTTCGAGTATTGGAAGACGCACCTGGGAGGAGCGCCGGTTGTTGGCGAGACGCTGTTGATCAACGGAACGCCGTTCACGGTGGTGGGAGTGGCCGCGAAGGGATTTCGGAGCATGGTGTGGGGGCACACGCCGGCGGTGTACGTGCCGATGACGGAACAGAAAGTGGTGTTGCCGGAGTGGGATTATCTGGAGGGGCGGAACGACTATTGGCTTTCTGTGGTGGGCCGGTTGCGCGGGGACGTGCGTGCAGAGAAGGCGTCGGCGGCGCTGAACCCGCTGTATCGCGCGATTCGGGCGGAGGAGTTCAAGGGACTGCGGGACCACTCCGCGAAGACGTGGGCGAGTTTTGTAGACCGAGCGCACCTGAACCTGGAGGCGGGGGCGACGGGGTTTTCGCCGTTGCGGGATGACGTGCGCACGCCGCTGCTGATTGTGATGGGGATGGTGGGGCTGGTTACCCTGATGGCGCTGCTGAATGTAGCAAGCCTGCTGCTGGTGCGGGCGGCGAGCCGGGTGCGGGAGTTCAGCGTGCGCTATGCGCTGGGAGCGACGGGAGCGCAGATTTTGCGCCAGCTGCTGTGCGAGGGGTTGTTGCTGGGACTACTGGGAGCGGCGGCGGGCCTGGCACTGGTTCCGGAGGCGGAGCATGTGCTGGTGAACTGGATGAACGCCGGGTCTGAGGATCCTTCAGCATTTGTAGCGAGCGTGGATTGGCGGGTGCTGGTGTTCACGCTGGCGGTGTCGGTGGCGGGCAGCGTGCTTTTCAGCCTGGCTCCGGCGGCGCAGTTTTGGAATCCGCGGCTGGCGGAGGCGTTGCGGCAGCAGGCGGGGAGCGGCGCGGGCCACCGGTTGAAGTTTCGGCGAAGCTGCGTGGTGTTGCAGGTGGGATTCAGCCTGCTGCTGCTGGTGGGGGCGGGGATGTTCACGCGCACGATTGGCAACCTGCGGCATGCGGACGCGGGGTTTGCGACGGATCATCTGCTGGCGTTTGAGTTGTCGCCGGAGTTGTCGGGGTATCGCGGGGCTGCGGTGGTGGAGGTGGAGGGACGGGTTCTGGAGAGGATGGCGCAGTTGCCGGGCGTGCGGGCGGTGGGCGCGACGAACGACGAGGATTTGACGGCCAGCGGGCGGGGCGGGGATGTGGAGGTGAGCGGCTACACGCCCAAGCCGGACGAGGAGTTTGATATCGAACTGCCGTGGGTGAGCGATGGGTATCTGCAGACGCTGGGGGTTCCGCTGCTTGCGGGGAGGCTGTTTGCGCGCACGGATACGGCTACCTCGCAGAAGGTGGCGATTGTGAACCGCAGCTTTGCGCGGCATTATTTTGCGAGTCCGCAGGCGGCGCTGGGGAGGCACGTGCAGAGGCCGGACCGGCCCAACACGGATGCGGTGATTGTGGGCGTGGTGGAGGATGTGAAGCATGCGTCGATGCGCGAGGCAGGCGGGCCGATTTGCTACACGCTGTTTGTGCAGGCGGAGAAGCCAGGCAGCCTGATGGTGTACACGCGCACCGGGATGGAACCGAAGCTGGCGGCGGGATCGATTCGCGCGGCGTTGAAGGAGATTGATGCGCGCCTGATTGTGAACAAGGTAACGACGATGACGGAGGAGATCGACAAGAGCCTGATGGCGGAGCGCACGGTGGCGCTGCTGGCGGGCGCGTTTGGCGTGGTTGCGGTGCTGCTGGCGGGGATTGGGCTGTATGGGGTGCTGGCGTACGCGACGACGCAGCGCACGCGCGAGATTGGGATTCGCATGGCCCTGGGGGCGCGACGAACGACGGTGATGGGATTGATTCTGCGGGAGACGCTGGTGCTGGCGGGCTGGGCGGTGGGTGGCGCGCTTCCGGTGGCGATGCTGGCATTGCGGGCGGTGCGCAGTCAGCTGTACGGAGTGTCGATTGCGGATCCAGCGGTGTACGGGCTGGGAGTGCTGGGGATTGTCGTGATGGCGGTGGTGGCGGCGGCGGTTCCGGCGCGGCGGGCGGCGGCGGTTGAGCCGTCGCGGGCGCTGCGCGCGGATTGACCGAGGGGATGGGGCGCGGTTTTGACGGAGGGGAGACAATCCCCGTATGATGAAAGAGTTGGCTCTCACACCCGTGTGCGGATGCGTCCTCCCGGACGGAGGCTGCGGGGGTGGGTAGGGTGCCCCCTCGTTCAACGGCAGGACAGCTGACTCTGGATCAGCATATCGGGGTTCGAATCCCTGGGGGGCAGCCAATTGATAACAAGGCACATATAAAGCAATCCTTCCAAAGTGAAAACATGCAAATGCGGGGGGAATGCGGGGACTTTCAGGCCTGACTAATTTGCTGCCTAAAATATCCGAACCTTACTGGTTACTCCCTACGAACACTTGGCGGCTCCAGAGAGGCGATGATGGAGCGGATTTCTGCTGCGAGGCAAGGTTCGTAGGAAGGTTCCCGGGTGGGTACGTGGTGGAACCATACCCCGTTCTCGTAGAACGCATTGTGGCCGTCTCGACACCACTCGCATGTCACTCTGCTCGCCTCCTCCAGAGCAGCCCTCCTAGCCGCCACCAACGCTGACTTGTGCTTCTGCTCTTGCGCCTCATAGCGGCATTCAAGCTGGATGAAGTCCGCGTTACGTCGATTGAACCGGTCTTCGGCCTCTTGTAGCGCGGCGCGGTGATCGGAGAAACGCACATATGCCTGCTCGGGGACGAAGGCTTCCACGTAGATCGGTTGCGCTGCATACACCCTATAGATGGGGACTTCGTTCTTAGCCATCTATTTTGCCCCCTTTCCCTTTGCGCGAGGATGTGTGCTTGTCCCTTTTTCCAGCGAGGCGTTTTGCTTTCCATTATTAACCACCGACCATCGTTTGCGTTTGAACTGGAAGCAGTTATCGGATGGGTGGAGTTCGAGCAATCGCGCAAGTTGCGCGGCTGCAGGTATGCAAGGTGCCATGCTCAACTTGGATCCGCTCTGAGTGAGCGCTATATCAATCCCGTAGAGGCACACTCTCCGTACCCGCGCAATTGAGTCGGTCACCCACTTGGCTGCCGATCCTTTGATTGCAGCTTCTAGGTGGTCCTTCATCTTGAGTTTCCCCTATCCCCGGCGTCTATTACGGTAGCAGCCAATTGAGCAGAAACGCTGGCTCTTCTTTGCGGACTCAAAGGCGTTGCCGCACCCTAAGCATATGCGTGTTGCGACAGCCGGAGGAGGGAGGGCGGGAATAGGTTTCCCGGTTTGGAGCGAAACTTCTTTATTCTCCCGCTGGATGAGATCGCGCATTTCGCTGCGGATTTGTTCATGGGTCATGGAGGCGTGGCGATCCTGTCTCAGTTTTTGCCATGAATACAGTTTGGACCCTTCTTTAAATGGTCTCGGCGGCTCAGTGCAGCGATCACAGGTGCAGCCGAATCCACGCCAGCGCTCCGGGTGTGATACGGTCGTGAATCCATGCGAATCCGTGCAGAGCTTGTGCGGCAGCGCTCCGCAAATTGGACACAGGAAGTGCAATACTAACGGTATGCTCATTTCCCGCCCCCTATAACTGGCGACCCATTTCGGGTTATTTTGGTTCGCAGTCTCCTACCGTCCTTCACGGATGATCGTGCTCGCCTCGCGCGCTCGATATCCTGTTCGGACCAAACCATCACGCTGGGCGCGTTTTGGCGCTCAAGTCTGCATGGAGATGGAATGGTTCCGTCCCTAACAAGTTGCTCTAATAGCTGAGGAGTGACCCCGATATGTTCGGCGACCCAAGGGGTAGTCCGGAACAACTTGGAGGAATCCACGATGACCGGCGTATCGTCTCGCCGAGCAATAGAATCTCCCGGGACCCCCTGAATGCGCGCTTTCCGTCCGTATAAATCTGAAGCGTCCCGGGCGGGGACGTAACTCTCGTCCAGGATATTTTGAACTTCGCTCTCCGGAATGAAGACGCGCCCGCGTATCTTCAGATGATTGAGTTTCCCCTGAGAAATCCAATTCCGCACACTCTTCGGGGTTCGCCCAACAAGGGGAGCGAACTCCTGAACTGTGAGTTTACGTTCATTGATATCTACGCCGCGTCTTCCGACCATCTTCATGCCCTCTTCTCGACCAGCCTAAGTCCCCTCTTGTTTCTCCGATTGAGCAGTTCCTTCGCGCCCGCGATTCCCGGGTGCAGGTACTTCTCCGTCGTCGAGATGCTCGTGTGTCCGAGGATCTTCTTCAGCGTGGCCAAGTCGCCGCCGTGCTCAAGGAACGTCGTCGCGAACTCATGCCGCGCACAGTAGAGGACAACCCTCGAATCCACGCCGGACGCCTCCCGCGCACTCTCCCACTGCTTGGCGACGGTGACGCGGTGTGTGTCGTCCGCCTTCCCTGCGCGGCCCTCTTTGATGCGCTTGGCCGCCGGCCACGATAGGTCGAGGGCCATCGACACGTACCGGACGCTTTTCCCCGCGGCGAACATATCCTTGGCGCGAGCGCGGATCTTCGGATCGACGTCGCGAGACGGGAACACCCAGGCGCTCCCATTGTCCTTCCGGTTCAGCAGGAGGTCGCGCATGCGGTCCGGCATCGGCACGAACCTGCGAGACTCCGCCGTCTTTCCGTAGGGGTTGAAGTACTGGTCCCGTTCCCAGTGCACGTCTTCCCAGCGCATCCGGAGCACCTCCTCCGGGCGCATGCCGCAATCGAGCATGATCAGAAAAACGTCGCGCACGTCCGGATCCATGTGGGCAAGGAGCGCGTCCTGCATTTGCTCCGTGATGCGAGCCTCTCGTCCGTGAGCCCTGGTGCGCTTGATGCGCGGCGCCGCTGCGATCACCCCACGTTCCGCGAGCCAGTTGAGGATCCTCGATAAGACCTGCTGGGCGGCGCGCTGCGACCACGGGCCACCGCGGAACTTCAGCGAGGCTCCATCGCCGGTGGTGATCCGGTCGACCCGCATATGAATGATGTCAGTGTCGGCGATCTGCTTCCAGCCGTTGTGATAGTGCCGCTTCGTGTCCTCATCCATTGTGCCGGCGGCTGTGCGCGCGTCGATCTCGGTGAGGAATTCCTTGGCGGCTTCCTTGAGGAGCGGGGCTTTCCGCAGACGCGGGGGCGTTCCGCGCTGAACCGCCTCGGCGCGCTTGATGGACTCGACCTGGCGGGCGCGGGTCTCGCTCTTGACACCTTTCCCGCATGGTCCGCGGTAGCGCTGGCCGTTCATCTGGAACTCGTAATGCCAGTAGGGACCCCTCTGGAAGACGGCCATCGCCCTACGCCACCCGTTCCTTATTGAGTCCGGGGATGACTGTACGGCTCGCCACCCATTCCTGCAACTGCCTCCTCGTATAGCGGATCTCTTTACCGAACTTGATATACGAAGGCCCGGTTCCCCTCATCCGCCAGATCGCGAGGGCATTCTGTGTCGTGTGGAGAAGTTCTGCGGCCTCATCGGGGCGGAGCAGGTTGGAACCGAGCAGTTCTTCCCCCTTCCCGAGCGTCGATTCATTCTTCGATTGTGTGGTGGTTCTTTTGGTAGTTGCCATTGATAGATTTGTAGCACGATTTCAACCCGGAGACATAGAGAATAATGGAAAGAATTATGAAAAGTACTATTGACATGCCTCCAATCCAGGGATAAAGTCGTACTCATCCATGCATAGAAACTATGCATAGATTGTCAAAGCGAAGCAGAGAAGAACCCGCCAAGTGATGACGATCGAAGACCCCTTAAAAGGGGCCCGATCCTCGTGTGCCCGAAAGGACCTCAATATGCGAATCTCCCGATCGCAGATTCCCGTAACCGGATTCCTCGTCGTCGCCGTTTGGGTGATGCTCACCTGGTTCTGGTTCGAAGTCGAGTGCCAGTTTCTCAATGTCCGCCCCGCCATTACAACGCAGCACAAGGGGGTCCGGTAAATGGATACCCTTGGCACCTACCTCTGCATGGACTGCGGCCTGGAATGGGATCGCACCCCGCTGTGCTCGATGTGCCGGATCGAACGCGAGATCAAGGCCATTGTCACCGATTATCGCGAGTCTCTCACCGTCACCCCGTTCGAAGCCCGCCAGATGGCTCATCTCTGCGACCAGCTGCTCACCGAGAGCCTGTTCGGAAAGGTGAGCGCGTGATGGTATCCCACGAGCATCCGCAATTCTGCAATCCCGACTACCCGCCGATCCCGCTCTATGACATGTCGTCGGACGAAGACGAGTCCCCGGTTTACTGCGCGGTCTGCCATGACTTCGAGGTCGAGCACGAAGAGGACCTCTGCTCCTTCTGCGCAATCGAGGCACTGTGCGGACTTGAGGTCGCCGAGAACTGGCTCGACACGCCGGCTGGCAAGCGCTACCTGCGTGAGCGCTGGGAGGTGGCGGCATGAGCACCCTCACTTTAACCGTCAAGGCCCAGCTGGAGCGGTCGCTGTTATTCGAGGAGATTCAGGAGCGGCGCGTCAAGATCGAGTCTCTCCAGTCGCGCGAGCCGGAACTGCGCTTGACCCTGATGGCCGCGCTCGATGCGCTCAGCAAGCGCGCCAGCACTGGAAAGGATTACCTCGCGTTTCGGCCCGATATCGGGATCAATGAGGATTTCCTCGGCGCCGAGGTCGAGGCGGTCAACGAAGCGGTCGTCAAGCGTAACGAGGTCCTGGCTGACATCCGCGATCACGAGCGGCAGATCGAGGACTTGCAGCGGACGCTGGATGACTGCGAACTGTGGGAGGTCGCGTAATGGCCGAGATCACCTACAGCAAAACAGCAGAAGAGATTACTCGCAGGCTGGTAGATCGCGCGGTGCGAGCCCAGTTTACGCGCAATGATCTCGGCGATGATCTGTTCAACGAAGATGACATGGCGCGAGATGCCCTCAACCTCGCGCTAGGCGACGATACCGGCTGTCTCGGCGATGACGAAATGACCGCCGAGAACATCGATGTGCTCTTTGTCGATCAGCAGATCAGCGCATCCACCGATCCGCTGCGGAAGCGTATTGCCGAACTCGAATCCGAGAGGCGAGTGCTCCAGTCGCGCTACCTGCATGACTTCTCAAATTTCCTCTATGGCTGCGCTGGCGCCATTCGACCCGGCGACGATCCGAAAGAAGTTATGCGCCGGGCCGCAATCACCATGAGAGACATGGACTCGACCGACCTTAGAGTTGGCGAGTGCGATTGCGGTGCGAGTTATTGCCCGTACCGGGAGGCGCAATGAAAGCTCGCGCCTTCCCCTGCACTCCTCAAGCTGTCGCTTCAATGATCCGTTTTGCTCTCGCCATCAACCCGGATTTTGGCCGGAGCATAGTCGGCTCGCAAGGCATTCCGATATTCAGCAATGCCCAGCTTCGGCTCATGGCACTTGGTCGCATGAAGCTGCGGCCGGCGGTTCTGGCCAAGATCAACCTTCAAAAAACGGACGGAGGGTATCTGTGGCTTCCAAGATAGCCAACTTCTTTTACGCGGCTCCTCTGGACGAGGAAGTGCCTCGGGATGACCAGCGAAGCGACCTGCTCGGCAACTTGATCGTTGGGGCCAGCCTCTACATCGGCTCCGTTCTCTTCTTCGCGGTTGTCACATTTGGCGCGGTCCAGCTGGTGAAGGCCGCGCTCCACCACCTTGCCCGGTAACTGAACTCTTTTGAGGGGAAACGATCCAATGTCTACTACTGCAGTTGACCTACAGGAAATCATCGACGCCAAGGTCATCGAGGACTGCGAACTTCAGGGGGCATGCAATAGCGGCCTATCTTGGCTAAGGAGAAAGCCGCGCACCTATGCGGAACTTCGCGACCACGACTTGAGTTGGGTTCAATGGCTGGCTCAGCACTCGACGATTCCTGCGGTGCTGGAGAAACTGGCCACGGACCAGTACGCGGATGTGCGGTACTACGTCGCGCAGAACGCCAACAGCCCGGTGGCGGTGCTGGAGAAACTGGCCACGGACCAGTACGCGGATGTGCGGTACTACGTCGCGCAGAACGCCAACAGCCCGGTGGCGGTGCTGGAGAAACTGGCCACGGACCAGGTCGCGGATGTGCGGTACTACGTCGCGCAGAACGCCAACAGCCCGGTGGCGGTGCTGGAGAAACTGGCCACGGACCAGGTCGCGGATGTGCGGCGCGGAGTCGCGCAGAACGCCAACAGCCCGGTGGCGGTGCTGGAGAAACTGGCCACGGACCAGTACGCGGATGTGCGGTACTACGTCGCGCAGAACGCCAACAGCCCGGTGGCGGTGCTGGAGAAACTGGCCACGGACCAGTACGCGGATGTGCGGTACTACGTCGCGCAGAACGCCAACAGCCCGGTGGCGGTGCTGGAGAAACTGGCCACGGACCAGGTCGCGGATGTGCGGCGCGGAGTCGCGCAGAATGCCAGCAGCCCGGTGGCGGTGCTGGAGAAACTGGCCACGGACCAGGTCGCGGATGTGCGGCGCGGAGTCGCGCAGAACGCCAGCAGCCCGGTGGCGGTGCTGGAGAAACTGGCCACGGACCAGGTCGCGGATGTGCGGCGCGGAGTCGCGCAGAATGCCAGCAGCCCGGTGGCGGTGCTGGAGAAACTGGCCACGGACCAGGTCGCGGATGTGCGGCGCGGAGTCGCGCAGAACGCCAGCAGCCCGGTGGCGGTGCTGGAGAAACTGGCCACGGACCAGGACGCGTATGTGCGCTACTACGTCGCGCAGAATGCCAGCAGCCCGGTGGCGGTGCTGGAGAAACTGGCCACGGACCAGGACGCGTATGTGCGGCGCGGAGTCGCGCAGAATGCCAGCAGCCCGGTGGCGGTGCTGGAGAAACTGGCCACGGACCAGGACGCGGATGTGCGGCGCGGAGTCGCGCAGAATGCCAGCAGCCCGGTGGCGGTGCTGGAGAAACTGGCCACGGACCAGGACGCGGATGTGCGGCGCGCGGCTAAAAACAAGCTCTCACAGATCAACGGAGATCCGCAATGACGGTTTTCGACGCACTCGTCCTGGGATCGGTCACCGCGTTCACGCTGTTCGCCGTGACGGTCTCGCGCCTCCTGCAACGGGAAGACAACGAATAGAAGCCTTGGGATATCGGTGAAAAAGAAAAGGCAGATTACGTCAGCGGATCTATTTTGCGGGGCTGGCGGAACCTCACAGGGCCTACTGATGGCGGCCAACGAGATGGACGCCGACCTCGAACTGATCGCCATCAACCACTGGAATGTCGCGATCGACACTCACAGCGTCAATCACCCCTACGCGAAGCACCTGTGCACCGGTATTGACGCCGTCGACCCGCGCAAGTTGGTTCCTAGCGGCCGACTCCACGTCTTGTGCGCATCTCCGGAGTGCACGCACCACTCCGTAGCGCGCGGCGGCGAGCCCATGAACGATCAGTCCCGCTCATCGGCTTGGCACATCCTGCGCTTCTGCGAGGCGCTGTACGTCGACAACGTCGTCATCGAGAACGTTCCGGAGTACATCTCCTGGGGCCCGCTCGGCGCGAATGGCCGTCCACTCAAGAGCAAAAAGGGGCAGCTATTCGAGCAGCTGATCGCCTCATTCCGTGCTCTCGGATACAAGTACATCGAATGGAGGATTCTTAACTGCGCCGACTACGGCGACCCGACTACCCGCCGCCGCCTGTTCATAATCTGCCGTCGCAATAAGCCGGTGCGCTGGCCCGAGCCTACGCATGTTCCGAGCTCGCAACTCAGCCGCCGCGGATTGTTTGCGGAGACCAGAAAGCCCTGGCGCACGGCGCGCGAGATCATCGACTGGTCCATCCCTTCGAAGAGCATCTTTGACCGGAAGCGGCCGCTGGCGGACAAGACGCTCCTGCGTATTAAGGCTGGGCTGAAGAAGTTCTGCGGGCTCGACGTCGACCTGAAGCGGTGCTTTGCCGAAGACCTGCGCCCCTTCCTGGTCGTGTTCCGGAACAATCAGGATGCCCAATCCGTTGACGATCCGGTCCCGACGCTCACCACTATGGGCGCCAATGTCGGCCTAGTTGAGCCGTTTCTTGCTCAGTGGGATCAACAGGCGAGCAACGGCGGCCACCGCTCGGTCGACGAGCCGGTACCTACTGTCGTCACGAAGGCGAACACCGGGATTGTCGAGCCGTATCTTGTGCAGGCTGGTGGACCCGAAGGCAAGGGCCGGGAACCGCGCAGCATCGCGGACCCGATGGCTACAGTAGTTGCCGAGAACCATACGGGGCTGGTGCAGCCATTCCTTCTTGGGCAGCAATCAGGTTCCGTTCCGCGAGGTCTCGGCGATCCGGTCCCGACTATCGCGACTGACGGTGCGGTCAGTCTTACAACGCCGTTCCTAACGCATTTTCGGGGAGACCATGCTGGACGTGCTGACGGCATGACCCGGAATGGATCGCTCGATGCCCCGCTGCCGACTCAGGATTGCAGCCCTCGGTTTGGCATCGTGGACCCGTTCATCGTTCCACAGTTCGGAGTATCCGATCCGCGCTCGGTAGAGCGCCCGCTTGGAACTGTGACGACGACTAGCCGCGGGGTCGGCCTGGCTGAACCGAGCGTTCAGCCGTACATGGTCACGGTCAACCATGGTGAAGGCGAAACGCCTCGCCCGGGCATGTCTGTCGATGAGCCCATGCCGACTGCTACTTCGAAGATAGGCACAGGGATCTGCGAGCCGTTCCTCATCGCCTATTACGGCACCCAGAACATGAGCGAGGCGGGCGAACCCGTCCCGACGGTCACAACCAAGCCGCGCTTCGGCCTCGTGGAAGCGGCGGTCACGCATTACCGCCTCGACATCCGGTTCCGCATGCTACAGCCGCGCGAACTGGCGCGCGCCCAGGGCTTTCCTGATGAGTACGTCTTTACGGGGAATCGCGAGGCCGTGGTCAAACAGATCGGGAACGCTGTGCCACCGCACACCGCCAAGGCGCTGATCTTGGAGGTTCTCCAGTGAGACTGGCGTCACTCCTCTTATTCTTCGGCTTCGAACCAAACCTCGAGGTTTGCGGGCTCGATATACGTGAACTCCCTGCTCTTTATTTTCACGGGGCCCTTCATACCGGGAAGGCAGATGTTGTCCCCGACATTCGGAATGAAGGTAAGGTTTGCGGAGTCCAGTTCGAAGGTGTGGACGTCCGGGATTGTCGAGGTGGGAATCTCGATCTTGAGCGTGGTTTGCATGGCCGCCTCCAGAGCACCATACCCAATCTAAATCACGATGGTCCCCAGGTGTCCGGAACTCCGAGCCGGGCGATCAGTTCGTACCGCAGCATCTGGTATATCGCCCGCTCGTGCATCACCCATTCCAGCTTCTCTGGGGTAATTCCGGGGTCGTTGAGTTGCCTATCGCACTCCTTCATCCTCGCCTCCATGCGTTCGCGGAGGAGGATCGCGCCGGCCAACCTCTCGTTGTCGTCCATGGCGGCAAGTCTACACCGGAGGGCCGCGTGAGCAACTCTGTTCAGTACAGCCTCGACTTCACCCAGAAAGTACCGCCAGCTGCCCAGGAGCGTATCGCCGCCGGCATGAAGCAGGCAGACGAGAACGCCGATCCGAAATGGCGGCACATCTTCGATGCCTGCGTACTGGCCGCCGCGAAGAAGAAGCGCGAGATCACCTCAGACGACGTGCTCGCCGAGGTCGAAGCGCTTCCGAACGCTCCCTCCACTCACAACCTTGCCGCTATTGGTCCCGCGATGAAGCGCGCGGCGCAGATGGGAGTGATAGCTCGCACAGACAGATTCAGCCGGAGCGCGCGGCCCGAAAAGAACGGCAATTTGCACGCGGTTTGGCTCAGCAAATTCTATTCGGAGTCTCAATGACCTACGTCGAAGCAATGCCCCAGCCCCCATCTCCCCTCAATGGAGAGCAGGTCTGGGGTCGCACCCAAACCCAACCGGATGCGCTCACTCCATTCGAGGAACTGATCATCCGCGCGGCCAAGTCCATCGACCCTGCGAAGTTCGCCGGCAGCGAAGCGGATCGCCTGCAGCTGCTCCACATCGCGGCCGCCGTCGTTGTGATGTGCCAGGACTTCTTTCGCAACTAACCGGCTTCATCCACCCCCAAGGAGGCAGTATGCGGTTCATCAAGTTGTTAACCACGGCCTTCGTGTTCGCGCTGGCCACGTCCGTAACCCAAGCACAGACTGCGCCGTCGCTGGTGCTCAACCTCGGGCCGGCCGGCTTCAACTGCGGCAGGATGTCCACCCCCACTTATTGCTGGGGAATCCCAGTCGCAGCCGCTGACGATGACGGGATTACTAACGGATCCATCTGGATCGACCAATCCAGCAATGGCGGAGGCTTCATCCTCTTCCTCAGCAACTTTGAAGGTCTCGGCCAGGCGCAGATCGTCAACACGCCGTTCCAACCGCTGTCCACCCAGGGTGGCTCCCTGACCTACACCTTTGCAGGCAATGACGGCGAGACCGGCAAGCCATACAGCGGCGTTCTGAAGCTGACCTACACCACCTATTACTCCGCTGGCGGCGGCGGCCGCGGCGGGGCTGCAGCTGGCTGGCGCTACATCGTCAACGGCGGAAGCATCAGCGTCACGGAATAAGCACACGCCGGGGCCGCGCATCGGTAAAGCCCGCGCATGAAGGGAGCAATATCTTGCCTCCAGCGAAACAAAGGATCGAAATGAAGTGCCTGATCTGCTGCGCCGCGTTCAGATTGCTGGCCTGTCAGATGGGGCGCGGACGAGGTAAGTTCTGCTCCCTTAACTGCGCGCGTGAGGCAATGAGAAGAAAGCAGCAACGCCACTGCGCTTGGTGCGACTCGGCTTTTGACAAGCATGCCGCAGAGATTGGCCGGACCGACTCGGATTTTTGCTCTAGAGACTGCTACTTCGCGCATCGTGCCAGGTACAGGAAAGAAGATAGCTACCCAAAGAAGGGTGCAGACCATATCCACCGCATCGTTGCGGAACAGGCCATCGGGCGCCCTCTAAAGCCAGGTGAAGTAGTTCACCACATCAACGGGGACAAGCAAGATCCCTCTATTTCCAATCTCGCCGTGTTCCCCAGTCAGTCGCACCATGCTCGCTGCCACAAGGGGAGCATGTCGGAAGAGGAACTGGATCAGTATCGGTTGACCAATCTCATGCAGTTATCGAGGAGCGCAGCGTGACATACGAGGATTTCTTGCGGGCGAAGGTTCTGACAATGCCAGATATGGGTATAGAGATCGAGGATGGCGAGATCCATCCCATTCTCAAGCTTCATCAAAGGGCCATCGTCCGGTGGGCGGTCAGAAGAGGCAGGGCCGCCATATTCAGCGCGTTCGGCCTTGGAAAAACGGTGTGCCAACTCGAGATCCTTCGCCTCCTCATCAAGCACCTCGGCGGCGACGGCCTGATTGTTGCCCCGCTCGGCGTGCGCCTGGAGTTCATGCGGGATGCCGAGATGCTTGGGATAAGGCTGTCGTTTATTCGGTCGAATGACGAGGTCCGCCGACCTTTAGACCTATGTGCCGAAGACCCATGCGCCATGTGTGCCGGCGAGTATTGCGCGCAACACGGCGCAGTCCCCTGCGGCTGCGACCTCACAGATCGTCATTACGTTGAACCGCGCCCAGACCTCTACATCACGAATTACGAATCGGTCCGGGAGGGAAAGCTGGACCCTCGCGAGTTCGAGGCATGCTCACTTGACGAGGCCGCCTGCCTGCGCGGATTCGGTGGCACGAAGACATTCCGCCAGATGATGGCGTACTTCGAGGGGAGCGGCAAATACCGGTTCGTGGCCACGGCGACGCCAAGCCCGAACGATTTCATCGAACTCCTGTCATACAGCGCTTTCCTCGACATCATGGACGTCTCGGCCGCGAAGACGAAGTTCTTCAAGCGCAATTCAGAGCACGCTGACGAGCTCACCCTCATGCCGAGCCGCGAGCAGGACTTTTGGCTCTGGTGCTCCAGTTGGGCCGTGTTCCTGCAGTCTCCAGCTGATCTCGGATTTGATGCCACCGGTTACGAAATGCCGGAGATGCGGGTCCACTGGCACGAGGTCCCATCCGACCACGAGAACGCCGGCATGGATCCAAGCGGGCAAGGTCGCCTGCTTCGCAATTCAGCCATCGGCCTGAGTTCTGCGGCGCGTGAAAAGCGGGACAGCCTGCCTCGCCGCCTGGAGACTCTCGGCGAATTGATCGATGCGACGACCGAGGACCTCTACGGTCACGAGCAGTTCATCGTCTGGTGCGACCTGAACGACGAGCAGAACGGCGTCGACAAGCTGCTCGGCTCGCGCGGCATCTCGTTCTCCTCGCTCTATGGGAATCAGGATATCGATGAGCGCGAGGACCTGATGAACGCATGGCGGGGAAGGGAGACGACGGCCTTTGTCTCCAAGCCGATCATGTATGGCGCCGGGGTAAACCTCCAGCAGTGCGCGCACGCGATCTTCCTGGGAGTCGGATACAAGTTCTTCGACTTCATTCAGGCCATCCACAGAATCCACAGGTTTCTCCAGAAGCGGCCGGTCCGGATCGACATCATCTACACCGAGGCGGAACGGGAGATCCGGCGATCGCTTGAGGAGAAGTGGGAAAACCACAAGCTTCTGGTCGCAAACATGACCGAGCTCATCCGGAAGTTCGGGCTCGGTTCCAATGCGATGCAGAGTGAGGCCGTCCGGAAGATGGAGGTATCGCGCCGTGAAGCGCGCGGCGAGAACTTTTTCATCGTCAATAACGACTGCGTGCCCGAGACGGGATCGATGCCTGAGAACTCCGTCGACCTGGTGCTCACGTCTATTCCATTTTCCACGCAGTACGAATACTCGCCCAGTTTCCGGGACTTCGGCCATACCGAGTCGAACGATCACTTCTGGGCGCAAATGGACTATCTGATCCCTAACCTGTTCCGTATCCTGCGCCCCGGCCGAGTCGCCGCCATCCACGTGAAGGACCGCATCACCCCATCCGGTCTGACTGGCATGGGATTCCAGACGGTCTATCCGTTCTCCGACGATTGTGTCGCCGCGTTCAAGAGGCACGGATTCGGATTCCTTGCGCGGAAGACCATTGTCACCGACGTGGTGCGCGAGAACAACCAGACCTACCGGCTGGGCTGGACGGAGCAGTGCAAGGATGGATCGCGAATGGGCGCCGGTCTGCCGGAATACCTGCTGATCTTCCGCAAGCCCCCGACAGACACCTCCAACGGATACGCTGACCTTCCTGTGGTCAAGGACAAGGCGCAATATACGCGCTCCCGCTGGCAGATCGATGCCCACGGATTCATGCGATCAAACGGAGACCGCCTGCTGGAGCCTAGCGACTTCCACGGTGTACCGCATGAGCGCATCTTCAAGCTGTTCCGCCAGGACTCCATGCGGAGCGTGTATGACTTCGAGCGCCACGTCCACCTGAGCGAATCTCTCGAGACTTGCCAGGAGTGCGGACACATCCACGTCGGAGACCGGAAGTGCGGCCAGTGCCCCTGCAAGATCGCTGGCAGCCGCCTGCCGGCTACCTTCATGCTTCTGCAGCCGCAGAGCTGGCACAAGGACGTGTGGACCGATGTGGCTCGGATGCGGACGCTGAACGCCCTTCAGGTCCAGGGAAATCGCGAGATGCACGTCTGCCCTCTGCAGTTCGATATCGTCGATCGGGCGATAACCCAGTACTCAATGCCCGGCGAGATCGTCTTCGATCCTTTCGCTGGGATTGGGACGGTCCCGATGCGCGCTATCGAACTAGGGCGCAAGGGGTGGGGATGCGAACTGTCCGAGGTCTACTTCGCGGATGCGGTCATGTACGCGAAGGAGGCCGAACGTAAGGCCGCAGTGCCAACCCTGTTCGACCTTTTGGAAGAGGAGGCGACGGCCTGATGGCTGAGGAGAAGGTTAATCACCCGGCCCATTACGGCGGCAAGGACAACCCGTATGAGGCGATCAAGGTTATCGACGCATGGAAGCTCGGCTTCTCCCTCGGTAACGCAGTCAAGTACATCTCCCGTGCCGGGAAAAAAGCACAGGGTATTCAGGCGACAGTCGAGGACCTGAAGAAAGCTGCTTGGTACATCAACCATGAAATCGAGCGATTGGAGAGACTGGATTGAAAATCGTTAGGCCATACGCAAAAGTAATGGAGCCGGAAGCACTAGCGCAGGCGCTGGTGCGCATTGAATACGCCGCGCGGGTCAGCCATCGTTCGGAAGATGAGACAGCGCTCAACACCGAGAGGTTTATCCGCGCTGTGGTGCTAAATCATGGCGACTGGTCCGTAGTCGAGCACGTCTCGGCTTCGGTGGAATTCCTTGTCGATCGCGGAATAACGCACGAGATCGTCCGGCATCGCATCGCCAGCTACACGCAGGAGTCTACGCGGTTCGTGAACTATGCGAAGAAGATGCCGCCTACGTTCATCTACCCGAAGCCTGACGAGGAGTGCTGTTGGTGCCTCAAAGGCTTAGAGCCGGAAAACAACGGCGACGGGTGGCGGCACTACGACGAGAATGACAAGCCATTCTCTGATTGCTCCTACGAACCATATTGGCTTACGGCGATCGATGAAGCGGAGCATGCCTATCGGGAACTGCTGAGCAACGGTTGGAGCCCGCAGGAAGCCCGCAGCGTGTTCCCGAATGCACTGTCCAGCAAGATCGTGGTGTCAATGAACATCCGTTCCTGGCGGCATTTTTTCCTGATGCGCACCACGAAGGAAGCTCACCCGCAGATGCGCCAAGTGACCATCCCTCTACTTGCCGAGTTCCAGAAACTGGTTCCGGTCCTGTTCGAAGACATAGCGCCCGAGGCTCGCCAGGTCGCAAACATTGCCAAGGGGCGGTGATAGTGCGTCGCGAAACCGCCGCCGAGCGAAAGGCTTGGACAGAGCACATCGAGGGGAAGGAGGCGGCACCATGCAGGTCGAAGTACGGGAACAAGCGCGTGGAGTTCAATGGGAAGACATATCCATCCCAGCGTGAGGCAAACGTCGCGGCGCAATTGCAAATGCTCGCGAGCCGCGGATTGATCACCGACATTCAGGAGCAAGTCGGCTTCACGCTCGTCGAGGGCAACGGGAAGATACGGGCAATACGATACATTGCCGATTTTGTTTATGCCGACGATTCCGGGACTCGCCACATCATCGATGTGAAGGGGTTCACCAAGGACAAGGTGTACCGCCTGAAAAAGAAGCTGATGAAGTTGATGCTGGGATTAGATATTGAGGAACTGTAACCGGTCATGATTCATCGCTCTGCGGAGTTCTCTTTAGATCGCATGTACCGCCGTCGCCTCGACCGCTGGTGGGGCAATGGGCCGCGAGTCGGTTGGTTCATGCTTAACCCCTCTACGGCCGGTGAGGACCGCGACGACAACACCATCACCAAGTGCATAGGGTTCACGGCTCGCTGGGGTTTCGACGGCCTTATGGTCGTCAACCCCTTCGACCTGGTGATGACCGACTCGCGCCATCTGCCTAACTTTGACCTTGCGTGTACGGATCGTAATTCAGCCGTGATCGACGCGGTAGCAAGCGACGTCGAACTGCTCATCGTCGCGTGGGGATGCGAGGACGTTGTCCGGCGCATGGTGAAGCGAGGCTTGGACCCCATGGAGCACATGCGGCGGATTCGTCGCAATCACCCCAACCTTCCTATCGAATGCCTTGGGATATCTAAAACAGGCTGCCCCTACCACCCTTTGATGCTCGCGTATTCCACGCCGCGGGTCCCGTTCGAGGTTAGAGAGGATTAAATGCCTTCTAAATGGAAGAAGTTCAGCCTTGAAACGTTGCGTCGAGTGCCAAGGGCACCGGGCTGTTACGCAGTGTACGTGGATGGCAAGCTCGTCTACGTAGGCCAATCGAAGAACGTAAGAGATCGCCTGATTCTTGCGCACAAGTTCAATTACGCGCGATACAGCGCCGCTTCTGAAACGCCTTGGGGCCAGTGCAGATCCGTATCGTTCAAGGTCCGTAAATCCACCAGTTTTGGCGATTGGCTATTTGTGGAGGCGCGGATGATTCGACGCCTACGTCCATTGCGTAACCAGATCGGGAAAGGCGGATCCCTTGCCCGCTAAATGGCAACAATGGATGCCGTTCAAGATAGACGCTTTCCGAGGAAGCCCATCTGTGCAGGCGATGCACCCTTCGGCGCGGATCGGATACCTGTACCTTCTTTCCTGCCAGTGGCAATCAGACGACTGCACGATATCGGCTGATCCCTTGGACCTAGCCGACATGAGCGGGCTCGGGGATGAGTTATGGGCAACACACTGCCAACGCATCCTGCGCAACTTCACGGAAGTCGAAGGCGGTCGTCTTCGCAACCTGGTTTGCTTCTCTGAATGGCAGGAAGCTAAGGCCGTGTTCGAAGCAAACCATAAGTCACCTGAGGAGGTTAGCCGCATACGTAGCGAAGCCGGCAAGAGAGGAAACGCAAAACGGTGGGGTGATGTCGCAAACGAATCGCAAAAGCGAGATGTTTGCGATCAAAACAGTCGCAAAACATCGCATACAGGTACAGGTACAGGTACAGGTACAGGTACAGGTACAGGTACAGGTACTACTACTACCCCCTCTAAGGCGGGGGGTGATTCCGAACTAGATTGGCCAGAGGCTGAGCGATGCCTGTGCGATTCCGTCGGCATTCACGACATGCGGCAACAGAGCGACATGCATCGGTGTTTCCTGGCCTACGGCCAGAGCGCGAACAAGACTCCCGTGGAAACGCTCGAGCACATGAAGGGGCGCTGGGAGGAATACAAAGGCAAGCCGCGCGGCGATTTCGGATACCGAAGTGCGCACAAATTTTTCATGTCAGGACTATGGGATCAGCCGGAAATGTGGGGCAAGGAGGAGGCGAGGAATGGAGCGAATCACCAGGGAGGAACTAAACCAAGCACAGCAAACGAGCGCGTTAATTCCGGCAAGAACGGATTCCGTGCGGCAGCTGAGCGATTCCGAGGATCGGCACCTCCAGACTCTCTTGGAGCAGATGGCCGAGCGCTACCCGCACCAGGATCTGGGTTCGTCGGCGGAGGGGTACCTGTGGGACTACCAGCGGCTGGTTCTGCGGTACTCGATGGCCGAGGTGAGGGACGCCCTTGCCGAGTGGCGCATAACTCCGGGGGCCAAGTTCTTCCCTCGTCCCGATGAGATTGCCGAAGTCATCGAGTGTGAGCGCGAAGGGGCGAGATCGCAGCGGGACGCGGCGCGACGCGAAGAACGGCGCCAAGCGGAGATTCGGGAATTCTGGGACTGGGCGCCGGGGTGGATGGAGATGACAGGGAACGACGAAGAGGAACTGCTGAGGCGGTTTCCGAGCTATAGGGGTACAAAGTCGCATGCCGCGTAGACAGTCAAATCGCAAGTGGAGCAGTGGATCGTATACGCCTCCGGTTCTGGATAACCCGACGGACTGGGACGAACTGATGGCCAAGTTGAATATCGGCAGCCTGGAGGACGCGCTGCTCGAACTGCAGGGAATCTCGGTCGCAGGGCTAACCATCCGCCGGTTCGTAGACTGCAACTCGCACAGGCGATTCATACCCGAGGATATTCTCTGGTACCTCCGGGTCAACCTCAACAGCGATACGGTGCGCTTTTCGCGCAGGTAAGGGGGAAAGTTCACGTGATATCTCTGGAAAGCAACAAGCCGCTTATCGCCAAATACGCGGGCGAAATGGTTACCAAGAGAGAAAGGAAAAACCGCCGCTATCCATGGTCAGACATGGTTCCAGGGGATAGCTTTTTCGTCGGCTTGGAGGGGAGCGGCTCGATTAGCGCGCAAGTGCTACAGGAACGATTGAGCGCATGCGCATGCAACTGGAGAGCTAGAAAATTAGAACGCTCAGACTACACATTCGCCACTCGAAGAGTTACAGAGAATGGAGTAGAGGGTGTGCGGGTTTGGAGGGATAAGTAATGGGGGACATGCGCATTTCGATGAACCAGTTCGACAAAGAAGAGCTCCTGCGCGACCAGTTCGCGCTTGAAGCGATGAAGGTGATCATGGACAGGCTTATGGAAAAAGACATCAAGGCTCTGGCCGACACCGAAACGCAGCGTGGTGTCGCGGTGGGAGCGTATGGGTTGGCCGATTGGATGATCGCCGCAAGGCGGGTCTCGATCAATAAGGAGCAGCGGGAACGAGCCGAGATCATTCGCGTCGGCGAAGACGGCAAGAACGTCAATTGGCTCACTGAGGCGCAGGGCGAGTAATCCAGGTGCGGTAACCCCGGGCCGATAACGAAGAGGGATACATACAGCACCATGGACCGGATCAAGTGTCGTTTCTGTGAGTACATCCAGGCCGCCGGCCAGTTCTGTCGCCGCTGCGGTCGCCAACTACCCTACCAACCGCCGCAGCAGGTCATCGTTGAGAGGATCGTCGAGCGAATCGTCCGAGTTCCCGCAATCGACCTGACCCTGACCTTCGCCGAGATCGAGCGGCACATGATCCTGGAGCGCGTCGAGCACTTCGAAGGGAACATCATCGCAGCGGCTAGATCTCTCGGCATCAGCCGCAACGCGATGTACCGGAAGGTGCGTCGATATCGTTGCGCAAACAACGGTGACCAAAATGGGCACGAAAATTCCTGAATCGGGAAGCAACCCTGTTGCTTTCGCTTTGCTGTAATGCAAACATCAACTCGGACCTCCCTGAATCTTGACTGCTACGCCGATGGGGGCTCCCAGAAATGGGGGTTCCCAGAGGTGGTGAAGTGTAGGGGCGAGTCCCGCGTCCGCGTGGTGAGTGCGATAGCCAACCACGGTAAACGGAATGCCGGCGATACGCGGCCGAAGTTGAGCACGCGGAGTCGTCCCCAGAAATTCCTGCTCCTGCCTTCAAGGGGTCGCCAAACAGCGGCCCCTTTTGCTTTGCCCTCAACGTTGGAGACCAGATGCTCTTCCAGTTGCAGTTCCCGGACGGAACACATTGCAAGAGAATCACTGCGAGCGAAGCAGAAGAGATGGAGCGCAAGGGGGACATCGAACGTGTCTCCAAGCGCAAGGACCCGGCGGTGAAGTACCGCATGATCAGCCGCCCGGATCCGTCTCTGTCCAAGGCGTCGCCCCCGATGCTCAAGAAAGCCGACCTGGAAGCACTGGTCGGGCTTTCGAAGACGAACGAGACGCGCCTTGAGCGGCTTATCGGTCACGGCCTCCTGCCGATGACCGCATGGGTCACCGAATACGGACAGATCAGGATTCCGGCAACGGCGTGAGGGCGCGATGGCAACGTGCAGCGTAGCGTTGGTGGGCAATCCACGGCTGAAGATCAAGCGCGGCGGCGGAGGACCCGGTGACGAGGGCCCCGGTTTCTGGCTGATCGTGTGCGTGGCTGTCACGGCCGCTGTGCTGATCGGCTGGGCAGTCTTTGGAGGTTGAGTCATGAACGATCTGGTGCTGATCGTAATCGGCATTCTCTGCATCGCGTTTATCATGTCTCTCCCGCGTCTTCTCCTGTTTGGCTGGCCGGGACCGCGCAAGCAGCACTCGTTCGTGGTCCGCACCCGCATCGGTTCAGACACGCGAGTCGAAGCCGAGCGCATTGTCCCTGATGGCAAGCTGGTGCACCTCGTGGTCAAGAACGAGCCCGTGGCCACGTTTCGCGTGAGTGACATTCGCTTCATCATGCGGAAGGACAAGGCGAATTATTGACGTTGCCAGCGCCGCCGCCCCAAACGGCAGAGCGCGGCACCGAAGGGCCGCAGTGGCGTTCCTCCGTCCGGGGAAGCGGAGAGAGTCGCCCCGCCATTGAGCTGCGGCCCAGGATTGAGACCCGCCCCAAACCTGCGATGGAGAGTGACTCACCGGCCCCAAGCCGATGAGCCTCTCCCGGGTCTCACCCACATTTCTGAGCGCGCGCCGTTCATCACGACCGAGCCGAGGGGAGAGTCCCGACGCCGGACGAGCGGCGGATGACTGACCTTCGGGTTGGCAGTAGGCACAGGCTCCACGCACGAGCCGAAGGCCGAGCATGATGGTGCGTCTTTCGGCGGCCTGTAGAGCCGCCCCAAGTTTTGCACCCGTAGCTCAAAAACCCTGGTGAATGCTGACGAGATCGCTAGATCTAGCCGCGCGGAAACGAGAACGGCGGCTCACGTCAAGGCATCGGGGTGCATAGAGCACCGGCCATTGAGACCGGAGGTTGGAGCTTGATGCCCTCCCGGGTGCTCCAAGACTGACAAAACATAAAAATCGCACCACCCCCACAAGCAGGTCCAGCCAACACGCTGAATCGGGTTGACGGCTCCCGATGCCATCCGGTCCCGCGAGGGACAGTCCGACGAAAACGCGGCCCGCGCGAATGATTCGGAGCGTCCCGAACAGCCGAGCGGTGGGATCAGGCAAGAACCCCGAACAGGGGCACAAGACGGCGTACTCAGCTGAATCGAACATGGATCGCCAACGGCACAAAAGCCGGAGGCCTATCCACCCATAAACTACGAGGTCCCGACAACATGCAGATCGACTGGGGCAACGGCATCGTCACTGGTGTGATCGCCCTGGTGGGGATCGGCGTAGCCGAACTTCGCAGCGGCGCTCGTCACGAAGAAGCGATGCGTGCCATGAGCGATAAACTTGACGACCATCACGAACGGCTCCGCGAACATGACGAGCAGTTCAAACTTCTGCCGACACAGTACATGCTGAGGTCGGAACTCGAGGCGCGATTCGCCGCGATCATGGGCAACACGGCCGAGACGATCCGGCAGCTTCGGTGGCTGGTCTACTACAAGACTCACCCGAACGCTCCAGAGGCGGCGCTGATGCCCCCGGTACCCCCGGAAATTCTTCCCCCCGAGGCTTAACCATGCTGCAAACCAGTCACATCGCCCACGGCGCGCAATCAATCTGGTGCACTCTGTGCGGAGAGCCGATTGCGGTCAAGAGCATCGTCCTGCGCGATCCGCATCGGACGCTGGAAGCGAAGGAGAACTTCGCGCGCCGGCATCGCTGCAAGGCCGAAGAGAAGCCGCGATCGGAAGTGAGAGTCATGCGCCCGGCGTTCACCGAGAGCAAAGTCGGACTGGATCGGTACTGGCAAACGGCGCTCGCCGAAGCAAGCGGCGCAGCGTGAGGAGCGGCATGGAGTACGTGCAAGGGAAACACTGGTCTCCAGAATATCTGAAGGTGGTGCGCGAGCGCGCTGAACTGATCAACATGCAGATCAGAATCATGGTTATGGCGAGTCGCCCCAACCTGATGCCTCCACCGAAGGACTGCGCAGCATGCCGTTCATTAAGTGCCCTCCCCGCCCGTTCCTGAAGCCGGAGAAAGCCATGATCCCCAAGCGTGACATCCTGCGCATCGCCTTCCGCGCCTTTGCAGCCGGTCTCGTCATCGGCTTTGAAGCCTACCATCTGCTCCACGCCTTCGGAGTGCTATGACGTTCACGCGCGAGCACATCGAGTACACCTGGTCCAAGTACGGGACCGGCGAGCCTCTCTCTGAAGAGAAGGTCGAGCACATGCTCAAGGCTCTCAATTCTCCGATATCCGTCCCGGTGTTGCCCTACCAGATTCCCCCAATCCCGGGACTGTTTGATCCCCGGTCGTAACCGACTGACCCTGCCATGGAAACCTTGACTCCCAAGCAAAAAGTGTTCGTGCGCGAGTACCTTGTGGACCTGAATGCCACAAAGGCCGCAGAACGTGCAGGTTACAGCAAGAAGGCAGCGCACGTTCAAGGCGCGCGATTGCTAAGCAATGCTAAGGTCCAGGCGGCCATCTCCGAAAAGCAGGAGAAGCGCTTCCAAAAGTTGGAGATTAGCGCCGAGCGAGTGTTGAACGAACTCGCCCTTCTCGGATTCTCCAACATGCTTGATTACGTGAAGATCGTTCCGGACGGGTCAGCGCGTGTCGATCTCTCTGCCCTCACAAGGGAGCAGGCCGCTGCGATCGGAGAGATAACCGTCGAGGAATACGTGGAACGAACCGGCGGAGAGAGTGACGACGGTGAATCCGACACGGAGAAAGTCAAGCGGGTTAAGTTCAAGCTCCACGACAAGCGTGCGGCGCTCGTGGATCTGGGCAAACACCTGAAGCTGTTCACCGAGAAGGTTCAGGTTGAGGGCGAGATGAGTTTTGAGGTTCGGAATGTCAGGGAGCGGCTCTCCGCAAAACTCGCTGGTCGATCAGCTTCGAGCGCTAAGCCCTGAGGAGCGCGACGAGTATCTCGCAGAGTTCACGAACGAGGAACTTCTCGAGTTGTTCCATGACTGGAACGTCTGGGCCCGTTCCGACCAGCTGATTCCCCCTGGGAACTGGCAGGTCTGGCTGATCATGGCCGGCCGCGGTTTTGGTAAGACGCGCACGGGTGCGGAGACGGTTCGCGAGTGGGTCAAGCGCTATCGCTACGTCAATCTTATTGGCGCGACCGCGGATGACGCCCGGGACATCATGGTTGAGGGCGAGAGCGGGATACTCGCAATCTGCCCGCCGCATGAGCGTCCGGTGTACCGCCCCTCGAAGCGGCGCCTGGAATGGCCGAACGGGGCAATGTCGCTGATCTTCACCGCCGATGAGCCCGAACGGCTCCGCGGGAAGCAGAGCGACAAACTTTGGTGTGACGAGGTCGCCGCCTGGAAGTACGAAGAATCGTGGGATCAGGCGATGTTCGGACTCCGTCTCGGCGATAACCCTCAAGCTGTTGCGACGACGACACCGAAGCCGACGAAGTTGATGCGGCAGCTGGTGAAAGAGCCGACCACGTTCGTAACGCGCGGCTCGACCTATGACAACAAGGCCAACCTGGCGCCAACGTTCCTTTCGAAGATCGTAACGAAGTACGAGGGGACCAGACTTGGCCGGCAGGAACTAAACGCTGAACTTCTTGAGGACAACCCTGGAGCACTCTGGAAGCGCGACAACATCGAGGAGAACAAGGTCCGGAAGGCACCGGAACTCGTCCGCATCGTTGTTGGCGTGGATCCGGCAGTCTCGAGCAATGATAATTCGGACGAAACGGGCATCATTGTCGCGGCGCGCGACAAGCAAAGCCCGCCCCACTTCTACGTGCTGGACGACATCAGCCAGATATCCACTCCGGATGGATGGGCCGCTGCTGTCGTCGACATCTATGAGAAGCGGGCGGCAGACCGGATCGTCGGCGAAGTAAACAACGGCGGCGAGATGGTCGAATCCGTCATTCGCCACAAGAACCCGAATGTGTCATATCGCGCGGTCCGCGCATCAAGGGGCAAGGCAATCCGTGCTGAGCCCATCGCTGCCCTGTATGAGCAGGGCCGGGTTCACCATGTCGGAAGCTTCCCGAACCTCGAAGACCAGATGGTTGACTGGAATCCCCAGACGGACGAGGATTCGCCTGATCGGGTGGACGCTCTGGTCTGGGCCATCACCGAATTGACGGACTTCGATACCGCCTGGGTATGGCGCGACGTTTGGAGCGAGGATGTTCTGTACGACGACGACTCCCGGCCGGTTGGGCTGTATGGAGCCGGCGGCTTTGTTGATCGCACCGTCACCATCGGTTATGGCACGGCGATGCCCACGGTCTTCCTAGATATCATCCAGGACGCCAGCGGCTGGTGGGTAGACCGGGAGGTCTACTGGGATCCTCGCCAGAACTTCGCGCAGCGCACCGACGCGCAACACGCGGACACGCTGCAGGAGTTCACGGCTGGAATCCGGGCATCGATCATCGTAGACCCTAGCGCGCAGACCTTCGCGCAGGAGTTGATGAACCGCGGCATCTGGCATTCGACGCTCGAGGATAAGGAAGTCGACAAGAAGGAACTGGACGCGATCCGGGTCATTGCGACCCTGCTCGGGTCCAAGCGCCTCCGGATTCATCGCCGCTGCGTGAACCTGCAACGCGAACTCCTCTCGTATGCCTGGGACGTCGAGTCGGGCGAGGAAAAGCCGATTCGCAGGAACGACCGATCCTGCCGGGCACTGCAGTTCTGGGCAATTGAGAAGGTGCCAAGCTGGCAGTTGTAAGGCTGGAATCCCATGAGACGTGATCCTTTCGCAGCATCCCGCCGCATCGAAGCCGCATTCGAGCGCGAGATAAGGCAGATGCTGCGCGAGGCGCTTCCCAAGAAACGCGCCGATCAGTCGTTCGAGGAGTGGATCGCCGAACTCCAGGCGATGAGCCGCGACACGATGTTCCGCCCAGCCGCGCAGAATATCGCGCGCCGGATGGTCTCGCGCATGAACGCGATTAACCTGAAGGCATGGCAGGACGCCGCCCGATGGTCGAGTCATAACCGCCTTATGTACCGGCTGCTCCAGCGCGAGATGGCCGGTCCGATCGGGCAACGCTTCAACTCGATCATTGCGCAGAACGCCGAGCTGATCTCGTCGGTGCCGGCAGAGGTCGCGCAACGCTTGAGCGCACGGCTCGCCCGAGCGCAGCAGCGCAGTGTCCGGTACGAGACGATGGCCGCTCAGATGCGGGTCGAGTTTCCGCGCCTGACCGATTGGCGCATTCGCGTGATCGCCAGGACGGAAGTCGCCAAGGCCTCCACCGCGCTGACCGAGGTTCGCTCCCAGAGCATCGGGATCAACTGGTTTGTGTGGCGCACCAGCAAGGACGGCGCGGTCCGGCTGAGTCACCGCAATCTTGAGGGCGTCCTGATGTCCTGGGATGACCCGCCCAGCCCCGAGCAGCTCGTCGGCCAGCACAGCACGCTAGGCCACTATCTGCCGGGCAACTGCCCGAACTGCCGCTGCACGCCGTTCCCGCTGATGGGGATCGATGACGTGGCGTGGCCGTCGCGGGTGTACCAGCAAGGCAAGATTATTCGTATGCGGCGGCTGGAGTTCAGCCAGATGTCGGGAGTTCAGGAGAGAGCAGCATGAGCACACCGGACAACGTGAGGGTCATCGACGCGCGGATCGCCAGCCTCAAGCAGGAGATCGAGCAGCTGGAAGCGCAGAAGCGCAAGGTGTTGGAGAAGAACGTCCGCGACACGCTGAATATCATCTACTCGGCGGATCGCAAGCTCTACTACATCACCGACGGGCTCAATATGCCCCGCGCGTGGTTCGGCGTCGAGAAAATCACGGAACAGCCTAAAGAGAACGACATCTTCATGGGTGGATATCTCAGTCTGACCATGAAGAGTGGCGAGAGCTACTTCCGCGCCTATTACCCGTTCGCATTCTGGTCCGTGAAGTCGTCCGGCGAACGCGATACCGCGATCTCGATTGACGATGATCTGGCTGGAGACTTCTTGGCCTGGGCAGTGCGGGAGTGGCAATGGAAGGGGTACGACGAGCCTACGTCTTCGACCCTAGGATGATCTCGGCTGCTGCCGTCCCGTCGCCCGTCCAGATGACCTGATCTTCGGTGTAGCACCGCGCGATCAGAACCCCCTCGACGATCTCGAAGCGCCAGAGAACGCGCTTGTCGGGATCGGCAAGCCTGCGCAGCAATTCCAGATGGATCGCAGTGTCGCCGACTTGGGCGAGGCCTGTCCGTTCATCAAAGCGCATGCAATGAGTTTACCCCGAAGCCGCTCAGGCCGGGCCTTTTTTGGAGACGCGGACCCCAATGAGCAAGCGGCTGGCAGCTTCACGCAGACGGATCGAGCAGGCGAACGGGGCAGCCGACATGTATGCCAACCCCAAGGCAAACATAGGGTTCGGGTCAACCTCGGCGGCCAACGGCGGCGTGTACGTACCGGTTCGCATCTCGCTCAACTACCTCGAACTGCTGAACATCTACCGGGGATCGTGGATTGCCAGGGCGATTATCGACTCATTTGTCGAGGACGCGCTCAAAGACTTCCCGACGCTCGAATGCAATCTCAAGCCAGAGGATGTGGCCGAGTTTCGCCGGGTTTTGGCGAGCACGCACACCCTGCAAAAGTACATCGAGGGGCGCAAGTGGGGGCGGCTGTTCGGCGGCGCCATCGGCATCATCGCGCTCGCCGGCAAGCGTCACCGCGACCTGTCACAGCCTCTGCGCTTGGACGACGTGCAGCCGGCCAGCTACCGCGGACTGATCATTGTTGACCGCTGGTCGGGGGTCTGCCCCTCAAATGAATTGGTCTCAGACATAGAGAACCCCGCGGAGTACGGGTTACCGGAGTACTACGAGGTAACTACCGAGGTAGGCCAGACCTTCCGCGTCCATCACTCGCGCGCGATTCGCTTCATCGGCCGGGACCTGCCTCTGTTTGAGAAGCAGATCCAGACCTACTGGGGCATGTCCGAACTCGAGTGCGTGTACGAGGACATGAAGCGGTACGACTACATGCTGGCCGGGGTCACTGACCTCATCGCCCGCGCCCACGTCATCGCCATGAAAGAGCCGATGATGGCGCAGATGCTGGCCGGCACCGGCGTTACGCAGACCCAGTACAACGACTACCTGCTCCGCATGCAGGCGGTCTCGGAATCGATTGGGACGAACGGCCTCCTCGCCCTGGGCAAGGACTCCGAGATATTCCCCATGTCGTATAGCTTTGGGGGTCTCGCGGACATCGGGCGGATGTACATGACCCAGTTGTGCGGCGCCGCCGGTTGCCCCATGTCGCGCCTCTTTGGGCAGACCAATACCGGCCTCGGGCAGAGCGGCGAGGGCGATCTTCAGACCTGGTACGACTCGGTTGACACCAAGCGCAAACGCGAGGACCGGCCGAACTTCGACAAGCTGATTCCGATCATCTGCATGTCCACCTTCGGGGAGGTTCCCGAGGACCTCGACTATGCCTTCCCGTCGATGCGGTCCGTGACGGATGACGAGCGCGCCGACCTTGCTCAGAAGACGACGCAGGCGGTTAAGGATGCATTCGAGTCTGATCTTCTGACGAAACGGCAGGCGGTGGAGACCCTGGGACGCGCCGGCGAGATGCATGGACTTTTCCAGATCAAGGCCGAAGATATCCAGCGCGTTCCCGACCAATACTCCTCGGAACTCGCGCTGGGTGACTCGGCCACGCCGGGCATGGAAGAGGACGACGATGGCGGCGCGAAGGACTCCGTTCCTCTTGAGGAGTTTGACCTGCACGGGCTCGACATTGCCATCGAGTCGCCGAAGGGGATGACGCGCAACGGAAAGGGCTGGAGCGTCGTCATGCCTGCCGATTACGGCTACATCAAGGGCGTCACGGGCGCGGATGGTGACGAACTCGACTGCTACGTGGGGCCGAACCGCGAGAGCTACATGGTCTACGTCGTCGACCAGCTGACGCTTGATGGCAGCGCGTTCGACGAACACAAGGTCATGCTCGGCTACAAAGACGCGACCGATGCAAGGATGGCGTATCGCGCCGGCCATCACCTGAGCAGCAAGACTTTCGGCGCAATGCTCGAGATGTCGCTCCTCAACTTCATGAACTGGATGCACAGCGCCGACCTCACCAAGCCTGCCATCTGGCGACCGTGCGGTGCGGTGGACGCGGTGCCGTCGCGCGACGCGGAGGGCACTCGCGAGGAAGCCGACAAGCTGATGGAGTATCGCAGCTTTGGCGCTCGCGAGGAGAGCAACACGACCGTCCAGTACTACCGCGGCGACGTGAAGCGCCCCGACACCATCGTGCGCGTTCACTTCGACGCCGGCAAGGTCGCAACCGTCGAGACGTGGCGACAGGGCAAGAAGGAACGCACAGGGCGCGGCTTCGAAGCCCTCTACAGCGCGGCGCAAGCCTACGGAGACTGACCAATGGGTGACGCAAACTGGGCTATTGCTCGACGCCGTTACCTCGCCAAGATCGCCGCAGAAGAGGCTGCCAAGAAGCAGCCCGCCGCAGCGACGCCTCCGCCTCCACCCAAAAAGTAGCAGGAGACAACCGATGTCCATTACCACCACCGGCACCGCTGCGAGCGTGTCGACTGGCCAAGCCTCGGTTGGCACCACCGCAACCGCGCTGACCGGAACCTCGGCAGGATCTCAGGCCATAGTGAAGGCCCCTGCCACCAACACTCAGACGATCTATGTCGGAGGATCTGGCGTCACCACCGCAACCGGTTATCCGCTCGAACCGGGAGCCAGCGTGCCGCTCCCGTTGCGCGCCGTAGCCATCTACGCGGTCGCCGCCGCAACCGGTCAGAAAGTCGCGTGGATCGAACAAGTCGCCCCCACCTACTAGCG
Source organism: Acidobacteria bacterium AB60 (assembly GCA_008682415.1). GTDB lineage: Bacteria > Acidobacteriota > Terriglobia > Terriglobales > Acidobacteriaceae > Telmatobacter. The sequence continues at coordinate 115,945 of VANK01000006.1, read as the reverse complement.
GAGACGCCATGGCACAACTCGCCTACTATGCTTCGCCGGTACCCGACAAACAAACCTGGGCGCAGACCGACGAAGGCTACCGCATATATCTAAGCGTTCCAGTAGCCCGTTCGGGCAGCCAGATCTACAAGGGCCGGGAACTCAAGCGCAACACCGGCTACGACCCCAGCTGGGGCCTCGAAGACGACATGCTGTACGAAGTCTTTCGCCCCATCGAAGAGGTAACGGCGCCCGAGACGCTGGCCTCCTTTGAGGGCAAGTCTGTCCTCGATCTGCATCCGTCCGGCAAGAGCCTGGTCGATGCACTCGATGAATTGGAGGGGGTGAGCCAGGGGCACATGCAAAATGTGCGCGTCGGCGCGCCGCTCGCTGAGGGCGAGTTTGCCGGCGAAACGACCCTGCTCGCCGACCTGCACGTCAAGAATCCCGAGCTAAATCTCAAGATCGAAGGCGGTATCCGCGAGGTCTCCTGCGGATACAAGTTCATCTTGGCCAAAGATGCAGCCGGGCGTCTGATCATGACCCAAATTCGCGGGAATCACGTCGCCGTGGTTCCGCGCGGCCGCGCCGGAAGCGAGATCGCAATCGGCGATGCAGCCCCACCCGAAGTTTCACCATCCACCACCAACCCACCCGAAAGGAAACGGAGCATGAGATTCAGCTCTCTTATCCGGGCTATCGGCTTCCAGAATTGGGCGAAAGATGCCAAGCCCGAGGAAGTCGCCGACGCGCTCGAAGAAATGAAGAAGGAAGGCGCGGGCGACGCTGAGCACGAGTCCGGCTGCGACTGCAAGGACTGCAAGGGCGCCAAGGATGCCGCGGAGAAGGAAGAGGCGGAGAAGAAAGCCGCTGCCGACAAATCCGCCAAGGACGCTGCCGAGAAAGAGGAGGCCGAAAAGAAGGCCGCCGCTGACAAGGCTGCGAAGGACGCCGACAAGGACGAGGACGGCGAGAAGGACGAAGACGAGGAGGAGGAAGAGGAAGGCACCGGTGACGCTGCGGCCGTGATCCTCGCTCCCGAGCGCGCCCGCCAATCGGAGTTCTCGGTAGGTGACGCCATCGCCGCGCTCGAATGCGATGCGATCCGCACCGCCATCGCCCGCTCGAAGAACCCGGAGGCGATCAAGGCCTACAACGGGCTGACCGAATCGATGCGCAAGGTGCGCGATGGCGTCAAGGACGGCGCAATCGACGACCCGTTCGTCGCTCTGGTCGAGATCGGATCGGGCGTTGCCGATGCCGAGCCCGAAGTTCCGATGTGGAAATTCTTCAACAACGCCAATCCGTATGCGGAGAATCTCGCCGTCTACAACGACTACCTCAAGTCGAAGGGAGCACGATAACCCATGCCTCGCTCTGTCATTCCCGTAACTGGTCTGGTGCTCGGCCCCATCGGCACGATCTCCCAGACGGACTTCCCGTTGATCTCGCCGCGCCAGGTCAACCCGACCGACACCAACAACCTCGCTTTCGGCGAGACCTTCGTTCTGAACGCCAACAACACCTATTCGAGCGTGAAGCAGTATATCGCCTCGAACAGTGTGGCGGCGCTGCTCGCGCTCCTGAACGGAACGCCCAGCTGCCCGATTGGCATCGCCAAAGATGCGGTTGAGACCAACGGCTACTACCCGCTGAACGGCGGGACCAATATGCCGGCCGGGTACTATGCGCCGGGTATGATGGTCAACGGCCTGACGCGCGGCACCATCTCGGCGCAGATCAACAATGGCGGCGCGGCCAACGCGGGCACCCCCGTGTACATGCGCCTCGTGGCCAATGGCTCTATCCCGGCCGGTGTGCTGGGCGGCCTGGAGTCCACCTCCGATCAGGTTGCCACCACCGGCACCGCATCGTCCGGATCCACGGCTCTGACCGTAGCGTCGGGCACCGGCATCCAGGTCGGCCAGGCTGTCACAGGCGCGGGCATCGCTCCCAACACCACGGTTGCGGCTGTCTCGGGAACCTCCGTGACGCTCTCGCAGAACACCACCGCGGCCCTCTCGGGAACCGCTGTGACGTTCGCCAACAGCGTCCAGCTGCAGAACATCGTCTTCAAGACCGGCGTGATCTCCACCGACCCCAACACGGGCAAGTCGGCTGCACAGGTCACGATTCTCGAACGGAAGGTGGCCTAAGCCCATGTCGAAATACATCCCTGCACCCCGCCAACTGCGCCAGGATCCGGCGCTGGAGGCCGCACTCCGTAGCTCGTCCTATCGCCGCGCCATCGCTGCTCTGCGCAGCCGCCGCGACGTCGATATGGGCGCGGCTGACGCCGTTTCGACTGGCTCGATCTTCCTTCAGTCGGAACTCAACAAGGCCGATACCCGGCTGCACATGCCGATGGAAGGCCACACCTGGTTCCAGGCCGTACCGCTGACCAACGGCGGCGGATGGGTCGATACCGAAACCGCCGAGTTCGTGGCGGGCGGCGACACCAACGTAGACGGCACCGGCACGGGCGCGAACGACATCGGTGTTGTGAACTTCCAGCGCAGCCAGGACGTGTACCCCACGTTCGCGTGGCAGCGCAGCGTTCGCATCCCGCTGATCGAGTCGCTCAAGCTGGCGCAGGCGAACAAGAGCCCGAACGACATCCTCGACAAGTTCATCCGCTTGACGTGGAACAAGACGATGGATCAGCGTGTGTACCTTGGACCGCTGAACCAGAAGTCCGGTCAGACTGGCCTCGTCAACAGCACCCTGGTGACCGCCCAGGCTGCCCCCAACGGGACGCAGGGAACGCCCTCGCCCAGCTGGAACACCAAGAACCCCATCGACCTGGTCAACGACGTCAACTCGATGGCAAAGGCGGTCTGGGCGGCCAACGGATACGACACCCGCGCCATCCCGAACCGCTTCCTGATTCCCGCCACCGCGTGGGACCGCCTGCTGCAGCCGATGTACCTGAACGTCGCCGGCACCCCGCAGGTTTCGGTGTACGAGAACGTGCTCAAGTACATCGAGGAGAACTACTACGGCCGAGCCTTTGGCGTGAAGCCGGAGTTTCTCGCGGTGCCCAACTGGCTGGAGACGGCCGGCGCGGGCAACACGCGCCGCATCATGGCGTACCGCTTCGACGACGAGTACGTGAACTTCGGCATCCTGCAGGACCTGCAGCGTGTCGGCGGACCCCTGTCCCTCCAGGACGGCGCGTTCGTGGCGACCTATGTCGGCAACACCGGCATCGTCAAGTTCCTTGCTCCCACCACGGCGCTCTACTACGACCAGATATAGGGAGCCGAAAAGCATGGCCGTTGTCATTGCACGCCAGAAGATGACGGTGCGGACCTCGGAGGGGGAGATCACTATCTTCCCCTCCGGAGAGCCGCAGGCCCTTCCCTATGACCTGCTGTCGCATCCTCACTTTGAGGCCGCCAAGCAGTCGGGATGGATCACCGTTGTGTCAACCGCTAACGATCAGCCTGCGGATGAACCCGCAGATCAGGGTATCGAAGAACCAAAAACAAGCAGGAAGCGGAGAGGCTAAATGGGATACCCGGGCGAAGGCATCGACCTGTTCTTTATGGACATTTTCGGTGGATTCGGCTATGACATTGCCGCTGGTCCCAATCTTTGCCTCGCCTCGGGAGCTACGCAGCCGGGGAACCCCGCTTACGCGGTGACCGACCTCCTCACGTTCTACCCGCAGTTCACGAACGTCCCGCAGGCGGTCATTCAGGCGTACATCAATGTCGCGACGGCGTCACTGATGAGTTCGCGCTGGCGCGAGCAGTGGCCGATCGCGATGGCGCTCTACGTGGCTCACTTTCTGACGCTGTACGCGCAGTCGGCAGGCGACGCCTCGACCCCGCTCGGCGCAGTCGCGGCCAAGGGGCTTGAGACCGGCATCATCATCTCCCAGTCCGCAGGCCCGGTCAGTTTCTCCGCTCAGACCATCACCGGTCTTGAGTCCTGGGGCGCGTGGACCAAGACCACGTTCGGAACGCAACTCGCAACGATGGCGCAGGTCGTCGGCGCCGGCATGATCTACATCCGATAGGAGACTCCGCCGTGCTCGATCTCCCCCAGTTGCCCAAGACGACCATTCAGGCCTTCGACACGGTACCGTCGTTTCCCGGACGGGCGCTTATCAGCCTGCCCCGGTGCGGGAAGTGCTACGAAATGACGCACGACTATCGGGACGGCAAGGCATCCTGCATCCTCACTCCCGGCCAGTACAGCGCAATGGACGACAAGACGCTGACCGACTGGCACTTCGCCGAGGCCTGTGACCGGCAGACCAAGCCACTGGAGGCCTGATGCGAGCACTTGCACTTGTTCTGCTGGCGTTAGCCGTCCCAGCCTTTGCACAGAACAGCGAGAGAACAACGACTGTCGACGTCGGCCTGTACGTGGCTACTCTCGCCGCGCACGAGGCAGACTATGCGCTGATCCATCACTGCATGGAGGCCGGCACGTGTCGGGAAGTCGTGTTCCCTCGCGCGATCTCCCAGAATCCCGCCGCCTTCGTTGGCGTCGAGACTCTGATGAGCGCGGGGCAAGTCGTGATCTCGCGCCGGCTAAAACGTCACCACCCGAAGATGGCACGAGCTTTCGACATCGTGAACCTGGCCGCGTTCGGCGGCATGGACGCTTATCTCGGGACACTTCAGCCGTAAACCTTTGGAGGAACGATGAAAGTTGCTATTCTGGCTCTCGCGGCCATGTGCTGCGCTCTGCCCGGTGTCGCGCAGAACGCGAAGGTGATCGAGCTCGCGCCCGCTGAGGGGTCCCGTGCCAAGGCGCTCTATGAACAACGCGCCCACATCGAACGCGAGATCGAAGACCTCACCGACGATATCACCGCGAAATATCTCCGGCCGGAGGGGCGTCTGAGAGATGGCTGGCCATCTTCCTTTGAGTTCAGCGAAGACTTCCGCTTCATCGTGCCCGCGTACCCCCGCACCATCAATGGCTGGTCTAACGCCATGCCCTGCGGCTCCTGTTTCGTCGGCGGCGGAGCAAATTTAGGCATAACACTCGAAAACAAGTGACCATCCCCGACATCGACGATCCACTCGCGGCGCTGCTGCGCATCGAGGCCACCGAACGCATCCGCGATGCTGTCGCTGATCTGCCGCGCACCATGCGCACCATCGTCTTCCTGCGCTACTACGAAGATCGCGCCCTCAGCGAGATCGCGCTCACGATTGAGATGTGCGAACAGCACGTCGAGCGGATCCACGACGCCGCAATTCGGAAAATGCGCGAGGCGCTGCTGAACTGAGGGCGCAATGGATCCACAGCGGCGGGCGCACCTGGCTTATTTAGACCTAAAGCGCGATAGAGATGCCCTCGCGACACTGCGAATCCGTCCCCAGACCTCGGGCGGGTTCGCAGTCGAGCAGGGAGCACTACTGGTCGGGCTCTCCCCGACTCTCGAAGGGGCACAGTCCCTCGCAAAAAGGTGGGTCGAAGACGACTTGCTCATCGTCTGAGAGTCGCCCCTCAAGGGATTCTGACGGGTAAATCACTTTACCCGGTGGGGTTTTTCAGGGGGTCGATAGTGGCTTTCATCGATAAATTCTTCGTCGCTCTGGGGTGTCTCTGCGTCGTCGCCCTCAATGTGGGCGCTCGCCGCGTGGCGCTCTCTGGTGGGCGACGATCTCGGCGCTGGCCTGTTCGCGCTTGCGCCCTTTGTTGTCTTGGTTCTCGTTCTGTGGCCCGAGATCGACGCAACGAAGGAGCAGCCTCATGAAACCAGCCGCCGAAATTCTGAGCGTCCTGTCGCAACGCCAAAGAGAAACCCTCTACTGGTTTGTTTCCGGAAACACCACGAACCGGCAGATCGGCGACCGGATGGGACTGGCTGAGCGCACGGTCAAAAACTACGTGCAGATGTCCTTCGATGTACTCGGCGTATGGGACCGCGCAGGGCTCGCGTTCGCGATCTCGCGCTATCCGGGCATGGAACAAGAACTGAGGCGCGAGTTCGCCAATAAGGAGAACCAATGAAGCAGAGCGAAATGTTCTGGGCATTTGTCGTGGCCCTGATTTTGGCATCGGCTGACGCCACCATCGCCTACATCTTCCCCGGAACCGACGCCGCGCGCCACGACATGGCGGCCTTGGCCTCCGACATGGTGACCGGCGCTCTCGGCTTCTTCGCCGGTCGCGCCATGGCGGCGGCCCCTTCCAAGGCTCAGGACGAAACCCAGTCGTGAGCCTACTCGACATATTCCGTAGGCCTGCGCTTCCCGCCGCGCACGTCTTTCCGCTTGACCCGAGCCGCCCCACCGGGACGCTCGCCCAACCCCAGGGAGCGCCAGAGGAGGCGCACATCATGATCACTCTCCAGACCATCGAAACCGACGTCGCCAAGCTGTTCAAGGGAACAGCTTCGGACGTTGAGAAGTTCGCCAGCGCCTTTGACAAGCTGTTTCACAAGGCCCCGAGCGCGCTCCAGACCATCGAGAGCTTTACGACCGAGGTGGCCCCGATCATCACCGCGGCCGTCGCCATCGCCGACCCAGTTGCCGAGCCCGAGGTCGCTGGCGCTCTCGCCCTGGCCGAAACCAGCCTCGCTGCGCTTCAGGCGGCGGCAACGAACGCGGTGAGCGGCCAGTCGCTGCTCCAGAACCTCGAGAACTTCTCGACCTCCGTCCCGAACATCCTCGGCGCACTGGAGATCAAGAACCCCGCGCTCAAGGCCTCGGTCAGCCGCATCGTGACTCTCGTTGTGGGCGAAGCGAAGGTGCTGATCCCGGCCGTCCAGACCTGGGTAACGCAACTCAAGGCGGCGGCGCCAGCTACCGCGTAACAAAAGAAGGGGCAGCCTCAGAGGGAGCTGCCCCAATCCCCCGGAAGAGCCATCTGTCATGACCATTCCGTTGTTGAGTAAGACGCCGGCAACCCCGGCTAAGTTGCCGCGCTGCACAAGCGCACGTCGCGGCTTCTGCTTCACGTCGAAAGGCCCGGCCAAGCCATGACCAAGGCACGCGAGATCGCAATCGTCGTCCTGCTCGGCACCGCGACTTTCGTGCTGGCGGCGCTCGGCTACTACGGTTGTTTTGCTCTGCAGGAGTTCGCCGCGGCCGGTACAGAGGCTGCGAAGACGTTCGAGACGATCAACCGTCCGTGCGGGGTGCAAGGCAAGCCCTGCGGAACGCTCGCCGACTTGAACGAAACGCTCGGCACGATCCGTCACACCGTCGGCCTGGCCGAGGCCGCGGCCAAGCACGAAGACGCTCAGCTCACGACACTCGACGCCCAGGAGAAGACGATCTTTGAGAAGGTCGTCTCTGTCTTGACGGATGCGCGGTCAACACTGCAAGGGCTCACAGGTTTGACTCAGGTCGCCTCGGGGACTCTTCAGACGACTCAAGAGACGATCAAGACTGTCCCGCCCGCTGTCGCGTCTCTGGGCAAGTCCTCCGACGCCCTCACCGCTCTGCTGGTCGCACTCAAGAGCAGAAGCGATGACCAGCGCATCGACGTTCTGCTGACGCATCTCGACGGCATGGCTCAGCACGGCGACGCGACAACCCAACACATCGACGCCGCCACCGGCGACATTGCCGGAGCGGTCCATAAGGTCACGAACCCGCCGCCCTGCACCGGGCGCTGGTGCTGGTTTACCCGACCCGTAAAGACGATCTGGGAACTGCGTGAACTTCCCGAGCCGATCTATTACCTCCAGCAGCTGTTTCACCCCTAAGTTTCTCCACCGGGACTCCGGCGTGCTGCCTCGTCCGGAGCCCGGCTTTTTACCCTCCCCCGAAAGTGAGACCCGACGATGCGAAAGAACCTCGTTGCGCTGGTGCTATGCGCCAGTGCGCTGCCCCTCTGCGCCCAACACGCCGCCGTGTCGATCCCGTACCCGAACGCGAAACTGACTCCCGGCGACGTGGACCCTTCTCTCACGAAGGAGAAGCTCTGCAACCCTAACTTCCACACCGGCACGGTGCGGGCGGTCACCGAGAGCGAGAAGAAGCAGGCCTGCTCCCTGTATGGCATCACGAAAGGATGTCCGGGAAAAGGTTACGAACTCGACCATCTGGTCTCTCTCGAACTCGGCGGCGCCAACGACCTGAAGAACCTGTGGCCTCAGCCCGTCGATGCCCCCGGCGTGATTGGATTCCACACCAAAGACAGGCTGGAAAACAAACTGCACGCTACGGTGTGCTCTGGGCAGATTCCTTTGTGGCAGGCGCAAGAGGATCTAGCTCGCGATTGGTACAGCGAATACCTGAAAATTTTTGGAGGCCCTCCAGCCTCATCTGCTTCTCGTAACAAGGACGGCAAAGTCCTCGCGCCAGATGGGGGCGATCACTCCGCTGACAGTCCCGGCAACAAGTAAGCCCGCCTGATGCCCACGCTCCGTTTCGACCGTGCAGTTTTCGGTGCTTGTGATCCACAAGAACCTCAAGGTTCTCAGGCCGGTTGTCGTCTCGAATGTGGTTCTTGTGGTGGACGTGTTCCCATGAGTGGAGAGGTCTTCCGAGAATCTTCTCCATCACGATGCGATGTTCCATGATGTTGCGCCCGATCTCGGGAACCCATACGGTGATGTAACCGCTCTTTCGCTTGCTCCTACCGGTCTTGAAAGAAACCGGCCTGCCGTCAGGACGACGCGCGCCTTTCGCGCGAGACGCGCAGCTTAGAGAGCAGAAGATTCTCCTCCAATCCGGAGTAACGTACCCCTCGTTGCATTGAGGGCATTTCTTGAAGTAGTCCATGCGCAGTTAGATGCTAAAACGTGGCACATCGCGCTGGCCACCGTCATCACCACTTAACGAGGCGATCCATGACGGGCCTTTGGCGCGAAACCCTCGACAGGTGCGAGTTCGACCTCGAATACGCTCGCAAGATCGAGGGCCATGACCCGGAACGCGCTCGCCTCCTTACTGAGCGGGCGCTCGCCGATGCCGAGTGCGTGACGATGTGGTCGACCATGACCGACGCGCTCATGGAAGCGCAGCAGCGATCCCGGGAGGATCGATGATCACCTACGCGCAATTCATCCTCGACTATCCCGAGTTCGCAAACGCCAGCCAGGCGCAGTTCACGCTGTACCAGAACCGCGCCACCCAGCAGCTGACGTGCGCCTGGGGAACGGCCTCGCCCGGTACCGACCCGTCGCAGTACACCCAGTACGACATCGGAATGGAGCTCGTCATCGCCCACTTCCTAGCGCGGGCGACGATCCGGGCGCGCGCTGTCGCCGCCGGCGGGACGCCCGTCGCGAAGGGCGTCGTCTCCTCAGAATCAGCCGGCCCCGTCTCCGTCAACTACGACACGGCTGTATCGACCGAGGCGGACGCCGGTCACTGGAACGAAACCGACTATGGCCGGGAGTACGTGCAGATGGCGCGGCTCATGGGCGCCGGACCGTCGCAGGCCTCGCCCTGTCCTAACCCCAACCCGCTGAACGGACCGGCATGGTCCGGAGTCCCGTACCTGCAGAACGGGTTCGCCTCGTGAGCGACATCAACTTCGGCATCGATATCACCGAGGACAACCTCGGCGACTTCGAGAAAGCGCTCAAGGAACTCCGGTCGCAAGCGGTGTTCGCCGGCTTCCCGGAAGACAAGGACAAGCCGCGCGAGGATCCCGATGGCGAAAGTGAGCCGATCACAAACGCCGCTCTCGCGTACATCCACGACAAGGGGATGCCCGAGCAGAACATACCGGCGCGACCCATCATGGAGCCCGGCGTTGAATCGGTGCAGGAAGAGATTGTCGCCAAGCTGGAGCAGACTGGGCTCGCCGCACTCGACGGCAATCTTCAGGGCGTGGAGAACGGGTTTCAAGCGGTCGGCCTGATTGCCCAGAACGGCATCCGGCAGAGGATCCTCGACGGCCCCTTCGTCCCGCTCGCGGAATCCACGCTGCGCGCGAGAGCGCGCATGGGCGGCGAAGTCGGAGCAGCCGCGCAGCGGGAACTCGACGGTACCCCGTCGCCCAGCGGTGATCCAAACGTCCGGCCCCTCAACGTCACCGGTCAGCTGCGCAATGCGGCCACCTATGTCGTGCGCAAAGAGGAATAGATGCCGCTGCTCAACTTCACCAACGTGATCCTGAGCCCGATGCTGTCCGACAGTTTCTCGGTGATCCGCCGGCAGCAGACGGTCGGGAACAACGGGCGCGCAAGTTACACCTCGACCACTACGGCGGGGGTTGGTGGCGTCGTCTACCCGTCGAACAAAAACGACCTCGAGCGCTTTCCTAACCTGCAGGTCACCGCCAAGACGATCACCGTCATCACGACGTTCGCTCTGCGCGGAGAATCAGAGGTCGCCGGAACGGACTTCTCCCCAGACATCGTCCAGTGGCACGGAGACAACTTTCTGGTCGCTGCTCTGGAAGACTACTCGGCTTACGGTCCGGGGTTCGTCCTCGCGATCTGCCAGTCAATGGACCTCAAGGAAGCGCCGCCCACCACGGAGTAGCCGATGCCCAATACATCCGCAACGGGCGGGTTTCTTGCGCCGTCGAGCATCAATGGCGACCTGAACGACAATGCCCTGATCGACTTCCTGCAGACGGTCGTCGTCGGAATCACCGGACTGCCAGGGAATATGGTTCGCCCGCGGTGGCAGCCGGAGCCGCCGAACATCCCCGATGCCGGCGCAAACTGGGCCGCGATAGGACCAGGATCGATCAAGCGCGACCCGTTCGCCGGAGTGATTCACCAGTCCGCCGGGCAGGGAGACGACCTCCTCGTCCGTACCCGCACCGTGGACGTGATGTGCAGCTTCTACGGACCCGCCGCGCAAGCCAATGCCGAACTGCTCGCCAACGGCCTCGAGATCGCGCAGAACCGCGAAGCCATGCGGGCACAGGGGTATCAGCTGATCGGCGGCGCCGGCGACAGCGTGACCGTCCCGACGCTGGTCAAAACCACCTTCTACTGGCGCGTAGACATTAGCTTCACCGTCCGCCAGCAGCAGGAATACGTCTACCCGGTCCTCAACGTTATGGGCGCGACCGGCACCGTCGCAACGGATACATCGCCGGCCGTGAGCGACACGCTTACGGTCAACCCGCCCGCCTGACTCTCGTAGCACCCACTCAACCACCAATCGAAGGAGCCCTGGATGACGATCAGCGCATCCCTGCCCATTTCTTCGCTCGTGAGCGTCACCGCCACGCTCTCTGCGGCGGCCGTGCAGGCTCAGAGCACACAAACCATGCTGGTCCTCGTCAATGATCCGACGATTGATGTCAAGACGAGGATGCAGTACTTCACCTCGGCCGCTGCCGTCGCGCAGCAATGCGGGTCGAACTCGCTCGCCGCTGCCTCCGCCACGGTGTGGTTCTCGCAGGTACCGCAGCCCGCAGGCCTCTATCTCGGCCGCTGGGCGCAGACCGCCTCGAGTGGCCAGTTGTTCGGCGCTACCCTGACCGCTACCCAGCAGCTGATTGCCACTTGGCAGGCGGTTACTAGCGGCGGATTCACCGTAACCATCGACGGCGGTGCCGCGCAGAACATCACCGGCCTGAACTTTGCCGCGCTGGGGAACCTCAACGCGGTAGCAGCGGCCATTCAGGCGCACCTGACCGGCGCGACCATCGTCTGGAATGCGCTCACCGGCCAATTCGTCATCACCAGCGCGACGACCGGAGCGGCCTCTACCGTCAGCTTCGCCACGGCTCCCGGATCCGGCACGGATATCTCCGCGATGCTTGGCATGACTGCCGGTTCGATCGGCGCATACCAGGTCTCCGGGATCGTCGCAGAGACTGCACTCGCCGCGATGACGATCTTCGATCAGGAGTTCGGACAGCAGTTCTACGGCGTCGCCATCCTGGGCGCCGCGGACTCCGACCATCAGGCGGTGGCCACGTTCCTCGCGGCATCTGCGAACAAGCACTTCTACGCGGTCTCGACGCAGGAGACTGGGGTGCTCGTCACCGGCAATACGACAAATATCGCCTACCTGCTCCAGAACGCCGCTACGGCTAAGTGCGCAGTTCAGTACAGCGGGTCATCGGCGTACAGCGCGATCGAGATGCTGGCGCGCATCTTGACGGTGGACTACACCGGGCAGAGCACGGCCATCAACCTGATGTACAAGCAGGAGCCCGGGATCGCTCCCGATACCCTGACGGCCAATCAGCTGGCGGCGCTCGTCTCCTACAACTGCAATGGGTTCCTCGCCTACAACAACGGGGCGAGCATCCTGCAGCCCGGCATCTGCTCGAATGGCCAATGGATCGATACGGTCATCGGCACCGATGCGCTGGTGCTGGCAATCCAGACCGCCGTCTTCAACCTGCTCTACACCACGCCGACCAAGATCCCGCAGACCGATGTTGGTATGCACCAGATCAAGGTCACCATTGAGCAGGTCCTCTCGCAGTTCGCCGGGAACGGGTTCATTGCCCCCGGCGTGTGGACCGGACCGCTCTTCGGTGCGCTCCAGAACAATCCGGATGGTACGCCCCCGACGCTCTCCAAGGGCTACTACGTGTACCAGCCTCCGGTGAGTTCGCAGAGCTCGTCCGCGCGCCAGTCGCGTATCTCGGTGCCGTTCCAGATCGCGGCCAAACTCGCCGGCGCCGTCCAGACCGTCTCCGTGAACATCACGTTGAACGTGTAAGGCTCCATCCCGCAACCAATCCATTTCCAGAAAAGGAGCGCCCATGGCGTCTTACTCTTTCAACGATGTGACCGCGACGATTGTCGGGGGTGGCGGTTCCGCCATCCTCGGCGCGGGCGCCGGTGCTGCCAAGGAAGGCATCAGCTGCGAGTTCCTTGAGGACAAGGACAACATGCTGGTCGGGGCCGATGGCGGATACGTCCATTCTCTCCGTCCGGCGAAGGCCGGCCGCGCGACCGTCCGCCTGCTGAAGAGTTCCCCGTGGAACGCTGTCCTGACGCTGATGTACAACGCGCAGAGCTTGTCCACGCGCCTCTGGGGGAAGAACGTTCTCACCGTGACCAACATCGTAACCGGCGACAACTATGTGTGCACAGGCGTCGCCTTCCAGAAGCATCCTTCGATCACCTGGGCCGAGGACGCCAACTACAACGAGTGGACCTTCAACGTGGGCCACATGGACCCGATTCTCGGAGCGGGCTACTAAACCATGGAAATCAATGGCATTGAGTACCGCATCGGGAAGCTGGACCCGATCAAGCAGTTGCACGTCGCGCGCCGGCTCGCCCCACTTCTCGCGGAGGCCGTGAAAGCGGCTTCCGTCGCGGAGGACGAGTCGATGCTCGCCGGCCCGATCGCCGCCGCGTTTGCCGAGATGAGCGACGAGGACGTCGAGTATGTGACGACGAAGTGTCTCGGAGTCGTGCATCGCGTCCAGGGCGAAAACGCCTTCAAGGTGATGAACAGTTCGGGAGGGTTTCAGTATCCCGACATGGGACTCACCACGATCCTTCAGCTTGTCGTCGAAGTGGTGAAGGAGAACCTAGGCGATTTTTTCTCTACCGGCCAGTCCATTTTGAGCGGGGCGAAGTAGTCCCGGGCTACTCGCCCGCCTCGATGTCCACTAAAGAGGACTGGCTCATGCGGCCCGTGCTGGCCGGGATGTGCCGCTACGACGCCGTAAAGGACCCCTCTTACTCGCTGGTCGACTTCGCGCGTATGAACGAAGCCCTGGACGTTCAGCAGGAAAACGAGCGTCGCGTCAACGCCGCATTTGAACGACAGCGGCAAAAGGACTGATCGATGGCCGGAACGTCAACTTTGCGCGAGTATTTAGTGCGTCTCGGGTTTCGCGTCGACTCGCAGCAAGAGCGCAACTTCAACGAGTCGATCAAGAAGACCTCGAAGGGCGTCGGCGATCTGGTCAAGTCCTTCGCCGAGTTCGGAAAGGCGACCATCCTTGGCTTGACCGCGGCCGGCGTCGGCCTGCACAAGTTCGCCGAAGGTATGGCGGGCCTGCATTTTGCCGCGCAGCGCACGGGCTCCTCCGCCAAGGAACTGACGGCTCTTGAGTTCGCCTTCAAGCAGGTAGGTCTGTCCGCGGAGGATGCGCGCGCCAGTGTCGAAGCGCTCGCCAGAACGCGGCGGACGACGCCGGGCATCGATAAGGCGCTCGGAATCACGAAGGCCGACAACGTTCAGGCGTTCGTCGAACTGCTCAGCAAGTGGGGGCAGTTGGACACCAATAACCCGATGCAGATGGCCCTGCGCGCTCGGTTCGCCGAGATGGCGGGCCTGAACGAAGAGGTCATCAATCAGCTTGAGAACAACCGGGCCGACTTTGGCGCGGCCTACGATCAGCGCTTTCAGCAGATGAAGCGCGACGGGTTCGACGCCAACAAAGAGGCGAAGGACGCCGTCAACACCGTGCGCGAGTGGAACGCTGCTCAGGCTCACCTCGGGGACGAGGGAGCGAAGGCGGCCGGGAAACTACTCCCCTTTCTCGACAGCTACAACAAGAAACTGGGCGAGATTCTGGGCTGGCTCGATAAGGCCGACACCGCCACGGGCGGCTGGATCACCAAATTGATGGCTGTGGGCACAGTGCTCCTGCCAATCGTCGGGGCCATGAAACTCCTGGGAAGCCTGCGGATGCTCGGCGGGGTCGCCGGGTCTCTCGGGGGAGGGGCAGCGGCCGAGGGCGGCGCCGCAGCGGTCGCCGGCGGTACCGGCCTGATGGCACTGCTTGGGCCGCTGATTCCAGCTATCGTGGCGGCGGTGCTCGCCGCCGGAGCGATTGCGGCCATCATCTGGGCCGTCAAGCACCCCGAGCAAGTCAAGCAGGGGCTGCAGGCGACCAAGAAGGGCCTCGACTGGTTCGATCAGAAACTCCATGGTCTCGTGGACCCCGTTACCACGAAGGCCAAGGACGGGTTCATGTCCAGCCTCGCGGACATGACCGCCAAGTTCGAGGGGTTCCGCCAGAAGGCGTACAAGGATGTTGCCGGCAAGTGGACGATCGGATTCGGGCACCTGATCCAGCCCGGCGAGGACTTCAGCCACGCCGACAGCGGTTCCCTCATGGGAACCTTCCAGCGGGATCTCGCCAAGAGCGTCAAGCATGTCCTTTCCACGCTCAAGGTAGACGTTAACGCCAACCAGTTGAAGGCGCTCGCCGATCTCGACTTCAACATCGGGGACAAGGCCTTCGACGGCTCGACCCTGCTCAAGCGCCTCAACTCCGGCGACTTCAACGGGGCGCTCCAGCACTTCCAGGACTGGCATTACGCGAACCATAAGAGTGTTCAGGCGCTGGTGAACCGTCGCGCGGCCGAGGCGAAATTGTTCCAGACACCGGTCTCTGGGGACAAGTCCGTGACCCTGAACGCGAATTCCGAATACCACTTCCACGGCGTGACGGACCCGCGAGAAGCGGCGCGGCAGGCAGATTCCCGCCAGCGCGGGACGTTCGCGGATCTGACGCGCAACCTCGCGGGGGCATTTGAATGAGCAGCGTCGGGCAGGTCGTCACCGCCATCCAGCAGCCGAATGGGACCTTCTCCAATACCGATACCGTGACCGCCAGCGCAAGCGTCGGCCGGTCGCTGTATTGGACGGATACGACGCTCCCCAGTGGGTCGACGTATCCCGCAGACGGGCTCATCCCCGATGTCGTTCTGGAGGAACGGCACGACGATCAGGCCGTCATCACCGAAAACCCGGTTGAGCATGGTTCGATGACCTCGGACCATGCTTTCGACCAGCCGAGCGCTCTCGAAGTCACCTGGGCGTGGTCACCATCGGGTGGCCCGCTGTTCTCGCTGCGGTCCTCGACCTTCCTCAACGATCAGTACACCAAACTGCTCGAACTCAAGAGGAACAAGATCCTCCTGACGGTGGTGACCGGGAAGCGCACCTACCAGAACATGCTGATCCAGGGGCTCTCCGTCATCACGGACGAGAAACTGGAAAACGCACTGCTCGCCCGCATCGCACTTCAGGAGATCATCTTCACCAGCGTTTCCACGGTGACGATCCCGAGCGCGGACAACCAGGCGATGCCGGAGAAGACGGCGCCAACCGTGAACGGCGGGAACGTGAGCCTGCAGCCTGCAACGAACTTTAACGCCGGAACACCGTCAGGATCCTAGATGGCTCAGACCGCGTACAAGATCCCGCTGCAGGCCACGAATCAGCGCTTCCAGATATCGCTTGCAGGCGTGCAGTACCAGATGACCGTCCGCTGGAATGCCATGAACGAGACCTGGGTTCTTGACCTCGCTGACCAGAGCGGGAATCCGATTCTCAGCGGGATTCCTTTGGTAACCGGAGAGGATTTGCTCGCGCCCTTCGGGTATCTCGACCTGGGCGGCCAGCTCATCGTTCAGACCTCCAACAACACGGACGCGGTCCCGACCTTCACAAACCTGGGAACGCTCTCGAACCTCTTCTTTGTGGTCACGGACTAGCCCATGGGCACTTCGGCGCAAGGCGTTCAGTTTCTCCGCGCATTCAGCCTGATTCTGTCCAATCAGTCGGTCGGGCTCGACGTGTCCCAGCAGCGCATCCGATTTGAGGTTCGCTCCGCGGACACCGAGACGCCGAACACGCTGCAGGCGCGCATCTACAACCTGTCCAAGGACTCGGTCAACACGCTGTGGGCGCAGGCGACTTACGCACAACTCTCGGCGGGGTACGTTAACGGCCCAATGGGCGCCATCTTCCAGGGCGACATTGTGCAGATGCGGCAGGGGAGCGAGGATAACCAGAACACCTACATCGACGTGTTCGCCGCCGATGGGGACCTCGCCTACAACAACGCAATCCACTCGAGTTCGTCGCCGGCCGGAACGACAGACGCGCAGGAACTGGCCAGCATCGCCAAGTCGATGAACCTGCCGGTCGATCCAAATGCCACAGACGGCTTGACGACCGGCGGGATTCTGCCCCGCGGCAAGACTCTGTTCGGCATGGGCCGGGACATGATGCGGGCGCTAGCCAATCGCAATAACTGCAGATGGTCGATCCAGAACGGCGTGCTGACCCTGATCCCCAATGATGGGTATCTGCCCGGCCAGGCCGTAGTGATCAACTCCCAGACGGGCATGATAGGGGTCCCCGAGCAGACCGAAAACGGCGTCTTCGTGCGCTGCCTGTTGAACCCGCTGATCAAGATCGGTGGTCTCATTCAGTTGAACAGTGCCGATATTGCGCAGTCCTCCAATAATGGCGTGATCATCGGCGGTCCCAGCTATCGCTCTACCTATTACGGCGCCACGATCACCCCTGGGGCCGGTCTCTACCGGGTCATGGTCGCCGAGCACGTGGGCGACTCCCGCGGATCCGGCGACAGCTGGATATCCGAGTTAACATGCCTTGCCGTGGATAAGAGCGCCCAGAACGGGCAGCCCCAGGTGAACCCCGCATGATTCGACAGATTGAGCGCGCGAACGAACAACTGGAAGCCCTGCGGACCATGCTGAAGGCATTCGCGGCGGGATTCTGGGTTGCCCTGCCGGGGAAGGTTCAGTCCTACAACGCCGCCAAGGGGATCGTCAACGTCCTGCCGACCATTGAGATGCAGGTATCGCTTGCGGACGGTTCCACGGTCCTCAAGCAGATGCCGGTCATCGTCGATTGCCCCGTCATCTATATGGGCGGCGGCCCATTCGTGGCCACCTTCCCGATCCAGGTCGGGGATGAGGCGCTGGTGATCTTCGCCGACCGCTGTATCGATGCGTGGTGGCAGTCCGGACAGGTTCGCCCCCAGGCCGAGTTGCGAATGCACTCCCTGTCGGACGGCTTCGCCCTGATCGGGCCACGCTCGCTGGCCAACGCTATCCCCAACGTATCGACTTCTACCGCGCAGTTGCGCTCCCTTGATGGCTCGACCTATGTCGAGATCGCGGGTGGCTCTCAAGTCAACGTGGTGGCGGCGGGGGGCATCAAGCTCACCGGCCCCGTTATGGTCGAGGGCAATCTGACGGTGACCGGGACGGCAAAGGGGCAGGGCGGGACGTTCTCGATTGACGGGGCCATCACGGCGACGGGCGACGGCCAGTTCGCCGGGCATAGCGTGTCGAACCACGTTCACCCAGGCGTGCAGCCGGGAGCGGGCGACACGGGGACGCCTCTCGGCTGATAAGACTTCAGACGAGCCTCGCAGAATTGCTGCAATTCTGCGTCTGGGCACATGCCGTAGTCAAGCCAGCGAATCACCCACTCAAGGTCTTGTTGTGGCAGCGATTCGACCCATTTTTCGACGCAAGCGGGCATCGGTAATCCGGACATAGCTAAAACCCTACCACCTGATACGGCTCGCCCGGCGCCAATCGAGCGGTGAGCAGCCGCACGAGCTCCTCATCGGTCTCCTGGCAAAGAATCTGCTGCTTCGCGGGCAAGCGAATGATGCGAATCTGCGGATCGCCAACCTCCGCCTTAAGCCTCTCTTCGAGCATTTCCAACCTCATGTAAACCCCCTCTGGAGTGTTCGATGCGGGTACGCGCACAGGATGCGAACGGTGACATGACCTACGGGCAGGGATCGGCCAACTTTTTCGTCGATTCTCCCCAAGCGGTTGTGCAGTGCTGCCTTACTAGTTTGAGGCTATTCCAGGGCGAGTGGTTTCTCAACACCTCCGCAGGAATGCCGTGGAAGCAGCAGGTTCTCGGCGTGGGGACCCAACCTCTCTACGATAACGCGATTCGCACTGTGATTCTCGGCGTAACCGGGGTCACCGGCATCGCCAGCTACGGCAGCCGCCTCAACGCGCAGACCCGCGCCCTCTCGGTCACCGTCACCATCGACACCGCCTACGGACAAGCCACCTTCACCGTGGGCGTCAGCTTCGCTCCGCCGCTCACGACCGGCTACGGCGTCGGCGGGTTCGGCCAAACCACCATTCCGGGGAACTAAACGACGATGAGCAGCCCAACCTATCCGCTGCCTACGCTGGCCGCTCAGATCACCGCAGCCGGCATCTCCGCCCCTTCCTTCGAGGACCTCTATAACTCGGAGGTCGCCACCGAGCAGTCTATCTTTGGTGCCGATATCGTTCTGGCCCCCGACACTCAGGACGGTCAGAGGCTCGCGATCCGCTGCACCGCGATCAACGATCTCAATCAGCTGGCCATCGCGGTCTACCTGTCGTTCCTTGCCACCTACGCGCAAGGCGCCGGGCTCTCGGCCCTCGCCCAGCTGATCGGTATCCAGCGCAAGGCCTCGTCGAACTCCACGGTGCCGGTCATCATCGGCGGCCAGTCGGGGACCATCATCCAGGGCGGCGTCGTGGTGGACCGCTACAACGGCCTCTGGAACCTCCCCGCGCTGGTCGAGATTCCCGACGCCGGCACGATCGCCGTTACCGCCACCGCGCAGCAGCAGGGAGCGATCACGATCCAGCCGGGCGACATCGTGAACCCCTGGACGATAATCCCTGGCTGGCAGACCGCCAGCAATACTGTAGCGTCCACGCCGGGGCTTGCCATCGAGACGGACGCGGCCCTGCGCCAGCGCATCATCCTCAGCACCGCACTGACGGCTGAGACGCCGCTCTCGACGATTGTGTCGGCAGTCGCCGAACTTGCGGGCGTGGGGCGAATCCTCGGGTACGAGAACAACACGCGCATCACCGACGGGAACGGCATCCCCGGCAACTCGGTTGCCATCGTGGTTGAGGGAGGCGACGTCACCCAGATCGCTCAGACCATCGAGGCGAAGAAAGCGCCGGGCACGGGCACCTACGGCACCACGACCGTTCCGGTGACCGACCCCGAGGGGATGCCGATCTCGATCTCGTTCTTCGCGCTGGCCGATACCCAGATTTACTTCTCGATCCAGATCACCGCCCTGTTCGGGTACGTGAGCACGACGGCGGATGCGATCAAGGCCGCGCTGGTGACCTTCCTCAACTCGCTGGGGATCGGCAAGAAGGTGTACCTCAATCAGCTGCTAGGCGTGGCAAGCCTCGCATCCTCGCCTCTCGGTCTGACTTTCGTCGTCACCAGCATGTTGATCGGGACGAGCCCCGGCCAGTTGTCCGCAGCCGATATTCCTATCGGCTTCACCGCGGCGGCTTCCTGTCAGCTAACCAACATCGCGATTGTGGCGCAGTGAGGGCTCGATGATTACGGCACCGCCTACCCTGCAGGACTACCTGAATCTGGTGACCTCCCAGCATCGGGATAAGCCGAAGTTCATGGCGAAGGTCGCCGAGGAAATTCAGCCGCTCGTCGATATCATGGCGACGCTGTTCTCGATGATCGGGCGCTTTACTCCGAACGCTACCGGCAACGATCTCGACATGGTAGGGACGCGCGTCGGCACCTCGCGCAACCTCGAAGCGGCTCTGACCGGCGTGTACTTCACCTGGGGCAATGGCGGCCCAGGCTGGGGCGCGGGCACCATGATCTCGCCTACGGACTCCCCGAGTGGGCTAACCGTGCTCCCGGACGACGCATTCCAAACCCTGATCAAACTGACCATCGCGCAGAACAACTGGGATGGCACGATCCCCGGAGCCTACGCGGTTTGGAACGCGGTGATGGGAAGCGGCTTCCCCATCCTGATCCAGGACAACCAGGACATGACGATGCTGGTCGTGTTCCCCGCCGGTATCCAGTCCGTAGTCGTCAAGGCTCTGCTGGCAGATGGGTACTTCAACATGCGTCCTGCCGGCGTCCGCGTCTCCGGATTTGCCCAGCCTTCGATACCCAATAACCCCATCTTTGGCTTCGGAACCTCGACCCCGTACATCGCCGGGTGGGGCACGGGCTGCTTTATCGAACCGATTCAACTGTGAGGAATGACGGATGAGCCAGACAGTAGATTACTTGCCGGTAGCGACAAACGCTGGCGCTAACGTTGACACGCAAGCCAACTTTGCGGGATCCGGGTACCAGACTATCGGCTTCGTCAACGGCACCGCGTGGCCCTTTCAGTTCAACAAGATTTTGCGCCAGGTCTCGATGGTTGCCGCCACCATCGCGACGTGGATCTCGCAGAAGCTCAACATATCGATTCTCGATGACGGCAACCTCAACGGCCTGATTACGAACTTCGACAATGCGATTGCCGCGGCGGCGCTGAATGCGCAGCATCGCATCGTGTCGGTGCCATTCAGTTCTACCCCAGTGTTCGATGCCAGCCAGGGGACGACTTTTGAGATTGTGCTGACCGGCAACGTCGCCAGTTCGACCGTGGTCAACATCTCGGCCGGGCAGCGACTGCGATTCGTCATCAAGCAGGACGCAACGGGTGGCCGCGTCTGGACGCCTCCAGCGAACGTGCCGTTTGCCGCCGCCTACGGAACTCAGGCAAATCAGGTCAACATTCAGGGCTTCTTCGTCGATGCCGGTGGCTCGACGATCTACGTCGATTCACCGCTCATCGTTCAATAGGAGAGTCATCATGCGCAAGCGCACCGCCGCCATCTGGGCGGCTTTTCTTTTGCTCGTCACTATCCTGTTTGCGCCCATCGTGAGGCTTCACGGATCCAGCGTGTACACGACCGTGATGGGTCAGTGGCTCTACAACTCCAAGGTGGACGCGACCCCCATTGGGCAGACGTCGGCGGCTGCTGGCGCTTTTACCGCACTCACGGCGAACAGTGCCTACGTGAATGGGAGTTCGAATCACGGAGGCCCGTCGTCCGTGAACGCCTCCACGAGCCAGTTGATGAGCAGTTTCTACCCGGCCCTAAGCGGCCAGCGTGCCGATGTGGACGTGTGGATAGGAGAGGACAACACGGGCGGCAATAACGGCGTCATTCAATCGACGCACACCAACGGAACAGCAGTATACGCACTGCTTATTCAGCCGTATGGGGGAACCACAAACTTTGGTTCCGGAACTGTTACCATCCCTAGCCTGTCATCGAGCGCCATCAGCGGTCCCCTTACCGGCAACGTGACCGGCAACGCCTCGACCGCTTCCGCGCTAGCGGCCAGTCCTACGAACTGCTCCAGCCCCAACTATGCGCGAGGCGTGAACGCCAGCGGCACCGCGAACTGCGCTCAGCCCGCAGCGAGCGAGATTTCCGGCCTGACGACGCTGATCGGCGCGGCCGGCATTCAGCGGCTCAACAACTACGGGCTCTGCACGCCGTCCACGTCGACTGACGCGCAATGCACCGGGACGGTGAGTTTCACCGGGTACAGCGATGCCAACTGGGGCGTGAACTATTCGATCACCGAATCGACTGGCGCACAGCTATCGCTCGTCGTCACGTCGAAGTCGTCTACCTCCTTCGCCTATGCGCTGACCTGCACCTTCTTCTGCGGCTCGATTGCCGCACCGACCGGCGACTTCACGATCTGGCATCCCTGATCCATCTCCACAAAACCTTTAGGAGTTCTCATGCGCCGCGCCCTATCTGCGCTGCTTTTCTGTCTTGCATCTGTTGCGTTCGGCCAGTCCACGACGCCGAATCTGCAGTTGCAGTTGCCGCCCTACGCCACACAGAACTGGAACATTCCGGTAAACCAGAACTTCTCCGCAGTCGATCAGGCGATCGGGAATCTTCAGGTTCCCTACCAGGGCACGTGGTCATCGACCGCGGTCTACTCGCGCGGGCAGCAGGTCACGTATTCGGGGAGCATCTACAACTCGCTGGTCAACTCGAACTTCAACAACATTCCGAGTTCGAGTCCTTCGGCGTGGCAACTTCTCCCCGCAGGGACGGGCAGCGGCGGCGGATACACCGGATGCGCGAGCCTCAACAACACCGGCATCCAGTGCTCGGGTGCGCTGCAGGCGGCGCAGGCGCAACTCGGCGGGACCATCACCGGGCACAAGTTCACGCTGACCAATCTGGGAACGATTGGCGCCGACTGGACGATGGACGTGACGTCGCCCACCACGGCCCTCAACAGTTTCCTGCCCGGAGTGTCTTCGGACGGATCCAACGGCATCGTCGTAGCTGGCAACTTCAACGCCGGCACGATCACGCTGTCCTCCGATCAGCCAACCGGCCATCAGGCGGCGAGCGCGAACGCATCGGTGGCGACACTGTTGGTTACGGCATTCGGCGCCAAGGGGGACTGGGCGAATTACGTTAAGAATGCAAGCGGTGGAACAAGCTTCTTCACTATCTCAATGACCGCAAGCAGTACGACAGCGTCGGTTGCCAATGGGCTGTCCTTTGTAAGCACGGACGTGGGCAAGTGGATCAGCATTCAGAATCCAACCGCTACACCCTTTGCCACCGTGAACTACGTCGCCGGCACGGCCAACTACACCAACAACAACGTGGCGCAAATCGTCTCGGTGACTGACTCAAGCCACGTCGTACTCAGCAAGGCGGCGGCGAACTCATTTACAGGGCTCGTTAGTTATGGAACCGACAACGCGCCCGCTTTTAACGCCTGCGCTGCAAAGATCATGTTGACTAGCGGTGCCGCTGGCGGGGGAATCTGCGAAGTACCTCCCGGACAATACGGAATGTTCACGTCGTCCTACTATCTGCCCACGGGCGCTGCTGACGATGGAAGCTATGGGACTCCGGCCGGGGGATCTGGCGCTTCTGTGTCGTGCTCCGTAAGCGGAGGCGCTTTGTCATCGTGCACAGTGTCGGGTGGTTCAGGATACACGCCCAATTCAACGCTTCAGACTTCAATTAGCGGTGGCTGCTCGCTCCTCGCCATATGCGGACAGGCCTTCGTAACAGTCAGCACGAACAGCAGCGGCGTGCCACAAAGCCCGGCGACCATTGTGTATCCGGGTTTTGGATATACATTTGCCCCAACGGTGTCGGTTCGCGCGCTCGGCGGCGATGGCGCGAGCGTGACGGCCAATATGTCGGGCGGCGCGATCAGCACGTTCACGATCAATTCAGGGGGTGGCGGTTACGGAGGAGGGGTTGATTGGTACGCGATGCAGGGGACCAGCGGATGCGCGGTTATTAGCGGAAGCACCACAGGGAGAACACCATACGTTGCCAAAGGGACGGCCACTGTTACGTCAGGCGCAGTGACGGCGATGAATATCGCCACGAACGCATCAGGATGCACGTCGGCACCAGCGATCGTCTTTGGCGATAACGCCTGCAACAGCGGAACGGCGGCTAGTCCCGTCTGGGGGCAGTGCACCAACATTGCCCCGTTGAATCCGAAGGCATTCCCGGTGGCGGTGTGGCTTCAGCCCTCAGTCAGTTTTGTGGGGATGTCGGGATCAGGCGCAAATGCGGCTGCCCTGGTAGGGCCGTGGGACAACGTCACCGTCGACAATAACCAGATCACGCTTCTGGGCGGGTTCCTTGCATTCAATGACGTAAAGAATCTGGCGTTTAACGCTGGCATGGTGGGAATGCTGGTGGGCAACAACGCCAACTACACGCGAGTGCAGGACAACAACTTCAACACCGCGCTGGGAATGTGGACCGCCGCGACGGATATCCGATCGATATTTGACAACAACAGCTTCAACGGCTTCGCCCCCTGGGTCAGCGGCGGCTTATGGAGTCACCGCATAGATTTCGCGCTCGGCGGAGGCGGCTTCTTTGACTCTCCCTATGTTGGCAACATGCTCGTGCGTGGCCAGTATTACGGAGGAGCCGGAAGCGTAAGTCAAAAACTGGACGATTGGTTCGATCAGAACTTCTGGCTTAGTTCCGCCTCTGGGAACTCGACGATGTTTGCGGAGACCTGTAAGTTCCCCGCGGCAATTAGCCAGCGACAGACCGGTCCATACATGCCCAGTCCCGGCAATGAAGCGAACGTGGCGTGCAACCCCGGTATCTCCTCGCAAGGCTTTCTCATTCTGACGAGGGATAATCGCGCGACCGGATCGCCATTCATGGCGAATTTCGACGCGAAAAACATTTCGCGGAACGTTTTTTGCTGCGAGGCTGGCGGCCTCCAGGCATGGAATTGGGGCAGTGAGGGGGCTCAACCCCTGACGGGCACGAACGACCCATACCGAGCCGCGACAACGCTTGAGGGCGGCATCAAACTGACCGACACGGGCAATTCGAGCCATGTAGGGACGCGCGCCAACTTCAATTCATTCGGCTATAACGGGAGCAGCGGTCCGCTTTGGCAACTGTTCTCAATCTCACAGCAGGGATCGCCGATCACGGTGGCCTGGAAGAATCTCGGCGGTGGCGGCGCGGTCAATGCGCAACCTGCCGAAAACTATAACTTCCTGTCACCGGAGACACTGCCGCAGGGAATAGCGGTGGGTACGGCTGGTGTCAACTCGTCAAACTACGGGGTCGATTTGTACGGACCATTCGGCAGTTCGAATCTCAACAAGAAGACCGGCCGCGTCATCTCGACTTCGAATGGCGTCAACCTTCAGGGATCGGACGGGACAAACTACTTCGATTCGCTCTACGCCACCTCGACCAACATCCAGGCAAAGCAACAGTTCTTGGCGCAGAACGGCTTGTACGTTTGCAACCCCAGCAGCAGCAGCTTGTGCGCGAGCCTATCCTTCAGCGGCACAACCAATCGCACGGTAAACATACCAGACGCCACCTCCACAACGGTACAGGGCGCGGGATCGGCGACAAGCGGGAACGTGGTGCAGTACGTGGACACGAACGGCGTCCAGCACTACACGCCAGCGAGCACCTACACGGCATCGCAGATCGTCGCGCTGTTCACCAGCTGCACGGGAACGATGTATCTGGGCGCAGATGGTGCGTGCCATAACTCATCCTCATACACTCTGCCGGCTGCTACGACATCGACCTTGGGCGGCGTTAAGTGTGACGGCACGACCGTGACGTGCGCAGCGGACGGAACGATCAGTTCCAGCGCAGGCACGGCGGCAGCGATCATTGCGAGCTCCTCGGGAACATCGAACGGATCTGCGAACGTCTCTTTGATCAACTACACTACGCCGTCTGGCAGCGGGCACATGTACCGATTCTGCTACTACGTGGACGATATCGTTCAGGCAACGGCAGGAACGTTTGTTGTCAACGGGGTCATATACTCCAACGGGTCGCACACCCTTCAATCGTCCGTCACATCGAACCTCAGTGCAACTTCTTTCAATGTGGGCGAGGGGTGCCAGACGGTCTACTCTCAGCCATCGGCGAGCCTCTTCGAGAACCTGAACTTTACCGGTGTCACGGGCTCTCCGACGTTCACCTATGTTGCCACTCTCGAACTGCTGAAGTAGCCAGTTCCTCTCCTTCGAGGCCGCGCCGCGAGTCAGTCGCGCGGCCTCGTGCTTTTCTTCCCGGAGACATCTCATGAAAATCAGAAGCCTCACCTGGGCGCTTGCTCTCGCGCTCTCGTCCCCGCTCGCCTTTGCCCAGCTGTCGGTGGGCAGCGGAGGCGCCCTCTCGATCAACGGCAGTTCGGGCGGGAGCACCAACGCGACATCGATCCAGAACGTTCCCATCTCGGCGACTGCGCCCACGAACGGTCAGGGGCTCGTCTACAACTCGACTACGGGCGCATGGGCTCCCGGGGCGCAGGTCGGCAACGCCACTCAGATTCAGAACAGGACCGTATCGAGCGGCGCTCCGTCCGATCAGCAGGTCTTGCTCTGGAGTCAATCTCTGACGCAGTGGCAACCCGGCTCGCTTTCGATCCCCGTTGCCGGGTCGTGCTCGTCCGGTCAGTATTCGACGGCGATCTCCTATGTCTCAGCCCCGACCTGCGCCCAGGTGCAGTACAGCCAGATCGCCGGAGCGCCTACCGGACTCGTATCGGTGACGGGCTCTCCCAGCGCTGGGCAGATCGCCAGTTTTGCCGATGGCAGTCACGTCACGCCGGCGTCCACCACCGGCAGCGGCAACGTGGTGCTCGCGACCTCGCCCGCGCTCTCGACGCCATCGATTACGGCGGTCGCATTCGCCACGCTTCCCGCCTGCAGCGGGCATGAGGGGACGCACGCCTCGGTCACCGATTCGGTCAGCAACACCGCGGGGGCCATCATCACGGGCGGCGGTGGGTATCACGTATCCGGCTACTGCAACGGTACCAACTGGGTTGTGGAGAGCGGCAACGGCGGCTCGGGGAGCACGACGAACTCGGTTGTGTTCAATACGACAGGCGGCGCTTCGCCGGGCACGACGTTCAACGGCTCGGCTTCGGTCACGGTCTCGCCGGCCACCATCGGCGCTCTGCCGGGGGTCACGGCGAGCACTCTGCCTGCCACATGCTCGGCCGGGCAGTTGTGGACCAACCCGACCCCTAGCCCGATCGATCATGCGGTCGCCTACTGCTACGCGACGAACTCGTGGACGTGGATGCAGCTTGCCATGACCGGCACGCCTGGAGCGGTCATTGCCGACGCTGGCGCGGGGTCTGGGTCCGGGCTGGCGGCCGGTTATATCGCCGGTCCCACCTCGACGGACGGCGACGGGTATGCCTACGTGGTGACGGCTAGTTCCAGCGCGGCTCCAGCGGCTTCCTCGGGCATCATCACGATCCCGTTCTCGGCGGCATATCCGGTTGTTCCCAACTGCGAGGCCGTCGGAGAGAACGCTGTGACTCGCGCCCTGTACGGTGCGCAGGCACCTTTCGTGACGCCTGGGACCACGACGACGACGTACTTCACCATCACCAGCGGCTCAACACCGCTAGCCGCAGGCGTCACCTACGCCTGGCACTACTGGTGCAAGATTCCATGAAAATACGCTCTCTTACGCTTATGGCGCTGGTTCTGGCGCCGCTGTCGTCGTGCGCGGCTCAGGTAGTTGTGCAGCCGGGTTCGGTCTATCCTTCCGGGGGCCTGTCGGGCACAGCCGCCGCGCCCACCTATCCAGTGACAGCGCCAACTGGCGCGACTCACTTGGCCCACCTCGAGCAGTCCTCGGGATGGGTTGGTGATTCCACATTTGGCGTCTCGGGCGCCTACGCTCCGACCGTCTGCCAGATCAATCCCGGGGGCGGCAATCCCTGCCCTGGCGCTGGAACGACGGCTGGCGGCACGTATTCAGGAGCTGGCGGCGGCTCGACCATGACGCTGACCACGACCGGAGTCTCTGGGCAGTACTCCGGATGGATGGCGCGGCTCAACCTCTCGACCTCCGGCCAGCTAAACATGCTCATGCGGGCCACCTACCAGTTCGACAACGTGAGTCCCGTTCAGGCGTTTGAGATCGGACGGCGCTCGACTAACTCCAGCGGCGTGACCGACAACGGGCAGACGCAGCTCGTCCCGATCGGCGGCGGTCAGCTGGAACTCGACTACGTGCCGAACGGCGCCGGCGCGGCATGGACTGACACCACGTGCCGCTTCCCGATGTGGGTCATCAACACGGCATACACCGAGGAGTGGTACTTCATCAACGACTCGAACGGTGCGCTGTCGCTCAAGTACGTGAGCCTCAACGGGACGCTGTGCCAGTTGCCGTCGAATACGCAACACCAGTCTGGCGTGGTGCAGTCGCCGCCGTGGGCGTCTAACTCGTCGGTCATCGCCTTCCAGCCCGACGCCAAGCCTGGCACCGGAACATTCAACACGCCGGTCACGATGGAGCTCTACCTGTGGTGATGGATATGACTCTGCAGACGCGGTGGACCGAACACTGGGAAGGTCGCCGCGCGTTCGCCTATGACGACAAGACCGGCAAGCGCATCATGCCCGGCGTGCCGTTGGTGGGTAAGCCAACCATCGGCGTGGGGTGCAACCTCGCGACGATGTGGGCCAAGCTCACGCTCTCCGGCATGGGGCTGGACTTCGACTATCTGGCGAGTGGCCAGGGTGAACTCAACGATGCCGAGATCGACGGCCTGCTCTCTCGTGCGCTGGCGAAGGCGTATGGCGGAGCGAGGGCTCTGTTTCCCGATCTGGATCAGTACGAAACGAATCAACAGCTGGTCATCGTGGATCTGACGTTCAACATGGGTGTCGGCACGCTGGCGACCTTCCACAAGACCATCGCGGCAATCAAGGCGCAGAACTGGCAGCAGGCCTCGGTTGAGTTGGCGAACTCGGATTGGTACCGCCAGGTCGGAGATCAGCCGAATCAGCGCGGCTGGTCCAACGTGCATGTTCTGGGCAATATGATCGATCCAGCGGCGATTCTGCCCGCGCAAGTGTAGTCAAAAAACCAAGAACGCTGTTAGGCAACTGGCCGTCATCCTTCGGGGTGACGGCCGTTTTTTCGTCTATGCCTGATCGCGCGCCTCGGTAATCAACAGGTGCACCTCGCGCCGATCCCCTGAGACCATAATGGTCGAAGTCGTTTCGATGCCGACGAACTCAAACGGCATCCGGCAGACAAGGCAGGCGGCCGTGACGACGACGGAATAAGGCGTCCCGTTCTCATCCCGCACGACCACGGCGACTGAGGATATCTTCGGGTGGATGCAATCCCGTTCGGAGAACCTCACTCGCAGGCCTCTTCGATCTGATTCAACAGATCACGGTGCACCAGCAGTTCCTTGCACCGGTACCGATCACCCGCGATGATCCAGCGGCACTGGCGCAGGTCGTCACGGATCTTGCGCAGGAGAATGCCTGCGAGCAGTTCCTTGTCGGTTATTGGCCGTGATTCGTCAGCCATCGATCAACCCTCCAAAAAGTGGCGCAGCGGCCCCCGCACACCGAACCGCTGCGCATCCCTCCGCACCCTCCCGAGGCGCGACGGGAATCTGCTATTTCTCGCCCTTAAGCGGCCTCTGCTCATACCCGACCTGAAGGCCGAGGCTACCCAGAACCTTGGCACCGGGCGGCAGGTCGCCGCTGAGCATCCCGTAGATGGCCGACCTGGACACGCCGAAGTCCTTGGCCAGCGTGGCCACGTCCGTCTTCACGGAGGCAACCATCTTCAGGTAATCGGGAAACTGGCCCAGGTTGAGCGTGAGGGGAACTGGCTCGGACTGGATGTAAACCTTCTCCAGCCCGACCCTCGCCAAGATCTTCGCGCTCGGCTCGACCTCGCCGCTGAGAATCTTGTACGTCCCCGCGCGAGAGATGCCCAGTTTCTTGGCAAGCCCGTCCACGCTCAGATTGAGCGCCCAGCGCACTCCCTTCAGGTAGTCGGGCACACCGCCCTGTTTGACGATGATCGGGTTCGGCGTTCTGGACATTTGGCGCTCCTGTTGTTCGGTTTGCATAATTCTACTTCGGCTGGACGGGAATAGTTACGCCGTCCTGCTTAATCCCTCGGGCCGGTAGTTGTTCGCCTCCCAGATCTCCCATGGGATTCCTGACGGCCACTGGGCGGACGGCTTGTCATACGCGCCGATGACCCACCGTTGAAAGCCGACTTGCTCCCTTGTGCGCGTGAATGGCATCGGATATGGCCTCGCCCCGAACTCTCTCAACCGCTCCCGGCGCAGATTCCAGCGCGTAGGCGTCTGGTCGTTGGGCCAGTATCCGATGAGGATGTAAACCATGATGTGATCTGGCTTCACGCCGTATTTCACAAGACGATTTAGCCCGGCCATCAACGTGTCTTCGTCGGAAAGGTTGTCCCAGGCGGTGTAGATTCGCTTCACCTTCATGTCATCGGCGCGGTAGTCAACGCTGGCGATTGCTTCGGCTGCCTCATCCGTCAGGAAACGCGCATTGATGCCCTGGTTGAAACTGACCTTGAACTTGCCGTCTCGCATCTCCGCGATCCGCTCTTGCCATTCAGGACCGCCGAAGAAGTCATTGTCGAGCAGGTGTAGATGCCGAGGGTATCCGTGACCGCGCCAGATGTTCCAGACGCTATTGACGCCGATTAGCTTCGGTTCCTTTGTGGGCACCGCGCAGAAAGAGCAGTGCTTGCGGCATCCCCTTTGCGTGAACCCCATCGACGCGGTGTAGGCCGGGAACATGGAATAGTCGAAGTCCCCAGCGGCCTCTCCTGCGGATATGCCAACCGTCTTTTCCAGCGTTAGCACCGAGGTATTGACAGCAGTCGAGAGTGGCACGAGTTCTCCTTTCCGCGCTGGATCGACGCCAGTTCCGCCGATGACAGCGGAGGGGTACCGCGCCTTCAACCGTTCGGCCAGCAGGATCGACTTGCGGAAGATGGCAGAGGCGTAGACGCGGTCAGGAGGGAATAGCGGCGGTGTATCGAAGTCTGCCCCGAAGCGGTAATCAACTTCATCGCCGCGCTCACGGTGATGCTTCGACAGGCGCATGAGGGCCAAGTTCGGCAGTTTACCGTCGAGTTGGCAAAGCATCACGCGCACCCTTGTCCCCTCCTCAGCGAATTTCTAAATGGCGTGCTCGGCATCCCACCGCGTACCGTCGTCTTACTCCTTAGCATCATCCGGCATACCCTCCCCAGGCAGCAGCGGCAGATCACCCTTCGTCGGCAGGGACAGCACCTTGATGGTGCGTCTCTCGCTGGCCGACACCGCAGCGCGCACGGCCTCCTCTGTTGCCGGGTTGAGCGCATAGACCGCTGCGGGGTTCACAATGCGCGTCCTGCCCGGAACCGCTTCCCGCTCGATCACCGTGCCCGGCTGCATCATCCCCGCGTCGCCCCATTTCGGCTGAGTCAAGGTCTCCTGGCCCGCAGGGATCTCGGGCACGTCGATCTGGAACATGGCTTTATCGCCGAAGTATTGCGTGGTGACGTATCCGGCTTCGCGCTGGTGGCCCATTAGTTCCACCAGCGCCCATCCTTCGAATCGTGCTGTTTGTGATTCCATTCTTCTCTCCCCCCTGTCAGTTGTTATGGGCTACGAAACCACCGCATCTTGCGGCTTTTCTTCTGCGCGCGGCGTCCCTTGCGCGACTCCCAACCGTCCCCAGATACCTCATCGGTCAGTCCCAGAGGGCACCAGTTATCTGCCATGTAGACCACTCCCTCATGGCCCTCTGTCGGGTCACTGTATGACAGCAGGCCCTTGATTCGTGGCAGCCACGTGCGGACGTGCTTGCGCATCATGGCGAGTCCGCGCGATTCGACGCAGTGTTCCGTACCGTCCACAAAGAACATCCGATGCAACTGCAGGATGAGGTCGGGATTGTACGTCTTGGCCGACGGTCTGCCGATCAGCATCCCGCCGATCAACTCCCGGCCCCCGGTGAACTCGTACAGATGCACGAAGCCAGGCGGGCAGGATTGCAGGGAATGGTGCGCGGCAATCCATTCCTTGAGCTCGCGGGTCTCGCTCGGCTGTGCTCTGCGGAAGTGCATCCAAGATCATATTACACAAATTAGATACGAACTCCAAAAATAGTTGACAATGCATTCCGGCCAGTGCATACTCGTCTTGCAGTCGAGGAAATCCAATGAACAATGTGCATAACTCGGACGGAGATTGCGTCGTCGATCCCGAGACGAACTGCTGTTCGGAATGCGGCGTCGAGCACGGCGATCCCTGCCCGGAGTGCGGAAAGAAGGCGTTCCACGCCGAATCCTGCTCGGTCGAGGCATGGATTAGGGAACGTGAAAATCCCGGCACGCTGGCGAACGCTGCTCGCGTCGCATTTGAGAACGGCATTACGTGCGAGCGCGCAGAGGAGGTCTTGCGTAGCCTCTATGCCTTCGAGGCTCTCGTCCGCAACGGCGGGAACCAGTGCAGGACTGCTGAGCAACTCGGCGTTCACCGGAACAGTATCGGAAGGCTTGTCAAGGTGATGCGCGTGCGCATGGCGGACGTGCGGAAGATAGCGAAATACATAGGAGCGTATAGAAATGGGCGCAGTTCAGGAGAGGGATCACGAGCCGGTCATTCATATACCGATGGATCAGGCGATGGTGTGCCTGGATTGCGGATCGATTAGCAGTTCCAGAGTGACGTGCCCGGCTTGCGCGAGTGGGCAATTGTGGCCGGCGAAAGCGTGGCTGGACAGGGAAGAGCAGGAAGCGATCTAGGGAGGGTACATGGCAGCAGCAGAATTGGCAGTCGCAACACGCAACGAAACGGGCATTCAGCGCAAGACGGACGTAACCGTCGATCCATTCGAGCCGCAGGACTGGCAGGGGCTTTTGTCGCTGGCCAAAATGGTGTCTCAGACGCCGTTCGCCCCGAAGGACTTCCAGGGAAAGCCAGAGGCCTGCGCCATCGCGATGATGTACGGCAAGCAACTGGGCGTTCCTGCACTTACAGCCCTGCAAGGCATTGGGGTAATAAACGGGCGGCCAAATGCATTTGGAGACCTGTTTTGGGCGGTCATCCTTAGCCACCCGGAATTTGAGGATGTCGTCGAGAAGTCCGATCTCAACAGCGCCACGGTGAAGCTGACGCGCAGAGGCCGGACGCCAAAAGAGGCGACCTTCACCAAGGCGCAGGCAGAGAAGGCGGGCCTGTGGGGCAAGCAGGGTCCCTGGACGCAGTATCCGGACGTGATGCTGCTCTGGCGTGCGAGGACCTTTGCGGCTCGCGCACTCTTTGCCGATGCCCTCAAGGGCA
This sequence comes from Acidobacteria bacterium AB60, assembly GCA_008682415.1. Lineage (GTDB taxonomy): Bacteria > Acidobacteriota > Terriglobia > Terriglobales > Acidobacteriaceae > Telmatobacter. The sequence continues at coordinate 82,850 of VANK01000006.1, read as the reverse complement.
TCACGTCCAGCTACGAGGCCGAGGACTCCGGGCCGATCATCGAAGGCCAGCCGGTAACCACCCAGCCCACCCAGGCCACTACTCCCGCCGATGCGACTGCCCCCCCGCCCCAGAAGATCACCCAGGATGAGGCGCGCGAATTCGGCAAGGCATGGAAGGCAAGCGGCTACCAGATGGCCGACGCCAAGACGAACCTGAAGGAAATCTGCGGGGTCGAGGCGTCGCTCGATATCCCCAAGGACAAGTACAAGGCTGCTATGCAGTGGGCCACGAGGAATCCGTCATGGCCGAACGAGCAATCGCCGGAGGAGCAAAAGGCGCGGCAAATCTTTGGGATCTTGGAGTACGACCTCGTTCGCCAAGCCGACGTGATCAAGGCGCACACGATGCCGGATGGAACCGTGCAGTGGGGAACGCTCGTGTTGTCCTTGACCGCTGAGGTCAATGCGCTGGAGAACCAGTGATCGATTCGCACGATTTCAGCTACGACGATGACCGCCACGAGTATCGCAATAGCGCCGGAATCGTGCGACCTTCGGTGACGCAAGCGCTCAAGCTCGCCAACGTGATCGATTACAGCCGCGTACCGCCCTCCATCTTGGAGAACGCGAGGCGTCGGGGTAGCAACGTTCATCGCTGGACGGGGGAATGGGACAGATATGGGGACATTGATCGGACCTGGATACAGGAGGACGAGGTTCCCTACTTTGAAGCATGGCTCAGGTTCCGGCGGGAATCGCGGTTCGTAATCGATCAGATCGAGCAGCCCATGCTGCGCAGCGTGCGCGGAATCGAGATAGGTGGTACGCCGGATAGGGTCGGCTACTTGGGGCGGAACCGATTCGTTCTTGATATCAAATGCTGCCGCTCACGGCATTACGGGTGGGGGCTACAAGTAGCTCTCTACGAGATGATGCTGACCGGACGAGCGCGGCTTGGGCACCTGGGAAGGTTGATCGTGCAGCTCTTTCCGACGGGAAACTATAGCGCCTTTCCGCTGGAGGCGCACGACGACGCTCCGGCGGCACTGGCGGCGCTAACGCTGGCTACAACGGAGGATCGTTTCGAGGCAGATGAGGCGCTTCTCACACTCAATGCCTGGAAATGGAATCGGGGCATCGCAACAGCTTAGGGAGGGGATCAATGGCAAGTTTGGCAGTCGAACTGAAGCCGGTTCAGAGTTCGCGGATTGCGGCGATTGGTTACGACGCGGAGGGATTCGCGATGTACGTCAAGTTCCCGCCGACGAAGGCCGCTCCGACCGGGAAGGTTTTCCGATACGAGAACGTTTCGGAGGAGATCTTCGACGATATCGTCAATGCGAAGTCGATCGGGACGGAGTTCAACCGGGTCATCGTCCAGAACGCGGACAAGTTCTCGTACACCTGCGTGGACGCGGGAACTGGCGTCGCACCAAGCGTGACGGCCATCGACACTCCCGCGCCTTTTGATCCTCTTCCTGCCGATGTGATCACGATGCCTATGCACCAAATCGCTCCGCCGCCAGCGCAGGACATCCCCGCCGATCCGGACGGCCTGAAGAACCGGGCCATCGCGACGCGCACGGAGGCGACCGCCATCGTCATCACAACGGCAGATGAGTGCCAGGCCGCGCAGCGGGAAGCCATGCGCATCCGCGAGGAGCGCAAGGTCGTCGTCGCTCGGCTGAATGCCATCAAGGAACCGGCCACCCAGGCATGGAAAGCAGCCTGCGCCCTCTTCAACGAGGTGGACGGGCGCTACGCCGAGGCCGAGAAGTTCCTAGACGACGGGATCATGGCATACCGCGCCGATGTGCGCCGGCGAGAAAACGAGCGGATCGCGGCAGAGAATCGCCGGCGCGCTGAGCAGGAAGAGGCGGCGCGCAAGGCTCAGCATGAGGAGTTCGAGCGCCAGAAGCGGGCCGCCGAGGAAGATGCCGCCCGCCGCGCCGCCGTACTGGCACAACAGGACGCTGCGGAGGCTCTGGCGCGAGGTGCAAGCCCCGATGAGGTTCAGGAGATCCTCGAGAATCCGCTTCCGGTCACCGTCCGGCACGTGGCGCCGCCGCCGCTGGCATTCGCGCCGGCCCCGCCGCCGAGCATCGAGCCCTTAGCAATTCCCAAGGTGCAGGGATACTCGACTACGACCGAGTGGTACTTCGAAATAACTGACGAGTCTCTGATCCCCATGAGCTATGACTTTTTCTCTCTGGATCAGAAGAAGATCAACGCGCGGGTTCAGGCGCTCAAGCAGCACGCCAACATCCCCGGCGTCCTAGTCCGTTCGCGAGAAGTCCCCCGCAAGAACACGTCCCGCAAGTAAGGAGCACGCATGTTCATAAGGAAATCCATTTGGCATCGCATCCGGTCCGAGTTCAGCGTTCAGGAGCGTGTCGCGATCGATGCCGCCGTCACCGGGGAGTATATCTGCCCGCCCGGCCTTTCGGTTGATACCACCAAACTTGTCCCGGAACTTGCCATGAGGCTCCGGGACGCAATGACGCGCGTCGCGCCGGGAGCGTGAAATGAAGGTCGATATCCAGAAGATGCAGATCGCGTTGAACCGCCTCGGGGGGTACGACACCGGGAAGCCATTCAAAGCTGGGGGATGGTTGATAGCGACGTGCGGGCGAGCGCTTCTCGCCGTAGAGGCGGACCAGGGAGAGCCGTACTCGGGTCCAAAAGAGACGCTGGTCACCGGCGCTCTCAACCTCATCCGGAGGAATTTAGGCAGCGCATACCTCCCGCTTTCCGATCTCCGGGCCATCGCAAAGATGCCGCCCGACATCCCGCCCTGCGCACAGTGCAAGTCCGTGGGAAGGATCTACTGCGCGAAGTGTTCCGGGTGCGGCACAGTCGATTGCGAATGCGACTGCGGTCACGAACACGAAAGGCGTTGCGACGAGTGCTTCGGCAGAGGCAGCCGGGCCTGCAGATGCGGATGGCCGCTCCATGAAAGAACAAAGAGCTTCCTCGTCGTTAATGGCGTCGCTTTCGATGCCTCCCTGATGGGGGAATACCTCTTCGCAGTATCGGCGGAGAGATTCAGATTTAGCACCCCTCTAAGCAACGCGGCATGGGTCATTGGGGACGAAGGTTGGCGGCTCGCGATCATGCCAGTTAACGCTGATGCCCAGCAAATTTCCGAATCACCGAAACTGACACTCGAACCGAGAGACGAGGCGGCGTGAGCAAGGGTCTCCACATCGCCGATAACTTCTCCTTCCCGCTCGACCTGGTCACTTCGACCCAGGCGATCTTGGCGAGGAAGAGGAGCGGCAAGAGCTACACCGCCAGCGTCGAAGCCGAAGAGATGCTGGAGAACGGCCAGCAGATCGCCGTCATCGACCCGACCTCTGCCTGGTACGGCCTCCGCTCCTCCGCGGATGGCCAGGGCCCAGGGTACCCCGTCGTCGTCTTCGGTGGGGATCACGCCGACGCTCCGCTCGACTTCCGCTCCGGGAAGCAGATGGCGCGAGCGCTGGTCGACCTGCGGTTCTCCGCAATCTTCGATGTCGGCTCCTGGGAGACAGACGAACAGATCCAGTTCTCCTTCGCATTCGCCAGCGAGCTCCTCCGGATCAATCGGGCAGCCATGCACCTGTTCATCGACGAGGCGGACACGTTCGCCCCGCAGCTGCTCGAAAGCCGCGAGCAGAAGAAGTGTCTCGGCGCGATGAGCCGGCTGGTGAAGCAGGGCGGCATCAAGGGCATCGGCGTGACGATGATCACCCAGCGGTCCGCCGACATCAACAAGAAGCTGCTTTCCCAGATCGACATCCTGACCGTCCTGCGGATGAGCGCCCCGGATGACTTGGTGCCGCCCATCAAGTGGATCGCGGCCAACGTGGGACCGGACTACGCGAAAGAAGTCGAGAAGGCATTGCCGCGCCTGGGGGTAGGGAAGGCTTACGTCTGCTCGAACCTGACCGGCCATGGACAGTACATCGAGGTTCGGCAGCGGCGGACGTTCAACTCTGGCGCCACGCCGAAGCCCGGCGAGCAGAGGGCGGAGCCGAAGGTTTTGGCAAAGATCGACATCCAGAAGCTCGGCCGGGAGATCGCGGCAGCGGTCGAGGAGCAGAAGCAGAACGATCCGGATGAACTGAAGCGCAAGGTCGCGGACCTGGAGAAGCGGCTTGCGTTCGGTGAGGGGCATATCAGCAAAGAGAGGGAGCGGATGCTGGTCGAGCAGATTCAGAAGATGGAAACAGATTTAACGGAGGCGCAGGGGAAACTGGGCGAACAAGAGAGCCTTATTTCACTGTTCCGAGAGCGGTTCAATGCTCTGAGTCAGCACGCCCCGGCATTGTCCGCCGTTCTGCGAATCTTGGATGACCGGATCGATATCCCGGCGGCGGTTGCGCCTACCGTTGAGCTGCATACGCCTGTGCGCACCGTCATGCGCGAATTGAAACTCCGGCCCGAATCCGAGTGGCCCAAGCCGGCCGTTACAAGCGGGCAGTTCTCGTCACCCCAGGTCGACGTCGTGGGCCTGGACGGTCCCTCCCGCCGTGTGCTCGCGGCCCTCGCTGACCTGGAAGCGATGCGCATCGCGCCTGCGCCGCGCGAGCAGGTCGCCGTCTTCGCCAACTACTCGCACCTCAACAGCAAAGGCCTGGTCAACGCTCTTGGATTCCTTCGCACCAACGGCCTGATCGATTATCCGGAGCCCGGCAAGATCGCGCTCACGGAGGAGGGCCGCAAGGTCGCGCCTCCGATCTCCAAGCCTAAGACCGAGCGGGAATTCCACGAGCGGCTCATGGGCATGATGGGTGGACCGGAACGCAAGCTGCTTGAGGTTCTGATCTCCCTCCGGTCCAAGTCGATCGATAGGGCCGAGCTCGCTGCCAAGGCTGGGTACGGGCACCTCAACTCCAAGGGGTTCGTGAACGCGATGGGTCGGCTGCGGACCCTCGGGCTGCTCGACTACCCAACGACGGGCAAGGTCAGGGCGACCGATCTTCTGTTCCTGGAGGCGCGGTGATGCCCATCAGAATCCAACGCAAGCGCAGTGTGAAAGTAAATCCACCCTGAAAGGAGATCTTGCTTATATAAGAGACCTTGTTGAACATCCCTGCGCCAGCCCGGGACGACCGGCGCAGGGTACCAAAGGAGAGAATATGCGACCTAAAAAAATCGTACTATGCGTCAACGATAACGAGAGCGAACTTTCCGTGCTGTGCTTCCTCTTAGTCACCAACGGATTCCGTCCAGTGCCTGCCACCAGCGGCAGAGAGGCGATCGGGATCTTCTCCGAGACCGCCGTCGACATGGTGATCTCTGATTTCTCAATGCCCGAGATGAACGGGGATGCTCTTGTGCTCAGCCTCAAGCAAATCGTCCCGTATATCCCCATGGTGATCCTCGGAGACCCCGGGACTATAGGTGATCGACTCCACGCGGCCGACGCCGTGCTCAATAAGAAGTCCGTTTCTTCCGAAGAAATCCTGAGTCGCGTCAAACTGATGTGTTCCCGCAAGCGTGGACCCCGGAAGGGAACGCCGCGTCCGCCGAGAAAAGAGCCGGGTATCGTGACCGCCGAGGCCTGCGTCGCATGAGCCACGATCAGGCTATCGTCCTCCGGTCGCACCCCAGTGCATCCATCAACTGGACGCGCGGCTGGGTAGAAGTGCGGGACGGCGCCGTCGTTTTGGGCCAAACCCGGATGGTGTTCCGCACTCCATTCCGGCAGCTGGAGGACGCGGCTTGGGCAGACGCTGCGGCGTCAATCACCGCGAAGGGGCAGACCCCAGGTTCTACATCTGGGGTACAATTGGACGATTTTTGAGGGTCTCTTATGACGGACGGCGAAGCGGCGCTCATCTTTGTCTTGGCATTCATCATCGGGCTATGCTTATACTTCCTACCGGCGATTATCGCGAAGGGCCGCGGACACCATAACACCCTTGGAATATTCGTACTGAACTGGCTTCTGGGATGGAGCTTTCTGGGGTGGGTTGCGGCCCTCGTGTGGGCATGCACAGACCCGCGACGCGACTCGTCAGAAGTGAACATTCTCATCCAGAGCGGCCAACATGGAGACTCGAGCGCTCCCGCGTCGTTGCCGGCGATCAGATCTTACGCTGAAGGGTCGCCGTTAGCTCACGAAAGGCAACAGCGCGGCTCATGGATGCCTCTCGTACTGGCCCTCGCTGCCATTTCAGCTATCCTCTTTGGCGTCGTCATCTATCACGCGGTCATCCCGAAGAAGGGGAGCGCCACTCAAGTCGCATCGGCGCCTGCTCCCACGGTGAGCCCCGTGCGCTCCGTCTCTGTTCCCGCCGCAGAAACTACCCCAGAGCCAGGAATGGGACAGGGCGAAGCCGAAGCGGATGACAGTGACGCGATAGCCGAACCCGGCCCGGACCCAGTGTGGATTGACGCCACAGCTCATCGCGGTCAGTTCGTGACCGACGGCGCGTTGGTGTGCCCGGATCGCGAGTCTCTGACGCGCATGGAGAACGAGATTGAAGGCGCTACCAATGGCGGCTCGGTCAACATGGATCTTAAATATGGTTGCGATGTCATCCCGGCCGGGACCAAGATCCGCGCTTCCGCAACCGTAGATGGATGGCGAGTGGAGGGGTCGAACGGAAACTCTCAAGTGCGGGGATTCACGCTCAAGGACATGGTTCAGACCAACTAACCGTCAGTCCGTCCCCTCGACAAGTTGCGCTACTTTCAGCCCGAGCGCACGGGCGATCTGCACCAGAGTTCTGATCCCCGGCTCAGCCTTACCGTTCTCGATCCTTGAGAGATTTGTGCGCGTGAGACCGATCCTATCGGCCAGCATCGCCTGGGAAATGCCGCGCTCGGTTCGGAAGTAACGGATTCGCCTTCCGATCCGCACGCATACATCTATGGGCATAATCTAAGCGTGGGGAAGCGGGCGACACTTCGGTGTATCGCAAACGATACATTGAACTGGTAGGAACTTTAAGGGGGGCTTATAGGGGTCGGCAGGGGGGGGATGGAAAACTCAGAAACGGGAATCGTCCCAATCGGCGAGACCGATCAGCCCGTTGTGTTCCCTTAGCGCATTGTCGCCTGAAGCGCCTTTACCTTGGCCCAAGTGAACGCCTATGGCGGCGCCGATCTTTCCGGGAAGACCACGCTTTGCCGCTTCGCCAAGTCCGGATGGGGCCGTTAACCCGCCCCTATAGCCGCCATTCAAAACGGAGGCTATTATGTCCCGTTTGGTTCTTCCGACTCCCTCCTCTTCGAGGTACATTCGAACGGCGTCTATCGGGCGTTCGCACCCGACGTACTTGAATGGACGAGAACAGATAGTCATGATTACCATCTCGAATTCGTCCAGTTTCTTGACGCACTCCCTCTTTCTCTCAGCGGGAGTCCCCTGATCGGACGCGGCAATATCGACGATCTCCTTCCAGAGCTCGCCTTTGCGCCGCTTCATGAACTCCTCCGACGGTGTGGTCATTATTTTCACCTGTCCTCTATCCAACTACGTGCCGTGATTTGTTTCATATTGTTGAGATTGATTTCAATAGTAATAGAATGGCGAGAACTATGCATGGATCTCCATCGCGTCCAGGGTGAACCCCATGTCGCAGAACAGGCGGGCGAGGGAGGCGGTGAAGACGGGGGGCCACTGGGGGAGAACTTTGCGCAGGAAGGTTTCCCCGATTGCCATGATCGCCAGCAGGCGGGCGCAGATCGAGTAAACGAACATCTGTTCGGCAAGGCTGTTGTTCCCGCTCGGATCCCGGCGGGCGTGGCGCGCTATTAGGGTCGCGATGGCGCCGCACGCGCGGTAGATGGCCAGGAGGCCGGGGAGGCCGCCGATGGCCAGCCCTAGGCGATCAGGATCGACGTGGAGCGAGAACTCGGCCAGGTTTTCAACCAGATCGGGTCGGCTGATCTCCAGCAGCTTCGCGTCGGAGTTCTGGTGGCGGCGGGCTCTCGCAAAGATGAAAGCGGCCGCGGCAATCACGGTTGCAGGGATACACAACAGGTACGTCATCTCTTGGTCCTCAAGGTTTTTAGCGCGTCAATGTAGGTTTTCGCGGAATCGCCAAGCCGCTGGAGGTCGAGCGGAGGGGCAGGGGGAGATTCCAGGCGAAGGAAGGTGAGGGACCAGGCGACCATGGCCCCTATCCAGAAAAATGATTGTGCGTTCGATAGAACATCCCACTTTCGTGGGAGAGTCCCGAGGAGCCACGCGACCGCAGTGTCGCCGATCGAATGGACGGTGAATCCGATAGCGACACCGATCTGGACGCGGTCCCACCGTATCCCTAGAAATTCCGAGGCGTACCAGAGGGATACAAAGCTCGCCAGCCAGGCGAGCGCGGCGGCGCGATCAAGACTCACAACGAGCCTAGTCAGTTCGAGCGTGAAGGTGACTGGGGATGAGTCGGACACGAACAGGGAGCCAATCAGGAAGATGGCCGCTAGGGTCGGGATAGCCTTATCGAGAACGCGCCCCGCGGGGGGAGCGACGCGGCATCCGATCTCGGTAACTATCCATACTTCTAGAATGGCGGCGAGAGCCGAGGAAATCCAATAGGTGTAGAAATAGATAGCCGGATAGAGGTCCCCGGTCCCTGGATCGGACAGCATTATCGAGACGAGAGCGAGAGAAACGAACGCCTTGAAGGCCACAAAAGAAAAGACTGCCGGCCACTCTCGCCATGCTCGCTTCATCCGCAGGCTTAATCCCACGAACGCAAGCTGGGCGACAATGACCAGCAGCCAGATGGCCCAATCAATTGCAGTCAGATGCGGCATCGAGCCGCCTGATTTACTGGAGTGAACTGGGCGGAGGGGCCGTTGGGCAAACCCGTGTTGGGCAGGGCGGGATCGGGTCCGCCAACAGAACCGTGGATTGGCCTCCGGTGCGGCCCGAATGCGCACGAACTGCGGAATTGGTGACGGCCGCTCCGGTCACGATGACGCCGAGCGCCACCACGAGAATACGAACTGAACGCATGCTGAATCCCCCGAGCGCAATAGCGCCTAGAGGCAGAGTAGCCCAATTGAGGCACGGCGGGGACCCCTGTAATTGCAGGCAGGAAACTTAAACTGCTCTCTCCACGATAAACTTTGTGGGGGCTTTTGCGGGACTCGCAAAACAATCCCTGTGCTACAACGTAAGTGCTAGAAATAGATACTATGTATGGATTCACCTTGCCGTTCCGGTGTATCTGGTGGAAACACGTAACATGCCGGTCCAGCAATCTATATATAGAATCTTGAGACAGCTGACTCTGGATCAGCATATCGGGGTTCGAATCCCTGGGGGGCAGCCAATCAAGTTCTTCCCCGCACTTTCCCGAACCTTCCCGTCCTGAATAATTGATTGAAAAATAAGGTGTTTATGCAGAATGGCCGTTCGGCGAGGTGCGCAGAAGTGCGCCTGCAGCCTCTCAAATCGTGGGGTACGGTTTGGGGTACAATCCCGTTGAAAGTGGGGTACGGAAAATCCCGCTCTGGAGATGGGAGGATGCCGCTCTCGGATCTAACGGTCAGAACGCTCAAGCCTCGTGAACGAGCTTACAAGGTGTACGACCGAGATGGTCTTTTTTTGCTCATTAATCCTGGCGGCTCCAAATTGTGGCGATGGCGCTATCGCTTCGATCAGAAGGAAAAGTTGATGGCGCTTGGTGAGTATCCGGTAGTCACTCTTGCGGAGGCTCGCGACCGTCACCTTGCAGCCCGCAAGGTCCTCGCTGGCGGCAACGATCCCATGGCGGAACGGAAGGCCACGGCCGAAGCCAAACAGAGGGAGATCGAAGCGCGCGAACGGGAATCGGAGAACAGTTTTGAGAACGTAGCCCGGAAATGGTGGGGCTGGTGGGCTGCTGGCAAATCCCTGCGCCATGCCGACTATGTGCTGCGGAGATTGGAAGCAGATGTCTTTCCCTCCATCGGACATAAGTTCGTCGATGCGATAACAGCGGCTGATATCCGGAATCTCATGCTGTTGATCGAACATCGTGGCGCGAGGGACGTTGCAAAGCGTGCACACGAGACCACCGGGCAAATCTTCCGATACGCCATTGCTCATGGAATCGCCAGCCGGAATCCTGCCGCCGATTTCAAGCCAAAGGACATCTTGGGTGAAGCAAAGGAAGAAAACTTCGCTCGCGTCGATACGAAGGACCTACCTGATCTCCTGCTGAAAATGGAGAGCTACGACGGTGATGCGCTTACTCGCCTTGCGATGAAGCTGATGGCATACACATTTGTTCGCACGTCAGAGCTTATCGAGTCAGAGTGGTCGGAATTCGATCTGGACGGCGCACGCTGGGATATCCCAGCAGAGCGCATGAAGATGGATACGCCTCATATCGTCCCTCTATCGCGACAATCTGTCGCAGTCTTGCGTGCCCTCAGTCTCCTCACCGGAAATCGGAGTCTGGTATTCCCTGGTGCAAACAACAAGCAGAGGTCGATGAGCAACAACACGATACTTTTTGCGCTGTATCGTTTGGGCTACAAGGGCAGGATGACTGGCCACGGCTTTCGAGGACTGGCTTCGACGATACTGCACGAGAATGGGTTCGAAGACGAACACATCGAACTGCAGTTGGCTCATCAGAAGCGGAACAAGGTGGCCGCTGCGTACAATCACGCGAAATATCTCAAGCAGCGTGCAACGATGATGCAGTGGTGGGCTGACTATCTGGACACCCAAGTTGCCAAAGCTCGCGGGAGCGTCCGCATGATTGGTGCGGACCATGCAAAAATTCGCGCTACACCTGGACGGAAGAAGTCACCAACCCCGGTTAAGCGGCCGACCGAGAGGCCTGCACGCGCTCTACAGCCCAGTGTCTGATTTCTGCCTTCACCCAAGCCACCGAGCGCGGTCCTAAGCGGACTGGAGCTGGAAAAGCCTTCGCTCGAATCAACTCATAGATGCTCGTTTTCGAGAGCCCAGTGACCGCTTTTACTTCGGGCAGGCGAATGAAAACGACCTCGTCCAGGGCTGTTGACGAAGCGTTGAAGTCGACGGCTCGGGTTTCAGAAGCGGGCAGCTTCTTCGTCGCGGATCCAACCATCGACGTTCGATTACCGCCCCTCTGGGCGTCAGCTGAAGGCATTCGCTTTTCTATTAGGGCGCCAGACATGCTCACCTCTGCAGTGTCGAATCGGCATCGAAGCCTTCGAATCGCCGTAAGGCCGTCGTCAAGATTCGAAACTGTCACCAGAGTCCTCTGGGTGTCGATTCTTGTCCAATACCTGTTGGATATGGCGATATTCCTGAAAGGTATGGCGATGTCGAAAAAGCCGCATTTTTCGCCCTTGCCATACCTCTCAGGTATGGCAGATGTGAGTGCATCTCGCTCTGGGCACCAGATGGTACCCGGTTGACACGTTTGATTCCCACAAGGAACTCTGGTGAGCAGGCCCCCACAGGAGCGAGCTCGATGCGCTCCTGGGCACGACCCCGTTCACTGGAGTTCACGGTCATGTCGGATTTCGTCGAGTTCAGGCATCTTAAGTACATTGCAGCAATCGCTGAAACAACCAACATCAGTAGGGCTGCGGAGCAGCTCTACATTGCGCAACCCCCATTGAGCAGACAAATTCGGGAGCTCGAAGATGCACTCGGATTGCGGATCTTTCAGCGCAAGCCAGACGGCGTATGTATGACGGCTGCGGGCCAGATGATTGCTGCGTATGCCCAGGAAGCAATACGTCTGCGAGACGAGATCTGCAGGCTTGCTGCAGCCGTTCACCGCGGAGAGTTTCCCGATCTTCGAATCGGCTTTTCTTGCTTCGTCAATCCCAGGATTCTCAGGTCACTCAGCGATGCCTACATGACGTTGTTTCCGGGCTGTCGGATACAGTTCTCTAGCGGCGATCCTTCGCACGTGTTGCGCTGCATGGAAGAGAAGAATCTTGATGGAGCGCTTCTGCCCTTGCCAATCCCTGGAGAAGACTGGGTAGTGGAACAAGTCGAATCCTCACCTCTGGTTGTGTGCATGAAAGCGGACGACCCGCTGGCACAGCACAGCGAAGTTGCAGCAATTGAGCTTGCGAGGAAATTGAAGATCTTTCGCAATCCCGAGTCACACCCGGCTGCCCATAAGCGGCTAATGGAGATGCTGGCGGAAATAGGCGTCTATCCTGAGGTGACGAACTTGGTTGCGACCCCAACCGATATTCAATGGATGGTGAAAGCTGGCTATGGCCTAGCCCTCATAGACAACGAAACGGCGCTCGATCCTGCTCTCACAACGCGACCGATTGCAGGGGTGCATTGGACCGCTGATACTGCGTTCGCCCATCGGAATAGAGCAGAACATCTGGCATTGCCCATCCTGATCCGACATCTGCGCAAATTGCGAGATGCGAAGCCAAAGAGACGTCCAGTGCATGCGGTCGGATCAAACGCAAAGCAGCCATACCTACCGGGTATAGCGATATAGCTAACAGGTCTTGGACTCCGAAAAAAAGCGGCGGTACTGTGTGGCACATGACGGCAGGAACCAAGCCGTCGGAGGTGCCAATGAGGATCACGCTCACGTCCCCCGCCCGGCGCAGAATCTTCCGCTGGAAGTTCCCGCGCCGTTTTCCCAAAACCCTGCCCTTCGTCACACTCGTCCTGCTTGTCCCAGCCGCAGCGATCGCGCAAAGCGGATCGCCGTTTGACACCGGGTTCACTGCTCTCCAAAACCTCTTCACGGGAACTGTTGCGAAGGTTGCGAGCCTCATCGCCATTGTGATCGGAGGCTATGAGTTTGCGCATGGCGAGCCGGGCGCGAAAAAAACTCCGCACGTCACATTTGGGTTTCTTCCATGCAAGCGCTCGTCGCGCTTCCAGCCGCGCTGCGCTCAGCGCGACCTATCTTGACGACAAGACCGGTCACGGAAAGCGGTGGATCTTCCAAGATGTCCACTCAGGCGGCGCCGCTGCAATTGGCGGCATTGAGCCAGGGAACATTCTCCTCACAGTTGACGGGCGTCAAATCACGCCACCAGAGCACCCAGTGTTCCCGATGGGCAAACAAACGGAAGTCGAATTCATTGACAATCGAGACGCTCGCAAAACTGTCACGGTGGATGTTGCTCGGCCCAAAGGGAAAAAACTGCACTTTATCGAGCCAACGCTCGTCGAGGCACGTGATCTCGGAGGCAGACGGGGCTACCTGAAAGTAAGCATGTTCCCGGGTATGGTGGGTGTGATCGTCGCAAATAAGATCAGCGAGGGAGTCGCTCGGCTCGGGAAGATCGACGCTCTCATCATAGATCTCCGGGGAAACACCGGCGGCGGGATCGGGGCACTTCGAGTGATGAGCTTGCTCACGTCGCACAGAATTCCGGTCGGCTTTGCCTTGGATAAGCGCCGCGCTGGGGCGGCGAATCTGGAACAGGAAAAACACGGATTCCCACGGTTTTCACGGATTCCGTCAAGCACCAAAGCACTCTGGCCACTCGCGCTGCGGTTCGCCCCAGCAATGCTCGCCAAAATGCCGGTGGTACTCGAGAGCGAAGGCTTGGGACCTCAGCCTTTTCACGGTCGCATCGCCCTACTCGTTGATCGGCACACAGCGAGTGCCGCAGAAATGATCGTCGCCTTTGCCCGCGAGAACGGATTGGCAACAATCATCGGTGAGAAAACTGCGGGCCGGTTGCTGTCGGCAACCTCCATCAAGGTGGGCAATGGGTTTCGCCTTGCGCTTCCAACTGGTGCCTACCACACCTGGAAAGGGACTGTGCTCGAAGGCACTCCTATTGACCCGGATCAGTTCATTCCATTCGACTGGCAACGTCGGCGAGAAGGTGTTGATCGACAATTCGATTTTGCCGTCGAAGCCATCGCCAGGGCCAGCTAAGGTGGTCAGTCTGTCCCGCCCGAAAGGTGTTTGTGGGATTTGCCTCTAACGACGAGTGTCTGGTGGATCTGCTCATGTCGTGGCGATGTACCTTAGGGATTCTCCGAAGGTGCAAGCTCTGCCAGGATGTCCTTGAACGCCTTTTCATTGAGAACAACAACCGGCGTTTCTTTCGGATTATCAATCGCTTTGGCTACATCGAGCCTCAGCCTCTTGTTGAAGTAGTACAACAAGGCCTTTCTGACCGAAACAGCGATTTGCCCATAATCCATACAGTAATCTTGAGAAATTACCTCCTGCTGCTCGGGGCTTAGAAGTGGATTTGGTATGAGCACGACACCAAATACCTCATTCCATTCCCTGTCTTGGTCAGCTTTTATTTCAGTTTCGCGATAGTCGCTTGCTTCTAAGCAACGCGATAGAACGAAATCCTTAAACTTCTTAGTTTCCTCGCAGTACGCTCTCACGTGCCAACGTAATCCGTCGTGTGCAAGCGCGTGAGGAACAATCCATCTCCACATGGGCTTTGGTCGATCGTTGTTCATCGATTGGTAGAAGACATTAATAGCCTGTCGGCTTTCTATCGCCCCGATTAGGCTCCGAAGGACCCGAACGTTGACGCGACGAGCTGGAAGTGGCATGGATTCAGCTGAGGGCAACGTGCTCAGCCAAGTCGCCTCGATCGGTACAGTTCGATCTGAGATGTTCCTCAACTGCATCAGGTACTCATCTGCGCTCGGTTGGATAAATTTCGGCTCGAAAATAGATGAGGCTAGATACCTCTTTGCGGAAACGTCGTAGAACAAATTCCCAGGTGCCATGGACTCGTACAAGCTCAGGTCTTTCGACGCTTGAGGCGTCGAGATCTTGAAGCGTTCCATGATGTCCGACCGGTTGATTCGACCCTCCCAGAACAGCCGGAAATCGATGAACTCCAGTCGTTGTTTCACTCCACTGCGCAATTTAAGCGCCTGATCGACCATGTGGTAAATATACGCGATATCAGTACTTTTGCGCAATATCACGGATCATTTATGACATCAACGCGTACCAAAACTTGACCCATCGACGCGGGTCGCGGTACTTTAAAGCTTAGGGAGGTTTGGATGAGTCGTTCCCACATTGATCACAAGGAAATCTGTTCGTTCGCCGATGCTAGGGTCAATCTGCCTCGGGACAAAGCTAACGAGTATCGTGCCCAGGCTGCGCGGCTTCGGGATAAGCTCGAAGGCTACCTATCTGATCATCCAGACTTTACGCTGAAGAAAATGCTGGTGTCCGGAAGCCTCGCAAAGGGTACGGCGCTGCGGTCCCTGAATGACATCGACGTAGCCTGTTACATCAGCGGGCCCGAAGCGCCTCACGAAGTGAAGGCGCTGCTGGACTACCTGGCGGAGCGACTGCGCAAAGCCTTTCCAAACTTTTCCCCGGAACAAGTGAAACCGCAGACTTACAGCGTAACGGTATCGTTCAGGGGCTCCGGTCTAGATGTGGATGTGGTGCCGATTCTTTACGATGGCGATCCACAGTGGTACGGCAACCTGGTAAGTCAAGACGATGGGCACTTGCTCAAGACCAGTATCCCGCTTCATCTCGATTTCACGAGAAAGCGGAAAACCGCCCATAAAGATGACTTCGCGCAGGTGGTACGCCTAGTGAAGGCATGGGCAAAGTACATGAAGGGCGAACGGGAGGGTTTCCGTTTCAAGTCTTTCATGATCGAGCTCATCCTCGCCCATCTGAGCGACGCGGGGCATCAGTTCAACGACTACCCAGAGGCGCTGCAGAACTTTTTTACTTACATCGCCAAGACCGGCTTGCGGGACAAGATCATCTTCACGGACTGTTACAGGGCCTCCACGGTAGGAGCATTCAGTGAGCCGATGCAGATTATTGACCCGGTTAACGCGAACAACAATGTAAGCCGCCTGTACACAAAGGCTCAAACTGACATGATCGTCGAAGCTGCGCTCGATGCTGGCGATGCGATTGATGCTGCGCTATCGGCTCCAACCAAAGCAGAGACGGTTTACTACTGGCAAAAAGTTTTCGGTTCTTCTTTCCCGGGGTGAGTATGAGCAGCTTTACGATTTCCGATTCCGTCACATTTACGGTCACGCACGCCCGTCACCTGGCTTCCAAAGTGTCGGCGGACCTAAAGCGAATGCAGCGGTTTTATGGCCAACCGAGCGACTTTAATATCGCGCAGTACGAAGAAGAGCTTATCGAGCTGCTGAAGGCCGGCTACCTAGGCACGCTCACAGTCGGCTACAAAAAGGATGGCAAGTGGATCGAGCCGACTCTGCGGTATACAGCTCGGGATCTGGGAGACATGCAATGGGCGGACGATGACCCGGGAAAGATTCGACCAGGGGCCAATATCAATGGCGCTTCGTTCTACAGTTATCTCACTCATTCGGGCAAGTGGCATGCGCTCTCATCGACTGAACAAGACGCGTTCAATAAACGCCTTCCTTTCTCTCGCGGTGGCGCCGACGAGCCTGGAATTGCTGGCTATTTGCAGAGCGATCGAACGTATTCTTCGGGCGGTCGGGCGCTGAATCGTTCATCGGTCAGGAGCTACTAATGAGCCAGCCGACATTGGATGAACTGTTCGAACGCAGGATCACATACCCGGATTTCGAACCTAGGGAGCGGCTTGATCGGCTCATCGGGCTCGACCACTACAAACTGCGGCTGACGAAGATGCTGGGCTTGCTGGTCAACCCCAAGCATCTTCGGGACTGGGCGGCGAAGCATCATCCCCATGCCGACCGTCTTCTATCGCTAGTCTCATCCCGGCCTCCGTTGGTGATCCTGGCGGGCGATGTCGGATCGGGAAAGACCGAACTGGCCGAAACAATCGGGGATGCTGTAGCGCGGCAAGAGCACATCGAATTGACACTCCTTCCGTTGAGTCTCTCAACGCGAGGGCAGGGACGCGTTGGCGAGATGACGCAGCTCATCTCGGCGGCATTCGACCACACCGTGGTGGAAGCAACCAAGCTGAAGGGTCATACCGGAAAGCCGCGTGGCGGGATCATTCTCCTTATAGATGAAGCTGACGCGCTGGCGCAATCCAGAGAAACCTCGCAGATGCACCATGAAGATCGTGCCGGTGTGAATGCTCTCATCCGCGGGGTCAATCGGTTGGCAAACGCGCATCTTCCCGCTGCCGTGATCATGTGCACGAATCGCTTGGGCGCGCTGGACCCTGCCGTGAAGCGCAGGGCGGCCGACATTCTGGAGTTCACGCGGCCCGATGACGATCAGCGCAGAGCTGTGTTGAAAGGCGCCTTACACGAGGCAGGTTTCTCGGCACACGACATCGATGCACTCGTTGCCGCTACCGGCCCCACAGTAAAGCACAGCTACGGATTCACGTTTTCCGACCTAACCCAGCGTTTGCTACCAGCAATCGTGCTGGACGCATATCCAGATACCGCCATGAGCGCGAAACGCGCAGTTCAAATTGCGAAACAAATACATGCAACATCGCCGTTCAAGGAGGCAGGAAATGAGTGAATGGTCATTGACACAGCTATTGGCGACGTTGCATGAGGATATCCATCGAAGGCTTGAGGCCTCGCGAAAATCCTTTGGCCACTCAACAACGAAGGGCAATGCGACCGAGGGAGTGTGGCTGAAGCTGCTTCAGGAGTACCTTCCAGAGCGATACGCCGCTGTCAGTGGACATGTGGTTGATAGCGAGGGTGTGTTTAGCGATCAAATCGACATCATTGTCTTTGACCGTCAATATTCGCCTTTCATCTTGAAGTATGAGGAACAGATTGTCGTGCCGGCGGAGAGTGTGTATGCTGCGTTCGAAACGAAGCAGGCGATTTCGGCAGAGCAAGTCGCCTATGCGCAGGCCAAGTTGACTAGCGTTCGATGCTTACATCGAACCAGTTTGCCTATCCCGCACGCGGGTGGAATATACCCGGCCAAGAACCCGATCACAATTCTGGGAGGACTGCTGACGTTCGAGAGCGAATGGAGTCCATGTTTCGGTGATCCGATCCAGGCGAGCCTTCTCAAAGATCAGCATCTGGGAAGACTCGATATCGGATGCGTCGCTGCGCACGGCCACTTTTACAGAGATCGCAGTTCCGCAGAATACAGATTTGTTAAGGAAGGAAAGCCAGCTACTGCCTTTCTGCTCAAGCTGATTTCCGAGCTGCAATTCAGCGGAACCGTTCCAATGATTGATGTCATGGCCTATGCAAAATGGCTGACAAAATAGGAACCGGATATCGTGTTTGACCTTTCTATTGAACATTCAAAATGGACATACCCGACCCCGAGTAGGTGCTTCATTAATCCAGACATGGTTTGTACGTAGCCAGGGGCTTTACTCGAATGCGAACAAGAGACCTCAAGCAAGCAGCGGACGTTTTGAATAACGTCGGGTGGTTCGTTCCGCCATACGTCGGCGTTGGTCTGATCGAGGCAGTTGCGAGCGCCATTACAAGGGCTCAGAATAGGCTCACTGAAAACGACCTCGAAGTGGTATTAGCCTCGATCTACAGTCCGGATCGACTCGCGGCAATGGTGACGAGCCGATATCCTCAAATACCCATCGTCGATCTTTACCAGCAGACGATATCGGAGGCAATTGCAGCGCACTTCTCTGGGCTCCGGCATGTTGCCGTGGGCGGTTTAATTCCCGTAGTCGAGGGAATTGGACGCGAATTGGCAAGGCTACGAGGGCTGAACTCCCAGGGGCCCGTCAAAAAGGTATTCACTGACCTTCTTGAGGATGCGAAGAGCGATGTCGTCAATCGCAACATCGGGGCGACGCAAGAAATCCTAGACATGCTGAAAGCTTTTCTGCACTTCCTCAAAGAGTACTTTTTCAAAGACTCTCAAATGTATTCGTTGCTGGATAAAACCAACCGACACGGCATTCTCCACGGAGCGTACAAAGATGCCGACTATGGCAGACCTATTAATTTCTATAAAACGATCAGTGCCATTGATATTTTGACCTTCGTCTCGATGCTCAAGACTAACAAGATGTCGGGTTTTGCGCCGAGCCAGACACCCGAATCGGATGCTCTCGCGGAGCACTATCGCCGGCTGCAGCAGAAACAGTTCCATGAACACTTTGAACCAAAGGGAATCGACCTTACTTCGAATGGAGACGGGGAGACGACTAATGACAAAGGATGAGTCGTCATTTGATTCGAAGCGGATAGTAGTATGCGGCTTGGTCCTGCTCGTGCGTGGTTGAGAGGAAGTACTGTCCCTCTTTGGCGCTTCGAAGATCGAGATTTGCTGTAATCTGCTGCTGGTTCCCAGTTGCTTCCGTACCGGCCAGGCCCTCGGCGATAACGCCGTTCCCATTTTGATCCCGCGTAATTGCTACCAAATATTGGCCGGGTGCGCTATGCCGCGGCAGCACGATCTTGAGCTTTATCAACGCAGCTGGAAGGGTCACGGATTGAAGTTGCCCCGGGTGTTCGCCGCGGACCACCCCAGTGTCGAAGAGGTTGACTGTCTGAGCGATCACGGCGGTGCTCGTCGACGGGGTTCTTCCGACTGCGACTCTCCAAACGACCAGAGCAATCGCGATGATTGCACAGGCTGCAACCGCGGTCCCAAGCCATGACCAATACCGAGCACGAGAGCGATACTCCTCGCGCAATTCCAGGAGCCGATTCATGCATATGGGGCAGGTCGCGGCATGGTCCACTCGAGGATCTGAAAGGGAGACCTTTTTTGATTTGCACGCGAGATCCCGAAGGAACGCCTCGTCCGGATGGGGACCTGCAGGAGTCGTTTCCCCGGCGAGTACGCGTCGCTGATGCTGTTGCGCGATCCACTTCTCAAAGCGGTCCTCGACGTCTGAGGACCGGCCCCAGCCTAAGCGCATTTTGGGGAATCTCCGGGTCGGGATAGGTTCTGCAGCAACAGCCCCAACTCACGGAAGTATGCCTTGCGGACCTCCGAGTAGTCCATGTCAAGGTCCCGACCGATTTCTCTCCACGAATATCCGTGCCAGCGCCGATTCACGATCGCCTGTGCAAACGGCGACAGATTGGCGAACAATTCGCTCGCGTAGATCCGCTGCTCGATATCCGGCTCACTGGCATAAATCGTTTCCAAATCGGCTGCCGAACCACCCGAGTGTTCGCGCCTCCGCCTGTTCGCGAGCCATTGGGCTTGCCGTCGAATTCGGCTCTTGATTCGACCGCCCAGCTTCGCCGGCGTCGCATTCGGATGTCGGCCAATGTATTCGGTTGCGTTCTGAATCGCGTAATCCATCAACTCGTGAGCGGTGTCTTCGTCATTGAGGTACGTCCAGGCGCACAACTGAGCGTACGGCCATGCTGCATTAGCAGCGGCCTCCAAGACCTGATCAGAAGCAGGGTGCCCGGTCGTGCAGGCCCAACTCCACGTCAGCACTTGCCAGCTGCGACCATTTGGCGGCATTCGCGAGCATCTGCCCGGAGGGGGAAGTTACCACCAGGTACACGTAGTATGCCATTTTCCACAAGAAATTTGTAAATTTGCCCCCACGAATGGCCTTCGGAAATGGCTTTAGTAGCTGCGGGCCGACTGCTCACAGCCCAATCGGGCCAGCATGCAAGAAACCCGCACACGAAGGGCGGGTCGGCCTTGCCGCGCACAGCGACATTTCGGGCGAGACGGGATTCCAGTAGACAGGACCGCCAAACTGCGACCACGCCCGCGCCTAAACCGATCCAGGTGTTGCCGCGTCGCCCGAATGGCCCGGCTCATCTGAACGGAAACTTGCCGCGAATCCAGCCGTCAGACGAAGCGGCGATCCGGCGGGCAATCACGCTGGTTCAAGGGAAATGGGGAATCGCGATCCTCTGCCATCTTCAGGGTGGTCCAGTGCGAGTGGGGGAACTAAAAAGACGATTGCGACCGATCTCGAAGAAGGTGCTTAACCAACATCTGCGCCGGTTGGAGGGGGACGGGCTAATCGTCCGCACCGAAATCAAGGGAAAGATTCCGCACATTGAGTACGCTCTAACGAACCCATTGGGGTATTCAGTACTTTGCTTGCTCCAACTGATCGCCCTCTGGGGCTCCCAAGTCCTTGTGGGAACTCCCGATCACGAAGCGTGCATCAGGCGCTACGAAGCAGTGGAAAGCATCAACATTTCGAATGGAGCAATGTCACGTTCCTCGTGAACTACTGCTCCGTCCCCGGATACATATTTCATCTGGACCAGTTTCCCACCGTCCCGATATGAACTACGCAACCTCCTGCTAAGAAGATCAGCGAGCGCAGGGTCTTCAACGGCGCAGATCAGTTGATACTTCATTGATCGAATTGCTGCGAGCGTTTCGACCAAGTGCACAGCTCGGAAATCGTCCACATGCTGAATGGGATCATCGAGCACCAAAGTCCTAAATCTACACCACGGTCTTGACAGAGCTACGGAAATCAAAAACGCGAGTCCTGTAGCTCTTCTCTGGCCACTGCTGAATAGGAACTTCAGGTTCAGATCCTCATCGACTCTAAGGCTCAGAAATTTTCGAAGGTCGCCACGTACTGCATAGTTAACGGTCTTCCAGTCGATGTGAGGTCGAAGCCTTAGGTAGAGTTCCGTAAATAACGGTTTGATCGCTGCCAGCCGCTCTTCCACAGCTTCTGATCCAAGACGCTTCAAGGTTGCAATTCCTTCCTTGATTTGATCTTCAATGCGGCGTATTTTAGCGATCTGTCTCTCAGCCGCGGCGCCTGCCGCCCTTGCCGTTTCAAGGTCTCTTTCGAGATCGACAATCTTGTCGGTCTGATCTGCCACCGCTATGATTCGCCGATGCTGATCGATTTCCGAAAGACGATCTCTCGTCTTCTGCAATTCGGATTGCAGAGCGTCAACCGCCAATCCGCTGTATTGAGGGCTTACTTCGTCGACCTCAGCTTGGAAGCTCCGTATTTGGCTCTGCACCGCGTCAATGTCCGACTGAACCCTGTCAAGCGCTGCCCGCGCCGCATCTAGCTGAGTTCTAATCTGCTGTTCCCGAACGCGACACTCTCTTTGCCTGTCTACCGCTGCAGCGATTTGTGCACCATGCGCAGCTACTTCCGCGGCTACAGAATCGAGATGCCGCTGAAAGCTCGCCGCATCGACTGTCGATCCACAAAGAGGACACTGATCAACCAGTAATCCAATGGCGTTGCCCGCTTGATGAAGCTGCGCCAAATTCGAGATGAATGACTGGCTTTCCTGAAGGGTTTCAAGCACCTTGTTGCTTTCAGCCAGCGCAGAGGCGCTTGCCGCATGTTCTGCATTAAGCGCTTCAATTTGCTCCGAAAGAGCAGTCTTTCTTTTAAGGGCGCCAGAGCTTTCAAGCGAGCGCTCGCGATCCTCAACGATCTTGGCTCGGGACAAGAGACTACCAAGTATATCCGTCTGATTCCGTAGCTGGCGCACTTCGCGATCAGCTGCGGAAATCAATTCCTCTACGGTACCGGGCGATGTGCTTAGCACCTGTCGCAACCGGGCCTCCGCATTTCCTGCGAGATCCATTTGTGCAGCTTGGCCCCGAGTAGCAGATAGGGTCTCTATGTGATCCTGAACCTGTCGTCGTATGCGCTCGTACTCGCGCTGTGCGTTCTCGCCCCGAGTCTTCAGGAGCTTGAGCGCTTCGCTAAGCTTCGCCTCCATTTCGACACTGCTCGTTCCCCCAACTGCATCCTTAACGAAGGAAAAGCGATCCGTTTCGGGAAGGTCTACGCTATTCTTCGCGATGAACTCGTCACGGATAATCGAAGTGCGACACAACTCGTCGATCGAACTGTCAGGATTGACGGCCCGATCACAAAGCAGGTCCAAAGGTGAAGTGCAACCTTCTATCGTCAAGCCATCCGGCGTCCTAGTTATAACGGCTGGTTGGCCTTCGCCGTTTGATAGGCTCAGCCGAACAAAACGGTCCTTGGCCGGTTTACTGCCTCGCCACCATTCATAGGCGGAGGATTTCTCGCCTTTCTCGCCGGAGCCCTCTTCATATTTGGAGATGTTGCCTGAGAGTGCGAACTCGATAGCATCGAGAATGCTACTCTTCCCGGCACCATTGGTTCCGGTAAGCACAGTGAATCCCGGCGAGAATGTGAGATCGAGCTGCTCACGAATTCCGCGGAATCCAGAGATCTGAATGCTGTTTACTCGGATCATTGGGCGTCCCACAGTATCTCAATCAATTCTGCTGCGCTTGCATTTCCTTCAAGGCTGCGAATGGCTTGTGGAGACCAGCCTTCCAACCGTGCGGCTAGATTAAGTGAACCGGCTGACGGTGCCACCGTAGGATTTTGAATTGGCAGGATTGGGAGGAGGACGCGCTGGACGTCTCGCAGCGTCGCCACACCATCGGCTACAAGTTTACGGGTTAAGGAGAGGTCCTCCTCTATGTCTGTCATTACGCGCCTTTGATCTTCCGTTGCAGGCTCTGTGGACAGGAATATAGCGTAGCAGTTCCACGCTTTCATACTGGGTCTGCGTATAGCCCCAGCATTCTTCTGTATGAAGGCGGTCTGCCTGTCTCTCCAAAGCGAGAGAAGCTGCGTGGCTGTGGCAAATAGAACCACGAAACCAAAGATCGCCTCATCTTCAAACAGCAGCATGGTCGAATCGTAGGGAGACGTTCTGCATCGGTAACCAGAGTTTCGGAGCGAAGCATCGACATCAATTAAGACCATCTGGTTCCTCTCCTTCTGCTGCCAACGGCACGATGCCTTGATCTGGTTCATCGAGAGCCGCAAAAAGCTCGCGAACTTCGCTTTCAGTTATCCAGGTACCAGATAATCCCGGGCGGGCGACGGAATTAGCTGCACTATTACCGCGAGCGACGCTGTCTGGAAACGGCGCGGTATTTTCTGCGCCGACACAAACGACCAGGTCATCGGGGATCATAGAGGGCAAGCCTGCATAGTTTTCCCGGATCTCGCTGACCAGTCGTCCGGCCCCATGAATCAGGCGTACCCGCCTGCCGCTACGAAGATAACAAGAGCCATCGATTTGAGCGCCAGCGTCCTGCATCTCCAGATGGACTGCGCCGAGCCGATGCATCGTCTCATCCGGAACTTTTTTCCTCACGATCCTGTTGGCTGGCGTGCCAGTTGAATCCCTTCGCCATTCATAGAGATCAACGCTGGAGAGCGCGTCAAAACCGGTGCAAACCGGCGCCTGCCGGCCGGCTATCATTCTGAAGGTTGAGCCGCCCGAGGAGATAAGGCGTCTCATGAAGTGAAAGGAATATGTTTGCCGAAGCTCGTCGAGAAATTCCTGACCCGGCTGCCTCTCATGGATAAACTCTACTGTGTCCCGATGCGCTAGGTCCCAGAGTCCCTCTGCTTTCGTTTGTAGAACCGCCACGTCCGACGGATTCACCAGGACTATTCGATTTGCATGGCTTTCGCGTATGACACTTGAAAGTACGCCGTTTAGATAGGACCAATCGCTCCAGAATCCCACGAATACCAGATCTCGCTCGAGCAGGACTCCGGGAAGCCACTCGGTGAATTCCCTCACTCGGTCCTCGAATGGAGCGGTTTGTAATTGGCGGGTGGTCCACAACGTTTGCCTGATGTCACGGCGAAAGCACCCATGAAGCTTCACATGTGGCCTGTGAGGAAGAGGCCGAGCAGCTTCGGCCCGTGTCAGAGCGACGCTCGCTTTCGGTTCACCTAGTGTCTCCGCAGCATGCTCGACGAGGTCGTCCACGTTTGTGGAGATGTTGAGCTCGATTGCTCCGCAGCCAAGGAAATCGGCGATTGCTTCGTGGCCGGCGTTTGGATTTCTGAAGAATGTTCGAAGATCGGCAGTGCGCAGCATAACATCGCCCAAAAAAATGGGTTCAAGCTGTCCACGTTCGGCGAAGTAATCCGCTAGGGCCTCTATATTCCAGTGCATCTCCTGAGGGAGGACCGCACCGGAACTCTGCTCGTAGGCAGTCGCACATTGATCAGCAAGGCGGGCTGCTGACGGTACCGTACTGGGCGGTCCCATTGACAGACCGGCTCCGCAAAAAATGACCAATCGGCCCGCCCACAAGGAATCCAGAAGCTTCGACCTGGTTTGTTCGTTCAATCTCAAGGGCCTCTGCGGGCGATTGTGCGGTGCTGATTGAACCGCATATCGAGGATACATCGATGCGAAGGGAGGCTGAACGAGGTTCGTCCAGAATTTCATTCGCACTCGGAATGCTTATGTTGGTTAGAAATAGGATTCTCGTGAGGCTGGCGATGCTAGACCGCCACCGAGCAAATTGTCGGGGGGTGCGGCCAGAGATCAGGCTAAAGATCCTGAGCCTTTATCGAACCTCGGAGATAGCACTGCGGGAATTGGGCTTGCGGGCACCAGTTAATCGCGTGGTGTCATGATGCGCGATAGCAGCTGGTTGCCAATTGCCGGTGCTCACAGCAAATGGATCTTTCCCCCGCGTCAACGCCGACCCGAAATAGCTAACCAATATCAGCGCGCTCAACAGGCCGAGCACGAGTGCGACGGGCTTCCAGGGAACGAGGATCACCATAGCGCAACCTCCAGGGGAAGAGGGGCAACTTGCGCCTTGCATCAATCTTACCGCTGAAATGATTTGAGGTCATTCACGAATGACGGTCAAAGGATCTTTGTCGGAGCGCAGTCCAACGAACTTGATGTGCCGTACGTGATTCGAGTCCGTCCATTCGAGAAACTCAAAGTTTGCGACGAGCTTCGGCTTCACCCAAAAGCACTCTTTCATCTTCGCGGAGGTGAGGCCCTGTCCCCATCGGCCGGGTGTCGCTTCGGGTAGATTGACGAATGGGCAGGTCTGCACGACGAGCGGCTTCAGCTTCTCATACAGTTCTCGACGTGACGCCGGCACAAGACCGGCTCGGATGCGCGCGGCGTAGATGAGTTTGCGAACATCGTAGTAGCCCACGACGAGAGCGTCAACTCCGTTGCTGCCGGGCGTGAATCCACCGATCACGAATTCCTGGCCAATGTTGATGCGCATCTTTGACCACGATCCGCTCCTTCGGCCCGGTTCATAGCGGCTGTCGAGCCGCTTTGCAACCACTCCCTCTCCACCGACCTGCTTAACGCCTTCGAGGAACCTCGATAGTTCGCCGCCGAACTGAGCCGAAAGCTGCACGCGATCGCAGGGTTTGAGAATCGATTCGAGAAGGTGCTTTCTCTCCCGCAGCGGTAGCGCCTTAACGTCCTTGCCTTCGTCTACAAGAACGTCAAAAGCGAAGAAAACAACATGCGTTCCAGACGCGGCATTCTGGAGAGCATTGAAACTCAATTTGCCTTCATTGTCGAAGGCCACCAACTCACCGTCGAGGACAGTGCCAACCTTGATCGCACTCAGCAGATCGCGCGAGACGAAAAGATATTTCTTGGTGAGATCTTTTCCTCTCCGAGACAACAGCCTGACGCCAGCGCCGTCGCGGATCGCCTGGACCCGATACCCGTCGAGCTTGAGCTCGTAGACCCACGGATCTCCTTCAGGAATCTTCCCGACCGGCAGGCATTCCATTGGCGGCGTGAATGGGATTTTGCTCGCACTTGGCATCGTTCAAGATTTAAGGCTACCGGACCTTGTCAGATTTCTCTGTCGTCTTGACATATTCGCCTTTTATTCGCCTATACTGTCTCTTGTGTTCCACGCGCCGACGTCCGGTCTCTATCCGTTCGTGATGGTTTACAAAGGGTGTCACCAAAACATTCCGGCGCCGGTCGAAACCATGCCCGATTCGTGGATCATCGCTGCCTGCCCGCTCTGCGGAGAGCAGCGCCGCTATTTGCTGATCGATATTCTCCAAGGGCGACTGTCGCACGACTTCCTGGCCAAATCTCGAGGGATGGGAGGAGAGAAATGGGCGAGATGAAGCGGGCGATCGCTCGGGAAGAGCAGGAACGGCGGAGTCAGGACCGCTTTGCCAGCACAATCGTAAGCGTCCGGGGTTTCCCTCTTTCCTAGTCGCGGTCGAGGGCAGAACATCGCCACATGGCACACACAGAGGATTCAGGTTCTGGTCGTCGAGTGCGCAGATGGCGATCGGTTTCGGAGAAGCGTCAGGTTGTGCAGTTGACCATGGAGCCGGGTGCGAGCGTTGCCGAAGTGGCTCGGGCGCATGGTCTGAACGCCAACCAGGTTTTCAAGTGGCGTCGGGCTTTTGAACGAGGGGAACTGACCGAGCCCTATGCGGCTCTGCTGCCCGTGACGGTTTCGAGTTTGACTGAGGCCGAGATTGAGCGCGCAGAGCAACTGCGCCAGACGCAGGCGATGAGTTCAGGCTCGATTCATATCGAACTTCCTGGACGAGCGGTGATCAGCATCGAGAGTGGTGCTGATCATGCCCTTATTCGCGCGGTTCTTGAGAGTCTGCGCTAGTGATCCAACTCCCCACTGGAACGAAGATCTGGATTGTGGCCGGAGTTACCGATATGCGACGCGGGTTCGATGGACTCAGGGGCCAGGTGCAGACCGTGTTGCAGCAGCAGCCCTTCTCCGGACATGTGTTCGTGTTTCGAGGGCGCAGAGGCGATATCGTAAAACTGTTGTGGTGGGACGGCGATGGTCTGTGCCTGTTCGCCAAGCGACTGGAACGTGGACGGTTCATCTGGCCGAAGGCCGAGAGCGGAACGGTTCACCTGAGTCGCGCACAGCTTTCGATGCTTTTGGAAGGTATCGATTGGCGGAGAGTGGAGAGGACATGGCAGCCCGAAGTCGCAGTCTGATGACGAAGCTGATTCTCCTTTATTCATGCGGCTTTTGCAGATGATTCCTGATTTGATCGATGGCATACTTTGTCCATGGATCGCGCTCCTCTTCCCGATCTGAACAACCTCGATCGCGAAGACCTGCTTGCCCTCTTCATGGCACAACAAGAGCAGCTCGATTCCCTCATCGCAGATCGAGATGCGGAGATTCGCCGGCTGGAAGCCGAACTCGATTCCCATCGACAGACGCTCTCCGATCAGGCTGATGAGCTGCGCGCCCGCAGCGAGCGGATCGAACATCTCAAGCTCATGGTCGACAAGCTCCGGCATGTGATCTTCGGTACCAAGAGCGAGAAGATCGTCATCAAGCTCGAGCAGATGGAACTGGAGCTTGAAGACGACGAGACGACACATGCCGAGCTCGAAGCCGGAGCCGAACGGGTCTCCCCGGCTAAAGAACTAAAGGCGCGGCCCGAGCGCAAGCCTCTCCCGGAGCATCTGCCACGCGAAGTGGTCACGCACACTCCGGGCGGCGATTGCTGTGCTGATTGCGGCGGCCAGTTGCGGCAGTTTGGTGAAGATGTCTCTGAACAGCTGGAGTACATCCCCGACAGTTTCAAGGTCGTCCGTCACGTGCGGCCGAAGTTCACTTGCACTGGCTGTGATCGCGTAGTTGAAGCACCAGCTCCCTCACGTCCGATCGAACGGGGTCTTCCCGCACCTGGTCTGCTTGCTCACGTGATCGTGTCGAAGTTCGCAGATCATCTTCCCCTCTACAGGCAGTCTGAGATCTATGCCCGGCAGGGCGTCGAGATCTCCCGCTCCACGCTGGCCGGATGGGTAGGCGCCGCAAGCGATCTTCTTGGTCCGCTTGTGGACGCGATCCAGAAGCATGTTCTCGGCGGCCGCAAGCTGCACGCCGACGATACACCGATGCCTGTTCTTGCTCCCGGCAACGGGAAGACCAAGACCGGGCGTCTCTGGACATACGTTCGCGACGACAGGCCGGCTGGTGAACAGACGGCGCCAGCTGTGTGGTTTGCGTACTCGGCTGATCGCAAGGGCGAACACCCCCGTCAGCATCTGAAGACCTTCAAGGGCGCTCTTCAGGCTGACGCCTACGCCGGCTTTCATCACCTGTATGGAGAACACATCTACGAGGCCGCCTGCTGGGCACATGCCAGACGCAAGTTCCATGAGATTCATGTTGTCCACGCATCGCCAACCACGACCGAAGCTCTGAACAGGATCGGCGCCCTCTATGCGATCGAGGATGAGATACGTGGCGAGCCAGCCGATCTGAGGCTGAGTATCCGGCAGAGCCGATCCAGGCCTCTGCTCGATGACTTGCGAAGATGGATGGAAAAAGCACTCCGCAACTTGTCATCGAAGAGTGAGACCGCGGCTGCCATCCGATACGCTGTATCGCGATGGCGCGCCCTCACGCGCTTTACCGATGATGGCACTCTCGAGATCGACAACAGCGCGGCCGAACGGGCGCTACGAGCGGTCGCTCTTGGACGAAAGAACTTCTTGTTCGTTGGATCCGACGGTGGCGGAGAACGTGCCGCCGCCATGTACAGCCTAATCGGCTCGGCGAAGCTCAACGGGCTCGATCCGGAGCTTTACCTTCGAACCGTGCTGGCTCGGATCGCCGATCATCCGGTGAGCCACATCCAGGAACTCCTGCCATGGAACCTGGCGCCTGCCCTCCAAAACAAAGCTACCCATGCCGCCTAAGACACACTCATCAAGTGTCCGCTAAAAAAATAGGCGGACACTTGATGACACACTCTATCGCCCGTCAAGAGGGACTCGACGTACGCTTACGCACAATCGTGATTGCCGCCGCGATCATCGCGGCCGTTCGGTTGGCGCGAGATGATATCAGTTCGCCATCGCCACGTATCTATGCCGCGGTGGCCGATAGCGTCAGCTTGGCACGTAAGATCCTGCAGCGCGTAATCGGGGTCTGATTCCGCTCTTAATTCTGCAGAGTGGCTTTCAGGAGAACAATCAATGAGCGATATTCTGAATTTTTCCCTCGATCATTCCCCGCGTATCGATGCTATGGATTGCACCGTTGATCTCCGCAAGAAGCCCGTCACTCAATGATGCTGTTGCGATCGCATACTCTTCCATGGGTGGACGAAGATCTTTAGGAATCGTATCGTAGTTGATCCGTCGACTGATCCAACCGCGAGACGCAGCTTCAGAGACGCTGCGTGCGTAGTCGTACAAAATTCCATCGACTTTTCCATCGGCGAGGAGAGCAAATACCTCTTGTTTGGTGGGCTGCTTCACGACATTCAGCTTAAGACGATCAGCAAAAGATGCTGCTGTCGTTGTGGAATTTACTCCAAGTCTCAAGCGACGCAAAGAATCAAAGCTAATATCTGCACGATCTCCACCACGAACAACCAGCCCCATTTGGGTGGCATAATACGGATCTGAAAATCGTAGTCCATAACCTGATTCACGTCCGGGCGTTCTCGAAATGCTCGCAATAATGAAATCGACTTCAAAGCTACTCGGCGCCGAGAGCAACTCTGGCCAGTGGTAAAACCGAAACTCTGGATCTTGATACGGTAGATGGTACTTTGCATAGATGCGACGCGCGATTTCCTTGCTCAGATCTATATCGAAGCCCTGATAACCAGCATCCGATGAATTGAAGCAGAAGACGCCCGGGTTGTCGTCGGCATGGATCCCGACTATGATCCTGCCGGTTTGGACAATTCGCTGTAGCGAGTCTCGATAGATCTCGAGCAACAGTGGATCGCTTGTTCGCTTTCTCCCATTCTTTTGAATTGCCGTAACCTGTAACCGCACGTGGCCAGTGAGGCCAACCCGGTGATATGGAATTGTCGTGAAAGCCTCTTCATGACCGGAAGGGGAGTCTGCGACGAGGTGATATTTGACATCTCCATTGTGATCCTCGGAATAGGTCCACTGCGCATTGAATTCCCTCGTCAAGACAACTCTCTTGTCGACCACGAAGATCGGTTTTGGTCTTCGATAATGTACAACGGCAATTGGAGCGACCACCGCAATCACCAAAACAATTGCCAAGGTCACACCGAGAGCAATTCGCTGGCGAATCGCGCCGTGCTTTACGACCTCCTCAATCCATCCGAATTGCTCTCGGAAGGACTTAAGCATCGAAGCGATCGTCATTAGCAGAACGATCGCGATGATCGGGACCGAGAGATACGGGTGCGAACTGGCGAAATCTACCAGTCCTCTCAACGCCTTCAATACATCTTCGATATTGGGCATGTGATCTGCTGAGGCCGCGACGCCAATGATAGCAATACAGCAGAGTCGTACATCGGGAAATTTGGCTTTGCGGTCGGCACGCCCGTTGCGCGCATCGCCATCGCCCAAACGCTGGTTCGGATACCGCTCAACCCAGACGCAAAAGCCAAATGTGGCCAGTACTGATCGAACGGAGAATTCGCTCTTGTCAATAAGCCCTTTGCCGTGTTAAACGTATCTCGCCTCATTTTTCCCCGCCAATCACCTAACAAACCAGCCTGCAGGAGATCTTTGTGACTCGGCCGAATCCTTTTCTGGGCAATTGGGTATACCGGAGCCTCATCAACACAACTGACCCTGTGCAGAAGATCGACGACCTGCTGCTCTGGGAGGCGAACCTCTCCATCGGACCGGACGGTCCCGACCTGATTTCCGGAGTTCTCAGTAGTAACGGATACACGCTTGAAGTCCGCGGTGCGGTAGATCTATCCCAAGACGAGCCCCGAATTCAGATGAGGGCAACCGGAATTGATCGAACCGCCACTGCGGGATGGATCTATGACTATTCTGGGTATCTCACATCCCGCTGGCCCGAGGGTGACCGACAGGTGCCTGCAATCGTGGGCACTGTCATTCGGACTGTGCCACATGCGCCAAACAGGCCCGCAGGGGCGTCATACTCGTTTGTCGCCGTCAGCAAAGAGGCATCTTCCGCGGTCTATCAATTGCCCGCCCCGGTCACCGCACATTTTGCGGATCGTGTTCACAGGTTGCACCACGCAGTTTGGCATGGGATTCGTGAGGCTTGGGAAGACCTGACCGCTAAGCAGCAAGAGCAACTCAGGGATCTCGATTGGCAGGTTGAAGGAGGGCGGATCGCGCTTGTTGCATCTCAAAAGACGCGGCCCGCATTAGAAAACGGTTCCGGAGAGGACTTCCTGTTCTTTCACCGGCAGATGGTTGCCCATTATCGAATGATGATGGACAGCATTGGCGCAGAGCGACTCGAGTGGATCGAAATTCCCCAGCCCGGAAGTGAATCTAACCATGGATTCGATGCGGTTCCGCCTGGATGGAACATTCCGGATGCTGTGAGTTTCCAGCGTCGGCTCTCAGCCTTAAAGACCGATGAATACTTCTGGACTCGTATGCGGTGGTGGGAGGTGAAATTCAAAGATTCGCGATATCTGGCCACTCTCACTCTCGGTGAACTTGGGGCGCTTCTTCAGTACACAATTCACAATGACATGCACATACGCTGGTCAGCGGCGCCGCGCGATCCTGAAACCAACGCATGGCTGCCACTAGGACGACCGGATCCCGATATTTCGGAAAAGTGGGACAATCCACGCTACGACTGGCTGGGCGAGTTCTATTCCTCTCACGTGAATCCTATCTTCTGGCGTCTTCACGGGTGGATTGATGATCGTATCGTGGACTGGGCGCAAGCGCATGAACACTACCACCCGGGGTCGTTAGAGCCGCGTGTGTTGGGTGGAGTTGATTGGTTCAAGCCTGGAAAGTGGGTTGGGGTTGATTATCCATGGGTATGGCCTCGCGAACTTGGAGGAATTGACTCGGGCATGGGCGACGATACTCCAGAGATGCGTCAAAAGAAGATTAAGAGTATGACGGCTGTCATGAATATTCTTTATTCACCTGCGAGCGAAGCCAAAATAGTGAGCGGGGAAACGGCTGGACCATCGAAAGGCAAACTGACAAAACGGAGAACGAGCGTCATCGGTCTTGAATAGAGGACAACTGAAAATGCAGCTTTCGGATCATGATTATCGGCTGAGAGAAACGGAGGAGCTTGTCCTTAGGCCTGGTGTATCTCCCACCCCTGCATACGATGATGATTTGGACTACCGTGAATACGTTGATCGGATGTTCGTTGATTTACGGGCTAAGAGGATTCCCACAGAGCCGGATGTATTGGGTCCTTATTTTCGAAAGGGTGCCCCATTCCGAGCGAAGGTAACTCCACCGAACGAGCCGGGTGTGTTGATGCTGGTCTCCGGGAGGGTTTGGGGGATTGACAGCCGTCGCCCTCTGGAAGGAACGCAGATAGACATTTGGCAGGCCAATGCAAGGGGCCATTACGACGATGACGATCCAGCACATCCACCTCAGCCGAAGTCGTTCACAAATCGTGCTCGTCTGATCACCGATGAGCATGGACACTACGAATACGAGACGATACATCCCGGTCCATATCGAATGGATGCCGATACATGGAGATCCCCCCATATCCACTACAAGGTGCGTTGTTCGGGGTACCGGACTCTGGTTACGCAGTTGTTCTTCGCGGGGGACCCATACGAAGATTCCGACCCCTTTTTCAAATCTGCATTGATGATTGTCTTAAGCGAAACCCAGATCAACGGAGTCACTGTACAACTAGGGATCTTCGACATTGTGCTTGCCCCCCATCATGAGATGGTGTGAATAGACGCTGGAGTCCATTTTGGTCAGGTTTGGAGGCGCGGAAGCACGTTCGTGGCGGTTCCCAGTAGTGCGGCTGGGTCCGCCAAAATTTAGGGGTACAAAACGGGGTACAGATTCCATATTCACTCACTAACGTAGTCATTTTCAGCATCTATGGCTGCCTGGGGGGGGCAGAAACCTAAGTTATTGAAAATAAATATTTTACATCTTTTTTTTCTACCTCGAAAGCCTAATCATCGCAATCTGTCGATGTGAATCCCTGCCGATATATAAGGATGTGGCTCGAAGCCGGCAGAGCGGCAATCTGTTGTAATGGCCGACGCCGCCGTAAGTCCTTCGACACTGGCCGACATTTAGGTACTTTAGGTTTCAAGCTGAGACCAATGTTGGCGCTAGATCAGAAGTCCCACATGTCCGTTTCTCGTCAACATGACGGACCGCGGATCGATGGACACTACCCGATCCGGTTCCGGAGATATTACCGCTTGCTTGAAATGGTCCCGGTTAAGGTTCTGGAAGAGACTGGTTCTTGACAGGCGGATTAGTGACTGATACGGTTCATCTTACCCCTGTTTCAGGCCAGTTCTTCCCCGGGGACTGGGCCAGTCTCCACCGTTCCGCAAACAAATCGAAATGAGCTGTATGCAGGCTGTATGCCTGCATGCTGGAAGGAAAGGACTCGAACGTGATAAGTGCACGTGTACGTTTCCTGTTACTGTGCTTGACGTGTTTATTCATCGCCGACACCGCGGCCGCTCGGCAGTCGCTGCTAACCCAGGCGAGGGACCTTGGCCGGGTGAACGCCACAAGTACGATTGAGATTACGTTGTGGATGAAGATGCATGACCAGCAGGGACTCGATGCCCTAGTGGCGGCGCAACAGGCAGGCAAGGCCGCTTTCCTGTCACCCGAACAGGTGTTCGCGCAACATGCCCCCAGCCGCGCGGAAGTTGCCAAAGTCGCGGAACTGCTCAAGGCGGATGGATTCAAGGTAAGGGGCTTCGGTCCTGACAATCTTTTCCTCAAGGTCTCCGGTACAGCCGAGCTGGTGCAAACCACGTTTCAGGTGGAACTGCACAAGTACGACCTGAAGGGGCGGAAATTCCGGGCCAGCAGCCGCAACGCGACGATGCCGCCCGCGCTGGTTCCTCTGGTTGCCGCTGTAGGCGGACTGTCGGACATGGCTCCGGAACCGCAAGTGGCGCACACCGGCGTCAAGCCCGCCACCAGCGTGCACCGGGCGAGCGATGCCGAGCATGTGGCCCCAAACCCGCTCCTGCTGAGCGACGCGCCGGACGGCCTGATCTTTTCGGAGGAGTGCTTCTACCCGGCGGCCTCGGTGAACTTCGTGTCCGCCGATGGTACGATCACCGCCAGCTACCAGGGCAACCGTTTCGGCGCCCCCATTTCTTCCGGCCCGCCGAATGTGCCGCCTTGCGGTTATCAACCAAGTGAAATCCAGACTGCCTATAACCTGACTCCACTCTATCAAGAGGGTCTCACCGGCGCCGGGACTACCGTCGCTATCGTCGACGCTTACGGCTCGACAACCATCGGCGGGGATTTAGCAGCGTTCTCGAAGAGTATGGGCCTTCCCCCGGCGGACCTCTCTATCATCGGCACGCCAACCGAATCGAACTTTTCTCCCGATGCCAATTCCTCGTGGGCCCTCGAGACCACCCTCGACGTCGAGTGGGTGCACGCGATTGCTCCGGGCGCGAAGATCGTGCTGGTGATCGCGCCGACTGGTTCCTGGACCGACCTGTTCTCAGCCGACGTTACGGCGGCATCGGTGCCCGGCGTGGTCTCCATCTCCAACAGTTGGGACGGTTTAGACATCGACGTCGCCGGCGATCCCGGTTTCTACGGCGCAGCCGATAACATTTTCAAAACCATCGGTGCAGCCGGGGAGTCGATCCAGTTCTCCACAGGAGACAACGGCGACAATGCCAGCCTGACCGGGGGAAACTACACCTCAACGGGCTGGCCTGCAAGCTCGCCTTACGTCACCGGAATCGGCGGAGTCAGCGTCGCTCTCGATTCCCAAAAGCACATCAAATGGCAGACGAGCTGGGGCAACACTTTCACCCAGATCACAAACCGGGCTGCGTTCGGCAATCGGCCCTACGATCCACCCCTAAGCGAAGGTTTTCAGTTTGGCGGAACGGGCGGGACGAGCGATATCTATCCTAAGCCGTCCTACCAGCGCCGCCTGCCCGGAGATCGTCGCCAGACGCCTGATATTTCATGGATGGCCGATCCGTTTACCGGTGCCGAAATCGTCTATACGGTGGACCCAGCAGGCGATCTGGTGATCGACGTTGTCGGCGGGACCAGCCTTTCGACCCCGATGTTCTCGGCGCTTTGGGCAATTGCCAACCAGAACGCGGAACATCGACTCGGCCAGGCGGCTCCCCGTCTGTATCGCCTCCCGTCCGGCGCGATTACCGATGTTGTGAACTCGAGTTCGGAGGACAACGTCACGGGGACGATCCAAGATCCACGCGGGACTTTCCCGGTAAATGCATCTGAGCTGGCATCGCCGCTCTTCAACCTCCCCACGTTTATCAGCGCCCTCTATAACAGCCCGGGGTTAGGCCGCTGGTACATTCTCGGCTTCGGCCTCGATTCCACCCTCGCCACCGGGAAGGGCTGGGACCCGGCCACCGGCCTGGGCACCCCGAACGGCTGGAACTTCGTGCACGCATTGCATAACGACAATTAACGACCGCGGCGCTCCACTCGACGGAAAACGGCGTTCCGGCCTGCGACGCGCAGGCCGGAAATCTCAAGCCGATTGCACTGTGAATTCGTGACCAATTCCCCGGGGGAATGACACCTGCGTTCTCGACCATAAGCACGACGGCGCGACGCAGGGCGCGGGTGCGATGGACGACCGTGCGGGGGACGAGGATTCCCTGACCGGCCTGGAGTTCTGCGGTGCGGTCCTCGAGATCGATGAGAAAAGAACCTTCGAGTGTGAAGAAGAATTCGTCGTCGTCTTCGTGGATGTGGCAGTGATACTCGCCTTCGAACACGCCCATCCGAACCACTGAGCCGTTAACCTGGCATGCACCTTGACGTGTAGTCGTTAGCCTTGATCGGAAATGCTCCGGGGCAACTCGTCACAGGGGGCTCTCCAGCACACAACGCAATAGTCGAGGATCAGCTCCGCTCTCAACCGTGAGCACCGCCCGGCCGGGCAGTTCAATGTGAATCGCGCCGGTGCTGGACGCCGGCACTTCGGCGGCCCTATCAGGCTTTTCCAGATCCGTAGTAATCGTGACCGGAAGCAAAGCAGTCGATCTCGCTTCGCTTAACTGGCCCTTCGCAAAAAGACGACGCCACTTGAATACCTGGTTCGCGTTCACCCCGTGTGTCCGCGCAATCTCAGCTACGCTCGCTCCAGGATCCATCGTCAGTTGCACAATCGACAGCTTCTCCGCAACCGACCGCCGCTTCCTCCCGCGTGTGTCAACGCGCACGTCAACCGCATCCCTCATGCAGCCATACTGATCCGACCAATCGACTCATCGCCAGAGGGGAACTTCGAACGCTTACCGTACTAAAGCCAGCGCAACGACTGTTCGCGGCCAGCAGGAGTCGCCGGAGTGCGAGACGTGTCAGTGCTCAACTCAGGTTACAGGCCCGTCGACTCAGGCCTAGTGGTGGATAAATCGTCATCCGAGCGCTGCAGTTGGCGCCTAAATCGGACACCGCAGCCGCCATTCGCTATGCGCTCAGCCTCTGGGACTCACTGGCACGCTATCTCGATGATGGCCGCATCGAACTCGGTCGAGTCGAGATGTGGCGCGGTTGTTTAGGTCTGGCCTAGCCGTTACCGACCCCTTCGGTTGCAACGGGGAAGGACGTGACCGTGACAAAATCGACAACATCGAAATTATGCGCAGGAATCCTGCTCGCCTTTTTGGATTGGGAAGCGGCGTAGGATCTCTTCCTGCATGCGATTTCGTTGTCACTTCTGTGCAGATCGGGATTAGGTCACATCTCACTAGATCAAGATCGCGAAGAAAGCTGAAGAAAACGACTTCGAATGAAAATGAGGATTGGATACTCACAAACCATGACCGTGAACCAGGTTAGCTTCCAAATCTCCATACGGGTAAGAACAATCGAAAAGCCGACTAGGTGGACCACGAGAAGTAAAGCGGTCAAAATCCAGAATCGGCGCTGTCGGAAGCAGTTCCTGCTCTGAGTGATGAAAATCCCGAATAGGACCGCACTATCGAGTGCCAATCCTCCCCACCGTATGTAAACGTCATGGCTAACTGAGAACGCGAACGCGGTGCTCAATGTCATCGCACCAATAGCTGCCGGCACAATGATCAATAAATCGCGCAGCGTCAGTGCATCGGGGTTGAAAATCCGCCTGTTTGACTTCGATGAGCTCATTTCCACCCACACTTCTTCCATTCGTTCTTGTATGCGTCGCCGATTGAGTAGTACAAATTCGCGATCGTAACCCACCCAGAAATTTTACCAAGCATCTCAGCCCCAACAAGCGCTCCTCCCGGCAGTTCAGGACCCGAAAAGGCAGACCGAACAGCACTTGATCTTAACGGTATTGTCAATCCTCTCTGGGCAATGTACGCCCCAGCAGCTAGCACATTCGACTGACTCACCGCCGCTGGAACTGAACCCGCAATATTCCAAACACCCGGGGCAAAAGGATCCATGTCATCACCAATCGTACCCAGACCGGTATCGACGAAACAGGACTTTACGTCGTGCCGCCACCCTTTGAAGTAGTATCCCGATTGGTCCCCCGTGAGCTGATACATTTCCTCGTTCGAGTTGGATGCAGCAACACTGAAAAGGCCAAGATCCACCCAGTTTTGAAACGATGTGAATAAAAGAGGATCGTTTGGGCCATAGTCTGGGTTCGGCACGTTGACAACTCCGGCAGCAAGATAGAGTTCTCCACCTATTATCTGGTACCCCAGCAACCCCAAAAGTCTCTGATCTGATTCAGACGAAAGCAGAGTTTCAAAGGGTCCATAGGGATCTCCCCCAGGAGCACCGCTCGAGCCACCGGACAAGCTCCCGTTATAGTGGAAAGTGCATGCTATGTTGTTCCCACACCATACATGGAGACCGGAGGGATCAGAGAGACTAGCCGGTGAGTTTAATGAGTACGAATATCGGTTCATACTCTGAGGATTCATAAAATCATAGCTTCCCCCGTAAGGATCCGGACTCATCCAACGGCCAGGAGTTTGCGCGTATTGACGAAACGGCGCATGGTACGTGTTTGATTCTGTATTGAAGTCCATATCGCCGAACCGATCAAAATCCCACGCTGCGTAATTGTTATTGTTCGAAACTGCTCCACCATCTCCAAAGGGCAACGACGAATAGGTGGCATTCACGGCTCCCGAAGGACCGGTGTGAATGCGGTCGGTGCCAACCATGTCCTTTTGGGTGAAGTAGGTGTTTCCATCTGCGCTACGGAATGCAACCTGTGCACCGTCTGCAAAGATGTGGCCTTCATTGGCTACAGTGGCCGATACCCAGTTTGAGGTCACTCGACCAGTGATGTCAAACATGAACTCGACGACATTGCTCCCGGTTTGAGCTCGGACCTTGTGGTTCAACCCGTCGTATACGGCAGACGCCGTAGCGCCGCCATCGACTGCAGTAACGTTTCCTTCGGCATCGAATGTGTAGCTGTGAGATCCGTCATTTGTCATGTTCCCGGCGGCATCATAGGTGTATCCGCTGCCCGTTATCTGATTATTAGCCGTGTTTATTGTAAGTTGCGGAGAAGGCCCAGTGCCCGCCGTTACATTCTGGTCCCATCTGTTTCCCCAGCGGTCGTAGACCCAACTGAAATTCGGGGCTGTACCGGTCTTCGATGTCAGCCGGTTGAATTCATCATAACTGTATGTTGAGCTTTGATTGACCATTGGGTCAAATTCTGTAGAACTCGTGAGGCGCACGCCCTGCCAATTCATTGTATTGCCATATATCTTGGTTCCACCGCTACAACTCGGACTTGTGGAACCACTGCACACCCAATTTCCTTGAACACGTCCCAGTTGATCGTAAGACGATACGCCTTTGAGTCCGTTCCCCAAACTATAGCTGGTCGGGCCGTTTGCGCTGTATTGCACGTTCGAGACGAGACTGATCGGTCCAGCGCCTCCTGTGAGCGAGTAACTCTGGTTCACCACGCTGGTCACCTCGCCTGCAAGCGATCGCGTATAGGTGATGGTTCCGCTCGCCGGATCGCTTTCCTGGGTGAGATTCCCCGTCCAATCGTACGCGTACGAGACCAGATGGCTCCCGGTTCCGCAAGTCCATGGAGTACACTCTCCATTCCAGGTGACCCTCCCCATTGAATCGTAGTTATAGATTGACCCTGCATTTGTCCCACTGAATTGTTGCACCAGGTGTCCTTTGGGATTCTGCAGTGTTGTGCCCCAAAGGCTGCCTGTGTCGTACGTGTAGGTTTTCGCGGGCGTGCCATCACTGTAGGTGATGCTGGAGATTCTCCCCAGCAAATCATATTGAGATGTGGTTGTCGTGGTCGTTGAAGAATTAGGTTGATTGGCCTTCGGGCGGATCCGCGCAACCTGCAGCCCGGCTGTGAGGTAGGAGTAGCTATAGCTGGTCGATCCCGATTCGGGCTCAGTGGTCAAGATGGGCCGGCCAATCCAATCTGATTGAAAAAACCGCGACTGAGCACCCTGCGTGACCGTCACCGAGTGATTCAAGAAGCTATACGCATAGGTTGTCTTGAACCCTGTCCCTGAGATGTCCATGTTGCACGCTGCCGGTGCTCCGGATCCCGGCATTGTTCCGTTCGACGAAATCTCGCAAACTCCGGTCACCATACCGTGCAAGTTTCTGGTAGTTAGCCGAGTGACGTTGCTCTCATCAGTTGTTTGTGTGGTTGCCGCGTTGTACGAGGCCTGTGCCGATGTGCTGTCGCCGTGTTGCACCTTAGTCAGGCGGCCGATCGCATCGTATGTGTAGCCATCTCCGGCGGTTCCGGAGCAGACCGCGCCGATTCCCCACCCTGATCCTTGATAGCGATAAGAAGTAAACGACACTCTCCCATTCTGGTCGTAGCACGTATCCTGCTGATACCAAGGGTTCGTGCTCTGGCCATTGGCAAGTGCGGTTCTGATAAGGCGCCCGTATCCATCATAGAGCGCTTCAGAATCCGTGTGGGTAGAGGAGTTCTGGAAGGCATAGGTAGAAATCTGGTAGGTATTGGGGTATGCGATCGTCGTCCATCCTCCGTCAGGGTCATCCACCTCCGTGGTCCTCAACAAGCCGTCATAGTGATAGTGTGTGACGTTCAAATTCGGATCAGTTGTGCTCAACGGTAGACCGGTGTTTGAGTCTGGCTGGATCCCCTGCGTCAGCTGTATCCCGTTGACGGTTGGATACGTGATCCCGGTCAGAAGTGCGTCTGTGGAGTCGTAATTATAATTCATGACCGATCCGTTCGGGTCAGTCTTTGATCTCACCTGGCCTGCATCGTCATAGCCATAGGCGGTTGTCACCGATGCAGATCCGGTTGAATTCAGCCACTGCTGAACATGGGTGAGATTTCCCCGGGTAGTCGACACGGACACATGCTGAGGCAATCCGCTGGTCGTTGTTAGAGTAGTGTCGTCGTACGAATAGACTGTCTTCGCAGTCAGCGTGCTCCCGCTTGAACTGTAGGAATCAGCCGCCCGATAGAACGTGATCCCGTACGGCCCGGTATACGCGTTGTAGTCGTAATAAGTTGTCAACGCGGTGGAGCTATCAAGATCTGATTGGACTAGTTCGGGCCCCGCGAACGTTTGGTATTCAAAACCCGGCGAACTCCCATTCAGATAAAACGTCTGCAAGATACTTGCGAACGCCGATGAGACAGAGTTTCCGGAACATGACCCCTGAGGAGTGTTATAGCAGGTACTGATTTCGGACAACGGCGTACCGCTTGGGACTCCGGCATAGCTCTTTCTGTCCGTTTCGTAGAAGTAGCCCGTCGAGGTCAGCAGGTAGGAAGACACCGTTGTGTTTCCCGATGGGTCGCTGAAGCTCGTCGTCGACTGCGTCGAGCTGATGTTCGAACGAGTGTAGGTGGCACTACCATCTGACGTGGTGCGCATCAGGTTTGCCGTTGTCCCGTCAGGTTCAATCCCGTTGTATCCACCTGAGTAGGCGTAAGTGATGGTTCCGCCTGTCCTCAGGGTCACGCTATGGATTCGTCCTGTAACGGCGGACGTATTGCCCGGGGTTTGTTCGTAGGAGAACGAGTAGGATGAGCCATCCGCGGAATAGACAATCGAACTGACGAGAGGTACGCCCGCCTGGCTGAATTCAGTGGTGCCACTCACGCCGAAGGCGGTCTGGACGGTGTACTGGGTGTAGTTGACGGTGATCGTCTGGTGAGTTCCATTGGGGTCAGTATAAGTGTAGATGACTGGGTTCGGCGCGACGCCCGAGACCGAAAGGGCCGTAGTCCCCATAGTGTCTGTGAACACTCCGGATGATGATGCGGAAATCACGTTGCCGTTCGTATCTTGTGCGCTCGCTGCACCGGGGTGATTCTGATATGTAGTTCCGACGGGGTAATGAGGCACAGCGAAAAGCGCACCAGAGCGCGACATGGCCGAAAAGGCTATCCCGTTCCGATAGATTGTGTAGCCTGAATTGTCAGTCAGCGCGTATGTTCCGGTACCTGAGGGAGCACCCATATTACCGCATGGACTTGTGTAGGAATACGGAATCCCGTGAGCGTTTCCCTTAGCGTCATGGTAGAGGAATTGAGCAAATGTTTGGTTTTGAAGTTGAAGTCCGTTCTTGGTGCAGTCATTGATCGTCAGGCTGTAGGTCACGTACCCAAACTCGACGTTCGTGACGTCCGTCCAACCCCATTCGGCCGCAGGCGTCCACACCGTATCTCCAGCCGAGTCCGTTGGCTGCCACACTAAGCCGTCATAGTTCAGATAGTAGTAGAAGCTGCTGCTCCCACGGCCAGGCTTACTGAAGACGGGAATCGTGAGGTGAATGTTTAAATTCCCACGATTGATCGAATCGAGGCCTGGGCTATCAAAGGGTCCAAACGCATACAACCCCGTCGCCTGGCCGTGAATAACGGGTACGATAGCCAGTAGGGCAAGAAATGAGACGGCGAGCCAGCGCAAAGTCAATCGCATTGATCGTTCTCCCGAACCTATCTCGAAATCTGAGCGTCGGTAATTGTGACATCCATCGATAGAACCCCGTTGAGATACCGCTTAATGTGGAAAGGAATCTCGGTTCCATCCACGCTGCGGTAATCCGAGTAGAAAATCCACACCGGTATGTCGAGGGTTGCATTCGAATCAGGATGGGAGTTGTATGACAACGCGACTGGCAACGCCGTTGTACGATCGAAAACCAGATCAAATGAACTGAGGTGGGCCATAAGAGCCGTGGGTCCCGGCTCGACAGATGGGGTGGAAGGCAATTCCCAATGAACAGAGACTGCATTCGAGGCGGATGAGTTCGCTACAACAGATTGGCTGCTCGGGGGGAAGGCGTTACTGAAAAGGTGTTGTTCGGGCAGAAGCCAATTCACAGAAACCATACAATTGTGCCTGACCTTGGAATGAATAAGCCCATCCGGCCCAGACCAAGAACATTGCTGTCCTGACACAAAGGCGGTCTGCCTCTCGATGCGCGTGCCGTTCGCTCGGTCAGTCTCTATCATCGAGGACCCATCCGCATCTACAGATACCCTGATTGGTGAGGTTTCGTCGCTGCTCCCTGCGATCACACGTACACTCCCTCGCAATTGGATCGAGGTAACACTTGACCCGCTAGTGAAGGCTCGTTTTGCGGAGGCCAACATCTCAAGAGGTGACTGGGCTGCTTGTGAAAGGCATCGAGGCGGAAATAACAACGAAATCAGCGCAAATAACATCGAAGATAAGCCGAATCTGGCCATCAGCTTCTCCAAAGCTCAGTTAGTGTACGGAAAGAGTTGTGAATCGGCAGGCGCAGCCGATAATGGTCGCTTAGGGACAGGCCGTGCACAGAGAGTGAAATCTGAAGCCGACTGAGCATCGGCAATGACTCACCTCAATTAGATTTGGACGGCGCTTTGGCTTTTCTGACCTGCAAAGCTCAAGGGTGGGGAATTGCAGCCGGGAAATTGATTCGACTAACGATCACATGGGAAGAGGACCTTGTCAAGACATTTTCACTAATGGGATGCGCTTTCGAATTCGTGATGTGGCAAAGAAAGCACAGCGCAACTGATCCTTTAAGGCCGCGGCGGAGCCGGCGACAACCCAGGTGTGGGCCGAAGGGTTGACTTTCTCTGTATCGGGAATTGATGCGGACTCACAGGTAGGGGCGCTCGGTACCGATGCCCAGCTTCATCCAATACAGGCCAAGCCGCGACAGTCCGGCAATCTATGCCGAAGAACTTATTTGACGACCTCGCATCCGCCTCGCCAAACGGAGACCGTTTCATGAAGAAGATGGATTCGGCATGC
Organism: Acidobacteria bacterium AB60; assembly: GCA_008682415.1. Taxonomy (GTDB): domain Bacteria; phylum Acidobacteriota; class Terriglobia; order Terriglobales; family Acidobacteriaceae; genus Telmatobacter. Next base: position 39,159 of record VANK01000006.1, on the reverse strand, counting down.
CCCGCTATGGGCGGCGGTGGAACCGCGGCATCATCGGAGAAAGCCGTAACTGAAACAGACATCCTCAATTTCGCTGTTAATCTGGAGTATCTGGAGGCCGAGGCGATGGGCTTCATGGCGGCGCATGCGGCGCGCTGGCACTGGTCAAGAATGCCGCCGTTCGTGCATTGGGCAGGGAGCGGCCCTCCTCTTGGTGGGGGCTTGCGAACGTTCCGATCATCGCGGTCTTGCTGGGCATCTAATCGGCATTGAGGAACATGGCTCACCGCCATTTGAGTTATCTCCAGCTCCCAGTACCACCCAATCGATTACTATTCTTCCTTTGGCCTTACAGATTCGCAGGCGTGGACAGGATCACTCCATATCAGAGATTCGCGAGTACAGATACTCCGATAAGACGAGGGGGACCCCGACGCGTCGTTGCGTCAGAAATCTATGGACGAAGCGGAGTTTTCTGGATACGCTCTTCGATAATCACAACTCGACGGACCGCGCGAGTGACACTGGCCCTCACTTTGATCGGCGACAGTTGATTGCGATGGACAGCACAGAAAGGATAGTCATGGTTCCGAAAAAGCGAAGTGTCGTTGCGTCTACGAAGCCGGCCGACGCTGTCTCGCCACCTCTTCCGAATTTTGATGCAGAGGTTGATGTCAAGACACAAGCGGGTGCGTTCGCCTTCAGTCTCACGAAGCTGTACCTTCAACTGCAGCCCATCCCCACCGTCACCACACCAAGTGGACTGCACGCGGAGTCAAAGATATATGTAGATCTGAGCGTTCCGGCAGCCCAACAACGAGTGGCTCTTTACTTTGACGCAACCACACAGAATGGCCTTGATATAGATTTCACATTATCACTCACGCGAATCGACGATCACTTCCAGCCGGCGGGACCCAAAAAGGTATACGAGTTGAAATGGAAAACTTCGCCCCAGGCCCCTGCGTTTCTTGACGGTCCTGTCTACCTTAAGGATTTGAAGGGACCTGACGACGGCGGGGGTAAGGACAAATAGCCGAAGTCCAGATCTCCCAGGTCGAATAAGCGGTCTCCGCAACAAAACGACTTCCCCGATTGGAGAGGCGGATATGTCCAAGATGCTTTTCAGACTGTTCTCTCTAGCGCTACTGCCCGCGTTCATGCAGGCATTCGCCCAACAATCTCTCTTCCAGAGCGCCTCCGGTGACAACACAATATTCTTGCCGACCACTACGGGCGTGCTGTCCTACAATCTTGGCACCGATCAGGCGCGGTTCGATTTCAATTATGACTTCTTCGCTCCGAGGGCCGCCACCAGCCCGTGGTCCTTTGGCGGAGGTGGGGGAGGCACCGTCAAAAAGGGTACCGGAACGATCGTGAACAAAAGTGCGCCGGCGAATGGCGCATTTGGAGAAGTTGGAGTCGCATTGCGTTTCTCGCGGAATAACGAGGATCAACTAAATGAGTGCGTAAAGGCAAGTGCAGATCCGAATGGTGGTGAATCAATAAAGCCTGGGAGCCCCAGCCTGATACGCCTCAAGACAATCTGCCATGCAAAGAACGGTCAATTCCTCCTAGGACAATTCCACTACGGATATAGCGAGTTCTATAACCTCGTGTCTACAAAGCTGCCTTTGCCAGACCCAACCAAGGTGACCTTCAGTGAATATCGAGGGACTATCGCACTCAACCTTCTCCGTACAACCATACCTGCAGATTGGCGAATCGGCACCGCGTATGTACTCGGAAGTGCAAACAACCTCTCGGATCTCAAGCAACAGTCATATCAGTCGCAGGTCATATCCTCAACGTCTTCGGGACAAGCTGTATTAAGCTCCTCTCCAAAAGATGTCTACGTTGGAGCCTATTCCACGCATACTGGTCAGCAGATCAATGTCGACGTTGTTTTCCAGCCGACCTTATTAAAGCATCAGTTTGCGGCTGATGGTCTATTCAGATCGGACCTCGGCGGGGGTCCCAAAGTGAGGTACGCGAGTCCCGGCCTTGGCATATTTTTCTTTGCAAAGGGCAAACCGATCGTTCCGGTCGCTGGAGTAACGTACACCTACCGCGCGGGTAACAATCAGCTTGCGATCTCCACTGGATGGAGCTTCGGCGGAGCCGCTACCCAGTAAGACGAGCTGTCGCGGTCTGGAAGTCTCGCTGTGTGAAAACTGACCTAATGGGATGGACCCGCCTCGTAGAGGAGAGTTGGTAAGCTCCCCACGAGGAGGAGAGGCCATGAAGACGGTATCGACCATCGGGCTGGACATTGCGAAGCAGGTGTTCCAGGTGCACTGAGCGGACAAGTCGGGGCGCCAGGTGCTGCGGCGGAAGCTGAGGAGGGGCGAGTTGGTGAGTTTCTTCACCGCGCTTCCACCATGCCTGATCGGGATCGAAGCGAGTGGCAGTGCCACTATTGGGCACGCGTGCTCGGCGGGCTGGATCATACGGTCCGGCTGATGGCCCCACAGTTCGTCAAGCCGTACGTGAAGTCACAGAAGAACGATGCCGACGACGCTGAGCCGTGACACGGCCGCACATGCGTTTCGTCCCTCAGAAATCGATCGAGCAGCAGGATCTTCAGTGCCTTCACCGGGCCCGTAGTCGGCTGGTTGGCTGCCGCACGCAGCTGATCAACCAGATCCGCGGACTACTTGCCGAGTACGGGATCGTTTTGCCGCAACATCCAGGACAGGTTCGGCGCGGGCTGCCGGCGGTGCTGGAGGACGCAGAGAACCAGCTCACAGGATTCGGCCGAGACTTGTTTCAAAGCCTGTATGAAGAACTCGCGGATCTAGACAAGAAGATCGCCGATGCGGACCACCGGATACTGATTGCATTTCAGAGCTACCCTGATTGCCGACGCATTTCAGCAATCGAGGGTGTGGGACCTCTGATCGCTACGGCCATCGTCGCTGCGATCAGTAACGGGCATGCCTTCGAAAATGGACGTCAGTTCTCTGCCTGGTTGGGGCTCGTGCCCAAGCAGAACTCAAGCGGCGGCAAGAGCAGGCTTCTGGGCATCACAAAGCATGGTGATCCATACCTGCGAACGCTCCTAATTCATGGTGCTCGCTGCGTCGGGTTCCGAGCCAAGGCCAAGTCAACAAGCGAAGCCTATGGATCATCGACAAGCAACAACGGCTCGGGGCAACGAAAGCATGTGTCGCGGTAGCCAATAAGAACGCACGCATCATCTGGTCACTGATCGCCCGTGGAACGGCCGCAGCAGATTCCGGAGCCGGGAGCCAGGCCGCCGGCACAGCCGGAAGCACCCGGGCCATCGCGGCCGGCTCCGCCAACATCGCAGGAGCGGCCCGCGCCGCCGCAACAACCAGCTCCGTTGCAGCGGCCACCGCAAAACCAGCCGGGTCCGGCGCAGCGGCCTCAGTATCAGCCACCGCCGGCGCGACCGCAGGAACGGCCTGCGCCACCACCGCAGACGGCCCCGCCTCCACGGCCTGAGGAGCGGCCGACACCGCCACCGCAGGCGCAGCCTCGACAGGAGGCTCCGCCGCAGCGGCCGGCTCCGCCTTCTCCGCCACCGACGCGTGAGGAAGAGCTGCCAGCACCTCCGCCGCAACACGCGGCTCCGCCTCCGCCGCCGTCGCACCAACAGCCGCCTCCGCCGGACAAGAAGAAGCCCGACGAAAAGGAGAAGAAGCCGGAGAAGTAGTCTGGGGTCGGGAAGCGAGGGGTCGCCACCTTGGACGGCGACCCTTTTCGCGTTCGTCGCGAGTGGGACGATCAGACACGTTGCGGCGAGGCCCCGCCAAACGTTGCTTCGCAGAGCTCAGTTGGAACGCAGAGCCTCAATGGGATTGATGCGCGAGGCTCTCCGGGCAGGCAGATAGACGGAGAGGAGTGCCACGGCAATCAGTGCGAGGGCCAACGGCTCCAACCCGTCCTATCCTTCCGGAAGAAATGGGCAAATGATGCCTCCGGAATGTTCTGGATGGAAATCGAGAACAAATCGCAGGCAATTGCATTCGACGTGAGTGTGTTTCACGGCACACCTGATTGCCCTGGAAAACCGCTCAGAGTTGACCGATCGACCTTGGTACCTGGGTCAGAGGCTACGCTGGGCATAATCGAGTGGAAGGACACCTACGATAACCATGGGAGAGTTCATCATGACCGCTGGTTTTTAACGGTAGTGAGCGACTTCGGAGGCGTTGACCAGACCGAAAGGAATGGGCAGGTAATTGGCTAAGCAGACTAGACTCACTTCCGCTGCGCTGCTCCTCGTACCGCCGCCACCGACTCCCTTGCCGAGCACTGCCCCAAACGCCTGCCGGGCAGACTAACCCAACCCGCCCCCGCCCGCCCGCATCCCAGCGGTAAGAACCCATCCGACGGGTTCGAATCTGCGGATGAAATCTGGGCCCGGCGGTACCACGCGCGTCGGGCCTCTTTTTGCGCATCGCTTCCGCTCGGCTAAGTCAACGATTGACATACCGCGCGCATCAAAACGTCTCCTCGCGCGATGTAATCTCAGCCTGACACGGGCTCGCCCCCCTGCGCGCCCCCGGGCCGTCCCCCCCAACCGGCGCCATACTTTATGAACAACACGGGGCCCCAGCAGCCCAATCCGTCGAGCCTTCTTCAGGTCGGCATGAAAGTCCAAATCGTGGGCGAGCGAGGCTTTTACCTGGTAGGTCGCCGACCTTATTCTCATGAATGGCGCGCAAACAGCGCGCGGTGTCCATCGCTCCGCGATCATGCTCCCACGACCAGCGCGGCTCCATCACACCGTCTTCGCAAGGTTCACCCGCCCCGACGAAGCGGCGTGAACCGCCTGGCTCACTTCCCGGACCGCTCCCTGTCCTCGCCTACTCGCCTATTCGCTCAACGTCCCAATAGACGCTCCAAATCATGCAGCCATTCCGCGGGATGCACGAACGGCGGAAACTCCAGATCGCATCCTCGCTTCAGATACGCGCGATCCGATGCGCGAAATAACACCACCGGCGCAACGGAGTACAACCGGGCGAGAGCGATCTCCTCATCGCACTCCCTCCCCCGCCACTCGCTGATGCATACAACATCCGCGAGGTGCCCCAGGCGGAACCAGGTTGCCATCTCCTCCGGCGTATCGCACTCGGTCACGGCGTAGCCGACGCCGCGCAGGACCTCCGAGCGATGGTACGACCGGTCCCCCACGTGCAGCACATGAGCCGCCGCCATTTTGCTTCACCTCTTGCTTGCGAAGTCGTAAAGGGCCAGAAAAGGATACTTCGATTAGTAGCTCAAATGCAGCAGGCCATCAAGCCACTAGCGGACACTGCACCGTTTCCCAAAAATATAGCGTCATCACAGATGACAGGCCCGTCATCCCGCGCTATCATGCTGTGAACTGATGCCACACTTCCGGGCCCTCGTCGACGAGAACCCCTCCGCCGAATGCACCTGCGGCCATCGCATCATCGTGCACTCGCGCCGATCCCCTCATATCTGCATGTGGCCCGGTTGCACTTGCCCGGCATACCAAGAGCACCCGCCGGACGCCCCACCTCCGCTCCCGCCCGCCGCCTAGGACACCACGTCTCCCGGTTCCGCACTCACTTCCTCCTGAAGGGCCGCGAACGCTTCCTCGACTGTCGCAAAGGTTCGCTCCTTATCTTGTGGCTTTCTAGGGACCCTGTGGACTCGCCAGCACCTAGTGGCGGAACTTACCAATTCGATTCGAGCTTTTTGCCCGATCGGCATTCCCTCAATTTCGTAACAAACAGGCCACTCTTTGCTGCTGATCCGCTGGCGCAAATCGGCTATCTTCCTCATTCGTAGATGCCGGATCATGCCGAATCGCCCCCGTTCCGCGCTTGCCTTTAGGTCCCAGCATAACTTATAGTTAGCTCAAGCTCCCCTCGCAATCGTTTCCCGTATGTCCGACTTCTCTGTCCAACTCTCCGCAGACCCGCGCGTCTCCTGCTTGTGCGGACATCTCAACTCCGCGCATGACCCTGAAAAAGCGCCGCACCGTTGCCAATCGCAAGGCTGTGCGTGCCCGTGCTTCATTCCTGTGCGCCCACACTCTGAAACCACCGTCCCCGCCGTCCGTGGGGATATGCCAGTGCGGAAACCGCGCCGCCGTCCATGTGGCACGTAAGCACTGTCTATGGCCGGGATGCACCTGCTCGATCAGATCGCGAAACCGAAAAATCCCCGGCAGCTCCGGGCTGCCGAGGTGAACACGGAGAGTGAGGCACATGGCAGGCCCCACATCTAGCAGGACGGTAGTCGGCTCAGGCCACCACAGTGATCATCCCATTGGTCAGCAATGCATGCACCAGGATCGGGCTCACCGTGGCACTGGCCACCAGCGCACCCCTGCGCCATTGTGCGAGGTGGCGGCCCAGCACTGTCAACAGATCGCCCCGCTGAAGCCTGATGTGATCGGGGAGGAAGATGGACAACGTGGCAAGCTAGGCGTGTCGAGGGATCATATTGGGTAATACTCACCGCGCGGGCGAATCCGCCCACTTGCCAGTAACGAATTAGTAACTGACGAGTAGGCTGGGATACTCCCGGAACGCATTGCCCAATCGACGAGCCGTCGCAACTCTGTTGGCTAACGACAGCTCTCCGCGTTCACTCGCTAATCACGCGGTCGGCCCATTCCACGAGGGAAACGTAGATCGGAACCGTACCCCATTGTGCGTTCCAACTGCTCAGGTCTTGTTCCGTGACCCCACGGGCCCGGGAGCAAGCCCCTCAGGTGAAGACCGGGATGTGCTTGGCTACGACTTTCGCCATGGTCTCGCTCAGGGGAGGCCATCCAATGGGTTTGACAGCATCAACCGTCGCCTTGCGCATGAGATAGGTAGCATCGTGAGTCAGGAATATCTGCACGTCGTGCCCAGCCTCGGCCAATGCTAGTCCGTGGGAAAAAGCAAAGGATGCGCGGGTCGGCTCATCGGTTCCCCAAGAACTCCTCATCAGAATGTGCAGTTTCTTTTTGGGTTCCTGAGGCTGCTGAGTCTGAGCATCGGTCGTCGAAGTGGTAAAGACCCCCGTCGCCCATGCGCCAGCGGCCAAACGCGTCCATCTCTGAAGAAAGTTCCGGCGTGTTGCCATACGTGCCTCCAGGGAATTGTCAGGATTCTACACGAGCCCTGATCCGTCTGCGTAAATGCGCAGGTATTTGTAACTGTGGTTACAAAGGACCCTGGAGATACCAAGATCGATTTGGAGCGATGCGGCTCAAAGACAATCCCGGTACAATGTGCTGACATGAGAAGCCATCGTGCTGCTTTACGGAACATCCTGATTGCTGTCGTCGGATTGTGCAGGGGACTGCTATTAATGCCAGCGCAGGACATGGACCACCATTCCCGGCCCTCGCTTCCATCCACAGCACTGAGGGTTAGAGTGCTCGATGGAAAATCGATGACCTGGAGCCCGGAAGAGTTCGCATCTCTCCCTCACAAGACAGTATCGGTGTTCAACGCGCATTCGAAGACGAACGAAACCTATTCTGGGGTCCCGGTCATAGAACTGCTCGCCAAGTTAGGAGTGGCTCGGGGTGAAGACGTCAAAGGCAAGCTCTTCCTCCTTGGCGTGGTCGCGGAAGGCACCGACGAGTACGGTGTGCTTTATGCATTCGCAGAGACGGACCCATCGATCCATACGGGAGAGGTACTCGTAGCAGATTCGGTCGACGGTCACAAGTTGGAGAAGGATGGCGCTTTCAAGATGGTATCGACAGAAGAAAAGCGCCCCGCCCGATGGGTCCGGAATTTAGCCTCCATCACGGTGATCGAAAGCAAGCCATAGGTGCTTCGAATCTTCGGGACGGTTGTTGGCGTGTAGTCGCCGATACTTCCCTTTGACGGAGAAAGGTCCTCTGGCGAGACACTGAATGGACAGCGACAAAGACGGCGGCGTTTAGCTCCCGAGGAAGAGCGCGCACAATCTCGACAATCGCTCCGACGCTTCCTGCAGACCCTCCGATGACGACGACCTTGGGTTCCAAACGAACCTCCGTGGCGCTCCTGTCTCTTTAGTTGGCTGAGAGAGGTTTAAAGGGGCTCTATTCTGTCAAACTCGAACGGTGGCGTGGCGCCCCTCGCGATCACCTGGAAGGACCAGGACTCTTGAACCCGGCTTGAACGCGTCCAACCTTGAGGCGATTCTGTGCCGTGAGAGGAACGACAAGACAGTATTGTAAGCATGGCGAGCCCGTTTGATCCGACGACTTGGCTCTCCGCGTTATACCTGCTTTCGGCAGGATAAAGGAGAGTTAGCGCGGTCTATGATGAGTCGCCGCCGATTAGGTTGGCATCGGAGCGGGCTTCGCGTTGGACTCGTAAATGGCCGGATACCCGCTCTGGTCACATGAACTCTCAAGAGATCAATTGGAGAACTCCAACAAGACCCAGCCACGAACTGATCGAAGTCGGCGATCCGGAGAATCCATCCGCGCCAGCGACGAGTGTGACCGACCCGCACCTCGATCGGCCTGCGCCTCTTTCTTTGCACGTGGAGGTCGCGTTCCTCACCGGTCTTCCGCGCGGAGATGTGAGGGCAAGGACCTTGCGGGCTCAGCAGCGTTTACTTCGATTCTTGATTGGATAGATGCCAGTACAATTCAGACCATTCGGGCCGGTCAGCAGAAGTACCCTGATTTTGAATGACGGCCTACGTGCCCGAACGATATGGATTGAGCGAAATAGAAGATTTTAATGCCAGCGCAGCATCGATGAGTCGCAACTGTGGGTGCCCGGAACAAAATCCCGCTAGCGAACTCGTAAATCCGCTGCGCATTGCTGCGCCTGAACGCGGCAAAATTGTGCTTCATCGAAAAGAAAAATATAAATTCACGAATCCATTCGACTCGATAGCTCGTTCCTCTTGCAGCGGCGAGGGCAAACGTTGACCGCACGCTAGGCGCGACTCAGAATTCCCCATCCCCACCGGCAACAGTTCAATCAGAATCAGCGAAAGGAACCCAACCATGAAAACTCAGGAGGCAGGTCGAGTGATCGACGCCACCGCGCAGACGCGGCTGGAACGCCGCAGATTCCTTACCCGGGCAGGAATGGTCGGCTTGGGCGCAGCAGCCACGCTCACCCTCGGCAGCAAGCAGGCTTCCGCTGAGTCTGCGGCAGAGAAGGCGCAGGAAAAGGCGCAATCGATGGACACGGTAAAGGAGATCTTCACCGCGGCCTTGATTGCCGAGGATCTGGCAACCACGTTCTACTACAATGGCCTGGTCGGCCCGGTGATCCAGGATGTGAACCTTGCCGGTCCGGGAGGCTCGGCCACCAATGTGCAACCCACCGGCAACGCCGGGAACGTGAACTACCTCCAGGCAGCCCTCACTGAAGAGATCGCTCACGCCGACCTATTTCGATCGCTGTTGGGAATCTCCGGTCCCAACGCAGATCCAGTGCAGACCTTCTATTTCCCTGCAGGCTCTTTCGACACATTGGGCGCTTTCACTGGGTTGCTCGATACACTCGAAAACGCCTTCATCGGCGCCTACCTTAATGCCATTCAGGAGTTTTCGGTAAAGTCGGCCAGGCAGGATGGAGACGGCAACAAATACTCCGCCGAACAGCTCGACTTTTTCGCAAAGGTCGCGGCCTCAATCATGGGAATCGAAGCCGAGCATCGCGTTCTGGGTCGTGTTATTAGCAACACCAACCCTGCAAACAACCTCGCTTACGAGCAGACCGACGGTTTGAACGCCGTTTACAACGGGCCGAAGTCCGCTGTAGCGGCACTGACGCCTTTTCTCTCGCCGAGTACGGGGCCGGGATACTCCTTGGCCACCGCTCTGGCGAGGCAGGGATCTGTCTCGATCGCCGTGATGGGGAACGCTCCAGCGTTCTGAATTGGGCAGAGCGAAAATGAGAGACCCGGCGAGTGACGGTCCAGACATTCGCCGGGAGCCCTTTCCCTCAATTCGCAACGAATCTCTTCACGCATTTACCTCGTCGCCTTCATCGATAAGCTGCGCCACACGTGATCAACCTCCAACCGCTGCCCCAGGAAGAGCCGCAAAACGGCGTCCACCTCTCGGCCATCTGCACTTCAGCTCGTTGTTCTACCGATCACGTTCGGCGAGCAGTGCACGCATCACCGCTTTCAGCGCGTCACTATCGTGGGGTAATTCGACTAAGATATCGGCGGGAGTCACATGAATAGAAACGTGCAATAAGCAAGCGAAGTTACTTAGACGGCGACCTTTTCTTCGTTATCTTGCTTGATTCGTACGCTGCGCTCGTAGCGCGCCACACGCTTCAGCTTCGTCATGTCAAGATCATAGCCAACTCGCTCGCCGTTAACTCCATCGAGTGCGCCTCATCCCGCTCGGCCAAACGATCGAAGGCGTCACCTCAACCGCCAGTCAGACCCGGGGCGGACGCAGCGTGCGACGGGCGGCGGAGCCACCGCGTTGGTAGAGCTTGATCAATCCATGGTTCTTTTCCGGTTTTGGGCATATGCCGAGGCTGGCGGCTCGTCGTCGAGTTTGAAGGCTTCGCAGTTGCAGTCGGGCCACATGCATGGATGCGGGACTCTTCGAGAGTGAAGGGCGATACGATGCCCGCATCGGCAGGGGGCCAGAGGGTTCTCGTCTAAATGAGAGAGGAACGGGCTCATGCGGCAAATCATAGTGCAATGGGGCCGTGCAATCGAGTACTCAGCGGCGACTGTTACTGCTGGCCGTTACCAGGCGGTGCGGCGTCTTGTGTAGATTCAGAACAATTGTGATGTATGCGAGGGCGCTTCAATAAAGGTCTCTCTGTCGCTGTCGATTATCGGCAACATGGCGATGCGCTATCCAGGTGACAACGCTCGAACTGAGTGCCTATTGTTCGATGATTTCCACCCGGCGTTCACTTCACCCGAATAGCTTTTTCATAATCCGACCAATAAGCGATATTCGATCCGACAAGAGCACTCCCCCAACCGCGAAATCTTTCGGCGGATAGGGATGAAACCTGACGTTGATGTTATCCAGGGACAGGTTCTTTAGCCCAAAGACTTCCGTGACAACCCTTGTCAGTTCGCGAGCAATTCGACGTTGCTGTCGAGCTGACATGCTCCAGTCGGAGACCTCAATTGTAATATCTGGGGTTCCACGGTCATCGGGAGTACGTGCACCTATGAAGAGTTCACCAGAGCGGTAGGATACGAAATGGATGGTCGTCCGTTCCCGAAGTTCTTCGCGAGTGACCGGGGCTCGGGGATTGAAAAACAGTTCGTTGATCTCTGCGGTGAGGGGCTCGGCGATCCTGCGCTTCCATTCCAGCGCCTGCTCAGGGCAGGTGATTCGAAGATAGGGCATGACAGATCGGGGATCCTCCCTACGAATGGGAACCAAGCTACCAATCTACATCCAATTTCGGGGACCCTGACAATAGATGACGGTCGAAGCGTCGGACTCAGTTGCAGCTTGACCTGATCCCATTTCCGCCACATAACCGAGTACCATTTTCGTAACTCAGGGAGGTGCGTGCAATGTCGAGGGACAAGCATGCCGAGGCGCAGGTGATTCCGGTGGTGAAGCAGATGGAGGCAGGGGCGCAGGGCTGAACATGCTGCCCGCGCGGTGGGTGTGAGCACCGGCACCACTATGCCTGGAAGTCAAAGTACGGCGGCATGGATCTGAACGAGGCTCACGTGGCCAAGCGGCTGCGGGATGAGAACGCACGATTGCCCATGCTGGGTTGGGAGCAGCGAATGGACGGTTTCGGAACAAAGATTATGGATGTCACTGTTAACCAGGCAATCATCCTGTTCAAATGGCAAGGGTTCTTGTCGACGGACGCTACAAGCTCTTGGCTACTTCTTTCCGACTTGCTCGGGCACGCCGGCTGAATCTGGGATCACTTAGTGGATTGGACGAAGGCGCAAAAGGAAATCGCGATTCTAGAACGAGCACCAGAGATGTTATCGTGGTTTAGAGATCGGAAGTCCAAGGGCTTCTCATTGATCTTCCCCCACCGCCTTCAGATCCGGGACTGTATACTTCGGGCTATGACGACAGACAGCATCCTCGCATCGATTGACGCTGAAATCGCACGGCTACAGAACGTCCGTGATCTGCTCGCTAAAACAACAATGGGCAAAGGCGCTCCTGATGCCAGCACTCCTCGTAAACGGCGCAAGCTCAGTCCGGCTGCTCGGGAACGGATTGCAGAGGCACAGCGAAAGCGATGGGCGAAGCAGAAGGTTAAGAATTAGACTGTCGTTCTTCCAGTTCGTTCAGAAGCGGCACAAAGCCCACTTGGTAGTGGTTTTCTAGGAGAGAACACCCGCTGGTAGGGTCCTCTACGGAAAGTGGTGATAACGCTTGATGGTCTGCTCTACGAAAATCCGTGCACATAGCGCATGCCGCGGCAAAAACGAACACAGGGCTATGCGCCCGAGACATCGGCCACCGCGCCCGAGGCGAGTGCGTAGCCAACCAACTCGAGAAAACGGCCCACATCCGCCATCTGGCGTCTCGGCGCATCATCGACCGCCGGGCTAATCGCATCACGGTCGCGCTTGTGAACGGATCACGCACTGGCGCGATCTGCGAGTTCGAAACAACCCGCCGCACCCACGAAACATCCGACCGTCAGCGCGGCGATCTGCGGCACTTGAACCCCTGGACACCTGCGCGAGAGTATTCCTATGACTTCCTCTCCGGCCCCTTCCGTCTGCGGACACCCTACGTCCGTCCACGGCTCCCACCAATGCTTCTGGGGCGGATGCAAATGCACGCAGTATCAACCCGCCGCTCCTTCCGCGCCACCCAGTAAATGGTACGGCTCCGAGAGCCGATGAGCCTTTTTCTCTATAGCCTCACTCACAACCCAAATGCCCTCTGCACCTGCGGCCACAGCATCTTCTTGCACTCTGTTGATGATGCTCACCACTGTCTTCGTAACGACTGCCCATGCCAATCCGTCGTTCCCGCCTTCGGTGAATCCACTGAGCCTCTGAAGAACGATAAAGATCAGAGATAAACAAAACTCTGCACTTCCTTTTCGCGCTCTCAGTACGGGGGGTCGCCTCTCGGGCACCGAAGCGCCAATCGGACTGGCGACTCCTCGAATGTTTCCCTCACGAAAGAAAGCGGGGCAATAGGTCCATGCCGGCCGAGCGCCGCTGATCCGATGAGCGCACCGCCGCCGCGCTCCGTTTCACTGTATCGCTCATTGCGTCAGCCGGGCCATCCTGCAGCTAGGCTTGAACACTTTGGTCCAAACTGATGAGCCAATCCAGAGTTCCTTCAAGATCATCCGCGACACCGACGAGTGGCTCGCGGACCATGAGCGATCGACGCCGCGGTCCTCAGGTCAGCAGGAGTCGCCATCGGTCGAGACATGTCAAGGCTCTGCGCAGGTCACCGGCTCCTCGAATCAGACCCTGTGGTGGAGAAGTCGTCATTAGCGCTCTGCACGGCATCGCCGCGTCGTCGCGTTTGCTGAGGCGTCATTTCAATTACGCTACACTCGATCAGTTTGAATGAATTTCCACCTTCGCTCTTTGCGGCATAAAGCGCTCTATCCGCGGACGCGAAGAGCACCTCGGCATTCACAAAGGCCGCACGCGCGTACGCGATTCCGATACTTGCAGCCGTTCTTATCGACTTGTTCTTCACCTCGAATCCAAGTCTTGTGCTCTGAATGATCTTGTTAGCGATCATCTTCGCGTCGGCTTTCTTGCGAAGCCCCGGCAGGAGCACAACGAATTCGTCCCCGGCAAGACGAGCCACTGTGTCCGTAGCACGAACACTCTTCTTCAGGCATTCTGTAAAATGCTTAAGCGCGGCGTCGCCTGCGGCGTGGCCGTGACCATCATTGATCGCTTTGAAGTCATCGATGTCAAGAAACATCATTGCAAAAGGGCCGGACTCCTGATGGAGCAGAAACTCCGCAAGCTTCTCTTCGAAATATCGCCTGTTGGGTAAACCGGTCAGGATGTCGTAACGCGCCAGTTGTTCAAGCTGAGCCTCGACTCTCTTCAGCGCAGTAATATCCATGGTCATTGCAAAGAATCCAGCTACTCGTCCGTCTGCGGATAGATCGGGAACGTAAGTAACTTGGTGACAGTGGGGACCATCGGGAAGCTCGAGATCGTCCTGGAACTCAGTCAGGTTACCGGCGAGAACATTCTGGATATATCCTCTCCGCTTCTCGTACATCTTAGGACCCATCACGGCCATGAGCGGACATCCCACGGTTTCACTTGGATCTCTATTGAGCCATGCCTTATATGTCAAGTTACTGAAGCGTACCACTTCATTTTTATCGATGTAGGAAATGAGAACTGGAAGGTTATCTGTGATGGTGCGCAGCATGCGTTCTTTTTCGGCGAGCTTTCCCTCACTGCATTTCAATGCCTGCATTGCCGTGCGTTGAGCTGCCACGGAACGCCAGATCAGGAAGGCAGTCGTGATGAACAGCAGCGCCATTCCTATCAGCCCCCGGCGAAAGAGCCGGCCTGTCAGGAGCCGTGCCGCCTGAATTGCGGAGCTCCGCGCGCCGAGGTTCGCTCGTTCGGTGTCCAGGAGGCTGCTGCTGATTTGTTGTATCTGGTCCATGAGGCCCAATCCGAGATCGCTTTGAACGATGGCCAAAGCCTCCGAATGCTTGTGGGCCCTCTCTAGCTCTACGGTCTGATTCAATTCACGGAGCTTGGCTTGAACGAGGAGGTTCAGGCGAAAGAATTGCTCCTGTTCAGCCTTGTTATCGCCTAGCTGCAGCCCAATCTCGACAAGCCCTGACCGGGAAGCCGCGACTCCCTTGAGGTAGGAGTCTGAGTAGCCTGGTTTGGAAGTGAGCAAGAAACCTCGTTGACCGCTTTCTGCCTTCATCAAACCGCGATTTAGGTTTTGCATGGCAACCAGGACTCTCCTGGAGTGTTCCGCCTGATCGGCATAGAGACTACCCGCCTGGAACTGGTACGAGATAAGCAGAGCCCAGACGAACAGAAGCAATAACCCGATTACGGTTATGAACGCGAGAATGCGCTGGCCGCGATTCACGTTTGGACTCCTATTCACGCACTAGGACGGTCAGGCAGCTCATCAATCTCAAACTATTGTAAACAATTGATTCTATTGCGGCGATCGCAACGATAACCAAGGTCCATGGCCTAATGTATGGGCGGTGTGTGAAAGCGAATCATTTCGGTCACTACCAGATGATGAGAGCGGAAATGTACAAAGCCAATGGACTTAGATCAGACCTCTCCGGAGGGAAATTCACAATCGGCTTTAGCGCCAAAACCCCTCAAGAACGATGCCCAAAGGTGGGCTCGGCAGCACAGAAGTGGCCCAAAAAACCGGCGAGCTTCATCTCGCCGGCAGAGCGATCCCAGTTGCACCAGGTTCGGACTCCGGGCGCTTATGCTGCAATCGTATTACATCGGTGGACTCCAAATGCGACCGCGTCTCATTACTTTAGTCAATCTCGTCTTATCCCCTACTCCTTTTCGAGCCACGAAAAGCGGATGTCCAATGCCGGCAGAAAATTGCAGAAGTTACCCAGGCCGCCGCCTATCCCTCGCGTTTGTCAATCTCCTCTTTGTGCTGGCCACGCCACCCAAACTGCTACCCCGATCAGGAACAACCCCGTTATCCTAATTTCGAGAGGCAGCCTGACTCCAAGCCAGCCCCATACCCCGGAAGCGACAACAAAGAGGCAGGCGAGCCATACCTTCTTTCTGGAAACCTGGTTCACGCGCCAAATGATCGCCCGTGAGCCCTTCGGCGGGTTTTGGGGTCAGCAATCGCTGGCCCTTCAGCCCTTCCGGTCGCGGTAGGCCTGCAGGCTGGTGCGTCCGTCGGGGAGCTTCCAGCGACGAGCTACGAGGACCATCCAGATGAAGTTCAAAGCGGCAATGATGACGGCTGCGATAAGGACTGCGCCGAAGTAGCTACTGTGCTGGTCTATGACCAAGAACGGGACGGTGATGATGATGCACTCCAGGACGCCGAATGCGAGCGCGAAGAAGAACTTGGACCAGCTCCACCGTCCGGAGCGCTGCTCGCGCCGGACGCCAAGAGCGATGGCGGCGATCTGTACAACAACCGCAAGGATCCAACTCATGCCTTTACCTCGGGCGAATCCTGCGACGCCGCTATTGGGCGGCGTCGCGCAGTCTATCTCGGCTGACCGTTACCGTGCACCGGAGTGGCCAGTGTCCAGTTACCTTGCAATACTCCGTTGGGGTTTGAGTTGGGATCGTTGGTCTGGTACCACTGCGAGCCGTTGTACCAGGTCTGCGAGTAACTGCTTGAGACCTTCGCCGTACCGCCGCCGACAGCTACGGTTTGCTGATCGAGCGCGTAGTCAACGTAGTCTGAGGCTACCGTGCTGCGGGCGTTCATGGTGGCAGCGGCGTTGGCTCGCTGGCTCTGATACTCCGACTCCTGCTGCTGCATGTACGCCTCGTGGTTGCGCATCATGGTCTGGCTGAACTGCTGGGCGCGCTCGGCAAACATCTTGTTCTCCGCCTGGTAAAGCGCATTCATCTTGGCACGGAACGCTGAAGCCTGCTCATTCTGCTGCTGAATCTTTGCTTGAAACCACTGGTCAGAGGCCTTGGCTTGCGGCAGCTGCTTGCTATCGACGGCGCGCATCAGAGCGTCCAGCTGGCCCTTGGGAGCCATGAGCCTGTCCACCTGAGCCTGACAACTACTACCCGTGAAGTTGTTGGGCCCCGTGTTCCGCTGACACGACAGGTGTGCCCGCAAGCGCTCCTCGATCACGAAGCTCCCGTTCACTGTTTCGATCCGAATCGCCGCCAAATCCTCACTATCCGTGATCCCACCCATCACGTCTGCATGTTGTTCGTTGAGCTGGTTGATTTTGACGGCCCGTTCGGCTATCGCCTGGCGCTGATCCTCGGGCAGCACAATTGGGGCCACCAAGTGGACACCGCCTGGAATCGTACCGATGTAGTAGTTCAAAAACTCCGCCGCGGAGACCTCCTTGTTGAGCGGCAGACAACCAGGCAATTTGCCCATATTCATGCGGCCCCCCCATCTCCAGCCTCCTGCCGGTTCGCTGCGCATTTGCATCAACCCGTCGGGGGAATAGGTGCGAAACACGACGGCTGGAATCGTAGTGCAGGGGCTGGTCAGCATCATGCCCTGCATCTTCCATCCGGACGGGATCGTGAGCGTCGCAGCCGGCATGTTGTCGAGTGTGGGATCGGCGATGGTGGCGGTGGTGGTGGTGGTCGGGATGCTCCCATTCGTATATCGAACGCTGTTGGCGGAAGCCGAGCCAGACTGCTCGGGAGATGCGGGGGCCCCGTCGCCAGACGCGGCCTTCGCTCCTGAGTTACATGCCACCATAAGTGCCACCGCCGCCAGGACTGGCGCGAAAAGATAGATCTTTTTCATGAGCTGGGTCCTCGAATGGATTGAAATCGATGTATTCCGCTGAAGAGCTGCGAGTTCACGTTCGCATTGGGCTCGGGGATTCGCCAGCGGTATGAAAGGGCAACTCGGGGCAAGTCGGGACATGCGGTCACTTCGCGAAGGTTTGCTCTCGAGCCATCTCCATGCCCGGAGGAAAGCCAGGCCGAACGGATGCGACCTTGCGTTCCGGAATGAGCAGCTTTCAAAGTTGTCGCTATACTGTTTGCACCTCAGCCTGACCGCACAATTTGCTCTTGCGGCTGAGTGTTGAGGATTGGATTATGTCTCGCCAGCAGAGTGGTCTTGGGGAAAATCGCAGGATCGATTCCTGGAAAGAGATCGCCGCCTTCTTTGGCCGGGACGAACGCACGGCGAAACGCTGGGAGAAGGAACGCGGGCTGCCCGTCCATCGGCTGCCGGGAGAACGCGGCGGGGTCTTCGCCTGGTCGCGTGAGCTGGAGGAATGGCTCAACTCCCCGGCCACGGAGAGCGGCAGCGGCGATTCGGCTTCGACGCCGGTTGCCGAGGCGGCTGTCGAACCGGTGTCTGCCCCCGCGGTCGAAGCTGCTGAACCGATCTCCGAGATACGCCGGCGACCTGCACGGATGGAGATGGCTGCTGCGGTGGGTGCTCTGCTTATCGCGGCTGGTGTGGTGGGATTTGGGATCCACGGCCGCCACGGTCACCGTGCAGAGAATGGACACACCGCCGTCCTCGCCCATCACACGCCGAACCCTGAGGCCGAGCAGCTCTACCTGAAGGGCCGGTACTACTGGAGCCTTCGCACGGCAGACAGCCTGAGGCAGGCCGCCGATGCGTTCACGCGGGCGGTTGTACTTGATTCGGATTACGCGCAGGCATACGCGGGCCTGGCCGAGTGCTACGACCTGATGCCGGAGTATGCCTCGATGCCGGTGACGGAGGCTTTTCCGCGGGCCATTGCTGCTGGGCGGAAGGCCATTGCGCTCGACGATTCCCTCGGCGAGGCGCATCGCGCGCTGGGGTTTGCGCTGTTTTATGGGGAATGGAAGGTTCCTGCCGCGCTGGACGAGAATCAGCATGCGCTGGCGCTGGACTCGCGCGACGAGGAGGCGCACCACTGGTATGCCACTTCGCTGATGGCGCTGGGACGCATGCAGGAGGCGCGCGCGGAGATTGACAAGGCGCAGCAGTTGAACCCAGCGTTGCGCTCGATTTTGTGCGACCAGGCGCTGATTCACTTTTTTGCCGGAGAACAGGCCTGGGCGATCGGGAGGCTTCGGGAGTTGGAGCGGACGGAGCCGGAATTCCTTTCCGCGCCGCGCTATCTGGCTTACGCGGCGTTTACCCAGAGGGACTATCGCACCTTCATCGAACAGTCGAAGCGCTTCGCCACCCTTTCCCGAGACCAGCAGTTGCTGGAAGTGGCCGCTGCGGCTGAAGTAGGATTCGGCCGCGGAGGGGAGCACGGCATGCTTGAGGCCATGCGCATCGTGCAGCAACGTTACTTTGACGCCGGCAAGTCGTCCGGTTTCGATCTGGCGGGCACGTGTGCTCTGCTGGGCCGGAACGAAGATGCCGTGGCGGCACTGAAGGCAGCGATAGCAGCGCACGATACGCGGTGCTCGAAACTGCATCCGATCCGACCTTCAGCAGACTTTCTGGAAATCCCGCATTCGAGGATCTTGTTCGCCAGATTACCGAGCGTGCTTACAGGGCATGAGCCCCTAGCCTGGGGAAGATGGCAACTCGCGCCGACCGGAACAGACTGGTGGGGGTTGCGTGTCACCTGTTGAATTCAAAGCTGTAAGGCGGAAACTCGATCCCGGAAAATTCTCCAACGGCTGCTAACCTCACAAAAGGGCGGCACTCTGGAATGGATCAAAGCGAAGCTGCGTGCAGTCAATCCAACAATTCCGAAGGCCAAAAAGCGCCTCGGCGATTATGCAAAATCCAGCGATATGGAGAGCCATTTCGATGAATGTGGGAGAACTTGAAAGCATCCTTCTGTTTGTGTCCGACCTCACTGCTGCCCGGTCATTCTACTTTGAATTGCTGGGATTACCCATCATTTTCGAAGACGGAATCGTGGTAGTGCTCAGGGCCGGATCGGGGCGAGTCGTCTTACATCGTATAGACATGGGACACGATGAGCGTGGGATTTTCCCTGTTGGTGAAGGTGCAACCGGCGTCGCTGTTCGCTTCCATGTTGACGATCCGCATGCATGGGAGTCAGAAGTGAATCGAAAAGGCTTTGCCATTCTTTGGAAAACACAAGAGGCCTCGTGGGGAAGATTCGTAGTGATCGGCGATCCTGATGGGAGGCCAGTCGTCCTCGCCAGAATGAAGAGGTTCAGTTAAGCAGAAGGTCGATTATCGCGCCCTCGTCTTTTCGGAATCGGAGAGTGTGACCGTAGCGACGCAGGTGATCGAGTGCGAATCGCCAGAAAACCACGGCAACTTGCGCACAAGGAGAAAACTATGAATCTTGGAAAGCGGATTCAGACGTTGTCGTCCAGGTGTGCTTGTCAATTTCTTAGTTCTTTGCGGAGCCGGTCATCGAGGCAAATGACTTAGTTTTCTTCATTACGGGAGCGTCAAGCGGCTTGGCAGAGCGCTTGCCGAGGCTGCTCTTGCGCGCGGCGACTCTGCGGCTGTCGCAGCGCGTCCCACCGATCGGCTGGAGGAGTCGGTTCAACGACCTCCGGACCGCGCTTTAGCGGAACAGCTTGACTCACGCGGGATTCGGAGCGCTCTGAGGCTGTTGAACTGGTTTCGTCTCGGTTCGGTAGGATCGACGTACTTGCTAACATCGCCGGTCCGGGTTTCGCCCGGAGTCGCAGAGGAGTTTTCTCTCAGCAGGTGCGCGATCAGTTGGAAGTGAACTTCTTTGCCGCGGCCGAAATGATGCGTGCTTTCTTCCCTCGATGCGGTCACGACGTAGCGGTCACGTTCTTCAACTCACAATTATCGGTGGCATCACTGCTTTTCAGGGCTTTCTCCATATTGCGCATCAAAAATTCGCACTTGAAGGCCTGAAGCGAAGCTCTTCGGGCGGATCGTAATAGATACACGTTATTTGTTGACCACGCATTGGCTGCGCGTCGGTCTCGTGACAGCTATTCGGTATTGCTCGCAGCGATGATGTTATAAAAGCTGCGAGCTCGGATAGAGATAGGTCGAATCTCAGGAGGGCACTTGACATGCATGCTTTCAAATCGGGTGTTTGGGGTGTATTGACCTTAGCAACGTGGCTCTATGTTGCGCCCGCGCTCGCCCAATCAGACGTTCCACAACCCCCGCCGGCGGCTTTCCCGCAACACGACGGCTCTCATGACTTCGACTTCCTGATCGGGAGTTGGAAGGCGCACGTGCGATCGCTGCAGAAACGCCTAGACCATTCGACGAACCCGAACGATTGGGCCACTTACGAGGGCACCGAGGTGGCCTGGAAGCTCAACGACAGCCACGCTAATTTCGAGAACTTCGACATTTACAGCGAAAAGCTTCATAAGCGGAGCAAGGGTTCGGACGCACTCAGACTCTACAATCCCGCAACTCGTCAGTGGTCGATCTACCTCGTCGACATTGACGGCGGCACGATCGACCTTCCGCCAATGATTGGCCACTTCGAGGGCAAGCGGGGTGAGTTTTACAATCAAGACGTTTTTAAGGGCCGCGCCAAACTGACCCGCCTTGTATGGCTCGACATCTCTCCCCAGCACGCTCGCCTCGAGCAATCGTACTCCACCGACGGCGGCAAAACCTGGGAGCTCAACTGGACCTGTGATTTGACGCGCTGAGCCGCGAGAGGCGGGAAAATCAGGGATAGAACACGGAATACGAGAGACGAGCAGTTGGACGAGTTGCTTGCAGGCCCCAGGCGCAAGGAGCATGAACAAAGTTCAACGTATTCTTGGCGCCTGATCGACGTCGCCTCTCTTTCGAGTCCATCTTGGGGAGCCTTGATCTTGTTTCAGCAAACTGGGAGCATGCTATCTCCGATTCACCGATCCCAGATGTTTATCCAGCCAGAGCGTAGTTTCTTTGATCTCGCCGGCTCGGGGTATATCATGACCTGAATCAAAGACGACTCGCCGTTTCTGGTCATTGCGAGCTCCGAGCAGCCGGAACATCGGCTCCTGGGAGATCTCTGGAGGAAATACAAAATCATAGCGACCGTTCAGCATCAGAACAGGAGCCTTCACATGGGGAGCGAAGTTAATCTGATCCGCGGCGGGGAAACGTTTCTGCAGCCAGAACCCTGGGCAGACAAGAACCAGAACTTTAAGACGACTTTCGATTGCGGGCAAGACGGCCCCGAGCGCAGCGCCCATACTGGATCCCAAATAGGCCAACTTGTTGTGATCGATATCTGTGCGAGTCTGGAGATAGTCGATCGATCGTCCTAAATCCTTCGACCACGCAATCGCCTCGTCTCTGTAAAAATTGGTGTTGAATCCATGACCTAAGTAGTTGTTTCCCCGCTCAAACATGCCCTTATAAACGGGGAACATTACAGCTCGTCCACTCTTCACGATAAAATCGAAATCCTCAATGTAACCCTCCAGATTCGAACTACTCCGTTGAACAAATGCGCCAGCACCAGTGAATTCAATGACAGTTTCGAATGGAGGCGATGCATTCCGCGGTAGAAAGAGGTACGCTATCACGCGTTCTCCACCATACGCCGCATCGAAGGTGACTTTTTCTTTTCTCCAGTCCTCGGTCAGCTCAACTGATTCTACTTTGGCGTTCAATGGAGTTTTATCATAGGAATATAGAACTTTATAGGCATCGAAGGTCTGGTCCGAAGCTGGCTGTTCCCTACTGTAATCACGTGCCATAAACATGATGGGGTCAGCTGCTTTGATTGATTCCCCAGCCAACATATATTTGCCACACCGAAACCCAAACGTTGCTGAGCGCTCGAACGGTGAACGTGCATCCGGATCATTAAACGCGTGCGTTGGCTCGTTCCAGGCTCCGCCGAGGATGTATCGCATGCCCGCAGGCCCTTGGTTCCAAATCCACTCTTTCACGTTCCCCGCCATATCATATGCGCCAACCCAGCTTGCTCCTTTGTAAGCTCCGACAGGTGCAGAGCCAACTTTCCCGAAGTTGCTATTCGGGATGATGCTTGAGCTGTCAATAGGCTGAGCCGCAACTCTCCAGTGATAAATCGTGGGGAGGGATTTGCCCACAAACTCTGCATAAGCTGCAGCTTCGAACCAACTCACTCCTTCAACAGGGTAGTTATCCTGACCTCGAGGGTACTCGCCACCAATCCATTGGGAGGGTCCAGGCTTGCCTGTGGCGTCAACAAAGAGCTTCATGGCTTCGGTCCACGAAAGCGCGCGGCCATCTTTGCGAAACTCCTGCTTCCAATATTCTTTTCTCTCGTAGCCTCGCTGGTCGAGGAATCGTTTGTAGTCTGCGTTGGTCACTTCAAACTTGTCGATCCAGAAAGTTCCCAAACGCACAGGTGGCAAGCTGTCGTATCCAGGCATTCCCATCAGGGATACGGGACGGCTTTCTCCGAGTTCAACCTGCACCATTCCATCCGGAGCGTCCGTTCGTTTCACCATTGCAACTTTCATGGAATTCGTCGGTAACCAGGTGCGCCCCGCCGCAGTCGTACGTTCTGCAGTCTGGTACCCTTCGAGTTCGAACTTCCAGGATGAATCTACAAGTTGAAATCGGTGCTTCAGGATTGGTGAACGTCCAATAAGCTCCCAGGAACTGTCAGCAGAATCGTAGTCCTTGCGATAAACCGCAGCCCCAGGGGGGCTCGTCGTTATGTCGTCGGTCCATGAAATCTGATCCCACATTTTTGCTAGTGTTGGGTCGTGCGGGATAAATCGCTCAGCCTGGACAGCCAATGCATACGCCGTGCTAAATTTCTCCTCTTCAGCCAGCCTCTGAATCTGCGGTAGAGCCTGATTCCTGGCCCAACGGACTCGTGATTCCCTATGAAGCCACCAGACTCCGAACGCAATCAATAGGGTAAGAGTGACGAGTACTAGGAGCCTGTTCCCAGGCTTTTGAAGTGTTTCGAGAATCAGCTTTGGCGACAGTCGCGTTGTGTGCAAAATCTTTCGGAACTGGCCCTCTATTTCCGCCATCGACGCGCATCGCTCACCTAATTCTTTGCGGAGGCAGCCCCTAACAATATCTTCCAATTCGTCGGGGACCTTTTCGGTACTCCGCCGGAGAGGGAGGGGGTCCGCGCGGAAGATGGCCTCGATTGTGCCCATCTTGGAGTCTCTCTTGAAGGCTGCTTTACCTGTAAGCATTTCGTAAACAACCGCTCCGAACGAAAAGATATCGCCTCGAGCGTCGGTTCCCTGACCTCGAAGACACTCAGGCGACATGTAAGGCAAAGTGCCAGCAACGAGATCTTCTCCGGGCGGCTCTTGAGTCTGTTCCTGATCGATCGGAACAGGAGTTTTCTTGTGAGCGAGACCGAAATCAAGCAGCTTCGGCCCGGTCGACGTAAGAATAATATTGCCCGGCTTGAGATCTCGATGGATGATGCCCTTTCGGTGCGCGGCAGAGAGCGCCGACGACACCGCGAACCCAATGTGAATCGTTTCCGCGACGGTGCAGGGCCCCGATCTGAGCCGCTCGGCTAGAGTGCTGCCCTCCAGATATTCCATGATGATGTAAGGCCGCCCGTTGTCTTCACCGAAATCGTATACAGTACAAATGTTTGGGTGACTAAGGGCCGATGCTGCCATGGCTTCAGCGCGCAGTCGAGCGAAAGAGGTCGGGTCCAGGGCAAGCTCCGGCGAAAGGGACTTTAGAGCAACAGTTCGATCAAGGATCACATCCTGTGCTCGGTAAACCTCACCCATCCCCCCAGCGGCCACAAAGTTGACTATTAGAAATCTGCCGGATAACAATTCACCTTCAGCCAATTTGTGTGTCGCGATTTGGGGGGCTCGATAGAGTTGTAGATTCTCCACGAGCGGCTTCGATAGGAAATTTCCTGCCTCTTCAAATTCGGCAAGGAGCCGTTCTACTTCAACGCGAACTGCCGGATCGTCACAACGCCGAAGCAAGAAAGCCTGACGCGACGCCGCAGGCACTTCGCGCGCCTGCTCAAAGAGCATCTTGATCGTCTCCCACTTATCGGGTATCGTGGACATCACTTCTTTTCAAATCTCCGTGCAACCACGCTTTCGCAACATTCCACTCTCGTTGAACAGTTTTCGAAGAAACTCCAAGTGTTTGGGCCACCTCTTCGACTGAAAGTCCCCCGAAAAACCGTAGTTCCACAATTTGTCCCTGCCTGGGATCAACCATCGTTAGTCTTTCCAGCGAGCGGTTGAGATTGATCAGTTCCAGAGACTGTTCGGGAGCAAGCACCACCGCATCCTCCAAGCTGATGGGCTTTGCTCCGCCGCCCCGTTTATCCCTCAGCCGCTCTCGGGCATGATCGACAAGTACCCTACGCATCATTTGCGCGGCGATGGAGAAAAAATGAGTTCTCCCTTGCCAATCTACTTCTCGCTGGTTCACGAGTCTGAGGTACGCCTCGTGAACCAAAGCAGTAGGCTGAAGGGTGTTACTGTTGCGCTCCCACCGCATATACGTTCCCGCTAGCCGCCGCAAGTCTTCGTAAACCAGAGAGATAAGCCTGGGCGCAGCTGCCTGGTCTCCTCCGGCAACTTGACCGAGCAGCAGGGTGACCTCTTCGCGCTCTGACTCTTTCATTCGTTCAGGTTCTCCGAGGGGACGGGAAGCAATTATACCCAGCTTTCTCCCCTAGAACCGCGAAATATGCGGCTTCGATGTCCGATCTTTTTTTCAAATGTCGCGTATCTGATTAGGCCGACTTTGGACGACGAGATGCCAAGTCATTTGAGAGAAAAACGATCGCGCTTGCGTCACCCGGCCTTCGAATCGAGCTGTGTCAGCAAGATTTACCCAGAAAGAGAGGTCACAATGACGACGACTGTGAGTCATGTAATCCCCCTTCGGAGCCGGCTATCGATAGGCGGGCTGCTGTCAGTGCTGGCTATCGCTCCAATCGCAGCCTGTGCCCAAAATACGATCATCTTTGACGCCCCCGGTGCAGATACTAATCCCGGCGACTTCAACGGGACCTACCCAGCTGCAATCAATGCGCGCGGGGCTATTACAGGATCGTTCCAAGATGCAAACAGCACCTACCACGGCTTCCTGCGCAATCCGAACGGCACAATTGTCACATTCGACGCCCCCGGTGCGGGCACAGGACCTTACCTCGGAACATCACCCAGTAGCATGAACGATTTTGGGGAGATCACCGGGAATTACTTGGACGTGAATGGTTACAGCCATGGCTTCGTGCGTACTCCCGAAGGAAGATTTTTGAGCTTGGACGTTCCTGGGGCAGGCGGTTTCGGTTCAACGCCCAAAGCTGTTAACCTCGAGGGCGCGATCGTCGGATTCTACACGGATTCGAACTACGCTTTTCGTGCTTTTCTCCGGCGGCCCGACGGTACGTTTGTCACATGGGTTGATCCAGGCGAGTGTACGGGGAATGGTTCGTCAGGTTGTTATGGGTCCGGGGCGACCAACATTGATTTGGTCGGAATTATCGCGGCGGGCTACAACGATTCAAACTTTGTTCACCACGGGCTTGTGCGGACCCAAAATGGCAGATTGATTCCGTACGACGTCCCCGGCGCACAAAGTACTGGCTGCCCCGGTTGTGACTCTGGACTGAACCAGTGGGGAGCGATCGCCGGAATCTATGCGGATGCCAACTACGTGAACCATGGCTTTCTCCGCGATCCCAAAGGAAGATTCACAACCTTCGATGCGCCTGGTGCAGGCACAGGCAGTTATCAGGGCACCGGGTGCCCTTCTGACTGCCCGGTGAGCGTTAACAACGTCGGTGCGGTAACCGGGATGTACATCGACACGAACTTTGTGTATCACTCGTACCTACGGACCCCCGAGGGCAAAATTATAACGATCGATCCGGAAGGTTCGTACTTCACCTTCTCCAGCGGTATTAACGACGGCGGCGTGGTCGCCGGCTATTATCTCGACGCAGATAATGTCATCCACGGATTTCTGAGAATCCCAGAGAATCTCGAACGTTCAGATTGGCTGCAGGTTCCCTAAAATAACCACTTGTTATCGCCATCACGAACCTGGAAATCGTTCACGAAAGTTCCAGCTCGAGAAGGAGAAGAATCTCATGACATTTCGATGTCGCGTTGCAATAGGATTGGCAGGGGCTTCAATCGTCTGTGGTGTCGCTACGTTGCCTCGTGCAACCCCTATCGCTGGGTTGCTCGGAAACGCCATTCTTTCGGAGGGAACCATTTCCGATCAATTTGCAATCCGTGTTCAAGTCCCTCTACCGGCCACGACAACCGGCTCTGACGGAGACAAAGATCGCGATGATGATTGGCACGCAAAACTGAGCACCACGGGCCCTACGGATGTAATCATGCAGGACGTGGTGTATCAACCTGGGGGCCATACAGGATGGCATTCCCACCCCGGGATGCTGCTTAGCACCATCGTCGCCGGATCGGTCGAGTGATACGACGATCAATGCATGAAGCATATCTACAACCAGGGGGATTCTTTGAGCGAGACCACCGCTACCCATTACGTGCGCAATGTAGGGGAAGTCAATGCACACTTCCAAGTAACATACATCATTGCCCACGGTCAGCCTCGCCGAATCGACCAGCCCGCCCCACCATGTGCGGCCGCACTCGGTCTTGATTGAGCCCGCCTAAGAGCTTTCGGTTCAATGAATAGGAAGCTATTTGCTGTTGCTTCCAAGCTCTTGATCCTGACGTTCGGTCTGAGTCTCGGTGAGCACTCTCTGCTCATCTCAAACACTACCCGAGGAGATGTGGCGCGAGTGCCTACGCGCCATCACCCCACACTCTATCTCCGGTCAAGAGGGGCTCGGCGTACGCGCTCGATTTTAGGGGCCCAGCGAGCCTTGCACTTGCCCGGCGAGTCTAGGCCGAGGCGCATTTGATCCCATCGACTGCCTCAACTAAATACCAGTCGATCAGCTCTAGCACCGCCGGGTGGGTAGAACCATTCTCGCCAGCCTCTCTGTTGCCGCTTATCTCTCCGTCAAAAAGAAGTCGGGTCAACTCTGCCTGGACCGCTGAGCGCAGACGATCCCTATCGAAAGCCAAGGCATACTTCGCCATTTCAGATGAGCCGCTCAACTCGGCTATGGCCTGGTTCAACTCAGCGAGTGTGCGATCACGATCCATTATTCCCCCTGGGCAGATGGGATTGACTGGGAATGAGGGAAGGAGACCGACGAAGGATGCTTCAGGAGAAGAAATGAGAGAGCTCAGCTTCGGCAGGGGTGAGACCGAGGTGTCTGGCGCAGGGCATGAAAAAGCCCGATCCTCCCGGCGGCGGTAGTTCCACTGGGAGAATCGGGTCCGAAGGTTATTTATGGGGCGTGTTATACGTGTCCCAAATTTTGAGATGCCCTGCCTCGTCAGCAGGTTGGATTGAGCCAATGCAAACGAAGGATCGGGGCGTATGCTCCGGGGCCGGAAGTTCTGTTTGTTCTTTAGATCGGATCTCTTACTTGGCATCTGTGTTCAATCATGTGCTGACGTAGCGCCCCTATTGCACGCCCCTTTTCACCTACTGTTAGCTCCAGTTCCTTATCCACCAGCTTGCTGGCCCGAAATCTCCTGTGCGGAACAATTCGAGTTGCTGAGCTCTTTCTGTTGGTGGTTTTCCGCCGACTAGTCTAGCGTAAATTGGGCGGGTCATGCTCGGATCACTCGCGCAGCGGCGGACGGAGGCGCTTACCCGCAACATGCTGCGCGCGTTTGGGCTTCTGAATTGGCTGGGATCATCTCGATCATTGTCGGCCTTGTCTGGCCTCGGGTCGTTTCCGGGAACAGTCATCAAAAGACCGGTCGTGAAACGGGGAGGAGGCATGCAATGCGCTGCATGCAAAGGCTGGCACGGAGGGGCTGGGTGTTTGAGGCCTGGGAGCTCGATGAAAGGCCCAGCATGCTGCGCCGGGGATTGGCGAAGTCCTCAACGTGCCTTCGTTGAGTGATGCCAGGGCTCAAGAGGAGTTGTCGCGGGTGGCGTGCTCAGAACAGGTTCCAGCGTTCGAGGCTGGTGCATCAAGGCTTGGGGATACGTTCGGGCGCGTCCGCCGTGCGGGGGCAGGTGGGAAGAATGCGCGACACGAGCAGTCGGGCCAATGGCAACTGTGACGGCCTCCGGTGCTGTGCATGGAAACGGGATAGCCGCACCGGCACGGATGGTGCTGGTACGCAGGAGCCCCAGGAATGATTGCATGAACGTAAGTCCATGAATGCAAGAAACCAGGGCGCAATTTCAGTCGCGCAACGGGCGCGGGCAATTGCGGAGGTAATGACGGGTGCAATTGGCAGCGACGACTTGCATCCGAAGGCAGAGAAGGCTAAGTGCCGATGGCCGGCAGATTAATGAGCTGTCAAATGCCGATGCAAGTTAATGTCAAACTAGGGCGGTCCTGATACTGAGAACTCGCATGGCGATCTCGTCGGTTCGACGAAAGACCGGCGAAAGAGGGCATCAGGCGCTCGTGAGCCCCTTTTCAGGTTATAAAGGGCACCGAAGCACAGCACATCTCCGCAAACCTGCCGCCACCGCCACGGCTCTCAGCGCTTGGGCTGCTGTTCGTGCAAGATGCGCTGCTGATCGCGATATGCCTGGATGCTGGTGCGGCCGTCGGGCAATCTCCAGCGCCGCGCCACAATGATCATCCACAAAAAGTTGAGGGCCGCGAGGATGCCTGCCGCGCTCAACGCCGGCACAAAGTAGCGGCTATGCAGGTCGATGTACGTTATCGGGACCACGAGGATGAGAAACTCCATGGCCCCGAAGGCAAGGGCAAAGACGAACTTCGACCAGCTCCACAGCCCGGCGCGCTGCTCCTGGCGGATGCCGGAGACAATCACCACGATCTGTACGAGAACCGCCAGCCCCCACACCAACTACCGTGCCTGTCCGTTGCCGTGTACGGGTGTCGCCAGCGTCCAGTTGCCTTGCAGCACGCCGTTGGGGTTGGAGTTGGGATCGTTGGTCTGGTACCACTGGGACCCGTTGTACCAGGTTTGCGAGTAGCTGCTGGAGACCTTGGCGGTTCCGCCCGCGACGGCCACCGTCTGCTGATCGAGCGCGTAATCTACCCAGTCGGAGGCTGCGGTGCTTTTGGCGTTCATGGTAGCGGCGGCGTGGGCCCGCTGGCTCTGATACTCCGACTCCTGCTGCTGCATGTACGCCTCATGATTGCGCATCATGGTCTGGCTGAATTGCTCAGCGCGCTCGGCGAACATCTTGTTCTCCGCCTGGTAGAGCGCGTTCATCTTGGCACGGAACGCGGACGCCTGCTGATTTTGCTGCTGGATCTTCGCTTGAAACCACTGATCCGAGGACTCAGCCGCCGGCAGCTGCTTGCTATCCATCGCGCGCATCAGTGCGTCCAACTGACCTTTGGGAGCCATGAGCCTGTCCACTTGCGTCTGACAGCTGCTACCCGTGAAGTTGTGGGGGCCCGCGTTCCGCTGACACGAGAGGTGGGCTCGCAGGCGCTCCTCAATGACGAAGCTCCCATTCACAGTCTCGATTCGAATCGCCGCCAGATCCTCGGTGTCGGTGATCCCCCCCATCACGTCGGCATGTTGCGCGTTAAACTGGTTGATCTCGGTTGCGCGCTCGGCGACGGACTGAAGCTGGTCCGGGGGAAGCGTGACCGGCCCCACGACATGGACCCCGCCAGGAAGGGTCTTGACGTAATAGTTCAGAAACTCCGCCGCGGAGACCTCCTTGTCGAGGGGCAGACATCCCGGCAATTTGCCCGTGTTCAAGCGGCCCCCCCATCTCCATCCTCCTGCCGGTTCGTTGCGCATCTGCATCAACCCATCGGGGGAATAGGCGCGGAAGACCGCGGCTGGAATGGTAGTGCAAGGGCTGGTGAGCATCATGCCCTGCAACTTCCACCCCGCCGGAATGATGACGGTGGCAGCCGGCATGTTGTCCAGCGTTGGGTCGGTGATGGAGGCGGTGGTGGTGCCGGCGGGGATTGCCGCGGCCACATACCTTGCGCCTTTGGCGGCGGCGGAGCCGGCCTGGTCGCCGGACTTGCCTTCACCGGATACCGCCTTGGCCTCAGAGTTACACCCTGCCAACAGCACCATGACCACAACGGCCGACACAACTAGATATCCGCACTTCTTCATCGGTAAAACCTCCAATCGCAAATTCGCATTGGGAGGCCGCTGTTTGCCAGCGGCACGCAAGGGCAGGCCGGGACAAGTCGGGACATTGGAGGCAGCAGCGACTGTTTGCTTGCGAGCCTCGCCCTAACAGCAGAAAACTGTGCGGCTTTTGAGACTGGTGGAGCCGGACCGCTCCCTTTGGGAGCGTTCCGCGGACTGGCTATACTGGTGACCGGAGCTTCCGCGAATTCCATCCTGCGGCTGAACGTCAATTTCTATGCCGAGCTCACCGTTGTCCCACCCACCGTCCACCGGCGCAGAGAACCGCCGGATCGACTCCTGGAAGGGAATCGCCGCGTTCTTTGGCCGGGACGAGCGCACGGCCAAGCGCTGGGAAAAGGAGCGCGGCTTGCCTGTTCATCGGCTCCCCGGGGAGGGCGGGGGCGTCTTCGCCTGGTCGCAGGAGTTGCTGGAGTGGCTCAACTCCTCGGCTCCGGGAAATGAAAAGGCCGATCCGGCTCCAGCGCAGGTTCCTCAGATGGACGCTGCAGTTCCGGCGCATGCACTGTTGGTCGAACCGGTCGAATCCGTGGCCGCCTCATCCACAGCCCGGACCCGAGGCGCCAGGAAAAGGCGCGCAACTCTGACCTGGACCATGGCCGCAGCCCTGCTGATGGTGGGGGCTATCGTGATCGGGATCAGCGTTCGCAGCTCGCGACCCTCCGGCTCGGCAACTATCAACGTGGCCGCAGCGCCTCATCATGTTCACGATCATCAGGCCGAACAGTTCTATCTCAAGGGCCGCTACTACTGGAGCCGCCGCACCGCGGAGAGCCTAGCCCAAGCCATCGATGCGTTTACGCAGGCGGTGGTTCACGACTCGAATTACGCGCAGGCCTACGCCGGTCTGGCCGAGTGTTACGACCTGATGCCGGAGTACACGTCGATGCCGATGTCGGAGGCGTTTACGCGTGCCATTGCGGCGGGAAGCAAGGCAATCGCGCTCGACGACTCGCTCGGCGAAGCGCATCGCGCTCTCGGCTTCGCGCTGTTCTATGGAGAGTGGAAGGTGCCCGCTGCCTTAACCGAGTATCAGCGCGCCCCGGCGCTCGACCCACGCGACGAAGAGGCGCACCACTGGTATTCCACGTCGCTCATGGCGCTGGGGCGCATGCAGGAGGCGCGGGATGAAATCGACAAGGCGCAGCAGTTGAACCCCGCATCCCGCGCAATCCTGTGCGATCAGGCGCTGATTCATTTCTTTACAGGAGATCAGACCGCAGCGATGGACCGGCTTCGGGAGATCGAACATTCGGAGCCCGACTTTGTTTCGGCCCCACGCTACCTGGCTTACGCGGCATTCAGCCAGAAGGACTATCGAACCTTCATCGAGCAAACCAGGCGGCTGGCGGATCTCTCGGCAAATGCGCAGCTGCTCGCGGTTGCCGGCGCCGCGGAAGAAGGCTTGGCCCGGGACGGCGAACATGGGATGCTCGAGTCCATGCGCGTGGTGCAGAAGCGCTACTTCGACAGCGGACAGTCGTCGGGCTTTGAGTTGGCGCGCACATGCGCGTTACTGGGCAGAAACCAGGATGCGGTGCGGGCTCTTAAGGGCGCTATCGCGGCGCATCACTATGCTGTGCTGGAGACGGCAGCGGATCCCACCTTCAACAATTTGGCGGGAGATGCCGCTTTTCAGGAGCTGATTCGTCTGATTACCGAGCGCGTGTACCGCGCCTGACGTTTGTCCGCAACCGGCTGTATTTGCCAATCCCTGCCAAAGACTGCTGCCAGCACAGGATGAAGCTCGCTTTGTTGAAGACTACCGACTTGGCATGAGAGCTTGACCATTCGTTGCAAACCGGTTATTGACCGGTTCCATGCCATTCCCGGCGTTCTCAAAGTGGGCGTCTCGACCTACACGCCAATGTCGGACACAGAAGTCACAGTTCGATTCAAATGAGAGTTTTGGTTTGCATCTCCTTAAGTCCTGCTGTACATTAACAGTGGTACAGTAAATGTTCAAACTTAACCCACAGGCCGGCCAGCCCCTTTACCTGCAGCTGATGCAGCAGATCCGTCATGCCATTGACACTGGTTTGCTACGCGCCGGGGACCAGCTTCCAGGGATCCGTACCCTCGCCGAGGAGATCGTTGTAAGCCATAACACGGTAGCTAAAGCGTATTCGGAACTCGAGCACGAAGGCATTATCGAATTGCGTCACGGTTCCGGCGCTTTCATTGCATCCCGAAGCAGGGTTCAAGCCCGATCGGAAAGGTTTCGTCATGCTCAGGACCGAGTCCGAATCCTAGTCGAATCGCTTCGCCGTGAAGGCTGGTCGGAAGATGAGATTCACAGGATGTTTGAATCCGAGCTGTTCTACCCGGAACAATCCACTGCGAAGAGATAGGATGATGGACTACGTCATTGAAACACATGATCTCAGCAAACAGTTTGGAGCCTTTCATGCGGTCAGTGGGCTTAATCTGCGCGTGGCCCGAAACCAGGTCACTGGGTTTTTAGGTCGTAACGGAGCCGGCAAGAGTACCACGATTAAGATGCTCCTCGGCATGACCCAACCCACATCGGGTTCAGGCCTACTACTTGGGTACTCCATTACTGACCCAAAACAGGACCTCGAGGCACGCCGTCAAGTGGCGTATTGCGGTGAAGACAAGCAGCTCTACGCCTACATGACAGTGAAGCAGTTGATCCGCTTCACCGCGTCCTTCTATCCCGACTGGAGGAGCGAAGTCGCGGCCAGGCTTCTCGAACAGTTTCAATTGCCACCCGGTCGGAAGGTCAAAGCATTATCAAAGGGCATGCGCACCAAGCTTGCTCTCCTTCTCGCACTTGCCCGACGCCCTTCGCTCCTGATTCTCGATGAACCAACCGAAGGACTGGACCCGGTTTCGATCGAAGAACTGTTGCAGACGTTGTCTGGCCTGCCAGCTGACGGAACAACCGTCTTCTTCTCTTCACACCAGATCTCCGAAGTCGAGCGCATTGCGGACCGGGTTTGCATCATTGATGGGGGACGGCTCGCCGTCGATCTCTCGCTCGACGAGATCCGCCAGGATCATCGGCGAATAACGTTCAGCTTTTCTCAACAGCCTCCCGAACACCTCTTCGATATGCCCGAGGTTCGGAGCATCGAGACGAATGGCCGCCAGGTGATAGTGATTTCCAGTCAGGGCTCTGACGCCGTTGTCGAGCGCGCCAAATCTGCCGATGCGGTCGTCGTCGATGTCGTTCCAGTCAATTTGCGCGAGCTTTTTCTTGGGACTGTTCAGGATCACAAATGATGCTCCTTTACAAAGCCTGGCTCGAAAGCCGGGCACGATTCCTGCTTGGCTTGCTTGCGTTAGCCGGATTGAGCGCCGTTTTTGTCCTCTTCAATCAAGACGTGCGCACAGTTGTGACCGATCACGATATGAGCTACGTCGAATACATCTGGAGAGGAATCTTCAAAGGACAGCTCCGCGACATTTACGTGATCCTCACTCTCTTACTTGGCCTAGGCGGCCTCGATCGGGAACGGTCGTACGGAACAGCAGGCCATACGCTCGCGCTTCCCGTGAGCCGCTGGCGTTTGATTGCGGCGCGTGGATTAACGGGAATTGTTGAAACTGCGGTCCTGGCTATTTTGCCGGCGAGCCTGGTACCGGCACTGTCGCCTTTCGTCCACGAGTCCTATTCGTGGCTACTTGCGTTTCAATTCGGCGCGCTGTGGACGATCGGTGGCACGCTCATCTTCGCAATCGGCTTCCTCGCCTCCGTGTTGGTCGCAGGCGAGTATTCGGCCGCAGTCGCTGCGCTCGTTTTCTTGTTTGGATACTCGATCACGACTGACCTGCCCGGCATGGAGCATTACCTCGTCGATATCCACGATGTGATGAACGGCTCGGGTCCCCACGACATTTCCACACTCGCTGCGATCTCGGTCACTGCTGCGGCAATGATCTGGTTCGGAGGCTTGATCACTTCCAGGAAGGACTACTAGCGATGTGGTTGAAAGCCTGGCGTGAGAGTCGTATGAGATTTCTGGCTACTGCGTTGAGCCTATCGGCGCTCTGTGCTGTTGCTGTTTTGTCTGAACCCTATATCCGCCAGCACCAGGTTCCAATTGCACTTCGCTTGCGTGAGGGCTCCTATTCGGAGTACATCTACAATCTCATCTACTCCGGAATGGCAAAAGGGCTCTACGCACTCTTGGTGATTTTTCTTGGATTGGGCGAATTGCAGCGGGAGCGCGCAACCCGCACCGCAGGGTTCACGCTTAGTCTGCCGGTGAGCCGTTTACGCGTAGTCGGCACCCAGGTCGCTGTCGGCACAGTTGAGCTGGCGGCGTTAGCTTCAGTGCCGGCCATTCTCATCCCTGCGCTGTCAGCGTTCTTGCACCGTTCCTATCCGCTTCCGATCGCGCTGCACTTCAGCGTACTTTGGTTCTTTGGTGGCATGATCATCTTCGCTGCCTCATTCCTCTTGTCTGTGGTTACTCCCGGCGAGTACACGGCCCCCGTCGCTTGCTACCTGGCTTTGGTGCTCCATACGTTCGTGGCGGCTTGGCATCCGTTGGCCGGCTATCGCCTGAATCTGATGTGGGTCATGGGTGAGTTTCAGACCATGCGTTGGAACGTCGCGCATACTCTGCTGCTGCCGCCGCCGTTGTCATGGCTGCGAATGTGCGTCATGGCTTGCTTTGCTCTCCTGCTGCTCTCGGCAGCAATTCGCGTGACGAACAAGCAAGATTATTAGCGGATCGATCCGCCGAGACAGCCGCAAAGACACTGGTCACGACGTTTTTTGCCAGGGCGTAAACGCCAACGCATCGGCCCAGACTAAGCGTTAGCCTAGCGCGAATCGATTTGTTGCTACGGTCGGCTCAACAGTTGCCGACAGGGCGAGTCACTCATTGAAACATCTTCGCAGAGCGATTTGGAGTGAGGTGCTTTTGTAAATGAGTGGTCAACCACTCGACCAGAACCCGCTCTTCCGTGTTTGGGATAAAACTGTCCCGACTTGAAGACATTCAGTTGTCGACCTTCAGACGTTCTTGCCAATGTAAAGGTACTAACCTCAATTTCGTCACATTCAGTGCATGTGCACATCTGACCTGTGAGATATTCACGTGGTGTTACCACAGGAGCGTCAACAAATGCACCGCTTTGCGGGACCCTTGGTAGGGCACCATCGACGCCGTATCGGCCTCCACTTCGGACCGCGGTTTGGGATGCCCTTCGCAACGGCAGTTTTTCTACTTTGGATTACATCTTCGGCAGGATCTGGGCAATCTGCGCAGCCCCGGCACCTGCCCACGAGGAAAGAATCCGCCCCCATGACTCGGACTGAGGAGAAGAACCTTTCCTTTGTTCTCAATTGGTGGAGAGAGGTCATCGAGTCTCGCCACACCGAACTTGCGAGCAAATATCAGGCGGAAGACTATATCCAGCACAATCCGAACGTTCCTACCGGTCGCGCCGCCTTTGTGAAGTTCTTCAGCAGTCTTGGGCCCGCAGTAGATCCAATTCCTTCTCAGCTTGTACATCCTCCCGTTGTTGAGGGTGCAAAAGCGAACTTTGTCTGGTTGATCTTCGAGCACGAAGGGAGAGATCCTAAAGACGCCTCTCAACCAATTTACGGATACAGTTTCGACCTAGTACGGATTGAAAACGGAAAGGTGCAAGAGCACTGGGACTCTGCACGTAAGGACCCCGGTTCACCTGTGTTCATTCCCTCCACTGCCCCGCCACCATCAACGTGGAACACGGAGAAGACGACTGCGGCGCAGGAGCGGGATTTGGCGATTGCCACAAGATTTGAGAAAGATGTCGTGGAATATGGACACGTTGAGTACATAGACGAGCTGCTTTCGCCGTCATTCATCGAGCATAATCCGGCTGTGCCCGCTGATCGTGAAGGATATAAGGCGTTCATTCAAAATCTTCCCGATCACCAGGCTCAGGAAATCAAACCGCAATGGAAGCACCCGCCGGTGCTCGCTTTTTGTGACGGTCCGTTCGTGGTGATGATGTGGGAGAAACAGGACAAAGATCCTTTAGACTCGACGCGCGATTACACGCGCAACTACTTTGCGGTCCTGCGACTCAAAAATGGGCTAATCCAGGAAATCTGGAATTAGTTCGTCCAAAGAAGCGAGTCGTGCATCATCAGAACGGTTCCGCCCTCCGGGAGATGAAGTGCGAATTCGGATTCAAGTGCTTGCATCCCGTCGCGTCGGCACCCTCATTCTGACAAGAATGTCCTGTCCAGATGGAAGCGCGTGTCCGCGCCGTCCATCAGCTAGGAGGCGAACAACTCCAGGGAATCGACGGAGCCATCGCAGCGGAGGTTGAAATCGTTCGCGTCCATGTAGCCAGGGATCCCGTTTTTGAGAGACGTCACATCAACCCCGCCAAGTGGTCCCCGCTCATCTACAACTTCTGCCATTACTACCGGCTCGCCTTCGACGAACTCGGCAAAACGTTCTGTGCCGAGGTCTAACCCGCCAAACACAGCAAAAGATGAAATCAGGAGAGTCGCTAAATGGTCTAGATGCGCCGCGCTTCGGAAAGCGAGATTTCCGACTTCAGCCGCGGTCTCCCGAGACTCTGCAGATGAAAGCTCGCAAGTCGGCCAGCATCAACTCCGGCTGTTCCATCGCCGCGAAATGGCCGCCTCTTGGCATGTCGGTCCAATGCACGATGGTGTAGGTTTTCTCCGCGAATGAGCGCGGAGTCGGCAGGAACACGGGATCGGGAAAGGCCGCCACGCCCAACGGCGCTCGAACCCGGGTCCCGGCAGCGAACCGATCAGATCCTTCCAGCCGCTTACCGTGATAAATCCATGTCGCGGTCACGACCGCCGGCGGCGCGACATAGAGCATGATGTTGGTGAGCAACTCCTCTTCCGAGAACTTGCTCCAGATATCCGGGCTGCCATCCGGGGTCGTGCGCAGGTCTGCCCACTTGCCGAACTCTTCAAGTATCCACCCGGCCGCGCCAACCGGACTGTCGGCCAGGGCGACGCCCAATGTCTGGGGGCGGGTTTCCTGTTCGTGGTTGTAGCCCGTCTCCCAATCGAGGATTGCGGCACGGCGGGAGAGCAGGTCCCTTTCCTCAGGCGTGGTAGGCGAAGCATCCTTAGCGAAGATGCTCACCATGTTGATGTGGAAGCCGAGCAGGGCGTCCGGCTGCATATAGCCCATCCAGCTCGCAATGTGCGCACCCCAGTCACCACCTTGCACCACGTAGCGCGTCGCTCCGAACAGCAGGACCATCAGTGCGTGCATGATTTCGGCCGCTCGGCGCGGGCCGATGACACGGGTAATCGGGTTGGAAAAGGCAAAGCCTGGCAGGGACGGAGCGACGACGTCGTGTCCCTCAGCCGCGAGAGGTTTGAGCAGCCGTTCGAACTCAAGATAGGAGCCCGGCCAGCCGTGAAGGAGAAGCACAGGCGGCTTGGAACCATCGCCCTTCACATGAACGAAGTGGATGGGTTCGCCTTCGACCTCCGCCATGAAGTTCGGGAGCCGATTGAGGCGTCGTTCGACCGCCCGCCAATCGAAACTATCCAGCCAGTAGGCGGTGAGCCGCTTGAGGTCAGAAATCCCGACACCTGCCGACCAGCCCCCCGCATCCGGAAGCTGACTCCAGTCGAAGCCTTCCACCTTTGCCCTGATCGTGGCGAGGCGCTCGTCCGATATCCTTATCTCGTAGGGCGAAACCATGAATTGCTCCTGGTTGGCGCGCCTCCGTGCTCGGCGATGCCAACAGAAAATGAAATCAGGAGAGTCGCTAAATGGTCTAGCGCATTCCTATTCCATATTCATCTGCTGCGAGGCCAACCACAACTCGACGGTTTCTAACGCATCTGCGCAGGTCATTTACTCCAACACCAGGCTCGATCGGGGAGACATCGCCGCCCAGTTCAGTTTCAACCCCCGTCTCCGGATCACGGCCAATCGAATGCAGGCGCCAGCCGCCGCCAAGAGCGACAGGCCGCAGCTCAATTTCAAAACGATGCCCCATCATGGGCCACTCCGGGGAGTAGAATGATTTCGACTGAGCGCCAGTTGCACGAACTGAGTCGCGGGGTAGTTGGGGAGCACTTAAGTTGTTCGCTGCTGTTCCTTAGAATTCGTTCCGATGCATTCTGGTTCTCAGCAGTGCGTTAATGTTGCCCAAAGGTAGCGCTTTCACGGCGATAACACGGGTTCAAATCCCGTCGGGGACGCCAATAAAGAATCAGCTACAAACGATTGGTTTCGCCGAAACTTCGTAGGCACAAAAAGGCACAACTTTTCCCAGGCTTTCACCTCTTTCACCGTCCCAATTCTCGACCCAATCGTGTCGGGGTCTTTGCGTGCGCTGTGCTTCTGTGAGGTCGCCAGGTACATTCTGGATTCACACCGCGTACCAGGCTCGCGACTCTGCTTTGCGCTGCCCGCTTCTGTTCGGTGACGGCCTGCGTGTAGGTATCCAGAGTGACGCGACAGGAAGCATGCCGGAGCAACTCCTGGGCGACTTTGATGTCCGCGCCGCTTGCCCGTAATAGAGTTGCGCAGGTATGGCGGAACGTATGCCACCCCATCTTCTTGGAAATGCCGA
>VANK01000005.1 GCA_008682415.1 Acidobacteria bacterium AB60 | reverse complement strand
CACTTGCGCAGGTACCCTCGATAGCCCAGCTTTGTAGAGTGTGTTTTCCATCGGCAGCTTGGGGCAAGCTCACGCTGAGAGTAGTGATCGGCCAACTGCGACAGAATGAGGGGCTTCCCTTTGCAGCGAACGTTCGCCATGTTGATGTCCCGGCGCAACGCGCTAGTTGCGCGTATGGCTGCATCCTTATCCCTAAATTGGACGACCGATCCGATGACCATTCTGCGGTGTTTGCGCCTTCCGTCCGGACCCGGCTCTCGCCATCGATATTCCCAAACGTCGGGGCCACGCCGACGCTCGCTTCGCATGATGCTGCCGTTCTGCATGAATTCAGCCTCCACATTCATTTTCGGCTCGCATCCCAAGCCGGCCGCTTCCAACGGAGGCACAATCTAGGCACAAATCCGGCTCCCGCGGGATGGCGAAAAGGCAGCGAAATATGGCTTTTCTGCGTGTCTCGCTGCTTTCCTGCGGCGAAATGACGTCAGCGGGCACGTAAATAAACGGCGTGCGTTGTCGCACCTTGAAATCGGAGCGATTGGGTAGAAACGCGGCGGGGGAACATACGATAGAAGTCGTCTCTCGCTTGAAGGCTCAGACATCAATGAGTCGATCCGACAGACTAGCGCGAATGCGGCAATCGGTCCGAGAATTAATGCTGACTGGCAAGGCCAGAATCCCTATCCAGCGGCGAAAGAGCGCAGGCCTCTCATGGAGTTCGAGTGTGTTCGATTCGGAGAAGGGAACCCGAGAAGATCCGACCTCGTTTTTTGGGAAACACTCCGCTTCATGCTTTGGGGAACTGTTCTCCAGCAACGTGAGCACAAAGCGGATCCGTCAGTACAAGGTCGGGCTCGGAACTTCAAGCTCCAGTCGATTGATCGATCTTTTTACCTGCCATTGCGCGTGATGTCTTGACCAAGAAGACGAAAGAGCGCGTCGGCTGATTTCTGAGCTTGTGGGTCGCTTGAGAGATCCACCCATATGTATTCCTTTGGGTCCCTGCCATCCATTGTCTGCAAAAGGCCTTGTGATTTGTGTTCGGCGATCATCCAATCGACAACTATCTGATACGACAGGGCGTCATGGAAACCGAACTTGGTAGTTCTGTCGAATGCAAAGTGATAGTCGGGCTGCCATTTCTGCGGGATCAGCTCTGTCGGCGATGGTTCAAAGCGTGCCGGACTTGTATCGAATCCAAGCAAGACTGGCCGGATATTGGAGGGCAAGGCCTGGATTGCCGATGCAGCCAGAGCCGTTGCGGCCTGATGGTATCCGTGAGATGTTGCACGGGGAAGCAAGGCAAAGACATACTTATATCTCTCTTTCCTGATCAGTGCCTGCAGGCGCGAGGTGATCAAGTCAGAATTCCAACCGTATTTGGTCCCATCCCTCTCATCTGTGGTGAAGTGACGATCGACCTGATCGAGGAAGTAGTGCGATCGAATCCCAAGGACCTTGCCAGCATTGACCGCCTCTCGCCTGCGGATCGCCGGCAATTCCCGCCGTCCGACGGCCTCGTTCGTCAATTGCTTTTTATAGTAGGCTGCGGCGAGTGTTGAATATCGAAAGCCCCCCTCACCATTCGTGATGATCAGTTCGTCTACTCTTCCGCCAAGTTGCACCGCCATTTTGTAGACAGTGGATGCGCAATAGTATTCGTCATCTGGATGCGCGACAACGATGAGAGCCTTGCCGGGCTGTTCTGCGTAGGCAGCACCAGGCGCGATGAGTACGAAAATTGCGAATCGGGCAAAACAGAGAAAGGCGTTGTAATTCTTGCGGCGTTGAGATTTCCGACCGTCTTTTACGCGTCGTCGGCCTCCAGTTGTTTCGTTCACTCTCAAGTCCCTCTTCTCAATCCGAGTTCGCAACGAAGACTTTTTGGTCATGAAGCCCGGATCTCCTAGCGTGAGAAGAAGCTCTCAACTCGTTGAAGTCGCAGCAAGGTCTTGCTTAGTGATGATGAACTCGAGAGAGCGTCATAATCGTTCGGGTAGGTTTGTGGGTAGTCCCTCTGCTTCCCAAGCTCTGAATCCCCCAACGACATCAGTTGCCCTCCAAAGACCGACATCCTGCAAGCCGGCAGCAGCGAAACTGGACGCATAGCCTTCCGAACAGAAAACGATCACTCGCAGGTCAGGGCCGTTCGCAATAGGCAGGCGAGCGCTCGAGGTTGGATCGAAGCGCCATTCCAGTACGTTTCGCTCAACAATGAGCGCACCGGGTATGGTGCCTTCCTCAGCACGCTGGGTGCCAGGACGGATATCAACAAGCACAGTGTTCGCGCTTGTCGAAGCCGCATTGTAGGCTTCGCGCGGAGACACTCGATGCAACCGCGAACGAGCACTTGCCAACAGTCGGCTCACACTGGAGTGATCCACTCCTTGCCCTATCTTTGCCCCCCTTGTGAATGGGTCCGGAACGATCGTTTGTTCCTGTTCCTGGGATGTGCTGTTTCGCAGGACCAGATATCCATTGTCCAGTTCGTACTCATTCATTTCATTTAGCGGTGGCGAATAAGCGTGAATGCTGACGGCGAGCGTAGTGGAATCGTTGCGAACGTCGTGTGCATAGTCCGGCCCGAAGGAGAAGGCTTTGCCTTTCTCGGCGACATGGCAGGCTCCATCGGCCCTGATCTCTTGCAGGACCCCGGAAGCTACCGCGAATGCGCCGGCGGAACCGCCATGATCGTGGAACCCAGTCGATTGACCTGGCAGCCAGCTAATGATCCAAACGTCATGATCTGCAGTCTGATGAATGCGCTCATACCAACGTCGGTCGGCGCGCAACCGCACGCGATCAACCCATTGATCAGAGGCTGCAATTCGAGCGACGATCTCTTCCAGTTCAGCGGTCGTTCGCAGACCTCGCGCTGAAGATGGATTCTCGGGCGAAATAGGTTCCTCTGTAGCTCGTTCTTGCGAAATGGATGACATAAGAAGGGCTCCTGAATGACCGGCCTCGTCTAGCGGTTCGGCGAGGGACGATGATCGAACCTGTACTCACAGCTAAGAGAGCTCGAGCTTGACGGAAGGAGTCACGTTCGGAAGAATCTTCTCGACCATCACTCTCCCTTGTTCGTCCCGCGGCGCCTTCATCCCATAAGCGTTCACTGGCTGGGAACGGTTTACCCAGAGGGTGTAGTAAAGGTGATCGGCCCGAGGATCATCGGTGTTGGGATGCAAAAGGATGGTCAGGCCCAGGCTGTTGAGCTGCACCCAAGGAACGATCACGGGAAGAAGATCGTTTGTGAATCCGAAGTAGAACGAGGGGGTTACGTGTGGGCCGCGAGGCTGCAGGTTCCAGTCGCCCAACTCGACTGGAAAACGTTCCCCAGCCCAGCGCCGGATCAGAGCCGCCTTCTCGTATGTGTCGAAATCGAAATAGAAGTGCGCGTGGTAGCTCTTGATGTCCGTGTAGGCGCGCGGCTTTGTTGGCAGCCCGCTCTCAGTGCCTGGCCATAAGCCCTTCGGTTGAGCGGTGGGTTGCTTCAACGTTTCATAGCCCCACTCGCTCGTTCCCTTATCCGCAGAAACATAAGGCTTGATGGGACCGTTGAGTGCCAGAAATGCAGTTGCTGGACCGGTCGCTTCGTGATCCGTGGTCTCTGGCACTTCTGCAAGAGCTTCATCGCCAAGTGTGAGCCCGACAGCAGCTGCGCCTGCGCCGAACAGAAAGGATCTTCTTGTCGGGGCAAGCCAGTCCGCCCATTGCTGGTCGATGTCACTGTTCTTCACGATGCGCTCGTTCGAATCGAAGCGGATCCCGTCGTTGTTCTTGCTATACGTGTCGCACATGGGTTGCCTTCTCCTTGGACTTTGTCGCCCACAAGACCCACGACCTTGGATTTCTTGCGGGCTGCTCATTCGCTCATTCAACGGATGGACTGCGATGACCTGACTCGCACAGGTGCAAACAATCCAAAAGTCAAGCGCTCAACAGGGTAGCTGAGTGGCTGAGCAAGATGCAGAGCTGGATTTGCTGGCCGGAATGCGCAGGTAAAACTTCTATCGACACCGCTCACCCAGCCCCGGAAGGCTGAGGAGACAACAACGGAGGTGTGACGGATGCGTCATGACGTGAAATTAGCACAGGCTTACCCAGTCGTCAAACGTGGGCATCTGTGCACTCGAATCGTGGGCGCACGAGGATTAGAAAGTTGTGAGCGTCCCGTTTTCCTGCCGAACCAGCAGGGAGCCGATTGGGCCTCTTGGCGAAGTCACAGGTTGCGAACCACAAATTTGTGGCACTCTCGTTGCGATCAGCCAACGAACCTTCAGAAGGAAATGCGTGCAGCGATTTGAACGAGCCTGGGCGCAGCAGCACTGACGATCTTTCCGAAGTTGGGATCTTCAGCTTGACCATCGACCGCGGCCGGTCCATAAAACTGAGCGTGGTTGAAAACATTGAAGGATTCGATCCGAAGGGCAACAGAACGCCGCTCACTGAGGTGGACAAGCTTCTCGAGCGTCAGGTCGAAGTTCTCGATGCCTGGGCCATAGAACATGCGCCGACGCGAGTTGCCGAGTGTGCCCTCGATCTCCTCGGGGAAGAGCGAGGTGTCGAAAGCGAGCCTTCGATTACGGCCGTTTGTGTTGATCCTGAGAGGGCCTTGAAGAAAACGAGGTGTGTCAAGCAGGTAATTGTT
Organism: Acidobacteria bacterium AB60; assembly: GCA_008682415.1. GTDB lineage: Bacteria > Acidobacteriota > Terriglobia > Terriglobales > Acidobacteriaceae > Telmatobacter. Next base: position 461,607 of record VANK01000005.1, on the reverse strand, counting down.
CACGCCGTTGCCCAGTGTGCCCAGGAGAGACTTGTCGGAAGTGTCGAAGAGCGTCACGGGAAATCCACTGGCGAATCGAGTGTCCCCGGATAGCGTCCAATTATCCGCGAGAGATCTTTTTCCGGAGAATACAGATGCCAGGGGAATGACCCACGTGTAACTCGCCTCGAAGCTCTGCTTCTGATCCCAAGCAGAGATGGCCCGGCTTTGCCGTGGATCAATAGGATTGAGTTGTTCCCCGAGATTTGATCCTTGGTCAATGGACTTCGAATACGAGTAGCCAAAGAGAAACTGTGAGCCGTCATGTTGGTAGCGCAGCGTGGTTTGTAGAGCGTTGTAGCTAGAGTTCGCGATCGTACTGTCGGATGTGTTGTTCCCGTAGTTCTCGCCCGGGCCGATGCGGGGCGCTCGGTTTTGTCCGAGGCGGGTTCCATAGACGTTTTGGCCATTCGAGGCGGTATAGGTAGAGTCCTCTCCGAACGGTCCGCAACCCGGGAGGCTGAGGCAGAGTGCTGAATTGCCATTGTTCGCAGAGACCACCGCAAGAATATGGTGCCCCTGATTCCCGACATAGTTCACTGTCAAAATAGCGCTTGACGTGAGCTGTCTTTGGGCGGAGAGCATGTACTCGTTCAAATATGGAACCTGGTTGCGATGATCAAAGAACGGGTCGGCAGATAGAGGCGTAAAGTTCGCCCAGTCGACAGAAGCGTCAGGGTTGGACCGCGACACTTTGTTGGACGGAAACGAAAATGGGAAGCGCTGGCCGTTGTCAACGCCGGTCGCTGCAGTGATAAACGGAGTCGCGAACAGTGGTGGTGCGGGGCTGAGATAATTGTAGCCAAACGGCGGGACGGCATACATGATGCCAGCAGCGAGTCCTGGAAACTCCGTAAAGAAGAGGCCGTAGCTGGCGCGGATGCTGCTTTGCCCTCCTGATCCGATTATGCTTCTCCAGAATCTTCGGGCGGTCTGCGGACTGTACGCTAACCCGAGTCTTGGCGCGAAGTTCTTGTTTCCCGTGGGAGCAATGGTCTTCGGAACTCCAGGATCACCAACAACGAGCAATCCGGGAAGAGCTCCAGGGAAAATGGTTGATCGTCTTCCCTCGATATAGGTTTGGAGCTGGTTGTATTTCTCCCAGAACGGCATGATCCTGTCCCACCGCAATCCAACATTGATCGTCATATTCTTGCGTACACGCCAGCTATCCTGACCGTAGAGACCGATGTAACGATTCCGTAGGTAAAATGGGCGACCGGAGGACTGGGTGTAGTTGCTCGGGGTGCCGATCAGGAAGTCTGCGTAGGCCGATCCGGTTTCGGTCCCATTGATGTTGAACGTTCCGTTGAACGTTGCGTTCGGCTTTTCGTTTACCTCATCGGCATGAAATTCTGCGCCCAATTTCAGGGTATGCGGGCCGATCACCTTGGTGAGTCCATCACTCAGAAATGCAGTGTTGTTCACCTGAGTGAGGTTGGTGATCGGTACTCCCATCACAAACGATGGGAACGTGATGTTTTCTACCCCTTCGAATTGCGGGGCCTGAACATAAATGCCCGGCGTCCCCTTCCCAGTGACGAAGCCTTGCGAGGCCAGAGTGACCCCAAGGCCGCCCTTTGGCTTCCCGACGACATTGGAATTCCGTAACACTCCCAAATGGAACTCATTTACCGCGTTGGTGCCCAGTAAAGCCGTGTCTCCAAGCGAGAACAACTGCGCACGGCCGAATGTGACGGCGTCAAAGCCGGGAATGCTTGCGCCGGCTACGGCGCCGGGATAAGGATTGTCGAGTTCGTAGTCGTCCACGAAATAGTAGGCCGACAATTGCCCCGTACGGTGATTCGTATCTAGTCGCATCGCTGCCTTATCATCGCGGACGGCTTCCGAATAAGCAGAGGTAGAAAACTGATTATCCCCGGTGTTCGGGCGGGGGATGTACCTTTCAGTATTTATTGCAGGAGCGGACCATGCTCTTCGAGGGATCGCGCCGTCAGGAAAAACCGCAGAATAAGGTTCCCTGGCAGTGACCGTGTAGCCAAGTTCTTGGCTCAATAGCGAAGCTAGATGGGGTCCGCTTACGTTGCCGGTCAGCCTGCTTTGCTGGGTCGTCGAATCGAAGAAGTCGCCGTCACGTTCGGCGATTGTAGGAACAGAAATGTTTCCGGTCGAAACTCCTTGCTGCGTCCTTGTTCCTTGGTAATCAGCGAAGATGAAACTGTTCCTCTTTGTGACTGGTCCCCCGAGAGTTCCGCCAAATTGATTCTGACGGTAGATGGAGCGGTCGCGGTCGAAGAACCCGCGCGCATCAAGGTTGGTGTTACGGAAGAAATCGAAAGCCTCACCGTGAAAATGCCTAGTGCCGGACTTGCTGATGACCGTAATCACCCCGCCGTTGTAGTTGCCGTATTCCGCATCGAAGTTGTCGGTGAGGACTCTGAATTCGTCGATGGAGTCCAGGTTGAGGATGATGGAGGTTCCGCCATTCATGTGCTCCTGGACGTCGATTCCATTGACGAAGAACCCATTGGAAGACTCACGCTGTCCATTGATCGAGAGATTCCCGGGGTTGAGGTCACCGGAGGGATCGAGGCTGCCCGTGACGCCCGCCATGATGACTGAGCTCGACACCAGAGTTGAAATGGGCGCTACTCCCGGTTGCATTGCGAGCAGATCTGTGTAGCTTCTTCCGTTCAAGGGAAGTGCAACTGCTTGGGTGCTGGTAATGGCCTCTCCAAGGTAGGTCGTAGTAGCGTTTACTCGCTCGATCAACTCGCTCTTTACGAGTACGTCATCGACATGGGTAGCTACCGTAAGGACGAGGTCAAGACGAATCGCGGATTCGATGTCTAGTTGGATATTGGGTCTCTCTTGCGTGGTGAAGCCGATCGCAGCAATCGTGAGACTGTAACGACCTACAGGAAGACTTGGAAATGTGTAGAAGCCCTGTCTATCTGAGGAAGCGTGCCATGGGTTCTGCTGCGTAGAGTTAGACAGCGTCAGGTTCGCACCGACAATCACCGCGCCGCTCGGGTCTACAACCATCCCAGAAAGGCTCCCCCCAGTTGCTCCATGCACGCTGGCGGACACAAAGAGTAGGAGAGCCGTCAAATAGCCCAACCGAGTCCGCCGGCTTAGCCACGTGCGCACTAGAGAAGAGAGTTCGATTCTCGACCCTACCCCGCGAACGGTGTTTTGTGAATCTGCTCTGACAGTATTTCGGTGGCTGCGAATCATCGTGTTCACAGCCAGATGATACAGAAGTAAGTGGATTGCCCCGTGAGCTAGAAGAAGTGCGAAGGTGTTCGACACTGGCCAGGGGAGTGGCCGAGACAGCGGAGCATGCGAGATGGAAATTCAATGCAAAAGACTGCTCGATGGCGCTTGACAGAAAACTCGATTCACCCTAAGCTCTGCTCATGGCGTATCGCACTTACATTGGTTGTTGTCGCTGCTCACTGCATGACGAGTGCATGGTATCCAATGATGTGCGTTGTTGACAGCTTCGAAGCGACGTCTGCCTAACAGATTTGCAGCTTAGAGGCCCGCAGCCCATCATCAGGCGCGGGCCTCTTCTACATTGCGCCACCCCATCCACTCAAAAGTAAACCAAGAGCACTGGGTCGTTTGCCGACTCATCGCGTGAGCAGAAAACTCGCTCGGGCGAGCCTTGCCCGGCAAACGCACTGCTTGCTCTATGACGGAATCAGAAAGGATGAGAAGAAATGCTGAAGAAGCTATTGATTTTTGCGGCGCTTTCAACCGTGGCCTTCGCACAGGACACTAAGGGGCCAGCCGGTGACAACAATGCGGAGCATCGTGGTCCCGCAACCAAGGCTAAGCAACTGACAAATGAGGAATTTGACGCATATCTTGCGCATCCAGAGCACGTACTGCTTATCGATGTGCGCAGGCCAGATGAGGTTTCGACCATTGGAGGCTTTCCGGTCTATCTGAGCATACAAGCCAAAGAACTCAAGAATCATCTGGCGGAGATACCTCGCGACCGAGAGATCATCACGGTTTCCAATCATGCGGCTCGCGCAAGCGTAGCAGCCGACCTTCTCGAAAGCAACGGCTTCAAAGTACTCGGCGCCATTGGCGCGGATACATACCAAAAGAGTGGCGGGAAGCTAGCTGTCAAGATTCCGGTGCCGCCCAATAGCCCGGCGACGCAAGGGGCTGCCGAATTGAACGCTCATCCCACATCGTCGGGGTCCAACTGAGACGTTATGAGGAAATTAAGACGAGTCACTCTTTGGGTTCAGTTGGTACTTGTCGTCTATGTTGTACCGAGCTATGGGCAAGCGCTTCTGACCCAAAAGGCACTGTCGACAGACGCGGCTATTAGCGTTGCTCAAGGTGCGATCAACAAGTGCCGTGCAGACGGCTTCAAGATCAGTCTCACGGTCTTGGATGCAGGCGGGCTCGTGAAAATTCAGGTACGCGGGGATGGAACCGGACCGCACACTCTGGAGCACAGCAAGCGTAAGGCTTATACGGCACTCACGTTCAAGCGCAACTCGGCTGAAACCGCTAAGGCATGGGCATCTGCGCCGACGCCGCCCCCGGTTATTGAAGGGACGGTTGGAGCTCCAGGAGGGGTGCCAATTCGAGCGGGCGATGAGGTCATCGGCGCCATCGGTGTCAGCGGAGCGCCTGGAGGAGAGAAAGACGAAGCCTGCGCGAATGCGGGAATTGCAACAATTGCCGAGTTGTTGAAGTGACCTCCAATTGAAAGTCCGCGATTGCTGGAGTTAGACGCGACCGAACCTGGACTTCGGACAATCAGGAGCGATGAGGAAAGCCTCGTCTCCAGTATTGCCGTGAGTGCGCTCATGGAACAACCACGACACAGAGAGGGAACAAGATGGCGAAAGAGTTGAAATCAAACCGAATTTCGGTGGACATCCTCGCGGTGCTGTTGGCCCTGCTTGTGGCGGTGCTGGTTCGGCTGAATCTCGTGCAAGTCATTCCCTGGTAACTGAACTTTTCTCACCGGAGATCATCGTTATGGCAAGTTCCATCGCATCAAACTTAGCCGCGGGAGGCTCGGCCGCTCAGCCGAAAGCATTGACAATTCGGCTTCTCAGCTTACTTCCAGGCATCGCTCTGCTTGCTGTTGTCGGTTATGCAGGCAAGTTCATTGAGCACTCGATTTCCGCCTACGGAAAGGCGCACCATCAGGTGCTCCCCAACATTGAATATGTCCTGTGGGCCATTTTGATTGGGCTCGCAATCTCCAACACAGTTGGGGTTCCCGCAATCTTTCGCGCGGGTGTGGCTACATACGAGTTCTGGCTCAAAGCCGGCATTGTTTTGCTGGGCTCACGATTTCTGTTGGGCGACATCGGCCGGCTAGGGGGACTCTCGCTGGTCTTAATCGGGATTGAACTTGTACTCGCTCTCAGCTTCATGACCTACCTAGGCAAGGCCTTCAAACTCCGACCAAAGCTTATAAGCCTATTGGCGATCGGATCATCGATCTGCGGAGTATCGGCTATCATCGCGGCCCAAGGGGCAATCGACGCGGACGAAGAGGACTCTTCCTATGCCATCGCGGCAATTTTGGCGTTGGGGGCAATCTCGCTCTTTCTATTTCCTGTGATCGGACACTCACTGCATCTGAGCGATCGTGCCTACGGCATGTGGGCTGGCCTGGCTGTGGACAATACTGCAGAAGCCACCGCCGCGGGAGCTCTCTATTCTGATGCAGCAGGCAAGATTGCCGTGCTTGCCAAGACCTGCCGCAACGCCACAATCGGCTTCATCGTTCTCGCCTACGCCATCTACTGGGCATCGAAGGGCGAAGCGTCTGCTGTCACTAACAAAGGCGCATTTCTGTGGCGCAAGTTCCCCAAATTCATTCTTGGGTTTCTCCTGATATCGCTATTAGCGACTGTCGGCTTTTTCAGTAAGCCACAGCTTTTGGCTCTCGGGAATCTCTCGCGGTGGGCCTTCCTCTTGACGTTTGCAGGTGTCGGATTGCGCACAAACCTGAAGGAACTGGGCAAGCAGGGGGCTCGGCCATTCATAGTAGGCGCACTCGGAGAAATAGCAATTGCTGTGATCACCCTGGGGCTGGTATACGGCGCCGATCACTTCTACCACCTTTAAGGCGGGAATCTGGAAACGCCGCCTTGATTCGCCAAGTTGAGATGGATGCGCAGTTCCCTGGTTCACCGGATGCTACCCATGCCTAGTTTCTTGCACTTTTGCCAATGGCTGTACAACACGCACCTATCGACCTCGATCCGTGAGTCAGTATGGGTCTTTCCGATCATTGAATCCACGCACGTTCTGAGCATAACTGTTCTTGTTGGGACCATTACCGTGTTCGATTTGCGGTTACTGGGAGTTCTGATGAAGACCGAGCCGGTCTCGGGAGTGGCCCGACAGGTACTGCCCTGGACGTGGGCAGGCTTCGCAGTGATGTTCATTACTGGTCTGCTTCTCTCGATTTCTGAAGCAGCAACCAATTACTACAACCCGGCGTTCCGCATCAAGCTTGTCTTGCTTGCGCTCGTTGCGCTCAACCCGCTGATCTTCCACACATCTATCTTCCGTAAGGTCGAGGAGTGGGACTTAGCGAAGACCACTCCCTTCCGTGCCCGGATGGCGGCGGTCTTCTCCCTGGTTCTGTGGGCGGGAATCATCATCTCGGGGCGTATGATCGCCTACCTCGAAAAGCCTTAGTTGGAGCAGCGGTTCAGTTTCGTTGGGGGTACAACACGGATGTCGTTACTCAATCTCTGCCATTGGCTCGCGCATTCAGCGCTTGGAATTGCGATGCGTGACTCCACTTGGGCATTCGCGATCGTTGAGATCGGACATCTGCTCGCATTAGCTGTCTTCGGAGGGGCAGTGCTTTTGGTTGATTTGCGCTTTCTCGGATTCGGACTCCGGGGTCAATCGGCCTCGAAAGTGGCTAAAGAGCTATTGCCACTCGCCGTTTCGAGTATTGGGGTCATGCTGCTCACAGGGTTTCTGATGGTGGCAAACGGGCCGGTGCGTTATTACTTCAACCCGGCGTTCCGTTTCAAGATGATTCTCTTTGTGATCGCGCTGTTCTTCCACTTTGTGCTTCAGATCGCGGCTGCGCGGAATAGACAAGCAAGGGAGAGTCTGCCATTTCGGTGGAAAGCGGCCGCCACCATCTCTCTGATTCTCTGGTTGAGCATTGGCATTGCAGGCCGCGCGATTGGATATGTGTAGTCCTCGGCAGAATGCCGACGCAAATGCAATAAGTTGCTAACTCGCAATTTCATAACCTGGAGGACCGTCTTGATGAAGAAGCTTGTGCTTGCAACCATTCTCGCCGGGGGACTAGCTGCTGGAGCCACGCCCGTGTTTGCTCACCACTCTTTCGCGGCGGAATACGACGCGAGCAAACCAGTCACGCTGCGCGGAAAATTGACTAAACTGTCGTGGGTCAATCCTCACGGATGGATCTATGTGGACGTTGTCAACGCGGATAAATCGGTCACCAGTTGGGCGGTTGAGTTCGGAAGCCCAAATGCGCTTCTGCGACGCGGCCTGCGCGAGACTGATTTTCCGCTCGGAATCGAGTTAACCGTCAACGGCTACCTGGCCAAGAATGGCAAGAAGATCATCAACGGGACTTCTGTGAAGTTGCCAGACGGCCGCAGTCTCTTTACCGGTTCTGTCGGAACGGGTGCGCCTGGCGATCCTGGCGCTGAGCAGAATTGAGGGGAAGGCCTAGACCAGATGAAGAAGCCTAAGATACTTATTCTGCTCGTCGGGCTCTGCTGCTACGGTGCGACAGCGCATTCGCAGGCGCCGTCGTCGATTCCTCGCCTCACAGATGGCAGGCCAGACTTCAACGGCATTTGGCAGAGCATAGGCGGTGCAGATGTCAACCTGCAGGATCATCTCGCAGATCGGAATGCTCCAGCTGCGCAGAGCGTCGTTGAAGAACATGAGATTCCGTATCTGCCCTCGGCGCTGAAGCAGCGTGAGGAGAACTACGCAAAGCGGGCGAGCGACGATCCCGAGACCGCCAAGTGCAATCTGCCTGGCGTTCCACGTATCACGTACGCGCGAAACCTTCCATTTCAGATTTTTCAGAAGCCGAACGGCGACAAGCTAACGGTTCTCTATGAATACGCTGAAGCGCATCGATTCCTATACACCAACGGAACCGATCATCCGCAGGGCCACATCAACTGGTGGCTGGGCGACTCGCGTGCCAAGTGGGAAGGCGACACGCTGGTCGTCGACTCGGTGGACTTCAACGATTCAACATGGTTTGATCATGCGGGCGATTATCACAGTGACGCCTTGCACGTCATCGAGCGCTATAGCTTACTTGACGCTGATCACCTGGATTATCGCGTCGAGATCGAAGATCCCAAAGTCTTTCAAAAGCCGTGGCACATCGACCTGCTTCTATACAGGCACAAAGAGAAGAACTTCCAACTCTTGGATTACGTGTGCTACGCGTTCGATTTGGATAAGTACTACCCATGACCGAGTCACCCGGAGGAGGAGAAAGAACAGTGGTAGATCGTTGGATTCAATTTGGCACCAGGGTACTGATCCTTGGCCTTTTGGCGGGTGGGATGCTCGCGCGCGCACAGGGTACGACCGGTCAGACCGCTCAAACTGCTTCCTCCTCTTGGGAGCCAAAGCGATTGAGCGATGGGCAACCTGATATCCAGGGCGTTTGGACTACTGATTACTACGGCATGGGGTGCCTCACAAATCCGACGAATGGTGATGTCAATTGCGTGCCTCCGCCCGGCCCGCGGCCCGCACCCGGAACGGCGAACGCTGGTGGTCCACCTGACCCCGATGCCAAGGGCCGCACGCCAGGCCAGCGCGGCGACGGCAATCCGCCTTCGATCGTCAATGCGACCCTGGAGCAGTCATCTCCGGTTCAGAACAGTACCAGTCAGCCGGCGGTCAGGCGCCGGCGTTCGCGGAACGCGCCGAGTCGGATCATCGATACGCCAAACCATGACATTCCTTATAAACCTGAGGCCTTGGCACACCAACAGGATCTCTTCGCGCACTACTACACTCCGGCGCGCTACGGAGATATTGATCCGCAACAGCGTTGCTGGCCTCTAGGACCCGTACGGCAATTTACCTGGCATGACGTCCAGATTGAGCAGTTCCCAGGATATGTCGTGATGCTCTTCGAAGGCGCGGAGCAATATCGCATCATCTATCTGGATAATCGCCCCCACATTGGTGACGACCTCAAGCTCTGGTTCGGCGATTCGCGCGGGCATTGGGAGGGGACGACCTTAGTGGTAGACACCACGAACAACAACGCCAAAGGGCGTCTCAGCCGTGCTGGAGACTTCTCAAGTGACCGTGTTAATTACACGGAGCGGTTCAAATTCACCGACGCCAATCATTTTCAATATGAAGCTGTCTTCGATGACCCATCGGTCTATACCCGTCCGTGGACTTTCGGGTTCAGTGAACATCGGGGATTCTTTGGCGGAGACGGAGGAGTTCCGACCGGTCCTCAAACCGCGGAGTCTCAGGCGAAATACGAAAACTGGGAAGAAGCATGCCAGGAAGGACTCATTCCTGGAGGTAACGACATCCCGGGATTGCCGCCAAACCCTCCAGCAAATGACAAGAACTGAATTCGACATCCAGCGGCATGCCCTTAAGGGAGCGGAGGAAGCATATGAAGGTTTCAAGTCCCATCTACTTCTCAATCGCATCGATCGCCCTGTGCATTGTTCCGACCGTGTCTGGGCAGAGATTGCCGCTCGCACCCGGTGTGACAAAGGTTTGCGCGATTAGTTTCAGCCGGGATGCGAAGCGTCCGGCCCGGGTGGAGGACTCGGCGTTGGCGTGCCTGCAAGAAGCCGCCGACCTGCTTAAAAGATCGCCGGACATCAAGCTGGTGCTGGTGGGAACCTCACATCCGCTTTACGACCATGCCGAACAAGATCACGGGATGGAGCGGGAAGGGGAGGACATGACGGGAACGGATATCCGCTTCAGTGATGTTGCCGCGTATCGTGCCATTAACACGAAGAATTACATCACCCACTGGCTTAGCGCAGATCCTGCGCGCGTCATCCCAACGACCGATGAATACGCGCTGGGTCAGAGTGTGATTTTCTATACCGTCCCAACTGACGCGAACTTCTCCCGCAATTACACGAATACCACGCCGATCAACGAATCGACCTGCACAGTCAAGCCATGTCCCAACTCGATTGAAGATGTGCTCACTCCGCAGCCCCGATCCCGCATCGGATCGGGCAACTTTGCAACCGCATCTTCGAAGCGATGACTCCTTCGAGGATCACAGCTTTCCTGAGCACCGTTATGATCAACCTACGATCACTTCTCGGCCCACTGGCACGCTGTTGCTTGCCGGGTTGTTGTTGTCCTGCCCTCAGCAAGACACTCCCGGAGATGCAGGCCGAAGCGTTGTCCTGATCCCCCTCTCGGGAATCAATTCAAGCCAAAGATTCGCATTGAGACGGCTGGCCCGTGCTCAGGAGGTCGAAGTGTCTAAGAAATTGCTTTTCTTGATGATAGTTGTTGGACTTTCAATACCGGTGCAGTCCCAGGTGGCGACAGACGCAATTCTCACCGGCACTGTGACGGACGCATCAGGGAGTCTCATTGAGGGGGCTAAGGTCGTCGTCACCAATCGCGGAACAGGAGTAACAACTGAGACTGAAACGAACAAGACCGGGCAATACCGGACGCCTCCGCTGAAGATTGGAGAGTACACAGTCGACATCCAACGGGACGGATTCAAGCAGTTCAATGAGGCTGGTGTTGTTCTCGACATCGGAGCGGTTCACCAGATAAATGCCGTGCTGGAAGTGGGTAAGGTTGTCGATACAGTGCAGGTGCAGGCCAGCACAGAGGAGCTGTTGCAGAAATCAGACTCCTCTGTGGGCACGGTAATAACAAATCAGGACATCGAGGAACTTCCGCTGAATGGCGGAACGGCTGGGAGGGACTATTTGCAGCTCGCGGCCCTTTCGCCTGGCACCACGCCCGCGGTGCCATCGAGCACCGGAAACGGCGGCGGAATAGGCATCGGCGGTTTGGCGGGCACGCAAGCCGCATTTCTTCTGGATGGCATCGATAACAACAATCAGGAGATCCTGACAGCCCATTCAGGCCAGAAAGAGATCATCAAACCGTCCATCGACGCAATCAGCGAATTCAAGGTCTTGACCACCAGTTACTCTTCCGAATTCGGCCGTTCCGCTTCCGGTGTTGTGAGCGTGGACACCAAGTCCGGAACGAATGACATTCATGGCAGCGCCTTCGAGTTTCTGCGCAACGACTATGCAGACGCCCTCCCTGACTTTTCCGCCACCAAACTTCCGTTCAAGTACAACGATTTCGGGGGAACCCTGGGCGGTCCGGTCCGAAGGGATCATTCCTTCCTGTTCGGAGATGTAGAGTTCTTTCGACTGCGTACGCAGAGCACCGTCTACAGCTTGGTACCCACCGATGCGCAGAAAAGCGGACAATTCACAACACCAATTTATGATCCGTCCACCTACAACGGAACCTCAAGGACACAGTTCGCCGGAAACCAGATCAGCTCGAGTATTGATCCTATTGCGAAAGCCCTGCTCCCATACTTTCCGGCCCCCAACTTTGCCGGCACTGGCGCGCTTGCATCGAAGAACTACTTCTTCAACCAGACCGGGAACCAAAACAATTACCGCTGGGATGTCCGATTCGATCAGGCTCTGAGCGCTGGCCGCAGCCTGTTCGCTCGCTACAGCTCCCAGCAGGTGCGCAATGCGCTATCGAGTTCTCTACCGCCACTGAACGGGCAGTACTATGCCGGCAGCGGCGCACAGTCGGACGATAGTCAGGGATTCGTGGTAGGTTTCGACGATGCGATTTCGTCGCATCTGGTCGCTTCGGCTCGGGTGGGCTGGAATCGAATTCATTGGACGGAGGCTTTCCCAAAGCAATCGCTGACAGGGATCGGCATTCCAGGAGTCGCGACTTCTGCTCCTGGCTTTTCTGAGATCCTGGTGGCGAATTTCGCGACCATCGGCGTGAGCAACGTACCGAACGCGGATGACAGTCAAGACCGGGAGGCGCTCGCCAGCTTGACCTGGATAAAGGGTGCGCACACTTTGAAGTTCGGCTGGCAAGAGTATTGGCTCCAGACCAACTTCAATAGCTCACAACTCACGAGCGGCATCTTTTCCTTCAATGGGCAATACACTGCGAAAACACCGACTGCAACTCCGACCAATGACCAACGTTTCGCGGACTTCCTGTTAGGCGCAGTGTCGAAAGAGCAGCTCTCGAGTCCTTCGATCTTGAACTTCCGTTCTCCTTACAGCCATTTCTATACGCAGGACGACTGGAAGGCTACCCGTTCGCTCACCCTCAACCTGGGTATCCGGTACGAACTCAGCCCACCAGCGGTCGACAAATACAACAAGATTGCCAACTTTGACGAAGACACAGACCCGAGCAACCCGCGGCTTGTCTACGCTAATGAATTCGGCAACAGCCGTGCGGATCGCGCCTTACAAAATGTGAGCTACACCAGCATCGCGCCGCGATTCGGGTTTGCCTACAGCCCGGAGGGCAGCAAAACGGTGATTCGGGGCGGCTACGGAATCTTCTATGCAAACGCCATAACCGTCGGGGGCATGCAGTCGATGGAGAACAATCCTCCCGTCAACAAGCTTCGTCTGATTACAAGTCCAAGTCCCCTAAAGCCGAGTCAGTATCTTCAGCAAGGCTTTGCCTCGGATGCACTGTCGCTAACCAACGCCAATGGCAAGAAGAATGTCACACTTGTGTCGTTCGACCGGCACTCCGCCATTCCGATCGATCAGCAATGGAACGTCAATGTACAGCACGCTTTGCCCTTCGGTATCGTTGCCGAGGCCGGCTATTTTGCGAACAAGTTTGATCACAACTGGTGGCAGGTGGACGGCAACCCCGCGCCTGCGACGCCGACCGCAACTCTTCCCGCAGGCGGCATCAACGCGAACCGACGCTATAAATCGACGACGATACCAGGGGTAGCCGGCTCGCCCACAATCTATCTGGGGACCGTGAGTCGCGTCTGGAAAGAGGGATGGAGTCACTACAACGGACTGCAAGTAAAAGCCGAGAAGCGGTATTCGAAAGGGATGACGTTTCTAGCGGCTTACGCTTACTCGAAGAACATTGGCATTGGCGACACGCAGCAGTTCCAAAATCCTGACAATATTGAAGCTGAGCGCGCCGTTACATCGACTGACATGCGCCACCACTTTGTGGGAAGCGGAGTCTACAACCTGCCTTTCGGCCGAGGGAGTCAGTTCGGCAGCGAGTGGAATCGCTGGCTTGACGGCGCCTTGGGAGGTTGGGCCGTTAGTCCCATCCTCACACTCAGTTCAGGAACGCCGCTCAACCTGACGGAATCAAAGAACCCATCGAACAGTGGTGGCACCGCTGATAGGCCAAATCTTGTTGGGAAGGTGTACCAGGCAGGTACGGTTAGCGGAAATGCGAATTGCGCAGCGCTAGGAGGTAAGACTCACAGTGCTGCACAATGGTTCAATCCTTGCGCTGTGGAGGTGCAACCGTCCGGAACTTACGGAAATGCGCCTCGGAACATCATCACCTCTCCAGGCTTATTCAACCTGGATTTCGCGGTACACAAGACCTTCGGCTTCACTGAGCGCCTTCGGGCCCAATTGCGCCTCGAGTCGTTCAACATCACCAATACGCCGCATTACGGTGCGCCGGCATTGGACGTGCAATCTCCCACCACATTAGGTACCATCTCCTCGGTAAATGGCAATCCGCGGCAAAATCAGGTTGCTCTCAAGTTGCTCTTCTAGCTTGTGGAGTCGGGGAAGGCCACCGGCGCTTCGGACCTGAATGCGCCGGTGGCCTCCCTTTGTCGTTCTACAACTTGCCCTTGAGATGCTTAAGCCTCACAAGAGTGTCGGAAAATGCCGGGCACTACAGCCGCACGGTGTCAAGTGAATATCGGTCACATCATGTCATGATCGGCCCAGTGACTACAGGAGAAACAATGAGACGCCTGCACTTCTACTTAGCCTTGACTACCGCAGCGCTCGGTGTTGCACAACTATCCAGTCAATCGACTGCGAAGGACTTTGATGGGAGATGGGACGCGACATTCACGATCAATCAGACCGAGATCAGATTTCGCCTTGATGTTGCTCAGAATGGGCCCGACTTAACAGGAATTCTCTATAACGGGTTACTCAAGCAGACCACAACTTCAGCGACGCTGGAACATGGTGAACTGGTTCTCAAGTTCGATCAGTTTCCTGTTCACATTGTTGCAACGCATTCAGGGGAAAAGCTCGTCGGTACTATTGATGGACGCTTCGGCCCGGCCACGGGATCAATACCTATGCTCTCGCCGCTGTACGCCATGTGGACACCCCGGTCATCGCGGCCGGCAAGGTGCCTTTCATTGGGGGAACTTGGGAGATTGAGCATGAAAGCCCAAAAGGCGAGAAAGCATGGCGCCTGGTTGTGGACCAGCGGGGAGTCGATGTCTCCGCGTCAATCCTTCGCATCGATGGGGATACCGGCGCTCTAGTTGGGCGATACACCGACGGCAAGTTTGAGCTAAGCCACTTCGATGGCACACGGCCCCTTGCCGCCGAAGTGGCACTCCAAAGCGATGGGTCCTTACGCGTCGAGCTGCACGGCGGCTTCGCACCGGCCGGCCCGATGATCGCCTGGCGACCGAAGACGGCGCGTGCGAAGGGTCTCCCGGAACCCTTGGATTTCTACAAGAACACGACCGCTCGCGATCCTGGCGAGCCGTTCGCATTTCGGTTCCCAGATGTGGATGGCAGAGTGGTGTCAAGCGATGATCCGGAATTCCGAGGTAAGCCTTATCTCGCGGTGATCACTGGAAGTTGGTGCCCCAACTGCCATGACGAGGCGCCCTATCAGGTGCAGCTTTACAACAAGTACCACGGCAAGGGGTTGGAGATCGTGGCCCTGGATTTCGAAGAGCCCGAACAACTGCAGGATCTGCGCAGAGCCAGGGCTTTCATCAAGAAATACGGTATCCCGTATCCGTTTCTGATCGCCGGCACGCCCGACGATCTGCATCAGAGGCTGCCTCAGGTGGTCAACCTCAACACATGGCCGGCCACATTCTTCATTGGGAGAGACGGCCGCATTCGTAAAATCCATTCTGGATTTGCAGCACCCGCAAGCGGCAGCTTCAACATCAGTTTGCAGGCTGAGTTCTCTCGGGAGATTGAAGGTCTCCTCAAGGAAAGCCGTCCGCCCGTTGGAAGACAGGAACACTCATCAACTGACCACGGTAACTAACGCTTGGTCTGCGAAGCCGCACTTGGCAGTCTTTGGAATCAGTTGGAAGCGTCGCGAATCGGTCTGGGTCGGGAGGGAACGGCGGGGCAACTCGAGGTACCCCTTTGAACCACCCTGGGGTTGTGCAGGGCTTTTCACGTGGGATGGGGTCTCCTGGCACTACAATCTGGAGAAAATGCCCGAAATCGCAAATTCTTTGCGTCTGGGCAAGGATCCCGGCAATCATATTGAGTGATTCTGCTCTGCGAGGATGTGTTATTCTCAGTGCTATGAACTTCGGCTCCCAGATGATCACGGTCTGTTGTCCCGCTTGTATGTGTTGCGGACACGTGTCTTCTGGCGTGAGCGTGAGGGGATTACGAAGCCAATAGGCTGACCTAATTTCGAATCGTTCAAGAGACCCACCGCCAGAGGATGTGCTGGCAGGTGGGTTTTGTATTTTGCGGGCTAAAAGGAGAGAACCCAACGTGAGTGTCCCAGAGATCCAAGCCGAAGACCTGAAAAGCCGCCTCGATCACGGCGATAACCTCTTTCTCCTCGATGTGCGCGATCCTTACGAGTACGAGAAATCCAATATCGGCGGACACCTCATACCGCTGCCTCAGTTGTCTAGACGCTTGCATGAGTTGAACTCAGACCAGGAGATTGTGGCGGTCTGCAAGATGGGACCGCGCGGTGTGAAAGCAGTGGAGCTCCTGCAGAAGTACGGTTTCAAAAAGGTCAGCAATCTCCGTGGCGGGATCCACGCATGGTCTGACCGGGTGGATCACAGCATTCGCAAATACTGATCGATGGATCTTCTTGGGGAGTCCTGGCGAGTGAGCCGGGGCTAACCTCTAGTGGTGCCCTGCGGCCTTCATCGAGCGCGACAGAGGCGG
Source organism: Acidobacteria bacterium AB60 (assembly GCA_008682415.1). Taxonomy (GTDB): domain Bacteria; phylum Acidobacteriota; class Terriglobia; order Terriglobales; family Acidobacteriaceae; genus Telmatobacter. Next base: position 445,414 of record VANK01000005.1, on the reverse strand, counting down.
ACTCTATCATTCACACGCGTCATGTACAATTTCCCCAAACTTTCAGAAGTGCTGGATAAAGGAGCTAACAGTGCCTGAGACAACGACGCGCGCTTCGCTTGGCGAACGCGGAGCCATTCAGCTAGCCAACGTCACCAAAACCGCTCCGATTTACCAAGCCGCCACGCCGCGGTGGATCGTCAGGCTGCTTGATTGGAAGCCGCTGGAAGCCGGAATTTTCCGCCGCAACCGAGTTGTCGAAGATAAGCCGATTGATGTTGTGTGCAGTCATACCGAAGAGTCCGTCATTCCGGGCACCTTTGCCGAATATGAGGAAACTCCGCGCGAGTACGTTCTGAGCAGCATCAATGCAATTGTGAATATTGATACCCGCGTTGCCGATCTATTCAACAAACCTTATGACCAGGTCAGGGAGCAACTTCGCGTCACCATTGAGGCTGTGAAGGAGCGCCAGGAAAACGAACTGCTCAACAATGCCGATTACGGGCTGCTGAATAACGTGCCGGATTCGCAACGGATTTCCACACGGAAGGGGGCTCCGACACCAGACGACCTGGACGACCTTCTAACAAAAGTCTGGAAGGAGCCGTCGTTTTTCATCGCCAACCCCCTTGCAATTGCGGCATTCGGTCGCGAATGTACCCGGCGCGGTGTCCCGCCTCCCACGGTGACATTATTCGGCAGCCCCTTCCTCACTTGGCGGGGGATTCCGCTGATTCCCACTGATAAAGTGCACATTGCCGGTGATGTCCCCAAATCGCAGATCCTGCTGATTCGCGTGGGAGAACGCAAGCAAGGCGTGATCGGACTTTTTCAGCCTGGCCTTACCGGAGAGCAGAGCCCGGGCCTTTCGGTCCGCTTCAAAGGAATTAGCGACAATGGACTGGCGTCTTACCTGATCTCCCTCTACTGCTCAGCGTCCGTGCTCGCCGACGATGCCATTGCGGTGCTCGATGATGTCGAGGTTGGACAGTACTATGAGTACAAGTGATTGGAACCGGGCCGACCCAGGACGAGTGCCGATAGAGTCGCGGCCGAGCCCGCCACAGGGCGCTGGATTTGTGCCGGGTGGCGCAATTGATCCGTTTGTTCTTGCGCGCATGGCGAACGAGATCTTTCGCGGCGCTCCGAACGCGGATTCAGCGCCACACTCAGGCGCAGACTCTGCGCTGGAGACCTCCGCACACTCCTCATTGCCTGCAACGGCGCCGGCCATTCCGAATGAAATCTCACTGCCCGGTGATCCGCATCTGCCCGGCTTCCCGCACAACGCCGGGCCCGCGGCAGGTTCGCCCGTAATGGCTCAGTACCAGGCATCACCTCCGGTCATCCCGGGCGTCCTGGGATCGGCAGCCCCATCAGGTGGGCCGGCAGGACCATCATCTTCGCAAGACGCGCGGCCCATTTTGCCGTCGCTGTCTGTTCAGTCACCGGACATTTACCCGGCAGCAAAGCCGATCTCCGACTTCCTGAATCCCGAACCGGCGCCAATCGAGTTCGCCTTCCCGCTGGATGACTCGTTGTTGCCTTACGCCGGCGACAATTTGCAGCCTCCTGCGCCAACTGTGCCCGGCGCCTTCGGTGCGGTGGACTCATCTGCGTTTCCCGCATTCTCCTTTTTAGAGGAAGCCCGGCCATTATTCTCCACGTCGCCTTCCGTCCCAGGACCCGTTCCCGCCGGCCTCCAGAATATCGAACCACCGCCTGATGCGAAGTCATCGAGCGCGTTGACGAATCGCCCGGAGCCTCAAACTGAATCTCATTCATCGCCGGCTGCGCCGTTTGGATTTCTGCAGGGCTCCCGCTCCATCATAGTGCCCAATTCAGAGCCCGTGCGCGATCTTCCGGGGATCGAGCCGCATGTGGTTGATGAGCGGAACCTCTCTTCCTTTCCGTTTGACGCGGCCGCCCTCAAACGGGATTTCCCGATTCTTCGGGAACGAGTGAACGGCCGCCCTCTTGTCTGGCTCGATAACGCTGCCACTACGCAAAAGCCGCAGAGCGTTATCGACCGTCTTCAGTATTTCTACGAACACGAAAACTCGAATGTGCATCGGGCGGCGCATGAATTGGCGGCCAGAGCAACGGATGCCTACGAGTCCGCGCGCGAGAAGGTGCGCCGGTTTCTGAACGCGTCCTCGTCGCGCGAAATTGTCTTTGTGCGTGGAGCCACCGAAGGAATCAACCTCATCGCTCAAAGCTGGGGCCGGCAGAATGTGCAAAAGGACGACGAGATCGTTATCACCTGGCTTGAGCACCACGCCAACATCGTTCCATGGCAGATGCTCGCGTCCGAGAAAGGTGCACGTCTTCGCGTCGCACCAGTAGATTCGACTGGTCAGATCCTACTCGACGAGTATGAGAAACTTCTCGGCCCCAAGACGCGCCTCGTTGCATTTCCTCAGGTTTCAAATGCGCTTGGTGTCGTGACTCCGGCAAACGCGATCATTGAGGCGGCTCATCGTCACGGTGCTAAAGTCCTCCTCGATGGAGCCCAGTCCGTCTCTCACATGCGAGTGGACGTGCAGTCGCTCGACTGTGACTTCTTCGTCTTCTCCGGTCACAAGGTTTTCGCGCCGACTGGCATCGGTGTGGTCTATGCGAAGCCTGAAATCCTGGAATACATGCCCCCATGGCAAGGGGGCGGCAACATGATTCAGGACGTAACCTTCGAGAAAACCGTCTATCAACCAGCACCGCAGCGTTTTGAGGCGGGCACGGGCAACATTGCAGACGCAGTTGGACTTGGTGCGGCGATCGATTACCTTGATCGCGTGGGAATGGAAAACGTCAGCCGGCACGAGCATGGCCTGCTTGCGTACGCAACTCAGGCTTTGCAGGGAGTTCAGGGCCTGCGAATCATCGGCACCGCAAAAGAAAAAGCCGGCGTTGTTTCCTTTGTAATGGACGGCTTCCGGACGGAAGAAATCGGCGATTATCTAAACCGCAATGGAATCGCTGTCCGCTCCGGACATCACTGCGCCCAGCCGATCCTCCGCCGCTTCGGACTCGAGAGCACCGTCCGTGCCTCGCTCGCCCTGTATAACACGTTCGAGGATATCGAGGCGCTGGTCACCGCCTTGCACAACCTGCGCCATGGCCGCACCACCATCGCGTGACGCGCGACTAAGCCGACTATAAGGCGGTAGCTTCGTCCTAGTACTTCTTCACTGTTGGATCCACCTCATCTGCCCACGCAATAATGCCGCCCGCTAGATTGACTACCCGCGGGTATCCTGACTGCTTCAGGAATTCTGCGATGTTTTGACTACGTCCACCGCTCTTGCATTGAACGATGATCTCACGGTCTCGGTCGATCTCGCCGATTCGTTGCGGCACCTCGTTCTGCGGAATTAGCTTGCCACCGAGATTGGCGATTGCATATTCCCACGGCTCCCGTACATCGATGATGTAGACATCCTCGCCCAGATCCTTGCGTCGCTTCAACTCCTTGACTGTCAACTGCGGGATGCCGTTCCTTTCTTCCGGCGTATTTGTGGGCTCAGGTGCGATTCCACAGAACTGCTGATAATCGATCAGTTCCGTAATAGTTCGATTGTTGCCGCATACCGGACAGTCTGGATTCTTGCGGAGCTTTAACTCGCGGAAACGCATCACAAGGGAATCGACTAACAACAACCTCCCGATTAAAGGTTCACCCTTGCCCAGAATGAGCTTAATTACCTCCGTTGCCTGGATGACGCCGACCAACCCAGGAAGAATGCCCAAAACACCGCCTTCGGCACAACTCGGTACTAATCCTGGCGGAGGCGGCTCAGGATACAGGCAGCGATAGCACGGTCCATCTTCGGTGGCGAAGACGCTGGCTTGCCCCTCGAAGCGAAAAATGGAGCCGTAAGCGTTGGGCTTGCCAAGAAGAACACAGGCGTCGTTTACCAGATAGCGCGCGGGGAAGTTATCCGTGCCATCGGCTACCACGTCATAGTCCCGCAGGATCTCCAGCGCATTGGCGCTGGACAACATTGTCTCGTGCTTGATGAGGTTAAGCGTCGGATTGAGCGCCAATAGCTTGTCCGCGGCGGAATCAATCTTCTTGCGACCCACATCCGCAGTCGAGTGTATGATCTGGCGTTGAAGGTTGCTCTCATCCACGACATCGAAGTCCACCAGGCCGAGAGTGCCGATGCCCGCTGCCGCCAAATAGAACGCCAGCGGCGCGCCCAATCCACCGGTGCCTACGCACAGCACACGGGCCGCTTTCAGTCGGCGCTGCCCCTCTTCGCCTACTTCAGGAAGAATCAAGTGGCGGGAATAGCGCGCCAATTCATTCGGCGTCAGTTCAGGGAGACTTATGTGATCCGCAGTCATTTCAATTTCTCCCGGACTTAAACCGAATGGGTCTGCAACCGGTCACCGTGTTCCCAACCCCGCCCGCTATCGAAGGAATAATCGTGAGAGTGTCTTTGTCACTCACCTTCGTGTTTTCCTTGTCCGGTAGATAGCGAAGATCCTCGTCATTCAAATAAACGTTGACGAATGCGCGCACCTTTCCTTCAGGTGTGAAAAGATGCTTGCGCAGATCGGCATGCGTCGATGTGAGCTCCTCCAGCGCGGAACCTACCGTGGTCGCATTGACTTCCACCGAGTCCTGGCCGCCCGCGAACGGTCGGAGTGGTGTGGGAATGAATACTTTCATGAGTTTTGGTTTCCCCTTTGCAAATGCAGCTTTCCCTTGTCCCGATTCACTGATCGACGACTTCGATGGCTTCGACTTCGAAGCTCTTAGTCTCTTCGCTGGAACCGATAAGAGAAAACGAGTTGGTCTGTGTAGCCTTCCCCTTCTGTACTGACGTGATCACATACGAGCATCCGATCCAATGGGCTTCTTCGAAGTCTGTTTTGGACCACTGGGCCGGGTGATCTGGATGCGAATGATAGAAGCCGGCGATCTCCAGTCCGCGCTCGCGAGCCGCTCGTTCAATCTTGACGAGCTCTAGAGGAGAAATCTGATAGCGATTGTGCGCGGAATCTGTTCGAATGTTTCCTGCTTGCACTGATTCTGCCACTTTCCAATTGGGACCTCTTCTGATCCCGAGTAGCGCGCCGCAGCATTCGTATGGGTAGGTCCGCTCGCCATGAGCGCGGATAGCTTGGAAGGCGGAGTTTGTCAGGTATAAGACGCTCACTTCATCTCCCAAAAGCGCTCGCTTAGGTATTTGTCTGCCGAGTCCGGCAGCACTGTCACGATCGTCGCAGCGCGACCGGCCTCATGTTCCTCGCGCGCAATCTGCGATGCAGCCACAACGGCGGCGCCGGCCGAGATACCGACAAGAAGGCCCTCTTCGCGAGCCAGGCGACGAACCATCTCATGGGCTGCTTCTGTCTCTACCTCGATCGCACGGTCCGCGAGAGAGGAATCGTAGATGGGGGGGACGATCGATGTAGCCATATATTTCAATCCCTCCAGGCCGTGAAATGGAGAGTCCGGCTGCATGCTGATCGCCTGCACCTTAGGATTGAATTCCTTCAGTCGGCGGGTTGTGCCCATGAACGTTCCGCTGGTACCCAGTCCTGCAACAAAGTGGGTGATGCCACGCCCGCTTTGCTTCCAGATCTCGACTCCAGTGGTCCTGTAATGCGCCTGCCAATTGGCCGGATTGGAGTACTGATCGAGATAACAGAAACGTTCCGGCTCATTTCCGGCGAGTTCGCGCGCACGGCGAATGGCGCCATCGGAACTCTCATCGGGAGCCGTCCATTCAACCTGAGCACCATACGCGCGAAGAATATTCTTTCGCTCCGGAGAGACATTCGACGGCATGGCCAGGCGGACCGGGATACCGCGAGAAGCCCCGATCATGGCCAGAGCGATTCCGGTGTTGCCGCTGGTCGCGTCAAGAATAGTCTTGCCCTTCCCGAGAGCGCCTTTTGACTCGGCAGCACATACCATTGACCACGCCGCCCGGTCCTTTACACTCCCGCCAGGATTCAGCCATTCGGCCTTGGCCAAAATCGAAATCCCGCCAAGGCCCCTCGCCGGGCTTTTCAAACGCAGCAGGGGCGTTTGGCCGATTCGATCCTCCATCTGAATCCCGATCTGAAGTTCTTCCGAAGGTAAGCTCATCGCGCACTTTTGAGGAATCGAAGAGGAGGTTCGTGGATCCTTACGCCAAAAAATTGGCCCGCCTTCCGCGGGCACCCTACACGGGCTGTGCCGTGGTCCGCAGATAAGGCTTCACCGTCTTATAGCCTGGGAAGATCTTCTCTGCTTCCTCGTTGGATACTGCACCGGTAATGATCACTTCTTCCCCCTGCCGCCAATTCGCCGGGGTGGCCACCTTGTGCTTCGCGGTAAGCTGGATGGAGTCGAGGACGCGCAAAATCTCGTCAAAGTTCCTCCCGGTCGTCATTGGATAGGTGAGCGTCAGCTTGATGCGCTTGTCCGGTCCAACCACAAAAACGCTGCGGGCCGTCGCATTCAGCGCGGGGGTGCGCCCCTCGCACGTATCACCAGCGTCAGCCGGAAGCATGTCATAGAGCTTCGCAATCTTTAATTCCGGATCGCCAATCAGGGGATAGTTGACCGTGTGGCCAGTGACATCCTGGATGTCTGTTGCCCACTTACTATGGCTGGCCACCGGATCCACACTCAGACCGATGATCTTCGCTCCGCGTTGTGCGAATTGCTTCTCCAAGCCGGCCATCGCTCCAAGTTCAGTCGTGCAAACCGGCGTGAAATCCTTGGGATGAGAAAACAAAACCGCCCATCCGTCCCCGATCCACTCATGAAAGCGAATAGGGCCCTGGGTTGTTTCTGCTTCAAAATCTGGTGCCAGATCGTTGATTCGGAGAGACATTTGCTTCCTCCTAAGGTGGACTTCAAGTTTTTGCCGGGAAAATCAAAAACCCACCGGCCATGGTGTGGCGGGTGGGTCATGAGAAACGAATGAAACGAACCGTCAGTTCTCGAAGACACGTACCCGCAGCGTGCTGAAACAGCAGCAACAACAAGAGCGGGTTGGCAAGGACTGGATCATTTCGAGATGGTTTTGGGGCGAAACCCCAATAACACTACTAGGCTAGAACGTTCGCTAAGTCGGTGTCAACGCTGCCTTCCTCACGACCCTGAGTTGCTTGATCATACGATTGCCAACTCCGACTGTCTGCTTGCTTTCCTGCGGACGTGAGAAATGCATTCGTAAAAGAGCATCGTTGACAATAAATAGACCAGTCTATATAGTACTTTGGTGATGAAGAAATCTACCAGTCGCGAGAAGTTCCTCGAAACCACTGCTCGTCTCCTTAGAGAGAGGGGCTATGCAGCAACAGGGATGAACGAAATTGTTGCTGAGAGCGGTGCTCCCAAGGGGTCTCTCTATTTCCATTTTCCCGGAGGCAAGGAAGAAGTGGCTTCACTTGCCTTAAGGGCGGCAGCAGATCATACCTGTGCCGCGATCCGCTCAGCACTATCGAACAGCCCAGCTTTTGTTGACGGTGTGCAGAACGTCTTTCTGATGGTCCTCGCCGAATTGGAAAAGTCAAATTACCGCTCGGGCTGTCCCGTCGGGACGGTCGCATCTGAGTCGCCGGACGCGCCGAGAGTGATCGATGCAGTTGAGCAAGCATTTCAGCAATGGCAGTCAGTTATTCAGGAGTGTGTCATGCGAGCTGGCCTGAAGGCAAAGCGCGCTGACGAGATTGCCGAGTTCATCCTCGTTCAGTTCGAAGGAGCTCTTGTGCTGGCGAAAGCGAGACGGAATTCAAAGCCCCTCCTGAGTGCGCTCCGGGAGATCAAGCGGCATTTAGAACAGGAAGGAATTCAGTGAAGAGACTTGTGGCCCTGTTTCGCGTCGGCTTGGTTGCGCTCGGCGCACTCGTGGCGATAGCCTTCGTTGTTACGTTGCTTCGCAATCGCCCACTTCCACCTGCGCCGGATCATGCATTTATTAAACCGTCCTTCGAGGGGCTTCCCGCGATAAGCGCCTGCTGGATCGAATTTGACCACGATACCGCTCCGGGGCAGGCGGCGACCGCAGGTTTCACTCGCCTTCATACGTGGGAACTAACTGCCTCGGGATTGCTTATCCGTCATCCGAAGGGCAGCGTCTTGATCGATGTCGGGAACAGCAGCCACTTTCAAGACGAGATCGCCGATTACCCCTTCTTGAGCCATCTGCACTTTGAAATTCTGACAGGGGGGAAAAGCGCAGCGCACCGTGCTCCTGACGTCCTGCGAAGCAGCGGCATTGACCCATCAACGCTATCCGCGGTGCTTCCATCACATGTTCATATGGACCATGCGGGCGGGGTGATGGATCTCCACGACGTACCCGTTCTTTTGTCGCCTGAAGAACTCGATTTCGCTAAAAAGCATCGCGACACCCGAACGATACAAGTCGTTCCGGAGCATGCTCGGGAGATCCAAACACGCGCTCATCTGCTCGATTTTCAGCCAAAGCCGTATGAGACTTTTGACGAAAGTGCCGACCTGTTCGGGGACGGATCCGTAGTTGTTGTGAAACTCCCTGGCCACACGCCGGGAAGCGTAGGCACGTTCATAAATCTCTCCCCAGCACAACGGATCTTTCACGTGGGTGATGCCGTGAACGTATCGGAGGCTCCCAAAGAGCCTCCTTATGGCGACGACGGACAATTATTCGCGCCAGGCGGATATCACCGTCGCCAAGCTCGCTCAGCTTCACTCTCTTGATCCGGCCCTGCTCATTGTTCCTGCCCACGATCGCAGCGCCTGGAAGGCGGCATTTGGATCTACATCAGGCTGTATCCGGTAAGTCTTCAATTTGCGATGTATTGCCAGCCGATAACGAGGAGCGGCTCTCATGATGCTTTTCCATTCGGGTATCAGGAGAGGGTGGTTGTGGTGGAGTCTCAGCGCATTCCTGCTCTTCGTCATCTACGAGATTGTCGAAACCGATGTTCCGACCGCACAGGCGTTCGTGCCCGCGATGCCGGCGGCCAACCCCGGATCGGTTGCACGCCTGATACAGAGGCCTTATGAAGGATTGAAGGTCTATGCCTCATACACGGGAGACATCCAGGTAGGGGGAGAAGCAATGCTTGACCCTAAAAACGCTACGGTCCATCCAGAGGAACTGCACAAACAATTTGTGCCTGCGATAGCATATTTGATCTATCACCCGAGAGAAGGATTCCTTCTCTTCGATACGGGATTTGGGCCTGCGTTCGTCCGGTCATCCAACGGCGATCTGGGATGGTGGACCAAACCACTTGTGAAAACCCGGGTGCATGCAGGCCAAGACCTCATTTCGCAGATGAACCGGCTCGGCGTTTCGCGATCCGCCCTCAAATATGTGATCCTCTCACACGGTCACGCGGATCACACGGGAGGGCTTCCCGCCCTCGGGCCTGTTACCGTCCTGATCGGCAAGGGTGAGCGCGACGCAATCGCGCAACCAATGTCATTGCTGCATGCGTACAAGCAAGCGCATTGTGCTCACGTGGCGCGGCTGTTGGAAGTGGACTTCGATCGCGCTCCCAGCCTCGATCCTCTGGGACGTGCGGTCGACCTTTTCGGAGATCGGTCGATCTATCTCATCGACTCACGCGGGCACACCCCGGGTCACCTTTCGCTTCTCCTGAACCTGCAACAAGGGCCGATGATTCTGACCGGGGACGTGGTACAAACTCGCCGCGCCTTCCGCGATGGTATTCCCAGCGGTAATTCAGCGAACATCGGGGATGCGTATGCGGCGGCGCGTCGACTCGCTGCAACTCAGGAGCAAATCCCGGCCCTTCGTGCTTTCTATGGGCACGACGCGGAACAAGCGGTCCATGCATTGCAGCCGCCGCACTTTTACCAGTGAGCTTCTGTCTCGAACGGTTGCAATTGCCATAGCGCTCCAGTAAACCGCAGAGGCATCGAGGCGTATCCCACTCTGCAGGATGAGTGCACTTCGGGGAGTCGCCTTCGCCTTAATCCAGCGACATTGCCAAGTGGGTAATTCGCAGAAGCACTTGAACTTGTATTGAATCCTCTCCTTCTCATACATCATCGGATTCTCATTCGATGTCCATCGAAGCGATGTAGCCGTTGGATGAGCAGCAGCTATCTCCGACGGGCTACCGCCAAGAGCAGTTTGAACACCACAATTTGGATCTGTTGATGAAAGGCGCCCCAATCAAGAGCTATATCTATCGATATTTCTTCTCTCCGCCTCTGTGAGAGGATCTGAGTTTCAGAACCTGCCGAGTTCCGAATACCCAGCGGTGGAGTGCACTCTTTGGATGACTTCAATCGGCGATCGCAGAGTCCTTCGAACGGCCGGAGAATGGCAGATGGCTTTTCAAAGAACATGAATGGCGAAAGAACACGTACCGATGTGATAATCTGCCTCGCCATTCTTTGCCGTCGGTCACATCTACCATTGGAGCTTCGTCAACAGGTTAGTGGATGAATCTACTTAAGTGATCTGATCAGGGGGTTACTGTGCAAAATGCACTCGACAGAATCAGCTATGTTGTCTTGTTCGTAACGGACCAGGACAGAGCTTTGGATTTCTACACAAACAAGCTTGGCTTCGAGTTGCGGGGAGACAATCCAATACCTGGCGGGCCGCGGTTCCTCGTAGTAGGCCTTAAAGACCAGCCATTGCAGGTTGTTCTGTGGCCCGGGAGTAAGGGGATTTCAGCACACGCGCCCGGCTACCTGCCTGGAGCTATCTTCATCGAGAGCTCGGATGTTGAGGCTGCGTTCACTGCCCTCAAAGCCAAAGGCGTCCGTTTTGAGGAAACACGTTCCGCCCACATGCACTACGGAATCTATGTCACGGCGCTCGACCCGGACGGCAATCGCATCAGCATACGGAGTAACTGAGACGCCTAGCTGCTTATCTCTTCGCCTCCTCATGCATTCATCGAGGCTGATTTGACCAATGCGGAACGTGCGGGGACCCGTGCGACTCTGCAATCATTCGCTCTGCTCCTCCTGCTTGCCGATTCTCCGACAAGCCTTGGCGGCCATGGCTCCTCTGGATCCTACCTGATACCGGACAAGGATGAGGAGATCGCGCTGGCTCGTAGTAGGGCTCCAGCATCGCGTTTCAGGCGAAGCCGAAGTGATAATCCTTGACAGGAGCGGGTACACAAGCATAGTGAAGAGCACCAACTGTTTTCTCTGCATTCGCACTCATCAGCTCGGTGAATGAGGACCACACTCCACAACTTGCGCCGATCTCATCCTTCTGAACCCAGAGGTGGCCAAGGTCGAGTGACAGTGTGCGGCCGCCGTATGTGCTCTATCCGATCGGGATCATCAATTACACGCGCGTGAAATCGATGATCCAGTTGGTTACCCAGCTCTCTTCCTGGTCAACCGAGAATGCCTGCTCCCAACGGCATGAGCGAGGCGAGATATTGAAATATAGATGACGCACACGAATTGGGTTTCCATCTTCTTGGTCATCACCGAAAAACTCACCGCGTTCCCCCATGAAATGGCCGGTTTGTGGCGGCTGGACCGCTCCGCTATCTCGATCCAATCCATAGGTGGTCCACATCCGTCTCTTAGCATCGTAAAGCCGCAGCATCCCACCAACATAGACCTGCCCTGACCATCGAAACCGATCCTCATCTAGATTGCCTGCTCCGTCAAGGATGGAAATGACGCGGGTCTCTCCCGATACAGGCTCCCAATTTTGGTCGCCAGCAAAATGGCGTCGGAGCCGCTTGGCATTTACGCGCCAGCGCCCAATGAAAAAATCAAAGTCCCTGCGACCATCGCCCAAAGGCCCAGACACGCCTAGGACCGCCCTGCTAATGATCGGCGCCTGACTGATTGCTACTGCAATCGCCGCAGATCGCTGAAGAAACCCTCTTCTATTCACGGTGATCGCCTTTGCCCGTCGATTCTAAAGCCAAGAGAGAAAGTGATTGTTAGATTCCGCATTTGGCAGTCTCGCTCTCCATCGCGACGCGGAACTATTCGTCCACGGCCGACTAAACTTCAGTTCGGCAAAATCGAGCGCAACGTATCGCCCGTGGTGTCCACCTCAGTTGCGGATATGAAAAGGAAACTCATGGGTAACCTCAGCGAGCTCAAATGAGGATTCGCACCATGAAGTGGAAACACATTCACACTAGCTGCCATATCAATAGCGATTCAGCTAGGACAGGGCGTAACGCGCCGAAATGCAAATCCAACCCCGCACAACAACAGTACGACAAGCGTTCTCAGTTAGAAAGGACCAGCTACATGGTTGTAGATTGGACCAGTTCAAGCGACCGCTTTGCCAGACCGTCACACCCGAGAGGGGCACAAAATCCACCAACGTGGGGCGACGGTGCGAACGGTGTTGCTGGCGAAGTTCATTGCGTCATACCACCTTCCCATGTGCGAGCATTTTCCGCGACGGTTTTGAGAGATGAGTCAGTTGGCGCGCAATTTCGTCGAGTTTGGCAATCGGAATACCGGCCTGCTGCAACTGCGCAAAAGGGCTGTCGGCTCCGACGCCCTAACGCTGCCGGATGCCACCATTTAAGGGACGACGAGATCGTGGGTCCGAGATTGCCGAGAGTTCGGCAGAGGTCGGCGATCGCGCAAAGGAGTTGCTCACACTGCGATTCAGAACCGTTGATCTCTGGGAGAACAGCGGGCCCTTTAAAACAGGGAAGCGACAATTGATCTCTGCTGTCAGCCTCACGTCTCCCGGCGAAGAGCAGATCACCGAAACTCCCGGCATGTACCAAAAGCCGTCTGCGCCCAGCAAGCGTTGGCTTTTCCAAACCTATTCCCAGCGAAGCACCCTTGCTCCAAAGTCTAGTTCGAGTCGCGTAGCGTGAAGAGAAGCGGTCCCAAGATAGCCATCGATTCCAGTTGGTTCGGCTCGGCCCGCGCTCTCAATCAGGAAAATCGAAGTCGTAGCTTCTGGACAGAATAACTGGATGCCCCGTAGATAGAATTCACGTGCCGGCAATCGTCCAATCATTGCGTTAGTGGGCTTTCCCTCGAAATGCAGGTGAGGAAGGGACCTCCTGACCCGGTCCGCATAGAGCACGATGTCGTGCAGACCAGTATCCACGACCAAGTGCATTGGAACTCCCTGAATTGCCAGCGTAACCAACAAAGCTTTCACAGCCGAGGGTCTGCTTCCGCAGTCCTGGCCAAGCTCAAACGACACTGTCCTTCGGGAATAATCGATAACAACCTTCTGAGCCCGGCTGAGCACGTCCAGACCAAGAATCCCGTCGGCGTTTGCTCCATACTGCGAAATGTCGGCCAGTGGGGCCACCATTACGCGCATGTTGGTGGCCACCAGTTCTCCCACCCGGAGCTCGGCGCCATCGGCCCACTCGATCGGCAGCGCTTGGTCAAAATTGAAGACGTGTGCCGGATACCGATTCAGGCCCATGCTCTCCGCAACCTTACGGTCAATCACGCTATGTGATGAGCCGGTATCTAGAAGGAATCTCAAGCCATCTACTTGGTTGATCTTCCCATGGACAACGACACCGAAGTCCGATAGCAAGTCGAACGGCAGCTGCACTCCTGGACGAATCTGATTTGAGTTGTCCTGCGCCAACACCTGTGAGGTAAATGCTGCAACGAGAATAACCCACGCGCCTGTTCGGAGAATTCGCAAATTCATGAGCGTTCTCAGCTCCTTCACTGCCTTGCGATCCGGTTACAACCGCAAAGCGAGGTACACGGCGAGGCTAGGTCGATTCCCAGGCAACCTACTGCAATAGGCATAACGAATTCTCCATCTCTATTTCTGCCAGGCGGTCGATTGTTTTGCCTATGTCTCGCCCAATGAGTCATTGTTGAGCTTCTGCACCTAGCAACATCCGAAGGGGCATGGGGGGTCCGACAGGAATGTATTGATGGTCCATCATGTATTCCTTTGCAAGGGGCAGGGTTTCCGTTATGTCTCGCGCTTCGTCTTCGGTCTTAGCTTGAAGGAAGAAGAGAACGCCTTCGCCATCTCCGCGCGAATACCACTGACGGATCTTCCCGTCGAGGCACAGCTTCACTGTTGCCCGAATCTCCGCTGGCAGAACCGCCATGACCTGTCGGTTACGCCTTGTTTTTGGGGTCAAAGTGACCAACACTTCAAGGCCTGTGGGTATGGCTGCGGTAGGTAGAGCCTGAGTCGTCCTCAGTTCACCTCGCTTGCTTTGGGCAAATCATCCCGAGAGTCAATGGTGATGGTGATCGCTCAATTCGCAAACACCGGGCCCTCTCTGCAAATGTGCCGTCGTGTTTTTCTTTGGAAACAGAGGTTGTAAGAACGTACGCTCTATGAGATTGTAATGATAATCTTATGGATGCACTTTTATTTCGCGAAAAGATTCAACTGAAATCCGGCGTCGGTACACGTGTTATCAGGGAGTGATCAATATGCAAAAAAGAAAACGGAATTGAACCAACTCGAGAATGCCAGTCGGGGATATTCCTCTGCAGCGGATCACTGAATCGGATCTCCTCCGAAGATCATCCAAAGCTGCGTGAAAGATTGCTAACGGAACTGGGAGTACTATATGCGAGTCATCGAACTGCAGGATCAAGCAGGGCTGAAGCATTTGGTTCAGACACAGCGGCCTGATCCAGTTCCAAAGGACGATGAAGTAGTTGTCCGCATCTCAGCGGTTTCTTTGAATTATAGGGACCTCGAGATCGTACAAGGCACCTATGCGATGCAATACCGACTACCTTTGATTCCTCTTTCGGACGGTGTGGGCTGGGTGGTGGCCGTCGGCAAGAGCGTCACACGGTTCGGTCTCGGAGACCGAGTCGCTGGGACGTTTTGGCAAGGCTGGATTGCCGGAGATCCGGAGACGCCATCGTTTGATTCATCTCTCGGGGGCCCACTGGATGGAATGCTCGCAGAGTTTGCGATTCTTCGAGAGTCTGGGCTTGTTCGAGTGCCTGAGAATCTCTCAGACGATGAGGCTTCAACGTTGCCGTGTGCGGCTCTGACGGCCTGGTATGCACTGATTACCAGGGGTCAGCTAAAAGCAGGTGAAACAGTCTTGATTCAGGGAACCGGAGGGGTGGCCCTTTTTGCGCTGCAATTCGCGAAGATGTCAGGTGCGCGGACCATCGTTCTTTCGAGCAGCAACGAAAAACTCGACCGGGTTCGAGAACTCGGCGCGGACGCAGTGGTGAACTATCTCCAAATGCCGGAGTGGCACACCCAGGTGCTCGCTCTTACGCAAGGACGGGGGGCCGATCATGCAATGGAACTCGGCGGACCGGGCACATTTACCAAATCTCTGCAGGCCATTCGGTTGGGAGGACAGGTCAATGTGATTGGCTATCTCGGGGGTAAAAGCGGCGAGTTCAATCCGTTGCTGATCCTTAAACGGCGCGCGACCGTGCGAGGAATACCTGTCGGATCGCGCTCGGCTTTTGAAGCGATGAATGCGGCGATTGAATCGCACAGAATGCGACCGTTACTCGATCGCACGTTTCCGTGGAGCCAGACGGCCGAGGCCTTTCGCTATCTGAAAGCAGCTCGCCATTTCGGAAAAGTCGTGATTCGCTTGCAAGATTCACTTGATTAAGAGTGGAACTATCCGAGGCGTTGCTGCTCTGGACGAGCCTATGAGAAGCATTACGCGGCCATCCGGACACTATGGCAGACAGCTCTTTGTAGATCGTCGCGAGTTAGTTCGTCTCTCAGTGCAGATTGCGAGAGACATAGGTGAACATCCCTTGTCTGCGCCTGTCTCCACGCACGACGCTTTAGACGATCAAGCCATACACCCGCAGCATGCAGGCAGCCATTTCAACAAATTGCTAGGTTTCTACGCAGGCGAAACATTGAGGTCGATGGCTGAACAACCGCCCGCCTCGTGAATGGAGCCGGTGGTGACCGGAATCGATCCATTCAGACCTCCGAAATGCGTTACAAATGTGTGGAACTCCCCACGTTCTCCGCAAGGATCGAGGCCTTTTCCGAGAAAGATGCCGACCAAGCAAGAAGAGAAGGTTCTTCCTAAGTAGCTGTGGTCCAGGTGCTTGTCGCGAACCGTCGTAATGATGGCGATGGACTGCGTCGAAAGGAACTCGCGCGAGCTTTTCTGTTGATTCTGCCCAAAGCGGCTCCACAGCGATCAACCCCTCACGCGCTGAGACCGTCTCCACCCATGTACGATTGGCCTGTGGGTAAATGTCGCCGAAGATGATGTGGGACGCGCCCTGCGCTCGGGCCCTGGCGAGCAGCTTGCCGAAGGCTATTTCATAGTCTGCCCAAGTCGCAGGCTCCATCAGGTGAGGAATCCCAAGGAGGTTGGCCTGCGCCTGAAGCAACTCGGGTCTCAGACCGTGGGACCGGCTGCGTTGACCGTCCTCGGTCATCATAGTCAGGAGGCCCGCGATTTCAAAACCCTCTCGGGCCCGCGAGAGCGCCAGATAACAATCCTTGCCTCCACTCCAAGACACCATCGCTTTGGGCTTCATCGATAATTGACCAGCCTAACTTTCGGCGCCATGAAGTTTACGCAAGGCTATCGAGGTTCACAACGGACAGGGCGCCTCTGGTGCCGTTCCGCGCTATGCATTCACTCATCCAAATGTCGACCTGGCGAGAAGTTTATGGTGTGTATCACTCCGCCGTAAAGTCACCGGTTCAGGACGAGTGGTCCCGTAGAACGGTTGCCCACGACCGGGCCATTTTCTTCTCTTGCCAGGCGGGATGAGGGCACCGGCAATTTGAGTGTCACCAGCCAAAATGCCGTTGCAGAATGACGCATGTTCCAGCGCAAGCCCTCTGCAGGTATTTGAGGTAAAGGGGGATTCCTCGACCCGGAGCTGACAGTCCAAGCCAACGGGTCGTAACGTAACAATATTGCCAAAAGCAACATGTGACGAAGATCGTCGAACTAGGAAGGTTTGAACCGCTCATCAGGACATCGGTACCGACTACTTCTAACAGATGAGGAGCCCTTTCTCAACTGATGCGCGCTTCAGCGGAATGCCAGGCTGAATTCGGGACATTTACGATGTATCGCCATGCCGTTTCACCCTTTCCGTTTCGGCTACCCTGAGTGGAAAATCATTTGGCCTCCGCCAACGCCTCAGCGAAGAAGCGCTTCAACACCTTGAATGCGCGCTCCGTTTTTGGTGGATTGAACGCCGGGCTGTCAACTACCGTCCAGCCGTGTTGCGCGCCATCGTAGATTTCGCTCTCGTACTTTCCGGCCCAGGAGTGGAGAGCTCGGTCGAAGCTGTCTATCGCAGCTTGCGGCATGCTTTTGTCATTGACGGCATGCCCGAAATAGAGATGAGCTTTGATGCGGGGCAGCAGAAGATGCGGGCTCGTGGGCGCCTCTGTGTAGAGTCGACCTCCGTGGAATGAAGCTCCCGCTCCGATCTGATCCGGTCGCGCCGCTGCCATGCGCAATACGATCGACCCCGAAACACACAGACCAACAACGCCGAAAGACGCCTTCATCACCGCGGCCTGTTGACTCAGAAAATCGACATAGCTGCATGCATCCTGGTCGACGGCTTCAGGTGTCAGCAGTGACAAGATCTCTCGCATACGCTTCGTGAAACTCTCGTCGCCCATTTTCGTTCCTTCCTCGAAGAGCGGCGGTTTTCCGGCACGGTAGTACAGATTTGGCATGACGACAACATAGCCTTCCGAACAGATCCTTGCGGCCATGGCACGTTGCGACGCACGAATCCCGGTGATATCCGTCAGAAAGAAAACCCCTGGCCACCTTCCATGCTCTTCTGGCAAATAAAGCAATCCATCGGCTGTGCCATCAAGTGTGCGAATTCCAATCTCCGTCTCGATCAAAGCGAACCCCCTTCTGTATCGAACTGGCAAGCCGACGCGATTTACCTCACCGGCTGATTGTCGTATTTCCCTTCGATGGCTGAGACGTAGCGTTCAGCCGAACGACGGATGGCATCCTTGCCGCCATTGGGAATCACGGCATCCCACCATTGACCATAAACACGTTGGAATTCGAAAGACTCGACAGCTTTTTCGACCAGGCGAACTCTCGCGGCTGATACTGGAATGTAGTTCGGGAAGCTGTACATCACGGTAATGCTCCGGTGGTCACCATTAACGTAGAACGTGTCACCGGTAAACAGTTCGCCGCCATCGTGATCGTGGTGCAGGACAGCCGATCCGGGAAAATGACCACCGCAGTGAATGGAGGTCATCCCGGGCGCAAGTTCAGTCTGCTTGCCTTCCCAAAAGCGGATTGACGAGTCAGGCCGCATAACCCAGGGTCGGTTTGCGGCGTGAATATAGACCTGACATTCAAAGGCATGGGCCCAGTCGACCATTGAGTTATGAAAGTGAGGATGCGAGACGGCAATTGCGCGTAGGCCACCAGCTGCCTTAATCAGTTCTGCCAACCCGTCGTCGAGCAAGGAAACGCAATCCCAGAGAACATTGCCATGTTTGCTGCGTATCAGCAGTGCACGTTGCCCAATACCGAGTTTTGGTTCCACACCGATTCCTATGACGCCGGGTCCTTGCTGGTGGATCGTGTTGCGAAACCAGCGCTTGAGCCGATGGTGAGTCGTCCACTGTTGCCCATGGTGATTGACGAATTGCCGCTCATCGCTGCAGATGGTGCAGTTGTCCGGAGGATTTGCAGTCTCTGAATACTGCGTCCCACACTCTGTACAGATGTAACATTCCATGGAAGAGAATCTTTCCTCAGCACCCATGCCTGATCCCTCCGTTTCCTTTTCCTCTAGGATTCATCCGGAAGTGGTTTCAGATGCTCGGCACGGCGAAGGCTTCTTGTTTCGCAAGGACGGCGAAGGAACCACAACTGGTCCAATCGAAAACTGCAATTCTGGTCCTTCCATTTTGAATGCGAGTATCTTACCCTCTCCCCTAGTGGATTGTGATCTGATCAGGAATCGGTTCCACCGCCTGATCGATAGTCAAAAGAATTTATAAGCTTTGCTCGGGAAACCCGTTCGCTAGATCACGGTAAAGATTTCGACGTCCTCTAAACCGAGCACAGTTCTTTGGAGCGACTCACTGAAGCTGATCGACCTGTTCTTGTGAGTCCGCGCTGTTGCAGCAATCTGGTTAGCGCTCTCCCGTGTAAGCCCATCACAGCTAATCATTATCGAAAGCCGACCAGTTGCGCTGGTCAGGAGGCGTTATGTCGTGTGTTCGCTATGCCCTTCGTTTGATTCTCCTTTCTAGCATGGTGTTAGCACCATGCCTAGCCCAATCGCCGATACAGGATATCCAACTCCCAGGGCGGCCCAATGGAGTCGCGGTGAATCCATTGACGAACAGAGTTTACGTCGCAGTGATCAACGTTGGATCCAATGTGGACGGAGTCGCGGTGATCGATGGAAAAACAAACACCTTGGTCGATACCATCATGGTGCGCAGGGGTGCTGACTTGGTGGCGGTTGATGAATTACGCAATCGCGTTTATGCGGCGGGTTGTCAGTATACGGATACCGGGCTGCATTGTGAGCTCGTCACCATCGACGGAGCAACAGATCAGATACTTGCGGTCTTGCCGATCGACAAGCCCGGCGGGCCATTCTTTATGGGCCTCGCCGTCAATCCAATCACGAATCGCATTTATCTCTCCGATATTAGCTATTCAGTTGTGGAAGTGGTGGACGGAAAGACGAACACCCTGATGACTGAGATTCCGTTCGGAGTCAATAACGAAGAGCCATACGGGCTCGCGGTGGACTCTGCCACAAACAGGATATTTGCCTGTAATAGCCGCAATGAGCTGGTAGTGATTGATGGCAACAATGACAAGATCACGAGGCGAGTTTCGGTGGCAGCTTCAACCGACCCGGATTCGACAGCGAATGTAGCCCTCGATCCACTGAACGGGCGAATGTATGTTACGGTCCAGAACACCTTCGGACCAGGAACCCTGGATGTACTGGATCAGACCACCTTGCGGCTAGAGACGCAGGTCCCGATTGGTCGATTTTCGCAAGGAGTGGCAGTGGACTTTTTCACTGGGCTTGTCTTTGCAGCCAACCAAATGGATGGGACTATTTCAGTGGTTGACACCAGGACAAACGAGGTGACGGCCACGATTCCCGTAGATGCTAGCTATGTTGCTGCGAATCCTGCGACACGGCGGATCTACGCTAATGATCGTGTGAACAACGTGCTTCATGTTTTGGCAGAGTAGGCGCTGTATCTACTCCAAACGGCGCACTGCCATTTATCCGGCTTCGCTGGAGGCTTGAGGGCTTTGCGAGTCATGCAAACCTCGAATGAAGACCTCAGCAGAGTTAACTCGAAGTAAGGCAGCTGTTCACGAGCAGGAAATTTGGTCCGTGTGAGGCGCGCGTGCTGAAACGACGCGCGCTTTCATACTGGTTGGGCCTCATCAAACCAATCTTGCAAACGGCTCCGGCTCGTTGAAGGCTTTCCTAGAATTCCAGAATTCCGACCTGGAGCCAAAGCGCTTCGGTCCGGATTATCTGCCCGCTCACTTGTGACGTCACAAGCGGAAGAGGTGCTACCGGAGGCCGCGAAGCTTTAACCCGCAGTCTACTGCGAAACTGGCAGGCATTCTACCCGGCTGAATCAGGCGCCGCATTGGGGCTGTGCCGACTCACATCACTAATCACGACTCCGTTGGCGACAACCTCTTGGGCCCCAATTGGCTAATCCGGAAAAGGAGTCCCGCTCTGTTGCACCGCCTTCGGATTGGGGAGAACTCAGTGCTGCGACAATCGAAGCCATTCCTGCCGCTGACAGATTATCTTGTGCGTTCTAGGAATTGGATCACTTCCTGGGCCAGCACTGTTGGATTTTCTTCGGGGATCCAGTGCGCAGCTCTTTCGATCTGAACGCCCGTCACATCGTCTGCCACTTCGTTCATCATTTGCCCAAGGAGCGGACCGGAGTTGCTGATGGCGCCCCAGACCGCGAGGGTCGGAATCTTCAGTTTTCCATTTCGCTCAAGGCTACGTCGGTTATCTTCCGAGTCCTGCTCGAATGCACGGTACAGCTCAAAACCGGCGCGCATGGAACCGGGAGCTGAATACGCTGTGACGTATTCTTGAAGATCGAGGGCCGAGGGATCGAAGCAGCGCGTATGGAAGAATGCCTGAAGGTACTCGCGTTCGCGGCCAGCTATGAGCATTTCCGCAATGTCGCGGGCATTGTGGAATGCGAAATGCCACACCCGTGGATTCGCCTTGACCCGTTCGAATATCGCAGTCCCAGGAATGGGCGCATCGACGATAGCCAAATGAGACGCTTCGTTTCGAAATTCCTGTGCGTACGCGTAGGCGATCATCAGGCCGATATCGTGGCCAACCAGAGCTACGGGGCCTTCGATGCGAAGATGCTCTCTGAGCAGTCGTTGGACGTCGGCAGCCATCGTCCGCTTGTCGTAACCGGAGGAAGGCTTTGACGAGTGGCCAGCGCCGCGATAATCGGGTGCAATCACCCGCCAATTCGCATCCACCAGCGGGCGGATTACGTGGCGCCATTCCCACCATGTCTGCGGAAATCCGTGAAGCAGGACGACGGTCCGGCTTGCAGCACCAGCACTGACATAGTGCATCCGAAGGTCGGGTGTGGTATTGAACATGCCGTGCGACCATAATGGTGAACGTGTTTCTTCCGGCTTCACAACGGTCTTGTCCTTTCGCCTTGAATTGAAGATGAACGGTCTACATCCCAGTTGGCGCTCTTCCAGTCTTCGTTTGTTTGGATGACGCTCATACTCCGAAAGGAGCGCAACTTTTTTCGACTGCTGCAGGTGCTGCCCGTCAGAACTTTCCTAGAAGCTCGCGAGCAGGCGATCCCGGACTGTATTCAGGATCCGTTGCCGCACCGCCTGGTCGGGCATTGTGCGGGCGATTACGATCGCTCCTACCATCGACGTCATGATCATCAGGAAATTCGACGCTTTTTCGTCCGCGTTCTTTCCGGGCATATAGGGGATCACTTCACTGCGAAACTTCAGTATTGCAGCGGAGCCGCGCTGTTTTACACCGGGGGTTGCGCGGGCTAGGTCCGGAGCAAGTGAGGCGATCGGGCATCCGATCTCTGGGCGATCGCAACGCTCCAGGGAGAGATAGCTTTTGACCATGCTCTTCCATCCGTGTTGTGAACCGGCCAGCTTTGCGGCTTCGATCAGTTCCTGAGTCAGTTCGAGAAAAGACTCGTCCACTGCTTCAATAACGAGATCGTCGCGGCTCGAAAAATGTTTATAGAAGCCGCCATGGGTTAATCCAGACGCTTTCATCAGTGTCGTGACTGCTGGCCCGTTCAGTCCCTTTTTCTTTAGCTGGCGAGCAGCGCCTTTGACGATTTTGTGATGAATAACCGATTTGTGCTCAGCGTCATAACGCATAGTATCGGATTATAAACGTAATCCCCGCCCTACAAGTGTCGCGGATGCTAAACCGAGAGGGGCCAGCGGATAACCCATCTGCAGGACTTTGCTGTTCCAGAAATGAAAATGAAACTATTGGATGATAGTCAACATCACATTGCTTAAAGAAGGGGAGCCTCAGCAGATTGGAAGAAGTGTCTCAATCTTTGGCTGTGCCCAAATCGCTCGGATCATGCGACTAAAACAAGTGATCAAATTAGCAAGCCTTCCAGTCTTGGCCGTCATCGGATCAGGCACGCTGTGCTTGCCACTCGGGGCTCAAGGGGATGAGCTAATGACCTCGTCCACTTCATGTCAACTTACTACCGCCGATCGGCAGTGGATCGAAGGAGCATTGGCCGACTGGAGGTTCGCAGAGGTTCACGAACTCAAACTGGAGCCAACTCGCCTACCAGTCGTTGTGCTGTTCGATGATCACTGCCAATACAAATCCGCTGCTGCAGCAACTGGTGACATTTCCTGGACTGGATCTTTCTATCAATCCACGGTGCTCCTGCCAAATGGAATCAGGATCCCCAACTGGGTTGTTTCGTTTGCGGCTCCCGTGGATGGCAGTTCGGCAGCCGGCTTCTTCGTAATGAGTTTACCCTCTGTATGGCGCAGCCATAATATCCAAAGCGGCCTAGGTCTGGAGCGTCTCATGAACGTCGTCCTTCTCCATGAAATGTCGCATGCTCGACAGTTCTATTTTGCAAACCCGATAATGGATGGGCTGTCTGCACGCTACCACCTCGGAGTCGAGATCGGCGACGACTCAATTCAAGACACTTTTTCGAAGGACCCGAGATATGTAAAGGCGTATGAGCGTGAACGCGACCTCCTTTACGAAGCTGCCGCAGCTTCAACGAATCATGCAGCAAAGAAATATGCACGGCAGGCGCTCCGTGAGATACGACATCGTCGACAGAAATGGTTCACCGGCGGTCACGCTTATTGGAATACTGTGGATGATCTGTTCCTGACGATGGAGGGGATCGGACAATGGACCGCTTACGCTTGGCTGACAGACCCGAATGGCCCCAATCTAAAATCGTCCTTCGCGCTATCTGAGGTTCGCCGCAAACGCAATCACTGGACCCAGGATGAAGGTCTGGCACTAATGTTGGTAATCGATCGACTCGTCCCTGAATGGCAAAAGCTTGCGTTCGCTCCGGAGCCCCAACTTGCCGAATCCCTGCTCAAGGCAGCGGCTCGCTAGACAGGCATCCTTGTCTGGCGCGGACAGAAGCGGCACTCGCTTGCATTCCCCTCCCGCCGCATCATTCCATTTTGAACATCCGCTTTCCTTGCTCGGGCCTGCGAATCGCTTCTTCCACTGCTATCTTGAAGTCATCCAGGGAATGAGTGCGACCGACGGGCAGTTGAAAATCGTCGTCACTTGAGATCTCGGCTATCCGACGCAGAAGAGTCATCGCGTCCGTTTGCGGCGGCGGAGAAAAGAAATATCGGTAAACGTAACTCGTGATAGTTGCGTTCCTCATCAGCAAATCGAAGTTGTGAAGTGCGAATGTGTCTGGACGGTAACCGCCATAGATAATTACCTGACCACCCATCGCCAGAGACGGGACTAGGTCACCCAATAGTGAACCGCCGACGCAATCGACGATCCCGCTTACTCCAGCTCCTTCAGTGAGATTGGCGACTATATCACCGAGGTTCTTTTCGGCCTGGGAGAGTTCAATGATCTCCGTCGCGCCAACTGAGCGGAGATCGAAGTTTTCTCTCGCTTTCCTCACAACCGATTTGACATTTACGCCTTTCCGTTGCGCAAGTTGAGATATGATCATCGCAACACTCGAGTGCCCGGCAGTAACCAGTAGCCACCGCGCGGGCTGAACTGCAGTTTTTTCAACCAGGTCCCACCCAGTAATTAGGTTCATGAACTGAGCTGCCTTCTCGACTGGATAGTTTGAGGGAAGCGGAATCAGCCATTGTTCAGGAACAACCGCGTACTCGGCCCACGTATTGAAATAGGTAACCGAGACTAAGGTTCCGCGAGCGACCGACGTGTTCTTCCCCGCTCTTTCTACGAATCCGGCGCCATAATTTCCTGCTATCTGTTGAGGGAATCGCGGCTTCTTCGGTTCTGGATACAAGCTCTGAATAAAGAGAAAATCACCAGGGTTATCGAGTGATCGATCCTTCCGTCGAGTAGAGGCGGGGTGAATCCATGAGGCAATGAGAGACGTCCGGCGGGCTTACTTTACGTATCCCGTCGCTGATGGACTGATGGAAGCGGCCACGATCTTCGCGGCGATGGCGCGCAGCCATGGATTAGATCTGGTGGTTAACAATTCGCAATTTAACAATACGGAAGACGACACAGTGTTCAGGGAGTTGGTTGGGGCGCCCACCCGCAGAAACCTGCAGCACCGTCTGACCGATCGACTTTTCGATTGGGCAGAGATTGGAGCAGTTCACATTCAGGCTCCGCCTTATTACGAGAACGTACGCGCATTGGTAAGCCGCACCGTCTCCGAAAAGAACACCGTGTTCCTACCCTGGGGCGATGGCGACGCAACTTTTCCTCTTGCCGGTGGCGAAGATGTTGCGCGGGTCGCCGTGGCCCTCTTGGGCGGCGATAGGCTGCCCTCGAAAAGGGTGTATCCGCTGGTGAGCGAATCTCTCACAGTGCACCAAATGGTCCAAACTCTCAGCAAAGCGCTTGGACGTCCTCTGAAATATGTGCCAATCACAGATGAGCAGTGGGCCGACACGGTGAGGGGGCGAATCAACCCTCATGCCGTCGATCATCTCTCGCATCTCTGGCGCTACTTCAAGACACGAGAACATCAGACTTGGCCAACAGATGTCATGCGCGAGGTCACCGGGCGAAATCCGCAGACCCTAGAAGAGTTCTTCCGGGCAAACATCAAATTCTTCACTCCGGCGAGCTAGCCGCGAGTTGCTAAAAAACGGCGCTGATGAATATCGGGTTGTTACATTCAGCGCCGACTATAGATCGAAACAGAACGCGCAACTGGTCCAATCAAAAGCCGACAATCTGGTACTTCCACGCTGAGAATGGATTTCATACATTGGCGTCAGAGGTGAGTGCAAATGTGGCAAATGGCGAAAGGTAAACATTCGAGTTGGTACATGTCCGGTCTGGGAGCCCTGATGTTGTTGATCGGCAGTGCGCGCCCAGCCATATCGCAGGTGGTGGATGGGAAATCATCCGGAAGTAGTAGTTCCAGTTCAACAATCCGCCGGCATCCGCTAGTCCGTCTAGGTATGCGACGGCAAATCCTTCCTGATCGGCCTTGGAGTTGAGTTGACTGTAGTGCTCCATGGCGGAGCCTGGACCACCCGGTCCTCGCCCGTGCAGCCCGATGATGAGGCTGCTATGTTCTGGCTCAAATGTGCGGGGGACGTAGAGACGATAAGTCCGGGTAACGCCCCCCACAATGATCGACTGAGGGAATACCTCAGCACCTTCTTTGCGTAGTTCATCGACCCGATCGTCGACCTTTCGGACAAATGCTCGGACCGGTATCCCTCGTTCAAGCAGCTGCGCCGCGACGCGGCGTCGGGTCGCTCCCTGCTGGCCTCCGGCAGCTCCAGTGACTAGTATTGGGTTGGACATCGTGATTCCTCTCCCTTCAGCAGTATGAGATTATCGTTATAATCTTATCGATGCAATTTGTGTCTCTAATCACCGCTGTTCAAAATTAGCCGGGATCGAAGAAGGAAATGGATCTCGCTGCGCTCATTCATGCGAAACCGGACTGAGACTTCGTGCGGTTCATGAGGCCGCAAAAGATCGAAGCTTGCTGCACAATCGAGAAGGAGCTGAATGAAATCGCGAATATAAGTCCGAGGTATTTGGCTCGGTCGCCTGTGAGCATTTGCAACGCCACCCAGTTCATCGCGATTTGACTCCGCTTTTCGCTCTTTTGAGCAGACGGAACAGAATGTACGGCTCCGATGTCAGGTCGCGGCGGATCTGTTGGCCAGTTCGTACGCGTCTCTTTATTCGGATGAGTGTCGATGACGGAGGACACAGCGGCCGTCGCGAAGCCACAGATCGCCAGAACGAGAAACAGCCTCGAGAAGGCGGTCATAGCAGCCGGCCCTTGGACCGCGCCTGCGAGAGCAACAGTGATCGCTACCCCGAGCACAGATCCGATTTGCCGGACCGCCTGGTTGACCCCGGATCCCACAGCGAACCTGTCCTTGGGAAGCCCATAAACGGCCGCAGAAGCGAGAGACGGCAAGACAAGTCCGACGCCTATTGCCGTCAGAATCACCACCGAAGCCATTCGGTCAAATTGTGGGGAGTAGAGCTTGTAGCCACTGATCTGACGAAAAACCCGATACCGAAGGCGATGCCGCCGATGAGGAGAAGTGGTCTCTGTCCAAACCGCCCGGCCAATCGCCCAGCCAAAGGGGCCACCGCGATAACTACCAATGGCCCTGGCGTCATTGCAAGCCCCGCCCGAGTTGTGTCGTATCCCCAAACCGAAGTTAGGAACAGTACGCTGCCAAGAAACATTGCGGTAAACGCCGCGCTGAAAATCATTGAGGCCGCATTTGCGTAACGGAAGTTAGCGGCTCCGAACAAAGAAATATTGAGTGCGGGCTCAGCTACTTTTCGCGAGCGGTTGACGAACCAGGCTAGAAACAATATCCCGGCACCGGCGCAGACGGCGAGGATTGTCCGATTCCAGACCGCGCTCTTAACAATATCCAGAGCGAGCAAGGCAACACCGAGCACCAATAAAACGATACCGCCTATGTCGGGCCACTCTTGCACCTTTTGATCTCTTGATTCATCCAGGCGGGCACGGCTCTTAACCAATGCCAGGATGCCGACGGGCAGATTAACAAAAAATGCCCAGCGCCATCCCCCAAGCTGGATCAGAACGGCTCCTGCAGAGGGCCCAACGGCCGCTGCTAGAGCGCCGACGGCAGTCCAAAGGCTAACGGCAATCGCCCATTTGCGGCGAGGAAAGGCGTGCAGGACCAGCGCCAGGGATGCCGGCATGAGCATGGCCCCGCCTATTGCCTGCAACACGCGGGCGGCAACGAGCGTCAGGGGAGTTGGTGAGATGCCGCAGGCTAGCGAGGCGAGGATGAAGACAGTTACTCCAAGAAGAAACATGCGCCGCCGCCCCACCCGATCCGCTAATCGTCCAGCCGGGACAAGCATAGCCGCATACACAACGCTGTAGGCATTCAGAACCCAGGAGAGATCGGACGCCGATACCGCGGGAAAACTGCGGCGAATGTTGGGAAACGCAGCGAACAGAATCGTCGCATCGAGAAACGCCATGAAGACCCCAAGACTCGTCCACAGCAGGGTTTCCCATGCGTGTCGAGAGGCCTTGTCCTCGACGACGGCTGCACCGGCGCCAGAATGCAGGCGGTCATCGGACTTGTTGGATTCCGTAAGAGTTGGTGTGCTCATGTTTCCCTCGAATCTGTGCAGTACGCCCGATGGTTCAAAGCTTCTTTGCTTGATAGGATTATGCACATCAGCCACGAGTCGCAAGAAAAATATACGAGAAGATTCCAGCAGATGCTTCAGAGCCGCATCGAGCGGATTCTGGTGTTGTTCCAAAAGGATAGAGATTCGTGCGATAGCGATCGTGCCGACCAAACATCTCCGAAAACTGAATCTCGCACACCTAAGTCGAATCTCATTTAGCATACGAGACCGTTAGGTCTCTTTTATTCAGCACCTTTTTTGAAGGAGACACGAGAATGACTTCTGCAGACCGTTTCGTCGATGCAGGTTTACGCACTTGGCGTTTGTACATGGATCGTGCCGGCAAATTTTTCGGTTCTCTGAGCCCGCCAGATCTGCAACTCGAAGTTGCTCCGAGTCGGAATCGTCTAATCTACATCTGGGGCCATTTGACGGCGGTGAACGACGCTATTTTTCCGCTCTTCGCTTTTGGCCCAAAGCGTTTCCCGGAGTTGGAAAAGATCTTCATCGCGCAGCCTGATCGAAGCTCCGCGCAAATTCCCGATGCCGCGGAACTCCAGAAAATGTGGACGGAAGTCGATGCCGCCCTCTGCCAGGAGTTCCAAAAGTTGTCACCCTCGGATTGGCTACAGCGGCACCAGAGCGTTTCAGAAGAAGAATTCGTACGCGAGCCCCACCGCAATCGCTATGCCAGCCTGCTGGGAAGAGGTGCTCATGTTGCGTATCACTTGGGGCAGGCGATGCTTGCAAAGCAGAAATAGCCCCAGATCAATTCGGCAACCGCTCCTCTGCTGGAACACTCAACGTGCGCACGCCGGTGCCCCACCAGGAAGCCTATCCGCGCCAACCCATCTCTGTTTCTGCCAGGCGAAACCTGGCGGTCAGTTTGCTTTTGCCTATGTCGCGCCGGAAGGGTCATGGTTGAGTTTCTGTACCCAGCAACATCCGAAGTGGCATGAGGGGTCCGACGGGAATATATTGATGGTCCATCAATTGTTCCTTTGCAAGTGGCAGGGTTTCCATAATGGCTCGCGCTTCGTCTTCGGTCTTAGCTTGAAGGAAGAAGAGAACGCCTTTGCCATCTCCACGCGAATACCACTGACGGATCGTCCCGTCGAGGTACAGCTTCACTGTCGCCCGGATCTCTGCCGGCAGAACGGCCATCACTTGCTGTACGGTTACGCCTCGTTTTGGGGTCAAAATTACCAACACTTCAAGGGCTGTGGGTATGGCTGCGCTAGGTAGAGCTTGAGTCGTCATCAGTTCACCTCAATTGATTTGGGGGGACTATCCCGAGAGTCAACGGTGATGGTGATCGGTTAAACCGCAAACGCTGCGCCCGGGTAAGACTGCACGAATTAAGAGATTATGATAATAATCTGATGGATGCACTTTTATTTCGCCAGAGATTCAACTCAAGTCCCGGTCTGGGTACACGGTGTTGTTCCTTGGAGCGTGCGAAATGAGCGAGTGCGTACGTCCCTCTCCAATTTCGGAAATCTTGCGAGAGTTGAAAGGACCAGATCTCCAGATTTTGGTTGGACCAGTTGTTGAATTGTGCAAAGCCGCCGATTTGTGGCCACAATGCATTGCATTCACCGAAAGGTCCGGCAAGTGGACGTGCACTACTCTTCGAAGAAATCACGCATTCTGAATGCCGATGACGCGATCTCGATCAACATTTGAATTCGCAATTTCTCCTCGGTTGAGCGAAGAAGGTCGGGGCGATTGGTTGGTAGAGACAATACGATCGGCTATTCAGTCTGGAAAACTGAGGCCGGGCCAATCCCTACCGAGTACGCGCGAACTGACGAAGGGGCTTCGTTTGGCGCGCGGAACCATAATCTCTGCGATCGAACGTCTGAAGGACGAAGGCTACCTTAAGAGCATTCCGGGTTCAAAGACTTTTGTTGCCAACGTGCTCCCAGAGAAGTTCTTGAGCCGCTCCCTGCCTCCAGTAGCGGTGCACAGCGGACACTCCAAGCCGGTTGCGCTGTCGGAATATGGAAAGAGGCTTCGTCCGGTGCGCTACTATGCACAACCTCGGACGATCGCATTCCGTGTTAATCTTCCTGCCCTTGATCTGTTTCCAATTGACTTGTGGACGAAGATGGCGGCTAAAAAATGGCGCGGTGCATCAACTTCGCTGCTGCTAGGAGGCGAACCGTTCGGCTATTTGCCCCTGCGTACGTCGCTCAGCAGCTATTTGCGAACCTCGCGATCGATCATCTGTGATCCAGAGCAGGTCCTCATCACCTCGGGGATTCAGGAAGCTCTCGATCTCTCGACGCGGATTTTGGTGAGCGCTGGGGATAGCGTGCTTATGGAAGATCCGGGATATCAGGTAGCTTTTGCTGGTTTTGAGGCCGCGGGTGCTCGGATCGTCTCACTCTCTGTCGACAATGAAGGCGCGGTTCCTCCCACCAAAGCAGGCCTTCGCGCCCGTTTAATGTACATCACTCCCGGCCATCAGTTTCCCACTGGCGCAACAATGTCGTATCGCAGACGTATGCAGATCCTTCGATACGCTCATACGGAAGGTACCTGCATCTTCGAAGACGATTACGATAGCGAGTTCAGATTCGAGGGAAGCCCGCTTCCAGCCTTGCACGGCCTCGATTCCAAAGCGCAAGTCATCTTCGCCGGCAGCTTCAATAAAACACTGTTCCCATCGCTGCGTTTGGGTTACATGGTCGTTCCGCACGGATTGGTGGACGCCTTCAAAATGTGTAAGTCCATCAGCTGCAGACATCATCCCTG
The DNA here is from genome assembly GCA_008682415.1 of Acidobacteria bacterium AB60. Lineage (GTDB taxonomy): Bacteria > Acidobacteriota > Terriglobia > Terriglobales > Acidobacteriaceae > Telmatobacter. The sequence goes on along the minus strand of VANK01000005.1, from coordinate 414,897 downwards.
GGGAGATCAGGCCATTCTCCATGCATTTATCGAGGAAGGTCATTACGTGCGTCACTTGCGAAGAATGAGGAAAGTGTACAGCGAGAGATTGCAGTTGCTTGCAGACGAAGTCCGTAAGCACCTCGAGGGAGCGCTTGAGCTGTTACCGGTCGAAGCTGGAATGCAAACCGTTGGATGGCTACGAACGGGGCAGAATCCCGAAGATATCGCGGCGCTCGCGCTCGAAGAGAACGTCGATGTCATCCCTTTGAGCCGCTACTGCTATAGGAGGCAGGTACCCCCGGGCTTACAAATTGGCTTCGGCGGAGTGGATGGCAAATCAATTTTGCAAGGGGTTCAAATTCTTGCAAAACTGATTTCGTGAACTACTGAACCGGTCCAGTCGCCTAGGGCTGTATGGCACCCTCGAATACCGCATCCACTTCTCCTTATGGAGCACGAGCGATGGAATTGCGCCCACCGTCCACGCCCCGCCGGGCTAGTCGGCTTATGAGTCTCGACGCCCTGCGGGGCACCGTCATGGTTATCATGGCCATCGACCATATCCGCGACTTCTTCGACAGATATTCCATGTCCAACTCGCCCACGGACCTGTCGCAAGCCACCGCCATCATGTTCCTGACCCGATGGATCACGCACTTCTGCATGCCTGTCTTCATGTTCTCTGCCGGCGCCGGTGCTTTTCTCTGGTGGAATCGCGGCCAGAAAACGCGCGGTCAACTCTCCCGGTTCCTCGCCACTCGGGCGGTCTGGTTCCTGGCCCTCGAAGTCGTCGTGATGAACTTCGCCTACAGCTTCAATCTCTCGGCGCACGGTCTCACGCTTCTTCTTGTGCTCTATATCTTCGGTGCTTGCATGCTGCTCATGGCCGCGCTCATCCACTTGCCCTTGCGCTGGCTGGCCGTCCTCAGCATCGCCATCATCGCTCTCCATAACCTGCTCGATCCCTGGTCTGCATCGCACTTTGGCAAATTCGGGTGGGCTTGGCATCTTCTGCATCAACCCGGCGTCATCATGCTGGCCAACCACCCCGCCTTCGTTGTTTACCCGATCCTGCCCTGGATCGGTGTAATGGCTGCGGGCTTCTGCTTCGGTCAGCTGTTTACTCTTGATGATACCGTCCGGCGCCGCACCACTCTCCGCCTGGGCCTGTATCTTACTGCGGCCTTTCTCGTTAGCCGTGCCGTCAACATCTATGGCGACCCTTCTCATTGGACCGCCCAGAAGTCTGCCGTGTTCACAGTGCTGTCCTTCCTCAACTGCACCAAATACCCGGCGTCTCTTGATTACGTCTTGATGACCATCAGCACGGCTTTACTGTTGCTTGCCTGGTACGACGGCCTCAGATTCTCGAGCCGCAATCCGCTCCTCGTCTTCGGCCGCGTACCGCTCTTCTACTTCATCTTGCATTTCTATGCGATCCACTTCTTGCTTGGTGTCGTGAGCTACATCCGGTACGGCAGCCGCACCTTCAGCTTCATCTTTAATGCCATGCCCGCCATGGGCGGCCCCCGCGACGTCTATCCCCAGGATTTCGGTTACCCTCTTTGGGTCACCTACGCTATCTGGATCGGCTTGGTTGCAGCGCTCTACCCACTCTGCCGCTGGTTCGCGCAATACAAAGCGACGCACAGTTCGTGGTGGTTGAGTTATCTTTAAATCGAAATCAATAAAAATACTTGCCACGGGGCCGCCCGGCACCAGCTGTTCTGACAGCGGCGAGAGGGAACGCCCGGGAAGTCAACATGATGCCTGGTGTTGAACAATGTGGAATAATAATTATGGTGAATTTTTTCGACGATTGGTGTGGCAGCCTTCTCGTCGGCAGTGACGGTCGCGAAACACCTCCCGTCCGAATTGCCAGTGATCCTACTTGATCATGTAGCGCGCGCCGCGCCCTTGGCCGAGGTGCTGCAGATATTGCTGTTCGGCTAGTTTCTTCACGTGCACCTTGATCGTGTTGCGGTTGGCGCCGGTGGATTCTTCGATTTCCTTGACGGTGATCTCCCCGCGCGTCTTCACCAATTCCAGGATCTGGCGGGAAAGCGCGGGGAGGGATGCGCGTAGCGCCTGCTCCTCCTTCACTTTTTCCGCAAGATTGTCCTTCTGTTTCGCCATCGTCTTCAGGAAGAACACCAGCCAGGGCTCCCAGTTCTGCTCTTCCTTGCGGATGGTTTGCTGCGTGCGGCGCAGCGCGAGGTAATAGCTGTCCTTGTTGCGCTCAATGATGCTCTCCATCGAGCTGAAGGGAACATAGCCATATCCCGCGCGCAGCAGCAGCATCGTTGTCAGCACGCGCGAGAGCCTGCCGTTGCCGTCCTTGAACGGATGGATCGCCAAGAAAACGACGATGAAGACCCCGATCAGGATCAGGGGATGCTGGGTTTCCTCTTCGATGGACCGGTTGAACCAGCTCACCAGTTCCCTCATCCAGCCCGCAGTTTCAAACGGCGTCGCGGTCTCGAACACCACGCCCAGGCTTTTGCCGTCTGGTCCAATGGCCTGGACATCATTGGGAACTTTCTTGTATTCCCCACGATGATCCTGATCTTTGGCGCTGTATTTTAAGAGCACGCCGTGCAGCTGCTTGATGTGGTTCTCGGTGGTCGTGATCGACTCATAGCCGTCAAAGATCATGTCCATCGCATCAGCATAGCCCCCAACTTCCTGCTCATCGCGGCTCGCGAACGATTCGCTCCGCAGACCGGAAAGGAGCTTTTCAACCTCGGCATCGCTCAGCCTTGCGCCTTCGATGCGCGTGGACGACCCCACGCTCTCAATGGTGGCGTTCCGCCGCAGGCTCGTCAGCCTTTCAGGGGCGAGTGTCTCGATGACCGTCCAGCGACCCTTAAACTCGTCGATTTCGGCGATGAGTTTAAGTATTTCCGGCGTGATTGTGATGTTCTTGATTTCGTGCATGTCCGATATCCATTTTCACCCATTTATAGTCGATTCGTAGCCGATATCCATTTTTACCCATTTTCATCCGTTTTGATCGATTTTCGAGGTTCTTTTCGACCTGAGCAGGGCCTCGATGCATTCCCGGCAGATAGGATCCTGACCGTAGCCGAACTCAAATCTGTTGGACGGCTCGGTCCGACCTCAAGGACATTTGGAATGGGTGTCCTGCATTATTGCTGGCTTTTCGAATACGCAGGAAACTGGAGGCGGAGCTCGATGAGGCTGACATCGGTTTCTCCGTGGGAGTAGAATCGCACCAGTCTGAGAACTGAGTTGCGGGACAGTTGGGGAGCATTTAAGTTGTTCGCTGCTGTTCCTTAGAATTCGTTCCGATGCATTCTGGTTCTCAGCAGTGCCTTAATGTTGTCCCAGGGCATCGCCCTTTCACGGCAGCAACGCGGGTTCAAATCCCGCCGGGGACGCCATATAAATCAGCTACTTAGCGATATTCCATCGACCGTGAATCAACCAACGGTACGAAAAAGAACCTAGAACCTACACTCGTCATAAATCCAAAAACAGGTGGAAGCACTCCCGTTCGAACTTGACGACAGCGCTCTTGTCTCCGACGGCGAGAGTTGTGAGTACATCGACCAGGTCCCAGGCTCTCTCATATGGACTAGAACACGAGAAGGGATTTTTACCCGCAAATCTTCGCGAAAATGTGCGGCTCACTGGGCAGTGAATTGCTGGACACCGCCCGCCTACAGAGGACCGATTCCTAAGAGGTTATGGGCTTCGCGTCCTTTAAAAGATTGCTCGGACCACGCCTCCGTCGACCCTTAAGGCTGCGCCGTTTGTGGCCGAAGAGGGTTCTCCAGCCACATAGGTCACCATCGCAGCCACCTCTTCGACGGTTGCGAAGCGTCCCAGCAGCGAGGACGGCCGTGCATGTTCGAAGAAGTCACGTTCCACAGCCTCCTTTGATTTGTTTTGCTGTATCGCCAAACTCTCAACAAAGCCTCCGACGCCTTCTGAATCGGTTGGGCCGGGGAGGATGCTATTTACAGTCACTCCGGTTCCTGCGACGCTTTCTGCTATCCCTCGTGCGACCGCAATTTGCGCCGTTTTCGTCATTCCGTAATGAACCATCTCTGCAGGAATCTGGATCGCAGATTCGCTGGAAATGAAAATAATCCTCCCCCAATTTCTTTCCAGCATTCCTTTCAAGTAGTGACGGGACAAGCGAACTCCGCTCATGACGTTCACTTCGAAGAATCGAAGCCATTCATCATCCGAGATGTCGGCGAACGGCTTTGGTTCAAAGATGCCCACATTGTTCACGAGAATATCCACTCGGTCGAGACGCTGTGTTATGCGCGTCGCGCCGTCACTCGAATCAAAGTCAGCGACAATTCCGTCGACCTGCGCTCCAGAGATAGCTTCGCGAATTGTCCGCGACGCTTTCTCAACTCTCTCTGAGCTCCGGCCGTTGATCCACACCCGTGCGCCTTCACGAGCGAGGGAGTGCGCGATTGCTAATCCGATTCCAGCCGTGGAACCAGTCACGAGTGCTGTTTTTCCTGTAAGCTTCAGATCCACTCTTCCCTCCATCGAGACTGCAAATGAGCTTAAGATGCAATCTTGCTCTGCACGATACGTAGACGCTAAAGTCCAACCTCGGCCAACGAGCCCAACTGAAGACCTCCGGCTGAATGGAGCCCTGTTCGAAGTGCTCTGTCGAAACATCACATCAACGGGATGGTGGGGCCAGGGGTACTGGGACAGGGGCGCGTCTTTCTGAAAGTCTACGAGGGCCCTGCTGAGCTTTAATAGTCCGTTGCGCCCGCCCCAGGGAAAATTGCTGCATACGCGCAATGGGTATCCATACTTAAGCCGGAAGTCGTAGGGCATTACTGTCGTGAAGCGATATCACTGCATCGTCAACGCGATGAATTGTGGCGAGCCGGAATCGTGGTGAATATATCTCCAGTGGTGGGCAGTGATTTCATCGAGGCACGCCCCACCTTGCAGATTTTTGCCTGCAAGGTCAGGCAATTCCTTGGTTCTCAATTCGTGTTTTCTGACGGTTTAAAGATCAAAACCACCAACAATACTCTTCCAATTTGTCGCGGACGAAAGATCGAGCTTAAAAGTTCAGGGTGGCGTAAGCCAGAGCAAGCGCCGATACGGGCATCTTGCGACCGTCCCGGAGGGGGCCGATGTGGAACATGCTAATGCCAAGTTCCGGAACGGACCGCTGGGAATTTCCATGCCTCGCCAAGAAGACTTGGGGATCCATCCCGTCGAAGGACAATCCACATCCCAGGAACAATGCGCGAACAGGGTGTCTGGCCGTAAGTTCCTTGGCAAGGAACGCCACGAACGCGCGTCGCACTCCAACTAACCAGAGAGGAGCAGGAACTATTCATGAAAGCACTTGTCTATCACGGTCCTCGAAATGTCTCGGTCGACAATGTCGCCGATGCTCGAATCGAAAAGCCAACCGACGTGCTCGTGCGAATTACTTCCACGAACATTTGTGGGTCCGATCTGCACATGTATGAAGGTCGGACCGACATGGAGCACGGACGGGTTCTCGGTCACGAGAACCTCGGTGAGGTCATTGAGATCGGTGAAGGTGTTGACCGAGTGAAGGTCGGCGATCGAGTTGCACTGCCCTTCAACATCGGATGTGGGTTTTGTGCCAACTGTGAACGGGGTCTGTCCGCGTTCTGCCTCACCACTGCGGACCGTAGCAAGATACCGAACATGGCCGGCGCCGCGTACGGGTTTGCGGATATGGGACCTTACAATGGCGGCCAGGCCGAATTTTTGCGGGTTCCTTATGGGGACTACAACTGTCTGGTCCTGCCCGAAGATGCCGAAGAAAAAGAACGAGACTACGTCATGCTCTCCGACATTTTTCCTACGGGTTGGCACTCCACCCGGCTCGCCAATCTGACGCCGGGGGATTCCGTCGTGATTTACGGCTCCGGCCCGGTTGGTCTGATGGCCACGCTTTCTGCCCGCATTCAAGGCGCAAGTCAGATCTTCGTCGTGGACCACAACACGGACCGACTCAAGCTGGCGCAAAAACTCGGCGCCACTCCTGTCATTGAGGATGAGGGCCGCGAGGTTGAACAGATTCTTCAGGCCACCCGTGGCCAGGGAACAGATTGCGGGTGCGAGTGCATCGGCTATCAGTGCCACACCCCGAAGGGCCAGGAGGTGCCTAATCTGGTGATGAACTCGCTTGTGAACGCCGTCAAGTTCACCGGAACCATCGGAGTTGTCGGCGTCTTCGTTCCGCAGGATCCGGGAGCCGCTGACAAACTCGCCAAGAACGGCGAGATTGCGTTTGACTTCGGAAAATTCTGGTTCAAAGGACAGAAGATCGGGACAGGCCAATGTAATGTCAAAGCATATAACAGAAAGCTGATGCAGTTAATTCATCATGGTAATGCGAATCCTTCGGCAATCATCTCCCACGAGTTGTCGCTGACAGAAGCACCGAAGGGCTATAAGAACTTTGATGCGCGTGTCGACGGCTGGCATAAGGTGGTCCTCCATCCAACAGCAGCGTGATACGAAGGCGGTGCGTCAGGCGTGCAACGTTTTGCTACCGTGATTCGATCATCCAACAGATGGTGGGACGCTGCTGGTCCCCCCGATTCTGTTGGATGTTCTTCTTGCCATTCGTTACACCAGGATGGGATCCCGATTCGTAGTTGGGTGAAGAAGCGCACCGGCGAACAGTTCTATGATCTTCTTGTTGAATGCGCGCAGATCCTGTGGGCCCCGGCTGGTAACCAGAATGCCATCTTCTACGACCTCGTCATTGACCCAATTGGCGCCCGCATTCCGAAGATCCTTTTTGAGCGAGGGCCATGAGGTCAGTGTTCTTCCTCTGACCACCTCGGCTTCAATAAGCATCCACGGGCCATGGCAGATCGACGACACAGGCTTTTTGGCCTCGAAGAAGCTCCGAACAAAGTCGACCGCATCGGTATCCATTCGCAGGAGGTCAGGATTGATGACGCCACCCGGCACATGCAATCCATCATAGGAAGAGACCTTTGCGCTGGCGAGATCCACATCGATTTTGAAGGAATCGCCCCATTTCACCAGGTTCCACGCCTTGATCTTGCCTCCTTTTACGAGCTTGTGCGGAGACACTAATTCCACAACCGCGCCGGCCTTCTGCAACGCTTCTCTCGGGCTGGTAAGCTCCACCTGCTCGACGCTCTGCGTGGCCACAATCGCGATCCGCTTATTGATGAGTTGCCTCTTTGTACCGAATCCGAAGAGTCCCATAGATTCTCCCTGCCTTTGTGTTGGTGTAGTTCACGCGCGTCCTTAGCAGACACCGTGTCATCTTGTTGTCCCGCACGTTGCGGCATCGATCTGTTTGATCGAGTACAGCATTGAAGGGGCAAGCCGCTGAATGTGTGCGTCCCACCGACTACGCAGCTCCAGATATTTTCCGTTTGCGTCGGGACGTTCCGATGTGCGCAGCCCGGCCGATTGAAGCTGGGCAATGGCACGGTCGAGCCGCTGCGCCCATAGCGTGACTTGCGCTGAGCCGGGTTGTTGCGAGGGCGGTTGGCCCTGGGGCAGAAAGGTGTCCTCAAGCGATGTGAGCAATAACAGGGAGCCGTCCCAGATCTGGTCGAGTGCGCGCAGTTTCTTCACTGAATCGTAGTCATCGCTCAACGCGGAACGGATGATCGTAACAGTGTCGAGCAGGACCAAAGCTGCAAACGACATGGAGTAGTAGTATTCCGCGAACCGCATATAGAACAGCACCGGGTAGAAATGGTGCGCCTCTTTTGTGGCGGCCATTTCAGCAGCGAGTTCCCAGAGCATAGAGGTGCCGTGACTCCATTCGCCGTCCGGGGCAAGACCCGACACCAGCATTGCGGCATCTCCGGTTTGGCGAGTGGCAAGGTACACCTTCAGAGTGAACGTGTTCCTCTGCTGCAACTGACTATAGATCTGCATGAGGTAGGTGAGCGTCAGCGAGGTCACGGAGAGGCCGACGATGGAGTTGAACAGGTAGATCAGGCGATACCGGGGAACCTGCGGCGAGAAGCCGCCCGCGCCGACGATTGAGATGCTGCTTCCGCCTGCGTAGAGCGCGCTTACAAAATCGGTTGGGGTCTTTCCGCTGCTGGACTGGATGGCGCTGCCCAGCACGGGATGGAATAAGAGGGCGTTCCCGAGCGTGAGCCCGGCGATCCAGACGAATACCAACAGGACGAGGATGACGGGACCGCAGAACGACGCGATGCGATCAGAATTACGCGGAATGCTCCGGGCCAGCAAACGGAATACGCACCAGACCGTGCGCGCAAGCCGGGGGCTCAGCAGGCCGCTACCCATCCTGGCGTAAAGCACGGTGAGGAATACGTCCAGCAGAATCAGCAGGACAATGAGGATCCCGCTGATCTGCTGAAGCCGAACACTGAACATTCGCTCTCCGGTCCGCAGTTATGCGGCCTCTCGTTCCTGGCGGGCGCGCTGGCTGTTCCAGTCCGTGATGGCGACTACGGAGGCTTCCGCGAGCGAATTGCCCTCGAAGATGCGAGCTGCCGCCGTGTCTTTGAAGCCGAAGATCAGCGGCAACATCCAGGAGCTTGAGGCGAACACGGTGTCCATCTTGCCATGTGTCTCAAACGAGAAGACCGGTTTGGCGCCGAAGCGGTAGTCCGTCAGGAGTGACTGTACCAGGATGAAGCCGCTGGTTGAGAAGGCTGCACGTGCCGCAGCTTTGTTGTGAGATCGAGCGCAAAGCACGCCTACAGTGAAGAAGAATGCGGCGTGACAGTAGTCGATGATGCCGTGGACCTTGGGGCTGATGACCTTCGGGAGGACAACATCGTTTTCGGATTTGGCCAGGGTCATACGTCTCCTTTGAAGGGATATTGTTACGCCGCCAGGGGCTGTTCCCAGGGTTTCAGGACGATCTTGATGCAGCGGTCCTGCTTGTCGCGGAATATGCGATAGCCTTCAGGAGCTTTGTCCAGCGGCAATTTATGGCTTATAACGAAGGACGGATCGATTTCGCCGCGTTGAACGCGCTCCAGCAGCGGCCCCATGTAGCGCATCATGTGAGTCTGGCCGGTCTTCATCGTAATGGCCTTGTTCATGTAGGCGCCCAGGGGAATCTTGTCCACGAAACCGCCGTAGACACCGGGGATGGAAATCGTTCCACCTTTCTTGCACGCCATGATGGCCTGGCGAAGAACGATCGGGCGATCGGTTTGAATGCGTGCGACCTGTTTCGCGCGATCGTACGCATACAAGGCGCCATGACCTGAGGCTTCCATGCCTACGACATCCATGCACGCGTCAGGACCACGGTTGCCGGTCATCTCGTGTAACGCGTCCAGAATGTCCACCTGATCGAAGTTCAGCGTCTCTGCGCCGGCCGCCTGTGCCAGCTCCAGCCGCTCCCGTACACGGTCAATGGCAATGACGCGCCCCGCGCCCAGCATGAAGCAACTGCGGATCGCGAACTGCGCGACCGGGCCACAACCCCAGACAGCCACTGTGTCCCCGGGTCGGATATTGCAGTTCTCCGCGCCCATGTAGCCGGTGGGGAAGATGTCCGACAGGAACACCACCTTCTCGTCAGGGATGCCCTCCGGGATCTTGATGGGACCCACATCGGCGTATGGCACGCGCGCGTATTGTGCCTGTCCACCGCTGTAGCCGCCCAGCATGTGCGTGTAGCCGAACAGACCTGATGGACTGTATCCCATCATCTTCTCGGCGATCCAGGCATTTGGGTTGGAATTGTCACAACACGACCAGAGTTGTTCTTTGCAGGGCTGACAGTTCCCGCAGGCAATGGTGAAGGGAACCACCACGCGGTCACCTATTTTGAGTTTTTCTTTATTGACGCCTGGTCCGATCTCAACGACGTCGCCCATGAACTCATGGCCCAGGATGTCGCCTTGTTCCATGGTGGGGATGAAGCCGTCGTACAGGTGAAGGTCGGAACCGCAGATACAGGTACTGGTGATCCGGACGATGGCATCGCGCGGGTTGAGGATCTTTGGGTCAGGCACATCGTGTACCTGCATCTTCTCTTTGCCCATCCAACAGACGGCTTTCATCGCAAACTCCTTTGCGGGTTAAGAAATGATGGAGCGGACGCAACCCTGAGTGCAGGCGGGCACGGCGCCGCGACTTGCGTGTATTCGGCTATGCCGATTTACGGTAAGCCGGCGCGGCTTGCGGGTCCGGCAGGTTGGTCTTCTCGCGGAAGAGAACCCGCTCCGTGTGGCCGTGAATACCGCGTGGGCCGTGTGTCTGACAGCGCGTTGTGGGCACCTCTCCGCTCTCAAGCAGTTGTTTAAAGCGGCGCACGTCCTCGCGGACAACGAACTCGGGTTTCGTGCCGAAGAGGGCAGCGAGGCCGCTCGTAACCGGACCGCCCGGTACTCCGTACTCTACGTTAACGCTCACAAACGTGCCGCGTCCCAGCGGGTCAGGGCGGAAGTTCACGGATCCTTTTGTATGAACGTCGGAGTTAGGCAGCGAACGCCATGCAATCCGCTGGTTCGCTGTATCTTCCGTGATCTCCGCAGTCCAACGGATCTCGCGCTGCCCAGGGCCCAGGGCGACCCACTCCGAACGGCGTGTGTCGATTTCGCGGACCGACTTGAGGTGGACCATGAAACGGGAAAGGCCCTTGAAATCCCGCCACAACCTGTAGGCCTGCTCCGGCGATGCGTTCACAAGAAACACTGCGTGGGTTTTGGCTTCAGTTGAACGGACCTGAATGGCCTTGTAGGCGAGCAGGCCGCCTGCCGCCGCAAGGGCGGTGCCGGTTTTGGATCGGCGTGTAAGTCCATACGCGATGAGCGCTGCCGCACCGATGACTAGGGTTTTGGGACCAAACGGCAGCTGACTGGAACCGCGCTCCGAAGACGCAGAAGACCGTTGCATGAAGAACTCCTTCCGTGCGGGCGCGTGCACGGACCGCCTCGGCGTCTTGCCGAGCTAGCAAGATCGGCCAGGCAACGCGCTGCGATGAAGTGGTGGCCCTGGGTTCTGATGATCGTCGTGATCGCGCTGACGCCAGGTACGCCATCCCAAGGCGGAGCGTACCCGCCGGGTTGTCGAACTCATTGCGAATTCGGTGGTGTGTCCACCCGGCAAACGTTCGGGCAGATTGGGGTATGGATGTAGTCCGACTTCACGAGGTTGCTGGAAAACTGGTCGAAAGACTTTTGGTCAAAAGAACGCCGGCCGCGACCATTTCGCCGGCATGTGAGGTGGACTCCAATTGATGTCGCTGGTTCAGCGAGCAATCGCTCAAATCCCACGTCAGCCCCATCCGAATTCCGCATAAAGAGGGTTGACGTTACAGTCAGGAGGCCACATCCCTTCTCGCGTAACGTATGGCTTCAATCATCGATTCGAACTCGTATGAACCTTCATGGCGAACGCCGTTGATAAAAAACGTCGGTGTACCGTGAACACCTGCGCGATGACCACTGGCTACGTCGTGCTGAATGCGTTCGGCATGTGTGCCGTTATTCACGTCATAGACAAAACGAGCGAGATCTAGTTCTAAATCAGCTGCAGCGGTCTGCAGCAACTCGGGACCGAGTGAGACTTGATTCTCGAAGAGGTAGTCGTGCATCTCCCAAAACGATTCTGCGCTCCCGCACTTTCAGCCGCTTCGGCGGCCATCTCGGCGTGCGGATGAATACTCATCAGGGGAAAATGCCGGTACACGAACTGCAGATTGTCGCCGAGTGTCTGTTGAACTTGCTTCACGATGGGAAATGCCTCGCCGCAACTGGGACATTGAAAGTCTCCGTACTCAATCAGAATCACTGGCGCAGTTGCAGGACCCTGGATGTGATCACGAGCGTTGATCTCCAGTTCGGGAATTGTGCGTTTAACCGCTTGTTGGGTCACCTGTCGTCTCCTTGTTCGTCCCGCTCTCGCCGGCGGGGGGAGGAATTGGGTTCGCTCTAGAGCCGCTCAACGGATGTCCAGCGGTTCCCTGACCTCGCGCGTCATCTGCGATTCCTGGTAGGTCGGGTAATCGGTGTAGCCCTTGGCGCCCCCTCCGTAAAGCGTGGAGTGGTCCGCCGGGGCCAGTGGCCAGCCGTTGCGGAACCTCTCCGGAAGATCCGGGTTGGAAATGAACAGCATGCCGAAACCAACAAGGTCTGCGACGCCCTGCGCGAGCAGGTCTTTCGCCTTTTTCTGATCGAGGCCGCCGGTAATAATGATGCTCGCTCCGAATGCTTTGCGCAGCTTCTCCAAAAACCCCAACGGCACCACAGGCTCCACGTCGAATTGGCTACCGCGCACAACGTGCATATAAACCGCACTGCGCCGGGTCAGTTCCTCGGCCAGATAAAGAAATGTCTCTTCTACTTTCGGATCGGGCTTCATGTCGCCAAAATTGCCGAACGGAGCAATGCGCACCCCCACGCGGTCCGGCCCAAGGACTGCGGCGACAGCATCGAATGCCTCCAGCAGCAGGCGCGTGCGCGACTCCTTTGTCTGATTACCGTACTCGTCGGTGCGCTCGTTCACCACGGAGTTGAGGTACTGATCGAACAAGTAGCCGTTCGCGCCGTGCACCTCCGCGCCATCGAATCCGGCCTCCTTCGCGTTACGGGCGCTCTGGCCGTAATCGCAAACCACCTGTCTGAGCTGTGCGATGGTGGCAAGCGTAGGTTTGCTCGCGGGCACGTTTCCAGGTTTTCCATTCTCATCCAGCGCGAATGAAAAGGTGTTTGCGGCGGCTCTGTCAGTCGAACTGATAGGCGCTGCGCCGTTGGGCTGCAGAGAAGTATGCGAGATGCGGCCCACATGCCACATTTGCAGGAAAATCTTGCCTTGGCGGTCGTGGACGGCCTTTACCACGTTCTTCCAGCCTTGGACCTGCTCGCCCGTGTAGATACCCGGAGTCCAAAGATATCCCTGGCCCTGTTTCGACACCTGCGTCGCTTCGCTGATGATGAGCCCGGCACAGGCGCGCTGCTCGTAGTACTCGGCGTTTATTTCCCCGGGGACGTCTCCTTTGCCCGCGCGCGAACGCGTCAGGGGAGCCATCACTATGCGGTTCCTCAGTTGAACAGGGCCGAGAGAATACGGATCGAACAGCGACTTGGACTGCATGCCCGACTTAGAAGCGGCAGTCAGGGGTTGGGGTGCCTCGGCCCCATCAGGAAGCGTGACGCACCGAAAGGCCATCCAGCCTCCGCGGTAATGTGCCGCGAAGCTTAATACTTCCGATCTAGATCCTCATCCTCCCAGAGCGATACGCGTCGTACTCACGAAAACCGATGTTGCACCGCATCCAATGTCCAATTGTTTTCGCGGAATTCTCGACCTAATACTAGCCACAAATGTCAAAGCCGCATGCTTCCCAAGGCGTGCTCATGAGGAGAATGGATATGTCAACAGCAACCATGGTTCACCGCGACCAGGAAATTCAGCAGGATGTTCTCGCCGAACTTCGCTGGGATCTCGGTGTCGCCGCAAGTGAAATCGGCGTCGCCGTCAAGGATGGCGTCGTCACCCTGACCGGCAATGTGGATACCTATACGAAAAAATGGCGTGCCGAAGAGGCCACCCTTCGCGTCAACGGAGTAGCGGCTGTTGCCAACGATATTGAGGTGCGCCTGGTCGGGGCAGAACGGACCGACGCAGATATCGCTGCGGCCGCCGTCAACGCACTCAACTGGAATTCGACGATTCCCGTAAACAAGGTTCACGTGACCGTGGAGAAGGGCTGGGTAACGCTCAATGGTGAAGTTGAGTGGCAATACCAGCGTCGCGAGGCCGAAAAAGCGGTACGCGGCCTTTGGGGCGTCAAAGGCGTTACGAACTTGATCACCGTCAGGCCGGCGGCATCTCCAACAGATCTGAAGAAGAACATAGAAGATGCATTGGTCCGGAGCGCTCAACTTGATGCCAATGCGATTACAGTTCAGGTGCAGGGTACGAAGGCCATCCTGAAAGGCAAAGTGCGTTCCTGGGCAGAAAAGAGAGAAGCCGAACGAACGGCGTGGCTCGCCCCAGGCATTACGTCAGTTGACAACCAGATCAGTGTCAGCCTCTTCTGAGAGGCTTGGCGAGCGTGCGGAACGATTATTTCGACGGCCGTACGTCAGATCAAGAGAACCGTATCAATGATCCGCACGGTGGCTTCTTCCGCATTCATCAGGTTGAAGCCACCACTCTTGACTGTGGTGTCATTCAGTACTCCTGTAAGAGTGTCATCTCATTTCAATTCTTAATCTGAAACGTGCTCTGGCGAACGACCATCCTTACTCTGAGACGGAAATTCACCCGGAGCCGTTGCCCGCCCTCAAGAGCTAACCGCGGGACCAACAAGGATGTTTCAGCCGCCCCCAATACTATGGTCCGCATTTGGAATCTCACCTAATACTGCCTTTGATTTTCTGCGCACTCGATCAACAGCGAAACTCTTCATTTTCACGGAAAGGCTGCGACGCATATGCAGGCGGGTCTCAGGATGAACGCTCAGGCGAGCCGACAGGTTCCCGAAGAACTCCACGGCTCTGCAATTGATTGGGCCTCCATCCACGTGTTCGCTTCCATCGTGAACAGGTGTGAGGACGCGATTATCAGTGCGACAATCGATGGCCTCGTTCTGACCTGGAACAACAGCGCCGAACGGATATTCGGATATACAGCCAGCGAGATGGTGGGGCAGCCGCTTGCGCGCCTTTTGCGAGGCGATGACGAACAGCACCTGAACGAGCACCTGGCCCGGCTTCGAAGAGGTGAACACATTGGCTGTTACGAGACCGTCCGACATTCCAAAAGCGGAGAGCAGATTCCTGTTTGCGTCACGTGCTCACCGGTATGCGACATATCGAATCAGGTTATCGGCTTGTCAGAGATCGTACGCGAGGTCCCGAGCAGCGAACAAGTGGGACGAGTTGAGCGGATAAATGAGCGATTGAGGGCGATGGGCCGGCTGGCCTCGCGAATTGCACATGAAATCAATAACCCGCTGACAGCCATCACAAACTTGCTCTTCCTTATTCAAAGAGATTGCTTGACGGCGGAGTCCGCCCAATATCTGTCTCTGGCCCAAGGCGAAATCGCGCGCATCGCCACAATCTCGGCGCATTCGTTAGGAATTTACCGCTACAGCAGCCAGCCCGGCCTGTGTGCTGTGATGGGCATTGTGGACGAAGCCATTATTCAGTGCCGCGATAAGATCGAAACAGCAGGCATCATGGTGAGGCGAGACTATCACCCCGTTTCAATGATCAGCTTCCACCGCGATGAGCTGCACCATGTGATGTTGAACGTGGTAAAGAATGCTCTGGATGCCATGCCCAGCGGAGGGGCATTGCATCTTCGAATCCGCGGGCGCAGAGATTGGGTATCAGGCCGTAATGGCGTCCTCATCACAGTAGGAGATACGGGAAAGGGAATGACGCCGGAGACGCGGGCCAGATTATTTGAGCCCTTCTTCAGCACGAAAGATGCGACTCGTACAGGATTGGGATTGTGGAGTTGCGCCCATATCATCGCCAAGTATGGCGGTCGGATCCTGGTGAAGAGCAATGAGTCTGGAACTGTCGTTGCGATGTTTCTGCCCAGCTGAGCTCGGCAACGAATCTCGGTTGCCAGCCCCCCTTGCTCAGGAGTCGGCTTCGGGGCCGCCGCCTCACGTACTCGGACGGGGATCAAGGAGAAACTTGCTCAGACAGGGCAATTGCCCCATTCCACTTAGATCGCCACCTCGGCAACATCCTCAATAGCAGAATGTAAGGAAGCGACGTCCAAGGGACCCTTATATCGCCACCCGTTAATAAAAAACGCTGGGGACTCGTTCACTCCGCTACGTACTCCGCTCAGAAAATCCTCGCGGACGCGAACGACATGGGTCTGTGCGGCCATGTCTCTGTTGAACCGTGGCATATCGAGGCCCAAATGGGAGGCATATAGCCTCAAATGCCGATCTGACAATCGAGTCCGGTTCTGGAAGAGCACTTCATGCATCTCCCAAAATCTGCGCTGGGCTGCCGCTGCTTCTCCGGCTTCCGCTGCCCGCTGGGCTTGGAAACGGTGAGAGTTGAATGGAAAATGACGAAAGACGACCCGCAGGTCATCCCCGAAGCACTCCAGGGCCGCTTTCAGCAGAACGTGTGCCTGGTCGCATGCCTGGGTTTCATAATCTCCGTATTGAACTAGAGTTAGGCGCGCCGTGTCTGCGCCGAATATGTGATCACGGGCGCAAACCGCAAAGTCGAGCTTGGTGACTGCATCTCTTCTCATGTAATTTTCCTCCTCGTCATGTGAATAAGCGGAATGAGGTGGATCGTGGGGCCTCCGAAGAACCTGAAGCGGAGGTTCTGCTGCTTCCCGGATCAGAGAGCGCCGATGGCGCAACCTAGCCGTGATGCTAGCCTCGGCCTCAAGAGCTCACAATTCATCGTGCGTAGTAACCGAAAGCTTCTCGATCGTTTCAGCGATGTTTCCCACGAATCTGCTTGCGTGCTCTCCCGCCACCGATTTGTAGCTGCCTAGTACGAAGGCTTATTCGTGATTGAATCGAACGTCGTAGGGCAATGCTGTTAGGCCGGGATATGCCTGCCTTCGACACGTGAAGAATTGTCGCGAGCCGAAATCATGTGCAAGATGTCATAAGCATGGATGGATGAAGACGCTTGGATACGCGAAACCCGGTTGCCTTCCCCGTCGCCGTGGCCGAAGACGCAACTCTCATCCTCGACAAGCACGCGGAATCCACTTTAGCAATAGGAGCTTCCTATGACGGCGCAAAGTGAACACACGACCTCGGCGGCAACATCTCAGGAGCAAGGGCAACGGTCAGCACAGTCGGTTGTTACTCAAGATGTGCTTGTTCCCGACCCTCCACTCGTCTTCTCACCTCACGACCTTTTTCGATTCGGCCCGTTCGCTCTTATGCGACGGATCATGGATGATCTCGATCGAACCGCCCACGAAGTCGGCCTGGCCCGGAGCGGCCGAAACACCACTCGTTGGACGCCGGCGATCGAAGTCGCAGAGAAGGAAGGGGAATATTGCATTCGGGCAGAGGTACCGGGCGTTAAGCCCGAGAACCTCAGGGTGGAGACCACCAATGATTCTCTGATCATCGAGGGTGAACGGCGCACGGACCAGGAAGACAAAAGAGAAGACGTGCGGCTCACCGAACGCCAATACGGACACTTCTTTCGGAGCATTCCTTTACCGGAAGGGGCGAATCTCGACCAGGCAAAGGCGACCTTCCGAAATGGCGTTCTCGAGGTCACAATCCCTATACCGCAGCGGGCCAGCCAGCGTCGATCGATTCCCATCGAGACAGACTCGGCAGCCCCTCCTCCGTCATCTCGACCCGACGCACAGATGCAGGGCGCGTGAATGGGTTCTGTGCTGGATCGATTGCCAACGATGGCCGCATTCTGAGGCGTTTTCCTTGGTTCTAAATCTTTTCGTAGTGGAGGATTCATTTATGAACACAGTTCTGAAAGCCGTACTTGCGGGGTTAGCAGCAGTTGCGCTGCTTCCAGTCGCGGGATCCGCTCAGAAGGTTGAGACCGATTACGATCACTCGGCCAATTTCTCGCACTACCACACCTATACGTGGGGGCATGTCGCTACTTCCGATCCGCTGTTTGAATCGCGCATCCGCGACGCTGTTGATCACGCCCTTCAGGCAAAGGGATGGCGCCCGGTTCCAGAGGGTGCCGATGTCACAGTCACAGCCGTCGCCATGGAAAAGGACAAGAAGGAGTACACGACGTTTTATGACGGGCTCGGACCGGGATGGCGGTGGCATGGATGGGGCATGGGTATGGCGACCACATCAGTCGAGGATGTGCCGGTAGGAACCTTGATTGTGGACTTGTACGACACCTCTTCCAAGGGGCTTGTATGGAGGGGAGTGGCGCGCGATACGCTCTCCGATAAACCCGAGAAGAATACCGAAAAACTCGAAAAGGCAGTGGACAAGTTGTTTGCCAAGTTCCCGCCGCGATCATGAGCGTGGCTGAGCGTTGCAGCATTGACTGGACACGACATCGATCAGGAGAAAAGAAAATGAGCAGCTTCGTATCCGTTCGAGAACCCTCGTCCGGTTGGTCAATCTTCTTCGGCATCCTATTAATGGTGGCAGGCTTTGCCTCCATCGCGCTCCCCTTTGTTGCAGGAATCGCGGCCAGCATCTTTTTTGGCTGGCTCATTCTCTTTGCAGGGGTTGCGCACCTGGTCTATGCGTGGTTCGAGCGCGGAGCGGGTGCCGTCATATGGCAGATCCTGATCGGACTCGTCTACATCGCTGCCGCGATCTCCATGCTTTTATTGCCAGTGACGGCAGTCGTTGCCCTCACGCTTGTCCTTGGCTGGTACATTGCAATCGAAGGCATCTTCGAACTGGTCCTTTTTTCACGCCTCCGCAGAGCCCCGGGCGCGGGGTGGTTGCTTTTCGATGGCGTTGTCTCGCTGCTTCTTGCCGGCCTCATCTTCTTTCGTTGGCCGTCGAGTTCCTTCTGGGCTCTGGGGACGCTGGTAGGAATCAGCCTGCTTTTCAGCGGTATAGCGCGCCTCACCATGCCCATGGCCCGGCGCAGGGTGGTGGTTGCGGCCGCATGAGGATGTGGCGCGCACCACTCGACCAATCCCTGGAAGGCCTGATTGCATTCGTTTTTGGTTGAGTGGATTTTGCCCCTAAACCATTGGCGCCTGTGTTTGGGTTGCAACACGTGGTTGGATCGATCCGCACCGGCATTGTTGTTTCTTCGTATTTTCCAGAGCTGCTTCGGTGGCCAGCCACATTGATTGCGCATTCCGGAACTGCCAGAGTTTGGCCGGAAGGCACACTTGATCAAGGGATAATCCAGCGCACTTTCGAACTCCCGCCCAGGCAGGTGTCCGCACTGTATCGCCTTCTGGATATTTCCTTCGTACATTTAAATGCTGGCACCGCCTGAGTGTGCTCCGATTCCGAAATCGGGGCGCAGGCTCGCGTCGGATTCCCCAAGCTCGAGGCGACGTATACCATTTTTGCGTCAGACGGCTCGTATGTTTGAGTACCCTCCACGTTGCACCCGGTGTCGCAGACCGACCCTCATTGAACTCAATTTCATGTAAATTCTCCTGACACAACCCCCGTCAGGGGCATCCAAGTTCGAAAGTTCGATAGGGCAGAAGCTCCGGAAGTACCCTTCTGCAAATTGATCAATCGGATGCTCACCACTTTCGTCCAGTTCGCAGTACCGGCTGACTGATGCCGGAAATCCCTGTGTGATGTGGCCTCAAGAGGGTCCGTTCCGGACCACCAGGGCCGACGCCCGAGTACGAACATTGGCGTCGCGTTGAAGCGGCGCAACCCGAATTGGGGTTCATGGGATGGAGGGCTCTCTGAATCTCACTAGCGTGTTTCCGGGCAGCAGCGAAATGGCTCGACGGATGCGTGAGTTGGACTGGTCGCTCACGGATTTCGGCTCGCCCGAATACTGGCCAGAGAATCTCAAGGTGGCTGTCAGCATGTGCCTGTCCAGCCGCTTTCCGGTGCTGCTCTGGTGGGGGCCGAAACTGAACGTTCTCTATAATGACGCCTACCTTCCGTGGCTCGGCCGGGAGAAACACCCGCGGGGTTTGGCCCGTCCTGGAATCGAATCCTGGCCGGAAATCTGGAACACTATAGGTCCGATGCTGCAGGGGGTCAGGGCGACAGGAACAGCGACATGGTCGGAAGGCAAGGAGTTGTATTTCAACCGCAAACTGCTGAAGGAAGAGGTCTACATCACTTGGACCTATGCGCCGATTTTTGCCGCAGATGGAAGCACGGTGGATGGGATCTTCTCGCCCTGTACGGAAATCACGGAACAGGTGATTGGCGCTCGCCGTCTGGAAACCCTGCGAAAGATCGGGATCCACTCCCCAGAGCACCGCTCCAGCGAAGCAGCGTGCCAGCAGGCCGCCGCAGTACTCACTGAAAACCCTCGAGATATATCGTTTGCCGCAATTTACCTCGTAAATGCCTCCGGGTCCGAGGCCCGGTTGACCGCGTCTGTGAGCCCGGCCGGAAAGGACATATTCCCACAGCAGTTGTCAGCATCAGAGGCGAACTCGTCCTCTCCCTGGTCGCTGGGGCGGGTGCTCCGAAGCCGTTGCGCTGAGGAGATTGAAGACCTCGCAGAGAGGGGAACACAGATCAGTTGTGAGCTTTGGCCCGAGCCGGTGAAGAACGCGATCGCGATTCCGATATTCGACGGGCCCGAAACGCCGGTCGGGTTGTTGCTGGCGGGTGCGGGTGCGCGCCGACCTTGGGACGCGGCATATCGAGCGTTCTTCGAACTGATCGCAGGGCACATAGGCTCGGCGATCTCTGAGACCAAAGCGTATGAACACGAACGTAAGCGAGCAGAATCTCTGGCGGAACTCGATCGGGCCAAGACCGCGTTCTTCAACAACATCAGCCACGAATTCCGTACCCCACTCACTCTCATGTTGGGGCCGACGGAGGCAGCGCTAAATAGTTCCGAATGCGCCCTTCGCGGCCGGGAGCTCGAAATGGTCCACCACAACCAACTCCGGCTTCTCAAGCTCGTGAATGCTTTGCTCGATTTTTCCCGTATCGAGGAGGGCCGCATGCAAGCCTCGTTTCAGCCCACCGACATCGCCCTGTTCACAGGCGAATTGGCCAGCGCCTTCCGTTCGGCCATGGAAAGGGCGGGTCTAGAGTACGTGGTGGACTATCCGGCAATTGACCAATCGATTCTGTTAGATCGCGATATGTGGGAAAAGATCGTGCTGAACCTGATCTCCAATGCCTTTAAGTACACCTTTGAAGGCAAAGTCTCGGTATCCATCCGATCAGTGGACGGACGCGTTGAACTCCAGGTGCGCGATACGGGAACCGGCATCCCGGAACACGAACTTCCGAACATCTTCAAGCGATTTCACAGAGTTGCAAACGCGAAAGGGCGGTCCATCGAGGGAACTGGCATCGGATTGGCGCTTGTCCAGGAATTGGTAAAGATCCACGGGGGGACCGTTCGCGTGGAGAGCACCGATGGCAAGGGGAGTTGTTTCACTGTTTCGATCCCGCACGTGAATCCGAACGTGCGGACGGAAGGAACCAGCGCCCCCCGCATGCTAGTGTCGAATATTATCCGCGCGGACAGCTTTGTGGAAGAAGCCCTGCGTTGGTTGCCATCCGGATCCAACGCAAGCGGTAAGGAAGAGCTTCCGATCCAGCCCGACCCCGCAACATCCTCTTTTTCGGCGCTTGTCAGCGATTCCAGATCGGATGAACTGATCGCAATAGCCGACGACAACGCCGACATGCGACAGTACCTCTATCGACTTCTCTCCCCTCGCTATCGCGTTCTAGTTTTCTCGAACGGAGCGGATGCTCTAGCGGCGGCGCGGGAATACGGGGCCGATTTAATCATTGCGGACGTGATGATGCCAGTCCTGGACGGCTTCGGGCTCCTCAAGGCTGTCCGCGCTGATCCCGTGCTGCGGCTAAAACCGCTAATCCTTCTCTCAGCCAGGGCCGGGGAAGAAGCGCGCGTGGAAGGAATGGAAGCAGGGGCGGACGACTATCTGGTAAAGCCGTTCACTGCACGGGAGTTGCTGGCACGGGCAGGCGCGCACCTGAAGCTTGCCCGCTTCCGCATGGAAGCGGCTGAAGCGGAACGCCGCCTGCGTGCAGAGGTTGAAAATGAGCGCAATCGACTGCGCGACTCTTTTTCCCAGGGCCCCGCTCCCGTTGCCATTCTCGACGGCTTTGAGTATCGATTCACCTTCGTCAATGACGCTTTTGTCAGTCTGTTTGGACGACCGTTCAAACTTCTTCAAGGGAGGACCTTCCGGGAGTCCTTCCCCGAGATGGAGGGACAAGGATACTTCGAACCTCTTGATGCCGTATATGAGACAGGCTTGGCGTACGGCAGCAGAGAAATGCGATTGGTATTGAATCGATCCGGTGTCGAGGTCACGATATACCTCGACTTCACGTACCTGCCGATGTGCAATGCCGCAGGCGATCTGGAAGGGATTCTGTTCCAATGTGCGGACGTTACTGACAAGCAAGTCACTCGCAGCAAGCTGGAACAACGAGTCAATGAACGCACGGCAGATCTGGAGCAAGCTCGCGACAACCTGCGCACGCTGAATCAGGATCTCCTTATTGCACAGGAGGAAGAACGCCGCCGTTTATCTTTGGAACTCCATGACGGCGCGGGACAATGGATCGTAGCCCTAAGGTGGAAGCTTTCCTCTTTGGCTGGACTGCTCGGTGGAGAATCTCAGCCGATGGTCCGGGGGTTAAATGAGGCGCTCGAGCTGTTGGATTGTCTAACTCAGGAATTGCGTACGGTGTCGTACCTGCTTCACCCGCCACTGCTAGAGGACTCGGGATTGGTCGCGGCACTCAGGCAGTACACTGACGGGCTATACGAACGTAATGGACTCGCGGTCAATCTCCAGATTGACGCAAATCTCAGAAGAATGCCACGTGATATCGAGGCCACAGTTTTTCGGATTGTCCAGGAATCGCTGACGAATGTCCACAAACACGCCAAAACAAAATCGGCAACTGTCCGAATTTGGTATGAATCAGAGAGCATCGAGGTCGTAATCGGTGATAGCGGGATCGGCATCCCCGGGTTTTCGTCGCTCGATTCTCCAAACGTGAGGTTTGGAGTGGGCATACAAGGCATGCGAGAGCGGGCGCGGTATTTGAACGGCACCTTCAACATTCAATCAACAACCAGCGGCACAGTAGTGAGTGCGACGTTGCCATGCACAATGGGATGAGGCTCAGAATGGAACCTGAAACTCCGAATTTCGACTTCGCAGGATGCTGCTCACCTGAGATAGCGGAAGGTCGTCTCAAGGTGCTTGTCGCCGACGACCATCCCGTCGTGCGGAGGGCTGTCGTGGATGCGATCAATAATGAACCGGATATGCGTGTTATCTGCGAGAGCGGCGACGGACGGGATGCAGTGAACCAGGCGATCGCTGAACGGCCCGACGTCTGCCTCCTCGATCTACGTATGCCGGAGATGGATGGCATCCAGGTAATGAAAGCTATCCAGGAAAGAGTGCCAAGCGCAAGGCTGGTTATCTTCAGCAGCTATAACACGCAAGAGGATGTTTTCCGCGCCATCGAGGCAGGCGCACAAGGTTACGTTCTAAAAGAAGCTCCAGTCGAGGACATCGTTGCATCCGTCCGCGCCGTTGCCGGGGGCGGAATCTGGATGCCCCAGAAGGTTGGAGCCAAGTTGGCGAAGCGGGTTTCGGATCACGATCTCACGCCCAGAGAACGGGAAGTGCTCCGTGTCCTGGCTGTTGGAAAGAGTAACAAAGAGATCGGTGCGATTTTCGACATCAGTGAGGCCACGGTCAAGGTACACGTCACTCATATTCTCGAGAAACTGCATGTGTCTTCTCGCGCCGAAGCGATCAGCGTCGCGGCAAAACGTGGTTTCGTACGAATCGAGTGACTGCCTCGGAACCAACAATATGCCCTGTCATGGGACGGATTAGCGCTGTGCGACTTCACTACCCCGCCGGAGGAGCACAAGCAGAATGTGTTGGAACAACTGACTATGCATACGAGGTCTGACAGGGCTGAGCAACTGATGATGGCGTTGGCCGGGTCTCCAAGAATTGGATTCGCTGTTCTCGACACTCAGTTCCGCTATCAAATGATCAATACGGCTCTCGCCGCGATCAACGGGATGCCCGCGTTCGAGCATCTGGGTGTTCCGGTTGAGGAACTCTTCCCAGACATCTTTCGCCAAATCGCAGAACCACACTTTCAGCGCTCATTATCCAGCGGACTGGCCGCGCATTTTGAAGTCGCAAACCAGGTGTTGCCTATGCGGCCACGCCACACCTACTGGAGCTTAAACACCAATTTTCCCATTTCGAATCGTTATGGCCGCATCGCGCAGCTCGGTATCTTGGTGGTGGAAATTTCGGAACAAAGAAAATTGCAGAGGGCTCTACACGATCTTTCTTGCCGGCTTTCCGGCAGTGCCGGTGAGAAATCGTTCTGGTACGCACACAAGATTCGAGACTGCCTCGACAGATACTACGAAGTCCTCGGCGTGAGCTTTGACGTCCTCGTTCGAACCCCGGTGGCGGACAGCATGGAGCAGTTAGTGCGCTCCGTCGAGGCGCTGGATACGCGGCTCGCAGTTATGAGCCAGTTGGTCTCGGAAATCTCGGTTTCCTTCCCGGTCGATGCGACTGACGGACAGAAGTAGTCGGGTGTTACAGGGCGCTTGATCTCTGAGTCATTCTTCTACAGGACACCCTCACACTGGCGATGACGTTTTCCCGCTGCTGGATCTGCGGGGCACCTGCCATTCCTCGCTGGGAATCCCTTCTACAAATCCCTAATACCTTCGATGTAAAAGCCTATGATCCGCCCATCGTAGTGGCGGTTCATAATCCAAATCCATTTGAGACTACTGCCACGGCCCGATTGTGCCGAGAATGGGGCGCAGCTAATATCCGCTTGAGTTGTCGGCGTATCCGTCATGAACGATCCACAAATGAATCGTCCTGCACCGATGTCTCAAAGTCACTCGCATCCACAAAAGGAGATCTTCATGGCAGCACAGAATGAACAGAACGCCCTCCAAGTCTCTTCAGGGGAAAGAGGAAGCAATACACGCCAAACAGCTCTCTCGCCCCGGAGAGGATCGTCATACCTCGGATTGGCAATAACGCCGCAGGAATTCTTCAGCAGCAACCCCTTCTCGCTCATGCGAAGAATGAGCGAGGAGATGGACCGTGTATTCCAGGAGTATGGCCTGGACCGCGATGGCGCCAACAAAGCGGGGTGGTCTCCCGCCATTGAAGTCGCCGAGAAGGATGGCAAGCTGAACATCCGCGCTGAACTTCCAGGCCTGTCTCCTGACGACGTCAAGATAGAAGTCACCAATGATGCGCTTACCATTCAAGGAGAACGAAAGGTCGAGCACGAAGAGAATCAGGGCGGAGTACGTCGAAGTGAACGGCAATATGGGTTCTTCTATCGCACCATTCCATTGCCAGAACGAGCTGATGTGGAACACGCAAATGCGAGATTCCAAAACGGACTGCTGGAAATTTCCATAGCAGTTGCAGAGGAAAGGGGCAGCAGGCGATCGATTCCGATCGAGGGACAATCGAAGCCGCAGGAGCAAAGCCAGAAGCAGGCCGCGTGATAGGAAGTTCCTTGCCGCCGCGAGGAGCGACGGCAAGGACACCGCCGGCGTTGGCCCGTGTTGCAACCGATCGGCCTGGGGGTGGAATCCAAAGCTTATGCGCACAAATTCTCGAACAGCCAGGCGTCAATGATGAAGGAGAATCTTCCCAGTGATCCGGCCGCACCGGCGTTTCTTTTCGACTTGGACGGCACGCTCATCGATAGCGTTTGCCAGCATGTACTGGCGTGGCATGAAGCTCTGGAGGAGATGGGTCTTTCGCTGGCCGTGTGGCGTATCCATCGCCGCATTGGGATGAGCGGAGGCTTGTTTGTGCAAGCTCTTGGGCGTGAGATTGGCCACCCTGTCACTGACGAATTGGCTGCAGAACTTCAGCAAAAGCACACCGCAGCCTACCGGCGCCATCGCCAGGGCCTGCGGCCTCTCCCGGGTGCTCCGGAACTGCTCGATCGATTGAGTCGCGATGGGATTCGATACGCGATCGCGACCAGCGGACACCGCGAGGTCGCAGAGCCGTCTCTCAAGATGCTCGGTGTTAGGCCAGAAACTCCAGCCATCACGCGAGACGAGGTCAAGCGCGCGAAGCCGGATCCGGATTTGTTCCTGGCGGCAGCCTCGAGACTGCATGTTCCCATAACCATTGCCATGGTTGTGGGAGATAGCGTCTGGAACCTTCTGGCAGCCAGGCGAGCTGGATGTCTGGGGATTGGCGTGCTTTCTGGCGGGTACGGAAAGGAGGAACTGGAACGGGTCGGCGCCTATCGCGTCTACAAGGATGCGGCCGACATGCTCGCCCATCTCGATGAAGTCGGCGTCCGCATCAGGAACTGAAGCGCACCTGATGCGCCGAGGATGTGGAATGTTAATGCTCGCCACAACCCATTACGAGACCGGGAAAGTGTGCCCTCAAAGGAACTCCTTCATCGCGGATAAAAGCGTATGGTAATCGTACGGCCCAGGATGATGGTGATCGTTGATAAGAAAAGTGGGAGTGTCGTGTACACCATTTTCATGTCCGCTAAGAATGTCTTCCCTAACGCGAAACTCAAACGTGTGCAACGCCATGTCCCGATTGAACCGCTCCATGTCGAGACCGCACCAAGTGGCATAGACCCTCAGGTGCTTGTCCGATAGGGCGTGTTGTTGATCAAAGAGCAGGTCATGCATCTCCCAGAATTTGTTCTGCGCGCCGGACGTCTCCGCCGCCTCCGCAGCATGTTTCGAATTGACTTCCAAGCTGGACAAGGGGTAGTTGCGAAAGGCGAACCGCATCTGCTTGCCTAAAGCTGCCTCGAGGCGCCTGACCACGAGACGTGCTTCGTTGCAGCGAGCACACTTGTAGTCACCATATTCGAGCAACGTCACTACCGCGGACCGCGGACAGCGAACGTGATCTCGATCGGTCAAGCAAGGAGCGAAGTGGCGGGGAACAACCGTCGTCATGAAATGTGATCCTCACTTTCTCTTCCGAGATGCTAGGGGCCGTGCCCCTCAAATGCAATTACACAGGAGAAGAGAGATGCACTCGGGATGACGTCTAAGGGATGACTACGACCCTTTGGGTAGAGTCTTCTACTACCTTCCTACTGCGGTTCTACTCCTATGGCTTTCTGATACGAAGGTCTTATTCTTGCCTGCGCTTCTGGGCAGAAATGTCAATAGCTATCCGCATTTACTCGCGGGTCATCCTGGCGGCCAATTGTTTATATCAGAGAACGCGGTTAACATCCGGACCAGTCGCTCAGCCACCGGCCGCGTTGATTGTCTAGCACGACATGAGTAGCGCGCTGAGTCAATTAGAGGAAGCGAGGAAATTATGAGACAACCGTTCCACAGTTCCGCACGGCCGATAGCGATGTTCATGATCGTCTCGCTGGCGTTGGTTGCAGGCTGCAAGTCCCGGGAGAACCCGGCAAACGTCCCGCAGGCAACGCGAGAGGGCGAGGCGCAGCCCAAGTCACAAGCAAATTTTGACCAGCAGCGGCAGAACGCGGAAAAGCAGACTCGCCCTGAAGTCGAAAAGGAACGGCAGACTGCCCAGGACCAAGCGAATCAAACACTCGATCAGGATGCCATCGCGGCGATCAATCAGACTCAGAATGCGATCGAGGCAATTTCACAGAACAAGAAGAACGATGCCCTCGCTGCGATCGAAGCGGCGACCGGAAAGATCAATATTCTTCTTGCTCGTAATGCCAAGGCCGCGCTGATCCCCGTGGCATCAGAGGTCGAAGTGATTGATGCCGCTCCGCTCGACGAGAAGGCTGTCCAGTCGTTGAATCACGGCGTTTCCGAAGCGGTCAAAAGCAAGGACTACCCGACTGCCCGACTCCTGCTGTACTCGCTGGAGAGTGAAATCCGCACTCGCACTTACGATCTCCCGTTGGCCACGTATCCTGTAGCCCTCCAGGAGGCGGCGCGATTACTCGACCAAGGAAAGAACGATGATGCGAGCAAAGTGCTGGGGACTGCACTCAACACTCTGGTCGTAGTTGATAAAGTCACGCCCGTGCCAGTTGTGCTTGCGCGCGCCGCCATTGCCGCCGCGGAAGAACAGCGGCAGAAAGATAAGAACGCAGCGCAGACGCTCTTGGCGACGGCGAAGGAACAGCTGCATCGCTGCCAGGAATTGGGCTATGCCGCCAACACGACGGAATATTCTGCGCTGAATACCAGCATTGCGCAGCTTGACACGGAATTGAAAGGCAACGGCGATACCACCTCACTGTTCGCCAAACTGAAGGACGAACTCTCACCGCTGTTCAACCGGCAATCGGCTCAGGAGCGGCGCTAATACTCGGCTCGGTTGCAGCGGTAATACTGACCGAGCAAATCTGCGTCTGATCTTAAGCCTGAAGGACTGCGGCAATCGAGCATCTGAATCAGAATCATGAGCGCCCCACGACGCCTGATTACGTACTAACTACAGCAAAATGCGGATACCTCGCGAGAACTTGCAGACATGATTTCAGCCGTTGACCAGTACGGCCGCAGAGGGCCAAGCTGGCACGGCTCCAGAACAAAATTGAGGCAACCGGCAGTTTGACCGGCAGTACAAAGTGACAGGTCGTCTGATCTTCGCTCCCCAGGATTGTCGGCGGGCGGCCCGGCAGAAACGGTTCTATCGCCCGCTCGCGGACAGCAGCACAGTCTCGGTGCTATCTGACATCAGGAACCCCCACGCAAGGAGGAAGACTGCCCCTGAGAGGTCCTGCCCTCGCAGCCACCTCCTCATCCTCTGCTCCGGCTGTCAACTCTGGAGGTTACATCTGCCGGACCTCCGGCATGACCGCGCCTTCTTCATCGGACGCCACCGCCTCAGCCTGCGACGTCTGCGGAGCCATCACAGTAGGCTCATCGCTCAGCAGCTGCTGATACACCTTGAGGTAATCAGCCGACATCCGCCGGGCGCTGAACCGTCGTTCAAAGATGGCCCTGCAAATCCGCCGGTCGAGCGAAGATAGCTTCCCAACCGCCGCAACAGCGCCTTCGATGCTATCCACCAGATATCCCGTCATGCCGTCATCCACGATCTCCGGTGTAGATCCCATCTTCCACGCGATCACCGGCGTGCCGCATGCCATCGATTCAATCATCACCAGCCCAAACGGCTCTGGCCAGTCAATCGGAAACAGCAGAGCCGACGCATTTCCCAGAAATTCCGCCTTTTCTCCTTCACCAATCTCGCCAACATACTCCACCAGCGGATGCTCCAGCAGCTTCCGGATCTTCGCCTCGAAATATTCTTCATCCGTACGGTCGATCTTCGCAGCGATCCGTATCGGCATCCCCGCGCGAATGGCAATATCGATTGCCCGATCCGGCCGCTTCTCCGGCGATAACCGCCCCAGGAACGCGAGATACTCTCCCGCCTGCATACGCGACCCATGCAGGTCTTCTGGCAGTCCATGATGCACCGTGGCGATCCAATTAGCCCATGGCATCGGGGTGCGCTGCGAATCCGAAATCGACACCAGCTGCGCCTCGCTGAACTCCCGGAATAACGGAAACAGGTCGGGTATATCTAGACGCCCATGCAGTGTCGTCAGTGATGCAATCGGGTGACGGCGCGTCATTGGGAAGTGCAGATACTCCGGATGGAAATGGATGACGTCGAACGAACTCGCTTCCCGCATCACCACCTCGATCATGCGAAGGTGGTGCGCGATCGGATCCACGATCTTGTCGCCCTGTAGCCGCAACGCGCCTTCGCATACCGGAACGAGCCTGGCCGTCGTCTCTGAATCGCCGCTCGCAAAAAGAGTTACGTCGTGCCCCTGCCGCACCAGCTCCTCCGTCAGGTAGGACATCACTCTCTCGGTTCCGCCATACAGCTTGGGGGGCACACTCTCGTAGAGAGGCGCTACCTGCGCGATTCTCATTTTGTAGCTCCTCAAACTTTCGTTGTTCAGCGCGGGATCGGCACATGCAATGCGGATACGACTACCGCTAGGTGCTAACCACCCGAAGATTGTTAGTCACAGAAAAGATACCGGGGACCGTGTTAGCACGGACACCGGCGAGGTTCTTGTCTGCCTCGCTGTCGACAACTCCCTCCAGAGTCACATGGCCGTTCTTAACAATGATGCGGATTGGCTTTTGTACGCCGAGAGCATATTTCTCCAAGCCAGGAAATCCGTAGATGGCGCGATACAGGGCCAAGCGTAGTTGATCGTCCATAGGAGAAGGCGGCAAAACCTCGATCTTGTTGACCACGTGCTGGACGCCTTCGATGTGCTTTACGACGTTTTCAGCATCTGTTTTGAGCGTAGGCCGGGTCACATCCCCGAGTAGCGTGACCGTCTCGCCATCCACGCGGTACGCAATGTTGTCGAACACTCCGAAGTAAGGGAGCATCAACAGCTCGTGGCGTACCTCTTTTTGAATGCGTGCCTCGGCGGGGCCTCCTGGCTCCATTTGGCTGAAGGTCAAGGTCGGAAGTGCAAATAGCACAATAGCAAGAGACGTCAGGATGCGTTTCATGGTTCACTCCTTGTACAAGGAATCTTGGTTGATTCAATCGAACCGCTTCCACCACTCAGAGTTCATCTGCCGAGAGCCGGATGCATTCGAAGTGGCGCCAAGTCGTCGGTATTACTCTAGTCAGAGAGCGAAGCCATGCCAATCCCTCATGGAGGGAATGTGGGATCGCTTCTCAGGTTGAGCATTCGCTTAGTACCTTGGTTGTAGAGTCAGCCCGGCTCGGGAAGCTATTCTCCATCAGCCGCTAGACACCGCATTCGCCCACGTTGAGGGCTACGTTAACGAAGGAATGTTGCGGCTCGCATGAAGCCTGGGAATCCATGTCGCTAAGACCTGTTAAGCTTCATCGACCGCGCAGCATCACAGTTGATCGCTGAGCGATCGGCATTCTTATGAGTCGATATCCACTAACCGAGGTACATGACAAGTACCGGCTCGATCGACTCCGCGACTGAGCGCTAGTGAATTCGCAGAACAAGCTTACCCAGCACATGTCCTGTCGCCAGTCGTTCGTGCGCTTTTGCCGCTTCGGTCAGTTTGAAGGTCGCAGCTATCGGGACCCTCAGTCTGGCCCGCGCCACGGCATCGCCGAGACGCCGAAATTCGTCAACCCCAGGAACCGCATCGTAGGAAAGAATTTCAATGCCGTTTCGCTTCCGCGGTGCCGGTTCGATTCCATTCGGATAAGCCAACCGTCCGCCCTTCCGCAGCGCATCCAGACAACGGGTAAGCTGTTTGCCCCCGGCCAGCGCCAGAACCGCATCGACACCATATCTTGTAAAGAGCCGAACCGTAGCGACGATGTCTCCGGTCTGTCCCTCAACAACAGCGTCTGCACCCAGTCGGCGCACCAGCGCTACGCCGTCTTCTCCTGAAGCCGTGGCCAGCACCCGCGCACCCCGCAGCTTTGCGAACTGCACCGCCAGAGTTCCCACTCCGCCTGATGCTCCGTGAATGAGAACTGTGTCTCCTGCCTTAAGCTGCAACGCATCGTCCACTCCCTGGAGAGCTGTTAGTCCTGTCGTGGGAATCGCACCGGCCCGTTTTAGATCCAGCCCTTCTGGAAGCGGCGCTGCACAATTTGCCGGGACGGCAACATACTCGGCATAGAAGCCACCTTTAGGATTGTTGAAGCTATACGCATACACTTCATCACCTATGTTTAGTCGGCGCACGCGAGAACCCACTGCCGCGATGGTGCCTGCGCCGTCGGTTCCGGGCACAAATGGGAAACGCGGTTTACCTTCCGGCCACCACCCCCCACGCATATCGGCGTCCCACCCGCCGACTCCAGCGGTGTGGAGGCGAATCAGTACCTCTTGAGGATCAAGAACTGGCACAGGCAATGAGTGCAGTGTCAGCACCTCGGGCCCCCCAAAGCGATCGATTGCAGCTGCACGCATGATCTGTGGAATTTTGATCATCAGAAGACTCAAGCTGCAAATTCCAGTTCAACCTGATCGAGGTAACACCATCCCCAGGTTTCTCCCGGTTCGAAAGACCGCACGATCGGATGACCCGACCCATGGAAGTGTTTCCTGGCGTGCTTATTTTTGGATGAGTCGCAGCACCCCACATGTCCGCACTCCAGGCACAATCGCAGGTGCACCCACGGATCCCCCAGCTTCAGGCATTCTTCACATCCTTGAGGAGTGCGCGGTGTTACAGGCCGAATATGGTCGAGATGAACACAAGAGGCCATCTAATCTCCCCTTTCTTCAATTGTGTGCGAGATAACGATGGGCAAACGTCACGGCCATGGCTCCTTCGCCTACCGCTGACGCGCAACGCTTCACCGATCCGTGGCGGACGTCGCCGGCCGCGAAAAGCCCCGGAATGTTGGTTTCCAGGTAGAACGGCTCCCGCTCGAGCGGCCAGATATCGGCGGAAATGCCGTACCGCTTGAGATCAGGCCCGGTCACGAGATAACCCTGCTCATCGCGCAGGACGTGTGAGGCCACCGCCCACGTCGTATTGGGCACGCCACCGAGGCAGAGAAAGAGCCAGTGCGTATTCACTACACGTTCGTCGCCTGACTGATTGTTCCTGATCGTAATCGCGTCGAGCATAGAGTCGCCGTGCAGTTCCACAACCTCGGTGTGGGGCAGCACTTTGATATTCTTGGCCGTGAGGATGCGGTCCACGAGGTATTGCGAAACCGTCTCCTTCAACCCGTCCCCGCGGATTAAGATCATAACTTTCCTGGCGCGGGCGCAGAAATGCAGTGCCGCCTGGCCAGCAGAGTTACCCCCGCCCACTATAACCACCGTTTGGTGGACACATAGCTCGGCTTCGCTTGCGCCCGCGCCGTAATATACGCCTGCACCGCGCAGCCGGTCTTCATTCGGTAAGTTAAGACGGCGATATTCCGCGCCAGAGGCGCAGATCGAGGAGCGCATCGCAAAGTGGATGCCGTCCGCGAGATAGCCGATGCCTGGGCCGCCTCCGAAATCAGCGCGAACGCCTTCCTCGAGCAGCAGAATCTCAGCCCCAAAGCGAAGCGCTTGTTCACGCGCCCGGGCCGCGAGTTCCGCTCCCGCGATTCCCTTCGGGAATCCCAGGTAATTCTCAATGCGCGAACTTGTCGCCGCTTGCCCACCCACGGCCGATCGCTCGATCACCAAAGTCTTCAAACCTTCCGACGCTCCGTAAACGGCTGCACTCAGGCCGGCAGGACCGGCGCCCAGGATGGCCAGATCGTACTCGGAGCGGGAAGGCGCCCGAAGCCAACCCAGCTTGCCGCAGACTTGCTGGATCGTTGCATGGTCCAGCCGCGTGCCGTCCGGAAACAGGCACACAGGCAGTCGACTGTCCGTCAGCCCGTCCAGGTGACCAAGCTCGCGCGCCTGCGTGTCGGTAAAGAGCTCAATCCATTCGAACGGAACTCCACTTCGATACAAGAAGTCTCGCAACGCATAGGCCTCCGCGGACCCGCGCCTCCCAAGGAGCCGCAGCGCCGGTTTGCTGTGACTCGCGTCGAATTTCGTCATATCCGATCTAACAACCACAGGAATCTGTTCCATAAGCTCACGACCGCCAACGTCATCCATATGCGCCGGCACAATAATCTACCTGAGTAAAGACCCTTCCTCGCCTATAACATGGGCAGCGGATGATGACCGGGAGGACGAGGAAAAGCCTCATCGATCTGTGCCAGTTCAGCTTTCGTTAAGTGCAGTTCTCCGGCACCCGCGTTTTCGCGGGCATGCTCAGCGCTCGAGGCTTTGGGAATCCCAAACACCGCCGGCGATCGCAGCAGGAATCGGAGCGCCACCTGCCGCGGAGTTGCCTGATGGGCAGCGGCTATCTGCTGCAGGACTCGGCTGCCGGCGGTCCGCGGGCTGGGAAAGCTTCCATGGCCAAACGGACTGTAGGCGACCACAGCCACACCATGCCGCTCACACCAGGGAAGAACCGCTTCTTCCACCGTCCGCTCCTTCAAATGGTAGAGAACCTGATTGCAAACCAAATGGCCCTCCGGAGCAATCTTCTCCGCCTCACGCAGATCGGCAACATCGAAATTGCTTACCCCCCAGGAAAGAATCTTGCCGCTCTTCTGCAGATCCTCAAACGCTGCGATCGTCTCCTCCAGTGGATAATTTCCGCGCCAGTGCAGCAGGTAGCAATCCAGTCTGTTCGTTCTAAGACGCAGCAGCGACGCCTCGCAGGCTTCAGCGGTTCTGTTGCGTGAGGCATGCTGGGGAAGAACCTTGGAAACCAGGAAGACTTCATCTCGCCGTCCGGCGATCGCCTCGCCTACGACCATCTCCGCAGCGCCGTCTCCATACATCTCCGCGGTGTCGATGTGCGTCATGCCAACATCAAGGCCTTGGCACAACCCTCTAACAGCAACCCTGTGATCCTTCTCATCGATGTACCAGGTCCCCTGACCGATCACGGGTACCTCACGCTTCGTCGGGCCAAACGGACGATGTTCCATAGATTCACCTCAGGTGAAAAAGTGAATAATGACTTGGGTTCCTCAGGAGACATCGGCGAATCCCCATGCAGCCAAGCTAGCGACTGGTCCTGTGCAAAGCAATCCTCCTTGTGAAGCAAAAGCGATACCCAAGTGAGTAGTACGCGCTCTGCTCCGGAATGAGCAGTCTCGAGCTACGACTATTGGATGAGCGTCTGAGCGTCTCTTCAGAGACCCCTCTCCTCCAGCCAGGTCTGCAGACATCTCATCCCAAAACCATAATGGCCGTCATTTCAGCGCCTCTATGCACTCCTAACGTCGGGATGTACGGACTTTGGTTGTGCAATTGGATCTTTGGGATCTACGACGAAAGGCTTAGAGCTGTAGCTGCTCATCGTCTGGTATCGACCTCTGCGGTTTTTCGCATAGCGGGCTCTCCCAATCATGGGCAATTGTGAAAAGGAGCCGCCGTTTGCCAGAATTGCTGGGAAGATTGAGTTCGCAAAGGGCCGATTAAGCATGGTGCCGTTCGAACGCCCGGAGTTCGTCGCAGCCCAAAGATCTGAATATCGACATAAATTGCCTGCTCCGCATGGCCGAAATGGCGGAAGTCCTCTCGCCGGCTAGCGGATTGTTATCTTTGTGCCGCCAGAAGAGCGTCTCGGTGACCCCTTCCCGGATGCGCTGCCCTAGGCTCTCGTCCAAAACAACTGAACTGCGAGCCCAGCATCTAACCGGAGGCTTATGACCGGCACGTCGAAATATTTTCATTGTCGCAACGCTCAGTTCGAAGTCCAGACCAGCCGAATGAGCGCGCGAGTCAAGATCGTGAATCCTTAAGTCCCAGTCTAAGAGAGTCTGTTGTGGCAGATCGAGAATTCTTTGACCGCCTGCACTTCGCTTTCACCATCAGCTATCACTATTTGTTCCCTCAGCTCACGATGGGGCTGGCTTTACTCATTGTCGTTCTGAAGACGCTTGGGCTCCGGGGAAATGACAGTCGTTATGACGATGCGGCCCGCTTCTGGGCACGGATTTTCGGGATCAATTTCGTGATGGGGGTAGTCACCGGCATCCCGATGGAATTCCAGTTCGGCACCAATTGGGCCGAGTTCTCTCGTCTTACCGGCAGCGTTATTGGGCAGCCGCTCGCCATGGAAGGAGTCTTCTCCTTCTTTCTCGAATCTGCATTTCTGGGACTACTTCTTTTTGGCGAGCACCGTCTATCGCGACGCGCTCAGTGGGCCACGGCCCTGGCCGTCATGGCGGGGTCATGGTTGTCCGGTTACTTCATCATCGTCACGGATGCGTGGATGCAACACCCAGTCGGCTACCGAACGGGGCCAGGTGGCGCTTTTGAGGTCAGCAGCTTCACTGAATTGCTGGGCAATCCTTGGGCGCTGATTCAGTATGCCCACACCATGTGCGGTGCTGTGGTCACAGGATCCTTCGTCATGTCCGCGGTCGGAGCTTTCTACCTGCTGACGCACCGGTTCGAGCAGCAAGCCAGGATTTTTCTGAGAACCGGTGTGATAGTCGGCGTCGCCGCTTCCGTTCTCCAGGTGTTCCCCACTGGAGATGAACATGGCAAATACATGGCGCGGCATCAGCCGATTGCCATGGCGGCGATGGAAGGCCTTTTCCACACCGAAAAAGGTGCTCCGATCATCCTGGTCGGGCAGCCGGATGTCTTGCAGCAGCGAATCGACAATCCACTTGAAGCAAACGATATGCTCAGCTTTCTGGCCTACGGAACACCGCGGGCTGTGGTCCGGGGGCTCGATGCATACCCGCGCGATCAGTGGCCCACAAACATTCCGATCGTCTACTACGCCTATCACATCATGGTCGGACTTGGGACCTGGTTTGTCGCACTGATGGCGGTCGCGGCCCTCTTCCTCTGGCGAGGCCTTCTCTTTCGGACCCGATTGCTGCTCTGGCCTTTGATGCTCAGCTTCCCTCTGCCATACATTGCAAATATCGCCGGGTGGGTGACAGCTGAGGCCGGACGTCAGCCCTGGGTGGTCTATGGTCTTTTGAGAACTTCGGCCGGCTATTCGATCCACATCTCGGCCGGCAATGTTCTCTTCACGCTTCTGGGATTCATGGGCATTTACGCGGTGCTCTCCATTCTGTGCCTGTTTCTGGTGTGGCACGTGATTGCGAAAGGCCCGGCAGGCAAACAGGCTTCTGAAGCAGGCGCAGGCACGCACGTCTCCGCAGGATAGAGGGAAGGAATTGTCATGGGAACAATCTGGTTCTGGCTGGTCGCGCTGATCCTGGCCCTTTATGTGGTCCTCGATGGTTTCGACTTGGGAGTTGGAGCTCTCCACTTCCTCGCCGGGCGCACCTCGCAAGAGCGCGAGCTGGCGCTTCGAACGATCGCGCCTGTCTGGGATGGGAATGAAGTATGGCTGGTGGCAGCCGGCGGGACCCTCTACTTCGCGTTTCCGCTACTCTATGCTTCGGCATTCAGTGGATTCTATTTGCCGCTTATGATCGTTCTCTGGCTGCTGATTCTGCGCGGAATCGGCATCGAGCTGCGTTCGCACTTTGAGCTCGGGATTTGGCGGGATTTTTTTGACTGTATCCTCTCAGTTGGGAGCGGCCTGCTGGCCTTCTTCTTCGGGGTCGCGCTCGCCAACGTGATCCGCGGAGTGCCCCTCCAGATTGACCATTCCTTCTTTTTGCCCCTTTGGACGAACTTCCATCCTGGGCCGCAGCCTGGCATTCTCGACTGGTATACAGTGCTCGGCGGCGTACTCGCCCTGGTGGCTCTCGCCGAACATGGCGCTCTTTATCTCGCGATCAAAACTGAAGGCGTGCTGCAGCAACGGGCCCGGCACATCGCGAAGCGGCTCTGGCCAGCGCTCCTCGCACTAACAGCCGTGAGCTTGACAGCCACCATCATCATCCATCCACGGTCGCTGGCTGCTTATCTCCGCAATCCCGTTGGCTTCTTCTTTCCCGGTGCAGTGCTCGCAGGGCTGGGCATGATGCTCGCCTTCAGGCTTCGCAAGCAGGACGAAAAGGCTTTTGCCGGCAGCACCGTCTATCTGGCTGCCATGTTGCTCGGGGCGGCATTTGCTCTCTGTCCGACGGTCATGCCGTCTACCCTCGGGTCCGCCCGAGATCTCACAATTGCCAATTCCGAAGCAGCGCATTACGGTTTGTCCGTAGGCTTGATCTGGTGGGGCGCGGGGATCGCCATAGCTATCGCATACTTCATCCTCGTATACTCGATGTTTCGTGGGCGCGTGCGGGGCGTACCGCATCACGGACCCAGAGCGATCGAAGAAAACGGTCATCGATGAGGCCTTTTTTGCCTGCGCTGCTCTTGAACTCGATCGCACCCTCAACATCTCCACAAAGGGTTTCTCGGGATCACGCGGCGCCAACGCGGCCTGAGCAGCCATCCAAGTGCTGCGCAGTGGACGTGAGCTAAGTGATCGTTCCCGGAGCGTGCAGTGCTGGAATATCAGAGGCGCCGATCAGACGAACGATTTCGCTAAATCCGGCTTCGTCGGGTTCCTGCTGCCGCCGGTCAAGTAATTCGCTCATGCGTTCAGAGTTCCATTTTCGCAGATGTCAAATGTCGGCGGTCGGTCCAATCGCATTCCAACGGTAGCCCAGGCATTATCGGTTCCGAGCAGTCCCGCCCTTGACGAGCAATGGCCGGCCAATCGGGATCTTCTCAATCGCTGCTTCGAGAAGATCTCTCAGCTCACTCCCGGCGTCGAGGTGCTTTGGCAGGGATCCGAACTCGGCATCGTGGAACGCCGATGCATACTGGTGCCTTCCAGGGAACATGGTTCTCCAGAGGACGATTCGCCGGTTGCGTGTTGTTCTCTTCGGGATGGCCGACCAGTCAATCTCGTCGGGCGCGGGGAGGTTCCGGACGGTTCCCAGTTCAAACTCGTGAACAGCCCCGTCCATAGTGAGTGCCGTGTGGAATCGTTCAAATCCGAGGTTGAGCATTAGATTCAGAGCGTGCTGGATGTCCTCGGCTTTCTGTTCGGCCTTTTGAGCGCGGACGAACTGAACCTGAGCTGCATGTTCGAGGTCACGTAAAGAAGCTGCCATGGGGCCACTCTCCGGGGAGTAGAATGATCTCCGCTGAGCGCCAGTTGCACGAACTGAGTCGCGGCGCAGTTGGGGAGCACTTAAGTTGTTCGCTGCTGTTCCTTAGAATTCGTTCCGATGCATTCTGGTTCTCAGCAGTGCGTTAATGTTGCCCAAAGATAGCGCCCTTTCACGGCGATAACACGGGTTCAAATCCCGTCGGGGACGCCAATAAAGAATCAGCCACATAGGCCTAGTTTCGCCGAAACTTCGCAGGCACAAAAAGGCACAACATGGAGTCCGTCACACGGATCTCGTTCTCGATGAAATCGATATCCGTCCACTTGAGGCCGAAGAGTTCGCTCGCCTGCAATCCCCGTGACGACATCAAGCAGGACTATCGTCCGCTCGCGAACATCGAGGGCACCGAGGAGCATTTGAACTTCTTCGATTTCGAGCACTGCCGGGATCTTCTTCCGTTTTGCGCTCTGCCGTACCCATTGAACGGGATTGCGGTCGAGCAGTCATGGCGCAAGCCGTGGTTGAAGAGGACGCTCTTTACTTTGCGAACCTTGGCACAGGTCGAACGCGCTAAAGGCAGCGACCGCAGCCAGAGCTCGATCTCGCCGGCCCGAATGTGCGTCAGTCGGTGGTCACCCCATCGCGGAATGATCCACTTGCGCAGGTAACCTCGATATCCCAACTTCGTGGAATGCGTTTTCCATCGACAGCTAGGGGCAAGCTCACGCTGAGCGTAGTGATCTGTTAATTGCGACAGAGTGAGGGGTTTCCCTTCGCTGCGAAGGTTCGCCATGTTGATGTCCCGGCGCAACGCGCTGATGGCGCGTACAGCCGCATCTTTGTCCCCAAAACTGGGCGACCGATCCGACGACCATTCTGCGGTGTTTACGCCGACCCTCCGGACCCGGCTCTCGCCACCTGTACTCCCAAACATCCGGACCGCGCCGACGCTTGCTTCGCACGATGCTGCCGTTCTGCATGAACTCAACCTCCGACTCCATTTTGGCTCGGAACACGCGCCGATCTGGGCCGCGCAGGCACAATCCAGGCACAAATCCTGGTGCCACACCGCTGCGGGGAGCCAGTGAAATCAAGGCATTTCCGCGGGTCTTACTGCTTTCCTGCGGGCACGCAAGCAACTCGGTTATGTCGGGCAGCCTTGACGCCTGGCGATTCTTCACCACGCTGCCAGTGCCAGATGAACCGCGCCGTTATGAATGAAATCGGACATTCGAGTCCAGTCCCGTGGGGGAGCCTTGCCGGAAGCGGACCGCTGGGTCCACGCGGTTCGATTTGGTAGCCTCAGTGGAACAGACCTGTTTTTACATTCTGGGGAATAGTTCCCCATTGGAGAATCGAGTTGACCAGGACGATTGTCGCCTTGTTTCTGATCTTGGCCGCTCTTTGTCTGCAAAGAGCTGGGGCGCAGGCAGTAGATGCCGATTCCGGGAAGGGGTGCCAAAGTTTGGCTTCCGCGGATTTCACCGGAGTTCAGGATGCGCCCGCCTTCATCACCAGCGCCAGCCTTGTCTATGCCCAGGGAAATGTGCCTAGCTACTGCAAAGTTCAGGGATATGTCGTGCCCCAGGTGGGGTTTGAGGTCAGGGTACCTTCCGGCAATTGGAATTCGAGATTCATCGAAATCGGATGCGGCGGCTTTTGCGGCTATTACAACGGCGATCAATGCAACCAGCAACTGCGCAATGGTTTTGCTTGCGTTGTCACCGATATGGGGCACAAAGGCACCATGGACGACACCTTGTGGGCCATGAACAACCTGCAGGCGCAGATGGACTTCGGCTTTCGCGCTACGCACGTTGGCGCCGTGATCGGCAAGGCCATTGTCGAGAGGTTCTATGGTAAATCTCCGCAAAAAACCTATTACGTAGGTTGTTCCACCGGGGGCTATCAGGGCGTGATGGAAGCGCAACGCTATCCCTGGGATTTCGATGGCATCGTTGCCGGCGCGCCCGATATCCACGAGGGCCTGGCCAATGTGCGCGCGCTGTGGACCTCGCGCACCGCTCTGGACGCGGATGGCAAACCTCGGCTGAGCTCGGCCACGCTGCATCTTGTCCATGACGCGGCTCTTGAAAAGTGCGACATGGCCGATGGGCTCAAGGATGGAATCCTCGGGAATCCCTTGGGATGCAAATTCGATCCAGGGGATCTGGTGTGCAAAGGCGGCAACACCAAAGGATGCATCACGCAGACTGATGCGGAAATCGTCCATAAACTCTACGCCGGAGCTATGACATCAAAAGGGGAACCCATCACCTCGGAGGGTTTCTGGCCAGGCTCGGAGTTGTACTGGCAAGAGATTTCCTCGCCATGGTCAGAGGAGCAGTTCTTTAAATACGCTTGGGCAGGTTATACGACTGGCTCCGGCTGGAAATACACCGACTTCAACTTCGATGACGACTACAAACGGCTCGGCGTCGCGCCGCAATACGACAACTCGAATCCCGACCTGCGCAATTTCAAAAGAGCCGGAGGTAAGATTCTCATATACGAAGGTGGAGACGACACCATCGATCTTCCTGGCGCCGTCACGGACTACTATGAGGCGGTCGAGCGCGAGATGGGCGGCAGATCAGCGACTCAGAGCTTCGCAAGGCTGTTCGTGATTCCAGGGATGGAGCACTGCGTTGGAGGCCCCGGCGCCACCACGATCGACTATTTTGCGTACCTTCAGGATTGGGTCGAAAAGGGACAGGCCCCGGAGAAACTTATCGGCTCACATGTCAGTGATGAGTACCTGATCTCCCATCATCCTGGGCTCGATTTCTCCAAGGACCGCGACGTGAAGTTGTGGCAGGCTTCATGGGGTCTCCCCGAACCGCTGGACCCAGCGATTCCAGTGAGTTTTAAGCGCCCGGTGTATCCTTATCCGACTCTCACCCGATATTTGGGGCACGGCGATCCCAACGATGCGTCGAGCTTCGGGCCCGTGGAACCCAAATCAGACGAGCCAAAGTAAATGAAGCCCGGTACTAGCCTGTCGCACCCACCGCCGCGACAGGCTGCCCCTCAGTGCATTGGTGGAAAGCCCGCCTGAGTTCAACGGTGCGATTGGCATCGGCTTGCTTTCAGTTCTTAGCAGCAGACCTGGTGACCCAATCTACAATCATGCGAAGTGCCGCGGGTGACATTGTCTCTTCGATATCGTTGTACTCGTTCGGACGGAATCTGTCTCCCAAGAAAACGATTACATTGATCCAGCGAACCGTATAGCATTTCGCACAAGTAGCCAGAGCAATAAGAAATTGTTTGGAGATCGAGGATCGATGGAAAGGTCGCTTTGCAGCCGTTCGTGTGATGGGAAGAATTCCGGTTTGCCGCAGGAACAGAATCGCACGCTGTTAATTCAATGCCGCATCACGGATGCAGCCGGCAAATGTCTTTGTGCAATTCTGACTGTGCTCGTTCTTTGTTCCGCGTGTTCCGGTATGTCTCTTGCCCAATCAGCAGAAGGCCTCCGGAACGTACAACTGCAGGGCAGCGATGCAGGCAAGCGATTCGACGGGATCGGATTTGTAAACGGCGGCGGAGCCACGTCCGTTTTGCTCAAGGACTATCCGGAGCCTCAGCGAAGCCAGATTCTCGATCTCCTGTTCAAGCCGAACACCGGCGCTGCCGCAAGCGCACTGCTGGTCGAAATTCCCGGTGATGGGAACTCCACTCAAGGTTCGATGCCGAGCCACATGCACACTCGCGAGGACCTCAACTACAGCCGCGGCTATACATGGTGGATATTGCGCGAGGCGAAAAAACGCAATCCAAACCTCACTCTGACCGGAATGGCATGGAGCGCGCCTGGGTGGGTTGGCAATGGGAACTTCTGGTCGCAGGATGCAGCCGATTACTACGTAAAATGGCTGACCGGATTACGGAAGGTGTATGGCCTGGAATTCGATGCGATTGGGCTCCGCAATGAGAGGGGCGTTAGCTTCGAATTCGCGAAGATATTGCGCACGACCCTCGATAGCAATGGATTCCGCAAGATAACAATTCAGGGCTTCGATAACTGGCCTGAGGACAAGTTCGATTTCGTCAAGAC
The DNA here is from genome assembly GCA_008682415.1 of Acidobacteria bacterium AB60. Taxonomy (GTDB): domain Bacteria; phylum Acidobacteriota; class Terriglobia; order Terriglobales; family Acidobacteriaceae; genus Telmatobacter. The sequence continues at coordinate 372,728 of VANK01000005.1, read as the reverse complement.
GATGATCTCCGATCCGGACAAACGCAACGCGGTGAATATCATCAGCGCACATACATTGGTAAACACGCCTGCCGCGGCCGGAGACAAGGTGAAACAGTGGGCTGATCAACTGAATAAGCCCGTATGGAACAGTGAAGAACACGTCTACAAGAAAGGGTTCGATTGCGAAATCAGCATTGTTCAGGCCTTCAACCTGAACTTCATCCGTTACGGAGCCACACTTGTTGTCAATTGGTATGACGTTGCGGGCCTATATCCTTTGGAACCATACTCGGAAGATCCGGCTGCTGTTTTAGCGCGCTCTCCGTGGAGCGGAAACTACCAAGTCCGTGAGGCTCTCTGGGGCTACGCCCACTATGGGCAGTTCACCGCGCCAGGGTGGCGATATCTCGAACATGACTACGGAGAGCTCGCCAATGGCGGTAGCTTCGTAACGCTCAAATCGCCGGGAGAGGATTACAGCATCATCATCGAAACCAAGGATGCGAAGGGTCCACAGCAAATCCGCTTCGAGATAGGGCAGGGACTCAGCAAGAAGTCCCTGTCGGTGTGGCGCAGCAACGAAGTGGCCCAATTTGTCCGGCAGGATTCAATTGCACCTGCTCACGGCGCGTTTGCTCTCACATTGCAACCGAACTCGATCTACACACTGACGACGACGGCAGGCCAGCAAAAGGGCTCGTTTGCAAACATACCTGCGCCGAAGCCATTTCCATTTCCTTATTATGAAACGTTCGACGAATACTCGTCGCCCGCGGATTACGGATATCTGCCTCGCTACACCGCTGATATCGACGATGCTTTCGAGATCGTTGAGCGGCCGGACAAGAAAGGCCAGGCACTCAGGCAGGTTGTACCCGTTCCTCCGAACTCCTGGGCTCCGGAGTGGAGGCCGTACACAATTCTGGGCGACGACCAATGGACAGACTACGAAGTCAGCGCCGACGTCTACCTCAACCCCGGCGATTCAGCGGGTGTGATGGGGCGCGTCAATGATGTGGGTAGCGGTTATGGAACCATTCCGAAGGGATATTTTCTGGAAGTCGATGGTTCCGGCCTATGCAGGCTGGTTGTCGTGCGCGGAAAAGCCGACAAGAGCACACCTGTAGGAGATGCCGAACAGCAAGCGCTGATTCGTGCCGGTAAAGAGATGAGTGTCGGAGGCGAACAGATCCTGAGCAAGACCCAGGTGCCCTCGCTTCGTCCCGGCGAGTGGCACCACCTAAAACTGCGCCTCCAAGGCAACTCTATCTCGGGTGAAGTGGACGGAAAGGCAGCCGGGTCCGCGACTGATTCCACCTATTTAAGAGGAGTGGCGGGCCTTGTGGCGGGCCGCAGCCCGCAGCGACTCAGCATGCCTTACTATGACAATCTGCTGATCAATCGACTCGGCGCTCCAAGGCCGACTCCCTTTTCGCCAGCTCCTGGCCAATGGCCGATCTATGGCGGAGTTGCTCACAACTGAGCCGCTGAACGGTGAAACCTGGGAATCCGATGAAGCTTGACCCAGATTTTCTGAGAATGTAAACAGGACCACCATCTTATCCGCGAATTGGAGTGTTCATGGGTATCTCGCGCCGCAAGTTTCTCGCTACATGTGCCGCCAGCGGTACCGCTGCACTTGTCGATTCCACGAGTCTAGCGGCACCGTATCGTGTTAGCGTCCACCGCAATGTCACTGCCGACCGGGTTTCCAGCAGCGCTGCCGGTTCGGCCACAGAAGCCGCGTCGCTCCGGATCCCTGCCACGATGCCGATGGGTTCAGGAGCGCCGCTCGGCGGTATAGGCACAGGCTTTGTCGAGATCCGCGCCGACGGCTGTTTCTACGAATGGCAAATCTTCAATTCTGGCCCATGGGCGATGGACGTCCGCTCCACTACCGCTACCCCTCCATCGGGCCCTCAATATTTGCAGTTTCTGATTCGCGCCAAAAAAGATTCGGAGAACGTCGGCAAGATTCGTCGGCTCTACCTGCGCTCCGACGAGAACAATCTCTACAGCCTGCCCTTTGTTCAGGATGTGGAGTCAATCGAATACGAGGCAGCCTACCCGATCACCGGCCTGCGATACAACGACCGGTGCGCATCTCGGCAGTCGCTTTCTCACCATTTATTCCAGGCAACGCGCGCGAATCCGCGACGCCGGGATTTCACGTTGTTTATACGCTCGAAAATTCCAGTAATGAACCTGTCGAGGTGTCACTCCTTGGTTTGCTCGATAACCCACTCGCGTCTGCATTGCCGGATCGACGCCTGACCAATCAGGTCTCGCAACGTGACGGCGTCACGGCACTGTTGCTCAATACCGAGGCCCAGAGCGATTTTCCATCCGGCATTGGCAATATGTGCTTCTCCGTCACCGGTGGAGAATCTTCCTGGATCAGCGGTACTTTCCGTGAATATCTGCAGCCTGGGCTCTGCCGGTGGGAGACATCGCGGCTGAATTACATGCTGCTGGATATCATGCAACCCTTTGTTGGCAGCGGAAGGCTGCCCAACGCAAAGCGAACTACCGATCCCAGCATTGGACTGCCCAGCGCATCGGAAATCGACTCGGCTTCGGACACTCAGATCCGGCAAATCATGGCCGCGCTGAGTTCCGATGCCCTGCTGAACCGTGTCTTCACCGATGCTCGTTCCAGTGGTCCTGTCGTCAGCGAAAGAGAACTGCTGCGCGAAGTGCGGAACAACCTTGTCGACAAAGCGGGCAAACCTAGATTGACATGGGGAACTGGCGCCCTGGCATCCACGGTGCGTGTGGCGCCCGGACAGAAGGCGGGGATTCGATTCACGCTTAGTTGGAACTTCCCGCATCATCTCACTCCAGATGGACACGAAATCGGGCACATGTATGCCAACTGGTTTCGCGATGCTGCCGAAGTCAACCGCTTTCTCTGCGCCAACTATGACAAGCATCGTTCTCTAACAGAGACTTTCGCGCGCACTTTATGCGACACAACTCTCGGCGACCCTATGGCCTTCGCCTGGTCCAGCCAACTCTCCACGCTTGTTTTCAATACCTGGTGGAGCAAAGGCGGCGACTATGCGATGTGGGAGGGGCTTGGGTGTTGCGGGCTTTCAACCACCGACGTGGATTACCAAGGGAGCTTTCCGGTCGTCGCGCTCTTCCCGGAACTTAAGCTCTCGCAGATGCGACGGATCATCACGCGCCAGAACCAGCTCGGACAAGTGCCGCATAACTACGCTGGCAGCTTCGATGAGGTCGATCCTGGCGGCTTTGCTCGCGTGGATATGAATCCGCAGTTCGTGATGATGGTGTTGCGAGATTACCTCTGGACGGGCGATCGCGATTATCTCGAATCCATGTGGCCTCATGTCTTGCGAGCCATGACATTTACTCAGTCTCTCGACAGCAACGGCGACGGCCTGCCCGACCGCGACACCGGATTCCAGTCTTACGATCAGTGGCGGATGCGAGGAACCCCGTCTTACATCGCATCTCTTTGGATCGGCGCCCTTAACGCTGCCGTAGCTATTGCTCAGGCAGTGGGCAAGACGGAGCAGTCCAATTCCTGGAAGGCCACACTTCTTCAGGCCTCGGACAGTTTCGATCGAACCCTCTTCAATGGCGACTATTACAGTCTTTGGGCGGATGGCATATTACGAGATGAACTGTGTATGACCGACCAGGTCTCGGGAGAATGGTTTGCGCATCTGATCGGGCTACCCTCGAGCTTGTCTAAAGCCCATCTCCAGCGCGCGCTGACCAGCATTTTCCGCAACAACTTCAATCCCGAATTTGGAGTGCACAACGCCACAGCTCCCCGACGCGGCCCGGAACTTCTCACGCTCAACAATCTCCAGGCTGGCGGTGTCTGGTCGGGCATCGAGTTTGCGTTTGCTTCGCTGCTCATGGACCACGGCCACTACAACGATGGTGTGCAGATCGTCGAAGCAATCCATCGGCGCCACCTCCGCGCTGGGCAGCCGTGGAACCATGTGGAATGCGGCGGCCATTACTCTCGTGCTATGAGCAGTTGGGCCACGATGCTGGCTGCTGCCGGCTTCAAGCCCGATCGGCCGAACAAGAGTCTTACGCTGATACCGGTCGCGCCTGGAGACTTTCGCATTCCATGGGTCACAGCTTCCGGATTCGGAACTCTGAGTCGCACAGCTCAAACTCTGTCGCTTACATCCGCTCAGGGGCAGCTGGAGCTCAACAGCGTACAGCTCCGCCGACCCGCGAAGGCCATTCGCCTCGGCGGGCGAAATGTTCCTGTGGTGATCACTGCCGCGGAGGACAGGGTGCAGTTAAGATTCTCCACCCCGGTGATCGTCCGACCTTCCGAAGCGCTGGAAATTGAAGAATGAGGAAGCGATCCGTATAACGCCGAAATGAGAACCGATTGGCCGGTTATGGCGATTTTTCGTAAATTCAAGCGCTTCCGATTTCGAGTAACTTCCGGTTGGCCGGCAGCCACCAGCAACCAAACGCATTCGGCGCGCCGCATGCTCACATCGGCTGAAGCACCTCGGTCCGGTCGCGGCGATCACGTTAATATCGTCTTCCTGACCAAATGCCTGTGCAGCACCAGCAACCTCGGCTGCGGCCGTTGCTTCTTGTGTGCCAATACAACACCTCCGCGGAGTTTGAGGAGGTTGTTCGCGATCTTGAGCAACATCGGGTCAGATATGTGGTATGGGACACGAAATTTGAGGGTCAGACCTTCAAAGCAGTTTTTCCGGGAATGAGTCCGGCTGCGGCAACATCGCGCGTGATTGAACCCTACCTTCAGTCCCGATACGGTCAGGTTGCCTTCGTGGATGGCTACCCGATCCTTTTGAGGAACAAATAAGTCGGACATTACCCAGTGAATCGGCTCCGTAGTGGATCAGACTGTGTTCCCTGGACGTTACCAGGGTTAACCCCACCAGATCGGCCGCGGGTGATGCAGATCGGGGCTCTCGTTGGCCTGCTGCTGCGGTGATGCGCGCACATACGCGAGTTGCGATCACAATGTTCGCGTGCTCATTGTATGTGGGTGTGGTTGTTCGGGTGATGCTGCCTCGCAGCGACGAGGGAACATTCCTTATTGGGGCAATGCGAATCGCGCATGGCGAGGTTTTCGGGCGTGATTTCGTCGAGGCCATGGGCCCGGGTACATTCTATTGGCTGGCACTGTTCTACAAGGCCTTCGGAACCACTGCTCTGGGGAGTCGTGTGTGCCTGTTTGTTTCCTGGATCACGACCGCTGCCTTGAAGGAGTCCGAAATTCCCAGTGAACCACCGAGCTTCGGTTGATGCGCTCTCGCTTGCGACGTGGAAAATACCCGTGGTTGGAGAGGTCAGGAGCCCTCTCGTCGCCCTAACGAACGAAAGAAGGACCGTGTACAGAAGACGCCAAGATAGGAACATACTGATAAGAAAGGCATTTATCTGTGCGGCGCCGGAGAAACAATTCTGTACATTCTTAACCTTGTCAGCGCTTGAGTCACTCAATAGAGTCAGTGCGTCCGACGATAAAGGCTTCCGGCAGGGGCACTAACGTGTGGGGCTGCTTGTTTGAGTCAAAACAACTTCGGGACGATCATCGATGAACAAGAATGCCCATATTTCCTTCCAGGCAGTTCGCGCTCCTTTTTGTCTCATCATCTTCACGATCGCCGCTTTCACCCAGACCCCGCGGCGCAAAATCGTTCTCGATGTCTCGGCGGCTTCCAAACCCTTTGATCGCTTCTTCGATCTTTCGGTCGGCTCCGATTATCCTGGCACGCTGATTCGCGACGACAGCCAGGCGCAGCTCAAGACCGCAGTCGACGAGCTTGGTTTTCGCTACATCCGCTTTCACGCCATCTTCCACGACTTGCTTGGCACGGTGAAGGTCGAGGACGGCGAGACAGTCTACAACTGGACCAGAATCGACTATCTCTACGACAACCTGCTCAAGCGTCACATCAAGCCGTTCGTTGAGCTCGGCTTCACGCCAGAAGCGATGAAGAGCTCCGATCTCAACATCTTCTATTGGAAGGGCAACACCTCCCATCCACTGCCGGAGCAGTGGCGGGCGCTGGTCGATGCATTCGTTCGCCATCTCGAAGAGCGCTACGGACAGGCGGAAGTTCGCACCTGGTTCTTCGAAGTGTGGAACGAGCCAAACCTCGCTGGCTTCTGGGAGAAGTCCGACCAGAAAGCCTACTTCGAGCTCTACGACATTTCAGCAAAGACGATTAAGGCTGTCGATCCGAAGCTGCGCGTCGGCGGGCCTTCGACGGCTGGTGCCGCCTGGGTGCCCGAACTCCTCGATCACGTATCCAAGAGCGGTGCCGCAATCGATTTTGTCACCACGCACACGTACGGCGTGGATTGGGGTTTCCTCGATGAATGGGGAAAACAGGATACCAAACTCTCGCCTTCGCCGGACGCGATTGTCGGCGATGTGCGCCGCGTGCGCAAGCAGATCGAAGGGTCCAAATATCCCGGCCTTCCGCTCTACTTCACCGAGTGGAGCACTAGCTACAATCCGCGCGACCTGGTGCACGACTCCTACATCAGCGCGCCTTACATTCTCTCCAAACTCAAGGCGAGTCAGGGTCTGGTGCAGGGCATGAGTTACTGGACCTACACCGATTTGTTCGAAGAGCCCGGCCCGCCGACCGCGCCTTTCCAGGGCGGTTTCGGCTTGATGAATCCGCAAGGCATCCGCAAGCCGGCGTACTTTGCCTACAAGTATCTGCACGCTTTACAGGGCAACGAAATCCCCGCGCAGGACCCGCAGGTTTTCGCGGCTACAGCGGGAGACAAGGTTTCCGCCATTGTGTGGAACCTGGACCAAACGCAGCAGAAAGCGACCGATCGATCCTTCTACAACCGTATCGTCCCCAATATGCCCGCGCCCGCGGCGGAGGTGAGCGTCTCTCATCTGAAGCCCGGCACGTATCACCTCACGCTGTATCGCACCGGGTTCCGCGCCAATGATGCTTACTCGGAGTACATTGACATGGGTGCGCCCAAGGAACTGACGCCCGCGCAGCTTGAGAAACTCCAACAGCTCACGCGCGACCTGCCAGAAAGGGAACGTGACGTCACCGTAGGTGGCGATGGTTCGTACTCTGTGTCGATCCCGATGCACAGCAATGACGTCGTGCTAATAACGATGAAGAAGTGTTCCTCGATGAATCCAGGAGAGCGAGTGCCACCACGTTGACAGTCACTGTACAGGACCATGTGAGGATTTCTGCGGCACGTCGGTCAACTTCGCTGAAAACAGCAAACCAGCTATTCGGCTTCTCTCTGTTTATCGCACGCACAAAGGGAGTGAGAGTTTGCCGTTCCAACGCCGAACGGATTGAATCATCAAGAATGCAACTTCGGGGGTGAACTTGCTGAAGCGAATATGGGAGCGCATCAGGAAATCTCTCGCAATGTTACGGATGACTGGTGCCGCAACGAGATTGAATGCCGCGAAGGCTGCTCTACGCCGGACACAACACAACGGAGCAGAGGGTTCTTGCCCGTCGATTCTCTATCCCGATGAGCGGATCGTGGATACCGGGGTCTTGTACCGATCGACCGACGAAACGAATGGCTGGATTCGTGTCAGCGGTGCTACTCAACCACGAAATCTAATCGCTAAGGATTGCCGAAGACTGTACACGTTTGAATTTGAGTTCTACAGCCGCGGCGTGAATCTAGGACGAAGCACGACTAAGGCTACGGAGGACCCCACATGATCTCCGGGGGGCCCTCCTGTTCACCTTCTCCGAAACAGAGAGTAGATACTCAACATGCTACAACCACTCTCCGTGGAGTATGTGCCCCGTAGAGGCCACCTCGCAGGTGCTTAGGTTTTACTCTCATGTAAGGAGAGCAACTCCGGCCGATATTTCTCTTGGTAATCTTTTCGGGAAGGATGGCGATCCAGCGCTCGTCCGTGAACTGTCGGACGATTTGTACGTTAATACGCAGACGCCGCCCAGTTTTCTCATGGTGCGGGGGATGACCAGGCCGTCTACCAGGAATGCGCATTGAGCTTCTACTCCGCCCTCCTCAAGGCGGGAGTTCCTCCAGAACTGCACATGTAGGAATCCGGCGGTCATGGCTTCGGCCTAGGTTCAACAAACGCGTCGCGTGTCTTCCTGGAGCCAGCGCTTGGCCGAATGGCTGAGAGACCGAGGCTTGCTGCGAGTTCTCAGATGACGGAAAGGACTCGGAGACAGTTTGCCCGGACAGCGATGCTGTCGCTCCTGGTGTTTTGCTTTTTGCGAGTGCGGGCGCACTACTCTGATTCGTCGATCACTTCTATTGCTGAAACTGTGGCGTTGTTGATTATAGGTTCAAAGACGAGATTCAACTTGCCCTGAGGGGATGGGCGCAGATGGTAGAACGTCTTGGTCACCGCATGCAGGCTACCCGCCTCTTTGTAAAGATCGAAGTTGTCGAGCAGCGTTGAGCCGTTGCAGAAGACGCGAAACAGTCGATCACCAGGAGCTCCACCGCCTGAACCCTGGGTACCGAAATACAGTTCGGCAAAGTGAAGCACCAGGGTATACCGGTCGCGTGTATCCACCGGGATTGCGTAGGAAAAGTTGCCGAAGCGCTCCCGCTCGTAAAGGTCGGGATCAGGAGTCCCTTCCACATGGACTCTCTGTTCTCGCGCGTGCCCGTTTACGAAATACGTATCCGGATGCCAGACGATGCCATTGTGATCGGTGACAGGGGTTGGCTGAGTCACAATGCGGATGGGGGCTTGCTTATGCGGTATCCCGGGAAGCAACGCGAGCGCATTCAAAACGGGCATGCCCTGCCCGGCTTCGAAATCGAGATGAAGAAGACCATCCTGATCTGGCGATACATCGCGAAAGATGCGTTCGTCCGCAAGATTAGGTCCGCCCGCGTCTCCGTTGATATCGAAACCCTGTAATATAGGGTTTCCATTCACGACCATTGAAAAGGCAGATAACTCTCGTTCCTCGGTAGCGAAGTAGAGGTGCAATTCGTAAACCCCCGGCGCAAGAGGAATATCGTAGGAGAAATTGCCATTACGCCCATGGTTGAACAGCATCGGGTCGCTGGTTCGTTCAACTGAGCCTTCGGTACGTAGCACCGTCCCCCCGAGATGGAAGTACTGGTCAGGCCCCCAGCGCATTCCAGTGCTGTCGATAATTGGAGCACCGGAATATCCAGCAATGATTCGCAAGGGGATCACGGCGGCATTGACCGGAGTGGGAGTCTGCTTGGCTTCTGTATGCTGTGCAATCTGGTTCGCAGCCGAGTATGGCCGATGTTGAATGAGCCATATCGCGGACCATCCCGAGATTCCCAGTGCTGCCATTGCAGTTAATATGAGTCCCCATCGAGAATTTCGCGGTTCCGGGCTATGCTCTTGAAAACCGGCTTTTTCTAAATTGAATCCTCCAGAACCACCAACAGCGTTCAGTTCTAAATCAGCGGGTTCCTGATCCTCTTTGTTGAGTTTGTCCTGATTATTGATGAACTCCAGCGGCTTCTCATCCAGCCTGGAAGGTGGTTCCAAGAATGGCCTAGCGGTGGGCGACGATTCTGAAGCGCGTGCATCCGGTGCGGTTGAGCTACGTCGAATAAAGACCGGAACATAGCTTCCAGCTGGAAGGGATATTTCGATTGCGTGCTCTTTACCCTCTTCCTGGTAATAATCTTTCAGACGCTTTCGAAGCCGATGAGCTTCAACTCTCGCGATGGCATCCTTGGAGGACTCGAACGACGTTTGGGAGCGGCCGAACACTTCGATTGCGATGTTGTATTCATTGATTTCGCCACTCTTGCCCTCGAAGGTCTTTTCCGCGAGGTACCTTAGGAGAGCTACCAGGCGAGGCTTGCGGCCCAGAGCTGCCAGGACCTTCTCGAGCTCCGCACGTTCCAGATCCGCCGAATTCGAGGCGGAAACCTCCGTCATAAAACCCACTCCGAGTGAATATACCCCAATTTGATATCAGCCTTGGACGGTCACGCAACCAAAGAGTCTGCAATGAGCACTTTAACGTTAACTTACGGCCAAAGCAATGCCCCCAGTCGTTGCACCTGCCAGGGTGGGCACGAAAATACCCGGCCAGGCCCTGGCGAGACAGCGTTACGGAGACCGGCCGACCACGCTGAATTGACTGCCTTTTCTTTGCGGAGATTTTGGCTTGTACGTCCCAGTCGGCGGCTCAATCCAAGATGGTACATGCAGCTAAGTAATGCATAACAGGCGTGTTCCGCTTCCCTCCGCGGGAGGAACAATTCGGTACAAGTTTAACGCTATCGCACCCAGTAATCGCGCCCATATATTGCGACGGCAGATCGATTCAAAGCAAAAATGCTCGTCTTTCTGAGGACGAGTGGGGGCTGAGAAGCGAATCGATCGAGCAAAGATGCGGAATGACGGCTCCATTTCAGGTTCTCAAGTCCAAGCAGGTGCTGAGAAAGCTATTCCAGTCAGGAAAACGCTTTCCTCGGCTTCCAGGGGGCCGGATAACCCCATCCTGAGGCGAGCTCAATTTTGCAAGTTGAACCTTGGCAATCACAAAAGGACCTCACTGAGAGTCCTGCTCCGCGGGCGCAAGGAAGTCGAGTTAAGGCTCCGCTGAGCACAGTTGAAGGGCAAGACACAGGAGATTAAGAATGACGTCTTCGCAGCATTCCAGGCTGGCCAGTGGTGTGCGGGCAGGCCTTCGGGCTTGCCTCATCTCCATAGGGATTGGGCTGATGGTGGTGGGATTTCCGCCGGCACAGGCGCAATCGATCTTTGCAAACCTTTCAGGTACAGTCACCGATTCGACCGGAGCGGTGATACCGGGGGCCAAAGTCAGTGTTGAAAACGTTGGAACCAAAGTAGTCAGGCAGTACGTCACCAACAGCTCGGGCTTCTTCTCGGCGACCGCTTTGCCAACAGGAACCTACAGTGTTACGGCCGAGGCCAAGGACTTCGAGCGGTGGCAGGGCACGCAGATCGTCCTCAATAGTGCCGACGATAAGACTCTTAACATTCCACTCAAACTTGGCTCTCAGAGCCAGGTCGTCGTGGTCAACGCCGAGTCAAGCGAGATCGCCATCACTGATACCGGTGAAAAAATTGTGCGCATCGACTCCAACCAGTTAGAGAATCTCTCCCTAGTCGGTCGCAATGCTTTCGAGGTTCTAAAGATTCTCCCCGGAGCTGCCCAGGTCTCCAGTGGCGGTACAAACCGATCGAACTTTTCCGGGCAAATGGTTGGCATTAATGGTTCGGTCGGGGGCAACACCGGCGGTTTATCCGGAGTCTCGCTGAACGGGCAGAGCGGTGCGGGTGTCTCGTTGAACATGGACGGCCAAAATACTGCTGACCCCGGCGCCCTCGGGAGCGGCACCCCGGTCAATGCCAATCCCGACATGATTGCGGAGTTGACGGTCCAAACATCCAACTATGGGGCCGAAAATGCCAAGGGGCCGGTGGTGATCAACGCGGTCAGCCAAGGCGGTAGTGCAGCGTTCCATGGAAATGTACGCTTCAACGCTCGCAACTCGGCATTGAACGCCGAAGAATCAAACTCCAAGTTCAACGAATCTCAAAAGTCCAACGGATTCGGTCCGGGCCAGCTCAAGATAGCGGGCCACAATTACTACCCCGGGTTTGGTGTCGGCGGTCCCATCATCATCCCCGGTACCAGTTTCAATAAGTCACGAACCAAGTGGCAGTTCCACGAGTCCTACGAGTACTATGGCCAGCTGATTCCGGCCCAAAGCCTGGATCGCGCATTCGTCCCAACCACAGCCATGCTCAACGGCGACTTCAGCGCCATGACTGGTTGGACGAATATGCCCGGCCACAGCTCGGCCTTTAAAGTACCCACCGACCCTGGGTTAAACTCGGATGGCAGTGAAAAGAACAAACCCTTCGGGTATCGCCGGGCGCAGGGATGCACGATCGCAAACGGGGTTCTTTCCGCGGCCTGCATCTCACCCTTGGCGCAGCAAATCTTCAAGCTGGCGGCCCCAGTTGCTACAGCTGCCGAGCCAAACGACCTTGGCTTCAATTTCATCAAGGGATTGCAGGGAAAACAAAACTCCTATCAGAACGTCGCGCACGTCGACCTCAATCTCTCCGATAACACCAAGGCTTACGTGAACTGGAGTCACCAGAGCGAAGGCGCTGAGCAGCCGGACGGGTTGTGGGGGAACACGGGGGATTGGGATGTCCCCGTGGCAGGTGAGATTAACAAGAACAAGACGGATCTGTACACCGTCAACTTTTTGCACATCTTTTCGCCTTCGCTGACGATGGAAGCGCGTTTCGGCTATACCCATGAGGATTTTCCGGGTTCTCCGCAGCATCCCAATCAGGTTTTCCGGTCCAGTCTGAATTTTCCGCAGAAGGGCGTCTTCGGAAGTCCAATGGCGCCACGAATCTCCAATGGCTGGGATGGCAGCGGAATTCCGAATCTCGGGGACTGGTTTGCCTACTATCACCCAAACTTCTTCGTCGAGAAGGTCATCCCCAGCTCGGGAGTGGACGTGACCAAGGTGATCAAGACCCACACGGTCAAGGCAGGTTACTTCTGGGAGCACGTGTCGAATGCGCAGGATAACAGCAGCATGGCCGAGTCGGGCGTATACAACTACCCCACGTGGGCTGGCTCTTCGACAGGGAATCTGTACGCCGATATCTTGATGGGGACCATCAACGCCAACTACCAAGAGCAGGCGTTTCCCCCGACCTACGCCAGTGTGATGTCCGTGAACTCCTTCTACGTCACGGACCACTGGAAATTAAACCGTCGTGTCACGGTCGATTACGGTAGCCGTTTCGATCATTACGGGCCTTCGTATCCCGAGTCGCCCTATGGCAACGCCGTTTGGCTTCCCAAGCAGTATCAAAACGGCGTCCCGAACTCCGGCGTCTCCTGGCACAGCCTGGACCCAAGTCTATCGAAGGCCGGCGTTTCCGCTGATCTGATCAAGTACTCACCGCGTTTCGGCGCCTCCATCGACCTGTTCGGAACCGGCAAGACCGTGGTCCGCGGGGGCTGGGGAGTCTATCAAGTGGAGAACTCTGTATTGATCCAGAGCGGGCCGGGAGGAGTGCCGGAAGGCGGTGTGAGCTGGCAATGCGGTTTCGGATCTTCTGACTGCCTGGTTTGGGAGCAGATCGACAATCACATTCCTACCAGCTCCGGATGCGCCGCGGGCACCAACTGCGCACCAACCGTCACTGGGGCAAGCTTTGCCGCCCATCCGCAACTGAACAGCACGAATTCCTTTAACGTCGTCGATTCCACCAACAAGGACAACCCCCAGACCATCACCTACAGCTTGAACATCGACCAGGTGCTCCCACGAAAATTCTTGCTCGAGCTGTCTTATGTGGGCAATCACTCCAATTATCTCCAAAACAACATCAACCTGAACTCAGTGCCCATCGGTGCGATGTCCGATACGGCAGCACTGCAGACCAAGTGCCCGTCGCAGTTCACGATTGCGAACCCAAGTCCGAGCGATCTTGCAGGGGAGGTCACGCAAGCACAGGGCAATGCAGCCTGTCAGCAGCAGTTCAGGCCCTTCCCTAACTATCAGACCGTAAACGCGCAGGAGAGCTCACAGAAATCGCAGTACGATGCGCTGCAGATCAGCGTGCAACGGTCGGCAGGCTGGGCGACGATTTCGTTGAACTACGCGTTCGCCAAAAACATGTTCAACCCCAATCAATCCGGCGCCTTCAAGGATTATGGTGTCAAAGAATACTGGACGGTCAATAACATCGATCGTGGGCACGTATTCAATGCCGCCTATTACTTCAAGTTGCCGAATTCAGGAAGTTCCAATCGGCTGGTGCGTGGTGCGTCCGGTGGGTGGGAGATATCAGGAATCACCCAACTGCAATCTGGCCCGCAGCTAAGTGCCAACAGCAACTACCAATTTAACCTCGGAGGGGGAGCGAGTGGCGCTGCGTTAGTAGGCTCACCGGATGTTAGCGTCTACCCCGTTCTCACCTGCGATCCCAAGAGGGGCTTGCATCCTCACCAGTTTGCAAACCCCGACTGCTTCGCGCTTCCGAGTGGCGCAAACGTCGGAAATGGCCGGATGCCCTATCTGGCTGGACCGATGTTCTGGAACAGCGACGCCACCTTGATCAAAAGATTCAACGTCAGGGAGAAGCAAAACCTGGAAGTCCGCTTCTCTGGGTTTGATTTCCTCAACCACGCCTTACCGTCGTTTAACACTGGCGACGGTAACTTGCACCTGAACTTCGACTCAACTACTGGCAAGCTGAACAATGGTAATGGCACCAGCAAGACCCCTTGCCCGGGACCGCTCTGCCAAGACTTCGGGTATGCGGATGTCACATTCGGGCACCGCGAACTCGAATTCGGCGCCAAATACACCTTCTAACCTTCATAACCCTGGGGTGACCTTGACGGTCACCCCAGGTAGACTGTGCATGTATCCGAGTGTTTGTGCTGCTTCCCAGTCTTCTGATCTCCGTGTCGTTGGCGCTTTCCGCTCCTGCCCCCTCCCGTTTCGATCTGGTTGCCCATCAGGCCGAAGCCGCCCGCGCTGAAAGTCGCCTGCCCGAGGCAATCCGGCTCTATCGCGAAGCCACGGGCCTGCGTCCTTCCTGGGCCGATGGCTGGTGGTATCTGGGCAGCTTGCTTTACGATCAGGATCGTTTCGCCGAGGCGGCTAAAGCGTTCCAGCACCTCACTGTTGACCCCAAGTACCGCGGCTCCGCACACGCGTTTCTCGGATTATGCGAATACGAAACCGGCCGCTACGATGATGCCTTGGCGCAGTTTCGCGCGTGGGCGGGCTCCGGTTGGGCAGGGACCCGCGAGCTTCGCGACGTTGGCTACTATCATTTCGCGCTCCTGCTCACGCGCAACGGCGAATTTATTAAGTCACTCGCTCTGCTCACCTCGATTACACAACAGCTGGGCGACACCCCGGAGATCGCCGAGGCCATGGGGCTCGCGTCGCTACGCGTGACCGATCTGCCCGAGAACTATCCTCCCGAATTGCGCGAGCGGATATGGCTGGCCGGTAAAGCCACGTTGTATGCGCAGCAGAACCCTGCACTGTTCGAGCGCGCGGACGAGTATGCCGCCCGATTGGAGGCGCGCTATCCTCATCAACCAGAGATTCATGCATTCCGGGCTACGCTCTACGGATTCGAAAAGAAGTCGGCAGACGCGGAGCGCGAATATCGTGAAGAGTTGAAAATCTCTCCGAATCATGTACCATCTCTTGTCGCGCTTGTCCGTATTGACCTCCAACGAGACGACACCGTGGAAGGAATTGTCTTAGCGCGAAAGGCCACCTCAATCGAGCCCGGCAACGCCGAGGCGCATCACCTCATCGGGCGCATTCTTTTCGCCGATGGGGACCTGGCGGCAGCTGCACAGGAATTGGAAGCCGCCAAGCAGTTGGCGCCCACCACGCCGGCTGTGAGAGCGCACTTGGCGATGGTTTACGGAAAGATGGGTCGGATCCGCGAATCCAAAGCCGAGTCCGACGCCTATCTTGCGCTGAGGAAGCGTGTCGAGACGCCGTCTCCAGCAAACATGCCGCCCAATGACGCGCCGGAGAAAACGCGTTGAAATACCGACTTCTGCATATCGCTTCTCTGGCATTCCTGCCGGCACCTGCTTTGATTGCTGCGGCTCAGCACCCCGCCGCTACACCCCGACAGGATTTTACCCAGCTTCTGCAGTCGGCCGAAAATTCACGCGAGTCAGGTCGCGATGATGACGCAATCCAGCTGTTCCGGCGGGCGCTCTCTCAACAGCCGGACTCGGAAGAAGCTCTATGGTATCTCGGCACTTTGCTTTACGAAAAGGAGCAGTACGCGGATGCGCGCGATGTGCTGCGGCAATTCATGACGCTTCGTGGCGATGCCGCGCCGGGATGGGCGCTCCTTGGCTTGTGTGAGTTTCAATTGAGAGAGTACCCGCATGCCCTTGACCATCTGCAGCGCGCCATGAAGCAGGGCATTGGCGATCGCAGGGACCTGGCGAGACCCGTGCTCTACGACCTAGTAGTTCTCCTCACTCGCTTCGAGCGCTACGATGAGAGCCAGGCGTTGTTCGCTTTCACTGAACCCGATCCGTCACTTATCGAGCCCGCTGGATTGGCCGGGCTGAGATTACCGCTCTTACCAGCGGAGATACCGCCGGATCGCCGTGAACTTGTCGATCTTGCCGGCACGGCTGTTATGGCCTTGCAGGGCGAACGTGATGACGAAGCCAAATCCGCATTCAAGCGGCTCCTCGCGGCGTATCCGAACGAACCCGGTGTGCATTTCCTCTACGGCGCATATGTCGCGCGGCAGCACCCGGACGAGGCTGTGCCCGAATTCGAACGTGAGATGCAAATCTCTCCCTTTCATGTGCTGGCGCGAGTGCGGCTCGCCGAACAATTCATCGCGCGTCGGGAATTTGATCCCGCTTTGGAATTCGCCCGGGAAGCCATACAGCTTGATCCCAAGCGACCTTCGGCCCATGCTTTCGCGGGAGAAGCGTTGATCGGCAAGGGCAATGCGGCTGAAGGCATCAAGGAACTGGAGACGGCGGAAGAGCGCGATCCTACGGTTAGCAGAGTGCATTGGGACCTGATGCGAGCTTACGCCGCAGCCGGACGAAAAGAGGAAGCGAAGCGGGAGCAGCAGGAAATGAAAAAGCTGCTTGATGCTGAGGGATCGAACGCATCACCGGCAAGTTCGACTCAGGATTCATCCGCGAAATGATTTCTCCGTAGCCGCAGCTTGGGTAATATGCTGCTGGCTGGCATCGCCTGCGTTGGAAGTGCACTGAATTTGGAAATGGCAAGTTGGCTCACAGCCGCTGAGGGACGGGTTCTTTGATCGACAGATTTCCGGCGCGCGTCACAAAGACTTTCATGGTGTTTGCCGCTGTTTTAAGCGTCTGTTGTCTTTTGTGTTGCGCCATCGCCAACGCGCAGGAACTGCCAACCTCGCCAATTCATTTTTCCGCGCGTTCCATCGCCTTCGCCCTCGATAGCGACGAAACTGCTCAGCGACACGCGCCGGAGACGATGGCCGGAGGCGTAGCAGTCTTTGATTACGATCGCGACGGCAAGCCCGATATCTTCTTCACCAACGGCGCCAACATCGATTCGCTTCAGAAGGACTCGCCCAAATATTGGAATCGCCTTTTCCATAACAATGGCGACGGCACGTTTACCGATGTGACCGAAAAAGCGGGCCTCAAGGGGACCGGATACGACGTAGGAGTGGCCATTGGCGACTACGACAACGATGGGTTTGACGATATTTTATTGGCTGGGGTCTATCGCAATACCCTCTATCACAACAACGGGAACGGCACCTTCACCGACGCGACGAGAGAAGCCGGTGTGTCCCAGCCGGATAAGCAATACGGGCCGCTTTGGGCCGTCGGGGCCGCATGGGTCGACATCAATAACGATGGACTCCTCGACTTGTTCGTCGTCAACTACATGTCTTGGGACGGCAAAAAGGAACCCAATTGCAGATACAACGGCAAGCCTGAATATTGCCACCCCAAATTTTACAAGGAGACTCCCAGCCGGCTGTTCCTGAACAACGGCAACGGCAGGTTCACCGACATTTCAGAGCAAGCCGGCATCCGCGCGCATCCGGGAAAGGGTATGTCGGCCACCATCGCTGACTTTGACAATGACGGTTTGCCCGACATCTTCGTCACTAACGATAAGCTTTTCAATTTCCTCTACCACAACCAGGGACATAATCGCTTCGAGGAAGTGGCCCTTGAGATGGGAGTGGCGCTGCCGGCACACGGCAACCTGATCTCCGGAATGGGAAGCGACTTCCGCGATCTGAATAACGATGGTTATCCCGACATTGCGCTGGCCGCCCTGCAGAACGAAACGTTTCCTATCTATCAGGATGTATCTGGCGCTTCATTCCAGGAAATCACGGCGCGCAGCAAGATGACCTCACTCAGCAACCCCATGTCGGGCTATAGCGTCAACATTGCCGATTTCGACAATGACGGCTGGAAGGATATTTTCGTCAGCCGCGGAGACGTGGCATCTCCCAACATGGAAGATCACATTCGCGTCAGTCAGCCCAACACCGTGTTCCGCAACCTGAAGGGCACATGGGCCGCTCTCACGGATGAAGCGGGCTTTTCCGCGCTGCCTCCGCGCAGACATAGGGGAGCCGCGGTCGCCGATTTCAATGGCGACGGAAAACTCGATCTTGTGGTTGTCGCGCTCAGCGATTCCGCAGAACTCTGGATCAATGACAGCCCCGGGAGCGGCCACTGGATTGAGCTTGCGCTGGAGGGAAGAAGGAGTAACCGCGACGGCATTGGTGCGCGCATCAAGCTCACGGCTGGCGGAAACGTTCAATACAACCACATGACCACCGCTAGTGGCTATGCCTCTTCGAGCGCCGTACCGGTTCACTTCGGAATTGGAGAAGCCTCTGCCGTCGACGACATTGAGATTCGCTGGCCGTCTGGAACCGTGCAGATATTGAAGAACATCGCCGCGGATCGCGTGGTGAAAGTGCAGGAGCCGCGATGAGGTTCCGCCGCACCGCAGGGAACATTCGATGCTCGGACTCAGTCCGGCTGGTTGTGGCAATCACCACCGCCCTGGTCCCGTCCCTGGCTGTAGCACAACCAGGCGCCGCGCATCCGCCTCCTATCCAGTTTACCAACGTAACAGCCGCCGCGGGAATCAAATTTTCCCACTACCGCGGCAATGATGGGATCGCGATCAACCGCGAGATCTTCGGCCCTGGCGTTTGTGTCGCAGATTTTGATGGCGATGGTCTGCAAGACATTTATTTCGCCAATGGCCGCGATCTGTACCATCGCGGCGTCAACGCCCGGAACGCCCTGTACCGCAATAATGGTGACGGAACGTTTACCGACATAACCGACAACGCCGGAGTCCCGGGTACCGGTTACGGCATGGGGTGTGTCTGGGGCGACTACGATAATGACGGATTTCCCGATCTCTTCGTATCGCAGTACGGGCGTAACGTCCTCTATCACAATAACGGCAACGGTACCTTTACCGACATAACCGATAAGGCGAAGGTGGGCGGAACAGACTTCGGTACGCTCTTCCATAGCGGCGCCGTTTTCTTTGACTACGATCGTGATGGCCGGCTCGATCTGTACGTCGCCGGATACGTCAACCTTGAGGCGGGTCCCCGCTATTGTCCATTGTTGGGAGTGCAATCGAGCTGTCCGCCTTCGGCATATAAGGGAAGCACTGGCATCCTTTACCACAACAACGGCGACGGAACATTCACAAACGTTACAGAAGCAGCGGGCGTGTATACACCCGACGGAAAAGGTCTCGCGGTCGGTGTGGGCGACTATGACAACGATGGCTGGCCCGATCTTTTCGTGGCTAACGATGGCATGGTCGCATATCTATTTCACAATGAGCACAACGGCAAGTTCAGCGAAGTGGGGCTCACTTCGGGCATGGCCGTCACCGGGCGTGGCAACATTATGGCCGCCATGTGTATCGCCCTTGGCGACTACGACAACGACGGCTGGCTCGACTTGTACATTTCTGATTTCCAGAAGTCTTCCGATCATCTTTGGCACAACGACCACCAGGGCGGCTACTGGGAAGTCAGTTACGAGGCGGGTATCGAACATCCCACACACGACGTCCTCAGCTTTGGCGGCGGCTTCTTCGATTACGACAACGACGGCTGGCTCGATCTCTTTATCGCGAATGGCCACGTCTATCCGGAAGTCGAGCAGGCCGACCCCCAGACGCATTTTAAGCAGATCAACACGCTATTTCACAACGAGGGCAACGGCAAGTTTGTCGAGACCAGCGCGCGAGCGGGAGATGGATTCAAGACGCCCTACGTGGGCCGCGGAGTAGCCTTCGCGGATTTTGACAACGATGGCTTTGTTGATCTCGTCATTGGCAACAATGGAGACCCGCCGCTGCTCTTGCACAACGGCGGCGGCAATGGAAATGACTTCGTGAATTTCCGGCTGGTGGGAACAAAGAGCAATCGCGACGCGATCGGTGCTCGCATCCGCGTCGTGGCGGGCGGGTTATCGCAGAGGCGCGAGATCGCCGGTGGTGGCAGCTACATCTCGCAAAGCGACCTGCGCGCCAACTTCGGCTTGGGCAAAGCGAAACGTCTCGAAACCATCGAGATCAACTGGCCAAGCGGTTTAAAGCAGACTTTTCACGATCTCGATGCCGATCGGTTTTATCAGATTGAAGAAGGTAAAGATCAAGTGGAGTTCCAGAAGATTCTCCGCAAGTCCAGAGGGCGCGAAGCTGCGCGATGAGGCAGCTCGGATCTCTGCCGCGTGAAGCGCCTATTGGTCCGACGGCGGTTGAGGTCCGTTCGCACGCGCCTTATCCATCAGACTTTGTACGATCTTTTGCTCCCGCGCTCTGTCGTCGACACGATGAAGCCGTGCATAGATCATCGCGAGCTGGACATGTGCCTCCTGGAAGTCCGGCCACTGCTTGACTAGCTCTTCCAAACTGACCCTGGCTTCATCCAGGTGTCCGGTGGATGCTTCGAGGGCGCCAATCTGGTATTGTGCTGCGGCCGAGTTCGGCCGAATCATCAGTGCGTGTCGCAAAAAGGGCTCTGCGCCGTTCGTGTCGCCTGCGCGTCTGAGCATTGCTCCTAGATGCAGGCAGGCGTCGAAATCATTTGGGTCCGCTTCCAGCGCATGCCGCAACGCCTTTTGGGCTTGTTCTCGCTCTCCGCTTTTCGAGAGCGCTCTGCCATAAATTGTCCAGGCGCCTGGAATATTCGGATCGACATCGAGCGCCTTGCGTAAGCTCGTGGTCGCTGCCTCGAAGTTACCCGCGGCGAGTTGTGCTGCTCCCATCAACACGCCGGCAACTGCGGAATTTCCGGTCCGCATCATACGGTCAATGACAGTAGCGCCTTTTTCCGTCTGCCCATCCTGGATCAAAGCTGTGCCTAGGATGTATTCGAGCGCCTGATCATCCGGATCCGCCTTGTACGCGGGTTCCGCGAGTGCGATCGCTTCCTTGAATTTCCCCAGACGCAGGTCACAGTCGGCCAGCAAATAGAACGCCTGCCGATTGGCAGGATGAGATTTCTGCAAAGCATCGAATTCGTTACGCGCGGTGGCAAATTCAGCTCTCTTGTATAGAGCGAGAGCCAGATTCAGGCGCGCCATCTCGTTCACTGGGTCCTTGGAGAGCACCTGGCGATATTGCTGTTCGGCCTCGGAGAAATGCCCTGCCTGAGCGAGCGCCACACCCAGGTTGACACGTCCTTCGATAGAATCCGGACGCTCCTGAACTACCTTTTCGTAGAGCTTGATCGCCTGCGCCCAGTCACCAGCGTCGAGGGCTTTACCGGCCTGATCGTAGAGAGCCTGAGGTGAGGTCTGTTGGCAGGCTAGCTGTAGCCCCGCAAAGAGCGTCACCGCATTAGCGATGGTGAAGAGACATGCGAATCCGGGTGATGTGCGGAACATAGCGATGCTTCCATTTTAGACGAGCCTTGGTCGACTCGACGATGATGCAATCCAATTCGACGGAGCAGCGAGTGGTGTGATGTTGTGTAATTCCGATTCCTCGTAGATACAGAACGTTGGCATCAAGAAAGCTGTAAAGGGCGGCAGTTGATCAGAGGCCGATCTCCCAGCCGTAAGGCATCAGTTCCCCAAGCGCTGCCGTGCGGTCCGACTCAAGCTTTCCCTTGTAAGCCGTCGCCTTCGCAAACGGATTGCGCCAATTTATTCCCACTTTCCGGAAGGGAATCGCTCCGTATCCAAGCCCTTGGATCAGAGTCGGCCGCGACGCGTTGAGCTGATCCGCAGCCTCCTGCGTAGTGAGCTCGGCATGGACGGGCACTATCTTGACAGCAGTGCCGCGGCTAATCTCGTCCAGAATCTGAACCAACAGACGTGCCGCCGAAGCTGGAATTTGATCGTTGGCTCTGAGACACAATTCATCGCGCGGAGGTCGAGCGACGAGCTCGTTCCAATGCGGGGGGCGAGAATCTCATCTGTCTCTTTGGCGAGAACAGCCTCCGCTTCTGAAGGAATCTCGAGCGTAAGGATCGCAGTGGGAGGCATGGTTCACCTCGTTCCCGCATTAGCAATATTCGCAATCGGCAGTCGCATGCGCAGTTCGGCGGTGTACCGCCTGGGTACTTCTTCGACTGGCATACTTCGAGGAGGGCTTGCTGGCGGCTCACGCGGGTGGGGCGGAGCACGACGATGATGGCGAGCGAGAGGACCCATCAAGATGTTGACGATGCGGAGCGGCCTATCAGACCGGAACCTGGAACTAAAGCATTGAGTGCTCTTCTCTAACCTATTGAGCGATAGCAGTCTAGCGCTAAATACGCGGGAGTTTGCCGTAGTGGACCTTTTAGAGGATTGTGGTCCGGCCAAATCAAACCGCCCGTATCAGTACCCAATGCACCGTACGCTAAATTCACCGCGACAGCAGCGGAGCCGCTGGAGGATCCGCTCGGGTCCCGGTCCAAGGCCCAGGGATTGCTGCACCGAGCCGTCGTAGCTGACCGAGTCGGTAAACTCATCGAGGTTCGATTTACCGATGAAGACGGCCGTATCCACACCCCTCCGCACCAAAAGCATCGACAACCGCCCACTTCTGCATGTGGAGCGATGTAGATACGGCACTAGAGATTAGTCATCAAGTGAGATCCTGCACGTCCCGTCCAACTCTGACTGTCCGCAGATAAGACGTCTCGACGGCGGCATGGGACGACGAGCCGTTGTACGGTTGCATCGGCCTGCCTTTTGGACTGGACAAAATTAGAAGATGACCTTGGCAGCAAGCTGGATCTCCCGCGACACGCGCTGCAGCGTATTGGGCGATCCTGCCGCGGAGATTGTTCCAAACGTGGACGTGCCCGCTGTCGCATTGGGGTTGTTGAATTGAGGGGTGTTGAAGAGATTGAAGAACTCAGAGCGCAATTCCAACTTGGTCGTCTCCCTGATCGCGATCGTCTTGAAGACTGAGAAGTCAACGTTCTTCGTGCCGGGCCCTTGGAGGATATTCCGCCCCGAGTTTCCCCATTGCTGAGGGCCGGGGTTTGCGAAGGCAGACGTATCAAACCACTGCTTCAGGGTGCGTTTACCCGGCGACAGAGATCCGTTGCCGCTGGCGCCGATGAACTGAGCACGCGGGACAATGCCATCGGCAACTCCGAGAGAGTTCGCTCCGGCCGACACGCTGAACGGTATGCCATCGGAGTAAGTCACGATTCCGTTGATTTGCCAGCCTTGCTCCAAAGAACGCAGCGCTCCCGAGCCTCTGAACGGCAACGTGTAATTCACGCTGCCCACGAATCTATTTGGGAGGTTCTGATCGGAGTTTCCGTAATCAGCATGCTTGTTGTAGGAATTCACAATGTTGCCGGGGTTGTTCGAGTTTTCATCGAGCGAGTGGCTGTAGGTATACGAGAACTGATAACTCAGATCCTTCGAGCGGCGCTCGGCGGTCACCTGAAAGCCGTTGTAGTTCGATACAAGGCCCGTTTGAAGCTGCCAGATCTGAGAGAAGAATGGATACGGCCTGCGGCTGGCGATTGGAGTGGTGCCGGGTGTGGCCTGGTTAATGTCGAGAAGCCCGTCGAGATGGACGCCCACATTTCCGATGTAGGCAACCGTGATGCGGTTCGATTCGCCGATCTGCTGCTGCACACTCGCATGCCATTGTTCACTGTATGGAATGCGAGCCTTGGGATCGAGCGTGTAGAGGGGAGCGCCCCGGGGAGCGTTGGTCGTCGCACGGGTGTGGACGAATCCATTCGATACCCAGTTAAATCCAGCCGCGCCATATACGGGGTTGTTGAAGGCCCAGTAGTCGATTGCCGGCGCATTTGCTGCGAGCGTATAGGAGTTCGAAACCTGCGGCGCTTCGTAATAGAGCCCGTATCCCCCGTGGAGTGTTGTCTTCGATGAGACCTTGTACGAGAAGCCGACTCGAGGAGCAAAATCCGCGTTGTTTCCTCCTGTGCCGCTTGCCGAGACTCCATTGGTACCGACCTTGAACACCTGCGTCGTCGATCGCGAAGGATCGAACAGATACATGCGGTCGTTCACCTCCTTCCAGGGCCACCCGACAAAGTTGTCGTAGCGCAGGCCGAGCGCAAGCGTCAGGCGGTCGTTGAGCTTGTAGTTATCCTGCCCATAGAAGCCCAGATCCAGTTGGCGGAATCCGCGAGTCCCCGGCTGATATTGGTAAACACCCGAGGTAGGCGCACCGAGCAGTAGATCAGCCAAACCAAGTCCAGTAAAGTTTCCGGTGAACAGCATGGTGCCGTGCTCGGCAAGGGTTTGATACATGTTGTACTGCAGACGCACAATTTCGGTTCCAACATCGATCGAATGCTTACCGCGAACAAGCGTCAGGTTGTCGTTAATCTGGTAGTTATTTGTGCCGATCTGGGTGGGAGCATTGACCGGATCGCCTACTGATGTAACGCCGGTGATGCTCAGGAAGGGCAGACCGTCGGTATGCGCTGCATCGCCGGGAACAATCACTCCAGGAATGCCAAGTTGCGTAGGCAGATTCAGCCCGTTGTCGAAGTTCTGTGCCGCGATGAAGATCCGCGACCAGCCGACGCGCGCGGTGTTGAGCAGTGTAGGTGAGAAGACGTGCGTCTCGCTCAGGACCGCCTGATGCGCGGGCTGTTGCGCTGGCCCTCCGACGGTGGCACCGCCCACCGGCGCGGGCAGCAGGCCGGGCTGAAAAATCTCATCGTATGCGTGACTATAACGCACAAATGCACTGTCGTTATCGGCGAACTGGTGATCGACCTTTACATCGAAGGCATTGCCGTTGTCGATTCGCTGTGGGCTATAGAGGAAGTTGTTGGCACTTACCGCGCCGGGTATATTCGGGCTGGCGTGGCTGGTAACAAGCGCTAGAATATTCTGCCCAACCTGCGATTGCTGGCTCGAGAGATACGTGGACGGCACAACGTTACCGGGAAATGCAGTCTTGGTCACAGGATCGTGGACCGACTGCGGATAGAGAGAGAAATCGCCAATGCCCTGCGGCCCCCAAACCGGGACTGTATTGACATACGTGAGTCCCTGGCTTGTGCGTTGGCCGGCATAGTCGGCGAAGAAGAACGTCTTCGGGTTCTTACTCGGAAACAACGGCCCGCCGAACGTGGCACCAAAGGTGTTCATGCGGAATGGCGGCTTTGCCCCGCTGTCAAAGTAGTTTTCTGCATCTAAAGCAGAGTTGCGCAGAAACTCGAAGACCTCGCCGTGATAGTGGCTGGTTCCGGACTTGAAGACGAGATTGATGACACCGCCCGCAGCACGGCCATATCGTGCGTCGGCATCCGTTGTTTGTTCGCGAAACTCCTCGACCGCGTCGATTGGTGGAAATATAACGACTCCCAGGCCGTTATGATTTTCGTTGTCCCCTATCCCATCCAGCAGGAATCGATTGTCGGTCATGCGCTGGCCGTTGATCGCATAGGCTGTCGGCCCGCGCTGCTGCGCGTAGGGAATGAAGCCGGCCATCTGCGACTGTCCCGGCACAACGCCAGCGCCTAGGCCAAGCAGCTCGGCGAAATTGCGGCCGTTGAGCGGCAGATTGTGCACCGCCTCTTCTGTGCGCAGATTGGAGACAGTCGCGGTATCGGTATCGAACTGTACCGTCGTCGCCTGCACCTGAACCGACTGTGTCGCTGGACCAACGATCAACGTGGCGTCTACGGAAAGCCGCTGGCCGACAGCGAGACGAACACGCTGTATAGATCCATCGAATCCCGACGCGGTGATCTTGACGACATACTCACCGGGGCTAAGAGGCGGAGACACATAGATGCCTTCGCCATTCGTTGAAGAAACTGTGGCAAGGCCGGTGGACTCATTCTGAAGAGTTACTTCAGCCCCCAGAAGAACTGCTCCAGTACCTTCTTTTACCGTTCCGGTAATAACACCTCTCTCCACCTGAGCCATCACCTCATAAGGAACGCACGCAGATAGAACCACCAATACGATCGGAATGAGTCGTCTCTTGAGTTGCTGCAGATGTGATTGAAAGACCGACATAGATGCCTCCTGGTGCGATCAGTGATCGCGTAGCAAAGCGGCACACGGCCGCGATCGCGCGCCGGGACCTTGGAATTTGGTCGATTCCCGCGCGTCTCATGGATGATCTTCACAACGACGGATTACGAAAGGCGTGTTGATGTTGCGGCTTGACTAGCAACAACGCTAAACGAGCAGACGAATACGCATGACGCGCGCTCCTTGGCTGCGGGCAGAGGTACGGGCATCTCGCATCATCGCGCGAAGCGATGAATCACAGCCCGGCTACACTCATGACAGTAAGGAAAAGAACGGGGAGCTGCAGGCGCGATCAACAACAACAGCCAGACGTCCGGCGGGGAGCCTGAACGAGGACAACTGCGGCCTTATTGTGAAGACTCTGATCTTGCATGATCGGTATCAGGCCACAGAGTGCGATATTTGTCAACCGCGTCTCACAGACTGCGACACATGCCGAATTTTGCGCAGCGACATTTGACACAATTTCCAGCTCCATGCAACATCTGAATAACTCAGTCGAGCTCACAGAGCTCTTGAGCAAGTCATCATGACACCCTTCTATTCATTCCGCGCTTGTTGTTGTCGCTCTGTCTCCTGCTAAGACATCTGAGCGACTCCGCGGAATTTGAGCCGACAAATCGGTCGGGTACCGAAAAGCTTCCTGCATGAAGGTGCAGCCCACGAGTCCCGCTCGTAAGCCTTGCATCGGTTCAATCGTCCTCTGACATTCAGGAACAAGATCACATGAAGCCATTCCATATCATGGCCAAGCCGCACGGGCCTATCTGCAATCTCGATTGCACGTATTGCTACTACCTGGAGAAGGAAAAGCTGTACGCCGGGTCTGGCCGCGACTTCCGCATGCACGATGATGTGCTGGAGAGCTATGTACGCCAGTACATTCAGACATATCCTCTGGACACCGTGCAGTTCGCTTGGCAGGGCGGAGAACCGACACTCCTAGGCGTCCCCTACTTCGAGCGCGTAGTCACACTGCAAAAGAAATACGCAGATGGCAAGAAGATTGAAAACGCATTGCAAACCAATGGAACACTTCTTGACACCCAATGGGGTGAATTCCTCGCGCGCAATCAGTTTCTGATTGGCTTGTCGATCGATGGACCAGAAGAGCTTCACGATGCGTATCGCGTGGACAAGGGCGGCGAGCCTACCTTCGTACGGGTAATGCGCGGACTCGACTTGTTGAAGAAACATGGCGTCGAGTTCAATACGCTTACCGTTGTCAACCGCAAGAATTCCTATGGAGCCCATGAAGTCTATCGGTTTCTCAAGCAGATTGGCAGCAGGTACCTTCAGTTTATTCCCGTGGTGGAGCAGGTTGCCGAGGATCCCGACCCCAACGGCCTGGTGCTCTTGAAGCCGCACGCTCGGCAAAGGACAACGGTATCTGACTGGTCCGTGGAGCCGCTGCAGTTCGGACGCTTCCTGCAGCAGATTTTCGACACCTGGGTTATTCAGGACGTTGGCGGCGTCTTTGTGCAGATATTCGACGTGGCACTGGAATCCTGGTACGGAGTGCCGCAATCGCTCTGCGTTTTCAAACCTGAATGCGGTCGCGCTCTCGCAGTTGAGCACAATGGGGACCTCTACTCCTGCGATCATTTTGTCTATCCCGAAAACCGCCTTGGAAACATTATGGAGCGCGCGATAGAGTCGCTGATTTCATCGCCGCAACAGGCCCGCTTCGGCGCAGCGAAAGCTGCCGCGCTCCCTTCAGACTGCCAGAAATGCGATGTGCGCTTTGCCTGCAATGGCGAGTGCCCGAAGCATCGGTTCACGCAGACAACGGCAGGAGAGTACGGGCTGAACTATCTCTGCGCGGGCTACAAGCATTTCTTCCATCACATCGATCCCTACATGCGCTTCATGACTAATGAGCTGAGAAACAATGGAGCGCCGGCGCGCGTGATGGAGTGGGCGCGCTCGCGTAGAGGCGCGGCAGGGTCGGCCGCTGTCACTCAGCACGCGTATCCCGGCTGTCCCCAGTAGCCAATCATCCATTATTTGTTTCAACACTCCTGCCGTATTGGCGGCGGGAGCAGGAGAGCACCGGTGGCGAAGTGGCTAACGCTCTGGTCTGCAAAACCGGCATTCGCGGGTTCGATTCCCGCCCGGTGCTCCAAAAGATGAAACCGTCACCACTGTCGACGAACCATATCCACAGGAGAATCATGAAAGAGAAAAGCATATTGAAGGCTGTGACCTCGACGCTCATTCTCGGATTGAGTGCGAAGATCGCTTTGCACGCTCAAGAGGCTGTGCCCTATCAAGGTGTCGTCGGCCGAACACTCGCAGAGTCAAAGGAGTGGTGGCCTGAACCAACCAAAGCCCCAGCCGGCGCGCCGAACGTTGTGTGGGTACTTCTCGACGATGTGGGCTACGGCGCCTCCAGCACGTTCGGCGGACTCATCTCCACGCCCACGTTCGACAACCTGGCCGCCAATGGCCTGCGCTACACAAACTTTCACACGTGTGCTATCTGCGCGCCTACCCGCGCCGCTCTCCTCACCGGGCGCAACAGCGCGTCCGTTCATGAATCGGGATTTTCGCATACGGTGCTCTCCGCCGGATTCCCGGGCTGGGATGGCCGGGTACCTCCTTCTGCCGGAACCATCGCGGAGATTCTGCGCGGCAACGGCTACAACACCTTCGCGGTGGGTAAGTACGGTGTGACTCCAGACGAAGAGGCAACTGACGCGGGTCCATTCGATCATTGGCCGACTGGTAAAGGCTTTGATCACTTCTTCGGGTTTCTGGGCTCGCAGACGGATCAGTACAAGCCGGACCTGGTCGAAGATCAGGCTCATGTGCGTCCCGACGGTCGGCACTTAAGTGATCAGATAACAGATAAAGCGATTGCCTATATCGACCGGCAGAAGAAGGCTGCTCCTGACAAGCCGTTCTTCCTCTACTACGCACCAGGCGCGACACATGCTCCGCACCAGGTCGACAGATACTGGAGCGATCAATACAAGGGAAAGTTCGACAAAGGTTGGGATGTGTATCGCGAGGAGGTGTTCGAACGGCAGAAGAAGCTCGGCGTCATTCCTGCCGATGCAAAGCTTCCCGACCGCAATCCCGACATCGAGCCGTGGGATCAGTTATCGCCGGACGAGAAGAAGCTCTACGCGCGATTCATGGAAGTCTATGCGGGATATCTCGCGTACACGGACTTTGAGGTCGGCCGTGTCGTCAATCATCTAAAAGAGATTCATCAACTAGATAACACCCTTGTCTTCGTCATCATCGGCGACAACGGCGCCAGCAAAGAGGGAACTCTGAACGGTGTCGTGGATCAGGGCTTTGCACAGAAGCCCGTATCAGAAAAAGAGAACATCAGTTACAACCTGAATAAGATTGGGGAGATTGGCACGTCCGCTGCGACCAATGGAAACTATCCGCTCGGTTGGGCCCAGGCTGCCAACACTCCATTCAAGTTCTGGAAAGAAGATGCAAACAGTGAAGGCGGAACGCATAATCCGCTGATCGTCTATTGGCCGAAGGGGATCAAGGACCGCGGCGGAATTCGCACACAGTACGGCCACGTGATCGATATCTTTCCCACGACTCTTGATCTTGTGGGCCTCAAGGCGCCTGGCCAGATCAAAGAGGTCAAGCAGCAATCAGTGGAGGGGACGTCACTGGCCTATTCGATTGACGACCCGAAGGCTCCGTCCCGCCACACCGTGCAGTACTACTACATCTATGGATCTAGATCGATCTATGATCACGGATGGAAAGCCGAATTGCCGTATCCGAATGCCTTCGTTACAGGTAATGCTGCCAGCAAGCAGGCCTTTGATGAAAGCGCTTGGGAACTCTACAACCTGAACGATGACTACACTGAACGTATCAATCTGGCCAAACAGAACCCCACGAAGTTGGAGGAGTTGAAAGCCGAATTCGAACAGCAAGCCCAAGACCATCATCTGTACCCGTACATCACATGGGACGATGTCTTCAATGGCCGCATTCACCGCACCAAAGACTCCAAACCGTTCGCTGAAGCTGTAAAAGACGCAACCAAGGGAAGCGATAACGAATAGCATTGACGACTTGTGGTTCCGAACCCCACGACAGGCCTGGCCTTCCGGCTAGGTCTGTCCACCGCCAAGAGGTCACGACGGCAGCTATCTGTATTTGAACACGCTGATTCCGACCGCGAGTTCGTCCGCATCACCCAAAAGGGGGGTACACCTGAGGTCATCGTGGATCTCAAGGATTACCGCACCACCGGCCCGAGCTCCAACTGGTTTGCGCTCACTCCGCAGGACGAGGTCCTCGTGCTCCACGACTCCGGTGCCAGTGCCGAGATTTACGCGCTTTCCTGGAGTGCGCCGTAGCGGCTCGCAAGCCAATTCCCTGACTCGCGCATGGGCGTCGCGCTGGTGGGCGCGAAGTGTTCCACGCCGCAGATGGATGCCCGGACCATCTTCCACGCAATGCCCGCTGCTCCCTGGCACGATGGATGCGAGCAGATGACCGGTGTCTTGCGATCTCTTTCAAATCAGCTTCAGCTCGGGGCGTGGTCTCGGCCAACGGGCTCTGCGCTAAATTTCCGTACATAGGATAGCCGCGGGCCACGATCTAGCCTTACGTCGTCTGGCGGAGTGTCGCGTCTTCCGCGATGCTCGGCTCGCATTCGTTTGGAAGCTTCAGCCAGTCGAGAATCGGACTCGTGATGCTGGTTGTGACTAACGCCATCACCACCAGCATCGTAAATAGAGTTGGTGAAAAGACGTGCGCATCAAAGGCGATGTTCAGCACAATGAGTTCGACCAGGCCGCGGGTGTTGAGCAAGGCTCCCAGAGCGAACGAAGACCGCCAGCCCTGGCCGGTGAGACGCGCTCCGAAGACGGCGCCACCCATCTTCCCAATGATGGCGAGCAGCAGAATAAAACCGGTCCACAACCATGCTTTGGTATCGCCCACCTGATCGAGGCGCGTTCTCAGGCCGGTAAGCGCAAAGAACAACGGCAACAGGACCAGGGAGAGAACGCTTTCTGTGCGGGCACGAAGGGCCCGCTGCCAGGCGGGAATGCGGGGAAAACAGGTGCCGGCCAAAAAAGCGCCGAACAGTGGATGAACCCCGATCGCGTCAGTAAACGCGGCAGAAGCCAGTCCCAAGGCAAGCATCAAACCGAGCAATTCGTGGGACAGTCGTTCATCCCCTCTACGCGATCCGATCCAGCGGCTAACGGGCCTTACAACAAAAAGCATGGTAGCGACGTATGCTCCGAGCCAGAGAAAACGAATGTATATGCCAGGACTGTTGGCCTGATTGGCGATGAAGGTCATCGCGACCGCCAGCAGCAGCCAGGCGGCGACATCATCGACAGCGGCGCAGAGAAGGGCTGTGCCTCCAAGAGAACTCGCCTGCATTTTGCGTTCTTCGAGGATGCGAGCCAGAACCGGAAAGGCGGTAATGCTCATGGAGACGCCAAGGAAAAGCGAGAACGGTATTGTGCCTACGCCGTTTGGTGAGAAACGGGCGCGAAACAGCGGCGCAAATGCAATCGCTAAACCGAAGGGCAAAACGATGCTTGCAAGGCTCGCAACCAGGGCGATCTTCTTTTGACGCTGCAGGTGCTCCAGGTTCAAGTCGCTCCCGACCACAAACAGGAACAGAATCAGCCCAATCGTACTGAGGGTCTCGAGCGCCGCAAAGGAGGTTTGCGGGAAAAATCGCGCAAACAGGTGCGGAGCCATACGACCGAATACCGACGGCCCAATGAGAATCCCGCTGAAGATCTCGCCAATCACGCGAGCCTGGCCCAGCATACGCGCAATCCTTCCGCACCCCATGCTGACGAGCAGGATAAGCGACATTTGGAAGACCAGGAGACTCAAGAGACGCTCGCCAAGAGAGCTGCCTGTCGCAGGTAGCGACCGTCGAGGGCGCGGCAGCGTTCAAAGATCAATGGAGCGCCGGAAGCGGAACGAGCTCTGCTCTCGGAGCCTGCCCGCGCGCCCGATCTCGAGAACCAGAATTTTTCGCAACCTCGGCTCCATGCGACTTGAAATAGGCGAGCAGATTCCGGGAAACCTCGAGAGCCTGGTCGATGGGGATGAAATGCC
Source organism: Acidobacteria bacterium AB60 (assembly GCA_008682415.1). GTDB lineage: Bacteria > Acidobacteriota > Terriglobia > Terriglobales > Acidobacteriaceae > Telmatobacter. The sequence goes on along the minus strand of VANK01000005.1, from coordinate 340,623 downwards.
CTGATTCCACTTCGATAAGGCGCGAATTGGCAATCAGTTCCGCAGCGCGGGTGGCAAACGATTCGGGCAGAATATCTCTTCTGCCATGAATCACGAGCGTTGGACAATCGAGTGTTCTGAGCATGGAGGGGAATCTGCGGAACACCGTCTCCGGTCGTCCCCAGCGCACCAGGCGCATCAGCTTCCACGGGCCCAGAATTCCGGCGAAGTTCCTCTGAAAGCTCGATCGCTGAGCGGCGTTCTCTCGATTCGGAATGGCACGCCTCATCGCAACTTGCCAGAAGAACGTGTGAACGAGGGGTGCCGCGCACTCTCCGACAACGGGCTTACGCAGAAGCTCGAGAAGGAAGAATGGCTCCAGGTCAGGGAAGATTGCGGGAGAAAGAAGCGCCATGCACCCAAGCCGCTTCGGGTGGGCATAAGCGTATTGGACGGCGATCGCACAGCCGCCATCGTGGCCGACAACATGCCAGCGCTGCACATGATTGCGGACGCGCACCTGCTCAATCTGCTCCACGACCCGCGCAAAGTAGGAGGGACTATATGGCAGGAATGAGGTGCCGCCCATTCCGGGCAGATCAATCACGAAGCAGCGGAAGTGTCGCGCAAGGTCGCGAACCACTCCATCCCACAGACGGCCGTTGGTCGGCATGCCGTGGATGAGCAAGACGGCTTCGCCCTTTCCGCGCACATTACATCGCATAGATACGTTCCGTCTCCATCGCCATGCTTGGATGCGATCGAGGTGCCAAGCGCACGGGCAAAACCAGTCCGGCCTGAAATGCTAGCCAGGCAGTGAACCGAATGGCGTTCAAAATCGAGGTGATCGCCAGCGTTCGTACCCACGATCCGGCCGGGCGCATGCGCGTATACACGAGATTCATCAACCAGGCAGGCACAGTGTAGATGCGTGCGGTGGCGAACAGCCCAAGGCGGTCGCGCAGGGTGGACTGGTAAAAAAGCTTCTCGATGAGACTGTTGAAGTACATGCCTACTGTCGAGACCCGATAGTTGTACTGCGATCGCGATCTCATCGAGATCGTGCCGCGCTGACGGTAACGCCATATCAGAGCCGTCGCCTCCTGGGCGTGGCGAAGCGCGGCCGTTACGCCGTTGCCCGTAATCGGATCGGACTGCGAGGCGGCCTCGCCCACGATGACCCAATTGGCACCGCACACTCCTTCGTACGTGCGGCAGAGGAAGGTTGTCGTGGCGGTCTCCGGAGCTGGACCGTGCTCCATCAGATCCTGTAGTCGCGGGAAGGTCCGGCACTGGCGAAGCAAGATGTCTTGCGTTCCGTCACCGGCTGCGCGCTGTGCCTTCACGCTCGACCCGGGAGCAATGTATCCGATACTGCTCATGCCGGGGTGTATGGGAATCTCCCATATCCACTCCATGTACTCGCCCGGAGAAGGAACCATGTAGAGGGTCGTGCCTTCGACCCACTGATCGTTGGGCAGATGAGACCAGATTGCCACTTTACGAGGGCCGAAGGCGACAGACTTGAGTTCGAACCGCTTGCCCAGCAGGCTTGCGTCGGCACCGGATGCATCGATGAACCACGACGCGCGAACGAACGTGCCCTCCGAGGTGCGCAGGCCCAGAATGCGCCGGGTTCGCGGGTTGTGCTCATCGAGCACCGCAAAGTCGGCCACCCGCTCATGCAAAATCGCGATCCCTAGAAGTTGGGCCGCTTCGCGCAGACAAGCATCGGTCCTCGCACGGTCGAGGTGCAGGGTGCGCACCTCGACATTCCAGGGGGCCTCGGCAAGCCAAGCACCCGGCAGAAACTCTCGGTCCGCGCCGCCTGGGAGAGCGACGGTGATGTGGCGTTTCCAGGTAGCTGCCTCTTTCGAGACAAGATCCTCCATCGGCAGTCCCAGATTTGCAAAGAGATCGGGCGCCGACCAGTCCAGAGATTCGCCCACAATGTCGCGAATTTCCTTTCTCTGCTCGATACAGAGCACCCGGAACCCGCTACGCGCGAGATGGATGGCAGAAGCGGTGCCGGAAAGGCCTCCTCCGATCACGACCGCATCGGCTTCGATGATGCGCGGATTATCCTGCTGGAGCTCTCTCATTCAGGACCCGTGCAAATGAGGTGAATTGCATCTGGAGGTACAACTTGCCCCGAATCACAGGGAGGGGTCAAAACATATCGCTAACTGTAGCGAACCTGGATGGGAGCGGCAATCAATCGAAAGGTGGAGGCTTACCGGAACTGCCTAACTCTGCGCCGGTTGTTCCAAGTCCCGAAGGTCCAGTTCATGGGTCTCATGCCCCAGGGTGGCCAATAAGACGATGGAGAGCAGGCAGGGAAGCGCCACGGCGCCTGCGGTCACTCCAAGGGCCGGAACCAGTGCGAGGGTCCCGAGCCCCTGCGCCAGCAGGCCGCCGCCCTTGCTGAAACCGGCCACCCAGCCCGTTGCTCGCCCCCTGATTCGAAGTGGATAGCTCTCAGCCGAGTAGGGCAGGAGTACCGAAATGATCCCGCTTGTACCGACGATCAGTAACACTACCGGAAGGACGGGGCTGGAGAGAAGGGGCAGGTTGTCGAGATCGCGCAACAGGATCGCAATGAGCCCCACGGTGGTAATGGCTACAGTAAGCACCAGAGTTCGTTTTGTACTCCAGGTACTGTACAGCCAGGAAACCAACAGCGTGGTTGGCGCGGCAATCAGCGAAGACTGAGCGATCAACTCGCTCGCGGCACCCACGGTGCGCCCTTCCCGCATCAGGCTCCCTGGGAGCCACAAAAGCACGCCAAAGTTTACGAAACCAACACAAAGTGCGGTAAGGCTGAGTGCACAGGTCAGGCCAAAGATTTTGGGAGGCTCGCTTGGCCATTGGGGTATCTTCCGCCTGGCGGCAGCAACAGGAGTCCAGGCGCGATCAACGGCTATTCCAAAACGCGCAAGCGTTTCACGCGCTTCCAGCAGCCGCCCCATGCTTTGGAGAAACCGCGCCGATTCCTGCAGAAGCGGGCTGACCGCGATCAGGATCAACGCCAACGGAAGATTGATAAGCCACATGATGCGCCAGCCGAAGGTAGGCTGCAGCCATGCTGAGAGAGTGCTCGTGGCAAAGTAACCACCTACGGACCCGACGCCACCTACCAGTACAAGGCACCAGCCGCGGTGGCGGGTCGGCATAATCTCCGCCAGCAGCGCGTAGGCCACCGGAAGCAGGCCGCCGGCGCCCACGCCCATCATGAAACACATGAAGATGTTCCACGCAAAGGAGGGCATGGACCCGCAAATGGAGGTTCCCATGAAGATGACGGACGCCAACAGGATAGTCGCCCTTCTTCCATAGAGATCCGCAAGCAAGCCCCAAATAAAGGAACCGACGGTAGTTCCCAGCAGTGCGGCAAAGGGTAACACGGTCACGCCCGCAAACGTCAGACCATACTCCGCCCGCATTCCGGGAATCACGAATCCCAGGGTCGCAGGCTTCATTACGTCGATGATCAGAGCTGCAGCCAGAATGACGATCTGAACCCAATGCGCGGGCGTCAGAGGCGCATCCTCCGGCGGCGCAATCTCCTCCAGCGTCTTGTCCTCTGTCTTGCGAGGAGGCAGAAGGCCATAAGCAGTTGCTACCGTGCCGCCGATGATCAGGCCCATACCAATGAGCATGTCCAGTCCCATGGGCATGCCGGCGAGCCTGTAATGCTCTGATTTGCCCATCAAAAACATGGGGAGATGCAACAGCACGCCGACGGTGACAGCCACGCAGCCTGCCCAAAATGCGAGTGCGTGTAACGGGTCTGAAAACAGCGATGCTTCGCGGCGCAAGCTTCCTCTCCTGGTCAATGAGCGTGCCAAACTGGAAACCGGAAAACTGTTAGTCTTGTGCGCCAGACTCGAGAGGCGATGGTACGTAGTTCCTGACACGGCTCATGAGCCAGTCCAGAGATCCGCACACCAGGAGTGTTCCTGCAGAGACAAGAAGTACGGACCGCGAGATCGGTACAAGCATGACGGTGCTTATGAGTTCGAGAGCGATTAGGAACAGCAGCAGATTCACAATTGATCTTCTGCTCATATACGAGCAGAGGACAGCACCCAGCGGCGCGCCCACAGCCACGACGGGAATAGCCGCAAGCCAATAACCCGTCACCGCGGGCGAAAAATCCCTCAGCCATAACAGGTGAATCAGAAAGCCCGGAATGGTTGCCATGGTCATGAGAACCACGGTTGTAGGCGTCGCAATCTTCTCATTTATCCGAAAGAGCAGCACCATAACCATGAACACGACCGAGTTTTCCCCTGTTCCGACCAGCGCGCTCACGATTCCCCCCAGGAACCCCGCTGTAATCAAAACAGTGCGTTCTTGTTTCCCGAAACGAGGTAGCCGCGAATTTCGGCCTTCCCCGTTCTCCCGGTTGAGGAGCAGCAACGCGATGCCGATGGTGGCAACCAGCACAGTGAAGGAGGTCCGAACCATTACGGGCGGTACAAGGGGAGCAATCCAACGAGCCCCCAGCAGGACTCCAAGAATAGCGGGGATGCCTGCGTGAAACAACGCCCGCTGTTCGATCGGAATTCGCAAAAAGAGAATGCTTAAGGACGCACTGCCCATCCCGACACTCTGAATGGCTAGCGAAAAGTTTCGAGCGTCGGAGGGGGCAATATGCAGCAGTTTCGTGAAAATGGCAAATGCGACCGCCCCACCCCCTCCGCTCGTTCCCCCTCCCACCATGGAGCCAAAAACCATGGTTAAGGCAATTCTCCAGTCGACCTGCAGGTGGTGAATAGCGTTGCCGCGCCCGACAATGAGCCACAACGCCCAGATCAAGGCAGCCATGATCATGTTGAAGCGCATGGCGTGAACAGCGGATCGGGGCTTCTCATCGGAAACCGCGCGAGGTTGATATGTCAGAGACGACATCAAGCAGGCAGTCCTTGCGATCGCGGCATGTCTGGCCGGTCGATGCATGATCAAGACTTTTGGGGAACCTTGGCATCCACCGAACGATGGATGCCTACCTCCGCAAGGAACCCAAACGGTTGGATGGTGCCGTTCCAACGGGATCATTCCATTCAGAAATCTGATCTTCAAGCCGCTGTGAAAAGCAGGACCCCTAGGCGCGGACGGTATCGAGGCCGAGTATCTGGGCCGCCAACGCCGTTCCCTCTACGCGAGCACTGATCTTGCGAAATGCAGTCTCGCGAGCCGTGGAGGTGTCGTCGGCAAAGGGCGAAAAGCCGCAATCATCGGTCGTTCCCAGTCGTTCGACGGGCAGGATGGAAGCCGCCTGCAGGATGCGGTCGCGAACTTGTTGCGGGGACTCGATGGCCGGGTTAATGGGGTCAATGACACCTATGAAGACGAGTTGTTCGGGCTTGAGGTTTTCCTGCACGATACGGAGAACCCGCGGCTTGTCCCGTTCGCTTGCCATCTGCAGGTAGAAGCGGCCTGCGTTCAGTTGAAGGAGCTCGGGCAGAAGTCCGGCATAATCGACATCAAGGCTGTGGGGAGAGTCGCGATCACTGCCCGGGCAGACATGCACGCCAAGTCTCTGCCGCTCGCCTGGAGTAAAACGATCGAGCACCCGGTTATTGAGATCGATGAAGGTGCGGAGAAGACCCCCGGCGGGATCCAGCTTGAGCGAGAGCCTGGCTTCCGTGAAATCAATCTGCACTAGGAAGGCACCTGCATTGAAAGCGCTGCGAATGTCTGCTTCCGCCTCGTCGACGAGATCGGCCAGGAAGACATCCTGGGGATAGCCCGGGAGGACCGCGGCTGGATAAAGGAGGCTGAGCGCGGATGCTGAGATGACGGCCTGTTTGATGGGAAGAGTGGTGTAGGTTCGCACCGTGCTGGTGAATTGCCCGCTCCGGACGCCGTAACGGAAAGGGCCCCCCGTCAGTCGCGGGAGTTGACGCGTATGGCCATCGGCAAAGGGAATGACCACACCGTCTGGTGCGAGATTGTCGATGCCCGTCAGCGGATAAGTCGCAAAACTCGGCTTGGTTTGCTCGCCATCCGTGATGACTGGAGAGCCGGTAGCAGCGAAGCGCTCCACAGTATCTTGCAGCGCCGCGCTGTATTCCGCGTCAAGAGCGTCGCGAGTGATCTGACCGGCCTGGAATGCTGCGATGGCCCCGATAAGCGCGGGAGGCCGGGGAATACTGCCAATCGGTTCCGTCTTCATTGCGGCAGTCTAGCTCGATTTCTTGTTCGCACCTATCAATCAGAAGGTGGAGCTGTCTATCTCGTGAGTTGATGATTTCGCAAGGCTCCGATTCCGGTTTCTGGATATTGCGTGCATTCATCCATCGGAAGTTCGACTCGCAATTCATCCGATACGCCGGAGACGCAGGGCCGTTCGGTCGGCGACCATTGGTCCCCGAAGCACTTCCCACTCGTGAGGTCCCCGTTGAGTCAGTTGCTGCCTGTGAAGCTGTATCTGCGCCCAATTGTCTTCTGCTATCTGGTTATCACGACCTGCGCGCCAGATACGTTGTTAGCGCAGAACCAACAGCCGTCCCAAGCGCCCTTGTACGGCGGCAACTCGACAGCAGCACCGGCACGACAGCAGACCGGCTCAGCCACCGCAGGGGAGTTCGCGCCCGTGCTCGACTCGGAGAGCCGCCCCATTACTGCCGGCGGCTTTGTCAAAGATGGCCCCCTCGTTTTCAAGGATGTGTCACAGCAGGCAGGGCTCACCGTTTGGAAGCACTTGATGGGCACACCCCAGAAGGCGTACATCCTGGAGACCATTGGCTCAGGCGTTGCGTTGTTGGACTACGACCACGACGGCTGGCTCGATATCTACTTGGTCAACGGCTCCACGTTCGATGCCCTCGAGGGAAAGGCGTCTCCACCACGGGCAGCACTTTTCCATAACAATCACGACGGGACGTTCACCAATGTCGCCCAACAGGCCGGCGTCACGAACGATCGCTGGGGCTTCGGTGTGGCTGTAGGAGATTTCGACAACGATGGGTGGCCCGATCTTTACGTGGCCAACTATGGAAAGAACCGCATGTACCACAACAACCACGACGGAACGTTCACCGACGTTGCGGAAAAGGCGGGCGTAACTCTCGGTAACTGGTCCACAGGACCGAGCTTTGGCGACTATGACGGCGATGGACGGCTCGATATCTTTGTTCCGGGGTACGTGCACTGGGACATGGGCAACATGCCCCTCTCGGGAAGCAAGATGGTCGGCTACTTGAACTGTTCCTTCCGCGGAGCGCAGACCATGTGCGGTCCTCGCGGCTTGCAGGGGGAGCCGGACCACCTCTTTCACAATAACGGCGATGGAACCTTCACCGATGTGAGTGAAAAAGCCGGTGTGAACGACAAGCGGCGCTACTACGGGTTCTCGTCGACGTTTGTTGACATCGATGACGACGGCAAAGTGGACCTGCTGGTGACGGATGACTCATCGCCGAACTACCTCTATATCAATAAGGGTGATGGGACTTTCCAGGACTCGAGCTTCTATTCAGGGTTCGCGCTGAATCAAGATGCACGCGAGACTGCGTCGATGGGGCTGGCGGTCGGCGACTACCGCAACAATGGCCGGCTTGATCTCTACACGACCACGTTCTCTGACGACTACAAGACGCTCTACCGGAACGATGGCGATGGCAACTTCGTGGATATCACGCCGCAGATCGGGTTGGCCGAGCCCACCTACCCGTTTCTGAGCTGGGGGACGGAATTTTTCGATTATGACAACGACGGCTGGAAAGATCTGATGTTTGTTTCCGGCCACGTTTATCCCCAGGTGGATCAGCACAACTGGGGGACCTCGTGGGCGGAACGCCCCCTTCTATTCCACAACGCCAATCATGGCGAGAAGTTTGACGTGATCCCTCCCGTGGAGGGGTCAGGACTTGCGGATGTGATTCCCGCACGTGGAGCGGCCTTCGGTGACTTGTTCAACGACGGCAAGATCGACGTCGTGATTAACTGCATCGATCACACTCCAGTTCTATTGCGAAATGTAAGTGACAACGCCAATCACTGGGTGGGCTTGGCGTTGGGTGGAGGTCCGAAAGGGCCGCGCGATGCGATTGGCGCTACAGTTTATTTGACGGCCGGGGGCATAAAGCAGCGGGGCGACGTGATGAGCGGCGGAAGCTTCGAGTCGTCGAACGACTTCCGTTTGCACTTTGGCCTGGGGCAGACGAGCAGCGTCGACAAGGTCGAGATCCGCTGGCCGGATGGCGTTAAGGAAACCTATCAGCTTCCCGGCGTCGACCGCTATTACACGATCGAGGAAGGCAAGGGTCTTGTACCGAGCGTCTACGACGGCATTGCGGCGCAGATGTCCCAGAGGAAGGCATCCGCTGCTCATGGGGGAAAGTAGTCCGAGGATTTTGGAAAGGTCTTGCCGATGAACCGGAAACAAGCAAGTCTGCGGTGGAAGGCGATCAGAACAGGCGCAGCGCTTTCGGCAATCGCGCTGCTCTGTGTTTTGGGAGTGGCGCAATCAAACGAGGGCAGCGCCTCAGTGAGCTCCCCGTCGGCGAATTTGTCCGACAAGGCTACCGGTGCAGATGTTACCGGGGCAATGGTGGCGGTGCGGGCCAAGGCTGAAGAGCGACAGGATAACGATCGCAAAGCTCACAACGCGGCGGTGGCGCCCACCTACGACTATCACTATGGGAAGAAAAACCCTTTCACTCCCGGGAACATCGCGGTGGAAGGCGAAGGCTTCCTTCAGCCTGGCGCGTTTCCGAGCGCCGAATACTGTGGAACCTGCCATCAGGAGGCCTATACCCAGTGGCGGCAGGCGCTTCACTCCAACTCGTTTCGCACTCCCTTTTATCGCACCAGCGTCAACCTGCTGATTCGCGACCAGACGCGCGGCATCGCCTTTGCGCGCCATTGCGACAGCTGCCACAATCCGATCGCTGTGCTGAGCGGCGGCCTCACAGCCGATTCCAAGATCGATCGAACTTTGATGGACTCGGACGGGCTCACCTGCATGACGTGCCATTCGGTGATGGGACTCGATTCGACGAACGGCAATTCCAGCGTCAAGATGGGCGTGCCCGCGGTGATGGTGGATGAAAACGGCAACCGTATTCCAGGTCAGGTCCCCTTTGCCGAAATCCTTCGCCATCCTGAACGCCACTCCCAGGCTGTGATGCACGATTTTCTGCACAAACCGGAGTTCTGTGCGGCGTGCCACAAGGCGAATCTGCCCTCCCCGCTCAACGACTATAAATTCATCCGCGCCTTTACGGCCTACGACGAGTGGCAGCAGTCGAAATTCTCGCAACGCAATCCGTTGACCTTCTATACCGCCGACTTCACAACGTGCCAGGGCTGCCACATGAAGCGCAACGCGACGAATCTCAAAGAGTATGGCGCCAAGAACGGAACCTTTGCGTCCCATCGTTGGCTTGCGGGCAATACGGCGGTTCCTTTCTACTACGGCTTCGACGCGCAGTTGCAGAAGACGATCGAGTTTCTTCGCGCCGGAAATTTTCTCAACGTGGATATCTTCGCCCTGCGCAAAGAAGGCGAGGACAAGCTGACGGCTCCTCTGGGTAGAGTCGCTTACAGCCTCGCTCCCAACGAACTCGTCGAGGCTTACGTCGTCATCCAGAACAAGAACATCGGTCATTCCCTGATTCCGGAAGTGCGTGATCTCTACGAGGCATGGGTGGAGTTCACGGTGAATGACGCGGCTGGCAAGGAGATCTATCACAGCGGATTCCTCAAGCCCGATGGCATGCTTGATCCCCGGGCGCACAGCTTCACCAATCGCCCGGTGACCGACGAAGGGGAATTTGTCGACAACCACAAGGTGTGGACCATTCACTCCGTCGCATATGACAACACCGTGCAGGCGGGACGGTCGGTGCTGGTTCGCTATCAATTCCGGATCCCGGGCGAGGTGAAGGGTCCCGTATCGGTTACGGCGAAGGTGAATTACCGGCATCTGCGGCAGAGTTATCTCAACAACATCTTTGGCAAGGATCATCCCGCATACCCGGTTGTAGAGCTGGCGTCACGCACGCGCAGGATGCAGATCGGCGAGAATGCGCCCGAAGATCCCGACCCAACCGACAACCCGGATTGGATGCGCTGGAACAATCTGGGCATCGCCATGGTCGATCAGTTCCAGTACGCAGAGGCCGTGGCCGCATTCACTGAGGTGATCAAGCTGCGTCACGACTATGCCGACGCATACACGAACGTGGCCCTCACAGAGATACTTTGGGAAAAGTACGATTCCGCGCGAACCGCGATACGGAAGGCGCTCACGCTCGATCCGGACAGTGCGCGGGCTTTGTACTACGATGGCCTCCTCCAACGCCGGGCCGGGAATACGCAACAGGAAATTGCCGATTTTCGGAGAGTGGTGGAGAAATTTCCGCAGTCACGGGACGCTCGTCGAGAATTGGGAATCACCTACTACCAGCAGAAGGACGAACACGCGGCTCTGGAGCAATTCGAGGCGCTACAGCAGATTGATCCTGACGATCTGGTTGCCCATTACAATCTCTCAATTCTTTATCGGCGCATGGGTAAGTCGGAAAAGGCTGCCGAGCAGCAGGCGATGTTTGTCGACAAGAAGGTCGACCCGGGCGCCCCGACCTACTCCTTGAATTATCTGCGCGCGCATCCAGAGATCTCGACGGAAAGCATTGCGTGGCACATGCACTCCGATCTGACGACTGAGGGAGGCGGAGCTGAACGTGGTAAGTAGACATTCCGTTTTGACTCGCTCGCGGATCACTTGGATTGCCGTAGCTTGCATGTTGGCTTTGATGGCAGTCCGGGCCCAGGCAGAGAACAAGTGCCCGTGGCTCAACGAGGCGACGGCCACCGACCTGGTTGGGGGCGGCAATGCCGTGGGAAGCTATGTGGCTGCCACAGGATCAAAACCCGCTGTATGCACGTTCACGGAGCAAGGAGGGAAGGCAGTGCGAACGCTACAGATCGCCGTTGGCATTGCTCCCGACCCGCACGAAGAGTTTTTGGCCAGCGTCCGGCGGGATTGCCGCGGGGTCTCTGACCCATTGAAGGCGATAGGCAATGAGGCGGTAACCTGCGGCGTCCTTCGCCGGGAAGTTGTCATCGGCGAACGCGTACTGGGGCGCGTTCGTGATCAACTCTTCAGCATCACTTTGAGTACAACAATGGCGCACGACCCCGTCCTCACCCCTGCCATTCTCAAAATGCAAATCAGTGTCGCCGCTGAGCAGGTCGCTGGCAATCTCTTCTGAACGAAGCTAAGGGTTGCCCGACGATGTACCTGCACGAAGCCCCGGTGCAGTGAGACGCCCGCCTTCCCGCGATAGGTCAGAGGGGTTCGTTTCGCCCACCGTGATTGCGCGGGCGCCAGGCCGGAGAGATCCAAGCCGCTGCTCTTCGAGTGGCAAGTCCATTCCGGCGAGAAGCGCGTTGATCAAGTTCTCGGCCAGCCTCCAGGACCAGCCAAAATTGAGCCTCGCGATTTCAACAGAACGGGAACCGAGCGCGCAGCAACCGCGTCTGGAGCCCCGCATCCTAATCGGCTGCGGAACGATTCGAGAGCACACAGACGTCGGTCGGCGGGCTTGGTTCCCTCAACGACGCCGCAATGCTCATGTCATAATCCAGCACGATTATCAATATCCGCGAGGTAACCGATGGCACAGACAGACAATCTGACTGGAACGATCGCTGCGTTCTTCGAGAGCAGCGGCAACGCGCGCCAGGCGGTGGGGGCCCTTCAGGACGCCGGCTTCTCCTCCGCACATCTCGGAGTGGCTCACCGCGGCGAATACGGATCTGCGTCCGTTTCGTCCGCCGACGCTTCAAGGCCGAGTGCGCAAACAGGGACAAAAGGGCACGATTTTTCAACCTGGGACAAGGTCAAGAACTGGTTCACCGGCGACGAGCCGGAGCCCTATGAGAATGAACGGCCGCGAGGCGACCTTGCCGGCCGTGAAGTGGTCGACCCGGATTCCCCTTCCGGGAATCTGCCGGGGGCACGCTACAACTACTCATCCTCGGACCTGCCCGATTCCTTCGGCGACCTTCAGATCCCGGGGGAGCAATCACGCTACTTCAGCCACCGCCTTGGTCGCGACTCGGATGGCGCGGTAGTCACCGTGCAGGCGGGACCTCGCCGCAGGGAGGCCGAAGAGATCCTCACGCAATACGGCGGGGACCTGGGCGCCGGCGCGGCTACCTACGATTACGGCGATTCGGGATATAGTCAGGAATCCGGAATCGAAGAATACGCAGCTGAGCGGCCAGACAATATTCAACTTCTTGGGGAAGTGTTGCGCGTGCACAAAGATCGCGTCTCCCGTGGCGAGGTGCGCCTTCGCAAGGAGGTGGTCACGGACACCCAGCAGGTCAAGGTGCCGGTGACGCGCGAGGAACTGGTGATCGAGCGCCACCCCGGGGGGGAGAGAGCTACTCCCGCGGGAAGCATCGGAGAAACGGAGATCCGGGTGCCACTGAGCGAAGAACGAGTCACTCTGGACAAGGACACAGTAGTCCGCGAGGAAGTCTCCGTTGCCAAGCGCCCGGTAGAAGACGTGCGCGACGTCAGCGGGGAAGTGCGCCGTGAAGAACTGGTCGTCGACGACACCACCAAACGCAAGGACGATCCGAATCGAAGGGTCGCCTGATCGATCGATCCCTGGCAGGCGCACTTGAATAGTGCGCCTGCCAGGCCCTCATTGGCGTACAGAATGGGAACAGATTCAACTCGCCAAGAGCGTCACGTCCTCTGTGTGAGGGTCAGATCCGGTTCAATCGAACAGTCAGCCGTTTCTGCTCATCAGATACCGCTTCCGGCTTCTCATCTCCAGGCTCAACCTCCGCTGGGCGAACTCGTGGCCCCGCCTTTCCGCCTCGTTCTCTCCCGCACACCCTCCCATCATCGCGGTGCGCCGCCTGCGATCCTTCTGGGGCCGGACGGGCTCCCAGCAAACGTCCCGTCAACGATTGATTTATACTTCAGCCACTAGAATTCGGGAATTTTTCGGCGAAATTGCTTCCGGACCAATCTCTTTCATTTCCGGATGCTTATAAGTGGAATATGGACGAGACCCCCAGGTCCGATAAAAATCGTGAAACGCCCGTCCTCTCGGACCCGGGAATCTCGGGCAAGCAGGACCCGCCTCCCTCGGACCCTACCGTCTTTGGGGCAGTTCCGGTTTGCGGCGAAGACGCGACCGTAATCGGGGGGCGGCAACCCCTTGAGGACGGGGCCACCGTCATTAACGCCTCCCCTCCACCCAAAGAAGGAGCAACCATCGTAACCTCCGGCGGGGCGACGATTGTTGCCGGCGCGGCCAACGCCCAGCGCACCTCCATTCGCCGGAGTCCTCCGCCCGCCGGCGCGGCTGCGTCCTACCCGGGCCCCACCCAACTCCAGATCGGCTCAACCCTGGGCAATCGCTACGAGATCCTGGAACTCCTCGGCGAGGGGGGCATGGGGGCTGTCTACAAGGCCGCCGATCTGGAGGTTGATCGCACCGTTGCGCTCAAGGTCATTCGGCCCGACATGGCCGCCAATCCTGAGATCCTGGCGCGTTTCAAGCAGGAACTCCTCCTCTCCTCGAGGGTCACGCATCGCAACGTCATCCGCATCTACGACCTGGGCGACGCTGACGGCGTCAAGTTCATCACCATGGAGTACATCGAGGGCAAAGACCTGCGCTCGATTCTCCATGAGCGGAAAAAGCTGCCCCCGGAAGAGGCTGTCGAAATCGCGCTCCAGGTGTGCCATGCGCTCGAGGAGGCACACGGGATCGGCATCATCCATCGCGACCTGAAGCCGCAGAACATCATGATGGATCACGCTGGCCGGGTGGTCGTCATGGACTTTGGCCTCGCCCGCACCCTGACCGGCGACGGCATGACCCAGACCGGGGCCATGCTCGGTACCATGGAATACATGTCCCCCGAACAGGCCCTGGGCAAGGATCTCGACCAGCGCTCGGACATCTTTGCCCTCGGACTGATCCTTTACGAACTGCTGGCCGGTGAGCGCCCCTTCGTCGCAGAAAGCGCCCTCGCCAGCCTCATCAAGCGGACCCAGGAATCCGCCGTTCCCGTTCTTGAGCGCAACGCGGAGATTCCCGGCGTGCTGGGGCTCATCGTAGACCGCTGCCTGGAGCGCGATCTCACCGCGCGCTACCAGAAGGTCTCCGAGATCTTTGAAGACCTAACCAACTGGAAAAACGGGACGCCCTCCGCGCGTGCGAAAGTGAGGCGGAAGAAGCGATCTGCCGCATCGGGGAAGGGCATCGCCACGCCTGGCCGCCTGATCGCCGCCGCGGCGATCCTGGTTGTCCTCGGATCCGGTGGCTATCTGCTGCGTGATCGGCTCCACCGCACTGACGACACCCGGCCGGTTGCACCGGCTGTCTCCCTCGCCATCCTGCCCTTCCGCAATGCCTCCTCCGATTCCTCCCTTGACTGGTTGGGTTCCAGCTTGGCCGATATGCTCACCACCGACGTGGGGCAGTCCGCAAGCCTGCGCACCGTGAGCCCCAATATCGTGCACCAGATCTTCAACGACCTGCGGATCACCCCGTCCACCGCACTTGATCCCGGAACCGTAAAACGCGTGGCCGATTTCAGTACCGCCGACCGCGTGGTCTGGGGCCAATACGCTAAATTCGGTGACACCATTCGCATCGACGCGACCCTCCAGGACCTGAAAAACAACCGCACCGTCACGCTTAAGGCCGACGTCCCTAGCGAGAAAGACATCCCCTCCGCCGTCGATCGCCTCGCCGACTCCATCCGCCAGACCCTGGAGCTGCCCCGCGACGTGATGAAACAGCTCAAGGCCAGCTCTTTTCAGCCCACGTCGAGCTCCGTCGAGGCCCTTCGCGATTACAACCAGGGGCTCGTGCTACTGCGCGATGGCAAGAATCTTGAAGCAGAGAAACAATTCGATGCCGCCACCCGTGCCGACCCCGGCTTCGCCCTCGCCTTCGCCCGCCTTGCGCAGAGTTACAGCACTCTCGGTTACGACAGCGAAGCGGAGCAGTCCGCGCAGAAGGCCGTGATGCTGAGCCAGAACCTTCCTGAAGCAGAAAGGTTCCAGATCTCCGCGATCGAACTGCAGGTCAACAAGCACTTCCCTGAGGCCATCAAAGCTTACGAGAACCTCGCCCGCGTGTTGCCGGACAACGCCGATGTGCGCGCTGCCTTGGCCAGGCTCTACGAAGACTCAGGCGACCTGGCAAAAGCCAAGGACTACTACCAGAGGATCCTGACCGCCAACCCAAAAGATATCGGAGCCACCATCGACATGGGCCGCATCCAGCTGAAGACCGGCGATCCTCAGGGCGCGCTCGAACCGCTCACCCACGCTTATAGTCTCGCCGTGCAGATGGACAATCAGGAGCAGAAGGCTACCAGCCTCCACCTCACCGCCGTGGCCTATCGCATGCTCAACAAGCCCCAGGAGGTGCTGCGCAGTGAGCAGGAGGCCCTCACCATCTGGCGTCAGATCGGGCAGCAGCGTGGCCTGGCCTTCAGCCTGAACGAGATGGCGCGGGCGCAGGCCAATCTCGGCAACGCCAAAGAGGCAATGGCCAACTTCGACGAGGCCCTCCAGATTCGTCGCGACATCGGCGACAAGCGCGGCCTCGGCGATACCCTCATCGACATGGGAAATCTGGCCGATGATCGCGGCGACCACAACGGCGGCCTGAAGAGCTACAAGGAAGCCCTGCAGCTGGAACGCGAAATCGGCAACGAGAGCATGCAGGCAGTTTGCCTCAACAACATCGGCAGCGTGTACCTGGAGATGGGCCAGTACGAAGACGCGCTCGCCTACCTGCAACAGGTCCTGCAACTCCGCGAAAAATCGAAGAACCCGCAGGATATTGTGGACGCTGAGCACAACCTCGGCCAGGCGCTCACCAGCATGGGCGAATACGACCAGGCGATCTCCTACTACATGAAGGCCCTCCAATTGCGCCGCAGCATCAATGACTCGCGTGGCGCGGCTCTCGAGTCCTACGGCCTGGGTGGTCTCTTCGACTTTCAGGGCCGCTATGGCGCTGCTATCCACAGCAAGGAAGAGGCGCTGAAGACCTTCCGTGACCTGAAAGACCGAACCTTCTGGATGGCCGAGATCCTCGACGGGTATGCCCAGGCGCTCACCCTGGCCGGCCGCATGGATGATGTCAAAGGCCCCCTGGGGGAGGCGATGAGCGTATCGCGCGAGTTGAAGAATGACGGCCTTGTCGCCCAGACCCTCGAGTTCCAGGGCGATGCCCAGTTTTATAAGGGAAACTTCGCCGGCGCGCACGCGCTCTATGACCAGGCCATGCCGTCCGCCGCCGCCAGCAAGGAACCGGAACGGATTCTCCTGGCCAAAGTGGCTCTTGCCCAGGTTGCCGTGCGCGAGAAGAAGGGAAGTATCGCAAGCCTGCGTACCCTGATGCAGCAAGCAGACGATGCCGGCCTTAAGTACTCCTCCGTGCAGTGCGAGCTCTTTTTAGCCGAGGCGATGCTCCAGGCCCGCGATGCCGCCCATGCCCGTCAGGAGATCGATCGCGCCCTGCTTCGCGCTGACAAACTCGGACAGCAGCCGCTCAGCGCGCACGCCCACTACCTGCTGGGCGCCATCGCCCGCGACAACAAAAACAACACCGACGCGCGCGACAACTTCCGCTGGGTCGTGAACACGCTGGACGGCATGAAGAAGGATCCCGGGGCCGAAAACCTGCTCCTGCGCGACGACATGAAGAAGATGTATGCCGACGCTTCGGCATGGCTTAACACCGCGGGAAACTAGCGGCGCGCGCAGTTTGTAACGCGCCGTCCGAACCAGCGGCACCTCGCCCGGCCGCGGCCCTCGAAGCCTGACTTCGAAATCCGCCGCCGGCTTCTTCCGCTCCTCATAAATGTGTCTCGCCTCAAAATCAGCCTCTGCGATACAAGCTTCGCGTCGCAGAGGCTCCCGTCAGAAGCTGGCGCATTGCCCCGTCTTCTTGCTGGCCGTATTGCTTCCCCCGGTAATCGACAGGTTGCTCGAGCAGCTCAGGTTGCTCACGATCTTGTTGGAGAACACTTGAGTGGGCTTCAGGTTTGCCGTGGCCGTCAGGCTGCCGCCCACGGTGTTTCCATCCATGCTAATGATGGCGTTGTTGGCCGTGGCGCTCAGGTTTCCTACGATCGTGTTGCCGGGGCAGGAGACTGTGCCGTTTCCAACCGCAATGGGCGTGAAGCTGGCAACCAGCTGCAGATTCCCCCCCACACGCGCCCCGCAGACGGTGTCCTGCGCCGACGACTTCGCCAGGTTCAGCACCGACACGTTGCCTTTGACGATCGCGCCGGCGCCAATCGCAAACGTTCCTCCGATGGATTGGAAGTTTCCACCCACCGTCGCTCCCGTGACTGCGAAGCTGCCTCCAGTCTGCGAAACATTCCCGGTGACGCCGCCGTTGATAAAAGTGCAGCTCTGCCCTGCCGTGACGGTCAGGCTCCCCTGGAATGTCCCGCTGTACACGCCGTTGCACTTGCTGCCTGATGCCGGTACTGTAGCGGTCGACGTCAGAGTGAAGGACAGCGTGGCCGCTGGGCTCACCCCGTTCGTCGCGCTTACCGTGATCTTGTAAATGCCGCTCACGGTTGCCGTGCCGCTTAGCGTGGCAGTCCCGTTCTTGTTGTCCACGAAGGTCACGCCGCTGGGCAGCGCACCGACCTCCGTGAACGACGGTACCGGGTAGCCGGTCGCATTGAACTGAACCGAGTTGGGCGTGCCCACCGCAAAGACTGCGCTGGAGGGCCCGGAGATCGCCGGCGGCGCCACCACCGTATACGTCACCAGGGTCTGGCTCGTATTCATCGCCGAGTCCTGCACCTGCACGGTGAACGTGTGCGGTCCCAGCGTCCCGGTGTCGAACGGAGCTCCACTCGCCACTGCCCCGCCTACCGAGTTGCTGGCGGAGCAAACCCCGGCATAGAGCGAGGGGGGCAGCGGAATGCTGAGATACGGGCCGAATGCCACGGTGTTGGGGTCGCCCGTCGACACTGCTGCGCACGAGTAACTGGCCGTGGTTGTTGCGTCGCTTTGATTCTGCCGGTAGGTGCCGTTGTTGGCCGGCTGAGTCACCGTGATGGAGGGCGTCTCGCTCTGCGTCAGGTAGGTCATAACCCAGCAGGAGGTCGTGCCGCCGCTTCCGCCCTTGGCGCCCCCGCTCGTGTCCCCCAATTTGAACGACTCGATCTGGTTGCTGGTGAACAGCGGCGTCGCTCCCGCGGTGCAGGGGTGTGCCGGATTAGGGCCCTCACCCTTCAGGAACCCAACCGAAGGTGTGCCGTCATTGGGAGTCAGGTGAGGCAGCCCGAAGCTGCCGCCGGAGGTGTCGGTCGTGTTGGGCGGGCAGGTCAATCCCGCATTTTCGCCGCAGCTGAAGCTGAACTGCGTGCCCAGGTCGGCATTGAAGGGATTGGCAAGACTGCCACACGATTGCGCCACCCCGTTCGCCGTACAGGTCACCTCGAACATCACCGCCGCGTCCTGCCCTTGGCCTCCGCCGTTCTGATACACAAAGCAGTGGGCGCCCCCAAAGTTGGGGTTCTGCTGCACCACCGCGTTGCAGGCGGCTTGCGTCATCGGGATCGCGGTGACCGTCATCTGCACCGTCTGGCTGGTGGTCGTCTGTTGCGCGGAGAAGTTGTAGCCGCCGCTCGTATTGCCGGGAGCAAAGCCGCCGCTGTAATCGAAGGTGGTCGGGTTCGACTGGTTCGGCGCAACCGTTCCGCTCTGCGTCTGGGAAGAAGAGAATGTCCAGCTGTCGACATCCTGCTCATCGTCGTCGGCGCCCGTACCACCGGTGAAGCCCACGTAGGCGGCGGAGTTGGTCAGTCCAATCGTGGTGATGTCGAACGGCACGCCGCCCGGGAACAGATCGACGCCATCTAGGACAACATCGATCGTGGAGCAAGGAGCGGTCGTGCACCCCGGCTGCACGGAATAGGTCACGGTCGCCACGTGCACGCTGCCGTCTGCCAGCGAAATGCTGGTGCCGGTCAGATCGTTCGTCTTGATGGCACAGGACGGTCCCACGTCATTGGCAGCGGTGCCGCAGCTCTGGATCGTCACGTCGTTGCTGTTCGGGTCCGAGCCCTGGTTGTAATAGGTATTGAACTCAATGGCCAGGCTGTTCGGAATCCCCGCATAGCCGATGCCCCCGCCGCCCGTGCCCAGGGCATTCAGGCCTCCCGCCGCTCCTGCCGGGCTGTTCTGTACCAGGAAGGCAATTCCGTCGGCATTGGCGCCGGTGTTGCTGTTTCCCAATTGGAAGGAAAACGTGGTGGTGAAGCCGCTGGCAACCGGCTGCGGATTGGTGTACCAGGCTGACGCTGCCAGGCCCCCCATGCTGGGCGTCAGCCGCAGAACCGTAGAGCTCGACAGCGTGGCGGCGTTCGTAATGCTGGGCAGATAGCTTCCACTCGCCGGATTCAACTGGAAGCAGCTCGCCGCGCCGGCCGCGCTGAAATCCGGCGCAAAATTCGGAGACGTGCTGGGACACTGCGCGGAAGCCAGCGACAGCCCGCCGAACATGCTGAGTGCTGCCAATACAGTTACTCGAAAAGAAGCCGTCAACGCCATCGCTGTTGCTCTCCTTGAATAGAAAGGGGGGACATGGGTTCGTCAGAATTTACCGGGCAAGCATTCTTCGCCTGGCGTGAAAAGGGCGCAAAGGTGCTCCTCATCGAAGCAAGCATTCTGCCGCAAAAGCAGGCAGTCTTGCCGGGAGCAAGAATTCAGACTGGCCATTGGGGAATGGCGGCGCCGCCCAGGCGAATCATGCAGGAGAGTAAGGACTGCGTTTGGAATTGGGCCGCTAAAATACGTGGCAAGGCCGGTAGGCGCGAGTTCCAAGCTATTGGCGCTGCGGTCAAATGTCAAGACGCCTAGTCAAGATTTGACCCAATTTCACTAAGGCCTGGCGTCGAACCCCCAGATCCGGCAGTAGAGTCAAGGAGCAGTCAAACCCTCATTTTCGCTGTTAGAATCCACTCACTTGATATCTATGGCTGAATCGACTGTCCCATTCCGTGCCTCCATCGAGGTTGCGTTTACCGATCGGCCGGCCCAGTCGGTTCCCATCAGCGCGGTTCCCTACCTGATCGGACGAGGCCGGGAGAGCGGCAATAACCTGCCCCTGGATGACATGCGGGTGTCGCGCAAGTGCGTCGCGATTACCGCCGGTCCCTCTGGATTCATGATCGAAGACCGCGGGCAGCTCAACGGCATCTTCGTCAACGGCGAAGCCACGCGGGCCAAGGCCCTGGCTGATGGAGACCGGATCCGCCTCGGCACCGACGAAGGCTGCCAGCTTGTCTTCCGCCTGCAGCAGGAAGAAGTGCCTGAGCAAACCGCCGAGACGCGATTCCGCAGCCTCCTGGGCTCCTGGGGCGCCAGCTCGACCGACGAGCTGAAGGGCCTGCGCATGCTTCTGGAAGCCACACAGCTCCTGCATTCGCAGCTTCCTCTCGAAAGCGTGCTGTCCACCATGCTCGATCACGCCATCGCCATCACCCACGCCGACCGCGGCATGCTGCTCGAGCCCGATCCCAGCGGGGTGCTGCAGGTGAAGGTCGCGCGCGGCCGCAACGGCGAGAATCTTCCCCCGGAGCGCATGAACCCCAGTCGCTCCGTGCTTGGGCGCGCTCTCGAACTGCAAACCGCCGTCGTCAATGAAGATCTCAACCTGGCCGACCTGAATGTGCAGACCGCGCAAAGCGTCATGTTGCAGCTTCTGCGCTCGGCCGTCGTCATCCCCCTCTACGCGGCCGCGCACGGCACCGTGGAAGAACTCATGCGCGCACCGCGCCGGCTGCTGGGCGCCGTTTATCTGGACTCCAAGCGCACGGCCACCTTCTCGGCGCTCGATCGCCAGATTCTCGACGCCCTCGGCTCCCAGGCTGCCAGCATCCTTGACAATGCCCGCCTGGTCGAGCGCGAACGGGAACGGCGGCGCCTGGAACAGGAACTGAGTATCGCCCGCGAGATTCAACAGGCGCTGGTTCCCCAGGGGCTGCAGGACTTTCCCCACCTGGCCGTCACCGGCATGCAGCGGCCGTGCCATGAGGTCGGTGGCGACTACTTTGATGTCTTTCCCATCTCTGATGGACGCACCGCCATCCTGATTGCTGATGTCGCCGGCAAAGGACTCGGAGCTGCCCTGTTGACCACCATGCTCCAGGGCGCGATCTCCGGCATGACCCTGGGCGTCGATCCCGTGCGCGTCTTCAGTCACCTCAACCGCTTTCTCTGTGAACGCGCCTCCGTCGGCCGTTACGCCACCATGTTCTTCGGCCTCCTCGGCCCAGACGGCATGCTCGAATACGTGCGCGCCAGCCATCCCTCGCCATTGCTTCTGCGGCGCGGGACCATCAGTGAGCTCTACACCGGCGGTTCGTTTCCCGTAGGCCTGATCGATATGGCCACCTACAAGGCCGATCGGATTCAACTCGAGCCCGACGATACCCTGGTGCTCTACTCCGACGGGGTGACCGAGGCCCAGAACAAGAACCAGGATCTGTTCGGCGACGAGCGCCTCGTCGAGGCCCTCGGTCCCTACCACAACGCTTCCCTCGATGAGCTTCAGGCCGGAATCCTGAACGCCGTAGAGCAATTTGCCGGGGGTGCGAGCCAGTCCGACGACATCACCATTCTGCTCGTCCGCTATCGGCGTCCGGTCACCGGCGCCGCTGCCCAAGTCGATGGGAAATCCCTGCCCGCGATGTAACCAGGAATTAACACGGGCCGCCTACTCTGAACGAGGTTTGCGCCCGGCGTTGACTCCCCTATTCTTGATACACGGAAAGGAAATGCACGGTTATGACACTCTCGACTGAGTCAATCGACGGGGACATCACGCGGGTTATGCTTGACGGACGACTCGACATCCAGGGTGCCGCCGCCATCGATCTCAAGATGAACGTACTGGCGGGGAGCGCCAGGAACCTTCTGCTGGACCTCACCAACGTCTCCTTCCTCGGATCCATGGGGCTCCGGTCCATCGTTCTGCCCGCCCAGACGGTCAAGCGCCGCGGCGGCAAACTGGCCCTCCTGAACCCCACGCCGATGGTGGAAGAGGTCCTCAAGGCAAGCAACATCGGCGAGATCATCCCCATCTATCACGACCTGGATGCCGCCGTCGCCGCTCTCCGCTAGTGCCCCATCAACCTGCAACTCGCCGCTACCTGGAGGCTCAATGTCGGAGACGATGCTCGAGGAATCACAGAACCGGCTCCAGCTGGACAGCCAACTCAGCGAGTTGAGCCGTGTGCCGCCTTGGGTCGAGGACCTGGGTGTCCGCCACGGCCTCGCCGCGGAAACGCGCTACGCCATCAACCTCTGCCTGGAGGAGACCCTCGCCAACGTGATCCTCCACGGCTATAAGGGCCAGCCCGGCCATCCCATCGTGATCCAGGCCTCCTGTTCCGGCGATTCCCTCTTCCTGGCCGTTGAAGACAAAGCGCCACCCTTCATCCCCAGTGACCCGGGGCAACGTACCGGCGTGGCTGGGAGCCTGGGAAACATGCCGCTTGGCGGCAATGGCATTCATCTCATCTACCGCTTTGCCGCCTCTGTGGACTACCAGCCTCTCCCCGATGGAAACCGGCTTATTCTCGGATTCCCCACGATCGCCGCCAAAAAGATCGCTGTGTGATCAGCTTGGCGCGGCTCCCCTCATCGCGCCCGATACACAGTCAAAGACTCCCCAGTTTCGTTCAGGCTTATCTTGCCTGGTTCCAGATGCGGAGGCGGCCCCGCGGCCGATGCGAGCGGCTCAAACTCCGTGCAGCCGGCCAGGGCCGTGTCCGCAAGCGGCAAGTCGATCTGCCTCTTCGCCTCCGAGTTGTTGACCACCACCAGCAGCCGCTCCTGCGCAGGATCCGCCGTACACCCGCCCTCGCTCTGTGCGCGCACAAACACGAACACGTCGTCAGTCGACTTCAGATTCTGTTCCAATCCGTTCTGCAGCACCGGATGCGTCTTGCGCAAGGCCAGCAGACCCGCCGTCCAGCGGAACACATCTTCCTCAACTTCGTTTCGCCCTGCTTCCGCAAACGCGCTGCGCCCGTCCCCCGGAAATCCTCCCGGAAAGTCATGCCGGTTATCGGGATCCTCCCCGCCCGCCATCGCGATCTCGTCGCCCGCGTAGATCTGTGGCATGCCCCGCAGCGTCGCCAGCAAGCCCAGCCCAAGCTTCAACTTCGCTGCCGACCCATGCCCCGCCGTAAAGAACCGCATCGTATCGTGATTCCCCAGGAACGTCACCAGCCGTTCCGGATGCGGATACAACGCGTCCTGCCGCAACACATCGGCCAATTCAGTCATCGGTCGTCCGTTGAGCAGCACATCCCGCAGCGCAAAATAGACCGGGAAATCAAACGGCGTATCCAGCCCGGTATCAATGCCACGCCGCACAACGCCTCCCGCGAAGAATGACGTAATCTCCGCATTGCGATTGAAGATCTCGCCCACCGTCGTCAGATCGGGATACAGCTCATGCAGTTCCGCATGGAACTCGTGCCAGAACGCCCGCCCCACGTACGGAAACGTATCCAGCCGAAGCCCGTCGATCCCCGCGCTTTCAATCCACCAGATCGCATTCTCAATCAGGTAAGCCGAAACCAACGGATTTTCCTGGTTCAGATCCGGCATCGCATCCGTAAACCAGCCCTCAGTGATCGCCCGCCACGCCGCGCGCGCAGCATGCGGATCAAGCAATTGCCCAAAATCATGTTGCGCTCCGATGTGATGCTCCAGCGTCCCGTGAAACCACTCCGGCGCGGGCGGATCCTTCACCCACGGGTGCTGCACTCCCAGGTGATTCGGCACCAGGTCCATCACCAGCTTCATCCCGCGCGCATGCAGCGCATCCGACAGACGCCGATAATCCGCCATGCTCCCAAAGTGCGCATCCACCGCATACAAATCCGTGGCCGCGTAGCCGTGATACGAATCCGGCATCGTGCCGTTCGAGGCCACCGGGGTGGTCCACACCGCCGTCACGCCCAGCTGCTGCAGATAATCTAGGTGCTGCGAGATCCCGGCAAAGTCTCCGCCATGCCAGCCCCGCGGCCGGTCCCGCTCCAGCCCCTTGTCTCCCTCGATCGAACCGCGCGCAAACCGGTCCGTCATGATCAGGTACAGCACGTCCGAGGAATGGAACCCGCGATGTCCCTGCGGATCCTGCGATCGCGCCGCCAGCGCAAACGCCTTCTGCGCCTGCCCGAAGCGGTTCCGCGCCGTGATCTCGACCGTCTGCGGCTGTGCGTTGGCGGTCTCCAGCCACAGAAACGCCCAATGCCCGTTCGCGGAGACCTGCGTGCGCCGTAGCCCGATCCCTTTCCCCGCAACGCGAAACTCGGCTCCGTCGAATCCCTCTCCATGCACCAGCAACATGGGATCCGGCAACCCCGCCCACCAGCCCGGCGGATCAATCTTGTCCATCACCGGAGCCTGCGCGCCGCCGATCACGCACGCCCAGGCGAGCCACAACAACACGCAAAACAATCGCGCTCGCGGCCAAGTATGGGACACTCGCTTCCTCCCGCGTTTAAGGAGTCACGCCCTTCTTCAGCAGCAGGTTTCCGTACTTGCGCGTCTCGCCGGTCATCACGATTGCAAAGGCCCCCCGCGCCCGCTCGTAGAACGCATAACGCTCCTCCCTCACCGGCTGCGGTGCACTCGCCAGATGTCTTTCCAGCACCCGGCGATAATCGCCCTCCACCGCCGGATCCAGCGTGTCTCCCTCCACTACCTGCATCATCACCAGCGGCGGGGCATACGAGTCCAGTTCGAACAGCGGCAGAATCCCGTCCAGCAGCTCAGCCACCCCGATCCCGTCCGCTCGCAAAACTCTCGGGCCCAGCGAATGCCCCGGAAAATGCGCATCCGCCAGGACAATCTCATCGCCGTGCCCCATCTGGTGCAGCACCAGCAGCAGCTCAGGCCCAATCACCTTCGATATCCCCTTCAGCATGGCCGGCATCCCCCATCGATGCGTGCGTTTCTCCAAGAGAATAACGCCTCCAACCCCGCCCCCAACCGGTGCTACGATGCCAGAAGAGTGAGCTGTCTTCATGTCGAGATTCCTGCTGCTGCTCTTCGCGTGTTCGCTCGCGCTGCAACTTCCCGCCGCCCCGCTCCCACAATCCAAACTCATCGTGGCCTACGTCTTCCCGCAGAACGCACTGCTGCAACCCGGCCAGATTGATCCCCACGCCATCACCCGCATCAACTACGCCTTCGCGGACATCCAATCCGGCCGCGTCGTCCTTGGGAACGCAAACGACCCTGCCAACCTCGCCGTGCTCACCGGTCTCCGCCGCGACAATCCATCCTTGACCGTGCTCATCTCCGTGGGCGGCTGGCTCGGCTCGGCCGGATTCTCTGACGCCGCGCGCACCCTTGAGAGCCGCCGCCAGTTCATCGAAAGCGCGGTCGCGTTCATCCGTACCTACCGCCTCGATGGCCTCGACATCGACTGGGAGTATCCCGGCATGCCCGGCGCCGGCCACCCCTTCCTTCCTGAGGACGGCCGCAACTTCGAGCTCCTCTGTCGAGAACTCCGCGCCGCGTTCAATAAAGAGCAAACTGCGAATCGGAGACTCTACCTCACCATCGCGGCCGGCGCCTCCGAAGAATTCCTGGCCCACACACCGATGGCCGAGCTCCAATCCTCTCTCGATACCGTCAACCTCATGGCCTACGACTACTACGAGCCGGGCTCCGGCACCATCACCGGAAACCACGCGCCCCTCTTCACCGATCCCGCCGACCCAAACAAGGTCTCTGCCGACGACTCCGTGCGCGTCTTTCAGAAGGCCGGCGTCCCCCCGCGCAAGCTCATACTCGGCGTGCCCTTCTATGGCCACATGTGGGGAGAAGTTGCGGGCCAGGATCATGGCCTCTTCCAGCCCGGCAAGCCCATTCCCCACGCCTACGCTCCGTTTAGCCTGATCCAGTCCTCCATGCTCAACCAGGGTTTCACCCGCTTTTGGGACGCCGTCTCGCGCGTGCCCTGGCTCTATAACCCCGCCTCCCGCGTCTTCGTCTCCTACGAGGATCCGCAGTCGCTCACAGAAAAATCACGTTACATCCGCGCCCACAACCTCGGCGGCGTCATGTTCTGGAACTATGCCAATGACGACGCATCCGGCACCCTCCTCAAGACCCTCGATACCGAACTCCTCGCCCCTCGCCCGTCAAAGCGATAATCAGTTGCAGGAGACGTCTCCATGACCGAATCCCTCGACACCGCCGCTCTCTTCCTCGAATTCTCGCGCCACAAACTCCTCGATCAGTACTGGCCGCGCCTGCGCGCCTGCGTCGAGTCGCTCTCGGAAGAACAGGTCTGGTGGCGTCCCAATCAGGCCAGCAACAGCATCGGCAACCTCGTGCTCCATCTCAATGGCAACGTCACGCAATGGCTCATCGCCTCGTTCCGCCGCCTCGAAGACCAGCGCGACCGCCCCGCCGAATTCTCGCGCCACGACGGGTTCTCTCCCGCCGAACTTCTCTCCATCCTCGGCAATACCATGTCGGGCGCCGCGGAGGTCCTCGCCTCCCTCACCAAAGACGACCTCCATGCCCACTACCAGATTCAGGGCTACCACGTCACTGGTCTGCATGCCGTCTATCAGGTCGTAGAGCACTTCGGGCTCCACTACGGCCAGATCGCCTACATCACCAAGCTCCTGCGCGAAACCGATCTTGGCTTCTATCGCGACCTCAACGCCACAGGCCGCCTGCCCCGCGCCGCCGGCTCCATGCCATGAGCTCAGTACGCCCGCGAGAGCGTCTCAATACACGCTCGAGTCCTTGTTGTCGTAAGGCTTGCCGTACTTGTTGGTGTGCGGCGCGGGAGGCGCGGCGGGATAAACCAGGGAGATGGCGCCCAGGTCGGTGTGGCCTGGCGATACGCTCACTCGCCGGGAAAGCGCCTTCAACTCCCCCACGTCCACGCCCTGGATCCACACCTGCATCTGGTATTCGCCGGGGGGCGCCTGCAGCTTGAAGATGCCATGTCCTTCAGCCACCGCGAAGTACGGCGTGGAAAGCGCAATCACTACCGCGCTCATCTCCGGATGGATGTTGCAGAAGATGTAAGAAACCCCCTGCTTGCCGAACGTCACCTCGCGCGTCGAACCCGCTTCATACAGGCCCAGGTCGAACCGCCTGCCATCGAACAGCGAAAACACGTTGTGAAAAAAAGGATCGGCGTTGGGAAACTGCACCACCGCGCCCACTGGCACCACCAGCACGTGCGGGGAAAACTCCTTGTTTTTCTGGAGCAACGTGTATTTATGGCTCATGTCGGGCCCCGGCATCGGCTGCCCGTCCACCGGCGTCAGCCAGATCACCGCAGGTGGATTGCGTGCGCCGCCTTTACTGTTCGCAGGCGCCTGCAAATGGGCCGACACCTCAAGCGGTTCTTGCGCTTGTCCTGCGCTCGCTCGCGCGCTCATTCCCAGCACCAGAACAGCCGCCGCCACCGCCCAGGTCAAACCGTTGCGCATTGATTAGAACCTGTACCCGGCCGCGACCCCATATACGTCCGCCTTCCAATTGGCGCCGCTCGCGGAAGAGCTGTCAATCCTTCTGTACTCGAACGAGAAGAGTGTATACGCCGTGGGGCTGAAGATCGCATTCGAGGTGAACGTGGCGTTGCGCGCCAGGTTCTGGTACCACCCCGACCCCACCGGAGCGTACGGCCGCACCTGGTCGGCGAATGCATTGTCCAGGCCGAAGGCGGCGTTGAGCTCCAGTCGCTCACTCACCCGTCCTTTCAACTGTCCCCATCCGCCCACATCATCCAGCGCGTGATACGTGTCGTCGGCGCGCCGCCAGATGTAATCCTTGAACCCTCCCCCGCCCAGGCCCCCCAGAGCCGCTCCACGGTACGCATTCCCGCTCAACTCCAACCGCGAGGTGATTGGAATCCGATAATCCGCGGTCGCCGCCCACGCGTCGAATCGATAATCCGGTCCTTGATGCGGGCTGTAATATCCGCCAACACCGAATCGCCAGCCAGTGAGCTTGTCTCCCTGGGAGTAGCCCATTCGCGCCTCCGTTCCCGGTCTCCGGCTGCGTTCCGCAAGACTCGCGCTTGGCGTCAACACGACGCTCGAGTTCAGCGGCGGCGGATTCGGAACATCCGCCAGCGCTGCCTCCATGGTGAATCGCGAACTGGCCGCCGCAGGCACGGTGATCTCCCCTCCGATCTGCGGAATCCAGTTCCATAGGTTGCCCGACCAGGCCAGCGCCGGCTCTCCCAGCGCGGTGAGCGAAGTCGGCGCATTCGGATTCACGATCGACCGATCCAGCGCCACGTACGCCCGCGCCGCATTCCACGCCAGCTCCGCATGCGCCGTCCGCAGCCGAGCCGAGCCCCCGCTTGTGTAGCTGCTCTGCGCCGCGCTGCCAAAGAAATCCGCCCTCACATCGCCCGACGACGCAGCGCCCAGCACATGCGGCCCTCGCGCATCCAGCCCCACGATGCTCTGCCAGAGCGAGAATCCGGTTGCGCCCCCGCCCGGCAACGCGACCGTCGGCTCCTGCACCACGTCCACTGCTCGCGAGTTGTAGAACCCATTCATCAGGATCAGGCCGGTGAGCTTCACCGGAAACCGCGAGGCGCTCTCCACCTTGATCTGGTCGTGCGTGGCAATCTCGCTCTGCTGCAGATCCTGTTGCTCGCGCAGGGCGCTCACCTCGGCCTCCAGGCGCGCAGCTCCCTCGCCGGCCTCTCGCTGCGGAGCTTCCGCGGGAGCCGTCGTCTTCTGCCCCGCCATCTCCGCCTCGAGAGCCGTCACCTGCCGGCGCAGTTGTTCGATGCGCAGCTGCGACTCCCGCAGCGCCGACTCTTCCTGGGAGAGAATCGCCGCCAGCTTCTCCACCTGCTCCTGCAGCGCCTGCGGGGAAGCCGTCGCGTTCCCGCTCGCCTGCGCGCCGGCCATACCCGCTGCGAGCAGCAGCACAGCCAGCGGGCAGAAAGGGCGTAGTTCCATCACTGGAGTTCCTCCTTCGAACGGGGTCGTTAGCGCCCCGACGCGAGCTTCGCGTCCTTTCCGGAAAGCGCCCGCTGCAACGTCAGCCGGAAGACCGTCTCGCCCGGCTTGCTGCTCACCAGGGTTACTGTCCCGCCATGTTCCCGTGCCACCGCGTCCGCCAGCGTCAACCCCAGTCCGGTTCCGCTCTGCTTTCCATCGCTCACAAACGGCTGAAAGAGCGAAGCGCGAATATGGTCGGGCACACCCGGTCCGGAGTCCGTAACCGATATCGCGATCGTTTGTTCCTTCCCGGCGATGGAAAGAACAACCACCCGCGGACCCCCCGTCGTATGCGCGGATTGGCAGGCATTCAACAGCAGATTGTAAATTGCGCGCTGCATCTGCTTGGCGTCCACCAGCGCGCTCGCCCCCTCGTCGTCATCGCACTCCAGGCGTAGCGTGATTCCCTCCGCCTCGGGATGCGACCGCAGCAGCGACACGGCCTTCTCCGCGATCCGCAGCACCGATCCCGGCTCGCGATGAAACGCCGCCCCGCCCTTGCTCAGGATCAGCAGCGAATCCAGCAGCTCCGTCGCGCCGTCCACCGCTACCTGGATATCGCTCAGGAGTTCCCCCCGCTCTTGCGGGTTCAGCTTCGACGACGAAAGAAACTCCGCGTTGGCAAACACCGCCGCCAGGTAATGCCGCAGATCGTGCGAAACAGAGCTCGCCATGCTCCCGATCGTGGCCAGTCGTTCGGCATCCAGCAGGGCGCGATGACTCGCCTGGATCTCATCCCGCATGCGGCCAAAGGCATCGCTGAGCTCCAGCACCTCGCGCGTGCCGTTCTCCGGCAGACGATGCTTGGGATCGCCCAGCCCGAACGCCTTGACCCCCTGCGCCAGCGTCTCCAGCGGCTTGGTCACTATCCGTGAAAGAACGATCATCAGAAGCGAGCCGAGGACTACCGCGCCCACACCCAGCAGCACCACCAGGCGGTTGATCTCGCGGATCGATTCTTCCGCCGGCTCGAACGACTTCAAGATCACCAGCTTCAGGTCGCCCAGGGACTCCGCGCTCAGGTCGGTATCCGTCGCAAGGTACCTCTTTCCTCCCAGCTCCACCTCGGCTACGTGCCCGCCTGTTCCCAGGCGGCCCCGTTTGGCGGTTAGCTCCTGCTGCAGCGCATGAGGAAGAGTGCTGGCCACGATCTGCCCGCCGGAGAAGAACGCGGCGTCGTCCTCGGAGGCGTGGCTGATCAGGCTGAGCACCGCGGTGTCGATGCGATATCCGGTGACCACATACCCCAGCAGCGACCCGTTGACCTCATCCCCGAAGTACAGGGGCCGCACCGCGATGTCGAAGAGCCGTCCCCCCGACGAGAGGTAGTGCTGGGCCGGCCGGGAGATAATCTGCTCCACCGCCCCCGTCAGCTCCGGGCCTGGCGGCGTCTCCCGGGTGAACACCGCCATCACCCGGGTGTGACTGTCGGCGAGCGCGAAAAGATCTCCCCCCGCCAGCTTCCAGGGCCGCACCGCGCCGTCCGCGATGGTGGCCCGGTCGTTGGTGGTCATCAGCGCCTTGAGAGTCGGCAGGTCGGCCAGCAGCGCATTCTCGTGCGTGAGGGACTCCCGGAGCTGCCGCTGCAGGTTTTCGAACGTGCTCAGCGACTGGGTCAGATCCGAGGAGAGCTCCGCCTCCACGTGCCGCCGCACCCGGTCTCGCACGATAAGCAGGCTCCCGCCGGTCACCGTCAACACGACAGCAATCAGTACCGAGACCAGCAGGACGCGGGTTCGAACACTGCGGACGATCGACATGGATTCCTACCGGTTCCGGCGCGAGCGCGGAAAGGAGCTCACGGGGCGAACTTGTACCCCGCCCCGTAGATCGTCTGCAGGTGGCGGGGATTGGCTGGGTCGACCTCCAGCTTCTGGCGCAGCTTCAGAATCTGGTTGTCGACGGTTCGCGTCGTTGGATAGGAATTGTAGCCCCACACATCATTGAGCAGCTCATCGCGGCTGAGCACCCGGTCCGGGTTCGCCGTGAAGAACTTCAGCAGCTTGAACTCGTGCGCGGTGAGGGTGATGGGAATGCCGGAGCGGCTCGCGGTCATCTTGAGGAAGTCGATCTCGCACGACCCGAACCGGTAGGTCGACACCGGCTCCGTCTTCCTGCGCCGCCGGATGTGCGACTGCACCCGGGCCAGCAGCTCCCGGGGGCTGAACGGCTTGGTAATGTAGTCTTCCGCGCCCAGCTCCAGCAGCAGCACCTTGTCAACCACCTCGCTGACCGCGCTCAGTATGAGCACGGGCGTGTCCGGAGAGACGCTCTTTATCTTGCGGCAGACCTCGCGCCCCGACATCTGGGGAAGGATCAGGTCGAGCACCACCGCCACCGGCGAACTGGACCGGAACGCGTCAAATCCGGCCTGCCCGTCCCCCGCTACCTGGGTCCGGTATCCCTGCTCATGAAACAGGCGGTGCAGCACCTTCTGCATGCGCGGATCGTCTTCGACGATCAGGATCGTGCCCAACTCCTCACCCATGTTCACTCCCCGACTGGAACGGAAATGGCCCAAACTCTATGTTGCACCAGAGAGTTAGACGTTGGGCAGCCGGCAGGGCGAGAAGTGACATTGGAATGACAATTACAAGGGAACAGGGAACAGGGAACAGGGAACAGGGAATAGGGAACAGGGTTTTCACCGGGCTGTTATGCCCTGTTTTTAGTGCATATCGCAGGTTCCCGGCACGCTCCGGACCCCGTCATTCCTGCTGCGGCAGGTCTTCTCCTGCTGGAGCCGGAAGTCTGCGCTGCTGAGCGCGACTGCTACGCAGGGTGGTAAATCCGGCTCGAATCCAAAAAAAAGAGAATAAAAGGCGAAATAACGAGGTGAAATCGTACTGCAATTGTAGTAAAAAGACCCGTTTGCTCCAGATCCCCAAGAAGGCGAATCTTCGGCGAAAAGGCGCGCTCGGTCCCCGAATACAGGTCTGAAACGCTCCACTAAGTTGCCGGTCCCGTCGGCCGGGCGAGGCTGCCTCTATTGAGCCGCGAGGTAGCTTCGGGAACCGGGGGCAAAGGCACTTCGGGTGTGGGATGAAACCGCCGCGTTATCGGACGCAAGCGCACCCGCCTGGGAACTCGACCGGATTCAGTCAGGCATGTACACTGAAACTGCTCTGGTTTCTGATCACCCGACAAATCAAGATCCTGTCGTGGGGACCCGGACTTCGCCGATCCTCAGATGATGTTGCGAAACGTATTTATAGTATTCGGGCTTATAGCTCTGTTTCTGGCAGCAAGTGTGTCGGGCGCAGCAGCCGATCTCGCATCGCCCGCGCGGCTCGCGAAACCGCACCGGCGCGCGGTGACTCCCGCTCATAATCAAGGAAAGCACGCGGCTGCAGCGGCTACGCGCAAGCGTGGAACGGCAGCATCGCACCGGTCGTCCACTTCGCGGCGGAGCGCGCAGGGGCGCGCGACCCGGCATGGACGGGCGGTTCGCCGCATCGCCGAAGGGCCGGTAGCCGAGCCGGTGGTGCTGCGCAGCCGTCATCGCCTCATTGCTGTCTCTCCGCTGATCGGGTCGTCCGAGTCGCTTGCCCGCCAGAACGAGATGGCCGATGCCGAAGGCCTGGAGAGGATCCTGGACGAGGACGACCTCGCCGATCGCATCGCCCAGAAGCTGCTGGTTCCCGTGCCGGTCTCGGCGCAACTGGCCATCAACGACAATCTCCCCGATACGCACAAGTACTGCCGTCCCTGGACGGCAGACTTCCTGGGCGACCTGGCCAAGGCGCATGCGGCGCGGTTTGGTCATGCCATCCAGATCAGCTCGGCGGTCCGCACGGTCGAGTACCAGAAGCAGCTGATGATGACCAACGGCAACGCGGCGGCGGCGGAGGGCGATATTGTGAGCCCGCACCTGACTGGCGCGACGGTGGATGTGGCCAAAAGCGGAATGAACCGGGCGGAGCTGAACTGGATGCGTTCCTGGCTGATGCCGCTCCAGGTGGCCGGCATGATCGATGTGGAGGAGGAGTTCCGCCAGCGCTGCTTCCACATCACGGTCTACAAGAACTACGCCACGCCGCCTCCTCCCGCTTCAGAGGAGAAACAGGCGCGCAAGCACCGGCCCGGGCCCTCGCAGGTGGCTTCGCGCGACCTGTAGGACCGGCGCACCCTCACTCAGTCGCCGTTGCGGACGGGCGGCGACCTCAGGGTTTGGCAGCCTATTCCAAAATCCACTCTGTCCCTGAAAAAGAACGTTCTGGCATAATGGTCGCCTCACAAGAATCAATGCCAGGGAGTGGAAAAGATGCCGATTTTAACCGGTCAATTGCTTCCCCATGCTGCAGCCAACGTGCTGCAGGAGATTCTGCGCTCGGCGGGGCTGACAACGGCGCGGGTCTCTGATGTCGGCCGAACCTTTGATGAGCAGGCGAAGGTCCTCGTTGACTATTACAAGCTTCATGGGGCTGCCGCGGCGAAGGCGCTCTATGGGCATGGCCCCGGGGGCAAGGCGATCGCTATCTTCGAGGAGGAGATGAAATCGAAACCGATGCCGGAGGTTCTTCGGCACATGTCCGATGCCATGCGAGATGCGATCACCAAGGAAATCGGGCATGGCGGCCAAAAGCACCTGATGCATACCTCGAGCACGCATTTCGTCTTCGACGTCGCGCCCAGCTCGATCCTGAACCACGCGGCCTTCGTGAAGGCGGCTTCTCAACATCCGAAGGTGACGCGCTTCCTGCATCCCCACAGTCTCCCGCCCGACAAGGTCTTCCACTTAGAAGTAAAGAAGTTCTAAGCGGGCCAACCACTCTAGAGGCAGGGAATCGCAAGCCCGGGGGCCGCCCGCTTACTGCTGCGAGGGGCAGAGCCGCTGAAATTCACGGCAGAAGCTTCGGGTTCGGGTTAGAATGCGAGCGATCGCACTGCAAACCTTTGGGCCTGTTCGTACGCTTGCCGGCGGCAGGGCCTGGGCGGCTGTGCCACCGATGAGCCGCGCGGTGCATGGCAGATGACCCGCAAATGAGAGCGGGATATGACAAACCGGCTCACAACATGCGAGCGAGGCGGAGATGACTGATACAAGTGTGCAACCGACGGCCGAGGGAACACCGCAGCTGAGTCAGATGGAGCGGGTAATGGATGTGTTCACCGCTCCGTCGAAGACCTTTACGGATATCAAAAACGGCCACCGCAGCTGGTGGCTGCCGTTTCTTATCATGCTGGTTCTCGGCTACGTTTTCTTTTTCGTGGTGAACTCCAAGATCGGCATGCGCCAGGTCTCCGAGAACCAGATCAAGTTGAATCCCAAGGCGGAAGAGCGCATGCAGAATCTCTCGGCGGAGCAGCGCGAGAGCCAGATGAAGATCTCGGCGTACGTGACGGAGGGCATCTTCGCGGCGTCGCCGCTGTTTGTGCTGATGATGGGGATCGTGATCTCGGCGGTGATGCTGGGGACGATCAACTTCGGGTTTGGCGGCAAGGCAAAGTTCGGCAGCGTGCTAGCGGTGTGGATGTACGCCATGATGCCGTCGGTGATCAAGACAATCCTCGGGATTATCGTGATCTACGCCGGGTCCGCGCCGGAGTCATTCAACATCAGCAACTTCGCGCCTACCAACCTGGGGGCGTTCCTGAGCCCGACCGACACCAATCCCGCTCTGTACACGCTGGCTACGTCGCTGGATGTGATCACCATCTGGACGCTGGCCCTGGTGGGGATTGGGACGTCGATGGTGGCGGGGGTGAAGCGCAGCGCGGGGTACATCGCCTCCTTTGGCTGGTGGGCGGTGATTGTGATCGCCAGCGTGGGCTGGCGGGCGATCGCTGGGTAGAGACAGTGGTCAGTGGCAGTGAACAGAGTCGAAGGGCCAGCGCTCGCGCCGGCCCTTCGCGTTTAGGATTCTGTGTCGCATAGGCGGGAAACAGAGACCGGAAGTTCAATGGAGCAGATGAGTGGGAGAACTGATCACTGAACACTGTCCACTGGCTTACTCCTTCCAGCGGCGCATGATCAGCGTGGCGTTAATGCCGCCGAAGCCGAAGGAGTTGGAGAGGGCTACGTCGAAGGAGTGGGGGACGGCCTTGTTGGGCACGTAGTCCAGACGGCACTCGGGGTCGACGTTGTCGAGGTTGATGGTGGGGGGCAGAATCTGATGCTGGAGCGCGAGGACGGTGATGCCGGCCTCGAGGCCGCCGGCGCCGCCGAGAAGGTGGCCAGTCATGGACTTGGTGCCGCTGACCTTTAGCTTATGGCTGGTGGCGTGTTCGCCGAAGACGCGCTCGATGGCGAGGGATTCATTGCCGTCGCCGGCGGGCGTGGAGGTGGCGTGGGCGTTGACGTAGCCCACCTCTTGGGGAGCGATGCCCGCGTCGGCAAGGGCTGCGCGCATGCTGCGCTGCGCTCCCTGGCCTTCAGGGGCAATGCCCGTCATGTGGTAGGCATCGGCGGACATGCCGTAGCCGATGACTTCGCCGAGGATCCTGGCGCCGCGCTTTTTGGCGAACTCCAGTTCTTCAAGGATGAGGATGCCAGCGCCTTCACCGATGACGAAGCCATCGCGGTCCTTATCAAAGGGACGGCTGGCGCGCTGGGGCTCGTCGTTGCGGGTGGAGAGGGCGCGCATGGAGGCAAATCCCCCGACCGAGAGCGGCGTGACTGCGGCCTCGGAGCCTCCGGCGATCATGACATCGGCATCGCCGTGGAGGATCATGCGGACCGAGTCGCCGATGGAGTTGGCGGAGGTGGCGCAGGCGGTGGCGGTGGCGGAGATGGGTCCCTTGGCGCCGTAACGAATGGAGATGTGTCCGGCCGCCATGTTGATGATGGTGGCGGGGATGAAGAACGGGGAGAGCTTGCGAGGGCCGCCGTTGAGCAGAGCGGCGTGTTCGCGCTCAATGATCTCGAAGCCACCGATGCCGGAGCCGATGAAGACGCCGACGCGGTCGGCGATGTCAGGGGTGATCTGCAGGCCGGACTGGGCCAGGGCTTCCTGGGTGGCGGCGAAGGCGAAGTGGATGAAGCGCCCCATCTTGCGGGACTCTTTTTTGTCCACGAAGTTGAGGGGGTCGAAGTTCCTGACCTCGCAGGCGAAGGTGACCGGATAGCCCGTGGTGTCGAAGCCCTGAATGGGCGCCGCACCGCTGGCGCCCGCTACGAGTTGCTGCCACACTTCGGGTGCGGTGTTTCCGACACCGCATACCAGCCCGAGGCCGGTAATGACGACTCGACGATTCAAGGGCTACTTGCCTTTCGCGGTCTTTTCGTTCTTCTCGATGTAGTCGATGGCGTCCTTCACCGTCTTGATCTTCTCGGCATCCTCATCGGGAATCTCGAGGTCGAACGCCTCCTCGAACTGCATGACGAGCTCCACCACGTCGAGGGAGTCCGCGCCCAGGTCTTCCTGGAAGCTGGCGCCGGGGGTGACCTCGGCTTCGTCGACCTGCAGTTGTTCCACAATGATCTGCTTCACCTTCTCTTCCACGGCCATGCGTGTTTCTCCTCGTAGGGTTGGAACTTCGGAATCCCGAAATGGGTGAGTCTGCTCAGGCTCCGCGAAGCCTACTCTATCGGCCCGGGGCGGGGGAGCACAACCGCGCCGGGGCAAAAAACGGCGGCGAGGCGCGAAAAGTCAAGTTTAAAGGCCTGGGTGATGCGTGTAAAGGCGGGCGGTGCATCAGGATGCGGCGCATGAGCGGGGTCGGAAGGGCGTACCAAACGAGGGAAGAGGAAGCGCCGATTTCGCCCCTCTCTTGCACAGGAAAAAGGCGTATATTAGGCGAAAAGATAGAGGGGTGCGGGATGCAGGCTCTCATGGCGGCGGTGGCGGCTCTGGCGGGAATTCTTCTTGGGTACTGGCTGCGGAGCACGTCGGCAGCGAAGGAGAAGCAGCAGCTGGAGGGAAGGCTGGGAGAGGCCGCAGGAAGCCTGGCGGCGGCGCGCTCTGAAGCGGGGCAAGCGCAGGCCACGGCTGCAGCGCGGGCGGGATTCGAGTCCCTGGCGGCGGAGCGGGAACGAACGATTGCGCAGTTGTGGGCGGAACGCGATGAGCTGCGGGGCGCATTGCAGGCTGGTGTCGAGGAGCAGCGGAGGGCCTCGGCGCGGGTGAGCGCGCTGGAGGCGGAGCTGCGCGGCGAACGCACCCAGATGGCGGAGAAGCTGGAGTTGCTGGAGAGCGCCAAACAGGCGCTGGCGCACCAGTTTGAAGTGCTGGCGGGCGAGGTGCTGGAGAAGAAGGCGCGGTCGTTTGCCGAGTCGAGCCAGAGCGATCTGGGCAATCTGCTGACGCCGCTCCAGACGCAGCTTAAGGAGTTCCGCGAGAAGGTGGAGCAGGCACAGTCGGATTCGAAGACCGGCGTGACGCGGCTGGAGACGCTGATCGGGACGCTGGGCACGCTGAACCAGCAGCTGACCGAGGAGGCGCGGAATCTTTCCACGGCGCTGCGGGGATCGGCGAAGGCGCAGGGCGACTGGGGCGAGTTCATCCTGCGCGATCTGCTGGACAAGGCGGGTCTGCGCGAAGGCGACGAGTACAAGTTCCAGCAATCGTTTACGAGCGTGGAGACGGAGAAGGGCGAGCGCACGAGGACGGTGCGCACGGACGTGGTGCTGTATCTGCCCGGCGGGCGGCACCTGGTGATCGACTCGAAGGTGTCACTGAACGCGTACACGGATTGTGTGAATGCCACCGCGGATGAGGGGCGCAAGGCGGCCCTGAAGCTGCATGTGTCGAGTGTGCGCGGCCATATTGCGGGGCTGGCGAAGGCGGGGTATCACCGGCTGCCGGAGCTGGAGGCGCCCGACTTCGTGGTGATGTTTGTGCCCGTGGAGCCCGCGTTCCTGATGGCGCTGCAGGCCGACGGCGATCTGTGGGCCGATGCGTACAAGCAGGGGATTCTGCTGGTCGGTCCGACGACGCTACTGTACGTGATCCGCATCATCAACGTTCTGTGGCAGCAGGAGCGGCAGGCGCGCAACGTGCGCGAGGTGATGGATCGCGGGACGGAGCTGTACGAGAAGTTCGTGGGCTTTGTGACTGATATGGAGGTGCTGGGCGAGAGCCTGCGCAAGAGCGACCAACACTACACCAACGCCATGAAGAAGCTGGCGGACGGGCGAGGAAACCTCATCCGCCAGGTGGAAATGCTGAAGAAGCTGGGGCTGCGGACCACCAAGTCGATTCCGAAGGCCTTGCTGGATCGTGCGGACGTGGACCAGGCGGAGCTGGCGCTGGCCGCAGAGGCGGAGGAGAACAGGGAACAGTGAGACAGGGAACAGGGAATAAAGATTTTCGGAGGGCTACGGATTAGTTGAGGGTCTTGCAAACAGGCGGGTGCTGTAGGCGATGGGCAGGCCGACGAGGACCATGTGAAACAGCAGGCCACGCAAGAGGTCGTCGAGCTTGTAGGGCCCGCGGGCGTGCAGCGCCGAGAGCGGCAGCACGACTAAGCGCATGGTAAGCTCCACGGCCATGCCGAAGAAGAGTCCGCAGACAAGCCAGTTTGAGGCAAGGAAAGGCAGACGCCGGCTGGCGGCGTAGTAGATCGTCGCGGCGGAGAGGGCGATGAAGAAGTGCAGCAGGACACCGAGAGCATAAGTGCCTGTGCCGCCCTGGAATGCCGGTTTGCCGAGGACACCAGCTGCGATGGCCAGCGGAATGTCCCACCCAAAGAGAATGCAGGCGTGCAGCAGGTCGATGACGCCGGCGGCGACGCCACCGATGAGGATGGCTTTGGAGTTAAAGCGGACAGCCGGGGATGCAACAACGGACATGGATGGACCTCGCTTGATGGCGAGCCGGTCGGGGCGCAAGACTGTTCGTCACAGGGGCGCTTCGAACTGCTCGATTCGGGGCTTACGATAGCGATCAGGGGGCGGCAAAGTCCTGATGGCGGCCTGAAATCGGCTGAATTGTTCTGAAATCCCGGGGCTGAAGGGGAGTGTCGATGCTGCGTGTCGGAGAATGGACGGTCGATCCTGTGTCAGGCGAGATGACGCGGGGCGCGGAGACGGCGCGGCTCGAGGTGCGCGCCCTGCGGCTGCTGCTCTACCTGGCCGAGCGGCAGGGCCAGGTGGTGAGCATCGAGGAGTTGCTGACAAATGTCTGGGCCGGCGTTACGGTCTCCTCAGACTCGGTGTACCAGGCGGTGACCTCGCTCCGACGGCAGTTGGGAGACGATCCGCGCAAGCCCGCCTACATTGCCACGGTGCCGCGGCTCGGGTACCGGATGCTGGCAACGGTATCGCATGTGAAGGTTTCGGAGGAGCGCGCTTCGATGGCGCAGCCTGCGCCCAGTGACTCCACGCAGCGCGTCCCAAAAGGGATGAGCGGCCGCAGGCGAATGGTGATAGCCGCCGGCGCGGGCGTATGCGTGGTGGCTTTTATCGTGGTGATGCTCAACGGCGGAGTCGCTCGGCGCCGCGCGGCGTCCGCTGCGAGTGTGAGCCCGCCCGCGAAGTCGGTGGCCGTGCTGCCCTTTCTGGATCTGACCGAGGGAATGAAGAACGAGGAGTTTGCCGATGGCGTGACCGAGGAGCTGATCGACAAGCTGAGCAAGGTTCCGGGGCTGAGCGTGCCCGCCCCGACGGCTTCCTTTTACTTCAAGGGCAAGCAGGTGCCGGTGGGGGAGATCGCGCGGTCGCTGGGGGTCGCGTACATTCTTGATGGCAGCGTGCGCAAGTCGGGCGGCCAGGTGCGCATTGCGGCGCGCCTGGTCCGCGCAGACAACGGGTACGTGATGTGGTCGGAGACCTACGACCGCCCGTTTGCCGACCGGCTTTCGATTCAAGACGACATCGCCGGCCAGGTCACCAGGGCGCTGCGCGCCTCCATCGGTGGTTGACGGAGGCTTCAGTCTCCATCGGCGAAGCAAACCGTGCCCTCATAGCGCAGGACCAGTTCGTTGGTGGCCAGGTTGACCGCGCCCCAGCCGAAGACCTTGCCCGAAGCCTTGGCAAACCGTCCCGTACCTCCCGTGATGACCACGCCATTGAGATAGCTGGCGGCGTAGAACCCCGGAACGCTGGTGGGAAAGGCAGTGGCATCGGCGGGGTCGGTCTGGATGGTGTCGCCCGTGGCGGTGACCCAGGTGTGCTGGTTGTGAAAGACAACGGCGCCGCTCGCGTTCGGGGTGACCTTGAGCACGGAAACACCGACCGAGCCCGCGAGATCGCCGGTGGCGGTGCCTGCGGTGGTGGTAGGATTGACGAAATTCGTCGAGATCGCGCCGCCAACCACGCGGCATTCCGAGGTGGCATGGGCAAAGATGCTTGCCATTCCGAGCAGGCACACGACGAGCATTCTGGGCATACTCTTCTCCTTTGCTGACGACATGTTGATGAGCCGCCGCAGGCGATTCGCCGGTGATTCTTTCGGGTTCCTGATCGGTTGGTGCGGCCTGGAGCGCGGCTGAAGGCAATGTTGGCAAGAGCCGGGCGGAAAGTCCTATGGAAAGTCCAAGGTTTTTCCAATTTCCCCAACGGCCGCGCCCGGAACCGGAACGCGCACCGGCGCGCTACACCTTCGGGCCGTTCAGCCTCGACGTGGACCGGCACCTGCTCGCGCGTGCGGGCGAACCGATTGCCTTGCCTCCCAAGGGATTCGACCTGTTGTGCCTGCTGCTTCGCAGCAACGGCGACGTTGTGGAGAAGGACCGGCTGATGCGCGCGTTGTGGCCGGACACTTTCGTGGAGGAAGCCAATCTCTCAAATCTGATCGCGCTGTTACGAAGGGCGTTGGGGGATTCGCCGGCGCGATCCGTTTATATCCAGACCGTGCCCAAGGTGGGTTACCGCTTTGTGGCGGCTGTGGCTGCGGATGGAGCCGACACTGCGGTGACAATCGAGGCACGCGAGCGGCCCGGCGGGGCCATTCGTATCCTCGCCTTCCCGTTCCGCATGGATGGGGCACTGCACGGACAGGAGCATCTTGGCTACAGTCTGCCCGACGCCGTTTCGAGCTCGCTCGCGGAGTTGAACGCATTTACTGTGCGCTCGATGCAACTGGCCATGAGCTTCGACCCGTTACGCTGGGATCCCAGAACCGTGGGGCGCGAGGCGGAGGTTGACTACGTGCTCAGCGGGGCGATAGGACCAGCACGCGCGGGAATTTTGATCTCCGCGCAACTGATCGCGACGCGCGACGGAACCGTCGGGTGGTCGCAGCAGTGGGAGATCGCGGCCGGAGAAGTGGCGACGGTGCATCATGCCGTGATCCATCACGTGGTGCGGCGCCTGGCTCGGGATGCGGCGGACACCGATGCTTCTGCCGCCTTGGCTGGCATGCCGGCAGACGCGGAAGGGTCCCGGATGTACCTGCTGGCCAATGAACTCAGCACCCGGCGCGACCTGGAGAACTTCGCCCTGGCGCGCGATTTGTACGCAGCCTGCCTGGAACGGGATCCGCAGTGCGCGCCGGCGTGGGCGCGGCTGGGCCGTTGCTACCGATGGTTCGAGAAGTTTGGGCCGCCCGATCCCTCCTGTGCGGTGAAAGCACAGAATGCGTTCGCGCGCGCCTTTGAACTCAACCCTGACCTGGTGCTGGCGCATGCGCACTACACGCCCATCGAGTCCGACGCAGGGCACGCCGAGAGCGCGATGGTGCGGCTGCTGCGCAGGCTGCGCACGCACCGCAACTCCGCGGAGCTGTTCGCCGGCCTGGTGCACGCCTGCCGCTACTGCGGGCAAGTGGAGGCATCGCTGGCCGCGCACCATCGGGCTCTGGAGCTCGATCGCCGCATTCGAACCAGCGTGGCGCATACCTGGTTCGCTCTTGGGGACTTCGAACGGGCGCTGTTCTGGTATGGCAATCGCGAGGGCGTATACCTGGACGTGTTAATTCTGGCCTCGAGCCGGCGGGAGCGGGAGTGCGCAGCCCTGCTCTCCACGCGCAAGGCACGATTCGGCATGATGCCCGAGGCGATGGACTCTCTGGAGGCGTATGTATTGGGCGATCGCGCTCGCGGCCTGGAGGCGCTTCGGTCGGCGCTGGAGACGACGCGGCCCATGGAACCGGAAGCGCTCTTCTACCTTGCGCGCCAGGCGGCGCGGTTTGAGGCGGTGGACTTGGGCAACCAGCTTCTGGCGCGTTCCCTTGCAGGTGGGTACTGGACAACGGCGGCACTGCAGCGCGATCCCTGGTTCGAATCGCTTCGTTCGACAGATCACTTTTGCGAACTGTTGCGAATAGCCGAGGACCGCGAGGTGCATTCGCGCGCGGTGTTTTTTGAGGCGGGTGGCGACGCGGTGCTGGGCCTGGGGAGCGAACGCGACGATGAGAGACTTGCCTGACGCGGCCTTCATCCCAGGGCGGGAGCCACGAGGAAGCGGAAGAGAGCGTCGGCCTCGGCAGGCGGCATCGTGCTGTCGTGATCGACCCACCAATTCAAAACCAGGGTGAAGGTCGAAGCCAGGTAGTGCACCAGCAGTTCGGGAGAAAGGTTCTTCCCAGACCTCGGGCGGTTTCTGAGATCGCGCTTGATGCGGGTGGAGATCAACTCGGCAAGAATTCTTTGCAGGTGCTGGTGCAGGACGATCTGTCCGCTGCGTCCGATGCGGAGCTGCGAGGTGCGGTGATGCGCGTAGATGTGCTCGAAGATGGGACGGCTGAACCAGAGCATATCCTCGGAGGTTTTCGCGGAAGAGGGCCGATGCGCCAGGTGCACGGAGTGCAACAGGTCGCGGACCCCGCCGGCCAGCAGATCGTCCTTGTCGCGAAAGTGCGTGTAGAAGGTGGAGCGCCCCACGTTGGCGCGGTCCAGTATCTCCTTGACCACGATCTCGTCGTAGCTCTTTTCGTGCAGCAGCGAGAGGAGGGCGTCGTGAAGCAGCTTGCGGGTCTTCTCGATGCGGCGGTCGGGGGAGCTTGCGTTGCGGAGTCTCATGGCTTTCCGAGTCGACGATGGATTTTCGGGACAAAACTCGGCGCTTTGTCCATTTGCGCACATCACAATGCGCTTTGTTCTTCCGTGCGCGCCGAGAACCCCCTAGTCTGGTTTCCGGACAGTTGTTCAGTTCAGAACATCTGTTTTATACGACCATGACAAGCCAAATGACAAGAGCAGAAGCGGACGGGGCAAGGCCGGAGACCACCGGCCTGGTGCTGCACTGGGCTACCGGTTACGACTGGCTGGTGTGGCTGGTGATGCATGGAAGGGAACGGGCCTTCCGGGAGCGCATGATCGAGCTGGCCCGCCTGCAGGGCGGCGAGCGGGTTCTCGATGTCGGTTGCGGCACGGGATCGCTGGCCTTGACCGCAAAGCGACTCCACGCGTCGATTGCGGTCTTCGGGGTGGATGCGTCGGCGGAAATGATCGCGCGGGCGCAGAACAAGGCGGCGCGCGCTGGTGTGACGGCGGACTTTCGGCAATCGGTAGCGGAGTCATTGCCGTTTGCCCCGGCCTGCATGGAGGTGGTGACGACGACGGTGATGCTGCACCACCTGGGCCCCGCGGCGCGCCGCCAATGCGCCGCCGAGATCAAGCGCGTGTTGCGGCCGGGCGGCCGATGGCTGCTGGTGGACTTTGAAGGAGCCGCCCGCCATGCCGGCGGGGTTCTGCGCTTCTTTCACCGCCACGGGCATATCCGGCCGGGCGAGTTGCGGGCACTGGCTGAAGAGGTCGGATTCCGGGTCATGGAGGCCGGTCCGCTCGGCTTCAGAAACCTGCACTTTGTGCTGGCGACGGCGCCGCAGGCCGGGGAGTAGGACGATGGCCGCACGCGAAGGGATGGCTACGCGGCTTTGGATGTTCGCCGCTTTCATGGTTCTGCTGGTGCTGGCCCATACGGCGCCGCTTTACTACCTGTGGTCGCACAAGATGGTGTCGGGCGGCGTGGCCGCGGCGCTGCTTGCGCTCCTGCTGATGGTCCACCTGTGGCGGGCGCGGCGCAGGTGATTGGCCCAGGCGGGGAGATCCCGGGAATTGAGACGAAGAGCTCGTCAACTCCCCTCGGAACGCTACTTCGCGCGTTTGAGGGTCAAGTCCATCGGCGGCATCTGGCCGTCTTCAGATTTGGCGCTCAGCTTGATCTCGTCTTCGCCGACGGTGCCGGTGTGGTTGATGGTCATTCCATTGAAGCTGGTGTCGAAAGTGATCTTGTCGCCGTCGATTTTGCCGTTGGAGATGGTGAAGGGATCGCCGCCCATCGAACTCTCCACGGTGCCGGTCAGGGCGCCGCCATCCTGCTTGAAGTGGAAGGTGAGAGTCATGTCCCCGTTGGGGCCCTGCACCGTTGTGGTCCAGGTACCGGTGGCATCGGTGGCGGCGAGAGCCGGCATGGCGGGAACGAGAGCGAGGGCCAGAACGAGTCCGGCGGCGAAGGCGAACAGCTTCTTCATGATCGAGCTCCTGGAAAAGCGGGGAAGGGGATTGAGAGAAACGACGGCGCTATTCGAGGAACGGCGCGCATCTGTCTCTGTGCATGATCTGTTGGACGGATCAG
Organism: Acidobacteria bacterium AB60; assembly: GCA_008682415.1. GTDB lineage: Bacteria > Acidobacteriota > Terriglobia > Terriglobales > Acidobacteriaceae > Telmatobacter. Next base: position 296,189 of record VANK01000005.1, on the reverse strand, counting down.
AGCGAGCAACGGACTCTCTCCAGCGCGCCGCCGGTCACAAAAACTCCTGTCGCGGGCGCTGACCCTATCTCTGGCCCTGGCGTTTCAGAGTAACGTCCACGGACGGGAACTCGCCGTGGGTGGCGGTAGCGGTCAGCTTGATCTGGTCGCCGCTCACGGTGCCCACCTGGGAGAGGGTGAGGCCGTTCAGGCTGGCGTCGAAGGAGAGCTTGTCGCCGGTAATTCTGCCGTTGGAGATGGGAATCGGTTCGTCCGCCGCGGAGGCCTCGATCTGGCCGGTCAGCCGGTCTCCGATTTGCTTCAGGTGAACGAGCACGGTTACGTTCCCCGAGGGCGTAAAAACCTGGGTCGTCCAGGTGCCGGTCACGTCGGTGGCGGCGAAGGCCGTCGTGCTCGGCGTCAGAAACACTACCAACAGCAGGCTTGCGCAAAGGCCCAGGAGCTTTCTCATGCTCGCTCTCCAAGTGGATCGCTGTTGCGGGTATGAGCTGCCCGTCAGCATCCCTACAGAGAGTTAGATGCAGGTCGCCGTTGGCTGCGCGGCGGGCCGCCTACGCGGCGGGAGAGACCGGTGCGACCTCGAGCGCCTGGCGATCCCAATGCGCGCAATCGGCAGCAGCGTCGTAGGTGCTCTGCAGGAACCGGAGCAGGGTGTCGTCGGGATCGGGACTGAGACGCATTTGTTCGTAAGGCAGCACGAATTCGCCAAAGTTCGGGTCGTACGAGGCTGAGGCGGGTTGGATCCGATACTCCCGGTAGCCGGGCGGCTCGGGGTAGGCGTAGCTGTAGAACATGGCGCCGACGCCGGCGGCCCCCGGCCAGAACCCGGCGCTCGAGACCTCGTGGGAGTAGGCGTCGCAGGTGACGCGATCGGGCAGGTTGGGCATGCTGGGATGGGGCGGGGCGGTTCGTCCGGAGAAGCGGGTGCAGGCCAGGTCCATCGCCCCCCAAAACAGGTGCACGGGGCTGACCTTGCCGCGAAAGCGCGCGCGGAAGGCAGTGAAGACGCGGGTTACCTGCAGCAGGACGCGCCAGAATCGCTGCGCATATTCGGCGTCGTAGTGGCAGTGCTGCTCGTCGTCATCGAAGCGTATGGGATCGGCGATCTCGACGGGCTTGTTCCAGATGTGAACCGGTGTCCGCACGTCGGCGAGCGCGCCCATCAGCTTCCCATAGAAGCTGGCGACCGACATTGGGCGGAGTTCGAAGGCGTGCAGGTCGCCCTCGCTGGTCTGCACGGAGAGAAGATGCTGCAGGAAGTCGAAGTCGATCTGCACCATGCGGCTGCCGTGAGGCATCGGTGAGGTGGTAAGGCCGCGGATGGTGGGATAGAGCGTGACGCTCCAGGTGTGATTGATGGGCGGCATCAGGGCCAGGCGCACCTTGCCGACCACCTGCATCCAGAGTTGGAGAGTGGCGCAGGTATCGCTCCATGCTTCGATGGGAAGGGCCGGCCAGGTCTCGAACGCGGCTGCGGAAGGAGCGGAGGATCTCTCGGTCACAACGGCACCTCGGGGCGATTATCTCGCGCCCGGGGCGGATTGTGCGGAGACGCCTTCGAAGATGGCCGTAAGCGGATCAGGCCTGGGGGTCTCGTTCGGCCTGGGTGGAGGCCTCTTCCGACGCGGGCTGATCCACCTCGGCGAAGCCGCGGCGGAGGCGTGCCCAGGTGGCATCCAGATCCTCGGGAACCACGCGCGTTTCGCCGACCACGGTCATGAAGTTGGTGTCGCCCACCCACCGCGGCATGGCGTGCAGGTGGAGGTGGCCGGCAACACCGGCCCCGGCGGCCTCGCCCAGGTTGAGCCCGAAGTTGAACCCCTGGGGCCGGTACACCCGCTGCAACACGCGTTCGGTCAACTGGGCCAGCTCGATGAGCTCGTGGGCGGCCTCGGCCGGCATCTTGGACAGCCGGTCGAGGTGATCATAGGGCATCACCATGACGTGGCCCGAGGTGTAGGGGTATGCGTTGAGGCTGATAAAGCAGTGCCTGCCCCGCACAACCAGGCCGCCGGCCGCCTCGGCTTCATCGGCGGGCGTTCCCTGGGCAATGGCGTAATCAATGGACGCGATCAGATTGCAGAACACGCAATGCTTGTCTCCGGGCCAGGCCTCGAGCTTCCTGGGCACGCCTGGGCGGGACGTTTTATCGGCCGCGGTGATGTAGGCGTAGCGCCAGGGTGTCCAAAGGATATCCATCGTCGTGAGCGGACTTGCCGTGAACCAGCCTCAGTATACGGACCTTCGGACAGCGCCGGAGATGGGCTCCAGTCACTCAGGCTTGTCCGCGCGCGGGGAATGCAGAACCTGCACGAGAGCCAGGATCGGGACCACCAGGGGAACCAGCAGAAGGAGCGATCGAGGTCCGTAGCGGGCCGCCTGATCGCGGAGCTCTGGTCCCGTCCCAAGAGCGGTCTGATCCTGCGGACCGAGGGTTAAGGCGTGCAGCAGCAAGGGGATGTAATTGAATCCAATGCCCACCAGGTACCAGCCAAACGGGATCTGCCAGAATGCCCGCCCACGGGTCAGGCACAGGATGCCGAGCAGGAGAGGAACGGCCGCGCCGCAGCCGAACTCGGCGAGAACCAGCTTCCTCCCGTGCAACGCGGCATCAAGCGCGGCCAGCCTTCTTACGTTCATCCCGTACCTCACGGCTTCGATTTTACGAAAAGTTCACATCACCCAAGCCGGCTCCGCAGGGGTGGGGTAGAGGCAGAAAAATGAGCGATTTCGGGCAGCGCCCCCCAGAATCGTTGCATTGACTGGCGAAACGAGACGCCGGTATACTTAGAAGCGTAGCTTCCTGCGCGGATTCCAGCAGTGAGCTGCGGCCGCCCTCCAGCCAGCAGTTGCCTGCCGGGTGTTTTCCCTAGGAGACGAGGTGCAAACCGGACCGGATCAACCGGCCCGTTGCGCTGTCCCTGAGAAAGCCCACCTTGCACACACGGCGGGGAGGGAGAAGGTCGATGGTGGTCCTCACTCACGGTGAGGGAGCCACCCCCGGCGACGAGAGCAGCCGGTGCATAGAATCCTGGAGCTATCCGTGATGGCAAACGTCCTCAATCCCGAAACCGAGAGCACAACCCTGAACACCGAACTGGAAACCCCTACGCTTGAACCTGCGACGGAGCATGAGCAGCCGTCGTTCGAATCCACGTCCAACCCCGAGACCGCCGCAACTGTAACTCCCGCGCTGGACGCCGATGCCACAACCGAACCTGCAGCCGTAGCCGAGCCCGAGGAGGCACACGCCCCCGCCGAGCACATCGCTGCAGCCAGCGAAACCGCCGCGCCCGTGGCCGAAACGGCGACGGAAGCGGAGGCCAGTGCACCGGCTCCCACCTCGGCTCCGGCTGAGGCGAGCGCGCCCGCCGCGGTGGCCGCCGCGCCCGTGCACGTTGCCCGCCCCGAGGCTGGCAGCGAGTCCATGGAAGACTTCTCCGCCGCCCTCGAAGCCTTCGAGCGCGAGCAGGCCGCGGAAGCGGCCGCGGTGGAAGCCTACGGCGACAAGATTGTCTCCGGCACGGTAGTCAAGCAGACCGATAAACACCTGGTGGTGGACGTAGGCCTGAAATCCGAGGGCCTGGTTCCGCTGGAGCAGGTGGTCGATCACACCGGCACGGCCAAGTTCAAGGCCGGCGACGTGATCGAGGTCGTCATCGAGCGCGAAGAGCCCGAGGGCGGCTACCTGGTCAGCTATGAGAAGGCTCAGCGGCTGCGGGTGTGGGACGTGATCGAGAAGGCTGCCAACGAGAAGACGCCGGTGATGGGCACCATCGTGAGCCGCGTCAAGGGCGGCCTCACCGTGGATATCGGGATGAAGGCCTTCCTGCCTGGTTCTCAGCTCGAGATTCGCCCGGTGCGCAATCTCGACGGCTACCTGGGCCAGCAGATTGAGGTCCGCGTTATCAAGCTCAACAAGAAGCGCGGCAACGTGGTCGTCTCCCGCAAGGAGATCCTCGAGGAAGAGCAGAACTCCAAGCGCAGCCACACGCTGGAGCAGCTCGGCGAGGGCGCGGTTCTGACCGGCACGGTCAAGAACCTGACCGACTACGGCGCGTTCGTTGACTTGGGCGGCATCGACGGCCTGCTGCACATTACCGACATGAGCTGGGGCCGCCTGACCCATCCGCGCGACCTGGTGAACGTCGGCGACGAGATCCAGGTGAAGGTGCTCAAGTTCGACAAAGACAAGCAGCGCGTCTCCCTGGGCTTCAAGCAACTCACCCCCGACCCGTGGCTCGACGCTACCGAGCGCTACCCAGTGGGTGCGCACGTGAAGGGCCGCGTTCTGTCCGTCACCGACTACGGCGCGTTTGTAGAACTGGAGCAGGGCATTGAAGGACTGGTTCACCTGTCCGAGATGACCTGGTCGAAGCGCCTCAAGCACCCCTCTAAGCTGGTCAAGCCCGGCGATGAGGTGGAGACTGTCGTTCTCAGCGTGAACCCGGCCGACCGCCGCATCTCGCTGGGCATGAAGCAGCTGCTGGAGAACCCGTGGGAGCACCTCACGGAGCGCTACCCGGCCGGCACGGTGGTCGAAGGCCGCGTGCGCAACCTTACGGACTTCGGCGCCTTCATCGAGATCGAGGATGGCATCGACGGCCTGGTCCACGTCTCCAACCTGAGCTGGACCAAGCGCGTGAAGCATCCTTCGGAAGTGGTGAAGAAGGGCGAGAAGGTGAAGGCTGTTGTTCTCGGCGTGGAGCCGCAGAACCGCCGCCTGAGCCTGGGAATCAAGCAGCTTCAGCCCGACGTTTGGGAGACCTTCTTTGCGCAGCATCGCGTGGGCGATGTGGTGCACGGCAAGGTTCTGCGCACCGCCCAGTTCGGAGCCTTCGTTGAGATCGCCGAGGGTGTGGAAGGTCTGTGCCACATCTCCGAGGCGGTGGGCGACGACGGTCACCCGGCCAAGCTGGAGCAGGGTGAAGAGCACGAGTTCAAGATCATCAAGATCAACGTGGAAGAGAAGAAGGTGGGCTTGAGCCTGCGCGCAGTCGGCCAGGAGGCCAGCCGCGCGACGGTAGAAAGCTATAAGGCCGAGAACCAGGGCGGTCATCGCGACCGTCACGGCGATCACGGCCACAAGCCGGTCTCCAGCTCGACCACGACTCTTGGCGATCTCATCAACTGGCGCAAGAACGAACGGTAAAGACAGTGATCAGGTGTCAGTGATCAGTGTTCAGCAAAACGGCCGCCCGCAAGGGTGGCCGTTTTGCTTGGCGGGGACTGATCGCTACGACAGACGGTCAAGTGCGGCCTGCATGGCCGCCATGCCCTGATCCATCATCTGTTCCACCGCGCGAGCGGCGGAGTCAGGCAACAGGTCGGCTGTCCAGACCACGCGGGTGCTTCCGTCAGGCTCCTCAATCGCCTGCGCCACTGCATTATGGTGAGCCAGTCGTTCGCCGGTTGCGCTCCACACTACCCGATGCTGCTGGTCATCCACGGTGACAATCTGCTCCCGAACCACCAGTCCATTGGCGAAGGTGACGACGCGGGCTCCGGGTTCGAGGCGCGTATCGATCACGAAACCGGGAACTAATCGAGTGTGGAGCGCGCCCACATCGCGCAGCGCATCCCACACTTTGTCCACTGGAGTTTGTACAACGAACTCTTTCCGAATCGAAGCCATCTGGAACTCTCCGGTGGGCGGGCTAGGAAAGCGAGGCGGGCGGCGTGATGCCCAGGGCGCGCGCGTAGACCGCGAGTTGTCCGTAGTGCTCGCACACGTGCTCCAGGCCCATGCAGTACGACTCCAGGGCTGCGGCATCGAGAGCTCGCTCAATCCCGCTGGCGATATCCGCCCGGTTGCGCGTCAGCTCGGCCAGTGCCGCTGCCTTATCAGGACATTCGAGACGAGCCAGTTCGTTGCCGGAGTCATCGGCATCCTTGCCGTGCAGCTTGTCGGCCACATAGCGATTCCAGTAAGCAACGTGGCGCAGCACTTCGCCATAGCTGCGCGCACCCGGCACGATCTCTGCGTCGAATTTTTCCGCCGGGAGCGCCGCGGCCAGGTCGATGAACTTGCCGGCCGCATTCTGCCAGCGGGTGAGCAGGGTTGCCGTCGTGGGATCGAGTTTGAATTCTGTAGCGTTCATGGGTCCTCATGCATCCGATGAAATGCGCGCCCGCTCTGCCGGCGCGTTGTCTTGCAGGGACCATGCTGAATCGAGGGAGGGCCGCCGATCTTGGCAAAAATTGCGGTCGGATCCGAAGCGCAGTCCCCCCAGCAGTCTCACGAGGAAGGCCTGCAGCAGGCATCTTCTTTGGCGCGCGGGGAGGGATGGTGTGCGGACGAGGTGGTTTGCACCGCGGGCCCGCATGATCGCGCCTTCGAGGAACAGCATTCGCGCACGTCCCTGGCGGTGGTGGTGAGCGGCACGTTTCAATACCGCACCTCCACGGGGCAGGAATTGATGAGCCCTGGCTCCTTGCTTCTCGGGAATCGTGGCGATGTGTTTTCGTGCGGCCACGAGCACAGCGTCGGCGACCGCTGCATATCGTTCCACTATGCCGAGGAGCTTTGCGACGATCTAGCGGGTGCCGGCCGGCGGAAGACCTTCGGCGTCGCACGCATTCCTCCCCTGCGGGAGCTCGCTCCCGTAACCGCGCGGCTGGCAACGATGCTGCGAAGCCGAGTGGACGAATCGGCCATGCAGGAGATCGCGCTGCAACTGATGGAGCGCGCCACGCGGCTGCAGGGTCGCCTGTCGCGACGGCATCGCGCGCCGGACGCGAGCTCGCTGGCCCGCATCACCCGCGTGCTGCGCCGGATCGAGGCTGAGCCCGAGGCGCCCTGCTCGCTCAGGGATCTGGCCGCGGAGGCGCGTCTGAGCCCATTCCACTTCCTGCGCTGCTTTGAATCTGTTGCCGGCGCGACTCCGCACCAATACCTGCTGCGCCTGCGCCTGCGACGGGCGGCAATCCGGCTCAAAGAGGAGAAAACGCGAATCCTGGATATCGCGCTTGATTGCGGCTTCGGCGACGTGTCGAACTTTAACCGCTCGTTCCGCGCCGAATTCGGCAAGACCCCGCGGGTCTACCGGCAGATCGCGTGACCCATGGAACCGCGGCGCCCCGCTCCTAAGTTCGGCAGTCTTCGCGACGAATAAGGTTTGACGGCTACTCCGCCTTCCCGATAGCGTGCTCCGCGTAAGCCCTCTGCACCAGCGTGAACGCCTGCTTCTTCGTTCCGTCTTCCGCGATGAGCCCCTTGCGGTTGTAGCCGTCCTGCAGTCTGGGGATGTTGCGCGTGGGCGAGCGAAAATCCGTCAAAATCCACGGGGCCACGCCGCGCAGTTGCGGTATGTTGCGCAGCATCACGAACTGGTGCTGCAAAACGTAGGCCTGCTGTTCCTCGGTCCAACGCTGGTGGACGTCGCCGTGATTGCCGGCCTTTGCCTCGGCGCCGAATTCGCTCATGATCACCGGCTTCTGCGGGAACGTCCAGCGCATGCTGTCGGCGTCCTCCGCGGTCAGCTCGTACCAGCCGATGTACTCGTTCTGGCCGATCACATCGAGCGTTGCGCAAAGCGGATCGTCGTTGACCATCGCCTGGCCATTGGGGCGTGGCCCGATGATGGCCGACGTGATGAGCCGCGTGGGGTCGAGCCGCCGCGCCTCCTGGGCAAGATCCGTCAGAAAACGCGTGCGCTCCGGCGTGTTCGGCGTCTCGTTGGAGACGGACCAAAAGATCACCGATGCCTTGTTGCGGTCGCGGCGAATCATCTCGCGCAGCATCGTCACGGCCTTGGCATAGACCTCCGGCTTGTCGAAGGAGATTCGCTGCCAGTTGGGGATCTCCGACCAGACCAGGATGCCGTCGCGATCGGCCGCGCGCTCCATGCGCTCGTCGTGAGGGTAGTGCGCCAGCCGCACAAAATTGGCGTGCAGGTCCTTGAGGTACCCGAACAGCGTCGCGACGTCCTCGTCGGTGTTGGTACGGCCGCCCCGTACCGGCGCCTCCGCATGAAGGTTGACGCCCTGCAGAAACACGGGCTTGCCATTGAGCAGAATGCGGGTGCGATCCACGCGCACATCGCGGAAGCCGATCTCGTCGGTTAACGCGTCCTGCCCGGCCGAGAGGTTCACCTTGTAGAGATGCGGCGTCTCCGGCGACCACAGCGTGAGCTGGCGCGCGTTCAGACGGAATGGGGCATTGCCATCCGCATCGGTCTGCGCCGTTGCCCGCGCGCCGGCCTCGGGGATGTCGATGGTGACCGCCGTTCCGGCCGGAGCATCGACTATATGAACGTAGCCCGTGATCGCCGTGTTCGCAGGATCAAAGCTGGCGCGGTGCGCCAGGTGCACGTCGTAGTCGTCGATGAAGGCATGGGGTACCGTCACGAGCGACACATCGCGCGTGAGGCCGCCGTAGTTGAACCAGTCGATGCCGACCGAGGGAATGCCGTCCTGCAGGCGCGTGGCATCCACCGCGATGACGATGAAGTTCGATCCGGGATGCAACACGGCGGTGACTTCGCAGTCGAACGGCGTGTAGCCGCCCTCGTGATCGCAGACTCTCTTCTGGTTGACCCACGCATGCGACCGGTAGTTGGCCGCGCCGATGTGCAAGAACGTGCGCGTCTCCGGCTTGGGCTGAAAATCAAAGTCGCGCTGGTACCAGACCACCCCCTCGTAGTTGAAGAGTTGCGGCACCTGCGTGTTCCAGTCGCCCGGAACCCGGAGGGTGGGAGCGGTGGCGAAGTCGTACTCCTGGTTGTGACGCCCTACCAGGTTGGGATGCTCGTTGAGCGCATACGATTTGTCGTTGATCTGCCCATCGGCGGTGTAGAGGGCGCGCGCCGGCGCCTGATCCACAAGATAATGCCATTCGCCGTTGAGGCTGGTGACCGCGCGCCGATCGACCCCCGCGAGAAGCGTCTGCAGCGGTTGCTGGCTGACTGCGGAGATGGTGGCCCCGACGAGCAGTGTCAGGAGCGCGAATCGCAGCGAACGCGAAGATCTGGCGTGAGACATGTTGAAGAAACCTCGCAGTTGAGCTTACATCGCGCCAGCCACGCAGGCGCGTCGCGCCCCATACAATCGAAACAGCATGCTCGTCCTCGCCGGCACCTCCTTCCCCTGGCAATCCGTGTGGCTGGTCATCGCGGCCTTCCTTGCCGGAGTGCTCAATGCGGTGGCGGGAGGTGGCTCGTTTCTGCTCTTTCCGGCGCTGCTCGGCACCGGCATGCTGCCCGTGCAGGCAAATGCCACCAACACGGTTGCGCTCTGGCCCGGACAGCTGACCTCCGTCTACGCCTACCGCCGCGACATGCGCAAGAACTCGCGCCTGGTGCTGCCCATGTGCATCGCCGGGCTGCTGGGCGGCACCGCTGGCGCCGTGGTCCTCTTGCACACGCCGCAATCCACGTTCCTGCATCTTGTGCCCTGGCTTCTGCTGCTGGCAGCCACGCTCTTTGCCCTCAGCCGGCCGGTGCTGCGCTGGATCGAGCATCGCAAGCTCACCCACAAGCCGCCTCAAGCCCCGCGCCGCAGCCTCATCTTTCTGCTCACCGTCTTCATCTGCTTTTACATCGGCTACTTTGGCGCGGGTGCGGGCTTTCTCATCATCACCCTCCTCTCGCTCTTCGGTTTTGAAGACCTCAACGAGATCAACGCCCTGAAGGTAGCCGCCACCACCATGGCGAACGGCATCGCGTTTCTCATCTTCGTCGTCGGCGGCGAGGTCGAGTGGCGCTACTGCCTGCTGGCAATGGTCGCCTGCGCCATCGGCGGGTACGCCTCGGCGCGCCTCGCCAGAAATGTTCCTCAGCCCGTGCTGCGCGGCATCGTGATCGCCATCGGCTTTGGCATGGCCGCCTGGTTCTTCTGGAAGACGCGTTGAAGCGGCCCTTCGTCTTGCTCCGCTCTCCAGCAGGAAAAACGGCCGCGCGATAAAATAGATACATGAGCCACGAGGGAATCCGCATCCAGTCTGAGGAAGAGAGAGCGCGCGACGAAGAGGCGCAAAGGCCTCTGCCGCGTATCGCCATCACTCCAGAAAAGGTGCGCGTTCTCCTCACCGAAGGCAAGGGACTGGAGATCGACTGGTCGGACGGCCATCGCAGCGCCTGGAGCTTCGCCTGGCTGCGCAACGCCTGCCCCTGCGCCACCTGCAACGACGAACGCAGTCAGCAGGGCCGCAAGCCCGGCCAGCCCAAGCCACGCGTCGCGGAACTCCTCCCCATGTACACGGCGCCCGCCAAGCCCGCCAGCGCGCAGGCCGTGGGACGCTATGCGCTGCAGTTCAACTGGCTCGATGGCCACACCGCCGGCATCTACTCCTGGGACTTCCTGCGCCGCCACTGCCAGTGCACCGAGTGCCGCTTTGAACGCGGAGAGACCGCGGGCGCGCCGAATTAGGGCCGGCCCTCTTCGAGCAGTCCGGTCGGAAATCCGTCAAGGCTGCGCTGATTCTTCTCCCGCCAGTAGGCCTCCAGTCCCTCCGGCCCCTTCTTCTCCGCCCAGCGCAGCAGCGTGTCGCGCTCTCCGCCATACTCGAACTTCGGCACGTTGTATCCGCACGACGTCTGCACCAGCTGCACGGTCAGCACCACCATCTGCCGCGCGCCGAGCGGCTCCGCGCCCTCGTAGTGCCGCGCCAGAAGTTCCGCATACTCTTCGCAGCCGCGGCGCACCACGCGGCCCGTGCCATAGAGCCGCAGGATCATGGGCGCGCCCTCGAAGGCGCAGAACATCAGCGTCAAACGGCCGTTCGCCCGCAGATGCGCGGCGGTCTCGTTCCCGCTCCCCGTCAGGTCGAGATAGAGCACCGTCTCGTCGTCGAGGACCCGCAGCGATTTGCCGTCCCGCGGGGAGAGATTCACGTGGCCCTCCGCGGCTGCCGACGCGTTGAAGAAGATCTTCTGCCGGGTAATGAACTCGCGATGTGTTGCATCCATGCGTTCAAATTGCTTGGCCATCGAACAGCTCCACGTAAGAATGTCGTATGCCGCGACTGCGCTAGCCGGCCGCGAGAAGCTCGATAGCCGCCGGCGCATTCGACGCTACCAACAGCAACGCACGGTTCTCCGCCTTCAAAAAGCCTGCGGCCACAGCCGAATCAAGAAACTGCAGCAACCCATCCCAGTACCCCAGCGTGTTGATCAGAATGCAGGGCTTGGCGTGCAGCCGCAGCTGCGACCACGTCACGATCTCCAGCAGCTCATCCAGTGTTCCGTAACCGCCCGGCAAAATCAGAAAGGCATCCGCCAGGTGCACCATGCGCGCCTTGCGTTCGTGCATCGTCGCCACGGTTTCCAGGCGCGTCAGCCCGGTATGCGCAATCTCGCGCCCTGACAAGACCTCCGGCAGAACGCCGATCACCTCGCCGCCCGCAGCCAGAGCCGCGTCGGCCACCGCACCCATCAGGCCCACGTTGGCCCCGCCGTACACCAGGCCCAGCCCCGCGCGCGCAACCGCGCTGCCCAGTGCCGCAGCCTCAGTGCGGTACGCGGGATCGATGCCGTCAGCGGATCCGCAGTAGACGGCGACACGGTGGATGGAACGTGCGGGTGTCATCTCTTCTTCAGGATATCCGGTTGTGGCGCCGTCTCACTACCGCATGATCCACGCAAGCAGCGTGCCCAGCAGCGACGTGAACACTCCCGCCGCCGCCATCGCCCACGAAGAAACCGTGGTCTGCATCTCGGAGTGGCGCACCAGGCTTGCGGTTCCGATGCCATGCGCGGACGTTCCCATGGCAGCGCCGATCGCCCGGTCATCACGGACTCCCGCGACCTTGAGCAGAGATCTTCCCACACTGGAGCCCAGCACCCCGGCGCCGATCACCATCGCAATAGTGATCTGCGGAATGCCGTTCAGCTGCCGGCTCACTTCGATGGCAATCGGCGTAGTTACGGATTTGGGCACAGCCGACATCACCACATCCCGCGGCGCGCCCAGTAGCCACGCCGTGCCCCCCGCAGTCACCATGCCCACCAGCGCGCCGGCCAATACCACCATGGCCAGCCGCGGCAGAGAGCTGCGCAACGGCATGCTGTTGCGGTACATCGGAACAGCCAGCGCCACAGTGGCCGGACCCAGGCACCAGGTCAGCACGCTGCCCCCGCGGTTATAGTTGCGGTACGGTTCGTGCAGCAGCAGCAGAAATACGATGATCGGCACGCACGCCAGCACGATGGGCGGCAGCGCTCGCCAGCGGCGGTGCAGCATCTGCGCAGCGGCGTAAAACACAAAGGTCAGCGCGATGCTGAACACGGGATGTTGCAGCATCGGCCTCACGATAGATGCTCCGCAGAGGCTTTCCGCGCAAGGAGCCTTTGTCCCAGCATGCCGGTTGTCAGCAGCACGGCGAGAAAGCTCACCAGCAGACTGGCCGCGATAGCGATCGCGCTGCGCGATACCACGCCGCCCACATCGATCAATCCAACCGTCACCGGCACAAACAACAGCACCATGTGGCGCAGCAGAAGGCCGGCCGCCTTCTCCACCCAGGAGAGCTTCACCATCCCGCTCAGAAGCGCGCCATACAGCAGCAGCAGACCCAGAACGCTGCCGGGAATGGGCACGCCGCGTTCGTGCAGAAACGTCCCCAGAAGAAAGATGCCCACCAGGAGAAGGAAGCCGCGGACGAGATCAAGCATAGCCTATTGTCGAGCCTTTTCGAGCATTGTGGCACAGCGCCCCGCCCCCATTCCGTGTGCTGCGAACGTTTTCCGCGGGAACGGTAAAATGGAACCAGGAATCTTTTCCCGCCGGGACTCCACGTTTTGTCGTCACTTATCGCCAATCTGAATCCTGAACAACGCGCTGCTGTCGAAGCCACGGACGGACCCCTGCTCATCCTTGCCGGGGCCGGCTCCGGCAAAACACGCGTCATCACCGCGCGCATCGCCTGGCTCATCCGCGAAAAGGGCGTGGCGCCAGACTCGATCCTGGCCGTGACCTTTACCAACAAAGCAGCCGCGGAGATGGGCGAGCGCGTCGATCGCCTGCTGGGGCATACCTCGCTCGCCAAGCCCCTCATCTCCACCTTCCACTCGCTCTGCGTGCGCATGCTGCGCCGCGACATCGAGGCGCTCAAGGTCAATGGCGAAGGCCTCACTCGCAGCTTTGCCATCTACGACGAAAACGACCAGTCCTCCATCGTGAAAGCCGTCATGCGGCGCATGGGGCTCGACACCAAGCAGCTCACCCCGCGCACCGTGCTGGGCCGCATCTCCTGGGCCAAGAATCACATGGTCGATCCGCAGGAGTACTACCTCGGCTCCAGTGATCCCAACAGTGAGCGCATCGCGCACATCTACCAGAGCTACAAGGCCGAGCTGAAGAAGAACAACGCCCTCGACTTCGACGATCTTCTGCTCGAAGCCGTGCGCCTCCTCAAGGTCTCCCACGAAACCCGCGAGCGTTATCAGCGCAAGTATCGCTACCTGTTGGTCGACGAGTACCAGGACACCAACCGGCCGCAATATGAGCTGATGAAGATGCTGGCCGGCGAAGACAAAAACGTCTGTGCCGTGGGCGACGAAGACCAGAGCATCTACTCCTGGCGCGGCGCCGACATCCGCAACATTCTCGAGTTCGAGAAAGACTTCCCCAACGCCAAGATCGTTCGCCTCGAGCAGAACTATCGCTCCACGCAAAACATCCTCGAAGCCGCCGGGGCCGTCGTCGCCAATAACCTGCGCCGCAAGGGCAAGAAGCTGTGGACCGACCGCCAGGGCGGCTCCCTCATCGGCTACTATGAGGCGCCCGACGGCGAAAATGAGGCGCTGTTTATCGCCGATCGGATCCAGAAGTTCTTCCGCGAGAACAACGAGGAGGGCGAGCAGGGCCGCTGCGCCGTGCTGTACCGCACCAACTCGCAGTCGCGCCTCGTGGAAGAGGCGCTGCGCCGCTACAACATCCGCTACACCATGGTAGGCGGCTTCAGCTTCTACGAGCGCGCCGAAATCAAAGACATGCTCAGTTACCTGCGCCTCGTCCGCAATCCGCATGACTCCATGGCGCTGCAGCGCGTCATCAACACGCCCGCCCGCGGCATCGGCGCCCAGACGCTCTCCACCCTCGAACGCATGGCCCTCGAGACCGGCCGCTCCACCTGGGATGTGATGCGCTCAGCCATCGAGAACAAGCTCATCCCTACCCGCGCGCAGATGGCGCTCGACTCGTTCCGCACCCTCATCACCGACGCCCAGGCCATGCTGGATCCGGATTTCGCCGGCAAGCTCTCTGCTGACGTCTCCAGTGCTGAGGATGAAGACGCCGACACCGGCTTTGACTTTGGCGCCGCCTCCAACGAAGCCGAAGCGGCGCTTGCCGATGCCGAAGCCACCGACTTCAACTTCGGCGGCAATGAGAATCAACTGCCGCTGCTCGACCTGGCCAGCTTCTCTCCCTTCGCTCCCGAACCAAAACGGCCGTTCCTGAACATCCCCAAGGCCGGGCAGCCGCCGAAGAAAGAAGAAGGGACAGCATCCAGGGGGTGGACCCCGCGCGCCGCGGAGATGAAGACACCCGGCTCGAACGAGGGCGGCAATGACTCCGGCGAGCGCGTCGAAGGCTTCCGCGCGCCCGGCGATGCCGCCACCCTCCCCGAACTGATTCGCTTCCTCATTGACCGCACCGGCTACATCCGCGCCCTCGAAGCAGAAGGGTCACCGGAGGCTATTAGCCGCATTGAAAACCTGAAGGAACTCGCCAATGCCGCCCATGACGCCGAGGTGCGCGGCGAGACCCTCGCCGACTTCCTCGATCATGCGGCCCTCGCTTCCGACGCCGACCAGTACGATCCCGAGGCGCGCGTCACTCTCATGACGCTGCATGCTGCCAAGGGCCTCGAGTTTCCTCTCGTCTTCCTTGCCGGCATGGAAGAAGGCCTCTTCCCGCACTCGCGCACCCTCAACAACCCTGACGAGCTCGAAGAAGAGCGGCGCCTCTGCTACGTGGGCATGACCCGCGCCATGAACACTCTCATCCTCACGCGCGCCCGCTACCGCCGCCGCTACGGCAACGCCGCGCCGGAGATGAGCGTCCCCTCCCGCTTTCTCCAGGAGGTGCCTCCGCCGCTGATGGAGAGCCTGGGCGGCCGCGGTCCCGCATGGTCCACCGAGGCTTACAGCTACGGCCAGCGCCGCGCCGCCTCCGGAGAATATGCCGATCGCCACTACGATTACGAGAACGAGAGCCAGGAGGCGCCTCGCCTGACCTACAGCCAGGCTGCAGCGAAATCAGGGCAGCGTGGCGGCGACAATAATTCCCTCGACAACATCGCCCGGTTCTTCGGCGGCCGCCCCGGAGCAGGGAAGCCCGGCGCCTTCGCACGCCCCAAGATGGACATCCCTCAAGCGCACGGCGTCACCAGCCTCAAAAAGGGCGAACGCGTCCGCCACAGCAAATATGGCGAGGGCACCGTGCTCATGCGCGAGGGCGAGGGCGAAGACGCCAAGCTCACCGTCATGTTCACGCGCCACGGCATGAAGAAGCTGATGGAGAAGTTCGCCAACCTCGAGAAGGTCTAGCTACTCCAGCCCCTGCACCACCAGCCGCTCTCGTCCGCCTCCCCCGGCCTCCTCCGGCCTGCGAAATACCTTCGCCTGCTCCTCGCCGCCCACCACGCGCAACACGCCCTCGGCCAGCGCCTGCAGCTCGTCTTCTCCGGGATACACCGCCACCGGCGCAATCCATTCCGCGTATCGCCGCAGCTGCTCCACCAGCCGCTCGGAGTGCGCCATGCCGCCGGTGAGCACGATTGCATCCACGCGCCCCTCCAGCACCGCCGCCATGGCGCCCATCTCTTTCCCAATCTGATAGGCCATCGCGTCATACACCAGCGCGGCCCGTGCGTCGCCCGCATCCACCCTTCTCTCCACCGCGCGCAGGTCGCGCGTTCCCAGGTACGCGAATAGCCCGCCTTCGCCAAACACCATGCGGTCGAGCTGGCGCTCGGTGAACTCCCCGGAGAAACAGCGCTGAATCAACTGCCGCACCGGCAGCCACCCGCTGCGATCCGGCCCGAACGGTCCCTCCTCCGGCGTGTTCTGGTCGATCATCCTCCCCTCGCGATGCGCAGAGACCGTGATTCCGCTTCCCAGGTGTACCACGATGAGCCGCAACTCCTCGTACCTCTGCGCCCGCTCCCGCGCAAACCGCCGCGCCACCGCCTTGATATTCAGGGCATGCCCGATCGCAGAACGCTCCATCAGCGGCGACCCCGAGATCCGCGCGCACGCCTGCCACTCGTCCACCGTCACCGGATCCACCACGTAGGCACCCACACCCGCTGTCCGCGCAAACCGCAGCGCCAGCACCGCGCCCAGGTTGCAGGCATGATCCCCGCGACGCGCCAGCCGCAACTCCTCGATCATGGCCTCATTCACCAGCCAGGTGCCGCACTCCAGTGGAGGCAGCAGTCCACCCCGCCCGCCGACTCCCGCAAAACCCGCACCCTCGATCTCCGCCTCCTCGAGCGCTCTCCGGATCGCCTCTGCCCGAAACTCCGCCTGCGCCATCGCCGGCTGCCCGCGAAATCGCTCCAGTTCGGCATCGGCATGCTGCAAACAGCGCGTCCACGCACAAACTACGGCGGCGCCTGCCCCGTCCCCCTGGGCATACATGCCCACCTTGGTCGAGGTCGAGCCCGGATTGATCGCCAGCACTCTTCTTCCCGCGTTCACCACTTGACTCCAAACGGCCTCAACGAGTGTACTTAGTTCAGTTCCACTCCGAAAGTTGAGTTGCGGTTCACAGCAAGCACCCGGGTTGAGCGGCTTTTTGGAAGATTCCGTGAATCTTCCGTGATTTTCTTGGTTCCTGCCGCAATTGAACCCTTATTCGTCGGGCATTAACCGGTCTTTGACGCACCTCCGGGCAAACTGATCTGTAAGTAACCCCAAATCAGAAAGCGGGAATGAGGAGCGACATGCCCAACTCAACGGTCTCGTACCTGTGGCGCGATCAGCGCGCCTCGCGGGGATATCGTGCCGGAGTCTCCCTGCACAGTCATACCAATCAGTCTCAGGAGACGCTCGACTTTCTGGCCAATCTCGGCAATCAGTACCCCCTGATTCGCCCCTTCCTCTCACGTCTTGAAAACCGGTCCGAGAGCAATCACGGCGTGCGCGTCAACTACTCCGCCAGCTACTGGACCCCGCCCATGACTCCCAAGCTCGCCTTCGACCTCGAGAGCAAGCAGATTGAGGATCTGGGCATCGCCTCCATGGTCTCCCTTTCCGACCACGACAACATCAAGGCGCCCATGCTGCTGCGCACCGTGCCCAGCGCCCGCCAGATTCCCGTCTCGGTCGAGTGGAGCGCCCCCTACGGCGGCGTGCAGGACTTCCACCTCGGCATCCACAATCTGCCCAGCGCCCGTGCCGCGGAGTGGATGCAGACCCTGGAAAACTACACCGAAAATCCCAGCGACCAGCGCCTCACCGAGATCCTGGCCGCTCTCAACGACGAGCCCAATGTGCTGGTCGTCTTCAATCACCCCATGTGGGACCTCTTCCTCGTGGGCAAGGAAAAACACCAGTTCCTGGTCAACGAGTTCCTGCTCAAGAACGGCAACTTCCTCCACGCCCTCGAACTCAACGGCCTGCGCCACTGGGATGAAAACCGCGCCGTCTGCCGCCTGGCCGAAAAATGGAACATGCTGCTCATCTCCGGAGGCGACCGTCACGGCGTCGAGGCCAACGCTAACGTCAACCTCACCAACGCTTCCAGCTTCACTGAGTTCGTGCACGAGATCCGCCGCGAAAAGAAGAGCAACATCCTCTTCATGCCGCAGTACGCCGAGCCCTGGAAGCACCGCATCCTTCGCTCCACCATCGACGCCATCCGCCACTACCCCGATTTCCCCATCGGCTCCCGCACCTGGGACGAGCGTGTCTACCATCCCGATGCCAACGGCGTCGTGCGCCCCCTCAGCGAGCTCTGGCCCGACGGCAGCGCACCCGGCGTCATGCGCTGGGGAATCGCTCTGGTCCTGCTCATGGGCAGCGGCCCGGTCTCCAGCGGGCTGCGCATGGCCTGGAGCGAATCGCACCAGCTGCGCCTGGCCCTGGGTGAACACGAAGGCTGATCGTTTCCCGCTCACCGGTTTCGACATTGACTACACTTGAAGTAGGCGGCGCCCCGCAGCGCCGCCGTCCGCCAACATTCGATCCATGCCAGAACCGGATTCTGAGACGTTGACCATCACCACAGCCCCTCCACCGCGCGTTGCCTACTTCCCTGACTCCTTCCACGAGGTCAACGGGGTCGCGCATACCAGCCGCCACTTCGAGGCATTCGCCCGCCGCCGCAACCTGCCCTTCCTCTGCGTGCGTGCCGGCGACCGCGAGCCGCACCTGCAGGAAGACGGCAACGTCTGGACCCTTGAGCTGCCCCGCGGCTTCCTCTCCTTCGCGCTCGAGAAGGACCTTCGTTTCGATCCCGCCTTCTTTCGCCACGTGCCCCTCATCGAAGACGTGCTCGTCCGGTTCCAGCCCGATATCGTCCACATGACCGGACCCAGCGAAGTCGGCATGCTCGCCGCCGGTCTGGCCGCCGCCCTTCACCTGCCCCTTGCCGCCAGCTGGCACACCAACGTGCACGAATACGCGGCGCGCCGTTCCGAGTGGCTCCTGCGCCACCTGCCCAAGCCCAAAGCCGACGTTACCGGTCAGAAGATTGAAGACGTGGCCATGGCCTTCGCCGCGCGCTTCTACTCCATCGCGCGCGTGCTGTTCGCCCCCAACCCCGCGCTCTGCTCGCTGCTCGAGCGCACCACCGGCCGGCCCTGCTACCTTATGCCGCGCGGCGTCGACGCCGGCCTCTTCCATCCCTCTCTGCGCACCCGCACTCCCGCGGACCGCACCTTCGTCCTGGGCTTCGTCGGCCGCCTCTCCGTCGAGAAGAATGTGGCCCTGCTCGCCACCATCCAGCAGGAGCTCGAACAGATGGGCCTCCACGACTTCCGCTTCATGATCGTTGGCCACGGCGCCGAAGAATCCTGGCTCCGCGAGCGCCTGCCGCGCGCCGAGTTCACCGGCGTACTGAAGGGCAAGCCGCTCTCCCAGGCCTACGCCAACATGGACCTCTTCGTCTTCCCCTCGCACACCGACACCTTCGGCAACGTCGTCCTCGAGGCGCTCGCCAGCGGTGTGCCTGCCATCGTCACCCCCGACGGTGGTCCACCCACCATCGTGCGCGAGGGCGAAACCGGCCGCATCGTCCCCGACGAGGAGTTCTCTGCCGCCGTCGCCGAGGTTCTGCGCGATCCCGCCAAGCACCAGGCCATGCGCCTCGCCGCCCGCGCCTACGCTCTCACCATGAGTTGGGACGCTGTCTTCGACGGCGTCTATGCCGCTTACGAAGGCATCTTGAAAGCCCCCGCTCCCAGCGCCGTGGAAAGCTAAGAGCCAATAGCTTCCCCCGTCCCCAGATCGATCGCGAACGCCGTCTCCTTGTCCGTCCGCATCTCCCAGCCCATCCCGTGCAGCACGCCTCCCTCAATTGCCGCGATCGTCAGCCCCTCATCGGAGAGCTTTGGCGACTCCCACGCCCGCCCCGCCTGTCCCCACGCCACAATACTGCGATGCCCGATAAAGAGCAGCAGTCCCTCCGCCTCAACCGGACGCACCTCCAGCACCGGCCGGTACGCGATCATCGCGAAACGCTCCGGATCAGTCGTGTCGATCACATACGCGTAGCCCCCGGATACGGCACAGAGCTCCCGCGGATTGGGCGCGGACCACACGCCCGTTGGAACAATGGGATCGGCGAAGCCCACCGCGCACGTGGCCAGAAATGGCTGCGATCCCTCAGGCGTGACCAGCACCTCCAGTGCTCCGCGTTCCACCTCCTCCGCCTCTCGCGGATAGGTGAAATGCCGTGGCGGAAGAATCAGGGGCCGCGCCTTTAGAATCTCCGCGCGCCACGCGTGCGCAAACGGCTCCCGAACCTCGGCCCGCCTCCCGCTCATGGCTTGAAGTTCCTGATCCACTCCGCCTGCTCCGGCGTGTCGGGGACCTCTTCGCCGCGCGCGTTCTCGATCGCCTCCAGCGCATCCTCAGCACCCCAGCCCAGGTGCACGAGCGTGCACGCCGCCAGAATCGTCGCCCGCCCGATACATCCCCGGCAGTGCACCCCGATATGCTCTCCCTCGCCGAGCCGCCGCGCCACATCGGCCACAAATGCACGGAACGCGCCTAGATTCTCCGGAACCTGCGTATCCACGATGGGAAAGTTCAGATACCCCATCCCCACGCGCTCCGCAGCGCTCTGCTCGGACGCCAGCCCCAGCCACTCCGCCTCATGCGGGGGCAGCATCGAGATCACCGTCTCGATCCCATTGGCGCGCATGCGCCGCATCGCGTCCGGAAGCCGGTCCTCTCCCGGCGGCCGCATCACAATCGCCAGGTGCGGCGCCCGGTCCCCATTGATCCAAAACACATTCGTCAATCGGCTAGTCCTCGCTCGCACGTACGCAGTTCATCATAGAGTCCCGGCGAAGCCCTTCGTTCGCGCAAACAACAAGGCCTCGCCATCGGCGAGGCCTTGAAGAACAGCTGCGCTTCGCGCTCTATCGCGGTCCGCGTCCACCACCGGTCGGGGCGGGAGCCGAACGCGTCCCCGAACCCGAACTCGAAGAACTCGACGACCCAGGCCGCGCCGCGGGTGCGGAATACGAACCTCCTCCCGCAGAGTACGGTTCATTGTCATAGGAAGACCTGGCTGGCGGCGGCGATCCCCGGCGCATCGCTCCCGCGCCCAGGGCAGCGCTCGCGCCTCCCCGCGCCTCCACGCCGCTCCCGGGACCCATGCTCATGTACACCGGCGTGCTCACCGATCCGCGCGTCGCGGCATGCGCTGAGAACTTATTGAGCTGGCCCAGCTCGCCGCGCGGCACCCCAAACCCCGCCGAGTCCTTGCGGAACACGAACGAGTTCGACGAGCCCATCTCCGACCGCACCAGCGGCTTCGAAATCACCGGCACTAGCGACGGACTCCCCGGCTTGGGTGGATGCGGCGGTATCACCGGCATCGTCCCCCTGCCCGACCCGCCCGCCGGGTTCATCGCGATCATCGTCCCGTTGTTCAGCCCATTCCACGTCCCGCCCGGCTGCCATCCCCAGCCCGCGCCCGGGCAGTAGTTCCACGATCCGTAGTGGTACGGTGTCCAGCCCCAAGGATACGGAGAGACCCAGCTATACCCCGACCCCGCGTAGTACGCCCATGCGCCCGCCGAATACGGCTCCCACGACGCGCTCGTGAAGTACGGACGCCACATCGACCCGCATCCGCCCACATCGCTGAACGCCCCGTAGTACATCATGTCGCTCATCCCATACGCATAGGGCGAATTCCCAAAGGCGCTCATGGTCGCGGCGCGCGCGTGATAATCGGTCGACTGCTTGTCCCACGTGTCGAATTCGTTCTCCGCAACATTCTTCGCCACCGTCGGATCGATGTCGCCCGACAGCAGCAGCGTGGCCGTCTTCTTCTTCGTGACCTCCATCGGACCGTGCGGGGTATCGATCGTCACCGCCCCGTCCAGCACCGCCAGACGTGCATCATTGTTGTTCACATCCAGCCGCAGGTGCGTGCCCGGCGGCACCGCCACCTGGTGCTCGCCAAACAGCAGGTGGAACTCGTTTCCCTTCGACTTCACCAGCGTCAGGTACGCCATGCCCTTGATCAGGTGAACCGACGACACCGTGGTTCCGGCCGCCGTCCGCGACAGCTCCGGAAACTCCACGGCCGAATCGGGAGCCACCCGCAGGCTGCTGTTGTCTTCGAACTCCACCTCGGCCACGCCCGTCGCCGTCTCCAGGCGGTTCTGCTCCACGATCGGCAGGTTGGTAATCGCGGGTTCCAGCCCTCGGCCCGCGCTTCGGTCCAGGAGCACCGCTCCCTTCACCTCGCTAAGCCGCACAATCCGCACCTTCGATGCGGAAGTCGTAGCGGTGTTCTGTGCGCTAAGCAGGCCGGCAAGCAACAGCAGCGAAACGCCTGCCGTCGCTGGATATATACGGAGTTTCATGGGATCGCCTCCTCGAGGAAATCGTGGCGAATGGAGCAAGTAAAGGCGGTACGGCTCGGCGGCTCTCTTTTGGCCCGAGTCTCAGTGGCATCGACTGTAGCACGGATAGGATTCGACTGACGACCCGCTCCCTGCTGCCGTTTCGACCACCCCAAACCCGCTGCGGTTACGCCCCCATGCCCACTTATTTCGCGAAGTGCTCCCAGCCGCCCGGCTTCAGGGCCCTCAAGCCCTCCGGCCCCCGCAGCGCCACCTGCGGCGATCGCGGCCGCACCCGCGCAATGTGCCCGATCCGCGCAATCGCCACGCCCCCGATCCTCCGCGGCACCCGCGCCGCCGGACGCGCCGCAAACAGCAGCTCGTAGTCTTCCCCGCCGTGCAGCGCCTCCTCCAGCGTCGCCCCCGCCGCCACTGGAATCGCGCCCGCCTCCACCTCGGCCGATACCCCCGACTCCTCGCACATCCGCGCCAGGTCGCTCGAAAGCCCGTCGCTCAGATCCATCGCCGCCGAGGCAATCCCCCGCCGCTGCAGCCACAACCCCTGTGCGATCCGCGGCTCCGGGTAAAGATGCCGCGCCACCATGCCCTCCAGCCGGCGCGGAACCCGGATGGGCCGGTCTGCCCCGGCCTCCACTCTCCTCGCCGCCAGCTTCGCCAGGGTCGCAAGGCCCGCCGCCGCCCCGCCCAGCTCTCCCGTGACATATAAGATGTCGCCCGGCCGCGCTCCCGAGCGCAGCAGCGCTCCGCCGGCCGGTACCGCGCCCACCAGCACGATATCCGCCACCACCACCGGGCTCTCCGCCAGGTCGCCCCCCGCCAGCGGCGTATTGTGAGCGCGCGCCAGCGCCAGCAGCCCGTCATAGAACCTGTCGATCCACGATCTGCCCCGCGCCGCAGACGTCAGCTCCGCCGGCACTCCCAGCGAGAGAAACGCACCCAGCGGCCGCGCCCCCATCGCCGCCAGGTCGCTCAGCCCGCGCGCCAGCGTGCGGTGCCCAATCGACTCCGGCGCGTGCCAGCCCAGCCGGAAATGCCTCCCCTCCAGGCTCAGGTCCGTCGTCACCGCGATCTCTTCGTCCGGCCGCGTCCGCAGCAGCGCGCAGTCGTCTCCAATGCCCAGCCGTAGGCCGCCGCGGCCACCCGCCGCCGCACGGTCCCGGATCCGGCGAAGAAGCTCCACTTCTCCTTCCCGCCGGGCAGATGTTTTGCGCCTTTGCATCATCTAACCTGCCTTGAGAATAGGCGAACGGACAGCGGAAAACCGCCCTGTTACCCCCGGCTCTTCGCTTTATGTTCGTTAAAAATGAAGGAGTTGGGCCCATTTTGATTGACCTGGCGCAATCAGCATTGATAGCCTGTGTCAACGATCCTTTACTGCAGGGGTTTTTGCTGACCCCAAAACAAAATCGACGGCCGATAGGCCCTTAGCCCTGCTGTTGTCCAAAAAGCTACGGCGAATTTGCGACACTGAGAGAATCCAGAATGAACCGCAAACGCTATTACATTCTTTTTGTTGCAAGGGACGAAGATGGGCGGGTTCGCAAAATCCCCCTCCCCCTGCACTACGCCTACGGATTCGTTGCTGCCGCCCTCATCGGTGCCTTCACCATCGTCGGCCTGGCCGGGTCCTATACCCGGATGTTGCTCAAAACGGAAAACTTCAACCAGGTCCGGCAGGAGCGCGAAACCCTCCGCAAAAACTACACCCAGATGGCCCAGATCGCGCACGACCGCGACGTCCAGGTCGCCTCCCTCGGCGCGCTCGCCAATGAGGTCACCGCGCTCTACGGCCTGAGGCAGAGCAAGCTCCTCGCCGCCCGCACCGCCAAGCAGGTCGTCGCCCAGGCTCCCGATGCCCTCGCCCTCACCGACGACGGCAATCCCCAGAACGCCGAGGCCGCCCTCAACGAGTTCTACTCCCTTCGCAATCAGGCCATGTCCGGCCGCATCGCCCGCGCCCTCGAAGGCGGGTTGACCGCCGGCTTCGCGGGCGATTGGACCACCCTCGCCGACGCGCCGTCCCTCTGGCCCATTGAGGGCCGAGTGACCTCCAGCTTCGGCGAGCGCCAGGATCCCATCAACGGCGAAGGCGCCTTCCACGCCGGCATCGATATCGCCGCCCCCTACGGGTCTCCCGTCCGCGCCGCCGCCGACGGCGACGTCTCGCGCGCGGGATTCGGCACCGGCTACGGCCGCGAGATCGTCATCGACCACGGCCACAACGTCTCCACCGTCTACGGCCACCTCTCCTCCATGTCCGTCGTCGCCGGCGACCACGTCACCCGCGGCCAGGTCATCGGCTACGTGGGCGAATCCGGCCGCTCCACCGGCCCCCACCTCCACTACGAGGTGCGCCTCCACATGGTCCCCGTCAATCCCCACAAGTACCTCCGCACCAGCTACCAGGAGGTCGCCGAAGTCGGCGGCTCCTCCATGGCCAGCTCCGGCCGGTAACCCCCCCCAGGCCCGGACCCGCTCCGGGCCTTCACTTTTTCACCTCTTCACCTTTCACTCCTTCACCCGTTCACCTCTCTCCTTCCCCGCTCCCACATCCACTGATCACTGACCACTGACCACTGTTCCCTCTCCCCGCCGTAGTACAGTGGACGGTTGTTCCACCTCACCCCCGGAGCCCCTCCCTGATGCGTGCCGCGCGCCTCCTTGCCTTGTTCCTCGCCGTCGTATCCCTCTCTCTCCCCGGACCCGCCCAGGACCGCGCCGCCGAACTCAAAACCGCCTTCGCCCGCGCCCAGCACCTCCGCCACGGCATCAACGCCTCCGAGTGGTTCGCCCAGCACGCCTCCGACTACTCCGCCACCTTCACCA
Organism: Acidobacteria bacterium AB60; assembly: GCA_008682415.1. Taxonomy (GTDB): domain Bacteria; phylum Acidobacteriota; class Terriglobia; order Terriglobales; family Acidobacteriaceae; genus Telmatobacter. The sequence continues at coordinate 271,366 of VANK01000005.1, read as the reverse complement.
GCCGCTACACCGACGACGCCGACATCGCCCTCATCGCCCGCCTCGGCTTCGACAGCGTCCGCCTCTCCATCGACCCCGCCCCCCTCGAGCGCGAGCCGCACAACAACGACGGCCTCAACGCCGACTTCACCGCCCGCCTCGACCACGCCGTCGACACCATGCTCAGCCACCAACTCGCCGTCCAAATCGACATCCACCCCGAATCCGACTACAAAGCCAGGGTCCGCGGCAACAACGCCGACGTCGAGCGCTTCACCATGCTCTGGCGCCGCCTCGCCGCCCACTACGCCAGCCGCGATCCCAACCTCGTCTTCTTCGAGATCATGAACGAGCCCGAGGTCTCCGACCCCTACCGCTGGGCCGGTATCCAGGCCCGCGCCGCCGAGGCCATCCGCCAGTCCGCCCCCCAGAACACCCTCATCGCCGCCGGCCCCAACTACTCCTCCATCGCCGACCTGCTCACCCAGAACCCTCTCCCCGACGGCAACGTCATCTACAACTTCCACTTCTACGAGCCGCACGAGTTCACCCACCAGGGCGCCGGCTGGGGCCAGCCCTGGTGGATCTACACCCACAACATCCCTTACCCCGCCACCGAAAGCTCCATGGACGACGCCCTCAAGCAGGTCCCCGACCCCCGCGACCGCTACGACTTCCAGCACTACTGGCTCGATCACTGGGACGCCCACCGCATCAAGCTCCAAATGGACGCCGCCGCCGACTGGGCCAAATCCCACGGCGTCCCCCTCCTCTGCAACGAGTTCGGCGCCTACCGCCGCGTCACCGACCCCGCCTCCCGCATGAACTGGATCCACGACGTCCGCACTGCCCTCGAAGCCGACGGCATCGGCTGGACCATGTGGGACTACCGCGGCGGCTTCGGCGTCGTCACCAAGCAGGACGGCCAGCCCGCCCAGCCCGACCCCGCCGTGGTGGAGGCGCTGGGGCTCAAAAAGCAGTGAACAGTGATCAGTGATCAGTGTTCAGAAGCAGTTGTCAGATTTCAGTTGTCAGTGTTCAGAAAATCCCACTCACCTGATCCCTGTTCCCTGATGTCTGTTCCCTGATCTCTGATCTCTGTTCTCTGAACTGATCACTGACCACTGACCACTGTTCACTATCCACTGCCTCCCCTGAATCCGGCCGCGGCCGCCCACGTCTAATAAACTAGTAGCAACGGAGACACCCATGCCTCTCATGAAGACCTCAAATCCTGCCCTGGGCGAAAACACCTTCCGCGGCGTCGGCGGCGGCGGCCGATACGGGTACGGACCCATCGACGTCGCCTCCCGCATGACCCTCAGCGGAACCGTCAACAAGACCGGCATCCTGCTCATCTGCGCCTTCGCCACCGCGGCCTGGACCTGGTACCGCTTCCTCGAGTCCCGCGACATCGCGCAGGTCGCGCCCCTGCTCGGCATCGGCCTCTTCGGCGGACTCATCATGGCCCTGGTCACCACCTTCAAGAAGGAGTGGGCCCCCGTCACCGCCCCCATCTACGCCCTCCTCGAAGGCCTGGTCCTCGGCGGTCTCTCCGCCGTCTTCGACATGCGCTACCCCGGCATCGCCATCCAGGCCGTCGCCCTCACCTTCGGCACGCTCCTGGCCCTGCTCCTGGCCTATAGCTCGCGCATCATCAAGGTCACCCAGAAGTTCCAGCTCGGCGTTGTCGCCGCCACCGGCGGCATCATGCTCTTTTACTTCCTGCAGATGATCCTGGGCTTCTTCCACGTGCCGTTCTTGTCGTCGGTCAACGGCTCCGGCGGCATCGGCATCGTCTTCAGCGTGATCGTGGTCGCCATCGCCGCCCTCAACCTCGTCCTCGACTTCAACTTCGTCGAACAGGGCGTCAACTACGGCGCCCCCAAGTATATGGAGTGGTACGGCGCCTTCGGCATCCTCGTCACCCTCGTCTGGCTCTACCTCGAGATCCTCCGCCTCCTCGCCAAAATGCGCGACCGCAACTAACCCAGCCAAACGAAGTAATTCATCCTCAGCAGCAAAATCAAAACCCCGGGATCAGTCCCGGGGTTTTGTGTTCCAGTGCGCGTCGCACTCGGCTGGGCGATGAAGGGGGCTCGTCGAAGGGCGTTCCCTTCGTGTTTTCGAGTAGACTCCCCGCCTCGCTGCCTCGGGTTTCAACCCTTGCGTACTCGTCCACCACAGCAGTGTTCTCGGAAGCATTCAAGAATATGCAGATACGATACAAAAATAGAAACTCAATATATGAATAACTATCTAGTATTTAGGCAGTTACGGATAAAACTAAAAAATGATGTACGGATAGAGCATTGTAATGAAATGCAAATATACAAGCCAATTTTATCGCAGCTTGTCGCGTCTTGGCAAAAACCGCCTTTGAATATCGGCCAATTATGTCAGTAATTTCACGCGTTGTGACGGGTGGCCCTTCGGTTTTCAGGCTCCGCGTACTCGTCCCCAACAGCAGCGCTCTCTGGAGCATAATCAGCAATGCAAATGGTAGGCTAATCTATCGAATAGATAAGTACACATATCGTTCAAAATGAATATGTTGTATGATCAGTAAATAAGCAGTACATAAACAGCATTGACATAAAAAGCTACTCGTGCTCCTATTGTGTTGTGCGGAGGCTTTGCCGTGGACGAGCTAGATTGCATGCGAGCGATTGAAGAAAATTTGCAGGCGCTTACGGATGAGGCTGCGCGTACTCGCGTGGCCGCTTGGGTGACCGCGAAATACGCTGGCCAGACTTCACGCGTGTTGAAGACCGATGGGGGAGACGTACTAGCTAACGTTGAAGAGATCACAGAGAGCGGTCAAATCCCTGGGATCGCCAAACTGTCGAGCGGGGGCGACATTCAACTTACCGTTCGAGACTTCAAAGCTCGCAGCGCGAATGATGCGGCAACTCGTCTGGTCCACGTGTTCTTGTGGGCGACGAAAAAGCTGACCGGCCGCGTTTCAGCGTCTTCGAAGATGGCAATCGTACCCGCTCTGCGGAAGTACCGTTGCTATGACGGAAACACACGAAGCGTCATCGCGCGGGACAAAGGAATCGTCCGGGATGGGGACGAGTTGTCGCTCGATTTCCATGCAGAGCAACTCGCGGAGAGATTCATAAAGGAAATTCTGGATTCCGGTACCGAGGGCAAGTGGAAGCCTGGATCAACTAAACGCAGGTCCTCGAGGGGGGATCGAACTGATTGGAGTGAGTCAGCATGACCGGCGCAGACCTCCAAAGCATTCTGTCCGACGGCAGCCTTTCAGCCTCTGATAAGGCAGTTTTGATTCTGTGGAATGAATCGCAGACTGGCGGTCAGGCTCTGACGACCTATGCGATCAGCAAGAAGATGATCGACATGCGAGTCGGGAATCCGAACCGGGCCCAATTGGAAAAAGACCTGAATAGGTCTCCGGACGTGATCAAAGTTCAAGGGCGTTACCGGATAAAAGCAGGCCGCGCGGATCAGATCCGCAAACTCTTACATGGAGCGGGAGAAGCACCTGTTGTTGATCTTTCGAACGCATATATTCCCGAAGAAATCTGGAAGGGAACGAGAAATTACATCGAAAAGGTAGCCATACAATTGTGTGGCTGTTGGGACCACAAATTTTACGATGCTGCTGCTGTGCTGTTAAGGCGGATCGCCGAGACTCTCATTATTGAAGCCTACGAAAAGCTCAAGAGACAGGGTGAGATCAAAGACTCTGACGGAAATTACCTAATGATGGGGGCGTTAGTTGATCGAGCATGTGGCCAAAACGGGCTTGATCTCGGTCGCGAGGCGAAGTCTGCGCTGAAAGAAATGAAAGAGCACGGGGATCGGTCAGCGCACAATCGACGAATCAACGCCGTTCGGCCGGAATTGGAGAGGATACGCTCGGGTGCGCGGACAGCGATCGAGGAACTGATCAATATTGCACGGCTAAAGGAGTGACTTCGATCGGCTGACTCAATTGCATCACCGTGACCGCACTGGATAAACCGAAAGGAAGAGCGATATGGGCGAAGCACGTTTAGCCATTGAAATCGGGACGATGAAGTTTAGTGCAGAAGGAACCGAAACATGGGTCGACGCAAAGCTTGAAGTATTCATCTCTCAAATTAGAGAGCTGGGGATCCAGTCAAGCCGACCGTCGAAGGTGAACGGCAACGGCGGATCCACTGCGGAAATGCCAGTAGACGCAGTGCCTCTAGCGATCTTCCTCAAAGAAGTAAGCGCGGGAACAAGTCAGAACAAGCGCTTCCTCGCGACTGCAGTCTGGTTGAAACGCCAGGGGCAGACAAATATTCAGACTGCATCCGTGGTGAAGGCCTTAGCAGAGGCGCAGCAGCAGAGGCTCGGGAACCCCGCCGATATTCTGAATCAGAATGTCAAGAAGGGTTTTTGTGTAAAGGCAGGTGAAGGCTTCTACGTCACACCAGAAGGTGAGGAGTCATTAAGCTCAACATAGATTAGATCGAATCCGAGGCATTTGCGAGGCTCTCTCTGCCAGTCCATCTTCTCAATCGCCGCACCATCCTGCAGTCCCTCGCGGGGCTCCTGCTCTCCAGCCGCAGCCGCGCGCAAAACGCAGAACCCGTCCCCTCCGTCGAGCAGACGCTGACCGCCTTCCTCACCGCCTTCGACAACCTCGACTGGCCCGCCTTCCGCGCCTTCTTCGCCCCCGACGCCACCATGTTCCACCCCGCCGCCCCCAACCTCCGGCGCCTCGAGGCCTCCAAAGCCACACCCGACGCCTTCGAAAAAGCCTGGCTCGGCGTCTTCGCCCGCATCCAGAAGGAGAGCGGCCGCACCCAGCCCCCCTACATGCACCTCCAGCCCCAAAACCTCCGCATCGACACCCTCGCCCCCAACCTCGCCCTCGCCACCTTCCACCTCACCCAGGGCTCCACCCTCAGCCGCCGCTCCCTCCTCCTCCGCCACACCCCCGACGGCTGGAAGATCGCCCACCTCCACGCCTCCAACCTCCCTCTTCCCACCCCATAGCGCCTGTCATTCTGCCCAAAGCCCTGTCATTCTGAGCGCAGTCGGCGCGCTCGCGCCGACGCAGCCGAAGAACCCGCAGTTGTTCTTGCCTTTGTCTTTTTTGGGATGCCCACTCCCACTGCGATGTCATTCTGAGCGGACGCTTCGCAAAGCGAAGCGGGAGTCGAAGAACCCGCAGTTGTTCTTGCCTTTGCTTTTTGGGATGCCCACTTCCGCACTGCGATGTCATTCTGAGCGGACGCTTCGCAAAGCGAAGCGGGAGTCGAAGAACCCGCAGTTGTTCTTGCCTTTGCTTTTTTGGGATGCCCACTCCCCCACTGCGATGTCATTCTGAGCGGACGCTTCGCAAAGCGAAGCGGGAGTCGAAGAACCCGCAGTTGTTCTTGCCTTTGCTTTTTCTCAATCCACCGACACCGCGGGTGCCCCGGGTCCGAATCTTCGGACCCGGGAAGCACGGACCTCAACCCACAGGTCCTGGGAACTAAACTCCCCACGAAGCCCGGATTGGAGACATGGGCCGTCGTGCTCCAATCCAGAGATGGATCCGCAGACGGACCCTTCGCCCTTTGCCGGAACGGCCCCCTACTACGACCGCTTCCGCGCGCCCTATCCGCAGGCGGCCATCGACTGCATCGTCGAGCGCTTCCACCTGCACCACGGCGCAACCGCCCTCGATCTGGGATGCGGGCCGGGAACCCTCGCCATCCCCCCTGTCCCGCGCCGCCGGCGAAGTCCTCGCCCTCGATCCGGATGCCGCGATGATCGCCGAAGGCATGCGTCTCGCCGGGTCACGGTCCCGCGCCGCCCTCCTCCGCCACAATCCCACCGGCCTCTTCTACGAGCACATCGAAACCGAAGTCCTGCTCGCCCCCAAACACCCCAGCCCTGATCACTGACTACTGATCACTGACCACTGCCTTTCAGCAGTTCTGATACTTCCAGTTCCTCTGCTTCCCCTCCGCGATCCACGCCACCGCCTGCTCGATCCGCTTCTCCCGCGTCTCCGGCCGCTTGGCCTCCGCGAACCACTCCAGGTACTCGCGCTTGCAGCTCGGGCTGAACCCTTCGAACACCGCCGCCGCCTTCTTGTTCTTCTTCAGAGCCGCAGAGAACTCCGCTGGCATCGCCAGCTCCGGCTTGGGCGCCTTCACCACCGTGCGCCGCGCGGAAATGGGGCTGGTGTACGTGCCCTCGTCCACAAACGCCGCCGCCTGCTTCACCCAGCCCACCAGCTCCTTGTCGCCGGGCAGGTCCTCAACCCGCGCGATCTTGCCGAAGGTGCCCATCCCGTCCCCGTCGGACACGCGCTTGGCCGCGCGCAGCACCCCGGCGATCTCCTGCCCCCAGAAGCCCATGCTGCAGTGCTCCTTGAAGGCCGCCATGTTGCACAGGATGTTGCCCTTGTACTCGAAGAAGGGGCGGCTCCACTTGATTGTCTCCTCGATCTCCGGGCAGCCTTTGTGGACCAGTTTGCGGATGTGCGCCAGGATGGGCTGCGCGAAGGGCTGCGCCTTCGCGATATACGCGTCGACCTTGGGATTCAGTTTGGGGGTGGCCATAGTTTCCCCGGCAGTGTACACCGAACCCCTCCGAAACCGGACCCGCCCGGTCCGAAAGGGCTCCCGGACGCCTCCTCCGGCGTTCTGGATCATCCGGGTCCGCTTCCTCGTTTTCTTACTACATATGTAGTCGCGTTTCGCCACGAATATTCGGCGAAACCACAAGTTTTGCACCAAAGGTAATGCAAAGCTGCCGGACGGAAACAGGGGGCATTTTCCGCGTCTCCGCCGCCTCCCCGGGGGCCGTTTCGCCGGGCGGCAGGTGGCCGGCGAGATGGGGAGATGCAACCGGAGATTAGTCCGTATCGCCATGACTTGTCGGTGCTTGCGGGCCCCTTGGTGTGTGTCCGCAGTCACAGCCCGCACCCCGCTCGCCGGGCGTAAAGTCCCCTTCGGACTTGAGGTCCAGAACCGAGGACTTTATGCGGAAACACCTATCCCTAGTAGCCTTTACGGCTGGGCTTCTTTTGGCCGTGGGCTACGCGGACCAAACCAAAAACAGGGTCACCATCCCCGCCAACAAGACCAATCCCACCGACGGCCGCCAGATGTACAACAGCTACTGCGCCCCCTGCCATGGGGTGGATGGACGCGGCAGAGGGCCCGCCGCCCAGGCGCTCAAATCCCCTCCCGTCGACCTGACGGCGCTGGCGCGGAACAACCGCGGCAAATACCCCGATTCGCACGTGATGGCCGTCCTGCAGTTCGGCACCGAGATCAGCGCGCACGGCTCGGAGCAGATGCCCGTATGGGGTCCCATCTTCTCTCGCATGAACGTGGCTAACTCTCAGGAGAAGGACTTGCGCATGTCCAACCTGAGCCGGTACCTGCAGAGTATGCAGGTGAAGTAGGCGCATCCTGATTGCCCCGCAACGAGCCCCGGCCGACGGCCGGGGCTCATTGTCTTCCCCCAGTGAATTACATTGGCTCAGGGAGCCACCGGCTCCTACTGGTTCGCGGATGGGCAAGAGAGACAAAACGCCGATGGAGGGGAGGCCGCAGGGGCGGGGGGCTGCCAAGCCGGGCCGCCCTGCGGGCAAAGCAGCGCCGGGCCGCGCTGCGGGCCAACCAGCATCGGCCCGTCCCGCCGGCCGCCCGGCGACGGGTGGGACCGCGAAGCCGGCCGCGCCGCGCCCGGCGCAGGAGCGCCCCGCCGCCCCCGAGTTTCCGGCCACGGGTGCGATCGTCAGCCGCCGGGCCGCTGACCGGATCCGTGCCGGCCATGTCTGGGTCTACGCCTCCGATGTGGAACGGAGCCCCTCCAACGCGAACTCATTCCTGGTTCCGGTGGCCGACAGCCGAGGGCTGCTGCTGGGCACGGCGCTGTACAGTCCTTCGTCGCAGATCGCCCTCCGCCTGGTGGCGCGCGAGTCTTTGGGTGAGGCGCAATGGCTTCAAGTGGCGGAGGACCGGCTGCGCCGCTCCATCCAGCGGCGGCTCCCGCTGCTTCGGCCGCAGGACACGGATTCGACCCGCCTGGTATTCAGCGAGGCGGACGAGCTGCCGGGGCTGGTGGTGGACAAGTATGGGGAGCTGATCGTGCTGCAACTGCTGGCCAAGGGGCTGGATTCAGCGACGATGCGCGATCTGTGCGTGCGCACCCTGCGCGAGGAGCTGTCGCCGGCGGCGATCTTTGAACGCCCCGATCCGCGTGTCCGCGAGCTGGAGGGCCTTTCGGCGCCGGCGACCACGCCGTTGTGGGCGGCAGAGAATGAGGCGCCGCTGACGCGGACGGCCTTTCACCTCAACGGCCTCAGGTTCGAATACGACGCCAACGCGGGACAGAAGACGGGGGCGTTCCTCGACCAGCGGAACAACTATGCCGCGGCGCGGGAGTATGCCCGGCGCTCCGCCGCAAACGGGCGGGCGCTGGACGTCTGCACCTACCAGGGCGGGTTCGCCCTGCACCTCGCGCAGGCCTGCGCGGAGGTTATCGGCATCGATGCCTCGCGCGCCTCGCTGGAGGTGGCGGAGCGCAACCTCGACGCAAATCGCGAGCGGCTCGGCGCGGCGGTGGAGTGGGTGGAGGCGGATGCATTCGAGCTGCTGCGCGACTGGTCCGACGGCGGCCAGCGGTTCGATGCGATTGTGCTCGATCCTCCGGCGTTCGCAAAGTCGAAGCGGGCCGTGGAGGGCGCGCTGCGCGGCTACAAGGAACTGAACCTGCGCGTGCTCAAGATGGTGCGTTCGGGCGGCCTGCTGGTTACCTGTTCGTGCTCGCATCACGTGGGCTGGGCAGACCTGGAGGGCGCGGTGGCCTCCGCGGCCGCGGATGCGCACCGCCGGGTGCGGCTGCTGGAGCGCCGCGGCGCGGCTCCCGATCACCCGGTGATCCTGAACCTTCCGGAGACCGAGTATCTCAAGTGCCTGGTGCTGGAAGTGGAGTGAGCGCAGGGCCGAGCGGCCAGGGCGGGGTTGAGGCTTCAGGAACCTTTGCGGAACAGGCGTTGCCAGGGAAGAGTCCATCGGCGCGGCGCGGCACGGTGCGCGGGTTGCGGGGCAGGGGCAGAACGGAGCTGAGCGAGGGTGGATTTGACCTCGGCGCGGAGGGTCTCCACCTCGAGGGCGCAGGACCGGAGGTAGGCGGAGACGGTCAGGCCGGCCTCGGCTGCGCGCAGGTGGAGCTGCTCCGACTCCTCCACGCTGAGGCGGACGGTGATGCTGGCGGAGCGACGAGTTTTTGCCGCGCGAGGAGCTCCGGCGCCGGCACGCTCTGCAGCCGGCGTTGCCAGGCACGCCGGCGCGGCGTCTTCCGCTGTCTTGGCAGAAGGCTGCCGGCGCAGGGCCTGTTCGTAGCTGAGGGTCAGGCAGTCGGGCTCAAGGGTGTCTGGGGCAAGACCGTCAGGATCGCGGCCACAGGGGTCGCGCTGAACGGGCTTCTTCGGAGGCAGGGTCAGGTCGGCCAGCAGGCTTGCGAACCCAGGAGAGGACTCCACCGGCGCGGCTGACGCTAACTGCTGCATGCTCATGAGCATAGCGGGGCTTGTGGGGGCTGAAGTTTGTGTCGGGTCAATGTCATTTTCCGACATTCCCGGGATGGGAAGATCCAAGCAGCTGATTCAAAATGGGATGGCTGGCCGGAGGGAGGCTCCGGCCCTTGCTTGCTATGCAACAAATCCTTGTGCAGCAAGCACATCCGGGTCGGGCAAGACGCGGCCGGGCAGGCGCAGCAGGCTATCGATCTGCTCGGCCGGCATGGGCCTGGCGATATAGAAGCCCTGGCCGCACTGGCAGCCCATCTGGGTGAGCATGCGGTATTGCTCAACGGTTTCAATTCCCTCGGCAACGACGGTGAGGTTGAGGATGCGGGCGAGCTCGATGATGGTGCGCACGATCTGGAGCGGCTGGGCGCCGTCGGTGATGCGGCCCACGAACGAGCGATCGATCTTGAGCACATCGAAGGGGAAGGAGTGCAGGTAGCTGAGGGAGCTGTAGCCCGTGCCGAAGTCGTCCATGGAGAGGGAGATGCCGAGGGCACGCAGATTAATCATGACTTCCATCGCGGTGTGGACGTTGGGCATGACGCTGGACTCGGTCATCTCCAGGCCGAGCTGGCGGCTCTGGGTTCCGGACTGCATGAGCAGGGCTTCGACGTGGTCGGCGAGGCCGGTGCGGAGGAACTGGCGGGCGGAGAGGTTGACGCACACGCGGGGCGCGTCCTGCTGAGGATTCTGGCGCATCCAGCGGCGGATCTGACGGCAGGCCTCGGAGAGGCCCCAGTCGCCGATGGGGAGGATCATGCCGCACTCCTCGGCGAAGGGAATGAAGTCCATGGGCGGAATCAGCCCACGCTCGGGATGATTCCAGCGGATGAGGGCCTCAAGCCCGACGATGCGGCGGGTGGCGAGGTCAACCTCGGGCTGGTAGTGGAGGACGAACTCGCCGGACTCGAGCGCGCGACGCAGGTCGGAGCTCTGGGGCCAGGAGGCGCGCTTGTCGGCGGCACTCTTTATCTCTTTTTCAGGGTGCCGCTGCTTGCGGAGGAGACGCAGCTCGAGCTGGCTGGTGACCATCTCGGCCATGCGCTCCAGGGACTGCAGTTCCTGAGGGTCGAGGGGAAGGCGCGGCCGCTCGGAGAAGATGGTGAGGTTGCCGAGAATCTCGCCGTCCGTTGCGCGAATGGGAACGCTTACAGCGAAGACCATGGAACGCTCGCGAAAACGGAGCTTGTGGTCGCGAAAGCGGGGATGCGTGCGCAGGTCGGGAATGGTAACCGGCCCATCCTGTTCGAGCACCAGCTGGAAGATGGAGTTGGCGCGGGGCATCTCGCGCACCGCCTCTCCCCAGAAGGACTTGATCCAGACGCGGGTTTCGTCTCCGAAGGCAATGACAGCGGAGTCGGCGCGGAAGTATTCGGCGGCGAGCTGCGTGATGTTGTCGTAGGCGGCTTCCGGCGGAGTGTCGAGGATCTCGAGCGCGTGGAGCACTGCCAGCCGGGATGATTCCTGCGTTTTGTTCATGGTCATCGGTCTGGTCGTCGGAATGGATGATTCGAGCATGGCGCACCGGGTCTGAGTCCGGCCGGAAACTCGAGGGTCACCGGTGAGGCGTCGGCCGGGAAAGTTTTCCAGCAACTCGCTTATCGGCCAGGTGGGGATAGGCGGAGAGGTTACGGGAGTCTTATGTACTTACGATCCAGAAGCTTCCGTATGGCAGTTACCTGCGTTCACAAAGTAACCCCGGGAATGAACCAGTCCTGGTGCAGATCGAGGCCGGAGGCTGGGAATGGTTGATTGCGCGGCAGGCAAGCACGGCCAGCGATCGCGAACGTCGCGCCGGCCTCCCAGGCTCCGCTCCCATGTGGTGTCAGGGCTGCGACGGGCGGGACGGATGTTTCGCGGAGGCGGATCCGGTCTCGTTCCAGAGGAAGGCCAGCTGGTCGGCGCCGTCCTGAATCTGCTGCTCGACGCTGACGCCTTCGGAGTGGCCGCCGCTGGTGCTGTAGTGCAGCAGGATGGGGCGTCCGCTGGAGGAGGCGGCCTGCATCTCGGCTGTCATTTTGCGGGCGTGGAGGGGGTCGACGCGGGTGTCGCTGTCGCCGGTGAAGAACATGATGGCGGGATAGGGCGTGCCGTCTTTGACGTTCTGGTAGGGCGAGTATTTGAGCAGGTAGAAGAACTGCTTCTCGTTTTCGGCGGAGCCGTACTCGGTGGTCCACTGCGGGCCCTGCTCGAACATCTGGTACCGGAGCATGTCGAGTAGTGGATAGCCGCACCAGATGGCGGAGAAGAGCTCCGGATGCTGGGTCATGGAGGCGCCCATGAGCAGGCCGCCGTTGGAGCGCCCGCTGATGGCGAAGTGCTCGGGCGAGGTGTACTTCTGGTCGATGAGGTACTGGGCGGCGGCGAACCAGTCGTCGAAGACGTTTTGTTTTTTTTCGAACATGGCCTGCTCGTGCCAGTGTTCGCCGTACTCGCCTCCACCGCGAAGATTGGGCTGGGCGAACCAGCCGCCCAGGGAGAGCCATTCGGCCCAGTCCGCATTCCAGCGCGGGGTCATGCTCAGGTTGAATCCGCCGTAGCCGGTCATGAGGAGGCGGGCGGTCCCGTCCTGGGCGAGGCCTTTCTTTCCGGCGAGGAACATGGGAATGCGGGTGCCGTCTTTCGACTTGAAGAAGACCTGTTTCAGCTCGTACTGGCTGGTGTCGAAGGGGACCTTGGGCTGCGCGAAGAGATCGCGTTTGCCGGTGAGGGTGTCGAGACGGTAGAGGGTGGGCGGCTGGATGAAGGATTCGAAACTCACGAAGCCGTAGCGCTGACCAGGGCGGCCGACGACTCCGGAGGCGGAGCCCATGACGTCGAAGTCGACGGCGCCGACCTGCTTGCCGGCGAGGGAGTAGGCGGTGATTTCAGATTTGACGTCCTTGAGGTGTTGAACGTAGAGCTTGTCGCCGACGATGGAGAAGTCCTCGAGGACGTCGGGCGATTCGGGGACGATGGTGGTCCAGGCATCGGGGAGGATGCCGCCGACGTCGGCTTTGAGGATGCGGCCGTTGGGGGCTTTGTAATCGGTGCGGACAAACCAGCTGCCCGAGGCGTGAATGGCGGAGAAGCGGGAATCGAGGCCCCAGACGATGATGTCGAAGGGCGATGCCGGTTTGGTGAGATCGCGGTAGACGATGTCGACGCGGCGCGGGGGAATGCCGCGGTTGATGGTGATGACGAGGTAGCGCCAGTCGTCGGTGACGGCGGCGGAGAAGAGGTCGGCGGGGCCGAGGGTCTCGCCGCGGAATTCATTCCCGAAGACGAGGGGATCGCGATTGTTGCGCGTGCCCAACTGGTGCAGGTACATCAACGTGCCCTTGCTGGTCTGGCGGCAGTAATAGAAGCCGCTGCCATCGGGGGTGAAGTTGGTGGAGCGATAGAGGCCGGAGGGGATCTCGTCTTCGAGGGTCTTTTTGGATTTGAGGTCAAAGACGTGGAGCACGGTCTCGTCGGCCCCGCCTGCGCGAACGCCATAGATGAGCCGGGATCCGTCCCGCGAGACATCGCCGAGGGTGACGGAGATATTGGGATCGCGGCTGAGCTGGGCGGGATCGATGAGGCGTTCGTCCTTGCCGGTCCAGCCATGACGCACGTAGATCGACATTTGATCTTCACCGGCGATGCGCCTGCGGAAGAAATAGCTGCCGTTGCGCTCGATGGGAAGGGACCAGCGGGAGACGTGCTCGAGGGCGTCAAGATCGTCAACGATGCCGGGGCGGTCGCGATCGGCTTTGAGATAACGGGCCGTGTAGGCGTTCTGCTCTTCGATGAACTGGCGGGTCTGGGTGCTTTTGGCGTCTTCAAGCCAGCGGTAGGCGTCGGCGATTTTGGTGCCGAAGTAGTTGTCGGTGACGGGATCGGGGGAGGCGGGCGGCGGCGGGGGCAGGGTGATGCCGCCGCGGCCATGGATGACCCGGACTGCTGCGGCAGGGCTGGGGTCGGGGCCGGCTTGGGCGATGAGGAGAGGGGCGGAGAGGAGCAGGGCTGCGAATGCGCAAAGGCGCGCCATGACGGCAAATTGCCTCCGCGGTCAAGGATACTCGACGAGCGCTTTAAAGCGGAGCTAGAGGAGTTAGCGAAGGTGGGGTAGGAGGTGCATCCAGCGGTCGTGCTTCGCCGCCCTTGCGCCAGAAAGAAAGCACAAGGACGGGGCCGGCGGTGTCGTGGCGAGGTTGGCAAAAGAGGAAAGCAAGAACAACCTTAAATCGTTCCCGCCGGTAGAATTGAAGCAGTGATCGAATCGTCTCCCCAGGGAACTCCACGGCCTGAGCAGGGCCGGCTCGACGCCGTGCGGCCCGAGGCTGCGCCGGCGCCAGGTTCGCGCTGGACGCGGGTGTTGCAGACGCTGCGGCCGTCGCATGCGCATTCGGCGTTCACGGCCACGGTATTCCTGATGGCGTTTCAACTGCTGTCGCGGATTATCGGGCTGGTGCGGGGCAAGTACATTGCGGCGGCGTTCGGGGCGGGGCCGCAGACGGATGCGTATGCGGCGGCGTTCGGTCTCCCGGAGCTGACCAACTACTTTCTGGCCGGCGGGGCGGCGTCGATCACGTTTGTGACGCTGCTGAACCGTTACCGCGAGCGCGGGCAGGAGGAGGAAGGAGAGCGCGTGCTGTCGATCGTGCTCAACTTCATCGTGCTGGTCCTGACAGTGGGCGTGATCGCGGGGATGTTTCTGGCGGAGCCGTACATCCGGCGGTTCAACCCGGGGTTTACGCCGGCGCAGGTGGCGCTCTCGGCGCATATGACGCGGATTCTGCTGCCGGGGCAGATCTTCTTCTTCGCGGGCGGAGTGCTGGGGGCGACGCTGCTGGTGCGGCGGCAGTTCATGTACCAGGGGCTGCAGGGGATCCTGTACAACGCAGGGATCATCTTTGGCGGGGTGCTGCTGGCGCGGCGGATGGGGATCTCGTCGCTGGCGGTGGGCGCGTTGTCGGGCGCGTTTCTGGGCGCGTTTGTGCTGAATGCGGTGGGCGCGTGGAAGGCGGGAGTGCGGTATCGGGTGGGGATCGATTTCCGGCACCCGGGACTGCGCGAGTGGGCGGTGATGACGCTGCCGCTGATGGCAGGGTTCACGCTGACGTTCTTCGACGACTATTTTGTGCGTTATTTTGCGAGCCACAGCGCGGGGGATATTACGCGGCTGATGAATGCCAAGCAGCTGTTCTCCGCGCCGATGGCGGTGCTGGCGCAGGCGGCGGGGGCGGCTTCGATGCCGTTTTTCGCGCGGCTGTGGGCGCAGAACAAGTTTTATGAGTTTGCGACGGGGGTGGCGGATTCAGTGTCGCGGGTGGTGTCGCTGGGGATGCTGGCGGCGTCGGGGATGATTGCGCTGGCGTATCCGCTGGTGCACGTGATCTTCGCGGGGGGGCGATTCAAGCTGGAGGATGTTCGGCTGACGGCAATCTATTTTGCGCTGTATACGCTGGCGCTGGTGTTCTGGTCGGCGCAGGCGATCTATGTGCGGGCGTTTTACGCGGCGGGGATCACGTGGATGCCGATGGTGGCGGGCGCGGTGGTGACGGTGGTGGCGTTTCCGATTTATGCGGCGGGGTTTCGCTGGCATGGGGCCGAGGGGCTGGCGCTGGCGTCGGATATGGGGATCGGGCTGCAGACGGTGACGCTGGCGCTACTGCTGCACCAGAGGCGGATGGTATCGCTGGCGAGTCTGGATTATCGCGAGATGGGCCGGTGCCTGGCGGCGGGGCTGGCAGCGGGCGTGGCGGTGTGGGCGGTATTTATCGGGCTGCTGGGGGCCGCGGCGCACCAGTTGGGATGGGAGATCGGCAGCAGCCGCGGGTGGGACCTGGTGGTTCTGGCGGTGGGGACGGTGAGCTGGCTGGGGATTGCGGTGTGGGTGCTGGAGAAGTCAGGCTCGGCGCTGCCGCGCGTGGCCCGGAGGCGGCTGCGGCTGAGCTAGGGCGGATGGACACACGAGATCCCAAGCCACGCCGCAGCGAGGCTTGGGTCAGCGCGAATGCGAGATACCGCCGGGGAGGGAGCCGACCTTAGGCGTGGGCCTTGGCCATCTCGGGGGCGGTATTGTTGGCGCCAGCCGGCTTGGCATCGGCCTTGCGGATATCGATGCCGCCCTTGAAGAAGGCGCCATCTTCGATGCTGATGCGGGCCGCGGCGACGTCGCCGGTGAGGGCGCCTTCGGCGCGGATGTCAACGCGGTCGGTGGCGGTGACGTTGCCGCGGACCTTGCCGAGCACGACGACCTCGCGGGCGGTGATGCTGGCGGCGACGTGGCCGTTACGGCCGACGGTGACGCGGTTGCCGTTGAGCACGACGCTGCCCTCGACTTTGCCGTCGATAAACAACGATTCGGACCCGGAGATCTCACCTTTAATAAACAGACCCTTGCTAATAGTGGCCTGATCGCCTGCAGCCGCATTCCCGGCGCGACTTGCCGAATCAAGAGCCGGGGAGGGTGGGGCCGGACGCACGGGCTCGGGAACGGGGTTAGAAGCAGGCTGCTCGGGTTGGCTAGGTTTCCACATACTTCGATAATTCCTTTCGTGACGGCTTCAAAGGGGGATTTGTCGTTCAGCAGGGCGAATAGTTCACGCGGCTGCCACCATTTTAATTAGCCTATTGGGCTTGTGCGGGGACTTCCGCCAAGGCTAGACACCAGAGGCTGCGCGGCAGCTGAAAGTTGCATTGCATCGATTTTCGCACAAGGGCAGTGCGGTGTGCCTAGGGAAAACCGGAGAGAATTTCAGGGAATTGGCGGCGCGAGCGAGGAGGGAGCGCCGCCAATCAGCAGCAGGACACGGAAGAGAGGCTAGTATGCGGCTTCGGCGTAGTCGCGGCGGGGCGGCTGAGGAGCGAACTCATCGGCGTCATCCTGCGCCTGTGCGGGTTCCGGCTGGGGTGGTTCGTGAATCTCGATGGATCCCTGGAAGTAGGAGCCGTCTTCGATCTTGAGGCGGCCGGTGCGGACGTTGCCCATCACGCTGCCGGCGGATCCGATTTCGAGCCGATCGGTGGCCACCAGATTGCCGCGCACCACGCCCAGAACCACGATTTCACGGGCGGTGATGCAGGGGATCTCAGAGGTGCCCGCGACCATGCCATGAGGGCCGACGGTCACGCGTTCCGAGGGGATGTTGATCTGGCCTTCGATGACGCCATCGACGTAGACGGGATCGGGGCCGCTGATCTCGCCGCGAACGGTCATGCCCTGAGTGAACACGGAGTGATCGCCACGGCCGGGCTGGTGGCCGGGCCGCGTCATGGAGGAGGGCGCGGTGGGCTCAAAGGTGGGAGCGCCGGGATAGGTTTGCTCGGGCCAAGAACCTGCCGGAGCAGAAGAAGACTGCTGTTTCCACATAGCCATATCGGGATTTCCTTTCGCTTGAAAATAGAGGTAAAGCGAAGATCGAAGGCAAAATCCGGGCGGGAAGACACGCGCGACGGGACTTGGGCCGTCCGCGGCGCGGGCCAAAGGGCAAATCGATTGAGATTGGGCTAAAACTGGGGGAATTGTCGCACGGCCATTGTGCGATGGGACAGGAAATAGCGGCGCGGAGAAGAGGCGGAGACGTACCGTTGGTCTCGGAGGCACGCGCCACCCTAGTACTCTTGACTTATGACGGATCGCGAACTGGTCGCGCGCATCAGCCGTTCCGCCGGGGGAAAGGCGGGATACAAACAGCTGGTGCGGGAGCTGGGGCTGGGCGGCGGGCGCGAGCGAAGGCTGCTGCTGGAGCAGCTGGCGCGGCTGACAGCGCGCGGTGAGCTGGTGAAGCTGGACCGGGAGCTGTGGAGCATTCCGCGGGCGTCATCGGGCCCTGCGGGCACACGCGAGAATCTCGCTGCGGGAAGACTGGATCTGCATCGCGACGGGTACGGGTTTGTGCGGCCGAATGCGCGCCAGGCCTCAGGCAACGACGACATCTTCATACCGCCCGACGCGATCAACGGCGCCATGCAAGGGGATCAGGTCCTGGTGGAGCTGGAGCCGCCGCGAGCCGACGGACGCCGGTTGGGGCGGATTGCGCGGGTGATCGAACGGCGGAACCCAACGGTTGTGGGGACCTTTCACTATGCGCGATCGGAGCGGCAGCAGGGGCACACGGTGGTTCCTTTTGACGAGCGGATGAACCAGCCGATCCTGATTCCGCCCGGCGCGGAGGAGCCGCCGCAGAGCGAAGACGCGACGCCGCATCGTGTTCTGGGCGAAGAGGCGCGCGCGGCCGCGGACTACGACGATCTGGAAGGCCTGATCGTGGATGTGGAGATCACGAGCTGGCCCACCCCTACGCGACCCCCGATGGGGCGCGTGATCGAGGTGTTGGGGCATCCGGACGATTTTGGCGTGGATGTGGAGATGATGATCCGGAAGCATCAGCTGCCGCGGGTGTTTCCGGAGAATGTGCTGGCGGAGGCGCGGCGCGTGGCGCATCTGGATCGCGAGGAGGTTGCGAGAAGGCGTGATTTTCGCGGGCTGCCGATTGTGACGATCGACGGCGAGACGGCGCGCGACTTTGACGATGCGGTGCTGGTGGAAGAGCGCGCGGATGGCGGCTACGAGCTGCAGGTGCATATTGCCGATGTGGCAGAGTATGTGCGTCCGGGCACCGATCTGGACCTGGAGGCGCGGCTGCGCGGGACCAGCGTGTATTTTCCGGATCGAGCGATTCCCATGCTGCCGCAGGAGCTATCGACGGACATCTGCAGCCTGCGTCCGAGCGAAGATCGCCTGGTGCTGAGCTGCGTGATGCAGCTGGACGCAAAGGGCAATCTGGAGAGTTACGAGGTCAGCGAAGGGGTGATCTCGTCGGCGGCGCGGATGACCTACACCAAGGTGCACCTGATCCTGGAGGGGGATGAGGAGGCGCGCGGGGCTTATCCCGAAATGACTGACGACTTCAAACGCATGCAGAGAGTGGCGATGCTGATGAATCAGCGGCGCGAGGAGCGCGGCAGCATCGACTTCGATTTGCCGGAGCCGGTGATCCAGTTTGACGAGCAGGGGCAGATGCGCGGGGTCACCAAGTCGGAGCGCACGTGGGCGAACCGCCTGATCGAGGAGTTCATGCTGGCGGCCAATGAGTGCGTGGCGACTTGGCTCGAGGACCTGGGCGTTCCCTCGCTCTACCGCATTCACGAGAAGCCGGAACCGCGCCGGGTGGTGCAGTTCGAGGAGCTGGCCGCGAGCTACGGGTATTCGCTGGGGCTGGGCCCGCTGCCGGTGAAACGCGTGCAGACGAAGGGGGAGCGCAGGGAAGCGTATGGCCGCGGCCGCAGCGCAAAGACGCATGAGGTGCCGGAAGACATCGCGGTGACGCCGAAGATGTACCAGAGGCTGGCCAAGCGCATTGAAGGGAAGCCCGAGGAGCGCATCCTGAGCTACCTGATGCTGCGGTCGCTGCAACAGGCGCGCTACTCGGAGGTCAACGAAGGACACTTCGCGCTGGCGGCGCCCACGTACACGCACTTCACCTCGCCGATCCGGCGCTATCCGGACCTGATTGTGCATCGCATTGCGAAGGCCTTGCTGCGGGCGGGGATTGCGGGGAGGGGGGCGATTGGACAGGGCCGGCTGGATTCGCCCTGGACCCATCCGCAGGAGGGATTCGCGGGCATTGTGCTGAGCCGGAGAAAGCCGGCGGCGAGCGGTTCGTATCATGGGGAGCCGCCGATTCCGGAGCCGGAGCTGGCGCAGATTGCCGAGGAGACCAGCCAGACGGAGCGGCGCGCGGCGGAAGCCGAACGCGAACTGGTGGAGTGGAAGAAGGTCCGCTTCATGGAGGACAAGGTTGGGGAAGAGTTCGCCGGGCTGGTGATGAATCCCACCAAATACGGTTTGTTCGTGGAGCTCGCCGACCTGTTTGTCGAAGGCCTGGTGCCCATCGACACGATGATGGACGACCGGTACTCGTTCCGCGAGAACACGCATGAGATTGTGGGCGACCGCTGGGGGCGAAAGTTCCGCGCCGGGGATCGGGTGCAGGTGGTGCTGGACCGCATCCTGGCCCAGGAGCGGCGGCTGCAGTTCTCGCTGGTGGTCGATGTGCCGCTGCCGGCCAAGGGCGGCGCACGCCCCGCGAAGAAGAAGCGGAAGGTGGAGGGTCGCAAGCCGAAAACCCGGAAGAGCGGTTATCGCAAGGGCAAGCGGCGCTGAGCTGACGGTCGCTGCGACGGGAGCGGTCCCGTTACAATCAGAAGGAAAGAGGAGTGGAAGACAGAATGGCGCACATGGTTTTTTGCGTTCGGAACAAGCGGGAGATGGAGGGTCTGGACGAGCCGCCGTTCGACTCGGAGTTTGGCCAGAAGATCTACAAGAACGTCTCCAAGGCGGCGTGGGCCGAATGGGTAGACCGGCAGAAGATGCTGCTGAATGAATATCGCCTGCAGCCCTGGACCCCGCAGGCGCAGCAGTTCCTGGTGGAGCAGATGGAGGATTTCTTCTTCGGCTCCGGTTCGGCGCTCCCGAACGAGTACGTGCCGCCTTCACACTGAGGGACGGTTGGCGCGGAGGGCCCTTTTGTTTGTTTGCTCTGGGCCATAGCCGCAAGTGTCGTTTGCTGGTGTAAACTGAATCAGACCCCAGAAGCCGGCTCGCCCGAGCCGGCTTGATCATGTCGGGACGTGGCTCAGCCTGGTAGAGCACTCGCTTGGGGTGCGAGGGGTCGGCAGTTCAAATCTGCCCGTCCCGACCATTTCTTCGAATTGGCAACTTACAGAATTGTGACTCCCCGGCAAAGTTCCTGGGGAGGTGTCTGTTCTGAAGGATTTCCGTTGCCGAGCGCGCTCTTAAGCGGTGCTCAACGCAAGATGTTTACAGAAGGATCGCTTTCAAGATTTGCTCCCCGCCCCACGCACTTCGCTATTGCATTCACTCTGGATTGCTACCCACGTATCTTCGTCAACTCGAGTCTATCGACAACATCGGGGTATTCTCCGAGCATGTAGGCAGGAAACCATTTGGCGAATTCCGTTCCAGAATTGAACTCCAGGATTCCCTCATTCGGATCAAGACATTGAATGAGCCCCCGCTCGCGACGGTAGCCTAAGGCATGTCCTCCGTCTCCGCTGACCCCGATGTAGGCGTACCCAACAAGACCGGCCAAAGCCGTGGCCATCCTTTGCAGGCGTCCTTTTTTTGTGGAAAAGAACTTATTCTCAAGACTCGAGTATGTGGAGATGGTCAGTCCCTGATTCTCAATAAAAGATTTGTCATTTGAGTCTGATCCCTCCTGGAACGCATGGCGCATGTACGCGGTCTGAGCCAGGGAGAGTGCAAGTCCGCTCTTAAGCTCCGATATGTCAGTTACGCCGCCTGGAATTCGCTGACATTTGTCAATCCAATCAACCACCATCGATATGCAGACGCCTCTTCTATTCTTGAAAAGTACGCCAGTAGCTCTGTTAAGCGAAAGCTTCTCCGTTTTCTGCAATTGTCGCGTATCGATCTTCAAGGTGGGGTTGATGCCCGCGTAAGCGATCGGCATTTGGCACTTTCTCCAATTCGTAGTTCGTTCAGAAAGGGGACCGTGCTTGGGTGAAACTTCCGGGAAGCGAAATTATATCCGCATTTTTGTTGTTATTTGTGAAATCTTGCGAGATAGTTTCCGGCGCACGCGATTACGCCTGGAACCGGTAGCCCATGCCGGGGTCAGTGAGGATGATCTCGGGTCGCTTGGGGTTTGACTCGATCTTCTGGCGAATGCTGGCGATGTGCATGTCCACCGTGCGGGTGAGGGTGCCGGGGATGTGTCCCCAGACCTGCTCAAGGAGCTCTTCGCGCGAGATGGTGATGCCGCTGTGTTCGGCGAGATAGCGGAGGAGCTGAAATTCCCGGGAGGTCAGGGTCACGGTTTTTCCGTCGTGGGTGGCCTTGTTTCGCCGGGCATCGAGAGTGACGGAGCCAAATTGGTAGAGGTCTCCGGAGCGGGCGAGGTTTTCCCGCGAGGGAACGCGGCGCAGGAGCGCCTCGACGCGGGCCATGAGCTCGAGGGTGTCGAAGGGCTTGGTGACGTAGTCGTCGGCGCCGGCTTTGAATCCGGCGACTTTTTCGATGGTTTGACCGAGGGCGGTAAGGAAGAGCACAGGGGTGCCGATGCCGGATTTGCGCACGCGGGCGCACAGATCGAGGCCGCTGCCCATGGGAAGCATGATGTCGAGGATGATGAGGTCGAAGGGGCTTTCGCCGATCTTTTCGTAGCCGGTTTTTTCGTCGAATGCAAAGTCGACGGCGTAGCCCTCGCTGCGGAGGCGGTCGCCGAGGGTCATGCACAGTTCCTGTTCGTCTTCTACGATGAGGATTCGCTCGTTCATGTGATGGACATCCGGGATGGCCGTCCCTCGTCGACGGCGGGCTGGAGGTCTTCTCCTTGGGCAAGTGGTAGATGGAGCGTGAAGGTGCTTCCGACGGCGACCTGGCTGTGGACGGAGAGGCTGCCCCCCATGGATTCAGCGAGCCTTCTGGCCAGAGCGAGACCCAGCCCGGTGCCATGGATTTGCGAGGCATGCACGCGCGGGCTGCGATAGAAGGGTTCGAAGATGCGGCCGATCTCGGAGGAGTCGATGCCGATGCCGCGGTCGCTTACGGCGATACGGACTTCGCCGGGGGATTTGTCTCCGCCAGGGGAGGTGGAGACGCGAAGCGTGACTTTGTGATCGGCGCCCCCGTATTTGACGGCGTTGCCGACGAGGTTGCGCAGGCATTGGGTGATGCCAGGCAGGTCGGCCATGACGACGGGCAGATTGGGTTCGGTCTCGAGTTCGAGGGTGAAGCCTGATTCCCGAATGAGCGCCTCCGTGTCCGCGAGGACGACGTCCATGATCCGCTCGACGGCGAGTGGTTGCAGGACGACCCGACGCTTCCGATCTTCGGTGGAAGCGAAGAGCAGGATCTGGTCAACCAATTCTCCCATGCTGCGGCTCTGGTGCTGGAGGACGGTTCCGTAGCGGATGAGGGATTCTTTGTTCTTGACGAGCCCGTCGGCGATGTTGTCCGCAGCGGAGCGAATGACGGCGAGGGGCGTGCGCAGCTCGTGCGAGACGGAGGCGACGAATTCCATTTGCAGCTTGGCCAGCTGCATGCGGCCGAGCATCTGGCTGCGCTGGATGGCCCAGATGGCAGCCGCGGAGAGCAAGAAGGTGAAGCTGAGGATGCCCACGATGCGCGAGGAGGAGCGGCGCGAGGATTCGGCAAGGCTGGCCTGTTCGCGGGAGGCGTCTTCGCCGAAGAGCCGCTTGACCTCATTGAGGTCCTGACGAACGCGTTCAAAGGCGGGCACGCCGCCGGCCAGATCGAGGCTCACCGCTTCAGTGGTGCTGCCCTCCAGGATGGAGGCGAGGACTTCATCGCGCACATTGAGGTATGCGGTCCAATCGCGGTTCAGGCGGTCGGCGAGGGCCTGTTCTTCGGGACCCTTGGCCTGGCGGGCGTATTCAGCGATGCCGTTTCGCACGCGACGGTCGGCCTCGCGGGTCTGATCGGCGTACTCGACCTGAAGGTTGCTGTCAGTGGTGGTGAGGGCGTAGAGGGTGGTGCGCCGGGTCTCCTGGGCGTCGTACTGGAGTTCTCCGATTTCTTCCAGGCCATCGACGGAGCTCTTGTACATGCGCTGCGCCTCGGAGTTGGCCGACTGCATGTCGCGAATCACCATGGCGCCGATGACGGTGACGCCGCAGCATACGACGAACAGGAGGAGGACGGCGTTGTGCCGCGAGGCGGCGCTCAGCCACCGGTCCAGCAGCTCCATGGGGTAGTGCGGCTGGTGAAGTGTCGCGGGTTTGATGTTTCTGCTCACATTAATTCGTCACGGGGACTTGCACGTGGAGTTTGTAGCCTTTGTCATCGGGGAGGAGTTCGTCAATGTGCACGACCTTGACGGTGTCATCGACATCCCCGACGCGCAGATAGCCGATGGCGCCGGGGACGTTGAAGATGAACTTCCGGACGCCTACCGGGGAGGAGAGGATCTTGGGGGATACAAGGATTTCACCGGTGAAGAGGCCGTGGACGAAGTGGTTCTTGAACTGTTCTTCATTCATGCCGCAGATCTCGTGGAGCACGGTCTTTCTCTCCGGTTCGCCGGGCTCGCGCATCACCAGGGTAATCCGGCGTCCATTGGGCCAGTGGCTGCGGTTTCCGAGAAAGATTCTGCGCAGTTCGTCGAAGGTAAGGTCATCGACGGGGTTGGAGCGATTGACCACGATCACCAATGGTTCCGACGCGTTGCCTTGATCGGCAAGGGGGGCGCCGGCATGCACCGAACTCGTGGAGCCTTCCTGGAGCAGGAAGACGAGCAGGGTCAGCAGCAGGATTCTCGTGATGGACCGTGTAGTTCCGGGCATTCCGTTTTAGAAGGTAAAGCCGAGTTGGAGTTCGAGTGCATTGAGCGCCGGTTGGTTGCGCAGCCGGGTGTAGTCGTATTGGAGCTTCAGTGCGACGGATTCACTGGCGTCAAAGCGCACGCCGAGGGAGGGTCCCTGGCGGAGTCCCACGTCGGGGAAGATCGGCTCTGTGCGTGCAACGTTCATGTACTGATAGCGCATGTATGGCCGATAGGAGCCAATCTGGCGAGAGAGCTGGGTGTAGAAGGCAGGGGTGTTATAGAGGGCTCCGGTGCCGTGGACGGTGTGGCGGTCGAGCACTGCCTCGTTCAGCCATTCGTACTTGGGGCGGATCAGGACGGCGTGACCGGCGAGAATCGATTCGTCGACCCGGGGCATGCCCGAGGGCGAGAGTACATCGCGGTAGAACGAAAATCCGGTCTGGAGGCCGCGCACCGCTTCCGGGCGCGCGAACGCGGCGAAGTTGAAGGCTTTGTGATTCTCATCGTCCATCGCGTTCTGGACCGGCTCGGAGATCAGGGGCGTGCGGGATGCGCGTCCATTTCCGACTTCGGCAACATAATGCAGGCCGAGGGCGCCGGACGGGATCTGACCGGAGGCGGTTACGCCGACGAGGTGAATGGGCAGGATGCCGCCGTGATCTTCGAAGTCGAAGAGGAAGGGACGTCCGGTAGCGGTCTGCAGCCAGGAGCTGTGATGATACTCGGTGTTGTAGTAGCCGATGGAGGTGTGTCCGCGGCCCGCAGATAGATTGAAGTAGTCGTTGTGGGAGTACTGCAGCAGGTAGCGCTCGATATCGACGCCGAAGCTGTTGCGATCGCCGACTTGAGTCCCGTAGATGTCGGTGCCGCCGTCTTCAAAGACGATTTCACTGAGGAACCGGAACTTGTCGGAGATGTCCGAGGTGACAAACAGGTCAAGCTGGCCGAGGGAGAAGGAGGTATTGTCCCCCTTCCGGTTGTCCCCATGGAGGGAGATGTCGCCGAAGCCGCGGATGCGCAACAGCGTTCTGCTGACGTCCATGCGTTCCATGGCGTTATCGAGCTGTACCTGTTCGGACTCCGCCGAGTTGGAGGAGGCGGGTTCCTGGGGCTCGGCTTTGGCCGGGTGCGAACTCATCAGGGCCGCCGGCATCTGCTCAGGCCGGGTATTTCCCTCGGGGGCGGCTGGCCGGGACTCGGCCGCCTGGGGAGGGTTCCGTTCGTTCTCGAGCTGCTTGACACGCGCCTCCAGCTGCTCCACGCGGGTGAGCAGGCCCTGGAGGGTCCTTTCATCCACGAGCACCTGCTTGGCCGAATCCTGCGCGGGCAAGGCTGCGCCGCACATCGCGAGGAAAGCCGCGGCGAGTGCGAATCGAACAGGGAGCCCTGGTAAGGTCTTCAAAACACGCATGGAATGCAGCTCCTTCTAGCGGTCATTTATCAATGTTGGGTCCATAGCTAACATGCGGATTTGCGGCATCGCAAACCCGTAAACCACGCTTTTCCCCTGCCTAAATTTGCAGGGAGGGGACTTCCGCGACGCCATTCCGTCGAACCTCGCCGCGAAGGACAGGGGCTTCCGCGCGATCGAATCAAAGGGAAGGGAATTACAGCTATGTTACCGCGATTCCGGGTATTTCCGGGCGGAATCGGCGCCGGCGGCGCTCAGAACAGGACGCCAGCGCGGAGCAGAGGCCGGCCACTCGGGATCAGTGGGGAATTCGCCAATTTTTCACCGGGCTCAAGGAATCTTCTTTCAGCCTCTCTTAAGCTAAGCCCCCTATAATCCACCGTAATGCGCGTGACCGCTCCCAGATCTGGAATCGCAGGGTTTTTCTTGGTCATCTCCTTAGCAGGGCGAGGATTTGCTCAGGCGCCGGCGGCGCCAACCCCGATCACACTCGACCAGGCGATTCAACTGGCCGAAGGCAATGAGCCGGCGTTCGCCGCCGCGAAGGCGGAGAGCCGCACCGCGGCCCTGGAGCGCAAGGACGTGAAAGCAGCCCTCCTGCCCTCCATCGCCGCGCACAATCAGTACCTGTTCACCGAATCCAATCACATCAAATCGGCGACGTCGGGTACCGGCGGGGCGACCGAACCGCTCCCAGCGTTCATTGCAAACAACGCCGTTCACGAGTATGCCAACCAGGCGATGGTGAACGAGACGATCGGTCTGGGTGGCCTTGCGGCCGTGCGGCTGGCGGACGCGAATGCGGCGCGAGCCAAGGCGGAGCTGGAGATCGCGCGCCGAGGACTGGTGGGCACCGTAGTCCAGCTCTTTTATGGGGTGGGCGCAAGCAGCCAGAAGCTGGCCGTGGCTCAGCGCGCTCTGGACGAGGCCGACCGCTTTGTGGATATCACGGAGAAACGCGAATCGGGGCGGGAAGCGGCGCATTCCGACGTGATCAAGGCTCACCTTGTTCAGCAGCAGCGGCAGCGCGACTTTGCGGATGCGAGGCTGGAGAGCCAGCGGGCAAGGCTCGAGCTGGGCGTTCTGCTTTATGCCGATCCTTCCACAAAGTATGAGCTGGCGGATGGTCCCGCGCCGGTTCCGCTTCCGGATCGCCCCAGCGTGGAGGCGGCGGCCCGAGCATATAGTCCCGAGATTAAGAGCGCCATGGCCTCATTGCAGATGAGCCGGGCCCAGACGCTCAACTCCTGGGCGGGGCTGCTGCCGGACCTTGCCCTCAACTACACCTATGGGATCGATGCGCCGCAGTTCGCGAGCAAAGGCCCGAACGGGGAGCGCAACCTGGCGTACTCCGCGAGCGCGACGGTTGACTTTCCGATCTGGGATTGGCTTACCTCGGAGCGCAAGATCAAGGAGTCTCGCATCCGGGCGGAGGCGAGCAAGGTTGCGTTGACGGCGGCGCAACGCCGCTTGCTTGCCGATTTGAGTGAATTTTATGACGAGGCGGAGACGGCACAGAACGAACTCGCGTCCCTGGACCGGAGTGCCGTGGATGCGCGGGAGAGTCTGCGCCTGACGAACTTGCGCTATGTGAACGGCGAAGGCACGGTGCTGGAGGTTGTGGACGCGCAGAGCACGCTGGTATCGGCGGAGAACGCCCAGGCGGACGGGATGGTGCGTTACCGCGTTGCCCTGGCGCAACTGGAAACACTGACAGGAAGGCTTTAGGTGATGAGAGATCGCATGACCCGGAGGCCGCTGGTTGCGCTCGTCGGAATCCTTTCGATCTGCAGTGCGGCTTTGACCGGCTGCAAAGAAAGGGCCGAGGAGGCTCCCGAACCGAACGTTGCTGTACAGGCGGAGCATCCTGTCGTGGGGCCGATGTCCGAAGAGATTGCAGCCGACGCCGTGTTGGCGCCGCTGGCACAGGCCGCCCTGGTGCCGCGCATCGCTGCACCCATCAAGGCGGAGCTTGTCCAGCGCGGGGCCCGGGTTCACAAAGGCGAGGTTCTCGTGACATTGGAGGACCGCGATTTGCGTGGTGCGGCTCAGGATCTGAAGGGCGGCTTGACCCAGGCGCAGGCTGCGTACGCGACTGCCACGCAGGCAACGATTCCTGAGGATGTGCAGAAGGCGCAGCTGGATCTCGACCAAGCCAAAGCCAACCTGGATGTGGCCAAGCGCACGGTGGAGGAACGCAAACGATTGCTGGAACAGGGAGCGATCGCCGGGCGCGATGTGGATACCGCGGTGGCAGCGGCGGTGCAGGCGCAAGCGGCCTACGATACCGCGGTGAAGCACCTGGCGAATGTGCAGAAAACCACCCAGCAGGCCAGCATGGATGCAGCGCAGGGGCAACTCATCTCGGCCCAGGGAAAGCTGGAGAATGCCGAGGCACAGGTGAGCTTTGCCTCCCTGGCGAGCCCGATCGACGGCGTTGTGACGGACCGGCCGTTCTATCCCGGCGAGACGCCCACAGCCGGAGCGCCGGTGATCACGGTGATGGACACCCGTTCGCTGCTGGCCAAGCTGCACATCTCCCAGGGAGCAGCGCAGCAGTTGAAGGTCGGGGGCAGCGCCGAATTGACGATCCCGGGGGTGGAGGATGCTCAAACCGCCACGATCGCACTGATCAGCCCGGCTTTGGATCCGGGCTCAACCACGGTTGAGGTCTGGTTGAAGCTGGCCAACGAAGGGGGCAAGTTCAAGGTTGGGACGCCAGTGCACGCCGTGGTCCGGGGACATACGATTCAAAACGCATTGCAGGTGCCGGCGGGCGCAATTCAACCCGGGGAAGACGGGACGACGAACGTACTGGTGGTGGGGGGGGCGGATGGCGCGGCGCATAAAAAGGCCGTCAAGGCCGGCCTGCGCACGCCCGAGAAGGTGCAGATCCTGAGCGGCGTCAGCACGTCGGACATGGTGATTACGGAAGGCGGTTACGGACTCGACGAGGGAACCAAGGTCAAGATCGGGGGCAAGGAAGAGAAGGGCGGCGATGTCGAGGACAAGGGGAGCGAGAAGTAATGGGTTCGAGTATTGCCGCCCTGAAACCCGAGAGCGCGGGCGAAGACTTCTGGCTTCCCCGCTGGGTGCGAACGATCTTCTTTGTGGCTATCGCACTGACGGTGGTGGGTATCTATGCGTTCTTCCGCACGCCCATTGCGGTCTTTCCTGAAACCAATTTTCCGCGCGTGGTGATCGGCGTGGATAACGGCGTGATGCCGGTTGAGCAGATGCAGGTTACGATCACCAAGCCCATCGAAGACGCAGTAAATTCGGTTCCTGGCCTGACTACGGTTCGCTCGATCACCAGCCGCGGATCGGCAGAGGTCAGTCTTTTCTTCGATTGGTCAGTGGACATGTTCCGCACGCTGGAACTGGTGAACGCAGCGGTGAGCCGGGTGCAGCAGGAACTCCCTTCGACGGCCAAGATCACCATCAACCGGCTCACGTTTGCCACGTTTCCGATTCTCGGTTACAGCCTCACCTCGTCCAATCCCGCGGTTTCGCAAAGCGATCTTTGGGAACTGGCGACGTATACCCTGAAGCCCCCCTTGAACCGCGTGGACGGCGTAGCGACGGTCGTCGTGCAGGGGGGACAAATTCCCGAGTATCACGTGATACCCAATCTGGCGCGCCTGCAGGCATCGGGCATCACGATTCTCGATCTTGCGAACGCCATCGGTGCCGCCAATACGATCGATTCGCCAGGCCTGTATCAGCAGGATCATCAGCTGGTGCTGGCGCTGGTAGGCTCGCAGGCGCATGACATTGAGAGTCTTCGCCAATTGACGGTGAAGGCGACAGCGGGAGGGGCGCCGGTGCGGGTGAGCGATCTTGCACAGGTGGTGCGCGCTTCCCAGCCGGTGTATACGTACGTTTCAGCGAATGGACGTCCCGCGGTGCTGATCAACATTGCGCGACAGCCCTCCAGCAACACCGTGACCGTGGCGAATGGGGTGGCGGCGCAGGTGGAACAGCTTCGTGCCCGGCTGCCGAAGGGGGTGACGCTGGAGCCCTTCTACGACCAGTCGCAACTGGTGCGGGACAGCATTGCCAGTGTCCGGGATGCCATCCTGATCGGCCTGTTCCTCGCCTGCCTGATTCTCTTCCTCTTTCTGCGCGACTGGCGGTCGTCTGCAATCGCGGGATTGGTTATCCCGGTCACGGTTGCGGTCACGGTGCTCGCACTGTGGCTGATCGGGCAGAGCTTCAATCTGATGACCCTTGGCGGGCTGGCTGCGGCCATCGGGCTGGTGATCGACGATGCGATCGTGGTGGTGGAGAATATCGTTCTGCATCGGGATGCGGGCGAGTCCCGCGTCGAGGCCGTGCGCAAGGCCCTTCACGAAATTACGCGGCCGCTGATCGGGTCGACCATTACGCCGGTGGTTGTGTTTCTTCCCCTGATTGCGGTGACGGGGGTGACCGGGAGCTTTTTTCGGGCCCTGGCGATCACGATGGCCTTCTCACTGCTCACGTCCCTGGTTCTTGCGCTGACCTGGACGCCCGGGATTGCCATGTTGTTGCTCAAATCGCGGCGGAACGAGGGAAGTTCCGCGGAAGAGAGCGGGGAGCCGGCGGAGCATCAACCGCATGGATTCCTTTCGCGCATGACGGCGATGCACCACCGGGCGTTGGAGTGGTCGCTGCGGCGACCAATGTTGCTCGGCCTGCTTTGTATCGCGCTGGTGGCGCTTACGTATGGGGCCTACCGCAACCTGGGCTCCGACCTGTTGCCGGAGATGGACGAAGGGGGATTCATTCTCGACTACGTGATGCCCGCGGGCAGCTCGCTGCAGTCGACGGGCAAGGTGCTGGATCACGTGGAGAGCATCATTCGCAGCATGCCGGAGGTGGAGAGCACCAGCCGTCGCACGGGATTGCAGCTTGGGCTGGCGGCGGTGACCGAGGCGAACACCGGCGACATCAGCGTGAAGCTCAAGGGGAAGCGCGACCGGGGGATCGAGGAGGTGATCGCGGATGTGCGGCGCCAGATCAAGATCAAAGAGCCGGAGCTGGACGTGGAGTTTACGCAGGTTCTGCAGGACATGATCGGCGATCTTTCCAATGCGCCGGAGCCCGTGCAGATCAAAATCTTCAATCCGGATCCGGCGATTCTGAGCAGGCTTGGTCCGCGCGTGGCCGAGGTCATCAGCAAGGTGCCGGGGGTGGTGGATATTCAAAACGGCATCGATAACACCATCAGCGGGCCGGCAACGAACTTCGAGGTGAACCCGCAACTGGCCACGCGGCTCGGCTTTACCACGCAGGAGGTGGCGGAGGATGCGACGTCGATCCTGGATGGGGTGGAGGCCCCCAATCCGCTGGTTGATAACGGCCGTCCTTACACGATCCGCGTGCGTTTAGGAGAAGAGAGCCGGCAATCGCTGGAGAGCATCGAGAATACGGTGTTCAATTCCAGCACTGGCCACACAGCTTCCCTAGGTTCGCTGGCGACGATCACGCAGTTGCCGCCGCAGAATGAGATCCGCCGCGAAAATCTGCAGAGGTTGGTGGTAGTTACGGGGCGGCTTGAGGGCACGGATCTTGGCAGCGGCGTCAAGGAGGTGCAGCGGCGCGTGCGAGCCATGCATCTGCCTGGCAGCGTTCGCCTGGAATATGGAGGGACCTACGAAGAGCAACAGAAGTCGTTTGCGGAACTGTTGCGCGTTCTTATGATGGCGCTGGTGCTGGTGTTCGGCGTGCTCCTGAGTGAGTTTCGGAACTTTGCTGCGCCCGTTGCCATTCTTACCTCTTCCGTGCTCTCCATCGCCGGGGTTGTGGGCGCGCTTCTGCTCACCGGCACGACCTTCAGCGTGTCGAGCTTCATGGGGTTGATCATGGTGATCGGGATCGTAGCGAAGAACGGGATCCTGCTTCTGGACGCGGATGAGCGGTATCGTGCCGAGGGCGCCGATGCGCGCACCGCCATGCTGCATGCCGCGCAACGCAGGCTGCGGCCGATCCTGATGACGGCTCTGGCGGCGGTGACGGGAATGTTGCCCCTGGCACTCGCGCTGGGTCAGGGCTCACAGATGCTGCAGCCGCTGGCCATCGCGGTGATCGGGGGGCTGATGATTTCGATGGTGCTGAGCCTGGTGGTCACGCCGGTGGTGTACTTCCTGCTGACGCGCAATCACGTTCCGCGGCCGGAGCAACTTGCCCCCTAGAGCAAGCATTCCTGAGGCGCAGATCGAAGGAAAATGAAAATGCCGCCCGACGGCGGCATCGATGTCCCGCATCTACTGTCTCTAGTGTTTTCTAGATGCCTACTCCAAACTCATTGGCAGTCTGGGCTTCGGCGCTGGAATAGAAATCGTACGGGGTGCGGCGCTTGAACTTGTAGCGGCAACGCAGCTCGTATCCCAGGTAGATACCGATCGTCGCAACCGCCATCCCCATGGAAAACCATCCGATGACGCGCAGCGCCTTACGATCGGCCGGCTCTCCCGTCGTTAGGGTTTCATTTTCGTTGAACATCGGCGAGAGCCCCCTTTGAGACATGATACCGCAGGTGATCCTGTGGCTGGACTGCCGGTTAGACGCTCTTATTACGGAAGTGTTATGTCAATGACTCGATTTGGTTAAGCCACCTTTCCTTCGCGGCGCTCGGAAGAAAGCTTGCTCGGATTGAGTTGGATGCGAGCGTTCGCAATTGGTCTTCGTTGAAACCCTGTTCCGTGTGGGCGAGGTAAAACTCATTGGCCAGATCGGAGCCGAAGAACGCGGGATCGTCTGAGTTGAGCGTTACCAGCAACTCGGCGTCAAAGTAGCGGCGGAGAGGGTGCTCAGCAAACGAAGAACAGACTCCAGTTCGAACATTGGAGGTGGGGTTCAGTTCGAGGGGAATCGCCCTGGTCCTGAGTTCGTCGAGGAGCGCCGGATCGTGGATTGCCGAGAGGACGTGCCCCAGTCGCTCCGAGCCGATCGCCAGGGCCTCCCAGATTGCCTCAGGCCCGGTAGTTTCTCCAGCGTGGTTGGTCAGCCTGAGGCCTGCGGATTTTGCTTCGTCATAGAGGTGGCGGAACGGTTCCGACCCGGTTCGTCTCTCGTCGCCGCCCAGCCCAATACCGATGATGGAAGGGTATTGCGGCCGGAGCTCCGCGGCCTTGCGAAAGACTCTCGCCGCCTCCTCCACGGTGAAGTGGCGGACCGCGTCAAAGATCCAGTACAGGGAGATTCCGAGCTCGTTCTCCGCGCGCCGCCGTGCACGCTCCAACGCGGCGAAGATTGGCTCGAAGCAGTGCGGATCGTGATTGCGCCAGAGATAGATGACTCCAACGGAGATGTAGATCTCAGCGTGAACCACACCCTGTTGGGCGAGCTGCTGCAACATGCGCCAGGCGGCGAGCTCGTAGTCATCGGGACCGCTCAGGAGGCGGGTCACCACTTTGAAGGCCTCGAGAAACTCGGAAAAGTCGTTGAACCGGTAGAGCGCCTCCGCCTGCTCGAGTGTCAGCGGCTGCGCATCGTGGCGGAGGCTCAGCTCCACCAGCGTGGCGGGAGTGATGGTGCCTTCGAGATGTAGGTGAAGTTCGGCCTTGGGGAGGGCCTGAATAAAAGAGCGGATATCGTTCACAGTCCGATTCTAGCGGGACAGGCGCGCAGGGCCTCGCAGCTACAGACCAAGGTGCCGGCGCAGGTCCTCTGGATGATTGCAGTGAGCAAAGGCGACCTCGCGCGACACACGTTCCAGGCGAATGAGTTCTGCGAGTGACTGCTCCATGGTCTGCATGCCCTCCATCCGGCCGGTCTCGATGTTGGCGCGCAGCTGGTGGTCATCCCCGCGGCGAATCAGGTTGCGAATCCCGCTGGTCGCGACCAGAATCTCAACCGCCGGATATCTTCCGACACCGTTTGCAGCGGGAAGCAGCTGCTGGGAGATCACCGCGAGCAATGCCAGGGAGAGCTGCTGGCGGATCTGTGCCTGGAAACCGGCGGGGAAGGTATCGAGGATGCGCGATACGGTTTGCGCAGCATCGTTGGTATGCAGGGAGGTGAGGACCAGGTGCCCGGTTTCAGCGGCTGTGAGCGCCGCAGCCATGGTTTCTGCGTCGCGCATTTCGCCGACCAAGATGACGTCAGGATCCTGGCGCAAGACCGACCGTACCGCATCGGCAAAGCTCAGGGTGTCGTATCCCAGCTCGATCTGCTCGACCAGAGATCTGCGGTTGGCATGCTGGTACTCAATGGGGTCTTCGATCGTGATGATGTGATCGCGGCGGCTGCCGTTGATACGGTCCACCAGCGCAGCCATGGTGGAGCTCTTGCCCGATCCCGTGGCGCCCGTCAGGAGCATCAACCCTTGTCGCCGGTCGGCAAGCGAGCCCAAAGAGAGCGGAAGATGCAAGGATTCCAGGGTAGGAACCTGGGGAGGAAGGAGGCGAATGGCGGCGGCCAACGTGCCTCGCTGATAGTGCAAATTGGCTCGAAACCGGCCGAGTGACCCGCGCACGAAGCAGAAATCAACGCATTTACGCCGACGGAGCTCTTCCGCCTGGCCAGAATTGAGCAGGGGCTGCAGCATTTCGCGGACGCTTTCCGCGGTGAGAGGCGGATCGGATTCGGACGTCAGCGCGCCGTTGATCCGCAAGGTCGCGGGAGATCCGGCGACGAGGAGGATGTCCGAAGCATTGCGCTGGATTCCCTCCCCCAGCAGCTGGTCGATCGATCTTTTGTCGCCAGGGCTGCGGACGCCTGCCGCGGAACGGTTCAGCTGATCGACTAGTTTAGAAAGCTCGTCTTCCCGTTCATCCATGGATGCATCATACGGGCACTTTGAGGCAGGGTGGCCTTCATGCCCTTTCCAGAGACGCAATCGCCCGTTGCAACGCTCCTACGAGTGAATTCGTTCTTTACCGGCTCCGCGCAAACTCCGATCGATGCCTGCTGTAGAAGAAATAGATCACGAGACCCAGGCAGAGCCAGCCGAAGAACCGGAACCAGGTGATGATCGGCAGCCCCGCCATGAGGAGAAGGCAAAAGATCGCGCTGAGCGCGGGAATGATGGGTCCGCCAGGGACGCGGAAACCACGGCGGCGGTCGGGCTCGCGGTAGCGCAGGATGATGACGCCAATCGACACCAGCATGAAGGCGAACAGCGTCCCGATGTTCGACAGGTCGGTCAGGAGCTCAATGTCGAACAGTCCCGATGGGATGGCGACCAGGAATCCCGCAACCCAGGTGGAGAAGGCAGGGGTGCGAAAGAGGGGATGCACCGCTGAGAATACCTTGGGCAACAGTCCGTCGCGGGACATGGAGAACCAGACCCGGGATTGACCTAGCTGATAGACCAGAAGCGAGGAGATCATGCCCATCATCGCGCCGACGAGGACGATGAGCCTCACCCAGTGCAAGGGGTGCCCTCCCGGCAAAACGGACATCTTTTTGAGGGCATTGACCACCGGTGCGGCATCATCGATCATCGATTTCCACGGCACCATGCCCGTCAAACTCACGGCCACAGCAAGGTAGAGCAGCGTGCAAACCACCAGCGTGGCGATGATGCCGATCGGCAGGTCGCGCTGCGGGCGCTTGCACTCCTCGGCTGCCGTCGAAACCGAGTCGAATCCGATGTAGGTGAAGAAGATGATGGAGCCGCCGGTCAGCACTCCGGACCAGCCGTTCGGCATGTACGGATGCCAATTGGCCGGGTGCAAATACCCGGCCACGGCCATGACGAAGATCAGAATCGCGACGATTTTGATGCCGACCATGGCGTTGTTCACGCTGGCTGACTCGCGGATGCCGCGGACCAGGATCACGGTCAGCAGAAGGACGATCAGAAAAGCCGGAATGTTGAATCCGAAGTGCCAACCGGGGTCGTAGAGCACCTTTCCCTGCAGGTCGGTCATGCCGTCGGACAAATAGGCGGGGGTGATCCATTTGAGCGGTGGCTGTATCCCGAACCAGTCGAGAAAATCGACGACGTGCGCGCCGAATCCCACGCTGACGGTCATGTTGGACCCCGCATACTCCAGAATCAGGTCCCACCCGATGATCCAGGCGACGAGCTCACCCATGGTGGCGTAGGTATACGTGTAAGCGGATCCGGCGATGGGGATCATGGACGCCAGTTCCGCGTAGCACAGCCCGGTGAGGGCGCACACGATGGCCACCAGGACAAGCGAGAGAGAAATCGCTGGTCCGGCTCCGGGCCGGCCGCCCAGAGCGGTGTGATGAATCAGGTAGTCGGCTACCGGCGTGCCCAGGATGCTGCTCACAGTCATCTTGCTGCCCGAGATCGCGGTTCCGATCACGGTGAAGATCCCGGATCCGATCACGGCGCCGATGCCGAGGGCGGTCAACGACCAGGGCCCCAGGCTCTTTTTCAGCGCGTGCTCGGGTTCCTCTGAGTCGCGGATCAGCTTGTCGATGGATTTGCGGGCAACCAGTTGACTGGGCAGTGCAGTTCTCCTCTTCACCCTCTGACGATTTGAGCTGGGCGGTACCTGATCAAAACCAGAATGTCGGAATGATAAGGGGAGATGCAGCCGGCTGCGAAAGTGGGCACTTGGGCAGCCGGCTTTGGCCAAATTGGCGGGCTTGTCTTTAACGCTTCGACTGGCCGCGCGCGAGCTTTTTGACCTTCTTCTTGTTTGAGCCGCGGGGGGTGGTCCGCTTGGCCTTGGGGGCGGCCTTCTTGCGAGCGGCTCGCTTAATCTTCTTTCGTTCCAGCTTGTCTTCGATTTTGGTGGTATTAGCCACAGAAACCTCTTTCGTTGCTCATCAATGGGTACCGGATTGTCCGGAAATGTGCCCTTTTATGTTACCAAGTATTGAACTTGCGCGGAAGCCAGCTCACAGGCTCATCGCGGCTGCGATGCGGGAAAGGCCGTCTGGATGATGTGGAAGTCCCGGTGGCGACAGAAGGGTCGACGGCTCAGATCACACTGGCTACGCTCTTTGCCATGAACGGGCAACTGTCCACTCCGTGCGAGCAAGCATGCCGCGTGTCTCGGCTCACCGCCGTGGGCCAGAGTGGTTTTTGGCGGGATCACGGTCGTCGGTTCGCGGCCTTGGCGATGTTCTGGCTCGGGGCAGCAGTCCTGATCTTCGGCGAGCAGGTTTCGATGTTCCGAGGAAACGCGCAACACACCGGTGATTACGGCGATCAGGGCATCGGTCAATTGGCGGGAATCAAATGGAAATTCCAAGCTGAAGGACAGCTAATCTCCTCCCCCGCTCTGGCGGAAGGCACCATCTTCATTGCAAGCACCACGGGTAAGGTCTATGCGATTGATCGCGAAACAGGCACACAGAAGTGGAAGATCGACTTGAAGACCCGCATCACTTCGACGCCGGCAGTGAATGAGGGATTGGTGTATTTCACCGCGTTTGACGGGAACTTCTACGCTCTCGAAGGAAGCACCGGGAAGACCAGGTGGACGTTCAAAACGGGTGGCGAGAGGCGGTTTAGCGGTAGGCATCTGCATGGCATGCAGCCCGCGGCCGAGATCATGCCGGACCCTTGGGACTCCTGGCTTTCCTCACCGGCGGTCTGGCGGGGAATGGTCTACTTCGGAAGCGGAGATGGGAACGTCTACGCCCTGAACGCCGCGGACGGCGCGCTGAAGTGGAAGTTCAAAACCGGTGACGTGGTGCACGCGTCTCCGGCCATTGACGCAGGTTTGGTGCTCATCGGTAGCTGGGACAGCTACTTTTACGCACTCGATGCGGTGACGGGGGTCGAGCGTTGGAAGTTCAAGACGGGGGAAGATCCCGACACCCACAACCAACAGGGCATCCAGTCATCGGCAGCAGTTGCCGGTGGAATGGTGTACTTCGGCTGTCGCGATTCGCACCTGTACGCTCTTGATGAGGCAACAGGGGAGAAGAGGTGGGCATATGGGACCAAAGGATCCTGGGTTCTGAGTTCTCCAGCAGTGAGCAACGGCAAAGTCTATTTTGCGACCTCGGACACCGCCCTGCTGTATGTTGCCGACGCTCGGACTGGGTCCATTGACTTTGCCGTCGGTTTCAACGGATGGCCCGTATATTCCTCTCCCGCAGTCGCGGGCGAGATGCTGTATGTGGGCTCAACCGATGGCACTTTGGAGGCCCTTAACCTGCCCAACGGCAGGTTTGCGTGGTCGTTTGCGACGGACTCTTCGAAGCAGGAGGGTGCTGCGATCAAGAGTTACTTCGCTCCTTTCACGACCGACTTCTATGATGATGTTGTCGCGGCGTACAACAAGCTCCTTACCCTCGGTCCGTTTTTGTCTTCGCCGGTGGTCGCGGGAAAGGTGTTGTATGTCGCCAGTGTTGACGGGAATCTGTATGCACTGCACTGACCGGCGATCGGAAATGAAAAATGATACATTTTCACCCAAACGTACGAAATCCCGACAGTGAACAGAAGACCGGGAGGAATTGGAAATGGCGACCATCGCTGATGCCGGCAGAATCGGAACCGTCGACGAGGCTCCGCGGCTCGCCTTAACCGGATTGCTGACCAACACTCTGGTTGGTCGCGCGTGCCTGCTGGCCGTCGGATCGACCATTATCGGGGTCATCTTCGCCCTGCCCATGTGGAAGACTCAATGGACCCAGGCGCTTCCGCAGTGGTGGGCGTGGGGTTTGATTGTCCCGCTCATGGTTGTGGCCGACCGGCGGCTGCCGTTCACCAATCAGCAATTTGGACATCGCATTGCCGCGTTTGTGGCAGGCGACGTAATTTTCACGAGCTTCTACGTCTGGGTATTCTTCGCCCTGCAGGCGGCTCTTGGGCGCACCAAGTGGAGCCATCTGACGCCGCAGGGGATGTTTGGCTGGGAGTTCGTGGATTGGTTCCTTTGGAGCAGTCTCATCTACTGGATGATCATTGGTGCTCTCCAGGCGTACCGGTATTACGGGCACTACATGAGCAGCCAGCTTCACCTGCAAAAGCTCGAAAAGAGCTACAGCCAGGCTCGCCTGAATGCGCTGCGTATGCAACTCGATCCGCACTTCCTTTTCAACGCGCTCAACACCATCTCGTCCCATGTGGAGCGCGATCCGCGGCTGACCCGAAGCATGATCGAGCACCTTGGCGATCTGCTGCGCATGTCGCTCGAGACCAAGGATCGACAGCAGGTGCCTCTGGCCGAGGAGCTGGCCTTCCTTGATCATTACCTGGAGATCCAGAAGATCCGATTCGGCGATCAGCTTGAGGTCATCATCGACGTAGCGCCGGAGGTGCGGTATGCCTCCGTGCCCTCGCTGTTTCTCCAGCCGCTGGTTGAAAATGCGATTCGGCATGGGATTTCGCGGCGTGCCACCGGAGGAACGGTTACGGTCTCGGCGCAACGGCTCGGGGATAACCTGGCGATTCGGGTTGAAGACGATGGCGCCGGCCTGCCCCACGCCTGGTCGCTGGAGCGCTCCGCCGGTCTGGGGTTGTCGGTTACCAGGGAGCGTCTTGCCGGGCTGTACCCCAACGAAAACTCCTTTATCGTGAAGCGAAGGCAGGAAGGGGGGACGGCGGTGGAGATTCTGCTGCCCCTCCGGGTGATGGGAGAAGAAGAATGACCTCGGGTGAGTTGATGCGGGTTCTGGTGGTCGATGATGAGGCTCCGGCACGCCAGCGCGTGATCGATCTATTGCGCCGTGAAGCGGCCGTTGGAGAGGTTCTGGAAGCCGCGGATGGCCAGGCAGCAGTGGAGGCAATTCTGGATAACCGCCCGGACCTGGTGCTGCTTGACGTGCAGATGCCGGAGTTGGATGGTCTGGGCGTAGTGGAGGCTATCGGTGCAGCGGAGATGCCCCTCACGGTGTTCATTACCGCATATGATCAGCACGCTCTTCGCGCGTTCGAAGCCAACGCTCTGGATTACCTGCTGAAGCCTTTCGGGGACGAGCGCTTCGAGGGGATGATGGCCCGCGTCAAGACGCGCCTGGACGAGCGAAGCTTGCGGGAGTTTGGGCAGCGGGTGATGAAGATGGTTTCGATGGCGCCGTCGTCAGCCGATCGCCGCTGGGACCGCCTGGTGGTCAAATCCGGCGGGTCAACGCGCTTCGTGCGTGCGGTGGATATCGATTGGATCGAGGCTGCCGGAGTTTATGTGAATCTGCACGTGGCGGGCAAAGAACTGCTCTAT
The DNA here is from genome assembly GCA_008682415.1 of Acidobacteria bacterium AB60. Classification (GTDB taxonomy): domain Bacteria; phylum Acidobacteriota; class Terriglobia; order Terriglobales; family Acidobacteriaceae; genus Telmatobacter. The sequence continues at coordinate 232,057 of VANK01000005.1, read as the reverse complement.
CGCGCCGCGTTGAACGAGGTGGCCGAACGGCTTGATCCCCGCCGCTTTGTCCGGGTCCATCGCTCGGCGATCGTCAACATCGAGAGCATCGTTCAACTCGAGCCGATCTCCCATGGCGAGTTCGATGCGGTTCTGCGCAATGGGGCCCGCACGCGGGTAAGCCGGACGTATCGTGCGCAGCTCGAGAAGCGCCTGGGCCAGCCGCTCTGAGCCGGTCCACGGGGTCGTCCGGAGAGTCTGCTAGAGTCGCGGGCAGATGCCTGCCGACGAGACCAGGGCATCAGGCTGACCTACCGTCTGGACGATCCAAGCGCGGTGGGTGTATTGTCTTCCCGGAGTGACCCGGCGACGGAGGCACTCGCGGCAAAACGCCGCAAGGGCATGCTCCGCGGGCATCATATTGCAATAGAGATTGAGCGGATATTTCCCTTCCGAATGCGCGGCCGTTCCAGGAGATGCACGTGAAAGGTCTGAACTTTGATCTGGGCGAGTCCATCGCGCTGCTGCGCGAGTCTGTGCACGAGTTTGCCCAGCATGAACTCGCGCCGACGGCCGACAAAGTCGATCGCGAAAGCTGTTTCCCTCGCGAAGTTTGGCGCAAGATGGGCGACCTGGGGCTGCTTGGCATCACCGTTGACGAGGAGTACGGGGGTGCGGGGCTTGGATATCTGGAACACGTCATCGCGATGGAGGAGATTTCCCGTGCCTCGGCCTCTATCGGGCTCTCCTACGGCGCGCATTCAAACCTCTGCGTGAACCAGCTCGCCAAGAATGGTAGTCAGGCGCAAAAGCGCAAATACCTGCCTGACCTTATCAGCGGCAAGCACATCGGGGCGCTGGCGATGTCGGAGACAGAAGCGGGATCCGATGTTGTCAGCATGCGTCTTCGGGCGGAAAAGCGGGGTGACACCTTTGTTCTTAATGGCAGCAAGATGTGGATCACCAATGGGCCGGACGCGGACACGCTGATCGTCTACGCAAAGACCGACCCCTCCGCTGCATCGCGCGGCATCACGGCATTCATCGTCGAGCGCGGGTTCAAGGGCTTCTCCACGTCGCAGAAGCTCGATAAGCTTGGCATGCGCGGGTCCGCGACCTGCGAACTTGTGTTTCACGATTGCGAAGTCCCGGAGGAAAATATCCTTGGGCGCGTTGGCGGCGGTGTTCGCGTTCTGATGTCTGGCCTGGATTTCGAGCGTCTTGTCCTCTGTGGTGGCCCTCTCGGCATCATGGCCGCGTGTCTTGATGTGGTGATTCCTTACGTCCACGAACGCAAGCAGTTCGGTAAGCCCATCGGCGAATTCCAGCTCATGCAAGGGAAGCTGGCCGACATGTACGCGGGCTACACCGCCTGCCGCGCTTATGTCTACGCCGTGGCCCAGGCCTGCGACCGGGGCGAAAGCGTGCGCAAGGACTGTGCCGGCGCGATCCTCTACTCGGCAGAAAAGGCCACCTGGATGGCGGGGCAAGCGATTCAGGCACTGGGCGGCAATGGTTACATCAACGAGCATCCAACCGGCAGGCTCTGGCGGGACGCAAAGCTCTTTGAGATTGGCGCCGGCACGTCGGAGATCCGCCGCATGCTGATCGGGCGCGAACTGTTTAAGGAGACGGCTTGAGCCGCGCCGCAACGGGAGATTCGGCCCGATGACCGTGATCGCATCTCAAGTGTCGACGCGCGGCCCGGAGTTCGCCGCCAATGCGGAGCGGATGCGCGCGTTAGTTCAGGAGCTGCGGGACAAGACGGCCCAAGCCGCTCTTGGGGGCTCGGAATCGGCGCGGCGGAAGTACAAGTCCCGCGGCAAGCTCTTTGTGCGCGAACGCGTCGACCTGCTTCTCGACCCCGGTACGCCCTTCCTGGAACTCTCCGCCCTTGCCGCCCACGGTATGTACGGCGGAGATGTTCCCGGAGCCGGTCTTGTCACAGGCGTCGGGCGTATCAGTGGACAGGAGTTCGTGATCGTGGCCAACGACGCTACCGTGAAGGGGGGAACCTACTTCCCGCTTACCGTTAAGAAGCATCTCCGCGCCCAGCAGATCGCCCTTGAGAATTGTCTACCCTGTGTTTACCTCGTTGACTCCGGCGGGGCGTTTTTGCCACTGCAGGACGAAGTCTTCCCCGATCGTGATCACTTCGGCGGCATCTTCTACAACCAGGCCAATCTCAGTGCCCGGGGGATCGCCCAGATTGCGTGCGTGATGGGCAGCTGCACAGCCGGGGGCGCGTACATTCCGGCCATGTCCGACGAAGCGGTGATCGTTAAAGAGCAGGGAACCATCTTCCTCGGCGGTCCTCCGCTGGTGAAAGCTGCGACCGGCGAAGAGGTAACGGCTGAAGAGCTGGGCGGAGCCGACGTGCATACCCGCATCTCCGGAGTCGCCGACCACTTCGCCGAGAGCGACGCCCACGCCCTCGCGATAGTGCGTCGCATCGTCTCGCATCTCAACCGCACCAAGCCACCGGGTCCTCAGGTCACACCAGAAGATCCGCTTTTTGATCCGGAAGAGATTTACGGAATCGTACCCTCCGACTCGCGGAAGCCGTTCGAGGTTCGTGAGGTCATTGCGCGCGTGGTCGACGGTAGCCGCCTCGACGAGTTCAAACCTCGTTATGGGAGCACCCTGGTCACCGGCTTCGCGCACATCCACGGTTACGCTGTCGGTATCCTGGCCAATAATGGCATTCTCTTTTCGGAATCCGCGCAGAAGGGCGCGCACTTCATTGAACTTTGCACCCAGCGTGGCATCCCGCTTGTCTTCCTGCAGAACATCACCGGATTTATGGTTGGCAAGAAATACGAGAACGGGGGCATTGCAAAAGACGGCGCCAAGATGGTGACGGCGGTTGCTTGCGCCCGCGTGCCCAAGTTCACGGTGCTGATTGGCGGCAGCTTCGGGGCAGGCAACTACGGCATGTGCGGCCGTGCCTACAACCCGCGCCTGCTGTGGATGTGGCCCAATGCGCGCATCTCGGTCATGGGCGGCGAGCAGGCTGCTAACGTGCTGGCCCGGGTCCGCCGCGATTCCATGGAGGCAGAGGGTAAGACGTGGACAGCGGAGGCCGAGGAGGAGTTCAAGTCTCCCATTCGCGAGCAATATGAAGAGCAGGGCAATCCCTACTACGCAACCGCGCGTCTCTGGGACGACGGCATTCTGGCCCCTGTCGATACCCGCCGCGCCCTTGCGCTTGGGCTCGCCATGGCGCAAAACGCACCTGCCGAGCCCACCCGGTTCGGCGTTTTCCGGATGTGAGGTTGAATGGCAGAGCTTACCACTGAAATCGAAGCTCGCGGTCCTGTGGTCTGGGTCTGGATGAACCGTCCAACCGTACACAATGCTCTCAACGAAGAGATGATTCGCGAACTGATCGCCAGATTTCGCTCGCTCGCGGAAGATCCTTCGGTCCGTATCATTGTGCTCGCTGGGCGGGGCAAGAGCTTTTCCGCGGGTGCCGACGCCGATTGGATGAAGCGTCAGGGCGCGGCTGCTCCTTTGGACAACCTGGAAGGCGCGCGTGAGCTTGCTGAAATGTTTCACCTGATCGCCGCATGCCCGAAGCCGGTCATTGCGCGTGTTCAGGGCGCAGCTATCGGCGGAGGGCTTGGCTTTGCCTGCGCCTGCGACATTGCCGTTGCCTCCACAACGGCCATCTTCGCCACCTCAGAGGTACGCCTGGGCCTTATTCCCGCTACCATCGGCCCGTACGTGGTGCAGGCGATTGGCCCGCGCTGGGCGCGGCGTCTCTTCCTGACAGGAGAGCGCATCGATGCTCCCCGTGCACAGGAGATCGGCTTGGTCCACGAGGTCACTGCGCCGGAGGAACTGGACGCCAAGGTTGCGGAAATCATTGAGAATCTCCTTGCCGGTGCTCCTGGCGCTCAGAGGGCTGCGAAAGAGCTGGTACATGCCATTGTGGCCCGCGCCATTACGCCGGAACTCATGGAAGACACCGCGATGCGCATTGCTACCGTTCGTTCCGAGCCAGAGGCGCACGAGGGCCTTTCGGCCTTCCTGGAAAAGCGTCCTGCGTCGTGGGTGACCCCCAGGTGACTCCCCATGTTTGATCGCATCCTTATCGCCAATCGTGGGGAAATCGCCTGCCGCATTATCTCTACATGTCGCAGGATGGGGATTCGCACGATCGCGGTCTACTCCGATGCCGATGCAAACAGCCGCCACGTACGACTTGCCGACATGGCGATCCGTATCGGTCCCGCACCCGCACTTGAGAGCTACCTTTCTGTCGAACACGTCCTCGAGGCCGCGAAGGCCGGAGGCGCCCAGGCCATTCATCCAGGTTATGGATTCCTCGCCGAGAACGCCGATTTTGCGGAGGCCTGTGCTCAAGCGGGCATTGTGTTCATTGGCCCGTCACCGGCGGCGATCCGCGCGATGGGATCGAAGGCCGCGGCCAAGCGCTTGATGCGAGAGGCCGGCGTACCGATGACGCCCGGTTATGACGGCGCCGAACAGGATCCGGAGTTTCTCGAAGAGCAGGCGAGGACCATCGGCTATCCGGTGATGATCAAGGCAAACGCCGGCGGTGGCGGCAAAGGCATGCGCCGGGTGGATCAGGCCGATCAATTTCAAGCTGCGCTTTCGTCGTGCAAGCGGGAAGCAGCGGCCGCTTTCGGTGACGATTCCGTGCTGATCGAAAGATGCCTGGTTGAGCCGCGCCATGTAGAAGTGCAGGTCTTCGGAGATTCGCAGGGTAACGTCGTGAGCATCTTTGAACGTGACTGCTCGGTGCAGCGTCGCAACCAGAAGGTTATCGAAGAGGCTCCAGCCCCGCTGATTACTGCAGAACTACGCAAAGCGCTCGGCGAGGCGGGTCGCAGCGCCGCGCGCGCGGTTGGCTACGCTGGCGCCGGCACGGTGGAGTTCCTCGTCGACCACGGGGGAAACTTCTACTTCATGGAAATGAACACGCGCCTGCAGGTGGAGCACCCGGTTACGGAGATGATCACGGGGCTTGATCTGGTGGAATGGCAGATTCGTGTAGCTGCCGGCGAACCCCTTCCTCTCCGGCAGCAGGATCTCGCAATGCGCGGTCACGCGATTGAAGTCCGCATCTATGCCGAAGATCCCGCGCATGACTTTCTTCCGTCAATTGGCAAACTTGTGCATCTTCAATATCCGTGTCCGACAGAGCACATCCGCATCGAGACCGGTGTGGAGAAGAGCGACAGTATCACGCCATTCTACGATCCCATGATTGCCAAGCTGATTGTCTGGGATCAGACGCGGGAACTCGCCTTGCAGCGTATGACGGGGGCGTTGACGGGGTGCCAGATCGTGGGTGTCGCGAATAACGTTGGCTTTCTCCAGCGCCTCATTACCAGCCCGTCTTTCACGCAGCCGCGACTCGATACGAGTTTGATCGAGCGTGAGCGCAACTGGATCGGTTTGGAAGAATCAGATCCCAACGCAACTGTGTTCGCAATCGCTGCACTTGCCGCCCTTCTGCGGGAGCGGAGCAATGCGATCGTCGCGGCCGCTGTCTCGCCTTGGGGACTGAGTGACGGATGGCGGCTGAATGGGGGATTCGCCCGCCCCCTCATCTTCAGGTACAAAGACAAGCCCACGACCGTGAACGTCGCTTACAGCGGTCAAAAATATCGCATGTCCATAGGAGATTGGACATGCGAAGCTGATGGGTCGTTGGAGGGCAACGGAACGCTGTCTGCGTCCCTGGGCTGGGAGCGTATTCGGGCGACTGTCATTGAATTCAGCGGCAAGCACCATGTGTTCGTTCGGGACCAACGTTTCGTTTTCATGCTCGACGATCCGCTCGATGTGGAGGCGGAACATCGGGCAGCCGAGAGCAGCTTCAGGGCGCCGATGCCGGGCCGTATCGTGGCTCTCTCGGTTGCACCGGGGGAAAGGGTGCAGCCGGGCGCAGCCCTCATGATTCTCGAAGCTATGAAGATGGAATGCACGGTCCATGCACCCTCTGCGGGGGTGGTCGAGGCGTTCAATTTTGCGGTTGGCGATCAGGTGAACGAAGGCGTACAGCTGTTGACCTTTAAGCGTGATGAGGCGAACGAGAGCTGAGATGCAGATCCCTCGGAAGGTACGCATTGTTGAGGTTGGCCCGCGCGACGGACTGCAGAATGAGGCCGTGCCCGTGCAGACTGCCCACAAGATCCAACTAATCGAGATGCTCGCCGACGCGGGCCTTAAACACATTGAGGCCACCGCCTTTGTCTCGCCCAGATGGGTGCCGCAGATGGCTGACCACGCAGAACTGATGCGATCCCTTCCGCGCCGTAATAGCGTCACCTATTCCGTCCTCGTTCCGAATCTGCGGGGCTTGGATGCGGCACTCGAGGCGCGTGTTGATGAGGTGGCTATCTTCGCAGCGGCTTCTGAGTCTTTCTCGCAGCACAATATCAATTGCAGCATCGCTGAAAGTATGGAGCGCTTCGCACCGGTCTTCCAGGGGGCTCGCGCGGCCGGAGTTCGCGTCCGCGGATACGTCTCGTGTGTGCTGGGCTGTCCGTACGAAGGAGACGTGCCTCTCGCGCGGGTTGCCGAGGTTGCGGGCAAGCTTTTCGCTGCCGGTTGTTACGAGATTTCTCTGGGAGACACCATCGGAGTCGGCACGCCCGCGCGAACGCAGCAAATGCTGGCTGCAGTGGCCGAGCAAGTTCCGGTCGAGCATCTTGCCGCGCATTTCCATGACACCTATGGCCAGGCTCTTGCCAACGTCTACGCTTCGCTTGAGATGGGGGTTCGGGTATTCGACGCTTCAGTCAGCGGCCTCGGCGGCTGCCCCTATGCCCCGGGAGCGGCGGGCAATGTCGCCACGGAGGACCTGCTCTACATGCTGAACGGGATGGGTATCGAATCCGGTGTTGATCTCGACCGCCTCATCGCCGCCGGTGCATTTATCAGGCAGAGCCTGGGAAAAGACACGCGGTCCCGGGTCGCCGAGGCTCGGCGAAGACGCTGCTGAGGCCTGTCAGGCGAGAATTGGCGGCTCGGTTTTCTCGGAAACTTCTTCGCGGGTGACATCCGGCGCGAGTTCCACGACCTTGAGCCCATCGCTGGTGATATCGAGTACGCAGAGTTCTGTGATGATGCGGCTCACTACGCCAGCGCCGGTGAGAGGAAGCGTGCACCGGTGCAGGATCTTCGACTCGCCGTTCTTCGAGGTGTGTTCCATCAGCGCTACTACCCGCCGCACTCCGGCAACCAGGTCCATTGCCCCACCCATCCCCTTGATCATCTTGCCGGGGATCATCCAATTCGCCAGATCGCCGTGCGCCGAGACCTGCATCGCTCCGAGAATCGCCAGATCGATGTGTCCGCCTCGAATCATCGCGAAGGAATCCGCGCTGGAAAAGAAGCTGGCGCCGGGCAGCGCCGTCACTGTTTGCTTGCCCGCATTGATCAGGTCGGCATCGACCTCTCTGTCCGCTGGAAAAGGCCCGATGCCGAGGAGCCCATTTTCCGAGTGCAGCGTCACGTGAATGTTCTTTGGGATGTAGTTCGCCACCAGAGTGGGAATGCCGATCCCCAGATTGACATAGAAGCCGTCCTGCAACTCCTGCGCCGCGCGTTGTGCCATCTGCTCGCGAGACCAAGCCATCTCTCCGCCTCTCCTTATGCCTGTCGAACCGTCCGCTGCTCGATACGCTTCTCCGCGCGCGGATTTTGCACCATGCGCTGCACGAAAATTCCTGGCGTGTGAATATGATCCGGATCGAGCTCGCCGGTATCGACGAGATGCTCAACCTCGGCTACGGTGACTCGGCCGCATGTCGCTGCCATGGGATTGAAGTTTCGAGCGGTCTTGCGATAGATCAGGTTGCCGCTGCGGTCGCCCTTCCAAGCCTTCACTAACGCCAGGTCGGCCCGAATCCCGCGTTCCAGGATGTAGGAAACGCCGTCAAATTCGTGCACCTCTTTGCCCTCGGCAACCGTCGTGCCAAATCCGGTCCGCGTGTAGAAACCCGGGATTCCCGCCCCGCCTGCGCGCATCCTTTCAGCAAGCGTCCCCTGGGGACAGAACTCTACCTCCAGATCGCCCGAGAGGAACTGGCGCTCGAATTCACGATTCTCGCCGACATAGCTGGAGATCATTTTGCGGATCTGCCGCGTTTGCAGCAACAGCCCCAGGCCCCAATCATCCACTCCGGCATTATTGCTCGCAACGGTGAACCCTTTCTTGCCGCTGTCGCGCAGCGCCATGATCAGCGCTTCAGGGATTCCGCACAGGCCGAATCCTCCAACGGCAATCGTCATGCCGTCCTCAACAATTCCTTCGAGAGCCGAACCGGCGTTCGGATAGACCTTCGATATAGCCAAGACGAAATCTCCGCAGTGTAGTATGCGAGTCTGGCCGCCGCGTGCGCAATAGAAAGCGCCGGGGAGCCGTGGCGAAGTTACGCAGAAGCCTTGCCAGCTGTGTGGCAGCCCATGAAATACTGGAATCAGCCCATCAGGGAGTTTGGCCTTGCAAAGAAAGCTGTATACGGCGCGTCTCGAACGCAAAGAGTGCATCTCCGAATCGGCGCAGTGCTACCACTTCGATTTTGCGATCGACGAGTTGGACAGCTTCCCATTCAGCCCCGGACAGTTCGTCTCTACCGTCGCGCCAGATAGCAACGGCAAGCAGCAGACGCGCGCCTACTCCATCGCCTCGGCTCCGAGAGCGAACCATTTCGATCTCTGCGTGAATCGCGTGGAAGGAGGGTTCTTCTCCAATCACCTTGCCGACCTCAGCGACCTGCCGCCAGGAGGCGCGGTCAGCCTGCACGGACCGCATGGCCACTTCGTCCTGAAAGAGCCTCTCACGGACTCCATCTTCATCGCTACTGGCACCGGCATCGCGCCCATGCGCGGCTTCACGCAATTTCTATTCCCCGAAGACGGCCCGGATCGAAGCGGCGGCAAAGAAATCTGGCTGGTTTATGGAACCAGGCACGAGACAGAGCTCTACTATCACGACGAATTCGAAGCGTTGGCCGCTCGCAAGCCGAACTTTCACTATCTGGCCACCCTGAGCCGCGCCACCGACAAATGGACGGGTCTCCGAGGGTACGTCCAGGAACACGTGGCCAGGATCGTTGAGAAACGCGCCGCCAGGTTGGGGCAGAAGCTGCCTCTTGAGCCCGTCCCGGCGGGAACGCCCGCTACGGAGCTCAACTTCGATATCTATGCCTACATCTGTGGGCTCAACAACATGGTTTCAGGGGTCCGTGAGAAGCTGGCAGGTTACGGCTGGCACCGCAAGCAAATCATCTTCGAGCGTTACGACTGACCCTAGAGCTTGAATAGCTCCCGCAGGCGCCGAGTCTGCGACCGGCTCACGGGAATTTCGGTCTGCTTTTTGTCGTTCATCCGGAGTTGATAGCTCGACTTAAACCAGGGCACTACTTCCCGGATCTGGTTGATGTTCACTACGAATCCTCGGTGAGCTCGCCAGAAGACAGCAGGATCGAGCAGCTCCAGGAGTTCCTCCAGCGTGCGGCACTTCGACTGCCCTTCGAAATGCTGTGTGACCACGCGGATCACGCCTTCGTCGATCGCCGCGTAGCAGATCTCCGCCTGGTCCACCAGCAACAGCCGATTCTGCGCCTGGACGATGAGCTTCGCCGGCTGATGGTTTGGTTGTGCGCGATTGAGCAGCTTCAGCAGGGCATCGATCTGGCTGTCGGAGGTGTTCGCCGGATTCCCGGCCAGGCGCCCGCGGGCTCGTTCCACAGCCTGCTCCACCCGGCTGCGCTCAAACGGCTTCAGCAGGTAATCGACCGCATTGACATCGAAGGCGCGCACCGCGTACTGATCGTATGCCGTGGAAAACACAATCTGCGGGAGAGATTCGTCCTCCATCCCCGGATTAGAGCGGACTCTTGTCTGAAGTCGCTCCTTGACCTTCTCCAGCACCGCAAATCCATCCAGGCCCGGCATTTGCACGTCGAGGAAAACGAGGTCGGGATGATGTTCTTCGATCAGGTCGACGGCTTCAATGCCGTTGGTGCCCTGAGCGACCACCTCGACGCCGCCCACGTCTTCAAGCAGGTATTTCAGCTCTTCGCGAGCCAATTGTTCGTCGTCGACGATAAGCGCAGAAAGGGTCATTCCGACCAATCGATTGTAGGAAGCCGGGCTGGCTGCTGTCACCCTTGCGTGACCTGGTTCCCCATGACCCGAAGGCGCGACGGCATTTGATCCGCGGCGAGTTCGTGACCGCAACGGGTGCAGAACTGGTCGGTTGCGCGGACCGTGCGGAAGCAGTTTCCGCAACTGGCAGTGAGCTGGTAGTTGCACTGCGGGCAGAAATGAAAGTCGCTTTGAACAAACGTGGTGCAGGCCGGACAGCGAGACACGAGCGGCTGGCGAAGAAGAAAGTAAAGGACTGCGCCAATCCCGCCGGGCATGACGAAGCAAATGAGCATCCAGAACCGGGCGCTCATTGAACGGCGCGGTGCGTCCTTGCTCACATAGCCGATCATGAGGAAGTAGAGCGACGCCAGAAGCCCCCACGAGACATTGAAATAAATACGGAAGCCCAGCGGAGGCCCAGGATGGTGGCGCTGCTCCGGCAGCACCATCCAGAAGTAATACTCAACCCCGATAAAGGCGGCTATCGCGATAACGATCGACCACGTCGGAATCAGACGGGCGTCGTCATCAGCGGCAATATTTGTGAAGTCGCGCATAATCAATGCCCTCGCCAGGAGGGTTTCTCGAAAGCAGGAGTGAACCTTGACTCTCTTCAATTATGGACGAAGATCCGGTGGACGAAGTTGCGATCGTCTGATGAGAGGCGCGTATCCGAATCAGGGGCGAAGAAAAAGCGATACCGGCGCCGCGATAACGTCCCGCCGGCGTCGACAACTACTCCACCCGAAGAGCAGACATCGGTTCCACCTGGGTTGCGCGATAACCGGGGATGAGGGCGGCCGTCAGCGCGGTAATCAGGAGGATGCACGCGGCCGTGATGAGGCTAATGGGGTCCGACGGGCGCACGCCGGCGAGCATTGGCGAGGCCGCGCGGGCGAGGAGAATGCTTACCGGGAGACCAATCCCAACTCCGAGAAGTGCAAGGCGCCCTGCCCCGCGGAGGACCCCGGCAAGGATCGCCGCCCTCTCCGCGCCGAACGCCATGCGGACGCCGATTTCGAAGGTGCGCTGGCGGACCGTGTACGCGATCGTACCGTAGACCCCCACCATCGCGAGAAGCAGCCCAACCGCTGCGAAGCCGATGATCAGGTCGGCGCGGAAGCGCTGCGTGGCGACGGAGTCATTGACCATGCGGTCCATCGTAGTGAACCGCAAGGCCGCCGCGGGAATTGCGGCACGAATGATGTGCTCGGCAGGCCGCATGATCGAAAGCGGCGTGACCGAGGTGCGCAGGACCACGTGGATCTGGTTGGCATAGTAGGGATGCTGCGCCATCGGCATGTAGAGTACGGGACCGGGCTGGTCGGCGGGCGAGGCTTGGCGCACATCACTAACCACTCCAACAACAGTCATCCATTTCGGAGTATCCAGACCGCAGCGGATCTGCCGGCCGATCGGGTTGCCTGTCCCGAAGCTTTGGCGCGCTAGAGACTCGCTGATGATCGCAACGGACGGGCCCTGATAAGAGTCTCGCGCGTTAAAGTCCCGGCCAGTCTTGAGGGAAATTTCCATGGTGCGGAAGTAGTTAGGGCTAGTCACAGTAAAGAGCGCCCAAGGCCTGTTGTCGGGCGCCGGCGGGGCATTGCCCAGCACCTCGTAGTAGCCGTTGGAGCCGTAATCACCCATGGGCAGCCCCATAACGCCGGCAGCCCCCCGTACGCCCGGAAGCGACTGGAGTTTAGGGAATAGTTCATAGAACTGCTGAACCGCGCGATCGTAATCCGCCTCCGCGTGGGCCGGAGCGTCGGTATCGACAACCAGGATCTGGCGTGTGTCGTAACCCAGGTCGCGGGACATGAGATCAAGCATCGCCCGAAGTAGCAACCCGGCGCCGACGGCGAGGACGAACGTGCCGGCTACCTCGGCCACAACCAGCCCGTTTCGCCAGCGCGATGCGCCCTTGAGGTTCATGCCGCGCGCGATGTTCTGTTTGAGGGCCTCTGCAGCGTCGACCTGAGAGGCCCGCCAGGCAGGTAAGAGCGACGAGAGCAAGGCAGCGAGGATGGAGATACCGATCGTGAAACCGAGCACTGGCAGGCTGAGATGGATTTCGCCGGCGCGGGGAAGTTCGCGCGGGGCAACGGAGACGAGTAGATGCACCAAGGGCCACGCGACGCAAATTCCCGCAATGCCGCCGGCCACGGCGAGAAGCAGACCCTCCAGCAGCACGGGACGTAAGACCTGGGCGAGCGAGGAGCCCAGGGCGCGGCGAATGGCGAGCTCTCGGCGGCGTTCGAGCGCGCGGATCAGCTGAAGATGCGACACATTCATGCACGCTATCAGGAGGAGAACGGCGGTGGCGGCCCAGAGGAAAAGGAGCGTTGTGCGGGCTTGGCCGGTGATGGCGCTTTTCAGAGGTAAAGCAAGAAACTCCTTATTGCGGTTCTCGGCAGGATAGGCGGCCTGCAGCCGTCGTTCGATTTGACTGAGCTCCGTCTGGGCGCGATCGAAGTTGACACCGGACCGAAGGAGCGCAACAGCGCGGTAATTGAAAGCGGTGCGGGAACTTGATTCGGGACGGGCGGAGGCAGCCTCCCATACTTCGGTCTTTTCGGGGAAGTCGAATCCGGCAGGGAGCACCCCGACAATCTCGATGGCCTCGGTTTCAATATGAATGACCTGACCGACAGCCCCTTGGGCGGAGCCGAAGTTGTCCTCGGCGAAGTGTTCACCGACCAGTGCCGCGCGATGGGACTCCGAATCAGAGAAGAGCCTGCCGGCGATGGGCGCCAGGTCAAATACCCGGCTGAAGTCAGGGTCCACCCAGCTAACGGCGGTGTAGACGCCGTGATCTTTGAGCTGCACACCCTCATTGCCGCCGGAGTAGAGGCTGACCGCCTCGAGTGTTTGGGCCTGATCGCGGAGGTCCACTCCGTCAGGACCGGTCATGCGTGGCGTGTTGCGACCTGAGTCCGCCCAGTGGGTGCTGAGGAACGCGAGCCGGTCGGGGTTCCGGTAGGGCAGAGGCGCAAGGAGAACCGACTGGACGACAGTGAAGATAGCGGTATTGGCGCCGATTCCGATGGCCAGTGTGATGGCAACGCTGGCGGTGAAGGCGGGATGGCGCCAGAGCTGGAAGGCTGCGAAGCGGAGATCACGCATGACTGAGCTCATCGAATCCTCACTGCGCAAGAGTACAACCAGGGAGACCTGGGTTTTCGACTCATGTGACGAAAGGAAACCGCGAGTTGGCATAGTGGGATGCTGGATGAAAGACTAGTCTTACCAGCACTCGAAGATGGCGTTCGCCGCGGATGATAAATTGCATACGTCACGCGAAGCCCGGAGAAATCTTCCCCCAAAGGATCCATCGAGATGATGAAAAAGCTTTGCCTATTGGCCGGAATTGTCTTGCTAGTTGCCCCTTCGGTGAGGTCGCAAAGTAGGGAAGCGGCAACTTCGGGCGCCCACCGGTTGTTTGTGGGCGGCGAAGTTTCCACCTTCAATCCAGACTGGGGCTGTGTCAGCGCTTCGCCTTTCAACTGCTGGAATGGGCACCTGGTCGGGTTGGGCGCTGTTGCCGACGCCAACCACGTTTGGAAAAACCTGGGCATTGAAGGGGAAGCGCGATGGCTTAACTGGGCCGGTCCAGGGCTTGGCTTGAAGGAGTCGAATTATCTGGCTGGTCCCCGTTACCAGCTCTTCAGGAAGGCGAACTTGGCTCTCTATGCAAAGGGGCTGCTGGGTTCCAGCCATATCACGCGCCCGTTGAACCTGGGGGAGGGCGCCTACTTCACCCTGGCGCCCGGCGGCACCGCAGAATATGGGCTCACCTGGCGCATGGTGATTCGTGTGGAGTACGAATATCAGATTTGGACCGGCTTTCGGGGGCTTCCGGGAGAGCCGATCAACGGGCTGACGCCCAACGGATTTAGCTTCGGGGTTGGCTACCGACTGTAAGCGACCGGGCAGCGAAGCCGATTCTCTGGACCGATCTCTGTTGGAAGAAAAAGCCTGTCGCTGGAATCTGATCGGCCTGCGAGGAGTTGCTATGCGGAGTGGGTTCGCGGCAAGGCCACGTAGAGGCCCGCTGCCGCTATGAGAACTCCCCCCGCAGCCATCCAAAGCGTGGGTGGTTGGCGCCAAATCAGCCAGGAGACCAGAGATCCGGTGAGGAGCTGGGTGTAATGGTATTGAGTGACGCTGGAGGCGGAGATGTAGCGCAGCGCCCCGAAGACGCATAAGGCTCCGCCGGCGCAGAAGATGCCTACGCCAACGAGCCCGATCAGGAGTTTGCCATCCACGGGCGCGGCGTGGAAGAACATGCCGATCAGACCAGCGCCGACCTGGACGATACCGGAGAAGAACGTGAGACTCTCCGGAGCCTCCGTGCGCAGAAGCACGCGGGACCATACGATGTTGACAGAGAAGCAGGCGACGCAGACCATGCATGCGGCGTAGCCGGTGAGGTCGCCCTGGCGCGAACTGCTGAAGGGATTCACGGCGATGATGACGCCTGCGAATCCGGCGAGGACGGCTAGAAGCCGCCGGGTTCCGATGAGCTCTCGCAGGAACAGGGCCGCGAGCAGCGTGACAGCCAGGGGAGCCATGAAGACGAGGATGTAGAAGAGGGGTAGCGTCACGTGCCGCAGCGCAACCACGACGCACAGGTTATTGACGAGGTCGAGCAGCGAGCGAACGACCTGATGGTGAGGGGCGACCGGCTTGAGGCGGCGCAGTTCGCGACGGATAAAGCAGTAAACCGCCACGGAGATGCTGACGAAGAGACCCATGAAGCCCAGCACCTCATAGGCTGGGAGTGGAGATCGTCCGACGACCTTGATGGTGGTGTCCGCGAGTACCCAGAAGGTGAAGCCGGCGAGTGCGAGCAGAATCCCGCGGAGATGGGGCGAGGAAGACATGGACTGGTTCCAGACTAAAGGCAGGGATCAGGGATCGAGGGAGCGGCATCGAATGCTGAGGAGTGCGTGATGGAGTTTGATCTGGAGAATGCGGCCGCCGGCGTGGCATACAAATTGTTGATTGGGCTGGTGGCACCGCGGCCGATTGCGCTGATTACGAGCATGGACGAGCACGGCCAGCTCAATGCGGCGCCCTTCAGCGCCTACAACTATTTCAGCGTCGATCCGCCGATCGTCGGCATCGGCGTGACCAACCGCTCGGAGCCAAAGCACGAGCCCAAGGACACCGCGCGCAATATCCGCAGAACCGGCGAGTTCGTTGTGAA
The DNA here is from genome assembly GCA_008682415.1 of Acidobacteria bacterium AB60. Classification (GTDB taxonomy): domain Bacteria; phylum Acidobacteriota; class Terriglobia; order Terriglobales; family Acidobacteriaceae; genus Telmatobacter. The sequence continues at coordinate 216,735 of VANK01000005.1, read as the reverse complement.
CGTGGTCACGGAAGATATCGCCGACAAGATGAACATCTGCGCCACCGACTTCCCCGCGGAGATGAACGAGGTGGAGCTGGCCGGGTTCACCACAATACCCTCCACCAGGGTGAGGGTGCCACGGCTGGCAGAGGCGCATGCGGCCTTGGAGTGCCGGGAGCACGCGACCATCGAGGTGGGGCGCGGGCGCATCATCCTCGGGCGCGTGGTAGCCGCGTATGTCGAGGACCGGTTCGTCGATCCCAAAGGCCCCTACATCCTCGCCGAGGAACTGCACGCGATCGGACGCATGAATGGTCTTGGCAACTATGTGCGCACCCGCGACGCCTTCATCCAGATACCGAGGATTCCGCTGGCGGACTGGAAAAAGAACCGCGATGACGGGAACGCGTGATCAAGGGGAAGAAGAGCGTGATTTGCGCGAAGTCCCCAACGTGTCTGTCTCTCCCTCCCCATCACACCCGCGCGTGATCGTTGACACACCGTGCTCTCCCCCATCCGCCCCATACTCATTCCAGGTTCGCAGAACCTGGCGCTGGATGTGTGCCTGGTCACTGGATGTGTGTCTGTCCCTCACCTCAGTCAGCCGCTGGATTGCACTGAAATCGGTGCAGAAGGGGGGGGGAGGGGGGTGGGTCCGCCGCGACGGCCTCCCCCGCCTGAGCTGCTGACGGCTAGTGCACCGGGACACGGAAGACGGTGACGGTGTTGGGCTTGAGGGGAATAGCGACCGTCGCCGACGGCATTTCGAGTGTCGAAACAACCGGCGCGACCGTGTCAGGGTGTTCTAAGCTGTTTTCGGCGCTCAGGTCGGATGTTCCAAGGGTCGTCACTCTCGCCGAGCCTGCCGGTGTGACCCCGATGAGCTGAAGCTGCACCGAGCGCGCATCGCCGGACACATTCACCGCGGTGAGAATCAGCTCGTGGGTGCGGTCGTCAAGCGAGGCTACGGTGTAGAGACCGTTCTCGGCGCGCGGCGTTGACGGGACTACCCGCGTGCCGGTGTTGGTGGCGAAGATCTTCTGCACCTGGTAGTCGGTGGTGCCGAAGGAGCGCAGATTGTCGAACCAGATGGCGTCGGGTGTCCACTGCCAGGCCTCGGCGTGCGCGAGCAGGGGCGCGTAGGAGGCCATGCGCACCACGTCGGCGTTGCGCTCCAGGCCGGTCATAAAGGCGGCCTCAGCGAGTGCAGTCTGCCAGTTGTTGCGGTTCGTGGGCAGAGCGACGCCGGCGGATTGCGCGGCGTACTCGCCGGCGAAGACCTTGGGGCCGCTGCGGTCATAGTTGTCGTAGCGGTTGCTGTTGGAGAGAAACCACTGCGGGGCCATGTAGTAATGTTCGTCTACGATGTCGGCGTGGTGGGCGCGCCAGTACGACCAGAGCTCGTCGAATTGCGTGCCTGAGGGCGAAGGGCCCGCAGCGACGATGAGCTGGATCTCAGGATGGCTGGCTTTGAGCGCGTCGTTGAAGAGCTTGTAGCGCTCCAGGTAGCGCGGCCCCCACTGCTCGTTGCCGACCCCGATCATGGTGAGGTGGAATGGCGCGGAGTGGCCCATCTGCGCCCGGACTTTGCCCCACGGCGAGTCGGCCGGCCCGTTGGCGAACTCGATGAGGTCGAGCGCGTCCTGGATGTACTCGTGGATCTCGTCGAGCTTCGCGGTCTCGCTGGAGTTGAACTGGCAGGCCATGCCGCAGTTGAGGATGGGCAGCGGCGCCGCGCCGATGTCTTCCGCGAGCTGGAAGTACTCGTAGAACCCCAGTCCGAAGGACTGGAAGTAGTCGGGCGTTGGGCGGTGATCGAACTCATCGTTCCAGCGATTCATGATGGTCTTGCGTTCGCTGATATCGCCGACGGTCTTTTTCCACTGGTAGCGGTTGGCAAGTCGGCGGCCTTCCACGATGCAGCCGCCGGGGAAGCGGATGAAGCCGGGGTGCATGTCGGCGAGGAGCTGGACGAGGTCTTTGCGCAGGCCGTTGGGGCGGTGGTTCCACGTGTCGACGGGGAAGAGCGAGACCATATCCAGATCGAGCGAGCCCTTCTGGTCCATGAAGATGCTGAACTGCGCCTTCGGCTCTGTCGCGGAGGTGCGGATGACGGTCTCGTAACGCTTCCACGTGCCGTCGAAGCCGGTGAGCGTGCCGGTGCCGATCTCGTGACCCTTGCTGTCGAGGATGGCGGCGTGGAGCGAGGAAGGGCCCTGGGTGCGGACGTACGCGGAGAAGCGATACTCGGCGCCTGCCGTCACGCCAATGCCGCGAAAGCCAGCGTTGGTGAAGCCGTAGCCGGGGTTGAGCGCGGTGACGTGCAGGTAGTGCGGATTGTTGGCGTTCAGGGGAGCGTCGGTGCGGACGTCGAGCTCGCCGGGCGAGAGCCCGATCCCCTTCACGGGATCCGACGGAAGGTTGACCTTCCATGCGGCGAGCGGGTCATCGAACTCGAAGGAGCGGTTTTTGATGAGCTCGGGATAGAGGCCGCCGTCGGCGCCGAAGTTAATGTCTTCGAAGAAGATTCCGAACATTGTGGGGGCGATGGCGGGCCCGGGGTGCGCGGCGTCGACTGTGATGACGGTTTGGGCGGGAAGGAGGGAGGCGAGGGCGAGAAGAGGGAGTAGAGATTTGTGGCGCATACGAGTCGGGAGAATTGTAGCGGGAGTGCGGATGGCGGAGCTAGCGGCGTTGGCGGAGTTAGTTCACGAACGAGCCGGTTGCACGTTACGCCGTAACGGCGGCGGGCGCGAGGTTGCTGATGAGGTCGCGGATCTCGAGTAAAACTTCGTCGGGCTTGGTAGCGGCGAGGGGGAACTTGAGGACGCCCTGCGGGGTGAATTGCGCTCCCTTCTTTGCGTTGCGGGCGACGAGGCGCATGAGGTGCTGCGGGTCGATGGTGGCGTTCTCGGTGAAGCGTATCTGCAGTTCGGCGCGCTTGCGGTCGATCTGGGCGATGCCGACGCGTTCGCATTCGAGGCGCAGCGACGCGGCTTCGAGCAGGTAGACGGCGGCGTCGGGGAGGGGGCCGTAACGGTCTTCCATTTCGGCGCGGATGTCGGCGATGGTCTTTTCGCTCTGCGCGCCCGCGATTTTTTTGTAGAGGCGGAGGCGCTGATTCTCTTCTTCGATGTAGCCCTCGTCGATGCGGAGGGAGATGCCGAGGTTGAGCTGTGTGGTGGGCTTTTCTTCGGCTGACTCGCCCTTCATCTCCTTGACGGCCTGCTCGAGCATGGTGGTGTAGAGCTCGAAGCCGATGGCCTCAATGTGGCCGCTCTGCTCGCCGCCGAGCATGTTGCCGGCGCCGCGCAGTTCGAGGTCGAGGGCGGCGATCTTGAAGCCGGCGCCAAGGTCGCTGAATTCCTTCAAGGCGGCGAGGCGGCGGCGCGCGATCTCGGTGAGTTCGCCTTCCTGCGGGATGAGCAGGTAGGCGTAAGCGCGGCGGTTGGAGCGGCCAACGCGGCCGCGTAGCTGGTAGAGCTCGCTGAGGCCGTGGCGGTCAGCGCGGTTGATGAGGATGGTGTTGGCAAGGGGAATGTCGAGACCGTTCTCGATGATGGTGGTGGCCACCAGCACGTCGCACTCGTGGTTCATGAAGGCGAGCATCACGCGTTCAAGGTCGGACTCGCCCATCTGGCCGTGCCCTACGATCACACGCGCCGCAGGGACGAGCTCCTGAATGCGCGAGGCGAGCTCGTAGATGGTCTCCACGCGGTTGTGGACGAAGTAGACCTGGCCGCCGCGTTCGAGTTCGAGCTCCACGGCGGAGCGGATGATCTTTTCGTCGTACTTGGCGACGACGGTCTGAATGGCCATGCGGTCTTTAGGCGGGGTCTCGATGACGGACATGTCGCGCAGGCCGACGAGGGACATGTGCAGGGTGCGGGGAATCGGCGTGGCGGACATGGCGAGCACGTCGATCTCCTTGCGCATCTGCTTGAGCCGTTCTTTGTGGCGCACGCCGAAGCGCTGTTCTTCGTCGACGATGAGCAGCCCGAGGTCCTGGAACTTGATGTCTTTCGAAAGCAGGCGGTGCGTCCCGATGAGGATGTCAACCTTGCCGTGCTCCACGTTTTCGAGAATGACCTTCTGCTCCTTCGGCGTTCGAAACCGGGAGATCATTTCGATGTTGATGGGGAACTGCGAGAAGCGGCGCTTGAAGGTTTCGAAGTGCTGGAAGCTGAGGACGGTGGTGGGCGTGAGCACCGCAACCTGCTTGCCATCCTGCACGGCCTTGAAGGCGGCGCGCATGGCGACTTCGGTTTTGCCGTAGCCCACGTCGCCGCAGAGGAGGCGGTCCATGGGGGTGGCGGACTCCATGTCGTACTTGATGGCGCGGATGGCGGAGAGCTGGTCGTCGGTCTCGTTGTAGTCGAAGGCGTCTTCGAACTCCTTCTGGAATTCGTTGTCCTTGGAGAACTGCGTGCCCTGCGCGGTGTGGCGTTCGGCGTAGAGCTTCAGAAGCTCGGCGGCCATATCCTGCATCGCCTTGCGCACGCGGGCCTTGGTCTTGACCCACTGCTGGGAGCCGAGCTTGTTGAGGACGGGCGCAGGGCCGGCGTCGGTGGAGCGGTACTTCTGGATCAGATCGAGGCGCGTGAGCGGAACGTAGAGTTTGGCCTGCTCGGCGAACTCGAGGATCATGAACTCGACGGCGAGACCGTCCTGCACGATCTCTTTCAGGCCCTGGTACTGCGCAATGCCGTGCTCGACGTGGACAACGTAGTCGCCGATGGCGAGGTCGCGGAAGTCGGAAACGAAGGCGGCGGTCTTGGAGCGTTTCGGCTCCGGGCGGGCGGCGATGTCAGCGTCGTCGCTGAGATCATTAGCGCCGTACAGGATGAGGTTGGAGTCAGGGAAGCTGACGCCCGAGGAGAGAGCGGTGCGCACGATGACCGGGACGCGCAGGTCGCCGGCGAGATAGCTGGCCTCCTCGAGCATGGTCTCGCTGGAGCCGTGCGCGGCGCGGCTGCCAAAGCGATAGGGGATTTGATAATCGCGCAGCACGGTGGCCATGCGTTCCACGTCGCCCTGGTTGGCGGCGGCGATGACGATGTGGGTCTCGAGCGCCATCAACTTGCGGAGCTGGTCAGTGAGCGCGGGGATGGAGCCGTGAAAGCGCAGGGTTGGGCGCGTGCCGATAGCGATTTCGCCGAGTGTGGAATCTTCGTCGAGCACGTCGACCGCGCCAAGCTGGTCGAGGTCGAGACCGAAGTGCGACTGCAGCAGGCCCTGCAGTATCTCGGGGCGAAGATAGATGTCCTCAGGACGCACGAGGTTGCCAATAGCGCTGCGCTCGTGGCGCTGCTCCACCTTGTTCCACCAGCGGTCGATCTGGTTGCGCACCATGCCGGGCTCGTCGACGAATAGAACGGTTTTGGGCACGAGGTTGAAAAGGTGCGATTCGGCGCCGGCAACCGAAGCGAAGAACTCCCATCCGGGGAAGACGCTCACGCCGCCTGCAGCCGCGGCTTCGACGGCCAAGTCCTGGGCATCGGCGTCTTCCTCGTCGATGGCCACGCGCGCTTTACTCAAACGCGCGTGAACGGCAGCGAGGAGACGTTCGGTGACGGGCGTTTCGGTGAGGGGCAGGAGTTGGGCTTCGTCCAAGCCGGACTGGGAGCGCTGCGTCTCGGGATCAAATTTGCGGATGGTGTCGATTTCGTCGCCGAAGAACTCAATGCGCACCGGGCGATCGGATTCGGGCGAGTAGACGTCGAGGATGCCGCCGCGGCGGGTAAATTGGCCGGGCATCTCGACGAGGTCCATGTGCGTATAGCCGACGCTGGCGAGGTGCGCCGTGAGGACTTCCACGTCGACTTCTTCGCCGCGTCGCACGGTCACGGCGAGCGACGCATAATAGTCGCGCTGGAATAGCCGGAGCGCCGCGGCCTCGACGGGCGCAATGAGGATGGAAACCGCGCCGGTAGCCAGTTTGTACAACGCCGCGGCGCGCTGTTCTTGCACATCGGGGTGTGGGGAGAGATTCTCGAAGGGCAGGACATCGTGGGCGGGAAGGCGGACGACACGAGCGGGATCGATGGCGCCCGTGAGCTCGCAGCCGGCGCGGAGCATGGGTTCGAGGGCTTCGGCGGACTTGTTGTCGGCGACGAGAACGATGACCGGCTGGCGAACGGCGCGGGCGAAGAGCGGGATGTAGAGCGCGCGGGCCGTGACGGTGAGTCCGGACACAAGACGGCGTCCCGAAGCGAGGCTGAGGTGCCTGCGAACGCGTTCAAAGCCTGGGGTATGCTCCAGGTCCGCAAAGATTTCACGGACGAACGGGAGAATCATCTGAAGCTAGTTTAGCAAGGTACCGCGCGTGCGGCGGAGCTACTCATGATGCGGTCAGTAGCCTGATTCGCGGCCGTGCCGGACAGCAAGAACGACCACTTCTTTACCGTCGAAATGATACAAAACGACGTATGCTCCCTGTCCGAACTCGATGATCCATTCACGAAATTGAGGCAGCATGTCTTCAATGGGCCGGCCGGCCTCTGGTCGTGCGGCGAGGATTTTGATTCCTTGTCGGATGGTCTTCACGGCGCGTCTGGCAGCATCGCGACTCTTCGAACTCAAGAAGTCGAAATGACGAGTGATGTCGCGCAGAGCAGCCTGTGTCCACCTTATTCGTGGCATTCGGGAGGCTCTACGTTCTGGCCATTTTCTAGTTTCTCCAACCATGCATTGGCTTCGTCGCCGGTTATATGAAGCCCGGTCGTACTGTAATGGTTCCAGGCTGCTATGGCATCGTTCCGAACCTGCTCGCGCTGCTCTTCGCGAGCCACGTATTGCTCGACGGCCTCTCGCATAATCCAGTGCGTCGATCGACGGCGGGACTGAGCGAGACGCTGCACTCGATTTTTCAGCTCCTGCTCGAGCTTGATGCTTGTTGTGGATGTGGAAGGCATAGGTAGTCCTGGGTGTTACCTGGTGTTAATTATAGCTGTTTTTTTATTTCACTGTTTGCGCAGGCGCAGCGATTCCCAGCTGGCGTCGGCGGCCCAGCCGCCGTCGACGGAGAGGCAGTGGCCGTTGATAAAGCCAGCTTCGGTGTCGTCGGCGAGGAAGGCGATGGCCCGCGCGACGTCATCCGGCGTGGCGAAGCGGCCCATGGGAACGCGGCCCTTGATGTCTGCGTCCGAGTAGCTGCCGCCGAGCTGGTCGGCTACGTCCATCTCCGTCTTTACCCAGCCGGGGCAGACGGCATTGACGCGCACACCGCGGCCGCCCCACTCTGCGGCGAGGGTACGGGTTAGTCCAATGAGGCCGTGTTTGGACGTGTTGTAGGCAGCCCGATCTGCGACTCCAAATAATCCGGCAACGGACGCCACGTTGACGATTGCGCCGGATCGGGCCGCCAGCATCTTCTCGCCGAAGATGCGCGCCAGCAGAAAGGGCGCGACCAGATTGACGTTGAGCACACGGCGGTAGTCTTCCAGCGAGGTCTCTTCGGCAGGCGCGATCAGGCTGATGCCGGCGTTGTTGACCAGGACGTCAGGGCGGCCGAAGTGGCTATCCACCAAAGCCGCGAAGTCGAGCACGGCGCTTTCGCTGGTGATGTCGCCGGTGTAGGAGATCGCCTGGCCACCCCGGGCGCGAATCGCGTTGATGGTGGCTGTGGGCTCCTGCCGGTCGATGATGCCAATGCGGTAGCCCCGTTGGGCGAGGAGCTCAGCGGTGCGGCGACCGATGCCTTGGGCAGCGCCGGTGATGACGGCGACGCGATCGCTCATGAGTTGCGGGCTCCTTCGATGGGCGTATGCCGCGGGGCTCGCGCATCGGCGATGACGAGAATCGCGCCGAGCAGCACGCATGCGGCGATGACCCAGATGCCGGCGATGTAGGTGTGAGTCTTGTCGTGAAGCCATCCCATGACCTGGGGTCCAAAGAAGGCCCCAACGGCCCCGACTGAGTTGACGATGGCGATGGCGGTTCCTGCGGCTTTACCGGAGAGGCGGCTGGCAGCGAGGCTCCAGAAGATGGGAACGGAGGCCATCAGGCCGATGGCGGCGGTGCAGAATCCAATGAGAGTCACGGGGAGCGAAGGAACGAGGGCGACTGCGGCGAAGCCCAGGGCGGCCAGAGCAATGAGGAGGGGGAGGATGCGGAAGCCGCGCGTACGGCTGGCGAAGTACATGGCCAACGCGCCAACGCCGAAGGTAAGCGTGGCCCACCACCCGGCGGCGAGGGTAGAGGCGCCGCGTGCTGTGAGGATCTTGGGGAGAAAGAAGATGAGGCCGTAATTGCCACTGCTCCACAGGAAGTAGACGGCGGCGTCGCGAATGACGGCGGTGATCGTGCGGCCGGAACTGGTCGGCGTCTTCGGCTGCTCGGATTGAATGTCGCGTGCGAGCTGTGCTTTCTCGCCTGCCGTGAGCCAGCGCGCGGTTTGCGGCGTGTCCGTAAGGATGTACCAAGTGGCGATGCCGAGGACGATGGCGGGAGCGCCTTCCATGAGGAAGAGCCACTGCCAGCCGTGCATGCCGTGCCATCCGTTCAGCAGAAGGATGTGCGCGGAGATAGGAGAGCCAATGGCATTGCAGAGCGGCAGGGAGAGCAGGAACAGGGCCAGAATGCGGGTTCGCGCTGAGGGCGGCATCCAGAAGGTGAAGTAGAAGATGATCCCTGGATAGAAACCGGACTCCGCGATGCCGAGCAGCAGGCGGGCACTGATGTAGGACGGGGCGGCGTTGACAAAGGCCGTAGCCATGACGTCAATGCCCCAAAGCACCATCAGCGTGCCCAGCCAGCGCCGCGCCCCCAGGCGGGAGAGCAGGATGTTGGCTGGGACTTGAAAGAGGCAGTAACTCAGAAAGAAGACGCCGGCGGCAAACCCGTAGATGGTCTCGGAGATGCCGAGGTCCCGATTCATGGTGAGCGCCGCAAAGCTGATATTCACGCGGTCCAGGAACGCGACCATGTAAATGAGCATGAGATAGGGCACGATCCGGCGGATGATCTTGCCGTGCAGCGGATTGTGAACCGTGCCGGTCACTTGTTGCCCAGTTCTTTGGTGAACGCATAGAAGAAGTCGAGAGACTTCCAGTACGAGTCCACCGGCAGGCGTTCATCTTGTCCGTGCGCGCGGACGTCATCGCGCTCCAGCGCCACCGCCGAATAGCCGTAGCTTGGAATCCCTGCCTGGGCGAAGTAGATGGAGTCGCTGGCGCCGTTCTCCATTACCGGGGTCACCGACACGCCCGGCCAGATCTGCTGCGTGATGCGCGTGAGCGGTTCGAAGACTTCGGGCAGGGGAGCGGGGGGAGCGATAGCCTTGCGCTCCGGCGCCGTATCGGACACGGACCCCGCGTCAGAGACGTACTGCACCGTGAGCTTAGGGTCAGCGAAGAGCTTGATGAGCTCCTGCCGAACCTCTTCCGGTGAATGCCCCGGGAATATGCGGCAGTTCACGTTGGCCTGGGCGGTCTGCGGAAGCGCGTTGTTCGCGTGACCGCCATTCAGGCGCGTGGCCACGCAGGTGGTGCGAAAGTTGGAGTAAAAACTGGGCTCGGCCCCCAAGCGGGAGGCTGCTTCCAAGTCAGGTGGTTCCGCGAGAATCGCCCGGATGTCAGCCGCCGTCTGTCCGCTCTCCTCCCTGGCTATGTTTTGGAAGTAGGTGCGCGTGACCTCGTTCATCTCGAATGGAAATGAGTAGGAGGCGAGCTTGTTGAGAGCCGTAGTCAGTTCGTAGATGGCGTTATCAGGACGAGGCAGGGAACTGTGACCCCCGCGATTGGTCGCTGTGACCTGGTAGTCGGCATAGACTTTCTCGGTGGCTTCCACGTCGGCTACGACCGGACGGCCGTGGTCGAGTTCCACTCCTCCAGAATCGGGATTGATGACGTAGGCGGCATCCACGAGATCACGATGCTGGTTGACGAGCCACGCCGCCCCGTTGAACTTGCCTCCTTCCTCATCGGCCGTCAGGGCAAGTATCAGGTCCCTCCTGGGCTGGTATCCCTCCCGGTGCAGTCGCAGGAACGTGGCGACAAGCGCCGCGTCGGAGTCTTTCATGTCCTGGGTGCCCCGCCCGTAGAAGTAACCGTCCTTCTCGACAAACTGAAATGGATCGGTGCTCCAGTCCGAGGGCAAAGCTTCCACGACATCCATGTGGCAGAGAAAGAGCACTGGCTTGGCGCCGGGTCGGCCGGCGGCGCGATAGCGGACCACCAGGTTCTGTTTGCGATCATCAGAGCCGAGCAGGCGCACGTCCTCTCGTGGGAATCCTGCATCCAGGAAACGCTTCTCCATCGCCTTATTTCCGGCTGTAACGCTGCCTTTGGGGGTATCGGTAGTGTTGATCTCAACCAGCTGTTTGAAGATCTCGCGCGCTTCGGCGCGATCCGCCGGTGAGGAAGGAACCAGAGCGTTTTGCGCTATGGCGGCCGAGGCAAAGAGCAAGAGGGAAGCAGCGGAGACCTTCAGGGTCATGTGCGCATTGTAAGGGGTCGGCTGGAGTCAGTTGATCGGGAGTTCCAATTTCGTCAGTTCAGCCGAAAGAGTCGTCTGATCAAAGGTTGGCCGGTTCTGGAGAGACCAGCGCGTTAGGTGCAGTTCAGTTCCGGCCACTAGCTTCATCCCACAAGGATGTGTGGTTTGCGCGGGCTCTAATGTTGCGACCTTTAGCCTCGCGATTTATTGTGGTGCGGTCCCCAATTCGAGGTGGTGCATGCGTTTGAAGTTCCTTGTTCCTCTGTTGACGCTGGGTTGCGCTTTGGCCTGCCACGCACAGGGCTGGACGGTCCGGCCGAAGATCACCGGCATCTCCCATATCGCCATCTACAGCTCCGACCCCTCGGCCACCGAGCACTTCTACACCGTGACCCTCGGGGCGGTGAAGGCCCCCGACCCGGAGAATCCGCAAGGGGTGCGGTACATGATTGGAGACAAGCAGTGGGTCGAGGTCTTGCCCCTGCCGCCCAATGCGGGCAAGAACCGCCTGGATCACGTGGCGTTCACCATCGGGTGGCCGGGGGTGGAGTCCATGCGCAAGTTCCTCAAAGCCAAGGGTTGGAACGTGCCCGATCGCGTCACCAAGAACCCCGATAATACGATTCAGTTCGACGTCCTCGATCCGGAGGGCAACAAGGTTGAGTTCACGGCGCCGCTGGTCTTTGCCCAGGTAAATCCTCCCAACGTCATTGGCCACCACATCATTCACGTGGGATTCGTGGTACATGATCGCGCCAAGGAAGACACGTTCTACCGAGCGATGCTCGGGTTCGTGCCGTATTGGTTCGGCGGCATGAAGGATGACAAGATTGACTGGGTCAGCCAGCAGGTCCCCGACGGTCATGACTGGCTCGAATACATGCTCACCACGGAGCCGGCAGGGTCAGACGCGATGTCGCAGCACCAGCGGGGCGTCATGAACCATTTCTCCATCGGCGAAACCTCTGTCGACGAAGCCTTCGCCACCCTGCAAAAGGGCGGCCGGCTCGAAGGCGTCCAGGCCGACAAGGCTACCAAGATCGGCAAGGACGGCAAGGGGCAGTTCAATATGTACGATCCGGATGAGACGCGGGTCGAGCTGATGAACTTCCATGCTACGGAGAAGCCATGCTGCTCGCCGTTTACCGCGCCGGATCCGGCGCAATGAGTCTTATCTGGAGATCCGGGCCCATGATTCGAAGACTGTTCTTTTTGACCCTGCTTGGTGTTTTCGCGGCGGCCTCAACCCGTGCTCAGGATGCGTTATCGCCGAAGTGGGAAGAGCTGACCGGGCCGGACTTCATCAAAGCCATTCACCAGGCGCAGAACACCTGTGTCCTTCCGTTCGGCATCCTCGAAAAGCACGGGCCGCATCTCCCTGTCGGCACCGATCTGCTCGATGTGCGCTACGCCGTCATGAACGCGGTCAAGCAGGAGTACGCCGTAGTCTTTCCGGAGTACTACTTCGGGCAGATCTTCGAAGCCCAGCAGGAGCCCGGCACGGTTGCCTATAGTCTGGCCACACAATTGACACTCCTGCAAGAGACGGCAAAGGAGATGGCGCGCAACGGCTGCAAGAAGATTGTGATCGTGAACGGCCACGGCGGCAACGAGAGCCTGCTGCCCCTCTTTGCCCAGGCGCAGCTGGCCACGCCGCGAGACTACGTGGTCTACGTGTTTGGACTGCCGCATCTGGAGGTTTCCGGGCGACCCGCCTTGAAGAGCCCCCCGGGAAACGATATGCATGCCGGCGAAACGGAGACCGCGCACATGCTTGCCGCCCGCCCCGATCTGGTCCACCTGGACCGCGCCGGACAAGAAACGGGTGCGGATCAGCACCGGCTCAGCCTGCCGGACTCCGTCTACACCGGCATCTGGTGGTATGCGCGCTTTCCGGACCACTACTCGGGCGTGGGCGCTGCGGCAACCAGGGAACTGGGTGAATTCGACCAGAAGACCTGGTCGCGCGAGATCGCCGACGCTCTCAAGGCCATCAAAGCCGACGACGAGAGCCTGAAACTGCAGAACGAGTACTTCGAAAAGACGCAGCATCCGCTGGACACAAAACAGTAGCTGCCGCGAATAAGCACAGGCAATTGCCTCCTTTGGTGCTTGCGCTCCGCAAGGGTGCTTCGCGCCCCGGTCACTCGCGATACAAACGAGCCATGAGCATCGTGCGCGTCATGCGTGGCGGATGGGTGGACCGGAAGGCGGTGCCGCGCGGCCCCAACGGGCGTGGCCTCTGCCGTTGGTGCTCGCTGGAAGTGCCGAAAGGCCGTTATACCTTCTGCTCCGAGGACTGCGTCCACGAATGGAAGTTGCGCACCCAGCCCGGCTATGTACGCGAGCAGGTCTTCAAACGAGACAAAGGGTTCTGCTCCTCCTGTCGCCTGGACACGCTGGCGGAGGCGCGGCGTCTGCGCTACTCCCGCGGTGCAGCGCGCAGGGCCCTTCTTGAGCATTGGGGTCTGAAGGCATACACGCGCAAGAGCCTCTGGGATGCCGACCACATTATTCCCGTGATCGAAGGCGGGGGCCAATGCGATCTCAACAACCTTCGAACTCTCTGCCTGCTTTGCCACAGGGCCGCTACGCTGGAGTTGCGGCGGCGCATCGTCGCGGCCCGGCGTGCTCGTCCGAGCGAGAAGGCCGGCTAATTCCAGCGGCCTCGGTCGTTGGGATCGTCCTGCATCGGGCGGCCACGGCTGTCGAGGCGGATATCGCGCCCCTGTTTGCGCATGTACACCTCGAATTTGCGCCCAGCCCGGCGGCGCTTCCACCGGTAGTAGCCGTTGCGCAGCCCGTACATCCATTCGCTGGCCGCGAACCCGAATCCCTGCCGGGGAGCAAACCGGATGTAGAGCAAACCGGCAACTGCGCCTCCCAACTGCGCAAAGGCATACAAGCGGTTCTGGCCGAAGAGCGAAGCAAAAGCGATCAGAGCATAAATCGCTGCAAGGTACCGCGCCTTGACGGAGATCAGAAAGAACATCAGGAACTCGGTGTCGCCATACAGGACGCCGATAGCGACAAGCAATCCGAAGATCCCGCCCATGCAACCGGTTAGAACGCTCTGTTCCATCGGGTGCCCGAGCTTGTCAAAAAGATCGTAGATGACGGCTCCGCTGATCGCGGTCCCGAGCACCGAAACGGCATAGAGGCTCGTCACCCAGCTGGCGCCGCGGTACGCCTCCAGGAAGCTCACCAGGAACCAGAGCGAGAGCAACTCGAACAGCGTGCCCAACATGCCGGTATGGATGAAGCTGTAGGTGAGCGGCTGCCAGAGATAGCCGTGCAGAAAGAGTTCCGGAATGAACGCCAGGTAGCGGACGATTGGACCAGCCAGGTGTGCCAGATCGAAGACCAGCAGCCCAAAATAGGCGATCAGGTTGACGAGGACCAGGCGGCGCGTCGCTCCGCGGAACTCCGGCAGTCCCAACTGCATGGCGCTCATTCTTGCCATAGACACTCAGGTTAAATGACCCGGCAATTCGTGTCATGTGGTCGGCCCGGGAGAGCGCAATCGTTGCTAAGGCGCCACCACAAGTCCGCGGTGCGCTCCGGCGTCCACCGCCCGGACCCCAAACACCACATTGTCTTTGGACACAGGAATCGTCAACGTCACTGGCCCGGAATCGGGGGCGGGTGGAACGGCCTGAACGTACTGCCAGTCGAACGCAATGGTATCCCGCCAAAGTAGTTCGTAATGATCTACTTTGCCCGGAGAGGGGTCCCAGTGGAAGGTCGTGCTGTTGTCCAGCTTGCTGGTATCAATCGTGACCTTCGCCGGTTTTCCCGGAGAACTGGCCAGCGTGGCCAGGGCGGCCGCATTGAGCCGGGCAACCTTTGCCACGTAGGAGAAGTCTACAAACTGAATCAGGTCGCCAAGAACGGGATCGCTTGACCCCGCGGGCGGACGGACAACCGTCTGATGCTGATGGTTGTAGTCTTCCCGCCACTCGGTGAGCCGTACAGCGGCGAATCCCTCCTGGTTGAAGGAGCTATGATCGCCACCCCGCAAATAGCGGTCCGGACGGTTCACGATCCACGCGTCGAAGGGAGTGGCGCTGGATGCCGGGAAATACGTGTCGCTGATCTCTTCAAGAGCGCGCGCGACCTGTCGGCTCGGCGAATCGTCTTCCCCGCCGACTGCCCGGATTCGGCGCGCCTGCTCCGGCGTGGACGCAGTGGGAACGCCTTCGGAAAAGACACGCACCCGGTTCTTCAGCTGGAACGTGTCGCCAGGCGTCGTATTTCCGCCCACGATATCGTTGTTCAGCACTGCCTCCAGATCCCAACCTTCGCTTTTGGCGAGTTTTGCCAGGTGCGCGGAGCCGACCAGCCCCTGTTCTTCCCCCGCCACCGCGACAAAAACAATGCTGGAAGGAAAACGCATCGTACTCAGAGCGCGGGCGCATTCCAGAGAAACAGCCACGCCGGAGGCATCGTCATTGGCGCCGGGCGAAAACACCCCGGGATCGAGCACGTTGCTGGCACGGGAGTCGTAATGGCCGGTAACCAGGACCATCCTTTTCGCCTGGGCTGGGTCAGTGCCCCGCAGAATTGCGTAAATGTTCGTGATACGGGTGGGCTTCGGGATGCGATTGGCCCACGGCGTACCGGCGGTGCCAGCCGGGTCCGCCACAAAGGTGTCACGTTTCACCTCCAGGCAGTCACCACATTGACGGGAGATCTCGTCGAATTGGGAGAAGATCCAGTCGGCGGCCGCCTGGATGCCGGTGCCGGGAGGGAGATCCGGTTCCATGCTGGACAGGGTATTGCGGGTTTGGAAACTTACCAGCTTGTCGATCATCTGATGAATGCGAGCCGGGTCGATGCTTGCGATCGCACGCTGGATTTTCGGGTCCGCGACTGGGGGCGCGACCTTCTGCCCATACTGTGTGAAGTCGGCCTGACAGAACATGAAGCAGGGCGCAAAACCAGTTGCGCAAAGAAGGATCAATGGGGCAATCTTCATGAAGGAATCTCCACACAAAAGTTGCAGCTTGAGGCCGTGCGTGCCCCTTGACCTGACGACGGGTACCATCTAAAACTAGCGGAGCGTAGTTACCACGTAACGCCATCCTACAGCACGGATCAATGCGAGTTTTTGCCAGAAGAAAGGAGGCGGCGATGCCCAGCTGCCCGGAATGTGAAAGCGATCTTGATATCGAATTGGACGAAGTGGAGGAGGGCGACGTGGTCGCCTGCGACGAGTGCGGCACCGAGTATGAGGTGGTCGGGATCGAACCCCTCGAACTAACCCGCGTCGGAGAAGAAGACGACGAAGACGACGACGAGTACCTGGACGAGGACGAGGAAGAGGAAGAATGAAAGTCGGTGCACGTCTCGCCGCCGGGATGATGTTCGCCGTCCTTGCGTTCGGAGTTTTTCCAGGTTTCGATCGACTGACCCCTGCCGGCCACGCGCAGAATCTCGGCCAGCGCGCCGTCAACGGTACAGTCGTGGATGCCGATTCGGCACCGGTCCTGGGAGCCACTGTATTTCTGCGCAACAGCAAATCGAAATCCATCCGCAGCTATACGTCAACCAAAGACGGCCGCTTCCGCTTCGTCCAGGTAAACATGTCCGAGGATTACGACCTTTGGGCGGAAAAGGATGGCAAAAAGAGCCCGGTCAAGACCGTGAGTTCCTGGGATACCCGCAAGGAAGTTGAGATGGAGTTGAAGCTGAAATAGAAGCTGAAATTCAGCCTCTCGAGGAGTCCCTGCTACTCCAGTTTGAGCGCGATATCGCCGTTGATGGTTTCGATCTTTACGCGATTCTGACCGTTTCCGACGCGCCCCGTCACATAGATGTATTTGAGCGGACTGCCTCCGTGAGAGGTGTCCCATTCTGTGCTCTGACGTTCGTTCAAACCGAGGTGCTGGATTACGCGATATTTTCCTTCACTATTTTTGGTGTATGCCAGCTTGATTTGCACCTCCATGCCGTAGTCCTTGGGCACGGTCAGAAGAATGGCGCCCGACATCGAGCTAAGCGTCACATCGCGGGGTGCCGTCGAGGGGCCGGTCAAATGCGCCGTTACGTCCCCGGCCATGGTGCTGGCTTTGATCGAGCCGCTCGTCCGTCCGATATTGATCTTGCCGCCCATTGTTGAAGCATCCACCACACCTGCGGCCTGATCGACCGTGATATCGCCGCCCATGGTTTTCGCATGAACGAACGCGCCGGAGTTGCCGACGTGGATATCGCCACCCATCGTGGAAAGGTCCGCGCCGTCGGGAGCGGAACCGATGTCAATTGCGCCGCCCACCTGATGCACCCTCACGATGCTGGCGGTCAGTCCCGGTCGTGCGGGGAATTCATCGAGGCACTCAGTGCCCAGGCACGCCGCCAGGACGGCCGGCACCGTGCTTAGGACGACAATACGCGCAAGCGAAAGCATGTCTCTTCTCCAGCAGGCCGCAGAGCGACTTCTCGGGTACTACGCAGGTTTTGCGTCCGAGGTTCCGAGCGCCCTCAACTCTCCAGCTTCTTGGTTACGAGCTCGTTCAGAAGCGCGGGATTTGCCTGCCCCTTGGAGGCGCGCATAACCTGGCCCACGAAAAAGCCGGCGAGCGTCTTCTTCCCGGCTCGATACTGCTCCACCTGCTTGGGATTGGCAGCGATTACTTCTTCGATCATGGCCTCGATCGCGGACGTGTCGGTAATCTGCTCCGGCTTCTCCCGCTCGTAGACAACAGCAAAATCCTCATTCCGTTCGAAACAGACGTCGAAGAGCTGTTTGAGCTGCTTGGAACTGATCTTGCCGTCCTCCAGCAGGTCCGCCGCGAGCACAACTCCCGCCATGGATATAGGCGATTCCTCCTGCTCCAGATTCAAGGCCTTGAGGCGCCCGCCGATCTCGCTCAGCAGAAGGTTCGCCACCCGCCGCGGATTCCTGGCGGTGCGTGCCGCGGCTTCAAACCGGTCCGCAAACTCGCGAGAGCTCGTCAGCGTGCGGGCGTCCTTCTCGTTGAGGTCGTATTCGGAGATCATGCGCGTGCGTCGGGCCTCCGGCAGCTCCGGCAGCCGCTGGAGCTGCTGCGCGATGAAGTCGCTGGTCAAAACCACGGGGGGAAGATCGGGTTCCGGGAAGTAGCGGTAGTCATGAGCCTGCTCCTTGGAGCGCATGGAGTAGGTGCGGCCCTCATGTGCGTTCCACAACCGCGTCTCCTGCACCACCTTGCCTCCGGACTCCAGCACCTCAATTTGCCGCTCGATCTCATACTCCAGCGCCGCACGGATGAAGCGGAAACTGTTGACGTTCTTCACCTCGGCCTTGGTGCCGAATTTCTCCTGACCTCGGGGCCGGACGCTTACGTTGGCGTCGCAGCGCAGCGATCCTTCCTCCATGTTGCAATCCGACACCCCGGTGTAGAGCAGAATCTCCTTGAGCCGGGTGAGGTACTCGAAGGCCTCGTCGGGTGTGCGGATGTCGGGCTCAGAGACAATCTCGACCAGGGGCGTCCCGCAGCGGTTCAAGTCGAGGTAGGTGCGCGTTGCCGAATCCGCAAAACCGTCATGGATGCTCTTGCCCGCGTCCTCTTCCATGTGCAGGCGCGTGATGCCGATCCGCTTGATGCTCCCATCCGCCGTTGGCACCTCGATCCAGCCGTGCTCGGCAATCGGCTTGTCATACTGCGAAATCTGATAACCCTTGGGCAGATCGGGATAAAAGTAGTTCTTCCGCGCGAAGATGGATCGTTCGCGGACTGCGCACCTCAGGGCGAGCGATGCGACCGTCGCGAATTCGACCGCCTTGGCGTTGAGAACTGGGAGCGCGCCGGGCAGCCCCAGGCAAACCGGGCAAACATTTGTGTTGGGCGGGGCCCCGAACCTGTTGGCGCAGCCGCAGAAGGCCTTGGTTGCCGTGAGCAGCTGAACGTGCACTTCAAGTCCGATCACGGGCTCATACTTGGCCAGAACATCCGGGGACAAACCAGCTTCGGCGGGCATACAAGAATTCTAGCTTGCGCACGGAGCGCCGCATTTCCTGAAAACATCCGCCATTTCCCGCCAGGTGCTTGGCCGGCTTCCACTCGAATGCACCGGCATAGCGCTCCAGCCTCATCCCGAACGGGCTGCAAACGATACAATCCTCGTTGATGAGCTCCAACCTAACGAGTGCTAAAATCGCGCTTTTGTTTCCTGGGCAGGGTTCGCAGGTTGTGGGTATGGGCCGCGAACTTGTCCAACAATTCCCGGTAGCCGCTGCCACCTTTGCCGAGGCCGATGAGGCATTGGGCTTTCCCATCTCAAAGCTGTGTTTCGAAGGGCCCGAGGACCAGCTACGGCTCACCGAAAACACGCAGCCAGCAATCCTCACTGCCAGTATCGCGGCTTTTCGGGTTCTTTCCGCCGAAGGCGTGACCCCGGCCTTTGCAGCCGGACATTCTCTTGGCGAGTGGTCTGCCCATGTTGCCGCGGGCACCCTGAGCTTCGCCGACGGAGTGCGCGCCGTAAAGGCCCGCGGCCGCGCCATGCAGCAGGCCGTTCCTGCGGGCGAGGGCGGGATGGCCGCCGTCCTCATGCTCGATGCTGTCCAGATAGCCGAGGCATGTGCGGAAGCGGCGGCTGAAACCGGCCTTGTTGTGGGACCAGCCAACCTGAACTCGCCGGGCCAGACAGTCATCTCCGGCGCTCTCGTTGCCGTGGAGAGGGCGGCTGCTATCTGCAAGTCAAAAGGAGCGCGGCGTGCCGTCATGCTACCGGTAAGCGCTCCATTCCACTGTTCCCTAATGCAGCCCGCTCAGGAAGAACTTGCCCGGGTCCTCGAGGGAATCACCCTGGCTGATCCGAAGGTTCCCGTCGCCGCTAATGTGACCGGACAATTACTCACGACGAAGACCGAAACGAAAGATGCCCTCATCCGGCAGGTGACAGGAGCGGTGCGTTGGGTCGATTGCGTGCAGTCGCTTGTGACAGCGGGTGCTGAGGTCTTCATCGAAGCCGGCCCCGGCAAGGTACTCACAGGCCTGATGAAGCAGATTGACTCCGCGCAGAAGGCTCTCAACGTGGAGGACGTCGCCAGCCTGGAAAAGACTCGTGCGGAATTATCAGGTGTCGCTACGGCCTAGCTCTTCGATCTGACCACTGACCACTGTTCACTGACCCCTGTCCTTACGGCCCGAGGTATAGCTCCACCGGCGAGAAACCGAGCTGGTGTGTGTGCGGGTCGTAGTTCAGAAAGATCGCCTTGCTCTTCGATCCGTTGAGCCGTATGCCCATCAGGAGGACGTTTCCCGCCATGCGTGCCGCCACGATGTCATGGCTCTTGATCGCGCCATATTCATTCTGTGTGCTTGTCGGACTCCAGTCTTCCTGGAATCGGTCGAACGTGTAGCTGCCGAGCTTCTCCTTATGCTCCTGCCATTTGGAATCGTGCACCCAGATCCCATAGGCGCCGGCCATATCGTTCTTCTCCAGATCCTTGAAGAACGTATTCACCGCCGCTCGGCCTTGCATGTGGGCCCACCAGTTCCAGGGCCAGTCCACCGGCCACCCCGCAGCGATCCACGACCCAATCACCAACGCCACAAACGCACTCAAAATGCTGACGACAAGGATGCGTTTGCGGCGCTCCCGGGCTTCGTTGTAGGAAGGTGCATCGAGCAGCGTCATCGGCGAGTTCTCCCAATGTTCAGGATACGGCACAGGGGCAGTCAACATAGGCAAGCAAGGGAAATCAGAGCAATAGCGGAAGGACAGTATGCGATTCTATTCCGCCTCAACCTTAGACACCGGAAGAACGCCATGTGTTCCTCGAACCCGGCGTCTTTTGCTCTCGAGTGCTAGTCCCGGCTGTAACGGTTACGGTTCTTCTCCTGCTGCCGTTCGAGGGCCAGCTCAATTAAGCGCGTAATCAGGTCCCGGTAGCTCAGCCCGCTGGCCTCCCACAGCTTGGGGTACATGCTGATCTTGGTGAAGCCCGGCAACGTGTTCACCTCGTTCAGGTAGATGCGCCGCTTGCCATCCGCCTCCATCAGGAAATCCACCCGGGCCAACCCTGAAAGATCGCAGGCCCGGAATGCCTGTACGGCCATGGCACGAACCTGCTTCTCTTCCGCCCGGGTCAGCTTGGCGGGAATCACCGGAACAGACCCCTCCGACAGATACTTTGCCTCGTAGTCGTAGAATTCCTTGCCCGGAATGATCTCTCCAACCACGCTGGCCTGCGGCTTGTCATTCCCAAGTACAGCCACCTCCAGCTCGCGTGCCTTCGTTCCCAGCTTGCCGCCACGCTTGAGCCCACCCACCCCCTGCTCGATCACCAGCTTGCGGTCGAACCTGGCGGCTTCGTCCAACGCCGGAGCAAGTTCTTTGCGGTCATGCGCCTTACTGATGCCCACCGAAGAGCCCAGATTCGCGGGCTTCACGAATACCGGGTACTTGAAGGACTCTTCGATTCTTCCCATTACCTTCTTCGGCGAGCCCTCCCAGTCACTGCGCAGCACAGTGATGTGTTTCACGATTGGCAGGCCCGCTTCTTTAAAGAGGCGCTTCATCACGTCCTTGTCCATGCCCGCGGCGGAGCCCAGAACCCCCGATCCCACATAGGCGATGCCCGCCAGCTCAAACAATCCCTGGATCGTTCCATCCTCGCCAAAGGTCCCGTGCAGCACAGGAAAGACGACATCCAGGGACTTGCTGTCGAGCCGGGATGCGCCCTTTAAATCGCTTGTCAGGGCCGGTTTGCCAGACTTCCCTTCCGGCGGCTCCGGCGCCAGCAGCATGGGCATGCCCTCCTGCAATAGCCGTGCACCCGGGGTGGCCTCGGGATCGCCTGCACGTAATTGAGTGGCAGCGGCGCGGGCGGCCTCCTTGCCTTCGAGAAGCCCTCGCGCATCGCCTGCTGCCAGCCAGTGGCCCTCCTTGGAGATGCCGATCGGCACCACCTCAAACTTCTTGCGATCGATCGCATTGAGCACAGAGGCGGCCGACAACAACGAGACCTCGTGCTCGCCGCTCCGTCCCCCAAACAAAATTCCTACCCGCAGCTTCTTGGCCATGGCTCTATTTCACACTAATTCAACCCCTCGTGGCCTCCGGTCAAGTAGGCTGGTATCCACTTCCCAACCCTGAGAGGGACGCCTATGAGTCATCCTGTGGTTCACTTCGAGATCGGCTGTAAGGACAAGGCGGCCACCAGCGCCTTCTACGCCGCCGCGTTCGGCTGGGCCATCGATTCCGGCCCGCTGGGCGACATCAACACTGGTTCCAGCGAAGGCATTCAGGGCCACATCGCGGCACTAGGCCATGAACCTCACCAGTTCACTCACTTCTATGTGCAAACCGAGGATGTCGCCGCGTCCCTGGCTCGCGTGCAGGAACTCGGCGGCAGGACTCTCGTGCCTCCTGTCGCCATTCCCGGCGGAACCTTCGCATGGTTCGCAGACCCGGAGGGCAACACCGTGGGATTGTGGAAGCCGGCCTAAAGAATCTTCTTTCCGAACGCCGAACAGGCCAACTCCACAGCCAGATCGGCCGTGCGGTTGTGCTCGTCGATCACCGGATTCACTTCGACGATCTCGAAGCTCAAGAGCCGCCCATGGTCCGCAAGAATCTCCATGGCGAGATGGGCCTCCCGGTACGTGGCGCCCCCGCGGACCGGCGTTCCGACTCCAGGCGCATCTTCCGGGTCAATCCAGTCCATATCGAGCGAGACGTGGTATCCGGCAGTGTGCCTCCCGACGACCCGCAGCGCCTCTTCCATGACGGTCCGCATACCGCGCTCGTCGATGTCGCGCATCGTGTAGACCTCCGCGATCCCCGCCCGTTTCAGGTTGGTCCGCTCCGTTGCATCCACATCCCGCACTCCAATCAGCACCGTGTTCTCCGGGGCGATCTTTGGCGAGTACCCGAAGAGATCGCCTAGCTCCCCTGGCCCCAGCCCGAGCAAAGCGGCCAGTGGCATTCCGTGCACATTCCCCGAGGGGGATGTCTCCGGCGTGTTGATATCTGTGTGCGCGTCGAGCCACACCAGTCCAATCTTCTGCTCCTGGCGGCGATAGAACTCCGAGACCCCGGAGACCGATCCGGCGGCAAGCGAGTGATCGCCTCCCAGAACCAGGGGCGTCATGCCCTCTTCAAGAGCCTTAAGCACCGCTAGGGATGTCCGCTCGCAGATCTCCGAAATAGGCTTCAGGTAGCGGGCCCTGTCGCTTCCTGAGGCCTGGGTCTCCGCGATCTCCACGCGGATATTGCCGCCGTCCGTAACCCGATGTCCCAGTTGCTCCAGCCTGGCCTCAAGACCGGCTACGCGCATTGCGGAGGGACCCATATCTACGCCTCGTCGGCTCGCGCCCATGTCAAGCGGGACTCCGAGTACCCGGATCTTCCGGGTTGGCAACGACTGCAATCCGCCATGCGGATTTGGGACTTGAGGTTCGGAGATTCCTGGGATGGAAGACATAAGGGACTTTCGTTCTGAAACTTCTCGTGATCGATGCTGGGAAGCCGAAATCAAGGGTACTTCTAAGAGATTGAAAGGGAGTATGCCATCAGCCTTCGGCAAAGATTCACCGATGACCCGAAAGGAGTATTACACCATAATCCGGTACGTGTAAGACTAAGCCGAAGATTATCCAATAATCGACGATCACTCCTGTTTGTTACGCGGACTCTTTGTGTGCGCGCGCCCTTGACGCCGGAGCCGGATCGGCACGTCGGGCCGGGATGGAACATATGAGGTTGAGGCTCTTTTTCGCGGCGCTCTTGATGGCGTCTTCCTCCAAGATAATTCCTGCGCAGGCTCCTTCCCTCACGACTCTTTCCGCGATCCACTCCCTGTCGAACGATCAGGCCAGCGTTCACCTGCCCGTGCAGTTTGAGGCCACCGTCACCTACTTCCGCTCCTATGAGCGCACCATGTTCGTGCAGGACGGCGATGTCGCCATCTACGTGCAGACCAACACACCCCAGAAGATCGTGCCGGGCGACCGTTTACTTATTCGGGGAACCACGCACGAGAGCTTCCGCCCCTTCGTGGCGGCCACGGACATCAAGATCATCGGCCACGGGCCTCTCCCCCACTCTGTCCCGGCCAGCTTCAAAGATCTCAGCCACTCCCGGTACGACTGCCGCCTCGTCACGGTCCACGCCTGGGTACGCGCCGCGGACGTGCTCAATATCTCGGTGCGCAACGCGACACTGCAGATGGCAACAGACGGCGGGGAGATCGATGCGACCGTGGACAGTGACGACTCGGTCGCGCTGAAGGACCTCCTCGACGCCGAGGTGGAGCTCACAGGCCCGGTCTCCGGACGCTTCGACGGCAAAATGCAGCAGACCGGCATCCTCCTGCACGTCTCCTCGCTGAATGACATCAAGATCCTGAAGCGGGCGGCCTCCAGCCCATGGTCCCTTCCCATTACTTCCATGGACCAAATCCTGCTCGATTACGACAAGGTCAATCGCAGCCCGAGAGTGCGCGTCCAGGGTACGATCACGTACTACCAGCCTGGATCCGGCGTGGTCCTGCAGAGTGGATCAAAGAGCTTGTGGATCGCAACGGGGGCACGCAGCGAGCTAGCCATCGGGCACATTGCCGACGCCACCGGGATCCCCGATGTCCACGATGGCTTCCTGACTCTTACCCGGGCTGAGATCCAAGACAGCGGTATGGTCGCGCCGGTTTCCCCATACCCGACTACCTGGACCGATCTCTCCCAGAGCCGCCATCTCTTCGATCTCGTCTCTACCCAGGGCAAACTGGTCATGCAAGTGCGTGAGGCCGCCCAGGACGAATACGTGCTGCTCTCGGAAGGGCACATGTTCTCCGCGGTCGTCCGCCATCCCGCGGCCACGTACAGTTCCATCGCGCCTCCACCGCTGCCGCCCATGAAGGAGATTCCTCTCGGTTCGATCGTTCAGGTCGCGGGCGTCTGCGTGCTCGATGATTCCAACCCCTTCGACGCAAACGTCCCATTCAATCTGCTGATGCGCTCGGCGGACGATTTACAAGTCGTAGCCCGGCCCTCCTGGGTCTCCGTCGCCAACCTGATAAAAGTGGTTACGATCCTGCTCCTGGCCTTCGTACTGGTAAGTGGCTGGGGTTGGATGCTCAACCGAAAGGTCCAGCGCCAGACCGACGATATCGCGCAACGCATCGCCGCTGAAGCCGCCGCGGAACGGCATAACGCGCAAATCGAACAGCGCCGCAGCCGCATCCTCGAAGACATAAACGGTTCGCGGCCGCTCGCGGAGGTCCTGGAGGAGATCACGGAACTCGTCTCCTTCCACCTGCGCGGCGCCCCTTGCTGGTGTGAGATCAACGATGGCGCTCGGCTTGGACATTACCCGGGACACTTCGATGGAGGAAGCGTTGTGCGGGAGGAGATTCCCGGGCGCTCGGGCCATCCTCTCGGGACCCTCTTCGCCTCCGCCCGTCCCGACTTCGAACAACTCCACGAGATTCGCAGCGCGCTGTTCATGGGCGCCCGGCTGTCTACGGTTGCCATCGAAACCCGCCGACTTTACAACGACCTCGTGCACCGTTCCGAGTTCGACCTCCTCACCGATATCCACAACCGCTTCTCGCTCGACAAAGAACTCGAGCGGCTCATCTCCGTCGCTCGGGAGAGTGCCGGAATCTTCGGCCTCATCTATATCGACCTCGATGAGTTCAAGCAGGTTAACGATCTTTACGGTCACCGCATCGGCGACTTATACCTTCAGGAGGTATCGGTTCGCATGAAGCGCCAGCTGCGGTCAGGCGACCTGTTGGCGCGCCTCGGAGGCGATGAGTTTGCAGCCCTCGTGCCCACGGCCCGCACGCGCGCCGACGTGCAGGAGATTGCCGCGCGCCTGGAGAACTGCTTCACCACTTCGTTCCATGTTGAGGGCTATGTCATCCGCGGTTCGGCCAGCGTGGGAATCTCCCTCTATCCGGAGGACGGAACCTCCAAGGACAGCTTGCTCAGTGCCGCCGACGCCGCCATGTACGTCACGAAACACACGCGGCATGAAGCACTCGACGAACTGGAGCCAGGGGCGTCCCCTCGGCGCGCCTCGCGCGATTCCTGATCAACTCGCCTTGCGGGCTTAGTTACCAGCGATGGTGATCGAAAGGTTCCCGGTTGAGGGTTCCCTGACGCGTCCTAACCCTTGCGCCGATAGAGAATCTGGAACTCATATCCGCCGTTGGGCGGGAACAGGCCAGCCACATGACGAAGCCGCTCCGCGAGTGCGGGGGCAGCCAGAAGCGGATATTCGCGTTCCCGCAGATCGTGATAATCGAAATCCACGGCCAGGGACAGCATGTAGATCGCAAGCGCATCGGAGAAGGCGGACTCGATGTAAATGTTGCGCGATCGTTCGTCAATCCCCTTCGACCCGTTGCGGCTGTCCTGCGCCCTTCTTCGCGTCTCCCAGGCGTCTTGGCTGGTCTCGCCCCGCACCTGCGCCTGCGCCTGTGACCACGCAAGTGCGCCAAAACTCTCCGGAACTCCAGCCGCCTCCACAAAGTTATGGGCCACATTGATGAAAAACTCGAACGCCAGCCCGAACCGGTCCTCTACCAACCGCGTCGACAGGAAAACCGCCTCCGTCGCGCCGAAGCTCGCATTGCGATGGCATACCGCGCGGTCGCCCAGGTCAACCGTGTAGGACGGGGCAACCATGATCTCGCCCGTATCCGCAATCGCCAGTGGCACAAAATAATAGGCCCGGTGCATCAGCGCGGGGGCCAGGGTCTCCGGCACCGCGCCCACCAGTCGCTCCAGGTCGGCCTCGTTGATCCGGTTATCGCCCCAGGATGCGTAATGGATTCCGTTGCCGGCCATAACAACCGAAACCTGGGTCGCGACCTTCTCCGCAGGCCAAAGTTCAACTTGTGCGCTCGATGCCATCGAGTCTGTATTCTAGACGAGCGAGGCCAGCGCCATCATGCATTCCGTTTCGAGCGATTTCCCGGGCGGCAAGATCCGCGGAACCGGCAGAACGGTTCTGGGATTCCCACTCCGCGGCTTTGGCTTGTTCACCAGCCTGCTGCT
This sequence comes from Acidobacteria bacterium AB60, assembly GCA_008682415.1. GTDB lineage: Bacteria > Acidobacteriota > Terriglobia > Terriglobales > Acidobacteriaceae > Telmatobacter. The sequence continues at coordinate 190,318 of VANK01000005.1, read as the reverse complement.
TTCCTTCGCATCGGCCCTTCTCACCTTCTGCCTCGTCACCATGATTAGCATCTTTTCCCTGCTGGTCTGGAACCTGGGCGGCAGGCATGCCGTCGACTACGCCATCAGCTATCGCGACTTCGGCCTGCCCGCCTCGCTCATCGTGCTTGCCATCGCGTTGCCCTTCTTCCTGGTTCTGTGGATCCGGGGCAAAATCCACGAGTAGAGACAAGCATGCCCGTTCACACGATTCCCCAGACCTCTCTCCAGAATGCATTCACAGCTGCCGGTTCCAAACAGCTTCGTGCCTGGTGCGCCGATCTCGAAGCAGGCGGTGTGCTCTATTTCCCGGTGACCCCCCTGCCCATCCCTGCCGAGGATCTGGAGGTCCTGCTCGGTCAACAGCAGACCGGAAGCAAACTCCATAAAAACATCGCCTATAAGCCCAAAAACGACGAGCTCACAGGGGTTGACGCCAAAACCTCGGGCGCGGCAACGGTTCGCCAGGTGCAGGAGATCATGCGGCGCTACTCACAAAACATCGAGCGGTTCCTCACCCGATTCCTGGCGCCCTACAAGCAGCGCTGGGTCCTCGATTATGCAAGTTACCGGCCCCTGGAGGAAAAGGGCCGCGATCTCAAGCTCCGGCGTCGCAACGATCTGCTCCACACCGATGCCTTCCCCACACGCCCCACGCATGGCTGGCGCATTCTGCGCTTCTTCCACAACATCCATCCGACGCGCACGCGCGACTGGATCATCGGTGAGCCCTTCCCCAGGGTGATCGGCAGTTTCGTTCCGGGAACCCTGGCGATGCCGCGCTCCGAAAACATCCTGGGGCGCGGCGGAAAGCAGCTCGCCAAAGCTACGGGACTGTCAAAACTGGTTCCCCAATGGAAACGAACCCCCTACGACGACTTCATGATGCGGCTGCACAACGCGATGAAGGAGAATGAGGATTTCCAGCAGAGCTGCGTGAAGGAGAACGTCCAGTTCGCCCCGGGCTCCAGCTGGATGGTCTACACCGAGACAGTGCCCCATGCCGTGCTCGCCGGTCAGTACGCGCTCGAACAGACATTCCTCGTAGACCCCGCCGCAATGGTCACGCCGGAGTCGGCGCCGGTTGCGGTCCTGGAAAAAATGGCCGGTGCACGCCTGGTCTAGTATTTCACCGGTCTAATCTGATGCTCCTCCCTTAGCTCGAAATCGCAGGAGCTGTGCCGGAATCAGGCTTGGTAGGCGCGTTCGGTGATGCGACGCACCAGATCTTGGAAGGCGGGATCGCCCGAGAGCGAGTTGAAGTTGGGATCCATAGACGTACCGAGGACAGAGTAGTCGTGGGCGGCCATTGCCGCATTCAGCGCCGCGATAGCATCCTGATTTCTGCCGAGGAGGGCGCACGTGCGGGCAAGATCGAACCCGGAGGATTGTCCCCTCTCGAAGTAGCTTCGCTGAACGATGCGCATCGCCTCGAGCATTCCGTGTTCTGAGCCGGCATTCAATCCGCGTTCGGCGGCTTCCGCTACTTTCAGGAGCTGGTTGCTTCCGGAGAGCGTCGCAGAGCGTTTCGACTGCTCGATGAAGGTGTGATAGTCCTTCCGCGTGAAGGCGGCGTAAGCAAGATATCGAGGTGCCGAAAGAAACTCGGGTTCGGCTTGTTCGATCTCCACCAGCTTGGCGACTGCAGCCGCTTGTTCCCCAGTGAAGAAATGGATCAGCGCTTGGTCACAAAGGATCGATCGGGACGCAGGGTTGAGCTGCTGAGCCCTGTCGATCTCAGCTCGTGCCTCCGTCATTCGTCCCAGGGCGAGGAGCGAGGTAGCGTACCAGTGGTGAGCTTCTTCGTCCCGCGAATCAAGGGCAAGGGCTCGCTGGTATTCCTCCAGGCCGGCGGGGACCTTCCACTCGCCATAGAACAGTGCGAAACCGAGGGCGCGGTGGGCTTCTCCCAGCGAGTCATCGAGCGCGATTGCCTTATGAGCTGCTGAGATAGCCCGGGGGAAAGCCTCCGAAGCGGGTAAAGATCCATACTCCGGCATCAGGTCGTAGCACTCGGCCAGCCCCGCGTACGCCTGCGCATAATTCGAGTCATGGACCACGGCTTGGGTGAAGGCGTCAACGGCCAGGTTGAGGCTTTCGGAGGTCCGGCGGCTCCAATAATAGCGCCCTTTCAAGTAGAGCTGCTCGGCCTCCCGATCCGGGATGTGATGGAAAGGCGCGGACGCGCGAACACTCGCGATGGACGAACGTATCTTGCCGGGAATGGCAACGCCCGTGACCAGAGCGCCGACCAGCACAAACGTGGCGGCAGCGGTCCAAACGACGCTGCGGTCGAGCCAGTTGCGGGATCGGCTTGGAGCCTTTTCGATCTTGGAGTCGGGAGTTGGGGCCGGCGGCGATAGAGGCGCGGGCGAGACAGACGAGTTGAGCCACTCGAGGAGTTCGTGAGACCAGGCGAAAACGCCACCGCGCTCTCCCGGGAGACGATGGACGGGGAGTCCGCGCTCTTTTTCCCAACGTTTGGCGGTGCGTTCGTCGCGCCCGAAGAACGCCGCGATCTCTTTCCACGAATCGATCCGGCGATTTTCCGGGGAATTGGCCGGTGGGCGGGACATGCGCGAGACCTCGACGCTCAGCCGCAAGATCGTTTATGCGGAAGGTCTTTACCAGCAGTATAGCGAGCATTCAACAGATCGAGGTAAACAAGTTGCCCGGATTTCCAACGATAGGCCCCGGTCTCTGGGAGTGGCTTGGAAGCAGACTATCCCCGGCGGGGGCAATGTCCCGACTTGTCCCTTGTCGCCCTCCCATGCCGCTGGCACCCACGAAGCAGGTGTGCGAGCTTGCGATGGGAGGGTGATCGAATCAGAGGGGGATATCTCGTTGTCTCCGCAGTCTGGGCGGGTTTACTGGTTGCGGGGTGCAATTCAGAAGCGAAGGTGATCGCAGGTAAAGAGGGAAGTGGCTCCGAGGCACAATCGGCGTCGGAGCCCCGCGGTGTCAGGTACTTGGCCTCCGCGATATCAACCTCCACCACAACCGCTACCATCTCCGATCCCACTCTGGACAACATGCCGGCGGCCAGCGTCACTGTTCCGTCCGGCTGGAAGATGCAGGGCATGATGCTGACCAGCCCTTGCACGAAGGTCCCGGCAGCGGTATTCCGCGCCTATTCGCCCGACGGGCTGATGCAGATGCGATCGGAGCCTGCCGGGGGCTGGGCGTGGGGATCGCCCGTGAATCGGGCGGCACGGGGCTGTCTGCCGCTGCAGAAGCAGGTCACCGCAGCCGAATTCCTGGAGTACTATGTCGGTACTCTCCCGGGCGGAGTACATGTGGTGGGGGCGATCGCCCTCCCCGAGGATCAGCGGCAGGCCGCGGCCCAGCGTGCAGCTCGGCTCAACCAGCTCAATGCGGGCAATCCCATAACGGCTGGAAATACCGACTCAGAAGATGTAGCCGCGGTACGGGTCGAGACGGTGAACGGAACGTTCGTCATCGAAGAACGGCTGCGCGCAGGCGTCTCTTGCCAGATAAACAACAGTGCCGGCAGTATCTGGGGCAGCAATTGTCAGGCGAAGGTGGATATCCTGATGGCCCCCAAGGGCCAGCTCGATGGACTGATGCGCGCCGCCGATCGCAGCCAGCTGCCCCAGGCCAAGGCGTCGAATGAGTGGTTTCAGGCCAAGCTGAAACAGCAGAACGATAATTGGTCCGCATTCGGCAAGAAGCTGCGGGATCTCTACATCGCAGAGGATCGAATGTTCGCCGAGCGCGCCCAACAGTTCAGTCAGATGATGATGCAAAACCACGAGGCAAACATGCAGCAGCAGGAATCCGAGTATCAAAGCCAGAGGGCCAATGCTGCGGCGACCATGAACGCCCGCAGCACGGTGGCCTCCGACTGGGTCGACTACGCTCTCGATCAGCAGACCGTCGCCGTCGGTGGCGGGACGGCAAAGGTCTCGAGTAGCTATTCTCAGACCTGGTACAACGGGTCCCAGTGGTATCAGAGCAACGATCCAAACTCAAATCCGAATGGCGTGTTGCAGGGCAACTGGACCCTGGCGACTCCCGTACACGGCAACGGGCAGGCGCGGTAAGCCGATGTGGTGGATCATTGGGGTTGCTCTTCAGATCTGCATCATCGGCCTAGGCATCCGGCGGGAGCAGCGATCTGGTCTGTGGAACTGGTCGAAGTTCGCTTTCGCCACTGCCTTCGGAATAATCGAGTGCTTCTTGATCTTGGTTCCCATCCTCTATCTAAACCCTCGAAGCCGGTATTTCGGTGTTGTCATGGCAGCGGCCGTGCTCCTCGCACTCCTGAACTTTATCGGGATGATCGTGCTGGCGCGGAGATGGAAGTTGCCGGATGGGCGAACTAGCCTGCAGGCCTATCGAGACCGGCAGCGAATCGTTCCCGGCCAGGAGCAGCGCTGAACTCTTCCCATCGCAGAAAAAGCCGCGCACCAGGCGCGGCTCTTTCTACAACCTTTTAAATCGGGCTTTACACGCCCGCCGGCTTGGGATCGTTGGGGTCGTACTGCGCCACCTTGATCTTGCGTGCCAGGCCAAGCTTGGCGAGGATCCAGATACCCCAGAAGTTGGGGTCGATCTCATACCACTTCAGTCCGTGCCGTGCCGACACTGGATGCGCGTGGTGGTTGTTGTGCCAGCCTTCACCGCCGGTCAGCAACGCCACCCACCAGTTATTGCGGGAGTCGTCCTTGGTCTGGAACCGGCGGCTGCCCCACAAGTGCGTCGCAGAGTTCACCAGCCATGTGGCGTGCAGGCCCAGCGTCACCCGCAGCAGAACACCCCAAAGCACCATGCCCACGCCATTCTTCCATCCACCAAAGGCCCAGCCGAGCCCAAGCAGCAGCAGCCCGCTCACCGTGATCGGGAGCCAGTGATACTTGCTGAGCCACACATGGAACTTGTCCTTGCGTAGATCCGGCGAGTAGCGCGACAGCGCCTCGGTCTGATCGTGCAGAGACTGACCAAAGAAGATCCAGCCCACGTGCGCCCACCAACCGCCCTCGTTGGGCGTGTGCGGGTCGCCTTCCTGATCGCTGAGCTGGTGATGCACGCGATGGGTGGAAACCCAGAAGATCGGGCCGCCCTCGAGCGAGAGCGTCGCACAAACCGTCATCACGTACTCAAGCCACTTGGGAACCTGGTACCCGCGGTGCGTCAGCAGACGGTGGTAGCACATCCCGATGCCTACGTTGATGGCCAGGATATACAGCACGCTCGCAACGGCCAGACGAGACCAGCTGAAAAAGAAAAACGCCGCCAGGGCTCCCACGTGAAACAGCGCCATCGCCACAAAGGTGATCCAGTTCACACCATAGGGCACCGTGGCGGCTTTGCCCATCTTCACCTGCTCGCGCGCAGGGACCACGTGCAGCACGACGGAGGCTGCGGACCCGGGGGCGCCGTGAATTGGTTTGGGCTGTACGACAGTTGTTGAATCGGAAGGTCTTGCGGGGACGACAGTTGCCATTCGGTAGGGTTTCCTCACAAAGCGGACGAAAATCCACTGATAACGAGATTGTAGACCAGCAGACAATCCGAACCGAGGGGTCAACCGAAAATTGGAGACAAATTCTCGCAAAATCGCGCACAGGTGTGAGGTGGATCACAAGAACGACCTCCTCCTGTCGATCATCTCAATCCTTCTCCCCGAAAAGACCACCGCGCTCGCCTTCAGGACTGGTATTCTCCTGGCATTCGCCTCCCCTGCGTTGATGCCGATAGGGCGGAAATCCCCAGCGACATGGCCAACGAAACCTCCCGTATCGAAGCGTTCTCCGATGGCGTCTTCTCCATCGCGGCCACCCTTCTGGTTCTGGAATTGAAGGCGCCTGCGGCGAACGCCCCCTTCTGGCACGGCCTGGTCGCCCAGTGGCCCGGATTCGCCGCCTTCCTGCTCAGCTTCCTCTTCATCGGCATCATGTGGATCAACCACCACCGACTCTTCCAGCACATACGGCGCTCCGACGAGTTCCTGATGCTGACCAATCTGGTGCTGCTGCTCGGGGTCGTCTGGATTCCCTATCCGACCTCGCTGATGGCCCAGGCCGTGACCCGCGGGAACGTGCGCGATGCTGCGCTGCTGTACAACGGCTCCTATCTCGTGATCGCTCTCTTCTTCAACCTGCAACTTGCGGTCGCCATCCATCGGGGATTAGTCGACCGCAAGTATGCCGCCGTGCGGAACATCGCCAGCAGCTACCTCGTCGGTCCGGGGGCCTATGCGCTCTGTTTCCTTTTGACCTGGTGGAGTGTCGGGTTGAGCCTCGCCTTGAATGGCCTGATGGCGCTCTACTTCCTGCTCGCTCCCAGCGCTCACCGGGGTGTTGAGGAGCCGCGCACTGAGGGCGAGGCGCTGTCCAGCTGAGGCCGCTCCGCTCGCGCGCCGGAACCCGCACACGAGACGCGGCGGAGGGTTCGGATCGCCTACTCCTGGCTCAGGTTTCCGTAGTATCCGCCGCCGGCCACGAAGAGCTTGTCCGCCCGACCGCGCATCACCCGGTAAAGTGCGAACTGGCGCGACGTCTCTCCACGAAGCTCGAACAGCAGCTCGCCGCGATTATCCGCCAGTGCATCCACCGCATCCACAATGCGCATATGGGGCGTCTCGTCGAGATGCGTCCCGTCCGTCACGTTCTTGAGCAGCACCCGCAGATTTCCGTACAGATCAGGCTGTCCGATGATGGTGACGAACTTCTCTTTGGCCAATGGGCCCCCTGTATCTGCAGTCAGAACCATGGTGGCGCCCGAGCCATACGTCAGCTCGAATACCCGAAACTGCTCGTCCTGCAGCTCCGGCCCCGGCGCGGGCGGTTCGGATGGCTGCTTCGCCATCTTGGTCACCCCTCCTGCCCGGTGTGGGACTGTCTTCGCCGTGGGCGCCGTTGCCGGGATGCCCGACGATGGCGAAGGGCCAGTCAATCCGAGCACCTGGCGCGCCAAATCCTCCATCAGCGCCTTCATCTTCTTCTCGTCTTCGGGGTTCGCCCAGGAGTAGACCCATGGGTGATCGGGATGATTCTGAGCGTCGGAGACAGCCACCACCTGTTGCATATCCGCTGGCAGCCCCATCAGGCTGGGCAGTACCTTCAGATTGTCCGCATTTGACTTGCCCCGCTGCAGGCGAGGGCGGTCCGGATCGGTAACCTGGGGCAAAGACTCCGATCGCGAAGCGTCCTCGTCTTCCTTGCTCCCCTTCTTAGGCTTTTTCAGCACGGGACGATCCGGGTCGTCGGGCGCGGCCGTGGCACTCGTGTCTGTCTTCTCCTCGGGTTTGGGTTTCGCATCCGTATTCGCGGCTGCGTCGTCCTTTTTGTGGAGATGGGGACGGTCCGGATCATCATCTGCCGGCTTACTTGTGTCCTTGCTGGCCGGTCCGGTCGAACTCCCGGCAGGAGCGTCGTCAGCGTGCTTCTTGCGGTGAAGCACGGGCTTGTCATCGCTGCCGTCGTCGTCCAGCATGGGCGCCTTCGCTGCGAATGCGGGCGTCGGATTCGGAACCGGCTTCCATTCCCCGTACCCCACCCACGAGCCCTGTTCCTGGCCCGTGTTCTTGATGTCGAACAGCCCGATCGTCTTCCCGTTGTCTTTGAGCTGATACTCCACTTGGCCCGCGATCGCCAGCGGCTCCGGGCGCGCCATGTAGATGCTCGCGTCATTCAGCTTTTCCCCATCGAAGATGCTCACCGGAACCATCCGGCACGACTTGGGTTTGCCGGCCTCGCCCGTCCACTCGAGCACGGCCACTGCTCGCAGCTCCGGGGCCTTCGGCTTGGTGGTGACGCGGCCGGAGTACTGCGCCTGCGCCGCCAGGCCTGAAAGCAGCCCAAGCCCGAGCGCACCGAGAGTCCGTGCCAGCGAAACACCTCCACCCGCGCCCACAATGCGGGACGATGACATCGGGCAGCCGGCTCGGAAATAATGCAAGCTGAGGTTCACTTCAGTACACCTTTAGATGAGGGGTCTCCCCATGGAGCTGAACGAGAAAATCGCTGATTTTACCTTGCAGACTGACGAAGAGAAAAACGTCAGCCTGTCTGATTATGCGGGTAAGCCCGTGATCCTTTTCTTTTATCCGCGCGCCGACACTCCTGGCTGCACCATTGAGGCTTGCGGCTTTCGCGACCAGTTTGAAAAGCTCCAGAAGGCAGGCGCCGCGGTGCTCGGCATCAGCCGCGACACCCCCAAAGCCCAGGCTAAATTCAAGGCCAAGTACAACCTTCCCTACACACTCCTTGCTGATGTAGACGAGCAAGTCTGCAATCAGTTTGGAGTTCTGAAAGAAAAGAACATGTATGGCAAGAAGGTGATGGGGATTGAACGGACGACCTTTGTCATCGGGCCCGACCGCTCCCTCATTCACATCTTCCCCAAAGTAACCCCGGAAGGCCATGCGGAACAAGTACTTGCCTTGATCAAGGAATGGAATCAGAAGCACAAAAAGTAGCGCGCAAGAGCGGCGCCGGCAAGGTCTCCTCCACCCCCAGGCGGCCAAGTCCCAACCAGTCGAGCGTGCCTCCGGGCCGGCTGCTTCCCAGGGAGTTCTACCAGACCCGCCCCGAATGGGTCGCCCCGCGGCTCCTCGGGAAGATCCTCGTGCACCGAACCCAACAACAGGTGATCTCCGGCCGGATTGTTGAGGTCGAGGCGTATCTTGGGCCGCACAACGATCCTCCCGATCCCGCCGCCCATGCGCATCGCGGCCCAACGCCCCGCAACCTGGTGCTCTTCGGATTGGCAGGGCACGCCTACGTCTATTCGATCTATGGCCGGTACTTCTGCCTGAATGTCTCGTGCGAAGCAGAAGGCCTTGCCGGATGCGTCCTTCTGCGCGCTTTAGAGCCGTTGAGCGCCTTGGACACGATGGCCGCAAATCGCCGCCTTCCGCCCGGATTGCCGCGCAACGAAACTTCATTCCGGCAGCTAACCTCCGGACCAAGCAGGCTTTGCCAAGCCCTCGGAGTCGCTCGCCTGAGCCACAATGGCCTCGACGTCACCCACCCCGAATCCCCTCTCCAGATCCGGGATGACGGCGTTGCCGTGCAAAAAGCTCTGGCCACACCCCGCATCGGCATCTCCGAGGCAGTCGATTGGCCGCTTCGCTTTGCGATCCCCGGAAATCCATGCGTCTCGGGTCCCCGAGGTCTGAACGGTAAACTTATCTCGGTTCCATAGTCTTTCCCAAGGATTGGTTCGTCTCAAAAACAGGCTTCCCTATCCCAACTATGAGGATGATTCCCGCCTTGAAGATCACCCGTCTCCTGACTCCTGCCATTGCGGCCGTTGTCCTGGCCGTTGCGACTGCCGCAGCCTCTGCACAGGCCCCCGCTGCTCCCCCAGCCCATCGGCCCATGCCCGCCCCCACCAACCTCAAAGTGCTGCCCAAAGATCTCACCGGCGATCAGGTCATGGAGATCATGCACAAATGGGAAGCGATGCTGGGCGCGGAGTGCAACACCTGTCACGCCGCCGACCCTGCCCACCTGATGCCGAACGGCAGGCCGCGCCTCAACTTCGCCGATGACTCCAAGAAGGAAAAGCAGATCGCGCGCATGATGTACAAGATGACCGAACAGATCAACGTCGACTACATCAGCAAGGTCGAGAACTCCGGTCAGCCCGTGAGCTGCGGCACCTGCCATCGCGGGCATGTCACGCCAGAGCAGTTCGTGCCCAAGCCGGAGCACGATCATGACCACGATCACCCTGCCGGCGCTCCCGGCCACGATCACGACGACCACGATCATCCCGGAAACTAAGCTAGCTCCGGCGGCCTTCGCGCGCGAAGTCGCCGGACTTGCCTCCCGTCTTCGATTCGAGCCTTACCTCGCGAATGACGATCGCCTTGTCGAGAGCCTTCGTCATGTCGTAGATGGTAAGCGCGGCCACTGAGGCTGCGGTCAGGGCCTCCATCTCCACTCCCGTCGGACCCACCGTCGCCGCTGTCGCAATAAGGCGCACTCCGTTCTCAACCATCTGCGCCTGCACGTCCACGTGCGTTAGCGCCAGCGGATGGCACATCGGGATCAGCTCCGAGGTGCGCTTTGCTGCCTGGATGCCTGCGAAGCGCGCCACCTCCAGCGGGTCTCCCTTGGGATTCTTGGGAAGCGCTTCCAGAACCGCGGCAGAAAGCTCCACGAATGCCGAGGCCGTGGCCGTGCGCCGTGTCGCCTGTTTCGCGCTCACGTCCACCATCGAAGCCTGTCCGGCCTCGTCGTAGTGCGACAACTTCGTTGGGCCGGAAGCCGAAGGGTGTGACTCGTCGGGCATGGAGCTCCTTAAAAGAAGGGGAGGATGCGAACCAGGTCGCCTGCGCTTAGCCGATCGATCCCCTCAGGCACGACGGCGAAACAGTTGGCTCTGGCAAATGCGGCAAGATCCCCCGATCCCTGCCAGTTCACCGGCGCCACCTCGGGATTTGCTTCATTAACCGCATGGAACGCGCACGCGGACGGTACGAACCTCGTCAATCCGGACTTGCCCTTGACCTCGCGCGTCAGCACGGCGATGGAGAAGCGCGGCCGCACCTCGTTGCTCCCCGCCAGCCCCGATAGAACAGGATGGGCGAAGAGCAGGAACGTGGCCGCCGACGAGATCGGATTCCCGGGCAGTCCGAAGACCGGCACCGCCTGCGACTCGTTTCGAGGGACCTCGCAGAAGACCAGCGGTTTCCCCGGCTGAATGCGCACTCCCGTGAAGTGTACTCGGGCTCCAATCTGCGCGAGCGCTGGCTCGACAAGGTCAAACTTCCCCGCCGAAACGCCTCCCGAGATCAGCACCATGTCCGCCTGAATCGCCTCGCGCAGAGCTGTCTCGATCTCCGCGCCGTTGTCCCGGACCACCGGCAAAACCCACGGCTCGGCGCAGGCCTGCTCCACCAGCGCCGCCAACATGGGCGCGTTGGAATTCCTGATCTTGCCCGGCCCCGGCGTCTGGTCCACCCCAACCAGCTCATCACCCGTCGTGAGAATAGCCACCCGCGGCTTCTTGAAGACCTCCAGCGACGAGTAACCGCAAGCCGCCGCCGCCGCAATCTGCGAGGCAGTCAGACGGCTTCCGGCCGGCACGACTTCTTCGCCTGTCCTCGCCTCTACCCCCACGGGCACCACATTCTCTCCTGGCTCGAGGACCCGAGGTGGGATCAAGCGAACCTTCCCTGCTACTTGTTCCACATGCTCCAGCATCGCAACGGCATCCGCACCCGCCGGCACCGCCGCACCCGTCATGATCTCCCACACGGACGCCGCCGGAAGCAGCCCTGTCGGCGCATCCCCCGCACGCGTCGACCCAGCGAGAAACAGAAACTCATGCGACGAAGCCTCCGCAGCCTTGCACGCAAATCCGTCGCGCGTGGACCGCGGGAACGCAGGCATCTCCCGATCTGCCAGGAGTGCCTTGGCCGCCACTCGTCCCGCCGCCTGCCTCAGGCCCACCACCTCCGTCGCGAACGGCCGCATGTGGAGTTCACGGGAGTACGCCGCAATCAGCGTTGCCGCTTCGTCATAACTGGGTAGACCTGTAGCCATCCAGAAGATTGTAGAGGAGCCTGCACAGCAAGCCGCTGCAGACCCGGAAACAAGAAGGGCGCTCCCCTTCGGAAGCGCCCTCTCACAACCTCGCGAAAACCGATTAGGACTTCTTGCCGGCCTTGTAGGTTGAGTTGATCTTCTGACCGGCCTGGTCCAGAATGCCCTTCGCATCCGCTGCATACGGACCCGTGGGAGCCAGCTCCAGGTACTTCTGGTAGGCTTCCGCGCATCCCGGAGGCAGAACGATCTTCTGCGTCTTCGGGTCGATCGTCGCATTACCCACCAGTCCCTGGCCCTTCAGGTAGTACAGAATCGCCAGGTTGGGATCGTTGGGATTGGCGCTGGCCGCGATCGCCTTGTCCGCCGCCGCCACCTGCGCCTGCGCATTACCCTGCTGGAAGAAGATCACCGCTTGGTTCTTGTAGTAGAACCCGGCCTGCGTCGGATTGATCTTGGCCGCGGCATCGAACGCCTCGTTGGCCTCCGGCGCCTTGCCCTGGCGCGCGTACGCTTCACCCAGTCCGCTGTTCGCCAAGCCCTGTACCTCGGGGCTCGGCTTCTTCGAGGCCGATTCCACCTCCAGCGACTTTTTGAACGACGTGACCGCGTCATCGTACTGCTTCAGCCCCACCTGGGCCTGTCCCAGACGCGCCCAGAGGATCGAGGCATCCGGCTTGGCCGCCGTGTCGGTCTTCATCAGGTTCTCGGCGTCCGTGAACTTCTGCGTCTTGATCTCCTGGGCCTTCGCGTCGATGGCCTGCTTGCTGGCGCTGGACCCGAGCTCCTGCTGCGCCGCCGCTGCCGCGCCGTCTGCAGCCTTGATGTCATCCGACACCTGCTTCAGGTCTGCGTTCAGCCGCTTGATCACCTCGTTGGCCTTCAAAGCCGAAGCATTCTTCGTCTTCGTCTCCTCCAGCTGCTTCTGCACATCGGCCGGCAGGGTCTTGATGAACTCCGGCCGGCTCATGTCATCGTCCACCTGGGTATCCTGCCCGGCGACGATCTTCACGTTGTCGATCCGGTCGACCTGCTTGTCCTTCGGGGTGTCTACCTGGCGGAAGATCAGGGTGTAGGTCCCGGCAGGCGCCTCTCCGGAAAAGTCGCCGTTCGCATTCACCTGGAATGTGGCTTTGTCTTCTCCCGGCCCGGTCGTGAGACTGATCGTGCCCGAACTTTGCGCGACGCCCACAGGATTGGTCACATGGCCATGAATCTTGCCCGTCGGCTTCGGCTCCTGCGAGAGCGCCGTCCCCACGGCCAGCGCCAGCAAAAGGCTGAGCCAAACTGAGAAATTGCGTTTCATCTGTTTTTCTCCTTGAGAGCGGCGTAGAGCCCGCCGGCTCGATCGTTCTTGGAAATTGTCACAACACACTCTCGCAATTGCGAGAAAGGAACCCAGAGTCAGAAATCGCCGCACGTCGTTGGACCAGCACAGCCAAAGTTAAACCAATGGGAAAGCTCAACACAAGGGTGGGGTACCCGCCCTCCAGGACCGCCTGCAAGTGGGAGTCCTCGTCACTAAATCCGGGTTGCCTGATGCGGCTTCCATATTGAAGCGCGCTCAAATCCCGCGGAATCGCGGGCCGCCATCGCCAGCAGGCCCCGACTCGAATGTAGAACCGGCACCCGTCCTCCAAGTGTGGCCTGGGTCACACCCTAAAATAGAGCCGTATGGCACTCATCATCCGCCCCGCTCTTCCCTCGGACGTGCCGCAGATCCTGGCCTTCATCCGCGCCCTCGCCGTCTACGAACGCGAACCGGACGCTGTGCTGGCCACCGAGGCCGACCTGCTGGAGCATGGTTTCGGGGAAGCCCCGTATTACACGTGCCTCATCGCCGAGCAGGACGGGGCGCCCGCCGGGTTCGCCCTCTACTTCTACGACTACTCCACCTGGCTGGGGCGCCCCGGCTTGTACCTTGAAGATCTGTTCGTCTTTCCCGAGCACCGCGGCGCGGGAATCGGAAAGGCCCTGCTGCAGCGCCTGGCGCAAATCGCGCTGGAGAAGGGCTGCGCCCGGATGAAGTGGGAGGTCCTCGACTGGAACTCCCCAGCCATCGACTTCTACAACGCTATGGGCGCGGAGATCCAGAAAGAGTGGCTCAACGTCCGCCTGAGCGGCGACGCCCTGCGGCGGCTGGCTGACCTGGGCAACGTGGTTGAGACCACGGAAGCACCATGATGATCCGAATCATCGGCGGGGGCCTCGCCGGCCCTGAGGCGGCGCTCACTGCGGCCCGTCTCGGCTGCGACGTCGAGCTCTATGAGATGCGCCGCATGGTCGACGGGGAGCCTCGGCTCACCCCGGCGCATCAGACCCTCGACTTCGGGGAGCTGGTCTGCTCCAACTCCCTCAAAAGCGAGTCGCCCAACACAGCACCCTGGTTGCTCAAGCAGGAGATGCGCCGCGCCGGGTCCGCCCTCCTGCGCATTGCCGATCAAACCGCCGTGCCAGCCGGCCATGCTCTCGCCGTCGACCGGGTCGAGTTCTCCCGCCGCATTGCCGAGACCATCGACGCCGAACCGCGGATCCGCGTGATCCGGCAGGAGGTAACGCGCCTGGACGACAACGTGCTCACCATCCTCGCTACCGGCCCTCTTACCTCCGATGCCCTCAGCCGCGAAATTCAGCGCCTCACCGGGTCCAGCCACCTTGCCTTTTACGATTCCATCTCCCCGATCGTCGATGCCGACTCCATCGACATGGACCGGGTCTACTTCGCCGCCCGTTGGGACAAGGGCACGGCCGATTACATCAACTGCCCCTTCACCCGCGAGGAATACGATCGCTTCCTCCATGAGCTTCTGCACGCAGAACCGGCCGACGCGAAAGAGTGGGAGAAACTCGAATACTTCGAGGGCTGCCTGCCCATCGAGGTGCTGGCCCGGCGCGGCCCCGACACCCTGCGCTTCGGGCCGATGAAACCAGTCGGCCTGCGCGATCCTCGCACTGGCAAAACCCCCTGGGCGGTCGTCCAGTTGCGCAAGGAAAACCTGCGCGCGGACAGCTACAACCTCGTCGGTTTCCAGAACCACCTCAAGTGGGGCGACCAGGCGCGCGTCCTGCGTCTCATCCCCGGTTTGGAAAACGCCAGGTTCCTTCGCTACGGCCAGATCCACCGCAACACCTACATCTGCGCTCCCGCCTTGCTCAATCAGCTCATGTCCCTGAAGTCCCACCAAAATATTCTCTTCGCCGGGCAGCTCTCCGGCGTGGAAGGCTACACCGAGTCGATTGCTACCGGCATGCTGGCCGGAATCTATGCGGCCGCGCTCCTCCGGGGCCAGAATCCCGCGCCCATCCCCCGCGCCACCGCGCTCGGCTCTCTGGTGCACTACATCACGCACGCCGACGAGAAGAACTTCCAGCCTGCCAATATCACCTTCGATCTCCTCGAGCCCCTCGAAGAAGAGCTCCGTCGTAAGGTGCGGGACAAGAAAGAGCGCCACCGCATTCAGTGCGAGAGGGCCCTCGCCGCCTTCGACCGTTGGGGTAGCGAGCAGTTGCATCCGCAGACGGAACTTCGCGCATAATCTAACGTATCCCCCGTGGTAGGCTGGCTCAGCTCCGAAAGGGAACATCTATGCGTCCCGTATCCGCAATCGACTCCGTCTCCCTTGCCGTGCAACGCACCAAAGACCTTCTCTTCCGCCCGTTTAACTGGGGAACCTATCTGAAACTCGGGCTGGTGGCGCTCATCACCGAGGGATGGGGGACCAATCTTCGCTCCGGGGGCAACAAGGGGAGCCGTCCCACCGGCGGGGGCCCGATCATCAATTCGCCCTTCGATATCTCCGCCATCAAGGTAGCTGCCACCATCGCGTCCGTGCTGTTGTTCATGGCCTTCTTGCTCTGGCTCTTCTACCTGGTCACCCGGCTGCGATTCGCCTTCTTTTATTGTCTGGTTCGTAACGTGAAGCAGATTCGACCGGGCTGGCGGGCGTTGCGCGAGCCCGCGGGTCGCTTCTTCCGGATGAATCTTGTCGCCTGCCTTTGTTACCTCCTTCTGCTCGGCCTGATGGCTCTGCCGTTCATCTCCGGATTCATCCGCCTCTTCGGCCAGTGGCAGCACGACGGCCACCCCAACCTGGGATTGCTCCTCGCCGTCGTCCTCCCGCTTATCCCCGTCATCCTGCTCATGGTTCTCGTCGCATTTCTGGCGGATCTCGTGCTGCGCGACTTCATGCTCCCGCACTATGCTCTCGAGAACGCCTCCGCCGGCGAGGCCTGGGGCTGGGCCTGGCGCGCCATCGCCGATGAGAAAAAGGAGTTCTTCGTCTACGCCTTGCTGCGCCTCGTCCTGCCCACCGTGGCCCTCGCCATTCTCTTCATGGTTCTCATCGTTCCCGGACTCCTTTTCGCTGGAGCCATCGGGGCCGTCTGGTACGCCATTCACGGCTCCTTCGCCGGCGCCTCCGGCGCCTCCGCCACCATCGGTGTGCTCCTGCAGATATTCTTCGGATGCGTCGCCTTCCTCTTCTTCCTCGTCATGAGCATCGGTGTCGGCGGTCCCCTCAGTACCTGGGTTCGCGCTTACGCCATCAGCTTCTACGGGGGACGCTACCCCGCGCTCGGAAACCTGCTCAACCCCGCGATGCACCTGAAGACCGACGCATCCTGATGGCCAGCTTTCGCCGTAACCTCATCGCCTCCATCCTGTTCACGCTCCTGGGGGGCCCCGGTCTTCTGCTGGTCATCCTGCCCTGGAGCTTTACCCATTTTCGTATCGTGCCTGGGCCCAACGAGGTCATTGGCTGGCTCCTGATCGGCCTGGGCGTGATCCCCCTCCTCGAATCCATCTCGCGCTTCGTCGTGGTCGGACGCGGCTCCCTGGTGCCTACCGTCCCTACCGAAAACCTGGTTGTCAGCGGACTCTATCGCTTTGTGCGCAATCCCATGTACGTGGGCGTTGGCATGGGATTGGCCGGAGAGGCACTCCTCTTCTGGAGCACCAGCATCGTCATCGAACTCGCGGTCTCCGTTGCGATCATGGACATCTTCGTGCGCTTCTACGAGGAGCCCAAGCTCACCCGCACCTACGGGGAGTCCTATCGCCGCTATCGCCGAAACGTCCGCCGCTGGGTGCCGCGCCTCACCCCATGGAGGGGATGAGCGTGTCCGGCCCTCGACTGAATGCCGGCTTCGACTCAAATCGGTAGACATGGCGCAAACCGCCGTCCGCGTCCGCTCGCGTCGACTCCGGCGGCCTTCCGGTGAACTCCTCGATCGCCCGTTCCCAGAAGTGGCGCGCCGCATAATTCGACTCCATCACGCGGACCTGCCACTCCCCCGGAAACCGCTGAAACGCCAAATGAGCCAGGCGCGTTCCCACTCCCTGACGCCGGTAGCCCCGCATTACAAAGAACTCCGCCATATCCCACACAGGCACAGGCTCCGCTTCCGCGCGCACAAACACCAGCCCCGCCCATCGGCCGTGCACCGCGGCGAGAAACGGATACCGCGAGCTCTCCGACCAGTAGCGTGGCAGCTGCGGATACGCGAATCGCCCGTCCGCTCCCACCTCCAGGGCGATGATCTCGCTGAAGTCGTAGATGTAAAGCTGCAGCAGATTCGCCACGATCGGCTCATCAGCCGAGGTGGCCGGAACGAGATCGACTTGTGCCAGATGGGACCGGGGAATCTTCGCCAAGGCACCCTCATGCACGCTGACGATTCCAGCTTACGCTCACCCGGCGGGAACCTTTCCGGCCCGCCCAGTGTCCAACAGTAGAAGGCCCCGAAGAACATCGCGCAAGCCTGGGCTAGTAGTCTGAAGTTTGGAGTCGAAACGAATGCGTTGCATTGCACTGATGCTGGGTGCCGCGGTTATCGCCGGCCCGGTCACCGTCGCAGCCCAGGCCAAACCCGATCACCCCAAGTCCCAGACCGCCGGCGCCGTCTCCATCTCCGTCCCGCGCCCGCTGCTGCCGGAATCCTTCGCCGGATGGGAACAAAGCGACGCGCCGCGACCCCTGGCTGACCCCGCGCAGGTCGACTCCGCCAACACCGCAGCCCTCAAGGAATACGGCTTCCAGAATGGCCTTGAAGTCCACTATAAGAAGGCCGGTGAGACCCTCACCCTTCGCGCGCTGCGATTCAACGACCTCAGTGGCGCCTACGGGGCCTATTCCTTCTACCGCGCCAACGGGTGGCCCCGCGAGGACATCGGCAACGGCGCTGCCTCCTACCACAATCGCGTGCTCTTTTGGCAGGGCAGCACGGTCGTCGACGCCACCTTCTCCCACGTCAATCCCATGACTGGCTCGGAGCTGCGCGAACTGGCCACCCAGCTTCCCACTGCCCAGGGAACCAGGGCCCTCGCTCCCCCCATCCTCTCCGATCTCCCCAAGAAGTCGCTCGACGCCCAGACCACGCACTACGCCGTCGGCTCCGCTTCCTACGCCGGATCGGGTGGCGTTCTCCCGCCCGACCTGGTCGGCTTCGACCGCGGCGCGGAGACCGTCACCGCCAACTACACCCTCAACTCCGGGCCTGCCGTCCTCACCCTCATCGACTACCCCACCCCCCAGATGGCCCAGGCTCAGGAAGCCCGCATTCGCGACTACCTCAAGGCCGGGGCGAACGCCCAGCCTGCCTTCCCCAAGCCCCTCCAGGACTCCGACCAGGCCTCGCTGGAGGTGCGCCGCACCGGCCCCGTCGTCGCCCTCGTCAGCGGCGACGCCATCCCTGACGAAAGCCACAAGCTCCTCGCCAGCGTTCACTACGAATCGGAGTACGTCTCCATTCCCCAGCCCACCGAGTCGGAGGTCTCCAAAACCGGCAAACTCCTCCTCGGCATCGCCGAACTCGTCATCATCGGGTCCGTCGCGGCACTCCTTCTCGGCTTCTTCCTCGGCGGCGGCAGGGCCTTGTACCGGATGGCGAAAGGCAAACCCGCGTCCTCGCTCTACGAAGCGGAGTTTATCCGCCTCGATCTGCGCGAGTAATCCGGCCCTCGTCGCGGGCCTGCGAAAAAGCGCATCCGAGAGGTAAATGCACGACCGCAAGGCTGTGGAAAACACGTCCCGTTTCCGAGAAAAGTCCCCTTAAACCCCACGAAAACCGGAACAAAAAGGCGAAGATCCGTCGAATATCCACCCGCTCATTTTCCGTTTTCCGTTTTTATAAGTTGCTGATTGCGAAGTGTTTGTAGGCGTTTCGGATTGTCCTTGACACACCCTTCCCCCGCACCTACTATGCAGCCAGAAAGTTCTGATGGCTTTGCCTCCGTTGGAACTATTCTCCCTAAGGAAGGAGCTGCCCTGTTGCCGGGCGGCTCTTTCCATTTCTGGAGCCAGATCGCCCCTCGCACCCTGGCACCATCCCAACCCAGGTATCTCCGCAGCCCGTCCTCAGCCGTCCCCGACTCAGGAACTCGGCGCAGACGCGTCCACTGCGTCCGTCCACTCCCGTCCACAGGACTCGCACTCCCAGGCGTTTGAGGGCTCTGCGGAGATCAGGACTGGATCGGCCGCTCCGCACGACGGGCACACCGGTGCCTCGTACTCCGGGACCTCTTCCTTCGACTGATCAACGATGTCTTGAGGAATCGGCTGCGCGATCACCGCCCTCGCCTCCTCCAACTGATCGGCCGCAACCATCACAATCGGTCCGCGAAGATCGGAAGGGAACTGGGTTGGATTCAACCAGCACTGAATCCCCGCGCGCCGCAAGGCCTCCCCGACCTGCCAGCTCTCGGTCGAGTCCTCGCAACGGCACAGCTCTACCTTCCATGTGTACTCAACCGGGCGCTTCGTCGCATCACCGTGCGGCGCCTCTACCCCGTGCTCGGCAGCTTCGTGCTCGTCCAGGCGCTCGCGCGCCGACCAGCCCGCCGCCAGCGGATCACCGAGTCCGCGCTTCCGCAGCTCATCCCGCAGCACTGTTTGAGCCATCTCGGTCAGATCGCCCAGAGACGCCGCAAGCTCCAGCAGCTGGCCGTCGTACATTGCGCCGTACAGCTTCGTCAGCCGACGCCACTCCTGATCGGGACTCTCCTCAAACATGGAAGGCAGTATAGCGGGAATCGCCGCCCGACTGGATCGCGGAAAACCTCAGCGTGTCGGCCCGGAAGTAATGTCGCCCATCATCGCCCGCACCACCACCAGCACCGTCACCGTCACCGCCGCCCACAGGCATGTCCAGAATCCAACCCGGCTGAAAGGGATGAACAGCGGCCCCTGCTTCCCCGCCACCGTGAAGCCCACCTGGTCTGGAAGGAGGGCGCGCACCGCCACCGCCAGCAGAAAGCCTCCTGCCCACACAAACGCAATCCGAAACGCCAGCTGCACCGTCTGCGCAATAGGCTCTGGGATGGTCATGTCCTCTCCCGGCCGAAAAAGAAACAACGCACCGTTGGATGCGCCTTCCCCAGCCGAACCTAAACTTTACCGAATCCCACCACAACGGTACAATCGCAAGAGGCACGCCGACGTAGCTCAGTTGGTAGAGCAGCTGATTCGTAATCAGCAGGTCATCGGTTCAAGTCCGATCGTCGGCTCCACGTCTCCCGCCTCGCCTCCCGCAGTTTCTCCCTCGTTCTCCACAAGCAGACGCACCCCGCCGCCCAAAGGTACCTAATAAGGCACCACTTATCCACCCTCTTTTTATTGCCGGCGTAATTCCGGTCTGCTTATCCACCCGTATTCTTGGCATAATCGCTGCAAGTGAGCGGTGACCGCGCGATTCGTCAGCGCATGAACTCCTGAACACGACCGGGATTCGCAGTTGAAAAACCCGAGGCAGAGCCGGATCAACCACGGGAGCCAAGAGTGAATAGCTATAGCCGCCAGGATGTCTTGCGGATCCTGCAAATCAGTTCCCGGCAACTGCAGGGCTGGGAGAGAGCCGGTTTGATCCAGCCGCAGCAGACCTACTCCTTTCAGGACCTCGGCCAGTTGAGAACGCTGCGTTCCCTGCGCGAAGAAGATGTTCCCGCCGCCTCCATCCGCCACTCGGTCTCCGCCATGAAGGCCGTCGCCGGCATGAAGAATCCGCTCATCGAGGCCACCGTCGTCCGCAACGGCAGCCGCATCGCCTTCCGGCACCTTGGCGCCATGGTCGACCCCATCCGCCGCCAGCTCATCTTCGACTTCGAGCGCGCCGGGCAAAAGGAAGCAGTTGCGGAGGCCGTACCCCTAGCCTCTCCCAACGCCGGCCTCCAGCGCGTGCAGGATCAGTTCCTGCTCGCGGTGCAGGCGGAAGAAGCCGGCGACAAGCAAAGCGCCATCCAGCTCTACACGGAGATCCTCAACGCCGATCCGGGCTACGCCGCCGCCTACATCAATCTCGGAACCATCTTCTTCCACCTCCGCCAGTACGGCCGCGCCGAAGAGCTGTATCGCAAGGCCACCCAGGCCGATCCGGAATACGTCCTTGCCTTCTTCGATCTCGGCAACGTTCTCGATGAGCTCGAACGCTACGACGAGTCGATTGAGGCTTACCGGCATGCCACCCAGCTGGCGCCGCGCTATGCGGACGCCCACTACAATCTCGCCCTGGCTTATGAACGCAAGGGCGAGCGCCGCGATGCCCTGCGCCACTGGCAGGCGTATGTGCGCCTCGACCGCACCGGGCCCTGGGCCGACCACGCCCGCATCCAGATCCGTAAGCTTCTGGGCCGCGAAAAACTAGCGATTGCCTGGCGCACCGACCGCTTCGTTGCCCCTGCCCCCAGGCGGGCCGGCCTGTCCGTCGTCCCCTCCGAAGAGTGATTCCACGGTAAACCCGTCCACCCCCGTCACCAGAAAGCCGCCTCCACATTCCTCTCAATTCTGAAAACCTCCCTGCGCTCACAACTTTGTGCGGCGTTCGGAGTCTATGTAGAAGCGGGTAGCCTCCGCGTGCTCCCCTGGTTGCCCTTTCGTCATATTCAAAAGGGGGCTCGCATCGACTGAACTCCATTCTTCCCGTCTTGGCCTTCCGGCGTTTATCCTGCGCCGGAGTATCTGAATAGGACGCTCACAGTCTCCGCTTCGAGGGACCTCCATCTTTAGATCCACAAGGGAAAACGATGAAGACCATCTTCGCAACACTCCTGCATGGCCGGCTCCGGATGTGCGGCATGCTTGCTGCTTGCGCCCTCGCGCTCTCGCTGCTGAGCTCCGCCGCAGTGGCGCAGGCCCCCGCCGCGCGCATCGCAGCGGAAGTGAACGGGGCGGAAACCGCCATAATTAGAGGTTCGCAGCATCCCCTCGCCAACCCTGACCTCGAAGCCGGCCGCATGCCCGCCTCGACGCCGCTGAGCGGCCTCACCCTCATGTTCAACCGCTCTGCTGCTCAGGAGGCCGACCTGAAGGCTCTTCTCGCCGCCCAGCAGGATCCCGCCTCGCCTCTCTTCCACCAGTGGCTGACCTCCGATCAGTTCGCAGAACGCTTTGGCATGTCGCAGGCCGATATCGATACGGTCTCCGCATGGCTGGAGCAGCAGGGCTTCTCCGTCGATTCGGTCAATCGCAGCCACAACGCCATCCGCTTCTCCGGAACCGTCGGGCAGGTCGAGTCCGCCTTCGGAACGCAGATGCACTACTACAACGTCGCCGGAGAGCGCCACTTCGCCCCGGCCACGGAACTGACTCTCCCGGCCGCGATTGCCCCGGTCGTCTCCGACATTCGCAACCTGAACGACTTCCGCCCCCACCCCAATCACAGCAAGCCGCGTCCGGGATTCACCTCAGGCGCCTCGGGGAATGTCTTCTTCGCGCCTCCCGATATCGTGACCGCGTATGACATCGGCCCTCTGTATAGCGCGGGGGTTAATGGTGCAGGTCAGACGATCACCATCATCGGTCAATCCTATGTGCACGTCGGCGATGTCGAGGCCTTCCAGACCGCCTCTGGGCTTACGAAGAAAGATCCCACGCTGGTCTATGTTCCCGGCACGGGAGCCGACCTGACCATCTCCCAGGGGGATGAGGGCGAGTCCGATCTCGATCTGGAGTGGGCCAGCGCCATCGCTCCCGGCGCCAACGTGGTGCTCGTCTACACCGGAAATTCGACCAACTCCGGCGGCATCTGGACCTCGATTCAATATGCGGTCGACGAGATGATCGGCAATATCATCAGCGTCAGCTACTCCGCCTGCGAGCCGGCAGTAGGCGCATCGTTCTATGCCTCCGAAGACGCCATTCTGCAGCAGGCCGCCGCGCAGGGGCAGACCGTGCTGGCAGCCTCCGGCGATCAGGGCTCCCAGGCCTGCAACGGCCTCTCGGGAGTCACCGCCGCGCAGCAGAACACCATTAGCGTCAACTACCCCGCCAGCAGCGCCTACGTCACCGGCGTGGGCGGAACCGAGATGACCGCCGACGATATCTTCGGGGGTTCGCAGTTCTCTACCTACTGGAACTCCAACTACAACTCCTCGACAAAGAGCGTGAGCAACGATCTGACCAGTTCGCTCAAGCAGTACGTTCCCGAGGTCGTCTGGAACGACGACGTCGCAAGCTGTACTGCGGCCGCGGAAACCGCCGGCCAATGCCTCAGCGCCACGGGTGGCGGCACCAGTACGCTCGTGTCCCGTCCCTCCTGGCAGACCGGCGTTCCAGGAATCGCCTCGGGAACATTTCGCCTGGTGCCGGATATCGCGTTCTACTCGTCGCCCGGTCTCCCTGGATTCCTCTACTGCTCCAGCGATCCAACCTCGTGGCAGCCTGCGAACGGAGCCACACCCGCGCAGTCTTCGAGTTGCACGGCCGGCTTTCGTGATTCCGCCACCAACGACTTGACCGCCGCCGGCGGCACCAGCTTCGCCACCCCCATCTTCGCCGGCATGGTGGCCCTCCTCAATCAGAAGCTGAACTACACCAAGGGCCAGGGCAACATCAATCCGGTCCTCTACCAGCTTGCGGCAGCCAACGCCAACTACACCTCGGGCGCCATCCACGATGTCACCAGTGGCAACAACAACTGCACGTCAGGAACGGCAGCCTGCGGATCGAACTCCGGCGGATCCTCAGCGAACGCCGGCTATGACGAGGTGACCGGCATCGGCTCGCTCGACATTGGCAAGATCGCAGCGGTCTGGCCGACCAACTCGAACGGGGCCACCAGCGGATTGTTCACAACACAGACCGCCGTCTCCGTAGCGCCCGCCACCGCCAACGTCGGAGCCAGTGTCACCTTCACGGTCTCCGTGACCTCGGGCACCGGCACGCCCAGCGGCACTGTGAACCTGCAGGTCGACGGCGGCACCGCCTTCGGAGCAACGGGCGGCACCACCGTCAGCCCCGCCCCCACCCTCTCCAACGGCACCCTGACGTACGCCACCACCTTCACCACCCCCGGCACCCACGAGATCGTCGCCCAGTATGCGGGCGATGCCACCCATGCTCCCTCGGTCGGCGTCGGCGAGATCGTCATCTCCAATCCCAGCTCCGGTAAGGGCACCATCGCTCTCGGCGCCACCAACATCACCGTCGCCCAGGGCTCCACCGGCACCTCCACCATCACCGTTACGCCCAGCGGCGGATACACCGGCACCGTCAACCTCACCTTGAGCACCAGCAGCAGCTCTCTGCAGAACGCCTGCTACGCCTTTGCCAACGCCACCTCCGCTGGCGGAACCGTCGTCGTCTCCGGCACCACAGCCGCCTCGACCACGGTCACCATCAACACCAACGCCGTGCAGTGCGGAGCCGCCCTCAAGTCTCCCGGCAATCCGGCCTTCAAACGCCTGGGCGCCCCGGGCCACGCCGCGCGCGGCAACGCTCCCCAACCCGGATCGCGCAACCTGCCCGCGGGCATCGCCTTCGCCGGGCTGCTCCTCGCGGGTTTCCTGGCGCGCGGCTCCCGCAAACTCCGCGGCCTCGCCTGCCTCATCGCACTCGGCGCCATCGGAATGGCCATCACTGCCTGCGGTGGCGGCGGCGGCAGCAGTAGCAGCACCGCCTCCAACCCGCCCAAGGGCACCTACACGGTCACCATCACCGGAACCGACTCCACCACCTCGACCATTACCAACACCACCACCTTTACCCTCACCATCAACTGAACTCAACCGAGACACATCAAGGGCAGGCGCTCGTCGCCTGCCCTTCCTGCGTCCCCTCCCAACACCCGTTTGATACACTCCGAAGCCGGAGGCGCTTCGTTTGACCCACTCCCATCCTTCCCCCCTGACCCAACTCTCCGAAGAAGAGAGCCTCTTTTTCAACACCGTCCGCCAGTTCGCCGAACAGACCATCGCCCCCGTCGTTCGCTCCATGGACGACGAGCAGCAGTTCGCCCCCGGCCTCCTCGGCAAGCTCTTTGAACTCGGCTTGATGGCCATCGAGATCCCCGAAGAGTACGGCGGCTCCGCGGGGACCTTCTTCGACGCCGCGCTCGCCATCCAGGCCATCTCCGCCGTCGACCCCGCCGTCGGCGTCCTGGTCGACGTGCACAACACCCTGGTCGTTAACGCCCTGCGCCGCTGGGCCACCGACGCGCAAAAGCAGCAATGGCTGCCCCGCCTGGCCAAAGACACCGTCGGCGCCTACGCCCTCAGCGAAGCCGTCTCCGGCTCCGATGCCTTCGCTCTCCAGACCCGCGCCGAAGCCGTAGCCAGCGGCTACCGCCTCAACGGCCGCAAGCTCTGGATCAGCAACGCTCGCGAGTCCGGACTCTTCATTGTCTTCGCGACCCTCGATCCCGGCGCCGGCTACCGCGGCATCACTGCCTTCCTCGTTGCAAAAGAGACCCCCGGCTTCACCGTCGGCCGCAAGGAGGACAAGCTCGGCATCCGCGCCAGCAGCACCTGCGAGCTTCTCTTTGACAACTGCGAACTCCCCGCGGACAGCGTGCTCGGCGAGCCCGGCAAAGGCTACAAGGTCGCCATCGAAACCCTCAATGAAGGCCGCATCGGGATCGGCGCCCAGATGCTCGGCCTGGCTGAAGGCGCCTGGGGACACGCCGCGCGCTACGCGCAGGAACGCCGCCAGTTCGGCAAGCCCATCGCCGAATTCCAGGCCGTGCAGTTCGCCCTCGCCCAGATGGCCACCGATATCGAAGCCGCAAAGCTCCTCGTCTACAACGCCGCTCGCCTCAAAGACGCGGGCCAGCCCTACCTGCGCGAAGCGGCCATGACCAAGCTCTTCGCCTCGCAGGTGGCCGAACGCACCGCCAGTCAATGTGTCGAGATCTTCGGCGGCAACGGTTTTGTGCGCGATTACCCCGCCGAGAAGTACTATCGCGATGCCAAGGTCGGCAAAATCTACGAGGGCACCTCGAACATGCAGCTCATGACCATCGCCCGCTCGGTGCTCAAATCCCGCTGAGCACGGGAGCGGCTTCCGGTCAGATGACGTAGTTCGCTCCCGCAACCTCCGCCGGCTCAATCTCCTCGACCACGCCGTACACCGCCATCACCTCGCCGCCCTCCGTGAGCCGCGGCGCGCCCCGCGAGCGCATCCACTTCCATTTCCCATTCCCATTGCGCACCCGGTAGCGCAGATCGATCGGCGCTCCCGTCTCCAGGCAGAGGCGGATCGCCTCCCGGGTGGGCGGCACATCCTCCGGATGCAGCACCTTCAGCCATCCGTTTCCCAGCGCCTGCTCCAGCGGCTGCCCGGTGATGCGCTCCCACCGCGGACTGGCCTCCGTCACCTCGCCGCGCGCGTTCAGCACCCACGGCACATGCGGGCTCAGGTGCACCAGGCTGCGATGATGAGCCTCCACGTCGCGCAACACCTGCTCCATACGCTTGCGCTCGGTTACGTCCATCACCGCCACCGAGACGCCGATCACCTCTCCGGCCTCATCGCGCACCGGCTGATACGTCGCCATCAGCGTCTGCGCCTCCGCGCCCGCCGCCGGCGGCTTCTGGATCTCGACGCCGGTCACCGGCTCTCCCGCAAGCGCGCGCGCAATCGCCGACTCCACCTGCGCATACACCTGCGGCACCACCTCCCGCGGTGTCCTTCCCAGATGCCCCAGCACGGGGACCCGGTTGAACTCCGCAAGCTGCCGATTCAGGCTCACATAACGAAGCCGCCGGTCGAGAAGACAAAGTCCCACCGGCGCCCCATCGTAGATCGCCTGCAGCTGCGCCAGCCGGTCCGCCGGCGGCCCTTCCAGGCTCATCGCTGCCTCGCTCAGGCGCGAACTCACCGCCACCGGGAACTGCTGCTGCGCGACCAGCTCGGCCATCCGCGCCGCCGGGGCCGCCGCTCCGTATAGCCATCCCTGCCCCAGGTCGCAACCCATCCACTGCAGCAGCTCCGCCTGCTCGCGCGTCTCCACGCCCTCCGCTGCCGTTATCAGGCCCAGGCTCTGCCCCAGCCCGATTACGGACGCCACAATCTTGCGGCTCTCACGCGCGCTCGTCATGGTGCGCACAAAACTCTGGTCCACCTTCAACACATCGATGGGAAGAGCATGCAGGTGCCGCAGGCTGGAGTAGCCAGTCCCGAAATCATCCAGCGCCAGCCGGCATCCCAGCGCCTTCAGCTCCGCAGGCACTCCCTTCGTGCCCTGCACGTCATCCAGCAGCATGTTCTCGGTCAATTCCACGATCAAGCGTTGCAGGGGGAATCCCGCCTTCTCGGCGAGACAGGCCAGCATGCGCGGCAGGCCCGCGTCCAGCAATTGTTGAGGAGAGATATTCACCGCGACGGAGTAGGAGCTTCGCGCCAGCGCCTCGCAGGCGAACGTCTTGCGCACGATGATCTCCGTCAGGGGACCAATCAGGCCCTCTGACTCCGCCACAGGAATGAATTGATCGGGAGGAATGTTGCCCAGCACCGGGTGGATCCAGCGCGCCAGCGCCTCGAACCCCATCAGCTGCCCCGTCCGCATCTCGATGACCGGCTGAAAGGCAGGAAACAGCTCATCCCGCTCGAGTGCCGCCCGAAGATCGGAAGGTTCGAAACTCATACTCGCGTTGGTCCGATACCGTACTCTACCCCAACTTGCAAAAACCCGGTATCGAAAACGCAATTGAGTGTGCGCATCCGCGGATGCTTCTGTCAATCACCCGAACGCGGATATCGTTGGCGGGAGTAAAAGGAAATTTACACCTTCTGCGTCCGCTGCACCGCGCGGACCCCCGCCACGCGCCGGAGTCCCAGAACCATGCGGTTCAGATGGCGCAGGTCCTCGGCCTCCACCACGAACTCCACCGCCGCCTCGCCTTCGGCGCCGCGCTTCGTGTCCACGCCGCGGATGTTTGTGTCGTCGTCGGAGATCACCGCCGTCAGTTCCTTCAGCATGCCCGCGCGGTCGTCGCAGTAGACCGTGATCTTCACCGGGTAGCGCTGCCGCCGGCCCGTATTTTCGCCCACGCGCGACCACTCCACCGCGATTCGCCGGTCGCTCTCGTACAGCAGGTTCTGCACATTCGGACAGCTGCGCGCATGCACCGCCACGCCCTTGCCCCGCGTCACGTAGCCGATGATCTCCTCGCCACGGATCGGGTTGCAACATCGCGCGCGATACACCAGCAGATCGTTCTGCCCCTCCACCTGCAGCGAATCCGAGCCCGTCAGGTGCAGCTTGCGCACCGCGTCGGACATCGCCGCATCGGCGGTCGTCGGCTTGGCCTCGACGCCGCTGTCGGTCTCAACCTTATCCGCAAAGCCGGGCGCCAGCTTGCTCAGAATCTGGTGCGCCGAGTGCTTCCCCTGCCCGATCGTCGCCAACAGATCGGCCGCCGTCGCCACGCCATACTCGCCGGCAATCCGGCCGAGGTCCTGGTCGTCAATTTGCGTTAGCGGAACCTTGTACTTGCGCGCCTCGGTGTTCAGCAGCTTGCGCCCGATCTCCACCGCGCGGCGCCGCGCATCCTCGTTCAGCCAGTGCTTGATCTTGTTGCGCGCCCGTGGGCTCTTCACAAAGGTGAGCCAGTCGCGGCTGGGCTTGTGATCCTTCTGCGTGACGATTTCGACGATGTCCCCGGTGTGCAGCTTGGTCCGCAGGGGAACCATGCGCCCGTTCACCTTCGCGCCCACGCAGGTGTGCCCTACCTCGGTATGGATCGTGTAGGCGAAATCCACTGGCGTGCCGTCCGCCGGAACCACCACGACCTTCCCCTTCGGCGTGAACGTGTACACCTCGTCGGGATACAGGTCCATCTTCAGGCTGGAGAGGAACTCGTTGGGATCCGTCATCTCCTTCTGCCACTCCACCAGCTGGCGGATCCAGTTCAGCCGCTCCTCGTCGCGCGCCGTCACCGCGCCCTCGCCGGCCTTGTACTTCCAGTGCGCGGCGATTCCTTCCTCCGCGATGCGGTGCATCTCCTCGGTGCGGATCTGCACTTCAAACTGGTGCCCGCCGTCGCCGATCACGGTGGTGTGCAGCGACTGGTAGCGGTTCGCGCGCGGCATGGCGATGAAGTCCTTGATGCGCCCGGGCACCGGCCGCCACAGCGCGTGAATCAACCCAAACACCGCGTAGCATGCGCTCACATCCTGCGTGATCACGCGAATGGCCAGGAAATCGTAGATCTGCTCCAGCGACGACTTAGTGCGCTGGATCTTCTGGTAGATGGAGTAGAGACGCTTGATGCGCCACTCCACCCGCGCCTCGATGTTGTTCTCGCGCAGCTGTTCGGTCAGCGTGTCTTCCACCGTGCGCAAAAACTGCTCGCCCTCAACCCGGCGCGCCTCCACCGCCGCCGACATGCGCTCGTAGCTCACCGGATCGGTGTACCGGAAGGCCAGGTCCTCCAACTCGCCGCGCACCTTGCCCATGCCCAGCCGGTGTGCCAGCGGCGCATAGATATCCATCGTCTCCCGGGCAATCGCCTCCTGCCTGTCGGGCTTGAGGTGCTCCAGCGTGCGCATGTTGTGCAGGCGGTCGGCCAGCTTGATCAGCACCACCCGCACATCGCTCACCATGGCCAGCAGCATCTTGCGCACGTTCTCGGCCTGGCGGTCCTCGCGGTTGGCGAACTGGATCTTATCGATCTTGGTGACGCCCTCCACGATATGCGCCACCTGGTCCCCGAACCCTTTGCCAATCTCCTCGCTTGTTGCCGGCGTGTCCTCCACCGCGTCGTGCAGCAAGGCCGCGGCAATGGCCGTCGCGTCCAGCTTCATCTCCGCCAGAACCTCGGCCACTTCCAGGGGATGAATGATGTACGGCTCCCCGGAAGCGCGCATCTGGCCGGAGTGATGCTGCACGCAGAAGTCCCACGCCTTACGGATCAGCGAGACGTCCTCGTTGGGCCGGTTCGCCACCACCTGGCGCAGGAGTCCCTCGAACCGGCTCTCGATCGCCTCCGGGCTCACCGCCTTTTTGGTTTTGTGGGAAGGAGGAGACGCCGGCTCGCGCTCCCCTGATCTTGGACTTGTGTCCTCGGATCCGTGGTCCTCGGTTTCTGCTCTCGCAACACCGATCTCTTCATCCGGCGCTTGGGGGACGCTGGGGGAATCAGCAGGAATCGTCTGCCGGACGGTCGCCATGCTTCATTATAGGCCGTTTATGTTCCATAGGGATGTTCCCCGGGTGAACAGGCAAAGAAACATCTCAGGCCTGCTGACGGAGCCTCTCGTTCGGGATCGCATTTGGGGAAATCTTTATACGTCCCTCCTAAGTGCTTTGAAATCAGAGGGGCCAAAAGATGAGCTTTCGCTTTTTGTTCTCTTATGGCAGTCAGGTAAATATCACGCCTAGCGTGAGTTGCGATTTTACGCAGGAGAACAAGTGGCGAAATCTACATAGGGGGAGGGGGTAGAAGTTTCGAGTTGCGAGTTGCGAGTTGCGAGTCTCGAGTTGCGAGTCTCGAGTCACTGGCATGGCGGTGGCTCCGCAAAACGAAACGCCCGCATGGGGCACTGCGTGCCTGCGGGCGCTGCTTTTTCTGTCCGAAGACCAGTATGGCAGAAGGAAAGAATTAATCTCCAAACTATTTTCAACTTTTCTGGCTTTGTTTCGTTGAGGTTGCAGCAATTTCCTCAGGTCAGGGGCTTGACAAGGCGAAAGTCGCGTAGCGGGTTGGGGATTCCCTGTCTCACTGCATCCGGTATCGCTCCCGCATCAGCCGTTGCAGCCGCGGCCAGAAGATCAGGTTGAATGCCAGCTCCTTGTCGGGAAACATTCCCAGGGCCAGCCGCCGGGTGTCCGCCACCATCTCGGAGGCCTCGTCCACACCCAGCGTCGAGTCCTGCGCGATCACCTGCGTCACCATGTTCACCACCATCTGCAGGCGGCGGATCTTCCGTGCTTCTTCCTGTAACTCCTCGGGGGATTGAGGTTTATCGGTTTCGCCGTTTAGTGTATCCGGGGAACCGGAGCCCGGTTGAGGCTCCCAGCTCATATCCATGGAACCCATGCGTGTCTCCCTCCTGGGATCGGGCGATAGGTCGTCAGTTGTGTGCATCCTACCTGCCCTGGTCTGGATTTGCCACAGAATCCCGGCTCTTCCAGAGCATTCCTATCTGATTCAGTTACTCCCCCGGAGCGTTGCGCTTGTCGTATCCGCCCGGGCAACAGACCGTTTCGACGCATGGTCACTGACATTGGTCATCCGTACAATGAAGATGGATGGCTTTCACGGAAAAATACGATGTGCTGGTGGTGGGCGCCGGCCACGCCGGCTGCGAGGCGGCCATGGCTGCGGCGCGGATGGGACTAAAGACCGCGCTCATCACCATGAATCTGGACCTCATCGCGCAGATGAGCTGCAATCCCGCCATCGGCGGGGTTGCCAAAGGCCACCTGGTCCGAGAGGTCGACGCCCTCGGCGGCATTATGGGGGAGGTCGCCGACGCGGTTGGCATCCAGTTTCGGCTGCTCAACACCTCGCGTGGCCCGGCCGTGTGGTCGCCCCGCGCCCAGTGCGATAAGGCCCTCTATCGCGTGAAGATGCGGGAGGTTCTCGAAGCTCAGTCCGGCCTCCACATCCGCCAGGCGGAGGTGGTCGACCTGGTGCTTGAAGGCAGGGAACAGGGAACAGGGAACAGGGAACAGAAGGGGCGTGTGGTGGGGCTCAAACTGCGGGATGGGCGGCAACTCCTTGCCGGCGCCACCATCATCACCACCGGAACCTTTCTTAACGGACTGATCCACTGCGGCGAAGAGCGCTATCCGGCCGGGCGCAGCGGCGAGCCGGCTTCCGTGCTGCTGGGCGAGGCGCTCCGGAGGCTGGGTCTGCGAACATGCCGCTTGAAGACAGGCACTCCGCCGCGGCTGGATGGGCGCACGATCAAGTGGTCGACTTTTGAGGAGCAGCCGGGCGATGCGGATCCGACGCCTTTCAGCTTCCGGACGAAGAGGATTGTGCAGCCGCAGGTGAGCTGTCACATTGCGTACACGACGCCGGAGACGCTGCGCCTCATTCGCGAGAACGTTCACCGCTCCGCGATGTACTCCGGCCAGATCGAGGGCATCGGCCCGCGCTACTGCCCGTCGATCGAGGACAAGATCGTCAAGTTCCCGGACAAGACGCAGCACCAGTTCTTCCTCGAGCCGGAAGGGCTCAATACCCACGAGGTCTATGTGAACGGCATGTCCACCTCGCTGCCGATGGAGGTGCAGTTCCAGATCGTTCGCAGTATCCCCGGCCTGGAGGAGGCGGAGATGCTGCGCCCGGGTTATGCCATTGAGTACGACAGCGTGGATGCGACGGAACTGGATCGAACGCTGCGGGTGAAGAGCATGGAGGGTCTGTACCTGGCCGGACAGATCAACGGGACGTCGGGATATGAGGAAGCTGCCTGCCAGGGGATCATGGCCGGGATCAACGCGGCCTTGTGGTTGAAGGGCGAGCCGCCCTTCACCATGGACCGGACAGAAGGGTATACGGGAATCCTCATCGACGACCTGATCTCCAAGGGCACCAATGAACCTTATCGCATGTTCACGTCGCGGGCGGAGTTCCGCCTGCACCTACGGATCGACAACGCCGATCGACGCCTGACGCCGCACGGCCGCAGGCTTGGCCTCATCAGCGACGCAGCCTGGGCGGAGTACGAAGAGAAGCAAATCCGGATGGCCGCGCTGGAGCGCTTTCTCACAACGCACAAGGCCGAGAGCGATGCCTTGAGCCGTGCGGGATTCGCCGAGTTGACTGCCACGGCAGGACAGACGTGGGGGCAGTTGCTGAAGCGGCCCGAGGTCACGATCGAACCAATTCTTTCTGCCGTGCGCGATCAACTGGCGCAGGATCCTCACCTGGCGCACCTGATCGATTTGCCGGAGGAGGACCATGTGGCGCGCGCCACCATGCGCAACGAAGCCCGCGCCGTGGAGACTGAGATCAAGTTCGCCGGCTATCTCGACCAGCAGAAGAAGTCGGTTGAGAAGCTCAAGGCCGCCGAGGCCGTTGCCATTCCCGACTGGATCGAGTACAGCGCCATCAGCGGCCTCAGCCGCGAGATGCGCGAGAAGCTGGAGCGCGTGCGCCCACTCACGATCGGCCAGGCCAGCCGCATTCCCGGCGTCACGCCGGCGGCGCTGAGCCTGGTGCACGTTTCTATCCGGCTGCAGGGCGCGAAGCGAGCAGGGAAGGGCGGCTCAGCCGTCGCGACCGCCGAGGCGGACGAGTAAGCGCTACTGGCTCTTGTCGCTCTTGGTGAACAGCGGAATGTGGAACGGCATCTCCGCATCTGACGACGATTTCTTCTTCGCCTTGCCGGCCGGTCCGTCTTCGCGCAGCACCGTGCGCTGCGAGTTCACGCAGAGCCAGCTGTTGCGCGCGCGCTGGTACACGTGCGTAAAGATGCCCTTCTCGTCCATGGGCCCGGCGCTTGTCTTGTGGTGCAGCACGTAGGTTCCATTGGCGACGGCCACATCGCCCAGCATGCGCACCGTGATCACGCGCTGATCGAGATGCAGCGTCTTGTCGTCTCCATTGATTACCTGCGCGACCTGCTGGTTGCGCGTGGTGACGTCGCCGGACGCCGAGATATCGACGAACAATGGCGAGAGCACCAGCTCGAGCCCATACTGATCGCGGCCATTGATGGCGCCGGACCAGTTGTCCTCGATCTTCTGGAACTCATGAATCTCAGGATTGTCAGTGGTGGTAGCGGTGGCGGCGACGCGCGCGCCTCCCGCGGGCGCGGGACTCTGGGCAAAGACAGTGCAGCAGGGCAGCAGAACAGCAGCCACGAGAGCAGATTGCAACTTCATTTGCGTGGGAACTCCCATGCTTCCATTCTAGTCCTTGGACTGAAATCCGAGGCGTCTGGAAGCATGGGAGAAACCGGAGGGTCAGACCAGGGCCTGCAACTCGTCGGGCTTGTGGAGGGTGACGATCGCGTCTTCGGTGGAGATCCATCCGTCCTTGCGGAACTGGCCCAGGGTGCGGGTAACGGTCTCGCGGGTGGTGCAGGTCATGGACGCCATCTCTTCATGCGTGAGCAGGAGCGGGAAGCGGAATCCGCCGTCGATGCGCTCTCCGATCTGATGGCCGAGCTCCAACAGCAGGCGGCCTAGCCTTCCCGCGACCGTTTCCGCAAGTGCGATGCGGCAGGCATCCTGCAAAGCAAAGCGATATTCCTGGCAGATGCACTGCACGGCGCGCATCTGGGCTTCCTTGTGAGCGCGCAGGAAATTCTGGAAGCGGTCGCGCTCCACCGGGCGCAGCTGCGCGGCGGTGAGAGACTCCGCTGAGACCTCGTAGACGCCGTGCGACAGAATGGCGTAGAGGCCCAGCATTGAGCCGGGTCCAGCTACCCGCACAATCATTTCGCGATCGCGACTGTGCCCCGCCGTCAGCTTGATGTACCCGCTGCAGATCAGATACAGGCAGCGGGCGTCCTCGCCCTGGGTAAACAGCGGCGCCTGCGCGGGGATGGAGATGGTGGTGGTGGCGAGTTCGAGGTCGGCCAGGACGGCGCTTCCGAGCGAACAGAACCAGCCGGGCCGCCGGTTGGTGCAGGCGGCACAGCCAATGGGAGAAGGCCGGTTGACGGCCCTGCGCCGCGGAGGCGCGATCGCGATTTGTTGTCCGTCCGCCATTGTTGCGTTTACTCCCGCAGGCGAAGCGTTCCTCGGCTCATTCTTCCCTCGAGGGGCGCAGGCAAAATCAATCCGGCATTTGGGCCCATGAAGAATTTCTTGCAGCCAGTGTCCACCCGCGTTCTGCATTCGGAATGTGATGGGGCTCACGGATGTTACGGGCGCACGACACAAAGAATCCTGGGGCACGAGGCGCCATTGCACGGCAAGGAAAGGCTCTTATGGCGCCTGAATGTGAGCCAGAGTAGAAGAAATCCACGCGAAGCCTCATGGGTTGTGATAAGCATCACCGCCTGCGGAAATCGACCAATCGTAATCTCGGCGCATGAAGTGATTCTCCGCACAGGAACATTGCTCCGCGGAGTCTTCACTCAATCGACCTATGCCGTTCTCCTTCTGGTGCGGCGTCTTCGGTCCAGGGGCAAGCAAGGGGCTCAGAAGGGCACGTGATGATGCAAGGCGGTTCTCATGCATAGAGGTAGGCCAGTGACGACGATTCCGAGTCAAGCGGCGCGGGGGAGCAGACCCGGGCTGCAGTATTTTCTTTTTCTCCTTGGGGCTTTGCTGTTGAGCTCCTTTGCGCTGGCAGCACCGGGCGCCAAGCCAGTCGACAAGCAGGTGAAACAGCCCGCGGCTTCGGACTTCGTTGGTTCGGAGACCTGCGCCACCTGTCACGAAGATGTCTCGAAGAAGTTTGGTGACAATCCGCACAGCAAGATGGCGATGATGCACGGCAAGAACGGCATCACCTGCGAAAACTGCCACGGCGCCGGCAAAGCGCACGTGGAGGGCGGCGGCGACACGTCAAAGATCTTCAACCCCGGCAAGGGAAGCGCCAAGGCGGTGGACGAGCGCTGCCTGAGCTGCCACGCCGGCCAGCATGCCAACTTCGATCGCTCGGCCCATGCCAAGGCGAATGTGAGCTGCATCAGCTGCCACAGCATTCACCAGAGCGAAGAGAAAGCAGAGCTGCTCAAGACCGCGCAGCCCAATCTTTGCTTCACGTGCCACGGCGATCAGAAGCCGCAGTTCAGCATGGCCTTTCATCACAAGGTGAATGAAGGCGTGGTCTCCTGCTCCGACTGCCACGATCCGCACGGAACGTTTGGCAAGAGCAACCTGAAGTCCACGGCCGATCAGAACGCGGTCTGCACCAAGTGCCACATGGAGACCCGCGGCCCGTTCGTGTTCGAGCATGCGGCGGTGCGCGCCGAGGGATGCGTGGGCTGCCATACGCCGCACGGCTCGCAGAATGCGCGCCTGCTGAACATGGCGAGCATCACCACGCTGTGCAACCAGTGCCACAGCCCGGTTGCCGAGGGCGCGGTGCACGGTCTGGGCCAGGGCTCCGCGAGCTCCACGCCCTGCATCAGCTGCCACACCATGATTCACGGCTCGAATCTCAGCCAGGCATTCATTCGCTGAGGAGACGGTGATGCATTCCATGCAGGGTTTCGACGAAAGAAACGACTTTCAAGTGAGGCTTCATATGACGAACACAGGCAAATACGATCGGCAGCCGATGCAACGCCGCGGCGCGATCAGGAAGGCCGCCGCGGGAGCACTGGGGCTTGCCGTTCTTGCGATGATGACGGGGATGATGCGGGCCCAGGCGCCCGCTCCCGGCAATCCCATCCCGGAGCCGTATGCGTCCATGTCGGTGCCGGCGGGCTATACGGTCCACGAGGCGGTGGACCTGGGCGGCCACATGACCAATGTCATCGGCAGCCCGGCCATGTACAACACGTTGGTGAACCAGAGCTCCGGCCCGCGCATTCTGGGCGAGACCTTCGAACTGCGCGCCCTGCCGGGCACCAAGAACACCATCGTGGATGCGTTTCAGGCATATGCCAGCGGGTTGGGCGGTGATCCCTACACGTTCGCCAAGGTCACCTTCCACAAAGGCAAGATCTACGAGTTCAGCGGACTGTTCCGCCGCGATCGCCAGTACTTCGACTACGATCTGCTTGGCAATCCCAACATCGTGCCCAACAAGATTCCTATTGGCCCGTCGAAGGCGCCTACCGGGACCTTTGCCTGGGGGCCGGTCACGCAGTCGCCGGTGATGTTCAACTCCGCGCGGCGCATGACCGACACCAGCCTGACGTTGTATCCGCTCTCCACGTGGACGGCGCGCGTGGGCTATTCGCGGTATAACTTCGAGGGGCCCAGCCTGAGTCCCAGCTACACCATCGCGAAGTATGATGCCCTGTTGAGCAACTACCAGCGCAACAGCATCGATGACTTCAGCGGTTCGCTGGAG
Source organism: Acidobacteria bacterium AB60 (assembly GCA_008682415.1). GTDB lineage: Bacteria > Acidobacteriota > Terriglobia > Terriglobales > Acidobacteriaceae > Telmatobacter. The sequence continues at coordinate 153,634 of VANK01000005.1, read as the reverse complement.
TGGAAGCCGGTGCAGGGCACGCGGCTCATCTTTGAAGAGCAGGTCAGCCGGTACAAGGCGGACTCCTACTTCATGCTGGCGCCGAGCACCCTGGTGGCGCAGGAAGCGGACGGCCGGCGCGTGGCGATTGGCAACTGGGACAGCCAGACGCCCTACGGCATCGGCGGCTGCAACACCACCAGCATGGGCGCTGCCTACACCAACTCCACCACATGGACCATCTTTACGGCCCCGCAGGTCGGCGCGTCTCCGCTGCCGGTCATCAACCCGGCCTGCTCGGTGGTGACCAGCTACATGCGTTCCCAACCCACGCGCGTGACCTCGCCGACGGAGATCCTCCGGCTGCAGAGCTCGAGCATCAAGAACGTGACGATGAACGGAAACGTTCGCTATACCACCGGCAACATGGATCTGTCGCACTACTATGAGGGTGTTCAGGGGCTGATGGGCGCGGTTCGCCAGATCACGTATAACGGCTATGCGCGGGCACACCGCGCCGTCATCGCGGCCGATTATGGGTTTATCTGGCAGCGACGCCGACGTTCACGCTCTCAGACCAGGCGAACTTCTCGAATGCGCAGGAGCCCGGCTACTCCAATGTGCCGATCGCGAGCACGCTGGCGACGCCGAACGATACCAAGAACTCCACCGGCAACATGACCATCAACTACAGCGGGCCGCTGACCAGCGGGCATGCGCAGGCATTGCCGCACGGCATCAACGGTTTTCTGACGTACAACTTCTTCGGGCAGATGTTCCTGACCAACAACCTGACCGCGAGCTGGGAGCCGTCGCCGCGCACTACGCTGTCTTTGACCTACCGGTATGGCACGCACGATATCACCCAGGGTGTTCCGCATAATGTGCCGATACCCGCAGCCCTGGCGGACCCGGTCAACGGCCTGGTCACCATCAACGAAAACGCCGGCATTCTGGGCGCGGCTTATCGCGTGACCAACAACTGGAACGTGAACGGCAGCGTGGAGATCGGTTACTTCGACAACGCTTTCACCTCGGTCGGCGCCCGGCAGTTCAAACAGTACAAGATCCGCAGCGCCTACAAGCCGCGGCCCTGGGCCACCATCACGGCGGCCTTCAACGATCGCGAGCGGCACAACAATACCAGCAACAACCTGGATGCGGTTGCGGCCGGCGAGGCGGAGTACTACGGTCCCATCAATCACATCGACTACACCCGGATCGCGACGGTGGGTGCAATGCTGGCGCCGAACGAGAAGTTCGGGCTTGACTTCAGCTACGGCTACACCGATGTATACACGGCCACCAACATCTGCTACACCACCGGCGCGTCGTCGACTCTGCCTGGAGCGGCGGCCCTGTTTAACGGGAAGGCCACGGTCTGCCCCGGAGTCTTCGCGAGAGGAACCAACACGCTGGTGGACTTCTTCGCGCGCGACTACGTGAATGCCCCGACGCAGTACGGAACGGTTGCGGTGAATGTTTCGCCCAATCGGAAGGTGCAGACAAACCTGGGCTATCGGGTGAGCGCGGTCAACGGCGACCGATTCTTCAACGATGCTCGCGATGTGGCGGGTTCGCTGGTGTCCACGTATCAGTCGCCCTTTGCCAACGTCTCCTGGAAGGTCAGCCCCAAGATGACGTGGAAGGGGGAGTACAACTACTACGGCTACGGCGAGGGTGGACCTTCCGGAGCCCAGTATTGCAGCACTACGGTATCGGCCACGGCGACGGTTGCGCCCTGCGCTTCATTCGCCCAGCCGACGGGCCGTTCGATCGCCTCTTCGGGATTGACGGCACCGCGGAACTTCCACGCCAACAACGTAACCCTGGGAGTGCACTACGAGTTCTGAGAGAGGGCTCCGGGCGCGAACAGCACCCGGGGCCACCGCATACGAATCTCGCACGAGCAAGGACGAAAGGAGATTACGCATGAAGATCAGAACGGGAATGGCGCTTCTGGCAGTTCTTTCGGTGACCACTATCGCGGCAACAGCGCAGGGCGCCGACATCTACAAGACGAAGTGCCAGATGTGCCATGGCGCCACGGGTATGGCGGACTCGCCCGCGGGGAAGTCGATGAAGGTGAAACCGATCTCGGATCCGGAGGTAAAGAAGTTCACGGAAGCCGAGATGATTGCGGCCACGAAGAACGGCATGGGCAAGATGAAGCCGTACAAAGACAAGCTGACAGATGCCCAGATCAAGGATGCGGTCGCATACTTCCGCACCTTCTTGAAGTAAGCACGACCCGGTACATCTGAAGAACGATTCGGGCCGTGAACAGGCATATCTTCCCGGCCCGTTTTTATTGGTGCGCCGGGAGAAGATGCGTTCGGTATCATCCCCAGGCCGGAGAAATGCGGAATCCGGCCGCAGTATTTCGAAGGAGAAATTTGCAATGACCAAGGGACTTCGTTCACAGGTGGTGCTGGCCGTGGTGGTACTTCTAGGCAGCGCCGTGAGCTTCGCCGACTCCGGCGAGGCGATTTACAAAGCCAACTGCCAGAGCTGCCATGGCGCTACGGGCACGCCCAACGCGGGTATTGCCAAGATGATGAATGTGAAGCCGGCAGCCGAGTACAAGACCACGGAGAAGGAACAGATCGAGTCCGTGAAGAATGGCAAAGGCAAGATGAAGCCTTTTACGGGCAAGCTGAGTGACGCGCAGATCAAGGATGTGGTCACGTACTTTCGCACTCTGAAGTAGACGTCAACGGGCTCTTGGATATGTCGTAAGGCCCGCCGCACTCCACCCCACGAAGGCCCACTTCGTGAGGGGTATGGCGGGTCATCTTTTATGGGGACCTGGGGGTCACTGTGTCATCACTGGAACGTTTTCGCGAGAACTGGGTACGTCCTGCCCTGTTTTTTGGCAATAACCCGGTGAGTCTTGCCGGCGGCGCGATCACCACCGCGGCCGGCGTCACCATGATCGGCTACTGGCTGTTCGAACTGGTCGGGCGCAGCAACGAGAATCCCTACCTGGGCCTGATCTTCTTTCTGATCCTTCCCGCCATCTTCATTCTTGGGCTGGCGTTGATTCCCGTGGGTATCTACCTGCGGCGGCGCAGCCTGAAGAAGGCCGGGGAAGTGCCCGCGGTCTTTCCCAAGGTAGACTTCAACGATCGCATCTTCCGGCATGGCGTGGACATCGTGCTGATGGCCACGATCGTGAACCTGCTGGTGGTGTCGGTGGCGAGCTATCGCGGGGCGGCCTACATGGATTCACCGCAGTTCTGCGGGCAGTCGTGCCACGTGATGCACCCCGAGTATGCGGCTTACCAGATCTCCGCCCATTCCCACGTGGCATGCGTGGATTGCCACATCGGCGCCGGCGCGACCTCTTATTTTGAAGCGAAGGTCAATGGCACCAAGCAGCTGATGGAAGTGTCCCTGCGCCCCATGGCCGGGCTCGCGCCGAAACTGCTTCCAACGTATCCCACGCCCATTCCGTCCCCGGTGAGGAACCTGAGGCCGGCGCGCTACATCTGCGAGGGCTGCCATACGCCGGCGCGATTCATCGGAGAGAAGCTGCTGGTCAAGTCGAACTTCGGCGACGACGAGAAGAACACCGAGACGCAGAGCGTGGTGGTGCTGCATCTAGGCGGACGCGATTCCTTGTCGCACCTGACCGGCATCCACGGCGTGCACCTTGGCCACATCGAGTACATCGACACTGACGATACGCGCACCAGCATCCCCTGGGTAGAGAAGACCAACGCCGACGGATCGAAGACGGTCTTCACCACGTCCGCCCTGAAGGGGGCGATGCCCAAAGGCGAACGGCGGGTGATGGACTGCATCGACTGCCACAATCGTGCAGCCCACACCATGCAGACCGCCGAGGACGCGCTGAATCGCGCGATGGCGGAAGGGGCGGTCAGTCCCGATCTGCCGTGGATCCACAAGAAGGGCCTGGAACTGCTGAAGGCCGACTACAAGACCACCGACGAGGCCCAGGCCAAGATTCCTGCGCAGCTGGAGGCGTACTACCGCGGCGAGCATCCCGACGTGTATGCGGCCAAGGCGGCGCAGATCAAGGCTGCGGGCGAGGGGCTGGTGTACATCTTCACGCATAACGTCTTTCCGGAGATGAAGGTGACCTGGGGAACGCATCCCAATCACATCGGGCATATGAGTTACCCGGGATGCTTCCGCTGCCACGACGGCGACCACTCCACGGCGGACGCCAAGAAGTCGATCACCAATGACTGCGCCGCGTGCCACAACCTGCTTGCTGTGGACGAGGCGAAGCCGAAGGTGCTGTCGGACATCGGCATTCAGCAGTAGCTCCGGGGAGGGGAAGAGAGCGGCCAGGCATTCTGGCCGCTTCGTCTTTCGGGGTCTCCGGGCGGCCGGCGCCGAGCCGTGCCAAGGCGTGTTCCTACCCCAAAAGAGTCAGGGTCAACGACCTTCCGATGGCAGAAGATAAAAGCTGACCCAAGCGTGCCTGGTTCGAAGCGGTTCGCACCCAGGGTTGGTGTAAAAAAGAGGTACATGAAAAGGATGAGCAGGTTGGGCCTGCCATTGGTGTTGGCAATGGCGTTGGGCATGGCAGGCGCCGCGCAGTCGCGCCAGGCGCCGTGCGCGCGGCCCCAGAGCCAGGCTGCCGCTGCGTCGCGTATCGCCGGGGAATGGACGGCAGACGATCGCTCCGTCGTCCCCGCGACCAAGCCGCCTCTGCCGCCGGGAGCGACCGATGCAGGGCTGGCCTCGGCCGGAATGCACCTGGACCGCATGCTCCTGCTGCTGCAACCGTCCCCTGCGCAGACCAGCGCGCTCGATGCATTTCTCGCTGCCCAGCAGGCCCCCGGATCGTGCGCCTGGCATCGATGGATGAGCCCGGCCGCGTTCGCCGATGCCTACGCGAACAGCGCAGCCGACGTGAACGCCATGGTGGCGTGGTTGCAACAGGCGGGCTTCAGCGTTGCTCCCCTTCCAAGCGGTCGCGGGTGGATCGAGTTCTCGGGGACCGTGGCGCAGGTCGAAAGCGCCTTCAAGACGCCGGTGCGCTCCTCCACGACCGCAGCCGGAGCGCGGCCGGTAATCGCAGGAGACATCTCTGTTCCTTCCGCGCTTCGTCCCTTGATTCAGGGCCTGGTCTCATTGGATGGAGTGGTGGCGGCGCCTGCGATGACGGCGATGCTGCCGGTGAGTATTGCGCCGTCTGATTTGGCGGCAGAGACGTCCGCGGCCAATGCGGCCGCCCTGACTCCGGCGCTCGCGGCCCAGCTGCTACACCTTGATCCTCTTCATGCCGCGGGAACGCTGGGATCCGGCGAGACCATCGCGATTGCGGCCCGCAGCAATGTGCAGGCCCGGGACGTCGAGGCCTTCCGCGCCGCTTTCGGCCTTCCCGCAAATCCGGTCGCCGTGATGTTGGCCGGAGACGATCCGGGAATGACAGCGGATCGTGCGGAAGCGGAGTTCGCGGCTTCGTGGGCAGGAGCCGCTGCCCCCGTGGCGAAGATCGTAGTCGCTCCTTCGGCGACGACAGCCGCTACTGACGGTGTGGACCTGTCGCTTGCCAGCCTGATCGATGGAGGCACGGCCCACACCATCGTGGCGGGCTTCTCCGCGTGCGAGGCGGCCATGAGCGCATCGCATCGCGCATTCTATGCGGCTCTGTACCGGCAGGCCGCGGCGGAGGGTATCACGGTGATTGCCGCGGCAGGCGACAGCGGCGCGTCTGCGTGTCATGCAGCGGGCAGCACCTCTCCGGTGACCACCGGCTATGCGGTCAATGCGCTGGCCTCCACACCGTGGAATACCGCCGCGGGTGTGGCAAAGAACGCATCTTCAAATCCCGCTGACCTGGCCGCGTGGTCGCCGGCCACGCCCGCGGAAGCAGCTTATGCGGGCGGCGGCGGGGTGAGCCGCGCGTATGCCGTTCCTGATTGGCAGGGCGCACCGGATCGAAGCGGCCGCGTTCTGCCGGACGTGAGCCTTCCCACCGCCAGCGACTCTGCCTTCAGCCGGGGACTGGCGTTCTGTTTCAGCGAGGGGTCCGCGACGGGCGGCTGCACGCTGATGCGCAGCGGCGGCAGCTCCGCGGCGGCGGCGCTCTTCGGCGGAATCTCGGCGCTCCTCGCCCAGAGGTATGGGCCGCAGGGCAATCTCGCGCCGCAGCTTTATGGTCTTCGCAGCCAGCCCGGAGTCTTTCAAGACATCGCTGAAGGCAATACCCAGCTGGCGTGCGACACGGGCACTCCAGGGTGCGATGCCACAGGCCGGATCGGCTACCAGGCTGGGGATGGATTCGATCTGGCCACCGGATTAGGCATGCCGAACGCAGAGCAGATGGTGAACGTCTGGGCCCGGCCGGCGGTCGGGACCGGGGGAACACAGGTTCTGCTCACGATTGCGCCTACGGTTGCCAACGCTACCTATAATCCTTCGGCTCAGATTACCTACACCGCCACGGTCAACCCGGCGCCATCGGGGCCCACGCCTACAGGTTCGATTCAGTTCAATGACACCGCGCTGACGACGGCCCTTGGGACGGTCCCGCTGAACTCCAGCGGCGTGGCGGTGCTGAACCTTACCGGCGGGCTGGCGACCGGCGGCAACAACATTACCGCGGTCTACAGCGGCGACCCCACCTACGCGTCCAACAGTTCGGCGCCGGTGACTGTGACGATCCAGAAGAGCACGAATGGGCTCACGGTCGCGCCGTCCTCAACGACAGTGGGACCCGGCGGCACGCTCACCGTAACGGTCAGCATCAGCGTCGGCATCCCCGCTGCGGGAACGGTTGCTCCAAGTGGGCGGGTCACGTTGAATCTCGACGGCGTTGCCAATGCGACCGCACCGTGGGTGACGACGGCAGGCGTGACCACCGCGACCTTCACGCTCACCGCGCCCACGGTCAATGGGCCTCACAATCTGCAGGCGGTCTGGAGCGGCGATGCCAACTACGCGGCTTCGACTTCTCCTCCCGTCTCGATTACCGTCGGCAAAGTAGCGACGGTGACCACGCTGACCGCCACGCCCCCCACGCTGACGCCTGGGACAACGGAGACGCTGACGGCAACTCTCGCGCCCGCCAACGCGGTCACAGGCGCCACCTTCACGATTACCGGGTCGGTCGCCTTCTACGACGGGACCGCGCTGCTGGGCACCGCGGTGATTGCCACGAATTCCGCGTCGCTCTCGAACGTCACCCTTGCGGCAGGCAGCTCGCACGTGCTCACGGCGGTCTACTCCGGCGACGCGAACTATGCCGCGAGCACGTCGAACCCTGTCGCTCTTACCGCCGCGCTGCTGGCCGACACGGTGACGCTCACAGTCAATCCGTCCTCCGCCGCGCCGGGACAGGTGGTGACGCTCACCGCCACGGTGACCCCGACGATTGCGCCTGCAGCGACGGCCGAACAGAATCCAACCGGAAATGTGATCTTCTACGACGGCACCAAGGTGCTGGGTACGGTGGCTCTCTCGGCTTCGTTGAGCAACACCTCGACGGCGATGCTGCAGAATGCGACTCTTCCCGCAGGACAGAACGTGCTGACGGCGTTCTATGTCGGCGACCTGTTCTACGCGCCCGGAACCTCCAACGCGATCACGATCAACGTGCTGGACTTTTCCATCGCGCCCTCCGGCACCAACTCGCCGACCAATCTGAATATCGTCAAGGGGACGGCGGGGTCCGCGTCTTTCGTGGTGACCGGCCTGGGCGGATTCAACGGGCAGATCAGCGTGGTGTGCGCGGTTCCCACGCAAGATGACATGACCTGCACGCCGAGCCCGCAGCAGGTGGTGCCCACCGGCACCGTCACCTTCACGGTGCAGACGTTCCTCACTGGCGGTCCCTCGACGGCGGCGCGCCGGGAAGCCCCGTTCTGGCCGCGCGCAGCCGGCGGCACCGCGCTGGCGGGACTGTTCTTCCTGATTTTGCCCTTCGGGGGGCGAACACGGCTGTTGCGCGAGTCGGCCCGTCGCGTGCTCATGCTGGCGCTGTTGCTGGGCGGCATCACGGGTCTTACGACAGGCTGCCAGAGTGTCAGCGGCGGTGTGCCCAGCTCTTCCAGCGGAACTCCGTTAGGTGTCGCGACCTTAACCATAACTGGGGCATCTTATGTAGATAACACGGTCGTCAGCCACAGTGTGTTTCTCACGGTGAATGTGCTGGCGCCCGGCACCTCGGGCAGTGAACCCACGCACGGGGGCGTTCAGTAGTCTTTCTGAAACAGGAGCGGTGATCTCATGCACGCCACGCAACCCCTGCCCTTCAATCTGATCGCCGCTGCGCATGCCTCGATGGTCGAGCATGGGTTCAAGCCCGATTTCCCCGAAGGAACGGACACAGAGCTGGCCAAGATTCTGGCGGTTAAGGCGCCGCCCGCCGCGTCGGTGTCGTTCGGTCCCATGTTTCGCGACATGCGCACCCTGCTGTGGTCTTCGATCGACAACGACACCTCCAAGGACCTCGACCAGATCGAGTGGGCGGAACGGCTGCAGGACGGACGCATCCGCGTTCTGGTGGGCATTGCCGATGTGGACTCAAAGGTGCACAAGGGCAGCATCATCGATGCCCATGCGCGCTGGGAGACGACCTCGGTGTACACCGGCATGAAGGTCTTTCCGATGCTGCCCCCAGAGCTCTCCGAGGGCGTGACGTCTCTCAATGAGAATGAAGAGCGCGCGGCCATCGTGATTGAATTTATTGTTGACGAGAGCGGCGAGGTCTCCGACGGCAAAGTCTACCGCGCCATTGTGCGCAACCGCGCGCAGCTTGCCTACAACGGTGTGGGTGCATGGCTGGAAGGGCGGGGAAGCGCTCCGGCGAAGGTGGCGGGGGACGCCCTTCTCGCTACTCAGTTGAAATTGCAGAGCGAGGCGGCGCAGCGCCTGAATGGCAACCGCTTCCAGCATGGCGCTCTTGACCTGGAGACAGTGGAGACGCATCCGGTGCTGGAAGGCCGGGAGGTAGTGAATCTCGCGCGCCTGGAAAAGAATCGCGCCACGTCTCTCATTGAGGAGTTTATGGTGGCGGCCAACGGCGTGATTGCCCGCACGCTGGATGCGGCCAAGGTCCCCTCTCTTCGCCGCATCGTGCGCACACCCAAACGCTGGGACCGGATTGTGGAAGTGGCGGCAGGCCTGGGAACGACCTTGCCCGCGGAGCCAGACTCCAAGGCGCTGAATGCCTTTCTGGTCGAGCAGAAGCAGAAGGATCCCGACCACTTCCCGGACCTCTCCCTGACCGTCATCAAGTTGATGGGTCCCGGCGAGTACGTGCTGGTCAAACCGAATGAGTCGGATCCGGGGCACTTCGGACTGGCGGTCCAGGATTACACGCACTCCACCGCCCCCAACCGCCGCTTTCCGGATCTTGTCACGCAACGCATCCTGAAGGCCCTGTTTACCAAGGACGACCAGCCGTACGCGGAGCCCGACCTCAACTCCATCGCCCAGCGCTGCACCCAGATGGAAGACGCGGCCCGCAAGGTAGAGCGGGAGATGCAGAAGCGTATCGCCGCGGTGGTCCTGCATCCGCGGATCGGGCAGAACTTCCGGGCGGTGGTGACCGGTGTGAACGAGCACGGCACGTTCGTGCGGACGCTCGATCCCCACGTGGACGGCATGCTGGTGCGGGGGGCTCACGGGCTCGATGTGGGCGATCGCCTGACGGTGAAGCTCATCAATACCGACCCGCAGCGGGGATTCATCGACTTCGCAACGGTGTAGACGGCTGCAGAAGCGCGCGGCCGGCCGGAGCGTCTGACTCGCTGCGGACGCGATAGACCAGGTAAACCACCACAGCGATGTTGATGACAAGTACCGCCGCCTTGATGATCGTGGGGTGACGGTAGATCTCGTAGATCTCCAGCGGCACCAGCGACGAAGTGATGATGATGGTGAACCACTCTGCCCAGCGCTTGAGCAGCCAAAGCCCGATTCCTTCCGTCAGAAATAGCCCGGCGTAGATGAAGCTGCCGATGCCGAGTTCCTTGATCCGCGTGGGCGGCAGATTGGTGACGCTCTGAATCAGGTGATCGAGGTGGCGGCTGCCGGGGTTGAGGCCGAGCATCCTTATCCAATGTTCCACGGCTTCCCCCAGGTCTCTATGAACGAACTTCAGGATTCCGATCCCGGTGGCGATGAGCGTGGCCGCCTTCAGCAGCTTGAATACGGCGATGAGCCGGAGCAGTCCTTTGGAGTGCGTCTTCATGCTCAGTGTGAAGAGACCGCAAACGGCTGCAGAGTTGCTTTGCCGCACGTCTGTTGAAATCGATTGACGCCCGGATGAGCGGGACCGGACACTAGCCTTGCGACTTCCCCGCTTCAAGAGAGGCCTTGCTATGAATCCAGCCACACTCCCGGAATCCTCGGCTGCGTGCCGCCTGCTGCAACCCGGCGAGGCCTATATCGGCAAGCAGGGACTGCAGTACGAAGTCGCGATCTCCGCGGAGACGGTGGGCGCCAAGGCCATTCACATGCAGCTGGTGACGATTCCGCCGCGCGGAAGGGCGCGGGCGCACAAACATGCTACGCACGAGACCGCCATCTACGCGCTCAGCGGCGAATCGGGGGTGTGGCATGGCGAACGCCTGGAGCACCACACCATCGTGAAGCCGGGCGAGTTCTTTTACATCCCGGCCGATATGCCGCACCTGCCCTACAATCCCAGCGATACGCACCCGGTGGTTGCGGTGATTGCCCGCACCGATCCCAACGAGCAGGAGAGCGTGATTCTACTCCCGGAACTCGACGAGCTTCATCCTGCGTGACGGCACCTAGCCGTTGCGCATCGTGCCGGCCTCGATCAGGCCCACGACACGCCCCTCGGGATCGGCAAAGAGCGCGATCAGGGGGCCGTTGGGCATCTGCTCCGGCTCCATCAGCCGCCGGCCTCCTCGCCCTTCCACGCGGGTAAGAGCGTCTGCAATGCTCTCGACCTCCACGTAGAAGGTCACGTGGCCCGGCCCGCCGTCCATGCTCTTGCCGATGCCGCCATTCACGCCGGCGCCCGGCGCCACGTGGGTGTAGCGATCGTTGGCCGGCGTCAGCTGCCAGTCGAAGAGGGTCCTGTAGAAGTCCTCCAGCACAGCCTTGTCTTTGCCGACGATCTCGAAGTACACAATCGGGTTGGGCATCCAATGGTCTCCCGGAAAAATACGTGCCGGTGCGGCTCGGTAATTCGAAGCCGTACGGGTACGCGGGTTACGAGCAGCTTGGATGCAGGGTGAGGAATCCGCGCCGGTTGCGGGGCAAGGCAGCGCGCGGGCGGAGAACCAAGGTGCCAACAACGCCCGCGCGTCCCCTTTGCCGGGGTGACATGCCGCGGCCCGGGCGGCCCGTCGAACCCAACTGATTTGAAGGTACCCCCCGGGCGAGTCGGCAGTTGTCTGACGATTGTCATTTGTTTGCAATCATTTGCGTGGCAGAGATGGTGGAGAGAACCATTCCGCCGACGGATAACACTGTCTGCGGAAATCAGCGCTTGACATTATCGCAAATTGCAATATAATCTATTACAGATTGCGATAGGGACAGCGGTGATACCGGGGTCCTTGTTCGCGATCGGCCAGCCGGTCCCCCGGCGGCCAGGCCCCGAGGGGCTGGACGATGAAGCTCGGCGAAAAAATCCGGTACCTGCGGGAAGTGGAAGGCAGCCTGAGGGGCCTGAATCGCGCCATGAGCCAACCGGAAGTGGCGCGCGCCATTGAAGCCGAGACGGGCTCGAAACTGAGCCAAAGCTATCTTTCCCAGATTGAGAGCGGCGCCCGGCCCCACCTCACCAACAAGACGCGCCAAACCCTCTCCGCATTTTTCAAGGTGCATCCCGGTTACCTGGTGGATGACCCGGAGGGCTACTCGCCGGAGTTGCAGAGCGAGGTGCGCAACCTGGAAGACAAGCTGGATCTGTGGCTGGTTGCGGGCGCGGAGAGGTTTCGCCGCGACCCCGAGCTGAAGCAGGCGCTGCTGACTCTGGCCCGTCACGAGCATTCGCGGGAGTGCCTGCTGCTGCTGGAGGCCATTCTCGACACCCCCGGGCTGGAGCCGCGGCTGTCAGAGGTGCTGCGGCACGGCAAGGAGAACAAGACGAACGGGGCGGCAATACCTGAGTAAGCGGACCCCCATGGGCGGGAACGCGGAAAACTGATCGCTGGCAGCGAGGGGAGCTCGCCATGACCTCGGAAACCTTTTATCTGATCTGCTTCTTGGCCGGACTGATGCTGAGTCTTGTCACCCTGCTGGGGGGCATGGGGCATTTTGGCGGGCACGTGCATGTGCCGCACGTATCGCATGTGCACGTTCCGCACGCGGCGCATCTGCCGCATGCAACCACCGGGGCGCATTCTGCCGCCGGCGATGCCCAGAGCGGCGGCGGGAATGTGCCATGGTGGAACGGCTTCTCCATCATGATCTTCCTCTGCTGGTTTGGCGCGGCGGGGTACCTGCTGACGCGCTACGGCGGCTTTGTGGCGGGCGTGGTGCTCGCTCTGGCCGCGGCTTGCGGAGTGGCCGGGGGAGCCATCATCTTCGCCTTTCTCACGCGCGTGCTGCTGCCGCACGAGCGGGAGCTTACGGCGGAGGAGACGGAGGTGGTGGGCGCCGTGGGGCGCGTCTCCTCGTCCATCCGTGCCGGCGGAACCGGGGAGATTCTCTACCAGCAGATGGGCGCGCTCCGGTCAGCGCCGGCGCGCTCCGAGGACGGAGGGCCGATTTCCCGGGAGGAGGAGGTCTTCGTGGTCCGCTACGAAAAGGGTGTTGCTTATGTAAGGCGCTGGCAGGATGGCAGCGGCGAGTGGCCGGCAGAGTTGCACGAGAACGCAACGCCCGGCGCCTCTGATCACTGAGTTTTGTTCATTCCCTTCATCTATCCCGCCCGGCCGAAGGACCGGGCATTGCATGACTGACACGACCGTGCTGACGACAGACATGGCCATCCTGGTGGGAATCTTCCTGCTGGGTTTTCTGGCCAAGATGTTCCCAAGAACGGGCTCGCGGGAACGGGCCGCCGACACCAGCAAGCACCGATCGGCAGAGAACCGCTGACCGGCAACAGGCACTGACTGTCCCCCGTTTCCAAACCATCCACCACGAAAGCTCCCGGGCGAAAGGGCCGGGAACACAATGAGACCAGACTTGGTTCTATTTGTTGGAATTGGAGTACTCGTCCTGATTCTTCTGATGGGTATTCTTGCCAGGATGTATCGCAAAGCGGGCCCGAACGAAGCCTTGATTGTGTATGGATTTCGGGGCCCTAGGGTCATCAAGGGACATGGCACCGTCATCTTCCCGATGGTGGAGAACTGCCGCGAATTGTCGCTCGAATTGATGAGCTTTGACGTGGCGCCGCAGCAGGACCTCTACACCAAGCAGGGCGTCGCCGTCACAGTGGAAGCCGTCGCGCAGATCAAGGTACGCAGCGACCAGGCCTCGATTTTGACCGCCGCCGAGCAGTTCCTGACCAAGGCGCCGCAACAGCGTGAAGGCCTGATCCGCCTTGTGATGGAAGGTCACCTGCGCGGCATCATCGGTCAGCTCACGGTGGAACAGATCGTGAAGGAACCCGAAATGGTGGGCGACCGCATGCGCTCCACCTGTGCCGATGACATGAGCAAGATGGGCCTGGAGGTGATTTCGTTCACCATCAAGGAGGTGCGCGACAAGAATGAGTACATCTCGAACATGGGCCGGCCGGACGTGGCGCGCATCAAGCGCGATGCCGACGTCGCGACGGCCGAAGCCGAGCGGGATACCGCCATTCAGCGGGCAAACGCTCAGCGAGAGGCCGCCGTGGCCAAGGCGCAAGCGGATCAGGATCGCGTGATCGCCGAGACGGCATCCATGGCGCGTCAGTCCGAGGCCCAGCGCGACCTCGACATCAAGAAGGCGCAGTTTGCGGAGCAGAGCCGCCGCCAGCAGGCGCAGGCTGACAAGGCGTACGAGCTGCAGACCAACGTGATGCAGCAGCAGGTGACGGCCGAGCAGGTGAAGGTGCAGCAGGTGGAGAAAGAGGGCCAGATCAAGGTGCAGGAAGCCGAAATTCTGCGCCACGAAAAGGAGCTGATTGCCACCGTGCTGAAGGGCGCGGAGATTGAACGCCAGCGCATCGAGAACATGGCCGCTGCGGAGAAGAATCGCCTCACCGCGGAGGCAGAAGGCCGCGCCGCTGCAATCCGTACGCAGGGCGAAGCCGAAGCCAGCATCATCTTCCAGAAGGGCGAGGCGGAAGCGAAGGCGATGAACGTGAAGGCCGAGGCGTACCAGGAGTGGAACCAGGCCGCGGTGGTCGACAAGCTGCTGACCAACATGGCGGATGTGGTGCGCGCCATGGCCGAGCCTCTCGCCAAGGTCGACAAGATCACGGTTGTTTCTACGGGAAGCGACGGCGCCGCTGGGGTAAACAAGATCACCGGCGACATGACGAAGATCGCCGCGCAGGTGCCTGCGTTATTTGAGGCGCTGAGCGGCATGGACATCAAGCAGCTGATGGCCAACGTGCAGGGCATGAAGCAGAAGCCCGTAAACGGCAAGGCCGAAGACACCAAATAGAGCGCAGCTCTCCGTTCCTGTTGCGATCCTCGCGGCGGGAACGGAACTTTTTCACCTATGGGAACAGGCCGGAACTACCAAGGGAGCGGGAGAAGGAACACAACGGGATGCCGCAATCGCAAGAAGGAGGTTTTATGTCATTACTGGACCGGGTGAGCACGCTGCTGCGTGCGAATTTGAACGACATGGTGGACAAGGCGGAAGATCCTGAAAAGATGCTGAAGCAGATTGTCCTGGATATGGAGAATCAGTTGATGCAGGTGAAGACGCAGGTGGCCATCGCCATTGCAGGTCAGCACCTGTTGGAGAAGAAGCGCGCGGAGCACGAGCAGCAGGGGGCGGAGTGGCGTCGCAAGGCGGAACTCGCCGTGCAGAAAGGGCACGACGATCTGGCGCGGGCAGCCCTGGAGCGCGCGTTGAGCCACGATCAACTGGTGCAGGGCTTTGCCGGTCAGGCCGAGGATCAGAAGCATGAGGCGGACAACCTGCGGCAGGCGTTGCGGAAGCTCGATCAGAAATTGAGTGAGACGCGCGCGCATTGCGAAATGCTGGTGGCGGAACATCGGCGGGCCAAGGTCGCCGGCAGAGCGACCCGGGCGCGGCAGATTATCGGCGCCGACCAGGAACACACCATGGAGCGCATGAAGAGCCGTGTGCAGATACAGGCCGCCGAGAACGCGGCGACAGCCGAGGTCATGGCTCCGGAGTCGCTGGAAGAAAAATTCAAGGCGCTGGAGAATGAGGACAAGGTGGAGTTGCTGCTGAACGAGATGAAGAGCCGGCGCGCCCGCATCACTGACGGGAACGCGGCCTGAGGGGGCGAATGGAAGGGGTGCTCGCGTGATGACGCTGCGCGCGCGAGCGCCTCTTCTATCGATCAACGAAATGCTGCGCCGCGTACGCGGAAGCGAGATTTGGGTGTGTCACCGAGTTAACGCGTCTCTGCAATTTTGCTGAATCCAATGAACGCCGCAGGCATCGCGGCTGCACGCGTTGCGATTTGGCGAGCGTTTACGCGATTTTCACGCGTGCTGCAGCCCGGAAGTAATGAATCGGCCGCGATATTTGTATCTTTCCGCAGCAGAAATCGTCTATACCCATACGACAATTTTCTGTCGTACCGGTCATTTGCCGTTCGTTGAGCAAGTGGATCGAGATATGCCGGCGTCCGAACGAGCATTTGGACGAGGGCTTCCCGATGGTGGTCGATGCGCTCAAAATTTTTGCCTTCTTCCCTTATTCTTCTAGGCGCCGTCGTGTTTGGGGCGGCAAGTTTATTGCAGGCGCAGGATAATACGGGCCCGCAAGCGCAGAACAGCACGGTGGCGGAGTTGGTGGATGCGCCCGGGATCTCCGCCCGGGCGGACGCTGATGTACCCCCGCCCAACGCGGGTTCAATCACGGGCACAGTGACGGACGCCTACGGAGACATCGTTCCCGGTGCCGTGGTGGATGTCGACCCGTCGAACGGCGGAGCCCGCAAGAGCCAGGTTGCCAACGACAGTGGTTACTTCGCGGTGCAGGGGCTGGTTCCGAATGTCGCTTACAAGGTGACAGTCAACGCGCCAGGGTTCGATCCGTGGATTGCGCCTCCAGTGACTTTGCAGGCCGGTCAGTACTTCGAGGTGACGGGCATCAAGCTCAAACTCAGCGCGGCCGTCACCTCTGTCACTGTTCGGTCTGATCCCCTGGAGATCGCCACAGAGCAGGTACAGATCGAAGAGAAGCAGCGGGTTCTTGGCTTCGTGCCCAACTTCTACGTGGTCTACGACTCCGAAGATGCCGTTCCTCTCTCCGCGAAGCTCAAGTTTCAAATGGCGTACAAGGTCTCGGTGGATCCGGTCAGCATCTTTGGCGCGGCGTTTCTCGCGGCCATGAACCAGGCAGGAGACACGCCCAACTTTCAGCAAGGCTGGAAGGGTTACGGCCAGCGCTTTGGCGCGGCGTACACCGACGGGGTTACGGACATCATGTTCGGCGGCGCCATCCTTCCCGCGTTGTTGCACCAGGACCCGAGGTATTTCTACCAGGGAACCGGGAGCACCGCGTCGCGGCTTCGTCATGCTCTGCAGAATCCGTTTGTTTGCAAGGGCGACAACGGACACTGGCAGCCGAACTACTCCAGCATGGGCGGCGACCTGATCTCCAGCGCCATCTCCAATGCGTACTATCCTGCTTCGAATCGTGGCGCGGCATTCACGTTTGAAGGATTCGCGGTGTCTACGGGAACCCGCGAAATAAGCAGCGTGTTGCAGGAATTTGTGCTCCGCAAGCTCACTTCTTCTTCAAAGCGTCCTTAAGCAACTGAGCATCCGCGTCTACTGCGCATCCAACTTTCGGGCGAAAGACCTCCTGGATGAAAGTGGAGGGCTTTGCGGGCCCGATGCCTTCAATGTTTCGGGGGGGGGGAGGGGCGCGGCATCGCCCAGAAGATCTCCTCTCAGGAGAGACAGTTGCGGAGCGCTGTGAATCCGGCCAGGAGCGTGGTGGCGTCGAGACCTACGGCGATGAGATCGAAGTTCATTTGCGCGTAGGCGCGCGCCTTCTCGGCCGCGGCTGCGAAGATGCCGCAACGCTTGCCTGCCTGTTTGCATAATCCGAGCACGCTCGCGATGCTGCTCGCCACCTGGGGGGAATCGACCTGGCCGGGGATTCCGAAAGAACTGCTCAGGTCATAGGGACCGATGATCACGGCGTCGACGACGGGATGCGCGATGAGAGCGGCCGCGTTCTCAACGCCCGCTACCGACTCGATCTGGATGATGATGGCATAGCTCTTCCGGCTCAGGTATTCGGCAAAGCGAAGCCCGTAGCCATGCGCGCGGGTCAATCCGATGCTGCGCTCGCCCCTGGGCGGGTAGAGCGCGGCGCGCTCCACGACATCCAGTTCTTCAGGGCTTGAAACCTGGGGCAGAATGATGCCGTCGCAGCCGATGTCGAGGAAGCGCTTGATGCTGGTGGGAGAGCGGTCCGGAAGGCGCACGAATGCAGGCGGGCCGCCGGCGTTGATGGCGCAGGCAGTGGCGGCGCTTACTTCGTTGAAGCTGCCGTGCTCGCCATCGATCCAGAGCCAATCGAAGCCGGCGAGGCGGGCGATCTCCACCACGGCGGGATGATCGATGCTGAGTAGGGTTCCAATCTTCACCGGACCTGAGGCCCAGGTAGCCATGTCCATGCGCAAACGCTCCGGCTTGAACTGGAGACCATTCTCTCATTGCAAAATTGCGCGGCAGCGACTACAAAACCGATAGCCGGATCTTCTTGGGCCGGTTCGCACGGACGGGAATATGATGCGCACTCTCCTCTGCTGTCTTCTTTTGGCGTCTGTCTTGCCGGCGCAAACCCGCGAACTGGACGTGCAGCCGGCCAGTGGCTGGGTGGATTCCGGAATCGACCTGCAGCCGGGAGAGAGCTTCCAGGTCAGCGCCACCGGGCAACTGCAATATCCCGACGCTCGACAGGCGAATGGCCCCGAAGGCCTTCCACGCGCCTACAAGGACCTGCTCCGGAACTTTCAGCTTAACGATGCCGGCCGGGGCACATTGATCGGAAGAATTGGCGAGAATGCCGCGGCGCGGCCCTTCTCCATTGGAAACCACTACTCCGGGAAGGCTTGGATTGCGGGCCGGCTGTTCCTGGCGGTGAATCAAACTTCGACCGATGAGCCAAGCGGGACCTATCACGTCAAGATGGAGATCACGGCCCTGGCCGCCACTCCCGCGGCAACCCGCAACGTCACGGTGCCTGCGTTTACGCAGAGCATGATCGATTCGATTCCGACCCGGGTGAGCGATCCGAATGGAGCACCCGGCGACCGGGTCAACTTCATCATCGTGGGAAGCCAGGAGCAGATGCAGGCGGCATTCAAAGCCGCAGGCTGGGTCACAGTTGACCGCTCCCAGGGAGAGGCGGTGGTCCGGGGGCTGCTCGCTTCGTTGTCGAAAGAAGCCTACGTCACGCTGCCCATGAGCGAACTGCAGCTCTTCGGCCGCTCGCAGGACTTCGGCTACGCGCAGGCTGATCCCCTGCGTGTTGTCGCCTCAAGGCACCACTTCCGCATCTGGAAAGCGCCCTTCGAACTCGGCGGGCAGACGGTGTGGGTCGGCGCCGGCACACACGACATCGGCTTCGACCGCGACCAGCGGAACAATGGCGTGACGCACAAGATCGACCCGAATACCGATGGGGAGCGAGACTACATCCGGGACAGCCTTCTACAGACCGGGATGGTGATCAAGTCCGACTACCTTGCGCCGAGCAACCCGATCACCAAGGCGCGGACCGCCACGGGAGAGGAGTTCAGCTCGGACGGGCGCACGCTTCTAATCTACCTGGCTGCAGGATCAGGAAGCCTTTAGCGATTTCTCCGCGGCAGGCCCAGCATCCCCCTCAGCCAGATGCCGCAAAGATGGCAACGCGGAAAGCATTCTGCGGGTGAGAGGATGGCTGGGGTTCCGGAAGAGAGTTTTGGTCTCCTGGCATTCAACGATCTGACCCTTGTCCATGACCGCCACCCGGTCGCTGATGGTTGCCACCGAAAGCAGGTCATGAGAGATGAAGAGAATGCCCATCCCCAGCTTCCGGCTCAGGGTTGCGAATAGCTCCAGAATCTCAGCCTGGGTGTTGATGTCCAGCGCGCTGGTTGGCTCATCGGCGATGAGAAGAGCCGGCCGGTGCAGAATTGCCATCGCAATGAGGACCCGCTGCGCCTGTCCCACGCTCAACTGCGAGGGGTACTGGCGGAGTACGCCGGTGCTCGGGGGCAGTGCGACATCCTCGAACGATCGCAGGATGGCGCGTTCGCATTCGGCAGCGGTTGTTCCGCGCGCGTGCACTTTCCAGGCTTCTTCCATTTGCGTCCCGATGCGCAGCGAGGGATTGAGAGCCGCGATGGGACTTTGGAGGACCAGGGCGATCTCCCGCCCGCGCAGCAAACGCATCTGGCTTTCTTTCAACGACAGCAGATCACGGTCTTTGAAGTGGATCGTGCCTTCCGCTTTTCCGCCCTTCAGATAGAGGAGCCGAAGAATGGCAAGCGCGAGCGTACTTTTGCCGCAGCCGCTCTGGCCCACGAGACCGACGATCTCGCCCTTGCGCACCTCAAGCCGAAGATCGCGCAGCACTCCGGCGCGCCCCGGGAATCCGGCGGAGAGGTTCAGAGATAAGAGGGGAGTGGCGTCTCTCAATGGGCTGTCGCAACCTCGTTCCCAAGTGTGAGCTGGTCGATATTCCAATAAATCTGCGGCCTCAGAACCGCGGGGTGCACGTTATGCAGATTGGGCGAAACGGCCGAGAGCGCGTTCTTGTTGACCAGGTAAATGAACGGCTGTTGCTCCCAGACGATCTCCTGCACGCGATCGACATCCTGCTTCCGCTTCTTGGCGTCGAGCGTGGAGGCCTGTTCGCGCATCAGGCGATCGATCTCCGCCTCCCACGGCGTGGCGGGCGTCTTCTGCCCGGGATTCCACTGGTGATTCTCCGCGGAGCTGAGCCAGATATTCATCTGGGTGTTCGGATCCAGATCGTCGTTCACCAGTCCCAGAAGGCACGCTTCGTAGTTGAAGGTGCGCGTGATCCTCTCGATGAGGGAGGGAAAGTCCAGGGTGACCACATTGAGCCGGATGCCGATGGCGGCCAGATCCTGCTGGATCATGGCGGCCATGCGTTCGCGGTCCTTGTTGCCGGCGTTCGTAATGAGCGAGAACTCGACGGGATGTCCGGCACGATCGTGCAGCGTACCGTTCTGCATTTGGAAACCATCTGCATTGAGCGCGCGCAGGGCTGCCTGACTATCGAACGCGTGAGGCTGCAGCTTCTGGTTGAACCAGAATTTGTTGGCCGGCGAGATAAAACTCACCGCCGGTTGCGCATGGCCTTTGAACACAACGCGCACGAGGTCATCGCGGCGGATGGAAGAGGAGATGGCGCGACGAAAACTATTGGAGGTAAACCACGCCTTCTTGTAGTCAGGAAGCGGAGACGCAGGGACCTGGTTAAACCACATCTGCTCCGAATCCAGGCCGACCCCGGCATCGAGCACGTCCTGCGGGGCTTTGGATTTCAGCGCTTCAAATGACTCAGCGTTCAAAGAGTTGATAAAGTCAATCTCCCCGCGGCTCATACGCAGCGCTTCGATGTCGCGATTCTGCTGCACGTCGAGGCGCACGCGGTCGATATACGGCAGCTGGCGGCCGCCCGGATCATGTTTCCAGTAGTTTGGATTCCGATCGAGAAGAAGATAGGCGCCGGCCTTATTTTCAGAGACGTAATACGGCCCGAGTACTGCCATCTCTTTCTTGGGTGACGTGGCGGACATGATCGCCACCTGGTCGAAGAGGCGGTCCAGTCCAACGATCGGCCCCGGGAACGTCACCGTAATTCGAGACTTGCCCACGACCTTGGTGCTCACTGTTCCCTCGCGCGAACGAAAGGCGTCTCCGGTCGGGGAATGCAGGTTGGGGTCCATCAACTTCTGCATGGTGTACGCCACATCGTCAGCGGAGAAAGAAGTTCCATCGGAGAAGCGCACGTTTTCGCGAAGCACAAAGGTGATCGCGCTGCCATCGCGGTTGATGGTCCACGACGTGGCCAGCTCCGGCAGGAGCTTTTGCGAGTTGCGATCCAGCCGCACAAGCACGCCGCCTGTCAGGTAGCGGACAGTTTCGGAGGCGTCGTCGTCCACCAGCAGCGGATTGAAGGTCTTGGGTTGCGCTCCAATGCAGAAGCGCAATTCGCTGGCGCCCGGGGCCGCGGAGGCTGCGCAGGCTGCCATCAGCGCAGCGATTGTGACGAGGGATGGACGAATCCAAGAGAGTTTCATGCTTCCTCGCTTTGCATGGCCACGTGGAAACAACTCACCGTGGCCACGAGAAGAATGAGTGAGGCGAACTGCCAGGGCCGGGCGGAGAGAAGGGAGAAGCCCTCCAACTCCCGCAGAAGGCTTCCCCACGAGGGCAAAGGCTCTGCGACCCCAAGACCCAGAATGCTCAAGTTGGTTTCAGACAGGATGAAGACAGGAATCGAGATCCAGAATTGAGCCAGCAACACGGGCCGCAGGTTGGGAAGAAGATGGCGCCATAGAAGCCGGAAGCCGGTGAACCCGGAGGCACGCGCGTGCAGCATGAAGTCGGACTCACAGAGTCGTCGCGTATCGGCACACACCACGCGTGCTGCGCCCGCCCAACCCAAACTGCCGAGGAGAGCAAAGGTGATAATCACGGAGGTGAGCGGGGCGACGTTGAGCGGCAGAAGCGCACGGATCGTGATGACCAGGAACAGCCACGGCAGGGAAAGAAACAGGTCCGTCACCGACATGACTGCCTGTTCGGCCCACTTATTCGAGAAGACAGCGATGCCCCCGATCAACGCCGCCAGAATGGTGGAGATCAGGGCAGCCGCGGGTGCAAGGAAGAGTGAGACGCGCGTTCCATAGAGCAGCCTGGAGAAGCGGTCGCGCCCGAGGTCGTCGGTGCCCAGCGGGTGGTGCCAGGAACATGCCGCGTCTGGATCGTCGCGAAATTGATGGGAGTAATGCGCCGGCGCCAGCACGCTGGCCAGCACCGAGCTCACGGTGACAAGGCCGAGAAAGACAACTGCGAGGAGGCGCGCGCGTTTCATCATCTACCTGTGTGCCGCGGCTTTGCCGAGCAATTCCGCCGTGGAATTGGCGACCAGGGTTACGGTGGCCACGATCATGGTAAGAATCACCAGGAGCTCGAGATCGCGGGCCAAAGCGGCCTTCCACGCGAGCTGGCCGATACCCGGCATGTCACAGAGCGCCTCCACGGGAATCGCCGTTGTGAACGCGATCCCCACGGTTACTCCGGCGACGGCCAGAAGCTGAGGGGCCGCCAACGGAACCGTGTGCCGCAAAAAGATACGCGAACGGCCCAGCCCGCGGGCATGCGCCGACAACACATGCGGGAGAGCGGCATTCTTCAACAGGAGATTGCGCCCGTACTGAAAGACCTTGGGAAAGATCGTTGCCGCAATAACGATGCGTCCCGGCGCTTGCGCTAGAACACAGAGGAGGGCCAGAACCGCCGCAGGCGTGCACAGGGCAAGTGTCGCCAGCAATCCAGTTCCCACATCCACGGCGGCAGAGCGTGCCGTCACGCTTAGAATCGCGAGGCTCAGGCCGATGGCCCATCCGAGACTGAGGCCAAAGCCAACTGACTTCAGCGTCTCCGGAAATCTCTCGGCGATCAATTGCCGTACCGGCTCCTGCATCGCGTCAGAGAATCCCAAGTCGCCATGCAGCATTCTTTGCGCAACCCGTAGATAGAAGCTGAAGATAGTGCCCCGGTCGCGGTGTGCGTCCCGCAGCGCCTGGACGCTGTCCGCATTCAGGCGCGCGTCTAGTTCTTCTTCGGCCACACCGTAGCCGGGGGCAAGGCGCACCAGGGTAGCGCCCAAAAATCCTGCGATGATCACGACAAGAAGTGTCCTGGCTGCGCACTTGACGAGGGTGCTCATAGGCCCTGCAGGTTATACGGGGTTCTCGACCAGCGCCTTCCGAACTCGACGGCGACAGGTTCCTTGCGCTCCGATTGCCTCGAAATACTCTCGGACGCGTCGGTGCGCCGCTCCACTTCGCCCGGAAGCTGGCGCTCGCGTGTGGCAATCACCGGCCGGCCCTTGGCCATCTCATGCTGCTTCTTCTTGGCCGCATACATCCTTCGGTCCGCTTCCGCCAGCAGTTGCTCCGCGGTGATGCCATCGGCTGGGTAGAATGCCGCTCCCGCGCTGAGCGAAAGGAAGTCCGCTCCGCACACGTCTCGCCCCGCCTGTTTCGCGAGCGCATTGAGCAGCTCAGACCTGTCGCTCATCGCCGCTTCAGTCATGCCCGGAGCGATGATCACAAACTCGTCCCCGCCCATGCGGGCCGCGTAGTCGTACTCGCGGCAAACAATCCTCATCGAAGAGGCGAATGACTTCAGCACCTTGTCTCCAGCGAGATGCCCGAAGTGATCGTTGATCTCTTTGAACCCGTCAAGGTCGCAGACCATGATGCCCACGCTGGATTGCTCGCGTTCGCACCGCGCCAGTTCCTTCTCCAGATGGACGGATAATGCGCGCGCGTTGGCCATCCCGGTCAGGTAGTCCATGGTGGCGGACGACTCGGCCTCGCGATACTTCAGCGCATTGTCAATAAACATAGCCACGCGCGAGGTAATGACCTGCACAACGCGGAGATGATCGTTCGTAAACGCGTCAGGATCGGCGCGATAAAGAGTCAGCACACCTACGATCCCATTGACGCTTTCGAACGGAACCGCAAGCGCGGAACGCAGGCCGATGGAGGCATTGGGCGTCATGGCGATGCCGGTCTCAACGATCGGGTTCCCGTTGATGATGGGACGGAGGTGTGCAGCCACCCACCCGCAGAGCCCAGTGCCGATCGGCACCCGCAGAGAGGCCAACACCCGCGCGTAGTCCCCACTCACAAACTCCGGGATGAGCAGATCCTTGTCGCGCACGAAGACGGCGATCGACTCGTACGGCACCAGCTTCTGCAAGCGCATCGCCACCAGAGACAGGGTCTCGGTCAGGCTGAGTGAGTTGCCGATGTCCTGGCTCAGCTCAAACAGGGTGTACGCCTCCTGCCGGGCTGAGGCGATGGAGGAGAGGAAGTCGACCTGGTCTCCGGTCTTCTCCGATCCGCTCTCAAAGCCGGCGGCCGGGCGAAGACCGCGCTCCACCGTCGCGCTCAGATTGAGTGCATCGATCGGGTTCTCGTTCCCGTTCTTGATGGTGAGATTCTCGAACTCCAGATAACGGCGCTGCAAAACCTCGACCACGCGCGGATCAAAGGATTTGCCCGCTTCCCTGGCTACCTCTGCCATTGCTTCGCCGAGCGGCAGGGCCTTGCGATACTGCCGGTCTGAGGCGAGCGCGTCGAGGCAGTCGACCACCGCGAGAATGCGCGCGCCCATCGGGATCTCCTCCCCCTTGAGACCATCGGGGTATCCCTCGCCGTTCCACTTTTCATGATGCGAGCGGACGATCGGCGCCACAGGATAAGGGAACGCGACCTTCTCAATGATCTCCGCGCCAACGATGGTGTGCGTCTTGACCTTTTCGAACTCCTCGGGCGTCAGGCGTCCTGGCTTGTTAATGATGTGGTCGGGAACCCCGAGCTTGCCGATGTCGTGCAGCAACGCGGCGGCGCGCAGAGCGTCCAACTCGTCTTCGCTGAGCGCCAGGTCCTTGGCGATTTCAATGGCATACGTTCTCACACGCTGCAGGTGCGAGTGGGTCGTATGATCCTTGGCTTCAATGGCGAGCGCCAGGCCCTCAATGGTACGGAGGTGAAGAGCGCATACCTGCTGCACGTGGCTCTTCTCAGCCTCGGCGTGCAGAGCCTCGATCTCGGCGCGCTTCTTCTCTTCCTCGAGACGGGCGAGATAGATGTAGTAGGTCCGGAAGATCCAGTACATGACCGGAGCCACAAGAAGCGCGGTTTCCCAGCCAACATACCGATTGCAGACATCGACGAGGCCCGCAATCGCCGCGCCCGCCAGGTAGTACGGAAACGACCAGAAGTAGGTGAGAGACCAGGTATTCCGGATCGAGCTACGCTGGCTGAGCGCGATCACGATGGATACCGGGCCGGTGTTCATGATGAAGTACGAAGTGCCCACCACCAGGAGCAGGAGCGGAATCCGATTATGCAGAAGAGCTGCCGCCAGCCAGTACGCCTGGTAGGTCACCCACACGGCGTTGGCCGTCATGCCTACATTGAAGATGACCTTCAGCAGCTCGGGCCGCTTCTTGGTATTCCACACGCTCTGCAAAAGCGCCGCCCCGCAGGCCAGCACCATCGTCTCTGAATGCGACAGCTCCAGGATGCCAAGCAGGATAAATAGAAAGTGCACCGACATGGTGCTTTCGATTCCCGGAAGCCTCACCTTGAGCGTCGAGGCGAACATCGCGATCGCCAGGTAACACCCAAACTGCAGCAGGTTGGCAGAGCGCCAGTGAAAGAGGGCTGTTCCCAAAGCCCAGGAACCCAGCGCAGCAGTCAGCAGTACGTATGCGATCGCTCGCTTTGGTAGAGAAGAAGCCATTCCGGGAATGCTCCACGTTCTTGCGCGAGAGGGCCTGTCAGCCCCTGGAATGCCCGCGCCGTTCCGGACCTTGTGCGATGACTCAACCCACGCTCAAGTACCGTTACCTAGGTGATCTGAGGGAATAAGTGACGTCGCTCGTCATCGAGACTTAGTCATTCCAGTGTTCGTGTAATCTTTCTTGCCATTCTTCATATATCTTTGGCCGCGATCAAATATCCGGCCCCTTGATCTAAGAATGTGACATATCAAACGCAACTGGAAGATAGCACTATCGTGTGAGCCAACCGGGACATGGTGTGCAACTGCACGAGAAATACCACGAAAGCGGGATCATGGCATTCCGGTAGTCATCTAGCCAAACCACCGCCGGACGTTCAGAATCGGTTCATATTGTTCCGTTCGTGACCATCCTCTGGAGTACTCGCAAGCAGTGCGACGCTCAGACTGGCCCGGATTGATACGGGACGCAAAGATTGATTGGCTGATAACCGATTTGCTTAGGACCTCAACTGGGATATCGCCGACGGGCTACAGGATTGCAGATGCAAATAGCTATAAGGGAAGAACAATGAGACAAGAACCTTTGCGAAGGATTGCGACGAGAAGCGCGCTTCTCGGCCTTGCCGCACTGGTTCTCCGCGGTGGCGGATTCGCTCAGGCGAACCCTTCCAAGGTCGCGAGCGAGCTCGCCGGGCGGGAAGGGAGCGAGCAGATCGATGTGATCGTTCAGTATCGCAACTCGCCCGGTGCGCGGGAACACCAAAGGCTCATGCGTCGCGGCGCCATCGTGAAACAGGAGTTTGGCACCCTGCGCGGCGGCGCCTATCGTATCCCCGCCTCGGCGCTTTCCGATCTGGAATCCGACCCGGAGGTCTTGTATGTGTCGCCCGACCGGCCGGTTCACAGCACCACCATCAGTTCTCCCGTTCCCACGCTCGACTATCACACCGAGGCGGTGAACGCTCCCGCCGCGTGGTCGCGTGGACTAGACGGCTCCGGCATCGGCGTCGCGGTAATTGACAGCGGCATGGAAGACATGCCGGATCTGCACGGCAAGAAGTTTGACGTCGTCTACTCGCAGAACTTCGTGCGCGGCGACCTTGGCAGCACCTTTGACTCCTATGGGCACGGAACCCACGTCGCAGGCATCCTGGCCGGCAACGGAAGCAAGTCGAGCGGCTCCAACTTCACCTATACCTTCCGGGGAATTGCGCCAGGGGTACACCTCATCAACTTGCGCGCTCTCGATCAAAACGGAGCCGGAACCGATAGCCAGGTGATTGCCGCCATCGAGACCGCGATCCGTCTCAAGAACGTCTATAACATTCGCGTCATCAACCTGTCGCTGGGCAGGGGCGTGTTCGAGAGCTATAAGCTCGATCCGCTGTGCCAGGCAGTGGAGCAGGCCTGGTCTGCGGGCATTGTGGTCGTGGTCGCAGCCGGCAACGAGGGGCGGGACACTTCTCTCGGGACAGATGGGTATGGAACCATCACGGCGCCCGGCAATGATCCCTACGTGATCACCGTCGGCGCCATGAATACCATGGGAACGGCCGATCGCACCGATGATGTTCCCACAAGCTACACCTCGAAGGGCCCGTCGCTCTGGGATCACATCGTCAAGCCGGACATTGTGGCGCCCGGCAATCGAACCATCTCTCTCTATACTCCCGTCGAATCCCTCGCACATCAGCTGCCGGAGAATGCCGTGCCTCTCTCCGCGTACACGCCGGGCGCTTTTACCAGAACCGACGAATCATTTGCCGGAACGCAGACCAACGGTGGCGCGGACCTTGCCGTCGAAGCTCCGGGCGCAAGGTTCGCCTTCAGCAGGATCTATCATGGTGGTCCGTCGGACACGTACTTCTATCTGAGCGGAACCAGCATGGCGGCCCCCATGGTGAGCGGCGCCGCGGCCTTGCTTCTTGAGAAGAATCCCTCGCTCACACCTGATCAGGTGAAGGCGCGGTTGATGAAGACTGCCTTCAAGAATCTGATACCCGCCGCCGTGGCCACCGACCCGGTCAGCGGCCACACCTATGATCTTCAAGCCGACATCTTCACCGTGGGTGCAGGCTACCTGGACATCAAGGCTGCTCTCGCCAGCAACGAATTGGTGCTGCCGAGAATGGGAAGCGCGATGTCCCCACACGCCGCACTGGATGACAAGGGGCACGTCGTGTTGATGCCCGGCGACAACTCCGTGCTCGCCAGCCGCTCCATTCTGTGGGGCACCCGCGCTGTCTTCGGCGACTCGGTTTTGTGGGGTACCAACGTCTACGGACAATCCATTTTGTGGGGCACTTACACGCTCGCGGGAGAGAGCATTCTATGGGGATCCAACGCCAGCTCGGCTTCGAGCGTTCTGTGGGGCACCAGCATTCTTTGGGGCACAAGTACAACGGACCAGAATTCCACCGGACAGGGAGACCTTTTCTGACCTCGGAGGTTCACGAGGCTACGAAGGAGTTGCATATGTATCTTGCACGATTCAAATCATTGCCTATGGTAAAGCTCTTTGTTGCGCTCTTCGTCCTCGCGAGCCTGAGCGGGGTCGCTCAGGCTCAGAAGGCGGCGAAGGATCTGCAGAATGCGTCCGGTCAGGTGGACGTGATCGTACAGTTCAACCGTCCTCTTGCCCCGGATCTGCATCAGAAGGTCTCCAAACACGGCGGCCAGCTGAAGCGCGAGCTGGGTCTGTTGCAGAGCGGCGTCTATACTGTGCCGGCCTCGCAGATCTCCAATCTCGCCTCCGAACCCGATGTGGCCTACATCTCTCCGGACCGGCCCGTCTATGCCACCGGCTCCTCTACGGGCGGTAGCTGGGTGAACGACTATCACACCGACTCCATCAACGCTCCCGCGGCCTGGCTGGCGGGGCTCAGTGGAAACGGTGTGGGCGTCGCGGTGATCGATAGCGGAATCGCTACCGCCGAAGACATGAACCGGCAATCCATTGCGTTCAGCGCCAGCTTCGTGCCGGGCGCCCCCAGCGCAGTCGATCAGTACGGTCACGGTACGCACGTGACCGGCATCATCGCAGGCAATGGAGCCGACTCCTCCAATCCCCACAGCTTCTATACCTTCCGCGGGATCGCCGGCGGTGCGAAGCTCATCAACCTGCGCGTTCTTGATGGCAACGGCGCCGGCACTGAAAGCTCCGTCATTGCTGCCATCCAGACGGCCATCGCGCTCAAGAACGTCTATAACATCCGGGTGATCAACCTCTCGCTGGGACGCCCGGTCTACGAGAGCTACCTCGTCGATCCTCTCTGCCAGGCCGTGGAACAGGCGTGGCGGGCGGGCATCGTGGTTGTCGTCGCCGCAGGCAACGATGGCCGCGACAACAGCCAGAACACCAACGGCTACGGCACCATCACCGCTCCCGCCAACGATCCCTACGTGATCACGGTGGGCGCGATGAATACCAAGGGCAGCCGCGACCGCACCGGCGTAGTACCCACCAGCTACACCTCCAAGGGACCCACGGCCTTCGATCACTTCGTCAAGCCGGACCTGGTTGCCCCGGGCAATCTGGTGATCTCGCTCTACAACAAGCCGCTCTTGTTGAATCAGCAGAATCCGCAGAACGAGATTCAGCGCGGCCTCTATGAAGACAACGGAAATCCGGCCAAACCCTCCGATGCCTACTTCGTTCTGAGCGGCACCAGCACCGCGGCGCCCATGGTCAGCGCCACCGCGGCTCTGATGATTGAACAAGAGCCGCATCTGACGCCAGACGAGATCAAGGCCCGCATGATGCTTACGGCCTTCAAGAACCTGTTGCCGTATAGCACCGCGGTCGATCAAACCACCGGACAGAGCTTCACCCTCTCTGCAGATGCCTTCACCGTGGGAGCGGGCTACCTCGATGTTCAGTCTGCCCTCAATAACAAGGACCACTCGTTCCTGGGCCTCGGCAGCGCCCTGTCGCCCGCCGTCGTTGTCGGGCCCTCCGGACAGGTTGCACTGGTGAACGCCGCCAGCGCGATGTGGGGCACCAGCGCCATGTGGGGCACCAGCGCGATGTGGGGTACCAGCGCCATGTGGGGCACCAGTGCGATGTGGGGTACCAGCGCGATGTGGGGTACCAGCGCGATGTGGGGCACCAGTGCCATGTGGGGCACGAGCGCGATGTGGGGTACCAGTGCCATGTGGGGTACCAGCGCGATGTGGGGTACCAGTGCGATGTGGGGCACGAGCGCCATGTGGGGCACGAGTGCCATGTGGGGTACGTTCTCGCAGCTGAACGATGGCTGGGCAGTCGACACCGTGAATTCGGCGGCGGCGACCACTACCGGAACCAGCGGCCTTCTCCTGGGCGATCTACCGAACTAGAACGGAACCTTCCGTACGACCGTGAAATGGCCCCTCAGGTGTTATGCCTGAGGGGCCAGCGTTTTGTCAGAGCTTTGCGCGCACAGAAAGAGCGGAGAGAATCAGGGCATCGCTGCCGTGCGCTTCCAATCGGTCACCGCGCCACATTGACTCGCCAGTTCAGCGTAAGGGTCAGCACCGGCGTATCCGTCACATTCGGGCTGACAATCAGGAAGCGGTTGCCGTCCGGGGCGATGTCCCAGCTCAGGGGCCCGGTTCGGATTCCCGTGTCAACGATATTCGATTGAAACAGGGGGCGCGGTATACCCGACTCAAACGAGGGATGCGTGCTCACGGCAACCGACATCATCTGTGAATCCGCTGAGATATAAAACAGCTCCCGGCCGTCGCGCCGCCACCGGGGCTGCACGCCGCCCCCTCGGGAAACCAGCCATTTCGCGCCCGGCGTAGGAGGGAAGGGAATGACGTACACCTCCGCCTGCCCCGAGTCGTTGGAGGTGTAGGCGAGCCAGTGTCCGTCGGGGGAAAACTGTCCCTGGTCTTCCGTCGCCCGGGTTTGCACGATGGGGAATGGCTTGCGATCCCCGTTCACCCGAACCGCCATCAGGTCCGCGCCCGTTTCGGCATTGATCTTCGCGTACACAAGCGTGCTTCCATCCGGCGACCAGCTCTTGGGAACGGCAAGCGCGTCGGCGGAAACCACAAGCTCTTCATTCCCGGCTCCCGTTGCCAGCTTTTTGTAGATGCCAACCCCCACCTTGTCATACGCGATATAGCGCCCGTCGGGCGACCAGGCGGGATTCGTGTTTTCCGGCGCGAACGTCAGCCGCGTCACAGTTCCCCGAGCCATCTCCATCACGTACGTATCGCCGCTATAGTCGAATGCCAGATGCTTGCCGTCGGGAGAGATCATGGCCACTCCGCCCGCGCCGGGAATCGAGCCGAGGGTGCGGCCCGCGCGATCCCGCCAGGTGAATACCCAGTCTCCCTCCTGCCCGGAAACATACGCCAGGGTCCCGCTCCTTGATGCCGCAAACAATGACAAGCTGTTGATCGATGCGATCCCCGGAGCAACCGCCACCGGTTCCCCCGTCGCTTCCAGCCGCTTCATATCGAATGGCAAAGCCATCAATGTTCCGGCGCGAGTAAACAGGATCTCTCCCACGTCTTGCCCGGCGGGTGGATCTACCACCTCCGCGCGGGAAACATCGGGAAGTATCTGGCGCGCTTCGGGTCCGTCCATCGTGCCGAGGAAGATCCCCGCCTGCGACCGGTCTTTGACGCCGTTGCGCATGGCCACGTAGTGATGCCCATCCGGTAGGAACGTGGGGAACATCTCCGTGTTATCGCCATGCCCGGGAAGGCTCGTCGCGCCGCCGCCCTTCTCCGACACCCGGCGGACCTTCCACAGGGCGCCGAGCAAAATGTCTCCGTTCCGGTTCCAGCTCCCGCCGGTAACCGCAAGCGCATCGCAGATGGTTTGCACCGGACCCCCGGCGCGATCCACCTTTTTGAGCCGGGCATCCGCAAAAAAGGCGATGAAGCGGCTGTCGGGAGACCAGAAGGGGTATTTCGCGTCATCGGTGCCGGCCAGCGGGATCACTTCGGGTGAGTCGAGAGCCCTGAGCCAGATCTGCTGCTTTCCTTCCTTCACCAGGACGAGTGCAAGGTAGTGTCCGTCCGGCGACATCGCCAAAGCGTCCAGGTGCGACTTCTCGGGGAGCAGAATCGACACGCGCGCTACCGGCGGCGAGGGCGACGGCCGGCGGAAGTAGACGTAGCTCAGCGCGGCGGCCGCCACCAGCATGAACGCTACAGCCAGGAGAAGCGGAACCCGCGATGTCCGTCTAGCAGCCTCCGGGGGCGCGGCCGCTATCGATTCGAGCTCCCACCGCAGATCCCGTGCCGACTGCCAGCGTTCCTCGGGGTCCGTCTCCAGGCATCGCCGGATCACCCGCTTCAGCGCCGGCGGTGTCGTTTCGGGGATCTCATCGCGCCTCCCCGCCAGCATCTCCCGGATCACAAGCCCCAGCGCATAGATGTCGCTGCGCGCATCGGCCGCCCGGCCTTCGAATTGTTCCGGCGCCATGTAGGCGGGTGTTCCCATCACGGAACTCTCCGTGGTCATAGCCCGGTCGGCAGTTGACTTTGCCAGCCCGAAGTCAAGCACCTTCACGCCCGAACGGGTAAGCATCACGTTGGCCGGCTTGAGATCCCGGTGGATGATCCCGCAGCTGTGTGCGGCCCCCAGCGCCTCCGCAATCTGGGCCCCCAGGTGGGCCGCCTGCGAGAAGGGCAGCGTGCCCCGCTTGATCCGGGCCGCCAGGGTCTCCCCCTCCACCAGCTCCATCACTAGGTAATTCGGGCCCACGTCGTGCAGCGTACAGATGTAGGGGTGATTGAGCGCCGCGATCGCCCGCGACTCCTTCTCGAACCGGCCGCTCCAATCCTTCATGATCTTGACCGCGACCGTCCGGTCCAGGCGCGTGTCTCTGGCCCGGAATACCTTCCCCATACCTCCCTCGCCCAGGGGCGCCTCGATCCGGTACGGACCCAGCTGGGAGCCGGCCTTTACCTCCGAGTCCTGCATCCCTGCTAGCAGCTTCGCCGCCGATTGATCCAGCAGCTTGTTCCCGCTGTCCGAGTCCTGGGCAAGCAGATGCTCCACCTCCCGCCGCAACTCGGCATCGGCCGCCGTCAGCACGCCGACGCCGTTCTCTCTCGCCGAATGGTAGAGCTCTTCGATTTGACGCAGGCGCTCAGAGTTCATGGAGCCGTGGAGAAATGCCTTCCATCATAAGACCGGCCTACCCGACTCGCAAATTGGCTACAGCAAAGGAAGCAGATTCGAATTTGGCTATAATCGGCCCGAACTGAAGGTAAACCACCCAAGGTGACCGACGAGCAGATATCGGAGACCACTCTCCTTCTTCGCGCCTGGGCCGGAGGCGACCGCGCGGCGCTCGAGAAGCTGACCCCCCATGTCTATCGCACGCTGCGGCGCATCGCCGGCCGTTACATGCGCGACGAACGCGAGGGCCACTCCCTTCAAGCCACCGCGCTGGTGCATGAGGCGTACCTCGAGCTGGTCGACATCACCAACGTTGACTGGCAGCATCGCGCGCACTTCTTTGCCATCTCCGCGCAGATCATGCGCAATATCCTCCTCGACCGGGCCCGGCGGCGGCTGGCCGCCAAGCGGGGAGGCGATGCCCAACGTGTTGACCTCGAAGAGCTTCCCGACCTCGGCATGGGGCGTGCCCGGGAGCTGGTTGCCCTGGATGAAGCTCTCAACGCGCTGACCAAGGTCGACGAGCGCAAGGCGCGCGTGGTCGAAATGCGCTTCTTCGGCGGCCTCAGCGTCGACGAAACGGCGGAAGTCCTTGCCGTCTCTCCCGAAACAGTCATGCGCGACTGGAAGTTCGCCCGCTCCTGGCTGCAGGCCCAGATCGCCCAGAATTGATCTCCCAAAAAAATTCCGGACCCATGCCAGTTTTTCCCGCCGGGTTGCGCCTGTAGGGGTGAAGGCACGGGAGAGGCATCGCCAGTCTGCCGTCGCCCAACCACACACCCAGAACGGGAGGTCGACATGAAGAAGACAATGTTTGGCATGGTCGCAACAATTGCAATGGCACTGGCTGGTTCCCAGCCCTCGCTCCAGGCGCAGGAGAACCACAGCATCGAAGGCACGTGGGACGTCAGCGTCACCGTGGTGGATTGCCAGTCCGGCGCGCTCATCCGGAAAGTCCGCTCCCTGCAGATGTACAGTCACGACGGCTCCTTCACCGAAACCGCCAACACCTTCCTGCGCGGCAGCAGCCTGGGAAGCTGGACCCGCGTTGAGGCCGATCTGTACACCCCCACCTATTGGTTCTTCCGCTACAACCCCGACGGCACCTTCAAGTCGCTCGCCGAAGGCTCGAACAAGGTCGAGCTCAGCAGCGATGGCACGGGATTCAGTGCCACCGGGACGATCACCGACTTCGACGCCTCCGGGAAGCAGATTTCGGTGGGCTGCGTCACACAAACGGCAGAGCGCCGCACATCCCTGAAGGACGAGTAGTTTCGGTCACTTTGGGCCGGCCGGGATCACCCCCAGCCGGCCTGCGCGTGTTCCGCCCCGTGATGGCACAAATGAGCCATTTGCGCTCTCCCACAAAAAGGGTAAAAACAGAGTGGGGAATAATTTTTGGCACCCCGTCTGTTGAACTTTTTCTCGAATCCTCCGATAGAGATTCGAGGGTAGTGTGCGCGCAGGCAAGCCTGAGATCGAGGGCTCTCGCTTCCTCCCGCTGCGGAGGCGTTACGGAAGCCTCGCGCGCGTCGCCGGATGCTTTCTCGCCTCCCTCGCGACGACGTATTTCGTGGGACTCGAGATCCAGATCAACGTGATCTGGGTCGCCAACGGGTTGCTCCTCTCCTATCTGCTTCTTGCGCCCCGCCGGCGATGGCCTGCCTATATTGCGGCGGCTTTCGCTGCCCAGGTCTGCGGCAACATGCTGGTCGGCCAGCACGGGTGGCAGACCAACGTTGCCCTGGCCGTCCTCAATGTCTGCGAGGCGCTCCTCGCGGCTCTCTTCCTGCGCGGACGCCTCGCCCAGCTTCCTCAGCTCACCCAACGGTATTACCTGCTCCGCTTCCTCACGCTGGGCGTCATTGCGGCGCCCGCCATCGTCGGCATCCCGTTCGCGGTCATCGCGCATCTGTGGCAGAACTACGCCCTCTGGCCCGCCTTCCGCGACTGGGTCACCACCGACGCCCTCGGCATGACGGTTGCCACTCCTGCCTTCGTGGCCATCTTCCGCACCCGCTTCCGGAAGGAGACCATCGGCTCGTGGACCAATCTCCTTTACCCCGTCGCACTGGTTGTCCTCGATCCGCTTCTCCTCAATCAAACCCTCATCCCCCCCATGGCCGTCGTCTTCCCCCTCCTCATCCTCACGCAGCTGCGTCTCGGATTGGGATGGGCCTCGATCGCGGTCCTCTGCGTGGCCGGATTCGGAAGCCTTCATCTGTTTCATCACGGCGCACCCGCAGCGGCCGGGTCACTGGGTTTTCTGGGAGTCGGCATCCAGCTGCAGCTCTCCCTGGCCGCCGCCATGTTCACCCTGTACACGCTCTCCGTTGTGATGGGGAACTTGCGCGCCACGGAACGGAAGTTGCGCGAAACCGTCTATCTTCACGAACTGGTGACGGAGAACTCCCGGGACATCATCATCATCGCGGACTTCCTTGGGAACCGGAGCTATGTGTCGACCGCGGGCGCAAGCCTCGGAGGATGGACGCGCGAGGATCTGCTCACCATGCACAGCCTCGCGATCGTTCATCCGGAAGACCGCCCCAAAGCCGCGGAACTCATGTCTCAGCTCCGCACCGGCCGCGGCGAGGCGATCATCGAGTGCCGGGTTCGCAAAGCCGACGGAGCGTATGTCTGGGTGGAAGCCAGTCTGCGCGCCATCCGCGACCCGGTGCGCGGCATTCCTACCGGCATCCTGAACATCGTGCGCGATATCAGCGAGCGCAAGCGGGCCGAAGAATCGCGCGCCTTCCACCAATCCCTCCTGAGCGCGATCCACGAGAACTCCCTCGACGGCATCCTGGTGGTCGATGACCAGGGAAGAGCCGTCTCCTACAATCGCCGCTTCGCCGAAGTGTGGCGCATCGCCGCTCCCGACGTGCCGCGCAGCCTGCTCCAGCCGACCGTCGAGGTTCTCGATGAACGGCTCCTCGCCCAGTGCATCGAAAAGGCTCGGGATCCGGCCGCCTTTGCGGCGCGCATTCAGGAACTCTACGCGGACCGCGATGCCGACGATCAGTGCGAGGTCGAGCTCAAGGACGGCCGGATCCTCGAACGCTATACCACCACCCTGCACACGGACGACGGCCGCTACCTGGGGCGGGTGTGGTTCTTCCGCGATGTCACCGACCGCATCCAGGCGGAACACAAACTCAAGGCGGCCTACGATGAGGTGGAAAAGCTCGCGGTGGTCGATCCCCTGACCGGCATTGCCAACCGGCGGCGCTTTGAAGAGTATCTCGATGCGGAGTGGCGCCGCGCCATCCGCGATCGCAAACCCCTCTCGATGGTGCTGGTGGACGTGGACCTGTTCAAGCTGTTCAACGACAGCTACGGGCACGTGCGTGGCGACGAGTGCTTGAAACAGATTGCCGAAGCCGCCATGGATGTCGTGACCCGGGCCGGCGATGTGGCCGCGCGCTTCGGCGGCGAGGAGTTTGCCATCGTGCTCCCCAACACCGATGAGACGGGAGCCGTTGAGATTGCCCGGGAGCTATGGAGCGCCGTCGCGAAACAACGCATCACCCATGAAGCCAGCCCCTACGGCATCGTGACCATCTCTGCGGGCTGCGCCACCATCACGCCGCGCCTCGGCCTCGGGCCCTCACAGCTGGTGGAATGGGCCGATCGCGCCATGTACGAAGCCAAACGGCAGGGCCGCAACCGTGTCTGTTCGAGCCGCAAACTCGACCCTGAGATCACCCTTCCGCCCCTCCCCCTTCTGGGCGACCAGCCACAGGTCGGCTAATCTCGGAGAACCGGTCGGCCCCTCGCCGTGTATTTGTGCTTATATGTATTTAGGAATAGTGTTGGGTTCGGGATCGCCTCAAATAGAGGCGAAGAATTAGAGAAGGTCCTTGTCGGGATCCCAATCTGGCCCTTCTTCTTCGCCTTCATTGTCGCCGCCCTCTCTTAAAGTTCGCTCGAATTCGGCGTAATTCATTGGCCCGCTCACATATTCATCGATCAATTCTTTACGCTCGTCGAACTTTTCACGGCTTTCTTCTGCCACGAGCGGAATACTACTTCCAAAAAATCGCAAGAGCCGCTCGTCTGGCTCGTTTCCTATCCTCACATCGAAATACCCGAGCTTATTTTTATCGCGTACTTCAGCAGCGAGGGCGGCTTCCGCATTTGGGTAGCGTTGGTTATAGAACTGATGGACGATCGCTCCACATGCATTTAGGACACTGAAGGTTGTGTAGTGAATGCGGCGAGCCACGAGGACGGGGACGACATCGATCTGGAGGCATTTCCGGAGGAGCTCTGTGACGATGGCTTTGTCGGGATATATCCATTCTCGCGTGTTTTTGATCTCTATTCCGAGCCCACCAGCATCAGGATTAAAAAGAATGTAGTCGAGCTTCCCTCCAATTATTGGTCTTCCGGAGAAAAAATCGGGATCATGTTTCACGTAGCGTCGATTGTCTTCATGATCGTTGAGGTCCGCAAAGTGACCGACGAAGTGTAGCCTGTTTTGCTGCATTGCTTTCATGACCGCGATTTCGGCGGTATCACCCATCCGGTCCGTAAACTCTCTCCGTTCAGTGAGTGAATGAAGTTTTTGTAGCTCTTCGAATCGCGCTTCAACAAATACATCTCACTTTCTGCAAGACGATGCCACTGAGTGTTACCTACTTTCGTTGTCTGGAGGATCTGTTTTTCAAAAAGCTCGACGCGCGATTTGGTAAGAATATGTGGATCAATTCTTTGGGGATTCGGCCCAGCATCTGAAATCTTCTGCTCAAGCATGCGCATCGTAGCGACACCATGCTTGCGAAGAATATTCATTATTCGGCGAGCGCCTAGTTGGATTCGGTCTTGTACACGCTCATTTCTGAAAGCCATCGGCTAGGGCGAATCGCGCCCGTCCCATTCTAATTCGGGCTACCACGTCGCCATCACCGATGCATTAAGCGCTTCTTGCCCGACCTGCGCATACACCTTCTCGACCATCCGCGCTGTTACCCAAGATAGCCGCTACTTCTGACACTGGCACACCCTTTGCTAGAAGCTCCGTCGCCAAGTTATGTCGGAACCGATGGCAATGCGCACGGAAGCCGCAGATCCTGTAGAGCCGCTTCATGGTCCGCCCCCGCTAACACACCTGTCCCGCAACCCCGGGTTATCGCAATTGGCATAATCCGAATTTTTCAGTGTGTTGGTGGCGGAGGACAGGATCGAACTGTCGACCTACGGGTTATGAATCCGTCGCTCTAACCATCTGAGCTACTCCGCCGTTTGGAGAGGAAGGCGCCAGCCCGAGGAGGGCCGCGGCAAGCATCGCCAAGTATTGATGATACGGGCGACTCTGGGAGAGGTCAAACCCCCAAAAGCCCCATCAGCCCCCGTCCCTTCTTTCGCCGTCCCAAAAAAATTGCGGACCGGGGCAACCCGGCGAGGAGCACGCCGCATCCCAGCGATCATCGGCTTCCCCAAAAAAATGCCTGATAACCCGGTCCCGCGCAAAAGCTGGGCCGGGAGTCGCCTGCCCGTTACACTGAACGGGTGCCCAATCCCCCCCGCATCGCTGGCGTCATCCCCGCCCGCCTCGGCTCTACCCGCCTGAGCCGCAAGGTCTTGCGCCTCATCGCGGGCCGCCCCATGCTGGAATGGGTTTGGAGCGCAGCCCGCGACAGCGGCCTCATGGATCCCGTCCTGATCGCGACCGACTCCGAAGAAGTCGCCGCCACCTGCCAAACTCGCGGCATTCCCGCCGTCATGACCTCCCCGGCCTGCGCCAGCGGCTCCGACCGCGTGCGCGAAGTCGCCGCCACCCTCGCGGCCGATATCCTCGTGAACATCCAGGGCGACGAACCCACGCTCACACCGGAGTTCTTCCCCCCGCTCCTCGCCCTCTTCGACCGGCCCGAGGTTCAGGTGGCTACCCTCGCCGTACCCTGCCCGGCCGAGGAGATCGCCAATCCCAACGCGGTCAAGGTGGTGACGGCCAATGACGGCAAGGCCCTCTACTTCTCGCGCGCTCGCATCCCCTTTGATCGCGACGGCGCCGGCTTCCAGGGATACCGGAAGCACCTGGGCATCTATGCCTATCGCAGGCAGGCGCTGGAGCGCTTTGCCTCCCTGCCCACCGGCCGCCTCGAGCAGGTGGAACGGCTCGAACAGTTGCGCCTTCTCGAAAATGGCATCGACATCTACGTCGCCGCCGCCCCCCACGACACCATCGGCGTCGACACGGAAGAAGATCTCGCCCGTGCCGAGGCCGTCTTGTTGCAACGAGGGGCACAGTAGACTCATCCTTCAACTGCCCCACCGCCCGGGCGCCCAAAATGGAATTGCTCGCAAGATCCGGAGTGTGGCCGATCGCTGAAATCGACACAATCGGATCATGAACGCCACAGCTCAACTCGCCCCCTACGCAGAACCGATGAAAACGTCGCCCAAGCCGCCGGCCCCCATCGATCCCGACCGCGCCTGGGAACAACTCGTCGCGCGGCAAGCCGGCGCCCCCTTCTTCTACGCAGTCCTCACCACCGGCGTCTTCTGCCGTCCCGACTGCCGCAGCCGACGCCCCCTGCGTCAGAACGTGCGCTTCTTCGCCACCACGGCTGAAGCCGCGGCCGCCGGTTTCCGTCCCTGCCAGCGCTGCAAGCCCACCCGGCCATCCACCGACCTCATGGCCCGCGCGCGCGCCTATCTTGAAGCCCACGCCGACCGCACCGTGCCCCTTGCCGAACTGGCGCGCGTCACCGGCCTGAGCCCGTTTACCGTGCAGCGCCTCTTCAAGCAGGCCATGGGCGCCAGCCCGCTGCAGTATCAGCGCGCCCTGCGTGCCGCCGGCCTGCGCAGCGCACTCAAAACAGGAAGCTCCGTCACCGACGCCATCTACAACGCCGGATTCAACTCCTCCAGCCGTGCCTACGAGGGGGCCCAACTCGGCATGACGCCGGCGCGCTTTGCCTCGGGCGGCCGCGGCGAACGGATCGGCTATGCGGCCGCACCCTCTCCCTTTGGCTGGATGATCGTCGGCGCCACCTCCCGCGGCATCTGCTGGCTCTCCCTCGCGGCCGACGAACGCCAGGCCGTCTCTTCGCTGCGCGACGAGTTCCCGGAGGCAGAGCTGCACGCCGACACCTCCCTCGCCGGTTACGTCGATGCCGCCCTCCAGAGCGTGCGCGAGGGGTCAGACCTCGCCCACAGCCGCAAACTCGACGGCGCCCTCGACCTGCGCGGAACCGTCTTTCAGCTCCGTGTCTGGCAGGCCCTGCGTCACATCCCCCGCGGAGAAACCCGGAGCTACAGCCAGCTTGCCCGCGAACTGGGCGAGCCCAACGCCACTCGTGCCGTCGCCCGCGCCTGCGCCACCAATCGCGTTGCCGTGCTGGTACCCTGCCATCGGGTGGTTGGCGCCGCCGGTTCGCTCACCGGCTATCGCTGGGGCGTTGAGCGCAAACGCCAGCTCCTGGAAGCCGAGCGGGACGTGGGCTAACCGCCGGTCGCCCGCGCCCCTCGCCCGGCCCCGAATTTCCAACCCTGCTGTCGCGTTTCGCAGTATCCTCAAAGCGCTGGGCGGTTGCTCGGAAGGGAGGCGCGCCATGGATGGCCTTCTCCTCGGCCTGGTTGTGTTCTTCGTGCTCGCACTGGCGTGCGGCTGTGCTCTCTGGGTGATACGGATGTTGGCGGGGAAGCCGCCATTTGCCGGTCCCGCTGCGAATTCCAGCTGGCCCCGCTTCGCGCCGCGCCGCGATCGCCTCCACCACAAGCCGCGCCACGTCGCCTGAGTGCGCTCGCCTGCTCACTGCGGTCAATCCCTTCGCCCCCTTGGGCGACGGCTATACTTCCGCCATGCTCCCCCTCGGCTCTCACCCGGTTTGGCATCCGGTCTTTGAGACGCTCGCCTACGCTGCCGGATACGCCGCCTTCCGGCGTGTCCGCGCCCGCCGTGGCGATGTCATCGCCGAGCCGCAGCGCTGGACGGTGCTCGCCGCCGCCGCCGTCGGCGCACTTTTGGGCAGCCGCGTCCTGGGCCTCGCCGAGCAATGGCCCACCTTGCGCACCGCATGGCAATCCGGACATCTGCTCGCCCTCGTCTTCTCCCCGGGTGGCAAGACCATCGTCGGCGGCCTGCTCGGCGGCTGGCTCGCCGTCGAAAAACCGTGCCGCTCACCGGCATGATGGACCCGCAGGTCCTCATCGACGGCGCACGCAACACCATCGTCTACGAGCAGGAATCCGGCCTGCGCGATCACTTGTTCAAGCTGTTTGCCACGAATCATTCGCCCGCGTCGCAGGCGTCTACGCTGAAGGAGCTCTTGTGCTGTTTGCCCAAGGTGCTTATCCCCAAAGACCTGGGCTATAAGAATCTATTCCGCGTCCTGATCGTTCAATTTATCGACGCCGAAGCCTTCGATGTGCGCAGCGTGAAAAAGAGCTGTATCCACATTGCGCACCCCGACGGCAAACGCCTCATTCCCTTCGACACTTTTAATCTGTTCTATCGCGGCGAGCTGGAGAACACGCGCTTGGCCGCGCTGCGCGGCTTGGCGATGACTGCGGTGTGAGCCTGAGAGGCGTAGTTCCACACCACCCGGCTCGTGGTCTTCTTGCATTGGCTCACAAAGCTCGGGCGGCGAAGGGAATCCCCCAGCCGCGCGCCGATCAGTCCGATGGCGGCCACTGCGAGAGATGGAATGATGGGGTGCACCATAAGTCAAACTCCTCAATTGAAATGGGAATGTCCACCCGGGTCCCTCGCTTTTGCAATCTGCGGTGACCCGGGCGCGGCACTTGCTCAGAGAGTGAATCCGCCGGAGGCGAAGATGGCCTGGCCGTTAACCCAGCCTGAATCATCGGATGCAAGGAATGCGGCTGCAGTTGCGACGTCCTGCGGCTGTCCGATGCGGCCCAGCGGCGTCCGCGCCTCTGCGGCCTTCTGGAAGTCGCTGCCGATGAACCCGGCCGCATGCGCCCCTTCGGTCTCAATCATGCCCGGATTCAACGAATTGACCCGGATCTTCTTCGGTCCCAGCTCCTTGGCCAGCGATGTCGTGATCGTGTCCACCGCGCCCTTGGTCGCGCTGTACACCGTCAGTCCCGGCACGCCGTCCACCACCACCGAGCTGATATTCACAATGCTTCCGCCGTTAGGATTGAAGTGCGCCACAGCCTCCTTGGTCGTCAGCAGCAGGCCCAGCACATTCACATCGAAGATCCTCCGGTAGTGCTCCGGCGTGATCTGCTCCAGCGGCCCCACCTCGTAAATACCGGCGTTGTTCACCAGAATGTCGATCGGGCCCAGCTCCTTCACCACCGTCTTCACCAGGGCGCCCACCGCGTCGGGGTCGGCCACGCTCGCCTGCACCGCGATCGCCTTGCCTCCCGCGGCCTTGATCTCCGCAACCACCTTCTCGGCTCCCGCCTTGCTGCCGGAGTAGTTCACCGCCACCGCCGCGCCGCGCGCCGCCAGTTCCTTCGCAATCCCCGCGCCAATGCCCTTCGATGCGCCGGTCACCAGCGCCACTTTTCCAGTCAAATTCGCCATGCTGCTTATCTCCCGTCTCGAAGCGTCTTCAGTTCGACGTTTCGACAACTATCGAATTGATTAGCGGAGCCGGAATTGGATTCACGATCTCCTCAGCTTTTTTAAGGAGCAACGAAGTGTCATCTCGCACTCCGGGCAAGGGTAGGACACCGCGAACCTTCGCTCCCCCACTCGCGTGTCATCCCGTAGCGCAGCGAAGGCATCGGCCCTGAAAATTCCTCTCCTGTCACCAAAGTTCGCTCCTCCAAAGAGGTGTCATCCCGGACCCTGAGCACAGCGAAGGGGAAGGGATCTGCAGTTGTTCTTGCCGTTGCTTTTTCTAACTACAGTTCCCGTGCCCCGTCCTTGCGATTTTTTTCTGTCGCAAGGGCGGGATAGCACGAACCTTCGCTCTCCCACTCGCGTGTCATCCCGCAGCGCAGCGGAGGGATCAGCCCTGAAAATTCCTCTCCTATCACCAAAGTCCGCTCCTCCAAAGAGGTGTCATCCCGGACCCTGAGCACAGCGAAGGGGGAGGGATCTGCAGTTGTTCTTGCTTTTGCTTTTTCTAACTACAGTTCCCGTGCCCCGTCCTTGCGATTTGTTTCTGTCGCAAGGGCGGGAGAGCACGAACCTTCGCTCTCCCAGTCGCGTGTCATCCCGTAGCGCAGCGAAGGCATCAGCCCTGAAAATTCCTCTCCTGTCACCAAAGTCCGCTCCTCCAACGAGGTGTCATCCCGGACCCTGAGCACAGCGAAGGGGGAGGGATCTGCAGTTGTTCTTGCCGTTGCTTTTTCTAACCACAGCTCCGTGCCCCGTCCTTGCGATTTTCTTCTGTCGCAAGGGCGGGAGAGCACGAACCTTCGCTCTCCCAGTCGCGTGTCATCCCGTAGCGCAGCGAAGGCATCGGCCCTGAAAATTCCTCTCCTATCACCAAAGTCCGCTCCTCCAACGAGGTGTCATCCCGGACCCTGAGCACAGCGAAGGGGGAGGGATCTGCAGTTGTTCTTGCTTTTGCTTTTTCAAACCACAGCTCCGTGCCCCGTCCTTGCGATTTTTTTCTGTCGCAAGGGCGGGACAGCACGAACCTTCGCTCTCCCGTCGCGTGTCATCCCGTAGCGCAGCGAAGGGATCAGCCCTGAAAATTCCTCTCCTATCACCAAAGTCCGCTCCTCCAAAGAGGTGTCATCCCGGACCCTGAGCACAGCGAAGGGGGAGGGATCTGCAGTTGTTCTTGCTTTTGCTTTTTCTAACCACAGCTCCGTGCCCCGTCCTTGCGATTTTTTTCTGTCGCAAGGGCGGGACAGCACGAACCTTCGCCCTCCCAGTCGCGTGTCATCCCGTAGCGCAGCGAAGGCATCGGCCCTGAAAATTCCTCTCCTGTCACCAAAGTCCGCTCCTCCAAAGAGGTGTCATCCCGGACCCTGAGCACAGCGAAGGGAAGGGATCTGCAGTTGTTCTTGCGTTTGCTTTTTCGATTGCCAGACTCATTCATCCGGCGGCGGCTGACACCCCGGTGTCCCCAGCAGACACAGCGTCGCGGCCAGCGCCTCCAGCACTCCACGCTGCAGCGACAGGAAGGCATACTTGCCCTCGCGCCGTACCTCGATCAATCCTGCCGACTCCAGCTCCTTGATGTGGTGCGAGAGCGTGGCCGCCGAGATCGGCATCTCCGCCAGCGCCTCAGAGCACCCCAGCGGACAGTTGTGCCGTGCGATCCGCTCCAGCAGCTCAAACCGCCGCGGATCCGCCAGCGCCTTCAGCACAGCGGTACGCGTTTCGTCCGTCAGCGTCACGGCTTTGTGCGCGCTATCCTTCGCGGTCTCCAATGTCTTTTTCACGGCTGTGTTGGATGCCATGTTACAGGATCACGAATCTAGCCAGCGGCGTCAGGCCTTCGTCGCCGTCCCCAGCAGCGTCTGGAACTGCGGCGCCTCGGCGTCGCGGTCCACCAC
Organism: Acidobacteria bacterium AB60; assembly: GCA_008682415.1. Lineage (GTDB taxonomy): Bacteria > Acidobacteriota > Terriglobia > Terriglobales > Acidobacteriaceae > Telmatobacter. The sequence continues at coordinate 109,501 of VANK01000005.1, read as the reverse complement.
GCCCACCTCGACCTCCGCAAACCCCGCCTTCTCCAGCATCCCCTCCAACTCCGCCTCCGCGAAACCCAGCCACTCGTCCGCGTACAGCTCGCGCGCCTCTTCGAAGCGATGCTTCGCCAGGTCCAGGATCACCAGCCGCCCCCCTGGCTTCAGGATCCGCCCCGCCTCCTCGAGCGCCCGCGCCGGATGCAGCGCGTGATGCAGCGACTGCGAGAAGAACGCCACATCCACCGTCCCCGAATCCACCGGCAGCTCTTCCATATCTCCCGCCCGAAACTCGATGTTCTCCACCTCGTGCCGCGCCGCCAGCTCCCGCCCCACCGCCAGCATCTTGTCGCTCGAGTCCACCGCGATCACCCGCTCCGCGCGCCGCGCCAGCAGCAGGGAAAAGCTGCCGTCCCCCGCCCCCAGGTCGGCCATCACTACCGGCGGCATCAACCGCAACAGTGCCTCCGCCAGGCTCCTCCAGCTCTTCCCGGGAACGTAGTCCTTCCCAAGCCGCCCCGCCATCGAGTCGAAAAAGCTGCGCATCCGGTCCTGCCGCTTCTTCAACACTCGCCGCATCGCCGCCAGGTCCCCCGCAGCCTCTGCCGTCTCTGCCTCCGCCCGGGCCAGCACCCCGCTCACAAAATCCCCGGCGTCCGTCCGCAGCCGATATAGGTTGTTCTTCCCCGTCCGCCGGTCCTCCACCAATCCGGCCTGCTTCAGCTGCGACAGATGCGTCGAGATCGTGCTCTGCCCCATCGTCAAAATCTCCTGCAGCTCCGCCACCGACAGCTCCTCAGCCTTTAAAAGCAACAAGATCCGCAGCCGATTCGGCTCCGCCGCTGCCCGCAGGATTTTCACAATCGACGCCATAGACGAGAGACTCTGGTTCTGATATACATCAAGATATCACGATGCGTCGATAACTGTTCACCCGCCGACTGCATCCAAGCGTTCAAGAGTTCCAAGGAGATCCTCATGGCTACAACCCTCGAAATCACGGCCGCCGACTATAAAGTCGCCGACCTTGCCCTCGCCGACTGGGGCCGCAAAGAGATCGCTATCGCCGAGCACGAGATGCCCGGCCTCATGGCCATCCGCAACAAGTACGCCGCCGAAAAACCCCTGGCCGGCGTGCGCGTCACCGGCTCGCTCCACATGACCATTCAGACGGCCGTGCTCATCGAGACCCTCACCAGCCTCGGCGCCGATGTCCGCTGGGCCTCCTGCAACATCTTCTCTACCCAGGACCACGCCGCCGCCGCCATCGCCGCCTCCGGCGTCCCCGTATTTGCCTGGAAAGGGGAAACCCTCGAAGAGTACTGGGAGTGCACCTACCAGGCCCTGACGCACAAGGGCGGCAAGGGGCCGCAGCTTGTCGTCGACGACGGCGGCGACGTCACCCTCCTCATCCACAAGGGCTATGAGCTCGAAAACGGCGACAAGTGGGTCGACAGCTCCTCCGAGAGCCATGAAGAGCAGGTCATCAAGAACCTCCTCAAGCGCGTCTACGCCGAAGATCCGCAGCACTGGCACAAGGTCGTTAAGGACTGGCGCGGCGTCTCGGAAGAGACCACCACCGGCGTGCACCGCCTCTACAAGATGCTGGAGCAGGGCAAGCTTCTCGTCCCCGCCATCAACGTCAACGACTCGGTCACCAAGTCCAAGTTCGACAACCTCTACGGCTGCCGCGAGTCCCTCGCCGACGGCATCAAGCGCGCCACCGACGTCATGATGGCCGGCAAAGTCGCCGTTATCTGCGGCTATGGCGACGTAGGCAAGGGCTGCGCCCACTCGCTGCGCGGCATGGGCGCACGCGTCATCGTCACCGAGATCGACCCCATCAACGCCCTGCAGGCCGCCATGGAAGGCTTTGAGGTCACCACCGTCGAGGACACCCTCGGCCGCGGCGACATCTACGTCACCACCACCGGCAACGTCGACATCATCACCCTCGAGCACATGAAGGGGATGAAGGACCAGGCCATCGTCTGCAACATCGGCCACTTCGACAACGAGATTCAGATGGACCGCCTCAACGCGGAGAAGGGCGTCACCAAGCTCAACATCAAGCCCCAGGTCGACACCTACACCTTCCCCGATGGCCACACCATCTTCATCCTCGCCGAAGGCCGCCTCGTCAACCTGGGCTGCGCCACCGGCCACCCCAGCTTCGTCATGTCCAACTCCTTCGCCAACCAGACGCTCGCCCAGATCGACCTCTGGAAGAACAAGGACACCTACAAGGTCAACGTCTACACGCTGCCCAAAAAGCTCGATGAAGAAGTGGCCCGCCTGCACTTGGAGAAGATCGGCGTCAAGCTCACCACCCTCTCCAAGCGCCAGGCCGACTACATCGGCGTCCCCGTCGAAGGCCCCTACAAGGCCGACCACTATCGCTACTAGTTGCGAGTCACGGGTCAGGAATTCTGAACCCGACTGAATGATCCGTGCCCCATCCTGTCGCCTTTTTTCTGGCGACAGGGTGGGAAACCACAAAAGCTAGATCCGGTTTCACTCGAGTTTCTTATGGATTCCCCCTTCCGATTCTCCTTCGAACTCTTCCCCCCGCGCACGCCCGAAGCCGCGGCCAGGCTTCCCCACGTCCTCACCCAGCTCGCCGCCGCCCGTCCCGAATACTTCTCCGTCACCCATGGCGCCGGCGGCTCCGACCAGGACGGCACCTACGAGACCCTCCTCACCGTGGTGAATCAGACCGGCATTCCCGTCGCGCCGCACCTCACCTGCATCGGGTCGACCCGCGAAAAGATCGCTGCGCTTCTGGAGAAATACCGCGCCGCCGGCGTCCGCCGCATCGTCGCCCTGCGCGGCGACCTGCCTGCCACCGCCTACACCTCCGCCGCCCCCGGCGAGTTCCGCTATGCCAACGAACTCGTCTGCTTCATCCGCGAGCAGCACGGCGACTGGTTCCACATTGAAGTCGCCGCCTACCCCGAGATGCATCCCCAGGCCGCCAACCCTGGCGCTGACTTCGACAACTTCCGCCGCAAGGTCGACTGCGGCGCCGACGGCGCCATCACCCAGCTCTTCTACAACGCAGCCAGCTACTTCGATTTCATGGAGCGCTGCGCCCGCGCCAACATCACCATTCCCATCACGCCCGGCATCATGCCCATCACCGGCCTCGCCAACATCGTGCGCTTCTGCTCTGGCTGCGGCGCCGATCTGCCGCGCTGGATCAAGCTGCGCCTGGAAGAACTCCAGGACGACAAGCCCGCCCTCCAGGACTTCGGCCTCAGCGTTGTCACGCGTCTTTGCGAAACACTGCTCAAGGGCGGCGCTCCCGGCCTGCACTTCTACACCATCAACCAGGCCGACCCCACCCTCCGCATCTGGGCCAACCTGGCCCTCACGCCCAGCGCCGCCGCCTGAGTTTTGGCAAGATCCTCATTCCCCCGGAGAGTGTCATTTCGCCAGAGAGTGTCATTCCCCCAAGAGAGTGTCATTCCTCCAAGAGAGTGTCATTCCCCCCCAGAGAGTGTCATTCCGCAGGCCGCGTCAGCGGCCGGAGGAATCTGCAGTTGTTCTTGCCTTTGCCTCTTCTAGCCACGTCTCGGATAGCTCCGTGCCCCGTCCTTGCGACTTTTTTTGTCGCAAGGGCGGGATAGCACGAACCTCCCTCCACCGGCTCAACAAGACCCGGCGAACATCGTATCCCGTCCAACTGCTAAGCAGCCGCTCGACTAGCGCCGGCCAACCACCCGCCGCAACCCGCGCCACAGACCGCTATGCATCAAGTGCGTCTGCTCCGCCTTCAACTTCGCATACGACTCCCGCACATACACATCGAACTCCGGCGGCCACCCAATCGTCGATCGCCGCTCGGAGTAATCCCCCTCCGCCCACTTGCACAGCACCGCCTTATACCCCACCACGTGCGTCACAAAATCCAGCAGGCATTGCGGCATCCGCTCTTCCACAATCAAGTACGCCTTCTCGATAATGATCCGCTCGCGCACATCGTTCAGCGGCATGAAGATCGTGCGCATCCACAGCTCCCACTCCTTCATCTCCGTGTCCAGAATCGGATAGCTCTGCGTCTTGCCCAGCCGACCCAGCAGCGAGCGATAAGCAATGTTCCCCGCCTCTGACGCCACGTACAGCGGCCCGTAGAACTCGTTCAGGCGCTTGTTCACCAGCTCCAGCTTGTCACGCCGCTGCGCCAGCATGTGCGCGCTCACGAAGGTCAGCGCGTACCCAATGAACGCCACAATCACCGTAAGAATCGCGGCGTTCTGCAGAATATTGGGAACCCCGGTCAGCACCGAAAAATCCATCAGCCCAGCCTCGGCGAAGAGTATACGTAGCGCTGACACATCCCGCCTGTGACCCGCGTCAGCTCACCTCTCGCTCTTCCCTCCGGGCCTCCCTGCTCTCTGTTCCCTATTCCCTGTTCCCTGTATTTCGATCTCGAACAGCCGCGGCCACAGCTTCCCCGTCACAAACAGCCGGTCGTGCGCCGCGTCATAGGCAATCCCGTTCAGCACTGCTTCGGGATCCGTCCTCTGGCTCCGCGGCAGCAATCCGCTCAGGTCGATCCAACCCAGAACCTTGCCCGTCGCCGGCGAGATCCGCGCAATGCGGTCCGAGTGCCACACGTTGGCGTACACCTCGCCCTTCACCATCTCCAGCTCGTTCAGGTACAGCACCGGCCGCCCGTGATCCGTCACCGTCACCCGCCGCAGCTCACGAAATGTCTCCGGATCCAGAAACCGCAGCTGCGCCGTGCCGTCGCTCAGAATGAGCGCCTTCCCGTCCGTGGTAAGTCCCCAGCCCTCGCCCGGATACTTCTCCGTATGCAGTTCGCGAAAGCTGAAGCGGTCATACACAAACGCCACCTGCGACTGCCACGTCAACTGCACCAGCGTGCTGCCCCACGCCGCCAGGCCCTCGGCAAAGTAAGGCTGCGGCACCGGCACCTCCTGCAGCACCCGCCCCGTCTCCAGATCCACCATGCGCAGCGACGAGTGGCCCACTCGTCCCGTGCTCTCATACAGATGCCCATCGGCGAACACCAGCCCCTGCGTGAAGGCCTGCGCATCATGCGGATAGCTGTGCACCACGCGATACCCCGCATCGGCCGCCTGCGCAGCGATTCCATCAAGAGAGATTGTCGTGATCAGGAAAACCGCGCGAAGCAGGGCAGGGAAGCGCATCCCTCGATTTTAGGAGAAGCTCTTGCGGGGGAGAACGGCGCTCCCACGAACCATCGCTCTCGCACCAACGAAGCTAAAAGCTAACAGCTAACAGCTGCCTCTCAGTCCACATCCTTCGCAATCACCACGCTCACCGGCGGGTCGCTGGTCAGCTGGCTGTCCACCACCACCACCGTGCGCACCTCGCCGCCGGTCAGCGCCAGCGCGGTCGAGGTGTACTTGGGCGTGGTCTGTCCCGTCGGCACAATCACCATCGTCACCGACTGCGAAGCGAAGCTGACATACCCGCAGGTCGCACCCACCGCCAGGTCCGTGCAGACCGGGATCGTGTTCGCCAGCGTTGTGCCCGCGGGAATGATGTACACATCCAGCGCACCCGTGCGCGGCGCCTGGTTGAGAAAACGAAATGAGGAGTGCCCGCTCGCGGCCGGCGATTGCGCGTCCTCCAGCACCGTCACCGTGTACTCCGTCGGCGTCGCGCCGTTGTCGGTCAAAAACACCGAGTGCTGCGCGCCCGCCTTCAGCGTCACATTGGCCGTCACCAGCGACGCCCCGCCCTGCGTCTGCGTTACCTTCACCGGGGCGTTGATCGAGGGACTCACGGTCCCGTACCCGGAGATGTAGCCCTCGCCCACGTTCCCGGCAAACAGAGTGTTCTCCACGTAGATGTTCACCGCGGGCGCAATGTAGCTGGCGTCAATCACGCGCACCAGGCTTGGCTGCGAAAAACCCTGCACACTCTGGCACGCCGAAAGGCCCGCGGCAACGGCCAGCGACACAGCCGCAGCAGCTAGCACGCTGCCCGGCTTCATCCGGCCTCGACCCTTCGTCGCATCCATCTTTAGCATTCGAATCTAGTCGCCACGCGTGCGCACAAGACCGGCGCGCGCGGCTCTCCCTCATGGTACAGGCTGGTCTTGCCTCGATTTTACGACTTTCGTGCCATCCCTTCGCCCCCGCATCCGCCTAGCCAACCGCACCCCGGCTTCGACCATTCACGTCCGGCGTTCTCGTGTGTAGCTTTCCACTGCCCACTGCCCACTGCCCACTGCCCACTGACCACTGACCCCTGCCCACTGACCCCTGCCCCCTGCCCACTGCCCACTGACCACTGACCACTGACCACTGCCCCGTCAGCTTCCCGACAAATACACAAACCTCGCCAGAAACAAAGCGGCCAGAACGTACAGCAGCCAGTCCTGCCTTCTCAGCCTCCCCGTCACCAGGTGCAGCACCGCCCAGGCAATAATTCCAAACCCCAGCCCGTTGGCAATCGAGTACGTCAGCGGAATCAACACCAGCGTCAAAAACGCCGGCACCGCCACCAGCGGATCGTGCCAGCGAATCTCCGTCACCGTCGCCAGCATCAGCGATCCCACCAAAATCAGCGCCGGCGCGGTCGCCGCACCGGGCACAATCCCGATAAACGGCGCCGCCACCACCGCCACCAGGAACAGCCCACCCGTCACGATCGCCGTCACCCCGCTGCGTCCGCCCGCCGCCACGCCCGCGGTCGACTCCACATAGCTCGTCACCGTCGAAGTTCCTGTCAGCGACCCAAACACCGTCGCCGTCGCATCCGCAAACAGGATCCGGTTCAGTCGCGGAATGGTGTTGCTCGAATCAATCAGCCCCGCTCGCTTGGTCACCGCCACCAGCGTCCCCAGGTTGTCGAACAGGTCCACGAAAAAGAACACGAAGATGATCTCCAGCAGGCCCTTTCCCAGCGCGCCTCGAATGTTCAGCTGGAACGCCGTCTTGCCCAGCTCGCCCAGGCTGAATGCGGCATGCGTCCAGTGCACCTGCCCCATCGCCCACGCCGCCGCCGTCACCGCCAGTACGCCAATCAGGATCGCCCCTTTGACCTTCCGAACCTCCAGCGCCACCATCAGCACCAGCCCGCCCAGCGCCAGCGCCGTCGCCGGCAGCTTCACATCGCCCAGGCTCACCAGCGTGTTCGGATCCTTCACCACCAGCCCCGCATGCTGGAATCCGATGAATGCAATAAACAACCCGATCCCGCTTGCCACCGCCGCATACAGCTCATGCGGAATCGCCCGCAGAATCATCTGCCGGATCCCCGCCCCCGTAAGCGCCAGGAAGATCACCCCCGACAGGAACACCGCTCCGAGCGCCGTCTGCCAAGGCACATGCATCTTCACGCACACCGTGTAGGTGAAGTACGCGTTCAGCCCCATCCCCGGCGCCAGCGCAATGGGATACCGCGCGATCACGCCCATCAGGATCGACCCGAACGCCGCCGACAAGCACGTGGCCGCCGTGGCCGCCGGCAGCGGCACTCCCGCGTCCGACAAAATCGCGGGATTCACCAGCACGATGTACGCCATCGTCAGGAACGTCGTGACCCCCGCCAGGATCTCCGTCCGCCAGTTGGTCCCCAGCCGGCCAAACTCAAAGAAGGCTTCCATCCGCTTGATCATGAGTGCCCCTAGAAGATCACACCGGCAATCAGGACGGAATAATCCGCCGCTCATCCCACCCAGAAAACAGGAGAGCCGCAGCCGGCGCCCTAGTAGCGCTTCGTCACGTTCACGCTGAAATCGGAGACCCCCAGCCCCCGGCCCCCCGTCCAGATCTCAAACCCGAACTCCACGTCGATCACCCACCACGAAGGGTCCAGGCTGTGCCGCGCCACCGCATCCTGAAAGAAGGGAGTCAGGTTCAAACTCGTCGCCGAGGTCACAGGCGAGACCGCCACGTACGACACAATCTTCCACGAGCTCTGGTCGCCGGTCCACACGTCGTAGCGCGCGCCGTTCACCGCGATCGTCCCCACCCGCGCACCGAACGGCTGTATCACCCCCTGATGATTCAGCCAGATCATTACCTCCGCCCCGTTGGGCTGACTGGTGGCCTCTGACGTCCGGTTGAACCAGATATCGTACGCGGCGTTGTTGTTGTACCCGGGCGGCTGCGTGAATCGCACGCTGCTCATCGCCGAAGCCAGATTCGATTCCTGGATGGGGAATGGATTCGAGATCGTGCAGCTGCCCCAGTGGCATCCCCGGTAGATCGACGTATACGCCGCCGGAGGCCCATTCGTCGCATTGTTGAAGTTGGCCGTAGCAATCGTAAAACCGCTGCCCTTGATCGTCGCGCACTCCTCCAGCGGCGAATTGTTCTTGTTCATCTGGAAGTTGTACCGGCTGTTCAGATTGATCACGGCGTTCGGCGTACACGTCCACTGCGTCGGCTGCGCTGCTGCCAGCGACACAAAACCGAACGCCAGCGCAACCGCCGCTCCCCACCCCAATTGCCTCATCACCCAATCTTCAACGACGCACCCTGTGCCTGGGATGAAAATCGTCCACCGCGTCTTCCTGATACCGGCCAGGCAAGCCTTACTTCCGCGCCATCACCAGCATCAGCCCGAACAGCACCGCCGGAACCAGCGCCAGAGCCGCGTACAGCAGCACCTTCTTGTTCACCCGTTCCCGCAGAGGCTTCTTCGCCGCCTTGCGCGCCGGCCGGTCGCGCTCGGTCACGCCCACCTGCTCCTGGTTCTCCAGCTCCAGCGCCATCTCGCTCGCAGTCGCATACCGGTTCCGCGGCTCCTTCTCCAGCGCCCGAAACACAATCTCCTCCAGCTGCGGCGAGATCTCCGGATTCTCCTCGCTGGGCGGCGGAGGCTCCTTCACCAGCCGGTCGTTCATCACTCCCAGCGGATTCGCCCCCGTAAACGGCACCGTCCCCGTCAACATCTCGTAGAAGATGATTCCCAGCGCGTAAATATCGCTCCGCTGGTCGCCCCGCTTCCCCAGCACCTGCTCCGGAGAAATGTAGTCCGGCGTGCCCAGCATCGGCGACATCCCCACATGCGTGATCCGCCGCGCATCTTCCTTCATCGCAATGCCGAAGTCGATGATCTTGATCGCATCGCCCGGCCCCACCATCACGTTCTCCGGCTTCAGATCCCGGTGCACGATCCCCACCTTGTGCATCGCGTCCAGCGCATCGCAGATCGCCAGCGTCAGCCGCGTCGCCCGCTCGATCCCCAGCGGACGCTCCTCGTTCATCACCGCCCGCAGCAGCCGCCCCTCCACCCACTCCTGCACCATGTACCGCCGGCTGCGCTCCTCCCCGTCATCCAGCGTCTTCACAATTCCGGGATGATCCAGCAGCTGCCCAATCTCCTGCTCCCGCCGAAAACGCTCCAGCAGCACCGGATCCGCCTCCATCTCCGGCTTGGGAATCTTCACCGCCACCGTCCGCCCATCGCGCAAATCGGTCGCCCGATACAACGTCCCCATGCCGCTGTGCGCCACAACGTCATCTAAGCGGTAATGGTCCAGAACTGCGCCGGTTTCGGTCATTCCAGGAGGTCCGCCTTCATTCTTTCACGGCCCGGCGTAAAGAATTCGCAGGGCTTGCCTCCCTCCCGTCTCAATTTGCGAGACAACCCAACTGCCCCCTTGTGCCGTCCAATCCACCCGTTTTGCCGACACCGGTTCTATCATGGGATGCGACACCCATGCGACTTCGCCAACTCTTAGCTCCTGGCCTCGCAGTAACCCTGGGCCTGCTCGCGGCCACGCATGCGTTGGCAGCTAAGAAGAAACCTGCGCCCGCCCCGCCCCCCCCCATGCCCCCCCAGGAGACCGGCTTCCTCAATCGCAACCTCGACCTCCGCGGAACCCGCTACCACTTCCAGGTCTATCTCCCCGAAGAGTTTCGCCGCGACGACCACCGCCAGTGGCCCATCATCCTCTTCCTCCACGGCCGCGGCGAACGCGGCTCGGAAGGCATGTGGCAGACCCAGATCGGCCTCCCCCTTCAGGTGCGCGACCACCCCGAGCGCTGGCCCTTCATCATCGTCATGCCCCAGTGCACCTACCCCAACTTCTGGACCGACCCCGACATGCTCCGCATGGCCATGGCCGAGCTCGATCAGGAGATCGCCGAGTTCCACGCCGACCCCGCCCGCGTCTACCTCGCCGGCCTCTCCATGGGCGGATACGGCGCCTGGGAACTCGCCAAAAACGAAGCCCGCCGCTGGGCTGCCGTCCTCATCATCGCCGGCGGTCCTTTCTGGAGCTACGCGCCCGAACGATGGCAGCTCGCCGCCACCCTCCCCGGCGACTACGCCCGCGCCCTCGGCCATACCCCCGTCTGGCTCTTCCACGGCAGCGAAGATAACGTCGTCCCCGAGCGCGAAAGCGAGCTGATGTTCAACGCCATCAAGGCCAACAACGGCCACGTCCGCCTCTGGGTCTACACCGGCATGCATCACGACAGCTGGACCCGCGCCTTCAACGAGCCCGAGGTGCCCCGCTGGCTCCTCGCCCACCGCCTCAACCCCAACCCCGATCCCCAGCCCTTCGCCGAGCGCGTCGTCATGCCCCTCCACCCCGCTCCGCTCAAGCTCCCCGCCGCCACCCTCGACAACCTCGCCGGCGAGTACCACGACGCCGCCGGACACGTCGCCGCCACCCTCTTCCGCCAGGGCGACCAGCTCTACGAGAAAGACCCCCACGGCGAAGTCACCGAGGTCGAAGCCGAGTCCATGAGCTCCTTCTACTACCCCAACGGCGGCGTCTGGACCCGCCTCCTCGTCGAGCGCGACCCCGACGGCCACGTCACCGGCCTCGTCTTCCGCGACGACCGCCACGAGGAACACTGGGAACGCAAACGCAACGTCCCCACCGTCGCCCGCAAAGACACCCCGCCCCCCAAATCCCCCGCACCCGCCCCTCAAGGCCCCTGACCCCGAGGCCCTGAAAAAGATCAGAAAAGCCGCGCAGCGGTAAAGAGCTCCCGGAGGGAGCGAAGGATCCTAGCCCCGGATGAAGTCGAGCCGAAGGCGAAGACGCAATCCGGGGAAAGACGCAAAATGGAGAGACGAGCCCCGTAGGGCGAACGCAAAACGACTGATGAACGCGCCCCTTCCACCGCCCGCTCCGACGTCCTCCAATCGATGCACCGCCCCCCCCCTCAGACAAGCCCTGTAACCAGGGCACGACCTTTCAGTCGTGCCGAAAGACCCTCCCCCGAACACCATTCCGCGCGGCCCACAAACCCAAGCGCGAAGTGGGCCGCCAGTGCCGCGCGGAACGCACGCCCCTCCGCGTCGGCCCTCGCCCATATCCTCAAAACGGCTCATCCAATCACTGAGCCCGCATCGGGTCGACCGCGCCCCCGGAACTACCCTCCCCTCGCTTACGTAACTCCTTCAGGCCGCAACACCGGAGGCACGCAATGTACTGCAGCGCATGTGGTCACGCTCTCGTCCCCAACCAGCCCGTCTGCCCCCAGTGCGGCCGCCCCGTCGCCGTCGCCCCCGTCGTCACCGCCCCCGGCTTCGGCTTCGAGCTCTCCAGCTACGCCGGCAAGCTCCGCGCCCTCGCCGTCGTCTGGTACATCTATGGAGGCCTCACCCTCGCCCTCGGCCTCATCGGCATGGCCTTCGTCGACAGCTTCCTCCACGGCCGCTTCCACTACTGGACCCACGGCCCCCTCCCCCCCATGTGGATCGGCCCCATCATCCACTTCGCCTGGCTCTTCACCCTCGTGCGCGCCGGCCTAGCCCTCGCTGCCGGCTACGGCCTCATGCACCGCGAACCCTGGGGCCGCGTCGTCGCCATCGTCTCCGCCTTCTTCAACATCCTCAAGATCCCCATCGGCACCGGCCTCGCCATCTGGACCCTCGTCACCCTCATGGGCTACCGCAACACCACCCTCTACGACCACGTCGCCGAAGGGTGAAGAAACAAGTTCCAAGGGTCAAGTCCCAAGGGCCAAGCCGCTGAGCCTCGAACAGAGCCTCGTCCCCCGGTGCGCTCGTCTCTCGCCTCTCGCCCCTCGTCAACAGCCAGAGCTCTCAGCGTCGGAGTTTCGCCATCATCGCGACCAGCATGCGGCCAACCTCTCCGGAAAGAACCTCTACTTTATGCAGCAGTTCGCGGTTGCCGAGTTTCAGTTCCGACGCAATCAGAAGCTGGGTCTCAAGCTCGCAGTTCGAACCCCGGGCATGGCCTAGGAAAAGAATGTATTCCCCTCTGGTTGATCGCCCGTAGCCCTCAGCGATATTGCTCGCCACCGACACCGCAGCTCGCCGCATCTGGCTCGTTAGGCCAAACTGCTCAGAGGATGGAAAGGTCGATGTGAGCCGATAGATTTCCACGCTCATTGCGACGGCTCGCCGCCACACAATGAGTTCCTTGAAGGAGTCGCCTCGTTTGGATCTCGTTGGATCGCTGTTGATGGCCATCCCAAAAAACTAGCGAGATGCAACAAGCGATTCTGTGAGCCGCGGCACACTCCTCTTGCGTTTCAACATTGCCAAGCCGACACTCCCAGCTATTCCCTATTCCCTATTCCCTATTCCCTATTCCCTATTCCCTATTCCCTATTCCCTATTCCCTATTCCCTATTCCCTATTCCCTATTCCCTATTCCCTATTCCCTATTCCCTATTCCCTTCTAAAATCTTTTCATGCCGTTTCCCGAACACCGCCTGCGCCGCCTCCGCCGCAACGAATCCCTCCGCGCCCTCGTGCGCGAGACCTCGCTCGACCCCGGCGACCTCATCTACCCCCTCTTCATCTGTCCCGGCGAAGGCGTTCGCAATCCCATCAGCTCCATGCCCGGTGTCTTCAACCTCTCCGTCGACGAGGCCGTCCGCGAAGCCGAAGAAGCAGCCATCCTCGGCATCGGCGGCCTCCTCCTCTTCGGCCTCCCCGAAGCCAAAGACGAGCAGGGAACTGGCGCCTGGGCGGATGACGGCATCGTGCAGCGCGCTCTCCGCGCTCTTAAACAGTCCGCCTCCTCCAAGAAGCTCGTCCTCATCGCCGACGTCTGCCTCTGCGAGTACACCAGCCACGGCCACTGCGGCATCATCCACAAAGGGCCCTACGGCCACGACGTCGCCAACGACCCAACCCTCGACCTGCTCGCCCGCACCGCCGTCAGCCAGGCCCGCGCCGGCGCCGACATCGTCGCCCCCTCTGACATGATGGACGGCCGCGTCGCCGCCATCCGCCACGGCCTCGACCACGCCGGCTTCAGCGACACCCCCATCCTCAGCTACGCCTCCAAGTTCGCCTCTGCCTTCTATGGGCCCTTCCGCGAAGCCGCCGACTCCGCCCCCCAGTTCGGCGACCGCCGCACCTACCAGATGGATGGCGCCAACGCCCGCGAAGCCATGCGCGAGATCGAGCTCGACCTCGCCGAAGGCGCCGACATGATCCTCATGAAGCCCGCCATGCCCTACCTCGACATCGTCCGCGCCGCCCGCGATCGCGTCGACGTCCCCATCGGCGCCTACCAGGTCTCCGGCGAATACTCCATGCTCCACGCCGCCTTCCAGCGCGGCTGGCTCGACCAGAACCGCGCCATGCTCGAATCCCTCCTGGGCATCCGCCGCGCCGGCGCCGACTTCATCGTCACCTACTTCGCCAAAGACGCCGCAAAACTGCTGTGAAGCGGTGAAGAAGTGAAAAGGTGAAGTCTCAGACTGCCCGGGATCAGGCAGGACCGGCTGCATCGCGCGGTGTCATCGGTGTCAAGCCGTACACTTTCGGATCGAACCCCGTCGGAAACACCGTCTCCGGCCCATAGGTCGCGCCGGTGAAATCCGCTCCCTCAAGATTCGCCCCGCTGAAATCAGCCGAGTAGATACACAGGCCGCCTCCGAGCTCGCCGAGACCAAATCTTGCTCCGCGCAGATCGGCTCCGCAGAATTTCACGTTGTCCATGAAAGAGAATCGCAGGTCGGCGCCGGCCAGGACGCAATAGCTCAGGTCCGTATCGCTGAGGTTGGCTCCATAGAGATTGGCATTCGTAAAATCCGAAAACTGCAGATCCGAACCATCGAATGAGATGCCCTCCAGTTCGAGACCGGCAAAATCTCCGCCGTGAATGATCATGTTGTCAAATCGTCGGGACTCCGGCGGATTCGACGATGCAATCACATTTCCGGATTTGTCGCGAACTTCCATGAATGCAGATTACCGGAAGAAGCGGGAAAGGCCGGCGCATCGCGCCGGCCTTTCTTCACTTCTTCACTTCTTCACTTCTTCACTTCTTCACTTCTTCACTTCTTCACTTCTTCACTTCTTCACTTCTTCACTTCTTCACTTCTTCACTTCTTCACTGACCACTGATCACTGATCACTGATCACTGATCACTGACCACTGATCACTGTCTTCCTACTTCGACCCCGACGCCGCGCCACCCGCCGGCGCATCCGGCTTCTTGATCGACACCAGCTCCACCTCGAAGATCAGCGTCTGGTTCGGCCCGATATCCGGAGGACCCTGCTGTCCGTACGCCAGGTTCGCGGGCACAAACAGCTGCCACTTCGATCCCACCGGCATCAGCTGCAGCGCCTCGGTCCAGCCCGCAATCACGCCCTTCACCGGGAAGGTCGCCGGGCCGCCATGCTTCTCCGACGCGTCAAACTCTTTCCCGTCGATCAGCGTGCCCTTGTAGTTGCACACCACCGTGTCGTCCAGCGTCGGCTTCGGACCCGTGCCCGCCTGAAGAATCTTGTACTGCAGGCCGCTCGGCAGCGCCACCACGCCTTCCTTGGTCTTGTTGTCGGCCAGGAATTTGTCGCCATCCTGCTTGGCCTGCTCCGCCTTCTGCGCCTGCTCCGCTGCCATCTTCTGGCGGATCTCCTGCGCCTTCGCCGTCAGCACCGTCTTCATCTCGTCTTCGGTCATCGCCGTCTTGCCGGCGTTGAACGAGGCCGCGAATGCCTTGGCAAACACCTCGGGATCAAGGTCCAGTCCCTGCTTCTTGAAGTTTGACCCGAAGTTCATTCCCAGTGCGTAGCTGAACTTGTCTTTGTCCGTCTTCAACTCGGGAGCCGCCTCTGCCGCACCGGTAGCCGGCTTCTTTTCCGCAGCCTGCCCGGCGGGCTTCGTCGCGGTCGTGCTCTTGCTCGCTGTGGCAGACTTGCTTGCAGTCGCCGTCTTGGGCTTGGACGCGGTCGTACCATCCTGGGCCATCGCCGCCATAGCGGTCGCCAGCGCCATCGCGCCTGCCAATATCAGTTTCTGGTGGGGCATCTTCAGAATCCTTCTCCAGCTAGGTTGTAGTTTCGCCAGTCCTCGACCCCGCAGCGGAGTCCCCGCAGCCGCACCCGCCTCCCGGCGAAGTCCCGCAGCCTGCACCTCGGACCCTGGCTTTATACCCCCAATTCTAGCAATCCCCGCCCCAGCCCCCTGCCCCACCCGTTGTAGACCCCCCTACAACCTTAGGGAGCAGGGAACAGGGAACAGGGAATAGGGAACAGGAACAGGGAATAGGGAATAGGGAACAGGAACAGGGAATAGGGGGGAATAGGGAACAGGGAGCAGGGATAGGGAATAGAGGCGAGGGATCTCTCGGCCCTCGGCCCTCGGCCCTTGTACTCACCTGTCTCCGTTCCCGCACGACCGAGGGTGCCCCAGGTCTCCCGATTTTGGAGACCTGGGATAGCACGAACCTCCCCCAGCCCTCGCCGTTCCCGCACGATCCAGAGTGTCTCTCGTCTCTCGTCCCTTGGCCCTTGGTATTTGGCCCTCGGCCCTTGGCCCTTGGTACTTGGCCCTTGGTACTTGGCCATTGGCCCTTGGCCCTTGTACTCACCCGTCTTCCGTTCCCGCACGACCGAGGGTGCCCCAGGTCTCCCGATTTTGGAGACCTGGGATACCACGAACTCTCCCAGCCCTCTCGTCTCTCGTCTCTCGGCCCTTGGCCCTTGGCCCTCGGCCCTAGCTTCTAACAAACTCCACCACATCCCCATTCACCTGCTCCTTGTGCGTCGAGCACATCCCGTGCGGCGCCCCCACATACACCTTCAAATTCGACGCCCGGATCAGCTTGGCCATCAGCCGCGCCGAGTTCCCGATCGGCACAATCTGGTCATCGTCCCCATGCAGAATCAGCGTGGGCAAATTCATCTTCCGCAGATCCGCCGTAAAATCCGTCTCGCTGAACGCCTTGATGCAATCGATCACGCTCTTGAATCCCGCCATCATCCCCTGCAGCCAAAAGCTCTCCCGCAGCCCCTCCGAAACCTTCGCCCCCTCGCGATTCGCCCCATAAAATGGCCCCGACAAATCCTTGAAGAACTGCGACCGGTCCGCCCGCACGCCCGCCCGAATCCCATCGAACACCTCCATCGGCAGCCCGCCCGGATTCGCCTCCGTCTTGACCATCAGCGGCGGCACCGCCCCGATCAACACCGCCTTCGCCACCCGCCCGGCCGCCCGCCCCGTTCCCGAACTCGACGCATGCCGCGCGATATACCGCACCACCTCGCCCCCGCCTGTCGAATGCCCCACATGCACCGCGTCCTTCAAATCCAGCGCCTCGGTCAAATCCGCCAGGTCATCGGCATAGGTGTCCATATCGTTCCCCTCCCACGGCTGGCTCGACCGCCCATGTCCACGCCGGTCATGCGCAATCGCCCGACACCCCGCCGACGCCACCGCCACCATCTGATCCTCAAACGCATCCGAGCTCAGCGGCCACCCATGGCTGAACACCACCGGCTGCCCCGTCCCCCAATCCTTGTAGTAGATCTGCGTCCCATCCTTCGTCGTGATATACGCCATCGTCCGCGCTCCTTCTTCACTTCCTCACCATTTCACCATCTCTCCTCTTCACTTCTTCACCTCTTCACTTCTTCACCTCTTCACTCTTTCACCTGCTCACCCGTTCACGTTTTCACATTCCGCTCAGCTCTCGATTTCCCAACCCGCCACTCACACTTTCGCTACTATCGAACTCAAGGCGGCCCGCATCGTGAGCACCCTCCAGATCGTCTCCCTCATCGTCGCCATCGCCGCCCTCTTCGGATGGATCAGCACCCGCCTGCTTCGCCTCCCGCTCACCATCGGCACCATGCTCCTCACCGTCGGCGCCTCCCTCATCCTCCTCGACGTCGGCCGCTTCGTGCCCGCCTTCCATACCTGGGCCAGCAACCTCGTCCAGCAAATCGATTTCCAGAGCCTCGTCCTCAACGGCATGCTCCCCCTGCTCCTCTTCGCCGGCGCCTTCCTCCTCGACCTCGAGCAGCTCTGGCGCGAACGCCTCCCCGTCAGCATCCTCGCCATCGTCGGCACCGTCCTCAGCTTCTTCGCCGTCGCCGCCCTCATGCGCCTCCTCTCCTTCGGCCGCGCCTCCTGGATCGAGTGCCTCCTCTTCGGCGCCCTCATCTCCCCCACCGACCCCATCGCCGTCCTCGAAATGCTCCGCCGCGCCCGCATCTCCAAAGCCATCGAGTCCCAGCTCGCCGGCGAATCCCTCTTCAACGACGGCATCGGCGCCGTCCTCTTCCTCACCATGATCCAGATCGCCGCAGGCCATCAGCCCACCGCCGGCCACATCGCCTGGCTCCTCCTCCTTCAGGCCGGAGGCGCCATCGTCCTCGGCATCGCCGCCGCCTGGCTCACCTCCCGCCTCATGTGCATGGTCCAGTCCTACCAGGTCGACATCCTCCTCACCCTCTCCCTCGCCTTTGGCGGATACCTCCTCGCCCTCCTCGGCCACCTCTCCGGCCCCCTCGAAGCCGTCATCGCCGGCATCGCCCTCCGCCACTTCAACCGCCTCAAACCCTCCGGCCGCATCGCCGACGACCGCGTCGACGAGTTCTGGACCCTCATCGACGAAGTCCAGAACTCCCTCCTCTTCGTCCTCCTCGGCCTCGAGGTCCTCGTCGTCGCCTTCAACCCCACCACCCTCCGCGCCGGCCTCGCCGCCATCCTCTCCGTCAACGCCGTCCGCCTCGCCGTCGTCGCCCTCTGCGCCCTCCTCGTCCGCATCTGCCGCCGCGAGCGCCGCTCCGCCATCTTCACCCTCACCTGGGGAGGACTCCGCGGCGGCCTCTCCATCGCCCTCGCCCTCTCCATCCCCCCCTCCCTCGGCGGTCACTGGATCTTCGCCGCCACCTACCTCGTCGTCGTCTTCTCCATCCTCGTCCAGGGAGGCTCCCTCCACCTCCTCATGAGCCGCAAACAGCAATCCCGCAAAACCACCCCCGCCGCCGCCTGACCCCCAGCACGACCCCCACCCCTCCGTCTGAGCTCCTGCACGACCGAGGGTGCCCCAGGTCTCCCGATTTTGGAGACCTGGGATAGCACGAACCCAACCCAGCCGTCTGAGCTCCCGCACGATCCAGACTGTCTCGTCTCTTTCGTCTCTCGTCTCTCGGCCCTCGGCCTTGTCCCCCCGTCCCCCGTTCCTGCACGACCGAGGGTGCCCCAGGTCTCCCGATTTTGGAGACCTGGGATACCATGAACCTCCCCCAGCCCCTCGCCGTTCCCGCACGATCCAGAGTGTCGTCTCTCGTCTCTCGGCTCTCGGCCCTTGGCCCTCGGCCCTTGTACTCACCCGTCTTCCGTTCCCGCACGACCGAGGGTGCCCCAGGTCTCCCGATTTTGGAGACCTGGGATAGCACAAACCTCCCCCAGCCCCTCGCCGTTCCCGCACGATCCAGAGTGTCTCTCGTCTCTCGTCTCTCGGCTCTCGGCCCTTGGCCCTCGGCCCTTGTACTCACCCGTCTTCCGTTCCCGCACGACCGAGGGTGCCCCAGGTCTCCCGATTTTGGAGACCTGGGATAGCACAAACCTCCCCCAGCCCTCGCCGTTCCCGCACGACCCCGAGCGTCTCTCGTCTCTTTCGTCTCTCGCCCCTCGCCCCTCGCCCCTCGGCCCTCCCGTCTTCCGTTCCTGCACGACCGAGGGTGCCCCAGGTCTCCCGATTTTGGAGACCTGGGATAGCACAAACCTCCCCCAGCCCCTCGCCCTTCCCGCACGATCCAGAGTGTCTCCCGTCTCTTCGTCTCTCGCCCCTCGGCCCTCCCGTCTTCCGTTCCCGCACGACCGAGGGTGCCCCAGGTCTCCCGGTTTTGGAGACCTGGGATACCACGAACCTCCCCCAACCCTCGCCGTTCCCGCACGATCCAGAGCGTCTCCCGTCCCCCGACCCTTGCCCCTCGGCCCGCGGCACCCCGGCCGAACCACAAACGATACCCATCCCGTTAAATCCCTCATTGACCTCATCAAATTTGAATGTATGCTTTTGAGCAGTTCAAAAATCCAACGCATGCGCCCTCTTCCCGTGTTCAGGCGCATCGGGTCTTGCGGCGATCGGCTCTCCACCATCGCCGCTCTTTTTATCCCGAACAACACCCATCTCAAACAAAAGGGCCGGCGCCCCCGCGCCAGCCCTCCTTCACCCCTTCACTTCTTCACCTCTTCACCCCCTTCACCGCACCCGCATCGCCACCGCCCCCACCCGCGCCTCCCGATCCTCCGCCAGCCGCTCCGCCGCCCTCTCCTTCTGCCGCGGCGTCATGATCGTCGCCAGCTCCTTCAGCCCCAGCTCCGCCTGCCGCTCGCCATCGGCCAGCGCCCGGCTGTACCAGTACTGCGCCGTCACGTAATCCAGCGGAACACCCTTCCCCGTGTGATACAGCCGCGCCAGGTCGAACTCCCCGCGGCTCACCCCCTGCTCCGCCGCCACCTGATACCACCGCGCCGCCTGCTGATAATCCTTTTCCACGCCCGTGCCATCCTCATACAGCACGCCCAGGTCATTGGCCGCTCCCGGCAATCCCCGCTCCGCCGCCCGCTTGTACCACGCAAACGCCTCCGCGTAGTCCTGCTTCATCCCCAGCCCATGGTGATACAGAGCGCCCAGGTTGTTCTCCGCCACCGGATCGCCCTGTTCCGCGGCCATCCGAAACCACTTCGCCGCCTCCACGTAATCCCGCCGCACGCCCCGGCCCTTGTAGTAGCAGTTGCCCAGCTTCCGCTCTCCCTCCGCATCGCCCTGCTCCGCCGCCAGCCGATACCACCGGGCCGCCTCCCCCTCGTCCAGCGGCAGCACCCAGCCGTTCTCCGCAAACACCCCAATCCGCGCCTTCGCCTGCGCATTCCCCCGCGCCGCCGCCTCCCGATACAGCGCCAGCGCCCCCGCATAGTCCTGCGCTACGCCCAGCCCCTTCTCCGTCATGTAGCCAAGATTCGTCTCCGCCTGCGCCAGTCCTGCCTGGTTCGCCAGCCCCAACCACCGCACCGCCTCTGCGTCATCGCGTTCCACGCCCCGGCCAAACGCGTACGCCACACCCAAATTGTTCTCCGCTACGGGATCGCCCGCCGCCGCCTCCCGGCGCAGATCCGCCGTATTCTCCTGCGGCCTCCCGCCGCCGGGAAACGCCTCCAGCGCTCCGGAAAGCTTCTCCGCCGTGCGCCCCGCCGCGCCGCTGCCAGCCCCGGCAGTCCCATTCGTTTGTGCTGAGAGTGCGCTGCCCGAGATCACCAGAACGGCAGCCAAAGATGCTGAGAAAAGAAGGCTTCTCATAAATATCCCTCCGCGAGGCGTGCGAGACGAAAGGCCGGCTCAGTTCTCTATTTTTACCTGATTGTAACAATTCGTGCAGTGAATCTTAACAATTCAAGCCAGGCCGCCCTCCACCTGCGCCCTGGGATGCCGCCGGCCAACGGAGCGGCGTGCCGAAGCGGTGAAGAAGTGAAGAAGTGAAGAGGTGAAGCGGGGAAAAAGGGAAGAGGTGAAGATGTGAAGCGGTGAAGTTGGGCCGAATCCCCCGATCACGCCTGTCGACCTCATCGCAATGCAAAAAAGAAGAAAGGGCCGGCGCACGCGCCAGCCCTCCTTATCCCATCACCCTTCCACCTTTTCACTTGATCACTCGATCACTTCTTCACCTTTTCACTTCTTCACCTCTTTACTTGATCACTCGATCACTCGATCACTCCATCACTCGATCACTCCTTCACCTTTTCACTTCTTCACCTCTTCACTCGATCACTCCATCACTCGATCACTCCATCACTCGATCACTTCTTCACCTTTTCACCCCTTCACCCGTCCCCTGATCACTGACCACTGATCACTGTCCCCTGTTCCCTCCGTCCCCCAGCCTCCCCGACGCCGCCACCCGCCCATACCAGTACCCCGAATCCTTGATCGTCCGCTGCAAACTGCGAAAGTCCACATGCACCAGCCCGTACCGCTCCGTGTATCCCTCCGCCCACTGAAAGTTATCCAGCAAGCTCCACGCGTGGTACGCCCGCACCTTCGCCCCATCCGCAATCGCCCGCGCCAGCTCCGCCAGCACCTGCCGGAACCATTGGATCCGCCGCGTATCCGGAATCCGCCCATTCTCCTTCGCATATGGCTCGTCCAGATACCCGCCGCCGCTCTCCGTGATCTCGATGATCGGATGGTCGTACTCCTTCGTGATCTGCATAACCAGGTCGTACATCCCCCGCGGCCATACCTCCATCCCCGAGTCGGTCAGCGGACCCTCCGTCGGCATCCCCGCCCGGATCTTGGTGTAGGGGTCGCGCCCTCCCGCCGTCTCTGACTCGATCTCCGTGCCTCCAAAGCTCCCGCCACCGAACGACCGCTCCTTGCTCGCGTCGCTCACAATCCGCCGTGTGTAGAAGTGAAAGCCTACCCAGTCCAGCGGCGCCAGCAGCAGCTTCTCGTCCCCCGGCCTCACGCCCATTGCGTCATACGGCGGCTCGCCCACAAACGCGTTCGCGTACCGCCCCTTCATCGCGGCCTCCAGAAAGAACACGTTGTTCATCGCGTGATACCTCGCCGCCGCTGCGCGGTCCGCCTCCGTCTCCGTCTTGGGGTACGCCGGCGCCATCTCGTACGCGCTCCCCACCGTCGCTTTGGCCGATGCGGCCTTCACCGCCCGGTGCGCCTCGCCCTGCGCCAGTCCCAGCGTGTGCAGCGCCTTCAGAAAATCCGGAAAGCTCGTCCGGCACGGCGGCAGCGCGCCCGCCGCGTACCCCATGTACGCAACCGCCCACGGCATGTTGAACGGCGCCCACGTCGTGATCCGGTCGCCCAGGTGCTTCCCCAGAATCCCCGCATACTCCCCGAAGTACCCCGCCAGCTCCCGGTTCGGCCACCCGCCCCTGTCCTCCAGCGCCTGCGGCAGATCCCAGTGGTACATCGTGCACCACGGCCGGATCCCCGCCTCCAGCAGCGCATCCGCCAGCCGCTTGTAGTAGTCCAGCCCCTTCATGTTGGGCGCGCCCGTGCCCGTCGGCTGAATGCGCGGCCACGAGATCGAAAACCGGTAGCTCTTCAGGTTCAGCCGCTTCATCAGCGCCACATCCTCGCGATAGAGGTGGTACTGATCGCACGCCACGTCTCCCGTCACCCCGCCCCGCACCTTGCCCGGCGTATGCGTGAACCGGTCCCAGATCGACTCGCCCTTCCCATCCGCGTTCCACGCGCCTTCCACCTGGTACGACGCCGTCGCCGCGCCCCACAGAAATCCCTCCGGAAACCGCGCCTTCTGGATCACGTCCTCCGCGATCGCGCCCGGCACTGCATGATCCGACGGCCCCGCCGCCCCCCCAGACTCCACAGACCCCGCATATGCATCCCCGCGCACCAAGGCCGCACCCGCGGCGGCCGCAACCGAACTGGCCACAAATCGACGACGATTCATTCCTCAACCCTCTTCCTTCCCAGAAATCTGCGGCCCGCACATGGCTCCGTGCCGCAGTCCCGCAGTCCCGCCTGGGAATCATCGGGATTAGGCCGCTCCCGTGTCCAATGAATTAAGCAACACATTAACGGAGAGGTGTCATCCCGCAGCGCAGGAGGGATCCGCACGGAGAGGTGTCATCCCGCAGCACAGCAGAGGGATCCGCACGGAGAGGTGTCATCCCGCAGCACAGCAGAGGGATCCGCACGCCGAGGTGTCATCCCGCAGCGCAGCGGAGGGATCCGCAGTTGCTTTTGCTGTTGCCTTTGTCAGGCTTTCGTTGCCGCACGAGCGCCATCCACGACTGCAGCTGCCGGCTCCCCTCACGCCTCTCGCCTCTCGCCCGCTCCGATCCTTCAACCCACCATGAGCACACCCCCGCACAAAACGCCGCTCCACCGGAGAGGAGTCATCCCGCAGCACAGCGGAGGGATCCGCAGTTGCTTTTGCTGTTGCCTTTGTCAGGCTTTCGTCGCCGCACGGACGCCATCCACGACTGCAGCTGCCCCTCACGCCTCTAGCAACTCGCCCGCTCCGATCCTCCAACCCACCATGAACACACCCCGCCAAAACGCCGAGGTGTCATCCCGCAGCGCAGCGGAGGGATCCGCAGTTGCTTTTGCGGTTGCCTTTGTCAGGCTTTCGTTGCCGCACGAGTGCCATCCACGACTGCAGCTGGCCTCCCCTCACGCCTCTCGCCCTCCTTCCGGACACAATCACTCCGTTTACTGCATTTGCAGTACGTTTTAACCACGAAAATTTGGCGAAAATGTGATCCAAATCACCCGCACCCTCCGCCCCCCGCCCCCGTCGCGCGATCTTCCTTCCGCCCCCGGCATTCCTCCCTGCGACCGCGCATTCTTCTCGTCCTCTGCCCGCCTGCAATCCCCTCCGGACCGGCCCTGCCCAAATTCCTGTCAAGCCTCCCGTCTGTGGAAAAACGATCCACCTCCCACAAAACACTGGGAATATATTTTTGCCAAACATTGGGGATTAATTCTGCGAACCAGTCATACTGGTATCAGAGTAGGAAAAGGCCCCAGTCGCGATCGTCGCGGCCGGGGCCTTCGTTTTGCACGCCCAAAGCACTCGAAAGGAGCACTGATCCATGCTCATTCCAGGCCTCTTCATGTGCTTTAAATCACATTCAATCGCGAAAAAGGCGCAAATCGCCCCTAACCCGCTGAAGTGGCTCCACTTACCCGTTTTTATTCGTGTGCGCGCCTCAAATTCCCGTTCGCGCGGGCCGCGTCGTCAGGCGCTCCGCAACGCTCTTCGCCTGGGTGAACAGGTACAGGTAGTCCGGGCCGCCCGCCTTGGAGTCGGTGCCGCTCATGTTGAACCCGCCAAACGGGTGCGCCCCCACCATGGCCCCCGTGCACTTGCGGTTGAAGTACAGGTTCCCCACGTGGAACGCGTGCCGCGCCAGGTCGAGCCGCGCGCGGTCGCCGGTGTAGAGCGCGCCGGTGAGGCCGTACTCGGTGTTGTTGGCCACCTTCAGCCCCTCCTCGAAGCTGGCCACCTTGATCAGCGCCAGCACCGGCCCGAAGATCTCCTCCTGCGCGATCACCGCGTCGGGAGCGATATCGGCGAAGACCGTGGGCTCGAGATAGAAGCCGCCCTCCGGCGTGGCGACGGCCTTGCCGCCGGCCACCAGACGGCCCTCGCGCTTGCCCGTCTCGATGTACTGCAGCATCGAGTCCAGCGCCGCCTTGTTGATGACCGGCCCCATGCTGGGGTTCTCGGCCGGATCGCCGACGGTCCACTGGGCGACCTTCTCCCGCACGCGTTCCACGAACATGTCGTAGATGGGCTCCTCGATGATGGCGCGGGAGCAGGCGGAGCATTTCTGGCCGCTGAAGCCGAAGGCCGAGGCGACGACCCCGTCCACGGCGGCGTCGAGGTCGGAGTCGGCGCAGACCACGATCGAGTCCTTGCCGCCCATCTCCAGGATGGTGCGCTTGATCCAGATCTGGCCGGGCTGGTTGCGGGCGGCGCGCTCGTGGATGTCGAGACCGACGGCCTTGGAGCCGGTGAAGGCGATGAAGCGGGTCTTGGGGTGCTCCACGATGGCGTTGCCGAAGGTGGCGCCGGAGCCGGGGCAGAAGTTGACCACGCCGCCGGGCATTCCCACCTCTTCCAGGACCTCGAAGAACTTGGCGGCGATGGTGGGCGAGTCGCTGGAGGGCTTCAGAATCACGGTGTTGCCGGTCACGATGGAGCCGGCGGTCATGCCCGCCATGATGGCGAAGGGGAAGTTCCACGGGGGGATCACGGCGCCCACGCCCAGCGGAATATAGAGCAGCTCGTTGCGCTCCCCGGGGTACTGGATGGGGGTGGTGGCGCGGGAGAGGCGCAGCGCCTCGCGGGCGTAGAACTCCAGGAAGTCGATGGTCTCGCCCACGTCGGCGTCGGCCTCGGCCCAGTTTTTGCCCACCTCGTACACCAGCCAGGCGCAGAACTCGAAGTGGCGCTGGCGGATGAGGTCGGCGGCGCCGAGGAGCAGGGAGGTGCGCTGCTCGACGGTGGTGCGGCTCCAGAGCTCGTAGGCCTCGAGGGCGGCGGCCATGACCTGGGCGACGTGTTCGGCGCCGGCCTTCTGATGGACGCCGACGACCTGGGCTGGACGGGCGGGATTGAGCGAACGAATCTTCTCCCCGGTCTTGAAGCGGTCTCCGCCGATCACCAGGTCGTACTCGCGGCCGAGCTGGCCGGCGACCTTCTCCAGCGCCTGGCGCATGGCCCGGGAGTTCTCATGAGACTTGAAGTCGGTGAAGGGCTCGTTGCGGAAGTCCCCCTGGGGGGTGCGGAGCGTGATGGAGGTAGGGAGAGTTACGGTCGCCATAACCATTCGATTGTAGTCCAGGGCCGGAAGACTCGGCGCTGTGCGGCTCCGCGATAGACTTGGGGAAGACCTATGTTTGAGAACCTTACAGAAAAGCTGCAGCGGGCCTTCAAGAATCTGCGCGGGCAGGGCACGCTGACCGAAGAGAACATCCAGGAGGCGCTGCGGGAGATCCGGGTGGCGCTGCTGGAAGCGGACGTCAACCTGAACGTGGTGCGGGAGTTGATCGACCACATCCGGGAGAAGGCGGTAGGCACCGAGGTGCTGACGGCGCTGTCGCCCAGCGAGCAGGTGATCAAGGTGGTGCGCGACGAGCTGGTGGCGCTGCTGGGCAAGGACACGGCGCGGTTCAAGTTTGCGCCGCAGCCGCCCACGGTGATCCTGATGGCGGGGCTGCAGGGCTCGGGCAAGACGACGACCACGGGCAAGCTGGCGGCATGGCTGAAGAAGGGGGGCCACCGGCCCATCCTGGTGTCAGTCGACGTGTACCGCCCGGCGGCGCGCGAGCAGTTGAAGGTGGTGGCGAAGTCGATCGACGCCAAGATCTACGAGGGCGACACCAAGGGCGAGGCGCCGGGATCGGCGCTGGTGGAGCGGCTGGCGACGGAGGCGCGGCGCGAGGCGCGCAACTTCGGCTTCGACACGCTGATTGTGGATACGGCCGGCCGCCTGCACGTGGACGAGGAGTTGATGACGGAGATGGAGCGGCTGAAGAAGCTGCTCAACCCGCAGGAGATCCTGTTTGTGGCGGACGCCATGACCGGCCAGGACGCGGTGAACTCGGCGCAGGACTTTCACAAGCGGCTGGGGCTGACGGGGGTGGTGCTGACCAAGATGGACGGCGATGCGCGCGGCGGCGCGGCGCTGTCGATCCGCCATGTGACGGGCCAACCGATCAAGTTCATCGGCACGGGCGAGAAGCCGGACGCGTTTGAGCCGTTTCATCCCGACCGGATCGTGGGGCGCATCCTGGGCATGGGCGACATCCTGTCGCTGGTGGAGAAGGCGGAGGCGACGCTCGACCGCAGGAAGTCCGAGGAGTTCGCCAAGAAGGCGCTGCTGGGCGACGGATTCACGCTGGAGGATTTTCGCGACCAGTTGAAGCAGATCAAGAAGCTGGGCTCGATGGAGAGCATTTTGAAGATGCTGCCCAGCGTGGGGCCGTTTGCGGGGATGCAGCAGGCGGCGCAGAGCGTGGACGAGAAGCAGTTTGTGCGGTTGGAGGCGATCATCAACTCGATGACGCCGAAGGAGCGGCGCAACCACGAGATCATCTCCGGCTCGCGGCGCAAGCGGATCGCGGCGGGGTCGGGGACGACGGTGCAGGACGTGAACCAGCTGCTGCGGCAGTACGCGCAGATGAGCAAGATGTTCAAGTCGATGGGCAAGGGCGGCCTGGCGAAGCAGATGATGCGCGGGGGGCTGAGCGGCCTGGGGATCAAGCAGAAGTTCGGGCGATAGGGCGAGTCAGGAGGAGCGAATGGCGGAGGACAGGAAAGAGCAACGTCCGGTGCGCAAGCTGACCGTCAAGAACTTCTCGGTGATTAAAGAGGCTGAGCTGGAGTTTGGGAAGATCACGGTTCTGATTGGACCGCAGGCGAGTGGGAAGAGTCTGTTGTGCAAGCTGGCGTACTTCCTTGGTCGCGAAATCTTGTTCAAGGCCGAGGACTGGGCGAAACAACGCCTGGGATTGCAGGTTTTCGAAGATGCGTTGAAACGAGACTTCGAGGCGAGGTTTCCACGCAGTGGGTGGGGTAGTGAGACCTGGACTATCACCTGGGTGTCAAATGGATTCGGTGTGAAACTTCACCGTAATTCAACCTCTGATGAGCCATTCTCCGTATCGTTCGGTGGAGAGTTCACTCAGATCTACCGAGAGATTTCAACCTCGCAATACCCAGACCCTATCGATTCTTCGTACAGGTTTCGGGGATTAGCGGGAACGGGAGTCTGGGACAGGGCCACTTATATTCCCTCAGAGAGAACCTACTTTGTTGATACGAGCAAGGGATATAGCTCAATGGCGAGTGATCCAGACCCCCTGGTAAAGGCCTTTGCTCCATTATTCGAAGCCAGCCGCCTACCCGAAATATCCAGGCCACGTACGAAGAGCCTCCTCCAAGGCGACTTCGTCCGAGGAGCGGACGGCTGGATGTTTGCGTTCAATGACGGAAGAGAGTTGCCTCTGAATCAACTTTCGTCAGGAAGCAAGGAACTGCTGCCATTGCTCTCCGTCTTGGAAATGTATGAACTCCAGCGTCCTTCGTCTGTCGCCTCTTCCAAGCTTCTACTTGGTCGAGGACTGCCCGAAGCACTATCTTTCGACGACTTCTTCATCGAAGAACCCGAAGCCCATGTGTTCCCCGACACCCAGCAGCATGTTGTACGTTATCTCGCGCAGCTCGTGAACAGGAAGGACCTGCGCGTCCGGATTGTCATTACGACTCATAGTCCTTATCTGCTAACCGCATTTAATGAATTGCTCAGCGCAGGAATGGCGGCGAAAGCGCGTCCGGATCGGATCGAAGAAATTAAGAAAATCGTTCCGCAAGAGTGCTGGATGGATGAGGGCGAATTGCTCGCGTACGCATTCAACGGTGTGGATGGAAAACTTCATCCGATGATGGACGCTGAGACGGGATTGATCAATGGGGATGTGTTGGACAATGTGTCCGATCAAATAGGGTCCGAATTTGAAGAGCTGCTGGATATCGAATATGGCCATTGAGGCCGGCGGGACCCATCCTTACGTTGAGGAATCGACTGTCTCCCTCGTTCGCATCGAGGAGAAAGGCCGATCGGCGTGTTTTCGGAATCCAGAAAGGGGCATCATCCGTAGGATTCGCGTGGATGGTGGGCTCATCACCGAAGGCATGCGGGCCGATTTCGTCGTTTCTAAACCTGAGATGGTGGATGTGATTGCTGAGTTGAAGGGCAGTGACACGGCGCGCGCGATCAAGCAGATTCAGGCAACATTCCCGATCTGGATACGTCACGCGCTGTGCGGCCGACGATGGGGAGCGCTGATCGTCACGGCCCAGGGAATTCATCCCAAGCACCAGGCCAACGTTCAACGCTGGAAGACTCAGTTCGAGATTCGGTATGGTGTAATACTCCGAATCGAAACCAGAAATCGCGAGTACGACTTTGATGAATTTGTTCCGCGCGACCAAGATGCCTAGCCTTCAGGATCAACTCGACGAGATTACGGCGAATACGCGGCACCTGGTGCAGCCGGAGCGGCTGGCGATTGGGGAGCGGGCGATTGAGGAGCTGTTCGCCACGGGGATCGAGGAGCGGATTTTGCCGGTGGGAGCGCAGGCGCCGGAGTTTGCGCTGAAGGATGCGAATGGGAGGATGCTGCGCTCGGCCGATCTGCTGGCGATGGGGCCACTGATTGTGACGTTCTTTCGCGGGCGCTGGTGCTCGTATTGCGTGACGGAGCTGGAGACGTGGCGCGATCTGTACGGGCGGGTGCGCGCGATGGGAGCGCTGCTGGTGGCGGTGGGTCCGCAGATCGGACGGCAGAGCGACTTCATGGCCGGGCAGCACGGGCTGCCCTTTCCGCTGCTGTGGGACGAGGGTAACAAGGTGGCGGAGCAGTTCGGGCTGGCTTGGAAGGTCCCCGAGTCCCTGCAGAGCTACTACCGCTCCATCCTGGTCAACATTCCGTTTGTGAATGGGGACGACTCGTGGCGTCTTCCGCTGCCGGCGACGTATGTGATCGGGAAAGATGGGCGCGTGTTGTTTGCCGAGGCCCACGCGGACTTTCGGGTGCGGCCGGAGCCGGAAGAGGTGCTGGCGGCGGCCGCGCGTGCATGCTGATCTAGGGCCGGGGAGAGATCGCTGTACTGTTTTGCTGCCGATATTGCAGGTTGAGAATACCGAGCTGGTAGCCGCTGCGATCCGGGTACTTGAGGGAGTCGAGGTTGCGCGGCAGGTGTTTGGGGGCAACCAGACGCCAGGCTTCCGGTGCCTGTTTCGGGTCGTATCCGGCGTCGGCCATGAGGCTCAGAGCCAGTCGCGCTCGTTGTTCCTCCTGCTGCTGCACGTATTGCTTATTGGGCAGGTTGCTATCCATCGCAAAGAACAGCGCAGTTGCGGGAGCAAACGA
The DNA here is from genome assembly GCA_008682415.1 of Acidobacteria bacterium AB60. Lineage (GTDB taxonomy): Bacteria > Acidobacteriota > Terriglobia > Terriglobales > Acidobacteriaceae > Telmatobacter. The sequence goes on along the minus strand of VANK01000005.1, from coordinate 79,892 downwards.
CATGAGCGCCAGACTAGCGGCCTCTTCGCCCAATGCCACTCGCGAAGCCACCAGGCGGGAGATGCCCTGCCTCTGGATGACGAAGGCTACGCCATCGGCGAGAACGGCAGCCAGTTGATCATCGTTCGCGAGACGTTCCAAGGACTGGCGCGACACGAGAATCAAACCACCGGTAAGCGAGCAAAATTCCTCGTGGAGTTGTTCGTCGTCCACTGCCCAAAACTGGAAATGTATCCTGGCCGGGTCATCTTCAGTCATCTGTTTCTGAAATGCGGGCACGACCCTCATCCCCACCCGCTGCACGCGCGCCTGTAGTTCCTTATCCGCGGGGATGCTATGCCAGCCGCCGATGGCAGCCATCTTCACGCGTCCTTGCTTGTGCGACAAGAAGTCCGGCGGTTGGAGTTCCATCTCATACTCCAATGGGCCTTTGAGCACCTTCGCGGGCTTCGACGCGACCCGCATGAACTTGGCTTTGGTTGCAACCAGGACGCCCTGCCTGTCGCGCTTTCCTTCGTACTGGAGCCATGTATTCACTCCGACGTCGGCAATAGTGTTGATCTCACCGTGAAATGTCAGATCAGTCGCCGGCGTGATCCGTATGGTATAGCCATCGGCGCTGAAAAGTGGTTCGGGACCGCCGGAGATCATCTTCGTGATGACACCAACGCCGGAGAGCTTGCGATCCCAATCATCGCGGAAGAGTATTGTTTGGCCGCGTACGACCTTTGTCTTGCCATCAAGGGAGCCCCGCACAAAGACGTACGCGCCGACCTGCAATGCATCTTTCAGCGGGCTTTCGGAGGTCGTGCGCCGGTCCTTCTGCAAGCCATAAGTTGCTCCGGGTTGTAGATCCACTCGTTGTCCGTTTACCGCGAAGCTCTGAGGGAGATTGAGCGAGGTGACGTAGCCCTCAAGGATGGGATCTCTCACCTGCTGCGCAGGGGCGGCCGGGACCAGCAAAGCGAAAACAAAGGCGCAGGTTGGGAATACCCCAGCGGCGGGGAAGCGATTGGACATCTTTGCTCCTGTTGGTGACGGAGGCAAGTATAGGTGAGAACAGCGAGTTTGCCAGAGTTACTTTTGTCTGGCGACGGTTTGTTCCGCCTGCGGCAGGGTGAGTCCGCGAAGGAGAAACACTTTGCTGCGATGGGTCTCGCCCGCGACGAGGGTGACGTCACGGCGCGGAAGGGAGAACGCATCCGCGAGGAAGGCGATCAGTGCTTCGTTGGCGCGGCCTTCGATGGGGGGCGCCTGGACGGCGATCTTGAGCTGGGCGGAGGCGCCTTCGCCGTAGATGCCGAGGACGGAGGTCTTCTTGGCGCCGGGCTGGGCGCGGACGGCGAGGGTAACGCCTTCGGCGGTCTGGCGCAGGAAGGGAAGGGGTTCCCGCTCTGGGCTTTTCATTGCGGGCCGGTGTAGGGCTTGCGTTTGCCGAAGAGGGCGGTGCCGATGCGGATGCGCGTGGCGCCTTGTTCGATGGCGATGGGGAAGTCGCCGCTCATGCCCATGGAGAGCACGTGGAAGTCGAGGCGCGGGTGGGCGGCGGCCCAGGTGTCGCGGATGCGGCGCAGGGCTCCGAAGCAGGCGCGGGTCTGGTCGTCGGGAACGCCCCAGGGGGCGATGGTCATGAGGCCCTGCAGGTGGAGGTGGGAGAGATCGGGAAGGCGCTCGAGCAGGGCGGCGGTGTCGGGAGCGTCGGGATCGAGGCCGGTCTTGGTGCCTTCGGTGCTGAGCTTGATTTCGAGGAGCACGGGTAGGTGCTTGTGGAGGCGGGCGGCGGCTTCGTTGAGGCGTTCGGCGAGGCGGAGGGAGTCGAGCGAGTCGATGGCGTCGAAGAGCTCGGCGGCGCGGGCGGCCTTGTTGGACTGGAGATGGCCGATGAGGTGGACGCGGGCGGCGGTGGGTGAAGTGCGGAGCGCGGCGAGGTCGGGCGCTTTGGCAGCGAACTCCTGGACGCGGTTTTCGCCGAAGAGGGTGAGGCCAAGGGAGGCGGCTTCCAGGAGGGTGGAGGCGGGGTAGGTTTTGGAGACGGCCATCAGCTCGATCTCGTGGCGCGGGCGGCGGGCGCGGCGGCAGGCCTCGTGGATGGCGGTTTGGATGGACTCGAGGTTGTCGCGGAGAGAGGCGAGGGGCGGGCTGAGGGGTTCGCTCGGGTTGTCGCTTACGGGCATGGTGGGGCGGTCCGGAGTTGCTCTCCTGATTTTAGTTTGCTGGCGGAGGCTGTTGTTTTGTCGGTGATGGCGGACGCGGTTAGTATGGGCAGCGTTGCGGGCAGGGGAAAGGTGAAGGGTGGAATGAAGAGCCGGTTTGTGGGGGCGTGTGCGCGGTGTGTTTTCTTGAGCGGGGTTGTGGCGGGGTTGGCGGGTGCGGCGATGGCGCAGGGGAGCGTTCCGGACCTGGGGCCTGACGTGGTGGTGTTCAGCCCGAAGGATGCGCCGGCGGCGGTGCAGCAGAAGATTGACGCGATCTACGCGGTGCAGGAGCACAGCGAGTTTGGCGCAGCGCGAAACGCGATTCTGTTTCTGCCGGGCGAGTATCACGTGAATATTCCAGTGGGGTTTTACACGGAGGTGATCGGGCTGGGGGCGACGCCGGATGCGGTTCACATCACGGGGAATGTGCACTCCGATGCGAGCCTGCCGCGGAACAATGCGACGTGCACGTTCTGGCGCGGGGTGGAGGGTTTTTCGGTGACGCCGGAGGGCGGGCGGATGCAGTGGGCGGTGTCGCAGGCGGTGCCGTTCCGGAGGATGCATATCCGGGGGGACCTGGTGCTGCACCAGGATCACGGCTGGGCGAGCGGAGGGTGGATCTCGGATTCGGTGATTGACGGCACGGTGGACTCGGGGTCGCAGCAGCAGTGGCTCTCGCGGAATGCGGAGTGGCGGCAGTGGACGGGGTCGAACTGGAACATGGTGTTCGTGGGGGTGGATCATCCGCCAGCGGGCGAGTGGCCCAAGCCGCCATTTACGAAGGTGGCGGCGACGCCGGTGGTGCGGGAGAAGCCGTTCCTGGAGGTTGACGGGAAGGGGCGCTGGGAGGTGGTGGTGCCGGAGCTGCGGGCCAACAGCAGCGGGGTGACGTGGCACGGAGGAAGGACGCCGGGACGAACGATTCCGCTGGAGCGGTTTTACATCGCACGACCGGGGGACACGGCGGCGACAATCAATGCGCAGCTGGCGGCGGGGAAGCATTTGCTGATCACGCCGGGGATCTACGCGCTGACCGAGCCGATTCGGGTGACACGGGCGAACACTGTGGTGATGGGGCTGGGGTTTGCCACGACGAAGCCGGTGAACGGGACGGCGGCGATGCTTGGGTCGGATGCCGAGGGGATCATTCTTTGCGGGCTGCTGGTGGATGCGGGAGAGTCGAAGTCGCCGGTGCTGCTGGAGGTGGGGACGGAGGGGAGCCACGCCAATCATGCGCGGAATCCGATCTCGCTGCATGATGTGTTTTTCCGCGTAGGCGGAGCCGGGGTGGGGCGCGCGGAGGTGAATCTGCGGGTGGATGCGGATGACACGATCATCGATCACACTTGGATCTGGCGGGCGGATCACGGCAAGGGAGTGGGATGGGATGAGAATCTGAGCGCGAACGGGCTGGTGGTGAACGGGGACCGGGTGACGGCGTACGGATTGTTTGTGGAGCACCATCAGCAGTTCCAGGTGGTGTGGAAGGGCGAGGGCGGGCGCACGTATTTTTACCAGTCGGAGATCCCGTACGATCCTCCGGACCAGGCGAGCTTTACGAGCGCGCCAGGCGTGAACGGGTGGGCGTCCTACAAGGTGGCGGACGGGGTGAAGAACCACGAGGCATGGGGGCTGGGGGTGTACAGCGTCTTTCGCAAGCCGAACGTGGTTTTGTCGCATGCGATCGAGGTGCCGGTGAAGCCGGGGGTTCGGATGCATCATGCGATGACGATTGCGCTGGACGAGAAGGGGGAGATCACGCATGTGGTCAACGAGACGGGGGAGGCGGCCAAGCCGAATCCGCGGACGACGCCGCGGGTGACGGAGTTTCCCGAAGCGGCAGGGAGGAAAGAAACGGATGGCGGGGCCGTGAAACAATAGTGTGGTAGCCGCCATGACTGAAGATACGACTCCGGAATCCCAAGCACATCCTGAAACAGCTGAAACCCCTTCCACTCCAGCGGAGAGCTCTGCTGTGACCGCGCCTGAGGCGGAGACCGCCTCGGGTACGTTTCCGGCCGCGGGGCTGGTTGCCGGCCTTGATCCGACGCCTCCGGCGATGGCCGTGGCCGCCGAGCCGGCAGCGCCCGCAGAGGCAGGGGAGAGCTTTGCGGATGCGCTGGCGCAGTACGAGAAGTCGCACAAGAAAACGGCGCGGCAGGAGGGCGGGCCCGCGCAGATTGAGGCGACGGTGATCTCGCTGAGCGCCGACCAGGTGTTTCTGGACGTGGGCTACAAGATCGAGGGAGTGTTGCCGCGCAGCGCCTTCGACAACAATGCGGCGAAGGTTGAGCCGGGGCAGAGATATCCGGTTTCGATCACGGGACGCAATGAGGAGGGCTACTACCAGCTCTCGCGGTTCAAGGTGGCACAGCCCACGGACTGGACGGCTCTGGAGGCGGCGTTTGCGGAGAAGCTGGCCGTGGTGGGAACGGTTACGGCGGTGGTGAAGGGCGGCGCCAGTGTCGATGTGGGAGTGCGAGCGTTCATGCCGGCGAGCCGCAGCGGGACGAGGGATGCGGCGGAGCTGGAGGCGCTGGTGGGGCAGCAGATCACCTGCCGGATCACCAAGCTCGACACGACGGAAGAGGATGTGGTGGTGGACCGGCGCGTGGTGCTGGAGGAGCAGGCGCAGGTCGAGGCCGAGGGGCGGTACCGGTCGCTCAAGGCGGGCGACGTGGTGGCGGGGACGGTGCGCAGCCTGATGCCGTATGGGGCGTTTCTCGATCTGGGCGGACTGGATGGACTCCTGCACGTGAGCGATATCGCGTGGACGCGTATTGGCAAGCCGGAGGACGTGCTGAGCGTCGGGCAGAAGCTGGACGTGAAGATTCTGAAGATCGATCCCGAGACGCGGAAGATTTCACTGGGGCTCAAGCAGCTTCAGCCGGAGCCCTGGGAGACGGCGGCGGAGCGCTACCAGGCGGGCCAGCGCATCAGCGGCCCGGTGACGCGGGTGGCGGAGTTCGGCGCATTCGTGGAGCTTGAACCGGGCATCGAGGGACTGATTCACGTCTCCGAGATGTCGTGGGGCAAGAAGGTGCGGGTTGCTTCCGACATGCTCAAGGCCGGGGAGCGCGTGGATGCGGTCATTCTGGGGATCAAGCCGGAGGAGCGACGGATCTCGCTGGGGTTGAAGCAGACACTGACGGATCCGTGGTCGGAGGTGGCACAGAAGTTTCCGGCGGGTTCGCAGGTGCAGGGCCCGGTCACGAAGATCATGGCCTTCGGGGCCTTCGTGCAGATTGCGGAGGGCGTGGAGGGCATGGTGCACATCAGCGAGATTGTGGCCGACCGGCGGCTGCATCATCCCTCTGACGAGCTTCACGTGGGGCAGGTGGTGCAGGCGCAGGTGCTGGCGCTGGACACGGCGAAGCGGCAGATCAAGCTCAGCATGAAGCAGCTAATCCCGACGAGCATCGACGAGTATGTGGCGGAGCACAAGATAGGCGACAAGGTGTCGGGGCGGGTGGTGGAGGTATCGCCGGCGGTGGTGGAGCTGGGGGAGGGAATTCGCGCGACCTGCCGGGCGGGAGCCGGTTCTCCGAGCGAAGCGGTCCAGGCGACGCAGGGCAAGGCGGATCTATCGTCGCTGTCGACGATGCTGCAGGCGCGCTGGAAGGGTGCGGCGCCGGCGCCGAACGCGAAACCCGAACCGCTGCAGGCGGGGCAGATTCGCAGCTTCAAGATTATCGCGCTGGATGCGGGGTCGAAGCAGATCGAGGTCGAGCTGGCCTGAGGGAGGGAAACGCCAAAGAGGGCGGCCGCGGCCGCCCTCTTTGTTTTGCGTGGGGTTGTTGAGGTGTTCGGCCTCAAGCGACCTTGGCGAGGACGCCGCGTTCTTCGCAGCGGTCGCAGTTGCCGCAGGGGCCCGCGAGCTCATCGCCGAAGTAGCGCAAGAGACGCTCGCGGCGGCAGCTACGCCATTCGGCATATTGCTGCATTTGTTGAAGGCGAGTTTTACGGAGTTCTTTCTGAAGCTTCTGGTGCTGCTCGGCGCCTTCAATGACTTCGGAGAGCGGGCGAGTGCTCGTGGCCTGGAGCATTCCGTCTTCGAGGGTGGCCATGGCGCCCGTCTCTTCCAGTTTGTGGATGAGCCCGACGAGCTTGCGGGCGCTGAACTTGCTGGCCTGACAGAGCTCTTCGCGGGTTATGGGGCCCTTCTGGTCGACGAGGGCGTTGTAGACGGCCTCCAGGGCTTCGGCGTCGACGTGGGCGGTTCCAGTCTTGAAGCTTTGGGAGGAGATGTCCTGGGGACGGTAGAAGAGCACGGCTTCGGCGGGCTCGCCATCGCGGCCGGCGCGGCCGATCTCCTGATAGTAGGCGTCGACGGAGTCGCTGACGTCGGCGTGGTAGACGAAGCGAATATCCGGCTTGTCGACACCCATGCCGAAGGCGTTGGTGGCGACGATGACGGGGACGTCGCCGTTCATGAAGCGATTCTGAATCTCTTCGCGTTCCCGGGCCTTGAGGCCGCCGTGATAGAAGACGGCGGGAACGTTGATAGCCTGCAGGTCGGCGGCGATGGTCTCGGCATTCTTGTGGGTTGCGACGTAGACGATGCCCGGCTTATCTGCGAACTCGACGCGGCGCAACAGGGCCTGGTACTTCTCGTCCTTGGAGGAGAAGAGGTCCACACGCAGGGAGATGTTGGGACGATCGAATCCATGCACAAAGACGCGAGGCGTATTCATTCCGAGACGAGCGATGATCTCTTCGCGAACCTCTTTGGACGCGGTGGCGGTCATAGCCAGCACGGGGGGATGATCGAGGGCCTCGATGATGTGGTTGAGGGCGAGGTAGTCAGGCCGGAAGTCATGCCCCCACTGGCTAATGCAGTGGGCCTCATCGACCGCGAAGAGCGAGACGTTGGCGGCCTTCAGGCGCTCGACGGTGTCAGGCTTCCGCAACTGTTCCGGCGCGAGGAAGATGTACTCCACGCTGCCGTTCTCGATCTCTTCGAGGGTCCTGCGATGCTCCTCCGCCGTGAGCGTCGAATTCAGGACCACGGTGGGCTCGAGACTGCTGGCCTGGATCGAATCCGCCTGGTCTTTCTGCAGCGCGATCAGCGGGGAGACGATCACAGTGGGGCCCTGCAGGAGAGCGCCGGCGATCTGGTAGACAGCGGACTTGCCGGAGCCTGTGGGCTGAACCAGAAGAGTGTCGCGGCCCTCGAGGAGGGACTGGATGGCCTCGCGCTGGCCGGGGCGAAGAGACTTGAAACCAAGCAGCTTGTTCGCAGCGGCAGCGATGTCGATGGATTTTCGTGGAGTCATAGGCGTAGTAACAGGGGTCGCAAGAACCGGATGCGCGGGAGATCGATGCGGACGGCTTTCGGACTGCTGGATGTGACGCAAAAAAGGGTCCAGGTGATGCTTGGGGCCCTGGAATTCATAGAGAGGATGTGACGTATGGGAATTTTTTCTATCGCGGCGGGCAGAATGGCGAAGGTTGATGGGATGCGGTCCGGCGTGTTTGACTGAAGGCCGAAAGCGGGGAAGACATGAGTTACGTGCTTGCGCTGGACCAGGGCACCACCAGTTCGCGCGCCATCCTTTTCAACCAGGAGGGCGCCATTGCCGCTGTAGCGCAGAAGGAGTTCACCCAGTTTTATCCGCAGCAGGGATGGGTGGAGCACGACCCCATGGAGATACTCACCAGCCAGATGGCCTGCGCGGTGGAGGCTCTGGGCAAGGTGGGAGCGCGTCCTCGGGATCTTGCGGCGATCGGCATCACGAATCAGCGCGAGACGGTGATTGTGTGGGACCGCTCCGACGGCAAGCCGATACACCCGGCGATCGTGTGGCAGGACCGGCGCACGGCAGGGTTCTGCGGCGAACTGGAGAAGAGCGGCGCGGGAGAGGAGATCAGCAGCCGGACCGGCCTGGTGATCGATCCCTATTTTTCCGCGACCAAGCTGCGCTGGATTCTGGATCATGTGGATGGAGCGCGGGCACGGGCCGAGCGGGGGGAGCTTGCGTTTGGCACGGTGGACAGCTGGTTGATCTGGCACCTGACCAGCGGTCATCGCCACGTGACCGACATGACCAACGCTTCGCGCACGCTGCTCTTCAACGTAGTTGAGGGCAAGTGGGATCCCGAGCTGCTGCGGATCTTTGCGGTTCCCGCGAGTGTTTTGCCGGATGTGGTGTGGTCGAGCGAGCGGGTGGGCGAGGTGACCACGTCTCTGGGCCTGGGAGGCGTGCCGCTTGCGGGAATTGCGGGCGACCAGCAGGCGGCGCTGTTCGGCCAGCTTTGCTGGAATCCCGGCGAGGCGAAGAACACCTACGGGACGGGCTGTTTTTTGCTGCAGAATATCGGGACGCGATTCGCGCGTTCGAAGCACAAGCTGATTACGACGATTGCGGCGAGCGCCGCGCGGCGCCTGGAATACGCGCTGGAGGGCAGCGTGTTTATTGGCGGGGCGGTGGTGCAGTGGCTGCGCGATAATCTGCGGCTGATTGGATCATCGGCCGAGGTGGAGGCGCTGGCGGCGGCCGAGCCGGACACGGGCGGTGTGGTGTTTGTGCCGGCGTTTGTGGGCCTGGGCGCGCCGCACTGGGATCCGCATGCCGGCGGGCTGCTCATCGGGCTGCGCCGGGACACGCGGCCGGGGCACATTGCGCGCGCGGCGCTGGAGAGCATCGCGTTCCAAGTGGCGGATGTGCTGGAGGCGGTGCAGAGCGAGACGACTTCGCCGCTGGGGGCGCTGCGGGTGGACGGGGGCGCGGCGGTGAACGACCTGCTGATGCAGTTTCAGGCAGACATTCTGGGGGTTCCGGTGGTGCGGCCGCGGGTGACGGAGACGACGGCGCTGGGCGCTGCGTACCTGGCGGGGCTGGCGACGGGATTCTGGGGAAGCGCGGAGGACCTGCGGGCGAAACGCGAGGACGATATCCGGTTTGAGCCGAAGATGGACAAAAGCGAAGCGGCGGCGCGGCGGGCGCGCTGGCATCGAGCGGTAGAACGCTCCAGAAGCTGGAACGATTGAGAGAGGCAAGAACGATGCAGCGGGAAAGCATGCTGCGCAATCTGCGCGAGCGAAGGCAGCCGTGGGATATTGCTGTGATTGGCGGCGGCGCGACGGGAATGGGCGTGGCGGTGGATGCCGCGGCGCGCGGGTTCGATGTGGTGCTGGTGGAGTCGCACGATTTTGGCAAGGGCACGAGCAGCCGTTCGACAAAGCTGGTGCACGGCGGGGTGCGTTATCTGGAGCAGGGGAACGTGTCGCTGGTGATGTCGGCGTTGAAGGAGCGGGGTCTGCTGCGGCAGAACGCGCCGCACCTGGTGCATGACCTTGCGTTTGTGGTTCCCAACTATTCGTGGTGGGAGGCGCCGTTTTACGGGATTGGATTGAAGCTGTATGACCTGCTTGCGGGCAAGTACGGGTTCGGGGCGTCGCGTTTGCTCTCGCGGGAGGAGACGCTTGAGCGGTTGCCGGCGCTGGAGCCGGAGGAGCTGCGGGGCGGGGTGGTTTACTACGATGGCCAGTTCGACGATGCGCGGCTTTTAATCCACCTGGCGATGACGGCGGCGGAACACGGGGCCACGGTGGTGAACTACTGCCCGGCAACGAGCCTGCTGCGCGATGAGGAAGGCTATGTGAACGGGCTGATCGCGCGCGATAGCGAGAGCGGGGAAGAGTTTACGATTCCGGCGCGGATCGTGGTGAATGCCACGGGGGTGTTCACGGATTCGATCCGGCGGATGGCGGATCCGAACGCGGATCAGCTGGTGGTCACGAGCCAGGGGATACACCTCGTGTTCGATTCGAGTTTTCTGCGCAGCCAGACGGCGCTGATGGTGCCGCGCACCACGGATGGACGGGTGCTGTTTGTGATTCCGTGGCACGGGCACGCGGTGGCGGGCACGACGGATACGCCGGTGGATGCGCCCAGCCTGGAGCCGCGGCCGCTGGAGGAGGAGATCGAGTTCATTCTGGAGACTGCGGGGCGGTATCTTAGCCGTCCGCCGAAGCGCGAAGACGTGCTGAGCGTTTACGTGGGGCTGCGGCCGCTGGTGAAGGGCGACGGCAAGACCTCGGCGCTGTCGCGCGATCATGTGATCGACGTGGATCGCTCGGGGCTGCTGACGATCACGGGCGGCAAGTGGACAACGTATCGGCACATGGCCGAGGACTGTGTGGATCACGCGATTACGCTGGGGAAGCTGCGCGATGAGCCGTGTTCGACGAAGAGCCTGCACATTCACGGATACGTAGAGGACGCCGGCGGGTTGGGCGATTTGCAGGTCTACGGGGCAGATGCTGCGCAGATTCTGGAATTGGCGAAAGAGAATCCCGCGCTGGGAGCGCGGCTGCATCCTTCGCTGCCGGTGATTGGGGCGGAGATTGTGTGGGGTGCGCGGGCGGAGATGGCGCGCACGGTGGAGGATGCGCTGGCGCGCAGGACACGGGCTTTGTTTCTGAATGCCGCAGCGGCGATGGAAATGGCTGAAACCGCCGCGGCGCTTTTGGCATCTGAATTAGGCCGCGACCGGGAATGGGCTGCTGGGCAGACCGGAGCTTTTCGCGCGTTGGCGCAACAGTACCTGGTGGTATAGGAGAGGAAACGATGGCAGCGAAGTGTCCCCATGTGAAAGACCATGCGAAGAATGTGAAGCCCAACACGAAGGGTTGCGAAGAGTGTCTCAAGACGGGCGACAGCTGGGTTCATCTGCGCATGTGCCTGGAGTGCGGACATGTGGGCTGCTGCGACAGCTCGAAGAACCGGCATGCGCGCGCGCATTTTCATTCCACGCAGCATCCGCTGATTCAGTCGGCGGAGCGAGGCGAAGATTGGCGCTGGTGCTACATCGACGAGGTGTATCTCTGACTCGGGTTGGAATCAGCCGGTGTTGCGGAGGCCGGCCGCGATGCCGCTGATGGTGGCGGCGATGGCGCGGTTCACTTCCGGGGTATCTTCGCCGGCCCGTTTGCGGCGCAGCATATCCACCTGGATGAGGTGCATGGGGTCGACGTAGGGATTGCGCAGCTTGATGGAGCGGGCGAGAACCTGATTGCCTTCGAGCACCTCGGATTGGCCGAGGATCACGAGGAGGCCGCGCACGGTGCGGTGGAATTCGGCTTCGAGCATGGTGTAGACGCGCTCGCGCAAGGCTTCGTCTTCGACGAGGGTGGAGTAGAGACGCGCGGTGCCGAGGTCGGCCTTGCCCAGCGCCATTTCGACGTTGCGCAGAAGGTCGATGAAGAGCGGGAACTCCTTGGCCATGTCCTTGAGCACTTCGAGGGAGCCGGGCTTCTCCATGTACCTGCCGAGGGCGTGGCCCACGCCGAACCAGGCGGGAACCAGGAGGCGGGACTGGGTCCAGCCGAAGACCCAGGGGATGGCGCGGAGATCGGTGATCTGAGTGGATTGCTTGCGGCGCGAGGGGCGCGAACCGATCTTGGCCTGCTCCAGTTCGCCGACCGGGGTGGACTGCTCGAAGTAGGTGACGAGGTCGGGATTTTCGAGGATGTGCCTGCGGTAGTGATCGAAGGAGATCTGGGAGAGCTCGTCGAGGGCGGCCTCCCACGCGGGTTTGAGGATGCCGGTGAAGTGACCGTGGGGATCGCGGGCGTTGGGGCGGGCGAGGGCATCGAGGCAGGCTGCGATCATCAGTTCCAGGTTGCGTTCGGCGAGGACTTCGTCTGCGTACTTGAAGTTGAGCACCTCGCCCTGTTCGGTGATGCGAAGCTGGCCCTCGAAGGAGTCCATGGGTTGGGCGAAGATGGCGCGGTGGGTGGGGCCGCCGCCGCGGCCGACGGTCCCGCCGCGGCCGTGAAAGAGCCGCAGCCTCACGCCGCACTCGCGCGCCACGACGTGCAGGTCGCGATGGGCACGGAAGATCTCCCAGGTACTGGTGAGCATGCCGCCGTCTTTGTTGGAGTCGGAGTAGCCGAGCATGACCTCCTGCCAGTTGCCCCAGGAGGCGAGGAGGCGCTTGTAGTCGTCGCGGGTCCACAGGTCCCGGCAGACGGAGGGGGCGTTGCGCAGGTCTTCGATGGATTCAAACAGGGGGACGGGCATGAGGCCGGGGTCGCGGCCGGCGCCTTCGACCCTGACGCCGCCCAGGCGCGCCAGGCGCACCACCGCCAATACATCTTCCACGGAACCGGCCCCGCTGATCACGTAATGACGGATGGCCTCAGGCGAGCAGCTCTGCTTGACTTCGCTGACGGCGCGGAAGGTTTCGAGAACGCTTTCTGTTTCTCCGGAGAGGGAGTCGGGCAAGGACGGCGCGGCGGTGTCGGCGACGGCCTCCTTGAGCGCCTGGGCGTGGATCCTGGCATGCTGGCGAACGTCGAGCGTGTGTAAATGAAGGCCGAAGGTCCGCACCTGCAACAACAGGGGATCGACGAGGGTGCGGGCGATGCGCAGGCCGCGATTCTCCTGGAGCGAGGCGCGGAGCACGTTGAGATCGTCGACAAACTCATCGGCGGAGCAGTAGGCGGGGAGGGCCTGCGTGAGGTGCTCCTGTCCCTGGGCCAGGGTGTAGGGCATGACGGGCACGGCGTTGCCAGCGGCGAGTACATGCTCGGCAGTCTGCATGGTGCGCTGCACGCGGGCCTTGATGCAGATGACGAAGCGCCGGTAGTACTCGTACTGATATTGCTCGCCGAAGACCTGCGACTCCGGGGTGCGCAACTCGGCGAGATAGCCCTGAAGGCGCGCGAGGAGCTCCTTGCTCACATCGATCTGCTGGGCGCTGGTCGTGAGCAGGTCGATGATCTCCTCCAGCCGCTGCATGTAAAACAGCAGCAGGTGTCCGCGCGCGAGTTGGATGGCGTCGCGCGTGACTTCGGGGGTGACGAAGGGATTTCCGTCGCGGTCGCCGCCGATCCAGGAACCGAAGCGCAGCAGGGGCGGCAGGTCGAGGGCTTCCCGTTCGAGGCCGTACGCATTGCGGAGGGCTTCGGCGATCTCGCGATAGAGGCCGGGCAGGGTGGCGAAGATGGAGACGTCGTAGTAGTCCAGCCCCATCTTGATCTCGTCATAGACGGTGGGGCGATGGGAGCGGACCTCGTCGGTCTGCCAGAGGCTGGTGATTTCCGCGCGGATCAGTTCCTCAAGCCGCGCGAGGTCCTGCTCGGGGAGGGGGATGCGGTCGAGGGCTTCGAGGAACTCCCCGATGCGGCGCCGCTTGAACATGACGGAGCGCCGCGCGACTTCAGTGGGATGGGCGGTAAATACCGGGACGATGAGGACGCGCTCGAGCCAGTGCATGGCTTCGTCGGCGGTGATGCCGACGCGGCGCATGGCTTTGAGGGTTCCGGCCAGCGAGCCACGCTGGTTGCCGGCGTCTCCGCTCAACTGCAGGGCGAGCCTGCGCCGTTTGCGGTGATTGGTTTCGGCGAGGTTGATGAGCTCGAAGTAGAACGCAAAGGCGCGGGTGAGCAGGAGAGCCCGCTCCACCGGAAGCGAATGCACCAGCTCCAGTGCGATTGCGGCGTGACGGCGCGCTTCTTCCTCGTTGCCGCGCAGTTCGGCGTCGCGGCGGCGTATCGTTCCCTGCCGCAGTGCTTCAACGTGTTCGAAGAGGTCTTCCCCGGCCTGCTCGCGCAGCACCTCGCCGAGGAGGATGCCCAAGGAGCGCACGTCGCGCCGGAGGGGAGCCTCCTTCAACTCGCCTGATTGCGCTTCAAGCTCGGCCAGGCGCTGCGACCAGCTCTGAGGATTCCAAAGTAGGGCCATCTTGTTTTGATTATGCACGATGGAAAATGAGGGGCGTCTCAAGGACGTAGGGTTCCTATCTGTCGTTGTACATCACGGCGCCTTCATCAAAAACGAAATGTCCCCCACCGCATAGGTGGCCTTGCCCGGCCCCGCAGGTTTGGGCTGTACCTGGTGTGTCTGCACCCTTTCGAATGCCGCAGCAAGCTCGCCCAACACCGCAGGGCGCGACCCCGGCACATTATGCGCCCCGAGCACCAGCTTCACCTCGGGCTGCAGAGCCGCCAACAGCCGCACGGACTTGCCATAAGCCGCAAGGTCGGTCTCAGGCCGATAGATCCACAGCGTTCCGGGATAGTACGTATCGCCGGTAAAGAGTAAACCGTTGGCGCGGTCGAACAGGCAGATCGCGTCCGGCGTGTGCCCGGGCGTCGCAAGAATCTCAACCGCTCGTCCGCCCAGATCGATGCGGTCTCCGTCGTGCATCCACCTGGCGATCTTCCAGGGCCGCGTCGCATACGCCGCGCGATCGAAGCCCGGCGGAAGTTTGCCGCAGACCTCGCCCGGTGCAATCTCCGCCTGCGCATCGGCCTTCGAGTCCTTTGCGCTCTCGCGGGTGAAGCTTGTGTCCATGCCATAGACGGTTTCGAACTGCCAGTTGCTCCCCACGTGGTCGTCGTGCGTGTGGCTGTTCATGACCACGACAGGCAGCCTGGTCACCTTGCCAATCAGGGCCTTCAGATCGCCGATTCCCATGCCCGTGTCGAAGAGGAGCGCCCGCTCGCTGCCAAGGATCAGATAGCCGATCGTCTCCTCCGACTGATGCGGCTCGTAAATGGCAAACGTCTGGGGCGCGACGCGGTACACCTCAAACCAACCATCGTTCGTCGGCACGCGCTCCAGCTTTGCAAACTCGGCGCGGGGTAACTTCCGGCACCACTCCGGCACATCGCCCTGCGCGTGAGCCGTCAGAGCCGCGGCGCAGAACAGAATGCTGAGCAGCAGAAAACGAGCCGCTGTCGGGTGAGGATCTGCAGTTGTTCTTGCTTCTTTCATCACAAAGCCACCGTCTCGATTGTCTCTTCGTCCGTCGGTCGATACACTCGTCCCGTGCATCACGAGCAAGCCCTGATCGCCCGGTTTGTGAAGCGCTCCAGGCGCGAGCGCTACCGCGAGTTCGTCGCCAACCCGCGCCTGCGCGGTAAATTCATCCGCGAACTGCCGCACTTCCGCGACTTCGATGCCCGATTCCGCCTGCCCATCCCCAGCGAGAAGCTTCCCACCTTCATCATCCTCCGGGAACTGCAGAGACGCCATTCGCCCACGGTTGTCTACGCCATCTCTGAAGATCCAACCCTCGATCAACGGGAAATTACGGTCGAAGACGGGCTGCATCGAATCGTCGGAAGAGGCTTGGGCACCATCCTCTCATGCCTTCCGGGACGTCTCGCATTCGTTGAGACCGAGGACGAGCGCTTCATTCTCGAACGTCACGATCCGCTGGAAAAGCGAGAATACGTGCGCTTTGTTGTGGACTATAAGGATGAGGATAGCCATGTCGGGCAGGGCATTTTTCAGGCGATGTCTTGCGCTCTCGAGCAGGGAACCATTACCGGCTCGGACGCCGACGAATTAAGCGAGATCCGCTGGCGGTTTGATCAATATCTCGAAAAGCCGACTTCTTTCGGGCGAGGCAAGCAAACGCTTGGCATCTGCTGGTTCAAAACCAGCGCAACGTCGCACATCGCTTGGATCTTCGAGATGGTCCGCATCCTCGAACGGAACGGCATTTCAGTTAAGAAGATCAAAACCGACAAGCCCGGCTACGTGGTCTATGAGGATGAGTGGCAATTGGTCGCCGAGCCGTTCCGCAAAGGAACACTGCCGCGGAGATGAGATGCAGACGATCCATTTCACTGCTTCACCTTTTCACTTCTTCACTGCTTTGCGCCGAAAGCAGTCCGGCGCGTGATCGTTGACCATGCCGGCGGCCTGCATAAAGGCGTAGACGATGACCGGGCCGACGAACTTGAAGCCGCGCTTCTTGAGCGCATTTGACATCTCGACGGCCAGAGGCGTTTGGGCGACGACGGCACGGTGGCCCTGGATGGGTTTGGACCCCACCATGCTCCACAGCCATGCGGAGAAGTCTTCGCCGGACTTCTGCATCTGCTGAAAGATGCGCGCGCCGGCGATGGTGGCTTCGATCTTGGCACGGGAGCGGATGATGCCAGGATCGGCGAGAAGGCGCGCAATGTCGGCCTCGGTGAAGCGCGCCACCTTCGCTGGGTCAAAGCCTTTGAAGGCCTTGCGGAAGGCTTCTCGTTTGCGGAGGACGGTGATCCATGCGAGGCCGGCCTGGAAGCCTTCGAGCATCAGCAACTCCCACAATGCGCGGCTATCGCGCTGGAGCACGCCCCATTCGTGGTCGTGATAGGCCTGCATCAGTGGATCGCTGCCGGCCCACTTGCAGCGAACCTTCTCTTTGCCGCTCATCTGTTCCCCTGGCACTGTTATTGCTTGACGAGCTCGACGCGGCGATTTTTGGCGCGGCCCTCGTCGGTGGTGTTGTCGGCCACGGGCTTGGTGTCGCCATATCCCTTCGCGGTGAGCCGATCCGCGCTGACGCCTTTGGAGACCAGCCAGTCGCGCACGGCCTGGGCGCGGCGCTCGCTGAGGGCGCGATTGGCGGCAGCGGCGCCGACGTTATCGGTGTGACCCTCGATGGTCAGCTTGAGGGAGTCGTCGTCCTGCAGGAGCTTGAGGACCTGGTTCAAGGGCTCGTCGGATGCGGGTTGGAGGGTTGCCTTTCCGGTATCGAAGAGGATGCCGTAGACGGCGACATGGCCGGATTTATCGAGCTCGTCTTTGAGGCTGGAGGCATCGGCGGTGACCTCCTGCTTCATCTCCTGCTCGGTCACGACGGTCTGGTAGTAGTAGCTGCCGCTGTTCTCGATGATGATCCAGGTCTTGCCTTTGCGCGCGGAGATGTAGCCCGGCGAGCGCTCGAAGACCATCTGGAAGCCGCCTGTCTTGAGAGCCGTCTCCATATTACGGAAGACCTGGATATCGCTGACGCCCTCGCGCGTACCGTAGTCCCAGGATTCCAGCGGTCCCTCAACGTGCTTGGTGATATCTTCGTTGTCTTTGTTGACGCCCGTGATGATGTCTTTCTGGTCGTACTCCTTTTTGTCGCAGCTATGGATGGTGCTGCCCGGCATGCGCGTGATCAAGGAAGAGTCTTTGCAATTTTCCGCGTCGTCCTGGCTCCAGGCTGGAACCGAGACGACTGCCGCTACGAGACACACCAAGAATGCCCGGATCATGCGCCGTACCTCGCAGATGAATTTTTGGATTGTAGGGCCTGAGACCAGGCCGCGCGCCCCGGCGGAGCTTGCCGGCTTCGACCTCGCAGGGGCGCGCAGCGTAGGTTCGCTTGTTACCCGGTCCGGTGTCAAGGGCCTGAATGGCGGGAGTGCGTGATCGGGAACTAGGCTTCGAGCTGCATCATCAGCTCTTCCCACTCGGCGGTCAGGGCGGCGAGCTGAAGGCGCAGCTCGTCGGCGAGCGTGGTGAGGCGCTGGGTCTCCGCCGCGGAGATGTAAACGCCGAGTTGCTGCTCGGTGGTGGCGAGGGCGGCCTCGACGCGGGGAACCTCTTCTTCGAGGAAGGCGCAGCGGTCTTCCATTTGCTTTTGCTTGATGGGATTCAGACGCCTGGGTTTCTCTTTGGGTGGCTCGGCTTCCAAGTTGCCGTGCGTGCCGTTGATTGCGGGGGCCGGAAGCTTTGTTTCCGCGGGCGGGGTTGACGCCGATTTGGAAGGTGGTTCGATCGGTGCGGCCGCGGCGGTCATTTCCAGTTTCTTGCGCAGGTAGTCTTCGTAGTTGCCTTCGTAGGTGAGGACGGAGCCATTCTCCACCTCCAGCACACGGGTGGCAAGGCGATCGATGAAGTAGCGATCGTGGCTGACGAAGATGACGGTACCGCTGAAGCTGGCGAGGGCTTCGAGCAGCACGTCTTTGGCGCGCATGTCGAGGTGGTTGGTGGGTTCGTCGAGCAGCAGGAAGTTGGAGGGCGAGACGAGGATGCGGGCCAGCGCATAGCGGTTGCGTTCGCCGCCGGAGAGCACGCCGAGGGGTTTGAAGACGTCGTCGCCGGAGAAGAGGAAGCAGCCGAGGAGGGAGCGGAGTTCGCTTTCGGGGACCTTCACGGCGGCGCGGCTGATGTCATCGAGCATGCGGGCCTCGCCGTCGAGGACCTTGTACTGGTCCTGGGCGAAGTACTCGCTGACCACGTTGTGGCCGAGCTTGACGGTGCCGGTGGTCGGGGACTCGACGCCAGTCATGAGCTTGATGAGAGTTGATTTGCCGGCACCGTTGACGCCGACGAGGGCAACGCGGTCGCCCCGCTCGATGGTGAAACGAACGTGCTGAAGAACCTGCTTTTCGCCATAGGACTTGGAGAGGCCGTCGGCTTCGACGACGGTGCGGCCGGAGGGCGGCGGCTGCGGAAACTTGAAGTGAATGACCGGCTCTTCTTCGGGGATTTCGATGCGCTCGATCTTTTCGAGCTCCTTAATGCGGCTTTGGACCTGCTTGGCCTTGGTGGCCTGGTAGCGGAAGCGGTTGATGAAGGATTCGAGGTGCTCGATCTGGAGGCGCTGGTTGCGGTAGGCGGATTCCAGCTGGGTGCGGCGCTCGTCTTTTTGCGAGAGGTACTTGGTGTAGTTGCCCTGGTAGATGTTGAGGCGCTTGTTCCAGATCTCAACGGTGCGATCGATGGTGACATCGAGGAAGTAGCGATCGTGGGAGATGAGGATGTAGCCGAAGGGATAGCTCTTGAGGTAGTCCTCGAGCCAGTTGCGGGTCTCGAGATCGAGGTGGTTGGTGGGCTCGTCGAGCAGGAGCAGGTTGGGTTTGGCGAGGAGCAGTTTGGCGAGAGCGATGCGCATCTGCCATCCGCCGGAGAACTCGTCGGTGAGGCGGGTCCAGTCCTGTTTGCTAAACCCCAAACCTGTCAGGACGGCGCCCACCTGGGCATCGAGGGCGTAGCCGTCGAGCGCGTGGAAGCGCTCCTGGAGGAGGCTGAAACGTGCGGCGGTGGACTCGTACTCGGGGGTTGCGTGATCGAGCTCGGCCATCTGCCCGCCGAGCCGCTCGATCTCGCTTTCCATGTCGCGAATCTGGTCGAAGACGGTCAGGCACTCTTCGAAGATGGTGCGGCCGGTGAGGCGAAGGCCTTCCTGCGGGAGGTAGCCGATGCTCATGCCTTTGGTCTGCTGGAGGTCGCCGTAGTCGAGGGATTCGAGACCGGCGAGGACTTTCATCAGGGTGGATTTGCCGGTTCCATTGGCGCCGACGAGCGCGGTTCTTTCCTTGCTGCGGATGAGCCAATTGGCTTCGAGGAAGAGGATCCTGGGGCCGAAGCGCTTGCCGGCATTTTGGAGCGAGAGCATCGGTTCTATTTTCGCAGAGTGTGAATCGGGGGCTCAACGGACCGGCGATGTCGGCGATTGCGAGGCATGCGGTTGGCTGGGTTCACGCTTCTTGCGAGGCAGAGGCAATTGTCGGCGGGAAGACCCACGAACGGAGGACGCGCGTGGGTCCGGGAGAGCTGCGTCTGGTGGATGAAGATCATGGCGACCTTAATCGCACCGGCGCAGGGTTTCTGTTAGTCCCGTCGATCCGCGGGTTTTTCCCACTGGTAGATATTCAGGCGGGTGCCGTTCGGATCGGCGGTCTCGATGGCATTGCCCCACCCCATGCTCTGCACGATGGCGCGGTCGCCGAGTTTGCGGCGGACGGATTCGACGTCGTTTACCTCGAAGCCGATCTCGATGGCGTTGCCTGCTTCGGGCAACTGGCCCATGCTGTTCGCGTCCTGCAGGGTGAGGAGGGTGCTGCCGGCGCGCAGCAGAACGAACGAGGGGCGGTTGGTGCGGTCCTGGTCGACGACCAGGCCGAGCACATCCGTATAGAACTGCTCGACGGCCGCGATGTCGCGGACCATCAGGTTGATGCTTCCGATTTGGCTCATGCGAATTCTCCTCTTGGGTGAGATTAGGCGGAAGAGGATTTTCGCTTCTTGTAAGAACGCGACGTCTTGCCAAAGATTTGCGCGAAACGCCGAGGAGACTCTCCGCCGAGCGCCCCGAAGGCGTGCGTGAAGTGAGCCTGGTCGGTGAAGCCCAGTTCGAGGGCGAGGTCCGCGAGGGAGATGTCGGGGTTTTGAAGGAGCACGGACCAGCTGCGGGCGAATCGCAGCACGATGGAGAGATTTTTGGGGGAGATGCCCAGCCGCTCGTGGAACTCGCGCTGCAGCTGACGGACGGAGAGGCGGCGTTGACCGGCGAGGGCCGCTACGGAGATGTTGCCGTAGTTCTCCACGAGGGTGCGCAGGGTAACGGCGAGTTCATCGAGGGCGAGAGGGTGCTCGAGGAGCCAGGATTCGAGAAGAGATCGCGCGGACTCCGTATCGGGTGAGGCAAGAAGCGGCTGGATCTTTCGATCAAGGGATTGGAGCTCTGCCGGGTCCCAATCGGGCACGCCGACGGGGAGCAGGCGGGCGGCGAGCAGGCGCACTTCTCCGGCGGTGCGAACGCGCATGATGCCGGTTTGCAGTCCGAGCACAGCGGGGCTGGGGATGGGCACGGCAGTTCCGTCGGATTGGATGCGGAGATGATTGCCGAGGCTGAAGAGAAGTTCGATGCAGCCGTCCGGCCAGATTTCCTGGATGTCGTCGCTTGGTTCTTCGTGGATGGTCCAGAGGCATTTGACCCATCCGCGCAGGCCGGGGTGCGGCACGAACTCGGCGTAGCTCATACCGCACTATACACGGAGGCCCGCTTTGGCTGACGGGCACGGGCTTGGCGGACGCGGGCCTGCCGGAGGAGATTCGAACGAACTTCGGATCGCTGGGTGGCGGTCAGAAGTTGAGGGTGACCTTGGCGGTCACGGAGCGAGGCGTGACGTAGTGCGTTCCGCTGAAGGTGGAGAGGAAGTTATAGAGAGCGTAGTCGTTGGTGACGTTGACCGCAGTGAGGTCCAGGTCCGTCTTGTAGTGGTCGGTATGGAAGATGTTGTTCTTGCCGAGGTTCATATCAAAGAGGTTGCGGGGATCGATGCGGGAGGGGTTATGGTCATTGTCGCCGGACCCCGGCGCGGAGATACGAATGAGACTGGAGCCGAACTGAGACGCCAGGCAGGCGCTGGGCAGCGGGTGACCGGGAGTGGCGCGCACCCCGTTGCAGATCAGGCCTGCCTGGAACTGCTCGTCGGCGGTGAGGCGGCTGAGATCGACGGCGGGCTGACCGTTGAGGGTGGTGGAAGTGGTGTCGCAGGCGGAGTTGGGATCGTGCGACAGCGGATTCCAACAAGGGGCGGATCCTGCCACCTGGCCGGAGTCGTAACGCCAATTGAGGCCACCCCACACGCCGTTGAGGAGGCGGCCGTGTTTCCAGGTGTACTGGAGGTGGGTGGTCTGGTTGAAGGCCTCGTCGTGATCGATACGGAAAGGCAGGCCGGTCTGTCCGATGGTGGCGCCCGCGCCGGCGACCTGGGGCGGGAAGAAACGGGCAGCGACGGAAGACATGACCGAGTAGGCGCTGAAGCCGTGGTACTCCGGGACATCGAGATGGAGGGCGAGGCCGGGGATCTTGGAGTTGTGCCAGTCGATGGGAAAGGTGATGGGTGTATTGCCAAGCACGCTGAAGTCGAAGGCATTGTGAGTGTACTTCCAGATGTATTCGCCGCTGACGACGAGGTGCTTGCCCACGCCCTGCTGGATATTCGCATGGAACTCGTTGCGATAGCCGGGAACCTCGGCGGTGGAGACACCGGGAGTGCAGTTGAGGAGGGGAGCAAGAACGCTGTTGCCACAGCCGGTGCTGGAGAGCACCAGGTTTTCGTTGAAGGGCGTCTCAAGAGAGCGTGCGTAGGAGAGCCCCAGGACCGTGCCGGTGCGCTTGACGCTATATCCCAAGCCGAGGCGGGGCTCTGCCTGGCGTGCAATGGTGAGGCCGTTGTAGAGGTCGCCGCGTATGCCAAGGTTGGCCGTCCAGTTGCCCACCTTGATCTGGTCCTGGACGAAGAGGCCGAGGAGTTTTATGTCGGCCTGACCCCGATAGCGGTAGTAGCTGCCGCCCCTGGTGAAGTCGTAAGGAGCCAGGATGGAGAGATAGCCTGGGTTGGGAGCGAGTGCGCCGCTGCATTGGGCCGGGTCGGAGTATCCGGCAACGGGCGCACCGGTGGCATTAACGCAGGGCGCCGTTAGAAAATAGACCGGGTCGACAACCCCGAGGCTGTCGTTTTCGCGCAGGAACGTGGAGTCATACTCGGCGCCGAGCTTCATGGTGTGGATCTTGTGCACGTAGGAGATATTGCCCTGGCCGCCTGCGTTTGTGAGGGTGCGGTACTGGGCGATGGAGGACGTCTGCAGGTTTTCAGGGCCACGATCGGCGAGGGGATTGCCGCTGGGGTAGTAGTGATAGTCGTCGCGGCGAACGTAGCTGGTGAGATTGAAGACGGACTCGTTGTTGAGAACGTGGGTGTAGGTGGGCGAGATGTTGAAGGTGCTGATCTGGGAGCGCTGGTCTGTATTGCCAACGGAGGCGATCAAAGGGGCGGCGCTGGTTCCCGCGGCGACTACGTTCTGGACGTTGAGGTTGTCGTAGGTGTTGGGGTTCTGAAACCAGGAGCGGCTGTAGTTGAAATCGAGGTGCATGGAGTCGGCCGACGAGAGAGTAAAGTCGACGCGATCAAAGGCATTGAGCTCGTTGCCCTTGTCGTGGAAGACGGAGAACTCCGGGGGATCGAGGAACCGGCCGGTATTGAGGCCGTCCACTTCAACGAAGTTGCCCCATTTCTTGCCGCCGTACGAGAGGTCGACGCTGCCGCTGGAAGAGCCGAAGGAACCGTAGGAACCCGTGATGCTGCCGGTCGGAGTGGTGACCCCCTGTCCGGAGCGGGTGGTGGCTACGATAACCAGGCTGGTCTTTCCGCCGTACTCGGCGGGGGGTGCGCCGGCGATGACCTCCAGGGACTGAATGGAGTTGGAGGGAATCTGATTGGAAAAGACCTTACTCTGCTGGTCGGTGATGGACTGGCCGTCGACGGAGAAGGAGTTTTCGGCGTGGTCGCCGAGGCCGTGAACCATGCCGTTGGAGTCGCCTGAGACCCCCGGAGTCGTGGCGGTCACGAGAGAGCTGAGGGCGGAGGTGCTTTCGAGCGGGACCTTCACGAAGAGGTCGCGATCCACGTCCGTGTGGAAGGTGGGGTCATTTTCGACCAGGTCGCCGGTACCGGCTTCAACGGTGACGGTGGAGGCCGCCACTGAGACCTGGAGGACCAGTTTGAGCTCGGTGCCACTGGTGGAGCGGACATCGACGGTCTGATTGAGCTGGTTGAAACCTGGAGCGGTCGCGGTGATCTGGTAGGTGTGGAAGGGGATGTTCGGGATGGAGAACTGCCCGGTAGCGTCCGTGATTGCGGTGCGATCAAGACCGCTCACCGCGCTATTGAGGTGGACGGTGGCTCCGGGGATGACCGCTCCGGTGGGATCGGCGACGGTGCCGAAGATGGCCCCGGCGTTGCCGCTCTGGGCCGCGGCCAAGGCCATGGCGGGTAGGACGAGTCCCGCGATGAAGCAGAATAGGATGCGGTCAATTGCGCCGCGATGGGCTGACATGCTGTACGTCTCCGGGAAGTCTGGCTGAGAAAGGGGCTCGGTCCGCAGATGCGGGACCGCTTCCGAGCGAGTGCGCGCTCTCAAATCGAATTCGGCTTTCTTTGATGAGCTTAGGATCCGCCGTACTGGGAGCCGGGCGGAGTCAAAGGGAAAGCCGAACAGGAGACGAGACGACGCGTTTCAGGCAGCGCAGGGCGGAGGACGGGTGAAAAGGTAGGAGATCCAGTTGCGGAGGAGGGGCCGCTGGTCCTGAACCACGGCGGGAGAACCCACCTGGATAAGGAGGATGACGGCAGCAGCCGAGGCGGCCGGGATGACGGTATGGAGAACGATGCAGAGGGGGCAGTGATCGGCGTCGGTCTCAAACGAGTGGGTATGCGCCACCTGGACGAAGGCGAGCAGGGCCAGCAAAAGAAGACAAAGGATCGTCACCACCGCGGTGGAACGGCGGGTGGCAAAGAGAGACCTTCTTCGAGCTGGCTTGACCTTTATCAGGGGGGCTCCACCTCAAGGATACACAGAGTTGGACGCAGCGAGGGATGGTCTGGTTGCGAAGAGCGGTTACGGAAGGGAAGCGAGGGACGGAGTTGAGCAACGGGCGGGGCTGCTGGTCGTCTAAAATGTGAGGCTTCGACGGGGATTAGCGATGAGGGAATGGTCATTGGGTCGGATGTGGGGAGCGAGTTTACTGGGGTTCCTTCTGGCAGTGAGCGCCGGTGCAATTGCGCAGGAGAATCCTAATGCGAAAAAACTGCCCTTAAAGCCACCCACGGCGGAGGCTCCGAAGGCGAATCAGCGCCTGATCCTGAAGGACGGTTCCTACCAGATTGTGCGCAAGTACGAGGTTGTGGGGGATCGGGTGCGCTATATCAGCGTGGAGCGCAGCGGGGAATGGGAGGAGATGCCCAACGAGCTGGTGGACTGGGAGGCGACCCGAAAGTGGGCGCGGGACCACACCCAGCCGGCAGCTGAGGACCCGTCGGAGGCCATGAAGGAGGCCGAGACGATCGACAAAGAAGAAGCCGCGGAGCGAGACGAAGAGGCGGCGCGCATGCCGGAGGTGGCCAAGGGACTAGAGCTGCCGGATCAGGACAGCGTGTTCGCGCTGGACACGTTTGAGGGGACGCCGGAGCTTGTGGAGCTGCCGCCCAATGACCTGGCGGTGGACGCGAAGTCGCATCACGGTCTCAGCACGTTGAATCCGCTGGCCGGGGCGCGGGCGGCGATCGAGCTGCCGGGAGCGCATGCCAAGGTTCACCTGCACGTGAACGAGCCGGAGATTTACCTGTCGCTGAATTTGACGGATAACGCGGAGCACGTGCTGTCGCATGCGATGACCGTGGATACCGGGAGCGCGAAGGACGCGGTGAACCGCAAGCACGGTGCGCACTCGGCGCAGTCGGGTTTTGCGATTGTGAAGGTGGACGAGCGGCGGGCAGTGCGGGTGGTTGGATCGCTGAAGATCGGCCGGGATGGATCCATCTCCCAGGAGGAGGATGTGATCCCTACCAAAGTAGAGGCGATGCCGGGCAAGCACTGGCTGAAGCTGACGCCGGCACGTTCCCTCTCGATTGGGGAGTATGCGCTGGTGGAGATCCTGTCGCCGCAGGACATCAGCAATACCGTATGGGATTTCCGGGTCGATCCGCAGTTGGGCGACAACCAGGGATCGATTGGGCCGATCCAGAAGAAGTGAACCAAGCCGGAGTGCGGAGCGGAGCCTTCGGGGCAAGGCCCAGTTGCGGGCGATGCGGACCGGGACTATTCGGTTCGCAGCACCCGCATGGGGGAGACGGAGGCGGCTCGCCGGGCGGGAATAAAGCAGGCCAGCATCGCGGCAGCCAGCAGGACCACGGAAACGGAGAGAAAGGCGGCAAAGTCAAGCGCCTTCACGCCGAAGAGGAGGCTCTGCATGGCGCGGCCGACAAAGTAGGCGCCGACCAGGCCAATGCCCAGACCAATGAGCGCGAGAAGCACGCCATCGCGAATGACGAGCCCGACGACGCGGTCGCGGGTAGCGCCAAGCGCCATGCGCAGGGCGATCTCGTGAGCGCGCTGGGCCACGGAGAACGACATCACGCCGAAGATACCGATGGCGGCGAGGAATAAGGCGACGACGGCAAAACTGGCGAAGAGGATGAGCGTAAAGCGCTGGTCGGACATGGATTCGTTGACCACGTCATCCAGGGTTTTGGGCTCGGCGAGGGCGACGCTGGAGTCGACCTGGTGGACGGCGGCAGCGATGCTGTTCAGCATGGTGGACGGATTCTCAGCCGTGCGTACGCCGAAGCCTGCCTGGGGCCAGGGGATCTGGTAGAAGGGGATCAGCATCTCCGGGTTTTCGTCGCGCTGACCAGCGGTGTGCACGTTGTGGTAGGTTCCGACGATCTGCCAGGGCAAGTAGCCGCCCAGCTTGGTGACGCCGGGGACCAACTCTTCCACGAGGACGCGCTGTTTCAGCGGGTCCTTGTCCTTCAGGTATTTGTGCACGAAGTCCTGGTTGACCATGGCTACTTTGACGGTGGCGGCTGTGTCCTGATCCGTGAAGCTCCGACCGGAGATGAGCTGAATGCCGTAGGTGTTGAGGTAGTCGGGAGTCACCATGCCGAAGCCGGTGCCGGGGCGCTGCGACGGGTCGGCGTAGGTTTGTCCGCCTTCGAGTTGAAACGGCATGCCGAAGCCCGCGCCATAGGGCGGTTGGCCGGTCATTGCAGCGACGTGTTGCACGCCGGGAACAGCGGAGACGTGCGCTAGGATATCGCGGTAGTAGGCGGAGATGACCTGCGGATCTTTGGAGCGGGATTCCGGGACGGGCAAGAAGAATGTGAGGACGTGGTCCGTCTTGATGCCGAGATCGACGTGGGCAAGATTCCAGAAGCTGTGAATGGTGAGGCCCGCGCCGGCGAGCAGGGCGAGGGCCAGCGCAAATTCGCCGATGACGAGAATGCGGCGGAGGAAGTGCCGGCCCGCGCCGGTTCCGGCGCGCCCGCCTTCCTTGAGTGTCTCGGCGGGGTCGACGCGCGAAGCGTACCAGGCAGGAGCGGAGCCAGCAAGCAGGCCTGCAAGAGTGGTGGCGATAAGGGTGAAGAGAAGGATGGGAATATTGAGGCGCAGATCGGCTTCGGTGGGCAGGGTGTTGCGGGGCATGGCGGCGATGAGGCCCTGCAACATGGCGTAGCCCATGCCCACTCCTAGAGCGCCGCCGGCGAGGGCGAGAATCAAGCTCTCGGTCAGGAGCTGAGTGAAGATCGTTCGGCGTCCGGCACCGAGCGAACTGCGGACGGCCAATTCCTTCTGGCGCGCCATGCCGCGCGCGAGAAGCAGATTGGCAACGTTGACGCAGGCGATGAGCAAG
Source organism: Acidobacteria bacterium AB60 (assembly GCA_008682415.1). Classification (GTDB taxonomy): domain Bacteria; phylum Acidobacteriota; class Terriglobia; order Terriglobales; family Acidobacteriaceae; genus Telmatobacter. The sequence goes on along the minus strand of VANK01000005.1, from coordinate 52,986 downwards.
ACGAATCCCACCGCTCCCAAGAGCAGCCAGAGCATCTTGATGCGTTCTTTGGGGAGGAAGTCATTCTTGAGATTTTCGACATAGGCTCCCCAGCCTTTGTCGCTCTTGGGATAGACCTCGGCGATGTGCGCGGTCACCGAGTCCATGTTCTGCTGTGCCTGTTTGAGGGTGACGCCCGGTTTGAGGCGCCCCATGACCAGGAGCCAGTGGAAGTCGTGATTGATCTGGTCCGGCTTGAAGACCAGGGGTACGGTGAGCTGTCCTTCTCCGCGGTCGAAGATGCCGGGGCGCTGCACACCGACGACTGTGTAGGGAGCGCCGTCCATGCGCAGGGTAGTGCCGATGATTTTGGGATCCGAGCCCAGCTTGACCCAGAGCTTATGGGTGAGAATCACGACGTGATCGCGGCCCTCGACGCCCTCCTCCGGCAGGAAATAGCGGCCCATGAGGAGCGGCTCGCCCATCATCTGGAGCATGCTGTAGGTCTGTCGGCCGCCGTTCACATACTCGGGCTTGTCTTTGGTGGCGAGGTTGAAGCTGCCGCCGGTCCAGGCGCAGAGGTCCTGAAACACGGTGTTCTGCTGCTTCCAGTCGAGGAAGTCACCGGCGGAGACTCCATTGTGATAGGTCTGAATCTTCGACCAAACCATTACCAACTGGTCGGGTTGGGGATAGGACAAGGGAGCGAGCAGCGTAGCGTAATCGACAGTGAAGATGGCAGTGTTGGCGCCGATGCCGATTGCAAGAGTGAGCAGAACCGTGAGGGTCAAGCCGGGGTTTCGCGCCAGCATACGAAGACTGAACCGGATGTTCTGGAGAAGGTTCTGCATCGTTACATCTCCTGTGGAGTTGGGTAACCCGACTGTACGGGGACGGACGGTGCCGCGCGCGATCGATCGCTGAAAACAAGACGACTGAGGGTTAATAAGCGTTTACGGCGCCGAGAGATTTAAGTTGCGACGCCAGAGTTCCGCGAGGTGGTCGATTCTGGCCGAGTCTTCTCACGGAACCCAGGCTTCGTCGCGCATGTCCTCGAATTCTGAGCACTCAGGAGCGGGCCCGTCCCCGTTGATTGGGGATCCGTTCTCCGAAACCCGGAATCAATCGACGGGCTGACGCTTGCTGAGTTTGGCCCGACGCTGCTCCCACTCATCGCTGGAGAAGATGCGGGGTCCGACCTCGATGAGGCGGGGCATCATATTGAAGACCGCGACACGGGTCCAGGGCTTGCCTGCGCGGGTGCGGTAACCCTTCTCATTGAGATCGCTCACGATGCTGGAGTAGGAGAAGTCCTGGGCCAGCAGGTCCATCATCAGAAGCAGGACCTTGTTCTCGGCAGGGTCAACTTCGAGGCGTTTGCAGTCATCGGAGATGCGGAGGCCGTACGGTATCTCTTCGCCTGCGGCTTCAGTGGGAGCCTCGGAGTCGGGCAGCTCGCGCCGCCATTCGATGGAGACCATCTGCCATCCGGCAGCGGTCCGCTGTTTCACAATGTCAGGGCTGAATGCACCGGAGATCTGATCACGCATCCGTTCGAAGTAGGCCATGGCTGCCTCCTGAGGTGACACCGATACGCGGTCATAGCAGCAATCGGGCAACCAGAGCACATTGGATCGGGGGATGGGGGAAACTGCTCATTCGGCAGCTATAACGTGACTCAGGGGAACCCGATGCAGCCGACGTGCGTGTTCATTTCCGTGAGGAGTGTCCGGTTTTGGACATTGAGGTTGAACGATTTCCCAGATTGCACAGATTGCGAACGGTTCGAGGTTGCGGGAATCCCGTGCCCCTCATGGATTCGGTTTTGCCTCCGATGAGCAGAACAGGGCTGGCCTGTGCCGGTTGGCCCGGAGGCTGCGATGGAGAAGGAATTCGACCAACGGCCTGTGGCGTATGTCTATGAACGGCCTGATCCGGTGCCGGATTACTGGGGGTACTCGGATGTCGAGCTCGCGCGGTGCTGCCGGCTGATCGCCGAAGGTCATTCGGGAGCATCCAATGCGCTTCTCTGCGGCGAGGCGGTGAGGCTGCTCCTGTTGTGGCGGGAGTCTCTGATGCCGCGCCGCAGGCGCGGCGAGGAGTATGAGGACGGGGTGGCGCTGCTCTGGAGCCTGAGGAGACGCACGATCCAGATCCTGGTGCGGCTGAGTCTGCAGGGGCTGCTTTTCGTGCCGTGATCGTCCGGGGAGCAGAAGAGACCACAGCCCGATTTGTTCCAGCGAGGCTACCAAGGTCAGAGTTATTCGCGAACGCTGATGCCCAGGGTTTTCATCTTGCGATAGAGGTGGCTGCGTTCCAGGCCGAGAAGCTCGGCCGCGCGGCTGACGTTGTTGCGGGCCTCTTCGATCTTTTTGAGAATGTAGTCGCGTTCGTAGGCGTCGCGTGCCTGCTGGAGCGTGGAGAATTCCTCCGTCGCACGAGCTTTGTGGGTGAGGGGGGGCAGGTGCTTGCGTTCAATGCGCAGGGCGCGCGGATTGAGGATGAGCACGCGCTCGATCACGTTTTTGAGTTCGCGGACATTGCCAGGCCAGTGGTATTGGGCGAGCGCTTCCAGAGCTTCTTCCGTGATTTCGATGCGGGGACGCCCGTATTGGCGGCCGAAGCTCAGGAGGAACTCGCGGACGAGCAAGGGAATGTCCTGCTTGCGTTCGCGCAGGGGAGGAACAAAGAAGGGGACGACGTTGAGCCGGTAGAACAGGTCTTCGCGGAAGTTACCCTTGGCGATCTCCTCTTCGAGGTCCTTATTCGTGGACGCGATCAGGCGCACATCAACGCGCAAAGGCTGCGTTCCCCCAACTGGGGTGAACAGCTGGTCGTCGAGAGCGCTCAGCACCTTGGCCTGGGTCTTAAGGCTCATGTCGCCCACTTCATCAAGGAAGAGCGTGCCTCCGTCGGCGCGTTCCAGGGTGCCTCGCTGTTCGGGAGGGCCGCCGGGTTGCGCCCCGTGGCGATAGCCGAAGAGTTCTGCTTCGATGTGGGCTTCGGGAATGGCCGCGCAATTCAGCTCGACGAAGACGCGGTCCCGGCGCTGGCTCTCCGCGTGAATGGCGCGAGCGATGAGTTCCTTCCCTGTGCCCGATTCGCCATAGATGAGCACGCGTCCATTGGTCGGCGCCATGAGGCGGATCTGCTGGCGCAGAGCCTTGAGGGGAACGCTCTCCCCGGTAAGAACGGAGTTGACGCTGAACTGGCGCTTGAATTCCAGGTTTTCGACGCGCAGGCGGCGCGCTTCGACGGCGTTCTTAAGGACAATCAGGGTACGATCCAGCGAAAGCGGCTTCTCCAGGAAGTCGTAAGCCCCGAGCTTCGTGGCTTTGACCGCTGTCTCAATGGTTCCGTGACCGCTGATGATGACGACTTCGGGGCGCGTTTCGCGAGGGAGCTGGTGAATCTCGTTGAGGACGTCCAGGCCGTCGCGATCGGGGAGCCAGATATCGAGCAGAACGACATCATAGGGTGCGTCTTCTACGAGAACTTTGGCTTCTGCGGCGGTGGCTGCAGTGGCCACGGCGTAGCCTTCTTCGCGCAGAATCTCCTCAAGGGACGAGCGGATTTCTGCTTCATCATCCACGACCAGGACATGATTCATGAACGCAATTCTCTCAGAGGTTCAGGGTGTTCCGCCTCCGAGGAGGGGGCCATTGTGGAGTCCATCAATGGTATACGGAGCAGGAATCGCGCGCCCTTGGGTGTGTTGCTTTCGGCGCGGATGGTGCCGCCGTGCTCCTGCACGATCTTGGCGGCAATGGAGAGCCCCAGGCCCGTGCCCCGGTGCTTGGTGGAGTAAAAGGGCAGGAAGAGGCGTTCGCGAATCTCGTCGGTGAGGCCATGACCGGTGTCGGACACCCAGACCTCGACGGCAGCGCCGTCTTCGCTGAGGGCGCTACCCACAGCGAGGATCCGGAGCAAGCTTCCCTGCATTGCCTCGGCGGCGTTATCGATCATGTTCGCCAGGGCGCGGCGAATCGCATCGGGATCGGCAAGAACCGCGGGCAAGCCGGGCGTCAGTTCGCGTTGCACGGTAATGCCCTCGAGGCGGCCGGCGAACAGGGTTAGCGCTTCATCGGCAATGTGGTTCATGTCGCAAGGGCGGGGCTGTGGAGCCGGGAATTGGGCCAGTGCGGAGAACTGATCCACGAGCGTCCGCAACGTGCTCACACAGCTGAGGATCACCTCACTGCATTTGCGGATTACGCTGGGCGACTCGGGCTGAGCGCGATCGAGGTGCTTGCCGATGCGCTCCGCGGAGAGAGCAATCGGCGTGAGCGGATTCTTGATCTCGTGGGCGACACGCTGCGCCACCTCCTTCCAGGCGAGTTGACGCTGGGCGCGCAGGAGCTCCGATGTATCTTCGACCACCAGCACGGTGCCTTGTTTACCGCGGGCGAGTCCGAGGCGGGCGCTGGTGATGGCGAGGTGCATGTTGCGGCCGCGAAGGTGCATCTCGATTTCTGTCGATGCGGCTCCCATGCGATGACTGCGGCGAATGACGGTTGCGACCTCTTCCGTGCAATCCGGCGGGAGGAGCGAGTCGAATGGCTGGCCTTGCAGCTCCGGGTCAGAAGGAAGGCCCAGCAGATTGGCAAAGGCGCGATTGGCCTGCACGATGTGGCGGGAGCTGTCGAGTGTGACAACGCCGCTGGGAATGGTCTCAAGGATCGTTTCGAGCTCGCGCCTGCGTTCTTCGAGGGCGAGGTTTGCAGTTGTGAGCTGGGCGGAGGATGATTCCGCCATGCGGCGGCTATTTTCCAGATCAGCTGCCATGTGATTGAAGGTGCGCACGAGTTCAGCCATCTCGCCATTGGCGACGAGTTCAACGCGCTGCTCGTATTTCCCCTCAGCAATCTCATCCATGGCGTCCGCGAGGGCGGCGACTGGCCGGGTTATCTGCTTGGAGAGGAACAGGGCCAGCCACACGCTGGAAAAGAAAACAAACACCGTCACCAGCAGCAGAAGCAGGAAGAAATTAGAGCGGATGGTCTTGCGCATCCGGAAGAGCGCCCAGTATTCGTCGGCGCCTTTGCGAATGCGGACGGTGGTCTGGCTTAGCCCCTGGGGCATGGGGAGGGCCGTGACGATGATGTTACCGGCCGGACTCACGGCCATTCCCAGGGCGTATTCCTGGTCAGCGATGCGCAGGATGGGCTGGTCCTTGCGCTGGGCAGAGGTCAGCAGATCGTTGTAGAGCGGCCCATTCAGAGGGATCGGCGTGACACCTTCTCTTTTTTCGCTGTCTTCCGGGAGCCAAGGTATGAGGCTTGCCGGGGTTGTGTTGGGTGGCGCCTGAAAGGTGGAGACCACGCTGCGGTCGCGCGCATAAACGACAACGAGACCACCATCCAGGGTTATGCGGTGGGCGATGTAAATATCCTGCAGCCCGGGGCCGCCACGATCGGCGGCGCCCGACGCAGCGATAGAGTCGGCCTCTCCGCGGGCGTTCCCCGCAACATACTGAGCGAGTTCGAGCACGACACGCGTCGAGTCCTCGCGCAGCGCCGACATGTTCGGCGAGAACCACCGGTCGATGGTGCGGTTCATCAGGAAAAAGCTGAACAGGAACATGAAGACCGCGGGAGTGAGAGCAATCAGGACCGCGCCGACCACCATGCGGGTGCGCAATCGCGCCCCGAGTGCGCGGCTTCCCTGGTCAGCGTAGAGCTTAAGCAAGTTCCTCAGCAGCAGCACGAGCATCGCGATGAGCATGAGGAACAGAACGACCGTGAGGCCGGTGAGAGCCAGGGTTTCGCCGGTCGTGTCGGGATTGAGGAAGGTGACGTTCGAGGTATTGAAGGCTTGCAGGGCGCCCAAAAGGGCAAAAACGAGAATGACGGCGCTGCCGAGAAGGATGATCAAGCGCAGCCGCGAATTCCCTTTCGAGGGCATGGGGGGATTATAGAGCCGCCTTAGGCACCGTGCAGGCTCAGGAGAGCACCTGGATCGGCGAGATCCAGCCGCGTTGCTGACTCTCAGCGACACCGCGGTGGGTGAGATCACCCTGATAGGTGTTTAACCCGTCGGCGAAGCCCGGATCACGGCGGAGCGCTTCGCGCGCTCCCAGGTTCGCTATCCGCATGACGTACGGGAACGTTGCGTTCGTCAGGGCGAGCGTGGAGGTGTGAGGGACAGCGCCCGGCATATTGGTTACGCAGTAATGGACCACCCCGTCAACGGTGTAGCTGGGATTGGAATGCGATGTGGGGCGCGCGGTTTCGACGCAGCCGCCCTGGTCGATGGCGACGTCGACGATGACGGCACCCTTCTTCATATGCGCAACCATGGTCTTGGTAACCAGCTTGGGGGCCGTTGCGCCGGGGATGAGAACGCCGCCGATGACCAGATCGGCTTCGCGCGTGGCGTGGGCGAGATTGTAGCTGTTGGAAGCAAGGGTAAAGACGCGGCCGTTGAAGATGTCGTCGATCTCTCGTAACCGGTTCAGGTTGAGATCGATAAGGGTGACCTTGGCGCCGAATCCTAGAGCGATCTTGGCTGCGTTCGTTCCGACGACGCCGCCGCCGATGATCGTCACATGTGCGGGAGGCACGCCAGGCACGCCGCCGAGCAGAAGGCCGCGGCCGCCCTTTTCTTTCTCGAGATAGCTCGCTCCCACCTGGACGCTCATGCGCCCGGCGACTTCGCTCATCGGCGTAAGCAGGGGCAGGGTCCCGATGCGGTCGCGGACGGTTTCATAGGCGATTCCCGTGACCTTGGAGTCAAGCAGCTTGTTGGTCAGGCCTGGAATGGGAGCAAGATGCAGATAGGTAAAGAGCACGAGGTTTTCGCGGAAGTATGGGTACTCCGACTCGACCGGTTCTTTGACCTTGACCACCAGTTCGGAATGTCCCCAGACGTGGCCAGCGTCCCCCACAATCTCCGCTCCGGCATCCTGATATTCGGCGTCGGGGAAGCTGGATAAAGCGCCCGCGTGCGTCTCAACGAGTACCTTGTGGCCGGCTTCTGTGAGCGACTTGACCCCGGCGGGGGTCACGCCAACACGTGCCTCATGATCTTTGATCTCTTTGGGGACGCCGATGATCATTTCGATTTGCTCCTGGAAGCCATAGTAGAACAAGGGGCCGACGGCCTCGAGACTCCCTTCGAATGATTAGGACTATGCGCGGAACTGGGACTGCGGTACTCTGAAAGCACGTCACCCACTTAATTTCTGTTCTCCCGTTTCGATCACTTTTCGAAAAGCTCGTCCGTTGAGTGCTTTTGAGGAGGCTCATGTCGCCCAAACCAAGGGTCTGCATCCGTCTTTGTATCAGGTTGCTGACTTTCGCATTCCTTGCTGGGCGACTGGTGGCGCAGGTGCCCACGCCGGCATCCGTGCTGGGACATACTCCAGGGGACGATTTCTACCTTGCGGACTACGAGGACACGGTTCGCTACTTTCATGCTCTGGCCGATGCTTCCTCAGGGCGCATGAAGATGTTCACCGTGGGAAAGACAACGGAAGGCAAGGACATTGAAATCGCGGTCATCTCGTCCGCGGCCAACTTGCAGAAGCTGGAGGAAACGAAGCACATTGCCGGTCAGCTGGCGCATGCAACCGATCTGACGGATGACTTGGCACATGAGTTGGCACGCACGTCCAAGGTGATCGTGCACATCGATGGCGGCCTGCACTCGTCAGAAGTCGCGGGCACACAGCACACCATGGTTTTGGCCTACAAACTGCTCTCGGCCAAGAATGATCCTGAGGTGGACGAAATTCTGGAGAACGTTGTGCTGATGCTGTGGCCCACGCTCAATCCGGACGGTCAGGACATGGTGGTGCACTGGTATCGCAAGAATCTCGGCACGAAGTACGAGGTCAGCCCGTTGCCGTGGCTGTACCAGGAGTACGTGGGACACGACAACAATCGCGACGGCTACATGCTCAATATGAAGGAAGAGCAGGTGGTGACCAGGGCCCAGCTGGAGTACAGTCCGGTGATCTTTTATTGCCAGCACCAGACCGCACCGTTTCCCGCGCGCATCTGGATTCCGCCGTTCTCTGACCCAATCTCAAGCAACATCAGTCCCTATGTGCGCAGCTGGCTGAACGTGATCGGGACAAACATGGTGGCATACCTGAACGCGCACAAGATGACGGGGGCAATTTCGGAATCCCGGTTCGACAACTGGTATGCGGGCTTCATGGATTGGGCGCATGTCTTCCGGAACGAGATCTCTTTCTTCACCGAGACGGCTCTCTACGAGTACGCCACTCCGCACTTTTACTCGGTGAGTGATTTCCCCAAGGACTACCAGGATTTGCGCGCATTGACCATGTACACCACTCCCTGGGAAGGGGGCTGGTGGCACTTGAAAGACGCGGTGGATTACATGGTAGGCGGATCCATTTCCGTACTCGATGTGGCCGCAAAGAATCGCGAGACGTTGCTGTACAACCGCTATCAGGCGGCGAGGGATAATATCGAGCACTATCGCAATGAGCCTCCCTTTGCCTATGTGATCAACCGAAAACAGGTGGATGCGCCGGAGGCTGCCCAGCTGGCGCAAAAGATGATCGACAACGGGCTGGATGTTTATGTCAGCAAGGAAGGATTCCGTGCGAATGGGGTGAGCTATCCCTCAGGATCCTGGGTAATCCCCATGGATCAGCCCTTTTCGGCGATGGCCAAGGAGTTATTTGAGCGACAGAGATATCCGGATGCGCTCGAAGATAAGACCGCGAAGGCGATTGACCTGCCTTATGACGTGACGGGATGGACATTGCCACTGCAAATGGGGGTCAACGTCGATGCGGTCACAGATCCGCTGCAGCCCGAGCAGCGAAGGTTGATCGCAAAGATTGAGAAGGTGGACTTGCCGGTGGCAGAGGTTGACGGCGCCGGCACGGTGTTCGCGCTTAGTCACAAGGTAAATGCCTCGTTCGAGCTGGTAAATGCGGCACTGCGTGCGGGTGGAACGGTGTCCTTGGCGCAGGAGGGCGTGAAGACACCCAGCGGGATGGAAACGGGAGCGTTCGTGATCGCGGGTCTGACCCGCTCAAAGATGGACGAGTTGACAAAGAAGTATGCGGTAGGCGCCGAGGCCGTTCCTGCACCCGCGAAAACTCTGCCGCTCAAAATGGCGCGAGTCGGTCTGTACCGCCCGTGGGCGCCGTCGATCGATGAGGGATGGACGCGCTGGGTTCTGGAGAACTACGGATTCGGGCCAAAAAGCCTCTATAACGCCGACGTGCGATCCGCGAATCTGCGCAGTCGCTACGATGTGGTGATCTTGCCAGACCTCTCCTCACAGCAGCTGCTGGATGGCTTTGGCGTGGGTGTAGTGCCGGGGCAGTACGCGGGCGGAATCGGACTGGAGGGCTTGAACAACCTACGCGAATTTACGCGCGAAGGCGGGACTCTGATTGCGCTGAACAGGACAGCGAGTGCGCTGATCCCTCTGCTCTCATTGCCGGTAGAAAACGTGATCGAAGGCGCGAAGAGCGACAAGTTCTTTTGCTCAGGCGCCCTGCTCCGGCTGAACCTGGAACATCCGGAGTTGCCGGTGAACTATGGTGTGTCTGATGCGCCAGTGGTGATGTTCCAGAGCGGGCCGGTGTTCCAGGCCCTTCCGGGGTTCCATGGCGCGGTGCTTGCGCGATACCCGAAAGAGACAAACCCGCTGGAGAGCGGGCTGCTGTTGCATGCGGAGGCGATTGAGGGCAAAGCGGCGGCCATGGAACTGGTATATGGACGCGGGCGCATCGTACTGTTCGGATTCAAGCCGCAGTTCCGCGGGCAGTCGCACGCAACCTACAAGTACCTGTTCAATGAGTTGTACGCGTACGAGCATCCGGATCTTCCGGTGGACAATTCCATACCGCCGGCCAACGAGAAGGGTGAGCCGCCGTTGAAGACCGCCAGTGTGAAGGCGGCTGCGGACAATGAGTTCCCAAGCCGGAAGAAGTAGCTGCTGGACTCAAACGGTCACGAGAGCCGAGACTCTCTCCGAAAGGGCCGAAGCATGGTAGTGCTTCGGCCTTTGCTTTTGGTGGAAAGAGAGGACCGGGAACATCAGTTCATGTTCATGCGGGCAGAGCGCCACAGGTCAATTCCCACATCAACTGCATGTTGATCTATCTCCTTGAGCTCATCGGGCGTGAAGTCCAGTTTTTTGAGGGCATCGAGCGAGTCATCAAGCTGTTCCACGTTTCGAGCACCGATGAGTGCGGAGGTGACGCGCTTATCGCGCAGGACCCAGGCAATAGCCATCTGCGCAAGCGACTGGCCGCGGCGTTCGGCGAACTCGTGGAGCTTGCGGACGTGCTCGATGTTCTTGTCGTTCAGGAACTCCTTGAGCATTGACGAATTCCCGAGAGCCGCTCTCGAGTCCGCCGGGACGCCATTCAAGTACTTGGTGGTAAGCAGGCCTTGTGCGAGGGGTGAGAAACCGATGCAGCCGGCTCCGAGCTCGTCGAGCGTGTCGAGCAGGCCTTTCTCAATCCAGCGATTAAGCATGGAATAGCTAGGCTGGTGGATCAGCAGTGGGACCCCCATGCCTTTGAGGATCTCGGCGGCCTGTCGCGTCCGCTCAGGGCTGTACGAAGAGATGCCGACGTAGAGCGCTTTGCCTTGATGAACGGCGGTTGCGAGTGCGCCCATGGTCTCTTGCAGCGGCGTGTCGGCCCAGGGGCGGTGGGCATAGAAGATGTCGACGTAGTCGAGGCTCATGCGGCGGAGGCTGTCATCGAGCGAGGCGAGCAGGTACTTGCGCGACGCGCCGATGCCGTAAGGGCCGGGCCACATATCCCAGCCGGCTTTTGTGGAGATGATGAGCTCGTTGCGTAGACCGCTGGAGTCTTTGCGGACGCCGAAGTCTTTGCGCAGGATGAGGCCGAAGTTTTCTTCGGCGGAGCCGTAGGGCGGGCCGTAGTTGTTGGCGAGGTCGAAGTGGGTGACGCCGCGGTCGAAGGCGCGGCGGATCATGGCGCGGCCGGTCTCGAAGACGTCGGCGCCGCCGAAGTTTTGCCAGAGCCCGAGTGAGATGGGCGGAAGGACGATGCCGGAGCGGCCGCAGCGGCGGAAGGCGGCGCTTTCGTAGCGGGTGGGGTTGGGCACGTAGCGTTTTTCCATGACGAAGCTAGCTTAATGCTTCAGGCGCTTGGCCCAATAGCCCGGGCGGCGTTTGGCGTCGACTAGAGTTTCGTGCGACGGGGGATTCGCCGGCGAGCGAGCCTTCTCTTTTCAGGTTCTCGACTCGTCTCCCCGGCAGGTCGATCGCAAGCCACCCAGTATGCTGATCCCACGCCTGTTGCTGGACCGGTGACAAAGGCAAGGTCTCGACTTCATAGCGACCCTCGAATGCGTGCAGCGCGAAGTTCAACGGGGCCAGGCGAAGAGCAAAGCTATGAGGACCGACCTGCCCCGGCAGTTGTACTGGATCAGCGGCCCCCCACTCTGCGCGAGCTAACTCGAGCGCTTGGTCCAAGTCAGGCAAAACGGGGTCGTGTAGCAAATGAACAATACTCGGCCAATCACCGTCTTGGTCATCTGTTCGTCTGCCAAACAGCCGTGCAATTGACCGAACATAGCTACTCCGCGTTGTCGATCTGGGCGCGCTGGAGCTTGTCGCTGTAATCGACGTACACCGCTTTCCACGTGGTGAAGAAGTCAATGGCTTCGGAGCCTTCGCGGTGCCCGTTGCCGGTGTGCTTGACGCCACCGAAGGGAAGATGGACTTCCGCTCCGATAGTCGGCGCGTTGATGTAGGTGATGCCGGCCTCAAGGTCGCGAATGGCGGCAAAGGCGCGGTTCACATCGCGGGTGTAGAGCGCCGTCGAGAGGCCGTAGTCGATGGAGTTGGCGATCTGCACTGCCTGCTCGAAGGTCTCGAACTGCAGGACACTCACCACCGGCCCGAAGACCTCTTCCCGCGCGATGCGCATCTCGGGTCCGACTCCAGCAAAGACGGTCGGCGCGAAGAAGGTCCCCTTACCGAAGTCGCCGTCGGTGAGCGGCTGGCCGCCGAAGAGGAGCTGCGCGCCTTCGGCTTTTGCAATACCCACATAGCTCTTCGAAGTCTCGATCTGCTGCGCGTTCACCTGGGGGCCGACTTCCACTCCGTCCAGAAGGCCGTTTCCGACCTTGAGCTTGCGCGCTCGTTCAACCAACAGCTCGGTAAATTGCTTCGCGATCCCCTGCTGCACGAGGATGCGGCTGGTGGCGGTGCAGCGCTGGCCGGTGGTGCCAAAGGCGCCCCACAGCGCGCCGTCGAGGGCGAGGTCGAGGTTAGCGTCGTCGAGGACAATTTGCGCGTTCTTGCCACCCATCTCGAGCGAGACAGGCTTGAAGTTGGCTGCGGCGCGCTGCGCTACAAGGGAGCCGATCTCACTGGAGCCGGTGAAGCTGACAGCGCGGACGTCGCGATGCTCCACCAGCGGCGCACCGGCGTCGGGCCCATAGCCGGTGACAATATTCACCACGCCCGGCGGCAGGCCGGCGTCGATCATGGTCTGGACGAGATTGAAGGTGGAGAGCGGGGTGTCTTCGGCGGGCTTGATGACGCAGGTGTTGCCGGCCACAAGGGCAGGGAAGAGCTTCCACGAGGGGATGGCCATGGGAAAGTTCCACGGCGTGATCATGCCCACCACCCCTAGCGGCATGCGGATACTCATGGCGAACTTGTTCTGCAGTTCGCTCGGAGTAGTCTTGCCAAAGAGGCGGCGGCCCTCACCGGCCACGTAGAAGGCCTCGTCGATGGCCTCCTGCACGTCGCCTCGGGTCTCGGCCAGAACCTTGCCCATTTCCCGGGTCATGTCGCGCGCGTACTGCTCTTTTCTCTCCTGGAGAAGCTGCCCGGTGCGATAGAGAATCTCGGCGCGTTTGGGCGCCGGAGTCATGCGCCACGCAGCGAATGCCTTTTTCGCGGCGGCTACGGCGGCGTCCACGTCTTCCGGTCCGGAGGCGGCGAACTCGCCCACGATATCGGCGTGGTCGGCGGGGTTCAGGTTGAGAAACGTTTTCCCGGAGCGTGCCGGGCGGTGCTCACCACCGATCAGGTTCTGGTAGGTCTTGGGGGGCATGAAAACCTCGAAAAGGCGGGATCAGAAGCCGGGAAAGAGGAACCGCGATAACGAATTCAGGACCGCAACCCGGGAACAACACCAGTCAACATGAGTGCCGTACCTCACTCTATCCGCCCGAATTTGCGGTATGCTGGTTGCACGGCAGACAGTTGAGTTTACCGCACCGGCATGCTCCATCGCCCCTGCCCGCGTTCCGTAAAGGCATCCGCCCAAGCCGTACAATTCTTTTGAGGTAGAAGCTAGCTCCCCTATGTCTCTCAACGGCTATCCGTCGCGCACCTCGCGCACCCACGGCCTTCGCTCCCTCTTCAGTATGTTTTCGAGCGACCTGGCCATTGACCTTGGCACCGCGAATACCCTGGTGTACGCGGCCGGTAAGGGCATCGTGGTCAACGAGCCTTCAATCGTCGCCATCAACAAGAACACTGGCGAGGTGGAAGCGGTGGGCAAAGAGGCCAAGGAGATGCTGGGACGTACCCCCGGCAATATCGTGGCCATCAAGCCGATGAAGGATGGCGTGATTGCCGACTTCAAGGTCACCGAGAAGATGCTGAACTACTTCATCCAGAAGGCGCACAACCGCAAAATGCTGGTCCATCCGCGGATCGTCATTGGCGTGCCCTCTGAGATTACGCAGGTGGAAAAGCGCGCGGTCGAGGATTCCGCCTATCGCGCCAAGGCCAGCGAGGTCTACCTGGTGGAACAGGCCATGGTTGCGGCCATCGGAGCGGGACTCCCGATCACCGAGCCCTCGGGCAACATGGTGGTCGATATCGGCGGCGGTACTACGGATATCGCCGTCATCTCCCTTTCCGGCATCGTCTATTCACGGTCGGTCCGCATGGCCGGCAACCAGATGGACGAGGCCATCACCAACTATCTCAAACGCAAGTACAACCTGCTCATCGGCGAGCGAACGGCCGAGCACATCAAGATGGAGATCGGTTCGGCGTTTCCTTTGGATAAGCCTTTGACCATGGAGATCAAGGGCCGCAACCTGATCGAAGGGGTGCCCAAGACAATCTCCATCGACGACAGCGAGATTCGCGAGGCTTTGGGCGAGTGCATCGCAGTCATCATGAACGCGATTCGCGTGGCGCTGGAACGGACCCCGCCGGAACTGTCGGCGGACATTTCGGATCGTGGAATCGTGCTGACCGGCGGCGGCGCGCTCATCAAGAACCTGGACAAACGCATCCGCGAGGAAACGGGCCTTCCTGTATCCGTAGCGGATGATCCGTTAGCCTCCGTTGTGCTGGGAACAGGCAAGATGCTCTCCGACTTCCGCCTGCTGCGCAAGATCAAAATCGATTAAAGACAGGGTCAGGGATCAGTGGTCAGTGATCAGAGCCCAAACAATGATTCTGACCACTGAGCACTGAATACTGAGCACTCCCTCCCATGGAATCGTTCTTCGTCCGCTATCGAAACCTCCTGGTGCTGCTGGTGCTTCTGCTGGCTCAGATCATTGGTCTGGCCATGCAGGTGCGCCGCACGGTGGCTGGCCGTATGGTCTTTAGCGGCGACGCGAGCGATGGCTCGGGCGTGCGCCTGATTCGCCTCTGGGCCAACTGGGTTGTTTCGCCGCCGGAGCGAGCATTACAGAGCTCCAAGACGGGTGTGGGCAGCATCTGGTCGAACTACTTTGATCTCTTGCACGTCCGGCAGGAGAACAAGGACCTCCAGGCCACCGTCGACCGGCTGCGCCTGGAACAGGCGGCGCTGCTTGAAGATGCTCGCCAGGGACAGAGGCTGCAGGCGCTTCAAGGGTTTCAGCAAAAGTATCTCTACACGACTGTCATCGCCCAGGTGATTGGGACCAGCGGCTCCGATCAATCGCGGGTCTTCTATATCGACAAGGGCAGGGACGATGGCCTGGCGCGCGATATGGCGGTCATTACTCCGGATGGCATCGTGGGCAAGGTGCGTGAGGTGTTCCCGCATACTGCGCAGGTCCTCGGCATCAACGATCAGAGCAGCGGCGCGGGCGTGATTCTGGAGTCGACTCGCATCCGCGGCATTTTGAGGGGCAACGCATTCGGGCAGCCGCAGGTAGTCAATATTCTGGCCGATCAGCGTATCAAGCCGGGCGAGCGGGTTTTGACCGCTGGTGGCGACCAGATCTTCCCGCGCGGCCTGTCTGTCGGTACTGTCCAGAAGGTCGTGAATGACCCGGATCGCGATGGTTTTATCGAGGTGGTGATCAAGCCGGACGCTCATCTAGATAGCCTCGACGAGGTCATGGTGATCACCTCCACGCAACCGCGCTTTTCTGACGCGCAGATGAAGGACCTCGCGGTGAGTCAGGACCTGAAGGGGGCGGAGGCAGCCGCTCTGGCCGATCAGCAGAGGGCATCGCAGGTGATGGCGGAGCGCCTACCCGGCCTCACCGATCCCAATGCGACGCCGCCCGCGGCAAACGGGGCTCCAGCAGGATCGAACGGCGCGCCCGCTCCAAATGGCGCAACGGCGTCCGGAGGAGTGACGGTCGTCCCCAAAATCCTGCCGCCGCAGCATGCTGACCGTTTTACCCCGGGAGGTGCGCAAGCGAGCGTTCCTGGCGCCGGCACACAAAAGTCGGCTCCTGCCCCGGGTTCAAACTCACCCAACTCGCCGTCCTCGGGCACGCCGCCCAGTGAGAAGTCCCCGGCGCCCAAAAAGACTGCTCAGCCGGGCGCAGGATCCAACGCCGCTCCGAAGGCTGCGTCAAAGCCTGAAGCTGAACCTCATAGCGCACAGCCACAGGAGAAACCGTAATGGCCGTGACCATGGTCAGCTCCCGCCGGGACCTCGAGATTCACCGCTATCCGGCGGCGCTTTACTTGGTCGTGATGCTGGTGGCGCTGGTCGTGCAGGCGCTGCTTCCACGCATCCTTCAGGACCGGTTCTGGTTCGATATCCCGCTCGTCATCACCATCTACTTTGCGCTGGCGCGCCGCAGCCCGATCGCTGGAATGCTGCTTGGTGGCGTGATGGGCGTATTTCAGGACGCCCTCACAGGGCACGCCATTGGCATCTACGGAATCGGCAAGACCATCGCGGGCTACCTGGCGGCCTCCGTGGGCGTCCGCATCGACGTGCAGAACACGATTATCCGCGTCATGCTCAACTTCTCGCTGACCGTGCTCTGCAACGCCATTTACCTGTTTATCTATCGCGTCCTGCTGGGAATGGAGTTTTCCTGGAATTGGCCCAATACCCTGATCCAGGCGGTTGCCAACTCGATCCTGGCGCTCTTCACGTTCCCCTTGCTCGACCGGTTTCAGGTGAAGGACTAAATAAGTGAATCGTCGATACCGCCGGTCGGGAATGTTGGCGAATCGGAATTCGACTTCGCAGTATCCTATTAGAGAGATCCATGTATCAGGACAGAGGTAACCGCGGCGAAAAGCTCTCCTCCGTGAAATCCACGGCGGTGCAGTACGGCATTCTCATGATGATGCTGGCCCTGGCGGCGGGGTTATGGCGGCTCCAGGTGCTGGGCGCCAGCAACTTCCGCGAACTCGCGCAGCAGAATCGCATCCGCAAAGTGCCCATTCTTGCGCCCCGCGGAAAGCTGTTCGACCGTGAGAACCGGCTTATCGTCGACAACTACCCATCTGTATCCTGCTTCCTGGTCCGGGAACAGAACAAGAACATCGACGCCGATCTGCCCATCATTGCGCAGGGATTGCACCTCGACCTCGATCAGCTCAAAGCGACTCTGCGCCACTATCGCGCCGCCCCGGGCTATCAGCCCATTCCCATCAAGCAGGACGTCACCGCCGACGAACAAGCCTTTATCGAGGCCCATCGCAACGAGCTACCCGAACTCGAGTCAATCGAGGAATCCCGGCGCCTTTACCCCCGCGACGGCTTTGCGGCGCACCTCATCGGCTACGTGGGCGAGGTAAGCGAAGAAGATTTGAACCAGGCGCGTTATGCCGCCTATCAGCCGGGCGACGTCGTCGGCAAGGCTGGCGTTGAAGAAACCTACGATCAGCTCTTGCGTGGCGAAGATGGCTCGCGCGACGTCATCGTCGACAGTCACGGCCGCGAGGTGGGCATCCTCGGAACCGATCATGCCAAGCCGGGCCAGGATCTCAGGCTCACCATCGATCTGGACCTGCAGCGTGAGGCGGAGATCGCCCTTGGCGACAACAACGGCGCTGTGGTTGTCATGGATCCCCGCAACGGCGAGATCCTTGCACTTGTCTCTCATCCCAGCTACGACCCCAACGCCTTCGCCGTCCGCATCCACAAGGACGAGTGGAATCGCCTGATCACCGATCCTCGGCACCCCCTGATGAACAAGGCCATCCAGGATCAGCTTGCCCCCGGATCGACCTTCAAAATCATCATGTCAGCAGCCGGCATGCAGGAAGGCATTGCCCAGAACATGCACGTGAACTGCGCCGGCGGCGGTGACTTCTACGGGCGCTTCTTCAAATGCGACCACCACCACGGCATGCTCGACATCCATGAAGCCATCCCCATGTCGTGCGACACGTTCTTCTACACCATGGCGCAGCGCCTGGGGATTGACACCATCGCAAAGTACGCCACCTCCTTCGGCCTTTCCCAAAGGACGGGCATCGATCTCCCCAACGAAATGACCGGGCTGATGCCTTCGACGCAGTGGGAGATGAAGAACTTCCATCAGAAGTATTACGCCGGCAACACCATCTCCGTGGGCATCGGCCAAGGCGAAACGCAGGTTACCCCGATTCAGCTGCTCCGCGCCTTGAGCGGCCTTGCCTCCGACGGGCACTTCGTCCGGCCGCACACCGTCAATCCGGACCAACTGCCCAAGGACTTCCACCAGGCCATTCTGGATTCCTTTCCGGGTTCCGGCGATAAATACGTGCCGATCAACGACGACACGTGGACGACGGTCACCGACGGTATGGCCGCTGCCACCACCCCCGGGCTGTATCACACGGCCGAGGGAGCCCACATCGACGGCGTCGATTTCGCAGGCAAAACGGGCACTGCCCAGGTCGTCGGCGGCGGCGATACCCACGTTAAGGGGGGCGCGCGTACGCCGAACTCATGGTTTGTGGGGATGGTGCCGCGCCGCAATCCTGAGCTGTCCGTCGTCGTGCTTCAGGAGCACGGCGACTGGGGATCGAACTCCGCCAAAATTGCTCAGGCCATTGTGACCGTCTACGTGAACAAGCAGCGCCGCCAGGAACACAATGTCCTGCAACGAGCCGGCGACAGCAAGCCGGTCGAGGTAGGGGCAATCTGGTCCGAGCCCGCCGCTCCGGCTGATCCCAGTCATCCTGCCGATGCCTCCGACGTTCTCCGCGAGGGACACTTCTTCGTCAATCCTGCGCATTCTGCAGCCACAATCCTCGGCAAGCAGGCGAGCGCCGCCTCGCTCTTTGCCGAACTGCCTTTGCGGCGCCGCGAGAGGCTCCCCTGATGCGCCGATTTTTGAGTTTCCGGGACTTCGACTGGGTGCTCCTCCTGATGGTGCTCGCCCTCTGTGTCGTCTCGGTTGCGGAGATCTATTCCGCCACCTTGCATACCAAGTACTTGGGCTTCGATAAGAAGCAGGTGTACTGGATTCTCGGTGGTCTGGCAGCGATGCTGGTCTTCGCCCGCATCGACTACCACAAGCTGATCGACTGGGTGCCATGGGCGTATGGCGTCTGCCTGGTTTCGCTTGTCGCCGTGAAAGTAGTCGGCGTGAAGGTTCTGGGGGCTCGGCGCTGGATCAAGATCGGCCCCATGCACTTTCAGCCGTCAGAGTGGGTCAAACTCATCCTGATCCTCATGGTCGCGCGCTATTTCGCCAACCTGGGCGGCCGAAGCCTCAGTTGGAAAGAGATCTTCAAGGCCTTCGCGTTGGTAGGTGTGCCCATGTTGCTGGTCCTGGCGCAGCCGGACATGGGAACCGCTCTGACCTACTCGCCCGTTCTCATCGCCGGGTTGTTCCTGGGCGGCATCAACTGGCGCCAGTCGCTGGTCCTGATGACGGCCGGTCTGGTCCTGGTGGTCGGCGCCTGGAACAGCGGCAAGGTCCTGAAGCCCTACCAGAAGGCGCGCCTGACCGGATTCATCAACCCGGACAACGACCCCAAGGGCGCGGGTTACCAGGTCCTGCAGGCAAAGATCGCCGTCGGTGCCGGCGGTATCTGGGGCAAGGGCGCGGAAAAAGGCACCCAGACGCAGGGAGCTTTCATCCCCATCCCGCACGCCGACTTCATCTTTGCCGCGTTCAGCGAGGAACACGGCTTCGTCGGCGCGATAGTTGTGCTGCTGCTATACTTCTTCGTGTTGATGCGTTTGATTCAAAACGCTCAAACGGCGGCCGACCTGTCCGGTTCCCTGATTATCATGGGGATCGTGGCCGTATTGACCTTCCAGATCATGGTCAATGTGGGCATGGTCATAGGCTTCATGCCGGTCACCGGAATCCCTTTACCGTTAATGAGTTACGGCGGATCTTCGGTCTTGTTTACCTTCCTGGCGCTGGGCGTCGCAATGAATGTGCGCATGCGCCGGTTCGTAAACTGAGTTGCATCAAAAGGGTTTTTAGCGCTGCGGGCGCTGGCGCCCCGCAGCATACAGTTCAGATATTCGCCGGCCAGGTTTCCTGATGGAAGACAGGCCCGGCAGGATAGGGTTCATGAGCACGCAGAAACGGGCAAGCCGGTCACCCCGGGCAACAACTTGTTGCCGGGAACTCCGGTTCCGCCGGCAATGCAAGAATGGCACAGATCGCGCGGAAGGCAGGGGCAACCTGGTTCCCCCTTCGATTGCGTGGTTCGGCTGTGCAGATGCCGGCGGGATAACGGCCCCGCTCTTTTCGATCCTTTGGTCGATGGGAGCATGGTTGGCCACAAAATTTCTGCAGGTGGAATCGCCAATTGGACAGCGCGTTCGGTTGCAATCGACAGCAGAACGCATGGTCTCGCCATCGCCCGAGAGGGCACTCCGCCCCAGGCTTGGGGCTCCCGGCGTAACCGTCTCTCCCCGGTCATCCCTACCGCCCATCCCCTCCCCTTCCGGTCTCACGCGTCTCCATCCGACCTCGCCGCATGCCCCGGCTGCCCACCAGCGCCGGGCGGAAAGGTACGATGGCAAAAGAGATTTGTATTTCCTCCACGCCGCATGAGACGCGGCTGGCAATTCTTGAAGACGATCAGCTCGCAGAGATCTACTACGAACGCGAAAATGAGTACACCCTTGCGGGATCGATCTATAACGGGCGCGTAACCCGCGTCCTCCCTGGCATGCAGTCCGCCTTCGTGGACCTCGGCCTGGAACGCGATGCCTTCCTCTACGTCACGGATTTCCTGGAGATGGAAGATCCGGAAGACAGCGATGAGATCGAGCGCGCCGCCACCTCCAAAGGTATTCAGGGCCCTCGCGAGATCGTTCGCTCCAGCCCCGAAACAACACCCGCGCAGCCTGAAGGGCGGCGTGACCGCGGAGGAAGGGGCGGCCGCGACCGGCGTCCGGCAGCAGAGCCCATCCCCGAAGTCGAGCACCATGAGGCAGCTGCTCCTGAGGCCGAGCCCACCCACGGATACGCGGAGCCCGATACGGACCAGGGAGCAGACCTGGGCGCGGATCAGGGCGGAAAGCGCTGGCGCGGACGCCGTCGTCGGCGCGGCGGCCGAGGAGCAGCCGGACCGGTATCCGATCCGGTGGAGACCGAAGCCTCTGCCGAGACATTCCTCGAACCTGCCGAACTCCGGGAACAGACAGTCACCCCGGAATTACAGGCTTCCCATCAGCGGGATGAGAGCCTGGCTCCGGCGGAGCGGGGAAGCGGTACGGAACGGTCCGCCACTCCCTTCATCCTCCCCGGTGAATCGCTGTCAAAATACGGAGGCGAACCGGCCCCTTCCGGTCCCGCCGCGCCAAAGCCAGCTGCCGCCGCGCGTCCCGCCCCCACGTTCAAGCCCTCGACCTTGATCGAGTCGCCCCTGGCGTGGGATGGCGTGGGATTGTTCCCTGGCGAGTCGATCGCCCGGCATCGAGATCGTGAACCCGCGAGCCCGTCCTTGCAGGTCGACGGAGAGCCCCAGGGAACCTTCGCTGATGCGGCAGCTCAACACGCCGGCCACGATCACGTGGAAGAATTCCAAGAATCCGCCCCAGAACACGTTTCTCATGAGAGCGCAGTCTTCGAATCACCCTACTTGACTCCCGAACAGGGAGCCTTGCACGCGGATGAACTGGTGGAAGAAGAGCTGGTCGCAGAGGAGCGTCCGGAAGAAGCGCTGCCCGGAGCACCCGCCCACGAATCCATCTCCGACGATGCCGACCCATTCAATGATCCGTTCTTCACCGATCCACACTTCGGCAGAAAGCCGCACGCTTCCGAGGCATACGGGCAGGAGGAACACTCCGGCCAGCCTCACGGAGCACCCGTGGAACAGGATCAGGTCGCGCATCATCCAATCGAGCAGCCTTCCACCGACGTCGTGGCTGAGGCGGTGCACCCCCAGGCTGGCGATCCAGACCGTCCTAACCAAGAATCAGGAGCCGCCGAGCCAGAACAAGATCGCTCAGCCTCGCATCACGTCGACCCATTGCCTCCCAGCGAATTTCGCCTGTTCGGCTTCGGCAGTGGGAAAAAGAAATCCGATGGACCCTCCGCGCCCGAGTATCCGGCGCCCGTCTCGATCCCTGAGCCCGAGCCGATAACAGCGGCCGCTGCGGTTGGATCGCGCCCTCCCTCCTCCTTCGCCCCCGGAAACGGACTGGTGGAAGAGGAGATGATCGAAGGCGAGGAGTTCGACACGCCGCGCGCCCACCACAAGGCCGATGAACAAGACCTCGACGACTACGAGGAAGAGGAGAAGGTCCAGACTCAAATTCGCTCCGGTGAACTGGGAGAGATGCTCCAGGAAGCTCACCTCGATCACCGCATTCAGCTCAACTTCGGGGACAAAGACGGAGAAACGGCGGTCGAAGACGACTACGAGGTCGAGGAAGAGGAAGACACCGAAGAAAGCGGAGAAGAGGAGCATGCCGGAAATGGCAGCGCTCCTGCCGGGCAGCAGCGCCGCGAACGCGGCGGCCGCTTCCGTCGCGGCGGCGGCGGGCGCTCCTCCCAGGGCAGTGGCCGCGGCGGGGACCGCCGGGGCGGCTCCTCGCGGCGCAGCGCGCAAACCTCCGATTTGCCCATCATCAGTGACCTGCTGAAGCCGGGGCAGGAGATCCTTGTACAGATCGCCAAGGAGCCCATCGCCAAGAAGGGCGCCCGCATCACCAGTCACATCGCGTTGCCAGGCCGTTTCCTGGTCTTCATGCCCACCGTGAGCCACGTGGGCGTCAGCCGCAAGATCGCTTCGGAAGAAGAGCGCCAGCGCCTGAAGAGGATTCTGATCAGCGAGCGGGGCTCCGCATCCGGAGGCTTCATCGTCAGGACGGCCGCCGAGGGAGCTTCCGAAGACGAACTCCGCGCCGATCTCCGTTTCCTCCTCCACCTCTGGGACGAGATTAAGGAGCGCTCGGAAAAGTCGAAATCGCCCGCGCTGATCTACCACGACCTCTCCCTCATCGAGCGCATCCTGCGCGACCAGGTGAGCGCAAACTTCTCGTCCATCTGGGTTGACTCGCAGGATGACTACGAGCGCATCGTGCGCTTCCTGAACCGCTTCTCGCCGAACCTGGTGCGAAGAGTCAAGCTCTACACCAAGGAAACGCCGCTCTTCGAACACTTCGGCATCCAGGACGAGATCTCGAAGGCACTGCGCTCCAAGGTTTGGCTCAAGTCGGGCGGATCGATCGTGATCAATCAGACGGAAGCGCTCGTCGCCATCGACATCAATACCGGCAAATACGTCGGCAAGACGGCGCGGCTTGAGGACACTATCGTCAAGACGAACCTGGATGCGATTCCTGAAATCGTGCGCCAGATCCGCCTGCGCGACCTTGGCGGCATCATCATCATCGACTTCATCGACATGGATGAGCGCAAGAATCGCTTCAAGGTGATGGCCGCCCTTGAGGAGGCTCTCAAGAACGATCGTGCGCCCACCAAGGTTCTGCAGTTTAACGACTTCGGATTGGTGGCGATCACGCGCAAGCGTGTGAAGCAATCGCTGGAGCGCACGCTGAGTGTTCCCTGTCCCACCTGCCAGGCCACGGGGATGGTCAAGAGCCCGGCTACCGTTTGCAACGAGATCTACATCGAACTGCGCAAAATGCGGAAGCACTTCGAGAACGCCGACGTGCTGTTGCGCGTGAACCCCGAGACCGTCAAGGTGCTCAAGGCCAACAATGCTCGCTGGCTTACCGAGTTCGAGGAACTCATCGGTCGAAACATCCTGGTGAAGAGCGATGCCGCGCTTCATCCGGAGCAGTTCGACATCCAGGGCTGACCAAACCACCCCAGGTTTGATTTCACTCCAACCAAGGCTGGGGCCATTTGGCCTCAGCCTTTTTTCGGCTCCTCTTATCCCTTTCCCGGCTGGTTCAGCGCAACCCTGACGCAGCATTTGTGTCTAAGTGCACAGGGGCGGAGTGCCCCTGCTGCGTCTGTGAACGCGAAATACAGACGACTCATGTGGATCCGGCGGGAGCTCACTTCCGCGGAAACGCAAGGCAAAACTCAATAAGAGGTCTGAAACATGTCATCTTCTATCTGGCTGTCTCCCGCGCGGCGTCTTGCACTCATCGTCGCCGGTGTATCGCTCGCGATCGCATCCGCAAGCGCTCAAGTTGCCGTCTCCGATTCTTCCTCGAACGACTCGCCGCGCGAAGCCACCGCTCCTGCGACCTTCTCCAGTTCGAACGACGCAATGCCGTCGTTCAATTTGGTTGGCGATGGCGCTCCCGCGGCGCCATCTCCCGCCCGCCCCGAAGGCCACGCGCAGTATGACAACAGCTCCGGCCGCGGTGGACACGACTGGAAGAGCCGCCTCGCCTTTGAGGTGGGCGGCGGTTTCAACGTTCCTTCCAGCGATACCAGCCCCTATATCAACACCGGAGCCAACGTCACAGTCGGCGCCGGAATGCACTTCGCTCGTGGACTCAGTCTGCTCATGGAATACCAGTTCATCGACGACGGTCTGCCGGATGCCATCGTCGCTGAAGCCGGAGCGAGCGGCGGCAACGCGCACATCTGGTCGTTGACCCTCGCCCCCGTCATCGACTTGATGCCGAAACGCGCCACCGGCGTCTATGTCACCGGCGGCGGCGGCTTCTACCGCAAGGTCACCAACTTCACCGATCCGCAGCTCACGGAATACTGCTACTACTTCTGCGAGGTGGGTACGGTCAATGCCGTCGTCGGTCACTTCTCGTCCAACCAGGGTGGATGGAACGTGGGCGGCGGTATTCGCCACCGCTTTGGCGGCATGTACGGTGATGGCAAAATGGAGGTCTTTGCGGAGGCTCGATATCTCGACATCCTGACTCCGGCAGTGATCGGCGCAACGCCCAATGGCTTGGGCGCCACCACGGTGGGCGCAGATACGAAGCTCATCCCGGTGACATTTGGCCTGCGCTTCTAGCAATCTTGGCCCCGGCGCCCACACCAGGCGCCAGGGCCCCTACCCTCACTGTCAAAACGACTGTGTCCGCTATAGAGCCCTGAGAACCTCAACGCGAAGGATCCCTCCGGTAATCACACCGATCGGCGTGACAATCAGAAGCAGCATCAGGTACCAGAGCGGATATCTCTCGCGCGACTGGAACGTTCCGATCGCGCTCAGCACCAGGATCACGATCGCCAGGGCGAGCGCCGTGTCAAGCGGGTTTTCTCGCGCAATCCACGCCGTCAAATACCCTCCTGCCCCCGCCGCGAGGAACGACCAGCAGAGGTTGACGATAATGAGAGGCCTGCGTGGCGAACCGTCAAGGTTGATCCATTCCGGCACTACTCTCGGAAGCGAGGCCGTTACCGCGGACACCAGCCCGGCCATCAGAGCAAACCCTGCCAGCATGGCGAGAAAGTTGCCGACCACTCCCCCGATCATCGCCGTTCTTCTTTCTGCGTCGGAGTGCCGACCTCTCCCTTTTCGATCCGCTTGAGGAACTCGCGCGCCAGCCGAGACTCGCCCGGATCGTACTCCCCGTGAATGCTGCACAGATCCAGGAACTCGTCGCAGAGCGGATCTCGCGTCTCCGCCTGCGCCAGAACTGACTGCAACGCTGCGGCAAGCTCGCGCAGGCGGCTAGCCTCGGGCCACGCACGCTCCTCGCCGTAGTGCTCGTAGGCTGCGAACAATCCGCGTCGCCCGCGCGAACACTCCTCCAGGCAAGCGAGCAGTTGATCCTGAAACGCCGACTTGAGCGGGTCAAACTCCGCGAGATCCATCTCTACTTTCCCCGCATCGCAGCTTCCACTTCTTCAGCGGTATGGGGCAGATCGCCGACCAGATCGATCAGCTTGCCATCAGCGCCCACCACAAAGACATCCTCGATCCGAACCCCGATCTTCTCTTCGGGAATGTAAACACCCGGCTCAATCGTAAACACCATCCCCGGCTTCAGCACCGCCGGATAGGTCGCCGGATCGTGGACGTCGATTCCGACCATGTGGCCCAGGCCGTGCAGCCAGTATTGCCCCAGCGGCTTCCCATCAAGGCTCTTGCCGTGCGAATTGATGTAGTCGAACGCCACCGAATCCAGCGAGTCCGGGTCGCGCCGGTCCCGGTCGTTGATCTTCGACTTGCCCGCCACGAACGCCGCAATCGCCGCGCGCTGCGCCCCGAGCACTACCTCATAAATCTCCCGCTGCCGCGCCGTGAAATGGCCGCTGACCGGAACCGTGCGGGTGATATCCGACGCATACATCGAGTACTCGCAGGCCGCGTCCACCACCACGACCTCGCCGTCCCTCAATGTGCCACCGTCCTCGGAGTAGTGCAGCACCGTAGAGTTGGCCCCGGACCCAACAATCGGGGCATACGATGCGCGCTCACAGCCGTTCTCCATCCACGCTGCGTACATCCTTCCCGCAACCGCGCGCTCCGTTACCCCGGGCTTGACGGCCTTCATCATCGCGCGTTGTGCGGCGATCGAAGCATCGCTGGCCTTCTTGAGCACCTCGATCTCCCCGTCGTCCTTCACAACTCGCAACTCCTGCGCGATCCCCGCTACGTTGTGAGCCTCTGGAACCGCGCTTGAACCCAGCGTCGCCTCAGTGACTCGTGCCAGGGCCCGCCCCTCGGGATTGCCGCTCTGCATCCACAGGTTGCCGTTCAGGCGGCGATCGCTCGCAACCATGCCGCTCAGCACCGCGGGAAGCTCCGTCATCGGCTTTACCGCATCCACCCCGGCCGTCTCTGAGGCTCCCGGAGTCGCAGCATCCAGCTTCACGCCCGTGTACTTCTCGGTGCGCAGGTTGCGGGTCGGCAGAAACAAAATCTCGGCATATTTGCGATCCGCCTGGGGCTCCGCAGCGTTCGCCTGTGCACCCTCTGACGGCGCGGCAATCAACAGCGCCGCTCCCGGTTCAGTCCACCCGGTCAGATAATAGAAATCCGCATCCTGGCGGTAGGGAGTCAGGTCGAGTGCCGCCTCAGGCGCCGCGAAAAGCACGGCCACGCCCCCATGGAGCTTCCCCGCCAGAGCCATCCGGCGGGCGTGATAGACAGAGGCAGGCTGCTTGTCCAGGGCTTGTGCGGGAAGAACAGAGAGAACCAGGAACGGAAGGAGGAGCCAGAACCGCAGGAAGTTCATGAAGCTATTGTGACCGTCTGGACTTGCCAGCGCAAAACATTCGGTCAGAAGCGCTGTTGGTGGCTGCTGCGGCGCTCCGGACCACCCGGAGTGCCCCCAGACCTCATATTAAAATTACGGAGCAGAGTAGACTCTTTTCCCTCTATGCAAGATCCGGGTGGTCAAGAGCAAATGTATCTGCGCTAGAGCAAGCAATGAATAGCACGAAGAGCTGTCGCCCTATCCCCCAATTGGGGCATTTTCATCCAAAAAGGGCATCCGGTACTGCCCAATCCAGAATCGATTCAGCAGCTTAACCCATCCCCCCGGACTCCATCCCGCGAGCCGCGCCTGGGCCTCGTGCCACGGTCCGCTGAACCGAATGACCCCTGGAAGCCGCCGGTATACCCCCGGGATCCTTGCCATCGCCCGCCCTGCCGACCTTTGTTCCTCCGGCCCGTACCGCAGCGCAAACTCCTCCCGAAACCTCTCCGGAAGCCATTCCGCCGTGAGGGAGCGATACCAGCCCGGCGGACGAACCCACGAACCCGCTCCCCCCAGCAGCCGCTCGCCCATCCTACGCGCCGTCCCGGTCACCCCCAGCTCATCCGACCGTTCCATCTCCCGGCAATAGCCTACGAAGCTCTCCCATTCGCGCGGCAGAGACCCCGGCGGCAATCCGAACAGCATCGCCAGTGTCCGGCTCTCCTCGTAATAAACGCCCAGCTCCTTCGGGTGAAGCGGGGGAAGCGCACAGTGGTAAGCCATCACCGCGCTCTCCACCAGGGTCGCGTAGACCCACCGCAGCGCGTCTATCTCGTTCGCTTCATAGTGCGATCCCGCGGCATGCCGCCCCGCCCCCTCCGTCAACTCGCCCTGGATGTGCGTGTGAAGTCCGTACAGATGGCGTGCCGCCCGTGTCGCCTGCCCGAGCGACCCGAAGATCATCGTGAACACGATCCGAAACGTGTTGTGGAAGCGCTCGATCGGCCGCTCCATCAGGCTGGAGTGCTGCTCCAGCGCGGTAGCTACCCATGGGTGCGCCAGCTGCAGCAGCGCCGCGCGGCCCGCTCCCAGAAATAACGCCGATTCGCGATTGACCCGCCAGGTGATCGATTCCGGGCCGAAGATACCCGCTCGCGGATTCCCGGCTCGGCGCGCGAGGGCGTCAATCAACCCATCGCTTTCCGTCCGTGTCACCCGCTTAAGTTCTGCTGCCATCGATCATCCGGCCCGGGCTAGTTCTCCGCGGCGCGCCGCATCGCCGCGATGCTGCGTTCCACATCTTCGTCCGTTGTGGCCCACGACGAAACGCTGATCCGCATCGCCGTCTTCCCCTGCCACACCGTCGGCCCGCACCAGCAGCCTCCATCTGCCTGGATCCGCTCGATAGTGCGCCGCGTCTTCTCCGGCGATCCAAACGACACCAGCACCTGGTTGAGCACGACGTCATTGAGAATCTCGTATCCGGCTGCTCGCAACTCCACGGCGAAACGGCGCGCGTGCGCACAGGTGCGTTCCACAATGCCGGCCATGCCCTCCCGTCCCAGCGAGCGCAGTCCGGCCCACAACTCCACCCCGCGCGCCCGGCGCGAAAGCTCCGGGGTATAGTCCGACGGCTCGCGACGATCGCCCCGCCCCAGGTACGCGGCCCGCATCCCCATCGCGGCCCGCAGAGTCTCCGGCTCCCGCACCAGCGCCAGCCCGCAGTCATAACCGATGTTCGGCCACTTGTGCGCGTCGGTCGCCCAGGAATCCGCCAGCTCGAAGCCGTGCACCAGGGGTCGATAATCCGGCGCCGCTGCGGCCCACAATCCGAACGCGCCATCCACGTGAATCCATGCGCCGGCAGCACGCGCCTCCGGGCAGATCGCCGCGGCCGGATCGAACGCCCCGGTGTTCACATTGCCCGCCTGGATGCAAACCATCGTTCGTTCATCCATATGCGGCAGAGCGTCCGCGCGCATGCGCCCCTGCCCATCTACCGGAACGCGAATCACCCGATTCTTCCCCAGCCCCAGCATCGCTAGGGATTTCAATAGCGAGGGATGGGCCTCTTCGCTCACCACCACCCGAAGCTCCGGTGCTCCGAAGAGACCATCGTTCTCCACGTCCCAGCCCGCCTTCTCCAGCAGGGAATGCCGGGCCGCGGCCAGGGCGGTGAAGTTCGCCACCGTGGCGCCGGTCACCACCGCTCCTCCCGTTCCAGCCGGAAGCCCAAGCATCTCCCGCACCCACTCAAGGGCCGTCTCCTCCAGCGCGGCGGCAGCGGGCGACGTAACCCAAAGCCCGGCGTTCTGGTCCCACGTACTCACCAGCCAGCTGGCCGCCAGCGCCGCCGGCACCGTCCCGCCGATCACGAATCCAAAGAACCGTCCCCCCGCCATTCCCACCGTGGCGGGCGAGCCGTGCTTATCCAGCAGTTCCACCACCTCACAGTCGTCGGTCGAGCTCTCCGGCAGAGGTCCCTGAACTTCTGCCAGCGCCGCAACGGCCTGCGGCGAAGGGCCGACACCTCGGCTCTCCAACTCCTCCAGGTATCGGGTAGCGGCCTCCAGGGTCTGGCCTAGAACTGCCGCACGTTTTGATTTGGAATGGACCACGGAAAGAGAGGAGGCAGAGGCGGACATACCGACAGAATAGGCGAACCCGCTCCCTCCCTCCGTTCTTTCTCAACTACCGGGAGCGGCCGCCTCCCATGGACTCGAGCGAACCTGGCCGGGACTGCGTCCCTCGTCCTTCGGCGGTTGAATTGTCTGCTCCGGCCCGTCCGGTTGAAATTCCCGGCGAATCGCCGTATCCTAACAATGCAGACGCGTTTGTCCGCCGGGTATTCCGTGACCGCACCGGCTGGCGGAGAGATGAGTGGGCTCACAGCCCACTTTTTATTTGGCCGAAGTTCCCTCCTGAAAATCCGCGCAGGGCCCGGCGGCTTGGGGGCGAAGGAACCGAAGACATTGCGGCAATAAGTTGTCGCGTTTTGTGAGAGATGGCAGTCAGGCTGGACGAAATCCGGAATGCCGCGCAAAGGGTGGCGGCCTCGCATGGGCTCGACGTGGTCGATGTGGAGTTTTCCGGTTCATCCAAAGATCGAACCCTGCGGGTGTACCTGGAAAAAAACGCCGCAGGTCGTGAACGGCTCAAGGCGGAACTCGCTGCGGGAGGCGACGAGCTCCCAGAGGCCCTCCGCGAAGGGTCCTTGAGCATTGATCAGCTTTCCGGCACAACCCACGAGGATTGTGCCGAATTCAGCCGCGATTTCAGCGTGCTGCTGGATGTGGAAGATCTGGTTCCCGGTGGGGAATACACCCTCGAAGCCAGCTCACCGGGCCTGGATCGCAAACTGTCCCGGCGCGAAGATTTCCATCGGTTCCAAGGTTCGCTCGTCAAAGTCCAGACCTTCGAACCGATTCGTAACAATCGGCATTGGCAGGGAAGGCTGGTGGCCTTGGGCACGCAGTCACCGGAGACGGATCCCGGAAGCACAGAGCCTAGCATCACCATCGATCTGGGCGCAGTCAAACAGAACAGCAAGAGCCGGAAGACCGGCGTCAGTACGGTAGAGATCGCTCTCAGCAATATCGAAAAAGCGCATCTCATTCCGGAGATTTGAAAAAAGCAGGGAGTAGGGACTAGGGACGAAGGGGCTGGAAAACACCGCGCGATGCGAGTTTTCTTTCTGATCTCTGACCACTGATCTCTGATCTCTCACAGAAGAGAGCAAAGCAAGTATGTCGAGCGCGTTGTACCAGAGTATCGAGCTGTTGAGCCGCGAGAAGGGCATCGAGCCCGGGGTCGTGGTAGGCGCCGTGGAAGAGGCCATCGCCCTGGCCACACGCAAGTACTACAAGACCCAGGAGAACATGCGCGGCGAGCTGAATAAGGACACTGGCGAGATCACGGCCTACGTGTTCAAAACCGTAGTCGCCGACGAAGACGAGATTGAAGACCCGGTCAACCAGATCACGCTCGAGGAGGCCAATGCCCTGGCGCCCGGCGTCGAGGTGGGCAGCGAAATCCGCATGTACAAGGACACCAGCCCCCTGGGCCGGATCGCCGCTCAGCTCGCCAAACAGGTCATCTTCCAGAAGGTGCGGGAAGCCGAGCGTGACACCGTCTTCCAGGAGTACGCGCATCGCGAAAAGGAAGTGCTGACGGCCACGGTCAAGCGCATCGAGGGTCAGGACGTCATCTTCGACCTCGGCAAGGCCGAAGCCCGCTGCCCCAAACGGGAGCAGTCGCGCCTCGAATCTTTCACCGTGGGCGAGCGCGTTCGCGTCGTGCTGCTCAAGGTGGACCGCGCCGCTAAAGGGCCGCAGGTCGTCGTCTCGCGTGCCGCGCCGGAACTGGTGCAGAACTTGTTTCAGTCCGAAGTGCCCGAGATCTACGACAACACCGTGGTCATCCGGGCCATCGCCCGCGAGGCCGGCGAGCGCACCAAGATTGCCGTCATGAGCCGCGACAAAGACGTCGACCCGGTCGGCGCCTGCGTGGGCATGAAGGGCATGCGCGTACAGTCCATCATTCGCGAGCTGCGCGGCGAAAAGATCGACATCATTGAGTTCAGCGAAGAGATCACTACCTTCGCTGAAAAGGCGCTGCAGCCCGCGAAGGTCAGCCGCGTTTCCATAACCGACCTCGGCGAAAAGCAGCTGGAGGTGATCGTCGACGATACCCAGCTTTCGCTGGCCATCGGCAAGAAGGGGCAGAACGTTCGCCTCGCCGCCAAGCTCCTCGGCTGGAAGATCGATATCAAGAGCGAGGAAGAAAAGCGCCAGGAAGTCGAACAGCAGATGCAGGCCATGTCGGGCGGCCCCACCACCCCCATCGAGCAGGTCACCGAACTCGGCGAGAGCATCATCCAAAAGCTTGTGGCCGCCGGAATCACCACGGTGGAGGCTCTGGCCGACATGACGCCCGAGCAGCTCGAGGAGATTCCTGGGATCGGCGAGAAGACCCTGGAACGCATCAGCGTCGCCGTTCGCCACTACTTCGGCCACTTTGAAGAAGGAGAAGAACCGGCCGCGGAAGCCTCGTCATCCGCTCCTGCAGAAGAGGCCGCCGAAGAAGATTCGGACCCGGCTGTCGAGACCCCCGGCGAAGAACAAGCCGCGGCGGAACCCGAACTGGAGCGTTCGGCGGAAGCTGGAACAGAGGATCTGGCCGCCACAGACGGCCACACCGCAACTGCGGGACAGTCAGAAGAGCACGAGCACGAACCAGGCGAAAATGAAACGGCCGGGTAGCGCGGCGCGTGGTTTGCGCCCCGCCATTCCTGGCAAATCAAGGGATAATGGAGATGGGGAACATCCCATTTCCAATAGCAGCAGCCAATGCCATGAGGTAGCTATGAGCGCTTAAGGCTTTGGGTAGCAGGTTTCGAAAAGAGGCGGATGAGCAAGGTTCGAATCAACGATCTCGCGCGCGAGATAGAGGTCAAGAGCAAGCAGGTTCTTGACGTTCTGGTGGAACTCGGAATGGGTGAGGGCAAAACCCACTCCAGTTCGATTGAAGATTATGAAGCGGAGAAGGTACGCGCGCACTTCCAACGGGGGAGCGGCGCGTCCTCCCGCGCCGGGGCCGCATCGCGTTCGCCCCAGGGCATTCAGCCCAAGGTCGATCTGTCCCACATCTCCAAGCCCGGGGATGCGCTGAAGGCCATCCTCGCAAAGAAGCAGGAACAGGAAGCGGCCGCCCGTCGCAGCCAGGTCCCCGGTCGTCCAGCGCCGCCACCCGTGCAGCCGCAGACGCCGCCCAGGCCGGCTCCGCCCACCGTGGTCGCCGCGCCCCCGGCGCAGTCCGCTCCCAAACCCGAGCCGCGCAGAATCGTGCCCCAGGCCCGCCCCGAGCCGCGCATTGTCACGCCGCCCTCGACCCCGGCGATTGCCTCGCGGCCCCCTGCGAATCCCGTGGTCGCAAAGGCTCCCGCCGGCGCCCAACCGCCCGCGCGTCCTGCTGTCGCCAGTGCGCCTCCCGTGACGGTGGTCGTCAAGCCGCCCGTCGCGCCTCCCGCACCCAAGCCTGCGGAACCCGCGGCCGCCGCGCCCAAGCCTCCCGTCGTGGTCGCCCCGCCCCCCGCTCCGGCAGCTCCCGTGGAGCCGCCAGCGGCTCAGGCCGCAGCCCCTGCGCCGGCTCCCGTCGAGACCGCAACGCCCGCGCCGCCCGCTGTGGTCCCCGAGCCCGTGGCGCCGCCGGCCCCGGCCGTCGAACCGCCAGAGCCCGCACCGCGTATCGCCGCCGAAGCTGCGGCCGCAACTCCGATTGCCCCGCCCGCTCCGGAGTCCACCTCGGCCCCTGCCGCACCGGTTGCCGCAGAACCAGCGGAACCCGCGCCCGCGGCGCCGCCTACCCCCGCGGCTCCGCCCCCGCGCCGCGTCGTCATGCCCCAGACCGGGCCGCGGCCCGTGTACAAGGCCCCCATCGCGCCGCCGCCCGCTCCTGTCGCCGCTTCCGGCGCTCCTGCCGCCGGTGGAACCATCCAGCGCGGCCGGCCCATCTTCGATCGACGTCCCGCAGGCGGCCCCGGCGGCCAGGGCGGCTTTACCCCTCGTCCCCAGGGCGCTCCAGGACAATATCAGGGCGGACCTCGTCCCAAGCACCCCACCCGTACCACGCCCGGCGGCTTCGCTGGACCCGGCGGACCCGGCGCCCCCGGCGCCCGTCCCGGCTTCGGTCAGCGTCCCGGTGGCTTTGGCCAGCGACCCGGTGGCTTCGGACCTCGCCCCGGCGGCTTTGGCGGCCCCGGCGGCGCAGCGCCTCCGCCTCCAGGCGAAGCCCCGCGCGCCCAGCGTGCCAGTGCGGCCAAGGGCCGTGGTGGACGCCAGCAGTATCCCAAGACCAAGGAAGGCCCGATGAAGGGCTTTGTGCCGCCGCCGCGTTTTGGTGGCGCCGCAAACTTCACCACCGAGCCCCTGCCCATCACCCGCGAGATCACGGTCACCGAGGGCATCAGCGTCAAGGACCTGGCCGAGAAGCTCGAGATCCGCGCCAAGGACCTCATTGCCATCCTCCTCATGCGGGGCGTCTTCGTCACCGTCAACCAGTCCCTCGACGCCGAGATGGTCAAGGACGTCGCCGCCAAGTTCGGCGCCGCCGCCAACGTCATCAGCTACGAAGAAGAGCTGGAAAACCAGGCCATCGAAGAGGTTCTCGAAGCCGAGAACACCGAGATGGTCGAGGTCCCCCGTGCTCCCGTCGTCACCGTCATGGGTCACGTCGATCACGGCAAAACCAGCCTCCTCGATGCCATCCGCGAGACCGACGTCGCCGCGGGCGAAGCCGGCGGCATCACCCAGCACATCGGCGCCTACAAGGTGAAGTTCGCTAAGGAAGGCTCTCCTGCCTCCGGTCGCGAGATCGTCTTCCTCGACACCCCCGGCCACGAGGCCTTCACCCGCATGCGTGCCCGCGGCGCCAAGGTCACCGACATCGTCGTCATCGTGGTCGCAGCCGATGATGGCGTCATGCCCCAGACCCTCGAAGCCGTCGATCACGCCAAGGCCGCAGAAGTCCCCATCATCGTGGCCGTCAACAAGATCGACAAGCCCGAGGCCAATCCCGATCGCGTCAAGAAGCAATTGGCCGATCGCGGACTCACTCCCGACGACTGGGGCGGCGACACCTACTACGTCAACGTCTCCGCCAAAAAGCGCATGAACCTCGACGCGCTCCTCGAGATGATCTGCCTGGTCTCCGACATCAAGGCGCCCAAGGCCACTCCCGGCCGTAAGGCCGTCGGCTCAGTGCTCGAAGCCAAGCTCGATCGCGGTCGCGGCGCCGTCGCCACCGTGCTCGTCCAGGACGGCACCCTGAAGCTCAACGAGAGCTACATCGTCGGCAACACCTTCGGTAAGGTCCGCGCCATGTTCGATGACCGCGGACGCGCTATCGAAGAAGCCGGCCCTTCCACTCCCGTCGAAGTCCTCGGCCTCGAAGCCATGCCCGACTCCGGCGACACCTTCCTCGTCGT
Organism: Acidobacteria bacterium AB60; assembly: GCA_008682415.1. Lineage (GTDB taxonomy): Bacteria > Acidobacteriota > Terriglobia > Terriglobales > Acidobacteriaceae > Telmatobacter. The sequence goes on along the minus strand of VANK01000005.1, from coordinate 18,382 downwards.
CGCCGATCGCGACAAGGCCAAGGGCATCGCCCAGTACCGCAAGATGAAGGAGCGCGAAGCACAGCTCGCCAAGAGCTCCCGCGTCTCGCTCGAAGGCCTCGCCGAGCAGATCCGCCAGGCCGGCATCAAGGACCTCGCCCTCATCATCAAGGGCGACGTCACCGGCTCGGTCGAAGTGCTGGCCGACTCGCTCATCCGCATGTCCACGGAGAAGGTGCGCGTCAAGGTGATCCACTCCGGCGTCGGTTCCATCACCGAGTCCGATGTGCTCCTCGCCACCGCCTCCAACGCCATCATCATCGGCTTCAACGTGCGCCCCGAGCGCAAGGCCGCTGAGCTGGCCCAGCAGGAAGGCGTCGACATCCGCCTGCACTCCATCATCTACGAGCTGCAGGACGAGATGCGCCTCGCCATGATGGGACTCCTCGAACCCACGTTCAAGGAGAACTACGTTGGCCGCGCGCAGGTGCTCAACATCTTCCGCATCCCCAAGGTGGGCACGATCGCCGGCTGCCGGGTGCAAGACGGCGTCATCCGCCGTGACTCCGAGATCAAGGTGATGCGCGACGGCGAGCAGGTGTTCAAGGGCAAGATCGGCTCGCTCAAGCGCTTCAAGGACGATGCCAAGGAAGTCACCAACGGCATGGAGTGCGGTATCGGCGTTCAAGGCTTCAGCGATCTGAAAGAAGGCGACCTGATCGAAGCCTTCTCCACCGAAAAGATGGCCGCCGACCTCGGCGCCCTCACCTCCGCCAAAGCATAAGCCCGGCCCGCCAGCTCCTCGCTCGTCAACCAGCCCGCACTCTCTTCTGAGATTGCGGGCTGTTCTATTTCATCCTGGGTTTTTCCGTTCGCATTGCTGGCTCCCGCACTTATTCGCCGGCTACAAGAATTATTGCCTCTTTCATAATCTTCACGGCGTCCTTACGCGTTTCTCGCAATCAGATACAAAATCGCTTGTAAGTCATTGATAAGTTATTGAACGCTACTTATCCATTGACAGTCGTATCTTAGCCGGATAACACTGGTGACGGTAACCATCGACTTCAAGGAGGTAATTCATGCGACGTATGCTTGCCGCACTTATGCTCTCATCCATGGCCCTGATCGCCGCTGCCGCCCCCGCCAAGCCGGTCAACGACTCCGACCTCACCTCGGTTCGGCCCGTCTCGACTGGTGTTACCGCTCCTCACCTCGTCTACTCCAACAAGATCACCATCGCCTCTTCTGAACTCCCCGATAACATGGCCGGCTCTCGCGTTGTGCTGAAGTTCAAGCTCGACACCACCGGATCTCCGCAGAACATCCAGGTCGTCGAGCCGCTGACGCCGTCCATCGATGCCCGCGTCGTCGACGCGGTGCGTAAGTTCCGCTGGTCCCCCGCCGTTCTCAATAACCAGACCGTGCCTATCGACTTGAATCTGGTCGTTCAGGTTCAACGCTAGCTTGAGCCCATAGGGACTGCCCCCGCGAAGCAGTCCAACACTTCGCCCACCCAACCTGAAGCAGTTCATGGGCGGCTTCGTCCTGCGCACGAAACCGCAACAGGACACGTGTCTCTCAACCCCGGGCCCCGCACCGAACTCCTGACCACTCGTCGCCCCTTGCGGCGGCAACAACCTCTCTTTGTTTCCGAACCGTACCAAGGAGAACGATCATGCGCACTCCTCTTGCCCTCATGCTTCTTGCTTCCTCGCTCATTCCCGCCGCCGCTTCTGCGGCCCCCTCTGAAGCCTCCGCGGCCTCTGGCACGCCGGTCCGCATCACCACCGGCGTGGTCCCACCCGCAGTGCTCAACTCCACCCGCTTCACCGTCACCTCTGAGGCGCTGGCCGGCGTCGGCCTGGAGCAGCCCTCGGCCGTTCTCCATCTCAAGGTCAACGACAAGGGTCTGGCCGAAGATGTCCGCATTGTTCGTCCCATCAACCCCAAAGCCGATGAGCAGGTGCTCGCGGCGGTACGCGGGTTCCGCTTCCGCCCCGCCACTCTTGACGGAGTGCCGGTGCCGGTTGAACTCACACTCACCGTCCTGGTGCAGCGCTAAAAGCACAACGGCCCGCTTCCTCTCCGTAGGCAAGCGGGCCGTCTTTCTCTGCCGCCGGTCAGTCCGGGTTCACCATTGCCGTGCCCTCCGCTCTCGCCCGAATCTGATCGCCCGAGGGCAGATCGGAGTCTGTATCCTCTGCCGCATCTCCGGGGTGCTGCACCTTCAAGGCTTCGCTCGCCGCATCGCGTCCCCGCGCCGGATCGTAGTTCCCATCGGCAGCGCTCTTTTGGGCCGGCTCTGCTGAAGGCTTGCTAATCTCCGCCTCCGCCTCCGCGCCTGTCAGCCTTTGGCCGGGCACGATCCTTGGCGCATTCTGCGCCTCCGGCCCCTCTGCGGCCTGCTGAATCACGTTGGCGTTTCCGGCATTCCGGAACTCCTCCTGCTGCTTCGTCTCCCTTGCGCTCTCTGCCATAGACCCTCCTCTGCTGCAACCTCCGAAGCCCGCAAGGCCCCCGAAGTTGCTCCTCAATCCTCCGGCAACCGCATCCCCCGCCTCCGCGTCCTACTCGACGGAAACTGGAGGAATCATGGCTTCTCAACTATCCGGCAAAAAGATCGCGTTCCTGGCCACCGACGGCTTCGAACAGGTGGAACTTCTCCAACCACGCAAGGCGCTCGACGAAGCCGGCGCAACCACCGTGGTCCTCTCGCCCAAGACCGGCGAGATCAAGGGCTGGAACCTGAAGGAGTGGGGACAGAGCGTGAAGGTGGACAAGTCCCTCGCCGACGCCAACCCCAATGACTATGACGCGCTGGTGCTGCCCGGCGGCGTGATCAACCCTGACCATCTCCGCATGGAACCCGCTGCTGTAAACTTCGTCCGCCAGTTCGTGTCGACCGGCAAGACCGTCGCCGCTATCTGCCACGGACCCTGGACACTCATCGAGGCCGACGCCGTGCGCGGCAAAACCGTCACCTCGTGGCCTTCGCTCAAGACCGACCTCAGGAACGCCGGCGCCAACTGGGTCGATCAGGAGGTAGTCACAGACGCCCAGTTCATCTTCAGCCGCAAGCCCGATGACATTCCAGCATTCAGCCGAACCATCACTGAAGCTGTCAGCCAAGGCAATCAGCAGCGCAACGCCGCTTGAAGCGGATCGCAGGTTCACAGATAAGGTCCGCCGCCAAGCTCCGTATCCTGTCCTCGCGACGAGCTTTTAGTCGCAAGGACAGGATACGGCTGGCCCTTTTCACTTCTTCACTAATAGAAGCTAAGCGGATACCTCTCCGCCAGAGTCGCGCTCTGCGCCACCCGCCGGCTCAGGGCCACCACATCGGCCGGCGTCGACTTCGCCAACCGCCGCAGCAAAGCCAGTTGCGTGCGCAGCGTGTCGCCCTCGGCCGAAGCCGCCAGCACCCGCCTCGCCGCGTGCTCTGCCGCTCCCAGCGCCTCCTCGGCAAGCATCCCGGTCATTGCCGCAGCCGTCTCCGCGGCCGGCCTCCGCATCGCCGCCAGCTTCCGCGCCCGCAACAGCGCCGACTCCAGCGCATACGCCTGCGCGATCATATCCGCAAGATCAGCCATCACCTCCTGCTGATCCTGCAGCGCAGTCATGAACCGCTGGCTCGCCACCCCCGCCGCGAACAACGCCATCTTCTTCACTGCCGTCAGCACCTGGGCCTCGTGCGCTAGCCGCTCGCCCTCCCCCTCGCCGGAATCGAACGAGGGCGGCTGCATCACCTCATCCATCAACTTCTTGATCGCCCCAAGCAGGGGCAGCTCCCCGCTCAGCGCCCGCTTCATCAACCACCCGGTGATAATCATCCGGTTGATCTCGTTCGTTCCCTCGAAGATCCGGTTGATGCGCGCATCCCGGTAAAACCGCTCGGCGGGATACTCCTCCACGTAGCCGTAGCCGCCCATCGTCGCCACCAGCTCATCGGCTACGGTGCTCAGCATCTCCGACCCGTACACCTTCAGCACCGAACACTCCACCGCGTACTGCTCGATGCATCGCTGAATCGAACGCGCATCACCGGGCTGCACCTGCGCAAGCGCGGCGTCAATCATCCCCACAGTGCGATACGCCATGCTCTCCGCGGCGTAAAGGCGCGCCGCTGCCGTCGCAATCTTCCGCTGAATCAGCCCGAACTCCGCAATCGCCTTCCCGAAGGCCTTCCGCTCCTTCGCATAACGAATCATCTCCGCCATGGCCTGCCGCGCTCCGCCCACGCAGGCCACGCCCAGCTTGAAGCGCCCCACGTTCAGCACGTTGAACGCAATATGGTGCCCTTTCCCCGCTTCGCCCAGAAGGTTCTCCACCGGCACCTTGCAGTCCGTCAGCACCAGCGGACAGGTGGAAGACCCGCGGATCCCCAGCTTGTGCTCCTCCGCGCCCACCGTCAGCCCTGGGAATGTCCGCTCCACCAGAAACGCGGAAAACTTTTCGCCGTCAATCTTGGCGAACACCGTATACAAATCCGCAATGCCGCAGTTCGTGATCCACATCTTCTCGCCGTTAAGCAGGTAGTGCGTGCCATCCGCCGACAACGTTGCCCGCGTCCGGATGTTCATCGCATCCGAGCCCGATGTCGACTCCGAGAGACAGTATGCCGCGATCCACTCCGCCGTTGCCAGCTTGGGCAGATAGCGTTTCTTCTGCTCCTCCGTCCCGTACCACACCAGCGGCAGCGTCCCAATCCCGATCTGCGCGCCAAAGGCCGTCGAGAAGCTCGCCAGCACCGAGATGTGATCGGTGATCAGCGTCGACGTGGTCTTGTCCATGCCCATCCCGCCATACTCCTCGGGAATGTCCACCGACGTGAACCCCAGCTCCGCCGCCTTCTGTAGAAGCGCCCGCAACCGGCCCGGTTCTTTCGCCTCCACCGCCTCTGTTGCCGGAACAATCTCCTCACGCGCAAACTGCGCCGCAGTCGCCGCGATCTGGCGATGCTCCTCGCTCATATCTTCCGGCGTAGATACCTCGTCTGGCGTTCGCTCTTCCAGCAGAAAGCTGCCGCCCGCTGCCGCTAATGGTAGGCCGATCACTGGGGACATGGTCGATCTATCTCCTATGCCAACCGACAATACGCCGCGCCTGACACCGCGCACAACGTTACTTCATCTGATGCTCCGCACTCCCGCGCATTCCCAGTACACACCGCAAACATTTCATGCGGCTGCAACAAGCCGGCGACATTCTGTCGCCGGATACCGCTATCTTCCACACTTCCAGAAACACGAGATTCCCTCGTAGGTCTCGCTCCTGCACTCATTCTCAAAGCATCGCCAAAGCATCGCCTGCCAAATTGCGCATCCTGGTCGCATCACGCAACCGATGTAAAGCCGCCGTTCCACGCTCTCCGGCACGTTTGCGTGAAACTCTCGGCACCCCCCACGCACCATAGGGAATCCGGCGGAAAGCGGCATCTGGCGCCTGACCCGCGCCCGTGTTAGCTTTCCGCCCCATCAGGAGGTTCCCCCCAATGTCTACTCCTCGTGTCAATCTCACGGAGCTCGCTGTGGCCGTGCAGAATGCCGTCCAGCAAACCCTCGCCAAACACGGCGCTGTCTCGGTCGACCATCTGTGGGTCGGCTTCGTCGCGCCGGAAGCCGTTGCCAACCTTGAATCCGCGGGAGCCGTTGCCTCCGTTGTCGCGCGCGAAGCCGGCGTCAAAGGCCAGCCCTCGGTCGCTCAACTCGGTGGTGCTGCCACAGGCGCGGCGCAGGCGCACGTCGTCCCTCACCGCATCATCGGATTCCAATTCGAACACAAGACCGCGAAGTAGGCCCGCCGTGAGCACACGTGGTTCACGGCCCATCCTGTGTCCGAGTGCGCAGCCCCACATCCAGGGCAGCGTCGCCTTTGGAGTCATCGCCGGCTCCTCAGACGATCCCCGCGTCTCCTGGATCGAAAACCCCGTGCCCGTCACACCGGATCTACTTGCCCTCACCGCCCCCGTCGATCCCACGCAGGTTCTGCGCATCGCCGCACCCTGCCAGGAGAAGAAGTGCTGCCACTTCGACGGGACCGACTGCCATCTCGCCGACCGCCTCGTTCAACTGCTCCCCGCGGTCTCCGAGAAGCTTCCACCCTGCCGAATTCGTCCCGACTGCCGCTGGTTCCTTCAGGAAGGCAGCGCCGCATGCCGGGTCTGTCCGCAGATCGTCACCTACGCGATCGATCCCTCACCCGAGCTGAACACAGCCGCAACCCCGGTCTCATGGCCAGCCGCGACCGAGCCATTCAACGCTGCTCCTTAAAGCAACATCCCTGATTTGCTTCCCCCGGACCTGCAAGAATCGTTCCGACTCGGCGCGCATGGCACGCCTTCCTGGGAGTGTGTCTTCCCCCATCCGTCTCCCTGAGCGAACCGTGCGCGCCCTCGGGGGTGCTGTATCTCAAATGAGGTACTGGCTGATCGCTGCAGAAGGCACCTGGCATTCTCTTCGTGCCCCGGCGTCCAGTACACAGTGCACGTACCTGTCTGCTTTGAGATCCGCAGGGCAAGATATGCTCGTCGCTCATCGTCTCCGATTGCCGGCATCCATGGAGCCCGCTGCTGGCCGTCTAACACATACGTCACGTGAGCATCAATGCGATAGAGAATGTACCCGCCATAGTTGCTTTCCTTGTTCCCAACAACCACTAGCTTGGTCTCTAACACCTTGCCCACAGCCGTCTCGTGAGTATTCTCAATCGAGTCTGGCCATAGCCTGCCCTGCACCCCATACCCGGTCGGCCCGACAAACACTGCCCAGATGGCTGCGTCGATGATGGCTGCGTCGATCCAGTAATTCCGCTTGATCGGCGGTGGAGGCTTTTTACTCGTATGTGGCTGTGGCTCATTGCTGGGACTCTCACCCCAGCCGATTCTAGCCTTGCCATCAACGCCAAAGACGTTCAGCGCACCAACACGATGCGGGAGTCAAAACGAAAATCACGCATTCCAGATACACACAATGCGTTGGAGATACTCCGGGTGTTTCAGCGTCTTCACCAAAAAGTGCGCCACATCGCCGGTTCTGATCGTCAGCTGGCCCCCCGGATACGTGTCACTCTCCCGATACACTCCCGTCACGCCCGGGTCTTTGATCCACGGACACCCAGCAAGCGACCAGTCCAGCCCGGAGGACCGCACGATCTCAAACGCGCCCATGTGGTCGCGTATCGCATGCCGCACCGGCGTCAGCTTCATAATCGCCGTAGACATCTTGCCCATCAGGGACTTCCGCGGCATGTTCGCCACTCCGGAAACCGCCGTGTACCGGCGCACGCCTGCCCTCTGCATCGCACCCACCAGCACTCGCGCCGTATCGGTCACGAAGGTCGAAGGCTTCAGCGGATCCACGCCCGCGGCGTTCAGGACAGCGTCTACTCCCGCCGCAATCGCAGCGTCTACAGTCTCGGGGCGGGAAACATCCCCCACCACGGCCCTCACGTTGACGCCGCTCCTCAACTTCGCCGGATCGCGAACGAACGCCGTTACCTCGTGGCCGGCCTCCACGGCCAGGCGCACTGCGTCCGCGCCCACACGTCCTGTGGCGCCAATCACCAGAACCCGCATCTCGTCCTCCAGCGCCCCCAGTATCCCGGATCGCAGCGCCAGTCTTCGCGCGGGTCGCGCGCCCTTTGTTACAATCTGAAACTTCCGCCGGTGGTCGTTTGGTTTCGCACAGGCATTGTTTGCCCCGATGGATTGCCCGCGTATCCACCACTGGCGCCCTCCGGCGCCATCGGCTGTCCCGGCCTCATAATCCCGGACTTCTACCTCCCATCCCGGCCCGTCGAAAAGCTGTACGACACCCCGAACGAGAAGATCGGAAACGCCTTCAGCGGATCCAGGTCGCTACGGTACTTGGCGATCTGTGCCTGCAGGTTGCCCTGAATGTTGGAGTCCGTCGCCGCGTTCACGCAGTGCACGCGCGTTACATCACAGGCTGTTCCCGACAGCGTCATCTTCACGCTCGGCGTGCCTACAAACGCGGCCCCAATCTCCACCGGGAACGACCAGTGCCCGCCAGTCCGCGAAATCATGTTGCCCCACCCCGTAGTCAGCGTGAACGCCGGATTCTGCGACCCCAGCCCCAGCCGCGCCGTAGCCCGCACTGGGTTGGTGGGCGAAGAATAGTAGTCCACGTGATTCAACGTGAATGACTCGTTTCCGCTCACCGTCGCGTGCGCGCTCAGCGAGTTGTCGTTATAGAGCAACAGCCCCGGGCTCACGCGGAACCCGTGCCGCGGCCACGGAAAATAGTCCACCGCCGCCCCCAGCGTCGCCAGGCTCAGGCTTCCATCGGCGCTGAACCCATCCGTGGAGATGCCTGTGACGGTGTGGCTGAAAACATTCCCAGTCACCCGCAGGTTGGTGTAGGCGTTGATATTGGTGGCGGCCTGCAGGTCGATTCCATTGATCGAGAGCCCCGCTCCCAGCGCCATCCGCGAGAACGCCGGCATCGGCGTCAGTTCCTTGCTGTGCGCGGGCGCAGTCGCCACGCTCGGCGCGCCTCCGACTTCGTCTCCGGGCGCAACCAGCCTCTGGGCGCCCGCTGCGCTGCACGCCAGCAGAACTCCCAACCACAGAATCGTGAAACGCTGCATAGGCTCCTCCTCCCGATGGAAGGTTCGATGAAGAATCCTCCCCGGGCCTGGTCTTCGCGTCGCGGATTCCCTGGCATCCGCGGCAATTCCTGTTGGTGCAATAAACAAACCACGCCGAGATTGCGTTGCTGATCCTGCCGAGACAGCCCCAGGCCGTCCGCCTCGAGCTCGGTAGCTAGGAGAAAACTAGGCGAAGATCTTTGGAGCAACGGTGCCGCAGGTCACGGCAGCACGTGACAAGAACGCCTGGGGGGAACTACCGTCCCCTCCGTGCGACCGTTCCCGCCGCAAACGTCATTCGCGCCCCCACCACCAGCACGCCCGCGCCCGCCCCGAGCCCCCAACTCGCCTTGCCGTACAATCAACTCATCCCGCTTCCGGAGGGAACTGCCCTGTTCTCCGCGCTTTCGCCCACGCCGGCCCTGCTCTCAAGCTCTCTGCACCAGCTCTCGTTCCGCGCGGCAGACCTCGCCCTCTTCGCTCCCAAAAACGGCCTCAGCCACCAGATGAAAACCTGGTTCACCGATCCCTTCTCCTCGGTCCACCATGCCTTCAACTGGTTTGACACCCTCCTCCTGCTCCCCTACTTCGCCGTCATGATCGTGCTGGCCCTCTACGGCATTCACCGCTACACCATGTGCTGGCACTACTGGAAGTTCCGCAAAAACTACAACCCCACCCCCCCAAATCACTTCGCCGAACTTCCCCGCGTCACCGTCCAGCTCCCCATCTTCAACGAGCAGTTCGTCATCGACCGCCTCATTGAAGCCGTCTGCGCCATGGACTACCCCCGCGACCGCCTCGACATCCAGGTCCTCGACGACTCCACCGACGAGACCCAGCAGGTCGCCTCCGCCATCGTCGAGCGCTACGCCGCCCTCGGCCACCCCATTCGCTACATCCATCGCGTCAACCGCCACGGCTTCAAAGCCGGAGCCCTCGATGCCGGCCTCAACGTCACCAGCGGCGAATTCATCGCCATCTTCGACGCCGACTTCGTCCCCCCGCCCGACTGGCTCCTGCGCGTCATCCACCACTTCGCCGAGCCCGAAATCGGCATGGTCCAGACCCGCTGGACCCACCTCAACCGCGACTACTCCATGCTCACCCAGATCGAAGCCATCCTCCTCGACGGCCACTTCGTTCTCGAGCACGGAGCCCGCGCCCGCGCCGGCGAGTTCTTCAACTTCAACGGCACCGCCGGCATGTGGCGCCGCCAGGCCATCACCGACGCCGGCGGCTGGCAGCACGACACCCTCACCGAAGACACCGACCTCAGCTACCGCTCCCAGATGGTCGGCTGGAAGTTCAAATACCTCCCCGATATCGAGTGCCCCGCCGAGCTCCCCATCGAGATGACCGCCTTCAAAACTCAGCAGGCGCGCTGGGCCAAGGGCCTCATTCAGACCAGCAAAAAGGTCCTCCCCATGATGTTCCGCACCACCCTCCCGCGGAAGATCAAGGTCGAGTCCGTCTATCACCTCACCGCCAACCTCAGCTATCCCCTCATGGTCATCATGACCGCCCTGCTCATCCCCACCATGATCGTGCGCTTCTACCAGGGCTGGTTCCAGATGCTCCTCATTGACGTGCCGCTCTTCACCGCGTCCAGCCTGTCGATCGCCGTCTTCTACGTCGCCAGCCAGCGCGTGCTCTTCCCCAAAACCTGGCTCAAGACCTTCCTCTATCTGCCCTTCCTCATGGCCCTCGGCATCGGCCTCACTGTCACCAACACCAAGGCCGTCATGGAAGCCCTCTTCGGCATCAAGAGCGCCTTCGCCCGCACCCCCAAATACCGCGTCGCCAAAAAGGGCGAGAAGTCCAAAGCCGCCAAGTACCGCAAGCGCCTCGTCCTCGCCCCCTGGATCGAGCTCCTCATCGGCAGCTACTTCTTCCTCGCCATCCTCTACTGCTTCTCCAACCACAACTTCTTCACCGCGCCATTTCTCATCCTCTTCGTCATCGGCTACTGGTACACCGGCCTCATGAGCCTCCTCCAGGGCCGCTTCGAGCGCTGGCGCACCGGCGCCAACCCCGAAGAATCCAGCCCCAAACCCTTTCCCGTCGGCGTGTAGCTTCCGGATACGAGAACAATGGAAAATGCGACAGGCTCCGTTCTGTTCTCAGTTTTGGGTTTCATCGCGTTCTTCGCTCTGCTCTGGTGTTTTGCCTCTATTTGGGTGAGCTGGCTCGGCGGATGGATTTTACTCGCTCGGCGGTTTCGCAAAGAGACGGAGCCCTGCGGGGATCTTCGCATCGCAGGACCCTGGTTCCATACCGTCACTCTGCGTTTTTTGACTCGCTACAACAGCGTGGTCCGCGTCGTCGCGGCAAACGATGCGCTGTACCTATCCGTACTCGCATTGTTTCGCATCGGCCATCCGCCGCTCCGGATCCCGTGGGACGAAGTCAGCGCACAGAGGATCCAGGGCGTCTTCCGGCGCTATGTTGAACTGAGGCTTGGTCGACAGGAGCAAATTCCGATGCGCATCTCTGAAGGCATGGCATCCCAGCTCCAGATTCAGGACCGCCTCCTGACACTCTCTTGAGACCGTTGTTCAACCACCCGCTCGCCTTCCATCTTCACGTCTTCACCCCCTTCATCACTCGATCACTCCATCACTTGATCACTCCATAACTTGATCCGTCCATAACTTGGTCACTCCTTCACCCCTTCACCTCTTCACCTCATCACCACGCTACAATTGCCCCAACAGCTCGGAGGCGTGCCTTGGCGCGACATCACTTCGTTCTGCTGGCCGTGGCCCTCCTTGCGCTTCCACTGCAAGGGCAAGCCCCCAGGCCGCTCTGGGAAGCGGACCTCTCGCGCTTCGGATATCAGGGCCGCCCGCCTGCTTCCGTCTCCAAGGTTGCGCCCGGTTCCGAAAACACCTTCGCGTGGGCCAATCAGCAAGGCGTCGCGTTTCTCGATTCAGGAGTAGTCGCCGCCTACTTCGTGGTCGACAACACTCCGCACGACTCCGCCTCCGGCGACCTCGCCTCCTTTCGTCTGGTCGCCGTATTCCTGAACGGGAAGAACGGCGAGCCCATCAAGCAGCTCGATTGGGCTTTGCCGCCTGACTCCGGTCAGCTCGGCCAGTCCTTCCTGTTCCCCGCCGCGCACGGCAAATTCCTCGTCATTCTCGGCAACCGCGTCGAGCTCTATTCTTCCGAATTCCAGCCACTCGCTCGTTTTGAGGCTCCCGGCGAGATGCGCCCCATCGCAAGCCCCGCAGGCGACTCGCTCCTGCTCCAGGCCGACAGCGCGCACACCCTTCAATACACCTTGCTCGACACCACGCGGCTAGCCGTTCTCAAGTCCTGGAGCGAACCGGCCGCCGATCCTGCTTTTCCGGTCGATTCGCTCTGGGGAGAACGATTCGCGGGCGCCGGGAGCTCCGCGCTCTTCGTCGGCTCCCCCTCCTCGCCGTCGAAAAAGCTTCTCGCCTTCCGTCCAGGCTTCTGCGACACAATGAAATCCACAAACCAGGTGCTTCCCGGACACGCCTGTGACGCTCAGGAAAACCTGCCTACTGTATCCGGCAACTCTTGCGGCGCATGGCGATTCATCGGCCAAGACTCGCTGGTGGGAGCGGTATGCAGCGGTGACACCCGGCTGCTCACGGTCTCCACAGACGGAAGGATCACCAGCGAATTCAATCTCGGCCTCGAGCAGCCGGACGGCCCCGTGATCGCTTCCTCAAACGGCCTGCGGTTTGCCGTTCCCAGCATGCGTTGGGGACTGGGCGCGAACAACGTCCCCGACAAGCAGACCGCGCGCGTCTTTGATCTCCACTCGCAAGAACCCCTCTTCACGGTGGATGTACCCCCCAATCCGGATTCGCCGCACGGATTCTTCTTCAGCAACTACGGCGATACGCGCTTTGGCTGGGGAGGCCTGAGTCTCTCGCCGGACGGAAGCCTCCTTGCCGTCAAATCGGGCGCCTCCGTCCGCATCTACGCCGTGCCCAATAAACCTCCGTCAAGGGAATGCTCATTCAACTGCAATGACTCCAGCCTTCGCGCCAACCCTCCCGCCGCTCCTCTGCGCTCCACGCCCCCGCCGATCTCTCCACTGACTGAGCGCATGCTCTCCTGGCTTCCCGCCGACACCGAAACGGTGATTGGCACAACCGGCCCACTCCCCATCCCGGCGGCAGCACGCGATGCCACCGGCAACTCCCAGGCCGAAGTGCGCGATACCTTCCAGCGGTACTTTCTTCTATCGCTCTCGCGCCTGGGAGCTGGATTCGGCGATGCGCGCATCTCTGCGTCCCTTGAGGGCTCCCGCACCTTCCGCCCGCCAAACGGTCTGGGCATGGCGAGCTATCAGGGCGCCGCCATCGTCGTCTTCACCACCGGCATCTCCGCCCAGGCCGCGGCCTTCCTCCGCGACTCGTCTTCGAATGCCCTGCGTTCGGAACAAATCGAGGGAAACACCGTCGAGATCTTCCAGGACAAGGTCGAGCAAAACATCCTCACCACCTACGTCGTCTTCCCCAAACCCGACCTAGCCGTTGTGGCCACCGACGAAGGTTTCCTCCGCGAGGTCCTGTCCCGCATCAACGGAAAGCAAGGCGAACGGGCCCTGCCGGACACCTTGCCCGAGTGGAAGCACGTCGACACCAGCGCGGCATTCTGGGCGGTACGCCACTATTCCAAAGACCAGGCCTCGAGATTCCCGCTTCTGCCCTCCGCCTGCCGCGCCGGTCACGCCGCCGACGAGAAGCCGGTCGGGCTCACCTTCAGCTTCACTCCACGGGCCTCCTCTCCAGCAACCATCGACTATCTCTCCGGGGACAAAGACTATCTCCACTGCATCCAGGAAGAGCTGTTCCGCAAGAACGAGCAGGGCGTCGCCGAGATGCGCATGCAATACAGCGAAGCGCAGAACGGTGTCATGGAGGGCTCCTACCATCTCGACGAGATCGAGTCCGCGCGCTACTTTCTCTTCGTGCTCGAAGCCCTCCTCGGTCACCCCATCTTCGTCTAAACCATCTCGCGACGACTAACGGCCGTCATCCCCTGCTTGGCCCTTGGTACTTGGCCCTTGGCCCTTCAATCACCTCTTCACTCCTTCACCTCTTCACCTTTCCACCCTTTCACTCCATCACTCCACCTCACCCACCGCCCCGCCCCCGCTCCGCTACAATGGAGAAACAGCGCCTGCCGACCCGGGACCCGACTCCCGCGATCGCCAGGCGCGTCCAAGCATATGCTGCTGAAAACTCTGCCGGAAGCTCTGACCTTCGACGACGTCCTCCTCGTCCCCGCCTACAGCGATGTCGTGCCGGCCCAGGTCAGCACGCAGACGCAGCTCACCCGCGACATCACCCTCAATACCCCCCTGCTCTCCTCCGCCATGGACACCGTCACCGAGTCGCGCATGGCCATCGCCATGGCCCAGCAGGGCGGCATCGGCATCGTCCATCGCAACCTCTCCATCGAGCAGCAGGCCGGCGAAATCGACAAGGTCAAGCGCTCCGAGTCCGGCATGATCGTCGACCCCGTCACCATCGGCCCCCATCAGCTCATCGCCGATGCCCTCGAAGTGATGCGCCGCTACAAGATCTCCGGCGTCCCCGTCACTGAAGGCGGGAAGCTCGTCGGCATCCTCACCAACCGCGACCTCCGCTTCGAAACCCGCACCGACGTCCCGGTAGGCGATGTGATGACCAAGAAGAACCTCATCACGGTTCCGGTCGGCACCACGCTGGAAGAAGCCGAAGCGATCCTCCACGAGCACCGCGTCGAAAAGCTCCTCGTCGTCAACGGCGACTACGAGCTCAAAGGCCTCATTACCGTCAAAGACATCCAGAAGAAGCTCAAGTACCCCAACTCCAGCAAGGACGAGAAGGGCCGCCTGCGCGTAGGCGGAGCCATCGGCGCTACGGGAGACTTTTTGGAGCGCGCCGCCGAACTCGTCAAGGCCCGCGCCGATGTCCTCGCCATCGACTCCGCCCACGGCCACTCCTCGCGCGTCCTCGACGCCGTTCGCCAGGTCAAGAAGCGCTTTCCCTCCATCGGCCTTCTCGCCGGAAACGTCGCCACCTATGAGGGCGCGAAAGCGCTCATCGATGCCGGCGCAGACGCTATCAAGGTCGGCATCGGTCCCGGCTCCATCTGCACCACCCGCATGGTCACCGGCGCCGGCATGCCCCAGATCACCGCCATCGCCGAAGCCTACCGCGCCGCCAGCGAACACGGCGTCCCCGTCATCGCCGATGGCGGCATCAAGTACTCCGGCGAGATCACCAAGGCCATCGCCGCCGGCGCCAGCAGCGTGATGATCGGCTCCCTCTTCGCCGGCGTCGACGAGAGCCCCGGCGAAACCATCCTCTACCAGGGACGCAGCTTCAAGTCCTACCGCGGCATGGGCTCCCTCACCGCCATGAGCCAGGGATCCGGCGAACGCTACTTCCAGGGTTCGGAAGACATCGCCCCCCGCGACTCGGAAGGCGTCGTCCAGCGCGAGCGCACCAACCAGAACCGCCTCGCCAAGTTCGTTCCCGAAGGCATTGAAGGCCGCGTGCCCTACCGCGGGCCGCTCGAGGCCATGGTCTACCAGCTCGTCGGCGGTCTCAAATCCGGCATGGGCTACCTCGGCTGCGAAACCATCCGCGACCTGCAGCAGAAATCGCAGTTCGTGCGCATCTCCAACGCCGGCCTCCGCGAGAGCCACGTCCACGACGTGATCATCACCCGCGAAGCCCCCAACTACCATGTCGAATAGGCCCCGCTATGGGGCCCGCCGCGGCCTGCTCTGGTGGGTCCGCGTCTGGGGACCCGTGCTGCTCGCCATCGCCGTCATCTGCATCGAGTCGACGGAGATGATGGGCGCCGATAACACCAGCGGACCCCTCCGCGCCCTCTACGAGATGATCTTCGGCCACGTTCCCGGACGCCGTTGGGATCTCATCCACCACTACATCCGCAAGAGCGGCCACTTCATCGGCTACGGCCTCGTCGGCCTCGCCTGGCTGCGCGCCTGGTGGTTCACCATCCCCCACTCCCGCTTCCTCCAGGACTCGCTCCTCGCCATGGCCGGCACCGCCCTGGTCGCCGCCGCCGACGAGTACCACCAGTCCTTCCTGCCCAACCGCACCTCGTCCCCCTGGGACGTCCTGCTCGACTGCTGCGGCGCCCTCACCATGCAGCTCATCGTCTACATCTTCATGCGCCTCGTCCGCCCCAAACGGCTCCGCCGCACCGCCTGATCACCTTTCGCCGGATCCGGCACACCAGCCTCCGCCGCCTGCGGGTACAGCTCCGGCTCGAAGTAGAGTTGAGCCTGCAGCGACGCGATAAGCTGATCGGTCCGTTCAATCAGCGCGCGCGTCCTCTCCACCCGCTCGCGCGTTAGCGCAATATCCGCAAGCCCCCCTGCGTATCCGGTGCGGGACGGGGAGGACCGGACCTTGGCGCACTCCGGCTCGGCCTGCGGGCTCACTCGCCGCGCGCCCATAACCGGCGGAACGGAGACTGCGCGAACCGGCCGCTGATCGCCAGCAGCTCCTGCGAACGCATCAGCGACTCCCGGGTTCGCGACAACATGACCTCTGCGTTCTGAATCGACTGCTGAGAAGTTTTCATGCGGGCCAGAGTTTCACGAAGAATCACTTCCGTTACAGTCCACTCCCTTGCAATCATGCCGGAGCTCCCAGAAATTTTGGATGCGTTCGATGACTCTAAGTTTTGCCCCGGCCCTCTCCAGACAAGCGGTCCCGGTGCGCCGCCCCTCCTCAGCGGGTGGGCGGCTGCACCTGCTTGAACCCTGCCGGGACCTCGAAGTGCGATCCGTCCACCGGATCCGACGAGAAGTTGGAGGTGGTGATCTGCGTCTCCATCAGGACCGCAGCCGTGGCCTGCGCCTGGGCCGCGTTCTGGGCGGCGTTCGGATCCTGCGCGGGCTGATCGTCGCTCTTCTTCTTCTTGCCGAAGCCGCCAAATCCGAAGCCCCCCAGCTTGCTGGTGATGGCGGACGCGGCGCTCTGCTTGGCGATCTCCGAACCGCTGGGCATGGCCGGGGAGTTGTCGGGCGGCAGCGGCGCCTCGGAGGCGGCCGGCAGCGGCTTGCCGTCCACCGTGGAGCCCATGCGCATCACCTGCATGATGGGCACACCCTTGATCTTCTCGACCTCCTTGCCCATGTCCTTCAGGGCCTCGGTGGCGCCGGGATTGGTGGCCAGCATCCGGCTCATATCCATGCCCATCTGCGGGGCCACCAGGGCCATCTTCTCGGCCATCTTGCGGTCGAACTCCTTCACCTGGTCGTAGCCCGGGATCTCCGGAACCAGCCACATGTCGTTGGTAACCGCCATGGCGCCGGTCTGCTGGGTCTTCTGGTCGGTGGCGTTCATGGTCATGGTGAGGATGGCCTCGTGCGAGGAGATGCCGCTGATCTGCTTCTCCACCCCGGTGTTGCGCACCTTCACGTCGAAGCTCATCTTGACGTCATTGGGCTGCTGCGGCTGCTGCTGCTGGGCGGGGTGCTCGGCGCTGCGCTTCTGGGCCTCCTGCATGGCCTTCTCCATCTGCTGGCGGAGCTGCTCGAAGGTCACCACGGTGTAGGTGTGCTTGAGGTTATCGATGTTGGTGATGGTCTCTTTATCCAGGTCGATGATCTCGGTGGTATCGGGGTTCACCTTGGCCATGCGGTTGCCCTTGAGGTAGACGGTGGAGACGATGGGGTCGCCGGCCTTGCGGGCCTGGGAGCTGAAGGCGCCGGCCATCTTGATCATGCGCAGCATGGAGCCGCCGGTGAGCTGGGTCGTTTCCTGATAGGTGTAGTCCGCAAACAGCAGGGAAGGAGTCAGCAGCACGGCCACCAGGGCCAGGTTGCTGCGCGCAGCGATAGTCATAGGGAGAGCCTCCGAAGGCCTTTCTCGATTTGCGCCGGAGTATAGCGGCGGGGGTTTTTGTGCGCAACAAAAATAAAAAACGAACAAGTTGCGTGAATTGATGCGATTACGGGCCAATTGCGCGCGAATGTGATCTGGCCCACACGGAGGGGCCAAAACGGGCAGCGCGTGCAACTCATAGTGCGAAGGAAAAGGCCCGCGTTTCGCGGGCCTCTGCGCGGCACAGATTTTTCACTGCTGATACCAGTATGGCAGGTTGGAAGAATTAACCTCCAAATTCCAAGAAGTTTTTTGCACTGATGGCAAAGGGACTTACAAACTATTTTCGACTTTGCCTCTTGACAAGATTTCAGGCGGAAGGCGCCAAGGGCCAAGTGCCAAGGGGTGAGAGGCGAGAGACGAGAGGCGAGAGACGACAGGGACAGGAGGGGGCGGCGTCAGGCAAAGAGGGGAATGGGTGGCGAAGATGGTTGTCCAAAATTGTGGTAATTTACACCTATATATGTAGTAAATAGACCGGAGGCATCCAATTCGAGGGCGGGTGAAGGGTAGTGGATAGACTCTGCTGGGGTTAGGGAGCGGACGGGAGGATGCGGCGACCCGAAGCGGACCGGTTCGGGACGGTTTGCATTTTCTGACTGTTGTTCGG
Organism: Acidobacteria bacterium AB60; assembly: GCA_008682415.1. Taxonomy (GTDB): domain Bacteria; phylum Acidobacteriota; class Terriglobia; order Terriglobales; family Acidobacteriaceae; genus Telmatobacter. The sequence continues at coordinate 283 of VANK01000005.1, read as the reverse complement.
GGGTTTGGGTTGGTGGCGAGGGTGAGGCAAGGGCCAAGGGCCAAGGGGACGAGGGACGAGAGACGAGGGCCAAGGGCCAAGGGCCAAGGGACGAGGGACGAGGGCTGGGGTGGGTTCGTGCTTTCCCATGTCTCCAACAACGGGAGACATGGGGCACCTGTGATGTTTCAAGAGGTTGTCCATTCGGTTGGGACCGGAGAAGCTGGTTGTGACGAGCAATCAGAAACTCAGGAGACCGAATGGACTATCACAAGAATGCCCCATGGACGGCTGTGAGTCGAGG
>VANK01000004.1 GCA_008682415.1 Acidobacteria bacterium AB60 | reverse complement strand
AGAGATGCTCATCTGCAACCCTGGATCGACTACTACAACCGAGAAAGACCCCATGGTAGCCTCAACTACAAGCCGCCCATCAGCCGCTCCGACTCCGGAACAACCTCTTGATCATCTACAGGCACCCTCGGTCGTGCTTGAACGTGGATATGGTTGGGGAGGGTTCGTGCTATCCCATGTCTCCAACTGCGGGAGACATGGGGCACCCGAGGTCGTGCGAGAGCGCAGAGGGCTGGGTGAGGGTCGTGCTTTCCCGCCCTAGGCGCATAAAGCGCGCCTAGAACGGGGCACCCGCGGTCGTGCTTGAACGTGGATATGGCTGGGGTGAGGTTCATGGTATCCCATGTCTCCAACGACGGGAGACATGGGGCACCCTCGGTCGTGCGGGAACTGAGAGGGCTGGGTGGGGTTCGAGGTATCCCATGTCTCCAACATCGGGAGACATGGGGCACCCGCGGTCGTGCGGGAACTGAGAGGGGCTGGGGGGAGGTTCGTGCTTTCCCGCCCTAGGCGCAAAAAACGCGCCTAGAACGGGGCACCCTCGGTCGTGCGGGAACTGAGAGGGCTGGGGAGAGGTTCGTGCTATCCCATGTCTCTAACAACGGGAGACATGGGGCACCAGGGTGAGGGCCAAGGGCCAAGTACCAAGGGCCAAGAGACGAGAGACAAGGGCCAAGGGGCGAGGTTCTCTGACTTTTGTTGGCGCGGATGATTGGGGTTCGTGCTGTCCCACCCTAGGCGCATGAAACAAAGACGCGCCTAGGATGGGGCACCCCTTTTGGTGCTGGAGACGCGCTGGAGGGCGCGGTGGAGGGCGGCGCGGACGGTTCGGCCGTATTCGTCTTCGGGGAGGGCGCTGAGGCGTTCCGCGGCCTGGGTGTAGGCCTGCCGCGCTTCGTCGGGCCGGGCGAGATCTTCAAACGCCTTGCCCACGTTCAGGTAGAGCGAGGGGAAGAAACCGCGGACTCGCTCGTCCGGGAGGGACTGGGCCAGAGCGAGGGAGCGCTGGTTCCAGGTCAGAGCTTCTTCCGGATTCGCCTGATGGCGGGCGACGTAGTGCGCGGCGATGCAGCGTTCGTAGTCGTCGGTGGCTTGGTCCCATGCGGCCAGAAATAGATTGGACGCGGCGTCGAAGTCCCCTTTGGACTCCTGTTCCATGCCCGCGACGCAGAGTTGGATGATGGGGTTTTCCGGGTGCATGGGAAAGCGAGGGCCGAGGGCCAAGGGCCAAGTGCCAAGGGAAAGATAACAGGGGTGAGAGGTGAGAGGCGAGGGCCAAGTGCCGGTGAATTGAGGTTCGTGCTATCCCAGGTCTCCAAAAGAAGGAGACCTGGGGCACCCCTGTTCGTGCCAGGGCCAAGTGCGAAGGGCCGAGTACCAAGGGCCGAGGGCCAAGGGCCGGTGAATTGAGGTTCGTGGTATCCCAGGTCTCCAAAAGAAGGAGACCTGGGGCACCCCTGTTCGTGCCAGGACCGAGTACGAAGGGCCGAGTACCAAGGGCCAAGGGCCGGTGAATTGAGGTTCGTGCTATCCCAGGTCTCCAAAAGAAGGAGACCTGGGGCACCCCTGTTCGTGCCAGGGCCGAGTACGAAGGGCCGAGTGCCAAGGGCCGAGTGCCAAGGGCCGAGTGCCAAGGGCCGAGTACCAAGGGCCAAGGGCCAAGGGCCGGTGAATTGGCGCTCGTGCTATCCCACCCTAGGCGCATGAAACAAAGACGCGCCTAGGATGGGGCACCCCTGTTCGTGCCAGGGCCAAGTGCCAAAGGGCGGTACTTGGCTCTTGGCGCTGCTTTATGCGAGGCGGCGGAGGTAGGGGACGCTGGCTTGCATGAGGGGCAGGTCCATCTCGACGAAGTAGTTCTGGATGCCGCCGGTTTTGGCGGCGGTGAAGATGCGGTTCCAGTCGAGGGTGTCCTGGCCGATGGGGACGATGGAGCGGGTTTTGGCGGACCATCCCTGGGCGTGCAGGGAGATGAAGCGGCCGGGGTAGCGAGTGAAGTATTCGGCGGCGTCGTAGCCGGCGCTGATGGTGGAGACCTGGAACTGGAACTTGACGTAGCGCGGATCGAGGAGGTGGAAGAGCAGGTCGTAGGTGCGTTTGCCGTCGACGGTGGTGAGCTCGAAGTCCTCATTGTGGAGGCCCTGGACGATGCCGGCGGCGGCGGCGCGCTCGCCCATGCGGTTGTACTCGTCGGCGGCGCGCTTGACGTCGTCGAGGGTGGGGTTTTTGGGCCCGTCGAGGCTGGGAATGCACATCTGGGTGAGGCCGAGTTCTTTGGCCCAGGCGATGCGGGCGGGCTGGTCTTTGCGGAGCTCGTTGATGGAGAAGTGGCTGCTGACGCAGGCGAGGCCGGCGTCGTGGAGGAGGGCGCGCAGCTCGGCGGGGCGGTATTTCTGGAGGCCGCCGAATCCGGAGTCGGCGTAGCCGACGGGGGAGCAGAGCTCGATGGCGGTGAATCCGGCGGCGGCGAGTTGATGGAGGGCGCCGGGGAAGTCTTTGGCGATGAGGTCGCGGACGGGCCAGGTCTGGCAGCCGATGGGGAGACCGAGGGGGTTGGCGCGGAGCGCGGGGGCGGCGAGGGCGGCGGCGGCGAGCTGGAGGAAGTGGCGGCGGGAGAGGGGGGGCATGGTGGGCTCCAAGGTCGAGGAGACCATTGTAGAGGCGAGGGCCAAGGGCCAAGGGCCAAGTACCAAGGGCGGGTGAACTGAGGTTCGTGGGGCACCCGTTTTCGTGCTGAGTTTGCGGGGGGATGGGTTGGGTTCGTGCTGTCCCACCCTAGGCGCATGAAGCTAGGGCCGAGTACCAAGGGCCAAGTACCAAGGGCGGGTGAACTGAGGTTCGTGCTTTCCCACCCTAGGCGCATGAGACAAAGACGCGCCTAGGATGGGGCACCCGGCGAGGGCCAAGGGCCGAGGGCCAAGTACCAAGGGGCGGGTGGATTGAGGTTTGTGCTGCGCCCGTTTTCGTGCTGGGTTTGCGGGTGGGCATGGAAGCCGCCGAGCTGGCGCTACCTGTAGATGAGGCAGCCGCGGCCTTCCAACTTGTCAAGGCACGGTAACGCCTGCGCCGCGTCGACCCACCTTAGATCAATCTTCTCCAGCCGGGGCATTTCGAGAATCGAATCCGGCAGCGTTTCGATCGGATTTCCGCGCAGATCGAGCAGGCGCAGCTCTGATAACTCCGCGATCGCAGACGGCAGCGTTCGAAGCTGATTGTTTCTAAGATGGAGTTCGCGCAGTCGCGACAGCCTAGCGATGGAAGCGGGCAAACTGCCGAACTGGTTATCGGTGGCGCGCAACTCAACAAGACTGGACATGTGGCAAATCGGTTCAGGGAATGCGGAGAAGCAGTTTTGACTGATATTCAGGTACTTCAACCGTTGCAGCCGTCCCAGCGAATGCGGTAAGGACACGAGGCGATTGTCATGTAAATAGAGGAAGTCGCTGATCTCTGTAAGATCGCCAAATTCAACCGGCAACTCGGTTAATTGGTTGTGCCCAAATCAAGCGTTCGAAGGCGCTGCAATTCCCCGATTCGCGATGAGACTGCGCTGAGTGCATTGTCTGCCAGACAGAGCACAGTCATTTCACGATCATTCCAGATCTCGTCGGGAACCGTGCCCAGATTCTTCTTCCAAAGATTTTGAACGTGATCCGGCATACGATTCAAGTCGGTGCTCTCCACGAACGAGACTACTTCTTCGTTGCCGGTTTGTTAAATTGCCGTTATGAGAATTGAGGGACAGCTCAGTGGTTGCGACCCGATTTTTTGCGCTCACCTTCTGCGCAAGGTGGATGTGCAACTCATCGCATTGCTGCAATCGCTCACTTCAGACGAGTGGAATCGGCAGACAACGGCACCCCGATGGAAAGTACGGGATGTGGCGGCTCATTTGCTGGACACCGCCCTTCGCAAACTGTCGCTCGTGCGCGACTCCTGGTTTGTGGAAAATGCCAACGTTCAGTCTCCGGAGGACGTAATCGCACTGGTCAACCGGTTGAATGACGAAGGAGTTGCTGTGTATCGCCGTTTGAGCCCAGGTGTTTTGATTGGCCTGATGACCATCGCGTGCGATCAATCGGCAAGCTTCCATGAGTCGCTTGATCCGTTTGCGCGGGCCACTTTCAATGTCAGTTGGGCGGGTGAAGACGTATCTCTCAATTGGTTCGATACGGCCCGCGAATTAACCGAACGGTGGCATCACCAGGAGCAAATTCGTCTGGCAACCGGACGGCCAGGAATTATGACGCCCGAGCTGTATCATCCCGTGCTGGACTGTTTTGTGCGGGGCATGCCGTACGCCTATCGCCATACCGACTCTCCTGAAGGCACGAACGTGCTCTTGGAGATTTCCGGGGAGTGCGGTGGAAGCTGGGCCATGACCAAGCGGCATGACGGCTGGCATTTCGTAAGAGAGAGTCCCTTGCAAGTTGCTTGTAAGGTGACGCTGCCCCAGGCGATTGCGTGGCGCGTGTTCACGAAGGGGATGGATCATGTATCTGCTCGTCAGCAGGCTCGGATCGAAGGGAACGTAAGTTTGGCGGACGGGATTTTTGGCTTAACGGCGATCGTGGGGTAAATACGAGGGCCAAGGGCCAAGGGCCGAGGGCGGGTGGATTGAGGTTCGTGCTGTCCCACCCTAGGCGCATGAGACAAAGACGCGCCTAGGATGGGGCACCCAGGGAGAGGGCGAAGTACCAAGGGGCGGGTGAACTGAGGTTCGTGCTGTCCCACCCTAGGCGCATACAACGCGCCTAGAACGGGGCACCCCTGTTCATGCTGCGTTGAGGGACGTCACACCTGATCCTTGGTAATCGGCCCTTGGTACTTGGGCCTTGGTTCAGGCGACTTCGAGCATGCGGTCGAGGGCTACTCTTGCCCAGTGCTTGACGTTGCGGCGGACCTGGATGCGGTTGACGACGCGGCCTTCGACGAGGTTTTCCAGTGCCCAGGCGAGGTGCTGGGGGCTGATGCGGTACATGGTGGTGCAGAGGCAGCCGGTGTCGTCGAGGGTGATGACGCGCTTGCCCTCGTCCGCGAAGCGTTTGGCCATGCGGTTGACGAGGTGGATCTCGGTGCCGACGGCAAACATGCTGCCGGGCGGGGCCTGTTCGACGAGAGCGATGAGGCGCTCGGTGGAGCCGAGGGCGTCGGCCTTCTGGCAGACCTCCCAGCGGCACTCGGGATGGACGATGACCTGGATGCCGGGGTACTTGGCGCGGACGGCGTCGACGTGGCTGGGGAGGAAGCGCTGGTGGACGGAGCAGTGGCCCTTCCAGAGGAGGATGCGGCTGGCTTCGAAGGTGGCCTTGGATTGACCGCCTTGAAGGGCCCAGGGATCCCATACGGACATCTCGTGGAGGGGGATGCCCATGGCGTAGCCGGTGTTGCGGCCGAGGTGCTGGTCGGGGAGAAAGAGAATTCTTTGGCCGCGGGCGAAGGCCCACTCAAAGGCGGCGCGGGCATTGGAGGAGGTGCAGACGAGGCCGCCGTGTTCGCCGCAGAAGGCCTTGATGGCGGCGGTGGAGTTCATGTAGGTGAGGGGGACGAGGCTGTCGGTGAGGCCCATGCGCTCGAGGGATTCCCAGCAGGCTTCGACCTGGGAGATCTCGGCCATGTCGGCCATGGAGCAGCCGGCGTTCAGGTCGGGCAGGATGACCTGCTGAGCTTGATTCGATGGACCTTCGGTCTTGCCGAGGATGTCGGCGGATTCGGCCATGAAGTGGACGCCGCAGAAGACGATGTACTTGGCGTCGGTCTGGGCGGCGGCCTGGGAGAGCTTGTAGCTGTCGCCGGTGAAGTCGGCGAAGCGGATGACCTCATCGCGCTGATAGTGATGGCCGAGGAGGATGGTGGAGGCGCCGAGTTGGGCACGAGCCGCGGCGATGCGGGCGTCCATGGTGTGGTCGGGGAGCGCGAGGTAGTTTTCCAGGCTGCAGGCAGCGCCGGATTCGGCGGGCGTGGCTGCAATGGCAAGCGCCGCCGCGAGGTCGTCGAGAACAGGAGTCACTTCGTTCCGCCTTCAGTTCGAACCGCACCCGAGGGGCGCGTTCAAACGGGGATGTTGAAAGCACATACAGGGCAGCAGCGAACGCGCTAACCTCCGTGAATCCAGGAGGTTCCCGCCCGCGGGGATGTTGCGGCCTCGGTATACAAGATGCGCGCCGGAAGGGTTCGGATTCGGCCCTTTTGGGGGCGGCATCTGGAAGTTATTGTAACGCAGTGATGGAGTGAAAAGGTGAAGGGGTGAAACGGTGAACAGGTGAAGGGGTGAAACGCGCGGAAAGTTGCGAGGCGGGTGGATGCGTGGGGGGCGGGTGAGGCAAGCTACTGGCATGACTGAGGGTGTAAGTGAACTGCAGCAGGTACTGATTGGGGACAGCGCGGCGGCGACGCCGGCGCACATCCTGGAGTCGCTGGCGGAGGAGTTGGCGCACAAGAAGCCGGCGGGCGCGCCGCACTCGATTTACGAAGAGCTGTGGCACATCGTGTTCTGGCAGCAGATGACGCTGGACTGGGTGACGGGGGTGGAGACGCCGTTTCCGCTGAGCCCGGCGGACGGGTTTCCCACGGTGCAGGACATGGAGCGGGAGAGCTGGAACCAGCTGCGGGTGCGGTTCTTCGAGGGGGCGCAGCAGGCGGCGGCGATTGCGGGAAATGTAGGGCGCCTGGAGGCGGCGGTGCGGTGTCCGTCGCGGCCGGGGCAGCCGGTTCGGGTGATGAGTGTGCGCGATCAGTTGGAGAGCCTGGGGGCGCATAACCACTATCACTTCGGGCGGATCGTGCTGCTGCGGCAGATGCTGGGGTCGTGGCCGCCGCCGTCGGGGGGATTCTCCTGGTAGGGTGACGAGGGCCAAGGGCCGAGGGTGGAGCGGGTTGCTGGATCGTGGGCGATGGCGGCAGGTATCATTAACCTTCATGGCCATGGGACCGCCAATTCAGCTTGCCAACCTGGGGATGGCGGATTCGCTCATTCTGATGGTGCTGGCGCTTGTGGTGTTTGGGCCGCGGCGGCTGCCGCAGATTGGGCGGCAGATCGGCAAGCTGATGTACGAGTTCCGGAAGGCTTCCAACGACTTCAAGTTCCAGATGGAAGAGGAACTGCGGATGTCGGAGGAGGCGGACCGGCGGAAGAAGGAAGAGGCGGAGCGGGCGGCCCGGGCCGCGGCGTTGCCGGCGCCTTCGGCGAGCGCTTTACCGGCGCCGAGCGCGGGGGTGGAGGAGCAGGCGTCGGTGTCGGCGCAGGCGCTTCCGGCAGCCGATCGGGCAGAGGGCGAGGCGGTGTCGGATGCGGGGCCGGTGATCCAGCCGCCGTTGACGGGAGAGCCGGTTCCGGCGGCGCGGCCGGGGAGCGTGGTGGAGGTCCAGGGCGAAGCGGAGGCAGGCGCGCCGGGGCAGGAGAGGGAACAGCAGACCGGGCAAGGCCCCACGACTTCGGAGACAGTAAGCCAGCATGGTTGATCCCGCGGACGCAATTGGGAAGGCGCGGCAGGCGGTGAGCGAGCGCGCGGAGCTCCCGGGCATGAGCCTGATGGAGCATCTGGAGGAGCTGCGCAAGCGGATTGTGCACGCGGCGATCTACCTGGCGCTGGGGTTCGTGGTGGCGTACATCTATCACGAGCGGCTGTACGGGCTGGTGCAGAAGCCGCTGGACCAGCTGGGGATCAAGCTGAATTACACGCACCCGATGGATTCGCTGAACCTGTATCTGCAGGTGTCGCTGATCGGGGGGGCGATTCTGGCGTCGCCCTTCATTCTGTACCAGGTGTGGCTGTTTATCGCGCCGGGTCTGTATCAGAACGAGAAGCGGTTTGTGGTTCCGTTCATGGCGGCGACGGTGGGGCTGTTCCTGACGGGGGCGAGCTTCGGGTACTTTTTTGTGCTGCCGGGGGCGCTGAAGATCCTGATTCTGGGGTTCGGCAAGCGGTTCAATCCGATTATCACGATCGAGGAGTACACGGGCTTTTTTCTGTCGATCATTTTGGGATTGGGGATCAGCTTCGAGATGCCGATCCTGATCTTTTTTCTGGCGCTGTTTGGGATTGTGAGCCCGCGGTTTTTGTGGAAGAACATTCGCTACGCGATTCTGGCGGTGTTTCTGGTGGCGGCGGTGATCTGCCCGAGTCCCGACCCGTGGGCGATGTGCATGTATGCGGTGCCGATGCTGTCGCTGTACCTGATTGGGATTGGAGTGGCGTGGTGGGTGCATCCGTCGCGGCGGCGGGCGAAAGAGGCCAAGGCGTGAGGGAAGTGCTGGGAACTGAGGCTGCGGTAGCGGCCTTAAGTGTGCCTTTGCGGTCTCCCGCCCTTGCGACAGAAAGAAATCGCAAGAACGGGGCACGGAGCGTATCAGCAGGCGTGAGGGGGCTGCGGGTTTTGGCGGCGCTGGCGTTGCTGATGGGGTCGGCTCTGGGGGCGCAGGCGCAGCACTTCAACGGGACGAAGGCGCTGGAGTATGCGCGGGAGCTGGTGGCGATCGGGCCGCGCTGGCCGACCAGCGCGGGGCATGCGAAGGCGGAGGCGTTTCTGCGGGGGCATTTCCAGCATGACCAGCTGGAGGAGGACGCGTTCACGGCGGACACGCCGATCGGGACGGTGCCGCTCAAGAACTTCATTGTGCGGTTTGCGGGGAAGAAGCCGGGCGTGATTGTGCTGGCGACGCACTATGAGACGAACTATCCGCTGAAGAACATCAACTTTGTGGGGGCGAACGACGGCGCGGCCACGACAGGGCTGCTGATGGCGCTGGCGGACCGGTTCCGGGAACAGACGGCGGGCGGGAAGCAGCTGGACGGCTACTCGGTGTGGCTGGTGTTCTTCGACGGGGAAGAGGCGTTCCAGAGCTGGTCGCAGTCGGACTCGACCTACGGGAGCCGGCACCTGGCGGCGAAGTGGGGGCGGGAGGGGACGCTGGGAAAGATCAAGGCGTTTCTGCTGGCGGACATGATCGGGGATAAGGATCTGGATATCCAGCGGGAGACGAACTCCACGGAGTGGCTGGTGGGTCTGGTGAAGCAGGCGGCGCACAAGTTTGGCTACGACCGGTACTTCTTCCAGAAGGAGGAAGAGGTGGAGGACGATCATCTGCCGTTTGTGAAGCGCGGGGTGCCGGCGGTGGATGTGATCGACCTGGATTACGGGCCGAACAACAGCTATCACCACACGGCGCAGGACACGCTGGACAAGGTGAGCGCGAAGAGCCTGACGATCGACGGGGATGTGTTTCTTGAAACGATCCGGCTGGTGGATCAACGATAGGGGCAGGGCGATCGCGGCGGCGCCGATCGAGCGAGCGCTGCAGAAGTTTTTTGGTGCTACAATTCGTCCGACGTTGACCCCTTTCCCCGGGTAGATTCCGCGGTTTCGTTCTGAGAGCCGCGTGTTGATTTCGTAAGATCCGTGCACAGGGCAAGGCCGATCCTCACCGGCTGCAGCATTCGACGTTGCCTTGCGCGGAGCCAATCCGGCGTCTCTTTCCAAACGGCTGGCCCGGGCCCCTGAATCAGGTGATTCCTTGATTGCAAGCACAGGGGGGAACAAGCGATGTCGATCTTCTCCAGGTTTATCTCCTTGCACAGATTTGGGCAGGCGGCGGGTGCTTCCGCTGTTTGCCGGCGCGGGGGACGGTTGTTCGTCTTCGTCTTCGTGTTCGTGCTCGCGGCGGCGCCGTGGAGCTCGGCGCAGATTGAGGCCCGCCTTCGCCCCGAAGTGAAGATTCCGGAGAGAGCGCCGGGGCCCAGGCTGGATGGATGGCGAGACGGCCTGGACGTGGAGCGAGACCACTGGGATGTGGAGCGAGACCGCAAACTTCGGCAGCAGCGGCTCGAGTTCGAGCTCATGGAACATCCGACTTCAGTGAACCTGGACCGGTATGTGTCGAGTTGGGAACTGGAACACCCCAAACCTCCTCGCCTTCTGATTGACGATCTGTGGACGGGGTCGGTGCGGAGAGCGCAAGGGCGGTTGCGAGAGCTTGGATATCTTCAGGACGCCGCGGCAGTTGACGGGATCATGGGTCCGAAGACCAGGCGGGCGGTGAAGAGGTTCCAGGCGGAGAGGGGCCTGAGGGCCACCGGCGAGCTGGACTGGGTGACGATGTCGGAGTTGGACACGCGGAGCCTGTTTCGCAACGACCCGCTTTTGAAGTCACCCTCCGATGATCTGGTCTCTTGGTACCGCCGGTTTTCTCGCGAGGGTGCGGGCGCGCGGTTGGCGGAGCCTCCTCAAGAGGTGGCGGAGCTGACGTTCCCGGATATCGCCGAGGGTTTAGCAGCGAGTGGGGATCCGGGCGTTGTGCAGGAAGAGGTTCGCGAGAGGACTGAAAAAGTCGACCCGATCGGACCGAGGCCGCCGCCCGGAACTGACCCGGAGAAGTGGAAACAAGAATTAAAGGTAGCGGGCGACCAATTCCATCAGACCCACGTGAAGCTGTCTTCGCGGGCCGCCGGGGATCTGAAGGAGCATCCTGGCCGAACCAATTTCGAGATACCGCTGTTGCTCGACGCGCCCGTCGACTTAACCGGGGCGGCAAGTTCTTCTCCGGAGGCGGCGCATCGGCAGTATCATCCGAGCGCAACTGCTCTTGCCGGGAGCGTGCCCTGGTCGATTCGTGAGGCCATTACGCCAGACAGCGTGCGCTACCAGTTGCACAATTCTTCCGGCAGTGCGATCGGGCATCCGTTGGCTCCGCGCGAACTGGCGACGAAGCTGAATGCGCTGCTGGATCAGAGCGGCAATGGAGCGGTCTCCGTGGAGCTTTCGGCATTTTCGGGCACGGCCGCCGATGCGTTGGCGTCGTCCCTCACCATTCAGCTCCGCCAGGTGAATCGCCCGGCGGATCGCAACGACGAATTAAGAAGCTTTTCCCCTGCCGTCGAGCATCTGGTAACGACGACAGGGGCCGCGAGGCAGAGCCAGGTGATCACAATCGAGCGGCTCCGATCTCCTGGAATGCCGGATAGCTTCCGGACGCGTGTGCCGTTCGGGGTTGTGGTCGCGAACCAGGTTCGCAGATTGACGGTGAGCTTTGTTCACGGATCGCTTGAACTTATCTTTGCCTTCCTCGACCGTCTCGGCGTTTTTCAGCCCCCCAACCTGTTTGCGCGCAAATCGCTCCAGCAGCTTGTGAACCAGGCGCGGGATGATCTCAAGCGGTTGCATCCGGGGCTCACCGATCGCGAACTGCAGGTCATGATCGTCGACCAGGCGGGAAACACGGGGATCGTGGAACTGCGCCTTGAGACCACAGGGGCATGCTCGTAGACCCGGTGCCCGTGTCGCGCCGGGTGGTGAAGCCAGCGGAGTGTGTTCTGGCCTTTGGTATTCCGACGACGCGGGAGAGTTTCGAACGGGCTTTGACTGTTTCGGGCACGGACTATGCGAAGCAGTTTCGCGGCGGGTGGTCTCAGTACTACGCGCTCTTGGCAAAGGACGTGGAGAATGTGGAATCGCCGCTGCGGGAGGAAGGCGTCACGATTGTTCACGACCTCACGCTGGAAGGATTTGCGGCGCTCTTTGAAAGACCGTTCCCGGCGATCATTCTCTTCTCGCATTGGAAGGAAGACGCTGTCGAGTTCAGCGACGGAATGGCAAGCGCGGGCGCGGTGCTTGCCGCAGTTCCAGAGCAGTTTGACGGAATCCTGGACCTCTGCGTTTGCCATCCGATGGCGCTGGTGGCCGCATTGCACAAGCAGCGCCCCGGTTGCCTGGTGAAGTACCTGCCGGTGGAGGCGAAGCCGCATTTCTGGATGTATTTCTACAAGGCGCTGTTTCTTCACCTGAAGCAGAGCGACGTTTCGTATCTCACGGCCATTCAGGAGGTAGCCTGCGCTTTCCTGGACACGGCGCAGGCGGGTGAGACCCTCTCGAGGTGATCGCATGACCCACACGCTGGCAAGCACGCTGGCAAGTTATCTGAAGACGATCGATCAGCTGGAACCGCAGTCGCTGGGCGGCAGGCAACGTACGTTGAGCGATCAGGACAGCCAGTTCCTGCGCGCATCGCTGATGCGGCAGCAGCGGTTCAACAACGCGATGATCGTGGTGGCGGTGGTGCTGCTGTGCGCGTTGTTCGCGCTGGCGGCTTTTCTGCTCCTGCTGCAAAGGAACTCAGTCAACGCGGTGGCGGTGATCTCGGGAACGACGTTCTCTGCCATGCTGGGGATTATCGCGTTCCTGCGGCGGTTGTGGCTGGATAAGAGCGCGATGGACCTGCTGTTGTTTGCCTGCCAGGGATTGTCGCCCAGCGAGGTGGCGAATCTGGTGACGAGTTTCTACTTCAAAGCCACCGAGCCGCGCAGGGCTGTGCGTACCTGACGCCGCGGTCTGCGTGCGGCGGGGACGGCGATGGAGCAAACGAAGAGGCGCCGGGCAAGGTGGGGAGATGACTACTCCGCCTTGCCCGGCGCCTTTGCGTTGCGGGACTAGAAGCTGATGCGGCCGCTGATCTGGATCTCGCGTCCGGGAGTGGCGACCTCAGTGATGCTGCCGAAGCTGGCGGTGTTGACGAAGCGGTTGGGGGTGCCGAGGTTGGTGTGGTTGAGGGCGTTGAAGAACTCGCCGCGCATCTCGAAGCGCGCCTTTTCGGCGATGGGGAATTCGCGGACGAGGCCGAGGTCGAGGGTCTGGAGGCCGGGGCCGTAGACGGAGTTGCGGCCGACGTTGCCGTAGGTGTAGGCCGGCGGAGTGGCGAAGGCGGCGGGATTGAACCAGGTGGTGGCGTTGCGGGTGCCCGGGCCGAAGACGGGCTTGCCGGTGTAGTTGGCGCGGATGGGATTTTCGCCGACCACGGTGCCGGCGTTGGCGGTATCGCCGAAGACGGAGATGGTGAGGGGGAAGCCCGTTTCTACCTGATAGACCGCGGAGGCGCGCCAGTCGCGACTGATGGTGCGGACGATGGGGTTGGCGGTGAAGGCGCGCGAGGTGTAGACGCCGGAGAGGGCGAAGCGGTGCTTGATGTCGCAGCCGGGGCCCTTCTCCGCATTCAGATTGTCATTGTTCTGCGGCGTGGCCGCTTCGAACATCGGCGAGCGAAAGTCGGGAGCGTTTTCGAGCGATTTGGCGAAGGTGTAGTTGGCGAGGAAGCTGAGGCCGTGGGCGTAGCGGCGGCGGACGTTGATGTAGCCGGCGTCGTACCAGCTCTGGGCGGTGTTCTCAAGCAGGTTGATGGTGCTGACCGGGGTGAGGTGATCGGTGGCGAAGGTGGGGCCCACGGCGACGTTGGAGGGCAGCGTGGTGTTGGCGACGAAGGCGATCTTGGGATGGGGGCGGCGGGGCTGAATGAGGCCGGGGCCGGGCTGCGCGTTGTTGATGAGGTGGGAGCGCTGGAGGTGGAAGCCGCCCGCGCCGAGGTATCCAAGCTCGACGGTGGTCTCGGAGCCAAGCTGCTTTTCCAGAGAGGCGCTCCACTGCTGGATGTATTGAGCGGGCGCGTGCAGCTGCAGGCCGGTGAAGCTGACCACGGAGGTGCCGAGGACGGGGCTGGGGAAGTTGAGGTTGGCGATGCTGGGGATGAAGGGATCGCTCTGCGAGGTGAGGGGGAAGACGTAGGGAACGTTGTGGCGCTGGTTGCACCAGGTGTTCATGTCGACGGGGGTGTAGAAGATGCCGTAGGCGACGTGGGCGACGAGGCCGAGCCGGGGCATGTTCTGCGCGAGTCCGAGGCGCGGGGCGAAGTTGGTGCGGTTGGGGACCATGAGGCCGGAGGGATATCCGTTCTGTCCGCCGATGAAGATCTGGGGGGCGCCGGAGCGGAGGTCGAGATTGGTGTTGGTGTAGCGGATATCGACGAGCGGGCTCATGTACTCGTAGCGCACGCCATAGGTAAGGGTGGTGGTCGTAGTGAGGCGCCAGGCGTCCTGGGCGTAGGCGTCGGCGTACCACTGGCGCAGGTCCATCTGGGGGACGCCGGCCTGGCCCTGGCGGGCGGCGGGCAGGCCGAGGAGGAAGCTGGCGAGCGAGGCGCCGGTTTTGCCGTCGTTGAGCGCGTTCTTAGTGGTGAAGCCGTTGGTGAACTGGTAGTAGCCGCGGTTCTGGAAGAAGCCCCACATGGGCCAGATGAAGCGCTGATAGGCGCCGCCGAACTTGGCGCTGTGGCGGCCGATTTGCCAGTTGAGGGCATCGCGGCCTTCGACGACGGTGTCCCAGGCGTGCATGGGCGTGGCGAGATAGCTGTCGCCCATGGGGGAGTAGCCTTGCACGCTGAAGTAGGGAGCGCCCCAGGCGGCGGGTCCGCCGAAGCCGGTGCCCTTGATGCCGAGCTCGTCGACGATGTCGTTTTTGTTGGCGCTCTCCGTGGAGTGCATCATGACGAGGCGGGAGATGGTGCCGGAGGCTTCATTGACGAGGCGGGAGTTGAAGACGTGGTTCCAGGCGAGGGTGCCGTGCTGGGCGAGGTCATCGTGATAGAAGCCGAATCCGGGCAGCAGGTTGTTGGGATGGAAGCCATGTTCTCCTCCCGCGGAGTAGCGGAAGAAGGCGGTGTCTCCGTTGGCGAAGCTGTGGTCGATGCGAACGGTGCCCTGGTCGTCGTACATGCGCTGCTTGCGCATGTCGAGGTAGTTGTTGGCGTCGTTGCCGGCGCCGACGACGGTGGGCTGTCCCATCATGGTCATGCTGCCCATGTTCATGGTGTTGGGCTGGGGCGTGTACTTGTTGAGCATGACGGAGGCCGCGTGGGTGATGCGGCTGGGCGGGATGACGTTGAGCACGCCGTTGTACTGGAACTGCTGGCGGATGTACTGGGGATTGCTCTTGCTGACGGGAAGGCTGGGATTGAAGCCGGGATTGGGCTGGGTGGTGGCGGGGTCGTAGATATCGACGCCGCTCTGGCTGAAGTCGCCGGAGGCTTCGGCGGCGGTGGGGACGGTGTCGACCATGGTCATGGTCTCGACGTTGCGGAGGCCTTCGTAGTTGACGAAGAAGAAGGTTTTGCCTTTGCGCCAGAGGGGTCCGCCGACGGAGGCGCCGAAGTTGTTCTGGACGAGGAAATTGGATCCGCCCATCTGGTTGAAGGAGTGGGCGTCGAGGGCGCCGTTGCGGAGGAACTCGTAGGCGGTGCCGTGGAAGTTGGCGCTGCCGGAGCGGGTGACGATGTTGATCTGGCCGCCGCCGGCGCCGCCCATTTCGGCGGAGTAGCTGCCGGTCTGGACCTGGAACTCCTGCACGGCGTCGGGCGAGGCGCTGAGGCTCTGGGTGTTGAAGGTGGGGTCGGTGTTGGTGGCGCCGTCGAGGAGGAAGTAGTTGGCGTTTGGGCGGCTGCCGCCGATGGAGACGGCGGAGCGCTGGCCGGGGCGCCAGTAGAGGGGGTTCATGTCGCCGGTGGCGGCGCCGTGGCTGAGGTGGGCGCCGGGCACGGTGAGGACGAGGTCGATGAGCATGCGGCCGTTAAGGGGCAGGGAATCGACGGAGCGCTGGTCGACGACTTCGCCGACGCTGGCGTCCTGGGTCTTGAGGAGTTCGCCGGTGGCGCGGACGGTGACGGATTGGGAGTCGCTGACGAGGCGGAGGTGGAGGTCGATGGTGGCCTGCTGGCCGACTTCGAGGTTGACGGGCTGGGTGAATTTGGCGAAGCCCGGGGTGTCGACGGTAAGGGTGTAGCTGCCGGGCTGCAGGCCGGCGAGTTCGTAGAGCCCGTCCTGATTGGCGCTGACCTCGCGTTCGGCGCCGGTGCCGGTGGCGACGATGTGCACGTGGGCGCCGGCGACGGGGCGGTGCTGCGGGTCGAGAATGGACCCGCGGACGTCCGCGTAGTTGCTTTGCGCGCGCGCGGCGGTGAGGAGAAGGGCGAATGACAGCGCGAACGCGAGGGGGGTGCAGAAGAATCTGCGGAACATATTCTGGGCTCTCCTTATGAACATCGAACTCAGCCGAGTCGATGGCAAACGGCAAATGAACATCTTTGCTTCCGCCCTCTTTGTGCGCCATGAATGCGGCGGTGGTGCCTGGGGCGGGTGGTTGAACCCCCGCGTGCGGCCGTTGGGGTCTGTAGGGGAGCAGACACACTTGGGCGGACGCGGGGGTTTCCGGTCAAGTCTCAGATATGGAGTGCGGGGCGGGCATCCACCGTTAGGTGGAGGCGGAGAGAGGCTAGGGCCAAGGGCCAAGTACCAAGGGGCGAGGGGCGGGGTGCGCAGGCTCTCGCTTAGAATCGGTGTGTGGCAATGACGAAAAACGCTTCCCCCGTTGATTGGGTGGGTCGCCTGATCGACAAGCGATTTCCCCTCTTTGAGTGGCTCGGCCGGGCCGAGTCTGGCGAACTGTTTCGAACCGAACTGCCTGGGCCGCAGAGCCAGAAGGCGGCGATCCGGCTGGTGCCTGCGGAGATTGAAGGCGTGCAGGCGCAGTTTGATGACTGGGCGCAGGCGGAGGGCCTGGCGCACCCCAACCTTCTACGCATCTTCGAGAGCGGCCGCGGGCGCATCGATGAGAATGAATTTCTCTATGTTGTGATGGAACTTCCGGAGGAGACGCTGGCGCAGGTTCTGCCCACGCGGACGCTGACGGGCCCGGAGGTGGCGGAGATGCTGCCGCCGATCCTGAGCGCGTTGGGTTATCTTCACGGGCGCGGGCTGGTGCACGGGCACATTACGCCCGCGAATATTCACGTGGTGGGCGACCGGGTGAAGTTGTCGGCGGACACGCTGCAGCAGTCGGGGCAGTTGCGCAAGCTGCAGGGAGGGCTGCGGGTGTACGACGCGCCGGAGGTGGCGCAGGGGACGAACTCGGCGGCCTCGGATGTGTGGTCGCTGGGCATCACGCTGGTGGAGGCGCTGACGCAGCTTCCGCCGATCCGGAATGCGGGGACGGGGGGGCTGGGGGTTCCGCAGTTCATGCCCGAGCCGTTTGCGGAGATTGCGCGGCGGTGCCTGCGGGTGGATCCGGCGGAGCGGGCGTCGCTGAGCGATGTGGAGGGGTTGTTGCGGGTTCCGGCGACACGGACGGCGGCGGTTCCGCCGACGGCGCCGGTGGCTGGGGCTGCGGTGCGTCCGGCGGGGAGCCGGGTGGCTGGCGCGGCTGCGCCGGTTTCGCCGACGCCTGCCGCGAAGGCGGCTCCGATACCGAACACGACTTCGGCACTGAATACGCCTATGGCTGCGAAGGCGGCTCCGGCGGGGCCTGCGTTGCCAGGGCGGGTGGAGCAGGGCGAGCTGGCGTTCGAGGAGGTTCAGCCGTCGCGGCGGGCGATGCGCGCGCTGGACGACGAGCCGGAGGGGCATGGCGAGGGCCGGCGCTCCAAGCCGAGCACGCCGGCCATTGTGGGTCTGGCGGCGCTGCTGGTGGTTCTGATTGCGGCGCTGTTCATCCGATCGCACCGGAATCGGCCAGCGGAGGCGCCGGAAGGGCAGGCAAGCGCGCCGGCATCGGCGACCGTGGCTCCGGCGAGCCCGTCTCAACCGGCAGCGGCTCCGGCGCATCCGGCGGCTGCGGCGGGAGGGACGAATGCGAAGGGGGCGGTGCTGGAGCGGGTGATGCCGCAGATCTCAGCGCACGCGGACCGGACGATTCGCGGGCGCCTGGCGGTGCGGGTGCGAGTGGCGGTGGACCGGGACGGGAAGGTGGCGAACGCGGGGTTCGAGTCGGCGGGTCCGAGCCGCTACTTTGCGAACCAGGCCCTGGAGGCGGCGCGGAAGTGGCGGTTCACGCCGGCGCGCGCGGACGGGCGCACGGTGGCCAGCACGTGGGTTCTGCGGTTTGAGTTTCGCCGCGGCCGCACGGACGTGAACCCGGTGGAGGTCGCGCCCTGATCGCTGCCCGCGGTCAGGGGTGCATCTCGATAGCGACGGCGAGGCTGCTGGTATTGCCGGTGGCGGCTACGCCGATGACGTTACCGGCAACGCCGGGAATGGCTGCCGGGGTGAAGGCCACGGTGCCATCGAGGGCGGAGACGGCGGTCGAGGACTGCGTGGCCAGGAGCTGCGGGGCGGCGCACCGACCCTGCGGGGGACAGGGCGGGGCCCAGGCGTAGACCGACTGGTAGAGGGTGACAGTCCCGCCGGCCATGGGATTTCCATTCATATCGCGCACGCGCAGGGTGATCTGCGCGGGCGAGGCGGCCTGGCCGAGGCTCTGGCGCGCTCCCGAGATCTCTTC
Organism: Acidobacteria bacterium AB60; assembly: GCA_008682415.1. Taxonomy (GTDB): domain Bacteria; phylum Acidobacteriota; class Terriglobia; order Terriglobales; family Acidobacteriaceae; genus Telmatobacter. Next base: position 590,480 of record VANK01000004.1, on the reverse strand, counting down.
GAGCCAGGCGTACTCGGGCCGCGCGCCGAGGACGGTGAAGGTTACGCACTGGCTGGTGCCGTTGAGGCAGGCAGCAGAGGAGGCCTGCTGCCCCTTGTCGAGGGGACCGATGGTGAGAGTTTTGGAGGCCAGGCCGGCGGCGGAGGTGGTGGCGGCTGTGCCGCTCGCAGTCTGAATCCCTGGAACCTGTTGCCACGCGACGGTCTGCCCCGCGAGAGGCGCGCCGTTGTTGAGCACGAGGGCCTGGACGGTCCAGTGGACGGAGGCGCCCGCGGCGAGGGAGAGCGAGGGGCTGAGCGCGGCGATGGAGGGAGGCGCTCCCCCCACGAAGTGAGCCTGCAGGGAGGCGCCGTTGGGGAGCGAGGCGATGACCACGGCGGGGTTCAGGTCGCCCGCAGTCACCGTCATGGAGGCAAGACCGTCACCGGAGGCGGAGACGGAGCAGCGGGAGCTTCCGCAGCCGAGCGTGGCGGCACCGCTGGCGACGGTGAAGGTGACGGTGGTTCCGCCGGCGGGGACCAGATCCGGCCCCAGCGCGGTGACGGTGAAGGGCGCGGGCACGCCGAGGGAGATGGTGCCGGAGGGCGCGGTGACGAGGGTGAGGGAGTCGCCCGCGCCGGCGTCGTAGCTCACGCCGCCGTAGAGGATGGCGGCTGCGTAGTAGATGGGCAGATCGTCGATCTCGACGTCCACCGGTCCGGAGACGCCGTTGGGCGCAGGGGGGGCGATGGCGGTGATCTCATTGGGGGAGACGCTGGTGACCTGGGCGGGGACGCCGTTGACGAGGACGGCGTCGGAGGGGCGAAATCCGGTTCCACGAATGACGAGCGGCCCGCCGGCGAGGGGAAGACGCGGAGGGAAGACGGTGTCGGCGTAGAGGACCCAGCCGGTGTAGGCGTAGTCGGGACGACCGTCGCCGCGCATGTCGGCGATGCCCACGCGCACGATGTCGTCGCCCTGGGTGGTGACGCGCAGCCAGGTTTCTCCGACGGCGTTGCCATTCAGGCCGGGGGCGGTCCAGACGGAGGAGGCGCCGACGGGGGCGAAGGCGTCCCAGATGCCGATGGCGGGCATGGCCTTGGTGGCGGAGGGCTGACCCCGCTCGTCGAGGGCCTCCGTGACGATGGTGAAGACGCGGTTGCCGCGCACGGGGAAGTTGAACCAGTCGGCCTGGCCGACCTGGCCGAGGCGTCCGCACCAGAGGCCGCTGGAGGGCAGCATGCGCGGCTCGGACTCGGTGGCGATGGCGTTCTGGTAGTTGCCGGTGGCGGAGTCGGCGATGTTGAGGGTGAGGGTGCGGGCGGAGCCTGGCGTGAGGTCCTGGACGGTGATGGGGCCGAGTGTTCCGGAGGGAGTGGGAGAGCCCTGAAGGTATGGGCCGACGCTCTCCTGGTAGATGTAGAGCGGGTCGATGGGCTCGAAGGTGAGGAGATAGCTGGCGCTGGAGGCTGCCGGGGGAAGGGGCATGGCGGCGAGGTCGAAGAAGCCCTGCAGGCTGGAATCGGTCGATCCCCATTGCGAAAGAGGAACGCCGTCGGGGCCGTTCCAGCCGGTGACAGCCGTGCCGTGATTGCCGCGGAAGTAGGCGCCGGAGACGAAGGTGACGGCGTACTGGTCGAGGGGATTGCCGTTGGCATCGAGGGGCCGGGCAATGATGTTCACGCCCTGCATGCCGGTTCCCGCGCGAAAGGTGATGGCGCCCTGAATGGAGGCGGTGTTGGCGGCGGTGAGGAGCTTGCCCGGGAATGCGGAGGCATTGGCGGGGGTGACCGGATAGAGGCGGTTCAAGGCGGCGATATCGTCATAGCGCAGGGTGCCGGGATCGGGGATGCAGAGGCCGCCGCTAAAGCCGCAGGCGCCGGCCAGGGGCTGCATGACGGGCCAGCCGGCGGTGGTATCGGCGTGGCCCTGGCTGAGCGCGTGGGGAGCGAACTGAGCGGGGCCGAGACCGAGGACCAGGCCCCAGGCGCGCACCAGCAGGTAGTTCATCATCTGCAGGCGGCGATCGGTGTCGGTGCACAGGCCGTTGACGATCATGAGGGCATGGGCGATGGTGGCGTCGGGCTGAATGTTGTCGAGCACCACCACGACGCCGTTGCTCTGGCAGTTGGTGACATCGGAGGTGGAGGGGCCGAAGAGGGTGTTGAGCACGGCGCCATCGGCATCGAAGATGACCGCGACGGGGTAGCTCGCGGCGGTGGGGGCAGCGTCGGAGGGAAGGGTGAGGCTGTGTTCGGCGGACGCGATGTTCTGGCCATTGACGTCTTCGTTCAGAGCGCCGCCCTCGACGAGATGGACGGCGGCGGTGGGCACGGCGCTCCAGGGCGCCGCGGCCGCATCGACCATGGCGACCGCCTGCGAATTGGAGATGGTGGCGCTGAGCGGGCCCTGGTCGGTGAAGTAGGTGACCTGTCCGGTGGCCCAGCGGACAGGCTGGCCGAGCACGCCGGGATCGAAGTAGGTGGAGCCGGCGACGTAGCGGGGGCCGCCGGCAAACGCGGAGGCGGGGACCAGGGTGAGGGCCAGTGCGAGGGTGAGGTGCTGGATGCGATGGAGACGAGGAAACATGGCGCGCTCCCGCTTGGGTGGGGAGCATTCATGAGTCCCTTCTAAGAGAAAGAATCTTAGAGACCGCTAATCTTCCGTAACATTCGGGAGAGATGAGCCTTGGATAGAATGAGTCATCGGATTCAGTTCGTAGATTGCGGGTGCGGCCTGCGGCTGTGCGCGACGAGAACAGGTTCGCGAGGTATGCGACGGGATGCGACAAGGGACAGGGCATGAATGCGCCGGCGTTATTGAGGCTGTATGAGACTCGGTGATCTTCTGATCCGGGGCAACCGGGTGACGGAGCAGGAGGTTGCCCGCGCGCTGGAGCTGGGGCGGCAGAACGGGGGCCGGCTGGGCGACAACCTGGTGGCCATTGGCGCGATCGATCAGCGAACGCTGATGAGCTTTCTGCATCGCATTCCGGGGGAGCCGCGCGATATTGCGGCGACGGGAATCGACGAAAACGAGCTGCTGGCGCTGCTGATGAAGCTGATCTACGCCAACCGGCTGGAGACGGTGCGGCAGTTTATCGACGAGATCAAGCTGCCCTATCACGTGGTGGCCGAGCTGACCCGCATGGCGGTGGACCGGGCGCTGCTGCAGACGTTGGGGACGCGGCTCTCCGACAACCTGCTGGACATGGCCTACTCGCTGACGGAGGAGGGGCGGCGCTGGACGATCGACGCGCTGGAGCGGCTGCGGTATGCGGGGCCGGCGCCGGTGACGCTGGCGGATTTCTGCGACCAGGTGAACCGGCAGAAGCTGACCAACGAGACGATCACGATGAAGCGCATCCACCAGGCGATTGGGGACCTGGAGATGGACCAGAGCGTGCTGGAGCAGGCGGGTCCGGCGCTGAACTCGGGGCGCGCCTTGCTGCTCTACGGGCCGCCGGGGAATGGCAAGACGACGGTGGCGCTACGGTTTGCCTCAGTGTTTCAGGACGTGATCTACATTCCGTATGCGATCGAGGTGGAAGGGCAGATCATCCGCATGTTCGACGCGAGCGTGCACACGGCGGTGGACCCGGCGGGCATCGAGGACGACAGCGTGTCGTTTGTGCGGCAGGATGAGTTTGACCGGCGGTGGGTGCCGTGCCGGAGGCCGTTTGTGATTGTGGGCGGCGAGCTCACGCTGGACATGCTGGACCTGCGCTATGACCTGAGCGGGCACTACTACGAAGCGCCGATGCACGTGAAGGCATTGAACGGGTGTTTCCTGATCGACGACTTTGGGCGGCAGCTGGTGGCTCCAGCGACGCTGCTGAACCGCTGGATTGTGCCGCTGGAGAGCCGGGTGGATTACATGAAGCTGCACACCGGCAAGAGCTTCAGCATTCCGTTCGAAGAGCTGGTGATTTTTTCGACCAACCTGGAGCCGGAAGACCTGATGGATCCGGCGTTTCTGCGGCGGCTGCCGTACAAGATCGAGGTGTCGGGACCGGATGTGGGGCGGTATCGCCGCATTCTGCAGGGGGAGTGCGCGCGCCATAACTTCGAACTGGCGGACGAGGTGTTCGAGTACATTGTGTACCGGCTGACCAAGGAGAAGGGCATGGAGCTGGCGGCGTACCAGCCGCGGTTCATCGTGGACCAGGTGGTGGCGACCTGCCGTTTCCTGGAACAGACGCCTCACTTCGAGCGGCGGTTCATCGACTACGCGCTGGACAACCTGCGGGTCCGCAAGCACCCGGCGGGCGGCTAGATTTCGGGATAGAAGTCGAAGAAGGCATCGAGGCTCTGCTTGAGCTGGCGTTCGATGTCCTCGCGGGAGCCCTCGAGGACGTGCATGGTGACATGCGCCTCATTGCCGTTGGAGAGCTTGAGGGTCGCGTCTTGAATCTCTTTGACTTCGCCTTCGGGCAGGAGCCGCAATCCGTAGACAAGTGTGAGGTTGGCCATAGAGTCATCCTATCGGACGGTGGGATGCGCCGGGCTGCGCTGGGGGTGGCGAGAATCTTCTGGTGCCGGGAAGTCTCTAATGCATCAGGGGGCGGCGGCTCAGGCGGCGGGGAGCGCCGGACGTTGCCCGGCTACAATCGATTTCAGGAAACCTTTGCATGATCGAAACTCGTGACACCGTGATACTTGGCTCCGGATGCTCGGGGCTGACTGCCGCCATCTACGCGGCCCGCGCCAATCTCAAGCCGCTGGTGCTGGAGGGCCATGAGCCGGGCGGCCAGCTCTCGATCACCACGCTGGTGGAGAACTTTCCGGGTTGGCCGGAGGGGATCCAGGGGCCGGAACTGATCGACAACATGAAGAAGCAGGCGGGGCGGTTCGGGGCCGAGTTTCAGATTGCGCACCTGGTGTCGGTGGATCTGCATTCGCATCCGTTCAAGCTGAAGACCTCGGCGGGCGAGGTGCATACGCGGTCGCTGATTATTGCGTCGGGCGCGAGCGCGCGATGGCTGGGGCTGCCGAGCGAGCAGGCGCTGATCGGGCACGGGGTTTCGAGCTGCGCGACGTGCGACGGGTTCTTCTTCCGCGGGCTGGAGATCGGGGTGGTGGGAGGCGGCGACTCGGCGATGGAGGAGGCGCTGTTCCTGACGCGGTTTGCGAGCAAGGTGACGGTGCTGCATCGGCGGGAGAGCTTCCGCGCGAGCAAGATCATGCTGGAGCGGGCGGTGGCACATCCCAACATTGAGCTGCGCACCAACGTGGTGATCGAAGAGGTGCTGGGGGTGGAGGAGAACGAGGTCAAGGGAGTGCGGCTGCGCGATGTGAAGACCGGCTACGAGAGCGTGCTGCACCTGAGCGGGTTGTTCCTCGGCATCGGACACGTGCCCAACGCGCGGATGTTCCACGGGCAGATCGATCTGGACAGCGAAGGGTATGTGAAGACGCGCGAGAACGTGTTCACGACGCAGAACGGGATTGTGCTTCCCGGAGTGTATGCGTGCGGCGATGTGCAGGACCGGCGCTATCGGCAGGCGATTACCGCGGCGGGCACGGGCTGCATGGCGGCGCTTGAGGTGGAGAAGTTTCTGGAGGAGCACGGGCGTTGAGGGGAGTGCGGCGGAGCCAGCGGAGTTAGCCGCGTCTATGCGCGTGTCAGCGGTGCTGGAAATGCCTGCCAGACTGGGTTCGTGCGACGCCGAGAGCGCTGATAGCTCCCAGGGATGTGGTTGAAGCGCGTTTACTCTCGTGTCCAGGGGCGGATGGTGTAGGTGTAGCCGTAACGCCAGCCGCGGTCGCCGGCGCCGGTTTCGAACTCGGGATCTTCGAGGAGCTCCTTCATCCAGCGGCGGGCTTCGTCTTCGGTGGCGAAGGTGCGTTGCTTCCAATCTTTGGGATTGTTGTGGTCCTGCTCGCGTCGCGCGGGGTCATCGGTCAGGCCTACGAATCTTCTGGCCATGCGGGTCCTTTCGTGGCTGCAACGAGACGCGGGGCGAGACGGGCCCGGGCATCGGGTTGCAGGGACTGCGTTGGTGGTGGGGTCGGAACCATCTTAGCGCGAATGCGTGGCTGCCACGAGAAGAGAGTGTTCCGCAGTGGCGTGCGTTCCGGGCGCGTGGCGTAACGAGCGTTGGAGCGTGCTTCAGGCGTGTTCTTTACAGCATGCGCCGCGGGCGGCGAGAATTGCCTGCACGCACGGTGTGGCTGCTGTCTCGCGGGAGTCCAGTGGAAGATGGCGGCGGAGAGGGATGGATGACGGGTTCTACACGGAGAGACTTCCTCAAGACTTCGGGTTTGGTTGCGGCGGGAGCATGCGCGGGGGTGCGGCTGGAGGCGGATCCGCTGCCGTTTCCGATTGGTCTGCAGCTCTACTCGGTGCGCGATCTTCTGCCCAAGGACTTTGACGGGACGCTGCATCAACTGAGCGCGGCGGGGTACCGGGAGGTAGAGGCGGCGGGGTACTTCAACAAGACGGCGCAGGATTGGAAGCATGCGATGGACCAGGCGGGGCTGCGCTGCGTGAGCACGCATCATCCGCTGCCCATGTGGAAGCAGAAGGAAGATGAGCTGATTGAGTACGGGAAGAAGATCGGGCTGCAGTTCATGATCTGTTCTTCGCCGATGCATCGTGATCCAGCGGCCAAGGGGCCGATGACGCTGGATGACTGGAAGTGGGTTGCGGACGAGTTCAACCGCATCGGGGCCAAGGTGAAGTCGGCGGGGATGCAGTTTGGGTATCACAATCATATGGGGGAGTTCGAGAAAGAGAACGGAGTGGTGTTCTACGACGAGCTGATCGCCCGGACGGATCCCAAGTTTGTGATGTTCGAGATGGATTGCGGGTGGGTGTATGCGGCGGGCAGCAGCCCCATCACGTATCTCAAGAAGTTTCCGCAGCGGATCCAAATGCTGCACGTGAAGTGCATGTCGCGGGGGAACGACGGCCAGTATCACTCGGTTGTCATGGGTCGGGGCTTCCCGGACTATCACCCGATCTTCGCGCTGGCGACGAACCTGAAGCACTACTTCGTGGAGCAGGAGGAGTTCAAGGGCGATGCGATGGCGGAGCTGCAGGCGGACGCAGCCTTCATGAAGAACTTCCAGATGTAGAGAGCTTTCGTATCCGACGCATGGGTCCGGCGCTTGCAGTAGGCTGGACCCATGAGTGTTTTTGAGGAGCGGAAGACGGAGCTGGAGCAGCACGAGTTCATGATGGGGCGGGAGCGCGGGCGGCTGGCTGTGGCGCTGGACCTGCTTACGGATTCGCTGATCATGGTGGGGCAGCATGGGGTGTACTGCAACTCCAGCCGCAATCCGTCGAAGCCGGCGCTGGACCTACAGGCGGTGCTGAGCGGGATGGAAGGCGCCAAGGCGCTGATCCAATCGGTGATGGAAGAGCTGCGGACCCAACGCGAGGCGGCCCGCGAGGCAGGACGCTAGAGCTTGAGGCGCGTGCGATCGAGACGGGACATGGGGATGCGCGGGCGCATGCTGTGAAGGGCGGAGAGGACGATCTCCGCAACTGCGAGATCACGGTACCACTTGTGATCGGCGGGGAGGATGTACCAGGGCGCTTCTTTGGTTGAGGTACGCGCGAGGATGTGTTCGTAGGCGGACTGGAAGGCAGGCCAGCGCCGGCGATCCTCGAAGTCCGATTGCTGGACCTTCCAGTGTTTTTCCGGGGTATCGAGGCGCGCCTGGAAGCGGCGGGTCTGTTCGTCGCGGCTGATATGCAGGAACAACTTGCGGAGGACGATGCCGTTCTCGACCCATGTGCGCTCCACGTCGCAGATCTGGCGAAGACGGAGATGCGCCTGCTTGCGGGTGAGAATGCCGCGGGCGTGGAGCGTGACGACATCCTCATACTGGGAGCGGTTGAAGATGCCGAGCTCGCCCTTGGCGGGCAATGCGCGGTAGATGCGCCAGAGGTAGTCGTGCTCGCGCTCTTCGCGATCGGGCTGTTTGAACGAGACCACGCGGCAGTGCTGAGGATTGACGCCGGTGAAGACTTTCTTGACGGCTCCATCTTTGCCGGAGGCATCCATGCCTTGCAGGATGACGAGGAGAGAGCGCTGGTTTTCGATGGCGAGAGTCTCGGCCAGAGCGTTGATCTGCTTGCGAAGGTGCTTCAGGCGTTTACGAGCCGTGCTCTTGTCGTCGCAGAGATCGGTAGCATCGGCGGGTACCTTTGCGAGGCGGACCTTTTTCCCAGGCGGAACGCGGTAGGTCTCCCACGATTTTGGCTTGACCGGCAAGAGGTGCTCCTGCGCGGTTGGATGCGGTGAAGAGGGGCGTGAGGGCTGGCTGAGGTTTCGCGAGAAGCACGAAGGGCGCCGCCGAAGACCGGAGGCGCCCTTCCTGATTTTCGAAGGGTCAGGCGGCGAGGCCGGAGACGCCGTGCTGCTGCTGGCGGCGGAACTGATCCAGCTGTTTGCGGTCGAAGGGAGGATTCTGCGGGAAGGCTTTGCGGAATTCCTCCATCTGGCGCTCGAGATCCTGCATGATCTTTGGATCGATCCGCAGTTGATCGGGGTTGAAGCTCTGGCGGAACTGCTCCATCTGCTGGCGCAGGTCGTCCATGGCTTTGGGGTCCATCTTCAGCTCGGGAAATGCGCCCGCATTGAAGGTGTCGCGGAACTGGCGCTGGAGCTGCTCGAGATCCTTCTCCGTGAAGGGAGAGGGCGCCTGGTCCCCGAGAAGCTCGGAGAGGCCAGGCAGACCGCTTTCGAGGGCCGCCATATCGGGACAGGCGCTCTCCGGGAAGAGATCGTCCTGTTCGACCCAGCTGTGATGCTTGGAGTCGACCTGGAGGTTGATGACCTGCTGCTTGCGTTCGCGCAGGATGGTCACCGGCACCTGCTTGCCTTCGTTGCTGCGCAGGGCGCGGTCCCAGTCGGCGACAGTCTGAATGCTCTCGTTGCCGACTTTGAGGACGACGTCGAAGGCCTTGAAGCCCGCGCCGGCGGCTTCGCTCTTGCGGGCCACCTGCTTGATCATGACGCCGCTCTGCACTCCGAGATAGTCGGCCATCTGGGCGGTGAGCGGTTCCACCATGGCGCCGACGTTGAGGCTGCTGCCGAAGGGCGATACATGCCCGAGGCTCCATCCTTCGCCCTCGCCGGGGAGCCAGCCCATGCCGGCGGGCGGCGGCGGGAACGCGTCGGAGTTGTTCATCTTGTTCCAGACGTCGTGTTCCATCTTTTTGCGGTCGACCAGCTGCACGGTGATGGTCTGGGGAGCGCCGTCGCGGCTGATGACGAGGGCCACCTTGTGCCCGGCGGGGATCTCGCGCATCATGCGGCCGAACTGCTCCGCGCCTTCAACCGCCTGACCATTGACGGAGAGAACGACATCGTTGACGCGCAGCCCGATCTGCCCGGCGGGCGCATCATGGTCGATCAGGGTGATGATGGCGCCGCGCACATCCTTGAGCTTGAATTTGTTGGCGGATTCGGTATCGACGTCGGAGACCAGGACTCCGAGATAGCCCTGGGTATGGGAGATGAGGGGGTTGATCTCCTGCATGATGTGGGCGATGGTGGTTTGTGCCGGCGCGCCCGGGGGGGCTGTGACGGACGCCATGGTCAGCCCGAGCAGAGTGGCGACTCCTAGGAATTTATACGGCCTCGAAAAGTACTTCATTGGTTCCTCACTAGCGGTTCTCTGTCCGGCTGGCACTCTTGACAGGCTTGGCGCATTTACCGGACGAACAGTCATTACTGCATCTCATTGACCCGGCTAAGAACCTGCCGGGATACCAAACGAATGGCGGGATTGCGGTCGGAGCTGGCTACCGATCGCAGGGCCTGGCGCACGCTGGCGTCGGCTTCGACCGGCTCCAGAATACTAACCGCATTGGTGCGGATGCGTGGATCGCCGTCGTTGAGCAGCGCCTCGAGCACGGCATCGCGGACGCGAACATCTTCGACGACGTAGGGCTGCAGGCCTTCCAGGGCCTTGAGGCGGACGCCGGCGTTGCGGTCGTAGCGCAGGGAGACCATGAGGGCCTCGCGGATTCCGGTGGGCTGGCACTCGTGGCCCAGGCGGCACTCCGAGGCCAGCAGGCCGACCGAGTCATCGCGAATGCCGGCGGACGGGGCGTTCTCGGAGGCCAGCATGAGCAGCTTGCGGATGGAGGGGCTGTCGAGGGAGCCGTGCACTTCGCGGGGAACGATCTGGTTGAAACGGACGGCCACCACCTCGCTGTTGGGCTCCCGTTCGATGCTGGAGATATTGGCGATTTCGCCGTCGGGCTGATCGGCCTGGCGGGAGGGGGTGCTGGCGACGGCCACGGTTTCGCCGGCGCGGGCGGCGTGATTCTGGGCGACAAAGTAGCCGCCAAGGCTGCCGACGCCTCCTCCGATGACCAGCAGCAGGGACGCCGCGATGGGGGCGGCCTGCAGGCTGGCGGCGTTGTTGCGCAGCTTCTGCAGAAGGCGCTCAAACCAGCGCGTAGGAGGCAGGGCGTCCAGGGCTTCTTCCAGGCGAATGCGGGAGCGGGCGACCAGGTTGGGCGAGGGTTCTTCGAGGGGGTAAGCCTCGGCAAGCAGTTTGAGGGCTCTCATCTGCTCGCGTTCCTGGGCGCACGCGGTGCAGGTGGCCAGGTGCCTTTCCAGTTCGTGCGTCGCGTCATCGGGCAGCTCGCCGTAGGCGGCCATCACGATGCGCTCGTGTGCCAGTTCGCAATTCATGTCCAACGTCCTTCCAGCCTCGAAAAGTTAACTTTGTGTCCCGCGCTACTTGCGCAGGCCCGCCAATTGCGATCTCAGTTTCTTGGTCGCTCTGAACAGCGTGTTTTTGGCGGTTTCCTCAGTGGTGTTCAACATCTCTCCGATGGTGCGCAGGCGGAGGCCCTGATAGTGCTTCAGTTCAAAGACCATGCGCTCGCGGGGGGTGAGCTTGTCGAGCGCTTCCTGAATGCGGTTGCCGAGAACCTTGCGATCGAGCTCGCGGGCGGGATTGGAGAAGGAGCGTTCGTCGGAGACGGACGAAAGCACATCGATCTCTTCGCCGGCGTGGTCGATGACGACGGCCTGGTCTTCGCGGCGGGTTTTGCGGCGGCGCAGCTGGTCCAGGCAGAGATTGGTGACGATGCGATAGATCCAGGTGTAGAAGGAGCACTCGAAGCGGAAGTTGCCGATGTAGCGGTAGGCCTTGAGGAAGGCTTCCTGGTAGATGTCCTCGGCGTCGTGCTCGCTGCCGGTCAGGTGGAGGGCGAGGCGGAGGACCTGTTGCTCGTACTGCTTGACCAGCGCATCGAAGGCGACGCGGGAGCCGGCCTGAGCCTCGCGAATCAGCTCCGTTTCGGGAGTGCGTGATTGCAGCCGATCCTGCCCGCGGTCAGGCTTATCCATTGTCCTGGTAGCAGTCACCCCTGAATTCACCCTTGGGGTGGATTGTACGCGGGCCGAGGACCAGGGGAAAGCCGCCGGCGCAGTTGCCGGAGGAATGGGGTAAGGAACTGCGTCAGTGGCCATGTAGTTCGCCGCTCCCGGAGGGAAAGGATCGCAAACACCTGCAGTCAGATGGACGGCGCAAGCCCAAATATGTGAGCGGGATCAAGAAGGTTACGATCCGGGCGAGCCGGTAGACTGGGACGAATGAGCGGAAATCTGTTTGGAGAGCGGCCGGAGGCGGGGACAGGCGGCGGAGGCGAGTGGCTGACGGCGCATTGCGATGGAGGGTCGCGGGGCAATCCCGGGCCTGCGGGGTACGGGGCCGTGCTGGAGGACGGGCAGGGCCGGGTGGTGGCACGGCTGAGCGAGTTTCTGGGAGTGCAAACCAACAACTATGCCGAATACTCCGGTCTGCTTGCGTGCCTGAAGTGGGCGCTGCAACACGGGCACAAGCGTCTGCGCCTGATTTCGGATTCGGAGTTGATGGTGAAGCAGATGAAGGGGCAGTATAAGGTGGCGAGCCCCAGCCTGCGCCCCCTGTGGGAGGAGGCCAAGCAACTGGCCCGGCAGCTGGAGCGGTTCGAGATGAGCCATACGCTGCGCGGCGGCAACAAAGAGGCGGACCGGCTGGCCAATGAAGCGATGGACCGGGGGATGGGGAAGAGGCCGGGGGCCGGCCCCGTGGCGGCGAACGCCTATGCCAAGCCTCCGCAGAGCCCGGCGGCTGCTCCCAAGCCGCCACGGCTGGTTCTGGATGGGTACGTGAAAGACGGCGTGGTTCACCTGCTGGAAGGGGAGCTGCCGGACGGTACCTTCGTAAAGGTCGTTCGCGAGTAGATGTAAGCAGAATCAGGGGCGCCCGCGACTGTGGGTCTAGTGGACTCTCACGAGAAGAGGGATCTCGCGTTCCGCGGGATCCAGCCCGGATTGCTGCTGTGCTGTGCTCTCGCCTTCGTTCTCCCTGTACCCGGAGAGGTAATTTGGGAGGAAAGTCTTTGGAATCTGATATTTCAATAAGATTGCGCGCAATCATAGGGGTGGGAGTGGCCGCGGGGCTGCTCGCCGTGGGATTGATTGTGGACGCGTGCAGTTCGAAGAGTGGGGGCACGACCACCGCCAGCGGCATGGCGAGCGTTACGACCGTGGTTACAGACCCGGCCACGTGTCAGGCACCGACCGGGGCGTTTTCGCATGTATACGTCACGATCACGGACGTGCAGGCGAATGTGAGTGCGTCGGCGGGGTCGTCGGACAGCGGCTGGGTGGACCTGACGCCGAGCCTGTCGAAGGCGCCGCAGCAGATTGACTTGCTGGGGCAGGCCAACAATCAGTGCTTCCTGGCGACGCTGGGGGATGCGCGGCAGCTGCAGGCGGGGAACTATCAGCAGATCCGCATCCTGCTGGCGGCGAACACGGTGAACGTGAGCAACAATGCGTGCGGCGGTTCGGCCAATTGCGTGGTGCTGGCGTCGGACAGCAGCGTGCATACGCTGCAGCTCTCGAGCGAGGCGCAGACGGGGATCAAGATTCCCTCGGGGCAGATTGCGTCCGGGGGATTCAACATCGCGGCGGGGCAGACCAAGGATCTGGATATCGACTTCAGCACCTGCGAGTCGATTGTGCAGGAGGGCAACGGGCAGTACCGGCTGAAGCCCGTGCTGCACGCGGGCGAGGTCAGCGCCACGTCGACTTCGATCAATGGCAAGGTTCTGGACGGCGTCACCGGCAATCCTGTGAATGGGACAGTGATTGTGGCGGTGGAGCAGAAGGACTCTTCGGGAGTGGACCGGATTGCACGCGCGACGCTGGCCGGGGCGGACGGCTCGTTTGTGTTTTGCCCGCTGCCTTCGGGGAGCTACGACGTGGTGATTGTGGGGACGCGGTCGGACGGCTCGCTGTATGAACCTTCGATTGTCACGGGAGTGGAGGTGGGAGCCACGACCGGGACCGTGGACCTGTTTGCGCCGGCGTCGGCGGCGGTGAGCTTTGCCACGCTGGCCGGGATGGTGACCTCCCAGACGAGCGCGAGTGCCGCCACAGTTGCGGACATCGAACTGAGCATGCTGGAGACGGTGAACTCGGCGACCTACACGATTCCGCTGCCGCCAACGAAGACGCAGAGCTCGGCGACGCTGGCGCTGGAGACGGAGGCCTCGACCGCGACGCTGACGTGCCCCACAGGCACCGACTGCGCGGGATATGCGTTGACCGCGCCGGCGGGGAGCGCCAATGTGGGGGTGTGGTCGGCGTCGGGTACCGCGCTTGCGGCGAACAATACGCTGGCGGCGTACAAACTGGATGGGCTGGCGTTTGCGCAGTCCTCGGGTGGAACGGCCGATTGCTCTCCATCGGAGATCACCACCGCGGCGCTCGTGGTGACGGCTGGGGGAGCGACCGTGAACGTGCCGACGGTGGCGTTCACCGGGTGCCAGTAACAGCAGGCGAAGAGGGCCGGGACTGTGGGATCAGTCCCGGCCCATTTTTGTTCAGGAGTGCAAGAGCGTGATGTTCGCGCCTGGCTACTCCGGTTTGCCGAGGTTGTTGCGCCAGGTGCGGCCGTCGCGTTCGAGGAGGCGGTCGGCGCACTCGGGACCCCAGGTTCCGGCGAAGTAGTTGGGGAAGACCTCCGGCTTTTTCCTGGCCCATGCCTGGAGGATGGGGGTATAGAGGGCCCAGTTGACCTCGACGCCATCGCGATGGGAGAAGAGCGTCTGGTCCCCGAGCATGGCATCGAGCAAGAGGCGCTCGTAGCCGTTGGCGCGTGATTGGCCGAAGGCCTGGGCGTAGTCGAAGTCCATGTTCACGGGGCAGACGGCCATGCCGGGGGTGTTGGGCACCTTGGCGCCGAAGCGAAGGGCGATGCCGTCGTCGGGCTGGATGCGGATGGTGATGAGGTTGGGTTGAATCTCGGTGCAGGGACCGCTGGACTGCATGCGGTTGAAGATGAGCAGAGGCGGCTGCTTGAACTGGATGGTGATCTCGGTGGCGCGCTTCTTCATGCGCTTGCCGGCGCGGAGGTAGAAGGGAACGCCGGCCCAGCGCCAGTTCTCGATTTCGAGCCGGACCGCCGCGAAGGTCTCGGTTCCGGACTCGGGATCGACGCGCTCTTCGTCGCGATAGCCGATGACCTTTTTGCCGTCGACCATGCCGGGACCGTACTGGCCGCGCACGGCGTTCAGGATAGGGATGCTGGGGATGGCCTGCCAGGCTTTGACCTTTTCGCGGCGCACCGCTTCGGCGTCGAAGCTGGAGGGCGGCTCCATGGCGACGAAGCTGAGCAGCTCCATCATGTGGTTCTGAATGATGTCGCGGAGGGCGCCGGCCTTCTCGTAGAAGGGGCCGCGGCCTTCGATGCCGATCGACTCCGCCGCGGTGATCTGCACGTGGTCGATGTAGTTGCGGTTCCAGATGGGCTCGAAGATTCCGTTGGCGAAGCGGAAGACCAGGATGTTCTGGACGGTCTCCTTGCCGAGGTAGTGATCGATGCGGAAGACCTGGTTTTCGTGGAAGACGGAATTGACCTGGTGATTGAGCTCGCGGGCGGAGTCGAGGTCGTGGCCGAAGGGCTTTTCGATGACCACGCCGATGCGGCCGTTGTCCACTTCGTTCATGCCCTGGGCGCCGAGGTTTTCGATGATGGGCGCGAAGTACTCGGGGGCAGTGGCGAGATAGAAGAGGCGATCGTTGCCGATGCCGTTCTCTTTGGCGATGCGGTCGAGCTCGGACTTCAGGCCCGCGTAGCCGTTGGCGTCATCGAAGCTGAGCGGGTAGTAGTTGATGTGTTTGACGAAATCGTCGAGCTTGGGATCGGAGGCTTCCACGCCGCCAAACTCGATGATGCCCTCGCGCATGTCTTTGGCGAACTCGTCGCCGAGGGGCCGCCGCGCGACGCCGACGATGGCGAAGTTCTGGGGAAGCAGCCCCCCCTGCTGGAGGTGATAGAGCGCGGGCAGGAGCTTGCGCTTGGTGAGGTCGCCCGACGCCCCGAAGATGACCAGGACGCCGGGGTTGGGAATCCGCTCGTTGGCCTGGGGGACCTGCAATAAGTCGTCGGGATGAACCTTCATCTGTACGGTTGCCATGGGACTCTCCTGAGAAACAGTGGTCAGTGATCAGTGGGCAGTGATCAGTGGGCAGTGATCAGAGACGGTAAGCAGTTGACCGTTAACAGTGTGTAGACACGCCATGTGGTCAGTCGATTCTGACCACCGATCACTGAACACTGACCCCTGATTACTATTCTTTCTTGACGGCGTGACCGCCGAAGGCATTGCGCATGATGGCCAGCATGCGGTCGGTGAAGTTATTTTCTTCGCGCGAACGGATGCGGCGGATCAGCGATTCGGTGATGACCGGCGCGGAGACGTTGAGGTCGATGGCTTCAAAGACCGTCCAGCGGCCTTCGCCGGAGTCGGCGACGTACGCGGAGAGGCCATCGAGCGTGGGATTCTTGGACAGAGCGTCGGCGGTGAGGTCGAGGAGCCAGCTGCGGACCACGCTGCCGTAACGCCAGATCTCGGCGATCTGGGGAAGATTGAGGTCCAGTTCTTCCTTCTTCTCCATGATGGTGAAGCCTTCAGCGAAGGCCTGCATCATGCCGTACTCGATGCCATTGTGAACCATCTTGACGAAGTGGCCGGAGCCGGCGGGGCCGACGTGGCCCCACCCCTTGTCTTTGGCGGGGGCGAGCGTCTCGAAGATGGGACGGAGGTACTCGACCGGCTCTTTGTCGCCGCCGATCATCATGCTGTAGCCCTCTTTGAGGCCCCACACGCCGCCTGACGTGCCCACATCGACGAACTGGAAGCCCTTGGCCGTGACTTCCTTGTGGTGGCGCTGCGAGTCTTTGTAGTTGGAGTTGCCGCCGTCGATGAGGATGTCGCCGGGATTGAGCAGGGGCTCGAGCTTGGCGATGGTGTCATCGACGGGCTTGCCCTGGGGCACCATGATCCAGATGGCCTTGCGCGCGGTGAACTTTTTGGCCATGTCTTCGAGCGAGGACACGCCGACGTTGCCGGATGCGGTGAGCTTTTGTACGGCTTCAGCGTTGAAATCGAAGCCGATCACCTGGTGGCCGCCGAGGCGCAGCCGTTCCGCCATGTTGCCGCCCATCTTGCCGAGGCCAATCAAACCGAGTTGCATTGCTTTCTCCTTCCGAGATCCGTTAGAGGACGCCGAGCGTTTGCAGTTCGCGCCGCAACTGGGCGGCGCCTTCAAAGCGAATGGCTTTCATGCCGGCAGCTGCAGCGGCCGCGGCGTTTTCATTGCGATCATCGATAAACAAGACGCGCTCCGCGGGCTTGCCCAGGATGTCGAGCGCGTGGCGGTACATGATGGGCTGCGGCTTGCGCAGGCCCATGTAACAGGAACTGAAGGCGACGTCGAAGTAGTCGCGCAAGCCGAAGCGGGAAAAGCGATATTCGTTGGGCTCACGCGCCTCGTTGTTGAGAGTTCCCAGCATCCATTTACCAGATGCTGCCAACTCCTGCAGGATGCCTAATCCTCCATCCGGGAGAAGGACGGACTCGGCAAGGAGCGCTTCCAGGAAGTCTTCGTGGGTAAAGCCGCGAGGCTCATGGAAGATGGTGAAATCCAGATACTCGCGGGCGCTGATCACATCGCGCTCCCACGGATCGTTGGCTTCGCGGTGCCGCCTCTCGAACTCCTGCGGATCGAGATGAAACCTCTCCATCAAATGGGAGCGTTCGCAGCGGTCCCACCCGTTGGTGAGCAACACTCCGCCGACATCGAAGAGGATCACGTCGAAGGGGAACATCAACGCCTCTTGGGATCAGGTAGGTTGAACCTGGGGGGATGAGGGGAAGCGGGGGTTCAGGCCCGCTTCCGATTGACGAGCGCCTTTGCCCGGGTTGCGATATTGGCGGCTGAGAATCCGAGTTTTTCCAGGACGACCTTGCCGGGAGCCGAGGCGCCGAAGCGATCGAGCCCGATGACATCGCCGTCGGTGCCTACGTACTTCCACCAGCCGAGGGGAGAGCCGGCCTCTACCGCGAGCTTGGGGACCGCTGCAGGCAACACGCTGGAGCGATACTCGGCCGGCTGTTCGTCGAAGATCTCCCAACTCGGCATGCTGACGACGCGCGCGCGGATACCTTCGCCTTCCAGCGTCTTTTTCGCTTCAAGGCAAGTGGCGACCTCAGAGCCGGTGCCGATGAGCACGACCTGCGGGTTCTCGGCGTCTTCGAGGACGTATGCGCCGTGGTTGACGCCGTTGAAGACGTCGATCTTGGTGGCGTCGATGACGGGCAGGTCCTGACGGCTGAGGGCAAAGAAGCACGCCCCGTTGCGCTCGAGCGCCAGGCGCCAGCAGGCTGCGGTTTCGTTGGCATCGGCCGGACGATAGTCGGTGAGGTCGGGGACAGCGCGCAGCATCATTAGGTGTTCGATGGGCTGGTGCGTCGGGCCGTCCTCGCCGAGACCGATGGAGTCGTGCGTGAAGACGAAGATGGAGTGCGCGCGGGAGAGCGCAGCGAGGCGAATGGCGGGCTTGCAGTAGTCGGAGAAGGTGAAGAACGTGGAGCCGAAGGGGACGAGGCCTTCGTGCGCGGCCATGCCGTTGACGGCGGCGCACATGGCGAACTCGCGTACGCCGAAGAAGACGTTGCGGCCCGCTGGATCCTGGTGGAAGTTGGCGCCCGGTTTGAAGATGGTTTTGGTGGAGGCGGTCAGGTCGGCGGCGCCGCCGAAGAGTTCAGGCACCACCTCGGCGATGGCGTTCATGACCACGTTGCCGGCGTTGCGGGTAGCCACGGGCTTACCTGCGGGGAAGGAGGGCAGCTTCTTCTCCCAGCCGGGCTGGCGCTTGTTGACCTGGGCGCGTTTGAACTGCTCGGCGAGCTCGGGATACTGCTTGGCGTAGGCGTCGAAGAGCTTGTTCCAGTCGGCTTCCGCTGCCGCGCCGCGATCGATGGCGCCGCGCCAGTTTTTGAGGGCATCGTCGGGGACGTAGAAGCTCTGGTCTTCGGGGAATCCGAAGTACTTCTTGGTGGCCGCGGTGTCGGCCGCGCCCATGGCTTCGCCGTGCACCTTGTTGGTGCCTGCGCGCGGACTGCCATAGCCAATGACGGTGCGCACAGCGATGAACGATGGCCTGTTGGTCTCGGCCTTGGCAGCCTCAATGGCGGCCTCGATCGCCTCCAGGTCGTTGCCGTCGGCGACGCGCTGCGTGTGCCAGTGGTAGGCATCGAAGCGCTTGAGCACGTCTTCGGTAAAGCTCAGCTCGGTGGGGCCGTCGAGCGAGATCAGGTTGTCGTCATAGAGCACGATGAGCTTGCCGAGATTCAAGGTGCCGGCGAGCGACGCGGCTTCGTGGGAGATTCCTTCCATCAGATCGCCATCGCCGCACAGCACGTAAGTATGGTGATCGACGATGTCAAAGCCGGGCTTGTTGTAGATGGCGGCGAGGTGTTTTTCCGCGATGGCCATGCCGACCGCCATGCCGAAGCCCTGGCCGAGAGGGCCTGTCGTGACCTCTACGCCTTCGGTGTCGCCCGACTCGGGGTGGCCCGGAGTTTTGGAGTGCCACTGCCGGAAGGACTTCAGATCATCGAGCGAGAGGTTGTAGCCACAGAGATACAGGGTGGCGTAGAGCAGCGCGGAAGCATGCCCATTGGAAAGCACAAAGCGGTCGCGATCGGCCCACTTGAAGTGCTTGGGATTGTGCTTCATGAGCTTGTGATAGAGCAGGTAGGCGATCGGCGCGCAGCCCAGGGGTGCGCCGGGGTGGCCGCTATTTGCTTTCTCCACCTCGTCAACGGCAAGCAGCCGGAGGGTGTCGATGGATAACTGGTCGAGGGAGAGGCTCGCAGGGCTCGTGGTCATACAGCTTCCTTTCGCAAAAAGCTCATGATTGCTGGGAGTAAATGCATTTACCTGGCTACAATCTCAATGGTCACATTGTAACCAAGCCAGCGGTCCGCGGCGGTCCAGTGCAAGGTCCATGATATCTGGCCGGAGCCGGAGGATGAGACAATGTCGGCGCTGAAGCCGGCGCTGCCGCGCCCGGTGCTGGCGAGGGAGTTCACGGTCTGCCAGCCGTCATCGGACCACACGAGATCGAAGCGGTCCCCGTCTAGGATGCGCAGGGTGTCGCCGGCGGTTACCTTCTGAATGGGCCGGTGCAGGCTGAAGATCTCAAGCCCGCGGCGAACCTTCTCTCGGCCTTCCGGGGTGCTGTAGCGTTCGTAGACGGGATCGACGCGATCAAACACTTTGCCGTCGAGCGCCGAGCGCAGCAGTTTCAGATACTCGGCGTGGGCCCAGACGAGCGGCGTGGCGGATCCGGCCGGTTTGCCTTTGCGCAGCCCGCGATTGGGGACATTGGCCCGATCCCAAACCTGTTCCGGCATCAGCTGTCCCTTGGTGGCGAAGGCTTCGTAGGTTTTGATGAGCGGGGTGATATCGTGGCCGGCAGCCAACTCGTAGTGAGCGCGCTCGCCGGTGAGCAGGGGCCATGCGTGCCCTTCGCCCCAGCCGTGGAAGGGCTCGCCGTTGGGACCGTCGCCATAGCCGTCGTAGTTGTAGCGGATCCATCCTGGACCCTGAGGAAGATCGCGCTTGAGCACGGCATCGACGACTTTGAGCGAGTCCACGATTACAGGGTCATCGGCGCGCCGCACGCCATAGCGCACCAGTTCGAGGAATCCGCCGTCAATCACCTCGCGGGCTTCAAAATCCTGGCGCTCGCCGGGCTTGCGGTTGTTGATGTGAATCATCTCGTCGCCGCGCCCGTCGGTGATGTAGGCATCGCCCTTCTCAGGAGGCCGCACGCGCATGTAGTGCCGCTTGATCTCAGGATGGAGGACGCCATCGTTGGTGACCATCCAGTGTTCGAGATGGCTCTCAATCCAGTCGGCGAAGTCTTCGAGGAAGACGGCGTTTTCCTCGCCGTCGCAGGTGCGTGTCATCTCCGCCGCGCAGATGAGGCCGGTGACCACGGCGGCGAGCGTGGAGGGCGAATAGCCGGCGTTTTCCTCCCAGCGCTCCTGATGGGTGATGGGCGCTTTCTTGACGAGGAAGCCGGCAGCCCGCTCGACGAAGGGGAAGATGTCCATCTCGCCCAGGCCGTCGGCCTTCCACAAACGCCAGGCCAGGATGAGGGGAAAGGCAACTTCATCGAGCTGGACGCCTTTCCAGTAGGGACGGCCATCGACCCAGAAATTCTGCGCGAAGCCGCCGTCGGGCTGCTGGGTGCAGGCTAGGTAGACGAGGGCGCGGCGGGCGGTCTCGGCGCGTCCGCAGGCCAGCAGCGCGGAGGCGGTTTGCACCATATCGCGGGTCCACACGAGGTGGTAGCCGCCCAGGTCGTCGTCGCCCTTGGAGTTGCCCCAGGGAATGGACGCCGAGGCGACGAAGGCTCCCGAGTAGGTTTTGTCTTCGTGTGCGAGCACCAGGTTGTGGCTGGCGCGCAGGAGCTTGCCGCCGTCCTGCGATTTGGCAGCGAGCCATTCCGGATTGGCTGCCCGCCGCCATTGTTCGATGAAGCGCGTGCGGTGCTGCTGATAGGGCATGGCCAGCGCGGAGACGGTCTTCTGCAGGGACGTGTGCATGGTTTGGCCGATGCCGATGGCCACGGTGAATTCGCGCGCGCCGACGTCTCCCGCAGGGGCGTGACGGGCGCACTCGAGATTCAACTCGCCCATGAGGGCGAGATTGCCGTTGGTTGCCGAGCCGTACTCCCAGTTCATGCGGTGGTCATCGCGGAGATCGGTAAAGCCGTCGCTGGTGCCTACAAACCCGCAGCTGACGCGCGAAAACCCGCAGCTGGCGCCCATGGCCAGCGACCACTCGTCCTTCCACGCCAGCAGCATGCGGTATCCGGCGACGTCGATGGCGCGCGCTGAGTTGCCGGCGCCGCCTCCATCGAGGTGCGGCGCCAGGAGGGCATACAGCTTGAGTCGCGACAGCAGCGCGGGGTCGGCTTCGAGACGCCCATGAACGAGGAGGACGGAGTGATGCGGATCGCAGATGATCTCTTTGATCAGCGTGTAGCGTCCGTCGGGGTCGCGATTGATGTAGCGAATGCCCAGCGACTCGGCGTGGATGTACTCGAAGCTGGAGAGCAGGTCGCGCTTCTCTTCATGGGTGAAGGTCTCCCCATCGGTGATGAGGAACTCCATGTCGCGCACCTGGGGTTTGTCGATGGTGGGATGGTAGAGCTCGTTCACGATGCCGTGGGAACAGGTGAACCAAAGACGGCAGGAGGCGGAATAGGCTGTGCCCACGGCGTCTTTGACCGCCGAAGTCCAGCGCGGCGCCAGGCCGGGAGCGCCCGGGGCTTCCCCTTGTTGCGGGAGCCAACGATAGAGGGGTTGATCGTTCATGAGGTGAAAAGGTGGTCCCGCTTTCAGAGTGAATGGAGCGTGGTGGGGAAGACAGCCCGGGGAAGCTGAGTGCCATTACCCTACTACCGATGTCCGGGGGCAGGCAAAGGTTTCGCTCTGCGTAACAAATCGAGGGGCGAGTTTCCGACGCCCTTGCCGCCTTCAGAAATTCATCCAATCACAAGCGCCTCGATAGAAACATGAAGATTTGGTTTCAGCGAGTGGGGCCTGGGATGCAAGGGACTTCTCTCGCAACTGAACCCATTTCCGAGTGTGGGGCATCCAAGGACGGTTGAACGTGAACGGGCTGATGCGTCTTGGCCGGGCTCCCGGCCCAACCCCATTACAATCTTCAACGGAGGAGATTTCCCCGATGGCCTACGAACTTCCCCCGCTTCCTTACGACTACGCGGCGCTCGAGCCTTACATCGATGCCGAAACCATGAAGCTGCACCACGACAAGCACCACCAGGCCTACATCACCAACGCCAACGGGGCGCTGGAGAAGCATCCCGAACTGGCTTCGAAATCGGCGGACGACCTGTTGCGCGATCTGAATGCGATTCCGGAGGACGTGCGTACGGTGCTGCGCAACAATGCCGGCGGTCACTCGAATCACTCCATCTTCTGGACGATCATGGCCTCGCCCAACGCGGGCGGAGGCGGCGCGCCCACCGGGGCGATCGCCGATCAGATCAAGGCCGACTTCGGCGACTTCGAGGCGCTCAAGAAGACCTTTAACGAGACCACGGCCAAGCAGTTCGGCTCGGGCTGGGGCTGGCTGGTGTTCCAGGGCGGCAAGCTCAAGGTGATCACCACGCCAAACCAGGACTCGCCCTTCACGCAAGGGCTGTACCCGATCCTGGGCAATGACGTGTGGGAACACGCGTATTACCTGAAGTACCAGAACAAGCGCCCGGACTACCTGGCAGCATGGTGGAACGTGGTGAATTGGGCAGAGGTCAACAAGCGCTTCGCCACGGCCAAGGGATAACAGAGATCAGCGGTCAGAGATCAGAGATCGGTGCCAGGATTCCAGGCGGTGCCTGATCTCTGATTTCCATCAACTGATTCTTGGGTTGCTGGGTTCTGCAGGCGCAACGGTTCCGTGCATCTGGTGTCTAACCGTACGGTGAATATGCCGTACCCCAGATTTGCTTCTCGATTGGTTGTTTTTCTCGTTGCCCTGGTTTGGAGTGGTCCGGCACCGGCTCAGACAGGCAGCTTCACGATTACGGACAAAGGGCATGAGGTAGGCACCGCCCATTTCGAATTTGTCGTGCAGGCCGACGGCGTCGAGTCGAGCTCGGTGGTGAAGGTACAGATGCAGGGGCTCGATTACATGATCTCTAAGACGGAGCAGCTCGATGCCACGAAACATCTGAAGCATGTCCTGCTCAGCGGGACGGTGAATGGTACGGCCGCCAACGTGATCGGCAAGCCCGAGAACGGGCAATTTCTTCTCAATATCTCCGCGAACGGGCGCAGCTCGACTAACCGCTTGCCGTTGCATGCCGAGGCGGTGTTTTTGCCCGACTTCGATCCGGGGGCGCTGGAGACGCTTCTGGCTCTGGCCGCAATCCAGAATGGCCGGGACCTCTGGGCCATTCTTCCCAAACAGGCGGGTTCGGCGGAGCCCGTGCAAGTGGCGACCTACCCGGACGAGCAGGGAACCCTCAACCAGAAGCCAATCACGGTTCATCACGTTGTAGCCACCATAGCCGGCGCGCAAACGGACCTTTTCGCCGGACCGGAGAATCAGCTGATGCAGGCAGAACTGCCGCAGCAGGGATTCGCGCTGGTGCGCAACGGATTTGTATTGACTCCGCCGAAGAAGCCGTCTGCGCCGCTGGAGTGATCACAGCGCACGCCCGCATGCGACCGCCGATGCCCAAGCCCATTGGAAGTTGAATCCGCCCAGGTGCCCGGTGACGTCGACGGCCTCGCCGATGAAGAACAGTCCCGGCACGTGCCGCGTCTCCATGGTGCGGGCGTTGAGGTCATCAGTGTTGACGCCGCCGGCGGTGACCTCCGCCTTTTCAAAACCCTCGGTTCCGGTGGGATGAAACTCCCAGGCGTGCAGGCGCTGCTCCGCGGCCTGGAGCGCGGCGTTGGACCAGCCTTGAGGAGCGATGACGGCGGCCAGGTGATGCGCCAGCCGCAGGGGCAGAATCGCGCGAAGGGCCTGCCGGAGCGCGGTCTCATCGCGCCGTGCCGGGCTGGCGAGCAGCGGCGCCAGCAGCCGATCCCCGGCGCCCGCGGAAGGGACGAGATCGACGATCAGCGGCTCGCCCGGACGCCAGTAGGAAGAGGCCTGGAGCACTGCCGGCCCGCTGAGCCCGCGATGGGTGAAGAGCATCTTTTCGCGGAACTTCGGGCCGCGGAGCTTCGGGCGAGGGGAGCGGGTGTGCGCAGCGCCGGCCCATGCCATCACTTCGCTTGATACGCCGGACAGCTCGGTCCACCGCGATTCTTCTCCGCTCAGGACCAGCGGCACGAGCGCCGGACGCGGCTCAACCACTCGCAGCCCGAATTGCCGCGCCAGTTCGTACGCAAAGCCGGTCGCGCCCATCTTGGGGATCGACAAGCCCCCCGTCGCCACCACCAGCACGCCGGCGCGGAACTCCCCTTGTGAACAATCCACGGAGAACCCGTTCGCATCGTGTTCGATTCGAATCGCCTTCGCGTTGAGTACCAGCTCGAACGTGCCCGGACCCTGGGCGCACTCGGCCAGCAACATGTCGAGGATGGCGCGAGCGGAGTGATCGCAAAACAGCTGGCCGAGCGTCTTTTCATGCCAGGGAATCCGGTACCGCTCGACTAGCTCGAGAAAATGACGGGGTTGGTAGAGAGCGAGCGCGGATTTGGCGAAGTGGGGATTCTCGGAGAGAAAGCGATCCGGCGCGCAGTGGAGATTGGTGAAATTGCAGCGTCCCCCGCCGGAGATGAGGATCTTGCGCCCCGGTTGCGGATTGTGCTCCAGCACTGCGACACGCCGTCCGCGCTTCGTGGCCTCGGAGGCGCACATCAGGCCCGCCGCTCCGGCTCCCAGGATGATGCAATCGAACCTTCGCGGAGTGCCGCTCATTGGTTCTCAGAATAACCAACCGCGATCAAGGGAGTATGTGCGGAAAGACCTGTGCCCTGCGGCGCGCAAGCGGCATCCAACGGGTGTTGCCGCGGCATCCGCGGCGGGAGAGGTTCATGCCTGTCAAGCTGCAGCCGCTGCATCCCCCATTCACCCGCGAAACCGCGATCCTCAAGGTGCGCGCCGCCGAAGACGGCTGGAACAGCCGCGACCCGCAACGCGTCTCACTGGCCTACTCGCCCGAAAGCGTCTGGCGCAATCGCTCCGAGTTCCTGCGCGGGCGGGATGAGATCGTCGCCTTCCTTTTGCGGAAGTGGGCGCGCGAGCTGGAGTACCGCCTCATCAAGGAGCTGTGGGCCTTTGACAACACCCGCATCGCGGTTCGCTTCGCCTATGAATCGCATGATCCCGAGGGGCAGTGGTGGCGTTCGTATGGAAACGAGAACTGGGAGTTCGACGCCGAGGAGCTGATGGTGCAACGTCACGCCAGTATCAACGACGTGCCCATCCGCGAAGAGCAGAGGCTGTTTCATTGGCCGCATGGTCCCCGGCCCGACGACCACCCGGGCCTTACCGAGCTGGGGCTTTGGCAACAACGAGCGCGGGCGCCTCGCCTGCTTTCGCGCACGAGACGCCCGCCATCGATCCGCGATGCTGGAGGATCATCGTTTCACGATCTTCTCAAGCCTTGGGTCGCCCCACAGCCCTGCGAATACCTCGTCCTGGTAGACCTTCGCCAGCTCGGCGTAGTGATCTTCCTTAGCGCGCCGCAGGTACTCAAGCGCGCCCTCCAGATTGCCGCGCTTGGCGTAGGCCTTGGCGAGCAGGAAGCTGACTCGCGCTCGCTGTTCCGGCGTTCGCACGTGCACCGCGATGCCGTCCGGGCTGCTGCTCAGGATATCGGCATTCAACTCAAGCGCGCGCGCGTATTCGGTCATGGCGCGATCCATCTGGTTCAGCCCGGCCCACGCCTCGGCAATGTTCAGGTGAGCCGAGGCGTTTGTCTCTTCCAGTGCCAGGGCCTGCTTGAGATAGCGAACGGCGGCGTTGTATTTCTTGTCCAGGACGTCCACCGCGCCGAGGTTATTGAGCGCGTTCACGAAGTGGGGGTCAAGTTTGACGGAGCGGGTAAAAGCCTTCCGCGCCGCCCCGTGGTCGTTGCTCTGGAGATAGGCGATTCCCAGCTTGTTCTCCAGCCGGGCGTTCTTTGGATCCGCCTTCAATGCGGCACGGTAGTGATAGATCGCGCTGCCGTACTGTTCATGAATCCGCGCCAGATCGCCCTTGAGTTCGGCCGCTTCGACCTGCCGGACTCGATCAGCCGTGGGGATATCCGTCACGCTTCCGCTGGCTATGGCGCTGGTGCTTACCACAAAAGCCATATACCCGACGATCCACATAGTGCCTCGCATGGTGCACCTCATTCCTGGGGGTTCAGCCGGGCGTTCGGGGCCGTCCTCCAGAGCGGTTCGGCCGTCCGCTGACTCGCCTTCAGTAGAGCCCGCATTGATCGAGGCAGCAACGCTACACCCGTTAAGGGCGACGCGTCTTGAGTTCCTGAAGGGTTCAGGATTGCTGGCTCAGCGACAAGGGGGCCTTTCCTGGTGATTCGGCTCACGGAAAATGGGGAGGTTACATGGCATTTAACCTCCAGCGAGCGGGATTCGTTCACCGTTAAGTCCCGCGACCGTCAAAGGATTAGCGCTACAATCGCCCATGTTTCCCGGACGGGAAGAACCATGACCGTCGCAGGTCCCATACCGCTCAAGTATGAGAAGGAGCGCGCGGAGCTTGAGGCCGTGCTGGCCTCGGCGCCCTTTCTTCGCGCGCCCAAGCTGGCTCGTCTCCTGTCGTATCTCTGCGAAAGGCTGTTTGCCGGGCAAGCCGGCCAGATCAAGGAGTACTCCATTGCGGTGGAGGTGTTTGAGCGCCCCGCGGCTTTTGACCAGGACTCCGATTCGATTGTGCGTGTGGAGGCCAACCGTCTGCGCAAGCGGCTTGCGGAGTACTACGCGCGCGAGGGCTTGGGCAGCGCTCTGCGGATCACGATTCCGGTGGGTCAGTATGTGCCGGAGTTCGTGTGCGTTGGCAGCCGGGCCGAAGGGGAGGTGCCGGCATCTTCTTCGCCCGAAGCCGCAAGCCCGCCATCAGGCCGGCGTTTCACGATCTCCCGCCGTGGGGTCGTGCTGATTGCGTCGGCGATCGTGGTGGTCGTGGCGACCGTTATCGGATGGTATCTGCTGCGGCCTGTGTCTCGTCCGGCGGGAGTGGCGGTACCATCCAAGGCTTCGCCGCCCCCGGAGATGGCGTTCGGGTTGCCCGCCGGCGAGGAGGTTCGGATCCTGTGCGGCGCCACTCATACCATGGTGGACCACGCGGGCAAGCTTTGGAGCGCGGACACGGCCTATCTCGGGGGCAGTGCCGTGGCGAGCGAGACTCGACACGTCGCCCGCACCCAGGATGCCGCCTTTTATCGCACCAGCCGCCAGGGGACTTTTCAATACGACATCCCGCTGAAGACGGGGGTCTACGAATTGCGCCTGCACTTCGCAGAGCTGACCTACGGGCCGGAGTCGTCCGGCGGCGGTGGCGAAGGCAGCCGCTTGATGACCGTGCGTGCGAACGGCAAGGCTCTGCTCTCGCAGTTCGACGTAGCCGCGGATGCGGGTGCGAGCGATGCCGCTGACGTGAAGGTCTTCCCGGATGTCAGGCCGGCGGCGGACGGCCGCCTTCATCTTGACTTTGTCTCCGACCGGGGTGCTCCGGCGATGGTGTCGGCGATCGAAATCTTGCCGGGAGTTCGCGGGCGGATACGTCCGGTTCGAATCCTGGCGCGCCACGGTCCCTACTACTCGAACGACAGCCAATGGTGGAGCCCTGACACCGACTTTGAGGGTGGCCAGATGGCGACCTACACGCACGCGGTGAAGGGAACCGACGATTCCGAGATGTTTGACTCGGAGCGTTGGGGAAATTTTTCGTACGCGATTCCGGTGGCGCCGGGCCGCTACGCGCTCACGCTTTTCTTCACGGTGCGGCCCGGCGACTGGCCGCCTGGACCGATGAGCGCCGCAACACCAACCCCTCATATCTTCAACGTTTTTTGCAACGGCAAGGCGCTGCTGGCCAACCTCAATCTCGCCGGGGAAGCGCGGGATAGTGACGTGGTGGTGCGCCGCTTCACGGGCCTGTCTCCCAATGCGCAGGGGAAACTGCTGTTGAACTTTGTGCCGGTCCAGGGGTACGCCACAGTGACCGGCATCGAGGTGCTTCCGCAGTGATTCTCGGTTCACCCCGGCTCTCTTCGTTGATTCATATCACCGCATGGAGCCGGGGCGGCCGGTTCCCCAGCCTTTTAGAGAAGCCGTCCCATGACCGCGCTGAGCAGGTCGTGGGGCGCGGGTTGATTTCCGGTCATCTCGCCCGTGGGCGTCACGTGATTGTTGGCGGTCATGTGGTGGATGAGGATGGGAAGCGTCACCGCGAGTCCGGTCTTCACCACGGTGGGCGAAAGACCGGTGCGCTGCGCGATTTTGTCGATCATCCCGGTGCCCTGCAGTCCGGATTCCATATCGGTGGGGTTTGCAGGCTGCGTTTGACCGTTTGACCATTGCTGCACCAGGCCACCGCTCCCGTTTTGTTGCAGCGACTGGAGCAGGCCGCCGATGCCGCCGGGATGCTGTTGCAGTTCTTCCAGCAGACCGCCGGCGACGCGGGCGTGGTCCGCATTGTTTGATCCACCCGCTACCTGTTCGACCATGTCGAGAAGTCCCATGTCCTCACCTCTTTCGGTTTGAGCGAAGTTTCGATCCTCGCTGATCAGGTCAATACGGGGAGCTTGAGTTCATGTCCCACCTGGATCTTGTTGGGATCGGCGATGCCATTGGCCTTGGCAATGGAGGTGTATCGGCCAGGGTCTCCGTAGAACCGCTTGGCGATATGCGACAGGTTATCGCCGGGTTTGATGCTGTACGGCTGTTCCTCTCCTCCCGTGTTCGCAATCTCGTGGTGCAGGTCGGCGTAGTTGGGGTCAGCCCTTTTGATCTCATCCCAGACGCGCTCGAGCACCACCCGGGAAGGAACCGAGCCTTTGAGGTGGAGTTTCTCGCCGTCGAGATCGACTTGTTGAAGCGTGGCGCCGAGGTCGGAGAAGCTCTGCAATTGAGAGATCGCGCCCGCGTATTTGTGTTTCAGCTGCTCAAGATCTGCCATGTACCAGTCCTTGAATGAGTTCGTTGGCTCGACCCCGGATGGCACGCGGGATCGCACCTGGAACGCTTCGATGAAGGGTGGGCACTCGCAGTTTGCTTCTGAAACGGGCTTGAGAACCGGGCGACGTCTCAGGCGCCAGGCTCGAAGAAGTTGCCCAGCCCCGCGCGGTGGGCGTGGGCGACCATCACGTCCTGGACGGCGAGAGCGAGCCCAAGAGCTTCACGGCCCTGGCGGGCGGTCACGCGGGGTTGCTGCCGGGTTCGTACTGTGTCGAGGAAGGACTCGATCTCCAGGCGAAGGGGCTCGCCTTGTTTGATTTCAGGCTTGGCGAAGGAGAGGCCCGGATTGGGGCTGCCGCCCGCTTCGGCCATTTTGGCCAGGATGGCCGGATCCACCTTGCCTGCGGCGATCATGGCGGCGATCTCCGGGGGCAGGTTGCCGGGAACGCCGGAGTCCAGCTTGATGACAAGCAGGTCGCGTCGGGCGTAGTCGATGGAGACATACTGGCGGGGCTGGAAGAAGCGCAGCTTGCGCACCTTTTCGGTGGAGACGCGCGAGGCGGTGAAGTTTGCGACGCAGCCGGATTCGAATTCGACGCGCACATTGGCGATGTCGACCTTGGGCGAGAGGATGGGCAGGCCGACAGCCCTCACCTCACGGACGGGAGAGGCGGCGAAGGTGAGGACGATATCCAGGTCGTGGATCATCAGGTCAAGCACCACGTCGACATCCAGCGAACGAGGCGTGAAGACCGACAAGCGGTGCGCCTCGAAGAACATGGGACGATGCAGCCGGGGCTCGATGGCCAGCACGGCGGGATTGAAGCGCTCCAGGTGGCCGGGCTGCAGGATGCGACCGCTTGCTTCGGCGATGCCGATGAGGGCGTCTGCCTCGGCGAGGGAAGCGGTAAGGGGCTTTTCGATCAGAACGTCCAGCCCCGCCTCAAGCAACTGCGAGGCAACGGCATAATGATGCAGGGTCGGAACCGCGACGGATGCCGCCTGGAGATGCAGGTCTGCCCGCAGCAACTCTTCGGCAGAGGAGAAGACCGGGATGCCGAAGGCCGCCTCCGCTTCGGCGGCGCGGCCCGAATCGGTTTCGAGCGCGGCGACGAGGGCCACTGCCGCGCCGGCGCTCTCCAGTTCCCGGTAGACGCGTAGATGGTTGCGGCCGAATGCTCCGGCACCGGCCACGGCAACGCGTACCTGGGAGCGGTTGTCTATTTGCCGGCCCCCTTGCCCTCCACGGCTTTGAGACAGCGGCCATAAAGCTCAAGCAACTCGGTAACGTGATCCTCGGCCTTGGCGCCTCCCGCGGCGATGAAGCCGGTAGACGATGCGCCGGCTCGTCCCACATTCGCCACACCTGCCACAAACTTCAGTAGATCCAACGCGATATCTTCATTGCGCCGCGCGCCCAAACCACCGTTGATAGCATCCATGCTCTAGGTTCTCCGAAGTCCGATGCTAGCAGAATTCCCCCCTGCTCCGCCCTCCCGGAGCAAACAGCTCCGCGAGGATGCGCTGCTCCTGGGGGATCACCGGGCCCGCGCCCCGGACAGCATGCGTTCGAGCGAACCCGCTTGCACTTTACGGCTTTGCCCGCAGCTGAGGGAGGGCACGCTACTCTGAAACCATGCCAATCGCATATATCGGCATGGGAGCCAATCTTCCCAGTGCGGCGGGACCGCCGGAGGCGACGCTCGCCGCAGCGGTCGAGCGCCTGGCGGCAATAGGACGGATTCGATGCCGGTCATCTCTCTACTCGACTGCGCCCGTAGGATATGCCGACCAGCCCTGGTTTCTGAATGCCGTGGTGGCGCTGGAGACGGAGCTTTCTCCGGCGTCTCTGCTCGATGCCCTGTTCGCTGTGGAGCGCGGCTTCGGCCGGGACCGCGCCGCCGGTATTCCGAATGGGCCCAGGACTCTGGACCTGGACATCCTGTTGTACGGAAGCTTCGTCCTGCACGAGGCAAACCTGGATATTCCGCATCCCCGGCTCGCCAAGCGCGCCTTCGTCCTGATTCCCCTCCAGGAGATGGCCCCGGACCTGGTTATCGCCCCACAGCAGGCGACCGTGAAACAATTGCTTGAAAGCTTGCGCAAAGAGCTCCCCCTTGAGACCGATGCGGTGGTTTTATTCCAAAGCGATGTCTGGCGTGCTCTGCCTTGCGGCGATAACAGTGCCGCGCGTCCACGCCCAGAATCCGGTGACCCTGACCGTTGAAGACTCTTCCGGGGCGGCGGTTTCCGATGCCGTAGTTGAGGATCCGGCGGGACGCGTTCTCGGCCGCAGCGGCGCAGACGGCCGGGTTTCCGTGCAGTGCACCAAACCCTGTGCGCTCCGCGTGCAAGCGCCAGGGTTTACAGCGAAGACGCTGGAGGCGCAATCGGATGCAATCGTCTACCTCGACCCGCAGGGTGTGGCGGAGCAGGTAACGATCACTGCGTACCGGTCCCCCATGGGCGAGTTGCAAAGTCCCGTGATCACGCGGCAGCTAGATGAGACGGCGCTGCAATCAACCGCCGGGGTCACCATGGATGCCCAGGTGCGGCAACTTCCTGGAGTGGAGCTGTTTCGCCGGTCCAGTTCGCTGGTAGCCAACCCCTCGTCGCAGGGCCTGAGTCTGCGCGGGCTAGGGTCCACCTCCGCCAGCCGCACCCTCGTGACCCTCGACGACGTGCCGCTGAATGATCCCGTGGGAGGCTGGATCCACTGGGAGGAAGAGCCTTCACTGGCCGTCCACAGCGTCGAGGTGGTGCGCGGGGGCGCCAGCGACCTCTACGGTTCCAGCGCAATTGGCGGCGTAGTCAATGTGCGCCTGACCCGCCCGACGGCGTCGCTGGCAGAGTTGCGGTCGAGCTACGGCGGGTTCGGCACCTGGCAGGAGAGCCTGCTGGCCCAGGGGTTTCATGGTCCGTGGGGCGGCGTTGTGGCAGCCGACGATCTGGGCACCGACGGCTATATCCAGGAGGCTCCGTGGCAGCGTGGGCCGGTCGACATCGCCTCCAACGTACATGCGCAAAACGGTCTTGTGCTGGGAGAGTTCGATCGCCGTCCCGTGCGGATTTTTGCGCGCGTGAGCAGCTTCCACGAGAATCGCGCCAACGGAACTCCGTACCAGATCAACGGCACGCGGCTGTGGCGGTATGCGACGGGCGGCGACTGGCAAGGCCCGCACGCGGGAACCGGGGTGCTGCGGGTGTACGGATCCACCGAGACCTTCCACCAGACCTTTTCATCGATCAGCAACACGCCCACCACGGCCAATCCCGGATGCTCCTACCGATGCGGCGAGACGCCCTCGCGTTATGCCGTGATTCCGGATAACGAATGGGGGGCGGCGGCGCATTGGAATCAGCCGCTGACCGCAGGCTTGCTCGTCCTGGCAGGAGCCGATGTGCACGATGTGCGGGTATGGGACCGGGAGCAGACCTTTGGCGCGACCGCGGCGCTGACGCAAACCGATGCCCATCAGCGCGACTCCGGCCTCTATGGCGAGTTGATGGCGGTGCGCGGCCCCTGGACGCTGGCTGCCTCGGCGCGCGGGGACTGGTTCCAGAACTACGATGCCCGCCAGCTGCAAAAGACCGCCACGGGGTGGTCGCCTTCGGCAACGCAGCCGCCCCATTTCGATCAGCGCGTATTCGATCCACGGCTGGGAGTTTCCCGCAAGATCGGAGAGCACTGGGCGCTCTCCGCCTCGGCATTTCGCGCGTTCCGCGCGCCCACACCCAGTGAGCTCTACCGTTCGACGCAGGTGGGCAATCAATTGACCAAGCCCAACGGTTCCCTCCTGAGCGAGCGGGCAACCGGGTGGGAAGCGGGCGTGGCATCCGAACGTCTGTGGGGCACCGTGCGTGCCAGTTGGTTCGACACGCAGGTAAACCGGCCAATCACCGCGGTGACGCTGAACGCGCACTCCTCGCCCATTCTGCTCATGCGTGAGAATCTTGGGCAAATCGAGAGCCGCGGCATCTCCCTCGACTTCGATCTGCTGCCACGGCACTGGCTGGCAGTCGATGGCGGCTATCAATACGCGCATGCCACGGTAACGCGCGGCTCGCAAGATCTGGGCAAGTGGATACCCGAGGTGGCGCGCAACCTGGCCACACTCAACGTGCGTGCGTTTCGGCCTCGCCTGGGATCGCTGAGCCTGCAAAGCCGCCTCAGCGGTCGGCAATTCGACGACGATGCGAATGTGAATATGCTGCATGGGTATTTTCGGTTGGATGCGTTCGCTTCCCACGACCTCGGGCGGCATCTGCAGCTCTTCGCGGCCGGCGAGAATCTGCTGGATCGCACCATCGAGGTGGCCAAAACGCCCACCACAACGCTGGGAACGTCGCAGACGGCGCGCGCCGGCATCATGCTGCGCGTCGGGCAGACCGGGAAATAGGGTTCGATAGAATCGAACCGTGGCCCTCGCCTTCAATCCACTGCACGTGACCCCCGAAGGGGGCCGACGCGGACAGCTTCAGCTGCCTCACCAGACTGTGGAGACGCCGGTCTTTATGCCGGTGGGGACCGCCGGCACCGTCAAGGCTGTTCCCCAGGACACGCTGGAAGCGCTGGGGGCGCAGATCATCCTCGGCAACACCTATCACCTGTACCTGCGCCCGGGACACGAGCCCATTCAGCGCATGGGCGGCCTGCACCGCTTCATCAGCTGGCCGCGCGCCATGCTCACCGATTCCGGCGGCTTCCAGGTCTTCTCGCTGAGCGAGTTGCGCAAGGTCACTGATGAGGGCGTCCGCTTTCGATCCCACCTGGACGGCAGTTCGCACTTCTTCACGCCCGAGCACTCCATGGACGTGCAGATCGCGCTGGGCGCCGACATTGCGATGGCATTCGACGAGTGCACGGAATATCCGGCCGATCGCCCGCGCGCGGAAGAGAGCCTGCGCCTGACCATGGCGTGGGCGCGGCGCTCGCTTACGCACTTCCGCGCCAACCAGGATCGCGTGCCGTGGGCGAGCGACTTTCCCGGTAGCTCGCAATCTCTCTTCGGAATTGTGCAGGGAGGCATGTATCGCGATCTGCGGCGCGAAAGCGCCGAGCGGCTCCTGGAGATGGACTTCGATGGATACGCGATCGGAGGCTTGAGCGTAGGCGAGCCGCGCGATCTCACTCTGGAGATGATCGCCGAGGTGCTGCCCCTCCTGCCCAGGGACAAACCCCGCTATGTGATGGGTGTCGGCTATCCCGACGAGATTGAACAATACGCGCGCATGGGGGTGGACATGATGGACTGCGTTCTGCCAACCCGGGCTGCGCGCCATGGCTTGCTCTTCACCAGCGAGGGGCGGATCACGATCAAGAATCGGCAGTTCGCCGAAGATCAGAATCCGCCCGATCCGAATTGCGATTGCCTGGTCTGCCGGCGCTACTCCCGTGCCTACCTCCGCCACCTGATGCAGGCCGGCGAGGCACTTTCGGGGACGCTCAACTCTATCCACAATCTCGCGTTCTATCTCGGCATCATGCGGCGGGTGCGGCAGTCGCTGGAGCCGGCCTGTGCACCCGCACAGGTTTAGTTACATGCCGCCCCAGAGCCGCGCTGCCGCCATCTCATAGCCATGGCGGAAGCCCTCGCGGTATTCGTGCGCGAGATCCGGCGCCATATGAGGATCGCGATACTCCTCGCGGTTCAGCACGTTGGGCCGGCGATGATTCTCAAAGTCGTGCCGGGCCCCGACCACGCCGTCATGAAAGCCGCGCCGCTCCATCTCGGAGTAGCGGTCCGGCGCCTGCCAGCGATCGGGATCGCCGCGCTCCTGCCAATTGGGTTCACCGACGAGCTGGCCGCGAGCCACTTCATAGCCGCGCATGAATCCCTCCCGGAACTCACCGATCAGCTCAGGTGGAACCGGCGGGTTGCGGAACTCCGGCGCATCATCGGGGTCGGGGCGCCGCTGGAACTGAAAGTCCCGCCGCGCGGCCTCCGCGCCCTCATGATACCCTCGCCGCTCCGCGTCGCTGGCGAGCCCGCGCATGCCCCAGTCGTCCCGGTCATGCCGTTCTTCATAGACGGGCGGGGGCGGTGGAGGGGGCGGCGGCGCTCCCCACAGGTGTGCGGCGGCGGTCTCGTAGCCCCGGCGGAACCCCGCGCGATAGGCCTCGCGCAGCGGAGGCTCGATGTGGGGATCGCGGTACTCTTCGCGGTTGTCCACATCCGGGCGGCGGCCGTTCTCCCGGTCGTGACGCGCTCCTTCGATGCCGTCGTGGAAGCCGCGGCGCTGCGCCTCGTTATATTCTCCGGGCGGCTCCTCCCACCGCCCCTCTTGGCCGTAAAAACCGGAGTCGAGGGGAGCGGGGGATGCCGCGGCGCGCCCCGGGGGGACCGCCGCGACCATGATGGCGAACGCTGGAATCAGCAAAGTTCGGGGGAATTGCATGTGTTCCTCCTTCCCAAAGGAACGCCAGAATACACCGGAAGTTGCGGGGCGCGCCTCCGCCGTACCGTCAAATCTTACCCTGTTGATTTTGCAGGAAATGGCGGGACGCGAAGGCCTCATTGTGCATCGGTTAGAGGAAGGATTCCCCGCTGTCTTCGCTAGACCTCGATTGCCGCTCCCAGAAGCTGCTTCAAAGCCTGAACATACTCCATCAGGGCCCGGCGCCCCGGCTCTGTAATGCGATAGATGGTCTGCGGCTTGCGCAGAACAAACCGCTTCTCCACCGAGATGTATCCGGCCTCCTCGAGCTTGAGGAGCTGGGCTCCCAGGTTGCCGTCGGTGGAGCCCGTCTTGCCGCGCAGCCACGTGAACTCCGCCTCCTCGACCCCCGCCAGTAAAGAAAGCAGAGCCAGCCGCATCTTCCCGTGAACGACGGGATTGAGATCGGGCAGCTCAGGCATGGACCGCTCCCTTCGCCCGTTGTCCGCGGGACTCGCGTGTCATGGCATAGATGCCGAACACGATATTGCAGAGGAAGATAGCCGCGAGGAAGATCACCACGGCGACGTTGCCGGTGACCACGGAGCTGAGAGCCGAGGCCGCCCACCACGCGATCGCGCAGGCCAATTGTGTCTTCCAGCGCAGCATCATCGCCGATGCCCCGTTGGCCAGCCCCAGGATGGCGCACGCCACGGCAATAAAGACATGTACCTCGAGCATGTGGCCGCTGAAGCCCAGGGCAGGGAAGAGCACGAACATGGTGATCGCCGTGGCCAGCCACAACGATCCCATCGCGCGTCCCAGGGTGGTCTCTGCCTTTTCCGATTCGACGCGGGACCCGATGATCCAGCTGGCAAACCCGGCAGCGAGCATGGTTGCAGGCCAGGCAAACGCGGGGAATGGTCCCCAGGTGGACCAGGCAAGCGCGATGATGTACGCCACGCCCCACAACACAAACGCCCAGCTCCAGCGCTCGGTTGTCCGTCGGCCCTGCGCGATCATCGACTCGATGAGGTTCAACTGCGCTTTCACTTCGTTCTCGTCCATGGGTTGGGTCATGGTTCTCCTTTGAGGGGGGCCTCACACCCCGCCTATGAGAAGTCCGGCGAGCTGAATCGCCCCCCCCGAACCTCTTACATAAAGCACTCTACAAAATAGAGTACTTTGTGTCAATCAGTATTTTCATCGGGTTTACGTGCGGAACAGCTCCTTTCGTCCCTGCTACCAGGCCACTCGTCCCTGGATCTCTGCTCGCGTCTGCTTCTCCATCGTTGATCCCTTACACTTGCCAAGAGATCTGACCCCCGATCCAGCAATCCATTCCAATCCCGCGAAGCGGGAGGAGCCCCAATGAAACACGTGAACCTCAAATCCGCGCTCGCTCTGCTGGTCCTAGGAACCGGAGCGTCGCTGGCCAGTGCTCAAGCCCCCGCTGCCGGCGGAACGGACCAGATCAAGGGCCTCAATCCGGCCTTCCTCGACAAAACGGCCGATCCCTGCACGGACTTCTATCAGTACGCCTGCGGGAACTTCAGCAAGATGTACCCCATTCCCGCGGACCGCTCCGGCTACGGCAACTTTCATCTGCTCGCGGACGAGAACGAGAAGATTCTCCACGCCATCCTGGACAAGGCCGCGGCGGACACCGCAAAGCGCACGCCGAACGAGCAGAAGATCGGGGACTACTACGCCTCCTGCCTCGACACGTCGGCCATCAACAAGGAAGGGCTGAAGCCGGTTCAGCCTGAGTTCGAGCGCATCGATGCGCTCACCAGCAAGACCCAGCTCGCTCCCCTCCTGGCCCACGATCAGATGATCGGTGTCAACGCGCTGCTCAGCTTTGGCGAGCAGCAGGATTTCAAGGATGCCACCAAGCAGATCGCCGTGCTTGACCAGGGCGGCCTCGGGCTCCCGGAGCGCGACTACTACCTCCGCACCGGCGCGGACGATGAGAAGATCCGCCAGCAGTACGTCGAGCACATTGCCAGGATGCTGAAGCTGATCGGCGAGAGCGACGAAAAAGCCGCCGCCGACTCCAAGGCCATCATGGAACTGGAAACCTCCCTGGCGAAGAACTCGCTGGACATCACCTCCCAGCGCGATCCCAAGAATGTCTACCATCTGATGCCTCTCGCGGATGCGGAAAAGCTGGCGCCATCCATCGACTGGACCACGTTTCTGAAGGAGACGGGCGCGCCGCCGATCAGCGAGATCAACGTGACTCATCCGCAGTTCTACACTGGCCTCAACGCCATCCTGGAATCGACCTCGCTCGATGTCCTCAAGTCCTATCTCAAATGGCAGCTCATCAACGCTCTGCCCACCACCGCATTGCCCGAGGATCTGGACAAGGAACAGTTCGCGTTCAATGGCAAGGTCCTCAGCGGGCGCCAAGAGGAGCGCGCCCGCTGGAAGCGGTGCGTTGTGGCGACAGATGGCGCGCTCGGCGAAGCGCTCGGGCAGGTGTACGCCACGCAGGAGTTCCCGCCGTCGAGCAAAGCCGCCACGCAGCAGATGGTGCATGACATCGAGAGCGCCATGGACAAGGACATCGACACACTGGACTGGATGAGTGCCGAGACCAAGGTCAAGGCCAAGGAGAAGCTGCAGGCAATCGCCAACAAAATCGGCTATCCCGACAAATGGCGCGACTACTCGAGCCTGCGGGTCGTGCGCGGCGATGCCCTCGGCAACGCGGTACGGGCCGTCCAGTTTGAGGCGCGCCGCGAACTCAATAAGATTGGCAAACCGGTCGACCGCGGTGAGTTCGGGATGAGCCCTCCCACCGTAAATGCTTACTACAATCCCAGCATGAACGACATCAACTTCCCCGCCGGCATTCTGCATCCGCCGTTCTACAGCCCCAAGGAGGATGATGCCGTGAACTACGGTCACATCGGCGCGGTCGTGGGCCACGAGCTGACCCACGGCTTCGACGACCAGGGACGTCAATTTGACGGCGCCGGCAATCTCAACGACTGGTGGACTCCCGAAGACGGCAAGAAGTTCGACGCCAAGGCCGATTGCGAGGTGAAGGAATACAGCGACTTCACCGTGGACGGCGGCCTGCACGTCAACGGCAAACTCACGCTGGGCGAAAACACTGCCGACAACGGCGGCATCCGCCTGGCCTTCATGGCTCTGCTCGAGGATGCCAAGCGTAAGAACCTCAATCTTGATCAGAAGCAGGATGGGTTCACCGGCCAGCAGCAGTTCTTCCTTGCGTACGCGCAGAACTGGTGCGGCGAGCTGCGCCCCGAAGCGGCCAAAATGCAGGTGCAGACCGACCCCCACTCGCCCGATCACTTCCGCGTGAACGGCGTGGTACGCAACATGAAGGAGTTCGGCGATGCGTTTCACTGCAAGGCCGCTGCGCCGATGCAGCCGGAAAATGCCTGCCGTGTCTGGTAGCGACAGCCTTAAACCATAAGCGCGGCACAAACCGGGTCTTCGCGATGGAGACCCGGGCTC
This sequence comes from Acidobacteria bacterium AB60, assembly GCA_008682415.1. Classification (GTDB taxonomy): domain Bacteria; phylum Acidobacteriota; class Terriglobia; order Terriglobales; family Acidobacteriaceae; genus Telmatobacter. Next base: position 551,624 of record VANK01000004.1, on the reverse strand, counting down.
GCGCGGAGCAACCCGTCTACTTTGGCGCAGCCGTCTTTCTGGCCAGCGTCTTCACAAAGAAATCAGCCATGATGTGATTGGCCTCGATCGCCTCCGGCAGATTGGGGTTGTACCAGAACGCGTGCGGCAATGCGTCGAAGACCACCAGGCGTGCGTCCGCCCCCGCATTCAGAAAGGCGCGGTGCAGATTGGCGGTGCCGCTGAGCAGCAGGTCACGCCCGCTGGTGACAAACAGCGTCGGCGGCATCCCGTGAAGGTCGGCATAGATCGGCGAGAGCACAGGATCCTTCGCGTCCGTCGATCCCACGTAGAACGGATCGTGCGGCCCGCTTGCGGGCGGATCCAGATGGCCGGAAAGCCCGCGCAGAGCATACATCGCGATCGAATCGCCGTTGCGGGCGAAGTCACCCATGCCACTGAAGATGCCGAGACCCGCGGGCAGCGGCATGCCCAGTTGCTTGATTTTGACGGCCACCTCCCCCGTCAGAATCGCGCCCGCCGACGTGCCGTAGATGATGATGTGCTCGGGCTTGTAGACCTTGAGCAATTCCTTGTACACCGCGATCGAGTCATCCACCGCGGCGGGGAACGGATACTCGGGCGCGAGCCGGTACAGCACCGCGATGGTCTTCATCTTCGCGTAGCTGGCAATCGGGATCGATTCGGTATAAGAACCCGAATCGGAATTAAACCCGCCCCCATGCAGATTGAGAAGGATCTTGTCGTGACTGCCCGGCTCAATATCGGGCGGCGTGACCACATGCACGGGAACCCCGCCGATCGTGCGGTCCTCGATGGTCACGGGGCAAATCTTGACCCACTCCTCGCGGGCGCGCGCCGTGTACGCGTCGGTAGATTTGCGCCGCTCGGCTAGCGACTGAGGAGGACCCTGATCGGGTTCGGCGTGGCGCAGGCTCTTCTGCGCTGCGGGACTCAGATCTTCCGGTACGGGCACCACGCGCGTCACGTGAGCCGTGCCATCCGCGTCAATGTAGCTCGTATCGCGCGTGGGCGCCTCCGCGGCGGTCGTGGGCTTGGCGGCTTCCTGTGCCGCAAGCGGGAACGAGGTCAGCAGGACAAGGGCGGATGCGAGCGCAAACGAGGATCCAGATAAACGCATGGAAGAGTCTCTCCGTCTTGGACGCGGCAGAAACGCCTGGTCCTGAGACGCAAACACCATAGCAGAGAGCCGCAACCATGTTCTCGCGCTGGAGAAACAAGGCGCCGAAGCGCCCCGTCTCTCCGTCGCCATCATGATTGTGTCAGGACGAGCAGTGCCTCCTTCAGCAGAATCTGGGTGAGCCGGTCGGTAGCCTTCCCCAACTGCGCGGCAACGGTGTTGACGCTGATGCGCAGCATGATGGATACCTCCAGCAGCGTGTACTCCTGCAGCACCAGGCGGTTCAACAGGCACCGATCGAGTGCGCCCAGACGCGCAAGACAGCGTTCCACGTCCAGCACGAAATTCACCGCGTCTTCGAACGTCCGCACCGGCCTGCTGCTGGCCCAGCCGCGCGCTACCGGATGATCCAGAAGGGAAGGCGCCCGCCCGATCAGCATGGAAGCATACAGATAGCGCCGCAACAGCGCATTCGTATGCTTCCGGTAAAACGCCAGAGATTGCACCGGTTTTTTCCTGCTGGCCGGTTGCCGCTCCGGTGCAGAAGCGCGATCGACCGTGACGATCCTCAAAGGCGAATGCGTCGCAGCGGCCGCCCAGAGCCCGGGAAGATGCAGCGCTGCCGCGCTCATGCCGCACCCCCGGCAAGGTCCTCAGGATCCCATCCGAAGAGGTCTTCGTAATCGCCGAAGACCCACATCCTCACGTGCGCAGCCTCTCGCTTCGGCCCGCGCCGCCTTCTGCTCTCCGGCGAGGGGAACGGCTTCAGCTTCGCCTCACATCCAAGGCAATACACACCTCGATAATTCTGGGCGCGGTACCAAAGACAGCCGCACCCTTCGCAAACCTTCAGTTGCACGCACAAATCCATTTCCACTTCTCCGCGTTGGCTTCCAATCCCGGCTCGCTTCTTTTTGTCTGGTTGCCTGCCGGGGTGACGGGGCGGCCATGCGTCCTGCCGGAAATCGCTCGTTTCCGTGGAGGGATGCAGTCCGTTCTCCCTGTTGGTTCCTCACATTGAACACGCACGCAGAGTCTGGAAGACGCAGGAAGCCCCCGAACGATCTTCTTGATCGCCCTTGAGGAGCGCCGCATCGCCAAAATGGCGATAAGGACGGGGGACACGGAGCGGCCGCTTTCAGTACATTCGTAACCCGGCGTTTGCGCCGTGTTCTCCCCGATTGCCCGCGACTAAAGTACTCACAATCTAGCGACACGTATCTTCAGCGTCAACGCGCCTGATGGATATTCAGGGCCCGCGCTTTCTATTCGCTCCTCAAGCGCCGAGAATGAAGGAAAATCACTGGCTTTGAGTTTTCTTGCAGCAATTCCGGACCCGTCTGCTCCATTGCTCCTGGCGGATTTTCCACAATATGAATTTCTCTCAGATGCAAGAGCGTCTCCGCCTCGAACTGCTCCGGAGAATACAGCGCGGCACGCTCAGTGTTTCGTTATTGGCACGTCAAACTGGATTCAGGCAGTCGCACCTGTCGAATTTCCTGCGCAACCGGCGCCATCTCTCCCTGGACGCCATCGACCGCATCCTGGCGGCGCAGCAGATGGGCACCGCCGACCTGCTGCCCGGCGATGCCATGCCCGATTGGCGCGTCGGCACCGAGATCGCCCAGATCCCGGTGGTCTCCTATGCCGCGGCCATGAATGAGCCGCACATCCGGCCCTCTTCGGCGCGCGGGCAGGTTTGGATTGCCGGAGCACTGTTGCAATCCATTCGCGAACGCCCGTTACAGCCGCGCAGGCCCTGGCAGCGATTCGTCGCCATCACGGCGGCACCTGGAGACTCGCAGGCCATGGACCCAATCATTCAACCGGAGGCCACCGTGCTGCTCGACCGGCACTACAACTCGTTTGTGCCGTATCGGCCCACCCGACCCAACGTGTACGGCGTTTGTCAGGATGGACGCCTCAAGCTGCGCTACGCCGACTTTGTGCTCGATCGCATGGTGCTGCGGCCCCACAATCGGGCGTTTCCGGTGGAATTGATTCAGCTCCGGCCCGGCGAGTCGCCCGGCGAACTGATCGTCGGGCGCGTCATTCTCACCCTCAGCGAGCATTGACCGCGCGAACTAGACCGCCTCTGCCCGGCAGCCCGCGTGTCCGCAGCGGCAGGTAATCTCAGCCGTGTCCGCGTGCTCTTCGCAATACGTGCTGCAATATTTGTGTTCCGTCTGGCAGGTACAGGATGGATGCGCGCACTTCTTCGTCTTGCTGTCAGCCATGGATCATCTCCTCCGGCGCAGGGTTTTGCGCCAGGGGAGTTGGATGCGGATTCCGCGCGATCCGCCCGCCTCGCTTTACCGAAGTTCTGCCCGGACTACTCCATCATCTCGTGACCGGCGTCCGGGTTATCGAAGCGCGTGAACTTGGAGATGAAGTTCAGGTGCACGGTGTCTGTGGGGCCGTTGCGCTGCTTGGCGATGATGATTTCTGACTTGGCCTTGTCGGCCTCGGACATCGAGTCCTTGTCGTGGTTGTAATAGACCTCGCGGTGAATGAACATCACCACGTCCGCATCCTGCTCAATCGATCCCGATTCGCGCAGGTCGCTCAACAGCGGGCGCTTGTCCTCGCCGCGGCGCTCGCTGGAACGCGAGAGCTGCGAGAGCGCCACCACCGGCACATCCAGCTCCTTCGCCAGTGCCTTCAGGCCGCGGGAGATGGCCGAAACCTCCTGGGTGCGATTCTCATACCGCTTGCCGCCCGCGGAGGGCAGAGTAGCCGACATTAGCTGCAGGTAATCCACCATCACCAGATCGAGTTTTCCGTTCATCTGCCGCAGACGCCGCGCCTTGGCGCGCATCTCCGCCAGCGAGATTCCGGCCGTGTCATCGATGAAGAGCCGCGACTCGACCAGGTCGTTCAGCGCCTTCTCCAGCTTGACCTGGTCTTCGCGCGCGATAAAGCCGGTCTGCAGCTTGCGCTGGTCCACCCACGCCTGCGACGCCAGCATGCGTCGCAATAGCGACTCCTTGCTCATTTCCAGGCTGAACACGGCCACCACCGCCTGGTGATTCACGGCAGCGTTCTGGCAGATGTTGATCGCGAACGCCGTCTTGCCCATCGAGGGCCGCGCGGCAATGATGATGAGCTCGCCCTTCTGGAAGCCGCTGGTCATCTTGTCCAGCTCATAGAAGTCCGTGGCCAGCCCCGTAACCTCGCGGCTCTGCTTGTACAGGTTGTCAATTGAGCCGAAAGAGTTGGCGACCACCTCGTACAGCGGAACCAGCCCGCCCGAGACGCTCTTCTCACTGACCTCGAGCAGCCCCGCCTCGGCGGCCCCAAGCACCTCCAGCGCCGGCTCGCTCTGATCGGCCGCCCGGGCAATCGCCGTGGAACAGATCGCCATCAGGCGCCGCAGCAGCGCCTTGTCCTTGACGATCTTGACGTACTCCTCGATGACCGGCCGGCGCGGCAAACCCTCCGTGAGCGAGGCCAGGTAGGCCACCCCGCCTACCGCCTCAATCTCCTTGTACCTGGCCAGTTCGTTCGAAAGGGTGACGATATCCACCGCGCGCTGCTCGTTGAGCAGATCGCCCATGCGCATGTAGATCCGCTGATGCGAGTCGAGCGAGAAGTCGTCGGCCGAAAGCTTCTCCGCCGCCTCGGCGTGAGCGGCGTTGTCCAGCAGGATGGCGCCCAGGATGGTCTTCTCGGCATCCACATTCGCGGGTAGCCCCGCGTCGAAGCCGGTGGAATTGAGGATGGTGGCCATGCAAGAATCCGATCAGGAATCGATGAAGCTAGGAATCGCTTTCATCGAGTCTAGGCCTTCGGCGGCATCCCCGTCCCTGTGAAGAATCGGTCCCGACTCTGGAAAAACAACTCCCCCGACCACTGATCACTGATCACTGTGCACTGACCACTGATCACTGATCACTGATCACTGATCACTGACCACTGTTCACTGTGCACTGTCCCGTGTTCACTGTGAAATCACCATCTGCGACGTACTGCTCAGATTAAGCGCGAGTTGCGGCGAGAAGGGCACGTGAATCGTCATGGGATAGGCCACCGTGACCTTGACCAGGTTTCCCGGCGCCTTGGCGGTGCCGCTGGAGCAGGAGGCCCACGTCATCGGCGTGCTCGTGCCGGCCGCGCACCAGCTCGTCGTCACGGTCACGTTGGAAGAAGTGATCCCCTTGTACCCAAGCCCCTTCACATAATTGCTGATGTCGGTGGCCGAGGCGTTGCACTTCGAGAGGCTCGGCGTGTTGGTGCACGAGGTATTGCCGCGCACCATCGCGTAACGCGATGCCAGCCGCGCCGCATCCGAGCAGTATTGGTACGCATACAGCCCAAGCGACACCTGGCAGATCCCGATCAGCATGGCGAACAGCACCATGCTCGAGAGGGCCATCTCCACCGCATTCACGCCGTCCTCCCGCCAGAGGCGGCCCCATAGAACCTGCTTCCACTTCACTGGACCACCCTCTGGATGGATTGCCCCTTGACCGTATAGCTGCTCGGCAGGCCCGGCAGCCGGATCGTCGCCGCCACCGTCGCCTGGGTGTTCACCGTGAGCGTCTCCTCAATGTGCGAGTTGGCGCAATCGGTGTTCAGGCAAGTGGATGCCTTTCCATCGCTGCAGGCGCAGGCCACAGCCGTTGTGGTGCTGACCGTCAGGTTCGGAGCTTCGTTGGAAGCCGCCGTCGCGATCCCCGTCGAATCAGCCGCCGTATAGCCGCTCTGGCACCCATATTGCGCGCCCGCCTTCGCGGCATTGGCCACCGCGATCGACGCATAGATGACCCGCGCCATCTGCACCGAGCCAACCAGCATGGTGGCGAGGGCCGGCACCACCAGCGCGGTCTCCACAATCGACTGACCGCCTTCGCCCATGCTTCTTCTCAAGCGCTTCAGAATGTTCGTCATCGTCTACTCCACGAGCGTGACCACGCGATTGGGCGTGGTGCTTGGGTGCTGTTTGTCGTAGCTGGGAATCGTGATAGTCGAAGGCCCATCTTGCATTGTGTTGGCCACGATGCCGGTTGCAGTAACACCCCCACCGTGGTCCTGCAGGAAGACTTCGGCTCCCGGCGCGTAAATGTAGCCGTCCAGCGTCTGGTTGTTACTCCCGAACTGCACCTGTAATTGGTTGGTGTTGCCGGCCGGCTGCATGATCGCAATGCCATTGTAGGTACCCGAAGTGGGCGCCGTGATGTTCAACAGCGAGTTGCTGTTCTGATTCAAAGTGCCGCCGTAGATATCGATCGTGCCGCTGTTGATGGTGACTGTGGCGCCGGTGGCGATGGTAACGCCATTTTCGAACATATAGGTTCCGGCTCCAAGGGTGACGCCGTTGCCGATGGTAACCGAGTTGGTATAGCAGATGGCCTTGCCCAACCCCGGCGCGGATGGCGCCGTGGTAAGCGAAGTCGTTGCACTGTCTGTCGTAGTGCACCCGCCGTTGGTCGGCGTGGGCCCAGTGATGTTCCCCCACGGGCTCTTGCGCGGCGCGGCATTGATGGTGGCCGGTGTCGGGTTGGTCTGGTGTGCCGGCGGAGAATTGCCCACCACGTCGAGAAACTTGGCGTTCACTTTGCCGGCGTTTCCGGTATCGCCAAAGGCGTCGGAAGTATTCGAATTGACGTAGATTCCGCAGCCGGTCGCTTCGATGTCGTACTTGCCCGACAGATGGAGCGCCGGTCCCGACGGTGCCATAATCCAGATGCACGCCTGTCCCGCCGTCGGCACGCCCGCCACCGCGCGCGCCTTCACCGTGATGTTTTTGTAGCCGGCGATCCCCATAAAATAGGTCCCGACCTTCTTGCTGACGATCGCCTCCACGAACCCCGCGCTGCCCGCATTCGGCCCATCCGTGGGTGGCACGCTCACTGACACGCTGATCGCCCCGCCCCCATCATCGCCTCCACTGTCGGTAAAGCCATTCGCGCTCGACGCCGCCTTCCCCGCCGATATGGCCGACGTCGACGACGCGCTGTACAGGTAATCAAGCGCCCCGGCGACCGCCGCCGCATCTGCCGCCACCTGCAGCCGGCGCTTGGCGCGGAACGCCACTCCCGTATCGAGCGCCAGTGCCGTGCAGGCCAGCAGCATGGTGAATCCCACGCCGGTCAGCATCAGCGCCTGGCCGCGATCGTCTTTCAGCCACGTTTTCCAACTCAGGATCTTGCGCATAGCCGTTGCTGGAATCTCCACTCCCGATCAAGCAACAGCTATGCCAATTTGGGCCCGTACTGAATCTGCGCGGGTTATCCAGCCACCCATGCAAGAACTGTGTACGCCCGTTTACACTTCGCTTGCCCGGGCGCAAACTACGCCACACCACGCGCCCGCTCCCGATCACAAAAACAAAAAGCCGCCGGATCCCGCCGGCGGCCTTGTCTCGCGTTCGTTTGCGTTAGCGGCTCTCTTTCCTCCACCGCAGCACCGGCTTGCGCGCCGCCGTCACCTCATCCAGCCGCGACACGCGCGTGGAGTGCGGCGCCGTCTTCACCAGCTCCGGCGTCTCCTCCACCTCTTTTGCAATCGAGCGCATCGCCTCGACGAACAGATCAAGCTCCTCCACCGATTCGCTCTCCGTCGGCTCGATCATCAGCGCGCCCGGCACGATCAGGGGAAAGCTCACCGTGTAGGGGTGAAAGCCGTAGTCGATCAGCCGCTTGGCGATATCACCCGTCTTCACGCCCTTGGCGGCCTGCCTCTTGTCGCTGAACACCACCTCGTGCATCGATGGTGTCTTATAGGGCAGCTCGTACAGATCCTCGAGCTTCTTGCGAATGTAGTTGGCGTTCAGCACCGCGTCCTCCGTCGTCTGCCGCAGCCCGTCCGGCCCGTTGGCCAGGATGTACGCCAGCGCGCGGATGAACATCCCCGTATTGCCGTAGAACGCCCGCACCCGCCCCACGCTCTGCGGACGATCGTAGTTCCAGCACTTCGTGCCGTCCTGTTTCTTCTGCAGCACCGGCGTGGGCAGAAACGGTTCCAGAAACGCCTTGCACGCTACAGGTCCCGATCCCGGCCCGCCTCCGCCATGCGGCGTCGAAAACGTCTTGTGCAGGTTCAGGTGCATCACGTCCACGCCGAAGTCTCCCGGCCGCACCTTCCCCACCAGCGCATTCATGTTCGCGCCGTCCATGTAAAGCAGCGCGCCCTTGGCGTGCAGAATCTCCGCGATCTTGTGAATCTGGTTTTCGAAGACCCCGATCGTCGAGGGATTGGTCAGCATCAACGCCGCCGTGTCTTCCGTGACCTGGCGCGCCAGCGCCTCCAGATCGATGCCACCATCCGCGTTCGACTTCAGATTCTCCACCTGGTAGCCGCAGATCGCCGCAGTCGCGGGGTTGGTGCCGTGCGCCGAGTCGGGGATGAGCACCTTGTGCCGCGGATTGCCCTGCGACTCGTGCCACGCCCGCGCCAGCAGGATCCCGGTGAACTCGCCCTGAGCGCCCGCCGCTGGCTGCAGCGTGATCGCATCCATCCCGGTGATCTCCAGAAGACACTTCTGCAGCAGCTCGATCACGTCCATGATGCCCTGCGCCAGAGAATCCGGCCGGTACGGATGCGCCTCCGCCAGCCCCTCAATCCGCGACACGAACTCGTTCACCCGCGGGTTGTACTTCATCGTGCACGAGCCCAGCGGATACATCCCCAAATCGATCGCATAGTTCCACGTCGATAACCGCGTGAAGTGGCGGATGATCTCGATCTCGCTCAGCTCCGGCAACTCCCCCAGCGTCTCGCGATGCGCCTCGCCCAACAAACTCTTCGCATCCACCGCCGGCACATCCAGCGGCGGCAGCCTGTAAGCCTTCTTCCCCGGCGCCGACTTCTCAAAGACCAGCCGCTCGTTCTGCGTCTGGTGCGGCCGAACCTTCCCCGTGGTCTTGCGCGTTCCCGATATCTCCGTTGTCGCCATTCCTCAGAACCCCATCGATCGGATCTCGTTCTTGTTGTGCTCGTGAGAGCAGGCTGCCTTCCGCACTTCGTGCCTTGTAACAAGGGCACGGCTTTTAGCCGGGCCAACTGCTGCTAACTACCAATGTCCTGCCCCCCAGTACTGCTGACGCTAATCAACGGCACCTAGTACGGGGGCAGCTTTGTAACAAGGGCACGGCTTTTAGCCGGGCCAACTGCTGCTAACTTACCGTCTGGGCTTTAGCCCCTGCCATCTTTCGTCTCGCAAGAGTCCCATAGCAGAATGGATACTCTTCGCCTTCATGCACCAAACCAGCCTTCACCGGATTCTCAGCGATGTAGACCCGATGAGCTTCAAGGGACTGCTTGTTCATCATCTGCTCTTCCGCAAATCCTCGCTGCCAAACCTCGCCCTTGTAGCCGTACTCATGCGACAAACGATGCGAAAACCTTCCCTTGATGAGCTGCATAGCCTTCTCAATCGTCATCTCATCACGAACCTCAATAAGAAGGTGCACGTGGTCGGGCATGATCACAAAGTCGCGCACGATCATTCGATGCTGCGCAACCAGTGTCCGGAGTACGTCGATGAGAAGCCCGGCATTGCGCTCCGACTGCAGAAGCCTCCGCCCCATGCTCGTCTTTGTCGTCGGAAAAAAAGATGCGCGATGGATTGAGAATCCCGGCTGGATCGGAATTGCGTGCCGGATGCGCCATGGCAGGGGCTGAAGCCCGTTCCTTTCTTTCGCAATCACTGTGGCCCGGCTGAAGCCGTGCCCTTGTTACAAGGCCTGGTTGACCTTCTTTAAGTGGTCAATTTCCTCCAGGAGACGCGGAATGTCCTGTCTTGCATTTGCAATGAAGTCTTGATTGGCAGTAGATGCTGCGAGCAGTTCAGTGTCGGAGATCGGTCATCGAGTCCGCCGGTCCGAATGAAGCTGTCGCCACCCAGATGATCTCGCCCTTCGACAAACGACTCCCACGGCCCGGCAGTTGCGGCATCGCATCGTTTGCGAATTTCTTCCAATTCCGCCGAGTCCATGATCTTTACCTACGCTTCCACCAGCCCCGCCGCCATCACCGCCGCGGCCCGATCAATCTGCTCTTTCGCGATCATCTCCGTCGCGCACCACAGCGTCGCGTTCCCCAGCTCCGGATACCAGCGGCCCAACTCCACGCCGCCCACAATCTTGTTCTCCAGCAGCCGCTGGCTCCACAACGCGGGAGACTCCTTCGTCTCCAGCACAAACTCGTGGAAGCGCGGTGCCCCCGTGAACAGCAGCTTCGTGCCCGGCTGGGCGCTCAGCTCCTGCGCCGCGTACGCCGCCTTCGCCAGGTTGTGCTCCGCCAGCTCGCGAATCCCTTCCTTGCCGTAAACGGTCAGGAAGATCGTCGCCATCAGCGCCACTAGCGCCTGGTTCGTGCAGATATTCGACGTGGCCTTCTCCCGCCGAATATGCTGCTCGCGCGTCGAGAGCGTCAGCACAAACCCGCGGTTCCCCTCGCTATCCACCGTCTGGCCCACCAGCCTCCCCGGCATCTGCCGCAGAAACTGCTCCTTCGCCGCGATCACCCCGCAGAACGGGCCCCCATAGCTCAGCGCCACGCCAAACGACTGCGCCTCCATGCTGACGATATCGGCCTCCACCGGCGGCCGCACCACCCCCAGCGAAACCGCCTCCGCGATCGACACGATCAGCAGCGCGCCCTTCTTGTGCGCAATCTCCGCAATCGCCGGAATATCTTCAATGACTCCGAAGAAATTCGGGCTCTGCACCAGCACCGCCGCGATCTCGTCGCTGACCTGGGCCTCAAGCGCGGCCAGGTCGATACGGCCGCTCTTCGGGTCATACCCCACCGCTGAGGTCGGAAGCTCCCGATGTCGCAGATACGTATCGATCACCTCGCGGTACTCGGGATGCACCGTCCGCGCCACCACTGCCTTCTGCCGGCCGGTGACGCGCATGGCCATCAGGATCGCCTCCGCCGCGCCCGTAGAACCGTCGTACATGCTCGCGTTGGCCACGTCCATCCCCGTCAGCTCGGCAATCATCGTCTGGAACTCGAAGATCGCCTGTAGCGTCCCCTGCGTAATCTCCGCCTGGTACGGTGTGTAGCTGGTCAGGAACTCCCCGCGCTGCACCAGGGTGTCAATGATCACCGGCCGATAGTGGCGGTACGCGCCCGCTCCCAGAAAGCTGGCATACCCCGTCGCATTCTTCTCGGCGGCCGCCTTAAAGTAGTCGATGATCTCGCTCTCGCCGTGATGGCGCGGCACGTTCAGGTCGCGCGTCAGCCGGTACTCGGCCGGAATCACCGAAAAAAGATCGTCAATCGCCGCCGCGCCGATTTCGGCCAGCATCTGCTCCCGTTCCGCAGGAGATTTAGGTAGATAACGCATCAGGGTCCTTTGGGCCGAGTGGTCAGTGGTCAGTGGTCAGTGGCTCGCGCGAGACCGACTTCACTTTCCTCTGGCATCCGGATACTCATGAGTGTTTCGAGTTGCTGATCACTGATCACTGACCACTGATCACTGCTCCTCAGAAATGAACTTCTCGTACGCCGCGGCGTCCAGCAGGCCATCGAACTCGCCGGGATCGCTCAACTCTACTTTGATGATCCAGGTCTCGTGCGGGTTCGCATTGATCTTGTCCGGCTCCGTCTTCAGAAGCTCGTTCACCTCGGTCACCGTCCCGCTGACCGGCGAATACAGGTCGCTGACCGCCTTGACGCTCTCCACCGACCCAAAGGTCGCGTTGGCCGTGACCGAGTCGCCCACCTTGGGCGCGTCTACATACACAATGTCGCCCAGCGAATTCTGCGCGTAATCGGTAATCCCCACCGTGCCGATCTTGCCGTCTACCGCGATCCACTCATGCTCGCGGGTGTAGCGGTAGTTTGTTGGATACGCCATGAGGCTCCTCTTCCAGAAAAATCAGGACTCTTCCAGTGTAAGGGGTCCCAGAGGGCCTCGGAAACGCCCGGTTTTGTCCCATAAAAGGGGCAAAAAGGATCCGAATTTCAGCTCGCAAAGGTTAGCGCGGGCGGCAGGAGGCCGCCCTCATTTGGAGAAGCCGGCGTAGGGCTCCAGCGCCAGGCAGACAGTGACCTCCAGCATATCCGCCCGCTTCAGCGGAAGACTGGCGATCGCTTCGCGCACCTCGGCTTCGCTGCCCGCCTCCCACAAAATCGCAGCGCCCGGCGTGTCCCCCCGCTTCCAGATTTGCCGCAGGATGCCGGCCGCATAGAGCTCCTTGCAGCGCTGCCCCTCGGCCGCGATCAACTCGGGTGTGAAAGCCTCGGGAGGGAAAGCGTCGGTCCGCCGTCGCGAAATCGAAAGAAACTGCATGCCCGGATTGTAGAGCAGCCCCCAATCACCGAACGCGCCCTCGTCCCTCGACGCTCCGCTCTCCGCCCTCGCCTCTCGCCTCTCGCCTCTTCGCGCTTGGCACTGGTCCTCGTCCCCCACCACTCGGCCCCGGTCCCTTGGCCTTCCCCACTCCGCCGCCGCCCTTGGCCCTTGGCCCTAGCTCTTGCCCTCCGACACAGCCTCCCCTCCGCCACACCTACGCCGGAGGCGTAACGGACATTAGCCCCGCGCTTCAGCGTGGGGAATGAAGCCCCTGAAATTCCTCCGGAGTCCCTTCAGGGACGGCGCCTGCCATACCCCGCCGTCCACATCACCAGGCGGGCCACTCCGCCCCATCACTGCGCGAAGAACTCTCCGTGCCCGCCGTTCGCCCACGGATCGTAATGCGCCGCGAAGTTAGCCCGGTTCTTCACCGATGGATGGTTGTAGTCCCAGAACTCAACAATCGGGTTCGGATCAGGATCGTCCAGCCACGCCTCCCCCAGGTGGTTGAACCCTGAAATCGCCGTCTTCTGCGGATCGGGAACCAGCCCGTGAATCGCCTCCTGCCCGTACACATCCGCCTCGTGCTCAAAGTGCCGGCTCATCGTATTCCCCGCCGGGGTCAGGAAAAATCCCACGATCGACAACGCGAAGATCAGGGTGAGAAACCCCGCCCGGCTGCCCACCGTCTCAATCTCCCAACGCGCTCCAAACCGCCCAACCATCCACTCCGCAAACCGCGCGCTCCCCCAGAACACAAAGAACAGCGCCACCGCCATGATCGACAGCATCTTGGGAATGTGGTTCAGCACGTAGTGCCCGCTCTCGTGCCCGAACACGAACATCACCTCGTCGTCCGGCAGCCGGTCCGTCGCCGTATCCCACATCACGAACCGCTTGGTCGCCCCCATCCCCGTCACATACGCGTTCAGTCCGTTGCTCTTCTCGCTGGCCTTCATCAGGAACATGCGCTCCGGCGGAATATCCGTCCCCGTCCGCGCCACCACCTTCTCCAGCTTGCCCACCAGCTCGGCATGCGTCTTGCTGAGCGGCTCAAACTTGTTGAACAGCGGATCGATCACCACCGGCGTTACCACAATCGCAGCGCACGCCAGCGGCACGGCAATCGCCCACAGCCATACCCAGTACGCCCGCGGAGAGACACGCACAATCCAGCTGAACAGCAGCAGAATCAGCGAGCCGAAGATCACCGACAGCGCCAGGCTCTTCCCCTGATCGCCCAGCCAGCCTCCCCACCCCTGCACGCTGATCGCGTAGTGCCGGCTCACCGCGTGCCCAATGGCGTCCAGCGGCAGGCTCGCCGCCGCGCTCACCACGAAGAACAGTGCGAAGAAGAGCAGTCCTTGCACCCAGCGCAAACGCGTGACCCGCTGCACCCAGGCCTCCGCCCCCGCCGCCGTCCGAGTAGCCAGCAGCAGCCAAAGGACGGCCAGCCCCCACAGCGTCCCTGCGATCTCCAGCGCCAGCCGGATCTTGTTCAGGGTGATCGCCTTGGCCAGCTTGTCCGGCGGCAGATGATAGGCCTGGTCGCTCTGCGGCGGCTGCTTCCCGGCCTCGTCCCCCGCGGTCGCGGCGGGAACCGCGGCCTGGCCCATCGCCGGCCGCTGCCACACCGCCAGTAGAAACACGCCGCAGATCGCAGCCGCGCAGATACGCAGAAGTCTCATGAGTGTTGTGCGGCGCGCCCCGTCAGCGGGCGTAAACCGTCTGCATGGCATTCTGCAGGAAGAAGTACCCCGCTGTCAGCAACCCAATGCAGGCCACCGTCCACCGCATCGCCCGCTGGTTCACGCGCGGGCTGAAGTGCGCCGCCAGGTAGCCGCCCGTCGCCGCCAGAATCGCCATCTCCAGGCAGAACGTCCAAGCCACCCGGCGCGCCAGGATGAACGTCAGCGCCGGGATCCCGATCGAGACCGCCGCCGTCAGCACCTTCAGCGCGTTCATCTCGTGGATGTCCCGCACCCCGCAGATCCCGAGCAGCGACATCACCAGGAAGCCGCCCCCGGCCCCGAAGTAACCCACGTATACGCTTACCATCACCATGCCGATCATCAGCGCGGCCTCGTAGCGCCGCCCGCCCGACAGCGTCGCCAGCCACTTGCCAAGCGGGAAGCTGGCGATGAACATCAGCGCCGCGAACAGCAGCAGCCACGGCAGCATCTGCCGGAATCGCTGGTTCCCGGTGTGCAGCAGCAATTCTCCCCCGACCCAGCCTCCCAGACCCGACGCAACCGCCAGCGGCAGCAGCTTCCAGCCGTAGCCTCGCAGCTGCTTGCGAAAGGCGATCAGCGACGTGAGCTGCCCCGGCCACAGGGCGACAGTATTGGTGGCCTGCGCGGTCACCGCGCCCACCCCCACAATCGTCGTTCCGGAGATAAGTGCGGGCAAGGAAAGAAACGAGCCTCCGCCGGCGATGGTGTTCAGAATGCCTGCCAGGAATGACGCCACCGGAAGCCAAAGAAGTTTGATAAAGGGCAAGAACGAGGCGAGCATGGCCTCACTCTACGTCCCAAGTCCATAAAGACGCATAAAGCTGCCCTCATTTCACGCCTTCCCGCTCCCTCCCCTCTTTGATCTCGCGACAAATCGCTCGCCCACGCTGCTGATACACTCCCCATGAAATCTAATCCGGAGTCAAAAATGAAGAATTCGGCGCTGCTGCTCTGCTTTGCCGTTCCCCTCGCGCTTCCGGCTCAAACCGCGCAAAAACCGGCCGCCCCCGCATCCAAACCGGCCGGCGCGCACGCCGCCACCCAGCACGCCTCCGCCTCGGCCGGCGTCAAGCTGCCCCCCGGCGTCCCGCCCGTGACCGGCCCCATCAATACCGCCTTCGCTCTCAGATATCAGGACATCAAAATCGGCACCGGCGCCGAGGCACAACCGTTCAAGATCTACAAGGTCTTCTACACCGGCTACCGCGCCGCCGACGGCGTCAAGTTCGACTCCTCCGACGACCACCGCTCCCCCATCGCCACCCGGGAAGGGAAGGCCGAACTGGGCCCCGACGGCAAGCCGAAGATGGGCCCCCCCGAGCCCCTGGCCTTCGCCCAGGGCACCGGCCGCCTCATCCCCGGCTTCGATCAGGGCTTCAACGGCATGCGCGTGGGCGGCAAGCGCCGCCTCTTCATCCCCTGGCAACTGGCCTATGGAACCCGCAATCTCCCCGACCAGCCCGCCAAGGACGGCCAGCCCGCTCATCCCGGCATCCCGCCCAAATCCGACCTGATCTTCGACGTCGAACTGGTCGACGTGGCCGATCTGCCCGCGGCACACCCGCCCATGGGGGGAGCACCCGCTAGGCCCGCCGCTCCCGCAGGCCAGCCGTCCTCCGACCAGAATCCGCCCTCCGGATCGAATACCCCCGCCACCCCGGCTCCCGCTCCCCAGCCCGCGGCCCCGCCTCAGCCGCAGAACTGACCGCCTTCTGACGCCGTCTCCAACGGCCCGCTGCCGATCGGCATCTCATCCCTCTGACCTCTCCGCCGGTCCCGCCCATTGGGTTCGGGACGGCGGAGGAAGTACGGAGAAGGGAAGCAGATGGCACAGCGATCCGAACAGAACGAAATCGACAAGTTAAGGGCATCCACAGACGAGGAGATCGATGCGCTCGAGGTCAATCTCCTGCAGGATGGCGACGAAGCCGTCGATGACGACGCCAACCTCGACGTCGACGGCACCGGCCGCATCGGCGACGACCTCGCCCGCGAACGTATCGAAGCAATCACCGAGGTCGGCGAGGACTACGGTGACCGCGGCGCCGTCAGCGTGACCCCCGGCCGCGACGACACCAGCAGGGTCATGCGCCGTCACAACCCCGACAACACCGTGGCTGAAATTGAACCCGTCGTCGAGGGCAGCATCGATGAGCCCCGCAACGAAGAGTTCGGCGAGCGCAAAATCGATGAGGACACCGCCGCCTGATCCTTAGCAGCAAAGCAGACGGCGTTCCCCGCCGGGAACGCCGCTCGCCTCTTCAGCGCCGCCTTCTTCTGCAGCCCTACTTTTGCTCCGGCGCAGCCGCTCCCGGAAAGATCCCCGGCAGAGCCTCGCGCAGCTTCTGCTCCTGCTCCGGATTCGGCAGCGGCTTCCGCGGCAGCATCTGGTCGCGCTGCGCCGCGTTGTACACAAAGATCGCCTCTACCGTCGCAATCTGCCTCAGATCCGCCGACTGCAGCCGCTCGTACACGTCCTCGTTGGAGTGGTGGGTCCGCGTCTCATAATCCAATTCATCCTGGATGAACTGGAACCCCGGAATCCCCACCGCGTCGAAGCTCAGGTGATCGGTCCCGCCGGTGTTCCGGTTGGTAATCGTGGTCACGCCCAGGTCCTTCAGCGGCGCAATCCACTGCGCGAAGATCGGCGCGATCGCCGCATTTCCCTGCGTATACACCCCGCGAATCTTCCCGCTCCCGTTATCCACGTTGAAGTACCCGGAGATCAGCTTCTGCTCCGGCTTCACCTCCAGCGGCCCCGTCGCCCGCCGCATGAACTCCGGCAGCTGCATCTGATCCGGCGTCGTGGCGGTCTTCGCCGACCCAAAATGCTCCGTGGCATATCCCTTCGATCCGAACAGCCCCTGCTCCTCGCCCGTCCACAGCGCAATGCGAATCGTCCGCCGCGGCTTCACGCCCAGCGTCTTCAAAATCCGCACCGCCTCCATCGCCACAATCGTGCCCGCGCCGTTATCCGTCGCCCCCGTGCCCGCAATCCAGCTGTCCAGGTGCCCACCCAGCATCACCACCTGGTCCTTCAGCTTGGGATCCGTCCCCGGAATCTCCGCCACCGTGTTGTACCCGTGCTCGTGATCACCCGTGAACTTCGTCTCCACATTGATCTCCACCGTGCACGGCGCATGAGCCTGCGTCAGCCGGTAGAGCCGCCCATAGCTTTCGATCGCCGCCACCACCACCGGCACCTTCACCTTCTTGTCCGCAAGATAGGGCGTGCGGCCCAGCGTGGCCCCGTTGTCATCGAAGAACGTTCCCCCCGATCCTCCCCCATCCGGAGCTCCGCGGCTCGGCTCAATCACCGCCGCCACCTTCTCATCGGCAAAGAACTGCGCAATCTTGTCGATCATGCGGAACCGCTCCATCCGCTCCCGCAACCGCGCCTGCATCTCCGGCGGAATCCCCGCCGCACTCGCGTTCACCGGAAACTCCGCCAGGTCCTCCAGCTCCTTCTCCGTGTAGCGCGTAAACAGCGCCTTATCCACTGGGGGCACATCGCGCATGGCGCCGAACAGCACTACTTTGCCCTCCAGCTTGCCCTTGTACTTGTCAAAGTCCTTCTCGTCCTGGATGGTCACCGCCACCACGTCCCCCGTCACCGGCCCGCTCGTCGAGGGCGACCACGGCGTCGCCTGCACCAGCAGCACCGCCGTATCGGGCGTCACCATCCGCGCCCACGTGTTCAGCTGCTGCCAGCCCATGCCGAACTCGCCCCAGTCCTCCAGGTGCGCGTTCTCCAGCCCGATCTTCGTCAGCGTATCCCGCGTCCACTCGTTCGCCTTCTTCGCATTTGGCGACGCCGTCAGTCGCGGCCCAATGCCATCGCTCAACGCGCTCGCAAACTCCATCACGTGCGAGTGCGTCAGGCCTTCCTCCCGAATCCGCTGATACATCGCCAGGTCCAGGTTCTCCGTGGCTGGCTGTACCTCGGCATACGGATCGGTTGCCGCGGGCGCGGCCGGTGCGGCCTTGGGCTTGTCCGCCGCATGCAGAGTCACTGCGGCAGCCAAAGAGACACAAAGAACACAACGAAGCGGCAGAACGTGCATCAATATCGGCTCCAGGATTGGGAAATGGTGCTTCTACTGGGGCTGATTGTAGGTCATCTCTGCGACCGCCGCCCACGAAAAAGGGCAGCCGCGCGGCTGCCCCTCTCCTTCTTCGGGCGCGCTCTGAATCAGTCGGTCTTCGCGCTCTTCTCCGACCCCGCCGGCAGATCCAGCGCCACCAGCGCGAACACCGTCTTGCCGCCTTTGCCCTTCTCAAATCCCACAATGTGCTGGTGCCGCTTCGAACCCGCCTTCAGCTGCAGATCGTCCTTCGTGCCAAAGTCCTGGCTGTCCACATGCACCGTCGACCGGTTGCCGTCGTCCGCGCACGTCAACCCCTCCTGCGTCACTGCCGGCGTTCCCACTGCCGTCTTGTTCTCGCAGGTCAGCACATCCCCATAGCGGCCCAGCGCCTTCTTGTAGAACGCCGCCACCTGCTCCTTGCTGTCGGTAGTCTCATAGTTCACCGCCCGCACCCGCAGCTGCCATTCGCCAAATCCCAGGTGCACGTCCGCCGACTTGTGCTTGTCGTCGTTCGTCACCTGTTCCGCCCCCGGATACAGCGGCAGTCCCAGGTCGGCTGCGGAAACCTGGTCCGTGTTCACATGCACTCCGCCAAACGGCGTGTCCACCTGGACCGTCTTGTCCTCTCCGTTCGCTCCCTTGTCCACGTGCACGCGGCACCCCGCAAGACCTCCGGCCAAAGCAAGCGAAACGGCAATCAGGCAAATCGACTTCTGCGTCATGGGAATTACCCTCTCCCCCATGCCATACGCACGCTGCGCCGGCGCGGTTCCTTCCGGAACCCGCGGTGCGCGCGCTGGGCGGGGCGACTTCTTTCTATCACGAATGGAGGACGTGAGGGCAGAACCCGGATGCAGCCTAGTGGCCGTGGTGCTCCGAGCCGTCTTCCTTGGTGCTGGTACCCCAGAGGATGCAAACGGCGAACACCGCAACTATCGTCAACACCACTACGAACGGGGAAGTAATATCCATCGCGAGCTCCGATTTTCAGAATACCAAAGCCCACGAATACCCCAGACCGAATTACCCCCACTCCCCATAGCCAGGCCCCGGAAACACCAAAGCCCGGACCGGCTTCTTGCTCCCGGCCCGGGCCTGGATACTGCACCAGAGACCATATCTATCGTTAATCGATGGACCGTGGGCTCCCCAGGATATGTATGGCCTTAAACGGCCCACCAGGTCGTCCTCCATGTGCTCTAGCCCGAGAGAACCGGCAATAAGGCAGACAGTCAAAATAAGCGGCACACGGAGAATCTCTTCCATCGCTGCGAAACCCTGCGCTCTTTGTCACTCCCCGCAATGCGCTTTCCCGCAAACACCAACACTCTGCTCCTTGCCCAGCAGGAAATATGTGACTGTGGTCACGGTACTATCGTCAGCGTGCAAACACTCGAAACACTGCTCTCGGAATGTCTGCGCGCGCGCAAAAAAGCGGCGAGGCCCAAGCCCCGCCGCTTCTGTCCTGCTTCCTGAAAAACGCTACTGTTCCTTCGGTCCTCCCTCCGGATAGTCCACCCGCACCGTGAGAATCTCATAGGGCTTGATTGGCGCCTTCACGACGTCGCCGGTAACTTCCAGCGGCGACCCATCGGGTGACTCCATCAGGTTCGTCACCGTCGCGCTCTTCGCCCCCGGCGGCACATGGAACGAAACCGTGGCATCCTTCCCGGCCCACTCGTACACGCGGAAGATCAGCCCCTTCGCATCCTCGGCCTTCTTCACCGCCGTCAGCACCACGTTCTCCGGCGTCACTGAAGCAAACGAGTGCTCCGCCGGCAGCGGTCCCGCGTGCGCCGTGGTGACATTTGCGGTCAGCGGGTAGTTGTACTCCCACCCATGCCGCACCGTCATCGCTTCCTTCCACGTTCCCGCATGCGGATACAGCGCGAAGTGGAAATGATGATGCCCGCGATCCGCCTCCGGATCAGGCCACGTGGGCGACCGCAGCAGCGTCAGCCGCAGCAGGTTCCCCGCCGCGTCATACCCGTACTTGGTCCGGTTGATGATCGAGAGCCCGTGCTTCTCATCCCCCAGATCGGCCCAGCGCATCGCCGGAACCTCGAACTGCGCCTTCTCCCACGAGTTATTCCGTGTCGTCGGGCGCTCGATGCTCCCATACGGAATCTCGTACGTCGCAAACGGCCCCGACGCCGCCAGCGCAAACGCATCCTTCAGCAGGATGTGCGTCTCATGCCAGTCGATCTCGTTCTCCACATCCACCATGTCGCCCTCGGCGGAGAGACTCAGCGTCTGCACGAACTTCGACTCCTGCCAGTGACGCGTCACCCGGATGCCCGGCTCGGCCGTCTTCAACAGCTCCACCGCGTCCGCCCGATCGATCGTCATCGGCGCCACATCCAGCGTTCCCGGATCGATATTCCACGCGTCGTAGTCCTTCGGGTTGTCCTTGAAGAACTGCAGCTGGTTCCCGCACGCGCCGGACGCCAGCGTCTCAAACTGCGTCTTCTTCTGGAACAGGCTGGTGATGCAGCCCGTGCCCTTGTCCACCGTCAGCCGCAGCGTGTCGTTCTCCAGTGTGATCGTGTTGCCGCTCTCCTTGGCTTCGGCATCGCTCTTCGGCGCCGCTGCCCTGCCGCCGACCCACACAACCTTGTAGCCGAACGCCGGCACCTTCAGCACGTGCAGCCGTACCTCGGCGCCCACGCCGGCAGCGTCGGTCTTCGAGTCCACCACCTGCGCACCCGTCGCGCCCACCGGGCCCTTCACGCCGATCACGTGCGCCTCCACCTCGCCCGAGCGCTCCCAGCCCATCGGGTTGTGAATCACCACGGGAATCCCGCTGCCCGCCGCCTGCCCGGGGGCAGCAGTGTTCACCCGCTCATCCACCGTGGCCAGCGACTTGTCGCGGATCTCGTTCGTCGACCAGCGCACCACGTCATAATCCTTCTGCGCGTCCTTGTAGATGATCCCGATGCCCGATCCCGCCGCCAGATCGTGGAACTGGTTGAACAGCACCTTCTTCCAGTCCTCCGTCAGCTCCTCGCCCGGGTACTTGCGCCCGTCGAGCCAGGCAAGAGAAGCCCACCTCTCCGCGTTCAGCACCTGCTCTTCGCTGTTGCGCATATTCTTCTTGTGGTTCGCCTGCGTGGTCATTACCCCGCGGTGATACTCGAAGTACATCTCGCTCTTCCAGGTGGGAATCGCTACCTTGCCCGCGACATCGGCCGGAGGCTCATAGCCCTTGGCCATCGACTGGTAGTTCCACTCCTTGCTCTCCGGCGCAACCTGCTTCTCGATGCTCGAGAAGAACGTCTGCGCGATCCCGAACTGCATCTTCGGCATCACCTTCGCCGGAGTCGAAGCGTCCGCCCAATGCAGGCCCTGGTCCAGAACCGCGCGCGTCGGGCCGCCGCCGTGATCGCCAATGCCGTACAGGTCCATGAACTCCTGCATGCCGGGCGCCCGCTCCCGCGCCTGCGCCGTGTCCGCCGCCAGCCGCATCGGGCTCAGGTTGTTGTTGGCATAGTCATGCGGAAAATACGCCAGCACCTTCGACCCGTCCGGCGACTCCCACCAGAACAGCTTGAACGGCAGCTGGTTCGTGTCGTTCCACGTCATCTTCTGCGTCACGAAATAATCCACTCCGCTCTTCTTGTAGATCTGCGGAAGCTGCCACGTGTACCCAAACGAATCCGGATTCCACCCGATGCGCACATCCACGCCGTACGCCTGCTTGTACCAGCGCTTGCCCACCAGCAGCTGCCGCACCAGGCTCTCCCCGTCTGGCATGTTCAGGTCGGGCTCCACCCACATCCCGCCCACAATCTCCCAGCGGCCCTCCTCGATGCGCTTCTTGATCTCCGCATTCGTGTCGGGATACTTCTGCGCCATCCACTCGTTGTAGGCCGCCGCGCTCTGCGTATACGTGTACTTGGGATACTCGTGCATCAGCTGCAGCGCCGTCTGGAACGTGCGCTTCACCACGTCCACCGTCTCCGTCCACGGCCACAGCCACGCCGCGTCAATATGGGAGTTGCCGGTCAGATGCCACGTCATCGTCTGCATCAGCGGCAGCAGCGCCTCCAGCTTGCCGTGCGACGCCTTCAGGCTCGTATCGAATGCGCCCTGGTCCTTCGCGTCCAGCGCCTTCACATCCACCGCATGAATGGCGTCGTTCAGCGTCTTCATCGAATCGCTGTCATGCCCCTTCGCCAGCGTGGGAATCAGCACCGCCGCCGACAGAAACTCCTCGCGCAGGTCCTCGGGATTCGGCCGGTTCTCGGGAAAATCGATATTCAGCGTCGCTGGACGGATGCTCTTCGTGTCCACCGTGTGCAGCAGCTTCACCGCCACCGTCACCTTCTCGCCCGGCTTGGCGCTGTCAAACAGCACCACCGGCTCCAGGTCGTCGCCCAGCGCCACCCGCCGCCCGTTGAAGTACAGAATCTCCGGCATCGGGCCGTTCGCCTCGGCATGAAACTGAAACCAGATCCGCGCCCCCGTCAGGTCGTACCCCGCCAGCGTCTCCGGCACCGTGTACGTCTGCCGGAACCACACCGCGTCATTTGACGCCTTGCCCGGTATCGTGAACGATTCCCATCCCGACTCGTTCAGATCCGGCGCTTCGCCATGTGCCAGGTCGCCGGAATGCATCTTCCATCCCCCGTCCGGCAGCTCCCGCAAAAGCGTCAGCCGCGTGATCACCGTCCGCGACTCGGCCGGCAGGTTGGAGGCGACCCGATCGATCTCCGCCGCAACCTTCGCGGCCTCGACGGAGGTTTGTGCGCGAGCAGACCCGGAAAACAGCCCCGCTCCAGCCAAAAGAAAAGCAACGCAAAGGCGCAGGTGTAACGTTTCCATTCTCGAAAACATGGCGATTCCTTTCCCCGAAGAATCTTAAGCTATCGGGCTCAACCCGCAATGCGCAAGCCGGCTGAAAGCTAAAAGCTAGGAGCTCGGGTCTACCGCCCCTCCCCACCCCGCTCCATCCACGCCACGTACCCCAGCAGCGCCCCCCAGTGGTAGAACCGGTCGCTCGACGTCACATCGTCCCCCGTCCCCGTCACCGCGTTGTAGTTCTCGTGCACATGACCCTTCTCCGTCCACTCCTTCCGGAACAGCGCCGCCGACTTCTCCGCAAACTCCCGCCGCACCGCCGCCGTCCCGTCATAGTTCCGCAGTCCCAGGTACACCAGGTAGTTCATCGGACCCCAGATCCGCCCCCGCCAATACTGCTGATCCTTGAACGCCGCATCGCTCCGCGCAATTGACGGAATCACGTACTCCCCCCAGAACTCCTCCGGATTCTTCAAGTGCTCCCGCACCATCCGGTCCGCCTGCTCCGCCGTCGCCGCCCGCGCCAGCAGCGGATAAAAATTCGTCGGCGAGAGCCGTGGGTTGTTTTCACCTTTCTTCAAATCGCGGTTCAAGAAGATCCCCGCCTTCTCATCCCACATCGTCTTCAGCTTCGCCCGATACCGCTCGCCCCGCTCGCGAATCTCCTTCGCCTCCGCCGTCTTCCCCAGCTCATCCGCCATCCGCGCCAGCGCATCGCAGTCGGCGACGTACAGGCTCATCTCCCCCACATCGCCGTACTCCAGCAGATGCGTCTTCGCGTCGTAGACCGTCCCGTCATACATCGGGCCGTTGTCCAGACCCGACTCATACACCGCGCCCTGCCACGTCCCCGCCGATCCATCATCCGGATTCCGCGGCTCATTCTCCGCATCGCTCCCCAGCGTCAGATACCCCTCGAGATCGCGATGCTCCGCCCACCAACGGTTCCACTTGAGCAGCGGCGCAAACGCGTCCTCCACGAACCACCGGTCGTGAAACTTCTCGTACAGTCCCTCCACCGTGATCGCGCCCACCGGCGGCTCGCTGCGGTCGAAGCTCTTCCACCCCCCGGCCCGCGCATAGTTCGGCACAAACCCCGCCGGCGTCTCCTCCCGCAGCGTCTCCAGAGCATTCGCGTACGCCAGGTCCTTGTCCCCAATCCCCGCCATCGTCGCCGCGAAAAACGTGTCCCAGTCGAACAGCACATACCCGCCCCACCCCACGCTCCACACCCGGCTCACCGGCGAGATCACCCGCCCCTTCTCCGGCTCGTAGATCGTGTCCCACCCCAGCGTCGTCTCAATCGCATCCACCAGCGGCCCGTTCGCCCCGGCTGCTTTGATCGATGCTTCGTAGGCCTTCCTTTGCTTTTCAATGGCCGCGTCAATCTCACGGATGCCCTTGCGCTTCCCGGTGCTGATTCCAACAGGCTCATTAAGATCGGTCGCATAATACGGACCTAAGACCGGCGCAATAACCACACGCATATCGGATTTGGTTCCATTCGCCCGGCAAGTGCAAAAAACCGTGTGAATTGTCGGCGTGTCTGCCCAGTCACTTGCGGCGGTGATCATGTCCGCCGCTTGCACTGCGTGAATGGGAATGTTCCAAATGCCCTCGACGCTGATCACCACCGTCGGCGGCACCGCGCTCTTCGACTCCAGCGGCGCCACCAGCATCACCAGGTCCGCGCCATCATGCGCGCTCTCCACGCGCCACTTGTGCCCCTTCCACGCAAACTCCGCCCGCGTATAGCTCCCGTCCCACGCATGCGGCCCCGGCGTCACCACCTCCGCATCCTTATCCAGACGCCCAATCAGCGCATCGCCCAGCCACGCATCCCCATTCAGCGTGGAGTTGTGCTTCATTCCCACGTGAATCGCCAGCCCCTCGGGCAGCAGCACCTGCGTCGCCACGCTGTGCACATCCCACGTATTCCACCCGCGCGCAAGCCGCTGTTGCACCTGCTCGTACTCCGCCGACCGCGCCCCCGCCAGATCCCCGCCCGACGCCATATGCGACACTCCCGCCGTCTGCGCCGCCGCCACAGTCACACAACCAATCACCACCCAACCCAGATTCCCAAGCCGCACGTTTCACTCTTCACTTATTCACGTCTTCACCACTTCACTTCTTCACTCTGTCCACTGACCACTGACCACTGACCACTGACCACTGACCACTGATCACTGTCCACTGCCTCTACACCCACCCTCCATCCACCACATAGCTCTGGTTCGTAATCACCCCCGCGTCATCCGCCGCCAGAAACAGCACCAGCCGCGCCACATCCTCCGGCAGAATGTCCCGCTTCAGCGCTTTGTTCGCCAGAATCTCCGCCTTGTACTCCGGCGTGTACACCAGCCGCTTCTGCTTCTCCGTCACAATCGCCCCCGGCAGCACCGCGTTCACGCGGATCCCCTTCGGCCCATACTCGTGCGCCAGCGTCCGCGTCAGCCCCACAATGCCAGCCTTGGCCGTCACGTACACCGGCAGCCCCGTCGACGGAATCATCCAGCAGATCGAGCTCAGGTTCACAATCGCCCCGCGCCCCGCCTTCTCCATCCCCGGCAACACCGCCTGCGCCATAAAAAAGTACGGCCGCAGATTCACCGCAATCGTCTGGTCGAAGAAGTCAGCTGTCACTTCCTCAGTCGCATGGCGCCGGTCATTCCCCGCGTTGTTCACCAGCACATCCACGGTCCCCAGCGCCGCCAGCACCCGTCCCACGCTCTCCTTCAGCGCGGCAACATCCGTCAGGTCGCAGTGCAGGTAGAGCGGCGTCGCGCACCCGGCAGTCGACAGCTCATTCCGCAGCGCCACCCCCGCCTCATCCTGAATATCGAAAAACGCCACCCGCGCGCCCTGCCGCACAAACTGCCGCACCAGCTCTTCGCCAATCCCCGTCGCCCCGCCTGTAATCAGAACCACCCGGTCCCGCAGACTCGGGTACACCGCCCACCGCCCGCTCTGCCCCGCACGTGCCTCGTTCATCCCGCCGCGTCATCTCCCCGTCCAGGCTATCCGCCCAGGCTGAACGTCACCGTCACCGTCGTCTGCACCGGAACCGCCCGCCCGCCCATCACATAAGGACGATACTCCCACTGCGACACCGCCGCGAACGACGAGGCCGCCAGCGACGCCGCCGGCGCCGACACCACCCGCAGATCGTGGATCCGCCCGTCCGTCCCGATCATCGCCTCCAGCACC
Source organism: Acidobacteria bacterium AB60 (assembly GCA_008682415.1). Lineage (GTDB taxonomy): Bacteria > Acidobacteriota > Terriglobia > Terriglobales > Acidobacteriaceae > Telmatobacter. The sequence continues at coordinate 525,425 of VANK01000004.1, read as the reverse complement.
ACCGTCCCCTGCACCCCCGCGCTCTTCGCCTCCGCCGGATACTCCGGCTCAATCCGCTTCTTCAGCAGCCCCCGCGCCACCTCCGTCTCCACGTCCACATCCTTCAGCCCCACATCCTCATTCACAAACACCTCGGTCTTCATCGCCGAGGCCGGCGGCCGCAGCGCCGCATCCGTCGCCGCAATCGGCTCCAGCACCTCCACGTGCGCCGTCAGCAGCGGACGGTTCCCCGACCGGATCTGCACGTCGTGCGGCAGATAGCACCCCTGCCACGCCCGCACGTGCCGGTACTCCGTCACCACCCGGTCCGGTGACGACATGCTCCGCAGCACCGGAGCCGTCGCGTCAAAACAATACGTCGGGAACGGCCCCTTGGCCTCGCCTCCGCCCGCCGCCCCGCCGGGCACAATCGCCAGGCACGACGCACGGCCCCCCGGCACTCCCTTGATCTGCGCCTGGTCCAGGTCGCGCGCCCGCGGCAGCGGCGCAATCAGCGCCGCCTCCAGCTTGTACTCAAACAGCGTCAGCGGATCGCCGCTCGCCTCATACGCCAGCCGCCCATGCGACAGATGCCAGTCCGTGTGGCTCATCCCCGCACGCTTCCAGCTGCTCCGCCACAACTCCCCAGAGACCCACCAGTACTGGAACACGCCCACTGAAGGATGCCTCCCCTTGGCGTCATACACCGCGTACGACACCTTCAGGTGCCACGGCTTCACCTCGGTATTCGCAAAGTCATAGAAGGGCCACGCCCGGCCCAGAAGGCCCGCCGGGCCATCCCCCGACTCCGGTGCAAGAGGCGCCGCATGCAAGCAGACATGCAGTTGAGACGCAGCAGCCACCATGCAAAGCAGCGATACAAGTAGGCGCATCTCGGCGTCAGACTACCACGAGTCCGCCTGCGGCCTCAGCCCCGCGCCGCCCACCCATCCATGCACAACGCCTCAACCCCTCCCGCGCAACCCCGTGTTACAGTGGTGTGACTTTACGGGAAGTCACACTGGGCATGGCTGATTTCCAGTTCAAAGAAGCTCGCACACCGCAGGAGTTCGAACAGATTCACCGCCTCAATCACCAGGTATTCGCTGCCGAGATCCGGCAGCACAATCCCAACCCCGACGGACTCCTCGTCGACCGCTTCCATCCCACCAACCGCTACTTCCTCGCCCTCTCGGAAGGCTCGCTCGCCGGGATGGTCTCCGTGCACCCCGGCCCTGAGTTCTCCATCGCCAGCCGGCTCCCGAGCCCCACGCTGCTCAGCTCCCTGCGTGCTCCGCTTGAAGTACGCCTCCTCGCCGTCCATCCGCGCTACCGGCGCTCCCTCGTCCTTCCCGGCCTCCTGCTCCAGATCTACGACTACGCCCGCCAGAACCGCTTTTCTGACCTGCTCATCTCCGGCATCGTCGACCGTGTCCCCATGTACCGCAAGATGGGCTTCGTCCCCATCGGACACGCCGTTCCGTCCGGTCAAGCGTGCTTCGTTCCTATGCGCCTTCCCCTCGACTCTCCACCCCCGGAGCTGCGGCAGCACGCCGACCTCTACGCAGCCCGAGTCCGCGGCACGCACCCACTCAGTCTCCTCCCCGGCCCGGTTGAGATCGCCCCCACGGTCGCACAGGCCATGCACGCTCCACCCGTCTCCCATCGGTGCACCTCTTTTCTCCAAACCTATGAGGAGACGCGCTCCCTACTCTCCAATCTGATGGGCGGAATGCACGCCATCGTCCTCGGCGGCTCCGGTACCCTCGTCAACGATGCCGTCGCTGCAAACCTCCACGCCTGCTTCGGTACCCAGCCCGGACTCGTCCTTTCCAACGGGGAGTTCGGCGGACGCCTCATTCATCAGGCCCACTGCGCCGGACTTGCCTTTCGCTCCCTTCGCTTCGATTGGGGCCATCCGTGGGATATCCCAACCATCGAGCGCGCGCTGCACCACCGCCCCGCCTGGATCTGGGCCGTCCACCTCGAAACCAGCACAGGCGTGCTGAATGACCTGCCGCGCCTTCTCGCACTCGCCCGCCGCACCGCCACACCCGTCGCCGCCGACTGCGTCAGCAGCCTCGGCGCCGTCGACACCCACCTCCCCCATCAGCTCTTCCTCGCCTCCGGCGTCTCCGGCAAGGCCCTCAGCTCCTACGCCGGCCTCGCCTTCGTCTTCGCCTCTCATGAGGCGCTCGAACGGCTCGCCGGAAAACCCCTCTGTTCCACCTTCGACCTGTGCCGGGCCGCTGCCCATCCCGGACCCGTCTCTACCCTCTCCACCCCTCTGTTCTCCGCCCTTCATCAAGCCCTTCAACTCCACTTCGTCACCCGCGCGGAAGCGCAAGCCCGCTTCGCCCACCACCGAACCCTCGGACAGTGGCTCCGCGACCAGCTCCGGGGATGCGGCCTCCGGCTCATCGCCTCCGAGCATGATGCCGCCCCAGTCATCGCATCCTTCCCTCTGCCCGCCCCCGGCTTCGCCCGCCAGTGCCGTCGCGCCGGATTCCGCATCGCCATGGAAAGTCATTACCTGCGCGCCCGCCAGTGGGGCCAGATCGCCACCATGGGCTACCTCGACCGTGCCGCGCTCCAGCCCCTCATCCATGCACTGCGGGAGCTCCCCACGCCTGCTCTGTCCCAAAACCAGACACAGTCCATCTCGTCTACCGTATAGCGGCACATCGTCTCACCATACAGGTGCATACTTGTATCTGGATTTGCAATGCGGGATTTCGTCCCTTCCCCCGCCTTCCCGGCTTACTTTCGCCGCCCATAGACTGAAAGGGGCAAAAAATTCGTTGCTCTCACTGTCGGGCCAGCCGGATCTCTCCCCAGTAAAGTCTCACGGGTTCCGCGGCCAGCCGGCAGCAACTGAACTTCTCTCGCCACGCGCAGCCTGCCCGGCCGCGTTGCGAAGCGTGGGAAAAGATCACTAAAATGGCTTTCCCGCCAGGAAGCACCAGCAAGGCACTTGAAGTACGACGTTCGTTCGCACTGAGGGAGATCTATCCATGAAGGCAGCAGCACGCTATCCCGGGATCCGGGTCACCGCCAACGGAAACCAGCTCGTCTCCTACCACACCGAGACGCGCATCGCCGACGCCGGCGTGTTCTATCCCATCACGCCCTCGACGGAAGGCGGCGAACTCTTCCAGCAGGCCTATGCTGAGGGCCACCTCAACGTCTTCGGCGGCAACACCATCGCCATCGAAACCGAGGGCGAACACGCCGCCCAGGGTGGCGCCATCGCCCACTCCGTCTGCGGCAAGCGCGTCGTCAACTTCACCTCCGGCCAGGGAGTCGTCTACGGCGTCGAGCAGTACTACCACGCCCCCGGCAAAGGCTCCACCATGGTCCTCGAGGTCGGAGCCCGCGCCCTCACCAAGCACGCCCTCAACGTTCACTGCGGACACGACGACATCTACGGCGCCCTCGACACCGGCTGGATCATGGTCTTCGGCAAAGACGCCCAGCAGGCCGCCGATCAGGCACTCATCCTCCGCCGCGTCACCGAGCTCTCCCTCACCCCCGGCATGAACATCATGGACGGGTTCCTCACCTCGCACCTCGAGCGCACCTTCTATAAGCACGAGTCCGAGCTGATCCGCCAATACCTCGGCGCACCTGACGATGTCATCGATTGCCCCACCGAAGCCCAGCGCACCCTCTTCGGGCCCACCCGCCGCCGCGTTCCCAAGATGATGGACCTCACCAACCCCGTCCTCCTCGGGCCGGTCCAGAACCAGGAACACTACATGAACGGCGTCGTGGCCCGCAGGAACAACTTCGCCGAGCCCATCCTCGAGTTCCTTGAAGCCGCCTATAAAGACTTCGGCGACCTCACCGGCCGCTACTACGGCCTGGTGACCAAGTACAAAACCGAAGATGCCGACACCGTCTTCATCTCCCTCGGCTCCGCCGCGGAAAACATCGAGGCCGGCGTCGACTACCTCCGCCAGACCCGCGGTTCTTCCGTCGGCTCCATCCACGTCAATGTCATCCGCCCCTTCCCCGAGGCGGCCATCGTGGAGGCCATTCGCGGCAAAAAGAACATCATCATCCTCGAGCGCACCGACGAAGCCCTCTCCCCCGACAACCCCCTCGGCCGCGATATCCGCACCGCCCTCAGCAAGGCCGTTCAGGGCGTCGCCGGCATCCCCAAAATCACCCTGCAGGAAGTGCCCCAAATCATCAACGGCACCTACGGCCTTGGCTCCCGCGACTTCCGCCCTGAGCACATCTTCGGCGCCTATGAGTACGCCACCGCCGGCCGGGCCCGCAAAGACGGCAAGACCCTCGCCTCCGGCGAAAACTTCATCGTCCTCGGCATCGATCATCCCTACGCCGTGGTCAGCCAAGACGCACCGTCACTCCTCCCCGAGAAGGCTGTAGCCGTTCGCTTCCACTCCATCGGAGGATGGGGCGCCATCACCACCGGCAAAAACCTCGGCGCCATCCTCGGCGACCTCAACGACCTCCTCTTCGAGCGCGACGGCCTCACCGACGAGTACGGCAACCCCAAGGAAGTCATCCACGTCTCCGCCAACCCCAAGTACGGTTCGGAGAAGAAGGGCGCGCCGACCAGCTACTTCATGGTCGCCGCCAAGGACCGCATTCGCGTCAACTGCGACCTCCGCCACGTCACCACCGTCCTCTGCTGCGACCCCAAGGCCTTCACCCACTGCAACCCCCTCGACGGCATTCAGAAGGGCGGCTCGCTCGTGTGGGAGTCCGACGAGGAAGGCGAGCGCGCCTGGCAGAACCTCCCCATCTGGGCCCGCAAGCAGATCATCGAGAAGAACATCCGCGTCTTCACCCTGCCCGGCTTCGACATCGCCCGCAAGGCCACCAATCGCGCCGACCTCCAGCTCCGCATGCAGGGCAACGCCTTCCTCGGCGCCTTCTTCGCCTGCTCCGGCCTCCTCGACGAGTTCGGCATCACCAAAGACCAGTTCAAGGAAGTCGTCCACAAGCAGTACGTGAAGAAGTTCGGCAAGCAGGGCGAAGCCGTCGTCCAGTCCAACATGGAAGTCATGCTCCAGGGCTGGGATCGCGTCAAGGAGATCGCCATCGGCGACCTCGCCGCCGCCGATCGCTCCTCCCTCCGTGGCGACGCGCTCCTGCCCATCCTCGAGCCCGTGCCCGCCTTCGCCGAAGCCGGCGCCGGCTCCTCCTGCACCGTCAGCGGATGCCGTTCCACACCGGCCCCCGAAGGCCAGGCGGCCCGTCCCCCCGTCTCCACCATCGCCGCATTCGACGCCGAATTCCGCTCCGGCCTCGGCTACGACCAGCCTGCCACCCCGCTCGCGGCCATGGGCGTCATCGCCGCCGCCACCGGCGACACCGCCTCCAAGTACGTCGCCCGCCGCGAAACCCCCCTCTACATCCCCGAAAACTGCACCCAGTGCATGGAGTGCATCTCGGTCTGCCCCGACACCGCCCTGCCCAACACCTCGCAGGACCTGAGCACGATCCTCTCCACGGCCATCACCCGCTACGTCTCCGACGCCGGCGAACGCCGCAAGATGATCGACAAATTGCCGGAGATCGAAAAGCAGACCCGAGCGCGCATGCTCGCCGAGATCAAGACCGGCACGCCGCTCCCCACGATCCTTCGCGAAGTCACCAACTCCGTCGACGGCTTCAGCGCCGAGGCAAAAACCCAGTTCTTCTCCATCATCGAGAAGGTGCCCATGGCCTATCAGAAGGTCAACGCCATCTTCTCCTCGCCTGAGCGCAAGACCCCCGGCTCCGGCGGCATCTTCTCCATCTTCGTCAGCGACCTCTGCAAGGGCTGCGCCGCCTGCGTCACCGCCTGCGGCGATCACCAGGCCCTCAAGATGGTTCAGGAGACCGAAGACGTCAACGCCGAGCACGAGACCGGCACCGCCTTCCTCAACCTCCTGCCCGACACCTCGCAGAAGTTCCTCGGCCTCTACAACAACGCCAACCCCGCCGACTCCAAGACCGCCACGCTGCGCAACATGCTCATGGTGCGCCGCAACTACGACGCCCTCGTCGCCGGCGACGGCGCCTGCGCCGGCTGCGGCGAAAAGTCCGTCCTGCGCTCCATCGCCGCGGTCACCGAGGCGTACATGCGCCCCGTCTTCCACGCCAAGTCCGATCGCTTCGTCGCCAAGGCCGGCGATCTCGAAAAGACCGGCGTCTCCAAGCTCGCCGCCCTCAAGGCCTCCGATCCCAACGGCTACGACCTCCTCCGCCAGTCCATCCTCCACCTCGTGATGGGCCTCGGCGGCGAAGACGAAGCCGACACCAAGGACCGCATCGCCGCCTACGAGCAGGCCAACGGCCCCGTCTCCGACGCGCAACTCGTCGAAGCCATCGCCGCCGTCCTCCTCACCGAAGCCTTCAACCACAAGTCGCTGCAGCCCGTCGATGGCCGCCTCGCCAACGGCATGTCCGTCATGGCTATGGCCGCCCACACCGGCTGCAACACCGTCTACGGATCCACCACCCCCAACAACCCCCACCCCTATCCATGGATGAACTCCCTCTTCCAGGACGGCATCACCATCGGCTGGCTCATGGGCGAGAGCTTCATCGTCGACCACGCCCGCCGCAGCGTCCTCCCCGAGCGCCTCGCCAACCTCGTCCTCGCCGGCGACAAGGGAGTCAATGCCCGCCAGTACTACGAGTTCACTCACTTCACCGATGCCCTCATGACCGACCAGGAGATCGTCGAGATGCCCAAGGTCTGGGTCGTCGGCGGCGACGGCGGCATGGGCGACATCGGCTACCAGAACATGTCCAAGGTCATCCTGCAGAACCGCCCCAACGTCAAGGCGCTCATGCTCGATACCCAGGTCTACTCCAATACCGGCGGCCAGAACTCTGACTCCACGCCCATGCTCGGCGGCAACGACATGAACGTCTTCGGCGCCGCAACCCAGGGCAAGAACACCGAGAAGAAGACCGTCGCCGAAACCTTCCTCGCCGGTCACGGCTCGCCCTTCGTCGCCCAGGTCTCCATGGCCAACGCCCCCAAGCTCTACCGCGCCATCCTCGACGGCCTCGAGTATCGCGGCACCGCCTTCTATCAGTGCTTCACCACCTGCCAGCCCGAACACGGCGTCGCCGACGACATGGCCCTTCACCAGGCCCAGCGCGTCCGCGACTCCCGCGGCGTCCCCGAGTTCGTCTTCGACCCGCGCAAGGGCGAGAGCTATCAGGAAGCCCTCGACATCAACGGCAACCCCAGCAAGGACCTCGACTGGTACGAGACCAAGGACAAGGTCAGCGGCGAAACCCGCCGCTACACCGTGGCCCACTGGTGCACCACCGAAGCCCGCTTCCGCAACCACCTCCGCAAGGTCAAGCCGGAGCAGCTGGAGAAGCTCATCCCCCTCGACAACATGCTGGTCCGCATCACCCAGCAGGACGTCGTCTACCGCCGCTACCTCGATCCGGCGCACCGCTCCTTCATCCCCGACTTCGGCGTCTACATCACGCTCGAGGAGAACGGGAAGACCGAGTACCGCGCCCTCAGCCGCCAGCTCGTCATGTTCTGCGTCGAGCGCCGCAAGGCTTGGCGCATGCTTCAGTCCAAGGCGGGCATCGTCAACCGCGAGTACGCCGCGCAGAAGGCATTGCTCGCCGACGTCGACGCCGGCAAGATCACCCGCGAAGCCTTCTTCGCCAACGCGACCGACATGATCGCCGAAAAACTCGGCAATCCCGTCCTCGCCAAAGCCTGACCCCGCTCTCGCCTCCCAGGCACGTACCTCCGGGTATCCCACATCTCCCGCTGTTGGAGATGTGGGATACCTCGGACCTCACCCCGCCCCTCGTGGTGCCCCACCCTCGCGAAGTCTCGCTCCTCCAGAGACCAGTCATCCCGCAAAAAAAGTCTCGCTCCCCCAGAGACCTGTCATCCCGCAAAAAAAGTCCGCTCCTCCAGAGACCAGTCATCCCGCAAAAAAAGTCCGCTTTCCTCCAGAGACCTGCCATCCCGCAAAAAAAGTCCGCTCTCCTCCAGAGACCTGTCATCCCGCAGCGCAGCGGAGGGATCCGCAGTTGCTCTTGTCGTTGCTTTTCCATGCTCTCGGGTGCCGCACGGCCCTATGGATGACTGCCGCGAAAACTCCTCCCATCTCAAAAAAAGTCCGTTCCCCCAGAGACCAGTCATCCCGCAAAAAAAGTCCGCTCTCCTCCAGAGACCTGTCATCCCGCAGCGCAGCGGAGGGATCCGCAGTTGCTCTTGTCGTTGCTTTTCCATGCTCTCGGGTGCCGCACGGCGCCATGGATGACTGCCGTGAAAACTCCTCGCATCTCAAAAAAAAGTCCGCTCCTCCAGAGACCTGTCATCCCGCAAAAAAAAGTCCGCTCTCCTCCAGAGACCTGTCATCCCGCAAAAAAAAGTCCGCTCTCCTCCAGAGACCTGTCATCCCGCAAAAAAAGTCCGTTCCCCCAGAGACCTGTCATCCCGCAGCGCAGCGGAGGGATCCGCAGTTGCTCTTGTCGTTGCTTTTGGTGCCGTAGAGCGCCATGAATGACTGCCGTGAAAACTCCTCCCATCTAAAAAAAATCCGCTCCTCCAGAGACCTGTCATCCCGCAGCGCAGCGGAGGGATCCGCAGTTGCTCTTGTCGTTGCTTTTCCATGCTCTCGGGTGCCGCACGGCACCATGAATGACTGCCGTGGAAACTCCTCCCATCTCAAAAAAAGTCCGTTCCCCCAGAGACCAGTCATCCCGCAAAAAAAGTCCGCTCTCCTCCAGAGACCTGTCATCCCGCAAAAAAAGTCCGTTCCTCCAGAGACCTGTCATCCCGCAGCGCAGCGGAGGGATCCGCAGTTGCTCTTGTTGTTGCTTTTTCATACCCTCGGGTGTCGCACCGCACCGTGGATGACTGCAGTTGTTTATGTCCGCGCGCTCCCCCAAAACGCTGTCATCCTGAGCGGAGTGGATCGCGCATGCGATCCACGCAGTCGAAGGACCCGCAGTTCCGTGAATGCGAGTCGCAACGCTTGGTAACAGGGCACGACTTCAGTCGTGCCGGATGCGCGAATCAAATCGGCGGGCTTTAGCCCCTGCCGGCAAGTCCTCTGTTCGCGCTCTCCCAAAACGCTGTCATCCTGAGCGGAGTGGATCGCGCCAGCGATCCACGCAGTCGAAGGACCCGCAGTTCCGTGAATGCGAGTCGCAACGCTTGGAGACAGGGCACGACTTCAGTCGTGCCGGATGCACGAATCAAATCGGCGGGCTTTAGCCCCTGCCGGCAAGTCCTCTGTTCGCGCTCCCCCAAAACTCTGTCCTCCCGAGCGGCGTTTATCACCCACGCAGTCATCATCTCTTCCGGAGCAACACGGACGCCACCAACCCCGCAGGGAACAGCACCAGGACGAAAGCCCAGAAGCCCCAGGAATGCGCCAGATGATGCGCCAGCCCCATCGCGCTGAAAGAGACCGTCATCCCATCGCCGTGAGAACGCCAGCTCGCCCAGACCACCCATACAATCGGCGCCACCAGACACCCCAACAGCACCGCGCCAAAACCAATAAAGATACCCTTGAGGTAAGTCATCGTTGGCGCATCTCCAAAGGGGACCTAGCTGTGACATACGAAGATCGTCAGAACAAGTCTTTGAGGCCGTTCAGCAAATCATGAGGGTTTGCGACTTCATCCTTGAGTACAATACCCCGGCCATTCAGGGAAATGGTATTGTGACTCTCATGTCCAAACCAGCAGCAGACCGAAGAAGGACCGATCGGGCTTCGTACTCCGCCGGTTTGACCCCGCTTGCCCTGAATGTGATCGGAACCGTCATCTATTTGCTGAGAGCTTCTCCAGGTTGGGTTCGACCAGAAGAGCACGGAATGATACCCACCACAGGCGAGCCGTTCGTCTGGTTTGGAGGTATCTTTCCTGTCGTTGTGGTGTTTTTGGTCTTAAAACGCCTCATGGGGAGTACTGATTCTTCTCCGGAAGGAAATGCGGGTCGGACGTTGGTGGATATTGGCGGCGGTCGCGTGGTTGGTTGCCATCGGAATCGACTTCGCCCATCACTAAAACTATTCGGAATGTTCTAACCTTAGGTCAGATTTAGCAATCAACCCCATTGAACCAACAAACTAGGGTGCCAACTGGTGGTTTCCAATTACTATTGTGGCGATGATTAAGATGATTCTGCTCTCCGGGGCGCTTGTTGTTGGGTTACCTTTTGCCTTTGCTGATGATATCCGCGCTACGACGAACAGGCTGGCATCGCTGCCCGACAAACTGCACTTCTGAGGGATTCCGATCGCCCATTTCTGATGGATGTAGATTATACGGTCCAACTGGATCCTCCCGTACAGGGTCACCTGCGGCTGAGGTGGGAAACCAAAGAACGGTGGTGGATGAAGGTGTCGATGGGCAAATTCGAGCAGGTCAAGTTTCAAAACGGAGAGTGGACATACACGCTGCGCAATGCAGATTTCACACCCAAGCAGGTGGGCGATCTGCTGGCTCTTCTTCACGCCGGTGACATATTCGAAAAGTATGTGATACGCGGAACAAACAACGCACAGAAGGCGGCGTGACACTTGATTGCTTCAATGCGCATCCCCCGCAGTCAAACTCCAAGAGGTCCAATCATGAAATTTGCATAAACTCGGAAACACATGACATCGTGAGCGACTTGCTGAAGGTCGACGTCTATTCGCGTGACGAGTTATATCAAAAGCAGTTCAGTGATTTCGTAGATTTCGGCGGACACCGTTATCCGCGCAAGTCTGTGTCCATGAAAAATGGACGGCCCATCTTAAATGCAGAGGTTATAGGCCTACAGGAATCCCAGTTGGATCCAAAGCTTTTAGTTCCACCCCCAGGCGCAATCGAGCGTCGCGAATGCCCGGACGAGCAAGCCCCCGAGATGCTGGAACCGCCCCATCCGAATTTCAATCCCAGCGTCCACGGCCCGAGCGAAACAGATGTGCAGGTGACCATCCAGACAGACGGCAGAGTAAGCAATGCACAAATTGTAGGCACTGCGGGAAAGGCGCAATACGAGGCTGTTCTGGAGGCGATCAAGAAATCGAAGTTTAAGCCCGCGATGTGCGGTACGGAACCAGTTGTCGCGGATACGTACATTGTGTTCAACTTCGACACGCCATTCATTCGGTAGGATTTTCGAAGCGCATTCGTGATTCGGGTCGACTCACTGCCGACTCGGATTGTTGCCTCCCTCGGCGAACCCCGCCATGACGACGAGTTCGCGACAGCCCTAGAAACTCACTCATGAGTTGATGGCTTGGTTGGGGCCCCATTTCGGCACGCCAGCAGCCGCTTCAGGTTAACTGAGGCGGCCACCCCGCCTGCGGCCGGCCCGGATAGCAAGACCGTGGTTCACTACAAATGTAGCTGTGCGCTGATCTTTGGAGGGCGCGGCCTGCGTTTTCGGCGAGGCAGGACGCCAGCTCCGCCCGCCCGCAGCCCCCGGAACGGGGCCACAATAGGCGCCCGATCGTGCCGTCTATACTTTCCGAAATGGTGGGCTGCTTGACCCAATTCCCTTGTGAGGAGTGGCTGTGGCTGAAAAGCGGTCTTTGAACTTGATGATCATCGAACACAATCTCGATGAGGCCATTGAGGAACTCAAGAAACTGAAGAAAGAAGCCACAGAAGGCACGATTCAGCTTTCACGATTCCAAGTCGGCCTGCTCCACGCGTACCACCACCTAAATTTCGCTTGGAATGCTCGCTACGCAACGACTGAAGCATATCAGCGCCTGACTCAGGCTCAGTTCAAGCGATGGGGCAGATACCCGAAGAGAATCGAGAACATCTAGCGAAATCACCGAAGAGGCAAAGCGCGAGGTTCGGGTCCCTAGAAGTGTGTTCCCCGCGAACCTCGGTGCCCTGGGTCCGGACCTTCGGACCCGGGAACCACGAACGCCGCTAAGAGCTAAGAGCTAAGCCCCGCTATCCCCGCCGCCTCACCACCAGATCCTCCGCCAGCTTGAACCGCACCACGCTCTCCGCCGGAATCACCAGGTCCTTGTTGCCCGTCAGACCCGCCGCCGCCGTGCCCGCGCCGCCGCCTGCCAGCCCGCCAATCAGCAACCCCGTCCCGCCGCTCGCCAGGCCGCCCACCAGCATCCCCAGCCCCGCGCCGCCGCCGATCAGCGCCGCCGAGCGCTTGCCCTTGCCCTTCTTCCGCTCCGCCAGGTCCGCCGTCTCCAGCGGATACTCCTGCCCGTTCAGCCGGATCGCCGTCAGCCGCAGCTCCAGCTCCGACGCGCCCTTGAAGTGCCCGCGCTTGTGCGCCGCATCCACCCGGCCCTTCACCTCCGCGCCCTTGGGAATCAGCGGGCTGCCATCGCTGCCCGTCACCGGCGACACCACCTCGCCCGTAAACGTGTCCCCCGGCCGGCTCGACTTCACGCTGATCCGTTGATCCACCCGGATCGCCAGAGACGTCCCCGCCGGCACGCTCACCTCCACCGGAGCCGCCGCTGCCGTCTGTCCCGCCGACGGCTTCTGCGCCGCCTGCGGAGCCGCGTTGCCCCGTGCGCTGTCCGGTTCATTCCCGGCGGCCTGGTCCTCGCCCGGATACCCCTCCGGCTGGAACGCGCTCACCGTCGGGTCCTTGGGCGCCGGCTTGGCCGCCCCCCCCGGCGGAGGCGCCGTTGTCGTCGTCACCACCGGTTCCTTCTGCCCCTGCGCCGGAGGCTGCACGATCGTCGTTACCGTGTTGCCGTCCTTATCCACGCTCGACACCTGCTGCGGCTGCCCCGTGGCCACCGCCTGCTTCTTCGCCAGGTCCAGCGCCTTCTGCTCCTTGCTCCCGCAGCCGGTAAGACCCACCGCCAGCACCAGTACCGACACAAAACCCCTGCGCAAACCCATACCTGCGTCCACCATTACGTCACCTTCTAGGCAAAAGATAGGTATTGGAGAAAATCTGTACCCCACCAGAAGAATGCATGCTGATGACCGAACTCGTCGGCGGGCTGCTTCTCGGGTATTTTTTTGGATGCCCCCCGGGACCCTAACTGCCGCCTCGGCCGCATCCCCGTAAACGCCTCAAAAGGAGCGAGATGGACAGGCGAGCACTTGCTCCCACCGTACTCCACCCACCTCTGGGTCCGAGGGGCCCCGGTAGGGCGCGGCGAGGCTTCTCAGTTCATGAGACGCCCACCGCGTAAATTCCACCCGGTCGTGCAATTTCCACCCGGCTTTTCACGCCCGATGCCCCCTTCTCCGATTTTTTGGATCGAAAGAGTCTAGAGATCCACGTTTTACTACAAATGTGGTTTCAAAATACCGCGATTTTTTCGCCTCTTCTTCGCCCTTGCCGCGTCGGCGCGCTCTCACCGGGTGATCCCGCTCACCAACTTGGTAGCTAGTCCGCCAGCAGCCGCAACCCGGCCCTGGCGGAAATCGTGTCAAGAGGGAATTTTGAAAATAGTTCGTAACCCCCTTTGGAATCAGCGCAAAAAACTTTCCCAAAATTGGGGGCTAATTCTTCAACCCTGCCATACTCGAATTAGCAGCAGAGAAATGTGGAAGACGTGCAGCAGAGACAAGGACGGGGAGAGATCATCTCCAGCCGGCGGATTCAAACGACTTAGAACCGCGGCCCCGACCCCGGAAATTAGGACAGGTGGGCCAACCCCCCGTCTGTCTCAGAGGCCGAATCTCCTCTTCACTTCTTCACTCGTTCACACGTTCACTCGAGTCACTCGTGAGCCAAATCACATTCAACCCGCTTTTTGACCGAATCGACCCTAACCCGCACACTCGACGGGACTAACCCGTTTTTTTTTAGCGTGTGCGCGCGAAAAATAGAAAATCAGGTAGCAGGAAAAAATGCCTCTTGTCGAAGCCAATCCGTCGCCCGTTGCCAGCATCGATGCCGCGGCGCTCGAGTGGGAGCCGCTCCTGGCCCTGGTGGCCGGGTTTGCCGCCTCCCCCGTCGGCCGCTCCGCAATCCTGGCCCTCCGCCCCTCCACCGACGAGGGCTGGATCGTCCGCCAGCACCAGCTCAACGGCGAGGTCCGGCTGCTGCTGGACGAGCAGGTCTCGATTCCGCTGGGTGGGCTCTTCGACCCCACCCAGCTGGCGGCCAAGGCGGGGATCCCGGAGGCGGCCCTGGAAGCCGCCGAGTTGCAGGCCATCGCCCGGCTGGCCAACGACATCGCCGCCTGGCAGTCGCTGCTGCAGTCGCCCCCGGCGCGGGTCGTGGGACGGCTGCCGGGGCTGGCGGAGCTCTCGGCGCCGCTGACCACCAGCCTGCGCCCGCTGGCCGAGTCGATCGAGCGCAAGATCCAGCCCGACGGCTCGCTGGCCGACGATGCGTCGCCGGAGCTGAACCGCATCCGCCGCGAGCAGGAGCGCCAGCAGCGGGTCATTGAAGAGAGCCTGCGCTCCGCCCTGCGGAAGCTGTCGTCGGAGGGCTCCACTCAGGAGGACCTGATCACGATCCGCGGGGAGCGCTTCGTCATCCCGGTGCGCAGCGAGCTCAAGCGGCGGATCTCGGGGGTCATTCATGGGGCCAGCTCGTCGGGGCAGACGGTGTACGTGGAGCCGCTGGAGACGATCGAGCAGAACAACGAGCTGGTGCGGCTGCTCGAGGAGGAGCAGGCCGAGATTCACCGCATCTTCGTCGCCCTGACGCGGCAGGTGGGGACCTACGCCCACGCGCTGGTGGCTGGGGCGCGGGTGCTGGCGCTGGTGGACAGCCTTCTGGCGCGCGCCCGCTTTGCCCGCGAGTACGACTGTGTCGCCCCGGCGATCGCGCCGGAGCGGCTGAGCCTGGAGGGAGCCCGCCACCCGCTGCTCGAAAAGCGGCTGCGGACCGGCGGGGGCAAGGTGGTGCCGCTGACGCTGGAGCTGACCGAGGAGCACCGCCAGCTCATCATCAGCGGACCGAATACGGGCGGCAAGACGGTGACGCTCAAGACGACGGCGCTGCTGGCGATGATGGCGCAGGCGGGGATCCCGGTGCCGGCGACGGCGGCCAGCTTTCCGGTCTTCCGCGCCTTCCTGGCGGATATCGGCGATGCGCAGTCGATTGAGGAGGCGCTGTCGACGTTTTCGGCGCACATTACCAACCTCGACCGGCTGTCGCGGCTGGCCGACCGCCATGCGCTGGTGCTGCTGGACGAGCTGGGGTCGGCGACGGATCCGGAGGAGGGCTCGGCGCTGGCGGTCGCGGTGGCGGCGTTCTTTCTGCAGGCCGGGGCGTGGTCGCTGATCTCGACGCACCACACCTCGCTGAAGGTGTACGCGGCCAACACGCCGGGGGTGCTGAACGCGGCGGCCGGGGTGGACGAGGTCACGATGGTGCCTACGTACCAGCTGCGGCTGGGGGTGCCGGGCGCTTCGGCGGGCATCGCCACGGCGGAGCGGCTGGGGCTGAACGCCGGGATCATCGCGGCGGCGCGGCAGCGGCTGGGCTCGCAGCAGGTGGACATCGCGCGGTTTTTAGACCGGCTGCACAAGGAGCTGACGCAACTGGAGGAGGAGCGCAAGGCGACCCGCGAGCAGCAGTACGCGCTCAACCAGGAGCGGGCGAAGCTGCAGCGCGAGGGCGACGTGGAGATCCGCAACCGGGTGCGGGAGCTGGAAAACAAGCTGGCGTCGCTGATGAAGGAGTTCGAGTTCCAGATGCGGGAGAACGTGCGCGCGATCGAGGACCGGGCGGCGCAGCAGAAGCTTTCCAAAGAAGCCGAACGGCGGATCAACCGCATGCGGCGGGAGTTCCAGGAGAGCTTCAACCAGACGGTGGTGGCGCACCGGACGGGGGCGGACCAGGGGGATGCCAACGCGCAGCCGCACCTGCTGCGGCACGTGGCGCCGGGGGACCAGGTACGCATCAAGTCGATGAACAAGATTGCGGTGGTGCAGCGCGAGGTGGAGAAGGACGTGTTCGAGGTGGCGCTGGGCCCGATCAAGATGCGCGTGAAGCGCGATGATTTGGCCGACGCAGGAAGCGCGGCGCAGGTGCAGAAGGCCGATCCGCTGGCGGCGGCGCGCAAGCAGAAGGGCGTGGTGGTGTCGGTGACGCCGGCGAACACGGATGACATGCGGATGGAGATCAACCTGATCGGGCGCACGGTGGACGAGGCGACGGAGGAGCTGGAGAAGTATCTGGACCGCGCGTTTCTGGCGGGCCTGCCGCGGGTGCGGGTGATTCACGGGCACGGCGCGGGCATCCTGCGGCGCGGGGTGCGGGATTTTCTGAAGGGGCATCCGCACGTGGCGACGATTGCCGAAGCGCCGCAGAACGAGGGCGGTCAGGGCGCGACGCTGGTGGAACTGAGGCAATAATTGCCAAGTAGCTATTTTGTAGCTACAATATCTACGGAGACGGCTGACCCTCGCTTCGCGGAGAAGAGAGACCAATCGAGGGCTCGACAACGCTAGAGTTCAGTTGGTGCTGGACTGTTGGAGAGACGATGGACAATTCGAACTTTGATTGGGACGACGCAAACATTCTCCATCTTGCAGAACACCAAGTTAGTCCGGAAGAGGCCGAAGAAGTAGTTCTTGGTGATCCGATGGAACTACAGTTCGCAAAGAGCGCCCAGGGTGAAGATCGTTGGGAATATCTCGGTGAAACAGTTCCAGGACGATTTCTCTTGGTGGTAATAAGCATGCGAGGAGAGAAGGTTCGGGTTGTCACGGCTTACGAACCGATTCGGCGATTAAAGCTAATCTATCTCCGCTTCAGGCAGGAGACAAATGAACGATTTTAAGCTTCCAAAATTCGCGAATGAGGCGGAAGAGGCCAAGTGGTGGTTCGAAAACCAGCAATTGGTCTCCGATGAGTTCCAGAAGGCGGCCAAGGAAGGCCGCTTGCGTCGTGGAGGCATCAAGCGTCTGCTCGCCGAGCGTGGAATCCCCTTTCAGGAACCCGGACCCACGCCAACGACCACGATTCGCCTGGATCCTGAGGATATCGCGAAGGCACGGGAGCAGGCGGCGGAGCGGGGGCTGCGTTATCAGACCTATCTCAAGATGATCATTCACGAGGCGCTGCGCGCGGCCGAGGAGAAGCGGAAGGCGTCTTAGGACGATTCTTTTGCGCCTCGCGCCACAAGTTCAATGAGGCGCAGCGCCGTTCTGAGCGTTGTGTCGTTACGGTCGTTGTCGGCGCTGTAGGCGGCGAACGTCACGGCGCGCACGCGAAAGCGGGTAAAGACAGCGCGTAGCGCATCTTCCATGGCCTGCAGGGAGATGCCACCGGGCGCCGGTTCGACGACGACGCCGGGGGCGAACTCCGGGTCGAGGCAATCCATATCGATATGGACGTAGACCTCGGGTACGCTCTCGGCCAGTTTCTCGATGGCGGCGCGCACATCGGATTGCGGCTTGCCGGCATGCCACTTCACGATTTGGATGGCAGAACGGTCGAGACGTTCTTTCTCGGCAGGGTCGAGGTCACGGACGCCCAGCATCAACGTGGCGGCTTCGCGCACCGGCGTGGGATCTCCCATCTGCGCCCAGTAGTTGCGGAAGCAATGACCGGTGATCACGGCGAGGGACATGCCGGGCAGGTAGCCGGAGACGGTGGTTTCCGGCGTGTTGAAATCGCCGTGCGCGTCGAACCAGACGACACCGACGTCCTGGCCGATGCCGGCGACGACGCCGGCGCTGGCATCGCATCCTCCGGCGAGCACCAGGGGCAGGCGCCCGGCCCCGATGGCCTGCCGAACAGTTGAGGCGAGGCGTTGGTTGACGAAGAGGGCGGCGTTGCCGCTGTCGCGAAACGGCTCGCCCCGTTCGACCCGATGCACGGAGACGGCGATGCCCTCGCCGCTGACCGCCTCCGCGGCTCCGGCCTGCACGAGGCGCAACGGCCCGCTGCCCTGACGCTCATCTCCCATGACGTACGGGACCTGAATGATGGCTACGTCCATCTCTTGTTCTCCCCAAGCCTGCAACACGGGAATCATCGGAAGCGGAACGCAGTTCCCGTGGTTGAGGATTCCAGCGGGCCGCTGGATCTCCCGAACTCGTCTAGCCTACTCGACAAGGCAACGCAACAACCAGCGCGAGTGGACTGCGATCGCCGAGGCGCCGCAGAACGAAGGCGGGCAGGGTGCTAGGCTCGTAGAACTGCGACAGTAGTCACTTTGAGGTTTGCAAAACGAGGACTGAGGATGTCCATCGACACGCAATCGAGGCTCAGGTCAGCAGCCGGGATCTTCTCAATCCTGCTGCCGACCCTGGTGATGTGGGGCGGTCTGCCCGCGGAAGCACAAGCGGATGGAAGGCCGGCGGTGGCGGAGGTCGCGGCGCTGGAGCCCGAGCTGGAAGCGCTGTATCGAGATCTGCACCAACACCCCGAGCTCGCGTTCCACGAGGAGCGGACCGCGGGAGTTCTCGCCGAACGGGTGAAGGCGCTGGGCTTCGAGGTGACGACGGGGGTTGGCCGGACCGGGGTGGTCGCGATCCTGCGAAATGGAGCCGGGCCGGTGGTCATGCTTCGCACGGAGCTCGATGCACTGCCAATCGAAGAGAAGACAGGCCTGCCGTACGCGAGCAAGGCGACGACGCGGGACGCGGCCGGGGCGTTGGTGTCTGAGGCCCATGCCTGCGGGCACGACCTGCATATGACCAGCTGGTATGGCGCGGCCAAGATCATGGCGGAGCGTCGAGGCACGTGGCATGGCACCTTGATGCTGGTGGGTCAACCGGCGGAGGAGATCACCAGCGGCGCGTCGGCGATGCTGGCGGATGGGCTGTTCACACGCTTCCCGAAGCCGGACTATGCGATCTCCATGCACGATGAGCCAAGCCTGCCGTCAGGCCAGGTGGGATTCCACTCGGGGTTGTTTCGTGCTTCGCTGGACGCGGTTGAGGTGACGATCTTTGGCCGGGGAGGACATGGGGCGAGGCCTCAGAATGCGATCGATCCGATCGTGATTGCCGCACGGGCGGTGCTTGGCATTCAGACGATCGTCTCGCGCGAGACCGATCCCTTCACGCCGGCAGTCGTTACGATCGGCTCGATTCATGGGGGCACGGGGGGAAACGTGATTCCGGACGAGGTGCGGATGCAGATGACCGTGCGTACCTATGACGCGAAGGCGCGCGAGCGCATTCTGGCTTCGATCAAGCGGCAGGTGGAGGCTGAGGCGAAGGCTGCAGATGCGCCCGCGATGCCGTTGGTGAAGGTGGTGGGGGGGCACGGACGCGGTGTACAACGACCCGGCCCTGACGTCCCGGATGGCGTCTGCGCTGCGCCGCGAGCTGGGCGCGGACAACGTGCGCGAGATGCCGGCAAAGATGACGGCCGAGGATTTCTCGCAATATGGGCGGGCGGGGGTCCCGGCAGTTCTGTTGCACATCGGCGCGGTGAACCCGGCGCGACTGGCAAGCGGAGAGCGGATACCCGATCTGCATTCGTCCGCGTGGGCTCCGGAGTTGGAGCCAACCTTGCGATCGCTCGTTTCCGCGGAGGTGGTGATGTTGACGGATCTTCTGGGCCCGGCGGCAAGGCCTGAGTAAGAGTCCTGGTTCCGTGCGCGCAACGATCGACCCGGAAGGCACGGGGATCGGTTTCGTGAAGCGATTCGGGACGTGGAGCAGAAGCAGTCGTTCCTCCCGGGTTGCGATAGCCAAGAACAGAACATCAAACGCAACTGCGGATCTCTCCGCCCGCTGCGCGTGCTCCGAGATGACACTTCATAGGGTTAACGGGCCCTGGTCGGGTCGCGGAGTGTTCGGGGCAGTTCACGCCGTGGGATTGCCTGATCGGCGGAGTGTTCCGGGCAGTTCACGCTGTGGGATTGCCTGATGGGCGGAGTGTTCCGGGCAGTTCACGCCGTAGGATTGCCTGATCGCCGTCGGGCGAATGGCGCGTCAATTGAGTGGAACGAGGGACGCCAACTCAGCGTAGGGGTAACTGGAGGAGCGGCTAGCGCATGGTCTCATGGTCCTTGTCTGCCCGATTGATGTTCTTCGCCTTTCTCGCGAGTTCTGCTTCTGCACAGAGCTCTGCAGCGTGGAAGGATCCTTCGCCGCACGCGACGCAGTTTGTGACGGTGGACAAGGATGTTGCGCTGGAGGTGCTGGACTGGGGCGGATCGGGGCGGCCGCTGGTGTTGCTGGCGGGGGGCGGCAATACGGCGCACATCTTTGACGACTTTGCGCCGAAGCTGACGGCGTTCGGCCATGTGTACGGAATCACGCGCAGGGGATTTGGGGCGTCGGGTTTTGGCGACGGGCCGGCGGATGTGGAGCGGCTGGGAGCGGACGTGGTGGCGGTGCTGGAGGCGCTGAAGCTGCAGAGGCCGGTGCTGATCGGGCACTCGTTTGGGGGCGCGGAGCTGAGCGCGGTGGCCAACAGCCATCCGGAGAAGATTGCGGGGCTGGTGTACCTGGATGCGGCGTACTCGTATGCCTATGACGACGGGAAAGGGGCGAGCGTGAAGGAGCTGCAGGGACTGCACGCGCCGCAGCCGCCGGGTCCGAGCGAAGCGGACGAAGCGAGCTTCCCCGCGCTGCAGGAATATTATGCGCGGGTGAATGGCTTCCGGTTCCCCGAGGCGGAGCTGCGGGCGCAACGCGAGTCGACGGCGAGCGGGGGCGTGGGGAAGCCGCGGAATCCGCCGGGCGGGGCCATGCTGAGTTCCCTGATTCAGAACGGGAAGAAGTTTACCGCGATTCCGGCGCCTGCACTGGTCGTGTTTGCGAATCCGCACGGGTTTGGCCGGTGGGTGGAGGAGAACCCCGACCCGAAGGTGCAGAGCGCGGCCAGGGCGTTTTCCGCAACGATGAACGGGCTGGTGGAGAGGCAGGAGAACGCGGTGCGGAACGGCGTGCCGACCGCGCGGGTGATTACGCTGCCGGGGGCGAATCACTATGTGTTTCTTTCGAACGAGGCGGATGTGTTGCGGGCGATGGGCGCGTTCCTGAAGCGATTGCCGTAGAGCGCGGGGAAGCGCGGCGGGGACGGGGTGAGCAATGTCCTTGCCAGAAGCCAGAGGAAAAGGTTTACATTTGCATCCCAGGGATGCCTTCCAGCAACAGGCGGTGCGCTTCAGTCCGGCGTGGACTGAGGCGGGTCTTGCGGGTTTGCGGGCGCCCTGAAGGAGCAGGCATGATTCGACGGGATTTTCTCAAGACGGCGGGAGCGGCGGTGGCGTGCTCGGCGATGAACGGCACGGCGGGTTTTGCGGCGCCCGCGAGTTCGTCGTCGGCGGGGCGGGTGATTCTGCCGATGAACCGGAACTGGCGGTACAAGGCGGAGAAGGTGGAGGCCGCGACCGCGCCGGGGTTCGACGATTCGGGGTTCGAGCAGGTGGTGCTGCCGCACACGAATGTGGAACTGCCGTGGCACAGCTTCGATGAGAAGTCCTACGCGTTCATCTCGACGTACCGGAGACGGTTCCGGGTGCCGAAGAGCGCCGCGGGCAAGCGGATCTTCGTGGACTTTGAAGGGGCGATGACGGCCTCTACGGTGTGGATCAACGGCGTGTCGCTGGGCGAGTACAAGGGCGGGTTCACGCCGTTTTCGTTTGAACTGACGCCGCACCTGCACCCGGATGGGGAGAACGTGCTGACGGTGCATCTGGATTCGACGGAGCGGCCGGATATTCCGCCGTTCGGGTACGAGATCGATTACCTGACGTTCGGGGGGATCTACCGCGAGGTGTCGTTGCGGGCGGTGCCGGAGACGTATATCGACAACCTGTTTGCGCGGCCGAAGGATGTGCTGGGCGAGCATCCCACGGTGGAGGTGTCGTGCTTTGTGGCCGCGGGCGCCCAGCCGACGGGCGAGTACGCGATTGCGGCGGAGCTTCTGGACGGCGAGAAGGTGCTGGCGAAGGCCACACAGAAGGTGGAGTTCAAGGCGCCTGCGGTGGAGAGCGGGGAGCCGATTGATCCCTACAATGCGGCGCCGCCGTACGCCTCGGTGCAGACGCGCACGGATCCGGCGCGGCATGATGTGACGCTGACGGATTTTGGCAAGGTGAACCTGTGGGGCCTGAACGCGCCTCACCTGTACACGGTGCGGGTGCGGCTGCTGCGGAATGGGGCGGCGGTGGACGAGGAGACGCGGCGGATCGGTTTCCGCGAGGCGAAGTTCACGGAGCAGGGATTCAGCCTGAACGGAGAGATCGTGAAGCTGCGCGGGCTGGACCGCCACCAGACGTTTCCGTTTGTGGGGCAGGCGATGCCGGCGCGGGCGCAGCGGCAGGATGCGGATGTGCTGCGCAGGCAGCTGCACTGCAATATTGTGCGCACGTCGCATTATCCGCAGTCGCGGCATTTTCTGGATCGGTGCGACGAGATCGGACTGCTGGTGCTGGAGGAGATTCCGGGCTGGCAGCATATTGGCGACGAGGCGTGGCAGAAGGTGGCGATCGATAATGTCGGGCGGATGATTCGACGGGACTGGAATCATCCTTCGATCATTTTGTGGGGCGTGCGCATCAACGAGTCGCGGGATAACCACAACTTCTATACACGGACGAACGCGCTGGCGCATGCGCTGGACGATTCGCGTCCGACGGGCGGGATCCGCTACTTCCAGGAGTCGGAGTTCCTGGAGGACGTGTTCACGATGAACGATTTTGGATTTCCGCTGAAGCCGCCGAATCATCCGTTCTACCTGAACACGGAGTTTGTGGGGCATACGTTCCCGACCAAGACGATTGATGAGGACGAGCGGCAGCGGGAGCACACGCTGCGGCATGCGCGCATTCACAACCAGCTGGCGTCGAACCCGCAGTATGCGGGCGGGATCGGGTGGTGTGCGTTCGACTACAACACGCACGGGAACTTCGGATCGGGCGACCGGATCTGCTATCACGGCGTGACGGATATCTTCCGGGAGCCGAAGTGCGCGGCGGGATTTTACAAGTCGCAGTGCGATCCGGCGGAGGAGGCGGTGCTGGAGCCGGCGTTCCACTGGGCCCGCGGCGACGAGTCGGTGGGCTTTACGAAGGCGGTGTTCTGCACGAATTGCGACCACCTGAAGGTGTACATGCGCAACACGCTCACGGGGGAGAATCCGTGGGAGCTGGTGGCGGAGGTGGATCCGGACCGGGAGGAGTTTGCGCATTTGAAGTATCCGCCGCACATTCTGGATATGTCGAAGCTGAAGGACGACAAGATCCGGTTTGGGTGGGGCGATCTGCGGGTGGATGGATTTGTCGGGGGCAAGCAGGTGATTTCCAAGTCGATGTCGGGGAGCGGGGTGGACCGCAAGATGGAGTTTGTTGCGGACGACCGCGACCTGATGGCGGATGGCGCAGATTGCACGCGCGTGGTGGTGCGGGTGACGGATGAGTTTGGGGCGATCCGGCCATTTGCGAATGATGCGATCGCGTTCAGGCTGGAGGGGCCGGGGCGGCTGATCGGGGATAATCCGTTTTCGCTGGTGGGCGGGGTGTGCGCGGTGTGGGTGCGGGCAGGTCTGACGCCGGGCACGGTGCGGCTGACGGCGAAGCATCCGCGGCTGGGGAGCCAGACGGTGTCGATTGCGCTGAAGGGGACGGAGGCGGAGCTGGTGTAGGGCTTGCGCCCGAGCTTTTAGCTGTTAGCTCTTAGCTGTTAGCTGGGGCGTGCGGGAAGGCGAGTTCGAGCCAGCTTGAACGAGGGTGTATTTCTTTAACTCTGCTCCAACTATCGGGCCGGCTGGTGACAATTCCGTGATAATCGCGGGGCGGGTGGGCGATTATGATCGAAGCCACTGCGGTTGAAGGAGAGGTCATGCGCAAGTTTGGATTGGTGCTGTTGTTGTGTGTCGCGGCGGGGATGAGCTGGGCGGCGACGAAGAGCATTTACGACTTCACGATGCGGTCGATTGACGGCGAGCAGGTGAGCCTGGGGAAGTTCAAGGGCAAGGTGGTGCTGGTGGTGAATGTGGCCAGCAAGTGCGGGTTCACGCCGCAGTATTCCGGGCTGGAGTCGCTGTATGAGAAGTACAAGGACAAGGGATTTGTGATTGTGGGCGTGCCGGCGAACAACTTCATGCAGCAGGAGCCGGGCACGGACGCGGAGATCAAGAAGTTCTGCACGAACAAGTACAACGTGAGTTTTCCGATGATGTCGAAGGTGAGCGTGCTGGGGGACGACAAGACGCCGCTCTACCAGTACCTGACGAGCAAGGACACGGATCCGGAGTTTGCGGGGGACATCAAGTGGAACTTCACGAAGTTTCTGTTCGACCGGAATGGGAAGCCGGTGGCGCGGTTTGAGCCGGAGGTGAAGCCTGATTCGCCCGAGGTGGAGCAGGCTGTGCAGTCGGCGCTGGGGCAGTAGGAAGTTTGTTGTGAGCCCAGGTCTCGTGATCGAGACCTGGGTGAGCCGGCGGCTTGCCGGTGAGTCAGTTTTCTGGTTAGCTTTTCGATCCGCGGGTCTGCGGAGATTCCCCTACATGGTTGCAGCGGAGCCGGCGCCAGCGTGGCAGGCGGGTGTGGCGCTGTGGGCGAGCGCATCGCGGCGGGTGCCGATGCGCGCCGACCCCGCTTTCATAGCATTGAGCAGCTTGACCATGCGTTCGAAGGCCTGTTCGCGGGCGGTGGTGTTGGCGGGGTTGGTGTTGCCGGGGTCTTCGCCCGCGCGCATGAAGCCGTGGCCTGCGCCCTCGTAGGTGACGGGGTCGTAGGTTTTGCCGGCGGCCTTCATCGCGGCGGTGGTGGCGGGGATGGTGGCGCCGACGCGGGCGTCGTTGCCGCCGTAGAAGCCGTAGACGGGCGCGGTGATGGAGGAGACGTCTTCGGGGCCGGTGCCGTAGAAGACGAAGGCCGCGCCGAGGTCCTTGCGGTGGGTGGCGAAGGCGAAGGACTTGGAGCCGCCCCAGCAGAAGCCGGCGACGGCGATCTTTCCGTTGGCGGCGGGGAGTTTTTTGACGTAGTCGGCGGCGGCATCGAGATCGGCGAGGACGGCGGCGGGATCGAGGGCGGAGACGGCTTTGACGCGATCGTCCTGGCTGGGGAGGGCGTCGGAGCCGCCGCCGTTGGGGCCGTGCCCGCTGAGCAGGTCGGGGGCGATGACGATGAAGCCTTTGGCAGCGAGCTCATCGGCCATCTCTTTGGCCCAATCGCTGAGGCCGAAGATCTCGTGGATGAGCACGACGGCGGTGGCTTTGCCTTTGACCTCGGGATAGACGACGAGGGCCTGGACGGTGCGGCCGTCGTGCGTGAGAGGGACGTATTCGTGGTGACGGGGGGAGGCATCGAGGCGGGTCTTGGCCCAATCCTGCGCGGAGAGTGTGGCGGCGGAGGCGAGGAGCAGAAGGGCGAGGAAGCTGGCGAGGGTTTTCATGCGCAAGCAGTCTAGCGCATCGAGGGCAATTCTGGGGGAGCAGGGAAGTGCTTACGCGTCGCGCGACCGCGCAGCGCTGACGAGGTAGTAGGCCACGGGACCCACGGGAAAGCTCACAAAAGGCATCAGGAGCGGAGCGATCACGTTGTTCCAGCGGGCGCGGGTCATTTTGCGGGTGCTGCGAATGGCGGAGGTGAGCAGGAACCTGAGCGTGACCCAGGGTACGTGGAGAACGGAGGGAGTGACCCGCAGTTGCAGGCGCTGGACGTGAATGTTGTCAAAGCCGAGTCGAGCAAGCTCGGTGGTGAAGTCGCCGATCTGGCCGAAGGTTTCGATGGCCCAGCAGTCACACAGACGCCGGAAGATGCCGGCCTGCGGGCCGCGCAGCTTCCCGGGGCCGAGAAAGCCGTCGGCGACCACGATGCGGCCGCCGGGGCGCAGCAGGCGGCGAGCCTCCTGCAATAACGCGGATTTTTTGGCTCCGGCGGCGTAGCAGGAGCTCTCAATCGCGTACACGGCGTCGAAGCTCGCGGAAGGATAGCCGGTGTTCTGGTAGTCGCCGAGGGCGAGCTCGATGTTGCCCGCGGCATTGTCGCGTGCATTCAGCAGCCTGCCCTGCTCCACCTGCCAGGGAACCAGCGTAATGCCGTGGAGACGCGCTCCCGGCAGATTTGTTGCGATGCTGCGGAGGGTGGCACCGAGCCCGCAGCCCATGTCGAGGATGCGGGGCGACTGTGTTTCGACGTTGAGGCGGAGGAGCACCTGGCGGTTCATCTCCTCCAGCATGGCTTCGCGCGCGAAGGGATTCATGCCGCGGCGGTAGTATCCGAAGTGCATGTTGAAGCGCGGGCTCCAGGCGGCGTAGTCGGGTCCGGCCTCGGCGTAGTAGCGCTGGAAATCGTTGTCGCCGGCCGCATGGTCTGCGGCGGCGGGGGCAGCGGTGACGAGGGTGGCAGGCATCAATCCAGCCTCCGGCGGCGGGGCCGAGGGAGGAAGCGGGTGATGCCGCTGCCGATGCTGATGAGCGAATGCAGAGTGGCGGGCGGCAGCTTCTTGATCTGCAGGTACCAGGCGTGCAGTTCCTCGAGGAACACCTGCATGGCGGCGATGCGGGAGGCGACGACGGGCTGCGCAGGGCGGGCAGCGCGAGCCTCCGCAACACACCGCTCCAGCATCTTCATCGTGGGCAGGATCTCGCGTTCCACGCGCTGCTCGACGACCGTAAGGAAGAGCGTCCACACGTCCGCGGAGGTACGGAAGTAGTCGCGGCGGTCGCCGATGCGGCTGTCCGTCTGGACGAGGTCCCAGTTCTGCAGCTCTTTGAGGCTGGTGCTGACGTTGGAGCGGGCAACGGAAAGGTTTTCCGCAATCTCTTCGGCGGTGAGCGGTTCGGGGGAGAGATAGAGCAGCGCGTGCACCTGGGCGACGGTGCGGTTGACGCCCCAGCGGGTGCCCATCTCTCCCCAGTGCAGGATGAATTCCCGGGCGGGGTCGGAGAGAACCATGCATCGAGTATATCAGTCATTTCTGTCATGACAGAAATGACTGATATACCGTATGCGAGGAGCTGGGACAGGCCAGCTTACTTCGAAGCCACCTTCAACACCGCGTCGAAGGCGGGCTTGGGCTTGCCGTCGCGATCGAAGAGGAGGGGATAGGAGGTGCGTCCGCGGACCGGCCAGTTGTTGAGCCAGGAGTTGCGGTCGGTGACGCCCCACAGGGTCACGCGGGTGACGACGTCGCGGTGTTTCCAGAAGATGGCGAAGAGGTCCGCGTAGCGCTTGGCGAGGGCCTGCTGGACGTCCGCGGGAAGGCCGTTGGGATAGGGATTGAGCTTAGGGTCCTGCTGGACGTTGACGGAGACGTCGGCGGTGTGTCCCCAGGCGGAGGGGAGGACGTCGATATCGAGTTCAGTGATGGCCACCTTGACTCCGGCGGCGGCGAGCTCAGTGATGGCGGAGTCTTCGTCCTGGAGGGAGGGGCTGTCGAGGTGGAGGTGGGCCTGGTTGCCGACGAGGGCGATGGGCACGCCCGCGGCTTTGATCTTTTTGACAATCTCGATGGCGCCGCGGCGTTTCTCCGGCTTCTCCAGGTTGTAGTCGTTATAGGTGAGCTGGACGCTGGGATCGGCCTCGTGCGCGTACTGGAAGGCCTTGACGATGTAGTCGTCGCCAATGATCTTTTGCCACTGGGACTGGCGCATGGTTCCGTCTTCATTGAGGGCTTCGTTCACCACGTCCCAGCTGCCGATCTTGCCCTTGTAGCGGCCGACGACGGTGCTGATGTGGTCATGGAGGCGCTGGAGGAGAGCCTCGCGGGTGAGGGGATTGCCTTTGTCGTCTTTGAAGACCCAGGGAGGGGTTTGCGAATGCCAGCAGAGGTTGTGTCCCACGATGAACATGTGGTGTTCGAGCCCGAAGGCGACGTACTTGTCGGCGAGGCTGAAGTCGTAGGCGTCCGGGCGGGGATGGATGACCTCCCACTTCAAGACGTTCTCGGGGCTGATGGAGTTGAACTGCTGGACGATGAGGGAGTCGCCAAGGGTGTCGGCGCCGGTGATCTGCGGGGTATTGATGGCTGCGCCGACCAGGAAGGCGTTGCGGAAGGTGTCTTTGAGGGTGGGGGAATCGGGGGCCTGCGGGCGAAGGGGCAGGGCAAAGGAGGCCAGGGCAGCGAGGAGTGCGATGCTGGAACGGCGTTGCATGGTGTTTGCTCCGGGAGATGGGGAGATGCAAGTTGGAGGTGCTTGCGAGGATCCGCGTGCGCAGATCCTCGCGTTGGCGTGTGTGAGGCCGCGCTGTTTACATGGAGAGTTTGCGGCGCCGTTCGCTGAGTTCCTGGGAGATGGTGAGATTCAGTTTCATGTTGATGCCGTAGAAGAGCAGGCACACCGCGGATGCGAGGAAAGATGCGCCGGCGTAGACAGAGGCGATGAGGCGGATACCCAGCAGGGCGTGCGGCGACTGCACGGTGAGGTGCTGATCGTATCCATAGAGGGCGAGGAGCCAGCCGGCGATGGCGCCGCCGAGGGCGACGCCGACCCACAGGGCGAAGACGATTCCGGCGGTGACGGTGGCGGTGGCGCGGCGGCCGAGCTTCCACTCGCCGAAGTCGGCGACGTCGCCCATCATGGACCACAGGACCGGACCGGAGCAGCCGTAGATAAATTGCCGGACGACTTCAAGAGCGATGATGGGAATGGTTGCGGTGGGCGGGAGCAGGAACAGCGCCATGCAGAGGATGCCGGTGAGGAACATGCTCCAAAAGAAGAGGGCGCGCTTGCCGAAGCGCTTGGTGAGGGCTGTGGAGCAGGCGACGCCCACGAGCAGGGCGGTGAGCCCGAAGCCGTTGAACCAGCTGAAGAGGATCTTGTTGCCGGCGCAGCTTTCAAAGTAGGGCAGCATCACGTTGCCGCGAATGAGCAGCGCGGTGAAGTAGAAGACGGTAATGAGGAAGAGGGTGATCCAGGGGCCGTTCTTCATCAGGTCGGAGAGATCCTGGCCGACGGAAGACTTCTGTGTGGCGGCGGGCTGGATGCGTTCCTTGGTGACCGCGAAGGCGATGAGGAACAGGATGATGGAGAGCGCGAGATAGCTGCCCATGGTGAGCTGGTAGCCGAGGGCGTTGTTGCCGCGGCCGAGGAACGCGACCATGGGAACGGCCAGGCTGCCGACGATGAAGCCCGCGCTGTTGGCGAAGATCTGGCGGAATTGGGCGATGCTGTTGCGCTCGTTGGGGTCGTCGGTCATGACGCCGTTGAGGGAGGCGTAGGGCACGTTGTTCATGGCGTAGATCAAGCGCAGCAGCAGATAGGTGACCCACGCGTAGATGAGCTTGGCGCTGGAGGAGAGGTTGGGGGTGGTGAAGGTGAGGATGCCGATGACGCCGAAGGGCACGGCGGTCCAGAGCAGCCAGGGGCGGAATCGACCCCAGCGCGTGTGGGTGCGGTCGGCGATGACGCCCATGACCGGGTTGAAGACGGCGGAGGCGAGGCCGACGACGAGGAACATGGTGCCGGCCTGGGCCGGGGTGAGGCCCACGGTCTTGGTGTAGTAGTCCAGTTGCAGCGCCATCAGGGCCTGGAAGACGAAGTTGGCGGCGAGGTCGCCGAGGCCGTAGCCGAACTTCTCAGAGAATGCGAGCTTGCGGATGCTGCCGGTGACGGAGGTGCTGCTGCTCATGAGCGCCTGCTCTCTGTCCGCCGCGCGGGCGGAGAAATACGAACGAATGTACGGGCGCGACCCAGCGGGGAAGGAGAGCGACCGAGTCGAGCCTGTTCTGGTGCGTACCCCAGTAAATACCTCGGAGTCCGGAACTGTCACCTAAGAACGGAGCCAGCCGGAGTGTGCCGCAGCCTGCGACGCAGGCTCGCCGCTCGGGAGGGGATGGGCGCACCAGCCCTCACGATTTTCGAGCCATAGCGGTTCCCCGGCTGTGATTCGCGTCACCCAACTATATCGCTTTACTCGCGGCTGTGGCGACTATATAACCTTGGAGGCGGCGTGATGCGCCGTGGGCGATCCGCGTCCTAGGACCGGTCGCTATAATTCGCTGCTGAGGAAGATCCCGATGACCAAAAGCGCTCCGCTCTCCGGCCAACTAAGCTTCAACGCCCAGCACTCGCCCATGGGCGCGTTCATGAGCTTTACGTGCGGCAACTTTGGGACCCGCGGCGGCATAGGGCTGCAGATCGGGCAGCCCGGCGACCAGGAGGTGTTCCTTGGATATAAGGATGGGGATCGCTACTCCGATGGGACGTTGAAGTGCCTGCCGTTTTACACGGCGGCGGTGAACCGGTCGGCGGATGCGTTCCTGGTGGAGCAGGCGGGCCCGGCGGAGCAAAACGTGAAGCCGGATGCGACTCCGTTCCAGGAGGGGGAGTTCACGCGCAGTTATGGCTGGGCGAGCGATGTGTGGGAGGCTGACGGGCTGCGGTTCTCAGTGTACTCGCCGTTTGGGGCGATTCCCGATCCGGAGAAGGAGAATCGGCGGCGTATGCGGGAGGGGTTGTTGCCCGCGGTAGTGGCTCGGCTGGAGCTGGATAACACCAAGGGCAAAAGCACACGGACGGCGATGTTTGCGTTGAACCATGCGCGGCCGGGGAGCAGGATTCTGGAGGCGGATCTTGGCAAGGGCCGGGTGGGGTTTGCGTTCCGGCGCGAGGCGGGCGGCGCGGCGGAGTTGTTCGACTATACGAAGGGGGAGAAGGGCAAGAAGATTGATGCCGGGCCGTTCGTGTTCATGCGGTGGTCGGCCAGCGATGGAGTGCGGAAGCGGTACAACCCGGTTCATCTGCTGGGGTCGTGCCCGGGGTTCGGGTTCGAGGTGCCGGCGGGGAAGAGGTATGGAATCACGATTGCGCTGGGATCTTATCTGGAGGGCTTCCAGACGAATGGGATGGACGGGCGCTACCTGTACACGCGCTACTTCAAGGGACTGGCGGATGTGCTGCGGACGGCGCTCGACAATGCCGGCAAGATGGTGATCGCGGCAAAGGCACTGGATGAGAAGCTGGCGGCGGCGCATCTCTCGGCGGAGCAGAAGTTTCTGATCGCGCATGCGACGCACAGCTACTACGGCAGCACACAACTGCTGGAGGTGGACAAGAAGCCGTTCTGGGTGGTGAATGAGGGCGAGTACTGCATGATGAACACGCTTGATCTTTCGGTGGATCACGTGTTCTGGGAGCTGGAGCACAACCCCTGGGTGGTGCGGAATCTGCTGGACAATTTTGTGCGGCACTACAGCTACAAGGACGAGGTGAAGGTGTATACGTCGGAGTTCGCGCCTACGACGGAGACGATGCAGATGGATCCGTCGCAGACGCCGCCTCCGCCGGACGAGGCGCAGCTGAAGAGGCCGTACGAGAAGAAGCCGGGGGGCATCAGTTTCTGCCACGACATGGGCGCCCACAACAACTTCTCGCCGCAGGGGCGCAGCAGCTATGAGCTGGCGAACCTGACGGGGTGCTTCAGCTACATGACGCAGGAGCAGCTCTGCAACTGGGTTCTGACGGCGGGCTGTTATGTGGCCAAGACGCGGGATACGCATTGGCTGAAGGGACAGAGGCACGTGGTGGAGGCGTGCCTGGAGAGCATGATTCACCGCAGCGGCGATGTGGGGTTTTCGCAGTTTGACAGCACGCGCTGCGCGGGCGGCCAGGAGATCACGACGTATGACTCGCTGGATCACTCGCTGGCGCAGACGCGCAACAACGTGTATATCGCCGTGAAGAGCTGGGCGAGCTATTGGGCGCTGAAGCTGATGTTCCGCGAGTTGGGGGACGGGAGCCGCCAGAAGCGGTGTGAGGAGCTGGCGGCGAAGGTTGCAGCGGTGGTGTCGGATCAGGCGGTGGACGGGGTATTGCCGGCGATCTTCGAGAAGGCGAATCCGGGCTACGCTTCGCGCATCCTGCCGGCCGTGGAAGGGTGCATGTACCCGCTCTACTTTGTGAACACCGGATGGGCGGGCCACTCGCTGGATGAGGTGTATGGCTCGCCGTCGGAGAGGCGCATGTTCGAGGTTCTGCGGGAACACACGCGGCGGCTGCTGCTCGACCCGGAACGGCGGAACCTGTTTGCCGATGGAGGGATCAAGCTGTCGTCGACCAGCAATAATTCGTGGATGAGCAAGATCTCCATCTTCATGCATGTCACGCGGCGGGTCTTCCACCTGGATGCGGATCCGGCGATCGCGGAGGTGTTTCAGAAGGCCGATGCGGCGCACATGAAGTGGCAGACGGAGGGGAGCTCGTACTGGGCCTGCTGCGACCAGATCGTTTCCGGCGAGGGCAAGGCCAGCCGCTACTATCCGCGCATCATCACCAGTGCCTTGTGGCTGGAGTAGGCTGAGCTTTCAGCGCGACTTGCGGTCCGGGAGTTCGATAGATTGCGTGCGCGTGCCGGCAGCGGGTGTTGCGACAGGCTGGGGGAGGGCCCTGCTTTCGGACAGTTCCTGCCGGATGTAGTCCAGGAGGACAGGCGCGAGGATCATGCCGGAGATACCCATCAAGCGCTCCCCGGCAAGAAGGCCGATGAGCGTCAGCCACATGGGACTGTCGATCCGCCTGCCGATGATCTTGCTATTCAGAAAGTACTCGAGCTTGTGAATCAGGATGAGGAAGACCAGCGCCACGAGTCCGGTCCAGGGAGAGAGGGTAAACCCGACGCCGACGATCACGGTATTACTGCATAGATTGCCAACGACTGGAATCAGCCCGCACAGGAAGACCAGGCACAAGAGGAGCGGCGCGTACGGATATCGGCAGCAGATGAGAAAGACCGCGGTCAGGACGGTATTGATGGCGGAGATCCGGATTTGCGCCACCATGACGGTGGCAAAACTGCGATACAGCTTTGCGAAACGGATGCTCAGTTCGCGGGTGATTTCAGAGTAGAGGCCGCCGCTGCCGCGCGCAGGATCGTGATTGCCTGCCGTCCATGAAGGATTGAGGAAGAGGCCCAAGGCGACGACCAGGCCGGCGATGAGCAGCACGGTTTGCAAGGAGGCGATCCGCGCGTATCGGCCGATCGTGGCGAGTCCTTCCCTGGCTTCGGCAAGAGCGGAGGTTTTGAGACTTCCATAATCGGTGACGGGCAGATCCAGGCCATGCTTTTCCGCGAATTCCGCCATGGCGGGGATGGCCGTGTCCGCAATCCCCGGAAGCGTGCGGTACGCCAGCGCGGCGAAGGAAAAAAGCCCCACGCCGACGATGATGACGGCCCCCAGGTAGAGGGTCACGCTGAGGGCTTTGCTGCGGCACCGGAAGAAGATCTGTAAGGCCAGGTAGGCGAACAGCGTCGTGAGCAGAAAGGTGCCCAGATGCAGCCACGCGATCAAGACTATCTGGAGGGCGAAGAGGCCGTACGCGATTTTGGCTGCTCGAGTCATGTTCCGATCCGCGAAGAGGACATTTGCAGCAAAGCCGGCGAGCTTAGGATGGCGCAGCGAGCGCGCGTCCTGAGGTGACTGCAATCACTTCTGTTGGGGCAAGACGGAAGGGCAGGCGCTCGATGACTGCTCTCCTTGACAGTCTGGGAGAGTCCAGCGTACTCTCCTAGGCAGGCTTGGAGAGTAGCGGAATGGCAAACGAGACACCTCTCGATCTGCTTCAGGGAACGCTGGACATGCTGGTGTTGAAGGCTGTGTCGCTGGGGCCGCTGCACGGTTATGGCGTGCTGCTGCGGATTCAGCAGATCTCGCAGAACCGTCTGGAGATCCAGCAGGGATCGCTGTACCCCGCCCTGTACCGGCTTGAGCACGAGGGCTGGATTGCTGGGGAGTGGGGGCAGAGCGAGAACAAACGACGGGCGCGGTTCTATCGATTAACCGCCGCTGGACGGCGGCGCCTGGATGCGGAAGCAAAGAAGTGGAACCAGTTCGCGGACGTGATTGCGGGCATTCTGAGGACAGCGCCGGAGGAAGTATGAGCGCCCGCAGCCGGTTCTCGACCTGGTGGAGGGCATTGACGCGCGGGCGCGAGATGGACGCGCACGTGGATGAGGAGTTGCGATTTCACATCGAGAGCTACGCGGACGATCTCATGCAAAGCGGCGTGCCTCGGGAGGAGGCGATGCGTCGCGCCCGAGCGGAGATTGGGAGTATTGCCGCGAGGAAAGAGGAGATCCGCGCGGCCTGGGGTGCTCGGCTTCTGGATCAGTTGAGCGGAGATCTGCGGTACGGCGCGCGGATGCTGGCCAGGAGCCCGGGATTTGCCGCGATTGCCATTGGATCGCTTGCGCTGGGGATCGGCGTGAACACGGTGATCTTTACGGCGGCGCAACATATGCTGTTCGACCGGCTTGTGGTGCCGCACGCGGATCAACTGCGGCTGTTGTGGTGGACGCAGCCGGACGACGGCGCTATCGAGGATCTTTGGGGTGAGCACGATCCGGATCCCTCGGGAGGTCATCGCTCGACTTCGTTCTCCTACCCGGTTTATGAGCAGTTGCGAGACACGAATCGCGCGATGGAGGAGCTGTTCGCTTTCAAGCGCCTGGGCCGGCAGACCTTTAGTCTCGAAGGGCAATCCGAGGCCGTGCAGGTGGAGATGGTTTCGGGAAACTATTTCCGCGGGCTGGGCGTCCGGACACAGGCAGGCCGCGGGATTGAGGATTCCGATGATGCCGCGCCGGGAAGCGGCCCGGTGGCGGTGATCAGTGACAACTTCTGGAGGAGCCGTTTCGCGAGCGCTCCGAATGTCGTGGGCAGGACGATCCGAGTCAACACGATTCCGCTGACGATTGTGGGCGTGGCGCCGGCGGGTTTTACGGGTGCTTATTCGGCGCAGAGCGTTCCCGACATTTTTCTGCCCTTCAGCATGCAGCCGGTGGTGGCGCCTGAGGCCGAGAGGCCCTCTGGCGGGCCCTCGCTGCTGACCAACACGGATCTCTGGTGGGTCATGGTCATGGGGCGGGTGAGGCCTGGTACCTCTGACCAGTCGGCGGAGGCGGCATTGAATGCGGCGTTGAACGCCGCGGTGCGCACTACGATGCCGGCGAATGCAGCGAAGCCGGCGCCGCGGCTGCTGTTGCTGGATGGGAGCCGCGGGCAGAACCCCTCGGCCTCTCTGACCCAGCCGATGTATGTACTGATGGGACTTGCGGGATTCGTATTGCTCCTGGCATGCGCCAATCTCGCCAATCTTTTGCTGGCGCGAGCGGGGGCGCGCGCACGCGAGGCGAGCGTACGCGTGGCATTGGGGGCCAGCCGCGGTCGCGTTCTTTGCCAGATGATGACAGAGAGCCTGATGTTGTCGATGCTGGGAGGCGGAGCAGGTGTGCTGCTGGCTTATACCGTCCGCAACGCTGTTCCCCATCTGCTATCAAGTTCCTGGACGCCTCCTGCCTTTTCCGCGCGCTTCGACTGGCGGGTTCTCACGTTCTCGGTGGCTATCTCGATTGCGACGGGCGTGGTGTTCGGCCTTGCCCCGGCGTGGGAGTCAGCGCGGATTGAGGTTGGGACGGGGATGAAGGACGCTTCCCGAACCTTCTCTCCGCGGCGGCGCGGCCTGGCGGGGAAGTCGCTGGTGGTGGTGCAGGTGGCATTGTCGATGCTGCTCGTTGTGGGGGCGGGGCTATTCGTTCAAACGCTCTCGCGGCTCTCCCATGAAAGGCTGGGATTCAATCCGGATCATTTGATTCTGTTCGGCGTGGAACCGCCGCAGACTCGCTATCCGGGAGTGGCGGCCAATCCGCTTTATGCGCGGATCGAGGCGAGGCTCGCCGCAGTGCCTGGAGTACGAGCTGTCACCCTTACGGATATTCCGCTGATCTCCGGGAGCGTCAGCATGCATACCTTTATTCCCGAAGGAGAACAGCGCAAGAGACAGGGAAATCGGAGCGCTCTTTCCAACTACACGGGAAGAACCTTCTTTTCGACCTACGGCATCCCGATTGTGGCAGGGCGGGGGTTTGATGACACAGACACGGAGGCATCCGGCAAGGTGGCCGTGATCAATGAGAGCCTTGCGCGGAAGTTCTTTCCCCATCAGAATCCGATTGCGAAGACCTTCGAGACCGGCCCGAGCGATCATCCTTTGAAGCCGTTGATTGTGGGGGTCTGCGGGGATGCCAAGTACGACAGCGTTCGCAAGCCGCCGGAGCCGACCTACTATCTGCCCTACTGGGAGGCGCAGAAGGGAGTCGCCGGCGTGACGTTTGCCGTATCGACGCGGATGGAAACGGCGGCCATCGAGCCTTCATTGCGCAAAATCGTGGCAGAGATCGACGGGAGCGTCCCCGTTCTGGACGTGCGCACGCAGAATGAGCAGATCGGAGCCAAGATGCAGCACGAGCGTATCTTCGCGGATTTGACGGCTTCGTTCGGCATTCTGGCGCTGGTACTGGCATCGATTGGAATGTACGGATTGATGGCGTACGCGGTGTCACGACGGACGAACGAGATTGGGATCCGCATGGCACTGGGCGCACAGCCTGGGCTGGTGTTACGGATGATCCTGGGGGAAGCGTCGTGGCTTACGGGGATCGGCGTTGCCGCGGGAGCAGGTGCGGCCCTGGGCATGGGGCGCCTGATCGGCAGCATGCTCTATGGATTGAAGCCCTGGGATCCGTACACGTTCTTCATCGCGGCCGCTTTATTGAGCGTGGTGGCGATGGGGGCCAGTTGCGCGCCTGCCTGGCGGGCGGCGCACATCAGTCCGATGCGCGCGCTGCGGCACGAATAGACTGCGTGATTCAACTGCTCGCTCCCTGAGAGCGATTATCGAGCCGGGCGGGCCGCCGCGCGCTCGGCAGCGATTCCTTCTTCAGTCATGACCAGGGCGACGGCACTGCGGAGGCGTGCCGTATCGGGGTCGGTGGGCATGCGCAGTGCGGGAACACTGATCAGAGGGAAGCGGCGCATCTCCGCTTCGATGAGGCCGGAGGCGAGCGGCCATAGCCGGGTGATTTCGCCGACCACGACGATTTCCGCGGGGGCGAGCGCGGAGACGATCATGTGCATACCCCGGCCCAACTCCCGGCACATTCGTTCCACCGCGGCCAGCGCGTGCGCATCACGATCGTCGGCAAGGTTGACCAGATCATCGAAGGAGGCGAGAGGACGTTTGGAAGCTTCCTGATAGTAGCGCAGGGCCGAACAGTTGGAGGCTACGGTTTCCCAGCATCCCCGAGAACCACAACCGCATGGACGGCCGTTCGGGTCGACCTGTACGTGTCCAAACTCGCCGGCGCCTTCGCCGTTGCCGCGGAGGAGTCTTCCGTTCGCAAAGATGCCGGTCCCGATGCCTTCGCTGACGTTGATGACCACGATGTCGCGGCTGGCGTCGCTATAGCCGAACCAGACCTCAGAGAGGGCGCATGCGTTGGCAACGTTCTCGACGACGACGGCGAGGCCCAATGCCTGTTCCACCTGGGACTTGATCTGGGCAATGGGCCAGTCGACGTTGGGGGCGAAGACGGCTCGCTCGAGCTTGCGGTTGAATCGCCCGGGCAGATTGATGCCGATGCCCTGGAACGAGTGTCCGGGGTTGTCGGCAATGACTTTGCGAATGGCTGCGATGATCTCAGCGATTACGCGCCTGGGGGCGGAGGGAAGGTCGAGGTGACGAAGAGAAGAGATGTTGCCGGACATGTCGGCCAGGGCAACGGTGGTGCGTGCGGGGTGGATGTCGACGGCGACGACTACTTTTCTGGTGCTGACGACGAGGTGGGTGGGCTTTCTGCCGCGGGCGCTCACGCCGGTAGCTGATTCGACGACCCAGCCTTCGGCGAGGAGGCCTTCCACGATGGTCGAGATGGTGCTGCGCTGCAGGCCGGAGGTGCGCGCCAGATCCGCACGCGAGATGGGCTGGCGCGTGCGGATCTGATTGAGGACGAGACTGCGGTTGATTTGGCGCGGTGTGCGATTAGAGGCTCCCTGCCTGGCCTCAAGCGCGAGCCGCGACGGCGGAATCATAGAAGGTAAGACCTCCGTGCCCCGAGCCGAGCAGATGAGCAAGGGGGACTGCAGCCGGGAGCCGCGCTAGACGCGGGGCTCCCAGCCTTTCTCATAGGTGCGATTCCAGCCCTTCATGGCTTCCGGATCGTGAAGGATCTTGCCGTCTGCCGGCTCGAGGGTGAGAATGCGGTTGGTTTCCCACGCGATGTTGGAGAGCTGCAGCATGGTCACCGCGACATTTCCGATCTCGATGGGCGCGTTCAGCTTCTCGCCCTTTTTGATGGCCGCGATGAAGTTGGCGAAGTGGCGGTCGGTCATCGAATCGCGACCGGTGAGATCAGAGGACGAGGTTTGGTCTTTCTGCGCGCGGACCTCGTCGGTCTTCTTGCCTTTGAGGTCATAGATCTCGTAGCCGTCGCGATCGACGAGCACGGTGCCGGTGGTGCCCATGATGGTGGATCCGCGGTCGCGGCCGTAGAATTTCATGCCCTGGCAGCACTTGCATTCCCAGCTGAGCATCTTGTCGGCATAGCGGAAGTCGGTATTGAGGGTGTCATAGAACTGCCAGTCATCGCCGCTGAAGTGATAGCGGCCGCCCGACGCGCTCACGTAGGTGGGGTAGTCGACACCCAGGGCCCAGCGGCAGACGTCGACCTCGTGGGTGCCGTTGTTGAGGGTCTCGCCGGTGCCCCACACGCGGAACCAATGCCAGTTATAGGGCTGCACATTGTCCTTGTATTCCTGGCGAGGCGCAGGCCCCTGCCAGAGGTTCCAGTCGAGTTGCGGCGGAACCGCGGCGGGCTTGCCTACGCCGATGGACTTGCGCACGTTGGAGTACCAGCACTTGGCGTAATAGGCTCGCCCGATGAGGCCGTTGTGGATCTTGTCGACGATCTCGATGGTGTGGGGGGATGAGCGCTGCTGGGTGCCCATCTGCACTTTCTTGCCGTACTTCTTCACGGCTTCGAGCAGCAGGACGCCTTCTCCGGGATTGTGGCTGCAGGGCTTCTCGACGTAGACGTGCTTGCCGGCCTGCAATCCGAGGATGGCCATGGGCGTGTGCCAGTGGTCAGGCGTGGCGATGGTGATGGCATCGACGTCTTTGACGGAGAGTACATTGCGGAAGTCCTGCTCCTGCTTGGGTGCTTCGCCCATCTCCTGTTCGGTTTCGCCGGCGAACTTCTTGAGCGTGTTCGTGTCGACGTCGCACACGTGAGTGATACGGGCTTCTGCCTTGTTCGCCTTGAGAGAGGAGAGATGCGCGTAGGCGCGGCTGTGCAGGCCGATGACCGCAAAGTTGAGGCGATCATTGGCGCCGAGTATCTGCCCATAGCTCTTCGCGGAGGAGGCAATCGCCAGCCCGGCGCTACCGAGCGCAACGTCGTTCAGAAAGGTCCGTCGTGTGATCAAGGGAGTCTCCATATGAGGAGCCCGTGGCCGGTTCAAATGATTGCGATGCCGGTCCGGGGTTTGTGAATCTTCACGGTGAGTGTTTCGATCATGGAACTCGGGGTGAATGGATGGGGTATCCGGCACTGCGAACTGGCCGGAGTGAATGATGCCTTTAGCCTCAGGAGGGCCTAATTTATAGGACGCGAGCGGGCCTCCGAGAAGACGCAGGCCCGGGCC
The DNA here is from genome assembly GCA_008682415.1 of Acidobacteria bacterium AB60. GTDB lineage: Bacteria > Acidobacteriota > Terriglobia > Terriglobales > Acidobacteriaceae > Telmatobacter. Next base: position 486,188 of record VANK01000004.1, on the reverse strand, counting down.
GACAAGTACCTCAGTGTGATCGGCCCGGGATTTGGTTCAGAATGAGAAGCGAGCGGAGCCTTGCAGCGTGCGGCCCCCGCCGACACCGTTGACACTGCCCTGACCGCTGCCGAGCGTTCCGGTGATGGTTCCGAGCGAAGCAGAGGTGGTGCTGGAGTTGGGGTTTGCGAACTGCGGAGTATTGCTCAGCTGGAATGCGTCCACGCGGATCTCCAGGCCGGTCTCGCGATAGAGCGTAAATCTCTTGAACACCGAGAAGTTGTCCTGGATGTATCCGGGGCCTCGGAACTGGTTTCTGCCGGTGTTTCCCAGCCCGGGATTGGTGCAGGGGCTAGCGGTGCACCCGGTTGGCTGGGAGAAGGACTTTGGGTCGAACCAGGGATGGGCTGCTCCGATTCCGCCAAGCTTTCGGAGTCCTCCATTGATGTTCGCGGTTTGCGTGGTTCCCGGGGTGTTGAGAGTGCTGCCGCTGGCGGTGACGGTGAAGGGCAAGCCGGAGACTGCGGAGATGATGCCCGAGATCTTCCAGCCGCCGAGTGCGGCATCTCCCAGACCGGAGTTGAGGATCTTGTGTCCATGCCCGAAGGGGAGTTCGTAGGTGAAGCTCTGCTCGTAATTCAGCTTGCGATCCCAATCCACGGGTGCATAGTTGCGGCGCCAGTTGATGAAGAACATCAGGCCGCCATCGTCTCCCTGGATGTAGCCAAGGCCCTTGCCCCAAGTGAAGGCGGACTTGAACGAGAGACCCTGTGAAAAGCGCTTCTCCATCGATGTCTGCAGCGACTCATAGTTCGATGAGAATCCCAGGAAGAACTGATTGGTCGAGGCTGTACGGCCGAACGCTATAGCTTCCGGCTTGGATGCGTTGCCGCCGCCGTAAGTACTCGGAAGGTTAATATCCTGCCCACCGGAGATATCGGTGCCATGGTTCGCCACGTAGCCAATCTGAAACGACATCTCGTGAGGCAAGGACTGCTGCACCACCAGGTTCCACGAGGTTGCGTAGGGATTCTTGTAGTTCTTGGGAATGTACGTATATACCTGGCTCTTGAGGAACGAAGTGTTTGCCGGAATGATGCCGCTGGCGGGAATGGCAATGGGGACCGGCGCGGGGAAACCTGCCTGGAATGTCGCCACGGTGGTTCCATCGGCGAGCACCGCGGGCGTGAAGCTGGAACTGCCGGTGGGCTGATAGCTGTTGTTGGCGCGGATGGGATAGTTATACGCGTAGGTGTTGTCGGGGAAAGGCGTGTAGCTGACGCCGAATCCTCCGCGCACCACGGTATCGGTATGGACGCGATAGGCGAAGCCGGTGCGAGGGGCAAAGTAGCGGTATTGAGTTTCCATGCCCAGGTTGGAAGGATTGCCGCCCAGGCCCGCGAGCACGAGGTTGTTGGTGGTGGGATCGTAGTTGGAGAAGCCGCCTTTGACCACAGGGGTGGCAGGCGGGTAGAAGTCCCAGCGGAGGCCCAGGTCGAGCGTGAGCTTGGAGGTAGCCTGCCACTTGTCGCTGGCGAAGGCAAAGACCCACCACTGGCGATAACGGGGGAAGAAGGTGTTCAGATCGCGTCCCACCTGGCTGGGCTGATCGAGCAGGAAGCTCGCGATGTAGTTGGCGACAGTGGTACCCGGTGAAGCGGCGTCAGAGGTTTGTGAATCGTTGAAGGTGTAGGCGCCGCGCGGGCTGAAGGTTTGATCCTGCAGCAGGTCATCGTGTACGCGCCGTACGTCAGCGCCCCACTTGATGGTGTGATTGCCGTGAATCTTGGTCCAGTTGTTGACAAAGTCGATGTTGGATTCGGCGCGGATCCAGGGAACCGAGGCGGAGTACCCGATGATCGGATTGGAGAACCCGCCGTTAATGGTGATGGCGACCTGTCCACTGGTAAATGGCTGGCCGGAGATGTTCACGCCCGGGACGCCCAGCGTGGAGGCATCGGTTGTGCCGTAATCGATCGGGGTGGCGCTGTTTCCCAAGTGGGCCACGCCGATGCGCGCCTCGGTCAGGAATGTGGGCGAGAAGACGTGGTCGTAGTTGACCCCGGCGCTGTAGGACTTCTGGGTGCCGGTTCCTTCAAATCCGCCGCCCTGCGGGCCGCCCAGGAACGATCCGAATGCCGCAGCCTGGAAGGTCACGGCCTTTTGATAGCTGTAGCGAACGCTGAAGTGGTCCTTGTCGGTAAGCGAATAATCCGACTTGATGTCGAAGCTGTCGGTGGTCTTGGTGAACGGCAGGTTGGTCGTGTAGTTGTTTGAGGGATTGTTGAGCGGCTTGCTGATGATGGTGCCGTATTTGGCAGCGGCGATGTTGAGCTGCTGGAGGGCCGTGAGCGAGACAGGGTTCACGCGGCTGAAGGGCAGCTGATTGTTGGTGAAGGCGGCGCGGTGCGTTGCCTTCCCGTCGCCGGTGGCGGGGTCATAGATCTGGCCCGTCTTCTGTCCCTTCGCGTTCGTGGAAAAGGCACCGCTCAGATCGATGCATCCCGCCGGATCGGAGCAGCCGGTCGTCGCACCGGCGTTGGTGATGTAGCGGGAATCCGGAATCGTAAAGGTACTCGACACTGATTCGTGGTCGACAGTGCGCAGATAGTCGCCGAAGATGAACAGCTTGTTTTTGACGATCGGACCGCCCACCGAGCCGCCGAAGTAGTTGTACGAGAGATGGCCAAGCTTGCCCCCGAAGTACGAGCGGGCGTTGAGGTCGTTGTTCTGGATGAACTCGAAGACCGAGCCGTGGAAGTTGTTGGTTCCGGATTTCAGGGTGACGTTTGTGACGGCGCCGGTTGCGCGTCCGAGCTCCGCCTCGAAGTTGTTGGTGGAGATATCGACGCCTGCGATGGCTTCCGCGGGCGGAATGATGATCTGCAGCAGCCCGGTGCGCTCGTCGTCGTCGATGCCTTCAATCTGATAGAGATTGCCTTGGCGCGGCAGGCCGTTGACTTCAGTCTGCAGGGAACTGGCGGCATTGAAGAACTGGGAGTGCTGGAAGGTTGCGGGGGCCGCACCAGGAACGAGGTTGATCAACGTCTGGAAGTTGCGATTTGTGCCCAGGGGCATGTCGACTACTTCCTGGGTCTCAATCTTGGTGCTGATATCGGCGCGGTCGGTCTGCAGCAGGGGAGGCGCCTCGGTCACCAGAACCGTCTCTGACACATTGCCCGGCTGGAGAGCGAGATCGACGCGGGTGGTGGAGTTGCTGACCAGAGCAATCTTTTCCTGGGTTGCCTTTTTGAAGCCAGTCGCTTCGATCGTGACGCTGTAATTGCCTGGCGGCAGATCAGGAAAGGTGTAATTGCCGCTCTCGTTAGTCACCGTCTGGTGACTGGTGGAGGTGGAGGTTTCTGTGGCAGTCACCTTGGCGTTTGGAACCGCCGCGCCGCTGGCGTCCGTGACGGTGCCAAGGACGGTGCCATTCACCGCCTGTGCCGAGGAAAACTGGCATACGAGTGCCAGCACGATTCCTGTGAAAAGGCTCAGGAGGGAATTCCTGAGCGTCCCTTGCTTCATCTGCGGCCTCCGAAGTCTACCCGAACTCAGGGCTCTTTCAGCCCATTAGTTCAAACTCCGAACAAAACTACCATCGCCCTGCTTTGCCCTGTCAAGGAGAATCTTTGATCGCACTCAAGGAGACTTTTTTCTTCGAGGGAAGCGGCCGGGCTATGTCCTTCGATTTACGATGTCACCCTAGCGGGCCACGGGATAGCGCCACACGAACGCTGCTCAGGCGTTTGAGTCGTGCGTCGCGCGCCCTTTGACCCGCCTGGTCCGGAGGAGTGAAATGGTTTGGACGATGGCGACAACTCCTCCGCGAGGGCAGTCCTCAAAGCGATGGAAATGAATATCGACCTGAGAAGGGCGGGGAAGCCGCCGCGGACGCTGCGGAAGCTGCTTCGAGATTTGCCGTCCCGTCCTGCGCCGGAAGCTGTCCATCAAGTCCGCACACAGATCCGGAAGCTTGAAGCCATTCTCCATGCCGTCTCTCCGGAGAGCGGTAAGGGGATGGCCAGGGTGGACGGCTGCCGTATTCTCAAGGTCTTGAAGCCAATACGACGTGCTGCGGGTCGAGTGCGGGATATGGACGTTCTGATCGCCAAGGCTACGAGCCTCACGGGGAAGAGCGACGGCGTGGTGCGGTTGATCGAGCACCTCGCCCGTATGAGGGAGGCCGATGCCGCTCGAATCCATCGCAAGGTGAAACACCGTCGCGCAGAAGCACGGTCTTTGCTGAAGGGCTTGCGACGCGCATGGGAGAAGATGGAGTTGCCAAGTCATGCCATGGAGGCCAGCTCGGCGCCACTCCAGATTCTTGCCGAGAAGCTGGACCACTGGCCTCGTCTGAACCAGGAGAATCTGCACGACTTCCGCAAGGGGGTCAAAGAGTTGCGTTATATGCTGCAGCTTGCTCCCAGCCAGGGCGCGAGTCGCCTCGACGCCTATGCTCGGGTCAAAGACACCGTGGGTGACTGGCACGATTGGTTGGAACTGAAATGCGCCGCGGAATCCGTGCTCATTGGGGAAGAGGATGAGATCACGTTGCAGGAGATCCGTCGTCTTGTTGATCAGAAGCTGCAGGGGGCCCTTCGTGCCGCCAACTCCCTGCGCAGCCGCGGGATTCACTTGACGCGAGTGGCTTGAGGAGCCGTCCCCGGCATCCAGCTCGAACGTCGATGGCATCTCAGCATCGATGGCATCGCGGCAGTCCTCGAAGGTCCCCGGAGCAGCGGAGTTCGTGCCGCCTACGCGCTCGCTGGCGGTTCTTGCTGAAGCGGTGCAGGGGTGCCGCGGTTGCGATCTTTACCGTAATGCGACGCAGGCCGTCTTCGGGCAGACCGGCTCTTCCGCGAAGAAGCCCAGGCTGATGATGGTGGGAGAGCAGCCGGGAGACCGTGAAGACCGGGAGGGCGTGCCCTTTGTCGGTCCAGCGGGCAGGCTTCTGGATCAATGCCTTGAGGAGGCGGGCATTGATCGCCGCGAGGTGTACGTCACCAACACCGTCAAGCACTTCAAGTGGGAACCGCGCGGTAAGGTGCGCCTGCACAAGAAGCCTTCCGCGGGCGAGATCTTTGCCTGTCGTCCCTGGCTCCAGGCGGAAATCGAGATGATAGAGCCGGAACTACTGGTGGCCTTGGGGGCGACCGCGGCGCAAGCGATCCTTGGAGCGCAGTTTCGGGTGACTCAATCGCATGGGGAGGTGATGAGGGCGGAGGGGTGGCCTCCGGTACTGGCGACCGCGCATCCTGCTTCGATTTTGCGCGCACCCCGGGATGAAGACCGTCACCGGCAGGCGGCGGAACTCGTTCAAGACCTGCGCAATGCCAAGAAATTCCTGCGCAAATAGCAATGCTGCGCGGAGGAGCGCCGCGCAGCCGGTTTGGAAGTGTTTATTTACGCCGCGGGGGGAAGATCGTAGGGGCCGTCCGGAACACGGGACCAGAACTCCATTGCCCGGCGTTCCTCTCTGCCCATTCGTATAGGGACTGGCGCCTCTCGCCGGAACCGCAGGACGTTCGCCTTGCGCTGAATACTGATGGGCCGGAACACTGCGCGGTGCCTCAACCGCTGCGCATCGCGGGCGATGCCGATGTCATAGACGAGCGGGTCTTCCTGCACGATGGCTTCCTGGATGATCTCCAAATGCCGTTCCCGGTCGATGGTGGGGGGGACGATTTCGAAACCGTGAAGCCGGCGAGAAGTGCGCTTGGATGAGCCTGTCCGTGAAACTGCGCGGCAGCGGAAGTCTGCGATATTGATGCATCCCTTCATCGGTAAAAACCTCAGTGCAGGCGCTACGCCCTCGAAAATAGATAGAATGCGAGGTCCTGAACCGCGTACCGTGGTTCGTATCTCTGACTAGTAGGATGCGTGCCGGTTACCGAAGTTGTATCCCCGTGCAGTTGCTGTGGCCCAGTACCAGATTTGAAAACGCCCCAAAAATAGCTGAGGGAAAAGGGTTTATCGGTTTACTGGTTGACGGAATGGTTTCAGGCCGCCCGGACGATGGCGACGGAGTCCGCCGGCAAGATCAGTTGATTCCCGCTCCGCTCGATCCCTGGGTGAGATTGGGCGAGGACCTGGGTGCCAGGGCGGACCGCAAAGGAATGGGGGCTTCCTCCGAGATTGCAGAGGACCTGGATACCGCTTCTCTGCACCCTGAGCCATCGGAGGTCTTCGTCGCAATCAGCCAGCGTTGTGCCCGGCTCACTCACATTTAACTCTGGCGTCGTCCTGCGGAGCGCGATGAGCTGCCGATACCAGTCGAGCATCTCCGCGTGTTCCCCCTGAGATCTCTCATCCCAATCGAGGCGCGACCTTTCGAAAGCCTCTTTCTTTTCCGGGTCGGGAATCTGTTCTGGCGGCCAGCCGAAGGCGGCAAACTCCTTTTTGCGTCCGATGGATACCAGGCGCGCGAGTTCTTCGTCCTGGTGATCGGCGAAGTATTGAAAGGGCGAGGAGGCGGCCCACTCTTCTCCCTGGAAGATCATGGGGACGAAGGGGGCTGTGAGCACGAGAGCCGCGGCAACCTTGGCGCGATTGAAGCCCACTGACTGATGCAGCCGGTCTCCGACAGCCCGATTGCCGACCTGATCGTGGTTTTGGATGAATCCCAGAAAGCGCAACTGATTCAGATGGGATGCAGGCTTGCCGTGGATGCGGCGCCGGTACGCGGAGTAAATGCCGTCATAGACGAATGTCTCTTCCAGGGCTTTGGCAACCTGGCCCACGCTGCCGAAGTCTGCATAGTAGCCGCCCGGCGGCTCCGGCGACAGAGCGGCGAAGAGCGCGTGATGGAAGTCGTCACTCCATTGCGCGTCGATCCCGAAGCCTCCCGCCTCCCGGGAAGTGACGATGCGCGGGTCATTGAGATCACTCTCCGCGATCAGCACGAGGGGACGCGCCAACTGCGCTTCCAGCGCCTTCGTCTCGGCGGCCAGTTGTTCCAGGAAGTGAACCGCCGAGCGGTCGATATAGGCATGCACTGCGTCGAGCCGCAGACCATCCATGTGGAAGTCACGCATCCAGGTGAGGGCATTGTCGCAGAAGAAACGGCGCACCTCGCTGGCCCACTCGGCTTCCAGGTTCACCGCTCCACCCCACGGGGTATGGTGCAGATCCGTGATATAGGGTCCGAACTTGCCGGTGTAGTTGCCGGAGGGGCCAAAGTGGTTGTAGACCACGTCGAGCAGCACGGCGATGCCCTTGGCGTGCGCCGCGTTGACAAAGCGCTTGAGCGCGTCAGGACCTCCATAAGGCTCGTGCACTGCGTACAGGGCCACGCCGTCATATCCCCACCCGTGCTGCCCTTCGAAGGCTGACACGGGCATCAGTTCGAGGTGGGTAACGCCGAGATCCTTGAGCTCATCGAGCTTCTCAATCGCTGCATCCAGGGTTCCGTCCGGGGTGAAGGTCCCAATGTGGAGTTCGTAGACGATCGCACTGGAGAGCGGCACCGCGCGGAACCCCGCATCCGCCCAGGAGAATGCGCCCTGGTCGTAGACGCGGGACAGGGCGTGCACGCCGTTTGGTTGCCAGAGCGAACACGGATCGGGATATGCCCTGTCGTCGTCGTCAATGACGAATCCGTAGTCCATCCCCGGCGCCGCTGAGTCCACGTCCACGCGCCACCAGCCGTGGTCGTCCGGGCCGGTCATGGCATAGCGCGAATCTGCAACCTGCACTGCCATTTTTTTGGCAAGCGGGGCCCACACAACAAATCGATGCATTGATTACTCCGATATCTTCTCGAGCAAAGCCACCGGGAAACGGAGGAGGAGTGCCTGCACTCGGATGCGGCCGCCCTCGACGGTGTCTTCCGTGAGCACGTTGCGCCAGGTGCCCCGGGGAAGATCGATGGTTGTTCCCGCCCAGCTCTCGCTGCGCGTGATGTTCCACCGGGGAACGACAACTCCCACGCGGCCGCCTCGCAGGTATCCGACCACGTGAGACGCCTTGGACCCATTTCCCAGCAGCGGTTCATAGCCTGCGTCTGTGCCGAAGCATGTTGGATGATCGTGTCGCAAGGTCAGCGACCGGAATGCAACCCAAAGTTTGGGCAAGCCGCTGTCGGCCCGTTTCATAATTTCTTCCGGCGAGAGGCCTCGCTTCAATTCGTTCAAAAGTCGCTGGCGCAGCTCATAGTCGACGGGGCTGCGATTGTCGGGATCGACCAGGCGATAGTCCCACAGTTCGCTGCCCTGGTAGGTGTCGGGGACGCCCGGCGCGGTATAGCGAATCAGAGACTGAGCCAGGCTGTTGATTCTGCCTGCCTGGTTGACGCGGCTCACCATCGCTTCCAGATCCGGAATGAACTCCGGCGACTTGAGAATCTGCTGGATAAACAGACGAAGCGCATCCTCGAACTCTTTGTTCTGCTGGGTCCAACTCGTCTGTTCCTTTGCCTCGCGCACGGCCTTCTCCATGTACGTCAGCAATCGCTGCTCGGTGATGGGCCACGCACCGATCAGAGTCTGGTAGAGGAAGTACTCCGTGTTCTTGTCAGGCAGCTTATTAGTTTTGTGGCGCGCGTTCATACGCGACCATCTGTAGAGAGCGCTCTTCCATCGGCCCGGCAACTCTGTCAGGGCGGCGAGCCTGGCGCGTACATCGTCGCAACGCTTTGTGTCGTGCGTGGAGAGCGTCGTCATGGTGTAGGGAAAGGTCGCCTGCATTCTGCTGCAATAGGAGTGGAACTCGTCCGCGGTCGAGCCGTCCGTTGCCGGCGCTCCCCCGACCTCATTCAATCCGATCATGCGATTGAAGCCGTAGAAGACGGTATCTTCGACTCCCTTTGCCATCACGGGTGATGTGAACTGTTGGAAGCGCAGCAGGAATTCGCTCTCCAGAGCTCCCCGATAGCGAAGCGTCAGCACATCGGCGATGAAATCAAACAGCCCTGGGTCTATATCCGTGCGGTACTGCTTGGCTCGCGCAACCGCCATTTCGATCTCGTGGCGGTCGTCGTCGGTGAGTTCGTTTCGTTCCGCAACCACGTAGGTTCGATAGATGGAGAAACAGGCGGCCACCTCGCGAATAGCGCGACGGATCTCGGCACGCGTGTAATCGCGCCGGTCGCGATTTCCTTCGCAGATCTGCACAAACAGGTTCGCCAGCCGGTTGACGTCGCTTCCCAGGGCCTCCTGCTCCACATTCAGCTTCTTCTCGTGCGCCATCTCCTCGAACTTCTCGGCCCTGCCGGTGAACTCGCGATAGATAGCGCTGAACTCCCGCAGGCCCTCGCCGGAGACCAGGAGGTTGTTGCAAACATTCAGGAAGTCGTAACCCGTGGTTCCATCGATGGGCCAGCTCTGGCGAAGAAATTCACCAGGCTCCAGGATCTTTTCGCCGATGATCCATGCGTCCTTTGCCCGGGACCGCAGCCGGTCAAAGTATTGTTGCGGATCGCGGAGGCCATCCGGGTGATCCACGCGGATTCCGTCGAGCACCCCGCGGTCGATCCATTCACAAATGCGCCCGTGCGTGGCGTCGAACACGTGTTGGCGCTCCATGCGCAAGCCGATGAGCGTATTCACGTCGAAGAATCGGCGGTAGCCCAGTTCCTGGTCTGCGGTGCGCCAGTAGGCAAGCCTATAGTTTTGCTGGTTCAGCAGGTCGTCCAACGCGTCGATATCACCGTTCACGCCTTCGATCGCCTTGCCGATCGCTTCGCACACATCGCTGCGTTCCTCGCAGCTTCTGCTCAGCAGGGCGTAAATAACGTCCTTGTCCCGGTGCCGCTCCTGGATGAGGATGGGATCGGTCGCGTCCGGGGAGGGAAGCCGCGCAAGACTATCGGCAATAAACCCCAGCCCATCATCCTGAAGGAAGCGGCTTGCGCTCCGCAGGATCGCGGCCAGGGAATGGGGGGATAGCGGAAATAGATGGTCAACATAGCGGACGCGAAATTCCATGCCCGCGCGCTCAATCCGGATCTGCCCGGTCGCGAGAATTTTCCCGTATTGATCGCCCAACACTGGGATCAGCACCTTATTCTGCAGCCTGACCTCAGCGGACTGCCAGTCAATGTCGAACCATGTCGCGTATCGGCTCGAAGGGCCATTCTCGAGAACATCCCACCAGTACCGGTTCTGCGGGGTGATGGCCATGTGGTTGGGCACGATGTCGAGGACTTGCCCCAGTTTCAATTCGCTCAACCTGTCGCAGAACCTCTGATGCGCCGCTTCGCCTCCCAGTTCCTCATTGACCTTCTGATGGTCCACCACGTCGTATCCGTGCATGCTGCCCGGGGCCGCCTGCAAATATGGCGAACAGTACACGTGCGAGATGCCAAGGTCCTTCAGGTATCCGGCGATGGCGGCCGCATCGTCAAACGTAAACTGCGCGTTCATCTGCAGCCGATAGGTTGAGAGGGGGATTCGTCGCAAGATTCACCTGTGCAGTTTTGATTCGGTGCACCTGCTTGTTGGTGTTCAGGTGCAGACAGATAGGGCAGGTTTTACCGGGTATTCAGGAAATCGAAAGTTCCTGATCGGTCTCCAGCATCTCTTCCCAGGGGTCGCGGCTCAGACGCTTTCTCCATACTTGGATGTCGGAAACCTGAAATCGTGGCAATTCCTTCCCGTCGAGTTCGCTCCAGCGCAGCGGCATGGCCACCGGTAAACCCACGCGCGCCCGTGGAGAGTACGGCGCGACCGCCGTGGACCCGCGATCATTGCGCAGGTAGTCCAGAAAGATCTTTCCCACCCGCGCCGCCTTGCTCATCTTGGTCAGGAACAATCTAGGGGCATCCCTCTCCATTCCGAGCACAAAATCGTGTGCGAACTGCTTTACTTCCGACCAGGCGTGCTGCGGGCGCATGGGCACCACGACATGAAGACCCTTGCCGCCCGTGGTCTTCACGAAGCTGGTCAGGCCCAACTTCTTCAACCTTTTGCGTACCTCTTTCGCGCTCGCTGCCAGGGTCTTCCAATCGATGGCGGAGTCCGGATCGAGGTCAATGATCAGGCGATCGGGCTGCTCCATGGTTTCGTTGCGCGATCCCCAGGGGTGGATTTCGAGTACGGCAATCTGGGCAAACTGCACGATCCCATTGATATTCGCCAAGGTGATGTAGGGTTCCTGCGCACCGGTTTTGCGATCAACCACTGTGATGCTCTTAAACCCATCACCGAGCATCTGATTCAGGTGCTTCTGGTAGAAATTTCCCTTGCCAATGCCGTCCGGGCAGCGCACCAGCGTCAACGGCCGGTCGTTGATGTGCGGCAGCATGTTCTCGGCGATTTCCATGTAATACCGCGCTAGCATCGCCTTTGTGGCTCCGCTCTCGCTATCCAGCACTTTGTCGGGGTGCGTCAGCTTGATCGGCAGTTTCTCGGGCAGAGTCGCTGTCCTGTTCGTCTTCTTCTTTTCAGGACCTTCATGCGCTATGGATTCCGCCGCGATCCGGCCCGATCCGGCTTCCTGCTTTTCGCGAACCACGCTTTTGGCTGGCTTATCCTCGCGCAATCCCTTGAACGCCGCCTGGCGTACCAGGTTATCCGTCGTCCACGTGGAGAACGCCACCTGGGCAACCAACTCCGGTTTCACCCAGACCGCCCCTTTGCGCGCTTCCGCCGGCAGCTTTGCAAATGCCGGCTTTGATGCACGTAGCTTGTCGAGGCGGTCCCGGAGATCTCGATGTATCTTCTGGGTAAAGCCCGTGCCCGTACGCCCTGCGTAGATCAATTCGCCGTTCTCGTGATAGCCGAGCAAGAGCGCCCCTACCCCGTGACTGCCGTTTGTGGGAAGCGTGAACCCCCCCACGACGAACTCCTGCTCCTGGCCGCACTTGTTCTTCAGCCATCCGCCCGCACGCCCGGACACATATTTTCCGTCGGCCAGCTTCGAGATGATGCCTTCCGTCTTCAGCTCGCAAGCCTTGCGGAAGATGACGGCGCCCTCGCCTTCGATGTGTTCGCTGACACGAATCGGTCCGACCCCATTTCCCAGCAGGTCGTGCAGGATTTCCTTGCGTCGCGTCAGCGGCAGGTCGCGCAAATTGTGTCCATCCAGATGCAGGAGGTCAAATGCGAAGTACGTCATCTGTTTCTTCGCGCCCTCTTGAAATGCAGCTTGCAACTCGGCAAAGCTCGACGTGCCGTCTGGCAGCAGCACCACCATCTCGCCGTCAATGAGAGCGCTTTTCACCGGCAGATCTCGGGCGGCCGCGGCCAGCGCCGTCATGCGATGGGTCCAGTCAAGACCGGTGCGCGTCAGCAGCTGCACCTTCTTCTTCTCGCCGTCAATGCGAATCTCGATGCGGTATCCGTCCAGCTTGATCTCATGGACCCAGCGGCCGCCGGACGGAGGAGCCTTCGCCAGCGACGCAAGCTGCGGCTCGATGAACGAAGGCAGCCTCTCCTTGGCAGCTCCCTTCAAATCTTTGGAGCGGTCTCGCGCCTTCGATTTCTTCGGCTTCGGAACTGCCTGTTCGCCGGGCGTGGCGCCATCCGTACGATTCGAGTTCCAAACCCGATCGCTGTCCTCCGCAATCTGCGCGATGCTGCGCCCGGAGAGCACGCTGTCCGGCTCGGCCTCGGTCACTGGAGCATCCGTCTCGGCACGCTCTTCTCCGTCATGCTCCTTGATCAGCAACCAGTTTGGTTTGTCTGCGCGATCTCCGGGGCGAGGCTTCATGCGAACAAGGGCCCAGCTGCCGCGCATCTTCTCGCCGTGCAGTGTGAACTTCAGAGATCCCTTCTTCAAACCTTCGTCGACGTCGCCGTGGGGCTCCCAAGACCCGCGGTCCCATAACATCACGGTTCCGCCGCCGTATTGTCCTTTGGGGATGATCCCTTCGAAGCCGCCGTAGTCCATTGGGTGATCTTCCACCTCGACGGCGAGCCGCTTGTCGCCGGGGTAATAGCTAGGACCCTTAGCTACCGCCCAGCTCTTCAGCACTCCATTCCATCCCAGCCGGAAGTCATAATGCAGGCGTGTCGCCGCATGCTTCTGAATCACGAACGGCAAGGAGCCGTTAGGAGCCGCTGAATGTACCTTTCCCCCGCTGGGCTCGCGCGTCACATTGAAGTCGCGCATGGAGCGATATCGAGCGAGCTGCTCGTCTGCCGGATCCTTTTTTTTCCGAGGCGCTGTCTTGCGAGGGGTTGCCATGATCGCTTATGCCGACTTGCGCCGTCGATCGTGCGACGGCATCTCGGTTACGTTGCTCTTGCCTTTTTTGTGAGCTGACCGTGCCGGCGATTTTTTCTTGTCTTCGCCCACGCTCTGTCGCAGAGCGTCCATCAGGTTGATCACCTTGGCCTTGGGAGCCCGCTTTTGCTCAGCCGGCATAGGCAGATTCTTCATCTTCGCTTCCACCATCGCGCGCAATGCCGCTTCGTACTCATCCTTGGATTTGTCAGGATCGAACTTCGCCGATCTGCGCTTGATCAACTCCTTGGCGAGATCAAGGGACTCGTCGTTGATCTTCGGCGTCTTGACATCGGCAAAGTACTCGGCGGGTTTGCGGAGCTCCTCGGCATAGCGGAGGGCGTATCCCATCATTCCCGGCTGCGAATCATCGGGGGGAACCGTGATCGCCAGCACATGTTCGCGTCCGCTCATCGCAATCTTGCCTAACCCAGCCTTCCTGGTTTCCGCGAGCGCTTTGCGCACGACCGCAAATGCCTCTGCCTGGCTGTCGTCTTCGGGGGCAATAAAGTAAGGCTTTTCGTACATCGCGGGATCGATCTCCGACAGATTCACGAATTGTTGCAAATCCAGTGTCTTCCGCGATGGAATGCGCAGATTCGCGATCTCCTTGGGATCGATCTGCACATATTCCCCTTTGCTGTATTCGTAACCCTTGACGATGTCCCCCTTCTCCACCGGCTCCTCGCCGTCGGAGACGTTCTGGTGCCGTACCCTTTCGCCGGTCTTGCGGCTGATCTGGTGAAAGTGAATCTCGCTCTTTGCCTCCGTTGCCGGAAACAACTTCACCCCGAACGAAACCAGCGAAATTTGAATCTGCCCCGACCAGTAAGGACGCGCCACCGGAACCCCTTCCTCTTAGTTCAGATTCTTCGCAGGAGCGCGGAGGTTGCCCTCCGCGCAGAGCTAAACCGCGTAACATCATCGCGATAATCGAAGATCGGGCAGACTGTCGATTCACGATTCTCCAGAGATCCGGAATTTTCTGCCGCACTTTGTCCCCAGCGGTGGCGCTCAGGCCACCTTCGCTGTGGGGTTCACCTGTTCCGCAATCGAGGTTAGCAGACGATCTGCGTTGACCTCCTCCTGCAACGTCTTGTCCAGCAGGTCAGCCGCGCCATGCATGCCCAGCACCCGGGCCCATTGCCTCAGGGTTCCGTAGGAGGCTATCTCGTAATGCTCTACCCTCTGGGCATCCATGATCAAGCCGGCATCGCGCACCCAGGCGTCCCGCGCATCGGTGATCATCTCATCGGTCTCAGTGGCCAGTGCCGCCATCACCTTGCACTTCTCCGGCCCAATCGACGTGATCGCAGGGTCGACGTCCTTTTGTTCCTTGAGAATCTGTTCCAGCCGACGTACGTGCCCTTCGGTCTCCAGCAAGTGAGACCGAATGGCATTGCGCAGATCTTCATTCGTCGCACGCACCTCCAGGTTGGGCAGCGCGCGAACCAGCTGCTCCTCGGCGGAAAGCATCATGCGCAGTTCGAAGACAAACATCTCGCGCAGGTTTTTGAAATCCTCTGACAACCACTTCATCGACATACCTCCTGGTCATTGCCTATACGTTTCAATGAGATGCACCTCCCGCCCCGCGCGGAGGCTTTGGCGCTCACGAGATCTTCCCTCGCATTTGAGCCCTGCTCTCCGTGCTAGGATGGCCCCACGCCATCCTGTCCGGCCCAATTCACCTCGAGACTCCCCATGCGCATCCTTCCCCTGTTCCTGGTCCTCGCGTTATCGGCAGCTGCCAAAGCGCAGCAATCCGCAGCTGTGGCCGCCGTTCCTCAGCCATATGACATCGTCATCAGCCACGGGCACATCATCGATGGCACAGGCTCCCCGTGGTACTCCGGCGACATTGGCATCCGTCAGGGGCGCATCGCTGCGATTGGGAACCTCGAGGCCCAGGCGCGCCGCCGCACGATCGATGCTCATGGCCTGACCGTGGCTCCTGGCTTTATTGACATGCTCGGCCAGTCGGAAATGTCCATCCTGATCGATCCCCGCCTCCCCTCCAAGATCTACCAGGGGATCACAACGGAGGTCACAGGGGAAGGCAGCTCCGCGGCGCCGCTCAATGCGCAGATGATCGCCGCCGACCGCGCCAATTACGACCACCTGCACATCAACCCGGACTGGACCACCCTCGGGGAATACTTCACCAAAATTGAGAAGCATGGGATGGGCATCAACCTCGCCAGCTACGTGGGCGCCACCAGTGTCCGCCGCATGGTGTTGGGCGATGCCGATATCCAGCCGAATGACACCCAGCTGGCTCAGATGCAATCCCTCGTCGACCAGGCCATGAAGGATGGAGCTGTCGGGGTCTCCACATCGCTGCAGTACGCACCTGCTCCCTACGCCAAGACCCCGGAACTCATCGCCCTCGCCCGCGAAGCCGCCAAGTATGGCGGGATCTACGCAACCCACATGCGCAGCGAGGGCCCCGGCGAATCCGACGCCATCGCCGAAGCCATCCGAATCGGCCGAGAGGCCGGCGTCCCCGTGGAGATCTGGCATCTGAAGACTGCCGGCAAAGCCAACTGGGGGAAGATGCCGCGGGTTGTCGCCCAAATCCAGGCCGCAAGGGACTCAGGCGTGGACATTGCCGCTGATACCTATGCTTACACGGCCTGGTTCAATACCTTCTCAGCCTTCATTCCGCCCTGGGCTCATGATGGCGGCGACGCCAAACTCATCGAACGCCTCAAAGATCCCGCCACGCGCGCCCGCATCCGCGCCGACCTGCTGAACCCCTCACCCACCTGGGACAACGAATGGCAGGAGATTCCCGGCGCCGATGCCATCCTCATCGCGGTCGTTCAGAACCCCGAACTCATCCCGCTCCAGGGCAAACGGCTCTCAGAAGTGGCGGCTCTCTGGCACGAGGATCCTATCGACGCCCTTTGTGATCTGCTGATCAAAGACAAGGCCTTCACTGAAGTGGCGGTCTTCGGCATGGATCAGCGCGATGTGACCCTGGCCCTGCAACAGCCCTGGGTCTCCCTCGACAACGACTCGCAGGGAACTTCTCCGGAGGGCCTGCTGGGTCAGGAGCATCCCCACCCCCGCGCCTATGGCACCTTCCCCCGCGTCCTGAGGAAATACGTCCGCGAGGATCATGCGCTCTCGCTTGAAGACGCGGTTCGCAAATTCAGCGCGCTGCCCGCACAGCGCATGCGCTTCACCGACCGCGGTGTTCTCAAGCAGGGCATGGCCGCGGACGTCGTCATCTTCGACCCCGCAACCGTCAAGGACCTCGCCACCTTCGAGCAGCCCAATCAGCTTTCCCAGGGAATGGAATACGTCTTTGTCAACGGAGCGCCGGTGATTGAACAAGGCAAGATGACGGGCGCCTTGCCCGGCAGAGTTCTACGCGGGGCCGGCTATGAACCCGTCTCCCTGGCTCAAAGGTGACGAGGGATTTGGGTCGATACTTCCTGGCGCAGATTCGGATCGCGGGGTGATCTGCCTTGCTTCAGCTTCCTAGCCCCGGTTGGCCGCGTCTTGAAACGTCGCTTCGAGCAAGGAGTACTTGCTCCCCGGGCCAGAGGTCTTCGATTCTTCGGTTGATCCCGGCCTGGCTCCTCTGCCGTGCAGCGGCTGGCCGGATCTTTTGAACTGCTTGGCCAGCGCGAGGCCTTGTTGCTGGTAGTTCGACCCGATCGCTCCGCCGTATACCTTGCTGGGCTTGGCGGACATGCTGAAGTAGTTCAGTCTGCCCACAAACTGATCGTCCTCAAGCAGGATGGGCATCTCGTTCGCCCGTACTTCCAGGACCGCTCGCGTCCCGGGAATCTCGCCTTCGCGGCCAAAGCCAAAACCGGGATCGAAGAACCCTGCGTAATGGACACGAAACTCCTGGGTGGACAGGTCATAGGGCAACATCTCAGCAGCCAGGTTGGCTGGAACGCGCACCCGCTGCTTCGACGCCAAAATGTAGAAGGCGCCTGGCTCCAGAATGTACTGCCGCTTCTCGTTCCTGTAGATGGGCAGCCAAAAGTCGGCCACGTCATAGTGGTCGATCTTGCTCAGGTCCACCGGCGGCGAAAAGCGCTTGGCCTGCCAAGCCACGATATCGGAACCGTTGCCGGAAAGATCCACGGTGATGCGCAGTCCCCGGTCGATATCGAAGCGCCCGCTGGACTCGTCGGCATCAATCAGCAGAGAGTCCTGGTCAAGCTGCTTGAGTTGGGCATCTTCCGCCATCTCCGCGCTGCCGCGTCCGAAGCGTAGCTGGTTCAGCGTCAGCCCAGCCTCCACCAGGATCGGGAAAGTATGGGAGATGACCTCGATATAGAGATTGCCGTGGTAGCCCTTGCGGACGCGCTCGAACTCGTCGCCGTGTTCGGTGATGAGCCGCGTGAAGATGTCGAGCCGTCCCGTCGTGCTCTTGGGATTTGAGACCCCATAAACATCCGAGGGGAGGGCCAGACTCTCCATTAGCGGAATGATGTAAATGACGTTGGGCTCGAGCAGCGTGGGGCCGGAGATGTCGAGCTCGGCGGTGAGCAGCCCCTTGTCCGTCGCCTTGTTCAGCAGCGTGGTGGACCTTCCCGGCAGGAAGCTGGCACGCACGCGGTACGCCTTTCGGCCCAGTCGCAGGTCGATGGACGCCGGCTGAATCTGGTCCTCCTGGATCTCGCGATTGGCGCTGACGATCCCCGTCTTCACGAAGTCAAGGATCTCCTGGGACGGCAGGATGCCATCGCCGGTGGGAAGACGTTCGGGAAACAGGGGCTGGGAATTCAATTCATCCTCCGCTCGGCAAAGCAAGGGAATACACGTCTGAAGACTGAAGAATAGAGGAACGGAGCAGCGTCGCGCACTCTGGAAGACTGGTCGGTTATGTGGAGAAGTGCTTCCCTTTTATGGAGCGTACGGAGAATTGCTCCGGCCACAGGAATGTCATAGCCGACGCAGCCGTGCGCATGCCTCATCCAGATCCGCATTCTTCTTGGCAAAACAGAAACGCAGCAGGTTTTCCCCCCGTCCCGGCCGGAAGAAGGCGCTGCCCGCCACCGCCGCGACGCCAGTGGCCGCAAGCAGGTTGCGTGCCTTCAGGGCAGCGGTCTCGCCCGGCAGGCGGTCGACCCGCGCCAGGATGTAATAGGCCCCAACGGGAACGCTCGGCTCCATGCCCGCGTCGCGCAGAGCGGCTACCAGGCGTTCGCGCTTCGACTGGTGATCCGCGGCGATCTGCGCATAAAAGGCGGGCGGCAGATGCTCTAACCCAGCTGCAGCGCCGTGCTGGAGTGGCGACGGTGCGCACACATAGGTCAAATCGTGGAAGTAGGACATTGCCCCCATCCAGCGCGCGTCAGCGGTCACGTACCCCAGGCGCCATCCGGTGATCGAAAAGGTCTTCGAGAAACCCGAAATAATGATGGTTCGTTCGCGCATGCCCTCGAGCGTGGCCGGGGAGATATGGCGCTGACCGTCGTAAACGAAGTACTCGTAGATCTCATCCGTGAACAGGAACAGGTCATGTTCTCGGCAGAGTTCGGCGACGGACTCGGTCTCCTCCCGGGTAAACACCTTCCCGCTTGGATTGGCCGGCGTGTTGAGGATAATGGCGCGGGTTTTCGGCGTGACCGCCGCACGCAGGGCATCGGCATCGAGCGCCCAGTCTGGTTCTGCTAAAGGGACCAGCACTGGCTTGATGCGCAATGACTTGAGTGTTGCGGTGTGATAGCCATAGAAGGGCTCGAACACCAGCACCTCGTCCCCGGGATTGAGCAGCGCCATGCAGGCCGCGTGCAGGCCGGCGGTTGCGCCGGACGCCACCAGCACCTCGGCCTCGGGGTCATAGGTCAACCCGTAGTCGCGGCGCTGCTTCTGCACGATTGCATTCCGCAACCGGCCAATCCCATCCAGCCGCGTGTAAATATTGTGGCCGGCCTTGATCGCCGCAATCGCCTCTTCCTCTACGACCGGGGGAACCGGCGTGTCACAGACACCCTGCGCCAGATTGATGCCCCCCATGCGCTCGCACTCGGTGGACATGGCGCGAATCTCCGATTGCACCGTACCCGGTGCAAGCTCGCTCAGCCGAAGGCGCACCCCTGGCGCCGGGTCAGGGGGCGCCGCCATATCCGGGCGGAGACGGGCGGGATCGTTGTTTTCGAGTGCGATGCGGGTTACGACCGGCAATTCGGGCACGGGGAAGCGTCCTTCGCTGCGCAGTGGCGCAGTTATTCACCATCTTACAGGCACACCGGTTCTGCGATTCAGCGCCTGACTGCGGCCTGAGATGTGAGCTGAATCACCGGATAGGACACGAATCGGAGCATAGAATCAGGCTTCGAGAAGACCCGGAGCCAGGTCTCATGCATGAGCTTTCGATCATCGCTAGCGTCGTCGATTCGGTCCTCGATTCGCTGCCGCAATACCCAGGGGCTCGGGTCCTGGAGGTCCGTCTGCGGGTTGGCGCGCTTGCTGCGGTGGTGGAGGACTCGCTCCAGTTCTGCTACGAACTGGCCGTGCGCGGAACGCCTCTCGAAGGCTCGCGGCTGGTGGTCTCCGCCGTTCCCGCAAGAGTGTACTGCCCGGCCTGCAACAAGCTGTCGGAACTCGAAAATCTGCAGAGTTTCCGTTGCCCGCACTGCGGCCAGCCGGCGCCCGATCTGCGCCAGGGACGGGAGTTACAGATCGAATCATTGGAAATCGAAGAGGCCGAGGTGACGCCATGACCACCCGCATCGTCGAGCTGCGGCAGGGCATTCTCAAGAAAAATGACGAGTTGGCGCGGCGGCTCAGATCCCGGTTCACGGAGGCGGGCGTGCTGGTTTTGAATCTCGTCTCCAGCCCCGGAACCGGGAAAACCGCCTTCCTTGAGCGCACGCTGCGCGAACTCCGGCTGGCCGGGGCCCGCGCGGCGGCGCTTGTCGGCGATCTTGAGACCGACAACGACGCTCGCCGCCTCGCTGCCAGCGGAGCACCGGTCCGGCAGATCAATACCCACGGGATCTGTCACCTGGAGGCGGACATGATCGGCCGCCAGCTGGACGACTGGGACGGACTCAACCTCTCCCAGCTGGACTATCTTTTTATTGAGAATGTTGGGAACCTGGTTTGCCCTTCGAGCTATGACCTGGGCGAACGCGTTCGCGTGGCCCTGCTGAGCGTGACCGAGGGGGAAGACAAATCCCTCAAATATCCCACCCTGTTCAATTCGGCCGACGTCGCCGTCCTCACCAAAGTGGACCTCGTCGAGGCCGTTGGTTTTGACCGTGCCTCGGCTCTTCGCAACCTGACCGAAATCCGCCCGGGAATCAGGATCTTTGAAACCTCCGCCAAGACGGGCGTCGGGATCCCGGACTGGCTCGAATTCCTCCAGGAACAACGCTCCGCAGTCCGGCAACTTCCTGTAGGATAGCTTCGCCATCGCCCGTCGGTCCCGAGAGACACCATGAAAAAGACAGTCGCCGCACCAAAGCTGCCGCCCCTCATGGGAGCGGGCAGAGCTCCCGACGTAGACACGTATTTCTCCTGGCTGCCTGAACCGTACTACACCACTCTTGCTGCTATTCGGAAGACGATCCGGGCCGCAGCCCCGAAGATGGCAACCGAAGCAATCAGTTACGGCATGCCGGCTTTTCAATACAAAGGGGGCCTGGTGGCCTACGCGGCATTCAAGGCGCATTGCAGCCTGTTCCCCATGAGCGGCAGCCTCGTCGAGGAGTTCGCCGCGGACCTTGCCACCTATAAGACCTCGAAAGGCACCATTCAGTTCCCGGTCGACAAGCCCTTGCCCGCCGCACTTGTGAAGAAGATTGTGAAGGCACGCGTGGCGCAAAACGAAGCCAGGGCGAAGGCGAAACATGCATGAGCGCCCCGGCACGGTTCACGACCTTCGATGCGGCGCGGGATTACCTGGTTCAACAGATAGCGGATGAAGCGGCTCGCCTGGGAACCCGATTACCGTGCTCTAGAACCCTGATGTACTTCAACCGGAAGCAAGCCCGCCTCCGACGTGATCTAAATCACATGCGGCGCGCCCGGGTCCAACATATAAACCATGGGTATTGAGGTTCCCATGTGTCTCGCCATTCCCGGCCGGGTTGAAGAGATTACCACCGACGGGCTGATCCGCATCGGCCGCGTCAACTTCGGCGGCGTCGTCAAACGCGTGTGCCTGGACTACGTTCCCGAGATCGCCGTCGGCGACTATGCCATCGTGCATGTTGGGTTCGCCATCTCCCGGGTCGACGAAGCGACCGCCCAGGAGACGCTGGCAACCTTCCGCGCTATGGGCGTGCTCGACGAGGAGCTGGCCAGCGAAGAAGAGGCCTTCGCCCGTGCCGCCGAAGCCCCGCAGGCCGCCTGTCCCGACGGGAGTTGTGCCGCCGATCCCACCCCCCGCAACTTGCCCGAACGGAGGTCATCCAGCCGATGAAGTACCTGCAGGAGTTTCGGGACGGGGAAGTAGCTCAGCGCATGGTGCGCGAGATCCGCCACCTGGTCACACGCCCGTGGAAGATCATGGAGGTCTGTGGAGGCCAGACGCACTCCATCATCAAGAATGGCATCGATCAGATGTTGCCGGAGGGCGTGGAGATGGTGCACGGCCCCGGATGCCCGGTCTGTGTGACCCCACTCAGTTTGATTGACAAGGCGCTGGCCATCGCGGCACAGCCCGGCGTGATCTTCTGCTCGTTTGGCGACATGCTGCGTGTCCCAGGCACCGAGGGCGACCTCTTCCAGGTCAAGGGCCGTGGCGGCGACGTGCGGGTGGTCTATTCCCCCCTCGACGCCATCGACATAGCCGTCAAAAATCCCGAGAAGCAGGTGGTGTTCTTCGGCGTGGGCTTTGAGACCACTGCTCCGGCCAACGCGATGAGTGTCCATCTCGCAAAGCGGCGCGGCCTCAACAACTTCTCCCTGCTGGTATCGCACGTTCTTGTTCCGCCCGCGATTGAAGCCATCATGAGTTCGCCCGGAAACCAGGTACAGGCCTTTCTTGCCGCCGGGCATGTCTGCAGCGTGATGGGTTTCTGGGAGTATCCGCCGTTGGCCGAGAAGTTCGGGATCCCCATCGTGGTTACCGGCTTTGAACCGCTCGATCTGCTCGAGGGCATCCGGCGCGCTGTTCTCCAGTTGGAACGCGGCGAGCACCGCGTGGAGAATGCCTACGCGCGCATTGTCACCTACGCCGGCAATCTGGAAGCGCAGAAGCTGCTGGCGGAGGTCTTTGAAGTGACCGACCGTGCCTGGCGGGGCATCGGTGTCATCCCGCAGAGCGGCTGGCGCCTCCGTGACGCGTATCGCGCGTTCGACGCAGAGGAGCGCTTTGCTCTCACTGGAATTCGGACCGTTGAATCCCCGCTTTGCCGCGCTGGAGATGTGTTGCGCGGGGCCATCAAGCCGGCTGAGTGCCCTGCCTTTGGGCGCGAGTGCTCGCCGCGCCATCCCTTGGGAGCGACGATGGTATCGAGCGAAGGCGCATGCGCCGCGTACTACAACTACGGACGCGTCTTGAGCGCGGAACAGCTCGCAGGTGCTGGAGTATCCCGTGGCTGATCAGCGCAATGACGGAACCGCCGCCCTCGATCTTGCTGCCTGGAGCTGCCCGCTCCCTCTCGCCGATTACCCGACCATCGTGATGGGTCACGGCGGCGGCGGCAAGCTGGGCAATGAACTGGTGGAACATCTCTTTCTGCCCGCCTTCCGGAACCCCGCCCTTGAGAGTCTCGGCGATGGCGCCGTGCTCGACCTGAGCGCTTCCCGCATCGCGATGAGTACGGACTCATTCGTCGTGCAGCCGCTCTTCTTCCCGGGGGGCTCTATCGGCGCACTGGCGGTGAATGGCACGGTCAATGATCTTGCCGTCTCGGGCGCGGTGCCGAAGTTTTTGACTGCGGGATTCATCCTGGAAGAAGGCTTTCCCATCGCGCAGCTTGCGGCGATCGTGCGTGATATGGCGGCTGCCGCCAGACATGCAGGCGTGCAGATTGTCACCGGCGACACCAAAGTGGTCGAGCGCGGCCACGGGGACGGCTGCTACATCAACACGGCGGGGGTGGGCGTGCTGCGCGACGGCATCGCCGTGGGGCCGCGTCGCGCCCGTCCCGGCGATGCCATCCTCGTCTCTGGAACCCTGGGAGACCACGGAATGGCCATCATGAGCGTGCGAGAAGGCCTTGAATTCGAGAGTCAGATTCGTTCTGATTGCGCGTCGCTCAACGAACTCATCGCGAGGGTGCTCGACGCGCACGGCGGCGCCATTCATGCCATGCGCGACCCAACCCGCGGCGGTCTCGCAGCCACGCTGAGCGAGATCGCGCGTGCCTCCGGCGTCGGAATGGTGCTGGACGAGCGCAACCTGCCCATCCGGCCCGAGGTACAGTCGGCCTGCGAACTGCTTGGGCTCGACCCCCTCTACGTCGCCAATGAAGGCAAGGTCGTGTTCTTTGTGGCTCCCGACGCCGCCGAGGCTTCCCTCGCAGTCCTGCGCAACCATCCTCTTGGCCGCGACGCTGCGCGCATCGGCTCGGTCACAGCGGAGCACCCTGGGTTGCTGGTGGCCCGTACGGGCATGGGCGCCAACCGCGTAGTCTCCATCCCGGTCGGTGAGCAGTTGCCTCGAATCTGCTGAAAAGCAGCCGTAAGCGCCATCGCGTGACCACGCTAGCCGAGAACTGCCGCTCGCAAGGCCCGCACGTCTTCTGTTCGTACCACGTAACGCTCCGGCGCGAAGCCGAACAGCATCTCGAGCTTTCCGGCCTGCTCTTCATCGACCACGCGGCTTTGTGCGCGCGACCGCAGTGACGTATGCACCTCGCGTACCCCGGTCGCCTCCACGAATGCTCGAACGTTTGCGGGTCGGATGCCTCCGCAGCCGAGTATGGTGATCCGGTCGCCCGCCTGCTCCCTCAGCCGTGCGATTGTGGCCGCCCCGTCAACGCCGGAGGAACGCCCGCCCGAGGTGAGAACCCGGTCCGCGCCCGCCGCGATGATCCGCTCCAGCCCCTCGTTAAGATCCGCAGAGACATCGATCCCACGGTGAAAGGTCACCTTCAAAGGCCGGGCGGCCGCGACCAGTTGGGATGTTTGTTCCTCATCGACGCACCCATTCGCAAGCAGCACCCCCAGGACCACGCTATCCGCCCCCATATCCCGCGCGCGCTGAATGTCGCGCCGCATGACCGCCAGTTCTGGCGTGGAGTAGCAGAAATCATCCCCCCGGGGTCGGATGAGCACCGCGATCTCGATCGAGATAGCCTTGCGCGTTTCCTCAACCAGGCCCGCGCTGGGCGTCAGACCTCCTTCGCGCAAGCCACAGCACAACTCAATGCGGTCTGCCCCGCCGGCCTGGGCCGCGATCGCAGACTCCACGGAATCAACACAGATCTCCAGCGCAATCGCCACAGAAACGCACCCCAGTGAACAGGCGGGATTCACCGTCTCCGCCTCACAGGCGAGACGAACAGCATCAAGTCTATCGCGGCCACAGATTCTCAGGCACGGTGAGCCGCATCTAAAGCTTCAACCGGGTACAAGCGTCAGGAGAGTCTTGAGTGATCGCATTTCTGCGCCTCGTTCTAGTGTTTTGGTTCCTCGCAGCTTGTCTCTTACAGGGTCAACCAAACCGCGGAACCAGAATCGATGTCCAGACTGCCGGGATCCCATCCGATGGCCGCGAGAACGCCAGCCCTGCTTTGAGCCGACTGATCGATGCGAACCCGTCGGCTGCTTTCTACTTCGGTCCCGGAACCTATCGGCTGCACAACGTCGGCGTCGATCACCCGGGGCTTCAGCTGCGGCACTTCTCGGGTTCCATCGTCATGGCAAAAGGGGCCTCCTTTGTCTGCGATACGGAAGATACACAGGCCGGTCAGTGTGTCTGGATCCTCGACGCGCGCAGAGCAACATTCGAGAACCTGTCCATTACCTATCTGAAGCCGAATATCCTGCCCCTCGAGAGGAAAGCAGCCACAGCGAATGCGTTGCTGGTCCAAAGTTCCGACAACGTCCGGTTTGTGAATACAACGGTGCTGGGATCCACGGGCAGTGGGATATGGAACACGGATAGCCTAGGCCTTCGCTTTGAGGGCGTCACGCGGATCAGTGATACAACCGCGGATGGGCTTCATTTTGAGAACACAGGCCCAGCAATGGTCGAGAATCTGGTCACGAACAATACAGGAGACGATGCCGTCGGAGCGACCAATATAGCGAGCAAGAACCTGAACTGCGGCTTGACCATTCAGAAAGCCATGATCCAGAACAGCCGCTCTCGCGGCATCGCGGTCGCCGGCGCATGCAACGCAAAGTTTTTTGAGATCACGATAAAGGGAACCGCTAACTCGGCGATCGCGGCCGTAGAGGATCGCGTCATCCAGAGCCGCATCTCCACGCATGTTTCCTTCCAAAATGTAGTCGTCGATGGCGCGGGCACGCTCCAGAGTGCGATTCATGGCAATGGCTACTGCATCGACATCAGTCACTCGACGGACGTGACGGTTTCTAATGTGACTTGTAATGGATCGCCAGACGACGGCGTCTTTGTCTACGATGGCGCGCGAAGCATCCTGGTTGAGAAGGTCATCTTGAAGCACCCCGGGAATAATGGCTTCCAGACCGCTAACGCCAACAATGTTCAGTTCCTCGATGACACGGTCAGCGGGGCCGTCAACAACGGGTTCGATATCGAGTCCAGTTCCGCAGTCACCGTGCGCCGTTGTCAGTCCATCGACTCCGGTGGCTATGGTTTCTTCCATTCCGGGAGCGCAAACGTGAGCGAAACCGACCTGACATCTCAGAATGCGTCGATGACGGCGAAGCACGGTCGCGCCTGGTGGGCTGAGAATATGTCCGGATCAATCTCCGCTGAAAGTCTGACCGTAGTCGACGATCGCGCCAAAGCATCCGGCTACATCGTAGGAGATGACAACCTGAAGGGGAATGCTCTGGTCGTTAAGAACTTGACCTTCCGTATTGCGCATGGCAAAGGATCAATCGACACGAAAGGCAAAACCGCCACTTACTCACAACCAAAATTTCCGGCGCATAGCAACTGACTTATCCGACCACAGCGACCAGACTAATCCTGATCCGTGCGCAACCTTTGGAACCATTTATAAGTGGAGAGGAAGAGCTTCCCTCTGAGACTAAGAGGAATCCGGTACGTTCGAAGCTCTTCCACGTTTTTTCGCGACCAAAATAGCTTGTACGCTTCCTGACCCGTCCCAAAATCCACATCGAGTTTCAAGTCGAATACACGCCGCATCCAGTATTCATCAAGAACCAGGCCTGGCGAGAGCTTCGCATGCGCGGGATCGGAACTATACGCGCCAATTACATATTCGACGTGCCCCGGGCAAATAGCGATCAATTTGACCGCGAGAGGCTGGTCTCCCACCATAATCGCCGCCAGACGGTAAGACATGATTTCATCGGGATCCAGAACGCTACTTACCAGAAAATCCCGGTAAGGGGCCGAACCTGCCCATGTGTGCTTCTTTCCTACGCGAATCGCCCAGCGTTCCTTTTCAAGAAGCATCCAATCAATCAAGCGCGGAATCAACTCGGCCTCTTCCTTTGGGTCGATCCATAGGAACTCCGCGCCGTTCATCTGGAGAATCCGCCTCCGCTTGCGCTCTGTCTGCTGCCACGATCCGACCCCGATTGCTCGACTGTATGTGTCCCAATCGGGTTCCTGGCTGATGCGAGCAAGTGGCGCTACATCCCTTCCTTCCGGGACGCAGTCGGCCAACAAGACATAAAGTGGTGAACTCATTCGGATCAGTGGCAGATACAAGAGATCGCACCTGGCCTCCGCCAACACAGCTTTATAAGCGCAGCTCACGAGTTGATTTACACTTCTTTGAGGATCGACCAGGAGTGAATTAGCTTCTCCCCCCGAAGGGGTAAGTGGCCTCATCATCCAAAGCGGCCCCTTCCTGTACCGAATCAAAGGCCACGCCAGAACCAGGCACTCCCCATCCCAAAACTGTACGCAGAAGAGTTCTTCGTTCTTAGCGCGTGCGATGGCATCCCACGCGCGGAGGCAAACGCTAAAGCTTTCGTGATATTGCCCGTTGGCACGTGCCCACAGGCTTTCCCAAGCGGCGGCAAGGTGAGGAACGTTGAATTTAGTCGTGATCGTGCAACGAACGGTGCCGCCGCCAGGGATAAGTGGATCGCTCGTCATAGTTACTCTGGCCAATCAATTATGGACGCGCCTTACCGCTTCACCTTAGGCTAGGTGCAACCGGCCGCTTCGTCGCCTCGGAGGCGAGCGAGCCTTGACTGTGAACTTTCGGGGATTGTCGTTTCTCTAACCTAGTACGGACTGGGACAAGGCGAATTAGACCGCCCTGTCTTCCGTATTCAAGTATGACATACAAACATCACGTGTCGCACGCGCTTACGAGAATCCTCGCAAGCAAGCATTATGGCCGGAACGCATGCGAACGAGAGCAGGCCTCACAACGCAACGAGACCCGCCCCCCGGATTTAATGCAAGAGAAGTGAGAAGAGATTTCCCAGTGAGGAACTGATAGAAATGCCGCTCACAGTTAGCGTGCCATTTCCCCCGAACAGATCCCACTACAACCGGGTTCCTTGTGAGGTCGTCATAGAGTGTGATTCCGTTCAAAGATATGCCGGAGGCGCCGTTCTCAGCCCACCATGCCCGATTTGATGAGTTGCCTTCTGAGGAATCGTGGGTATAGAGGTTCGATTCGGCAAGATGAGCCATCCCTGCGTGATAAAACCCGTATGCGCCCGAATTGCAGGAGTAAGCTCTTCAACTGCGGTGCCATTTCCCGAGGCTCCGGCGAACCGTACATTAATCGTGGTCGATGACGGCAGAGTCATGTTCACCGGCGTTTGAACAAACGGAGCCGGTGGCGTGATCGCCGGACGCACGCACTGTGCCGGTTCGATGGATTGACTCAACAGGCCCGGCGTATCGATGACAAGTAGATTTAGGCAGACGAGCAGAGAGCTCGCACTCTTATAAAAATGAAGCTTTCGTGCGCAAGGTCTAACTCCAGATTTGGCGTTCTGAGGGGGTTGCGCGCCGACCCGACGCTCTTGCTTGTGGGCCAGGAAGGCTCGAGTTCCCACAGGAATGCGACCGCAGGGCGGCCGCGTCTAATCGCTTTCAAGACGAACGACCAGGCACTTGTGCGCTGATGCGAATTCTAGGGGATGGCTAACGCGTATCATAGCACTGAACTGATCGGTTTCAGCCGTCGGACTCGAGAGCTTCGCACCTGGCGGCGGGTTGCAAACCTTCAGTGGACTCGATTCGAATACCAATGCACTGGATCTTCGACAGACCCCTGATACTCGCGCTTGCCGTCCTCATCGTCATCGGCCTGGCAGTCGTGGTGGTCGATTTCATTCAGTACTTCGGCTACTACATTCATAACCATTGGACGGAAGCAACCTGGATTGACGACCTTACCGGCCAACGGGACAGCAGCGACGCCAGCGAAGATACGGACGCAAAACCGCAGGAAATCCCCATAAAGCACGGTGCGGTATCGAGGGGCAAAACAGAAAACGAAGACCGGGCGGAGTAATATCCGGCGCGGGATGGAGACGAACTATGCGCTCAGATTGGCTGGCCTCGCGGTAGCGGCACCAGAGCGATGATGATCCGCGGTCAGCTCGCGCACTGCTTCAAGAAATCCGCGCCGCCGCTCGCGCAATCTGCTCGTGGCATACTTGCGGGCCGTCTGCAAGTTACGAATGGACATCCTCGCAACGCGTCCTCCGTCACCTGAGATCTGCACAAACTTGGCAGCAAGCGCCGAGGCGTCATTGCATTGCACTCGGTCCTCTTCGTGAAGAAGCTCAGGAATTCCCCCCGCGTGTGAGCCCAGGCAGGGGAGTCCGCGCGCCATCGCTTCCAGCATGGCCCGCGGAACTCCCTCTGCGCGCGAGGGCAGCACGAAGACATCGGAGCGATCCAGCTCCGCGCGTATTCCTGCTCCGGCCTGAACGTCGCCAAGGAATGTGATCTGCTCTCCCACGCCCAGAGAACCGGCCAGCGACTTGAGCTCTGCTACATGCTTCCCAGACCCTGCAAAGCGCAGCAAAACGTGTGCTCCTTCCGACTTTGCCAGAGCGACTGCCCGGATCAGCGTGTCCGGCCCCTTATAGAGGGAACCGAGCGTCCCTATGAACAGAGCGTGAATAGATTCCTTTTCCCGCAGCGATCTTCGCGGTTCTTCCACAAACCAATCATCCGGGAGATTGGCGTCCGAAACGGCAGTGACATACTGGTGGCCCGCTCTGGAACTATCGTTGAATGTGACAGGCGAATCCAGCGGCGGCATAACATTCGCATCGCCCCGTGCCGGATAACGCTGTTGCAGATAATTCAGAGTCACATACCTGATCGCGATCGCGCGCAGCGCCTGGTCTTTCATCAAACGGGTGAAGTAAACGCGGGCGACGCCCGCCAATGGGCTAGGGTTGGCCGCCGGACTTAGAACGTCATAGGGATCGGCCACGATATCAACCGCATATGGGTGATTCCTCGCCCGGAGAGAAGCCTCGACTGTATTCGCTACCTGGCTCGGGACTCGGAGGATGACCGCCGATCCCTGAGGAACCGCGCTCTGAATACTCCTCCGGACAGAGCGAACGCGTCGAAGGTACTGCACTGGGCCCTTATAAGACGCCACCGGGAAAAATTCGACCCCTGGCCCCTCCACTGGCAGAAAATGCGGCTCTGCCTCTGTTACGGGAAATGCCCTCGCAATCACGCGAACAGAGTCGAACACCTCAAGATATTCTTCGTAGAAAGAGTAAGGGCACTGGGTTACCGTCCACACGCCGCCATCAGGCGTCTGGAGAAAGCGATGATCCAGTGTCAGGCAGAGTTGCATGGTTCTCTACTCCTGCATCTTTGTTCTTCGGTCAGGCTTGTCCGGCAGCCCAATCCTCGCCTGAACCGACCGCGGTGGGCATCTGATTCGCAGTTGTGCGGGCTCGTGGTGGAAGCAGCCAATGCGATACCGCTAACCAACCAATGGGTGCGCAGTGGACAAACGGAAACCATACCGCCGAGATCAGTCCATCTCGATAAAGCTGCATAAACGTGGATAAGTAGATCAGATACAGAAGGCAGCCCGGCGAAAAGATGCTTGTCCCACTTAGTCGTAAGTACCCGGAAGTGAATGCGAGGCTAATTAAAAAGGGAACAATCACTACTCCGGCCCAGCCGAAATCCGCATAACATTCGCCCAGCAGCCCTGCAGTCATGTTGAGTTTGGCCATCGCCCGGCTGGGGATGTCAAGCTCCTGCTGATATTGGTTCAGATGTGGCTTGTCCGGCCAAATGAGCCTCGGAACCGGGCTGACAAACAGGGGAGTAACGCTCGTTCCCCAAAAGTGCTGCCCATGAATGTCCACCAGCGTCATCGTCGACCCAATCATGTCCAGGAATTGAAAATCGATGCCGCTGCCGTTCTCTCGTCCAAGATTGTGAAACGCTGTGTCGATCCCCTTATCGATCGCTACTGGGACCGGATCCCCTTGTTGTAGCGAATAAAAGACCGGCTTCATGGGCAGCCAGATCAGCCAGAGCATCGGCGCGGCCATCGCTAATCCCACGGGAAAATTCCTTTGTTTGCGGCGAGCAAGGAAAAGAAAGATCAGGAACACGAGCGGAATGATCACCACTCCCCGAAATGGGCTGAACATCATCGAAACGAACAGGGCGCATAGAGTTACGCCCAGCAAAACCGGGGAGAAGCCATAGACGTAGTGGAGGAGACAGAACCCCCATCCGGTCCAGCCAGCCGCAGCAAAAAGATAGCCGCTTGATTCAGCGGTTCCCGCCACCAGGCGCTCATCTCTCAGTCCTGCGGGACCAACGTAGGCGATCGCCAACAGCGAGAAAACGATCGCGGCCACGGCTGTAAGTTGCACCCGCGGCTTGGACAAAAGCACGCGTGGCTCGCGGTTCGCCACCGCCCGGCGCTCGCCCCAGCCGCGCGCCACAATCCAGCCCAAGGCCATGGCCAGCAAAGCGATATCCGAGGCGAATGCTGCCCGCGTGACTTCTTCGATTGCAACAGGCCACTGGAAGGAATAGGCCATCGGCTGCAGCCCGGAGTGAAGCTGATAAAGCCGGAATGTAACGATGTAGCAATGACAAAGCAGAAACATCGCGGACGGGTGCAGAAGTGACCGCGCAACCCTCCACCCAATCAAGGAAGCGATCGCGAGCGTCGCAAGGTCGATCCCGATTGCCGTCGATAAGGGGATGTTCATTGCTCCCCTCCCGCCGCGCGTTGCTTTACCCAGAACGCTCCCGACGACGGTATTTCCCCTGTTGAACTTCTCCTGGACTGGCTAGCTGCATTCTCCAGGCGAACCTGACTCAGCGCTCCTCGAATTCCGCCGCGGAATTTCTCCCACGTATGCCGCTCGGCCACACGGCGCGCCTCTTCGCGCATCTCGCGCAAAATCGATCGATGCGTAGCGCACCATGCCAGGCGTTCTTTCAACGGTTCGCGATCTCCCACGGGAAGCACCCAGCCGCTATGCCCCTCGCGGATAATATCGGCGCCCCCTGTGTTTTCCGTGCATAGAATCGGAGTGCCACAAGAGAGCGCCTCGAGATATACATGCCCGAACCCCTCAGCCGCCGACGGAAGAACAAAGAGATCCGCTCGACGATAAAGTTCCACCAGTTCCTGAAGACTCGTGCGCGGAACTTCTTGGTACGCCCCCTCGAATCCCGACAGCAGAGATTGATCGCGTACGTGCCCGCCTGCCAGTATCAATCGCGCGGAACCAAGCCCCAGTTCACTCCAGGCGCGCACAAGGCTCCTCAGCCCCTTGCGTGCAACCTTTTGGCCAACAAACAAGACAGTGAACGGCGCATCCTTCTCGGGTCTGCCGAATCGGAAAAGCTTCGAATCGACCCCATAGGGTATGACGCTAATCCGCTCGTCTCGTATTCCGGCCGCGAGGAGAGATCTCCGCGAGAACTGTGAAGCGCAGAGCACATGATCAGCGAGTGAACTCTCTTCCTCCCATACCCGAAGAGCAGTTTCGGCCGCGCTTGCTTCAGGCTCCGCCCCCAGGCCCGCGTAGTCCGGATCTCGGGACATCATTTCCGCATAAAGGCGCCGCAGCGAGCGAGGATGCGGATGAACCTGGAACAGGACCTTCAGGCCGTTCCCGAATCCCCGAAACGCCGCTGCTGCGGAATAGCTGGTCGCCAGCAAGGGTGCGCCAGCGCGCAGCGCGATCTTCCGGGCAAGACGTCCCGCCTTTGCTCCTTCGATCTCATCGCGGTAAGGCCTCCGCAAAAATCGTCGGACAGCAAGACTGGAGATGAAATTCAACTTCTGGTCGGTCACCAGGGCCGATGGCAATTCGGCCCGGTATCGCGAGTGGATGCCAAGCGTGGAGCGGGCCAGCCGAGACTTGGCGAGTCGAGACCAGACAGGCTTTTCCAGCGGGGTATACCAATCCGTCACAAACCTCTCGAGCGATCCACCCTCAGCCAGTGCGAGCGGCAACTGGTAGAAGTCCCGCGCCGAATCATGAACGACAACCCAACCGGGTCTGCTCGCCATCTCTCCCGGCTTGTGGCCAGATGTCTGCGGGAAAACGCCGCTATCGTTGTGCAGCACTCGCCACCTCGATTCCTGTAGCTGTTTTGCGAGAGTTGGAAAAGAGCAGCACGAAACTCCAGGTGTTGGTGACCGCGGCTTCGGAAAGTGCGCTGGCAATTCCGCCCAGCCCGACGGCTGTCACCCCGAAGCGCGGCAAGAGCGCCCGAACGCTGATCACAAACACGATTGCCGACAAGGGAGCCGCCCATGCCCGAACCCGTGTGTAGCCCAGCCCGTTGAGGAATACCATGAAGTTCTTGTTCCAGACGTAGAGCAGGAACCATACGTCCAGGTAAATGACAAACGACAGCGGGGGAATGGGAAGCTGAGCAGACCAGGTATGAATGAAGGTGCGATAAATCAGCGCATACACGGTCGTTGCCAGAAGAATCACGCCCATGCTTCGCAACACACCCGTGCGGAACGCCCGCCGAATCCACGTCCAGTCCTGCAGCACCTTCGCCTCCACGTACGCAGGCCAGAGGGGGAGAAGGAACATGCATGACACGAAGCTGCATATCATCATGGTCTGCAGCGAAACCGAAACCTCAGGTACGTGCACGGCTCCCAGTTGCGAAGCCACCAGAATGTTGCTCGTAAACGAAATCAGGGTGTCGGCAATCTGCGCCATCAACAGGCGAGAACTGTCCTTCCAGATCAAACCAATACAGCGTCGGCTGATCCCGCCAAACCATGGGATCAGGCTCCGGTAGCGGAAGCCGAAAAGCCCGATCGAAAGAGCGATGTAGGCGGCAATGATGGGCAGTGAAGTCATGAGCGCGAAGACGCTCAGGCTGTGAGTGCGGAAGAGAAGAATAAGAACGAGGGAAGAAACGCTGGCTGCAATCTGGGCGATGTACTCCAGGTACCCTTCCTGCAATGCGAGAGCAAAAAAGTTGATGACGTTCAAGACAGCGGCACTGGAAACGAGAATCCCGAGCAGGAAGAAGCATTGCTTCGCGGAAGGAATCAGGTGAGGCGCGGATTCGATCCCCAGCCAATGCACAAGCAGGCTGGTTCGGCACAGAATGCTTACGCCGATCAGCAGTAACACCGCCAGGATTCCAAAAGCGGCGTAAGCCGTGGCCGTGAGAGCTCGCACTTCGCCATCATCGCCCTGCGTGCGGGCAGCACCCACTGCATTGAGAAGCCCTGAGCCGATGCCGAAGTCGGACACCATCAGCAGGCTTAGAAGGGAATTTGCCGTGAGCCAGATCCCATACTGCTCCACTCCAAGATACCTGGCGGCAATCGGAATCGTGACTAGCTTCGAGCACGCGTCCAGAACACGGTAAGTGATCCCAGCGGCTGTGGTCATCAGCGCCCGGCGATCACGCCTTTCCACGCGAGCCCCCGCTTGCATCGGCGGAGACTCGCTCTTGGGTTCACGCTCATTGAGATGAAGAACAGTTTGCATTCAGTCGACTCTCGTCTATGCTTCCGTCACATAGGAATAGGCGCCTACAGATTGTTTGAGATCGTTGAGCACGGTGCCCAGAATCCGCGTACCATCTTCAGTAAAGTTCTGCGCAACCGCGCGTCCCTCGGTCCAGGTCGTATGCCCGGCGCGCGTCACCAGAATCACCGCATCCGATACCTTGCCGATCACCCGCGCATCGGCAAGGTGCAGGCACGGAGGAGTATCGATCAGCACGACATCGTACTGCTTCCGCGCAGTCTGAACGATCTTCGCCAGCGAGGGAGAATAGAACAGGCTCGCCTCCGAGCTGCCGGAGGAGGTGCCGCTCGGAAGCACATCCACTCCACCTACAAAAGTGCGCTTCGTCATTGCCTGCAGCGCGACCTCGTCGGAAGGCGACTCCAACATATTCGCAAGCCCCCGCTCATTCGGGAGGTCGAACACATCATGAAGCCGGGGCCTTCGCAAATCAGCATCGATAACCAGCACTCGTTTGCGAATCTCCGCCATCGCAACCGCCAGGTTGCAGAGCACCGTAGTCTTTCCTTCCCGCGGATTGGCGCTCGTAACTGCCAGCACTTGCGGAGTCTTCCCCCCTTCCTCGCCAAACATGATCGAGGCCAGCAGCATGCGGAATGACTCGGCGACCATACCCGACCTCTCCGCAAACCCGGCAAGCTCGGCCTGGTTCGCGCGGTAGGCCATCAGTGCTGGTTCGCCTCCGCTATCGGTGGATCGCAAAAGTCTCGCGAACGCCTTGTTCGAGCTCAGCGAGTGCCGCGGAATGACTCCCAGTTCCCTCAGCTGAACCTGGACGGCGCTCTGTCCCGGAGAATGGAAGGTGCGATTTGCTGCGGACCGCGTGAAAACCCATGCCGAGCCAGCCAGAAATCCAAAGAACAATCCCCCAAACGAATAGGTAATCAGTCCACTCGAGTCAGGCCTCAAGGGTGGCTGCGCTCCGCTGAATATCTGGATGTTGCTGCTGCCCGCTGCCGACGCCACGCTCGCACGGTTGACCTGCTCCAGCATCGACTCGTACAGCTTTTCGTCCGAGTCTACCTGGTGCTTGAAGATTCCGTACTGAATCGCTTTGTTGTGCTTGTCGGTTACCACTGATACCTGTTGCCGGTATGCGGATTGCAAAAGCTCCTCGTGCTTCACTGCGGAGCTGTAATCGCTCTTGATCCGCGCCATGATTCTCGAACGATGCTGCTCCAGGGCATTCTGAAGCGGCGTGAGTTGCGCCTGAACCCGCTGCACCTTCTCATGCTCGGGGGTGTAGATCGTCAGCAGATCCGCCTTCTGGCGCTGCAACTCCGTGATCTTCGCCTGCAGGTCGCGCAGGCTATCATCGTTCACAACCTCCGCCACGGACTCGGCGCCGGACGACTCCGCAGTCTTGAGCCGCGACTCAGCAGCCATGCGAGCCGCCTCGGCCCCCGATAACTCGGACTGCAACTCGGTGAGGCGATTCTCAGAGACATCTGTCTCTTCGCTGGTTCCCGGCACCGGCGGACCAAACAGTAATCCGGAGCGCTGCGCGTAGTCCTGAAGATTCTTCTGCGACTCCTTCAGATGAGCGCGGACCTCCTCGAGCCGGCGGGAGAGCCCTTCGCCGGTTCGTTCGCTCATCGCCCACCGCGCTTCCGTATTGTAGGCAATGTACTCGGAAGCCATTGTGTTGCACAGCAATGCCGCAAACGCCGGATCGGGGAAGCTGAAGGAGATATCCACGGCGCGGGTCGGCCCCACCTGCCGCACTCCCAGGTGGCTCGCAACATACTTGTGGATGCGATAGGCACGTTCATTCGCGGTGAGCTTCGGCCGCATCAGCAGACGCGATGCGAAGGAACGATGCGTCGCCTCGAGTTCCAGGGGCCCCAGCTTTCCTTGCGACTCAAGCTTGGCAATCACGCGGTCGATCAATTGATCGCTCTGGATCACGCGAAGCTGCGTCTGCACGTCGGTCAGACCGCCTTCGGAGGCCGGATCATCGGCAACTGGGCTGATTGAGCGCGTCCCCAGAAAGTCTCCGTTCGGACTCTCGATCACCAGTTCGCACCTCGACGTAAACATCGGCGCTTTGAAGAGTCCTACGGACAAAGCCAGCACCAGCCCCACGCCCATGGCCAGGAGCACCGTGCGGTACTCCGCGCGCACGATTCTCCACGCCTCGAAGAGACCACCTCTCTCCGCGTCGGCTGCAATCTTGAGGGAGTCGCCGTCGAAGCCGGTCGTCCCCGTGTAGGGCATCAATGGAGCCCCCGCGTCGATCGTTCGGCGCACTACTGCTGCTCGCAAACCTGAGGTACCGTGTGGCATGATTGCCTTTCTCCATCAGTAGGGGTGATAAATCGCTACGCCCGAGCCGGTGCTGAGAATCGTCTCAAGCGCACGCAGTGTTGCGGACTTACCCGTGCTGTTGGGAACGAAGAGAATGTCGTTGCTGCGCAAAGACACATCCGGGCTCTTGCCCTGGATGATCTTGTTCAAATCGAGAGGAATCTCATTGCGATGATCCGAATCGTTGCTGGCTCGTAAGATCCGCGCGTTCTTCCCGCCCGCGGTCCGGTCCATCCCTTCTGCCAGAGACAACAGCTCGAGCACGCTCATCTCGCTGCGCTCGGAAAGAACGAACCCCCCGGACTTGTGTACTGCGCCCACGACATAGACCATCTCAGCCTTGGGGACCGTGATCACGTCGTACGGCATCACTGCGATGTTTTGGCCGGGATCTTCCGCCTTGAGAATCGATCGAACACTGATATCCCCGACGCTGAACTTTCCGCTGGGGTCCGAGTGGGCGCTTGCCAGGGGCAACGCCCCGTACTGCAGCTCTCGCGTAATCTGGATCGTATTCCCCGCTTCTTGCTTCAAACCGC
The DNA here is from genome assembly GCA_008682415.1 of Acidobacteria bacterium AB60. Lineage (GTDB taxonomy): Bacteria > Acidobacteriota > Terriglobia > Terriglobales > Acidobacteriaceae > Telmatobacter. The sequence goes on along the minus strand of VANK01000004.1, from coordinate 449,139 downwards.
CAGCCTCTGAGATCACCTGGAAGAGCGTCTTCCGGCCTTCGATCTGATGAACTCCAGGATTGGCGACCGCTCCGAGCAATGTGACCGGCTGGCTGCGGTACTCCGTGATGGACACCGTGACCACAGGATTCTTCAGGTAGGCGTGATAGCGCTCTGTCAACCGCGCCTGCACCTCAGCGGCGGTGAGCCCCGCTACGTGAACCGCCCCGACGCGCGGCAGCGCGATCTCCCCGTTGAGGTCGACGGTGTAGGGCTTCTCGCCAATATCATCCTCATCCAGCACTCGGATCGTCAGGGCATCCTGCGGCCCAAGCACGTACCCATGCCTGTCCGCCGGGCTCTTCGCCGAAGCAGCCGTAACGTCCGCCTCAAGCTGCTGGCTCCCTTTCACCTGCGCGTGCGCGTCGGCCGCGCTACTGACTACCCCCACAAGTGACAGGCTGAGCAACGTTGCCGCGCCAACCATCTTCCTGTCGCATCTGAATTGCCTCATTCTCAACATCTCATCGCCTTTCCGTTGGCCGCCTTACTGCAAACTCCCAGTAAGGCGTTGCTCCACTGTGGCCATCGCCCGCGGCCGTTCGGCGGGAACCTGCGCTTCCACCGGCTCCAGTTCGTCCTCACCATCCCCGTGCAATTCGTTTTGGTAATAACCCAGCGCTGTCTGCCGCTGCAATCGCGCCGATAGCCATTGAATCGACGACGAGCGAATCCCCGGCCGGATCCGAGTAATGCAAAAACATTCCTCCGGCTCGCAGACCTGCGACCACAACTCGGTTACGCCCCCCACCCACTCAATCGCCGATTGCCGGCGGGCAATCTCGTGCTCAATCATGCACGCGTTGATCACCATGCCTAGGGAATCACTGCGGAAACGCGCGTCGTGCATCGCCCACGGAACATAGGTGACTCCGCCGCTGCGCCATCCGGTGATCAGGCTTAACCACTGCCCGCTCTTCAGCCGCAATCCGTGCGAAAAGCCCTCCACGGGGTGATTCCGCAAAAAGTCATGACGGCGGCGAATCTCCCACTCTGAGCGTCGCGGGTGGCAATAGGAGGCTAACGTCAGCATCGCGTCTAGCGCCTGCTCGGCGCTCATCTCCGTCACCACCTCTACATCCGTTCTCTTATCGAACCGCCTCCGCTTGTTGCGCACCGTCTTTCGCATTCGCCGGCAGAATCCTGCTATCGTCTCCTCGTAGTCGTTACCGAGCCGAAGCCTGCGTCGAACGATCCGCGAAGTCACTGAATTTGAGATACCGGGAAACCGCATCGAGAGTTGTGGCTCAGCTCCCGGCCGCGAGACGGCGCCGAAAATTGAATGAAAGCGCCAGTCCGCAAGAAGAACATCAACGGCGCGAACGAGCATCTCGCTTCGTTGGTGCGGCTCGGCAATCACAGCTCCGTCTCCTGCATGATCTCCCGCTCGCAGCACTCCGGTGGGTATCCCCCAGACGCATCGCTCGAAGAGAAGGACCGCTGCGCGCGTTATGGATTGTTCATCCCGAAATAGCACCGCAACTGGTCGTCGACTCCTCCAGTCATTCAACGAAAGCAGATGATCGATTTCCGTGCTCAAGTCGTCTTTCATCCCAAGGCGGATTCGCAAGGCGCTAAGTTCGGGAGCGATCTCCCGGACATCATGTAAACCAGTTACAACAATGAATTTGCCGCGGTACATAAACTTATCCCCTGTTGTGTTTCCCCTGATCTGCTCTATTTGCGGAAGCGAATCTGACTGGCGATGCAGAATTAATACGAGCCGCGCGCGGCAAGCACCACGTAGAACGTCTTCCAGATGATGGAAAGATCCAGCCAGATAGACCAGTTGTTCACGTAAAAAGCGTCGAACGCTACGCGCTCCGCATAAGTGGTGTTATTTCTTCCCGATACCTGCCACAGACCAGTAATCCCTGGCTTGACTCTTGTGTATAAGTCATAGGTATCCGCGTAGCGCTCCACTTCGTTCTGCACGATCGGCCGCGGCCCCACCAGGCTCATATCGCCGGAGATGACATTGATCAGCTGCGGAATTTCATCCAGGCTGTAACGCCTCAGGAATCGTCCCAGGCGAGTGATGCGCGGATCCTTGCGAAGCTTGAAATCCTTCTTCCACTCCTGCATCGCCTCCGGATGATCGCGAAGATAGTCGTGCAGAATCTTGTCCGCGTTCAGCACCATCGTCCGAAACTTCCAAATCCGGAAGGATCGCCCATCACGACCGCAGCGGCTATGGCCGAAAAGAATGGGGCCGCGGGATGTGAGCTTGATTGCCATTGCAATAATGAGCAGTAGCGGAAGGAAGGCAAGGATGGCGCCGCAGCTGGCGGTAACATCAATGCCGCGCTTGAGAGCCGCTTCAATCCGCGGGACCCGCGCCGCATCCCGTTGCGGACTGCGCCGGGTCCTGCGATCCGTCACCGCATCTTCGGTTACCCGCTTCCATTGCTCGTAGCAGGAAGGCCATTCGAATCCTGTGTGGAAAACCTCTCGCGCAACTGACCCCATCTTGGCGAGTCGCTGCTTGTCGAGTCCGGCAACCGCTGCGATGAGCGCCTCGCGATTTCCGGGCTCGAACAGGACCCCATTCACGCGATCGAGTACCACCTCCTGCAGGCCTCCCGTGCGGCTTGCGATCACCGGTCGCCCGTTCCGCATGGCCTCCAGCGCAACCAGCCCGAAGGCTTCCCACCTTGACGGTACGATGACTGCATCAAAACTCTGAATGTACGAGTCGATCCGGTCGTTCTTAACCCAGCCCAGGTTATGCACGTTAGGTAGGACTGGTAACCGGGGGTTAGAGCCCAGCGTAGCGTCGCCAATGAGCCATAAGTCAAAGTTCTTCAACCGCGGATCTCGCCATGCATCAAGCAGGAGATCGAGACCCTTTTGTCGGTCAAAGCGCCCAATGAAAAGCAGGTTGATCCGATTCCTGATATGAAGAATGGCGGGAGACGGCTGCTTGGTTGCGACTGGGAGTCCATGCAGAATCACGCGGTGATGGTCGTGACGAACGCCGCTGCGTAGCGCCTGCTGATGCTCGTGGCGAGACACGCTGATGATCGCGTCCGCACGCCGCGCCAGAATCCTCTCCACCGCAGCGTACGCAAGCTTCTTGGGACGTGATACAGACTGGGTAAATGCCCAGCCGTGGGGACAGTAAACCGTGACCCATTCGCACTTACGGCTGCGGACGAGCCGTCCATAAAGACCAGGAAACGTGCTGTGCAGGTACACCACATCTGGCTGAATCTCTCGTAACTTCTCGCGAATACTCCGCGAAACCGCCAGGAGACGATGAGTCGCACGCGAACTCGTGTACCAATGAGGCTGCGCCGGAACATTGCTGAGCATGTCGCCCAGCCGCGCTGGATCCGCAAGAAGATGAACGGCGCGAATGCGTTCATCGCGATCCTGTTCTTCGATAAGGTGCCGGACTGCCGTTCCCACGCCCCCTTGGCAGCCTTCCACCACATGCGCAACAACCAGTGCGTCTCGCGAGTCTCCGCGACCGGCCATTCCCGCCGGTGCGCGTTCGACTTCGATAGTTTGCTCCGCCGTGCGACTGAAGATGTGTGGCCCAGCAGTCGCTGCAAATGCCGCAAATGGCGGGGTCTGACCTGTGTTAAGCGTTCGGTTCTGGCTTCTTGGCAACGAGAAATGCACTTCCGGGGAAAAGCCGGCCGTGCAAGACACAAAGGGGTCTTGCATTCTGTCCAGCATAAAGAGCTCCGCAGAATGTTATGTTGTCGAGGCTATCTGTTTAGTTGGGAAGACAGGTTGTCGTGCTCGGTTTCATGTGAGATGCTGTCGCTTGCGAAAAGGTGGCTTGCGATTTGTCGGGGTCGATATCGGAAATACTCTTGCCATCCGAAGGACGCATCGAGGCTGAGTATAAGTGGCCACTTAGTCGAAGTCAAATACCGGAAGCTCGCGATCCGCTCATCAACTTAGCGTCGTCGATCACTAAATAGGCGCGGTTCCAGCAAGATATATGCGCTAACATCGGGCGATAAAACCTCTGCAAACCGGCGCATGTGCTGCCGTTTTGCAGAGGTCCAGCGGGCGCGCTTTCTCCAGCGCACCACCCAAAAATATCTTGCTAGTTATCGCAAGTTAATGAGCGGATCCGGCAAGCATGCATTCAAAGTGCACTTGCGAACATAGGTGCAAACTTAGGTGCTGCCGCGTAAGTTCCCGCGGAAAAGTATGTCTGCTTGAATGTGTGCGTGTCTGCTTGCGCCGGGTTGCGAAGCGTCCTCGTCCCCTGAGGGCTCTATGTTAGCGCCTGAACATGAAGAGAATGACACAGAGTCATCACATCGATTTGAGCAGAGAAGAAACTATTTTCGCCATCGCGCAACTCCCGCTCCGTAAAGGAAATCTGACAGGTGCCCCCGCTGCGATGCTCGCCCCAGAAAACATTGAGGCGATCCGACATCCGGATCGCCTCAGTTTTGCGCCTCAAATCGCCCGCAGTCTATCCCAGCTTTTCCCACGATGCCTGGATCTTCCCGGGAATCTCGCCGGGAGCATCGCCCAGGCTGTAATGAACCTCAAGCACGGCCGCCGCATTCGGAACGCTCGCGTTGAGTAACTCCCCTGTAGCCTTCCAGTCGATGGTTCCGTCACCCGGCCACAGGTGCTCGTCTCGCGTGCCATGGTTATCGTGCACGTGAAGCGACGCAATCCGCTGCCCCAGCACCGAAACCGCCTCCGGGATGCCAACTGTCATGTGAGCATGCCCAACATCCAGACATACGCCCACATTGTCGAGGTGACCCAGATCCAGGATGGTCATCAGGTGCTCGGGTGTGGTCGCGTCATTGGTGAGATTCTCCGCCAGCAGCTTCACGCCCAATGGTTTGGCAAACGCGCCCAGGTGCTCCAGCGCCGTCAGCGCATATTCGATCGTCCGCTGCGACCAACCGTCCGTGCGCTCCCCCAGATGCACAATCAAGTGCTTGAACGGAATCTGCTCGGCCGCTTCAAGAGCCCGCTTGATCTCGTCCATCGCGTCAATCCGGCGCGACTTCTCCGGATGAATGACGTTCACCGCAGGCGCTCCCGCTCGTCCCATCTCGCGATCGGGAAACATCGGTGCATGCAGGGAAAAAGGCTCAATCGGATTGGCGCGGAACCACTCCCGCAGTTCCTGCACGTGTTCGCGGCTGGTGTAGTCAAAGTGTTGACGCGCGGCAAAAATCTCCACCGCCTGCGCGCCCGATCGCCCGGCAAGTTCCAGCAGTCCGGGATGAAGGCGTTGCGTCAGGAAGAGGTGTGTGGAGAGAACTCGCTGCATGGTCGTAGCAACCCCCAGGCCGGCGGTTGGTCGAAGGACCGGCCCACTGGCCCTATTGTCTCATCCATGCAATCACTTACGTCCCCAGCGGTGTCAAACCGGGCACCTTTCCCATCAAATTCCCTGCCCCAACCCCGAATCCCCTAGGCGTTGATGGCCATTCCTTCCACCGCCGCGTAAGCGTCCAGCATTGCCTCCGCCAGAGTCGGGTGCGCATGAATGGTGAACATCAGCTCTTCGACGGTGCCCTCCAACTCCATCACCGCAACCGCTTCGGCCACCAGTTCCGTCGCCTGCGGCCCGATGATATGCACCCCCAGAATCTCGCCATACTTGGCGTCCGACACAATCTTCACAAAACCGTCATGGCTATCCACAATCGTGGCCTTGGAGTTGCCGGCGAACGGGAATTTGCCCACCTTCACCTCAAATCCCTTCTCCCGCGCCTGCGCCTCCGTCAAGCCAGCCGAGCCGATCTGCGGATCGCAATACGTGCAGCCCGGAATGCGATCGCGGCGAACCGGCCGGAACGTACGCCCCGCGATCTTCGCCATCGCCACAATCCCGCTCATCGCGCCCACATGCGCCAGCTGCGGCAATCCCGCCACAATATCTCCAATCGCATAGATACCCGGCTCCGCGGTTTCCTGCGCCTCGTTGACCTTCACAAAACCGCGATCGAGCTCGATCCTGGTCTTCTCAATGCCGGCATCCCCGGTCCGGGGCGCACGCCCCACCGCCACCAGCACCTTCTCCGCTTCCTTCTCCACCGTCTTGCCATTCGCGGTCGTCCAGGTCACCTTCATGCCGGCTTCGGTGCGCTCAATCTTCTCCACCTTGCAGCTCACGTTCATATCGATGCCGCGCTTTTTGAACAAACGGGTCAGTTCCTTCGAGATCTCCTCGTCTTCCACCGGCACCGCGCGCGCCAGAAACTCCACAATCGTCACCTCCGCGCCAAAGCTGCGGAAGATCGAGGCGAACTCCACCCCCACCGCACCTGCCCCAATCACAATCAGCGACTTGGGCGGCTCGGCCAGCGACAGAATCTCGATATTCGTCAGGATGCGATCGTCCGGCTTCATCCCGAACAGAATCCGCGCCTCCGATCCGGTGGCGAGAATCACGTTCTTCGCCTGCAATAACTGCTCGCCGCCCGACGAGGTGATCTGCACCGTGTGGACCCCGTCCTTGGCAACTCCCGTGAGGCGCCCGTACCCGGGAATCACCGTCACCTTGTTCTTCTTCATCAGGAACTCGAGGCCCTTGGTGTGCTTATTCACAATCGCGGTCTTGCGCTTCTGCACCGCCGCCCAGTCCAGTTGCGGCGTTCCAATGCCCGCAATGCCGTACTCCGCCGCGTGCTTCAGGTGATCCCAGATCTCCGCGTTGAAGAGCAATGCCTTTGTGGGGATGCAGCCCACGTGCAGGCATGTGCCGCCCAGCACGCTCTCCGCCTCAATCAGCCCCACCTTCAGCCCGTACTGCCCGCCGCGAATCGCCGCCGTATATCCCGCCGGCCCGCTGCCAATCACCAACACGTCGTAGAGTGTGTCCGCCAATGCGTGCTCCCATCCCGCGCTCGCCTCCGCAGCGGCGCCGTTTGCCACGGTTCAGTCTAAATGGGGTAGCCAGTGTTCAAAGTCACCGCTGCCCTCCACAAAAGAGTGTTCGCAGGAGCCAAAGGATTCAGCGCGGCAGCGACTGACCGGCCCGCAATCAACCACGCGCCTCGGCCGCTTCGGCCGTTCGTATCTGTTGGATCGCCTCTCCGGCCGTCTCCGCCGCATCCCCAAAGTCGTCGATCCAATGCACGTCCGGCTCCCGTCGAAACCACGTGAGCTGCCGCTTCGCATAGTTGCGGTGGCCCTGCTGCGTGGACACAATCGCTTCGGCCTCGGTCATCGCCCCGGCAAGCACGGCGCGGGCCTGCCGGTATCCCAGAGAATCCAGCGCCTTCACCGCACCGTAGCGATCCAGCAGACCGCGCGTCTCCTCCACCAGTCCCGCCGCGAACATCCCGGCACAGCGCTCATTCAGTCGCGCATAAAGCTCCGTCCGCGGCGGATTCAGCCCAATGCGCAGCAAACGGAAGCCGCGGAGAGGATCGCGCCCCAACACCGCCGACATCGGCCGCCGCGCCGCCAGGCAAACCTCCAGCGCGCGAATCAGCTTCGGCACATCGTTGGCATGGATCCGCGCCGCCGAAACCGCATCCACACGCCGCAGCATCCGGTGCAGCCAGCCGCTTCCATGCCGCTCCTGGCTCCGCCGAAGCCGCTCGCGCACATCCTCCTGCCGCTCCGGGCCCGCAAACAGCCCCTCCGTAAGTGCTCGAAGGTAAAGTCCAGTGCCGCCTGTCACAACAGGCAGTCGCCCCCGGCCCGCAATCTCGCCCAGCGCCTGCCGCCCCGCTCTGCTGTAAGCCCCTGCGGTAAAAGGCTGGTCGGGATACGCCACATCCACCAGGTGATGCGGTACGCGTTCCCGTTCTGCCCGTGTCGGCTTCGCGCTGCCCAGGTCCATCCCGCGATAAACGGCCACCGAATCGCAGCTCACAATCTCGCCGCCAAACTCCTCGGCAAGCCGCAGTGACAGCGCGGTCTTGCCGCTGCCCGTCGGTCCCAGCAGCAGAACCACCAGCGGATCGCGCCTTCCCAACTCTTCTCCGCTGATCGCGTTCACCCCGTCGCTCCTGAGATTCGGACCCTCGCTTCCCGCTGCCGGCCGCTCAAAAGCGCCACCAGCCCGCGGGGAAGATCCACGCGCTATTCGTGCGGTACAGCGTCCACAGAATGACCAGTCCCGCCGCAATCAGCAAACCGAACATCTGATTCCGCCGGAACTGCCTGCGCTGCTCCAGGCGCCGCGCATCGCGGCTTCCCTCGTCTTCCGTCGTCCTGCGCGACCGGCTCATCCCCGCTCCCCAGCCCCGCACCAGTATAGGAGTTGTGACGAGCGCGTTTGACTTGCCCCCGCCCCATTTCCGACCATAACCTTTCGGAGCATCGGCACTTCACCGAGCCCGTTACGGCGGACCCGTCGTTTCCGTCTGTCCCATCTGCCAGGCGCACGGCTCTTTCTTCCGGAAAGATTCGCTCCGCGCCCGGCGGAATCGGGTTGCAGCCCCGGCGGCACCGCGCGAAAGGCGAGCAATGAAAGTTCTCATCCTCGGATCCGGCGGCCGCGAACATGCGCTGGCTTGGTCGGTCCGCCGCAGTCCCCGCGTCACTGAGTTGATCTGTGCCCCCGGCAATGGCGGCATGGCTTCCATCGCGCGCTGCGTTCCCGTCGATTTGAAAAGCCTCGAGGCCATGGTTCACCTGGTCGAGACGCACCAGCCCGGCCTCACCATCGTCGGCCCTGAACTTCCTCTCGCCCTCGGCATCGTGGACGCCCTGCAGCAACGCGGCTTTCGCGTCTTCGGCCCCACCCGCGAGGCCGCCATGCTTGAAACCAGCAAGGGCTTCGCCAAGCGCTTCCTCCAGCGTCATCAAATCTCCACCGCTCGCTACGCCGTCTGTAGCAGCCCCGCCGAGGTCGAACAGGCGCTCGACATGTTCCACCCCCCCATGGTGGTCAAGGCCGATGGCCTCGCCTCCGGCAAAGGCGTCATCATGTGCCAGTCCCGCCGAACCGCGCTCGAAGCTGCTCAGGGACTCTTCGCCGGAACCCTCCTAGGCGAGCAGGAACGGCAGGTCGTCATCGAAGAGTTTCTTGAAGGCGAGGAGATCAGCTTCCTCTGCCTCACCGACAGCAAGCACGTTGTACCCCTGGTCCCCGCGCAGGACCACAAGCGCATCGGCGAAGGCGACACCGGACCCAACACCGGCGGTATGGGCGTCTACACCACAGACACCCTGCTCGACCCCCATATGAGTGAATGGATCCTGCACCACATCGCCGAACCCGCCGTCCGCGGCATGGCCGACGAGGAGACTCCCTACGTCGGGGTCCTCTACATCGGCCTCATGATGACCGCGCGCGGCCCGCAGGTCCTCGAATTCAACGCCCGCTTCGGCGACCCAGAAACGCAGGCCATCCTCGTCCGTCTTGAAAGCGATCTGGTCGAAGCCATGCAGGCCTGCATCGATGGCCGACTCGCCGAGATCGAATTGCGCTGGACCCAGGGAGCCTCCGCGTGCGTCATCGCCAGCTCCTCCGGGTATCCAGGCCGTTACGAGACAGGATTCCCCATCACCGGCCTCGACGCTGCCCGCCGCATCCCCGGCGTGGAGGTATTCCACTCCGGCACCGCCGCCCCCAACGGACAGGTCATCACCAGCGGCGGCCGCGTCCTCGCCGTGACTGCCGCAGCCGACTCGCTCCAGCAGGCGCTGGGCCGCGCCTACCAGGCCATCGGAGAAATTCACTTCGAAGGAATGTACTTCAGGCGCGACATCGGCCATCGCGCGCTCAAACGCGCCAGATAGCCCGTGCTTCCCCCCGTCACCCGCCTAGCGAGAACCCGCCATCGGGCTCTGCGGCGGGGCCGCGGGTGGCGCGGCCTGCACCTTCTGGAAACAGGATCGGCACAGCACCGGGCGCCCCTGCGTCGGTCGGAAGGGAACCGTCGTCTCTTCCCCGCACGAAGAACACTTGGTCCGCGTCTCCGTGCGTACTCGCGGGCCCCCGTTCGCACGCTTGGCCTTGCACTGCTTGCAGCGCTTGGGATCGTTCTTGAACTGTTTGTCGTGGAAAAATAGCTGCTCGCCCGCGGTGAAGACGAACTCTTCTCCGCAATCTATGCACTTGAGTACGCGATCTGTGAATTCCATGTCCGGCTTCCCCGAACGCAGGGCAACGTTCTGAACCGGCCATGATTCTGCTGATGCCGTCCCGTTCCCTGTCTCGCTCGTCTTTCCCAAACAAGGGCCCGGGCCGCTAAGAGGGGCGGCGCAAGCGGCTTCCTTCGACTGGAAGACCGGAGTGTAGCGCCGATGCAAACCGGCGCAGCCGTGCCATGTACTTCACCGTTACAGCTTCACCCCATCCTTGGCTTTCCTGTTGGGGCTTGCAGAAACCGCACCGGGCTGTTGTCCATTCCGCCAGCAACCGGCTTTCTTCAAAACCTGTGCTTCTCAGTCTCTGCCGGAGCATGCACCCACGCCCCGGCAGATCCTGGCCTTAGTCCTGCTCTTTGCGAGCCTTCTTGCGATTCCGCTTGCGCGCCAGTGCTGCCTTCACGCGCTTCTTCTCGCCCGGCTTCAAATAGTAGGAATGACGCTTCACTTCCTTGATGATGTCTTCCTGCTGAACCTTGCGCTTGAATCGGCGCAGCGCGTTCTCCAGCGGCTCGCCTTCTTGTACACGAACCTCTGCCAAAACTCCCCACCTCCAAACCTGCCAAGGGGCTAGCCTGTATCATACTGGACTCATGGAACTTGTGAAAGCCTGCCCCCAGTCTTGCATGGGTGGAAGCGAGGCCTGAAATCAGGCCGCTTCGGTCCACGCCAGGGCAGAATTCCACGCCCGCTCCACCGCGGAGTCCAGTTGCGCAGAGGCTATCCCAAATCGTCCTTGGATCATAGCTAGGGAAAATACCAGTACCTTGCTCTGGCGCAAAGAAGTGCCGTCCCATTGCAAACGACTTTCTTTTCCGGAACAAGACCGCCTCCCGGTATTGATCCAGCGAAAGAGCCCGGCGGCCACACCGTCATAGTGCGGCCCGCCGGGCTCCCGTTTCGTGCCTTCCCTTCAGCTTTATTCCGTACGCAGCGCCTGCATCGGGTCCAGCCGCGACGCCCGCCACGCCGGCACCAGGCATGCCAGCATCGACACCCCCAGCAACGCGCCTGTCACAACGGCGAATACCGCCGGATCCAGCGGCCTCGTCCCGTACAGCATTGACGCGATCGCCTGCGTCGCCGCTGCTCCCGCAAGCAGGCCGAACCCCAGGCCGAGAAACGCCGGCCGCATCCCGTCGAACAGCATCAGCCGCAGCAACTCCTGCCGCTGCGCCCCCAGCGCGATCCGGATCCCCAGCTCCGTCATCCGCAGCGTCATCAGGTACGACAGAACTCCGTACAGCCCCACGCACGCCAGCACCAGAGACAACACCGCAAACGCCAGCACGATCGTCGCGCTGAAGCTTGCGCTCAGCAGCGATTCGCCAATCACCTGGTCCAGCGTCATCACATCAGACACCGGCAGCTCTGGATCGAGCGCCGCAATCTGTTTCTGCACGGGAATCGACATCCCCAGCGGATTGGAATCCGTGCGCACCGCCAGCGCAAAGCCGTCATCGGTCTTGCCGCTCAGGATCGGGAAATAGAACATCGCCTTCGAAGGCTTGCCCACCAGGTAGAGCGTGTCCCCCACCACCCCGATAATCTCGAAGGTATTCTTGTCGTCCACCGCCGGAATGCGCAGGTGCTTGCCGATCGGGTCCTCGCCCGGAAAGTACTGCCGCGCCAACTGGCTGCTGATGATGATCCGGTACGGCGTCTGGTCGCGATCCTGCTCGGTAAAGTACCGCCCCTTCAGCAGGGGAATCCCCAGTGTCTTGAAGTACTCCGGATCCGCCTTCCGATAAATGGCGTCCGGCAGATCCACCCCTGCCGGAAGCGGCGGATGCTCGGAGACCGTGAACACGTCGTCCCCCGAGTACCCGTCTCCCGGCAGCGTCGAACCCAGCGCCACCCCGCGCACCCCCGGCATCGCCCGCAGCCGCGCCAGCAACGCCTCGTTGAACGCATTCACCTTCGCATGCGAGTCATATTTCTTGTTGTCCAGACTGTATCCCAGGGTCAGCAGGTTGCTCGTGTCGCAGCCCAGGTTGGTCGACTGCAGGCGCAGGAAGCTCTTCAGCAACAGCCCCGCCCCCACCAGCAGCACCACCGTCACCGCGATCTCCACCGTCAACAAGCCCTTGCGCAGCGCCGTGCGCGTCCTGCTGCCGCCCGCCGTGCGCGAACTCGCCTGCAGCGCAACCATCACCGACGCTCCCGTCGACGACAGCGCCGGCAGCATGCCCGCGGCCAGCGCCGCCACCGCCACCAGCCCACACGCAAACGCCATCACCGCGCCATCCACGTGAATGCCCTGAGAACTGGGTAGCTCCTTCCACGAGGAAGCCAGCCAGCGCGTCGCCGAGAACGACAACAGCACCCCCGCCACGCCCCCCGCCAGGCAGATCAGCAGGCTCTCCATCATCTGTTCGCGCACCAGCGTGAAGCGCTGCGCTCCCAGGGCCGTGCGCACTGCCACCTCCTTCTGCCGCGCGGCGCTGCGCGCCACCAGCAGGTTCGCCACGTTCAGGCACCCGATCAGCAGCATGCATACCACCGCGCACATCAGGATGATCAGCGGCTTCTTCACATCCCGCGCCAGGTCGTCGATCATGTTCCGCGGCGCCACATCCTCCGCCACCGGCGCATGCAGGTTCTGCAGGTGCTCCTGGTACTGCACCGCGCTCACCTGGCTGATCGCGTTCTCCAGGCTCACCCCCGGCTTCAGCCGCGCAATCACGTAGCTCTGGTGATGATCGTGGAACTTCAGCCACTCCGGCGAGGTCGGCGCCGCATACGGCACCCACACCTGCACCCGCGCGTCCGGATACGTAAACGATGCCGGCAGCACCCCCACCACCGTGTACGGCTTTCCGTCCAGATGAATCGAGTGCCCCACAATCGACGCGTTCCCCGCAAACCTTCGCTGGAACGCAGACCACGTCAGCATCACCACATCGCTGCCCGGATGATCCTCCGCCTGCGTGAACGTCCTTCCCACCGCCGGCTCCACCCCCAGCAGCGGAAACAAATTCCACGATCCCGCCACCCCGCGCACCACCTCCGGCAGCTCCCCATGCTCGCCGGTCAGGTTGAACCCGTACCAGTGCCAGACCGCCATGTCTTCAAACCCATGCGTCTGCGCCCGCCAGTCAAAGAAGTCCGCCGGCGATACCACGTTGTAGTTGAACCCGTCCCGGTTGGCGTCCGCGGATCGCCAGTGCTCATACACCATCACCAGGCTGCCCGGATCGCGAAAGGGAAGCGGCTTCAGCAGCACCGACCGCACGATCGTGAACAGGGAAGTGGCCGCCCCGATGCACAGCGCCATCACCACAATCGCAATCAGCGAGAACCCCGGCGAACGCCACAGCGTCCGCACCGCGTACTTCACATCCCGCCACAGCTTCTCCGCGGAAAAGCTGTTCTGCTGCCACAGGTTCTCGCGCACCTTCTGCGCGCTGCCCATCTTCACCCGCGCCCGACGCTCCGCCTCCTCGGCCGACATGCCCCGCGCACGGTTCTCCGCGATCTCCTCCGCCAGATAACTCTCCATCTCCTGCTGCACTTCGGCGTCTTCGTTCCTGCGGCGGTAAAAGCTCATCCCAAGCCTCCTTCCGGCTGCGTCTCCTCGCCCATCACCAGCCCGATCGCCCGCGTCATCTGCCGCCAGCGCGTCGTCTCCCGCACCAGCCGCTTCCGCCCCAGCGCCGTCAGCCGGTAAAACTTGGCCTTGCGGTTGTTCTCGCTCGCACCCCAGTACGACGACACCCAGCCCCGATCCTCCAGCCGGTGCAGCGCCGGATACAACGACCCCTGCTCCACCTCCAGCACGTCCTCTGAGGTCCGCTCGATCACCTTCGCAATCGTGTGCCCATGCGCATCCCCGCCCACCAGCGTCCGCAGGATCATCATGTCCAGCGTCCCCTTCAACATCTCCGCATCCGGCTCGGCCACTCGTCTTCGCTGCGCCATCCGCTCCTCGCCCTCGCTCTTCTTCCCCACCCGCAAACCCTCCCCTCGGAGTTCTAGGTGACCCGAGCTTACACCACTAGAACTCCTAGGTGGAACCAGAATGTGACGAATAGGTTGCCCACCCCTTCACCTCTTCACCTCTTCACCTTTTCACCTCTTCACCTTTTCACTTCTTCACCCCGCGACCTGCTGCATCGATCAGTCCCCCCACTACATTCCTTATTCCCTATTCCCTCCCTCACCCCATCCTCTACACTCATCCCAGGAGGCTTCTCCACCCCATGATCCGCAGTTACCAGGGCCGGCTCCCCCGCATTCCCGCCACCTGCTACATCGATCGGTCCGCCCAGGTCCTCGGCGATGTCGAACTCGGGGAAAACTCCTCCGTCTGGATGAATGCCGTCCTCCGCGGCGACGTCAACTCCATCCGCGTCGGCGCCAACTCCAACGTCCAGGACTGCGCCGTCCTCCACGGCCAGCGCCATCTCTACGCGGTCAAGGTGGGCGACTGGGTCACCATCGGCCACAACGCCACCGTCCACGGATGCACCGTCGAAGACGCCTGCCTCATCGGCATGGGCGTCACCATCCTCAACGACTGCCGCATCGGCGAAGGCAGCATCATCGCCGCCGGCTGCGTGCTCCCCGAACACACCGTCGTCCCCCCGCGCACCCTCTGGGCCGGCGTCCCCGGCAAGCTCCGCCGCGAACTCGGCGACTCCGACCGCAAGCTCATCCTCGAATACGCCCAGAACTACCTCGACTACACCGCCATCTATCTCGCCGAGTTGTCCCCCGCCACCCCCGCCCGATAACCATCACTCGCAACTCGCAACTCGCCACCCACCGTCTCTTCTGCGTGACAATAGAACCATGCGCTCCCAAGCCATCCTCTCGTTCCTGACAATCGCGTCATTCTTCGCCATCCTCCATCCCGCCGTCGCGCAGGACGCCCCGCCCAGCGGCCTCCCCGATGTCCCCAAGCCCCTCATCGTCGCCCCCGAAGATGGGGCCACCCTCCGCAACACCCCGCGCAATCTCCTCAAAGACCAGATGGCCATCTGGACCAGCCCGCTCCACCTCCGTCCCTCCAACGCCGCCGGTCCGGTCGTCCTCGTCGCCGCCACGGTCATCGCCATGACCACCGATCATCAGGCCATGTCCTCCTCTCGTCTCCAGGACGCCTCCCTCAACAGCCACGCCAACACCGCCTCCAACGGCCTCCTCGGCGGGCTCGTCGTTATCCCCGCCGCCCTCTACGGCGTCGGCGCCCTGCAGCACCGCGCCCAGCCGCAGGAGACCGGCATCCTCGCCGGCGAAGCCATGGTCGACAGCCTTGCCGTCAATGAGGTCATGAAACTCGTTGCCCAGCGCGAGCGCCCCACCGTCGATAACGCCAGGGGCCGGTTCTTCCAGAGCGGCGTCGGCACCGGCTCCTCCTTCCCCTCCAACCACGCCATCCTCGCCTGGTCCTCGGCCGCCGTCGTCGCCTCGGAGTACCCCGGCTTCCTCAGCGACGTCGCCATCTATGGCCTGGCCACCGGCGTCAGCGTCACCCGCGTCGTCGCCCGCCAGCACTTCCCCTCCGACGTCCTCGTCGGCAGCGCCGTCGGCTGGATGATCGGACGCTACGTCTTCCGGCACCATCAGCGTTCCCACGACATGACCCACTTCTAGTTGCCTCCGTCTGGCGAAACGCGGCCGTGCCATCATGAACCATTCCCCGAGGAGGTCGCCAGCTCATGCCCATCCTCTCCCCAACCCTCCTTCAAGACCTCCGTTACGCCCTGCGCCAGCTGGTGAAGAGCCCCGGCTTCACCATCACCGCCGTCCTCTCCCTGGCGCTCGGCATCGGCGCCACCACCGCCGTCTTCAGCGTCCTCTATGCCGCACTGATCCGCCCCTACCCCTTCCGCGAGGCCGACCGCATCATGCGCCTCACCGTCATGGACACCGGCGGACACCATCGATGGATCAACCTCAGCGGTCCCCAGATCCGCGAACTGCGCCAGTCCCCCGCCGTCGACAGCGTCGTCGCCATGGACACCTGGTCCATGCCTCTCACCGGCGGAGAACTTCCGGAAGACGTCAACGCCATTCAGCTATCCGCCAACGGATGGGACTTCCTCGGCGTCCCCGCCCTCCGCGGCCGCGGCCTGCAGCCCTCCGATGCGCCCGAGGGAGAGACCCCGCAGCCCGTCGTCGTCCTCGGCTATCGCTTCTGGGTCCGCCACTTCGCCTCCGACCCCGCCGTCCTTGGACGCACCCTTCAGCTCGATCACAAGAACTATCTCGTCATCGGCATCGCCGCCCCTCGCTTTCGCTGGTACAGCGCCGACCTCTACGTCCCCGCCAACATCACCGGCGACCCGGCGAACCTCTTCATCGTCAACTTCCGCCTCAAGCCAGGCGAGACGCGCGAGGCAGCCAACGCCGCCCTGCAGCCCCTGCTCGAGCAATTCGCGCGGGAATATCCCAAGCGCTTCCCCGCGCACTTCAAGGTCCACGTGCAGGGTCTCAATGACTGGGTGGTGCGCGACATCGGCCACACCCTCTACATGCTCCTCGCGGCGGTAGCCCTCCTGCTCGTCATAGGCTGCGGCAACGTCTCCATCCTCCTGCTCGCCCGTGGTGAGGCGCGCCGGCAGGAACTCGCGGTGCGTGCCGCCATCGGCGCACGGCGCGGCCGCATCATCCGCCAGCTCCTCACCGAGTCCCTCCTCATCGCCATCACCGGCGCCGCGCTGGGCATCGCTCTCACCTTCGCCATGCTGGCCGGCATCCGCCTCATCCTCCCTCCCTTTGCCTTCGCCCCCGAAGCTGTCGTTGAAATCAACCCGTGGATCCTTGGGTTCAGCATCGCCGTCGCCCTCGTCACCGGCATCCTCTTCGGGCTCTGGCCCGCCTGGCAGCTCTCCCGCCCCGACACCGCCCAGATGATGCAGTCCAACTCCCGCCGCATGGCCGGCAGCCTCCACGGCCGCCGCACCCACCAGGGCCTCATCGCCGGCCAGATCGCCCTCACCCTCCTGCTCCTCGCCTCCGCCGGCGCCGCCATGCAGGAGTTCGCCCGCCTCCTCCACGCGCCCCTCGGCTACGATCCCCACAACGTCCTCCTCGTCTCCGTGCCCCTGCACGAAAACGCCTGGAAGACCTGGCCCGAGCGCTCTGCCTACCTTGAACAGTTGCGGACGGCTGTTGCCCAGGCGCCCGGCGTCACCGCCGCCATCGCTCCCGGCGTCCCCCCCAACGGCGGTTGGGAGATGCGCTTCGAAATCCAGGGCCGCACCGCGCCCGAGCAGCAGAACCTCTCCCTCAGCCCCGTCAGCCCCGACTACTTCGCGGTCCTGCGCATCCCCCTCCTGCAGGGCCGACTATGGACCCCCGTCGAAAATCGCAACGCCGCTCCCGTTGCCGTCATCAATCGCACACTGGCCGACATGTACTTCCCCAACGGCGATGCCATCGGAAAATCCATCAAGCTTCCCATGATCGACAACCGCCCGCCCATTCAGATCTCCGCCCCGGGCATCGAAAATGCCTGGTTTCAGATCATCGGCATCGTCGCCGACTCCCGCAATAACGGGCTCCGCGAAGCAGTTCGTCCCGGCGCCTTCGTTCCCTGGACCGTGCACATGAGCGAGTGGACCCAGATCCTCGTGCGCTCCGACACTGCGCCCCTGCCTCTTCTCCTTGAGGTCCGCAAGCGGCTCGCCACCGTCAACGCCGACCAGCCGGGCGGAAGTGAGGCCGAAACCCTCGAGCAACGCTTGATCGACGAGCCCGAGTGGCAGCAGGAGCACCTCATCTCCTGGGTCTTCAGCGCCCTCTCCCTGCTCGCCCTCGTGCTCGCCGCCGTCGGCCTGTTCAGCGTCGTCTCTTACTCCGTGACCCAGCGAACCAGCGAGTTCGGCATTCGCATGGCTCTCGGTGCGCAACCGTCCCATGTCTTGCGCATCGTCTTCTCCTCCATGCTCGTCAACGTCGGCATCGGAATCCTCGCCGGTCTCGTGATGATCCTCGCCCTCGGACGGGTGCTCGCCGCATGGCAGGCAGGTAACGCCCACGATCCTCTCGTCCTGCTTCTTGCCGTCGCCCTTCTCATCGCCGTCGCCGTCCTCGCATGCGTGGCGCCCGCCCGGCGCGCGGCCAACCTTCAGCCCATGATCGCTCTTCGTTGCGACTAAGAGTGTCCGACGGCAAACCGCGCCTAACTTGCTTTGCACCTGACTTAGTGCAAAGATCGCTCGAGAAATCACAGAACAATCTCGCCTATCCTGCCGATAAGATTTCCGGCTGACCCTCGACCCTCCTGTGATATAAGGATCGAGCCTAAGTTCACCTCTCGTCCGATCGCCTAAGTTAGCCGCTTATCGCATCGCGGGAGCCCTGAACCAGCCTGCCGTATCATCGCCCCCCAAAGTGCAACTAACTGACCACTGACCACTGATCACTGATCACTGTCTACTGTTTTCCCCTCCTTTGACTTAGGTCAACGAATGTTGACTCAAATTCAACGAATGTAGAGCAAGGGGCTTTTCTGTCCCTTCCTCCCCAGAAGGAGCTTCACCATGAAAGCAAGCCTGCGGTATTTGGCAATTCTCTCTCTCTGCCTTGTGTGCTCATTGGCGGTGAAAGCCGGGACCAATCCTCCTCAGACCGCGCCGGTGTTCTTTAGCCTGGCTGGCGGCCTCTACAACACCCCGCAGCAGCTTGTGCTTACCGATGCCACCCCTGGCGCCGTGATCTACTACCGCACCGACGGCAAGACCCCCAACGCGTCTTCCACCGTCTACACCGGCCCCATCGTGGTCTCCTCCACGGAACTGGTAACCGCCATCGCCATCGCTCCCGGATACTCCTCGAGCGTTGAAAGCGCCAAGCAGTACATCTACGTGCCTTTTCCCCTGGCCTCCGCGCCCTACTTCAGCCTCGCCGGCGGAAACTACAGCAAGCCCCAGACGCTGATCCTCACCTCCAGCACCCCGGGCGCTTCCATCTGCTACACCACCAACGGACAGTCCCCGGTCGATAAGTTCTCCGAGTTCGACGACTGCATCCCCTACACCGGTCCCATCACCATCTCCCACACGGAGCTCGTGAAGGCAGCCGCCAAGGCTCCCGGTTACAACGTGAGCAACGTCAGCTCCAAGCAGTATTACCTCCCGTAGTAACTGCGGTTCGGCCAGGCCAGTGGCCCAAAAACAGAGCGGCCCGCATCCTCGCATGCGGGCCGCTTCTGCTGCTAGTCGCTTATAAGTTCTGCCGCGTCATCTCCCCCGCCAGATACTCAGAAGCCCGCATCGACAGCGACAGAATCGTCATCGTCGGATTCTGCCATCCCGCGCTCGTGAAGGCCGCCCCGTCCACCACAAACAGGTTCTTGTGGTCGTGGCTCTGGTTCCACTTATTGAGCACGCTCTTCTTCGCGTCATCCCCCATGCGGCACGTGCCCACCTCGTGAATGCTGTATCCCGGCGGATTCGGCATCGCGTTCTTCGACAGAATCTCGAAACCCGCCGCCTGCGCCACCGCGCTCGCCGTCTCCACCGCGTCCTTCGCCATGTTGTACTCGTTGTCCGTGTACTTCGTGTCCACGTACAGCACCGGAATCCCCCACGCGTCCGTCTTCGTATCGTCGATCCGCACGTGGTTCTCGTACCGCCCCAGCACCTCTCCCATGATCGTCATGTGGAAGCCGCTGCCTTCATACTCGTCCAGCTTCTTCTCGAGGTCCGCGCCGTACGCCGCAAAATTCCGCGCCCCCAGGGGCCCCGTCGACGCCGTCACATTGAACGCATACCCGCGTAGAAAATCCTTCGCCTTCGTGTCGATGTTCCGGAACCGCGGCACAATCGCGCTGCTCCCCATCTGCTCGCGCCCCCGCCCATTGCGCGCCTCCGGCACCGAGCACACCACCCCCGCCCCGTAGATCTGATCCATCAGGTAGCGCCCCACCAGCCCGCTCGAATTCGCCAGCTTCGAATTCAACAGCAGCCGCGTGCTCTCCAGCGTTCCCGCTGCCAGCACCACCACCCGCGCCTTCACCGTCATCTCCCGCCGCGACAGCCGGTCCACAAAATGGCATCCGTTCGGCAGACCCGTGTTCTTGTCCACCGTGATCTCCCGGACCACCGCATTCGCCAGCGACGTCAGCTTCCCCGTCCGCTCCGCATCCGGCAGCAGCAGGTTCACTGAGCTCGCCAGCCCATCCCGTCCCACCGCCGCTCTCTGCTTGCACACCGGCATCCCCGCGCTCTTCGCCGCGGTCCTGAACCGCTGCATCGCCGGACACCACGGGCTCGAATCGATCACGTAGTTGCCGCCCGGCATCTGCGCAGGCCCATCCAGCGCCCCTGACACCTGGAAGATCCCCTCCACCCGCGCATAATACGGAGCCAGGTCCGCATGACTGATCGGCCAGTCCTCCCCGAACCCGTCATGCGATTTCGCCTTGAACTCGTAATCGCTCAGCCGGAACGACTGCCGCGACCAGAACAGCGACCTTCCCCCAAACAGCCGCACCCGCACCCAGTTATACGGCTGCTTCGCGTCGAACGTGTACGGAACCTCCTGCTCGTCCACCCACACATTCGCGTTGTACTCGTTCGCCTGGAACACGTGCGGCACTCGCCCCGGCGGATGAAACCCCCGATACGGCAGCTCGTACGTGTGCTTCGTCTGCGCATCCCGCGTCACATCCGCAACCGGCCCCGCATTCAGCATCAGGCATCGGATCCCCGACTCCGTCAGGATCTTCGCCGCCATCCCGCCCGCGTGCCCCGACCCGATAATCAGCACATCCCACATTTCCTGCGTCAGCTGCTTCTCATCCATCCCCACCCACTCCCCGGGCCCACTGCTCCCTGACCACTGTTCACTGTCTTTCACCGCGGATACTGCGGCATCGGATGACCCGACTTTGGCGCCGCCTGCACATGCGCAGGAATCTTCGCGCACTCCGCCGACTCGTACCGCACATCCGGCTGAATCGGATACCAGTACAGCGATCGATTGAACGGATCCGGCGCCGTCGGCGGCGGCGTCGCCTCAAACCACGGCCGCGAGTTCACCGTCGCCAGCCGGATCTCGTCATGCGCAATATTCACAAAGTCCGCGTGCGTCTCCGTCGGCGGATGGTCCGTCATCCACGTTCGCAGCCACGGCGTCAGCAGCGCCCCCGCCTGCCCGTCGCTCACCTTCGAAAACGGCGTCTGATACTTCTTCTGCGCCTCCTGCTCCAGCCAGTCCAGCCCGCCCGCGTACACCTGCTGCCGCGTCTCCGGCGAACTTGCCATCAGAAAATCCAGAAACGCCGGCACCCCCGCCTGCAGCGCGCCGGGCTTATCGCCCACCGGCGGCACCAGCACCTCCGCCAGCCGCGTCAGCGTCTGCATCTGCAGCGGCGAAAAAAATCGCAGCTCCGTCGCCGCAACATCCTCCGCCACCTCCACGTGCGGCAGCGGCGTCTTGGGATTCAATCCCAGAAGCCACGGCACCGGCGCCGGCGGCGGCGCTCCCGGCGGAGTCGCCTGTTGCTGGCCTAGCAAAAACTTCGGGGCGACACCAATCGTCACCAGCGCACGCACAAAATCTCGACGAAGCATAGGGGAAGGCCCTCTGGAACCCTCCACCCTAAATCCCTCTGCGCTCCCCCGTCCACCGCCTCCGCGCCCCGCATACCGCCCTGCGAATCACCACCGCCCCGCCCCCGTCACCTTCGGGTCCAGCACCAGCCTCAGGGCTCCGGCTTCGCAACCAACACAGGCAGCGTCTCCGGCTTCATCTCCGGCGCAAGATAAGGTCGCACAGCGTCCCACGCGATCTTCGCCTCCGGCATCCCCGCCGCATACGCCGCCACCGCGTATTGCCCAAAGGTGATCGTCAGGCTGTCACGCGTCACCGTCCACGTCGCCGCATCGGTGACTGACTCCTTGACCGCCTTCTCGATGTGCTCCTCCAGCATGTCCTGCAGATCGGGCTGCGCGCGCAGGCTGCGGATCGCCAGTTCCGTCAGCTTGTCCTCCCAGCCGCTCCCCGCCTTGAACACATCGGAGACCTTCAGCTCGCGGCCGCGGTCCAGCCACCACAAAAAACTCACGTGCGCGGTCAGCGGATGCGCGGCCCCCCATCCATACCCCATGTCGCTGAAGCCCACATCGATAAACCGGTCGTTAATCGCATCCACCGCGAAGAACGCGTCGATCGTGCCCGCCGCCTCCACCGCCGTATCAAACGTCGCAACCTTGCTTGCCGGATGCAGCCCCACCGCCAGCTCCGCCGCCTCCTTCTTTACCGCGCGGTTCCACGCCGCATGTGCCGCATCCAACTGCCCCACCGTTACATCCATCTGCGGCCAGTGCAGCACCCCATACCCGAATCCCGGATCGTTGTCGCCGTTGCTCTCCTCGCGCGGGCTCCCCGCCTTGTAGAGAAAATGCGCGCGTGTAAAGATCACCGCATCCCCCGCACGCATCACCTGCTTCAGATCGCGTTCGCGCGCGCTGTACTCGCCCCCCAAACAACGATGGATGTCGTCGGCGATCCCCTTGCCGTGCGCGGGACACACCAGGTCCAGCCAGTGCAGCCACTCCCGCTGATCCGCCTGCACCAGCGTGGCCGCCTCCGCTGAGAGCTGCGCGCGCAGCCCCCGGTACGCCGCCGCCACCGCGCCATCCGCCGCGGCAAGCTTCGCGTCCGCGCACACCGCCTGCTCGCGCGCAGACCGCGCCCCCTTGCAGTCGAAGCTCTGCGCCGCACCCTTCCAGCACAGCGCAGCCGTCAGGAACACCAGAGCAATCGAGCGCATCGCACAAACCCGCCCCAGTCTACCAACGCCTCCCCATCGCTCCCCACCCCAGCCCTCTGCGTTCCCGCACGACGCTCGGCCCTTGGCCCTTGGTACTTGGCCCTTGTCTCTCGACATGGGATACCACGAACCCTCACCCAGCCCTCTCCGTCTCGCACGACCGAGGGTGCCCCGTTCTAGGCGCGCATTTTTGCGCCTAGGGCGGGACAGCACAAACCTACCCCAACCATCTCCGCTCTCCCACGACCGAGGGTGCCCCATGTCTCCCGCAGTTCGAGACATGGGATAGCACGAACCCCACCCAGCCATCTCCGCTCTCCCACGACGGAGGGTGCCCCGTTCTAGGCGCGTCGTGTGCGCCTATGGCGGGACAGCACAAACCTACCCCAACCATCTCCGCTCTCCCACGACCGAGGGTGCCCCATGTCTCCCGCAGTTCGAGACATGGGATAGCACGAACCCCACCCAGCCATATCCACGTTCTCGCACGACCGAGGGTGCCCCATGTCTCCCGCTGTTGGAGACATGGGATAGCACGAACCCCACCCAGCCATATCCACGTTCTCGCACGATCGAGGGTGCCCCATGTCTCCCGCAGTTGGAGACATGGGATACCACGACCCCACCCCAGCCCTCTCCGTTCCCGCACGACGCTCGGCCCTTGGTACTTGGCCCTTGTCTCTCGACATGGGATACCAAGACCCTCACCCAGCCCTCTCCTTTGCGCCGAGGGTGGGATACCGCGCCCGAGGAACTAAAAGCTAAGAGATTCGCCCCCATGCCCCTCGCCTTTACCATCATCCCCATGCCCACCCTCGCCACCGAACGCCTCGACCTCCGCCGCTGGCGCCCCTCCGACCGCGAGCCCTTCCTCCGCCTCAACGCCGATCCGCGCGTCATGGAGTTCTTTCCCGCCCCCCTCACGCCCGCGCAGACCAGCGAGATGATCGCCCTCATCGACGCCCACTTCGACCGCCACGGCTTGGGCATGTGGGCCGCCGAGCTGCGCGCCACCGGCGAGTTCCTCGGCTTCATCGGCCTCAACATCCCCACCTTCTCCGCCCACTTCACGCCCTGCGTCGAGATCGGCTGGCGCCTCGCCGCCGAGCACTGGGGCAAGGGTCTTGCCACTGAGGGCGCCCGTGCTGCCCTCCACTACGGCCTCGCCACCCTGGCCCTCCCCGAGATCGTCGCCTTCACCGTCCCCGCCAACCGCCGCTCCCGCCGTGTCATGGAGAAGCTGGCCATGACCTACAACCCCGCCGACGACTTCGACCACCCACGCCTCCCCGAAGGCCACCCCCTCCGCCGCCACGTTCTCTACCGCAAAGCAGCCTCTAGCTCTTAGCCTTTAGCCAAATCGGGTGCCCCACCCCGTGGTCCACACCCACAAATCCTCGTTCCTGGGGTGGACGCTCGCCGGGCCTGCCTTTCCGGCCAGGGTGGGAGGGAACTCGCATCAGAACAAAGCTTCCGTGCCCCGTCCTTGCGATTTTCTTTTGTCGCAAGGGCGGGATACCGAGACGCCCCGTGAAAAGAACACCGGGTGAGATGCTCGCTCATAGCTAAGAGCGAACAGGCTGGGTGGACGCTCGCCGGGCCTGCCTTTCCGGCCAGGGTGGGAGGGAACTCGGCATCAGAACAAAACTTCCGTGCCCCGTCCTTGCGATTTTCTTTTGTCGCAAGGGCGGGATACCGAGACGCCCCGTGAAAAGAACACCGGGTCGGATGCTCGCTCATAGCTAAGAGCGAACAGGCTGGGTGGACGCTCGCCGGGCCTGCCTTTCCGGCCAGGGTGGGAGGGAACCCGGCATCAGAACAAAGCTTCCGTGCCCCGTCCTTGCGATTTTCTTTTGTCGCAAGGGCGGGATACAGAGACGCCCCGTGAAAAGAACACCGGGTGAGATGCTCGCTCACAGCTAAGAGCTAACAGGCTGGGTGGACGCTCGCCGGCCTGCCTTTCCGGCCAGAGTGGGAGGGAACTCGGCATCAGAACAAAACTCCCGTGCCCCGTCCTTGCGATTTTCTTTTGTCGCAAGGGCGGGATACCGAGACGCCCCGTGAAAAGAACAGCGGGTGAGATGCTCGCTCATAGCTAAGAGCGAACAGGCTGGGTGGACGCTCGCCGGGCCTGCCTTTCCGGCCAGGGTGGGAGGGAACTCGCATCAGAACAAAGCTTCCGTGCCCCGTCCTTGCGATTTTCTTTTGTCGCAAGGGCGGGATACCGAGACGCCCCGTGAAAAGAACACCGGGTGAGATGCTCGCCAATAGCTAAGAGCTAACAGCTGGGTGGACGCTCGCCGGCCTGCCTTTCCGGCCAGGGTGGGAGGGAACTCGGCATCAGAACAAAGCTTCCGTGCCCCGTCCTTGCGATTTTCTTTTGTCGCAAGGGCGGGATGCCGAGACACCCCGTGAAAAGAACACCGGGTGGGATGCTCGCCAATAGCTAAGAGCTAACAGCTGGGTGGACGCTCGCCGGCCTGCCTTTCCGGCCAGGGTGGGAGGGAACTCGGCATCAGAACAAAGCTTCCGTGCCCCGTCCTTGCGATTTTCTTTTGTCGCAAGGGCGGGATACCGAGACGCCCCGTGAAAAGAACACCGGGTGGGATGCTCGCCAATAGCTAAGAGCTAACAGCTAAGAGCTCGCCCTTCCTGTTACTCTCATCAGGTTCGAGGACCTCATGAGCACACTTGCCTCCTCGCCCGTCCCCACCCTCGACCTCACCGCCCAGCCCCTCCTCATCCGCCGCGCCGCCGTCCTCGGCGCCGGCACCATGGGCTCGCGCATCGCCGCCCACCTTGCCAACGCCGGCATCCCCGTGCTGCTTCTGGACATGGTCCCCGAAGGCGCCCAGCACAAGAACAAATTGGCCCAGGCAGCCCTCGAAAGTCTCGCCAAATCCAAACCCGCCGCCTTCTACGACCCCGCCTACGCCGCCCGCATCACCCCCGGCAACTTCGACGACGACCTTCCCGCCCTCAAAGACTGCGACTGGATCGTCGAAGCGGTGGCTGAAAACCTCGCCATCAAGCACTCTCTCCTCCAGCGAATCGCTCCCCAC
Organism: Acidobacteria bacterium AB60; assembly: GCA_008682415.1. Classification (GTDB taxonomy): domain Bacteria; phylum Acidobacteriota; class Terriglobia; order Terriglobales; family Acidobacteriaceae; genus Telmatobacter. The sequence continues at coordinate 423,261 of VANK01000004.1, read as the reverse complement.
CTCGCGCCGAAAGCAGTTCTCACAACCAACACCTCCGGCCTGCCTATTGCGCAAATCGCCACCGCCGTTCCAGAACTAAGAAAAAAATTCTTCGGCACGCACTTCTTCAATCCCCCCCGCTACATGCAGCTGCTCGAGATCATCCCCCTCGCCGAGACCGATCCCGCCCTCCTTAGCTCCTTCGCCGCCTTCGCCGACCGCCTTCTCGGCAAGCAGATCGTGCTCGCCAACGACACGCCCAACTTCATCGCCAACCGCCTCGGCGTCGCCGTCATGTTTACCGCCGCCAACCTCATGCTCCAGCAGGGCCTCACCATCGAAGAGGTCGACGCCCTCACCGGCCAGGCCATCGGCTGGCCCCGCACCGGCACCTTCCGCCTCGCCGACATGGTGGGCATCGACGTCCTCGCCCACGTCGCCGCCAACTTCCCCGCCGGCGCTGCAACCGGGGACTTCTCCTCGCTCCTCCAGGAAATCGTTCGCCGCAACTGGCTGGGCGACAAAACCGGCCAGGGCTTCTACAAAAAAATCAAAGACGAACGTCACGTCCTTGACCTCAAATCCCTCGAATATCGCCCCTCGGCGAAGCCGAATCTCCCCTCTCTCGAAATGGCGAAGAACGCCGCCACCCTCCCCGAACGCCTCCGCCTCCTCCTCGCCAATGACCCCGGCAAAGACAAAGCCGCCCGTTTCCTCTGGCCCCTCCTCGCTACCCTCTGGAACCATTCCGCTGCCCTCATCGGCGAGGCCGCCCACGACGCCCCGTCCATCGATCGCGCCATGCGCGCCGGCTTCAACTGGGAGCTCGGACCGTTCGAGATGATGGATGCCGTCGGCGTCCGCGAGACCGCCGCCCGCATGCAGGCCATGCACCTGCCCGTCAGCCCGGCCCTCCAATCCCTTCTCGATACTGTCCCGGACAAGGGCGCGGTCTCCTGGTACTCCCCCGACGGGCCGCACTGCTTCAATCCCGTCACCCGACACTATGAGCCCATCCCGCAACAGCCCGGTCACGCCCGCATCGCCGACCTCGCCCGCACCCATCGCATCGTCAAAAAGAACGCCGGCGCCTCCCTCGTCGACATCGGCGACAACATCGCCTGCATCCAGCTCCACTCCCTCAAGAACGCCATCGGCGGTGACGTCGTCTCCCTCGTCGCCTCCGTCCTCAAGCCCGAGTCGGAGGCGGTCAAGAACTTCGCCGGCTTCGTCCTCTCCGGCGACCGCGACCACTTCAGCGTCGGCGCCAACCTCATGCAGCTCCTCCTCGCCGCGCAGGAAGGCGACTGGGACGAAGTCTCCATGGCCATCCGCCAGTTCCAGCAGATGACCGCGGCCATCAAGTTCTGCCCCCGTCCTGTCATCGTCGCGCCCTTCGGCATGACCCTCGGCGGCGGCGCCGAGATGTGCCTCCACGCCGCCCGCCGCCAGCCCCACGCCGAAACCTACATCGGCCTAGTCGAAGCCGGCGTCGGCCTCATCCCCGGCGGCGGAGGCACCAAGGAGATGCTCCTCCGCTCCCTCGACTCTGCCGCGGCCCTCGCCCCGCCGGATCCGAAGGATCCTCCCTCCCGCTTTGCCCAGTCCGCCGAGATGCAGACCGCCGTCAAGCGCGCCCTCGAAACCATTGCCATGGCCAAGGTCTCCACCTCTGCCGTCGAAGCCCGCACCCTCGGCCTCTTCGCCCCATCGGACCGGATCACCCTCAACCGCGAGCGCCTGCTCCTCGACGCCAAGGCCCAGGTTCAGGCCCTCGTCGCGGCGGGCTACACCGCGCCCGTCCCCCGCACGCAGATCCCCGCTCCCGGACTTGCCGCCCTGGCGCTCCTCGAAACCGGCATCTTCATGATGGGCGAGGCTGGGTACGCCTCCGAACACGATCAGAAGGTGGCCCGCTGGGCCGCCTATATCCTCGCCGGCGGACGCATCACCGCCGGCTCCCTCATCTCCGAGCAATACCTGCTCGATCTCGAGCGCGAGGCCTTCCTCTCTCTGTGCGGCGAGCGCAAGACCCAGGACCGCATCGCCTTCACCCTTAAAACCGGAAAGCCGCTTCGCAATTAGTCCTTCGCGCCAACCTCATCGAAGAGTAGTCTTGAAAGGAACCCTGACCAACGAGAGATCCCGACGATCAGTCGATCCCATTCCATGGCCCATAGCAAATCTTCCACTCCCTACTGGTTCGCGTTGTTGCTTGAAACGGCCCTCCTCTACAGCGGCTTTTCTCTGTTACTCGCTTCCATGGTCCCCCCCGTCTACCGGCTGATCGGAACATGCGTCAGCTTCCCCCTGGCCGGAGTCGCCGCATGGTGGGGCGGTCACATCGCCCTCCTCCGCCGCGGCGAGAAGCACTATCACTACATGCAGCTCTTCGAAACGCTCCCGGTGCGCGCCTTCATCGGGCTTTTGTTCATCGCCATCGTGCTCGCGATCGTGGTGGTGATCAGCGCATTCCAGTCAGGAACCTAGAGCCGGCTGCTCAGTTGGGGCGGTTGCCGTTCTTGCGACGGAAACGCTCGTCCACCGGCTGGCGTCCCTGGAACCCGGACTCCATGGTGTGCCAGTGCTCGATCGCCGGCTCGCCCATGCGCCAGCAGAGCAGCACCACCTGGTCCTCCAGGCGGAAAGGGAAGTCCAGCAGCCCGGTGTCGAGGTCCTTCACCTGCACCCCGATCGCGTCGATCTCCGCCAGGCTTTCCTTTACGCGCTGCAGGGAGCTGTCCATCTCCGCGCGCTGCCGCGCCACCGCGGCCACGTCCACCTTCATCCCGCCGGAGAGGTAGATGCGCCGGCTCACGTCTTCGAGCGCGCTCTGCACCCGTTCGGCGGCCTCCTTGTTCTCCCGGGCGCGGCGCAGCAGCGCCTCCAGCACCGGCAACAGGGATTGAGCCTCATCAAGGGTGAACGTCTTCATGGTTTCCTTGCTTTTTAGGATAGCCGCAGCGGGCCGCGGCCGAAAAGGAACCCGAGGTGCAGGTCTGCGTTCCTTTCTCACTTTTCGATGCGCAGCGGGGACGCGCCGGTGTTACTCTCGGCTCGTCCGCAGTTCACCCAGGAGGATCTGCCGCTAATGGCCCGTCTGGCGCGCATCGCTCCCGAACTCCCGGCCGCCAACCTGCCGGGCGCCCTCGCCTTCTACGAGCAACTGGGCTTCCACACGGTGAGCCAGCTGCCGGGCCGCGACTACGCGATCGTGGAGCGCGACGGGGTGGCGATCCACCTCTTCAAGCAGGGCCCGCGCCCGGCCTCGCCGGTGGGAGTGCACATCTTTACGCCCAACCTGGCGGAGCTCTACGAGGAGCTGACGGAGCGTGGGGTGCGCTTTGCCCAGGGCATCGAGCGCAAGCCGTGGGGGACTCGCGACTTCCGCATCCGCGATGAATTTGGCAACGAGCTGAAGTTCACCGAGCCCCAGCCCGAAGACGATTGACCCTGCCCCGACGCGCCATTCCACTTCCACGGGCTGTGGAAAAGCCCGTTTTTCGCGGAGACGCCATTTCTGGCGCGCATCCATAAAAAACCGGGCAAGCTTTGCGGAATGAGACGGATCGTTGCAGGATCGTGCTGAATGTGATCTGGCACACTTGCTTGCTCGATTCGGCGCGGCGTGAGGGAATCGGGCAGGGGCCAGGTGTGGCGATCAAATGGCGGTCCGTGCTGGCGCGCATGGGCTGTCCTCGGTCCGGTGTGTTGGCAGAAAGTGAGAGCCCCTCCGGGAAGGTCCGGGAGGGGCTCTCGGTTTCGACTCTGTATTTAGTATGGCAGGTTCGCAGAATTAACCCCCAATTTCCGGCAAGTTTTTTGCGCTGATTCCACTGGGACTTACGAATTATTTTGGATTTTGCCTCTTGACAAGATTTCCACAGGAGAGGGGTTGGGGAGGGGCGAGAGGCGGAGACGAGCGACCAGAGACGAGGGACGAGCGACGAGAGACGAGGGGCGAGAGAGGAGAGGCGAGGGGCGAGAGACGAGCCTGGAGCATCGAATCCTGCCTGTGCAGTTGCCGGTTGGGCCTGGGTCGTTTCTGCGCTTTGGGGACGTGGGAAGGTGATGGGAATCACCAGGTTTTGGGAGGAGGGAACGTTCGAGGCGAATATGAGGCGAAATGATTGCAGTGATACACGACCGCATTTGTAGCAAGTGGACCGAAATAGTGGGGAATGGGTTTTGTCAGGGGCGTCGGTAGGAGGGTTGGAGAGCAGCCGGAGGGCCGACGCGGAGGGGTGTGCGTTCCGCGGGGCGGTGGTGGGTCCCTGTGCGCTGGGTTTTGTGGGCAGCGCGGGGGGACCTTATTGTCGCTGATTCCGCGGCCTGAAGGCGGCGGCTCCCTCCGTCGAATGGCTGATTCTTCGGAACTGCGTTCCTCAGGAAGACGGCGCTGCGGGTGTGGGGAAGATTTCGTGGTTTGGTGGCTACGGGTGCCGCTCTTCACTGTTCCGATGGCGCCTTGCGGCACCCAAGAGCATGAAAAAAGGCAACAACAAGAGCAACTGCAGATCCCTCCCCCTTCGCTGTGCTCAGGGTGCGGGATGACAGCTCTGTGGGGGAGCGGGCTTGCGGCAGCAGGAGCATGAAAAAAGCAACAACAAGAGCAACTGCGGATCCCTTCCCCTTCGCTGTGCTCAGGGTGCGGGATGACAGCTCTGTGGGGGAGCGGGCTTGCGGCACCCAAGAGCATGAAAAAAGGCAACAACAAGAGCAACTGCGGGATCGCTCCCCCTTCGCTGTGCTCAGGGTGCGGGTTGACACCTCTGTGGGGGAGCGGGCTTGCGGCACCCAGGAGCATGAAAAAAAGCAACAACAAGCAACTGCGGATCCCTTCCCCTTCGCTGTGCTCAGGGTGCGGGATGACACCTCTGTGGAGGAGCGGGCTTTTTGATATGGGAAGGAATTTTCAGGGTGGATCCCTTCCCCTTCGCTTTGCTCAGGGTGCGGGATGACAGCTCTGTGGGGGAGCGGGCTTTTGTGATATGGGAAGGAGTTTTCAGGGTGGATCCCTCCCCCTTCGCTGTGCTCAGGGTGCGGGATGACAGCTCTGTGGGGGAGCGGGCTTGCGGCACCCAGGAGCATGAAAAAAAGCAGCAACAAGAGCAACTGCGGATCCCTTCCCCTTCGCTTTGCTCAGGGTGCGGGATGACACCTCTGTGGGGGAGCGGGCTTGCGGCACCCAGGAGCATGAAAAAAGCAACAACAATAGCAACTGTGGATCTCTCCCCCTTCGCTGCGCTCAGGGTGCGGGATGACAGCTCTGTGGAGGAGCGGGCTTTTTGATATGGGGAGGAATTTTCATGGGTGGATCCCTTCCCCTTCGCTGTGCTCAGGGTGCGGGATGACAGCTCTGTGGGGGAGCGGGCTTGCGGCACCCAGGAGCATGAAAAAAAGCAACAACAAGAGCAACTGCGGATCCCTCCCCCTTCGCTGTGCTCAGGGTGCGGGATGACACCTCTGTGGAGGAGCGGGCTTTTTTGATATGGGAAGGAGTTTTCAGGGTGGATCCCTCCCCTTCGCTGTGCTCAGGGTGCGGGATGACAGCTCTGTGGAGGAGCGGGCTTGCGGCATCCAGGAGCATGAAAAAAAGCAACAACAAGAGCAACTGCGGATCCCTCCGCTGCGCTGCGGGATGACAACTCTGTGGGGGAGGGGGCTTTTGTGATATGGGAAGGAGTTTTCAGGGTGGATCCCTCCCCTTCGCTGTGCTCAGGGTGCGGGATGACAGCTCTGTGGAGGAGCGGGCTTTTTTGATATCTGGAGGAATTTCAGCGCAGACCTTCGGAACTGCGTTCCTCAGGAAGTTGGCGCGTGGGGGAGAGAGAACCCCGGAAGCGATGCTTGGGCTTCCGGGGTCTCGAGGGTGATGGGGCTCTGCGGGTTTGCAGATTCGCCGTGTTGGTTAGAAGTGGAAGATCACGAGCGTGTCGGAATCGAAGCTGACGGAGGCGGTTCCGGCGGTCTGGGTGTCGATCTGGACCTGGAGATCCGGTTCGTACGCAGTCCAGTTTTTGTCGAGAGGGATGCCGCCGGGAATGGCTCCGGTGACGGCGTCGACGAGGTTGTAGAGCGTGCCGGCGGGGGAGCTGGCGCAGGTGCTGGCGGAGCCTCCGCAGTTCTGCACGTACATCTGGTCGTAGAAGTAGCAGTTGTTGGCGCTGGTGTTGGTGCAGGCCGTGATGGATCCGCGGTGCATGAAGATGCGGGTGTGGATGACCTGTCCGCAGGCGACGGGGAAGGTGGTGACGGGGCTGCCGCCATTGACTGGGTTGAACTGCAGGGTGCGCCAGGTGGGGTAGCCCTGGGGATCGTACTGGAACATCTGGCCGGTGGTGCCGTTGGCGAGCTTGGCATCCTTGGACCAGTGAATGCCCCAGCCGTAGTATTGGCCGTTGCTGGCGCTGTAGTTGGTGTCGTACTCCACGTGCATGATGTAGTTGTAGGTGGAGCAGGGAATCGACCACCACGATTCGCGCACATAGTGGTCAGCCGTGTCGGCGTTATGCGAGCTGCCGGAGACGACCCACGTGGCGGGGAAGAGCGTATCGGTGCTGGTGCCGCTGGTGGTTTGCGAGAAGGTGGAGGTGGAGTTGGCGACGCAGCCGGGAAGGGTGAGGCCGGCGTATCCCGAGGCGAGGCTGCGGTAGGGATCGGAGGTGCAGAAGACGTCGTCGGCGTTGGTGCCGTACGAAGCGGTCATCGCCGAGGGAGTATCGCTGCCGCCCGCGCCGTTGCCATCTTCGATGATGCTTCCGTTGGGGCCGCTGGGGTTGGTGACGGAGAGCGTGGGGACGGGACCGTAGGCGGAGCAGCCGGCGGCTTCGGCGGCGCTCTGGATGGCGGTGGTGCAGTAGGCGGTGGAGGTGCCGCCGGTGGGCTTGCCGCCGGAGCATCCGGTGTAGCACTGGGCGAGGTTCTTTCTTTGCGGAGCAGTGCCCGCGCTGGAGTTGCCGGCGGAGCCGAGGGTCATGGTGGCGACGACGACCGCGGTCTTGACGGGAGCCACGGCGCGGATGACGTCGTTGAAGGCGTCGGCGATGTAGAGATTGCCGGAGCTGTCGAGGGCGACGTCGGCGGGAGATTCCAGCCCGGCGTTGGTGGCGGGACCACCATCTCCGGAGTATCCGCCGCCTTGCGGGCCGGGTCCGGCGAGCTTCGCCATGTTGCCGGTGGAGGCGGTGACTTCAAGGATGCAGCTGTTGCCGTAGTCGGCGATGTAGAGGTTTCCGGAGGCATCGACGGCGACGCCTTCGGGGGAGTTGAGGGCCACGCTGGTGGCGGCGCCGCCCTGGCAGCTGCTGTTGGGATAGGTGCCGGGAATCCCCGCCGCGACGGAGATGACGCCGGTGGAGGCGGTGACTTTGCGCACGGTGTTGTCGTAGCTGTAGACATCGTTGTCGGCGATGTAGAGGTTCCCCGCGGAGTCAATGGCGATGCCGTTGGGCCCGCTTAGTTGCGCGTTGACCGCGGGTCCGCCATTGCCGGAGCCGCCCTGGGTGTGATTACCGGCGTAGAGGGAGATGATGCCGGTGGAGGCGGTGACTTTGCGCACGACGTAGTTATTGAACTCGGCGAAGTAGAGATTGCCGGAGGCGTCAAGAGCGATACCCCGGGGTGTACAGACGCCTGCGCTGGTGGAGGCGCCGCCGTTGCCGGAGTAGCTGCAGGTGCTGGTGTTGCCGGCGATGGTGACGATGTCGCCGGCGGCGGGGCAGGCGACTCCGTGGATGGGACTGGTGGTGCTGGCGCAGACCATGCGGACGCGGTTGTTCTGGAAGTCGGAGATATAGATGTTGCCGGCGGAGTCGCGCGCGACCCCTTCGGGCGAGTTGAGCTCGGCGCTGGTGGCGGGGCCGCCGTCACCGCTGAACCCGGCAGTGCCGTTGCCGGCGACGGTGGAGATGTTTCCGGTGGAGGCGGTGATCTTGCGGATGCGGTGATTGTTACTGTCGGCGATGTAGATGTTGCCGCTGGCGTCGACTACCGCCGCCCAGGGGTAATACAAGTTGGCTTTGAGGGCGAGGCCGCCGTCTCCGGAGTAGCCTGCTTTTTCCCCTTGTCCGGCGAGTGTGCTGATGTTGCCGGGATAGGGCAGAACTACCTGTGCGGCGACGCGCGCTGCGGGGAAGAAGGCGAGGAACGCGGCCGCGGCGAGAAGGACGCGCGTTGCGCTTATTTGCCGGGCGAATTGCAAGGGGTTCGCTTTGGATAGCTTGCTTTGGTTGGACTGCCTGCATGTAGCGCTGCCGTTACACACGATCTCCGATCCGTTGAATTGATTCACGGGGCCCATCTCCTTGGGTTCAATGCAGGTTTTGGTTTCGATTCGTTCGGAGTGGATTCGTCGGTCTGCGGCGACTCCGTTGAGTGCACGTGGCTCGAGTTGAACCGTGCAGAGGCGGCCTCCACAGAGGTGGAGGAAGCACCGCGCGGGAACGATGGGAGAGGTGGAAGGAGATTGGGGAAAAGAAGAGTGCCGGCAACAGGACGCGGCAGGCGCAGACAGTCGTCTGCCGCGCAAGAAATGGATCGCAGTGCGAGGGGACTCCCCTTCACCTGCGTTTCCGTTGTAACGGAGTTTGGAATACCGCGAAACGGTCGGACGGTACTCCTCGGAGTACTAAGATGGCCTAAGTTCGAAATTGGTTTGACTTAGAAATGTATCTCGGGATTGCTGGCGAGATAGTAACTGGCTTGTTGGTCCAGGTTAGTGGGGAGGTTGGTGGGCGCTGTCCTACGGGAGTCCGGGGGGTGTTGGTTGGGACGAGGAGGAGGATGGATCTCCTCCCGCCCTAACAACGTCTGTACGGCAGCCCGCGAGATTGGACAACAGCAACAGCAGTCGTACATGGCGCCTTGCGGCACCCCAGAGCATGAAAAAGGCAACAACAACAAGAGCAACTGCGGATCCCTCCCCCTTCGCTGTGCTCCGGGTGCGGGATGACAGCTCTGTGGAGGGAGGTGCGGTGGGAGTGAAGCGGCGGTTTGAGTCACACGATTGCAACGCGGCGGTCATCGAGGCGAAACATGGGGGGCTTATGGTCGGGGGTCAGGCGCGGATTTGCGTCTCCCCAAGGAGGTATGTCCCTCGTGACAACCAATCGCCGTACGTTCCTGCAGATGCTCAGCGCAGGGGCGGTAACCGCATCGTTTCCTGCGAGCATTGCTCGCGCGCTTGAAATCGAGGCAAATGACAGGACGCGCTCCATTGAGGATGTGGAGCACATCGTGATCCTGATGCAGGAGAACCGGTCATTTGACCATTACTTTGGCTCGCTGCGCGGGGTGCGCGGCTTTGGCGATCCGCGGGTGGCGAAGCTGCCCAACGGCGATCCGGTGTGGTACCAGCCGGACGGGAAGGGCAGGTATGTGCTGCCGTTCCGGCCGGATGTTGCGAACCTGGGGCTGGCGTTTATTGAAGACACCGATCACGGCTGGAACAAGACGCACGTGGCGTGGAACAACGGCGTGTACGACGGGTGGGTGGAGCAGAAGAGCTCGATCTCGATGACACACCTGACGCGGCAGGATATTCCGTTCCACTACGCGCTGGCGGATGCGTTCACGGTGTGCGACGACTATCACTGCTCGCTGCTGGGGCCGACGGATCCGAACCGGTACCACATGTGGACGGGGTGGGTGGGCAACGATGGAAGCGGCGGCGGGCCGGTGCTGGACAACGCCGAGGCGGGCTATGGCTGGTCGACGTATCCGGAGCGGCTGGTGAAGGCGGGGATCAGCTGGAAGATCTACCAGGACCAGGGGCTGGGATTGAACGCGGCGCAGTACTGGGGCTGGGGGCCGCCGTACATCGGGAACTACGGCGACAACTCGCTGCTGTATTTCCACCAGTATCAGAACGCGACGCCGGGCACTCCGCTGTTTGAGGGAGCGCTGACGGGCACGGATATCAACGCGCTGACGGGGACGAACCCGCAGGTGGCGGCGCACCTGGTGGATCAGTTCCGCGCGGATGTGCTGGCGAACAAGCTGCCGCAGGTTTCGTGGATTGTGGCGCCGGAGGTTTATTGCGAGCATCCCAACTGGCCGGCGAACTACGGGGCGTGGTATATCGCGCAGTTCCTGGATGCGCTGACGGCGAATCCGAAGGTGTGGGCGAAGACGGCGTTCTTCCTGACGTATGACGAGAACGACGGGCTGTTCGATCACAAGGTGCCGCCGACGCCGCCGGCCAATCGGGCGCAGGGCATCTCGACGGTGCCGACGACGAATGAGCTGATGGCGGGGCTGTCGTCGTTTATGGACGGGCCGATCGGGCTGGGCGTGCGGGTGCCGATGGTGGTGATCTCGCCGTGGTCGAAGGGCGGCTATGTGAGCTCGGAGGTGTTCGATCACACGTCGCTGATCCGGTTTATCGAGGCGCGGTATGCGGGCAGCAATCCGGGGCTGGTGGAGAGCAACATCACGCCGTGGAGAAGGGCGGTGGCGGGCGATCTGACGTCGGCGTTCAACTTCAGGAATCCGAACGCGAAGGTTGTGGCGCTGCCGAGCACGGCGGCGTATGTTCCGCCAGACCAGAGCCCGGCGGGGACGTATGTTCTGGCGCCTCCGGCGAACCAGGCGCTTCCGGCGCAGGAGACGGGGGTGCGTCCGGCGCGGCCGGTGCCGTACCGCCTGAGCGCGCACGGGACGGCGAACTTCCACGATGGCACGTTCGCGCTCCACTTCGGCAACGAGGGGAAGACGGCGGTGTACCAGGTGCGTTCGGGGAACAGCAGCCAGGGTCCGTGGACGTACACGGTGGGGTCGGGCGCGGAGGTGGCGGACACGTATGCGATCACGGCCAACAATCTCAGCGGCTACGATCTCTCGGTGTATGGGCCGAACGGATTCTTCCGCGGGTTCAAGGGGAGCGTGGGGAAGGGAAGCGCGAACCTGGATGTGCGGGTGACGGAGAACGCGGAGGAGAACAGCATCACGCTCGCGGGGACGAACCGCAGTGCGGGTCCGGTGACGATCCAGCTGAAGAACGGGTACACGGGCGAGGTGCTGTCGAGCGCGGTGGGCGCGGGGGCGAGCGGCGCGCACACGTTCAGCTTGAACGGCACGCACGGGTGGTACGACTTCACCATCGAGGTGGCGGAGGACGCGGGTCTGCGGTACCAGGTGGCGGGGCACGTGGAGACCGGGGAGGAGAGCTTTACGGATCCGGCGATCGCGGTGTAGTTGGGTTGTACTACAAAAGGAAAGGCCCGGACGGCCAAGGCTGTCCGGGCTTTTTGTTGGTTGCGGGAGTTTCGTTGCGAGTTTCGTAACCAGGGACAGGCGTGGGGCCTGTCCCTGCGGAACCAAGGTTAGAAGGTGAAGCGGGCGCCGAGTTCGCCCCAGAGTGAGCGGGGGATGATGGTGGAGCCGGGAGCGATGAAGCCGGCCGGATGGCCGAAGTTGGCGCGCGCGCCGGCGGAGATGCTGGAGTTCATGTTGTTGCCGTAGTTGGCGCGGTTGGTGAGGTTGAAGGCCTGGGCCACGAGCTGTACGTTGTAGCGGTCGTGCATGGTGATGTTTTTGGCCAGGCGCATGTCGAGCTGGAAGAAGGGGTCGCCGCGCAGCGGATCGTACTTGGCGACGGTGCAGGACTTGGACTGGCCGATGCCGTAATAGCAGGCCTGGGCTGCCCCGTTTTGGCCGGCGTAGGCGAACCAGTTCTTGGGATCGGAGATGGGCACCACAACTCCATTCGCGGTACCGCCGCCGGTGTTGAGGGTATTGCTGGGAGCGGTGGGCTGCCAGGGACGAGCCGAGCCGTACTGCAGGATTGGCGCGAGCTCAAAGCCCTTGGGCAGGTTGACGAGGCTGGCCACCGTTACGTGATGGCGCTCGTCGTTGGGCGAGGGACCCCACTCTTCGGGAGCGAGGGGCGCGTAGCCGTTGCGAGCGTAGTTGCGGAAGGAGCCCCCGCCAGTGTCGTAGCCGTTGGCCCAGGAGAGGGCATAGTTGGCGTCGAGCTGGAGCCGCTTGGCCAGGTGGTCCTTGAACACGAAGAAGACGCCGTCGTAGCGTTCGCGGCCAATCGCTTCTTCGTTGCGGACGCTTGCTAACTGCGGCTGGTGGGGGCTGGATGCGGCGAACGCGGCATCGAGAGGACGCACGAGTTTGCCGTTCTGGACGATTTTCTGATCGATGTTGATGGTCTTGTTTTCGTGGATCCCGAGCACATGGGTGTATTCGGCTTCCACGGCGACGTTGGAGTTGATAGCCCAAGAGTATCCGCCGTTCCATTCCTCGGTGATGGGATTGCGGTAGTTGGGATCCATGAGACGGCCCACGCTGCCATCGGCGAGCTCGGTTGAAGGCGGAGGAATGGTGGGCATGGGGTCGATGCCATAGCGCCAGCTGCCGAGCGGGACGTTCGGCCCGGGGACGACGTCGGTCGGGCTGGACAGGCTGAGCACGGTCTGGAAGACGGTGGGGTTGGACATCTGCTCCATGAAGAGCGGGATGTTCTGGAAGACGTTGCCGTAGTACATGCCGTAGCCGCCGCGAATGACGTGGTTGCCGCGCCCGGTCAGGTCATAGGTAAAGCCAACGCGCGGGCTGAAGTCCAAGTTGTCGTCTTTGGCGATCTTGCGGATGAAGGGGTTGGACCAGGGATTGTTGAGGGCGACCAGTTCCAGGTAGGTGCGGCTGTTCTTGATGTCGGAGCCGCCGATCATGTTGTAGTCCTTGTCCCAGCGGAGGCCGAGGCTGAGGGTGAGGCGGCGGTTGACCTTCCAGTCGTCCTGGCCGTAGAAGCCGAGCTGCTTGGTGGCGACGTTGAAGTAGGGATTGCCATTCGCCTGGGCCATGCCGGTGACGGCGCCGGGGGTGGCGAACTGCTGCGGGTAATCCTTGGCGTCGCTGAGGATGGTGCTGGGATCGTCGGCGAAGTCGATTTCGAGGGTGGAGCTGAACTCGAAGAAGCCGCCTTCGACGGGATTCCAGATATAGTCGACGCCGCCCTTGAGGGTGTGCTTGCCGATGGTCTTGGAGAAGTCGTCCTTGAACTGCCACTTGCGCTGGTAGGACTGCTGCGGAACGTTGGTGTTGGTTCCGAAAGACTCGGCGGCGCCGTTGAAGGTGACCAGCGGAGCGCTGATCTTGCTGGCGATGAGGTTGTTCCAGTACTGGAAGCCGAAGGTGGCGGTGTTGACGGTGGTGTCGTTGAGGATGGAGTTGATGTTGAGGCTGGCGAGCTGGAGGTGGTTGACGGTGAAGTTACCGTTGTTGGCGTCGCCGGTGCCGTCGGACTGGTCGTTGAGGCTGTTGTTGGCCTGCGAGGTGTAGCTGATGTAGGCGCTTTCCTTCGGGGTGAAGGTGTAGTCGGCGCGGCCGTTGTAGCGGTACTCATAGAACGGCTTGGGAATGGCGGCCCAGGGACTGTCGCCGGGGAAGAAGGGAGCAGCGGCGGTGAGTTCCGCGAAGGGCTTGCTCTCTTCCGGGGAGTTCTGGTGCTCGCGCTCACGCTCGAGGGCGAAGAAGCCGAAGGCTTTGTCGCGCTTGAAGGGGCCGCCGATGGAGCCACCGAACTGCTGGCGGGTGTAGGAGGGGTGCGACTTGGTATAGCCGCCGAGGTTGTCGGCGTCCTTCTCATCGGTGTTCAGGCTGGTATCGCGGAAGTAGCCGAAGAGCGAGCCGTGATAGCCGTTGCCGCCGCGCTTGGTGATGACGTTGATGGCGGCGCCTTCGGAGCGGCCATTCTCAGCGGAGAAGCGCTGGGTGCTGATCTTGTATTCTTCGACGGCTTCGAGAGGGAACTGCATGACGGGGCCGCCGACGGTGTTGTCCTTGTTGTCCACGCCATTGAGGGTGACGTTCACGTTACGGCCGCCGTCTCCGTTGACGGAGAGGATGGCGTAACGGGCCTTGGTGGGATCGTAGGAGTCGGCGAACTTGACGCCGGGGGCGAGGTAGGCGAGGTTAGCCACGTCGCGGCCGATCATGGGCAGCTGCTCGACTTCGGTCGGCGTGATCTCGGTGCTGACGCTGGTCTTGGCGGTGTCGATGAGGGGGTTTTCGCCGGCGACTTCGACGGTCTGGGTGGCGGTGCCGGGGTGCAGGCTGATGTTGGAGGTGGCGGTCTGGCCGATCAGCAGCTCGAGATTCTGGGTGACGGTGGAGAAGCCGGAGCTCGAGATGCTGAGCTTGTAGTTGCCGGCCGGGAGCAGGTCGAAGCGGAAGCCACCGCTGGCGTTGGTGGTGGTGGTGCGTTTTTCGTCGGTCGCCATGCTGGTGATGGTGACCTCGGCACCGCTGATCACGGCCTGGGACGGGTCCGTGACGGTGCCTGCGACCGCTCCGGTCGCCGTGGCCTGGGAAAGCATGTGAAGCGGCATGGCGAACAGCGCCAGCAGGAACAGCAAGGTAATGCAGGATCGCCTTTTCATGGTGTTACCGAATCCTCCAGAAGGTGGTGGGTAAGCCGTTAGTGCAGCGGATACGGAAGAACTTGTGATGAGACCGGGTATTGGGGGGCCTAAACCGGGTAGCAACGAATGGGGATACGCGGTACAGGCCTGAGAAGATGGCAGGAGAGGATGCAATTGCATCGCCAAACCTGGACGGGGCGGGGATTTGCTGAAAGCAAAAGATTAAGAAGCGATGAGAATGATTGCGTGACGAATTCCGCGAAGGTGGGATTACACAATTTATTAGAGTTTTTGCGGCGCGCTATGAAAATGTGTAGATTTTTGATGCGCTGGAAGGGATTGAGGGCCGGGAGAGCGGCGCCGTGGGGGGAAAGACGAAGGGCCGCCGGCGGGATGCGCGGGCGGCCCTGAGCGGGTGAACGCGGCTCAGGCGACGGCGGAGGCGCCGGCGGCCTGCTGCTGTTGCTGCTCCTCGGCTTCAAGCTTGCTGCCGACTTCGCTGGCGGCGGCGGCGAGGGCGCGATGGTGGATGGTGAAGAGGGCGAGTTCGAGGCGGTCGCTGACGCCGGTCTTGTCGTAGATGGAGCGGAGGTAGTTCTTGATGACCTGCTCGGTGGTTTTGAGGCGGGAGGCGATCTCGCGGTTTTTGCAGCCCTGGACGATGAGGGCGACGATGCGCATCTCTTTGGGGGTGAGGCGATCGCGGACGCGGCTGCCGACGAGGTCTTCTTCGGAGGCGTCGGAGATGACGAGCTGCGGGGGGATCCAGGTATCGCCGGCGGCGACGCGGCGGACGCATTCGATCAGGGCGTTTCCGCTGACGTTGCGGAAGACGACGCCGCGGAAGCCGAGCTGGAGGTAGCTGGAGGCGGAGTCAGAGTTTTCGGCGATGACGATGCCGCGGCTGCTGGTGTGTTCGAGGAGCTTGCGCATGCGGGCGAGGTCGGGCCGCAGGGAGGCAGCGAAGAGGACGATGGCGCCGGGGAAGGTGGTGACGGCGTGGAGGAGCCGTTCGAGGTCGGCACACTGCGCAATGATGCGCAACTCGTCATGGTTGGCCAACACTTTGGCTGTGCCGGCGCGGAAGATAGCCTGAGAATCCGCAAGAATGATCTTATTCATTTTAATTGCGCCTCATCTTAGCACGCCCGATCTTTGACTGACCGCAAAAAGGGCCGGTGAGTCGGACCGGTGTGATTTATGCCACACACCCGTTTTCCGCGCGGCCTGGTGAATCTCCGGCGGCGACGTTGGGCGGTGCCGTTGGGGGCGGGGACGGTGGAACCGTCCGATGCGCCTCGCGGGCGGAAGTGCTTCGGCTGCCGAATCAGGCTGCACGCTTTAATGTATCGGCTGGCTGGAGTGCAACAGTATGCGCATGTATCGTTTCCAGACAGATCCTCCGGGTGCGTAGCCATTTCGGCGGAAGCGGATTCCGCGGGCGATTTTCCCCAGCACGAACAACGTCAACGGGATTTAAGGATGAGAGTAACGTGCGTCTGCGGGGAAAGGGAATGACTAATTAGGGTTACTGACGGGGGAGTGGGCTGGAGGCGGGTCCGGGAGGGAGTGCGGGAGGGGTTGCGGCACCCGCCCGATCGGGTGGTCTGAGGGTGCGGGGCGGGGCATTAGAGTAGGGTCATGGCCAGGCCGATATTGTTAGCGATTGACGATGACGTGAATGTGCTGGAAGCGGTGGTGCAGGACCTGCGGCGTCAGTATGGATCGGAGTACCGGATCATGCGGGCGGCGAGCGGGCAGGCGGCGCTGGACACGCTGAGCCAGGTAAAGGCGCGGGAGGAGCCGGTGGCGCTGCTGCTGAGCGACCAGCGGATGCCGGGGATCACGGGGGTGGAGTTTCTGGAGCGCTCGCGGGAGATTTATCCGAACGCGCGGCGGGTGCTGCTGACGGCGTATGCGGATACCGAGGCGGCGATCCAGGCCATCAATGCGGCGCGGATTCACTATTACCTGAACAAGCCGTGGGATCCACCGGAGGAGAAGCTGTACCCGGTGTTGAGCGACCTGCTGGACGACTGGAAGGCGGGGTACCGGGCTCCGTACGAGGGCTTGCGGGTGATCGGGCACCGGTGGTCGGCGCGGGACCACGAGATTCGGAGCTTTTTGAGCTGCAATCACGTGCCGTACCGGTGGCTGGACGTCACGGGCGATGAGGCGGCGAAGCTGATCGAGGAGCGGAAGCTGGAGACGGACACGCTGCCGCTGGTGCTGTTTCCGGACGGGAGCGCGCTGAAGTCGCCGGAGGCGGAGGTGCTGGCGCAGCGGGTGGGATTAAAGGTGCAGGCCAGCCAGGACTTTTATGACCTGGTGGTGGTGGGCGCGGGACCCGCGGGGCTGGCGGCGGCGGTGTACGGGGCGAGCGAGGGGTTGAAGACGCTGGTGATCGAGCCGGAGGCTCCGGGGGGGCAGGCGGGGACGACGTCGCGGATCGAGAACTACCTGGGGTTCCCGGCGGGGATCACGGGGGCGGACATGGGTCGGCGGGCGCTGATCCAGGCGACGCGGTTTGGGTCAGAGTTTGTGACGCAGCGGGCGGCGGGCCTGCGGATTGACGGGCAGTACCGGTTTGTGAAGACGGCGGATGGGCGGGAGATCTCGACGCACGCGGTTCTGCTGAGTCCCGGGGTGCAGTACCGCAAGCTGGACGTGCCGGGGGCGGAGCGGCTGACGGGGCGGGGGATCTACTACGGGGCGGCGCTGGTGGAGGCTGCGGCGTGCAAGGACGAGGATGTGTACGTGGTGGGCGGGGCGAATTCGGCGGGCCAGGCGGCGCTTTATTTCTCGAAATATGCCCGTAAGGTGATGATGTTGGTGCGTGGTCAAGGTCTAGCGGCCACAATGTCGAAATACTTGATCGATGAGATCGCTCATACATCCAATATTGAGGTAAAGTCCGGTACGCAGGTGACGGAGGCCAAAGGAGAAGAGCATCTGGAGAGCCTCCGGATCAAGGGACCGGAGGGCGAGGCGGAGGTTTCGGCGTCTTCCTTATTTGTGTTTATCGGCGCGGCGCCGCGTACGGATTGGCTTCCGGCGGAGATTTTGCGGGACGAAAAGGGATTTCTGCTGGCGGGGCCAGATTTGCGGGTGGAGGGGAAGCTTCCGCCGCAGTGGCATGAGACGCGGGAGCCGTTTCTGCTGGAGTCGAGCGTGCCCGGGGTGTTTGTAGCCGGGGACGTGCGGCACGGATCAGTGAAGCGGGTGGCTTCGGCGGTAGGAGAGGGTTCGATCGCGGTGCAGTTTGTGCACCAGTATCTGGCGGGCTTCTGAGGACGAGAGTGACAGGGGCGAAGAGTTTTAGCTTACACGGGCAAAGCGATTTAAAGACGGACATGCTATGGAACGCGAAGCGGGACGAGGACGCGGAATGCTCGAAAACGCGGAAACAGTAACGGAGAGCGAAAAACCGAACAGGAGTCAGACGGTTCCTTTCGCAGAGATTGCGGGGAGGCTGAAGAGCTTTCCCGCGTACGCCGCATCGGATTTAGACAAGTGGCCGGTCCCGGGCACCGTGGAAGTGGTGCACCTGGAGCAGGGGGGGACGTTAACGGCCGCCGGCGACTCGCCGCTTTTGTACTCCGTGGTGCTGCAGGGGAGCCTGCAGGCGGAGCGGCTGGAGCAGGACGGGACGCGGACGGCGGTAGGACAGGCGAGCGTCGGCGAAGGGTTTGGGGAGACGCCGATCCTGCATGGCAAGAAGAGTTCGACCTTCTTTGTGGTGGCGAAGGAGCCATCGGAGGTGGTTCGTTTCAGCCAGGAGCAGTTCTGGGGTCTGCTGGCGTGCTGCCCGGCGGTGCGGGAGACGATCCTGCAGGATTTCAATCATCGGCTGCAGACGTACCAGGTGGAAGCGCTGCATCGCGAGAAGCTGGTGACGCTGGGGACGCTGGCGGCGGGATTGATGCACGAGCTGCACAATCCGGGATCGGCGGCCAAGCGCTCGGCGGCGCTGCTGCGGGAGAACCTGCTGCGGCTGCAGGAGGTGGGACTGCGGATCAGCGAGCATCCGAAGACGCTGGAACAGCTGCAGTGCATGAAGGGGCTGCTGCAGCACACGGTGAAGAGCTGCCGCATGGCGGCGTTGAGCAGCGTAGAGCAGGCGGACGCGGAAGAGGCGATGAGCGAGTGGCTGGCGAGCTCGGGCGTGGAGAACGCGTATGCGATCGGGCCGGTGCTGGTGGGGATGGGATTCGACACGCAGGAGCTGGGGTGCGCGAAGGAGTACTTCGACACGAAGTCATTCTCCGATGCGCTGAACTGGCTGGGAGCGCTGGTGTCGAGCATGTCGCAGGTATGCGCGATTGAAGAGAGCATCGGGCGCATCTCCGAACTGGTGATGGCGGTGAAGAAGTACGCCTATGACGAGAAGATGCCCACCAAGGAGATCGATGTTCACGACAGCCTGCAGAGCACGCTGACGATTCTGGGACACAAACTGCGGATCAAGCAGATCAAGGTGGAGAAGAGTTTTGCGGCGACGCCTTCGACGATTGTGACGAAGGGCTCGGCGCTGAGCCAGGTGTGGACCAACCTGATCGACAATGCGGCGGATGCGTCGCCTGCGAACGGGCAGATTGAGATCACTACCTGGACGGAGCCGGAGTGGCTGGCGGTCCAGATTGGCGATCACGGTTCAGGAATTCCGGAAGACGTAAGGCCTCATATTTTTGAGGCCTTTTTCACGACCAAGCCGCAGGGTTCGGGCACGGGGCTGGGGCTGGAGATTGTGCATCGGATTGTGACGCAGAAGTTCGGCGGCAAGATCGATGTGGAGTCGAAGCCGGGCGATACGCGGTTTATCGTGCGGCTGCCGCGCAAGGGCAGCTAGCGCTATCGGGGCTAACCGGCCTTGCGAAAGGTGAGGTTGTAGCGGAAGCGGCCGAGGCGGGGATGCTCGCCTTCGCGCAGGGGCGCGATGCCGTGATAGCGCAGGCGGGCGGAGCTTCCCCACACGACCACATCGCCGTGCACCAGCGGAACGCGGACGGTCTTGTCGGCGCGGGCCAATCCACCAAATAAAAACGTTGCGGGCAGGCCCAGCGAGACGGAGACGATGGGCTGGGCGAAGTCGTGTTCGTCCTTGTCCTGGTGGAGCGACATCCTGGCGCCGGGCTCGTAACGGTTGATGAGGCAGGCATCGGGAATGAAGTTGGGGAATCCGGCCTGGCGCGCGGCGGAGACGGCGAGAACGCGAAAGGGCTGGGGCATCTCCGGCCAGGGCTGGTTCGTCTCGGGATCGAGCGCGGTGTAGCGATAGCCTGTGCGATCGGTGATCCAGCCGAGGGGGCCGCAGTTGGTCATGGCGACGGACATGCGGAAGCCGCCCGGCGTGATCATGTGGCGGAACGGGGACTGTTTCGCGACGGCGGCGAGGGAGGAGAGCAGCGCCTCTTCCTGCGGGAGCGCGAAGCCGGCGAGAAAGGCGGTGCCGGGGCCCAGCACATCCTGCGGCAGGGCGGGAGCGGGCTCGGAAGGGAAGAGCGGTGTGCCCATGTTGCCCCTATTTTGCATCATGAAAGATGATGCCGACGGTGTGGCGCCGTCCGGAGCGCAGGCGGCTGACGCCGTGGCGCATGTTGACGCGGTAGAAGCCGCGCGCGCCCTGCACGGGGCGATGATGGACGGCGAAGGCGACTGCGTCTCCCTGATGCAGGGGCACTACCTCAGGGCGCGACTGCATGCGGGGGCGCTGCTCGGTGAGGACAAACTCTCCTCCGGTGAAGTCTTTGTCAGGTCGCGAGAGAAGGAAGGCGACCTGGATGGGGAAGACGTGTTCGCCGTAGAGGTCCTGATGGAGGCAGTTGAAGTCGCCGGGGTCGTATTGCAGGAGGAGCGGCGTGGGGCGGACCTGCCCTGCCTGGTGACAGCGGGCGAGGAACTCCGCGTGGGTGGCGGGATAACGGAGGGAGATGCCGAGGTCCTGGTTCCACTGGTTGGCGACGGGAGCGAGATGCTCGTAGAGGGTCGTGCGCAGTTGCTGGATGAGCGGGGGGAGCGGGTAGCGGAAGTACTGGTACTCGCCGCGTCCGAAGCCGTGCCGGGCCATGACGACGCGGCTGCGGAAGTGCTCGGCGGAGTCGTAGAGGGCGGCGAGGGCGTGGCATTCGTCCGGGGTGAGGATCTGAGAGAGCACGGCGTTGCCGGACGCGTTGAGGTCCTGAGCGGAGGCGTCCCAGTCGAGGCGGGAAATGCGCCCGTCGTGCGCGGGAAGGTCCGACGCGGTTCTGGTTGTTGCAGCGTGCTCTGCGATTGCCGTTGTCATCTTTGCTGAGCCCTCCTGGGCCGCCGATCCTGTATCGATGATCCTCTTTTACCGATCAGGAGGACATCCCGGTTCTTGCTTCCAATTTCGATGCCGGAGAAGGGGCCGGGTGAGGCGGCACGGTGTGAGACATGCGCGCGGAGGCGTCACGTACACTAGGCATTCGAGGATGATCGCTTGCGCTGGAGAAAGCTGTTCGAGCCGCCGCGCCTGGATGCCCCGTTTCCGCTATGGATGATCTTTCCGGTCATCTTTGCCGCTCTATACGTGACTCATCTCTCGGTTTTGCGCCTTCCTTATTACTGGGATGAGGCGGGGTACTACATTCCCGCGGCGTGGGATTTTTTTCGCACCGGCTCTCTGATTCCGCTGACAACCGTAAGCAATGCGCATCCGCCGCTGCCCAGCGTATACCTGGCGCTGTGGTGGAAGGCCTCCGGGTTTTATCCCGAGGTGACGCGCGAAGCGGTGCTGATGGCGGCGGCGGTGGGACTGCTGGGGGTATGGCGGCTGGCGCAGCGAGTGAGCGGGGTAGGAGCGGTAGCGTTCTGGACGACGTTGCTGACCGGTCTTTATCCGATCTGGTTTGCGCAGAGCACGCTGGCGCATGCGGACATCTTTGCGGCCGCGTGCACGCTGTGGGGGATGGTGTATGCGCTGCCGGCACGGGACCGGCGGCCGGTCGTGGCGGCGGTGTGGTTCTGGCTGGCGGTGCTGTCGAAGGAGACGGCGATCGTGGTTCCGGCGGCGCTGGCGTGCTGCGCGCTGATTGGGGCGATGCGCGCGGAGAAGGCGGAACGAAGACGGCTGCTGGTGGAGGCGGCGTGGCTGGCGAGCTGCGTGGCGCCCCTGGTTGCGTGGTATGCGTGGCATGACGCGAAGACCGGGTTTCTGTTCGGGAACCCGGATTTTCTGCGCTATAACGCGCAGGAGACGCTGACGCCGCTGCGGTTTGTGGCGGCGTTCGGGCATCGGCTGCTGCACCTGTTCGCGCACATGAATATGTTTGTGCCCGTGCTGCTGACGCTTGCGGCGATGATGCTGGCGGCGCGGCGCGGGCGCGGCGGGGAGGCGCGGGAGGGTCTGGAGGCCAGCGTGCGGCGGCGGATGCTGATTCTGCTGGCGGCCAATGCGGTGCTGTTCAGCGTGCTGGGCGGAGCGCTGCTGTGCCGGTATCTGCTGCCCATGTATCCGCTGGTGATTCTGCTGGCAGTGAGCACCTTTCATCGCCGGGTGCCTTACTGGCAGGGGCTGGCGGTTCTGTCAGGGGCGGCGTTTGTGGCGGGCCTGTTCGTGAATCCGCCGTATGGGTTTGCGCCGGAGGACAACCTGGAGTATGCGCGGGTGATCCGGCTGCACCAGGCGGCGATTGCGCGATTGACGCGGTTGTATCCGGGGGCGACGGTGCTGACGGCGTGGCCGGTGAGCGACTACCTGCGGCGTCCGGAGCTTGGGTATGTGAAGGAGCCGTGGGACGTGTGGGCGATCGATGACTTTTCCGAGCCTCAGATTGAGCGGGCCGAGGGGGAGCCCGGGCGGTACTCGGCGGGTCTGGTGTTTTCGACGAAGTTCGATCCGCCGCCGCTGGTGGTGTTCGGGACGCGGAGCCAGGCGCTGGACGAGCGCTATTTCGGGTTGCACCACGATCTGACGCCGGAGGTGATTGCGCGGCGGTTGAACGGGACGGTGGCGTGGCGGGCGCAGGATCACGGGATGTGGGCGGGGGTGCTGCGGTTCAACCGGCAGTTCGAGGCGAGCGCGGGGGAGGGGGATGGGAGATTACCTGCAGGTCAGTAACGCCTATAATCAGGCTGTCGTGATCCCTTCTCGCTTACCTTGGACGCGCCGGTGTTTTTGCCTGGCGGTGTGTGCGTTGATGGCGTGGATATTGCCGTGCGTTGCGGCCCTGGGCCAGAGCGCGGGAGCAGCGCAGGCGGCGGCAAGCCCGCAGGCAGCGGCGGATGCGGCGGCGGGGCACGGGCGCATTCTGATGGTGCTTCCCTTCGACAACAAGACGGGGCAGCCGAGCCTGGAGTGGATCCGGGAGGCTGCGTCGGAGCTGCTGTCGAGCCGGTTTGCGTCGGTGGGGTTTGCGCCCTTGAGCCGCGCCGACCGGCTGTATGCGCTGGATCACCTGGGGCTGCCGCAGGGGTTTCAGCCCTCGCGGGCGAGCGCGCTGAAGCTGTCGCAGACGATGGATGTGGATGCAATCATCGTGGGCAGCTACCAGACGAACGGTACGCAGATCCAGGTGCAGGCGCAGATCGTGGATGTGCCGCGGCTGAAGATGGGCGGCGCGATTGTGCGCAGCGGGGAGTTGCGCAACCTGATCTCGGTGTTCGACTCGCTGGCGTGGCAGCTGACGCGGCAGCTGGATCCGGGGTTCAGCGGGGCGGAGGAGACGTTTATCGCGGCGGGAGCCAACCTGCCGCTGCCGGCCTTTGAGCAGTACATTCGGGGGATCACCGAGCCGGACCAGGCGGAGCGGGTGAGGCATCTTCAACAGGCGGTGAAGCTGAGCCCGGAGCTGAGCGTGGCATGGATGGCGCTGGGGCGGGAGTACTACGCGGAGCAGCAGTACGAGCAGGCGGCGGGGGCGTTCGAGAAGGTCTCCGGCAACGATGCGGATGCGCTGGAGGCGGGGTTCTACCGCGGGCTGTCGCTGATGTTCTCCGGCAGCTACACGAAGGCGGAGAGCGCGTTTGGGGGCGTGGCGCGGGTGCTGCCGCTGGCGCCGGTGCTGAACAACCAGGGCGTGGCGATCAGCCGGCAGGGGCATGATGGAACGGCGCTGTTCCGGCAGGCGGAGGCCGCGGACCCGACGGCCGCGGATTATCACTTCAACCTGGCGGTGAGCCTGAAGCGGCACAATGACGCGGCGGGGGCGAGCGCGGAGCTGGCGCAGTATCTGAAGATGCGGCCCAATGACAGTGAGGGCCAGCAGTTGGAGACTGCGTGGAAGCAGCAGGCGGGGGCGTCGACGGTGGAGCCGCTGGAGCGGATTGTGCGCGGGTTTGACGCGGTGGCGTTTCGGCAGGCGGCGGTGATGATGGACCAGATGGAGGCTTCGCGGCTGGCTTCGCTGAGTCCGGAGCAGCGGGCGCACACGCTGGCGGCGCGGGCGCGGGACTTCTTTTCGCGAGGCCTGCTGCTGGAGGCGGAGCGTTTGTACCAGACCGCGGTGGCAACCGATAGCCGGGCCGAGGAGCCCCACGAGGGCCTGGCGGAGGTGCGGGAGCGCACCGGGGATGCGGTGGGGGCGCGAAGAGAGGCGCAGGCGGCGCTGGAACTGAAGCCTACCGCGGGTGCGTACCTGGTATTGGCGCGCCTGGAGCTGGCGGCCAATGATCTGGACGATGCCACGCGGGATGCGGGCGAGGCCCTGAAGCTGATCCCCAACAGCCAGGCCGCGCAGGATGTGTTGCGCCAGGTGAGCGCACGGCAGGGACAGAGCCGGCAGTAGCTGTCCCGAAGGAGCACGAGATGCTTACCTCGAAGGGTGGGCGCCGCGGGGGAATGCGAGCGCGGTTGTGGCTGGGGCTGGTTCTCTTCTTGTTGGCGGGCAGCGCGGCGCGCGCGCAACAGCCGGTGGTGGACAAGATGGTGCTGGATGACACGATTCAGCCGGTTACGGCCGGGGAGCTGGACCGGGCGATTGCACGGGCGCAGGCGGATAACGCGGCGGCTTTGCTGATCGAGATGAACACGCCGGGCGGGCTGGTGGACTCGATGCGGCACATGGCGGGGGCGATCCTGAGCTCGCGGGTTCCGGTGATTGTGTACGTGGCTCCGGCGGGAGCGCGCGCCGGCTCGGCGGGATTCTTTCTGCTGGAGGCGGCGGACGTGGCGGCGATGACGCCGGGGACGAATGCGGGCGCGGCGCACGTGGTGTCGGAGTTTGGGGGCAAGCCGGACGACACGATGATGCAGAAGATCGAGAACGACACGGAGGCGTTTCTGCGCTCGTTCGCGACGCATCGGGGCCGGAACCTGGAGGCGGCGCTGGCGGCGGTGCAGAGTTCGCATGCCTACTCCGCGGAAGAGGCGCTGGAGAAGCACCTCATCGACCTGACCGCGCCCGACGAGGCGCACCTGCTGGCGGCGCTGAACGGCAGGGAAGTGACGCGCATGGACGGCAGCAAGCAGACGCTGCACACGGCTAATGCGCGGGTGGTGGTGGTGAAGCCTACGCTGCGGGAAGAGCTGCTGGGATGGCTGGTGAATCCCAACATCGCCCTGTTGCTGCTGGTGGGCGGAGCGCTGCTGATTTATCTGGAGTTCAACACGCCGGGCACGATCGTTCCGGGGGCGCTGGGCACGCTGATGGTGCTGCTCGCGATCTTTGCGCTGGATCTGCTGCCCATCCGCTACACGGCGGTGATGCTGCTGATTGCGGCGATGGTTCTGCTGCTGCTGGAGGCGAAGTTCGGGGGGCACGGAGCGCTAGCGATTGCCGGGATTGTGTGCCTGACGCTGGGCACGCTGACGCTGGTGGCGGCGCCGATTCCGGAGATGGCGGTGAATCCCTGGGTGGCGCTGGCGCTGAGCACGGCCTTTGGGGCGATCACGGCGTTCCTGGTGCGGCTGGCGGTGCGGGCGCGGCGGCTGAAGACGCGTCTGGGCCTGGATGCGCTGGTGGGCCATGTGGCTTCCGCGATGGAGCCGCTCACCCCTGAAGGGCATGTGCTGGTGGAGGGGGAGATCTGGCGGGCCATTGCCGACCAGGCGGTGGTGAAGGGCGCCACGCTGCGGGTGACCGGACGAGAAGAGTACCTGCTGCATGTGACGCCGCTCGATCCGCCGCACAGCGCGATTTGAGCAGAAGCAGAGTACAATTCCGGCTGACACTCCGTTACCGGAAAAGGAAGTTCTATGTCCGCTGACTTTCTGCCCATTCCGATCCTTGTCTTCTTCGCCATCGTGGTGCTTTATCTGCTGAACTCCATCAAGATCCTGCGGGAGTACGAGCGGGGCGTGATCTTTCGCCTGGGGCATGCGCTGGCGCATCCCAAGGGGCCGGGGATCATCTTTGTGTTCCGGCCGTTCGACCAGATGGTGCGCATCAGCCTGCGGCAGGAGGTGCTGGAGGTGCCGCCGCAGGACGTGATCACACGCGACAACGTGACGATCAAGGTGAACGCGGTGGTGACGCTGTACGTGGTGGATCCCAATGCCGCGGCCATCAAGGTGGCCAACTACGTGTACCAGACGTCGCAGTTTGCGCAGACCACGCTGCGGTCGGTGCTGGGCGAGGTAGAGCTGGACGAGCTGCTGAGCCATCGCGACAAGCTCAACCTGCGTATCCAGAGCATCATTGACCAGCGGACGGAGCCGTTCGGGGTGAAGGTGACTTCGGTGGAGGTGAAGCAGGTGGATCTTCCCGACCAGATGCTGCGCGCCATGGCGAAGCAGGCCGAGGCTGCGCGCGAGGCCCGGGCGAAGATCCTGCATGCCGACGGCGAGTTTAACGCGGCCCAGAAGCTGGTTGATGCCGCTTCGCTGCTGGCCACCCAGCCGCTGACGCTGCAGTTGCGTTATCTGCAGACGCTCACGGAGATTGGGGTGGAGAAGAATACGACGATTGTGTTTCCGCTGCCGGTGGAGCTGATGTCGTTATTGAACCGGGTGGCGCAGGGGGCTGCGGGGGCGGGGCCGGAGAAGCCGTAGGTCCGGGTTTCCCGAATTCATGGGGTCGGGCCTACACTAGGGAAGTACCGAAGCCCAGAAGTCTGGTAGATCAGCGACAGGCCGTGTACGCCGGGCTTGCATTCGAGAGCCGAGCATGCAGAAGGTATTTGGCGGGACGACATTGGAGCCGTTGGAGAAGCGGCGCGACAAGGAGCTCACGCTTGGGCCGACGACGCTCATGCTGCTGGGGCTGGGACTGCTGGCACTTTGCGGCGTGTGTTTTGTCTTTGGCTATGCGGTGGGGCAGCATGGATCGCCGGTGACGCCGGCGGCGGGGCTGACAGCGTTGACCGCCAAGGCGGGGGTGGCTCCGACGAGCACGGCGTCCTCGGCCAAGCCCGCGCCTAGCCAGAACAGCTTCCAGCCCAAGCCGGCTGCACCTGCGACGGATGCCAGCACGGATGCGACGGAGGATACACCGCGGACAGTGTCTTCAAGCAAGCCGAGCGAGGCCCCGGCAGCTCCGCGCGAGCAGGTTGCGGTTGCGACTTCGCCCGCTCCACAGGCGCAGACGGCGTCGATGGTGCAGACAGCTTTGCCGGGAGCGTCGGGGGGCGCGCTGCAACCGGCGGTGGCGAGCGGCCCGGCGGTGCGGCCGGCGCTGCCGCAAAGCTCCGCGCCGGCGGTATCGCAGCCGGGAACCTGGATGGTGCAGATTGCTGCGGTGTCCCACCCGGAGGATGCGGAGGTGCTGGTGAGCGCACTGCGCAAGCATGGGTACGCGGTGGCGGTGCATCGCGATCCGGTAGACGCATTGATCCACGTGCAGGTGGGGCCGTTCCCCTCGCGCAGCGACGCGGCTGCTATGCGCCAGAAGCTGCTGAATGACGGCTACAACGCGATCGTGCAGCCTTAGCCGCGCGTCTTAATCTTCCGTTCCGCGCATCCACTCCGGCAGTCCCGAGGCGATGGCGTTTCTCATGGTCTGCATGAGGTCGTCGCGCTGGGCGAAGTCTCGCGGGTAAAGAGGCGGATGAAAGACGATGTGCGCGGTTCCGGGGAGGACGCGCAGGCTCCCCTTGGACATCATGCCTTCGGTGCCGTGAATCGAGACGGGGATGCAGGGCGCTCCGGTTTCCATCGCCAGATAGAAGGGTCCCTTTTTGAAAGGCAACAAGCGTCCATCGCGGGAGCGTGTTCCTTCCACGAAGGTGGTGATGTGCAGGCCTTTCTCGAGGACGCGGCGGGCCACGGCGACGCTTTCCACGGCGCTCTCCACGCGGCCGTCGCGATCGACGGGGACGAACTCGGCCAGCTTGAAGCCGTAACCGAGGATCGGGATTTTGGTGAGGGAGCGCTTGAGAAATGCGGAGGTGCGCCCGGGGATGTTGGGCAGCAGCGCGGGGGGATCGAGATTGGAGACGTGGTTGGACATGAAGATGCAGGCGGTGTGCGCGGGCACGTGCTCCAGGCCCTGGGTGAGCACGCGGATGCCGGCCAGGCGGAGCGCCAAACGCACAATCTTCAGGGCCGCGTTGTAGAGGGGTGTGGCATCGCGGGTGAGGACTGCCCAGGGAATGAAGAGGAGGGCGGCGGGGGTTCCCAGAACCAGGATGGTGCCGAGCAGGATGAGAGCGGCGATCATGAGCCGGCGAACTGCTCCCGAAGACGCGCAGGCAGTTTCTCATAGATGCCGTCGAAGCCGCCATTGGAAAGGATGGCGACGACGTCGCCTGGCTGGAGCTGCGGAACCATGGCGTCGAGGATGGCGTCGACGGTGGGGGAGAGCTGCGTGGGGGTGCCGGCGGCATTGAGGGCGCGCACCACGTCTTCGGGATGGAGGCGCTCGTCCTCGGGGATGCGCTCCTGCTGGTAGACGCCGGCCATCTCGACGCGGTCGGCAAGCTGCAGGCTCTCAATGAGGTCGGCGGCCAGCACCTTGCGGCGCAGCGTATTGGAGCGGGGTTCGAGCACCGCCCAGAGGCGCGCGCCGGGGTACACGGAGCGCAGGGCGCGGAGAGTCTCGCGGATGGCCGTGGGATGGTGGGCGAAGTCGTCGATCACGGTGATGCCGCCGATGACGGCGCGCACCTCAAGCCGGCGCTTGACGCTCTTGAAGGCCGCTAGAGCGGACTTGATGGCATGGACGGGGATGCCCTGGCTGCTTGCGAGCGCCGCCGCGGCGGTGGCGTTGAGGGCGTTGTGTTCGCCGGCGAGGCTCATCTCGAGCGAGGCCCACAGCGATCCATCATGCAGCACGTCCCACCGGGTGAGGCCGTTCTCGTGGCGCAAATTGAGCATGCGCCAGTCCGCGGCTTCGCTGAAGCCGTAGCGCTCGACGCGGCAGAACGCCTTCTGCACGCACTCGCTCACGTTGGCGCTGCCGTCGAAGGCGACGATGACGCCGCGGCGCGGCACCAGGTTGACGAGGCGCCTGAAGGCGGTCTTCACGGCGGCCAGGTCGGCGTAGATGTCGGCGTGATCGAACTCGACGTGAGTGAGGATAAGCGCGTCAGGGAAGTAGTGCAGGAACTTCGGTCCCTTGTCGAAGAAGGCGGTGTCGTACTCGTCGCCTTCGACGATGAAGTTGCGCGTGGGCTTCAGCTGGAAGCTGGAACCGAAGTTCTCGGCGACGCCGCCGATGAGGAACGATGGCTCGAGGTCGGGATGCTCGCGGGAGGCGACCTGGTAGATCCACGCCAGCATGCTGGTGGTGGTGGTCTTGCCGTGGGTGCCGGCCACGACCAGCGAGGTGCGCCCAGTGAGGAACTCTTCGCGGAGCAGGGCGGCCATGGAGGAAAACGGGATGCGGGCGTCGAGAGCGCGCTCGATCTCGGGATTGCCGCGGGAGAGCGCGTTGCCGATGACGAGGAGATCGGGAGCGGGATCGAGGTTGGCCTCCGCGTAGGGCTCCATGACCGGGATACCCAGCTCGCGGAGCAGGTCGCTCATGGGCGGATAGGCGGCCTTGTCGGAGCCGGTGACACGATGCCCTTCCAGTTGCAGCAGGCCGGCCAGCGAGGCCATGGCCGTACCGCAGATGCCGCTCAGATGAATGTGCTTGCGTTGCTTCACCGCCACTCCGTGCATGTCAGTTTCGATTCGCTATCTCTAATTGTGCGTCATCGCCGACGCGCAGCGTGGCGGGGGCGCCGAAGGTGAGGGTGACATTGTCGCGGGAGACGTGGCCGCTGCGCAGTCCCAGGGCGACGGGGCCTTTGAAGTCGGCGAGGGCGCTGCGCAGGACCTTCTCGAGAAGATCGGGCTCGGCGCCGGGGGAGGCGCAGTCGAGCATTTCGCCGAAGACGATGCCGGTCACGCCCTGGAGCTTGCCGGCGGCGCGCAGCTGCCAGAGCATGCGGTCGATCTGGTAGGGCTTGGCGCCCACGTCTTCGAGGAAGAGCAGCTTGTTCGTTGTGTCGGGCTCCCAGCGGGTGCCCAGCAGCGACACGAGGATGCTGAGGCACCCGCCGTAGAGCGTGCCGGTGGCGGTTCCGGCCTGGATGGGACGCAGGCCCTGTGCGGATCCGACGGTGTAGGCGGCACCGGCGAGGGCTGCGTAGAAGCTGTCGAGGTGGACGCCGTTTTCGAGGAAGAAGTCTGCCGCCAGCATGGGCCCGTGGAATGCGGGCAGGCCGAGGTGATCGAGCAGGTGGAGCTGAGGTCCGGTCAGGTCGCTGTAGGCGAAGAAGGGCTTGGGGTGCGCGGCAATGAGATTGAGATCGAGGAGGTCGAGGATGTGGTTGGAGCCATAGCCGCCGCGCAGGCTCATGAGCAGCTGCGATGCGGGATCGGCGAAGGCGGCGTGCAGGTCGGCGATGCGCTGCTGAGGCGTGCCGGCGAAGAACAAGGGGCCGCGCGCGGTGGCGTTGGCCAGGAAACGGGGAGCGAAGCCGAGGGCCTGCAGGCGGGATGTGCCGTTGTCGATGCGTTCCTGGCGCGCGAAGGAGGCCGGCGCTACCACGCTGATGGCCGCGGGAGGCGCGATGGGAGGCAGCTTGAGCAGGGTGCGGGTTCCCATGTTTACCATGCTTCGCCGCGCGCGATGAGGGCCGCAGGCCCGGTGAGATGCAGTTCGGAGCCGGGGCCGCTCCAGGCCACGGTCTGGGGGCCGCCGGGAGCCACCACGCGCAGCGGCGAGGTGCAGCCGTGCACGGCGATGGCGGCGGTGGCGGTGGCGGAGGTGCCGGTGCCGGACGAGGAGGTTGGTCCGACGCCGCGCTCGAAGATGCGGATCTCGATCTCGGCGGGGCTGATGATGCGCAGGAACTCGACGTTGGTCTGGTAGGGGAAGTCAGGATGGCCGCAGATCTGCTGTCCAATGCTCTGCCACTTCTGGCCGTCGACGGTGAAATCGGGGTTGTCGACGAGGATAACGAAGTGCGGATTGCCGGTGGATACCTGCAGTCCGGGAACCTGCACGCCGCCGGGAATGGTCACGATGCGAGCGGCGAACTGGGGCACGCCCATGCCGGTGGTGACGTCGACGCTGAAGGTCTCGCCGGAATGCACAGCATCGACACGGCAGGAGCGCACGCCCGCGTCAGTTTCGATATCGAGAACGTCGCCTGGCTGCGCATTGCGAGCCTCGGCCATCCAGGCGGCCACGCAGCGGGTGCCGTTGCCGCTGATCTCGGCGATGGAGCCGTCGGCGTTGTGCAGGCGGATGCGCCCGGAGCGAGGGCCGGTCCACGCGAAGAACTCGATGCCGTCGGCGCCGACGCCGGTGTTGCGCGCGCAGAGGCGGCGCGTCAAGGCTGCCCAGTCCTGTCCCGCAGCGGCTTCTTCTGTCACGATCAGGAAGTCGTTGCCGCAGGCGTGGGCCTTGGTAAAGGAGATCAATCTTCCTCCAGGTCGCGGAAGTTGAACAGGGCATCGATGGCCGGTTCCGCGATGAGCCGGGCGTGCAGGCGTTCGTGTTCCCGCTTGGTGGCGACGACCGTGAAGCTGACACGCTGCAGTTCGCCGATGGCATCGCGTTCCACGCCGCCAAGGCGTTCTCCGCATCCATCCATGGCGTCGAGGATGGACTTGAGCATGATTGTCTGATCGGATCCGCGCGCCTCGTATACCAGCGAATACTCCTTGATGCTGGCCCGGCGCTCCAGGAACCCGACGACTTCCAGCGCGAAGATGCAGATGAAGGTGGCGAGGGCGGCGGCTCCGTACAGGCCCGCGCCACAGGCCATGCCGATGGATGCCACCACGAAGACGCTGGCCGCGCTGGTGAGGCCGCTGATGCGGTTGCGGTTGTGCAGGATGAGTCCGGCGCCCAGGAAGCCGATGCCCTGGACGATATTCGCAGCGACGCGGCCCTTGTCGGGATTGGCATCGCCCGCGAGGACCGCGGAGAGCAATGTGAAGAAGGCGGAGCCCAGGCAGATGAGCAGGTTGGTCCGGACGCCTGCGGAGCGGCGCTTGAGTTCGCGCTCCACCCCGATGAGTCCGCCCATGAGGCAGGCAAAGAGCAGCCGTCCCACGGCCCCGTTCACGACCGACTGCTGCTGCAGCCAATCGAAGCTGAAGGGCTGCGCGAACTGTGCCACCGCGAGGATCATGGGCGTTTCCTTGCCCGATGCTATCACCGCGCGGGCGCGCCGCCGGGCGGCTGCCCGAGCGAGGTATCGGAGACGTAAAGTGTGCCCGCCGGCTGCGTGGCAGAGGTGAATCGGCGCACGGCGTGCAGGCCTTCGGGGTGCGTTTTGACGGCCTGGTCGACGGGATCGCCGTCAAAGGCCAGCACCGCGGCGGCGTGGGCCGCAGGGGCAGCCAGCGCCTGGGTGTAGAGCACCTGGTCGCCCTCGTTGATGGTCTGCCGCAGGGGGATTCCGCTGAAGGCCACGATCTGCGGATAGACGGAGGTATTCATCAGCAGTTGGCCGCCGGGATGCGTGGCCATGACGGCGCGCAGCACCGGGGGGATCTGCTCCTCGAAGGCGCGCCTCGATTCGATGTTCTTTGTGCCTTCCACGTAGACGACGGGGCGCTCGCGCAGCATCTGGAGAGCGTTAAGGAGGACGACGCCGAAGAGAATGCCTGCGGCGGCGCGCACTGCCTGCGGCTTGAACTCGCGCAGCGCAGCGAGGACAAAGGCTGCGGCGAAGCCGACGCCGAGCGCGAAGGCGGGGAGCAATTCCAGACCATAACGGGTGTTGTAGTAAGAGTGCGGCCACCACACGGGGAGAAAGATGGGCACGGAGCCGAAGGCCACGGAATAGGCGTAGAAGGGCACAGGCAGCCAGAGAAGGAGAGTCCAGAGGAAGCCGCGGCCGCGGGCGATGAGCACTCCCCACAACACGCCGAGAGCGCTGAGGAGGAGGAGTTTGTTGCCCCAGTCCAGAGTGGCGGCGGCCATCTCGGCGGCTTTGACGAAGAAGAGGAGCGACACCCAGGGATCGTGCCAGCCGGGATGCGGCGGTCCATCTCCGGGGCTGGCAGTGCGCTTCTCGATGGCCGCGGCCGAGTAGGGGCCGCGCGCAAAGGAGAGCCAGTCGCCGAAGACGTGGGCGTTGTAGGCGAACCAGAGCACCGGGGCGGCAACGACCACCGCGCTGGCCAGCCAGAAGGCGGGCGAGGCGAGGCGGCGACGACGGAGGAGCACGATACCCATCGCCGTCCAGGCCAGCAGCGCCATGATCCAGCCGTCGTAGCGGGTGAAGACTGCGGCGACGAGAACCAGAGCGATGAGCCACACCAGGCGCGCCGTCTTGTTTTCGTCAGGAGTGTCGATGCTTGCCCGCCATTCGACGAGCCAGAGGGCCGTCCAGACCATTTCGCAGACAAACAGCGGCTCGGTCATGGCGGTGGTCTGCAGGTAGAGCAGGTTGGGATTGAGCGCGAAGAAGGCCAGCGCGATGGCGGCGGGCGCGGGGGGCAGCCATCGGCGGGCCAGGCGATAGAGCCCGTAGCAGGAGGCCAGCCAGGCGAGCGCCGAGGGGATGAGGCCGGCCACGCCATTGGCCCACCAGGCATAGACGGCAACGAACGGAATCATCAGCAGGTGGGGCAGGGGGAGCCACACCGAACCAAGCTGCGAGTAGCCGGGGAAGTGCGAGTCGAGAACGCGGCGGGCGATGTGCAGGTGTGCCACCGCATCGCCGTAGTTGAGCATGGCGTGGCGGGTCCAGCTCCACGCGATTGCGCCCAGGGATGCGGCCGCGCAGGAGGCCAGAACGATCAGCCTCTCCGCGCGGCCCATCGGGTGATCAGTCAAGGTGCGTGAGCTCGCGGAACTGCTCGAACCGCTGGTCGATCTCTTCGCGGGTCAAGCCCTGGGTGCGCTCGGTGCCGAAGCGCTCCACGGCAAACGAGCCCATGACGCTGCCATAGAACATGGCGCGGCGGAAGGCGCCGGGGGTGAGCTCTTTCTGGGAGGCGAGATAGCCGAAGAATCCGCCGGCGAAGCTGTCGCCCGCGCCGGTTGGGTCCACCACCTCTTCGAGGGGCAACGCCGGAGCGCGGAAGGTTTTGGCGCTGATCGTGTCTTTGCTGTGTCCATAAAACGCGGTGGCGCCGTACTCGCCGTGCTTCACCACCAGCATGCGCGGACCGAGATCGAGCACGGCGCGCGCGGCTTTGACGAGATTGTTGTTGCCGGCCAGCATCTTGGTCTCGGTGTCGTTGATGAGCAGGATGTCGAGCCCGCGCAGCACTTCGAGCAGCGCCGGCCGGTGGTCCTTGATCCAGTAGTTCATGGTGTCGCCGGCTACCAGCTTTACCTGGGGCATGGCCTCGCGCACGCGGCGCTGCAGCACCGGATCGATATTCGCCAGGAACAGGAACTCGGAGTCGCGGTAGGCGTCGGGAATCTTGGGCTGAAACGCGCCGAAGACGTTCAGCTCGGTGTTGTGGGTTTTGGCTTCGTTGAGATTTTCCAGGTAGGAGCCTTCCCAGAAGAAGCTTTTGCCCTGCGCGCGCTCGATGCCGCGCGTGTCGATGCCGCGCTTGTCGAAGACGGCCTGTTCGGCGGCGCCGAAGTCCTCACCGACCACGGCGATCACGCGCACATCGGTAAAGAAGCTTGCCGCCAGGGAGAAGTAGGTTGCGGCGCCGCCGAGGCAGCGCTCTCTGCGTCCTGCGGGGGTTTCGATGGAATCAAAAGCCACACTGCCGACTACGGTAATTGCCATTCTTTTCCTTTGTGACAGGAGATTGGGGTGTTGCCGGAAGCTGCGCCGAAGCTACCAACCGTGATACTTCCCGAACAGCAATTTCAGCCGCTCTTTCGCGGCCGCGGGAATCGCATCCGGCTGGGTGAGCACCGCGTACTTCGCTGCGGAAGCGCAGGCGCATGTCCGTTCCGCGGGCATGGCCTGCACGGCTTCCTTCACCACCTTGCATGCATTGGATGCATTTTGATGCAGCACCGCCACGATCTCCTCGATGGTGACGGCGTCGTGGCCCTCGCGCCAGCAGTCGTAGTCAGTGACCATGGCGACCGTGGCGTAGCAGATCTCCGCCTCGCGGGCCAGCTTGGCCTCCTGCAGGTTGGTCATGCCGATCACGTCGGCGCCCCAGCTGCGATAGAGGTTCGACTCGGCGCGAGTGGAGAACTGCGGGCCCTCCATGCAAACGTAGGTGCCGCCGAGCTTGCCGACCACGCCAGCCGCCTTGCATGCGCGCTCTGCCGCGCCAGCCACGGTGGCGCATACCGGATCGCCGAAGGCCACGTGCCCCACGACACCGTCGCCGAAGAAGGTGGACACGCGATGGAAGGTGCGATCGATGAACTGGTCGGGGATGACGAAGTCGGTGGGCTTGTGCTCCTCCTTGAGCGATCCCACGGCCGACATGGAGAGGATGCGGTTCACGCCGAGCTTCTTGAACGCGTAGATGTTGGCGCGGAAGTTCAGCTCCGAGGGCAGGATGCGGTGGCCGCGGCCGTGGCGGGCGAGAAAGGCGACTTTGCGGCCGGCGAGTTCGCCGAGCAGGAACGCGTCGGAGGGTTCGCCGAACGGCGTCTCCACGCGCTCTTCGCTGATATTGGTGAATCCCGGCATGGAATAAAGCCCGCTGCCGCCGATGATGCCGATCTCCGCCCGAACCGAATCCTGAGCCAAACGATCTCTCCCCTGCGCCGCGCGCGCAATTGGCCGCGCTCCCCGCGCTGTTCTGCAAACACTTCAGTATAAAGGGACGGTCTGTGCCGTTCGCGGCACGCCGCTGACGGGTCAGGACTTCGGGAATGGTGAGTCGGCGACGAAGACGGGAACTGGCGGACGCGGCTTCAACGGCGAGGAATGCGGAGCTTGAGGAGGAGGCATCGTGGTTCCCCGCCACGGCCTCCTCCACCGCAACCGGCCACCATCAACGGGGCCGTGCGCGGCAAACTTCGTCACCAGCCTCAAAAGGAATCTCACAGGAGTCCCCCGGTCCGCCGCCGGTTGCTCTTCGCCCGGGACCCCCCCGATTCGGAATCACTTCGTGGTGTTTTTTGAAATCGGGATCATGTTACATGGCAGAGTGGTTTGCGCCTAGAAAAAAACACACTAATCGGTGCAAAAAAGTGCCTGGAAAATGGATTTTCTAGAAAAGGTTCCGATCGGTTGCCGTGCGGAGTCGGGTAGGGGCGGCACGAATCCGGAGAATTGAGCTAATCCGCCGCCATGCTGATCGAAGAGAGATTCTGGAGGACGCCCGGCATTTGCAGGGCCCAACCTGCGAGCAGCAGGCTCGGCGCGTGCAGAGGCGGGGCGGTCGGAAGGGCTGCAAGCGTGGTGGCGTGGACCTGCTGCCCAGGCTGGCCGGCGCAGGAGACCAGGACACAGGGGAAGTCGGCGGGCAGGCCCTCGGCGCTCCATTCGGCGGCCAGGAGGGTCAGGTCGCGCCCCGGCATGTAGACCACGCGGGTGGCGTCTTCCCGGGCAGGAACGGGCGCGTCATTGTGCGACTGCGCGTGGTGGCCGGTGGAGAAGATTACATTCGAGGCGGCATGCCGGTCGGTGAGCGAAGCGGGAATGGCAGCGGCGGCGGCAAGAGCTGAAGTGATGCCTGGAACGACTTCAAACGGGACGCCGGCTTCGCGCAGAGCGTTCATCTCCTCCGCGGCGCGGCCGAAGAGCAGGGGATCGCCGCTTTTGAGGCGAATCACGGAGCGGCCGGCCTGCGCATGCTCCACCATCAGTCCGTTGATCTCGTCCTGGGTGATGCTTTTGCGGCCGCAACGCTTACCCACATTCACGACCTCAGCACCCGGCGCGAGCGCGAGGATGGCCGGAGGCACGAGATCGTCGTGCAGAAGTATGTGGGCGGATCCGATGAGGCGATGCGCCTTGATGGTGAGCAGATCGGGATTGCCGGGACCCGCGCCCACCAGGTACACGGTTCCAGGCTTGGCGGAGGCTGCGGGCTTGGCGCCCAACGGTTGGCGGACCAGTTGGCGCGAGGGGCAGGAATCCGATTCACACACGGGCCGTTGCGCCAGTTCATGCAGCAGAGCCTTGCGCTCGTCACCGCGCGGGTGCGTCGCCAGCACTTCGCGCCGCAACTCGCCCAGATTGCGCAGCCACGCACCCAGGTCCTGCGGGAGCTGCGCGTCGATCTCGCGGCGCAGCCGTTGTGCGACTGCCGGGCTTTCGCCGGCCGTGGAGATGGCGATCTGGAGGTCGCCGCGGCTCACCACCGAGCCAAAGAAGAAGTCGCAGTTGGGAATATCGTCGACGCTGTTGCAGGGGATGCCGCGCTCCACACATCCGCGATAGACGGCCGCATTGACCTCGGGTACATCGGTGGCTGCGATCACGATGAAGTTGCCGTCCAGATCGGATGGTTCGAAGGCGCGGGGGATCCATTCGAGCCTTCCTTCGGCGGCGAGCGCGCGCATCTCGTCTCGTGCCTGTGGCGCGATCACGCGCAGGCGCAGGCCGGTCTTGAGCAGGCTGCCCGTCTTCTCCAGCGCCACGGTGCCCGCGCCGACCAGCAGGGCGGGGCGTCCTTCGAGTTTCAAGAAGATGGGGAGAAGGCTCATTCAGGCTCCGTAGTTACTCAGCCACGGCATGCGGTACGCGGCCGGTGGGCTGATCGCGTTCGACCGGTGTGACCGTTTCGCCGGCGAGATAAGCACGCAGTTCGTCGTTGGAGTGACGCGCAAACCAGGCGCGCAGGTTCTCCTGCTGCGAGCGGCTGCCGAGGTAGTGGCGCAGCAGGCGCTCGATGGAGACCGGCACGTCGACCGCGGGGCAGCGATAGCCCACGGGACGACCGAAGCCGGCGTGCTCGCCCACCGCTCCGCCGAGGCAGAAGTAGTAGGCGTCGGTGAGCTTGCCCTCGTGCTTGATCTTCTTGCCTTCCATGCCGATGTCGGAGATCCAGTGCTGTCCGCAGCTGTTAGGGCACCCGGTGACGTGGAGGCGCAGCTCCTGGTCGAACTGCGGCAGGCGCTCCTGCATCTCCTCGACCACCCAGCGCGCGAAGCCCTTGGTCTCGGTGATGGCCAGCTTGCAGAACTCCGTGCCGGTGCAGGCGATGGCGCCGCGCCAGAAGACGGAACCTTCGACTTGCAGGCCGATCTGGCCGAGCTCCTTGACCAGCTCCGCAGTCTTGCCGGTGGGGATGTCGATGAAGATGAGGTTCTGGGCGATGGTGGTGCGCAGGTGTCCGCTGCCGAAGCGTTCGGCCAGGTCGGCGACGGCCTGCAGCTGCTCGCCGGTCAAGCGGCCGCGCAGAACCGAGGCGCCCACGTAGTTCAGCCCGGCGTTCTTCTGCGGATGGACGCCCACGTGATCGCGCAGAACGCCGGCGGGCACCTGTTCCGTGATGCCGCGGAGCAAGGTGAAGTCGAGCCGGTTCTGCAGCTCGTCGCGGAAGCGGTCTGCCGTCCAGCCCTCTTTGGTGAACAGGTACTTCAGGCGGGCGCGGTCGCGGCTCTCGCGCAGTCCCTGCTGATCGCGGAAGATCTCGGCAACGGCGCGGGTCACCGCCAGCGCCTGGTGGGGGAGCACGAAGACGTCCAGGAGCTCGGCCAGGTGAGGCTCGTTGGAGAGGCCCCCGCCCACGCGCAGGCTGTAGCCGACCTCGCCCTCGCGCTCCACCGCGGTCAGCGCAATGTCGTTGATCTCCGGATAGTTGCACCAGTCGCGGCAGCCCGAGGCGGTGATCTTGAACTTGCGGGGGAGGTTGACGAACTCGGGGTTGGCGGTGAGCGTGCGCGCGATTTCGCGGGCGAGGGGCGAGGCGTCAATCAACTCATCGGCGGCGATGCCGGCCAGCGGACAGCCCGTCACGTTGCGCACCACGTCGCCGCAGGCGCCTTTGGGGGAGAGGCCGATCCGGTCCAGTGCGTCCACTACTTCCGGCAGCGACTCGATCGTCAGCCAGTGGAACTGGATGTTCTGGCGGGTGGTGATGTCGGCCAGGTTGCGGCCGTATTCTTTGGCGAGGCGACCAATCTCGCGGGCCTGGTGCGAGGTCAACATCCCGTTGGGGATGCCCACGCGCAGCATGAAGTACTCGCTCGCCAGCCCTTCGCCGCCCTTGCCGCCGGTGGCGCCGATGCCGTCGCCCTGGGTGTAGACGCCCCACCACTTGAAGTAGAACGAAGCCCACTCCGGCAGGACCGAGCCACGGCCCTGGCGGGCGAACTGGCGCACCTCGTCGAATGCCTCCCACGGGTTCTTCTCGCGCTTCAACCGTTCACTGCGCTGCGCCTTGGTCTCTTTTGCCGGAACTGCTTCGCTCATGACTCCCTTTCCACCTGACCGACTTGAATTGCGTGCTTAGCTTCCCATCCGTCTACTTTGGTTCCAGGAAACGGAAAGCCCGCGATGAGAGCATCGCGGGCTTCAGGAATCTGAGGTAGAGAACGACTATGCAGGACTCCTGTGCGCGCGATGGGAAGGGCAGCGACAACAGGAGGTCGTTTGCATAGTTTGATGATAGGCACAAATTGGACGCAAAGCAAATGATGAAACGCAAAAGCCGCGCTGCTGCACCGGCCTAAGTCCAACAAAACCAGCCTCCAGGTCCCCGGCGAGGCGCAGCGTTACTGGCCGGGGCCGTTAAGGCAGCGAGCGCAGGTAGGCGATGATCTGCCAGCGTTGCGCCTGGGGTAAGTTCGACCAGGAGGGCATGCCGTGCTTCAGGTCGCCCTGGCGCAGAAACCACTCCAGATCGCCGTCGGTGGCCCCCCGGACGCTGGCGGTGCGCAGCGAGGGCTTCTTCTGTCCGTCGCCCTGCGCATCGGCTGCATGGCACTGCTGGCAATGCTCGCGGTAAAGGAGAGCCCCGGCGACTGCGGTCTCCGGCTTGCCGGCCAGGGGATTGGTGCGGGCATGATCGCGGGCAGGCACGGTGTCCCAATGCGAGGCGGTGGCGGCCAGAAACGCTCCGAAGGATAAGGCCAGAAAGACTGCTGCCGGAAACCGCTTCACCACACCTTCCCCTTCCGCTTGTGTCCCAGGAGCTTGTTATCGATGTCGCTGAATTCATATGCGAAGCCGACCCGGTAAAACTGGTCCATGCTGCTTCGCGTCATCCCCAGCGAGGGGGAGAAACTGAGCCGCATATGGGCGGGAAGCTGCCACCCAACCACTGGGGCCAGGTAGTGGGAGGTCTGGCGGAGGCTGAGGTCCCAGGTGTCGCCCAGGCCGCCGTACGCCTCCAGCCCGGCGATGAACTTCTCCGCGCACAAGGTGCACTCGCGGCCACTGGATGCGGCGCGCAGGGGATGCGCGACTGCGACCGCATAGCCGAACTCCCAGGGCGCATGCCCCAGGTTCTTCTCGGAGATGAAGTTTTCGGAGATGTTCCAGTCGTGCACATTGGAGGAGAGGATCAGCTTCAGCTCGCCTTCGTGCTGGTGCTCGGCGCGCGCCACGGCATTGGGCACGTCCAGATCGGATTCGACGTCGTGCCCCACCACCTCCAGCACGTTTTTGTCGGCGGCGCTGATGTTCTCAAACTCCACATAGAGCACGGGATTGACGGCGTACTCGTGCATCAGTGGACGGAAGCGATTCTCCCAGCGGAAGCCGGTGAACAGTGTCGACTGCCCGCCGGTCGTCTGCCCGTCCAGGTAAAGCTCGGTCGTCCACCATGCCCGGGCGCCGTACTCCAGCTCCGTGGCCAGGGCGCCGAAGTGGTGGCCATGCTCCGGCCGGGCGATGGCCGACTTGGTCTCGACCTCGAGGTTTCCCGGCTCTTCCAGGTCGTGGGAATAGGTGACGAAGTAGGGCTTGTCCTGCGCCGTCCCGCGGAAGGGAAGGCTGACGAACAGCAGGAGGAGGAACGCGGCGAGCCGCAAGCGATGTGAGGCAAGGAGGAGCAAGGGACGATCTCCGATCCAAATTAGGACTCTTTTGGTCCGTGTTAATTGAGACTAAAACAGTCCGAGTTCTGCGTCAATGACGAAATTGTCATGTAGGTCCGTATTGTGGTGCAAGACTTTCTCCGCTTCAACAAGAAAATCCGCAATCGGCAGAGACGCTCGTCACATCCCGGCCGTCGATTGCCGCTCTAGGCTGGTCGGTTGCATACCCATGACGACCGCAGTCCTTGAACCCGCTTCCGGGATGACCAGAACGGTGACCGCGCCGGAGCGGTATCCGCTGACCCAGGGTGTTAATCCCTGGCTGGTGACGGTCAGCGTGATGCTGCCCACCTTTATGGAGGTGCTGGACACCGCGATCGCCTCCGTGGCGTTGCCGTATATCGCGGGGAGCCTGTCGGCTTCGAATTCGGAGGCGACGTGGGTGCTGACCAGCTACCTGGTGGCGAACGCGGTCATTCTGCCGGCCTCCAACTGGTTCGCGCGGCGGTTCGGGCGCAAGAATTTTCTGCTGTTCTGCGTGGTGGTCTTCACGGTGGCCAGCTTCTTCTGCGGGGCGGCGCCCTCGCTGGCTGTGATTCTGCTGGCGCGCGTGCTGCAGGGGGCGGGCGGCGGGGCGCTGCAGCCGCTCTCGCAGTCGATCCTGCTGGAGAGCTTCCCGGTCAAGCAGCGCTCGCAGGCCATGGCGGCGTACGGGCTGGGAATCGTGGTGGCGCCGGTGCTGGGTCCCACGCTGGGAGGCTGGCTGACAGACACATTCAGCTGGAGGTACGCCTTCTACATCAACATCCCGGTGGGCATCCTGGCGGTCTTCATGATCAGCCGGTTTGTCCACGATCCGCCGCACATCCGGCATGCCCGGGTGGGGGCGTTCGACAATATCGGCTTCGGGTTGCTGGTCGTCTGGTCCGGGTGCCTGCAGGTGGTGCTCGACAAGGGTCAGGAGGATGACTGGTTCGCCGCCGCCTGGGTTCGCTGGGCGGTGGCGGCGCTGATTTTGGGGCTGGCGGGATGGATCTGGCGCTCCTGGAGCAACCCGCGGGGCCTGGTGGATCTGCACATTCTGAAGGATCGCAACTTTCGGACCGGGTGCTTCCTGATCTTTCTTCTGGGGATGTGTATCTACATCACCATTGCCATCCTGCCGCTGTACTACCAGGAGATCCTGGGCTACACGGCATTTGCGGCGGGGCTGGTGGTGGGACCGCGCGGCATCGGGTCATTTGTGGGATCGCCGCTGATTGGCTACCTTGGGTCGCGCATGGATCCGCGCAAGCTGCTGATGGCGGGCTTCATCGGCTTCGGCATCTGCTCGCTGCTCTTCGGCAGGGTCAATCTGGAGATTGGGCCGACCACGCTGCTCGTTCCGATTCTGCTCACGGGCTTCGCGCTCAGCTTTGTGTTCGTCCCGCTCGCGACGTTGGCCACCTCCACGCTTACCCGCGAAGAGATGGGCAACGCGACCGGGCTGTTCAATATGCTGCGCAACATCGGCGGATCGATCGGGATCGCCATGGCTTCGACGGCGCTGATCCGGCGCGCAGCCTTCTACCAGACGGAGATTGGCGCGCGTGTCTCCGCGTCCAATCCGATGTGGCAGCAGCGCTCGCAGGCCTTGTCCCTCTACCTCGGCCA
This sequence comes from Acidobacteria bacterium AB60, assembly GCA_008682415.1. Lineage (GTDB taxonomy): Bacteria > Acidobacteriota > Terriglobia > Terriglobales > Acidobacteriaceae > Telmatobacter. The sequence goes on along the minus strand of VANK01000004.1, from coordinate 381,098 downwards.
CCACGTGGGGGCCGCCAATGCGCGCGGCGGGGCGATGGGGCTCATGTACGGGCGCCTGCTGCAGCAGTCCGCTCTGCGCGCGTATGTGGACGTCTTTCGCTGGACGGCGCTGCTTGCCTTCTTCTGCGCCGCGGCCGTGTGGCTGTTCAAGAAGCCCGCACATCTGGAGCCAAACGTTGTGGCGGAATAGATGCGGGCTCTACTTGATCCGCCGCAGCGCCAGGGCCGACCGCTGCATGCTCGCCATCTCCGACGCCGACTGGGCGCTGCACTTGAAGACGATCAGGTACTGGTCGATCTGCGTGGCCAGCAACGACGACGGCTTGCCGTTCTGCGTGTAGTCCAGCTCGTCGAAGACCAGCCCCTGTGCGCTCGTCTTGTGCGCACTGGAGATGTTGGCGATCAGCGGGCCGGGGCGCAGACTGTTCTTGATCTTGTCGATGAACTGGCCGCTGTTCTGGATCCCGGTGGAATGGGGGCCGGCTACGTTCAGCTTCTCCGCGACCACGACCACGCCGTAGGGCTGGTCGGCGAGGCTCGCGGTGAAGAGCGGAAAGGCGTACGCATGGGGATCCTTTGCGCCGGACGGTGCGGGTTCCACCTTCGGCTTGAGGGCTGCGGGCCATGTGTAGGCCACGTGGAAGTAGGTGTTGATGTAGGCGCGCCCGGCGATGTGGCCGTCGGTGGGAGCCTGGGCCTGTGCCACGCCGCAAATCAGCGCGGCACCGAGGGCGAAGAGTGCTTTGGGGTTCGTCATATTGAGGTCTCAGGAGGAGTATGCCTTCCTCCGATGGGGCGCGCCTGTGCGCTTCCTCACATCCAAAGTGAGCTGGCTCACATTTTTATGTGCGACGTCCGCGGCGATGCCGTGCGCGAGTGCCTTGCAGACAACCACGCGTGTCTTCGTTGTGCTCAAACCTGCGGAAACCGGAATCAGCGGAGGTGAGGGAATGGCGGGTCCGGAGAAGATGTTGGAGCAGGCGGAGGGCATGCTGCGCCAGGTGATCGAGAACCTGGTCGACGCGCAGGAGGGATTGCAGCATATCGGCGATGCCGTCAGGGACGAGCACGTGAAGCGCTTCCTGCTCTCGGAGAGCCTGGCGCGCGCGGATTTCCGTGGCCAGCTGGAGAACATTCTTCACCAGGAAGGCGTGCGCGATGTCCATGTCACCGGCACGCCCAGCGGCAAGCTGTTCAACGCGTGGTCGGGCATCAAGGTGAAGGCGGGCGCCAGCGAGGAGAGCCTGCTGGAGATCGCCGGCAAGGAAGAGCAGAAGGCGATCGACGCCTATCATGATGCGCTCAGCCGCAAGCTGCCGCGTCCCATTCTCGACATTCTGGGTGCGCAGGTGCAGCGGATCGCCGCCTCGCATCGGGTGATCCTCAAGGCGCGGCAGACGGTTCGGGCCGCCTGACTGTTCCCTCATCTCTCCGCGGGCCTGATAGGTGCGGAAGCAACTTGCAGGAACGCACCTGCAATCTCACCTTCGGAACGCCGAGCCGGCCAGTTTGCCGGCTGGATGTTCAGAACGAGAAGCACCCGGGCGAGTGGCGGAGGATTTTCGCGATTTCTCCTCCTTGCCGGCGACGAAGGAGAATCGCACTGGCAGTCGCCGGACACCCGCCCACGAAAGAACCTCTGCATCGGGAGATAGCCATGGGAAGTGCGGCCAAGAGCCTGGTCGAAACGGAAGGAATCCTGCGCATCGTAATCGAACACCTGATCGACGGGCAGGAGGGCTTTCAGAAGCTTGGAGAGTCTGCGAAGGACGAGACGCTGAAGCGGTTGTTCCTGGGAGAGAGCTTGAAGCGCGCGCAGTTCCGGGGCGAGCTCGAGAGCATTCTGCACCAGGAAGGGGTGCGAGATCTTCACGAGACCGGCACAGCCGCAGGCGCATTCATCCGCATCTGGAACGGACTGGCCGCGCGCCTGACGGGAGACGACGGGATCTTGAAGGCCGCTGAAGAAGCCGAGCACACTGTGATTGAGGCCTACAACGATGCATTGAGCCGCGACCTGCCCGACCCGGTCAAGCAGGTCTTGGCGGAACAGGCGTTGTGGATTGTCGGCCGCCACAACGCGATCCGCTCAGCGCGAGAGAACGGTACAGACTAGCTCGAGACCGATCTAGCCCGAAATGGGTTCCCCGAACACAACAAATTTGCGCGCGTTCTCGTCGTATTCTTCAATTCGTCCGCTGAGGATGTCGTAGAACCAGCCGCGGACCGCGAGATCTCCGTGGGCCAGGCCGCGGGCCACGGCGGGCTGGGCCTTGAGGTTCATCAGTTGCGCAACCACGTTGCCGCGGATCAGCGAGGCCAGCTCGGCATTCTCCCCGTCCGCGGGGTTGAGCGGCTGGCGGTGGGTGAACGCTGCCTCCACGTGCTGCAGCCAGCGGCTGGCCTTGGGCAGCTTCTCGAGGCCCTGGCGATGGAGAGCGGCCTTCATCGCGCCGCAGTCGGAGTGGCCGCACACGATGGCAAACCGCACCTTGAGCACCTCCACTGCATATTCGATGGTGGCCGTGGTGCCGTCGATGTCGTTGGCGGTGACGGGAATGACGTTGCCCGCATTGCGTGAGATGAACAGATCGCCCGGCCCGGTTCCCAGGATGAGATCGGGAACGATGCGGGAGTCAGAGCAAGTGATGAACAGGTACTCGGGCGCCTGGCTTTCGGCGAGCAGGCGGAACTGGCTGCGGCGGGTGGGGAAAACCTCTTTCAAAAACCGGCGATGGCCCTCAAGGAGTTTTTGCACGCAATCGACCTTCCTGCAACCAGCCTAGCCGATGGGGGTTAAGGGCGGTTTGCTGCGGTATAGTGGGGGGCATGTCCAGGAGATTCGTTCGGGTTCTGGCCCTGGCGGCAATCAGCGGCGCCTCAGGATTGCTGGCGGCGCAGACAGTTGACACCATCGATCCGGCGTTGAAGGCGCGGGTCGATTCGATCGCCAACGGCGTCATGGAGCAGCATGGGGTTCCCTCGGCCTCGGTTGCTCTGGTCAAGAGCGGCAAGATCGTCTACACCCATGCGTACGGGCGTGCTCACATCGACCCTGACGTTGCCGCCACTCCGGAGATGCGCTACTCCATCGGATCCATCTCCAAGCAGTTCACCGCGGCGGCCATCCTCATTTTGCAGGAGCAGGGCAAGCTCCGGGTCGATGACCCCGTGGGGAAGTACGTTCCGGGACTGACGCGCGGCAATGAGGTCACCATCCGCCAGATCCTCTCGCACACCTCCGGCTACCAGGACTACTGGCCCGAAGACTACCTGATGACGCCGATGATGAAGCCGGCCACCGCCCAGCAGATCCTCGACACCTGGGCGAAGAAGCCGCTGGATTTCGATCCGGGGACGAGGTGGCAATACTCCAACACCAACTACGTGATCGCCGGCCTGATTGTGGAGAAGGTTAGCGGCCAGAAGCTCTTCGAGTTCCTGGGCGAACACGTCTTTCACCCTCTGGGGATGAAGAGCGTGTGGGATTCAGACGAAGCCAAGCTCACCCAGACGGATGCCACGCCCTATGTCCGCGCGGCCCTGGGCCCGCTGCGTCCCGCGCCCAAGGAGGGTCGCGGCTGGATGTTCGCGGCCGGGGAGCTGGCCATGACCGCGCACGATCTTGCCCTGTGGGATCAGAGCCTGATGGCGCGCTCGGTGCTCAAGCCCGAGAGCTACAAGGAGATGTTCACCGAGGTGAAGCTGAAGGATGGCAGTTCCTCCCACTACGGGCTGGGTGTCTTCCTGGAGGACCTCGATGGTCATCGCGACATCTCTCATAGCGGCGAGGTGACCGGCTTTGTCAGCGACAACGAGGTCCTGGTGGATGATGGGGTGGCAGTGGCCGTGCTGACCAGCCACATGGCCAGCGGCGCCACGCAGATCGCGCGCCTGGTGGCCGCTGCCGTGGAGGGACAGAAGCTGAAGCCGGTGGAGGAACAGACGTTGGCGATCTACGGGGGCCTGCAAAAGGGCCAGATTGACCGCAGCCTGTTGGCGCCCAACCTGAACGACTACTTCGATGCGCAGACCGTCGCCGACTTTCGCGACAGCCTGGGACCGCTGGGGGAACCTCTCACCTTCCGCATGGTGGGAGAGAGCCTGCGCGGCGGCATGACCTTCCGGTCCTTCCGCATCCAGTACCCGACGCGGCGCCTGTCGCTGAGTACCTATACCTACCCGGATGGCAAGCTGGAGCAGTTCCTGGTGAACCCGGCGGACTGAGCCAAAAAGTGTTGCCGGCGCATGCTCGCCCTGCACACCGCGGGAGAGTTGCGCCTGGGCGTCATCCCGTCATCTTTTTTCGCCGTCCAACGAAACTAACGTAATGGAATCGGGTCTGCACCGGCATCCCTGCCTCCGCCTCACCCCGGGATCGACGGGAACGCCGGAAAAGACGGGTCGGGATGGATCGCATATCTAGAGGTGCAACAAGGCCGTGGGCTCCTGGACGGGTCCGCGGCCACCTGTGAGGCGGAATGAGACCCCGAATCCGTACTTTTCTTGCATGTGCCGCCGCATTGCCCGTGCTCGCTTTCTCCAGCAATCGATTGAAAGCACAGGACATCTGGCCTCCCGACGACGACACCCCTCCCCCCCAGACCTCCCCGCAACCCTACGACCAGCCTGGCTATGGCCAGCAGCCTGGCTACGGCCAGCAGCCTGGCTACGGCCAGCAGCCTGGCTACGGCCAGCAGCCTGGCTACGGCCAGCAGCCTGGCTACGGCCAGCAGCCTGGCTACGGCCAGCAGCCTGGTTATGGCCAGCAGCCTGGCTACGGCCAGCAGCCGTATGCTTCCGCGCCTAACGGCGGGCAGGCCTACGGGCAGCAGAGTCCCTACGCGCAGCCCTATTCCCCGCCGGACTACGGGCAGGCGCTTGGCCAGGCTCCGACGCAGCAGCCCCTCAGCCCGGAGCAACTCGAGCAGATGGTGGCCCCCATCGCGCTCTATCCTGACACGTTGCTGGCCCAGATCCTTACCGCTTCTACTTATCCCGCACAGATCTCGGCAGCCGACCAGTGGCGCCGCAGCATGGGCAACGCTCCGCCCGAGCAGATCGCGGCCGGGGCCAATTCCACGGCTGCATGGGACCCGAGCGTCAAGGCCCTGACGGCTTTTCCGCAGGTCCTGGAGATGCTGAACGGCAATCTGCAATGGACCACCGCGCTGGGCAACGCCTACTACAACCAGCCGCAGGATGTGCTGCAGACCGTGCAGGTCCTGCGTCAGCGGGCCGAACAGGCCGGCACCCTGCGAAGCACGCCACAGGAGCAGGTGGTCGACAATCCGGGGTACATCGCAGTACAACCTGCAAATCCTGAAGTGGTTTACGTTCCCACCTACAATCCGTGGGCGGTCTATGGACCTCCCATCGCGCCGTACCCCTACTTTTCGCCGGTGGCCGCCGCGGTGGGCGCTACCGTGGAGTTCGGCCTGGGCCTGGCGGTGGACGCCTTCATCCGGGTGCCCTTCGGCCTGCTCTCCTGGGGTCTGGACTGGATCGGCGGAGGCATCCTCTTCCACGGCGGGTGCTACTGGCCGCACGGCGGCTGGGGCATCCACGATTGGGGCTTCGCCCACGGTGGCCCCCGCTATGCCGGCTGGTACGGACATGGCGGCTGGCGCGCCGAGGGCGGCCGCCAGTATGCCCGCTTTGGCGGGTACCACAACCAGGGAATCGCCGTACATGGCGGCGGCTATCCGGCGGTGCGCCCCGGTTCCGGTATGAACCGATTTGGCCAGGGCGGCATGAACCGCGGCGGGGGCTACCCCTCGGCTCGACCGGGAGGCGGCTATGGCGGACAAAATGGGTTCAATCGTGCGGGCGGTGGTTTCCCCAGCGCGCGCCCCGGTGGCGGATACGGTCCGCAGCAGCCGTTTAATCGCGCGGGCGGAACCGTATCCCGCGCCTACCCCGGCCAGCAGGCCTACAACCATATGCAGAGCCCCATGTCGCACCCGCAGCAGCTTGGTGGGGGGAGCACCTACGGCGGCTCCCGTGGCTTTGGGGGGAATAGCTACGCCGGCGCAGGCCGAACCTCAGGCGGGCCGGGATATATTGGCCGTCAGGGCGGCGGCTATGGCATGCCGCGCTACAGTTCGCCGTCGCAGGGCTACCGGTCATCTCCCAGCTACGGCGGCGGCTACAGCCGCGGGCCGTCGCAGGCCTACAACGGCGGGATGAGCGGATTCGGACACGGCGGCAGCCCCTACTCCGGGTCGTTCGGCGGCGGGTCTCACTCCTTCGGCGGCAGCAGCCACCCGCCGAGCTTTGGCGGTGGCCACTCCTCCGGTGGATTCTTCGGAGGCGGTGGACACGCGCAGTCCCATGGCGGCGGCCACTCCGGCGGCTTCTTTGGGGGTGGCGGTCACTCCAGCGGCTTCGGAGGCGGTCATAGCGGCGGTTTCGGCGGCGGCCACTCGGGTGGTTTTAGTGGCGGCCATTCCGGCGGCTTTGGGGGAGGCCATGGGGGCGGCGGTCACTCCGGTGGCGGCCACTCCGGCGGGGGCGGCCACCACCACTAAAGATCCGCCTCTCTGCCCAAGGTCACAGCCAGCGCAGCCGGTCCTCCAGTCCGGCTGCGCGGAAGGCATCGGCAATCACGTTCCTCGACTCGCTGAAGTGCGCCCACCCTTCGAAGTGCAGCGGCACGATCGTTGCCTCCGGCATGGCGCGCGCCAGCTGGATGCCGTCCTCCGCGCTCATGGTGAGCGGCGCCGGCCCCGCAGCCTCCACACGCGCGGCACCCATATTGAGCACCGCTGTGGTCACGCGAAACCACCGCGCCACCTCCGCGACTCCCTCGTACCACACTGTGTCCCCGGAGAAGTAGAGAGTCTCGGCGCGCGGGTCGCCGGCGCGCCGCAGCGCAAAGCCGATTACCGGGCCGCTTCGCGCCTCGCATCCATAAGGACCATGACGCGCGGGGGTTGCGGTCACCAGCAACGTCTCGCCATCCGGGGCTGGAATCGAGATCGTCTGCCACGGCACCAGGCCCACTGCATTTCCGCCCAGCCGCTCCGCGCCTTCCTTAGTCGTGAGCACCTTGCCGGCGTGCGACAGCATTGCCCGGCCGGCGCCGTCCAGATTGTCGGAGTGCTGCTCATGGCTCAGCAAGACGTAGTCGATGCGGCCCAACTCGTCCAGGCGTAGCGCAGGATCGGCCAGCTTCTTCAGGGTGACGGGGCCCGTGGTGTGGTCGGTCCCGCCCCGGTCAAACGTCGGATCGGTCAGGAATCGCAGCCCGCAAAATTCGATGAGTGCTGTGGGGCCGCCAATGTACCGGATGGGAACTGCCTCTTTCTCCGCCATGCGGATTCGTCCTCCTGGGGATCTGTTGCTCATCACAATCGATGAGCGTCAGGACGAATCGATCCATCGCCGCCGTTTTTATAGACGAGTCGGGGCAGGAACCCAGCAGTCGACTCCCACAAACTGGCACGAGCGCGTGGCGATTTCGGAGGCGGCCCGGAGAGCCGCCTCGAAGTCGCGCGACTGCGCGTAGAAGTAGCAGAAGGCGCCGTGGAGAACGTCCCCGGCCCCCGAAGTGTCTCGCGCATCGATGCTTGGGATGGCGATCTCGAACCGCCGGCCCCTTTCGAGCGCCAGAATCGAGCGGGGGCCTCGCGTTACCGCAACCAGCGGCACACCTTTCGTCGCAAACCAGCCGAGGGTGGCCTCCGGATCGGATACAGCTCCGGGCAAAGCGAACCGTTCGCTGCAGATGGCCGCCGTGACCAGCGGCGCCAACTCCTCCGTGCCTGGCTTCCAGCTGCCGCTGTCCAGACAGATCGGGATTCCCTCGTGCGAGAACCACCGCAGCAGGGGCATCGATTCGCGCAGGTGGAACCCGTCCGTGAGGACGATTGCGGGCGCCGCTCCCCACTCGCTTCGCCACCCCGCTGGAAGCGCGGGCAAGGCCATTTGCATCACCGGTGGGTTCACGATGGTCCGCGTTCCCCGAGCGCTGCCGGTCATCACGGCGGTCAGCGGAGTCTCGTAAGCCGTGCCCGCGGCCAGATCGACGATCTCGATCTCGAACCGCGCCAGTTCGCTCCGGACAGCTTCCGCCCAGAGTCCTTTGCCCAAAGCCGTGAAGAGGGTCGCGTCGCCGTCCAGCAGCGTGTGCGTGATGGCGGCGTTGCACGCCGGACCCCCCGGCGCGCCGCGAAAATCCCGCGCGAAGACCTTGGTGTCCTCGGCAGGAAGCGCATCCAGCACGTACAGGACGTCCAGCGTGGTGCGGCCGAAGAAGGCGGCCCGGGTTGCAGGGGACCCATCCATAGCTCGATTGTAGGTGCCAGGCACGCTTCGTTCGCCATGAGCCTGGTCTCGGCACTTATTCGGAGAGCTGATAGAAGACATCGGTCCGGATCAACGATGGATCCGCATTCCACGCGTTCTGCCAGTGGCCGTAGATCTCCCAATTCGGGCCCGCCGGGGCGCGGCCCTGCGCTTCGCACCACCGCCGGATGGCCTGGTGCGCCGCGCCCAGTGCGCCGTAGGGACCGTAATGCGTGACGAACGCTGCCGGACCAGTGGGAGTGGCGGAGAGCACCACCTCGCCCGCCGGCTCGAACGGCCCGAGCAGCTCGACTCCAACTTCAAGCCGGATCGTACTGTCCCAGTACACCGCGACCTGGCGCCCCGCCTTCACCTGCTGCGCGCGCAACGCGTTCCACACCAGCCCGCAGCACTCCGGCACAACCCGCGAAAGCTCCGACGCCTTTGCCTGACGCCGAACGGCCGCGAGCGGTATTCTTTCGAGCTTTGCCGCTTGAACCACGTAGGAGTCCACCAGACTACACCGCCGCCGGCTCTGCGGCCGCCCTGCGCGCAGTCCTGGTCTTCTTCTTCAACGCCGGCCGGCGGTGATTGCTGCCCGGCGACGCATCCACCTGCTTGACCGCATACTTCGGGATTGCGTCCAGGCCTGACTTGCCTTCCGCCAGTTGCATCAGGAAGTCCTGGCTGGAGAATGGCGGGGCATCCTTGTGCATTTTACTGGCGCGCAGGTAAGTGCCATCGGGCTGCTGCACCCGCGCCTTGATTGTGTCGGCCAACAGTGCCGGCAGAATCTCTGCATGAATGCGGGCCTTGGCTCCCGGGTCGCGCACCGGAAACACCACCTCGCACCGCTCGAAGAGATTGCGCGGCATCCAGTCGGCGGAGCCGATGTAGATCTCGTCATCGCCCCCGTTGGCGAAGTGAAAGATCCGCGAGTGCTCCAGGAAGCGTCCCACAATCGAGCGAACCCGGATGCGTTCTGAAAGGCCCTTCACGCCGGGCCGTATGATCGATACGCCGCGGACGATGAGGTCCACTTCTACGCCTGCGTCCGAAGCCTGATAGAGCGCTTCAATCACGCTCGGCTCGAGCAGCGCATTCATCTTGGCCACAATGTGTGCGGGGCGGCCAGCGCGGGCGTGCTCCATCTCCCGCCGGATCAGCCGCAGAAAGCTCTCTGCCATGGTCAGCGGGGCCACCAGCAGCGGCGAATAGTCATCCACCTCGGCGTGCGCCGTCAGATAGTTGAAGACCATGTGCACGCGTTCGGTAATCTCGGGATTCGACGTGAATAGGCTCAGGTCGGTGTAGAAGCGCGCCGTGACCGGGTTATAGTTGCCCGTGCCCAGGTGGCAGTAGCGCCGCGTCACGCCGTCTTCGTCGCGCCGCACCAGCAGCGCCAGCTTGCAGTGCGTCTTCAGCCCCACCACACCGTGGAACACCTGCACGCCGGCGTCTTCCATACTGCGCGCCCAGCGAATGTTCGAGGCCTCGTCGAACCGCGCCATCAGTTCCACCACCACTGTCGCTTCCTTGGTGGCAGCGGCCTCGGTGAGCGCCTGGAACATCGGCGAGTCTTGCGACGTGCGGTAGAGGGTCTGTTTCATGGAGACCACCGCGTCATCCTGCGCGCCCATCTGGATGAAGTTCACCACCGGATCGTAGGAATCGTACGGATGGTGCAGCAGGATGTCGCGGGTCCGCAGGTCTTCGAAGATATTTGTCGCCTTCCGGCTCAGCGTTAACGGCCGCGGCGTGAACGGCGGGAACTTGAGGTCGGCCCGCGAGACATCCGAATAGAAGAACATGATGCGCGACAGGTTCACCGGCCCGTCTCCGCGAAAGACCTGGTCCTCCTCGAGCTCGAAGTTCACCCGCAACCGCTCGATGATGTCGGGGTGCGCGCCCGTCTCGATCTCCAGCCGCACCGCGTCGCCCTTGCGGCGGTTGTGCAGCTCCACGCGGATCGTCTCCAGCAGCGACCGCGCCTCTTCTTCCTCGAAGTACAGGTTGCTGTTGCGCGTTACCCGGAACGCCGTGAAGGCCAGGATCTCGTAGCCGCGATACATGCCGGTCAGGTTCTTCGCGATCAGGTCCTGCAGCAGCACATAATCGAACTTGCCATCCGTATTCGGCAGGCGCACAAAGCGGGGCAATGCCCGCGGCACTGTCACCACTCCCAGAACCAGCGGCCCGGAGCTGCGCCTCTTCGCCTTCAGCAGCACCGCCAGGCACAGGGCCTTGTTCAGAACCCGCGGGAACGGATGCGCTGGATCGATCGCGATCGGCGTCAGGAGCGGGTCCACCTCGCGCTGAAAGTAGCTTTGCGCGAACGCCTGTGCATCCTCGTCCAACTCGTTCCACTCCAGCAGGCGGATTCCCTGCTTGCGCATCTCCGGCAACAGCTGGTTGTTCCAGCACGCGTACTGGGCGTCGACGAACGAGTGAATCTCGTGGGTCAGTGCTCCCAGAGACTCGTCGGGGCGGAGGCCGTCGTATCCGGTCTCCCGGTACCCGTCCTCGATGCGCTGCATCAGGCCGGCCTGCCGGATCTCCACATACTCATCCAGGTTCGAACAGGTGATCGCGAGAAACTTGACCCGCTCCAACAGCGGATTTGTGGAGTCTTCCGCCTCCTCCAGGACGCGGCGGTTGAATTGCATCCACGAGGCGTCGCGGCCATTGAAAAGGCGCGGCTTGTTTTGTGTCCTGGCCATGGTCTTTGCGTTCACCTTCAGCCGTGTTGGCAGTCTACAGCGTTTTACCCGAGTCCCGTTAAAGGCCGATGACGAACGCGGAAATCCATCGGAGGGATGACGACAATCGCCCCCTCCTCCGTTATGGTTGCCCTGCTTCTCACAGTTGAATTCAAAGAGAAGATTGTACGCATTTGGCTGGAGGTCATATGAAGCACTACGCAAAACTCCTGTTGCTCACCGCAACAGCGAGCCTGGTTATGGGGACGAAGATGCTGACGGCGCAGGGTTGCGTTGCTGCCCACAGCAATCAGCGGTCAATGGACGAACTGGTGCAGAACGGCGGGGGTGAGGTCTCCTCGCAGTGGTACCACAATCTGACCATCGATATCGGCTACCGGGTCTTCAACTCCAACAAGTACTTCGTCGGCACCAAGGAGATCAACCGTCCGACCGCCGTCGAAAACCACCAGAACCTGTTCGACATCGCCTTCGAATACCGCCTCACCCATCGCTGGAGCCTCATCGGCGATATCCCCGTGTACAACGGCACGCGGAACCAGATCTACCCGCCCAAGGGCATCTTTCAGGTAAGCGGACTGGGGGATGTGACCCTCGGGGCCCAGGCGTGGATCCTGCGGCCGCCTGCTGAAAACGGCGGCAACGTGGCGGTGAACGCGCAATTGAAGCTGCCCACGGGTATCAACGACGCCACCGGCTCGGCGCTCTACAAAGGCAACATCATCAAGGCGACCGCTGACCAGTCCATGCAGCCGGGCGATGGCACCTGGGCTTTCAGCGTGGGATCCCAGGGCTACAAGCGCCTGTGGCGCAAGGCCTCAGCGTATGGACAGGGCAACTATCTGTTCAGCCCCGCCAACACCACCGGAGTGAAGACCTTCCGCAGCCAGCCGGGACAGGACGTCATGTCGGCCACGGACCAGTACCTCTATCGCGGCGGGCTTACCCAGGGATTGCCCAAGCTCAAGGGTGTCGCGCTGAGCGCAGGCATCCGCGGCGAAGGCGTACCCGTGCGCGACCTGCTGGGATCGAGCGACGGCTTCCGCCGTCCCGGGTCAATCGTCTCCTTTGACCCGGGTTTGATCATCAATTACAAGCGGGATACCCTCAGCGTGAATGGGCCCTGGGCTCTCTACCGCAATCGTCCGCCCAGTGTCCCCGAGATCCACAACCACACCGCCAACGGCGACGCATTCTTTGCCGACTACACGGTCGTGGTCAACCTCTCGCATCATTTCTAACCGCACGGAGAGGCAGGCGCGGATCTCCCTGCGCGTCTGCCTCATGCATCTGGTGGCCGTTTGCGAGTCCGCTCAACTGACCGCTTTGATGTGCGCCAGCTTCAGCACCGGGGGCACGTCCGCATGGCTCCGCACCAGCAGGCGGATGCCTGTTCCTTCCGGATAATGAGGTGCCGCCGCGATCGTGGCCCGCACCGGTGCAGGGAAGGGAACCTTCCCCACCTCCTTCATCGCACGGTCGCCAAGCAGGAAAGCGACCCGGAAACACCCCGTACATGGACTCAGATACGCGATCCGGCGCTTGCCATGGAGCAGGCGCAGCGTCCATCCATACTTCGCGGTGCCTACGCCGTTCCACTCCTGCCCTGTGATGTGCTCGTCTCTCGAGATACGTTCCACGATCTCCTGCCAGAGCGGAGCAGCGGCTCCCAGCGCTTCCGTGAGCTCCGGCTGCGAGGGAGGATCGTTGTGGCCCAGAAATGCGTTCGGGATCTCTTTCATCATGGCGGCTTTATCTCCTTCCCCGCCCGATCGCCACGCCAGTTCCGCGAGCCCGGCAGACCGAGCGCAACGGATTCTAGCGCCGCCTGAGGCGGCTTGCAGTGATAGCGGCGGCGCCGGTTCGCAACTTTGCCGTTGCCCTGGGTTCAGCGACAGTCTTTGATTGACCCATGGCGCCCCATGGGTTGAACATGGGAAAAGCCGGAGTCTACAAAATTCCGCGGGGAGGCCCTGCCATGAGCGACCAGAAGAATCCAGCCACTTACCTCGACGTGTCGCAGCCGCTGCCCCCGCAAGCCGCCGAGTTTGCCCGCAAACTCCATGGAATGCTGGACGGTCAGGAAAAGGACGAGGCCACCGTCGAGCAGGCGTTCGACGGCTTGGACGATATGTTCGACCGCATCGCCGCCGGTCTCTACAGCCTCGCCTCCATGCTCGTCGGCGAGGGCGAAGACAGCATCCGCCTGGTGGAGACCGCCGTGGCAAATACGGAGGTGAACCCCGGTGAAGGGCCTGAGCATTCCCGCCACAACAGCCGCCTGGCCATGGCTCAGGCTGCCGTTGCGCTGCTGGCGAGCCGCGACCCCGAAAGCCTGGCCGCCCCCGAAGCCCTTGAGCATGCCCAGACCTGCATCGGAGATGAGGACCTGGACGCCGCGGGAACGGCCCGCGACGAACTTGAGCGCCTGATGGCCGGTCCCGACCGCGAGCGCGTCCGTATCTGGCTCGAAAGCCTTCCCACCGCGATGCGCACCATCTATGTGCTTCGCGCCGTGGCCGGCCTGTCGGCCCCGGAGACCGCCTCCCTGCTCGCCGCCTACGGCGGCCCGCAGGCCTCTACGTGGAAACCGGAGCAGACCCGCGAGCTGTTTCGGCAGGGTATGTGCTCTCTCGCCTCCCAGCTCATCCACGAGGGCGTCGGCGGACACTGAACCGGCCGGGAAGCAAACCTAAGCGCGGCGCGGGTTTCGCGTCGCCTCCCCCTCTCGCCGTTTATCACACGGCACCTATCCCCGCGTTCGTTACACTAGATTTAGAACCTTGCCGCGCCGCGTTTGCATCCATTTGAGGAGCAAACGGTTTACGGTGACTCTGTGGTCGGCAGGCCGGCCCCACGGTAGAACGCCCTTCGCTCCAGTAGGACTCGAAACCATCGATGCATCTTCTCTGTTCACGCACGAAGACAAGCCGCCCCTGTGCCCGCGCGCTGCAAACGTTCCCACTCGCGCTCGCGCTGCTGGGGATGGCCTCGAATCTTGGCGCCCAGGCAGGCAGCGGCCAGTCGAACTCGCCTTCGCTCCCCGCGGGTGTTGCCGCGCCTACCGCCGCCACCGTGACCTCCTCAAGTTTTCAGGGAAGCGTCCAGTCCGGACAGGCGAACGACCAGATACTCGATTTGACGCTCGACGACGCCATTCAGCGCGGCCTCCGCAATAACCTGGGGGTCATCCTCAGCGGCACGCAGACCGCCACCGCAAAGGCCCAGCGGCTCAGCCAGTTGCAGAATCTGCTGCCTGACGTGGAAGGCAACATCAAGGAAGCGGACCTGCAGGTCGACCTGGCGGCCCAGGGCCTGCGCATCCCCGGCATCCCGGCCGTCATCGGACCCTTCGGTTATACCGATCTTCGTGCCAGCCTCGCCTGGTCGCTGGTCGACATCAAATCGCTGCGCGCCTATCTGGCCTCCAAACACAACTTCAACGCCGCCCAGCTCAGCGCGCAGGACGCCCGCGACATGGTCGTCCTCACCGTGGGCAACGCCTATCTTCTCGTGGTCGCCGATGAGACCCGCGTCGCCAGTGTGGATGCCCAGGTCAAGACCGCCAAGGTCTCGCTGGACCAGGCCGTCGCCAGCCACCAGGCGGGCACCGCGCCCCTGCTTGACGAGCTGCGCGCCCGCGTTGACTACCAGTCCCTGCAGCAGCAGTTGATCGTCGCCCAGAACTCCCTCGACAAAGACCGCCTCGCCCTGCAGCGGACCATCGGCATGCCCCTGGCGCAAAAGATCAACCTCGTTGACAAGGCCCCCTACGCCGCCTTCGACCAGTTTGACGTCGACGCCGCCATCAAGCAGGCGCATCTGAATCGCAAGGACCTGCAGGCCATGCTGGAACAGACCAAGGCGGCCGAAGAACAGCGCAAGGGCGCCACTGCCGAGCGCTATCCCAAGCTCACCGCCAACGTCGACTACGGCGATATCGGCGTGAACGTACGCCACTCGCACGGCACTCTCAATGCCACCGGCAACTTCAGTGTGCCGATCTTCAAGGAATATGCGCTGCGCGGCGAGGCCGAGCAGGCCCAGTCGCAGCTTGATACCCAGCGCGCGCAGACCAACGACGCCAACGCGCAGGTGGACGCGGATGTCCGCGACGCTCTGCTCGACATCCAATCCGCGCAGCGCCAGGTCGAGGTCTCGCGTTCCAGCGTCGAGCTGGCCAATGAGGCGCTCAGCGAAGCACAACAACGATACGTGGCCGGCGTCAGCGACAACCTGGCCGTAAGCCAGGCCGAACAGAGCGTGGCCCAGGCCGATGAACAGTACGTCGACAGCCTCTACCGGCACAACGTGGCCAAGCTCAGCCTGGCCCGCTCGCTGGGCGCGGCCGAAAACTACAAGAGTTATCTGGGAGGGAAGTGAACGTGGCGGATACAACCACAACCCCCGCTCCGGCGGAGCAAGAAACTGAGGTCGTCCAGCCGCGGTCCCGCCGCAGGGGCATCATCATTGTCGTGATTGCAGTCATTGCGGTGGCCGCGCTGGCTTTCTGGTGGCACTCCACGTTCTACGAGGACACCGACGACGCCCAGGTCAGCGGGCACCTCATCCAGGTGAGCTCCCGCATCCAGGGCCAGGTCAGCAAGGTCTACGTGGAAGAAAACCAGGTGGTGAAGAAGGGCGATCCCATCGCCGACCTCGATCCTCGCGACTACCAGGTTGCGGTCGAGAATGCCAAGGCGGCTCTCGCCAGCGCGCAGGCCAACGCGGCCGCCGCCGGCGTGGCAGTGCCGCTCCTGACCGTAAACACCGGCGCCAATCTCAGCTCCGCCGGCGCTCAGCTCAGCGGGTCTCATGCCCAGGTGCAACAGGCCCAGGGGCAGCTGCAGGCCGCGCAGGCGCGCGTCACCCAGGCCCAGGCCAACAACGCCAAGGCACAGTCGGACCTGGAGCGCTACAAGCCGCTGGTTGAAAAGGACGTGATCAGCAAGCAGCAGTATGACGCTGCAGTCGCGGCGGCCGCCTCCGCTGCCGCCGCGGTGCAGGACGCCCAGGCCAGCGCAGCCGCTGCGGCCGACGCCGTGCGCGTCGCCCGCCAGCAGGAAGCGGCGTCCGAAGCTTCCTACAAGTACGCGCAGACGGGCCCCCAGCAGGTGGCCGAGCAAAACGCCAAGGCCCGCCAGGCCCAGGCGCAGGTACAGCAGGCCCAGGCTCAGCTCGACCAAGCCCAGCTCAACCTCAGCTACAGCAAGATCGTTGCGCCGGAAGACGGCATCATCACCCGCAAGAGCGTTGAGGTGAACCAGAACGTCTCCTCCGGGCAGAACCTGCTCACCCTGGTCTCGCTATCGGATATCTGGGTGACCGCCAACTTCAAAGAAACCCAGTTGAAGTCCATGACGCCAGGCCAGGCTGTCGAGGTCCACGTGGACGCCACGGGCAAGAGCTACGACGCCAAAGTCACGCAGATTGGCGGCGCCACCGGTTCGGTGCTGTCCCTGTTTCCCCCGGAGAACGCCACCGGCAACTACGTGAAGGTGGTGCAGCGCGTCCCCGTACGTATCGACTTCACCGACCTGCAGCACCAGGACCCCAATCACCAGCTGCGTCCCGGCCTCTCCGTCGAACCGAAGGTCCGCGTGAAGCAGTGATCGTGAGAGTCACGTACCAAGGGCCAAGTTCCAACAACTCGAGACTGGCACTCTGATCCCTTGGTACTCGGCCCTTGGACCTTGGCCCTGTTCTTACTCGTTTGCCTCGATCTTCCGCCCGTGCGTATCCTGCAGGGGACGTGAGCTCATGCGGAACATACCGGCAAACTGCCGCACCTGCTCCCGGCTCAAGGTCAGCGTCTGCTCCATCACGAACCAGCGCACTCCCTCGGTGCAGGGAGGCGTGGTGAGCGATCCCATAAACGTCCAATAACCGCGATCCGCCGGCAGCAAGCCGCCCGCGTTCACGTACTCGGTAACCTTCTCGGTTGCTCCCGCCTTGGTGGGCAGATGAGGCCACAGCGCCGCCAGCACCGCGTTCGGCTGATCGCGGTTCATCGTGAAGCGAACCTCCAGAATCGCCATCTTCCCGTCAGCGCTCTTGTGCAGCATCTCCACATCCAGATCGGTGAGCTTGCCGCCCACGGCGGACTCGCTGGGCCGGTGAAACGTCAGCTCCTGCAATTCGTACTTCACCCCATCCACGGTCATGCTGCTGCCCGGATTGGGGTGCATGACGATCAGATTCCCCGTATTCTCCAGCGTCACGCCGGCGGAGATGTAGTGAAACTCCAGTGGGGCCAGACTCTTGTTCAAGTGCGCCCCGCGAATGTCGATCGGCGCCTGCTCATGTCCCTGCGAGCAGGTCTTGTACGCGGGAGAGAGCTTCCCCCAGTTCAGTGGACCGGTATTGCCCAAATAGCTCCAGGGAACGGCGCCCTGTGCGCCAGCCGCTGCGATCAAGCCCAGCCACACCCCCACACCCGCAAGAATCCGCATTCCCGTTCTCCTTCATCAAGAAAAAAAGCCAACTGAATTCTAGTGTCTGGGACGTGGTGGCCTCAAAAAAGAGAGGCGGGAAGATGACACTTTGCGGCGGCTCTGCTCGCTTATCACGAAGCACCGTTCATCGACGGTCAACCTTCGTCGGTTTGCGCGAATCGCTGTTTTGCCCGTCCGAATGCGCCAGTCAGAACCACCTGGCCATCGCATCTCCCAAAATAAAAGGGACCCCATTCGGAGTCCCCTCTGATCACTATTCACTGATCACTGAAAACTGAACACCGTCTTTCTACTTCGCGACCGCCGCCTTCACGCCGGCCTGCTCCGCAAGGGCCGTGGCCTTGTCCGTTGCCTCCCAGGTGAAGTCGGCCTCTGTGCGGCCGAAGTGGCCGTACGCTGCGGTCTGCCGATAGATCGGCCGGCGCAGCTTCAGCGTCTCGATAATCGCCTTAGGCGTCAGCGAGAAGTTCTTGCGTACCAGCTCCGTGAGCTGTGCCCCGCTCAGCTTGCCGGTGCCGAATGTATCCACCAGCACGCTCACCGGCTCAGCCACGCCGATTGCGTACGCCAGCTGCACCTCGCAGCGGTCCGCCAGGCCAGCCGCCACAATGTTCTTGGCGATGTAGCGCGCCATGTAGGCCGCCGAGCGGTCCACCTTGGTCGGATCCTTGCCACTGAACGCGCCGCCGCCGTGCCGGCCCGCACCGCCATACGTGTCCACAATGATCTTGCGGCCCGTCAGGCCCGTGTCGCCCATGGGCCCGCCGATCACGAACCGACCCGTGGGGTTGATGTGGTACTTGGTGTGCTCGTCCAGCAGCTCCGCCGGAATCACCGCCTGGATCACATGCTTCAGGATGTCGGCGTGCAGGTCGTCGTTCGACACCGTCTCCGAGTGCTGGCTCGAGATGACGACCGCGTCCACGCGCACCGGCTTGCGATTCTCGTCGTACTCCACCGTCACCTGGCTCTTGCCGTCCGGCCGCAGGTAGGAGAGCTTGCCGCTCTTGCGCACCTCGCTCAGCCGCCGGGTCAGCTTGTGCGCCAGCGAAATCGCGATCGGCATCAGTTCGGGCGTTTCGTTCGAGGCATATCCGAACATCATGCCCTGGTCGCCGGCTCCGCCGGTGTCCACACCCTGGGCAATGTCGCCGCTCTGCTTGTTGATCGACGAGATAACCGCGCAGGTATTCGAGTCAAATCCATACACCGCGTTGTCGTATCCGATCGAGGCCACAACGCCGCGCACCAGTGTTTGAAAATCCACGTACGCCTTGGTCGTGATCTCGCCTGCGATCATCACCAGCCCGGTCGCAGTCAGCGTCTCCGCCGCCACACGGCTATAGGGATCCTGCTCCAGGCATGCGTCCAGAATCGCATCCGATACCTGGTCCGCAATCTTGTCCGGATGACCTTCCGTCACGGACTCCGACGTAAACAAAAAACGGTCGCTCAAAACAAACTCCTTCCCTTCTAAGGGACTTCTGTGGCCAGCCATTTGAACCTGTAACCCACACCGGCCCGCGCCCGGAGGCAATCTCCAGGTACTAAGTTTGATGGTAATTGTCCCCGCCGCGTCGCGCCAAAAAATCCAATCTCGCGAAAATGAGCGATATTCTCCTATTGTCTGCAGATTCAGGCAATTGCGCCGAGGAGAAGCTCCTGGACACCGCATTCGATTCCATCATCGTGGGACTCGGCGCCATGGGCAGCGCCGCCGCGTTCCATCTCGCCCGCCGTGGCGCCCGGGTGCTGGGCCTGGAAGCCCGAACCGCCGCCCACGACAAAGGTTCCTCCCACGGGGAGTCCCGCATCATCCGCCAGGCCTACTTCGAGCACCCGGCATACGTCCCCCTCGTCCAGCGCGCTTATCAACTCTGGAAAGACCTCGAAGCCGAGAGCGGGCAGAGCCTGATGACCCTCACCGGCGGTCTGGCTATCGGGCCAGCCTCCGGCTCCCTCATCACAGGCTGCCTCACGAGCGCCCGGCTGCACCACCTGGCCCATGAACTTCTCGACCGTGCCGAAGTCTCTCGCCGCTACCCGCAGTTCGTTCTCAACTCCGACGAGGTGGCCGTCTATGAGCCAACCGCGGGTTATCTGGCGCCTGAGGACTGCATCCGCCAGCATCTGCGCTGCGCCGCGCAACGAGGCGCCGACCTCCGCTTTCAGGAACCGGTTCTCTCCTGGGAAGCCGACGGCGAAGGCGTTCGCGTGGTCACCGCAAACGGAGCCTACGGCGCCAGCTCTCTTGTTCTCTCCGCCGGGCCGTGGACCAGCGAACTGCTGCCCGCCTTGCGGCGCACCCTTGCCGTCGTCCGCCGTGTCATGTTCTGGATCCGGCCCGCCGCACAGCCATCCACCTTCGACAAAGAGGCCTTTCCCATCTTCCTCTGGGAGCCGCAACAAGGGCCGCTCTTCTACGGCTTCCCGCGTCTCCACCCGGGCGGTGATCCCAAGGTCGCCATCCACTTTGGCGCCGAGGCGCAAGACGAACCATGCACGCCGGCCACCATCGACCGCACCATCCGTCCTGGCGATGAGGCCGACCTCCGGTCCGCGTTGGCCACGCGAATTCCTGCCTTGAACGGGGAGATCACCCGCGCTACCACCTGCATGTACACCATGACGCCCGACGCGCACTTTGTCATCGACACGCACCCGCTCTACCCGCAGGTCGCCATCGCCGCCGGCTTCTCCGGCCACGGCTTCAAGTTCTCCTCAGCGGTCGGCGAGATCCTCAGCGACCTCGCTCTCGAGCGCCGCACGTTGACGGATATCGCGCTCTTCTCAGCTTCGCGTTTTCACTGACCACTTACCACTGAGGACTAATCCCCGGCCTCTGCCTCCGCCCGCATTACCGCCGGCGCGCCCAGGTTGCTGCGGTTGCGCGCATACAGGAAGTACACAGCAAGACCGATCACCATCCACGATCCCGCCGCGATCTTCGACGTGGAGTCGACCGAGATAATCATCGCCAGGCAGAAGATCGCCCCCAGGATCGGCACCAGCGGCACCAACGGCGCGCGGAACGGTCGTTCCTGATTCGGATTCTTCTTGCGCATCACCATCACCCCGATGCACACCAGCACAAACGCGAACAGGGTGCCCAGGTTCGTCATGTTGCCGGTGATATCGCCCGGCAGCAGCCCGCCCAGCAGGCCCACAAATACATACAGCACCCAGTTGCACTTGTAGGGCGTCCGGAACTTCGGATGCACATCGCTGAACAACCGCGGCAGCAGCCCATCCTTCGCCATGGAAAAGAACACACGGCTCTGCCCCAGCAGCATCACCATCATCACGCTCGAGAAGCCCGCCAGGATGGCCACATTCACCAGCGTTGTCAGCCATCCGTACCCCGGCATGTACGTCGTAATCGCATACGAGACCGACGCCTCCATGCCCTTGTTGGGGTCGTTGAAATCCAGCGCCGGCGCGACTCCCGTCAACACCCAGCTGAACAGGATGTACAGCACCGTGCACACCGCCAGCGATCCCAGAATCCCGATCGGCATGTTCTTGCCCGGCTCAATCGTCTCCTGCGCCGCGGTCGACACCGCGTCGAACCCGATAAACGCGAAGAACACCACCCCCGCGCCGCCCAGCACACCACCCCAGCCGTGCTTGAAGACCCCCATATGCGCCGAGTCCTGCGCCAGCACGAATGGCGTGTGATTCGCCGGGTTGATGAAGTGCCAGCCGATGGCGATGATCATCAGCACAATCGTCACCTTCACCGCCACAATCACCGCGTTCACCTTGGCCGACTCCGACGTGCCCTTGATCAGCAGCAGCGTCATCACCAGCAGGATCCCCAGCGCCGGTGCGTTCACAATCCCGTGCACGCCTCCCGGCCCGGTTTGCAGCGGTGAGTGCCGCCATACCCACGGAATCAGGTTGGGAAACAGGTTGTTCAAATATTCCGTCCAGTAAATCGACAGGGTCGCCGCCCCCAGTCCGTACTCCAGGATCAGCGCCCACCCGATCACCCATGCCACCAACTCGCCCATCGTCACGTACGCGTACGTGTACGCGCTGCCCGCAATCGGAATCATCGCCGCGAACTCCGCGTAGCAAAGGCCCGCGAACGCGCAGCCGATCGCCGCAATGATGAATGAAAACATCACGCCCGGCCCGGCATTCTGCCCGGCCGCTGCCGGGGTGCGCGCAAACAATCCGGCGCCGATAATGGCGCCAATCCCCAGGGCCACCAGCCCCGGCCAGCGCAGGCTGCGCTTCAGCCCGCCCTTCTCGTCAATCTGGGCAAGCAGTACCGACAAAGGTTTCGTACGGAAGAGGCTCATAGTTGGTCTAGATTCTCATGAAACTCCGTGAAATAGCCATACATAACGGAGCTGGCATTCGCCATACTCACTACTGCACCGCCGCCGGGACCATCCGCATCTCCGAGCCAAACCGCCGGTAGTTCGAGAACACGACGTCATTGAGATAGTTCTTTGCCGCACCCTGGTAGTTCGCCCGCGAAAACGCCGCCTTCTGCCCGGTGGTGTGCGCCTGTAGTTTAGCCACGCCGTGCAGCGGGCAGATGTAGCTTCGCCCCCCAATCATCACCGGCCCATACGTAATCGCAAACCACGCATGTGGCACCAGCCCGCCCGCAGCCATCTCCGCCGTGGCCGTCACCCGCAGCACGGCTCCATTCGAGGGGTCAAAGGCAATCTCCCCGTGGTAGGCCGCCCGCTCATCAAACTTCTCCAATTGTGGCGTGCCGTCCCCGTTGTACCCGCCCACTACGCAGCAAAACTGCACCCGGTACTTCGACTTCTCCACCGGCACCTGGTAATGGAATACTGCGACCGTCCCGCCATCCTTCTCCCACCGCGCCCACGTGATCTTCCCCTGCAGCGCATCTCCCACCACCGTGCTCAGGATCGGCCCAAACTCGCCAGAGGTCACCAGCCCCCCGATCCCCGCGCCCTCTCTCTTCTCCTTGCCCGCCTTTTCATCCACCACCTCCCGTCGGTCGCGATACGTCACGGTCACGGTGGACCCTCCGGTCCAGTGCAGCGGGAGATAGCTGTAGCTCACCACGCCGGTCGCCCCCAGCGCGTCCTCTTGGGGACGATCCTCAAAGCTCGTCGTCGTCCGCTCCGCCATCAGGTTGGGCAGCTGCCGGTTGGTGGTGTTCACATAATTCACCACCTTCACCAACATCGCGCGCGTCGCCGCCGCATCCGGTGTCGGATCCCCGGCCACGGCTTCGCTTTCCGGATCCAGAAACGCCGCCCTGTCCGCGATCAAACGCAACGCCGTCCTTGCCTTCTCTCCCGGCGCCGTGGCCAGTGCCTCGCTCTCCTGCGAATGCGTCATGCGCTCAGTCAACTCCAGCCCGACCAGCTGCTGTGCAAGGTCGGCATCGCTGCCGGCCGCCGCTCCCCGCAACGTCTGCAGCAACTGCGCCACGGAAACTCGCTTCACTTCCGGCTCTGCAGCGTCCACTCGCCCCACGCCCATCAGTGACAACGCCACCCAAACCAAACCGCCCAAAATGCGCACAGGCCCTCCTTTCCCCGCACCTCCGGATATCCCACGGAAACACGTCCGGAAGAATTCTATGCCTCTGCTCTCACAAGAGCACGCCACAGAATGAGCAGCACCATGCCCGCCGTTAGCGCAAACTTGCAGCCTTGACAATCCGCTTGAGGCATAAGATCATTATGCCTATGGCCGATACCCCTAAGTCCGGAATGCCCCCAGGCGCGCTCCCCATGCTCATCCTCCGCGTTCTCCACTCCGGCGCCCTCCACGGCTACGCCATCGCCCAGAAGATCCACGTCCTCTCCAGTGAGGTCCTCGCCGTCGAAGAGGGCCTCCTCTATCCCACCCTGCAAAAGCTGCTCGTCAAGGGCTGGGTCACTGCCGAATGGGGCACCTCCGAGACCGGCCGCAAAGTGCGCTTCTACCGCCTCACCGCCGACGGCCGCAAGCAGCTCAAGGTGGAACTCGCCGGCTATGACCGCATCACGCAAGCCATCCAGGACGTTCTCCGCACCGCCTGATCCGCATCCCAGGAGCTTCCCCATGGGCGAACTCTTCCGCCGCCTTCGTTATCTCGTTCACCGCCGCCGCCTCGAGGCGGAGCTCGCCAACGACATGGAGTTCCATCGCGAGATGGCCGCTCGCGCCGGCCGCCGCAACTTTGGCAACACCCTCCGCCTCCGCGAGCAGTCCCGCGAGGCCTGGGGCTGGACCTGGCTCGACCGCTTCGTCCTGGACCTGCAGTACGGAGCCCGCATCCTTGCTCGCTCCCCCGGCTTCACCGTCATGGCAGTGTTGGTTCTCGCCCTGGGCATCGGGGTCAACATCGCGGCCTTCAGCCTCTTCAATATGGTGGCCCTCAGGCCCCTGCCGGTGCGCGATCCTGACTCGCTCATCCTCCTCGAGCGCCGCTCCCCCGATTCCTACAACAGCGAGATGTCTTACCCGTCGTTCCAGTTCTATCGCGATCACGCCCGTTCGCTCGCCGCCGCCATCGCTGTCTTCGGCGTGCCGCCCGTGCAGCTCAATAACGATGCCGACCTCGTCAAAATCTCCTTCGTCACACCCAACTACTTTGAGCAGCTCGGCACCCCCGCTGCCTTGGGACGCGTCCTCAGCACCACCCTCGACGCCTCTCCGTCCAGTCCCCCCGTCATGCTCCTCAGCTACCCCCTCTGGCAGCAGCGCTTCAATTCTGACCCTTCGGTCATCGGCCGCACCGTGCGCCTCAACCGCAAACCCGTCACCATCGCCGGCGTGCTTCCCTATGACTTCGCCAGCCTCGCCAGCCAGCACCCCGACGTCTGGGTCCCCATCGCGCAGCAGCCCTACTTCATCGACGGCAGCAAGGTTCTCACCGATTTCAACAGCTCCACCGTCCGCATGTGGGCGCGTCTCGCGCCCGGCATCACGGCTAAAGCCGCCGAGCAGGAGCTGCGCGCTCTCACCGACCAGCTTCGCCTCCAGCATCCCGAAGCGGTCTGGAAGAACGAAGCTCTGCAGAGCAGCCCCGGAGGCCACGCCCAGGTTCTTCACCCCGAAGAATGGCGGGTCGTCGTCATGGTCGCGGTGCTCACGCTCTTGATCCTCGCCGTCTCCTGCGCCAACCTCGGAGCGCTGCTTCTGGCGCGCGGCGTCACGCGCCAGCACGAGATCGGCATTCGTCTCGCCATCGGCGCCAATCGCGCGCGCATCTTTCGTCAGCTCTGCACCGAGAGCCTCCTTCTCGCCGCTCTCGGCGCTGTCGTCGGGCTCGCCCTGGCCTGGGCCGTCATGCGCTTCGTGCTGGCACAGATCGACGCCCCGCGCTGGATCACCGCCGCGCCCGACGGACGCCTCCTCCTGTTCACCGTGGCCGTCATGTTCCTGGCCGTGATTTTCTTTGGCTTCGCTCCGGCATGGCAGATCGCCCGCTCACGCCAGCACAAAACCATCGCGCGTCAGCTCCTCGTCACCGCCCAGATTGCCGCCAGCTGCGTGCTGCTCATCGTCTCCGGCCTGCTGGTGCGCGCCGCGCAGCACGCACTCTACACCGACCCCGGCTTCGGCTACGAGAGCACCCTCTCCATCGATCCGCAGCTTGCCCAGCACGGCTTCTCGGAGAGCGCCGCAAGCGCCTATCTCCAGGCAATGCGTGCTCGCCTGAGCGCCATTCCCGGCGTGCGCGCCGTCGGACTAGTGCACCTTCCGCCCATGGGCCACACAGTCTGGCGGCAGGACATCCTCATCGACGGCCGCCGCATTCTCGTCTATCCCAATCAGGCCGATGCCGACTACTTCCGCACCATGGAAATTCCCCTGCTTGCCGGCCGCACCCTGCAGCCCGGCGAACAGCACGCCATCGTCATCAGCGCCACCCTGGCCCGACTGCAGGGGCACGGCCAAAATCCTCTCGGCAAGCTCATGCCCGGCTCGCAGGACGTTGTGGTCGGCATCGTCGGCGACGCGCACGTCAACGCCCTCAACGACGATGACGCCGTCGAAGAGTACTGGGCTCCACAGCCCGCCGACATGCCCGGGATGGTCCTGGTGGTCCGTACCGGCGGCCCCGCCGCCAGCATCATGCCCGCGGCCCGCGCCATCAGCCAGTCGCTCGCGCCCGCCATCTTTCCCGAGATGCGGCCCCTCAAGGGCCTCTACCAGGACAGCGTGCGCCACGTGGAACAGCTCGCCGCCATCGTCAGTCTCATCGGCCTTGTTGCGGTGCTCATGGCTGGCGTCGGCATCATCGGCCTCGTCGCCTTCACCGTCTCCCAGCGCACCCGCGAAACCGCCATCCGCCTGGCCCTCGGCTCGCGCGCGGTCCCGCTCTGCCTTGCCCTGCTCCGCCAATTCGTCTGGCCCGTTGCCCTCGGCGCCACGTTGGGCGCCACCTTGGCGGCGGTCGGCTCGCGCTTCCTCCGCATGATTCTCTTCGGCGTCAGCAATCTTGATCCGCTGGCGTTCGCGGCCGCCATCGCCTTCCTCTTTGCGGTCGTGGCCCTGGCGGCCGTCCTGCCTCTCCGCCGCGCCCTGCGCCTCAACGTCGCCCGCGCCCTCCACCAGGAATAAGCCACCCACCGTTGCACTCCCGAGCGCAGCGATGGATCTGCCCTGAAAATTCCTCCGAAATTACAAAAGCCGCTCCTCCAGAGAAGTGTCATCCCGCACCCTGAGCACAGCGAAGGGGGAGGGATCCGCAGTTGCTCTTGTTGTTGCCTTTTTCATGCGCTTGGGTGCCGCACGGCGCCATGCGCGACTACCGTTTTTTCTCGCGCTTCTAGCCCGGCTACGCCCACGCGTTCCCGCGAACAGGTTCTCGTTCGAGGAGCGCCGCCCGGCTCCCGCGTTACTTCAACTGCACATCGAACGTGGCGTGACATTGCACCGAAGGCTTGAACTCCACCTGGTCCGCCTTCTCGTCCTTGCCCACGTGAATGATCATCGGCTTCTTCAGCGTCTCCGGCAGCTTGGCGATCTTCACCTTCCCGTCCTGCCCAGTGAACGCCTCCAAATCCAGCTTCTTGACACCGGCAAACCCGTATTGCACCCGGGCCGTCATCTTGGCGCCATACACCGGCTTGCCCGCCGCATCCGTCACCGTTAGCAGCGCCGAACACGGTCCCAGGTCCGCCGAAATCTCCGCCGGCCCCGGCGCGTTCTGCGCCGCCAAGCCCACGCTCATCGAAGCCACAAAAAGCCAAACCGCCAGCCTGCGCATGCGCTCCAGTATAGCCATCAGTCCATGTCCACCGTATCGCCATCCTGCAGGCTGATCTTGCGGATCGTCAGGTGGTTCAGCGGCGTATAGGAGATATCGCCCGTGCCTCCCACCCCCGGTGCAATCTTCACCTGCTTGCTCGCATCTTCGGCCAGATCCTCGTCCAGCACCGTCTTGCTGCGGATATTGTCTACAACGGTAAAGTGACACGCCTCATGCAGGGCGTTACGCAGCGTGATCGAAAGAAACGCCGGCATACCTTTCTCCTTCACATCGCTTGGGGCAGTAGCCGCATCTTGGCACACCCGCTCCCGCAACGCAACCAGCCGCGCGTTCCAGAGGACCCGCCCAATCTTCTTTATCTCTCTCCTAACGCCGATCTCCTCGCAGAATTCGCGCAAACAAAAGCCGAGGGGCCCCGTAGGTAGGGCCCCTCGGCTTTGCATCTGGGGAAAGGAGAAATCAGTGCAGATGGAAGTCCACGTCGATGATGATTTGCACCGCTACCGGGTGGCCCTGGTACATCGCCGGATGGAACCGGTACTGCCGCACCGCCTCCATCGCCTTCTCGTCCAGGCCCATGCCCGCGCGCCGCACCACGCGAATATTCTGCGGATTGCCCTGCTGGTCCACCACCAGCTGAATGGCCACGTTGCCCTGGAAGTTAGCCGCGCGCGCCTCCTCCGTAAACTCCGGATCGACGCGTGAAACCAGCGTCGGCGCGCTTACGCCGCCGCCCACGCTCATCAGGCCGCCGCCGTAGCCGCCGCCGCTGCCCGGCCCAGAGCCGACGCCATGGCCCATTCCCAGGCCGCCGCCCAGGCCCGAGCCAAAGCCGGAGCCGCTGCCCTTGCCCTGCGAGGCCAATGCCACCTGCTGGCTGCTGGTCAGCCCCAGGTTCGGCAGCTTGGAATCCATCGGCATGTTCACCATGGCCGTGGGCTCAGCCGCCAGCTTGGGATGATCCAGACGGATCACCTGCGGCGCCAGCACCGGCACGGTCCGGGCCACGATCTTGGGCGGATTGCCCTTGATCGGCTCGATCTTCTCGTGCGCGCCACCACCACCGCCGCCACCCATCTTGGGCGCCACGGGTAGAACCTTGGGCGGCGGAGGAGCCGGATCGAACAGCGTCACGTGCACCGGGTTGATGATCTGCGGCTGCACAAACGTCTGCTTCGCCTTGAAGCCTAGGTAGAGAACAGCGGCCACCAGGAAGACGTGCACCACCGCGGATACGGCCTTCGAGGTCGGATCCTTCTGCGCGGTGAGCGTGTCCAGTTGGCCAAAGGTTGGGGCTCCCGCGGCTGCCAGCACAGGAGCTTTGGGTACAAGCTGCGGAAGCGGCTTCTCCATCTCCGCGTAAACATCTTCCTGGTAGGCGAGGCTGGAGCGATTGTATGTATGAGCCCTCTGCGGTCTGCCGTTTTCCATCAGCAGTCTCCCTCGTGAGATCGGCCTGGGTGTCATTGTCGGATTGCTCATAGGTGCTGGCCGCATGATCGGAATCTGCGGCTTCCCCCTCTCTGGTCGACCGTCCATCGGTATGTTTGAAGTTATGATCGGCTCCGGCCGCTGCGCCGGAGTCGATCGGCCCGATTACCAGATGCCCTTATCGCTTCCGGTGATCTTTTGTCCCACCACTGCGGCGGTTGCGAGCCAGGGAAGAAGGCTGAGCCGCGCGCCGTTGTGAAGTTCTCGTTTGCGCAGCGCGCCCACCAGCTGCGATCCGTATAGCTTTGCCGATTGCGGCATGATGGGGACACGGATAAAGCCCCTGCTGTAATAGACGGCATCTCCCCCGAACCGGGCTGCCTGCGTCACGAACTTTGGCAGTTCCAGGCCCCATCCGCGATACGACTTCACGTAATCGGAGACGATGACCAGGTACGTGGCAGTGCCTTCCCAGATGCCCGCGCGGGTTGCGGCCGCGCGCAGATCTTCAAAGTCAACTCCATCGTTTTCAACCAGTCCCGCCGAATCGAGAATGTCGCACAAGCGGAAGTAGAAGTGCCGATACATCCGCTGCAGCGTGGAAATGAGCAGGCGGTCGGATTTTGAGGCAACCCGGAACGTGCGTCCGGCAACGCTGATGGCGCGCGTGCGTTTCATCAGCGAAGACGCAATGGCCACCTGTTCCCCGGTCTGTCCCAGCCTGCCCACGTGAATCTCGATCAGTTCGGGCAATCCGGGAATCTGGAAGTTCCACTTGCAGGCCAGGCGATCGCCCCAGCTGCGTGACGCGATCTCCGCATCGAAACGGCGCTTCATCAACCCGCAGACGCGGGCGGGATCGGCGCTGGTGTAGAGATCGAGATCGCTGCCGAGATCCGGCCAGTGATCGAGCGACTTGATGACGCACACATCATGGTCACCGTCGCCGAAGGTGTGGCACACGTCGTCCAGGAAAGCGACGGCATTATCGATGCGCGCCTGTTCCGTGGTGAGCGCAGCCTTGGCCCACGAGGTTCTTTCGGCGTCTCCGGCATCGGCGGTGAGCCGGAGGAACTTCTCCATGCCCCGCACGATGACGTGATTAAGGTGAGCGAGGGCGACGAGATCGTCGAACTCATTGCGGGAAAGCGTGAGAAGATCCTTTTTTAACTCCTCATCTGCCTTCCGGGAACCAAGGTCGGAAGCGTCCTCCCGGGCGTGCAACAAGAGCCTGGAGAGAACGTCAAGAGATTTGTACGTGGGTGCTTCCACTCTCGCATTTGTGTTCATATGCCAAGGGCCCGTCCTAATTATTGCGGTTTGTTATTGTCCTGATCCGGGGTGGAGTTATTGCCACGCGGCGTAAGCTCGATCGGGCCTTTCTCATTGCGCCGTTGGCGGCTGTACTCTTCAAGAGCGTTGTCCACTTTCTCATTGCTGCCCTCGGCGACAACAACCAGGGGCTGACCTTGCGCGTCGACGCGAGTGGCCATGCCCACCCGCGCCCCCGCATCGCTTGCTCTGCGGGCCTTTTCGTAATAGAACTGTGCGGTCTCGAGGTCGCCATCGTGTTCGGCGACATACCCCCGGTTGTTCAGCGTGAACGCGCTGTTCGGGTCAAGAGAATAGGCGTGCAGAAAGTCCTGCCGCGCGGAGTTCCAGTCGTTCTGGTTGACCGCGTAGACGCCGTGCAGCGTCAGGCGCAGTGCCTGCGACGAAGCCGGCTCGGACTTATCCATCAGCTTGTGCACACGCCGCGCGCTGGCCTCGGCCATGGCGCTGACCGATTTGCCCCGCCAGCTGCGGTCGAGCGTGACGGCGGCCGGCTCCTTCGAATGCGTGTTGGCGGCCTCATAGTAGTACCGGTAGGCGCCCTGCAGATCGCCCACCGCTTCGCTGGCGACTCCCAGATTGTTCAACGTGAAGGGATTCTGTGGATCCAGCGCGAGTGTCTGCTTAAGCATCGCGATCGCCTCAAAGCCGCGGTCCTGCGCCAGCAGCCGCATGGCATTGAGGTTCATGCGGTTCATCCGCATGGTCTTGTCGTTCAGATCCACCAGAGCCGATTTCATGGTCTTGCCGCGCAGTTCCTTGGCGTTGCTCAGATCGATATTGGCGTCGCTGCCTTGCTCAGCGGCGAGCTGGTAAAACTTCTGGGCGCGATCAAGCTGTCCCTGGATCTCGGCCACGTATCCCAGGTTGTTGAGCGTGAAGGGGTCGGCTGGATCATAAAGATAGGCCTTATAAAACAGCTGCTCGGCCTTGTCATACTGCAATTTTTTGACCGCCTCTACACCTTCCCGGTTGAGGCGCTGCACGGGGGTGAGCTTGGAGCGCAAGGGGATATTGATCACTGTGCCATCTTTGGCCCAGCAAGAGCTGCTGCCTATAGCGACAGATACAACCACCGCGATCAGCTTGAGCACGCTCTTGATCATTTTGAATTCAGATTCCCCATCAGGCGCCCCGGCGGATTGGATGGAAGGGACGCTGCCACAAATTCTTAGATGCGACTGTAAGTGGGATGTTGCTCCCCGGATAAAACGCGAGGCGACCCCCGTTCGAACGGGAACATCCAATGAGATGAGTGCAATAAGAGATAGGTGTGTCTGGCATGGAAAGAATTGTTCGTCGGGTAGTTTCACCCAGTGGAGGGACCGGGAAATTCGGTCGCCCTTTCACCCAGCAACCCTCCTGGCCGAGGGCGCGGCTGGCGGCTGCAATCCTGGGCGGGATGGCGATCGGCGTTGCGGCGGTCGCGCAGGCGCCCGTGACCGCCCCGCCCCCTACCACTCCCTCCGTCAAGACGGAAAAGACGGCCGTGAATCTGATGGACGTTCCGCCCCTGCCACGGGGCAAGAGCACCATC
Source organism: Acidobacteria bacterium AB60 (assembly GCA_008682415.1). GTDB lineage: Bacteria > Acidobacteriota > Terriglobia > Terriglobales > Acidobacteriaceae > Telmatobacter. The sequence goes on along the minus strand of VANK01000004.1, from coordinate 350,129 downwards.
CTGGGCGGCCAGATCCGCGAAATTGACGCTGTCCGGGACCGCTTTATGCTTCACGTCTACGGCGAAAAGCCGATGCGGATCTTGTTCGACGCCCGCACCCAGCTGTTCGTAGACGGCAATCGCATTCCGCTGCATGACCTGAAACCAGCCGAGCACGCCTCCGTCCAGACCACACTCGATGGCGACAAGGTGTTCGCGCTGACCGTGCACATCCTCTCCGAGTCCCCCCAGGGCGCCTTCGAGGGCCGCATCCTGGACTTCGACCCGGGAAGCGGCATGCTGACCATGCTGAGCCAGGGATCACAACAGCAGTTCCGGGTACGCGTGACGAACACCACCACGGTGAAGCGCGAGGGGCAGTCCGCCTTTACCGCGGAGAACCGCGGGCAGTCGGATCTGGTGCGCGGCGCACTCGTCTCGCTGAGCTTCCAGTCCGACAACAAAGGGCAGGGAACGGCGCGGGAGGTCACCGTGCTGGCCACCCCCGGCGCTTCCTTCGTCTTCATGGGCACGGTCACCGCGCTCAACGTTGCCAACGGATACTTCATGGTCACGGATCCGCGCGACCAGCGCACCTACCAGATCCGCTGCAATCCCCAGGACCCGGTCGTGCTGCGGCTGCATGTGGGAGATCACGTGCGGGTCACGGCAGACTATGATGGCACACGCTACGCGGCTACGCGGATCGAGGAGACGGGAAGCTCGGAGTAGTGTTTCAGGGAAGAGAGACCAGGACGACAAAGGCCCGCAGCGTGCGGGCCTTTGGCTTTTTGAAGGGTTCCTGGACGAGCGCTGGGCGGGCTCCAATGACTAGTCGTGGGAAGGAGCCTGCACCTTGTCCAGAGACTCATTGGTCTGGTTGATGAGGGCGGCCCGCAGGCGCCAGTTTGGTCTGGCGTGGCGGTATCGCGCTGGCAGCGCGAAGAGGCGGTGGGTGAAATTGGGCTGGCTCTGGACCGCCGGCATCTCGGTCCCGGTCTGCTGACGAATCGCCCGCTTGGCGTTGTTTAGGCGGAACCAGCGCAGGTAATTGTTGACCACGTTGGTCATGGTCATCTCCACCCCGGCGGCGAAGTTGTGCTCCGCCATCTGGCGCTCCAGCTCGGGCGACTCCAGGATGGCGATGATCTGATCGGCCAGGTCCCGCGCATTGCCGCGCTGATAGAAGCGGATGGCCATGTCTTCGTCCGAGGCCATTCCGCGAAAGTCCGGCAGGTCGGCGCTGACAATGGGCACGCCATACTCGCAAGCCTGGTGCGCAGGCCCGCTTGATCCGGTGGCCGAGTCGTAAGGCAGCACAAGCACTGAGGTGGTCTGGAAGAGCTCGGGAATGTCGTCTTCAGCCACATAGCCGCGGAACTCGATGGGCAGATGCTTGGGCTGGGCCTCGCGAATGGACTCCCAGTACCCCGCCCGGGTGTGATGATTGGCGCCCGCCACAACCAACCGCGCGTCGGGAATCTTTTCCAGGACGAGCGGGAAGGCCTCCATCAGCGTCTCCAGCCGCTTGTAGGTGCCCCAATGGCCGATAGCCAGGATGCGCTTGTCAGGATTGCCGCGCTTGCTGAAGTCGGGCGGCGTGGGCGCGGTGGCAAACGTGCCGTGCGTGCCGAGCAGCACATTCTGCGCTCCGTACTTGCTGATGAGCGTGTGATGGTAGCCCGGAAGCAGAACCGAGACCGAGTGCGCCTTGAGCAGAGCCCGCGTGGCCAGTTCCGTGCCCACCCGGAAGAGGCGCTCCCGCTTCACGCCGGCGGCGGCAAAGTCCACATGCTCCAAAATGTGGTGCAGCGTAATGTGGGTGTAAAATCCGGCGGCGCGGGTCAGGGCCGGCGCGGAGAGTCCGGCGAAGGCGGCGAAAGGCTTGTCGGGCGTCGCGAAGCTGGAGAAGACGAGGTTGTACCACACCACGTCAGGGTTGATCTTGCGAATCGCGCGCAGCAGGCGCACGGGATTGTCGAGATTGCCGAAACGCCAGCAGCGAACGACTTTGTATCCCTCGAGCTCGCTTTGATCGGCGATATTCAGGGGCTTGCCGCTGCTGTCGGTTGCGAAGTCGCAGGTGGTCAGCTCATCGGCGAGAATGGTGAGCTCGATTTCAGGGTTGCGGTTGAGTTCGCGAGCGATGTGAAATGCGTATTCGTTGAGCTGGCGCCCGCTGGGAGGAAACGTTCCAACCAGACAGATTTTCATGCTTGTTATACCGCCTCAGAATATTGTGATGCCGAAGTAAGGCCGGAGTTGTTGGCTATGCGAGCCGGTGAAGTTGTAGAAGGATTCGTCCTGGAGTCCCGCTGAGAAACGCAGCGGATAGCTATAGGTAATGGGCCCTCCTGCATCGGTCATCCGGCGCCGGAACGGCCGCGCGTAGGAGACCGAGAATCCGTTCTGGATGGCGTCATACACGTGGAAGCTGCGCGTGCTCGACCACGCGGAGCTGACCTGGATGTCCCAGTTCTTGCGCGGGGTAAAGTCCACCAGGCCCGCAGGGCGCAGGTTCTGCGCAATCCCCGAACCCGAGTTGAAGATGCGCCACGCGCGAATGTCCTCCAGCATGGCGCGCACATTGATGCGCGGCCCAAAGCGGCGCTCCATGCCGACGTACGAAGACGTGAAGTAATTCTCGTAGTTCTGCGGCGAGAACTTCTGGTCGCTATAGCCCCAGCCCGTAACCAGCGCCGTCTTGCCCCAGGGCGCGCCAACCCGGAAGTCGAGGGCTGCGGTGATGAGCGACGAATTCAGATTCGTATCCGTGAACGGGCCGTGCTCGTGGATGACGTATCCGCTGAACGAGAGCGCGTTGAAGAACGAGCTGCTGCTGACGTAGGTGAACTCGCGGATCAGGTTCTGGTTGATCTGCACCGGCGTCTGCGCATCGCGGCGAACCGTGGCCTGGATACCGCTGTTCAGCGTAAGGGTGCTGGTGCCGAAGCGGAACGTGGGGTTAACTCCGACGTTGAACGAGTTGTCGGTGGTGTCGCGATTCACAATGGAATTGGTGGCCGGCACCGAGATAGAGCCGCGCGCGTTGCGCAGCTGATAGAAGCCGCTGATGGGCGGCAGAAAGTCGTAGTGCAGGTGATATGCGGCGGTCCACTGCGTCTGCAGCGTTGAGCGCGGTGGGGGAAGCAGGCTGGTGTTGGTGCTGGAGATGGGCTGCGCCGCATCGAGCTTGGCGTCGAGCACGTAGACCGTAGTGTCTTCAAAGATGGGCTGGCTGGTGATGTCGGAGAGGACGCTGACCTTGGGGGTGATCGCGAGACCCTCTTCGCCGCCCGTCTCGAGCAGGCCCTGCTCCGCGGTGGTGTCCTCGCCTTCCGCATTGGTGGCCTGCGCAAACGAGGTCTGCGCCTGGGCGCCCCGGTGTTCCTGGCGAAAGACGTTGGCCTGCGCCAGCAGATATTGATAATCCGGGTCGCCGTCCGATGAAGCCCTGACCGCATCGAGCTCGGCCTTGGCGCGCAGCGTATCGCCGACCGCCAGGTAGTTGTTGGCCATCCCGATGCGCACCGCGGGATCCGGGGCGCCGGCGCGGCGGGCGCGTTCCAGATAGGCCTGCGACAGATCGTAGTTGTGCATGCCGCGCAGTACGTTGGCGGCTTCGATGTACTGGTTGCCGGAGACCGGCGTGGTCTCCCCGGTGCCGGCTTCCATGAGCGCGAGCGCGATCTGCCGCTGCGCGTCTTCTTCGTGCCCCTGCTCGGTCATGGTCTCGGCAAGCGCCAGGCGGACCGAGACGCGGTCGGAGTGCGGCACATCCAGAGCCTTGGTGAAGCGCTGCATGGCGGCGTTCTGCTCGCCAATGGTGTTGAGGGCCTGGCCGGTCTCCACGTAGATAGTGCTCAGCGGCGAGGGACCAAAGTGGTGCTTGGTCTCCGGCATCGAAGCGGCATTGCGCTCCGCCAGGTCGACGTAGTGCAGGGTGTTGGGACGGTCGTCGAGGTTGGCGTACGACCGCGCCAGCATCGCGTCGATGTTGGCGTCGTTAGGCGCAGACTTTTCGGCGATCAGGAACTCGTCGATAGCCGGGTGATAACGGCGCTCGGAGAACATGGTGTTGCCCAGACCAAGGTGCAGCGCAGGATCGTTGGGGGTGAAGCGCAGGGCCGCGCGATATTCGTTGGCGGCTTTGCCCAGCATGTCCTGGCGGCCGTAGGCGGTGGCGCGGATGACGTGGACATCGCGGAAGTCCCCCATGGACTTCTCCGCCAGATCCGCATTGCGCAGTGCCGCGCCCGGCTTGTTGAGATCGAGATCCGCGTAAGCCAGGCCGAGGTGCGCCTCGCCGTTCTTCGGCTCCAGCTTGACGGCGGCTTCAAAGTCCTGGGCGGCAAGGTCGGGCTGGCCGAGGTCGTTGCGCATGTACCCGCGGTTCACGTAGGCCGTGGTGGCGTTGGGATCGCGGGCAATCGCCTCAGTGAAGTCCTTCTCCGCCTCCTCCCGCTCGCCATTGTGCTTGTGCACATAGCCGGCCAGCAGCGGCAGATCGGGCTCCTTGGGAAGAACGCTGTTGTACCTGGTCGTGAGCGCGAGCAGCTCGGGGTACTTCTCCTGGTGGAGCAGGTCGTAACCGAGGTACACAATCACGTCGCGGTCGGTGGGCAGCACCTTGATTGCCTGCTGGCCGACCTGCTCGGACTTGGCATAGTCGCCGCTGAAGGAAAGGTAGCGCTCTTCTTCGCGAAGAATCTGCGGCTCGGTGAGCATCGGGTCGGTGACGCGCTTGTACCAGTCGCCCGCCAGCCCGATGTTGTGCGCCTCGATCGCCGCGTTCATGCCGCCCGCCACAACCAGCGGATGTTTGGGACCCAGCGCGTACGCCTTCGTGTAATTGGATTGCGCCTGCGTGAACTCGCGCCGCGAGGTGTACAGATCGCCCAGGGCAAGGTATGGCGCGTACGAGTTGGGATCGACCTGCGCCAGGCGCTTGAAGTAGCGTTCTGCCTCGTCGGGCCGTCCCGCCGCGCGCGAGGCGTAGCCGAGCGATGTGAGCGCGAAGCGATTGTTGTGATCGAGGTCGAGAACCTGCTTGTAGAGGTTGATGGCATCCTCAGTGCGGCCCAGCTTCATGAGGATGTCGCCGTTCTGTTGCAGATTGTCGCGATCGCGCGGCGCCAGCGCAATCGCTTCCTTGATGTCGGCGAGCGCGCTATCCAGATTGCCCCCCGCCATCTTGATCAGCGAGCGAAGGCGCAGGAACGCGTTGCGGCCCGGCCCCTGCTCGTCCAGCGCGCCAATCTGGGTCTGGGCAATCTGCAGTTGCTGGTTCGACTTCTCCTTGTCGCCGAGCGAGCCGTAGATCTGCATCAGGTTCACGTGCAGCTGCACGCCGTAGAGCGGCCCCTCCGCGGGACTCGACGGCAGGTTCGCAATCGCGGTGTTGTACTCATTTGCGGCTTCGTCGTCGCGCTCCTGCATGCGGGCGATCTCCCCTCGAATCGCATGCAGCCGGTAGTAGTTCGCATCAATCGTTTCGGCCCGCTTCAAAAACGTGTTGGCATCCTCCACCGACCCAACCGCCACCTCGGCCTGCGCAGCCGAGAGCTGCAGCGCCATGTCCTTGGGCATGGCATTGGCGGAGCGCGCGTACAGCTTCGCCGCTTCGGTCATATTGCCGTTGAGCTGATAGGTGTAGGCCAGCTCCGCAACTACGTCGGGGCGCGGATTGCGAATCGCCTTGAGCGCGTTGATGGCGTCACCATACTTGCCGGTCTCACGAAAATATCCGGCCAGCGTGCGCTCCACGTCGGGATTGTTGGGATCGTGGTGGCGCGCCATCTCCAGATAGCGATTCGCCACATCCATCTGCTTCAACTGCTCATAGCTGATAGCCAGCAGGATCTCGGACCGCGCCTCCGGCTTGATGCGCTCGGCGCGTGTCAGCCAGTCCAGCGCTCCCTGGTAGTCTTTGGCGCGCATGTAGGTCTCGCCCAGCAGCAGGGTGTCGTCCCGGCGCCGCGGATCGGCGGCCACAATCTGCTTCAGCATGGTTTGCGCGTCCGCCGTATGGCCCATGATGGCCAGGTCCTGAGCCAGGCCGGATTGCCCGTCAAGCGACGACGGATTCAGCTTCAAACCCTTTTGATACGCCTGCACCGATTCATCGAACCTTCCATTCAGGCGCGCGGCGTAGCCCAGCAGGAACCACAACTGCGAATCGTTGGGTGCGGTGTGCACAGCGCGCCGCGCAAAGTCCAGCGCCTGCCCCTTGTCGCCCTTCTTCAGCGCCAGTTCGGCGGCGCGCCCAATACGCGCATTCTGAATGTTCGTGCCCCAGCCCAACTGTTGTTCCTGGGACTGGCTCTGGTTTTGGCTCGGTTTCTTCTGGGTCTGCGCCTGCGGGCTCTTCGCACTGTCAGGCCCGATCTGGTAGGTCTGCGTCTCCTGAGCAGGCAGCAGCCAGCCGGCCGAGAGCGCAAAAACACCGGCAATTTTCAGGAATGAAAGTCTTTCTCTCAAAGGGGAACCCCAAGTAGTCGCGGAACTGATACATCTTCTTGGATTCCAATTTCCGGTGCGATGTTGGCTTTCGGTCCGGTTTCCCCTTGTGCTCCTTCAGTTATTTGCTCCAAGTCACGCACGACCTGGAAAACACACAGCGCGCAGAGAGCTGAATCGCAGAATGGAGGGCGAAGCAACCAGTTGAGCCCCACGGATAATCCAAGAACATGCATGTCCGCGGGTTTCATCTCCCACAAGTTATGTCATCCATACATCTTTGCGGGGTGGGGTCACATCTGTACGAGGATGCACTCGCGATATGACGTCAATTGGAAGAGCAACAACAAAGTGAGTCCATTCCATGCTCTTTCCCGAGGCTAATGTGCAGAAATCAGAGTCGGTTGTACCGCATGCGCGGGAGCCGCAGGAACATGTCCTGCCGCAGCGGGCGCCGGTCGATCGCGTGACGGCGCAGCGGCCTTTGCCCATGAGCCTTCTTTTGCTGGCGGCAGTTGCGGTTCATCTGCCCCTGTTGCTCATGAAGCTGCCTCTCAAGTCGTACGACACAAACCAGCACATCTTTTTCGCGTCCCACTATCTTCATCACTGGTTCGATCCCTGGAATCCCAAGTGGTACGCCGGATTCTCGCAGATGACCTATCCGCCTCTGCCGCAGCAGTGGATTGCGGTGGTCTCTCATATAACGGGACTCGACCTGGCCTACATGTTTGTGCAGCTGGTAGCGATCATGCTGCTGGTGGTCGGCGTCTATCGGTTTGCGAAGATCTGGGTGAGTCCGCGCGCCGCCTCCTTCGCGGCCCTCGGCGCGGTGTTCCTTGGCTCCGAGAGTTTCTTGGTGTACTCCGCCGGCCAGCTGGGCACCACCTCTGCCGCGCCCCTCTACCTGAATGCGCTTCCGTTTCTCTACGACTGGGTTCGTTATGGTCGCTGGCGCGCTTTCTTGAAGGGCGCAGCCCTGTTTACTGCCGCCGCGGCCGCACACCATGCAACCCTGCTCTTCGGATCATTCTTCTTCGCCCTTCCGGTACTGGCCCTGGCTCTCGTTGAGCGCAATGAAGGCGAGGAGATGTCCATTGCCGCCTTCCTGGCGCGAACCATCTCCATCATGGTCGTTGTCGGCGCAGCCATTGCCGTGGTGCTGCTGCCCTTCTGGATCGCGCTGATCAAGTACCCGGTCACCCAGACCCCGATTCCGCACGCCAGCCGCGCCAACTACCTCCTGAGCCCGGAATGGGGATTGAACTACTTCGTTGTTCCTTATGGAGCCCTCATCCTCGCCCTGCCCTTCATCTTCTGGCGTGGCGCGGGCGATCGGCGGCTCCGCCCCCTGCTGCTCGGCTTCTGGGTTGCCTTTCTCGTCGGCTTGGGTGGTACCACGCCGATAGGACATCTCCTGCTCGGCCGCGCCTTCGACGTCATCACCATGGAGCGCTTCAGCTACTGGGCCACGCTGTTGGCCCTCCCCTTCGTGGGCCTGTTCGCTCAGGAGATCATCGCTTCGTTCCGCACCCGGGCGATGGTAGCCCTGGCGGCGCTCGCGATGTGCAGCTGCGCCCTCGCCGTGAGCTGGTCCACCTACCATCCGGCCGACGCCGCGGACTTCAAGGTGGATTCCTCGGCCGCATGGCTCAATCGCGACGGGCACGATCGCTACAGCTACATCACCCTCGGCTTCGGCAACAAGATCTCGCGCCTGGCCATGGAAACCAATGCCCCCAGCGAAGACGGCGAATGGAACTCTGGCCGACTGCTTCCGGAACTGACCAAGTACGGCGGGGCGCAGTTGACAAGCTCGAAGTATTTCGGCAAGGCCGGCCTGAACGCACTCCGCGCCATCCTGGACCACGCGGATCACTACGGCCTGAAGTGGATCCTGGTCCGCGACCGCTACTACGATCCGCTGCTTGCCTTTGCCGGCTGGCGTCCCGTGGACTCGCTCGATGACAAGACCATCATCATCTGGGCCAAAGACGGGGTGCCGCCCTTTACACCCGTCAATGCGCCGCAGATGCCTCCCCATTGGCAGGGCATGATGTGGGGCATTCTGCCCTTCGGCAGCAGCATCGTGGCCTTGTTGGTGCTGTTGATCCCCGAACGGCGCCGTCGCGAAGAAGAAGTCATTGATACGTATCCCTCCGGCGAATCGTTGGTGCCAGGAAGGCTGGCTTCGTAATGAGTGGACGCTTACTTGCTCTGATTCTCTTTGCCGCCACCATCGTCTTCGTGGTCATTGGCACGGTGTGGCCTCTCCCCGAAGCGGTCGTGTTCGCGGGCGGTGGTGCTCTGGCAAACGACACCTCCAGCCCCCAGGCGGCGCTGCGTTCCTTTGGCGACGACATCCACGCGCAGGCGTGGGGCAAGGCCTACTTCAGTCTCGCCAATCGCGCCCAATTCACGCTCCCGCAGTTCATGGCCGACATGATGGGCTACTACCCCAATCTGCGCACCTACTCGGGCCTCGATACCTTCGAGATCGCCCCGGTGCACGCCACCGATACCGACGCCGAGTTCCACGTCAAGCTGCACTGGGCCACCGTGGTGGGCGATGCCGTGGATAACCGCGATGTCCACGTGGTGAAGAACGGCGACCGCTGGCAGGTGGATTGGCCCTTCACCAAGCAGCCCGTGTTGCCGCCGCAGGTCATCCCCGTGAACTACCTCCGCTGGGACGTGATCTACCGCGGCGCCGGCGATGACTGGGGCGCGGCCGACGTGGAACAGCCCCACGTCAAAATCATCGACATGCACCCGGTGCAGCGCGCAGAAGGCACCTTCATCATGGGCGAACTGCTCAATGAAGACGTCGTCCCCGCCTACGTCTCCGTGACGGCCACCCTGCTCAACAAGAGCCAGCAGCCCATTGCCACCGAGGGCAGCTTCGACAAGATCTCGCATCTGCTGCTGCCCAAGCAGGTGACGCCCTTCTTCATCAAGTTCGCTGATGTGAATCTCTCGCAGGTGGGCGGCGTCCGCATGACACCGTTCTCCACGCTCATTCCGGCCTCGGCGGATCCGGTCATCGAGGTGCAAGACGAAAAGCTGGATACCTCCGCCGTGCCTTCGCTCAGCGGGCAGCTGGTCAACCAGAGCGGCCAGATCGCCAACGTCGCGCATGTGCTGGGCACCTTCTACGACCAAAACGGAAACCTGGTTTGGGTGGCCGACCAGTACGTGGACCATGCGCTGCTGCCGCAGACTCCGGTGGCCTTCAATATTCACATCCCGGAAGACCTCGCCCACAAAATCGCCAGCCAGCGCACCGTGATCTCCACCTTCAACATGGGAGGCACGGCGTGAGGCTGGTTCGTACGTTAGCCGCGGGTATCGTTCTCGCCGCTGCTTTGCCCCTGCTCGCCCAGGGTGGCCTCACCGTGCCCCGCACCATCGAGGCAGGCAGCGCCTTCTCCGTGCAGAGCAGCGGAAGCGGGCAGGGAACTCTCTATATCGTGGGCCCCGGGCAGGTGCTCAAGCGCGACGTGCAGCTCGGATCGAGCGTCAACTTCGAAGCCGGCGCGCTCTACAACGCCGGCCATTACCTTGTCTTTCTCTCCGGATCCGGCGATACCGCAAGCCTCGATGTGCTGCCTTCATCGAAGGTAGCCGACGTCAGCTTCCTCGCCCGTCCTTCGCGGCTCCCCGTGGGCCTCCGTGACGGCATCACCGGCGCGGTCTATCTGTTCGATTCGTACCAGAATCTGGTGACCAAACCGACGACGGTCGATTTCCAGCTCTCCACCCCCGGATCGGCCGCGCAAAACCGCAACATCACCACCCGCGATGGAGCCGCCTGGATCGCCGTGGACTCTTCGCCCAAGGAGGGTGCAGCGCAATTTATAGCGCGCGTGGGCGATATCGCCACCAAGCGCATCATCGGCCAGGTTCCCGGCGATCCCTGCGGACTGCAGATGACCGCCAGGCCCGCCGGACCCAAGGTGGCCCTGGAAACCGCCCCGGTGCGCGACTGCAGTGGCAATGCGGTTCCCGACGGCACCATCATCACCTTTACCGAAAGTTTCAACGGCGGTCAGACCACCGTGGATGTGCCGCTGAAGCGCGGCATCGCCAAAGTGGAGATGCCGGCCTATCCGGGCGCCACCATCACGGTGGCCAGCGGCGTAGTCCTGGGCAATCAGATCCGGTGGGGGAGATAACGATGACGCGCTCGATGATAGCTGCCGTAATGATCTTGGGCGCGGGCTCGATGCTGGCCGGGGCGCAGGCCACCGTGCAGGTGCGGCCCTCTCACCTCAACGGCCCGCGCGAACTCGCCGAGCAGACCGCCAGGGCGGTGGTGCAGGACTACGTGGAATCCTGGCAGACATTGCGCGACGCACTCGGCCAAAATCGCGTCGAAGTGCTTGATCGCGACTTCGTCGGCGCGGTCCGCGACAAGATCGCTGAGACCATCCAGCAGCAGGCCAAAAGCGGGTTGCGCACCAGCTACCAGGATCGATCTCACGATATCCAAATTGTTTTCTATTCCCCGGAAGGGTTGTCCATCGAGCTGACCGATGAAGTGCAGTACGACCAGCAGGTATTTGAGCATGACAAGCTGCTGACAACGCAGCACGTTACCGCGCACTATATCGCTGTGCTCACCCCCTCGGAGACGCGCTGGCGCGTGCGCGTTCTTCAGGCAGTAACACAGTAATGGAGTGCATCCAAGTAATAGGGACCATAGGGCCAGTACTTAGATCGAATCCGAAGGTCCCCCGCACGGCAACAAATTCCCAAGATTATCGTCCCCAGGAGTCGCGGCATGATCTCAGTAGTCGTTCCCATTTACAACGAAGAAGAACTGGTTGTACGCTTCCACGCGGCGGTTGCCAGCGCACTGAAAGGCGTGGTCGATGATTGGGAGGTGGTGTACGTCAACGACGGATCCACAGACTCGTCCCTGGAGCTTCTCAAGGGCCTGCAGGCCTCGGACTCGCACGTCGTAGTCGTTGAACTGTCGCGCAACTGGGGCCACATGGGCGCCATCTCCGCGGGACTGCAAACCGCGCGCGGCCGCGCCGTCATCCTCATGGACGGCGACTTCCAGGATCCCCCCGAGGTTCTGCCGCAGCTCATCAACGCATGGCGCGAAGGCGCTGAAGTGGTGGTAGGCGTGCGCCGCAGCCGCCAGGAAAGCCGCAAGCTGCTGGCCTTCCTCTTCCCCCTCTTCTACCGCTGCCTGGGCACCCTGTCCGATTATCCAATTCCCCTGAACGCCGGCATCTTCAGCCTGATGGATCGCAAGGCGCTGGACTCGGTGCTGGCCATGCGGGAAAAGAATCGCTACCTCCCCGGCCTGCGCGCGTGGGTGGGCTACAAGAACGCCATCGTCTACTACGACCGCCAGGATCGCCTCGGCGGCGAAGGCAAGCTCTCCTTCATCAGCCGCATCAAGTACGCCATGGACGCCATCACCAGCTTCAGCTACAAGCCCCTCCGCCTGAGCTTCGGGCTGTTCGGCTTCTCCACCTCGCTGGCGCTTCTCCTCGCCGCCTGCATGGTGCTGCCGCTGAGCACGGTCGCAGTGGTGGGATTCGGCGTGGCGGCCTCCGTGTTCTTCATGGGCGGCCTGCTGATGCTCACCCTCGGCATCCTCGGCGAATACATCGGCCGGGTCTACGACGAAGTGCGCAACCGTCCGCTGTCGCTGATCAGCAAAGTGCATCGTACGCAGGTCATGATCCCCAGCCAGGCAGGCATGATCGCCATGCCCGGTGGCTACGGATCGCAGACCGAAGCCTACGCCATCGCCTCGGAAGAGGCCGCAGCTTAACCAAGGTCAAAACATCAAGCACGGCAAAAGGGCGCGGCTGCCGGCCGCGCCCTTTTCATCTTGCACGTTCGCGCCAAACTCCGTCCTGGCCCCGCCGTTGACCAACGGCCTATGCCGGCATTAATCCCTGGCCGCCTCTTCCGATACAAGCGACTCTTTGCAGATCCACTGTTGCCGCCGTCGGCAAGCCCGCGTCCCGAACTCCTCGCAGCTAGGCAAATTCCAGACGCCGTGTCAAAAAATTGGCGCGGCCCGAATGGCCGCGCCTTCTCACCTTTCCTCAGAACGCCGCGATCACTGACTCCCTGCAGTTGCCGACGGCGTCTGCGAGCTCGGCTCGGCCGCCCCCGCCGTATTCGCAGGAACTGCCTGCCCGTTCGTGCAGTTCGGAATGCCCGGCTCCAGCGCCGTACCCTCCTCGTAGTCGTTCCACGTCTCCAGCATCAGGAACGGCGGCGCATTGTTGGGCGCAAAGAACTTGCGCCAGTCGTTGAACGTGTCCTTGAACGTGCCGCCGCAGCGCCCCGCGATATGCCGGTTCCAGCCCCACGAGGCCTTGCTGTCGTCAAACTGCGACCACGCCCCGCCTACGATCAGCTTGTCCGGATACTTGGTCCCCATGGTGGTGTAGAAATCCGCCAGGTATTGCTCGCCCCAGTCGCTGCCATCGGGCTTCCAGCCCTTGGGGCCGGGCTGCACCCACGCATAATAGCCATCCCATGCGGCCGCATCCGGCCCAGGCAGATTCTCCTGGATGAGCAGCGGCACGGGATTCCAGCTGTTCACCACGTTTCGCACCTTCGTCCAGTCGGTGTGATTTCCCTTGGGAAAGACGAAGATAACCGGCCTACCCTCGAAGGTCAGGTAAGCCTGGTGGCCGGGCGCGTTCGATGCCAGGTACGTATCGCGAAACATCGTGAGATCGGCGATCGTCTCGTCGGTTGCGCCCTCCTCCTGGTTCGTCTCGTCGTACATCATCGCGATCTTGAACTTGTTCTTCTCCGCCAGGTTCTGCATCATCGCGTAACTTTTGTCGATAAAGGGCTCGCGGTCGCCGTACCAGTCCACCACAAAGGCAGAGATCCCCATCGCCTTGGCCTTCCGGATCTGCTGCGTAATCACCCCTGGATCATGCGAGGAATAGCCAATGGTGATGTGCGAGGGGTGACCGAACCATGCCTCGTAAAGGGCGATCACCGTGGGACTTCCGTTCTGCGCCTTGTACTTCAGGGGCAAAGGCTCGCTCGCCCCGGGGGCGGAGCAGCCGTGAGGCAGAAGCAGGGATAAGGAAAGAGCAATGCACGCTGCGTATGAATTCATGGGCCTGTTTCCTTAGATAGCCTGCGCGCGCGACCGGTTGTCACCGTCCCGCCAAACCTGACCGCCGAGCAGCCACCGTTGCGAAAATCGCATCGTATTATCTGTCGCTCAAGGACTTATCACTAGAGCCTCACCATCCCCTCATCTTGCGCTTAAATCGGAGTTCTTCGCTTGGCGAACAGCGTTACCTATAAGACGAAAACGCTTCAGGCCCGCATTGTCTCTGGCGGCGTCGTGCTGCTGTCGGGCTCCGGCCTCACGATGGCGATCAACCTCGCATACAACATCGTGATCGCCCGCTACCTTGGCGCCAAGGACTTCGGCCACGCCACGGTTGTCTACACGCTGCTCATTCTCCTCTCCGCCATCACCCTCTCCCTCCAGCTCATCGGATCCAAGCTGGTGGCGCAGCAGGAGACGCTCGAAGGCAAGACTGCGGTCTACCGCGTCTTCAACCAGGGCTCCTGGGTCGTAGGCATTCTGGTCGGCCTCGGGCTTGTGCTCCTGCAGAAGCCCATCGCCAACTACCTCAATCTTCCCGACTCCCAGCTCGTCGCCCTCATCGCCGTCGGATGCGCCTATTACATCCCCCTTGGGTCGCGGCGCGGATTCCTCCAGGGCACCCTCGGCTTTCGCCTGCTCGCCACCAACATGATCATCGAGCAGGTGGTTCGCCTCGGCGGCTCGCTCGCACTCATCTACGCCGGTTGGGGCGTGCGCGGCGTCATCATCGCCAACTCCGCCGCCATCGTCATCGCCTATCACGGCGTGCCCATGAGGCTCAGCGGCCATCTGCCCAATCCGCTGCGCCTCTCCTATGCCGCCCGCGAGACCTTCCAGGCCGGCATCTTCTTCGCCGGGCAGATGCTCATCAACAACTGCGGCATCGTCCTCGTCAATCACTACTTCCGCGCCACCGACGCCGGCATCTACGCCGCCATCGCCATGGTGGGCCGCGTCATCTACTCCATGTCCATGGCGGTGGTCAACTCCACCTTCCCCATCGTCGCCGCAACCTCCGACGAGGAGCGCCGCGACCTGCGCGTCATCGCCACCTCCCTCATGCTGGTCCTGGGAGTCGGCCTCGGCATCGCCGTCATCCTCATGGTCGCGCCCGCCGCCGTCTGGACCCACCTCTTCGGCTCCGAGTTCCAGATCGCCGGCAAGTACAACATCCCTTACCTTCTCGCGATCTACGCCTTGGCCACCGTCATCTACTCGCTGGCCGCCCTCATCATCAGCTTCGAGATGTCCTACAAGATCGCCAACACCAGCTGGGTTCAGTTGGCGTTCAGCGTGGTGCTCGTCGGCGGCATCTCCTTCTTCCACTCCTCGCTACACCAGGTCATCTTTGTGCAGCTGGCCCTCATGGCCGTGCTCTTTGTGCTGGTCTCGGTGCCCTTCCTGGTCACCGCCCTCACCCACCCCAAGAGCAAGTCCTCGGGAGCCGCCGGCCAGCCCTTTCGCCTGCTTCGCCCCGTCAGTGAAGACGAGGTCATCGCCGAGTTCCTCAAAAGCGACTTCCACCGCCACGAATTCCGCGAGTACCACGACAGCCTTCGCGATCTGGTGCGCGATCCCGACTTCAACAACCCCGAAGAAAACGCCAAGCGCCGCGCCCTCCTCTTCATCCGCCACCTCTCCCTCTGGAAAGAACTTCCCGAGAACACCGAGTGGTTTCAGATCGAAGTAACGGAAGCGGAACTTGAAAACATCCGCATCTTCCCCCGCGCCCAGTGGCGCCGCATCGCCGACGGAGACTTCTCCGCCACCGAGGTGGCCGACGGCATGCGCAAAAAGCCGCACCTGCTCGAAACCTCCTTCCTGGCCAAAATCGATGCCATCGGCGATCAGCTGCGCCAGCCCGATCCCGGCCTCGGTGCGGTCATCCTCATCGGCGAAAGCGAAAACACCCCGCTGACCGTGCTGGACGGAAACCACCGCCTCGTCTCGGCCATGCTGTGCTCTCCTCCCCGCGTCAAGAAGCTCAAATTCATGTGCGGCCTCTCGCCCCGCATGAATGAGTGCTGCTGGTACAACAGCAATCTCGTCACTCTGTTCCGCTACGCGCGCAACGTGCTCAGCCACACCGTGAACAACCCGGAAGCCGACCTTGCGCGCCTCTTGCGGAACGCATCCTGAACCACTGCGGAAAGTCTTGATATGAAACTCATCGCGTTGCCTGGCAAAGACTCGAAGAACCTGGATTGGGGCTTGCGAATGACACCTCGGACTCGTGCTGTTTCGGTAAAACAACTGCCGGAAAAGCTGGACATGAAACGCGGGCGGCTCTTCTTTCGTGAACTGGAGAGCTGCATGAATGTGGAACGGCCCTGTATCGTCCTGGATTGTTCCCGCCTGCAGGAGATGGACCCTCACGCCCTCCACCTTCTCCTGTGCTGCCTGGAAGGCGCCATCAAGCGCAACGGCGACGTGCGCCTCGCCGCTCTCTCCCCGGCCGCGCGTCAGGCCATGGAGTCCGCCCGCATCGATCGCCTCTTCCGGATCTTCGATACGGTGGCGGACGCCGAAGAAAGCTTTCAGCGCCGCATCGCCCACACCCTGCCGCATCCGCCCAGGTCTTGCGACGAGCGCGAACAGTCCGTCAATGCCGCCTGACGCGCTCGATCGGATGCGCGCCAAACACTCGAGGTACGCACGAACATGACAAGCACCACAACACGCTTCGCCAAATCGTCCATTGCTGCGCTTCTCGCTCTTCTGCTGGCCCTGCCCGTGGCACAGGCCTCTCCGTTGCAGCAGCAACAGCCAGCGCCGGCCCCCGATGCGCCCACCCCGCAGCTCGCAGATCCGGCTTCCCGCTCCACCATGCAGCCGCAGCAGAATCAGAATCCCGTCGGCACCGCCGCCGCGCCCGTCGCCAAGCCCACCGGCGTTGCCGCCTCCCGGCCCGCGGGCGCGGTCATCGCTCCCGCAAAACAGAAGCGCCGCAAGGCCATACTCATTCGCGTCGGCATCATCGTGGGCGCCGGCGTCGCCGTTGGAACTGTCGCCGCCCTGTCGCGCGGCAGCTCGTCGCGGCCGTAACCATGCGGGAACCCTCTGAACCCATGAACGCTTCTGGATCCAAATCGAAACGTCGCGCCGCCGTGGTCAGCTTCTCCGGCGTGGATGGCGCCGGCAAAAGCACCCAGATCCGCGCCCTCGCCTCCTACCTCCGCCACCAGGGCCTGCGCGTCTCCATCGTGCCCTTCTGGGATGAAATCGCCTGCCTCACCGGCCTGCGCGAAGACGCCGGCCATCGCATCTTCAAAGGCGAGAAGGGCGTGGGCAGTCCGGAAAAGCCCGTTAACCGCCGCGACAAAAACGTGCGCAGCTGGCCCATGTCGTGCGTCCGGTTATTTCTCTACCTGCTCGACGCCTTCTCCACCCGCCGCGCCGTTCGCCGCGCCCTGCGCTCCGGCGCCGATTTCATCATCTTCGACCGCTATCTCTACGACGAGCTCGCGAACCTCAATCTTCGCAACCCCATCATGCGGGCCTATGCGCGCCTCACTCGCCTCATCGTCCCCCGGCCCGACGTCAGCTACCTCCTCGACGCCGACCCGCTGCAGGCCCGCGCCCGCAAGCCGGAGTACCCGCTCGAGTTTATCTACCTCAACCGGCAGAGCTACCACGACCTCAGCCGGATTCTGGGCGGCATCACCGTCATCCCGCCCATGCCGGTCAATGACGTGCAGCGCGAGGTCCTGCACCACGCCCTGGGAGCGCTCTCCGGCAGCATCGCCCAGCGCGAGCCGGTGGTCATGCAAAAAGCCGGTTGAGCGGCCCGGGTCGCCGCGGAAATGCTCGATCGCATCCAAATACGTCAGGAGCACGCCTGCTCCGGCCACGCTATGCAGAAGGAAGGCTGGTATGTCTCGTCTGAGTTGGATTCGTAGTGCCCTGTCGCTTGCTGCTGCCGTCGCCCTCTCCCAGGCAGCCTGGGCCGCCAATTGCATCACCCAGGGACAAATGACGCCCGCCGACCGCAACCCGCTGGTCGACGCCGCACGCTCCATGATGCTCAAGGTCCAGAACAACGACCAGCAGGGCCTCAAGGCCAGCACCCTGCCCGCCGTGGCCGCCGACTTCAGCGGCATCGCCAACTCCGTTCAGAGCCTCGCGCCCCTCGTCAACGCCGCCACCATCACCGTCGACGCCGTCTACGACCTCGACGCCTCCACCGACCAGCCCGGCGCCCCCAACACCCAGTTCTTCTGCGGATCGCCCGTGGTCGTGATCAACTTCAACAACCTGCCCCCCGGCAAATACGCGCTCGCCCTGCTCCACGCCACCGGCGTCAAGGATCCCCAGCAGGTCTCGCTCATCCTCGCGCAGTCGCCCGCCAAACAATGGATGCTGGCCGGCTTCTACGCCAAGCCCATGACCGAGAACGGCCACGACGGCCTCTGGTACTGGGTCTCCGCCCGCAAGTACGCCGAGTCCAACGCCAAATGGGCAGCCTGGTTCTACTACCGGCTCGCCACTGACCTGCTGGCCCCCCTCGATAACCTCTCCAGCCCCAATCTGGAAAAACTTCGCACCGAGTGGAACAACGCCAAGCCCGACAACCTGCCCACCGACAAGCCCGTCCCGCTCAACGCAAACGGCGCAACCTTCCAGCTTGCAGCCGTCGATACGACCACCCAGTTCGGCGGCCTCGATCTCGACGTCCACTACACCCCCGATCCCACCCAGAGTGCCCAGCTCCGCGATCCCCCCGCCGCCCGCAAGCAGGTCGTCGACATCATGAGCGCCCTCCTGGCCCAGCACCCTGAACTGCACAACGCCTTTCATGGCATGTGGGTGCACGCCGATCAGGGCAACGTCTCCCTCTTCGCCCTTGAGCTGCCCATGGACCAGATCGCCGCAAACGCCGCGCCCGTGGCACGGTAACCCGGTTGCCGCGCACACGCGACCGCATGACCTAGGTAACCAGGAAAGAGCGCCCGTTTCGGGCGAGTAATTAAAACCAGAGTGACTGATGTCACTCCAAAACCCGCCCTCTCGCATTACTCTGTCTTTACCCAAGGGCATAAAGACCTTTAGAAATTCCCGGAAGGATCGGGTCGCGGGCAGGATGAATTCAGCCCCGATGGCCGATCCGGTCCATCCGGTTATATCTTCATCTCCACCCTCGCCCCGCCCCCGCCCTTCCCGTCCCATCAAATCAGCCTTACTGGCTTCGTCTCAGTCCTTTACCGCGCCCCCGTCCCGTGTCGCCCGCGCTGTACCGATTTTCACTTGCATCTCCTCTGCGACCCAAGTAGGGTGGCAATAATGGCCCGCCGAAAGGCAGGCCTTGGAGGTCACCATGGCGACAGTTGCGCCGAAGCCCGCAAACCATGCCTTGCCCATCGAGGACAGCTGGGGCGAGTTCGTAGCAGGACGTTACCGCGAGGGCAAGAGCCAGGAGGAGTTTCGCGTCTACGACGCGGCCGCCCAGCCCGGCGTCGCCGAGTTCTACCGCCTCAATCACCAGTTCCAGACCCTCGACTTCGTCCTCGCCAAGGAGAAGGAGTACTTCGCACTCAAGAAGAGCAAGAAGAGCATCTGGGAGGCCGCCGAGTACCTCAATACCCTGGTCGACGAAAGCGACCCCGATACCGACCTCTCTCAGATCGAACACCTCATGCAGACCTCCGAGGCCATCCGCGCCGACGGCCACCCCCGCTGGATGATCCTCGCCGGCTTCATCCACGACCTCGGCAAGGTCCTCTGCCTCTACGGCGAGCCCCAATGGGCGGTCGTCGGCGACACCTTCCCCGTCGGCTGCGCCTGGTCCGACAAGATCGTCTTCCCCGAATACTTCGCCGCCAATCCCGACAAGGACCGCCCCGAGCTCCAGACGAAGTACGGCATCTACGAACCCAACTGCGGACTCCACAACCTCCACATGTCCTGGGGACATGACGCCTACATGGCCCACGTCGCCAAGCCCTACCTGCCCGACGAAGCCATCTACATGCTCCGCTACCACTCCTTCTACGCGTGGCACCAGCAGGGCGCCTATGAGCACCTCATGTCCGACTACGACAAAACCATGTTCCCGTGGGTCAAGAAATTCAACCCCTACGACCTCTACTCCAAAGGCGCCGCCAAGCCCAATGTCAAAGAGCTCAAGCCCTACTACGACGACCTCATCGCCGAGTTCTTCCCCGCCCAGATCGACTGGTAGCCAGCCTCACCCCCCCAGCAACAGCAAAATGGCGCTTCCGCCCGGAAGCGCCATTTTTCGCTGCCCAAGGCTCGTTGTTTACCTTTGCTGCCCAAGGCTCACTGTTTACCTTTGCTGCCCAAGGCTCACTGTTTACCTTTGCTGCCCAAGGCTCGTTGTTTACCTTTGCTGCTCAAAGCTCGTTATTACCTCGGAGCAGCTGTTCGCTTCCCCAAAGAAGTGTCATCCCGTAGCACGCGAAGCGGGCGGAGGGATCTGCAGTTGCCGTTGCCTTTGCACTTTGCGCACCTCTCTCAAGCCGCTGTCGCCAACACACTTCACCGCAGAAACAGGAGAGCCAGCTCGGAAGCGCCATTTTTTGCTGCCCAAGGCTCGTTCTTTACCTTTGCTGCTCAAAGCTCGTTATTACCTCGGAGCAGCTGTTGGCTTCCCCAAAGAAGTGTCATCCCGTAGCACGCGAAGCGGGCGGAGGGATCTGCAGTTGCCGTTGCCTTTGCACTTTGCTCACCTCTCTCAAGCTGCTGTCGCCGACATACTTGAACCGGAGAAACAGGAGAGGCCAGTCTGCGCACCTTGAAACGATAGACAGGAGTTCAGTTGATCGGTTCCAGGGAAGTTCGCGTCCATCATGCGACGCTGACCGCAAGGTCATCGACCCTGCATCAACAATAAGCTCGCGTCACAGCACCAGCCGCAGCGGCGTCACTCACCCGCGCGGACGCTGGCCGTCTCCACAACCTCGTCGGTGACCACCGAGAATTGCGTCAGGGTCGTCTGTCCAAACGAGGTGGTGATGGCCACATCCGACGCGTCCCGGCCCACCGCCATCAGGACCCGGCCGATCCGCGGCTGATTGTGGCGCGCGTCCAGGGTCCACCAGCGATCGCCCAGGTACACCTCAAACCACGCGCTGAAATCCATTGCGCCGCCCTTGGGAACCCCAATGTCGCCTAAATAGCCCGTGGCATACCGCGCCGGAATATTCATGGCCCGGCAGAACGTGATGGCCAGGTGCTGGAAGTCCCGGCAAACTCCCACCCGCTCCGTATACACATCAAGCGCCGATTTCGTCGGCCGCGCATGCGGGTAACCGAAAGCCACCTTGCCGTGCACCCAGTCGCAGATCGCCTGAACCCGCGCCCACCCGGGATTCACGTGGCCGAAGAGCTCGTAAGCAATGTTGGCGAAGCGGTCCACTTCGCAATACCGGCTATTCAACAGGTAGCAGAGGTATTCGCTCGGCACTTCACCCACCGGAACCTCGCGCGCATGCAGGTCCACCTGGTCCGGCAAACCCGAGTCCTCAATCAGCGTCGAGTTCGCTAGACGCAGCGGCCCCGGCTGCGCGACGAAGCGCGTACAGCGGTTGCCAAAGCCGTCAAGATACTCGGTGGCCTCGACGCCCGGTTCGATCCGGAGCGTATCCGGCTCCAGCAGGTCGCGCTCGCGCGAAGGGTGCACGTGCAGCAATGCCACCATCGGCGTGACAGCGTGCACGTCAAACTCAATCTGATACCCAATTCGTATCTGCATCTCAATCGGTAAGATGCGTTTCAGTGGAATGTGCTTCAGGCGCTCGTCCCAGTCGCAACGAGGTGTAACATCACCCGTGATGTGATATCATCCTGATGTGAGGCTGGTCCTCGACACCGAGGTGGTGGTCGCTGCGATGCGAAGCCCGAGAGGTGGGTCCGCCGAGTTGCTGCGGCGAATTGACGCCGGTAAAGCCGTCATGCTCCTGACCGTCGCACTCGCTCTTGAGTATGAGGCCATCTGCATGTTGGCGGAACATCGCTTGGCATCGGGGCTCAGCGCATCGGAGGCGGGCATCTATATCGATGGCCTGATCGGATTAGCGGAACCGGTGAAGTCGTTTTTCCGGTGGCGTCCGCAGCTCCGCGATCCCGGCGACGAACTGGTCCTGGAAGCAGCGGTGAACGGGCAGGCCGATGCCATCGTCACCTTCAACGAATTCCATCTGCGTGAAGCCCGCAACTTCGGCATTGCCGTTATCCGCCCCGCCGAAGCGCTAAGGAGAATCAACAAATGACGACCCGAGTCTCCACCTTTCCCTTGCGATTGCCCGTCTCGTTGAAAGCCGCCCTTGAAACCATCAGCAAGCGCGACGGCACCAGCCTCAATCAATTCCTGGTGATCGCTGCCGCGGAGAAAATCGCCGCCATGGAGACCGAGCGGTTCTTTGAGGAACACAAGACGCGCGCAGACCGCAAGGCCTTTCGCCGCATACTCAACCGCAAAGGCGGCGAACCGCCCCGCCCCGAAGACGCAATCGATTGACGGCCACTACCTGATACTCTCCGAGGCGGCGCCTGCGGGGTATGTGGTAAGAACCGCTGAATGCTTGCTCCCCGTCTTTCCTCCGGTAATTTGACCTGCACCGAAGACCCCAAGCACAATAGTCCGCAATCATAGAGAGGCACGAGTCCCCGGGTGCCCCGTCCCAACTTGTTCCGGCGGGATCGTGGGTCCCCCGTCCTAACTCGTTAGGGCGGGATCGTACTACGGTTCGCTCACCCCAAGGGGGCTTTGCACTCCGCGCTTATCGATAATTCACGAATGGAGAGTCGTCCATGAACAAGGGTTGGCTGTCGCGGCTGGTTCTGCCGCTGCTCATTCTCGCTGCTCCGGCAACCGCCGTCCGCGCCCAGGACGCCTCCGGCCCCATCATGCCCGCGCCCTACCAGACCGCCTGGCAGGACCTCGAGTTCGGCGTCATCCTCCACTTCTCCACCAACACCTTCCTCGATCGCGAGTGGGGCGACGGCACCGCCCCCGCCGCCGTCTTCAACCCCACCCAGTTCGATCCCGACCAGTGGATGGAGGCCATCCGCGACTCCGGCGCCCGCTACGTCGTCCTCGTCGCCAAGCACCACGACGGCTTCTGCCTCTGGCCCACCGGCCAAACCACCTACAGCATCAAGAGCAGCCCCTGGAAGGCCGGCAAGGGCGACATCGTCGGCGACGTGGCCCGCGCCGCGCGCAAGTACGGCCTCAAGTTCGGCGTCTACCTCTCCCCCTGGGACCGCCACGATCCTCGCTACCGCGAGGCCTCCGCCTACGACAAGTACTACAACGCCGAGCTCTCGGAACTGGCCTCCAACTACGGCGAGCTGGTCGAGTTCTGGCTCGACGGCGCCGGCTCCGAAGGCCACGTCTACGACTTCAAAAAGATCATCGAGACCCTCCGCACCTACCAGCCCAACACCGTCGTCTTTGCCGATACCGGCCTCTTCGAGTACGCCGACGCCCGCTGGGTCGGCACCGAGTCCGGCTCCGTCGACTACGAGAACTGGAACGTCATCGACCGCCACGGCTACCGCCGCTGGCGTCCCATCGAGGCCGACACCCCGCTCCGCAAGGAGCACTGGTTCTGGCACCCCAAAGACGAAAAGTCCCTCAAGTCCCTCGACGAACTCCTCGACGAATACGACCGCTCCGTCGGCCACGGCGCCCAGTTCATGCTCGGCGTCGCCCCTGACAACCGCGGCCTCCTCCCCGCCGTCGACGTCGCCCGCCTCAAGGAATTCGGCGATGCCCTCCGCGAGCGCTACCAGACCAACCTCGCCTACGGCGTCTCCGCCAGCGCTCCCGAGATGAGCGCCGCCCTCGACAATGACCCCGACACCTTCTGGTCCGCGCCCGTCGGCTCCCACCAGGCCGTCCTCGAGCTCAACTTCGACCACCCCGTCCGCTTCGACCACGCCCTCACCATGGAGTGGCTCAACGACGGCCAGCACATCCAGAAGTACTCCATCGACGCCTGGGACGACACCCAGCAGCAGTGGCAGCCCATCGTCACCGGCCAGGCCATCGGCCACAAAAAAATCGACAGCTTCCCCGCCGTCACCGCCAGCCGCGTCCGCCTCAACATCCTCTCCAGCACCAGCGAGGCCCACATCCGCGAGTTCCAGCTCTACGACTGGGGCGGCGCCGCCCCCGCCCAACCCGCCGCCGAAGCCCCCACCGCCGCCGCGTCCCCCTCCGCCCCGCCCCAGTAGAAATCCACACCGCGGGTGTTCCGGTCCTCATGACAGCTCCAACCACACAGCAGGTTCCCCCGGTCCTGGCTTTTCGGGGACCGGGGAGGGAAGCCGGACCGGCCACGAACAGCGGCCCCATCCGCACCGAGCAATCCTCAGCCCCAGCATTGATCTACGACGAAGCAACCGATGATTACGACGCAATCCGCCCCTTGCGCAAACAACGCGTGTTTTGCGCCACCCCTGTTCACCGGCAAAGAACGAGACTCCGAATCCGGCAACGACTACTTCGGGGCTAGATATTACGGTTCATCGATGGGACGGTTCTTGAGTCCTGATCCCCTGATGGCGTCTGCGAAGGTTTGGGACCCGCAGACTTGGAATCGCTATGTGTATGGTCGCAATAATCCACTGAGGATGATCGATCCAACTGGTATGGCCGAGGTGACGGCGGATCAGTGCGCAAAGGACAAGAACTGCGTGAGCGTGAACCTGCACGTGATTTGGGATAAACACGGTAATCAAGGCGGGGAGTTGACAGACAAGCAAAAGGCTGCCTTTATAGGTGGGCAATTGCAGGATGCGAAAGACAAATGGGGCAATGCCGACATCCATTTCAACGTAACTTTTGGATCAGGAGAGAGCAGCGGATCAGCGAAAGATTTGGGCTTAGAGAAAGGCGCGCTTAATGTTGTTGTTACCGATAAGGGAGCGACAGATGTCTCAATGATGAAGGGCGGATACGCCGTATCCTTTGTGAATCAGAACTACGACCACTTGAATACGGAAATTGGTCACCAGTTCGCCGGAGACACGAGAGGATTCTCGAATGCCATGATGAACCATCTTCTGTTCGGTGGATTTGGTGTGCCAGACGCGATTGCTGACACAATGAACGAAAATCGGCTATATCAAGCCGATCCCGCCAGCATGGTCCCACACGATTCGCTGTCTCATTTTGAGCACTACCAGGCAGTCGGCACTATCAATTCAGGGGCGCGCGACTTCCAAAAGGCGATTACGCCTACAACAAAATAGGAGTCGAAGATGAGTCGCCTACTCAGAGCTGCCTTTGAGGTCATCCAGTTGGTTTCATTGCTCCTTTTCTGCGTTCTCCTCTTGTTTTGGTTTATCGTCGCCGTAAAAACGATGAGCAATTTGGCCGAAGGTGGAGTTGCTGAGGCGCAACGATGGCTTTACAGAATCATGTTGAAGTCCGATGAGATTATTCCGCCGATTCCACGTTATGGCACCGTCGTAGCGGTAAGGTTCGGGGAATTGGCCGCTGTCACGGCCGCGCTCGGGCTAGTTAGCCGGAAGATGATCAACAAAATCATAAAATACCTCCGAAACCGGCCACCGGCACACGTATGACGAACCTTGCCGCTTACGCAAAAGAACACGTGAAACCGCCATCCCATTTTACCGGCAAAGAACGAGATTCCGAATCAGGGAACGACTACTTCGGGGCCAGATACTACGCGTCTACGATGGGCCGGTGGTTGAGCCCCGATCCCTCAAATTGGGGCATCGATTTCTTTTATCCGCAGACATGGAATCACTATTCCTACGTTGCGAACAATCCACTGTCTGCGACAGATCCTAATGGTCTTTGGCTCACGCCCACTCATAACAGAATTATCGACAATGCTTTTCCCGGGCTCTCCAAAGAGCAGCGCCAAATTCTGAAGAGTGTCAGCAAAGGGATCGATGACCAGTCAGCAATGGACCGGTCCCAGCAGTTCAAGCACGGGATGTCTCCAGACGTCGGCCCCTTTGACCCGGTAACGAATCCGGAAATCGACTCCGAGGATTGGATAGAGCGGAATGAGCATCAAGCGAAAGAGATCCAAGATCAATGGATTGCATCTGGGCACAGTGGAATCTCGCCTGCGGCCCTCGCGGCGTTTGGGAACGCCTTGCACACAATAGCGGACGAGAGATCTCCGGCTCACGCAGGATTTCAGAGAGTAAATTGGTGGACACTTCCCTGGCACGTGTGGCGGGAACAGAATTTATTCCACCAGCATGACGGAAAAGTGCAACACGCAGTAGGCGACGCTCAAACTGCCTTCTATCTTGTTTTTGGAACAGCGTTCGGAGATCAAGCCACACATGAGAGTGGAAAGGGGCGGATAGTCGATTGGCGGCCACTCCCCGACCAGCCGAAATGAGGCGAGAGGACACGTCCGTGATCACGACCAGGAACTCGATTCCCCCAGCGCTTCGGCTACTGTTCGTCTCATTACTAGTCGGCGCTTCAGGCTCTTCTGCGAGCGTCGTTGCCTTCCTCAACGCTGAGAAGGAACTGCCCTCGGTTATCGGCATCATCGTGTCGGTTATTGCGGTCGCGGCCCTTCCAGGGTACATCGCGAGCGCATACATCACGAGGAATCCCCATGACGCGAACATCCTGCTTGCCGGAGCGATCAATTGCATCCTCTATGGAGGCCATTTTCTGTGGTTGGCTTCTTGGCGGGATCGAAGGAAGCGGTCCCGCTTGCATAAAGACTGAGCCCAAGAGCACGCCGCCTACGGCGTCGGGAGTATAGGGACACGTCTCCCCCAGATGGGAGCTGCAGAGTAACTTCGGTTGCTGCAGGGTAACTCTCAGCGCGAAGTCAGCGTCTAAAGGAAAAAACGCCTCTCGGTGTTCGTGGGCCCTGAGTGCGATGCACGCTTGCTCGGGGTGCATGGATGCGGCTTCCCCTCGATCCAAAACGCAGAGATTTTTAGCTGCCTGACCTTGAACGCAGCACGGGCCGCACGCGAGTCGTGCGGCCTTCGTGCGTGTGGCTGTTGGGGTGCGCGATGAAGCGCGAGCTGCGGTCGAAGTCTGTCGGGACCAAAGTCTTGGAGGCAGAACTATGGGTGCCCCATGTCTCCCGGTTTGGAAGACATGAAATACCACCAACCCACCCCATAGTGAGCATTCCCGCACGACCGCGTGTGCTCCACCCTCAGCACGCCCCTATCTTTGCGCCCTAGGGATGCCGCCCACCCCCGAAGTGCAATCTCTCCCAATCGGACCGAAGAGCTCCGCTTACTACAAGTGTAGTTCCGAAAAACCACACACTCCAGGTCCGGTATTCGCCCCGCGTTCGCTTCTTCGCCCCCACGGGCAAAACTAAGGCGAATCTCCTCTCGAGAGAGATCACCCCACGGCTCGACCGGACAACCCGCTGAAATCCTGTCAAGTCCCCGATCTGTGGAAAACGCCAGAACCCAAACAAAATAGACGGAGTATAAATCTCCCCAACCTTGGAGGTTAATTCGACGAACCTGCCATACTGGTCGTACGTCCCAGAAGAGCGGCCCGCGCGTCAAATCCGTACCTTGCAAGTCGGAACCTCGCAGCTCGAAACTCCGGCACACACCCCCCTCCCCTATGTAGATTTTGCCATTTGTTCGCCTGATTGAAATTGCAAGTCGCTGAAAATGAAGCAGTAAGAAAAGACGCTGAGGCGAAGAAGGGGCGAAACCAGAGCTTTTGGCTCTGAAGAAAAGAAAGGACTTACTGCTGCCTCGCGGAAAGCTTTGACTTTCCTGCCTCGCCTTACCTATCGTGATTCCGTCAGGAAACAGTTTCATTTGAGAGTTCCCGGAGATCGCGTTTGAACGCAAACCCTTTGCTTGGCGTGTTTTTGCACTGGCTCGGGGGCCTCGCCTCGGCCAGCTTCTACGTCCCCTACCGCCGCGTCCGCGGCTGGTCCTGGGAGACCTACTGGCTCGCCGGAGGCGTCGTCAGCTGGATCGTCGCGCCCTGGCTCCTCGCCGGCCTCCTCACCAGCGACCTCCTTCCCGTCCTCCACGGCGTCCCGTCCTCGGTGATCTTCTGGACGTACTTCTTCGGCGTCCTCTGGGGCCTTGGCGGGTTAACCTTTGGTCTCACAATGCGTTATCTCGGCCTCTCGCTGGGCATGGCGGTAGCGCTCGGCTACACCGCCGTCTTCGGAACCCTGGTTCCGCCCATCTTCCACGGCCAGTTCGGACAGCTCCTCACCCAGCGCTCCGGCGTCATCATCCTCGTCGGCGTGGGCATCTGCGTCCTCGGCATCCTCTTCGCCGGCGCCGCCGGCATCTCCAAGGAGAGCGAGCTCTCCCATGAGCAGAAGCTGGCCAGCATCCAGGAGTTCAACCTCAAGCTGGGCCTGGGCGTGGCCACCTTCTGCGGCATCATGAGCTCCTGCTTCGCCTTCGGGCTCGACGCCGGCAACCCCATCAAGGCGCTCACGTTAGCTCACGGCACCAGCGTCATGTGGCAGGGGCTGCCGGTGCTGGTGGTGGTCCTCGCCGGCGGCTTCACCACCAACTTCATCTGGTGCGCCATCCTCAACGTCCGCAACCGCAGCTACGGCGAGTACCTCCGCATCCCGGCGGGCGCCGCGGCCCGCGCGACGGGCGAGCATCCCCGCCTCGAGAACCCCGTCGACGCGCCTTCCACCGAGATGGCGCTCGAGTCCGCCGCCCGCGCCTCTACGCGGCCGTCCATCACGGTCAACTACCTCTTCTCGGCGCTTGCCGGCGGCACCTGGTACATGCAGTTCTTCTTCTACACCATGGGCGAGACCCAGATGGGGCGCTACAAGTTCTCCAGCTGGACGCTGCACATGGCCAGCATCATCATCTTCAGCACGCTCTGGGGGATAGCGCTGAAGGAGTGGCGCGGGGTCAGCCGCCGCACCAAGGTGCTGGTCTTCCTCACCCTGCTCACGCTGGTTGGCTCCACGGTGATCGTGGGCTACGGCAACTACCTGGCGATCCACCCTTGAGACCGGCTTAGGCGGGCTGCGCCACGCGCGCTCTCTCGGAGAGCCGCTGTGCCCAGCGCTGAACGGCTTCGCGCCGCAGCGGCCCAGCCTCGCTCGCGGCAAGCTGCACGGCGAAGTTCCCCACCGTTGAGCTCTCCACGTTGCCGAGCTCGACTGGCCTGCCGGTGCGTTCGGCGGTGAGGCGCGTCAGGAGCTGGTTCTGGCTGCCGCCGCCCAGCATGTGGATGCGGTGCAGCTTGCAGCCCAGCATGTGCTCCAGGCCCTGGATGGCCGTGGCATAGCGTTCGGCCAGGCTCTCAAAGATGACCCGGGCAAAGAGGGGCTCGTTGCCGGCGCGGTCGGCGATCTCGCTGCAGCCGGCCAGGCGCAGCTGTTCATTGAGGCGTGCCGGCATGTCGCCATCGAGCAGCAGCGGAGGCGCGTCGACTGGAACGATGCCAGGGCAGGCGCACTCTGACGCTTCAGCGATCAACTGCGCCAGGTCCCAGGTCCTGCCCGCCTTTCGCCAACTCTCCAGGCACTGCTTCAGGATCCACATGCCGTTGATGTTGGTGTGGAAGCAGAAGCCGCCCCCGGCGGCGCCCTGGTTGGTGAAGCCCGCGGCCATGGCCTCGGGCGTGGTCATCGGGGTGTCGAGGACGGTCCCGACCAGCGACCACGTGCCGCAGCAGATGTAGGCGGTGCAATCGAGGGGCGTGGCGATGCCGGCGATGGCGGAGGCGGTGTCGTGGCATGCGGGCACAATCAGCTGCGTGTCGCGGAAGGCGTCTAACGTCGCCAGAGAGCCTTGCAGCTTCCCGATCGCGGTACCGGTAGGAACGATGGGGGGAAGAGCCTGGCTGCTGAGCTTGAGCCGCTCCAGCAGGGGCCGCGACCAGTCGCCGGTCTCCAGGTCGATGAGCCCCGTGTGGGTGGCGTTGGTGTACTCGGCCACGCGGCGGCCGCCCAGGTGGTGCAGAACGTACTCCGGCAGGTTGACCCAGGGCGCGTTCGGATCAACGCCGGAGGCGGGGTCCGCGAGCAGCTGGTAGATGGTATTGATGCGGAGCGGCTGCGCGCCGGTGTGCGCGAACATCCACGCAGGATCGACGAGCCGGTCCGCATCTTCCTTAACGCGGACGGTGCGCTCGTCGCGGTAGCAGAAGGGGGATCGGAGGGGCTCGCCTTTCGGGTTGAGGCGCACATAGTCGACGGCCCAGCCGTCGACGGCAATCGAGGCAATCCCTTCCGGGGCGGCGTGCGCCGCCTTGCGGAGGCCATCCTCTACTCCGGCGAGGATGGCGTCCAGTGGCCATGTAAGCGTGCCGTTGGCGTGGACGGGGCCATTCGGAATGCGGTGGATCAGCTCGATGGCGGGCTGGCCGTCGCGCCACCTGAGGAGCGAGACACGGCAGCTCTCCGCGCCCAGATCGATGGCCACGCGCGCGCGGGCATCGCGAAGCGCGGGGGAGCTCACCGCAGGAAGGCCTCGGCGAGGCCGCCGTCCACGGGAATCAGGTGGCCGGTGGTGCAGCGGCTGCGCGGGCTGGCCAGGAACAGGATGGCCTCTGCGCAATCGGCTGGATCGATGGGCTGGTGGGTGAGCGTGCGCTGGGCGTAGAAGCCCGCCAGCAGGTTGCGCAACTCGTCGTCGTTCATCGACTCTTCGAACGCGATGCCGTACTTGGCGAGCGAGGCGCGCACGCGATCGCGCGGGAACATGGTGGACCCTTTGACGACGGTGGCCGGCGAGATGCCGTTGACGCGGACCTTCGGCGACAGGCCGATGGCCAGTTCGCGGACGAGGTGGCTGAGCGCGGCCTTGCTCACGTCATAGGCCTCGCTGCCGCGCTTGGGCACAACGGCGTTGGCGGAGCTGGTAAGGACGATGGAGGCGTCGAGCCCCTGCGCGGAGAAGGGCTTCGCGAACTCATCGGCCAGCAGGTAGTTGGCCGTGACGTTGACATCGAGAGTCGCGGCCCACTGCGCTTCGGTGATCACGCCATCGGGCGAGGAGGGGAACATGGCCGCGGTGTTGATGAGGATGTCGGCTCCGCCGAAGGAGGCGACGGTCGCTTTGATGGCTTCGCGGATGGCCTCGCGGCTGCGGATGTCCACGGCGGTGGAAGCGACGAACTCCTTCGACGTGACCTTCGCCAGTTCGCCGGCAACGCTTGCCGCGGCACTCCCCTCGCGATCGGCGATCATGACATGCGCGCCGCGCGCAGCGGCCAGCAGGGCGACTTCGCGGCCGATGCCGCTGCCGCCGCCCACCACGACCACGATGTAGCGGCTCAGCTCCTTCTCGGCGGGCTGGCGGCGGATCTTGGCCTCCTCCAGCGCCCAGTACTCGATGCGGAAGGCCTCACTCAGAGGCAACGCGACGTAGTTGGTGTAGACCTTGAAGCTGGCGGGATCCATGCCGGAGGCGCACTGCGGGACCGCGGCCTTGGTATCCGCCGAGGTGCCGCTGTCGTGCAAAAGGCTTGCGCCTTCCATCACGTGGATGGCGTTAGTGTAGAACTCGCTGGAGATGCGGGCTTCGGTCTTGTTCTTGCCGAAGCTGATCATGCCGAGGCCGGGGATCAGCACGATGGAGGGGTTGTTGTCGCGCAGGGCGGGCGAGTCGGGCAGCGCGTGTTTCTGGTAGTAGCTGCGGTACTGCTCGCGATACTCGGTCAGCGAGGCATCGATCTGCTTCTTGAGGGCCTCGATGTCCTGGCCTTCGCTCCAGGGCACGAACATAGGCCGGATCTTGGTGCGGATGAAGTGGTCGGGGCAACTGGTGCCGAGGAAGGCAAGGTCCTTGGCGTGCGCGGAGTTGACGAACTGCAGCACGTCATCGGCGTCGCTGTAGTTGGCGATCCAGCGGCGCTGGCCGCTGACGCGGCCGCGCAGGAAGGGAAGGATCTCGATGGCGAGCTCGCGGCGGTTCGGCCGGGCCTTGACGGCGACGCCACCGAATCGGGTTGAGCCTTTCTTCTCGCCGTGCGCGGCGATGAACTGGCCGATCTGATCGATGACGGTGAGCGTGTTGAGGTAGCACTCGCGCTGGGTATCGCCCCAGGTAAAGAGGCCGTGACCGCCGAGAACGATGCCATCGCATCCGGGATTCTCTTCGACGGCCCGCTTCATCATCATGGCCAGCTCGAAGCCGGGGCGCTGCCAGGGAACCCAGACCAGGCGGTGATGGTACTGGCGATTGAACTCTTCCATCTTCGCCAGGCCGTTGGCCGAGGCGGCGAGCGCGATTCCCCAGTCGGGATGGAGATGATCGACATGCGGGAAGGGAAGGAAGCCGTGGAGAGGCGTATCGATAGAGGCCGCGACGGGGTTGTTGCGGAAGGCGCAGAGCGCGTACATCTCCACCATCGCGTCTTCCGTGGCGGGGCCGCGGTAGAGCTTTTCGAGGGCGAGGAGCTTCTCCTGATAGAGCGTGGCGAAGCCGCCGCGCTTGATGCTGCCGAGATCGCCGCCGCTGCCTTTGACCCAGAGGACCTTCACCGTCTCGCCGGTGAGCGGATCGATGTCATTGACCTTGGAGCTGGTGTTGCCGCCGGCGAAGTTGGTGATGCGGAGATCGGAGCCGAGCAGGTTGGAGCGGTAGCGCAGGAGCTCGGGCTCGTCGAGCCCCGCGGCGATGGCGGGATCCCAGCGGTCTTCAAGGAACTTCAGCGTGGGGGAAGCGAGGGTGGTGGAGGCCATGAACACACCTTCTGTGGCTATGAAGCCGACGATATCACAGTCTGAGTGCAATAGAGAATCTGTTTCTCGTGCGAATCCGACGGCCGCGCAGCCGGCTACTCAAATTCTCGGGGCTGCGAATGCCTCAGAGCATATTACGCGTAGGAACTGACCGGGGCCAGCCTGGCGCCGCGTTCGGCGCTGATGCGCTGCACGTAGCCGCTGTCGGCCAGGGCAGCGAGGGGATCGGCGGGCAGGCCCTTGGACGCGCGCCACTCGCGAATGAGGGGACGAACGTCGTGCCAGAAGGCGCCGCGGAAGAGCTCTTCGGCTTTGACGAGCTCACACTGATTCTGCAGGCGCTCGAGTTCGTCGCGATTGACCAGGGCGGCTTTGAGCCACAGCTCCTGTGCGGTGGTGACGGTCTGGATCATGGCCTCGATCTTGCCTTTGAGATTGTGGCTCTGGTCGATCATGAAGGCGACGTCCTGGATGGCGCCGAAGCCCGAGAGCTGAATCTCGTGGAAGATGCGGAAGATCTGATAGGGGTCGATGGAGCCAAGGGTCAGGTCGTCGTCGGCGTAGCGGCGATCGTTGAAGTGGAATCCGCCGAGCATGCCGGTGTGGAGGAGCCAGGCGACGATCTGCTCGATGTTCTGGGCGGCGTAATGATGGCCGGTATCGACGAGGACGCGGGCCTGGGGTCCGGCGGCAGCAGCGAGGTGGGAGGACATGCCCCAGTCGGCGATGTCGGTGTGATAGAAGGCGGGCTCGAAGGGCTTGTACTCGATGAGCAGGCGCTGCCCGGGGGCGAGGCTCTGATGGGTGCGGACCAGGGCTTCTTCAAGCCACTCGATGCGTTTGCGAATGCTCTGCGTGCCGGGGTAGTTGGAGCCGTCGGGGAGCCAGAGCGAGATATCGCGCGAGCCCAACTCGGTGGCGATGGCGATGGAGTCGAGCATGTGGGCGAGGGCGCGGCCGCGAATGTCGGCGGAGGGATTGCAGAGCGAGCCGAACTTGTACTCCTGATCCTGAAACAGGTTGGGATTGATGGATCCGGCAGCGACGCCGTGGCGGCTCTCCAGGGCACGGACGGCGGGTGCATCGGCCACTCCCTTGGGCAGGTCCCAGAGCACGTGCAGGGCAAGGGTGGGCGTGACGCCGGTGAGCTTGTGCACCTGGCCGGCGTCGCTGAACTTCTCTTCCAGCGTGGACGCGGCGGCGGGCTGGAGGAACTTGCCGAAGCGCGTGCCGGTATTGGCGAATCCCCAGGAGGGGATTTCGATCTGGAAGGAGTCGAGGGCCCGGAGAGCCATGTCCTGAACGGTCGAGTTCGGCTGCATATTTCCTGCCTTGGGTAAAAGACTTGTGTCCTAATGATCTACTTCCCGACGAGAAAGTGGCATATTAGTCCATTTGGAGTTTATTTGTCTATTGGAACAAGCGGGACGGCGATGGGGATTAACTATTTGATTAACATGCAGTGGGTACCCTGGTAACGTATTGATCGATGGGCGACATAGGGACCTTTGGATGGTGCGAGGTTTTCCACAGCAAAGCTAAACTTTGGTCATGTTCACCTACAAATTCCCCCTGGTTTGCACCTTGGCGTGTGCAATCGGCGCGAGCCTTGCGGCGTCCAGTCAGACCCCCGGCACGAAAGAGGCCGAGCACTACGCGATCGCTGGTCAGCAGGCACTTGCGGAGGGCCAGTACTTTAATGCACGCGATGACTTTGAACAGGTAGCCAAGCTGCAGCCCAACGTGGCGGAGGCGCACGCGACGCTGGCGGTGATTTATTTCAAATTGCGCGAGTACGAGCACGCGGCGGACGAGGCGCGCAAGGCGCAGAAGCTGAACCCGGGCCTGCCGCGGCTGACCAGTCTTCTGGGGCTGTCGCTTGCGGAGCTGGGACAGTACTCGGAGGCGCTGCCGCGGCTGGAGAAGGGATTCAAGTACACGGCGGAGCCGGAGGTGCGGCGGATGTGCGGGCTGCAGCTGCTGCGCGCGTACAGCGGAATGGGCCGGAACGCCGATGCGGTGACGACGTCTCTGGAGCTGAACAAGCTGTATCCGGAGGATGCGGAGGTTCTGTATCACACGAGCCGGGTGTTTGGCGCGTACGCCTACACGGTGATGGCGAAGCTGGAGGACAAGGCGCCGAACTCGTCGTGGTCGCTGCAGGCGCAGGGAGAGGCCGCTGAGGGACAGAGAGATTTCAGCGCGGCGATTGCGGCCTACGAGCACGCGGTGCAGCAGGAGCCGGATCAGGCGGGATTGCATTTCAAGCTGGGGCACGCGTACCTGTCGCGCTACCAGCAGGGGCGCAAGCCGGAGGATCGCGATGCGGCGCGGCGGCAGTTTTTGGCGGAGCTGAACGTGGATCCGGATAACGGGAACGCGTCGTATGAGCTGGCGCAGATGAGCGCGGACGACAACGACCTGGAGGGGGCGCAGCGGCAGTTTGAGGCGGTGGTGGCGCGCTTTCCGGAGTTCGAGCAGGCGCTGGTGGGGCTGGCGGGAGTGTATCTGAAGAACCGGCTGGCGGGACGGGCGCTGGCGCCGCTGGAGCACGCGACGAAGCTGGACGCGCACGACGAGGTGGCCTGGTATCGGCTGGCGCAGGCGGAGCGGGCCGCGGGCAACAGGGAGGCGGCGCAGCGGGCGTTGGAGACGTTTCGTTCGCTGCATGGGACGAGCGAACCAGGGCCGCGTCTCTCTGCGAGCACAGAGCTGACGCTGCAACAGCTCGGGCCTGACGCGCAGCCCTGACGCGCTAGGAGCAGGGTTACTTCTCCTTGACCTTGACGACGAAGTAGAGGAATTCGCCGCCTTCAGGCACGAGCAACTGATGGGAGACGCCGGCGGGGATGTGGACGAAGTCGCCCTCATTGAGTGGGGTGGAGGTTCCATTCCTGACGGCGGTTCCACGGAACTCGCCGGGGCCGGCGGACTTCTGATCCTGCACGTCTCCGCCGGAGAGCAGGGTGGCCTTGCCGCGCACCACGAAGAAGAGGTCGGCGTAGTTCTCATGAATCTCGGCGCCGCCGTTTTTGTGGCGCAGGGAGACCATGGTGTAGTGGTTGGCATAGTCGTTGAGCTTGACGGCTGCGGAGCCGTCGGCAGCTTTGGCTTTGGGTTCGAGGGACTGCGCCTTCTGAAGGATGTCAGCCTGGGTGAGGTGGTCGACGGTGACCGACTGCGCGGCTGCGAGGGGCAGGGCGGCGAGGCAGAAGGCGATGGGAGCAATGAGTCGTCGCATGAGAGGACCTCGGAGTTGATCGGAAGGGTTGCTGCTTAGCGGGCCAGCCATCCGCCATCGACGGCGAGGATGTGGCCGTGGACGTAGTCGCTGGCGGGGGAGGCGAGGAAGATAACGGCGCCGGCGAGGTCTTCCGGAGATCCCCAACGGCCGGCGGGGATGCGTTCGAGGATCTGGCGGGAGCGGACGGGATCGGCGCGCAGGGCGGCGGTGTTGTCGGTTTCCATGTAGCCGGGAGCGATGGCGTTGACGTTGATGCCCCTGGCAGCCCATTCGTTGGCGAAGGCCTTGGTGAGCTGGCCGACTCCGCCTTTGGCCGCAGCGTAGGAGGGCACGGTGATGCCTCCCTGGAAGGTGAGCAGGGAGGCGATGTTGATGATCTTGCCGGAGGCTTGCGCGAGCATGTGCCGGCCAGCGTGTTTGGTGAGGCGGAAGACGCTGGCGAGGTTGGTGTCGATGACGGCCTGCCAGTCCTCGTCGGGGTGATCGACGGCGGGAGCGCGGCGGATGGTGCCGGCGTTGTTAACGAGGATGTCGATGCGTCCGAAGTGGGCGACGACCTCGGCGATGAGCCGGGCGCACACGGCGGCGTCGCTGACGTCACCGAGGACGGAGAAGACGTCGGCGCCGGCCTGGGCGAAGGCGATGCGGATGGCGTCGGGTATGGCGCGCGAGCCATGAATGGCGACTTTCGCACCGGCTTCGGCGAGGGCGAGAGCGATGCCGGCGCCGAGGCCGCGGGATGATCCGGTGACGAGCGCGATTTTTCCGTCGAGACTGAAGCGTTGCAGGTTCACGGCGATCGGCTCCTCGGGCCTCACTCACTATAAAAGAGCGGCGTTTGGCGGCATGGGCGCATGTCCCGCGCGGCGGGAGGGGAGAGGTGGGGGGCTAGTCCGGGGGCAATCCGCCAAGATACATGTAGGAGAGGCTGGTGGCTTTTGCGAGCACGGCGGAGATGGCAGGATCGGGGAAGCGCTTGACGTAGATCTTTGCCCAGCTGATGGCCTCGGCGCTGGGCGGTTCGCTGGGAGTTTCCTGCTTGATGCCGGCCTGCTGGTCGAAGAAGGCAGTGTCTTGAAGGCCCGCTATGGATCGATTGACCAGGCGTTTGAGGGCGTGGTCGTTCTCGGCGAAGAGGGGCAGGCCGTTGTCTTCTCCGAACTCGGCGAGGTAGACGAGGGGAGCGATCGCGTAGAGGTGATAGTGGAGGGCGCGCTGGCCGCGGCGCATCTCCAGCGGGAGCGTGCCTTCCGGCGTGATCTGCTGGACGCCGTTGTGGTAGGTGGCCATGGCCCAGTCGAACATGGAGCGGTCGTTGGCGGCGATGGCGATGGCCGCGACTTCGACGCCGGCCCAGTAGAGGTGGTTGTTCATGGCTTCGCCTCCGGGCTTGGCGCGCGCGGCATCGTAGTAGTCCATGGTCTGTCGAGCCACGATCTTCATCCATTGCGCGAGGGTGGAGGTTTCGCCAGGAGTGACGAGTCCGCTGTCGCGCACTTTCAGCCACGCGACGGCGAGGGCGCCGATGACCCAACCCTGCACGTAGTAAGCCTGGCGCGAGGACATGTGGCCGGTGAAGACTTTGTCGGCGGCGGCCGAGTCGAGGAGCTTGAGAACGCATTGAGCGGCGGCGCGGCTGCCCGTGGTGCGGTAGGCATCGGCAGCGGCGACAGCCTGATCGCCGAGGTGCTTGTACGGACCGGAAGACTCGGTGTAGGCCTTCCACCGCGCGGGATCGATGACCGATGACCTGGCGTCGGAGTAGAAGCCGTCGGTGGTCAGGTCCGCGGAGAGACGGACGGGAGCAGGGCAATCGAATTGAGCGTCCGTGAGCCTGATCTTGCTGGAGTCCCAGGGCGAGCGCAACGGTTGCTGGGCAATCAGAGGAGACGCGAGTGCCGCGGCGAGGAGGAGCGCAAGGAGGCGAGTGCGCTTCATGGTTACCTCCTCGAGTCGTTGAGTTTGGGCTCGATGTAGTCTTCGCGAGCGGGGCAGAAGATGTCGAGAACCACCGAGTCTTCGAGGGCGGCGGCCTGATGCTCCGCATTGCCGGGGACGATGAAGCTGTCGCCTTCGGCTGCTTCGATTGCCGTGCCATCGATGAGAACACGAAGCCGACCCGAGATGACGTAGACCATCTGCTCGTGCGGATGTCTGTGCGCCATGCCGAGCCAGCCCTTCACCATTTCGTGGCGTACCAACATCATGGTGGAGGAGTGCGTGAGCACCTGGCGCCTGAGGCCAGGCTCCGGCTCGGTGATGGAGGAGAGAGTTTGGTTCATCAGCATGATGGACTACCCCGAAGGTGGAAGGCTGTGCAGGGTTTGAAGTGCGCCTAGACTCCCATGCGCGGCTTGTTCTTGCGGACGTAGTCGGTGTCCTGGCGCGGTTCCGCATCGCATTCGATGGCGATGGTGGTGACAGGATCATCGGGCGCTTCGAGGGGAAGATCGGTGAACCGCACGCGGAAGTCGTCCTGGACGAAGGGAACGGTCTGGCCGGTTTTGACGAGCCTGGCTGACTTGACTTTGGTCATGAGGCCGGCGATGGCAACATAGCGGCCAGGCCAGAAGTGGACGTGCATGTAGAGCGTGTTTCCGGTTCGCGTGAAGCTGGCGTAGTTGGAGCGGCGCACCTGGCATGGGTCAGAGTCGTAGATGGAGTGGCCGTTGATGGCCATCCACTCGCCCACCTGATGAAGCACGCGGGAGGAAGGCTCCGGGATGGAGCCATCCTCGCGGGGGCCGATGTTCAAGAGGTAGTTGCCGGAGTCGCGGGCACAGGTGATGAGATTGCGGATGATTGTCTTGGCGGTCTTCCAGTTGTCGTCGGCCGCCTGATAGCCCCAGCTGTCATTCAGGGTCATGCAGGCCTCCCAGGCGCGGCCGCCGGTCTCCGCGGTGATGTGCTGTTCGGGTGTGGAGAAGTCGCCGGGAAGCTTGTTGCGATTGTTGACGATGATCTCGGGCTGGAGCTGGAAGACCATCTCGTTCATCTTGACGGATTGCCATCCATCGGCGTCGAGAGGCCAGGCGACGTCGTACCACAGCACGTCGATTTTGCCGTAGTTGGTGAGGAGTTCGCGGATGAGGCCGTGGGTGTAATCGACGAAGCGCTTGCGGGACTCCTCGCTGGTGGCGCAGAGAGCGCCGTCGGGATGGTGCCAATCCATGAGGGAGTAGTAGAAGCCCACGCGCAGCCCCTCGGCGCGCGCGGCTTCGACGTATTCGCGCACGACATCGCGCCCCGGCCCCTGTCTGGGGGCGCAGTAGGTGGTGAGCTTGGTGTCGAAGTTGCAGAAGCCCTCGTGGTGTTTGGTGGTGAGGACCATGTAGCGCATGCCGGCGAGGCGGGCCAGGCGAGCCCATTCCCGAGGAGATCCGACGCGGGGGTGGAAGGCAGCGGCGTGAGGCGCATACTCGGAGACGGGAATGCCCTCATCTTCCATGACCCACTCGTGGCGGCCGATGGTGGAGTACAGGCCAAAGTGAATGAACATGCCGAAGCGCGCGGCCTTCCACCAGCGCATGCGCTCTTCGCGATTGGCATCGCCGGGGAGAGGGCCAGGATGATCGTTGGCGCTCTGGGCGGCATGAGCTGTTGAGGATCCAGCGGCCATGGCCAGGAGAGACGCTCCGGTGGTTTTCAAGACCGAGCGCCGCGACCAATTCGAGTTCTGCATGGGAGTTTTCTCCGGATTGCTGATGGCGTGCCTGGGTTGTTTGACTGCGAGCGAAGGCTCGGGACCGCTCTCGCCTGATTCTTGCAAAACCAGAGCGCACGCGGTGGAGCGATTTCGGTTGTGTGTCCCTGTGAGCGGTACGTTGGGAAGCTGGGTTCGTTGACACCGCAATCCGTCGATTCGCAGAATAAGCCCCGGTGAACCTCGCTTGGCCGACGATTTTTGCCTGGGTGTTATGCGGGCGAAGAGGCGGCGGCGAGCTGAATGCGAGGCGGGCCCGGATCATTCCCCGATATCAGAGTGGCACGCAAACGAGAAGGAGTTCAGCATGAGTTTTGTTTTTTTGAGGCCTGAGAACGGGCGTGCCTGGAACTGGCGACCGGTGTGGATGGCGATGATGGTGGCGCTGGCGTTTGCGTGCACGGCGACGGCGCAGCAGATCACCGGGACGATTGCAGGCACGGTGAAGGACGAGCAGGGCGCGGTGATTCCGAACGCGATGGTGAAGGCGACAAACGCCGCGACCGGATACTCTCGTACGACTGCGGCAGATACAACCGGGGTGTACAACATCCAATACTTGCCCGTGGGATCGTACGCGGTGGAGGTGGACTCGCCGGGGTTCAAGAAGTTCCTTCAGCAAAACCTGGTGTTAACCGTGGATCAGACGGCGACGCTGAACGTGGTGCTGGCGATTGGAGCGGAGAGCCAAACGATCACGGTGAGCGAGGCGCCGCCGATTGTGGACACGAGCACGGCAGAACTGGGCAGGACGATTGAGCCGGCAGAGATCATTGGGTTGCCGCTGGTGAATCGCAATGCGTATGCGGAGCTGTCGCTCACGCCGGGAGTGCAGTCGAACAGCGCCAGCGCGCAGAGCAATCCCAGCGGAACGCCGAACTTCGTGATTGGCAATCCCTCCACGCAGGTGGTGGTGAACGGCGGCATCGACGGCGGCACGCCGCTGGTGGCGTATTACCTGGATGGCGGCATCAACATGACGGGCATCCGCAACTATGGCAACCCGCTGCCGAATCCCGACGCGCTGCAGGAGTTTCGCGTGGAGACGAACAACTTCTCCGCCCAGTATGGACGCATGTCGGGAGCTGTGGTGACGGCTGTGACTCGATCGGGGACGAACCAGTTGCACGGTTCGCTCTTTGAGTTCAATCGCAATACAGCTCTCAACGCGTATCCCTGGAACGCGCCGATCAATCCGCTGACCCACTCGCCCCTGAATGCGCCTTACCACCGCAACCAGTTCGGGGGAACAGTCGGAGGGCCGATCAAGAAGGACAAGGCGTTCTTCTTTTTCAGCTACGCGGGATTGCGTCAGGTGGTGGGACAACTGCTGAGCGGCGCCATCGTTCCCACGAGCGCGGAACGCATGGGGGACTTTACGGCGGATCCGTTCAAGGTCTATCAGCCGGGTACGTATAACGCCAAAACCAAGACGGGGACCCAGGTGGTGGGGACCAACAGCTCGCCCAATTGCCAGACGCCGAAGCCGAACTGCGTTCCGATGGCGGCGCTGGATCCGACCGCGGCCAACCTGATGAACAAGTATGTGCCGCTGCCCAATGCGCCGAATAACAACTACGTGGGTTTCTTTACCGGTCCCACGAACCAGGACGAGTACCTGGGGAAATACGACCAATCCGTTTCCGATAACGACCACGTATCGGTGAGCTACTTCTACCTGAAGAGCACGCAGGATGCGTACGGCAACGGAAACATTCCGTATACGGTGAATCGATCGTTTGCCAAGCAGAATGTGCTGAACGTGAGCGATATTCACACGATCAGCCCCACGACGGCGAATCAGGCGTGGTTCACGTTTACGCGCGTGGCAGGCGGCCGCACCAACCGGCCGACGGTTGGGCT
The DNA here is from genome assembly GCA_008682415.1 of Acidobacteria bacterium AB60. Lineage (GTDB taxonomy): Bacteria > Acidobacteriota > Terriglobia > Terriglobales > Acidobacteriaceae > Telmatobacter. The sequence continues at coordinate 309,129 of VANK01000004.1, read as the reverse complement.
GGAGGACCTGGGCTCGAACTTTACAACGCAGGGACCCAAGACGCTTCCGCAGCTGGCGGTCTCCGGGTACTTCAATGCGGGCGGCGCGCTGGCAGGGCCCGTGAGCAATACGACGTTCCTCTCCCTTCGAGATATGGTGAGCATGACCAAGGGGAAGCACACGCTGAACTACGGTGGAGAGGGATCGCTGGAGAAGGACGCAATCATCGGCAATCTGTATAACTTTGGGGTCTTCAACTTTTCGTCGTCGGCTCCGACCTCGACCGGGAACGCGCTTGCGGATTTTGTGACAGGCCAGGTGAGCACCATGGAGCAGGACACGCCGTATCACTCGCTGATGAGCGGCTGGTATTTTGCCGCTTTCCTTCAGGACAATTACCGGCTGACGCCGCGGCTCACGCTCAATCTCGGGATTCGCTACGATCTGCAGCTCTCGCCGGTGGAGAGCAGCAACCTGACGGCGACGTTTGTGCCTGGTGCTCAGTCGGTGAAGGTTCCGTCGGCGCCGCGAGGCATGCTGTTTCCGGGGGATCCGGGGGTGCCGCGGGGGATTGCCGATACGCGCTGGCATCATGTGTCGCCCCGCGTGGGCATTGCGTGGGATCCGTTTGGCGATGGCAAGACGGCGATCCGCGCGGCGGGGGGCGTTTTCTACGGCAGCGTCAGCGGCAACGAGTGGAACCAGCCGGCCAACGCGCAGCCGTTTGCGATCCGGCAGACGTTCAATTCCATTACATCATTCACCAATGTCTATGGGAACAAATCTTCATTTCCGAATGGCGACCCGTTTCCGTACACGTACAATCCGGCGAGCCCGAGGTTCCTGACGGATGCGAGCATCGAGACCATCGCGAAGGATTACCAGTGGCCGCTGGTGTACCAGATCAACACTTCGGTTCAGCGGCAGTTGCCGCACAACGTAAGCACGACGATTGCGTATGTGAGCACGTTATCGCATCATCTGCCGTTCATGATAGACAAGAATTACGCGCCGTACGCGCCGGGAGCGAGCACCTCGCAGGCGAGCATCGATGCACGCCGGCCGTACAACAACAATCACACGCTCGGGCAGGTGACGTACGCCGAGTCGAACGAGACGGCCTCGTATCATTCGCTGCAGATCTCGGCCACGCGGCCGCTGGCGCATAACCTGATGCTGGCGGGGTTTTATGTCCTGAGCCATTCTTTCCAGAGCGTGAATGAGTCAGCCATCGGGCAGGCGACGGCGCAGGACTTTGACAATCTGTGGGAGGAGCGGGGGCCGACGGACAATGATCGGCGGCATGTGGCAAGCATCTCCGGTATGTGGACCCTGAACTACTACAGGGGCACGAACCTCATTGCGAAGGAGGTAGCCAACGGCTGGACGGTCTCGCCGATCGTCTCGCTGCAGAGTGGGGCGCCGTTCTCGATGAGTACGGGCGCGAACCGGAACTTCGACAGCGCAAATGCCAATCGGCCTGACCTGGTTCAGGGAGTGAGCCCGTTTCTCGATCCTCACCGGAGCCGTTCCGCGGTTGCGTCGGCGTGGTTCAATACGGCGGCGTTCACGCCGAATGGTCCGGGAGAACCGGGAGGTATCGGACCGGGAGGCGCGGATGGCAATGCTCCGCGGGATTATCTGCGCGGGCCCGGGTATCGGGACATTGACCTGGGGCTGCTGCGGGACTTTCACTTCGGAGAACGCTGGATGTTCCAGCTGCGGGGCGAGGCGACCAATGTGTTCAACTTTGTGAGCTTGAATAACCCGACGGCGAACCTTTCCTCGGGGAATGACGGCAAGATCAGTTCTGCCGCCAGTCCGAGGCTTATCCAGGTGGGGGCTCGTTTGACATTCTGAGCCTTTGGTTTGCAAGGGCGGCCTCTCCTTCACACAAGCTTGCAGAAGGAGCAGGCCGTTCGCGCGTTGTGAGACAGGAAGAAGAGTATCCCCACGAATGATTGGGACCGGACGTACACTGGACAAGTTGATGATCAAGGGATTCTTCACGTGTTTTTTTCTGGGATGGACCTGCGTGGCCACTTCCGCTGTGGCGGCGCAGAACGGCGTAAGCGCGCCGAACGCAGCCGAGGCGGAGCGCCGGGCGGCGGGCGATCAGCCGGATGATCCTGGCCCACTTGCGAAGGGGCTTTCGCCGAAGTTGAAGCGCGCAGCCATTCAGAAGGCCATGAAGATGGTGGCGGACTGGCAGGTGAAGGAGTCGGAGGGCCGCTACAACATTGATTGGACGTTTGCGGCTCTCTATGATGGCCTATTGGCGGCATCGCAGACGACGGGGGACCGCAGATATCACGACCAGGTTCTTCGCGTAGCGGAGGCGAATCAGTGGAAGCTGGGGCCGCGTCCGGAACATGCGGATGATCAGGCGGTCGGTCTGAGCTATCTCACGTTGTATGCGGAAGACGCCAAGCCAGAGAGGATTGATCCCACGCGCGCGGAGATGGATCAGCTTGTGGCGCGCACGGATGATCCGCAGAAGAACCTCTGGTGGTGGTGCGATGCGCTGTACATGGCGCCCAAGGTGCTGGCCCAGCTGACGATCGCGACGCACGACCCGAAGTATCTGAACTTCATGGACCGGGAGTGGTGGATCACCTCCGGCGCGCTTTATGATTCTGCGGAGCATTTGTATTACCGGGATGACCGCTATCTGAATCAGCATGAGGCGAACGGGAAGAAGGTCTTCTGGTCGCGCGGCAATGGGTGGGTTCTGGCAGGATTGGCGATGGTGTTGGAGAGAATGCCCAAAGACTATGCAGATCGCGAGAAGTTCGTGGCGCAGTATCGCGAGATTGCAGAACGGGTGGCGGCTCTGCAGCCGCCGGACGGAGTATGGCGGGCGAGCTTGCTGGATCCGGAGGATTATCCGAATCCGGAGATCTCGGGCACGGCTTTTTTCACCTACGGATTGACTTGGGGAATCAACCATGGGTTTTTGGAGCGGGGCAAGTACTTACCCGTGGTGCAGAGAGCGTGGGCCGGGATGTTGCAGCATGTGTACGGGAGTGGGCGGCTGGGGTCGATTCAACCGATTGGAGCGGAGCCTGGCAAGTTCAAGCCGTCCTCGAGCTATGTGTATGGGGTCGGCGCGTTTTTGCTGGCAGGATCGGAGCTTGCGCAGCTCTCGGGCAAGTGAAATGACTTCTTGAAGATGGGAAACAAGGATGAAGAACCCAATGGCAAGTACTGCACGGAGTTCTTTCTCGAAGGTGGCGAGCCGTCCGCAGAACCTGTTGGCGATCTCGCGTACGAATCATTCGGGGACGGAATGGGGCACGGATCGGGATACAGGCGAGGCCAACGGCGGACCCTACAAGCTGGAAGGGCTGGATCGCGTTGTGGCCATTCTCGACCTGCTGGGAGAAAGCGATAATTCCTTGAGCCTGGCGGAGATCTGCCGGCAGATGTCGCTTCGCAAGAGCACGGCGCATCGGGCGTTGATGGCTTTGGAGCGAACGGGGTTGATTGAGCGCGCTCCGGCGCATCGCTATCGCCTGGGTTTGAAGCTCTATGACATGGGAAACCGGGCCGTTGAGCAAATTGATTTGCGCGCCCGGGTTCACCCCTACCTTCGCAAGCTGGCCCTGCGCGTGGGGCACACGGTGCACCTGGGCGTGCTGCACAAGACGCGGGTGGTGTATATCGACAAGATCGAACCCATCAACCGGCACGTCTGTATCAGTTCGCGCACGGGCACCTCGAACCCCGTGTACAGCACCTCGCTGGGAAAGGCGATCCTCGCATTTCTGCATCCTGAGGAGATTGCACGAACGGTCGCTGCCGTTTCGTTCGTTTCGTATACACCAAAGACCCTCACCTCGCCGGAGGAGCTGCTGAGCGCACTGGCTCGAGTGCGCCGCCGAGGATTTTCGGTGGATGACGAAGAGATGGAGCTGGGAACCCGCTGCGTGGGTGCTCCGGTGTTCGATGAGGGGAAGCGCGCGATTGCCGCGGTCAGCGTCTCCGGGCCGGCGTCGCGGCTGACAGCGCATTGCGTACCGGTGATCGCCGAGCATCTCATCCGGTGCTGCCAGGAGATTTCCTCGGGATTCGCGACGCAAGACGCAAAACTGCTGATTCGTTCTTCCGCCGGCCGGTAGGGAGGGCTTGCCGGTCCGATCAGCGCATGGTATCGATGGGGACCGGGTCCATATCCGCGTAGTCCTGATTCTCGCCGCCCATACCCCAACAAAACTTGTAGGCCTGTGTGCCCACACCTGCGTGTATGGACCACCCCGGCGAGACCACGCATTCCGCATTGTTGAGAACGATGTGCCGTGTCTCCTGGGGCGGCCCCATGAGGTGAAAGACGCGTGCGTCTTGCGCGACGTCGAAGTAGAAGTAGATCTCTGACCGGCGCATATGCGTGTGCGCGGGCATGGTGTTCCAGGAACTGCCCTCGTGGAGGTGAGTTACGCCCATCACCAGTTGGCAGCTCTTGGCGCCGCTGCTGTGGATGTATTTGTAAATGGTGCGGTGGTTGCAGGTCTTGGGACTTCCTGTTTCCATGGGCTGGGCGTCTGCCTGGCGTATGAGGGCGACCGGATATTCGGTATGGGCGGGATAGCTCAGGAGATAGAGAAGAGGCGGCGCCTGTTGGGGGCCGGACTCAAACCGGATCTCAGGATTTCCGCGGCCGATGTAGAGCACATCCAGGTTTTCCAGCCGGTAGGAGGAGTCCCCTATGTGAACGGTGGCGGGGCCGCCGACGTTAAGTATGCCGAGTTCCCGGCGCTGGGTGAAGTACTCGGCACGGAGCTCGGGGCTGGACGGCAATGTGATGGGCGATTCCGCGGGCGCCGCAATGCCGATCACGGCACGGTCCAGATCCACATACGCCATGTGCAGCTCCCCATGCCGATGGAGCTGCTGGATCAGGAAAGCGTCGCGGACCTCCTGGCTGGTCATTCGCGGGAAGCGCACCGGGTCTGCCATCAACACTGTCTTCATCGCTTTCTCTTTCTCGATGTTTTGGGACGAATACCGCGGATGTCGTGTCGTTCGAGATTGACCAATGCGGCTGACGAACGTCCTCTTTCCTGCGAATGTCTCTTGTAAACGGTCTATCACAGCCGCATCTGTGATCGAAACCACAGAGGACAGAGATCGTTCCGGTGAGCGGGATTGACGCGGTCGCCGGGAGGCGAGATTTGCGGCAAACAAAAGCGGCGACCGGGATGGAAGGGAGCAGGCCTAGCCCTGCTTGAGCCGCGCGATCAAGTTGGTTGGATGTACCGGCTTGGCGATCAGCTCGAACTGGTATCCGCGCCGCTGCCCATCCTGAAGGATCTCGGAGATGCCCGCCTGCCCGGAGAAGAGGAGAATCGCAGTTTCCGGGTATTTCTGACGAATGGTGATGGCGAGTTCGACGCCGTTCATGCGGGGCATCAGCACGTCGGAGATGAGCCAGTGAGGGCGGAACCTCTGAGCCGCGTCCAGTGCGGCCCAGCCGTCGTAGGCCGCCGCAGAGTCGAAGCCCTCGTTGCGAAGGATCTCGGCCAGAGTATCGGCGATGAGTCTCTGGTCATCCACGACGAGGACGCGTGGGAGGTCGGGCTGGGTACCCGAATCGCCCGACGGGCCTTCGACGGGCTCCTTCTGGCTCTGGAGATGATCGGCGATCATGCGAAGAAGACCCGCATCCGGCTGCAGCATTGTTCGGCTATCGATCCTCAAGCGTGTTGGTACTCCGCAGCGGCAGCCGGGGAGCTATTTGTGGCGAACGGGATGAACACAGTGACCGTTGTGCCGGAACTTCCCTGGGTTGTGCTGCTCGAGATCGCAATCTGACCACCGCGGCGTTCCACCAGCTGTTTCGCCACCCATAGGCCAATTCCGGTGCCCAGGTCTCCCTTGGTGGTGAAAAAGGGCTCGAAGACCTTGGGGAGATTCTCTCGCGCAATGCCCACTCCGTTGTCCTGGACTGTCACCTGGATACCATCTCCGGACGCGCTCGTGATCTTGCGCGAGTTGATCTCCAGCACGCCTCCGCCGGGCATCGCGTCGATGGCGTTCGCGATCACGTTCGAGAAGACCTGCAGCAATTCTCCCTTGCTTACCACGATTTTTTGCAGGTCGTTGTAACTGGTATCGACAGCGATGCCCATGGAGAGCATTTTGGAGTTGTATACGGTGAGGATGGTTCCAATCAGGTCGTGCAGGTGGATCTCAGTGGGCGCGCCCGTGTCCTTGTAGTAGCCCAAGGTCTGCCGCGCGATATGGGCTACGCGCTCGAGTTCTCCTTCCGCAACGAGGAGCAGCTGCTGGACCTTGGATTCGGGAACTGATTGGGTCCGGGCCAGGTAAATCACGTTCATCAGGGACTCGAGCGGATTATTGATCTCGTGGGCAATCGCAGCCGCCATGCGCCCCGTGGCCGCCAATTTTTCGGCTTGCAGCACCAGGCGCTCGACTTGCTTTTTATCGGAGATATCCCGCGCAATTTTTGAAACCCCGATTACTGTGCCCATCTCGTCGCGGATGGGAGAGATGGTCACGGAGACCTCGAAGGTCTCGCCACTCTTTTTTTGCCTGGTCGTCTCGTAGTGCTCAATGCGCTTTCCGGCGCGGACGTTGCGGAGGATCTCGTCTTCCTCATAGTGAAGCGCTGGAGGAATGATCCGCAGAATGGATCCTCCGATCATCTCTTCAGCGGTGTACCCGAACATCTTCCGGGCCCCTTCGTTCCAGCTGGTCACGATACCGTCAAGTGTCTTCCCTACGATCGCGTCGTCCGCTGAATCGACGATGGCCGCGAGGCGGGCGCGGCTTTCCTGGTTCCTTATCTTTTCCGAGATGTCGCGCGCGACCTTGGAGGCTGCGACGATGCGGCCATTCGCATCCCGGATGGGAGAGATTGTGACCGAGATGGGAAATCTCTCCCCGTTTTTCCGAACCCGTGTGGTTTCGAAGTGGGAAATGCGCTGGCCCGATCGCAGACGGCGAAGGATCTCGTCCTCTTCGTGGTGCAAATCCGGGGGGATGAGGGTCAGGATGGACCGGCCGATGATCTCTTCTTCCCGGTATCCAAAGACGCGCGCGGCCGCGGCGTTCCAACTGATAATGGTGCCATCGAGCCGCTTAGAGATGATGGGGTCTTCGCAGGTATCGACAATCGCCGCCAAATGGGCAAGTGGATCCGGTGCCAAGGCCTCAAGTTCCTCGGCAGTGCGCACCGACGGCTTCAATTTAGACATTGAGAGTAAAAGTTCCCCGGAGGCAAAATTGTCGAACCGACGTCCCCGTAAAAATCCGACTATTTTAGTGGGACGGTAATTCTGGGGGTTCAGGTTGCCTACAATGAACAACAATCCGGGGCTTGGGGAAGGGGCAGATTCAAGGTTCTGGAAAGCGCCGAGACAGATCAGCCCGGGCGACGAGATGCGGTTGTGCAGGGAAGACGATCGGATGGGTTATCGAGATATTTGGTGGACCTGATCGGGATCGAACCGATGACCTCTTCCATGCCATGGAAGCGCGCTCCCAGCTGCGCCACAGGCCCACTCGTCGCAGGGATGCAACTTACTCATTGTCGCCGTTGCAGGCCGATTCGTCAAACTACCTCTCGAGGGGCGCACCCCGTGAATTTCGCAGTCGAGAGCGACTTTGGGTGCCTGGGAACGTAGGCTGGGGCCCGGACTCGGGATCGATCGTTGATCCGACGATCTCGTTCACAATCTGAGATTTTCCGGTTGCGGCCGATCTGCCGTGACCGGGAACACTGGAGGGGGGCTCCGGTGTCTAAGAGATTAGTGGTGGAACTCTTTTGGAGAAACGGCCAGAGGTTCCCACTCACCCGGTGCCCCATGGGGCCGGGGTCGCTCCAAGCGGGGTTATACCGCGAGGGCGATGTCGTACAGGGCCGCGCAGGCACCGGTTAACCTGGCCGGGTGCCAAACGAGCCCGATTTGCGGTAAGGTGGGAGGACACTGGTTTGCAGGCGGACCTCACCATGGGCAATATCGCCGGCGCGCTGACGATTCAATCCGAAGAAGCCGCACTCATCGCTGAGTTGCGTGCTGGTTCGGAGGAAGCGTTTGCATGGCTGATCGCGCGCTACCACCAACCCATCTACTCGCTCCTCGCGCGAACGGTGCAGAACCGCGCGGATGCGGCCGATCTCACCCAGGAGGTCTTCGTGAAGATCTTCCGGGGCGTCGGCAGCTTTCACGGGGATTCTTCTCTGCGCACCTGGATTTACCGGATCGCGTTGCGTGAGGCCTCCAATCAGCGTCGCTGGTGGATGCGCCACAAACAGCAGGAAGTGCCGATCGAACAGGAGATTACGGATAACGAGTGCTCCTCTCCGATTCGGCTGAAGGAGATGCTGGTCGATCCCTCGGAATCGCCGTACGACGCGGCCGTGCACGCGGAAAATCGCGCCCACGTGGAAGCCGCGCTGGCCAAAGTGCCGGAACCGTACCGGACGACTCTGATCCTGCGCGACATAGAGGGCTTTGTCTACGAGGAAGTGGCAGAGATGCAGGGAGTGAACCTGGGGACGGTCAAGTCGCGGCTGGTGCGCGGAAGAGCGTTTCTCAAGGCCTACCTGAACCCGGAGTTTTGCTCGGATCGCCGCGAAGGTGATCGGGGCGAATTCTCACCCTCCCGCAAGCCCTCTCTTCCGTTGCCCCTGGACGTGGAGGCGAGATGAACGGCTGTGGAAGCATGCGGGTCAAGTTCTCAGAGTATCTCGACGGCCGGCTGACAGGTGTGGAGATGCAGAAGATCGCAGCTCATCTTGATGCGTGCACAAGATGTGCGGCGGAGTGGCGCGGTTTGAGAAGCGCACAGGCCTCGCTCGCGAGGCTGGGCCCTGTTCCCGAACCGAAAGACCTTCTCTTGCGCATTCGGGTGGCGGTCAGCCAGGAGCGTGCCCGAAGGAGCAGGAGGCCCTTTCACAATTGGCAGGTGGCTTGGCAGAACACGGTTGGACCTTTTCTTCTGCAGGCCGCTGCCGGCTTCGCCTCGGCAGTCTTGCTTCTGGGTACGGTTGTGGTGCTGGTGGGGATTGTGGCCCAGCCCCAGGCGGCGCACGCCGGCGACGAACCGCTCGGCAATGCCACTGCGCCGCGGCTCCTGTATTCGCTGGACGGCGGTGGCGACAACGACATGGCGAATCTTCCCGGGCCGGTGGTCGTGGAAGCTTACGTGAATCGCTCCGGGCAGGTCTACGATTTCCGCATCGTCTCCGGTCCCAGTGATGCAGCCACGCGGGCTCAGATCGAGAACCTGCTGCTCGAGGAAAGGTTCGAGCCGGCAAAGTACTTCGGACAACCAGTCCGGGGACTGGCGATTGTGTCGTTCTCCGGGGTATCCGTTCGGGGATAACGACGTCGAACGCTGGTCAATCGAGCCAAAGTTGCGCAGTTGAGGTGGCTCGGCCGGGTCGATGTGCACCTTTGTGGGATCTCCTCAACGGCGTAGCCGGGAGACCGCTTCCATGCCTGCAAGTGATCTTCTTTCCTTCCCTCAATCAGGAAAGATCCCCAATCGTCTCTAGGGAATACGGACGTTAGGAAGGTCCCAGAACCGGCCGGGCGCCTGTTGATAATCCGGCGCGAACGCATACCTGTGCGCCCGGCCTGCGTCTATACTCTTTGCTTTGCTTTGGATAGACTTCAGGCAGGGCTCCACGACATGTCTTTTCGTTTTCCTTCCGTCCTCGCCATCTCCGCTCTGGCGGCCCTGTCGCTCGCCTGCGGAGTTTCGGCGGTCGCAGCGCTGGCACAGTCGAGCAGCAATCCGCAGAGCGATTCGTCCTCGTCCGCAGTTACCCACCTTCAGGAGAAGGCTCCATCGCTCGTGGACCCTGGAGGTCCGACAATTTCGCTGGTGCCCGTGGAACCAGTCTTCCTGATGTCCGCCGCGCTGAATGCGTGCGACTATGACGAGGGCCTCGACGAGAGTTCGCCGGTGCGAACCAAGGTTCGGGAGGAGATCAATCAGGCATTATCGCGCAGGGAGGATGCCCGTGCAGCGCGCGACAAGTTATGCGTTTTCATTGCGCAGCACCGAATGACGGGAGGCCAGCGCGACATCGCGCAATACATCTCGCTGGCGCTCTATCTCACGGCGCCGCCGGAACTCGAACTCTCGGCCGAGTTAACGGAGATGCCGCCAGACTCGACTCAGGTGGCGGAGATTGTTCCGTTACTGCGGCAGTTCGCAGAGGCGGTCGATTTGCACGGTATCTGGTTGTCGGTTCGCCACACATACGATGAAGAACTGGCAAAGGTTCACGATCAGATTTACCAGAGCATCCAGGCTACGAATCTCTATCTGCGCATGCCCTTTGACAGTTACAACGGCCGGCGGTTCGTTGTGGTCATGGAGCCGATGCTTTCGCCGCGCATCGTGAATGCGCGCATCTACGGGACTGATTACGTGGTTGTGGTTTCGCCGACCAATGGGCATATCCGTATCGACGATGTGCGCCACACGTATCTTCATTACCTCATCGAGCCTCTGCTGTTTTCTCGCGCCAACGCCATTGATCGCGAACAGCCGATCCTGAAGGAGATCCGGGAAGCTCCCCTCGAGTTCCGGTATCGTACAGATACCGTGGCTCTCACCGTGGAGTGCCTCATCAAGGCCGTGGAAGCGCGCACCATGAACACGGGGATCTCCGACTATAAGATTCCGGCAGGTACGGAACGGTCAGAACTTCCCAAGTACGAGCACGAGCGCCAGGTGGTGCAGCAGAAGCAGGAGGCTGTGCGGCAGTCGGCGGTGCATCACGATATGGCGCAGGGATTCGTTCTGACGCAGTACTTCTACGAGCAGATGATTCAGTTTGAGAGGGATCCGGCCAGCCTGAAGGACACCATGGGGCAGATGGTCTACTCGATGGATATCGACCAGCAGGTGCATCGGGCGCGCCAGATCGAATTCGACAAGCAGGCCGATACCGACGTACTCACGCGGAGCAATGCGCCGCGGAAGCTGGAGGGGCTGGATCTGGCGGAATCCAAGCTCCAGGCGGGCGATGTAAACGGTGCTGGAACTCTGGCCCATCAGTTCCTGGCGAAAACCAGCGACAGCAGCCTGCAGTCCGTTGCTGATGGAGCGCGCGCGAACTTTATCCTGGCCCGTGTCGCCATCGCGACGGGGCATCCGGGGGAGGCGGTGAATCGCTTCCAGAAGGCGCTGGCTGACAGCAAGGAGCCTCGCCTCATCGCATGGTCCCATATCTACCTAGGGCGCATGCTGGACCTCGACTGCAAGCGCGAAGAGGCTGTCTCCGAATACAAAGCCGCGCTCGAAAACCGAGACGGACAACAGGACACCCGCCTTGCCGCCGAGCGGGGAGTGAAGGCCGCCTATGCAGTGAAAGGGCACAGCTGTGAGGAAGATGACGCCGAGGAATCGCCAAAGGCCACTCCCGCGAAGCCCGGGGCGGGCCCGGCTCAGAACGGGCCGAAACCGCAGTAAGTTGAAATGGGAGCCCTTGTATCCGAATCCTGCGTCTAACCACTGCGGCTTCCCTCAACCAGGCGCGAACTACCGGGCTTCCGCACCGACCAATCAGCAATGGAAACATCTCTACAAGAACTCGAAACGGCCCTGGGCTACTCCTTCGGCAATCCCGATTTGCTGATCCGGGCCCTGACGCATCGTTCTCTAGCCAACGAGCGGCTGCAGGGGGGCGAAGAAACGGCGGAGAACAACGAGCGCCTCGAATTTCTGGGAGACGCCGTTCTCGGCCTGGTGGTCGCGGAGTCGATGTTCTTGCTTCATGAGGATTGGCGGGAAGGCGAGTTGACCCGCGTGCGGGCCCAGTTGGTGAGCCGGCAGCATATGGCAGAAGTGGCGGCTTCTCTTGAGTTGGGAAGGCATCTTCGTCTCAGCCGGGGGGAGGACCGGAGCGGACTTCGGCGCAAGAACACGGTACTTTCCAATGCGATGGAGGCGGTTATCGGCGCCATTTTCCTGGATGGGGGGCTGGAACCGGCGCGCACTCTGGTACGAACCCGGGTTCTGGGCGAAACTGCCGAACAACTGGCTCGCGAACTGCACTCGGGGGCGGCGCTTGGAAACTTCAAATCGGCTCTCCAGGAACATTTGCAGGCTACCCGCGCAGGAACGCCGGTGTACAAAGTAAAGAGCGAGAGCGGCCCCGACCATCGCAAACGGTTTCTGGTCGAGGTTCGGCTGAAACCGGCCGAAGGGGAACCCGGAAAGCCGCTCGCACGAGGGCTTGGAAGTACGAAGAAAAATGCGGAACAGGACGCTGCGCGACGCGCTCTCGCCAGGCTGACGCACGCTCAGACCGCGGGGAGGGGAGCGCGCGCCGCCGGGCGAATTGTGCCCGAGGAGGCTACAGCAGAATGAGCACCCCCACTCAGGTTGCTGCACCGACGCCCAGCCAGATATCGCTCCTCCGTCTGCACCTTCCCACGGTTCCCGAGGCGTTCGCTTCGCTCCTGCGTACAGTTGTTATCGCGCTCTTTCTGCTGACGTTCGTTCTACAGCCCTTCCTGATTCCCTCCGAGAGTATGGAACACACTCTGCTCGTGGGCGATTTCCTGCTCGTGAACAAGCAGATCTTTGCTCCGGACGGCGGCCCCAACAGTTTGAGTCGCCTGATTCTGCCGTATCGCGATGTGCAGCGCGGCGACATCGTGGTTTTTCACCATCCCGATCCACCTTTGCTGGTGAAGCGTGTTGTAGGTGTTCCCGGCGACCACATCCGGATTGAAGACGGGCGCGTGACGGTGAACGGAGTCGCGCTCAACGAGCCGTATGCCGCATTTGAGCCGGCTGCCGCCAATCCCTTTCGTGACAATTTTCCCGCTACCGTCTACACGGATCCGAATATCAATCCGGATTGGTGGCGTCAGATGCAGAAGTTGATTCAAAACGGGGAACTTGTGGTTCCGGCGGGCCACTATTTCATGCTCGGCGATAACCGGAACCATTCCAGCGATTCCCGCTTCTGGGGCCTGGTGCCGCGGCAGGCCATCGTTGCCCGCCCTCTTGTGATCTACTTCTCCCTGACTCGCCCATCGACCACCGATGTGCAACAGGCAGCAGATGATAGACTCAAGCACGACAGGGAACTCTCAGCCAGGCTGGCCGGATTCGCACGTTGGAGGCGCATCTTCCAGATCGTGCATTGAACGAATCCCTCCGCAAGCCGGGTTGGCCCGCACGTAATCCACACGCGGGCGGCCTAGGTCACCCGAGGTTTTGAGGGCACGACCCGTTGATCGTGCCGAGAAGGTCAAGGACAGGGGCGCACCGGATCAGGAAGCATTCTGACGCTCGGGGGCAGGGTCTTTGATTCAGGGAACGATGAGCGACAGGATGACAAAAAAGACTTCGACGGCTCCGGAGGCACCCGCGGAAACCGAAAGCAAGAAGGTGGAGGAGACTCCGTTTGAGGCGGTGGCCTCCATCTGTTCCGTCCTGGTGGTTGGCCTGTTCATTCTGACATTTTTGGGCCAGAACTTCGTTATCCCCTCCGGTTCCATGGAGAATACCCTGCTGGTAGGCGATCACCTGCTGGTGGATCGCATCACTCTGGCGCCGCCTGCTTCCTGGATGCCCTTGGAACACTATCGCGAGCCTCGCCGCGGCGATGTGGTGGTATTCATCAAGCCCGTCGCTGATGAGGTCAATGGCGAGCCGCAGTATCTCTATCTTGTGAAGCGGCTCATCGGGGTTCCGGGCGACCACCTGCATCTCCACAACGGAGTGGTATATGTGAATGGGCAAGCGCAGCCGCTGGCTTCCACTGCCCTGGAGAGCCCGGCGATGAGCCCAACCGAGCAGATCTTTCTCGATGAGTTTCCCTCGATTCCGCCCGCGGAGAATCCCAGTGCCACGCCCGAGTGGGCGGTGGAATCATCGCGGGACATTCAGAACGGAGAACTCGTCGTTCCTCCGGGCAAGTACTTCATGATGGGCGACCACCGGCACGATAGCCTCGATTCGCGATACTGGGGATTCGTACCCCGTGAGAACATCGTGGGCCGGCCGCTCTTCAATTACTGGTCGTTCAAGACCCCGGAGAACGAGTACGAGAAGCCGGGAATCGGCAGCAAGATCGCCTGGTTGAGTCACGTGGTCCTTCACTTCTTCACCGATACTCGCTGGTCGCGCACTCTCAAGTTGATTCATTGAGTCTGGAGGTGTTCCTGACTCTCTTCACCTGCTTTGACAGTTCGATGGCCCCTGGTTTTTCTTTGCCCTTGCCATGACCACAGACCAGCAAGTTCCGCGCAGACGGCACATTCGAGTCTGGCTGGCGCTCTCGGCATTGCTCATTCTTCTTGGGTTGGTGTTCCTTCCGCCGTTCGTGAGCATTGCGCGCTACAAGAGCCGCATCACCGGGCTGGTCTCAGCCGCTTTGCATCGGCCCGTCCGTCTCTCCTCAGTGGAACTGCGCATCCTGCCGCGGCCAGGTTTCGTAATCACCGATCTTACGGTGGACGAAGACCCCGCGTACGGTGCGGAACCGGTGCTGCACGCCAATACAGTGACCGCCGCCATTCGGCTCGCGTCACTTTGGCGCGGGCAGGTTCAACTCAGCCGTATCAGTGTCGACGAAGCCAGCCTTAACCTGGTTCACTCGGCGGCAGGGAAGTGGAACCTCGATCCTCTCTTTCGCACTGCTGCGTCCTTGTCCGGCCCCACACGGGAAACCGGCCGCTCCTCAGCGTATCCCTACATGGAGGCGACAAACTCCCGGATCAATATCAAAAATGGCGCGGAGAAGCTGCCCTACTCGTTGGTCAGCGCAGATGCGTCACTCTGGCAAGATGAAGGGGTGTGGCACGTGCGCCTCAAGGCGCAGCCGGCACGTACTGACGTGGTGCTGGACCTGGGGGATACTGGCATCGTTCGCGCAGAAGGAACGCTGCATTCTGCTCCGGACCTTGATCAGATGCCGCTGCACGTCGATCTGCAGTGGAACGACGCACAGGTGGGCCAACTCAGCCGCTTGCTTCTGGGGTCCGACGAGGGCTGGCGGGGAGACCTCCGCGGGGAGTTCCACCTGGATGGAACGCCTGCTGCTGCCCAGGTGAAATCACGGCTTCGCGCCACCGGAATCCACCGCGCAGAATTCGCTCCTGTTGCGCCGCTTGATTTCGACGCCTCCTGCAGCTTCGGCTTTCGCTCAACCGACCGCGCCGTCGAGGGTCTGCTTTGCGAATCTCCGATCGGTGAGGGTCGCGCCCGCCTGACCGGTGATGTACCCGGCGCGGGACACCCTCCTCGGCTGAGCCTTGAGTTGAATCGCGTTCCCGCGCAAGCCGGGCTCGACGCGCTTCGCACTCTGCGAACCCATGTGGCGCCTGGGCTTCAAGCAGAAGGTGCGGTGAGCGGCAAGATGGTGTACGACCCGGCAAAGGTCACGCAGCAGCCACCGACGCCCTCTCGGCGCATTCGTGGACGGCGCCCAGCAGGTCCGCCGCGCCCGCCTCCTGGTCCGCTCTCCGGCGGTTTCACTCTCGAGGGGCTGCGGCTTTCCGGTGATACGCTGACCACTCCTCTGCAAGTGGCCCGGATCTCCATCGATCCCGCACTTGCTGTTCCGGGCATGCCGCCCGCCGTCACGACGACTGTGGCGCTCCCGGCAGGGGGACCCGGTCCGCTTTCTTTCACTGCACGGATGTCTCTCCACCGCTTCCAACTGGGCGTGCGGGGCTCCGCATCCCTGGCGAGATTACGCGAACTCGTGCATGTGGCCGGAATTCCTCAGGCGGAGAGCTTGAATCAAATTGCCGGAGATCCCGCGACGCTTGATCTTGCCGCCGAAGGACCCTGGCTGCCGGTGATCTCGAATCTTCCGCTCGGGCCAGATGCCCCTCCAGCTCTGGTTCCCGCCGGCACTCCCGCGGACGAAGGGACGATGACGGGGGCAATTGCCTTTCGGAATGCCATCTGGCGGCCCAGCTACCTGGCGCTCCCGGTGCAGCTTCGTGCAGCGACCCTCCGCTTTGCGAATGGCCAGCTCCACTGGGATCCGGTTTCCTTCTCGTACGGGCCGGTGGAAGGAACCGCGGCAATGGAACTCCCACCCCTCTGCGCCCCGTCGGATCCATGCGTGCCGCACCTTTCCTTGCGGTTCGAAGATTTGGATGCCGCCGCGGTGCAATCCGCGATTCTGGGTGCTCGCCAGCCGGGCACCCTTCTCTCGACTCTGATTGCCAAACTCGCTCCGGCGACGGCACCCAACTGGCCAGTTGCGGATTGCACCGTGCAGTCGCGCACGCTGGTGCTGGGGCCGTTCACCTTTGGCCAGGTACTCGGCTCAGTTGAGGTGCGACACGCGGGTGTCCAGATCACCTCCTTCGACGCCGCCGTGCTAGGTGGGACGCTGCATGCGACCGCTGTCGTGACACCTGGCACCAAGCCGACGTACGCAGTGATGGGGAGTTTTGCCAAACTCGACCCCGCCCAGGTCTTCGAGCTGATGGCATTGAAGGCGACCGGCGGGCTCATCGACGGCGCTGGTTCGCTTCAACTCTCAGGTTATACGGAAGACGATCTGACCGCTTCGGCGAACGGCGACCTGCATTTTGTGTGGAGTCAAGGCGGGTTGATGAGCTCGACAGACGAGTCTCTCCCGGTTTCGCTCTCGCACTTCGATCAGTTCAACGGCAAAGCTACCATCGCCGACGGCGTCCTCAAGCTGACCACCGCCGAGATCAGGCGCGGGGCCCGCAGATCGACAGTTGACGCGCAAGTCAGCTTCGGAATCCCCGCTCGCCTCACCTTCGGCCAGCCCAAGTCTGCAGCGCCGAAGACCCAGTGACGCGCCGTACCCTGGCGCGACCTGGATTGCTGCGATCGCTAGAATAGGGGCATGGCATCTTCCCCGGTCACCGTCACCTGCCAAGGCGTTCTCTTTGACATGGATGGCATTCTCATCTCGTCCCTCGGATCAGTCGAGAGAAGCTGGACCCGCTGGTCGCAAATGCGTGGGGTCGATCCCGCGCACGCCATCAGCGTAATTCACGGTCGTCGGGCGATCGAGAGCCTGACTGCGCTTCGTCCCGACCTGAATGGTGAAGAAGAACTCGAGATCCTGGAGCAGTTCGAGGTGGACGACACTGCCGATATCGCAGTGCTTCCCGGGGTTCAGGAACTGATTGCCTCGCTGCCTCCCGACCAATGGACGGTTGTTACCAGCGCCACCGATCGGCTGGCGCGTGTTCGGCTTGCCTCCGCCGGTATACCGATCCCCCGACACTTCGTGAATGGGAACAGCGTGTCGGAAGGCAAGCCGAATCCAGCGCCCTACCTTGCCGGCGCTGCTCTCCTTGGCCTTTCGCCGCAAGACTGCGTCGTCTTTGAGGATTCAGGGTCGGGGGTGCAGGCGGGTCATGCCGCCGGTTGTACGGTAATTGCCACCATGTTCGCGCACGAATCGCAGGATCTCTCCAAGGCGGACTATCTTGTTCGCGATCTGACGGGAATCAAGGCTGTCGTCGATCAAAGTACCATCAAGTTAAGCTTCCTTCCCTGATCTATCGAGCGCCGAGTACGCGTTGACTGCGGACCGGCTTCACTTCCGCCTCCGATCCGGCGCCTCGGCTGGTATGCTCCCCGCATGCCACTCCTTCGGGTTGTTATTCTGGCAGTTCTGGTCGTTTTCGCGTGGCCCGCTTCGGCGCGCGTGACCCGCGTCGAAGTGAAGTCCCGTACCCCGGTGCTGGGCGGTAAGCGTTTCGGGGATGCTGGCGCCTATGAGCGGATCGTGGGACGTGTGTACTTCTCGTTGCCCTTATTGAATGTGCACAACCGCGCGATTGTGGACCTCGCGAACGCCGTGAACGTTAAAAACGGCGCGGTGGAGTTCTCCTCCGACTTTGCCGCGCTCCGTCCGGTGGATACCCATAAAGGAAATGGGTCCATGATTCTGGAGGTCCCGAACCGGGGCCACAGCCGGATTCTCACCTTAGTCGACGGGGGCGATTGGAAGGTCGAGAAAGATGCGGGGGACGCCTGGCTATTGCGTTCGGGCTACACCATCGTCGCGCTCGGGTGGCAGTGGGACACAGTAGGGCCCGATGCGTTGCGTCTCTATGCTCCTATCGCAAAATTAGCTGGTCAGACCATCACAGGGCTGCTGCGCGGCGACCTGATGCCTTCCAAGCCGATGGACGAAATACCGCTGGGGCACCTGATCCTCGGGGAGCTCGGCGGTTCCGAGTATCCGGTAGCATTGCCCAATGATCCCAGGAATACTCTCACCGTGCGCGACTCGCGGAACGCGGAACGCACCACGATTCCGCGGGGGCAATGGCAGTTTGCGCACCAAGTGAACGGCAGGATGGAACCGAGCGATCGCTTCATTCATCTCGACGGAGGATTCAAGCCGGGCAAGATCTACGAATACGTGTATGTTGTGCGGGATCCCGTCGTTGCGGGCGGAGGTTTTGCCGCAATTCGCGACTTCGCGTCTTATGCAAAGCACACCCCGGACGCGACGATTCCAGCGGAGCGGGTATACGGGGAAGGAATCTCGCAGAATGGGCGCTTTCTCCGCGACTTCCTCTACGAGGGCTTCAATGCCGACGAAGAGGGACGGATTGCGCTGGACGGCGTGCTGGCGCACGTCGCCGGAGCCGGCCGCGGCAGCTTCAACTATCGCTTCGCGCAACCGTCGCGCGACGCGGAGCCAACGTCCTCGGTGTTTTTCCCGACAGATATCTTTCCTTTCACCGACCTTTCCGAGAAAGACCCCGTGAGCGGAGCCATCGGCGGACTTCTGGACAAGGCGGCGGCGCAGCGCGTTGTGCCGAAGATCTTTTTCTCCAACACCTCATTTGAGTACTGGGGAAGAGCGGCCGCCTTGATTCACGTCACAGCAGATGGCAAACAGGACGCGCCGATTTCGCCCAATGTGCGTATCTATCACTTCACCGGTCTGCAGCACTTCAGCGGGCCCTTCCCGCCGCAGAAAGGGGAAGGCGATCTCCTGGGCCAGGCTCCCCAATCACCGCTGCCCAGCAGATATTTCTGGCGGGCTATGATCCGCAACATGGATGCCTGGGTGCGCAATGGAACCGCTCCTCCCGTGAGCCGTTATCCCCATCTCAAGGATGGAACCCTCGTGCCGTTGAAGCTGTATGCGGAGCCCGCCATTCCCGGCCTGGGCAGACCGCATGAGGCAGATGAAGCGTTTCACCTGGACTTCGGTCCTGGCTGGCAGGAGAGGCGGGTCCTTACAATACAGCCGCCCAAGGTGGGAGCCGCCTTCCCCGTGCTGGTACCGCAGGTGGACGCCGACGGCAACGAGCGCGACGGCGTGCGGCTTCCTGAGATTACCGTTCCCCTTGCAACTTACCTTGGTTGGAACCTGCGCGACCCCTCGATCGGGGCGCCCGATCAGCGCGTGGCGTTTGAAGCGTCCTGCATTCCTTTTCCCCGGAACGCGGAGGAACGCAGAACTCGGAACGACTCACGAACCTCGATTGCCGAGCGCTATCCGAACCGCTACGAGTACCTTACCCGTTACTCTGAAGCGCTGGATTCACTCATCAAGGAGAACTGGATTCTCGAGGAGGATCGAATCCCCATGATGCATCGCGCGGAAGAGGAATGGGACTGGGCGACAGCGCCGATTCCCGCCAAATAGCGGAGGTGCCGAAGAATGCTGTCACTCCTCGAGCCAGGTCGTCTCGAACTTTCCATTGAGATGGATGTCGATCTGGCGCAGAACTCCGTCCCCGCTATTCTCAAATTTGTGTGGCTCTCCCGCACGCACAATGAGGATGTCACCCGGACTGGCATATCTCACCGTCTCCCCGACCGTCCATGTTGACCGCCCTTCGATCACGTACACCACCTCGTCGTAGTCATGCTTGTGCAGGCGGGTCCCGCGCCCAGGGTCGCTATTCACCAGAAAGAACGAGATGGCGGTGGACCCATGATCGGCGCCGACAAACTCATAGGACATGCCAACGAACGGAAGTGCAGATTGATGGATTGTGTCCATGGGTATCCATTCTCCGAGACGCGCGAGGTTCCAGATCGCGAATCGGTCTAGGGTTGTAGATCCTGCGACGCCGGTTCGGCCCAGTACGTAGTGCGCGCCGTAACTGAGAGGCCTTCGAAACCTGGCAACGTGATCGACAGCGTATGCGGTCCGGGATGCGGAGAATGCGGATGAAAGCTTAGCACGTACCGGTTGGGCAGATGGTTCGCGATGGTCGCCAGGTCGTGCTCGAAGTGCTTTTCGTCGCCAAGGGCGAAATACTCGCCGCCGGTAAGGTGCGCCACCGTCTCGGGCACATTGGTTTGCAGTGCATCTACCGTTGCGATCGCGGCCATCTTGGCGACGGTGAGCGGCGGAGCGAGCTGTGCCAAACAATCGTAGGCCTGCGCCCAGCGGTTCTTGGTCGCGTCGGGGTCCGGATCGGTGTCTTTACCCATGCACCCGTGCGGCGGGTTGGGATGGTGATTTTCAAGGTCGAGCCAGCCCAACCGAGTGCGACCGCTCGGTTGCGTGGGCAATTGGCGATAGGCATAGTGGGCGGCCTCCGACTTCGCGGTGGAATAGCCGATGCTGTAGATGGTGGCATTGGTATCGGTAATGTCGCGAACGGCCTGCGGAATGGTCGTTTCGCTCCCGCGGTCGATGGTCTCGCTGACGAGCAGGATGGTGCGACGGAAGCCCGCCGGCTTGGAACGTAACAGAGCGACGGCGTACTCGAGGCTGTCGAGAATGGCCGCGCCGTTATCTCCGAGCGGCTTGTCGTGTATAGGATTGGGGCCCCTGCAATCCGTGTAATGGTGCTGGCGTGTGCATCCTGGCTTCAGGCTGCTGAGCGCGTCGGCGGCTTCGTCTAGGCTACCCGTGAACTCCTGGAGTAGTTGTGGATGACTGTCGAAGGTGATCACCGCCACCTGGCGCGGCACGTTGCCTACGATCGAGGCCAGCATGGGGGCAAGCGGTGGGGCAATGGTGTCGTACTTTTGGAACTGCCTCGCGCCCGCGCCGCCGATTTCAACTACGACGACCAGGGCGAGCGGCTCCCCGCCGGTTTCGGGCTCCAGCGTGAGGGGCTGGGCGACGCCATCATCCGTCAGCTTGAAGTCGCCGGCCGTAAGCGTATAAACCAGGTCGCCATTGTGGGCGCGAACCAGAGCGGGCACCATGACCCTCGTGGTTTCCGTCCGGAGCGCGGGAGCGGAAGAAGGGACGTCTGACTGCTGCCCTCGACCGAGTGCCGTGAACACCAGCACAAGAGCCCATGCCGTCGAGATGGTATGTGCTTTCAACATGGTGGCTCCGCAGCCGGTTTCCCTGACAACTTAGACGGGGTGCCGCCGTTTTTGCTTCCTCGCCGCAAGGCTTCCATTTTGTCCCGCCAAGCGGCTATGCTCACGCCATGCAGAGCCTGTTGCGCAACATGCAATTTGCCTTTCGCCTGATGGGCAGGACTCCCGGCATTACGGCCGCTGCCGTCTTGACCTTGGCCTTGGGCATTGGGGCGAACTCGGCCATCTTCTCCGTAATCAATGCGCTGCTTTTGAAACCCTTCCCCTATCGTGATCCGGCGCAACTGGTGAGTGTGGAAGTGCGCGATAAGATTCTGGATCGCAGCATGAACCTGGTGCGCTACGAGATGCTGCGCGACCGGAGCCGCTCGTTCCGCGAAATGGCCGTGTGGGCGAACGATCAACTGAACCTCACCGGCAATGGCGAGCCGGTGCAGATTGCCGTGGGACGCGTCTCCCCCAATTTTTTCTCGCTCCTGGGCGTGGTGCCGCAATTGGGCCGGGATTTCACGGCGGAAGAAGGCCAACCGCAAGGCAAGCCGGTGGTGTTGCTGAGCGATGCGCTGTGGCGTGCCCGGTATCACTCAGACCCCGGGATTGTGGGCCAAACGGTGAAGCTGGATGCAACCGCGGCAACCGTGATCGGGGTGCTTCCAGCTCATGTGACCTTTCCGTTCGTAGGAAAAGCGGAGATCTGGACACCGCGTTATTTCGAGTATTCGCTGATGCCGACTCAGCGCCTGCGGCAGGGAGTGGGCTACCTGAACCTGCTGGCGCGTCTGCGGACAGGCGTGACGGTGCTGGAAGCGAACACGGAGCTTTCCGCGCTGAATGAGGAGTACCGGCGGCAAAATTCAACGATGCCGGATGCTGATCCGCAGATCGCGCTCACTGGCAGGCCGCTGCGCGACGTGGTCGCCGGGGAACTGCGCAGCAAGGTGCTCGTACTTATGGGAGCAGTCGGCGCGATCCTGCTGATCGCCTGCGGCAACGTGGGCAGCCTCCTGCTGTCGCGCGCCATGGCACGACGGCGGGAGGTGGCCGTACGCGCAGCTCTGGGAGCAAAGCGAAGCACCATCGTGGGGCAGCTGCTGACCGAGAGCCTATTGCTGGCCCTGATCGCCGCAGCGTTTGGCATTGCTCTTGGTTGGGGAGCTACCCGGGCGCTGGCAATTTGGGGCGCAGCGCAAATGCCGCAAGGCGTGCCCGTAGGCATCGACTGGCGCGTGCTGCTGTTTACCCTGACTGTGTCTGTTCTGGCCGGAATACTGTTCGGTATGGCGCCGGCGCTCCAATTGTCGGGAATCGACATCAACGGCACGCTGCGAGAAGAGGGCCGCGGCGCGTCCTCGAGCGCTGGCCGCGTGAAGGCGCGCGATGTGCTGGTTGTTGGGCAGATCGCCCTATCCCTGATTCTTCTGATCAGCGCAGGGTTGCTGGTGCGCAGTTTCGTGCGTCTGTTGGCGGTAGACCCGGGGTTCGAGGCACGCAATAGGTTGACGATGAGCCTGACGCTCTCCACCCTGAAGTACAGCACCCCTGCACAGCAGACTGCGTTTTTCGACGAGGTGCTGCGCCGTGCGGCGACGGTGCCGGGAGTGCGCAGCGCGGCGATCTCTGCGGCGCAGCCTCTGACCACGGTGCGTGTGACTCCTGTCCTTCCGCAAGGACAGCCAGACCGACCGCTGGCCGAACGGCCTTTCGTGACGATCGAGGCAGTTAGCCCGGGCTGGTTCTCTACCATGCACATCCCGTTGCGAACGGGACGGCCGTTCGACTCGAACGATCAGGCGCAGTCAACCCCTGTCGTGATTGCGAACGAGAGCTTTGTGCGGGAGTATTGGCCGGGCTTGGATCCCCTTGCCGAGCACGTGGTGCTGGGCCGCAGGCCGGTTCCGGCGCAGGTGGTGGGGGTAGCCGCGGACGTGAAAAATACCGGGTTGGAACAGGAGACCCGCCCCCAACTGTATCTGCCGTTCTCGCAACTCCCGTGGTCGTCCATGAACCTGGTTTTGCGCACCGAAGGACCGCCGCAAACGGTTATCGGCGCGGTGCGTGCCCAGATTGCCGCGATTGACCCGGATCAGCCACTAACCGATGTGCAGAGCGTGGAGGATCTGGTGGACGCGGCGCGGGCCCAACCGCGGTTCCTGCTTGTCCTGGTCGGGGGATTTGCGGGGCTGGCCCTACTCCTGGCCATAATCGGCATCTATGGCGTGCTGTCGTTTTCCGTGGCGCAGCGGAGGCAGGAGTTCGGCGTGCGCATGGCTATGGGAGCGGACCGAGAGAACATTCTGGCCGTCGTGTTGAAGCATGGATTTGTCCTCGCGATCATCGGCGTCGGGTTGGGACTGGCGGCCGCGTTCTTACTGGCAAAACTGATGGCAGGCATGCTCTACCAGACCCCCGAGCGTGATCCTCTGACCTTCGTTGCGGCCCCGATTGCGCTCGTTCTGGTGGCGCTGATGGCCAGCTATCTGCCCGCGCGCCGCGCGACACGAGTCAACCCCGTGGACGCGCTGCGGTAAGAAGGAGCGCGCGCGAATTAAACTGGTGGAAACACCATGAAGGATTCGATTCACGTCTCGAAGGAGAACTACCTCAAGGCTGTGCTGGAAGCGGAGGCCGAAGGAAGGCAGGTGATTCCGGCGACTCTCGCGCACTGGCTGGAGGTGTCCCCGCCCGCCGTGACCATGGCCTTGAAGCGGCTCAAGCGAGATGGTTACGTCGAGGTGGGCGAGGATGGAATCGTACGCCTGACCGATAAAGGTCGCGAAACCGCCTACAACACCGCCCTGCGCCATCATCTCGTCGAGCGCATGCTCAGCGAGATCTTCGGGATGGAGTGGTACGAAATCCACGAAGAAGCGGAGCGGCTGGAGCACGCCATCTCCCCGGCCTTCGAAGCCAAACTCCAGGAGCGGCTCGGTGACGGAGCCTGTCCCCACGGCAATGCCGTGCTTCCTGAAAAGCCGGAGGAGCGGAAGCGAAAGGGAGAAGTGCCGCTCTCGGAAGCAGTGCCTGGTTCCAAGTATGTGGTAGCCAGTCTTCACGAGCGCGATCCCCAGTTGTTGCTGTTTCTGCATCGTAGTGGCATTGGACCGGGGATGACGCTCCGGGTAATCAGCCAGAATTACGATCAAACCGTTTCAATTGAACTACCTGCCGGAAGCTCGACGCTCGGCCGCCCAGCCGCAGAAGCGGTATGGTTGCGGTCAGCATCGGTGTAATCTAAAAATAACCAAGTAGCATTAACTATGATTAATGATCCTATGGCATACTGAGTTTGAAAGATGCAGGCTTCCCCGCCGTATCCACTATGGCTACCGAATACCAGCCCGTTTCGGACATCACCGTCCAACCGTCGTTGCCGGAGGTTTACTCAAGTGTGCGCCTCTCGCGCTCGCCCCGTTACTGGAAGCGGTTGCTGGGCTTTCTCGGGCCGGGATTTCTGATCTCCGTGGGGTACATGGATCCCGGCAACTGGGCAACCGATATCGCAGGCGGCTCGCAGTTTGGCTACGCCCTGTTGGTCGTCATCATGGCTTCGAATCTGATGGCCATTCTCCTGCAGAGCCTAAGCCTGAAGCTTGGTATCGCCACGGAGCGGGACCTGGCACAGCTCTGCCGCGAAAACACGGGGCGAGGGAGCAGCGTCTTTCTGTGGATCATGGCGGAGATCGCCATTGCGGCATGCGATCTTGCCGAGGTCATTGGCTCCGCAATCGCTCTGAACCTCCTGTTTCACATTCCCTTGCTATGGGGCGTGCTCATTACCGGGCTCGACGTGCTCCTGATCCTGTTGCTCCAGCGCTGGGGCTTCCGCGTCGTCGAATCGGTGGTCATCGCGTTGATCGGAACCATCCTGGGCATGTTCTGCATTCAGATGGTCTTATCGCGGCCTGAGTACGGCAGCGTGCTGTTCCATTTGTTCGTTCCGTCAACGCACATCGTCACCAACCACGCCATGCTCTACATCGCCATCGGCATGCTGGGCGCCACTGTCATGCCGCACAATCTCTATCTGCATTCCTCGATCGTACAAAGCAGGCAATATGCCCGCACGCCGGAAGGGAAGCGCGAGGCGATCCACATGGCCAATGCAGACTCGGCTTTGGCGCTGACCGTTGCTCTGTTTGTAAACGCGGCCATCCTGGTGGTGGCGGCCGCCGTGTTTCATCGCAGCGGGCACGTCGAGGTTGCGGCCATTGAAGACGCCTACAAGCTTTTGAGTCCGCTGGTGGGCGCCGGATTTGCCAGCACGTTGTTTGCTATCGCGCTGCTCGCGTCAGGACAAAACTCTTCCATCACCGGTACGCTGGCCGGACAGGTGGTGATGGAAGGCTTCGTACGCATGAAGGTGGCGCCCTGGGCGCGCCGCCTCATCACGCGATCCATTGCCATCGTGCCGACCATTCTGGTGGTGGCCATCAACGGCGAACAGGGTACGGAAAAACTGCTGATTCTGAGCCAGGTCATCTTGTCGTTGCAGTTGAGCTTTGCGGTGGTTCCGCTGGTCGTATTCACCAGCAGCCGCAAGCGAATGGGTGAATTTGTGAATGCCCCGTGGCTGAAGGCGACCGCCTGGGTCGTGGCCGCCATCATCGCAGGCCTGAACGCCTGGCTTCTGGTGCTGACGTTCCGAGGCGCTGCCTGAGCGTCTGCCCGAAGCACTCCCTACATTCCACCTCCCGTCTCTGAACTAACATCGAATCATGCGAGCCCTCTCCGCCGCAGAGATGCAGACGTGCGATCGGGTGACGACCGAGCGCTTTGGAGTTCCTTCGATACGCTTGATGCGCAATGCATCCGCAGTCGTAGCGGCAGTTGCACAAGCTCAGTTCCCGCGGGCGCGGCGCGTCACGGTTTTGTGCGGCCGGGGAAATAATGGCGGAGACGGCATGATGACCGCACAGTGGCTCGCCGCCACGGGCATCGCCGTGACGGTGCTGTTGCTCGGCTCACCCGAAGCATTGAAGGGCGATGCTGCTGCAGCGTTCCAGGAATTGCAGGCGGCCGGATGCTGTCGAATTGCCGTGGTGGGCAGCGAGACCGATCTAGCGCAACATACCGGGGAGTTGGATGCCGATCTGCTGATCGACGCGGTTCTCGGCACCGGGTTCAAACCGCCTCTCAGAGGCATCGCTCTGGCCGTCTTGCAATGGATTCAAAAGAGCCGTGCGCCGGTCCTGGCAATCGATCTCCCTTCCGGCTGGCCCGCGGATGAGGTCAGGAGCCGCCCAGACACCCCGGTGTTTCCGGCAGATGCGGTGGTAACGTTCACTGCGCCCAAGCCAGCCCACCTGTTTGGCGAGCTAACTCGACTTTGGGGCCAGCCCATCATCGTCGCGCCCATTGGGTCGCCCGAGGAGGCCATAGTTTCTGAATTGGGAATTCACTGGGGCGGATCCGCCCAGGCTCTGCTTCATCAGCCGCGCAAACCGGAGGCGAACAAGGGTAACTTCGGCCATGTGCTGGTGGTCGGAGGCTCCTTCGGCCTCGCGGGCGGAAAATCCGGCGCACCCACCATGACCTCCCTTGCGGCCATGCGCGCGGGTGCCGGACTCGTAACCGCCGCAGTTCCAGCCGCGGCGCTATCGGTCGTCGCGAGCTTTGCTCCGGAGTTGATGACCGTTCCGTTAAAGGCAAATGAATCCGGGGAGATCGTCTCAGAGAATCTCGAGGGTGAGGGGCTGACATCACTCACCAGGGGAATCACGGTTCTGGCGCTCGGCCCAGGGATGGGCCAAGGCCCTGGCATCCGCAGCTTTCAAACCCGCTTGCTCGTCGGCACAAAGATGCCTTGCGTGATCGATGCGGACGGGCTGAATAACCTTGCCGCCGCCGATCTCTCATCGAACTCGGCGTTTCTAGCAGAACTTGCCAAAGATGGTAGAACGGTTGTGCTGACCCCACACCCAGGAGAGATGGCCCGTCTGGCTGGTATCAGCATCAGCAAGGTCCAGGCAGATCGGCTCACGGTGGCACGTGACTTCGCTCTTAAACATCGCGTGACGCTGGTCCTCAAGGGGGCTCGCACGCTGATTGCCCATCCCGACGGACGCGTCGCAGTCAATACCACGGGAAATCCGGGTATGGCGAAGGGCGGCAGCGGCGATCTTTTGACCGGGGTCATTGCGGGACTGCTTGCTCAATTCAAAGAAGATCACGCCAGGGCGATTGAGGCAGCAGTCTTCCTGCACGGTCTGGCCGGCGATCTCGCTGTCCGGGAGATGGACGAGCACACACTCCTGGCCACAGACACTCTATCGAAATTTTCTCGGGCATTTCGCTTTCATAGCCAGACGGATTCCGGTTATGTTTGGTTGCAGGGGATTCCGGCGGAGGTCCAGGCCGCGAAGCGATCCCGAGAGGCTGCGGAATGAGCAAGGATGCCCCCGTCGCGGAAGGCCGGATCCACGAGTTCACCACAAAGAGCGGGTCAGACACCATTGAGGTGGGGCGCAAGCTTGCTTCGCTGCTCAATCCGCCTCAGCTTCTTATCCTGCGCGGCGATCTTGGCACGGGGAAGACGACCTTGGTGAAGGGCCTGGCGCAGGCGCTTGATGCGGCGGACCCCGATGAAGTAACCAGCCCCACCTTCACGCTCCTGCACGAGTATGATGGAAACCGCAATGGCCGCCCCATCAAGCTCTTCCACCTCGACGTGTACCGCATTGAAGGTGAGCGGCAACTTGAAACCCTGGGACTGGAAGAATTGATGACGCCCGACGCTCTCGTTCTTGTCGAGTGGGGTGAGAAGTTCAAGAGCATCAAAAAGCGCGCGACTGGGGAGATTGCGATCGCCTCAGAAGGCGGCGATGCCCGCAAGATCACGGTGACCTTCACCGAATAGCCGGCAGCCTCCCTGCATTAAGATAGGTGCGATCTTGATGCATCGCCGGAGGCCCGCTTGCGCCCCTTCTACTTCGCTGCAGTTCGTTATGTCGCTTCGGCTCTCGCGTTCGCAGTCTCCCTTCAGCCCACGCCCGCACGCGCGGCGGCCACGCCGCACATCTTCCAACGTCCGGCGCTGAGCAGGGAACTGATCTGTTTTGGATATGCGGGCGACCTCTGGACTGTGCCCCGCTCGGGCGGGAAGGCGACTCGCCTCACCATCGGAGTGGGCATCGAGACCACGCCGGTGTTCTCGCCGGACGGCAACACCATCGCCTTCACCGGCCAATATGACGGCAATACCGATGTGTTTACCGTTCCTGCGGCCGGCGGTGTCCCATTCCGGGTCACCTATCATCCTGCCGCGGACTATGCCGTCGGCTGGACACCCGATGGCAAGGACATTCTGTTCCGCTCAAACCGCGATGCGCACAGTCGCTACACCGAGCTTTATACCGTGCCCGCAAAAGGCGGTATCGCCAAGCCCTTGCCATTGCCGATGGCCTATCAGGGGCAGTTCTCTCCCGATGCTAAGGCCATCGCCTACTCGCCGCTGCCTCCCGCCTTCGGCTTCGACTACACAAACTTCGTCTCGTGGGGGAACTATCGAGGCGGCCGCGCCAGCACCGTGTGGGTCACCACCCTTCCCGGCCTCGATTCCTTCGAAATCCCGCATGAGACCGCCTCCGATTTCAGTCCTGTCTATGCGGGCGGCAAACTCTACTTTCTCTCCATGCGCAGCGGACGCTCCACCATCTTCAAGTACGATCCGGTGAAGAAGGCAGTTTCGCAAGCTCTCCCCAACGACGGCCCGGATATCCGCACGCTTGCCGGCGAGGGCAACACTCTCGTCTACGACCGGCTCGGGGATATCTACCTGTTCGACACTGCATCCGGAGCCAGCCATCTGGTCCCCATCGAGATCGATGCCGATCTTCCCGAGGTCAGGCCGCATATCGAAAGCGTAGCCGGACAGGTGGAACACGTCGCCATCTCCTCAACAGGCCTGCGTGCCGCGATTGAAGCGCATGGAGACATCTTTACCGTTGCTGTAAAACATGGGCCCACGCGCGACATCACCAACACGCCGGGCGTGATGGAGCGCGAACCGGCATGGTCGCCTGATGGCCAGTCGATCGCTTACTTCTCCGATGAATCCGGTTTGTATGAATTGTTCATCGCGCCCCAAACGGGCACCTCCGTTGCCGGGGCGGCCCCTGTGAAAAAGTTCCCTCTCGCCAAAGAGCCCGCTTATTACTTCGATCCGAAATGGTCTCCGGACTCCAAGAAGATCGTCTTCCACGACAATCGTCTCAACATCTATTTCCTCGACACCACGAATGGGAAGCTCACGACGGTGGGCGATAAAAACATCTACGGAGGGTTCTCCAATCAGAACTTCGACGTGGCATGGTCGCCGGATTCGAAGTGGATCGCATATCCGCGC
Source organism: Acidobacteria bacterium AB60 (assembly GCA_008682415.1). GTDB lineage: Bacteria > Acidobacteriota > Terriglobia > Terriglobales > Acidobacteriaceae > Telmatobacter. The sequence continues at coordinate 279,544 of VANK01000004.1, read as the reverse complement.
TCGATGAAAAACCATCTTCATGCGCTGTTTTTGTATTCGGTCGACTCCAGCCAGTCCACGCAGATTACAAGCGAAATGGGAGAGTCGATTGAGCCCGCATTCGATCGCGAGGGAAAGTATCTCTATTTCCTTGCCAGCACCAATGCTGGCGCCACATCCGATGGCCTGGATATGACCAGCGACCTCTACGATGTCACCTCAAATATCTACGTCGCGACGCTTGCTGCGGACAGCCTTTCGCCCGTCGCGCCTGAACTCGATGACGAGAAAACCGACGCTGAGGCAAAAACAGAGGCCAGGAAGGCGGAGACGGAACACAGCGCCGACACCAAGGATGCGAAGGAATCAGGCGATGAGAAGGCCCGCGCCGGCAGACCGGCGGGGAGGCCCGTCAGAATAGACCTTGAGGGAATACAGTCGCGGATCGTCGCGTTACCGCTTCCGCAGGGTGCTTACGAAACGCTTGCTGTCGGCCTTAAAGGAAGCGTGTACTTCCTCGAACGGCCCTCCCCAAATGGCGATCGTGAGCGCGGGGCGACTCTGAACCGCTGGACGCCCGACGATCGCAAGACCGAGAAACTCGCCGAACATGTAACTGCGTTTCAACTCTCCGCCAACGGGGAAAAGATGCTTCTCGGTCTGGCGCATCCCGGCCCTGAAAACGATATGGGCAATGGAGGGGGTCAGCCCTCGTGGGTGATCGTGCCCGCCAACACGCCAGTCAAACCGGGGGATGGCGCGCTCTCATTCGCAGACTTAAAGCTCAAAGTCGTTCCGCATGAAGAGTGGGCGCAGATGTATCACGATGTGTGGCGTATCGAACGCGCCTTCTTCTACGACCCAAACTTCCACGGCGCAGACACCGTCGCCGAAGAGCGTCATTTCGAGCCGTATGTCGATTCGATCGCTTCGCGCGCCGACCTGAATTACGTATTCCAGGAGATGCTCACGCCCTTCTCCGTTGGCCACCTCCGCGGCAACGGCGGCGAGATTCCCGAGGCAAAGCACGTGCCCGGAGGCTTGCTGGGGGCTGATTATGAGATCAGGGACAATCGCTACTGCATCACCAGGATCTACACCGGCGGAGACTTCAACCCCCGGGATAAGGCGCCCCTCGCCCAGCCCGGGCTCAATGTCAAGACGGGCGATTGCATCCTCAATATCAATGGCCAGGATCTGACCGCAAGCCTCGACATCCAACAGCCCCTCGAAGGCACGGCAGGAAAGGTCATAAGCTTGCGTCTCGGTTCTGCGGACGGCAAGAACGTCCGCGATCTATCCGTGATCCCTATCGCGAGCGAGTCCGCTCTCCGCAATATCGATTGGATCGAGAACAACCAGAGAACGGTCGACAAGCTCTCCGGCGGCAAACTCGCGTACGTCTACCTTCCGGACACCGGCGAGGGCGGTTTCACGAACTTCAACCGCTACTACTTCGCGCAAACGGACAAGGAAGGCGCGGTCATTGACGAGCGTTTCAATGCCGGCGGCCAGGTCGCCGACTACTTCGTCGAAGTGCTCGACCGTCACGTCGAGTCGTATTGGGCCCCCCGCTATGGAGTCATCGAACACACCCCCAACGCGGCGATCTACGGACCCAAGGTGATGATCGCCAATGAAATCTCCGGTTCGGGCGGTGACGCGCTGCCCTGGCTGTTCAAGCAGGCCAAGCTCGGCCCCCTCGTTGGCAAGCGCACCTGGGGAGGCCTGGTGGGCATAGGTCCCATCCCGGTCCTGATGGATGGCGGTCACGTCACCGCTCCCAGCGTAGCTTTCTTCTCGCCGAAGGGCGACTGGGACGTGGAGAATCACGGCGTCGATCCGGACTATCCCGTCGAGCAAGACCCCAAGGCCGTCAGCGAAGGACACGATCCGCAATTGGAGAAAGCAGTGTCTCTGGTAATGGAACAATTGTCCAGGCATTCTCCTGCGGAGGTGCAACGTCCCGCCTACCCGAATTATCACAAGTAGCGTATGAATCGCATCGCCTTCGAAACGGTCGAGGCTCGCCTCGCCGAGGTCTTATCGAAACTCGGCTTCACGGCGGAGCGAGCTCTTCTGTGCGCCCGCCTCTTCGCGGAGACGACGCGGGATGGCGTCTACTCCCATGGCGTGAACCGCTTCCCTCGCTTCGTCGCCACGATCTGCAACGGCAGCGTCAATCCGGCTGTAGAACCTCGATTGGTGGCTCGCGCGGGTGCCCTGGAGAGATGGGACGGTCAGGGCGGCCCCGGAAACCTCAACGCTTACGCAGCCATGGCGAACGCCATCGGATTGGCGAAACAGCATGGTATTGGTTGCGTGGCGCTCGGCAATACCAATCACTGGATGCGCGGCGGCACCTACGGCTGGCAGGCAGTCGAAGCTGGAGTGGTTGGTATTTGCTGGACAAACACCATGCCGAACCTGCCCCCCTGGGGTTCTTCGGAGCCGTGCATCGGCAATAATCCGCTCGTCTTCGCGGTTCCCAGATCGAAAGGGCCAGTCGTGCTCGATATGGCGATGTCCCAGTTCTCTTACGGAGCACTCGAGAGCTATCGCAGGCGAGGCGAGATGCTGCCCGTTCCTGGCGGTATCGACGAGCGAGGCGAGGTCACATGCGATCCAGCCGCCGTTGAAACCACGCAGCGGCTGCTGCCCATCGGCTATTGGAAGGGCTCAGGCCTCGCGATCGTGCTCGATATGCTCGCGGCAACACTATCGCTCGGGCGCGCTACGCATCAAATCGCATCCGATGCGCTGCGGGAGACCCAGCTGTCGCAGGTCTTCGTGGCTATAAATCCTGACGCGCTGGGCGGCACCAGCGAGATGGACTCCATCGCCGACGGAATTGTTGCGTCCCTTCATCGCTGCCAGCCGACTCACCCGCACGACACGGTCCGATATCCTGGCGAGCAGACCCTGCGTCTCCGGAAAGAGAACCAGGAACTTGGTCTCCCCGTCGATTCCTCAGTCTGGACCGAGATTATGGCCTTGTAGCTCCCTCTGCTGCGCTTAGAGGAGCGGCACCTGGCGTGGCAAATCACGGATCATCGCCGCGATGCGCGGGTCATCGGCAGATTGCCCATACACCTCGGCATAGCATCGCTCCAGCCAATTCTTGAGGCGCTCTCGTCCGAGCCAACCGGGAAGTTCGCGCGCGTATACCAGGATGTCCATCGCCGGAGGCAAACTGCTCGATACGGGGGGCATGATGTACTCGAGCTGGGCAACCTCTCGCCACCCCAGCCGCCGATAGAACTGTTTTCGCCGGACCCGTTCCGCATGATCTTCCGTGGCCTCCTTATCGGAGTCCACTTCGGCCAGCAGAAACTTCCCTCCGAGTTCCGCGAAATCACAAGTCCCTCGCAAAAGCGTGCTGCCGATCCCATGGCCTCGACAATCCTGTCGCACAGCGAAGTACTCCAGCAGCGCCGCATCCGATCCATCGAATGCTCGCGTGATGGAAAATCCTAGGACCTGCTCTGAACGTATTCCCACTAGGAAAAAGTACTGCGGCTGCCTGAGCATCGACTCCAACTGTCCGATGCTCTTGCGGGCACTTGCCGAATGGGCTTCGATATAAATCTCGATCAAGGCTTGAAATGCCGGATCGTGCCGCGATTCCAAGCGGCGCACCTGAATGTCGGCAGGTTCCATTGCAGCTTAAGCTCTCAATCCCATCCCGACCGCACGCCCATTAGAAGCCCATAATGTTGTAGCCGCAGTCCACATAGAGAACCTCGCCGGTGATCGCGCTGGAAAGATCGCTCGCCAGAAAGAGCGCCGCTCCACCCACCTCGAGTTGGTCCACATTCCGGTGCAGCGGGGACTTCTCCGTATGTACGCGCATCATCTCGCTCAGGTCGCCGACCCCGCGCGCGGCCAGGGTCTTGATCGGGCCGGCGGAGATCGCGTTCACGCGAATGTTCTTCGGACCGAGACTCGAAGCCAGATATCGCGTTGCGCACTCCAGGCCTGCCTTGGCAATGGCCATCAGGTTGTAGTGTGGAACCACCTTCTCTGAAGCGTAGTAGGTTAGCGTAATCACGCTGCCGCCATCAGTCATCAACGGAGCAGCGGCGCGGCTTACCGCTATCAGCGAGTAGACGCTGACGTCCATCGCCACCCGGAACCCATCCCGGCTTGTGTTGATGAAGTCGCCCTTCAGATCGGCAGCGGGCGCGAAGGCCACCGCATGCACAAGGATGTCGAGTTTTCCGTACTTATCCTTCAACGTGGAGAACAGGGCGTCGATCTCCCGATCGACGGAGACATCGCATTGGAATCCGGCCGCACCCGGCAGTTCGGAAATCAGACCCTCGGCTTCCAGCTTCATGCGTTCGTTCTGATAGCAGATCGCCAACTGCGCGCCCGCTGCGTGCAGCTTCTGTGCAATGCCCCATGCGATGGAGCGCTTGTTGGCTAGCCCGAAGACAACCGCCGTCTTGCCCGACAAATTGATCATCCTTGCCTCGTCCCTCTCCGTGCCGTACGCACCCTTCCCGCGGCCGGCCGGTCCCTAGAATATCAGCCGGGTGCCTGCGCGCCGGCCTCTCAGCCTCCCAGGTCAATCAAGTCCACGCGTCCCACGGGCTGCTCGAGAAAACGCGAACCAAGCCGCTCGAACTTCTCGACGGAGTCGGTCGCAAAGCACCGAATCTGTCCCGCGTGCGAGCCGCTCTTGGAAACTGGAGTTGCGAACAAGCGCGCCGCCGTCTCCGCGGTCGCCTCAGCCGAATCAATGACCCGGATCTCCGGCGGTACGGCTTGCGCGATCAGGGGCCGCAGCAGCGGATAGTGCGTACAGCCGAGCACCAGAGTGTCAGGGCACATCCCCTCCGAGGCAGCCTGCTGCAGCAGTTCTTGCAGATAAATCCGGAAGACCTCGGCCGTCACTGGATGTTGCGTCCATCCCTCTTCAACCAGCGGAACGAGTAAGGGGCAAGCCTTCTCCAGGGCGCGCAGGCCTCGTGCCCGACAGGCCGCGGCATATGCGTGGCTCTGCACGGTTGCGTCGGTCGCGATCACCAGCGCATCCCCAGTCCGCGAAGCCGCTCGGGCGCTCGCTGCTCCTGGCTCGATCACCCCTAATACCGGCACTGGAACTGCCTCCTGGATCGCGTCGAGCGCCAGCGCGCTGGCCGTGTTGCACGCGATCACAAGAAACTCGGCGCCCTGTTCGTTTACCAGAAACTGCGCACTCTCGGCCGCGTACCGGGCTATCGTCCGGCGCGACTTCGAGCCATACGGCAAGCGGGCCGTATCGCCCAGGAACGCATACTGGGCATGCGGAATGCGTCGCAGAAGCGCGCGCAAAACCGTCAGGCCGCCAAAGCCGGAGTCGAAGACCCCGATCACAGGGCCCTTTCCCTCTGTCATTTCTCCCGTCATGGATGAGCCAAATCCGCCGGCACTGCGTCCGAAGTCAAGTACGTTCGCGTCAGGTCTGCGTGACCAGCCAGCGACGGCCTCACCTCTCCATCCACCAGAAAGCGCACCTGCGTCACCCGGGGAAGATTGGCGTGCAGCGTGCCACAAATCGACAGAACGGTCAGCGACTCCGTCTCCAGGCCGGAAGGGTGCGATGCCACAAAACTGCTCTTGAGATTCACCACAGCCAGCTGTGGCTCATTCTGTCCGGCAGATACTGCCTTGCCGCCTTGGGCCGCAAGCAGGAAGACTTGCGCGACAGAGGCTGCCCCGCCGGCGATCGGATGATTCGAATCCTGGGCTGCATACAGATCCAGCAGCTTGCCAAGTACGGCGCGCGCGCGTGCGCCGGGATCCGAGGGCAGAGGGAGCGAATAGACCTCCCCGCGAAGGGAATTGTCATCATCATTGGCCACCATCAGCGTGGCCTGCTCCGGCGCCGTCACCGAGGGGGCCTGCGTGGGCGCCGAGTCCTGGCCTGCGAGCAGTCGCTCATGGGCGCGCTCCCGCATGCGGAACAGCACCGCAGCCATGGTCAGGGATGCCACAACCAGCAGGATCAGCAGCACCGTCTGCGCTCGGGAGATCACGGTTGGTGCCCCTCAACCCGCCACTCCAGAATCGCAGCGGCCAGAGTGGCGGCAATCTGTGCCTGATAGTTCAAGTCGTCGGGCTCCGAGGTCGTCTTCTTGTCCGCGTCGCGTGCGGGCGCCAGTTCCACCACGACCGCAGGGCAGGCCATGCTGTCGATACCCGGCAGGGCTGTCCGACCCAGCGTGACCGGTGTGCCCCCATGGGTCAGCGCCGAGTTCAGCACTCCCGCCAGGGCAAGGCTCCGCGTCACAAAACTGGATTGAGCCGTCTTCCACGGCATGAATTTAGCAACGCTCGAGGACCCCAGCGAAGAGGCGAAGAGGTGGGTGCCTGATCCGGTCTCTGCCGCGTGCAGGCTGATGCACGCCTGTGCCCGTGCACGGTTGGCTATGTCGGCTCTCTGGTCAGGGGTCAGTGACTGGTCCGACTCTCGCGTCGTCACCACCTGGATGCCGCGCGCGCTCAGAAGCGATCGAAGTCGGACACTCATCGCAAGCGTTGCGCTCTTTTCCAACTGTCCATCATTGAGATGGCCCCCGGTGTCATCTCCGCCGTGTGCGGCGTCCACCACCACCACAAACCGGCTCTGCGGCGCGGTCACTGTCGGTTGCGCCGGTGCCGTCGGCTGTTGCGCGTTGATGCCCGTACTCAAAACAACAGCGGCAGCAGCCCCGGTGACGAGCCGTCCCCCGCACTCAATCCAGCGCATAAATCGTAAGACCGCTCAGCAATTTTGGGTAGAAGTCCGTGGACTTCTGCGGCATCACTTCGCCGGCGAAAGCAACTTCCTTCAACTGCTCTAGCGTCACCGGATTGGTCAGGAAGGCTACCTCCGCCTCATTGCGCCGCACCTGCTCCACCGCCTCCGCCGCGTCTCGCAGATACCGAATATTGGTTTGTTCGCGGACCTGCTCCGCACTCAGCCCCAACAACCCCTCCAGAACGAGTGCGTGTAACTGGGTCAGGTCGAGGCGGCGCTGCCGTTCCGGTATGTTCGGGAGAGCGGCTTCGACCGCTTCTGGCTTGGCTCGAAGTAAGAATGCGCTCTCGCGCGTCACTGCCACGAACGCCGTCCCGGGCTGGCCGCGCAGGGCATCCAGATATGACGCTGGCTCGGTGCCCGGCAGCGGCGTGACTGAGAAGTAGGCCTCCGCGGCCTTGGCGAAATCACGTGTGGCGAAAGATTGCAGATGATGGAGCACCCGATGCGTCGGCAAGATCACCAGGCCCTCTGCATCCATGTTCACGAACGTCATCATCACGGCCGCCTCGGGGCCCGAGGGGTGCGGCAGCTGCGTGGCGCTCAACTCGGCCTTGTGCACGGGAGCCGACGGGTGTTCCTTCGCATAGGCAAGCGCCGTTTCATAGCGGTGGTGCCCATCGGCAATGATCAACTTCTTATCCGCCATGGCGGTCACCAGCAGTCGTATCGCAGCTGGGTCGCTGATTCGCCACAACCTGTGTTCCACCCCGTATTCGTCCATTACCTCCGCGTCCGGCGCCCCGTTTCCGTCGTAGAGAATCGCGTCAACGCTGCCCGCCGGGTCGGAGTAAAGCATGAAAATCTGTCCGAAATGCGCCCGCGTCGCCCGCAAAAGGTTCAGGCGATCACTTTTTGGCTTCGTGAGCGTCTGTTCATGGCGGAAGATCACGCCGTCCGCGTACTCGTGGAGCTTTCCCAGGGCGATGAAGCCGCGCCGCTCCTTCGTATCGCCGTTCGCTGGGTCCCGGAATCGCTGCGCGTAGGCGTAGATGCAAGGCGTCTTCTCCTGGATCAGTACACCCTGTTCGCGCCAGGACCGAAAGTCCCGTGCCGCCCGAGAATATACGCTTTCTCCTCGTTCGGCATCGAAGAGTTCAGGCAGGCCGAGAATGATTCGGACCAGGTTATTTGGACTTTTTTGGTAGTAAGCCTGCTGCATGGCCGGGGAAATCTTGTCATACGGTTGGGTCACAACATCCGCCAACCGGATAGTGCCCGAATTGTATCTCCAGGCGCGAAAGGGATAGACAGTGGCCATGCGGAAAGACGTGCTCCGATTGGAACGGGCAGCAGCTCAATCAATGCGGTCCTGCTTGCTGCCGCGCGAACTGATGTTCCAGCCTCGATTGTATCCCAGCACCGGCGCGGGTCAGGGTGTTGCGCTACAACGTGATGCGAGCAGCGGAAGGAAAGTCAAACGCGGGTCGCGTCCGCCGTGCTACCATCACTCACTACTTAATTGGTGCTGCGGTATGAACTTGTCTATTCTCCCCTCGAACTTGTTTCGAAGCGGGCCTCTGCCCCGCTCCGCAGGTCCTGCCTGCGTGGTTCTGGCCGCCCTGTTGTTGCCGCCATCTGCCTTGCGCGCCCAGGACGATCCATTGAACCGGGTTCACGTACCGCCCCCAAGTTCCACCAGTTCCGGAAACACCTCCGAACCCAAAGGCGCCGAAGCCGCCCCCCTCGAAGGCGGAGACGCCGCCGGCAAGGTGCGGCCCGGTAGCGTCATTCGCATGAATGTTGATCTCGTCCTCGTCCCCATTACCGTCACCGACCCAATGAACCGGCTCGTGACCGGCCTTGAACAGGAGGACTTCAGAATCTTCGAGAACAATGGAGAGCAGAAGATCAAGACCTTCGCCAGCGAGGACGCGCCCGTCTCCATCGGCATCATCTTTGACCTCTCCGGATCCATGACCTCCAAACTCATCCGCGCCCGCGAGTCGATCCTTCAGTTCATCAAAACAGCCAATCCCCAGGACGAGTTTTTCGTCATAGGGTTCAACGACCGCCCCGAGTTGATTGAGGACTTCACCAGCTCTGTTGAGGATATCCAGGCCCGGCTGGCCACCGTCCGCAGCGGCCATCGCACCGCCCTGCTCGACGCGATTTACTACGGTGTAGCCAAAATGAAGGACGCCCGGCACGAACGCAAGGCCCTGCTCGTCGTCTCCGACGGCGGCGACAACCGCTCCCGTTACACCGAGGGAGAAGTTCGTTCTCAGGTCCGCGAATCCGACGTCGAGATCTATTCCATCGGTATCTTCGACGCCTACGCCGCCACTCCTGAAGAACGCACCGGTCCGCTACTCCTGAACGAACTCTGCGAAGAGACTGGCGGCCGCATGTTCCGGGTCGACGATCTAAGCGAAATGAGCGACATCGCTGAGAAGATTTCGACCGAGCTGCGCAACCAGTACGTCATCGGTTATACGCCCAAGGAGATGCATCGCGACGGCAAGTGGCGTAAAGTTAAGGTCAAGCTGACTCCACCGCAGGGGCTTCCGCCGCTTACCGTTCATGCACGCACCGGCTACTATGCGCCATTGCAATAACGCTCTCCTGGCGATCGCCTTCGCCGGAGTGGCTCTCGTCTCCGCAGCACAACAACCCCCCCGGACGACGGCGCCGGCGCAGCAGCCCCCACCCCTCACGGTGGATCGTGACCCCGTGCGCTCCCCCGACGGTAACGCCCCGTCCCAGCCCCGGGAGGGTGTGCAAAAAGAGGGCAGCGGCTTCATCCTCCACACCGATGTCGAAGAAGTCGTGCTCCCGGCGAGCGTCGTCGATGAACGCGGCCACCTCGTCCAGACCCTCACCAAAGACAGCTTTCAGGTCTTCGAAGACGGCGTAAAGCAAAACATCATCAGCTTCCAGCACTCCGACTTGCCGGTCTCCATCGCCCTCGTCGTCGACAATTCAGGTTCGATGTCGCGCAAACGTCCCGCCGTGAACAAGAGCGCTCTGGATCTGATTGAAGCCTCGAACCCCCAGGACGAAGCCTTCGTCGTGAACTTCTCCGACGAGGCCTTCATCGACCAGGAGTTCACCTCCAGCGTCAACAAGCTCCGCGAGGGCTTGAGCCACATCGAGTCCCGCGGCGGCACCGCCCTCTATGACGCCGTTGTCGCCTCTGCCGACAAGCTGGCCATGGACGGTAAGCGCCCCAAGCAGGTCCTGGTGCTCATCACCGACGGCGAAGACAACGCCTCCACCCTCAACCTCGAGCAGACCATACGCCGCGTCCAGCAGCTCTCCGGCCCCGTTATCTACTCCATCGGCCTGCTCTTCGGCGACGAAATGAGCCGCTCTGAAGTGCGACATGCCCGCCGCGCTCTCGAAATGCTCTCCACCGAGACGGGCGGAATCGCCTTCTTCCCCAAGTCCCTGGAGCAGGTGGACCAGATCGCCGCCGAGGTGGCTCGGGACATTCGCAGCCAATACACCATCGTCTACCACTCCACCAAGCCCAGCTCGGAGCCGGGCTTCCGGCGCGTCCAGGTGACTGCCGAGGAAAAAGGCACGGGCAAACTCAGCGTCCGGACCCGCACCGGCTACTTCCCCATCGTTCGGAAGCCCAAAAAATCCGTGCAGCCCCAGTCAGAATAGAATCGCCCTTCTCTCAGCCCGCCGCGTACAATGCTGGTGATTCGATCAGCTGTTAAAGACATCACTCTGTACCTGCTGCCGTCTCTTCCCCGTCCCTGCCTGATTCCTGACACGTTCCGTTAGCCCTTGCCACGATACAGATCGAGGACTGAAAAATCCCCCATGTTCCTGACGAGCGCTCCTGCGTTCTTGCGTCCTGCATTCTCCGCCATCGTCGCCCTCCTCCTTGCCACCCTGTGTCTCCCGGCGGTAGCGCAGATCAAGCTCGTCGCCTCGCAACCGGTGGTGGTTCGCAGCGGCTCCGGGATCGGACGACTCAAGCTGTCCAATACCAGCCCATCCCCCCAGCCCTTGAAGCTGAGTGTGGGCCTCTTCGTTGACGAGACCTCCCGCTCTCGCGTCGAGCAGCCCAAAACCTCCTTTGTCCTGGAAAGCGGCGGCGATCTTCCCCCCGTGCTCGCCCCCGGGCAATCCCTCGAAATCGCAGTCGATCTCAGCGGTATTTCCGGCGCTCTGAGCGTCGATGCTCCTCTCTATAACGGGGGAAATCTCCTCGGTGCCGTCCGCGCCGTGGCCGTGGATACCCCCCTCAACGTCGCCCTGGACGGTCGCGGCACCCCCGACCAGCCCCTCGAATTCACCTTTGCCAAGAGCGCCGTGATCCCGCTGAAAAATAGTGGCAAAGATTACCTCGCGCTCGATTGGCGCTTCCTCGTCGGCGGAACTCAAGAGGGCAGCGGCATGACCATCCTCCCGCCGGACAGCCAGTCCCGCATCGTTCTCTCGCCCACGGCCGAGGTCTATACCCCCATCGACTTCTTCCGCCCCGCCACTCGCTCCGGCGTTCTGCTCCTGAGACCGCACACCTCCTCCGGAGTCGACCCCCGCCTCTTTGACCTCCACCCCATTCCGGTCACGCTCCGCATGAATCGTCTCGGACCTGAAACCACCGAGACGCTCTTCGCCGTGTACGTCATGTTCTTTCTGTTCATCGGCGGAGCCTTGTCCTTGTTGGCCAACTCCATCCTCCCCAACATGCTCAAGAGGATCGCCTTCGAGAAGCAGCTCGCCCGCCTCGCCGACCGCACCAGCAGCGTCAGCTATCGCGTCGATTCCTATGTGCGCGTCCTGCTCCGGCTGGAGCGCAAAAAAATCGAGTTTGCCCTCAAGGACGCCACTTGGTACTCGCTCTCCATCGCCGAAAAGGTCGACGCCGTCGCCATCGATGTTGCTCGCCTCGACCTGCGCCTCACTCTGGCGGAAAAGACCGATCAGCTGCGCCGTCGCTTCGAAGAGATCTCTGCCTCTGCGCCCCCCTCCGCTACTGACCTCGTCGACCAGGTCCTGCAGTCGGCCACCGAACAGCTCCATTCCTTCACCCTCCCCGAGGACGTCCTCAACGAGGCCAATACCCTCCTCGCCAAGGCCGATGCCGAGATGGATGCCCTAGCCGATACCGGCCAGCAGAGCAAGCGGGTCGCTGCCAACTTCAAAGAGTTGAAGACCCGCCTCGGCATCTTCCCCAAAGACCTCTATCCGGACCTCGAAGCTGCACTCACCGGCGTCTTCATGGTCTTCACGTTCGCCTTCGATGACCCGGCGAACATCGTTCCTCCCATGCTCTTCGCCATCGATCACGCCATCGCCGCCGGCCACATCCTGCTGGACTATGCCCTGGTCCGCGCTACCATCGCCAAAGGCGCAACCAAGGAGTGCCCGACCGCCGGAAAAGAAGCGGCAGAGCGTCTCCTCGCCCGCGAGTGCCGCCTCATCGACCTCCTCGGCACTCTCTCCTGGAAGGCTCTTCGTGAAGCCCGCATTCTTGTTCAGGAAATGCGCGAGAACGTCTATGAAGAGGACATCATCGAGGGGCTCTGGAAGCGGGAGGTCGACAAGAAGCCGGCTGCCCGCATCGTCTTCGATACCCAGAGAGCCCGCCCCTATCTCCCCATCTACTTCTCGGTCGACTTCGACAACCCACACTTCCGCAACGCCGCCGCCCTCAGTTGCCTCGGCTTCCGCTGGACCTTCCCCGGCGATCTGGTCGAAGAGGGCTCCAGGGTCTGTCACTACTTCATTGGAAACGAACCCGAGATCCCTCTTGGCTGGGACGTTGACGACGTGGAGAAGATCGCCGCCCACAAGCACCACAGCCACGACTCCAAACAGGAGAAGCAACAGGATTCCTGGCTTTCCAGGCGCTGGAGAAAGTGGAAAGACAAGCGCCGGCGTGGGCGCCGCGGTTTCACCACCTGGATCACCGTAACCGTGCAAAAACAGCACGACGTCTCCATGGCAGCCAGAATTCACGAGAAGATCAAGCTCGATCCCCACAAGCGCCCGGGAAAATCACGGGTATGGGTTGAGATCGTTCGGTTCCTGCTGGCGTTCGGCGTGGCCCTCGCCGGCATTGAAGCCGGTGCCATCGACCAGTTACGCAAGCTCGACTTCCTCGCTGGGACCATCGCGGTCGTGGCTCTCGGTTTTGGCGCCGATTCCATCAAAAATCTGCTCACTCAAACGCCCAAAAAGACCGCTTAACACCCGTTTTTTGCCACTCGGCCACTCCACGCCATGAGACAAGCGCCCGCCAAGATAAGCTAGGAGCCAAGAGCTAAAAGCTAGGAGCTGCTTCTCTTCATGCCCCAGTACAAGTACGACACCCTTGCCGTCCACGCCGGCCAGCACCCCGATCCCCTCACCGGCGCCGTCAACGTGCCCCTGTACCTCTCCTCGACCTTCGAGCTTACCGGCGTCGGCACCGATCGCGGGTGGGACTACTCCCGTGCCGGCAATCCCACCCGCGACCGCCTGGAATCCGCTTTGGCCCAACTCGAGGGGGGCCAAAGCGGGCACGCCTTCACCAGCGGCATGGCGGCCATCGCCGCGCTCGTCGCGCAGCTCCGCGCCGGTGATCACATCATCTGCTCCAAAGACGTCTACGGCGGCACCGCGCGTCTCTTCAATCAAGTCGTCCGCCACTACGGCATCGACATCGAATACGTGAACACCGATTCCGTAGACGCCGTCGCTGCCGCCATCAGGCCCAACACCAGGCTGGTGCATCTGGAAACACCCAGCAATCCCTTGATGGTCCTCAGCGACATCACCGCAATCAGCAAAGTGGCGCACGCCAAGGGCATCGAAGTGAGCGTCGACAACACCTTCATGTCGCCCGTTCTGCAGAGCCCCCTCGCCCTCGGCGCGGACATCGTCATGCACTCCACCACCAAGTATCTGAACGGCCACTCCGACGGCATCGGCGGCGCGCTCATCGGCTCCACGCCGGAACACAAGGAGCGCTTCTGCTTCATCCAGAAGGCCGCCGGGGGAATCATGTCGCCCTTCGAGTGTTACCTGGTCCTGCGCGGAATCCGCACCATGCCCCTGCGCATCCGCCAGCACGAAGAGAACGGCCGCGCGGTGGCCGATTTCCTCTCCAAGCATCCCAAAGTCAGCAAGCTCCATTACCCGGGCCTCCAGACTCATCCCCAGCACGAACTGGCGCAGCGTCAACAGAAGGGCTTTGGCTCCATGATGAGCTTTGATATCGGATCGCGGGAAAATGCAGCTAGGTTCCTCGCGGCCATCAAGATCTTCCTCAATGCCGAGTCCCTCGGTGGCGTCGAATCCCTGGCTTCGCACTCTGCCACTACCACCCACGGCTCCGTCTCCGCTGAAGAGCGCGCCGAAATGGGCATCACCGAAGGGCGCATCCGCCTCTCCATCGGCATTGAGGACAAAGAAGATCTCATTGCTGATCTAAACCAGGCACTCGCGGCCGTCTAGGCATCTCCAAGATCCGCAGTTCGCAAAACACAAGGGCCCTGATCCATCTGGATCAGGGCCCTTGCCTGCGATTGCGGCCGAACCTCAATGCAACAAAAATCCCGGAGTGCGGGTTCTTTTACGATTGGAGCGAGAGGCAGACAGCCTTCGTCTCGAGATAGTTGTTCAACACCTCTTCACCCTTCTCGCGCCCCCACCCGGACTGCTTGTATCCGCCGAAGGGAAGCGCGGCGTCGAACACGTTGTGGCAGTTGATCCACACCGTCCCTGCGCGGATTCCCCGGGCCACCTTGTGCGCCATCGTCAGGTTCTGGGTCCAAACCGAGGCAGCCAGTCCATAGATCGTGTCGTTCGCGCGCCTGATAATCGCGTCCACATCTTTGTCCCCAAAAGGCACAGCGCACACCACCGGGCCGAAGATCTCCTCCTGCACCACCTTCATGCGCGGATTTGTATTAGTGAGCACGGTGGGCCGCACAAAGTAGCCGCGCTCCACCCCCGAAACAGGCCCTCCCGCAGCCACGCGCGCGCCCTCGGCAATGCCCGATTCGATGTACCCCACGACCCTGCGGTACTGCTCGTCGGAGACTAACGGTCCCATCTGGCACGCCGGATCGAGTCCCGGCGCCAGCTTGATCTCCGAGGCAATGCTGCTCACGCCCTCCACCACGCGGTCGAACACCTTCTCGTGGACGTAGAGCCGGGAGCCCGCGCAACAGCACTGCCCGTGATTGAAGAAGATCGCGCTTGCCGTCCCCGAGACCGCCAGGTCGATATTGGCGTCCGGGAAGACGATTGCCGGCGATTTTCCGCCCAGTTCCAGAGTCACCTTCTTCAGGTTCCCTGCCGCCGCCTGCAGAATCAGCTTGCCTACCTCGGTTGAACCCGTGAAAGCTACCTTGTCCACTTGGTCGTGCGCCGCGAGTGGCGCGCCGGCTCCTTCGCCATAGCCCGTCAGGATGTTCACCACTCCCTCCGGAATGCCGGCTTCCACGATCAGTTGCGCTAGCCGCAGCCCGGAAAGCGGCGTCTGCTCCGCAAGCTTCAGAACGATGGTGCAGCCGCAGGCCAGCGCCGGTGCGAGCTTCCAGGCCGCCATCAGCAGCGGAAAGTTCCACGGAATGATCTGCGCCACCACGCCCACCGGCTCGCGCAGCGTGTACGAGTGATACTCGCCTCCCATTCCCATCGGCAGCGTCTTGCCGGTGATCTTGGTCGTCCATCCGCCCATGTAGCGGAACATATCCACCGTGAGCGGCACATCGCCCACCCGCGCCACCGAGAAGGGCTTGCCGTTGTCCAGCGATTCCAGTTCCGCGAACTCATCGGTGTGTTGCTCGATCAGGTCCGCCAGCTTCCACAGGATCCGCCCGCGTTCCGAGGGCGTCATGCGCGGCCAGGGGCCCTCGTCGAAAGCGCGCCGCGCCGCCATCACGGCGCGATTCACGTCTTCGGCTTCGGCTTCGGGCACCTGCGTAATCACCTCGCCATTCGCGGGGTTGTAAACGGGAAATCTCTTGCCGGAGGCGGCTGCAACGAAGCGGCCGTCGATCAGCATGCGGTGATCGGTGGTCACAAAGTCAGCGGTGCGAACGCTGACGCGGGGGTCGATGGAAAGAGTCGCCATGATTGACCTCTCGGGCGCGGGGAGCGCCATGAGTTTCCGGAAAAATCCTGGGGGGGACCGGGTACCGTTCCGGGAGATCGCGCGAACCGGGAACGGCACGCAGGAACACTAGCACCGCCGCATTCGAGTTGACCAGAGGGTCTCCGTCCCGCCTCCCTCGCTGCGCGATAAACTCAATCTGTGAGCTTCCGCGAATTCCTGGGAAATTCCGCGACCGTCACCCGGTTACGCGAAAGCGTCCGCACCGGCCATTTTCCCCAGGCGATGATCCTCGCCGGCCCCCGTGGGGCAGGGAAGTACACCCTGGCGCTCATGCTTGCGCAGGCCGTCAACTGCCTTCGTCCCGTGCAATCCGACGGACTGCCCGATTTCTGCGGCCAATGCGAGAACTGCACCCGCATCGCCGAAGCCAAAAACCTCGAGGACCGCGTCGCCGAAGCGGTTGCCGCCCGCGAAGAGATGCGCGACACCGATAAGCGCGAAACGCGGATCCTGATCCAGACCCATCCCGATATCCTGGTAATTCCGCCGGACCCGCCGCAACTCCTCATCAAGATAGGACAGGTTCGCCAGGTCATTCACAACGCGTACTATCGCCCGCCCACCGAGGCGCGACGCTCCTTCTCCATCTTTACCTGCGCGGCCTTCATGAAAGAGGCAGCCAACAGCCTGCTCAAGGTGCTCGAAGAGCCGCCGGCAAATACCTCGCTCATTCTGCTCGCTGAAAATCCTCAGGAACTGCTGCCCACCATCCGTTCCCGAGCCGTCCTCCATCGCCTCGGCGCCCTTCCGGCCGAAGAGATCGAGGCCCTGCTCGCAAAACGCCGTCCCGAACTCAAGCCTCAGGATCAAAAGCTCGTAGCTCGTCTTGCCGAGGGCGCCGTGGGTCGCGCTCTCACCCTGGACCTCAGCGCCTACCTCGCCAGCCGCCAGGTTGCCCTCATCCTCCTCCGCACCGCCTTGCGCGACCCTGACTACAGCACCCTCTTCCGCGCCACGGAAAGTTACCGCGCCGGCGCCGACGGACAGGAAAAAACCCTCAGCTTGCTCCGCGCCTTGGGCAGCCTCCTCGAGGACCTCTTGCTCCTCCTCGCCGGAACCCCTTCCCGCCTCCGCAACGTCGACCTTTCGAGTGAACTCCAGGCCCTCGCGCAGGGCCTTACCGTCGATTGGATCGACGGCGCGGCCCACGCCCTCGCCAATGTCGAGTCCGGCATGCGTCGCAACCTCCTCCGCTCTTTGTCCCTCGACGCCATGGCCGTGACTTTTGCCGAGAGGTAACCACTTCTTTACAACAGAATCGCTCGCGCTCAGACTGCGGTTTGCACCCAGCCAAACGACATCGCCCGCGCCTTCCACACCGCGGAATCGCCCCGTGGAAGCAGGTCTTTTTATTCGCGCTGGGAACCTAAACCGTTCTACAATGGGACAACTTCCCACCGCTTGCCCGCATCTGTTAAGCGAGTATAAGCATCAACTACCGGCCGTCCCATTGGGGGAAGATAGCGCCCGCCAAGGCGCAGTTCGTCTGCCATCGTTTTCTCCGATCTTCGGGCTTCCCACACTGCGAACAGTTTCTGGTAGCCATATTGCGCGATGGCGCATCAAAAGGGCATTCCCCGGAATTTGGAGTCGTTCTTCCGTGAACCACGAAGCCGTTATAGACACCCTAGACGTTGAGAATTCGACGAATAAACAAGAAGAGGGCACAATGAGCGGACAAATCCTCGTACCAGGCTTTCCAGACTCCGGCGCACCACTCGCGCCTCCTCGAACCGCTCCTCGTAAGCCCCGCTTTACCGGATCGACGCCCTTCCACGCTCCCGCTGTCCTGTACGGCGAAGACGAGACCGCCCAGCGTCAGGCCGAACTCTTCTACCTCCAGAAGCAGATCCAGTCCCAGACCCCCATGGTCATCGTCCTCGAAGACGGGGAACAGGTCGAAGGCTGTATCGAATGGTACGATCGTAACGCCCTCAAGCTGCGCGGCCGCTCCCGCATGCTCATCTACAAATCAGCCATCAAGTACATGTACAAGCAGGGCGAGATAGGCTCCTGACCCTCGCTCACCGGGGCCGGGCCGCCTTCAGCAGACGGTCCCGAATCGCCGCCCCCACGCCCTCTCCCGGCGGAAGCGGGCATAGAATCACGTCACAGCCGCGCCCATCCAGTTCCCTGAGCCCCGCATACAGGCTGCGCGCCAACTCCTCCGGGTGTGACCATCGTCCCCAGCGAAAATCCACCGCGCCCTCGGTCTGGAAACCTGCCAACTCGCCGGGGAGCATGATCCCGACCTTCAGCCCCGCATATTGCCGGCACAGCGCGTTAAAGCGCTCCGGCAGCTCTTCCAAGGCCGCGTCGATCAACTCCACCCTGGCCTTCGGGGCATAGTGGCGGATTCCCACCCCCGGCGCCGGCAGCGATTCCTGCGGCGCGCCTGCCTCCCGCTCTGGAGCCCGGAATACCTCTACCTCTCCAGCGACCGCTTCGATCTGTTTCGCTGTAACCGCTCCCGGCCGGTAGATCACCATGGGATTCTGCGTTGGGTCCAGTACGGTCGACTCCACCCCATGCTCCGTCGGACCCGCATCCAGAACCGCATCGATTCGCCCATCCAGATCCTGCAACACGTGCTCCGCCGTCGTCGGACTGGTATGGCTGAACAGGTTCGCGCTCGGCGCCGCCACCGGCACACCGGCCCGGCGTATCAGCTCGAATGCAACAGGATGAGCCGGCATCCGGATTCCCACCAGCGCCCGCCCGGCCGTTACCTCCGCCGGCACCGTGGCCGCCCGCGGCAGAAGCAGTGTCAACGGACCCGGCCAGAACGCCGCTGCCAGCTTCGCCGCCCGCTCGGGGAGTTCCTGGACCAGCCCCGCCAGCATCGCATTCCCGGAGACTGGCCCGGCGATATGCACGATCACCGGATCCCATGCCGGACGCCGCTTTGCAGCGAAGATCCGCCCCACCGCCCTGGCATCCAGAGCGTTCGCTCCTAGCCCGTACACCGTCTCCGTAGGAAGCGCCACCAATCCCCCGGCGCGCAGTATCTCCGCCGCCTGCTCAATTGCCTCACGGTACCTCGCGTCTTCAGGGTGCCTGGCATCCACGGTCAGGCGCAGCGTCTTCACGGAATCGATCCCCTCGTCCCACGGCAGCCCAAACCTCCTGATTCCGGGCAACAGATCGGCCTGCCGTATACTCTCAGCTTATGGCAAGCGTGGAAACCGAAATCAAATTCGCCGTAGACGACCTCGCCGTGCTCGCCACTCGTCTGCAGGCTGCCGGTTTTCAACTCCAGACTCCCCGCACCTTTGAAAGCAACGTGCTCTACGACACCCCCGACCGTCGGTTGCGCCAGCGTACCGAGATCGTCCGCATCCGCGAGTACGGTGGCAAATGGACCCTAACCCACAAGCGCCTTCCAGACGACGGCCCGGGCGAAGACCGCCACAAGCACCGCATCGAGACAGAAACTCGTATCGAGGATGGCACCGCCCTCGCTGAAGTCTTTCGCTCCCTCGGCCTGGTCCCCGCCTTCCGTTATGAAAAGTGGCGCAGCGAGTGGAGCGATGGCAAGGGCCATTGTGTCGTCGACGAGACCCCCATCGGCAACTTCGCCGAACTCGAGGGCGATCCCGATTGGATCGATGACGTTGCCGCTCACCTCGCCGTCCCCCGCTCCCGCTATATGACGCTCAGCTACGGGCGCCTCTTCGACCAGTGGCGCGCTGACCACAACTCCCCGGCCGAGCACATGACCTTTGACGCCCTGAGAGAACCGGCCAACCGCTAGCGACTTTGCTTCCGGATACGGTCGCGCGTGTTCTCTCTGCGAGCCGCTACCTGCCCTTCCAGTCCCACAATTCCTGCAAAACAACTCTCGCCTTTCACTCGGAATCTATCTCCCGGGGGCAGTGCTCTTTCTGCGGTCCGAACCATTCCTTACATTGGAGGGAGTTCCATGCATAGCAGTTCAGCGCGAACGTGTGTCCGCTTCGTCTTAGGAATATTGTTAACGTCTCCTCTACTCACCGCTCCGGCATCCGCGCAATCCGTCGCCACCATTCCTGCCAGTGACGGCACCGCGGGGAACCCAATGACCATCGGCATCAACCCTGCCACCAGCCGCGTATATATAGCCGGAGACGGTGTCGAAGTAGTCGATCAGAAGACCAACGCCATACTCACCACCATCTCTGTAGGGGGAGGCTCGCTCTCCGATATCGCTGTTGATCCAGTGCGCCGCCTCGCCTACGTCTTCGACGATTCCAACACCGTCACGCCTGGTCTCTATGTCATTGATCTGAACAGCAACACCATCGTCAACTCGCTCGCCACCGGCGCTGGTTATCCGCCGCCGAAGCTTGCTCTCAATCCGGCCACCAACCGGCTTTACGTCGGCCTGCCCGATGGCGTCCACGTCTACGATGCCTCCACCCTTTCACAGCTCGCTTTGGTCCCTTATACCTATTCCCAGCTCGCCAAGATCAACGTGAACCCGGTCACCAATCGCATCTACGTGCTCTATAACCTGTTCCCTGGCTTCATGCAGGTCATTGACGGCAAAACGAACACCACCATCACCACCGTCGGAGGCCTCGCGGAGTTGGCCGACGGCATGGATATCGATCTCTTCCGCGATCTCATCTACGTCAGCGGAGAACTCGGACAAGTCTCGGTCGTCAACGGCGCCACCAACGCGCTGGTCACCACCATCAACAATCTCCCCGGACAGCCGGAAGGTGTCTCCGTTGATGCTGCGAACCAGAAGGTCTATGTCGCGAACTTCGCTCTCAATCAGGTCAACATCATCAATGAAAAGACCAACACCTTGACATCCGCCACGGTGCCCGTCGGTCCCGGACCCGTGAATACGGCAATCGATGCGGTTCACGGGCTGCTTTACGTCGGAAACAGCGACGAAAACAGCAACTACGTCCCCAATGGCACTTCGGTCTCCGTCATCCGAGTCCACTAACTCAAAGTGCACAGACCTGAGTCAAAAACGAGAGGCGGGCTCCCGGCCCGCCTCTCTCATTTCCAACTGATCCAGTCCTAGCCTTCCGCTCCGTGGCACTTCTTGTACTTCTTCCCGGAGCCGCAAGGGCATGGATCGTTCCGCCCCACCTTGTCACCCGTGCGCCGCTGGCTCGGCTGGCTGTCCGCCGACCCTCCGGCCATCTGTGCCGCCGCCAGCTCGCGCTGCTTCTTGCGTGCGAACTCCTTCTCCAGCGCGTCAATGGTGGTCGACGGCTGTCGCGTCGGCACCGGAATCTCCCGCGGTGCCGGTGCTTCCAGAGTCGCTGTGCGCGACCGCGAAGGAGCAACCTCGGCGCTCGCCACCGCCGGGGCGGCGGGCACAGGGCGTCGCACCTGCGGCGCGGCATTCACCGGCTGGCCGTCGGGACCGATGATCTGCATCCGGAACAGGAAGCGCACCGTGTCTTCCTGGAACTTCATCATCATCGCTTCGAACATGTCGAACGATTCGCGCTTGTACGCCACCAGCGGATCCTGCTGTGCATAGCCGCGCAGCCCGATGCCCTCCTTCAGGTGGTCCATCGCCAGAAGGTGATCCTTCCACAATCCATCGATGACACTCAGCATCACCATGCGCTCGTGATACCGCATGGTCTCGCCTCCCAGGATCCCCTCCTTCGCTTCGTACTCGTGCTTCAACTGATCGAAGATCGCGTCGCCCAGCTCGTGCCGGGCCAGTTCGTTCACCTTGATGTCTGACGCAGCCAGGTCCAGCCCAAACTGTCCCATCAGCCGCTCTTGCAATCCCTTGATGTTCCACTGGTCCGGATGCTGCTTCTCCGGGCAGAATTCGTCCAGCGCGCTGGAGAGAATCCCTCCCACGTAGTCCTCGAGAATCAGCTCTCTCTGCTCGACGCCCTCCAGCAGCTGCCGCCGAAGCCCATACACCGCCTCGCGCTGCTTGTTCATCACGTCGTCGTACTCCAGCAGGTGTTTGCGCGACTCAAAGTTCTGCGCCTCCACCGCCTTCTGCGCCGCCTCAATGCGGTTCGAGATCATGCGCGACTCAATCGGCACGCCCTCTTCCATGCCCAGCCGCTCCAGCAGCGTCGAAACCCACTGCTTGGCAAAGATCCGCATCAGGTCGTCTTCCAGCGACAGGTAGAAACGCGACGCGCCCGGATCGCCTTGCCGCCCCGCGCGGCCGCGCAACTGGTTGTCGATACGGCGGGATTCGTGACGCTCCGTGCCCAGGATGAACAGGCCGCCTGCCTCGATCACGGCGTCATGCTCCTGCGCCGCCGCCGCGGCGTGAACCGCATTCACCTCGGCCCAGTCCGACTCCGCCACTTCAAACTCCTGCCCCTGGTAGTAAAACCGTGAGAAACCCGCCGGCGCCATGGGATTGATCGCGCCCTCGGCTACGCTCAAAGCCCGCGCCCGGCCCTTCTTCACCAGCTCCTGGCGCGTCGTGAAGTCGGAGTTGCCGCCCAGCAGAATATCCGTGCCGCGGCCTGCCATGTTGGTGGCGATCGTCACCATCCCCAGCCTGCCCGCCTGCGCCACAATCTCCGCCTCGCGCTCGTGGAACTTCGCATTCAACACCACGTGCCGCACGCCCTTGCGCTGCAGAATCGCCGAGAGCCTCTCCGACTTCTCAATCGATGTCGTGCCCACCAGCACCGGCTGGCCCGCCTCATGCAACTCGGCAATGTTGTCCGCGACCGCCTTGTACTTCTCCTTTTCGGTGCGGAAGACCACGTCCGGATTCTCCTTCCGCAACATCGGCTTGTTCGTCGGAATAACCACGATCTCCAGCTTGTAGATCTTCTCGAACTCGGCCGCCTCCGTCTCCGCCGTGCCCGTCATGCCGCTCAGCTTCTGATAGAGCCGGAAATAGTTCTGAAAGGTGATCGTCGCCAGCGTCTGGTCTTCCTTCCGGATAACCACACCCTCTTTGGCCTCAATCGACTGATGCAGCCCGTCCGACCAGCGCCGCCCCGGCATCAGGCGCCCCGTGAACGTGTCCACGATGATCACCTCGCCGTCCTTCACCACGTAATCCACATCCCGCTTGTACAGCGCGTGCGCCTTGATCGCGGTCTCCACGTAGTGCTTCAGTTCCCAGTTCTCCGCGCTGGCAATGTTGTCGATCCCCAGCGCCTTCTCGATCGTCACCCAGCCCTCGTCCGTCACGCCGATCGTCCGGTGCTTCTCGTCCACCACGTAATCGCCCGTGAACGTCTTGCTCTCCAGCGTCTCGATCTCTTCGCCCTTCTCCAGCTCCGGAATGATTCCCCGCACCCGCATGTACTTGTCCGTCGTCTGGTCCGTTGGGCCGGAGATGATCAGCGGCGTACGCGCTTCGTCGATCAGAATCGAGTCCACTTCGTCCACAATCGCGTAATAGTGCCCGCGCTGCACGCAATCCTTGATGTCGAACTTCATGTTGTCGCGCAGGTAGTCGAATCCAAACTCGTTGTTCGTCCCGTAGGTGATATCGGCGCCGTAAGCGGCCCGCCGCTCATCGTCCGAAAGATCGTGCACGATCACTCCGACCGTCAGACCAAGGAACTCGTAGATCTTGCCCATCCACTCCGCGTCGCGCTTGGCCAGGTAGTCGTTCACCGTCACCACGTGCACTCCGCGGCCCGCCAGCGCGTTCAGGTAGCACGAAAGGGTCGCCACCAGCGTCTTGCCTTCGCCGGTCTTCATCTCGGAGATCTTGCCCGAGTGCAACACCATGCCGCCAATCAGCTGCACGTCAAAATGCCGCATATGCACGGCGCGCCAGCCCGCCTCGCGCACCACCGCGAACGCCTCCGGCAGAATCTCGTCCAGCGCCTCGCGCTCCGCCGTCTTGATCGCCTCTGCGTCCGTCAAACCCTGCAGCCGTGCCGCAATCCGCCCCTTGAACTCCGCCGTCTTGGCCCGCAGCTCCTCATCGGTCAGCTGCTTGATGCCGGCTTCCAGCTCGTTGATCCGGGCCACAATCGGAACCAGCCGCTTGATCACGCGCTCGTTCGCCGTGCCGAATATCTTCGTTAATGCTTTGTCAAAAAACACAGAACTCTCCGTCTATCAGTGTAAATCCTGGTTGTTTGCGCGGGACGCGAAGCTCCGCACCATCAGGCACGTGCGCGCTCAGACCGCTCCAAATCGCCACCTCCCGCACATACGCGGAAAGGCAAATCGTTGCGCCGGGAAAACTAAAGGATTTGCGGAGGAGGCCGCTGGAACGACGACGAGACCGTCGGCGCATGAGGAGTGCGCTCGTTACCGTGGCATGACTGCGGAACCGCGTGATCTAACGGCGACACCACGCCCACAAACAAGACCGGCAGCATGAACGCCGCGGCCCGCGTGCTGCCGCGCCCGCCGCTCGGTCGCAATTGCTTTCCCTGCAGCAGACGCACCGCCTGCGCCGCAGCCGGCTGGTCCGCCGCGTGTGCCGCCAGGAACTTCAGCATGGGCCCGCTGCAAGCCCGCGCATCCGCAACGCCCGTCTGCGCGCGCGCCGCTACCGCAATCGACAATGCCGCGACCGCCAGCCAGATCCACGCGTTCCTTTGCCTTGATGTCATGCGGAGCTTCCGTCTCATATTGTGCCACAAATCGCAAGGAAAGCTCGCATCCGCCACCCACCCCCCGAGCTTCATTCCCGGACAGGCCCCCCGCGAAAACAACGCATCGTTTCTCAAGCATCGGGAATCTCCTACCAGGAATCCCAGCAACACAAGAGGAGATCTCCGTGGCCGACAAGGATTCAGCCCTTCGCCAGCAACTCACCCAGCTCATCAAGGGTGGCAACGCCCACGTCGACTACAAGAAGGCCCTGGCCGACTTCCCCGCCGAGATTCGCGGCAAACGCCCCAAGGGCTCTCCTCATTCCCCATGGGAACTCCTCGAGCACCTGCGCATCGCCCAGTGGGACATCCTCGAATACTCCCGTAATGCCCAGCACAAATCTCCGAATTGGCCCTCCGGCTACTGGCCCGAATTCCCCGAGCCCCCCGACCCCAAAGCCTGGGACCGCTCCGTCAACTCCTTCTGTCAGGACCTGCAATCCTTCTGCAAACTGGTGGAAGACGAGGCCTCCGATCTCTTCGCCCCGCTGCCCGCCGACCCTACCCACACGCTCCTGCGCGAAGCTCTCCTCGTCGCCGACCATAATGCCTATCACCTCGGCCAGCTCGTCCTCCTGCGCAAGGAACTCGGCGCCTGGTCCGAAGAATGAGGCTGGCCGGACCCTAAACCCGGCTCGCCTCCGTGATGCGCATCGCCACCGCTTCCACCACCTGCTCGTGGACCTCGTCGATGGTCAGGTCCCCGGCGATGCACACCACCCGCCCGGCGTCCCTCTGCGCAATCTCCCGGTACTTCGCCCACACCCTGCGAAAGAAAGCGTCCTGCTCGCCCTCGAACCGGCCCTCGTCTTTGCCCGACTGCGCCGCCACCCGCTCGTTCCTCCGCCGCGCCCGTTCCAGGCTTGACTCCAGCGAGGGCAGCAGCAGCAGCGTCAAATCCGGCTGCAGCCCCCCGCAGATCACCCGGTGCATCGTCAGCACCGCCTCTGATCCCAGCCCCCGTCCGCCTCCCTGGTAGGCCTCGGTCGAATCGGTAAACCGGTCGCACAACACCGTCTTCCCCGCCGCCAGCGCCGGCTCAATCACCTCGGCGATCGCCTGCGCCCGGTCGGCGAACATCATCGCCATCTCCGCCATCGGTGCCAGCGACCGCCCCCGCGAATCCAGCAGCAGCTCCCGAATGCGATCCCCCGTCGACGTCCCCCCCGGCTGTCGCGTCATCACCGGCATCAGCCCGCGCCGCTGCATCCACAACGCCAGCCGCTTCAACTGCGTCGTCTTCCCCGAGCCGTCCAGCCCCTCAAATGTCACAAAAAACCCGCGCGGCATGGCTGGAGTCTACCATCGGCCCTCTACCGAGACGATCGTCATCTGGCTGTGATACAACAGCTTGATTTCCAATGATCCGGGCCGCACCCTCCCTCCCACGAGACGGCCCCTTTGGAGTTGCTATGCGGAATCACGTTCGTACGTTCGTCCTCGCCTTCTCCGCCCTCTTCGCCACCTTCCAGGCTCACCCGCAAAACCTCACTCTCGAAGGCCAGACCGGCGGATTCATCACCCCCACCGCCTACGTCGTCCCCTCCGCCAAAGGTCAGGTCTTCTCCCACCCCGCCCTCGGCTATCACTTCGTCAACGCCTCCAAGGTCATCGGCGACATCCACACCTTCAGCCTCACCGAGGGCTTCGCGAACCGCGCCGAACTCGGCTACACCCGCAGCGTCCATCAGGAGGGCAACAGCCCCGCCTTCAGCCAGCTCTGGCACTTCGCCGGCATGAATGTCGTTCACGGCAAGGTCGTCGCCATTCGCGACGGGCAGGGAACTCCCCTTACTCCCGGCCTCGCCGCAGGCTTCGTCGTCCGCACCGGCGACAAGTTCGTCACCGGCGCCCTCGACCAGGTGTTCACCGGGACCCTCAAGAGCTACACCAACGAAGACCTCTACGTGGTCGTCACCAAGACCTGGCTGCACCCGCCCATCCCCTTCCTCGCCAATCTCGGCTGGAAGGCCACCAACGCCTCCATCTACGGCATCGGCGGACAGGCCACCCGCTTCGGCGGTCGCCTCTTCGGCGGACTCGGCATCCCCATCCCCGGCCCCTTCAAAACCGCCATCGTCCCCGCCGCCGGATTCACCCAGGAACCGCCCACCTCCAAAAACCTGGGAGCCATCCTCTTCCCGCCCGGCGGCCGCGCTCACCTCCCCACTACCCTCGACTACGCCGTGCGCATCACCCAGAAGGAGAACCCGCACTTCGCCTTCGACGCCGGCGTGGGACAGGTCGCGGGCATGATCGGCACCACCGTCGCCCGCACTCCAATTGGCCCCCTTCTCGTTCCCGTCAACCTCCAGGCCCGCAGCATCTTCGGCATGGGCCTCAGCCTTCGCTACTAGCCCAGGCAAACCCAGGCCCGCTCCAGCAAACCGACTGATAACAAAAGTTTTCTCCGTCCTCTGCAACTTCTCTTCCTTGCCCGGGTTCCAAATACCTAGATTGAGTTCACTTCAACGGCTCAGTCGACGAACTCAGAAGATCGATGGCGTTGCCAATCGCAAACGCCGCCGGGCCGGCGTCCTGAAGAACGCCACAAGCCCGCAAGACAAACTTCTTTTTTTATCCCCCCTGCACCGCACTTGCGGAGGACAACGGCAGGCGGGCCCGAATACAGGAGAACTACGATGCGACTACCTCGTTCTGCCCGCTGGCTCCTGCTGGCGCTGCTCCTTCCCCTCATTCCGGCCAGCAAGGCCAATGCGGGGGTCTTCATCAGCGTCGGCTTCGCTCCTCCCGTCCTTCCCATCTACGTGCAGCCCGCCTGCCCCGAGCCCGGCCTCATGTGGGTGCCTGGATACTGGGCCTACGGCGACGACGGCTATTACTGGGTTCCCGGCGCCTGGGTCCCGGCACCCTATGAGGGAGCCCTCTGGACCCCGCCCTACTGGGGATGGCAGGAAGGCGTCTACGTCTTCCATCCGGGCTACTGGGGCATGCACGTCGGCTACTACGGCGGCGTCAACTACGGCTTCGGCTACATGGGCATCGGCTTCGTGGGCGGTGAATGGCACGAACATGAATTCGCTTACAACACCGCCGTGGTCAACGTGAACCGCACCGTCATCCACAACACCTACATCAACAACACCGTCGTCGTGAACAACACCATCGTCAACAACAACCACGTGGCCTACGCCGGCGGACCCGGCGGCATCCGTCACGATCCCACCCCCTTCGAACGCCAGGCCATGTCTGAGCAGCACCTGCCTCCCACGCACTTCCAGGAGCAGCACCTCCAGGCTGCCCGCGCCGACCACAGCAACTACTTCAACGCCAATCACGGGCGCCCGCAGCAGGTAGCCTTGGCTCGGCCCCTCCCGGCAGAACACCATGAACCGCCGCCGGCCGCCCCCATGCGCAATAACACTGCCATGGCCCCCAATGCCAACTCGCGCGGCGACTTCCACAATACCCAGCAGCCGCCCGCCGCCCAGCAACATCAGCCGGCGCCCATGCGGCAGCCCGAAAACCCGCGCCAGGGCTACGACCAGCAGCACAACGCTGCGGTCCCGCAACCGCGCCCCAACCTTCAGCAGGCTCCGCCCCAGCAGCGCAATGAATCGCGCCCCGCACCCGAACCGCGCTACCAGGCTCCGCCGCCGCAGCGCCCCAACTACCAGGCCCCGCCCCAACAGCGCCCTGAATCGCGGCCCGCACCGGAACCGCATTACCAAGCTCCGCCGCAACAGCACCCCAATTACCAGGCTCCCCCGCAGCAGCGTCCGGAGTCCCGCCCCGCGCCCGAGCCGCACTACCAGGCTCCTCCGCCCCAGCAGCGACCCGAAGCGCGCCCCGCGCCTCAGCCTCGCCAGGAATCGCGTCCCGAGCCGCGGCACGACTCCCGACCCAACGGCAAGGAGCCTCGTCGATAACCGCGCTTCTGCCGCAACCAGGAAGGCCCACGGTCCGCCGTGGGCCTTCTCTTTGCTGACGAAAAACCCGAAGGCCTTTTGCCTGTCATTGCTGAGCGCAGTCGAAGAACCCGCAGTTGCTTTTGCCTTTGCTCTTCCATCCCCACCCCTCAAGCCCTGTCAACCACCCCAAACCCTGTCATTCTGAGCGAAGCCGGTGCGCAGCACCGGCGCAGCCGAAGAACCCGCAGTTGCTCTTGCCTTTGCTCTTCCACCCCCACCCCTCAAGCCCTGTCAACCACCCCAAACCCTGTCATTCTGAGCGAAGCCGGTGCGCAGCACCGGCGCAGTCGAAGAACCCGCAGTTGCTCTTGCCTTTGCTCTTCCATCCCCACCCTCAAGCCCTGTAAACCACCCCCAAACCCTGTCATTCTGAGCGAAGCCGGTGCGCAGCACCGGCGCAGTCGAAGAACCCGCAGTTGTTCTTGCCTTTGCTCTTCCATCCCCACCCCTCAAGCCCTGTCAACCACCCCAAACCCTGTCATTCTGAGCGAAGCCGGTGCGCAGCACCGGCGCAGTCGAAGAACCCGCAGTTGTTCTTGCCTTTGCTCTTCCACCCCACCCCTCGAGCCCTGTCAACCACCCCAAACCCTGTCATTCTGAGCGAAGCCGGTGCGCAGCACCGGCGCAGTCGAAGAACCCGCAGTTGCTCTTGTCTTTGCTCTTCCATCCCCACCCCTCAAGCCCTGTCAACCACCCCAAACCCCGTCATTCTGAGCGAAGCCGGTGCGCAGCACCGGCGCAGTCGAAGAACCCGCAGTTGCTTTTGCCTTTGCTTCCAACCCGGCTCCCCAAAACATCCCGCGTTGCCCCTGCCGCAAGAGCGCTCGCATACGCCCACCAAGGATGTAGACAATCTACAGTCTCGGGTGTAGAGTGTCTACATCCTGTAGGCACAGGGGAATGCGAGGTCCTCATGAACCTTCTCTTCCTTTGGGAGCGGCGCAAACACGAACTGCAGGAAGAGCTCGAGGCTCACATCCGCCTCGCCGTCGAAGAACGCATCGCCCGCGGCCAATCCCCCCAGGAGGCCCGCCGCGCCGCGATCTGCGAACTCGGCAACCCGCTGCTGGTGTCCGATGTCACCCGGCAACAGTGGGGCTGGGAATGGCTGGAGAAACTCGGCCCGGATCTGCGCTACGCCGTACGCCAGATCCGCAAGACTCCCGGCTACACCCTAACCGCGGTCTTGACCCTCACCCTCGCCGTGGGCGCCAACACCGCCATCTTCGCCCTGCTGTACGCGCTTCTGTTGCGCAGTCTCCCCGTCGAACGTCCCGACCAGATCGTGCAGCTCAAGTTGCAACTCTCCGCGTCCGGCGTGCGTGGCGAGCCCGGTCCCTTCGTCTCCGATGCCCTCTACGACCTCCTCTCCCGCACTCAGACCGTCTTCGCCGGGATGTGCGGCTGGCAGGAATACGACCTCAATCTGCGCGAGACCGACGGCACCCGGCCGGTCCCCGCTGCCTCTCTGACCGGCGGGTGCATGCGTGTGCTCGGTCTTCGCGCCGCCCTGGGACGGCTGCTGCAGGACGCCGATGACAACCCCGCCAGTGCGGGGGAAGGGTTCCCCGTAGTCCTGGCTTATGACTATTGGCGCACCCACTTCGCCGCCGATCCCTCTGTCCTCGGAAGACAAATGCAGTTTGGCGCGTCCATGCGCAGCGGCCCCGCTAAAGGCATCATCGTCGGCGTGCTGGCTCCCGGTTTTGAAAGCGTCCAGGTCGGCGGCCGGCCCAACTTCTACGTGCCGCTGGCCATGACCGATCCTGCGGCACAGCACAATCTCGGCTCCTTCGATACCAGTCTCGTCGCGCGCTTGAGAGAGGGCGTGAGCGCGCCCGCTGCGCAGGCGCAGGTCGATGCGGTCTTCCAGGCGAAGCTGAAAGAAGACAAGCGCCTGCGATACTTCACCTTCATCAGCGGCAAATTCGTTGAGGCCGATCAGGTCCACGTTCTCGTTGTGCCCGGACGAACCGGCTACTTCTATCTCCGCCAGCTTTACGAGAAGCCGCTCTACCTCATCGAAGGCATGGTCGGCCTGTCGCTGCTCGTCGCCTGCGCTTATCTCGCCATGCTGGCCTCCGCCCGCGCCCTCGGTCGGCGGCGGGAGTTGGCGCTCCGCATGGCTCTGGGAGCCAGCCGCCGGCGTCTCGCCGCCCAGCTCGTCTGGGAGAGCGTGCTGCTGGCCGCAGCCGGCGGGGGCCTTGGCACCCTCCTCGCGTGGGGTGCGGAACGCGGTCTCTTGGCGATGATTCAAACCTCGGGAAGCGACCGGCTCGAGCTGCATACCGGACTGATCGATCGCATCGCTCACACCCCCGGCGTCGAGAGCGTCAGCCTCTCCCAGGCCTTCCCCCTCGAGGGCGGGACTTACATGGAACAGGTCTCCTCGCAGCCCGCTTCGGGCGGCATCCGAACCGATAACAGCCTGACCGAGCTCTCCGTCACCCCCGGCTACTTCGCCACTCTAGGCGTGCCCATCCTCCAGGGCCGCAACTTCACCCTCGATGAGCGCGGGGAACAGCCAAACGTCTGCATCCTCAACCGCAGCGCGGCGGAGTACTTCTTTCCCGACGGCGGCGCCCTCGGCTCCGCCCTCACTATGGGCAAAGATATCCGCATGCGCGTCGTCGGCATCGTAGGCGACACGCTCTACAACGATCTGCGTCAGAGTGCCCCCCGCATCATCTACCAGCCCCTCCTCCAGGGCGGTCTCTCTCATCCCTTGCTCGTCTTCGCCGTGCGCGCGTCAGATCCCGGCACCGCCGTCAGTGCCGTGCGTAACTCCTTCCGCGAACTGGCGCCCGACCTCGCCGTGGACAAACCCGTAACCATGACAGAACTCGTCGCCAGCGCCATGGCCCGGGAGCGCATGATGGCTTTCCTCGCCGGCTTCTTCGCGCTCCTTACCCTTACCCTGACCGGCATCGGCCTGTATGGCGTCTTGAACTACAGCGTGGTGCGGCGGCGCACCGAGATCGGCGTCCGCATGGCCCTGGGAGCCACCCCCGGAGGCGTGATGACCATGATCCTCCGCGATGCCATGCGCCTCGTCCTCCCCGGAGTCGCCCTCGGTGGCGCCGGCGTATGGGCCGTCACCCGCCTGCTCGGATCCCTGCTCTACGGAGTCAGGCCGCTCGATCCCCAGATGTGCGCCCTCAGTGTGGCCGTCCTCGTCGCCACCGCGCTCCTGGCCTGCGCCCTTCCGGCCCGCCGGGCGGCCGCAGTGCACCCCGTCGAGGCCCTCCGCTTTGAGTAGACGCCACGACCCAGCTGATTTCCGCTTTTTATTCGCTATATCGGCTTCAAAACGAGCCTTACGAGACACTTAGCGCGGTAGTCAACGCATTGTGGAGCGTTTCGCTCTTTTTACTACAAATGCAGTACGATTTCTCCACGAAGATTTGGCGAAACCCGCCCCGGAACCCCCCTGAATAGATCGGACCGTTTTCATCCACTTAGCTGCAGCCCCGCGATCTCGATCTCGATCCCGCCAAAGTCCGGATGGTCGTTTTCCCGGATCCGGTACGCCACATCCACCACCGTGCCCGCCGCGATCTCCAGCGCGGTGCAGCGGCCCGCCCAGTCCCAGCCAACGCAACGCATTGGACTGCTTCCACTTGCCTCGTGCGCCAGCTCCAGCCGGATGTGCCGGTCCTTCATCAGCCGCGGCTCCGTCGCCACCCGCACCCGCCGCGCCACAAACACCGGCTCGGGGTTTCCGTGCCCCAGCGGCTCCAGCTTCCGCATCCACCCCGCCAGCACCGGAGTAATCCGATCCAGCGAAAGTTCCGCGTGAATGCGCAACACCTGCTCCGGATCCGTGCCGGCGAGGCGTTCTGCCGCGTGGAGATTCACCCGGCGCCGAAGCTCCGGAACGCGCTCGGCGGGCAGGGCGAAACCGACCGCGAACGCATGGCCGCCGAAGCGCGTAAACAGGTCCCCGCAGGTCTCAATCGCCTCCAGCAGCGGAAAGCCATCAATCGACCGTCCGGACCCATGGGCAACGCCGTCTTCCACGCTGATGACCAGCGCGGGCTTGGCGGTGCGCTCCACCACCCGGGACGCCAGGATCCCGATCACACCTCGATGCCACCCTTCGCCGTCCACGACCAAAAGGCGTTCGGCGGCAAACGACGGATCGGTGGCGAGGCGCGTCTCGATGAGGGCGAGCGCGGCGGCCTCGGCTTCGCGGCGCTGACGATTGAGACTTTCCAGCTTGGCGGCGAGGTCATTGGCGCGGGCGGCGTCGCGCGTGCAGAAGAGCTCGACGATCTCCGAGGCGATATCCATGCGCCCGGCGGCATTGATGCGGGGAGCGAGCCGGAAGGCGACATCGAAGCCGGTGATGGGCTTGTTGGCGGGGTCGAGGGCAGCGGCCTGAAACAATGCGCGCAGTCCGGCTCCCACCGGCCTGCGCAGCTCCCGCAATCCGAGAGCGGCGATGGCGCGGTTCTCGCCGCGCAGGGGCACGGCGTCGGCGATCGTGGCGATGGCCGCCATCTTCAGGAAGCTGGGGAGCGTCTTCTCCCGCGTTCGGGCGGCGTCGCGCCGTTCCAGCAGGGCCTGCGCCAGCTTGAAGGCGATCGCGGCGCCGCACAGCGACTTCTCGGGATAGGCGCAACCAGGCTGGTTGGGATTGAGAATGGCCAGCGCGTCCGGGACGGCGTCATCGGCCGCGGGCAGATGGTGATCGGTGATGATCAGGTCCAGCCCCAGGCGGCGCGCCGTCTGGGCCTCGGCAAACGCTCGCATTCCCGTGTCGACGGTGATCACCAGGCGGACTCCGTCCGCGTACGCGTCTTCGAGCACGCCGGACTGCAGTCCATACCCTTCGCGGATGCGATGGGGCACGTGAAAACGCACCACGCCGCCCAGCATCTCGATGGCGGTCTTGAGCAGTACGACGGCGGTGGTGCCGTCCACGTCGTAGTCGCCGTAGAGCAGAATTTTTTCGCCGGCAGCAATCGCGCGTTCGACGCGCTCCACCGCCGCAGGCATGCCCCTCATGCCAAGCGGGTCATGCAGGTGAGAGATGTCGGGGTAGAGGAAGGCCAGTGCGTCTTTCGCCGTGCCGACGCCGCGCGCTACCAGAAGTTCGGCCAGTACCGGAGGCAGGTGTGCGGCGGAAGCCAGGGCGGCGGCCTCGCCGGAGGGAGCCGGGGAGACGACCCAGCGCTGGCGCGGATACGTGCGCGCGGGGCCGGTGGTGCTGGCTGCGCTCACCGGCGTTACTCGTCCTCGTCGCCCGGATCGTGGGCGTCGTCAATCACAATGTCCTGGAAGCTCTCGATGTCTTCCAGCAGCGACTGATAGCGTTCGTACCACTCGGTGGTGGTCTCATGCAGAAACACCAGGCCCTGGTAGACGAAGCCCAACTGGATGTAGCCGAGCATCCCGACGTACTTGCGCAGCCACTGCGCCTCCACCAGTTCGGTGGCCTCTTCGTCGGGGAAGTTCATCTCGCCGGCCTCTTCGATCAGCGCTTCCAGTTCCTCGCGCTCCAGCGTCACTTCGCTGAACGTGATGAATGGCGCGCCGACGTGCTTGGCCATCTCCACGAAATCCTTCCAGGCATCGGCGTTGGCTTTGCCGTCCCACAGCACCGACGGAATGTCTTCTGTCACGAAGCCGGGAAGGCGCCGGATGCCGTGCCCCTCTATGAAGGCCACCATATCGTCTTTCAGCGAGAGGAGGTTATCTTTGCTCATGTCAACAGTCATTCTCGCAGATGCCGGCGGGTGGGCCGGCCGGTTTGTGGAAAGTTCTTTGCCAGGCCTGGGCAGTTAGTCTGGAAGCAGGAGGATCGACCCGTTTGCCCCTTTTTGAGCACCACGTCTTCGTCTGTCACAACGTCCGCCCCGAAGGCGCGCCGCGCCCCTCATGCACGAGCGATGGCAAGAGCGAAGTCTTCACCCAACTGCAGCAACTCACCAAGGCGGCGGGCATCACCGACCGCGTGCGCATCAACAAGTCTCTGTGCCTGGACCAGTGCGAGCACGGCCCCACGGTGGTGGTCTACCCGGATGCGGTGTGGTACGGCTGGGTGAAGCCCGAGGATGCG
Organism: Acidobacteria bacterium AB60; assembly: GCA_008682415.1. GTDB lineage: Bacteria > Acidobacteriota > Terriglobia > Terriglobales > Acidobacteriaceae > Telmatobacter. The sequence goes on along the minus strand of VANK01000004.1, from coordinate 245,145 downwards.
GCGGCAATAGTGGAGGAGCATCTCGTCAACGGCCGTCCCGTGGAGCGGCTTCGCATTGCCGACGCCTGCATCAATGCCAAGACCTGCCCGCACCGCGGCTGACGGCTGCGCTTGCTGGGGCGGCGTGTACAGACCGCCGCCCGGTGCGCTATTCTGAGCATTAGTCCATGATCTTTTCTCGCGAATACATCGGCTACCTTGGCCGACGCACGGTCAAGCACCTCATCGAAGCCAAATTCATCACCTCCAGCGACTTGAAGGCCACCGAGGAGCACGTTGTGCAGGCGCTGACGGACGAGCTGTCCCTGGAGGACCGCATCAACGAAGAGGTGCGCGTCATCCTGGAGGCGTACTCGGACGAGATGCGCAAGACCGGCGCCCAGTACCAGGAGATGTTCAAGAAGGTGAAGACCGAGCTGGCCCGCAAGTACAAGGCGGTGCTATGAGGATCAGCCGCGACAAGCTCAACAAGCTGGCGCACACCGTGGCGGACGCACTGGCCGACAGCCAGGAGGTCGGGTTCAACGAGGACCGGAACACCATTCGCCAGGAGGCGCGCAAGGCGCTGGAGAACCTGCTGACCGAAGAGGCGCGGATCGACACGGCGGCGCGGGCCAAGATCGCCTCGCAGCGCAAGATCATCCTCGAGGGGTCCCAGGAGTGGGAGATTCTGTACCGCAAGTACTACAACGAGGAAGTGCGCAAGCTGGGTATTTGAAGGGTGCGTGTCTGCTCGGGCGGGGAGGCCGGCAGTTCCGGCTTGGGACAACGCGGGAAATTTGTTAAATTAGCAGAGTGGCCGCAAGGGCCATCCCCGAATGTGGCGCTATCGTCTAGGGGTTAGGACGTGAGATTCTCAATCTTAAAACACGGGTTCGATTCCCGTTAGCGCTACCAAAGTTTTCAGCGAAGCCCGCCGTCCGGCGGGCTTTGTTTTTTGCCGCATTGCTTTCGCGCAGGGACGGCTCAGCGGCATTTGCCGCGGCGTTCGCGAAACGACGCCGGATCGGACCCAAGAAAGTCGCGATTTCTCAAGCTTCCATTCTGACTGCCGATGAACACCCAAGACTCAATTTGTCATGGGAGCTGTGTGGAGATGAAGCTGAGATCGGCCGCTTGTGTCGCTTCGCTACTCGCCTTTGCGCAAATGGTGACAGCGCAGAATGGAAGTACTTCGGATTTACCGCTCTACGCCGTCCCGCTGATCTTTCTAGCTTTCGCGGCGATTGCAGGGATGTACTTCCTTCCCACCATCGTCGCGAAAAAGCGAAAGGTGCAACGGATGGGAGGGATCGTGGTGGTCAATGTCTTTCTGGGCTGGACCCTGATCGGCTGGGTGGTTGCGCTGGCGTGGGCAGCATCGGGAGCGCCGCTTCCCAAAGAGGCATAGAAAGCGCATCAGCCTGCGCGGCGCCGGTTGGAGTTCGAACGCTGCCTATTGATCCCGGAGCACCTTAGCCGGCTGGACGCGCGAGGCGCGGAGGGCAGGGAAGAGCAGAGCCAACGTTGCGATGGTGAGGACGAGGGCGGCGACGCCGGCGTAGGTGAGGGGATCGACGGCTGTCACGCCGTAGAGCATTCCGTGCAGCACGCGGCTGAAGGCGAAGCCCAGGGCCAGGCCGGCAAGGCAGCCGCAGCCGGTGACGCGCAGGCCCTGGCCCAGGAACCGAGCGACGATCTGGGAGCGCAGGGCTCCCAGGGCAAGGCGCACGCCGACTTCCTTGCGGCGAAGCCGGGCGAGATAGCTGAGGGTGCCGTAGAGGCCGATGCAGGCCAGCGAGACCGCGGAGACGGCGAAGAGGGTGAGAAGAAGGGTACGCAGGCGGTTCTCTGCCAGAGAGTTGTCGAGGTGATCCTGCAGGGTGGAGACCGCGTAGACGGAGCGGCTGGGTTCGAGCTCGTGGAGGCGGCGGCGAACGGCATCGGCCAGGACAGCGGGATCGCCGTGCGTGCGGATCAGGTAATTTGGAAACGGCCCGGGCGCGCTGTAGCAGGTGTAGACGGTGGGCACGGGCGCTTTGTTGATCCCTTCCTCGTGGGCGTCGGCGGCCACACCGCGGATGATCGCCGTGGGAAGGAAGTCTCCTTCCGCTCTTGATAGCTGATGGCCGATCGGGGACCCGTTGAGATAGCGATCAGCGAAGGTGCGGTTCACAATCACCTCGAGTGTTTTCGAGGAGAGCCGGCAGGGATCTCCCAGCAGGATGGGAATGCCTACCGTTTCAAAGTAGCCGCCGGAGACGTATCGGCTGTCGGCATACAGCGGGTGGCCCGGTTCCGATTTGCCGTCGACCTTGAATTCGAGCTGATAGAGATACGACGCGCCGGGCAATGTCCCCGAGGTGGCATCCGCCTCTACCCCGGGGAGCGTCCGCAAGCCATCAAGCGTCCGCCGAATGCGCGCAGAGAGGGCGTCTTTGTCGGCTGTTTCCGCCCAGGAGCCGCTCACCTGCAGCGTCAAGACGTGGCTTGGGTCAAAGCCCGGCGATACGCGCGCAATCTGTTGCATGCTGCGCAGCAGGAGACCAGCCCCCAGCAGCAGCGCGACGGCGAACGCGACCTGTACGCCGACGAGCGTCCATTGCAGGCGGTTGCGCACTGAAACCTGGGTTCGCGAATTGTGTGCAAGCGAACTGGCCAGTCCACGGCGTGTGCCGCGCACTGCCGGAATGAGGCCGCACAAGATTGTGGTGAGTCCGGCAACGAGCAGCGAGTAGCCGACGATCTTCCAGTTGAGCGTGATCTCAGTGGCGCGAGGCAGCGTGTCGGCAAGCCGATGGAATCCGCGCGCCGCAACTGCCGCCACCAGCAGTCCGGCCATAGAGCCCAGGAGGGCCAGGCCGAAGACCTCGCTGAAGATTTGCACCATGATGGTTGTGCGGGATGCGCCCAGCGAGTAGCGGATGGAGATCTCCTGCTCGCGCTGCGCGGTGCGCGCAAGCAGCAGGGCTGCAATGTTGGAGCACGCGATGAGCAGCAGCAGTGTGACCGATCCATACAGAAGCCACAGTGAATCGCGGATCGACCCGACCACCGTCTCCTTGAGCGCGACCGCATCCACGGTGAATTGGCTGTCGGGCTTGGGGAACTGCTTGCCGAGTTCCGACTGCACCGCGCGAAGATCGGCGGTAGCCTTCTGAATCGTCACGCCGGGCTTCATTCTCCCGATGACGGTGAACCATGTTGCATCGCGGCGCTGCGCAAATGGAGCGTCCGGCGCACTCGTACACCACACGTCCACGTCGCGACTGGGGAATTGGAAGGATGCCGGCATGATTCCCACGATCGTGTAGGAATACTTGTCGACATGGAGCTTTTTGCCAACGGTGTTTGGATCGCCATTGAATCTACGCTGCCAAAAGGCATAACTGATCAGCGCAGCGTTGGGACCGCCCCAATGCTCTTCGCCGGTTGTGAAGCCGCGTCCAAGTGCGGGCGATACTCCCATCACCTGAAGGAAACGAGGCGCCACCAGTGCTTCAGTCACTTTTTCCGGAAGCGGACCTGAGGTTTCAGAGAGATCGTCGGTGTAGTAGCCGCTGACCGCCTGAAGGGTCGAATTCAACTGGTTCCACTCTTCCAGCCGAACCGGAGCGACAAACGGATTGGTATCGCGACCCTGTGTATTGCGCTGCGAGAGGACGAGGAGCTGATCGCTCTCCGGGAAGGGCAGCGCGCGGAAGATGATGGCGTCGATCGCGGAGAAGACCGCGCTGTTGGCGCCGATTGCGAAGGCCAGGGTCAATCCTACGGCGACTGAGAAGCCGGGAGCTTTGCGGATGAACCGAATGGCGGCTTGGAGATGGAAGAACAGATGCTCGGCGAAGGGCCAGGTTTGCACTTCGCGGAGGCTCTGCTTCACCTGCTCGCGTCCGCCGAACTCCAGTAGAGCGCGCCTGCGCGCTTCTCCAGGCGGCACACCCTCTTCAATAAAGCGGTGTGTCAGCTCGTCGATGTGGAAGGCGATCTCGCGATCTATTGAGTCGTCGGCGGAAGGTGGGCGACGCTTCATGGCATCCTCCTAGCGCGCTGTCTGGAGTATTAGGGTGACTGCCCGTGAGAGGCGTTCCCAGGTTTCTTCTTCGGCGGCCAACTGCCTGCGGCCTTTCGCAGAGAGGCGGTAGAACTTTGCCTGGCGGCCGTTGTCGGATTCGCCCCAGTCCGCTTCGAGCCATCCCTTCTTTTCGAGGCGATGCAGCGCAGGATAGAGGGAGCCCTGTTGCACCTGCAGGACCTCTTCCGAGATCTGGCGGATGCGTTGCGAGATGCCGTAACCGTGCACCGGGCCGAGGGCGACGACCTTCAGGATGAGCAGGTCGAGAGTGCCCTGCAGCAGATCAGCCTTTTCCAGCGGGGCCATGCGGATCTTCTCCTAGACAATCTACACATAAGCGAGCATATGTAGATTGTCAAGGAGAAGGGTGCGAAGGGCGGTGAAATTGGGACCAGTGGCGAGGATTGATTTAGGATGAACACGAATCCGCTGTCATATTTTTAGATTCTGCAGGCTTGATGCCGATGGGACGGAGTGTTTTCCCACTTGCCGTGAGAACAAGGTGTGCGTGGCTGCTGAGCGCCGTGCTGCTGCTGTGCGGCGCTGCGGGAGCGCAGGAGTACAGCCTGCGCACCTTCGTGAGCGCGGACGGCCTGGCCGATCTCTCAGTCCAGAAGATCTTCCAGGACCGGGACGGTTTTCTCTGGGTGAGTACGGAGAATGGGCTGTTCCGCTACGACGGCGACCGCTTCCAGGCCTTTGGGCCCGAACAGGGAATCCCTGCGGTGGCGGGCGTGGCGTTCGGGGAGGCTCCCGACGGTGCGCTGCTGGTGGGCGGATCGGTGGGCCTGTTCCGGCTGCGGGCCAACCGGTTTGAGAAGCTTTCTGCTCCGTTCAAGACGGTGAGCTGGGCGCAGGGCATTCAGTCCGACGGACGCGGTCACACCTATCTGACGACCGACGCGGGCCTGTACGTGATGGAAATGGCGCCGGGTCAGAGCGCGCCTTCGTTTCGGCGAGTGTATCCACAAGAGGGCGCTCCAGAGGAGCCGGTCTCGGGAGTATTCGTGGAAGACAAGGCCGTGTGGTTCGGATGCGGCGTCCGGCTGTGCGCTCTGCAAAGTGATGGGCTTCGGGTCTTCGACGAGAAGGATGGCTTGCCTGGGGTGCCGCTGGCCGCGGTGGTGCGCGATGGCGCGGGAAACCTGTGGGTGCGGGCGCGCAACTCCGGTGTCTTCGAATGGCCGAAGGACGAAGCGAAGTTCCGCCGGCCGAACACTCCGGTTTCAGGCGCGGTCATCACCGGAACGCCGGCTCTGGATGAAGAGGGCCGGATCCTGCTGGGCACGCCCGACGGGTTGTTGATTGGCGATGGAAACAACTGGGAGACGATCGACCGGCGGGTGGGGCTTCGTGGCGGCGTGTTTGCGGCGTTTGAAGATCGACAGCACTCATTGTGGATTGGGACGGGGGGCCGTGGGCTGATCGAGTGGCGCGGGTACCGCGCGTGGGAGAGCTACTCCTCGAACAGCGGTCTTCCCAGCGATAACGTCTACGAGATGCTGCCGCAGGGTGACGGCTCGGTGTGGGTGGGCACGGAGGCCGGGCTGGTCCGGGGCCAGCCACGGGCCTCGGGCATGGATTGGAAGCTGGTGCCGCGGCTTTCGGGGATTCCGGTGCACTCGCTGCAGACGGACGCGGCGGGCGATCTGTGGGTGGGCACGGTCGGATCGGGAGTGGCGCGCTATCAGCCGCGCAGTGGCGCGGTGACCTGGTTTGCGGAGCGGCAAGGGCTCACGGGCAAACGGGTGTTTACCATCCGCTTCGATCGACAGCAGCGCCTGTGGGCGGCGACGGACGCGGGTGTGTTTCTGGCGACTGCGCCCTATGAGCTGTTTGCGCGCATAGCTGACTTGCCGTCGACGTGGTTCTGGATGGTTGTCGAAGGCGCGGATGGTGCGATCTGGGCGGGTGGCGACAGCGGGCTATACGGACTGATCGGCGGCCAATGGCACCACTGGGATAAGGCGGACGGCCTGAGCAATCAGGCGGTTTCGGCGCTCGGCCCGGATCCGGAGGGATCGATCTGGGTGGGCTACACGCACGGCGGCGGAATCGACCGGGTGGCGCTGGCACCGAGCGGTCCGGGTTCGGGCACATCCGCCGGTGGGGCCACGCTTTATCGCGGAGTGCAGAGGCCGGGGACCGACGGCCTGATCTATTTCCTCAGTTTCGATCACGCGGGCCATCTCTGGGCAGGAACCGAGCACGGCCTGGATGAATGGGATGGCGCGCACTGGGCTCACTACGATCGGAGCGACGGATTGATCTGGGATGACTGCGACATCGGCGGATTCGCCGCCGCCCCGGATGGATCCCTCTGGATTGGAACCAGCGGCGGACTCTCCCATTTCAAACCGCGCACTGACAAGAAGGCGGCCGTCTCTCCGGCTGTGGTGTTCACCGAGCTGCGCATGGGCCGGGCCGAGATCCTGCCTCTGCGCAATCCGTCTTTTCCTGCCTCTGCGGGAGCCCTGGTGGCGCGATTCGCCGCGCCCAACGCGGTGCACGACAGCAGCCTGGCGTTCCGGTATCGCCTGGAAGCCGGCGCCGCCTGGACAGAGACGACGCAAAGGCAATTGGAGCTGGCCAGGCTGGCTCCCGGGACCTATGAGCTCGAGGTGCAGGTTCGCGATCGGTTCGGGGTGTGGAGCCCGCTCACGGCGAAGTTTCCTTTCGTGATGGAGACGCCGTGGTACCGTCGCGGCTGGTTCCTCGCGCTGCTGGCGTTTCTGCCCTTGGTGGCAGTTTCGGCGGTGTTCCGCCTGCGCACAATCGCCGCGCGCATTCGCGAAACGCGGCTGCAGGAGATGGTGGACGAGAAGACCCACAATCTTCGCGAGGCCAACGAGGAACTCCTCAGGTTGTCCACCCTCGATCCGCTCACCGGTCTGGCAAACCGCCGCCGCTTCGATGAGACGATGAAGCAGGAGTGCGCGCGCCTGACCCGGTCGGATGCCACCCTGTCGCTGATCCTGATCGATGTGGACCACTTCAAAGCGCTGAACGATTCCGCGGGCCATCAGAAGGGCGACCAATACCTGGTTGTTGTAGCGCGCCAGATTGCGCAGATGGCGCGCCGGACAAACGATCTCGCGGCCCGCATCGGGGGCGAGGAGTTCGCGCTGATACTCCCGTCGACCAATGCCGCCGAAGCCGCGCGGATCGCCGAACTCTTGCGGATGGAGATTGAGGAACTCAACCTCCCGCATCCCGCCACACCGGGCGCGCCTCTTACCGTCAGCGCCGGAGTCGCCACTGCCAATGCGGCAAGTCTCTGGAAGTGCGAGGATCTCGTCTCCGCCGCAGACCGTGCGTTGTACAAAGCCAAAAGCCTGGGCCGCAACCTGATCCAGGTTGCCGGCTGATTGGTGCGCCGTTTGCGCTATGCAGTGACTCTGGCCGCGGGTTGAGTCCGGAGATGCGCTTGCAGATCGCGGTCACGCACGCCGAGCAGGTACAGCAGACCATCGAGACCCAGGAACGATATGGATTGGTCGGCGCGTTCCCTGACCAGCGGCTTGGCCCGGTAGGCGATTCCCATGCCGGCCAGGTTCAGCATGGGGATGTCGTTGGCGCCGTCGCCGACCGCGACGACCTGCTCCAGCGAGATGCCTTCGCTCGCCGCGATCTCCGCCAACAGCGCGGCCTTGCGCGCGCCGTTAATGATGGGCGGGAGGACCTGACCGGTGACCTTTCCGTCTGCCATCTCCAGCTCATTTGCGTAGACATAGTCGATACCGAGCCGTTGCTGCAGGGCGCGCGCGAAGAACGTGAAGCCGCCTGAGAGGATAGCCGTCTTGTAGCCGAGCATGCGAAGAGTTCCAATCAGCCGCTCCGCCCCGTCTGCAAGCGGGATGCGATCGATGAGGGCGAGAACGCGCTCCGCGGGAAGGCCTTTCAGCAGAGCAAGGCGCCGGGTGAAGCTCGCATCGAAGTCCAGTTCGCCGCGCATGGCAGCGCGGGTGATGGCGGAGACCTGATCGCCCACGCCGGCCATGGCTGCCAACTCGTCGATCACCTCGCCCTGAATCAGCGTCGAGTCCATATCGAAGGCGAACAGCCGGCGGTTGCGGCGGAAGATGCTCTCGCGCTGGCACGCGATATCGATGGAAAGATCCTGCGCCGCGGCGAGGAAGTCGGCGCGCAGATCGGCCTCCTGAGACGGATGCCCGGTCAGCAGGAGCTCGACGCATGCGTTGGCCGCGGGGTCGCTGGGAGAGAGCTGGCCGGAGAGACGCTCGATGCGTTCGATATTCATGCCGCGCGCCGCGATGAGCTGGCTGACCCGCGCAAGCTGTTCCGCGGTAATGGCGTGGCCCAGCACGGTCACGATGAACTGTTGATGATGCAATCCGTGTTCCCAGTGTTGAAGGGCGTCGCCGCCGACCGGCGTGAATCGCGCCAGCAACCCCAATTCGTGGGCACGGTGATGCAGCACCGCGCGCAGCGCCGCAAAGTCGCAGCCCGCCGGCGTCTCCAGCAGGATGCCGAGCGAGACGTTCTCGTGCACAACCGCCTGGCCGATGTCGAGGATGCGCACGGCACGCTCCACAAGAGCCGCGGTGAGGGCGGCGGTAAGTCCTGGTTTGTCCGGGCCGGAAAAATGTACGAGGAAGGTCGAGGGGAGAGGGGCGAAGTTCATGTCCTCCCCTCACTATAACGGCTGAAGCGAGGACGGGCCCGTTTGCCAGAGGATCTCAGGACTTGATCATGCCGGGGTTGGCGCGCTCCGGCCGCAGGGTGAACAAGGTGATCTCCGGCCGGCAGTTGAACCGGAAGGGTACACCCACGCTGCCGATGCCGCGGTTCACGTAGAGCTGCAGATTGCCGAAGGGAAACCAGCCTTCGATGTACTTGCGCCCGTAAGGAGGAAGGTGGAACGCCCCCACCATGGGGATACGCACCTGGCCGCCGTGGGTGTGACCGCTCAGCATGAACGAGACCGCCTGTCCCGCGGGATGGGCGATCAGCTCATCCACAAAGTCGGGGGCATGGCACATGAGAATCACGGGTTCGCCGCTTTGATTGCGAATGCTTGCGGGGATGGCACGGTCAGGGTCCGGATTGCCGCAGAGGGGGTCTTCAAGGCCCGCAAGCCAGATCCGCCCGCGGCCGCGCTCGATGGGAACATAGGCATTGCGCAGCACCGGGATGCCATTCTGCCGAAGGGAGTCAGTGATCTCTTCCTCCCCGGCGATGCAATCGTGGTTGCCCAGAATGGCGTAGCGCTGCGGGCACTTGAGCTGGCTCAGCAGGCTGGCGCACTCCCCCGCCGCGTGCATGGTCATCTTCTTCGGCAGAACTTCGGCGCTCACGTAATCGCCTGTCAACAGCACCATGTCCGGGCGAAGCCGGTTAATCTCGTCGACCGCTTCCCGCAGCAGGAACGGCTCCGTGTATTCGTTGAGGTGGATATCGCTCAACTGGGCGACCGTCATCCCGTGAAAATCCGCCGGAAGGCCACTCAGGAAGACGTCCTGGTGGACCACGTCGATCCAGTGACGCTCCACCTCGCCGGCGTACAACGCGGTGCCGACGGTGCCGTACGCAAGCGTCTTCAAGAGACTGCGGCGGGTCCACTGCTGGCTGGGGAAAGATCCAGGTGTTTCCATAGCTTTAGATGTAGTCCTCGTCTAGGATTTGGGAGGCACCGGAGCCTATCTGCTGCCTTTTGCCGGCCTGGCCAGCCGGGTCCAGGTTCCCCCGCCAGTTCCAATCAGGCTCTGCTTAGTATGGATGCAGTTTTTCTCCCCGGTGCCATTGCGGAGCGATGAATTGAAGGGCGCCGGCTGCTTGCACCGCAGCCCGGGGAGGGAAGAGGAGCCGGAAAACGTATCCAGCGGCGTTCCCCGGAGCTCCAGCTCTTCCCAGCGAGTCCGGTCGCCGCGGTTGCCGCCAACAGAGCATGCCGAACCGGATGCGCCTCGGAAATACCGCGCAACTCTCGACCTGCCAACGCGTCTAAACAGACGAACGAACCTATGCCTTCTCCCAGCTTTATGCGGAAATCGACCCTGTTCGCCCTCCCGATGCTTGCTTTGGCGGGAGCCTTCCTGGAATCGTCGGGGGGCACGCAACAGCCAGCGCCGGCGCCTGCCGGAACGGCCGCCAAACCTGCCGTGCGCGACGTGATCTTGCCGATTACGGTGCGCGACAAGAAGGGGGCGCTGGTCAACGATCTCTCCAAAAACGACGTGACCCTGTCGCAGGATGGACGGCCCCAGACCATCAAGAGTCTTGCTCGTGAAAGCAGCCAGCCCTTGCGTGTGGGCCTGCTGGTGGACACCAGCAGGGCCGTCGGCGGAGCCATGAACGAGGAGCGCAAAGCCGCAACCCAGTTCGTGAGCGCGGTCCTGCCGGAGAACAGCGATGCCAAGGATCAGGCCTTCCTGATCCACTTCGATCGCGAGGTGGAGCTGCTGGAGGATTTCACCAATTCCCGGGAGAAGCTGAACCGCGAACTCGAGGATATGGGGCCCACCAAGCAGGAGCGTTACGACAACCAGGGGCCCGAAACCGCTGGAGACGACCGGGGCTCGGCTCGCCATGGTCGCAATGGCACCCAGTTGTATGACGCCATCTATCTCGCGTCCGACGAACTGATGAAGTCGAAGGACGGACGCAAGATTCTGGTGCTCTTCTCCAACGGCGCCGATCGCGGCAGCAAGGAGACGCTCAACGACGCCATCGATGCTGCCGATCGCGCAAACCTGGCGATCTATACCATCTTCTTCAAAGGCCAGCAGGAGCGTTCGGAAACGGAGTTCCCCGGGCAACGTCGCCGACCCGGCATGGGTGGTGGCTGGCCGGGCAGCGGCGGCGGGGGTGGCGGCCGTCGCGATCCCGAGCCCACGAGCGCCTCGGGGGTGGACGGCAAGAAGATCATGCAGCAGATCGCCACGCGTACCGGCGGGCATGCCTATGAAGCCAAGAAGCCGGCCGACCTTGAAGCGATCTACAAGCTGGTCGATGAAGAGATACGCGCGCAGTACCTGCTGACCTTTACACCCGACAAGGCAGACGATGAAGGCGGCTTCCACAAGGTGGAAGTGAAGGCAAAGAAGGAAGATCTCTTTGTCTCAGCGCCGGAGGGCTACTACGCGCTTGAAGGCAAACCGTAGCAGCCCTTCCAGTCTGCATTGGTCAGGCGGCGCGCGGCATCATGACGGTCTTGGACTGCAGCAGATCCTCAAAGAGTGCCCGATACAGGATCATGGTGCTGCGCAGCTCTTCGGTGGTCGCCTCGTTCCGTCCCGCCTTGACTACGACCGCATTGGCGCGCCGGTACGGATCCACCAGGCGGGCGTGATTGACGGAGAGATCAGCTACCCGCTGATCGAACCGGCTTCCGGTGTATCCCCGCGCGGTAAGGATGGTGCTGATGAGCTCGTCCGCTTCGATCACTGCGCCGCGGGGATGATCCACAAAGCGTGCCTGGATCGAGTCCCATTCCGCCAGATAGCGGCGCCTTGCGGTGTCATCCAAAGGCCGCAGCGTGAGCGCCTGCACGTGCCGCAGCCGCGCCTCCAGCGCATCTTCGGCCTTCCTGCGGGATCCGTATTCCTGGACCGCTACATCGTACTCGGGCCCGAACCGCTCTCGCAGAGCCGTCGTGCGGTGGTGGCTCCTGCGCTGGGAGACAAGCCATACGATAAGCAGCAATAGGACGAATGCAGCAACGCAAACGCCAAGTATGATTTGGGGACTGTAGGCGTTCGTATTCATCTGAGGTCTCCAATCCTCGTCAGGGATAAACACACGCGTGGAATGGCGTCGAGGCGCCCCCATCGCCGCGTTGCCAGTCTTCCGCTTGCCTAATGGGATGTGACCCCCTATGTCCGCTGTTGCTTCCCGGATCAGGTTCACGGCTGCTTTGGGACGAACGGGAAAACCGCGGGAGATCGGCTGTTTGGAATGCCCTAAACGCAGCGAGGGCGCGATCACTCGATCGCGCCCTCGCATTTCCCGGCTGAGATCAGCAGGTTGTGTTGTGCAGGTCTGGCCCCAGCTGCTTTTCAGTGAGTGCCGCCTGCGCCGCTGCAAGCCGCGCCGTCAACAGCCGGAAGGGCGAGCAGGAGACGTAGTTAAGCCCGATCTTGTGGCAGAACTTGACGGACTCTGGATCGCCGCCGTGTTCGCCACAGATGCCTACCTTCAGATTCGGGCGCGTATTGCGTCCTTTTGCGGTGGCCATCTTCACCAGGCTGCCCACGCCGGTCTGGTCGAGCGTGGCGAAGGGATCGTGCTTGAAGATGCCCGCCTTGAGGTAGGCCGGGAGGAAGTGGTTGATGTCGTCGCGCGAGATGCCGAACGTGGTCTGCGTCAGGTCGTTGGTGCCGAACGAGAAGAATTCGGCCTCTTCGGCGATCTGATCGGCGGTCAGGGCCGCGCGGGGCAGCTCGATCATGGTGCCCACCATGTAGTCCACCTTCGCGCCTTTTTCCTTGAAGACCTGCTCGGCGATGCGGCGGATGATGGAGGCCTGGTTGCGCATCTCTTCGATGGAGCCGATCAGCGGAACCATGATTTCGAGGTGCGGTTCCCCGCCGTTCTTCTGGACGTTGACCGCTGCCTCGAAGATGGCCCTCGCCTGCATCTCGGTGATCTCAGGGAACGCGATGCCAAGGCGGCAGCCGCGCAGGCCGAGCATCGGGTTCACCTCGTGCAGTTCCTGCACCCGGGCCAGCAGAACCCGAAGCTCCTTCAGCTTGGGTGAGCGGGGCTTGGTGTCCTCCAGGTGCTGGATCTCCACCAGCAGCTCTTCCCGCTGCGGCAGGAACTCGTGCAGCGGCGGATCGAGCAGGCGGATGGTCACCGGCAGAGATTCCATGGCCTTGAACAGGCCGACGAAGTCCTGCCGCTGCATGGGCAGCAGCTTCTTGAGGGCGTCGCGCCGTTCCTGCTCGGTGTGCGCCAGGATCATGGCGCGCACGTGCTCGATGCGCCCTTCGGCGAAGAACATGTGCTCGGTGCGGCACAGACCGATGCCCTCGGCGCCGAACGAGCGCGCCTGCTTGGCGTCGCGCGGCACATCCGCATTGGCGCGCACGCGCAGCTTGCGAACCGGGTCCGCCCAGCTCATGAAGCGCACCAGGTCGGGATCATCGGGACGCGCCGGGATGGTCTTCAGCTTGCCCTCGATGACGCGCCCGGTGGTTCCATCGAGCGAGATCCAGTCGCCCTGGCGGAAGGTCTTGCCCTTCACGCGCAGTTCTTTCTTGTTCTCGTCCACGGTGCAATCGCCGGCGCCCGCCACGCAGCACTTGCCCATGCCGCGGGTCACCACCGCGGCGTGCGAGGTCATGCCGCCGCGCGATGTGAGGATGCCAGAGGCCACTTCCATGCCGCCGATGTCCTCGGGAGTGGTCTCGCCGCGCACCAGGATGACGGACGGATAGTCGCCCTTCTGATGGTGCTTGACCGCATCTTCCGCGGTGAACACGATCTGTCCGACGGCAGCGCCCGGCGATGCCGGAAGTCCCGTCGCGAGCACCTCGATCTTGGCGCCCTTTTCATCAAGCCGCGGTACCAGGAAGTCATACAGCTGGTTCGGCTCCACGCGGAAGATCGCCTCTTCCTGGGTGATCAGGCCTTCCCGCACCATGTCGATGGCTACGCGCACAGCCGCCAGACCGGTGCGCTTCCCGTTGCGGGTTTGCAGCATGTAGAGCTTCCCATCCTGGATGGTGAATTCGAAGTCCTGCATGTCGCGATAGTGCTTTTCCATCTTCCAGGTGATGGTGCGGAGCTGGTCATACACCAGCGGCATGGCCTTCTCCAGCTCGCTGATCGGCATCGGCGTGCGCACGCCGGAGACCACGTCTTCGCCCTGTGCGTTCATCAGGTACTCGCCGAAGAAGACCCGCTCACCGGTGGCCGGATTGCGGGTAAAGCCCACGCCCGTGCCGGAGTTCTCGCCCAGATTGCCAAACACCATGGCCTGCACGTTGACAGCGGTTCCCAGCCAGTCGTCGATGTGGTTGATGCGGCGATAGGTCTTGGCGCGCTCGTTCTGCCAGCTGCGGAAGACCGCGTCCCGCGCCGCCACCAGCTGATCGAGCGGGTTCTGCGGGAACTCCTTGCCGGTTTCCTTCTTCACCAGCTTCTTGTACTCGGCGATGATTTCCTTGAGCGCCGCGGGCTGCAGATCATAGTCGAACTTGACCTTGGCGCGCTCTTTCACGCCGTCGAAGATGTGCTCGAACTTCTTCTTCGAAATATCGAGGACCACGTCGCCGAACATCTGGATCAGGCGGCGATACGAGTCGTACGCGAAGCGCGGATTGTTGCTGCGCGCCGCCAGCGCCTCCACGGCCTTGTCATTCAGCCCCAGGTTCAGGATGGTGTCCATCATGCCCGGCATAGAGAACTTGGCGCCCGAGCGAACCGAAACCAGCAGCGGATTGTCGCCGGCGCCCAGTTTCTGACCCTGCATCCTCTCCAGACGCTCGAGAGCTTCATGCATCTCGACGTCCACCTGCGGGTTCACTTGCCCGCGCATGTACTCGCGGCAGGCTTCCGTCTGAATGGTGAATCCCGGAGGAACAGGAAGGCCGGCATTGGTCATCTCCGCCAGCCCGGCCCCTTTGCCGCCCAGCGTATCCTTCATGCGGCCATTGCCATCGGCGCTGCCGCCCCCGAAAAAGTAAACGTACTTGACTGCGGTTTTGGTTGCGGTTGAACCTGCCTGTCCGGCAAGCGGCTGATCCATTACGCCCTGCGTCATGGGATGAATCCCTCCAGTACGAAGATTTCCCGACCGCGCGACGAACCGTAAGTCTTGGGTGCGGGAGACCGCGGGGCGGAGCCCGGGAGCGGGTGGCGGGACGTTGGCTCTGCCTTCAACTGGGGCATCCGGATTCAGGCGGAGCGCGGGCGCGTCATCCAGCATTTTGGCTGCGCATCGCGGTGTTGCAAGAGTCGCAGTAACAATTAACAGGCCTGCCCTGATGACTGCCTGTGTTGGGCATCACAGAGCATTGCTTTTCAAAGGCGACTCATCATACATTCGCCTGAGGAACTCTCGCAATCGGCGATCGAATCTTGTCTGGAATCAGGATGCGCGTTGACGCTTGGATCGCGCCCGCCGGTCACGGGCGCGGAGCCTGGCAGCTCCTCTCACACCCGGGACCACAATGCAAATTCCCACACAGCCTTCGTAAACGCCCGACCGGATCGAGGGCCGGTCAACAGGACGCTTTTCGTCAGGCGGCGGAGGTTTCGAGGCAGATCTCGCGCGAAGAATCTGCCCCATGGCTGAGAAGCACACCGTCGAGACCCACCAGCGCGAGAATGTTTGCCACGCGCGAGGGCACATTGCACAAGCTGAAATTGTGTCCCGTCTCGCGCGCACACCCATACAGCGAGATCAACGCAGCAATTCCCGCCGCATCGATGCGGCCGACAGAATGCAGATCGAGCGTGATGTCTTGCTTGCGCACCAGGGGCTCCAGCTCCGCGACCAGGCTGTGATCATTGCCCCTCACCAGCTCGGTCAGGCCCTCGGGCGCTTCAATCTTGTTGGAACTTCCTGCACTACGAATGCGGATCATGACAACCTCCGGTTTTATGGGTATAGTGCTGCGGTTCACGCCAGCGTTGCGGCCTACACCCGCCCTTGCCCCAGAATCTTGCATGCGAGCCGCCAAAGACCTTCCAGCGAATATGCTGAAACTACAGGGCATTGTGCCTGCGGGAATTCGCCCTGGGTGTCCGATTGCGCGCTCGCTGTTCGCAATCGAACATGTCGCTATCAATTACGTGCAAACACCTCGGTTGGTTCCGTGCCCCCTGCCTTCCACAATCCGGGAAATCGCTCCGGCGCCGTACTGCTGACGCGGGAACAATCGCGCGCTCTTGCCCTCGAAGCAGGTTTTCGTGAGGCCGGTCTCGTTGCGCTGCCTCATTCAAACAACGAACGAGACGCTCGCCGGTTTACAGATTGGATTCGCCAGGGTCGCTCCGGAACCATGAACTATTTGTCGCGAACTAATGAAGAGCAACAACTCGTACGAGCTCAGGCCAACATCCCGTTTCCGTGGGCGCGTTCGGCGATAGTCTGCCTGGCAAGCTATCACTCCGCCCAGCCCAGGTCGACCGATCCCGCGCCTCCGCATGCGGGATGGATTGCCCGATACGCGTGGTCAAGCCGCGTTCTTGGGGACGGAAAGCGGATTCCCAGCGACTACCACAAGGTGCTGCTCAAGCGCCTCAAATCTCTCGAATCACGCCTGCAGGAGGAGTGCGGGCTCTTCGAATCGCGCGCCTACGTCGACACCGGACCTGTAGTAGAGCGAGCATTGGCCACAGCGGCCGGCCTGGGCTGGACGGGGAAGAACACCTGCCTGATCCACCCCGGGCTGGGTTCGTATGTCTTCCTTGCGGTGCTTCTCACGTCCCTGCAAGCCGCACCCGGGCAAGCATCTCTCACGATTCCCGATCGCTGTGGAACCTGCCGCAGGTGTCTTGACGCCTGTCCGACGAACGCGCTCGACGCCCCCTACCAGATGGACGCGACCCGCTGCATCTCCTACCTCACCATCGAACACCGCGATGCCATTGATCCTGGGCTGATGGAAGGCATGGGGCGGCAGGTCTTCGGTTGCGACATCTGCCAGGACGTCTGTCCGTGGAACCGCAAGGCGCCCATCGGTGCTGATCCCGAATTGGAACCGCGACCGGAACTGGTGAACCCGGCACTCGAGGCGCTTGCGGCTATGGACGAACCTGCCTTCGAACGCGCGTTTAACGGCTCTCCCGTGCGCCGCGCGGGGTTCGGCGGGCTGCGGCGCAACCTCGCCATCGCCATGGGCAACAGCGGCGAACGCCGTTTCACGGCCTGCCTGCGCGCATGGGCCGCCGCAGCCGACAGCGGACTACGCGCCGCCGCTTCCTGGGCGCTCGAAAAACTCGAAGGCCGACCGAGCTAGAGGGGATACCGCAGAAGGCCCTCCCACGAGGGCCGCGCCACCAATTACGACACGCGGAGAACGTTGGCCGCGCTCAGGCCCTTGGGGCCCTGCTGGCACTCGAACTCAACGGCCTCTCCCTCATTCAGCGTCTTATAGCCCTTCTCCTGGATCGCGGAGAAGTGGACGAAGACATCCTCGCCCGTGTTGCGCTGGATGAAGCCATAACCCTTGGCGCCGTTGAACCACTTCACTACACCCTGTTCCTTCATTCACGATCTCCTGTAACGGCAGACACAGCTCTCGCGCCGGCCTGCATTGGGCCTGTTGCAATCGCTCACTCATCGGAGGGCTTGCAAGGGGAAGTCGCGCCGTCTCCCAGACAGTACTACCGGCGCGCCGTTGCTCCAGTTATGGCAGGATTCTGCGACTTATGCAAGGAGAAAATGTGAGCAGCCCACCCGGTGGATTCCGTCAAAAACGGCACGGAAACCCCAAAAGGCTTATCCTGAGGACATACCTATCTCACTGTCCGCGACGGCGGCGCGATTCCCAGCGGCCCGGCGCATAGACCGCTACAAGGGAGTGGAACGTGGCAAGTGTCTCAAATTCCGGTACGATCGCCGAAAGCCCCGCAGAAGACGCTCTCCGTCCGGAAGTTCCTGAATGTACTGAAGTCGCGCCCCCGGTCACCGTTCAGCTCTCCAAGTGGTACCGCCTGCGCCATGACGGAACAGCCCTGGTGAAGTACCTCCTCGATAGCGAGGTGCACACCTTTGCCTTCAGCGTGGCCGCCAACGCCATCCTCTCCTTCATCCCGCTCGTCGTTCTGCTCTACACCCTGGCGCTCTCGGTCTTTCACTCGCAGGCCATGGCGGGCGTGGTCAGCGACCTGGTCGCCAACTACTTCCCCTCCACCGCCTCCATGGCCTTCTGGGGAAGGCTCCGGCAGGTGGTGCCCGGGCATGTGCAGGCCTTCTCTCTTCTCATGATCCTCATCTCCTGCACCGGCATCTTCCTTCCTCTCGAAGTCGCGCTCAACCAGGCGTGGGGGGTCGCCAAGAGCCGCAACTACCTGCTCAACCAGCTGGTCGCCTTCGGCCTTGCCATCATCATGGTGGCGCTGGGAATCATCAGCATCTGGCTGGGCGCCGCGCAGCGGCAGGTCCTCGCGTTCCTCATGTTCCACAAGGTCGATAACTGGTTCTACAACGCGGTGAGCTACTCCTGGCTGGCGGTGTGCAGCGGAACCGCCTGCATTCTCTTCTTCTTCTCCATCTACTGGCTCCTGCCCAACTGCAAGGTCCCCTGGCGTCCGGTTCTGCGCGCCTCCATCGTGACCGGCATCATCTGGCTCGTCGCCAAGTACATCTTCACCGCCATGCTGCCCCACATGGACCTCAGCGCCATCTACGGCCCCTTCTACGTCTCCGTAGGTTTGCTCTTCTGGGCCTATATCTCCGGCCTGATCCTCTTCGCCGGAGCGCAGTACAGCGTGAAACAACTGGGGCCGCGTGACCAGGTAGCTACGCATACTCCAACAGCGTCATGAATCCGAAATCCATGTGCAACTGCTGATGGCAGTGAAACAGCGTGTTGCCCGGATTGTCCGCGACAAAGTCGACCTCCGCCTCCCCATATCCCGGCAGCATCAGCACATCCTTCATCACGCCCGCCGCCGCCTTCCCTGCGAACCGCACCACTTCGAAGCTGTGCCGGTGCAGATGAACCGGGTGGATATCGTCGCTGAAGTTGCGCATGCGCAGCCGGTATCGCTTCCCCTCACGCACCCGCAACGCGGCCTCCATCTTCATCCCGTCCGTGGGGAACGCCGCTCCGTTGATCGTCCAGCGATTGAACCCCGCATCGGCCGCGTTCTGCTTGTCGAAGCGCATCTCAAACGTCTCGTCCGGAGCTGCCGCAACCGCTCCTGACTTTGCGAACCGCGTGTAATCCCAGCGAAACTTCGGAGGCGCCAGCCACTGCGGCTTGCCGGACCTCCCGGCATACTCCACCACGATCCCCATGCCGTGGCCGCGATCGTCGTCATCCAGGTCGCCCAGCACCCATACGCCCGGATGGTTCATCTCCACAATCGCGGAGACTCGCTCCGCCGTTCCGATCCACAACACGGGAACCGAAACCGGATTCGGCACCGGGTTGCCGTCGAGCGCCACCACCCGGAAGGTGTGTCCCGGCAGTGCCAGGCTGCGAATCTCGGTCGCGCTTCCGTTGAGCACGTGCAGCAGCACGCGCTCCCCGGTCTTCACGCGGATCGGCTCGCCATGTCCCAGCATCCGCCCGTTGATCGTGAACGAACGGTAGTTCACCTCGTAGCCGTGTTGGTTTCCCTTGGCCAGCGAGGCCTTCATCGCCGCCTCGCCCGGCTCCTTCAGTGCGGCTACCTCCGTTGAAGGACTGAAGAGATCCGAAGCCATGTCGCCCCCGCGGCTGAACCATGGTTCGAACTCCTTCAACGTGAGAAACACCTCGCGATCATGCCGCCCCGGCTCCTCGCGTCCCTCGATGTACACCGGTCCCACCAGCCCGCCGTACTGCCCATTGAACAGGTTCGCTCCCGCGCGCACATGGGTGTGATAAAAACGGAATCCCGATGGCCGCGGCGTGAACGTGATCCGTCGCGATCCATGGGCCGGGAGGAACGGCGTCCCCTCTTCTGCCGATCCGTCCACATCCACCGGCACCATCTGTCCATGCCAGTGCAACTGCTCCGGCGTGTCCGTCTCATTGTGAACATCGATCGTGACCGGCCGACCCTCTTTGAGCCGCAGCAGCGGACCTGGAAACTGACCGTTGTAGGTTGTGGCGGAGATGATCCGCTTCGGTGCAATCTCCACCGGCCCCGTCGCGATGCGCAGCGTGTAATCGGCGGCCGGACCGCCCTGCTCCTGAGGCGCGCCGGCAGGCTCCGGCGACAGCGCGCCGCCGCGCGCCTGGCGCGATCCCAACACCAAACCCGCGGACGCCGTCGCTGCGCTCGCCAGAAAACTCCTGCGATTCAAACGGGAAAAGAACTCGGGCATACCGGCCTCGCAATGCTCCTCATTTCTCTGTCGCCCATCCTAAAAGACGGAAGGCGCGAAACGAGGGCCGCAGGTCTAGGGCGCTCGAAACGCCTTCACCGCAATGGCATTCGGCCCGCGCCCGGCAGGCAGCATCGTGAACAACGACTGGGACGATGTCCGCACCACCGCCACATCGCCGGATCCACTGTCGACCACGAACAACAGGTGTCCCTCCGCGGAGAAAGCCATGGCTGTCGGACCGTCGCCTACATGAATCGGCAATCGCGTTCGCTTGCCATCCTCGATTGCATAAGTGGTCACGTCCTGAGCGCGCTCATTCGCCACGTACACCAGCAGATTGTCGTTCGACACAATTCCGTGCGCAGGGTCGTCCCCCATCAAATAAGTGCCGCCCACTTCATCCGTTGATGTGTAGACCTCGCTGATGGTGTTGGAAAGCGAGTTGGAGACAAACAACTCGCCTCCGTCCGGTTTCAGCGCCAGATGAACCGGCCCGCGCCCCACGTCCATCGTGGCCTCCAGCCGGTCGGGTTCGCTCGCGTGCGCCAGCGCGATCGCCATCAGCTGATGTCCTCCGGAGCAGGCTGCGAAGGCCTTCGAGGAGTCCGGCAGGATCACCACGTCTGCCGCACCGGGGCACCCCTCGAAGATGCCCCGCACCCGCTGGTTCGCCGCGTCCACCACGCTCACCGAGTTGCCGCCGCGGTTTGCGACCACAATCGTCTTCCCGTCCGGCGCAACCCGCACGGCCACCGGCTGCTCGCCCGTCCCGATCTGCGCCGTCTCCCGCCGTGCCTTCAGGTCAATCACCGAGATGCTGTTCGAGCCGGAGTTGGCCACGTAAGCCACATCATGCGCGCCGTCTACGTCAATCGAGACCGGCCGGTTGTGCAACGCGATCGTCGCCGCCACGCTGTTGTTCTCCGCGTTCAGCACCGACAGCGATCCGCGCGCTCCCGCGCCACCAGAGTTGACCACGTACACTTCGTTCCGGGTGGGGTGGACTGCCACGGCGAGGGGGGACTGCCCCACCAGCACCTCGCGGTCGAGGCGCACGTTCACCACGTCCAGCACCGTCACCGTGTTGCTGTCGCCGTTGGTGACGTAGGCGTACTCCCGGTAATTCGGCGGGAACTGCGGGAAATCGTGCGGCCGGCATCCGCACAGGGCAAGAGCCCCAAGGCAGACGGCGAAAAGGCGGCCACCCCGGCCGCCTTCCGTTACGCGCGGATACCGCTTCGCTGGAACCCTCATTCCGCCGCGGCCGACTCCACGTGAATGCCGCGCGGCAGGCTGCGATGCACCACCGGCGCAATCTGCTCGATCTCGTCCATCATCGTCGCAAACTGCTCGGGGTAGATCGACTGCGGTCCGTCGCTGAGGGCCTTGTCCGGCTGATGATGCACCTCCACCAGCACGCCATCCGCGCCCACCGCCACAGCCGCCCGCGCCATGGGCAGAACCTTGTTGCGCTTGCCCGTCCCGTGGCTCGGGTCCACCAGGATGGGCAGATGGCTCAGCCGCTGAACCGCCGGAACAATGCTCAGATCCAGCGTGTTGCGCGTGTGATCCGCAAACGTGCGCACGCCCCGCTCGCACAGGATCACCTCGTAGTTTCCTTCGCTCATGATGTACTCGGCAGCCATCAGGAACTCGTCCAGCGTCGCGCTCATGCCCCGCTTCAGCAGGACGGGCTTGCGCAGCCGTCCGGCATGCTTCAGCAGCGAGAAGTTTTGCATGTTGCGCGCGCCGATCTGGATCACATCCGCCCACTCCGCCACCAGTTCAAGGGTTTCGTTGTCGATGGCCTCGGTGATAATCCGCAGCCCGAACGCCTCGCGAACCTCCGCCATGATCTTGAGGGCATCGAGCCCCAATCCCTGAAATGCGTAGGGAGACGTCCGCGGCTTGTATGCGCCGCCGCGGAAAAACTGCGCTCCGGCCGCCGAAACCTTCTCGGCGATGGCGAAAGCCTGCTCCCGGCTCTCAATCGAGCACGGACCGGCTACGATCGCCAGGTTCCGTCCCCCGATGGCCGCATCGGTCCCCGGAAAACGCACAATCGTGTCGTCTTCCTTCACATCGCGGCTGGCCAGCTTGTAAGCCTTGGTGACCCGAATCACTTCCGCAACCCCGGAGAGCTCCTCCAGGTTGCCGCGATCCACCTCGCCGCTATTCCCGGTAATGCCGATTGCGGTGCGCTGCGCGCCCGGCAGAGGATGGGCGCGGAACCCCAGCTGTTCGATGTGTTCGCAGACCGCCTGGATTTGCTCCGGCGTGGCCTGCGCCTTCATGACGACGAGCATAGTCGGCCCCTTCTCGCAATCCCTGAAGTCGCAGTTTTGCGGAGGCTGTGCTCCTCATCGGCGCAAACGCGCCCGAAACGGCGATCTCGCACGGCAGGAAAATGGGTACGGTAACTCAGGAATTGCCGTCGAACCTTCAGTGTACCGCAGAAGGAGCTGGGAGCAGGGAATCGCCGGAGAGGGAAACCTCCTGGGGTTTCAACACGTTCTCCGGGGTTTCGATGTGCTTGGGGATCAGGCCCAACAGCGCAGATCTGGGTGAAAGACGCTTTGGGCTAGAGGACCGGCTCGACAAACTATTCCGTTTCGTCGGTCGGTTCCCCACTTCCGGAGTGGGCTGCAACGAGAGCGGGAGCGATTACCATCCCGATGAACGCAAGGCCAATCAACAGATCATGCATTTTTGTCTTTCCCCCCGAGTTGGCTGTATTTCAGCCTGCGGCAGGTCTTCCCTGTCCGCATTTGAATCATCCCCCGGATTAGAAACGCATTACATCCCCCGAAGACCCCAGCCCTGGGAATCCCGAGTGATTACTGATTGACCCAAAGGTGGTATTACCTGCAAAGGAGGGGAAGCATAGCTGTGCCTCCTGCCTGCTAAAGCTATCCAATTCATTGTATTTACGAGCTTGCTCCACGCGCACGGGGGAACGTCACATGGGCTGCGACGTGGCTCGGCCCGCACCCCGCAGGTTATCGGGTCCGCTCGGTATTGGCTCGTTCGGCGCGCTTTTCCGCCCGCCACTTGAGCCCCATAAATGACAGATACCCCAGGTGGATGGCCCATGTCGCCACATACGCAGCTACCGTGAACTGGTGATCCAGAATGGCACGATGATCCATGGTCTTCTCAGCCTCCTGTCGGCTAAACGTGGCTTTCCAGCGCTTCCCGGGCCTCCAGGGCCGCGTTTTTCTGGTGTTTGCGTTCTACCTGGTACCGCAGCAGCAAAATGAGCACGCCCCAGGCGAACCACGCCAGAACATTCCAGCCAAATGCCGCCAGCATGGCCGGGTCCTTGATCCCCGAATCCGCATCGCCCCCGAACACCGGAGCCGGATGCTGCGTCCGCCACCACCGGTTTGACATGTACACGATCGGCACATCCAGCGCCCCAAAGATCCCCAGAACCGCCGCCAGCGTCTGCATCTGCGGACCAGCCGCGAACCGCCGCAGCAGCAGGTAGCTCGCGTAAATCAGCCAGAGCACAAGAGTTGTCGTCAGCCGGGCGTCCCACGTCCACCAGATACCCCAGGCCCTCCGCCCCCACAGAGGTCCGGTAATCAGCACCACCGTGCAGAACACCACGCCCACTTCGGCTCCCGCCAGCGCCCAGGCATCCGCCCGCTGCGCCCACTCAGGATTGCTGCGCCGGAAGGCAAGATAGCCAATCGATCCCAGCAGACTGACCGCGAAGAACGCGAAGCACACGATCGCATTCGGCACGTGGTAGTAGAAGATGCGCTGCACCTCGTGCATCGTCGACTCATCCGGAGCCACGTAGATGGCCTGGTAAAAGCCCCAGACCATCAGCGCCACCACGATCGCGGCGTAGAAACCCGTTGCCAGCTTTTTCATCCAAAACCATCCCGTCCGGCGGGGAAGCGTACATCGGAGAATGTTCCCGGAGGACCCCTTCAGTTTACGTCGGCAAAGACCTCGCAGTCTCCACCCTGCGGCTGACATGTGATTTGCATCACGAAACTGCGATTCACTACAAGTCCGGATCTTAATCGGATCGGGTGGTGACCCTACTCCGCGTTGAACACCGTATCGAACAACAACAGGCTCACCGTCGTGAAGATGATGTCGTAGCCCGTCAGCAGCTTGATCCACATCCCCGGGTCGCTCTCGCCGGTGAGAATCCCCCCCGTCGCATTCACCATCGCCAGCAGCGCCGGCACAAAGATGGGAAACAGGATCAGCGGCAGCAGCAGCTCCCGGTTGCGGCTGCGGATCGAGAGCGCCGCAAAGAAGGTTCCGTTGGCCACCAGCGCCCAGGTGCCCAGCGGCAGAACCACGGCCAGCAGCCACGCCTGGCCCACCACGCGCAGGTTGTACATCACCAGAAACACCGGCGCCAGGATCACCTGCACGATGGTCACGAACAGGAAGTTGGCTAGTACCTTGGCCAGGAACAGCTCCGCCCCCGGCGTCGGCGCCATCCTCTGCGCATCCATCACCTGGTGCCGGATCTCCCGCGCCCAGGCCTGGTTCAACGCGCTGACCGACGCAAACATCGTCGCCACAGAAAGAACGCCGCCCGCAATGCTCTGCGAAAAAGGTCCGCGCGGATCGAATGCCAGCGAAAACAGCACCACCACCAGCAGCGCGAAGAACAGCATCGAGTTGATGGCCTCCTTCGAGCGCCACTCGATGCGCAGGTCCTTCATCAGATGAGTCCACAGAACGCGCGGCATCAAGCCGGTCCCTCCAGCCGTCCAGGCTTGGTCAAATCGGCCGTCTCCACCGTCACCTCGAGCGCCTGCGCGGCCCGCAGATAGTCCTCCGGCGACAGAATCAGCTGCGTCCCCCGCGTCCCGGCCGACACGCTGATCTTGTCGAACAGGATCGCCGTCTCATCCACAAACACGGGATACGCCTTCTTCGCCCCGAAGACCGTCACTCCCCCGCGGATATACCCCGTCAACGGCTGCACGTCCTTGAGCGAAACCATCTCCGCCTTGCGCAGCCCCGCGGCCTTCGCCAGCTTCTTGAAGTCCAGCTCCGCATCGCCCGGAATCACCGCAAAGACAAACGTGCCCGGCCCGCCCGTGGTCAGCAGCGTCTTGAACACCTGCTCCGGCGGCATCCCGATCTTCTTCGCCACGGTGATCGCCGAAAGGTCCTCGGGATCCACCTCGTACTCCCGCAGTTCGAAGGGAATATCCAAGCTCTCCAGAAAGCGTGCGCCATTGGTCTTCATAGCGTGGGGTTCCCCGCTTCAAAGCGCGCCACCCGCCCCGCCTTCAGCGCCAGGACAAAGTCCGCAATGGGCGCCGCCAGCTCCCGCTGGTGCGTCGTGATCACAATCGTCCGGCTGCTGTGGCGGAAGCGCGCCAGCAGCTCCACCATCTGCCCCGCCGACTCCACGTCCATGTTCGAGAAAGGCTCATCCAGCAGCAGCAGATCCGGTTGCGCCAGCAGGACCCGCGCCAGCGACGTCCGTTGCCGCATCCCCTGCGAATACTGCCCAAGCGGCCGCTCCAGCTTCGGATCCAGCCCCACCTGCCGCAGTGCCTCGGCCGGTTCCAGGCACTCCCGGTCCGGATAAAGGCGGGCAAAGTAGCTCAGGTTCTCCACCCCGGTCAGCTCGTCGTACAGCATCGGCGCGTGGCTCATGTACCCGATGCGATCCCGCGCATCGTGCGGCTCCGCCTCGCCGAACACCTGGATCTGCCCCATGCTTGGCCGCAGCAATCCCGCCAGGATACGCAGCAGCGTAGACTTGCCCGCGCCGTTTTCCCCGATCAGGACGTAGCATTTGCCCGGCTCCAGCGCCACAGACACCTGACGCAGCGCGGCAAACGAGCCGAATAGCTTGGAGACATCTTCGAGTTGGGCGTTGGGAGCCGGTCGTGCTGGGCCGCTCATGCCTTAGTTGCTGGCAACCGTGGTCGCAGCAGCCGGTGCCGCGGACGCCCGCGGATTCGAGGAGGGCTGCGGCGAGGCCGGAACCGTTCCCGGCTTGCCTCCCGGCTGCGTCGGTGCATACTTGCTGGCGCACTTGGCCTGCAGCTCGGTCGCGTAGAACACGCCGTCCCGCCCGTAGTGGCCGATCGCCACCGCCTGGGAGTCATCCTTGAACGTATCCGGCGGCGGCTCCATGCCCTTGTACACCACCTTCAACAACCGGCCCTCAGGCGCCTTGGGAGAATGGCTCTCGAACTCGTTCATCAGGAACGTCACGTTCGGACCATTCGGCTCGATCGTCCCTGGCTTCACAAAACCATCCACCCGCAGATGCCGCGTATAGGCCTTGTCGCCCATGCTCACCAGCTCCGGAATGTGCACCAGGTACTGCTTCGACTGGTCATAGCTCGAGAAGGCCAGCCATCCGATCGTGCCCAGAATGATGGCAACCGCGATCCCAATGCCCAGGTTGTTGGAGGACTTTTTCATAAGAAATGCTCAACTTCAACGATACGGGGGCTGCAAGGCGGGGGTCAACCACCTGATGGTGATGGGGATCACATGACTTGAAGCACGGTCCACCGCACAGCGGCCGAAGTCGGGCACGCCCTCGCGGCGCAATCTCCCCGTCCGCAATGCAAGCAAAGAACTTGCTGAAACTTCCCGACGCGCTGCCCCGGATTCAGGCTTCGTCGTCGCTTTTGCGCTTGCTGAATGACGCTACCAGTGCCGGCGAAAGAAGCATCGCCAGAAAAGCAATCCCAATCACAATGTCCCGCATGCGGGTCCTGACTCCTTGCGGTCTTCCTCGCAGTCGTGGCGCCGCAGATCGTTTCGGCTGGCGCGGCCGGGAATTTCCGCTCACAGAAATCTATTCCCGCCCTCTAACGGCAGGAATAGCTAATTAGTGACATCCGCTCCCCCAATCCGGGAGAACGAACCTTCCTGGGTAACTCCGGGTAACAAAGGGTTGTCTGCTGGGGGTGACGGTTCGGCATGCAAGCCAGAGTTCGATTTATCTAGTTAGTTGTCTTCCTCGGCTTCGCTGCGTGGAATTGCTGCGCAAATCGCCGGCGTGGCAATCATCGCCACAAAGGCAATTGCTACCAGAACATCATGCATGGGGGGAGGCTCCTTCTACGAAGCAATCGATTCGCGAATAGGGCGCCATCGTTGCCTGACGGCGACGATGTTGCTTGGAACATAAGTAACGATTGCTTATTGGTTACTCTACACGGAAGTGACCCGATTTCAATCAATCTCTGTTCAAATCTCGGCCATTCCCGTCCCGGTTTTAATTACCAAAGTATCCATTTCCCCCGCTCTGCACCCCTGTCTGTGCAGAAATAAGGCAGTTTCCGCCGCCTTACTGCCCGCTCTGCACCGCTCCCAACGTGTGCGCCGCCCGCTCCAGCGCCTCCGTCAACACCCCCAGCTGCTGGCTCGCCCGCTCCGCGTTCTTCCCCTGGATCGCCTCCGTCACCCCCGGAATCACCACCGCCGCGTAGCCCGTGTACTCTCCCGGCGCGTAGATCGTGTGCCGGTACCACGGCCGGTTCGGCAATCCCGCCGGCGAAACAAAGTCCGTCTCCGCCTCCCGCAGCGCCTGGTTCATCGCCGCTGCATTGGCCCCCGCCGCCTTCTCCACGCCGGTCGCATGTTCTGCCGCCGCCGTAAACCGTCCCGCCGCTGCCAGCGCCGGGCCAAAATCTACCGACCCCAGTTTCTCCTCACCAGCCTTCTTCTTCGCCGTCTCCAGGTACGACGTGATCTCGCGCGCGTACGGCACGTAGTCGTAGGGCAGCACCTCCGTGTCGGCCATCCGCACCGCTTCCAGCCCCAGCACCCGCGCCATCTCCTGCAGATACACAAAGTGCGGATCCGCGTTCATCGTGAACCACGCGTAGTTGTCAAACACCGAGTGATACACCCCGTACGGGCCGCCCGATCCGATATCCGTCGAGGGCACTCCCACGTGCTGCAGGAACGGCGTGAAGTCCGATCCCGATCCCAGGTCCCCCACCCGCACCTCCGCGTCCGGCGGCGCATTCGACGGCCGATGCTCGTTCCCCTCGCCGCGCTCGCTTCGCCACGCGTCGTACACGCTGCCCCCTGTCGGGCTCGGCACAGACCGCGCGATCTCTCGCACAAACTGCTTCAGCGACGGCACCGCCGCCGCCGAAAAATTCGGACCCGACACCGCGACATCCACATTGAAATAGGCCACCGCGTGTTGCAGCGCCTGCGCGTGCTGTTCCACCCACTCGGTCGACCCGATCAGCCCCTCCTCCTCGGCGTCCCAGCTGCAAAACACAATCGTCCGCCTCGGCTTCCAGCCGTCCTTGATCAGCGCGCCCACACCGTGCACCGCCTCCAGCATCGCCGCGGTCCCGCTGTTGGGATCTACCGCGCCATACACCCAGGCGTCGCGATGATTGCCCACCAGCACCTCGTCATCGCTGTCGTCCGTCCCCTTGACCGTCCCGATCACATCCCAGATGGTGCGCCGCTGATAATCCTGCTCGGATACCAGGTGCGCCTTCACCGTGCCCAGCCCGCCCATGTGATACCGGAACGGCAGCGCCCCTTGCCATCCCTGCGGCACCCCCGGCCCCTTCAGCGCCTGCAGAATCGGCGCCGCGTCTGCGTACGAAATCGGAATCGCAATAATGTGCGGCTGGTTCCCTTCAGGATTGATGCGCGACCCATCCGGCAACTCCGGCGTCGATGCCACACCCGGCGTCTCCGGATCCCCCGGATACTTGAACAGGTACTGCACCGATCCACGCTGCACGCCGCTCTCCGGACGCCACGGCCCCTGCGGATACGCATCCCCCTTGAAGTACCCGTCATCCTGCGGGTCGGAGTAGATCAGCACCCCCGCCGCCCCGCGCTGCTCGGCGATGTACACCTTCACCCCGCGAAAGTTCGCGCCGTAACGCGTGATCACGATCTTCCCGTGCAGATCGATATGATCCGCCGCCAGTTGGTCGAAGTCCTCCAGACGCCCGTAGTTCGCGTACACCACGTCCCCGGTGACATCGCCCGATCCTGAAGACCCGTTGAACGGCATCACCACGCGCGCGTTCTCGTCGAACGGATCCCCCGCCACGTGCTCGCGATGCGGACCCGTCATCAGCACCTTGCCGTCCGCGCCAAACGCCTCCACCTTCACCGTCTTGGGCTGGTTCATCAGCACCCGGTACGGCACAATCTCCGTCTCCAGCCCCGCCGCGCGAAACTTCTGCGCCACATAATCGGCCGTCTTGCGATCCTCCGGCGTGCTCGCCAGGTGCGGCTCGGCCGTCAGGGTCTTCAACTCCTCGCCCGCCAGCTTCGCATCCGGCACAGCGAGAAACTTCTCTTCCACCTTGGCTTCCTTGCTGAAGTCGCGATAGCCAAACACGCTGGCCGGGGCAGAAGACTGCGCGAGCGCTACGGCCGCGGAGGCAGCCATCAGGAATGCTGGGAGCAGGCGAATTTCCATCGTGGGGACCTTATCCAGAGCCAAATTCTCCCCAGTGTACGGTACCGCCATCCCGTCTCCGCCACTCTCGCGTCGATCTTCCCACCCCCCACTTGTCACGATGTTTTTACGCAGCCTCGAGCCGGCTCCAACCGCCATGCTCGCGGATAAACTAGGGGGATGACCGCAGGCCCGCAGATGCAGGACGATCCCTCCCGCCCCGCAGCCGCCGAGGTCGAAACCTTCACCGCGCCTGCGCGACCGCGGCAGACCCATCAGGCCATCCGCGCCCTGCGCAATCCCAACTTCCGCCTCTTCTGGAGCGGCAACTTCCTCTCCAACATCGGCACCTGGATGCAGAACGTCGCCCAGGGATGGCTCGTCATCTCCCTCACCAACTCCGCATTCTGGCTGGGCGTCGTCAGCTTCGCCGGATCCATCCCGTTCCTCTTCTTCACCCTCTTCGGCGGGGTCATCGCCGATCGCGCCAACAAGCGCCGCCTCCTCCTCTTCACCCAGACCGCCATGATGCTGCTGGCGTTCCTCCTGGCCGCGCTGGCGTTCCTCAAAGGACCAGACGGCCATCCCATCATCACCGTCTGGGAGATTGCTCTCATCGCCTTCCTCAACGGCGTGGCCCAGTCCATGAACGCGCCAAGCTACCAGGCGCTGGTGCCCCGCCTGGTAGAGCGCGAAGACCTCACCAACGCCCTCGCCCTCAACTCCGCGCAGTTCAACATGTCTCGCATCCTCGGCCCCACGCTTGGCGGATACGCCATGGCCCTCGTCGGCGTGGCCGGCAACTTCTTCCTCAACGGGCTCAGCTTCCTCGCCGTGCTCTGGGCCCTCGTCCGCATGCGCTATCCCCAGGAGAAGCTCGCCCCCCGGCAAGGCATGTTGCGCAGCCTCCGCGCCGGCTTCGCCTACCTGCACAGCGAGCGCGAGATGCTCGTCCTCATGTGGATGACCCTGGCCGTCAGCTTCTTCGGCATCCCCTTCCTCAACTTCATCCCCTACTTCGCCAAGGTGCAGCTCAACGTCGGCGAGAGCGGCCTCGGCTGGCTCATGGCGTGTTCGGGCATCGGCGCCGTGCTCGCCGCCATGATCGTCGCCGCCACCGGCGTCATCCGTCACCGCGGCAAGCTGGTCACCGTCACCGGCATCGTCTTCTTCCTCGCCATCATCGGCTTCAGCTACTCCCGCTGGTTCGCCCTCTCTGAGTGCCTTGCCTTCGTCGAAGGCTTCAACGGCATCCTCATGGTCTCCTGCTTCAACGTCTCCATCCAGCACCTGTCCAGCGACGAGATGCGCGGACGCATCATGAGCATCTACGCCACCAGCTTCCTCGGCCTCCCGCCCCTCGGTTCACTCCTCGCAGGCGAGCTCTCCCGCCATATCCCCACGGGACATGCGCTCGCCGCCATGGCGGGAACCGCTCTGCTCTGCTTTATCGGATTCTTTTCCTTCTCGCCCGCCCTGCGGTCCCTCGACTGAATCCGGGCGGAACCTCGCGCTACGCTGCGGGCGCCAGCGGCACCGGCTGTCCGCAATGCGCGCAGCGCTTGGCCGCGATCGGAATATCGCTCAGGCACTCCGGGCACGGCCGCGTCACCGGAGGCGCTGCCGGCACCGGCTTCTTGAACCGGTTCATCAGCGAATTGATGGGTAGCACCAGGCCAAAGTACACAACAAACGCCACGATCAAAAACGAAATCGCCGCATTCAGGAAGTTGCCGTACGTCACCGGCACGCCGTTGATGTTGGCCTTCAGGTCGCTGAAGTTCGGCAGCTTCACCACCGCCGAAATCAGCGGCGTCATGATGTCCTTCACGAACGAATTGACGATCGCCGTGAACGCCGCGCCGATGATCACCGCCACGGCCAGATCGATCACGTTGCCACGCAGAATGAAATCGCGGAAACCCTTCAGCATCGGGGAGACCCTCCTGTCCGGTTTTGCAGCAGCCTAGCAGGGCAAGCCCTTATTTACAAATCAATTAGGGATAAAAAAACAAAAACACCGCCAGCCCGAGAATCATCACGTCGGTATACAGCAGGATCAAAACCCCCGCCTGGTACAGGCTCCAGCGGCGCTTCATGCAGCGCGTCGTCTCCACCATCGCCGCAAACGCCGCCGCAATCGCCAGCACCTGCCAGCGCGATGCGTGCAGCGCCGTGATATCCGGAAAACCGCCCAGGCGCAGGCTCACCACGAACGCGCCCAGCGCCAACAGGATGCCGCGGAGAATGGAAGGCTGCTTCAGCCGGAGAACGGTTGTGCCGGTGCGCACGGTCCCTCCATTATTGCAAGCCGCCAGCCCCTTCCTCTGATTTCTTGAAACAGCCTAACCCGCGTTGCGGGAATCTCACTTGCGGGAGGCAGCATGCAAGCCATCGACAAGGTATCCACCATCACCATCGCGGTGAAGGACCAGGACGAAGCCCTTACCTGGTTCACCCAGATGCTCGGATTTGAGAAGCGTGTGGATCAGCAGGGCAGCGGCTTCCGCTGGCTCACCGTCGCTCCGCCGCAGCAGATCGAGGTGGAGTTCCTGCTCGCCTCCTGGTTCCCCGACCGGGTCGGCAAAAACGCCACCTGGGTCATCTCCACCCGCGATTGCCAGGCCGGCTACGACGAACTGAAAGGGAAGGGAATCGAGTTCACCCAGAGTCCGCAGGTCCGGCCCTGGGGCATCGAAGCCGTCTTTCTCGACCTCTACGGGAACCAGTACGCCCTGGTCCAGGAATCTGCGCAGGTCCTCACCGACGACGCCGAAAACAAGCTCCGCGTTCCCGACATGGGTGCGATGGCCCGCGAAGGCACCCCCGCCGAAGTCGACCCGGCCTAGTCGTCGCCGTTCCAGAGGCGGAGTTCGTCCTCCGGCAGCGGCTCCCAAAACCCCTCATCGAACCTTCCCTGGCCCTTGAGAAATCCGATGCGCCTGCTGGCAGACGGGCGCTCCACTGGCACCAGACGCACCACCGGCTTGCGCGCGCGTCCGGAGGTGATCAGCACCTCCTCACCGCGCAGACCACGCTGAATCAATTTTGAGAGGTTGGTCTTGGCCTCAAAGATGGTGGCGGAACGCATGGGCACGGCCTCCAGGTCTCGCTGAGCGAAGAAACAGCCGCCGGTCAAGGATCGCATCCCTACTTCGCCACCAGCTCCATCTCCCGCAGAGACTCCGCATACGGCGCGCGCAACACCCCGCGCTCCGTAATAATTGCCGTCACGTACTTCGCCGGCGTCACGTCGAACGCCGGATTGCAGATCCCTACCCCATGCGGCGTCAGCTGCTTGCCCCCATGGTGCGTCACCTCGATCGCGTTCCGCTCCTCGATCGGGATCGCCTCTCCATTCGGTGTGGCCGTGTCAATCGTCGACCACGGCGCGGCGCAATAGAACGGAATCCCATGCTCCTTCGCCAGAATCGCCACGTTATACGTGCCGATCTTGTTGGCGAAGTCCCCATTGGCCGCGATGCGATCCGCCCCTACCACCACCGCCTTGATCTTGCCCGCGCGCATCAGGCTCGCCGCCATGTTGTCGCAGATCACCGTTGTGGGAATTCCATCCGCCATCAGCTCCCACGCCGTCAGCCGCGCCCCCTGCAGAAACGGCCGCGTCTCGTCGGCATACACATGGATCTGCTTGCCCTGCTCAACCGCCGCCCGAATCACCCCTAGCGCCGTCCCATATCCGCACGTCGCCAGCGCGCCCGCGTTGCAGTGCGTCAGCATGCCGCCCTCGTCCGGCAGCAACTCGCCGCCATAAGCCCCCATCGTCTTGCACGCCTGGATGTCCTCGTCGTACATCGCGTGCGCCTCCGCGAGAATGCGCGCCCGCACCTCGTCCATCCCGGCGCCCCGCGCCTGCAGCTCCCCGAACACCCGCTTCATCCGGTCGATGGCCCAGAACAAATTCACCGCCGTCGGGCGCGTCCCCGCCAGCCGCGCGCAAATCCGCGCAAACTCCGGCGCAAACTCCGCCGCCGTTGTCGCCGCCGACTTCTCCGCCCCCAGCGCCACGCCGTACGCCGCTGAAACCCCAATGGCCGGGGCCCCTCGCACCACCATCGTCACAATCACGTCCGCAACCTGTTCATACGTGGTGGCGAGCACATAGCTCTCCTCGAGAGGGAGCCGCGTCTGGTCGATAAAGCGGACACCCTCAGGGGTCCACGTCAGCGTCGGAATCATGCCTGTCTAGTTTATCTTGCCGCCGCCCCGGACACCGCCGCACGCGGTCCCTGAAAACGTTTGCAAATTCCACTGGACGACCCCGCTCTCCACTGCTTACAGTTGTCTGCGGACCTCTCCCTCGAGTCCCACCTATCGCCCAGGCGCCTGCTAAGCGCAAAGGAGCCAGCCCACGTGACCTCCGCCACTCTCACCTCCGTCGATTGGCTCATCATGCTCCTCTACTTTGTCTTCGTGCTGGGCATCGGCTTTGCCCTCAAGCGCTACATGAAGACCAGCAAAGACTTCTTCCAGGCCGGCCGCGCCCTCCCCGCCTGGATCTGCGGCCTCGCCTTCATCAGCGCCAACCTCGGCGCCCAGGAAGTCATCGGCATGGGCGCCTCCGGCGCCAAGTACGGCCTTGAAACTGCCCACTTCTACGGCATCGGCGCCATCCCCGCCATGATCTTCGTCGGCATCTTTATGATGCCCTTCTACTACGGCTCCAAGGCCCGCTCCGTCCCCGAGTTCCTCCGCCTCCGCTTCGACGAGAAGACCCGCGCCCTCAACGCCTGCTCCTTCGCCGTCATGACCGTCTTCAGCTCCGGCATCAGCATGTACGCCATGGCGCGGCTCATCCAGGCCCTGCACGTCTTCGACTCCCTCTTCCGCAGCCTCGGCCTCCCTCCGGAAGGCATCTTCACCTTCTCCATCGTCCTCTCCGCCATCATCGTCCTCGCCTACATCTTCCTCGGCGGACTCACCAGCGCCATCTACAACGAGGTTCTGCAGTTCTTCCTCATCATCGCCGGCTTCCTCCCCCTCGTCCTCCTCGGCCTCAAGAACATCGGCGGCTGGAGCGGCCTCAAGGCCTCCCTCCCCGTCGCCTACATGCACGAGTGGAAGGGCATCATGCACGCCTCCACCAACCCCATGGGCATCGACATCATCGGCCTCGGCATGGGCCTCGGCTTCGTCCTCGGCGCCGGCTACTGGTGCACCGACTTCCTCGTCATCCAGACCGCCATGGCCTCCCACAACATGGACTCGGCCCGCAAAGTCCCCCTCATCGCCGCCGTGCCCAAGATGGTGTTTCCCTTCCTGGTCATCCTTCCCGGCCTCATCGCCGTCGCCCTGCCCACCCCGCGCTCCACCACCACCGTCCTCCACAACCCCGACGGCTCCATCGTCCACCAGATCGACGTCGTCTCCCCGCAGCAGGCCGAAGGACGCGGCATCGTCCCCGCCAAAATCAACCCCATTACCGGCAAGCCCATGACCCAGGCCAACGGTGAGCCCCTCCTCGACTACGACATGGCCACCCCCAACATGCTCCTGCACTACTTCCCGACTGGAATTCTGGGACTGGGGCTCACCGCGCTGCTGGCAAGCTTTATGAGCGGCATGGCCGGCAATGTCACCGCCTTCAATACCGTCTTCACCTACGACCTCTACCAGTCCTACATCCATAAAGGCGCCAGCGACCGCCACTACATGGCCGTCGGACGATGGGCCACCGTCGGTGGCATCCTCCTCTCCATCGCCACCGCCTACGCCGCCATCAGCTTCAACAACATCATGGACACGCTCCAGCTCGTCTTCTCCTTCGTCAACGCGCCCCTCTTCGCCACCTTCCTGCTGGGCATGTTTTGGAAACGCACCACCGGACACGGCGCCTTCACCGGCCTCATCGCCGGAACCCTCGCCGCCGTCATCCACCACGGCCTCACCCTTCCCATCGAGGCGCGCCCCGGCATTCACGGCGGATGGATCACCGTCGTCCACAACTACCCCAGCGACATGGCGCAGAACTTCTACGGCGCCATCTTCGCCTTCGGCACCAACTTCATCATCGCGGTGATTGTGAGCCTGTTTACAAAGCCCAAGCCCGACGCCGAATTGGTCGGCCTGGTCCGCTCCCTCACGCCCATGCCCGAGACCTCCCACCTGGTCTGGTGGAAGCGCCCCGAAGCTCTCGCGATCGCCGTCCTCATCGGCGTCGTCGCCCTCAACCTCTTCTTCGCGTGATGACGCAGATTACCGAGGAGCCGCGCTTATGAATCTCGATCTACGCAACCCCATGGGCCTGATGTTCTCCATCATCGGCGTCATCCTTACCGGCTTCGGAGCCGCCACCAACGGCCGCGTCGATCTCTACGCGCGCAGCCTGGGCGTCAACGCCAACCTGTGGTGGGGAATTGTCCTGCTCGTCTTCGGCCAGCTCATGTTCCATCTCGGCCGCCGCAGCCAGAAGCGGCTCGCTTCTCTGCCGCCCGAGCCCGTCGACGAAAACGCGCCCCGCCGCGGCCACTAGCCGCCGCTCAGTCGCCTCCGCGCTGCGAGTTCCACCCATCCCGCGCCGTGTATCCGCGGCCTGCCTTGGGCAGGGGAACCGCTCCGCCCTTCAGCAGCGTGTCCCGCTTCCTCTCCGTCTCCCGGCGCAAAAACTGGCCCTGCTCCGGCGTGGCACGCACCTGCGCGCGCGCTCCCCGGCTCCACTCCACCACAGCCCGCACCTGCCGCAGCCACTTGCGCGGCGAGGTCAGCGGCGGAATCACCAGGTCGAAGCCCATCCCGTTCGCCTCCTGCATCGTGCTCTGAAACAGGATCAGCGGAGCCGCCCAGCGCGCCCGCGCCGCACTCACCGCCTCCTGGGCGGAAAGGCCTTCGCTCTCGGTTAGAAAAATCGCTTCCGGGGTGCCGGCTCTCTCCCAGCCCGCCAGCTGCGGCAGGGTCGCACATTCCTCCACGCGATATCCGGCATTGCGCAATACCTCTGCGCGATGGCAGTGGTCCTGCCCAATGTGCACTACGTGAGCATCCATGTTGCCTCTTTCATCGGGTTCGTCGCGTCTTCGAGGGGGAATAGGAGCGGCGTCAAGAATCGGTCTCAACGCATCGCTGCCAAGACGCGGCACAGCATTTCAGGCGGAATGGTTTGCTTCGGGACGGTTCAAAAACGTATCAACCCTCTGCCTGTTTTGACTCGCTTGTCTGGCTGAAGTTGCGGTCGACCTGCCGCATCCTCCGTCCCAAGCAGGTTTTATCCGCGCAAGTCATTGACCCGCAAGCGGAAGCCCCGTTTGTAAAAGTTATCTTGCGCCGTCTTCAGGGGCCACGCTGAACCGCATTGTGCGATAGTCGAACGTGTACCGCCGGAACTGGTCCAGAACATCCACCCCCAGCACCCCGTACACATCGTCCAGCGCCGCATCACCCAGTGGCTGCGTCAGCACCTCGATATAGTGCGCGTGCACGGTCGTGCCGCCCACTTCCAAAGGCGTCGTCTCCGCCTCGTACGCCGGCTGTGCCTTCTCGCGTCCTATCCCCGGCACCGTGAACGGCTGCGCCTTCTGTCCCGCGAACTCATTGGCGTGCTCGTCGTAATAGCGCGACGTGAGATAACTCTGCTGTCCCGCCGCATCCACCGCGAACATCCGCTCATTCCCCACCGGCCCCAGCGCCAGAATGATCTGATCGCCGTCCAGAAAAAAATGTGCGCCTCGCCGCGCCGCCGCATCCTTCTCCGCTGCCGCGTCTCGCTGCGGATCCACCTCCACCGTCGCGTCTCCGGTGATCGTCACGCTTCCCAGCGCCTGCAGCGCCGGATACCCCAGCACTCCCTGCACGTGGTAGTTCGTGTTCTCGAAAAAATAATCGGCATCGTCAAACACAAACGCCGTCATGTTGCGCAGCGTCAGCCGCCCCCCAATCGTGAACCGCGGAACCACCGTCACGTGCACCTGCATCGGCTTCCCCGTCAGCGTGTGGATCGTGACCGCCTCCTCTGACACCTTCAACCCCACCTCGCGCGCTGCCGACCGCGCAATCAGGTTGAACGGCGCCGTCGGATCCAGCATCCACCGATGCGGCACCGCATCCACAAACACCGGAATCTCCGTCAGCCCCAGCGGATCCCGGTCCACCTGCATCACAAAAGGAGGGCATGGCTCCACCGTCATGGGCGGGTTCGCCACCGCCAGCGGCAGCATCTTCAGCGGCATCTCGATCTCGTCCCACTCGTCGCTGCTCAGCTTGCCTCCCGCGCGCGCCTCCAGCTCCTGGTACGCCTTGGCCGCCTTGGCCACATCGCCGTCGCGCAGGTAATCCTCCGCCAGCGCCTTGCGCAGCATCTTCTCGTGCGTCGCGTCGCCGCTGGCTGTCACCTTATCCAGCAGCGGCTCCAGCAGCGCAATCGATCTCCGCGGATCATTCTCCCGGTTGGCAAGAATGCCGCGATAAAGCTGCGCCTGCTCCGGCGGCAGCTGGTCCAGCTCATCCGCAATCCGAAAATACTGGTGATCCGCCAGCAGGTTCTGCAAGCGCAGGTCGACATTCAACCCGCTGCTCGTCCCCGTGCGCACCCGCTCGCCATTGTCAGGCTGCTGCTGTTGACCCGCCCCCGGAGACGCCTGCCCGGAAGGGGGCGCCGCCAGTCCGCTGGCCGGCGAACCTGCACCCGGAGATGGCGAACTCTGCCCCGACGGCGGAGCCTGTGTAGCCGACGACGAATTCTGTGTGCTCGACGGTGAAGCGGGTGGTGTCGACGGAACCCGAGCCGTTTGGGTCGACGAAGGCGAAGCCGTTTGGGTCGACGAAGGCGGAGCCTCTTGAGTCGACAAGGAGGAACCCCGAGCAGGCCGCTGCTGCTGCGCCGTGGCCCCGGGCGCAAACACCCCCGCCCAGCCCACAACCAGGCACAGGCACCCCGCCCGCGCCATGACCTCCGCTCGCCTCATAGTTAATCCCACGCTAACAGATTGGGAGTGCCCTTGCCCCCCTTCCCCGGGGCCCCGGTTTTTCGTCTCTCGGCCCTTGGCCCTTGGCCCTCGTCTCTCGGCCCTTGGTACTTGGCCCTTGGTACTTGGCCCTCGTCTCTTAAACTATTTCCAGCCCCGCATGGCCAAAAGAACCATCGAACATTACGAAATCGTCCGCCGGCTAGGCGCCGGAGGCAGTGGCGTCGTCTACCTCGCCAATGACACCCTCCTGCAGCGTCCCGTCGTGCTCAAGATCCTGCGCACCGGCGCCCTCACCGCCGCGCAGATGCGCTCCACCGTCCTGCGCGAAGCACGCCTCG
Source organism: Acidobacteria bacterium AB60 (assembly GCA_008682415.1). GTDB lineage: Bacteria > Acidobacteriota > Terriglobia > Terriglobales > Acidobacteriaceae > Telmatobacter. Next base: position 206,471 of record VANK01000004.1, on the reverse strand, counting down.
CCTCCGCCATCGAACACCCCAACGTCTGCGCCATCTATGAAGCCGGCGAAAGCGGCGACGAAGCCTACATCGTCATGCAGTACATCCCCGGCCAGTCCCTCGACCGCCTCATCGCCCGCGGCCCTGCCAACCTGCAGCTCGTCCTCTCCGTCGGCATCCAGGTGGCCGACGGCCTGCAGGCCGCCCACGCTCTCGGCATCTTTCATCGCGACCTCAAGCCCCAGAACGTCATGCTCACCGAAGGCGGCCTGGCCAAGATCCTGGACTTCGGCCTTGCCCGCCGCATCCGTCCGGAAGACGCCAGCTTCGATCCCGCCCGTCCTGCCCTCGCGCGCGACGCCTCTCTCGCCGCTACCTACACCGCCCGCGGCGGCACCATCCGCTACATGGCCCCCGAGCAGTTCGTCACAGGCCAGTCCAGCGTGCAGTCCGACCTCTGGGCCCTCGGCGTCATCCTCTTCGAGCTCGCCTCCGGCCGCCACCCCTTCGCGCGCCCCGACGCCGAAGACTTCCAGGTCATCCGCTCCATCCAGTACTCCGATCCGCCGCCCCTCACGGAGATCGTCCCCGGCATCTCCCCCGAACTGCAGAGCGTGGTGAGCTGCTGTCTCGAAAAGAACCCGGCAGCGCGCTACACCTCGGCCGGCGAGGTGCGCGAGGCCCTCAAGACCATCATGAAGGCCCTGCAAATCGAAACCGGCAGCATCCCCGGCGAGGCGGCCGCCAACCTTCCCACCACCGACGCCGAGGCGGAAAAGCGCGCCACCGGCTTCCTCTCCATGCTCGCCGAGCGTTTTCGCGAATCCGTTCCCGAGCGCCAGCCCTCCTCCCTCCTCGTCCTGCCCTTCTCCAACCTTGGCGCCACGGAGGTCGCGCCCCTCTATGGCTATGCGCTCGCCGACGCCCTCGCCGCCCGTCTCGCCCGCATCCCCGCCCTCATCGTCCGCCCCTCCAGCACCCTCATGAACCTGCCCATCGCGCAGATGGACCCCCTCCAGATCGGGCAGCGCCTCCTCGTCTCCTTCGTCCTCGCCGGCAGCTTCCTCCGCTCCGAACACGGCTTCGACCTCAACTGGCAGCTCCTCGACGTCGCCTCCCAGAGCGTGCGCACCGGCGGCGCCATCCGCGTCGCCTCCCTCGACCTCATCGCCGTCCAGTCCGAGATCTCCAACGAGGTCTTCGCCGCCCTCCAGGGGCTCAGCGCTGCGGATCGTATTGACCTCCCCGACCCGCCCCGTCCGCCCGCCCGCGAGCTCTCTCTCCCCGGCTTGGTGAGCGAAGAGTATCTGCAGGCCCGCGCCCTGCTCAGCTCCTTCACCATCCGTACCGGCGCCAAAGCCGACCTCGACCGCGCCCATGCCCTCTTCACCAGCGTGACGACCAAGGACCCCGCCTTCGCCCTAGGCTTCAGCGGCCTCGGCATTGCCGAGCTGCAGTACGCCCGCCACGGCTTCGGCGGCCAAAGCCACATCCTCGCCGCGCGCCGCGCCTTCGACGAGGCCCTGCGCCTCGATCCCGCCGCCGCCGAGCCCAACCTCTACCGCATCTATATGCTGCTCTCCCGCGGCGAAAAAGAATCCGCCCGCCACGGCATCGCCAACATGCTCTCCACCGCCCCCAACGACTGGAACGTCCACATGGTCGCGGGCATCGCCCTTCGCGGGGACGGCATGTACGACGAGGCCCTGGCGCAGTTCAATCGCGCCCTCAAGCTCAACCCCGCCAACGCCGCACTCCTCTATAACCACCGCGCCCGCGTCTACCACTACCAGAACCAGCTCGAGCTCGCCGGCGACGAGCTCGACAAAGGCCTCGCTCTCGAGCCGCGCCACCCCCTCCTGCGCACCTCCGCCGGTTACCAGCAGATGCGTCTCGGCAACCTTGGCGAAGCCATCGACATCCTTGAGCGCGTCATCCGCGACGATGCCTCTCTGCGCATCGCCGTGCCCACCCTCGCTCTCTGTTATGTGCAGGCCGGCGAGCGCGCCCAGGCCGCCGCCCTCCTCAAAGACGACACCCTGGCCGCCGCCGAGGCCGACAGTGAGATGGCCTACCGCCTGGCCACCTACTTCGCCGTCGAAGGCGACTCCAGCGAGGCCCTCCACTGGCTCCGCCGCGCCGTCTACCTGGGCAATGAAAACTACCCCTGGTTCCAGAAGAACCCCGCCTGGAACAACCTCCGCACCAACGCCGACTTCTACCGCATCCTCGAGGACCTCAAGCGCGCCTTCCGCAAAAACCAGCGCACCTGGAGGCGCCTGCTGGAACAGCTCCCCCCAAACCCCGAATAAAAAGAGGGCTGTCATCCTGCGCTGGTGCGCAGCACCAACGCCGTCGAAGGACCTGCCGTGAAAATTCCTCCCATCTCAAAAAAGTCCACTCCTCCAGAGACCTGTCATCCCGCACCCTGAGCACAGCGAAGGGGGAGGGATCCGCAGTTGCTCTTGTCCTTGCTCTTTTCATACTCTCGGGTGCCGCACGGCGCCATGGATGACTGCAGTTGTTCCACAGAGCTTCGGACTGACTAAAATGCGGGAAATGACATTGCCAGAGGGCTGGACAGACGACAGGAACGTGACGATCCGAAAGGATCGCACGATTCCAGAACTCACGATAGCCGTGATGAAAGTTCTCGATGAATTCGAGGGCGAATCCGCAATCGTTTGTGCAATAGCCGAGGATTTCGGAATGACGGAGTCCGACGCATGGCTGGCATTCGACCGCGTGCAAGGCGGAATCATTCGAGCATTAACAACTCAGCCGGGCAACTGCCCCGATCGCGCTAAGGATCCGCTGGCGTGGCACGCCTTCCACTTGACATGGGAAACACTCCCACCCCTTCATTGGTGTCGAAACGAAGGAAGCTTGGCGGCCCTTGGGCAGCTTGGCATGACGCCCGTCGGAAGAAGCGAAATTGAGCAACCTGAGGTGCGTTTCATGAATACGGTGGTAACCTGAAGCGGCATGAGCGCGACGACACACATCTCGGAGCAGCAATACCTCCATTCGACCTTCGAGCCGGATGCCGAGTACGTCGACGGTGAGGTCAGAACTAGGAGTATGCCGACATATAGCCACGCCGACTGGCAATTGGCAATTGCAACGTGGTTTGTTCAGCACGCCAGGGAATGGAACATTCGCTGTGTTCCTGAGTTGCGCGTTCGCGTGCGGCCCGGCGCATACCGGGTTCCCGATGTTTCGGTTCTCGACCGCGCCAACCCCAAGGAAGAAATCGTGACCGTCGCGCCGCTCGCGGTCTTCGAGGTGCTCAGCCCTGACGATACGGTTCAGGAACTCTACGAAAAGCTCGACGACTACACCGCCATGGGCATTCCCCAAATTTGGGTAGCCGATCCCAAAACAGGCGCCTTCAAGCAGTACTGCGACCAATGTCTCAAACCAGCCAGCCGTTTTTCTCTTCCCCAGCGCGGCATCGAGTTTGACACCCACGAGATCGCATCTCTTCTCCAAAACTGAAAGCATTGATTGTGGGGCGCACCCAATGAGTCCGCAGTCCCGTAGGGAAGACGCCCGAGACTCGTGCAAACACGGGCATCGCCGCACCGGTCCCGAGTAAGCTCGTGCCCGAAGCGCCTCAATTGCAACGCCGATCCAGGGATCTCCGTTGGGGTTTGAACGCACGAAGCCACGGCAACCCGCAACCCCGCGCCGTAGGCGCAGTGTTTGTTAGCCCCGCGCTTCAGCGTGGGGTGCAACGCCGATTCAGGGATCTCCGTTGGGGTTTGAACGCACGAAAGCCGTCGCAACCCGGCGACCCCCGCGCCGTAGGCGCAGTGTTTGTTAGCCCCGCGCTTCAGCGTGGGGTGAGGCGCACCCAATGAGTCCGCAGTCCCGTAGGGACGACGCCCGAACCCGTGCAAACACGGGCATCGCCTCACCGGTCCCGAGTAAGCTCGTGCCCGAGCGCCTCATGCAACGCGGATCCAGGGATCTCCGTTGGGGTTTGGACGCACGAAGCCACGGCAACCCGCAACCCCGCGCCGTAGGCGCAGTGTTAGTTAGCCCCGCGCTTCAGCGTGGGGTGAGGCGCACCCAACGAGTCCGCAGTCCCGTAGGGAAGACGCCCGAGACTCGTGCAAACACGGGCATCGCCGCACCGGTCCCGAGTAAGCTCGTGCCCGAGCGCCTCATGCAACGCCGATCCAGGGATCTCCGTTGGGGTTTGAACGCACGAAGCCACGGCAACCCGCAACCCCGCGCCGTAGGCGCAGTGTTAGTTAGCCCCGCGCTTCAGCGTGGGGTGAGGCGCACCCAAGGAGTCCGCAGTCCCGTAGGGACGACGCCCGAGCCCCGTGCAAACCCGGGCATCGCTGCACCCGTCCCGAGTGAACTCGTGCCCGAGCGCCCCATGCAACGCCGATTCAGGGATCTCCGTTGGGGTTTGAACGCACGAAAGCCGTCGCAACCCGGCCACCCCCGCGCCGTAGGCGCAGTGTTTGTTAGCCCCGCGCTTCAGCGTGGGGTGGGGCGCACCGAAGGAGTCCGCAGTCCCGTAGGGACGACGCCCGAACCCGTGCAAACCCGGGCATCGCCGCACCTTCTGGCATCGACAGCCGTGCCTCAAAAATCTCCGGGCTTTAGCCCCTGCCCCTGTCACTCTGGGTAGATTCGAACGTCGTCGGCGGCTCTGGCTGCATCACCTTGTAGTCCGGCGGTATCTGGAATGCCGCGGGGTGAGGCTCCCCAGGAGTCGCGCTCTGGCAAACGTGCGTGATCTGGCCGAATCCCCCGTTCATCTTGGTGAACATCGGCAGACCCAATTTGGGGCTGGTCCACACCTCGGCCACGGTGGGCGTTGGCGGAGCAGGCGGCGCCAGCGCCGCGGCTTGCGCGGCCGGGGCTCCCGGCGGCTGCGAACCCGGGGCCATCCCCGCTGGCGGTTTGGGCGCGTCAGGAGTCTTCGGCAACGCCGGTGCTTTTGGTGCGGCCGGAGGAGCCGGCATGGCCGGCGGTTGAAAGACGTACCGCTTCCCCTCCACCGGAGTACCCTGGAAGACGCTCTTCCCCAGATCCTGCACCGTCGCAAGCGCCGCGCCTCCGGGAGCCGAAGGCATCACCGGCATCCCCGGAACCGCTGGCAGAGCGGGCGGATGCGGCTGAACGATCGCCGTCTTTGCCGCATGATTCAGCACAACGCTGTGGCCGGCCGCCGGGTTCGAGATCACCGACGTCTCCCCGCTATCCAGGCGCGTGTTCCCATCCGCCGCCCGCGTGAGACGGTACGCGGACTGTGCGGCCGCCGCCCCGGCTTCGGCCCGCTGCACTTCGCCGGTGAACTCAGCCGTTACAGGAGGGAACGAATTTGGACCCGTCAGTGCCACAGCCTCCAAAGAGTAGCACGCCCCAGCACCAACGAATCGTCAAGCGGATAGGGGGAACACGCCCCCCAGCTCTCCTCACCCTGCAGACCTGCGGTGCGGGTTCCTGATACCCGAGACTCGTTCAACCGACCCCTGCTCCTCTCCCCCATCACTCGACTTACGATGTATCCATAATTACTACATATATGGTTTGAAACAACCACGAAAATTTGGCGAAACTCGACGAAAATGTGAGCTCGATCACCTCTGCAGAGGGGAGCGTCTTCATTCTCCATCTCCCATCACAATAGCGGCAGTCTCATCAAGCCTCTTCAAATCCTGTCAAGCCCCACTGGGCCTGTGGAAAACGTCCTCGGAGAGCCTAAACCACTGCGGCCGATCGTCTTCCAGGCCAAAAATAAACTTGAGAAACAGCCGGAAACATTGGGGATTAATTCGCCGAGTCTGTCACACTATAACTAGTACGAAAAAAGCCCCTCCCGGACAGATGCTCCTGGTGGGGCTTTGCTTTGACTGCGGCGTTTTCAGCTCAGTCGCCGATAAACGGTTGAGTTTCAATACCAGATCGGCTCACCATGCTCTGTCCACAGCCGTTTGCCAGCGCTCGTCTTTTCGGCTGTTTTGGTGATTTGCCTCACATTCAAGGCCGATTTGCGCCCAAATCGCCATCAACCTGCTGATTCCGATCAACTTACCCGTTTTTATTCCCGTGCGGGCCTACGGAACGAAAACTTTGAGGCGCACGTGCCACCGGGTGCTCTGGCCGGGCTTGAGGGTGATCATGCCGGTGTCCATGCCCTTCCACTCCTTGGCGAAGGGGTCCGCGAAGTTGAACTGGTGCTCGATGGCCACAAACTTCTGGGTGGGCGGCGCGTACATCTGGATGGTTTTGATCTGCGGCGAGAGGCCCTCGATGGCGACGCCGTACTTGGCGGCCGGGTCGATGACCTTGACGGTGACGGCGTTGTTGGCCCAGGCGAGCTTGCTCCAGTTGTCGTCGTAGAAGTTCTTCTCCAGGGGCTTGCCGTTGGGCGCGCGCAGGTCGAACTGGGTGCCGTCGACGGGCTTGAGCTGGCCGGTGGGGAAGACGTTGTCGTAGTTGTCAACCACGGCCACCATGGAGGCGGGGATGTGGATGCGGGCCTGGGTGCGGTCGCCGGAGGGGAGGTTGAAGTAGGGGTGCCAGCCGATGGAGACGGGCTCGGCCTCGGAACCTACGTTCTTGGCGACGACGGTGGCGTCGAGGGCGTCGGCGCTGAGGCTGATGGTGATCTCGAGATCGGACTTGGAGAGCCAGTGTCCGCCAAAGTCGCCGCCGTGGATGATGCCGGTGACCTGTTCGCCGGCGGCGGTCTTGGAGACCTTCACGTCTTCGGCCTTGGACTTGAGGATGAGGCCGTGCATGGCGTGGCGTTCGGCGCCGGGATTATGGCCGATGTTGTTGGCGGGGAGGGTGATGGTGTGGCCGTTCCAGTCGGTGGTGAGGGTTTTGCCGTCGGCGGATAGCTTGCCGCGGATGCGGTTGGGGTAGGGGAAGAGGAAGGCCGAGCCAAGACGATAGCCGAGGTCGCCGTTGGGGGTGTCCTTCTCGTCGAGCATTTGCTTGGCGGTGGCGGTGTCGGGGGAGGCGAGCACGTCGACTTCGCCCTTGCCGGGGAAGTTGGCCTTGACCTGGAGGAGTTCCATGCCGCGGCCGGGGAGGACGGAGACGCTGGTGAATTCAGGCTTGGTGGTGCTGACGGCCTTGCGGGTGAGGGTAACGATCTTTTCACCGCCGATTTCGGTGACCGCCTGAGCGCGGGCTGTTGCCATGAAGGAACCCATGATTGATAAGAACACGAAGGTGCGAAGGCCTGGCTTCATCTGTCTCCATCCCTGAAGGTGCGATGTGAAGTGCCCCGGCGGCCGGGCGAGGGGGCGCGGGAAAACGATTTCCGCGCCGCGCGTAACCCGGATGCAAAGGCGCAGCCATTGTACGTCACGGCGGGTGGGGCGCGGTTGTTCGAGGGATCTGGCTCTGGAGGAGGCGGTGTGGTTCTAGACGCGCGGGAGAGAAGAAAAAGGAGTCCCATTCCCACGGGCGTGGGAACGGGACAGTAAGGAAGGACTACAGGCTAGAAGTAGAATTTTCCACCGAACTGGAAGACGCGCGGGTCGAACGCCGAGGTGACCTGGCCGAAGTTGCTGGCGCCCAGGCCGTTGCTGACGGCATTGAACTGCGTGTGGTTCCAGACGTTGAAGCTCTCCGCGCGGAACTCGAAGCGGCGCGTTTGATCTTCATTGAGCGGGAAGCTCTTGAAGAGGGAGAGGTTCCAGTTGTCGCGGCCGGGCCCGCGCAGCGAGTTGAATCCGGCATTGCCCCAGGTGCCCACAGCAGGTGCGGCGAAGGCAGCGGTGTTGAACCACTGGTTGGCCTTGTGCGGGTAGGTGACGTTGGAGACCTTGTCGGGGCGGTTGGTGGCGTTAGGCAGGCCATTGCTGCTTTGGCCGCCGGTGAGTTGCGGGTTGATGGGGAGGCCGGAGGTCATGGTGACGATGCCGGAGACTTCCCAGCTGCCGAGAGCGGTCTTCAGGAGACGGTTGGAGCTCTTTTGCAGGAAGGGGATGTCATAGATGAAGTTGACGGCGCCGTTGTGGGTGCGGTCGTATCCACCGGGACCTTTGTCGTATTTCCAGCCGAGGTACGGGTTGGAGACGTTGGAGAGGTCGGCGCCGCCGCCACCGCCCAGGGTCGGATCGACCGTGCGGGAGAGGGTGTAGTAGGCGCGCAGATTGAGGCTGTGGATGTGCGAGTTGAGGTCAACCTGGAACCCGTTGTAGTGAGAGTTGGCCTCATTTGTGGAGAGATTGATGGATTGGAACCCGCGGTAGGGAAGTCCCGGCGCGGTGTTGTACTGGGCCCCGGCGATGAGCTGCGGCAGATAGCTTTCGTCGGGCAAGTTGGCCTGACGATAGTCGTTCTGGAAGCGGTTCTGGTTGCCGACGTAGGCCAGGGACAGCACGGATTGGGAGTTGAGCTGGTGCTGGATGCCCGCGCTGTACTGATAGCTGGCGGGCTGCTTGTACTGATTGATGGCCAGGCCGGTGATGCTGGCAGGGTTGATGGGCTTGGCCGCGGCGGTGCCGGTGGCAAGCAGGATGCTGGGGTTTTCAATCTCAACGCTGCTGTTGTTCACATTGAGGCTGAAGGGGATGTTGGGTCCGGCGTTGTACATGTCGTTGCCCTGGATGCGCTCGTACATGATGCCGAATCCGCCGCGGATGACGGTCTTGGCGTTGCCGGCGACGTCGTAGGCGAAGCCGAGGCGCGGACCGACGGTGGCCCAGTTGTTGTGCACGAGGCCTTTGGGAACGCCGTCCTTCTCAGGAATGCCGATGCCGTTGAGGTAGAGCGGAACTCCCTTGAGGATGGGGTTGGGGCTGGTGCCGAGGCCGGGGCTGGAGGGGCTGATGGTGCCGTCGGGGAGCAGGATGGCTGCGTCGGCGGCCTTATACAGCGAGGGGTAGAAGTTGCCCATGCGGTCGTTGGCTTCGTAGGTGTGCGGCACGCCGTCCCAGCGCACGCCCAGGTTGAGGGTGAGGTTGTGGTTGACGCGCCAGTTGTCCTGGACGTAGGTGGCCCAGGAGACGTTGTTCCAGAAGCCCTTGTCCTGCACGGCGAGTTCGGTATAGCCCTTGGCGGCGCCGAGGAGGAAGTCGGCAAAGTCGCTGCCGGTGTAGGTTCCGTCGAAGTTGAAGGAGCCCTGCGTTTGTCCGAAGAGGTCCTGCACCTTCTTGTAGAGGGCCCAGCTGACGCCGAACTTGAGCTGATGTACGCCCTTGGTCCAGGAGAGGTCGTCGCGCAGCTGGTAGTCGTCGGCCTTGTTGTGCCACGGCCAGCTGGAGATTTCGAAGTGGCTGCCCAGCGAGCCGTTCAGGTCGATGTTGGGGATGCGGCCGAGATTGTTGGGACCGCTGAAGAGACGGGAGTGGGAAGAATCGTATCCGGCGGGTAGGGCCAGACTCTTGAGGCCGGAACCGGCGAAGGGCACGATGTTGATGCGGTTGCCGTTGTAGTTGAAGGCGGTCTCATTGAGCAGGCTGGGATTGATGGTGTAGGTGGCGTGGACCACGGCGCTGTAGGAGGGATTGCCGAAGGTGTCGCCGACGGTGGGCAGGTTGGCGCCGCTCCACTGGCTCACGCCGAAGCCCTGCGTCACCTGCTCGGAGATGAAGTGCCCGAAGACCGCCAGCTTGCTGCTGAAGCTGTGGTCGATGCGCACGACTTCTTCGGTGAGGTTGGTGGGCGAGTTGTTGCCGCCGATGAAGGTGGGCTTGCCGCCGCTGACCGCATTGGCCGCGGGGAAGATACCGGCGGTGAGCAGCGAGTTGGAGTTAGGGGAGATCATGCAGGAGGGAATGGTGTTGTTGGGGAACGGCTGTCCCTGCACGACGCCGACGGGCAGAACGCCACCGGGGCAGTTGCGCGCCAGTACGTTGCTGGCAATCGCGGAGGCACTGGGCACCTTGATGGTCTGGCTGCCGAAGTCGCCTCCGTAGGTGGAGCGATCGGGGACGGGCTGATTGGTGAGGCCGCCCTGAATGAGCCGGCGCCACTCCTGGTTATAGAAGAAGAAGGTTCGCTTGCGTTCCTGGTTGTAGAGCGGGCCGAGCGTGACCGGGCCGCCCGCATTGAACCCGAAGACGTTGAGGCGCAGCTCGGCTACCTTCTGGGGAGCCGGGTTGAAGTAGTTGCGCGCGTCAAAGGCGTCATTGCGGTTGAACTCCCAGGCGGAGGCATGAAAGTTCCTGGTTCCCGACTTGAGAACCATGGACATGGTGCCGGCGGAAGAGAGGCCGTAATCGGCGCTGTAGTTGGAGGTGAGGGTGCGGAATTCGGCGATGGCGTCGCTGGAAGGCGCGATACTCATGCCTCCGGCGCCGCCGCGGTCATCGTCTTCGCCGCCATCGAGCAGGTAGATGTTGTGGTTCTGGCGAAGGCCGTTGAATTCGACGCTGGCATCACCGCCGACGGGTGTGTTGACCTCGCCGGCACTCATGCCGCCTGCGCCAATCTGGCTGGAGGCGCCGGGCACCAGTGCGGCGAGCTGGTACATGCTGCGTCCGCTGACGGCGATCTGCGAGATCTGCTGGCCGGTGATCACGCTGCTTTGCTCGCCCGAGTCTGTCTGGACGCGCACGGCATCGGATTCTACGGTTACGGTTTCCTGGACCTCACCGACCTGCATCTGGAAATCGATGCGGGCGCGGTCTCCGACTTGCAGGTTGACGTTCTTCTGTTCCACAGCCTTGAAGCCGTTGGCCTGCGCCTTGAGACTGTAGTGGCCGATGTTCAGGTCGGGGGCTACGTATTGGCCGGCGTCATTGGTCTGGACCGTGCGGGCGACGCCGGACTCGAGGTTGGTGACGGTTACGGTTACGTTGGGGACCGCTGCTCCGGAGGGATCGGTGATGGTGCCGACGACGGTGGCCTGTTGCGCGGAGGCCGACAGGCACAAGCCCGACACGAACAGAGCGAGCAGCACGAGTTTGACGATGAGATGGTTACGTCCTGGCAAGGTGGAACGAGGCTGATTCTGATGCGTCACGGTCAAAGTGGAACACCATGGAGAAGTCATTCTTTTCACTCCTGCATCTGATTAGGCTTCCGTAGCAGCACGGTCGCCCATCACTCAGAGTGAGGTCGAAGTTATGCAACAGGCCATAACCGCTTTCTGAGGATCGCTCATAACCACCGCGCGCAGGTAGTGCGAAACACGCATGTTAACTGCACTTTTTGACGGGTGAACGGGACGACGAGTGCAGTGCCGATTGGTTAGCGCGATTGTGATGAAGATAAATTGAGGAGGAGTCAGCAGGAGACGGAGCGTTGCGGCCCCGGGTGATGATGAGGGCGTGAGCCTTTGGGATTGGGGGTTAGTCGATGAGGAGTGCGCGCAGTTGTTTTACGGCGGCGGGAATATGTTCGGCTGGGGCGCTGCCGTAGCCCAGCACAAAGCCATGGCGAGGCTTTTCTCCGGCGTAGTAGCGCGAGAGCGGCCAGAGCAACAGCCGGTGGAGCGCGGCGCGGGCGGCGATCTCCACATCGTCAAAGCCGTCGGGGAGAGTCACGGAGACGTGCATGCCCGCGGGCGAGCCGTGCTTTTCGAGGAAGTCGCCAAACTCCGATTGCAGCGATTCCATCAGGACGGTGCGGCGCTCGGAGTATATCTGCCGCATCTTGCGGATATAGCGGCCGAGGTGCCCGAGCGCGAGGAAGTCCGCGAGGGCCTCCTGATAGAGATAGGGCGGGAAGATATCGAGGGCGAATCGAACCGATTCAAAGGTGGGGACCAGATCGCGCGGGATGACGATGTAGCCGACACGCAGCGACGGAAAGAGGATCTTGCTGAAGGTGCCGATGTAGATCACGCGCGCGTTGGCGTCGAGCCCTTGCAATGAAGCGATGGGCTGGGCGTCATAACGATACTCGCTGTCGTAGTCGTCCTCCACAACCCACGAGCCGGTGTTCTGCGCCCAGTTGAGCAGATGGAGACGCCGCGTGGCGCTCATGGTGGACCCCATCGGGAATTGATGGGAGGGCGTGACGAAGGCTGCTTTGACGGCGCGGCAACGAGCCAGGCGGGTAACGTCCATTCCCTGTTCGTCGACGGGAATAAGCTTGAGCCGGCAGCCGGAGGCGGCGAGCAATTTGCGCTGCAGGCTGTACCCGGGCTCCTCCAGCGCCACGGTATCGCCGGGATCGAGGAGCGCGCGGGAGGTGATATCGAGCGCCTGCTGGGAGCCCGAGACGATCATGACCTGCTCCGGCTCGCACTTTACGGACCTGGCGGTGCGCAGATAGTGGCAGATCTCCTTGCGAAAGCGCGGGGACCCCATGGGGTCGATGCGCCGCAAGGACGCGGAGGAGGGGTTGCGGCTGTGGCGCGCCAGAAGCGCGGACCAAACGTGAAACGGGAAGCGATCCAACTCGGCATGATGGAGGCAGAAGGCGCCCAGGCCGGAGATGGCTACGTCCCGGGGATACTTGGGATAGAGATGCGCCCGCTTGGAGACGGGGCGATTTCCTGAGGGGCCCTGTGATGGCTCATCGGGCGCGTCGTCGGAGGGCAAGGTGGCTTCGGGCAGCGTGGAGGAGATGAAGGTTCCCGAGCCCGTCTGGCTTTCGAAGTACCCCTCTGCCGTGAGTTGCGCGTAGGCATGGAGGACAGGGAAGCGCGAGACGCGGATATCGAGAGCGAGTTCGCGGCTGGAGGGAACCTTTTGGCCGGGCACCAGATCGCCACGCAGAATCGCGTCTCTGTAGCCATCGTAGACTTGTTTATGTAATGGCTTGGCCTCGTCGCGATCGATGGCTATGACAGGGCTGACAGACGCTCCCACGCGGGTCATCGACCAGAATTGTAGGAAGAATCGTGGTCGCACTCAACCCGCCTGAATCAACCAAATTGCCGGTTCGTAACAATCTCGGGGCGGCATTTATTGCTGTTGTGGTTGAAGAAGAGTATGGAAAAGGTGATTGACGATGTCCACTGTGCGGCTATGGACGGATGAGGAAGTGAGGGGCGCACCGCGTGTGCAGGCGGTGTTTGACGATATTCGCGCGACGCGGAAGTCAGATTTTGTGAACAACTTCTGGCGAGCCCTGGCGAATCAGCCCGCTCTCCTGGAACGGACCTGGGCGAGTCTCAAGCAGGTGATGCTGGAGCCGGGTGCACTGGATCCGTTGACCAAGGAGCTCCTCTACATTGCTGTTTCAACCCTGAACAGCTGCACCTATTGCATTCATTCGCACACGGCGGCGGCGCGGGCCAAGGGGTTGACGGAGGCGCAGCATGAGGAATTGATGGCCGTGATCGCGATGGCTAGCCAGACCAACGCGATTGCCAATGCGTTGCAGATTCCGGTGGATCCGGAGTTCCTGGTTCCGCCCGGCAGCCGCTAGCGCGCGAGGGTCGAGGGCCTGTGTGCAGCTGAGGAGGCCCCTGAGGTGGGCATGGGGCAATGGAGGTACGCCGGAGATTCCGGAGAGTTCGGGAGCGGGCGGCCGGCGGCGCAACTGGCGGGTTGCGAGGAGGGAAGGCAGGCTCGTGCGCGCCGTAATATAATCGGCAGATGAGTTAAGGTGGTGCGTGCGCGGAGTTGCTCTTGGTGGAGCTTCTGCCTGCGTCACCGATGGGCGGGAGTAGTTCAGTGGTAGAACGTCAGCTTCCCAAGCTGAATGTCGCCGGTTCGATCCCGGTCTCCCGCTCCATACAATGGGCCGCTTGAGAAGTTCGACTCAGTTCCTTCACTTCCATTCCTCTCGTTTTGCTTCTGCTTTGACCCCACTCAAGATACTGGCCGGTGCGTTGGGCTGAGGGGTCAGCCGATTCTGGCGGCGAGGACCTGCGTGCCTGCGGCGTTGGATTGAATGCTGGTGGTGTGCAGGAGAATCTCGAATGGGCGCAGGGTTCCATCGGAGCGCCGAGCGCGCTCCAGGATCGCGCTGATGGATTCAGGATGGAAGAGCGCGTCCGCAGCCGCTTCGGTGCCGGCTACGTCGAGTCCTTCGATGAGCCAGAGGTGTCCAGCACCGCTGAGGTTCGGTACGAAGAGAATCAGCGCATAGGTGTCGTGGGAAGGCTCATTCCAGTGGCTTTGATACGAAGTCTGCTCGCCGGCAAGAGGGTGCGCGTTGATGATCGCGGCTCCGTCCATGTTTTCGCGGGGAACGATGCGGAAGTTGGTCTTGGCGTCTCCCAGGGCGGCCCAGGGGTTCGAGTTGGCAGAGCCGATGATCAGGGCATTTGCAGTTTTCAGGTCGTCGATTCGCACATCGCGCGGGAAGCGGAGCTGGACGCGCTGCGGATCGAATTCCGGTTGCCGCGCCAGAGAAGCGATGATCTTGAGGCTGACCAGATCGGTGTATCGCTGGGAGGAGAGGTCCTGGCGGGTGTGCGCATTGAGGCCGCCTGGGTCGATTGGTTCATAGGAGCCGCGGATGTAGTCGTCGAGAGGCAGGCGACGGTGCGACATGTCCTCCATCAGGGTGAATCCGGCGTCGGATGGGACCACGTAGACGGTTCCAGTCTGGGGCAGGATGGCGTGCCAGAGGATGCGGGCCGGATCGGAAGAGGACGCGCGGACGAGAGGCCAACGGTTCAGCGACCAATAGACACCGGCGATCAGGACGACCAGAACCAGGGCGAGCAGAGCGCGGCGGACAGTGGGCCAGAGCTTCAGCAGGCGCGGTGAGGAATCAGGGTGGTGGTCGTAGAGTGCCGGGGGCTCTGCGGGCGGATGAGCTCGCTCTGTTGCGGTGAGGCGCTCGCCGGCGACGAAGGCGGGGACGTAGCCGCCGATGGGTATCTCGATGCGTGTGGGCTCGTCGCGGCCGACGCCGGCGAAGTGTTCTGAAAGCCGCCTGCGGAGCTGACGTGCGTAGTTGCGCACGATGTTGTCCTGATCGGTACGGTAGGTGTGCGGTCTGCCGAAGACCGCGACCCCAATTTTGTGCTCGCTGATGGAGGACTGCCTGCCGGCCAGGGTCTCGGCCACGACATATAGGAGAAATTTCGACAGCAGCGGAGAGCGCTCGAAGTGGGGACCGGCGGCGACCGATTGTGCGAGGCGCCAGTAGGGATCCTGGGCGAACTGATCCGCACCCGATCCGCCTGGCAAATCGGGTGGGTTTCGCAACTGCGGGTTGGAGGACGCTCTCACGGTTGCATCAGGGGGAAGCCGCTACACCTTTGACCATAGGATCTGCGGATCAACACAGAATGAAAATCGGCGCCCGGAAGGCGGTGGGTGGCCTTGGTTTTGCTGAATTTTCATCTTCGCAACGGGATCAATACGATGTGTGACTTACGGCGCTCGTACACCGGTGTATACACGGGTGTACATCGATTTCTACACGTTCCGTTTGCGCGTTGCGCCTGCCTAGGATGAGGCTGGCAGTTCTCTCACTTCCCTCCGGGAGAATGCTTTCCAAAAGGAGCGCCTCATGATGTGCAAGAGCCAAGGTGGTCGTGTGTCAACGATGGGCCGCCGACTAAGCCGGAGTGCCGGCGTGCGGATACTGGCGGCAATCAGCAGCCTCATCGTTTGTCTCGTTCTCGCCACGATAACGGCGAGCGGGCAGGTCAATACCGGTACGGTCAGCGGGCAGGTGACCGATGCCTCCGGTGCGGTGGTAAGGAACGCGAGTCTCACCATTAGGGATGACGCGACGGGATATGAACGGACGACAAAGTCGGCGTCGGACGGGAATTACATCTTCCCCGAGCTGCCGATCGGCAACTACACCCTTACGGTGTCGGCACCGGGATTCAAGGCGGAGAAGCAGCATGCGGTCATCAGCGTAGGGTTCCACTCGCGCTCGGACTTTCAGTTGCAGGTCGGCACCACGGACCAGACGGTGGAGGTGAGCGCGGGCGCGGCCGAGCTTTCGCGGGACGATGCGTCGATCAGCACGCTGGTGACTTCGGAGACGATTGCCGATACTCCGCTGTACCTGCGCAACTGGGACGACCTGCTGCGCACGGTGCCGGGCGTCCAGATCAACCGTTATACCAACCAGAGCGGAGCGACCTCGGCGGGACGGACCGGTGATTTCAATGTGAACGGCATCCACACGCTGCAGAACAACTTCATTCTGGACGGCATTGATAACAATACCTTCTCAGAGAACGTGCAGGAGTTAAGCACGGAGGCGGCGCATCCCTCGGTGGATGTCATCTCGGAGTTCAACGTCATCACGAATCCGTACTCGGCCGAATATGGCCGGGCGCCGGGGGCAGTGGTTTCAGTGAACACGCGGAGGGGCGCCAATGAGTTCCATGGTACGGCGTTCGAATACGTCCGTAACCAGTACTTCGACGCGTTTGACTACTTCTCCAAGCAAACGCTGGCCAAGAAGGCGGAGGACAACCAGAATCAGTTTGGCGGCAGCATCGGTGGGCCGATCGTTCGCGACCACGGGTTCTTCTTCTTCAACTATGAAGACACGCGGGTGAAGCAGGGGGTCTCGCGCATCTCCACGGTGCCGCTGCCCAACGAGCGCATTGGCGACTTCAGCTCCGCGGCGGCGGCTGCGGCCGGGGTGGCCCCATATCCGACCGTGTACGATCCGCTGACCTGCGCGACTCCCTACAGCGTCAAGAGCGGGTGTACGGCGTTCGCCAACAATCAGATTCCCTCGGGGCGCATCGATCCGACGGTCAGTGCGCTGATGGCACTCTTTCCGCAGCCCAACTTCAAGAATGGTGGATCGACCTATCCTGAGCTAAACAACTACTCGCGAACCGGCGCGCTCACCGACTTCAACTCGAGCTATGACGCCCGGGTGGACTGGACGCTGTCGTCCAAAGACAGCTCCTTCGTCCGCTTCAATTACTTCAACCGGACGCGCAGCATTCCTGGATACTTCGGCGGACTGGCGGATGGCACCTCGACCTCGGCCTGGGGCAATCAACAGCTGAAGGGCGCGAGCGCGGTGCTGGGTTGGACGCGGCTCATCAGCCCCACCATGGTGAACGACTTCCGTTTCGGCTGGGTACGGGATTTCTCGTACGCGCAGCAGCAGCCGTTCAACCTCACGCAGCACGCGGGCGACTTCGTTCCGGGAATTCCGATCAGTTCCGCATCGGGCGGCGGGGTTCCGCTGACGCAGTTCACCAACAAGACCTTCCTCGGCTCGCCGGATTTTTTGCCGAAACGCCAGATTCCCATGCTCTACCAGTACAACGACACGCTCTCGTGGACGCGCGGGAATCACACGCTGAAGTTCGGCGCCACCGTGTTCTTGCCAATGCGCAACATTTTCCAGGATGAGCCGGGCACGCGCGGCGATCTCGGATTTACCGGCATCTTCACGGGCGGCCTCTCCTATGCGGACGGCCTGCTGGGACTCACGCAGTCCACGCAGCTGACCAACGTGCTGTTTGTGGATCAGCGCCTGTGGATGGCCTCGGGGTTCGCGGAAGACGACTGGAAGGTGACGCCGAAGCTGACGCTCAACCTTGGTCTGCGCTACGACTTTGCCTCGCCCGCGGTGGACGGCAAGAACCGCGTGGCCAACTTCAACCCCGCCGGTTCTGGCTCCATGGTTTTTGCCAGCGATGGCGACCTGAGCCAGCGTTCGCTGGTGAACACCAACACCACCAACTTCGGACCGCGCGTCGGCGCATCGTACAGCCTGACGCATGACACTGTGCTGCGCGGCGGCTACGGCATCTACTACACCGCGCTGGAGCGTATCGGCAGCGAGGATCAGCTTTCGCTGAATCCTCCGTTTCTGATCAATAAGACCATCGCCAGCAACACCAAGCCGGTGCTCACCCCGTCGGTGGGTTTCCCGAACAACTTCCTCGATCCGACGACGATCGACTTCAGCAACTTGCAAGCCTTCCACATCCGCGCGGTTAACCCGGACATCAAGGTCCCGAGGGTTCAGCAGTGGAGCTTTGGCGTTCAGCGGCAGGTGACCTCTGCGTGGCTGGCGGAGGCCGACTACGTTGGCACACACTCCACCAACCTGGATGTGCTGCATAACTACAACCAGGTGGAGTTCTCCGGCAACCAGGTGCTCACCACACCCGCATCTCCTGGCGGAGTGGTGCCCTACCCGAACTTCGGGCAGATAGAGTATCTCGACCCGCTGGGATACGGCAACTACAGCGGGCTGCAGGCCTCCATTACACGCACCATGCGGCAGGGGCTGAGCGTTCGCGGCGCGTACACCTACTCGCACTCGCTGGACAACACCCCTGAGGAGTTGGAGACGAGTTCGGGCGATCCGCCGAACTGGCGCAACTACCGCGGCTGGTACGGCAACAGTGACTTCGACGTGCGGCACCGCATCTCCGCAAATTACGTGTACGAGCTACCATTCGGCCACGGCAAGTCGATGCTTCAGTCAGGGCCGGCTGCCTGGGTGCTCGGCAACTGGACGACCTCCGGCGTCTACACCTTCTACACCGGCCATCCGTTCCAGGCGGCGTGGTCGAGCGAGAGCAGCCTGCTGGATGCCTATGGATACGCCGTGGCGACACCCAACCAGGTGGCCCCGGTTCACTACCTCCACAAGCAGACCTGCTGGTTCTACGAAGGAGCCAACAGCGCCTGCAAGCAGCTTGCTACCGGCCTGACCACTCCGTATGCGGACCCCGGCAAGTACACCATCGGAAACGTGGGACGCAATACGCTGGTCGGTCCGGGAACACAGCTCTTTGATTTTGAGATCTACAAGACCTTCCCGTTCAATGAACGAGTCAACACGCAGATCACCTGGCAGGTCTTCAACATTGCCAACCACCCCGTCTTCGGGCAACCGAGCGGCAACGCCTCCAGCGGCAGCGTGGCATCTATCACCTCGCTTTCCGCAGATCCGCGCGTGATGCAGTTTGCGCTGCGGCTGAACTTCTAACGCGCATCCTTTCGCGGCACCAGGGCCCGGAGCTACACTGTCCGGGCCCGCTGTTCTGAAGGAACAACATTGAAAAAACTCCTGGTCCCCTTGTTGTTGTTCGTCTTCCTCCTTTGCGGCCATCCGGCTCTCACCCAAACACAGAACCCTGACCTTGTGCTGCGAGGCAAGGTCACCGGGGCGCAGAACAAAACGTATTTGGATGTGCCGTTCGAGGTTCCCGCCGGTGTGCACCGCATCAGCGTCGATTTCAGCTATACGGGCAAGGAACGCAAGACGGCCATCGATCTCGGTATTGAGGATCCGCAGCGATTCCGGGGATACAGCGGCGGCAACAAGGCGCATTTCACCATCGGCGAATCCGACGCCACGCCTTCGTATCTTCCCGGTCCGATACCTGCCGGGAAATGGAAGCTGCTTCTTTCCGTGCCTAACATCCGGCCGAGCGAGGAGTCTGAGTATCGCGCGGAGATCCGGTTCAACTCCGAAGTGGAGGATCACGGATTCGCGCAGGCGCCGCTGGAGACGGGGACGCGATGGTATCGCGGCGATCTGCACATGCATACGGCGCACAGCGACGGGAGCTGCGTCAGCCAATCCGGGAACCGCGTGCCTTGCCCGGTGTTTCTCACCGCCCAGGCGGCCGTAGCGCAGGGACTCGATTTCATCGCCATCACCGATCACAATGCGGTGACCCACTATGACGACATGCGGGAGCTGCAGCCGTACTTTGACCGGCTCCTGCTGATTCCGGGGCGGGAGATGACCACGTTCTGGGGCCACTTCAATATCTTCGGCGTGACACGTTACCTCGATTACAGGGTGGTGGAGCGCGGCGGGCGCAGCGTGAATGACGTGCTGCGCGAGGTGCGGGATATGGGCGGGATCGCCTCCATCAACCACGCCGAATCGCCCAGCGGCGAGATCTGCATGGGTTGCAAGTGGGAGCCGAGCAACACCGTCGACATGAGCCTCTTTACCGGCGTCGAAGTGATCAACGGCGGGCGTCATCCGCTCATCAGCGCCAACTTCTGGGACAAGCAGTTGGCGCAGGGAGAGCAGCTGACGGCGATTGGCGGCAGCGACAGCCACAACGGCCCGGCACTGCCCGGGGAATCCGGAGCGATTGGCTGGCCCACGACGGTGGTTCAGGCCAGCGAACTGTCTGTGCCCGCCATTCTTGAGGGGATTCGCAAGGGCCGCGTCTTCATCGACCTGACCGCTTCACGGGACAAGGTGATTGACCTTGAGGCGCGCGACTCCGCCGATGCTGGAGAGTGGACGCGCATGGGCGGCACTCTTGCGGTTTCCTCCGGTCACTCCGTCGCCTTTCGCATCCTGCTCGATGGGTGCGCCGGATCCATGGCGCATGTGCTCGTGGATGGCCTGGAGACTCCTTCTCTGGCTCCGTTGCCGGCGAGTAAGGGAACTGAAGCTCTTTCGTTTTCCTGGATGAGCGACGGCAATGCGCACTGGATGCGGGTGGAAGTCCGTGACAGCAAGGGAGTGCTTCAACTTCTCTCCAATCCCATCTATCTGAATCACCTGAACCGGTAGGAGCAGTTTCATGAGCCGATCGATCTTGAGAGCCGTCTTGTTGGCTCTTCTGCTGCACGCCGCGAGCGGAGCCGCGCAAAAGGTTCCTCAGCCCGGCTCGCGCGTGCTGATGGATGCGCACAACTGCTATCCCTACTACGAGTGGTGGAGCGACCGCATCGACCGCGCACTCTCTGCCGGCACGCCGCTGGCGATCGAGCAGGACCTCGGCTGGTATGTCAATCCCCGCACCGGCGAGGGCCGCTCGCTGGTGACGCACGGCGATCCGCCCTCCGGGCACGAGCCCACCATGGAGCAGTACTTCTTCGCGCGGGTGCGGCCCATCGTGGAGAAGGCGCTACGCGAAGGCAATCACGGCGATTGGCCGCTGATCACCTTGAACCTGGACTTCAAGGACAACAAGCCGGAACACATTGCAGCCGTTCTGGCGTTGCTGCGGCAGCATCAGGAGTGGCTCACGTCGGCCCCGAAAGGCGGGTCCATCGATACGGTTCAGCCGCTGGATGTGAAGCCGATCCTGGTTCTGACCGGCGAGCCTGACGCACAGCAGACCGTCTTCTACGATCAGCTCAAACCAGACGATCGGGTGCTCGCGTTCGGGGCGATTCACACGGGAATCAAGAATCCGCAGTCCGCTCCAGAGGTGATCGACGATCAGAAGGCCAACAACTACCGGCGCTGGTGGAACAACCCGTGGAGCGTGGTGGAAGCTAGAGGGCAAAACAAGGCCGGAGCGTGGACCCCGGAGAAGATGGATCGGTTGAAGGCCCTGGTGGAGCAGGCGCACCGCAACGGTTTGTGGATCCGCTTCTACACGCTGGATGGCGCTACCGAGCAGGAGCTGAGCTGTCGCGGGTGGTTTCGGAGCTATAACTTCGGGTCGCTGGAGGCGGCGCGCACGCGGTGGCGGGCGGCCATTGCGGCGCATGTGGACTACATCGCTTCGGACCAATACGAGTTGCTCGGCGCCGAGGTGAAGCAGGGCGGGAGCGAGGCACGATCGGGGGGCGGTCCACCGCTTAATTCATTGTGCGGAAAAAGTCGTTGAGCTCGCGTGAACTTGCCGCATCCTGAGCGAAGGTAAATGTCCCCGCGTCGTGCATCTCGCGCGCGGCGCGGAGGAAGGCGCCCAGAGCCGCGCGGGAGAGTGCGCCGCCGACGCTGACGCGCTTCACACCCATGGCGGAGAGCTCGGTAAGGCTCAGCTGGACGCCTTGCAGGCCCATCAGCACATTGACGGGGCGATCGACCGACGACAGGACCGCGATGATTTCGTCACGGGTTGCCAGGCCTGGCGCGTACAACACGTCGGCGCCCGCTTCCTGATATGCCTGCAGCCGTTTGATGGTGTCGGCAAGGTCGGGCCGGCCATGGAGGTAGTTTTCCGCGCGCGCGGTCAACGTGAAAGGGAAGGGAAGAGCGCGAGCTGCCTCGACGGCGGCTCTCACCCGTTCCGCGGAGAGTTCGAGAGCGTAGATGGGATCGTCGTCGCGTCCCGTGGCGTCTTCGATAGAGCCTCCGACGACTCCCGCGTCGGCTGCCAGCCGGATGGTGATTGCGGCCTCCTCCGGGGTATCGCCGAATCCGTTCTCGAGGTCCGCGCTCACTGGCAGGGGTGTCGCGGAAGCGATGGCCGCGGCGCCGATGAGGGTCTGCTCCCGGTTGAGGGAGGCGTCGGGCTTGCCCAGGGAGAAGGCGTAGCCGGCGCTGGTGATGGCCAGCGCGTCGAATCCGAGATGCGCCAGCAACCGGGCGGTGCCTGTGTCCCATGGGTTCGGGATCAGAAAGGCTTGCTTTCGGTCATGGAGGGCGCGGAAGAGGCGTCCCTTTTCGGCCTGATCTGGATCGGCGGCGAAGTTTGTCATTGAGCTTGCTCCTGTAACGCGAAGGCAGTGCTGGAGATCGCGGTGGGCGGAGAGGTGGGATCTGCCGCGTCACGCGGAACATTGAATCGCGCTTCCCCGTAATTATCTTCCAGTGCCCATTAATAATGTCGGCCAGGGAGCGTCATCCCTATGAACCGTGAAGAGCCAGGGAATATGAGCGCCGCAGCTGTGAATCTTTCGGGAGTGGACCAGAACGCCCATCTGGGGCGCCTCTTCGCGGAGCACTATCGTCGTGTGCTGATGGCGGCATACCGCATCGCCGGGAATATGGCTGATGCGGAGGATGTGGCGCAGGCAGTGTTCTTGCGGCTGGGCAGCGGCGAGTTGCCGGATGTGGCGAATGCTGGCAGTTACCTCTACCGGGCCGCCATCAACGGATCGCTCGATGTGGTACGGCGAAGGAACGCATCCGCTGCGGAGCCTCTCGACCTTGCGGCCGGCGTGGCCTGGGCGGGCGTGGGTGGATCTCCGGAGACGGAGGCGGCCAACCGCGAACTTGCCCGCCTGCTGCGGCAGGCGATCGGTGAACTCTCCGGGCGTGCCGCGGAGATGTTTGCCTTGCGGTATCTGGAGGAACTGGATAACCGGGAGATTGCAAAGTTACTGGGAACCTCGGCCGCGGTGGTGGCCGTTACGCTCCATCAAACGCGGTCGAAGCTGAAAAAGAGATTGATTGAGATGCAACGGGGGACGCGATGATGCAGGACGAGAGATCACTTCTGGATCGAGCCACGCGCGCGCTTCAGGCCGATGTGCCGGCGGAAGATGCCGTGCGGAGCGCCGCAGCCAAGGCTGCAGGCAATCTGGGCTTGGACAACGGGTATGAGGCGATTGCCGCCATTCGCAGCTGCGAGGATGTGCGGAAGCTGTTCCCCACCTACCGGGCTGGAACGCTGCCGGAGACAAGGGCGCTGCTGGTGCGCACGCACCTTCACGAGTGCGGGTTGTGCCTGCGCCGCTTTCATGAATCGTCCACGCTGGATTGGGCTGCGCCGCGCGTTGCCACCGCGCAACATGTCAATCCCAGAGTGTGGGGATGGGCGTTTGCCTCAGCGTTGGTTGTGCTGGTCTCCGCGTTCTTTGTCTACAGGACCTACTGGCAGGTGCCGCCGGGGGTACGGGCCGAGGTGCAGTCGATCGACGGCTCCGCATATCTTGTCTCGGGCAACGACAACCGCCAATTGTCTCCGGGCGCGACCCTCAACGAAGGGGATGAGCTGCGCACGTCCGGCGCATCCCATGCCGTTCTGCGCATGGCGGACGGCTCGCGCGTAGAGGTCGCCGAGAGAAGCACGCTGGGGTTCGGCGCGCGCGGAGGCAATGCGACGGTCTCTCTGGATCAAGGGGCTTTGATTGTCCAGGCTGCGCAGCGCAAGTCAGGACATCTCTATGTGAAGACACGCGATTGCCGCCTCGCTGTCACGGGAACCGTCTTCTCCGTGAATTCCGGCATCAAAGGTTCACGGGTGGCCGTCCTGCGCGGATCAGTGGATGTTGCCCATGGGGGGTTGCACTCCGTACTGCATCCGGGCGAGCAGATTGCCACCAGTGACACGCTTGCGCCGGAGCCGCTGGCCGAGCAGTTCGCGTGGAGTTCCGATCGCCAGGAGTACATCGGCATCATGGCGCAACTGGCAAACGTAGAGCATCGCATTGCCCAGATTCCTTTTCCGCAATCGCGCTACAGCAGCGATCTTCTCTCCCGAGTGCCCTCCGATACGCTGTTTTATCTGGCCATCCCCAACCTGGGGGATTACTTCAGCCAGGCCAATACCATCTTCCAGGATCAGCTCAGCCAGAGCCCGGAGCTGCAGCAGTGGTGGGCGCGGGGCCACAAGCAGAGCCCCGCGGACCTGAATGCGCTGGTGAACAAGATTCACGACGTCAGTCAATATCTCGGGGACGAAGTCGTCGTGGTTGCCAGCGGTGAAGGGGATCATCGCGGAGTGGCGGCCCTGGCGGATGTGCAGCGCAGCGGCCTGGCCGCGGAGTTGCGCCAGCAGTTCTCCAATGGAGGCGACGGCCTGGTGGTGCTCGATGAGGCCGCGCTCGCCAATACCACCGCGCCCGCAACCGCGCGCGCCGGATACGCACTGGTCCGCGACCACGAGGTTGTGTTCTCGAACAGCATCCCCACGATCAAGCAGATCGATGCGCAGCTCAATGCAGGCGCCAGCGGATTTGCCGCCGGCGACTTCGGCAGGCAGATCTCCGCTGCCTATGATCGCGGAGCCGGCATCATCCTGGCCGCCAATCTGCGCGTCATCATGCAGAACAACCGCATGGGCCGCAGCCTGCAGGCGGTGGCGAAAGAGCGCGCCTTCGAGAGCACCGGACTGGGCGGCCTGCAGTACATCGTTGCCGAACACCGCGAGGCGAACGGTGCACCCGAGAACCATCTCAACCTGCAATTCTCCGGAACCCGGCAGCGCGTGGCTTCGTGGCTGGCCAGCCCCGCCCCCATTGGATCGCTCGACTTCGTCAGCCCCAACGCCTCGATCGCGGTCGCCGCGCTCTCCAAAGACCCTGCCGCCATCGCCGACGACATCATGGCCATGGCTTCCGATTCGGGACGGACGAAGATCAACTTCAGCGAGCTCGACGCCAAGCTGGGCATCAGCCTGCGCGACGACCTCATGGCCAACCTGGGCGGCGATTTCCTGATCGCCCTCGATGGTCCGGCGCTGCCCACGCCCGCGTGGAAGGCGGTGATCGAGGTCAACAATCCGGACCGTCTCGAAAACACGCTGGAGCGCCTGGTCCAGGCCATCAACAGCCAGATGCAGGGCCACCAGGGGCACAATATCTCGATTGAAGCCAGCACCGTGGACGCGCAGCGGTACTATCAGATCCATGATGCGGCCACCCCTGCGGCCCAGGTGAATTACACGTTCTTCAACGGATTCATGATCGTGGCCCCGCAGCGCGCGCTCCTCATGGACGCCATCCGCATCCAGACCAGCGGCAACTCGCTGGCGCGTTCCTCCAGCTTCCGCGCCCTGCTGCCCCATGATCAGAACGAGAACTACTCCGCGATCGCGTATCAAAACCTCAGCCCGGTTTTGACGCCGCTGCTGAGCCAGTTCAGCGGAGAATCAGCGGACGCCCTCCGCAAGCTTGCCGCGGATGCGCGGCCCACCGTGATCTGCGCGTGGGGCAAGGACAACGGCATCCAGGCGGCCAGCGACAGCCGACTCTTCGGCTTCGACTTCCTCACCCTCGGCGCAGTGTTGAAATCGGGGAACCATCCGGCCGGACAGATCGTAAGTAGATAGCATGAGTGTTATCGAACTCGACAGTCTGGAAGTTCGCCTGGGGGGACGGCCCATTCTCAATGGGCTCACAGGCCAGTTGCGCGGCAACGCGATTGGCCTGCTGGGCCCCAACGGCGCCGGCAAATCCACCCTCATCAACACTCTCCTCGGCTTCCACCAGCCCACGCGCGGCGCGGCTCGCGTCTTCGGCCTCGATTGCCACCGCGATCGAGCGCGTATCCGCCAGGGCATCGGCTACATGCCGGAGAACGACTCCTTCATCGGCAACATGACGGGAGTCCGCTTCGTGCGCTACATGGCGGAGCTTGCCGGGCTCCCGCCAGCAGTTGCGCTGGAACGCGCGCATGAGGCGCTCTTTTACGTCGGTCTCGGAGAGGTCCGCTACCGCAACGTCAGCACCTACTCGCTGGGAATGAAGCAGCTCATCAAGCTGGCCCAGGCGCTGGCGCACGGACCTCGCCTGCTCATCCTCGATGAGCCCACCAATGGCCTCGACCCCATCGCTCGCCAGCGCATGATCCAAACGATTCAGGACATCAGCAAGGCTGGCAGCATCCGCCTGCTGATCTCGTCGCACCTGCTGCGCGACATCGATGAGACCTGCGACGAAGTCCTCATCCTCAAGCAAGGCCGCATCGCCGCTCTCCGCAACATCGAAGAAGAACGGCGCTCGCATCGCAACTTCATTGAGCTTGAGACCGCGGGTGCGGTGGAGGCCTTCGCCGAAAGCCTGCGTCGGCTGGGCTGCGAGTGCGCTTCCTTCCCCGGGGGCCGCCTCAAAATCGTCATGCCGGACAGCATTGAACCGCGTGACCTCTACGTGCTGGCGGCCGAACACGGGGTCCAGATTCGCCGCATCCACCGCCGCCGCGATTCCCTGGAAGACATCTTTCTCCGGGCCATGGAGAACGAGCCCGCAAGGGGGGAACTTGTCCGTCTATAAGCACGAGTATCGAGCCTATGAGGGGCGCCTCACGCCCGCCTGGTCGCGCATCGCTGTACTGGTGCGCTACGGCATGGCGGAAGCCTGGTCCTCCCGCATTACCATCGGCCTGCTGACGCTCTCCATGCTGCCGATTGTGGTGTACCTGGTGCTCATCTTCCTGGCCAACAATCCAATCGCGCGCGCGGTCATCATGCGCGGCAGCTCCGCGATTCTCTCCATCAATGCCACCTTCTTTTTGCGGGTGCTCATCTCGCAGTGCTGGCTGGCGCTGGTGCTCACCGCATGGATCGCCCCCCGCCTTGTCTCCTACGATCTGGCGGACAACGCTCTCCCGATCCTGCTCAGCCATCCGGTCTCGCGGGTAGGCTACGTCGTGGGCAAGTTCATCGCCCTCGTCTCCTATCTTTCCCTTGCAACCTGGATACCCTGCCTGCTTCTCTATGCCTACCAGGGATATGCTTCCGCTGCGCCTTGGATGGGAGCAAATCTCCGCATCGCGATCGGCGTTCTTATCGGCTGCGGGCTGTGGATTACGCTGCTCTCCATCCTCGGACTCGCGCTCTCCTCCTGGGTCAAGTGGCGCATGATGGCTACTGGCATCATCTTCGCTGCGGTCTTTGTGCCGGCGGGAATCGGCGGAATCATCGGCGCCATCCTGCGGACAAAGTGGGGGCTGCTGCTGAATCTTCCCGTCATGATGACGCAGATCTGGCAGCGCCTTCTGGGCGTGTCAGCATTCAATCGCATCGGTGCGGGTCTCCCCAACGTCGCCATGGCCGGCGCGCTGCTCCTGCTGGGACTCGTCTGCGTCTTCATGCTGAACGCGCGTATTCGCGCGCGAGAGGTGGTGCGCGGATGAGCAGCGATCGCATCGTCTTTGAAGATGTCTCCAAGTTCTACGGCGAAGTACTCGGCGTCAATCGCGTCTCGCTCAGCATTCCTCCGGGAGTCACCACCCTGGTTGGGCCCAACGGCTCCGGCAAGACGACCCTCATGAATCTGATGACCGGCCTCGTTCAGCCGTCCAGCGGCCGCGTCTCCGTCCTTGGGCTCGATCCGGGCGATGCTGCGCAATTCTTTCGCGAGGTCGGCTACTGCACGCAGTTCGACTCTTTCCCTCGCGGGCTGACGGGCTGGGAGTTCCTCATGGACAGCCTGCTGTTGCATGGCGTCACGGAGCTGGATGCGTACAAGCTGGCGCAGGAAGCCATCCAGCGCGTGCGGTTGGGCGACGCTGCCGGCCGCCGCATCGCCGGGTACAGCAAAGGCATGCGGCAGAAGATTCGGCTGGCGCAGGCCATCGCGCATCATCCCCGCGTGCTGGTTCTCGATGAACCGCTCAACGGACTCGACCCCATGGCGCGTGCGCAGTCCCTGGCCCTCTTTGAAGAGCTCAGCCGCCAGGGCATGCATCTGGTGATCTCCAGCCATATCCTCGATGAAGTCGATCGCATCTCCGACCGTGTTGTCCTGATCACGGGCGGCTACCTGGTGGCCGAAGGCAATATTCACCAGGTGCGTCAGGAGGTGCGGGATAAGCCGATGCAGGTGCTCATCCGCTGCGACCGGCCGGAGCAACTGGCGGCGCGTATGTTTGCGCTGAATCATTGCGTGGAAGCCAGGCTGCACAGCGATGCGAAAGGGGTCTTCCTCCGCACCACCGATCTGGATGAGTTTTACCGTCTGTTGAACGCCGTTGCGGTAGAGGGCCTGGTGCAGATTGAATCGGTGGCGCCCGCTGACGATGACACCAACGCCATCTACCAGTACCTCATCGGTTCTGACGGGAGCGCCTCATGAGCAGCAAAAAGAGCGTCGGGTTTCTGGCGTCCATTCTCGAGCAGCCCTGGGGCCTCTGGACCCTGCAGGCGCGCCGTCTTGCGCGCATCGAGGTCCGGCGAAACATGCTTTCGTGGAAGGCAACCTGGATCTACTTCCTGGCCTTCATCCCCACCTGCATCATCTTCATCCACCTGCTGGTGGACAGGCACACCACAACGGCTCTCACGGAGGACACCAACGTCCTCGCCGGAATCATGCAGTTCTACTACATTCGGCTGGGCGTCTTCTTCGGCTGCCTGGGGATCTTCTCGCGCCTCATTCGCGGAGAGATGGTGGAGCGCAGCCTGCACTTCTACCTGCTTGCGCCGGTACGCCGGGAAGTGCTGCTGCTGGCCAAGTTCATCGCCGGCTCCATCAGCGCCATCGCTCTCTTCGCCGCCGCGGTGCTGGCCGACTTCGTGTTGATGTACGTGGGCTTCGGGCCGGCCGGCCAGGAGTACATCTTCCATGGGCCAGGTCTCGGCCAACTCGAGGCTTACCTCGGCATCATGGTTCTGGCGTGTCTCGGCTACGGAGCCGTCTTCCTTCTGTTGAGCATGATGTTCAAGAATCCTATGCCCGCCGCCATGCTGGTGATGGGCTGGGAAGCCATCAATCCGGTGATGCCGTCTCTGTTGCAGAAGATCAGCGTGGCCTCGTATCTCCGCCATCTCATGCCCATCACCATTCCGGGCGATGGCATCTTCGCGCTGTTGACGGTGCAGACCGAACCTGTGTCCGCGGGTGTCGCGGTTCTTGGGCTGCTTCTGCTCGTCGGTGTGGTGCTGGCGTATTCCTGCGTCCGGATTCGCCGGCTGGAGATTCGTTACACGACCGAATGAGTCAGTCCGTTTCCTGCACCTTGATCACCATGGCGGTGAAGGTTGCGTCGCCGGCCAGCAGAATCTGATGCGGAGTTCCGGCCGCGATGTGGGCCACGTCCCCGGTTCGCAGCTCCTGCTGGGCACCGCCTTCCACCATGCTCCCGCGAACCTCGCCCGGGCCGGTAACCTGCGGCTTCAGGATCGTTCCGCCCGTGACAAGGGTGGCCCGCCCGTCAAGCACGATGAAGATATCGGCGAAGCGCTCATGCAACTCGGCGATCCCGCTGCGCAGCCGAACCGAGAGTTGAATGTTATGCCGCGGATACTCCTTCAGAATCTCGCTTGCCGAGCCCTCGCTGGCGCGGGCCATCTTCTTCAGATAGGTCGCGCGTTCCATCAACACCGGGCGCGTTGTGTGATCTACTGACTCGCCTTCCTTTGCCGAGCTCGTACGGCGCACTTGCCCTGCCGCATCTTCCAATCCCGTCAGCTGTTTCAGAATACGATCGGATATCAAGTCGATCTCCCGCATGGCGCTCAGCGTCCCTTCGTGCCCACAATCTCTCGCGCGCGCTTGAAGATGTCAAGGAACATGGGTCGCGTCAGCTTGCCCGTGTTGGTGTTTTGCAGGGACGGATGGTAGCTGGTGATGACCGTCAGCCCGTTAGGTAGCGCCGCCTCCGCTCCATGCCCGAAGTCCATCAGCCGCCGCGATGCCATCACCTGGTTTCGCTGCGCCCAGTTAAGAAGTCCGTCGAAGGCGATCCGACCCAGGCAGACGACGACGCGCAGGTTGGTCAACAGGCGGATCTCCTCGTCGAGCCACGGCGCGCACTGCTTCAGCTCCTCCGTGGTCGGCTTGTTTCCCGGCGGGGCGCAGCGCGCGACGGACGTAATCCACAGATTCCGAAGCCGCATGCCATCTTCCCGCGACGTGGCGATAGGCTGCGAGGCAAATCCCGCTTCATGCAGCACCGGATAAAGGAAATCGCCGGAGCCATCCCCGGTAAACGGGCGGCCGGTTCGATTGGAACCGTGAGCGCCCGGAGCGAGTCCAAGGAGAAGCACACGTGCGGCCGGATCTCCAAACGAGGGCACCGGGAGGCCCCAGTAGTCCCAGGCGGCATACGCCCGGCGTCGCACTGAAGCGACCGTCTGGCAATGCTCGCGCAAGCGGGTGCAGCGTTGGCACGCAATGACCTGGGCATTCAGCTCCTCGAGCGTCGATGGCGCCCGGGCGGCAATCTCGGTCACAACGGCACTATTGCCCATTGACACCATTTTAATTCTCCAATGCTGCGTGAAGGGGGCTGAACGAATCTCCGTGTCCCGGTGCATCCCCGCGCCCTGCAACTCATCCCATTCAGTGTCAGGACTTCTCGTCAAAGCCCGTGCGCGACAGGCGCGCGGCATGTCACAATACGGCCCATGCGGGTCACACCTCTCTCACAGGAGATTCATGCGATGAAGAGTGCGAAGCTGTTGCTGCTGGCCGGCGACTTTGTTGAAGACTACGAGATCATGGTTCCGTTCCAGGCCCTCCAGATGGTCGGCCACTCCGTCGATGCCGTCTGCCCGGGAAAGAAGAAGGGCGAGCAGGTGCGCACCGCCATCCACGACTTCGAAGGCGACCAGACCTACTCGGAGAAGCGCGGGCACAACTTCACCCTGAACGCGACCTTCTCGGACGTGAAGCCCGATGCCTACGATGGCCTGGTCATTCCCGGCGGCCGCGCGCCCGAGTATCTCCGGCTCAACGAGGAAGTGCTGAATATCGTTCGCCACTTCGCCAACGCCGGCAAGCCCATTGCTGCGCTGTGCCACGGCCCGCAGTTGCTGGCCGCCGCCGGCGTCATCAAAGGCCGCAAGCTGAATGCCTATCCTGCCTGCGCCCCCGAGGTTGAACTGGCCGGCGGCAAGTTCGTGAAGCTCGACTTCTCGGATGCGGTCGTGGATGGAAACCTCGTCACCGGACCGGCCTGGACCGCGCATCCCGCATG
This sequence comes from Acidobacteria bacterium AB60, assembly GCA_008682415.1. GTDB lineage: Bacteria > Acidobacteriota > Terriglobia > Terriglobales > Acidobacteriaceae > Telmatobacter. The sequence continues at coordinate 175,409 of VANK01000004.1, read as the reverse complement.
GCTGGCGAAGTTCCTTGAAGTGCTCGCCGCCCACGTCGAATCGAAGAAGGAAACCTTCGTTCACGCCTGACAGCGGTTTGTTTCAGGCAGAAGTAATGGCGCTGCTGGTCGCGCGTACGGTGCGCAAGGGGAGCGCCGTGCTCGCGCTCAGCACCTTCTGCACCTCCGAGAGGATTGATAACGCAATGGAAGCCGGCGTGTCCGCGCCCAGGTCCAGCCCCGTCGGCGCGTGTAGCTCTTCCAGCAACTCTTCCACCAGATCGGCGGAGGGTGCACGCCCAAGCAGGCGCGCAGCCTCCGCAAGCGCTTCGCGGGTGCGCCGCTGCGGGCCCAGCACGCCCACATACGCAGGCAGGCTGCCGCGATCCAGGAGCCAGGCCAGAAAGCGCGAATCCTGCTCGAAGCTGTGCGTCACCAGAAGGACAGCATCGGTCGGGTGCACATCCATGATCGTCGGCGCATCTTTAGGGAACGCCTGGATATCGACCGCATGCACCTCATCGGCCTTGGCGAAGCGCGTCCGCGTCGCCAGGTGCGATCGCCCATCCGCGACCGCCACAAACCATCCCAGCTCCCGGGCCAGGTTCGTCAGCGGCCGCGCATCATCGCCCGCGCCAAAGATCCAAAGTCCCGGCCGCGCCGCCCGATAGTCCACCCACACACGTGTCTGCACGCCGAACAGTGGAATCGTCCCATCGAAGGCCTGCCGGCCGGCAAACGCCTCCTCAGCCGCTTCAGCCAGACGCAGCTCCGGCGGCGCATCCAGCTCTGCGCGCGCGATAGCCAGATGTTCCTCCGTGGACAGCCCCGCAAAGACGCGTTTACCGATCTGCGCGCCTTCCAGAACCGTTGCGATCGACAGCGGCTTGCGCCTCTCCCATGCGGCCTTCAGCGCGTGCAGCAGCGGGGAAGCTGTCGCGCGCCGCTCCAGCAGGATGTAGACGATCCCGCCGCATCCCGATCCATAAGGCAGATCGCCGTCGTCATCGAGCGTCGAATAGCGCTCCACCACCGGTCCGCTCTCGGTGAGCCACCAGGCCTTTTTGGCGACCGCGGCCTCCAGGCATCCGCCGCTCACCGTGCCCGCGCGCCGCCCATCCTGCGCCAGAAGCATGCGCGCGCCCGGCCGCCGATAGCTCGACCCCTCCACCCCCACCACCGTGGCCAGCACGTAGTCCGCACCCGCGGACTCAAGCTCGCGCCACAGCGGCAGGATGTGTTCCAGATCTGTCATTTGCTACCAAGCTTACGCCTACACCGACACAATCTTCGACTCCAGCAGGTGTTCGATGCGCACCGGCAGCTCCCGCACCCGCACGCCCGTCGCATGATGCACCGCCGCCGTGATGGCTGCCGCCACGCCTGCCAGCCCGATCTCACCCACGCCGCGCGCCCCGTACTCGCCCATGATCGGATCCGGATAATCCAGAAACGTCACATCGATATCCGGCGTGTCCGCACAGGTCGCAACCAGGTAATCCGCCAAATTCCCGTTGATCGGCTGCCCGGTCCGCTGCTCGTAGCGCGTCTCTTCCAGCATGCCCATGCCGACGCCCATCACTACCGCGCCTGCAACCTGGTTGGCCGCCGCCGCGGGATTGATGATCTTCCCCGCGTCAATCACCGTGACCACGCGGCTCACGCGCAGCTTTGCGATCTCCGGCTCCCACTCCACCTCGACAAACTGCGCGCCATACGAATGCAGCGAGAACCCCTTCGACTTGGGATCCTCCCACGTCGGAACCGTCTTGCCCTCCGCGCTGATGCGGCTCAACTTCGCCGCCCCCAGAATGTCCGCGAAGTGCGCCCCGCTGCTCGCCTCCTGATCCTTCAGGTGCAGCCGGCCCTCAGTGAACGCCACCGTCTCAAGCTTCGCCCCATGCAGCGGAGTCCCTTCCGTCGCCGCGGCCAGCTGCTGCAGCCGCTTGATCGCGTTATTCGCGCCGTCGGCAATCGCGTTCAGCACCGAGCCCGTCACCATCGATCCGCCCGACATCGGTCCGCTCGGCAAGCTACTGTCGCCCAGAATCACATCGATCCGGTCCAGCGGCACGCCCGTCTTCTCATGCAGAACCTGCGCAAAAATGGTGTACGTGCCCGTGCCGATATCCTGTGTCCCGCAGCGCACGCACAGCCTTCCGTTCGCGCAGAACTCCACCGTCGCCGTGCAGGGCAGCCGCACCGCCACCCAGCTTGCCGCGGCCATGCCCCAGCCCAGGATCTTGCCATCCTTCCGCATCGATCCAATCGCCGCGTTGCGCCTCTCCCAGCCAAACTTCTTCGCTCCTGTCTCCAGGCACTCGCGCAGGTGCCGCGACGAAAACGGAATGTTGTCGTGACTCTCGTCCTTCTCGGCGTCGTTCTTGAGCCGCAACTGCAGCGGGTCCATGTCCAGGGCATCGGCCAGCTCGTTCATGCCCGACTCCAGCGCATACAATCCCGGCACCGCGCCTGGCCCCCGCATCCACATCGGTGCGCCCATGTTGCGCCGCGGCTGCGCCCCCGTCACCTCCAGGTTCGCCACACTGTACAGATAAGGCGTGGCCTCGCCGCAGCCCTCGTCGAAGTCATCCAGCATCGACGTGTTGTTCAGATACTCATGCCGCAGCGCCAGCAGCTTGCCTTCCTTCGTTGCCCCCAGCTGGATATGCTGCTCCGTGCGCGGCCGATACCCCACATTCGAGAACATCATCCGCCGCGTCATGCTCAGCTTCACCGGCCGATTCAGCTTGCGCGCCGCCACCGCGGCCATCGCCGCATGCGGCCAGGGAAACAGCTTGCCCCCGAAGCCCGATCCTAAAAACCGCGTCACCACGCGCACATTTTCGAGCGGCAACCCCAGCACCTGCGCCATCACCGCGCGATGATTCATCACGCCCTGCGAGGTCTCGTACAGCGTCACGCGATCGCCGTCCCAGCGCACCACCGAGGCATGCATCTCGATCGGGTTATGCGTCTCCACGGGCGTAACGTACGTCTGGTCCACCTTCACCGGCGCGTCGTCGAAAGCCTGGTCCACATCGCCGCGGTCGGAGATCGTCTTGCGCTCGCCTTTGAAGTCGTCCAGCTTCAGCCGCACGTTGGCGGCCTCTAGCGCATACTCCACCTTCACCGCCGCCGCGGCCGCCGTCGCCTGCTCCAGCGTCTCGGCCACCACCACCGCAACGTGCTGGCCCCAGTGCCGCACCACCTCGTCTTCAAAAGGCGAGCGGACCTCGCTGTTGGTTGCGCTGTCATCGCCCGGCACCGTGCGATAGAGTGGGCCGATGTTGCCGTGATGCAGCACCAGCAGCACGCCCGGCATCGACTCGGCCGTCGCCGTGTCGAGTTTCGTGATGCGTCCGCTGGCAATGGTTGCGCCCACCGTGACGGCGTGCGCCATGCCTTCAAAGTGGAAATCGGCGGCGTACTCCGCAGCGCCGGTCGTCTTCAGCGGGCCGTCAATGCGCGGCGTTGCGCGGCCAATAATCGAATCGGGACTCGTGCTCATGCTTGCCTTTGTGGGGAACGCGCAGCATTCCCATCTCTCTCCGTTTTATGCTTCCCGTACCGTCGACTTCAGCAGATCCTCAATCCGAATCGGCAGTTCGCGCACGCGCACGCCGGTAGCGTGATACACCGCCGACGCAATCGCCGGAGCCACGCCTGCCATGCCGATCTCCCCAATGCCGCGCGCGCCGTACTCGTTCACAATCAGGTCTGGGTAATCCAGGAACGTCACATCCAGGTCCGGCAAATCCGCGCACACCGGGACAAGGTAATCGGCAAAGCTGCCGTTGATGGGCTGTCCCGTGTGCGGTTCGTACACCGTCTCTTCCATCAGAGACATGCCCAGGCCCATGATCGCCGCGCCCAGAATCTGGTTCGCGCCGGCCTTCTTGTTGATGATGCGGCCCGCGTCGAAGATCGAGAAGATGCGGCTCACCCGCAGCCGCGCAATCTCCGCGTCCCACTCCACCTCCGCAAAATGCGCGCCAAACGAGTGCAGCGAGTACTGCTTGGCCTTCGGATCTTCGAACGATGGAACGTTTCTTCCCGATCCCATCACGCTGCTCAGGTTGGCCATCCGCAGCACTTCCTCAAAGGGCAATCCCTTGGCGCTCACATCGGCGCTGCCGTGATAGGCCGCGCCCACCACCTGCGGTTGCCCCTGCTTTGCCACAATCCGCCCCTCGGCCACTGTGAGCGAGTCCGGATGCGAGCCGTGGAACGGCGACTCCGGCGTCATCGCCGCGATGTTCAGCAGCCGCTGCGTCGCCTGACTTACGGCTCCTGCCGTCGCCGGCAGAATCGCGCTCGTCACCATCGATCCGCCTGAGGTCGGCCCGTCCGGCAGGTTCGTGTCGCCCAGGAACACGTCGATGCGATCCAGCGGCACGCCGGTCTTCTCATGCGCCACCTGCGCAAACAACGTATATGTGCCCGTGCCGATATCCTGCGTCGCGCACCGCACGCAGACGCGCCCGTTCGTGCAGAACTCGAACGTGGCGGTGCAGGGCACGCGCGCCGCGGCCCACGATGCGCCCGCCACGCCCCAGCCAATCACCTTGCCGTTGCGCCGCATCGAGCCCACCGCCGGGGTGCGATCCTTCCAGCCGATCTTTTCCGCGCCCGTCTGGTAGCACTCCTTCAAATGGCGCGAAGAGAAGGGCAGGTTCTTGCCTTCGTCGCGCTCCGCGTCATTCTTGTAGCGCAACTCCAGCGGGTCCATCTTCAGCTTCACCGCCAGCTCGTCAATCGCCGACTCCAGGGCAAACAGCCCCGGCACCGCGCCCGGTCCGCGCATCGGGGCGGGCGTTCCCACATTGCGCCGCACCAGCGCCGTCGTCACCTCCAGGTTCGGACAGCTGTAGATGAAGGGCGTCTGCTCTCCGCAATGCTCCACAAAATCGTCCAGCTGCGACGTCTCCGTGTAGAAGTCGTGCCGGATCGCCGTCAGTTTGCCGTCCGCGGTCGCGCCCAGCCGAATGCGCTGCTGCGTGCGCGGGCGATGCCCCACGCCGGTGAACATCATGCGCCGGTCCACGCTCAGCTTCACCGGCCTGCCCACCTGGCGGGCCGCCGCGGCGGCCAGCGTCGCCTGCGGCCACGGAGAGAGCTTGCCCCCAAACCCGGAGCCGATGAATCGCGAGATGGTGCGCACGTTCTCGCGCGGAACGCCCAGCACCTCCGCCATCGTGGTGCGGTGCCCCACCACGCCCTGCGACGAGTCATACAGCGTCACGTTCTCGCCCTCCCACACCGCGACCGTGCCGTGCATCTCCATCGGGTTGTGGGTCTCCACCGGCGTGCTGTAGGTTTCGTCAATCACCACCGCGGCGGCCTTGAGCGCTTCATCGGGATCGCCGCGCTTCCAGCTGCTCTCGCGCTTGCCCTCGAAACCCGCGCCAAGGTCCGTGCGCACATCCGGCGCCTCCGCGTCGTATTCAATGCGGATCGCCTGCGCCGCCGCCCGTGCCTGCTCCAGCGTCTCCGCTACCACCGCGGCCACATACTGTCCCCAGTAGTAGATCTTCTCGTCGTCAAACGGAGGCCGCGTCTCCGCCATGCTGCCGTCCTGCTGGCGGGGAAACGTGCGGTACACATCCTTCAGCTTGCCGTGATAAAGGACCGCCAACACGCCTGGCATCTTCTCCGCTGCGCTCGCGTCGAGCGACCGGATGCGGCCTTTCCCGATGGTGGCCTGCACCGCCACTGCGTGCGCCAGGTTGGGGAAATCGCGATCGAGCGAATAACGCGCCGTGCCCGTCGTCTTGAGCGGACCGTCAATGCGCGGAACCGCGGCGCCAATGATGTTGGCGCCCTGAGGAATCTGAGACGCTGCCATTGTGACCTCCTCGTCTCGGCTCGTGCCGTCAGCAACCGCCCTATGCCGTCGCCATCTTCAGCGTGCGCACCACGCAGCGCTTCGCCAGTTCCACCTTGAATGCGTTCTCGCCATGCGGCTTCGCATCCTTCAAGGCGGCCTCCGCCGCATGCCGGAACGTCTCCGCATTGGCAGCCTTGCCCATCAGCGCCGCCTCGGCCTCGTGCGAGCGCCACGGCTTGGTTCCCACGCCGCCCATCGCCACGCGCGCGTACCTGATCCGCCCGCCTTCCACCTTCGCCACCACCGCGCACGAGGCCAGCGCGAACTCATAGCTGGCGCGGTCGCGCAGCTTCAGATACACCGACTTGGCGCCCTCCACCGGCTTGGGCAGGTCCACATACGTCACCAGCTCGCCCGGCTCCAGCGCGTTCTCGAGATGCGGGGTGTCTCCCGGCACCTTGTGGAAGTCCGCGAAGGCGATCGTGCGCTTGCCCTTTGGACCTTCGGTCTGGATCGTGGCCTCCAGCGCGGCCATCGCCACGCACATGTCGGAGGGATGCGTCGCGATGCATTTGTCGCTCGTCCCCAGCACAGCGTGCATGCGGTTGAAGCCTTCCATTGCCGCGCAGCCGGACCCCGGCGTGCGCTTGTTGCATCCGTAACCGCCCGGCGTGCCGGCGCTCGGCTCGCGGAAGTACACGCAGCGCGTGCGCTGCAGCAGGTTGCCGCCCGTAGTGGCCATATTGCGCAACTGCGGCGACGCGCCCGAGAGGAGCGCTTGGGACAGCACCGCGTAGTTCTTCTGGACCTCGGCGTTCCACGCCAGGTCGGAGTTGCGCACCATCGCGCCGATGCGCAGCCCGCCGTTGGGCAGCGTCTCAACCTTGTCCAGAGGCAGCAGGTTGATGTCCACCAGCCCGGAAGGCTTCTCCACGCTCAGCTTCATCAGGTCCACCAGCGTGGTGCCGCCGGCGATGAACTTTGCTCCGCTGGCCGCGCCGAGAGCCTTGTCGATGCTCGCGGCCTTTGTGTACTGAAAGGTCTGCATGATCGCTCCTTATGCCCTCTGGCTGCGCACCTGGCGCACCGCTGCAACAATGTTGGAGTACGCGCCGCAGCGGCAGATGTTGCCGCTCATGGCGTGCTTGATGTCCTCATCCGTCGGCCCGATCGGCTCCTTCAGCAGCGCCACCGCGCTCATGATCTGGCCGCTCGTGCAGTAGCCGCACTGGTATCCGTCATGCTCCACAAACGCAGCCTGCATGGCGTGCATATTGTCCGGCTGCCCGATGCCTTCGATGGTCGTGATCTCGTCGCCCTCGTGCATCACCGCGAACGAAAGACAGCTGTTCACCCGCCGGCCGTTCACGTGCACCGTGCACGCGCCGCACTGGCCGTGGTCGCAGCCCTTCTTAGTGCCGGTCAGGTGAATGCGCTCCCGCAGGGTGTCCAGCAGCGTGGCGCGCGTGTCCAGGCCGCGCAGCGCGTAGTCCTTGCCGTTGACGCGCAGGGTCAAATTCACCGTGCCCGCGCCGGTTTCGGCCGCCTCGTCTGCGGCGGGCGCCGGCGCCGGCGCGGCCTGCACCAGGGGCGCGGCTCCGGCGAGCAGGCCGGTGGCGCCCAGGCCCGACAGGAACGAGCGCCGGCTGAACTGGCCCTTTTCCGGCGCGAGCGGCTCCAGGTCAATCGATTGCCGTTCTTCGGCCGACGTGTCGGCCGGCGTGCTCGCGCCGCGCAGATGTTTAAAACGCAGTCCAGTCGAATCTGCCATTGAGACCTCCTCGCACCGCCGCGATCCAGGGGAACGGATCAGGCCGGCCGCAGGGGAATGAAGAGGAATGCGGGCCGGTCCAACGCGGATCGCTCCGCATCGTCCGCCGTCCCGCCATCCTATCCGATTTGTCGTGCGGCGCGGAACAGGAGGTCCGGCCGCGGGGAAGTACGCCCTAACAATCTTCCCGCGAACGTTGCCCGCGCACAAGTGCCGGGCGTTCCGCCTGGGGGCGCAAAGGACGTGTTTACTGCAAATTCAGGGCGGTTCGCTGCATCCGATCGAAATCCGCAGTAGGGTCGATCGAAAGGTCGTGGCAGGACGTGCGCTGGCCCTACCCGGCCACGGCGAACTCCCGCGTCTCGGTGCTCTCCTGGGCCGCCCGCGGAACCCGGATGCGCTCCTCGATCTTGCGGTAGTTCTCGATCTTGTGGTTCAGCAGAGCGTGAGCCTTCTCCAGGGCCACGATCTGCGCCGCGATGGTGGCGCGGTGGTCCTCCAGGATCTTGCGCCGCTCCAGCGTGCTGGCCTCGCCGTTCTCGCGCAATGCCGCATAACGCTGCATCTCCCGAATCGGCATGTTCGTGTCCCGCATGCAGTGCAGAAAATTCAGCCATGCCTCGTCGGCATCGGAGTAGCGCCGATGTCCGTTGCGCGCACGACCTACTGGTTGAATCAAGCCCACACGTTCGTAGTAGCGCAGGGTATGCGTTGTCATACCGCAGCGCGCCGCCATAGTCCGGATCGTGTAACCCGTCTCCCGCATAACTCCAACCTACTCCCTGAAGCGCGCTTTAAGTCAACACGCGAAGAAATTGGACGGGAGCGCTCCGCTTCCGCGTAAGTGTATTAATCTAAAATGTTTACAGGGGCCAGCGCGTCGTTTGCTGGCGTCGGCCTTTACATTTCTTAAGATTGGGAGCCCGTTTCCGGGCGCTGTGCGGCGGGGCAGCCGTAAGCCCCGTCGAGGTCAACCCGTATGATCAGGAGCGCGACATGACCCAGCCCGACTACTCCCGCATGCTTGCCGTCGCCCTTGAGGAAGCCCGCATCGGCTTCAACGAGGGAGGCATTCCCATTGGAGCTGCGCTCTTCACCCAGGCCGGAGAGCTGCTCAGCCGCGGCCGTAACCGCCGCGTGCAGCAGGGCGACCCGAGCGTCCACGGCGAGACCGATGCCTTCCGCCGCGCCGGACGCCAGCGCAGCTACCGGAACCTGGTCATGGTGACCACGCTGGCCCCCTGCTGGTACTGCAGCGGGCTGGTCCGGCAGTTCCAGATCGGTACCGTCGTGGTGGGCGAGAGCCGAACCTTCACCGGCGGCATCGACTGGCTGCGCGAGCACGGGGTGAACGTGATCGACCTGGACAGCGCCGAGTGCCGCGAGCTGCTGGAGTCTTTTATCCGCAAGCATCCCGAAGTCTGGAACGAGGACATCGGCGAAGACTAGGGCGGTGCCCTAGAATGGCCTTTCTCTGGAGGCCGTTCCATGCAGCGTCGTCAATTCCTTTCCGCTTCTCTCGCCACCTCCGCAGCCGCGATCGCCGGCAAGGCCGGCGCCCAGGCCGGCAATGCCCGCGGGCGCGAGTACTACCAGCTGCGGCGCTACCTGCTGCAATCCGGTCCGCAGGTTGGGCTTACGGAGCACTACCTGAACGAGGCGCTCATCCCGGCGCTGGCACGGCGCAGCATGGGGCCGGTCGGCGCGTTCCGCCTGGACATCGGGCCCGAGACGCCGGCGTACTACGTGCTGATTCCGTCGGCTTCGGTGGAATCGGTGGCCACTCTGGACCTGCAGCTTTCGCAGGACGCCGAGTTCCTGAAGGCGGCCGACGCGTTCTGGGCGGCTCCGGCGACGGCGAACGCCTTTGTGCGCGTGGATGCGACCCTGCTGGCCGCTTTCGAGGGCTGGCCGCGGGTGACTCCGCCAGATTCCAAGGCCAAGCGCATCTTCCAGTTGCGGACCTATGAGAGCCCCAGCTTCCGCGATCACGTGCGTAAGGTGGAGATGTTTCATGCGGGCGAGTTCGACATCTTCAAGGCGGCGGGATTTCACAACGTGTTCTTTGGGGACACGCTGGTGGGCGCGCGTATGCCGAGTCTGACTTACATGCTGAGCTTTCCCAGCCTTACGGAGCTGGACGCGCACTGGGACGCCTTCCGGAATCATCCGGACTGGAAGAAGCTGCAGGCGGACCCGAAGTTCGCGTTCGAGCCGATTGTGAGCAACATCACCAATCTGATCCTGAGTCCGCTGCCCTCATCGCAGATCTGAGGCGGATCAAAGTGCACCAAAAGGAGGGCAAAACCGGCTCTCCGTCAAAATTTCGTGGTAACTTGGTACTGTATATGTAGTAAAAGGATAATTTGACTCCAGAATGCCGCCGGGGCTCTCCTCTGACAGGCTAGAAGAGACACATCCACAGCATGAGGGTACTGGAAACGAGCGTGGGAGTCCGTGTCCGCTATCACGCTCGGGTGTGTTGCAAGATCAAACCCCGGCTGCCCGGGTCATGGTTCTGGGGGGAGGCACTCATCGATCATGGGGTGGGCGCGCGGGAAGAGGAGAAAGGCATTGGCACCGTAGTCTGAGGCGTCCTGGCTGGGAAGGCGTACGGGTTCCGTGGCAGCGTCGATGTACAAGAACTTCGCGGCGGGAGCGGAGGAGAGTAAAGCGCTTAGCTTTTCTCCGCTGGAGAGGTGTCCATCGTCGGGTTCCCAGAGGAGCGTGCTGGCAGTTCCTCGCCAGAAGGTTTCTCCGGCCAGGGGGAAGGTGATGAGCGTGAAGAGCTGCAGACCGGAGCGCTCGAGGCGAGCGGCGAGCGGCCAGAAGGGCTGGTTGCGATCGGGGCCTCCGTCGCCTCTCTGGCGGCGGGACGCATGATCGAATCCGCAGATGACGAGCACGCCCGCGGAGGCGATTCGGCGAATAAGGTACGCGAGATTCTGGGTCATGGCTTCTTCGCGTTCCTCGAGATAAGGGCTGCCCCTGGCGGGGCCCGTGCCCGCCTCGAAGCCTTCCTGCAAGGCGCGAATGGCAAGCGCGACGGAGCGGAGTTCTGTGCGGATCTGTTCGTCTGCGGTCAATGCTTCCAACCTCCGGACTGCTTCCTCTCCCTGGGCTTCGAGCTTCGCGGCCGCGGGCAGGTCAACGCGACGGGCATGAGGGATTCGCCGGGAGAGAAGAACCAGGTGCTCGTGAATGGCGGAGGCCGGGGAATCCACATCGATGAGGTGGACGCGCACGTGGTTGCCGGGCGCGAGCTGGGAGTTGAAGGAGCGCAGGCCACGGAGGAGGGCGGCGCGGAGGCAGAGCGCGGGCGGGAGGGATTCTGCGCGGCCGTCGACGTAGGATTGCGCGGCGCTCTCGTAGACGGATTTTTCTTCAAGGGCGATGTCGCGCAAGGGGGTTCGCTGGACGAGCAGGGCCAGATAGGCGAGTTGAAACTCAGCGTTCTCCTGCAGGCCATGTTGTTCGCCCACGATGTAGAGCTGGTAGCCGGTGGGGAATGGCAGGGAATCAACGCGAGTGCCTGCCCAGACGCCGGGGCGTAGTTGCTGCGGGCAAGCGCGGAGGGCTCCCAGGGAGCAGAGGAGGAGCAGAGCCGCGGCAGGAAGGAGTGGTCGGGAGAACACACTGAGAGGGTACTCGTTCGGGGACGGATCCGGCATCCGGGGGCTCTCGACCGCATTATCGCGCGCTGTAGAGAGCGGTCACCTCCTGGGCGCTCAGGGTGCGGTTGTAGATGCGGACCTCTCCCACATCCCCGATGTAGGAGATGCCGTCGTCTCTCTGAAGGCCGATCAACAGAGGACCGGTGCTGGACTCCCACGCAGGAATTCCATAGAACTCTTTTGCGATTTTGCCGTCGCGATAGAGTTTCAGGGTGGCGAGAGTCTGGTCGAAGACGGCGACGGTGTGCACCCATTTTCCGACAGGGAGTTCATCGCCGTTTTTCCAGTAGTCGAACCATCGCGTGGCGAGAATGGTGGGTCCCCATTGGGAGTTGGGAGAGGCTCCGAATCCGACTCTCCACTTGGAACCCCAGCCTGCGCTTCGAACCTGGGAGATCCATGCGGCGTAGGCGGTGGGCACGCGCGGGCGGATCCAGGCACTGACGGTGAGGGAACCGGCGGACTGGAGGGCGGGATTTCCGGTGACGCTGATATTGCTCTTGCCATCGAAGCGGTACGCGCCGTTCTCTTTGCCGTCGCGGCCGGTGGTTGGCAGAGCCCCCTGGATCTTGAACTGGCTGGCGGCATTCGCGAGATCGCGCGGATTGCCGTCCATAACGATGCGGGCGGCGAGCCCTCGCTCCAGGTCGATTGCGGAGCCGTAGTTATTCAGGGCGTCATCTTTGGATGGCGAGGGAAATGCAGGAAGGCTGCGCAGCGCGGCCGCGTCTTCTTTCCGGGCTTGCGATTCCAGATAGGCGGCAAGGTTCTTGAGATCGAGGGGATCGAGCCGGAAGTAGGGGGCGTATTCGTTACGCACGCTCGACCAGAAGGGAGCCAGGCCATCCCTGCCGGAGGCGGCAAGACAGTCGAGCAGAGGCCGGGCGATGGGCACGGGAGGGGGGCCTTTCGGACCCGGTCCGGCGAGTGAAGGGGCTGCGTAGTAGGACCCGAAGAGGCGCGTCCATGCCCGGTCGCGGCGTTGCATCTCGGTGAGGTACATTGCGGGGCCGGCGGGCCAGACCGGATCGGGCTGCCCGAGGAGTTCCAGGGCGCGATACAAGGATTTTGTAGCGACAGAGGCGTGGGTCTCGCCGGGGAGGTACTCGTAGTGATAGGTCAGGGAAGGGGGCCTGGTATCTTCAATGGTCTTGGCAAGACGGGTTGCCCCGAGCACGATGTCGGCTTCTTCATCGCCGTTACTCAGGAAGAGGAAGTGCGTTCCGAGGCCGGGGCGAGCGAGGGATCGGGCGAACAAAGGCAGGATGCGGTCGTCGCCGCTGGCGGGGCTCATGATGATGTGCGCCTGAAAAGCATTGGGCCGTTGCGCGAAGGCGTACATCAGGAACAAGCCGCCGTTCGAGAGTCCGGCCAGGGCTCGGTAATTGCTGAGGGGATATTTCTGCTCGAGGAAGGGCAACATCTCGTCGCAGAGATAGGCGATGAATCGTGCCGCCGCGTCGTCGGAGGCGAACTCTTCCCCCTGGAAGCCTGGGTTCATGTCGCGGCCGCGATTGGTGTTCGTGACGCCGACAACGGCCATTGCGGGCAAGCGGCCGGCTCCGGTGAGATTTCGGACGAGGGTGGTGGCGGTGGGAAAGAGGTATTCGCCGTCGAGGACCACGAGAACGGGCACCTTGGTTCCCTGCGGCACGTCGGGCATGTAGACGAGGACCTGGCGTTTCTCTCCCGTGATCCTGGACTCGATGGTTTCCTTGTGGCCGAAGGACACGGCGGGTTCGGAGTCCAAGGCGGACAGAGGGAGCGACGCGGTGACGACGAGCAGGACAGACAGCGCGCGTTTGAGCGTTCTCATGGCGGCAACATTCTGTCATATCCCGAGATTGTGGAGTGGCGCTGCTGCGTTAGGAGGGTTGGGAGGAAGCAGATTGCTGGCGGCGTTTGGCGCCGAGGAGGGCGGCGAGGCGGAGGAGGCCTTCGTCGCGGTTGCGGGCAGCGGCCATCTGGATGCCGCCGAAGTTGCAGGGGATGGTGACGGCGGGGGCGCCGGCGAGGCTGAAAGGAGCGGTGTAGCGGAGGAGGCGTTTGCGGGTGTGCGTGTGGTCGGCGCCGGCGTCGAGGGTGGCGACGGGGGCGGCGGGGAGGAGGAGGATCTCGAACTCCTCGAAAAGCATGTCCATGCGGGCGCGGAACTCGGCGTGCTGGAGGCGGAGGTTGGCGATGGTGTCTGGGGTGATGGTTGAGCCCCACTCGAGGCGCTCGCGGATGGCCGGCTCGAAGGCAGCGAAGTGGCCCTGGTGGAGGCCGGCGGCCTCCCATGCCTGGATGGGGGCGAAGATGTCGGTGGCTTCGTTCCACCAGCGGACGTCGACTTCCGCGGAGCGGAGGCCAAGGGATTCCAACTGGGCAATGACCTGGCGGTAGCAGGCGAGGACCTGCGGTTCGCAGTCGTCAAGGAAGTCGCCGGCGATGATGCCGAAGCGGCCGAAGACGGGGATGTGGAGGGGTTCCTGTTCGGTGAAGAAGCCGGCGAGAAGGGGGGCCTCTTCGAGATCGGCGATGAGCCAGCCGAGAGTGTCGAAGGAGGGGGCGAGGTGAAAGCCGCCGCGCCAGTCGCCGCGGCCGAGGGAGGCGCGGTATCCGGCAAGGCCGCAGAGGGCGGCGGGGACGCGGATGGAGCCGCCGGTGTCGGTGCCGATGGCGGCGACGGCGGAGCCCTCAAGGACGCTGGCGCAGGCGCCGGAGGAGGAGCCGCCGGTGAGGGCGTGCTCCTTGCCGGGCTGGAGGCAGGGGCCGAAGTCGGGGTTTTCGCCGGTGATGCCGTAGGCGAGCGGATGGAGGTGGGTTTTGCCGGTGATGACGGCGCCTTTGGCGCGGAGGCGCTCGACGATCCAGGAGTCCGCGGACGCGATGCCGTTGGTGTTCGCGTAGAACTTTGTGCCGCAGGTGGTGGGTGCGCCGGCGATGTCGAAGCAGTCTTTGACCGAGACGGGGAGTCCCCAGAGGGTATCGCGTCCGTCGCCGAAGGCTCCGCCGTCCTGCGCGGGCATGGCCTGGGCGCGGGCGGCTTCGGCGAGGGTCCAGGCAGGGTCGCGCCAGAGGTAGGTGTTGTGGCCGGGATTCTGGTTGGCGCGGGCGAGGGCCGTCTCGGCGAGTTTGGTGGGGGTGGTGCGGTTGTTGGCGAGGGCGCTGCGAAGGGAACGAAGGGTGCCGAGGGGAGCGGCCATGGGACGATTTTAAGGGAATAGGGAATAGGGAATAGGGCGAGAGACGAGGACGAGGGGGCTGCTAGTCGGCGACCGAGATGCGCATCTTGGAGAGCCAGTCGAGGTCGGATGCGAATAGAGTCAGGTGGTGGTAGATGCCGAGGCTGTCGGACCAGCGGAGGACGGGGTAGACGGCGATCTGCACGGTGCGGCGGACGATCCGGCTGCCGTGTTGTTCTTCCACGGTGAATTCTTTCCAGTAGGAGCGCATGCTGGCCACCTCGGTTTGGTCTCTTTGAGGACTTATCGGCAGGTTGGGGGGAACGGTACAGGGAAGAGGGAACAGGGGGGAGTGTGGGAGGGACAACAACCGCGGATCCTTCACTTCGTTCAGGAAGACAACGGAGCGCGTTCAGGAAAACATCGGGGAGGGGTCGGTTTCAGTAAGAACAAAGGTGCCGAGTTCAGGAAGGCATGGGGAGGGAGGCGACGGGAGGAGGGCGATGATGCGTCCCTGCGGGCGCATCATCGCGAAGGGCATCACGGGATTTCGGTAGCCGGGGTGGGAAGGGGCAGGCTTTTTCCGAGGGCATCCATGTCCGCCCGGGCCTGTCCGTAGGCGACGAAGTCGGAGATCAGGCGAGTCGCTCTGGTGATGTATTGGCGGTTGGATTTGATGTAGCTGCGATAGGGCGGCATCTGAACCAGGTGCCGATTTTCTTTGTAGTAGTTGAGGGTGGCCCGCAGGTGGCTAGACATCTGCTGCAGGAGGGGCTGGATGCGATCGATGGCCTCCTGTTGCCAGGGGGAGCCAAAGGGCCGGAGCTCCTTCATCCGGTTGAAGTCCTCGATCAGGTCGTTGGTGTGTACTTTCACTTGCCGGAGCCGATCGGCGTGCGACTCGGTGGAGGTGTTGGAACGGGTATAGGCATCCAGTGTCTGCGCATCGTCCTCGGCGAGCACAGCATGCGTTTTGATTTCGTTGAGCAGTTGGTTGATATCGGAAGAGTCGGCGTTCTGCGCCGGTGCAAGGCCCGGTGACAGCAACAGCAGGCCGACGAATGCCGCAGCTCGGGCGGCTGTTTTGAGCAGTGGGTATGACATTTCATCCTCCTCGACGAGTTGCCGCGGGAGTGTGCCGGAGGCAACTCGCACCTACGTGGGAGGCCCGATTGGTGGTTGATACGAAGCAGAGGATCGGGACGATCTCCTCCGCGGCGAGAAAGGATCTCGGGCGACTCCGGACCGGGGTGAAGCCGGTACCGGGAACGATGGCTATCGAGGGCCCGAACGCCAGGGTCGTCATGGCGGTCCCCCTTAGGTTGCGTCTTCCCGGGTTCGCTGCCGCTGTCACGATGGCGTGACCAGGCACTCGCGCGTGACCGAGGGAAGAAGTGACGGCGCGCCCACGTCCAATGTGTTGGATGGGCTGGAGAGGGCGCCGGTGAGCGACGGATTGTTGAAGAATGCAGAGCCGATTCGGTGAGCTTACGCGTGGCGAAACGGCGGGGAGCGTACGCTTCGCCTCACTCGACTCTGGGACTAGACTTGGGCCATGAATGTTCCGGCGATTGTTCTGGCGGCGGGGGCGAGCACGCGGCTGGGACGGGCGAAGCAACTGGTGGAGTACGAGGGCCGAACGCTGCTGGCGCGGGCCATTCGCGCGGCGCAGGAGGGCGGCGCGGAGCGGCCGGCGATTGTGGTGCTGGGGGCGGGGTTTCGCGCGATTGTCCCGCAGGTGCTCGGGGAGGCGGCTGTGCCCTGTTTCAACCAGGATTGGGAGCAAGGGATCGCCAGCTCGATCTGCGCGGGGATGGAAGTGGTGGAGGACAGGTTTCCCGAGGCGGAGGGCGTGCTTCTACTCACCTGCGATCAGCCGCGGCTGACGGCGGCGCATGTGTCGGCGTTGCTTGCGGCGTTTACGGGACCGGCCATGGTGGCGTCGGCGTATGGAGGGACAGTGGGCACGCCGGCGGTGTTTCCGCGTAGTGTTTTTCCGCGGCTGCGCACGCTGCAGGGGGATACCGGGGCGCGCCGGATCCTGATGGATGCATCGTGTGCGGTGATGGAGGTGGCGTTTCCGGGGGGCGAGGAGGACGTTGATCGGCCGGAGGATTTGTTGCGACTGGGAGGCTAGGGAACAGGGCCGAGGGCCGAGTACCAAGGGCCAAGGCCGAGTGCCATACTGGCTTTATCGCTTCGGCGGAAGTGCAATCTTTCAGAAGGACTCTTCCTTTGGCCACGAATTCTGCGCCCAATCCTGAGTTTTTGCGCCGTGCGATCGCGCTGGCAACCGAGAACGTGCGGACGGGGCGGGGCGGGCCGTTTGGAGCGGTGGTGGTGCGGGACGGCCGGATTGTGGGCGAGGGCGCCAATGGAGTGACGGCCACGAACGATGCCACGGCACACGCCGAGGTGGTGGCGATCCGCGCTGCATGCCGGGAGCTGAACACGTTTGTGCTGGACGGGTGCGACCTGTACACGAGCTGCGAGCCGTGTCCAATGTGCCTGGCAGCATCGTACTGGGCGCGGTTGGAGCGGGTGTTCTATGCATGCTCGGCCGGGGATGCGGCGCGGGCCGGGTTTGACGACGCCTTCTTATACGCCGAGTTTCGCAAGCCGCAGGCGGAGCGGGCCCTGCCGGCCACGCAGTTGCTGCGCGACGAAGGCTGGACGAGTTTTGCGGCGTGGATTGCGAGCCCGAACAAGATCGAGTACTGAGCGGCTTTGAGTATCTGAGCGCCTCAGGAGGGCTGGGGCCGCGGGTCAGAAGAGGATGCGCACCTCGGTGATGAGGTTGTGGTTGTAAGTGTGGAAGCCCGAGGTGGCGATCTGCATGCCGGCGTCGAGGATGAAGGTGGGCTGAAGCGCGCTGGCGTGGTTTTTGCGCAAGACATAGAAGGCACCCGGGGTGAGGAAGTTCTGCAGGGAGCCATCGTGACTGCCGCCTTTGTAGAAGGTGGCGTTATTGCCCAGTTCCAACCAGAGCGCGCGTGTGGCGTGAAGCTGGGCGGTGGTGTTCCAGGCAATGGTTCGGCCCTGGGCGGTGACGCGGGCGGCCGGCAGGGTAGCGCCGAGCGAAGCGATGACATCGAAGTGCTGATGGGCCCAGGCGGCGGCGAGGGTGGGGGTGTAGCTGCCGGTGAGGGCGCCGTTCTTGTGGCTGCCGGTGGCGAAGGTGCGGGCGGCGATGGCGGAGACGGCGAAGTTCCCGGATTCGGCGTTGGCGGAGGCGAGGCGGACCTTGAGCAGGGCGGAGGTGTCGCCCCAGCCGTCGGCGCCGCGGCCGTAATGCTGCAGGTAGAGCGGGGGCGCCCAATCGAGCTCGAAGCGGCGGAGGAGGATGACGCCGGCGCCACGGCAATTCCCCCAATTGAGGGTTTCCGCCCCGGAGGCAGAGAACTGGTGGGAGACGGAGAAGCGAACGTATTGCAGGAGGCGCGGATCGGATCCGACGAGCGGGGAGATGAGCGCGGGCTGGAGGCGGCTCATCTCGAGGTTGTGGGAACGGAAGCGTTGGCCGAAGCTCTGTCCGAAAAGGGTGGTGCCGGCGAGCACAGTGAGGGATCCCAGCAGGAAAGCGCAGCATCTACGCATTGAACATCTCCCTCTGAGCCCATCGGCTGGGAAGGGGATGACTTTATTTCGGGCGCAAAGGGCGCTGGTTTGCCAGCGGCGCGGCGCACTGTTCTTGACGGTTCATAGGTTTTGGCCGGGGGGCGCGGGCCTGGCGGTGCGAAGAACAAGGCCGCAGCCGATGAGGACGCGCCGGTGGCCCAGTAAACCCAGTGCGGCCAGGCGATGACGCGCAGGTAGAGGACTTCGATGGTGACCCACCCGGCGATCACGAATCCCTGCAGGGTGACGAGGTTCCCGCGGCAGCTCCAGCGGAGCTGTACGGCGTCGAAGGCGAGCAGGCTCAGCGCGCCGTTGCAGGTTGCGAGCAGGATCCCGGGAATCAGGAACTTGGAAAAGGGGGAGTGCCGCAGCAGGCTGAGGGGCATATACAGGATGGCGCCGCTGGGATCGAGGATGAGGGGGATCCCTCCGGCGAGCGAGGAGAAGCCGAGAAAGGCCAGCGTGAACAGGGCGACGAACCTGGCGATCTTCAAGGGGTTGATTCTCTGGTGAGGACGCTAGCAGGAAGGCGCGGGGGCGTGCAGTGATTAGGCGGCGGGCAGGTACCTGGGAGGATCCAGCGTGAAGTGATCCGAATCACCTCGCACTGGAAGCGGGTAGAATACCGTTTACGGATGACGGAGAATTTTTCAGGGGCTGCTCAGGTTTCCGGGTTATCGGGGGAGGCCGATGTGCGGGCGCCGGAGTCTCCGGTAATCGAGGTCCGGGATCTCGAGAAGACCTATCGCACGGCGCGCGGAGCGCTGACGCTGTTTCAGCACCTGGATTTTCGGGTGGAGCGCGGCGAGTTGGTGGCGATTGTTGGGCAGTCAGGGGCAGGAAAGAGCACGCTTTTGCACATCCTTGGTGCTCTTGATGCGCCTTCCGCCGGGACGGTATACTGCGCCTCAATCAACGTGGCAACCCTTTCTCCCAGGCAAGCGGCCACTTTTCGAAATCGCGAGATTGGCTACGTTTGGCAGTTTCACTACCTGCTGCCGGAGTTTACGGCGGAGGAGAACGTGGCGATGCCGCTGCTGGCGGCCGGTCAACCGCGGCGCGAGGCGCTGACGGTGGCGGCCAACTGGCTGCGGGAGGTGGGTCTTGAGGAGCGGCGCGATCACCGGCCCGGGGAGCTATCGGGCGGGGAGCAGCAGCGGGTGGCGCTGGCGCGGGCGCTGGTGAACCGGCCGCGGCTGCTGCTGGCCGATGAGCCGACAGGCGACCTGGATGCGGGCACCGCGAACCAGGTGTTTGCTCTTTTACAACGTATTCACGGGGACTACGGTCTAACGTCCGTTATGGTCACGCATAACACGGAGCTGGCGGCACGATGCACCCGGGTGATGCGCCTGGAAGGCGGACGCCTGACGTCCGCAAGTGGTTGAAAGGGAAGGTTCGGTTGGCAGCCGGGGGCGAAAAAAGCAGCATTCCGGGGCCGAAATGAGTCTTAAGTATTAATTGGGGGTAACACGGCCTGGGTATTCAACCCCACCAGGCTGGGAATTGTGGATGGGAGCCGAGGGGCGGGATACTCGCGAGAAGCGAGCGTTCCATGCTCAAGGCGATCGGATAACCTTCCGGAACCATCCTTGAGAGCTGTTCTGAGGCAGGAACGATCTTTTCCGAATTCGCCTCAGCCAGCATGGTGTGACACAGGCGTAAGGGCAGCAGAGCCGAAGCCGGGATTGTTTGACAAGCGGACCGCTACTGCCGCCGTTGGCCTGATAAGGGAGAATCAGATGTTCGAACGCTATACGGAGAAGGCACGGCGCGTGATCTTCTTCGCGCGGTACGAGGCCAGCCAGTTTGGCTCGCCCTATATTGAGACCGAGCACCTGTTGCTGGGTCTGCTGCGCGAGGACAAGGCGCTTACCAACCGTTTTCTGCGCTCGCATGCCTCGGTGGAGTCCATCCGCAAGCAGATTGAGGCGCACACCACCATTCGCGAGAAGGTTTCGACGTCGGTGGATCTGCCGCTTTCGAACGAGTGCAAGCGGGTGCTGGCGTATGCGGCGGAGGAAGCAGAACGGCTGGGACACAAGCATATTGGGACGGAGCACCTACTTTTAGGTTTGCTGCGGGAAGAGAAGTGCTTTGCCTCAGAGATTTTGCAGGAGCGCGGGCTGAAGCTGGCGCAGATTCGCGATGAGCTGGCGCGGGTGACGCAGGAGAAGGCTCCGGCGCAGCAGCGGCAGCGGGAGTCGAGTTTGCTGGCGGAGTTCAGCCGCGACCTGACGCAGGCCGCCATGGATGGGCAACTGGATCCGCTGGTGGGCCGCGACGGCGAGTTGGAGCGCGTGATCCAGATTCTGTGCCGCCGCACCAAGAACAATCCGGTGCTGATTGGCGAGCCCGGCGTGGGCAAGACGGCGATTGTCGAAGGCCTGGCGCAGCGGATTGCCGATGGCGAGGTGCCGACGTTCCTGGCCGACAAGCGCGTGCTGGGACTGGATCTGTCGCTGATTGTGGCCGGGACCAAGTATCGCGGCCAGTTTGAAGAGCGGCTGAAGACGATTATGAAAGAGCTGATGGAGAATCAGAACTCCATCATCTTTATCGACGAGCTGCATACGCTGGTGGGCGCAGGTTCTGCGGAGGGATCGCTGGACGCCGCGAACATCCTGAAGCCGGCGTTGAGCCGCGGCGAGATTCAGTGCATTGGCGCAACCACGCCGGCCGAGTATCGCAAGTCGATTGAGAAGGACCGCTCGCTGGAACGCCGGTTCCAGGCGGTGAAGGTGCCGCCTCCGAACGAGGCTGATGCCGTGAAGATCATCATGGGGATCAAGGACCGCTACGAAAAGTTTCATGCGGTGAGCTACACGGATGCGGCCATCGAGTTTGCGGTGTCGCACTCCAACCGCTACATTCCGGATCGCTTCCTTCCCGACAAGGCGATTGATTTGATCGACGAGGCCGGTGCTCGCGTGAAGCTGCGGCAGACTTCGCTTCCCGAAGAGATCACCGAGGTCCAGAAGCGGATCAAGTTCATTGTTCACCGCATGGACTCAGCGATTGCGAACCACGAGTTCGAGAAGGCGCGGTTCTACAGCGACGAGGAGCGCAAGGAGCGGGAGACGCTGCGGGCGCTGCGCGACAAGTACCACCTGGATGATTCGGCGGCGGGCATTGTGGGCCGCGAGGACATTGAGGACGTGGTGAGCCGCTGGACAGGCGTGCCCGTGACCAGCATCAAGGAAGAAGAGACGCAGAAGCTGCTGCGGGTGGAAGAAGAGCTCCACAAGCGCGTGATCTCGCAGGAGAAGGCGATTTCGGCTTTGGCTCGCGCGATTCGCCGCAGCCGTGCTGGTTTGAAGTCGCCGCACCGACCGATCGGCAGCTTCCTGTTCCTGGGACCGACGGGCGTGGGCAAGACGGAGATGGCGCGCACGCTGGCGCAGTTCCTGTTCGGGAGCGACAAGGCGCTGATCCGATTCGACATGTCGGAGTTCATGGAAAAGCACTCGGTTTCGAAGCTGATTGGTTCGCCTCCGGGATACGTGGGCTACGAGGAGGGCGGCCAACTCACGGAACGCGTGAAGCGGTCTCCTTACTCGGTGGTCCTGCTGGATGAGATCGAGAAGGCGCACCCGGATGTGTTCAACCTGCTGCTGCAGGTGTTTGAAGACGGCCAGTTGACTGATGGACTGGGCAACACGGTGGACTTCAAGAACACGATCCTCATCATGACGTCGAACATTGGCGCGCGGCATCTGCAGAAGAAGCAGGGGCTGGGTTTCGCGTCGGATCGCGACGACCTGGTGACGGAGAAAGTAGAAGAGCTGGTGAAGCAGGAGGTCAAGAAGACCTTCAATCCCGAGTTCCTCAACCGTCTCGACGAGGTGATCCTGTTCCAGTCGCTCAACGATGCGGATCTCATCCAGATCGTGGAACTGCTGGTACAGCAGCTCAACGCAAACCTGGCGCAGAAGGCGATCACGATTTCGGTGACCGAGGACGCCAAGAAGTGGATTCTCGACAAGACGCTGGTGGATCGCAGCTACGGGGCTCGTCCGTTGCGCCGCGCTCTGCAGCGGTACGTGGAAGATCCACTGTCGGAGGCGTTGATCGCGGGGCACATTCCGGATCGTCCGGCGTTCCTCGAGGTCTATCTCGAAAACAACCAGCTGTACTATCGGCCAGTTCGTCCGGAGGATACAGGCAGCGACGAGAAGGCTGCGGGAATTCTGCTGTACAGCGCGTAAGCACCAGGAAATGCACCAAACTGAAGGCCCCCGGCATGCCGGGGGCTTTTCCTTTACGCGATGTTTCGACAGCTTCCATATGCCTCGCTGCTATTCTGAGCCGAGCTATGAAACCTGTGCCGGCAGCATTCCTGTGGAGCGCCGTCTTGTTCGCCGCGTGTCAGCTGGCCTTCGCGCAGCAGTACGTGGGGTCAGAGGCGTGTAAGACGTGTCATGCAGAGCAGTACAACGGTTGGAAGCAGACGCGGATGGCCAACGTGGTGCGCGATCCGAAGGTTCACCCCGAAGCCGTTCTGGGAGATTTTGTGAGCGCCAGCCAGGTGCGAACGTTCAGCTTGGACGATGTGGCATTCGTGTACGGCAGCCGGTACAAGCAGCGCTACTTCGCGCGGCTGGGCGACACATACTATCCGCTGCCCGCGCAATGGGACATCGCGAAGAAGAGGTGGCTGCCGTATCACGTGGAGGCGGGGACCGACTGGTGGTTGGCCTTTTATCCGCAGGCGAACAAAGACCGGCCCACCGGGCCTACGTGCGACGGGTGCCACTCGGTGAACTACAACGTCGCCACCAAGATGGTGACCGAGTGGAACGTGGGGTGCGAGAAGTGTCACGGTCCGGGGAGCGAGCATGTGGCGCATCCGACGAAGGCCAACATTGTGAACCCGGAGACGCTCGATTTTGTGCGCGGCAATGACGTATGCATTCAGTGCCACAGCCAGGGACGGCCGTTGTCGAACCCGATTGGCGGGCTCTACTACGACTGGCCGGTTGGATACGTCGCGGGGCAGCGGCTCGCGGACTATTGGAGACTGGAAGAGCTCAAGCCGGGGACCGCGGATTTCTACCAGTTTGCCGACTTGACGGCCCACAAGAATCGCATGCAGGGCAATGATTTTGTGCAGAGCAACATGTATCACCGCGGGTTGCGCTGCTTCGATTGCCACGAGGTGCACAGCAACGAGAACGAGTCGAACCTCATGCAGAAGGGGAATGCTCTTTGCCTGGGCTGTCACAATAAGAACAATCCCGCCGGCCTGAAGGGGACGGTAGCGGAGCACACGCATCATGCGCCGGACAGCCCGGGCTCAGATTGTGTGGCCTGCCACATGCCGCATATCGAGGTGACGATCAAGGACAACTACGTGGCCGCGCACACGTTCCGCTTTATCTCGCCCCTGGAGACGGAGCAGTCGGGGATTCCCAACCCGTGCACGTCGTGCCACACGGACAAGAGCAATGCCTGGGCGCTGAGCGCATTGGACAAGTGGTCGAATGTCTCTCCGTGGCGCGTGGGCCGTTGAGGACGAGAGACGCGTGGGCTGAAGCTACTTCGTGGCTGCCGGCGCTGAGGCGAGCGGCTTGATGATGTCGTCGAGGTAGGCGGTGGGCTCGGCGTTGCGCTTGAGAACCGGGTAGCGCTCGCCATCGTGGTAATCGATGTCGACCGAACGGAGGAAAGTTTCCCGCTGCACGATGAGGTGAATGGGCTCGGGTTTGCCTTTGGCGTCGCGAATGGCGGCGCGAAGGAGGTCGCCGTTGTAGAGGCGGCCATTGACGCCGAGGACCTTGTCTCCGGGAGCGAGGCCAGCCTTGTAGGCGGGGCCGTTCCAGCGGACGTCGTTGATGGAACCGTCGGTGCCCATCTGCATGCCGATTGAGAACCAGGCATCCACGCCGCCCAGGAACTTGGGGAAGAGGGCGGCGAGGGATTTTTCGGAGTTGGACGGCTCGTCCTGGTAGACGACGTCGTAGCCACCACGGGCGATGCCGTCGAAGTTGGCGTGGTCGTGGGGTTTGTCGACGCGCTCGTGCAGGAACGGAGCCCAGTCGGAGGGCATGACCTGATTGAGCGCGGCTACGAGTTCGTCGAAGGTGTAAGGCACGATGGTAGGGCCGGTGTTGCCGCCTTTGCCGAGGAAGAGGCGCTCGAAGTCGTCAAGCGATTTCTGATTGTTGGTGGTCTTGCGGATAAGGGTATCGATGTCGAGCCAGAGGAGCTCACCCTCCATGTAGTAGTCCTGGCCGCGGGTCCAGTTGGCGTAGCGATCGGGGTTGCGCAGCAGGGAGGCGGCGATGGCGGTGTCTTGTGTGCTGCGCCAGCTCCGTCCGGGAGTGTAGTCCATGCCTGCGGCGGAGGAGGCGAGCAGTTCGCGGTACTCCTGGGCAGATTTAAGTCCGGCGCGAGCGGCCAGCACGTTGCCGAGGTACTGCGTCATGCCTTCGTAGACCCAGAGCAGCTCTCCCTGCTGGGGGGTAGCGAAGTCCGGTTGGTAGAGGGTGGCGGGGCGGCGGTACTTCCCGTTCCAGGAGTGGGTGAACTCGTGGGGGAGCAGGTCGGCGACCGCGGGCTGCATGGCGGGATCGCTGAAGGCCTTGTCGCCGGCGCCATCGTCGGAGGATTGTCCGTGCTCGGTGCCGGAGAAGCCGGCGGTGTCAGAGATGGTGAGGAGGAAGCGGTACTCGTTGTAGTGATGGGAGGCGTATTCCTTATCGGCTTCGCGGACCAGGTTTGCGATCTCGGCGAGGAGCGCGGGCTTGAATTCCGCTTCGTCGGCCGCATCGGCAGCGACTTCGAGGAAGTGTTTGGGGGAGATCTCGGGGGCGAGGGGATACTCACGGAAGTAAAGGCCGGTGAGGATGGGGGAGTCTTCCAACTGCTCTACGTTCGTTGCAGCGAAACGAGTGGTTGCGCCGGCGTCGGGGACCGGGGTTGTGCGGGGAGCGACGAGCGTAAGGGCGGTTCCGACTCCCCAACCTGGAGGGACGATGACGGCCGCCTGAATGGGGAGGTCACGTACCGGCACATGCGCCGGGTAGAGTAGCAGGGCCTCCCAGTCGAGCATGGCGAGCTTGTCCGAGACGCGGTCGGAGACGATGCTGTCGAGGTGAGCGTGAAGGCGAGTGACACCGGCGGGGATGTTGAGGTGGAACTGATAGAGGTCGACGTCGTCGCGGCGCCATGGCAGGGTTTGCCCATTGGCGGTAAAGACGACGCCGGCGATCTTTGCGGCCGGTCCTATGGGCATGTGAGTGCCGGGGATCCATTGCGGGGTAGTGAGGGTGAGCGGGCCGGAGGTCACGGGGAGATCGATCTCAGCGCGGAAGATGCGGCGGGGCGCGTCGGTGAGGTCGGCGGTGATCTGGATGGGCTCCCTGGGAACCTGCGCATGTTTGGCTGCGGGCTGCGCCGGGGCAACGGGGATTCCTACAAAGGAACAAGAGATGGTGGCGACACAGCGGCGGACGAGGCTTGCAAAGTCCATCGAGGATCCTCCGTGGGGAATCGGTCTATTTTCGCATGGCGGTTGCTGAGGGCGACGCGGATTGTGACTGAGCTGCGCGGAGGAGGTATCGATCAGCAGGGAGGCGGTGTTTCGTTCGTGTTTGTTATTCTGGCCGCACATGGGAACTGCAGCGATTGAGACGGTGGGGCTAACG
This sequence comes from Acidobacteria bacterium AB60, assembly GCA_008682415.1. Lineage (GTDB taxonomy): Bacteria > Acidobacteriota > Terriglobia > Terriglobales > Acidobacteriaceae > Telmatobacter. The sequence goes on along the minus strand of VANK01000004.1, from coordinate 149,721 downwards.
CGACGCTTTGGCGCGCTGACGGCGGTGGATGACGTCTCATTGAGCGTGGCACCGGGTCAGTTTTTTGGATTTCTGGGGCCGAACGGGGCGGGGAAGTCCACTACGATCAAGATGCTTACGGGCCTGCTGGAGCCGAGCGCGGGGTCGATAGCGATTCTGGGGCAGCGGTTCGAAGCGGGCTCCCTGGAGCTGAAGCGGCAGATCGGGGTGGTGCCGGAGGGGATGGCGCTGCTGGGGCGTCTGACGGCTCCGGAGTATCTGCGCTTTGTGGGGCGGATGTATGGGCTGGACCGCGCGGTTACGAATCAGCGAACGGAAGAGCTGCTGGAGTTCATGCAGTTGGCCAACGAGAGCAAGAAGCTGGTGACGGACTTCTCGCACGGCATGCAGAAAAAACTGGCGCTGGCGGCGGCGGTGATTCACGGGCCGAAGGTTCTGTTTCTGGATGAGCCGTTCGAGGGCGTGGATGCAATTGCGGCGGGGATGCTGAAGGCCATGCTGCAGGGGATGATCCAGCGCGGGGCGACGATCTTTTTGACGACGCACGTGTTGGAGATTGTGGAGCGCCTGTGCAGCCACGTGGCGATCATCAGCCAGGGGCGGCTGGTGGCGAACGGATCGCTGGAGGAACTGCGTGCCGGGGTGGCGAGCAACCTGCCGGGCGCGCAGGAGCAGAGGCTGACGCTGGAGGAGATTTTTCTGTCAATCGTGGGGGCGGGCGGCGGCGAGCCGGCGCAGGAGCTTTCGTGGCTGGCGTAGGGGACGCTGCGGCAGCCGCGACGCGCGGTGGGGTGTTCTCGCCGCTGGCACGGGCGCAGTACGGCGCGCTGGCGCAAATGCGATGGAGCGTGTTCCGGCATGGGATGCGGACCACCAAGGGCGCGGTGGAGACGGTGGCGCGGGTGGTGGTGATCGTGGTGTACTCGTGCATTGCCCTGTTCTTTGCCGCGGCGTTTGGAGGGAGCGCGTACATGGTGACGGCGCACGGGCAGTGGCGCGTGCTGCCGGTCATCGTGTGGGTGCTGTTCCTGATGTGGCAGATTGTGCCCGTGTCGCTGGCGTCGTTTCAGCAACAGTTTGACTTGGCCGGACTGCTGCGGTTTCCGGTGAGTTTTGGCTCGTTTTATCTGCTGCATCTGATCTTCGGTCTGGTGGACGTGTCGACGATCATGGGCGGATTTTGCTGTGTTGGGCTCCTGGCGGGAATCACGGCTGCACGGCCTGTGGTGTTCGGGTGGGCTGCGGTTTCGCTGTTTGGGTTTGCGGTGTTCAACGTGCTGCTGGTGCGGGCGATCTTCGCCTGGATCGACCGTTGGCTGGCGCAGCGGCGCACACGGGAGATTCTGACGGTGGTGTTTCTGGGCGCGATGCTGGGGCTGAATTTTCTGAACCCGGCGTTTCGAGGCAAAGCCGGGGGTCCGTGGGTGAGCGCGCATTCCAAGGAGACTGTGGGGCGGTACCTGAACACGGCGAGCGCGGTGCAGCGTTGGCTGCCGCCTGGGCTGGCGGCGCGCGGCCTGCGGCGGGGCGCGGAGGGGCAGCCCGGGGATGCGATGCTGTGCCTGGGGCTGCTGGGAATCTATGCCGTGGGGATTGGCGGAGTGCTCGGCCTCAGGCTGGGAGCGGAGTACCGCGGCGAGAACCTGGGCGATGCGCCTTCACGCAAGAGGGCAGAGAAGCGGAGCACGGAGTGGCTGCTGGATGGTTCGGGCCCGATTGCAGCGGTGATGGAGAAGGAATTGCGGACGATTCTACGCGCGCTTCCACTGTTGTATGGACTGGGCGCGCCGCTGATCATGGTCTTTCTGTTTTCGGGGATGTATCGGAACCGCGGGAGCTCGAGCTTGAGCCACCTGCCACTGGGATTGCTGCTGTGCCTGGCCTACGCGATGGTGGGATTTACGCAGCTGCTCTACAACAACCTGGGCACGGAGGGCGCGGGTATCCAGATGCTGTTTCTGTCTCCCACGCCGATTCGGACGGTGCTGCTGGCGAAGAACCTGTTTCATGCGGCTCTGTTTGCCCTTGACGCGATCCTGGTGTGTTTTCTTGCGAGCCTTCGTTATGGCGGGGTGGAGAGGGTGGCGTTAGCCGCCACGACGGCGTGGCTGCTGTTTGCGCTGCCGGTACACCTGGCCGCGGGGAATGCGTTTTCGCTGGCGATGCCGTACCGGGTGAATCCCGGGCGAATCTCGCGGCAGAAGGGGTCGCAGGCCAACGCTTTGTTGAGTCTTGCCGTGCAGCTGGGAGTGCTGGCCGCGGGGGGCGGGGTGCTGGCGGCGTGCGCCTATTTCGACCGGCTGTGGCTCTCGATTCCGATCTTTGTGGCGATGGCGGCGGGAGCGGTTGTGGTTTGGCTTCGGTTGCTGCCCCGCTTCGAGAAAATGGCGTATGCGCGACGAGACGACCTGATTGAGACGCTGGTGAAGACGGGGTAGGCGGGACGTTTCGATTCCTTGTCCGTGCAACTAGCTTGGTGGGGCGAGCCTCCAATGACCATGCGCACGGCAGCTGGTTTTCTGCGACGGATCTTCGACGGGAGATGCGGCGCCGACCGGGCGGTTTTGGCGCGCTGGACCTTCCTGCGCGCACTTGCTCTCATTTACTTCTCCGCTTTTTATTCTCTTCTGTTCCAGATCAAGGGGCTGATTGGGCCGCATGGCATTCTGCCGGCGAAGAACTACCTGGAAGCGGCGACACAGTATTACGGGACCGCGAGCTACTGGCACGCGCCCTCGCTGTTTTGGCTTTCCTCGTCTTCGATGATGATGATGACCGTCACGTGGTGCGGGATCGCCGCATCGTTGCTGGCGTTTGTGAATGTGTGGCCCCGGATGACGCTGCTGGCGTGCTTCGTCTGTTTTTTGTCGTTCGTGAGCGCGGCGGGGGATTTCTCGAGCTACCAATCGGACGGGATGCTGCTGGAGGCAGGATTTCTCGCATTGTTGTTCGCGCCCGGAGGCGTATGGCCGGGGTTGGGGGCTAGGCATCTGCCGTCGCGGGCCAGTCTGTGGCTGCTGCGCTGGGAATGGTTCCGCATCTACTTCGAATCGGGGCTGGTGAAGGAGCTGAGCGGCGATCCGCAGTGGCGCAACTTCACGGCGATGGACGAGTACTACCAGAACAGCCCGCTGCCGACGTGGATCGGGTTCTACGCGCAGCATCTGCCGCACTGGTTTCATGCGGCATCTGCCGTCGCCACCTTGGTGATGGAGCTGGTGCTGGTGTTCCTGCTGTTCTTCCCGCGGCGGCTGCGGTTGATCTGCTTCTGTATCGTGACGCCGTGGGAGATTGGCGTGATCCTGACGGGCAATTACGCGTTTTTGAATTTCATTGTGCTGGCGCTTGGTTTTTTGCTGGTGGATGACGTGTACTGGCGGCGAGTGTTTCCGGCGAGGTTTCGGCCGGCGATGCTGCGGCGTGTCAACGATGAGGGCGAGCCTGGCGTAGGAGCGGCGCTGCATGGCGCAGGCGTGATGGTCTCCGGATGCCTGATGATCTGGGTTGGGTATGCGACCACCGCGGAGCTGGTGAACCTTGTTGTTCCGCACGCGCTTCCGATAGCGCCCGCTGCGGCGCTGGAGCCGTTCCGGATTGCGAACCAGTATGGTCTCTTCGCAGTGATGACGCGCGGACGTTATGAGATTGAGTTTCAGGGATCCAGAGACGGGCAGAACTGGGAGCCCTATGTTTTCCGCTACAAGCCGCAGCTTCTGCATGAGGCTCCGGGAATCTATGCGCCGTATCAGCCGCGATTCGACTGGAATCTGTGGTTCGCATCTTTGGGGGACTGGCAGCAGAACGAGATTGTGCCCATCACGGAGACGCGCCTGCTTTCGAACGACCGAGATGTGCTGGCGCTGTTCCGCAGCAGCCCGTTCGACGGGGCGGCTCCGCGAGCCGTGCGCGCGGTCCTTTACCAGTATTGGTTTACGTCGCTGAATGAGAAGCGGCGCACGGGCAACTGGTGGCGGCGGCAGTTCCTGGGGTTGTATGCGCCTGCCCTGGAGCGCACGGCTGACGGGCATTACGGGATGATTGCCCCGGCGGACCAGTTGCCGCCGCACGATTGACTTGGAGAAGATGATTCTAGATGAACCGGGCAATCGTGATTGGCGCGGGTGTGAACGGGCTTTCGGCAGCAGTGGTGCTTGCGGAGGCGGGCCTGGCGGTGGAGGTGCTGGAGGCCGAGGCGCAGGCGGGAGGCGCCGCGCGCACGATGGAGCTGACGCTGCCGGGCTTCCGTCATGATTTTGGCTCGTCTGTGTATCCGATGGGAGCGGGGTCGCCATTCTTCCGGAAGCTACCGCTGGCGGAGCTTGGTCTGACATGGGTGCAGGGGGATGCGGCTGCGGCGCATCCGATGGAAGATGGCACGGCGGTGGTGCTGGAGAACTCGTTTGCGGCGCAGGAAGGGGAGCTTGGCGCGGATGGGCGGACGTGGACACGCCTGATGCGGCCGGCGGCGGAGCGCTGGTGGGACTTTGCGGAGGATGCGCTGAGGCCGCCGCTGCATGTGCCGGCGCACCCCCTGCTGATGGCGCGATTCGGGGCCTATGGGGTGCTCCCCGCAGCGATGCTGGTGCGCCGGTTCCGGACGGAACGGGCGCGAGCGCTATTTTCCGGCATGGCGGCGCATTCGCTGCTGGCGTTCGACCAGCCGATGAGTTCGGCGGTGGGGTTGATCTTCGGCGCTACGGCACCCGCCGTGGGCTGGCCCGTGGCGAAGGGCGGCGCGCAGGCGATTCCCGACGCACTGATCCGCCGGCTGGAACAACTGGGCGGGACGGTGCGGACATCGTGCCGAGTGGGATCGCTCGAGCAACTGGACACGCGTGACGCGGTGGTGATGTGCGATGTATCGGCACGGGAGTTTCTGAAGATCGCGGGAGGGCGGCTGAGCGCCAACTATCGACGTTCGCTCGAGAGGTTCCAGTTCGGGCCGGGCGCATTCAAGGTGGATTACGCGCTCTCGGAGCCGATTCCGTGGAGCGCGGCAGCGTGCCGGCGAGCCATGACGGTGCACGTGGGGGGAAGTTTTACGGAGATTGCGCAGGCGGAGTCCGAAGTGTGGCGCGGCAAGCATTCTGCGAAGCCGTTTGTGCTGGTGACGCAGCCATCGCTCTATGATTCCCTGCGCGCGCCAGCCGGCAAGCACACGGCCTGGGCCTATTGCCATGTGCCCAACGGTTCCCGGGAAGACCGCACCGGACCGATCGAAGCACAGATTGAGCGGTTCGCGCCGGGCTTTCGCGATTGTGTGCTGGCGCGACGGGTGTTTGCGCCCTCTGACCTGGAGGCCATGGATGCCAACCTCGTGGGCGGAGATGTGAACGGGGGCGCATTCACGCTGAAGCAGGTGCTGCTTCGGCCGGGAGTGCGTTCGTATTCAACGGGCAGTCCGGGGTTGTATTTATGCTCGGCGTCGACGCCACCCGGGGGAGGGGTGCACGGTATGTGCGGCTATCATGCGGCGCAGACGGCTTTGCGCGATCTGCGCCTCAGGCGCTAGGGAGCGGCCGCGCTTTGCCGCGGCCTCCTGATCTTAGAAGGGGATATCGTCGTCGGAGATCTCCGCACCTTGCGCATACTCATCGTGGCTGGGGGCGGGGCGCTGATCGTAGTTGCTGGAGCCTCCCGAACTGCGGCTGTAGCCGCCACTGCCGGAACCGCCGTCTTCTCGGCCGGAAAGAAGAGAGAGGTCGTTGACGATGATTTCGGTGCGGTACTTCTTTTGTCCGGACTCCTTGTCGTCCCAACTGCGCGTCTGGATCTTGCCTTCGATGTAGAGCTTGGTGCCCTTCTTGACGTAGTCGCGAACGATCTCCGCAGTCCGCTTGAAGGCGACGAGGTTGTGCCACTCGGTGCGGTCCTGCCAATTGCCCTGCTGATCCTGATAGCGATCGCTGGTGGCCAGAGTAAAGTTTGCCACCATGGAGCCAGCGCCGGTGGAGCGGATCTCGGGATCTTTGCCTACGTTGCCAAGCAGAATGACTTTATTGACGCTCTTTGCCATGCTCTTACTCCTGTTGTCCGCTGCTCATTCTCATTGTCAATCCCAGCAATTGCTGTGATGCTCGACTCCGCGCGAAACCCGGGGGCAAGTGGCTTACCGGGCTGAGAGTTCCGCTGTGCGAACTGCGAGGCGACGGGCTATGCGGCCTGTCCAGAGACTTGAGCGGACACTCCTTTCGATGGATTCCTTGCGGTCTCCGCAAGTATAAATGCAGCCGGCGAGGTGATCCTCGAAGCCCAGAGATCGTTCGACCGCGGATGCTGTGAGTTTGGCGGTGGTACACACGCAAAGTAAACTCGGGGCGGATGCATCATCCGCCCCAACTACGAGGCCGGATGTTCGAAGTGCGTCCCGGGAGATCGCGCGACGAGGCAGTTGCATTGGTTCAACACCAGCTGTTTCAGCCAGCCCGGGCCATTGGCGTTTGGCAACGAACCGCGTGTCGACGGAGGCCTGAGGGCTGTGGGCGTGGTCAACCTTGACTTCTCCGCGAACAAGTCGTTCAACCTGGCGGATAAGGCTAAGCTCAAGTTCAGCGGCGAGATCTCCGATTTGTTCAACCATCCTCAGTTTGCCGAGCCGGGTGTCGGGCTGGGACCAAATTTTGGCGTAGTCAATCACCAGAGCAGCCTGCCGCGGACGGTCCAACTCCTGTTGCGCGTGTCGTTCTGAGACGATCGAGCGATTCCTGCGCCACGTCAGGCCGGGAGCGCTTCGGATCTTCGACGTCAATTTCGCCAGTCTTACTATGACGCTAGTGTTCTGTCGCGCTCGCTCGAGCTCGCGGATATCGTCAAATTGAGTCATCAGGAGCTGCCCGCCATTTCTTCGGAGCTTGGGTTGTGTTGCGCCAACGAACGGGAAGTAGCGGCTCCTCTGCAAGAGGTGTACAAGCTTGACATCGTCTGTATCACACGAGCAGCTCAAGGCAGTCTGATCCTTTCCGGAGGCGAATGCGTCAGCCACCCGGGCGCGGGGGGGGGGACGTAGTGGATGCAGTGGGTGCGGGAGATGCGTTTACTGCGTGCCTGACGCATTACTTCGTTCGTTGGATCTTCTCTGGCCGAGATCGGCGCCTGTGCGAATCGTTTCGCCTCGTGGGTGGCGACGCAGCAAGGCGCGACCCCGGCGGTTGAGGCGAGCCGGGTGAGAGAGCTGCTCAAGATCTGACCTAGGGTGGATCAATCGCCATTGAGGATGGTTGTTGTGGGTCAGAGCCTAAGGCGCAGCGACGTCGCCGAACCATGTGGTCAGCGCCTCGGTGAGGCCATGTTGCTTCGCGTCTCCCACCCAGCCGACGTATCCGTCCGGACGGACTAATACAGCAACAGGTGCCGGGACCACTCCGATCGCCGGAAGCTCCCATGCGCCACTGTAGCTTGCGTCGATTACCCTGACCCGCTTCGCCCATGGGCCAATCGCGATGGCATCAGGCTCTCCGAAATTGAGAAGCACAGGGCGGCCACGGTGCAGCAGGGCAAAAGTTCGCAGGGGACCGTCGGAGGTGATCAGGTCAAGGTCCGGCATTCTGCGGCCGAGGAGCGGGTGCCCTTCACCTAGGTCATAGCGAGTGTCGAGGCCGGAGATCATGGCGACGTAGTGCTTGCGCGCGCTATCGGTTTGCTGGACCAATTCGCACATCAACTCGCGCAATGCATCAATTCGGTCCTCCTTTCGATGAATGGCAGTGAGCGCCATGGTATTCCGCAGCATGCGCGCACCGGCGGGGTGTCGCTCCGCATGATAGGTGTCCAGGAGAGTGTCCCGCGATACGCCATTTACTACCTGGCCGAGTTTCCAGCCCAAGTTCACCGCGTCCTGTACGCCGATGTTAAGTCCTTGACCGCCGACCGGGGAGTGCACGTGTGCGGCGTCGCCGGCCAGGAGCACGCGGCCATTCCGGTAGCGCCCCGCCTGCCTGGTGGCGTCCGTGAACCTGGAAATGTAGGCGGCATTTCGGAGGCCAAAATCCGTTCCGTAGACTCCGATCAGGGCCTCGCGGAGATCGTCCACTGTTGGCTGATCCCCACGGAGGATCTGCTTCTCATTCACAACGACGCGGGCCTGGCTGTCCCCCTCAAGTTTGGCGATGGCGTTGATGCCCTTTTCCCCGTGACGCACGCCCCATGCGGGCTCTCGGGCGGTTTCAATCTCGGCGATTAGATAGCTGGTGGATGGATCCCACCCCGGGAAGTCGATTCCGGCCATTTTGCGTACCTGGCTGCGTCCCCCGTCGCATCCAACAAGATACTTCGCTCCCAAGCGTTGGCCGTCAGACAACTTCACATCCACCCCCGTATCGTCCTGATGGAAGTCTGTAACTTCGAGACCGCGATAGACCGGCACCGAGAGTTCGTCAACCCAGTCAGCCAGCGTCCGTTCGGTGGGATTCTGCCAGAGGGCGAGATAGTAGTTGTGGCGAGTTGGCTGATCGCTTATGTCGAGGGCGGTAAGCGCGAACGGAATTTTGCGAACGATTTGTCCCTGGGAGATAAATCGGTCGGCGATACCGCGCTGATCCAGTACTTCAATGGTGCGTATGTGCAAACCACCCGCCCGCAATCCTTCTAGGGCTTGGTTCTCGCGGCGCTCGACAACCGCTACGTCAACGCCCGCGAGCGCCAACTCACCCGCTAACATCAGCCCCGTCGGACCTCCACCTGCAATGACCACCTCGTGTTCAATCATCGTGCCTCCTGGTTTCTGAGTCTCAGGCGACGATCATGAAGCACGGTTGGGGGCTTCCCGCAAGCCGCCGAGTGCGCTATATTCTGAAGTGGGGAAAGGAGAAATCCTCTCCTACCCTTCCCGAAAATCTGACCTGGTCTTAGGCTCTCAGAGTGCGCTTCGGTCCGACGTTTGCCTCAGCCATCTTGCTTGAGGTCCTACCCGGCTCGATCACATAGGTGGACATGTGGTCTGGTACGGCTACATGTCTGCATCCCGCACGACCGCGAAGTCGACCGAGAGAAAAGGCTTCTATTTGAATCCAGCCGCGCTCGGGTTCCATTGTGGCGCGAGTTGAACGGCCTGGCGAAGGGCTTCAAGGAGGCTGCGCTCGTCAGCCTTTCCGGTACCAGCGATATCGAAAGCGGTCCCGTGATCGACCGACGTTCTCACTACCGGCAGGCCGACGGTGATGTTTACTCCCGACTCAAGCCCGAGCACTTTCACAGGGCCGTGGCCTTGATCATGGTACATGGCTATCACCAGGTCGAAATCGCCCCGCTGAGCGCGATAGAACAGCGTGTCCGCGGGCAGTGGGCCCTCGACGTTCCATCCGCGAGCGCGACAGATGTTGACTGCTGGTATGATCTTCTCTTCTTCTTCCCCGTGACCGAACAGGCCATTCTCCCCCGCATGTGGATTGATGCCGCACACCCCAATATGTGGATCCCTTATGCCTGTTCGTTCGAGAGCCTCGCGCCCGCGGGCGATGGTGCGTTGGACGAGACCCGGTTCGATGCGTGAAATCGCATCGATTAGACCGATGTGCGTGGTTACATGCAGCACCTTCAGCTTCGCAGTGGTCAGCATCATGGAGACTTCCGGTGTTCCGGTGAGGTGCGCCAGGAGTTCCGTATGGCCGGGGAATTTGTGCCCTGCGGCCTGAAGTGCCTCCTTATTGATGGGCGCCGTGCAGATGGCTGCCACGCGTCTTTCGAGGGCGAGGCGCGCAGCAAGCTCGAGGTAGCGATAGGCAGCTTCGCCGGCGTGGCGCGAAAGTTTGCCCCACGGTAGTTCTGGTGGGATCAGTTTGAGGTCCACGCAATTGACGGCATCGACGGTGAAGTTGGCAGATTCTAATTCTGACTCCAGCATGCTGCGGATTTCGAGTCGTGTTCCCACAATCGATCCCGCACTGTGCAACCTGCCAGCATCGCCGATCACCAGGGGAAAGCAGAGGTCGTGGACCTCCGGGTGTGACAGGCTCTTCATGATGATTTCGGGGCCAACCCCGGCAGCATCTCCCATTGTGATCGCGACAATTGGTTTCGGCATATCAACTCTCGTGACTAAGTAACGGATCGTTCGCGCGAACAGGCGCAGGCGCGCGCTGGAGTTCCCGCAGAAAGCTGAGACAGCGAAGAAGCGCCTGTGGAGCACCGAATGCGCCGGCTTTGGTGATGACCGGCAGCGGACGCTGCCAGCACTCTGCAACAGAAAATGGCATTCCCGGGTCCACCTGGCCGAGCACACGCAATCGATGGATGCCAAGTCCGTCCAGAATAGCTCTCGCAGTCTCTCCTCCAGTGGCGACGAGTCCGCCAATGAATGGCGCACATTGTGATGAGATCAGCGAGAAGCCACGCAGCCGATCTCCCTGCTTTGAGCGTTGCCCATCTTCCTGCAGCGAGAGAAGCACATCGCGGCCGGACTGAAGGCTTTGGCTGATCTGCGTGCGTATCGCCAGCGAGTCGTGAAGGACCGCAGGTGTTGTCCTGTAGCTGGCGACTTCCGGCATCGCGCTCAGGAGTTCAGACTGCTGCCGCGAAACAGAGGACGCGCTCCCGACGACAAACAGGGTAGGGCCAATTGCGAAGCCTCCTTGATGGTGGGCGGCTTTGGAGATGATCCCGAGGGATTGCGGAATGTGACAGGCCAAGCCGGCAGATCCCACCAATGAGGTGATGCCTGGCTGGCGCAAAGAGGCCGCAACTATAGCCCGCAGGTCGGAGTCCGTTACCGCATCGCAGAGAACCACGTCGGATCGCTTGGCCGCTTCCAGAATGGCCCGCCGGAGGAATTTCAATCCGGAGCGGACCATTTCTATGTCGATCAATGCGCACGAAAGGGCCGCATCGGATAGAAGCTGAGGGATGCTGGACGGCGGATTCCGGGGCTCAAATCGCCAAATGTCCGTCTTTTCCGCCGAGCGCCCATGCACCAGCAGACGGCCACAAACCGTTGTGCGGCCCTGTTCCGGGAGCGCCGGAGCCAGGAGAATGGACAAACGCCTATCGAAAGATTCGCTGGAGCGGCGGACCTGCAGCAGCGCGGCAATTTCGTGGGCTATGTTTCCACGCAGCGTCGAATCAATCTTTTTGAAAAGAACGTATTCGGAGGACTCCGCGCTTTTCATTTCGTAAAGACGAACGAAGTGTGTCGTCACCTCGGCGGCACGTTCCGGCGAGAGACAGCGGGTGTTCAAGTCGATAGAGAGGAGATCAGCCTCGGGCCAGGCTTCACGCTCAAGGTCAAGAGAATGCAGGAGGACCACCGCCTTACAGCCGTGTGCGACGGATGGCGCCGCGCAATCGGCTGCGCCGGTCAGGTCATCGGCGATGGTAATGATCCTGGCCACCAATCGAGATCCTCTGTCTATTTTGAGGATACCCGCGCATGCCACCAGGCGGTGGGGAACCGAACAGCCAATGCGGTCACGATGACGCTGCACGCCACGAGAACTGCGGCGGGAGCGGCCGCCGCAGCATATTTCGGATTGGCGGCGGCTACCAGCGCTGGAACAGCGGCCACATTGCCCGCCGTGTTGCCGCGTCGATTCCGGCAGTTCCTTTGCCTCCAGCAACTCGGTCTACAATGGCGAGGAAAAACGAGGAGAGATTCAGCACCGATATTCCGAGGGCCAGTCCGGAGAGGCCAGCTTTCCAGATGAGCTTGAGGTTCAGCGTAGCACCGAGCGCGAAGGCGATGAAGGGAATGAGCACTGGGCAGCTTTGCCGAGAAACTCGCGGAGCTCGGGATCGAGATTGCCGAGGAGCATGCCCAGTGCAAGCGGCAGGATCCCCGACCAGGGCGTGCCAGGGAAAGGCTGACAGGCCTGCTACTCCAAGCGTGACCATGGTCAGGAAAGGACCGGATTCGAGCGACATGACAGAGTAGGCGACTGCATCCTCGGCGCGACTGTATTGATTCCTCAGGGCCATATATAAGCCGCCGTTTGTGTCACTGATTGCGGCGACAGCAGCCAGGGTGGAAAAGCCGAGAACCATCCGGTAGCGATCGGGTTGATTCCGATCCAATGGCCGAAGACGACCCTACTGCAATCCCCTGCAATACCTTGGTCCCGAGCAGAACCCCGCCATTCTTCAGTACACCTGGAAGAGAGCCAACCGACACGGTTGCGCCGATGCAAACATAGAAGACTGCGAGAATTGGTAAGGAACCGGTGAAGAGGGCGCCCGTGGAGGATCCAAAAAAACTCCCGAGTTTTAGGGGCGAAGGTCCCCAGGAGAGTGCCTGCCGCAAGGGGCAGAATCCTCATGCCGCTAGGCACGCGATCCACAAAGCGCTTAAGTGGAATCGACATCGGCGGCAGGCCTCAATGAGGTGAACCGATAGGAGTGCAGGCAACGTAGGCCGGTCATCGTGTCTCCGTGGCAGGACGAAGGACCTTCGCAAAAGTATACGGGCCTTCGGGTACAAGGAGGACCTTTGCTCCCGGTGCCAGCTCGGCTGTAGCCGCTTTAAGAGCATCCTTTAAGGTAGGAAACCAGCGATTCCTCAGGATTCCGAGGTCTTCGGCCTGAACCCCGGGTGTGTAGAAGAAGAGCTGGCTTTGAAGCGCGGCGAGGGCCAGTTTCTCGACCTGCCATTGATCGATCTCCACCGGGCTAGTGGCAATCTCGTGGAGGTATGCTTCGAAGGACTGGAGGGTCTTCAGGCTTGCCGCAAACTCAAGGGACCCAACTCCCTCAGAGCACTCCGCGACGACGAGGATGCTGCCGCTTTCCCTAATCAGGTGTTGAGCTGCAGTTACTGCTTTCACGCTCTGATAAAAAGTCAGGTCGAGAGGAAACCCTGCGGAACTGGTTACGACCAGGTCAGCGGGGTGTTCGAGATGATTGAGACAATGTTCCTGGACGAAACGAACGCCCGCTGCATGCGCCAGGATGGGATCGCCTGCGAAGACTCCCGATATCTGACGGTCTCGAGTGAGCGTGACGTCGAGAATGAAATCGTGGTGTGCAGCGCGCGCGATCTCGAGCAACTCCTGGTGCAGGGGGTTGCCTTCGATGGACCCCTCGGTGGCGAGGGGCTCGCGCATGAATCGGGGCGAGTGAATTGCCTTGATAGTGGGTTCCGCGGCGACGCCGGGTACGACGAGTTTCCTTCCTCCCGAATAGCCAGCCATCAGATGCGGCTCGATGAAGCCAAGGGTGATGCGGAGGTCCGCGTCGACGAAGTCATTGTGAATGTGGATGGGGGTCCCGCGGCCGGTGGCACCCAGATGGCGATGCTGTCCTGTTGCTCGCGCGTCATTGCTGATGATCCGGTACGATCTAGCGATCTCCGGTCCGACGATCTGATCCACTTCTTCCCGCGTAGCCGCTCGATGCAAGCCTGTTGCGATCAGAATTGTGACGTCGGCGCGGATGATGCCGGACCTGTGAAGCCGTTCGAGCAGGGGCGGGAGCGTGATGCGATTGGGAGCGGGGCGGGTGATATCGCAGACCACGACGGCGACCCGGCGCTTGCCCTTGGCAAGCTCTTCAAGAGGCGCCGATGCGAGAGGGTGATCGAGAGCCTGTTCTAGAGCGGCGTTCGCGTCAGCAAGAGGTTGAACAGCGCGGCTCTCGAGCACAGCGCAGTCGTAGTTGTCCGGGATTGCTACTTCGAAGCCGGTTTTTCCGAAGGCGAATCGGGTGCGCATCATGAGGAGTCCTGTGCAGCGTATGATAAACGACCGTTTGCATCCTGGCCTTCGCGACTTATCCCCCACTCAGTTCCAGAACCGCGACAGTATAGGGGTCCAGATCGATCGTGAAATTCATCGTGTATGGGAGAGTGGTGGTCTTTGTCGTAATGGCCTCCGGCCGATCGAGAGATGCAATGTCGGTGAGCCCCGCGGTGATGGTGTGCAATGTCGCTGAGCCGCGTGCGGCGATCTTGGAGCCTTGCAGCTGGATAAGCAGCGTATTCTTGTGGGCGTCGTAGTTCACCGCCTTGATGACGACCACGCGTCCGTCCGCGCTTGTCGTGGCGATCGCATCCATCGAGCCGGGTACCCAATCCTGCGGTATCACCGTGGATATCTTGTCGAACAAACTGCGACGGTCGGGCACATCCCGGAAGGTGCCGGTCGCGGAGGCAAGATATCGCTCGGCGTAATGCTCTCGGAAGAGCTTTTCAACGACATACCCGGCGCCTGGGAACCATGACACGTGATCGTGATAGATGAAGGAGGTCCACTTGGGATCGTCCGTGGTGTTTCGCATCAGTAAGGCAGGGCAGGTCATGGCCAAGGCCGGGCTGAGTTCTTCGTACAGCATGAGGCTTCCCGCAGTATGGAGACCTGCGCGCCAGTCGTAGGTGTGCTGCAGACTCCACTCCAGTACGCCAATCTGGATGTGCGGGTGCTTCGATGCGTGAATGTAGTCCCGCAACCTGACAAGGTAATCGCGAATCCGTCGCAGTCCGGTCTCGAAGTTAGCAGGTTCGTACTCGTAGTTGTGACAGCCTAGTATGTCGAAGTTATCACCTGCGAGATCGATCACCTTCTCGCTCCACTCCATATCATTCGATCGCTTCTGACCGCACGCTACGATACGCGCGTTCGGAGCAACGTCCCGCAGGCGCTGCCCGTAAACATTCACGATCTGCGCGTATGTCTCCGGTGTGAAGCCATTATTCATCGGCTCATTGTCGATCTGAAACATTGTTACGCCGTATGGATCAGGGTGGCCATTCGCGGCTCGTCTTTGCCCCCACTCGGTCGAGGGAGGGTCGTTGAGGTAGTGCACCCAATTGATGGCGTAGTCGACCTCCTCGGGGCTGGGGCCCGGGGCCGGCAGCACGATCAGAGGTTCAGCGCCGATCTGGCGGCACAAGCCGAGAAACTCGTCTGTACCGAACCCGTAGTAGTCGGAGTACCCTCCCCAGATGAGGTTGGGATGATAGCGGCGGGCAACCAGGGGTCCGATGCCATCTTCCCATCGGTAGGTAGAAGCGAATGATCCGCCGGGCCATCGAATGAACGAGGGGCGAAGATCGCGAAGAGCCTTGAGCAGGTCCGGCCGCAACATGCCATTCCTGCGAGCGTCCGCCCGCATCAGGGAAACGAAATCCAGGAGAACCGAGCCCTTTCCAGCGGCAGTAATCTCAATCGACGCCTGCGTATCGCGCGCGGGGCTGGTGAATGCAAATGGAATCTCGTGCCAGTCTGAGCCGATGATCGCCAGGGGCAGCGATGCAAGGGTCTCGCCTCTGGAGGTCCTGAACGAAAGCATCAACTTCGGTGATCCGTTCAGATGCTTCAGCCAGAGAGAACCTTCGTACTTCACGCCGGCATCCAGGAAGAGCCGACCCTGGCGGATCGCCGCGTGCCCGCCGTCCACGCGCAGGCGCACGCTCTTCTTGCCGTTTTGAAAATTGACCTCTGCAAGATCAACGCCGCCACGCTCTGCCGATGAATCCCAATAGGTTTTGAAGTCTTCCCCCTCGAAGCCCGCACCACGTATCTGTTCGGCGAATAGGCCATCCTCAACGGAGTGGTTGATGTGCTCGAGGAATTGCCCATAAACCCGCTGATCGACCGTCACCGTGGTCCGGTCCGAGTCGACGAGCAGAACGGTGACTCCGGGCTCACTGCTCGCTTCAGGCGCAAGCGGCACGGCCGACATGCCGTAAAGGCGGCCGGCAGCGCCAGCCGCCATAAATTCCTTGAGGAAGTTACGTCGATTCATGGAGGAGATTCCGGAATTATCAGCGTACGGGCTGTCCAGTTCAATACTGGCTGCTATTCTAGCGGACAACGCGCACGTACCCCGGAGGCGATCATGCAAGATCTGCGTGGTTTCATTGCGAGGACTAACAAACTGCGGAGTTTCGAAACATGAAGGTCGATGCCGTCCGCAATCTCCCTCGCAGGGAATTTTTGAGACTCGCCGGAGCAGCGGGAACGTGTGGCCTTTTCTCACCCAGCTCTGCTGCGGGTGCCGCGCGCGCCTGTCTGCTCATTGATCCCGAGAACTCGATGGCATCTAGCGCCCCTTCGATGAGGGCTATCGCTCGCCTGGGTCAGGCTCTCGGAGAAATGGGCGTGAAACAAGAAGTCGCCCGGTCGGCCGTTGCGATCGAAGGTGCGGCCCACTGCGTTGTTCTTGCGGATCCGGACTCGCCCTTTGCCAGAGGGTTCGCCCGGGGACAGACAATCGCAACGGCGGAGAGCCTGCAGATGAAACCGGGGCGGATCGGCAGAGTGCCGGGTACTCTTATTTCCGCGCGCGATGCCAGAGGCTATGTCTATGGACTGCTCGAGATGGCTGAGCGAGTCAGGTACGGCCGCGAGCCTCTGCAAGCGTTGCAGTTGACGAGCGCCCTGGAAGACAAGCCTGTCAATGACGTGCGCAGTGTGAGCCGCTATTTCTGCAGCGAACTGGAGGACAAGCCGTGGTACTACAACAAGGAGTTTTGGAGCGGGTACCTCGACCACCTGATCGCCAGCCGCTTCAACCGGTTCACCCTCGGCTTCGGCCTTGAGTATGACTTTCCGCGCGGCGTCACCGATGACTACTTTCATTTTGTCTATCCATATCTGGTCGAGGTTCCTGGATATCCGCAAGTCCGAGCCCTGCGCCTTGCCGCAGCAGACGGTACCAGACTCGCGACTCCGACGCCTCTTGCTCGCGAGGAGCGCGAAAGGAACATGGAGATGCTGCAATTTGTTGCAGCGGAGACCGCTGCCCGGGGGCTGCAGTTTCAGTTGGGCATCTGGACGCACGCCTACCAATGGACCGATAGCCCGCAGGCGTATCACCGCATTGAGGGCCTCACGCCGGACAATCATGCGGCTTATTGTCGCGACGCACTCGCAGTCATTCTGAAAGCGTGTCCCGGAATTCAGGGACTCACGTTGCGGGTGCATGGGGAAAGCGGGATACCGGAAGGAAGCTATGACTTTTGGCGTACGGTGTTCCAGGCCGTGGCCGATTCGGGACGGATGATCGAGATCGACATGCATGCGAAAGGTGTCGATGAAAAGACCATCGAGGTCGCAACCGCCACCGGGATGCCGGTCAAGCTGGGGGCCAAGTTCTCGGCAGAGCACCAGAGCCTGGGATATCAGCAGGCCGACATCCGATCCCTGGAGATTCCTCACGGCAGCCTGTCGCGAAACGATGAGGCGCTCTTCCGTTTCAGCAGCGGGTCCCGAAGCTTTACCCGTTATGGCTATGCAGATTTTCTTCGCGATGGATCGCTATATAAGCTTTGGTTCCGGCTGTGGCCCGGCACACAACGACATCTTCTGTCGGTCGACTCCGAGATGGCCGCAGCATACGGGCGCGCCGCCAGCTTCGGCGGGGCGACTGGTCTTGATCTGATGGAGCCGTTGACGTTCAAAGGGCGCGAGGGCTCAGGCCAGCCGGGAGGACGATGCGCCTACGCGGATCAGTCGCTGAACCCCAGGCACGATTGGCAAAAATACGATCTCTACTATCGTGTTTGGGGCCGCAGATTGTATGCGCCCGATGCAGATCCTGAGAGCTGGCGAAGAGCGATGCGGGCGGACTTCGGGGCGGGTATGGAGACTACCGAGAAATCACTAGCGCACGCGTCTCGCATTCTGCCTCTCCTTACCTCGGCGCATCTGCCCTCGGCGAGTAATCACGATCTCTGGTACGAGTTGCCGACCAACATGCCCATCGTCGAGGGCAGTGAGCCTTCTCCTTACGGCGATACTCCGGTGCCAAAGATATTTGGAACGGTCAGCCCTCTGGATCCACAGATGTTTTCAACGATCGTCGAACATGTGGGCTCGCTGGGTCGAAAAGAGATGTCCGCGAAGTATTCACCCATTGATGTGGCGCGCTGGATTGAGCAATGCGTCGACGATGCGCAGTCCTCGTTGCAGTCCGCAGCAAGTATTGTGAAGGATCGTACGCGAGACGCGTTCCGGCGGATTGAGGAGGATGTTCTCATTCAGGTCGGTCTGGGGTCCTTCTTCGCGCACAAACTGCGCAGCGCCGTGCATTACGAGATTTTCCAGCAAGCGGGCGACGCCGGCTCCGGTAAAGCCGCGATCGAGCATTATCAAAAGGCACGAGACGCGTGGTCAGCAATGGCGGAACGCGCGAGGAGCGTGTATCGCGCGAATGTTTCCTATGGCAGCGTTCCCAAGCGAAGCGGACACTGGGTCGACAGGCTCCCTGCGATCGACGCCGATATCGCTGCAATGACAGCAAATATCCAGCAGAACAGAGCGGGAGCAAACTCTTCCGGCGCGGGCGCCAGAATCACGGAGGCTTCAGAGATCGCGCAGGCGGCCCGCCAAGTGACGGGCAAACACACACCCCCGGAGAAGTTTGCGCCCGGACTACCCCTCCTACTGAAGCTCGAGGTTTCGAGCGGCGCAGGGACTCCGGACATTCGTTCGGTGCGGCTCCGATTTCGACATATCAACCAGGCTGAGCGCTGGAATGCACTGGGCGCCACGGCTGGAGAGGGCGCCTACAGGGCAGCAATTCCGGCAGAGTACACACAAGGCGAGTTCGGTCTCGAATACTTCTTCGAGCTGCAGGACGGCCGAGGGATGAAGTGGATGTATCCCGGGTTCAACAAGACGCTTTCGAATCAGCCGTACTTCGCGGTGTGGAGAAGAATCGGCTGAGGGAAGATCTGGGTGATGGATGCACAATGCTCGTCAACTTCAAGGGAAACCGATCAGCCTTACGCCGGGAAGCTTTTCTTAGGTCTCCCTTGGTGAAGACGTCGCGTGCGGAGAATGGAGCTCGACGCGATTTTTTCCTAACTGCTTTGCGCGATACATCGCCTGGTCGGCGAGCCGCATCAGATTCTCCTCAACATTGCCATCCTCCGGGAAGGTGGCGACTCCGATGCTGATGGTGACGCGGATCGCCTGTCCATCAATGATCAGCGGTTCGGCCAGGGCAGCCACCAACTTGGCGGCTACGGAAGCAGCCTCCTGGTCATCGCGGATGTCGGCAAGAAGGATGACAAACTCATCGCCTCCGGTGCGCGCCACCGTATCAGTGGAACGGACTGATCCACTGAGCCGGGCGGCAACTGCGCTCAACACCTGGTCTCCCGCATGATGGCCCAGAAGATCGTTGATCTCCTTGAAACCGTCGAGATCAGCCATGAGCACGCCAACGCGCGTTTTGAAGCGGCGAGCCCGGTGGAACGCGGTCGTGAGCCTGTCATGCAAGAGAATGCGATTCGGCAGGTTGGTGAGAGCGTCGTGCTCGGAGAGATAGCGCAGCCGTTCCCGGCTGGCGCGTAGTTCCCGGGTGCGGCTCTTGATCAGATGGCGGAGTATGCCGATCCACGCAAGGCAGATAGCCACCAGCAGCCCAATCGCTCCGAAGGCTCCCCAGGTTCGTTGCGGTGTCCACCATGAGGGTGCGCGTACTACGGTGATGTCCCCGGCGCTCCGCAGCAGAATATTGATGGATTCCGGCCGGACGATGCCGTCTCCGATCCCGATGGAGAAGGAGTTGATCTCTGCGTTGCAGATACCGGCAATACGCAGGATGCTGCCGTCCTTCCATTGCCTGGAGACGCTCGCAGGAATCTCCCGAGGCAGGAGTACGGAAACGAGCGACCCGCCAGCCTGCATGAGCAAGGTTGGGTCGGGGGACGCGGAATTGCGGCCCACTAATTCCGCTTCAAAGGAGACAAGCTTGCCGTCAAGATCGTCATGCAAGATGCGATCGGCGGTGACCGGGACAGGCTGAACCGGCGGACCGGGGGCGTCGGCGAGGCGGAAGGAAGGGTATTCCAGGGTTGGCTTGAAGAAGCGGATCGCGGGGAATCCCACCACGTCGACCCGGGAGCCCAGAGGAACCGGGCTGGCCTGAGCGGCCTGCATGCAGAGCGAGGAGTCCTGGTCTTTGATGCAGAGCATGCGCGCGGGCCAGTCCAACGTGACCGCACCTTGGATATGCACCCGGTGCACCATGCTGGAGTCCGGGGAAAATCGGAACAGATTCAACACCGAGATCGGCTTGGCCAGGAAGGGATCAGGTGGCGCCGGCTCCAGCACTTCGACCTGTCGAATCGAGGGGAAGAAGAGGTGCACGGCCACCATCTGCCGCCGCTGGTTGAAGACCGGAGCAGTGTTGGCTGTGAGGCGGATCAAGGAGTCAATGAGATGGTCATAATCGACTCCCGGTTCAGGCAGTGTCACTGCTCCGAAGCTCCCGCCTTTGGCGGCGATAATGAGGGAGACGATATTGGCTTCTCGGTGGATGGATCGCACCCTTCCTTCCACCTGAATCCAATCTGTGTCGTAGACGCCGGATTCCAGATCGTCCATGGTGACCCGCCGCGCGCGCGGCAGACCTGGATGACCCACGGTTTCGACGCGAGTGGCCTCCACGATAGAGGCGTAGTCTCCGGGACCGGTCACCCCGGCGACCTCGATCAGATCGCCTACCCGGCTGTTGAGCAGCACGGTCTTCGGAACGGAGACAAAGACACATCCAGAGCGGTCGCAGACGAAGGTCACTCCGCGCCTGGGATCCACGTATGGATCGTAGAACGTGAGCACAGCGCGGAGATGAACGGGATAGTGGTGTGCGGCTTCCCCCGGGGGCATGCTGTGGACCGCCCGCGCGGAGGTTACCGCCGGCCCTTCTGCGGCGTAGAGACACACGGCATACCCGGCGCTGAGGGTCGCGGCCACAAAGAGGGCCCGTAAGCGAAGACCCGCGGCCATCGCATCGATAGCGATCACGAGCCGCGGGAATCTCTTCGCGTCAAACATCATTACGGCAAGCCCGGGAGCAGGCCGAAAAACGGCCTACCTGTACTTATCGTCGATTCGGGGCAAGATATTCAGGCGGGGCGCTTCTTTTTTAACGATGACTGCTCTGCCACGCTGCCCCCTCACGTAGCCTTAGGGCACACTTGGGAAGCGATAGATCACGAGGCTCACGGGGGCGACGGAAAATGTCGCGGCGCCTCCGCTGATCGCACTCTCCTTCACCTCCACTTCAGCAGGCTGGCCCACGTGATTGGCGGCTGATAGGTCCTTCCCCGTCATCCGCCACATGGTGCCGTTGCTGCCCAGGTGTACGCCGTCGAGGGTGAGATTGAACTTCTGTTCGGAGGCGGTGGCATTCACCACGGCGAGGGTCAGGAACTTGCGATCCGGGCTGAGGGCGGCGAATATGTCAAGCGGATACGTGGGGCTGCCGGAACTGCTACGCGGCATGTCGTCGACAATATGTTGCGTTGGGGCAGGTTGGGGAGAGTTGCCGGTCACTGCCACCGGGATCGACCCGGAGCCGAGATGCTCCCCATAGAGCTGGAAGAGCAGCCCATTCGTGTTGAGAGTAGCGGCGGTCTGGTTGTAGTCGAGCGTGGAGACGCCCATGGTGAAGGCCGTCATGCGCAGGAAGCTGGTCTCGCGCAGCATCTCGTTAAACACCATGGCGTACGCGAGAGCAAGCTTGAGATCGGGTTGGCCGCCGGTGTAAGCGTACTCGTCATTGGACATGAAGATCCCCTTGGCCTGCATGTCGGGGAAGCGCTTCTCATATTCCTGCCATTCTTCGCCCTTGAGGTGCACGCGATCAGCCGCGCGCCGCACCCACTCCAGATCGGTCTCTTGATCTTGCACATAGCCGGCCTCCAGGCGTCCGACCTTGATTCCTTTCTCTGCACGCTCGCGGTCCCAGCGAACGCCGGCGCGCGTATACCAGTGCTCCGTCACGCCCTCGAAGTTGCCCCAGTCATGCTGGAAGAATCCGCAGGTCCAGTCCGCCTCGGAGCAGATTCCCGCTTTGTCGAGGGGAATGTGCCAGTCCGCCGCGACGCCTTCCAGGATGGCCTCCTCCGGCATGGAAGCAGAAGCCAGCAGCGTGATGGACGGGTCCACCGCGCGCATTGCCTTCGCGAATTCGTTGTGCTTGAGAAGGTAGTACTTCAGGTCTGTCCTGCCGAGTTGCCATTGCCCGTAGGGCTCATTGCCAATGTCCCAGAACTTGACGTGATACGGCTGGGGATGCCCGTTCTTCGCGCGTAGTGCTCCCATGGTCGTGGTCGGCGCCCCATTCATGTACTCCAGCTCTTCGGCGGCAGAGTGGGCATCGCCGAAGCCCGCATTGACCGTAATGTACGGCTCAACACCAACGAGTTTGCAAAAGGTCATAAACTCGTCCATGCCCACGTCATTGGTCTGCATGGCGTTCCACGCGTAATCGAAATCGGGAGGACGGCTGTCCCGAGGTCCGACTGAGTGATACCAGTTGAAGTCAGAGATGAAGTTTCCGCCGGGAAGCCTCCAAAAGCCGGAGTGCAAAAGCCGAAGCTGCGAGATGACCTCGGGACGGAAACCATCGACATTGTCGGCCGGCATGAGAGAGACAGCTCCGATGTGGAGGTTGCCCGTGCCCAGGGCCGTGATCTCCAGTGTCCCCGAGCCGGTGTCGCCTCCTCCGGTGAACGTGAAGGGAAGTTCCTTGTACGTGCTGCTCAGCGCGGGAAGGGCAACGGACTGGCGATCTTCCTGGCTTTCACCCCAAACTAGGGTGATCGTCGCCTTCACGCCGGATGTCGCGCGCAGCCAGATGTGCCCCTGATATTTCCTGCCTTTCACAATCGCGAAGCCCGATTGGCGGATTCCGTGGGGCGTGGAGGCGTCCGTGGTGATGCGAGGACTCTGTTCTCCCACAAAGGGCTGATCCTTATCCATGACCACGACCTCTGCCGGACCCACCGGCCGCCACTTCCGGAGTTGCATGTTGCGGAACGGGCCGCCCTGAGCAGGCGCGGGCGTCTGCGGTTCCTCGGGAGCGATCGGGAAGTAGAACTTGCGGTCATCCAGCATCTCGGACCAAAGGCTGCGGTAGACGAGGGCGCCGATGTGCTCGATGAACATCCCATAAAGGTACGGGGAGACGGGCGGTGCCGTTTGATGCGCGTCGATAGTGACCTTGAGTTCCTGCGGCGGCGTGGCGGAATCCTGCGATGCGGCTTCAACCCCGATTGCGCAGCCCAGGACAAGCACAACGGCTGCAAGCCAGCTTCGATGACTCTTCATGGAATACTCCCGAATCCCCGGTCCTTCCGGGCAGGGGAATAGTACGCTACTGCCGCGTGTTCAATAAACCGATTTATTTGGCTTGATCACTCTCGCGCGCGTGGGTATATTCGGGGATTCGGGGAAGGAACGGCGATGAGACGGGCCGAAAATTTTCGAACCGAAACCGGCGTGGAGATTTGCCCTGGGAATCGCCCGAATGATCTGTGGTTGCGAAACTTGCGGCCGGGTAGTCTCGTCCACGCCTTTGGTGGCCCTGTTCGGGGATGGAGGCCGCAGATTCCTGGCATAGCGAGAAACTCACGGCGGAAGGAGACCGGTCCTGGCTCCGCCAGAACGTGGCCCGGTGCCGTCCGCGAGACACCGTCGGCGATGCGGCAGCGCTCCGGTTCCATCGCGACAATGATGCTGTCGCTGCTGATGGCGAGTCTCGCCGCCTGGGCGCAGCCCACTCCCGGGCAGGTGACGAGGACTGCGACTGCCGCACCCTTGCCCTTTGTCAGCTCCATCTTCGCCGACAACATGGTGCTTCAACGGGGCAAGGCCAATACGATTTGGGGCTGGTCCGACCCAGGAGACAGCATCCGCGTTCAGATCGGCGACAGCACGACAGCCGGAATCGCCGATCCCAACGGCCGCTGGGAGGTTAAGATTCAGCCGCCCGCGCCCGGCGGTCCCTACACCGTGAAGATCAGCGGACGCCAGACGCTTGAACTGCACAACGTCCTGGTGGGGGATGTCTGGCTCTGCGGTGGTCAGTCCAATATGGGAGTTCCGCTTCGATTTACCAAGGATGGCGATGCGGAGATCAAGGCGGCCAACTATCCAGACATTCGATTCTTCTCCGTGCAGGGCCACCCGGCCTATCACCCGGTGGATACGATCGAGGGTGAGTGGCGTGTTGTCTCGCCAGATACGGCGAGCGGCATGTCGGCGGTTGCCTACTACTTCGCGCGCAAGGTCCAGCAGGAGATCCATATCCCGATCGGACTCGTGGTGGATGCGGTGGGCGGAAGCCCGGCGGAAGCTTGGGCGAGTGAGCCAACGCTTCGGGCCCTTCACGACTTCGACGTGCCACTTGCCGAACTGGACCGCCTGAAGGAAGAGAACGCACCGGAATACGGCAACTTCGTGATGCCATGGTATGACCGATACGACATTGGGCAAAAGAACAAGTGGGGGGATCCCGACCTCAACGACTCAAGTTGGAAGCAGGTACAAGTGCCCGGAGGATTCGCGGAAGTCGGAGTTCCGGATACACCCGCGGTGGTGTGGTTTCGGAGAGAGATCACTCTACCGGACCCTCTGCCCAAGCCTCCGGCGGAGCCAACAACGCCACCTGGCCCGTTTCCCCGGGGTGGAACCACGCTTCACCTCGGTTCCATCGAGCGTATGGACACGGCTTACATCAATGGGGTTGAGGTGGGGGCCAGCGCCTGGGTCGAAAATCCCCGGGTGTACTTCGTGCGCCCGGGAGTTCTCAAGCCGGGCCGCAATGTGATCGCGATTCGCGTTCTCAAGACGAAGCCCGAGGGCGGATTCCTTTCCAAGCCCGCGGATCTGTATCTCAAGCTGGCCGACGGAGCGATGATTCCTCTGGCCGGCGCGTGGAAAGCCAGACTCAGCGTGGACGCGCGCCCCCCGCAGCCCCTGCCGATTGGCTATGAAAACTGGCCGGTCATGCCGACCGTCCTCTACGACGGCATGTTAGCGCCGATCGCGCCTCTCGCCCTAACCGGTGTCCTCTGGTATCAGGGAGAGCAGAACTCGCCACGAGGATTCCAGTACCGCAAGGTTCTCCCCGCAATGATCGCGGATTGGCGATCGCTCTTCAGCCAGGGAGACATCCCCTTCTACATCGTCAGCCTCCCGGTTTTCACGCAGCGTAGCCCCGTACCCGTAGACGGTGACGACTGGACCGAGACGCGCGAGTCACAGGCGATTGTGGCGGACACTGTTCCCAATTCCTGCCTCGCCGTCACAATCGACACGGGCGACCCCGACAACATCCACGCCAGGGAGAAGCGGCCGGTGGGTGATCGCCTTGCCCTGTGCGCGCTGGCGAAGTATTACGGCAAGCATGAGCCTTACTCAGGCCCCACCTTTGAATCGGTGGAACGGCAGCCAGGATCGCTGCGTCTGCACTTCGCCCATACGGACGGTGGTCTGGTTGTGAAAGGCGAAAAGCTTGGCGAGTTCGCCATCGCCGGAGACGACCGCAAGTGGTATTGGGCTGACGCGCACATTGAGGGAGACACCATCGTCGTCTCCTCTCCTTCTGTGCCGAACCCCACTCAGACGCGCTATGCCTGGCAGTCGAATCCGGCAGCGACGCTCTTCAACGGCGCCGGACTTCCCGCAGTTCCATTCCGGACAGATCATTGGCCGGGCAAGACCGAGGGAGTCCGGACTTATTGAGCCAGTTCGTGCACCAGCCGTACCACACCGAGTAGTCCCGTTGTTCAGATGGAAGAGGGAGAGAGAAGTCGTATGAGATGCAGCCTTACGCGGAACCTCAAATGCCTTGTTGCCTGCGCCGGAGCGCTCTTCATGGGAGCAGGCTTGCAGAATGCCATCGCGCAGGA
The DNA here is from genome assembly GCA_008682415.1 of Acidobacteria bacterium AB60. GTDB lineage: Bacteria > Acidobacteriota > Terriglobia > Terriglobales > Acidobacteriaceae > Telmatobacter. The sequence goes on along the minus strand of VANK01000004.1, from coordinate 124,151 downwards.
GTCGGAAAACCCTCCCTACCTCAATCCTCAGCTCTCGCCCGAGCAGCGTGCTACGGACCTGGTGCACCGAATGACCCTGGCGGAGAAAGCTACCCAGATGCAGAACAACTCCGCCGCGGTCTCCCGGCTCAAGGTTCCCGCGTACCAGTGGTGGAGTGAGGCTCTGCACGGCGTGATCAATGAGGGCGTGACAGAATATCCCGAGCCGGTCGGCCTGGCGGCTACGTTCGACGCTCCCGGCATTCACACCATGGCGGCACAGATCGGAATCGAGGGCCGCATCAAGCATGTGCAGAACCTGCGCGAGGGGCACACCGGCATCATGGGAGGACTCGACTTCTGGTCTCCCAATCTCAATATCTTCCGCGATCCGCGCTGGGGCCGCGGTCAGGAGACCTATGGAGAAGACCCCTTCCTGACCGGCCGCATGGGCGTCGCTTATGTCACCGGGCTGCAAGGGACTGATCCCAAGTACTACCTGGCCATCGCCACGCCGAAGCACTATGCGGTGCACAGCGGGCCCGAGCCCACCCGCCACTTCGCCGACGTGGACGTCAGCAAGCACGACCAGGTGGACACCTACGAGCCGGCATTCCGCGCGGCGGTTGTCGAAGGCAAAGCCGGATCGGTGATGTGCGCGTACAACGCCATCAACGGCCAGCCGGCATGCGCGAATCAGTACCTATTGCAGGATCAACTCCGCGGCAAATGGGGATTCCAGGGATACGTGGTCTCCGACTGCGATGCCGTTCGCGACGTCGCCGCCAACCATCGCTATCGCCCCACCCAGGCACAGGGCGCGGCGATCTCGGTGATCCGCGGCATGGATAACGAGTGCGTCACCTTCACGCAGCGATTCGGCGAGCCGGTTGAGAAGGCATACATCGATGCAGTGCAGCAGGGATACCTGCCGGAAAGCGTGCTGGATACCGCTCTCATTCGGCTCTTCACGGCGCGCATGAAGCTCGGCATGTTCGATCCTCCCGAGATGGTGCCGTACGCCAAGATCGACGAGAAGGAACTCGACAGCGCGGAACATCGCACCGAGGCCCGCAAGCTGGCCAATGAGTCCATGGTCCTGCTCAAGAACGACGGACTGCTCCCGTTGAAGCCGGAGATCAAGAAGATTGCGGTGGTCGGTCCGCTTGCCGACCAGACCCGGCCGCTCATTGGAAACTACGCCGGGCAGCCGACGCACATCGTCTCCATTCTTGATGGGCTGCACGCCGAGTTTCCCAACGCAAGCATCTCGTTCGTTCCGGGAACGCAGTTCCTCCGCACGGACGGCAACCCGGTGCCTGACGCGGTGCTCAGCACTCCCGATGGCAAACCGGGACTAAAGGCCGACTACAACGAAGGAATGCGCAGAGGGCCCGGACAGGACACGAACGCCAAACCCATCGTCAGCCGCACCGAAACGAATGTCAGGCTCGATGAGAACAATCTCCCCAAGGAGATCGCAGAGAAGAAGACCTTTGGCGTGCAATGGTCCGGGTTTCTGACCCCCATAGAGTCGGGCGACTATCTTCTGGGAATTCGCTGTGAGGGATTCGGACGGCTTACCGTGGAAGGCAAGCCGGTGGCCACGGCCTTCGGCGGCGGCACACGCGGGCTCTCCGCAGGCGTAGGCCGCGTTCACCTGGAGAAAGGTCGCAAGGTCGCGCTCGAAGTTTCCTACGGTATGCGCAACAGCAAGCCGCATGCGGAACTGATCTGGGCCAAAGCGAACAACGGCGTCTCCCCCGATGCGATGGCCGCTGCAAAGAACGCCGATGTTGTGATCGCGGTGGTAGGAATCACCAGCCAGCTTGAAGGCGAAGAAATGCCCGTGAGCGAACCCGGCTTTCTTGGCGGCGATCGCACCAGCATCGACCTTCCTCAGCCGGAAGAAGATCTGGTGGAGGCGATGGTGGGCACCGGCAAACCAGTTGCCGTGGTTCTGATGAACGGCAGCGCGCTGGCTGTGAACTGGATCAACCAACATGCCAACGCCGTTCTCGAAGCGTGGTACCCAGGCGAAGAGGGCGGCGCAGCGGTGGCCGAGACCCTGAGTGGGAAGAACAATCCGGCCGGCAGGCTGCCCGTCACCTTTTATACGGGTGTGGATCAGTTGCCCAACTTTGAAGACTACGGCATGGCCAACCGCACCTACCGGTACTTCAGCGGCAAGCCCCTCTATCCGTTCGGCTACGGATTGAGCTACACAAAATTCAGCTACGGCGAGGTGAGCTTGCCGGAGCAGAACGTCGCCGCCGGACACCCGCTCACCGCCGAAGTAACCGTGACCAACTCCGGCAAGCTTGCGGGAGACGAGGTGGTGCAGCTCTATCTCAAGTTTCCACAGGTCAAGGGCGCGCCCCGCATTGCCCTGCGGGGATTCAAGCGCATTCACCTCGATCCCGGAGCAAGTGAAAAAGTTCAGTTTGACTTGGGCCCGCGCGACCTTGGCATCGTGACCGAGGATGGAAACCCCATCATCGCGCAGGGCGACTACACGATCAGCATCGGCGGAGGCCAGCCCGACACGGAAGCGGCCGGCTCCGTCGGCCACTTCCATGTTGAGGGCCAGTACGCCTTGCCGGAATAGCCATTCCTACCCGGAGCGAGGCCAAGACTCGAAGTAGATCGTGCATTCAAAGCCCTGGGGTTTTCTGCCTGAGCAGCAAATCCCGGGTAAGCAAAGGAGAACACCATGTCGGAACTGCTCAAGCGCGCCGGCCTTACCCGCCGCGAGGCCCTGATCCTTTCAGCCACGGCGGGAGCCGGCCTCGTTGCGGGCCGGCCGTCCGCTGCTTCAGACAGTGTCAAGACCGCGGCTCACCAGGAACCAGGCAACGTTTCGACTCCGCGCTCCGCCATTGCCAATACGCGCTACGGAAAAGTCCGCGGATTTGTCGATGGAGGGGTGTTCACGTTCAAGGGAGTTCCTTACGGCGATACGACCGCTGGCGCGAACCGCTGGCTCCCGGCAAAGCCGCCCAAGCCATGGACAGACGAATACCCGGCATTGATCTACTGGGCGAATTGCCCGCAGAACCTTCACACTTGGACGAGCCCCGAACAGACCTTCATCCAGGACTGGGACGACGGTTGGCAAAGCGAGGACATGCTCCGGCTGAACATTTGGACCCCTGGCCTGACCGGCAAGCGGCCGGTGATGTTCTACATCCACGGCGGCGGATTCAGCTTCGGATCCTCGTACGAACTTCCGTCGCATGAAGGCGCACAGATGGCGCGCCATCACGACGTGGTGCAGGTCTCGGTCAATCACCGCCTCAACATTCTTGGCTTCTTCGACGTGTCGGAGATCGGCGGATCAGCCTATGAAGACTCCGCCAATGTCGGCATGACCGATCTCGTCGCAGCCCTCCAGTGGGTCCGCGACAACATCGAGAACTTCGGCGGCGATCCCGATCGAGTAATGATCTACGGCCAGTCCGGCGGCGGATCCAAGGTGACCACCCTGATGGGCATGCCCTCGGCTCACGGATTATTCCATCGGGCCGCCGCGCAATCCGGGGGCGGCGGCAACTCGCCTACCCGCGAGCAGCAAAAGGAGGTGGCCCGGCAGGTGATGAAGGATCTCGGGCTCGCCGCTAACGACATCGAGTCCCTGCAAAAGATGGAGTGGAGCAAGCTGATCGCAGCCGGCAACGCAGCTGTCGCCAAGATCAACCCGCCAGGGCCGCCTATGATGGGCCCGGGCGCGCCGGGCAAGCCGCGCGTGGGATGGTCGCCGTGCGTTGATGGCAAGGTCATCAACATGCGCGCGTTCTTTGACGCCGCTCCGGAGATCTCAAAGGATGTCCCCATGCTGATCGGATCGGTAAGCGAAGAGGGCAATCGCATGTCCCAGAGGCCTACCGAAGAGGAGTGGCACGCGAATCTCACCAAGACCTATGGAGAGGAGAAGGCCACCGCAATTGTTGCCGGACTGAAAAAGGCCTACCCGCAAAAGAAGATCCAGACTCTGTCTTACATGTGCAGTGGCAGCCCCGGGTTGAATGGCCTGTCGATGCGCAACAACGTGGTCAAGATGGCGCGCCTGAAGCACGCGTTGAACGCTGCGCCCGCCTACGCGTACTACTTCACGTGGCAGACGCCTATCCTCGATGGCGTCCCCGGGGCGTGGCACACGGCTGATCTCCAGTTCTGCTTTGACAACACCAAGCGCTGCGAGCAGGGCACCGGCAACACGCCTGAGGCTCAGGCACTGGCCAAAAAGATGGCAGGAGCCTGGGCGGCCTTCGCCGCTACCGGAAATCCAAGCATTCCCGGCTTGACCTGGAAGCCCACGGACCCCGAGACCAATGCGACGATGGTTTGGGACAACCAGTGCCGGATGGCCGATGACCCGGACGGGGAGGTCCGGAAGATTATCCTGACGTGATCTGCCTACCATAGCGCGGCTCTGCTTGAAGTCTCGAATAGCAATTGTCCTGGCGGGTGCCTCCCCGTAGGATCAAAGGATGTTCCCCGCAGAGCCGCGGAGTCTGTCGCAATCTCTTTTTGAATACGGACTGAAGCCCGTCTCCATCGCCGTCGCATTCGTGCTGGTGGCGTTGTTGTGGACGTTTCCCCTGCAACACTGGATCGACTACCCGTTCGTGTTTCTGTTCTTTGGCGCGATCATGGGCAGCGCCTGGTTTGGCGGGCGGATTGCCGGGCTCGTCGCGGTCGTGCTTTCGTCGTTTCTTGTCACCTATTTCTTCATTCCCCCGTTCTACTCCATTACGGTTGCGTCCGAGTCCCAGAGCTTTCTGGCGGCATTCATCCTCTTCGCCATCGCAATGAGCTTCGTCAGCTCGGCTCGAAAGAGGGCGGAAAGCCAGGTTCGCCTCGCCCGAGACCTGCTTGAGACGCGCGTGCAGGAACGCACGGCGGAACTGGAGCGATCGAACCGTGAGATCCAGCAGAGCGAACGTCAGCTCCGTCTCTTGACGGAAGCAATCCCCCAGCAGATCTGGCGCGCCGATGGGAAAGGCAACGTCGAATATGTGAATCAGACCCTGCGGGAATATCTCGGCCTGCAAGAAGAGCAGCTCTCGGCAGATCGCCTGTTCCGGGCCATTCACCCGCGAGATGCGGAAGGATTCCACGAGGCCTGGAAACACGCGAGGGAATCCGGAAGCTCCTTCGAGGTGGAAGCGCGAGTTTTCGGCGCCGCAGGGCAGCGATGGTTCCTGATCCGGGCCTTCCCCCAACGCTCCCACGATGGCGAGATCGCGCTCTGGTACGGCATTCACATCGATATCGAAGACCGTCAACGTGAGCAGCAGCTCTTGAAGCGTCGTCAGGAAAGTCTCTCGCGCGTTACGCGCACACTTAGCATGTCTGAGGTCGCCGCCTCCATTGCGCATGAGTTGAACCAGCCGATGACTGCGCTCGCCACGCACGCGCACGCATGTGTCGAATGGGCAAGCTGCGTTCCTCCCAATCTTGAGAAGGTCTCCGCATCCGCGGAAAAGATTGTGCAGGAGAGTACGCGCGCAGGCGCGATCGTCCGTCGCGTGCGCGCTCTGTTTAGCGAAGATGACCCGCTGCGAACCGAGACGGACCTGAATGAATTGATTGAGGAGTCGATCAGGCTCCTCCGCGATGAGGCGATTCGCGACGGGGTCACCGTGGAGATGCAACTGGACCGCCAGCTTCCCAGGGTGGAGGTCGATCCGATTCAGATCCAGCAGGTGATCATCAACCTCGCCCGCAACGCGATGGAGGCGATGGCCCAGGTTCCAACCGAGCGGCTACTCACCCTCACCACGATGGTGGATCCCTCGTCTTCATCGAAGATCGCTGTCCTGGTCGCCGATACTGGGCCGGGAATCGCTCCGGAGTTGATGATGGACATCTTCCAGCCGTTCTTTTCCACCAAGAAACACGGAACCGGGATCGGCTTGGCCATTTGCCGTAGCATTATTGAAGCGCACAGCGGGCGCATCTCCGTGCGAAACGCAACCTCCGGAGGAGCCGTCGTGCAGTTCAGCATTCCAGTCGGCCATGAGTGATAAAGAGCCCGCCCGGCAACAAGGCGCTCAATCCGTGCACATCGTTGACGATGACCCGTCCATAAGGGAGGGCCTCGCCAACCTGCTCGAGGCAGTCGGCATTCCTGCGTTCTGCTACGCATCGGCAGAGGAGTTCCGCGAAGTGCTTGGGAATGATCTCGCTGGTTGCATTCTTCTCGACGCCCGGCTTCCTGGAATCAGCGGCCCTGAATTTCAGGATGAACTTGGGCGCGCAGGTTGCGCCTTGCCAGTCATCTTCATGACAGCCCACGGTGACATGCCCATGGTGCGCAAGGTGCTGAAGGCCGGGGCGGTCGAGTTCCTCTTCAAACCTTTCCAGAAGCAGGAGCTACTGCAAGCCGTCACGCAAGCCTTCATTCTCGACAGCGAGCGGCGTAAGGAGCAGGCTCTCCTTCAGGCAATCGAGGCGCGCATTGATTCCCTCACGGAACGGGAGCGGCAGGTCATGGCCATGGTGACAGCGGGCCTGCTCAATAAGCAAATCGCCTCCGAACTCGAGATCAGCGAGATCATGGTCAAGGTTCATCGTCGCAGGGTCATGGAGGGGATGCGTGCGGAATCACTCGCCGATCTCGTCAAAATGTGCGAACGGGTGCGCTTTCCGTCCTGGAGCTCTCGAAGGCTAATCAAACCCTGAGTCAGATCTGGTCTTCCGGCCGAAGAGGCTCGAGAATCTCGTCCTGCAACCGGAAGCGAAACCCAAGTAGCTTGGCGCGCATCACCAGCGAGTGAACATGCCGAAAGCTGCCTCCATGGCGCCGCAGGCTTCCGAAGATGATGGTTTCCAGGGAGTTGTCGCCGGCCAGCCGGTAGACGCGCACTTGCGCGTAATCCGATTCCTGCAAAGCGCCGAAGATTAACGACCTCGCCTCGATCGCATCTTTCAACGCCTGCAGAGATACATGGCGCCTGCCAATTCTCGCGGGCAACATCGCATCCCACGGATCGGGCTCCCGTGCCACCCAATCACACCAGATCGTCCCATGATCGAGATGAAAGCGAATCAGCCGGAGCGGCGCTCGCGAGTGCTCTCCGACCCGCAGCTTTCTGCGAAAACCTTTAAGAAACAGGCTGACCTCGCGCAGATACTCAGCCAGCCCCGAACGATCCTTCCACCGCGAAGGTACGCCGCCGCGATCGAAAGAGGGAGTAGGAGAAATTGCGGACATACGATTTGTATCTCCCGGGAACTCTGCTCTACAGATGCTGATGTCCGGACCGGGCGACTATTCATAGATATGCCTGACCCGGACATCCGCCTGCTATTTCACCGTGAGGTTCTCAAAGGGCGGCAACGTCGCGCTCTTGACTGCGAATGCGAAGCGCTCCTTCCACCCGGTACAGGAAGATCTTGCCGTCACCGATCTTCCCGGTGTAGGCCGCGCCCTGAATCGCCTCCATGGCCCGGTCTACAAGGTCTTCATGGAGAACGACCTCGATCTTGATCTTGGGAAGAAGATCAACACCGTACTCGCGTCCACGAAATACCTCCGTGTGGCCTTTCTGGCGACCGTGCCCACGTACTTCGGACACGGTCATGCCATCGATTCCCAGTTGAGTGAGAGCTTCCTTGACCGATTCGAATTTATTCGGCCGCACGATCGCTTCGATCTTTGTCATGAGCTCCTCTTTCCGGCGTAATCAGTCTTGTCCGGGCGCGGTTCGAAGCACCCTGGCCTCATACGCAGGCGCGGGCACAGTCAGATCCTTCGGCATCCCAGCTGGAGCTGCCAAAGAGGAAATGACGTACTCGGGATACGCAGAGATGCCGTGCTCGTGAAGATCGAGGCCGTACAGCTCCCCTTCTTCCGACACGCGCAGTGTGCCCGTGAGGTTCACCACGTACATCAGCGCCAGCGCGACGACGAACGTGGAAACGGTGATGATCGCACTGCCGATAAACTGCGCCTTCAAAAGAGTGAATCCGCCCCCGTAGAACAAACCCGCTAGGGGAGCCGAGTTGTCCGGTCCGGTCGGTCCAGTCGCACCGTACTTGCCGCAGGCAAACAGGCCGAGCGACAAGGTGCCCCAGATGCCGCAAATACCGTGCACCGGAACAGCTCCGATCGGGTCGTCAATACGGAGCCACTCCAGCAACTCCACACCCAGGCAGACCACCACGCCAGCGATACCGCCCAGGAGAATGGCGCCCGTCGGGCTCACCCAGTAGCAGGGGCAGGTGATCGCCACCAAACCCGCAAGGAAGCCGTTGACGGTGAAGCCGACATCCCACTTCTTCGTCAGGAAATAGGCATACATCATGGCCGTCAATCCTGCGGCGCAGGCAGCCAGCGTCGTATTCGCAGACACCCGTCCGATTCCGGCGATATCCATGGCGGAGAGCGTCGACCCCGGATTGAAGCCGTACCAGCCGAACCACAGGATCAGACCGCCGGCAGCGGCGATCGTCAAATCGTGCGGCAACATGGGCGCGCCGCCATCGCGCTTGAACTTGCGTCCCAAGCGCGGTCCAAGGATGATGGAACCCGCCAGCGCGATGAATCCGCCGATGGTATGCACTACCGTAGACCCGGCGAAGTCATGGAAGCTCTGACCCAGCGACGGAAGGAAGTATCCCGCTGCTCCCATCGTGGCGAGGAAGCCGTCCGGTCCCCACGCCCAGTGGCCGATGATCGGATAGATAAAGCCCGAGACGCCCACCGAGTACAAAAGATCGCCGATGAATCCCGTGCGGCCGATCATTGCCCCGGAGGTAATCGTCGAGCAGGTGTCCGCAAACGCGAACTGGAAGATCCACACTGCCAGGAACGCCACGCCGGTGGACTCATACGTCTCCGGAGCTCCCTGCAGGAAGAACCAGTGATATCCGATGAAGCCATTCCCGTGGCTGAACATGAACGCAAAGCCGATCGCGTAAAACAAAATCCCGCAAAGACACGTGTCGACGATGCACTCCATCAGTACGTTCACGGTCTCGCGTGACCGGCAGAAACCCGCTTCCAGCATCGTGAAACCCACCTGCATGCCAAAAACGAGAAACGCCGCGATCAGTGTCCACGCCGTGTTGATGGGGTTCACCACATCGGCCGCCTTCAGGGCCGGTGCGTCGGCGGCATACACCTTCGCAAACAGCAATCCTGTCACGCCGGCCATGATGGCCAGCGTTGCGCCCACGCCGGCCACCTTGCCGGCCAAGATTGTTGCGCCGTAGCGCCGCCACTGGGGATCGCGCAAACGTGTCGCAAGTCGCGATAGCTTCTCTGCGAAGGATAGGGAATCCCTCCGCCGCACAATTGACTTCATCGTGTAGCTCCTCCGGTTCATTTTTCTGGTGCGTTAGCGGTGTGTGAGCATGGCTCTGCTCAAGTACCCAGCGGTCCACCTCGGTGCATCGGATGACGATGCACGCGGAAACAATCAGGACCACCCCGGTGCTCTGATGGAGTCGGCTTGCTCCGGGTTATTTGCACTCTAGAAGGGCGTCGGAGAGAGGACAAGTATACCTTCGTATATCTTGTTCCTCCCTCGCATCTGACCTAGTCTCCATACGGGTCGCACCGCATTCCCCGCAGTGCCGCCCGCTCCCATTCGTCAATGCAAGCCTGATCCGGAGGATGACGTCGCAATGGAGAGGTTGGGATCCATTTGTATTCGTTTGATCGAGGTCTTGTTCTTCACCGGACTCGCTGGCTGTTCCATCGTGGTGGTCTTAAGCTGGCTTTCTATCTTCAAGAGCGAATTCTTCGATAAAGAAGACATGAAGACGGATGCGATTCCGGTCGTGACCCAGCAACCGACTGCCTATCGCTTCATTCAGTCCGATCTGGGCGCCTCGAGAACCATCACCGGCGGCGTCGATTCGCCGGCAGGACGGTCGCGCGGATAATCAATCGGCCGTGCGCGAGTCCTGCCGGACCGCTGGCAAGCGCTGGCGTTCGTATCCCGCAATCACTCCGACTCGTCGATCACTTCAATGGCATATATCGTTGCGAAGTTCTTGACCCGTTCGAACGTCAGATCGAGCTTGCCCTCGGTGGAAGGCTTCAGGTGACAGAAGGTCTTGGTCACGGCCTTCAGACTGCCTGCTTCTTTGAAGATGTCGAAGTGATCGAGCAGGGGCCCGCCATTGCACTAGATGTTGCCCATGAACAGCAATGACATCGTCCTCGTGCGCCTGACGCGCAAATAGACACAGCGCTCATCCGGGCCTTTCTGGCAAAATCAGAGGAGTCATTTTTCGCGTCCGGGCACCTCTCTGCAATGAAGAAAGTTCGTCGTCGGCCGCTCATCGGAAAGGTTGACCGCATTGTCACGATCGTTGGTTAGGGCTTTTGTCTTCGCGCTGCTGAGCGTCTCTTCATGCTGGGCGCAAGAGGCAACTCCTCATCCCAGCTGGCCCGGTCCCGGCCAGCTCTTTGTCGGCGCCTGTTACCAGCCCATCGATCGCTCTCCGGAAGAGATTGACCGCGACATCGCCATCATGGCGCACGCCGGGTTCAACGTCGTGCGCATGGGCGATCTGTCATGGGACTCCTTCGAACCCGCGCAGGGTCAGTTCACCTTCGAGTGGTTTGACAAGGTCATGGATAAGATGCACGCGGCCGGAATCCGCGTGATCCTCGACATCCCCGGCTCGCCTGCGCCCATCTGGCTGCACCGGCAATATCCCGGGGTCGACATCGTCGCGCAGAACGGAACGCGGCTCCCGCCCGCTGAGCGATACATGGATGACATCAGCGATCCCGACTACGTTCGCGAACTCGGAATCCTGGCCGACACCATGATGAAGCGCTACGCGCATCACCCCGCCGTCATCGCCATCGGCTACAACAATGAAATCGGCAACGGATTCATTTCCTACTCGGAAGCCGATCGCCAGCGATTCATTGCCTGGCTGCGGAAGAAGTACGGAACCGTCGAGGAACTCAACAAGGCATGGGCCGCGCAGCGGTGGTCGCGCCGCCTCAACCGCTTTGAAGACGTCGACCTGCCGCTCGCCGACGGACCAGGGCCCGCGGAACGATTTCTCGATCTGCACCGCTACTGGTCTGACGTGAGCATCGCCCGCCTGGAAGAACTCGACGCGATTCGCAGCCGCGACATGCCCGAACTTCCCTCCATCTCCAACCTCTGGGACAACGCCTCGCGCCGCGGCTTCGACTACCTCAGCAGCTACCGGTCCTATGCCTCCTTCGGCGCCGAGGGCTTCTATCCCGGCGAACCCATCGGCGGCGCCTTCGGCGCGCTCATGATCAAGGGCGCGCTGCCCACGCCGATCTGGTTCAACGAGTTCACCGCGGGAGGAGGCGGCTTCTACGGCACGCCCGGCCGCAGCCGGATGTACGCCTACCTCGGCCTCATGATGGGAACCCAGGGCATCCTTGCCTGGACCTTCAACAGCCATCGCGGCGGCGAAGAACAGGGGCTCTTCGGGCTGCTCGATCATGACGGCACCCCCTCATGGAAGGTCGACGAGTTCGCGCGCATCGCCACGGAGTTCCGGGACCTTCAGCACTACGGCTTCCCGCGCTACACCCAACCTCCCGTCGCAATCGCCTACTCCTTCGCGTCGGCTCTCGCCTCCCACCCCAACGGTCCCTCCAACACCACGCTCCAATACTTCAAAACCAACTATGCCGAGCAGGTGCAGAATGCCTTCGAGCCTCTCTTCCGCGCCAACCTTGACACCGCCATCATCAACATCGGCCACGAAGACCTGTCTCGCTACAAACTGGTCGTCGTGCCCGCCGACTACGTCATGGATGAAGACAGCGCCCGCAACCTCCGCAACTACGTCAGCAATGGCGGCAGTGTCCTCATGACGGCCTACTCCGCCAAAGTCGACGAACATGCGCTCTGGTTTGATACCCCTCTGCCCGGCCGGTTGAGCGATGTCTTCGGCCTCAAAACCAACGCCTTCTACGATGTCGGCTCGCTCAACTTCGAACTCGACGGCCGCTCCGTCGAAACCAGAGCCCATCGCTACGAGGTGCTGGAGCCCTCCACTGCCTCCGTCCTCGCGCGCTTCACCAATCTGCCCGGCAATCTCCCCGCGGTCACCGTCAATAACTTTGGCAAGGGCAGGGCGTACTACCTCGCCACGGAGTCCAGCGTCTCGGCGATCGGCCCGGTGCTGAGCTATGTCTTGCAGGCCGCCGGCATTCCGCCCGGCCCTTCAACGCCCGAAGGAGTCTTCGCCCGAACCATCGACGGCCGCACCCTCTACGTGAACACCACCGGTGAAGAGAAGAAGATCCCCATCACCCATCCCGGGAAAGGGCTCATCACCCACCACGCCTACGAAAGGGAGGTCGTTCTGGGACCGCAGGAGGCTGACCTGGTCGAGTGATCGGTATTGGCCGCTCAGGGCTAGCGTTGCAGCCGCCGGTTCCGCAGCCACTTGGCCACGCCCAGCGCCAGCAGAAGCCCTCCGAACGGCAGGCACATCAGCGCAATGATCAGCGCCAGCCAGCCTCCGTTGGTGGTCGCTCCGGTGTGAGTCACTCCGCCTAGCACGGTCAGCAGCAGAGTCCCCGCCAGCAGTCCCGCGCCCACCATGAAGCCGCCGCCGCGCAGCAACTCCACAGTCCCGTCGCTGGTGGGCGGCGCCTTCACCACCCTTGGCTTCCCCTCGTGCACAATCATCCCCGGCTCAGCGCCAGATGCAGCATCACGTACGTGATCACCCCGGTCACTGAAACGTATAGCCACAGCGGAAACGTCCACCGCGCGATTTTCCGGTGCTGCGGAAATCTTCCCGTGAGGGAAAAGAAAAATGTCACCAGCACCAGCGGCAGCGTCAGCGTCGCCAGCACAATGTGGCTGGCCAGCAGCGACAGGTAGAACGTGCGGAAATCGCCGTGCGCCGGGTACCGGACATCCCCATGCAGAGCGTGGTGCGCAATGTAACCCACCAGGAACAGCGTCGAGAAGACGAATGCCGTGATCATCGACGCCCGGTGTGCCGCGATGCGCCGCGCCCGGATGAACGTGAACCCGATCAGCAGCGCCGTCGCGCTCAATCCGTTCAGAACCGCGTTCAGGGCTGGCAGAAACGCATACCGCGTGCTGCCAGCGTCCGATGCCGGATGCACATAAATCAGCCAGAACAGAAACAAGGAAGCGGCTACGCTGATCGCCAGAATCCCGGCGATCGCCGGCCGTGTGTTCGACACGGGCGCTGATGTGCGGGCGGCGGTGGTCATCTCGTCCTCAATGCTTCGCGATCGCGCACAGCATTAGCGTGGTCATCAGCAGCGGCAGGTAAATCACGCTCACCTTCAGCAGATCGCGCGCCAACGACCGGCTTCGCTCCTGGTTCCGCGTTCGCAGGATTCCTGCAAACCGGATCGTGTATGCCAGGTAGAAGATGCCCAGCGCCGCCGCCAGCACCGCGTACGTCACCCCGGTCATTCCCAGCTTCCACGGCGCAAGGCTTACCGGAATCATCACCACCGCGTAGAACAGCGCCTCTACCACCGTCGACCAGCCATCCGGCTGCACCACCGGCAGCATGCGTATTCCCGCCTTGCCGTACTCCTCGCGATACAGCCACGCGATTGCCATGAAATGCGGAAACTGCCATACAAAAAGAATCGCGAACAGCGCCACCGCCGGCCATTCAATCTGGCCCCGCGCCGCGGTCCAGCCCAGCAGCGGTCCCATCGCCCCGGGAAACGCCCCAATAAAAGTCGCCAGCGTGGTCACCCGCTTCAGCGGCGTGTACACCGCCACATAGGTGAACGCCGTCAGCATCGCCAGCGCCACTGTCAGAGCGTTGGTGTGCAGCATCAGCCACCCGCCGCCCAGCGCCAGCGCGCCCAGCCCCGCCAGAATCCCAAACCCGAGGGAGAATCGCCCCGTCGCCAGCGGACGGTCGGCAGTGCGCTTCATGCGCCCATCGCTCTTCCGCTCCAGCGCCTGGTTCAGCGCGCTCGATCCCGCGGAGATCATCCCGATACCCACCAGCGTGTCCAGCAGACCCCGCTGCATCGTCGAAATCCCCGACTGCATCGATCCCAGGTAAAAGCCGGCCCACCCTGTGATCACCACCATCCCCGTCACCCGCACCTTGAACAGCTCGCGGAAATCCGCAATGAGCTGCGCCGTGCGTCCCGGCTCCGGCACCGCAAGCGTATGCGGCGCGGGAACCTCCGGTGGCGGTGTCATTCGTATCGGGATTGCGGTCTGCGGCGCCATTCTGGCGAAAGAAAATCCTCGGGGGGAATGTGCGGAGGCTCGGTGAACCTCGGGCCCTTCCTTCATGATATCGCGTTTGATGCGGGTCAAAGCCCCGCGGCCCTCACCACGGCTTCGGCTACCTTTCGCGGAGACAGCGCGTCCACCGCAATCGACACGTGCGCCGTGCGATAAAGAGGCAAGCGCCGTTCATACCGCGCCGCCAGGTTCGCCGCGTCCGCCAGCACCGGGCGCGTTCCCTCCGACCCGCGGCACCGCTCCAGCGTCGTCGCCAGGCTCACCTCCAGGTGAACCAGCAGTGTGCCCGCACCCTCCCGCAGCAGTTCCCGCGTTGTGGGATTCTCGATCGCTCCGCCCCCCAGCGACAGCACCAGCCCATCCTCAGCCGCAAGCCGCGCAATCGTCGCCCGTTCATGTTCCCGGAACGACGCCTCGCCCCGTTCCGCGAAGATCGCCCCGATCGCCATGCCCGCCTCCGCCTCGATCACGTCGTCCACATCCACAAAGCGCCACCCCAGCTTCCGCGCCACCAGCGGCCCCACCGTGCTCTTGCCCGAGCCCATGAAGCCCGTGAGCACAATCCGCCGCACCGGCCCCCTCGGCGCATCGCCTTCAATCACCCTCTGTTCGTCGTTCAAGGCCTACCCCAGCACCATCACTACCGCACCAGCCGTAATCAGCACCCCGCCCAGCACCGCCGCGCCCGTCAGCTTCTCGCCCAGCAGCAGCCACGCAAACAGCATCACCAGCGGAACGCTCATTTTATCCAGCGGAGCCACCCGCGACGCCGGCCCCAGTTGCAGTGCCCGGAAGTAGCACAGCCAGCTCAGCCCCGTCGCCAGCCCTGACAGCGTCAGAAACAGCACCGTGCGCCGGTCCAGCGCCCGCAGTTCCCCGTGCTTCCCCAGCGCCAGCGCGATGCCCCACGCAAACACCACCACCACGCTGGTCCGCACCGCCGTCGCCAGGTTCGAGTCCACGTGCGCCACGCCCACCTTCGCCAGCAGCGCGGTGGCTGCCGCAAACAGCGCCGAAAGCAGCGCCCAACCAATCCAGCTCATGCCTCCATCCTAAGCGTCACTTCGCCCCTCCGCCGTACACTGCCCATAAGATGCAGGCAGGCAAACCCAGTCGAACCGCGCTCCGCGTCGCCATCCGCCGTGCCGCCCATCGCATCGCCGATCCGCCCCCGGTGCTCGACGACCCCATCGCCCTCCGCCTCATCGGCCCCGGCCACGAGAATGACCTCGAACGCGCCATGCACCCCGTCGGCCGTGACTTCCGCGCCTTTATGGCCGTGCGCAGCCGCTTCGCCGAAGACCACCTCGCCCAGGCCATCGCCGCCGGCGTCCATCAATACATCATCCTCGGCGCCGGCCTCGACACCTTCGCCTACCGCAACCCCTCTCCCCACCTCAGCGTCTTCGAGGTCGACTTCCCCGCCACCCAGCAGTGGAAGCGCTCCCTCCTCGCCGACGCGCAGATCCCGATCCCGACCAACCTCACCTTCGCCCCTCTCGACTTCGAGCACAAGACCCTCGCCGAAAGCCTCCGCGAATCCGGCGTGGACTTCGCCGCGCCCGCCTACTTCAGTTGGCTGGGCGTCGTGCCCTACCTCACCCTCGACGCATTCCGCGCCACCCTCGCCACCGTCGCCAAACTCCCCCCGGGCTCCGGCCTCACCTTCGACTACGGCTTCCTCCCCGATTCGCTCTCCCCTCCGCGCCGCGCCATCTTCGACCGCCTCGCCGCCCGCGTCGCCGCCGCCGGCGAGCCCTTTCAGCTTTTCTTTACGCCCCAGCAGGTGGATACTGAGCTTCGCAACCGTGGTTTTCACCGCATCGAGCAGGCCGATCACGAGGCCCTCAATGCCCTTTACTTCCACAATCGCGCCGACGGCCTCAAACTCTCCCCCGTGGGGATCGGAATGCTCGCCACGGCCTGGATCTGACCGGCTTCTCTCCCGCGGAGCTTGCATGGAGTCGACCATCAAAATCTGGCTGGCTTCCGCAGCCGACCGCCTCCAGGTCGCCGCCATGCGCGCCGCGCTCTGGCCCGACGCTCCCCTCGAAGAACACCTCCGCGAGTTCGATCAGCTCATCGCCACCGGCATGAGCGGCACCCTCCCCGCCGCCACCTTCGTCGCCGAGCAGTTCGGCGGCGTCCTCGTCGGCTTCCTCGACGTCGGTCTGCGCTCCCACGCCGACGGATGCGATGCCGCCCGCCCCGTGGGCTACGTCGAGGGCTGGTGGGTGCGCGAAGATCTGCGCCATCACGGCATCGGCCGCGCCCTCCTCCGCGCCGCCGAAGACTGGGCCCGATCCCACGGCTGCCGCGAGATGGCCTCCGACGCCCTCATCGACAATCAGCAATCCCTCGCCGCCCACCGCGCCCTCGGCTTCGAGATCGTCGACCGCTGCTACCACTTCCGCAAATCCATGTGACCTGCCCCGCTGCGAATCCCGCCGCTCCGCTACCATGAACCCATGCGCCCCTCTCTCCACGGCCTGTGTGCGGTCCTGCTGCTGGCCCTCTCCGGGTGCGGCTACCACACCCTTGGCTCGGCCGCGCACCTGCCCCCCGATGTGCGCACCCTCTCCATTCCCGTCTTCTCCACGCGCACCGAGGCCTATCACACCGAGACCGTCATGACCGAAGCGGTCATCCGCGAGTTCGCCGCCCGCACTCGCCTGCGCGTCACCCCCGTCACCACTGGCGAATCCGACGCCGTGCTGCACGGCGCCATCCTCCAGCAGACCGTCGCGCCCCTCACCTACAACACCAACACTCAGCAGTCCTCCAGCTACCTCATCACCATCGTGGTCTCCGTCACCTTGACGGGGCACGACGGCCGCGTCCTCTACGAAAACAAGAACTACGTCTTCCGCCAGCAATATCAGTCCACCACCAACCTGCCCACCTTCCTCGATGAAAGCCCCGCGGCCGAAGAACGCCTCTCGCGCGAATTCGCGCGCCAGCTCGTCGCCGACCTCCTCGAAAGCCTCTGAAGGAAAGCCCTAGTTGATGCTGCGTTTTCCCAGTTTTTAGGCACTAAACCAGGCACGACCGAGGGCCCCCATGTCTCCCCGGCGTTGGAGACATGGGAACCAGGCACGACCAGGGGTGCCCCATGTCTCCTGGTGTTGGAGACATGGGATCCCTCATCCCTGCGTTCTCCCGGTTTTTTGCGCACTAAACCAGCCACGACCAGGGGTGCCCCATGTCTGCTGGTGTTGGAGACATGGGATACCTCATCCCTGCGTTCTCCCGGTTTTTTGCGCACTAAACCAGCCACGACCAGGGGTGCCCCATGTCTCCTGGTGTTGGAGACATGGGATCCCTCATCCCTGCGTTCTCCCGGTTTTTTGCGCACTAAACCAGCCACGACCAGGGGTGCCCCATGTCTCCTGGTGTTGGAGACATGGGATCCCTCATCCCTGCGTTCTCCCGGTCTTTTGCGCACCAAACCAGGCACGACCAGGGGTGCCCCATGTCTCCTGGTGTTGGAGACATGGGATCCCTCATCCCTGCGTTCTCCCGGTCTTTTGCGCACCAAACCAGGCACGACCAGGGGTGCCCCATGTCTCCTGGTGTTGGAGACATGGGATCCCTCATCCCTGCGTTCTCCCGGTCTTTTGCGCACCAAACCAGGCACGACCAGGGGTGCCCCATGTCTCCTGGTGTTGGAGACATGGGGCACCTCATCCCTGCATTCTCCCGGTCTTTTGCGCACTAAACCAGCCACGACCGAGGGTGCCCCATGTCTCCCGGCGTTGGAGACATGGGATACCTCATCCCTGCGTTCTCCCGGTTTTTTGCGCACTAAACCAGCCACGACCAGGGGTGCCCCATGTCTCCCGGCGTTGGAGACATGGGATACCTCATCCCTGCGTTCTCCCGGTCTTTTGCGCACTAAACCAGCCACGACCAGGGGTGCCCCATGTCTCCTGGTGTTGGAGACATGGGATACCTCATCCCTGCGTTCTCCCGGTCTTCATCTGAACCACGAAAGCTGCTCACCGTCCCGTAACAGGGCACGAACGCACGCGATCAACGCAGTCGAAGGACCTGCAGTTGTTTGGGCCTCACTTCCGTTTGGGCGACAAACCACCCGCGCAGCATTTGACGGAAACCACATCGTTCCCGAGTGATCGCCTACTCGGAACTAATCTAAAGCCCCGCGGCACGCCCTGGGATCGCAACGCCCTTCACGGCCCGGCCGATGCTATTCTGGTCAGCAGTGCAGCGCACATCCTCAATCCAGGGGCGGGTCCGTTGAGCGCTTCGCGATGGGGCGCCGGTTTCAGCGCCGTCGGCCGCTTTGTCGACGAGATCAAAGCAGGCGCTGCCAGCCCGGCCAAGCTCAAGCCCGGGTACGTCCTCGCCGGCGACGAGCTCTTTCTGCTCGAACGCTGCCGCAGCGCCGTTCTTCAGGCCTTTGTGCCCGACGATCTCCGCGACTTCTGCCTCTCCGATCTCGATCTCAGCTCCGCCACTATCTTTGAGGTGCTAGACCGCGCCCAGACGCCCTCGCTGATGGCGCCGTTCCAGGTCGTCTTCGTCCGCAATGTGCGCCAGCTCTACACCCGCGGCGCCAAAAAAGATGAGTTCGCCGCCCTCGACCGCTACTTCCGCTCCCCCAATCCGCAGGCCCTCCTTGTCTTCATCGCCGACTTCCTTCGCATCCCCACCGACCCTCGCCGCATGGAGATGGAAGACAAGAGCCGCTTCGAGCGCCTCAACGAGACGCTGGGAGAGCATTGCGGCATGGTGGAGCTGGCCCGCGTCAGTGAAGAGGATGCCATGCGCTGGGTAGTCTCCACGGCCCAGGAAGCAGGCAGCCGCTTTGAGCCCGACGCCGCCCGTGAGCTCGTCGACAGCCTCGGCGCGGATATGATGATGATCGCCTCCGAGGTCGAGAAGCTCCTCCTCTACATCCTCGGGCGAGGCAAGATCACTCTGGGCGATGTGGAGACCATGGTGCTCGGCGCCAAGCAGCGGTCGCTCTACGAGCTCACCGATGCCATCAGCGCCCGCAACACGGCTCGCGCCCTGGCGCTCCTGCACGGCCTGCTCAACTCCAGCGACGCCGGCGAGGACGCCGCCATCGGCCATCTCTACATGCTCGCCCGCACCTTCCGCCAGATGCTCGTGATTCTGGAGAAAAACGTGCGCGACCAGCGGGCCATCTGGCAGGCACTCTGGCAGGGCTTCCGCATCCCGCCCTTCGCGGCCGACGACCTCATCCGCCAGGCGCGCCGCTATAAAAGCCGGCGCGACCTCACCCGCGCCCTCCGCCTGGTGGCCCGTGCCGACCTGGAACTCCGCTCCTCGCCGCCCGATAAGCGCCTCGTCCTCGAGCGCCTCGTCTACGACCTCGCCTCCGAGCCCAAGCCCCCCTCGCCCTGGGCCTCGCCGCAGCTCTCGTTCGAGGTCTGATTAGCAGAGGCGATGCCGATCTTTCTTCCAGTCATCGTCTTCGCCGGGTTTCTGACCCTTATTCCCTACCTGCTTGCGGCATTTTTTCCCGATCACGTCAGTGGCTATGCCCGACGGTTTCCGGCTTGGGCACAACTATCCGCGCCCGCTCTGCTCGTCATCCCTTACCTTCTCATCGCTCAGACAGTCGGCGATTTCCATTGGTATTGGTGCGCTCTCTACACGCTTTTGCCGCCGGCCCTTGCCTTCATCGTGAATCTCGCGCCCGACAACGACCGCACCATCTGGCCGCAGCTCCTCATCCTCGCCGCCCTCGGCCTCTCTGTCGATCTGCGCTGGTTTGAGCCTGCCTGGCCGCCCCACCTCGCCGTCTTCAACAAGATCCTCCTGCTCGACGCCGGCATCTACGCCTTCGTCGCCCTCCATCCCATCGCCGGCACAGGCTTCGATCTCCGTCTTCGTCTGCGCGATCTTCGCACCGGCCTGCGCGAATTCCTCTTCTACCTGCCCATCGCCCTGACCCTCGGCCTGGCCCTGGGCTTCCTCCATCTACATCCCCTTGATACCCACATCGGCCAACTACTGGGCCGTTTCGCCCTCGCGTGGCTCTTTACCTTCTTCTTCATTGCCGTGCCCGAAGAACTCTTCTTTCGCGGATGGATGCAGAACCTCTTCGAACGGCGCATGGGCCGCGCGGGCGCGCTCCTCCTGGCATCCGCGCTCTTCGGCCTCTCCCACTTCAACAAGCGCACCGCGTTCTTTAACTGGCGCTATGTCCTTCTCGCCGCCATCGCCGGCATCTTCTATGGCCGCGCGTGGCGCCGCGATCGCCGCGTCGGCTCCTCCGCCGTCACTCATGCCACCGTCGACGCCGTCTGGTCCCTCTTCCTGCGCTAAGACCCTCGCAACTCGCCTCTCGGCCCTTGGTACTTGGCCCTCGTCCCTCGTCTCACGGCTTGGCCGTCAGCGCTCGTGGCACATTCGCCACCGGCGGCAGCACGTCGCGCTCTGCCCACGTCACATAGCCGATGCCCACCATCATGTTATGATCCAGCGGTCCCGGGATGGTAATTGCGATCACGATCCCCAAAATGGCATGTGCCATGGCCAGTGGCCAGAGATTTTTGTAGTGCAGGAAGAACAGGCACGACGCCAGTCCGCAAAACAGCGTCACCAGCGTCAGAAACGGGTTAGGCAGGTGGGCAATCGCAAACAGTCCCGCCGACACCGCGGCTGCCGCGGTCGCATTGCCCAGCAGCCGCAGCGAGCGCGACAGAAAAAAGCACTGCAGGATCAACTGCTGCACGCCCGCCCAGATCGCATACACGCCGTAGTGCTCCAGCGCCCAGCGCGGAGAACTCGCCAGTTGCAACGTGTGCATGCGCATTGCGATCACCACCGCGAAGAGCGCCACCATCATGGCCAGTCCCACCGCCCATAGCGACCTCACCAGGTTGCGCGTGCACAGACCCATGGGGCGCATGCCCTCATACGAAACGGCAATCACTGCGATCAGAGAGATGCTGGCCAGTCCCCACAGCGGCCATTGCCACGGCCGTGGCGTCCAGATCACGAGGAGGATCAGACCGTAGATACCCACCAGCTCATATAAATCTCTACGCCGGCTCCGCGCCGGTTTCTCTATACAAAGAGCTGATGGGCCGGTCTCTATATCTAACGACCGGTTCGTGCCCATACTGACGCATTTAGATGCGCGATTGTTACGCCGAGATGACACGCGCAGGCCCATGGTCCCATCGGCGATCGCCGCGTCCGCCCTCGTGTCGCGCGGCCAGTCACTGCGATCCCCGCTCTTCCATCGAACACCGCGCGCCCGCATTCGTTGCGCCCGCCCGCGCCTCTATTCGAAGATCACGCTCGGCTCACTTTCATGACCTCGCACCGTCAATGTCACTGCGGCTGCCACAATCAGCCCTCCGCCAATCCACGCGTAGGGCCCCAGGTGCTCGCCCAGCAGACGCACGCCAAGATAGGAGCCCAGCGCCGGCTCGATATTCAGAAACACCCCTGCGCGCGACGCCGGCACGTGATGAATGCCCCAATTCCATAGCAGCGTCGTAGTCGCCGTGCACGCCAGTCCGCTCAACGCCAGCGCCGTCCAGGCGGTGGCGCTCACGTGGGAAAACGGAATTGGCGCGCTGCCATTGGCAATCCACGGCTTCACCGCCAGCGGCCCCAGAATGAGGATGACCAGCATCACCGTTCCCGAAAGAGTGGTATAGGCCGATACCACCGGCGGACTGTGCGTCCTCATCAGCTTCTTGTTCAGCAAAATCCATGCCAGCGCCGTAACCATCGAACACAGCACCAGCAGGTCGCCTCGCAATGTAGGTTCGCCAGACGCGGCCTGCCCGTGATGCCCGCCCAGCACAATCAGCGCTGCGCCTGCCGTCGATCCCGCCAGAGCCGCCCACCCCACCCAGTCCAGCCGCTCGCCCGCGAACATCGCCGCCGCCGCGGCCAGCAAAACCGGCATCGACCCCACCATCAGAGCCGCATGACTCACCGTCGTAAGCGCTAACCCGTGAAATTGCAGCAGAAACTGGATCGGGATCCCGAACGCCGCCGAGATGAGCAGCACGCGCATCTCTCCAGGCGTCAGCCGCACACGATTCATCAGGATCACGGGCAGCATTCCCACGCAAGCAAACAAGAAGCGGTAGAGCACCATGTACTCCACGCTCATCTCGTTGAGCGCCAGCCGCCCGAAGTAAAACCCCGTGCCCCACAGGCTGCCCGCAAGCGCGCACGCCCCGTAACCCAGCCACAGCGTCCGCGCCGGTATCTTCCCCGTCTCCGTCATCCGTACCTTAACTCTCGCACACGCCCTGCGCCCCCTTGTGCCCTCGCGCTCCCGGCTTTTCTATTCCCTATTCCCTATTCCCTATTCCCTATTCCCCGCCTTTCCACATCTAACCGACTTGCGAGACAATATCCGGCAATGATGCGGCCACCTCTTTTGTCGTCCCTCGCGCGACAGGCAGCCATCGGGCTTCTCGCGGCATGCATCGCTGCGCCCGCATCGTTTGCCGTTAAAAAGAAAGAGCAGCCGCCGGAGGCGCCCCGCGTCCGCGCCACCCTGCCTCCCAGTTTCTCCATCCCCGCCGAGCCCCTTGGCTTTGCGCCTCCCGGCGAGTTCTATCTGGGCATGCGCAACAGCCTCGTGACCCTCGACTTCCTCGACGAAGATCACCTGCTCTTCACCTTCCGCGTCCCCGCCCTCATCCATCGCGACGCCTCCACCGCCGACTCCCACGACGAACGCCGCATCCGCGCCATCGTCCTCCGCCTGCCCAGCGGCGCCATCGAATCCGAGACCATCTGGACCGTCCACGACCACGCCCGCTACCTCTACATGCTCGACCACGGACAGTTCCTCGTCCGCGATCGCAATCAGCTCCTCCTCGGCGACGCTACCCTCCAGCTCAAGCCCTTCCTGCGCTTCCCCGGCAACGTTCTCTGGGTCGAAGTCGATCCCACCCGCCAGTTCCTCGTCACCGGCTCCAGCGAGCCTCCCTCCGCGCAGTCAAAAGAAGGCGAAGTCGCCAGCCCCTCCACCGCAGCTGCTGCTGTCGACACCGACCAGAAGCCTTCCGACGACCAGGCCGACCTCGTCCTCCGCATCCTCCGCCGCGGCGACGCCAAGGTCATGCTCGTCAGCCACATCCGCACTGCCGTCCACCTGCCCCTCAACGACGAAGGCTACGTGGAAACACTGCGCGGCCGGGGCTCCGCCTGGGACCTCAACTTCCGCCACTTCACCGGCGGCAGCACCATCCTCGGCAAGGTCGAATCCGTCTGCTCCCCCCTCCTCGACTTCATCTCCCCCACCGAATTCCTCGTCACCACCTGCGGCCCCTCCGGTGAGCCCCGCCTCTCCGCCATGTCCACCTCCGGCCACCGCCTCTGGGAGGACCCCTCCGTCGGCCCCTCCGTCTGGCCCCTCCTCGTCTCCGCGCCCAATGGCTCCCGCGTCGCCCGCGAGACCCTTATGGCCACTCACTCCGTCAACGCCGCCGCCCCCCTCGGCACCGAGGACATCAAAGGCCAGGACGTGCAGGTCCTCGACGCCGCCAGCGGTAAAGTCGTCCTCCGCGCTGCCGCCAGCCCCGTCCTCGACGCCGGCGGCAACGTCGCCATCTCCCCCTCCTCCCGCCGCGTCGCCGTCCTCATGGAAGGCGGCATCCAGTTCTTCGATCTTCCCGCCCCGCCCCCGCTCCCCCAAAGCAGCACCGCCCAGGCCGGCCGCTGACCCAGGCCCTTGGCTCTCGGCCCTTAGCCCTCGTTTTAGTACACTGTCCAGCGGGAGTCACCCATTGTCGACCGTAACCGTGCGTTACGCCGCTGCCGCACTCACTGACCGCGGCCGCAAGCGCCCCTCCAACGAAGATGCCTTCGGATACTCCGTCGAAGACGGCGTCTACGTCGTCTGCGATGGCATGGGCGGCGCCGCTGCCGGAGAGATCGCCAGTTCCATCGCCGTCGACGAGTTCCTCCGCCTGCTCTGCGCCCGCGATCGCGCCGCCGACCTGGCCGCCGTCGCCCACCAGGCCGTCGACGCCGCCAACCACGCCATCTACTCCCGCTCCCTGCGCAACCCCAAGCTCAGCGGCATGGGTACCACCCTCGTCGCCGTCCTCGTGGAAGACGCGCGCGTCTCCATCGTCAACGTCGGCGACAGCCGCTGTTACCGCCTCCGCGCCGGACGCCTCGAGCAGCTCACCCTCGACCACTCCCTCGTCGACGAGCAGGTCCGCATCGGCCGCATGTCCCGCGCCGAAGCCCGCCGCTCCCCCCTGCGCAACGTGATTACCCGCGCCCTCGGCACCCAGACCCAGGTCACCCCCGACCTCTTCCAGCACCAGGCCGAGCCCGGCGATCTCTTCCTGCTCTGCTCCGACGGCCTCAGCCGCGAACTCTCCGACAAGCAGATTGAGCAGAACCTCGCCGCCCCCGATCTCCCCCTCGCCGACCGCTGCACCAAATTAATCGAAGCCGCCAAAAAAGCCGGCGGCCACGACAACATCACCGCCATCCTCGTTCACGCCGTCGGTTAGATCTTCCAGTCGAGTTGGTAGTAAGTACTAGGTTCTTCTCGGCCGCGGTTGACGGCAAATTGCTAGCGTGTACCATTGCAGGTGCTATGCTCGTCCGGCAAAGCCAGATTGAAGCGTTTCGGGCCGCCGCGTGGCGTCCGTTTGAAGAGGAAATGATTCATCATCTTCGCCAGTTCAACCCTCGACACTTCGCGGTCGTGGGTGAAGCCGGCATGCGTCAAGCCATCCAGCATGGTTTGAAAAACGCCGTCAATTTTGGCTTTTCATGCAAGGGACCCCTTAGGCTTTTCCTCGAATTCATGCTGATGTTCGGGAGCGACTTCCACAGCGACGCGACTTATTCCTGGGCTGGCGTCGTTCTTCGGCGCTCCGCTGTCCCTGAGATGCACCGCGCCGAGGAACTTTTTCACCTTGCCCGTCAATACTCCGAGGTGGTGGGCGGCCCGGGTCTTGGATTCGAGAAGGAGGCTCTCAGCCGGGCGCGATCTATTCGGTGGGGTGACCTTTCGAATCAAGGCGATGACTACGCGTTGGCAGGCCTCTCTCTACTTACCCGAGTCTATCCGGAGAAAGTTGCGTATGTAGGTCGCGAAGAGCTCCAACGAAGCATTTTAAAAGCAGGTCAGTGCTCAGACCAGCATGAAGTACGGTCTCCACAAGGGAAGCTACTTTTTGTCATGCTGGCCTTCAGTCTCGGACAGGGGTTTGCGTCGGATCCGCTTTATCCGTGGATTTCCAACACGCTCCGAGCGTCCATTGCTGATCCCGAGAAGCGGGCCGAACGCCTCCACGCGAAGGCAAAACTGTACCTTGATGCAGTTCTAGCAAATCTCGGAATTGAGGACAGATAAGCAATGTGTCTTGCGGGCTGTGCGAGCAATAAGCCCCCTGCCGGTGATGGCGGCGCCGAAAAATGCGGAACTGACCCAGTTCTGCCCTGTACGCCCCCCTGTCCCTCGATGGAGATTCAGATCGATAACACCGCGGCTGCAAAAGAGGCCATCGTTCAACTTAGGACCGACTATCAATCACGAAGGCCCGTCGTAAAAGGCAGAATCCGCTCC
Organism: Acidobacteria bacterium AB60; assembly: GCA_008682415.1. Classification (GTDB taxonomy): domain Bacteria; phylum Acidobacteriota; class Terriglobia; order Terriglobales; family Acidobacteriaceae; genus Telmatobacter. The sequence continues at coordinate 98,381 of VANK01000004.1, read as the reverse complement.
ACTGGCGGTGGACCCGCATGCACCATCTTGCTCACAAATCCAGATGGAAGATTGAGATTTCCCAATTCCGGAGATACCACGAAATCCCTTTCAATTCCGGCCGATGGTTCTTGGGTTGAGTTTCAGGTGGCAGGCGAGGGCAAAAGCGTGGCGATCGGAGATGCCGTGATCGAAGCACACTGCAACTCCACCACCGGCGCGCTCAAGGCATCGAAAGCCATGACCGTGTTCTGGTTTGACAACGCAAAAATCGATATAGCAACCCCGGGAAGATATTCAGTCGTTGGCGGCAAATTGACGACCTCCGGGGGCAATGCCGTCAGTTTCACAGCTACCGCGGATATTCGGCCAGCGGGCATCGATTGCACCGCGAATCAAATAACCAACCTGCGCGTAGGGATCATGCAAAACGCGTTGGCAGGCACGACGCGCGAAAGAATCTGGAAGACTCCTTCCATTGCCTGGAACGCTGGAGTGGCAGCGGGAACTACGGTCACCGTCCCAAAAATGATCCGCATGCAAATCAATCGTCCCGCCACAGGAAACGACAGTGCCGCTTCGGTTCAGCCTCTGTATGACCGTCCCGGCGTTGCGGACACGCTGGATGCGAACTCCCTTCAGCCGCCGACCGGCTGCTCCGGTTCCGCACAGGCTACGTCCTATGACACACCCAGTACCGGTGCGCCGGCAAATCTGGTTCTTCCCGCCCAGGATGGTACTGGCACGATCGTGGGAAACGTCACCTATCACCCCGCAAGCGTCAAGCTTGGCCCTTCCTTCTTGACGTGGTGTGTCATCTTCGACACCAGTACCAACGAATTCACCGTTTTGCGAGAACGGGCATGGCATGTCACCGTCGATGCCTTCACAGCGGGGGTTCAGCGCGCCACGGTCGATGCTGCCGATCGTGCTCCCACCACAATGCCCGTCTTGTCGCCGCTGGCCAATACGCAGACGAACGATCCCGCCAATTCAACCCAGGGACCGTTGGGAGCCGATACAGTCACATTTAGCCGGTAAGAACATCTCGAGCCGAGGTAAGCCTGAAAACATGTATGCTCAACATATTCCGCCCGTGACACAGCCTCCACAATCCGCAGTCCCTCACGACGCGCGTGCGGTTCACGATGTTGCGCGCCTGGACTTTGCCGTATCTTCCCATCCGTGGATAGTAGCCCGTACCCACCCTGCTCCCCAGAGTGGCTCCACAACCATTCCTGGAGCCTCCATTCACAGCCAGACCGGCCAACTCGAGATTCCGGCTAATTCCCGGCTGGCGACGTTGAAGCAAGGTACTTGGACTGCCATCTCCAGCACAAATCACGGTTCCGGCGCAGTGCATTCCTACAACTGGATGGAAACCGTCGATGAGGAAAAAAGATCCATCTCACCCGAAGACATCTACTCCCCATTTTCCTCGGGTGGCGTCATCGTTTTCCTCCAGACTGGACACGGCATGGGCCCCCAGCAATTTGGTGATCCTCACCTAATCTTCGATGAATGGGCGGAGAGTATCGGGCCAGCTCTCGCGCTCCTGGAAGGCAATCCGGCGTTCGCCGACGAAGGAACCGAATCGCGTGAGTCGGAACTGCGCAAACTCTTGCGGCATACTAACCCCATTGTTAGAATCGCCGCATTTCGAACGCTGAGTGATGAATCACTCGTTTCCGCAGAAGTGGTGCAAGAGGAACTCACAAGGGAGGGCCACGAGTCTTCCGTCGTTAGCTACCTGATCATCTCCTCCCGTGACGCAGGGTTGTGGGCAGCCATGCGTTCCGTCGTCTCCAAGACGACTGATCCATCGATGTTGCGATCGATTGCACTTGGAGCTTATGCCGCAGCTCTATTTAAGTCCCAGGGAAACATGGAACAACGGGCCGATGAGCTACTGAAAATGATAGCTATCAAACTGGGGCCGGCGGCTCTATCGGACGGCTATCTTGCCGCCATCCTTCCACAGTAGCCTCATACGTAGTGAACATTGCGTTTCGAACCCCAACCGGGTGTCCATCAGGTCTGATACCTAAGCTCCACTTGCGCCGTCTTCAGCCGCACCCCCGAAAACCGATACTCCATCGCCGCCTTCCCCTCCTCCGCCTCCACCACAAACCGCTCCAGCGGCGAAAAGATCGTCGTCAGCTCCTCGTGATTGCACGTCGGCAGATAAATCCGCAGCACCCGCGGATCATAAAACCGGAACAACAGCTTCCGTCCCGCCTCATCCGTCACGCGCAGAAACTTCCGGAAGTGCTTGCGCAGCGTGTCCATCGATCCGCTCGACGAAAAGAACACGCCCCACGCATTCCCCCACCCATGCTCCAGCACAAGCTCGGTGAGCTCTTCGCCCCGCTCGCAGCGCACCAGGTACGGGGCCACCTCCTGCAACTGCGGCGAGATCCTGCCCGCGTACAAACAGCACTTCTCCGCCGAAGACCGCTCCACCGCCCGCGCAATCCGCTCGTCGCGCGCGCCATCCAGAATCGCCCATGTCTTCATGAACGACCAGCGGTCCGGCGGCCACAGCGCCTTCGCCACCGCCTCGCGCTCTGCTACCGATATCGTCCCCGCCATCACGCCGCCCCCCGCTGCAGCGCCGCCTTCGCGCACTCTTCGCAGAACGGAATCCCCAGCGCCGCCGCCGTCTTCATCGAGGCGGCAATCGCCGCCTCATCCGCATTGCGCGGCAGCGAGCCATCTTCCGGCGGCGGAGCCGGCCGCGGCGCCGCCCCGCTCGCCGCCGGCGCCGCAGCCGGCACCATCTCCGCAATATCCAGCTCCTCGGTCTCCGACTTCCCGCCGCCGTTGTCCTTCGGCGGCGCCGGCGCGTGCACGTGCCACACGCCCCGCTCCAGCAGGTCGCCCAGCAGCTCCACCGCATCGTCGCTGAACAGGCGGATCATCGTCCACGGCGGCAAAGCCTCCCGCAGCACCTCCCGGATCGCCCCCATCGCCAGCGCATCGTTGGCGAATCCCTGCACGAACACCCGCGCAAACACGCCGTCCCGCAGCCCCGGATACGGCTCGCACCCCCCGCACCGGCTCCCCGGATGCAGCTCCCAACCATGCGCGCCCAGCCGTACCATTGCCCGCTCCTGTCTCGAAAAACAGCGCCTGAATCCGATCCCGGCGCAAGGTGGCATCTTCGGGAGCCCGGGAGAGCGCAGACTATCGAACCTCGCCTCTCGTCCCTCGCCTCTAGCCTTTTCCGCCCTTGTCTCTCGGTCCAGCCAGTCTACCCAAACCCGTTCCGAAATTCACGCTTTTCCGTCTCCCGTTTGCGCCCCCTTCACCTCCCTGCGTATCGTTTCAGAGAGCAGCAAACACGCATGGACGTCTTACAACAGCTCTTCGAGCGCCACTTCCACACCCCGCCCGCCCAGGTCAAGCCTCTCCAGGGCCAGCTCGGCGGATCCGGCCGCGCCATCGTGCGCCTCGCCGCCGGCCCCCACTCCGCCATCGGCATCGTCTACCCCGTGCGCGAAGAGAACCTCGCCTTCCTCGAGTTCTCCCGCCACTTCCGCCGCCACGGCCTGCCCGTTCCCGAGATCTATGCGGAAGACCTCGCCGCCGGCGCCTATCTCGAAGAGGACCTCGGCGATACCACCCTCTACGACTTCCTCTCCGCCCACCGCGCCGGCGACACCATCGAGTCCCCGGTCGTCGAGGCCTATCGCAAGGTCGTCACCGTCCTGCCCCGCTTCCAGGTCGAGGCCGCCCGCGACCTCAACTACAAGGTCTGCTACCCCCGCGCCAGCTTCGACCGCCAGTCCATCAGCTGGGACCTCAACTACTTCAAGTACTACTTCCTCCGTCTCGCCGGCATTCCCTTCAACGAGCAGGCCCTCGAAGACGACTTCGGCCGCCTCACCCGCTTCCTCCTCACCGCCCGCCGCGACTTCTTCCTCTACCGCGACTTCCAGTCGCGCAACATCATGCTCCGCAACGGCGACCCCTGGTTCGTCGACTACCAGGGCGGCCGCAAAGGCGCCCTCCACTACGACATCGCCTCGCTCCTCTACGACGGCAAGGCCGACCTGCCCCCCGACCTCCGCCAGGAGCTCCTCGATCGCTACCTTGAAGCCCTCGCCACCCACCTGCCCATCACGCGCGAAGCCTTCATGGAGCACTACTACGCCTTCGTCTACGTGCGCATCCTCCAGGCCCTCGGCGCCTACGGCTTCCGCGGCTTCTACGAGCGCAAGCCCCACTTCCTTCTCTCCGTCCCCTACGCCCTCAAGAACCTGCGCTGGCTGGCCCATCACGTCACCCTGCCCATCGCGTTGCCGGCACTGCTTGAAGCGCTGCAGGCCATGCTCTCCTCAGAGAAGCTGCTCGCCCTGGCCTCCACCGCCCACAACCTCACCGTTCGCGTCTTCAGCTTCTCCTTCCACCGCCAGCCGCCCATCGACGAGTCGGGCAACGGCGGCGGCTTCGTCTTCGACGCGCGCGCCCTTCCCAACCCCGGCCGCGAAGATCGCTTCAAGCCCCTCACCGGCAAAGACGCGCCGGTCATCGACTACCTCAACCAGCAGCCCTCCGTGCACCAGTTCCTGTCCAACGCCATCGCGCTCGTCGAGGCCAGCGTGGCCGCCTACCAGAAGCGCGGCTTCAAAGACCTCATGGTCTCCTTCGGCTGCACCGGCGGCCAGCACCGCTCCGTCTTCCTGGCCGAGCAGCTCACCCGCCACCTCCGCAGCCAGGGCATTGAAGTAGTTCTCCGCCATATCGAAGTCGAGAAGATGGAGCAGGCCCAGCGCGAAGCCGTTGCCGCGCAGTAATCCATCCATTCCAGACACGCAGCGAAAAGAACGAGCCACGCGCGCAGCGCCTCCGCCGAGATCTGGAGGTGGCAAGCCCGTCGAACGCCGCGTGAATCGAGCGAATGCCGAAGTTCAACCGGACCCTCGCCCGCATCAGCATCGATCCCTGGCAAGTTGCATCGACGAACAGGCCATCCGAGTTCGTCCTCCGCGAGAGCGATCTCTCCCGTTAGAGCAGGACCTGGCAAGCCTCCGCATCAAGATCACCCGACACTCCCCCGCGGTGGAGCTGGGCCGTGCGGCCGGCACTATGCTGGCCCCGCAGCTCTTTGCTCTGTTACCTAAGGGGTGGACATAGAGGTCAGAATAGGCTACGAAAGTAGTACATTCTTCCTGCATTTTCCAAGACTCGGCAAGTCGAGGTAGAGCGATGGCATCCGCTGCTCATGTACTACACGTGGGAGATGGATCATTTCACCGGGCCAGCGTTTTGCGCTTTGCTGGCTATACCGTGGACGAGTGCGAGACGCTGCACGAGCTGGCCGCGTGGTTTCGCGAGGGGCGCACGACGGATGTGGTGTGCATCAGCGAGGAGCCCGACCGGGCGGCTGAGGGTGCCATTGCCCTGGTCCGCAGCAAGTCGGTTGCGCCGGTGGTATTGTTTCGGTCCACGGAGCGCCCCTACCTGCAACGGGGTGTGGAGCTGGAGTTTCCGGCGCTGACTCAGCCGGATGTGTGGCTACGAGAACTGTCGCGGCTGATTGCGATGACGCGGGCGACCCTTGAGAGGTCGGCGGAGCTGCGGGCGTCGTCAGCACAACTGCGGGCGGAGTCGGAGGCAGTGCGTCGGCGGACCCAGGAACTGCGCGAGCAGATCGCGTTCCGGCGCGAAGAGGAAGAACAGTCGGGAAAGTAACCAGCACCGTGTGAGGAGCAAAAGAAAGGGGCCCGGATCGAGTCGATCGGTTCCAGACGATCAAAGCCAATTCTTGCCCGGATCCCCATCGCCGCGCGACCGCCTGAACAGAACTACTTCGTCAGTCGTCCCATATTGTGCTCGAAGCTGATCACGCGCGTGACCGTCCAAACCCCGTTGGTGTTCCGCCAGATCGTCACGAATTTGGCATCTCCGATGTTGTCCGGCTCCTTGGGGTGATGAAATCGATGAATGCCGATTTCGACAGCTCCATATCCGTTGAGAGGGTAAACCTCGAGTGTGTCCTCGATCAGCGTCCGCTGCACCTTTCCGCAAATGTTCTGTTTGATTGCTGCGACGAATGGCGCTTTCCCGACTGATAGACCTGTCTGGTCGTGATAGAACTCAAGATCATCCGAGACCATCGAGCCGAGCACTTCTAGATTGCAGTGGTTGTAAGCCTCGAAGAGCTTGGAATCGAGCGATTTGATCGTGTTGAAAAGGGCATCCGAATGTTCAGCGGTCTGCCCCATACCCCACTGACCAGGCGCTGCGAACACCAGCAGTAACAACAACCATCTCTTGTTGATCAACGATCTCTCCTTCGACCAAAATCAGGCCCTTGGCTAATCGATACGTCTATCGCAGGGTTCCAGTTCAGGCTGACACAAATCTTCTGCACGCACGCACCGCGCCACGTTCGGGGCCTCTCACCGCCTGCTCTTCCCTTGGAAAAATCTCCGCCTGCGATTTCGCATCTTCTGGAGAAACCTTCTAACCGCAACAAGTGAATCCGATCTACTGCGCGGAATGAAAAAGACGGTATGTCCATACCGGATGTTCGTATCGCAAGCGGCGCTTTGTAATCAGGGCACGACTTTTTAGTCGTGCCGCAAAGACTCAATTAAAATAATCTGGGCCTTAGCCCCTGCAAACGGGGATTCCCACTCTCAGGCCACAATTGCCATCCGCGCTCCCTAAAGGCCCAATGAGTCTCGCCAATATGCACGTACAAACGCTGCACAGCCCGAGGCTCAAATGAAAGCCATGGTCCTGGCCGCCGGCCTCGGCACCCGCCTCCGCTCCCTCACCAACGACCGCCCCAAAGCCCTCGTCGAACTCAACGGGCGCACTCTCCTCGAGATCACGCTGGCCCGCCTCCGCGCCGCCGGCGTCACCGACGTCATCGTGAACACCCACCACTTCGCCGATCGCGTGGCCGACTTCCTCCGCAGCCGCGACTTCGGCCTTCGCGTGGCTCTCTCCTACGAGCCCGTTCTGCTCGATACCGGCGGCGGCCTCAAGAACGCGGCCTGGTTCTTCGATGATGGGCAGCCCTTCCTCCTGCACAACACCGACGTCCTCACCGACATCGATCTCTCCGCCATGCTCCGCGCTCACCGCGAGCAGAACGCGCTCGCCATCCTCGCCACGCAAAACCGCTCCACCTCGCGCCCCCTGCTCTTCGATCCCAACGCTGAGCTCTGCGGACGCATCGTTGCCGGTGGCCAACGGGAGATGGTGCGCGCAGTCGAGAACCCGGATCCTCGGGCCTTCAACGGTATCCACGTCCTCTCCCCGCGTATCTTCGACCTTCTCACCGAGGAAGGGGTCTTCTCCATCATTCCCGCCTACCTGCGCCTGGCGGCCGCCGGCGAGTCCATCCGCGCCTTCGCGGCCGACGCCTTCTACTGGCGCGACCTCGGCCGCCCCGAGCACCTCGAGCAAGCCGCTGCTGACATCGCCTCCGGCCTGTGCAGGATTTAGCGCATTCGCGAGAATGCCGGGTGCCCCAGAGCCTGCCCTGAGCCTGTCAAAGGGTCCTGGTTTGGAGACCCGGGATACCTCGAACCCCACCCCAGCCGTCTCCGTTCTCCCACGACCAGGGGTGCCCCGTTCTAGGCGCGCCTTTTGCGCCTAGGGCGGGATAGCACGAACCCCCCCAGCAACCTGCGTTCCCGCACGGCCAGGGGTGCCCCATGTCTCCCGTTGTTGGAGACATGGGATACCACGAACCCGTCCCAGCCGTCTCCGTTCCCGCACGACCAGGGGTGCCCCGTTCTAGGCGCGTTTTTTGCGCCTAGGGCGGGATAGCACGAACCCCCCAGCAACCTGCGTTCCCGCACGACCAGGGGTGCCCCATGTCTCCCGTTGTTGGAGACATGGGATAGCAGGCACCCCAACCAGGCACGGTCGGGTGGTCCCGATGGGGCACAATGGCTGCATGCCGTCGCACGCGCTCCTTCTGCTGTCTCTCCTCGCCTTGACGCCTTGGGCCCCCGCACAAGCTCCGGTAACGCCGGCAGCCGCACCGCAGGCGCCGCCCGCGAAGCCCAAGTATCCGCCGCCGCCCACCCGCGATCCGCATACATCCGGCTACGTGCAGGCGAAGGAGCTTCCCGACGGCACGCTGCCTCCGCCGGATGCGGACGGCAACTTCATCATCGGACCCACCCACCCTGTCGCCCCTGAACTGGCCGGCGCGCCCGCCACCCCTCACGGCAAGGTGATCGAGTTCACCATGAACTCGGCGGAGAGCAAGTTCTACCCCGGCATCATGCGCGACCCGGGCCCCCTGGGGACGCCCGATCCCAACGACCCGGCCAAACTGATCGTCACCACCAGCCACCCGGCGCCCTGGACGCGCAAAGTAGCCGTCTACGTCCCCAACGACTACAAGCCGGGCGCTATCGCTCCCTTCATCGTGGGCGCCGACGGGCCCGACCCGCTGCTGATCACTGCGGTCGATTCGCTGATCGCCGCGCACCGCCTGCCTGCCATGGTGGTGGTCTCGATCGCCAACGGCGGCGGCGACGCCCAGGGCAGCGAGCGCGGCCTGGAGTACGACACCATGTCCCCCCGCTACGCCGACTTCGTGGAGCAGGAGGTGCTGCCGCGCGCGGAGGCGGAGGCGCACGTGCGGCTCACCCGCGATCCCGACGCCCGGATGGCCACCGGCGGCAGCTCCGGCGCAGCCTGCGCGCTGATCATGGCCTGGTACGGCAACGACCTCTACCACCGCGTGCTGGCGTGGTCGGGCACCTGGATCAACCAGCAGTGGCCCTACGACCCCAAGACGCCGCATGGGGCCTGGGAGTTCCCCGAACACCTCATTCCCGACAGCCCGCGCAAGCCCATCCGGATCTGGATGGAGGTGGGCGATTTCGACCTCTTCAACCCCAACGTGATGCGCGACGGGATGCACGACTGGGTGCTGGCTAACGAGAACCTGGCCCGCGCGCTGGCGGACAAGGGCTACCACTACCAGTTTGTGTTTGCCAGGAACGCCGGCCACGTGGACCGCGCCACCCGCCAGCAGGCCTTCCCCGAAGCCCTGGAGTACGTCTGGCAGGGCTACAAACCGCCAACGCGGTGAGCGGGCGCGCACGAAATAAAAAACGGATAACCTGCGATGGGTCAGCGGGTTAGCGCGACTTTGCGCGTTTTTGCCTTCGAATGTGATTTGAATCACCCGAACGGGCACCGGGAGGGGACGCATTGGCACGGCGGCCGCGATCGTTGGCAAGGCGCGGGTCAGTCATGCATCTCCTTTGTTTCCAACCAAAAGCGAAGCCCCTCCGGAGGTCGGCCCGGAGGGGCTTCGCTTTTCTGATCTAGATACAGTGTGACAGATTCGAAGAATTAACCCCCAAGCTTTGGGGACAATTCGTGCATTTATTTTTGGCGGGCAAGTGTCACGATGTGTGTGGGTTGGCTCGTTTCAGGATTTTTCCACAGGCATGCACAGGCTTGACAAGAATTTGGAGCGAAGTCGTGGAGAAACGGATTGGGGCGCGGGGGTTCCGGAGATGTTGTTGGGTGATTGGGATCACATTTTCGCTAAATTTTCGTGGTAATTGAATACTATAAATGCAGTAAAAATGGCGAAGGGCTGGGGTGGGTTTGTGATATCCCCTGTCGAGAGACGAGGGCCAAGTACCAAGGGCCAAGGGCTAAGGGCCGAGCGTCGTGCGGGAACGTAGAGATGGCTGGGATGGGTTCGTGGTATCCCATGTCTCCAACAACGGGAGACATGGGGCACCCGCGGTCGTGCGGGAACGGAGATGGATGGGGTGGGGTTCGTGGTATCCCATGTCTCCAACAGCGGGAGACATGGGGCACCCGCGGTCGTGCGGGAATGGAGACGGATGGGGTGGGGTTCGTGGTATCCCATGTCGAGAGACGAGGGCCAAGTACCGAGGGCCAAGGGCTAAAGGCCGAGCGTCGTGCGGGAACGTAGAGATGGCTGGGATGGGTTCGTGGTATCCCATGTCTCCAACACCGGGAGACATGGGGCACCCGCGGTCGTGCTTGGTTGAGTGCTGAAAGACCGGAGAACGGAGGGTGGAGGTATCCCATGTCTCCAACAGCGGGAGACATGGGGCACCCTCGGTCGTGCAGGAACGGAGACGGATGGGGTGGGGTTCGTGGTATCCCATGTCTCCAACAACGGGAGACATGGGGCACCCCTGGTCGTGCTGGGTTGAGTGCTGAAAGACCGGAGAGCGGAGGGTGGAGGTATCCCATGTCTCCAACAACGGGAGACATGGGGCACCCTCGGTCGTGCGGGAACGGAGATGGCTGGGTTGGGTTCGTGGTATCCCATGTCTCCAACTGCGGGAGACATGGGGCACCCGCGGTCGTGCTTGGTTGAGTGCTGAAAGACCGGAGAACGGAGGGGTGGAGGTATCCCATGTCTCCAACAACGGGAGACATGGGGCACCCCTGGTCGTGCGGGAATGGAGACGGATGGGGTGGGGTTCGTGGTATCCCATGTCCCGGCTTAGTGCCAAGTACCAAGTACAAGGTGCCGAGTGCCAAGGGCCGAGGTCCTAAGGAGCACGTGAGGCGGGGGATCGTTGATGGCGGTGCCGTAAGATTGAACCTTGGACCCAATGGCTGATCGCGACTTGCAGAACGCTCACTTTTATCTGACCACGCCCATTTATTACGTGAACGCGCGGCCGCACCTGGGCCATGCCTACTCGACGATTGTGTGCGATGCGATCGCGCGGCGGAAGCGGGCGCTGGGGATCGAGACGTGGTTTTTGACGGGGACGGATGAGCATGGGCAGAAGATCGAGCGCTCGGCGAAGCTGGCGGGGCGGACGCCGATGGAGTTTGCCACCTACATCTCGGGCGAGTTCCGGGCGTTGTGGGACCGGCTGGGGCTGACGTATGACGACTTCATCCGCACGACGGAGGAGCGGCACAAGCGGGGCGTGCAGAAGCTGTTTGCGACGCTGCGCGACCGGGGGTTCATCTACAAGAGCATCTACACGGGCCAGTACTGCGTGAGCGACGAGGCGTGGGTGGATGTGCCTCCCGGCGCGCCATGCCCCACGTGCGGACGGATCACTGAAACGGTGAGCGAGGAGAACTACTTCTTCAAGCTCTCGGCGTTTGAGCGGCGGCTGCTGGAGTTCTACGAAGCGAATCCGGGGTTCATGCAGCCGGAGTCGACGCGCAAAGAGGTCTTGTCGTTTGTGCGCGCGGGGCTGAAGGACCTGTCGGTGAGCCGCACGAGTTTCTCGTGGGGGATCCCGGTGCCGGGCGATGAGAAGCACGTGGTGTACGTGTGGCTGGACGCGCTGGCCAATTACATCACGGCTCTGGGGTACGGGTCGGAGGACGAGACGAAGTTCCAGAAGTTCTGGCCGGCGGAGATGCACCTGATCGGGAAGGAGATCAGCCGGTTCCACTGCGTGTACTGGCCGGCGTTCCTGATGGCGGCGGGGATTGCGCCGCCGAAGAGCGTGAAGGCCAACGGGTGGCTGCTCTTCGATGACACGAAGATGTCGAAGTCGCTGGGGAACATTGTGCGCGCGGAGACGGTGGACACGGTGCTGGGGGCCGATGCATTGCGGTACTTCCTGCTGCGGGAGATCCCGTTCGGACAGGATGGAAGCTTCAGCTTCGACGCGCTGGTGCGGCGGTACAACGGCGATCTGGCGAACGGGTACGGCAACCTGGTGAGCCGGGTTGTGAACATGATGCACAAGTACTTTGGCGGGGTGGTGCCGGAGGCGGGCGCGTTGACCGAGGCCGAAGGGGCGCTGCGTGCGGCGGCGGAGCGGACGATCGCGGAGTTTGGGCCGTTGTTCGAGGAGTTGAACTTTGCCGAGGCGCTGAAGGGGTTGTGGACGCTGGTGGCGGAGACGGACGGGTATCTGACGGCGAATGCGCCGTGGAAGCGGCCGGCGGAGCGATCGGAAGAGGAGCACCGGGCGCTGCAGGCGCGGGTGCTGGGGACGGCGGCGGAGGCGATCCGGGTGATTACGGCGCTGGTCTATCCCATTCTTCCGGCCTCGGCATCCAAAGTGTGGCAGCAATTGGGGCAGGGCGATTTGGCCGCGGCGGCAAAGGGGGCGTTTCTCGCCGATCTTGCATGGGGCGGTCTGAAGCCGGGTACGCGGTTTGGGGAGCCGGCCCCGTTATTTCCCCGCGCGGAGAAGGACGCGATCGAACGTATGCAGAATCTGGAGAACGAAAACAACGCGAGCGCGGTGCAGGCGGCGTCGGGCAGGGGGGAAGGGCAGGCGCCCGACCAGGCTCCGGCGGCGACGAGTGTGACGCCGACGACGAGCGACCCGAAGGGGTCTTCGACGGGGAACAACGAGAACCTGACGCCCACGACGGCGGTTCCGCATGACACGCGGAAGCCTGTGGATACGGCCAAGGTGCACCAGGTCCCGGAGGATCTGGCGTCGGCGCGGGTGAAGACGAATCCATCGCCCGCGGCCAAGGGGGCGCCTTTGGCGACGGAGGAGACGAAGCCAAACCCTAGTGGCGCTCCGCAGCCGGCTGGACAGGGGGCGGAATCTGCCCAGGCGGCAAGTGCGGCTGCGGAGCTGTCCGCGTTTATTACGATTGACGATTTCGCCAAGGTGGATCTGCGCGTGGCGCAGGTGCTGGTGGCGGAGCGTATCCCCAAGGCCGACAAGCTGTTGCGGCTGGAGGTGGATTTGGGGTACGAGAAGCGGCAGATCCTGGCGGGGATTGCGCAGCACTACGAGCCGGAGAAGCTGATTGGTCGGAAGATTGTGATTGTGGCCAACCTGGCGCCGCGCAAGATGCGAGGCCTGGAGTCGAACGGGATGTTGCTGGCGGCTTCGCTGCCGGACGGTGCGCCGGTTCTGGCGGGATTCCTGGAGGAGGTTCCTCTGGGGGCGCGGCTGAAGTAGGACGCGTTGGGGAGCCAGTGCGATTGTGCTGGAAGTTAAGAAGCGGACGGCCGGAGTCGGGAGTGGAAGGGATTCCCGAAACCGGCCGCCCGCTGGACCCTGAACCGGGTCTAGGTGGTAATTTCTAGTTTAGGCCGGTTGGCGCGAAAAGCAAGCAGTTTTTGCACCGAATTTGATGGTTTGACAAGGCCCCGCCGGACTGGTCGTGATGGCAATCACAGGCCGCTGTCCAAAGCGGTTGTACGGGGGCTGTGCGCGTTGACCGTCCAGGGTTTGGCCTGATACAAAAAAGGGTTCTATCCAAGAAATTCTCAGTGCTCTTGAACGCCTGAAAGAATAATCAACACCAGCATGGAATCGATGGTTCAACAACTCGGGATTTTTCTGTTCGCCGCCGACGGAGGGTCGGCTGCGTCGCAGCCGTCGATTGTAGAGACGGTGGAGACGCTGCTTTTGGGAGCGGTTCCCACGCTTTTGCTGTTCGTGGTGCTGGTGCTGGCGTACCAGTTCCTGGTGCAGGGACCGCTATCGCGGACGCTCAAGGAGCGGCATGCGCGGACGGAGGGAGCGATCGAGGAGGCGCACAAGGCGATTGCCCGCGCCGAGGAGCGCGCCCAGGAGTATGCGACGCGGCTGCGGCAGGCGCGCGCGGACGTGTTCAAGATCCGGGAGCAGCGCATCAAGCAGTGGACGACGGAGCGGGATGCGGCGCTGGATGCGGCGCGGAAGGCGGCCGGCGAGAAGGTGAGCCAGGCCAAGGCGGCGCTGGAGGCGGAGGCGGCCGGAGCGAGGAAGAGCATTGAAGCGTCTGCCGGGGAGCTGGCCAGCCGGGTTGTGCGAGCGATTCTGCCCGCGGCCGCCGGGGGTACCCGTTGAAGCCTGAATATCGCACGTTGCGGAATCGTGTTCTGAGTTGTGTCCTGCTGGGCGTGCTGGCCGGGGCGGGGGTGTCGCCGGTATTGGTGCGGGCGCAGGAGCCGAGCGCGACGCTGCCGGAGACCTCGGCGCCGTCGGCGAAGAACCCGGTGGCTTCTCCGGAGAGCCAGGCGCAGCCGGGGCAGATCAAGAAGGAAGAGCAGGAAGAGGACAACGTCTACCGGCACACGAAGCTGGTGCAGGCGCTGGCGCGGATGTTCCACCTGGACGTGGAGACGACGGCGCGGCTGTTCGAGTGGATCAATTTTGCGATTGTGGCGCTGGCGATTGTGATTCCGATCGGGCGGTTTTTGCCCAAGGTGTTTCGCAAGCGGTCGGAGACGCTGCGGCAGAATCTGGAGAACGCGCGCAAGACAACGGCGGACGCCAATGCGCGGCTGAGCGCGGTGGAGGCGCAGCTGTCGCGGCTGGACGAAGAGATCGGGAAGATTCGGGCTCAGGTGGAGCAGGAGAGCCAGCAGGACGAGGCGCGCATCAAAGCCACGATTGAAGAGGAGCGGGCGCGGATTGTGGCGGCTGCCGAGCAGGAGATCGCGGTGGCGGCGGCACAGGCGCGGCGCGGGCTGCGGCACTTTGCGGCGGACCTGGCGATCGAGCAGGCGGCGCAGCAGCTGACGCTGACTCCGGAGACGGACCGGGCGCTGATTCAGGATTTTGTGCGCGAGACGGCCAACGGAGCGGCGAAGGGAGGGCGGAACTAGATGCCGGCATTTGTCTCCCATTACGCGCGCGCGTTTGCCGATGTGGTGACGGCGGCGAAGCTGGATACGGCGGCCATCGACCGGCAGCTTGGGGATTTCCTGGGCACGTGGGATGCGAGCCGGGAGCTGCGCGAGGTGTTTGAGAATCCGGGGATTGCGGCGGCGCAGAAGATTGCGATTCTGGACAAGATGAACCGCAAGCTGGGTCTGGCGCAGCAGGCGAGGAACCTGCTGGCGGTGCTGATCAAGAACGACCGGATTGCGCATGTGCGCGAGGTGGTGGAGGCGTACCGCACGGAGTTGCAGGAACGGCAGGGAATCAGGCATGCGGAGATCACCACGGCGCGGGAGCTGAGCGAGGCGGAGCGGCAGGCGCTGCTGGCGGGCGTGGGACAGCTGGCGGGCGCGCGGGTGGAAGCGAGCTTCCGGCTGGACAAGTCGATTTTGGGCGGGACGGTGGTGCGGATCGGGTCCACCGTGTACGACGGCTCGGTGCGCGGGCGGCTGGAGAGGCTGCGCGAGCAATTGGCGGCGGGTTGAGGAAGACAGTGGTCAGTGGTCAGTGGTCAGTGGTCAGTGGTCAGTGGTCAGTGGTCGGATGCGCGACGCGGGACGTTGAAGCAAATTTTGGATTTGGAAAAAGGGAGGCAGGAGATCGGTGAATTGAGAGGGTTCGGCTGCATGCGGCCGGAGGAATGAACCCTGATCACTGATTCCTGTTCACTGGAATGGCGCAGATCAAGGCAGACGAGATAACGCAGCTTCTTCGCGAGCAGATCGCGAACTACGATTCGAAGGTACAGGTCGACGAGGTCGGCACGATCACGTCGCTGGGCGACGGGATTGCGCGGCTGCACGGGCTGGACAAGGTGATGGCCGGCGAGCTGTTGAGCTTCCCGCACAACGTGGCCGGGCTGGCGCTTTCGCTGGAGGAAGACCAGGTGGGCGCGGTGATCCTGGGCGAGTACACGGAGCTCAAGGAAGGCCAAGAGGTCAAGCGGACGGGGAAGATCCTGTCGGTGCCGGTGGGCGAGGCGATGATCGGGCGCGTGGTGAACGCGCTGGGCATGCCGATTGACGACAAGGGTCCGATTGCGACGACGCAGACGCTGCCGGTGGAACGGCTGGCGCCGGGGATCATCGACCGGCAGGGCGTGCGCGAGCCGATGGCGACGGGGTTGAAGGCGATCGACGCGATGATTCCGATTGGCCGCGGACAGCGTGAGTTGATCATCGGGGACCGGCAGACGGGCAAGACGGCGGTGCTGCTGGACACGATCATCAACAACGCCAAGAACGACCTGGTGTGCATTTACTGCGCGATCGGGCAGAAGCGCTCGTCGATTGCGCAGGTGGTGCAGACGCTGACCGAGGCGGGGGCGATGGGGCACACGATCATCGTGGCGGCCTCGGCGTCAGAGCCGGCGCCGATGCTGTACCTGGCGCCTTATGCGGCGACGGCGATGGGCGAGTACTTCCGCGACAACGGCAAGCACGCGCTGGTGATGTACGACGATTTGTCGAAGCACGCGATGGCGTATCGGGAGATCTCGCTGCTTCTGCGGCGTCCGCCGGGCCGCGAGGCGTATCCGGGCGATGTGTTCTATCTGCACTCGCGGCTGCTGGAGCGTTCGTCGAAGATGAGCAAGGAGCGCGGGGGCGGTTCGCTGACGGCGCTGCCGGTGATCGAGACGCAGGCGGGCGACGTGTCGGCGTATATCCCGACGAATGTTATTTCGATTACGGACGGCCAGATCTTTCTGGAGACGGACCTGTTCAACTCGGGCGTGCGTCCGGCGGTGAACGTGGGACTTTCGGTCTCGCGCGTGGGATTCTCGGCGGCGATCAAGGCGACCAAGACGGTGGGTTCGACGCTGAAGCTGGACCTGGCGCAGTATCGCGAGCTGGCGGCGTTCGCGCAGTTCGGCTCCGATCTCGATCCGCTCACGCAGAAGCAGCTGAACCGCGGGCAGCGCCTGACGGAGCTGCTGAAGCAGCCGCAGTTCCACCCGCTGACGTGGCAACAGCAGGTTACGGTGCTGTTTGCGGGGACGCAGGGGTATCTCGACGATCTGAAGGTGTCCGATATCCGCGCGTTTGAAGACGGCCTGCACAAGTATTTCGCGACGGCGCAGTCGGCGTTGATGGACGCGTTGACGCAGAAGAAGCAGATCGACGATGACATCCGGAACCAACTGCACGCGGCGATGAAGGAGTACAAGGAGAACTTCAAGGCGCAGCTGCGGGAACCGGTTACGGCGTAACCGGTTCCAGGGCTCAGGGCTCAGTGATCAGTGGTCAACGGGGAATAGCGCGGAAGACTTCAATCATTGGATGGGGACCACGGGGTAGAGCAAGATTTGATTCTGGCGGCGGCTCTGATCACTGACCGCTGTCCACTGGAATGTGAATGGCGAACGTACTCGATTTACGACGCAGAATTCGAAGCGTAAAGAACACGCGGCAGATCACCAAGGCCATGAAGATGGTGTCGGCGGCGCGGCTGCGGCGGGCGCAGGACCGGATGGCGGCGGCGCGGCCGTATGCGCGCATGATCGCGAGCGTGCTCGAGTCGCTGACGCGGCGCATCGAGATCTTCGATCCGGAGACGGGCAACTTGCGTCATCCGTTGTTTGCGGCGCGGGAAGAGAAGCGGGTGCTGCTGATCGTGGTGAGCGGCGACCGCGGGTTTGCGGGAGCGTTCAACGCCAACATCGTGAAGGCCGCGGTGAACTTCATCGATGGCGGGAAGGGCAAGCAGTTCGACATCGAGTCGGTGGGCCGCAAGGGACGCGACCTGCTGCGCCGGCGTTATCCGGAAGCACGGTTCTCGCAGGGAACGGACGAGCAGCCCGCAGCGCGGCAGGAGCGGCGGGGACCGGTGGAGTTGACGGGCGATCATCCGGGGATGCTGGTGAAGCTCGAGGTGGATCCGGTGTTCGAGCTGGCGCAGAACATCATTGCGCGGTATATCCACGAGGAGATTGACGCGGCGTACATCGTCTACAACGAGTTCAAGTCAGTGATTGCGCAGCGGGTAGTGGTGGAGAAGGTGCTTCCTCTGGGGAAGATCGGCGGCCAGGAGGTGGCAGGCGCCACGGAGCCGAGCCTGGAAGAACGGGAGCGCGCCGCGCAGGCCGCGCTGACGGCGGGGATCCCGCTGGAGGAAGCGGACACGAAGGAAGCGGACGAGGAAGCGCGGAAGTTCGGCACGGCCAACGTGGACTACATCTACGAGCAGCCGCCGGAGGAGCTGTTCAACGCGCTGATCCCGCAGTACGTGGCTTCGATTCTTTACCACGCCATGACGGAGTCGGTGGCTGCCGAGCATGCGGCGCGCATGACGGCCATGGATTCGGCGACCAACAACGCCTCCGACATGATTGACGCCTACACGCTGGAGATGAACCGGGTGCGGCAGGCGGCGATCACCAAGGAGATCATCGAGATTGTGAGCGGGGCGGCCGCGGTGTAGGAACAGTGATCAGTGGTCAGTGATCAGTGGTCAGGAAACAGGATCAGTGGTTAGTGAACTCCAGAGATGGAGAAGGCGAAGAGGAATGGCAGAGAACATCGGCAAGGTAATTCAGATCTCGGGTCCGGCGGTGGACGTGCAGTTTGAAGAGGCGACGATGCCGCCCATCTACCAGGCGCTGCGCGTCACCAGCGAAGGCTTCACCACGCCTGTGCCCATCAACGTGATCCTCGAGGTGCAGCAGCACCTGGGCGAGGGCCGCGTGCGCACCGTGGCCATGGAGGCAACGGACGGCATGGTGCGGGGCATGAAGGCCATCGATCTGGGCGGCCCCATCCGCGTGCCGGTAGGCAAGGAGACGCTGGGCCGCGTGCTGAACGTGATCGGCGAGCCGGTGGACGAACTGGGCCCGGTTGGCGAGAAGACCCGCAACCCCATCCATCGCCCCGCGCCGCTGTTCGACGAGCAGTCCACGCAGGAAGAGATGTTCGAGACGGGCATCAAGGTCGTCGACCTGATCCAGCCGTTCTTGAAGGGCGGCAAGATCGGCCTGTTCGGCGGGGCCGGCGTGGGCAAGACCGTCATCATTCAGGAACTGATCAACAACGTCGCCCAGCAGCATGGCGGCTACTCGGTGTTTGGCGGCGTCGGCGAGCGCACCCGCGAGGGCAACGACCTTTGGGTGGAAATGACCGAGTCGGGCGTGATCAAGCCGGGCAAGTGGGAAGAGTCAAAGTGCGCGCTGGTGTACGGGCAGATGACGGAGCCGCCGGGCGCGCGCCTGCGCGTGGCCCTCACCGCCCTCACGGTCGCGGAGTACTTCCGCGACGAGGAGGGCGCGGATACGCTGCTCTTCATCGACAATATCTTCCGCTTCACGCAGGCCGGCTCCGAGGTGTCCACGCTCCTGGGCCGCATGCCCTCGGCCGTGGGATACCAACCCAACCTGGCGACGGAGATGGGCGAACTGCAGGAGCGCATCACCTCCACCAATAAGGGTTCGGTGACCTCGGTGCAGGCCGTTTACGTGCCCGCCGACGATTTGACGGATCCGGCGCCAGCGACGACGTTTGCGCACCTGGATGCGACCACGGTGCTGAGCCGTCCGCTTTCGGAGCTGGGTATCTACCCGGCCGTCGATCCGCTGGCCTCCACGTCGCGCATTCTTTCGGCGCGCGTGGTGGGCGACGAGCACTACAACGTGGCGCAGGGCGTGAAGCGCATTCTGCAGCGCTACAAGGACCTGCAGGACATCATCGCCATTCTGGGCATCGACGAGCTCTCGGAAGAGGACAAGCTTACCGTGGCGCGGGCGCGCAAGGTGCAGAAGTTTCTGTCGCAGCCGTTCCACGTGGCCGAGCAGTTCACCGGCATTCCGGGCAAGTACGTCAAGATCGCCGACACGGTGCGCAGCTTCAAGGAGATCATCGACGGCAAGCACGACGATGTTCCGGAGCAGGCGTTCTACATGAAGGGCGGGATCGAGGAAGTGCTGGAGACCGCGGAGAAGCTGAAGGCGAACGCTTAAAGGGCAGGGAATAGGGAACAGGGAACAGGGAATAGACAACAAGGCATCAGCCCTGTTTTTTTCCTTGGACCTCGAACCTCTGGAAGGCATGCATGGCTGAGTCGACGACAACGAACGAGCTTCGGGTGCGGCTGGTGACGCCGGCGCGCACGCTGGTGGAGGCGGTGGCCGAGGCGGTGGAGCTTCCGGCCAAGAACGGCTATATGGAAGTGCTGTACGGGCACGCGCCGCTGCTCTCTGAGCTGGGCGCGGGCGATGTACGGATGCACGGGGTGCGGGGCGAGAACCAGGCGGCCGAGCAGATCTTCAATGTGAACTGGGGATTTGTGGAGGTGCTTCCGGACCGGGTGACGATTCTGGCGAATGACGCGCTGCGTCCCGAGGAGATCGACGTGAACCGCGCGAACCAGCAGCTGGATCGCGGGCTCAAGCAGTGGAACGAGGCCGGCGAGAGTGAAGAGGCGTACGACCAGGCTCTGGCGGTGATTGCGGAGGCGGAGTCGAAGCTGGCGACGGCGCAGGAGAAGGCCTAACCGATCGACTTTGCCGGATGTTGATGGCCCTGCTCCGGTGGAGCGGGGCCATTCTGTTTTCAGGGGGACTCTACCAGACGGTTCGGGGATAGTGTTGTGCGATGTGCTCGTCGGCGGAGATGAGCGGGGCGAGTCCGTTGGTCTTGGCCTGGGCGACGAGGAGGCGGTCGAATATGTCGCGGGTCCACTTCTCGGCGAGCGCTGCTTCGGCAACCGCGGGAAACGGCAGATCGCAGAGTTTCAGGCCAATCTCATGCTCGAGCTTGCGGATGAGGTCTTTGCCGGGAATCGTCAGCCGGCCGATCTCGAAGAGGTACTCGAGTTCGAGAAGCGCGATGGGGGCGAGCAATAACTCAGCCTTGCGCATCAGCCGGGAGGCTTCCCGTCCGATTTTGCCGCCGCGAACAAGCTTGATGGCGGTGTGGGTATCCAGGTAGGCGATCATGCCGTGCGCCGCTTTTTGGATTGTTTCGAGCGGAGGGGAGACGCCGCCGCGGGCGTGGGACGAGGGCCAAGCCTGCGGTCCCACTTCTGCTCCCATTGGCGAGACATCTCGGGTTTCCAGGACTTGGTGAGAGACTCGCTGCGATCAGCGCCGTCGGCGAGGATCTCCATGGGCGTGATGCGGCTGAGCTTATCGGCGGGATGCTCGGGCGCGATGCGGACGCGGCGGCCCTTGTGTCTGACCCATACCTCTTTGCCCTCGAGGGCCCGGTCTACAAGTTCGAAGACTCTCTGCCGGAACTGGGTGATGGTGACTTCCATGCGGTCATTGTACAGGGATGTACATTAGCGGCGTACAGAACGTACGGCGGAGATTTACGAAGCTTCGTCCGCGCCGGCTTCTTCGATTCGGCCCCAGAGTTCCTTAAGGCCTGCGCCTGTTTTGGCGGAGACGGGGAGGATGTCATCGGTGCCGAGGCCTTTTTTGAGGGCGGCGAGGTTGCGGGTGCGTTCGTTGCCGCTGAGGCGGTCGATCTTGGTGGCGACGACGAGGAAGGCGCGGTCGACGCTGCGGAGCCAGTCGAGGAGCTGCGCATCGCGCGGCTGCGGAGGGACGTTGGAGTCGACGAGGCAGACGCAGAGGGAGAGGGTGGGGCGGTCCTGCAGGTAGGGCTCGATGAACTTGGGCCACTCGGCGGAGATGGACTTGGAGATTTTGGCGAAGCCGTAGCCCGGGAGGTCGGCGAACATCACGCGGGGCCGCTGCTTCTCGTCGGAGAGGAGGAAGAAGTTGATGGTGCGGGTGCGGCCGGGGGTGGAGGAGACTTTGGCCGCCTTTTCTCCAGCAAGGGCGTTGAGGAGGCTGGATTTCCCGACGTTGGATCGTCCCAGAAAAGCGATCTCGGGCACGGATGGGGCAGGGAAGTGCGCGGCGGCCATGGCCGAAAGCAGGAAGCGTGTGGTGTAGCGCGTCATCTCTTTTCGAGCATACAAGTCCAGCGCGCGGCGAACGGAGGGAGACGAGCTGAGTGTCTGCTTTGTTGATCGATTGGCGGTTGTTTCGCCGACCGGACGTATGGTAGCTTGGGGCGCCCTTTGGGAAGCCGCTCGGGCCTGTTTCAGGATGCGCCTCCCGGGGCAAAGGAGGAGTTCCCCCATGAAACTTAGCTCTCTCGCCTTCGTGCTGGCGCTGGCTTCGGCTGCGCCGGCGTTCGCTCAATCTCAAGAGGCCGCCGCGGGGTGCGCGGGGCTGCCGACGCATGCCCAACTCAAGGCCGCGCTGGTGGCGGCTCGCAACCAGAGCAATGGCGGATTCAACCTGGATATGTGGGGCACGGTGGTGAACCGGGACGGCGTGGTGTGCGCGGTTGCCTTCACGGGTGCGGACCGCGGATCGCAGTGGCCGGGGAGCCGGGTGATCTCGGCGCAGAAGGCGAACACGGCGAACGCGTTCAGCCTGCCGAAGCTGGCGTTGTCGACGGCGGATCTGTACAGCGCGGTGCAGCCGGGCGGCAGTCTTTTCGGACTGCAGGCGAGCAATCCGGTGAACACGGATGTGGCGTACCGCGGGGACGCCGAGAACTATGGGAGGGCGAACGATCCCATGGTGGGCGGCAAGATCGGGGGGGTGAATGTGTTTGGCGGCGGTCTGGCGCTCTACAGCGCCAAGGGCGTGCTGGTGGGGGCGATCGGGGTGAGCGGGGATTCGTCGTGCGCGGACCACAACATTGCCTGGCGGACGCGGCACGCGCTGAACCTGGATTTTGTTCCGGGTGGGGTTGGGCCGGACAGCAGCCGTCCCGACAACATTGTGTACGACATCACGCCGGCGACGGGACTGCAGATGGGAGTGAGCGCGAGCGGGTGGGGCCATCCTGCGTGCAGCGCGGCGGCATCGACGATTGCGGGGCAGCTTCCGGTAGTGCAGTAGACGGAGGTTGAGCAGAGCGGACCGGGTCTCGTGAAGACGGGGGCCGATCGCTTTTTTGGTTACATCGGGACATTCAACCGATTGGTTGACAGTTGTCGAGGTGTTCGGGTACATTCAACCACATGGTTGAATCGAACGCAGCACGGCTCGACTCTATCTTCCATGCCCTGGCCGACCCGACCCGGCGCGCGCTTTTGCGCGATGTTTCGGCGGGGGAGAAGTCGGTGGGGGATCTTGCCCGTCCTCATGCCCTGACGCTGGCGGCTGTCTCCAAGCACCTGAAGGTGCTGGAGGCGGCGGAGCTGGTGGCGCGTCAGCGGCGCGGCAGCTTTCAGATTGTCCGACTCAATGCGCCCGTTTTACACGAGGCGGACGAGTGGCTTGCCTATTATCGACCGTTCTGGAGCACGCGCCTGGATGCTCTGGCCCAACACCTGGAACAAGAACCGGAGGGAGAATCCCGATGAGTGAAAATCTGACGTTGCAACTGACGAAGATGATCAAGACGAAGCGCAGCCGGGTGTTTGCGGCCTGGACGGAACCGGCGGCGTTGATGCAGTGGTTTGCGCCGGGGCCGATGCGGCCGGATTCGATTGACGTGGACCTGCGGGTGGGGGGAATCTTCCGGTGGGCGATGAGCCTACCTTCGCCGCAGGGCGGACAGGTGATGAAGGTTGTGTTCTCCGGGGAGTTTGTGGAGATCGAGACGGACCGGCTGCTGCAGTTTACGTGGCGGTCCGAGGGGAACCCGGCGGATGAGACGCTGGTGACGGTCTCGTTTGCGGATGTGGATGGGGGGACGGAGGTGGCGTTGCGGCAGGAGCGGATCCTGAACAGCGAGATCTATCAGCGCAACAAGGGAGGCTGGGAGAGCATGCTGGAGAAGCTGGGAGCGCTTTGCACCGAGGCGGTGGGAGCTAACGCCTGACGGGTTGCAGAGAAGGAAAAGGCCCGCTTCGGTTGAGACCGGAACGGGCCTGTTTTGTTGGGCGCGAGAGCTACTGGTGGGCGACCTGTCCGGTGCCGACCTCGGAGGCGGGCGGGGGCGGCGTTCCGGGCGGAATGACTTCGGCGCCTTCGGTTGCAGGCGTCGGCAGCGGTTTCTCCAAGGCCAGGGCGAGGACCTCGTCCATGGAGTCGACGAAGTGGAGCTTCATGGCGCTGCGGATGTTGTCGGGCAGCTCGGTGAAGTCTTTCTCGTTGCCGCGGGGCAGGATGGCTTCAAAGATGCCGGCGCGGAGGGCGGCGAGGAGCTTCTCTTTGAGGCCGCCGATGGGCAGGACCTTGCCGCGGAGGGTGATTTCGCCGGTCATGGCGATATCGCGCCGCACGGGGATGCGGGCGAGGGCGCTGGCCAGGGCAGTGGCCATGGTGATGCCGGCGGAGGGGCCGTCTTTGGGAATGGCGCCTTCGGGCACGTGGAGGTGGATGTCGAGGTTGCGATAGAACTCGCGGGAGAGGCCGAGGGCCTGTGCCTTGCCGCGAATGTAGCTGAGGGCGGCCTGGGCGGACTCCTGCATGACGTCGCCGAGCTGGCCGGTGATGGTGAGCTTGCCCTTGCCGTCGAGGACCTGCACTTCAGTGGTGAGGATGCTGCCGCCGACCTCCGTCCAGGCCAGGCCGGTGACGAGGCCGACTTCGCTCTTCTCGTGCACCTCGGAGTCGCGGAAGCGGGCGACGCCCAGATATTCGGAGACGTTTGCGGCGGTGACCTCTTCCTTGTGCTTGGCGCCGTTTTTAACGACCTTGCGCGCGACCTTGCGGCAGAGGTTGCCGAGCTCGCGCTCGAGGTTGCGGACGCCGGCTTCGCGGGTGTAGTAGCGAATGATCTCGATGATGGCGTCGTCGTTGAAGGTGACGTTTTTCTCGCTCAGGCCGGTCTGCTCGCGCTGCTTTTTGACCAGGTACTGGCGGGCGATCTCGAGCTTCTCCTGCTCGGTGTATCCCTGCAGGCGGAGGATCTCCATGCGGTCCTGCAGAGGAGCGGGGATGGTGTGCAGGACGTTGGCGGTGGCGACGAAGAGGACCTGGCTGAGGTCGTAGTCGACGTCGAGGTAGTGATCCTGGAAGGTGGTGTTCTGTTCGGGGTCAAGGACCTCGAGCAGGGCGCTGGCGGGATCGCCGCGGAAGTCCGAGGCCATCTTGTCGACTTCGTCGAGGAGGAAGACGGGATTCTTGGTGCCGGCCTTCTTCATGTGCTGGATGATCTGGCCGGGAAGGGCGCCGATGTAGGTGCGGCGATGGCCGCGGATCTCGGCTTCATCGCGCACGCCGCCGAGGGAGAGGCGCACGAACTTGCGACCTGTGGCCTTGGCGATGGACATGCCGAGGGAGGTTTTGCCGACTCCGGGAGGTCCGACGAAGCAGAGGATGGAGCCTTTGGGATTTTTGACGAGCTGGCGGACGGCGAGGAACTCGAGGATGCGCTCCTTGATCTTTTCCAGGCCGTAGTGATCTTCGTTGAGCACTTTTTCGGCGTACTCGATGGAGCGGGTTTCCTTGGAGCGCTTCTTCCACGGCACGGCGAGGAGCCAGTCGATGTAGTTGCGGCTGACGGTGGACTCGGCGCTCATGGGGGGCATGGCTTCAAGCTTCTTGAGTTCCTGGATGGCCTTGTCGAGGACATCCTTGGGCATGCCGGCGGCTTCGATTTTTTTGCGGAGCTCGTCGAACTCGCTCTTCTCGCCACGGCCCAGTTCCTTCTGGATGGCCTTGATCTTTTCGTTGAGGTAGTACTCTTTCTGAGCCCGTTCCATCTGACGCTTGACCCGCGATTGAATGTTGCGGTCGAGGTCGAGTTTTTCGATCTCGATGTCGAGGACGTCGGCGATGCGGGCGAGACGAGCCGCAGGATCGAAGATGCTCAGCAGCTCCTGCTTCTCCTCGATGCCGAGCTGGAGGTTGGCGGCGATGACATCGGAGAGCTTGGCGGCCTCGTCCATGCGCACGGTGGCGATGATGGTCTCGTAGTTGAGGCTTTGCTGGAGCTTGACGTATTGCTCGAAGAGGCTGGTGACGCGCTGCATCAACTGCTCGACGGCGGGCGTCATTTCGAAGTTCGACTTGCCGGTGCGGACGGTGGCGACGAAGAACCCGTCGCGGTCGTTGACCTCGAGGGACTTGGCGCGCTCAACGCCTTCGACCAGGACCTTGATGTTGCCATCGGGCATTTTGACGCTCTGCACGATGTTGCAGATGGCGCCGACCTGGTAGATCTCTTTTGCCTTGGGCTCGTCGACGGAGGCGTCGTGCTGCGTGGCGAGAAAGATTTTGCGGTCGCCGGTGAGGGCTTCTTCCAGAGCGCGCACGCTGGACTCGCGGCCCACGACAAAGGGCGTCATCATGTAGGGGAAGATCACCATGTCCCGAATGGGCATCATGGGCAATTTGCGCTGCTCGGGTTTCTCGCGGGGAGTCGTCATAATCACCTAACCATTCGACGCGCAAGAACCACCCAGGATGCGCGATCCGGAGAACGGCTTAAGTTGGATTGTACAGCGGATCATGCCAGAGAGCGGTTGCGCTGGGCAGACGTTTTTCGGTGCCGTCGTACAACAAAGTTACGCAAGAGTGACAGGATTGATCACGCGAAGGCTGGCATAGGTCTGGCGGGCGGAGAGATTTTCCGGATGGAGAATGTCTGCCCTGCTGGGTCGGCAGTCTGCACAATTATCTCGTTCCCACAGGAGATCTCGTAACGGAGCTCCAATCGAGTGCGCAGAACGGACTCTGTTGCATTCGCGACGACTGGAGGAATCAGGGTGCTGATGACGCCGCTTGGGATTTCCACAGCTCTTGCAGGAATCTTCGCGCCCACTCGTGCTTCACGCCGGCAGTGCGATTGTGAGCGCAGACGAAATGTTCATATCCAGGATGTGCTTCTCGGAAGTGCTTATCGCTCATGCAATTCGTCGCGCGCAGCGGGCGGGGGCCAGTTGAGCGCGAACCCGGTGCGCAGCCGGGCGAGAGCGCTTTTGCGCGCCAAGTCGAATCCCTTTCTCTCGCGGACGAGCTCTTCCAGGCGCTCGGCAAAGAGGGCGCGAGTGAAGTGCCCTTCCTGGCCGCGAGGATTTTGGCTTCGCGCAGGAGATTGGAGTCGATCTCAAGAGTGATAGCTGTCTTCATGGCATGCAAATGATTGTAGAAATTCTGTTTATGTGATGTCCAATGCCGGCTGCCAGACGCAAGAAAGCCCGGACTCGCAATGCGAAGTCCGGGCTTTGACGTGCGATGCTTGCTTCCCTTTAACCCGCCTTTTCCAGCAGGCACAGTGAGAGGTCGCGGCGTTCGACCATCTCACGCGTGATCTCGAGGTCGCGCACGCGCTTGTTGTTGGGCAGGTGGTACATGAGGTCGAGCATGAGCTCTTCGAGGATCATGCGGAGGCCGCGGGCGCCGACCTTGCGGGCCAGGGCTTCGCGGGCGACGGCGCCCACCGCTTCGGTGGAGAAGTGCAGGCGCACGTTCTCATACTCGAAGAGGCGCTGGTACTGCTTGAGGATGGCGTTGCGGGGCTTGGTGAGGATCTCGACCAGCGCGGCTTCGTCCAACTCGTCGAGGATGCCCATGACAGGCAGGCGGCCGACAAACTCGGGAATAAGCCCGTACTTGATAAGATCCTGCGGCTCGGTCTTGCGGAGCAGCTCGGTGTCGCGATGATTGCGGGTGGTGGCCGCATCGGCTTCGGCGTCTGAGGTCTTGAAGCCCAGGGCCTTTTTGCCGACGCGGCGACCGACGACGCGCTCGAGGCCGACGAAGGCACCGCCGCAGATGAAGAGGATGTTGGTGGTGTCGACGGCGGTGAATTCCTGGTGCGGATGCTTGCGGCCGCCCTGGGGAGGCACGTTGGCTACGGTGCCTTCGAGGATCTTGAGCAGGGCCTGCTGGACGCCTTCGCCGCTGACGTCGCGGGTGATGGAGGGGTTCTCGTCCTTGCGGCCGATCTTATCGATCTCATCGATGTAGATGATGCCCTGCTGGGCGCGGGTGACATCGCCGTCGGCGGCCTGGAGGAGCTTGAGGATGATGTTCTCCACGTCTTCGCCCACGTAGCCGGCTTCAGTGAGGGTGGTGGCGTCGACGATGGCGAAGGGGACGTCAAGCATCTTGGCCAGGGTGTGGGCCAGGAGGGTCTTGCCGGAGCCGGTGGGACCAATGAGGAGGATGTTGGACTTGGCCAGCTCGACCTCGTTGTTGCGCATGCGGTTCATCTGGATGCGCTTGTAGTGGTTGTAGACGGCGACGGCCAGCTTCTTCTTGGTCTGATCCTGGCCGATGACGTAGTCATCGAGGAAGTTTTTGACTTCCTGAGGTTTAGGAAGGTGGCCCGCAGTCGTGGAGGGGTGGGATTCGCCGCGGTCGTCCTCGAGGATCGAGTTGCAGACCGCGACGCACTCATCGCAGATGTAGGCGCGTGGATAGTCGCTGGGCGACGAGATCAACTTGGCCACCGCGTCCTGAGATTTGTGGCAGAACGAGCAGCGCAATGCTTCTTCAGGTCCCGTGCGCGTTTTCATGGTTCGACTACTCCTTCGGCCCGGCCGAATTGGATTTGATCCCGCAGAGAGTTGATATTGGCCCTGTCGTTTACGTGCTGCGGGGCCGATCGATAATTTCGTCGATGATGCCGTACTCTTTGGATTGCTGGGCGTTCATGATGAAGTCGCGTTCCACGTCGCGCTCGATCCGGTCGAGGGGCTGACCGGTGTGCTTAGCCATGAGGCTATTGGTGATCTCGCGGATTCTAAGGATTTCGCGCGCATGGATATCGATGTCGGTAGCCTGGCCGCTCAGCCCGCCCATGGAGGGCTGATGAATGAGGATACGCGAATTGGGGAGAGCAAAGCGCTTGCCCTTGGTGCCGGCCAGGAGAAGAAAAGCGCCCATGCTGGCCGCCTGACCGATGCAAAAGGTTGTCACGTTGTTCTTGATGTATTGCATTGTGTCATAAATCGCCAATCCAGCGGTAATGGAACCGCCGGGGGAGTTGATGTAGAGCTGAATGTCCTTCTCCGGATCTTCGCCGGAGAGGAACAGCATCTGCGCCACAATGAGATTGGCTACCTGATCGTCGATCGGCGTGCCCAGGAAGATGATGTTGTCGCGCAGCAGGCGAGAGTAAATGTCGTAGGCGCGTTCGCCCCGGCTCGTCTGCTCTACCACCATGGGTACCAATGCCATGTCTTCTTCTTCTCGCTTCCCTGAGGGGCGCCCGGCGCCCCGCTCCTTGCCGTTTAGGTTTCCCGCATGCCGGTGATAAGGGCTGTCCAGCGACGCGGAAAATCTACCTGCCTGCTTCAGGCGGGTAGCCGTTCATACAACAATTGAGCCGTCTTTTCGCGTTTCAGTTGTTCCCGGATTCTAGCCAGACCGCCATCTTGAGTCAAACGGGCGCGGAGGGCTTCAACCGGTTCACGGCTTTGGATGGCGGCGATCTGAATTTCGCGGTCCAATTCTTCGTCGGAGATGTCGACACCCTCCTCATGGGCGATGCGGGCGAGCAGGAGGCCGGACTTCACCTCGGCGACGGCGCTCTCGCGCTGGGCCTCGCGGAGGCGGGCGAAGTCGAGCTTGCGCATCTGCTCGGTCGACATGCCCTGGGCGGCGAGGGCGCGCAGCCCGCGGTCAAGGCGGGCATCCACCTGCTCCTGCACGAGGGACTCGGGGACGGCGATGGGGAAGCGCTGAATGAGGGCTTGCATGAGGCGGTCCTTGGTTTCGCCCTCGACGCTGCGCCGCTTGCGGTTTGCCAGGTGCTCGCGGACGCGGTTTTCGAGAGCGGCCAGGTTGTCGTAGTCTCCTACCTCTTTGGCGAAGTCGTCGTTGAGCTCGGGCAGGGTGCGCTTCTTGATGGATTTGACGTCGATGTCGTAGTCGACGGTCTTGCCGGCGAGCTTGGCTTCGGGATAGTCGGCCGGGTAGGTGGCGGCGACGTGGAGCTGCTGTCCGGCCTTGGCGCCGCGCAGGGCGGAGGAGAAGGCTTCGACGGTGTCTTTGCCGCCGACTTCGACGAGGGTGTCTTCGCCGGAGACGGGGGGCGCGTCGTCGGCGCCTTCCACTTTGCCGGTGTAGGTGATCTCAGCCCAGTCGCCGTCGTGGATGGCGCGGTCTTCTTCGACCGGTTCGACGGTGGCGCGGCTCTCGCGGAGCTGGGTCATCTCCTGCTGGAACTCGTCTTCAGTGATGTCGACGGGGGGCTTGGGTACCGTTACGTCCTTGTAGCCCTCAACCGAGAAGGGCGGAATGAACTCGAAGACTGCTTTGACGTGCAGGGGCTGGCCGTCTTCAATGGTGAGCTCGGTAACCTGGGGCTGCCCGACCGGAGCCACACCCAGGTCGCGAACGCCCTGGTTGAATTTTTCGGGGAGGAGCTGGTCGATGACGTCCTTGCGGATCTGCTCGGCGAAGCGGCGCTTGACGACGGTCTCAGGGACCTTGCCGGCGCGGAAGCCGGGGATCTTGGCGTACTTCTGGTAGTTGCGCGTCACGGTGCGGAAGGTCTTGGAAACCTCCTCGGCGGGGACGTCGAGCACCAGTTCGCGGGTGCACTCAGGGTTCAATACCGGCCCGTGATGATGATGCTCATGGCCGTGCTCGTGGTCGTGCCCATGCTCGTGATCGTGGCCTTCGTGGCTGTGTTCCACGTGCTCGGCCGCGCCTTCGGCGGCGGGGTTCTGCTTGTTCTCGAGGGTGTCAGTGGAGGTCAACTTCTCTGCCTTCCAGGCGACTTGCGCCGAAAAAAACTGCCGCGGAGGAGGCCCTCCGCTGGCGGGGAAATTCATCTCTCATGGTAAGAGGGTTGGCTCAGCAGGGTCAAACCGCGGAGGGGGTGAAAGGCAGGAGAGGGAATGCCTAAAGTTTCTTACCTCTGCCCGGGGTGAGGTTGTGAGGCGGGGAATCGCGCCCATGGAGAGGGTATGGCGCCGGCCTGTTTCTGCTTGCCAAGCCGGGCAGAAATATGTTGATATCAATCTATTTTGGAGAGGCTTCTCTCCTTTGGAGGTCCCGCAATGAACGTGAGAAGGAGCGGAAAGATCGGCTGGATGGGCAAGGTCGCGTGCATGATGATGTGCGCCATGGCTGGGCGTGCGCTTGCGCAGGAGGTCAAATCGCCCTATCC
Source organism: Acidobacteria bacterium AB60 (assembly GCA_008682415.1). GTDB lineage: Bacteria > Acidobacteriota > Terriglobia > Terriglobales > Acidobacteriaceae > Telmatobacter. The sequence continues at coordinate 67,855 of VANK01000004.1, read as the reverse complement.
GAACATGGCTTCGATTGACCAGTACCTGATGGAGGACAGGAGCGCCGAGGTGGCGTTGGCGCGGAGTGCCGCGCCGGAGTCCATCTCGCGCGATGCGGAGGTGCTGGTGCTGGGGCGGCATGGCTATGAGACGGAAGTGAAGGGGAAGAACGGGTTCGTGTGCCTTGTGGAGCGCTCGTGGTCGGCGCCGATTGACGACCCCAACTTCTGGAATCCGAAGATACGCGGGCCACTGTGTATGAATGCGGCCGCGGCGCGTTCGTATCTTCCCCGGACTCTAAGGAAGACCGAAGTGATTCTGGCGGGCGGATCGAAGACGAAGCTGGTGGAGACCATCACGGCGGCGCTGGACAAGAAGGCGCTTCCGGCGATGGAGCCGGGAGCGATGTGCTACATGCTTTCGAAGCAGGGCTACCTGGACGATCACGCGGGACACTGGCATCCGCACCTGATGATGTTCGTTTCGGACTCGGAGCCGGCGGGGTGGGGAGCGAACGCTGCCGGTTCGCCGATCTACGCGCTGGATGCCAAGTGGGAGCATCTGACGACGTACCTGATCCCGGTGCATCAATGGTCGGACGGAACGGCCGATCAGTAGGAGGATTTCCCGGGAGAGGGCCGACTACATTTCCAGCGAATACGGTCTGCGCACGTAGGGCAGAAAGCGCGGATGTGCTGCGCCACACTGGGCGAAGTGCGTCCGCGCCTCCGTAAGGCTGAGCGCTCCGTTCACCGTGAGCCGCACCTCGGAGGCATCTTCGTCCTCCTGGCCGTCGTCTTCCCACCAGCACACGGGGCAGAGCTCCAGCGCCTCGGGACGGGCCAGTGTCCGGTACCCACAACATGGACAGCGAAATTGGTTCCCCACGTTGAGATGGACGTGATGGAGTTCCGCGGGATTACGCGCGGGGCTAAGAGTGCGCTGGCAAAGGAGCCGGCTGAGCCGCCTCCACTTTTTTACGCGAAGGCCTATGCAAGAAGTTCGCGTGTTACCGCATTTTTACGCAGAATGCTTGCTGGGGAGATGATTCTATCTATTTTGTTTTGTGTGAGATTGCGGGAGCAGGCACGCGCGTGCAACCTTCGCGCAAACCCCGTGTTCTCACCTTACAGGAGTGGATGAATCGCATCCTGCAACCGGGCCCCGCGAACAGCTTGCCTTGGGTCTCCCCAGAGTTGCCGGAGTCGACCTGCTTGATGCAGCCCTCCCCGGCGGGCGGAACAGCCTTGTCCCACGCAAGGCCGCTCAGCCGTATAGCTATCTACATTAGGGCGGCAAACGATGCGGGTGAGCCGTAGCCTGGGAAGGGAGTACGGCTCACAGCATCGGTATGGAGCGATGGTGCACCGGAGACTGGCTTGCCCGGAACAGATCCCGGAAAGGGACGGGGGCGAGCCGGGTCTCCTGCAACGCTTAGAAGCGCAAAACCAGTCCCGTGTTGAATCGATATTTCTGTCCGTTTGCGGGAGATAGATTGGGGGCTGTGATGCGATCAGCGCCGACGCGCCAGGCGAAGAAGGGAAGGACGGGGAGGTCGACGCCGCCGCCGAGGGCGTAGGCGAAGTTGCTTTGGCTGATGTTGACGCCGGCGCTGCTGGAGGAGTGTTCGCCGCCGATCAATCCATGGGCGAACAGGGCCACGCCCAGGGCTTTGAGGGTAACGCGGGGGCCGAAGAGGTAGCTGGTGGTTTTGGGGATGTCGGCGCTGGCGCCCAGGCCCCAATGGGCGACGTCGCCCTCCGCTCCAAGGAAGGGACGCATGTGGATGTGGACGGCGGCGTTCCAGCCATTGAGTCCACCGACATTGGGATAGAAGGTATTGGAGCCGAGACGACTGTAGCCGAAGTAGGCATCGCTGTTGTGCAGCGACTGCGCGCCCGCTGCCGCGGAGGCGGCGAGCGCGAGCAGGAGAAGAAGCGACCGGACCGACAGAAGAGAAGAAATGCGCATGTACCGTGCCTTTCCGGGCGGACACACCGCCCCTTGCGGACTATGAACAGCAGAAACCGGAAGAAGTTGCTCCTTTCGTGTTGATAGAGCGGCAGAGAGCGAGCGAAGCGGCCGCCTGGAACGTCTTGCAGGGCGTCGCCAGGGAGGTGTGCCTGCTGCGGCAATAGGATTTGGCCGCTACAATCCTCCTCGGGAGAAGACTTCATGCAGCGCTTTCTTTTCGCCGTTTTGATTGCCGGGCTGACCGTGACCGCGTCCGCGCAGCAGTCCCCGCGCACGGACCTGCCTTCCTACACGGGCGGCCAGCCGCAGCCGATGCGCGTTGCGATCGTGGGACTCGAGCACGGGCACGTGGACGGATTTTTGAGCGGCCTTCCGCGCCATCCGGAGGTGCAGCTTGTGGGTATCGCGGAGGCGAACTCTTCGCTTACCGACAAGTATCGGGACAAGTTTCACCTGGACGCTTCGCTGTTCTTCAAAAGCGAGGCGAACATGATCGAGGTGCGGCGCCCCGACTGGGTGCTGGTGTACACACCGATCTCGCAGCATCGGCCGGCGATCGATATTGCTGCGCAATACGGCGTTTCGGTGATGGTGGAGAAGCCGCTGACGATCTCGGTCGACGATGCGTATCACATTCGCGACATGGCGCGTCATTACAACGTACGCGTGCTGGTGAACTACGAGACGACCTGGTACGCCTCGAATCGCGCGGCATTCGACGCGCTGCGCGCGAACAAGCTGGGCCCGCCGCGCAGGTTCGTTGTGCACGACGGCCATGAAGGGCCAGCAGAGATCCACGTGCAGCCGGAGTTTCTCTCGTGGCTGACTGATCCGGCGCAAAACGGGGCGGGCGCTCTGTACGATTTCGGCTGCTACGGCGCTGACCTGGTGACATGGCTCATGCACGGGGAACTGCCCCTGACCGTGACGGCGGTGGTGAATCACGACAAGCCGGAGACGTATCGCAATGTCGATGACGACGCGACGGTGATCCTGCAGTACCCGCACGCGCAGGCGGTTCTGATGGCCTCATGGAACTGGCCCTTCAGCCGCAAGGACATGGAGGTGTACGGATCGACGGGGTATCTGATCACCGTGGGCAACGATCATGTCCGGTTAAGGATGGATCATGAATCGCAGGAGCACGCCGAAGCGGCGCCGTCTCTGCCGGAGGAGCAGCACGACTCGTTGAGCTATCTCGAGGCTGTACGTGCGGGCAAGGTCGATCCGCGCGGCGACTTGAGTTCGCTGGAGACGAACATCAAGGTGATGCAGATTCTGGATGCGGCGCGGCAGTCGGCGCGGACGGGGCAAAAGGTGACTCTGCGGCGCGACTACGCCGGGGATTGAGCGCCGTTCCGATTGATTGACCGCCGATCGGGCCTTGAGTGCTGCTCAGGCCGCCGCGTACCACCGCAGCACGCGGAGGGCGCGCAGGGTCGTCCACCGGCTTGGTGTGCCTTCGGTTTCGTCCGGAGGAGCGATGGCCGGCACGTCCGAGGTTCGATCGAGCGCCCAGGAGCCGTCGTCGCGGCGACGGCTCTCGATAAGACTGATGGCGTGGCTCATCCGGGAGTCTCTTCGCCTGGCGGCGTGGAAGTATTCCAGCGCGCGCAGCAGGTCATAGTGGTACTCCACGGGAAAGGCGAATTGGAGAAAGTCCTGGCTGGCTATCTCGCCGGTGGAGAGCCTGCGGAAGAGGCCGCGGCGGAGCAGATACTCCTCTCCTTTTTCCCGGGCTGCCGCGATTTCGGGTGCGCCGCCGGTGGCTTTCTCATACTCGAGAAGCCCTTCGAGCACGCAGAGGGTGGTGTGATAGGAGGAGCGGGAACTGGGCGGGGCTTCGCAGTTCCAGCCACCGTCTTCAAGCTGTTCGCCAAGCAGCCTTCGCGCGAGATTCGCAGAGGGATGGCCGAAGTAGCTACCGAAGGCGAGGACACCGCCGTTGATGCACGGCTCCTCTTCGCCTTCAAAGAACGGGTTTCCTCCGGTCTGGGCGGGGCGCAGGTTCCAGCCTTCGCCGTTGTCGTTCCATCGCAGGTTGGTTGACGGGAGGGCGAGCGCGGCGTGGACCGCGGGGTCGGAAGGGTCAACGCCGGTGGCGCGGAGGAGCTGCAAGGTGAACAGGGTGGTGCGCCACGCCCGCGCGCCCTTCTTGCGCCAGGCTCCGTCCGCATCCTGCGTCTTCAGGATGGCGGCGCCCAATCCCTCGTGGGCAATGCGGCCCCGCTGTGCGGCAATCTCCGCGGGAGGAGCATCGGTGAGGTCGCGCATCGCTTGCCAGCGGAGGGCGGGGTCGGAATCGAGCAGCCATTGAATCGTGTCCACAAGCCGATGTTATCCCGCTGGAGGCGGAAGTGTGCGCGCCGGGGGTCATTCGGCGCGCAAGGTCTCCGCGGGCTCGACCTGCGCCGCCCGTCGGGCGGGAATCCAGCATGCTGCCAGGGCCACCGCTGCCATAGCAAAGGGGACTACTACAAATGTGGCGACGTCGTGCGGCTCGACCCCGTACAGGAAGGTGCGCACCACGCGGGAAGCTATCCAGGCGACCGGCCATCCGACGGCAAGGGCAATCACGGTCAGGACCGCCCCCTGGCGCAGGAACAGCTGCTCCACGGCGCTCCGGCGCGCGCCCAGCGCCATGCGGATGCCGATTTCGCGGGTACGCCGCGCCACGGCGTAGCTCATGACGCCGTACAGGCCCGTGCTGGCGAGGACCAGCCCGATGAATCCGAAGACGCCGAAGAGAATGGCGGCGAGGTGCGGCAGGAAGTAGGCGGAGCGAACGTGCTCTTCCATGGTTTCCTGGTTGAAGATGGCGATGGCAGGATCGAGAGCGTAGACCTGGCGCCGCAGCGGCTCGAAGAGCATGGCGGGGTTGCCGGCGGTGTGTACGACCAGCGTGTAGCCCATCAGGGCAGGGTCTTCCGCAACGCTCTGATCCAGCGAGCGGTACAGAATCGGCCGCGTCTCTTCGCCGAGGGTGCGCGATTTGGCGTTGGCGGCGATGCCGATGATCTCGTAGGTCCAATTGCCGCCGTGAATGTGCTGGCCGATGGGATTCTGGCCGGAGAACAAGCGCTCGGCGAGCGCCCGGTTCACGACGGCGGTTCTGGCACCATCGGCGCGATCCGTGGTGAAGTCGCGCCCAGCCACCAGGGGGGTGCCCATGGTGGCAAAGTACCCGGGCGTGACCATGTATTCATCCGCGAAGGTGATCGGGTTGTCTTTGCCAGAGCGGCCCGCGACCGTGAAGCCGTCGCTGCGGTTGCCGCCGGAGAGCATCGGCTCGTCGGTGCAGACTACTGCATCGACGCCCGGAAGCGCCGCGGCGCGCTGGCGCAGCTGCGCCAGAAAGCGGCTGGTCTGCTCGGGGGTGTATCCATTGAGGCGAGGATCGACGGCGAGCATTGCCAAGCCCGCGGGCCGGAAGCCGATGTCGATGCGGGCTGCGCTCTGAAGGCTGCGCAGGAACAGGCCGGTCAGCAGCAGCAGGGTTACCGACATGGCGACCTGCGCCACGACCAGGATGTTTCGGACGCTGAAACGGCGGCGCGTGCCACTCAGCCCGTCCTCGCCGCGGAGAGCATTGGCCATGGCTGGGCGGGATGCCGCCCATGCCGGTCCTACGCCCAGGGCAATCCCCGCGATCATGCTGAGCGCGAAGGTGAACAGCAACGTGCGCCAATCTTCGCTGATGCGCGCGTTGAGGGGCACGGGGGCGGGCAAGCGAAATGCCGAGAGGGCGCCGGTAGCCCAGGTGGCAAGCAGGATTCCGAGCAGGCCTCCGCCAGCGCCCAGGAGCAGGCTTTCCACAAGCAGCCTTGCGCGCAGCCGGACGCGCGACGCGCCCAGAGCGAGATGCATAGCCATTTCGCGCTGCCGCCCGGCGGCCTGCGCCAGCAGCAGATTGGCGACGTTCACGCTGGCGATGGCGAGCAGCAGCAAGACCACCAGAGAAAGTGCTGCGAGAAACAGGAACACCGCAGTTCGCGCCGCGGGAGGGAGCGCTCCCGCGGGCTGCATCAGGAAGGAGTTCCCTTTATCGGTCTCGGGGTGGGTCAGCGCGAAGCGCTGCGCCAAGGCGTTCAGTTCCGCGGCGGCCTGCGACCGCGAAACATCGGGGCGCATACGGCCTACGATGTGGAGCCAGTGCCATCCGCGATCATCGGGCGGGGGTGCGTTCGGGACGAGGTCGGCGGTGCGACTGAGGGGAATCCAAAACTGCATGTCGAGCAACTGCTCGAGGCTATGAAAGGCAGCCGGGGCGATGCCCACCACGGTGAAGTTGTGGCCGGAGAGGCGGACGGTTTTTCCGATGATCTGCCCATCGCGATTGAAGCGGCGTTCCCATAGCCGTTCGCTCAAGACGACAAGCGGCGCGTGTTCTTCGGTGGGTGCGAAGCCGCGTCCGAGGACCATGCGCAACTGGGTTGTGTCAAAGAAATTGGCGGTGACGCTCTGACCCCAGACGCGCTCCGGCTCGCCCTCTCCGCTGATGGCGGCGGGGATGGTGTCGAAGTACCCGGCGAAACTGGAGAACGAGCGCGCCTGTTGCCGGAGGTCGTTGAGGATGGGCGGACTCATGTAGTTGCAGCATTGCTCGCCCTGGTGGACCTGGAAGACTTCGACGAGGCTGGCGGGATCGCCGACCGGCGGGGGGCGCAGCACGAAGCGGCTCACCATGGAGAAGATGGTGGAGTTGGCGCCGATGCCCAGGCCGATGGAGAGGATGGCGACTGCGGTAACGGCGGGATGGCGGCCCAGCGTGCGGAGGGCGTGGCGAAGGTCGCGGAGGATGGATTCGAGGGCGGGCAGGCCCTGCCGCTCGCGATAGGCCTGGCGAGCCTGCTCCGCGCCGCCGAGCATGACCAGCGCCCGGCGCCGCGCCTGATCGGGGCTCAGCCCGGCGCGCAGGCCATCGTCGATGTGCAGAGCGAGATGCGCTTCGAGCTCCTGGTCGAACTCGCGGGGATCGCGCCTCTTCAAGTATCCCGAAAGCCGCAGAAGAATTGCCCGCAGGGTTCGCATCTACGCCTCCTCAGGCGAAGCCAGGAAGCGGGCCACGATTTCGGTGGTCTGCTCCCAGGCGCGCGCCGCCTTGCGCACGCGTTTTTTTCCGGCCGCGGTGAGTTCATAGAACTTGGCTTTGCGGTTGTTCTCGGAGGCGCCCCAGGCGGAGCGGATGAAACCCTCCTGCTCGAGCTTGAGCAGGGCCGGGTAGACGGTTCCGTAGTTGAGCTGGAGCTTGTCTCCGCTGGTCTGCTCAATGCGGCGGGCCAGCCCGTAGCCGTGCTGGGGGCCCATGGTTTCAAGGGTGCGCAGGATCATCAGCGCCAGCGTGCCCTGCCAGACTTCATTTTTTTCGTCCATTGCTCTTTCCTATGGTGACCCAATAGGGAAGAGAGTAGCACCGTTCCTATGGCTTGGCAATAGGGCGGGGGCGGTTCGGCCGTGGCTGCGGATGCTATTTTGTTTGAGCCGCGAATTTTCCCCGGAGCCTGCTATGAATCTTCGCTTTTCCGCTCTTCTCCTTGCCTTGCTTCCCACGCTGCTGGCGGGTCAGACTCCGCAGCCGGAGGCGACGCCCGAACAGAAGCAGGCTGCGGCCGCGATGCCGTTTCGCGATGCGACTCTGCCGATCGAGCAGCGGGTGGACGATCTTGTGAGACGCCTCACCTTGGAGGAGAAGGTTGCGCAGACCATCGACCGGGCGGCGGCGATTCCTCGGTTGGACATTCCTGCTTATAACTGGTGGAACGAGGGTCTGCACGGGATTGCGCGGTCGGGTTTCGCGACCATGTTTCCGCAGGCGATTGGGAACGCGGCGACGTGGGATGCGCCGCTGGTTCACGAGATCGGCGCCGTGGTTTCAACCGAGGCGCGCGCCAAGTACAACGATGCGCTTCGGCATAACAACCACGACCGCTACTATGGGCTGACCATCTGGTCCCCAAACATCAATATCTTCCGCGATCCCCGGTGGGGACGGGGGCAGGAGACGTATGGCGAAGATCCATTCCTGACGGCGACGCTGGGGACGGCGTTCGTGCGCGGGATCCAGGGGGATGATCCCAAGTACTTCCGGGCGATCGCCACGCCGAAGCACTATGCGGTGCACAGCGGTCCGGAGTCGACGCGTCACGAGGCGAATGTTGACCCGAGCGAGCACGATTTGTGGGATACGTATCTGCCGGCTTTTCGGGCGACCATTACACAAGGGCATGCGGATTCCATCATGTGCGCGTATAACCGCATCGATAAGGCGCCTGCCTGCGGCAGCCAGATGCTGTTGGGGGAAATCCTGCGCAAGGATTGGAAGTTCGAGGGCTACGTCACGTCCGACTGCGATGCGGTGGACGACTTTTCGCAGCCGCACGGGCATCACTACGCACCGGACAACGAGCACGGGTCGGCGTTGGCGGTTCAGGCGGGCACGGATCTGGATTGCGGCACGGCGTACAAGTCGCTGACGGCGGCGGTGCAGCAGAAGCTGCTGCCGGAGGAGGATCTGAACACGACGGTGAAGAGGCTCTTCACGGCGCGCATGCGGCTGGGCATGTTCGATCCTGCGGAGAAGGTCCCCTTTTCGTCGATTCCTTTCAGCGAGGTCAATTCGCAGGCGAACGCGGATCTTGCGCTCCGGGCCGCGCGGGAGTCGATGGTGCTGCTGAAGAATGAGCAGCAGGTGCTTCCCCTGAAGGCCGGCCAGACCGTTGCGGTGGTCGGGCCATTGGCCGCGTCGCTGGTTGCTCTGGAAGGGAACTACAATGCGATCCCGCTTCATCCGGTGTTGCCGATTGATGGGATCGAGCGGGAGTTTGGGGCGGATCACGTGATCTACGCGCAAGGATCGGCGTACGTGGAGAACGGAGAGGTGCCGGTTCCGCGGACGCTTTTGCGCGTAGGGAGCGGGTCTGGCGAGCAGGGTCTCAAGGGCGAGTACTTTGCGCAGCCCAACTTTGATGGCTCTCCCGAAGTGGTGCGCACGGACAAGGAGATCGACTTCGACTGGTCGAGCGCGAACCCAGTACCCAGTTTTGCGGCCGACACGACCAACCAGGCTTTTGCGGTGCGCTGGAGCGGGATGATCGCGGTGCCGGCGCCGGGGAGCTACGAGTTCCAGTTGCGGCTTCCGCGTTGCGGAACCTGCGACGGGAAGGTGGCGGTTGCGTTTTTTCTCGACGGGAAGGTGCTGGAGTCTGCGGCTCCGCCCACGGATGCGATGGGCAAGCTACCGCCCTCCGGCCGGAACTTTGGGGGGATTCAGCGGTATACGGTCTCCTTTACCGACAGCCAACCGCACCCGATTCGGATCGAGTACCGGCAGACGGGGCAGATTCAGGGCGCGATGGTGTCGCTGGAGTGGACGCCTCGTCCGCAGCAGCTGCTGGAAGAGGCTGGGGCGGCGGCGCGCAAGGCCGACGTGGTGGTGGCGTTTGTGGGGCTGACGCCGCGGCTGGAAGGCGAGGAGATGCGCGTGAACGCCAAGGGCTTCGCGGGCGGCGACCGCACCTCGATCGACCTGCCGGACGTGCAGCAGGCTCTGCTTGAGACGGTGGCAAAGGCGGGCAAGCCCATGGTGGTGGTGCTGCTCAACGGCAGCGCTCTGGCAGTGAACTGGGCCAAGGAGCACGCGCGGGGCATTTTGGAGGCGTGGTATCCGGGGCAGGCGGGCGGACAGGCAATTGCGGAGACGCTGAGCGGGAAGAACAATCCGGCGGGGCGGCTTCCCGTGACGTTCTACACGGGCGTGGATCAGCTTCCACCCTTTGAGGATTACTCGATGGCGAACCGGACGTACCGGTACTTCAAGGGAAAGCCGCTGTTTGGGTTCGGAGACGGGCTGAGCTACACGGAGTTTGCGTACAAGGGGCTGAAGCTGTCCTCTTCGACTCTGCGAGCGGGCGAGCCACTGACCGTGGAGGCCGACGTAACGAACGCGGGGCCGGTTGAGGGGGACGAGGTGGCGGAACTCTACCTGGCGCCGCCGCGCACCGCGCTCTCGCCGACGCTGGCACTGGCTGGCTTTGAGAGGGTACACCTGCGTGCGGGGGAGACGAAGCACGTCAGGTTTCAACTTGACCCGCGAACGCTTTCCGAGGTGGACGAGAAGGGCAACCGGGGGGTGACGGCGGGCAGCTATCGCATCTCGCTGGGAGGAAGCCAGCCGACGGGCGACGCGGGCAAGGGCGTGGTGAGCGAAGGGTTCAGCATCGAGGGGAACCAGGTGCTGCCGAAGTAGCGCGTCGCAGCAGTTTGCGAGTGGCCGGCTGGTTCTGGTCTCCGGAGCTTGACCTGTCTTACCGTGTATAACTTCCGCCGTTGACATCCAGGGTCATGCCGTTGACGTACTCCGGGGAGTCTTTTCCCAACCAGAGGACGGCGGCGGCTACCTCTTCCGGGGCGCCCGGCCTGCCGGAGTAGACGGTCCGCATGACCCATTCGAGCCGCGAGGGCGGCAGGAGGTCGTACATTGCGGTTTTGGTGGGCCCCGGCGCGACAGCGTTGACCAAGACTCCGTGGGGACCGAGCAGCGCAGCCCAGGACTTGGTCAGGTTCAGGAGCCCGGCCTTGGTGATGCCATACCAGAGATCCGGATGGCCGAGATGGGCGGCAATGGACGCGACGTTCACGATACGCCCGCTGCGCTGCGCCCGCATGGAGGGCGCGACCGCTTCAATGAGGGCCGCAGGGGCCTCAAGGTTGACGGCCAGGATCTCTTGCCGGTGGTCTTCCGGGATGGCGTCCGGCGGGTCGCAGTACAGGACTCCAGCATTGTTGATGAGGGTGTCGAGTGGGCCCAGGGAGGCGATGAGGGCGGGAATCTCGGTACGGCGGCGCAGGTCGAACTCGACCGGCTGCCCGATGATCTCGGGCCCGAACTGTTTGTCGAGGGACAGCACGCGCCAGCCGGCGGAGAGGAAGGCGCGCGCGGTGGCCATGCCGATGCCTCGGCCGGCGCCAGTAATCAGAACCTTGTTCACGGGGAATTGAGCCTTTCAGCGGGATTGGGTCTTACATCTGCAGGGGGTCTGTCTTACTTTGTCTTACACCTTACGCGAAGGCGGTAAGACACGATTGGGCGAAGGTTGCACAAGGGAAGAGGAGCCCTGTTGCACAATGGGGTTCGTGTTTTTCGGCGGTTTCTTCGGGGTTTGTCCCTGAATTAGAAAAGTCCCGCACAGCATTTCGCTATGCGGGACTTTGTGGTTGCGCTGACGAGACTTACTGCAGCTTCACCGTGGCCTTGAGCGGGAGCTTATCGCTGGATCCGCCGACGAGGAACGTGTACTCGCCGGGGAGGAGCGACCAGTCGTTTTTGCTCTCATCCCAGATCGACAGGTACTTGCGATCGATGTCGACTGAGACAGTCTGCTTTCCCTTGGGGTCGAGCTTGACCTTGGTGAAGCCAACCAGGCGCTTGGGCGGTTCCTGCGCGCTCTCCGGAAGCGCCGCGTAAATCTCGGCGATCTCCGCGCCGGAGCGGGCACCGGTGTTGCTGAGGGTGAAGCTTACCTTGACGGTGTCGCCGGGCGTGACCTGGAGGCCGGAGTAGCCGAAGGTGGTGTAGGAGAGGCCGAAGCCGAAGGGGAAGAGGACGGATTTCTTCTCGGCGTCATACCACTTGTAGCCCACCTTCACGCCCTCGTTGTAATCGACGCCGTAGTCCGGCACCTTGGGGGCGGCGTCTTGTGAGGGAGCACTCCAGTGCATGGGGGGAGGGGGGGCGATGGTGGGGCGGGGCAGGTCGGATTCGCTCTTGGGGAAGGTGTTGGGGAGTTTGCCGCTGGGGTTCACGGTGCCGAACAGGATGTTGCCCACCGCGTTGGCGCCGTCGGAACCGGAGTACCACGCTTCCAGGATTGCCGCCGGGGCATCGACCCAGGGCATGGTGACGGGGCTGCCAGACTCGAGGACGACGATGGTGTGTGGATTGGCTGCGGCAACGGCGGCGATGACCGCGTCCTGGTCGACTTCCTTGCCATCCGCCTTGTACTTTTCGAGCGAGAGATTGGGGAGGTCCATGCCCTCGCTCTCCCAGCGATAGCCGAAGACGATGGCCACGTCCGCGCCTTTGGCCGCTGCGGCGGCTGCGGCGGGATCAACGCCGGGGTCATATTTGACGGCGGCCTGGGGGGCACGAGCCTGGATTGCCTTGAGGGGCGACGAGGGGAACCATATCTCTTCCAACCAGTGGGTAGGACCCTGGCCGAAGGGCTTGAGAGCGTTGCCGCCGATGGGATCGACCTGCGCGGATCCGCCTCCGGATATCATGCCGACGTCGCTGTGAGCGCCGATGACGGCGATGGATTTGAGCCCTGCCGCTTTGAGAGGAAGAGCGTTCGCCTTGTTCTTCAGCAGAACGATGCCGCCTTCTTCGATCTTGCGCGCGGTATCCAATCCGGCGATGGGGTCAACGACGAACCGCTGGCGGGGATAATCGATGACGCCGGTGGCGAACATGGCGCGCAGTATGCGGTGAACGTGATCGTCCAGTTCGCTCTGCGGGATCTTGCCGGCTTCGACGGCGGCCTTGTACTTGTCGCCAAACCAGGAGCGGCCCGGTTCCTCGTTATCGAGACCGGCCTTGGAGGCTTTCTCGGTGGAATGGGTGCCTCCCCAGTCCGACAGCACGAAGCCGGGGAACTTCCAATCCTTCTTCAACACCTCGTTGAGGAGCCAGTCGTTCTCGCAGGCGAAGTCGCCAGCGACGCGGTTATACGAGCACATGACCGCGGCGGGCTTGCCTTTGAGGACGCCGATCTCGAAGGCCAGCAGATCGCTCTCACGGGCGGCGCGCTTGTCGATGGTGACGTTGACGATGTTGCGGCCGCTCTCCTGGTCATTGAAGGCGTAGTGCTTGATGTCGCCGATGACGTGCTGCGATTGCGTGCCTTCGATCAGCTTGGCGACCAGTTCGCCGGCAAGAATGGGATCTTCGCCGAGGTACTCAAAGGTGCGGCCGTTGCGAGGCTCGCGGGTGATATCGACGCCGCCGCCGAGGGTCATGTTGTAACCCTGGGCGCGCAGCTCTATGCCGATGAGCTTTCCGTACTCGTAGGCGGCATCGGTATCCCAACTGGCAGCCGCGGCGACGTTGGCGGGAAGGGCAGTGGAGTAGCGGCCGTTGACGCCGCTGGAGCGTACGCCGTAGGCGGCGTCGCTCATATCGATGCCGGGAATGCCGAGCCGGGGCACGCCGACGACGTAACCGACGCCGCGATTGGAGGCGGCGTTTTCCGGAGTAACGGGCTCGTCTGTGGGCATGCCGACGCCGTGGAGCAGGGCGACCTTCTCGTCGAGGGTGAGCTCTTTGATTACGAGGTCGGCGCGCTCGTCGGGGGAGAGGCTGGTGTTCATCCAGGGTCCGGTAGGCGCTGGTGTGGTGCGGGGCCGCTGGGCGTGAGCAGTGGAATAGATGGCGAGCGTCGAGGCCAGGACTCCAAGCGTTGCAAGGCGAGCGAGTTTCATCGAGAACTCCAGTGATAAAACGTTTATTCTGAGCCGCACCAATACTACCAAGGACGCGTGGTGACGGGGCAACTGGAATCGAGGCGGTTTACAAAAGTTAACGTTTCAAGCAGGGGCTTTAGGATGGAAAAGGATTGGAGATTGCTGGACGGGATGACCCTGGGCGGCAGTCTCCTGCGAGGAGAATGATGGCTTCCCTGATCGACGCGATCGACGTCAAGCGCAAGATGTACTTCGAGTTTGAAAACGCCCCGTATTACTGCCTGGACGTGGAGGTTTCGACGCCGACGGCGCGCGGCGGCCAGACGCTGGTGCGGCTGAAAATGCGGAACTTGCTCACGCGGGCGGTGTTCGACAAGACCTTCAAGGCGGGGGAGAAGTTCAAGGAGCCGGACCTTGAGACGGTGGAGGCCTCGTATCTCTACAGCGATGGGGACGGATCGTACTTTCTGGATCAGACCACCTTTGAGACGCTCACGCTTAGCGCGGACAGGCTGGGCGATGCGCTCGATTTTCTCACCGAGGGGATGATCATCCAGCTGGACAAGTACAACGGGAACCCGATCGCGGTGCAGCTGCCGGCGACAGTGGAGCTGAAGGTCGAGTACACGGAGCCGGGCGTGCGCGGCGACACGGCCAGCGGAGGCGTGACCAAGCCGGCGAAGCTGGAGACAGGACTGGAGATCAAGGTACCGTTCTTTATCAAGAACGGAGAGGCCGTGAAGGTCAATACGGAGACGAAGGAGTTCGCGGGACGGGCGTGAGCTTGACTTTGGGCTTCATCTGCCCGCGACATTGCCGCCGCCAGAGCCGTCGGAACGGCCCTGCTGCGTGTAGGTCCACTTGATGGCTCCATATTTCAGGGTCAATTCCTCGGTGGCCAGGACAGGCGGTGCGGAGCCTGTGGGACTGCCGGCCTGAAGCGACAGCAGGGAGGCATGCAGTGGCGTGTATCCGTGAGCTGCCCCCTGGGTTACCCGGGAGATGATCACCTGATGGAGTTCGATGGTCATGTATTTGACCCGAGTGCCCCCGCTGGCGCGTGTGAGATCGAGCTGCGCCTTTTTGAAGTGCTTGCCCGTGGAGGCCGCCTGGTAGAGCTTTGGCGAGGCAACGTCGATGAACTTGGTGATGATGATCTCCGCGTGAGACGCAGGACGGGACGGGGTCGCGCGCGCTGTTAATGTTGCCGCGGTCTGGAGCGGGGGAATCTTGGAATAGGTGAGAACCTCGATCCAATCCTTGTGGTCCTTATCCGTGCTTTCGCCCTTGATGCCGTCAATCTGCAGGTAAGCGTCGAAGGCCATGGGTTCCTCTCGCTGGGTGATTTGGAATCGGATACCGAGTGCGCCGAGCCGGGAAGGGGCCGCATGATGCGGCAATAACAGAGTAGTGATGGTTGTGGCGCGGGAGTTACAACGAAAATCGCTGACCCAGGTTCGATCCCGGTGCGCTGGAGCGTGGCTGGCGATGGCTGGCCACGCTCCAGCTCGTCGCGAGACCGCAATTAACGCGGGCAGGTGAATCCTGTTGCACCGCGCAGAATGACCGTTCTGTCGCATTCGAGCGTGCCGACGGAGAGGTTTGCGCCGGTATCCATGCGTGAGCCGAAGGTGAGTATTACGTCGACGGTGTTGCCGTTGACGATCGACTGGACTCCGCTGACGGGAATGGTTTGTCCGAAGGTGACGGAACTCCCATTATCGACAGCTATCCCAAAAAGCGTGTTGGCCTGCGCAGTGATTGCGGCGTAGTTGTCGTCAAGGACCTGCGAACCGGTGAGAACGGCGATTCCGTCATTGGTGTTGTTTGTAACCGTGAGCAGGGTCGTTCTGGGATTTCCGGAGAAGTTGGGGTTATTGAAGACCGTCAACTCTGAGCTTTGCTCGAGATGAACGCCGTCGGCTCCGTTGTAGTTAGAAGTGACCTGCGAGCCGGCATCGAGGTCGAGTCCTGCCTTGGAGTTGAGGGAGATGCCGTGGATGGCGTTGTAGAGCGTCTGGATGGTTCCGCCGAAGTCGACCACGTGGGAGCCGGAGACGATGGTGATGCCGTCGCTGAAGTTCTGGCTGGCGGTCAGGGTTGACGCGCCGTCGAGGAATCCCGAGGCATTGGTGCCCAACTGGATGCCAAGGGTGTTCTGGGTGACGCTGAGGGTGGCGCCGGTGAGGGTGATGCTGGAACCGTTGTTGACGTTGATGCCGAAGACCCCGTTTCCGGTGACGGCGTAGGAGCCGCTGACGACCAGAGCTGAGGAGGCTTCGACATCGATGCCGTGGACGGCGTTGCCCTGGGCGGAGCCGCCGCTGACCGTGAGACTGGAGGTTCCCAGGGCCAGGATGCCGGACCCGGAGTTGCCGGAGACGGTGTCGTTTTGAAGGGTGACCTGGGCGCCATTCTGCGCGACCACGCCAACTGCACCGGCGGAGATGGCGAGGCCGGTGAGAGTCACCTTGTGAGCGCCGGTGACGGTTACGGCGTTCTTCCCGCCGCCATTGATGGAGGCCGCACCTACAGCGTTCAGCTGAAGACCATCGGTGGTGATGTTGATGGGACCGGCGCAGGTCCCCTTGACATTGATCAGCGTGTTGGGGAAAGCGAACGATACGGCGCTGGCGAGGGAATCGCCGCGCGTGCAGTTGACGTTGAGGGTTGGCCGGAACTGGCCGAATGCAGGCGACGCCAGTGAGAGCAGCAATGGCGCGGAAATCAGGACGGGGCGGAGGCGGGGAAGCATGCGGGAACTCCTTGGGAGTGGAATGGACAGCTCAGACGCAGAGGGGCCGAAGAGGTGAAAGGGGACGGCTGTTATTGCTGTGGCAGGAGAGCGTGTGTCACTGCGTAGAAGACTCTAGTGCAGAAAGCCGCTCGGGAAAAGCCGAAACTTTGTCAAATGATGATGCCGAATGTTTGCTGAAGAGTGAGGGAGGGAGTCGCGCGAGGAAAGGGGCGGATGGAAGGGGAGGGTCTACTTGTCCGGATGGGCGAGCTTGGGCTGCGGCTTGGGGGCGGACGGAGTCGCGGCGGAGTCCTCGGGGTTTGAGAGCCTCTCGGCCGGTTGTTCCCGCTGTTTGGCCTCGAGGTCGGCAATTCGGGCCTGGATGCGGGTGATAGCGTCGCGATCGTAGGCGATGATCTCCGCGGCTTCCTTGTTGCCGGTGAGCCGGTCGATGCGTTGCTGATGCGAGGCGATGAGGCCGCGGAGGAGGGTGACGGAGTCCCAGTCCTGGCGTTCGAATTCCGCCTCCCGCTTTCTGGCCGCTTCGAGTTGGTCGTGCAGATGCTGGCGGCCGAGCTCGTAGGGGCCGGGGCGCGCCACCAGCGGTTCAGAGAACGCGTGCCAGACGTTGTAACTGATGATCACCGCGGCGAGCAGGACAAAGAGGCCGAGGACGAGAAGGAGGAGCTTCATCTCCCTCCAATGTAAACGTCAGGCTTGCTATGGATTCAAGCCGGAGGACGCCGTGACTGGCTCACCCGGCGCCTGGCGGCGAAGCGACGTCCCCAGGCGGTTGCGTCAGCACGGGCTCTCCACCAGCTCGTAGGCCCGATACACGGGCTCCCAGACATAACTTTGCAACTCGTCCGCGAACGTGGACGGGTCGGGCAGTGCGGAGAGGCCTTCGGAGATTGCCTGCCGGCCCACGGCTTCGGCAACGGCGAGGCCGACCTTCCGTGATTCGCCGATAGGAGGCAGCAGCGCGTCGTTCGCATTGGTGACGGTGGGAGAGAGGGAGGCCAGCCGTTTGGCCGCGGCCATGATCATGCCGTCGGTGACGCGGCGGGCGCGGGAGACGAGGATGCCAAGGGCGAGGCCGGGAAAGATGTAGGAGTTGTTGGTTTGGGAGATGCGGATGGTGCGGCCGTCGATCTCGACCGGAGCGAAGGGGCTGCCGGTGCCGATGAGGGCGCGGCCGCCGGTCCAGCGGAGGATGTCGGCCGGCGTGGCTTCGGATTTGGACGTGGGGTTCGACAGCGGGAGGATCACGGGCCGGTCGGCGTTCTCCGCCACGGCGCGTACGATCTCTTCCGTGAAGGCTCCGGGCTGCATCGAGGTGCCGACGAGCGCGGTAATGGGGGCGTTGCGGACGGTGTCGAGGAGGGAGATGGGGCCGGCGGCGGAGAGCTTCCAATGGGCCACCTGCTGGCGCGTACGGGCGAGTGGAAGCTGGCTGTCGCGCAGTCCTGGTTCGCCCTCAACGAGCAATCCGTGGCGATTGAAGGCGTAGATGCGCTGCCGGGCTTCGACTTCGGTGAGCCCTTCTTCCCGCATGGCTGCGAGCAGCAGGTTGATGATGCCGACGCCGGCAGAACCGGATCCGAACATGGCGATCCGCTGGTCTTTGAGGGGGATGCCGGTGGCGTGAACGGCAGCCAGCAGCGTGGCGGTGGTGACGGCCGCGGTTCCCTGGATATCGTCGTTGAAGGTGCAGAGGCGATCACGGTAGCGGCTGAGCAGGGAGAGGGCATTTTCTCCGGCAAAGTCTTCCCACTGCAGAAGGATGTTGGGCCAGCGGCGCTGCACGGCGGAGACGAAGGACTCGATGAAGGCGTCGTACTCGGGTCCGCGAACGCGGTGATGCTGCCAGCCGATGTAGATGGGGCTGTCGAGGAGCGCGGGGTTATCGGTGCCGACATCCAGCAGGATGGGGAGGCAGTGATGCGGGGGCACCCCTCCAAGTGCGGTGTAGAGCGCCATCTTGCCGATGGGGATGCCCATGCCGCCGGCGCCCTGGTCGCCCAGTCCGAGGATGCGCTCCCCGTCGCTGACCACGATGCAACGGATCTCGTCATAGCGGGGATTGGCGAGGATCTGGTCGATGCGGTCGCGGTTGGGATAGCTGAGGAAGAGTCCGCGGGGCTTGCGCCAGATCTCGGAGAAACGCTGACAGCCTTCGCCGACGGCCGGCGTGTAGACGACCGGGAGAAGTTCTTCCACATCGTGCGCGATCAGAGAGTAAAAGAGGGTCTCGTCGTTGTCCTGGAGATCACGCATCAGAGCGTACTTGCCGAAAGGCGTGGGCTCATTGTCGAGGGCGCGTTTGCGGCGCGCGCGCTGGTCTTCGAGGGTCCCGATGTGGGGAGGGAGCAGGCCGTGAAGGCCGAAGGTAGTGCGCTCCTGTTCCGTGAAGGCGGTGCCCTTGTTGAGGCCGGGATGGAGAAGCAGGTCGAAGCCGGTGCGGTGGGTGCGAATGACCGAGGAATGCGTGGGGGAGTCGGTGGCGGCAGGCACGGGTTTGTCTCCTTTGCTTCGGCCCGGAAGGGCGGCAACAGGATCATGCTAGCTCTGCCGCCTCAGGTCGGCATGCGAGCCCGGTCACATAAGAAGACGTTCCATACGGCTGGGTTGCGTGACGTGGAACACAGCGCAATGCGCTATGAGGTTTGCCGCGGTCATGGGATCTCAGGTGAAGGTAATCAGGAGTACCTCTGGGGCGGTGCCGACGCGCATAGGCGGTCCCCAGGTTCCCACGCCGCTGGAGGTGAGCACCTGAAGTCTTCCGTACGAATGCAGGCCATAAGTGAATTTGCCGAAGGCCCGGCGGGTGATCCAGGTGAAGGGAAAGATCTGCCCGCCGTGGGTGTGGCCGGAAAGCTGCAGAGTTACGCCCGCGGTTTCGACGATGGGGAGGCGGCTGGGCACGTGATTGAGCAGGACGCTGGCCGGACCGCCGTTTAGGTGAAGGCTCTCAAGGAACGAGCGGAGTTGCATGGGGTGGGTGGAATCAGCATAGGAGACGCCGACGACCTGTAGTCCGTCGACATCGACGCGCCTGTTGTGGAGGACGTGAACGCCTCCGCGCATGAGGGCGGCTTCGTACTGCTCTCGATCGCCGAAGTCCTCGTGGTTGCCTCCGCTGAAGTAGACGCCAAAAGGGGGTGCAAGGGCAAAGAGGGGATGGGCGATGCGGTCGGGATCCGCTTTCGAACCATCGAAGAGATCGCCCGCGATGAAGATGATGTGAGGATCGAGCCGGCGTGCGATGCCGACGATGCGCCGCGCAAATCCCGCGCCGTTGACGTTGCCCAGATGCATATCTGTAATAAGCAGCGCGGTGCGATTGCGCCACGAGGCGGGAAGGCCGGGCAGGGTGATGGAGAGGCGGCGCTTGCGGATGCGCCGAGCGTTGAGCATGCCGTAGAAGCTGACGAGGATGGCAAGTCCAAAGAGAATCTTTGCGATTCTTTCCCGCGCTAGAAGGGTGTCGCAATGGGTTGCGACAAAGGCAGCGCGAACAATCCAGCAAAGGCAGCTTGCCCAGAAGATGAAGTTGAGCATGCCCAGCCAGGTAGCTGCGAACCTATACACGAACTCGACAAGGAGGTTGGAGTAGTAGAAGCCCAGAAGGGCGGCAACGACGAAGCTTACCCCCAGAGCGAACAGCGCGATGGCAAGGTTACGTTCCCCGTACGGACTGAACGGCAGGAAGGTAACGAGTGTTTGAAAGATGAACCAATGCGCCGATAACAAGAAGACCTGAAGCAGCACAACGCCCAAAACCGGCCAGACTTTCAAAACTAGACTCTCCTTTCCTCATGATGAGGCGGCGCAACGGGGTGATTGGATTAATTTTGCGGCTTCCACTCCATTCGTTTCCGCAGGGCCGAGCGACGGCCGCGCGGGAATCGAAGCCGTGAAACAATGATGTGGATGGAGTTTTCGCAAAAACAGACGCTCGGGATTTACATCTCTGTTCCCTTTTGCCGCTCGAAGTGCACCTATTGCAACTTCGCCTCGAGTGTTTATCCGGCGAGCCAACACGCGCTCTACGTGGATCGGGTGACGGAGGACCTGCAAGGGGCGGGAGCATGGGCATCGGAGAGGGGCGTTGAGTTGCCTCAGGCCGTTGACACGATCTACCTGGGCGGTGGCACGCCCTCGCTTCTGGAACCGGAACAAATCGCCCATCTATTCGGAGTCATGCGTGCGCGGTTCGATGTGGCCGCCGATGCGGAGATCACGGTGGAGTGCGCGCCGGGTCAGATCTCCGATGCCACGCTCGAGGCGCTCGCCGCAGCGGGGGTGAATCGCGTAAGCCTGGGCGTGCAGTCGTTTGTCGACCGCGAAGCGGCGGAAAGCGGACGCCTGCATAATCGCGCAATAGTGCTGGAAGATTTGCGGCGGCTGCGCGCGCGCGGGATCGCGAACCTGAATATCGACCTGATTGCCGGGCTGGCGAGACAGACGTTTGCCTCGTGGGAAGAGTCGCTGGGCGTTCTGATGGACTGTGGTGTTCCGCACGTAAGCGTGTACATGCTCGAGGTGGACGAGGATTCGCGGCTGGGGCGGGAGATGCTTGCAGGGGGAGCCAGGTACCGCGCAGGACTGGTCCCAGGAGACGACGCGATTGCCCGCATGTACGAGAGAGCCATCGAACGACTGGACTCGGGGGGGATCGGCCAGTACGAGATTTCGAATTTTGCCCGGCCGGGCTTTGCGTCGCGCCACAACATGCGCTATTGGGAGCGGAGGCCCTATCTCGGTCTGGGGTTGGATGCCTCGTCCGCGCTGTACGCCTCCGGGCCTGAGGGGAACGTCCTGCGAACGACCACCACTGCGGATCTCAAGGAATACCTGGAGGGGGCGAGGGTGGAGGAAACCGCCTTGCTGTCACCGGACCGGCAATTCGAGGAGGCGTGGTTTCTGGGTCTCAGGCTCAATGCCGGGGTGGAAGTGCCCCGGGTGCGCGCAGAGTTTGGTGCGGGGCGGATGAGCGCCGGGCTACGCGTGGTGGAGCGGCTGGTTCGGGAGGGACTCCTGGTGATGGAGGGTGACTGCGTACGGTTAACCTCTCGCGGCCGCTTGCTCTCGAATGACGTGTTCCAGGAGTTCCTGGACGTGTGCACGCCTGCGGGTGCGCGCGCGTAGGTTACCAGGCCAGCAGGTCGTCGTCGGATCCGGAGGAGAGGAAGGCCACAGGCGGCGATTGGGCAGCCGGGCAATCGGTTGCGGACTGGATAGTTTCGGGTCCAGTTTCGCGGGCCAGGCTTAACGCCCCCTGCAGTTCGCGGAGCAACACCACCGGGGACCTTCCCTGGCTGGCGGCAACGGCGAAGCAGGCAGAGAGCCGGACGGCCGTGCCCGCAACGTGAACAGGTTCTGCGAAGGAATCGCGCAGGCGTTCGGCAAGCAGGACGGCGTTGATGGGACTGCAGCCGGGAAGAACGGCAAGGAAGTCATCGCTGCCCATGCGGCCGAGCAGGTCGTAGCTGCGTAACAGACGATGGATGCGCACGACCGATTGAATCAAAAGCGAGTCGCATGCCTGCGAGCCGAGGCGCGCATTCCAGTGCCCGAAGTCATCGATGTCGAAGAGGATGCCGCAGAGAGACGTGCCGCTGCGAACAGCACGGTCGGTTTCGCGAAAGAGCAGCGACAGCAGAGTGGCGCGGTTGTATGCCCCTGTGAGTTCATCGAATTGAGAATGCTCCATCAGACTATTGCGCAGGGTGTCGGCCTCCCGAGTTTTGTGAAAGCAGCGTAAGGCCAGATCAATGCGCAACTGCCAGAACGGGGCCTCGCAGCGTCGCGGCACGACATCATCCACGACGCCGAGCCGGATGCGCTCCATCCAATCGGCCGTAACCCGATCAGCAATCAGCAGTATGGGAAATGCGCAACGCCCTTCCTCGGCGTGCACCGCTGCCAGTACCTGGAGGGGGGACATGCCGGGAAGGTGTTCGTCGAGCAACGCCAGGCTGGGCGGATCGCCGGCCAGCATACTCGCAAGGGCGGCCTCCGCCGAGAGAGCAATAGATACCCGGGCGCCGGTGGCGAGGAGGATGGGTTCGAGCGCACGCAGGAGTGCGGGTTCGCCGGAGGCAAGCAGAATGGTCAGTTGAGATTGGTCGGACATCCGGGAATCTCCACACCGGATGCATCGGCCCGGATTAGAGATTGTTTAGGAAACCAAGTAGCACATCCGGGGGAACTCAAATGACGATAGTTTGCAGATCGGCCGGCGGCCGTAACAGGGTCTGACTTCTCAGTCAGCCAACGAATTCCACCTGTGGCTGAATGGGAATGACGCCGCGCTCGTAGCCCAATTCGAGGAGACGGTGAATGGCTTTGCGGCCGTCTGCGCCGTAGTCCAACGTGCGCTCATTGACGTACATGGAGACGAAGCGGTTGGCGAGGGTGGTATCGAGGTCGCGCGCGAACTGCATTGCGTATTCGAGCGCCTGGTCCCGATGATCGAGGGCATGCTGAATGCTATCCCGCAGGGCCTTGGAGATAATCCTGTGCGCCTCCGCACCGAGGGAGCGGCGGATGGCGTTGCCTCCCAGCGGCAGCACCAGGCCGGTGGTCTCGCGCCACCAGACGCCCAGGTCCACAACCTTGTGGAGTCCGCTGGAGGAGTAGGTAAGCTGGCCCTCGTGGATGATAAGCCCCGCATCGTATTTTCCGGCCAGGATCGCCGGAATGATCTGGTCAAACGGAACCACCTCGGTCTCGATATCCGGGTTGAAGACCTTGAGGGCCAGGAATGCCGTGGTCAAGGTGCCTGGAACCGCCACCCGGATCTTTCCCAAGTCGCTCGGGGTCAGCTTGCGGCTCGCCACCACCATGGGGCCATACCCTTCGCCAACGCTTCCGCCGCAGCCCATGAGGGCATAGTTGGATTGCACGTACGGGTAGGCATGGAAGCTGATGGCGGTGACGTCGTAGAACGCTTCATTCTGCGCACGGCGATTCAGAGTCTCGATGTCGCAAAGCGTGTGGGTGAAGCGATATCCGGGGACGCGGATCTTGTTGGTCGCCAATCCATAGAACATGAAGGCGTCGTCGGAGTCGGGGCTGTGGGCGATGGAGATTTCGCGTACGGCGGCGGAGGGGCTCGCCCCTGCCGGATTGGAGGAGGCGCGCGCAGGCTCTGATTGCTGAATGCTCACGGGAAAACCGGGATCCTTTCGGAGGTGCTACGCGCGTGGACGCGCCGGGCGATTACGGTACCACTCATAACCGAGGGCGGCGGCAACGGCAACCTTGAGGGCATCGCCGGGCAGGAAGGGAATCACCGCATCAGCGAGGACCGTGTTGAGGGATGCATGGGAAAGAATACTGAACCAGCCGGCGCCTACGGTCAATATGAGGAGATTCCCGGCGGCGGTGCTCAGAATGGCCCACCAGAGGTTGTGCTTGCTGGTGCGCCACAGGGCGGCGATGACATAAACGGCGAAGGGGTAGGCCAGCAGGTACCCGCCGGTTGGCCCCAGCAGGTGATAGACGCCGGTCAGGTTGACAGTTGCGGGCGTGAAGACGGGCAGCCCCGAGGCACCCTCGACCAGGTAGGCTGTCAGCGTGGCGGCGCCCAGGCGGGGGCTGAGCAAAAGTCCCAGCAGAAGCACGGCAAAAGGTTGCAGGGTGAGCGGCACGGGGGTGAACGAGAGGGGGAGCGCGATATGGGCGCACACAGCCACAAACGCGCTGCCGGCCAGGACTACGAAGAGATGGCGTAGACCTGCGGAAAGGAGCGAAAGAGCTGCTGGCGTTTCTTCGATATGCGTCTCGCGGTTCAAGGCGCTTCCTCCGTTTCAATATCCACGTCGTCGGCCCGACCGAAGGGGTGGCCCGCGTGGCCCCGTTTCCGGTGTTCCTGCCAGATGTGATGCGCCAGCCCCGCGGACGCAGCCAAAAGCGCCACCATCGACACGAGAAGTACGATCATCAGCCAGCGCATGGAGTTGAGACTACTTCCAGGGGCCCTTTCGGGCGCCTTTTTCCGGTGCCGCAACAACTCAAAAGCCGCCGGAACAGCTGACTGGATGACCGCCGCTAACGACCTCTCCGGCAGCGGATTGAAGTCCGCTGATGCCAAGAATACCAGACGCACGGTATTACCGCTCCGTCACCAAGGGACAGTGACTTCGGGAACGGAAAGGCCGTAATTCAGGGTTGCAGTTTTACGCTCTCAGCAAGTTGTCTCGCATCCAGGCCAGGTAACCGTCGCTTCCCGACTCGACCGGCAGGGCCAGCACTTCGGGGGTTTCATAGCTATGCAGATCGAGCAGGCGGGATTTGAGGGCGGGGACCTGGGTTGCAGTCGTCTTCAGCAAGAGGAGCGTCTCGGTAGCGGTTTCCACCTTTCCCTGCCACCGATAAATCGACTCGACGGCGGGGACAAGTGTGGCGCAAGCCGCCAAACGCTCCTCCACGAGGGTGCGGGCGAGAGATCGTGCTTCTTCGTCGTTGGATGCGGTGGTGAGGACGATGCGGGCATCGATGCCGGCTTCGGACATAATCTGCTCCCACAACCAGTATCGCAGCGCTTGGCGAAGTTGGTTCCTGGGGCGCGGTTGCAGAGAACTTCCCCCTTGACCTGACGAGGAAGGCTCGGTTGACTTGAAGGTTGAAGGCCACCATAGATCTTCTAGATCGAGGAATCATGCTAGACGAGCAGTTTGCCCCAGAACCGGAATCTCCCAGGCCCGAGTCAGCCCCTAAACCTCTGCGCGAGCGGGCCTTGGAGGGGATCGCGCGGTTCTGGCGTCCCGCCGGAACGGGCCTGATGGTGACGCTCGCTCTGCTTTTGGGTTGGCACGTGGTGAACGGCAAGCACGGCCTGAGCGCCTGGCAGCAGAACCGTCAGGAGGATAAAGAATTACGCAAAGAGATCCAGGACCTTCAGCAGGAGAACGACCGTTTGCGGGTGCGTGTGGACAAACTCCGGTCCGATCCAAACGCGATCGAACACGAAGCACGCGAGAAGCTGCATTATGCCAAGCCCGGCGAAGTGATTGTGGACCTGCCTGGCGAGAAGCCGGCGCAGCCGGTCAAGTAGCGGGTACCTCGTCAGTCGATCGGGTGCCGAGCGAGCCTACGAGGATGAACCTCCGTCGGTCCCGCGCGGAGTGTTCTAGGCCGAACGCAGGATTTCGATTGGGTCCGTTGATGCCGCGCGCGAGGCGGGCAGAGCGGACGCCAGCAACGCAAGCAAAATCATGAATCCCGCACCGAGAGCGTAGATTCCCGTATCCGTCGGGCTGACCTCGAAGAGAAACGAGCGCACGAAGCGCGCCACCGCGAACGAAGCCGCGAGCCCCAGACCGCATCCCAGCAGTGCCATCTTTGCCGCGGAGAACAGGATGAGCCGAGCAATATTCCGCCGCTGCGCCCCCATCGCCATCCGTATGGCGATCTCCTGAACGCGCAGGGAAACGGAAAACGCGATCACGGTGTAGATGCCCGCCGCAGCCAGCAGCAGAGCTCCGAGAGCGAACGAGGTGATCAGGTCCGTATTGAAGCGGCGGGGCGCCTCGACGTTCGCGACGACCTCGGTCATCGGCTGCACCGGGTTGAGCGCCAAGGCCGGATCGATCTCGGCCACGCTTGATCGCAACGTCTCGATGAGGCTCTCGGAAGGAAGCACGGAGCGAACCGCGATGAATCCGCCGGCTGCCCGGCTGAGGGTGTCCGGTGCATTTCGTCCCACGAGAATGGCGGGCTGCTGCAGGGGAGCGTACCACTGGTCGCGGGTTGGTTCATCCAGCGCGCCGCTTTTGGTATCGGCCACAATTCCGACCACGGTGGCCCACGGCAGGCCTTTGCGAGGATTGCCGACGTGCATGCGTTTGCCAAGCGGGCTCTGGCCGGGCCAGCAGTCTCTTGCCATCGATTCGTTGACGATGATCACGAGGGGAGAATCGGCCTTATCAGCGGGAGTGAAGGTGCGTCCCTCGACCAAACGAATCCCCATGGCGGCGAAGTATTCACCGTAGATGATCCCAAACGGCGCAAATTTGAGCTTCCATCCTTCTTCAGGCTCGCCCTCGATGGTATAGGCGGCCATGGCGAAGGAGCCGGCGGCGGGCAGATTGTTGGTGATTCCGGCGGCCGTAATACCCGGCTTGCTCGCGAGATGATCGATGAGGTTTCGGGAGAAGGTGAGCGCGGTGGTGTTGGTTGGATATACGTTGCGGGGAAGCTGGTACCCGGCGACCAGAGCGTGGTCGGCGCGGAACCCGGGATCGACAGCACGCATCTTTTGAAAGCTGCGCAAGAAAGCACCGGCCAGGTTGAGAAGCAGCAGGGCGATCGCGATCTCAGCCACCACGAGCGCGGAGCGGAGCCAGCTGTAGTCGGCCGCGCCGGAACTGGTGCGGGTTCCCTCGTTCAGACTCTGAGACAGGTTGGTCCGCATGGCGGCGAAGGCCGGAGCGAGACTGCAGAGAGTGCCCGTGAGCAGACTGAGCAGCAAGGCGAAGAGCGCCGCGCCGGCATCGATGGAGATTGCGTCGATGCGGGGCATGGTCTCGGGGAGGACGTGCAGGGCCAAGCGAACCACGAAAGCGGCAAAGGCGAGTCCCAAAACTCCGCCGGCGAGGCTGATGATCAGGCCCTCGCAGATGGAGTCGCGGACGAGCACACGGGAGTTGGCGCCGAGCGCGCGGCGTAAGGCATATTCGCGGCGCAGGCGAATGGCTCGCACCAACATGAGCCCCGCAACGTTGGCGCAGGCGATGAGGAGAACAATGGTTACCGCGACAAAGAGGATGCGGAGCAGAGGTTTCGCGTTCGCGACGGTAGCTTCGCGAAGAAGATTAACGTCGCCGCGGATGCGGATAGCCGCCATGCCGGTGGGGAAGTTGCGCTTGATGTCCTGCGCAACGCGCCCAGCGTCTTCGCGCGCCTGTTGTTCGGTCACGCCATCTTTCAGGCGCGCGATCATCTGATATCCCCATACACCGGCGTTTTGAATGGACAGCTCGCCGCCGCTCAGACTCATGGGAATCCAAAGCTCGGTGCGATTGAGCCGGCCTGGCTGCAGAGGGAATTCGAAGCTGCGAGGCATGACGCCGATGATGGTGAAAGTCTTGCGGTCCAAAGAGACGCTCGTGCCCACGATGCGCGGATCGCGGTGGTAGCGATTTTGCCAAAGCGCGTCGGAGATGACGGCCAGAGCTTTGCCGGCGTCCTCTTCCTCGGCCGTGAAGAGCCTTCCGACGGCGGGTTGAACCGCCAGAGTGGTAAAAGCGCCTGCGGTCATCCGCGTGGCGTTGACCACCTCAGGGGTGGCTCCGCCCGAGACTTCAAAGCTCACGTTGGCGTAGCCGCCAACCGAGGAGAATGCCGCGGTCTGGGCCGAATAGGCGGGAATATCTGCTGCGCGGGCGCCTATGCCGGGGTTGTCGCCGACGTGTTCTCCCAGTTGCACAATACGATCTGGATCTCGGAAAGGAAGGGGCCGCAACAGAACGCCCTCTACCAGAGAGAAGATGGCGGTTGTGGCGCCGATTCCGAGCGCCAGGATGAGCACGGCGGCAACGGTGAATCCGGGGCTCTTGCTCAGCTTTCGGGTAATCGTGGGCACCGTAGTGATGAATGCGGGCAAAAGCGGCCTCCCGAGGCGGGGATTGCCTCATGATACGAGGGGCGCATGGAGCGATGGGAAAGAAGTGACGGGACGGACAAAAAGAAGGCCGCGCACGGGGCGCGGCCCTCTGGTTGAACGGAGATCAGCTGGTGGTGACCGGCTTGCGGCTGCCCGCCGCGGGTGGAGCGGCAGCTGCTGCTGCCGTAGTGGCGGCTGTCAGAGCGGAGATGAGCTGCATGGCCATAGGCGTTCCCTTGCCTGTGGTGGCGTCCCATCCCGGGCCTGCGGAGAAGGCGCCGTTATTGCCTTGCGTGATGTCGCGCAGGCCGTCTGGCGGATTGAGGGGGTACAGCAGGGGGTTGAGGAAGCCTAAACGGCGCCCGATCTTCTGGTTCATGAGCACGATCAGGGCTGCCCAGAGCGGCGCCACGGCGCTGGTTCCACCGACCACCATGTTCTGGCCGTCAACCAGGACGTTGTAACCGGTCTCCGGATCCGCGTCGCCTGCCACGTCCGGAACTCCCCGGAACGTGCCCGTGACCCCCGCCGACTGATACGCGGGTTTGGCGAAGACGACACTGAAGCCGCCGCCGGTCGCCCCGCCGTTGCCGCCATCATTCCAAACGGTCTCCTGCGAGATGGCGCCATTTGCCGCGATCAGGTTGGTGCCTCCACAGGCCAGGACGTTGGGGGAAGACGCCGGGAAGTCGACGTGGTTCTGGCCATCGTTCACTCCATCGCTCGATCCATTGTCACCAGCGGCTACCGTGATGGTGATGCCCAGGAGAGCCGCCTCTTGCGCAACCTGGTCGAAGTTCTGCATCGACTGGGCCGTCCAGCTGCTCTCCGGTCCTCCCCAGCTGATGGAGATGACGGAAGGCTTGTTGAGCTGGTCGTGGATGGCAGTGCTCAAGGCATCGAGGAAGCCGCGGTCAGTGTTGGGGGCAAAGTAGACCGCTATGCCTACGCCGGGCGCGGCCGCTCCGGCCACTTCGATGTCGAGCATCACCTCACCGTCCGCGCTCTGCGGCGTGGTGGGGCGATTGTGGGCATGATCGACGAGGACGGCCTTCACGTGAGGGGCCGCGAGGCCGAGTTTCTGGAAGTAGTTTTTGATATCCGCCGGCCGGTACCCGCCGCCAAGCTCGATGAGCGCGATGGTCTGGCTGCTTACGTCAACGCCTGTTGGAAATCCGTAGAAGGCGGCCACCTGGTTGGGATTGTAGGAGGTGGAGGAAACTCTGGCTCCGAACGCTCCCTTCGGAGTGTGATAACGGAAATGGGGATGAGCCACGGGCCGATCATCGAGCCCGAAGACGCCCGCGATGCAGGCTGCATACTCCTCGGGAACCTGCAGCGAACCGATGCGTCCCCGGTAGCTGCCTTCAGGGTGCTCGTACTCGTTGAGCTCGACACCGAAGGCCTTTTCCATATTGGCGGCCGTGCCGGCCAGAGTGACGGTGCGGCGCAGGGTCTCGTCGCCGCGCTCCAGCACCTGCAGGTTGTATTCCCGAGCGAACTGGCGAATCTTGTCCACGTCGGCGGAGTTGGCGCCGTAAGTGGCCGCGAATTCTTCGTGCGACAAGCGTTGGGCACGATGCTGTGCGGAAGGCAGAGGCTGGCGGTGTTTCAGCACCACCGAAACCTCGATTAACTGGTGGGGATCAGTCGGGCCAATGACGCGGGCTCCGTGGAGCGCGACGCGCTCGGTGCCGGCAAGAGAGATTCTTTTGGAATTCGGCATGTGCCTGCTCCTTTCGATTTCCGAGGGGGAGTGATACCAGGACTCGATTGCAGGGCCGGGGAAAATCAGGGGACCTTACCTAAATAGCGCGGCTGCACACGCGGCGCGCCGCGTCATCCAATGGGGGCGGGTGCGGGAACGGCGGAACTCCCGCCGCGTTAACTATACCCCTAATTGGGAACAGGGAACAGGTGGATTAGGGGCAAAGGGTCGTCACCTTCTCCTTGACGATCTAGGAGAGTGGTGCTACGGTTCTTTCCTAGAGTGTCGAGGAGAGCAATGTTTCTCGTGCGAATGGGATCTCGGTTGCGGTCATGGCTGCGGGCCGTCATGCGGCGCAGCCGGCTGGAAGAAGGCATGGAGGCGGAACTCGCCGATCACCTGGAGCGATTGACCGAGGACCTGGTTCGCTCAGGGCTCCAGCCTGCCGAGGCGGCGCGCCGGGCGCGGATTGCGCTGGGGCCGGCGCTGGTGCACAAGGAGGGCATGCGCGCTTCCCTGGGATTGAGGTGGATCGACGAACTTGGGGCCGACCTTCGCTATGCCGCCCGCCTGTTGCGGAAGAGCCCCGGATTCACGTTGGTATGCGCGGGCTCGCTGGCCGTGGCGATCGGGGCCAGCGTCACGATCTTTGCGGTCGGGCACCAGATTCTGTACGGGCGCGTGACGGTGCCGCACCCCGAACAGTTGCGGCTGCTGCAATGGCTCGGGGAGGAAAGGACCGTTGGCATTAGCGGCTGGGGCGAGTGGTTCGAGGCTCCCAACCACGGTACGGTCTCCCCGATCTTTCCTTATCCGCTCTACCAGCAGTTGCGCGCGCAGAATCACGAGCTTGAGGACCTTGTGGCCTTCAAGGACAACACTATGAACGCCACTGTGCGCGGCGAGGCACAGCGCGTGGAAGTCGTGATGGTGTCCGGGAACTTCTACCAGCAGATGCAGGTGCCGATCCAGTTGGGCCGGGGGCTGCAGCCCTCGGACGACGCTCGTCCGGGCCTCGGGACGGTTGCCGTAATCAGCGATGGGCTTTGGGAACGAGCGTATGGCCGCTCTCCCGCGGTCATTGGCCAGAGCGTCCGCGTGAATCAGCAGCTCATGACCATCGTGGGTGTGAATCCGCGGGGATTCACCGGGGTGAAGGGCGCCTATAACTCGCCCGATCTCTTTGTGCCGATCACGATGCAGCCGGTGATCGATCCGAGGACGAAGCAATCTCTGTTGGAGTCAACGGACTTCTGGTGGGTGAACATTGCGGCGCGCGTCAAGCCTGGAATCAAGGCAGAGACAGCACAAGCGGCTCTGGCGGCGCGCTTCGACGCCGCCATGCCCAGCCTGCTGAAGGCGGAGCCCGGCAAGACCTTTCCAAAGCTGCAAGTCGTGGACGGAAGCCGCGGCTTGCACGTCATGGATCGCCAGCTATCGAAGCCCATCTACGTGCTTTTCACATTTACGGTCCTGCTGTTGTTGCTGGCGTGCGTCAATGTGGCGAACCTGCTGCTGGCCAGGTGCGCTCAGCGGCAGAGGGAGATCAATGTCCGCAAAGCCATGGGCGCGGGGCTGACGCGAATCATGCGTCAGTTATTCACCGAGAGCCTGCTGCTTGCGGGCTTAGGCGGATTGGGCGGGCTGATCCTGGGCTTCGCGGGACGCAATCTGCTGCCTGCCCTCCTGGATAGCCCATGGGAACGGCACGAACTCCCCATACCGTTCAACTGGCCTATCTTCGCTTTCGCCTTGCTGGTGACTTTTGCGACGGCTACGATCTTCGGCTTGCTGCCGGCGTGGCTGAGTGCGCGCACCGATGTGAGCAGTCAGCTGAAGGAAAGCGCGCACCTGGTAACCCGGCGCACCCGCGCATGGAGCGGCAAGGGCATCGTCGCTCTGCAGATTGCTCTTTCGACCGTGCTGGTGATTGGAGCGGGCGTTTTTCTGCGGACGGTGGAGCGGCTGAATTCGGTGGATCTCGGATTTGACGCGGACCACGTGCTGATGTTTAACATCCATCCCCCGGCCAAGCGCTATGCGGATGGTAAAGATGTGAAGCTCCACCAGGAACTGGAGCAGAGGTTCGCGTCCGCCGCGGGCGTGGAGTCGGTTGCGCCGGCATGGATTCCGTTGGTCGCCGACAGCATGGCGAATTCCGGATTCATGCCGGAGGACGAGAGCACGGCAGGTAAGAAACATCCTGAATATATGAATGTGGTCGGCCAAGACTACTTTCACACGATGCGGATTCCATTGATTGCCGGCCGCGGATTCAACGGGCGCGACACAGCAACCTCACCCAAGGTCGCGATCGTGAACCAGGCTCTGGCACGCACGCGCTTTGCGAATGGAAATGCCATAGGCAAGCGATTTCGGACGGATGGGGATGGTAAATCCGAATGGATCCAGATCGTGGGCATCTGCGCAAATACCCGCTACGCCCATGTAAATGAAGATCCTCCGCCAGTGTTCTACCTGCCTTATGTGCAGCAGAGCGAAGTCGGCGGCATGACCTACCAGATTCGATCACAGGTGCCGGCGACAACCTTGGTCCCCTCGCTCCGTCGCATCGTGCAGCAGGTGGATCCAGATCTGCCGATGATCGACATCCGCACCGAGCGCGAGCAGATCGACGACACCATGAAGATGGAACGCACCCTGGCGGTCCTGACAACCGTATTTGGGGTGCTGGCGCTGTCGCTGGCTGCGGTGGGTATCTACGGGATCATGGCGTACACGGTGGCGCAGAGGACGAACGAGATTGGCATCCGCATGGCGCTTGGGGCAATGCCGCAGCAGGTGTGCGTGATGGTTCTGCGCGAGAGCTCCTGGCTCACGGCGGCGGGAGTCGCTGCGGGGCTTGTGTCGGCGCTCCCTTTAACACGCCTGGTGCGGTCCATGCTGTTTGGGATCTCCCCGTATGATCCCGGAACGTTCGTTTCAGCCGTGGCGGTGCTGCTGTGCGTGGCGCTGGCGGCCGCGTGGATTCCCGCGCGGCGCGCAGCCGGGGTGCAGCCGATGCAGGCTCTGCGCCACGAGTAAGGCTACTTGACGGTCTTCGCCTGGCCTACTTGCGAAGCGGAAGTGGTGTAGAGGTGACAGTTGTCCGTCACTTCCTTGAATCGGAAGTAGGGATGAATGAAAAGCAGCGCCCTTGCGTCGCCGGTGCCTTCGCTGAGGTCGTTTAGCCACACGCCATCGGGCTGAGGCTGATTGTGCACATGCAGCCAGAAGCCCTTGTGCAGCGTTGCCACCACGCCGCCTGCGATCTTCAGGTCCTTGACGGAGTGGACGTTGAGATCAACCATCTCGCCGGACTGTTCGTCGAGGGCCATGGTTCCCTGCAACACCGCGGCAAAGCGTTGAGTCATATTTTTCGGCTGGAACTTTGGATTCGGCACGATGTCGTAAAGCAGTGCGCTGCGCCCGTTCGCAAATTGACGCCGGCCATTGGTCAGCATCATGGCGGTCAGAATGTCCTGCGCCTGCTGGTCCTGCTTCGCCGATTCCTTCGCTGCGGTGGCCTTATTGCTGTATTTGACGGTCTCCTTCATCACGCGCTCATCCTCTTTGCGCGTCTGGTCGGGCGTAAGGTCCTTCCCGTTCTTTGAGATCGTGCGTTCTACCTGCACCCCGTTGACGTAAAACTGCTCTTTGACCTCGACTGTCTCCTTCTTTACCTTCCCGGATTTGTCCAACTCTGCCCCATCGGAGGTGACCCGGCATTCGTAGCGTTCCTGTTCATCGGCCAGCTTCTTCTCGTTGGCCAATGCGGTCTGCATCAATTTGTAGGGGTCGGGGAGCGGAGCGGTGGCCGGCGCCTGGGCGAGGGCGAGCGCACCGCCTGCCGCGCAGGCAAGGGAATAGAGCCAAACGTAGGAAAGCATACGCACCTGGAACCTCTATGCCCGGGAAATACGTTGCTACGGGTCAGCCGGTTCCGCTTTGCGGGTGCGGATCAGCCGGTCGCTTCCACCCCGACCGGCAACGAGGGGAGAGAGCCCTGGGCTTTCGCCTCCGAGACGACGGCGTCCAGGTGACTCAGGACTTCCTCAACCGACATGGTGTAAATCTCGCGTTGGCTGTCGTGGCCCTCTTCGACGAGCTGCTTGAGATAGCGTCCCGCGACCTGGACGGCGAGCTGGTCGGTGATGACCTTGCCGCTGCGCTTCTTCTGCTCCTGCCAGGCAGTGCAGGGGAGGGCAATCCACATGGGCCGGCCGTTCACGTCGAAGCGGATGTCAATGGCGTCGGCGTGACGGGTGGCAATCGCCACAATCGTGGCCTTCCACCGGCAGTGCAGATCTTCGTCCGTCCAGTGGTCGGTAACGTGGAAATCCTCGTACATGGGTCTAGGCTAGACGGCGCGGGGCGGGAAGGGCAAGCCACCGCCTCGCCTCAGGGGTAGGTGTGACGTTCGGCACTCCAGCGCACGTAAACGACCTGCGTTCTGTGGACCGCACCTTGAGCCGCTGGTAAACTGTTATGGTTGCAGTCGTAGCGCCTCCCAATCAGCTGGTCCCGCCTGCAAGTCACCCAAGAGAAGGACAAAAGAAACTCCGTGGATACACAAACCCGTCACGCGCTCAAGACCGATAAATTCGCCGTAGCCACAGCAGGCAGTGTCAGCTGGGTCACTGAACATCGTTCCACCCTTATGCGCTGGGTCATTATCGGCGTCGTTGTGCTTGCGGTCCTCATTGGGGGAATCGTCTTTTGGAATGTGCAGGCCGGCGCGGCGGAGACGGCTCTTGGCGCGGCCCTCGACACCTATGGCGCCCCGCTGGCGACCCCGGGAACCCCCACGGCTCCAGGAAGCTATGCCTCCTCGAGAGATCGCGCCAAGGCTGCCAATCAGCAGTTTCTTGATGTCGCGCATAAATACGGATGGCTGCCGGAGGGCGGAAAGGCCCATTACTTCGCCGGGATCACCTACCAGGAACTGGGCCAGACCGGATCGGCGGAGTCCGAGCTGAAGAGTGCAGCAGGTTCGTGGGATTCGAATCTGTCGAGCCTGGCCAAGCTGGCCCTGGCCGGCCTCTATCATCAGACCGGCCGCGATCCACAGGCCATCGACCTGTACAACGAGCTGGCGGGCAAGCCGACCACCACCGTGCCGGCCGGCGTGGCGCAGCTTGATCTGGCCAATCTGTACGTCGACGAGGGGAAGACGGACCAGGCACGCGCGATCTGGGCCAAGGTGAAAGACGCTGACAAGGAAGGCATGGCCGGCCAGATCGCTTCGCAGAAGCTTTCCGGTAAGTAAGATCCCGGGGCAGGAACCCGCGGCCTGAGCAGTTTTGCCGGGCACTGCGTCTGGTTTGCATGAGCGCCAGCCTGCACCTGCCCTGGATGGAGATCACACCCACAGCTGTGCACGACAAAGCCCGCCAGCACGCCCAGCAACAAGCGCTTGCGGCGATGGTGGAGCAGTACGCGTCAACCCTGTATCGCGTCGCGTTTTCCGTATTGCGCAACGCCGCGGACGCGGAAGACGCGGTCCAGGAGGCCTTCCTCCGCGTGTTGCGTCATCGCGACTCGCTCGACGAAATTCGCGACCACCGGGTCTGGCTGGTGCGCATCGTGTGGAACATCGTCCTCGACCGCAAGAGGCGGGCAAAGACGCGGCCTGAGACAGATGACGTCGGCGAATTGGCTCGCGTCCTGCCCGCGACAGGATTGAGCGCGGAGGAGTCCGCGGCGGCGGCCCAGCATCATGCCCGCGTCCTGCAACTGGTGGACAAACTGCCGGCGAAGGAGCGTGAAGTGCTCGTGCTCTCCGCCTTCGAAGAGCTCTCCAGCGTGGAGATTGCCTCGGTTCTTGGCGTCAGCGAATCCAGCGTCCGATCGCGGCTGTTTCGTGCGCGCAACCTGATGGCGGAGCTGCTCGAGCGCCCAAGGAGTGTGCGATGAAGATGGCACAGAATCAGACCGGAAGAGTGGCGGCAGCCAAGGATGCCGAAGAGACGCTGCAGATCATCGCCAGGCTGCCTGCGCCGGAGGGATTGGCGGACAGGATCCAGACCCGCTTGAGGACGGCGCCCCGAGCGGCGCGAGTTCTCCGCTGGCCGCTTGTGTTTGCTCCCGGCGGATGGGGCTACGGCCAGGCGGTGCGCGGGGCCGCGGCTGCCGCGATCGTTTGCGTAGTGGCCGGGGGTGGTTGGCGGATCTACTCGCGCGTGCAGCCCACGACGGGCGCAAACGTGGTGGTCATGCCTGCACCAGGCAGCATGGGTCGGGGATTCTCCACCGCGGGCGAGGTACACCGGCCCGATCCGGGTCCCGCGCCGCTCACCCACCCCGCGCTCGCCCGGCCTCTCGAGGCGAAACCGCGAGCGCAACGACCAGGAGAAGCTCCTCGGGCGGTCAAGCCTGGAAATCCCCCATCAAGGAAGCCCGCGGCGAGGTAGAGACCTTTAATCCTTGACGTCGTGCACCAGGGCCTTGAACAGCACCCCGAGAAG
This sequence comes from Acidobacteria bacterium AB60, assembly GCA_008682415.1. GTDB lineage: Bacteria > Acidobacteriota > Terriglobia > Terriglobales > Acidobacteriaceae > Telmatobacter. Next base: position 31,918 of record VANK01000004.1, on the reverse strand, counting down.
CGCCAGGATCACAGCTCCCCAGAACGCCGGCACAATCCCGTAGACCCGAAAACCCGGCACGATGTCCGAGGCCACCAGGATCATCAGCCCGTTGATCACCAACAGGAATATCCCGAAGGTGACGATGCTGATCGGGAAGGTGATGATCTTGAGGATCAGCCCGACGGTGGCGTTCAAAAGGCCGATCACGACGGCCGCGATCAGCGCTGCGGTCAACCCGCGCACTTCGAATCCGGGGACAAGCCTTGACGTGATCAGCAAGGCAACAGCGCTCAACAGCCAATGAAGCAAAAGCCTGAGCATACGTCGTTCTCCGTGCACGGCAGCAGACCGGCAACTTGGTGCATCTGCAAGGTTCGATGCGGTGGTTCTGTCTGCTGTCGAGCCTCCATTGTACGCAATGGACGGCAATCGGCTCCCCGAACGCGTCTTTTCGAGCTTTGCCGGGTCAAACAGCTAAGAATTGACCTGTGTGCGCTCTCTCAATGATTCGAATCCGTGATCTCCTCCTGACGGTTCTGTGCGCAGTACTGCTTGTGGCTGGGGCTGGCGCCCAATCCGGGGGAGATCCGCCCTTGCCCAATCCGCACGCGCTCGTACTCGAAGTGCAGGCGCATCAGAAGCAAGTCGACAAGCTTCGTGAAAACTACACCTACTCGTCCGCGCAGGTCACCCAGGAGATCGATTCCAAGGGAAACGTGACCAAGACGGAAAGCTCGGAAAATGAGGACTTCTTCGTCAATGGTCACGTGATCGAGCGCACGATTGCCAGGAATGGCAAGCCGCTGAATGATCACGAGCAGCAAAAAGAGAGCGAGCGAATTGCCAAACTGGTGGCCAAGGCGGAAAAGACGCCACCCGGTCAGCCGCTCGAGGGACCGCAGGTGAGCATCAGCCGGGTTCTGGAGATCATGCAACTCGGCGCTCCCCGGCGCGAAAAGTTTCGGGGACGTCCGACCATCGTCTTCGACTTTGCGGGCCGCAAAGATGCGAAGGCGCACGGCCTGGCCGAAGAAGCCTCGAAAAAGCTCAAGGGGACGATCTGGATCGATGAGGCCGATCGGGAGGTCGCGCATCTCGAGGTCACGTTCGACGACAACTTTCACGTGGCGGGCGGCCTGGTGGCCAGCGTGCAGAAGGGGTCGAACTTTCGCTTCGACCAGGCTCCGATTGAGAACGGCCTCTGGCTGCCGACCGGCGGCGAAGGCACAATGGCTGCGCGCGTCCTGCTGCTGAAAAACATGCGCCAGCACTTCACGGAGCGGATCTCCGGCTATAAGCGATTTAAAGTGGAGACGCAGCAGGCCCAAGACGCCACCCCGATTCCGGACAGGAAATAGCCTGCACGCAGGAGGTCTTCCCGGTATGCAGGCTCCGCCCCTCGCAGGTCATACTCTCGGCAATCCGGACAACTCCTTCGCGGTCGCGGAGTGGAGCGATCCGGGCGGCCCCATCGGAGACCGCCCCCGCTTCATCGCCCCATGGCACGTCCACCACAACGACGATGAGGTGTGGTACGTGCTGGAAGGGCAGTTGTGCGTGCAGTCCGGTTCCGAACGGGTAGAGCTAACGGCCGGTTGCGGCGTGCTGGTGCCGCGCGGGACGCCCCATACCTACTGGAATCCAGGTCAAGAAAGAGTGCGCTACCTCCTCATCATGCCGCCCACGATCCAGAGACTTATCCAGGGAATCCACGCTTTGACGGACAGGAGCCCCGCAGCGTTGGGTGCGGTCTTCGAGGAATGCGATTCCTCCCTTCTTCCCTGGCCGCCGAACCTGTAAGCGATCCAGCCCGTCGCCTGTAAACTCGTGCCATGTTCCTCCGCAGGCTGTCCATCGAACGAGTCGACGCAGAAGGGAACCGAAGCGCCTGCCCCCTCCGCTGGATCGACAACTTCGCCATGCGGAACTTCACCAACGACGCCATCTTCGACGACACCCTGCCCGTCGGAGACGGCCTCCTCGAAGCCGGTACGCGGGTGCCCTGCGCCCGACTTCAATCCGCGATGGAGGACTGGTTCCACCGCAAGGGTTACCTGGGCCCGGAAGAGCGGCTGGAGGTCGCCGAGCAGACACGCTGCAGATGACCGCCTTTTCTTCGCTCGCAGCTACAAACAACAGGCGAAGATACCCGCCAACGACGAATCGCAAACCTCCGGGTAATATCCACTAAGTAACTTATTTTCTAGCAAGTTGACTCGGTAACCAACAGTTTCTAGTCCTTTCGGCACTGGTTTGCGCATCGAAAAGGGTCACTTTTCGGCATCAACTTAGTAAAATGGACGGATGGTAATTCGTCGAAGGTCAGGCGCAGTTTGCCTGAATGCTCCGCTCCGAATTTGGCTGATTGCTGGGGTTTCGTCCGCCATATTGGCTCTCGCTCTGCTTTTTGTAGGGACCGGGCCGGTTCAGGCGAACGTTTTGGTACCTCAGCCGGCGGCCAGTGTGCCACCTTCAGTTCCGGACTTCGCGCGAGCGAAGCCGGTGTCCCTGACTCCCGGGAGAATGTCGATCGCGGCCCAGCGCAAGGCTCTGCTTCGTGGCCTTGCCAGCTGGTACGGAGAGGCATTTGATGGCCGTGCCACGGCCAGCGGCGAACGGTTCGATATGCACGCCATGACGGCGTGTCATCCAACACTGCCGTTCGGTTCCCTGGTAAGGGTGGTGAACCTCAGAAACGGGCGCTCGGTGATCGTTCGCATTACCGATCGCGGCGAACTGGCAGAGGGCAGAATCATCGACCTGTCGTACGCCGCCGCTGAGAAGCTCGCGATGACCAACTCGGGACTGGCGCCTGTCGTCTTGGACGTCCTCTCCCGCGGACCTCGGTAGAGGGGGATAGCCGAAAGGAAAGAAGGGAAAAACACAACCTGGGAAATGCCAACGGCCAGCTCTGAAGCTGGCCGTTGTGCTTTAGGGTTCAGGGACACCGGCCGCTACTGATCCGCCGGCCGTGTGTACGGCTTTTGCAGCCACTGCCGCGCCTCGTTCAAAGCTCCCTGGGTGTTGTCGTTGGTCTGGATCGCCAGGCGGTACTCGTTGACCGCGCGATCCCGCTGCCCGGTAATGTCGAAGATCTGGCCGAGGCGAATGTGGCTCCAGACCTCGGTCCAGCGCGGATCCCCATCCCCGCGGAGGGCATCCCGATAGGAGTTCACGGCCGCCTGGTAGTTGTGCTGCGTGTAAAGCACCTCAGCGATCCGATAGCTGGCCAGCGAGCTCTGCGAGTTCGCATCGAGCGCCTTCTGATACTCGGTCAGCGCTCCTGCCAGGTCTCCCTGGCCCACCAGCTGCTGGCCTTTCAAGATGGCGATCCGCACCTGCAGATCGGGCGAAGACTTGAGCACCCAGTCTCCCGGATCGATAGCGATGTGGCGCGGCCGTCCGAAGGTGTCCACAATGTACTGGGAATCGGTACCGACCACATCCACCTTCTTGATCTCGGTCTTGCCCTCGGTCTCCACCCGCAGTTCCACCGGCATCCGGAAGAGATCGAGATCCTGGTTAATCTCCCCGATCGTGCGGAAGCCTTTGTTGTTCCCCAGCCGGTATACGGCGTATTTGTTTTTGAACTGCGGAGCTCCGGTGCCATCAACCCACTGCGCGAAGAACGGCGTAAGCTGTTGCTGACTTTGCGCTTCAGCCACCTTCTGCAGATCGGCGGTGCGGATTCCCTGGTCGGTGTATTGGCTGAGTGTCCCCTTCAGGGTGGCCAGGAACGCCTTATCCCCAATCTCCCAGCGCAGCATGTGGAAGATCATCGCGCCCTTCTCCAGGGTCTGCGACTGAAACTCGGGCGAAAAGGGGTTCTGGCGCCCGGAGGACGAAAGCGGCGTGGTGTCGTACGCCAGGGCGCCGGCAGCCACGTCCTGCAGGGCAGCGCGCATCGCCGGCTTGCCGTTCTCCTCCTCCACGTACATGAGCTCGCCGTAGCGGGCCATGCCGTTCGTGATCCAGGTATCGCTCAGGGTTTTGGGACTCACCTCGCAACCCCACCACTGACGCGCGATCGTCCCGGCCAGCAGGCGGACCACCGATTTGTCCCCCACCCGCGAGCCCATCACCGCGGCCAGCTCCGGAGCCCAAGCCACCGGAAGCGTGTCATCCGGGATCTCGACCACGTTCAAGTGCGAGGTCTCCGGGGCGCCAAAGTTGTCGGTGAAGTACTCAAATTCCTTGTTGGCGGTCTGCGCGAGCTCGTTTCCGGACTGCTGGTGCGAAACCGTCAGATAGACCTTGATATTTCCGCTGCCTACGCTGACCGGCTCAACGTAACGCCCGGCGATCACGGTGCCGGGAAAACCAGGCTTCGTCCAGTTGAAGTCATACTGATCGCCCGGCTTGCCGTTCGCAAGGGTCGCGGAGTGCGATGCCCCCTGCTGGCCACTGGCAAACACGCGCATGCCCTGCGGCACCTTGATGTGCATCTCCGCCGTAAAGCGGTCCGTCAGGTAGCCGGTGGTCGGAAACCACCGGGCAGCATACAGAAGGTAGGTGATGGGCTCCTGGATCGCGGCCAGCTTCAGCCCCTCCACCGGACCATCCTCGTTACCCGTGAGGGTGCCTTCATACTCGAAGGTCCACTTCTGGGCAACCTTGTTCTGGATGGGCGTGACCGGGGTCACCCGCACCGTGCCGTCCGCGGAACGCTCACCACCCAGAAGCTTTCCGTTTTCGTCGGAGATCTTGTTGAGCTTGAGCGCGGGATGAAAGCCGAAGGTGACGACCTCCGCGTTGTCGGGAGCGTTAAAGGTCACCTGCGCCTTGGCCGTCATGTGGTGCGTTTCTGTATCGAGTTCGGCGTCGATCACGTAGCCCGTGATGTTGAGCGTAGGGCGCTCCGGTCGTTGGGCGTATCCTTTCAGCCCCAATCCCAGCACCGCGGTGGCGATGGCCGCTGTCCCAAGCCGCCGAAGTAGATTTGTCCGATTCATCGTATTCTCTCGTACTCGCAATTTGCCCTTACAGTGGCGCAGGTTTCGCTCCGCTCAATAGTGCATCGTTTCGGGAGACATTGTCTCGGAGGCCCTGCCCCGAGCTGATGACCCGAGAAGTTCGAGTGTAACCTCGGCCACCCGGGAGATGGCGCCCGTTCCCTCGTCCCGGTCCAGTCCCTTGGCGCGAACCAGGCCGCGGAGTTTCGCGAGTTCTATCATCATGGACTCCCGCGACGGCCCGTCGGGTAGCAGCGGCAACAATTGTCTGACGAGGTTGGATGCGGTGAAGTCGTTCTGGATCAGCTCGGGAACCACCCGTTTGCCCGCAATCAGATTAGCCATAGCAACATGGGGTACCGTGACCACGCGTTTGGCGATGGCATAAGTCAGAGGCGATACCCGGTAGACAACTACAAACGGATTGCCGATGAGAGCCGCCTCCACCGTGGCGGTGCCGCTGGCGACGATGGAGGCGCGCGCATGAAACAGGGCCGCCCTGGCATCCCGGACATACCGCAGCCCATCTCCCTTGTCTGCTCGAGAGGCGTCGCCGCCGATCGCCAGCACCTCTTCGACCTGGGCTTCCGTCAAGGTGGGTGCGAGGGGTAAGACGAATTGCAGATCCGGGACTGTCTGCTTCAGTTGCCGCGCCGCGTTCAGCATCTCCGGCAGGTTGGCGCGGACCTCCTTCATGCGGCTGCCCGGCAGCAGGCCTACCCACGTCCGGCCCGCATCGAGCCCATTCGCCTCAGCGAACGCCTCCCTTGAGATCACCGGCATCGGCAGCTCGGCCATCGGATGGCCGACAAACTCGGCATGGACGCCGCGCTCGCGATAAAACGGCTCCTCAAACGGAAAGATCACCAGCATGCGGTCCACATACCTCTGGACCAGCTTGATCCGGTGCTTCTTCCACGCCCACAACTGCGGACTGACAAAGAAGAGAACCGGCACCCCCAGGCGCTTCAGCTCCTCCGCCAGTTTGAAGTGGATGTCCGGGAAATCGATCAGAACGGCGACATCGGGCTTTCTGTCTCGCAGCGACTGCTTGAGCTTGCGGAACTCGCGGTAGATGCGCGGCAGGTGCCGCACCACCTCGGTGATGCCCATGACCGCCACATCTTCAGCGCGAACAATGCGCTCAAGCCCGGCAGCGGCCATGCGCGGTCCGCCCATTCCAAAAAACGCTGCCTGCTGCCCTGCCCCTTCGAAGCGCCTCTTCAACTCGTCGATCAGCAGGGCGCCGTACGCCTCGCCACTTGCCTCGCCCGCCGAGATGAAGACGTTCCACGCCATCAGGGGTCAGCGCCGCCTTCCTCGCGCTGGTCCCATGATATCGGTTTGAGGGGAACGGAAGACCCTAGTTGAACAGGTCCTTCATCTTGTCCATCAGGGTGGGAGAGGTGGGCCGGTTATCCACGTTCATCAGCTCGGCCAGCTTGTTCACCAGCTCGCGCTGCGCCCGCGTGAGCTTGCGCGGAACCTGCACGATGATGCGGGCCACCAGGTCGCCGCGTCCCTTTTCGTTGAGGATGGGAACGCCTTTGCCGCGCACCCGCACCTCTTTCCCGCTCTGCGTGCCCTCGGGAATCTTGAGGCTCACGGGCCCGTCAATGCCCGGGATCTCGATCTCCGCGCCCAATGCCGCCTGCGGGAAGCTGACCGGAATCACGCAGCGCAGATCCTGGCCGTCCCGCTCGAAGAAATCGTGCGGCTGGATCGAAAGAACCACGTACAGATCGCCCTTGGGACCGCCCGCGCGCCCCGCATCGCCCTCGCCCGAGTAGCGGATGCGCGTGCCGTCCTCCACGCCCGGCGGCACCTTGACGTTCAGCTTGAGTTCCTTGCTGACCCGCGTCTCGCCGCGGCAGGTCTGGCAGGGGTCGCCAATAATCGAGCCGGTGCCGCCGCAAGCGCCGCAGGTCCGCGCCACCGAGAAGAACCCCTGCTGGTAGCGAATCTGCCCGCGCCCGTGGCACTGGGCGCAGGTCGTCGGACCACGCCCCGAGGCGCTGCCTCGACCGTCGCAGGTCGGACAGATCTCCAGCCGCCGGATCTTGACCTCCGTCTCGGTGCCGAAGACTGCGTCCTCAAATCCAATCGAAAGGTCGAAACGCAGGTCGTCTCCGCGCTGCTGGCGCGAGGCGCGAGGCGAGCCGCCCATGTTGAACATCTCGCCGAACAGGTCGCCAAAGATGTCCCCAAGATCGACCGCGCCGGCGAACGGGCCGCCAAAGCCGCCGGATGCCGGTCCGCCTACACCCGCGTGGCCGTAGCGATCGTAAGCCGCGCGCTTGTCGGGGTCGCACAATACCTGGTAGGCCTCGCTGGCCTGCTTGAACTTCTCTTCGGCTGCATGGTCGCCCGGGTTGCGGTCAGGATGATACTTGAGCGCCAGCTTGCGATAGGCACTCTTCAACTCCTGGTCGCTGGCATCGCGGGAGACACCAAGCACCTCGTAGTAATCTGCTTTGCTCACTGTCAAGGTTTATTCTACCGTCTGTTTTGGATTGGAGACGACGCGAACCATCGCCGGGCGCAGCAGGCGTTCGCGAATCTTGTAACCGCGCCGAATCTCTTCGGCAATGTGCTGGTCCGGCAGGTCTTCGCGCTCCACCGAGCCGAGCGCCTCATGATGACGCGGATCGAACGCTTCCCCCACCGCGGGAATGGCGGTCACCTGCATCTGCCGCAGGACTTCCTCCATCTGCTTCACGATCAGCTCCACGCCCGAGCGCAGCTGCTCCGTAGATCCCGTGGCCTTCAGCGCCAGCTCGAAGTTGTCGAGAACCGGCAGGAACTGCTCCACCACGCTGGCAGCGGCGTAATCGCGATAATCCTGCTTCTCCCGCTCGGCCCGCTTCCGCGCATTTTCGAACTCCGCCTGCAGGCGCGCCAGGCGGTCCACAAGCTGGTCCCGCTCGCCCTTCAGCTGTTCATACTCCACGCGGCTGACCGCATCGGTCGCCTGCGTCTCCGCCACCGTCTGGCTTCCATCACCCGGTACGGTCGATACCTCTGACGCGATGGGCTCGAACCCGGTGCTCGGAGCTTGTTGGCTCTCCGCTTCACTCTGTTGGAAATCCTGTTTCGGCATACCTCTATGAATTCTCCGCAAGATGGTTCTTAGATGTTTCAATCATAAATTCCGGTGCAACGCAGCCGGCCTCAGGGGAGGGGAAGTGGTTGCATTCACGGGGAAATCACGCGATCCCCTTGAAGCGGCCGGCCCTGATGCAGGCCGCCCGACGTGGGGCTTGGATGCGCGCAGCTACTCAGCCGGTACGTCCAGAATACGGCCAGAGAGCTGCGCAATGTAGCGGACCGCGTGAATCATCTCCTGGTACTGAATGCGGGTAGGGGCGATCAGCGCCACCGTGCCCTGGTTGGCGTTGCCCAGCCGCGCTGGAGCGCCGATCAACACGAAATCCTGCATCGCCGGCGATGCCTGCTCCAGACCCACCACCACGCGTACCTCCTGTTGCCGCCCATCCACGTAGGCGGTGAGCAACTCCACGAGCCGCTGCTTCGCCTCCAGGGCGGCGAGCATCTGGCGCAGCCGCTCCCGGTCCATCTCCGTCGCAATCAGGTTGGCCATGCCGTCCACAAAGACCGTCGGATCGCCTTCGGTCGCCAGCGCCCCCTTCCGGCAAAGTTCCTCAATCGACGCCAGAAGCTGATGATAAGCCTCCCGCTCCGCCTCCACCCGGCGCGACACATCGATCCGGATGCGCTCGATCGGCCAGCCGCGGAAGTTCTCGTTCAGATAGCGAGCCGCCGTGTCCAGCTCAAGCGGCGACAGATCGCGATCGAGAATCAGAACCCGATCCTGCACCGCTCCGGCCTGCGTCACCAAAACGGCAAGCACCCGGCCCTGCGCCAGCCGCGAAAAGTGAATGTGCTCCAGAACCTGCGTCGCCGTCGCGGAGGCCAGGGCCACTCCCAGCCCGCTGGAAAGGAGCGCCAGCACGCGCGAGGTGCGCTCCAGGTACTCGTTGGCGCTGGTCACCCCGCTGAATGAGTCTTCGATCTGCTCCCGCTGATGTTCCGTGATCTGCGCGCGCCCCAAAGCGGTCGCCAGCGGCACGCCCGCAGCCATGCGCCCCGATTGCGTCAGCTGCTCCACGTAGTATCGGAATCCGGCGGCCGTGGGGACGCGTCCCGCCGACGTGTGCGGCTGATCCAGCAGCCCCGCTTCGCCCAGCGACGCCATCACATTGCGGATGGTCGCGGAGCTCAGGCCCTCCCGATTCTCGAAATAACGGGCCACGGCCTGCGAGGCCACAGGCTCCCCCGTGGCGATATACAGTTCGATGATGGCCGTCAGCACCAGCCGCTCTCGCGGGCTGACGCGCGTCTCCGACATCTACGGCCCTCCCCATCCCGTCCCTGCGTAACCCAAACTCAACATTCCCACAGATTTACGCGAGAGAAGTGGGCGGAATTCTCCTCTTTAAGTCTAAAGATTCGTCCTACACAGGTCAAGACAAGCCCCGGCCGCGTGCGACTGCCCGGCAAGGCACCCGGCGCTCCCCGCGACCCGCCCATCCTATCCCCAGATATTGCCCCACTTAGGCCTGCAAGCAACCGATCTCCGAGCATCCGGCTCTATCCCTCTGTGAATATTTGATGAACGCGGAGGCATCGTGGGCAAGAACAGGAACAAGGGACTCGCAAATCCGACCCAGCTCAAACCAATCGACAAGGAGGAGGGCATCCTGCAGGTGGTGATCGAGACACCCAAAGGCAGCCGCAACAAATTCGCCTTCGATCCCGAACAGAAGGTCTTCACCCTCCGCAAGGTGCTGCCCGCCGGCATGGTCTTCCCCTACGACTTCGGATTTCTTCCCCAAACCACCGCCCCCGACGGCGATCCCATCGACGTGCTCCTCCTCATGGACGAGCCCGCCTTTCCCGGCGTGCTGGTGCGGGCCCGCCTCATCGGCGTCATCGAGGGGGAACAGGTGGAAGGCAAGAAGAAGAATCGCAACGACCGCCTCCTCGCCGTGGCCGAAGCCAACCATCTTTACGCCGATATCAAGCGCGCCAAGGACCTTCCCGATCTCTTCCTCAAGGAACTGGAGGAGTTCTTCGTGAACTATCACCGTCTGGAGGGCAAAGAATATCGTCTCCTGGGGGTCAAAGAGGTGCCCGAAGCCTCCAAGCTGATCAAGCAGGCCCGCCTGGCCGCCTGAAGGCAAATCACCATGGGAGAGATAACGCTCAGGTTCGTGATCGGCGGAGTGATCGTTTCGTTCTTCGCCGTGCTGGCGGAGATCTTCCGGCCCAAGAGCTTCGCCGGTCTCTTCAACGCGGCCCCGTCAGTCGCATTGGCAACCCTGGGTATCACCATCGCCCGCCACGGCAAAACTTACGCAGCCGCCGAGGCGCACACCATGCTCTTCGGAGCCATCGGATTCCTCTGCTACGCCGCTGTTGCCAGTTGGGTGCTCATGCGATGGAAACCGAAGGCCCTGGTGGCGACCACCACCTTGATCCCCATCTGGTTCGGCGTCTCTTTCGCCCTCTGGTGGGGATGGGGGCGCTGACCCGTGAAGATCGTCCAGGCAAAACTCGCCTCCATCAAGGGCATCCGTCCGCACGAGTGGGCGGTCCGCTTCCTCTTCGGCGGCGCCACCTGCGTGCTCGCCGGCCTGATCGCCAATCGCTGGGGCCCCGCCGTCGGAGGACTCTTCCTGGCATTCCCCGCCATCTTTCCCGCCGGCGCCAGCCTCGTTGAGGCCCACGAGCGGATGCACAAAGCCCGGGCCGGATTGGATGGCACCCAGCGCGGACGCGTCGTGGCCGGAGTCGACGCCGCCGGCGCAACCCTCGGCTGCATCGGCCTGGCCGCCTTCGCCCTGGTGTGCTGGTTCTGTCTTCCCCATCTCAATGTGGCCGTCGCCTTCGCGATCGCCTCCGCGGCGTGGCTCACCATCGCGCTCGCGGCCTGGCTCTTGCGCAAGAGCCGTCTCTTCCGCAGCCGCAAACGGATTCCCCAGGCCCGCTCCGCCCCTTTCTCGCATTCCAGTTGATTAGCCCAGGCGGCATAATCATGACTACGCAGTATGCGGAGGTCCGCTTGTCCCAGAAATGCGCAGCCGTGCTGTCGGCCCTGCTCGTATGCGGCGCGGTGATGTCCCCCTCTCGCGCGCAGACGCCCGCATCCTCCACACCCTCAGGGCCTGAGACCGCCTGGCGCAACAAGATTCAGGACTGGCGTGCCCAGCGCGAGAAAGAGATCGCCGCGCCCGACGGCTGGCTCAGCCTCATCGCGCTCGACTGGCTCAAACCCGGCGTCAACTCCTTCGGATCGGCTCCCGACAACCTGGTCCGTATCTATGCCAAGGCTCCCGAGCATATGGGCCTGCTCACGGTATCCGGCAAAACCGTCCAGTTGCTCGCCCCGTCCGGCGGGTTCCCGTCCGATCTCCTCCTGGACGGCAAGCCCGTCCGCGAAGGCACCCTCAGCGCCGACGAGGCCAGCCCCTCCACCCTCTCCTGGCATGGACTGAACGTGATCGTGCTGCCCCGGGGATCCCGCTACGCCCTGCGCGTCAAAGATGCCGACGCCCCCGCCCGTGCCCAATTTCACGGCCTCAACTGGTACGCACCCGACCTGCACTTTGCCGTGGAGGCCCGATGGCTTCCCTACAATCCCCCCCACACGCTGAAGATCGCCACGGTCATCGGCACCACCCTGGACCTGCCCGCGCCGGGAATCGCGGAATTCTCCCTCAACGGCAAAACCCTGCGCCTGGAGCCGGTGCTGGAGAGCCCGCAGGACAAGACCCTCTTCTTCATCCTGCGCGATCAGACCAGCCAGTCCACCACCTACCAGGCCGGACGCTTCCTGCGCGCCGCCTTTCCCGATCACGGCCTCAACGCTCCCGGCACCCTGGTCCTCGACTTCAACCAGCTCTACAATCCCCCCTGCGCCTACACTCCCTACGCCACCTGCCCGCTCCCACCTGACCAAAACCGGCTGCCCATCGCCCTCGAAGCCGGAGAACAGCGCTACAACGCGGGAGAACACCAGGCCGCCAGGTAAACCTTTGCACCCGCTCTCAGGCGAATATTCCGCGTGCTGGTAAAGTTTAGTTAAGACCACTTCAGTTTTCCCGCGGTTCGGTGTGTGCTTCAGGCCCGAATTGCCGCATACGAAGAGAGAAATGTTCCAGCCGACAGAAGATATTCGCATTCAGTGGACGAAGGTCGTCCTCCCCCCGGTCTTCCTCGAAGAAGAACGGCCGGTGAGTGAAGCCGCCTCGGAGACCATCTCCGGCGCTCGCGGAGAGATCATCGACATCCTCAACAAGCGCGATCCGCGCCTGCTGGTCCTCGTCGGGCCTTGCTCCATTCACGACACGAGCGCCGCCCGCGAATACGGCGCACTCCTGCAGTCCGCCATTGCGGAGTTCTCCGCCGACCTGCGCATCGTCATGCGCGTGTACTTTGAAAAGCCGCGCACCACCGTCGGATGGAAGGGCCTCATCAACGATCCCTACCTCGACCTCTCCTGCAAGATCAACGATGGTCTCCGCCTGGCGCGCAACCTGCTTCTCGATCTCGCCGAGATGGGTGTCCCCTCCGGCACCGAGTTCCTCGACATGATCATTCCCCAGTACATCGCCGGCCTCACCGCCTGGGGCGCCATCGGTGCGCGCACCACGGAGAGCCAGGTGCATCGCCAGCTCGTCTCCGGCATCTCGTGTCCCGTCGGCTTCAAAAACGGCACCTCCGGCAACGTCGATATCGCCATCGACGCGCTGCTCTCTGCAGCCCAGGCCCACACCTTTCTCGGACACAGCAAACATGGTCAGTCCGCCATTCTTTTCACCACCGGCAACCCCGATACCCACATCATTCTGCGCGGCGGCCGTGGCCTCGTGAATTACACCGCCGAAGCGGTCGCCCAGACTGCCGAAAAGATGAGCAAGGCCGAGCTCGATCCGCGCATCATGATCGACTGCAGCCATGCCAACAGCAACAAGGATTACCGCAGGCAGGGCAGCGTCTGCCGCGATGTCGCAGCGCAGATCCAGGCCGGCAATCGCGACATCGTCGGCGTGATGATGGAGAGCAATCTCGTCGCGGGCGCCCAGAAGCTCGTCGCCGGCAAGCCGCTCGTCTACGGGCAGAGCATCACCGACGCGTGCATCGACTGGAACGAGACGCACGGCCTGCTCAAGGAACTCGCGCATGCCGTTCAGGCGCGGCGAGCCCATGGTTCTGAAGCAGTTACGATGGCATCAACTCATGATGAATCAACGCGATAATCGAGCACCGTAACGCGGTACATCTACTTACGATTTATTTTGCTTTTCTGGCCAAAAAGGTTGCCTCATCGACCTCGGTTCTGTAGGATTGCGTTATTGCACCAGCGCAATTGGTTGCCTTCCGATTGCAAGAGAAGTCGATTACAGAGAGAGTTGATCGGGTACATCGATTAGAAAGATCAGAAGGTCAAGGACTCTCGTAAGCCTGCGTACCATTTTCCAAATGCACGAACGCCTGACCCGGCAAAAAATCCTCCCCTAGTTGTCACGATTGCCGGGGGCATCCAGAAGTAGAGGTCGCTGAGCAGCTCGAACCGGGCGTACACATTCGCCCCGCTCTCCACGGCCCACTCCAGACAATTGGAACGTGTACTGGCTCCTTCGCTTGAGAGCGAAGGGGTTGCGCTTGAGCTCTGCCCGGCGGACCGATCCCATCTGGTTCGTGTGTCTCACCCGGGCTCAACGTACTCAGCAAGCTGCAAGCATGCGCATTCGTGTGTCTCGGCCGCCCAGCGCGGACCGGGTCGGCACCCCTGTGTGCCCAATCAAGGCTTTCGATCGCAAGAAGCTTGTTTCAGGCAAGAACGCACGACCATTTCCCCGCGAAGGTTTTCACGATGAATTTGATTCGGAAATTCTCTCCACTGGCCGTATTGCTCCTCTGCACGGCTGTTCCCGCTCTGGCAGGCACGGTCGTCGCCTCTCCGGCCAACGGCGCTCAGGTCTCTTCTCCCTTCACCCTCACCATGAGCGCGGATACCTGCTCCTCCCTGCCGGTCACGGAGGTAGGCTTCTCCTTTGACAACAGCACCTCCACCCAGGGATTCGCTGGCCAGCAGATGAATGGCCCCGTCAACGCGCCCGTGGGACCGCATATTCTCCACGTCAAGGTGTGGAATGAAAAAGGGGGCGTCTGCGTCACCGACCTGGCCATCACCGTCGGCGGCGGAGCCGCCTTCTCGGCGATCGTGCCCAGCTATGCTCCCAGCGTCAGCCAGATTCAGGTGGTGGGCAACTGGTTCCAGGTCCACGACGGAGGCACCCCGGGCAGCTCTTACGGTGCCATGAGCGTGGTGAACTCTCCGTCGCTTACCGGCACGGCCCGCATGTTCTCTACCAGCTTCTCGTACTACGGCGGCCAGCGCTACTCGGCGCAGTTCGCCGACGATACCCAGTCCACCAACTTCTTCTACGACACCTGGGTCTACGTTGTTGGAAACTCCAATGGCTTCTCCAATCTGGAGTTCGATCTCAACCAGACCATGTCCAACGGCGAAACCGTGGTCATGGGCTTCCAGTGCGACAGCTGGATCGGCAAGTGGGACTACGCCGTCAACGCCGGCTCGCCCACGCAGTACAACGACACCTGGGGCCACTCCGCAGCCAACTGCAACGCGCGCAGCTGGGCGCCCAACCAGTGGCACCACGTGCAGATCTGGTTCTCCCATGACACCTCCGGCTGGGTCACCTACCACGCCGTGTGGCTCGATGGCGCACAGCAGGATCTCAATATCCGCGCCTTCTCCGGCTACATGCTCGGCTGGGGTCCGGCCGTGGTCACCAACTTCCAGATTGATGGAGCCAGCCCCGGCACCACCTCGGCACAGGTCGCCCTCGACCATATGATCGTCTACCGCTGGTAGGCATACACTTTCCACGCCGCAAGAGGGCGAGAGCCAGCCGAGCCATGACTTGCAAATGCCATGGCCCGGCTGTTTTTTTTTGCTCCGCTCCGGGACCTCACGGCCTTCAATCCGGGTCTGTTACATTTCTTGCCTATGAGCTCCCGGCCCGCCTCCAACCTCTTCAAGCTGCTCTTCCTCGCCTCTGCCGGCCTTCTTTCCCCCGCGCTCCTCGTGGCGCAGGTTCAGGTTCCCGAGTGGGCGCAACCCGGTTCCGCCACTCATCAGCAGGTGCCGCCGCCCGCCGACTTCCATCGCCCCTCCGTCCTGATCGATAAGCCACTCGGCATCTTCACCGGCCAGGCTGACATTGGCGGCCCGCTCGTCCCCGGTGCCGCGGAGTTCGATTCCGCCACCGGCGCCTACACCATGCATTCCGCTGGCTACAACATCTGGTACCAGCGCGATGAATTCCGCTTCCTTTGGAAGAAGATGTCCGGCGATGCCTCGCTGGCGGCCTCCGCAAGTTTCCCCAACCCCAATGGCTACGGCGATCGCAAAGTAGTCCTGGTCCTTCGCCAGTCGCTCGACGACGACTCCGCCGAAGCCATGATCGGCGAGCACGGTGTCGGCATGACCCACCTCGCTTGGCGCGATCCCCGCGGCGCGCAGATGAAGGACATGTCCTATCGCTTCGGCGGCACCCTCACAAACGTCCACCCCAAACGCATCGGCATCGAGAAGCGCGGCGACTCCATCGCCATCTTCATCAGCGTCACCGGCGAACCTATGCATCAGTTCGGCCCGCCCATCACCGTGCACTTGCAGGAGCCGTACTACATCGGCATCGGATTCTGCTCGCATCTGCCGGACACCGTCGACACCGGCATTGTCCGCGACGTCGTCCTGACCAATGCCGCCGGCCAGGTCAACTAGCCGCGCGATCGCGATGGTCGATCGCTTCCGTATCCGCCGGCGGCTCAAACGGTAGAAACAGCGTGAAAGTCGTCCCGCTGCGCCCCTCGCGCTGCGTGCTGCGTACCCGCAACACGCCGTGGTGCCGCTCAACAATCTCCTGCGAGACCCACAGCCCCAGCCCGTTCCCCGCGGTTCCTTTGGTCGTGAAGAATGCGTCGAAGATGTGCTTTCGCACCTCCGGCGGAATTCCGCTGCCGTTATCCGCGATCGTCAGCACCAGACCGCGCTCCCCCGTCTTCCAGTTCCGCCCGGCCCGGCTCCGGATCAGCAGCCTGCCCCCGAAGGGCATCGCCTCCAGTGCGTTCGACACCAGGTTGTTCAACACCTGCCGCACATCCCCCTGGAAGCACACCACCGGCTCTCGCGCGCGGAACCGCCTCTCCACCGCCACCCGCGCATTCTTCAGCCTGCCCTCGTAAATGCTCATCACCGTCGAGAACAGGTCGTTCGCCGTCGCTGCCTGCGGGCTCGACGCCTGCTTGCGAAAACGCAGCGTCTGGTTCGCGATGATCGACACCCGCCGGATCTCCTCATCGGCCAGGTCCAGGTACCTTCTCGAGTCCTCTCCCTCCGAGTGCCGCGCCAGGTAGATCAGGTTCATGACCGACTCGAGCGGATTGTTGATCTCGTGCGCAATCGACGAGGCTAGCCGTCCCACCGCCGCCAGCTTCTCGCTCTTTAAAAGCGCCGACTCGGTCCTGCGCCGCTCGTCTACGTTCCGGAACACCAGCACAATCCCCGTCAGGTTCCCCTCGTCGTCCAGAATCGGGGCGCCGTTGTTCTCAACCGCCATCTCCGCGCCGCTCTTCGATACCAGCAACGCCTGCTGACCCCCCGAAAACACCACCGGCCGCCGCCGTATCTTCTCCGCCAGGGTCTCTACCGGGGCGCGTGTTCCCTCATCCACCAGCCGGAACACACCGCCCAGCGGCCGTCCCGCCGCTTCGCTGGACCACCATCCGGTCAGCGACTCCGCCACCGGATTCATGCGCACCACCCGCGCCTCCGCATCCGTCACGATCACTGCATCCCCAATGCTCTGCAGAATGCGCTCCGTCTGCGCCTCCTTCTCCCGCAGCCGGCGCAGCGCGATCACCTCCTCGGTCACGTCGTGCAGCGTTCCAAACAGCCCCGCAACCTGCCCCCCCTGGAAGATGGGCACCGATGTGTAGTTCAGGAAGTGGTCCTCCGGTCCCTTCTCCCCGGGCAACGGAACGCAGAGCCCCGCGTGATGGAATCCGCGGCCCGCGGCGAATGCCTCCTCCAGAATCGGTCCCACCACGTGCCACGAATCCCGGTATACCTCGCGGGCCGACATCCCCAGCGCCTCGGGGTGCCGCTTCCCCGGAAACTGCCGGTACGCATCGTTGTAGATCAGGATCAGCTCCCGTCCCCACAGCGTCCGCGCCGGAAGCGGAGAAGCCAGCGTCATGTTGACGCACGCCAGCAGTTCCTGCGGCCACCCCTCCATCGCCCCCAGGGGAGTCTTCTCCCAGGTGCAGTGCCGCACAAGCTCAGCCATCTCACCCTGTCCGGCGATCGGAGACAATCCTGCCTCGCCTCCTCGCAGGGTCGCGTTTTGTAAGGGCCCGCTCGAGATCATCACCTCAGACTCTATGGGCCGCCGGCGCCTTCGCTTCCACAACGCCTTGGCAACCGGCAATCGTTCGGCGCACGAGAACAAACTCGCTTTCGCCATACTGGAAACTTGCCCATGCGAATTTTTTGGATGCCGAATCAGCCTAGCTGTTTCCCGAAGGTTCAAAACCATTTGCCCGAACTCCCGCGCGTACCATGAAATCCAGGGCTCCCGGTCGCCAATTGTCAGACCATCGTCACCCGGCCGACGGATCGTGCAACCTCCCGGCGCCCCGTACGTCGAAACCCCTGAGCCGCGGTCCCCCTCGGCCAGTTCCCCAGGAGGGCTATGCCCGCAGCGCACATCAATCGCATCGCCACCGCCGTGCCGCCTCACGACGTACACCGGCCTTTCGTCGACTTCGCCGAAACCCTCCTCCCCCCCGGCACCACCCGCAGCCTCTTCCGCCGCATGGTTCGTCTGTCCGGCATCGAACATCGCTACTCCTTCGTCCAGCCCGTCCCCGCCGAAGACGGCAAGTGGCGCGATGCCGAAGAACTCTACGTCCCCGGCAGCTTCCCGGATACCGGAAGAAGAATGTCTGCTTTTGAGCAGTATGCGCCGCGCCTCGCCAAGTGCGCCCTCAACCGCCTGGCCCTCACCCCCGCCGAACGCGACTCCATCACCCACGTCCTCGTCACCACCTGCACCGGCCTCTACGCCCCAGGCCTCGACTTCGACGTCGTCCGCCACCTCGGCCTCAGCCCCTCCGTCGAACGCACCATGATCGGCTTCATGGGCTGCTACGCCGCCATCAACGCCCTGAAATCCGCCCACCACATCGTCCGGTCTACCCCCGAAGCCCGTGTCCTCATCCTCAACCTCGAGCTCTGCTCCCTGCACATGCAGGAGACCGACGACCTGGAGCAGGTCCTCTCCTTCCTCCTCTTTGCCGACGGCTGCAGCGCCGCCCTCGTCACCGCCGACGAGCGCGGCCTCGCCCTCGACAGCTTTCTCGCCGTCAGCATCCCGGAATCCGCCCACCTGATCACCTGGAAGATCGGCAATGGCGGCTTCGACATGCATCTCTCCGGCCAGGTCCCCAGCGAACTGCGTCGCGCCATGAAGGAATCCGGCACGCAGTTCACCCGCGGCCGCGATCCCCTCTCCTTCGATCTCTGGGCCGTCCACCCCGGCGGCCGCACCATCCTCGACGCCGTCGAACACGGCCTCGAGCTCCCCCCCGACGCCATGCGCTTCTCCCGCGACATCCTCTGCCGCTACGGCAACATGTCCTCCGCAACCGTCATGTTCGTCCTCCAGCAGGTCATGGCAGAAGCGCAATCCGGCCAGCAGGGCTGCGCCATGTCCTTCGGCCCTGGCGTCACCGCGGAAACCATGCTCTTCCACGCCGCCTGAGCCCGCCCTCGCCTGAACCTGCCGGCCGTGCGGCGAACAACCCTCATCCCTCTTAACGCGAGGTCCTTTGGCTGATTACCCGATTGCCGGTTCCCCCCAGCCGCTTCTCCCCGACCTCTCCCGCCGGGCCCAGCCCCACGAGCTGCCCGAGCTCATGGACCAGCCCTGCTCCCGCGATGAGCTGCGCGCCTGCCTTCGCGACGTCGCCTGGCTCAATCGCGTTCTCTTCGGCTACCGCCCCATCCTCCACTGGCTCGAATCCCTCAACCCAACCTCCGGCCTGCGCATCCTCGACATCGGCAGCGGCTACGGCGACACCCTCCGCCGCATCGAGCAGTGGGCCAAAGGGAAGGGGATCGCCGTCCAACTCACCGGCCTCGACCTCAACCCCGACACCGCCGTCATCGCGGCACAAGCCTCGCCTCCGCACAGCACCATCCGCTGGATCACCGGCGATGTCTTCACCTGCCAGCCGCCCGATCCTCCCCACCTGATCATCAGCTCGCTCATGGCCCACCACCTCACCGACTCTGATGTCGTTCGCTTCCTGCAATGGATGGAAGACCATGCCACGCACGGCTGGTTCATCAACGATCTCTCCCGCCGCCCGGTGCCTTACCGTCTGCTCTACGCCTTCACCCGCCTCATGCGACTCCACCCGTTCGTTCAGCACGATGGCCCCGTCTCCATCGCCCGCGCCTTCCGCCCGGAAGACTGGCATCACTACTGCGCCGCCGCAGGCCTCAATCCGCGCGACTACACCCTCCGCGGATTCACCCCCGGCCGCCTCTGCGTCGCCAGGCAGAAGACCGGAAGCCGTCCATGACTCCCGCCCCCGATTGCCTCATCCTCGGCGGAGGCCTCGCCGGCAGCATGGCAGGCCTGTTGCTCGCCCGCGCCGGCCGTCGTGCTCTCCTCCTTGAAAAAGAAAGTTCCCCGCACCACAAAGTCTGCGGCGAGTTCCTCAGCCCCGAGGCGGTCGGCTACCTGCGCCTCGCCGGTATCGATCCTCTCGCTCTCGGCGCCGTCCCCATCCACCGCCTCCGCCTCTCCGTCGCTCATCGCACAGTGGAATCCCCGCTTCCATTTACGGCGCTCTCCCTCTCCCGCTGTACGCTCGACGAGGCCCTGCTCGCCCGCGCCGCCGAAGAAGGCTGCACCATCCGCCGCGGTGCCGCCGCAGAGCACCTCGAACGCAGCGCCGGCAACTGGACCGCCCGCATCGCCGGCGGCGCCACCTTCACCGCTCCCACCGTCTTTCTCGCCACCGGCAAGCACGACCTGCGCGGCTGGCGCCGCTCCCCCGGAGCCCAGTCCGATCTTGTCGGCTTCAAGCTCCACTGGCGCCTCGCTCCCGCCAACACCGCTGATCTGCGCGATGCCATGGAGCTCTTTCTCTTTCCGGGCGGCTATGGTGGACTCGCCCTGGTCGAGAACGAAGTCGCCAATCTCTGCCTCGTCGTCCGCAAAGCCACCCTCCGCCAGGCTGGCAACTGGCCCGCCCTTCTCGACAGCTTGCTCGCCCAGAACCGCCGCATCCGCCACCTGCTCCAGGGCGCTGCTCCTCTCTGGGAGCGTCCCCTCGCCGTCTCCTCCATCCCCTACGGCCACCTCGGCTCTCCTCACCGCAATGCCTCGCTCTGGTCCCTCGGCGACCAGGTCGCCGTCATCCCCTCCTTCACCGGCGACGGCATGTCCATCGCCCTGCACTCCGCCGCGCTCGCCGCATCCGGATTCCTCGCCGGCTCCTCGCCCGCCGATTATGAACACACGCTCGTCGGCCAGCTTCGTCGCAGCATGAAGCTCGCGGTCGGCCTCTCCGTCGCCGCCGTGCAGCCGTTCGCACGCTACCTCGCGCCGCCCGCCTTCTCCGCCTTCCCCCTCGCAATCCGCTGGATCGCCTCCGCCACCCGCATCCCCGCTGCAGCCTTGCCCTCCACCCCGTAACCCGTCTCGTCCCTTGGCCCTCGGCCCTTGGTACTTGGCCCTCGTCTCTTGGTACTTGGCCCTCGTCTCTCGCCCCTCGCCTTTGTTACCCTTGCACCGAGACATGAAAGATATCTATATCTCCGCCCTCTCTTCCTTTGAAGAAGGCAAACTCTTCGACAGCTTCTTCCTCGTCCTCTCCCGACAGAACCGCACCACCCAGACCAACAAGCCTTACCTCAACTTCGTCTTCTGCGATAAGACCGGTCAGCTTGAAGGCCGCGTGTGGGATCCCGCCGACCAGCGCATCGCCCGCGACATCGAACGCGGCGACATCGTCAAGGCCCGCGGCTGTGTCACCCGCTACAACGACCGCCTGCAAATGAAGGTGGAGCAGCTGCGGCGCGCCTACGCCTCCGAAGTCGAAAAGTCCGACCTCATGCCCGCCACCACCTACAACATCGACGAGCTCTGGGCGCGCCTCCTCGCCTTCGTCGACTCCTTCACCGATCCTGACCTCAAGCGCCTGCTCACCACAATCTTCGCCGACCCGCAGATTGCCGGCGCCTTCCGCGAGGCGCCCGCCGCCAAGCAGCTGCACCACGCCTGGCTCGGTGGCCTCCTCGAGCACGTCGTCAGCCTCCTCACCCTCGCCGATCGCATCGCCCCTCATTACCCCCTCGTCCACCGCGACCTGCTCCTCACCGGTGTCATCCTCCACGACATCGGCAAGCTGCGCGAGCTCTCCTGGGACGTCGGCTTCGACTACACACTGGACGGCGTGCTCCTCGGCCACATCGCCATGGGCGCCTCATTGGCGGAGCGCACCATGGACGCGCTGCCCGGCTTCCCCCCCAAGCTCAAGACACTCGTCCTGCACCTCGTCCTTTCGCATCACGGCAAGCTCGAGTTCGGCTCGCCCAAGATGCCCATGACCCCCGAAGCCCTGGCCCTCAGCTTCATTGATGACCTCGACGCCAAAATGCAGGCCATGGCCTCTGAATTCGAAAAGAACGATCGGGAAGGGAAGGGACCGGAGGAACTGACCGGCAAAGTGTGGGCCCTCGATCAGCGCCAGCTGCTCAATACCCGCCGCTGGCTGGCCGACTCTCCGCAGCCAGCGGCCGCAGAGACAACAGTCGAACCATCCGAGATCCTCGTCGAATCGGCGCCAGCCGAGCCTGGGCAGGTGGCCCCCCCGCAACAACAGCAAGACGAGCCCTCGCTATTCCAGTTCCTCGACCCTCGCTAAAAACCCCGCCGTGCCCGCGCGGATTTTAACCGGCGCGTAAGAATAACCACGCGCCTCCTCAGTTTCCTCCTTCGCAGACGCCAGACGCCCCGCTCCCTCCATGCCCTCCCGGCGTGGCTGGCGGCTGCTCGTCAAAAAAATCCTCGGAGGAACTGCATGCCCCCTCAACGCAAATTTGTGCTCTCCCTCGGCGCATCCCTCGGCTGCGCAGCCATGATTGCGGCTCTTACCGGCATCGCGCAGCAGTCTGCTCCCGATGCTCTCGCAGGCTTCAACACTCCCAGCTTCAACAGCGCCGCAAGCGTCAGCAACGGTGCCGACGAGCCCTCCGGCGACACCTTCGCCCTCGATCAGCAGATATTTGAACGCAACCATCAGGAAAAGAGCGACGACCCCACGCAGACCGGTCTCGGCCCCGTCTACAACGGAACCGCCTGCGTCACCTGTCACGAAAACCCCAACACCGGCGGAGCCAGCCAGATCACCGAACTGCGCGTGGGCCACAGCGATCCCGTCACCGGCAACTTCGTCAACCCCACCATCTACGTCGCCGGCAGCAAGACCCCCATCACCGGCCGCTCCATCGTGAACGACCGCGCTACCTGCCCCGAAGCCCAGGAACACGTTCCCGACACGGAAAACATCCGCACCCTTCGCGCCGCGCTCAACACCCTCGGTGACGGCTTCGTCGAAGCCATCGACGACCAGACCCTCAAAGACATCGCGGAAAACCAGCCCGGCCAGAGCAACGGAAAGATCCACGGCGAATACATTGAAGTGGCGATCTCGGAGACCTCCGGCTTCAAGCGTGTGGGCCGCTTTGGCTGGAAGGATCAGCACGGCAGCCTGCTCTCCTTCGCCGCCGATGCCTACCTCAACGAGATGGGCGTCACCAACCGCTTCCACCCCGTCGACGCGACCTCCGTCTGCAAGAAGACCACCGATCCGGAAGATGTTTCCGACAGCCTGGGCATGGCCGACATCGACCACTTCGCCCAGTTCATCCGCGCCACCCAGGTTCCTCCGCAGGATTTGGCGCTAGCAGGCACACCCTCGGCGCAACACGGCCAGGCCCTCTTCCGCCGCCTCGGCTGCAGCATCTGTCACGTCGGTTCCATCAAGACAGGCGCTCCCGATTCCAGCCCCAACGGAGACGCCTACAAGATCCCCGCCGCCATCGGCGGCAAGATCATCCATCCCTACAGCGACTTCCTGCTCCACGACATCGGCACCGGCGACGGCATCGTGCAGACCCCTGGCCTTCAGGAAACCGCCAACAAGCTCCGCACCGCGCCCCTCTGGGGACTGCGCACCAAGTCGCGCTTCATGCACGACCTCAAATCGCTCTCCCTCGATCAGGCCATCGCCCGCCATCGCGTCGAAGCCTCCGAGCCCGCGGAACACTTCGCCGAACTCCCCGCCGCCGACAAGCAGGATCTCCTCAACTTCCTCAATTCACTCTAGGGGTATGCGTCCCTCCCCCCGGAGCTAGGGGTGTACTGGAATGTACTGGGCCCTGGTACACCTCTTTTTTTCCCCGCATTCTCAACCTCTGCTGCGGTGTTCTTCCACGTAGGCCCGCAGCACGGCATTCATCCGTGTCTGGTAGCCGCTTCCTTGTCGTTGAAACCAGTCCAGAACGTCGGCGTCAACGCGGAGAGAAACCGGCTTCTTCACCGGACGGTAAAACGCGCCAATCCACGTTCGACCGACTGTATATACATATACGTATATGCACTACTGGGGCGTCAAGGATCGATGATGTACAACTTGAGCAGAGACCGAACAATGAAAACCCTAAGCGATCCCCACGCCCGCCAGGAGCTTCAGGCCCGTCTCGCCAACATCCGTCCCGACTCGCCGCGCAAATGGGGCCGGATGACCGCCCCCCAGATGATCTGCCACGTCACCGACGCCTTCCTCGGCATCATGGGCGAAAAACCCATGGAGACTCCCCGCGGCGTCAGCTTCTGGCCTCTGATGAAAAGCTTCGTGCTCTATGCGCCCTTCAAGTGGCCGCCCGGCGTGCCTACCCGCCCCGAGTTCGATCAGTGCGCTGGCGGCGGCACTCCTCCCGCCCAGTTCGAATCCGATCTCACCCGTCTCCTCAACACCATGGAGAAGTTCAGCGCCAAACCGCGCGCCTTCGTCTTCCGCCCCCACCCCATGTTCAAGGAACTCTCCGAGAAGGACTGGATGCGCTGGGGCTACCTCCACATGGACCACCACCTGCGCCAGTTCGGGCAGTGATCCTGCGCGCTGAACACTCGCATCTGGAAGGGTCTAGAGCCGTTCGAGCGGAAGCATCCGCTGGTGAAGCACTCTGATCACGAAAATACCGTCGGTCTCGGCGGCATAGAACAGGACATGCCGTCCAACTTCGAATCGCCGCAGTCCCGCTCGCAGTTGATCGCACGAGCGCCCAATCCCCGGATTTGCCGCAATCTGTTCCAGGCACTCTTCGATTCGGGTCAGGTAGGCATCTGCTTGACGCCATCCCCACGTGTGTACCGAGTACTTCGCAATCTCATCGATATCGTTATGGGCTTCGACCGAGATGCGAATCCGGCTCACGTCCGCGACTTCCTCAAGGGCAGGCCGTGTTTCTTGCGAATGCGCGCCAGCACCCCCGGTTCGGCAACGCCGCTCTCGTAACCGCGATCGATGGCCGCGCGAAGCGCTGCCAGCTTCTCCGCGTTCTCGCGCTCATCCCGCTCGAGCGTTCGCAGCGCAGCGCGCATGACCTCACTCGCATTGGCGTAAAGGCCTGCTCGAACCCTCTCGGTCACGAACTCGTCCAACTCCGGAGTCAGATTCACGTTGCGGGTCGGCATGGAAGAAGTATAGGGCGGGTTGGCAATCTATGCCAATCCGCATTCCGCGGCCTGTTAGCCCAGAAACCACTCCCACTGCTTTTCCGTCAGCGGCACCACCGACAGCCGCCCGATCCGCACCAGCGGCGAATCCGCAAACAGCTTCTCCCCCTTGATCGCCGCCAGCGTCTTGGGATTCTTCAGTCGCTCGCCGGCCTTCACCTTCACCACCGGCTTCGACGGCACGCTCGCATCCACGCTCACCACCGTGCCTGTCCCGACCGCCGTGCGCTCATCGCCCGTGTGGTAGAAGATCCACTTCGTCCCCTTCTCCAACTCGCGCAGATGCCGCATCGCCGTCGGGTTCGTCACCCCGTCCCACACGGTCTCCTTGTCGCGCAAAAAGTCGTCGAACGAGTACGCCTCCGGCTCCGTCTTGAACAGGTAGTAGCTCATGCCGATCATCCTAAAGCAAAACGGCGGCCCGCCCTGAGCCGCCTGATCCGCTTCGTCACATTTTCACTTCTTCACTTCTTCACTTTTTCTCTTCTTCACCCATTCACTTCTTCACCGTCTCACTGCCTCTCCACCGGCCTATCCGTCCACAGCGCCTTGTCCGCAATCGTCTGCACCGGATACAGCCTCCCCGCCAGCAGCTTCTCCACTCGCGCCTGGTTCGTGTCCTGCGCGAACAGCCACTTGCGCGCGCCCGTTCCCCACGACGCCTTCAGCGCATCCTCGCTCAAAAAGATCTTCGGAGCATCCGGCCAGCACGACCCCCACAGCAGCGACGATCCCGCCCCCTCCGGCGAACAAGCCGTCATCACCACATCGCGATGGTTGAGGTGCGTATACCCCGTCACGTACGCCGGCTTCTTCAAAAACGCATGCGTGTAGAACACCACGCTCGACGCATCCGACTGGTCCCCGTAAATCACGAACGAATCCGCCGGCTCGCCCTTCGCCAGAATCGTGTCCGCCATCTGCTTCGAGCTCAGCATCGGCTCAAAGCGCGCAAACGCAATGTGCGCCGCGATCAGAAACACCGCCGACGTCACGCCCAGCGCCGCCGTCGCCGCCATCGGCTTCCGCCCCAGCCGCAGTCCCCAGCTCACCGCCGGACCCACCAGCAGCGTCACCAGCGCCAGCCCCGCCGGCAGACGCAGAGCTGCAAACGAAGGCCCTGTCAAATCGAAGAAGTGCGACATCGACAGCGTGTAGTCGCCCACATCGCGATGCGCCAGCAGCGTCCCGATATCGCTTACAAACGGCAGCCCGCGCGACTCCCACAGCCCCCATCCCAGCGCCCCCGCTGCCAGCACGCCCAGCACTGCGAACACCGCCTGCGCGCCCGTCAACCAGCGCGTGCTCAGCAGCGGCTTGCCTTCATCCGACCCGCGCCGCTCCTCCGTCCCCGCCAGCACGCTCGCAATCAGAATCAGCAGCGCCGGCCACGCCGGAAACGTGTAGTACTCCTGGTTCGTCGATATCGAAAAAAACAGCAGCACAAACACCGAGTACAGTCCCAGCAGCCACGCCGTCCGCACCCGGAACTTCAGCCGCGCCACGTAGCTCGCCACATCCTCGCGCGCCGCATAGTCCAGGTAGAAGTCCACCGTCTGTCCCGCATCCGGCCGCAGATGCGCCAGCCACTGCCGCCGCGTCCTCCACGCCGCCGCCACCACCGCCGGCACAAACAGGCTCCAGGGAAACAGCCACACCAGGTGCGCCAGCCAGTACCACAGCACCGGCATGCGGTTGTAGTCATGCGGCCACCGCGTCCCCACAAACCGGAACACGTGCTCGTTCAAAAAGTAGAAGTACCAGAACCCGTGCACGTTCCCCGGCGTCGGATGATTCCCCACCGCATGCCCCTGGTCCCGATTCGCCAGCCCCGCCAGCACATGCCACGGCGCCGCAATTGCCAGGAACACCAGCACGCCCGTCACCGGCTTCAGCTCCCGCCACCGCCGCCACAACCCGCTCAGCCCCAGGAACGGCAACGCCGCCGCCACAAAGAACACTGGCGCAATCAACCCCTTCGTCAGCGTCGCCAGCGCCAGCGCCGCCCACATCGCGTAGAACCGCGCCGGCCTCCGGCTCTCAAAGCCCGTCAAAAACGCCCACAGCGCCGTCAGCAGCAGAAACGTCAGCAGCGCCTCGGGAATCGCAAATCGCGTAAACAGAAACGGCCCAATCGCCGTCAGCATCCCCAGCGCCGCGTAAAAACCTGCGCGCCGTCCCCACGCCCGGCCTGCCCACAGCCACGCCACCCACGCGCAGCCCAGCACCGCGAGCGCGTTCGGCAGATGCGTCGCAAACACATTTTCGCCAAAGATCTTGTACAGTCCCGCGGCCAGCCAGTACGGCAGAGGAGGCTTCTCCAGGTAGCGCACGCCGTTCACGTACAGCGTCACCAGGTCCCCGGTCTCCGCCATGTGCTGCGCCGCCTGCGCGTGGCTCGCATCCACATCATCCAGCAGCGGCGGCGCAAACAGTGAGGCAAACTGCACCGCGCCAAAAAGCGCTCCCAGCAACACCCAGGCCGCTGCGGTCGAAAAGGCCTGGCGCGGGCGCACACCCTTCGCGCTCGGCGTCATCGTCATCTGAGCTTGTCGCACATCCCCAGATTACCAGCCGCCCGGTTTCCCCATCTCACGCCGCGCAGCTTCCGAATGTCTGCTCCAAGCCGCCTTCTTGCTTGATGAAACCAAAGCGCTTACTCCCGCCCAGGCACGCTCCCCCGCCTCCCCGCATCTAAAACCCAATGGAAAACGAAGTTCTCGAGTTTCGCAAAATTCACGATCGCTGCTCCGAGCTACAGCGCTGGATCAGCGTCAACGCCCCGAAATGTCTCATTGAAGAAAAGCACCGCATCGAAGGCTCGCAGGAACGCGGCTACTGGGCCCACGGCTATCTCACCGCGCTCCTGGATGTGCAGCGCCTCTTCGCTCGCGGCATCAGCGCCCCCGGCTTCGGCGACGAGGACTCCACCCGCAAAGCGGCCTGATCACTGACCACTGATCACTGACCACTGTTCACTGATCACTGTCTTACTTACTTCCGGTAGCTGCTGAACATCGTGCGCAGCGACTCGGTCAGTTCGTCCGGCTGCCCCTGCTGGCCGCCCCCGCGCGGCTCATGCGACGGAGGCAGCGGCACCAAGTTGGTGTCCGGAACCGCCTGCCGCTCCACGCGCTCCGTGCGCTCCACCCGTTCCACGCCCGGCATCAGACCCTTCGGACCGCCCCCCAGGTTGAAACGCCTCTGCAGCCGCTCAATGGCTGCAATATCCAGCTTGTAATCTTCTTCCAGCTGCCGCCGTAGTGCCTCTAACTCTAAGTTCGTCATAAAACCAGCCCTTCCCCCGTATCAAGCCAGCCTGAAACTAAACCACAAAGCGAGTGTGACACGTACCTAACTCGTTGTGGAACAATCTCGCTCTAACCAAAGTACCTGTAAACAACCGGCGACACCCTCGCGTCCACGAACGGCGCCTCAGCCGAACCAACGGAACTCAGCCATTCTCGCCTCCGTACACTCACCGCATGCCCCTCCTGCGCAGCGCGGCGATCCTTACCATCTCCACGCTCGCCGTCTGGCTCTCCTGCTCCGCGGCCCTCGGCGTCGTCATGGTCGAAGGCGCGCTCCATCCCGGCCGAAGCCGCCTCACCGCGTCGCAACTCGACGCGGCCCAAGACATGGCCGTGCGCGACAACGCGTCCTTCCAGGAACTCTCCCTGCGCGCCGCCGACAGCGCCGACCTGCGCGCCTGGCTCCTCCAACCCGCCGCCTGGAATCACGACACCGTGATTCTGCTTCACGGCCAATCCGACAATCGCGCCGGCATGCTCTTCAATGCCGACCTGCTCCTCCGCCACGGCTACTCCATACTCCTCCCCGACGCGCGCGCCCACGGCCAGTCCGACGGCCCCATCGCCACCTACGGCGCCCTCGAATCCGATGACCTTCATCGCTGGTTCCTCTGGCTCCAGCAAAACCACCCGCCCCGTTGCATCGACGGCATCGGCAACTCCATGGGAGCCGCGCAGCTCCTCGAGTCCGTCGCCATCAATCACTACTGCGCTGTCATTGCCGAGTCACCCTTCGCCACCTTTCGCGAGGCCGCATACGATCGCGTGGGCCAACAGTTCGATACAGGTCCATGGCTGGGCCGCACCCTCCTGCGCCCCGCCGTCGAACTCGGCTTCCTCTACGCGCGCTCGCGCTATCACATCGACCTCGCGCACGCCTCGCCACTGCCCGCCGTCGCCGCGAGTCATACGCCCATCCTCCTCATCCACGGCCTCGCCGATAACAACCTCCCGCCCCGACACTCCGTTCTTCTCGCCGCCGCCGATCGCGCCGCGCAGCTCTGGGAGCCCCCCGCCACCGGCCACTGCGCCGCCTTCTCCACCCACCCCGTCGAGTACGAGCAGCGTGTCCTCGACTGGCTAGCAACCCACACCCAGCACTGATCCCTTCATCCCTTCATCACTTCATCACTCCATCACTTCATCACTTCACCACTTCTTCACCACCCGACCGCTGCAGCCCGCTCCTCTCGCGTGAACCCATCGCAAGCAGCGCGCGCCTCTACCCTCAGTCATGTCCCGAGATGCGATGAAGTTCCCGTCCCCCAATAAAAACTTGTTGAGTAATCGACGTCCCGATCCCCAATCCCGTAATCCAACTCCCTATTCCCTACCCTATTCCCTATTCCCTATTCCCTATTCCCTCGCCCCTCTCATGTACCCTGACCCCATACGCATTCATCCCCCTCCCGGAGCCGCCCCGGTCGCCATGCCCACCTTTGCTGCCATCGACATCGGTTCCAACTCCTGCCGGCTCAAGATCGCCCGCGTCGTCGCCCATCAGCTCAAATCCCTCCATGAAGACCGCGAGGTCACCCGCCTCGGCGCCAGCGTCTTCGAGTCCGGCCTCATCTCGCCCGAAGCCATGGCCGCCACCCTCCGCGCCCTCAAACGCTTTCAGCGCGCCGTCCAGGCCCACTCCGTCGACCGCGTCCGCGTCGTCGCCACCGCCGCCATGCGCGACGCCCGCAACGGCGCCGCCTTCCAGGCATGGGTCAAGGCCGAAACCGGCTGGGACATGGAGATCATCTCCGGCCTCGAAGAGGGCCGCCTCATTCACCGCGGCGTCGTCTCCTCCGAGCCCGGCGCCGCCGGCCGCGTCCTCCTCATCGACCTCG
Organism: Acidobacteria bacterium AB60; assembly: GCA_008682415.1. Classification (GTDB taxonomy): domain Bacteria; phylum Acidobacteriota; class Terriglobia; order Terriglobales; family Acidobacteriaceae; genus Telmatobacter. Next base: position 1,901 of record VANK01000004.1, on the reverse strand, counting down.
GCGGCGGCTCCTGCGAGATCACCCTCTCCGAACGCAAGCGCATCGTCGAGACCATCAGCCTTCCCCTCGGCGCCGTGCGTCTCACCGAGCAGTTCCTCACCGCCGACCCGCCCGGCCTTGAAGGCCTCGCCCAGATGCGCCAGCTCATCCACCGCGAGCTCCGCCGCGCCCATCGCCGCATCCAGCCCGCCGGCGTCTCCCTCGTCATCGCCACCTCCGGCACCGCCGCAGCCCTGGCCGAGGCCTCCGTCGCCGTTCTCCGCGCCGCCGGCCCTCCCAGAAAGGCGGCTCGCAAATCCGCCGGCCGCGCCCCCGTCGCCGACATCGCCCCCACTCCCATCGTCCGCAAGCTCGCCGCAAAAATCGCCAAGCTCTCTCTCCCCGAACGCGAGACCCTCCCCGGCATCGGCCCCCGCCGCGCCGAGATCATCGTCGCCGGTTCACAAGTATTCGCTGAGCTCCTCGAGACCTTCGCCCTTCCCGGCTTTCGCTACTCGCCCCTCGGCCTGCGCGACGGCATCCTCGCCCAGATGCTCGCCGAGACCGACACGCGCGCCAGCGGCCATCGCGAGTTCGAGCACGAGCGCTGGCAGTCCGTCCTCGCCACCGCCCGCCGCTATGGCGTCGACCCCCGCCACGCCGAGCCCGTCCGCGCCCACGCCCTCCAGCTCTTCCGCGAGCTCAAGCCCCTCCACGCCCTCCCCGCCGAATACGAGGACTGGCTCGCCGCCGCCGCCATCCTCCGCGACACCGGCAAATTCATCAACCACCAGGGACACCATCGCCACACCCAGTACGTCATCTCCAGCTCCGAGATCTACGGATACACCCCCGTCCAGCGCACCATCGTCTCCGCCATCGCCCGCTACCTCGGCAAAAGCCGACCCGCACCCGGAGACCGTGCCATGCGCAACATCCCCCCGGAAGAACACGCCAACGTGCACAAGGCCGTCGTCCTTATCCGCCTCGCCGAGGCCCTCAACCAGGACCGCGCCAGCGACGTCCTCCGCGTAGCGGCAAAGGTCTACCCCAAGCGCGTCTACCTGGAGATCAGGCCGGGACGCACCGGGGCCGAACTCGAATTGTGGTCTTTGCGAAAAGAGGCGGGTTACTTCCGCGAGGTCTTCGGCCGCGAGCTCTTTCCCACGCTCGCGTAGATCAGCCGGCACGTCCGCGGGTCCAGCAGCCACTGCAGCCGCGGCGGATGCTGGTCCATGTTCACGCACGCAATCGAGGCCTTCCGCATCCGTATCGACGCGCCCCCATTGCCGGTGATCAGCTTGCCCAGAAATTGAAAGATGTTGGGATTGTGCCCCACCACCAGCACGCCCTCGCGATTGGCGTACTTGGCCACCAGCGCCTGGAAATCCGTGAAGCTCCCATTCAGCCCCAGCGACGGATCGGTTAGCACCTTCGACTCGTAGCCGAACTCGGTGCCCACAAACTGCGCCGTCTGCATCGCCCGCTTCAGCGGACTCGACACGATGACGTCAATCGAGACCTTCAGCCCGCCCAGCACACGCGCCATCAGCATGCACTGCTCCTTGCCTTCCTTGATCAGTCCGCGTTTGGCGTCGAGCAGAGGATTGTCGCGGGGAACACCCGCATTTGCGTGCCGCATTAAATAGAGGTACATGCAGTTCCGGCGGGGAGGAATACCGTCTTGCCGTTCTCCTTCAAAGAGCTCATTTTAACACGTTTGTAACAATCCCGCCGCCGATGCCGGGCACCCCATCCGGGCGGCGGTATTGAACCCGGGTGCCCCGTTCTAGGCGCGCTTATGCGCCTAGGGCGGGACAGCACGAACCCTCCCCACCCCCCTTGCAGGTTCTCGCACGGATGGCAGACCACTACCCCCAACACCTTCCGCACCCCCACCCCCACCTCACCGATTTCATCCC
>VANK01000003.1 GCA_008682415.1 Acidobacteria bacterium AB60 | reverse complement strand
CCTCGACTCACAGCCGTCCATGGGGCATTCTTGTGATAGTCCATTCGGTCTCCTGAGTTTCTGATTGCTCGTCACAACCAGCTTCTCCGGTCCCAACCGAATGGACAACCTCTTGAAACATCACAGGTGCCCCATGTCTCCCGCTGTTGGAGACATGGGATACCTCCACCCTCAACTCTCCAGGCCCTTTAACTCCCCCCAGCCACGACCCGAGCGATACCTCCACCCCAAGTTCTCCCGGCTTTTAACACTCCACCGAGCACGACCGAGGGTGCCCCATGTCTCCCGCTGTTGGAGACATGGGATACCTTCACCCTCACCTCTCCAGGCCTTTAACTCCCCAGGCCCCGACCGATACCTCCACCCCAAGTTCTCCCGGCTTTTACCACTCATACAAGCACGACCGAGGGTGCCCCATGTCTCCCGCCTTTGGAGACATGGGATACCTCCACCTCACCTCTCCAGGCCTTTAACTCCCCTCGTTGTGATGAGTTCGATTCGTACCGTGAGCGTTTGCCGGAGCGGGGCACCTCCCTTGGAAACTAACTTTTGCGAAGAGATCGGGTCCAAGAACTGTCCCGACGTTCTATGCGGATGGACGCACCTCTTCGATGCAGTCCATTCGGGAGGAATACGTGACTCAACAAGCACCGGCACGAGCACTGTTTATCGCGCTGATTGGATTAGCTGCGTCTATCGGGGCAGCACCGTGCCCCGTGCATGCGCAACAGTTGCCTCCCGCCCAGAAGGTACCGAGGGCCGCAAATCTTGTGGGAACGGAATGGATGCTGGTCGAATCCCGGGGGCAGCACGTCGCGCAGAACGGATGGCAACCTCACTTCCGGTTGAAAACGGTTGATCGCTATCAGGACGGTTCCACCGGCACGGTGGAAGGCGTGGCAGACTCTTGCAGCAACGACCTCACTGGGACCTATCGTGTGACTGCCGATCAATTGCGTTTCCACATTGACGGCGTAGCGGCATCGCTGCGAACCTGCAGGTGCACGAAGGAGATACCGTGTCAAGCGATCGGTGCTCTCCTGGAAGCAAATCCGCACTTCCGAATTCACGGGGACGAGCTCGACCTGCTGGAAAGCACTGAAGGAGTTACGGCTCGGTTTATTGCTGCGCGCGCAAACTAACGAACCTCCGGGTTTCCCATGTCTCCCGCCTTTGGAGACATGGGAAACCCCACCGCATTCCCCGAAGGAAGCCGGGCCTTTCAAGGCCCGGAAAGCCCCACCGCGGAACAAGCGGCTTCAGCCGCGGGCCGTCACTGTTCACCGTTCACTGTTCTCTGGTCTCCCGCCGTTGGAGACATGGGATACCTCCACCCTCACCTCTCCGGGCCTTTAACACTCAACCAGCCCCGACTGCGGACCCTAATACAACAACACCGCCACCCGAAACTGGGTGAACTCCGTCTGATCTCCTTGCGGCGTGCACGCCCCCACAGACGCCAGGTGGTACTCCCGCGAACCCATCCGTTGCACAAGCTGCTGCGGCAGCGTCCCCAGATCGGCCGACTGCCAGCGCATGATGAAGCCGGGCTGCTTGCCGGTGAGGGTGCCGGGAATGCCTCGGTCCATCTCGCAGGCAGCCCGCGCATCGCGTGGATCAGAGCGGAGGCTGAGCCCGCTCGTGTGAATGAGAGCGCCTACCTTCTCCTCAACCTGGGCGCGGCTCAACACAACGACGCCCTTGGTGTAATCCGCCACCGCGTACAGCTCCCCCCGGCCGGCGATCACGGCGATTCCAACGCGATCCACCTCGGGGTTCAACAGATTGCGCCGGTGGCCGGGAGAGTTCATCCAGCCCTCGTGAATCTCCGCCGGGTAGGAGCCCAGGGCCACGTTCTCTTCGATCAGGCTGAAGTGCGCTCCCGCCATCGACGCCCGCTCCGACAGCTCCGGTTCGCCGCCATAGCGGTGGGAAATCGGTCCCTCAGCCACCATGCGCGCGCAGTGCTTCTGGGCAGCGGCGGCAAGAGCGGCGTCCCACACCAGCGGCGGCGCTCCCGCACGAGCTCGCGCCTGGTTGGCCAGCGCAAACAGCTGCTCCGCGGCCTCGCCGCCGCCCCGCACACCGCCGCGCTGCGCGTTTCCCTGCAACGTCACAAGACAGAAAACAACCGTCCACCAAAGGAACCCTCTAGTCCTGTAGGTCATACCGTCTTTAAACCCAAACTCGCGTCCAGTGTCGCTCCATTCTCTCGTCCGCAAATCGCAGCCATTCATTACTAAAGTCCCCAGCGACAGAACCTCGTCTCTTGGTTGTTATCGACCAATGCATGCCTGTCATTCGGAGCGAAGCCGGTGCGCAGCACTGGCGCAGTCGAAGAACCCGCAGTTGCTCTTGCCCCTTGCCCTCGCCAATGTGAATCGGAACCGGTGTCACACTCAGGTTTCCGTTCCAACTTCCCGTTCGATCGGCAGCCGCCGCCGTCCCGCCTCATCCCGCGGTCCGATCCACACGATCAGAAGAATGGCCGGTAATGCCACCACGCTGGTAAGCAGAAAGAACCGAACCCACCCGATCCTCTCCGACAGAATCCCTCCCGAAGAAGCCACCACGGTACGGCCCAGCGAAGCCAGCGCCGAAAGCAACGCGAACTGGGTGGCCGTGAACGCCGGCGAGCACAGGCTCGAGAGATAGGTAATCAACGCCGTCCCCGCCATGGCGCCGGTGATATTCTCCGCCGTCACACACAAAGCAAGGTAGCCGATGCGATGCCCTCCGGAAGCCTGCAGAACAAAGAACAGGTTTCCGATCGACTGCAGAATGCCACAGAGAATCAGCGAGCGGCGGATCCCATATCGCGTCGTCACCACGCCGCCGATCAGCGCGCCGATCACAATCGAAAAGAACCCAAAAATCTTTGACGCGGTGGCGATCTCCGGGAGAGAGAACCCCAGAGATATATAGAGAGGCGTGGACATCACTCCCGCCATCGCCTCGCCCAGCTTGTACCCAAAGATGGCGAGGAGAATGACGGGCCACAGCGGCCGTCGCATGAAATCGCGAAAGGGGGCGATCACGGCTGTGAAGAACGCGTGCCCGATCACGCTCCAAATCGAGCGCGCCTGATAGGAGGCTTCCGCAGGCACCTTGGGCTCAGGAGCGAACAGGAACACCAGCAGTCCCACGCCGACAAGGCAAGCCATGGTGGCGTAGGCCGCAAACCACCCAGCGGAGGACGCGATGAACAGCGCGCCCGCGCCGGCGGCCAGCATGCCGATGCGGTACCCGGACTGAACCATGGCTGCTCCGGGAGCCTGCTGGTCGCTGGTCAGGCTTTCCACGCGCCACGCGTCGATCACGATGTCCTGGCTGGCCGACAGGAACGCCACCACCACCGCCAGGATCGCCATGCGCGGCAAGTTGTGTTTCGGGTCGCACGATCCCAGCGCAAGAAGCGCCCCAATCAGAAGCACCTGGATCGTAATTCCCCAACCCCGCCGCCGGCCGAGAGGCAGCGGCGGAGGCACGCGATCGATGAGCGGCGCCCACACAAACTTGAAGGAGTACGCGGTGCCCACCAGCGCAATCGCACCCAGCGTGGCGCGCCGCACGCCCACCGTCGCAAGCCAAGCCTGCAGGGTGGAGTAGGTCAGCAGCAGCGGCAGGCCGCTGGCAAATCCCAGCGCCAGCGTCTGCAGCACCCGCGGCTCGGTATAGGCCGACCACGACCGCCGCCAGTTCGTTCCAGCGGGTGCTCGGACGGCTTGTTCTCCTGGCTTCATCTCGGCTCGCGGGCGCTTCTCTTTCAGCCTATATCCCTCTCCCGCCCGCGCAGGTAACTCCGCTTATTCTGGACCCATGAAACTCGGCGTCCTCTCCGACACCCACGGCCTTCTCCGCCCGGAAGTCCTGCCCCGATTGAAAGGTGTCGACAGCATCCTTCACCTCGGCGACGTCGGCGATCCCGCCATCCTCGACACACTTCGCGACATCGCCCCCGTCACCGCCATCCGCGGCAACATCGACACCAAGGGCCCTTGCGCGCGCCTTCCCGAAACCGAAGTCCTCCTGCTCGAGGGCGCCTACCTCTACCTGCTCCACAACATCGAAACGCTCCACCTCGATCCCGCAGCCGCCCGCTTCGCAGCCGTTCTCTACGGCCACTCCCACAAGGCCACCATCTCCCGACACAAAGGCGTGCTCTACTTCAACCCCGGTTCCTGCGGCCCGCGCCGCTTCAACCTCGCCGTCACCATGGGCTACCTCCATGTGAATCGCGACGGCACCCTTGAGCCGGAGATCCTCAAGCTCGACACGCCCGATCTGAATTAAGCAGGTACCTTTCCTCGTCGTTTCATCTCACGGCATCCGGTGACTGCCGGCACATACCTGAGAGGCGCATTGCTCCACACTCACGCTGTAGGAGTGTCCCCCAAGTGCCTCGCGTATCCAGGGGCAATCGCCGTTTGCACCGAAACCAGTGCACGGGGGGGGGAGGGGGGGTGGGTGTTTGGGTACCTGACCCGCCTGCACTCCAATCCTGCACCGGAATCGTTGCACAGGGGGGAGGGGGGTGGGGCATCATCCGGCAGCGGTTACCATGAAGACAGGCCGGCGATCTCCCGGCAACTGCTTCATGCCCGCTAAGAAGAAATCGGCCAAAGTCCTGCGCTGCCCCACCTGCGGCGAACTCGTCAGCCCGAAGGGCGAAGACTTCCCTTTCTGCTCCGACCGCTGCCGCAAGATCGATCTCGGCAAGTGGGCCATGGGCGTCTACAAGATCAGCTCCCCGGTCCTTGATCCCGAAGTGCTGGAAGATCTGGGCGAGCTTGGCGGCGGCCACAAGAAGAGATCGGAAGATGAGTAGCGTGGCCGCCGGCACCCCTGCCACGCACAAGACCCTGTGGGCCTGGACGGTCGCCACCTTCTTCGGCGCCGGCCTGGGTAAGCCCGGCCCCGGCACCTGGGGATCCGCGGCGGCTGTGCTGCTTTGGGCGGCGGTGGCCGCCGGGCTTCATCCCGCGCCGGCACTCCTGCTCATCATCCTCTGCTGCGGAATCGCCCTCTCGTTGCTGCTGGGAGTTCCCGCCGCCACCATCGTCGCGCGCGAGAGCGGCCGCGAAGATCCCGGCTTCGTGGTCATCGACGAAGTCGCCGGCCAGTGGATCACGCTCCTGCTCTGCCCCTTCAGCTGGAAGAATGCCTTGATCGGCTTCGTGCTCTTTCGTTTGTTCGACATCACCAAGCCGTTCCCCGTCCGCCGCATCGAGCGGCTGCCCGCCGGCTGGGGCATCGTCTTCGACGATGTGGGCGCAGGGTTGTATGCTTGGGGTATCGCCTCGCTCGTCCGCTTGTGGATCTAGCGCGGCCGCTCTCGATCGCCTCATGGCCCGTCTTCGCGCCCAATCCGAAACACCCACTCCCCGCATCGATGACGTGAATCCGCCCGCGGCCCTCCCCGGCGGCGACGTGGCTTTGACAGGTACAAATCTGGGACCGGCCGGCAACACGGCGCCCATTGTTCTCGTCGACGGCTCTCCGGCCCACATCCTCCTCAGCCGCGCAAGCCAGCTCGCGTTCAAGGTTCCTGACTTCGCCGGCACCGGCATGGTTGAGGTGCGCACCGCCTCGGCCATCAGCAACGGCGTGCCGCTCCGCGTGGCCCGCGAGTTGAATGACGGCCTGCATCCCGTAACCAGTCCCGCGGTGAGCCGCTCGGGCATGATCTACGCCACCATCTCCGGACCGCGCGGCAAAGCCACGCCGGTCTCGGTGGTGCGCATCAGCCCCGACGGCCGCGGCACTCCCTTCGTGACTGGAATTCTCAATGCCACCGGTCTCGCCTTCAATCCCGACGGCGATCTCTTTGTGACCTCCCGCGCAGAGGGCACTGTGTATCGCGTAGACCCCGCCGGCGAGTTCACCCAGTACGCCGAGGGCATGGGCGTGGCCACTGGCGCCGCCTTCGATCGCGATGGCAACCTGTTCGTCGGCGACCGCAGCGGCACCATCTTCAAGATCAACTCCGAACGGCAGATCTTTGTCCATGCCACGCTGGAGCCCAGCGTCTCCGCTTACCATCTGGCGGTCAACCGCAAGGGCTCCCTCTTCGTCACCGGACCCACCCTGTCTTCAAACGACGCCATCTGGGCCATCGAACCAAACGGCGACACGCGCGTCTTCTATCGCGGGCTGGGACGGCCGCAGGGCCTCGCGATCGCGCGCGACGGCAGCCTCTATGTAGCCGCCAGTCTGCACGGGCGCCGCGGCGTAGCCCGCGTCACCGCCTCCGGCGAGGCAACGCTGGTTCTCTCCGGCGCCAATATCGTCGGGCTCGCCTTCTCGCCCCTGGGCAGCCTGGTGCTGGCCACCAACCAGGCCGTTTATGATGTGGAGTTGGGAGTCGAGGGTCAGAGCCTTTTTTAGCTATCAGCTCTTCGCTTTTAGCTTGCCTCTGGAAGACCCGGTCTTCCTCACCGCGAACAGCGGATCTCCGCCGTAAAATCCCTGAATTCGGTGGATCGGCTAAAGGCGAGAAGCCAGGAGCTAAAAAGCTGCTTCTATGAAATCTGAGATTATTGCCGTCGGTTCCGAGATGCTGACGCCGTACCGGCAAGACACCAATTCCCTCTTCCTGACAGAGAAACTCAACGAGCTCGGCGTTACCGTCAACTTCAAGACCATCGTCGGCGATCGCCGCAAAGACCTGGTGAACGCCATTCGCGGCGCGCTGGGACGCACCGACATCGTGCTCATCATGGGCGGCCTCGGCCCCACGGAGGACGACCTCACGCGCGAGGCAGCCGCCGACGCGCTCTCCCTCACGCTGAAGCGCGACGCTCCCCTGGTGGCCGCCTTGCACGCGCGCGCCGCCAGTTGGCGCATGACCATGCCGGAGAACAATCTCAAGCAGGCCGACGTGATCGAGGGCGCAACCGTCCTCACCAATCCCAACGGCAGCGCTCCCGGCCAGTGGCTCGACGTCACCTTCGAGGGATACCGCAAGATTCTTGCGCTGCTTCCCGGTCCTCCCAGCGAGTGCAAGCCGCTCTTCGAAACCGAGTGCCTGCCCCGCCTGCGCGCCGCCATCCCGCAGAGGTTCATCGCCAAGCGCACGCTCAAGGCGGCCATGATCCCGGAGTCGCAGGCAGACAAGCTGCTGGCTCCTATCTACCAGACCTACCCCGATGTGGAGACCACCATCCTGGCGCATAACGGCGACATCCAGCTCACCCTGCTCTGCTCCAAGAACAATATGGAGGAGGCGCAGCAGCGCGTGGACGAGCTGGCCAGCCGCATGGAAGAGGCTCTGGAAGACTGGCTGTACTCCTCCGACGAAGAGTCGCTCGAGCAAATCGTGCTCTACTACCTCGGCCTGCGGCAGGCCACGCTGGCTACCGCGGAGAGCTGCACCGGCGGGCTGGTAGCCCAGCGCATCACCGGCATTCCCGGCAGTTCGCGGTCGTTTGTCGGCGGCGCGGTGGTGTACTCCAACGAGCTCAAGACCGCATTCGCGGGCGTTGCGCCGGAACTGATTGAGAAGCACGGTGCGGTCAGCGAAGAAGTGGCAAGGGCGCTGGCCGAGGGCATCCGCGCGCGCACCGGCGCCACCATCGGCCTGGGAGTCACGGGAATCGCCGGTCCCACCGGCGGCACCGATGACAAGCCGGTGGGACTGGTCTATATTGCCGTGAGCGATGCCCAGTTGACCGACGTGATCAAGCGCAACTTCCGCGGCCCTCGCCAGCGGGTGCGCGAGTGGACCGCGCAACAGGCACTCGACCTGGTGCGCCGGCGCCTCATGTAAACAAAGAAGGCAGGCACGCGCGTGCCTGCCTTCAATCAATAACGGGAGCGCTAATCCGCCAGCTCTTCGGTGATCTTCGCGCCGCCCATCGACGCGGCCACCGCTGCAACCTTCACCACCTTCAACGAGTCTTTGTCCACCCACACGGTCTTCGCGTCCGAGCCGCCATCCGCGGAGCTCACGTCGAGGCGATAGGCATCGAAACTGCCCGCGGGCACCGTCACCTTCTCCACCCCGCTCACCTTCAGTTGCAGGAGCTTCACTTTCTGCGACTGCAGATCGAAGTTGCGGAAGCTGGTGGTGTATCCCTCCGCCAGCGGCAGGCAGGCGAGCACCTGGTCCGCTCCGTCGGCGAAGATCGGGCCGCCCACATCCGCGGCAATCGGCCGCTCCTGCCCATTCATGCTCATCTTGCCTGATGCCTTGTTGTCCGCGAAGTTCACGTCGATGGTGATGGGCCCCTGCGCCACATTGCGGTTCTTGAGCAGGAGCGTCGTCTTCTCCATGCTCATCTTCTCGGTCATGTTTCCCTGCGGCGTTTCCACCTCATTGGTGGCTGTCCACAAGGAGCCGCCGTCTGCAATGGTGGTCGAGACCTTCAGGTTCATCGTCTGACCGCCGGCCTCGATGGTCAGTTTGTAGTGATACGTGCCGGCCTTCAGATCTGTCGCCGGCTTGGGTGCGCCTACGCTGGCCGCGTCCACTTTTTTGGCCAGGGTCACTGTCTTGGGATCGACGGTGAGCTCCTTCAGCCGGGCGACCTCCTCGTCAGTCCCCCCGTCCTGGCAGCGGCCGCCCAGGTGATCGGCCAGAAACTTCTCGGCCGCCATGAACAACGCAAGATTATTGATGGGCCGCGCAAATCCGTGGCCTTCATCGGGAGCCAGGATGTACTCCACCGGGAATCCGCGATCGCGCAGCGCAATCACGATCTGCTCGGCCTCGCGCCGGTTCACGCGCGGATCGTTGGCGCCCTGCGCGACCAGGAGCGGCGTCTTGATGTGGCTTGCTTCGTTCAGCGGGGACTCTTCCATCAGCCGCTTCTTCCCTTCCGCGGTATTCGAGTCGCCCATGCGTACCGCGAAGAGCTTGCGGATCGACTCCCAGTACGGCGGAATCGATTCGAGCAGGGTGATCAGGTTCGAGGGACCCACGACATCGACTGCGGCGGCATAAAGGTCCGGCGTGAAGGCGACCCCGGCCAGCGTGGCGTAGCCTCCGTACGAGCCGCCCATGATGCCCACGCGTTTGGGATCGGCGATGCCCTCCGCCACCAGGTACTTCACGCCCCAGGTGACGTCATCCTGCATCTTGCGGCCCCACTCCAGATTCCCCGCGTCCAGGAACTTGCGGCCGTATCCAGTGGAGGCGCGGAAGTTCGGTTGCAGCACCGCATAGCCGCGGTTGGCGAAGAACTGGCTCAGGGGATCGTAGCCCCACTGGTCGCGCCCCCATGGCCCGCCGTGCGGCACCACGATGGCCGGCAGGTTCTTCGCCGGGACGCCGCGGGGCAGGGTCAGATAGGCCGGAATCTCCAGCCCGTCCGAGGACTTGTAGGTCACCGGCTTCATCTCCGCCAGGCTCGCCCGCGGAATCTTCTCCCACAACGTGTACTGCGGGGTGATGGTCTTGGTCTTGCGGTCGAACAGAATCGTCTTGCCGGGCTCGGTATCGGCTACCGCCATCGCCAGCCACTTCTGCTCGTCTTGCGTGCTCGACACCACGCGAATCTCTTTGCCAGGAAACTGCTTCTCCAGCCAGCGATAGTCGGCGCCGTACGCCTTGTCTTTGAAGTAGGTCTTGGCCCGCGCCGCGATGTACCAGGTCTCGATCAGCTCGTCGTTGGCCTTCGAGAACAGGGTGCCGCCCAGGTCCACCTTGCCCAGCGGATCCGACTCCACCATCTCCGTCTTGCCCGTCTGCGGATCCAGCAACAGCAGCGAGATCAGATCCGCTCCCTTGTTGCTCTCGAGATAGACGCGGCCGTTATCCGTGTGGAAGTGCACCGGCCGGCAGCTCTCAAAGACGGAGCAGCTGTAAATGGGCGTCATCTTGTCCGCATCGACGCGCAGGATCTCGGTGTCGCCGTTGTCCGCGCTGCGCGTTGCCAGCCGCAGCTGATCCTTCAAGTCGAAACTCCAGCCCGTGATCCGGTCGGTGTTCTTGCGGATCAGAGTCTTCTCGCCCGTGGAGATCTTCACCTTGTACAGGTCGTGCCAGGCCTTGTCGCGATCGTTGATCCCGATGTAGACGCTATCCGGATCGCCCTTCGGCAGTTCGTAGACCATCACCCGCACGCCCTTGAGCCCTGTCAGATCGCGCGCCTCGGGCGCATCCGCACCGGCTGCCGGCTGGGCCGACGGGGCGACGGCGTACACGTTGAAGTTCTCGTCGCCATCGTGGTCCTTCGCAAACAGGATGTATTTGCTGTCCCGCGACCAGAAATAACCCGCCACCGGTCGCTTCGTCTCCGCGGTCATCTGCCGCGCCGCGCCAAACGGCTCCTCCACCTTCTTCACGTAAACATTGCGCGTATCCTTCCACGGCTTGAGGAAGGCAATGTACTGCCCATCGGGCGACAACTGGGCCCCCGCGATCTCCGGATTCCCGAAGATCAGGTCGCGATCGATAATCGGCGGCAGTCCGCCCGCCTTCTTCTCCTGCGCTCCCAGCGAAGACGCAGTCAGCATCAGACACACACAGCCAATCAAAAATCGCTTCATAGAACCAGCACGCACCCTTTCAGTTCATGAGAGAGAACGATCAATGCCAACGTGAGAGAACAGCGCCATTCTCCTCCTCGCCGGGCGCGGTTGCAAGTTTCCGTGGGAGAGTGATCTCAACCACCTCATACGACGCATGCTGCTCCCGCGCCGCTCCGGTCGTCGCCAGCCATGGTAGTTTTTCTGCGGGAGGACTCATGGCTCTGGCAGCCCGCCTCATTCTCATGCTCTCCGGAGCATTGATCGCGCTCGGCGGACTCTACGACGTCCTCACGCCCCGTCTGCCCCTGAATCTCCTCGCCATCTGCGGCGTCAGCCATCGCACCCAGGCGCTGGTCCGTGAGCTGCTGCGCGCGCTCGGCGCCGCGCTCGCCTCCATCGGCGTCGCTGTCTTCCTCCTCGCGCTCTTCTCCGGTCCGGCCCTCACCGGCGGCCAACTCGCGCTCATTCTGCTCCTCGTCCTCCCCGCGGAGGGCGTCAACGCCTTCTGCATGCGGCGGGTCGGCTCTCCCTGGCAGATCCCGCTGGCCTTCGCCGGCCTGACTCTCCTCGGCGTCCTCCTGGCATCGATCGCCTGAAATCCACCCCCGCTCCCGATACTCCAATCCAAAATGCCGCCCCGCCCGTACCGGGAGTGATGGCGATTGGGGCCGGGGGACACCAGATCTCCGGCCCCTCTTTTTTTGCCCGGCCTACGGGCTTCATGCCCGGCGCAAGCCGCGTCCCTACTGCTCGATGGCGCCTATGCAATACAATGAGCACGCCGTCCCGTCCCCTTTTTCTCGAAGCCTTGCCCGAGCCCACACCCAATCCGCCGCAGCCTTCCGCGCGTTCTGATCAAGAGAGCGGACGTGCGCTGGCGCGTTCCTCCCCGACGGACGACAAGGCCTTGCTGGAACGCGTACTAGCCCGGGACCAGACCGCCATGGCGGAGATCTTCGACCGCTACAGCGGCATGGTCTTCTCCATCGCCATGCGCGTCGTCAAAGATGCCGCCCAGGCCGAAGACGTGATGCAGGACGTCTTCTTCCAGGTCTGGCAGAACCCCCGCGCCTTCGTCTCCGACCGCGGCTCCCTCGGCGCCTGGCTGGCAGTGGTGGGACGCAACCGGGCCATCGACGCCATCCGCCGCCGCAAGCCCTCGGACCCGGTCGAAGACGTGGTTCTGCCCTCCGCAACCAACGTGGCCGCCGAGGTGGAACATCGCACTATGCTGGAGCGGGTGCGCTCGGCCATGAACAACCTGCCCCCGGAACAGCGCGAAAGCGTGGAGCTGGCCTTCTTTGAAGGCATGACCCACGCCGAGATCGCGCAGAAAAAAGGCGAACCCCTGGGCACCGTGAAGACGCGCATCCGCACCGCGCTGATGAGTGTACGAAAGGCAGTCAAAGCATGACGGACAACCGGCACATTCCGCAGGAGGACCTGGCGCTCTTCGCGATGAACGCGCTCCCCGACGGGGAGTGCGCCCTCATCCGTGCGCATCTTGCCGACTGCCCGGCGTGCCGTGCCGAGCTCGCCCAGCTCCATGGCGATCTCGCCCTCGTCGCCATGTCTGTCGAACCAACGGCCGTGCCCCAGGGCGCCCGCCAGCGCTTCCTCAACCGCATCGCCTCCGCAGCGAATCCCGCGTCCGCGCCCCCAACCTCCACCGTCATCCCCATCGCCGCCCCGCGCCGCATCGCCCTTTGGATCCCCTGGGCCGCCGTCGCCGCCATGATCCTGATCTGCGCCGGGCTGCAATGGAGGGTCGTCTCCCTCAGCCGCGAGCTGCAGCTGCAATCGGACCAGATCGCCCGCCAGACCGCGGCCAACACCCGCGCCCACGAGGTGCTGGAGCTACTGACCGCCCCCTCCGCGCAGCGCGTCGTTCTCACCGCGCCCATGCCGCCCAAGCCCTGGCCCACGGCCCGCGCCATCTACATGCCGTCCCGCGGAGCCCTTATCCTGCAGGCCATGAATCTCGCGCCCCTCCCCGAAGGCAAGGCCTACGAGCTCTGGGTGATCCCCGCCAGCGGAGCCCCCATTCCCGCCGGTGTCTTCCGTCCCGACACCTGGGGCAGCGCCAGCCTCGTATTGCCGCAGCTTCCCAAGGGCGTCCCCGCCAAGGCCTTCGGCGTCACCGTCGAGAACGCCGCCGGCTCCCAATCCCCCACGTCGCCCATCGTGCTCTCCGGCGCCGCGCCTTCGTCGGGCGAGTAATCCCTTCGCTACAGCGCGTGCACCAGCACCGCCCCCAGGATCGCCAACACCAGCGCCACCGGCATCGCCACCACCCCTACCTTCAGGAAAGTCCCCGGCCCTACGTGCAGCCCCTCGCGCCGCAACGCGATCAGCCATAGAATCGTCGCCAGCGATCCCGTCACCGACAGATTCGGCCCCAGGTCCACGCCGATCAGCACCGCGTCCGCGATAATCCCGTGCGCCTGCGTCGCCTTCAGCGTGCTTCCCGCAATCAGCCCCAGCGGCAGGTTGTTCACGATGTTGTTCCCAACCCCGACCACCCCCGCCGTCACCAGCGCGCCTGCAATCGCAGGCAGTCGCTCAGCCCAGTGCAGCGCGGCGGCCGACAACTGCATCGCTCCCACCGAATCCATCGCCTCCACCAGAATGAACAGCCCCGCCACCAGCGGCAGCACCGCCCAGCTGATCTCGCGCACCACAATCAGCGGATTGGTGCGCGCCCGCCCCAGCACCACGCACGCAATCGCCAGTGCGGCCAGGCAGGTGGGCAGTCCCAGGTCCCAGTTCAGCGCCGACGCCGTCACCAGCACCCCGATCTCCAGCACGATGCCCACCAGCACCAGCCGCCCGTTGCCGGTCAGATGCGTGCCCGCGTCGGGCATCGAGACACCATCCCGCAGCTCCCGGCGAAAGCACCAGCGCAGCACCGCATACGTGGCGGCAATCGCAAGCAGCGAGGGCAACGCGAACGACGCCAGCCAATGCAGCAGCGGAGGCATCTGCGTCCGAAACACCACCAGGTTCGCCGGGTTCGAGATGGGCAGCACAAATGACGCGGCATTGGCGATCAGCGCGCACGCAAACAGATACGGCAGCGGCTCCGCCTTCGAGCGCCGCACCGCCGCCAGCACCGCCGGCGTCAGCACCACGGCGGTCGCGTCGTTCGACAGGAACACCGTCACCAGCGTGCCTACCGCATAGATCAGCGTGAAGAGCCGCACCGCCGACCCGCGCGCATGCTCCGCCGCCACCGACGCCATCCAGTCGAAGACGCCAAAGTGCCGCGCCATCTCCGACAGCAGCATCATCCCGGTCAAAAAGAGGTAAACATCCGTGCCCTCGGCCACGGCGTGCCCGGCCAGCCGCAGCGGTACCAGCCGCAGCACCACCAGCAGTGCCGCGCCTGCGCCAATCCACCACGCCTCCGCAATGCCGCGCGGCCGCAACAGCATCAACAGAATGCTCGCGGCAACAATGGCAATCAGAATCAGGTGCGCGGCAGGGCCACTCAGCATCGGCGAGGGTGGAACTTCCTTTGATGAACTCAATATCCTTCGATGCCGGTCGCTTTCTCCCCGGCGGGCGATGTTCCGTACATCAATCTTCTGCACGGCTCCTTGCAGTCGCATGCAATCCGCGCTGCAGAAACTTTCGTGCGCCGGAACCATTCTTGCAGACCCAGCCCTCATCTGATTCATTGCAGCACCCGATCTGGAGAGCCCCTCGCCCTTGGAAAGGCAAACGAAATCCCGCGCCCCGCGGCCCTCGCTCCTCAGCCGCACCGGCCTGAACGCTGCCAACTTCTTTCAGGCGGAGGCGGTCGGCGTGGTGCTGCCCGTGCTCAACGACTTCCTGAAAGAAGCCCACTGGCGCTACGACCAGATCGGCGTCGCCACCGCGCTGCTCGGCCTCGGCACCCTGGTCTTCCAGACCCCCGCGGGCGTCCTCGTCGATCGCATGCGCAGCCGCCGCATGCTGTTCTTTGTCGCCTCCATCGCGGTCGCCGTCTTCTTTGTCGCGATTCCCTGGGTGCGCCACAGCGCCTTCTGGATCGACACGCTGCTCTTCCTCGCCGGAGCCGCGCAGAGCATCTTCATCCCTGTGCTCGGCGCGCTGGCCCTGGCGCTGGTCGGCTATAACGCTCTGAATCGCATGCTGGGCGAGAACCAGGGCTGGAACCACGCCGGCAACATCGTCGCCGCGCTCGCCGCCTATCTCGCCATCCGCCGCTTCGGCAGCGCCTCCATCTTCTACGCCGTCGCCATCGCCTCGGTCATCGGCGCCTTCACCGTCTTCGCCATGCGACGCAATGAACTCGACGAGACCAGCGCATCCGGAGACGGCACTCATCCCGAATCGAGTTGGCGCTCGCTCCTGCGCGATCGCGCCACCCTCATGCTCCTCGCTGCGGTCGGCGCCTTCCACCTCGCCAACGCCCCGGTCTTGCCGCTCACCGCTCTTTACATCAAGCAGCTCGGCGGCTCCACCGAGCTCACCACCTTCACCGTGCTCTCCGCCCAGCTCGTCATGGTTCCCGTCGCCTGGCTCTCCGGGCGCCTGTGCGACTCCTGGGGACGCAAGCCCGTCATGGCCGTCGCCTTCTGGGTCCTGCCCTTCCGCATCCTCTCGTACATCGCGGCGCACGATCCCAGGCTCGTCGTGATCCTGCAGGCGCTCGACGGCATCGGCGCAGGCATCTATGGCGTCGTCATCACCGCCATGGCCGCCGACCTCACCCACGGCAAAGGCCAGTTCAACTCGCTCAACGGCGTCTTCGCCACGGCCCAGGGCATCGGCGGCGTAGCCGGGCCGCTTCTCTCCGGAATCATCCTGCAGCACTTCGGCTTCTCGCTCGCCTTCACCACCTTCGCGGCACTGGCGTTCGTGGCCGCTCTGCTGCTTCAGGCCGGTGTGCCGGAGACCCGCGCGGCATCCGCCCACCCTGCACCCGCGCTCCGTTGACGCTCCCCGCTTTCGTCTGCAAAACTCAGCCCATGCGATACAGCGGCAGGGTGGAATATGCTGAAGCCCGCAAAATGCGAACCCGCAACAAGCGCTACTACCGCGCGCTTCACTGGCCCATCTGGATCTGGGTCTTCTTCCTCGCCCCCGGGCCGCTGACCTTCAGTCTCTTCGCCCACGGATTCAGCGTTGCCAACTCCATCTGGCTTGGCCTCGTCCTCATCGGCACCTTCATCGCGCTGCTCTACGGGCAGGCGCCGGGCTGCGAGCCCGCCCCCTACATCCTGCGCTTCGACGAAGACAAGCCCAATCCGCTCTACCGCAGGGTCTGCTACACCTTCGCGTGGAACGCCATCCTCAACTTCGCTCTTCTCAATCTCACCGGCTTGATCGTCGCCACGATCACGGGCGTCTGGATCATGGACAAGCTCTACCAGTTTGTCTACCTGCCGCTCTGCCTTGTCATCCTGCTGCTCGGGGCTGCCGGCCTTCTGCCCCGCGTAGGCCGCTCCACCAAACGCGAGGGCTACGAGCGCCGCTACTTCTACGGCTCCGTGTGGGCAGTCACCATCGCGCAGACGGTCCTGCTGATCCTGTGGAAGGCCATGCCACCCGCGCTCGCGCACTCCCGCACCGGCTCCGCCATCAAGCTGGCGCTCTACGCCGGCACGCTCACCGCGATGGGCCTCGCCGCCTGGAGCGGCATGCTGCCGCGCACCCGTCCCATCCTCCCCGGCGAAGTCATGGTTGACTGAGCCGCGGCTGAAGTTCGCCGCCTTATGCGTCCGCAACCATCGCATTCCGGTTGGTTCAGAGCCGGCACGGCGACTTACGGCGCTACGGTGAGAAAACAATGACGGGTCACGCAGTCGATGCACTCGCCATTTTTCCGATCGGTGGGCGCGATCACAAGAGTCGCATTCCCAGCGCGAACCGCTCGGTAAGAATACGTCCTCTCGCCCTGGACTGCTTTGACGGGGACCACTGCATCCCCTTCCACGGTGACCGAGTATGGATGACCGGACCCGACACGGAGGACTGCGACTTGTCCGACGTGAAGCGTCGTTTGACCTCCTGGTCTCAGACGAACTTCAGTCGGCGTACCCGCCCGGATCAAACCCGGCCCCAGGACCACAGCAAGGCAAACGGCGTAAACCACTCGCATCACTCGATTGTGACGGTCAACCTTCCATCACGTACTCAATGCCAGATCAATATCGAGACTCACCCCTGCCACTGGATATCTATTCATCCGGGTCGGTTGCGTTCAGGATGGGAACGATCCGGGGACTACGACTCTCGACTCATCTGCGCCAGCATCCCGCCGATCTCCTCGGCCACCGCCTTGCGCAGCTCCGGCGGCGCAATCACCCGCGCCCGCGAACCCAGCCCCAGCACCATGAAGCGCGCCTGCCCCAGGTCCTCGAACTCCACGCGCATCGCGGTCCAGCCCTCGCCAGGCACCGCTTGCCCTGCACCTGACGGCGTGGCCCGCAGCCATCCCCGCAGCCACTTCGCCGCGCCCTCCTGCACCGCCAGCTCCACCGGGTACCCGCGGCGCTTCCCTTCCAGCTCCGTGGTCGATTGCTTCCAGTGCTCGTTCAGGTCGAACCGCGCCGGCCGCTTGAATCCCGTCGCCAGCACCGTCACCCCGCTCATGCGCGACAGGCGAAACGTGCGCATCCCGTTCGGTGTCCTCGCAATCAGGTACCACGTCGAGCCCTTGGCCACCAGGCCCAGCGGATCCACCGTCCGCGCCGACGCCTCCCCATCCGCGCGAATGTAGTCGAAGGTCAGCTTCTTGTCGCGCATCACCGCGTCCTGCACCAGCGGCAGTCCCGAGACATCCTCGCCCGCCTCCCACCATCCCGTCGGGTCCACGTGGATGCGCTCCCGCATCACCGCCGCCTCTTCGCGCATCGACCCGGGCAAAGCCGCCATCAATTTGTTCAGCGCGCTCTCCGCCGCCGCCCGCAGGCGTGGATGACCCAGCGCCCTCGGCTGCGCCATCACCAGCGCCCGCAGCTCGTTCGCCTCCAGCGCCGGAACCTGCGTCCGCCAACCCTCCGCCAGCTCCCACCCGCCCTGCGACCCGCGCAGCGCCACCACCGGCACATTCGCCGCGCTCAAGGCCTCCAGGTCGCGATGGATGGTCCGCTGCGAGACCTCCAGCCGCTCCGCGAGTTCCCGCTCCGTGGCCCGGCCTCGTGCCTGTAGCAGCAGCAAAACGGACAGCAATCGGTCAGCCTTCATAACGAATTCACCCCTCGTTCATCACTTTTCCAGATTGCTCTCCCAATTATGACATTGCTTGTCATATATGAAACCGCAACATGGATTCTGTGGAGAGGAATCATGAGAAACTGCAGCGTGCATCTGTTCGTATTCGACGGCATGGCGGATTGGGAGCCCGCCTTCGCCACCGCCGCAATCCAGAATCCGCAGTTCCAGCTGAACCCCGGATGCTTCCGCGTGACCACCGCCGCCCGCTTCCACGCCCCCATCCGCACCATGGGCGGCGTGCGCATCCTTCCCGACATGACCATCGATGAGGTCAATCCCTCCGACAGCAGCCTGCTCATCCTTCCCGGCGGCGACTCCTGGGAGCACGGCGGCAACCTTGAGGGGCTGGAACGCGCCCACGCCTTCATCGACGAGGGCGTGCCCGTCGCCGCCATCGGCACGTCCACGCTGGCGCTGGCCCGCACCGGCCTCCTCGATAACCGCCTGCACACCGGCGACGACGCCGACTGCCTGCGCGCCAGCGGCTACCGCGGCGCGCGCCACTATCGCGACGTTCCCGCCATCGCCGATCGGGGCCTCGTCACCGCGGCCAGCGCCGCCCCGGTAGAATTCGCCCGGGAGATCTCCCGCCTGCTCGAACTGCAGACCACCGCCAGTCTCAACACCTGGTATTCGCTCTACCGGCACTGCTACGCGCCGGACTTCTCCGCCGGGCTCGCGCGCACGGCCTGACCCATTCCCCAAACCACAAGGAGGTTTTCCTGATGGAACTGAAGAGCTACTTGCTTGCCCAACTGGAACGCGAAGCTGCCCTCACCCGCAAAGCCATCGACCGCGTGCCTGAAGGCCAGAACGACTTCAAGCCGCATGAAAAGTCGATGCCGCTGGGCTACCTGTCTGCTCTCGTCGCCAACATGCTCGGCTGGATCGCCCTCATGATCGACCACGACGAGCTGAGCATCAACGAGGCTGGCGGCGAGTTCCGCCCGCAGGTGGTCTCAACCAGGGCGGAGCTCGTGGCCGCCCTCGACAAGCAGGTGGCCGAGGCCCGCCGCGCGCTCTCCGGGACCACCGACGAACACCTGCTGACCCCGTGGGCCTTCAAGATGAACGGCCAGGTGGTGCAGCAACAGCCGCGGCACCTCATGATCACCGACTCGGTTTACAGCCACCTGGCGCACCATCGCGGGCAGCTGACCGTCTATCTGCGCCTCAACGAGGCCAGGGTTCCCGCGCTCTACGGCCCCTCTGCCGACGAGCGTTTCTAGGCCTCTCGGCGTCGATTCCGGGCGGCGCATGCCGCCCGCCGCGCCCACCGCTTTTCCTTCGGCCCACCTGCTAAACTCAGTCCGTGATGCCCCTTGCGAGCCTCTGGATCGCTGTTCTTGCCTACCTGCTCGGCTCCATCCCGGTCGGCTATCTGCTGGTGCGCATCTTCCGCCAACAGGACATCCGGACCGTGGGCAGCGGCAACATCGGGGCCACCAATGTGCTTCGCTCCGGCGGCAAGGGGCTGGGCGCCGCCACCTTCGCTCTCGACACCGTCAAGGGCGCGGCCGCTGTGCTTCTGGGAGCCGCGCTGGCTTCGCTCCTGCTGCCGGCCTGGCCGCAGCGCAATGTGGAGGCGCTCGCGGCTCTGTGCGCCGTCATCGGCCACATGTATCCCGTGTGGCTGCGCTTTAAAGGCGGAAAGGGCGTGGCTACCGGCTTCGGCGTCTTCCTCGTCGCCGCGCCATGGGCAGCCCTCGCTGCAATCGGCCTCTTCATCGTGGTCTGCGCCATCACCCGCTACGTCTCTCTTTCCTCGATTCTCGGCGCGGCCAGCTTCCCGGTCTTCGCCTGGTTCACCGTCTCCGGACCCAAGCCCGCCTTCTATGTCGCCGTGCAGATCATCGTGGCTCTGCTGATTATCGTGAAGCATCATCCCAACATTCGCCGCCTGCTCGCCGGCACGGAACACCGCTTCGGGACCCCCAAGACCGCATGACCGTTCTCCCCATCTCTCCCCGCATTCTTGTGCTCGGCTCCGGCGCCTGGGGAACCGCGCTCGCCCTCTCCCTGGCCCGCAACGGCCGCTCCGTCACCCTGTGGGCTCACAGCCCCGAGGCCGCCCGGGAGATCATCGACGCGGGTGAGAACAAGCAGTTTCTGCCCGGCTTCAAGCTGCCGCCCGAGATCACGGTCACCGGAGACAACGCCGCCGTGGCCCACGCCGACATTCTCCTCTCGGTGGTGCCGTCGGAGTTTCTGCGCGCCACCCTCGGCCGGCTGCGGCCGCACATGCACGCCGCGCAGATCCTGGTGAGCGCCACCAAGGGCGTGGAGGACAATACCTTTCTGCGCATGACCCAGGTGATCGCCTCGAGCATCGCGGAGACGAACCTCACCCTGCCGATCGGGGCGCTGAGCGGGCCGAGCTTCGCCCAGGAGGTCGCCGAGGGCCAGCCCACCGCGATTACGGTGGCCTTCGACGACCACGCCGTCGCGGCCCTGGTGCAGCGGGAGTTCTCCTCGGAGTCGCTGCGCCTCTACACCTCGTCCGACGTGATCGGGGTGGAGTTGGGCGGGGCGCTCAAGAATGTGATTGCCATTGCCGCCGGGATTGCTGCCGGCGTCGGCCTGGGGTATAACTCCTCGGCCGCGCTGATTACCCGGGGAATCGCGGAGATCACGCGCCTGGCGGTGGCCTGCGGCGGGCGGCGGGAGACGCTGGCGGGTCTTTCGGGCGTGGGCGACCTGGTGCTGACGTGCACGGGGACGCTGAGCCGCAACCGGACGGTCGGCTACGAGCTGGGCAAGGGCCGGAAGCTGGCGGAGATCCTGGCCTCGCTGGGCGGGAAGGTGGCGGAGGGCGTGCACACCACGCGGGCGGCGCTGGGGTTGGCGCGGCAGCGGCGGATCGAGATGCCGATTGCCGAGCAGATGCAGCTGATCCTGGAGCAGGGCAAGGATCCGCGGGAGGCGATCAAGGACCTGATGCTGCGGCCGGGCAAGCACGAGCACTAGCGGAGAGCGCAGCGCCGGCGCGGAGCGGGTGGGATATCCCCAAAAAGCGAAGGTACTGTGAACACGAAACTCGCAAATCGTTTCCATTCAATAGGTTGGCGAGACTGCAGGGGCGAATACGTGGATATCCGGGGGGGGGGAGGGGGTACCCTGCTGATCGCCTGAGAGGCATTTTCGTCGGGCCTTCGGCCTCGATTGCACCAAATCCCGACGCTTCGCCCGATTTTCGTGGTAGAAAATAACTGCATATGTAGTAAACAGACTGTTTATGTCCGGAACCGGCGGGAGGGCGCAGATTCTCCGGGAACCGGCAGGTAGAGACACGGACATAGGGTAACGGTAGCGGAAACAGACGGGGGATTCTGTATCCGCGGTCACGGAAGAATGAGGGAGGAGAGGCTGGGTGGGGGTCGTGCTGTCCCAGGTCTCCAACGGCGGTCGTGCGGGAGGCTAGGGCTAAGGGCCAAGGGGCTGGGCTGGGTTCGTGCTATCCCGCCCTAGGCGCATAAAGCGCGCCTAGAACGGGGCACCCGCGGTTGTGCGGGAGCCTAGGGCCAAGGGCCGAGTACCAAGGGACGAGGGGCTGGGTGGGGTTCGTGCTATCCCAGGTCTCCAACTGCGGTCGTGCGGGAGGCTAGGGCCAAGGGCCAAGGGGCTGGGCTGGGTTCGTGCTATCCCGCCCTAGGCGCATAAAGCGCGCCTAGAACGGGGCACCCTCGGTTGTGCGGGAGCCTAGGGCCAAGGGCCGAGTACCAAGGGACGAGGGGCTGGGTGGGGTTCATGCTATCCCAGGTTCCAACTGCGGGAGACCTGGGGCACCCGCGGTCGTGCGGGAGCTCAGATAGCTGAGTGGGGTTCGTGCTGTCCCGCCCTAGGCGCATAAAGCGCGCCTAGAACGGGGCACCCTCGGTTGTGCGGGAGCCTAGGGCCAAGGGCCGAGTACCAAGGGACGAGGGGCTGGGTGGGGTTCGTGCTATCCCAGGTCTCCAACTGCGGGAGACCTGGGGCACCCTCGGTCGTGCGGGAGCTCAGATAGCTGGGTGGGGTTCGTGCTGTCCCGCACTAGGCGCAACGACGCGCCTAGAACGGGGCACCCGCGGTCGTGCGGGAACGTAGACGGCTGGGGTGGGTTCGTGGTATCCCATGTCTCCAACATCGGGAGACATGGGGCACCCTCGGTCGTGCGGGAACTCAGATAGCTGGGTTGGGTTCGTGCTGTCCCACCCTAGGCGCAAAAGGCGCGCCTAGAATGGGGCACCCGCGGTCGTGTGGGAGGCTACCGAGTACCAAGGGACGAGGGGCTGGGTGGGGTTCATGCTATCCCAGGTCTCCAACTGCGGGAGACATGGGGCACCCGCGGTCGTGCGGGAGCTCAGATAGCTGGGTGGGGTTCGTACTGTCCCGCCCTTGGCGCATACGGCGCGCCTAGAACGGGGCACCCGCGGTCGTGGGGGAACTCGGCATCTAGGGTATTGAGGAGGGATGGGATGCGCGAACGAATGGCTGCGGCGATGGTGTTGACCGTGCTCGTGGTGGGTGCGGGCGGTTGCGGGAAGGCGGTGGACAAAGGGCCACTCCTCGCTGCCTTGAACAAGGCCTACGACGGGCGGCACGTCTGCGTGTGGCCGGATGCAACGAAGCTGCCGGCGACCATCGATCCGACGAAGGACGACAAGATTCGCGGCTACGAAGCGTTGACGGACGCCGGGCTTCTGACGCGCGTGTACCAGGAGAAGAAGGAGGCGTCCGGCTTTATCAAGGTCAACAAGTACGACCTCACGGACAAGGGCCATGCGGCGTGGGTGGCCGATCCCAAGCAGGAAGGTTGGGGGAACTTCTGCTTCGGCCACTTCAACGTGACCGCGATCGACAAGGCCACGCCTGATGACTCGTCGAACCCGACACGCTACACGGTCAACTACAGCTACGAGGTCGAAGGGATCCCGGGCTGGGCGCGGACGCCGGAGTCGATGCGGGCTTTTCGCGGGGTGGCTGCGGATACTTCGATCCAGAGCGCGACGGCGACACTTGTGAAAGATGAGGCGGGTGGGTGGAGAGTGGAACCCGCTCCATAAACGTACATCCCACTCCGGTCCGCGAATGCCAAGGAATAGGGAATAGAGATGAGCCGGACCTTGCCTCCCCTAGAGCTCTTCGGGCAGGAGGATGACTTCGCCAAGGTCGGTGTCGCGGGTCTCGCGGATCATGAGCAGGCCCACGAAGGTGAGCGCCGCGACGGCGCTCAGATAGTAGCCCACATATTTGAGGCCGTAGTGGGTGGCGAGCCAGGTGGCGATGTAGGGGGCGAGGGAGGCGCCGAGGATTCCCGCGAAGCTGAAGGCGAGGGAGGAGCCGGTGTAGCGGACGCGGGTGGGAAAGAGCTCGGAGACGACGGTGCCGAGTGGGCCGTAGGTGACGCCCATGAGGGCGAGGCCGATGGTCATCATGGCGAGGGCGCCGGATTGGCCGGCGGTGAAGAGGCGGTCCATGACGAGACCGAAGAGCGCGATCAGGATGGTGACGGCGAACATGACGGGGCGGCGGCCGCGCTCGGCCAGCCATGCGGAGAGAGGGATGGTGAGGCCGAAGAAGACGACGCCGATGAGTTGGAGGATGAGGAAGGTGGCGCGGTCGTAGTGGAGCGCGGTGGTTCCCCAGCTGAGGGCGAAGACGGTCATGAGATAGAAGAGGGTGAATGTGGCGAGGCAGACGAGGATTCCGGCCAGCACAGGCCGGAGGTGGTGGCGGAAGACGGAGAGCATGGGCACATGCGTCTCGGCTTGCTGCCCCGCGATGGCTCGCTTGGCTTCGGCCTGGAAGACGGGCGTCTCGGTGATGGAGAGGCGCACGTAGAGACCCAGGAGGACGAGCACGGCGCTGGCCAGGAAGGGGAGGCGCCATCCCCAGGCGAAGAACTGGGCGTTGGTGAGTACCCGCGAAAGGACGAGGAAGATGCCGCCGGAGAGCAGGAAGCCGAGCGGCGCGCCGAGCTGGGGGAACATGCCGTAGAGGGCGCGTTTGGAGGGCGGCGCGTTTTCGACTGCCAGGAGGACGGCGCCGCCCCACTCCCCACCGAGACCGATGCCCTGCCCGAAGCGGCAGAGGGAGAGGAGCAGGGGCGCGGCAAGACCGATGGCAGCGTAGGACGGCACGCATCCGATGACGAAGGTGGAGATGCCCATGGTGGAGAGGGCGAGGACGAGGGTGCGCTTGCGGCCGATGCGGTCGCCGAAGTGTCCGAAGAGGGCGGAGCCGATGGGGCGCGCGACGAAGGCGATGCCGAAGGTGGCGAGCGAGGCCAGGGTGGAGGTGGCGGGATCGGTGGCCGGGAAGAAGAGCCGGGGGAAGACCAGGACGGCGGCGGTGGCGTAGATGTAGAAGTCGAAGAACTCGACCGCGGTGCCGACGAGGCTGGCGAAGAGGACCTGGCGGGGGGTGTTGATTTTTTTGGGGGAATGAGGTGGAGTCATGCGCTCGGTAGGGACAGGTCAGTGGTCAGTGGTCAGTGGTCAGTGGTCAGAGAAAAGCGGTACCAGATCATTCTATGGCAGGGATGACGGCGAGCCGATCGGGGGGAGATCATGACTATCGCTCGTGGGCGTCGATGGAAACAACGTGGGTGACCGCGACCTTAACCGCTCCAGAAGCTTGCTAACTGCAACTGCGGATTCTTCGCTTACCCCCAAACTGAACAACGTTTGGGGGCCCGTGCGCTCAGAATGACATCGCTCGTTCGGCTTCCTCACGACAACTGCGGATTCTTCGCTTACCACCCCCAAACTGAACTGCGTTTGGGGCCCCTTGCGCTCAGAAGGACATCGCTCATTCGGCTTCCTCACGGAAAATGCGGATTCTTCGCTTACCACCCCCAAATTGAACTGCGTTTGGGGCCCCTTGCGCTCAGAAGGACATCGCTCATTCGGCTTCCTCACGGAAAATGCGGATTCTTCGCTTACCACCCCCAAACTGAACTGCGTTTGGGGCCCCTTGCGCTCAGAATGACATCGCTCATTCGGCTTCCTCACGGCAACTGCGGATTCTTCGCTTACCACCCCCAAACTGAACAACGTTTGGGGCCCCTTGCGCTCAGAATGACATCGCTCATTCGGCGATGTTGCTGGGGCAAGCTTCCTCACGGCAAATGCGGATTCTTCGCTTACCACCCCCAAACTGAACTGCGTTTGGGGCCCCTTGCGCTCACAAGGACATCGCTCTGAACAGCGTTTGGGGAGCGTGCGCTCAGAAGGATATCGCTGGGTTGGAGCGGTGCGGGGGCTAGAGTTTTTCGCGGAGGAAGCTGATGACGTGGTCGGCGAGGACGACGCCGACCATGCGGCCCTGGCTGTCGACGACGGGGAGGGCGCGGAGGTTGTATTTGTCGAACATCTCGGCGAGCTCGTTCTGGTGCATGTGGACGGGGCAGGAAAGGACGCGGGGTTCGGCGAGGACGGCGAGGCGCGCTTCGGGCTGGGCGAGGACCATGCGGGCGAGGGAAACCGCGCCTTTGAGGACGTGCTTTTCGTCGAGGAGGTAGATTTCGGTGACGCTTTCGGGGTCGCCATCAAAGTTGCGCAGGGCGTGGACGGCGTGGGCGACGGTGGCGTCGGCGGGGACGGCGACGAAGTCGGTGGTCATGGAGCCGGCGGCGGAGTTTTCGTCGAACTCGAGGAGTTCTTCGACCTCCTGGCGCTCCTCGGGCTCCATCTCTTCGAGGATGGCGTCGGACTGTTCTTCGCTGAGTTCGGCGAGGAGGTCGGCGGCGGCGCCGGGGTCCATCTCTTCTACGATGTCGGCGATCTTTTCTTCGTCGAGTTTTTCGAGGAGGGCTTTCTGGAGCTTGGGATCGACCTCTTCGAGGGTTTCGGCGGCGACCTCTTCGTCGAGGGAGGTGAAGACGGCCTCGCGTTCGGCGGGGGGCAGGTCTTCGAGGATCTCGGCGAGGTCGGAGGGGTGCATCTCGGCGAGGCGTTCGTATTCGATGCGCAGCTTGACGCGGCGGGCGGGGTCGACCTCGATGACGTCGACGAAGGGCCAGGGGATACCGTTGGGCTTGAAGCGCCGCGACATGGTTTCGAGGGTGGCGCGGGGGACGATGCCCTTGAAGACGCGGCGGACGGCGCCGCGGAGGCCGATGTCGACTTCAGCGACGCGCAGGAGGTGGGCGGAGCCGTGGCCGAGCCATTCGAGGTCGACGTCGTTGACGCGGACGACTTTGCGGCCTTTGACGTCGATGATCTGGCGGTCGACGAGGTCCTGCTGGAGGTAGAGGTAGTTGCCTTCGTCTTTGAGGGGGACGAGGGCGGCGGGGGTGCGGAGTTCGAGGGTGCCGGCGGGGGTCTCCATGACCTCCTGGGAGGGGACGATGCAGAGACCGGCGCGGGTTTTGAGGACGAGGCCCGCGACCTTGCCGGCATCGGGGCCGGTGGCGACGGCGATGTCTTTGAGGCGTCCGCGCAGCTGGCCGTGGGCGTCGGTGACGGGGGTGCCGAGGAGGGCGGTGAGACTGACGCGCGCGGTGGTGCGGGGTTCCATCACTGATGAGTGTAGCCGGTGGGTGGGGTTTTGGAGGGAGTCAGATAAGGAGAGGGAGCGGGCGGGGGGGAATCGTGCTGGCTCTTCTTGACACATTTACCTCCAGCCGTGAAACTTCCCCTAGGTTGCTGAAACCGCGAGAGGCGCAGCTTCCTTCCCTCGCGCCCAGAGACAGGGGTTCAGATCGATTTGAGCGTTCCCAAGGCAGGCAGGCAGTCCATCTCCCTCAGCTCCACCATGGAAAGCGTGAGCGAGCTTGAATCCATGGCGGAGAAGTTCGCGACCGAAGCCGGCCTCGACGACGACGAGACGTTTCGTGTGACGATGGCGACGCGGGAGGCCGCGGTGAACGCGGTGCTTCACGGGAACGAGTACGATCCGGCGAAGCAGGTCACGGCGAGTTTTGAGAATACGGGTGATTCGCTGGTGATCACGATTGCGGACGAGGGCAAGGGGCTTGATCCATCGAAGCTTCCCGACCCGCGGGAACCGGAGAATCTTCTGCTGGGGACGGGGCGGGGCATCTTCCTCATTCGGTCGATGATGGATGAGGTAAACTTTCGACAACTGCATCCTGGCACCGAGCTCACGCTGGTGAAACACCTGGCGCGTTCGGCGGAAAATGACCTGGCATCCGCAGGGGGATGACCCCCAGACTGTGTTCCGCAAGGCGTCACGCGGGCGGGGCCATGTGCGCCCGCTCAGCAAAGCGTCTTCAGACGACCACCCCGGCAGATGCTATAACGTTGTGTACCTGACAAGGAGGAATATCCGTGGCTCTTACTATTGCTTCCCGTGAAGTGGACGGAGTAACCGTTCTGGACCTCAACGGGCGGATCACCCTGGGCGAGGGCAGTGTGCAGTTGCGCGAGGCGGTTCGCGACCTCATCAGCAAGGGTTCGAAGAACATCCTGCTCAACATGGGCGATGTGAACTACATCGATAGCTCGGGCCTCGGCGAACTGGTGAGCGCGTTCACGACCGCCAAGAATCAGGGAGCGAGCGTGAAGCTGCTGGGACTGACGAAGAAGGTCAAGGATGTGCTGCAGCTGACGAAGCTGTATACGGTGTTCGACATCTACGACGACGAAGCCAGCGCTATCGCCTCCTACAAGTAGCCGGCAAACCAGCCGCGGCACAAGGCCATCCCCGAGCGGGGGTGGCCTTTGCATTTGGGGGATGCGGGGAGCCGCGCTGTTACCAAGATTTTGCTGGACATGCGGCGAAACGCGGCAGTATGCTCGCACACTATTCCGATGTTCCTGTCTGCTTCTTCCTTCTCTGAGGGCGCTCTCGTTGTTTGGATACAGATGTAGTCTGCGGCTTTTTCTTAGGTAGAAAAGCGCCTCGGTTCCCATATCTCCCCGGAGGTTTCCCATGACACGGAACAGAATCGTGCGGGCGGCATTGCTGTCCGCGACAGCGGCGGCCATTGTCGGATTGGCCGGATTGCCCTTGCTCACGCATCGGGTGCACGCGGAAGATGAGTCGCCCTCGGAGTCGCAGCTGGCCGAGATCGGTCTGAAGATTGCGCCGTCGTTTATCAACATGCAGGGCAAGGACCCGACTCTTGTGGGGCTGGGGAGTTTTATTGTCCATGCCCAGGCGGACTGCAACGGATGCCATGGATCGGATCCGGCGAACGAGTATGTCGGGAACGGGAATCCGTATTTCCGGAAGCCGCTGAACAGTCCTGCGCAGTTCAACCAGGCGACGTATCTGAATGGCGGGCAGAACTTCGGGCCGGCGGGGCCGGGGATTGTGAAGGACATGACGAGCCCGCTGTATGGCGGTCCGGGGCTGGGGCCCAACATTATTACCCGGAACCTGACGCCGGACTCTACGGGGAATCCCGCGGGGGGAGTGGACCTGCAGCGGTTCATCACGATCGTGCGCACGGGACATGACTTCGACAAGCTGCACCCCTCGTGCAGCGCGACGGTGACGGATAACTGCTACGCGTTCCCGGTGAACGGGGAGTTGCTGCAGATTATGCCGTGGCCGAACTTCCGGCACATGACGGATCACCAGCTGACGGCGATCTGGACGTACCTGAGCACGGTGCCCTGCAATGCGCATGACGATGCGGTCGGCGACACCTTTCCGTGGCTGAAGAACAAGTGCTAACGGGGGCGCAACGACAGGGGCAAGGTTACTTGTGACGAAAGGCCATTCTCCGCTGGAGATGGCCTTTCGTTTGGGCGGGTGGCTAAGTGGCGCGGGGCGCGGTGGTTACCGAGTCGGACCAGAATCATTTACGTAGTTACCGGAAAAAGTACATATACCGGAGTAACGTGACCGCATCTTTTTCGCCATTTTCAAAAAACTAACTTACGTGTTATCAGCAAGCGCTCGGTGAGGGCTGTTTGGCAGAGCACTTGCACAGTTATCTGCAAAACAAAGTCGACAGCAGTAAATATTTCCCCAATCTGATCGCTCTGCAGATTCAGGCGCGTCGCGCCATGACCCATCCCCCCTGCCCGGACGAAGATCGTCCTGAGATTGGAGAACCTGTGAACCTGTTAGCCTTTCTGGCTGTTCCTTCTTTGCTTTCCGTCTGCTTTCTGATGGTGGCCCATACCTTCCAGACGATGTGCATGCGTCTGGGCGAAGAGATGCCTTTGCCGAGCGACCCGGCGCCAGTACTTGAGGCGTTCCAGGTGAGCTGCCGCGGGCGCAGACGCGCCCGGATTCACCCGACACAGCGAGCCATGGGCATCGCTCATCTGCGCCTGAAGCGCGAGTGGCTCCAGGCCCAGCCGCGCCTGCTGCGCGCGCCCGAGCCACGAACGCGCCGACGACTTTTGCCGAATCCTGCTCCCTCTCCTACGTATGCACTCCATGAGGCGCTGCAGTTGAATGGCTTCTTTGCACGCATGCGACACGTGCCGCTTCCGGCGCTGACGGCAGGCAGCCTTCCTCTTCTGGCCTGAAGCAAGTCGAGGTACCCGGAACAGCGCCCCCGATCTGCCACAACACTCATCCAATCCCAGTTGCATCTTGAGTTCGAGAAGTTCACCTGCTATCGCGACACCCCGCCGGCAGTTGAACGACCCAGCCCTCCCCCGAGTTCCCTCCCCCCAATAAGTAGGCCGCGCTCCCCCCGGACGCGGCCTTCTTGTTTTTTGAGGCCGGGTTTTTAGAAGCTGACCTTGGGAGCGGTCCTGGAGGACTCGCTCGCCTGGAAGTAGGCGTCGTTTTCGTGGAATCCGAGGATGTTGGCCCAGATGCTGTTGGGGAACTGCTGAACGAAGGTGTTGTAGTCCTGGAGGGTCTGGTTATAACGGCGGCGCGAGACTGAGATGCGATTCTCGGTGCCCGCGAGTTCATCCTGCAGGCGCATGAACTGGTCGCTCGACCGCAGTTGCGGATAGTTTTCAGTCAGTGCGAGGAGCCGGCCGAAGGCTCCGTCGAGGCGGCCATTGGCGGCGATCTTGTCCTGGGGCGTGCTGGCGTTGAGCAGGCCGGCGCGGGCGTTGGCGATCTCGCCAAAGACCGAGTTCTCTTCCTTGGTGAAGCCCTTAACGGTCTCCACCAGGTTGGGGATCAGATCGGCGCGCCGCTGGAGGTCGACGTCCACCTGGGACCAGGCGGAGCGCACGGCCTCTTTCTTCTGCACGAGCTGGTTCTGAGCGCTTTTGAAGCTTCCATAGACAAACAGGCAAGCCACTACGATGACTGCGATGACGACGAGCAACACCATCGATCCACGACGCATACCGTTCCGATCTCCTCCGGCTCCCTGGGGAGCCACCTGACAACCTGTTTTGCTGCTTTTGGTTTCAACCAAACTGCCTGAACTTCTGAAACTGCCAATCTTGTTTCGCGGTTGGCTGAATCTCACCAGCTTCCGCCGGCGCCTCCTCCTCCGGAGTCGCCTCCGCCGAAGCCGCCGAAGCCACCCCCACCGCCGGAGTCGCCTCCGCCGCCTCCCCAACCGCCGCCGCTCCCCCAGCCACCCCCGCCCCACCCGCCACCGCGCCATCCGCCGCCGAGGGAGTTGAGGATCAGGCCGCCGAAGAGGAGGCGGGTGATCCAGGAGCCACCGAAGAAGACCAGCAGGATGATGAGAAAGATGAGGCCGCCGAAGGGCGAGCTGCGATGCGCATGGCGCGCGGTGGGGCGCGGTGCAGGCTCCTCATTCAACGTGACATGCGCGTCGTCGGCGATGACCTGCCCAACCTGATCGACCTGGGTGAGGACGGCTTCGTCGTAGTCGTTCTGGCGGAGGTAGGGCACGGCGGATCGCCCGATATCGCCGGCCTTGGCGTCGTTAAGGATGCCTTCCAGGCCATACCCGACCTCGATCCTGCGCTGATGGTCCTGAATGGACAGGAGGATGAGGACGCCGCGGTCGTTGGACTTTCCCCCGATGCCCCACTTATGGAAGAGGTCGTTGGCGAACTGGTCGCGGTCGGCGCCATCGAGGGTGCGGACGGTGACGACGGCCAGCTGTGCGCGGGCCTCCGAGTGATCGAGCTGAGAGGCGATCTGGTCTACGCGGGCAATGGCTTGAGGAGAAAGAACATGAGCGTAGTCGCTGACGTAGCCGGTGGGTTTGGGCAGGTCTTCGACCGTCTCGGCGATGGCGCGGGAGCCGCAGAAGACCAGGAGCCCCGCAACCATGACCCGGAGCCCGTACCCCAGTGGGCGATAAAAGGATTTCATCGCACTCTATTCTACGTTGGCGCCCAGAACGAAGTTCCCTTAGAAGAGCGCTTTGCGCAGCCGTCTCTATAAGCGCGCGGACAGGATCCGGGTGATCAAGGTCAGAACCGCACCGCCCAAGACGAAGTAGGCCTCAGTAGGATGCTGGTTCATCACCAGGTAGACGAAGGCGCCGACGCAGCTCAGCAGGAGCATGATGGCGCCGACCATACCCGTCTGTGCGTAGCGGGCCTGCAGCATCATTTGACGGTCGGCAAGTTTTTCCAGTGACAGTGCCTTGGCATCCGAGAGCTCCTGATATTGCTGCGGCGTCAGGTCAAAGAAGGACCTTCTGGAGGTTCGTGGATTGGACGGCATGCTCCATTGTGGCATGAGGGTTTTTGCCAGCGTTCCAAGACGAAGTCAGGGTCTCAGCGGGTGAGCAGCCCCACCGCTTTGGGAACCTGAGGATACCCGTCCTGTCTGGCGCTCCTCTTCCCTGCGCGCCAGAGCGCGGCGAATAACCTCAGCCCTGAACTTGGGAAGCTCTCGGTCAGGAGCCCCCGGATCTGCTAGTTTGGCCTCAGAGATCGCGAGCGCAGCCTCAAGCACCTCGGAGATAATGTCCTCGTCCTCGGATATCGTGGGGCTGAAGAAGCGCATGGGCATGCCCGGTATCTGGTCCCACCGGAAGGCGAGCCCATCCAGAAACCCCTTCCACATTGTGGCCGCAGCCGACACGCCTACACCTCACGGTCATATTATCCCAGAGTGGATGCTCTGTCCTTGCGCTTCCGTATTGCGCTTCGCATCGGGAGCAGCCGGAAACGCTACAGGATGATGGACCATCCCCACGCAAAAGGCCAGAGCCCTTTCAGCAACTAAACTGGGAGTAATGAGCGAACCGATCACCCTACCCGCGCCTCCCGTTGCCCGGCCCCTCCCTACCGAGAAGACGCTCCACGGCATTACCTTGACGGACGACTACGCGTGGCTCCGGGACAAGGAGAATCCCGAAGTTACCCAATACCTGGAGGCCGAGAACGCGTATGCGGAGGCGTACATGGCGCCGGAGGCAGGCCTTCGGGAGCAGCTCTATACGGAGATGCTCAGCCACATCAAGCAGACCGATATCTCGGTTCCTTACCGGGATGGGGAGTACTGGTACTACTCCCGGACGGAGGAGGGGCTGCAATACGGCATCAGCTGCCGGAAACGGGGCGGTCCGGAGGGCCCGCGCGAACGGGCCGAGGAGCAGGTGATCCTGGACGGGAACGAGATGGCGGCGGGGCGCGGGTTTTTTGCGATTGGCTCGGTGGATATCTCGGACGATGGGCGCTGGATGGCTTACACGGTGGACTTCACCGGGTTCCGGCAGTACACGCTGAAGATCAAGGACCTGGAGACAGGCGAGACCCTGGCCGGAAGCGTGGAGCGGGTGGGATCGGTGGTGTGGGCGGCGGACAACTTCCATCTCTTCTACTCAGTTGAGGATGAGGAGCAGAAGCGCCAGTTCCAGCTGTACCGGCATATGCGGGGTACTCCCTACGCGGCGGACGTGCTGGTGTTCGAGGAGCCGGACGAGCGGTTCAACATCGGGGCGGGACGCACCCGGGATGGCATCTATGTCGTGCTGGAGTCGGCCAGCCACACGACGACGGAATGCCATTACCTGGCGGCGGACGAGCCGGAGGGCGAGTTCCGGGTGATCTGCCCGCGGAAGGACGAGCACGAATACTCGATCGACCACCGGTTGGGGCAGTGGTTTATCCGGACAAATGACAAGGGGAGGAACTTCCGGCTGGTGACGACGCCAGCGGAGCAGCCGGGCCAGGAGAACTGGATCGAGCGCATCGCGCACCGCCCCGATGTGATGCTTGAAGAAATCGATCTATTCCACTCGTTCTACATTGCTTGCGAACGAAGGGACGGGCTACCCCGGCTGACGCTTCACAAGTTTGTGGCGGACACGGCGGTGGCCGAGCCCTCGGGGGAGATCGCCTTTCCGGAGCCGGCCTACAGCGCTCATCCGCATACCAACCGGATCTTCGAGACGACGACGTTCCGGTATGCATATCAGTCGCTGGTGACGCCCTCGTCGATGTATGAGTACGACCTGGAGAGCGGGGAGTCGGCACTGCTGAAGCAGGTGGAGGTTCCGGGCGGCTTCGACCGCACCCTTTATGCCAGCGAGCGGGTTCATGCGACGGCGGCGGACGGGGTGCAGGTGCCAATCTCGCTGGTGTATCGCAAGGACACGCGGCTTCCGGGGAAAAACCCTTTGTATGTCTACGGTTATGGGTCGTATGGATACTCGCTCCCGCTGGGGTTCGGGTCCAGCCGGCTGAGCCTGCTGGATCGCGGGGTGGTGATGGCTTACGCGCACATCCGAGGAGGCGGAGATCTGGGGAAGCCGTGGCACGACGCGGGGAAGATGCTGGTGAAGCGCAACACCTTCACCGATTTCATTGCCTGCGTGGAGCACCTGACGGCAGCGGGGTATGGGAATCGGGCGAAGGTTGCGGCGGAGGGCGGGTCGGCGGGCGGACTGCTGATGGGTGCGATTGTGAACCTGCGGCCGGACCTGTTTCGGGCGATCGTGTCGCATGTGCCGTTTGTGGACGTGATGAACACGATGCTGGACGCCTCCCTGCCGCTGACGGTCCCGGAGTACGAGGAATGGGGCAATCCCAACGAGGCGGAATACTTCAAGTACATGTCTAGCTATTCCCCCTATGACAATCTAAAACAGGGCGATTACCCCTCGATGTTAGTGAAGACCAGCCTGCACGACAGCCAGGTGATGTATTGGGAGCCGGCCAAGTACGTGGCCAAGCTCCGGACGCTGAAGACGGACCGGAATCCGCTGCTGCTGGTGACCAATATGAAGGCCGGGCACGGCGGCGCGAGCGGGCGTTATGACTATCTGAAGGAGATCGCGTTTGATTACGCGTTCCTGCTGAAGGAGCTGGGGATCGCGGAGAGCGCCCGGTCCTAACCGACGGCGGGATGGGGCAAGGCCGGGTGGGATGTCACTCGTCGATGTCTCCGCCGGCGCAGTTTTCGAGGGCGGCGCGGTTGAAGATGGTCAGCGTGGGCCCCTTGACCTCGACGATATGGCGCTGCTGCAGATCGTGGAGGATGCGGGTGACGGACTCGCGGGTGGTGCCGATGCACTGGCCGATCTCTTCCTGGGTGAGGCCGAGGTGAATCTCGGTGCCGCGTTCGGAATCGATTCCCCTCTCCGCCCACTCGAGCAGGAGCCCGGCCAGGCGGGCCTGGACCCTGAGGTTGACGCCGACGGTGCGTAGGCGGGTGCAGGTCTGGTTGTAGGAGCGGCCGAGTTCCAGTGCGGCGGCGCGGAAGGCCTCAGGAAATCTCTCCAGGAAGTCGAGGAACTCGATGGTCCTGGCACAGCCGACATCGCAATGGAGGCCGGCTTCGGCGGTCATCTGGTGAGCGGAACAGGCGAAAGCCGAGGGCAGGCCGAGAAACTCGCCGGCGCGGGCGATGTGGAGGATAAAGCGCCGGCCGTCGGCTGCGTCGACGGCGAGCTTCACCGCGCCGGCGAAGATGAACCAGACGTCATGGGGCAATTGGCCGCGGGAAAAAAGCGCAGTTCCCGACGGATAGGCAGATCGCTTCATCATGGAACGGAATTCGCGGAGGGCTGCGGGGCTCAAGGCAGCCAGGAAGCCGTTGGTTTCCTGGACGATGCCGAACGAGTGCGCGCCTTTGGCGGGGCGGAGGAAGTCGACTTTGAAGTCGCGATTGATCTGGCGTTCGCGGTGGGCTCGCTCCATTTCCTGGAAGGTGCGCGTCAGCAGTGCGCTGGTTTCCTCGCGAAGCAGGTGCGACCGGGCTCGCATCTCTTGGGAGTCGCGCACCAGTTGGCGGGTTTTCCCGATGAGGCCGGCGATGTCGCCCAGCCAGTTCTCCGGGGCGGTGAGCATGGGGACGACCAGGTTGAAGTCTTTTTCCTGGTAGTGGGGCATCCAGCCCTGGAAGAGAACGAGGGGGGAACGCCTATGGCGGGCCAGGGACATGGCGGTGAGGGGGGCGGCGCCGTCCGCTTCCGTGAAGGCGACGGCATCGGCGCGGCCGCCGGAGTAGAGCACCCATTTGAATTCGCTCAGGGAATTGCAGTTGTCGACGGTGTATCCGGCGTTCCGCAGGGTGCGGAGGCGGTAGTGCTCATCGAGCCCGTAGTGCACGATCCTGCTGCCCATGAAGTCCTCCACGAACAGGGGCCCATGTGCAATGAATCTCCTGGCGGGGTGGCCGATGGAGCAAGACGTTGGGCTGCCATCGTGGGGAGCCCACGCGCCCAAATGCAAACTTGACCGCAGGGGATTCTTGGGCACGATCATAGTCCGAAAACGGCGTTTTTGACAGGTTACGTTGGGACGGCGCGCCGCCGTTAAGTGCGATTCGGGCTGCGAAATTCCACTTGCACCTGCGAAATTGATTCGGAGAACGATTGCGGCGCGGATTGGGCTGTAAGGTTTCCGAGAGAGTGCCGATACATACAGCGTTTCCCGCCTGATTTGCAAGGAGCCCTGTGAGCCCGAGCCGCCGCAGTACGTGGTTACTGTCCGTTATCCTGTTGTCCGCAATTGCGTTTGGTGCGGGCATGGGGGCGGTTCTGTTGCCCAGTACTGCGGTAGCGTATCTGCGTTCATTCGGGGATATCCCGGCATACGCCGGCGCGGCGGCGGGAACGCTGGTCTTCGCGGTGCTGATCCCGCTGTTGCTGATCAAGGCTGTGCTTCGGCAGAGGAGGGTGGACCAGTATCTGCTGGACGCATTTCTGGAGTTCATTCCGGATAATGTGTTCTTCAAGGATCTGGACAGCCGGTTTGTTCGGGTGAGCAACTCGATGGCGAAGTATTGCGGTCTGGCGAGCCCGGCACATGCGGCGGGCAAGACCGATGCAGATATCTTCACCGGGGAGCATGCGGGCCAGGCGCTGGAGGATGAGAGAGAGATCATCCGCACCGGGCAGGCGATGGCGGGTAAGGAAGAGAAGGAGACCTGGCCGGACGGGCGCGAGACGTGGGCGCTGACCACCAAGGTTCCCATGAAGGACGGCCGGGGCAATGTCGTCGGGACGATGGGGATCTCGCATGACATTACGGAGAGAAAACAAGCCGAACTGCGGGTGCAGCACCTGGCATGGCACGATTCGCTGACCGGGCTGCCGAACAGGCTGCGGTTTGAAGAACAGCTGAAGCGCGCGATTGCTTCGGCCCGCTCCGGGGGGACGAAGCTGGCGGTGTTGCTGTTCGACCTGGACCGTTTCAAGTATGTGAACGAATCGCAGGGATACTGCGCGGGCGACCGGCTGCTGGAGACGGTAGCGGAGCGTCTGAAGCAAGGCATCCGCGGCACGGATACGCTGGCCCGGATGGGCGGAGACGAGTTTGCCCTGGCGCTTTCCGGAGTGGAGACGCAGGAAGACGTGGAACGGGTGGCGCAGAAGCTGCTGGCCATCATTGCGGAGCCGTTGGGGGTGGACAAGGACGAGCTGCGGCTGACGTCCAGTGTGGGCATTGCGCAGTTCCCTGAGAATGCGGAGAATCCCGAGGTGTTGTTGCGGCTTGCAGACGCCGCGTTGAATGACGCGAAGAAGAAGGGCCGGGGGAGGATCGCGTTCTTTTCTCCGAACCTGACCGAAGCGACGCAACGGCAACGGCGTCTGGAGCACGACATTGTGGATGCGTGCAACCGGGATGAATTTGTGATTCATTACCAGCCGATTGTCAGCTCGACGTCGGGCGCGATTACGGCGATGGAGGCTCTGCTGCGCTGGAAGCATCCGCGGCACGGCCTGATCGCACCGGATCAGTTCATCCCCCTGCTGGAAGAGATGGGGCTGATGGTGGAGACGGGCAAATGGGTACTGCGGATGGCGTGCCGGCAGGCCGCGGAGTGGAGGAAGCAGGGGCTTCCGCCGATCCGGATGGCGGTGAACGTGTCGACGCAGCAGTTTTATGAGGGCAACCTGGTGGACGCGGTGGAGTCGGCGCTGAAGGAGGCACGACTGGATCCCCGGCAGCTGGAGCTGGAGGTAACGGAGAGCCGTAATTTGGACGCGTCCGAGGCCACGGTGGCGGTCATGCGGCGGATCCGATCCATGGGGGTGAGTTTCTCTCTGGACGATTTCGGGACCGGGTGGTCGTCTCTGTCGTATCTGCGGCAGCTTCCTCTGGATCGCATCAAGATCGACCGCACGTTTGTGCGCGATCTGGAAACGCAGGCGACTGCGCGCGCGATGGTGAAGTCGATTCTTGGAATGGCGCAGAACCTTGGGTTCTCGGCAATCGCCGAGGGTGTGGAGACAGCGGAGCAGAAGTACTTTCTGAGCAAGCTGAATTGCCCCGAGATGCAAGGCTATCTCTTCAGCAAGCCTGTTCCTGCGACGGATGCGACGGCGCTGCTGCGGGGGGCGCGGTCTATGGCCAGGGCGGTTTAGGCGGGCCCTGCTCTGATGGCAAACGCGATTCCTTGATAATAGTGATCTGAATTCAGGCCACAGCGCCCGGCGAGCAGCCGGGCGCAGGTGCGTCAGGGCTGTCGCAGGGTCTACTCCACACGCAGGGCGGTGACTGGGTTGACGGCGGCGGCCTTGCGCGCCGGCACCAGGCTGGCAACGAGGGCGCAGGCGGCCAGCGCGAGCACGGCTGCGGAGAGCGCTACGGGATCCCAGGCATTGACGTGGTAGAGCTTGGAAGCGATGAGGCGCGCGCAGCCGATGGAGGCGGGGATGCCGAGGAGCAGGCCGATGACGATCTGGAGGAAGGCTCCCTTGAGCACCAGTTCCATGACGGTGGCGCGATTGGCGCCCATGGCGATGCGGACGCCGATCTCGCGGGTGCGACGCTCCACGGTGTAGGCGGTAACGCCGTAGAGGCCGACGCCGGCGAGAATCAGGGCCAGGAATCCGAAGAGCCCGGTGAGCTGGGCGACGGTGCGGTCCTGATCGAGACGGTCGGCCACCTGCTGGGCCATGGGGCGGATGGTGACCAGGGTGAGATTGGGATCGACCTCAGAGAAGGCCTGCTTGACCTGGGCTTCGAGGCCCTCCATGCTTCCCTGCACCTGCAGCACGGCGGCGTCGATGATATGGCTGCGGTCGTCGATCATCTGGATCATCTGCTTGTCGTAGGTGGCGGCCTGGGCCAGCGGAACGAAGAAGAGCGGGGGGCGCCAGCGGCCGCTCGGATCGGTGTAGTTGGCGGTGTGGAGAACGCCGACGATCTCATAGGTTTTGGCGTAGCGAGGGTCGTCGATGCCGAAGACGGCGCCGATGGGTTCCTCTTCGGGCTTGAAGTAGCGCTTGACGAACGCTTCATCGACCACGGCGATGTTGCGGCTGGCAGCGGTGTCCTGCTCGGTGATGGTTCTCCCGCGAACGAGGGTTTGTCCCATGGTCTCGAGGTACCCGGCGCTGACGCGATCCCAGGAGACCATGACGCTGCCGGGGTCGCTGATATTGGGCGGCTGGGAGCCGGGACGAAAGACCAGTTCACCCCAATTGTTGGTGAAGGGAGTGTAGAGCGCGAGGGCGGCGGACTTGACGCCGGGGATGCGCTCGAGGCGCTGACGGAGCGCGCGGTAGGTGGCGTCCAGCTTCAGTCGGGAGTATCCGGAGAAGGGGGCGTAGAGGCGGATACTGACCCGCTGGTCGGTCTCGAAGCCGAAGTCCTGGTTCTGCATCTTCTGGAGGCTGCGGCTGAGCATGCCGGCGCCGGCGAGCAGCACCACGGACAGGGTGGCCTGGAAGACGATCAGCGACTTTTGCCAGAGAGAGCTGCGATCGGAGGTGGAGCGATTGGCGCCATGCAAGGCAGCGGCGGGATTGCCACCGGAGCCGATCCAGGCGGGGATGGTTCCGAAGAGCAGGCCGGTGAGAAGCGCGACGCCAAAAGCGAAGGCGAGGACGGGCAGCGAGGGCAGAGCGCTGATGGGCACGTAGTGCGCATGACGGAAGGCGAGCGCCAGGATGAGTTTGACGCCGGCAAAGGCGACGACCAGGCCGGCAAGGCCGCCGGCCACGGCGAGCACGAGGCTCTCGGTGATCCACTGGCGCACCAGACGCGCGCGGGATGCGCCGAGGGCGAGGCGAATGGCGGTTTGAGTATTGCGCGCCGACCCGCGGGCGAGGAGGAGGTTCGCGATGTTCGCGCATGCGATGAGGAGCACGAGACCGCAGACGGCAAGCAGGATGTGGAGGCTGGCCTGGTAGTCGGATTTCATGACGCCGATGCCGGCTCCGCCTGGAGTGAGGCGCACGAACTGCTTGGGCAGGACGGCATTGACCTGGGGGGCGAACTGGGGGAAGAGGGGGCCGAAGTCGTGGAGGAACCAGCTGCGAAGGATGGTGGTGAAGCGGGGGTTCAGGGACTCCGGGTTGATGCCGGGACGAAGGCGGCCGATGATGCGCAGCCAGGACATGGGCTGATTGAGGATGGTATTGGGGCCGGCGATGAGAGGCTCCTGCTGAATGGGCAGGAAGAGCTCGGGGGGATCACTCTCGAGAGTCTCGGAGGAGAAGCCGCGCGGCGCAATGCCGACTATGGTGAATGGATGGCCATCGATGAGCAAGGTGGACCCGATGATGGAGGAGTCGGCGCCATAGAGCTGCTGCCAGGCGCGGTGGGTCAGCATGGCGGCGGGAGGAGCGCCGCGCTGATCGTCAGAGGGCGCGAGAGTGCGGCCGACCTGCGCCTTGAGGCCGAAGGTGGAGAAGTAGTTGCCGGAGACGTACTCGGCGAGGAGGGGCTTGGCCTGGGCGTCGGACTGGCTGAGGCGGACGCTGTAGAGATTGCGGGCGGCCTGGAAGGCTGCCATCTCCTCAAATTCCGGGGCCGCGGCCTGGAAGCGCTGGTAGACGAGGTAGGGAAAGAGTCCCCAACTGCCCTCGGGGCCCATATTGACGCAGCAGTCATTGCCTTCGCCGACGCGGTAGAGTGCGGCGGGGTCAGCGACGGGCAATGACTTGAGCATGACGGAGTGAATGAGGGAGAAGATGGCGGTAGTGGCACCGATGCCCAGGGCGAGGGTGAGCAGGGCGGTGAGCGTGAAGATGGGCGACTGCCGCATCTGGCGCAGGGCGTAGACAAGATCCTGACGCAGGCTGTGCATGGCGTGCCTCGATGGTGCGTACACGAAGGATGCGCCTGCCCCGGTCCCTTGGGGTGTGACCCCGAGCACCAATAGAAGTGTCGGGCCACGGAAGCGGAGGGCGAGCTCCGTTGCGGATGGTGTTTTGATCGGCGACGAAGAGGGTGTTGACGGGTGGTTTTCGTTTCCGGGCACCGCAATTGGCTGCAATGTTCTGACGGTTCGCTGCATGGGGGTCGCAAGGCGGCGGGCCGCGGAGCAGGATGGGGTTGAGGTCGGTTATGTCCCAATACACGCTTGAGGTCAATGGAGAGCCGCGCACAGTTGAGGCGGACGGCGAGATGCCGCTGCTTTGGGTGCTGCGCGATGTTCTGGAGTACACGGGAACCAAGTACGGGTGCGGGATCGGGATGTGCGGCGCGTGCACGGTGCACATGAATGGAGAGGCGATCCGTTCGTGCGCAACGCCTATCTCGACGGCGGCGGGACAAAAGATTGTCACGATTGAGGGTTTGGGCGCGCACGGGTTACATGCGGTGCAGAAGGCCTGGATCGCGGAGCAGGCGCCGCAGTGCGGGTATTGCCAGTCGGGGCAGATTATGGCGGCGGCCGCGCTGCTGGCGAAGACTCCTCATCCGACGGATGCGGAGATTGACGATGCGATGGCGGGCAACATCTGCCGGTGCGGGACGTACTTCCGCATTCGCAAGGCAATTCACCGGGCAGCCCGCTCCGGCGGGGCAGCCGGTTCCGACCGGGCAGCCGGCGTCGACCGGGCAGCGCAGGAGATGAGCG
This sequence comes from Acidobacteria bacterium AB60, assembly GCA_008682415.1. Lineage (GTDB taxonomy): Bacteria > Acidobacteriota > Terriglobia > Terriglobales > Acidobacteriaceae > Telmatobacter. The sequence goes on along the minus strand of VANK01000003.1, from coordinate 581,773 downwards.
CGTGAAGATCAGCCGCAGGAATTTTCTCGGGACGTCGGCGGCGATCGCCGGCGGGAGTTTCGTGGTGGGGTTCACGATGCGGGCGATGGCGCAGGACACGTCGGCCGCTGTGAGCGACAAGGACAATCCGTTCAATGCGTGGATCCATGTAAAGACCGACAACAGCACGGAACTGGTGCTGGCACGGTCGGAGATGGGACAGGGGGTGTTTACGGCCCTGCCCATGCTGCTGGCGGAGGAGGCTGATCTGGACTGGGACCGCGTGACGGTGGTGCAGTCGGATTTCTCCGTGGGCACGGGGGGAAGCGGCAGCGTGCGGGGGAATTACATGCCGCTGCGGCGTGCGGGTGCGCAGGTGCGGCTGGCAATGGTTGCGGCGGCTGCACGGAAGTGGGGCGTTCCGCAGCAGGAGTGCACAACTGCGAAGAGCACGGTGATGCATGCGGCGAGCGGGCGGAAGGCGACGTATGGCGAGCTGGTGCCGCAGGCTTGCGCGGCACCGTGTCCCGACCCGAAGACGGTGACGCTGAAGGAGCCGGGGCAGTTCACGCTGTTGGGGAAGGCGACGCAGCACTTGGATATTCCGGACAAGTGCACGGGCAAGGCGACATTTGGTTTGGACGTGCGGGTGCCGGGGATGGTGTACGCGGTGATCGCGCGCTGTCCGACGTTTGGCGGAGTTCCGGCGAAGTTCGATGCGGCACAGGCGTTGAAGGTGCCGGGCGTGCTGCAGGTGTTCCCGATTGAAGCGCGCGGGCATCGGGTGTTCACAGCGGGCGGCGTGGCGGTAGTGGCGAAGACGACTTGGGCGGCGATGCAGGGGCGGAAGGCGCTGGAGATTACGTGGAACCACGGCCCGAGCCACGGCGAGAGCACGGAGGCGCTACGCGCGCAAATGAAGGAGGCCTTTGCGAAGCCGCCAGCGTGGACGGGCGACGGCGGGGGCGATGATCTGGACAGCCTGCCGGCGGAGAAGCGCGTGGAGGCGGTGTACGAGTTTCCGTTCCTGGCGCACGCCACGATGGAGCCAATGAATATGACGGTTCATCGGAAGGGCGAGACGTGCGAGGTGTGGGCGCCGTCGCAGAGCGGCGAGACGATGCGGCAGATTGTTGCGAAGGAACTGGGATTGCCGGAGAAGAGCGTCACAGTGCACACGACGTTCATGGGCGGGGGATTCGGGCGGCGGTATCAGTACGATTTTCCGACGGAGGCGGCGCAGATCGCGAAGGAGGTGTCGGCGCCGGTGCAACTGGTGTGGACGCGCGAAGACGATATGGCGCATGACTACTATCGGCCAGCGGGGATGCACCGGATGAAGGGGACGCTGGATGCGCAGGGGAACGTGACGGGCTGGTTCGATCACGTGGCGGATACGGCCATTGCGGATTTCTGGAGCGCGCCGGGCGAGTACAAGCCCAATGGAGAGGAGCTGCCTCCGCCGATTCCCTACCCTGTTGCGCATGTGCGGACGGCGTTTACTCCGGTGAAGAGCGCGGTGCCCCGGGCGTGGTGGCGGAGCGTGGAGAACTCGTTCAACGGGTTCATGGTGGAGAGCTTTGTGGACGAGCTGGCGCATGCGGCGGGGCAGGACCCGTATGAGTTTCGGAGGAGGCTGCTGCTGGAGCCGGCGGTGGCGCGGCCTAAAAGCGGCGGTGAGGACGAAGGACCGGCACCGGACCCGAAGCGGCTGGTGGCGGTGCTGGACCTGGTGGCGCAGAAGGCGGGATGGGGCAAGCCGCTGGGCAAGGGCCGCGGGCGCGGGATTGCATGCACGACGACATATGCGTATCTGGCGGAGGTGGCCGAGGTGACGGTGGACGGGGATACGATCCGCGTGGACCGGCTGCTGATGGGTGTGGATTGCGGGCAGGTGGTGAATCCGAACGGAGCACGTCACCAACTGGAAGGCGGAATGTTGTTTACGACGAGCGCGGTGCTGAAGGAGGCGATTACGATTCGCGAGGGCGCGGCGGCTCAGTTGAATTTTGATGACTACAGTGTGCTGCGCATGCCGGAGGCGCCGACGCTGGAGACGTATTTTATAGAGAGCCACGACGATCCGCATGGGCTGGGCGAGGCGGCGGTGTGGCTGACGGGACCAGCGATTGCGAACGCCATCTTTGCGGCGACGGGAAAGAGGTTGAGGCGGATGCCGCTGCGGATGGATGAGGTGGCGGTGTGAAGAGGTGAAGAGCAGGCCGGGCTTGGCGCCCGGCCTGCGCGTTTTTAGTGCGTGGTTTGGAAGAGGCGCGGGGCGAAGTCATTGAGGTCGCGACGCCAGGTCTGCCATTCGTGGTTGGTGCCGGGCGACTCGTAGAAGACGTGCTCGATCTTGGCGTCATTGAGGGAGTTGTGGAATTTCTCGATGCCGGCCTTCATGTTGGCGGGCTCGTCGGTGCCGACGCCGAGCCAGAGGACATGAACTTTTTTGGCGAAGGCGGCGGGATCGGCGAGTGCGCCGTGGAAGTCGGTCTTGGGGTCGAGGGCGCGATTGCCGAACATGAGTTGGCCGGCGGCTCCGCTGAATCCGCCGATGTAGGCGAAGGTGTCGAGGTGGTCGAAGGTGACCTGGAAGGTCTGCATGCCACCCATGGAGAGGCCGGCCATGGCGCGGTGGTCGCGATCGGAGACGGTGCGGAAGGTGGAGTCGATGAAGGGGATGAGGGCCTCGGTGACGTCGTCTTCAAAGGCCTGGGCCATCTCCTGCATAGCCTTCATCATCTCCGGTGAGCCGAAGGGCTTGCCGGTGAGATCGGGGGGCGTGTAGCCGGCGCGGCGGGCGTATCCGTTGCCATGACGATGATCATGGGCTTGGATTTGCCGGCGGCGATGAGGTTGTCGAGGATGAAGTTGGCGTGGCCCTGTTTGACCCAGCCGGTTTCGTCTTCGCCGCCGCCGTGCTGGAGGTAGAGAACGGGATAACGCTTACTGGGCTGCGTATCGTAGTCGGGCGGAGTGTAGACGAAGGCACGACGCCAGGAGCCCGTGACCTTGGAGTGATACCAGACCTCCCGCACCTGGCCGTGGGGCACATCTTGCGGCAGATAGTAGGTGACGCCTGCCTCGGGCACTTCCACGGCGCTGGCATCCTTGCTGCCGCCGAAGAAGCTGTGGCTGGCAGGATCGGCGACCTCGGCGCCATCAATGTTGATGGTGTAGTAGTGGAGGCCGGGCGCCATGGGCGAGGTGGTGAAGGTCCAATAACCGTCGGGCTGTTTCTCCATGTCGGCCTTGGGACCGCTCCAGAAGTTCACCTTTACCTTGGTGGCATCGGGCGCCTTGATGCGGATCTGCACGCGCGAGGAGCTGTCGACGCGCGGATAGGGGGCGTCAAGGACGTTGCTGGATGCGGGTTTGAAGTCGCCTTCCTGCTGAGCATGCAGGGAGAGGGCAGCCGCGAGAAGAAGGAATGCCGGAAGCTTCATACATTGCTCCTTGATTTTGTTCCGGGGCGCGCCTCCTGAACTGCCGTGAAGAGTGGGGCGGACGCGACCGCGTCAATGTTTCGACGGTGGGTACGATAGCAGCCCGGGGCCTGGGAATAAAGCGATTTATTCCGCTTGCCGGGAGGGGCGCCGTGTCTGTATAGTCGGGGGTTTCGGACGACAGAGCGGAGCGGCGAGGTGTGTGCCGCCCGGAATACGTTTACCAGGCGCGGCGCAAGAACCGCGTCGCTTGCATCTCGGGAGCCAGATCATGAGGAACAGACTTGTTCGCGTTGGAGTCGCTTTGGCATTTGCCCTGGCGTGGAAGCTTGCGCCGATCGCCGCACAGGAGACGTCAAATCCGCCGTATTTGAATCCTGCCCTGCAACCGGAGATACGCGCCAAGGACCTGGTGGGGCGCATGACGCTGGAGGAGAAGGCGTCGCAGCTGGTCAACCAGGCGCGGGCCATTCCGCGGCTGAAGGTGCCTGGCTACAACTGGTGGAGCGAGGCGCTGCATGGCGTGGCCGTGGGAGGCGTGACCGAATTTCCGGAACCTGTGGGACTGGCCGCCACGTTTGACGAGCCGGGGATTCATCAGATGGCCGTGGCGATCGGGACGGAGGCGCGGATCATTCATGCGCAGTCATCGAAGGACGGGGACTCATCGATCTTTCACGGGCTGGACTTCTGGGCGCCGAACCTGAATATCTTCCGCGATCCGCGATGGGGACGCGGGCAGGAGACGTATGGAGAGGATCCTTACCTGACGGGCCGGATGGGGGTAGCGTTTGTGACCGGGATGCAGGGGGATGATCCGAGGTATTACCGGGTGATCTCGACGCCGAAGCACTACGCAGTGCACAGTGGACCGGAGCCGACGCGGCACTTTACCGATGTGGACGTGAGCCGTCACGATCAGCTCGACACCTACGAGCCGGCGTTTCGCGCGGCGGTGACGGAGGGCAAGGCGGGATCTGTGATGTGCGCGTATAACGCCATCAACGGGCAGCCGGCGTGCGCGAATGAGTTTCTGCTTCAGGATCAGCTGCGGGGGAAGTGGGGCTTCCAGGGGTACGTGGTCTCCGACTGCGGGGCGGTGCGCGACATCTTCACCGGCCACCACTACAGACCGGACCAGGCGCGGGCCTCGGCCATTTCGCTGACGCGCGGCATGGATAACGAGTGCTTCGACTTCGCGACGGTAAAGGATGACCACGACTACAAGCCGTACATCGAAGCGGTCCAGCAGGGGCACCTGACGGAGAGCGCAGTGGACACGGCGCTGGTGCGGCTGTTCACGGCGCGGATCAAACTGGGAATGTTCGATCCGGCGGAGCAGGTGCCGTATTCGAAGATCGACCCGAAGGAGCTGGATAGCGCGGAGCATCGCGCGCTGGCGCGGAAGCTGGCGGACGAGTCGATGGTGCTGTTGAAGAACGACGGGACGCTGCCGCTGAAGGCGGGGGTCAAGAACATCGCGGTGGTGGGGCCACTGGCGAACCAGACGCGGGTTCTGCTGGGGAATTACAACGGCACGCCGACGCACATTGTGTCGATGCTCGATGGGTTGAAGGCGGAGTTTCCGAACGCCAAGATCACCTACGTGCCGGGAACACAGTTTTTGAACAATGACGGGACGCTGGTGCCGAACAGCCTGTTGACTACGCCGGATGGGAAGCCCGGGTTGAAGGCCGAATACAGCGATTGGAACGGAGTGCCGCTGGCCATGAGCGCGAAGGGGAAGCCGGTGGTGACACGCGTGGACGCCAATGCGGATCTCACCGAGCAGAAGCTGCCCCCCGAGGCTGCGGGGAAGAAGCCAGTCGGCGTGCAGTGGACGGGATTCCTGACGCCCAATGCGACGGGCGATTACCTGATCGGTGTGAAGGCCGATGGCTTTGCCATGCTCACGGTGAACGGGAAGAACGCGGCATTCCAGTTCTTTTCCTCCGGTGTGGAGGCCAAGATGGGCCGCGTGCACCTGGAGAAGGGACAGAAGGTCGCTATCGATTTCACCTACCGCGCAGGAGACGGAGCGCCGGTGGCGCAGATGATCTGGGCTCCTGTGGCGAGCGGTCCATCGCCGGAGGCGATTGCTGCGGCCAAGAGCGCAGATGTGGTGATCGCCGCGGTGGGGATTACCAGCCAACTGGAAGGCGAAGAGATGCCGGTAAGCGAGCCGGGATTTTTGGGAGGCGACCGGACGAGCATCGATCTGCCGGAACCGGAAGAGAAGCTGGTGGAGGCGGTGGCGGCCACCGGCAAGCCCCTGGTGGTGGTGCTGATGAACGGCAGCGCGCTGGCCGTGAACTGGATCAACGAGCATGCCAACGCGGTGGTGGAGGCGTGGTATTCGGGCGAGGAGGGCGGCACTGGGATCGCGGATACCCTGAGCGGGAAGAACAACCCTGCGGGAAGGCTTCCCGTGACCTTCTACACCGGGGTGGATCAGCTGCCGCACTTCGAGGACTACTCGATGGAGCGGCGCACGTATCGCTACTTTACGGGCAAGCCGCTGTATCCGTTTGGATACGGGCTGAGCTACACGACCTTCAGCTACAGCGATCTAAGCGTGCCCACGGCGCCGGTGCATGCGGGCGAAGCGGTGGGCGCGGATGTGACGGTGACCAATACCGGCAAGGCGGCCGGCGACGAGGTGGTGCAGGTGTATCTGAAGTTTCCAAGTGTGGCAGGCGCACCACGGGTCGCGCTGCGGGGGTTCAAGCGGATCCACCTGGAAGCGGGCGCGAACCAGCGGGTGCACTTCGATCTCAGGGATCGGGACCTGGGGATGGTGACGCTGGACGGCCATCCGATCATCGCGGCCGGCGAGTACAAGATCAGCATCGGCGGCGGGCAGCCGGATACGGGGGCGCCAGTGGCCACGAGCCAATTCCGGGTAGACGAGCAGATCGCGCTGCCGGAGTAGTAGGGACGATGATGCAGGCACGAATGCAGTGCGCGGGAGCGGAGCAAGGCTCTGCTCCCTTTCGTTTGTGTGGATCGCGGGAGAGTGAGATGAGCAGGACTTCTGAAAGCCGGTTGCGCGTTGGACGTTGTGGCGCCCTTGCTACGGCGCTGGTTGTGATGTGCGGGAGTGTGTTGGGGCAGATGCCGGGCCAGGACAAGCCTTCGTTGCCGGCGATTCACGTTGAGAAGACCGAGCACGGGATGCAGGCAACCGTCGGGGCCGAGGTGCTGGACGTTACAGTCTGCGCGGACTCCGTGATTCACGTGCTTGCCAAGCCGGAGAAGGACGCCAAGGAGGCGCAGCATCCGTGGATGCTGGATGCGCGGCAGTCCTGCCCGGGGGCGGATTTTACATTTTCAGCCGATGAGCGGAACGCTCATCTCAAGACAGCGAAGATTGACGTATCGCTGAACCAGGAGCGCGGGAACCTGACCTTTCATTCCAGTGCAAACGAGTCCCTCCTGCGTGAGGGGGATGGAGTCCCGCGCACCTATGAGCCGGTGGAGTTGAACGGAGATCATACGTATCGGGTGACGGACCGTTTTTCGCCGGTGATGAACGAGGCGATCTACGGACTGGGGCAACATCAGAGCGGAATGTTCAACTACCGGGGCTCTACGGTGGAGCTGGGACAGAACAACACGGACGTTGCCATTCCCCTGCTGCTCTCGAGCAAGGGTTACGGGGTGATGTGGAATACGGCGGCGCTGACCTATGTCGATAACCGCTTCCCGCTGGATTTGAAGTTCAGCTCGATAGCCGGAGAATCGATCGACTATTACTTCCTGTACGGTCCGGAGATGGACACGATCATCCACGAGTATCGGACGTTGACGGGGCACGCGCCGCTGCTGCCCAAGTGGGCTTACGGATTTTTCCAGTCGAAGGACCGCTATGTTTCGCTGGATGAGATCAAGGAGATTGCGCACCGTTATCGGACAGACCACATTCCGCTGGACGCGATGGTGCAGGACTGGTTCTGGTGGAAGACGGAGGGCGACCCCGAGTTCAACAACAACTACCACGATGTGGCCAAGGACCTGGAGGATCTGCACAAGGAGAACGTGCACGCGATGATCTCCGTATGGGGCCTGCTGGATCCGAAGTCGGAAACGTACAGGGTTCTGGACGAGAAGCATGAGTTGATCCCGACGGCGCACGTGTATGACGCCAGCAATGCGGAGGCGCGGGACATTTATTGGCAGCGCTTGCCAGGGAAGCTGCAGCAACAGGGATGGGACGCCTTCTGGCTGGATAGCGCAGAGCCGGAGGAGTTCTGGCCGCACTTTGGCGACGCCATCCTTCAGAGCCGGCGTTGGACGATTGGCAATGGCGCCGAGTACACGAACGTGTTCCCGTTCCTGCACACGCTGGGGATTCAGGATCATTGGAAGGCTGCCACGGACAAGAAGCGCGTGTTTCTGCTGACGCGCTCAGCGTTCCTGGGCCAGCAACGAGTGGGAGCCACGGTGTGGTCGGGCGATGTGTACGGGAATTACTGGGGACTGAGCCACCAGGTTCCAGCGGGATTGAACTTCGCACTTTCGGGATATCCGTATTGGACGACAGACATCGGCGGGTACTGGCCGCCGGTAGACAATCCGCTGCCCGATCCGGCGTTCCAGGAGCTGTATGCGCGCTGGTTTGAGTTTGGGACGTTCTGCCCGATCTTCCGGACACACGGGCACCGGCCGCACAACGAGTTGTGGGCCTTCGACAAGGTTGAGCCCATCCTGGTGGACTACGACAAGCTGCGTTACCGCTTGATGCCGTACATCTACTCACTGGCGTGGAAGGTGACGAGCGAGGACTACACGATCCAGAGGCCGCTGGTGATGGACTGGCGTACGGATCAGAAGACCTGGAACCGCGGGGATGAGTTCATGTTCGGGCCGGCGCTGCTGGTCAGCCCCGTGTTGGAAGCAGATGCCAAACGCCGGAGCGTTTACCTGCCCGCGGCAGAGGGGTGGTTCGACTTCTGGACGGGCGAGAAGGTGAAGGGCGGAGAGGAGATCGACGCCGATGCGCCGCTTGAGCGGATGCCTCTTTATGTGCGCGCCGGATCGGTGGTGCCGATGGGGCCGCAGATCGAGTATGCGGAGCAGGACCCGGCGGGCCCGATCGAGATCCGCGTCTACCGCGGGGCGAATGGAAGCTTTGATCTCTACGAGGACTCCGGCGATGGCTATGGGTACGAGCACGGAGAGCATGCGGTGATTCCGCTGCGCTGGGACGACAAGGCGTCCGCTCTGACCATCGGGGCGCGGCAGGGATCGTTCCCGGGAATGGCGGAGCATCGCACGTTCCGCGTGGTGCTGGTGGGCCAAGGACGGGGGACGGGCGCGGGCATCACCGCCAAGGCGAACGCGGAGCTGAGCTACGAGGGCAAAGAGGTGCGCGCAATGATTCGTTGAAGACGAAAGGCTTCAGTCGGCGCCACACCCAGTGTTGCGGCTTCTCTTGTTTTCGTCGTTCTGCAGGTCGAAGGCAGCATTCACGAGAGCGATGTGCGAGAACGCCTGCGGGAAGTTCCCGACGAGGCGCTTGCGTTTGGTGTCGTACTCCTCGGAGAGGAGACCGAGGTCATTGCACAAGGTAAGCAGGCGCTCGAAGAGTTTGCGGGCGTCGTCGCGCCGGCCGATAGCGATGAGGCTGCTGACCATCCAAAAGCTGCAGGCGAGGAAGACGCCCTCCCCAGGCGGCAGTCCGTCGTTCACACACGAGGTGTTGTAGCGAAGCACGAGGCCATCGGACATGAGTTCGCGCTCGATCGCTTCTACCGTTGACCTGACACGCGGGTCGCTCCCGGGAAGGAAGCCAACCTGGGGCATGAGGAGGAGCGAGGCGTCGAGTTCGTCGGAGCCATATGACTGGACGAAGCTGTTCCGCCTGGTGTTAAAGCCCTTCTCGCAGACCTCGGCGTGGATCTTGTCACGAAGCCCGCTCCAGCGTTCGATGGGATTGTGGAATCCGAGCTTTTCCGCAATCTTCACGGCGCGATCGAAGGCGACCCAGGCCATCATCTTGGAGTAGGTGAACTGCTGGGGGCCGCCGCGCGTCTCCCAGATGCCTTCGTCGGGTTTTTGCCAGGTGTGTTCGAGGTGCCGGAGCAGGAGAGCGAGCACGCGGAAGTCGCTTTTGCCGTGTACGTTCATGCTCTCCCGGGCGTGGAAGAAGCAATCCAGCACTTCACCGAAGATGTCGAGTTGCAGCTGGCCGGCGGCGCCGTTGCCAACGCGCACGGGCCTGGAGTTTTCATAACCGGGAAGCCAGTCGACCTCCCACTCGGCCAGCTGGCGTTCGCCTTTGAGCCCGTACATGATCTGAACCTGATCGGGGCTGCCGGCGAGGGCGCGCAGGAGCCAGTCCTGCCAGGCCGCCGCCTCTTTGTAGTAGCCGCCGTTGGTGAGGGCCAGCAGGGTGAAGGTGGTGTCGCGAAGCCAGCAGAAGCGATAGTCCCAGTTGCGCACGCCGCCGATGGCTTCGGGCAGCGAGGTGGTCATCGCGGCCACCACGCCCCCGGTGGGGCGGAAGGTCATGGCCTTGAGGGAGATGAGAGAGCGCTCTACGATGTCGCGGTATCTTCCGTCGTATTTGAGCTGGCTGGTCCAGGGAATCCAGAAGTTTTCTGTATCTTTGAGCGCCTGCTCGGGGTCGATCGGATCGGGATCCTGCTCAAAGGAGATCCCGTAGGTGAGGGTGAAGGTTTTGCGCTCGCCCTTGGCGATGTTGAAGTCGGCGATGGTAGCCAGGCTTTCGCCGCGCACTTTGACGGGGCTGTGCAGGATGGCGAGGTTAGGGCCGGCGACGGCGCGGATACCGTCGGGAATGCGGGTGACCCACGGCACCGTGCGGCCGTAGTCGAAGCGAAGGCGGAGCTCCATGTGCATGGAGACGGTTCCTTCAAGGCACTCGACGATGCGCACCACGTCAGAGAAACGCTCGCGAATGGGCATGAAGTCGGTGAGCTTCACGACGCCCTGGGCGTGATGGAAGGTGGTCTCCAGGATCAAAGTGTGTTCGCGATATTTTCGGGTGGTGGACCATTCTCCGTCGGCGGGCGCCATCGACCAGCAGCCATTTTCCTGGGAGCCAAGCAAAGCAGCGAAGCAGGCTTCGGAGGAGAACTCCGGCCAGCAGAGCCAGTCGATGGATCCGCGGTTGTCAACGAGGGCGGCGGTTTCGCAATCACCGATCAGTGCGTAGTCTTCAATGCGAGCGGCCATGGATTATTGTTCGTGATAGTTGCGCATCAGGCCGCCATCGACCACAAACGTGGAGCCCGAAATGTAAGATGCATCGTCGGAAGCGAGGAAGGCCACGAGGCCGGCGACATCGTCGACGGTACCGAGACGGCCCAGGGGGATATTGGCGAGCAGCGCGTTGAGCTTGGGCTTATCTTCAAGCAGTGTTTTGTTGATGGGGGTGACAATGGCTCCGGGGGCCACGTTGTTGACGGTGATGCCAAGCGGACCGAGTTCAACGGCCAGATCGCGCATGAGCATGCGCAGGCCGCCCTTGCTGACGCAATAGGTGGCAAATCCAGGGAAGGCCATGTCTTCATGCACGGAGCTGATGTTCACGATGCGGCCGGGCTTCTTCGCGTCGAGCAGTCGGCGGACGAACGCCTGGGTCAGGAAGAACGGTCCGCGCAGATTGACGGAGACGATGGTGTCGTAGTCTTTTTCCGGGGTATCCCAGAAGTCGGAGCGTTTCTCCACTCCAGCGTTGTTCACGAGGATGTCGGCGGAGCCAAATTTGTCCCACGCGGTATTGACCAGGCAGTTCACGTCATCGATCTTGGTCACATCGGCCTGGACGATCTCGCCTTCGCCGCCGGCTTCCTTGATGGCGCGCTCGGTTTCCTGCGCGCCTTCGGGCGTGCCGACGTAATCCACGATGACCTTTGCTCCCTCACAACCGAGGCGCCGCGCGATTCCCTGCCCAATCCCGGAGCCGGCGCCAGTGATGATCGCTACCTTGCCCTTCAAGCCGCGCATATCCACTCCTTAGTTGGCCAACCGGCAGTTGGTTAGATGCGGAGCGCCGGTCGCCGCTGAGTCTCCTCACAAACCGGTTTCACAGAGAGGGACTCCACGGCCTTGCGGAGCGCCAAGGCGTCGAACGGTGCGCGCACCTTGGCATCATTATCGAAGTAGACGTAAACATCCCGGGAGCTGCGGCGAGGCGCGTTGCGGGTGCTCGCCAGGCGTCCGTCCGTCACCTGCTGGCACCGGGCCCAACTAAAGACGCGGCGCGCCCAAACATCGATGGCATCGGCCTCGTAACCGCTTGTGTAGAGTTGTTCGCTTCCGTGCAGGCGGCAATAAACAAAATCCGCGGTGACATCCAGGAGCAGAGGCCACTCTACCGTGTCCGCGACCACCAGCGCGATCTTGTGCTTGCGCAGCAGGGCAATGAACTGCTCGCAGGCGAAGCTCTCGTGGCGGATCTCGATGGCATGTCGCAGGGGGCGATCCGTGGCTACTTCGAGCCAGGTACGGTTGTTCAGCCGCTGATCGTGGAGGCGGCCGAGTTCCGCGGCCTGTTTGTGGGTGCGTGGCAAAAGGGTAAAGAAGGATTCCAGGCGCTCTGAGTCGAAGCGGGTCTGGGGCGGGAATTGCCAGAGGATTGGTCCGAGCTTTTCGCCCAGGCGGAGCACGCCCTGGGCAAAGAAGTTGGCCAGAGGGGCCTCGATGTTGCGCAACTTGAGCATGTGCGTGAGGTAGCGGGAGCCCTTGACTGCGAAGACGAAGTCCTTAGGAGTCTCGTTGTACCAGCTCTCAAAGAGAGAGGGCCTTTGGAGCGAGTAAAAGGAGCCATTGAGCTCAATGGTGTTGAAATGTTCCGCGGCGAACTTGAGTTCGGAGCGCTGCGGCAGACGGGGCGGGTAGAAGCTGCCCCGCCATCCCTTGTACCTCCAACCCGAGATGCCGATGCGAGTGTCGCCAAGGGGGGCCATCTGCAGGGTTGGATGCGGCCAAGTGCCTTGGGAATCAACGGCAGGGGTATTGCGCAACCTCTACGCGCCTCCCTGCTCCGGATGGCTGATTGGAAGACGTCCCTTTTTTATAAAGGTGCATCACAGCGGGAGAACGTGGAAACGGGATGTTTGAGGAGAGAAGCATGCTTGCAGTGGTGACCGGAGCATCGAGCGGGATTGGATATGAATTGGCGGCGGAGCTGGCGCGGCGCGGCTACGACCTGGTGATTGCCTCCGCGGGCGAGAGGCTGACCCAGGCAGGACAGAATCTACGAGCTTTCGGCAGGACGGTGACAGAGGCCAGCGTGGATCTGGCAACTCCGAACGGAGTTGAAGAGCTCTGGCAACAGGTGGAGCAGCTCGGCCAGCCGGTGGACGTCGCCTGCATTAATGCCGGCGTGGGATTGGGCGGGCTATTCCAGGAAACGGATCTGGACAAAGAACTGAACATGGTGAACCTGAACTGCACCAGCACGATTCACCTGGCGAAGTATGTGGTGCGGCAGATGACGGCCCGCGGGGAAGGCAGGATCCTGTTTACCTCGTCGATTGCGGGAGAGATGGTCGCGCCTCGGGAAGCCGTCTACGCGGCCACCAAGGCTTTCGTGCTCTCCTTCGCCCACAGCCTGCGGTACGAGCTGAAAGACACGGGCGTGAGCGTGACCGCTCTGCAGCCCGGGCCGACGGACACGGACTTCTTCCATCGCGCCGAGATGGACAACACCAAGGTCGGGAGCGAGGGCAAGTCCGAGAGCAAGCCGGAGGACGTTGCGCGCCAGGGCATTGACGCGCTCTTCGACGGCAAAGACCACATTTACGCGGCGTCATTGAAGACGAAGATTGAAGGAAAGCTGGCGAACGCGATTCCCGGCGAGGCAAAGGCTTCCATGCACGAGAAGCAGGCGCGTCCGGTAGGCGAGGACAAGTAAGGCGACGGAACAAAACCCAAGAGATTGGAGATGGAGAATGGCAAATACTTTGAAAGAGGCTCCCCGCCTGGAGCCGCTGCCGCGCATTGCGAGCGCGGCCATCATCGAAGACGGTCGCTACCTGCCTCCACCCGCGGACGGTGATGGGCAAACCTGGGTGCGCACCAGCACCCTGATTCAGTCCACTCCGGAAGAGTGCTACCGGCTTTGGCGCGACCTCCCCAATGTTCCGCGGTGGCAGGAGTTGATGAAGGAGGTGCGCGTCACGGGACCGAACACCTCGCACTGGGTCATGGAAGTGAATGGCAAGACGATGGAGTGGGACTCAGAGATCCTGAAGGACGAGCCGGGTAAGCGCATCGCGTGGCGGAGCACCGGAGGATCGCCTCAGAACGCCGGGGAGGTCATCTTCGACACGGCAGCCGGGGGACGGGGAACGATTGTCACTATCCTGCAGGAGTTTGGCTTTGGACGTGTGAGCTCAGCGACCGCAACCGTGCTGTCACGGAACCCCAAGCAAGCGGTCATTGAGAATCTGCGGCATTTCAAGGCGCTCGTGGAGACCGGCGAAATTCCGACGATCCAGGGACAGTCCCATGGCCCCCGCGGTGTCAGCGGCAAGCTCAAGGCCTCGCTGTACGGAGAACACGTGCCCACGCCCCGCGGCGATCTGCAACGGGCAAGCTAAGCGATCAAAGGCCCAATGCGGCCGCCCTGTTTGGCGGCCGCGTTTCCGGGCCACGCACCACCGGATAAGGAGTCACCTCAAATGAAGGCAGTTTGTTGGATGGGCAAGAATAAGCTGGAGACACTCCAGGTTCCCGATCCGAAGATCCTCAATCCGCACGACGCAATTCTGCAAATTACCCGTACCGCGATCTGCGGATCCGACCTGCATCTGTTCGATGGATTCATTCCCACGATGGAGTCGGGTGACATACTGGGGCACGAGTTCATGGGAATCGTGGAGGAGACCGGCCCTGAAGTGAAGAACCTGAAGCGCGGAGACCGCGTCGTGGTCCCCTTCACCATCGCCTGCGGCAATTGCCTGTTTTGCCAGAAGCAGTTGTGGTCAGCATGCGATAACACCAACCCCAATGCCCACCTGATGGAGACGATGTACGGCTACTCGGGTTCGGGTCTCTTCGGGTATTCGCACATGATGGGCGGCTACGCGGGCGGACAGGCACAATATGTGCGCGTTCCCTTCGCGAATGTGGGGCCGCTCAAGATCGAGAGCGACCTGCCGGACGAGAAGGTGTTGTTTCTCTCGGACATTTTTCCCACCGGATACATGGCCGCGGAAAACGCCGATATCAAGGAAGGCGATACGGTGGCGGTGTGGGGCTGCGGGCCGGTGGGGCTGTTTGCCATCGCCAGCGCATTCCTGCTCGGGGCGGGGCGCGTCATTGCCATCGACCGCTTTCCGGAGAGACTGGCCTTTGCGCGCGGCATCGGGGCGGTGACGATCGACTACACCCAGCCCGACGTCAGCGTTCTCACCGCGATCAAGGATCTGACCGGGGGCATCGGTCCCGACGGCGCGATCGACTGCGTCGGGTTGGAGTCGCACTTCAACGATCTGCAGGGCGTCTACGACAAGATCAAGACCGCGCTGTTCATGGAGACGGATCGACCCGGTGTTCTGCGGCAGGCCATCCAAGCCGTGCGCAAGGGCGGCACGCTCTCGATCCCTGGCGTCTACGGGGGCATGCTGGACAAAGTGCCATTCGGAGCCGCCTTCGGCAAGGGCATCAACATGAAGATGGGCCAGACCCACATGCACCGCTACATGAAGCCACTGCTGGAGAGAATCGAGAAGGGGCAGATCGACCCCTCGACGCTCATCTCGCATCGGATCACGCTCGACCAGGCTCCGGAGATGTACAAGGTTTGGCGCGACAAGAAGGAGCGCGTCACCAAGATCGTCATTGACCCGTGGGCGACAAAAGTCGCTTGAGACTGGGCTGCCGATGCTGAGAGCCTCGGCAGCCGCAGCCGCAAATTAAAAAACCCTCCCGGCCACAGAGTTTGCCGGGAGGGTTTTTGTTTTGGGAGAGGCGGTCAGGCAGCCTTTACCGGAACGTCTGCCGCGCGACGCGTTTCGTTCAGACGCACCCTGGAGGTTGCGGGCAGTGGCTGCGAAGCCGCAACAGCATCCCGGTGGACATGCCAGAACGCCGCGATCTCACGTACGGTTTCCTCCAGGCTGCGCCGAGGCATCCACGCGGTATCGACAGAAAACTGGGGATCATCGATAGCGGACGGAAGAGCTCGTCCACCCTTTCTCCAGGGAGTATCGAGCTTTGCATGACGATGGCAGACGCGCTCGATGAGTTGAACCATGTCGCCAACGGTGATGACGTGTGCGGCGCCGCCGTGAACGCGATACCGCTTCCCGGCAGTCTTCCCGAGATATGCGCGCGCGGCGAGGAGGGCCTGCACCGCGTCGGAGACGTGCAGCACGTCGTGGGGTTCGGAGGCATCGGCCACGACCCGGCAGCGCCTACCGCCGAGGATGGAGTACTCCAGGCGCGCGACCCAGTCCGACGACTCATCGAACCGGCGCGGTCCGGTGACGGTGTCCATCTCCAGCGTGACGGCGGGAAGATGATGCAGGCCAGCAAAATCGTGCACGAGGCGCTCTGTCTGGGCGAAGTGTGCCAAGTTGCCCTCGGGGTACCAGGAGGCCGACTGAGGGTCTCCTATGCTTCCGCAAGCCGACGCGCAGATCAGCGCGGGGGTTCGTCCGGAGCGTCGCGCAGCTTCCAGCACGAGGGACACCGCATCGAGGGAGCGATGGGAGCCTGAGCCGGGACCAGCGAGGAAGTAGATCTCATCGGCCTGCGACGCGGCATCGGCCAGGCGCAGCATGCTACGAGAGGCGCCGCGCACCAGCGACAAGCGCCCTGGCGCAGCCTGCGATTTCAACCATTCAATGTTCCGCAACGCTCCGGGATCGATCAGGTCGTCGACCACGGTCACCTGGGCATCGGAGGTGGCCAGGAACCGAGCGGCGAGATGGGCTCCGAAGAACCCCATACCCCCGGGTACGAGAACATTGCGAGCCGGCTTCCCTGTACGGTCGGGCATACAAAGAACTCCCAAGACCTCTGTTGACGTGAGATGCAGGCCGAGGCTTCGACGGTTGACTCTTGGTCAGCGGGTCGAACAGGAGAGGCGGCGCAGAGCGCTGAAGCGATTTGGCCCAGGGGCAATGAGAACCCGCGACGCAGCCGCACATCCCGCCTGTGGCGGGGCACAATCCGGCTCCTAAATCCGTGACTGTCCTCACATCCGATCATCCTCGGCGGCGCGTAAAATCGCTGGGGAGGAGTTCCGGCGGTTTATGAAAGCAAATGTCCCTGTGGTTGAGCATGCTCCGGGCAGCAAAGTCCTGACCAAGAACAAGCACCTGATCCGCTGGGTCGAAAAGATCGCTGAACTCTGCCGTCCCGACTCGATTCACTGGGTCGACGGATCGCAGGCCGAATACGACTTCCTATGCGAGCGTCTGGTGACGGCGGGAACTTTCACCCGGCTCAATGCCAAGCTCTGGCCGGGATGTTTCTACGCCCGCTCGGCGCCTACCGACGTGGCCCGCGTGGAGGACCGGACCTTCATCTGCTCGCTTTCCAAAGATGCGGCAGGACCCACGAATAACTGGGAGGACCCTTTTGTGATGCGCCGGCGCCTGAAGCAACTGTTCAAGGGCTGCATGAAGGGCCGGACCATGTACGTGCTGCCGTTCAGCATGGGTCCGATCGGCTCGCCCATGTCAGGAATCGGCGTGCAGCTTACGGATTCTCCGTATGTCGTGGTGAACATGCGCATCATGGCGCGCATCGGCGCCGAGGTCTTCGCGGAGATCGATAAAGACGAGAGGCGCGTGGTGCCCTGCGTGCACTCCGTTGGCATGCCCCTCAAGCCCGATCAACAGGATGTGCCCTGGCCATGCAATGACGTCAAGTACATCGTTCACTTCCCGGAGACGCGCGAGATCTGGTCGTTTGGTTCGGGATATGGGGGCAACGCCCTGCTCAGCAAGAAATGCTTTGCGTTGCGCATTGCCTCCAACATCGCCCGCGACGAGGGATGGATGGCTGAGCACATGCTGATTCTCGGCGTGGAGAACCCAGCCGGAAATAAGACCTACGTGGCAGCGGCATTCCCCTCGGCGTGTGGCAAAACCAACTTCGCCATGTTGATTCCACCCAAGGCGATGAAGGGCTGGAAGGTGTGGACCGTGGGCGATGACATCGCCTGGCTCCGGCCGGATGCCCAGGGAAACCTGCGCGCCATTAATCCGGAAGCAGGCTTCTTTGGCGTGGCCCCGGGGACCAGCGCGAAGACCAATCCGATGGCTATGGCGGCCCTTTCGAAGAACACCATCTTCACCAACGTGGCGCTCACGCCCGAAGGCGGCGTGTGGTGGGAAGGCATGACCGACACGCCACCGGCGGAATGCGAGGACTGGCGCGGCGAGCGCTGGACTCCGCAGATCGGGCGCGAGACCGGGCGAACCGCGGCGCATCCGAATGGGCGCTTCACCGCGCCGGCTGCGCAGTGTCCAAGCATGGATCCCGCATGGGAGTCGCCGGAGGGCGTGCCCATCGAGGCCATCATCTTTGGAGGGCGGCGTTCCCACACGCTGCCGCTGGTTTATCAATCCTTCAATTGGAGCAGCGGGGTATACACCGGGGCTACCATGGGCTCGGAGACCACCGCCGCCGCGACCGGCGCGGTGGGCAAGGTGCGTCGCGACCCCATGGCCATGCTTCCCTTCTGCGGCTATCACATGGGCGACTACTTCCGGCATTGGCTCAAGATGCAACGGGGTTTGGACCGCACGCCACGCATCTTCCATGTGAACTGGTTCCGCAGGAATAGCGAAGGCAAGTTTCTGTGGCCGGGCTTCAGCGACAACATGCGTGTGCTGCGATGGATCGTTGAGCGCGTCCAGGGGCAGACCCACGGGCGCGAAACGCCCATCGGCTGGGTCCCTCGCTATGAGGACATCGACTGGTCGGGCCTCGATTTTCCCCGCGAGACCTTCGACGAGTTGATGGAGGTGGACCGCGCCGCGTGGCGGCAGGAGGTCATCGGGCATGAAGGTTTGTTCATCGACCTCCACGACCATCTCCCCCCGGAGATGATTTACGAGCGCGAATTGCTGATTTGCCGCCTGTAAGCACCCTCTAAGGGGCCTTGTGGACGTGAATCGGGCGCTTATCTCGCGCGAACCGGCGCGCCTCACTTTTGAAGTTTGTCTTGACGATTATTTCGGATATATTAAAGAGTTCCGCACCACCTTGGGCCGGTTGCAAACCCGCAGCCGGCTGGCACGTTTGATTGCCTCGGCGGACACCGCGCGAGGCCCGGCTCTGCTCAATCAACGCAACGGCCGGAAGTGTTTGCTTTCAGGAATTTGCTGTAACCCAAAGGCTCGATTCCCGCGTGATGCGATCGTGGGAGCGGCAGCCTCTCCAGGGAAATCGAGGACACACTCGCGTCCTCAGCGCCAGGGCTTCACCGTGGAGACGGGGCACTTTCTCCTGAAACGCGTAAGACAAGCCGTTCTTATCAGTTGCAAAGGATCAGCCTATGCCTTCATTGCATCGCAGTCGTGTACCTGCCCCCCAGGGTCTTTACCATCCGCGCAATGAGCACGATGCCTGCGGCATGGGTCTTGTGGCCAGCATCCGCGGAGAGAAAAGCCACGAGATCATCCGCAAGGGCCTCGAGGTCCTGATCAACTTGACCCACCGCGGTGCTGCCGGCTGCGATCCGGAGACGGGCGATGGCGCGGGCATCCTGATCCAGATCCCTCACGTGTTCTTCGCGCGCGAGTGCGGGGAACTGGGAATGCAGCTTCCCGAGGCGGGTGCGTACGGCGTGGCCATGGTGTTTCTGCCCGTGGATAAACACAGCCGCCTCCAGTGCGAGGGTGTCATCGAGCGCATTGCCCAGGAGGAAGGCGCGAAGGTCATAGGCTGGCGCGATACGCCCGTGAACGGTGACGCCATCGGCCGTGAGGCACGCGCCTCGCAACCTTATATCGAGCAGCTCTTCGTGCGCCGGCCAAAGGAGATGGACGAGCAGGCATTCGAGCGCCTTCTCTATCGCATCCGCCGCCGCACCGAGAACGAGATCGCCGCTTCGGAGATCGAGGGCAAAGAGGACTTCTACGTCCCTTCGTTTTCATGCCGCACCATCATCTACAAGGGACTGATGCTGGCGCCGCAGATCGAGAAGTTCTACTTCGAGCTGGCCAACCCCCTGGTGTCCAGCGCGCTGGCCCTGGTTCACCAGCGCTTCTCGACGAACACGTTCCCCAGTTGGAAGCTGGCCCATCCGTATCGCTACGTGGCCCACAACGGGGAGATCAACACCATCCGCGGCAACGTGAGCTGGATGAATGCTCGTCAGTCCGTGTTCGACAGCCCCCTGCACGGCGAGCAGATCGATGACCTCTTCCCCGTGGTCACGCCGGGCGGCAGCGACTCCGCGTCGCTCGACAACGCTGTGGAATTTCTCTTCCAGTCTGGCCGCTCCCTCCCGCACGTGATGGCGATGCTGATTCCCGAGGCGTGGGCCGGCAACCCCGACATGGACGAGGAAAAGCGCGCGTTTTACGAGTACCACGCCTCCCTGATGGAGCCATGGGACGGACCGGCGGCGATCGCCTTCACCGATGGCCGCGTCATTGGAGCGACGCTCGACCGCAATGGCCTGCGTCCCGGCCGCTATATCGTGACCAAGGATGATCTGGTCGTGCTGGCCTCCGAGGCCGGCGTGCTCGACGTGCCCGCGCAGGACATCCGCAAAAAAGGGCGCCTGCAGCCCGGCCGCATGTTCCTCGTCGACACGGTGCAGAAGCGGATCATCTCCGACGCCGAGATCAAAAAGGAGCTAGCCGCGCGCCAGCCCTACGCAAAGTGGCTTGAGGAACAGCAGGTCACTCTGGACAAGCTGCCCGAGCCCGCGCGCGTGATCGCGTCGCACCCGGAGACACTGCTCCGCCGGCAACGCGCGTATGGATATAGCGAAGAAGACCTGCGCATGCTGCTCGCGCCCATGGGCGCCAAGGGCGAGGAACCGGTTGGGTCCATGGGCACCGACACCCCGCTTGCCTGCCTGTCAGACCGCCCGCAACCGCTCTTTAACTACTTCAAGCAACTCTTCGCCCAGGTGACAAATCCGCCCATCGACCCCATCCGCGAAGAGATGGTGATGTCGCTGATCAGCTATATCGGCACCGAGCGCAACATTCTGGATGAGGCGCCGGAGAACTGCCATACCCTGAAGCTGCCGCATCCGATTCTCACCAATCGCGATCTCGAGAAGCTGCGCCGCATCTCTTCCGGCGATCTGCTGGCCACCACGCTTCCCGCGCTGTTCCGCGCGCAGGATGGCGAGCACGGCTTGAAGCACGCGCTGGACGACCTTGGTTCGCGCGCTTCCCTGGCGGTCAACTCCGGCTATTCGCTGCTGATTCTCTCCGACCGCGGCGTGGACGCTACCTACGCGCCCATTCCGAGCCTGCTGGCATTGGCCGCGGTGCACAACCGGCTGGTTCGCGAGAAGACCCGTACCCAGGTCGCCCTCATTATTGAGAGCGGGGAGCCGCGCGAGGTGATGCACTTCGCCCTGCTCATCGGCTACGGCGCTAGCGCGGTGAATCCGTACCTGGCCATCGAGACGCTTCACGATCTGAAGCGCCGCGGGCTCCTGCCGCACCACGTGACCGGCAATCAGGCCGAGAAGCACTTCATCAAGGCCATCAACAAGGGCCTGTTGAAGACCTTCTCGAAGATGGGCATCAGCACGCTGCAGAGTTATCGCGGCGCCCAGGTCTTCGAGGCAGTGGGCCTGAGCCAATCGCTCGCGGACACCTACTTCGCCGGAACCGCCTCCCGTATCGAGGGCATCGGCCTCGACGTTCTGGCGCGCGAAGCGCAGATGAAGCATGCTTATGCCTTCCAGCCGCTCACCGAATCGGAGACGGAGCTGATGGTGGGCGGAGAATACCAGTTCCGCGTAAACGGCGAGTATCACCTGCTGAATCCTCAGACCATCAGCAAGCTGCAGCACGCGGTGCGCGGCAACAACTTCAACACCTTCCAGGAGTACACCGATCTCATCGACAACCAGAGTAAGAGCCTGTGTACGCTCCGCAGCCTGCTGCAGTTGAAGTACGCCGAGGAGCCTGTTCCGCTGGAAGAGGTAGAGGCTGCAAAGGAGATCGTGAAGCGCTTCACCACCGGCGCCATGAGCTTCGGCTCCATCAGCAAGGAGGCGCATGAGACGCTCGCCATCGCCATGAATCGCCTGGGCGGCATGTCCAATACCGGTGAAGGCGGCGAAGACGAAGAGCGATTCAAGCGCGATGCCAACGGCGACTTGCGGCGCAGCGCGGTGAAGCAGGTGGCCAGCGGCCGTTTCGGGGTCACAACGAATTACCTGGTCAATGCCGACGAGTTGCAGATCAAGATGGCCCAGGGAGCCAAGCCCGGAGAAGGCGGCCAGCTGCCCGGTCACAAGGTTGATGAAGTCATCGCCAAGACGCGCCATTCCATTCCCGGCGTGGGACTCATCTCGCCCCCGCCGCATCACGACATCTACTCCATTGAAGATCTGGCCCAGCTGATCTATGACCTGAAGAACGTGAACCCGCAGGCGCGCATCGCGGTGAAGCTGGTCTCCGAGGTCGGCGTGGGCACCGTGGCCGCGGGCGTGAGCAAGGCGCATGCCGACGTGGTGCTGATCTCAGGCGACAACGGCGGCACCGGCGCTTCCCCGCTCAGTTCGATCAAGCACGCCGGCCTTCCCTGGGAACTCGGCCTGGCCGAGACGCAGCAAGTGCTGCTGCTCAATGATCTCCGCAGCCGGATTCGCGTGCAGACCGACGGCAAGTTGCAGACAGGCCGCGACGTGGTGATTGCGGCGCTGCTGGGCGCGGAAGAGTTCGGCTTCGCTACGACACCTCTGATCACCATGGGGTGCATCATGATGCGCAAGTGCCACCTCAACACCTGCTCGGTAGGCATCGCGACGCAGGACCCGGTTTTGCGTGGGCGCTTCCAGGGCCAGCCCGAGCACGTGGTCAACTTCTTCTTCTTCATCGCCGAACAGGTGCGGCAGCACATGGCGAAGCTGGGATTCCGCACGGTCGACGAAATGGTGGGCCGGGTGGACAAGCTCGACGCCGCCATTGCCACCGAGCACTGGAAGGCCAAGGGCATTGATCTTTCGCAGATTCTGTACTCGCCCACGCTGCCGTCGCGCGTAGCACGCCGCAAAATGAAGTCTCAGGATCACGGCCTGGACCAGGCCCTCGATCACGCCCTGATCGAAAAGGCCAAGCCCGCGCTCGAATCCGAAATTCCGGTCAAGGGCAGCTTCGCCATTCGCAACGTGCATCGCACGGTAGGCGCAATGCTGGGCGGAGCCATCGCGCGGCGCTACGGAAGCGCCGGCCTGCCCGACGGAACCATCCATTTCAAATTCACAGGCTCCGCGGGTCAGAGCTTCGGCGCCTTTGTTCCCTCGGGCGTTACGCTCGAGTTGGAAGGCGATTCCAACGACTATCTCGGCAAGGGGCTCTCAGGCGGGCGCATCATCGCGTATCCCCCCAAGACCTCGAGCTTCCTGCCGGAGGAGAGCATCCTCGTCGGCAATGTGGTTCTCTACGGCGCCACAAGCGGCGAAGTCTTCCTGAACGGTATCGCCGGCGAGCGGTTCGCCGTGCGCAACTCGGGCGCCACCGCCGTTGTCGAGGGCGTGGGCGATCATGGCTGCGAGTACATGACCAACGGCCTTGTCGTCGTGATCGGGTCCACCGGTCGCAACTTCGCCGCGGGTATGAGCGGCGGCATCGCTTATGTCTACGATGACGCCGGCGACTTCACCACGCGCCGCTGCAACAAGGCTTCAGTCGATCTCGAGCCGCTCGATCGCGAAGAGGATGTGGCGATCGTGCGTGGATTGCTCGAACGGCATCGAGAACTTACGGGCAGCCCGCGCGCCGCATGGATTCTGGACAATTGGGAATCCACGCGCCCCAACTTCATCAAGGTCTTCCCGCACGAGTACAAGCGCGTGCTGGGCGTAGAACGTGCGGAGAAGACCTACAGTTCTCCCTCCACTCCGTCGCCTCTGGTAGGCGCTACTGAGGTGCACAATGGGTAAAGTTACCGGCTTTCTTGAGATTGAGCGCGAGCAGCCCACACGCCGCAAACCGGAGGAACGCATCAAGGATTGGTTCGAGATCTACGAGCCCTTCCCTGAGGAAAAGCAGCGCCAGCAGGGCGCGCGCTGCATGGACTGCGGCGTTCCCTTCTGCCACACCGGTTGCCCGGTCAACAACCTGATCCCCGACTGGAACGACCTTGCCTACAACGGCCGCTGGGAAGCTGCGGTCCGCCGCCTGCACGCCACCAACAACTTTCCCGAGTTCACCGGCCGCATCTGCCCCGCTCCATGCGAGGCCTCATGCGTACTGGGCATCGATCAGCCGCCCGTCTCCATCAAACTGATGGAGCGCAGCATCGTAGACCGTGCATGGGACGAAGGCTGGATCAAGCCCGAACCGCCAGAGCACAACACCGGCAAGCGCGTGGCCGTGGTCGGCAGCGGTCCCTCCGGTCTTGCCGCCGCGCAGCAGCTTCGCCGCGCCGGCCATTCCGTCACCGTCTACGAGAAGAATGATCGCATCGGCGGTCTTCTCCGCTACGGCATCCCCAACTTCAAGCTCGAAAAGCATGTGATCGACCGGCGCATCCAACAGATGAAGGCCGAGGGCGTCACGTTTGTCACCAATGCGCACGTGGGCGTGAACGTGCCCGTCGAGACGCTCACCAGCCACTATGACGCCATCCTGCTGACTGGTGGAGCAGAACACCCGCGCGACCTGACCATCGAAGGCCGCGAGCTCAAGGGCATCCACTTCGCGATGGAGTTCCTGCCCCAGCAGAACAAGCGCTGCGAAGGCGATCAGATCGATCCGTCCGTGGCCATCAGTGCAGCAGGCAAACGCGTGGTCATTATCGGCGGCGGCGATACCGGCGCCGATTGTCTCGGCACCAGCCATCGCCAGGGCGCAAAGAGCGTGCATCAGTTTGAGATCATGCCCAAGCCGCCTGAGACTCGCGCCGCGTCCACGCCCTGGCCGCTCTGGCCTCTTCAACTGCGCACCGAGAGCGCGCACGAAGAGGGCGGTATTCGCGACTGGAGCATCAACAGCATCAAGTTCACCGGCGACGAGCACGGAAACGTCAAACAGCTTCACGCTTTGCGCGTGGGGGCCCCGCCCAAGTTCGAGCCCATCCCCGGAACGGAGTTCACCCTCGATGTCGATCTTGTGCTGCTTGCCATGGGGTTCCTGGGGCCGGTACGCAATGGCATGATCGAACAGCTCGGGCTTGCGGTGGACGGCCGCGGCAACGTCGCGACCACGAACTTCAAGACGTCCGTCGATGGCATCTTCGCAGCGGGCGATATGCGCCGCGGTCAGTCCCTCGTTGTCTGGGCGATTGCGGA
The DNA here is from genome assembly GCA_008682415.1 of Acidobacteria bacterium AB60. Lineage (GTDB taxonomy): Bacteria > Acidobacteriota > Terriglobia > Terriglobales > Acidobacteriaceae > Telmatobacter. Next base: position 556,918 of record VANK01000003.1, on the reverse strand, counting down.
AGGGCGCCAGGCTGCTGCCGCCATCAACGAGTACCTCGCCGCGAAGACTGAACCCGCCGCGCTGCGTCATCGCGTGACCGCATAGGGCCGGCACCAAACGGGCTGCTGACATTGCCGCCAGCAGCCCATTGTTATCCCCTTCTGCTCTTGTCGCAGCGACAAGTCTCGTAGCGTCCGTGGCCTACCACCACTCCATCATGCGCCCGAACGGCACCTTTGCTGAAGACTCCGGCTTGGGCGTGCGCAACAGCAGCACGGGGCACAGCGCCAGCTTCACCAGCTTCTCCGCAATCGAACCAAACACCTGCGGATACCATCCCGACAACCCGTGCGTCGTGAACACCAGCAGATCCGCGCCCTCGCGCTCCACCGCTTCCAGAATGGTAGAAGCCACATCCCCGCCCACCTCCACGCTCACCGTGCAGGCGATCTTCTTCTCCTCCAGCTTGCCTTTCGAGACGGCAAACCGCTCGTTGGCAGCGGCCCGCTCGGCTTCTACCAGGATCTCCGGCCCGATTGAATCCGGGAGCACCGCGTTCGCATACTCGGGAATCACATGCAGCAGCGTGACATGAGCGCCGAACTTCTCCGCCAGCTCAGTTGCCGCATCCAGGGCTTGGTGCGAAGATGCGCTGAAATCGATGGGAACCAGGATACGAGAAGGAACGACACTCGTCTGATCGTAGGGCATAATACTCTCCTCTTCAGAACACGAAAACTTCAAGCCGCGATTATCGTAACAGGCGGCCGGCTCCTCTAGCCGCGAGAGGGCTTCGGTTCAGCAGGCATACGGATGATATTTTGATGCCATGAGTTCTCCCACAGCCGCGGTCCTGGGCGAGATCGGATTGCCTCTGCCGCTGACCGAGATTGCCGCGATCCACTGGGACGCCATCATCGTGGGCGCGGGGCATAATGGCCTGGCTTGCGCTGCATACCTGGCCCGCGCGGGCCAGCGCGTGCTCGTGATTGAGAGCCGGACGCGTATCGGCGGCGCGTGCACGATTGAAGAGCCCTTCCCAGGCGTGCGCATGTCCCCGTGCGCCTATCTCGCGGGTTTGCTTCATCCGGTCATCGTGAGTGAGCTCGAGTTGCCCCGGCGCGGCTTTGCGTGGACTCCCGCGGTGAACGGGCTCTTCGTTCCCTTCCTCGACGGCTCGAGCATTCAGTTGTGGGACGACGATGAGCGCTGCGAGGCAGAAGTCCGCTCCCTCTCGCCGCAGGACGTTGATGGCTGGCGGGCCATGAACGATGTGCTCCGCCGGCTTCGCGATGCGCTTCGGCCGGATGGGCCGCGCGATCTCTGGCTCACCGAGTCTCCCACGCTGGAAGACTACGAATCCCGTCTGGCCAACGATCCGGAGGCGCGTGCCCTTCTCTTCAACTGGTCGATGGCCGAGTTTGTCGAGCGCTACCTGGCAGACGAACGCCTGCAGGTCGCCTATCTCGGCCAGGGGGTCATCGGAACCAATGCGAGCCCCTTCGATCCCGGCACAGCCTCTATCCGCTTCCATCATGCCTCCGGGCGCCTGGGAGGCATGCCCGGAATGTGGGGCTATGTCCGCGGCGGCATGGGAATGGTCTCCTTCTACTTGTGCGATGCCGCGCGGGAAGCGGGCGCAACCGTCATCTCCGGAGTGCCGGTTGCTGAGATCGTGCCCGGGGAGTGCGTTCGCCTTGAGTCCGGCGAGCGCGTCTCTGCCCGCACCATCATCTGCAATGCTGATCCGCGGCAGGCTCTTCGTCTGCTGGGCAATGCCGCAGATCCGGCCTGGCGTGAACAGGTCGTAAGCGTCCCCATCGAGGGCTGCACCGTCAAGCTCAACGTGCACCTGCGCGAGTTGCCCAACTTCACCGCGCGTCCCGGGACCAACAACCCGCACCACTACGGCCAAATCAATGCGCCCTTAACCAAACAGGAGTGGAAGGCTGGCTATGCGGCAGCGAGGGCCGGTACGCTTCCCGATCATCTGTGGTGCGAACTCTACTTCCAAAGCGTGCATGACAGCTCGGTTGCGCCACACGGCACGCACACCATGAGCGTCTTCGCCCAGTACGTCCCCTATACCTTCTCAGAAGGCAATTGGGACTCACGGCGCAGTGAAGTCCGCGCGCTTGCGCTTCGATCCCTCGCCCGCTTCTGCTCCAACATCGGGGACGCGGTCATCGATGCGCAGGAGCTTGGTCCTCCCGACATCGAGAAAAAAGTCGGGCTAACCGGGGGTCATATCTTCCAGGGCGAATGCCTTCCTCCGTACATGTACTCGCGCCGTCTCACCGCGCGCACTCCCATGGAGGGGTTCTATCTTTGCGGCGCGTGCACGCACCCGGGAGGCTCGGTCATCGGCGTGAACGGCCGCAACGCCGCCATGGCGGTTCTTAAGGCTCAAAGAAAAGCTTGATCAAAGCTAGGCAGGGCGGATCAGTTTCTCCAGTACGGCCGTCCACTGCTCCAATTCTTGAACCGGTACGAACTCACGATCCGAGTGCGCGGTGTGCATGTCGCCCGGGCCGATGACGATCACTTCGTCTGCCGCGCGCGCAAGGCGGCTCGCCTCCGAAGAGAAGCTGATCCCCGTTTGCCCTTTGTTCACCAGCCCTGCCAAGCGTTCCCGCAGTCTTCCGTCCCGGCCCGGCTTGAACCCCGCTTCGGTCCGCATCGGCTCAATCGTAATCCGGGCCCGCGGGTAGATCGCGCGCATCTCCAGCGCGAGCCTCTCGATGCCGCGCAGGACCCTGTCGGCAGGATCCTCCGGAATCGGCCGCCACTCCGCCAAAAATGTGCATCGTCCCGCAATGATGTTCTTCGCGGTGCCTCCCTCCATCACGCCGACGTTGATGGTGGTGCAGATCGGATCGAAGAGTGTATCGACCGCACAGCCGGGAAATACGTCGAGAGAGTAGATGCGCTCCACCATGCGTGCCGCAATGCGCACCGCCGATTCGCCTTCGCCGGGAAATGCCGAATGGGCCTCCACGCCCTCCACGATGACGCGCGCCAGCCCATAGCCCTTGCCAGCCACGCCTGCGCACAGCGACGTTGGCTCGCTCACGATCGCCGTTCCAATGTGCGGGAGCCCGTCAGCCAGCAGCCGCTCCATACCCTTGCAGCCAACCTCCTCATCGGCTGTCAGAATCAGGCCTGTACCCGCGTCGGCTTCTCCCTTGACCGCATCCAGAGCCGACAGGAAGCACGCCAGCGAGCCCTTCACGTCGCAGGCCCCGCAGCCATGCAGATTCCCGAACCGCTCCTCCAGTTCCAGGGCGGCGCTCCACGACGACGCGAAGGGCACCGTATCCGTGTGGCTGACAAACGCCAGCCCAATTCCATCTCCGCTTGCAGCCGTGGGTCGTGCTACGAGGTTCGCCTTCGCAACACCATTCTCGTCCGAGTAGCGCTGCAGCCAGGCCTTCCACCCCCGCGCCTCCACAAACTCCCGCGCCCACTCGATCAGTGGCAGGTTCGTCGCGGCCGAGGGCGTCGGAATGGCCACAAGCGACCTCAGAATCTCCGCCGCCTTCACGCGGTCACCTCCCTGCCCGCAATAAACACCCGAGGACGGGCAGGTGCCGCGATGAAATACATAAGCTCGCAATAGTCATCAAATTCATGAATCAGGAAGTTCGCCTGTTTGCCCACTTCCAGCGAACCTACCTGCTCTCCCATCCCCAAGCTCCATGCTGCATTGATTGTCGCCGCTGCCAGCGCCTCCGCGGGAAGGAGCCTCATCTGAACGCATGCCAGCGACAGCACAAAGGGCATCGAAGGCACAGGCGACGACCCTGGATTGAAATCGGTCGCCAGCACGATCGCCAACCCCAGATCCACCATCTTCCTGGCCGCAGGATAACGCGCGCTCCCCAAGGCAAAAACCGACCCTGGCAGCAGTACCGGCTGCACCCCCGCATCCCGCAATCGAATCAGCGTGGATTCTGTTGCGGCCTCCAGATGGTCGGCGGTCACGGCTCCTAACTCTGCAACCAGAGCAGCTCCCGTGCCTTCAGCAAACTGCTCCGCATGCAGCCGCAAACCCAACCCGTGCTCCCTCGCAGCGAGGAGCACGGCACGCGTCTCCTCCACGGTGAATGCGTGATCGTCACAGAAGGCGTCGCAATAGCGCGCCAGGCCCTGCGACGCCGCCGCCGGTATCATCTCTTCGATTACCAGCCGCACATAATCCGCGCGCCGGCTGGCATACTCCGCAGGCACCGTGTGCGCGGCAAGCAGCGTCGGCACCATGCGCACCGGGCCTTCTTCGTTCAGCAGGCGGATCACGCGCAATATACGCAGCTCCGCCTCGAGTTCCAACCCGTAGCCTGACTTCGCCTCCAGAGTCGTCGTTCCTCCGCGCAACATCCAGTCGCGATAACGCCGCGCGGTGCTGAGCAGTTCGTCTTCGCTGGCAGCTCGTGTCCGCTGCACCGTACGCCGGATCCCTCCCCCTTCCGCAGCGATCGCCTGGTAAGTCGCACCGCCAATCCGGCGCTCAAACTCGTCCGCGCGATTTCCGGCAAATACCAGGTGCGTGTGTGCATCCACTAAGCCGGGGGTAACGCACCGGCCGTCTGCATCAATCACCTGGATCGCACCCTCGATGCGGTCCTGCAAGTCAGCGCATTTGCCAATCGCGACGATCCGGTCATCTTCCACCAGCATCGACGCGCCCTCAATGATCCCCACATCGCGCAGCTCGGCACCTACACGCGGCCGCTTCGGTCCCGCGAGAGTCAGCAGCTGTCCGATGTTGACGATCGCCAGCTTCGCCACGCGCTACTTCCCCGCCATCGGAATGCGCAGACCGCGTTCGCGAGCCGTCTGTTGCGCCAATTCATAACCGGCATCGGCATGCCGGGCCACGCCCAGTGCCGGATCGTTGTTCAGCACGCGCACGATGCGCCGCCCAGCGTTTTCCGTGCCATCCGCCACTGTCACCTGCCCGGCGTGCAGGCTATACCCCATGCCCACTCCCCCTCCGTGATGGAAGCTCACCCACGTCGCTCCCGAAGCTGTGTTCAGCAACGCATTGAGCACCGGCCAATCGGCCACCGCGTCGCTGCCGTCCAGCATCTTCTCCGTCTCGCGATACGGGCTGGCCACACTGCCCGTGTCCAGGTGATCGCGCCCGATCGCCACCGGGGCGCTCAGCTCGCCCTTGCGCACCAGTTCGTTCATCGCCTCGCCCATCCGTGCCCGCTCACCCAACCCCAGCCAGCAAATGCGCGCCGGCAGCCCCTGAAATGCGAACCGTCCCCGCGCCAGCCGCAGCCACCGCGTCAGAATCTCATTCTCAGGAAACAACTCCAGCGCCAGCTTGTCTGTCCGTTCGATATCCCGCGCATCCCCGGAAAGCGCTACCCACCGAAACGGTCCGGCTCCCCGGCAGAACAGCGGCCGGATGTACTCTGGCACAAAGCCGGGAATCCGAAAGGCGTCCGTGCAACCCGCGTCAAAGGCGAACCGCCGAATATTATTGCCGTAGTCGAAAACTACTGCACCGGCCTGCTGCAGCGCCAACATCGCATCCACGTGCACCACCATCGATGCCGTAGATCGCCGCACGTACTCCTGCGGATCGCGAACGCGGAGCTCCGCAGCCTGCTTTACTGAAAAGCCCTGCGGGAGATACCCGTTCAGAGGATCGTGCGCGCTGGTCTGGTCCGTCACCACATCCACCCGCACCCCGCGCCGCACCATCTCCGGCAGCACGTCCGCACAGTTTCCCACAAGCCCGACGGAAAGCGCGCGCCTCTCCCGGCGTGCCGCTTCACACAGCTTCAACGCCTCGTCCAGATCCTCGCTCAGCACATCGCAGTAGCGCGTCTGCACACGACGATCGATCCGGCTGCGATCGACGTCAATCGCCAGCACCACGCCGCCGTTCAGCGTTACACTCAGCGGCTGCGCGCCGCCCATTCCCCCCATGCCGCCGGTCACCACCAGCCTGCCCTCCAGCGTGCCGCCGAAGTGCCGCTCCGCAAGCGCGGCGAAGGTCTGGAACGTTCCCTGCAAGATTCCCTGGGTCCCGATGTAGATCCAGCTCCCCGCAGTCATCTGCCCATACATCATCAATCCCTTGCGGTCGAGCTCCTGAAAGTGCTCCCAGTCCGCCCACTTCCCTACCAGGTTTGAGTTGGCGATGATCACCCGCGGCGCCATGTCATGCGTGGGAAAGACACCGACCGGCTTCCCGCTCTGCACCACCAGCGTCTCCTCGTCGCCCAACTGCTGCAGCTCGCGCACGATGGCATGAAAGCAATCCCAGTTGCGCGCCGCCTTCCCGATCCCCCCGTAGACCACCAGGTCTGAAGGCCTCTCCGCCACCTCGGGATCGAGATTGTTCATCAGGCAGCGCAGCGCCGCCTCCTGCTGCCAGCCCTTGCAGTTGAGCGCGCTCCCGCGCGCCGCGCGAACCACCGGACTCTCCACGACGCTCATGCTTCCTCCACAAATCTCCTTACCACTCTCCGAAAACGCGCCCGAATCTCGTCATCGAGCAAGTGCCGCCCCTCCTGCATTACCAACCGGCCCGCCACCGCGACATCGCGAATCGCCGCGCGGCTGCCCGCGAACACCACCTGCGAAGCCAGAGTCGCTGCGTCGGTTCCCAGCAACGCAACATCATCCAAATCCAGAGTGAAGAAGTCCGCCGGCTCGCCGTTCGCCAGGCCCCCACCCGGTAATCCAAGGGACCGATACCCTGCCTTGCTCGCCGAATCAAGAAGCCGCCCCGCAATCTCCTCGCCGCGCACGCCGTCCAGGATCCCCCGCTCCCGCCGCACCAGGCGCAGGTGGTACTCGTTCTCTCGCGCGTCTTCCAGAAGATCAATCTGCGCCTGGCTGTCGGTTCCCAAGGCCACCGGAATCCCGAGCTGCGCTGCCACATCTGCCGGAAACACTCCATCGCCAAGATTGCGCTCCGTCGTTGGACACGAGCAGATAGTGCTCCCGCTCTGCGCCACACGCGCAAACTCGGCCTGACTCAGGTGGATCGCGTGCACCAGCGTCGTTCGCGGTGACAGCACCCCGCGCTCAGCAATCGCGGTCACCGGAGTCGTCCCGTACTCCGTCACGCACGCGTCGTTTTCCGCCGGCTGTTCGCTGATGTGCAGATGCAGGGGGAGGCCCTGTCTTCTCGCAACCTCCGCAATCTCAGCCATCACCGGCAGGGGCACGGCCCGCACGCTGTGCGGCGCGGCGCCCACCTTCACCAGGGGCTTCCCCGCCATCTCCGTGATTAACGCCTCATGATTCCGCAGGTAGGCGTCGCCCGTTTCGTAAAACCTCTGTTGCCCCGGATGCGGCTCCTTCTGGAATCCCGCCCGCAGATACGCGCTGCGCAACAGGCATATCCTCATGCCCACCGACTCCGCGGCGCCGACAACCGCCTTCGCCATGGTGTTGGCGTCGGAGTACGGTCTTCCATCGCGGTCGTTGTGCACGTAGTGGAACTCTCCCACCGCGGTGATCCCGGAACTCAACATCTCCAGAAAGGCCGCGCGCGCCACCTCGTACACATCTTCGGGAGAAACAAACGCGGCCGCCCGGTACATCTGCTCACGCCACGTCCAGAACGTGTCGCCCCCGCGTGCGCGCCCCTCGGCCCTCGCCCGAAACAGCCTTTGAAAGGTGTGCGAATGGGCATTGGCCAATCCGGGAAGCAGCGCCCTGCCCGCCAACCGATGCACCGGGGCGCCTTGCGCTGACTCCGGGCGCACGACCCCAGCCACCACGCCGGCATCATCCACCAGCAGTCCTGCGCCCTCATGCGCGCGTCCCTGAGCAAACATCAAATCCGGTAGAAATAGGCGGCTCATTTCGGCTCCCGGCGGCTAACAAGGATAGTACGCGGCGCGTTGCTCTCCGCAAAGTCAAGCTGCGCAGCCGCCGCCCTCTCCTATGCCGGAAATCGAAGGTTTCTCTACACCTTGACCGTCGAATCCGCGCCGGAAGACGTGCTCGCGTGGTCAATCAAAGTCACCCTAATAAACGCCGCGACGCCCTCTCTCCGTCAATCCGGTTTCGCCTACTTTGTTCTTGACAACTTACCACCATCGCGCCAGACTCTTGCTACTTACGAAGCGCTGCGCCCCCTACCTGCGCCTCTCGGCCCCGTATTCCCAATTCCATCTCCGCAGGATTTCGACCATGACGACTGCCTCGAAGTCTCGCTGCCGTTCGCGCGCATCTTTGCGGACGCTTCTGCTCACACTGCTCACAGTACTCGCGCTTGCTCCCGGCACCTTCGCGAAGCCCATCACCTATACGGCCTTCACCATCGCCGATGGCAAGATCGGGGGCTGGTCTTTCCATAACGCGCGCGTGTACCTGACCATGCGCAGTGACACCACCAACATGCAGTTCCTGCAACTGCCCGTCGATCCCAACGATCCCACCCAGGGCACGGTCGATACCTACTACAATCCCACCGGCAACGCATCGGTCACCATCATCAGCGGCGCGCGCGTCGTCCACGCCAACTTCGCCCCCAACCAGGTATTCGTGAGCGTTGACATGGGCAACACGGCCGACGCGCCGCACTCCGGCGCACGGGGGGTGGGTTTCGGTTCCTTCACGCCCACGGGCATTCAGCCCACGTACCCTCTCGGCATAGAAGATGGCATCCTCGACTGGGGTGACATCACGCCCGGGAATGCCAGCGCTGGGTTGCAGACCCTCAACTTCGATCTGGCGCACAACATGGGTCTCAACGGCCGCGCATGGCCCTGCGTAAATTTTCTTCAGAGTCCCCCGTGCACCACTCCGTATGCCTTGCATACGGACCGGGGCGATCTCTACCTCGATATCAACTATCGAGACTTCGATCCCAACAGCAACGAAGCAGGAAACCCGCTCAGCGCCGCATACTTCGTCGCCACCCTCGGCTCCGAACCCGCGCCCATCCCCGTCCTGGCGCCGGCTACCTCCAGTGTCGCCAAGCCGATCTCCTATCACGGCTACGTCATCACCGACGTCTCCCTTGGCGGCCACTTCTATTCCGGAGCTCAGGTCTACTTCACCGTCGATGGCGATGCCCGCAAAACCACGCCCTTCTCCGATGGGCCCTCCCACGGATACATGAACTCCAGCGGGAATGCGCGCGTCACCATCGTCAGCGGCTCCCGCACGGTTACCGCCAACTTCGACCCCGGACAGATCTATGTGTACTTCGATCAAGGCTACGGCAGCGTCGGCTTCGGATCTCTGGCTGGCCGCAGCGGGTACCCGCTCTCCATCACGCAAGATCAGGACACCGATGGACTCGTGGAGAACTCTTCCGTGGGGGCCGTGGCCGACATCATGACCACTCCCGGCGACGCGCAGTTTTACACACCCCCAACCGCGTCGCTGGTGACCGACCTGAGCAATGCCACCAACCTGAGCGGAGGAGCCTCTTCCTGCGTCGCCTTCGACCCCTCCACCTCCATCTGCGCCAACCTCACTCCCGTCCCCCTCAAGACCGACCACGGCGACTTCTACATCTATGAGCCCTACACCGCAGATTACGGCGCAGGACCATACACAGAAAGCTGGGGCACATTCTGGAGCGACCTGGGAAGAAGATCCGATTAGCCGTCGATCCTCTGGACGAAGCACCGCTCAGTGCTTCGTCCAGCCCACCTTCCCCGCTTCAAAGCTGCGGCGATCCAGGCGCGGCAGCGACCGCCCTACCCCGTCCGGAAAAAGCGAATAGTGCCGGGCGGCGATGAGCAGTTCAGGAACACACCAGACATCCTCCTCTGACGTCATCCACTGCCGGTCGTCGAGCCGGCTCAGATCCACCGGAACGGAATACGCGCGTAGCGTCCGCTCGCCCCGCAGATTGAAATACTGCTCAAAATAGCTGAGCGCCAACTCACGTAAAGTGCGATACACGGGTGCGCGAAACCGCAGCCCCGCAAAGTTCGATTTGGCGATCCCGCCCCAGAGTCCCCGCGCGCGATACAGCGCCACCACGTGATCGTCATCGCGCACCGCCTCCAGGTCCATCAGCAAGGGCTTGTGGCCGTGCACGCGCAAGGCCGCCGCAGCCACCAGCGCGCCCTCCAGGCAATGTCCCTTGCGCTCCCGCAGCGCGCGTTGCGGCGACCACGCCGTGTCCGCATACTGATAGGTCATGCCGTCGATGAATCTTTGAATGCGCGCAGGGGTGTCGAGGGCACGCAGAGCGCGCAGGCTTTCGCGCGACAACCCGTGGGCCCTCCCCGCCGATACTCCGCCCGGCAACTTACTCGTCTTCAATCCCGATCCCTGCATAGTCCGCTGAATGTGTCTATCATCTTACCGAAGCAGCGAATCCAGCATCGGAGTACATTTCCCAAAGATGGGCAAATTGCCGCTACGCGCCGTGCTGGTCTTCTGCCTCTTCCTGCTCAGCGCCATCGCCTTCCTCGACCGCACCAATATCTCCATCGCCGGGCCGCAGATCAGCCGCGAGTTCCACCTCGACAACGTTCATCTCGGCTGGGTCATCAGCGCCTTCCTCGCCGGATACGCCGCCTCCCAGGTTCTCGCGGGATGGGTCGCCGTCCGCCTCGGACCCCGCCGCGCCCTTTCTCTCGGAGTCCTGTGGTGGGGCGCCTTCACCCTCACCACCGCTCTGGTCTCTCCTTCCATAACCGGCGCCCTCATCGCCCTTATCGCCGTTCGCTTCGCACTGGGCATCGGGGAGGCCATCATCTACCCCGCGTCCAATCAGTTCGTGGCCCAATGGATCCCCGTATCGGAACGGGGCCGTGTCAACGGCGTGATCTTCGCGGGCGTCGGCGCCGGAGCCGGCCTCACCCCGCCGCTGCTCGCCTCCATCATCGCCCTCTACGGATGGCGCGCCTCCTTCTGGTTCAGCGCGGCCATCGGGGTCCTCGCCGGCATTGCCTGGTTTCTCATGGCACGCGACACTCCGGAGACCCACCCGCGCCTCGCACCGCGGGAACTGCGCGTCATCCAGGCCGGCCGCGCCCCGCTCTCCACCGTTCGTCCACCCGTGCCCTGGACCACTCTGTTCACCAGCCGCACGCTCCTCCTTCTCACCTTCGCCTGCTTCACCTTCGGCTACATCGCCTGGATCTTCCTCGGCTGGTTCTACCTCTACATGGCGCAGGCGCGCGGCCTCGATCTCAAGGCCACCGCGCTCTACACCATGATTCCTTTCCTGGCCATGACCTTCTTCTGCCTGGCCGGCGGTTTTTTGGGCGACTGGCTCGCCGCCCGCCGCGGCCTTCGTGCGGGCCGGTGCGGTCCCGGAGTGGCTTCTCTTCTCACCGCCGCGGCCCTGCTGATCATCGGCTCCCGCGTGCCCAGCGCTCCCCTGGCCGCCATTACCCTCGCCGCCGGCGCAGGCGCCCTTTACGTCTCCCAGGGCTCGTACTGGTCCGTCACCGCCGACATCGCCGGGCCGCACGCAGGCATCGTCTCCGCCATCATGAACATGGGCGCCCAGATCGGCGGAGCCGTCACCGCCTCTCTCACCCCGTGGATCGCCCAGCACTTCGGCTGGACCTCTTCCTTTCTCGCGGCCGCGCTGCTCGCCGTCGCCGGCGCCCTCGCCTGGCTCGGCGTCGATCCGGAAACCCCGCTGTCGTTGCCCGCGCGCAACTAACCTTCCGCCGCGCCCGCCCCCATCAACGCTCCCTGACAAATCCCCGACTGCCCGGCAACGCCTCCAGATTTCTGTTCCCTCCGCCACCACTTCACTGGCACAATAAGCTGCACCCCCCCTCCCGCAGTCCCTTCATTCAAGGAGCAGTCTCATGGCAACTCAGGCCCCCTCCGTCTCGCTGACCATCACCACCGAGCGCATCGGTGACAAAGCTGTCCTCCACTGCACCGGCCGCCTCGTCTCCGGCGTCTGCGGCTTCCTTAATCGCAAGTTCCAGGAGGTCTGCCCCGATAGCAAAGTCATCGTCCTCAACTTCACCAGCCTCGAATGGATCGACAGCATGGGACTCGGCACCCTCGTGCGCCTCTACGTCAGCTGCAAGTCCAGCGGCCGCCGCCTCGAACTCATCAACCTCGCTCCCCGCGTCAAAGAGATGCTCGGCCTCACCAACCTCCTCGGCATCTTCGCCGAGATGGGCGAACGCGGGATCACCCACTTCTAGCTCCCAGCCCGCTCTCCCCCGCCCCTCGCCCCTCTTTTCAGCTGCTGGTCACAAAACCCGCAATACCGGCGGGCCTCCTGCTATCATCGTTTGCTCGGTCGCTGCTGCGCGGCGGCCCACTTGCGCTTGGGAGCGGGCACACCACCAACAATGAGCCTCAAACGCCTCTTCAGCCGTTCACAACACCTGGGCATGCGGCCCCTTCCCTTTCTCGGCTCCTTCCTCGTCGTCGGCTTCCTCTTCGCCGTGCAACAGTGGCTCGGCGCCCGCGTCTGGTACCAGAAGATCGAGTTCAAGATCCTGCCCGTCATCGGCGCCTGGGAGCTCCAATATCTGCTCTGGGGCATCTTCTGCTGGTTCCTCTGGCACTGGTTCGGCGACTCCCTGCAGAAGGCCGGCTGGCGCTACATCGTCGTCCGCATCCTTCCCGTCAGCATCGTCATGAGCGTCGCCGTGGAGATGGCCCTGGCCGCCGCCTTCCCGCAGTTCCCCGTCCGCCGCACCCCTATGACTTTCTGGCAGCGCCTCGACTTCAGCCTCACCGAAGAGTTCCTCGAGAACACCGCCGTCTTCTGGGGAGCCTTCCTCGTCATCCGCGCCATCGGCTACTACCGCGAGTCCCGCCAGAAGGAACGCGACATGTCGCAGCTCGCCGTCGAGCTCACGGAAGCGCGCATGCTCGCCCTGCGCATGCAGATCAATCCGCACTTCCTGTTCAACACCATGAACAGCGTCTCCAGCCTCATGTACACCGATGTGCGCGCCGCCGATCGCATGCTCGAGCAGCTCTGCAGCCTGTTGCGCGTCTCCCTCGAACGCGGACCCAAACAGCTCATCTGCCTGCAGCAGGAGATGGAGTTCATCGAGATGTACCTCTCGCTCCAGAACCTCCGCTCCCAGGGCTCCGTGCGCCAGGACGTCTCCATCGATCCGCGCCTGTATGACGCCCTCGTGCCCAACATGATCCTGCAGCCCATCGTCGAGAACGCCTACGTGCACGGCCTTTCGCGCATTAGCGGCGGGCGCATCTCCATCGAGGCCGGGGAGGAGTTTGGACACCTCGTCATCTCCGTGCGCAATAGCGGCCTCGGTCTCAAGTCCCCCCAGGAGCGCGAATCCGCCGGCATGGGCATCGGCCTCAGCAACGTCCAGAAGCGCCTCCGCCTGCACTTCGGCGAAGACGCCCTCATGCTCATCCGCGAGCTCGCCCCCGACCTCGTGGAAGTCCGCCTTCAGTTCCCCCTCAATCTCGCTCCCGACATCGAACAACCCATCCACACCGACGGCGCCCTCCTCCCCGGCTAACCCCCTGTTCCCTATTCCCTATTCCCTATTCCCTGTTCCCTGTTCCCTGTTCCCTGTTCCCTGTTCCCTGCTGTTGTAAACTACCTCCGCTCTCCTATCTTGAATACCCGGGGGCCGCGTGCCAAAGTCCGCCTCGTTCTGCCTCGCTCTTCTCCTCGCCCTGCCGCTCACCTCGACGGCCGACCAGCCTCATCACCCGGCTCGGCCTCACCCTCAATCCCGCCTCACCGAAGCAGCCGCCATCACCGCCGAGAAGGGCTTCGACGCCAAGCTGCCGCCGCACATCTCCACCCTGCTCCGCCTCACCACCGAGCAGGAGTGCCCGGTCAAGCAGAGCGTCACCCGCTCCAGCAACCTCGTCCAGGGACTCGACGTCTCCGTCGCCAACAAGAACGACGTCATCCTCTTCGTGGTGGACGAAACCACTCACGATCAGAGCCTCTACCTCACCGGCCCCGACGGCGCGCTCCGCCGCGTCGTCAAAATCGTCAAGGGCGTCGGCAGCGAGGTGCGCATCTCCGACAAAGACCGGCAGGATTTTCAGAAAGAAAAGCAGTACTGGATCGATCGCCTTGTGCCCGCATCCAAAGGCAAATAAAACACAAAGCGCCGGCTCACTCCCCCGGGCCGGCGCTTCGTTCACGTCCTCACTTCATCATGCGCTCACGGCCCCGGGTCCTTCTGGCTCGCCAGCCGCTTGAACAAGAACTCCCGCAGCACGTTGTTCCCGGCGTTGCCCGCCATCTCCAGAAATCCGTTCGCGAGCACCAGACCCGCGCCCCGGCTTCCCGCTGGATAGTACTCGTTTGAGATCGCGCCCGCCGCAAAGCTCCCCGGCAGATGCGACACGTTCGGCTGGCGTCGCCCATTATCGCCGCGGCACATCAGCGTCGATAGCACCGCGTACCGAATCCTGCTCCCCGTCGTCCCCGTCCCCTTGTAGAAGTAACGCGGGTCCTGGTGCAGCAGCGACGGCAAGATCGCGCTGGAAAGCATCCGGCTGATCACATCATTGCCGAACGCCGCCCCGGCTCGCTTGCCATACCCCGCCAGTCCCTGCCCGTATCCGTGATAAGTGTCGTTCGCCTGTTGAACCCCCGCCAGAAACGCCACTCCAGCGAACACCGTGGGATCCGTCACCGAGTGCAACGCCAGCTTGAACTTCTGCTTGGCGTGCAACGCCGTGGCGTTCCAGTCGTAGCTCGTGTAGAAGTTGGGCATCACCCCCAGCACCCGCTGGTGGATCTCTACCTGCACCTCTTCCTCGGCAATCGTCTCCGGATCCGCCGACACCGTCACCGAGGTGCTCGCCGTCACCGCCAGCACGATCCCTGACACAATGCGGAACTCGCCCGCCTCTACCCGGATCGCACCCGAGGCATAGGTCGCCATCCCCGCGCCCGAAACCGTCAGCTTGAACACGCCCGCCGTCAACCCGGCGAAGTGAAACTGCCCATCCGGGCCGGTCAGCGCATCCCGCTGCGCGCCGCCCTCCTGCGCCGTCAGCAGCACCCGCGCCCCCTCAATCACGTCGCCATTCGTATCCTGCACGGTCCCGGCGATCGTTGCGGTCGCCGCCGAAGGCGCCTCCGGAAGCGTCGCCGTCTGCTGCGCACGCGCGCTTCCCATCAACAGAAGCACCGCCACCCCACACGCCCATACGCGGCAGATGAAATTCAGCTCAAAAGGAAAGATAAAAACGAATCGCCACTGAAGCCCCGAGGAAGATCGAACCACCCGCAGACCTCCTGCCCTCTTGCGACACCGGGAGCCAGTCACCGCGCTCACCGGAATGTCCTGGATACAGCATGGACGCCCCAGCCCCCCTCCCGGAAGCACGGGAGCGATGACATCTTTGTCATGGTTGCTTGATTATCCCCGAAATCTTCGCGACACGAAACACCCCGCGCCAGGCGTCTCTCTATCCCTATTCCCTGTTCCCTATTCCCTGTTCCCTGCCTTTACGCCGGGAACCACATCGAAAACACCGTCCCGCTCGCGCCCGCGTCCGTGCGCGACTTCATCCGCACCGCCGCATGATGCTTGTTCAGGATCTCCCGGCTCACCCACAGCCCCAGGCCCGTCCCGTTGTCCCCCTTCGACGTGAAGAACGGTTCGAACAGATGTTTCCGGAATGACTTCGGAATCCCATGCCCCGAGTCGGCAACCGTTACCCGGACTCCCGGCTGCCCCGTCGCCGGATGCCTCTGGTCGCGGCTGCGCAAAATCAGCTTCCCTCCGCTGCGGGTCGCGTCAAACGCATTCGCAATCAGGTTCGCAAAGACCTGCCGGATCTCCGACCCCGCGCAGCGCACGCTCACGCTATCTTCGTACTCGCGGCACAACACGATCCCGGAGTTCTTCAGCCGCCCCTCGTAGATGGCCACCGACGACTCCAGCAGCGCCGACATCTTCTGCTCCCCGTACCCCACCGACTGCCGATTGAAGCGCAGCGTGTGCGTCACAATGTGCGAGATGCGGGCGAGCTCCTCCTGCGCCTTGCGTCCAAACGCGCGTGTCTCTTCCTCCCCCGTGTTCGTCTCGATCAGGTACAGCAGGTTGCTGATCGCCTCCAGCGGATTGTTGATCTCGTGCGAGATACTCGCCGCCAGCCGCCCCACCAGCGCCAGCTTTTCGCTGCGCACCAGCGCTCCTTCCGCGCGCTTGCGCACGTCGATATCCGCCAGCGCATCCACCGCGCCCACAACTCTGCCCTTCGCATCCAGAATCGGCGCAGCAATAATCTCCAGCCAGATCCCCGTCCCGTCCGGCCGACGGTACTCAAACTCCCCGCGATAGATCCCGCCGCCTTCTGTCAGCACGCGTCGCAGCGGCCGGTCCTCATCCGCCACCCGCCGCCCATCCGCGCGAAACAACGCCAGCTCCGCGTAACTCGGTATCTCGCTCACGCCGCGCCCCAGAATCTGCTCCGCTTGCCGATTGGCGCTCACCACTCGCCCATCCGCCAGCGTGAACAGGATCCCGATCGGCACGTTCTCAAACACCGCGCTCAGCCGCGCCCGCTCCGCATCCAGAGCCTCCCGCGCCTGCTTCAGCTCCGTCACATCCTGCGTCACTCCGTCGAACCGCAAGGGCGTGCCATCCGCGCCATACTCCGCCCGGCCGATCGCGCGAATCACCTTCACTCTCCCATCCGGCGCCACCGTGCGATACTCCACGTCATAAAGGGTGTGATTCGCAATCGAGCGCTCGATCGCCTGCCGCGTCGCCTCCCGATCCTCGGCGTGAATCAGGGAAAGAAACCGCTCAAGGGTGACCTCATCCTCCGGCTCCAGCCAGAAGTGCTCCTTCACCGTCTTATCCCACACCAGCCGGTCAAACGGCAGGTTGCAGAACCAGTACCCGATCCCCGCCACCTGTGTCGCAAACGCGAACCGCTCCTCCTGCTCCGCCAGTTGCGCCTCGATCCGCTTCTTGTCCGTAATGTCCTGGAAAAACGTCGCCACCCCTCCATCGGGCGTCGGATAATTGCGCAAAGAAAACCACCGGTTCCACGGCGGATAAAAGCTCTCCAGCGACGTCGCCTTCTTCTCGCGCAGGCACGTCAAAATCGCCCGCCCGGTCTCCGTCTCCTCATGCTCCGGAAAGATTGCGAACGCCCTCTGTCCGATCAGCGCATCGGCGTCCAGCCCCTGTGCCTCATAGATCGCCCGGCCCGCCTCGTTGAACTGCTGAAAGCGCCCCTCCGCATCCAGGATGTGGAACCCTTCCGTGATGCTCTCCAGCACCATCGCCGCCCGGCGCTCGCTCTCCGCCAGCGCCACCGCCACGCGCTTGCGTTCCGTTGTGTCCACGCCCAGCACCAGGATGCCGGACACCGACCCGTCCGCTTCGCGCAGCGGCTGGTACACAAAATCCACCACCCGCTCCGCCACCGCTCGCCCCGCGCTCGCCGGCAGCGTGAAATGCGCGTCGGCTGCGATATACGGCTCCCCGGTGCGCAACACCCGGTCCAGAATCGCGATATACCCCTGCTCCGCAATTCCCGGAATCGCCTCCCGCAGCGGCCTCCCGATCACGTCGAGCCCGCCAATCACTTGCTGGTACTTGGGATTCACGCGCTCAAACACGTGGTCCGGCCCGCGCAGCACCGCAAAAAAAGCGGGAGCCTGCTCGAAGACCTTCAGCAACTCGCCGCGCTCGTCCCGCAGCTGCCGCTCAGCCTGCATCCGTCCCGTCGTCTCCAGGCACGTCACCAGCACGCCACAGATCTCCCCGCGCGCATCGTACGCAGGACTGTAACTGTAGGTGAACCAGGCGTTCTCCAGCCGCCCATTTCGATAGATCGGCGCCAGCTGATCCTCTTTCCACACCGCCCGGCCCGCGCGAGCCTGCTCGATCTGCTCGCCCACAATCGGCCAGACCTCCGCCCAGCACTCCTCTGCCCGCTGTCCGAGTGCCGTCGCCTGCTTGTCCGCGCCCACAATCGGGATCGCCGCGTCATTGAAGAACTGCAGCAGATCATCGCCCCAGAACAGCATGCTGGGATGCTGGTTCGCCAGCATCGCATTCACCAGCACCACCAGCGCATCCGGCCAGTCCGCGATCGGTCCCAGCGAGGTCAGCTCCCAGTCGTGCGCGCGGGTCCGCTCCGCCATCCGGCCAGCCCCCACAATCCGCGCCGGCGCGCACGCGGTCGGGTGCAGAGTGGCTTGGGGGGCGCGCTCCGGCATACACCAAATCTCCTGGAGGAATGGATGAGATGCGAGAAAACAGGGGCCGAATACCGGAATCTATCCAGATTTGGATGCACAGAACCCCTCCTTTGCCGCACAAAAAGCGCCGCCAAGGGCAAAAAATGTCTGCTCTTTCCCGGGACCCTCTCCGGTCCGCCCTCATCGGGCCTGACTGCCCGCCCAGGCGCGCCAGTGGCTCAGGTACTTCTCCCTATGATCGTGAAACTCCCCTTCGCTGGGGCCGCCCCAACCGTATTCGTTCGCGATGTCCGAGAGGCCACGCACCGCATAGAACTGCACCTTCTCATCGGGATCATCCAGCTTCGCGACCAGTGCTGGAACAACCGCGGGAACGGCCATGTGCCAGAGCGCTTCCACCGCCGCTTCGCGTACGGCATCAACCGGAGAATGCAACAGCGGCTCCATTGCAGGGACCGCGCGAGGGTCCTTGATGCAATTGCCAACCACATAGAGCAGCCACCCTCTCCCATCCTGCGTTGCCAGATCGTGCGAGAGAAGATTCGCCACCTCTGGAAGCTGGCTCAGATCCCCGAAACGGATAAGTTCGCCGCGCAGCTTTTCGCTGAGCCAGCGATCTGAGGAATCACTCAGCCCCTTGCGTACCGCCGCAGTCGTTTCATCATTGCTGGGAAGCGCGTAATCGACGCGGAGAATCTCACGCTTCTCCGATGCGGTTGACGTGGGGGAAGCAAGAACAGCGAGCATCTTGCTCAGTACGACCTCGGAGATGTCTTTCGACTGCGCCTCTCTCGAAGCCAACTCCCGACTAGCGGGGAAATTGGAGTAATAAGGGTTCGCAAGATGATATTGACCGTTATCGCGACGCAGGAACACCATCCGGATTCCCTCGCGCAGGCCGCTATACCCGACAAATTCCTCCGGGAGCTCATAGGTCACGCTGACTTCTTCGAGGGGGCGGCCCTTGAGAGTGCTTCGAACGGATAGGTCCGCTGAATATCTGTTCGCCGGCAAGAGACGATCCCCAAACGGAAGAGGGGCTCCAGCTCCCATCGTTCTGACCGTCGTTACATCCACAATCACAATCAGGTCTGCGGAGTTGACGAGCTCCTTGACCTCGAAGCGTGGAACTCCAACCGCGTGCGCCTGCCCACACCAGAGGCAACCTGCTGTCGCCATGAGTATCAAGGTAGATTTCGTGAGCGTCTCGACGAGGACGTAAGTCGGCGCTTCGCCCGCTAGGAAGCGCGGCAATCCCTTCATCATTCCTGGCATCGCGTAATCAATCCGAAGAAGGCTGCGCTGGTGGAACACTGGCAGAATGTCCACATCCTAACTGCTCAATCTCCTGGGCATCGTCTAGGTAAGAGAAGACGCGAATCTCCTCCTCATTGGCGCTCCTCGGATTACGCTTGTCCGGCCTCAGCATCCAGACGCCGCCGCCATTCAGGCTGACAATCCGATCGGCGAGACGCTCAACGGATGCAGATCGGATAGCGCCCAGCGAAAACCTGTGTGAATCTTTCGAAGATAGGATGGAGCCGGCGACCGTATGAACAGTCCCCACCTCCATCTTCACCCACATGCTGAGCGTCGCGCCAAGCCCTGCCATGGTGACGTTTGATTCGGCAGGATAACTGTCAAATTGGTGATCCAACAGATCTCTTTGCCAACTCTCGAGATCCGGCGCTTCCAAGACCAGGGCCCTGCCATCCTTCTTCAGCGTAAACCCGGTCTTGGAGGCGATTTCCATCAAGGCGCGCTCGGGGTTGAGATCAACCAGCTTAAAAGACTGAGTCTCTACGCAGAGTCGCGTCCAATCTCTGCCGAGAGCGATCCCCAGCGGAACGCGAGATTGAAGCGCAATGGACCGGATGGCCCCGATTGCTGCCTTGTCTTCGGCGACAAACGTCACCGTCCCCCCATCTGGCGTGGACGATGGAGTTGGCGATTGAGCAATGCATGCGACCGAGAAGACACACAGTAGTAAATAACGCATGGCTCCAACTCCTTATTTGCCATTCCGCGTATACGCTGAAATCCTTCTCAGATTTACCTGAACAATCTTGCATGCGCGCCCGCAAGAATGTTACTCCGAAGTCAAACCTTGAGACCTCCTTAATGCGTCGTCGATCGTTCTTCTAAGGCTCTGGTCGTTGGTTGCGTGCGAAATAGATCCAAGAGCGCGTCGAACCGCCCCGCGGGTCTGCGGATCCTTGATTTCCAGATGTGAAACGAGCGCCATTGCCGCCGCTGAATTGCCGACTCTGGCCAATGCGGCTGCTGCATCTTCCCCAAAATCAGAGCGATTTAAGACCTTTCCCCAGAATGGAACGACAATCGGATCGCGGATGTACGAAAGCGCTTTCGCTGCGGCGAGCGAATCTTGCGCAGAGACCCCGCGGGTTATCCGATCCGACAATTCCGAACAACGGAGTTCGAGCTCTCGGAGATTCTTGCCACTAACCTCGAGGTCAAGATCAACGCGGGAAGAGCTATCCGACTTAAGCCCCAACGTGACGACATAGTGTCCAATCCCGTTGAAGTCGGTCCATTCATTAAGCACAACGGCTTCTTTGAAGGTTTGCCCAGGCTCCAGGTGAACTCTTCCTGAGAATACAATCTGATTGCTCCCGTCGACAGGTTGGCGCATGACCCTTTGACCATCCGGCCTGAGAACCATGAAGCTGATGTTCTCCACCCCGTCGCCTCCGAGGTCAATATCGATTGGCGTCTGAGTGGTATTGCTGACATCGACATCGACCAGCACCGGCTCCCCCTGACTGACGCGATCGTGCTCCAAACGATAACTTACCTTCGGCGCTTGGGTCTGCATCGCTCCCAGAACGGGATTTGCGCACAACCAACTCAGGCCAGCAAAGATCACCATCGCCATCGTAGACACTGGATGCTTCACGGCGGCCTCCTTCACGGAAGATCGGTGGGCTCGCCGGCCAAAAACAGCGGGCTCCGCAAGAGGGTATGCATCTCTGTCTCGACGTAGGAACACCAAGCGGGTCCCCGCTCTTAGGGCTTGAAAGGCAGCAGACGCGAAAGGCAAAGGATACGTCACCGTGATCTCATTCGGTACAGGACCGCCCTTGAGCGTTAGTCGAACCGAAAGCTCCGCTGCATATGCGGTAGCCGGCAGGAGCGGGTTCTCGAACAGGATAGGCTCGGTGGGACCTTTGTCTTTGGCTCGGGCTTATTTCGGCCACCACAATCACATCCGCAGATCGATACGCTGCCTCGATGTCGAAACGCGGAACCCCCTCTGCTGCACCCCAGGGACAACAGACAGCCCCCCAACATCGCGATACGTGTTCACCTCCAGAGCTTCACGTCGTTACCAAGTTCAAACATCGGTATGGTTCGAAGCCGCCAAGCTTCGTCGACCAATGATCGCGAGATTGGTCCACTCCCCGCAAGTAAGGACCTTACTTGTCGGGGAGAACCGCTTGCGAAGCTGATCTTCTCGGGTGGATAAAGACCTTCATGCTTTCACCCGGCTTGAGATCAATTGAGTTGCCGGGAATGGCTTGTGTCACCTTGGAATAGTGCCAAGGAAGATACCCGTTCGCCTGGAACGTGAGTTGAAAAGGCACAGCCGGAACCATCACTTTCTCTCCCGACTCGACAGACCTCTGATATGGCCCCGGGATGTCAGCGCGATCAAACAGCAGAGTTCCCTTCATCGCAGCATCGTTCTCATCCGTGATTGAGAACTCCAAATATGCTGCCTTCGGCCCAATCTCAAGCACAACATTCGAAACCAAGCCGCCGGGAACGATCTTAACTTTAACGGGCGTTTTGGCGTTAGGCGTTTTGAAGAAGGAGAAGAAACAGTACGGATATCCGGCACTTTCCTTGAATGCATCGACGAATACTTCGCCGGGAGGCAATCCAGTGAGGTGAAACCGGCCAAACTCATCAGCCTGGGCCCGGATTTCTTTGGTCATCTCCATCTCCGGCAGCGCGAATACAGTAGCTTCCGGGATAGGCTTCCCAGTCTCATCCACAACGACCCCCGCTGCTGAGCCCGAAATATTCGATCCAGGAGACTGGGCTCTCAACAGAGCCGCCCCCATAACGAGTACTGTTAGCACGGTCCAGGCTCTTCGTCGCTCAGTTGACATACGTTCGCCTCAATGAAGTTGACTTCCTTGCGAGAAACTCGACCAAGAGTTATTGACCTCGACGCCATTGCTGTGTGTCACGCGTGGGGAAGTCCACACCCTTTCTGTTCCGTCTCCACCGCACACCGACCATGTGGATGTGAGATTGAAGCCGCAGCCACTACTTTGGCTTATACCCGAGCCGCAAAAGTTACCTGAGACTGCCATTGTGTCGAGGAACTGACCAACCCCGAAGCCACCACCGGTTAAGGAGCACGAACTCCCACTTGGCGATCCATTGCCGCAAGTGTTGGTCGTCTGGTCTACCAGAATCTCCTGAATATGAACATCTGCGGTGACAGGACTATTCTTAACGTCGGCCACTTGCATTTGCATCTGTCGAACATATATTCCGGTAGTCGGACAGGCCGAGGGATACCCCTGATTGTCTAGTACAACACTGACGTGATCAGGTGCGGCGACGTTTCCAGGCGCATTTCCTCCTAGGTCCTGATCGAGATCGGAACAATCGGGTGGAACGCCGCAGGCTTTTCCTGCGATGGGGACAGGATCCGTCGTCCCATAGATCGTTGCACTGCCTCCTGCAACAGGGCTTATCAGACCCGCCGTACTCCCGTTCCCAACGTTTGCTACGCTCGTATTGCTGCTAGACCACGTGGTTGCGGCAGTAAGGTCATACTGACTCCCGCTTGAAAAGTGGGCTGTCGCGGAGAGTTGGACGTTGTCTGGGTACGGCGAATCCCAAGGGGCCGGAAGAAGATAATAGCTCGTATACCCGTTGCAGGACTTGCACGTCCAGGCGCAGGTGGCATGGCCCACATCGTAGAGCGCCGGCGTGATCGTCACATTGATGGGCTCCACCTCCCCTGCAGATCCTTGGAGTGTTGCACTTCCAAATTCAATCCCGGACGGGATACTGTTCCCGTCAACATCGGGCTTTCCTGCATGAAGCACATCAAAGAGATTAACCGTCGTCGATGCTTGTGCATTGAGGTGAATCGGGTACTTGAAAGAGCCTCCATCAAAATGCAGAACTAGGAAATAGTCTTGTGCTGCGGCATCGTGATTCCATACAGAGATCATGGTGTCAATGCCGTCCCCGGCCTTCCAGTAACAGATATCCTTGGAGACGCCCGGGGAAACCACACCTGTTGGAACCTCAAAGACGTAGCTCCCAGCATCATCCACGCTTCCCGACGAAACGATGAGATCCGACGAGAGTCCCTGGTAGGAAACCGCCAGATTTAGCTCCATGACCAATGGCGGCAGATTGAGCGCGTGAATCACGCCCTCGACGTCAACATCCGCAGACGCCATCGATCCCAACGACAATTGGGCGATCGGAACTGAAGTCGAATTGAATCCCGACATGTAGGTTCCTGTGACCGTAACGAGCCTGGGTGAAGAAGAAACGTTACGCAACTTCAGCCAGGGCCGAAAGTACACTTGCGGCGGGAACATGAGGCCGGGACCTGGACTTCCAATCATGATTCCGGTGCTTGCGAGCGTGATCGGTTTCGGGGGTTTGGCAACCTGCGAGGGTCCGTAGAAAGAAACGCCCGCGGAGAAGCCGTTGTTAGCGTCCTCCAAGCCCCCATCCACCAGCAGACCTCCCATTTGGCCCGTATACGCAATATCAACCCCACCCACAGAGCTTACGTCGGCAGCTAGAATGGAGGGGACGCTGCGCAACACGGTCTCTGACGGCCTGATCACAATTGCGTCTCTCGCAAGCGCCCGATTGTTTTGATCGGTGACGGTCATTTGCGCTGTGAGCACCGAATGCGTCGCGTTCGAGAGCCGAACAAATGCACCAGTGGACGCAGTCTTCTTCCACCAAAGCCCGTGGATGGTCTGTTGTGCCGAATTCAGATCGGGTTCCGGCTGCAGGCTGCTCACGTAGCTCAGGCTTCTCGTCGAGTCGATGTTTTGCACCTCGGCTGTGACGGCGCCCTCCCAATGCCAGTCGTAGCTTAGACTTATCGTCCCGAATTGATGGTGGGCCAACATCCCTGAAGGTACAACGGAATTGAGTGCGCCGTTGATGCCGAGGACGGCCGTGCCCGATGGCTGAAGCGTGATGCTCTGAAGACCGAACTGGGTTCCATCGTCAAGCGTGACTGTCGGACGGACGGTGATCGAGTCCGTCGCAAGCCGGTTCGAAATCTGCAGTTCCGATTCGAACGAATGGTCGACCCGCCAAAACCCGCCGACCAGCCGCACCGGTGCCAATGGCTTGGCCCAGTGGCTCGAAACCACCTTTTGCGGTAATGGCTTCTTCTGGCCGTGCGCTAGGGCGGGTTGGGTGAGGCATACGAGGGTCAGCAATCCGCTCGATATCCTTGCGCATGTCGGCCATATCTTTGATCTTCCCGCTTGCATCAATCCCTCCGCAGAACATCGCTGAGCGCCATGCACGAGTGGGCGCACGAACACCTCGCGAGTAGAGAAGAAACGAGTTGTTTCACCTACTCAGACGAAAAATGAATGGGACTTTCAGCGAAGACGTCCTTGCTCATATGCAGAGGGGCTCTGCGGGCAAGGATCATTGATACGTGATGCAAGATCAGGGAAGAGTTGACTCGAGGAGATTTGCTACAGGCGTAAATCTGCCCGACATCCGATTCGATGTCAAGAAAATTTGATCCGCGATAACTACTGCGGCATGTTTGCTTCACGAAGCTCCAGCGTAGGAGCTGAGAAATAGGAGCGACCTTATGGGCGCTGTTTACATCTTGTAGCGGCCGAGGTCCTCGTCGTTGAGGCCCTCCAGCCAGCCGCGCAGCTGCTCCGTGGAGGCGCTCTCCGCCGGGCCCGAGGTGCTCAGCCGCGCCGAATCCATCACCTTCTCCGCTACATAGATCGGGCAATCGAAGCGCAAGGCCAGCGCGATCGCATCGGACGGCCGGGCGTCCACCATTACTGTCTCCCCGCCCTGCTTCAGCCACAGGACGGCAAAGAATGTCTCATCTCTAAGCTCTGAAATCACAACGCGTTCCAGCGAGGCGTTCAGGTTGTGAATCAGGTTCCGCGCCAGGTCGTGGGTCATGGGCCGGGGAGCCGCCAGCTTCTCGATCTCGAACGCGATGCTCTGCGCCTCGAAGATCCCCACCCAGATCGGCATCACCGCATCGGAGGCCACATCCTTCAGCACCACGATCGGCATGTTCGTGGCCGGGTCCATCATCAGCCCGCGTATCCGAACCTCGATCTCCATGGTGTGCCTCCTCTCTCTAGAGTAGCGCGAAACGAATTAGACCGCCTCGCCCACCAGGCTGTTTGGATGCGTGGCCGTGATCCGCACGTTCAGGTACGTGCCGGGCGCCGGCGCGATGGGCTGCGGCCAGGTGAAGTTCACCGACTTGTTCTGGCTGCTGCGGCCGGCAATCTGCCCGCGCGCCGGATTGGCGCCCTCCACCATCACTTCCATCGTTTCGCCTAAGTGCTTTGCGTAGTTCGCCCTCTGGATCTCCCGCTGACGGTCCAGCAGCACCTGCAGCCTCTGCGCCTTCTCCGCCTCCGGAATCGAGTCGATCATCACCAGCGCCGGGGTGTTGGGGCGGGCCGAATACTTGAATCCAAAGACGCAGTCGTACTGAACCTCGGCCAGCAGGTCCATGGTCTCGATGAACTCCTCGGGCGTCTCGCCCGGGAAGCCCACGATGATGTCGGTCGAGAGCGATATGGTCCGCTTCGCCGCCTTGATCCAGGAGATGCGCTCCAGGTACCAGTCGCGGGTGTACTCGCGGTTCATGGCCTTCAGCACCCGGCTCGATCCCGACTGCACCGGCAGGTGCACGTGGTCGCAGAGCTGCGGGTAGGCGTCGATGGCCTCCACGATGTCTTTGGTGAAATGCCGCGGGTGGCTGGTGGTAAAGCGCACCCGGCGGATACCCGGCACCTGCCCGACGGCCGCCAGCAGCTCGGCAAAGCTGAGCTTGCCGTCAGGGTCGCGATAGCTGTTCACGTTCTGGCCCAGGAGCTGGATCTCGCTGTACCCCAGGTCGGCGATGCGGCGCGCCTCTTCGAGGACAGAGGCGGAGGTGCGGCTGCGCTCCTTCCCGCGGGTGTAGGGCACAACGCAGTAGGCACAGAACTTATCGCAGCCCTCGATGATGGTGATGTAGCCGCGGTAGGGGTTCTGCCGGGCGGTGAACTCGGTCTCGAAGGTCTCGTCGGTCTGGCGGTCGTCGAGGCCGGTGATGCGGGTCTCGCCGGCTTCCAGGCGGCTGAGCATCTCGGGGAGCTTGCGGTAGGAGGCCGATCCGGAGACCAGGGAGACGTAGGGAGCGCGCTCGAAGATCTTCTCTCCCTCCTGCTGGGCCACGCAACCGAGGACGCCGAAGCGCTTTCCGGCCTTGTGGAGGGCCTTGTAGTCGTTGAGGCGGTGGAAGACCTTTTGTTCTGCTTTGTCGCGGATGGAGCAGGTGTTGTAGAGGATGAGGCCCGCTTCTTCCTCCGAGTCGACCTGGGCGTATCCGGCGCGCTGGAGGGTGCCGATCACCTTTTCGGAGTCATGGGCATTCATCTGGCAGCCGAAGGTCTCAAGGTAGAAGGTTTTTTCGGGTGCCATAGCACTCCTGAGTATAGCGGAGCGGGAGTGGCGCTCCTGGGGGAAGTCATTTCGCCTTTTCTTCGCTTACTCTACCCCCCCACCCCCCCGGGGTGCACCGGAACCAGTGCAAAACTGCAGGTTCGCCAAATCTTCGTGGTAATTGGATACTCTATATGTAGTATTTGGAGCGATTGTCTCCGGAAACCTTCGATTGGTGCTGCAGCGCGGCTGGAGACACACGTTCACCCATAGAGCGTACCTGAGGGTGGCGGCGCTCGCTGTATCGCCGGTCACATAGAGGCGAGGGCCGAGAGGCCAGGGCCAAGCGCCAAGGGCCAAGGGTCAAGGGCCGAGAGGCGAGGCCAAGCACCCCGGACGCGAGGGGCGACGGCGGCTCGGCCGACGTCTATGATCGAGGATTGGGGTTTGCTTCAGGAGGGAGACATGGCGGTAATCGCCATTGTTGGCGCTGGCCCGCAGATGGGGCTTGCGATCGCCAGGATATTCGGTGGGCGGGGCTTTCAGGTCGCGCTGCTGTCGCGTACCCCTGCCAAGCAGGAGGCGTTAATTACAGCGCTGGGTCGGGAAGGGATTGAGGCGGCAGCTTTTCGCGCCGATGTCCTGGACCGCGCCTCGATCACGAAGGGCATAGGGGAGGCGAGGCAGCGCTTTGGGCCGATCGACGTGCTGGAGTATTCTCCTGCGGATCCGGCGGTAGAACACGTATCCGCCGCAGCGCTGACGCACGAGAATCTGCAGACGGCTTTTGACTTCAACATCCATGGGCCGGTTGCGGCCGTGCAGGCGGTACTGCGCGACATGCAGTCCCGGCGGAGCGGGACGATCCTGTTGACCACCGGCGCGGCCTCAGTGTCTCCGCAGATGGCCGGCCAGATCTTCGGGATGTTCGCGAACTTCGCCATCACGGGCGCCGCTCTGCGCAGCTACGCGTATGCGCTTCACATGGCGCTGGCGAGTGACGGAATACAGGTCGGACATGTGGCTATCGGAGCATGGATCGGAAAGCAGGCCGGGGCGACGCCGGAGGCGATCGCCCGGCTGTACTGGCAGCTCCATACCGAACGAGACGAGGTGGAGAAGGTCTTCTACCCCGAAAGCCGCTAAGGTGCATGACTGCCGCAGGGCGAGCACGCTGTCGCTGGAAGACGCGAGACGGCCTCGCGTTTGGCGGTGCACGTCTCGCGCTGGCCGGTGATCCCGTCAGTCTCCGCGGAGATCCCGTACGCCGCAAATCGTGCCGTTGTATTGCCCGATCCAGTACAGGCCGTCGTTAACTCCGGGAACGATCTCAGCCGGGAGCGTGACACCGGGCCCGAAGGGACCCTGCAGGTTGAATCGTCCCCAGGCGCCCCGGAACCGGCCGGTCCCGCGATCGAAGAAGCCAGTTTCATTGACGTGAAAGACACCCTGATCTCCACCGGAATCGGTTTGATGCTCGGTGACAAAATCGGTCATGAGGGTGATCTTCTCGCCCCTGCCGAAGGAGAAGGTGGCCTCTTCTTTGCCGATCCAGATATCGCCCATATCGGTGAAGGCGGTATTTGGGTCCTTGATGGTGGCGTGCATCACCCTGCTGCCTACGGTGAAGTCGCCCGTACCGTACCAGGCATCTCCGTAGTGCCAACCGTAGATTGTGCCTCCGAACGGGAGACATTGTTCCTGCGCCGCGGCGAGAAGCGACGCGGCGAAAAAGAGGAGCGCGAAAGCCAAGAGATTTGCGAACCCTCTGCCGAGTTTCATGATTGTCTCCTCCGAAGGCGCAGCCGTGGCGCCTCCGTCCTGTGTTGTCGTTTGGGTTTGCGATCGCCGGCCTTTTGAAAGCGAAGCAAGTATGCCTTCGGTGTTCCCCCAAGTCATGAGCGAAGGGTGGTGATTGGGTGTGGGAATTGCGTGGGCGTCACAGCCGGTGCTGATTGCAGAGGTGTATGCTTCGGCGGAGCAATTTCCATGACGCTGAGAAGGCCGGCTTCCGAGTTGCTTTCAAACACGTTCAGGGTCAGCGATTGCGTCGTCGATCCGCAGAGAAATCGGATTCACCGGGGCAATGAGTGGGTCCGAGTCGAGCCCAAGGTGATGGATCTCCTGATCGTGCTATGCCGCCGCCGCGGTGACGTGGTCGGGAAGGACGAACTCTTCCGCACGCTGTGGCCGGAGACGTTCGTCACCGAGCACGTGTTGACGCATGCGGTGTGGCAATTGCGCCGGGCGCTGGGGGATTCCCGGCTGATTGAGTCGATTCCCAAGCGCGGATACCGGCTGGCGGGCGAACTGCGACTCACGGATCGTTCGCCCTCGCATGACGGCCCGCGGGTCCGGCGCCTAGGGGTAGCCGTGCTTCCCCTGGCCAATCTCAGCGGCGACCCTGACCAGGAGTACTTCTCCGAGGGCATGACCGAGGCTCTGATTCTGCGGCTGGCCCAGGTTCGAAGCCTGCGCGTCATCTCGCGGATGTCGATCATGCGTTACAAAGAGCGTTTGAAGGCGACGGCCGAGGTCAGGGCGGAACTGGAGGTTGACGCACTCATCTCCGGGTCCGTGTTCCGATATGGAGACCGCGTGCGCATCAGCGTCGCATTGATCGACACCGAAGCGGATGCTCATCTGTGGGCGGGGAGCTATGAACGGGACCTGTCAGACGTATTGGAGTTGCAGAGCGAGGTGGCGTCCGCCATTGCCAGCAAGGTAACCAGTGCGCTTGAAGTCGCCGAACCTGCGCCGATGACAGTGAGGCCCGATGCCTACGAGGCCTATCTTCGTGGCCGGTTCTGCTGGTTCCGTTTCTCGACGGAGAACTTTGACGCGGCTCTCAACTACTTCCGGCTGGCGGCCACGCTCGATCCCGGCTTTTCACCGCCACTCGCCGGTATCTCGCAGGTGTGGTTTGCCCGGGAAAACAGCGGAATCAGTTCAGCGGAGGCGGCGGTCCCATTGGCGCGGGAGGCGGCGCGGCGCGCTCTTGCCCTAGATGACAGGAGCGCTGGGGCCCACGCCGCACTTGGGCTGATCCAGTTCCACTATGACTGGGACTGGCATGGCGCGGAGGATGAGTTTCGCCGCTCGATCAGGCTGGATCCGAGCGATGCCGGGACCCGCATCTTTCTTTCCGACGTGCTGATGTCGACGGGGCGCTTCGAGGAAGGGATAGCTCAGATACGCTGCGGACTAGAGATCGATCCCCTGAATCCGGCGTGCCGGTGCTTCCTGGGCTGGTACCTGTTGTTCTCCAGGCGGTGCGAAGAAGCCGTTCGGGAATTAGAGAATGTCATTTTGGGGGAGCCTGCATTCGGCGCGGCTCATCAGGGGCTGTGGGGCGCCTACTTTCAAGAGAGGAATTGGGGCATGGCCCTGCGGGAAGCACGGACCTTCTTTTCTATCCGCGGCGATGCGGCTCTTTTCCCGGTTGACGCAATGGATGCGGATGAATCTGCGTACCGGACAGCCATGCGTGATGCGGCGCGCACGCTGGCCGAACGGTCTAAGACGATCTATGTTCCGAATTTGAGAATTGCGCGTCTTTTCGCGCACGGCAACGATCACGAGTCCGCGTTGCGGTTTCTGGAGGCGGCTTTCGCGGCACGTGAGTCTCCCCTGGTGCATCTTGCCGTGAGCTGGGACTGGGATGACATTGCCGCCGACCCACGCTTTCTCGATCTTGTGAAGAGAATTGGGCTGGGCGCTCTATTCGCGTCCGCGGGCCGGGGTTGACCGAGTGGGGACGGCCCGCCAGTCCAGCCGGGCTGGTGACGGCGGGATGAACGGCCTGGCACGCTGCGAGTTGCGGACGCTCTGGCGACCGACTTGACCGTCTCGCATCAAAGTTGCGCAATTTGCCGACTTTTCCCTTGCGCTTCTACAAGAACCCTGCTTATACCTTTTGTAGAAGCAGAAGGGGAGACAGGAGTGAGCCACATCGATCTTCCGCAGGGAACGCTGGACCTTTTGATTCTGAGAACGCTGTGGGCCGGTCCCCAGCATGGATGGGCGATCTCCGAGCGCGTGCAGCAGGTATCGAGCGACGTGCTGCGGATTCAGCAGGGATCGCTCTATCCAGCGCTGCATCGCCTGGAGCGGAGGGGCTGGATCCGCGCCCAATGGGGAACCTCAGAGAACAACCGGCGGGCCAAGTATTACGAGCTGACGCGCGCCGGCAAGAAGCAACTGGAAAAGGAAGAGGAGAGCTGGCGCAAGCTGACGGCCGCCGTGGCGCAGGTGCTGGAGGGCGCATGATAGTTAGCGATCTGCTGTACCGCCTGAGAGCGCTTGTGTATCGCCGGCGCATGGACCAGGAGTTGGAAGAGGAGCTGCGGTTCCACGTGGAGCGTGAGGCAGAGAAGTATCGAGGTGCGGGGATGCGGGAGGATGATGCGCGACGGCGAGCGCGGCTGGCGTTTGGGGGGCATGAGCAGATCAAGGAGGATGTGCGGGAGGCGCATGGAACCGGCTTGATGGAGCAGTGCTGGCAGGATATCCGCTATGCGCTGCGGCTGCTGGGCAAGAACCCGGGCTTTACGGCGATCGCGGTGGTGACGCTGGCCCTGGGAATCGGTGCGAGTTCCGCGGCCTTCAGCCTGGTGGACGTGGTGCTTCTGCGGCCGCTTCCCTACCCCAATGCGGCACGCGACGTGATGCTTTGGGGACAGTCTCCGCCGGGCTCGTATTACGCCAGTGTGGATATGCCTTTTTCCGCGCAGGAGTTCATTCTGGCGCGCGAGACACAGAGTGTGTTCCGCAATTTCGGAGCGTTTCGCAAGAAGGCGTTCAACCTGACGGGGGCGGGATTGCCGGAGCTTCAGGAGGGCGTGGAGGTATCGGCCGGCTTTTTCGCGGCGCTGGGCGAGCCGGCGATGCTGGGGCGCACGATTACGGCGCAGGATGACCAGCCCGGGCATGAGCGGGTTGCGGTGCTGAGCGAGTGGCTGTGGCGGTCGAAGTATCAAGGCGACCGCGCGGTTGTGGGGAAGACGATTCACGTGAACGGGTATGCGATGACCGTGATCGGAGTGATGCCGGCGAGTTTTGGTTTTCCGGACGGAAGCGGGATGCCGGTCGGGCTGGATGTGCCGCGCAAGACGGCATTGTGGGTCCCGATGGCATTGCCGCCGGGCGCGCGCGGCTCGAACGACATGGGGGTTGTGGGGGAGCCAAAACCCGGAGTGACGGAGGCGCAACTGCGCGAGGAGCTGGCTCGCTTCGATCAGCGTTTTGTGGAGTTTTATCCGCAGGCTAAGGGGTACACGAAGCGCGCGGTGGCGCTCAGCGAACAGGCAGTGACCGACACCAGGCGTCCGCTTCTGTTGTGGATGGGCGCGGTGCTGGTGGTTCTGCTGATTGCGTGCTCGAATGTGGCGGGACTGACGCTGAACCGCTCGCTCAGCCGGCGGCGGGAGTTCACGGTGCGGGGCGCCCTAGGAGCGCGGCGCGGGCGGCTGATGCGGCAGATTGTGATTGAGAACATGCTGCTGAGCGTGCTGGGCGGAGGGCTGGGGCTGGTAGTTGCGAAGGGCGGTCTGTGGCTGGTGCAGGCCTTCGGGCCGAGCACACTTCCGCATCTGCACGAGGCGGGGATCAATTTGACGGTGGCGGGCTTCGCGATGGTTGTGACGCTGGGAACGGGGCTGCTGTTCGGGCTTGCGCCGGCGATCGGGTCCACCCGGATGAACCTGGTGGATGCGCTGAAAGACGGGGGGCAGAGAAATATTGGCGGCGCGACGGCGCCGCGTATCCGCAACGGTCTGCTCATTGTGCAGGTGGCTTTGGCGTTGATGCTGGTGGTTTCGGCGGGACTGCTGCTGCGCAGCTTCTACACGGCCCAGCATGCAGCCACGGGATTCGATACTACACGTGTGGTGACCTTCGAAGTGCCTTTGCCCACTTCGCCGCGCTACCAGGATACGGATCGCATGGCGCAGACCTATGGCGCGGTGCTTCAGCGGCTGCAGGCGATTCCCGGGGTGGAGACGGCGGGGTTCGCGTCGTTCGTGCCGATGGGAGGCGAGACCGACAGCACCATCATTCGCATCCCGGGGCGGCCGCGGATTAACCAGGCGGACGCACCCGGGGCGAACTACCAGTTTGTTTCTCCGGGGTTCTTCCAGACGATGGGGACGCCGCTAGAAGAGGGGCGGGACTTCGCGAATGGCGATGTTCTCACCACCCAGTCCGTTGCGATCATCAATCAGACCATGGCCAAGAAGTACTGGCCCGGTCAGGATGCGATCGGCAAGCAAGTGGGTGTGGGGATGGTGCGCATTCCTCTGCGGACGATTGTTGGCGTGGTAGCGGACACGAAGCAGACCTCACTGCGGGAGGAGCCGTCTCCGGAGATGTATGTGCCGTACACGCAGAACGAGATCAAGGTCTGGCCCTCGATGCAAACGATGCAGTACGCCCTGCGGCTGCGCGGGGATGGGAACGCGATCGAGGAGCGGGTGCGCAAGGCGGTGAACGAAGTCGATCCCGACTTGCCGATCGCGCAGTTCGCGGAGTTGCGGACGATGGTGAATGCGTCGATGGCAGCGGATCGATTTGCTTTGCTCCTGCTGGGGGTTTTTGGATTGCTGGCGCTGGTGCTTGCGACGCTGGGCATGTATGGCGTGATCGCGTACAGCGTGCAGCAGCGCACGACGGAGATCGGGTTGCGCATGGCGCTGGGGGCGGATCGCAGAACGATCCTGGGAATGGTTCTGCGGCAGGGAGGCACGCTGGCGCTGTCGGGCATTGCGATGGGGCTGGTGGGGGCGTCGATCACCACGCGGCTGATGACGACGTTTCTCTATGGCGTGCGCGCGTTCGACCCGCAGACCTTTGCGGCGGTGGCGCTGCTGCTTCTGGCAATCGCCCTGATTGCCTGCTGGGTTCCGGCGCGGCGAGCGATGGGGGTGAGTCCCACGGTGGCGTTGCGTTATGAATGAGGACGGGTGGCGCCTTTTGCAGGCGGGCTCGACGTGCTCGGATGGGCTAACCCGGGAAGCGGAATTTGAGCCTGCTCTCCGAGGTCGATGAGCGCAGCACACTCAACGGCTGCAATGAGAGGGCAGTACGAGGCGGAGAGTCTAGGGTTGAGCGCCGGTCTGAAAGACGCGGCGAAGACTAGAGGCGATGCCATCCGGACCCAGAAAAGGCAGGAATGGCCTTCGGGCAAGGAAGGATGGCTCACTGTACGGTGACTGTGATTGTTCCGGAGGTGCTGGTAAGGCCGCCGGACGTGCCCGTTACTGTCACTTTATACGTCCCCGCGGTGGTCCCGGGATTCCCACCGCCGTTCCCCCCGCCGCCGCCCCCACCCCCACATCCAATCGTGCAACCTGCGATCAAGAGCGCCAGCACTCCTAACGTCGTGGCCCATCCACGGGGTCGACGTGGCACCCCAATCATGAGCACCGCAGCCAGCACTGCGCCAGCCGAGGGCCAGAGCAGGCTCTTCGGGTGCTTTGCGGCTGCGGTGGGCGCCGTGGTTGAGATCGCCAATGTCGCGTTTTGGGATCCTGAGCCGGTGATGGTGACGGAAGAGGGCGAGAGGCTGCATGTTGCAGGGTCGTTTGCAGCGACAGGGCTCATCGAGCATGTCAGGTTTACCGGTCCTGTGAATCCATTCGACGGGGTCACCGAAATGGCGACCGTGTTGCCGGTTGTCGCGCCAGGCGCAATGCTGATGGAAGCACCGCCGCTGGTGATGACAAACGAAGGTGGCGCGAGAATGGTTACCGAGCCGGGGACATACGCGAAAGCGTAGTTGGCCGCTGCAGCTCCTGAGCAGCTCGTCGACGGTGAAGAGCCAACCGGGCTCGTCGTGGTGTACGTGGTTCCACAGGTTGGCTGATTCGTCAACACAGCACTGCTCTCTCCATCAACGAACGCGCCGAAGACGGGCGTGATGGCGGGTACAGGGGCACTGTAGACCACGGTGGGACTGGAGGCTGTGATGGTCAGTATGGCAGGGTTGACCACAATGGTTTGTTGTACCTGGGGAGCTGCCGGGTACACTCCACCAGCGGCCTGGTTAGCGTCAATCACGACCGAGCCCGCGCCCGTGATGGTCAATTTGTTGCCGTTGAGCACAGCGGCGCCTTTGGTGCTGGCCAGGTCGAGGCTGAAAGTCACCGGGTTGCCAGAGGCGCCGCCGGTGGCCGAGAGGATGACGGGCGCACTTCCGTAAGTGATTGGGGAGGCCGTGACAAATGTAATCGTCTGCGAGGGCCCGTGGAAGTCCACCGTTGCGGAGGCGGAGAGGGCGGCGGGCTGCACGGGATTGCCCGATGCCGTAATCGGCAGGTTGACGGACAAGGTTCCGTGGGCAACCGAGAGTGAAGTCACATTGAAGCTTGCCCCGACTCCGGCGATGGTCGACACTGGCCCCAGACCGGTGGGTGAGCCCGTTCCGCTGTACCCGAGCGTAAGGGGAACGCCGCCCACATTTTGGCCATTTTCGGTGACGGTCACGAGCACCGGCGGCGTGACGACCTGCCCGACGAGAGCGCTGTAACTGGAATTTGAGAAAGCTGCAACTGTGTAATCGGTCTGTACGGCACCAAGATCGACGCAGACTGATCCGTTGTAATTCGTGGTGCGGCTGAATCCCCGCTGGTCGGTGCTCACATCTGAGGGAACCAATCCCGTTGTGCCCGCGCAGATGGCGGGACTGCCTGGCTTTGGCAGCATGGTTTGCGTAGGCCCCCCGAAGTTGCCAAGAGGCTCCAGAAGGGGGTCACTCGCAGTGATCGCGTTCGTGTTGCCAGTGCATCCGTTGCAGTCGTCTTCCGTGGTGCCGGCGTCGAAATTCTGGTAGTAGAGGTTGTAGCTGGCATTGGCCCCGCCGGTAGCTGCGATCGCGGCGCCTAGATTGCTGTTGGTATTGGTGCTGGTATTGCCGATGAAGATGTTGTTGTTCGCGGTCAGTGTAGACCCGTTGAAGTTCCATATCGCACCGCCCCAGCCGCTGGTGGAATTTCCCGAGAAGGTACTGTTCGTGACTACCACGCTCTGGCCGAAAGACTCGATGGCGCCGCCACCAGAACCGCCACCGGAACTGGGAGCGGAGTTTCCAGTGAACGTGCTGTTGATCACGGTCGTGGCACCGCCATTGACGATGGCGCCGCCAGCGTAGACACCGATGTTTGCCGTGAAGAGACTGCTCGTTACCGTGGCGATTCCGTAAGTCTGAATGGCTCCCGCACCGATAGACGAATTTGCGGAGAAGGTGCAGTTCGTGATCGCGAGCAAGCCATTATTGTCGATCGCTCCGCCTGCTCCGCCGCCGCTGTTCGTGTTCCCGAGATTTCCGGAGAAGTCGACCGCGCTTGCGGTCAGGATCCATCCGTTGTAGACAGCACCCCCACCGTGTGGCGTGGAACTTGAATTTCCGTTGGCGAGCGTCATTCCCGTAAGGAACAGGTCCGATGCACTGTTGGAGAATATTTGATACGAACCTTCTCCGGAAATGGTGAGCGCGCCTGCGCCCGGACCCACGATCGCCATGCTTCGGTTGATGCCCGGAAGGGGGCTGGCCAGCGAAATTGTCCCCGCAACGCCGCTTCCGATGTTGATGTCTCCGCCATAGGTCGTCGCGTCAGCCGCCGCCATGGCTGCCCGCAATGACCCCGCACCGGAATCACTCGTGTTTGTTACCTGGATGTAGTTACTCTGCACGGCTCCTATGTCGACGTCCCCGTTGCTGCAATTGGTGCTCGCCAGAGCATATCCGCGCTGATCGGTGATCACGCCGCTCGGAACGTCCGAAATGCTGCCTGCGCAGATGGCTGGGCTCCCGGGCTGAGGCAGCATGGTCTGCGTTGGCCCTCCGTAATATCCAAGGGGGAAGAGATTCGGGTTCTTGCCTGTAATCGCGTTTGTGTTGGTCGCGCAGGCATTGCAGTCATACTCCGCGCCGCTCCCGTTGACGTTTTGATAATAGAGGTTTCGGTCGGCGTTGCCCTGGCTGCTAAAGATCGAGGATCCCAATGTCGAGACAGTGCTCGTGAGAGTGTTTCCGACGAAGATGTTATTGTTTATGGTCACGGGGGACCCCCCGCTGGCGATGGCGCCGCCCAATACTCCGGTGGAGTTTCCGGAGAAGGTGCTGTCGCTCACTGAGAGGGTGCTGACACTGTCGATGGCGCCCCCGCCGAACCCAAGACCGGCGGGAATGGCGGAGTTCCCGGAGAAGGTGCTGCTGATTACCGTCAGCGGGGCGGAGCTGTAGATTGCGCCTCCACCTAGATAGCCCGAGTTCCCGTCGAACGTGGTGTTGGTTATCGTGGTCACGCCATAGGTGTCAATCGCCCCGCCGTGGGCTGAGTAGTTGCCAGAAAAGGCGCTGTTCTCGATTGTCAACGTCCCCGCATTGAAGATCGCGCCGCCGCTTGGTCCATTGCCGTTGGCGAATGTCAGGCCGGAGATAGACACTGTCCCGGATGCGACAGTCAAGATCTCATAAACCAGGCCGCCGGAGATGCTTAATGTGTTGGCACCCGGCCCTGTAACCGTCATGTCCTGGGTGATCGTCGGCAGCGCGCTGGTCAAATAGATAGTGCCCGTGAGGCCCTGCTGGAATTGAATCGTGCTTCCCGAAGCGGTATTGGCTTGCTCGATGGCGGTGCGAAGGGTTGGGCAGTTAAGGCTGGAGCCGGTTCCGGTGCATGAGCTCAGCGAGTCGGCTAGAGTGGTTACGGTCAGGTTGAGGGGCGAGGCGCCCAATCGTGTGCTTGAACCCAAACAAAAGGCGGCCCAGAGAACGACCGCCGTGCTTCCGACTCGCTTGGCGATCGCAGGCTTCGGAGATTTGTTCCGACACGAGGGACAACGATCCGACGCTAACTGCAGGGAAAAATCAGAAAGGTTCACGGCAGGTTACCCAACGCTCTTTCTCAACGACTGCTCAGATCGTCAGCTCAGTGCGGAGCGGAACCGTTAGGCCTGGACTGGGTTCAGAACCTGGGCGGCCAGATCGCATGAAATGAGTATGAGGACATAGGCAATGCGAACATCAATCCCTCTTTGTGTCAAGGGCGCCGAAGAAGAGGCCTCGTCAATCGCTGGATCTGTATCTGCCGGACGGCGAGCAGTGAGCCTGCAGTGCTCAGGCAAGTCCTCGCCTTTGGTCGGTCCGATTCACGACGTCTGCGTTCATTCCGGAAAGTGGTGAGCGTTTTCCCTGGCCCAATGCTCCAGGCTGATTGGTTTTCGGCCGAGGGGTCTTTTCGACTCCATCGGCTTCTCATTCGGAAGCGGCGGGGGCACTCCGAGACGGTGGACCGCTGTCAAGGCAGATGGAACAATGGCGGCATCTCAGGGAAAAGCAAACTGTTAAAACGCGACTCTGTCTCGACGCCATGCTCAGTAACGTAATTAGCAACCCTTCCAAGACGCGCCCATGTTCGCTCGTCGCAGGAAGTTCCGGCGCTAGCCGGCCGTTCATCTTCCACTACTCCCTGAGCAAATTGTGTACCTTTCCGCTTACTTCATTTCGGATATGGCGATGATCGCCGGGAAATCGTCGAGCGGAAGGACAGATCGACACAAAGGGCGCGCTGCGTTCTCGGGTGGACGAGCCGAAGAGCTCTGCTCCCAATCACGGGGTAATGGTTCGCAAACCGTCGAAATCACTCAACGCAAGCGGTGTTCCTGAATAGGCGAGACAAGCCCTGTGGCATGGATTGGCGCGAGAGCACGGAGCTGCTCGACGCTAGCTGAGACGGGGGAGCACTGACGATCTGGAGACAAAGGCGAAGACGAGGATGATGGCGATGCGGGCGGCGACGTTGCCGAGGATGGCGGCGCCGATGCCTTGGGTGTAGGCGTAGAGCTCGAGCACGGCGGATGCGCCGTGGAAGGCGAGGCAGCTCCAGACAATGACGCGGAGCGCCTGAGGATCGGTGAGGCGGCTGGCCCCGAAGGATAACGCCGCAAATCCAAACTCGGCGCCCGCGAGCAGATAAGCCACCAGATAGGCCTGGGGCGGGAGTTGAATGCCGACAACGTGAGGGATGAATCCCGGCGCAACAGCGAGAACGAGAGCGGCTGCCAGAGTCACGAATCCATGGGCGACAAGCAGAATGCGGAGGGGCATGGGAGTCCCGAGCGCGAAGGGGACGCGCTGAGCGCGTCCCCTGGGTGGCTGAAGGGGAATGCTGTTTCTACACCTTGGCTTCGAGGCCGGAGATGACGTCGAAGAAGCGCTGATCGAGGCGGCGGTTGGTGGAGATGGCGTCCTTGATGGGGATGTCGGTGATGTCAGTGCCCTTGAGGACGGCGATGCGGCCCCACTTGCCTTCGTGGACCATGTCGATGGCGTGGAGGCCGTAGCGCTGGCCGAGGAGGCGGTCATAGGCAGTGGGGACGCCGCCGCGCTGCGTGTGGCCGAGATTGACGCTGCGGGTCTCAAAGCCGGTTTGCTTTTCGATGAGCTTGGCGAGGGCTTCGCCGATGCCGGAGAGGCGGGCGTGGCCGAAGGAGTCGACTTCGCCGGAGCCGGTGACCTGGCCGCCCTCGGGGAGATGGCAGCCCTCGGCGACGACGACCACGCCGTAGCGCTTGCCGTGGTCGTAGTTGTACTTGAGGAGCTTGCAGGTGTGGTCGAGGTCGATGGGTTTTTCGGGGACGAGTGTAACGTGGGCGCCGCCTGCGATGCCCGCGGCCATGGCGATCCAGCCGGCGTCGCGGCCCATGACTTCAACGACGATGACGCGGTTATGGGAGTCGGCGGTGGTGTGGATGCGGTCGACGGCCTCGGTGGCGATCATGACGGCGGTGTCGTAGCCAAAGGTGGCATCGGTACCGTTGATGTCGTTATCGATGGTTTTGGGAACGCCGATGGCGTGGACGCCGTGCTCGGCGAGGTAGAGGGTGACGGAGTTGGTGTCGTCGCCGCCGAGGGAGATGAGGGCGTCGATCTGATTCTGCTTGAGGACCTCCTGGACCTTTTCGAGGCCGCCGGGGATCTTTTTGACGTTGGTGCGGGAGGAGTGGAGGATGGTGCCGCCCTTGAGCTGAATGCCGTCGGTGTTTTCGAGGGTGAGCGGGATGAACTTGTTGTCGAGGACGCCGCGCCAGCCGTCGAGGAAGCCGAGGAATTCGTCGCCGTAGTGGTTGATACCCTTGCGCACGGCGGCATAGATGACCGCATTCAATCCGGGGCAATCGCCGCCTCCGGTCAGTAGAGCAACTCGCATCAGAACCTCTCCTCAAAAAAAGTGTTCGCGTCCGGAACGGGATCGCGTCGGGAAGTCTCCCGGAAATGGGGCGCCGGTGGTGCAGGCCGGTGGCCGGTCTCGACGCCTTAGACAGTGTACTCCGGGGGTGTCAAGGGGATTGGTGATGGGGAGCACGGCGGGAGCGGGGCTGGCGGAGGGAGCGGTGCTGGCGGTGTTCGTGGCAATTCGCGAGCGATCGCAGAGAAGAGTTGGGGCAACCTCGGTCGTGCAGGAGCTGCGATGGCTGGGTCGGGTTCGTGGTATCCCATGTCTCCAACAGCAGGAGACATGGGGCACCCGTGGTCGTGGAGAGTCTGGCTCCGCTAAGAGCCGATTTCGTATTCGGATTGGACGAGGCCGCCGCTGTAGGTGCGGGTGGCGATGTGGTTGAGCTTGACGTCGTGGGGGAGAGCGCCGAAGAGCGGGATGCCTTGCCCGATGAGGATGGGGACGCGGGTGACGATGAGGCGATGGATGAGTCCGGCAGCGAGGAAGCGCTGGATGGTGATGCCGCCGTCGATGTAGGCGTGCTGGAAGCCACGGGCACTGAGTTGCTGGACGATGGAGGCGGGGTCACCGGACATCTGTTCAACGGTGGCGCTGCCTTGGATCGCGGAGAAGTCGAGCGGTTGAGAGCTGAGGACGACGACGGGCTTTTTGCCGTAGGCCCAGCCGCCGAAGCCGAGGACGACTTCATAGGTTTTGCGGCCGATGACCATCACGTCGGTGCTGGCGAAGAATTCCTCGAAGCCGTGGGGTTCGTTGCCGCCCGCGTCGAGGAAGTCGAGGGCGCCGTTGGGGCGGGCGAGGAAGCCGTCGACGCTGACACCGCAAAAGACGGAGAGATTCATGAAACGACTTCTGATCTGGAATTCAATTTAATGCACGCCTCTCATCGAGCGGACGATTGAATCGAAATCGAGCCACAGTGTACTTCGAAGTCTGACTGACCGTAGCATCTCGCCTGAAAACAAATCCTCTCGAGTTGGCTCTCTCGAACGTCTTCAATTTCGAGCTCGTTGAGGAAGAAGAATGGAGCGAACGTCGGCAGGCGCGCATAACGGACATTGGAAAAACAGAGCGTCACAATTCGGGGCTCGACCTTACTCGAAACACCGTATTGAGCTTCGAGAGTTAGGCGCGAGTCCGAATCGACATGCGGTGATTCTATCCTTAGGGTAGTGACTCTTCCGAGTTTGTAAAAGTCGAACTCCGGATACTGAGCCAGAGTCTCTGCCTGCCCATCAATCTTCAAGTCCGCCAAGAAGTGAGTACGCATGTTTGCTCGTTAGGGACGACCGGGTGAGTGAGTTCCAGAATTGACGAAGAACAACCGGATCCCTTCCGCCGCGCTACGGGATGACAGTACATTGGTGGCATCGAGTTTCGTGGGCATCTCACGTCTCCAACAACGGGAGGCATGGGGCAACCGATTGTGGCGAGTTTGCTTAGTGAAAGGCAACTGCAGATCCCTTCGCTGCGCTACGGGATGACATCTCTTCGGGAGAACGGGGTCCGGCGGGCCCGCGCGGTTCCCGGGTACATCCTTATGGCAGTTCCCTCACCCAGATGTTGCGGAAGCTGATGGGCTCGCTTTTGTCGCCGTGGGCCTGCAGCTTGATGGGGGCTTTGTCGTACCTCTTATAGAAGGGCTTGCCGATGTAGAGGGTCTGGCCCTTCAGTTCGAAGTGATTTTCGACGATGATGCCGTTGAAGAAGACAGTTGCGTAGGCGGGCGTCTTAACGCTGCCGTCTTCGTTGAAGGTGGGGGCGGTCCAGACCACGTCATACACGTTCCACTCGCCGGGCTTGCGGCAGGCGTTGGCCAGGGGGATGGCCTGTTTGTAGAGGCTGCCGGCCATACCGTTCACGTAGGTGGCGTTGTTGTAGTTGTCGAGGACCTGGAGTTCGTAGCCGTCGTCGCCGGGGCCGGTGGACGCGAGGAAGACACCACTGTTGCCGCGGGCTTGGCCGGAGCCGGTGATGCTCTCGGGGATCTTGTATTCGACGTGGAGTTGGTAGTCCTTGAAGCCGCGCTTGGTTTCGATGTTGCCGCCGGATTTGTTGACGGTCATCACGCCGTCGTGGACGTTCCACTGCGCGGGGGACTTGTCTTTGACGGTGACCCACTCGTCGAGGTTCTTGCCGTCGAAGAGGACGATGGCGTCAGAGGGCGGCGCGCCGAGGGGATTGCCGGGGGTGACAACGGGGGGGACGGGCTGCCAGACTTCAGTCTCTTCGGGCTTGGGTTTGGGCTGATCGGAGGGGGCGGCGGGCTGCTGGGCCTGAACGGCGATTGCGGCGGACGACAGGACTGCAAGGGCAAGAAGTTGGGGAAGGTGTGGTTTTGTCATCGAGCGGAAGTTTACAACACAGTGGTCAGTGATCAGTGGTCAGTGATCAGAAAATGCGACCGGGACAGCAGAGAGCAGTGATCAAAGATGAGTGGTTGGTGGTCAGAGAGTGAGTGAAGGAGTGAAGCAGTGAAATGGTAAAGAGGTGAAGGAGATCAGCGATCGGGTCAAAGTGCGATCGCCAGTCTCTGATCTCTCAGTACTGGTCTCTGAGCACTGGCCATTATTCACTGTTCACTGTTCACTGTTCACTGCATTTACCGGGCGGCGGGTTCGGGGGAGTCGGCGAGGGCGTAGGCGAGGACGGTCATGATGGCGGCGTTCTCGCTGAGGTTTTTGGGATCGACCTTGTCGAAGGTGTCGGCGGAAGTGTGGTGGTAGTTGAAGTAGAAGCGGCTGTCCTGGATGGGGGCGAAGCTGGGGACGCCGGCTTCGGTAAGGCCGGAGATGTCTTCGCCGGTGGCGGGAGAGGCTTCGAGGACGGGCGCGCCGATGGCGTCGAGGATCTGGGAGACAGGGCGGAGCCAGTCGCCGAGGGCGGCCTTGCCGGCGTAGTAGATGCCCGTGGGATGGCCGGCGCCGAGATCGCTCTCAATGGCTCCGATGTGGTTGGGGATCTCACCTTTGTAGTCGGCCACGTAGGCGACTGCGCCTTCGGAGCCTTCTTCCTCGCTCATCCAGGCGACGAAGCGGACGGTGCGGCGGGGCTTGATGCCGAGGTCGTGGAGGAGGTGGATGGCCTGCATGGAGACGACGATGCCGGCGCCGTCGTCGATGGCGCCGGTGCCGAGGTCCCAGGAGTCGAGGTGGCCGGAGACGATGACAACCTGCTCGGGGTGCTCAGTGCCGGGCCAGTCGGCGATGACGTTGTAGCTCTGGGCGGGCGGGAGGGATTTGGGAGTGAGGGTGAGGTGCAGCCGGACGGGTCCCTGGCTGCAGAGGTTGGCCAGCATCATGGCGTCTTCGGCGGTGACTGCGGCGGCGGGAATCTTGGAGACGCCTTCCGGGTAGACGGTGAGCCCGGTGTGGGGGAGGCGGTAGTCGGCTCCTCCGACGGAGCGGACGAGGACGGCGACGGCGCCAACCGCAGCGGCGGCGGAGGGGCCAATACCGCGATAGACGACGTCATTGCCGTAGGCGCCGCCGCCGTTGCCGACGGCGGCGAGTTCCTTGTCGAAGGGATGGTTGAAGAGGAGGATCTTGCCTTTGACGGTGCCCGCGGGGAGGGCGCGGAGGGCCTGGAAGTCGTCGACGGAGACGACGTCGGCGGTGATGCCGTCGGGCGGGGTGGCGACGCTGCCGCCGAGGGCGGTGAGGACGACCTTCTGGGTGGTGCCGGGGGCCTGGCCGGGCCAGGAGACGACTTCCCCGGTCTCCGCGCCGCGGACCCAGTGGGGGACGGTGGCTTTTTCCAGGGTTACTTTGGCACCGAGGGCGCGCATTTCGGCGGCAACCCAGTCGACGGCCTGCTGGGCCTGGGGAGAGCCGGAGAGGCGGGGGCCGATGTTGTCTGTGAGATGGCGAAGTTCCCGAAGGGCGTAGTCATCGCGCATGGCGGCGTCGC
This sequence comes from Acidobacteria bacterium AB60, assembly GCA_008682415.1. Classification (GTDB taxonomy): domain Bacteria; phylum Acidobacteriota; class Terriglobia; order Terriglobales; family Acidobacteriaceae; genus Telmatobacter. The sequence goes on along the minus strand of VANK01000003.1, from coordinate 513,021 downwards.
GCAACTTCTGCATGGTGGCAATCTGCTCGGGGGTCCAGACGCCGGGTCCGCCACCCAGGCGGGCATTGAGGCGATCGAGAATGCTGGGGGTGCCGGAGGGCGGGGTCTGAGCCCCGTTTTGCGCGGCGAGGGGCATTCGGGCGCAGAGAAATCCGCAGATAAAGGCAAAGTGCAGGGGAAACCGGCTGGTCATGCCGGATGTTAGCACGGAGGCGCGGCGGGTCGTTCCTTGCTGCGAACGCGGAACTTATACCCCGCATCTACGTCTATACGCGTGGGGAGCAGATCCCCAGGGAGTGCTGTTGGTCACTCGACCGCCCTGGATCCTAGTTCCAAGGGAATTCAGCCGGTTTCCGGCTGTCTATACTGGTAGTTAGCACAGTGAAAGCTCCAGCCGCGACGGCTGGTGAACTGACGAGGTTTTGGATTCATGAGATCGCTCTTCGAACGGTTGCGCACGCGCCGTCTGACATCGACGTTTGTACTTCTCGGCACGCTTTCGATCGCCGTGGTCGGCGGGTCGTTTGCGGCACACGGAGTGCGCGGGCAGGAGAAGCAGAACGAGAGCACGGACGCGACGCCGCTGAAGGTGGCCAACTCCCCTGTAGCGCCCAATGAGTTTGTAAAGATCGCGAAGGAAGTGGGCCCTGCGGTGGTGAACATCAACACGCAGACGCTGCCCAAGCAATCGATGAACCGGAATAACCGCAATCCGCATGCGCGCAATCCGCACCCGCAGAATCCGGATGGGGATAACGGCGGCGGCGGCGGGGATGACGATCAGGATGGGCAGGGGAACTTCCAGGACTTCTTCAATCGCTTCTTTGGCGGGCAGGGCCCGGACCAGGGCGGGGGTGATGGCGAAGACGGCGGCGGACAGGTACGGGAGTCGCTGGGATCGGGCTTCATTGTGGATGCGAAGGGCTACATCATCACGAATAATCACGTGATCGACAAGGCCGACAAGATCTATGTGAAGCTGTCGACGGACCCGGATTCGCAGGACCTGGGACGGCCGGCGCGCGTGATCGGTGTGGACAAGGCGACGGATCTGGCGGTGATCAAGATCGAAGCCAACACCGCACTGCCGACGGTGAAGCTGGGCAACAGCGACAGCACGCAGGTGGGCGACTGGGTGGAGGCGATCGGGAGCCCGTTCGCCCTGGCGCAGACGGTGACGGCGGGTATTATCTCGGCCAAGAACCGGACGATTGAGCCGGGGGCGAGCGGCCAGTTCCAGCACTTTATCCAGACGGATGCGGCGATCAACCCGGGCAATTCGGGCGGTCCGCTGCTGAACATGAACGGCGAGGTGATCGGGGTCAACACGGCGATTTATACCCAGTCGGCCGGGTACCAGGGCATCGGATTCGCCATGCCGGCGAACACGGTGGTGGAGGTCTATAACGACCTGATCAGCCCCAGCCACAAGGTGGTGCGCGGGTCGATCGGCATCCAGTTCCGTCCGGGCTTGTCGGGCGCGGTGAACCGCGTGTACGGGTTCAAGAACGGCGTCCTGGTGAACTCGGTGCAATCGGGCGGGCCGGCGGACAAGGCTGGCATCAAGCCGGGCGACATTATTACGACCATCGACGGCCGGCAGATCAAGGATGGCGACGACCTGGTCAACGAGATCGCAAGCCGCCGGCCGGGCTCGTCGATCCGGCTCGGGTTCATGCGGGACGGGAAGCCGACGGACGCCACGGTGACCATCGGGGATCGCGATAAGGTCTTCTCGGACATGGCATTGCAACAGGCCAACCCCACTCCCGAAGAGGGCAGCAACGCCGGGGAGAGCAAGCTTGGGATGGTGGTGCGGGATGCGCCCCAGGACATGGTGGCGAAGATCCATCATCCGGGCGTGGTGGTGCAATCGGTGCGGGCCGGATCGTTTGCGGATCTGACCAGCCTGGAGCCGGGTCTGGTGATTATCCGGGTGAATCGTCAGCCTACAGGCAACCGCGATCAGTTCAACGCCGTCGTAAGCAAGTTGAAGACGGGGGATGACGTGGTGTTTGAGGTGGTGGATCCGCGCCGTCCCAACGACGGGATCAACTACCTGGGCGGGACGCTGCAGTAACTTTGGTGATGGGGCGCACGGGAGTGTAACCTGTGTGCCCTCATCATGTTAATCAACCAGAGCAAACAGTGATTTGATTTAGCTGGTCAAGGTGTGAAAAAGAAGGTTAGAATCTTGGCACTTCATCGCTAAATTAAATGCTCTTGCCTGGGGAGGACATGCTATCGTGTTGAGCTCTCGCGGAAGCCTACGGCTATTCCTGAGCAATTTTCTTCATTTTCGACGCGGCGTGGGGCTGATGGTGGCAGCGGCGATGGTCGCAGCGCCGGTGTTTGCGACAACCCGCGCGCATAAGCCGGTGACCAGCAGCCATTCCCGCACCGGCCACAAAGCGGGGACGAAGGTCAAGGCGAAGAGCCATAAGCTGCGCGGACAACAAGGGATTGACTCGACCCGCGCGACGCAGATTCAGCAGGCTTTAATTCGGGAGCACTACCTGAGCGGCGAGGCCACGGGCGAGTGGGATCCCAGTACGCAGGCGGCGATGCAGAAGTACCAGGCGGATCATGGCTGGCAAACCAAGCTGCTGCCCGATTCGCGCGCACTGAAGTCACTTGGCCTGGGCCCTGATTATTCGAACGCGTTGAACGCGAAGGATTCTTCGTATGCTCCGGCGGCGGCGGCCGGTGCGAGGATTCCGGCCAGTCAGACGGCGGGGTTTGCCGCGGCTTCCGGGGTGGCGACGCCGAACGGAGGAGCGGTCGGCGCGAACCGCTGAGGCGGTGTGGATTCAGACAGTACAGGGATGAACAGATCGGGCCGCCAGAGAGGCGGCCCGATCTGCATTTGGGGCATTTGCGGCGTTACTGGAAGTGCAACGGAGGCATTCCCTGCTGCAGGAAGAGATAGCGGGTCCGCAGCGCGTCGGGACCGGAGGTGACGGGCGAGTTCAGGTGGATGAGGGGGTATCCCTCCTCGTTGTACTTGGGCCAGGCAGGTACGCCGGAGCCATTGGGATCGCCGGTTTTGGCGAAGTTGGACCAGTAGGTCATCATCTGGTCGCTGAGGGTGCGGTCTTCGGGGCTCACTTTCCACTCGGGGCGGGTATCGAGGGTGCCAAAGACGTACTCGATGTCGTCGGAGTGGAAGGCATAGGTTCCGGGGTGGAACTTGCTGGGCGTGGCGGCGAGTTCGAAGTGATAGCGGTAGACGGGGGAATCGCCGGTTTTGCGATGCTCTTCTAGCCAGGTCCACGTGCCGAAGGCGATGAAGGCGTCGCTGCCGTAGTCGATGGCGCTGCGCAAGGCTTGGGCGTCGGTATCGCCGGCATAGAGTTTCAAGAACTCTTCGGTGCGATCCGGAAACATCTTTTTGGCCTGGTCCTTCCACTGATCGACGGTCATGCCGCGCATGGCGAAGAAGCTGCCTTCGTCGGCGTTCCACCCGGCGAGCAAGGGCACGTGGGCCTGCTTGCCGGCGGCGTAGGTGTCGGGGACAGGTTCGGTGAGGAGCTTGCCGTCCACGTCCGGCGGAAAGCCTGCGCCGGGCTTCCTGGCGGCGTCGAGTATGGTCTGGGTGGGCAGAGCGCGCAGTTCGGCCAGGGACTTGACGTTGAGGGTCGAGACCCATTCGGCGTCCTTGACCTCGCGTTCGGCGAGAGTCTGGTAGGGCATAGGTCCGCGGCCGAGGGCGGCGCCGCTTTCGCCGATGGCCTTGTGGAAGAGGCCCTTGGCCATGGGCGACGCCATGAGGGTGCTGACCGCGAAGGAGCCTGCGCTCTCCCCGAAGATGGTGACGTTGTCGGGGTCGCCGCCGAACTCCTTGATGTTGGCCTTCACCCATTTGAGAGCGGCGACCATGTCCATCAGGCCGTAGTTCCCTGCTGCGCCATCGGCCTCTTTAGCGAGGTCGGCGGTGGCGAGAAATCCGAAGACGCCGAGGCGGTAGTTGATTGTCACGAGGACGACGCCTTTGAGCGGCAGGAAGTCGCCGTTGTGACGCGGCTCATTGCTGCCACCACCGGAGAAGCCGCCGCCATGGATCCAGAACATGACCGGCAACTTTGCCTTGCTGTCTGCGGTTGCGGGGGCATAGACATTCAGGAAGAGGCAGTCTTCGTTGCTGCCCTTGTCCTGAAAGATCATGTCCTGGAAGACGGGATTCTGGGCGCAGTGCGCGCCGTAGATGGTGGCATCGCGATCGCCGCTCCACTTGGCGGCGGGCTGCGGAGCCTTCCAGCGCAGGTCGCCGACGGGCGGCGCGGCATAGGGGAGGCCCATCCAGGCCCGCACCTTGCCATCATTGATCGTTTTGCCGTGAACCTTGCCCTGCTCGGTTTTGACGGTGAGCGGATCGGCTGCCCGCGCCATGACGGGAACCGCGAGCGCGATGCCTGCCGTCAAGGCACACCATGCCTGAGTACGAGAACGCATGCCAAACTCCTCCGGGTGATAACAATACAGGGACGGATGGGGAAGATGGCAGGTTTCACGCTATGAATTTGTGCGATGAGTACGATTGGGAAATGCGAATAGAGGAAACCCATTTGGGCCGGCTATCCATGGTGTGTAGAACCCGTCCATAGGATGGCCGCGACAACTAGGAGCGCAGCAGCTGTAACGATGGCATGCGCGAGCCAATCGAGCATCCAATCGCCGCCAGTTTGCGCATCCGCTTGTAGAGAGTCAAGCGAAGGCCTGCGGCCGCAAACATCATCAGAAATGCCACGCTATTGGAGTGCCGGGAGATGGGCTGCCTACGGGGCCGATCATCTGTTCAGAATTCTCCGCTCAAATCGTGTCTAACGCGACGCGGCGCCCAACGCGCGAAGCACAATCAAACACCGCCGGAAAGTCAGCGGGCTCGAGTTCCGGGTAGTCCGCAAGAATCTCTTCCTGATTCTTTCCCGCGGCTAACCAACCGAGGACATCCCAGACGGTGATGCGGAGACCGCGGATGCACGGCTGCCCGGAGCGTTTGCCCGGTTCGATTGTGATGCGCTCATCCATTGCTGTTCCAACATAACGCCGCTCCGGAGCCGGGCCTACACCATCTCGGGGGCGAGCAGGTCGGCGATGGTTTCGCGGCGGCGGATGAGACGGGCGTTGCGGCCTTCGACCAGCACCTCGGCTGGGCGGACGCGGGTGTTGTAGTTGGAGGACTGGGCCATGCCGTAGGCGCCGGCATCGAGCAGGGCGACGAGGTCTCCGGGCTGCACCGGGGGCAGCTTTCGATCGCGGGCGAAGAAGTCGCCGGACTCGCAGACTGGGCCGACGACATCGACGGCACGGGCGCGGCCGGTGCGGGGCTGGACGGGAACGATCTCGTGATGGGCCTGGTAGAGGGCGGGGCGGATGAGATCGTTCATCGCCGCGTCGGTAATCACGAAGGTTTTGCGGCCGTTCTGCTTGACGATGAGAACGCGAGTGACGAGGGCGCCAGCCTGGGCGACGAGGAAGCGTCCGGGTTCGAGGAGCAGTTGGCCGTCGAATCCGGCGAGGGCGCGGTCAACGGCCGCGGCATAGTCGCGCACACGCGCGGCGGGATCGGATTTGCCGGCGTGGTAGTCGATCCCGAGGCCACCGCCGGCATCGATGGAGCGGATCAGAATGCCTTTGCGCGCAAGCTGGGTCACGAGCTTATACACGCGTTCGAGGGCAGCGCCGAATGGGTCGGCGGAACGAATCTGGGAGCCAATGTGCACGGAGATGCCGTGGGGCTCGAGCCAGCGATTGCGGGCGGCGCTTTCGTACAGCGATGCGGCGCGACGAATATCAATGCCGAACTTGTGTTCGCGCAGGCCGGTGGAGATGTAGGGATGGGTTTCGGCGAAGACGTCGGGGTTGACGCGCAGCGCGAAGCGGGCCTTGCGCTTGCGCTTCGCGGCGCGCGCGGCGAGGAGTTCCAGTTCCGATTCGCTTTCGACGTTGAATTCCAGGATGCCGACGTCGAGGGCGCGATCGATCTCCGCGGCTGTTTTACCAACCCCAGAGAAGACGACGCGATCCGCAGCCTCAGGTGCGGCGGCGAGGACGCGTTCCAGTTCGCCCCCTGAGACGATGTCGAAGCCAGCCCCGCGCGCAGCGAGCAACTTGAGAATGGCGAGGGCCGAGTTAGCCTTCACGGCGTAGCAGACCAGGGCATCGCGGCCGGCGAGCGCCTGGGTGAACATCTCGAGCCGTTCGAGGATCTGGTCAGCGGAGTAGACGTAGAGCGGAGTCCCGAAATTGCGGGCCAACTCCTCCAGAGAGACAGCGCCGCAGTGCAAGGGGCTCTGCGGTTGGGGATGATGAAACGGGCGCGAAGAGGACTGGAAGGCTTTCGGCAAAATCAGGTTCCCTTGGGGTACTGGACTGATTTGAGCCTACAGCATGAGACGAGGTTGACAGGAAGAGCAAGAGCCGACCTGGGACGCATGAGATTCGTCAGATACGAAACTGTTCCAGCCAATTTCCGAGGATGGACGCGACTCTCTGCGGCTGTTCGAACGCGGCGAAGTGACCGGCGTCGGGGATCACGTGAGACTCGCAGCGGCGCGCCTGACGGAAGGCTTTCATGTCTTCGACGGATACGGCGGGATCCTCGCCCCCGGCGATTGCCAGCACGGGGACTTCGATGGTGGGAACGGTGGAAACCGAGTCGGGGCGCGTGGCGAGACCGGCCTGGACAGCAACGACATTCTCGGGCCTCATGGTCATGCGGGTCCGCACTTCGGCGACAAGCGGAGGCCTTTGGGAACGGGCGGTGGCGCCGATCAGCGTCTGCGCCATGGTATCGAAGAATCCTTCGACCCCGTCGGCGCGCACCCGCGCGATGTTCTCGACGCGCTTGCTCAGAGCCGCTTCGGTATCCGGCTGGGGCTTGGAGCAGACGAATGCCATACCCCTGACCCGTTGCGGAGCCTGACGCCACAGCTCGAAGAGCATGTAGCCCCCGATGGAGCAGCCGACAAAGACGGCCGTATCGATTCTGAGCAGATCGAGAAGCTCGAGGAGATCGACGGAGAGCTGATTCATGGTGAGGACGGGAGCATCGGGAACGCGGGCGAAGCCGCCGATTTTGACGGCTGCGCCCATCTCGGAGGAGCCATGGCCGCGCAGATCGGGGACGATGGCGCGCACGCCGCTCAGTTCAATGACGAGGGGTCGCCAGAAATCGTGGTCGAGGGGGGTGGGGTGGAGAAACACGACGGGCAGGCCAACGCCTGCCACGGTATAACGCAAGACAGTTCCGCTCGAGATGTAGCTTTCCGTCATAGCGGAGGTGGCGGAGGCGGTGGATACATGGGCAGCGGCATCGTCTCCTCTGGGATGCCGATCCAGCCCGCGAGGTAGGCCACGGCGACGAGGCCGCCGGAGAAGAAGAAGCCGATGACCGCGATCATGCGAACAATGGCGACATCCCACCCGTTGGATTGGGCCAGACCGATGCAGACGCCGGCGATCATGCGTCCGGCGATGGGACGGACCAGGGGGCGGCTGGCCATGGGGGCGCCCACGGTGACGGTGGCGCCACAGTTGGAGCAGAATCGCGCCGAGGCGGGCAGTTGGGTTCCACAACGTTGACAAAAGAGAGCCATGTCAAACCCTCCGATTTCACTCCTGAAGTACGTGGAACGCCTCTGGCCGGTTCCACGAGCAAGGCTTGGAACGATGGACACCTGGGTGCATTATGAGCCCTGGTACGGATTTTTCAAATATTTGCGGGCGGTGTCGGCGCGCGAGGTGTTGGGCCCAGTGTCGATGGCCATCTGGTAGTCGCGCACTGCCTGGTCGCGCTGATGATTGAGATCGCGGCACTGCCCGGCAGCCAGCAGCGAGCGGATCTTGAGTTCGGGAGAGGCGCCGGGAGTGAAGGCGGTCTTTTCGTAGGCTTCGGCGGCTTCGGCGTAGTGGCGCTGCCCGCGGAGGGCGTCGGCAAGTCCGAAGTAGGCCAGTTCGAGGCGGGTGGATGCATAGTAGCCGGGTTTGGCAGCGTTGGCCACAATCTCGCGATAGGCATCGACGGCAGCCATGCCCTGGCCGTCGTCCTTGCGCAGGTTGGCTTCCTCGAGGGCAAAAAGATAGTCGTGCGGGTATTGGTCTTTAAGCGAACGGACCACGTGAATCGCGTCCTTGTACTTCCCTTCCCGCCGGAGAAAGAGGGCGATGACGGTGCGCGCCTCGGCACTGGCGGTGGGTCCGCGCTCGGCGACGTCGCGCAGCAGGGTCATTCCTTTCGATTTTGACCCGCTGATTCCCGCGAAGCCGATGATGAACTTGAAAGGGAAAGGCAGCGCGCCGACGACGTACTGATACACGCCCACAACGAGTTCGGCATCGACGTAGCCGGGGTCGATCTCAAGAGCTTTTTCGTCATCTTCTTTTGCTTTGGTTGCGAGGCGGAACCCCGCACTGAAACCGCGCTCGACCATGGCCATGTAGGCGCAGCGGAGGGCACGGGCCCAGGCGCGGGCATACAACGCGTCGACATCGCGGGGATTCCTGGCAATCCGGAGATCGGCTTCGTGCACCGCCGCGTCGGCGAGAGAGAAGATGCGGTCGCGGGCGGCGGGGTCTTCGACAACGGCGTGCTTTCCGGTGAGGAAACCGTCGTTGGCGTAAAAGGTCGTGTCGAGGAGATCGAGACGGTACAGTTCCTGGAAGACCTCCGCTTCGAGGAGCAGGGCAGTTGCGTGCGGATCGCCGGGATGCATTTGCCGGAGGCGTTCGAGCTGCGCGACGGCCGCGGGGTAATCCAGATTGTAAAAGTGCTCGAAGGCCTCTTTGACGAGGGGATCGTGGTTCAGCGCGTTGGTGTGAACTTCAGCGGGAGTGGGCTTTTTGTCGTCCGCGCGCAGCCTGGCTGCAGTGAAAACCAGAAGACTGGCAGCGCAGAGAGCCACGAGGCATCGGGGGATGCTGCGGTTCGTCAAGAGCGTCTCCGCGGGACGCGTGGAGTGGGTGTGCTTTGCACCATGTATGCGTCAATTCTCAAAACCGCGCCGGATCCGGCAGGCGGAGGATGATTTGCCTTACGATTCAAGTATGCCAATCCCTGCGACGCAGCGTCACTCTGCCGCCACCGACCCCCGGGAAGCCGCGCGCCAGCGCCTCATCGTCGCGCTCGATGTTCCCGATGTGTCCGCGGCTTCCGTGCTCCTCGACCGGCTCGATGACACGTGCTCCTGGTTCAAGGTGGGCCTGGAGCTGTTTGTTGCGGGAGGACCAGGGGTTCTGGAGCCGATCTTGCGGCGCGGGCACCGCATTTTTCTGGATCTCAAGCTGCACGATATTCCCAATACGGTGGCTGGAGCGGTGCGCTCGGCCGCGTCGCTGGGGGTGGAGATGCTGACTTTGCACGCCGCCGGCGGACCGGCCATGCTTACGGCCGCGCGGGAGGCGCTGGCGGGGGCGGCGCGCCCGCCGCAACTGCTTGCGGTGACGGTGCTCACGAGCATGGACGCGGGACAGCTTGGAGCGATCGGGGTGAACCGCCCCCCTGCCGAACAGGTAGCGTTTCTGGCGCGGATGGGACTGGCGGCTGGGCTGCGCGGATTTGTATGTTCCCCGCAGGAGGTTGCCGCGGTACGGGCGCTTACCGGTCCCGAGGGCACGTTGGTGATTCCAGGCATTCGGCCGGCGGGTGGCGAGGTCGGCGATCAGAAACGAATTGCTACGCCCGCGGAGGCATTGCAGCAAGGAGCCAGCTACCTGGTTGTCGGGCGTCCGATCACCCAGGCTCCGGACCCGGCGAAGGCGGCTGAGGCGATTCTGGAGGAGATGGCCGGGGTTCTTTAACTCCGCCTATTTCTGCGGGGAGTCGAAGTAGTATCCCGCGGTGGTCTTTGCGGTCAGCCCGGCCTTGTCGAGTTGCAGTGCCAGTTCGTGATAGGTGTCGAGGGGTTCCTCCGCGGGCGGGTTGAAGGAGATGGAGTAGAAGGCGTTGGCATCGGCGATGCAGGCGTTGATCTGCTCGGCGAGGTCGTTGCCCGGTCCGAGAATGCGGCCGCCCGTCCGGGTGACCAGGACCTTGAGGGCAAGGTATCCGCCGCTGGCCTCGGCGGGGGTGGGGACGCCATCCAGAAACCGCTGGTAGGCCATGCCGTTGCGGGGATCGCCGGAGAGACCCGAGACGCTGTTGACCGTGATGCGTGCTTCGCGGAGCTTGTTGGTGAGTTCGACGATGGCGTCGAAGTAGCGCCGGCGGTTCTTGTCGTCGGGACGCAGGAAGCGGGCGCTCTCCAGCACGGGCCAGCCGGGGCCGATCCAGACCAGCAGCTTGCGGCCGGGGCGGGCTGCCTCGTTCTCCGCGATATCAGCCATTCCTCGGACGGAGATCTGCAGGCGCTCCAAGGCGCCGTCACCGCCCATGGCCGGGTTGATGTAGCTGATTCGCCCACTGATCTGGTCGAGGACATTCACGAGGGCATTGCCGTCCGTGGTTGGCCGGGGACGCACGCGAACCCCTTTGTCCGTGAGTTGCATGAGCGTCACGGGCTGCGGGAGCCTTCCGCCGTTCTGGCGCAGGAACTGGGTGAGTTCGGATCGAACAAAGGCTACCTGCTGGAAGGGCAGATTGACTTCATCGATGACGAGGATGACCTCGACCGGCGGATTCGGCCGGGCGACCACGCCGTCGAAGCCACGAAAGGAGAGGATCTTCGCAGGCTTTCCGTTGTCGGTGAGGTGAAAATCCCAGGGCTCCAGCCCCGGAACCGGCTTGTCCTGCGCGTCGTGGACCGTCACGTCGAGGTGGATATCCCCATCGCGCTGGAGTGGATTGGAGGCTCTGGGGGGCGGGCGCCGCACCAGCACCGGGTCGGAGGGCGAGGGTGATTGGGCGCCGGCTGAGGATGCAAGTAAAAGCACTACAGCCAGAGCTACGAAGGATCGCCTCATGGAGCCCCTTCCAATGACGTACTTCATTGGACCGGATTGAGGGCTCGGGAGTTAGGGCAGATTCGAGGCGAGCTCTGCTCGCGGACGCAAGCAAAAAGCCCGGCGACATTGCCGGGCTTTGCTCACTTCAAAACTGAAGTATTGCTTAAAGCTTTTCGTAGAAGTCGCACGCGGAGCATGAGATGTAGACGCCGCCGGGGACGCCGCGTTCGCGGTCCTTGACGCGCTTGACGATGCGCGTGGGCTTGCTGCACTTGGGACAGTCGGTTGACTTCGTCGTGTCCATTACTTTCTTGCGGTCGCCTGTTTTTGCAATCTTTGCCATGGGCTGGTGTTTCTCCTCTTGGGATTGTCTCTGCTCACGCGGCCGGATGGCCGCGGCTTCAACGGCGCGGTCTGGATGCTCAGCGGTGTCGTTTTGGGAACGAAGCGGGAGCGGGACTCGCTCCGTTCAGTTTACCTCAACCGGAGCTTTTGCCTGGAGACCACCGGATGCGAAGAGATCAGTTTGGCTTGGCGGACGGCGCGTTGGCGGCCGGTTTGCCGGAGTCGGCGTCGTCGTCCGGCTCGGGAGCCTGAGTATCCGCCGGGGCAGGGGTGCGCGGCAGCTTCGAGGCATCGGGGTGGTCGTCGGGTTTCTGGGTCGGAAATTGAACGGGCTTCATGGCCCCAGGAGCCTGCCGGTTCGTGGGGTCGTCTTGCGGGAGCGTCTCGCCATTCTTGCGCAAGCTGGGGGGAGCCGGGGCGGCTTGGGTGTCGGGATTGTAGGGCGCTTTGTCGCCGAGAGCGACGGTCCGGGTGCGCTCGGGGGGCGGAGCTAGGGGCGAACCGTCGGTGCGCATCAGCCCCTCCACCTCATCTTTAGTGAAGATCTCGGGGGCAACGCCGACCTTGGCGATCTCCAGGCGAATGACGCGATTGCCGTTAATGCGCACAAACTGCACGGGCTTGGGCGGGGCGCCGTAGATCCACTCCTCGAAGGGCATCTGGCCTTCCATCTCGCGCTGCTTGGACTGTGGAGGCCCGAGAGCGAAGAGGACCATTTCGGTGCTCATGCCCACCATGACCTGGTGGTTCAGTATGGCGTCCTTGAGCTTGGGCGGCAGGGTGTCAGTAAATGCCTGGATGGGGGTCTTAACGTCGAAGGAGATCAGGGGAGCGAGGAGAGCCTTGACGTCCGAGGCCGTCAGCTGGGGGATCTGATCCTTGAAGGCCAGGATAAGGCGTGCGCCCTGCGGCTCCTGGCCGTCATCCTGGACGACGGGATTCATCTGCGCGCCGGTGCCGAGCTGGATGTGACGCAGGAAGCGGTGTTTGGCGTCGGGACCACCGTTGAGCATGAAGATGATCTTGTTCTTGTCGAACTTGATGTCAGTGAGCACGACCCGATCGCCGGGCTTGGCGCTCATACCCTGGCTGGTGACCATGTTCAGGTAGGGTTCGCCGGCGGGCTCCAGCTTGCCGTTGGCCTCGAGCGTGAGGCCCTTATGGCCCTTGGGGAATGGCCGCATGGCGAATCCCTGCTCGGACTGGAGGAGGCGCTCCAGTTCCAGGCGCGTCTTGGCGTCGAGGACGCTTCGCGTGAGATTCACGTGGGTGGGTTCGATCTGGGCGTAGCGCCGGTCGACCGGCGCGGAGATCCCGCTGCCCTTGATGTTTCCCTCTTTGTCGACCGTAATCTGCGCGGCAGCGCTTGTCGCCAGCAGAAACGCGCAAGCCGCATAGAGGACCCGGCTCCCAGCACCGCTACCCGAACCACCCAAATGTCCCTGTTTCATGGGGCCGATCCCTCCCCTGGTTCCCATCAGCATCGCGCACACGATAGGCCTGCGCAAGGGGCGACGTCAAATTCGGTTTCACCCGGTCGGTCGAGTCGCCGAGCAGGCCCATCGGGGGTACGTATTGGGAGTCATTCGGGGATGCTTTCGTTGCCTGATTCCGGCCGGGTCATTGCGGGTTTTTCCGGAGATTGGCCTGTTTCCGACGAAGGCTCCACGGGCAGATCCTGGGCTCCCAAGTGTTTGACTTCAGATAGGGGCGCCGGTAACGGCGCAATTTGCACGAGAGAGGGTGCGGCTGGCTCCTGGGTTCCCATAGCGGATTCATGCTGACGACGTATGGCGGCGTCAAGGTCCACGGGGATGCCGCCCGGAATGAGTTCCGGAGCGTTGTATTGAAAGTCCAGGTCACGGGTGGCGGTGTAGACGACGGCAAGGGCCAGGAGGAGAACGAGGAAGGCCAGCCAGCTTCCCTCCAGGCCGAAGCCGCCGCCGGTGAGCCAGAAGGGTCCCATGGGGTCGCCTTGAACCACAGGTGAATGGCTGTTGTCTCCGCTGACGGCCAATCCGAAGAGGAGGGCGCGGGTCGCCTTCCATCCGAAGTTGACGCCCCAGCTCACCCAGAGGGCGCGGGTCCGCAGATACGCGGTTGACAACAGCAGATTCAGAACAAAGGAGACGGCGATGCTGGCGCGGGTGGTGCCGGTCTGCATGGCCTGCAGAAACGCGTAGAGCAGCGAGAAGCCCAGGGCTGCGCCGGCCGCGCCGACGGCACGCGCAAAGCGCTGAAAGGCATAGCCGCGGAAGGCGACTTCCTCCCCCAAGGTCAACAGCGCATAGAAGGCCAGGTTGACGAGGAGCCAGCCCCAGGCAGCGGCGCCCAGCTGGAGGCGGATGGCCACCCCGCCGCCGATGGCGAGCACCAGGAAGCAAAGCAGGGCAGCGGCCCAGCCGATGGCCAGGCCCATGAACAGCTCGCGCGGCCAGCCTGCGCGGCGGGGCAGGCCCTGAGCGGAGACTGGATGCTCCTGCCGGTTGAGGGCGAACCCCACGCCCGCGAAACCGAGCAGGAGCAGGAACACCAGCAGGGCCTGTTCGACCAGGGGACGCCATTGCTCGGCGGCGAGGCCCATAGCTCCGCGGCGGGCGATCGCCCGGGCGAGGAAGTAGTAGAAGAGCGCGGCGAGAAATTGTCCGTAGGCGCGCAGCCGACTGTCGTGGAGACGCGGCGGCGACGCGGTCCCCGGCGCGGCGCTCATCGCGCCCCCGCGAGGGAGGACGGGAAACGGAATTCCCGGAGATCAATTGCCGGGACGAGGGTGACGACGCGCTCGGCCAAACGCCTAACCTTCCGTATAGAACTGGGCGATGTTGCGGAACTTCGCCTGGCGCGCCGCGATCATCTCGTCCAGCGGCATGGCCTGCAATTCGGTCAAATGCCGCTTAAGACTTTCAGCCAGCGTTTCGGCGGCGCCAGGGGGATCGAGATGCGCGCCCTCCTGGGGCTCGCGGATGATCTCATCGACGCACCCCAGCCTGGCCACCTCGGGCGCGGCGATGCGCATGGCCTCGGCTGCGAGCTGCTTCTGGTTGGCGTCGCGCCACATGATGGCAGCGCAGGATTCCGGCGTGATGACGAAGTAGAGGGCGTTTTCAAGGATCAGTACACGGTCGCTGACCGCGAGGGCCAACGCGCCGCCAGAGCCGCCTTCTCCGGTGATGACGGAGATGGTGGGAACCCGCAGCCGCGACATCTCGAGGATGTTGCGGGCGATTGCCTCGGCCTGACCGCGCTCTTCGGCGCCCAGGCCGGGATAGGCGCCGGGCAGGTCGATGAAGCTGATGATGGGCCGCCCGAACTTCTCGGCGATGCGCATGCAACGCAGAGCCTTGCGGTAGCCCTCGGGGTTGGGCATGCCGAAGTTGCGCCGCACCCGTTCCTTGGTGGTGCCGCCCTTGCGGTTCCCGATGACCAGGACTTCCTGATCTCCGAGGCGAGCCATGCCGCAGGCCACGGCCTCGTCGTCGCCAAAGGCGCGATCCCCGTGAATCTCGCTGAAATCGGTAAAGATCCGCTCGATAAAGTCCATGGGGTAAGGCCGTTGGGGATGTCGAGCCCGCTCAATTCTGACCCAGGCCGGCGATACCGCTGGAGCCGGTGTTGGATTCCCTGATTGCTGTTCGCTCATTGACACCTGTGAGCACGGCGACGCCAGGGCCGCCAAGCTCTCCCCCGATTCTAAGGTCCCGGCCCCCTTGCGACAAATGGAACCGATTGAGGAGCCTAGCGCGAAAGCCGTCGGGTGGGCTCCCAGGGCGCCCGTCGCGCTCAATCCGCGGTAAAATTCCCCATTCCGCTCTCCCATCCTGAAAAAACCAGGAGACGCCATGGCGACCGCAGCAGAGATTGTGACGTCCCGAGCGACGAATCAACCCTGGCCCCTTCTCTCCCGCATCGGCTTCCGGTTCTGCCTGATCTACTTCGGTCTGTTCTGCCTGCTCGGCCAGATCATCAATGCGATTTTTCCGATTCCCAAGGTGGATATTCCGGATCTCGGCACCGTGTGGCCGATACGCCGCGCTGTCTTCTGGGTCGGCACCCATGTCTTCGGGATGCAAGCTCCGCTTGTCTATTCGGGAAGCGGCAGCGGAGACAAACACTACGACTGGGTTCTGGTCTTCTGCATTTTGATCGTGTCGGTTGTGGCCACCGGGTTCTGGTCTCTCGTCGATCGCAAACCCCGCAGCTACGATCGAGCGCAACGATGGTTCTGGCTGTTTCTGCGCTTCTCTCTCGCCAGTCAGATGTTGCTCTACGGCCTGATCAAGGCATTTCCGCTGCAGATGCGCTTCCCTCCCCTGGTCTGGCTCGTTGAGCCTTTTGGCAACTTCTCTCCAATGGCCGTTCTGTGGGGTTCGATTGGCGCCTCGCCCGCCTACGAGACCTTCGCTGGATGCGCTGAACTGCTGGGCGCAATTCTGCTCATGTTTCCACGAACCGTTACCCTGGGAGCTTTGGTCTCACTGGCGGACATGTCGATGGTGTTCGCGCTGAACATGACCTACGACGTGCCGGTGAAGCTGCTTTCGCTCCACCTGGTCCTGATTGCGCTGCTCCTGCTTTCACCGGACTATCGTCGTCTGGTTGATTTCTTCATTCTCGGCCGACCCACTGAGGCACCGCGACGCGAGCCCTTGTTCGCAAGCCTTCGCGCGCGGCGCATCGCGTCGGGCGTCATCGTCTTTTTGTGGTTGTGGATGATTGGGGACAACCTGAACGACATCTACGAAGACTGGCACAAGTACGGCCCCGGAGCCCCGAAATCGGCTCTCTACGGCATCTGGGACATCGCGTCCTACTCCCTGGACGACAAGCCACAACCCCTGACGGTAACCGACGGTCGGGCGTGGCGGCGGTTGATCTTCGAGAACCCACAGTCCATGTCCGTCCAGTTGATGGACACCTCCAGAAAGGAGTACGGAGCGGCGGTTGATCCGGGCAAAGGTACGCTTGCGCTGACGGATAAGAGCGACAAGAACTGGAAGGCCTCATTCGCGTTCACGCACCGCGCGCCGGATCAACTGGGTCTGAATGGCACGATTGCCAATCACAAGGCCAGCCTGGAGCTGCACCGATTCGATGAGAAGAAGCTGGAGCTCCTGACGCGAGGCTTTCACTGGGTGCAGGATTACCCGTATACACGCTGATTTACCCTGCCTGCTACTCCTTCGAGCCGATGCCCCTGATGATCCCGAGCCAAGTACACTGACCAGAAGCGCATGCCCTCTGGGATCCAATTCCGCGATGTCTCGTTCCGTACCGCGGAGGGAAGGCTGCTGCTGGATGGAATCTCCCTCGCGGTTGAGGAGTCCTCTACGACCGCCGTTCTGGGCCGCAGCGGCTCGGGGAAGACCACGCTTCTGCGCACCGTCAATCGCATGATTGAGCCCACGGCGGGCGAGGTGCTGGTGGCGGGGCAGAATGTGCGCACCGCGGACCTGATCACGCTGCGGCGCGGGATCGGGTATGTCATCCAGGAGACCGGCCTCTTCCCGCACTTCTCCATCGAGCGCAATGTGGGTGTGGTTCTCGAAGCGGAGGGGCGCGCGAAGGAGGAACGGCAGAGGCGCAGCCGCGAGCTGCTCGGGGCGGTCGGGCTCGATCCGGAGAGCTTCGCGACGCGCATGCCGCACCAGCTCTCCGGCGGCCAGCGCCAGCGCGTAGGCCTGGCGCGCGCAATGGCTGCGCAGCCGGGAGTTCTGCTGATGGACGAGCCGTTCGGAGCTCTCGATCCGCTGACCCGGGCCGAGATGCAGGACATGCTCCGTGCCCTGCTCGATCGTCTGCACAAGACGGTGCTGCTGGTGACTCATGACCTGGACGAGGCCCTGTATCTGGCCGATCGCATCGTGCTGCTGGAGCAGGGCCGGCTGGTGGCAAGCCAGACCCCCGAGGAGTTCCTCCGCTCCCGCGAGCCGGCGATTGTCAGTTACATCCGCGCGTTCCACCGCGGCGAGCACCAGGCAGCGAGCCACGGGGGCGCGCAATGAGCTCTGGTTTTTTTGTACAGTACGGCGGCGAGGTTGCCACCCTGACGCTGGAGCACCTCTGGCTCACCGGCGCAGCGATGCTGGCGGCCACGCTTATCTCAGTTCCGATGGGAATTGCGCTCACGCGCGCCCCGCACTGGGCAAAGCCCGTCATCGGCGTCGCCAACATCCTGCAGACGATTCCCTCGCTGGCGCTGTTTGGATTTCTGCTGCCGCTTCCCTGGCTGGGAGAACGCGCGGCACGCATCGCCATTGTGGCGCTCACGGCCTACGCGTTGCTGCCTATCCTACGCAACACCTATGCGGGCATACGCGGCATCGATCCCGCGGTGCTGGAAGTGGCGCGCGCGCTCGGCCTCACGGGACGGCAGCGGCTGTTCATGGTGGAGCTGCCGCTGGCGGCATCGTTCATCCTGGCGGGATTGCGCACGGCTACGGTGACCTGCGTGGGCATTGCGACCATTGCGGCCGCGGTGGGCGCGGGCGGCTTGGGAGAGCTGATCTTTCGCGGCGTAGCTTCGGTGGACAACCGCCTGGTGCTGGCAGGAGCGATTCCGGCGGCGGGGTTAGCGCTGGCAGCGGATGGATTGCTTGGGGTTCTCGAAAAGCTTACGGCGGTGCGGCGATAGTTGTCGCGGGAATTGTGAGAGACGCGTCCGTGCTTTGACATCGGCGTCTCGCCCACAGACCTTTCACGGTTTCTGCGTGGGCCGCATCAGCACCTCGCTGATGAAAGACTGCGGCGGCTGGGTCACGATCATGGCAACCACGTCGGCCACGTCTTCGGGTTGCAGCTTCTTTTTGGGGTCTTTACCGGAGGCGGCGCCGCGCCCGGCGTGATCGCCAAAGTCCGTGTTGATGGAGCCAGGGGCGACGGCGCTTACGCGGATGTTGTAGCCCCGCAGTTCCTCAGCCACCGAGTAGGTCAGGCCGTTGAGTCCCCATTTCGAGGCAGCGTAGGCCGCGCCGCGAGGGAGCGGATTGCGTCCGGCAAGCGAGGAGATGTTCACGATGTGTCCCGCCCCTGCCGCAATCATGAGCGGGACGAGAGCGCGCATCATCAGGAAAGGGCCGCGCAGGTTGGTGTCGAAGAGGAGGTCCCACTCGTCGGGCGTCACCTCGTGGAGAGGCTTCCCGTCCATGCCCAAGGCGGCATTGTTGACGAGGATGTCGCAGCGTTGATGTTGCTCCGCGATGGCGCGGCCAAGCGCAGCAACGGCTGAGGCATCACGCAGGTCGCAAGGCTGGACCGAGGCCTGGCCTCGGCTGGCCGCGATCTCTTCGGCGACCTTGTTGAGCTCGGACGCGGTGCGCGCCACGAGAACGGTGTGAGCGCCCAGGGACGCCAGACGGCGCGCGATGGCTTTGCCGGCTCCGCGGCCGGCTCCGGTGATGACTGCCACTTTGGACTCGAGTGCATTTGCCATGAGGTCTATGATGCCTCTCGCGGGCCGCCAGGGGCGACACCCGGCCCGTGAAGAGCTGCTGTTGATCTTTGCGCGCCCACTTATCGCGCGGAAGACCGCCTGAACAGGCGGCGGTCCCAGATCACGGGTTCGGGTTCGCCGGGGCGAATCCAGCGGAAGTCGGGATGATCGGCATGGATCACCACATTGCACTCGCGTCCCGCGGTGACCACGCTAGGCACGCGCAGGACCGCGGTGCGCCTGGAGGCGATCCACGCATCTCCGAAGGCGCGCGATGCGGTCATATCTTCAGCATCCCATTGCTCGACTTGCTCCGGTAACACGGTCTCGAGGCTCACCTGCTCGGGGATGTCGATCCGCACCGCGCGCTGGTTCCTGGGGATAGCGCCCAGGTTGGCGTGCACCAGGATCTCGAGGAGCGCTCCAGCGTAGGTCTCGGCCGCATAGATAATGCGGCTGCCGGGCGAGTTCCAGCGGCCCCCGTGCAGCAGGGCGCCGGTTGGGTCGAAGATGGGGTGGCGCGCATCGGCGAGTCGGTAGGCGATCACGCGGGGAGCCCGAAATAGAGCTTCTCCAGAAGTGCCTCCACACGGCGCGCGCCGAGTTCGGTGCGGGCAACGTCTGCGGGAGCCCGATCGCCCAGCTCGCGATGCGGCGTGTTCATCCAGGCGCGGGCCTGATCGCGGTCGTCCCACACCTGTTCGGCAGCGGCGAGCACGCGGGCCAGGCGCTCGGTCTTTTCGCTCTCGTCGGGCGACAGGCGCCTGGTACGGCGTTTCCAGGTGGCCGCAGGCACCACTTTGTACTTGTAGGCGCTGGCCTCGCGGCGGTCTTCGTGCAGGCGCGCGGAGAGCCGTTCCAGCGACCGCTTGGGCAGGCCGGCCGACACGGCCGACTCCAATTCGCTTACGCTACGAATGGAGGAACCCAGTCCCAGGATCTCCGCGATCGACTCCGGTGCAATCATGATCAAACGCCTCTGGCTCATTATAGCTCAATTATCGGCTCAGTTGAGCCCCATGCTGCTGATGGCGGCGATAGCGGCTCTGACCGCTTGTGCGCCGCCGCGGCCGGATCATCCGGTGATCGGGGCAAAGAACTTCACCGAACAGGTGGTGCTGGGCGAACTCCTGGCGCAGGAGATCGAGGCCAAAGCGGGGCTCAAGGTGGAACGGCGGTTCTATTTGGCCGGGAGTTATATAGCGAACCAGGCACTCATCGCAGGGCGCATTGACGGCTACGTGGAGTACACGGGTACGGCCCTCACGGCGATTCTGAAGCAGCCGCTCGATCGGGATCCGGACCGCGTATTGGCCACGGTGCAGCGGCTCTACCGCGAGCGCGACCGGGTGGCGGCGGGGCCGCCGCTGGGGTTTGAGAACACCTTTGCGATGGTGATCCGGGGAGACGACGCGCGCCGCCTGCACCTGGCGACGCTGAGCGAGGGCGCCCGCTACGCACCGCAGTGGAAGTTGGGGGTGGGGTACGAGTTCGAGCAACGGCCCGACGGTCTTCCGGGACTGAGCGCTGCCTATGGGCTGAAGTTTGATGGAGCGCCGCGCACGATGGACCTGGGTCTGCTGTATCGGGCGCTCCAGGCGCACCAGGTGGACATGATCGCGGCGAACTCCACCGACGGGCCGATTGCGGCGCTGGGGCTCACCGCTTTGGCAGACGACCGGCACTACTTCCCTCCCTACCAGGCAGTTCCGCTGGTGCGCGAGGAGGCGCTGCGGCGTTGGCCCCGAATCCAAACGGCACTGGATGCGCTGGCGGGCAAGGTTTCCGCCGCAGAGATGCAACGGCTGAACGAGGCAGTGGACGGCGAACATCGCGATCCGGCAGCGGTGGTCGCCGAGTTCCGTGCCGCGAAGGGGCTCTGAATCGCGTCCCGTGCGGCAGAGGAACAATCTGCGCGTCGGTCCTCGCTAGGGAAGCTGCACTTCCTGCTCTCCTGCGTGCAGCGGGGTTATCTTTCCTTTCCACACAAGTTCGCCGTCAACCCCACGAGGCAGCGTCAGCTTCGCGCTCCAGTGTTCGCCGTCGAGCCGATAAGAAGTCTCGATGGTTCCCGCCGGATGAGGCATAGACGCATGAAACTGGTGCAACCCCTTCAGGTGTGGCTCGATGCGCACCTTCCTGAATCCCGGCTCCGCTGGAGCAATTCCTGCGACGATCGTCAGCAGGTCGTAGTTGGGACTTGCACTCCAGGCGTGGCAGTCGGATCGCGTGGGCTCAGGGGTCTCAGCCCAGGTGCTGAGGCCCAGGTCGAGCATGCCGTACCACGGTCCCAGCTGCTCCAGATAGAGATCGCCAAGGCCGGAGTGCGTGAGCGCCCGATGGAGATAGAACCGGAAGTAGAAGCTCGGATCCGACAGCGGCGGGATCGTCTTCCCTTCCACCGTTGTGCTCTCTTTGGGCTTCGCGGCGAGCACGCGCCTAAGAATCGACTGCTGCTCGGCGCGAGGGGCCACGTCCAGCAGAACGGCGAGGACGTTCGCCTGCTCGCTCCACGATTTCTTTGTGGGCGTGTCGGCATAGAGGCCGTGCTCCGCGTCCCAGTTCTCCTGGTTGAGAGCCGCGCTGGCCCGCTGAATCATCTCCCGGTATTGCCCGGCCCGTTCCCTGCTGCCGTACTTCGTCTCCAGTTCCTCCGCAGCCTGCAGGCCCTCAATGAACTGAAGAGTCAGGAATGCGGAACCGCCGTCTGCCTCCTGGGGAGGAACGCCGTCCGGGTAGTTCGCGGTCCAGTCGGCAAACTCCCACCACCTGACACGCCCGAGGAGCCCGTCGGCGCGAAGCCGCGCGGCATACCAGTCAATGACCGTGCGCGTGTGCGGAAGCGTCTCCTGCACCAGCGGGAGATCGTCAACGTACATCCAGTAATCGTGCAGCATGTTGATCCACAGCAGCGAGAAGGTTGGGATGAACTGCGGCAGGCCTGATGGATAGCGGCTCTCCGTAATTCCCTCGATTGTGCGGGAGTCATCGATATTGGTGATGGCCTGGCGGGCCAGCCGGGGATCGCCCGAGACGACATAAGAGATTAAAGCCTGGATGCGGGTGTCTCCCACGTACTGGAGCTGCTCCCAGTAGGGAGCGTCCATGTACGTTTCATGGGCATCCAGGCGCGCGGTGCGCCAGCCCGTCTCCCACAGACGATCCAGGTCGCGGATATCTCCTGAGACTTTGGCATTGTCTTTGAACGGATACGCCGTGAACCAGGCGTGCATCGCGTTCAGCGTCAGGGGCTCTGCCTTGGTGGTGACCTCAATCTGCAGATAGCGCCACGTTCTCCACCACAGAGGCTGAAAGACGGCATGATCCTGACCACCGGAGAGGAACTCATCGGTGATGCCATCGATGTGTCGCCCTGCAACCTCGTTGCGATTGCCTTTATCGCCGTGGGCGTCGTAGAGCGCCTCGGAGTAGGTCATCCGAATCTCAGCATCGCGGCCTCCACTCACGTCGAGTTCGGGGTACGCCGTCTGCAGCGTACGATGATCGAGCAGAAGGGTCACATGCGCGTTCGCTGGAACCTGCAACGGCGCTACGGGGAAGTTCGGCAGCGGCGTCACGCCGTCGGCGCGCACGGCCGCTCCGACGTCCACGGGCGTGTGCTCCATGGGCGGCAGCAGATCCTGGACCAGTTCCCAGGCATTGGGCGCATCCTGAGCTTCGCGGGTCGAGGCACGGCTGAGCACTTGCGGCGTAGTCCAACCGGAGGAATCGGTCTGTGGCTGATCCCACGAGAAGTCGAGGACGCGGCCATCCACCTTCTCCGCGGGACCGGCAGCGTAGTAGCCATGCGCCCCGTCATGCCCCAACGCTGCGCGGCCTGGCTCCCTTTTGACCTGCCAGTCCTTACCGGAGTTGGCCGCGGCTTCTGCTGCTGTGTCTCCCTGGAGGAGGAAGCCGGTGCGACTGCTCATCTGAGCAACAGGGGCCAGCTCCCCGAAGTTCCATACGATGGCAGCGAGAACGTTGCGACCGGGATGCAGCAGGCTGGCGAGATCGACGGTTTCGAATCGCCAGTGGAAGAGATCGCCGCGCGCCGGGCCCTCCGCCGCATATTTGCCGTTTACGTGAAGAAGATAGCGATTATCCGCGCTCACATGAACCCAATAGTGCGCGGGAACCGAGGTAAGGGTGATCTCCCTGCGGAAGTAGAAGACGCCGGGCTCTCCTCCGGGCACGTTCGGAAAGGCGATCCACGATGCAGGCCATCGGGCAGCAACCAGCGCCGGGTTGAGCGGGACCTGTTGCGATGACGTCGCCGCAGAGCAAGAGCCACCCAACTGCCAAAGAACGACAGCCAACACGATGCCTGCGCCGAAACTGCGCTTGATCAAGATGGTGTTCCTCCAGGTTGCTTCAGCCTCCCGCCCAAAGTTTGGAGAGGCCTCTATGTGAGTTGAGTGGCGGCTTTGACTTCGCCGAACTCTGTTCCCCGACTCCTCGCGCATTATAAGCTCAGTATTCAGCAGATCGTCTCGAGGCTCACGCACTGGCGGACCTATCGCATGACACGCTCCCGGAAACTCCTCCCGCTCCTCTGCATGCTGCTCCTGGTCCCTGCGTCGGCACAGCCCTCCGGGCCGGGAGAATCCGTCGCATCCATGCACGCGTCGTTTGCGCACCCGCCCGAGGATACCCGCATCATGATGCGCTGGTGGTGGTTCGGCCCGTCGGCGACCGATGCCGAACTGGAACGCGAACTCGAGCAGATGAGGTCCGCGGGAATCGGCGGCGTCGAGATCGCCACGCTCTATCCCTTGGCGCTCGACGATCCGGCCACTGGATTCCACAACTACGATTTCGCGTCGGACGAGCATCTCGCCCATCTCCGTTTCGCGGCAGAGACGGCGCGCCGGCTCGGTCTGCGCGTCGACGTCACCTTGGGGAGCGGGTGGCCATTCGGCGGCCCGCATATCCCGGTGACGCAGGCCGCCGGCAGTTTGCGCGTCGAGTCGGTGCCGCTTGCACAGGGAGATACGTCGGCGCGCGTCCCCTCCGGTGAAGCGGGAGAGCAGATCATGGCGGCCTTCCTCGCGCGAGCGGGCACAGATCTTGGGCACGCGAAGCAGCTCTCTGCTCCGGCCGGGCCGCGGGTGGCCTTGCCCTCGCCGGCGCAAGCGAATGAGCGCGTTCTGTTTTTTGTCTCCAGCCGCACCGGCATGATGGTCAAGCGGCCGGCGGCCGGAGCAGCGGGCTTCGTCCTTGATCACTACGACTCCAGGGCCATCCAGAACCACTTGCACGCCGTGGGCGACCGTCTGCTATCGGCCTTTGGCGGCTATCCGCCCTACGCCGTCTTCAGTGACAGCCTGGAGGATTATGCGTCCGACTGGACTCCTGACCTGCTTGCCGAATTCCGGCGCCGCCGCGGTTACGATCTCACGCCATTACTGCCTGCGCTGGTGGGGGATGTGGGAGCGGAGACAGCGGCGGTGCGGCACGACTGGGGCCGGACGCTGGCCGAATTGGCTGACGAGCGCTACCTCGCGCCTCTCCATGACTGGGCGCGGCAGCACCATACACTGTTTCGGTCGCAGACGTACGGATTCCCGCCGGTCACGCTTTCCAGCAATCGATTCGAAGATCTTCCCGAAGGCGAAGGCAAAGCAACGCTGCAGATGGCGCGTCAGTTCTCAGACACGCGCTGGGCTGCTTCCGCCGGGCATCTCTTCGGTCATAACGTGATCTCGTCGGAGACGTGGACGTGGCTGCACTCCCCGGCGTTTCGCGCGACGCCCCTGGATATGAAGGCCGAAGCCGATCTGCACTTCCTGCAGGGGATTAATCAACTCATCGGCCACGGCTGGCCCTATTCCCCCGAATCCGCCGGCGAACCGGGATGGCGCATGTATGCTGCGGGCGCTTTCAATGAGCACAATCCCTGGTTCTTCGCGATGCCGGACCTGAGTGCGTATTTGCAACGCGTAAGTTATGCGCTGCGCCTGGGCAAGCCGGAGAATGACGTCGCTCTCCTGCTGCCGAACGATGACGCGTGGGCCTCATTTACTGCTGGTATCCACGCGAGCAAGGGACCCGCGTCTGCGCAGGGCTTCAACGAGTCCGGCTCCAACGTCACGATCGATGAGAACATGCCGGCGCTCCTGGGGTCCGAGGTCATTCCGCAGATTCTGGACGCGGGATTCAATCTCGACTTTATCGATGCCGATGCGATTGATTCTGTCGGCATTCCCTACAAGGTGCTCGTGCTGCCCGGCGTCGATCGGATTCCACCGGGAACCTATCAGAAGATCTTTGAATTCGCGAAGGGAGGAGGTATCGTCATCGCTACACGCAGGCTTCCTGCCACGGGGCCCGGCCTGGACCGGGCTGCCGAGGTCTCGAACGATATCCGGTCGTTGAGCGATGCGCTCTTTCACGGCCAGATTGCGACCGCGCACTTCGTACAAGAGGAGGATGGGCTCGGCGCGCAATTGGTGCGGTGGCTGCAGCCTGATTTCGCCACGGTACCGGCCACTCCGGCAATTGGATTCCTGCATCGTCATCTTGATGACGGCGATCTCTACTTCGTCGCCAATACCTCCAATCGCGCGCAGTCCGTCGAGACCCGGTTTCGTGCGACTGCCGCCCACGCGGAACAGTGGGATCCTTTTAGCGGCAAGGTCATCGGGCTTCGCGATCCTGCAGCGGTCCAGCTGCATCTTGGGCCCTACGAATCGCGCCTTCTGTTTTTCTCCAACAGCGAACTCAGCCCTCCACCCGCGGAGTCGCGCGGCGAAACGAGGCGAACGGACCTCTCATCTGACTGGAACGTCACCTTTGAGGGAGCCAATGTCTCCCGGGAAACGGGGTCGCTCCAGTCGTGGACCGAGGATCCGAGGCTGCGCTACTTTTCTGGCCGCGCCATCTATCGCAAGTCCGTGGCGATCCCGAGTTCGAGCGGGCCGGGACGCAGGTTTGTCCTCGACTTTGGCGAAGGGACGCCCGTGCCCCTGCCCCCGTCGTCGACCGGCTTCAACATGCGCGCGTATCTTGAGAGCCCGGTACGCGAGGCCGCGGCGGTCTATGTCAACGAACAGTTGGCGGGCTATGTGTGGCATCCGCCCTTCCAAGTGGATATCACGGCGATGATCAAGGCCGGCAAGAACGATCTCCGTATTGTGGTGGGCAATACCGCCATCAACGAACTCGCCGGCACGGCTCTGCCCGACTATCGGCTTCTTTATGCGCGCTACGGCAAGCTCTTCGAACCGCAGGGCATGGACCATCTGCAGCCTCTTCCGTCTGGCTTGCTGGGTCCTGTGACGCTAATCGAGAAAAGCCAAGCCCGCTGAGCGTCGCTCGCCGCCATGCGCAACATCTGCCCGCTACTCTCGGATGTTTCGTCCAATGGAAAACGGCGCTCCAGAATTGGAGCGCCGTCGTTAATGCGACAGTCGGTCTGAAGCCCTCTCAGAGCTAACTATTCGCCTGTGAGGGGGCTGGTGGCCTTGGCGTTGACCACAATGCGCTTGTGCTTCTTGTAGTCGTTCACCAGGTTGGTGACGAAGAGCTGGAAGGCCTGCCCGCGACGCTCGTTGAGGATCTGATCGCGAGTCTGGTCGAAGTTCTTCTTGATGTCGTCGGGCGTGGGCTCGGTCTTCGCAACAATCTTGGCAACTACGCCGGTGCGGCCGGCGTTGATGGGACCGCTGAAGTCGCCCACGTTGAGCTCGAAGAGCTGCGGCGCGACGGTCTGCACCTGCCCGAGGTCCGGCACCTGCGCGGACTCGCCGATGGTGTCGCTGGTCTTTATGGTGGCGCCAACTTCCTTGGCGGCTTTATTGAGGTCCTTCTCGGACTTTGCCTTGTCTGCCAATTCCTTGGTCTTCTGATTCAGAAGCGCGGGAAGCTGCTCGTCGCGGTAATCGTCGAGGACGTGGCTCTTCCAGTCAGCGAAGGTAGGGGCATGAGCCTTATCGACTCCGGTGACCTGGAAGATCGCGTACCCTTCGCCGGTGGGAGCGTACATCGGCGGATCGCCCTGTTTCGCGCCGAAGGCTTTGCTGATGAGCTGCGCGCCATCCGGCAAAGTGGAGATGGTGCCGTTGGCCGCAACGGGCGGCGTCGTGACGACCTCAAGGTGGTGCGCGGCGGCCGTGGCCTGCAGCCCGCCCTTCGCTGCTTCCTGAGACAGCTGCTTGGCAAAGTTTTCTTCTGCCTGCGAGATCATCTGGCGGCTCAGCGTAGCCTTGATGCTGTCGATGACCTCAGAGAGCGCCTGGGTGTGCGCAGCCTGGCGTTCCTCTACCTGAACCACGTGATAGCCGAACTGCGACTTAACCACATGGATCTCGCCGGGCTTTTGGGTGAAGATGGCATTGTCGAACTCAGGCACCATGCGGCCGCGCTGAGTGAAGCCGAGCTCGCCGCCGGAGTCCTTGCTGCCCGGATCGTCGGAGAGCTTCTTGGCGAGGTCGGTCCAGTTTCCGCCGTTCTGCAGCTGCTTGGCGATGTCGTCGGCCTTGGCCTTGGCGGCGGCATCGGCCTTTGCATCGGCGCCCGGGGCCAGCTTCACCAGAATGTGGCGGGAGCGCGACTGCTCCGGAACCTGATACTCGGACTGGTGCTGATTGTAGTAGGACTGAATCTCGCCTTGCGAGGGCTGCGGGACGCCGCCGGGAAGCTGATTGGGCGTGAACGCGAAGTAGCTGATCGCGCGCTGCTCGGGAACGGCGTTGGCGTAGCGGGCCGCGTTCTTCTTGAAGAAGGCCTCTAGATCGGCGTCAGAGGGATTGATGGTCTTGCGCAAGTCGTCGGAGGAAAGCACCGCGTAGTCGAACTTGATCTTGATATTGTCCTTGCGATAGGTATCGCGGACTTCCTGATCGCTGATATTGACGCCGGCGGTCTCGAGGTCCTGGAGCCGCTTGATGGTGATGGAGCGCTTGATGCCCGCTTCAAAATCGGGCACGGACATGTTGAGACGAGTCGCCACGAGATTGGTGTAGGCCTGATCGCCAATGAACTTCCCGTTGGGGAAGATGACCTCGCCGGTCGGACCGGTGTGAAGAAACTTGATCACATCTGCGTCGTTGGCGGTGACGCCGAGGCGGTCCGCCTCGCTCATCAGGATCTGCTCCTGGATGAGCTGCTGGCCGACCTGCTGGGTAAAGAAGTTCACGATGATGGGATTATCCGCGTACTGGGGCCCGCGCTGCTGGATCTGGTTGCGAACCTCGTTTGACACGCGCTGCATCGTGACGGTCTCGCCCGTGTGCAGAACGCGGCTGTACCAGTGGGGATAGATCTCGGCGTAGGTGTCAGACGAGGCCACGCCCGTGTTCGTGAGGCCGGGGATCAGGTAGACCACCATGGAGACCGATGCGGCCGCGATGATGACGACAAACAAGGCCTTGGTGACACGGTTTTCTTTTTGCAGGAAACGGATCATCGGAAAGGGTTCTACTCTCTACGCGTCGATAACCTTCGGCAAACTTTTCTGAGCATCCGAGGGAATGCAACCGGCCAGCGCACAGGCTGGGGCAGGACGTCATATCTCGCTCGACGCGGTTCGTTCCATTATACGGCAGGGGAGAATGGCTTGGTTGGATGGGGGACTACGACTAAGGAGCTAGGGCCCTTGAGAAGGAAGGTTTCCGGCGGAATCGTGCGGGAAACGCACGCGGGCGTCCCGGAGCAGGGACGCCCGCTGCGATGGGAGTTCAGGCCCACGGTCTGGGCGGCTGAGCGGTTCTTGCCCTCCCTTACCGCCAATAGTAGTAGCCGCCGCCTGCCATGTAGTAGGGGCGATAGTAGACGGGCGGGTAACCGTAGGGAGCCGGATAGGCGTAGGAACGCGGGCCGCGTCGGTAGAGCGTCGGCCCGCCGGGGTAGAGACCCTGCGCCAGGCGCATTGCCTCTTCCCGGCTGACTGGGTCCACCGTGAGCGGCGCATTGATGTGGAAGGTCACCAGGGCCTCGGCTGGAATCCAGGCGCGAGGGTTGCCGGCCGCGGAGATCGCAGTGCCCGCGGTGCCTCCCGCCACAGCGCCCACCGCAGCGCCCCCGCCCCCGCCCGCTGCCCCGCCGATAATGGTGCCGATCAGCGCGCCTCCGATGGCGTTACCGATGGTGTGGCCGGTTTTGCTGGGGCCTTTCACCTTGAACTGATCGGATTCGAGCGGGTATTGGCGGCCATTCAGATCGAGCGAGGTGAGTTGCAGAGCCAGTTCCGGCGAGCCGGTGAGCTGGCCGGCGTGCTTGACCTCAGTGACGACACCATGCACCGTAGCGCCCCGCGGGATGGCGAGATAGCCGTTAACGGTCACGTCGCGAATCACGGTGAAGTCCAGGGTGGTTCCTTCCCTGGCCCGTTTGCTGTCGATGGAGTCAGCCGTACGCAACTGGAGAACGGTTCCCGGCGCGACCGTGATGGGTCCATTGGCAACCGAGTAGCTTGGCGCCGGCGGAGGGTAAGGCGGCCGTCCGTACCCTGGGGGAGGCGGCGGGTATCCGTAGCCCGGAGGGGGTGGAGGGGGCGCCTGGCCATACTGCGGCTGCTGGTTATACGGGGGCTGCTGGCCGTAGCCGGGTTGCTGAGGGTAGGCAGGCCGCTGGCCATAGTCTGGCTGCTGGGCCGGAGGCTGTTGATTGCCGTACTGGGGCTGGCTCTGCTGGGGCGGCGGATTGTATCCAGGCTGCTGATCGTTCTCAGGCCGTTGAGCGCTGCCGGGCTGCTGCCCGTAATTTTGATTGTCCGCCTGATCCGCGGAGGTGGGAGGCGCCGTGTTGTCTTCGGGAGCCTCGGCATTCGCATCGTCTTGTGGATTGCCGACCTTCAGGTTGTTTTTGACGCCCGTGACGCCGGGAACCTTCTTCACGATGGACTCGGCAAGTTGTTTATCCGCATCACTGGCGACCGTGCCCGAAAGGGTGACCTGCGTCTGAATGGTGGCGGCGGTAATAAGGTCGTTCTTTAGGGCCTGGGAGGCATCGAGCGCCTGGACGACATCCATCTCGATCTGACCGTCGGTGCGCGCCCCGTTGGCAGCGGGGGCCGAGTCCTGGGCCAGGAGAGTTGCGCTGGAAAAAGCCAATACCGCGCTAGCCGCCAAGGCATTGAACTTATTCAGCTTTAAGTTCTTCATGGTGATCTGATCTCCTCCGAACTTCTTGCTGGAGCTTCTCGTTCTTTAGACGGCAGATCGCCGCCCACCGTCGATAGATCGAACCCGGAGGCAGACAAAAAGTTCCGCGCCGAGTATCAGTTGGAAAGAGCATCTCGGGGGAGAAGTTGCTGGCCGGCAGGAACTTGGGGTCGACCGACCCCTTTCCGCATCTCCGACGCGCCAGTAACTAGAAGAAGGTTTGTACCACATCGATGACGTCGTACTTCGTATTCACCACTGGGATGGCACGCCACTTGTCGAACGTAAGGCATGGATGGCAGATGTCAAACGCAACCATGTCGCCGACGCGGAGATCGTCACCGGGCTGGATACGCAGGTAAGCGTGCTGGTCCATCATCTTGGTGATCTCCCAGTGCGGGGGAGGGGTATTGGGCCCAACCGATCCAGGGCGATGGTGGAGGGCGGCAACGGGAAAGCCGGAGTCGAACGCTGCATCCCGCTTCCCGAAGCCCATGATGGCGCGTGCGGGTTCGGGAATGGACTGCACGCAGGCCCAGAGATGAAGGGCCGGCTGAAGCGACGTATGCATCCTGTGGGCGACGGGGTTGGTACGCAGCATGCG
Source organism: Acidobacteria bacterium AB60 (assembly GCA_008682415.1). Classification (GTDB taxonomy): domain Bacteria; phylum Acidobacteriota; class Terriglobia; order Terriglobales; family Acidobacteriaceae; genus Telmatobacter. The sequence continues at coordinate 482,657 of VANK01000003.1, read as the reverse complement.
TTCCTGAGCCCTGCGATAGGAACCGACGTCGTGCGTCAAATAACAGCCGGGCCGAAGCACCAGTTCGACTCCTTCTCCGAAGCCAGCACTCGCGAACTCTTCGGCAACAACGTCGAACCAGGCCGAGCCGGCGCCGGTGAGAATGGGCCGGCCGGCGAAGGTTCCTTCCGCGAGAAGTCTGCCCGTGAGGGCGCAGGCCCGCTGGAGAAAGGCACGGATGTCCCCTTCGTCGTCGAGTACGCCTTCATAGAGCTCCACGCCACAGAGGCGGATGACGGATTTGTGTTGCTTGATCACCGCGAGGACGTCGTCGGCTTGAGTCTCATTTCGTACCCCGGTGCGGCCGCCTTCCACCCCGAGTTCGAGCAGCACATTCAATTGCTGGCCCCTCGGCGCGAAGAATGCGTTGAGTTGATGAACCAGTGCCGGGGAGTCGACCAGACAGTAATAGGTGAATCCCGGATCGCGCAGCAGGGTGCTGACCATCTCCATGTTTTGCCGACCGACGAGTTGGTTGGCCATGAGCACGCGGCGAACGCCGTGCTCGTGGGCCACGAACGTCTGGTGAGCGGTCGCCAGAGTGATGCCCCAGGCGCCTCCTTCAAGTTGCATTTGAAAAAGCTGGGGAGCCATTGTGGTTTTGCCGTGCGGCGCCAGTTTAAGTCCGTATTCGGAGATGAAGGTACGCATCCAATCGCGATTGTGAAGCAGGCGATCCTGCGACAGGGCCACAGTTGGCAGGCTCAGATCTTCGCGGAGCAGATTCCAGTTGCGCCTTGCCAGGTCCACCGGGCTGAGGGACCCCTCAAAAGAACCGAGCCCCTTGTTCAAAGGAGTGACGAGTGCCGCGGATGCTGTGCTTGATGTACCCACATGAGGCTCCGTTGCGGGGCTTGAGACGGCGACCTGCAGACCGCTCCCGCTAGTCTATTCTGAATCTCGAACCGATGAATTGCGAAACCGTGATACGAAATGCGCGTGTGCTGGATGGAAGCGGAGCGGACGCCGCTGTAGTCGATGTGGCTCTCGCAGACGGGCGAATCACCGGCATTGGACCCACTCTGACCGTGCGCGCTGCCGAGGAGGTGGACGGCGCCGGATTGGTGCTGGCGCCAGGGTTCATCGATACACATACGCACGATGACACCAGCGTGATCGAGACGCCTCAGATGCTGCCGAAGATCTCGCAGGGCGTAACCACGGTGATTGTGGGTAACTGCGGCATCAGCGCGGCTCCCGTGCGTCTGCGAGGATCGGTTCCAGACCCGATGACCCTGCTGGGCCCGGCGGAGAACTTTCGATATCCCACCTTTGCGCATTACGTCAATGCCGTACGCACGGCTCAGCCGGCGATAAATGTCGCGGCCCTGGCCGGACATACCGCCATCCGCAACAACCATATGGACCGCCTGGACCGGGCAGCCACCGAGGAAGAGCTCCGGGGAATGCGCGCCGACTTGCAGGAGGCCCTCGATGCAGGGGCAATCGGGCTGAGCACTGGCCTGGCTTATGCCAATGCGAATGCGGCGACGACCGAGGAGGTGGAAGCTCTGGCGGCGCTCCTCCGAGGATCTGAAGGCGTGTATGCGACCCATATGCGCACCGAGACGGAACGCATTCTCGATGCCATGGCCGAAGCTTTCGCCGTAGGAGCGTTCGCGCACGCGCCGGTGGTGATCTCGCACCTGAAGTGCGCGGGCGTGGATAACTGGGGCCGTAGCGAAGAGGTCCTGCAGGCGCTGGAAGCCGCCCGCGCCACCCAGGCGGTATACGCCGACTGCTATCCCTATGCCGCGGGTTCTTCGACCCTCGATCTGAAGCAGGTGGATGAGCGCGTGGAGATCACCATCACCGGCTGCGCGGCCTACCCGCATGTGACCGGCAAGTCGCTCCAGCAGATCGCGCAGGAGTGGGGCGTCTCGCAACTGGAGGCGGCGCGCCGACTGCAGCCCGCGGGCGCGATCTATCACAGCATTGCGGAGAGCGATATGCGGCGGATCCTGGCGCATCCCGCGACCATGGTGGGTTCCGACGGCCTGCCGCACGACTCCCATCCTCACCCGCGACTGTGGGGAACCTTCCCGCGCGTTCTGGGAAGATACTGCCGCCAGGAAAAGCTGTTCCCGCTGGCGCAGGCAGTGCACAAGATGACCGGGATGCCCGCGGCGCGTTTTGGATTGACCGGCCGGGGGCTGATCCGGACCGGGTATGCGGCTGATTTAGTGCTGTTCGATGCCGACGCGGTGATCGATACGGCCACCTTCGCCGAACCGGTGCGTGCGGCAGCGGGCATTGAGCGAGTCTGGGTCAACGGGATCCTGACCTACACGGCGGCGGGAACCACCGGGGCGCGCGCCGGGCAATTCCTGGCGCGCACGGGGAGGCCCGCCCACGCATGATCGATCCCCACAGCATCTTTCTGCTCGTCTGCACCTGTGCCGCGGTCCTGGGACTCATCCTGATGGTCGCGGTCTTCCGGCTTAATCCCTTCATCAGCCTGCTGCTCGCCTCCCTTGCCATCGCCGCCGCCGCGGGAATGCCCATGGCAACCGTGATGCACTCCTTCGAAGCCGGCGTGGGCGGGACGCTCGGACATATCGCCGTGGTGGTCGCCCTGGGCACCATGCTGGGCAAGATGATGGCGGAGTCGGGCGGCGCCACCACCATTGCGAACACACTGATCCGCTGGTTCGGAGAAAAGCGGCTGCCCTGGGCGATGGTGTTAATCGGATTCGTGATCGGCCTGCCGGTGTTCTTCGAGGTGGGATTTGTGCTCCTGATTCCGATCGCGTTTACCGTCGCGCGACGGACGCGGACACCGCTGGTTGTGGCCTGTCTGCCCATGGTGGCCGGGCTCTCCGTGGTGCATGGGCTGGTGCCGCCACATCCTGCCGCGCTGCTGGCCACCACCATCTTCAAGGCCGACGTCGGGCGCACCATCCTCTACGGCCTGGCTGTCGGACTCCCCACCGCAGTTCTCGCCGGTCCGTTGTACACCAAATTCATCGCGCGCTTTGTCCACGCCCCGGAAAACAATCCCATGGCCGCGGAGTTTGTGGATCATGGCGCTGAAACCAAGATCCCCGGCTTCGGATTGACCCTCTTCACCATCCTCTTCCCCGTGGCCCTGATGATGGTGGGCAGTTGGGCAGACGCCTTCACCCCGGTGGGCAGCACGGCAAACCAGGTGGTGCACCTGGCGGGCAACGATGACATGGCGCTCCTCACCGGGGTGCTGCTGAGCTTCTACACGCTGGGCAAGAAGAGCGGCTTCACCCGCGAGACGATCCTCCGCTTCACCAACGAGTGCCTCGCTCCCACCGCCACCATCACGCTCCTGGTGGGCGCGGGCGGCGGCTTCGGCCGCATCCTGCAGGACAGCGGGGTCTCCCACGCACTCGTGGCGATCGCGCTGCAGACGCACGTTCCCGTGCTGCTGCTGGCCTGGCTGCTGGCCGCGGTCATGCGCCTCTCCACCGGCTCATCCACCGTGGCCATGACCACCGCCGCCGGAATTGTGGCGCCCATCGCCATGCATGCCGGGAATGTTCACCCCGAGTTGCTCGCCCTCGCCACCGGCGCCGGATCGCTGATCTTCTCCCACGTGAACGACGGCGGCTTCTGGCTGGTCAAGGAATACCTCAACCTCAGCGTGGCCGACACCATGAAGACCTGGTCGATCTGCGAGACCATCATTTCGGTGGCGGCGTTCGTATTTGTCCTCGGACTTTCGTTCGTGCTCTGATGAACCGCGGCTCGTTCCAGGCCCCGGAACACGTCGGGCGGAATGCTAGACTTGCGCTATGAAATACAGCCAATCCCCTGGCCGAAAGACTAAAAGAATACTAGCCCTTACAGCGGGAGCCGTCTCTTTATCCGGCATTATGTCCTTTGCGGAACCCGCCAATCTGCCAGCCTCCCAAACAGCCGCGGTCTGCGCGCCGGGCTCTCTGGGATCCCCCTACATCACCGTAGATAACTGGATCTATCCCGCGGTGCTGCGGCTCTATTCTCTCGGATTCATCGATCATGTGTTTCTCGGAATGCGGCCCTGGACGCGCGCCAGCGTGGCCCAGATGCTGGAGGACGTGGGAGACCGCCTGCAGGATGCCGACGACGGTCCCTTGACCGACGAAGCCAAGAACATCTATCAGGCCCTGCAGCACGAGCTCGCCCCCGATCTCTCCGGCCCCTGCCTGCGTTACCAGGGCCACAGCCGGGTGGAGTCCCTGTACACCGTGGTCCGCGGCATCTCGGGAACGCCGCTGCGCGACAGCTATCATCTTGGCTCGACGGTCATCAACGACTATGGCCGTCCCTATGAAAACGGCATCAGCAACTACTCGGGTGCCAGCGGTTACGCCACCGCGGGTCCATTCACGTTCTACGGGCGCGTCGAATTTCAGGGAGCACAATCCGCAGACGGATACTCCACCGGCGTCGCAGATGCCATGTCGGCCATCGACGAGACCGCGTTTACGCCCCAGGGTTCGACACAGCTCAACTTCAATGTGCCTCAATTCACCATCCCCATGGGCCCCATTGGCACCACCACCCAGGGACGCGTGATGGAGGCGTACGTATCCGCGCAGGTATGGAGGCACCAGGTCTCCTTCGGCAAGCAGGACCAGTGGCTCGGGCCGGCGAAGGGCGCGTCTTTCGCCTATTCCAACAACGCCGAGAACATCTACGGCTTCGAGATCAACCGCATTGAACCGCTGCACGTCCCCTTGCTCTCGCGCATCACGGGCCCTTTCCGGTACGAGTTTCTGGTGGGCCCCATGCACGGCCACAACTTCATCCCCAACGATCAGTACGCCAGCAATCCCAGCCCCATCAACACGGTTACGCCAGGCGCGCCGTGGGTGCACGTCGAGAAGGTCAGCTTCCGGCCCACGGATAACCTGGAGTTCGGTTTCGAGCGCACCGTGATCTGGGGCGGCAAGGGTCACGTGCCGATCACACTGCACTCGTTCCTGAAGAGCTTTTTCAGCGTCACCGCTCCGCAGCCGAACGTAAAATTCAGCCGCAACGACCCCGGCGCGCGCTTCGGCGCATTCGACTTCTCCTATCGTCTTCCCTACATGCGGCGCTGGTTGACGCTCTATGCCGATGGCGAAGTGCACGATGACGTCTCGCCCATTGATGCGCCGCGACGGGCCTCGTGGCGGCCCGGGCTCTATTTGTCGCATGTGCCCGGCCTTCCCAAACTCGATGCGCGCTTTGAGGTAGCGTGGACCGATCCGCCGATCTCCACCAGCGACGGCGGACACTTCATGTACTTTGAAAGCGCGCAGAAGCAGGGCTACACCAACGCAGGCCAGATCTTCGGCGACTGGATCGGGCGCGAAGACAAGGGCGGCCAGGCCTGGCTAACGTGGCACTTGAGCGGTAACGAATGGATTCAGGTGAACGCGCGCAATCAGAAGGCGGCCAAGGATTTCATTCGTTATAACGGGATCGAATACGGCACGACTCTGAATGACATCGGAGTCCAGGTAGTCAAGCGTATTCGGCACGATGTTGAGGTAAACGGCAGCTTCACCGTCGAGCATTTTAAGGCGCCTATTTATCTGCCCGGGCAACAGACAGTCACGACAACGAACGTGCAGGTGACCTGGTTCCCGCGGAAGAAGGTCAGCTACTAGAGCGAGGGCACAGAGACATGAACGTAATCGAGGGCGCGAAACGCATGCAGCGGGCTGGACGGGCCATCGTCATCGTGGCGCTCAGCGCTTTCGCGCTCTGCGCCATCGCCGCGGCAGTTTACGCCTTCCTGCCGGCCTATCTTCACGTATCTGAAGTCTTCACGGTCGTCCTTCCGCTTCTGGCGACGGTTGTCTGGTTTTGTGCCGTGGCCATTGCGATTGGCGGTGTGCTGTGGGCCGGCGGATGGATACTGGAAGGATTCTTCCATCACACCCATTGATGAGGGCCCGGGCCCCTCGCGCCGGCCCTCCTGGCTCCCCAATTACATTCCCGAGTTGCAGGGTCTGCGCGGTATCGCCGTGCTCGCCGTAGTCCTCTATCACTCGCATCCCAGGCTCCAGGGAACATGGTTGTATGGAGCCTCCCTCTGGGGATGGGCGGGCGTGAACCTGTTCTTCGTCCTCTCCGGATTCCTGATTACGGCTATCCTGCTGGAGGCGCGATCCAGGCCGCACTACTTCCGCAACTTTTACGCGCGGCGCGCGCTCCGCATCTGGCCGGTCTACCTGCTGGTGCTGGCCCTCTGTTACCTGGGATCCGACTGGTTCGTAGGCCTGCCGTTCGGCCGTGCGATTCGAACTGCTCCCTGGTGGGCCTACGTGCTCTTCCTGCAGAACCTATTCGCTCTGCATCTTCCTCCCGTTCTTGGACCCACATGGTCGTTGGCTATCGAAGAGCAGTACTACTTTCTTTGGGCGCCTGTCGTGCGGATACTACGGCGTCGCGCGGCGCTATGCACGGTTCTGGGAGCCGCGCTGATCGCCTCTCCGCTATTCCGCCGTTGCCATTGGCCCTGGATCACGCCGACACACACACTCACGCATCTGGACGGCATCGCCACCGGCAGCCTGATCGCGATAGCGCTCTACTCCCTCGAACTCTCGCGGCGAACATGGCTGGGAATCGCAGTGGCCGGCATGGCCGTCGGCTTCGTGGCTGCCGGAACCGTGGCCGGGGGCACAGCATGGCTTGATTCGGCCCTCTCCGCGGCGTTCGGTGGAACCGTACTCGCCGCAATTGCATCCACTGGCGCGCATAATCCCTTCAACGCAGCCCTGAGACGCGGCCCGCTCGCGTATCTGGGCAAGATTAGTTATGGCATGTATATGACACACATCCTCGTGTTCGTCTACTTCGGCTGGTTCGATCGCTGGATGGACGCGTATGGAACTCTCGGCAACATGGCCGTGGTGGCTTTCCGCCTCGCCGCCGCCATCGCCGCTGCCACCCTGCTGTGGTACGGCTTCGAGGCTCGTATCCTCCGCTTGAAGAGATTCTTCAAAGAGTGACGCCCTCCCGGGTAGCACTTTTCACCGGTTTGTGACATCAATCACCCTCCAGCGGCCCGCGCGCTTGTTAGGCTGAATGCGTCCGCAGATTGCGAAGTTCCTGGCCTACAGGTTCGTGCCCCGGAAGTTCCATCAACGGACCGGAGGTGAACCGTGAGCCAGGCGACTGCCATCCCGACCATCGGCCCGGAAAGCCGGCAGAACTCCCCGCTGACAACCGAACAAGTGCAGCGCATGAACGCGTATTGGCGCGCCGCCAACTACCTTTCTGTGGGCCAGATCTATCTCAAAGACAATCCTCTTCTCCGGCGGCCGCTCACGCTCGATGATGTCAAGCCGCGCCTGCTGGGCCACTGGGGCACCACGCCCGGCCTGAACTTCCTTTACGTCCATTGGAACCGCATCATCCGCGAACGCAATCTGAACATGATGTACATCATCGGCCCAGGCCACGGCGGCCCCGCCATGGTGGCGAACACCTACCTGGAAGGCTCCTACAGCGAGATGTATCCGCACATCGAGCAGAACAGCGACGGCATCAAGCGCCTCTTCCGCCAGTTCAGTTGGCCTTACGGTATTCCCAGCCACGTAGCGCCCGAGACGCCCGGATCTATTCACGAGGGGGGCGAACTGGGATACGCGCTCGTGCACGCATTTGGTGCAGCGTTCGACAATCCCGATCTGGTCGTGGCTTGTGTGGTGGGAGATGGCGAAGCGGAAACCGGGCCGCTGGCAACCAGCTGGCATTCCAACAAATTTCTCAACCCGGTCACGGACGGCGCCGTCCTCCCCATTCTGCACCTGAATGGGTATAAGATCGCGAATCCAACGATTCTGGCGCGCATTCCCCATGAAGAACTAGAAGACCTGATGCGCGGCTACGGGTACGAGCCGTTCACCCTCGAGGGCGACGAGCCCTCGGTCATGCACCAGAAAGCAGCGGCCGTATTCGACCGGATCTTTGATCGTATTGCCGAAATCCAGGCGGCCGCGCGCATCGAAGGCGCAACCGAGCGGCCTCGTTGGCCCATGCTGATCATGCGCACGCCCAAGGGATGGACCGGGCCGAAGTTCGTGGATGGCAAGCCGGTCGAGAACACCTGGCGCGCGCATCAGGTGCCTTTTTCCGAGTTGCGCGAGAAACCCGATCACCTGCGGCTTCTGCAAGACTGGATGCAGAGCTATCAGCCGGAGGAGTTGTTCGACGAGAAGGGCGCGCTTCGGGTCGAGATCGCCGAACTCGCTCCCAAGGGCCGGCGGCGCATGGGCATGAACCCTCATGCCAATGGCGGGCTCCTGCTGCAGCCTTTGCGGGTACCCAACTTCCGCGACTACGCGGTTGCAATCGAGCAACGGGGCGCCACGCAGGCCGAGTCAACGCGGGTGTTGGGCCGATTGCTCGAAGGCGTGATGAAGGCTAATCTCGATACCCACAACTTCCGGGTGGTGGGGCCCGATGAAACCGCAAGCAATCGCATCGGGGACGTAATCAAGCCGACCGGCAAGACATGGCTGGAACCAACTCTACCTGTTGATGAAGATCTGTCGCCCACCGGCCGGGTGATGGAGGTGCTCAGTGAGCACATGTGTCAGGGTTGGCTCGAAGGCTATCTTCTGACCGGACGGCATGGGTTTTTCTCCTGCTACGAGGCCTTCATTCATATCGTGGACTCGATGGTGAATCAGCACGCCAAGTGGCTGAAGGTAACGCGCGGGATTCCCTGGCGCAAGCCGATTGCCTCTTTGAATTACCTGCTGAGTTCCCTGGTGTGGCGGCAGGATCACAACGGATTCAGTCATCAGGATCCGGGGTTCATCGACCACCTGCTGAACAAGAAGGCGGACGTGGTCCGCATCTATCTGCCGCCGGACGCGAACACGCTGCTCTCGGTGGCCGATCACTGCCTGCGCAGCCGCCACTACATCAACTTGATCGTAGCCGGCAAACAACCCGCTCCGCAGTGGCTGACCATGGAAGAGGCCGTCGCTCATTGCACAACTGGGCTCAGCGTCTGGAAGTGGGCGTCGGACGAGGGAGAGCCCGACGTGGTGATGGCCTGCTGCGGAGACGTCCCCACCATGGAGACGCTCGCCGCAGTGACGATTCTGCGCGCGCGCATTCCCGATATCCGCATCCGCGTGGTGAACGTCGTCGACCTGATGGCCTTGCAGCCGCAGTCAGAGCATCCCCACGGGCTGGCCGACGAAGAGTTCGACCTGAATTTTACAAAGGATAAGCCGGTCATCTTCGCGTTCCACGGTTATCCATGGCTGATCCACCGGCTCACCTATCGGCGGCGAAACCACGACAACATCCACGTGCGCGGCTACAAGGAAGAGGGCACCACCACAACGCCCTTCGATATGTGCGTACTCAACAACATCGATCGCTTCCAGTTGGCGCTGGATGCGATCACCCGCGTGCCGCGCCTCCACGATCAGGTGGAACCGGCACGACAGTGGTACTCCGAGCAGATTCAACGCCACAAGCTCTACGTAGCCGAGCACGGCGATGATCTGCCGGAGGTTCGCGATTGGCGCTGGTCGGGGAGTCGCTAGCTCTCCCCTTCCGGTGCATTGCACACGGATCGGGCGCGGGTTCCTTCAGAACCGCGAAAGGAGCCCGCCCGGCAATCACCTGCAACCTTTTTTAGGCAAGAGGGTTTCTCATCCATGTCGTCATTCCCGGTTCTGGTTCTCAACAGCGGCTCCTCCTCCATCAAATTCTGCCTCTATGAAACGTTCAGCGAGCAGCGCACCAAACTGTTTGAGGGAGCGGTCGACGGCATCGGCACGGATTTGGGCAAGTTCTGGATCAAAGATGCCCGGGGCGCGAAGCTGATCGATGAGACGCCGGCCTTGCCCACGCGCGCCGTGGCGTTCGGCCTGGTCGCTCAGGCGCTGCGCTCCGAAAGATTTCCTTCCCCCTCCGCCATCGGCCACCGCATGGTGTGCGGCGGGCCCACCGTCCTGGAGAATCAGCCGATCACGCCGGACTTGATCGACGAGATGGAGCGATATACCGCATTTGCCCCGCTGCACACACCCATCGCCGTCTACATCATGCGCGAAGCTCTGCGGCTCTTCCCAGGCGTGCCCAACTTCGTCTGCCTGGACTCATACTTCCATCGCACCATGCCTGAAGTCGCGCAGCACATGCCCATCCCCCACGAGTATGCGGCCATGGGCGTGCGTCGCTTCGGCGCGCATGGCATCTCCTACGAGTCGATCGTCTATCAACTCGGCCGCGAATTGCCCGAGAAGCTGGTCGTCGCGCATCTCGGCAACGGCGCATCCATCACGGCCATCCGCAACGGCCGCTGCCTCGATACCTCCATGGGTCTCACCCCCACCGGCGGCATCATCTCCGGAACGCGCACCGGGGATATCGATCCAGGAGTTTTGCTGTTCATCCTGCGCAAGATCGCGGAGAAGACCAGTAACGCCGCGGAGGCCGCCGACCAACTGGAGGTCGTGGCCAGCAAGAAGGCTGGCTTGCTGGGCGTCAGTGAACTCTCCAACGACATGCGCGATCTGCGCGAGGCCATCAAGGCGGGCGATGCCAAGGCAAGGCTCGCCGTTGATAAATTCGTGTGGACTATCCAGAAGTGGATCGGCAGCTACTTCGTCGAGCTGGGCGGCCTGGACATGCTGGTCTTCACCGGCGGCATCGGCGAGAATGACATCGCCTCACGCGCCGAGATCTGCGCCGGCCTGGGTGCGCTCGGAATCGCGCTCGACCCGGAGCGCAACAACGTACGCGGAGCGGCCACAATCTCCGCGAAGAACTCCAAAGTGATCGTGCGGGTAATTCCACCGGCGGAAGATCTCATCATCGTCAACCACGTCGTGCGTCTGATGAGCCATGACTGCGTGGCTCAGGATTGAGCGAAGCCCCTGCGGAGCACTTAGGCCGACGATAGCCTCATGCACCGCAATGGCGATCGTCAGAGTCTCACATCAGAGTAACCAACAGGCGGTTCGAACGCATCAAAAGGCTCCCGGGATTTTTGCGAAGCGGCTGATCTACACTGGGAATTGGAGTCTCTTTGATGCCATCTGCGGCTGCTTCCGCCCGTCAGCAGCAAGTTCCCTCTCCTGCGTTACAACGGTTCGCCTGGGCAGTGCTGGCCTATTTCATCGCCGTCATCTTGTGGGGCGGCCTGGTGCGCGCCACTGGCTCCGGCGCAGGCTGCGGCGAACATTGGCCCCTGTGTAACGGCACGGTTCTGCAGCACTCGCCGCGCGTGGACACCCTCATCGAATTCACCCACCGCATCACCAGCGGCATCTCGTTCTTCTCAGCCGTCGGGTTGATGCTCTGGACCCTGCTGGGCACAGTGCGCGGGCACCTGGCGCGCGCTGCTTCCATCGCTGCCGTCGTGTTCACGTTGTTCGAGGCGGTCCTCGGCGCATTCCTGGTCAAGCTCGGACTAACCGCGCAGAGCCACTCGCCGCTCCGCGCGCCTTATCTCGCCCTGCACCTGACCAACACCCTTCTCCTGCTCGCGGCACTCACCCTGACCGCGCATCTCCTCGGCCGCAAGCACGGCTTCATGAGCAGCACCGTTCGCCTGGGAGCGCCGATCGGCGCCATCACCGTCCTGTTCGTCGTGCTGATGGTGGGAGTCACCGGATCGCTCGCCGCGCTGGGCGACACCCTGTTCCCTGCGACCTCCCTGGGCGCAGCGCTCACTCAGGAGTTTTCGCGTACGAGCGGATGGCTGGTGCGCTGGCGCTGGACACATCCTGCCATCGCCCTGTTTGCCTGCATCTTTCTTTTCTGGCTGCTGCGGAAGGCGCTGCACCGCCGCGGTTACTGGAACAATCGCGGATTGGCTTTTCTGGTCCTCGTCCTGCTGGGAGTTCAGTACGCGCTGGGCGCTGCAGATGTCCTTCTGCTCGCACCCACGTGGTTGCAGATCACCCACCTGCTCGGAGCCGATGTTCTGTGGGCATCGCTCGTGGTCCTCGCCGCGCGCGTCACATTGGAGCCCATCGACTACGGCACGCGTGAGTAGACAGCCACCCTCGGGGAATCCCTTCCCTACTTCACCAGAACGCCCGCCGCCGGATAAGCCGTGCCCTCGACACTCGCTTGAATCGTAGGCAGCGCAGGCGTTGCGGTCAGCCACTCGATCTGTCCGTCACGCAGGATGACGGTATCCTCGGTCTTCCCCCCGCGAATGCTCGGATTCCACGCGAATGCCTGGTTGTTTACCACCGTCTGCGTCCCGGCCGGCGTAGCCACCCACTCGCGCTCGCCATAGCCCGTCGGCCCACCCTGGTGATGGAACCGCTCCTCCCCCGGAAAACCCTCGGCAGCATAAGCGTCCTGTGCCACGCGAAAAAGCTCCGCCGAGGTGGCGCCGACACGGGTAGCATGCAGCAACCTGGCGTTTACCTGCGCAGCGGACTTGAAGCGTGCGGCCAACTCAGCCGGCAGTGCTCCAAAGTGCACAAACCGCGTGATCGAGATGGCCAGACCCCATTTGCGCGAACAGAGGTTCAGCATGGCATAGCTCTTCAGCCGGTTTCCGCGCGCCACGGCGTGCTTGTACTTGTAGATCCGTTCGTCGACCGCGTAAAGATACACCGACGGCAGAATGCCGCGCTTCAGCAGATTCGCCGCCGTAATGGCCTCGAGGTCGTACTCCGTCAGTCCGGGTTCCACCGCGTCCAGTGATTCCACCGTCGCCGCCGCGGTCTCCGCCCCCAGCCACCGATACCGCGCGATCTCACTCTCCTTCAGAGACTGCCGCAACGGGTAAAGATTGGCAGGGGTAGTCCCGGGAAGCGGTGTGTCCGAGGCCAGCAGCGGTCCGCCGGCAAGCTTCTGCGCCGTCTCCAGCGTATCGTCGTCGTACCAGGGAAAAATCACCGGCTCAAAATCCAGATCGCCGAATTCTTCATCCCCCAGGCGCGGAGCCTCATTTTCGGTCGTAAAGTAGTAGCGCTTTCCGGCCGCGGTCACCAGGATCGAGCCGACACCTGTTTCGCCGGGAGTGAGGACGCGCAGTTCCACCGCGCCACCGGTAATCCACGCAACGTTCTCATTCCGGCGAATCAATACACCGGCGAAATCCTCCTTGCGGAGCCATTCCACCAGCGCCGCGTGCTTGGCTTCGAGTTCTTCGTTCCACGCCGACTCGGTCACCAGCGTCTTTCCGCTAATGATCAGGGCCTTCCCGATCCTCTTGCTCGCGATCGCGCTCACTTGGTTTCCCCCTCAAATGGTTGAGGGACCAGGGTAGGAGCCTGGTCCCTGTTCCCTCTTTCCTGTTCCCTGCATCTAGTCTTCCAGCGTGGGGTGGTAGTAGCTCTCCCAGCCAAGGTAGCGCACCGCGGCCTCGTGCACCGCCTTTGAAACATCGCTGAAGTTCGCGGCCACGTGATGCTCGAACGCCTCCCGGCAGATGTACTTCAGCAGCTTCTGCAGTTGCGGAATCTCCGCCACGCCCGCTCCCCCAAACGTCTCCAGCGGATCGTCGGTGAACTTGCCCGGGCCGGTGTAGCCGCGGATCACGCCGCGCCGATCATCGGTGGAGAAACGTGCGTAGCTCATGACGCCGGACTTCACCCGGCCCACGCAGGTGCCGAACGTGTTCAGCTTGCCCACCGTGCCCGCGATGATCTCCTGGTAATCCATCTTCACGTCGCGGAAGAAGTGCTTGGGAAGGTTGGAACAGTGGAAGCACACGCACTTGTTCGGGTCGCTGCCGTAGTTGTTGTTCCAGTCGAGCAGTGCAGAAGGCGTGCCGCTGGCCAGCGCCAGCATGTACATCGAGAGTACGCCGGGCACGTCCACTTCGCAGGCGGAGGGGATGAGATTGTTGCTCATCATGCTCATTACGGTGCACGGCACCACGCCGAAGAACTCCTCCATCGAAGTCCAGCACTGAACCGCGCTGATGGTGCAGTGCGTCTGCTTCATCCACTGATCGATGACGGCGCCCAGCTTCGCCATCTTCAGCAGCGCTTCATCGGGAATCCCTTGTGTGGTGACGTACCCCTTGATGGCCTTGAGCTTCTCCTGAGCAACCTCATCGTGATCGTTCATGCGATGGATACGGCCGAAGACCTCCGACAGGTCAAGCGTGTCGACCGAAATGCCGCTCGTTTCCAGAATTCTCTCGGAATAGCGCACTGTATTGAAGGCTGCGGGGCGCGCGCCGATAGCCCCGATCTTCAGGTTCTTGAGCCCCTTCACAATGCGACACACCGCAGAGAACCACTCGAGATCCGCCTTGAACTCAGCCGAATCCACCGACTCGGTGTGCAGCGTGGTAAGCGAGTACTTGATGCCGTACTGCATCATGTTGTTGCACGCGCTCATCTTCCCGCAGAAGCTGTCGCGGCGCACCGCAATGGTCATGTTGTCGGAGCGGTCCGGTGTTGCTTGCACCAGAATCGGAACCTTCAGCCCCGACAAACGGATTGCATCCACGATGCCCCGTTCTTCCCCGAAGTTCGGCAGCGTCACAATGATGCCGTCAATCTCGTCGCCATGCTTCTTGAACAGCTCCGCGCAGCGCACCGACTCGTCATACGTCTCCACCGCGCCATACTTCGACTCTTCGGGGCCGAGCACGATTGCCTTCGCGCCTGCCTTTTCAAGCGTGGAAATGATCTCTTCACGGCCGGTCTTGGCAAGATGATCCGGGAAAAATCCGCGATTTCCTACGACAATCCCGAAGGTCATCGTTCTCGATTGTGCTGACATAATTGCAATTGCTCCTTGGCGGCGGTGTCATTCGGCCGCAAACCTGTTCCCACTTCAGACTATCGTTCGCGCCCCGGCCGGAACTTCACGCTGTAAAACAAGCCCAGCAGCAGCATCAGCCCACCCCACCAAACCGGCGCATGCAGGTTGGCAAGAACCACGTTGGCAAGCGTCCCGGAGACAAGCTCGTAGATGCCATACGCCGTTATCATCGCCCCGTAAACGGTCAGGAGAACCCCTATGAAGAACCAGATCGAAATGTGTCCCGAGTGCACGCGGCCTCCTTACCAGAAATAAACGTTGAGAGCGATAAAGATGATGATGGCGATTACTGTCCAGAACCATTCGTTCTTGTAGAACGGAACCGGTTCTTCTTCCGGAATCTTGGTCGCGCCGTACACCACGCCCGCCAGCTCCGCCATGGTCTTGGGAGTCGTGAACATGCTCACGATCACATTCACGCCCATGGAAACAATCACCGACCACAGGGCACGGTACATGTCTTCCGCCATCGCCCTGGCGTCGGGCGACAAGGCCACGTAGCGCAGGGCCGAGGGATCCGCCTTCACCCACGCCCACAGGCCGATGGATGTCAGCGTACCCAGCAACAACCCCCAGAAACCGCCCGCCTTGGTGGCGCGCTTCCACAACATGCCCACCAGTACCACGCCCAGCAACGGCGAGATGAAGAAGCTGAAGAGCGCCTGAACGTAATCCATGATGCTGGCCGCGCTCATGACCAGGTAGGCGGTGATAATGGAAACAATCACGCCCAGAATAGTTGCCCAGCGGCCAACCGCGACGTAGTGTTCGTCGCGGGCATTCTTCACGATCAGCGGCTGGTAAATGTCATACGTCCACACAGCAGAGAAGGCGCTGACGTTCCCCGCCATGCCGCTCATGAAGCCTGCGATCAGCGCCGTGATGCCCAGGCCGAGCAAGCCCGGCGAACAGTAGCGCACCAGCATCAGGGGCAGCACCTCGTTATAGCTGTAGGGATGCGCGGCATTCACCTGGTCCTGGCCAACCAGGTGCATCAGGCTGCCGTCGGGATTCTGCAACACGATCAGGCCCAGCAAACCCGGCAAAATCACGATGAACGGTACGGCCATCTTGAAGAAGGATCCAATGACGGGCGCCATGCGCGCGGAGCGCAGGTTGTTCGCTGCCAGCACGCGCTGCACTACAAGGAAGTCCGTCGTCCAGTAGCCAAAGCTGATGGCAAAGCCAAGGCCGAAGACGATGCCGGTCCAGTGAATGCCCATGGGATTGTCGGTGAAGTGTCCCATGGAGCGCCACATGTGCGTGTAATCTCCGGCAGGGGTGAGACCCGTCGAGATGTTGTGCGCCAGCTTCTCTTTGAATCCGCTCCACCCGTGCGACTCCACCAGGCCCAGGATCGGCACCAGCAGCGCCCCGCCCCAGATCAGCATGAACTGCAGCACCTCGTTGAAGATGGCTGACCGCAATCCGCCCAGCGCCACGTACGCCGCCACCGCCAGCGAAGAGACGATGATGGAGAAGTTGAGGTCCCAGCCCAGCACCACCTTCATCACCACGGCCATCGCGAACATGTTCACGCCGCTCATCAGCACCGTCATGAAGGCGAATGAGACCGCCGCCACGAAACTGGCGCCCTGACCGTAACGCAGCTTCAGATACCCCGGCACGGAGTGCGTCTTGCACACGTAGTAGAACGGCATCATCACGATGCCCAGGAACAGCATCGCGGGGATGGCGCCGATCCAATACCAGTGTGCGGCCAGGATGCCGTACTGGTACGCTGACCCGGCCCAGCCCATCAACTCCAGCGAGCCGAGGTTGGCCGAGACAAAGCTCAGGCCGGCGATCCAGGCCGTCATCTCGCGCCCGGCCATGAAGAACTCTTCGCTGGTGTTGGCCTGGCCCTTCAGGTAAAAGCCAATCCAGATCACCATCGCGAAGTAAATGGCAATTACGGCGATGTCCAGGCCGGAGAGGTGCGCCAGCGATGGTGCGCTAAGTGCGAGTGCCGTCCCGTTCATAAAAGGAGCGACGGCGGCAGAGAGGGTTGATCCGAACATGAGTCACCCGAGAGAGGCTGCGCCCGATGATGCCGAGGAACGTTCGCCCCTAAGTAAATGGTTTTACTCCATGGCTTGTCAAGCTGCAAAAGGAGGTCCGCGCCTCCCCTCGGCAGGCCGTCCCGGTCGGCTCGATTGGCCCTCGCGCCGGGGATGTTCATGACCAGCAGAAAACGTTTGCCGATGCAGTGTACAGCCTCGGCAGCCACCCCGGCTATGAACCGCCGCCTTTACT
This sequence comes from Acidobacteria bacterium AB60, assembly GCA_008682415.1. Taxonomy (GTDB): domain Bacteria; phylum Acidobacteriota; class Terriglobia; order Terriglobales; family Acidobacteriaceae; genus Telmatobacter. Next base: position 465,638 of record VANK01000003.1, on the reverse strand, counting down.
CCGGCGCACCCACCGACTCCAGGAACTTCACCGTCCCATTCCGCTCGCCCGGAAACAGCCGCGCGTACCCCAGAGCCGTACACTCCACGAACTCCTCCGGCCGATCGTAGTGCCCTGGCAGCCGCACGCGAACGCTCAGATCCGCCCCGCTCTCCACCAGGTACCGTGTCATGGCGAGCCCATAATCCTGGAACTGCGAAACCGCGTGGAAGAGCGGCGTCTGCCCGGTCGCCCCGCTTCCATCTCCATCGGCGCGCGCATTCACCTCGGCGCCGCACGCCAGCAGAAGTTGCGCTGCTTTCACATTCCCGTACTCGGCAGCCAGGTGAAGCAGCGTGCCCCCGTTCAACCGCAGTCTTCGATACGCGGTCGAACCAAAATCAAGATCTGCGAAGCGGCGATGCACCAGAGATCGTTCGGCATCCAGTTGCGCCGCCAGAAGATCCAACCGTCCTCGCAGCATCGCCAGCATCCCCGGAACCCGGCGCCGCGTTTCGCAGCCGGCCGACACCAGCAGGTCAATGCATTGCGCCAGCCGCGGCGAACGCGAATACGTCCCGATCACGTAATCCAGCGGCGAGTCGTGCCCCCGCCGCAGTGGCAGATGCGGATCCGCCCCATGCTCCAGCAGCCAGCGCAGGGCCAGCGGCTCCAGCGTCTCGCACGGCGCAAACAAGATCGGAAAGTGCCCGTCCCACTCCGCGTTGACGTCCGCCCCGTTGCGCACCAGCAGGTCCATCATCGGAATGCGATGATCCACCAGCGCCGCGCGCATCAGCGGACCATCCCCGCCCTGGTGCACATCCGATCCGTTGTCGATCATCCATTGCGCCATCGCCAGCCGCGCCGGGCCCGGTGGCTCCCATGGAATGCGGCACTCCGCCACCCACGTCAGCGGACCATTCTTCCCGTATCCCAGCGGCGCCCGATGCAGCGCCGGATTGCGCCTCATCAGCGTGCGCACCGCCACAAAGTCGTTGGTGTCGATCGCGTGCTTGAGCTTGCCCACCTCCTCAAGCTTGTCCACATGCTCCTTGAGCCGCGGCCAGCTCGCAAACCCGTACGAGCGCGCGATCTGGAACTGCGCGTCAGCCACGGACGCAGACTGCCCTGAGCGCACTAACTCCCAGGCTTGATCTTTGAGATGGCGAAGATTGGGACGTTCCGGAAGCGGACGAGGAACGGAAGAGGGGTGCTGCGACATGATCCTCCTTTCGTCTTGCCCGTCGTCCGCATCTTCGGGCCGAAAGAAGGTACGGCCTGACCAAACCTCAAGGCTGGGCTTCAAGCCCTTTCCGCGGACCGGATGCGTCCCTCACGCTCCCAAGAATCCTAACAGAAGCCGGGTTTCCCCACGAATTCAGTCCCTTACCCGCCATTTCCTTATGCGTTTCCCCCTTGTCTTCCGCTCCCCGCAGGTCTACCTTGGCTGAAAGGACTCCCCTTCCCGCAGTCCCGGCGTCCTTCTACCCTCATCCCGGCAGCCCTCATCCGCGGTTCGACACATACAAAGGAGACCTCCATGCAGATGCCTCTGGATCCAGCCACCTCCCGATGTTTCACCCGCCGTTCGTTCTTCCGCTACGCTGCCGGCGCCTCCGCGCTGGCCTCCATGCCCATCCTCACCGAGGCGCACCTCGCCCTGGCCCAGCGGCCCCACTTCGCCGACCCCAATAAAGGCATCCACATCGACGCCAATGAGAACCCCCTCGGCCCCTCCGACGCCGCCCGCCAGGCCATGATCGACATCGTTCCCCGCGGCGGCCGCTACCTCATGAACTTCCAGGCCGAGCTCGAAGAGATCTTCGCCAAACAAGAAGGCCTCTCGCCCGAATCCGTCCGCGCCTTCGCCGGCTCCAGCGATCCCCTCCACTTCACCGTGCTCGCCAATACCAGTAAGGATCGCCCCCTCGTCGTCGCCGACCCCGGCTATGAAGCCCCCATGTGGGCCGCCAAGGCTGGCGGGGCCTCCGTCATCAAGGTTCCCCTCGCCGATCCCAAGGGCGCTGCCAAGCACGACATCAAGGCCATGCTCGCCGCCGCCTCCAACCCCGGCGTCATCTATATCTGCAACCCCAATAACCCCACCGGCACCTGCACCCCGCGCGAAGAGATCGAGTACGCCGTCGCCCACGCACCCAAAGACGCTCTCCTTCTCATCGACGAGGCCTATATCCACCTCTGCGATCAGCCCCGCTCGCTGGACTTCGTCAAGGAAGGCAAGAACGTCGTCGTCCTCCGCACCTTCTCCAAGCTCTACGGCATGGCTGGCGTTCGCATGGGTTTCGCCATCGGCCGCCCCGACCTGCTCGCCAAGCTCAACTACTTCGGCGACAACTCCCTGCCCATTACCGCTCTCGCCGCCGCCAAGGCCAGCTTGCTCGACACCGACCTCGTCGCCACCCGCAAGAAGATCATTGGCGATGTGCGCGCCGAAAATCTTGCCTGGTGCAAGAGCCAGGGCTACGCCGCCACGCCCTCCGAGAGCAACTGCTTCATGCTCGACACGCGCCGCCCCGGCAAGGAAGTCATGGCCGCCATGGCCGCCAAGGACATCTACATCGGCCGCATCTGGCCGGCCTGGCCCACCCAGGTCCGCATCACCGTGGGAACAAAGCAGGAGATGGAAGCCTTCCAGAAGGCCTTCGCCGAAGTGATGTCCGGTTCAACCGCCGGCCTCACCCTTCCCAAACGCAAGATGAGCCTGCGCGAACGTCCCTTCGAAAACGCCTAGCCTGCCTCAGCCTTCAATCCAGGAGCCTCCGCACCCGCGGGGGCTCTTTCGCTTCTGCCCACGCTAAACTCGGATCAACCATGGACGACCTCTCCCTCATCGCCCCGCCGCCCGCGCTTGCCTCGCTTGCCCAGGAAACCGAGCGCCTGGGCTTCGCCATGGCCTCAGAGCCGCTCGTGGGAACCCTGCTGCGCGTCCTCGCCGCTTCCAAGCCCGCCGGCCGAATCCTCGAACTGGGCACCGGAACCGGCATCGCCACCGCCTGGATCCTCTCCGGCATGAGCAGCGACGCCACCCTGGTCAGCGTCGACAACGATCCGAAGGTTCAGGCCGTCGCCGCGCGTGTTCTCGGAGAGGACCAGCGGTTACAGCTCGTCACCGCCGACGGACTGGATTTTCTCGCCCGCCAATCTCCCCAGTCCTTCGACATGGTCTTCGCCGACGCCATGCCCGGCAAATACGAAGGCCTCCGCCTCTCGCTCGATCTGGTCAAGCCCGGCGGCTTCTGGATCGGAGATGACCTTCTTCCCCAACCCAGCTGGCCGGAAGGTCACGCCGCCAAAGTTCCACGCCTCTTGACCGAACTTGCCAACGACCCGCAGTTCACCATCGTTCCGCTGGCGTGGGGCAGCGGTGTCGTCATTGCCGTTCGCCGCGCCTGACTCGGCCTGGCTCGCCCGTCGAAATCTAGTTCCCGCTCCCCGCCGCCGGCGAGGACTTCTTCCACTGCTGCCCCGGTCGCGCCGTATCCCACATCTGCTGCCCGATCTCGTCGAACAACCCCTGCCGGTCCTTGTCCGCCACATACAAATCGAAGTGCGTCCGGTCGGGAAGATACGTGAAGTGCGCGTCCGCGCCCAGCCGCGCCAGCACCGCATCGAACTTGTGCGCCGCCCCGTCGAGATAGAACGTATCGGCCGTCCCCACAATCAAATGAATCCTGCCCTTGAGATCGGCGCCCCTCTCGCTCCAGTGCGTCTCCACAAGGTTCGCCAGGTCGTAATGATCGTGCCAGTACGCCACCACCGCCGGGTTCACATCCCCCGTCTTGCGGTCGAACATCGGCTCCGGTGCGCCGCCCTTGCTTTTGGGCGAGAAGACCCACTCAAATGACGCGATCTGCCCGCCGTATGGCCCCAGCACCTCCTCCATGCGCGACAACTCCTCGAACGTCGCCATCACCTTCCCATGATCCCGCATGATCGGAACCGGCGTGCCATCCGCCTTGTGATACGCATTGGCGTGTGGCGCGTACAGATCGATCCCCGTGAAGTCGTGGAAGTCGCTCGGATCCGGCGACGTCGACCACGTCCCCCCGAACACCTTGGGATAATTCACCTGCAGCTGCAGCGTGGCCCATCCACCGCTCGAGTGCCCGTTCAGCAAGCGCGACGACGCCTTCGCATCCATCCGGTACTTCTTTTCGAGATAAGGAATGAACTCCGTGGTCAGCGCCTCGCCCCACGGCCCGTTGTTCACCGAATCCGCAAACTCATGCGTCCCCTCCGGACACGACTCGTCCAGCATCACCCAGATCATGGGCGGCATCTTGCCTTCCTTCATGCGCTCATGAAGTCGAAGCCCCGAGATCTCCGCGCCCACAAGATCGCCGCCGAATCCGTGCGTCCAGTACGCCGTCGGATACGTCTCCGAGCCCTGATCCGCATACCCCGGCGGCAAAATCACCCACGCCGCAATCTTCATCGGCCGTCCCCAGAAGCGCGTCAGCAGCGGGCTCTCGAACTCCTCCAGCCGCGCCACATCCGGTGTCGCGCTCGCCTTCATCTTGGCCATCGCCTCCGCGCGCCGCGGATCCTGCTCCGGATGCGCGCTCAACACCAGCTCCGGCTCCGACGCTCCCGGCTTCCAGCCCGTCATCGCCACCACCCCGCTGATCCAGTCCTCCGCGGTCCGCCCCCGGTAGTTGTACGTGTGCTCCACGTCCAGCACCGCCTGCGCCTCGTAGTTGCCGGCGGCCAGCTCCGCGAATGGCCGAGGATAGGCGATCTCATCCGCATCCACCTCCATCGATGCCCCCGGAGCAAGGTCGCGGATCTCGCGCGCGCACACAAACGTCTCCGCGCTTCCCGGTGCATGAAACTCGTCCATGCTCACTTCCTTATCGCCCGCGCCTTCCTTCAGGAAGATCAGCAGCCGTCCGCTCAGCGGCGCTGCCACATCGGGCGCTGCCTTCACGCGAAAGAACACGTGAGCCGGGGACGCGCTCTGCGCCACTCCCGGCATCGCTGACAACCCAAGCACAACCAAACACGCACACGACGCCGCGGCCACATACCGATGCAGAACCATGTGATTTGACCTCTCGCGGAATGTTAGCAAATGACAAGCGTCCGCCTGCGGGTCCCAACATGATTACAGCGGATTCGGCAGACCTTCCGGCCGCTAACTCGCTGACTTCCTGCCTTGCTGACTCGCTAACTTGCTGACTCGCTAACTCGCTGTCTCGCTGACTCGCTGACTTGCTACGCCAGCCCCTTCTTCACTGCTTCGCTCACCAGCCGCCCCTCCGCCCGCGCGCCGCTCGCCTGGATGGCCGCCTGCACGCGCTTGATCACCAGCCCCATCTCCTTGGACGTCGGCTTCTGCCCCGTCTCGGCCGTCTGCGCGGCAATCGCCTCCTGCACCATCGCCTGCAGCGCGGCCTCGTCCAGCGCCTTGGGCAGGAACTCCTCGATCACCACAATCTCCGCGGCCTCTTTCGCCGCCAGCTCCGGACGATTGCCCTTGGTGAACTGCTCGATCGAGTCGCGCCGCTGCTTGATCATCGTGGCCAGCGTCTGCTGCTCCTCCGCCGGCGTCAACGGCCCCCGCTTGTCAATCGACTTGTTCTTCAGCGCCGTCTTGATCATGCGCAGCGTGCCCGTGCGCTCCGCGTCCTTGGCTTTCATCGCCTCCACCATCTGCTTGCTGACCAGCGCTTCCAGTGCGCCCGCTTCCGTCATGGCTCCTCTTTCTCCGCAACAACCCTCAAGTGTAACCCCCTTCCCGATCGGGCCTCGCCACGTCCTCCGCGGCTCGCGCAGAAGCGTGCGTGTGTTGAGACAACCGGAAATGGTGAATGGCGACTATGCCGGTCCCGGTCTTTGTTCACTCTTTCACTCCTTCACTTCTTCCCCGTTTCACTGCCTTCCCTGCGCCGGCGGCGGCAGCCGTTGTCGATACCGCAATCTACTCTGGAAAACCGTTTTACCGCGATCCGCCGCTCCGCCCCGCACCGCAACTTTTAGCGCCCATCCACATCTAACGAAGTGAGGTTTAGATAAAGCCATGGGATACAAAACAGCAGTGCTTTCGTTGCTTGGTTTGGGCCTGATCGCTGCGCCCGCATTCTCGGCGGAGCCCGCCCGGCCAGGCACCATCAACTACGTGGAGGGAGCGGCGTACGTCAACGGCCAGCAGATCGACCCCAGGCAGATCGGCAACATCGACCTGAATCAGGGACAGGAGCTCACCACCGGCAAAGGCAAAGCCGAGATCCTGCTCACGCCCGGCGTCTTCCTGCGCGTCGATGACAACAGCGCCGTCAAGATGATCTCTCCCGATCTCACACTGACCCAGGTTGAGATCGATAAAGGCCGCGCCGGCATCGAGGTCGATGAGATCCACGACCAGAACAATCTGCAGGTCATCGATGCGGGCGTCACCACCCGCCTCAAAAAAACCGGCTACTACGAGTTCGACGCAAATCACCCCGAGGTCATGGTCTACAAGGGGAAGGCCGATGTCGGGATCGACGGCAACAAGGGCAAGGAAGTGAAAGGCAATCATGAGCTCGCCCTCGACGGCGACAACGGCAAGTCCCTGGCGCAGGAGAAGCCAACCAGCTTCCATGCCGACGCCAACAGCGACGAACTAGCCAACTGGAGCCGCCTGCGCTCGCAGTATCTGGCTGAGGCCAACAACGAGCTCGCCCCCCAGTACGGCGAGAGCGGCTACTACCCCGGCTGGTACTGGAATCCCTACGGCCTCGGGTACACCTTCATCGGCGCCGGCCCCCTGTACAGCCCCTGGGGCTGGGGCTTCTACCCCTTCGGCTGGGGCGGACTCTACGGCGGCTGGGGTGGCGGCTGGTACGGCCGCCCCATCTACGGCCATCCCATCTACGGGCACCACTTTGAGGGCCACGAGCGCATGGGAGTCCAGCACGGAGGCTTCGCCCACTCCAGCGGTTCCATGGGCTTCCATGGCGGGAACAGCTTCCATGGCGGCGCACACGGCCGATAAGTCGTTCGTTCTGAATGCTTGAAGCTCCTGTAAGCCCTTGGTTCCGGCCCGCTCCGCGCCACCCGCGGAGCGGGCCGTCTCTTTTGGTGCATCTTACGGAAGGTCCCGCCCGCCAAATTTCCACACGTGTTACACACAAAAATCACAAAAATGTGTATTATGTGATTGACCGCTGATCCGCTCGGTCCGATAAGGAGAGCTCATGATCCGCAAAACCCGCCTTTATACCCCCGGCCCCACCCCCCTCCTCCCGGCCGCCCAGTTCGCAATGGCCGCCGCCGACATGCATCACCGCACCCCGGAGTTCCGCGCCCTCTATCAGAAGGTCCTCGCCCAGCTGAAGCTCTTCGTAGGCACGAAGAACGACGTGCTCCTGCTCTCCTCCTCGGGCACCGGCGCCATGGAGGCCTCGGTCTCCAACCTCACCTCCCCCGGCGACCGCACCCTTGTCCTCACCGCCGGCAAGTTCGGCGAGCGCTGGGTCGGCCTCCTCAAAGCCTTCGGCTGCGAGCCTGAGGTTATCTCCGCTCCCTACGGCCAGACCTTCGACCTCGCCGCCGTCAAGGCCGCCCTCCAGCCCGGCGTCAAGGCCGTCTTCCTGCAGGCCACCGAGACCTCCACCGCCGTACGCCACGACGTGGAAGCCGTCGCGAAGCTGAACAAGGAGAACGCGCCGGAGGCGGTCCTGGTCGTCGACGCTATCACCGGCCTCGGCACCACCCACTTCGACGTGGACGGTTGGGGCATCGACATCCTCATCGGGGGATCGCAGAAGGCCGTCATGATCCCGCCCGGCCTCGCTTACCTCTCCGTCAGCGACAAGGCCTGGGCCGCGATGGAGACCTCGAAGAATCCGCGCTACTACTTCGACCTGCGCAAGGAGCGCAAGAACGCCGTCAAAGGTGAGAGCGCCTATACGCCCGCCGTCGCCTTGGTTGCCGGCCTCGGCGCCGCCCTCGATTACATCGCCGGGCAGGCCGGAGGCGACCTCGAGAAGGGTCGCATCGCCCTGATTGACAACGCTCAGGTCAACGCCGCCGCCACCCGCGCCGGCCTCACCGCGCTCGGCTTCACGCTCTTCGCGCCCACCGCCCCGGCCGCCGCTGCCACTGCGGTCTCCGTTCCCGAGGGCATGAACTCCGGCGACGTGGTCAAGGCGCTTAAGACGCAGTTCGCGCTGGTCACTGCCAACGGACAGGGCGAGATGCAGGGCAAGATCTTCCGCATCGCCCACCTCGGCTTCTTCGACTACCTCGACACCGTGGCCCTCCTCGGCGCCATGGAGCACATCGCCAAAGACACCCTCAAGTTGCCGGTCGCCTACGGCCAGGCCGTCGCCGCCGCGCAGAAGGTGTATGGAGAGGCAGTGAAGAAGTGAAGGAGTGAAGAAGTGAACAGAGAAGCAGTGAAAAAGTGAAGAAGAGCAAAAGCGCCTTTGTTCACCTGTTCACTTTTTCACTTATTCACTCGCACTCCATCCCATCCAAACTGGAGCTCACTCCGTGGAACTGACCTTTGGCGAAAAGCTCGTCCTCGCGCGCAAGCAGCTCGACCTCTTTCAGTACCAGATGGCCGAGCGGCTGGGCGTGCATCCCAACTCCATCTGGAAGTACGAGCGCGGCGAGGGCAAGCCTCACGCGGCCGTGATCCGCATGTTCGACCTGCTGTGCGAAAAGGAAGGCGTCCGCTTCGACGAGTACACGTCCGCGGCCGCCGACAAGGGGGAAGCGATGAAGATTGTTCTGGCGGAGAAGGTATCGCCGGCTACGGTGAGTGTGTTTGCCTCCGAGCCCGGCTGGGAAGTGATCACCCACGACAAGTTGCCTGATGGGAAGCTGGAGGCGGCGCTCAAGGATGCCGACGCCCTCGTGGTGCGCTCCGCCGTGCAGGTGGATGATGCCCTGATGGAACATGCGCCCAAGCTGCGCGTCGTTGGCCGCGCCGGCGTCGGCGTGGACAACGTGGACGCGGAGGCGGCGACGCGGCGCGGAATCGTGGTGATGAATACGCCCGGCGCAAACGCCGTGGCCGTCGCCGAGCTGGCCATCGGGCTCATGCTGGCGCTGGCCCGCAAGCTGCCCGCCGCCAACACCTCCCTCCACGCCGGCAAATGGGAGAAGAAATCGCTGCAGGGCTCGGAGCTGAAAGGCAAGACACTGGGCATCCTCGGGCTCGGGCGGATCGGGCTGGAGGTAGCGCGGCGCGCCCGCGCGTTTGGCCTCGAGCTGATCGGCAGCGATCCCTTCGTCTCCGCCGCGGTGGCGCGCGAGAACGGCATCCGCCTGGTCACGCTGGAAGAGCTCATGGCCGGCTCGGATTACCTCACCCTGCATGTGGGCCTGACGCCGCAGACCGCGGGCATCATCAACGCGCGCACGCTGGCGTCGATGAAGAAGGGCGTGCGCATCATCAACTGCGCCCGCGGCGAGCTGGTGGAAGATGCCGCTTTGATCGAAGCGCTCAAGTCCGGACAGGTTGCGGGTGCGGCGCTCGATGTCTTCAACCAGGAGCCGCTCAAGGACTCACCCTACTTCGGCCTGGACAACGTGATCCTGACGCCGCATATCGCCGGATCGACGGCGGAGGCGCAGGAGGCGGTGGGCATCCAGATCGCGCGTCAGATCCGCGAGTATCTCAAGCTGGGCGTGGTGCAGAACGCGGTGAATCTTCCCTCCCTCAGCCACGAAGAGTATGTGCAGCTGGCGCCCTACATCGACCTCGCCGGCCGGTTGGGTGCATTCCTCGGCCAGGCGGGCAAAGGCGGCATTGAGAGCATTCAGATCTTCTACAGCGGTTTTCTAACCGAGGCCAAGACCGACCTGGTGCGCAACGCGGCCATCGCCGGCATGCTGCAGGGGCTGGAAAACGTGAACCGCATCAACGCCGCGGCCATCGCGCAGGAGCGCGGGATTCGCGTGCACGAGGAGAAGCAGAACGGGCACCGTGGCGGGGCGTCGACGATGTTCGCCGTGGAGCTGCACTCGGCCGCGGGCACCACCCACGCGACCGCGACGGTCATCCACGGCGAGCAGCCGCGGCTGCTGGAGTTTGACGGGATCGATGTGGAGGCTCCGCTGGAGGGCAATCTGCTGGTCTGCCGCAACCTCGACGTTCCGGGCGTGATCGGCAAGATCGGCACGATCCTGGGGGAGCACGGAGTGAACATTGCCAACTTCGCGCTGGGGCGGGACCGCTCGGGGATTCAGCCGGTGAAGGCTCTGGCGGTGGTGCAGGTGGACGCGCCGGTGTCGGAGGCGGTATTGCAGGCGCTGCTCAAAATCGAGGCGATCCTGGAGGTGAAACTGGTACGGCTGGCCGAGGCCAACGGTTGAGGGCTGTTTCTTAGCTGTTAGCTTTTAGCCGTTAGCTCTCCATCACCTCGTCGCGTGATCACCCGCACAGATCGGCGGCCTAGTATCCCTCAGAATCACAGTGGGAAAGTGTCATGCCACAGCCGTAACGTGCGGCAAAAAAGGGGGGGAGAGGCGTACACCCCCCTCCCCTATGTAGATTTCGCAATATATTCGCCATGAAATTTTTACAACAAGCTGATATAAAAACGGTTCCGCCACCGAAAAGGGCGAACAACAAGCGAAACCACCGCCATTTTGCGTATTGATTTTAAGGCACTTAGACTCGACCCTTCCAAAACAGGCGAATCGCTTTCACGCCGTCAGCCGCGTTGAAAGCGGTCAGCCCATGATGCTTTTGTGCCCCAGCCAGCAGCGAAGGTAGGCGGCTTGGCCCACGTGGTAGGTCTCATGCCAGGCGAGGAAGTTGATGACTCCGCTCAGCTTACCGTCAGCGCTGGGCGGACCCTGGGTGGCGGGCCTGGCCAGTGTCTCCTCCGAAGCGTTCTCCAGGGCGGTGGCCAGCAGGCCCGAGACCTCGGTCCACGCGGTCGCAAGTTCGGCTGAGGTAGGCAGAGCATCTGTCTCGGGCTTGCGGCCGCGGGCAAACTGATCGAGCCAGGGAGTAGACCACTCGGTGTCGAGATGGTCGAGGATACGCTTGCGCGCCCAGACCAGGTGACCCACGACCCAGGTGAGGGAGTTGGAACAATCGCTGGGACGGCGACGCCACTCCTCCTCGCTCAGGCCGCGGTGGCAGTCAGCGAGGAACTTGTCGTTGTAGCGGAAATTCTGTGCAGCTCCTTCAATAACGGCGGGAACGGGCATCACCGTTCTCCTTTTAAAAGGCTGATTCTCCATCGAATACGGCATGGCGACGGAAGCGGTCAAGGAGTTCTTGCGCGGAAGTCCGCTCCGGACGGTTGACCACGGTGATCATAGAGGATTGCCGGAGTCTAATTCGAGAGAGTAAGATCGCATCGCGCGAACCCTACTTCCCCGGACGGTTCGCAGGAGGTCAGCGATGAACAGTGTTGAGACCGCGCCTGGCGGCATCGAGAGCTCGATACAGCGAGTGGATCCGAACGCCACGGGGAGCGATCTGCCCTTGACGCAGAGGCAGGTCGACCAGCTTCGCTCCATCGCCAGAGAACTGATCGCCGAGTCGGAGTCGGGCACCCAGGGCGCGCAGTCGGACCCGCGCGGAGCGGTGGCTCTGTTTGTGGGCCCCACCAACACCGGCAAGACCACCGCGGCCAAGCTGCTGGCGCGCGAACTGGGCACCGCGCTGGTGCGCGTGAAGCTGGTGGAGGTCTTCAGCGAGTTTCTAGGCGGGACGGAGAAGAACCTGGAGGGGGTGTTTCACGCGGCGACCAATGCGGGCGCGATCATTCTGTTCGACGAGGCGGACGCGTTGTTCGGGAAGCGCACGGACGTGCGCGACGTCAATCATCGCCTGGCTCCCATTGAGGCGGACTGGCTGGTGCGGCGCATCGAGGCTTACCCAGGATTTGTGATCCTGGGCTGCCTGACACTGCCGGGGCATTGGGAGAACATGAACCGCGTGGTGCACTTCGGGCCCGTGGCGCGAGGATAAGTCTTACGAGTGCGAAAGAAAGGGCGCCCCAATCGGGCGCCTTTGCTTTTTGCAGCCTGCTTGACAGGTGACCGCGCGCGTCTTGGAGACGCTATTTGACCGAGACGTTGATGGTGGTGGTGTGGGAGAGATTCCCTGACGTGGCGGCAACGGTGAGGGAGAAGGTGCGCGGCGTCAGGTTGAGGGAACTGCAGCCCGTGAAGGCGGCGCCGAACGCAGCGGCGGTCAAGGAGAGGACCAGGATCTGAACCCAGCGCCTGGCTGCCCGAAGCCTGCGCGCAAAAGGCAGGACCAGCAGTCCGAGAGCGAGTGGCAGCAGGGGCTTGCCGCGCGACTCCGCGGGTTTGGCCAGCGCGAGCGCGGGAGGCGTCACGACGACCGCGACGGTAGTGGGCCCGGAGTTTGCGGCGATGGTGGAGGGTGAAAAGACAACCTTGGACGAGGGCGGCAGCCCTTCCGAGGTGAGAGCCAGAGATGCAGGAAGGGTAGCTCCGCCCAGAGGGGTCACAAGCAGAGAGAAGGTGGCGGGAGTACCGGGATTCACAGCCGGAGCGTTGCCACCTCCGGAGGCGACGGTGATGGAGAAGTCCTGAATAGTTTGCTTGATACCCTGGCTGGTGCTGGAGACGTAATTCGCGTCGCCCGAGTAGATGGCGCTGATGGTGTGCGTTCCCATGGTGAGCGCGGAGGTGCTCAGGGAGGCAGCACCGTTGGCCACGGCGCTGGATCCGATCTGGGTTTCGCCGTCGTAGAAGGTGACGGTGCCGGTGGGCGCGACGGTTTGCCACGCGATGGAGGCCTTGAGACTGACGGGGTTGGAGAGGAAGGCGGGATTGGGCGTGGGCGCAACGGAGAGTGGAGGCGCGGTCCTTTGGTGGAAGATGACCTCATCGGTCGCGACCACGTCGTTGGAGAAGGTGGGGCTGGAAATGGTGGCCTTGAGGAGACCGTCGTAGCTCGCTAGCGGGTAAGGGTTGACGCTCACCGTCAGCGTGATCACGTCCGTGACGGCGCTGCTGATGCTTGTGGTGCGCGTACATTTGAGGGTGTTCAACGCGCAGTTCCAGCCGCCGCCGGGGGCATCGTTGATGGCGGTTGCGGTCAATCCCGCAGGAAGCGTCAGGGAGAGGGCGGCGGAGGGATCGACAGCGGTGTTGTTGCTGGTGTTGGCGACGGTGAGCGTGACGGGGATCGCGGTTTCGTTCGCGTTGACCAGCAGCGGGCTGGGATTGAAGGCCAGAGAGAGCGTGGGCACGACGATGGGCTGCACAAACGCGGACAGATCGAAGAGCGCGTACTCGAGCATCTTCTCCTGCGCGTTGCCGGCGCCGACGGGACACTCGGCGGGGAATGCGGGCCCGGTACCGGTGAGGTTGAGATCGATGACGTGGTACTCGTTGAAGAGCACGCGGCCGCACTGGTTGGCTGCGGGAGCACCGACCGGCGTGTTGAAGGTGAACTGCATGATGGGATTGTTATCGGTCAGGTCATTCAGAGTGAGCCAGGACTGGGTGGGCGGGATGACGCTGTCGATGTCGTGACGCAGAGTGCTGATCTGAATCTGATCGGACTGACCCCCATAGGTGGCGCCGGCGTTCTTGAGCCATTGCGCCATGGTTGCGCCATCAGTAAAGCCGGTGTTGATGGTGCCGATGCCGGGGTCGGGCTGGGGGTAGGTCCACTCCGGATGCCAGTTGGCGACGGGTGGAAACTGCGAGGTGTTGGGGTAGTCGGATGGATCCAGCCAGACGTAGCTGAAGTGGGTGGTGAAGACGCGGCCGCCGGCGTTGGCGAAGTTGAGCAGGTTTCCCTGGGCGGTATCGGTCTCAGAGTAAGGGGAGCCCTGACAGGGGAACATCACCATGTCGTAGGAGTTAAGCGTGGCGGCGTCGCCGGTCAGGCTGGTGTCAAGGGGAGTGGCGGGCGAGACGTATGCGCCGGCTTTGCCGCTGCCCTGATAGAGGTGGATATGACCGCCGGGATTCACGGTGCCGGTGTCGTCAGTGAACTCAGAGTCGGCAATGCCCATGTCGCGCAGGACGCATTCCACGCCATCGTATGCACCGGTGGCGATGGCGATGTGGGGGATATCGCCTTCGAGATGATTGGAAGGCATGTGCAGGCTGAGTGCGTTGAGCGGAGCGGAGCCGACCTTTGCGGAGAACTGGCGGCGCCACTTACCTGCCTGGATCACCAGGGTGTAGGTGGTGTTGGCGGGAACGTTCTTGAGGATAAAGGTTCCATCGACGGCGGTGTAGGCGTAGCTGGCGGCGCCGCTGGGAGCGGAGTAGGTGAGGCATTGCACGCCGGTAGGCAGAGGCGCGACCGGGCCGGTTGTGGCATAGACGAGCACATTGGGCAACGGCAGGGCGTTGGTGGCGCGGGGGTCGTAGACGGTGCCGGTGATGGTGGTGGTCTGCCCGTACGCAAGCACACTGACGACGAGCAAGGCGAGCAGGAGAGTTGATTTGAGAGTGGCCCGAATCGTACGTCTTACAGCCATCGACAATGTTCCCTCTTTGCAGATGCCAGGCTCAATGTAGAAGTCAGAAGCGTGCTGTCGCTACGAAAATCAGGGCATCGAGGGTGCTGAAGTAGGTTACCCGGTAAGGTTCTCGAAGCCGTGATAGACAGGCATGCGCAGGGCATTGCCCGATGATCTTGCGGAGGTTCAAGCGAAGGAACCGCCGTGCGACATTTTTATTCAAGGCAAAGTCAGCAAACTGCGGGAAGACCGTCGCGGCCGGGCTCAATAGGGGCGCAGATGTTCGCCAGATATAGGGTTATTGAGAACATTTGGCGGACCGGCGCCTGCCGGGGGCACAACGGGTGATGCGCGGGAAGACAGCAATCCATGCGGGTGCTGGCTGGACGAGAGACGCCGAATCGCCCCGCATCCGCTCACACTATACCAAACCCTTTGTTGGAAGCAGTAGAGAATTCGGAGGAGCGGCGCCTCGAGGAGAGCGCGATTTACGCGGGGAAGGTGGAGTTTGTTGACAGGACGAAGCGGCGCCCCGCAGCGCGGGCGCTTCCCTCCCCCGGGCGGCGACTGCGGAATCAGTCGCCGTTGGGAAGAGTTGTTGTGCCTTTGGGCGCGTCGGCCGGTGAATGGAGCGACGCGGCAGAGTTGGCGGGGGCGGCGCCGAGGGTCTTGAGATAAGCGAGGAGCGCGTTCATCTCGTCAGGCGTGGCATCGACCGCGGGCATGCCGCCGGCTTTCATGCGGGCGTTGGGGCTGTGCAGCAGGGCGACGAGACGATCCTGCGGGTACTTGCGGGTGATGCCGGTGAGACTGGGAGCGAGAGGCGTGCCTACGCCGTTGTCGCCGTGGCAGGCGTTGCAACCACGGTCGCTGAAGATGTCCTTGCCTTTGGCGACGAGGGGATCGGCGGCCTTGGCAGACGGCGTGGGCACGGACGTGGCGGCGACCGGTTTGGTGTAGGGCTCGAAGGGCGCGACGCTGAAGGCCTTCTCGTCTTCGCGCTGCTGCGCGAGTTGCTGGGCCGCGGAGCCTTCGGTGTCGTCGAGCTGACTCTTGACTCCGAGATAGACCATGCCGAAGACAACGATGGTCACCGCAAGAGCGGGGATGGGCCTGCGCCAGATGCGCCGCTCGAGACGGCGATCGAGGAACGGCATGAGGAAGAGGCAGGCTGCGAGGAGACCGGGAATAACGAGGATGCCGATGATGACGCCGGGGCCTTCCCAGTATTTGAGCCATTGGAACATGGGCAGGTAGTACCACTCGGGGCGCGGGAGGAAGTGGGAGTCGGCGGGATTGGCGATGGGGCCGAGGGTGACGGGGCGCAGATAGGCGAGACCTGCGAGAGCGGCGATGATCAGGAGCGCGAAGCCCATGTCGAAGAAGACCTGGCGCGGATAGAAGGGCTCGGTGGGCAGCTTGGGCGCGACGGGATCTTCGTGGATGGGGCCTGCGGGTCCGGCTTTGCGGAAGAGAAGGATGTGCGCGCCGACGAACAGGAAGATGAAGCCGGGGATGAGGAAGACATGACCGACGTAGAAGCGCGACAGGGTGAGGGTCCCGATGGTGTCTCCACCGCGCAGCATGCGGGTGAGGAAGCTTCCGATGAAGGGAACCTGGCCGGCGACGTTGGTTCCGACCGCGGTGGCGAAGTAGGCCTTCTGATCCCAGGGGAGAAGGTATCCGGTGAAGCCCATGCCGAGAACGAGGAAAGAGAGGAGCGCGCCGGACATCCAGAGCAACTCGCGGCGACCTTTGAAGGCGCCGTAGAGGAAGGTCTGCAGGAAGTGGAGCGCGAGAACGATGATCATCGCGCTGGAGCCATAGGAGTGGAGGCTGCGCAGGAAGGCTCCGCCGGCGACTTGCTTGGTAATGTAGGCGACGCTGGTGTGCGCGGTCTCGGCTGTGGGCGTGTAGTAGAGCGCGAGACATACGCCGGTGATGACCTGCAGGAGGAAGATGAAGAGCAGGCCGGATCCGAAGACGTAGGCCCAACGGGCGCCGCCGGGGATGGGCTCATCGAGCGCGGTGGCGGTAAGTTTCTTGATGCCGGTGCGCTGATCGAACCAATGAAGCACACGGCTGGCGAGCCGGCCGTCGGACGGCGTTTCCTTACTTATGATGTTACTCATCGGATCCCCTCGCAGGTTTAGCTCAACAATTGGCGGTCCGGAACGTTGGGCTTGAAGTACTGGAACTGCACTTGTAACTTACCGTCCTTAACCTCGGCATCGAGGACATCGAGACCGCGGGGCGGAGGTCCGGAGATGCGGCTGCCATCGGCGCTGAATTGTCCGCCGTGGCAGGGGCAGATGAACTTATTCTGCTTGTCGTGCCAGGAGACGGAACAACCGAGGTGCGGGCAGATAGGCGAGAGCACGCGGAGCTGTCCGGCATCGGAGCGCGTGACGAACACCGCCTGCTCGGAGACGACCTCGCGCCATCCGTCGCGCTGCACGAGGGCGATGGTTTTGGTGACGGGAGCAGCGATGTTTTCGAATTCTTGCGCGTCGCCGATGAGGGTCCACTTCTGGCCTTTTGCAGCGTTCTGCACGGGGTAGAGGACGTAGCGCAGGATAGGGAGACCGATGACGGAGGCGATGGCGCCGGCACAGGCTCCGAGCATGGAAGCGAAGAACGCGCGCCTGCTGACCTGCGCCGCTTCTTGCTTGAGGCAGGCTCCGCAGTCGCTGTTCTGGCTGAAGTCGCAGTCGGTAAATGATTGCGCACCGGAGATAGACTCGGCTAGATGCTTGGCGCTGATGTTGTCTGCGGATGTGCTCAAGGCTTTTGTCTCCTACAGATCGGATCATGCAGGGCCGAGCCTATGCATGGCTTGCTTGGTATCAACCACTTTGTAAACCTTTGTAAAGTTGGCGCACGATGTGGTCCTAAGTAACCTTTGTGTGCGATTGACCGTGCACTAAGTTGGCACTAAATTAAAGCTATCTTCAAACTCGATAGATTGCTCAAGTAAATGCGTTTTTACTAGAGCCTTACAACTGTTTACATGTCCTTTGATGGTGGGCAAATTTTTTGCTGCTTCGACCCGGCAGTATCGGTCAAGTGATATCCCTCTTTGTTCTGCGAAGCGAGCCGATGACGGACGCGCGTGTTGCGGAAACGAAATTATGAGGGGAGTTGTATTCGGTCATCCAATTCATTCGGCCTCCTACCAGCCCAAATGAACTTGGAAGCTCTCACGCCCGGAGAGGACAGTCGGGGTGTGTGCCAGTGCGTTGGTGTGTCAAGAGCAGTTTGAGCAAGGGAAAGGCGGAAGAATCCTGATGAGGCGCTCGATACGAGTAATCGTCTTCATAATTCTGGGATTGGTGCTCGGAAGTATGGGCAGCAGGACCGCAAAGGCCGAGATCAATCGGTCGCTTGACGGTGATAAGAAGTGCACCCTCTGTCACAACGAGGCCAGTGGGCACGTGCTTTCGATCTACCAGACCAAGCACGGCGTGAAGGGCGACGCCCGCACGCCCGGCTGCCAGGGCTGCCATGGCGAGAGCGTGAAGCACCAGGAGAATCCGTCGGACTCCCCGGAGATCGTCTTCGGCGCGAAGTCGAAGCAATTGTCTTCGACGGAGGCGAGGACGTCGGCCTGCCTCTCCTGCCATGAGTCAAGCGTGCATGCGCGGACTTACTGGTCGGGCAGCACCCATGAAAAGCAAGGGCTGACCTGCACCGATTGCCACGAGATGCACAATCCCGAACAGAAGGTGCTGAACAAGCTGACCCAGCCGGAAGTCTGCTTTGGCTGCCATCAGAATGAGCGCGCCCAGTTCCATCGCTTCTCAAGACATCCGGTTCTTGAAGGCAAGGTCACCTGCTCCGACTGCCACAATCCCCACGGTTCCACGGGTCCGCGGCTGATGGTGAAGAACACCGTCACCGAGACCTGCTACACCTGTCACGCGGAGAAGCGCGGACCGTTCCTCTGGGAGCACGCGCCCGTGGTGGAGGACTGCACCAACTGCCACTCGCCCCATGGCTCGAATGTGACGCCGCTGTTGAAGACGCGCGCACCCATGCTGTGCCAGGAGTGCCACACGAGCGACCACGCCAAAGGTCTTTACAGCGCGGCGAATCTGCCCGGCGGGCCCTTCGTGACAGGTAACGGGACCATTCCGCTGGGAGCTCAGAGCCCGACCGACCAGGCCAACGGACGCGCTTGTCTGCAGTGCCATTCGCAGATCCACGGCTCGAATCATCCGGGCGGAGCGAAGTACAACCGGTAACCCATTGAATCGGAGAGACGCAATCATGAAATCAAGAAATGCATGCGGCTTTGGCGCCGGTTCGATGAGGGTTCTCGGCCGGGCATCGATTGCAGCCGGCCTGCTCGTGGCACTGTCCACGTTCGCGGCTGCGCAGACAGTTCCTCAAAACACGACGGGGCGCAATCCAGGGACCCAGGTTCCCCCGGGGATCTACATTCCGGATGAGCCGACGGCGGCCGAACAGACCCGGCTGCACAGCCGGACGCAGATCGGCGCGGCCGGTATCAGCGCCCCCTCCTTCAAGTTCGGGGAGTACAACGGGCTCAATAAATTCCACGCCTTTGCCATCGGCAACTTCGACTATCGCGGCGGCGCGTCGTATGACAGCACGGATGCGTGGCAGTGGCGCTTTCGGGGTTCGAGCCTCGGACTGGAGACGCGGAACGGAATTCTCGATTTTGGAAAGCAGGGCAAGTTCCAAGTTCGATTCGCGTACAACGAGCTCCTGGCGAACACCTCCGATTCGTATCAGACCCCCTTTCTGGGTGTAGGGAGCGACACGCTTTCCCTGCCATCGACCTGGGTGGTGCCGATTCTGCCGCAAAAAAATGCCACCGCTCTGAACTATTTTGCGCTAAACCCGGTGACTGCGGCCGGCAGCGTGTACAACAGCAAGGGCGTGCTGACTGCTCCTACCCAGGCGCAGTTGAATGCGATGGCTGCTATCCGCGCGGCTGACCTGCCTGCGTTCCGGAATGTCGACCTTTCCCTGACGCGCAAGCGCGGCGAGACGCAACTGCTCTTCAACCCGACCGCATCGATTGATATTCCGGTCAGCTACAGCCGCGAGCACAAGAACGGCCTGAGAACGATCGGTGGCGTGAACGACCAGAATACGCAGGATTCGGCGCTGCTGCCGTATCGCGTCAACTGGGATACCGATCAGACCTCGGCCGCAGTGAACGTGAAGCTTCACAAGCTGTTCCTATCTTTCGCTTACTACGGCTCGTTCTTCCACAACAACACCGAACATATGCTGTGGGCGGATCCTGCGGTTATCGGACTCACATCGGCTCTTGCGGAGGAACCCAGCAGCCAGTTCCACCAGTTCACGGCGACGGGCAGCTATAAGCTGTCGCGGGATGCCAAGCTGGTGGTGGTGGGATCGATTGGCCGCGGAACCCAGAACCAGGCGTTTATCAATCCCTCGCTGAGCAATGAGGGAGCGCTGCCGTTCGGGCTGCCGCGTCCCTCGCTGCAGGGCCTGGTGTACACCGGCCTGGGGGCGGGCAAGTTCACACTGAAACACGGCAAGTGGGAATTGGTGGCGGACGCCCGGTTCGACGAACGCGACAATCAGACACCGCTGGGCATCTTCCTCTTCCAGGATGACGCTTCACCCAAGACGGGCAAATCGCCGTTCAGCGGCCTCTATGGCCTGCCCACCGGGCTCGGTACCAACACCAACATCTACAACAACCGGTCGCTCAGCAAGCTCTCCTATAAGGCCGGCGGCGAGGCCGAATATTCGTTCTCGAAGTCGGAGCACCTGATGCTGGGCTACGGCTGGGATCGCGCGGACCGCCATTGCTCCTACTCGTGGATCACTTGCGCCGACGCAAAGGAGACGAACGAAAACACGTTCCGCACCGAGTGGCGCAAGTCCAAAGGTGCTCTGACGGCGCGCGTGGAGTACGCCTTCTCCGAACGGCGCGGGGACTACAACGAGAACGCGTTTCTCGCCGAGACCCCAATGGCGAACCAGGTACCGGCGGGCGGGGCGAGCCAGAGTGCCTACAGCTACCTGAAGTCGACGGGGCTCACGGGCTTTGGTCCGGTGGCGGGTCTGCCCAGTGCACCCCTTACCGGCGATGCAGCCATCTTTACTCCCAATAACAACACGCTGGCGCAGGCACAATACGGCACGCGCAACATCCTCAACGAGATTCCCGGCTTCAAAAGATACTACGTGGCAGACCGGAACCGGAACGATGCACGCACGCAGTTGCTCTGGCTGGCGAAGGATAAGGTAGCGATTGAGGGAAGCGGCGAGCTGAGCGATGACGACTACCTCAATACGAAGCTTGGGCTGAAGAGGCGCACTTGGTGGGCGGCGACGATGGACGTGAGCTATACCGCGTCAGAAGACCTGGTGGCCGACGTCTTCTACACCTACGACAACCAACGCCTGTACGCCACGGGCGATGCGTTTGGCTCCAACAGCACGGCCAAGTTCCAGGGCCAGGCGGGCGACACGGTGCTTGGCGGCCCCTGCTTCAGCACAGTCGCCGCCCGGAACGCATCGGCGAAGATCGATCCGTGCCTGAACTGGACGCATAATGATCGCGACAAGATCGACACGGCGGGCCTCACGCTCCGCCGCAAGAACCTGGCCGGCGGAAAGCTCGAGCTGGCCGGCGAAGCGGTCTATACGCGCGGACGCACCGAGAACGCCGTTGTGGGCGGGAGCTATGTGAACAACCCGCTGGCGCTGGCGGCGCCGGCACCCAAGCTGCCCGCCGGCACGCAGGCAATCTTCTTCATCCCGGCGCAGAACTACCCGGTTATCCGCAATGACGAGGTGATGGTCAAGCCGAGCGCCACGTATGTGATCTCCAAGGCGGCCAGCCTGCAGGGCTTCTACTGGTTCCAGCGGTTGTCGCCCACGGACTGGAGATACCAGGGGCTGCAGGCCGGAAACAAGCTGAACTTTACGCCGACCAATGAGACCGTGCCCAACTACGACGTTCACGTTGGCGGTCTGGCGTTCAATTGGGCGTTCTAATTGAAAAAATGCGGAGCAGCAGCTTGCTCCGCATCAAGCCGCATTCCCTGTACTGGATTCACGCTCGTCAATGTGAACCAATCACCGATTTGGCGGAGACGCCTTTTTACCGAAAGGAACTTACTGATGAAGGCCCTGATTCGAGTTGCGATTCTGATGGCGTGCGCCGGTGTTGCCGTTGCAGCCCATGCAGAACAGGCGGCAGAGGTATACAAGAGCAAGTGCGCTCTCTGCCATGGCGCGTCTGGGGACGCGAACACACCCGCAGGGAAGGCGTTCAAGGTGCCTCCGTTCAACGCGGAAGCAGTGGCGAAGGAGTCGGACGCAGAGCTTCTGGAGATTGCCAAGACCGGCAAGGGCAAGATGCCGGCGTGGCAAGGGAAGCTCACCGATAATCAGCTGAAGGACCTGATCACCTACATTCACGGGCTGCAGAAGAAGTCCTAAGGAAAGGCGCTGGTGGGGGCGGGGAAGGTTTTGCCAATGGCAAGATGGTCGGGGCGGAGGGATTCGAACCCCCGACCCTCTGCTCCCAAAGCAGATGCGCTACCAGACTGCGCTACGCCCCTTTTGAATCAATAACTTAGCTGAAACTCCTCCAATTCTGAGTACCTGCTTGGAGGATTCATGGAAGCGCGTTTTGAGCAGTTCATCCGCGAGCGTCAATACCTACAGAATGTCACCCCGCGCACAATCGAGTGGTACAGATTCAGCCTCCGATGGTTGCCCTGTGAGGACCCCACGCGAGCGCAGCTAGACGAAATGGTGGTCCGTATGCGCGAACGCGGCCTGAAGCCTACAGGCTGCAACTGCCTTTGCAGAGCCATCAACGCGTACTTGAAATGGTCCGGCTCAACACACAAAATCCGCCCGTTCAAAGAGCCGGATTCCGTGTTGCCAATTTTCACAGAGCAGCAATTCAAGCGGCTCATTGCGTGGAAGCCCAAGAGCAAATATCAGCGGAGGCTACATCTGCTCATTCTGTTTTTGCTCGACACAGGATGCCGCATCTCTGAGGCGCTTGGGTTGCGCGTCTCTGAGATTGACTTGGACAACTTGCTGGTGAAGCTGGACGGCAAAGGGCGTAAGCAGCGGATTGTTCCAATCTCTCTTGAACTGCGGAAAGCCATTGTCCGCTTCTGCACGGATAGGGCACGCAAGCCCGATTTGTTGTTGTTCGCAAGCCGCGTGGAAACAACATGGGTCCGCCGCAACATCTTGCGAGATGTGAAGCGGGTTTGCCGAACGCTCGGATTTGAGCCTCCGATTCGCACGCTCCATGCATTTCGTCACACATTCGCAGTGAACTATCTCCGGCGCGGCGGGTCAGTGTTCCATCTGCAAAAAATGTTGGGACATTCCACGCTGGAGATGACACGGCGCTATGCCAACCTCGTAACGGCAGACCTCCAGGCCGTGCATGAGCGCCTAAGTCTGCTTTCGAGGTAGAGAGTGGGCGAGCCGGTGATCCGGCATTGGCTCGCTCATTCACCTTTGGCGCGCTTTTGCGCTTGTTCTTTCAGTTCACTTTCTATCTTCGCGGCGTCCCCCAACAACACTTCGTATGAGAAATTCTCGTCCTTTTCCATGGTCAGAAAGTCATCCATCTCATGCAAACTTATCGAACGCTGACGGTTCTTGAGAAACAGCAGGACCTCTTCGCGTGGCCAATAGAACTCGCAACAGATGCCGGTCCAACGCCTTCCCGACTTGTGGTAATGCTCTCTGTAGATGTCGCGGAGCGTTGCTCCATCGGCGCCGTTGATCTTCCCTTCGAGGCGACATGCTATGTCAATGTCACCTAGAGACTCGGAACCCCGCAGGTAGCTCCCATAAAGTACAACCTCAGTGACTCGGAAGAGAAAATCAGGGTTTCGATTCGCTTGCTCTATCCGCTCTTTAAGTGCGGCAACAGTCCGTTCAGCGTGCGCCCTCGTGATAGGGCGGGCCGCGAGCGCATTCGAGAACGAACGGCCCAAGTCCGTCACGGAGTACCAAGGATGCGGGCTTGGCTCTCGGTGCTCTTCTGAACTCGGCTCGATATAGCCGAGGGCGAGCAGTTCGCGGATTATAACTTCACGTTGCTCAAGATCGTACCCTTTGTCTTCAAGCCAATCGGCTCTGAAAGCGCCCCGGCATTGTGCCAGCAAGTCACGCGCCTTGATCGCCGACACCCCACCTATCATTTGCCCGGGGGCTATTCTCATGGTCATTGCACAGTTCCTCCCCAAAGAGCGGCTGTCTGAAAGCCCCCGGGGGTGGGATAAATGTTGAAGACAAAACCCTCGTAGAGCGCCGCAGTCGAATTACCCGTATGAACAAGTATTTTTCCGATTTTGTGATTTTCGCCCGGGTGTTGGAAAAATCTGGCCAAAGAGATGCGGATAAAAAATATAACCAATAAATATATATTTTTCATATACTTACTGGCTCTACCTACTTCTCCTTAAGGATAGAAAACGTCCAACACCCCCGCCCGCATGCTCAGTAAACCATTTAGGAACAATGGTTTAGAGGTGTTGGGAGCGATTTCCAACACCCTCCAACACCCCTCCAGTTCACCCACTAGTCTTCCTGTTTCAACAAAATGACCGTCTTCTTGCCGGTTTTGGATACATCGATTCTCATTTCCCCGGCTTTCACTAGTGAGGCGAGAGCTTTGTCCCAATCGCTGACCGAGATTTTCTTGGAGTTGGTCGCGGCCTTCAATTCACGGACCGTAACCCGAACACGAGACCGCATCACTTTCCTGATTGCCGCCTCCGCTCTTGCCGCGCGCGTCTCGCCTTCAGGTGGGGCATACCATTCCCGCATTTTCCCGAGATACTCTGCGCAGCGGATTCCGCCCTCGGTATCCTCCAATTCAATTCTGGAATGCCCCTTCAGCCACGCGAGGTGCAAAGCAGTGCGCCAAGCGTGGATATTCAGCCGGGCTTTTGGGACGCCGTCTGCGAGTCGGAAGCTATTGAACCATTCACCCATCCGGGCGATAGCCTCCTCACTCGGGTTAAGGACAACTTCCTTGTGCTCCAGAGCCGCAACCATCGGTAGGAACCTACGCCGGAGGCTCGTGAAGTCGGGCTTGATCAGAGTCGGGACTGTTCCTGTGCGCTCGGTGCCAACTATGTTGAGCCGGGACAAGAAGCCGGACTCAGTGGAGCCGGTTTTGCTGAAAACCCCAACCCATCCCTCCGGCGTGATGCCGCCAAGCAGTGAATACATTAGCTCGCCACTCTCGGGCGCTCTGTCCTTCGTTGCCGTGGCCGTAAAACTATCGCGGTCGTACAGCTCGCACAACACGGACTCCAGGCCCGCGCCTGTGCTCTCGTTTTGGAAGTTCGCAAAAACTTGGCGTACTTCTTCAGCCATCGTCATGACGCGCGGCATTGGCCGCCACTCATCCAGCGGGTTCGGTGTCTCGTTCTTCTTAAGCGGCTTCGGCGTGATTGCCTTCAACAATCCGGGCGCACTTGCTGGTGTAACCAACCAAGCGCCAAGACCCCGGCTTTTCCAATGGTGCTCGCTGCTCTTGGACCAAATGAGCGATGCTTCACCAGAGCGAACAAGGCCGTCCCATTCCTGAAGGAAGAATGAGCGTGTGAAGTCATCGGACGTTCCCTTGCCGGTGCCTTGGGGCGCAATGCGAATCGTGAAGGCGCGGGCATGTACGCCGTGGATGTCGGAGCGGAGACGGTCACCCACGATTGCGCCAATTACCGTACGGAATGACTCGATGAAGAACTTCGGCGGCACGAGGTTACCCTTAGAGCACAAGGAGCCAAATTCGCCATAGGCCGTGTCCTTCCAAACATCAATGGGGTACACCGGACGGGCTTGTTTCTCGGGCGGCGGCGCATCCTTCGATGTGTCCACCTCGGCGGATTTGCCAATAACAGCCATTGGCTCCGGCGCAGGAATGGCATACCGGCTTACGCTTGCAGCTATCCGCTGGACTTCTTCTTCTTCTAATGGCGGATCGCATCTCTCCTCGTTTATCTGGAGCAAAGTCGTTTCCAATAGCTCCGCTGAAAGTCCTGCGTTGCGAAGCTTCCCTGCGATGCTGGTGAGTCGGATATTGCGATTCTCTGTTATAGGCTGCCCGTCATCTTCTACCGGCTTGCGCTCGGTCTTGAGGGAACGCACCACATCGGGAAGGGGCGCAATATGTCCGCCTATCATCACTTCGTACGCTTCACCGCTGTCTGGGTGAATACTCCCCGCAGCCATCACGTACCCGCCAAGACTCTTAATTTGCCCTGTGCCTCCGCCAAGCGAAAACTCACCTACGCTCGGCATGGATTCTGAGTAATAGAGTTGGACTCCGTACTCCAGGGTGCCGTCTTTCGGATTGACACGGCGGCCCGTATGGACGGTGTACGTCTTGGGCAGTCCGGCTCGTTCCATCCAGGCCCGTGCGTCCGCCTCGGTTGCGCTGCCGTGGTCACAATCCACCACAGAGAGGCCGCTTGGACCACACGCAATGGCAACATTGGCATCCGGCTTGGCGGCCCACCAGCGGCGAACTGTGGCCTCATCACTGGAAGCGTCTTGCCAGCCGTGCGGAACGAGAGCACCTAGTGGCTGCTTGCTGTGCGGAATACACGGAAACACATACCACCCACGACGGATACAGTCGAGCGCCACATCCAGAAGTGTCATTTTGTCCCCCGGCGGTAGATGTCCTGCGCTGCGTCCACGAAGTCCCATAAGTCCTGTGGGGATAGCCAGCTCTTCTCTTGTATGTGTTGCACCCAATGGCCGAGCCATGCCGTGAATACGGGGAAGTCACATCCCCTGTCGAACAATCGAATCTGATACGGAGCATTGCCCGGGCCGGGACAGATGTCTAGGCTCGGATATGCCTCTTTGTCCAGCTTCCAACGGCCCCACCTCTTCTTCGTTCACGTCTCTTCGATTGCGCGCTCCATTTCCTCTTTTGTGTGAAAATGCGATTTCCAGTCCATCTTTTTCCTCTCTACCTGCTTGCCGGAGTGCGCCCCACAATGCCCCGTAATCGCGCTACAAGGCGCGTAGGCGCATCGCTGGAAGCTCCGACTCCAATCCTCCAGCCCAATTTGTCGGGGAACATAGGGAAGAATACCGTCCTGCCATCTGCTTGAAATGTGATCCAAATCACATTTGTTTTCTTCTACTTGCCGCCCCTTTAACGAGTCACTTTAGTGAGTCCCGTTTGGGCGTTTCCCATGCCTAACGTCAGACTCGGGTATACGCCAAGCTGACACTCCGGCTTGACACTTCTTCCGTCAGATTAGGGTCGGTTTGGTTTTTCCTTGACACTCCGTCAGAATGGTCATAGAGTCTAAATTGACACACGGAGACACGGACATGACGGCAGCAAGGCGGGGCGGAAAGCGAATCGGGTACGTCAGAGTTTCAACGCTGGACCAAAACGAATCGCGTCAGCTTGAGGGCGTCCAGCTAGACAAGCGGTTTGCGGATAAGGCAAGCGGCAAGGACACGAAGCGCCCGCAGTTGCAAGCGGCCTTGGACTACGTGCGGGATGGTGATGTGCTGGTGGTTCACAGCATGGACCGCCTTGCCCGCAACCTTGATGACCTCCGCCGAATCGTCACGCAGCTGACGGGCCGGGGCGTGGTGGTGGAGTTTGTAAAGGAGCATTTGACGTTCACCAGCGAAGACAATGCAATGTCCAAGCTGCTTCTGAGCGTCATGGGCGCTTTTGCAGAGTTTGAGCGGTCCCTTATCCGTGAGCGTCAGCGTGAGGGCATTGCCATTGCGAAGAAAGCGGGGGTCTACAGAGGCCGCAAGCCGTCATTGACCCCGGAGCGCGTCACCGAGCTTCGTGCGCGTGTGGCAGCCGGAGAGAAGAAGGCCGCCCTAGCCCGCGAGTTTGGAATCAGCCGGGAGACCCTTTATAGCTACGCACCAGTGAACGGATAATTCAGCGCCGCAAAAGGCGGCACACCCGGCGCTCTCTTGATAATCTTTGGTGAACTGCCATTCACCAACAGGGGGCTTCGTGGACGTTCACAAATCTTCTTTGCTTGCCATTTTCGACTCGAAACAACGGTTGGAGGTGCCTCTCTTCCAACGGCAGTATGTATGGAATGAAGAGCAGCAATGGCTCCCGCTCTGGGAAGACATAGAACGCAAATTCATCGAAGCACTAGATGGGCACAAGGACACGCCCAACCATTTCCTTGGCGCAATGGTGCTTGACCAAAAGCAGACCCCAACCGGGCACGTTGTGGTGCGCCAGGTCATTGACGGCCAACAGCGATTGACCACGCTCCAGATTTTTCTGTCTGCCTATCGTGACTTCTGCCGGGAACACGGCTGCACGCAGATTGCGGACGAATGTGACAAGTTTCTTTTCAACACCGGCATGATGTCTGACCCAAAGGTTGACAAGTTCAAGGTGTGGCCCACCCAACTGGATAGGCCCCAATTCTCGGATGTGCTCACGTCCGGCTCACGAGATGAGGTCATTAAGCGTTACCCGCTGAAAAAGAAACCGTATGCCCGAAAATATGATCCCCGCCCGCGCATGGTGGAGGCGTACCTCTTCTTTCTGAGTCAACTCAAGGACTTTTTCATTGGGGAGAATGGAGACGAGCCTTTAGCTGCGCAGTTCCCGCTGTCCACCCGAGTGGATGAGTGTTTCCAGACGTTGCGGAATGGGCTGATGGTGGTGGTAATTGACCTTCAGAAGGACGATGACCCGCAAGTCATTTTTGAAACCCTCAATGCCCGTGGTGTGCCGCTGCTTCCGGCTGACCTTCTGCGGAATTACATTTTCTTGAGGGCGGGCCGGGAGAAGGCCGCTGAAGTAGAGACGCTCTACGAGAAATATTGGAGCGGATTTGACAATGAGTTTTGGAGGGAAGAGGTCAAGCAAGGTCGGCTGCTTCGCCCCCGCAGTGACCTCTTCATGCAACACTTTCTCGCAAGTCGGCAGATGCGGGACATCCCCATCAAGCACTTGTATGTCGAATATCGCCACTGGATCGAAACGACTCACCCTTTCCAGACGGTCACAGCGGAGCTTTCCGCCCTTGCCAGACAGGGAAAGCACTTCAAGCGCATCGTGGCCCCCGAGTCAGATGACATTCTGTTTGAGCTGTGCACATTCCTTGAGACCTTCGACATCAGGACCTCATATCCTCTTTTGCTTGCCGTTCTGGAGGCGGACTTGCCAGAGGAGCAGCTCAAGGCAATGTCCACGGTCTTGGAGTCTTATCTGTTTCGGCGGGCCGTTTGCAATCTGACCACGAAGAATTACAACAAGATATTTCTCACATTGACGCTGAAACTTCGCCGGGATGGTTTTGATGCGGAGAGCCTAGCCAAGCTGTTGCTAGAGCAATCGGGAGATTCAGGCGCATGGCCGGATGATGCGGCCTTCCGTGAGGCGTGGCTCCAAAGACCGATGTATTCGATTCTCAACAATCCCAAACTTGTGCACTTGTTCAAGCGCCTCAACCGGGCCTTCATGTCTACCAAGTCGGAGGACATCTCCTTCGCCGCGCAGCCGGAAGTTGAGCACATCATGCCGCAAGAATGGGTTGCAAATTGGCACTTGCCGGATGGCTCAAAGGGTCTGACCGTTGTGGAACTGTTTCAGGTCCCGGAATCGGACCCCCGGTCTGTCGCCACTCGAAAAAGGGATGCTGCGGTCCAGACGCTTGGCAATTTGACAATTCTCAGCGCGGGCTTGAACGCTGCTCAGAGCAATTACGGCTGGAAACAAAAGCGTCCCGCCATGATGAAGCACTCGCTCCTCCCAATCAACCAGACTCTCGCAGATTTGGAAGTCTGGGATGAGGCGGCAATCTCAAAGCGGGGCGCGGAATTGTTCAACCGTGCTCTCAAGATTTGGCCGCGTCCAGAAGTCGGGCTTTGAGCGCTCAACGGATTAGCTGCCCTACGCCGGAGTGCCATTTCTCACACGGCAAGTTCGTCGTGTGAAATTGTGGCTAGGGCCTTTTGCATGGACTCCGCAAATTGCCTATGACGTGCTGCCGCCTTTTTCAGCTTCGCGCCGACTTCCTTCACAACGTCGGGGACAGCGGGCTTGATCCACACGCGCTCTATGTCCTGCGGGTAAATCTCAACTTGCCCACTTGAACCGTTGATGTAGCGATAGAGCTGCAATTGCCCGTTTTTCGATAAGAGATAAGCTGCCACGTACCAGGCCAATGCGGAATCTCTGAACCGAACGATTGCAACGTGCCCGTCAACAACAGCGGGGAAATCGAAATCGTACACAGCAACACGGCCAATCGTGCCGTCCCCAGTTGAATTAACAAGGACATCATTCTTTTTCACCGAAGCCCGATGCTTCACTCGCTCGTAAAACTTCCTTGTGACTGAGCGAGCAAGGCCGGTGTCAATAAAACCAAACCGGATACACGCTGAAGTCAGAGCGCAGACATTTGATGACCCACCGGAATCGGCAACGACTTCTCCACGGTCGTCAATCATGCCCTCAAATTTGAGGGATTCGGGATCGTTGTCATCGTCTGCATATTCTGGCTGTACACCTCGCCCAATTTCTCTCGCAAGGAGTTTGTCATCCCCAATCCGAAAAGCGCCTTGGAGTGCCTTCACGCTTGTGCACGCGGACACATACTTGTCCTGATGAAATTCCGGCTCGAAAATGTGATTGGTTTTGAACAGCCCTTCTTCTGGATTCTTCAATTCAAGGATGCACTCTTCAGGTCCCCGCGTCGCAATTAGCGCCATTTCCCTACTCCTCAGACCGCAACGGTCTTCTTGACAGAATGTTTAGTGAACTTGACGCGAGACTTAATCTCGGAAGTTATCAATGGGAGGTCGGAATCAATTTGACTTCCTATCAGAACGAGTTTGCCCGTCTTGTCTTTGCCGGGCTTCTCTGTGACCGCGAACGCTGCTGCGGAATCCTTCACGAACTTATCGGAAAGCTGGTCTTCCGTAATAGGGGCTGAGCGCTTCTGGAGGAATAGAACGCACGTCTTCGTGTTGGTAAACGGTTTGAACATATCGCCGCCCAGCCCAACCACAGCGATTACACGCGCCTGTTTGATGACAAACCGCCTGAGGTATTCATCGTTGTAATTCTTCAATACCCCACGTGGTAGGACAATCGCCATCCTGCCACCCGGCTTGAGCATTTTCAAACAGCGCTCAAGAAATAGCTTGTCGCGGGACACTTTGCGCAACCGAATCCGGCCTTGCTTTTTTGTGGGCTTCACGGCAAGTTCGTATTTAGATAGCGTGTCTTCTTTCGTGTTGTCGCCCGCGAATGGGGGGTTCGTTGCAATGATGTCAAACTGCCGGAGCGTTGCGGTCTTGCCCTTGCCATGCACAAATTTCCCTTGAATTTCCGGCTTCCAATTGTCTTCATTGAGGCTGTCGCACACTCCGATGTTTGAGCGCCCATCTCCCCATATCAGCATGTATGCTTTTGCGATTTTTGCGATGACGAGATCGTAGTCAAGCCCAAAAACGCACTCAGTGGCATAGTCCTTCTGGTTCTCGATGATGTCGGCCTCGTCATCACGCTCCTTCTTTATTTGCTCGAAGACATGCGCCATTGCACCAATCAAGAAGCCGCCGCTGCCACATGCCGGGTCAAAGAATGTCTCGCCGTCTTGGGGGTCAAGAATCTCTACACACATCTTGATAACGTCTGGGCGTGAAATATTGGCCCTTGTCCCCCTTCATTCCGGGGTTAATCATGACCTCAAACGCCGCGCCTAGCACATCAGCGTCCGACTTCAGGAGGTACGCCTTCTGAAGTGCAGAAACGCAGAAAGCGAGACTCTCATCCGTCAAGAGGATGTCTTCGCCCTCCTGAAAGACACCTCCCCACCTCGTCTTTGCCTTGGCGAACAGGCTCGAAATCCGCTCCCGTGCTTCTTCTGGAGACTCAAGCACACCAACGCGAAACTGCGCGGAGGAATCATCATTTTTTAGGTTGGTCTTCTCATCAAATAGCTTGGAGAAAATCAGCTTGAAAATCTCCTCAAACGGGCTGGTTCCCTCATGGGCCTTGATGTAGTCCTCGCATTCCTTGAGGATGCCCAGGAAGTCTGTGACAGGCTCCAACTCCTTGCGGGTTATCGGACTGTCAACGTCAGCGAGTTTCTCCTTCTTGGCGGGGATGTTGCGCAGTTCCCTCCACGTAGGTTCTTCTTCTCCCTCCTTAGGCTCAATTCGCAGAAGGTAAACGTGGGGCGGGGTCCCGTTGCTCCAAAGTCCAATGCGGCAGCCGGTCGCATTTAGATAGACCTTGAGCTGTTCAACGCCATCCTTGCGCTTGGGCTTCTTGACCTCCACAAAGATTCGGGGTTTGAGAAGTTTGTCATCCTGATAAACCACGATGTCGGCTTTTTTCTTTGCTTCTGTTGAGCCGACGCGGACCTTCACCTCCACCGCCATTTGGCTGAAGCTGTATCCGTACACCTGCTTGAGCTTGTAGAGCCATTCTTGCCGGACCAACTCCTCTGGTTTGTCGTTCACTTTATAGGCGCGTTTTCTGATTGGACAAAAGATGTACTGCTCATCGCCAATCTCAAAGACGGTGAACTCGCTTGAGGCTTCGGTCGGCTTTTCAGCACCCTTCACAACTACTGGCATACTTCTCCGTTGCTGCAAACAGATGGATTGGTAATCGTAAGAAATCGTAGCAGCTTCGCAACGCCTTCTCTTGAGAGACGGAGGCCGCCGTCCCAAGCTGGTACCGCTGGTGTGTGGCATTGCTCAGATGGGGAAACGTTGGGCGGAGTCACCCCGTGCGGAGATAGCCTACTTCTCCGTCACAGCTTGTTCGTATCGACAAAGAAGCCCATCCCAGACCCGGCCAATGGAGAAACGAAAGGGACGAACACAAGGGCGAACCACTTGCACTAAAAACCCCCTGCGTCTACTATTTCGTGCAGGAGTAGTTTCAGCGTAAACGATTGATTTTTAAGGATGGTCGGGGCGGAGGGATTCGAACCCCCGACCCTCTGCTCCCAAAGCAGATGCGCTACCAGACTGCGCTACGCCCCGACTTAGTCATTGTACCGCGAAGTGAGCGCAGTTCGGCTGACGGGCAGTGGTCGTTCTCAGCGGCGCAGGAGCCATCGGACGAGCCACAAGAACCCGATGACAGGAAGCGCGAAGATGGCGGCCAGCATCACCGCCATAAGGGTGAGAAAGATCCAGTCGCGCCAGGTGTGGCGGCGGGGCTCGCGCAAGTGGAGTTGCAGCAGCCGGTAATTGCGCCGATTGGCCTTCCAGACAATATCGAAGAGATCGCCGAGAAGCGGAATGGATCCGACGAGGACGCCGACGGCGAGATTGATGCTCATCCTGATCAGGGTCACGTAGGGGACTCCGCGGACCCACGCCGCGACGGGGATGAGCAATGACAGCAGACCTGCGAGCACGTCTCCGAGACCGGGCACAAGGCCGATGATTCCGTCGATCCCGAAGCGAAAGGGAGTTCCGGGGATGCGGAAGGCCTCGTCCAGGAGGATCTCGAGCGCGTGGAGGGTTTGATCGCGGAGGAGCCAGGCGCCGCGGTTCCAGCGGTTTTGGATTGGCGCGAGGCGGTCGGGGGGCTGGTGCGCGGGAGGGCCGTCTGGGGAAGTGGGCATCGGCGGCTCTCCAGGCACGTACGGGTTCAATGTTACAATCAGAGGGTTGCACGGCGGCTATAGTTCAGCGGCAGAACGCCTGACTGTGGCTCAGGATGTCGTGGGTTCGATCCCCACTAGCCGCCCCAATTTAGAATCAAGAGATTAGACCTTCTTCATCATCCCAGCGGGCAATGGCGGGATTTCAATAGCGGGCAACACTCCTATACCTCCTCCTCTTCATTTTTTCAGAGGACATCCATATGTGGTGTATCTCTACCGCCGCCACCGGTTGTGCAGGCCCGGAGTGCCGTGCGCTAAACGCTCCTTGGCTTCGGTTATATCATCGACGAACTAACTGGACGGATGCTCTTGCAGGGCTTCTTGAAAGTCACGGTGTCGGTGTACACCTTCTTTAGAATTCTTTTCCACTAGTATCCCGTCGGTCTGGCCAACGCGAAGCTATCCATTTGGAACGAGCATGAACTGGGGAGTACGTGTAAGCTTCGCGCAGGTTTGCGCGCGTAGACAATTGCGCTCACCGGGTGAGAGACTCTTGGTTTCCGGAAAGTTGGGAGGTCAACCCGTTCCCCATTTCCCTTCCGGAGCAAGCACAATTGGCACTCGCTAAGCGCCCCAGGGAGATTTCCACCGTGTCGGCATATTCTAAGCCGCGGTTGAGCATGGATCACCAGAAAAAGCAGGGGCGACTGCTGATCGTAAGCGTCACGCTTTTTCTCGCAGTCCTCGCAGGCTGCCACAGGCCGACTGCGACTTCCAGGCGCGACATCGACTTCAATCAGGAAGTGCAACCGATCTTAGCGGCGCGCTGCTTTGCCTGCCATGGGCCCGACCCTGAAATGCGAAAGGCCGGGCTTCGCCTGGACCTGGCGGAATATGCGATGAAGAAACGACCGGGGCACCCGGATGCAATCGTTCCCGGGCACCCTGAGAAGAGCGAACTGATCAAACGCATCGAGTCGCACGACGCCCACTACCTTATGCCGGAAACTTCGCAGGGCGAAGCCAAGCCTCTGGATCCTGGTGAAATTACCGTACTGCGCGAATGGGTGCGGCAGGGCGCAAAATACAGGCCACACTGGGCCTTCGAAGCGCCCATCCGTCCCGCAGTGCCAATAGCTGCGCGTACAGCGTGGCCGCGTAATCCGATTGACAATTTCATCCTAGCGCAGCTTGATAAGGCCGGCTTGCAGCCGTCCCCTGAGGCCGACAAAGCGACGCTTATCCGGAGAGTGACCCTGGACCTGACCGGACTGCTGCCCACGCCCGAAGAGGTGCGCGCGTTCGTTCATGACAGCACGCCGAATGCGTACGAGCACCTTGTGGACACTTTGCTCTCGCGGCCTGCATACGGCGAACAGCGCGCCCGGTATTGGCTTGATTACGCGCGCTATGCCGACACGTATGGCCTGCACTATGACAACAGCCGGCATATCTGGCCATATCGCGATTACGTCATCCGTGCATTCAACAGCAACAAGCCGTTCGACCAGTTCGCCCGGGAGCAAATAGCCGGCGATCTGCTGCCCGCCAAAGATCTTGACCCGCTGATCGGCAGCGGCTACGTTCGCCTGGGCGAAAGCTCCAACGAGGGCGGCACGATTCCGGAAGAGCTGCGATTCAATATCGCGCGGGATCGCACCGAAGCGTATGGCGCAACCTTCCTTGGACTTACGGTGGGCTGCGCCGTTTGCCACGACCACAAGTTCGATCCCACGACGGCCAAAGACTTCTATTCGCTGTCTGCCTTCTTCAACAACATCGAGGAAAGACCCTTCAATGGCGACCGTCCGGTGTGGACCCCTGTTGTGCGAATCCCAAGGGCGCAGAATCGCGCCGCCTACGACCGCGTGTACGCCAGGCGAGCAGAATTACAGATGCGGCTCCGCTCAATGCGCATGCACAAGCGGGAACTCGTGACCGCGTGGCTGACCTCGCACAAGCGGCCGCCGCAGCCGGTATCCCCAGACAAACTTCTAATTCGGCTGAGGCTCGACGAGGGCAAAGGCGACGTGTTGCACAACAGCGCGCCCCACGGGGAGCCTGCCGCCTTCAAAGCGACAACCGTCACCCCGCAGTGGGGTGAGACGACGTGGCTCTGGCCCGACTTTCGCATGCAGTCCAACACGCGTGTCGTGCTTGATCAATCGGGAGACTTCGAACAGGAGGACGCCTTCTCCGCGGGGGGATGGTTCATGTTCCGCTCGGCCCCCTATTTTGCGATAGACGACGAGCCCGGCGCAATCATCGCCAAGATGGATACAGCCCAGCACGATCGCGGGTGGGACCTGACTGTGCGTAAGGGCATCATCACCGTTGAGCTGGTGAACTCCTCGCCTAAGAACATTGAAGGCAGAAAGCTTGCCGACCCGCAGGAGGTATTCCAGTACCCGTCTCCACAGAACCTGACGAAGCAGGAGCTTGCGGCCTACAAGCCTCCGAAGAAGAAAGGAGAAGAGAAGAAAAACAAGAAAAAAGAGGCAAAGCCAAATAAAATCGTGCCTCCCCCAGATCCGACTCCGCTCGTTGCCATCCGCGTTTCAACCGTAAAGCCGGTGCCTACCGATGGCCAGTGGCGGCACATCTTTTTTACCTACAACGGTTCGGGACGCGCTTCCGGAATCAGGATCTTCATCGACGGCAGCCCGGTCGCAACCCAGGTAGAGACCGACACATTGAACGGCAAAACCATCCGCACCACAGCGCCAATGCAGCTGGGATGGCGTTCGCCTGCCGCGAATCCCGCCAAGGAACTACGCTATCAGGATATTCGCCTGTACGGCCGATGTCTTGCCGCGGAGGAGGCGCGCCGCCTTCTCTTCGAAGACTACGTGGCACAGATCGCAGCTACGCCTGCGTCGCAGTGGACGGAGGATCAGTGGCAGGTAATCGGCGAGTACTACCTGAACTACGTCGACGCCTCGTTCGCTGCGACACAATCGCAGATGTACGCGCTTGATACGCAACTGGATCAGCTCTCCTCTGGCGGCGACGTGACGCAGGTAGCCTGGGAGAAGCGCACGCTCGCGTACGCGCATGTACTCGAGCGCGGCAACTATGCCGCCCGTGCGGAACGTGTGGGAGCTAACACACCACATTATCTTCCGCCTCTTCCCGCCGACATGCCGCACAATCGCCTGTCTCTTGCGGAATGGACCGTGAGTCCGGAGAACCCGCTCACCGCTCGTGTCACCGTGAACCGCATGTGGAATGAACTCTTCGGCACCGGCATCGTGGAGACAACGGAAGACTTCGGCATCATGGGTCAGCGCCCGAGCAATCCTGAGCTTCTTGACTGGCTCGCCGTCGAGTTCCGCGAGAGCGGATGGAACATCAAGCACATGTACAAGCTGATGGTGATGTCGGCAGCATATCGGCAGAGCGCAGCGTCCACGCCAGACCAGCTTGAGAAAGACCCGCGTAATTTGCTTCTCTCGCATGGTCCCCGGTTCCGGATGGACGCAGAGATGCTCCGTGACATTGCCTTGCAATCCGGCGGTCTGCTTGTCAATCGCATCGGCGGCCCCAGCGTCAAGCCCTACCAGCCGCCAAACGTCTGGGAGCAGGTGAGCTATCCGACCAGCGACACCATCACCTACGTGCAAGGCAACGGCGAGGCGCTTTACAGGCGCAGCATTTACACGTATTGGAAGCGCATGGCGTCCCCGCCCAACATGGACGCCTTCGACGCGCCGGTGCGTGATGCGGTGTGCACGCGCCGCCAGCGTACCGACACGCCTTTGCAGGCGCTGGTTACGATGGACGACGTGCAATGGGTTGAAGCAGCGCGCGCACTCGCTCAACGTGTGATCCAGGAAGCGGGCCCGAAACCGCGGGCGCGCATCGAGCGGATGAGCGAAATCCTGCTGGCGCATATGCCGAGTTCGCGGATGGAGGGCGTGCTGGCCAGTTCGGCAGCCGAGATGGAGAGTCACTACAACGCCGATCCAAAGAGTGCGCACGCGCTGGTGCATCAGGGGGAAAGCGAGCCCGCCGCCAGCATTCCTGAGCGCGACCTCGCCACCTGGACGATGGTCGCCAACGAGATGCTCAACCTGGACGAGACCTTGAATAAGTAGTCGAGGGGTACCCGATGAAGCAGCACCCGCTCTGCACGGATTGCGAACCTGACCCGGACCTTACGCACTACCCTATTCCCGAAGGACTCAAGCGCGAGTGGACCGCCCTTGAGACGCGCCGCAGATTTCTTGGCCGTTCCGGCAAAGTTCTTGGCTGGGCAGCGCTCGCCAGCCTCTTCGGGGAAGCGGGGCTTCGCTGCCACGGCGCGGATACGGGAAAACCGGCGATGGCCACGCGCAACAGTCTGGGGTTGCCGCACTTCGCGCCCAAGGCCAAACGCGCCATCTATCTCTTCATGTCCGGCGGACCACCCCAAATGGACCTGCTCGACTACAAGCCGAATCTCGCCGCACAATTCAACAAGGACATTCCCGACTCTGTGCGCGGCAACCAGCAGCTCACGGGCATGACCGCCGGACAGTCTCGCTTTCCTATTGCCCCCTCCCATTGGGGCTTCAAACAGTATGGCGAGACAGGAACGTGGGTGAGCGACTTGCTTCCCTGCACCGCCCGGATGATCGACGACCTCACCATCATCAAGTCGACGCAGACCGACGCCATCAACCACGAGCCGGCGATCATGTTCATCAACACGGGAAACATGAACCCCGGCAAGCCCTGCCTCGGCTCCTGGCTTGCGTATGGCCTCGGCAGCATGAATGACAACCTTCCTACCTTCATCGTGCTGCAGACCAAGACGAATCCCAGAGAAAATAATCAGCCCGTCTCTTCCCGGCTTTGGAGCAGCGGCTTCCTTTCCTCTGAATACGCAGGCGTGGGGCTCCGTTCGGGCGGTGATCCGGTGCTTTATCTCGCAAATCCCGAAGGGATCGATCGCGCTGTCCGCCGCAAAATGCTCGATGCTGTGGAGGAGATCAACCGCCAGACAGTCGCTGAAGTCGGCGATCCCGAGACGAACGCACGGATCGCGCAATACGAGATGGCATTCCGGATGCAGGCCTCTGTGCCCGAGTTGACAGATCTGAGTCAGGAACCGCATTCGACTTGGGATCTCTACGGCTCCGACGCGAGAATTCCAGGCA
The DNA here is from genome assembly GCA_008682415.1 of Acidobacteria bacterium AB60. Classification (GTDB taxonomy): domain Bacteria; phylum Acidobacteriota; class Terriglobia; order Terriglobales; family Acidobacteriaceae; genus Telmatobacter. Next base: position 427,484 of record VANK01000003.1, on the reverse strand, counting down.
CATTCGCTTACAACTGCCTGTTGGCTCGCCGCATGGCCGAGCGTGGTGTGCGCTTTACACAAATCTACAAACGCGGCTGGGACGTTCATGGCGACGTAGTTGGAGTGCTGCCCGTGCTATGCCAAGAGACTGACCGCGGCTGCTACGCGTTGGTCACCGATCTCCAGCGCCGAGGCCTGCTCGACGACACACTCGTCATCTGGGCCGGCGAGTTTGGCCGCACCGTCTACTCGCAGGGCGGTCTGAGCACTGAGAACTATGGCCGCGATCATCACCCACGCTGCTTTACGACGTGGATGGTAGGCGGGGGCGTGCGCGCGGGCCTCACCTACGGCGAAACGGACGACTACAGCTACAACGTGGTGAAAGACCCGGTGCACGTGCGTAACCTCAATGCGACCATCCTCGCCTGCCTGGGCATCGACCACAACAAGCTCACGTACAATTTTCAAGGGCTGGACCAGCGCCTCACCGGACCTGCGCCTGCCAACGTCATCAAGGATCTCCTGGCGTGATTGTTGGGGAAAGAAACACGGGAACTGCCCGGAGTTTTCTGCAAAGCTCGTGGATAAACGCGCAGGCCTGGCTGCCGGCATTGTGTGGGAGCGCTCTTCTTCTCGCATCGCCTTACGTCTTTCGGCTGGACGGGAAGCCCCACTCCGACCTGCTACAGTTTTTCGGGCGTTTTCATCCTGTGCTGCTGCACGTGCCCATCGGGCTGATTCTGCTGCTGCCGGCGCTCGAGATTGCCGCAATCAAACGCCCCGGGCTCGGCGATGCGGCCGAATTCGTACTGCGTGCCGCGGTTGCTGTCACCATTCCGACCCTAGCTTTGGGTTACATGCTAGCCTATGGCGCCGGTGACACAGGCGAAACTGTCTTGCGGCATATGTGGGGAGCGATCACGCTCTGCATTTTCCTGTTTTTGTGCATACCTGCCCGGCGTGCTTGGAAGGCCGGCGCCCACGTGCTCACCTATCGCCTGCTGCTCCCCGCGACGATTCTTGCGCTCATCTGGACTTCCCACCAGGGTGGCTCAATCACACATGGCAGCGACTACCTAACGCACTACATGCCCCGCGTCCTCCGGCGCTTCTTTCGAATGGACATCGAGGAGACAAACGCGGGCTCATTCTTTTCGCTGCACATCTATCCCGTCCTCGACGCAAAATGCGTGGCTTGCCATGGAGCGAGTAGTGCAAGGGCGAACCTGCGGCTCGACAGCTACAGCGGTCTCATGCGCGGCGGTCAAGACGGCGCGGTTGTCCTTCCCGGCAGGCCCGAGGCCAGCATGCTGCTCGCGCGCGTTACGCTCTCGCCGGGCGACAAGCATTTCATGCCGGCCGAAGGACGCACGCCTCTCAATTCTGAGGAGATTTCCTGGATGCGTGCATGGATTCGTGCGGGTGCTTCCCCGACCATGGCAAGAGTAGCTGGTGTAAACATTGCAACAACCGCCGAAGCACCGCCTCAGCCGGTGGGAGACTACAGCGCTCTCATGCCTGACATTCTGCGTTTCCAGGAGGGCCAAGGCCCCAAGCTTGTGGCCGTGTCCAGCAAGCCCTCGGACGGGCTCATTCTTCGCACCAACGACGTCTCGTCCTCTTTCAACGACGCACAGCTCGCCCAATTCCAGAAGTTCGCGCCCTACATTGTTGAAGCCGAGCTCGCACGCACCGCGGTCACCGATGCCGCATTCGATACCATCGGCACGTTCAGGAACTTACGTGCACTCCACCTTGAAGGCACATCGATCACCGGCAGCGGTCTTGCAAAACTCGCTCCGCTGACTCAACTCACTTATCTGAATTTAAGCGGGACCAAGGTTACGGCACAGTTTGCCTCGTCGATTAGGAACTCGTCGCACCTGCGCCACCTCTATCTATTCAATACGCCCGCGGAGGCTGGCGACAAAGCTGGGAGGATCACGCCATGACAAAAGATGCTCTTCGAATCTCTCGGCGCAAGTTCCTTACCGCTGCCGGAGCAAGCACATTTGGATTTGCAGGCCACTCTGGTGCGCAGTCAGCCCAACGGATATCGGATGGCCGGTCGCAGCGGCTCATCACCGGAAATGGCGAATGGACCTACGAGGTGACGCCTGCATGGGGCGCACTTCCGGCCGGAATGACGTTCGGCGGGACTCACGGGGCCATCGCAGAGGACAATGCGCGAAACATCTACGTTAGCACGCAAAGCGCGACGGGCATTCTCGTCTACACGCCCGATGGCCGGATACTTAAGACGATTGCCAGTCAATTTCCCGAAGTTCATTCGATGGTGCATGCGGTAGAGAATGGAGTCGAATTCCTCTACACGACCGTGCAAAAGGGCACAAGCGACGAGAACTGGCTCTTCGTCAAGATGAAGCTTGATGGTACGCCGGTACTAAAGATCAGCGCGCCTGCACAAGCCGGTTTCAACGCGCCGAACGCCTGGCGCATTACGGCGGCCCTGCCCGCGCCCGACGGATCCATCTTTATCGCGAACGGTTATGGTGACTCGCGCATCTTTCGCTTCGACCGCCAAGGCAATTACCTGAACAGCTACTCAGGAAAGGGCACTGCTCCAGGCTTGCTGAACTGCAGCCACGGGCTTGCTCTCGACGCACGCTACGACCAACCTTTGCTTCTGATTTGCGACCGGGAAAACCGCCGCCTGTGTCACTTCGACATGGATGGCAGGTATGTGCGCACCGTAACCGAGCATCTGCGGCGCCCTTGCCAGGTTAGCTTCCACGGCGACTACGCATTCGTCTCCGAGCTCGAGGGTCGTGTTGTTATCCTGGACCGCGACAATGCCCCAGTCGCATTTCTTGGCGATAACCCGCGCAAGGAGCAGTGGGCTAACTACGAAATCGATCCCAATACAATTCCCTCAGCGATGTTCAGCGCCGCACACGGGTGCTTCATCGATCGCGACGCGAACGTATTTGTCTCTGACTGGAATAAGACGGGCAGGGTTACCAGGCTCGCGAAGCACCGGGCCTGACCCTGTCGTTGGAACCACTACCCGAAACTAATCGAGTACTTTGCCTTTCCGAAAACCTCTTCCCGCTCGTAAAGACCTCAAGCCGAGAACTGAAGGCCGGAGTAGTAGTGCTTTTTCTCAACTGCCGCAACCTATCCTGAGAGCACGATCTTGAACCCCCAGGCGAAGTCGCACGGGCGATTGGAGGGTTGCTGGAGTTCTTCCGGGATGGTTATCACAAGTCCACGCGCCGGGTCCCAGCGATGGGATAGTTGGCGGTCGGATCCGAGGAGGGCAACGGAGATGATTTTGCGCGGTTCAAAAGACCGAATCTCCAGGACGCGGCCGGGCCAATCAAGCGCGAAGCAGTAAATGACGCGATGATCTTTGCTGCGGGTGAAGCGAAGATTGCTCCCTTCAGACCAGAGAGTACCCGGCCGAGGACGCGTGGCGAAGATTGCTTCTCCGTTGATGCGCAGCCACTTCCCCGTTCCTCTTAGCTGGTCGACAGCGGTGGGGTGGAAGGACCCCTTACCGTCGGGTCCTACGCCGACCATGAAGTTGCCACCCTTGGCGGTGGCATCCACGAGGTTATCGATGATCCACTTTGTGCCCTTGTATCGCGTGGGATCGCTCTCATAGGAGAAGGAGGATCCCAACGGGTAGATGACGAACCAAGGCATCCGAGTGCTCTCTTTGGAGGCGGGCACGAAGCCTTCTGGGGTGTAGTAATCGCCGTAGTTGCCGATTCCGCGAGCGCGCAACATCAGGTCGGGTTGGAGGCTGCGCATTTTGAGGATGGTTTCGCGCATCTGCGGCCAGAGGGAAGGACCCCAGAAGATATCGAGACACATCATGTCGATGTCGCCGTAGCGCGTCAGAAGCTCGGTAAGTTGGGTTCGATGACGCTCGACCATGCGCTTGACCTGCGCCGGGCTCGGGTCAGGAACCATCACCACACGATCTGCCATGCGTTTCTTCATGGAATCCCAGAATTCCTGGGTAGTGCGGCCCGAAGCCGGCCAGCCCCACAGTTCCGGAGACGAAGGGACCTGTAGCGGATGCCATCCATAGGGCCGGAAGTCCGCGTCATACCAGTCGGAGTGGGAGAAATAGAGATCGATCTTGATGCCGTGTCTGCGGGCAGCCGCAGTGAGTTCGGCCACCACGTCACGCCGAAAAGGGGTCTCCATGATGCTGTAAGACAGATCGCAGTCCTCAATTCGCGGCCCCCCGACGGCTGTCCAGTTGACCCGATTGCGCACGCGAGTCTTCGTATCGAACATCGAGAACCCTTCGTGGTGCTTGGTGGTGAAAGCGAACATTTTGAGACCGGAGTCGCGGCAGAGTGTCATCCAGGAGTTGGCGTCGAACTCAACCGGATTCCAGGTCGAATACGCCTGGTTGTAGGTCTGGCGCTGTTCAAAGGGGAGAGTCAGAAAAGGCCAGGATTCTCCTGGCCGCTGAAACAAGGAGTAGATGCCCCAATGAATCCTGAGGCCGAACTTCATGTCCGTGAACGCCTCGACGGCGCGCTCAGAGGCCCAATGATATGCCGGAACCGGGGTCTCCTCGATATAAGAGCGGGAGCGCTGAAAATCGACATCGGTCGCTGGGAGGCGATGTTCCAGCGGCGGTTCCAGTGTTTGCGGCCAGAGGTCGGGGCTGAAAGCTGCGGCCGTGGCGATGGCTCCGGCGCGTGCAAGGAACTGGCGCCGATTCAAGGCCGCATGGGGTGCTTGTGTATTCATCGGTTTTGATGTGCCTCGAGCGGGTGCCGTTCCACGATGCCTTTACCCTCACGGATCACAATCCACTGGTTAGCGTCGATTCCGGTGAGCGTCTCGACATTGCCCTGGGGCCATCGAATCGTGAGGTCGGCTTTGACGGCGCTTCCCACGCCAAAATGCACCCGGAAGTCTCCCTGCGAGATGTGGTATCCGCCGCTGCGCACCTCGTCTACCTGCTTCCGCGGGCCTGCGATCAAAGTCAAGCGTGCGCCTACTGCATCGCGGCCCGACGCGGTGAGTGCCCGGATGAGGAGCGCGTTTCCCCGCGGACCGTAGTTTTTCAACAGAGAAGGTGGCTCGAAAAGATTAACGACGACTATTTCCTGAGACCCGTCGTTATCGAGATCTCCGACGGCGATTCCTCGGGAGGAGTGTTTTGCGGCGATGCCGGGGCCGCCGCTCGACGACATATCGAAGAACTGCCCGTCGCCACGATTCCAGAACAGCTGCCGCGGCTGCTTGAACTCTTCTCCGAGATGGTACTGCTCTACGAACGGATAGACATGGCCATCGGCGATGAACAAATCGGGCCAGCCGTCATTATCAAAATCCAGAAAGGCGGTTCCCCATTTCACGTATTGTGTGTGCACGGCGAGGCCGGCAGCACTGGTGACGTCGTCGAAGACGTTGTTGCCTAGATTGCGATAGAGCGTGTTGATGTCGCTCGAGAAATTGGTTTTGAAGATGTCAAGGCGCCCGTCGCCATCGTAGTCGGCGGCGGCAGCACCCATACCGGCTTGTTCGCGGCCATCTTCGTTCACCGCCAGGCCGCTGGTGAGGCCCAATTCTTCGAACGTGCCGTCGTGCTTATTGTGGAAGTATAGGCTTGGAGTGGAGTCGCACGTGATGTAGATGTCCGGCCAGCCGTCGTTATCGAAGTCGCCCGTGAGTACGGTGAACCCATAGTATTGGGGCGACGTCTCGAGGTGTGCCTTGCGCGTGACGTCGAGGAAATGACCGTGGCCATCGTTGTGATAGAGGGTCATGGTCTCGCCCTTCAAACCGCGGGGACCACACGGTACAGGCATGCCTTTCCAGTTGCACCCGCTCTTGGTGCGTGGGGGGGGAGAATCCTGCGCCTTGAAATCCACATAATTGGCGACCACCAGATCGAGGGCCCCGTCGCGATCGTAGTCGACGAAGGCGCACCCCGTGCTCCAGCGCGATTCCGGCCGGTCCAATCCGCGCTCCCTGGTTTCGTCGCGAAAGGTGCCGTTCCCGAGGTTGTGCAGGAAGACGTTGTGCCCCCACTGCGTGACGAACAGGGAAACGCGGCCTTCGTTGTCCGGATCTCCCGCGCACACACCCTGAGACCAGCCGAGATGGCCTACGCCAGATTTGGCGGTGACGTCTTCGAAGCGAAGTCCGCCCAGGTTGTGATAGAGGTGGGGCGTCAGAGCAGGACCGGAGTTGTGCAGCCGGTCGCCCTGCAAAAGGAAGATATCCGGCAATCCGTCGTTGTCATAATCAAAGATTGCGACGCCGGTGCCCGTGTTCTCGACGATATACGTCTGGTCAACATCACCGGAGATCACCGTTGCGAGCAGGCCGGCCTCCTGGGCAATGTCACGGAAATCGGCAACGGGTGCCTTCATCCCGGGGGGGAGAGGGCGCATGGGTTGATCGGTCGCATTCCCTGAGGCCATCTGCGACAGCACGGGCCCAATCGTCAGAGTGAACAACGCGGCGAAAGAGAGGATTGGAGTCGCGACGCTTCCCTGCCCCCGCACTAATTCACCTTCCTGTCGATGGAAGCGGAGTGCTGGCTGCGACTTTCGGCGATCAACTGCAAGACGTGCTGGATCTGCTGGTCTGCAGGCTTAAGGGCTTTTGCGGCAAGCAATCGCTTTTCTCCCTCGACGAGATCGCCGGCCTGGCATTCAATCATGCCTAATCTCTTGTAGAGGTCTGCTTTCACGGCACAGTCGCCACACGCCGCGAGTGCGTCTTTTAATTGCCGAGTTGCCTCAGGCCAGTCGCGGGCCGAGGCGGCCACCGCAGCGTTGTTTGCAAGCGTACCGACGTTATCCAGGATTTGCCGCTCTTTCTGGACGGCGGTGTAGCGGGCCATGAACTCGTCGGACTGGGCGCGATCAGTGGAACGCAACGCCCGGGCCAGACCAAAGAGCGCCTGGCTGAACTTGGGATCGATGGCGATTGCCTGACGCCACGCTGTAATGGCATTCGCGGTGTCTGACTGCTGCTGCCGGCACTGGCCCAATAGATACCACGCCATGACATTGCGGGGCTGCATCTTGACGAGATCTTCAAGTAAAGCGGTAGCACCAGGAAGATCGCCCGCCTGCTTATCGATCATGGCGAGAAAATAACGCGGCTCTGGCATCTGTGGAACCAGGCGGCGGGCCTCTGCAAACTCCGGTTGCGCATCCTTTGAGCGTCCAAGGTCGAAGAGGACGCGACCGCGGTAAAAATGCGCCACTCCGGATTGCGGAGCAAGACGAACTGCTTCCGAGGTTTCAGTCAGAGCTCCCGGAAGATCGTAACCGTCAGCAAGGGCGAGCGCCAGGTCAAGGTGGGCCGCTGCCAGATCGGGGCGCAGGGCCACAACTTGCCGAAGGAGCACGATCCCTTCGCTCATTTTGCCCATTTGTGCCTTCGCTTTTCCAACCGTCGACAGCGTGTTGGCGTCCCTGGGCGCGAGAGCGACTGCTTTATCCAGTTCCTGCGCGGCATCACTCATCCTGTTCTGCTGCGCCAGAATGAGCCCCAGGTTCAGATGGCCTTCCTTATATTGCGGATCATCTTCGAGGGTCTGGCGCAGCAGCTTCTCGGAGGACGCAAGGTCGCCCTCGCGGGCTGCGATCATGGCCAGGTTTCCGCGCGCCTCTACAAGTTGTGGCTCAAGGTCGAGCGCCGACTGCAGCCATCGCCGAGCGGAATGCAGGTCCCCGGCCGCGAGCTCAAGGCGGCCCAGGTCCGCCCGAGTCCTGGCCAGCTTGGGGTCAATGCCGATCGATTGCCGGAGCGCATCTTCTGCTCCCTTGCGATCACCCGTAGCCTCCAAAGCGAGCGCAAGGTTGTAGGCGGTCCAGGCGCTATTCGGGTTCTGCTCGAGCATGTGCCGGTAAATCTGCGCTGCCTCCGCCGGCTTGCCCGCCTCCAGCAGATCATTGGCCTTGACGCCGTCGGACGTGAGTTGACTGTTGCGAAACTCGGTCTCGGTGGTCTGCCGAAAGCGTTCGACAATGGCCTCTGCCTCCTGCTTCTGCCCCAGCCCGCGAAGAGTCGCCGCGAGCTGAAACTGGGCCGACTTGTCCGCTGGGTTGAGTGCGACCGCCTTACGCAGCTGCACCAGCGCGTCCTCGGGTCTTCCTAGTCGCGCCAGCACGAATCCGAGCTGATACCGTGCTTCGAATTCGTCTGCCGCTCCGGCGACTCCGCGCTGCAACTCCGGCTCTGCCTTGGCGTAGTCTCCCAGGCCGCGATAGACCATGCCGAGCAGGACGTGCGTCGCGGCATCGTCAGGCTTCACGCGAGTGTACTCCTGCGCCGGCGCCAGTGCCTCAGTGTAAGCGCTGACATTTACCAAGGCTTTCACTTCGGCGGACAGAGCCTCAGCGTCTCCGGGATGCTCGCGCACCACCTCCCGATATTCATCCGCGGCTTCGCGAAAACGATGCTCGTTGGCGTAGATGTTGCCCAGGGTGAAGTGGGCAGCCGTCAGCTCAGGGTGCTTGCCCAGCAACTCCGTAAAGAGGCGAATCGCGTCGGACACATCGGCGCCCTCGAGCGGGGGCGACCCATCGGCCTGCCTGGCCTTCGCAGACTTATAGGTCGCGGTCGCGAGCGACAGCTGCATCTCCTCTGCATCGGGTTGCAGGCGCACGGCTCTGCGCCAGTAGTCCAGGGCGGCATCGAATCGGTTCTGGTCCATGAACACCTGGGCCAGTCCGTCGAGCGCGCACACAAGCTGCGGGTTGGACACGAGAGCCTTGCGAAACTCCTCTTCCGCACTCGGGGGGTCAGAGAGTGCTGAGCCGAGCGCACAACGAGCCTGCAGCAGGCTGGGGTCGTATTGCAGAGCCCGCCGGAACTCTTCGATTGCAGCCGCGGGTTGGCCCTGACGCTGCCGGACCAGCCCCAGATCGAAGTGAGCCTCCGCGGAATGGGGTTCCAGGCGCAACGCCTGTCCGAACGCAGCAACCGCACACTTCAGATCGCCCTTCTCGGCAAACCACGCGCCCTGAGCATCGTAGAGTCGGGCGCTCTCCATTTTCTCTTGTGCGCTTCCGCTCAAATCCGGAGGACGACAGCCGGGCGGCAATTGTGCTCCAGCCCTCCCTACCAATAAGAAAAGGGAGGTGCTCGCGAGGATCAGCGGAAATGGCGGTGCGGTTTTCACAAACGATGGGAACCTCTCGTTCAATCGAGCTATCCTAACTTCCTCCGGCAGGTTCAGTCACCGTCAACAGACGGTCTGCGGTGACGTCGCGCAGCGTCTGGATCGCCCCCGAGGGCCAGCGAATCTCGATCTCCCGGATCAGGCGCGAGTTGCCCAGACCAAAGTGAACACGCGGATCGCTGGATGCGGCATAGCCGGTACTTGTGATCGCCTGGTCGTACAATCTCCCGCCCTCGCTTGTCGTCACGCGAACCTGCGCGCCCAGACCCATGCGGTTGCTCCTGGTGCCCACGAGCTTCAACAGGATCCAGTGCTGATTGGTTTCAGTGACATTGCGGAGAACCTCGACCGGCGCGCCCAGCGCGGTGATCACCAGATCGACCCGGCCATCGTTGTCGAGGTCACCGTACGCAAGTCCACGATGAGGAGCAGTGCGTGTGAAGTCCCCACCTGCGGTGGCGCTAACGTCCGCAAACTGTCCGTTGCCCAGGTTGCGAAACAAAGAGTTTGGTTCAGCATAGTGGAAGTGCCGCGAAACCAATTCGATGTTGTCCATCACGTTTCCGCGCGCGACCACCAGGTCTTTCCAGCCATCGTTGTCGAAATCGGCGATCCCGTTCGACCAGCCTGACATGGGCCTGGTGAGATTGGCAAGCCGGCTTTCCGCTCCCGCGTTGGCAAAGATCCCTTTGCCTTTGTTGAGGAAGAGCGGAAACGTTTCATTCTCGATGGCGGTGTGCCAGATGTCCGGCAGCCCGTCATTGTTCACGTCGCGGAATTCCGCGCCCATGCCGGCGAGTACGTTGCCATCCTCGTTGTAGGCGACGCCTGCTTGCAGGCCTACTTCTTCGAACCGCTTGCCGCCCTCGTTGTGGAAGAGGAGATTGGGGCTGTTATCGTTGGCCACGAAGACGTCGAGCCAGCCATCGTTATCAAAATCGGCGAAGGCCACTCCCATGCCTTTGCCGAGAACGCCGGAGATACCGGTTTGAGCCGAAACATCGGTAAAGGTCCCATCCCCATTGTTGTGGTAGAGAGTATTGGGTAGCGGCGCAAACAGGCCGGGATGACAGTATCCTCTCCCATTCAGGCCCATGCAGGACGGCTCGTTGTGAGGGTCCCACTGCACGTAGTTCACTACGAAGAGATCGAGCAGGCCATCGCGATCGTAATCGAACCAGCCGGCGCTGATGGACCACATCTTGCGCCCTTCAAACATGGCGCCGCTCAGGCCTGATCTCGCTGTCACATCGCTGAAGGTGCCGTCGCCGTTGTTGCGGAAGAGTTGGTTCCCATTGACGTTGGCGACGAACAAGTCGGGCCGGCCATCATTGTCGTAGTCGCCGACTGCCGCGCCCATCCCGTAACCCGCGCCCGCTACCCCAGCACGCTGCGTGACATCCGTGAAGGTGCCATCGCCGTTATTGTGAAAGAGGCGGTTCCAGTACTTCGGACCCGTCTTCACCAGGGAGGGCATTTCGGCGCCATTGACGAGATAGATATCGAGAAGGCCGTCGCCGTCGTAGTCGAAGAGGGCGATTCCGGCAGGCATGGTCTCCGGCTGGTGTTTCTCCGGCGTGGGGCTGTTCTCGGTCACAAAGTGAATGCCGGCGTGGGCGGAGATGTCCTCAAACCTGATGGGCTGCGATGCAGCACTGCGCGCTGCGAGCAGCAGACTCGTCGCGGATCCCAGAGCCACGATCATTTGCGCAAAACGCATTCGTTGGTTGCGATTCCCCGGACGCCTTCGACACGAGTGTGGCGCCCCTGATCTTGTACTCAGGGGCGTATCCCGTACTTAGTAATTGAACTTCAGGGCTAGCTGCAATTGGCGCTCGGTATTTCGTTGGCCCGTACTGCCTGCGGTGACCTGCCCAAAGTTCTTGCCCGATAGATCGGCGTTGGGGATGTTGAACACCACGTTGTTGAAGAGGTTGAAGGCTTCAGCCCGGAACTCAAAGTATCGCGGTTCTCCCAGGCCTACATGGAACGTGCGGAACAGCGACAGATCGAGATTGCGCCCCCAATCGGAGACATAGGGGTTCACCTTCTCGTTGCCGAAGGTATAGGGAGACTGCAACGTGAAGGCGCTGGTGTTGAACCATTTTGCCGGGGTATGCAAGCCTGGGCCCTTGTTCGGATCGCCGACCACGTTCACTCGCTCCTGAAGGCAGCAGCCCACATTTTCCGGATCGCTGCCAGTGGTGACCGCATAGGGGAGACCTGAGTTCAATTGCAGAATGCCGTTGAGGGCCCAGCCGCCGACGAACTTTTCCCGGGAATGTTCGAACGGGGACTGCAGAGTGAAGGCCGCGGAGAAGGCATTGGTCTGGTTAAGGTCGGAGGTCCCATAGTCGCGCTTGCGGTTGTAGGGATCCGACGAGTTGCAATTGGCGCCCAATCCGCATCCGTCATCATTGGAGTGCGAAAGCGTGTAGGCGACCAAGAAAGTGACGCCATGACTGGTGCGCTTGTTGAGGGTGATCTGCATGGCGTTGTAGCGGCTGTTCCCCACGCTCTGGTCGAACCACTGCTGCTGCATGTAGGGGTACGGCCGCCGCGGCTGGATATCACCGGGGCCGGGCGACGGCGTGTTCATGGTTGGGCCCCAATCCAGGTGCCTGCCCACAGAACCAACGTAGTTGGCGTCAAGAACGGCGTTGCCGGGCAGCTCCCGTTCGATCCCCACATTCCACTGGTCCATGTAAGGAGTGCGGAAGTTCGGATCGACCATCCATTGGCTCACCTGGCTGAAGTCGCTGGGCGGGTAGATGAGGGCGCCTCCGCCCCCGAATGCCAGCGGATCGTTGGCGGGGGCTGTGGGAACGTTAGTGTTCAGACCCGCGTTGTCGATGGTGTTGACCGCCGGCCAGTTGCCGCCGAAGTTCTGCGAGAGTTGCACCACCGTGGCCCATGCATCGTAGAACCGGCTGTAGGCGGCGCGCGCGACTGTCCGGTTGTTGATGCGGAAGTCCAGTCCGAAACGCCCGGCCCAATCACCTAGCGAGTTCTTGATCACGCGATGATCCGAGTTGGGATCGACGAATGCATGCGGCGGGAGTCCGCCCGGCGCAGGCGTGCTCGACGATGTGTAGATGCCGGTAGGGATGCAGGGCGCGCCCTGAGTTGCGGAGCAATCGGGCGGCAGGGCGTTAAGCTCGTACTGACCTGTGATGGGATTGGCGTTGCCGGTATAGAAATTTGCCCCTTTACCGGTGCCGTAGATCGGCGTCAGCACTAGATCGTTGCGGAAGCCCAGGTTGACGGTCAAACGGCTTGTTGCCTTGATCTGGTCCTGCGCGTAGACGCCGTCAATCCATCCGCCGCTGTCGACCTCGAGGATGTTCCGGTAGTTGGCTTCCCGCGGAACGCCGAGCAGCATGGATGCATATGCATCGCCTCCGACGCCCTGCTCCGCACCCACGCCTGCGGTCTGTTTGGGCCCGAAGAACTCCCCGGAGTAGGCGATGGGAGAACGGAAGTTATTCGTCTCGAAATCACCTCCTACCTTAAGGGTGTGCCTGCCGAGGATCTTGCTGAAGGACCCGCCGAATTGCCAGTTATCGGCAAGGCTGGTTTCCTGCAGCTGCGAGCCGGTGAGCCCCAGGTATCCGTCGATTCCCCACTGCGGGGCATAGAGCTTATTGTCAAGAGTCATCCAGGACTTGGAAAGACCGAGCGTCTGCAGCTGGCCCAGGAAAGCGGGAGTCTCGGCGGGGAAGCCCGTACCCGTAATGGTGTCTCCATAGTTTCTGCCGAAGTACACGTCCGAGAATGCAGTGGGGCTGAAGGTATGCGTCCAGTGTCCGATATAGTTGTGGCCGAAGAGATGGATAGTGTTCAGGCCAATCACATCGGCCGCGTTCGCTACTTGTTGGTCAAACTGGCTGTAGCGGAACATCATTTGGTTGTTGTTGCCGAAGTTTTGGTCGGCGCGAATGGTTCCCGAGTCCTGGTTGGTTTGCAGCTTGCCCGAGACGAAGATGTTGTTTCCGTTTACCAACGGTCCGGCGTGCGGAATCAGCGACTGGTACAGCTCTGAGATGGGGTTGATACGGTTGCTCGGAATCACGTTCCCGGGAAACTGCGTACGCGTGTAGGTGCCAGTGCCCGGATCGAGAGTGGTCGTCGCCGGATCATAGATCGGCACGCTCAACGCGCTGAAATCGCCATTGCGCTCCGCATCGGTCGGACCCAGAGCCCCCGTCGTCACCGCGGAACGGAAGCGGTAACCTTCCCAAGCCCCATAAAAGAAGGTGCGGTTCTTGCCGTTGTAGATCCTCGGAATCAGGACCGGTCCGCCGAGTGACGCACCATACTGGTTCTGGCGAAGAGGCGGACGGGTGAGATTAAAGTAACCCTGCGCATCCATCTTTTCATTGCGGAGAAACTCCCAAAGCGCGCCGTGGAACTGGTTGGTGCCTGACTTGGTGACGACACTAACGATGCCGCCGGCGACGCCGCCGTATTCGGCAAGGTCATTATGTCCCTGCGTCTTGAATTCCTGGATGGCGTCGACGATGGGCGAGTAGTTGTACATGCCGAGCATGGTGTTGAGGTCATTCTCGCCGTCGAGCAGGAAGTAGTTGCTGCGATTGCGCGCCCCATTGATCGCCGGGAAGGTGAAACTGCCGATGGAGTGACCAGCCCAGCCACCGCCGCCGCCTGCGCTCTGATCGCGATTCACATTCGCCACCCCCGCTGTAATGGTCAGCAACTGAGTGAAGTTGCGGCCATTCAACGGCAGATCAGTGACCTCTTTGGTCGTGACGACAGTTCCCAGCTCGGAAGTTGACGTCTCGAGAGCGGCTCCCTCAGCAGCGTTCACCGTCACGCTCTGCTGAGTTGAACCAATGCCAAGCTGGAAGTCGAGTGTCGCTGTCTGGCTGACCTCAAGTGTGGTCTGCGGCAGTTCCGCGGACTTGAATCCGGCCGCGGAGGCCCGCAACGTGTAATTGCCTGGAATCACGTTGGGGAACGCGTAGGCCCCGAAGCTATTGGTGCTGGTGGTACGCACCACGCCGGTATCGACGTTGGTGAGATCGACCTGAGCATTGGGAACTGCGGCTCCGCTGGGATCCTTGACCACCCCGTTAATCGCGGCGGAGGCCTGTTGCGCAATGCCCGACGGACAAAGAACGCCACTCGGACCGAGCAACAATATTGCGGCAAGAACGGACCAAAACGTATTCCAGTGTTTTCTGACTGAGACTTCCATGCTGCCTCCTGACATGGACCCGACCGTTCAGCGCATTTGGCTGGAGACAGGCCGGCGCTATGAGCGTGTCTTCGAACGCTGGACGCAGGTCAGGCATATCCCCAGAAGGTGAGTTGATGTCGAGGCTGGGAGAGCAGCAAAGCGGGACGGCGATCGTCCAATCTTGGTTCACAGTCGCCGGCTTCGGGGAATCGAAACCGGCAGACAGCAACATTTGTAGCCGCCTGTGGCGTCTACTTTAACGCTAACTGGGGCAGTCTACGCGCGCTCCGAGAGGGGTGTCAAGGAAGAACCTGGGGGTTACATTGATCCTGCTGCCAAAGCGTACCGTCGCAGCAAGCAGAGATGTTCGAAGCGCGCTCATCAGGTCGGGCCACGATTCACTTCTGCGCCCGCTGGATCAGGAACCGATATTGCGGAACGAGCGCTGCCTGTTTCAACTCCACCACCTGATCTGTGCCCGGGAACTCGGGCCGAAACCTGCTCTCGAGGAAAATCGGCGCATCTCTTCGGAGTGGGAGAATGCTTAGTTCGAGTGTCCGATCCTCGGTGTCCGGAAGCAAGTGCCGCAGGCCAATGGTCCACGGAAGGCCGTTGTAGAAGTTGTCCTCGACGAGTTTTCCACGCAAGGACAAATGCGCCACATCACCCGTGTAGGCGATCCGGAGAAAGACATTGCTGACGGTGCTGCTCTGCAAGCTCCGCGGCAAGGAGATGGACCACTTCGCGGACAATGCGAACGCAGCGTCCTCCGGAGCCATGGCGACACCCTGGGAACGCCAGGACAGCGAGGGGCCTCTCTTCACCGGTGATACCGTACCGGGGTCCTGGATCTTCTTGAGTTCGAGACGTGGATGTATCTCCGGCACGGAGCCCGTGTAGTGCTTCACGCCGCTCATGAATTGAGAGTCCAAGTTCCCGTCGGCGACGGCCAGGGCATGTTCCAGGGCCGGGTAGACAGTGAAGGCGCATCGAGCGTCTCCTTCCGACTCGAGTACAAACGACTCATCGTCTGCGAAGAAGTCTTGCTGTGTCTCCACTAGGTGGATGGACCCATCAATGCTTGCTCTCCAGGTATCTTCGGCTTCATGCAGGGGCAGCAGAATGAGCCGGATCGCGGCGCCTGTGCTGCTTCGAAGCCGGATCCCATGATCGAATCCGGCAACAATCTTCGAGACGGAGCTCTCGCTTCCGATGCTCCGAACGAGTGCTCCGTCAGCCTCCACCGTTAAGCCCTGTTGGTTGCGGATCACGAACTCCGCGGGAATTCCGGGAACTTCAGTGAACACGTAGGTCTCTTCATCACGCGCGTGAATGCGGGTAAACAACTGCGCAGTGGCATACTTCAACGTGGCCCTGCCTATCGGCAGGTTGAAGGGCCAAACGAAATACGCCCCCGACGGGATATCGATCGGCTTCTCTGGAATTCGCAACTCCGAACCCGGCAGCACGACCTGGAACTGCGTCTCACGGCGAATCGGCATGACACTCCCGCGAAGGTAGTTGTTCACGAAGAGAAAGCCGCGCGTTCCGATGCTTCGCACCGAAGCGCGCAAGACGCTGAGGTCGTTTGGAGTGCGGGGGATCCGCGCAGGGGCGTGGACCAGCATCGGGGCCAGGTCGCTTCCAAAATCACTCAGGAAATACTGGAAGACCTTCAGCTTTCGGAACGATTCCCGTTCCTCGCCGAACTCACCGAGAGGAGCCTGGAAGTCATACGACTTCGACGGGACATCGGTGGGATACCCGGTCGCCTGCGATTCCTGCAGGGAGGTCAAAAGCCCATCGGGGTTTTGGCCGCCGTGGAACATGTACGAGCCGTACAGATTCGCACCAGAGCCCAGCATGACCGGCGCGATGGCCGCAACATCATCGGATTCAATCACCGGCCGCCTATGATAGGTGTCCTGAACACCGCCGCCCAGTTCGGCTGTGAGGAATGGCGTCTCCGCCGGGTCCGCTTCGGACAACGCACCTTCTCCGATGTTGCCGGCCACGCTCCGGAATCGAAACAGGTACACCTCGTTGGGGGGGAGCGCTGAAGTGGACCCATCCCACGGCGCATCCGGATAACCGCCGAAGACGGGCAGTACCTCAGCCCTGGGCACTACTGCGTTATCCCATCCAGTGACGGTGTAAAGCGGAACATCCATGCCGGAGCCAATGGCCAGTTTTTTGAGAGCGATAATGTGTTCCTCGCCCTGCGAAGGACCACGCGCCGCGTATTCGTTCTCCAGTTGAACGCCGATGACCGGCCCATCATCCTTCCACAGCAAACCCTTTAGCTGAGCGCCGATTTGCGCATAAAACCTCCCAACCGAGGCCATGTACGTGGGATCGTTCCGGCGAGTGGGGCCCTGTTTGAGAAGCCAGTCGGGAAACCCACCGTTACGCGCCTCTCCATGGGCCCAGGGTCCGATTCGAACGATGACGAGGAGGCCGTGCCTGCCACATAGCTCTACGAAGCGCCTGAGATTTCTTCGGCCCGACCACTCGAATTGTCCTTCCATCTCCTCGTGGTGAATCCAGATCACGTAGGTGGAGACGATCTGCACGCCCGCAGACTTCATTTTGAGGAGTTCTTCTTCCCACTCCGCTTCCGCCACACGCGAATAGTGGAATTCACCCATGATCGGCAGCCACGGCCGCTCATCCATCGTGAGGTACCGCGAGTTGATCCCAATGGCATGCCCCGACCGCGATATCAGGGTTCCGGAGTGGTAGCTCGGGGGCGCGATCGTCGGGGGCTTGTCTCGCGCATCGATCGTGACCAACTCAACCGGCATACCAGATATTCGTCCGCTAAGAGCTGTGGCCGCCAAGATGATCCAACAAATGCGAAGCGCGGACGGTCGAGCACTCCATCGCACGAGCCATGCCTGAAGAGCGACTCCCCTGAATGGGAAGGTTCGTGGTAGCCTTCGTCGGGTTTGCACATGCACCTCGCAACGGGTAGTGTGGTGTACGTTAACCATAAACTCTGGAGCGCTCATGTCGCTGCATTCCCTTGAGGGGACCTCCTCCGCCACCCAGGGCGTCCTTCTGCCGGAAGCTCCTCCATCACTGTGCGGCCCCGTGAAGGCGTGGGAGCAAGAGGTGGAGATACTCACTTATGAGGCTGGCTCACCGGAACGAAATCCTATGTTCCTGGAGCGTCGCGTCTACCAGGGGAGCAGCGGAAAAGTATATCCGCTTCCCTTTATCGATCGGATCGCGACGAACCCCGCACCGCGCTCGTGGAAGGCGCTCCATCTCGAAAATGACTTTCTTCGCATCATGATTCTGCCGGAGATCGGCGGCCGGATTCACGTGGGTTATGACAAGACCACCGGCTACGATTTCTTTTATCGCCAGAACGTGATTAAGCCTGCGCTCGTGGGTCTCGCGGGACCGTGGATCTCCGGTGGTGTGGAGTTTAACTGGCCTCAACACCACCGGCCGGCGACGTTCCTTGCGGTCACTACAGAGATTGAGGAAGAGAGCGACGGCTCCATGACGATCTGGTGCAGCGATCACGATCCCCTCCAGCGTCTCAAAGGGATGCATGGAGTCTGCCTGAGACCAGGACGGCGCCTTCTCGAGCTCAAGGTCCGGCTGTACAACCGCACACCGTTCACGCAGACCTTTCTGTGGTGGGCCAACGCCGCGACGCGTGTCCACGAGCAATATCAGTCCTTCTTTCCCTCAGACGTGCGGTTCGTCGCCGACCATGCGAGGCGCGCCATTACCTCGTTTCCCCGCAGTGGCGGCTCCTACTACGGAATTGACTACGGAACCCGTGCGCGCCATGGCGTCCCCGACGACGAGATGCCGCGCCATTTCGTGCCGAACGGACAGTACCCTCCCGATGACCTGAGCTGGTACGCGAACATCCCAGTTCCGACCAGCTATATGGGTACTGGCACGGAACAGGACTTCTTTGGGGGCTACGATCACAAGGCCGATGCGGGCGTAGTGCATGTGGCCAATCATCACATCTCGCCCGGGAAGAAACAGTGGACGTGGGGGAACCACGAGTTCGGCTATGCGTGGGACCGCAACCTCACCGAGAACGATGGCCCTTACATTGAGCTGATGGCCGGAGTGTATACGGACAATCAGCCCGACTTTTCCTATCTCGGGCCGTGGGAGACGAAAACCTTTACCCAAAATTGGTACCCGATCCACGCCATCGGAACGCCGGTCGCCGCAAACGCGGAGGCAGCGCTCAGCGTCAGGCAGGAGCACGGAAAACTGCGAATCGGCATTTGCGTCACAGCGCCCCTTGACGACGCTATGATTCGTGTGACGGTCGACGGCGCTGAAACTGCGCAGTGGAAGCGAAGCATCCCAGTTGCCGACCCGCTTCTGCTTGAGATTCCACTCGAGATTCCTCTTGATCAGACCCGCATCGCCGTTACCGTGCACACCGGCGCCAGGCTCGTGATCGAATACGAGTCGGTTCAGGTTCAGCCTGCGTCACCACCCGCCGTGGCAAATGAACCCGCAACTCCCGAAGAGATCGAGACCATCGAGGAGCTCTACCTCACAGGGCTGCATCTGGAGCAATATCGCCATGCTACGCGGATGCCGGAAACTTACTGGACGGAGGGCCTACGCCGTGATCCACAGGAATCCCGCATCCACAACGCGATGGGACTGTGGCATCTTCGGCGCGGCGAATTCGAAGAGGCTGTGCGGCACTTCCGATCCGCAATCGCGCGCCTTACGGCTCTCAATCCCAATCCGCGCGATGGCGAGCCCTTTTACAACCTGGGCCTGGCATACCGATATCAGAGACGAAACCAGGACGCATACGGGGCATTCTATAAAGCCACATGGAACGCAGCCTGGAAGGCCCCCGCGTACTTCGCGCTCGCCGAGTGTGACGCCGCCGCCCGGCAGTGGACGTCGGCTCTCAGTCACCTCGATCATGCCCTGAGATCCGACCCGGACAACCTGAGTGCTCGCAATCTTAAAATCATCCTCCTCGCCAAATCCGGCAACACCAGGGCGGCCCAACGTTGTCTCGAAGAGACTCTGGAACTCGATCCTCTCGATGTCGGGGCGCGGTGGCAAAACGGCATCCCGCCTTCAACCGGGCAGGAATCTCTCGATCTCGCATTCGACCTGATGCGAGCGGGACTGCATTCAGAGGCTAGGCGAGTGCTCGAGGCAGCAAATCTCGACGCGCGAGATGGGTCCGTCCCCATGATCCGGTTCACTTTGGCCTGGATCCAAGAAAGACTCTCTGATGCGTGCGCCGAGCAGACGCTCCACCGCGCCAATGATTCCTGCGTCGACTACTGCTTCCCCAGCCGACTGGAGGAGATGGTCGTTCTCGAATGGGCCTGCGCAACTGCGCCCTCCCTCTGGATGCCGCCCTATCTGCTTGGAAACCTGCTCTACGACCGGCGACGTTACGAGGAGGCAATTGAGCAGTGGGAGAACGCGGCAAGACGCAATCCCGCGTTCGCCACGGTCTATCGCAACCTGGGAATTGCCTACTACAATGTGCGTCACGATCCAGATCGCGCTTTGAGGAGCTTCGAAGCCGCCTTTGAGGGCAATCCTCAAGATGCGCGCGTACTCTACGAACGCGACCAGCTTTGGAAACGAACCGGCCGGCCACCCAGGCAGCGTTTGCAAGAGCTTCTCAGGCACCCATCGCTGTTGGAAGCTCGAGATGATCTCTCGGTCGAGGTGGCGACGCTTCTGAATCAGACGGGAAAGCCAGACGAGGCGCTGAGCCTTCTGCTTGGACGGCGGTTTCAGCCCTGGGAAGGCGGCGAGGGCCTGGTACTCGGGCAGTATGTGCGGGCTCGGTTGATGCTCGGGCGTCGCTCACTTCAGGGGCATCGGTACACCGAGGCGAGGGATCACTTCCTTTCTGGTCTTGAGCCGCCACCCAGTCTCGGTGAGGCGTGGCATCTGCTCGCAAGCCGGGGACACATTTGCTTCTGGCTGGGCAAATGCTTTGAGCTTAGCGGAGATCGAGAGACTGCCCGCGCATGGTGGGGTCGCGCCGCGCAACACGAAGGCGATTTTCAGAGGATGTCAGCCCAATCTATCTCCGATATGACCTTCTGGACCGCGCTCGCGCTCTCCCGGCTGGGAAAAGAAGACGAGGCGACCGCCCTTTTCGCACGCATCTACGAACATGCGGCCAACTTGGAACGGACGCCGCTGAAGATCGACTACTTCGCCACGTCGCTTCCCGCCATGCTGCTGTTTCATGAGGATCTTGATCGGCGGAACACGATCGACGCGCTGTTTCTCCGGGCCCAGGCTCTGCTCGGCTTGCACCGTAAGGCCGAGGCTGAACAGATTCTGCAGCACCTGCTCAACTTGGATTGCAGTCACACAGGGGCGTCCGACCTCGCCAGTCAGCTCGATGACTTCAACGATGGGCCGGGGCTCTGAACGTGCATACTCCTTCTTTCGCACCCCTGCGCGCTTCCGCCGACCCAAAGCTTCATCTGCGCTATCTGTGGGGCATCGCGTTCATCGCTGCATTGGGAGGCCTGCTCTTCGGCTACGACTGGGTTGTCATCGGAGGCGCCAAGCCCTTTTACGAAGTCTATTTCCATCTCACCTCAGAGGCCCAGATCGGCTGGGCCAATAGCTGCGCTCTTGTCGGCTGCTTCTTCGGATCGTTGCTTGCCGGGCCTTCCGCCGATCGGTTCGGCCGGAAGAAACTGCTCATCGTCGCCGCCTTTCTGTTTGCCCTCTCGTCCGTTCTGACTGGTTGGACTCACAGTTTCCATACATTTATCGCCTGGCGCATCGTCGGAGGTGTTGCCATCGGGCTGGCTTCGAATGTCTCGCCGCTGTATATCGCCGAGATCAGCCCCGCCCGCTGGCGAGGGCGCCTGGTCAGCCTCAATCAGCTCGCCATCGTCCTCGGCATTCTGGCTGCTCAGCTAGCCAATTGGCGCATCGCCGAGAGCGTTCCGGGGGGACAGGTTCTGCTCGCCTCGTCCTGGAATGCGCAGTACGGCTGGCGCTGGATGTTCACGGCGGTGGCTCTTCCTGCGCTACTCTTTCTCTGCTGCGCGCCGTTCATTCCGGAAAGCCCCCGCTGGCTGGTCGCCCGAAGCAATCCTGCCGCCGCGCTCGAAGCGCTGCGCCGTATCGGCGGCGTAGCCTACGCGCAATCGGAACTGTCAACAATTGAGAGCTTCCTCGCCAAGCCCGGCGATGCGGGAAGCTGGCGCGAACTCGTCACCGGGCGCGGCCGCAAGCTAGTCCTTGTAGGTGCCACGCTTGCCGTTCTGCAACAGTGGAGCGGCATCAACATTCTCTTCAATTATGCGCAGGAGGTCTACCGGAGCGCGGGCTACGGCGTAAGCGAGATCCTCTTCAATATCGTCATCACCGGCGCCATCAACCTTGTTTTCACCGTGGTTGCGATGTCGCTGGTTGACCGCTTCGGTCGAAGGAAGCTGATGATCTTCGGCTGCCTCGCGATCGCGGCATCCCACCTGGCTGCCAGCGCCGCCTACCGCGCCCATGCGCAGGGAAGATGGGTGCTAGTCCTCACCCTCTGCGCGATCGCCTCGTATGCTATGTCGCTCGCGCCGGTGACGTGGGTGCTCATCACCGAGATCTTTCCCAATCGGCTGCGCGCCTCGGCCGTTTCACTCTCGGTCGCGGTGCTGTGGATCGCATCATTCCTGCTTACTTACACGTTTCCTCTCCTGAACCAGGCAATCGGAACGTCAGGAACATTCCTGATTTATGCGGGGATATGCCTCGCCGGCGGTCTGTTCGTGTTCGCGGCTGTGCCAGAGACAAAGGGTCTTCCTCTGGAGAAGATGGATCGGACTTGACGGCCATTGGACTCGGAGCGGATTGCAACCCTCTTCGGCGTGTGATCTCCGCTTCACGGATCGTTGAACCAGACGACTTCCGTCAGTCCTTTACCAGGGTGCTGAGCCATTGCCGGATCGCGCGTTCCAGATCACTCCGCCTCGATCGCACCTCGTCAGTGCTGGAAAACTGTGCGAGCCGCCGTCCGTCGGAGTAATCGCCTGTCAACAGACCCGAAGTATCCCCGATGCGCGCGCCGCTGGGAAACACGAGACGCACGCTGTCCTTCTTGAACAGATTGAGCACTACCAGATGTCTCATGTGCTTCTTGGGATCGAACTCCACCATCGCGCCGGTGTAGAAGAATGCCGGGGCGTTCCATTTCACTTCCTCGCCGATGCGGGAATCTGCACTGAGGATGACCGCTCGCAGTGCTTCCACAACCCGCTTCAAGGGATGGTCCATCGCCCGCAGGTAAGCGTCAACTTCATCCGGCCTCGATTCCTTGGTGGAAACAGCATTCTTCTTCGCCATGCATCTTCCTCACTAAGATCTCCCGCCCGCACAAGTTAGCGCGCCTGCGCTAACCACAGCCTGGCTCCCGCCCACCCCGAAGGTAAGGCCACCGCGATCAAAGCCACGGGATACCAGTGCGGACCTAGACCCCGGTTCCAGGTCGCCGCCGCACCTGCCGTGGCAAGCACCATGCCGATGCCTGCTCCCACAAGCGCGTGCTCCATCGGCCGATAGGGGGCGAGTCGAGCAACGACATACGAACTGATAACACTGAACAGGGCTCGGTATGCCGCCGCCAAAGCGCACTGCGAATCATTCATCGTTCCCCGCCCGATTACCGGCAAAACTCCGGCAGCCTGCAGGGCGAAATCGGTTATCACGGAGAGCGCGACGTTGACTACAAAGCCTGCAAGAAGCGCGAGAATGCTCCTGCCAATCCTGCGGGAACTGACTGCTCCCTCCACTACCCCATTGCTCATGATTTTCTCCCCTTCTGGCGCTCAAGAGTTGCGAGCAGAGTCTCCAGCCGGTCGTATCCCAGGGCCACCGCGTGCTCCATCTGTGTAGCCACCACGATCTCTCGCGCCTCGCGCGACTCATAGCGTATCGTCTGCGTTAGTATCGATACGTCCCCATACTGATGGATCTCGATCGTACCGATCGCCCCTCCCGGATACCACGCCTGGTCATACTCCTCGGTGGCGACGATGCGCTCCGGCCTCACGAGTGCCAGGCATATGCCGCTCAAACCCATCTCTCGCCCTCCGGGGTCGCGCCAAACGTAGCGGAATGATTCGCCCGGCTTCGAAGCCACCTTGCATACCGCCAGAACTCCTCCCGGCTTGCCATAGAACCACTGCTTCAGCAACCTGGGCTGCATAAATGCGTCGAACACTCTGTGCCGGGATGCCCAGAAGGCCCTCTTCATCACGATCTCGCGATCTCCCGGGGTTAGAAACTGTAGGCTGCCTGGGTTTCGGTAACCCATCAGCCATGCTGTCGCGCCCTGCAGAGGATTGTGAACGAGGCGCCGCAACCTGCGCTGCGCATCGCGGATGGTGGAGATCAACCCTGCGCGCTCCAGCACCTGCAGGTGCTTGGAGATGGTGGGCTGGGTAAGTTGGAACATCGCCGTCAGTTCCCCCACAGTCGCGTCTCCCAATGCCAGTCGCTCCAGGATGCGTCGCCGCGTCGTGTCCGAGAGCGCTGCAAACGTCGCATCCAGTAGCTCCTCCGTCCTGGGTTGATCTCTTACCATCTATATAGCTAAATAGCTATATACAAGGGAAGGGATCAAGTCAACTGAATTCGTCATCGCCTCCCGCTCTCGCAGTCCATACAAGAAAGCGCGCCCGGCAGCCGGTGCCGGGCGCGCGAAGTTTTGCTGGTTACGTCGTGTTTAGTTTCGATTTACCCTCACTGGCGTCCGACTTACCGCCCGCGCCGGATTGCCGGCCACGGGTGCACTGGCCGGCCGATTGACCACGTGCTGCAGCGCCTCGGCCACCGCAACCGATCCCGTTGCTCCCGCCGTCGACATCACCGGCGTCAGCAGGTCGGCATGCGACCACGGAAACACTCCGTGATACGGCGCCGAGGTGAAGTCCACTCCGGGAGCCAGGAAGGCACGGATCTGGAAGAAGTACTCCCCTCCCGCCGCCAGGATCCCGCTGGGAATCGTCAGGGTGTGATCGTTGGTAAAGAGGTCCAGAACCGGTTGAAAACTCGATCCCGAGGTTCCCGTGACCGTGAGCGAGTAAACACTCACCCGGTAGCCCGTGGGAGTTCCCGTGGCGGGCGCATCCCAAGACAACGTTGGATTGAGCGTCTTGGTGGCCAAACCCTGGACGAACGCAGCGCTGTTCAACCGCAGATTCTGCACCGGCGTGATCTGCGGCGTGAGCGGCGCATCCTTGGTTGGCATCTGCGTACTGCTCAGGTACAGTTCGGCCGGCACCTGCACTGCGGCGTTAGCGCCGGTAGCCGTAAACGGCACATGCACCTCGTACCGCGCAGCCACGTAAGGCGTGAAAGAATCCGGGAAGGGGTTGCCTACGGCAATATCTCCATAGTCGGCATCCTGTGTGATCGGCGTCTGATCCTTGGTCTCGAGAAGATTCTCATTCTCGCCTACACTTCCCTTCGTGGCGCTGAACGGCTGCGAGTACACGCCGACTGTGGTGGCATGGATGCTGCTGCCGCTTCCCGCATTCGCTGCCGCCGCAGCGAACTGGCTTCCCTTGACAGCCATGTGCACGGTCAACGACGTCGCGGTATCGAGTCGCCCGGTCAGATCCGTCTCGTCCGCGTCTTTCTGATCGAGTGGCAGCGCGGGCGTGGCCGTCACCGCCATGCGCCACACTGCCGGACCCACCGCCGCCGGATGGCTCTGGATCACGAACCAGTTATCTCCTTTGCCGGAGATGCTTAGAGGTCCAGTCCAGTTCCACACCGAGGCAAACGTCGTGTCGCCGATGTTGAGATTCTCAGACCAGTCAAAATCCTGGCCGAGGTTGGGATTGTAGATGTCTACCTCATCGTCGGTGGCAAACGCATTCAGGCCCGCGAAACTCAACCCCAGAGACGTGCCGTTCGACGCATTCACCGCGTCCGGACGCCCCACGAAGTCTTGCCCCAGGTCGAGGTCGCTTGCTGAAGTCCAGTAGCCTCCCGACGCGATTGCCAGCCAATAGCTTCCCGTCGGCACGCCGCTCACCGTGAACGTACCATCCGCGAGTCCCACACCCTGTACCGTCGTCCAGGAACTTCCGTTCTGGAACGAGACCCCTATATACGCATTCGACAGATCCTCAGGCTTGGTGACGCTCCCCGTCGCTGTCAGATAGGTGTCGATTGCGGTCCCGCGAACGATGCCAATAGGTGTGACCGTAAAGGTCTGGTCCGCCGTGCCCCCCGCCGCGGTTGTGGCCACCACATCGAAGGAGTTGGAGGTCCGCGATTGGGCGTGCGTTGGTGTCCAGCTGAGAGTGGCTCCGCTGATCGCCGCGCCCGTGGGTCCCGACTTCAGCGAATACGTGACCTCCGTGTTCACCGGATCGGTCGCTGTGACTGCGTAGCTGTAAGTCACGCCCTCCGAGGCAACCGTGGGCGCGGTGCTGGTGAACGCCGGTGCGGGCGCTGTGGCCCGGATCGCCGCGCTGGTTGATTTCGATGGATCGGCAACGCTGGTGGCGACCACGTGGTAGGATCCGGCCTTCATCGGGGCGGTGTACAAGCCGTTGGACGAGATGCTGCCACCAGCCGAACCTTCCTGGATCGTCCACGTCACCCCGCTATTGGAGGTATTGGTTACCGTCGCGGTAAATGTCTGCGTTTGCCCCACTGTCAGCGCGCTGGTTCCGGGAGTCACGCTTATGCCGACCGGCGCGCGTGACGACCCGCACCCCGCAACCCAGAGGACTGGAACCAGCATCAGGCACGCAGCCATGATGGCGCGGCGCTTTGCCCGGTTCCTCAAGAGTTTGTTGCAATCTTTCATTTCCATACGATCTTCTCCTCGATCAATGCTTCTCCATGCGATCCGTGCAAGTACCCATGGGACTTGCCCTGCAACCTGTTCCTGGACGTCATGCCCGGGGAGGGGGACATAAGCCTTCCTCCCCTGGCACCGACCGAGTGACTACTGCCCGGTTCCGGTCAGCGTGACTACTGTCTGAGCGGGCGTTGCGCCCCCTCCAACACTGATCGTGATGGAAGCGGTGAAGGACGTTCTCGCGTTGGGCCGGAAGGTGGTGCTGATGGTGCAGCTCGCCCCCACGGCCAGTGACGACGGGAAGGGACGAAACGCATTCGCGCCGCAGGTGTTCGTCTGTGCAAAGCGGTTTGCGTTCGCGCCTCCCAGCGCGATGTTCGTGAGCGGAAGCGGCACTGTTCCCGTGTTCGTCAGCGTCACCGTCTGCGCCGCGCTGGTGGTGTTGATGGTCTGCCCCGGGAACGCAATGCTGCCCGGCGTGACCGTGTACGTAGGCACCGTAACTGTGCCTGTCAGCGGTATCGCCGCAGACGTTGCCGGCGCCGCCACGTTAATGTTCAACGTCTGGCTCTTCGTCAGAGGCGTGGTTGAGGTCGGGCGGAAGGTGAGATTGACCGTGCAGCTTGCTCCCACCGCCATTGCTGCGCCAATCGTGCAGTTATTCGTCTGCTGGAACTGCCCGATGTTGGTGCCGCCCAGAGTGATGCCGGTTAGCGTCAGAGCCGAGGTGCCGGTATTCGTCACCGTCACCACTTGCGCCGCGCTGGCCGTGTTCAGCGGCGAGCTGAACGTGAGGCTCGCCGGCGTTGCAGACAGAACCGGCGTCGTTCCTGTGCCCGTCAGTGGCACGGACGCCGTCGGCTGCCCCGCATCTGAGGTGGCGAAGACGACTGACCCGCTCGCAGCAGTCGCAACCGTTGGTGCGTAGCGAACCTGCACGTTGCAGCTTCGTCCCGCCGCCAGGGTCGCGCGGCACTGGTTGTTGAGCGTGAACTCGCCAGGATTGGTCCCGGCGAGCGTGATGCTTGTAATGTTCAGCGTCACGGCGCCGACATTGGTGATGGTGATGGTATGCGCCGCACTCGAGGTCCCAACTGTCTGGTTGCCGAATGCAACTGCAGCCGGACTCAGGCTGATCGCCGTCCCGGTCCCGGTCAATGGAACCATCAGCACGGGATTCAGCGGATCGTTGGTGGCGATCGACACTGAGCCAGCCCTTGCGCCGCTCGCGGTGGGCGTAAAGCTGACCGTGAACGAGCAAACACTCAGAGCCGCGACCGGGCTCGCGCACGTTCCTAGACTGAACGCGAAGTCGGCCGCATTCGCCCCGCCGATCGTTATGTTGCTCAGGATCAGCGGCAGATCACCGCTGTTCGAGACAACCAGCGTTTGCGGAGCGCTCGGCGTGGCGATCGGCTGGATGCCGAACGGAACGGCGGGCGGGAAGACAGACGCCACCGGAGCAATACCCAGACCCGCCAGGGTTGCTGTCTGAGTCGTCACTGGCGCGTTGTCCGTGACCACGACCGTTGCCGAACGTGCGCCCCTGGCCGCCGGCGTGAACACCACGCTGATGGTGCAGCTTGCGCCCGCCGCCAACGTGGTTCCGCATGTATTCGTCTGGCTGAAGTCCCCAGGATTGCTTCCGCTCACCGCGATCGAGGTGATCGTCAAAGGTGCCAGGCCCGTATTCAGCAGCGTCAGGTTTTGCGCCGCGCTCGGGCTCAACACCAACTGATTAGCGAAGGTGAGAGAAGCCGGAGTAAGCGAAGCTCCGGGCAGCGTTCCCGTCCCGCTCATCGGCACAGACTGCGAGAGGGCTGGCGCCGCGGCGGCCACGTTCAAGGAAGCGGAGCGGGGCCCCGCAGCCGAGGGTGCAAATGCGACGCTCGCCGTGCAGGTTCCCCCCACTGCCAGCGTCACAGGAACTCCACAAGTCTGAGTCATCACGAAGTCGGAAGCGTTAGTCCCGCTGACGGAGATGCTCGCGATGGACAGAGGCGCCGTACCGGTCGCGTTCGAGATGGTCACCACCTGCGCCGGCGTGCTCGTCGTTCCCACCTGCTGATTGCCGAAGGCGAGGGGCGTCGGGCTCACAGCCAGAACCGGCGCGATTCCGGTTCCCGTCAGCGCGATGTTTGGTTGCAGATTCGTCGGCGCCGTAGTTGCGAAGGTCAGTGTCCCCGTGCGTGCGCCCATTCCTGTCGGATTGAAGATGACGCTGATGGTGCACGATGTGGTGATGCTTCCCACGCAGTTATTGGTCTGGATGAAGTCTGAGGGATTGAGACCCATAAGCGAAACATTGCTGATCACCACGGGCACGGTCCCTACGTTCGTCACCGTCACCGTCTGCGCCGCACTGCTGGAGCCCACGAGCTGATTGCCGAAGGAAAGCGTCATGGAGCTGATGGTGATAATCGGTGCTGATCCTACCTGAGCAACATTCGACCAGGCGGAGGAGAGCGTCTGGTTCTGCTGAGCCAGTGCCCCGTCCACCCCGTTGAACGCCTTCTCATTAATGGCCTGGGCCCGGTAATAAATCGGGCACGGCGGAATGCCGCAAATGATCGAGCCGGCGGTGTTGTCGACGGCAGTGATGCTGCTGCCGAAGTCGAGCCCCTGGCCCCAACCATTCTGCTGCGTGCTCGCTGCCACCAAGGGCAGTGTCACGGGCGCCGGGAAACTCGGATCCGTATCACGCTGGATCAGGAAATGAGTCTCTGACTTCGAGTTATCGGTGAACGTGAGCACCACGTTCGGTGCCTGGCTTGTGCCGTCCGCGACAAGATTCGTAGGAACCTCCGGCGGAACCTGGAAGATCATCGGCCGCATCATGTCGTTCTCTTCATGACCCAGCAGGTGGCAGTGCCACACGTACTCCCAGCCGAAGTTCATCATCGCGTTCGGGATCTGGGTTGTGTTTCCGTCGATGCTGCTGACGACACGGATCGACGCGCTCTCCGGTGCTGTCACATCCTGTAACCGAATGCTGTCCGGGAGCGCCCAGGGCAGGTTCTGCTTAACCGGCCGGATCGCCACGATGGCGTCTTCCAGCGGGTTCATGCGCACGGTCTCTTTCCAGCCGAGTTCATTGGCATCGGGCGGCCGGATCGCGCCATCCCATCCCACACGGTTGATGACCTGCACGTTGAAGAGATGGAAGTGCACCGCGTGTGTATCCACGCCGTTGTGCGTAATCTTCCACACCTGCGTCTCGCCATCCTTGAAATTCTCCGTGGGCGGATCGATGTAGCCCAGCGGAATCGTAGTTTGCGTGTTGAAGTTGGTGAACGGAAGCTCCATTCCCAACGTGGCATTCATGCGGCCGTAATCCAGTTCGAACAGTTCCTGGATCGTCTTGCGCAGCATCGGCACGCCCACCGCCGCCGCAGTCGCGCCGGTACCCGTCGCGTCGGTAATCGTCACCGTGGGAGTCGACGTGTACCCCGTGCCCGGGTTCGTGAGTGCGATCGCCGTAATGGTTCCACCAGTCACGGTTGCTGTCGCGGTCGCACCCGTTCCTCCGCCACCTGTGATGGTGACCGTGGGTGCGGCGCTGTAATTTTTGCCCACCGCCGTCACCGCTACACCCGTGAGCGATCCGGTAAACAGCGACGTGTCCTGGATGCGCGAATATGTCTGCGGGTAGGTCGTAGCATACGATGGACCGTAGACTGGCTCGGGAATGATTGGCGCGTCCTGCGACGCTGCAAATGCGATCGGCAGCGCCGTATTCAGCGCCGTCGGATCATATGCCGTCCCATTCGAGCTTCCGCCTACCCGGATCTGCATGATCGTGCGGGTATTTGGACCGAATCCCGGAAGCGTAGTCGGCGCACCGCCCGTCATCGTCTGATCCGCATCGCCCGTGTAGTAGTCGTACCGCGTATCGAACGCGGGTACCGGCGCCGGCGCATCGTTATACAGGATCAGGGTCTTGCCCGCGTACTGAGAGAAATCCACGATCACATCGGCGCGCTCGGCCGGCCCCAGAAGCAGATTCTTGCTCTGAACGTTCAGCACCACGATATCGCGGCGATTGTAGTTGTATCCGATCGGCGTATTCGTAAGGGTCACCGGGGCAGGCAGGAATCCGCCCTCGGCGCCGATCTGGATCATGTTCGGACCAACGGTAGTCGGATCAGGCGCAGGTCCCTGCCCTGCGATGCCGTCAACCGGCGTCACGAAGCGAACCTCAGTACAGCTCTGCGGCGTTCCCGCGGGTGGGGCTGTCGTGCTAGGCGTCGTGCATACCGCGGTAGCCGCCGACGGATCCGGAAGAAAGATGTTAGAGCTGCCCACTGTGGGCAGCAGACCCGTCTTGTCGAAGCCCTGCTACAGCGACAGGTTCAGCGTGCGGTCATTCGACGCGTTCAGAATCCGCAGCCGGTACGGCTTTGGATCCACCTGCAGATAAGGGTAAGCGGCGCCGTTTACCAGCGGCGTATCCATGAAGGCCTCGGGAACAAGCGATGGATTGGGCGTTCCCGGGCAGGTTTGCGTCACGTTGAATGGCGTCGGGCAGGGGATCTCGCCCTGCTTCAAGGTGCTTGGATCCATCGGCGGCCAGAACCATGGCCCCCAGTCCCAGCGGCCCATCGCATTCACGCCCGAAACATCAGACGGATTCTGATTCGGCATGTACACATGCGGGAACCACAGATTGCCGGTCAGGAAGTTCCCGGAGGCATCCTTGGGTCCCCAGTTCCACGTCGGATCCTGCGCCATCAACTGATCGGGGGTCGGAATGAAGGTCTTGTCCTGAATCACAAGTGGAATCTGCGTCGCAGGGATGGTGCCTGCCGGAACGGTGACGGGCGATCCCACCGGCGGAGTGATCGTCCCGCCGTTCACCAGGGTCTGTTCGATTGGATCCTCAAGCAGGTAGCCAGCCGCCACGCCTGCATACACATTGAGGCGGGTGATGCCGTAGGCATGATCGTGGTAGAACATCAGCCGCGCGGACTGCTGGTTGGTGTAGTAGAAGGTCATCTGTCCGGGAGGACTTGTCGAGCCAGGAACCACCATGTCAGGAACATCCTGAACGCTCACGCCCTTCGGATACGGCGTGGTTTCGCCAGCCGGAGTCGTCCACTGGTGTGGCGTTCCATCGCTGATCCAGGGGGTGTTGCCGCCGTGCAGGTGGATTCCGCTGCGGTTCTGCGAGTACGAGTGCATGCCGTCGGGGCCCATGCCCGACCCCATGACCGAGGTGTCCACAGGGATGAACAGATTGCCGTCCTGGCCGAATTGGTCCGGCGCGCCCGTCAATGGAAGCGCATTCGTAAACTTGACGCGGACCGGAATGTTCTTGCGGGCCACGATGATGGGACCCAGGTACTGCACTGGGGCCGGAGCGATGGTGTTGTTTCCGCTGGCATCCGTGCCATTATTCGTCTGCACGTACCCGCGCAGAAGCGTCTTGTTGGGCAGGTCCGAGTGCAGCTGCTGCTGGTACTCGATGAGCGATATCTCGTAGTAGTCGCTTCCCGGATAAGTCTTGGTGTCGGGAACCGCAAC
This sequence comes from Acidobacteria bacterium AB60, assembly GCA_008682415.1. Classification (GTDB taxonomy): domain Bacteria; phylum Acidobacteriota; class Terriglobia; order Terriglobales; family Acidobacteriaceae; genus Telmatobacter. The sequence goes on along the minus strand of VANK01000003.1, from coordinate 395,820 downwards.
TGGAATGTTGGGCAGCGGATCGATGAACTTGCGCAACCCGCCTGAGACGTATGCGGGATAACCGCCCGGCACAGGAGTCGTCACCGGCAGCGGGCTGTTGGCGTAGTTCGCTACGCACCCTGACATGTAGTCCGGCGTCACGCCCGGACTCATCACCGGCGTCGGACATCCTGTCATCAATGGCGCCGCGCTCGGCAACGCCATGCTGCGCGCCGCGGGCGCAGCCGCTGGAGCCGCTGCTCCCTTCGTCGGGACCTGGCCGCTCCGAAGAACCGCCGCCCGCGTCGCCGCATCCATCCGTTGCTGCTGCGTCACGCACCGCATCTGTCCCGCCGCGCACGCCGCGGACGGCGCCGGGGTCGGCGACTTCGCCTGCTTCTTGGTTGAACTATTGGTCTGGCCTCGCACCGCGGATGCCCCAAGCAACAGGACCCCCAGGACGAGAATGAGGAAAATTGCCAGCTTCTGCCTTTTCATCCGAACGCTCCTCACGTGCAGTTACCTCTCGAGCCCTCTCCAGCGGCGCGCAGGAATGGTCGTATTCTTGTCGCCGCATCTGGTATCCGCCCCGCAGGGCAGGGTTCCCCTTGCGCGCGCCACAAACTTGTCGCGCGCGTTCACAAGCCCTCAATGTCCCGAGCGTGGTCCAGGGACCTGCCTAAAGCCCGCGGTCAGCGGCCCCTGCAGGAACTGCAATCAACATCAACATCGTGTAAATCTCAACTCGCCGCACGGCGTCTCATCCCGGGGGAGGATGGATATACAACGCCCGCAAGCAAGTCGAGCTCTCCGGATCTATTCGGTAGGAAGCAGAATGCAGTTGTGGAGAACCAGTAAGGCATAAGAACAAAAAGACCACAGACGTGCACGGCCTCGCTAAGTCAAGACCTCGCTTTGTCACCTTCAGTGCCTGCGCTCGTTCCAGGCACTGTGAGAATCTCGCAGTTTTCTATAACGACGCTCTGTGACGTGTTTCACATTTATCGGTGAGATATCTCACACATGAAGCATCTGTCATCTCTGAACCCGGGCAGCAGCTCACAACCGATCACCCTCGTCGCTACGGACGCGCGGCCCGGAGCAATCTGCCCCGCCTCCCGCTGTTGAGCAAGAAGACTCCTCCTGCTCAGCAAACATTCAAAGTAGATACGTGATCGCCATCACTTGCGAAAGAGCTTCCTTGACCTCACGCTGATGCCAAGTTCCTTTATCACAATCCCAACTAGAGCGGGGGTTCCCATGCATGTTCGGGCCATCGCCAGAATCTTGCTCTGCTTTGCTGTCGTGTTGTTCTCTTGCCTGATTCTCTCCGGCTGCGGCGGAAGCAAAGCTCAAAATACTCCCATTCAGCCGGCAACGGTCGTCATTCCCTCTATCTCTCTCACGGTCAGCCCCGCCACGGTCCTCCCAGGCGAGAGCGCGACCGTCTCCTGGTCCAGCAAGCAGGCCGCATCCTGCAACGCCGAAGGAGCGTGGTCAGGATCGCAGTCGCTGAGCGGCTCCATGAACGTGATGCTGCCCACCAGTGCCACGGAGACCTTCGTGCTGTACTGCACCAGTTCCAGTGGGCAGGCAGCGCGCGCTTCGGCAACGCTGTCTCTGTCGCCTGCTGAAGCTGCCTGCTCCGCCACTCACCCCGCCGCCAGCGCGGCTCCACGCGCAGGCAAGCACCGCTTGCGCGGCGGTGCTCACTCCTGAGATCCCGTCGCCGTTCACCGGATCGAGCCATCTTCGAGAAGACCTATGCCGACACGTAGAGAATTCATCAAGACGACCCTCGTCGCGGGCACCGCCGTTGCCTTGTTCCGTTGCGCTGAAGGACGCGTCTGGGCCTACGCGCAGAGCCCCAAACTGCGCAAGTTCGTCGCGCCACTTCCCGGACTGGGCGACATCCCCGTAGCCGCTGCCGGCACGGACCCCGCGTATCCTGGAGCCGACATCTACACCCTCAGCGCACAGCAGTTCACGCAGCGCTTGCACCCGGATCTTCCCGGCCCCACGCGCCTCTGGGGCTACACTGATCAGACCACCGGCAAGTCCGTCTATCTCGGCCCCATCATCGTCGCTCAGCGCGGCAAGCCCGTCGTCATCCGCATGACCAACAACCTGCCGCCGACCCACATCCTTCCCGTCGACACCTCTATCATGGGCGCGGAGCCCGGCGTACCCGTCAATCGCATCTCCCTACACCTGCACGGGGGCCTTGTTCCCTGGACTTCCGACGGCGGCCCCTTCGCCTGGTACACGCCCACCGGCGTCGTTGACGCCACTGACGGCTCCGCGGGCCCCAGCTTCCTCAACGGTGTTCCCGGCTCCCCAGGCGTTGCCGACTACTACTATCCCAATGACCAGAGCGAACGTCTCGTCTGGTACCACGATCACGCCATGGGCGTCACCCGGCTCAACGCCTATGCCGGACTCGCCGCCGGCTATCTCATCACCGACTCCGTCCTCAGCGCGATGCAGGTCGATAACGCACCGCTCATTCCCGGCCTCGCCTACACGATGCCCCTCGTTCTCCAGGACAAGGCCTTCAAGCAAAGCGCAGACAAATACGGCCGTGCCGGAGACCTCTTCTATCCCTACGAGTACGAGCACGACGGCAAAACCGCTCGCTGGGACCTCGGCGATCCCTCCGACGGCTTCTCGCCCGCCAGCGATTCCCTGCCCTCGCCCAGTTGCGTACCCGAGGCGTTCTTAGATACGCCAATCATCAACGGCATGGCGTACCCTTACGTCGAAGTTGAACCGCGCCGCTATCGCTTCTTCGCACTCAACGGGTCTCAGGCCCGCTTCTATCATCTGCAGCTCTACTACGAGTCGACCCTCAACCCAGGCGAACCTGACTTCGGCCGCCCCGGACCAGCCTTCATCCAAATCGGCTCGGAAGGCGGAGTTCTGCCCCAACCCGTCGTCTTCAACAATCCGCCCGTCCAGATCCCCACCAACTGCGACGGCTCCGTCAATACCGACGGCCCCTTCAATCTCCTGCTCGCCCCGGCGGAACGCGCCGATCTTATCATTGATTTCTCCAGCGTTCCGCCGGGCTCTAACCTCATTTTCTACAACGATGCCCCGGCACCCTTCCCCATGGGCGATCCGCGCAACGACTACTTCACCGGTTGTCCCGATCAGACAGCCTCCGGCGGCGCTCCCTCAACCCAGGCGGGCTACGGGCCCAATACCCGGACGCTAATGCAGTTCCGCACCATCGCGCTCAAGGGAGCCGCTGACCCGCTCAATTTCGACGCAACCCTGCAGGCCCTCATGAGTCAGCTCCCAGCCGCCTACAAGGCTTCTCATGAGCCCGACCTCGACAGCGCCGATCCTCACGCCCAGCGCGAAATCAAGACCCTCAACGAGGACTACGACGAATACGGCCGCCTCATTCAGCGCGTCGGCACCGACTCCGCGAAATACGCCGACAGCTACGGCCGCAACTACATGGATGATCCCACCGAGATCTACGACGAAGACCAGCTCGTCGTTTGGGACGTCTACAACACCACCGGCGACACCCACCCCATGCACTTCCACCTCGTCAACGTGCAGGTCGTCGGCCGAGCTACCTTCGACGCGTCGATTCCCAACATCGTCGAGTTCGTCCCTACGTCCCCGTGGATTCCGCCCGACCCGAACTACCGCGGGTGGAAAGAGACCGTGCGCATGAACCCCGGTGAGGTCACGCGCGTGATCATGAAGATGTCCCTGCCTGACGTCCCCTTCCACGTTCCCGGATCGCCTCGCGCCGGAATGCAGAACGGACATGAGTATGTCTGGCACTGCCACATCCTGGAACACGAAGAGCACGACATGATGCGCCCGCTCATTATCCGGCCCTGACCATCCATCACCACGGCGGCAGGATTACCGTCCTGCCGCGCACACCTTCTGGGCAACGGCCCGTGCGGCAGCGCTGCTGTTCGCAGCTGCGGAAAGAACCTGGCTCCTCGCCGCATCCCCCTCGATGCGCTCCGCATCCCCCTTCAACAGCAGCCGTCTCTCTATCAGCCTTTGCGCCGCGCGATGAACCGCGCACACAAAGCCGTCCAGGTCTCCGTAACGCTCCTCGAGCGAGAGCCGCGGGTCTCCATTCGCCTCCCGCTCCGCTCGGGTCGCGGCGAACGGAATAAAGCTACCCGCCAGCGAACAGAGCTGCCCCTTCGCGAAGCCGGCCGTCGTGACATTCCAGCCCAGATACGTGCCCAGCGCAGCATCCTGCTGCACCGTATGCACTCCGCCCACCTCGTTGCCGTCCACATCCACGCGCGGCACCAGCGGTGGGATCACCGTCATCACCCTCGGCGGCTGTGTCGCCAGCGATCCGCTCAAGTCGTTATCCCGAAATCCAGGTCCCAGGTCATACACCAGCAGCGGGTTCACCATTCCATCCGGATCGGGCAGCACTGCAGTCTGCGGATACCCCATCGCCTCAGCAGAGGCCGGCACCAGTTCGTGCGCGGCAACCCTCGGATAACTCGATGGCGGAGGCTCCTTCCCCTCCGCCACCCACTCCTTCAGATCCGCGAGCAGTGCGTTGTAAATCTCCCATTCCGGATTTGGGTTCCGCGGGTACGCACACGGGCCGCCCTGGATCGGATTCGAAGATGCGCGCGAGGGCTGCCCCGCAGCCGGCGCGGGCGCACTGGTGAAAAACCCTCCCCGCCCGCCCCCATGCTCCGTGCTGGCAATGTAGTACCGCCGCACATTGGGGGGCAGCGGAAGATCTGCGGCATCATCCGTTCCGACAAAATCTGCAGATGCGCGCAGCAGCCAGAACTCCGTCGAACCCAGCAATTCAAAGATCTTCGGACACGTCGCCGTCGCGGTGCACCGATGCAGCAGACCGTCCTTTGCGTGGTGCCGTACCGGATCCTCCCAGTCCGTCCACCACACCACCCCGTCACTCCCGACCTCGTACAGGCCGCTCGCGCCCCCTGGAATCCCGAACCGCACATTGAGCGGAACCTGTCGCGCCGCTATGGTGGGAAACACCCCGTCCCAAACCTGCCGCCCGTCTTCTGCTTGATTGAATCCAAGGTTCAGAAAGGTCCGCAGTGTGTTGCCCGATTGCGATGCGCCGCGTCCGATCGCATGACGCACCTGTCCCGCCAGCGGATTCGCCCAGCCCTCATCGTCCTTCGCTGCGTAGCGAAAAAACGCGTTCAGATCCCGCATCGCTGCAAAGCCGATCCCCAGCACCAGCGGGTCCTTCCCCGTGTACGTCAGCTGGTACAGCCGGTCCGGATCAAAGCCGCCCTTCACGCAGATGTGCTCTGCGTCGGGCTTGCCGGGAAAGGCCTCGGCAGAGCAATCCGCCCACGCCCACTCCTCCGCCGGAATCACAACGTCCGCCCCGTGCGCTCCGTTCATGCCTTCCCACTGCCGGCTGACCAGCCCGCCATGCGCAGTGTTCAAATCGACTGGAGCCGGCGGCGGTCCGGACGTCACGTACCCGGCCGCTGTGCCTACCGCCACGGTGTTCTGCCCAGGTGCAATGTTCAGAAAGCGCGCCAGGATTGGCCCAGTGATCGACGATCCATCCGCGTTGTGCGCCACCGGTACGCGGATGGTCTCCAGGTGCATCGCATTCAGTGCCTCTCCGCTCCAGGGAATATCGCCCTGCCACCCGCTCGTCAGATAAATATCTCCGCCTTCGTAACTGTTGCGGGCAAGCGAACGCCCGCGGTTCACCACCTCGTAGAGCAAAAACCCGCTCGCCCTAGCCATATCCTCGGGTATCTGCAGCGTGAATGTCGCCGCATACTCCACCATGCCCTTTGCGTTGCGGGGAGCCAACGCCAGGTCGGTGATCACAGCATTATGCGCATCGTGAGGATCCAGTTCTCCGTGAGCAACTCCGGTGATCCGCTGATATCCCGTCACCAGCGTGTGCGGCTCCGTCTTAACCACTACCACACGCGTAATGCGCGCCTCCGCAAGCGAGGTACACACGAGCAACGCAGCCGCAATCCATGCAGGTCTCATCCCACACTCCTCCGTTCTATGACAGCTGCTCCGCGGCCGCCGTCTCACCCTTCTCGGCATTCTCCGCCAGTGATTCGGGCGTCACCACCCGATGCCGGACATAGTTGTACGGAGGAACCGCGTGCCCACGCAGCATCGAAATTCCCAGCTGAATCAGCCGCGGCCCATAGGTCTCTGCCTCGTGCGAGATGCTCCCGATCAGCGCGCTCTGCCCCGACTGCATCTCTTCCAACGCATCGGGAATGCAATCCTGACCCACCACCGCAATATGCTGCTCGCGCCCAAACTGCCGCGCCGCATCCAGCACCCCTAATGCGCTCGAGTCCGTCGCGGCCGCCACCAGGATTCGCTTGCTCCCTGCATTCGATTTCAAAAAATCCGCCACCGCCAGGCGGCTGGGATTTCTCGATCCCCGCCCGTCAATCTGCACAAACCGCTCCGGCGCAAGATGCGGCAGGCGCTTCCGCACCGCTTCAAACGCACCTGTAATCCGGCTCTGCACAAAACTTCCCGCCTCGTTGAAACCCACCCCCAGAATCCAATCGGCATCATCCTTCCAGCGCCGGTGCGCATACTGCGCCAGCAGCGTCCCCGCCTCAATCCCGCACTCAAAGTTGTCCACCCCGAAGTACGTCGCATTGGGGTGCGGCACGTCGATCGCGATCACCGGAATATCCGCCTTCTTGAAGATATTCGCCACGCGCGGCGCCACCGACTCCTCCGCCTGGAACTCCAACACCAGGTCGACCCGCTTCTCCACAAACTCCTCGGCATTCTTCACCGCCGTCTCCGAATCGAACCGATTGTCTAGAACCGAGAGTTCCACACCCGCCGCCGCAGCGGCCGCGGTCACGCTCCGCGCAATCGCCTGCGAAAACGGCAGGTCCGCGCTCTGTACCCCGAACCCGAACACCAGCCGTCGCGGACGCGCCACCAGGCGGTACTGCCCGTTTTGCGTCTGCGCAACGTACCCGCGATGAGCCAGCGTCTTCAGAATTCGGTAGACGCTCGTCTTCGAGATGTTGGTGTTTTTGTAAACATCCTCCAGGCTGATCGGCCCCTGCACTTTCCCCAGAAACTCCAGCACATCCAGGCCCTTCGACAGAATGGGAATCAGGTAAAGCCTCTTGATCTTCGACTTGGGCAATGTTCGCTCCCCCAATGTTTCAATAGCGAAATCGCCCTCAGTACAGCACACTCCCGCTCCCCATGTCATCCAACCTTGCAACTCCCCAGCTACCGTCCCTCGCCAATATCGCGTAGCGCAACGCACCGCTCCCGCGTCTAATGGCAAAGGCCAACGGCCGCCCTTGCGGCCAGGAGTTCCCAATGAGGCACCTCGGCAAAGCGGCGCTTCCCCTCATTGCCGCTACGGCCCTCATCACCGCCGTCGCCGCCCAGCGCGCCTTCCGCCAATACCCCTCCGTCGAATACGGCGAGGCTATTCCCCTGCCAGCGGACTGGAATCAGGCCGCCGAGTGGACCTTCGCCCGTCTCATGTTCCCCCCCGGACCCCTCGACGGCTACGCGGGCCGCTTCGACGGACCCTGGCAGGATGGCCTCTCCCTCTGGACCCAAGACTACCCCCGCGCCGACCGCGCCTTCGCCAACGCTGTGCGCCGCCTCACCCGCATCCACGCCCGCTCGGTAGAACAGCCCGTCAGCCTTGACGACGGAGACGAGATCTATAACTGGCCCTGGCTCTACGCTGTCCAGGTCGGCGAGTGGGGCCTCACCCAGCCGGAGGCCGGCAAACTCCGCGACTACCTCCTCCGCGGCGGCTTCTTCATGGCCGACGACTGCCACGGCTCCCAGGAACAGGCCTACTTTGAAAAGACCATGAAGATGGTCTTCCCTGACCGTCCCCTCGTCGATATTCCCAATAACGATCCCATCTTCCACACCTTCTTCGACATTGATCAGCGCTTTCAGATCCCCGGCGCCGAACACCTCGCCACAGGCCACAAAAAGGATGGATACGTAGCCCGATGGAAGGGTATCTACGACGATAAAGGCCGTCTCATGGTCGCCTTCTCCCTCAACTCCGACATCGGCGACTCCTGGGAGTTCCTCGACGATCCCCGCTACCCCGCCAAGTTCTCCGTCCTCGGCACCCAGATCGGCGTCAACTACGTCCTCTATGCCATGACCCACTAGGACCGTAGTCGCAGGGGACACAACTCCTATTGGCTGGATGCCGCTCGCTCCGAATCCGTGAGTGTCCCCCCATCTGTCCGGTCCGACTAACCCTTGCGTAACGTTCCTTGCATCCGCTCAACGTGCGACACTGTTGGTAATTGTCTCCGGGGGGAAACAATGCATAAATTAACCACGGCACTCGCCGTGGCCGCGCTGGGGATAGCAGCGGCCGCGCGAAGCCTGCCTGCGTGGCCGCAGACTATCGTCCACGCCTCCTTAGAAAAGCACGGAAAGATGCCGCGGCTCTCCGCCTGCCCGGCTCGCTTTGACGACAGCCTCTCCACCAACGGCATCGCCCCAATCGGGATTGTGCCCGGCGTCAATCAGCCGCGGGCGGTATGGGCTCCCGAGGCCGCCTTCACTGACAAGGCACGCAAAGAGATTCACAAACGGGCCATGTTCCCATTCCGCTCCGTCAGCACCATCGCGGTAGTGGTGGATCCAAACGGGGTGCCGCGCGACCTCTGCGTGCAGAAGTCCGCGGAGTTCGACCTCGACAAGGCGGCGGCCGAGTCGGTATGGGAATACCGCTTCCAGCCCGCAACCAAAGACGGCAAGCCGGTGGCCAAGCGCCTGTCGGTCGAAGTGAAGTTCCTGATGAACTAGCGGCACGCCGGATTGTTCGCGCCCGGCACGCCGAAAAATGTGATGCTCTCCGGAGCCAACTCAACCGGGCCGGCTACGGTGGGCTTGCCCCTGAACACAGGCAGCTCGTCGCCCGCCCCCAGCGCAAGGACGGAGCCGTTGAGCAGCACCTTGCCCGACTGAAGGTCCGGGGCGGTCATAGAGTAGCGCTCCGACGCGTTGGCCAGCTCTAGGCGCGCGGGCGTGGTCTGGCTGGCATTGATCGCGAGAAGCGCAACGCCACCCGCCTGTCCTTGCAGACAGTGGGCATACACGTACACGCCTGGCTTGGGGTTCGCTCCAGCGTCGAGAACGGTGCTGCCCATCATCCGGTGCCAGGCCAGCGCGGCCCAGTAGTCGGGACGCGGCTCATAGGTCTTTTCATCGAGCAGACCGTAGTCGCTGGCGGCGAGGGTGTTGTGCATATTGACCTGCACGCCCTGACGCGCCAGCGTGCCGAGCTGGTTGAGATAGCGGAAGGTGTCGAGAAAGGTCGAGGCGAAGCGGTCTCCCCCGCAGGCAGCCTCGGCGGTCTCAGTGTTCCAGATCGGCGTGCCGGGCTCGTACTTGTCGCGGAGCGCGGCGTAGAAGCCTTCAATCTTAGCGGCCTGGGAGAGCCATTCCTCGGAGAGAGCGTTCTCCGGCTTGATACCGGCGGCCGCGGCCGGCCCCTGGGCACAGCGGGCGGAGACGGCGGCATAAGAGTGATAGTCAATGACGTCGAAGGCGGGACCGGTGGCCGCAAGGATATCGTCGCTGGAGATCAGCTTCATTCCAGGGGGTACGAGCGCTCCGCCCTCCCCGGAACCACCCGGGCCAAGAAGAATGGTATCCGGCGACTTCTCCTTGAGGAACGGCTTGAAGACGGCGAGATCGCGCGCATAGGCCTTCGCGTCGTAGTTCGCGGGGCCTCCGCCCATCGCGGCGAAGGTGGGCTCGTTCATGAACTCGGCCGCGGCGATGCGGCCGCCTTTTGCCTTGGTGAAGGAGAGAATCTTGTCGGCCTGGGCGGGCGTCCAGACGCCGGAGGCATCGCGGGTTCCAGCGCCGAAGGCGAAGGACGTCACAATCGGGGCGTTGACGGCCTGCGAGAAGTCGAGGACGCCCTTCCATTGCGCGGCGGTAAGGACGGCCTTGAAGCCCTCGGGCGGCGTGGAAGGAGCGGGGCCGTCGCTGTCCTGAAAGAAGGTGGTATTCGCCCAGGTGCCGCTGACGCGCAGGTAGGCGGGCCCAAGCGCGGCGGCAAGTTTGCGCAGGCGGGCGTTGGAGAGATCGATGGGCGGGCGGTACTCGTAGAGCGACGCCGACATCCCGGCGGGCTGATTGGCGGAAGTGGGCTCGGGGGCCGTGGGCTTGCTGGCATAGGGTCTCCAGAAGCGCCCGCCGGTGACCTCGACCATCTCGATGTTGTAGGACTGGAAGCGCTCATCAACCGATCCGGCGCGGGGGAGCGCGCCGGGGTTGATCTTTTGGGCGGCGGCGGGAAGGACCAGGGCAAGCAGGACGAGGGCCAGAGGCGTACGTTTCATGACCATTCTTTGTACACCCCCGGAGCCTTGAAGTGAAAAGGGGTTGTGATCACGCCACCTCTTTCGGTCGAGACGGCATAGCCGCTCGTTTCGGTGCTCAAGTGCATCTCACATTGACGAACGCGTGCACCGTCCGCACCAGACTTGGGGGCTATCTATCGGTCCTTTTTACCCAAGCCGAATCGATGGCCGACATCTCCTGGGCCTAAGTGCGCTGGGCCGGGGCTCAAAGAAGGCTAGAGGCGTGACGCATGGGCCCAGAGGCCGAGGCCCGGGTTGGCGATGAAGAAGATGTCTTCCCCCTCGACGGCGTTCCAGCCGTGATCCAGTTTCGCGGGGTCATACTTCTTCAGCATGGCGGCCAGGTCGCCGTACTGGTAGCCGACGCCCTCGATCTCTTCCCGGCTCAGTTCCCCGGGACACCAGGTGATGGTGAACCTGCCCTCTGAGGAGCCGTGGATGAGGTGGGCGGCGGCGGAGAGATCGGAGGCGAGGTCGGCATTCTGTTCCACGGCTTTGAGGGTGGCGGGGGTGCCGCGATAGCCGTATTTGCGGATCAGATTGTCGATCGTCTTATCCTCCCCGAACTCACGGACCGCCGGGGCAAGGATGATGAGTTCCCCGCGATCGGCGAGCGCCATGCGGGTGCGGTAGATGGCCTTGTTGCCGAGCCAGGTGGAGTGGAACTCGTGGGGGTCGAGGTAGACGACCGCCTTGCGAATGGGCTCCGGGACGGTTTCGAAGTTGACCTTTACGGACAGGGCAGCCGCGGCCAGGAAACACGCCTGGTCCTCTCCTATATAGAGGCCTCGCAGGGCCAGGCTGCCGTCGGACTTGCGGCCGACCACGGTCTGAACATAGACGATGGGCAGATGTTTCAAAAATTGGTCCGAAGCGCAGTTGAGTACGGCGCGAACGGGGTTCTGGGCCTTGCCCATGATGCGTTCCATGCCGTAGACGGCGCCCAGGTAGTGGCTGCGGTTGATGCCTTCGCGGCCGCCTGTGCCGACGAGAATGTTCTTGTTGTAGTTGGCCATGCCGATGACCTCGTGGGGCACGACCTGTCCAATAGAGAGAATGAGGTCCCACCGGCCGTGAATGAGGTGCTTATTGACCTGCGCGGGCCAGGGATAGTGGAGCCTGCCCTCGGATTGCTCCTCAATAAATGAAGCCGGGACTTCGCCGAGGGTTTCGATATCGGTGCGCCAGTTGTGCACTAGAAATAGTTCATGAGGCACGGCTCCGAACATGCGCGTCAGCTGGTCGGGGCGCATGGGTGCGTGGGTGCCGAGAGCGGGAAGGACGTGCCGGAGGCGGTCCCGGTAGTAAGACCAGGCGGATTCGGTAAGGGGCCCCGCCTGGGAGTGGAAGCGGGTCATGTCCGGGGGAACGGCGAGGACGCGGTTGCGGGATCCGAGCTTACCCAGAGCGTCCGCTAAGAGCTGGTTCATCTCGTCTGGGGAAATCTCCCGGTCCACTCCGCCTTCAGCGCATAGCAGGCTCACGGCATCGGCTCCACAATTAGGGTATACCGCAGAGGTTCCACGACTTCCTTGAAACAGGCATTAGAGCGGAGTTGGCGCGCGGCGCACCGGACCGGGATCATGGGGTAAACGGAGCAACAAAAAACACGCCCCGCAAAACAACCCCGCATTTCCCGCGTGCATCGAAATTCCCCAGCGTACTCCCCCTTTCGACTGAGCCGAGCGACCGTCCCACGATCCGATGGGCCGCCCAGACCAAGCCCGGGGGCGGTCTGCCAACCTTAGATATTTTTCCACTCGCAGGAGCGACGATGGCCACCTCAATCGAGCAGCCCGGCGTAAGCCAGGAAGAGCCCAATTCGCACAACGCAAGTTCCCTCCCCGCCGCCACTCTGGACGGCGCCGATCCGGGCAGCTACCCCGCCGAATACATGGAAGCGATTCTGCAAAGCTTGCAGACCATGAAGAACGGCAACTTCAGCGTGCGGCTGCCGGTGACCTGGACGGGCCTGGCAGGCAAAATCGCGGATAACTTCAACGAGATCGTCACCGCGAATGAGCAGTTGGCGCTGGAACTGAAGCGCGTCGGACAGGCTGTGGGCAAGGAGGGCAAGACTCGCGAGCGGATCCGGGTGGAGCGGCGGCGTGGCGCTTGGGACGACATGGAGGTGAGCGTCAACACGCTGGTGGAGGACCTGCTGCGTCCCACAACCGAGGTGACGCGCGCGATTGCTGCCGTGGCTCAGGGCAATTTGACGCAGACAGTGCGACTGGACGTGGATGGACGCCCCCTGGAGGGCGAGTTCCTGCGCTCGGCAAACATCGTGAATACGATGATCCAGCAGTTGGGAATCTTCACCTCTGAGGTGACCCGCGTGGCCCGAGAGGTGGGAACCGACGGCAAGCTGGGCGGCCAGGCGCTCGTACCGGGCGTGGCCGGAACCTGGAAAGATCTCACAGACTCAGTAAACTCGATGGCCTCAAACCTGACGGGCCAGGTGAGAAACATTGCCGAGGTGGCGACCGCCGTGGCCAGCGGCGACCTTTCGCGCAAGATCACAGTGGACGTGAGAGGCGAGATTCTGCAGCTGAAAGAAGCCATCAACACCATGGTGGACCAGCTGCGGTCGTTTGCCTCAGAGGTAACGCGCGTGGCCCGCGAGGTGGGTACCGACGGCAAGCTCGGCGGCCAAGCCGTCGTGCCGGGCGTGGCCGGGACCTGGAAGGATCTTACGGACTCGGTGAATGCCATGGCCGGCAACCTGACCGCCCAGGTGAGAAATATCGCCGAGGTGACAACGGCCGTGGCCAGAGGCGATCTGAGCCGCAAGATCACCGTCGACGTGAAGGGTGAAATTCTGGAGCTGAAAGACACCATTAACACGATGGTGGACCAGCTGAACGCGTTCGCCGGAGAAGTGACGCGCGTGGCTCGCGAAGTGGGGACGGAAGGCAAACTAGGCGGACAGGCCAACGTGCCGGGTGTCGCCGGTACGTGGAAGGATCTCACAGATAACGTGAACTTCATGGCCGGCAACCTTACCGGCCAGGTGCGCAACATTGCGGAAGTGGCGACCGCGATTGCGAACGGCGATTTGAGCCGTAAGATTACCGTGGACGTGCGCGGCGAGATCCTGCAGCTGAAAGAAACCCTGAATACCATGGTGGACCAGCTGAACCGGTTCGCCGGCGAAGTGACGCGCGTGGCTCGCGAGGTGGGCACCGAAGGACGTCTCGGCGGTCAGGCCAACGTCCCAGGCGTGGCCGGAACGTGGAAGGATCTCACGGACTCGGTGAACTCCATGGCCGGCAACCTGACGGCCCAGGTGAGAAATATCGCCGAGGTCACGACGGCCGTGGCAAGAGGCGACCTCTCCCGCAAAATCACGGTGGACGTGAAGGGCGAAATTCTCGAGCTCAAGAACACCATCAACACCATGGTGGACCAGCTAAACGCATTTGCCGGCGAAGTGACGCGCGTGGCCCGCGAAGTGGGTACGGACGGCAAGCTCGGCGGTCAGGCACAGGTGCCGGGCGTCGCGGGTACGTGGAAGGATCTCACGGATAATGTGAACTTCATGGCGTCGAACCTGACGGGCCAGGTGAGAAACATCGCCGAGGTGGCAACCGCAGTAGCCCGAGGCGACCTGAGCCGCAAGATTACCGTCGACGTCAAGGGCGAAATCCTGGAACTCAAAGATACGCTGAACACGATGGTGGACCAGCTGAACGCCTTCGCCGGCGAAGTCACACGCGTGGCCCGCGAAGTGGGTACCGACGGCAAGCTGGGCGGCCAGGCGCTGGTGCCGGGCGTGGCTGGAACATGGAAGGATTTGACAGACTCGGTGAACTCCATGGCCTCGAACCTGACGGGCCAGGTGAGAAACATTGCCGAAGTGTCAACGGCCATTGCGACCGGCGACTTGTCCAAGAAGATCACGGTCAATGTCTCGGGCGAGATCCTGCTGCTGAAGGAAACCATCAACACGATGGTGGACCAGCTGAACCGGTTCGCCGGCGAAGTGACGCGCGTGGCTCGCGAGGTGGGCACCGAAGGACGTCTCGGCGGTCAGGCCAACGTGCCAGGCGTGGCCGGAACGTGGAAGGATCTCACGGACTCGGTGAACTCCATGGCCGGCAACCTGACGGCCCAGGTGAGAAATATCGCCGAGGTCACCACGGCCGTGGCCAGAGGCGACCTCTCCCGCAAAATCACGGTGGACGTGAAGGGCGAAATTCTCGAGCTCAAGAACACCATCAACACCATGGTGGACCAGCTCAATGCATTTGCCGGCGAAGTGACGCGCGTGGCCCGCGAGGTGGGAACCGACGGCAAGCTCGGCGGTCAGGCACAGGTGCCGGGCGTCGCGGGTACGTGGAAGGATCTCACGGACTCCGTAAACTTCATGGCCGGCAACCTGACGGCACAGGTGAGAAATATCGCCGAGGTGGCCACAGCGATCGCCAACGGCGACTTGAGCCGCAAGATTACCGTGGACGTGCGCGGTGAGATTCTGCAGCTCAAAGAAACACTGAATACCATGGTCGAGCAGCTGCGGTCGTTCGCGGCCGAAGTAACGCGCGTAGCTCGCGAAGTGGGTTCGGAAGGAAGGCTCGGCGGTCAGGCCAACGTCCCGGGCGTGGCGGGTACGTGGAAGGATCTCACGGACTCAGTGAATGCCATGGCCGGCAACCTCACGGCCCAGGTGAGAAACATTGCCGAAGTCACCACTGCCGTGGCCAGAGGCGACCTCTCCCGCAAAATCACAGTGGACGTGAAGGGCGAAATCCTGGAGCTGAAAGACACCATTAACACGATGGTGGACCAGCTGAACGCATTCGCCGCCGAAGTGACGCGCGTGGCCCGCGAGGTGGGAACCGACGGCAAGCTCGGCGGTCAAGCGCAGGTGCCCGGTGTCGCCGGCACCTGGAAGGATCTCACCGATAACGTCAACGTCATGGCAGCCAACCTCACCGAGCAGGTGCGCGGAATTGTGAAGGTGGTGACAGCTGTCGCCAACGGCGCTCTCAACCAGAAGCTCACCGTGAACGCCAAGGGTGAGGTCGCTGCGCTGGCCGAGACCATCAATAACATGACGGATACGCTGGCGACGTTTGCCGACCAGGTCACGACGGTGGCCCGCGAAGTGGGCGTGGAAGGGCGCCTCGGCGGGCAGGCGAACGTGCCTGGCGCCGCCGGTACGTGGAAGGACTTGACCGGTAACGTGAACCTGCTGGCGGATAACCTCACCAACCAGGTGCGCGCCATCGCTGAGGTAGCGACGGCCGTGACCAAGGGCGACCTGACGCGGTCGATCCAGGTGGAGGCCCGCGGCGAGGTGGCCGAACTGAAGGACAACATCAATACGATGATTGACAACCTTCGTTTGACCACGGACCGTAACACCGAGCAGGACTGGCTGAAGACGAACCTGGCGCGGTTCACGGGCATGCTGCAGGGCCAGCGCGATCTGGCGACGGTAGGACGGATGCTTCTGTCGGAGCTGGCTCCCCTGGTGAATGCGCAGCAAGGCGTCATCTATCAGATGGAATCGGATTCGGTACAGCCGGAAGGGACGCTGGTGCTGCTGTCAACCTTCGCGGACACGGCCGAGGGTCACCTCCGGGAGATTCGCATTGGCGAAGGGCTCGTGGGACAGTGCGCGGCCGAGAAACGTCGCATGCTGATTACCGACCTGCCCAAGAAAACCGCACCCATCCGCAGCGGCCTCTTCCAGGCGGTTCCCAAAAACGTGATCGTGCTGCCGGTGCTGTTCGAAGACCGCGTCAAGGCGGTCATCGAGCTGGCCAGCCTCAGCGCGTTCACGCCGTCGCACCTCGCCTTCCTCGAGCAGCTGACTTCGTCCATCGGCATCGTGCTCAACTCAATTGAAGCCACCATGCAGACGGAAGGCCTTCTGAAGCAGTCGCAGCAGCTGGCAGCCGAACTGCAGACGCAACAGAAGGAACTGCAACAGACCAACGAGCAGCTGGCACAGAAGGCACAGCAGCTGGCCGAACAGAACTACGAAGTGGAGCGCAAAAACCAGGAGATCGAACAGGCCCGCCGCGCGCTGGAAGAAAAGGCTCGCGAATTGGCTCTCACCTCGAAGTACAAGTCGGAGTTCCTGGCCAACATGTCGCACGAGCTGCGTACGCCGCTCAACTCCATCCTGGTGCTGGGCCAGCAGCTGGCGGAGAATCCAGATGGCAGCCTCTCGCCAAAGCAGGTCGAGTTTGCGCGCACCATCCACGGCGCCGGCACCGATCTTCTGAATCTGATCTCCGACATTCTGGACCTCTCCAAGATCGAGTCCGGCACGGTGTCCGTAGAAGCAGAAGAAATCTTCTTCGGCTCCTTGCTGGAGACGGTGGCTCGGCCCTTCCGTCACGAAGCGGAAAACCGCAAGCTCGCCTTCGAGGTATCGGGCGATCCGCGGCTAGGCCGTTCGCTCGTCACAGACTCCAAGCGCCTGCAGCAAGTTTTGAAGAACCTGCTGTCGAACGCCTTTAAGTTCACCGAGCAAGGCAGCGTGCGGTTGAACATCTCACCGGTCACGGCGGGCTGGAGCCAGGACCATCCGATTCTCTCAGGCGCGGGTTCGGTGATCGCGTTCCAGGTTTCGGATACAGGTATCGGCATTCCCCCGGAGAAACAGCGCATCATCTTTGAGGCCTTCCAGCAGGCAGACGCCGGCACGAGCCGCAAGTACGGCGGAACCGGACTGGGACTGGCCATCAGCCGCGAACTTGCCAGCCTGCTTGGTGGCGAAATCCAGCTGAAGTCAATTCCAGGACAGGGCAGCACCTTCACCCTTTACCTGCCGCAGACCTACGTCGGTCCCGCGGCTCCAACAGTCGTGAAGACAGAGCGCTCGGGCGCACAGCAGCAGCAGATGCCGGTCTTCCTGACCAACGTCGCGGCTGCGGAACAGGAGTCGCGGATCGAGGATGATCGCAAGAACCTGCAGGAAGGCGATGCGGTTCTGCTCATCATTGAAGACGATCCCCACTATGCGCGCGTGTTGTGCGATCTCTCGCGCGATAAGGGATTCAAGGTGCTCTGCGCGATGACCGGCGCCGAAGCCCTGTCCCTGGCCCGTGAGTATTGCCCGACGGCGATATCGTTGGATGTTTTCTTGCCCGACATGCTGGGCTGGACGATTCTGAATCATCTGAAGCAGGATCCGCGGACCCGGCACATTCCGGTGCAGATGCTCACGCTCGACGAGGATCGTCACCACGGCTTGTCACGCGGAGCGTTCAGCTTCGTAACCAAGCCGACGACGACCGAGGACCTGGATGCGGCGCTGACCCGCATCTGGGATTACTCGCAACCGCGTCGCAAGCGGCTGTTGGTGGTCGAAGATAATCCTGCGGAGCAGCTCAGCATCCGTGAGCTTCTGGGCCACAAGGACATCGATATCGACACGGTGGACACCGGCGCGTCGGCCTTGGAAGCTCTGGCCGCGGGCGGTTACGATTGCGCCGTTCTCGACCTGAGACTCCCCGACATGACCGGCTTTGAAGTGCTGGAAAAGATGCGCGACACGCCGGAGCTACAGGACCTGCCCGTAGTGGTGTTCACGGGACGCGATCTGACCGCCGAAGAAGACACGCAGCTGCACTCCCTGGCGCGCAGCGTGGTGGTGAAGGACGTGGAATCGCCGGAACGCCTGCTCGACGAGACAGCGCTCTTCCTGCATCGCGTGGTGGCAGACCTGCCCCGCGCGAAGCAGGAGATGCTGGAACGTTTGCACAGCTCGGACGATGCCTTGGCAGGAAGGAAAGTGCTGGTGGTCGACGACGACGTCCGCAACATCTTCGCTCTCTCCAGCGTCCTGGAGCGCCGCGGCATGACGGTGCTCTCCGCAGGCACGGGCCGCGAGGCCATTGCCACCATCGAGTCAACCCCTGACCTGGCCATCGTTCTGATGGATATCATGATGCCGGAGATGGATGGCTACGAGACCATGCAGGTAATCCGTCAAAACCCGTCCCTGCGGCGGCTGCCGATCATCGCGCTCACCGCAAAAGCAATGAAAGGAGATCGGGAGAAGTGCCTTGAAGCCGGCGCCTCGGAATACCTGGCGAAGCCCGTGAATACCGAGCAACTGCTGTCGGCGCTCAGGATGTGGCTGCACCGGTAGCCTGTTGATTGAAGCAAACGGGGAAGGATGCGCTGGCCCCACGCGGCGCATCCAAACCGAGATCGGTATTCCGAAACTTCGGCCGCTCTTGGGCTTTCCTTGATCTGCAATATTTAGTTGAATAGATGGAGCACGTGAATCAGACGAGAGGGACCTGGGAGATGCCTGAAGATCGAGTCAACATACTCATGGTTGACGACCAGCCAGCCAAGTTGCTGAGCTATGAGGTGATTCTTGCCGAACTGGGCGAGAACCTCATCAAGGCAACAACAGCCACTGAGGCTCTCAATATTCTGCTTAAGACGGATATTGCGGTCGTGCTCATGGATGTAAGCATGCCCGATTTGGACGGTTTCGAACTGGCCGATGTGATCCGGCAGCACCCCCGATTCCAGAAGACCGCAATCATCTTCATCTCGGGCGTCCATTTGACGGACTCGGACAAGATCCAGGGCTATCGCTCGGGCGCTGTCGACTATATTTCCGTGCCGGTCGTCCCCGAAGTCCTGCGCGCCAAGATCAGTGTGTTCGTCGATCTGCACCGCAAGACGCGGCAGTTGGAACGCTTGAACAACAATCTGGAACGGCTGGTTGCGGAGAGGACCGAAGAGTTGCGGCAGCGCGAAGAGCAGTATCGGACCCGCGCGGAGCTGCTGGATCTGGCGACCGAAGCTATCATCGTTCGCGACCTGAATGGCGCGGCGGAGTTCTGGAATGCGGGCGCCGAGGCCCTCTTTGGCTGGACGCGGGAAGAGATGCTGGGCCAGGACATGCATGCCCTTCTGCAGACCGTGTTCCCGGTGGACCGCCAAGAGATTGAAGCCACCCTGCGGGACCAGAAGACCTGGCAGGGGAACCTGGTGCAGAAGACGCGATCGGGAGCCGAAATCGTGGTGGCCACCCGCAAAACGATGAACCACGAGGGCAACGCGATTCTTGAGGTGGGCCGCGACATTACCGCCCAGCTGCAGGCCGAAGATGCGCTCCGCGAGACGGAGAAGCTGGCAGCCATGGGCAGGGTCGCCGGCATCATTGCCCACGAAATCAATAACCCTCTGGCCGCCATCACGAACACCCTCTACCTGGTTCGCAATCATCCGTCCCTCGACGATACCGCACGGCATTTTGCCGACATGGCGGAGCAGGAGTTGCAGCGGGTCTCGCATATCACGCGGCAGACGCTCAGCTTCTATCGCGAATCGAAGCAGCCCATCGCAGTCAACATCAGCGAGCTGCTCGACGATGTGCTTGAGTTGCAGGGCCGCGCGTTGAGCAATGCGCGCATCCAGCTGCGAAAGCGGTACTTGACATCTCCCGTTGTGCAGGGCTTCCCAGTGGAATTGCGCCAGGTGTTTCTCAACCTGATAGGAAATGCCGTGCAGGCGATGCCCAGTGGAGGAACCCTGGGAATTTCAGTGCGCGAAGCCACAGATTGGTCAAGCCAGCGGCGAGGCACGGTCATCTCCATCCTCGACAGCGGTGTGGGGATTAATCCGGAAGACAGGAAACGTCTGTTCCAGCCTTTCTTCTCGACTAAGTCGACCAAGGGCACGGGCCTCGGCTTGTGGATCAGCAAGGGGATCGTGCAGAAATATGATGGTTCGCTTTCCTGCCGGAGTGTCCGCACCGCAAAGGCCTGCGCCACGTGCTTCCGCGTGTTTTTGCCTGTGACCGGAGCCGCGACCCCGGCAATCAACGAGGCAACACGTGCGGAGCAGGAACTGTCAACTCAGCCGGCGACCGCTCAGGTGAGCTAGAGCGGCGCCTCCAGGCTATTGACTCTCGTCGGTGCCGGCTTCGTAGGTGGGAATCTCCTGCGGTATGGGACTGGTAGGCATAGCACTAAGCGTCACCAGATCCTTCTGTACCTGGCTCCAGCGCTGCGGATTCTTCTTGGTGGTGTTCGGCGCTTCGGGATTCGCATAGTAGGCCTGGATATCTTCTTTAATTCCTGGCGGAATGGTGAGGTTGGGCTGCGATGCGAGCATGCGCAGCAGATCCGCATAGGTCTCGTCAGTGAGCGGATAACTTCCGGGATGCACCTCGTTTCCTGTGTCCAGGTCGCGATTCGGCAGCGGGTGGCGCGGGTCCATCCGCATTTGACTCACTTCTCGAGCGCGACCACTGCGGGACAGTTCACTCGATGGCTGTTCGACTTGACCCTCCCGCCCCGGGAGATGCGGAGGCGGTCGGCGCTTATCCGGCGGCGTGAATCGCCACAACATTCGACGCATTGCGGCAGTGGAAAGTGCCAGGCTGTGCTGATAATCAGCTTCCGCCTGCGACGTGGGCCCCTTGACCGCGGCCAGCTTGAGCGGTCCGATCTTGGGCATGATCCTGATGATGCCGGCCAGCAGCCACAGGCGAATACCCGGCTTGCTCTGATACCGTGCCCAGTTATTGGCGGAGGCCATGGCCGCGATCTCGCTGCGTAGCGCGCGCGCCTCCGGCGTATCAATCTCCGCCGGCTCATGGTTATGATGAATCAGCACCAGCGCGTCCGCGATAGCAGGGATGAAGGAACGCACCGCAAAGCGGTAGGCCTTTTCATTCACGCGCCGTCCGCGGCTTCCTGAAAAATTTGCGGAGATGCCATACGTCTGATAGTAGGCTGAGGAAAGCTGGCGCATCGAGATCTGCAGCCCGATATGACGTAGATACTTGATCGGCGCGGTCCGGTGGTGCGCATCTTCATCCACATCGAACGCAAACTCCACCTGCACGTGCTGGTGCTTGCCCTCGGCGTAATCGACGTAACGTCCGAACCTCATGCGCAGTTTGGGAAACTCAATGGGCACGGCAACGTTGGTGGCAAGAGGATGCCCGATGGAGTCACCGATGTAATGGGACAGAGCCCCCACCGCGAATGCCAACTCATTGAGGTCTTGAGCATCGCGAAAGAGATTCACTACGAAATCACCGCTGCGCACGTAATGCGTCAAGTTAGAAAAAGACGCTTCCCCGAAAGGGTAGTAACCAATGTCCTGGATGACACTTCCGCCGTATGCATAGGCCCGCGCCTGCTCAAGTTGATCCCGCGTGGCATTGGGAAAATGGCTCAGAAGGAGAGGAACGATCGCGTCATCCCAAGTGAGATCGATCATCTGTTCATGAGTTAACAGGGAATAGGAAGAGGCTGGCTGGGTGAATGCCAGGCCGAGAATCAGGATTCCGCACCAATGCGCCATAAGACGCAGTCTTCCCATAGAACAGATAGATGCAGCCATCCTCACCATATTCGCTCATCGGCGAGCTTTTTTCGCCGTGTCCCGACTGTTTTCCGGAGAAAGGTGCGCGCCAGTCAACTCCGCTCGCTCGATTCATTCTTGATGCGGAGAATAGTTCCTGTTACGCGATCCAACAAGGATACAATCCATGAGAGGAGACACGACTTCATGGACGCTCAATCCATTATTGCTGCTCTGGACGCTGAAATTGAAGCTTTGCGGCAGGCGCGCGCCATCCTTTCCAATAGCGACCGCCCAAGTTCGAAGGTGAGGGGCAGGAACGCGGCGAAGCCGCAACGCCCCACCAAGCGCGTCCTCAGTCCCGAGGCTCGCAAGCGCATTGCCGACGCGCAGAGGAAAAGATGGGCCGCAGCCCGAAAGCCAAAGCAGGCCGCGACCAACGGCGCACCGGCCAAGTCGGCCAAGAAAGCGGCCGCGACCCAAAAGGGTCAGGCCGCCACGAAGTCCAGTTTGAGCAAGTCGCCTGCGAAGAAAGCCGCTCCCAGGAAAGCAGCGCCCGTGAAGCCTGAGCCGGCGAAGACCGAATCCCTAACTTCGTAGAGCTAACCTGCAAGCCGCCAGGTAAGCCGCTCTTCTAGCGTTTCGCGCCTGTTATTGCGACACGACAATAGGGGCACGCCAGAAGTTAGCCTTCTGTGTCATTGGATCAAGCACGGTAACTTGGCAGTCGTATTGTCCCGCCGCAATTTGATTCAACGCCAAATCAAAACTCAGCGGGGCGATGCCGAGCCGCGACGCAGCATTCGGCGCGACCGCAATTGCCGCGCTCTCAAAGACCTCGATGCCGGCGGAATAGAGACTCACATACGCAAACAGCGGCTGAGTGGACGGGTTCGCGCCGGCCGCTGACTGCCGGTACGCCTGCAGATACACATACAGGGTGCGATTGGCGCTGAAGACGCCTGTAACGCTGGGAATCAGCTTCTTCCCGTCCTGCACCAGAGGATTCACGGCGTCATCCTTCGCGCGGTCCTTTGCTTTGGCCGCGTCGTAGATGGCCTGCCGTTGCTCGACCCGTTGGCTGGCGAGAACTACGGAACTGATCGGCACCCGCTTCTCCTCCTTGTTCAGGTTAGGAATGGTGAAGGTGGTTTGGAAGGTGCCGATACGGCCCGTCTCATCATCCCGGGCCAAGAACTTGATCATGTACTTGCCAGGCAGAAGAGTAAATCCCGTGTCGTATTCGATGGGCCGATGCGCCAGCTCTGCCGCTGTCGCGTCGGACAGCTTGATATTTGCGTGATCGCGCACGTTGCTCACCGTCATACCGCCCACCACGTCTTTGATCTCGCCGACGAAATCGATAAGCGTATGTTCTGCCCCACCCTTCTTTGCCAGGGCAAGCTCGCGGCCCGGAATCTTCACGACAATGGGAACGAAATACTCGGCGCGATTGAGCTGGAAGTGGTCGATCTCCATGGAGATCGTGAGGTCTGTAATCGGGTCGTCGAGCATCAGCGCATCTTCAAGCTGGCGTTCCTTGTCGACCGCCGTAAACTTCGCGAATTCCTTGTCGGCGTAATATCCCTGGCGGTACTCCAGCTTCGCTTGGGCATCTCCAGCCAGGGCGATACTCACGCGCCGGAACTTGCCGTCGCGAGCAGTGTTGGTCGTATAGTACCCAATTACGTAGTAGTCCGAGATGGCATTCTGCGCCTGCACAATACCGTGATCGAGGTCATTCGAGTCGAAGAGTGCTTTGCCGCCCGTGTCGGCAGCCAGCGCATAAAGCGTGTCCTGCGACAACTGAAAATTGGCTGTCACCGCGTTGGCCGCGGCACCGGTGTAGATGCCGGCGTTGCCCTGTGAGCCTTGCGTGGCATCGCCGAGTGGCGCTTGCGCCACGAGGCCGCGCGAGTCGATCGGCCAGAACGATACTCCTGCCTTGATGGCGGCATCGACAGTGGCATGCAACTGCGCCTGGTTGTCGATGCCGTTGAGGCGCAGGCCCCCCGCAAAGTAGATCAGCGATTTCTTCTCCGGCACCTGGCCAAGCATCCGGGCCGCGGTCTCCAACGCAGCGAGCTGACGGTCCGTATTGAAGATGTTGAACTCGCTGTCGTCCTGCCCGAAAGCCGCGCCGGTATCCGAGCTGCTCGCGTCGTCCACATCCTCGGCCGATTCCTGCCCTTCCCCAACGATCAGCGTCTGCAGGATGCTCAGGAGCCGGTTGCGATCCGCGGTGAAGTCCTGCAGGATGTCCACCGCGGCGCTGTTGTAGCGCATGATCGCGACGCGATCTGCCGTCGTCATCTGCGAGCGGATGAATCGCTCCGCCGCTTCAAGGGCGCGCATCTGATCGGCGGGCCGCATCGCCGACATATCGAAATACAGGGCCAGCAGCCGGCGGTTGTTATAGCGTTCGCGCTCCGCAGATTCGGGTGCAATCTGCGTCCGAGCCAGCCTCTTGTAAATGTGTATGTCTTCTTCACCAGCCTTCACCACGGGAAGCAACGTCGAATTCGCCGACAAATCCTGGTACTCGCATATCTTGATGCTCTGCGGAGCGC
Organism: Acidobacteria bacterium AB60; assembly: GCA_008682415.1. Classification (GTDB taxonomy): domain Bacteria; phylum Acidobacteriota; class Terriglobia; order Terriglobales; family Acidobacteriaceae; genus Telmatobacter. The sequence continues at coordinate 371,588 of VANK01000003.1, read as the reverse complement.
CATCTTCGGTGACGACGAAGTCTTTCGCGCTCAGGTCGTGAATCGCATTACCCCTCCTGTCTCGAGCTACTACCGACTCCACCACGAGCTGCACCTTGGTGGAGAGCGTGTAGTTCTCCGGCGCTTGCGGCGATTTGTTGCGCCCAACCTGCTGCGCACTGCCTGGCGCCGCCAACATGAGGGCTGCGCTGATCGCGACGAGCGCTCGCATGCTTAGAACCTCACCCGGAACGTGCCCTGGACACTCCGCATCGGGCTAACCGACACCGGCAATCCAAACTGTGCGTTGCCGACAGTCGTGTTCCAGCTGGAGTACACGGCATGATTCATCAAGTTCGTCGCATCCAGCCGGGCATCGAAAAAGTAGCGCTTGCCGGCTCGAAAGGTCCTCTGCAACGCACCATCCAGGCTGAAGGTCGCAGGCCCGGTGATGGAGTTACGGCCGGCCGTTCCCCATGCGCCCGGTGCCGGAGCGGTAAACGCCGCGGCATTGACGTGCGCGTGATTCGACCCTCCGTTGATCGGCACCCCAGTGAGCGACGGCCGCATGGGGCCGGTGAAGCCCGTGCCCGGAACCGTCGCCGGATACACCGGCGTCTCCGGCATCCCCGTGCCTCCGTCAATCCGCGTAAGCAGCGTCCATTCCTTGAACATCCGGCCGCGCCAACCTCGCAGCAGCGTGCCGCCCTCCATTCCCTGCCCCGTGGTGTACTGCGCCTGCAGATTGAAAAGATGCCGCTGATCGAAGCTGGAAAGCGAGCGCTCGGCGCCAAGATTCAACCAGTCTTGCGCGATCACTGCGGCCGGCGACGTGGACGCAGCCGCGGACGACGACGACGAAGGCGCTTGCCAATTCGTCTGCGAGGATGCCGCGATGTGTCCTTGCCCTCCCAGCAGCGAATCATCATCGATCGACTTCGAATACGTGTAAGCAATAGATGCCATCAGCCCCGCTCGCAGTCTGCGCCGCAACTGCACCTGCGCCGCCTGGCGCGTCGAGTTCCCCCCGGAAGCCTCGTAGAGAAACCCAGACGGGCATTGCGGGCACGGATTCTCCGCGCCCAGCGGATAACTGTTGGGCAAAAACTCCTGCACCCCGTGAGTCCCCTTCACGCCCAGGTAGGTAAGCGTACCCTGCATGGCGAAGGGCAGATCGCTCTGCACACCGAGCTGCCACGTCTGCGCATATCCCACGCGAAAGCCGGGATCGATGGCCAAGCTCTGAGCCGTTGTGGTCGCGCATGGCGTAAATGCATCCGCGAGCGTGAGAGGGCATGCCGCACTGTGCTGCTGATTCACGCTCTGGGAAAGCGGCGCCTGTTGTGCGAGCTTGAGCACGGAGTCGAGATAAACCGAAGTGTCATGGTAGATCCCGTAGCCGGCGCGCACCACGATCGTCGACGCGGGAACCGGCCGCCACGAGATACCCACCCGCGGCTCAAAGCCCAGCCGGTCGGGCTTGACCAGCGAACGGGGATAGTGCCTGCCCGTGAGCGAACCCACAGGATCGGAGGCGAGCACAGGCGCCACGCGCGCAAAGCCCTCGGCCACATCCAGATTCACCAGTCGATTCAGCAACTCCGCCATGGGAGCGCCATACTCCCACCGCACGCCCGCATTGACCGTCAGATTCGGAAGCATGCGCCAGTCGTCCGAGGCGTACGCATCATACACGCGCTGACGAAGATACTTGTCAGCGTTGCCAAAGGCGATGGAACTGGCATCGGGACTGCCGATCAAAAAGTCGGCCAGGTCAGATCCAGTGATCCCACCCGTGAACGTGAATGTCCCGCGCGGGTCTTGCTGCGCGTACTCGTTGAACTGCTCCCAGCGCACGTCCCCGCCCAACGTAACGTTGTGGCGGCGATGAAAGGCGCTCAGCGACGGCGAGATGCCATCCGTGCGGTTGCGGTTGAAGGCGCTTTGGCCATCACCGAGCGCCGCTATCCCCCGCGAGAAGCTGAGAGCCGGCGGCCCCCATTGCCTGGGGTCCTGGTCGTTGCCGCTGATGCCGGCCACGGCGGAGATGTTCTCGCGATTCTCAAACTGCGGCCGCACCAGCGTCCTCTGTCGGCTGAAGTGATAGCTCAGATAGCCGAACAGCCGGGGAGCAATCCGATGAGACCAGTTGATGTTCGTATTGAGCCCCAGGGTGTCCGTGGTGTCGTCGAAATGAAACAGGCTCAGGGCGTCCGCTCGCGAGCTCTGCAAATTGAAGTTGCCGTAAAGCTGATCGCGGCGTCCCAGCGTCTTGTCAAGCCGCAACTGCACCACATCCTGATGGCTGGAGTTGAGCAAGGGCGCCTGATAGTTATAGAGCGGATTGCCCGACACATTCGGCAAAGGATAGAGCGCAAGCAAATCTTGGGCCTGCGCGCTGACCGGAACAACGCTGCCGGGAAAGGGCTGCCCCGTCGCTGGATCAACGATGGTCGAGGGCTGGTTCAGCGAGCCGGCAAGATTGCCGCCTCGTTCCGCAGCTGTGGGCACCAGCGCAGAATCCGTCCGCGCGTCATGGTCACGCGTTCCCTGATAAGCAATGAAGAGATTGGGGCCGCGCGGCAGCACATGCGGAATCCTCAACGGGCCGCCCAGTGTGAAGCCGGCCGTGAGGCGGCCATACGCCGGCTTCGGCGAATCGTAACCGGCCAGCGCATACTGCCGCGCATCGAGCGCCGAGTTGTCGAAGATGAGTGCGAATCCGCCGTTGTAGAGGTTCCCCGAATTCGGGCGGCGGTTGCCGAATGCCTGGCTTAGTGAAAACTGGGAGGTGGCTGCATTGTTCACGCTGCCATTCACAAGCAATCCGTCCGCGCTCTCATCATTGCCACTCTCCGGATTCGGCATGTCGGCCGGCGCGGTGGCGTTGGCATCGGTCTTCTTCTCCGCCGGTACCTGTAGCGCGGGTGTGGAGAACACCCGCGGCAGCACTGTCTTCGACAAGGCTGTCAGCTCTGCGAGGGGCAACGCCTCGAGGGAAAACTCCGCAGCGGAGGCGCTGGGTCCCACCGTGACTTCCCTTTCAAGAGTCTGGAAGAGCTGCAGCTTGATTTCGATCTGCCATGGTCCATCCGCCAGTTGCGCAAACCGGAAGACCCCGCGCTCATCAGTAAGGACAGCGACTGTCTCCGAACCATGGCGAGCGGTCACTGTCGCGCCGGGGACGGGCACTCCGCCGAAGGTGACCTGACCGGTATACGCCGCCGCAAAGATGCTCCTCGCACCAAACCAGAGAATCAACGCAGCAACCAACAGGGCCTTTGCGAAACTTCGCCTCACGCATTCTTCTCCACTCGAGAATCAGTTGGGCGATGGCTGGTCGATGTGGTCGATCACAATCACGTCCACCTTGCCTTTTTCGGATTCGAGCTTCAGTCCAAGTTGCTCCTGAATCGCCGTGAAGAGAGATACTTGCGTGGCCTCGTTCGACGCATCCATCTTTCCTGGGAGCCCCGGCCCGCCTGGTCCCCCCGGGGGTGGTGGCGACGCATTGTCCGGAGTCCATTCGAGCGTGTAGTCATATCGTCCCGTCAATCCCGACTTATTGGCGACAGTGTGACCCACTTGCGCAGACAAGCCATGAGCCAGCATTTCTAGCGTCGCGCCCTCAGCCTCGATGCGCCCCGGGCTCATCATCATCCGGCCACCGGCCATGGGTTCTTTCGGGTCCGTAGGCTTCGACGAACCGGGAATCAGCGGCAGGGGAGGCGACTTTGATTCGGTTAGTTTCGCCCCACCCCTGGCGATGATGAGATTGTAGACCGGAAGCTCCCGGGTTTCGTGGTGATACTTCAGCCCCATGCGCTCCTCGAGCACCGGAAGCAACATCGCATTGCGTTCTTCCCCCTTGAGCTTCTCGAAGCGGGGAGCGTCGTCGGCGGACACCTTCGCTTCCATGTCGTACCGGCTTGACCGCGCCCATGACGGGAGCCCTACCAGGCGGTCATCTTCCACGCCAAAGGCGACCCGCAGCACCATTTGCAGCGGAACACCCTCAATCTTCATGCCGTCCGGCATCAACAACATGCGGCTCATCCCGCTCTTGGCATCGCTCGAAACGGAAGGCTTGATCGAGGCCACCTCGTACTTGGGCAAGTTATTGGCCGTATCGCTGCTCGTTCCGTCAGGCCTTGCTCCCGATTGCCCGCGCACCACTCCAAAGCCAACCGGCAGCATGATCACCAGAAGAGCGGCCATCGCCAGGGTAGCCTTGCGGCCAATGCTGAGCCCCACGACGGAATGCTGACTCATGATTCGGAGAACGCGCTTCTTCAAATCGGAGCCCGACACGCCGGCAACGCACGCGAGCGGCGGCTCCAGGCAGAAGGCACACACCGCGAGAATGCCCTGCGCGTACTTCTCCGGATGGCCACTGTGCTCCATGACCCTCTCGTCGCATGCTCGCTCGCGCTCCTCGCTCATCCGCGAGCGCATCCAGTAAACCGCCGGATGAAACCAGAACACGGCCTCCACCAACGCCTGGAGGGCCGAAACGAGATTGTCGCGGCGCCGCACATGTTCCAGTTCATGAATGAGAATGGTCTCGATCTGCAGATCATCCAACTGCGGCGAAAGGTGCTCCGGCCACAGTAGAACCGGTCTGAGGATTCCGAAGATGCCCGGTTCAATCGCCGCCGGCGTCAACAGCACCGGCATGGCACGACGCAATCCCACGATCTCCTGCGCGCGTTCCAGGGCGCGAATCTCCCGTCCCAGGCAGGCTGCCCTGGCGTCGCGCACCACGCGTCGGGCGCGCGCCCATTGAAGCGCCCAGCGCACAATCATGACCACGAATCCGCAAGCCCAGAGGATCGCGAGCCAGCTCAGGCCTGACAAACGGAGGTGTTCTCCTGAGGATTGTCTCCACGCGCCGGCGATTCCCGTGCCTCGAGCAAACGGCTCGTTGAACACTTCCATCACGGTGTAAACCACCCGTTGCATCTCAACATGCCGCGTGGGCGGCGCCCACCGCGCTCCCAGCCTGGTAAGCAGCGCAAACGGAATCAGAAACTTCAAATACGCTGTCAGCCAGATAAAGAAACGCGTGCGCGCCGGCGATTCGCGCATTGCTGCTGTCATCAGCCACGCAACGAGAACCATCGCGGTCGATTGCCAGAGGTGCGCGACAAGGGTTGCGGCAATTCCGCTTCCAAAGGACCAGGAGTTCATGACTGTCTCTCCTTTGTTTGGCTGCGCAGCAGCTGCTCGGCTTGCTTCACGTCCTCCAGCGACAGCTTGCCCGTCTCGATCAGGTGAGCCATCACGGGTTGTCCCCGGCCCCCGAAGAACGCAAGAATGTCGTCGATCAGCCGCCGCTGCGCCGCTTCCCGTGAGATGGCCGGCGCGAAGACGTGAAAATTGCCCACCTTCCTCACGCGGTGAACAATGCCCTTGGCCTCCATGCGGTAGACCGTCGTCTGGATGGTGGTATAGGCAGGCCGCTTTCTCGCGGGAAACGCCTCCTGGATCTCGCGAATGGAACACTCGCTCCCGTTCCACAGCGTGTCCATGATCTGGAACTCGAGCTTGGACAGCTTCGGCAGCGCCACTACTTCCTCCTACAGGTGTAGTAACAAATACCACTCCTGTTTGTCTCAGTCAAGCAAGCTGCTGGAAGTTAACCCGGACACGGGCGAAGGAAAAGCGATACTTGCTGCGGTCCTTCCTCCTTCTCCCGAACCGGGAGACGATTACCGGACGCGCCCCGAGCATAGAACGTTTCCGAACCGGCTTGTCGCGGAGCCGGTTCCCTCGCGGCCGCCCTATTCTCGAAATCCGCCTTTCATGAAACGAATTCCTCCCGCCAGTCACTAAAACTTCGTCTGGGTCCGGGCCGGATCGGGACGGAGGCGCCGTGCAGCGAATCCTTCATCTGCCGTTTTTGTTTGATCTTGCGATGTGCTTGCTTTGGGCCCTTCCCAGGGCCTCCCAGTCGGCGCGCGACTGGGTTCGCGTGACGGCGCAGCCATGTGCGGCGTATCGCAATCGCCCGCCTAGCAACCATCCTCGCTGCTGAAATTGCACCCCGGATCGCTCTCTAAGGCAACTACGGCACTTCCCTTCACCTCGACAAGGACAGCAAGATCGCAATGACTCTGGACTCCTGGAAACACCTGGCTTCGCTTCTTACGGAGGCGGCGGAAAGAGCAGCAGCCGACCGGCATACCGCGATCTCGAAGCCCGGGCACGACAGCGGTCTTCTCCGCAAGACCAGCCGCACCACGCTCGCCAAAGGCGACGTCGTCCTTGGCCGTTTCAAGATCCTCCGCTGGCTCGGAAGCGGCGGGATGGGAGAGGTCTACGAAGCGTTCGATTACGAACTGGCTCACGTCATCGCCCTCAAGCTCATCCGGCCAGAGATCGCCGGCAATGATCATCTCTTCGCCCAGTTCGAAAGAGAAGTCCAAATCGCCCGGCTGGTCAGCGCTGCCACCATCTGCCGCATCCACGAGCTATTCGTCTTCAAGGATCCGAGAGGCGCGAACAAAAGTGCCTTGATGACCATGGAATTCCTGGAGGGCATCACTCTTGCTGACGCATTAAGGCGAGGACCGCTCCGCCATTCCGAAGCCCGATCGATCGCGCTCGACATTTGCCAGGCGCTGACCACTATGCACGCTGCCGGCATCGTCCATCGCGATCTGAAGACCCGGAACATCATGCTCCTGGACTGCGATGGGCGCAGGCGTGCCGTGGTGATGGACTTTGGACCCGCATACGAGGTATGTACGATCTCCGGAAACGCCGATACTGCTCTGGCCGCGCCCGGAGAATTCCTCGGCCCCTCCGCCTGCCGTGCACCGGAGCAGTTTCAGGGAGGCCCGATAACCGCCTCCACCGATATCTACGCACTCGGCGTGGTCCTGCACGAGTTGGCGCGAGGCAAACGCCCCGCCGGCAGATTGCTGGACGTGCCGGCTGCGCATCGCTGGGATGCCGTGGTGCAGAGGTGCCTGCGCTTCGGTCCCGCCGATCGCTATCAATCGGCCGCCGAGGTCGCGCGTGCCCTCCGCCTCAGCGAGCTGAAGCCTCCCATATTCCGGCGGCGCTTCCATTCGTGATGGTTGTTTGCTCAGGCCGCCAGGGCCCACCCGGCCAGAAAGTTATCCGCTGCCTGGAGAAGACTGCCTTAGAATGTCGCTGATGACGCCCACGGACGAGCTACCGTCACTCCTTTACACGGATGCGAGCGGCGAACACCTCATACCGCTCGAGCGGCCCTCCACGTCCATCGGACGGTCCCTCGACCAGGACCTCGTCCTGACCGACAGCTACGTCTCGCGTCGTCACGCCTCCATCCACCGCGTCAACAGCCACTATGAGATCGTCGACCAGAAGAGTTCGCACGGTACCTACCTCAACGGCAACCGCGTAGAGTCCGCGCGCCTGAACGCCGGCGATATCCTGCAGTTCGGTTCCCTCTCCGCTCCCGTCTACCGCTTCCAGAATCAGGTCACCAGGAAGCCCGGGCCTACCGAACCCTTCACAGCGAGCCTCCTCCGCGCCTTCTCCTCCCTGGCGCCCGGTTTGCAGGAACCCCAGCCTGGCGCCCATCAGATGGAGCAGCTCAGCTTCCTCATCAACTCCGCGCGCCGCCTCAACGCCATGGGTGCCATCGACGACATCCTGCGCGTCCTCCTTGAGTCCTCCATCAAGCTCACCGGCGTCGAACGCGGATTCGTCTTCCTCTGCGAGAACGGCGAGATGCGCCTCGCCCTCGGCCTCCGCGGCGACGGCAAATCGGTCGAGGACGATCCCACCATCTCCCGCCGCGCCATGCAGAAAGCCATCGAGAGCGAATCAAAGTTTTCCGTCAGTGACACCCTCGCCGACCACAGCACCTCCGAGTGGGCCAGCATCGTCGCTAACTCCATTCGCGCCATCTACTGCATCCCCCTCCGCAAGCACTCCCCGTCGACCCAGCCCAATCGCCTGCTAGGCCTGCTCTACCTCGACAGCCAGATTCGCCCCGGCCACCTGAGCGCCATCGACCATGAGGTGCTCGAGATGGTCGCCGTTGAAGCCGCCACTCTCCTTGAAAATGCGCTTCTGGCACAGGCCGAGCTGAAGCACACCCTCGCCCGGGAAGAACTTGCCGTCGCCGCTCGCATTCACGCCGGCCTCATGTCCTTCAAACTGCCCACTGTGTCCTTCGCGTCCTTCGAAGCCCGAACCGTGCCCTGCCGCGCCATCGGCGGAGACTTCTTCGACGCCACCACCGTCGACAACTGCATCTGCACCGTCGTCGCCGACGTCTCCGGAAAAGGTGTGGCCGCCTCCATCGTCGCCGCCACCCTGCAGGGCATCATCCACGCCCAGCTCCTCACCCGCCAGGAACTGCCCGAGCTCGCCGCGGTCGTCAATCAGTTCCTCATCGATCGCGGCGTGGGCAAGTACGCCACCATGGTCCTGCTCAAGATCTGGCCCAACGGCAAAGTCGAATACCTCAACTGCGGCCATGTGCCCCCCGTGGTCGTCACCGCGTCGGGAACCCGTCAACTGCAAGAAAGCAATCTCGTCGTCGGACTCGTTCCCGGCGCCCAGTACAAGCCGGGCTTCACCAGCCTCACACCCGGTGATCGCATCCTCCTCTTTACTGACGGCATCACCGAAGCCGAGAACGGCCGGGGCGAGCAGTTCGGCGAAATGGAGTTGGAAGCCATCCTCCACCGCGCGGGCCTCGACCAGATCCTGCATCGCCTCGCCCGCTTCCAGGGACAGCAGGAGAGCCAGGACGACTGCACGCTTTGCGAGCTGGTCTACCGCGGCCGCTGACCCGCGCCCCTCCCATTCCTCGCCAACGTCACTGCTCGATGTTCCCGTAGGTCCAGCTCTGGTCGCCGGAACTGAGCCGGTAATGCAGCAGCATGCTGTCCCCATCCACCCACGTCCCGCTGGGCGTATCGAAAGCTGCCAGCGATACCATTACGTCGGCCCAGCTGCTCCCCAGCCCTGGCGTCCCGCTGGAGACAGCCGAGATCGGGATGATCGCCTCGATCCGCCCCGTCGCCGGATCCCACTGCGGATTGGTGACCCAGTTAACTTCGAAGTCCGCATTCCACGCCCCGCCCGACACACTCGAGTGCTGAAAGCTGTTGGCGTCGCTTCGCCGCTCCAGCAGGAAGCTCATCGGCCGCCGCAACGGCGCGCCCGTCGGACCAATACTTGTGCTCGCGCTGGCCCCGTTGAAGTCCTGGCTGTACACGCGCAGCGCGAACGCCGGCTGCTGCTGAAATCCCGAGAAGAACCCCGCCCGGTTATCGACACGCAGGTAAAGGTTCGTGCCATCATTCGTCAGATAAACGCGCTTGATCTGGAACATGGGCGACGAACCCGCGCTGGTTTGCGGACCCAAAAAATACGGCACGTTGCTCCATTGGCTCCAGTCGCCTCCGGTGGTGAAACTCACCGCCACGCTCTTCCACGCGCCCGCGTTGTACACCGGCGGAATCACTCCCAGCGTGTACTGTCCCTCGTAGATCAGCGCGGCCAGCACAAACGCGGAGGCGGTGAGCGGTTCGCACATCGAGCTCACCAGGGGCTGCAGGGTCACATTTGAGACCGCTTCCCCCGGCGGCATATAGCCCCGGCCAAAGATGCTGGCGCACCACTGCATGCGCGCCAGGGCTGCAGGCCGCTGGCCGGTCAGCATCTCGAAGACCGCCACCCAGATACTCATCTGCGGCCACGAGGGTTCGGGCCCCAGCGCCTCGTTGCCTCCCGGGCTGAACGCGCCCGTGAAGTAAAACGTATCCCCCAGGTAGCGGCACAGCCCGTAGGTCTGTCGCACCAGCGTGGTCACAACCTTGTTCACATGACTGGCGGCGCGGGCCGACTCGTGATCAATCACCCCCAGCGCGATCGGCATGTTCGATGAGGAGTCCACCAGCGGCTGCACGCTGTTATCGGCGTTCACCGCGCGATTGAAGTAGGCCCCCGGATTCCACATGCCTGGCGGATTCCACGTGGAGGGCCGCTGCATCGCAGTCATGATCGAGGCGGCGCCCCCCGCATACCACTCCGCCAGTGCCGTCTCGCCCAGGGCCTCTGCGAGTGCCGAGGTCGCATACAAGCCCGCCACGTACCATCCCTGCGTATACGTGTTGTGCTCCAGCCCCATCGACTCTTCTTCCCAGATGCTGAAGTCCGCCTGGCCGAATCCGTTCGCCTGAATGTTGTTCACAATCCAATCCGCGGCGCGCTTCACCGTCGGCCACAGATCGGTCAGAAACTGAGCATCCCCCGTAAGTGCGTGGTGCTTGTAGACGCCGTAGATGAACGCTCCAATGGAGTCGTACTCCGGCTCCACGAACGGAACATACGTGCTGTCCCACATGTTGTACGTCGTCTTCCAGCTGCCGTCGCTCAACTGCACGCCGGCGAACCACCGCCAATGCGCCTCCGCCTCCGCGTGGTGCCCTGCCGCGTCCAGCGCCATGGCTGTCACGGCGCTGTCCCGCACCCAGTTCTTGTATCCGTAAGCAAACGGATTCGTCGTGGCACAGAATGCGCCGCTCACCGGGTTCTGCACATTCTTGATCACCAGCAGCGCGCGATCGTAAATCTGGTTGATTGCGTCATCATCGAAATGCACGCGGCGCCCCAGAGCACCGTTCGTCAGCCATGCGTTCCAGGCCGATGCAGCCGCGCTGAACCACTGATCTCCCGAGTTGGCGCGCGCCGCTGCAATGGCGCTCGCCGCGGCGGCCTGCGACTCCACCACGCCAATGTAGTAGTAGAGCGTGCGTGTATCTCCGGGCGCGATCACAACCCGATTGTTGAAGGCCAGGTCGACATTGCCTGTGGTTAGATCGCCGTTCTTCGGCAGCGTGCCATTGCTGTCGAAGCTGTACCACGCAGCCACCGCGGAGTTGGCGGGCGAGGTCACGTGCTCATCTCCGCATTGGTAGCCATCCACCGGCTGCAGCGCTCCCAGAAACACAAAGAGCTGTCCCGAAGCCGTCATGTCCGCGATCAGCGCATTGTTGGCCCCGTCGTACCAGGCATGCACATTCTTGCTGGTGTCCAGGTTGTTCAGGTGCACTTGGTCCAGCACGTTGAACGTCACGGCCGTCGAACTGGGATTGCTCAACGTGTAGCGCACCACAAAAAACGGCTGATTCGGGGTGGCGGCAAATGAGCGCGAGATCTGCACGCCCGACTGCAGGGGAGCGCCGTTGTACGTCAGATAGTTCGTGGTCAGAATCCCGGCATCCGAGGCTCCGCTCTCAAACCAAGCTTCCGCAGCCAGTCCCCAGGCACTCGTGTACTTGATGCCGTTGGTCTCATCGCGGAAAAACCCGGTATAGTCCACGATCTGGTTCACGCCACGCCGCGCCAGCGAAGCGGGAAGGTAATGCAGCTCCCCCAGGCGCGGGCCATCCCCCGAGGGATCGAGTTGGGTCAGCTTCCCCGCCTGCCAGATCGCCATCATGTTCTGGGAGTTGGAGACGTACAGAGATCGCGTAGACGTATTCGACGGATTCGTGGGATTCATCGGTCGCACCTTCCACCGCAAGCTGGAATGGTCCCGGTTTACCCCAATCCGCAAACTGCTCGTGGAACGACCATCGGCAATTGCGTCGATCGGTATGGAAGAAGAAAAAAAGAAGACGGGAGACGTACGAGGCGGCAACACAGGGGAAGCGGCAGCGCGCTCCGCAGCCGGAAGCGTCTGCACACCACTACCTTCACCGATACCCGGAAGGATGTCAACCCTCGCGGCGTGGCGACAATCAGGATTTCACCTGTGAGCTTCGACCAATGCGGCTTGAATGTTTAAACCGGCGGAACAGCGGGGGAGAAGCACGGGCGCCGGGAATCAGCGCCCGCCCTGGTGTGGTTGAGTAACAAAATTATTGCGGATTACGAAAGCAGATATTCTCGCCCTCGAGCTGATATTCCGCGGAGCAAAAATCGCCGCCGCAGATCATGGCCTCGCCGCCGCAGAGTTGACGACGCGTGATCAGCCCCATCGTGCCACAACGTGGGCATGACATCACCGCGACATAGGGGTTTTGCGCGTGTCCCAGGGAGGTTTGGTTTTCCAGCACGAAGACTGTGCCGGGGTCCATTCTCTCCGGAATCCATTCTTCCAGGAATTGCAGATCGGCTGACATCCTGCCCTCCAGTGGTTGAGATGCACCCGAGCCAGATCGGCGTCTGTGCCGAGGGGCTCCGTTGTACAGCAACTGCTGGTTGCAAGGTTCAACCCTGAGAATTGGACGCCTCGGGGTCGAGTTTAGTGTTCTTCCTTCCCTGCCGTTCGTCAATCACATTCCCGAAATTTCCGTGCATAACAGGGTTCCTTTAACCCGAAAGTTGCAAGGACCCTATTTCGATACGCTGGCCACCGCGCTGGTTTGCGCAGCGGGCGCAGCATCAATCGCCCGATATATCTCTTCGTTGCGCAAAATCGCCTGCACGTAATCCCGGGTTTGTGTAAATGGAATCGACTCAACAAACTCGTCGATGCCGTGATAAGGACCTGCGGACTGCCAGTCCACAACGCGCGAATCGCCGGCGTTGTATGCGGCCAGCGCATACTCCTGCACGCCGCCGAAGTGATCGAGAAGCTGTTTCAGATAACGCGTGCCGAGACGAATGTTCATCTCCGGATTCAGCAACTGGTACGTCTGGAATCCCGAAATGCCTTCCTGCCGCGCCAGGGAGCGGCCGACCGACGGCTCGATCTGCATCAGCCCATAAGCGTTCGCATACGAGATTACCGAGGGATTGAACTCGGACTCCTGACGGATCAGCGATGCCACCAGGTAAGGATCGAGTCCATTCTTCGCCGACTCCGTCTTGATCGTCTCCCACCACGCCTCCGGGAAGAGGATCCGCCAGTACGCCAGAGGGATCGAGGGGATCGGCGCCGATGCGGCGTAAGGAAGTGCCCGCTTGAGCGCCTTCATCGCGCGATAGGTCTCGCCGAACGAGGAGTAGATCTGCGCCTCGGCCAGCGCGCCCCACGACTCCGAATCGGGATCGGCCGCAAGCTCCTGGGCGATGTAGTCGTTCATTCCGGCGTTGGCAATCAGCCGTGCCTTGGCAATGTGCGGGCTGTCTGCCGGGAAGGTGTCCGTGAGGTGTGGGATAGGCGGCGCCTTGAACCCTTCGATCTCAGTCTCGGCGACGGTCAAGGGCTGTCCCAGTGCGGAGAGACGCTGCCGGGACATCTGCGCATAGAAGTAGTGCTGATACCGGGAAACCACAGTGCGGTAGTTGGCCGCTGCCTGGCCCGGCGCATGGTCCTGCATCTCGTACAGACGGCCGCGCCAGTACAACGCTGCGGCACTCTCCGTCGCCCCCGGGTAAAGCCGGATCTGCTCGTCGAACAGACGCGACGCCTCCGGATACAGGCCCTGCCGGTAGTCCAGCCACCCAGCCCGCCAGTGCGCCGCGGCCGCGTTCTTATGCGAGGAGAAATGGGTCGCCAGGTAGCTGTAATACATCACCGCGCGCGGAAAGTCCCGGCGGAGAAGATACATGTTTCCGCTTGAAAAGAGCGCCTCGGCCAGCCACTCGCTCTGCGGGAAGCGCTGCTCCATCTCGTCCACCAGCCGCTGCTGCTCGCCATCGTTATCGTGGCTGCGGGCCAGTTCCATCAGCAGATAGAGGCGGCGCGCCCCGTTTTCGTCGTTGGTGTCGGGCAGCGCTCGCGCCTCGCTCTCCGTGAGGCGCTTCAATTTAAGGTCGCAGGCCGCCGCTGCCACCCCAAAACCGCTGCGCGCGTTGGCATCCAGCGTGGCGTTGCGGGCCAGCGCCTGGTACTGCTCCGCAGCCAGGTTGTAGCGCCCCGCGTTGTAGTAGGCATCGCCCAGGCTGCGCAGCTCCGCCGGCGTCATGTTGCTCTCCGCGCCCATGGCGGTAAGGCGGGCGCGCGCCACCTCCGCATCCGGGCTCAGAGGATGACTCAGCAACAGGTGCTTGAACAGGCGCTCCGCCTCGGCGTTCTGCTGGATCGCGTACGCGATCTTGGCCGCCGTCAGCTCGTAGTGGGGCATGTCGTGCGCATCGTCGGCCACCGTGAGCAGGGCGCGCTGCGCAGCGGTCGCATCGCCCTGCGCCAGCAGAATCTCCGCCTCGAGCTCCGGCGCTTCCACGTCGAAGACGCTGTCCGGATAGCGCGTGTTGAAGCCCTTCAGCAGGGCCGCGGCGGCCGCCTCGTTGTTGGCAGCGTGCTGGCATTCGGCGGCCAGGTAGTCGGCGTAATCGCCCAGCACTTCGCTGTGTGCCTTGGCCTGTTTGAAGGCCGCGACGGCATCCGCGTAGCGCCGGTCGATCTGGTACGCCCGTCCCAGGGCCAGGTACGCGGCAGCCGCGGCATCTCCGGTATGACGCTGCGCATAGCTGGTCACGCCCGCATACGCGGCGGCGGTGCGCATGGTCATCAACTGCTGGGCCATGGGGCGCAGCTCTGTCGACGCCACAAACGCCTGCTTGAGACGCGCCGTGCGCGCGCGGCGCTGGGCCGGTGTGCCCTGGTGCCGGCGGTGCCGCGACGAAGCTCGCGTGCTCTTTTTGGCTGTTGCTTTTTTAGCGGTGCTGCTCTTGCTAGTGGTAGTTGTCGTAGTCGCCGGCTCTGTTCCGCCTAACGTTTTACCCGCAACAGGGAACACGGCAATCGATATAAACAGCAACCCTCCCAGGCATTGCAACGCCTTGCGGGAGGGCGAAAACGGGGAATTGGCCACCCTCATACACTCACTCTAAGCGGAAATTGACCCCTCAGCAGCGTCATGCATCACTTGAGTCACTAATCCGCAGCTCCTTTTAATTCATAGACCAAGGCTACCAAGTTAGACGCGCCGGACGGCCTGCCCGTATCGTGGCTTCTCGGTCGTTTCCATTACACTGGAAGCAGCGATACCCGGCCCGGGCAGACCACCGCCGGTCGGAATTTCGCAACTTAAGCGCATGGCGACCATCCAACCGATAGCAGAGAATGAGCAGCACCCCGACGTGGCCCTGGTGGAACGGGTCCGCGCCGGCGATGTCTCGGCCTATGACGAGCTCGTCCGCAAGTACGATCGCCAGGTCTTCCGGATTGCGCAGCACATCACGCAAAACCGTGAAGACGCGGAAGATGTGATGCAGGACGCGTTCCTCAAGGCGTACGAGAAGCTCGACCAGTTCCAGGGAAATTCGAAGTTCTACACATGGTTGGTCCGAATCGCAGTCAACGAATCCCTGATGCGCCTCCGCAAGCGGCGCACCGGCAAAATGGTCTCGATCGACGAGGACGTGGCGACCGACGACGGCAGCGTTCCGCGGGACCTGGCCGACTGGGCCCCCGATCCGGAGCAGAACTACACCCAATCGGAGCTGCAGAAGATCCTGGAAAAGACCATCAAGGGACTTCCCCCCGGCTTTCGCGTGGTCTTCGAGCTGCGCGACGTCCAGGGGCTTTCGACCGAGGATACGGCGGAGGCCCTGGGCCTCAGCGTGCCCGCGGTAAAATCACGGCTTTTGCGGGCGCGGCTGCAGCTGCGCGAGCGCCTGAGCCGCTACTTCAAACGCAAATCCACTCGTTCCGCGGCAAATTCGACCGCTTCCGACGGAAGGAAGGGGTAGGGAGATGACCTGCACCGAGTTCCTTGCATTGCTTGACGACATGATCGACGACTCCGCGACGGCCATGCGCGCCGACCTGCAGGAGCATCTGCGGACCTGCGACCACTGCGAGGTCACGCTGAACACGACGCGGAAGACGATCCAGATTTACCGGTCGCATCAGCTGTACGAGATGCCGTCGAGCCTGCGGGATCGGCTGCACGCTGCGATCATGGCGCGGTGCAAGAAGGGCTGTTAGTTCTTCGCCTTCTCATCGCCCGGTGTAGAGCTTTTCCTGACTGAAAAAGCGATCGCAAGTTTCGCTTTTTCTGCGCCTCAATTTGCACCAAAAGCAGGGCAAACCAGGGTCTTCGCCATATCTTCGTGGTAATTTTCTACTGTATATGTAGTAAAAAGACATAATCGCTCCAGAATGCGCGGTGTCCCCCACTGCGCCGCCCTCGCGATCATTGAAGACACGTCCACAGAATGGAGTCTAGACCGGCGCGCCGGCAAACGCTGTATCGGCGCGCACAGGCCTTGGTGATACGACGCCCGGGCTCCCGGCTTCGCTCCTCGCCTCCTTTCAGCACGCATACGGATTGGTGAAGGCATCGCCCAGAGGTAGCCGCAGATCCATCGTCCCTGCGGTCCTCAGGAAGACATCGATGAGACTTCGCGGCGGAATACAACGCCGGCGGGCGGGAATGCGGTGCGGGCTGTTTAGGGGTCAGTGCTGCCAGGTGATCTTGTCCCCGGGGAGGAGGACCAGTTGCGCCGCGCCTTCGAGGGTGCGTGGGAAGTCGATGGCGGCATAGCGGCCGGGCTGGACGCGACGGAGGACCTGAAGCGACTGAAAGATGGTGGTCTGCTCCGGCTGGGGGCGGTCTCTCAGAAGAGCGGCGAGCGACTCCCCGAAGAGGCAGGGGGTCTGGCGCCCATTAATGAAGATGCTGGAGGAGAGGCTGACCGCGCCGAGAGGAAACTCCATGCAGACGGTGCCCTGGGAATTCAGGCAGCGGGCCGGATCGCTTTGATGGATGAGCTGGGTAAGCGCGTCGATCTGTGTCTGGGTGGATGCGCCGATGAGAATGCCGTGGGAGACCTTTCCGGTCCCGTAGACCCCTTCCAGAAAGAGGCGCAAGACCGGCGTCTGCCCGAAACGCTGCGCGAGCGACAGGAGCTCGCCGGCTTCCGCTCCTGCGTCCGGGGCGGCGTTGTGCCGGGGCCTGCGCGCGAGTTTCAGCCCAACGCCTTTGCCTGGACGTGGGACGACCTCATAGCCTGCGACCCATATCTGACGCGGGCCCTCGGAGTTCGCGCCGGAGGACCCGGCGGGAGGCAGGAACCGCTGGAGCCTGATCTCCATCCCCGGCGAGAGGTCGGCAAATCCTGTTCCCTGGTCCGAGTAGAGGAAGAGGGCCACCTGGTTGGTGGGCAGGGGAATTCTTTGCGCGACGGCCACGCGCATCTCCAGGGTAGTGAGACCCGCCGGGAAACAGGCGTCTTCCGGCAGTCGATCGAGGGCGCGGGTGAAGCTCTTCCACTGCGCACTCATCTCGAATCTGCCGGCAAGGGCGTCCCAGCCGGAGATGCTGGGGCTCCGAATGATCCAGGAGCGCTTATCCGGAGGCGAGGCGGGACGGAGAGAGAAGACTTCACCGTCGATGCTGCACGGCGGATTAGCGGGGTTCCGAGCGGCGGCGGAGCTGCCCGGGAGGACGAGGGTGGTTGTCTGGAAGTCGCCTGGATTGGAGGTTGGAGTGTCGGCAGGCACCAGCATGGGGGCGTCGCCGTTTTCCAGAAGGCGGAAGCCGGGTTCCCTGGCGATCTTGGGATGGGAGCAGGCTGCGCAGCATAACAGGGCGCCGAGGAGGCACCTGGGTAGATTTGCGAGAAGGCGCGCCGCGCTTGTCATGGGTTCGGTGCTCCGGACTGCTGGTGGCATGGGTCTGGGGAGACATGGGTTCTTGCACCTTGGCCTGGCTTAAGGAAGCAGTATAGAGACGGTTGAGAGGGACTGGGGTGATCGCTGGATGGGGTCGGGGAACGGTCGTGCTGTCCCGCCCTACGCGGATTTGCCAATCCGCGTAGAACGGGGCACCCGCGGTCGTGCGGGAACGGGGGGAAAAGCAAGCCCTGCGGAGACATTTATCCTGAAGAGGACTATTCCAATGATGAGGTATCGTCTTCGTGTCTAAGCGTCCTCTTGTCCTGACCATCCTTGACGGATGGGGCTATCGCGCCGAAACCTCCAACAATGCCATCGCCCTTGCCCGCAAGCCCAGCTACGACAAGCTGCTGCGCGAGTTTCCCAACACACTGATCCGGGCCTCGGAGCATTTTGTGGGGCTTCCGGACGGGCAGATGGGGAACAGCGAGGTGGGACACCTGAACATCGGCGCGGGGCGGATCGTGCACATGGATATCACGCGCATCGACGAGCTGATCGCGACGGGACAGTTCTCGACCAACCCGGCGATTGCGCAGGCGATGAAGCGGGCGCGGGAGGGAGGGCGGCAGCTGCACCTCTTCGGGCTGGTGTCGGATGGCGGAGTGCACTCGCACCAGGAGCATCTGTATGCGCTGCTGCGGGCGGCGCGGGAGTACAAGCTGGAGCGGGTGTTTGTGCACGCGTTCATGGACGGGCGCGACACGGGACCGACGTCGGGCGCCGGCTACATTGCCGCGCTCGAGCAGAAGATGCGTGAGTACGGCGTGGGGAAGATCGCGTCGATCAACGGTCGGTACTACGCGATGGACCGCGACAAGCGCTGGGAGCGGGAGCGGAAGGCCTACGACGCGATGGTGACGGGGAAGGCGGAGGGCGGCTCGTCGGCCGACCCGGTGGCGCGCATCAAGGAGAGCTACAACAACGACGTCACCGACGAGTTCCTGGTGCCGTTTGTGGTGGTGGACGGAGCAGGCAAGCCAGTGGGGCAAATTCGCGATGAGGACGTGTGCCTCAACTTCAACTTCCGCGCCGACCGGGCGCGGCAGATTACGCGAGTGCTGACGCGGGAGAGCGGCCTCAACAAGAACGGCGGACGGGACCTGGACGCGTGGGAGTCGCTGGACGAGATTATTCCGCGGCGGGAGATTCCCAAGAACCTGCACTACGTGTGCATGACGCAGTACGACAAGCTGTACGAGCTGCCGCTGGTGATTTTGCCGGAGTCGATGGACAACATTCTGGCGAACATCCTGGCCGGGCACCAGTTGCGCAACCTGCGGGTGGCGGAGACGGAGAAGTTTGCGCATGTGACGTACTTCTTCAACGGGGGCATCGAGGTTCCCTTCCCCGGCGAGGACCGGAGTTTGATTCCCTCTCTCAAGGTGGCCACGTATGACCTGGCGCCGGAGATGAAGGCGGAGGCGATCGGGGACACGATTGTGAAGGCGGTGGAGGACACGGCCTTCGACCTGATTGTGGCGAACTTTGCGAATGCCGACATGGTGGGGCACTCCGGCAAGCTCGAGCCGACCATTAAGGCGATTGAGGCGGTGGACGCGCAACTGGGGCGGATCTACAAGGCGGTGAAGGAGCGCAACGGATCGTGGCTGATCACAGCCGACCACGGGAACGCGGAGATGATGGTGGACCCGGTGACCGGGGGGCCGCACACCGCGCACACAACGAACCCGGTGCCGTTTGTGTACATCAGCGAGGAGGCGGAGCACTTCCGGCTGCGGAATGACGGATCGCTGCGGGATATCAGCCCGACCCTGCTGGCGATTCTGCAGCTGCAGGAGCCGAAGCAGATGACGGGCGGGGATCTGCGCGTGCCGATTGCTCGCTGAGGAAGGTCAGGCCGAACGCACTCGTTCAGGTGGAAAGAAAGCAAGATGGGATCAAGACAAAGGCGAGGCGCTGCGGCCTCGCCTTTGTGCTTCTTGACGGATCAGCACTTGGGATGGGGGTGCGGGTTCTTGAAGACGAGATCGATAGGGAGCCAGTCGGAGAGGCGCTTGGCGTCGACTTCGCCGTCTCCGGCCTGGGGGTTGAGGGAGGAGCGGGCGAGGGCCACGGAGACGTTGACCTTGCCCTTGACGCAATAGGCGCCGAGGTAGTCGGCGAGCCCCTTGCTGGCGCGTTCCATGTAGTCGGCGGGAAGGGTGCCATCGGCTCCCTTGATGTCCACGGGCGCGCCGATCATGCGGTGCATGGCGGGCTCTTCACCGGAGGCTCCGGGGATGCCGAAGCGCATGACCAGGAGGGCTCTTGTCTCGAGGGCCTCGGGGTTGGCGGTGAACTTGACGGGCGGGATGGTGATGCCGGCGGGGCTGGGCTTGGACGCACCCGTGTCGAAGGCGATGTGGTAGGGCGCGCCCTTCCACTTGGGTTCGACGGGAATGCCTTTGTCTCCCGCGGTTCCACAGCCGGCCAGGAGCAAGAGTGCTCCGAGCGCCATGACGATGCCTTGTCTCACGCGATTCTCCCCCTGTTCTGAAATGACGCGGGCAAGGATACCATTCCCGAGCGAGGCCGCGGGGTGATGTTCGTCAGCGCGCGGAGGGCGGGAGATGGTGCCGGGTGGAGCCGGCGGAGGGATCAGGGTTGCGGAGCTTCGGTGACGCCTTCGAGGACGCGGGAGGTGACGTGGGTCTTCTCGAACTGGCGGTTCTGGGCGTCGAGAACGATGTCGCGGTGGAAGAAGTAGAGCACGTGAATCTTGAACTCGGTGGAGAAGGAGACGGGGAACCAGACGCCGTCGGGCTGGGGCGCGTAGACGACGGTGAAGCCGAGCCCCGGGACGTTGGTGCCGAGCAGGGTGCGCACGGCGAAGGGGATCTTGCGCGCCATGGCCGTGGAGACGAGGACGGGTTGGTAGGCCTGGGTGTCGATGTAGGCCTCGCCCTTCCAGCCAAAGTCGTTCTTGTCGCGAGGGCGGAAAGCAATGTGGAAGACGTCGCGGCCGTTCAGGCGCTCGCGGCCTAGGAGCGTGTAGGCGTAGGTCTGCTGCTCCTTGGAGGTGAGGGGGAAGAGGTGGGCGTTGATGCCGTCCTTGGACTTGTCGTGCATGAGGTTCTTGCGCATGTTTTCGACCAGGTCGCGGTCGAGTCCCTCCTCGCCGATGTTGACCGTCAGGGCATCGGACTGGCCGTCGGCGGAGGGCGGATCTTTCGGGGTGGGCGCGGACTGATTCTGGGCCTTGGACTGGTCCTGCGGCGCGGGTTGGGGATCGGGGGATTTGGGGTCTTTCTTCGGCTGATTGGTGTCGTCCGAGGGGGCAAGGGTGTTGTAGGGGACGTACTTGCCTTTGACGCGAAGGCGGCCGTCGAGTTTGAGCAGTTCATCGTGCGAGCCGTCCGAGGAGGGGGTGATGCGGTAGTCGGTGAGTTCCTCGCATTGGACGGTCTTGCCTTTGCGGGAGGCCATTTTGGTGTGCTGCACGTAGACGTAGTGGGCGCGCTCGGCCTCGGAGGCGTCCTGGTTGGCGGCGACGCGGGCCATGATGGAGTCGGCAGTGTCCGGGGAAGACTGCGAGGGGGGTGGGGCGGACTGCGCGGGCGGGGGAGCCAGGGGAGAGCCGAGTGCGGATGACCCGGCGGCGAGCGGGGCCAGGAAGACCGCAGTCCACAGCATTGCTTTCATGTGCATGAGTACGCTTCCCGGAGATGGCGGTTCCCAGGGCCGGACGCGATTCCGTGGGAGCGCGGCGGCTGAGGGTTACTGGGAGGAACCCGGAGGCGGGGCGAGAGTTGCCGGGGCGGGCAGCAAAAAGCGCATCCCGGAGGATGCGCTTTTTGAACGGGGGGGGGGGGGGGGGGCTTAGCGGGAGCGCATAGAGCGGATGGCGGCGGGCAGATGCTCTTCAATGACCTTGCGGCGCTCGGCGGCCAGATCGCTCAGGTAAGACGGAGCGGGGGTGGCGGTGAGCACCAGGGCCAGGGCAGCGATGGAAAAGAGGAGCCCGGCGAAGCCTGCCGAAAGGAGCATGTGGTACATGTCGGAGATATCGAGGCCCAGCACGACGAAGGCGACGTGCTCGAGGGGCTTGATGTGCTGCACGACGGCGAGGGCGAAGAGGAAGAAGAGGACGGCAAGGGACGTGAGCACCGCGAGAGTGACGTCAAGGCCGCGATGGAACTTCTGGCGGCCGCGGCAGTGGGAGCACTCGGCGAAGTGGTTTTCGTAGTCTCGGCTCATCTCGGGCGATATCCCGGTGATGTCATATCGCCAGCTTGCGAGGATCGCGCCGACTACGTGATCGTTGCATCGGGTTTTAGCCATGTGTGACGCTCACTTCCAGGGTTGAGGAAATTCCGGCCTGATCGACCCCAGTTTTACGCAGCCGGGAAACAAACCTTGGATGCCGCGACTGACCGGAGGGTCACCGAAAGATCGCAGGTGATTGCATCGAGCTAGGGGCCGGCAGAATCCGGTTTTGCCGCAAAATCCCCCGATTTCTCATTATAACCCGTTTAAATCAAAACGAGATAGGGGGGAGGGGCTGGTGTTGATCCGCAAGGAGTAACCGGTTCGCCAACAGGCTGGCCCGGCCGCTGAGGGCGCGTTCGGCGGAGACGCGGGCGAGTTCGGGGAGGTTATTGCTCTCGGAGAGGTGTCCGAGGATGACGTAGGTGGCCTGGCCGTCGTAGCTGGTCTCCAGGAACTCGGCGGTGGCGTGGTTAGAGAGGTGGCCGACGCGGGAGAGGACGCGCTGCTTGACCTGCCAGGGATAGGGGCCATCGCGGAGCATCTCGAGGTCGTGGTTGGACTCGAGCATGAGGACGTCGACGCCCTTGAGCTGGGCTTTGACGTTGGGGGGGACGTAACCGAGGTCGGTGGCCAGGGCCATGCGGACGCCTTCGGCATGGAAGACGAAGCCGACCGGATCGACGGCGTCGTGCGGGATGGTGAAGGGGCTGACGGAGATGTCGCCGATCTGGAAGGGCCGGCCGGGCTGGAAGTACTGGACGGAGGGGAGCCAGGAGGGTTCGGGCTTGGGCTCGTCGGGCTTCTGGGCATCGGTGGACGGCTGCGCGGAGTCGGCGAGGTCGAAGTCGTCGGGCTCGTCGCAGGAGCAGTCCGCGGCGAGCGGGATGGCTGGTTCGGAGGGTGGGGCGGTTTCGGCCTGGCGGGCGGCGGTTTCGCGGCGGCAGTTTTCCAGCCACTGGGCGTAGGTCATCTGGCGGCGGGGGGTGATCCAGCGGGTCCAGGCGCGATGGGTGGCCTCAGTGAAGTAGACGGGGATGCCGAGCTTGCGGGCAGTGACGGCCAGGCCGTTGATGTGGTCGAGGTGCTCGTGGGTGATGATGATGGCGTCGAGTTTTGCGGGATCTTCGCCGGCGGACTTCATGCGCTTGAAGAGCTCGCGGCAGCTCAAGCCGGCGTCGACGAGGATGGTGGTGTGCCCGCCGGAGACAACCGTGCTGTTTCCCTTGGACCCCGATGCCAGCACGGTGAAGCGAACCATGTTCTAGAGGATACAGCGAAAGGCTGTTGAAGACGCGGGGGCGGGTTTACCGGGAAGTTACCGGTTCGCGGATGGAATGGCTGGAGGGGTCACACGCGGGGCCGTTCGCACATGACGCCGAGGACGTTGCCGTCGGGGTCCTTGAGGAAGACCATCCAAAGGTCGTGATCGGGCATTTTGGCGATGAGGTGCGGGGTATCGACGAAGGAGACGCCGCGAGCGCGGAGGGTGTCGTAGACGGCGAGGATGTCCTCGACTTTGAAATAGAGGATGATGCCGCCGCCGGGCTGGGCGCCATCGCCGGCGCTGATCATGAGGCGGATGTCGCCGCACTGAAAGAAGGCCAGGGGGCCAGTCTCGAACGAGAAGCGCATGCCGAGGGTGTTCTGGTAGAAGTCTTTTGCGCGGGCGAGATCGGAGACGGTGAGGGCGATCTGGCCGATCTTTTCAAAGTGCACGGTGGAAGCGGGGGTATGGGATTGCGTCGTCATTCTTGACCTCGGAGCAGCTTGGCGGGAATTTCGATGGAGACCAGGGTACCGCGTCCGGGATTGCTGACGACGGTGAAGCGGGCATCGCGGCCGTAGAGGACGTCGAGGCGCTCGCGGACGTTGTTCATGCCGACGCCGTTGCCGGTGCGGGGGAGCTTGCTTCCCTGCCGTCCCTGGATGCCCACGCCGTCATCGGCGACTTCGATGAGGACGCGGTTTCCCTGCATGCGGCTGCGCACGGTGACGGTGCCGCCGTGAATGCGCGGCTCGAGGCCGTGCTTGATGCTGTTTTCGATGAGCGGCTGCAGAAGGATGCTGGGGACGAGGACCTCCATGGTCTGGGGGTCGATGTCTTTTTCGACGCGAAGCTTTTCGGGGCCGAAGCGCACGACTTCGATGTCGAGGTAATCGTCGGTGAACTTGAGTTCCTGACTGAGGGGAACGTGGCTGTCGTGATCGCGGAGAAGGGCGCGGAGGATGTTGGCGAGTTTGACGGTCATCTCGCGCGCGAGCTCGGGCTTGGTGCGCACGAGGGAGGCGATGGAGTTGAGGGTGTTGAAGAGGAAGTGGGGATTGATCTGCCGCTGCAGGGCATCGAGGCGGGCCTCGAGGAGGAGGCGGCGCTGTTCCTCGAGCTTCAACTCGAGGCGGAGGGCGTTCCAGACCTTGAGAGCAACGCCGACGGTGACGGCCGGGGAGAGCCAGACGAGGATGCGGAGTCCCCAGGAGGCGGCGTGGAGGGCGAAGAGGCGGTTGGGATAAGCGCTTGATATCCATTCCCGCGCGATTTCGAGCACCACGATGAGGAACAACATGAGGAACTGGCGATCGATGCGGGGCTTGCGCAGGTTGCGGCGGATCCAGCGATAGAGGCTGAGGTCGACGAAGGGGGTGAACTCCCAGATTTCTTCGCGCTCGACGACCCAGCCGAGCACGCCGGCGGCCAACCCCAAGGTGGCATAGAAGGGGAGAGCGAGGTACTCGTGGTGAACGAGGGCGGGGAGGGAGAGCACAGTTCCGCCAAGGATGGCAGAGCCGGGGCCGATGAGGAGCCCAAGAAGCATGACGGTTTCAAAGGAGATGTCGGCGGCGAGGAAGTTGGGGACGGTGGTGCGCACCCAGACGCCAAGGGTAAGGGGAACGAGGAAGAAGGCCAGGAGCGCGATGGTTTGCGGCGGACCTCTACGTTCGGCGAACAAGAGCCGCTGAAACGTGCGCGAACGCGCGAGCGCGCTGGCCACTGCCGCGGCCACTCCCAGCTTGACGAGGAGGGTGATCAGCAGAAGCGTGGTGGTCACGACTCAACTGTATCAGCCGGCAAGGGCTTCAGGTGAAGCTCCGCGGCACGCTCACAACCGCGACGGGAGGCGTTGCGAACGGCGGTTCTGCGCGGGGGAGGCAACGCTTTCGGCAGTACTCACCTCTAAGAAAGGTCGGGAAAAATTCCGGCGCTCGTCATCATAAAAACAGTTAGGTAAATCGCTTTTCCTGGGTTCATTCGCCGAGAGGGACGTGCTACGGCACCTGTAGCCAGAGCTACGCCTGTTCCCCCTCGAAGTCCAGGAGCCCCGGTTCGGCCGGGCGATCCCGGCTGTAGTCCACGACAGAAAGCACGATTCACCTTTTGGAGGCACAAATCATGCAATTCCCCAAGTGCAGATGGCTTCTGCTCTGCGCACTTGTGCTGTCGACCTTCCTACCGCTGTATTCCCAGCAAAATTCTGAGATCAACGGCATTGTGACGGATCCCGCCGGCAACGCGATTGCGGGCAGCCAGGTAACCCTCACGGAGGAGAGCACCGGTACGAATCGAACCGCGACGACAGACAGCGCGGGCCTGTTTCGATTCCCTAACCTGAACGTAGGCAGCTACACGCTGCAGGCGACCGCAGCAGGATTCCAGAGCTACACCTCGAAGGGCATCGTCCTGAATGTGTCGCGCACACTCCGCGTGGACGTGCCGATGAAGGTGGGCGCAGCCGCGGAGACGGTAACGGTGCAGGCGGACGCGCTGACCGTACAGACCGATTCCAACGTGGTGAGCACGCTGGTGAGTTCCGAGCAGATTACGCATATTGCGACGGAGAACCGGAACTTCGCCGCGCTGGCGGCGCTGGGCATGGGCGTGAGCTCGGCTCTGCCGGACAACAATACGCCAACCTCTGTGGCAGCGAACTTCACGATCAGCGTGAACGGGCTGCGGCAGAGCCATAACATCTGGCTGATCGACGGGTCGGAGGCGGACGATCGCGGCGGAGCGGGCGGCATGGACATCATGCCTTCGCAGGATGCGATTGCGGAGTTCCAGACGCTGGCGAGCAATTATCCGCCGGAGTACGGCATCTCCTCGGGCGCGACCATCACGCTGGCGTTCAAGAGCGGCGGCCAGAAGTACGCGGGCAGCCTGTGGGAGTTCAACCGCAACACGCTGTTCGACGCCAACAACTGGTTCAACAAGAACGTGGCGCCGGGCGACAAGATCACGCCGCGGCAGAAATTGAACTACAACATCTTCGGCGGCAATCTCGGCGGTCCGCTGCTTCCCTTCCAGCATCCGCGCAAGACGTTTTTCTTCTGGAACGAGGAGTGGCGACGCCTGATCCAGGGGAGCACGCCGACGCTGGTGAACACGCTTCCGGCGGCGGACTTTCCGACGGCGGGGCAGGATCTGCACTATGTGCGACCGGCATTTGCCGGCGATAGCAAGCCGCTGATTGTGCCCCAGGTGCAGGATCCGGCATTCAACGCCAAGCTTGCTTCGCTCGGGTTGACGCCGGGGCAGCCGTTTCCCAACAACACCATTCCCGCGGCCCTGTTCGACGCAAACGCGCTGCGCTACTTCGCGTCGGGAGTGATTCCGCATCCCAGCAACTCCAACGACCAGGTGGTGTCGCAGGCGGAGACGCCGATTTACGTGCGGGACGACATTGCCCGCATCGATCACCAGATCAACTCCAAGCTCCAGCTGATGGGCCACTACGAGCACAACGCGGTATCGCAGGGCTCGGCGGCTCCGATGCTGGGATGGCTGGGCTACAGCTACAACACGGTGACCAGCACGCTCTCGAACCCGGCGAACACGGCCGCGATCAAGCTGAGCGCAACCATCAGCCCGAGCCTGCTGGTGGAAGCGAGCATGAACTATGACGGCAACACCATCAACATCACCAACAGCGCCAACTCCATGCTTCCCAACGGCTGGACGGTAAGCAAGTTCTTCAACAATGGTTCCAAGTCGCTGCCCGGTATCGGCGGGTTTGGGGCTCCGTACTTCACGTCAGAGGACCTGGGCTCGGCGCCCTGGCACAACGCGGCGCAGGACTACGAACCGCGCGTGGACGTCTCCTGGACGCGGGGCGTGCACGCCTTCAAGTTCGGATTCAGCTACAACCGCTACACGAAGAACCAGCAGCTGTTTGGCGATCCTGAGGGCAACTTCAGCTTCAACGCGCTTTCGAACGACGGCATGATGGACATGCTGATGGGAGTGGCGGGGAGCTACTCGGAGTTCCAGTCACTGCCCACGCGCCACTACGTGAACCAGACGCCTTCGTTCTGGGCGAGCGACAACTGGCACGTGAAGCGGAACCTGAGCCTGCAGCTTGGATTCCGCTATGATGCGCTGCCGCATGCATGGGAGCGGAGCAACGCGGTGGCCAACTTCAACCCGGCGGCATACGACCCTGCCGCGGCGCCGAGCTGGGTGTGCAAGGCACCTGCCCCGGCGGGGACCTGCACGGAGCAGGATATGACCGGCGCGGTGGATTCCACCGGACCGGGCTTCGGGACGGTGAATGGCACGCCCTTTTACCTGAACGGAGTGCAACTGGCCAATCGCAACGGAACGCCACGAGGGCTGGTCAAGAACGACTACTTCACCTGGCAACCGCGTATCGGATTCTCGTGGGATCTGCGCGGAAACGGCACCAGCGTGCTGCGCGGCGGAGCGGGAACGTTCTACGAGCGCATGCAGGGGAACGACATTTACAACGCGGCCACGACGCCTCCGTTTGCGTATAACCCGACCGCGTCCAACGTGTACTTCTCCGATCCTCACACCAGTTGGGTTACGGGCAGCACCGCGGCGCTTCCCTTCTTCCCGGCGAACGGGCTGTTCAACCTGGCGGAGTACTATCCTGCTCCGGCGGTTGCGCAGTACAGCCTGGGCTATCAGCAACAGCTGGCGCCTTCAGTGATCTGGGTGATGCAGTACGTGGGCAACACCGCGTGGAACCAGAACATTGAGCGGCGCATCAACAACTTCCCGCTGAACACGCCTCTAAGCGTGCGCGCCAATGCGGGCGATCCGACCAACAAAAGCGGCACGAATCCTGGCGGTATGAACCTCGCCAACCCGAACTTCTACCGCACGTACCAGGGATTCGGAACGATCAACCAGGAGGAGAACAGCACGAACGGGAACTACAACGGATTCCAGACCGGCCTCCGCGCGCAGAGCAAGCATGGGCTGACGGGCGAGATCGACTACACCTGGTCGCATGAGATCGACATCACGTCATACGACCTGAACCAGGTGAGCAATCCGTTCAACCTGAAGTACGACCGGGGATCGGGCGCGCTCGACCGCCGCCATATCCTCAACGCGAACTATGTGTACGCGCTGCCCATCCTGGCGCACGCAACCGGGATTACCGGCTCGTTGCTGGGAGGATGGCAGATTGCGGGCGTGGTCACGGCGGAGTCGGGCACCATCATCGCGAACCAGGGCCCGGGCCTCTCGTTGAACTACGATCCGGTGGGACTGGGCGGCGACTACGGCAATCGTCCGGATGTCAGCGCGCGTCCCCGGTCGATCAAGAACCCCAAGCAGTGGTTCGATACGTCGGTCTTCTCTGCTCCGACCCCGTCGTGGGAGGGTGGACCGAATCTCGGCTTCGGCAATGCCCGCAAGGACATTGCGCTGGGGCCGGGCCGCACGAACTTCGACACCTCGCTGTACAAGACGTTCAAGATCCGCGAGGCGATGGGATTCGAGTTCCGCGCCGAGTCGTTCAACACGTTCAATCACACGGAGTTCAACGGCATCGGACCCAACTTTGGAAGCAGCACGTTCGGCAAGGCCACCAGTACGTGGGATCCGCGCGTGCTTCAATTCGGAGGCAAGTTCAGCTTCTAGCTGGATTGCGGCAAGACTGCAGGGTGCGACGGCAAGAGCGTCGCACCCTTTTTTTTGCGCGGGAACTTGCGGGGGCAGGATAGGCAGGCGGAACGGATATGATCGGATTCCTGGAGCGTGCGAGGGAATGGGCGGATTTCACATCATGACCAAGCCCATTGGGCCGCTGTGCAACCTGGACTGCGCCTACTGTTTTTATCTGGAGAAGGAGAGGCTGTATCCGGGCACTCAGCAATGGGCGATGCCGGAGGAGTTGCTGGAGCGCTATGTGCGCGAGTACATTGCGGCGCAGCCAGGGGATGAGGTGCACTTTGCGTGGCAGGGGGGTGAGCCGACGCTGCTTGGCGTCGAGTTCTTTCGCACGGTGGTGGCTCTGGAAAAGAGATATGCCGGCGGCAAGGTGATTCACAACGCGCTGCAGACGAATGGGACACTGCTTGACGACGCGTGGGGTGCGTTTCTGGCCGAGGAGCGATTCCTGGTGGGCATCTCGATCGACGGGCCGCGGCAACTGCACGACCGGTTGCGGGTGGACAAGGGACAGGCTCCCACGTTCGACCGCGTCCTGCGGGGATTGGAGACGCTGAAGGAACATGGCGTGGCCTTCAATACCCTGACCGTGGTGAATCGATACAACGCGGAGTCTCCGCTGGAGGTGTACGGGTTCCTGAAGGAGATTGGCAGCGGGTTTCTGCAGTTGATCCCGGTGGTAGAGCGAGCGGCTGCGAATCCGGGCAGGGATGGGCTTGTGCTGATCGAGCCGGGGTGTGGGGAGGACGGCGGCGTTACCGATTGGTCGGTTCAGCCGCTGCAGTATGGGCTCTTCCTGACGCGCATCTTCGATGAGTGGGTGCGGAACGACGTGGGGCGCGTGTACGTGCAGCAGTTCGAGGTGGCGCTCGAAAGCTGGCTCGGGCTGGAGCAGAGCTTATGCGTGTTTCGTCCCACCTGCGGCGGGGCTCTGGCCATGGAGCATAACGGCGATGTGTACTCGTGCGATCACTTTGTGTATCCCGAGCACCGGCTGGGCAATTTGCGCGAGACCTCGCTGGCCGCATTGGCTGGGTCGATGCGGCAGCATCAGTTTGGGCAGGACAAGGCGGAGACGCTGCCGGGGATGTGCCGCGCGTGCGAGGTGCGTTTTGCGTGCAATGGGGAGTGTCCGAAGCACCGGTTCGCGCGCACGCCGGAGGGCGAGCCTGGGCTGAACTACCTGTGCGCGGGGTACAAGCATTTCTTTCGCCACATTGATCCATATATGCGGTTCATGGGGGGGGAGCTTCGGGCGGCGCGGCCGGCTACGAGCATCATGAACCTGTTGCGAAGCAGTGAAGCGGGCGGGCGGGGTGGCTCTAGGACCGGCGGGATTTAAGCGACTCCAGGTGTTTGGAGACGGCGACGGCTTTGCGGATCGCGTGCGCGCGGGTGAAGGCGGCGGCAGTCTCGGGTCCAATGTCGCGCCCGGGCTGCTGCCGGCTTTTGCTGAAGACGTGGGTGAAGAGCATGGGGCCGAGGAGCAGGGCCATGGCGAGTTCGAGGTCGAGATCGGGGGAGAGCTGGCCGCGATCGATGCCGCGGCGCAGGACCTGCTTGAGGCAGCGCTGCGGAGGTTCCATGACGCGACGGCGCCAGAGGGAGCCGAACTCGGGATGCACGGCGGAGTAGGCGATGAGGGTGGGCATCATGCGATCGCGGGCTTCGGCGAATTCGCCCGGAGGCCTGCGGCTGAGGATGGTGGCTAGGTCGCGCTCGAGGTCACCGGTATCGACGTCTTCCGGCTCCTTGTTGAGGCCGTTGACGTAGAGCATGACTTCGAGGAGGAGTGCCTCCTTGTCGGACCAGTGGTTGTAGATGGTGGCCTTGGAGACGCCGGAGGCGCGGGCGATCGCGTCCATGGAGGTGGCTTCAATGCCACGCTCGCCGAAGAGGGAGAGCGCGGCATGGATAACCTTTTCGTGAGCTTCAAGACTGCGCGGTCGAACCATCGTCAGTGAACAGTGAACAGTGATCAGATTTCGATTTTGGCGAACTGGCGGGCGCCGACGATCAGCAGGACGATGCCGACGACGACCAGAACGAGGAGATCGAGGCTGGGGTTGAAGGCGGCGTTGGCGCTGCCGAAGACGTTGCGCATGCCATCGATGCCATAGGCCAGCGGGTCGATGCGGGTCACCCACTTGAGGATGACGTTGAGCCCCTTGAGCGGGAAGAGCGCGCCGGAGAGGAAGTAGATGGGGAGCACCATGAAGTTCATGATGAGCTGAAAGCCCTGCATGTCCTGGAGGCTGGAGCCGATGGCGACGCCGAGCGCGGAGAACAGGATGGCGATGAGCACCATGAAGCCGATGGCGATGGGGATGGAGAGCAGATTGGGCGGACGGAATCCGGCGATGAGGCAGATAATCATGACCATGAGGCCCTGGGCCACGGCGATCGTGGCGCCGCCGAGGGTGCGTCCGATCATGATCTGGAGGCGGGAGACGGGGGCGACGAGCGTCTCTTTCAGGAAGCCGAACTGGCGATCCCAGAGAATGCCGAGACCGGAGAAGACCGAGGTGAAGAGCACCGACATGCCGATGATGCCGGGAGCGATGAACTGCAGGTAGTTGCCGTTGCCGGCGCGCTGAAACACGGGTCCAAGGCCGAAGCCGAGGACCAGCAGGTAGAGCATGGGCTGGCCGAGCGAGGCGATAATCTGCGCGCGGGAGCGGACGTAGAGCTTGAGCGAGCGAAGCCAGAGGGCGTAGATGGCGTTCATCGTCTGTTGCCTCCCCACATTTTGGCGAACTGGCGCATCATGTCGGCGGATCCTGCGGATTCGTCGCGAATGGATGAGCCGGTGAGTTTGAGAAATGCGTCTTCGAGAGACTCGGTCCCGGTCTGGTCTTTGATTTCGCGGGGCGTGCCCTGGGCGACGAGCTTGCCGTGGTCGATGACGCCGACGCGATGGGCAACGCGATCGGCCTCGTCCATGTAATGAGTGGTGAGCATGACGGTGACCTTTTCCGCTTCGTTGACGCGCTTGACGTGGGCCCAGAGCTGGTTGCGGCTCTGTGGATCGAGGCCGAGCGTCGGCTCGTCGAGAAACAGGATGCGCGGCGTATGCAGGAAACCGCGGGCGATTTCAAGACGCCGCTTCATGCCGCCGGAGAACTTCTTGACCTGCTCGTTGCGGCGCTCCCAGAGCTCGAAGAGCTTGAGGAGTTCTTCGGAGCGAACGCGGGCGGTCTTGTGGGGAACGTGGTAGAGCACGGCGTGAATCTGCATGTTCTCCCAGGCCGTGAGGTCGCCGTCGAGGCTGGGGTCCTGGAAGACGATGCCGAAGCGTTTGCGAACTTCATTCTGATGCGTCTGGGGATCGAGGCCGTCAAGCTGGATGGCGCCGCTGGTGGGACGCAGCAGAGTGGTGAGCATCTTGATGGTGGTAGTTTTGCCGGCGCCGTTCGGCCCCAGGAAAGCAAAGATTTCGCCGGCAGGCACGTGGAACGAGACATCGTTTACAGCAGTAAAGCTGCCGAATGTTTTAACCAGGTTCTGGACGTGGATCATGGAGTGGAGACCTCCGCAAACAATACTGAACGGTTTAGTTCAGTTATGTCAAGAGTCGCGTGATGAACGAGCTGGATTTTTCCACCTGCTGTGTGGGCGGGCGCCTGGAAAGGGGCTATTGGACGTTGAGAACCACGACCGCGGAGGCCGTCACCTGCTGGCCGGGCCTGGGCGGAGTCGCAGGGGTGTTGCCGCCGCACGCGCTCAGTGCGCCGAGCCCGGCGAGCAAGGCAGCCGCGATCACGATGGCCGGCGATCGCATTCTGCACCGCTTGCGCGATCTCGATACGGGAACCAGCAGAAGCGGGATCACGATCCACGCGCTTGTGGACGCCGGCACGGTCTCGGTGAAGACGACCACGATGCTGTAGCTGCCCGCCACCGTTGAGGGAGAGGTCGCAATGGTAAGCGTACCGGTGGCATACGAGTAAGCACAGGTGGCGTTGGCGGGCAGGTTGAGACAGTTGGCGGAGGCACCGGTTGCGGTGGAAGGCAGAGTTACCCGATAGGTTGCCGCGGCTCCTGGAGTTACCGTCATGGTCGAGGGCGTAAACGCTGGAGCATAGGTTGAGCCGCTGCCGGAGTCGATCTCAAACTGAAACGCGTTCGATTTACTCACGCCGTCTTGTACCGTGATCGCCGAGAGGCCGGCGTTCGCAACGACAGAGCCGGGAACCTTCGCGGAGAGGCTTGCCGGACTCACGAATTGAGTCGCCAACGCGGTCTGGCCCCACCGCACTGTCGAGCCCGGATTGAATCCCGATCCGCTCACGGTGAGAGTGATGGCGGAGTTTCCGGCCGCCGTGTAGGCCGGCGACAGGCCGGTAATGAGTGGAACGATGATATAGGAGGCAGAGGCAACAGAGCTGGCTGTATAGCCGGGCGGCGCGGTCGCGTAGGCCTGGATGGTCTCGGAGCTGGCCACAGAGAAGGGCCCGGTGTAGATGGTGGAACTCCCATTCGGTGTGCTGCCGTCGGTGGTGTAACGAATGACCGCGCCCGGCGTGCTGTCCAGGATCGCCACCATCGGTGTGGAGACGTAGACGCCGGGCGCCACCGTGAATGTGGGAGCGGCGGAGACGGCCGGGACGACCGTGAGCGTGCCGGAGTTCTGGGTGACCGTATAGTTCGAGAGACGATGGCCGGGGTCGACGAGCGTTGCGGTAATCGTGTAGGTCCCGGGAGGGCTGGAGATGGTCGCGTTGGTTGAGTAGGTTGCGGAGATGCTGTCTGACGGCAACGCCCCGCTGATCGATCCATCCAGCGCGGGCAGGGCTGCGCCATAGGTCATGGTCTTGTTGTTCGCAGACACGGTGAGCGGCGCGGCGAAAACGTTGAGGCGCGCGGTGTTGAAGGCGAACCGATACTTGCTCGAGGCCAGTGTGCCAGCCGCCGGGAGAATGATGTAGGTGCCCACTTCCCGCTGCGCGCCTGGGTGAAAGTCCATGCCGTTGGAAGGATTGGCACCGAGTACGGCCTCATAGGGAACAGGTTGCTGGAAGCTCCAGATGCCTGGATAGCCCTTGGTATTGCCGGCGATTGCTTGCGCCACATAGTTCCCTTCCGCGACCCGGCCCGCAAAGTTGAGGTGAACGCCGTCGCCAACGTAGGCAGGATTCTGCTGCGCGGGATTGGCAGGGTCGGCGTTGACGTGATCGAAGTCGAGCACCAGAGGGTATGTGGCCCGGATCCAGGCGTTGACCGCCTGCCGGCTCGATTCCGCGTTGGGAACGGTCGTGACAAAGGGGCCTATCGTCACCAACACGGGCGTTGCTCCGTCAGCGGCGGCCAGGCTGGCCATGGCCGCAATCGACTGCTCGATCTGGGCCGATGAGTAACCCAGGCCAAGATCGTTGGTCCCGCAGAAGATGATGGCGTACTTTGCGTTCGCGGCCAGGATGGGCGACGCATCCGCGGCCCAGCGAGCCTGAATCTGCGCGCACGTTTGCCCCCACGAGCCGCGGTTATAGAAGGGAACGTTGAGTTGCGAGGCGGCCACAGCGGTCCAGCTGGAGCAATTGAGAAGATCGGCGGTGGAGCAGTCATATTGCGTCAGGCTGTCGCCCATCGCGACGATCCCTCGCTTCTCGCTCACCGCGGGTTCCATCTGAAATCCACCCACGTAGAGATCGGCAGCAACGCTCTGCTGGAAACCGGCGGCGGACGGATCGCTGCTAAGCGCGTTGTTCTTGCCTAGAAACAGCCAGTAGACCACCGTTTGATCGGGCCCGCTCCCGATGGGAACCGTGGGGTCCCCGCCGCAGTCAAGGGCGCCGCTTGCCGTTCCTGCACACTGAAACACTACCCGTCTCAACGCCGGCCCAATGGCCGCTTGTCCCCAGCCGTAAGCGTTGCCATCGGACAGATAGCGATGCCAATACACCTGGTAGCTGTTGAGAGTTGAAGACGCATCAAAGCTGAGCAGGTAGGGCATGCCGGGAACGACCACCGGCGCTGCAAAGGCGCTCATTGGCGAGCTGATACTGCTGTAAAAATTACCCGCGGACGCGACGTGCGAGAGCTGAATTCCGTTTGCCTGCTGCGTGCTCCCATCGGTGCTGAACTGCCATGTAGTGTAGAGCCATGCCGGCAGACTCTCCGTGAATTGCCAAAGGTTCTGCACGCGCTGTGGCGCAGTTATGGCGGGCTGGCCCGATACCACAGTCGCGGTGTCGCCGTTGGTGAACCCCTGAAAGCTATAAGTGAAGACAGGGTCGGACGTGCCGTAGATCTTGCTTTGCGAATCTGCGGTTATCGCTAGCGTTGGGGCGAGACTCTGAGCCTGCGTCCTGCTCGAAGCAAGCAAAAAAATCGCATATACAAGCAGAATTGCAACCAGCCGCACATATTTTCGGAGCCTGATCTTCATTGGCAAAACTGCCTATAGGTGGCTCAGTGATCTGTTTTGCAGCCACGAGTGATCAATTCTGCTTTTCCTCAACGGGGGTATGCCGAAACCCCTTCAGTTTGGAAAAACAGCAATGCTACGAGCACGCACGACAACACAGCGCTGGAACACACCATTGAGCAAATGTGGAAGTCTCTGGGGGAGTATACATAAGAACCAACGCCTGCGTGTCACCCGGAAGTGGCAGCCTTACCCTACAGAGTTAGGATTCCAATGCGGATGCGGCCGCCCTGCTCCCCGACGTAGCCGCAGAGATTGCGAACCGGCAGCCAGAGGCAGCGCCTAACCGCAGGAGACGCTGATGAGAACGGCGCGAGGCGCCGCGAGGTTCAGGCGATTCTTCTGTTGGGATCGAGCACGCTGGGGAGTTCCCGGCCGGTGCGGAGTGAGGATCGTCCGCGCAGGCCTGGCCAATCGAGCCGCCGCGCGGGATTCTCGCCATGGAAATCGCCTTCGCTGGCCGCGAAGGAGAAGATCATGCGGACCGCGTTCCGAATCTGCGAGACGGTGTGCATCGAATAGCCGCTCTCGATGGCCTCAGCGACGAGGGTCTGCACGGCAGTCGGGCGTACCTCGTGAAAAGGCAGTTCCCCAAGATAGGGCCAACCAGGGATGAATCGGAAGCGCTTCGCTTCCCCCGATGCCGGGTGGGTGAAGATACGATCCACGGCTTCGGGATCGATGATGTGCTTGAGAATGGACCGGTAGCTCATCCGGGTGGAGGCGCTTTTGGATTGCAGATATCCGGGGACGAATTTCGTCTCGACGTATTCCGCAACGGTGATAGCCTTTCGCCGCTGCAGGCCGGGGTGAAAGATCTTTTGCACCACCTCCAAGGCCTCGTCCCGCGTGAGCGCCTTCGGTCCAACCGCGGTGCCGACCCACATGCAGCTGGTCTGGCCGTCATCGCTGCCGGCTTGTCCCCCGAAATCCTGGCGACCCCGAACGCGTTTTACCTTCCACAAACCAGCTTCAATCTCCAGGTCTACATCCAACCAACCATTCTGGGGATCCATTACGACTCCAGTGAAAAGAATCTGCGGGGCTCTGCGGCTGGGGCTTCAAGGATGCAGGGGAATCGGAACCAGCCACATGGACAGTATGTAAGCGAATCTTTACATCAGATTGACTGAGATCAAACAGAGCCGCGAATGACGCAAACTTCATCCCGAAGCGGGTAAGCGGAACAGGAATGGGCACTTAGGGCCCGTTTCAATGTCAGCTACTGACAGAGGGAGGCTCGGTCCGCGCCGATGAAAGGGTTCTTGGAGTCTCCGCTTCGAATCACCCGCCGGCTCAGTCGCAGCGTGAGATTGCTGACCCGGAGGGGCTGGCGCCGTGGTGCGGGGGAGAGGATAATCCTCTCAAGTGAAGGGAGCGAACCACTCGTGACATTCGGATGCACCCGTAGAAGATTCCTTGGCGCCGTTGGAATGGCTGCCGGCGCAACCCTGTCGCAGCCCTTGTGGAGCAAGGCGCTCTCCGCAACGAGCCGCGTGGCGATCGGCGTATGTCCCGAGTACGATCGGCGGGTCTCAGACGTGCTCACGACTATGTTCGATCAACTGGGTGGGCTGCAGAAGCTGGTGAACGGAAAGACCGTGGCCATCAAGCTCAACCTGACCGGGCCGCCGAGCGAGAAGCTGAGTGGCCTCCCCAACCAGATGACGCACTGGGTGCATCCGCAGGTGATTGGCGCGTTGGTGTCGCTGCTGGGGAACGCCGGGGCAAGGAGAATCCGGCTGCTGGAGAGCGCGCCCGCCGGGACGAAGCCGCTGGAGGAGTTCATGATCTCCGCCGGCTGGGAGCCAAAAGACTTTGCGCGCGCCGCGGCCCGGGTGGAGTTCGAGAACACCAATTTCCTGGGCAGCGGCAAAGAGTATGCGCGGTTCATGGTGCCGGGTGGCGGCCTGATGTACGCGGGCTACGATCTGAATCACTCGTACCGGGACACGGATGTCTTTATCTCGCTGGCCAAGCTGAAGGAGCATCCGACGGCGGGCGTAACCCTTTCCATGAAGAACTGCTTTGGGATTACTCCATCGACCATCTACAGCGATCAGGCACCCGAAGATGAGCCAGCGATTGTGCCGGTTGGCTTCCGGGGGCCCATGCACTCCGGGTCACGTGTGCCGCCGAAGAGCGCGCCGCAGCCGGTGGCGGAGTCGAAGGATCCAGGGTTCCGGGTTCCGCGCATCACGGCTGACCTGGTGGCCTCGCGGCCCATCGATCTGGCGATCATCGACGGGATCTACACCATGACGGCCGGGGAGCTGCCTTACCGCTCGGATCAGAACAAGAGCTGGGTAAACCAGGCGATTCATCCGGGGGTGCTGATCGCCGGATTGAATTGCGTCTCCACCGATGCGGTGGCGACCGCGGTGATGGGATTCGATCCCATGGTCGATCGCGGCACGCCGCCGTTCGAGAAGTGCGACAGCACGCTGGCGCTTGCCGAGCACCTGGGCGTGGGCACGCGCGACCTGTCGCGCATTGAGGTGGCGGGGACGCCGATCTCCAAGGTGCGGTATCGCTTCCCTGCCCTGTCGCGGCTGGCTGTCTAGATTCTTCTCGTAACCGACACTTTGCGCACGCGACCCGCCGGGATTGCCTGCGGGGTGCGGTGGACCTCGTACGCAACGTAGAATGGCTGTTCTTTGCCGAGCATCGGCGAAGGATCATCCAACGAGGGGATCCGATACCGCCCATGGAACGACGTACGTTGCTCAAGTCTTTTGCCGGCGCGGGAGCTCTGGCGCTCGCGCCCCGCATCGCCGCAGCTGAGGAGCAGGCGCAGCATGCTGTGCGTGGCTTGCCTTCTCCGAAGATCAAGGACGTCAGCGTGATCGAGTGCGAACCCGCGGGCGTGCGCCTGACGGTTGTGAAGGTAACGACCGACCAGGAAGGGCTCTATGGGTACGGATGCGCGACCTTCACGCAACGCGCCGATCTGGTGAAGCCCGCAGTGGAGCGCTACCTGAAGCCTCTGCTTCTGGGGAAGACCACGGATCGGATCGAAGACATCTGGCAGACATGCTACGACAGCTCGTATTGGAAGAACGGGCCGGTGCTGAACAACGCGATCAGCGGCGTCGACCAGGCGTTGTGGGACATCAAGGGACGGCAGGCCGGCATGCCGGTGTACCAGCTCGCCGGCGGCAAGTGCCGGGAGGCAGTGGATTGCTACACGCACGCCAGCGGCGCGGAGTTTGAAGAGGTGGTGGAGAACGCGCGAAAGTTCATGGCCCAGGGATTTCGCCATGTGCGGGTGCAGGTTGGATTGCCAGGGATGGCGGGATACGGCTCCCAGCGCAAGGAAGGCGGGCGCCCGGCTGCGCTGCATGACAAGCCGCTGTTCGACCCGGCTGCGCAGTCACGCCGCGCGCTGAAGCTGCTGGAGATCTGCCGCCGCGAACTGGGGGAGGAGGTAGAGCTTCTTCACGACATGCATGAACGCCTGACGCCCAACCTGGCGGTGCAGTTCTGCAAAGCCGCTGAGCCATTCCGGATGTTCTTCCTGGAGGATCCGCTCTCGCCGGAGGACCTGGGGTACTTCCGGCAGATTCGTGAGAACTGCGCGACGCCGATCGCGATGGGAGAGCTCTTCAACAACCCGCATGAATGGCAGCCGCTGTTAACGGAGCGGCTGATCGACTACATTCGCGTGCATCTCTCGCAGGTGGGAGGATTCAGCCCGGCGCGCAAGATTGCAATTCTGGCGGAGCAGTTCGGGGTGAAGACGGCCTGGCATGGTCCGGGAGACGTGAGCCCTGTGGGACACATGGCGAACGCGACACTCGACTTGGTGAGCTACAACTTCGGAATCCAGGAGTACACCGCGTTCAACGAGAGGACGCAGGCCATCTTTCAGGGCTGTCCGGAGATGCGGGATGGATATCTATGGGTGAGCGAGAAGCCCGGATGGGGAATCGAGATCGACGAGCGCGAAGCAGCGAAGGCGCCGTTCACCGAGAGCCCTCTCAACGGCGGATGGGGAGAGATTCGCCTGCGCGACGGGACGGTTATCAAGCAATAGGCGCTGGCCATGCACTGGAGAGAACACAGACGGTTACAAGGCCGCACGTTTGAGTGTGAGTTGGTTAGGAAACCGCAGGGCGCCCGGAGATTCAGTACGACATGGCGGTGCGGGGGATGTTGTAGATGCTGGAGAGCGGATTGGTCTGGGCCACGCGGCTGTCCGATCTCTGATTCTTCACCAGGATGGCCGCTCCATTCAAACCATCGAGCCGGCGCTCCACCATGAGCGCGAAGGCCATGGCGGGAAACTCCGGGTGATGATCGAAGTGCTTGCTGGATGTGGCCAGGGCGTGCACGAGGTGGTCGGCCGAAAAGTTCTCCTGATGAAAGCCGGCGACGCCCACCAGCAGACCCCTGGTGAGGGCAAAGTGCGCCAGGAGCGTGGTGAACTCGCGGCTCGCGGATGTTTCTCGCGCGGCGCCTTCGCCGCCGAAGGGAAATTGCAGGCGAAGGATGGTATTGATCAGGTAGTTCTCGAGGATGTGCGGGTGGCGGGCGAAGAAGGGAGCGAAGTAGTTATCGTGCGCGGCCCGGTAGCCCTCGGTGAGCGTCTCGAGCGTGGCGGTGGGAGAGTTTCCGATGCCTGCGGTAAAGGCGTTGATGCACTCCACGAAGGCCGAAGTGACGTTGGACTTCTGCAGCATCAGGCCGGCGAGGCGCAATACGGCGTCTACCTGGCTGGATAGATCAACAGGTAAGCCTTCCAGCGCGGGCTGCCATGTTCCGGTCGCAATCGCAGAGTCGAAGGTGCGGAGGCATTCCGTGAGTTCGGACTGCGGCCATCCGGACGAGAGCGCGTCGAGCTTCTGACAGAGCACGCCGAGCAGGAGGAGTCTTTGCCACAGCGGATAGTTCCGGTTGGTGATGAGTTCGAGGACCGCGGTGCGAATGGCCCATGCGGAGGACGAGGAGAGATTCTCCGGCTTGGAGTCGCCGGCTGTCTGCAGTACGGGAATGGCCTGCTTCCACGCGATGGGGTTCAGCAGGGCGACCCGCACCGCTTCGGGGCAGGAGAGCGCCAGCGCGTTCTGTTCGGCTCCGCCGAGGGAACGTTGGATGCGCGGATACGTGGCGCACACGTTGGGCAGGTAGTCCGATCCAAGCTGGGCGTGGATCTGGCAGAGGCCCTCCGACGTCACCATGGGGCATACGTTGGCGTCATTCATGCGGATCTTGGCGAATCCTTCCGTGCCGAAGCCTTCGGTACCGCTGTCGCTGGAAGCGAGCACGATGCTGGAGTCGATCAGGGTCCGCAGCGGGCTTGCGGGCAACGTCTGCAGCTTCACATACGCGCTGCGGTTGACGGGCACGCTCCAGCCACGGCAGCAGTTCTCTTCGCAAGCCGAGCCGATGCAGCGGAAGTTATCGGTAAATGTGGGAGCGACCACCGTGGGCTTAGCCAATCACCACTCCTGTGGCCGCCGGGTAGCGCGGCCCGTAGATTAAAACGTGCGACGACTCAGACAACATGCACGTTACGGGCCTTTGAGGATTAAGAAATTCTCATAATCCCGGGAAAGAGTGGAGTTGATTGACGGAGTTCAATCAAGAAGCATGGCTGTGCGTTTTTTTTCGGACGACGAAGGGTGGGTTGGGGTCAGGGGTTGGAGGATAGCGTACTGCAGATTCGCCGGGCCTTCGCTTCTATCGACGCGGGAGGGGCGACCGGGCCGATCCCCGAAGGCTCGCGCAAGGCGGTGAAACAGCGTCTCTAATTTTTCTGCCAAGCTGTCTGGTTTTCCGGCGGATCTGGGCATGTCTCTCCTGGCACGAACCGGGCGCGGCGGCGCCGAGGCGCTGCGGCGGCTCCGCAGACGGAGAGAGTCCTGCCGCAGGAGCGACACCTGCACTCCTACTATCGGCAATGGCGGGTGGGGATTTAGGGGAGCGCGGGAATGTTGGCCAGTCTTTCTTAAGCGACCCGGCTCCTCGAATACAAGAGGAGTGTCAGGACGGGGATGGCTGCACTCAAAACGAGGAAAAACCCAGCGAGATTTGTACCCCCGGACAGCACGGGGATCCCGGAGTCCGCGCGGGAGAAGGCCCGCTCCTCACGTAAGAATCGAGCAGCCTGGGTGGGATGGCCGCTACTGATGGACGGTCAGTTCCTCGATCAGCTTTTCCGGGTGAATGGGCTTGGCCAGCAAGCGGAAATCGTGGCCTTTGCGATGAGCCTCTTCGAGGAGGTTAGCGGTGGCGGCCTGACCGGAGAAGAGGATGACCTTGCAGTCGGGGCGGGCGCGAGAGAGATAGATGGCCAGATCAACGCCGGTCATCTTGCCCATGATCACGTCGCTCAGGACGATGTCGGGCTCGAAGCTCTCAACCGCTTCGACGGCTTCTTCGCCGCTGTACGCCGCGATTGCATCGTAGCCCTTGATCTTGAAGACCATGGAGAGGGTATTGGCGATGCTTTTTTCATCGTCGACGATGAGAATGCGCGGCTTGTAATCCGATTCCGACATGGCGACCTCACTTAGCGAACTACGTTAACGGCGCAGTCTTGATCAGGGGAATGATCCAGTTCGCCAGGTGACATGGTAGCAGAGCGGTGGGGAAACCACTCCACGCAGGTCAAACGGCCGCACCGGGCGAGGTGCAACCGACGCGAATTGTCGCACAAAGCGCGGCGGAGTGTCGGTCCGGGATCAACAAAGTCGGCTTGCGCGGGCAAACAGGTCGTGGTACAAAAGGACCCAAGCGATGAAAAGCCGCGTACAACTCGTGCACTCGATCGTGGCTGCCAGGCTCTCCGCCTGTTGTTGCCGCTAGACCCTCGCACCTTTCCCGCAGGGCATTCCCAATCCTCTGAACAGTTTCCAACAGGAGCCATGTCTTATGGCATCGTCTGACTCTTCCCCGAAGTTGTCTTCTGCATCGCGACCGCGAATCTCGCTCGATGCATGGGCGGTGATTCTCGCTCTGCTTGCCGCGGTGTTGGTTCGCACCGGAGTTATCAAAGTCGTCCCCTGGTAGGGATGCGAAAGGAGGGCAGTATGGCAGATTCTGTAGCGCTTCCTCAACCGCGAACCTTGGGCTGGTCGAACCGGGCCCTGGCGCTGGTGCCGGGAATCCTGCTTCTGGGGGCCGTCGGCTACGCCGGCAAGTTCCTGGAGCAGGCCATTGCGGCATACGGCAAGGCCCGCCATCTGCATCTGCCGAATATCGAGTACGTTTTGTGGGCCATTCTTATCGGACTGTTGATTTCGAATACAGTCGGCGTCCCCGCTCTGTTTCGGGCGGGAGTGGCCACCTACGAGTTCTGGCTCAAGATGGGGATCGTACTGCTGGGCGCGCGGTTCCTGGTGGGGGACGTGCTGCGCCTGGGAGGCGTGTCACTGGCGCTGGTGGCCATCGAGATCGCGCTTTCGCTTGCATTCATGACCGTACTGGGGCGCGCCTTCAGGCTGCGGCCCAAGCTGATTACGCTGCTGGCGGTGGGCTCGTCGATCTGCGGAGTATCGGCGATCATTGCCACGCAGGGCGCGATCGACGCGGATGAGGAAGATTCCTCGTATGCGATTGCGGCGATTCTGGCGCTGGGGGCGATCTCACTGTTCCTGTTTCCGGTCATCGGTCACGGGCTGCACCTGAGCGATCGGGGCTACGGACTTTGGGCCGGGCTGGCCGTGGATAACACCGCCGAAGCGTCGGCAGCCGGGGCGCTGTACTCGGATGCGGCGGGGAAGATGGCAGTGCTGGCCAAGACCTGCCGCAATGCGACGATCGGATTTGTGGTGCTCGCGTATGCACTCTACTGGGCGGCCCAGGGGCAAGCCGCAAAGGTGCAGAACAAAGCAGCGTTCCTGTGGAGCAAGTTCCCCAAGTTCGTCCTGGGATTTCTGCTCATTTCAATTTTGGCTTCGGTGGGCTTCTTCACCAAACCCCAGGTCGCGGCGATCGGGAACCTGTCGCGGTGGGCATTTCTGCTGACGTTCGCCGGGGTTGGGCTGCGGACGAATCTGCGCGAGCTGGGGAAACAGGGGGCACGGCCATTCCTGGTGGGCGCGATCGGAGAGATCATCATTGCCAGTCTGACCCTGGGGCTGGTGTACGGAGCGACGCAACTCGGCCTGATCTAGAGGGTTCGGGGGGCAATCCAGGGCGCATCTCGGGATTGCCATCCAAGGGCACCGGTGGCGAAGTGGCTAACGCGCTGGTCTGCAAAACCAGTACTCGCGGGTTCGATTCCCGCCCGGTGCTCCAAAGATGATGAACCATGGCGGATGCCGGGGTGGCAGTGCCGTAGTTTAGTGGATGGATGCGAAGCCAGGGGAGCTGGACTGCCATCCACTGTCGTATCCGCTTACGCGCACGACTCGGTCGACCACATTCCTGATTCCGGAGATCCCGGCGATGGCGGTGATGGCGGGATCGGCGAGCCGAATGGCAGCGGTGCCCGAGAGGGTGACCACGCCTTTCTCGAGGCGGGCGCTGATGGAGCCGGAGCCGAAGCCCCCGAGGGCGCGAATGCGTGCGGAGATGATCCGGTCGATCTGGCTCTGAAGCTGCTCGTCAGGAATCGAGGGCCCCTCCACCTCGATCTCGTCATCAATCGACTTGACCCCATGAATCCGAGTCATCATCTGCACAGCCAGGAGGCGGTCTCGGCAGAGGCTCACGTCTCCGGTCAGGGCTACGATCCCGTTCCGGACCGAGGCCTGGATGCCGGCCAGGGAGTAAGCGTGAAGGGCCCGCCGCGCGGCTGCCTGAATGCGCTCGTCGTTTTGACCCTGCGCGCGTGACAGGCCGAGGATCAATGTGAGCGTCAGGAGAAGGATCCGTCTCATGGATGGTCTCCGATAACTCTTTAATTTGGGGGGCCGGGGAAGCGAGCGCGTTGTAGGAGCGGGTGCT
The DNA here is from genome assembly GCA_008682415.1 of Acidobacteria bacterium AB60. GTDB lineage: Bacteria > Acidobacteriota > Terriglobia > Terriglobales > Acidobacteriaceae > Telmatobacter. The sequence goes on along the minus strand of VANK01000003.1, from coordinate 327,629 downwards.
GTTTCAGAAGGAAACGTCGGCTGGCTCGGTGACGCGCAGGACCGACTGGTCGCCTGTAAGCTGCTTCCAGGCAGTCCGGATGGCGTCGATCTTATCACGGTTTTCTTGGCTATCGGGATAGTCGACGACGAGGAGTTTGGAGCGCAGGCGCTCGGGAGTTGCCTGACTCTTCCCCTGCCACTGCCCATAGATGTCGAGCACGCTCAACCCGTGAGGAAATCGAGGGGTAACTTGCTCGTCAAGAAACTTGCGCCAACGCTCTTCGGAGATGCCTTGCGCCGGCTGGTCGGCGGGCCCGAGCCCAAAGTAGAGCCGGGTATCTACCCAACCGCTGGTCGTCCCCGGATGTGCCGGATCTCCGGAGAGGGAGGGAGCGGTGGCATGGGTCGCTTGAAGAGGTCGGCCGGTGCACCCCGCGAGCGCAACAGCGAACGACGCCAGGCATACAAGGGGACGAACTTGCATTCAGGCTCCTGAGAGCAGCGTGGTTGGCGGATCTGCTTCAAAGATGGGGTCGAACGTGCGCCACGGAAGCTGCCAGGCGGCGGTCGGAGAGCGCTCTCCCGCGTCTACTTCTCGACTTCCACGCCGCGCCAGAATGCGACGTACCCCTTGATCTTTCTCGCGGCCGGCTTCGGGTCGGGATAGTACCAGGCGGCGTCCGGATTATCCTGGCCGTCGATCACCAGACTCATGTAGCGCGCCTGTCCCTTCCAGGGGCAGGTGGAGGTTGTCGAACTGGGGCGAAAGAACTCGCGCTTGAGGCTGGATTCGGGAAAATAGACGTTTCCCTCGACCGTCTCAGTGACATCACTTTCGGCAATCACCTTGCCGTTCCAAATCGCTCGTGCCATAGGCTTACACCCGAAGCAGGCCCTGCCGACGGACCAGGGGATCCGGCGGGGGTAATCGTTATGACACTAGCAGACATTAGATCAAGCGTCGAGGGCGGGAAGGGGGATCCGAGGCCAAGGGGAACCTCAAAAGGCAGGGACCCACGTCAGACCTCAGTCGTCAGAGAAGAGATCAGTAAACCGGGCATACGGCCACGCTGGTTCCTGATCTCTGTCCTCTGATCTCTGTTCTCCGTTCTCCCGGCTTACTTGGCTTCCGCGATCGAGTCGATGTGGACGGTTTTGGAGTCGGCATCGGCTTTGGCGCTGATGGTGACCTTGGAGCCGAGGTACTCCTTGACGGCATCGGGGTTATCGATCTTCCAAACCTCCTTCTTGCTCTCATCGACGAAGACCGGGGACATGGCGCCGGACACGCATTTCTTCACGCAGGCTGCGCCAGAACCGGCGTGCTTGGCGCCGCACATGGAATCAGAGATCCAGCCATTGATGGTGGTGGAGTCGGCGGCGCCGGCCAAGGCGGAGAAGGAAGCCGCCAAGGCCAGAGAAGCAAGAATGCGTTTCATGGGAAACCTCCAGTTGGGGATAGGTGATACCCAAACCATCTTCGTATGCGCGCGCGAAACCGGCAAGACCTCCGCCGTCAAAAGCATCAGGGCTTTTGAGGATACGCATAGGACGGAGACTGGGTTGCAGCGGGAGGACTGCGGCGCGCCCGCATGGCTTCGACGTTTTTGAGAGTCGCTTCATAACGCGCCGCGGCAGCCGGGTAGCGCCGGATCAAATCAGAGGTACGGGTGAGAAACATGGGGTTCCGCTGGCGAATGTCGTCGAGGATAGGAGCGTATTTGGCCAGAAGAAAGAACCCTTCGGCATTGCAGTCGACAAAGAGCTCCGCCGAAACAGTGCCGTGCAGGACGAGGGCCGCCGCCATCTCCCAGTAGGTATTCACCTGGCGCACATAGGCGGCGTGAGGATTGGCGGGATCGGTGGCCACAGCGAAGTATTCGTCGGCGGTGGCCGGCCAGAACTCCCCGATCACCCAGGCGCGGGCCTCTCGCATCACGGTTTCCCGGCGGAGGTCATAGAGCCTGAGGATGATGTCTGCATCGGCGGGCGTGGCGAGCATCTGTTCCATAATCGTGCCTTCCATGGGGAGGGTCTCCGCCCTTCATGGTAAAGGAGCGAGGGTGGGCCGCATAATTGGGGAAATTACGCGGTCCCCGGGGCAGGACGGAACTCATTGCTCCCCGCGCTTCACTCGACGCGAAAGACAGCACTGCCGTGTGCCGGCAGACTTAGATCCATGTCTTCAGCCGGACCGGCTTTGACTCCATCCCAGAGATTGGTGGCGGTATGCTTGCCGCCGAACCGCAGCCAGATATCGTTCCATTTGAAGTGAAGCTTCACCTCGCCTTCGTCGGGGTTGAAGAAGGCGAAGTAGTAGGTGGGCTTGCCCGCGGTGGTGGTGCTTGCAAACCATACCCGGGTGTGCCCGAACTCCGGCGAGCGGGTAGTGACCGGACGTGCTTCGGTGGCGGTCTGGTCGATGCCGGTCAGTTCCCTGCTGGTCATCAGCCGCCGCGAGAGATCGTCCAGCTCGGTCAGGTTGCCGCCAAAGATCAGGGGCGAACGCGAGATGCAGAAAAGGGTGAACTCAGTGCGCTGCTCGTCGGGCGTGTATCGCGAATGGCGTGGTTCTCCCAAGCCTGGGTGTGGGCGGAGTGAGCCCTCGGGGAGCATGTCGGGATCTGGCCAGGAACCCGGCCGGGAGTACTTGTTCCAGAGGGCGATGCGATCGAACTCCTCCGCCAGGCCAAAGGGAAATTCGCCGTTGTGCTTGTTCTTGTCGAGCCAGAGGTCCCAGTGGTCATCGGCGATGCGCCACATCTGAGAATAGCGGGCGACCTCCTCGGCGTGATCGATACCGGTCGGGCCCGGGGAGAGACTGAGCAGGATGGGCCTCCCCGTTTTGCGGATGGCCTCGGCCACCTGACGGATCTCCGAGATACGGTAGGGGCGATCGCTGATGCAGTCTACCTTGATAAAATCCAGGCCCCAATCGGCATAGCGCTTGAGCATGGAGTCGTAGTACGCCTGGCCGGCGGGGTTGTCGGCGACCCCGTAGTTGACATCGCTCCACGGGCAGGTTGCGGATTTGTCCACCGCGTCCGCGGCCCGGAAGCTGGAGCCGGCCACCGGAAGGTTCTCGTCCACCACCTGCTTGGGAATTCCGCGCAGGATGTGAATGCCGAACTTGAGACCGAGGGAGTGGACCCAGTCCGCAAGGGGCTTGAATCCGGCGTTATTGGCTGACGACGGAAAGCGGGAAACGACCGGAACGAGCAAACCGTTGCCGTCGTACAGCAGCTTCTGCGCCACGCTGTTCTCGGCGAACGGGTCCTGCATATACCAGCCCTCGTCGATGACCGCGTACTGCCAGCCATACTCCTTCATCGAAGCGAGTACCTGGACATTGGCCCGGTACTGGGCTTCGTCGACGGTGAGGCCGTAGGCGTCCCAGCTGTTCCACCCCATGGGGGGTGCGGCAGCTAATTGCGGGGGGGCCGGCTTTGCCGGTTCAATCGCGATCAATGGGCACGCGAGCAGGACGGTTGGAAGCAAGCAGAGGAGCCGGGCGCGAAGCATGGGAAAACGTATACCACATCGAGCGCCGGCACCATTGTGAGCAACCCTGTTCGCAAGGTAACGCCGGCATCAGGAAGAAGAGGAAGATTTACTCCGCCGCACGCCGCGCGCTTTGAACAGTTTTCTGGTCCGGCAGAGGTGGCACTCCCAGGGATACAAATGAAACCGGGGAAAGATAACCCGTTCCAGGAAGCCGAGCCTGTGGTCGCGCCGCATCGAATGCCGCCCGCAACGGGGGCACAGCATGCCGTGATCGATTGGGTCACCCGAGTTACTCACGCAAGTCCTTCGGCCGGCGTCTCCCACCCATAAGGCAGGGCGCATTGGGAATCCAGAACCATTCTCTGGAACCAATGCAATTTACTTTGAGAATTCTATGGGACGATACCCTTCTCGCCCATTCCGCGAAAGTTGCGTCAGGGATGGCACAAGCGGCTGTCGTGGGGCCGGCGCCATCCCTCCCTTTCACCGGCTGGCGGCCAGGCGCGCGAGCCCGGCCCCGGCAAGGTCGGCGACGGCACGCGCGAGCGTGAGAGAGCCATTCAGGGACTCCGGACGCTCCAGGCGAATTCCCTTCCCGGCGGCGTGCTCTTTGAACGCGATATCGATGTCATAGAGAATCTCAACGTGGTCGCAGAGAAAACCGATGGGATCGAGGAGCACGGCCCTGGCGCCTTGTTCGGCCAGGTTGTCGAGCGTCTCTTCTACCGTTGGGCCGATCCAGGGGCCGCCGCTTGCTCCCTGGCTCTGAAACGCGAAGAACCACTCCGGGATGCCGGGAACCCGCTGCGCCACGAGCGCGGCGGTGTGCTTGGCCTCCTGGGCATAGGGATCGGCGCCTTCCCCGGGCCAGTGGCGCGGAGCCCCTTCGTTGGCTGCCGGGGTCTGGATGGTGCGGCAGGGCACGCTGTGCGCGGTGAAGAGGACGGGGACCGGACGCCCCACCTCTGCCGTCAGGCTGGCGTGCGCCGGGCGGAGGCGCTCGGCAAACGCCTCGATCAGGAGCGGATGGGAGGGCCAGGACTCGGTGAAGTCAATCCGAAGAGGGCCTGCCTCCGCCTGCACCGCGCGGCGATAGAGACCGACGCTGGTGCGGGAGTTCTGCGGAGCCAGACACAGCACCGCTGCTTCCTCCACGCCGTCTTCCCGCATCTGCTTCACCACGTCCGGGATATAGGGACGCCAGTTGCGCATGCCTACGTAAACTCGAACCGCATGCCCGCGGGCCGCAAGTTCCGCTTCGGCGTGCCGCCCCTGCTCCAGGGTTAAGTCGGTGAGCGGGCTCTTGCCGATCAGCCCGTAACGATGCTGGATCTCCTCGACAACGTGCGGAGGAACGGAGCGGCCGCTGACCACGTTGCGCAGATACTCAGGGATCTGCTCAATCGTTTCGGGCGTGCCATGGGCGAGGAGAAGAACGGCTTGCTTGGGCATGTTCTGACCTTCGATGTTGAAAAAGACTGCCGGCGAAGCGCCGGTTCCGGCCTCGTCCCGCGGGAGAGCGGGCTGCCATTGACTACGCGAGGCGGAATTCGCGCACCATCCGGGCCACTGCCTGCACGTTTTCTACAGGGGTGTTGGGAACGATGCCGTGGCCGAGATTGAAGATGTGACCCACGCGGCCATTGGCGGAACGAAGAATCTCTTTAACGCGCTGCTCCAGAATCTCCAAAGGCGCGAAGAGGGTGATGGGATCGAGATTGCCCTGGACAGCGTGGTTGTAGCCCACTGCGCGCCAGCCCTCGTCAAGCGGCTGCCGCCAGTCGAGGCCGAGGACATCGGCTCCGGTGGAGGCCATCTCGCCCAGAAGGCCGGCGGTCTCCACGCCGAAGTAGATCACCGGCACGCCCATGGCCTGCACAGCGCGCACCAGCCGCTTGGAGGCGTCGAAGGCGTAGTCGCGGTAGTCGGAGAGCGAGAGAGAGCCCACCCAGCTGTCGAAGATCTGAATCACGTCGGCCCCTGCCAGCACCTGCAGCCGGCAGTAGTCCTCGAGCACTGTCACGATCTTGTCGAGGAGCAGCCGCCAGCTCACCGGATCGTGATACATCATGCGCTTGGTCTCGATGTAGTTGCGCGACCCTCCCCCTTCGATCATGTAGCTGGCGAGGGTGTAGGGCGCGCCGCAAAAGCCGATGATCCCGAGGCGATCCTTGAAGTGAGCGGCCACCTTTTGGATGGCGCGGGCAACGTAGCTCAACTCCTCGGCGCGATCCACGCGGAGGGCGCGCACGTCGGCGGCGGTGCGAACCGGGTGGTGGACGACGGGACCTTCGCCGGCCTGGAACTCGAAGTCAAGGCCCATGGGCTCGAGAGGCAGCAGCAGGTCGGCAAAGATGATGGCGGCATCTACGCCTAGCTTCTCCGCGGCCGTGATGGTGACCTCGGCGGCGAGTTCGGGCTGCTTGCAGATCTCCACCAGCGTATGGTGCTTGCGAACGTCGCGGTACTCCTGCATGTAGCGGCCGGCCTGGCGCAGGAACCACACGGGGGTGCGGTCCACGGGCCGGCGCAGGCAGGCGCGGACGAAGCGGCTGCCATCGAGGATCGTATCGGGACCGGGATCGGCCCCGGAGCGCATTTCGCTCAGATTATCCATATAGGTTGATTCTACCGGGCTCAAGTGAAGAATTCAGCGGCATCGGTCACCCGATTTTTCCGCCTGGGTTTGCGACCGGTAGACGATGCCGCGGAGGCTCGCCGCACCGCATTTCACCCTACGGAGAAAGCTCGGGCGGCTTTTCCATGACACGCAGGCTTCTCTGATTTTTGCCGAAGAGATCCTCCTCGCGCGAGCGTCCCGGACGTATTCCAGTAAGCAATGCGGGATAAGGCCTGGTCCTGCCTGGCGGCCTTCACCCTGATGTTGGCATTGATGCGCATGGCGTGACGGCCCGCGCAGACCACGATAGATAACCCGGGTTGATGGCCGCAAGCCGAGGAGGGCCTCTTGATTATGGAGATGCGATTGCGAGTCCTGAGCCTTGCAGGGCAAAATCAGCTTGTCATGACTATGGAATCGAAATCTGCCCGATTCGAGGGTGCGCACTGCAGCGTGGTGCTGGAGATGATCTCACCGCAGCTCATCGTCATGCAGTTGAGCGGAACCGATACCGGGGAACTACGCGATGGGCCCATGCGAAAGCTGGATGAATGGCTCTCGAATGCCGAATTCGTTCAGTTCTTCATTGACGCACGCAGGGTGAAAGGCGCGTCCATTGACGTGAGCAGCGACTGGGCTGCATGGTTCACCGCCAACCGCGCGCGTTTCAAGTCGATCACCATGCTCACCGGCAATAAGTTCATCCAAATTACGGCGGAGTTTGTGCGGCGATTCGCTGGGTTGAATGGAATCATGTGGGTGTGCACAGAACCCGAGGTTTTCGACCTCGCGCTACAGCAAGCCTTGAGAGCTTAGTTCCGCAGGAGATAACCGCCGCTGTTGACAGCTAGAACAATCCGGCGGTCGTCTCCTTCGCCATGTAGTCCACAACCGCCTTCAGGTCGCCATTTGTCTCCTCAAAGACCTTGAGCTGGCGATCGGCCCCGGTACCCGTCTTCAGAATCGTCCGAATGCCGTTGATCGCGTCGCGGCTGCCGAGTTCGTCGACTTCGCGGTCGATCAAAATGAGGTACTCCTCAATCAGGTCCCGCTCGGGCACCTCGGCCTGCCTGCCGAAGTCGATCAGGCTGCCATCAAGTCCGTACCGTACCGCGCGGAACTTGTTTTCCATCAGCAGCGGGCGCGCGTAGTGGCGGAAGTCCTGGTTCGACGCATGCAGCCGATACAGGTATGCCGCCGTGGCCTGAATCAACGCGGCGATCGCGACGGTCTCCTCCGCGCGCAGGGGAATGTCGCAGGCGCGCACCTCAACCGTGTTGAAGAAAGGATGCGGCCGGATGTCCCACCAGATCTTCTTGCCGTTGTCGATGCAGTTGGTCTTGATGAGCAGGTTCACGTAGTTCTCGAACTCGGAGTAGCTGGAGAAGGCATCCGGAATGCCAGTCCGGGGAAAGTTTTCAAAGACCTTGGCGCGGTACCCTTTGTAACCGGTGTTGAGCCCCAGCCAAAAAGGCGAGTTCGTCGCCAGAGCCATGATATGGGGCAGAAAGTAGCGCATCGAGTTCATGATGCGAATGGCCGCCTCGCGGTCCTCGATCCCCACGTGCACATGCAGGCCGAAGATCAGGTTGGCACGCGCCACAAGCTGCAGGTCCTTAACCACCTGGTGGTACCGCGGATCAGGGTAGATCTGCTGCGTGCGCCAATCGGCGAAGGGATGCGTTGCCCCGGCCACCAGCTCCAGGTTGTGCTCACGCGCCAGCTTCACCATCTCCCGGCGCAACTCGTAGATGTCTTCCCGGGCCTCATCAATGGTCTTGCAGACGCGCGTGCCCACCTCGATGACAGAGGTGTGCATCTCGGCCTTGACGCGCTCTTCCAGGCGAAGCTTGCCCTGGGCCAGCATCTCGGTCTCAATGTGCGATCGCAGGTCGCGGCTGACCGGATCGACGGTCTGGTATTCCTCTTCGATGCCGAGCGAGAAGGACGGGCGCATGATTGCTCCTGGACAGCTTGAGGGCATTGTACAAAAGCAGGAGACAAGGAACGAGAGCCGGAAGAGACAGCAGCCTGGCAGAGAGCCCGCTCAACGATCATTCGGTTCTGTAAACTTGCCACGGCGCCAGGATGTGTTCGAACTGGTTCATGTCGACCCGGCCGGAGATGAATGCAACGCCTTCGAGCTTGAGACGGGCGCGCTGTTCTTTGGCGGCGGCTCCGCGCAGCTTGATCTCGCCACCAGCCCCCAGCACACGCTGCCAGGGCAGGCTGTCGGCCGGATCGGTGCGCAGGAGCCGGGCCACCGCACGATGGTAGCGCGGATAGCCCGCTGCGGCGGCGACTGCCCCATACGTGCTCACCTTGCCGGAAGGAATGGAGAGAATCATGCGCCGGAACGCCAGGTCCCGCTGCTCATTGGGCCGAAGTGCATCGCGCAGCAGCTGCCGCTTGCTGCGCTCGAAGTAGAGCTGATCCATGGGCGCCTGTTTCGGCGCACGCTTCTTGGGCGGAGTCGGCACGAGGTCCCGTTTATGCCTTGGCTGCAGCCGTCTTCTTTGCCGGCGCTTTTTTCACCGCTGCCTTCTTGGCCGAGGTCTTTGGAGTTGACGCGTCTTTCGCCGTCTTCGCAGGAGCCATTTTGAGGAACGAAGACCAGTTCAGATCCAGGTGCTGCGGGGCGGCCTGGGCCTTTTCAATGGCGAGGTCGGCCACTTCGCGCACGATCCATTCGAAATTTGCCGCGCCCACAGAGTGCAGATCGGCGTCGGGCGCGGGGTTCATGAAGTCGATGGCGTACGGGACGCCGTCTTCCACCGCGAACTCGACGGTGTTGAGGTCGTAGCCGAGCGCCTGGCACAGCTTGAGCGCATCCTGCTCCACCCGCTTCAGCAGCTTGGGATCGTAGGCCGGCGGGTTCTGCACGTAGCGCTCGTGGTGCGGGTTGCGCGGGTCGTAGGGCATGATGTGCACCTTGCGCTGCCCCACCACGTAGCAGCGGAAGTACTCCTGGAAATTGACCGCCTTCTGGTAGAGCATGCACAGGTCGCGCGACTGATCGAAGGCGCGGAAGAACTCTTCGCGATTGTGGATGTGGTAGACGTCGCGCCACCCGCCGCCGTCGACAGGCTTCATAAAACCGTGCTCGCCCACGTAGGCGAAGACCGCGTCCCAGTTGAGCGGGTACTCCAGGTTGCGCATGGAACGATCGGTAGTACCCTCCGGGTGCTTTTTATGAGGCAGAATCACCGTGGGCGGAACCGCGACCCCCAGCTTCTCCGCCAGCGTGTAGTTGAAGAACTTGTCGTCGGCCGACCACCAGAAGGGATTGTTGATGATGATGGTTCCGTTGAGCGCGGCGTGCTTCAGAAAGGCGCGATAGAACGGGATGTCGTGGGAGATGCGGTCGACGATGACCGCGTACTGAGGCGGCTCGTTCATGAGGACAGCGCCGGTCTGCACGAACTCGGCCTCAATGCCGTCGATACTGCGCGCGTTGATGTGCTCCACCAGCGCGCCGGGAAAGCTGTTCTCCATACCGAACAGAACGCCGATCTTCTTCATGCCGCTGTGAACCTCCCGCGTTGATGAGAAAGCCCGAAGCTGAATGCCCGGCACACACGGGGACGGGGATCATCGCCCGCCGGACGCATCCAGTGTACGGCACCTGACTGAGTTCGCCGCTCCCGCTATTAGGCAGCCAGACTCTGCGCGAAAGTGCGTGAATTGAAAAACACGTCTAGCATCAAGCCAGGGACTCTTATGGACACAGAATTCGCTCAGATCGATCCGTATCTCCCACCCGTCGAGAAACCGGCCGGCCTAATCAAGAAGCTCGTCTACGCCCTCTCCCGGCGGCAGTTCGGCAAGGTGCCCACGCCCGTCAAGGTGGTCTACGCGAGAATGCCTGTCGCGTTCGGCATGTTCGTCGGCAAGATCGGCCAACTCGACAAGAAGCTCGAGCTGCCGCAGGAGACCGCCTACCTCATTCGCGAACAGGTAGCGCACATCAACGTATGCACCTTCTGTACCGATATCGGTCGCTACTTCGTCATCCGTGCCAACATGAACGAAGCCAAGTTCGACGCGCTCCATCAGTACAGCACAAGCCCGCTCTTCAGCGAGGCGGAGCGCGCCGCCCTGGACTACGTCACGGAACTGACACGTGACAAAAACGTCGCGCCCCAGACGTTCGCGCGGCTGCGCAGCCACTACTCCGAGCGGGCAATCTGCGAGATCGTCTGGCTGGTGGCCAGCGAACACTTCTACAACTTGACCAATCTCGGCCTCAACATCCACAGCGACATGCTGTGTAACATTGCGCGCAAGAGCTAGCTCGTTCCGGCAATCTTGCGCAGTTGTCCCAGGTGGTTGAGGTCGTGTCCAGCCATGGTCTCCACAATCGTCTGGAAGGTCATAGTGCCGCGCTCGGGATGAGTCACCTTCCGGGCTCGCGCCTCGGCCGGAAGATCCTCCAGCAAAATAAGGTTCCACTCGCGCAGAGCCTTGAAGGCCCGCAGAGCCTCCTCCGGGGTGATGCCGTGATAGCTCTTCGCCCACTTCTCCTGGTCAAACGGCTGCAGCGTGTGGCCGTCCTCCGCCAGGGTCTGACGCAAGCGGAATCCAAAGACCAGTTCGCAGTCGGCAAGATGCGCCACGATCTCGCCGGGACTCCATTTGCCGGGCGCGGGCGGCTCGAAACTCCGCGCGGGACCAATGGCCTCAATGAGCCTGCTCACTTCCCGGGGAGTTGCCGCAATGATCTCCTCAACTGGCCTGCCGTCCAGAAAAGAATCGTATGGATTTAGTGCGCTCATGATGTCCGACCTCGGTCTAATGGGGATGATGAGTCGACAGCTTTAAAGATACTCCTGCACCATCCTCTGCCAGGTCGGCCAATCATGCGAATTCCAGGTGTCCCAGATGAACAGCTTGTGCGGGATCCCTTTGGTGTTCATCAGGTGATCCATGTGCTGATTCTGTCCCAGGCACTGGTCATCCCAGCCCGTGGCCAGCACCCAGGTGTTCTGCCAATAACGCTCCAGAAACCAGCGGTCGCTCAGGCCTGGCAAAAACTGAGTGGGCTGGTTGAAGTAGACGTCCTGGTCGTGGTAGCCCCACAGAAAATTCGTCAGATCAAACGCACCCGACATCGACAGCATGCCCGTGAAGACGTCAGGGTGGCGCAACGCTGCATTGAGTGCGTGGTAGCCACCAAAACTGCACCCTAGCGAAACGAACTTGGGATTCTGGTTTTTCTGCCGCACCAGGGGCACCACTTCGTGCACCAGGTAGTCGTCATACTGCACATGGCGCGCAACCCGCCAGCGCGGCGGCACGTTGCGGTTGTACCAGCTCTCCATATCCACGGAGTCAACGCAATACAGCTGAAGATTCCCCCCGTCGATGCGATGAGCGAGCGCCCCAACCATGCCGCGATCTTCGAATTCGTAGAACCGTCCGCCGCTGGTCGGAAACACCAGCACCGGCAAACCCGCGTGCCCGAAAACGAGCAACTCCATGTCGCGCCCCAGCCGGGGGGAATACCACTTGTGATACTCACGATTCATCGCTCGTTTGTCTGCTTTCTCCGGGCTGCGCGTTGTGGCAACGCCGCGTCGGTAGCCTTACTCCGCGGAAGACCAGCCGGTCTTTTGGAGAACCGGGATTTTCTTGATACTGTAACAGCGGTAGGGCGCATTCCCCGGGGGATTTCGTGCGACCTCTACAACAGCAAGCCCCTGGAGGGAACGTCCCGCATTGAATCCGGAAGCTCAACCGCAGCCGCGGGCAGAAGATTTGAACGCGCTGCCCGAAGCTCTCGACCCGCCGCACCCGCGACTCCATCTTCATCGCGGATTCCATAGCCGGCATCTTGCCAACGATCGCGACGTGATCGTCTACCTGCCGCCCGGCTACGACGATCATCCCGATCAGCGCTACCCCGTGCTCTATCTGCACGATGGCCAGAATCTCTTTGATGGCCGCACCTCGTTCATTCCCGGACGCACCTGGCAGGTGCGGGAGCACGCCGATGCCGCGATTGAATCAGGAGAAGTGGAGCCGCTGGTCATCGTCGGCATCTACAACACCGGCGACCGCCGCATGGCCGAGTACACGCATGAGCGCGACTGGCAACGAGGCGGCGGCGAAGCAGCAAAGTACGGGCTGCTTCTAACCGAAGAGCTTATGCCTTTCATCCGCAGCCGCTATCGTGTGCATTCTGACCGGAACGCCACGGGGCTAGGCGGTTCTTCTCTCGGCGGGCTGGTCACTCTCTACCTCGGCCTGCGCCACGCGCGCGACTTTGGAAAACTGGCTGTAATGTCGCCCAGCGTGTGGTGGAACCACAAGAGCATCCTCAGCTATCTCAACGAGCACGCGCCGCACGTCTGGGAGCGTCCCCGCGTGTGGCTCGACGTGGGCGAACAGGAAGGGCGGCGAACCCTGCAAGACGCGGAACAGCTGGCGCGCCGTCTGCGCGCCAACGGATGGGTGGAGGGAGACACGCTTCATTTCCAGCGGGTGCCCGGTGGTTCGCATGACGAGTCCAGTTGGGCGCAGCGCGTGCGGCCCATGCTCCGATTCTTGTTCCCAGCCGGTTAGTCTTCCGAATTTTTGCTTGTGCCCTGGATGGGCGCGCCCTGAAGATGGTGTGCCATGAGCAAAACCGCAGGTCTCGGCAGATTCCCTCTGGTTGCTTTCGTCTCCATTCGCGATGCAGGTCGCGCGAAACACTTCTATCGCGATGTTCTCGGACTGGAGTTGGTCAGCGAGGACGGTCCGTTCGCGCTTGTATTTGAGGTCCAGGGCGTCATGCTTCGGCTGGCGATTAATCCCGACGCGACGCCAATTCCAGGAACCGTGCTGGGGTGGCGCGTTCCCGACATTCAAACCGCTGTTGAAGATCTGGTCAACGCTGGCGCGACTCTGGAGCGCTATCCCTTCCTGCAGCAGGATGAGCTTGGAATCTGGAACAGCCCCGGCGGAGCGCGCGTCGCCTGGTTCAAAGATCCCGATGGAAACGTCCTGAGTCTCTCCCAACATCCCGAGTAGCCGCAGAGCGCGCAGAGTCGGCTTGCCTCCACGCTTGCTCCTCGAAGTGCTTCCCCGTACCCTGGTCCAAACCGCTCGAACAGGATATGCCATTGACGCAGTCTCAGACAGAGATCATCACCACCGCCTCCCCGGCGGGCTCGCCCGCCCTGTTGCTGCGCGGGCTGCGCAAAGCCTTCGGCGACGTCATCGCCGTCAACGGACTCGACCTGGAAGTCGCGCGCGGTGAATGCTTCGGCCTTCTTGGTCCCAACGGCGCCGGCAAAACCACCACCATCGAAATATGCGAGGGCCTCACACTTCCCGACGCAGGCACGGTGCAGCTGCTCGGCCGGGACTGGCGTCAGGACGCCAGCCACCTCCGCCAGCAAATCGGCATTCAGCTTCAGGAGACGCAGTTCCCTGAAAAGCTCACGGTCGAGGAGACCCTGCGGCTGTTTCGCAGCTTCTTCCGCCAAGGCGTAGCGGTCGACGAAGTGATACGCCTCGCCCAGTTGGAGGAGAAACGCAAATCGCGGGTGGGCACCCTGTCAGGCGGTCAGAAGCAGCGGCTCGCCATGGCCACGGCCCTGGTCGGCGACCCCGAGTTGCTGTTCCTCGATGAGCCCACGACCGGACTCGACCCGCAAGCCCGCCGCCATCTTTGGGACCTTGTCGACGAGCTCAAGAAATCCGGCCGTACCGTCATTCTGACCACGCATTACATGGATGAAGCCGAGCGGCTCTGCGATCGAGTGGCCATCATGGACCACGGTCGCATCATCGCGCTGGGCACGCTGCAGCAGCTCATCGCCTCCGTCGGCGGGGACCACATCGTCGAGTTCGCCGTTGGCGGCCCACTCGATCCAGCGCAGCTCACCGCGATCTCCGGAGTGCAGTCGCACCGCGTCGACGCCGGCCTGCACCAGTTGTCCGTGACCAATCTGCACTCCACCGTTCCCCAGATCTTCGCGGCGATCGACAATCTCGGGCTCCAGCTCACCGAGTTCCGCACACACTCCGCCACCCTTGAAGACGTCTTCGTCTCCCTCACGGGGAGGAACCTGCGTGATGAATAAGTTGACTGAAAGCTCGCTGTACCAGCTCACCGCCACGCGCTTTCGCCTCTTTCTGCGCGAGCCGGAGGCCATCTTCTGGGTCTTCGTCTTCCCCATCATCCTCGCCGTCGGCCTCGGTATCGCATTCCGCAACCGGCCGGCGGATGTGCTCCCTGTCGCCGCCACAACGCCGCAGTTGACTCAGGCTCTCGCTGCTGACAAGGGTTTGACCGCGAGGACCCTGGACGAAGCAGCCGGCGCTCGCGCCCTCGCCACCGGCGCAATCCAGCTGCTGGCCATCCAGACTCCGCAGGGCGTGGACTACAAATATGACGACACCAACCCCGACGCCCGCATCGCGCGCATGCTCGCCGATCGAGCCATCCAAAACGCCGCCGGGCGCCGCGATCCCGTGCCGGCGCAGAATCGGCTGATCCACGAGACCGGCGCACGCTACATCGACTTCGTCGTTCCCGGCCTGCTGGGTATGAACCTGATGGGCTCGGCCATCTGGAGCCTCGGCTTCGCCATCGTGGAGATGCGCCAGAAAAAACTGCTCAAGCGCATGGTCGCGTCGCCCATGCCGCGCTGGCAGTACCTCGCCTCCTTTCTCCTCTCCCGGCTGCTCATGCTGGTCATCGAGCTGGTCGTCTTCCTCGGCTTCGCGCGCATCGCCTTCGGTGTTCCCTTCCGCGGCTCGCTCTGGGACCTCGCCTTCCTCTGCCTGACCGCGTCGCTCGCCTTTTCCGCGCTAGGCCTGTTGATCGCATCGCGCGCCAAAACCATGGAAGCCGCATCGGGCCTCATGAACCTGGTCATGATGCCCATGTGGATCCTGTCCGGCGTGTTCTTCTCCGCCTCGCGATTCCCCAGCGTCGTACAGCCGCTCGTGCGCGCGCTCCCCCTCACCGCGGCCATCGACGCTCTGCGCGGAAACATGCTGCAGGGCATGACCCTTTCCCAGCTCGCTCTGCCGGTGCTCACGTTGCTCGCGTGGCTGTTTATTCCCTTCTTCGTGGCGCTGCGCATCTTCCGCTGGCGCTAACCAGGCGCAATCCGCAGAGCTGGCGGGCTCGTCGGAGAGCTCCCGCGTTGACATGTTTCTGCCCTGCCGCTGCTATCATCCTTGCAACTCAGCCTTCGTTGTTTTGAGGTGACCCTGTGCCTATGCTTCTTCGCAAATCTCTCGCATGCCTTGGACTTCTGGCCCTCGCCGCCGCAAGCGCGGTCGCACAATCTCCGCGCAAGCTGCCGGAACTTAAATACGAGAAGTACACCCTGCCCAACGGACTGACAGTCATCACCCACGAAGACCATCGTCTGCCCCTGGTAGCCGTCGATCTCTGGTATCACGTCGGCCCCCTCAACGAGCGCCCCGGCCGCACCGGATTCGCGCACCTCTTCGAGCACATGATGTTCGAAGGCTCAGAGCACGTTGGAGAGAAGGCCCACATCAAGTTCGTGCAGTCCGCCGGAGCCACGGACGTGAACGGCACCACCGACTTCGATCGCACCAACTACTTCGAGACCATGCCCAGCAACCAGCTCGAACTTGCCCTCTGGCTGGAGAGCGATCGCATGGGCTTCCTCATGGAGGGCCTGGACCGCACCAAGCTCGCCAATCAGCGCGACGTGGTGCGCAACGAGCGACGCCAGGGAGAAGGGCGCCCCTACGACGTGGCCGACGAGCAGGTCTTTCACATGCTCTTCGCCAAAACACATCCCTACTACGGCTCCGTGATCGGCAGCCACGCCGATATCGAATCGGCTCGCATCGCCGACGTCCGCGACTTCCACCAGCAGTTCTACACGCCCAACAACGCCTCCATCGCCGTCGCCGGCGACTTCGATCCCGCCCAGTTGAAAGCTCTGCTCACCAAGTACTTCGGTCCCATTCCCAAGGGTCCCGCGGTTGAGCCCGTCAAGGTCGACACCCCGCCCATCACCGCGCAGAAGCGCGCCACCATCACCGATACCGTGCAGTTGCCGCGACTCTCGATCGCGTGGCTCACGCCCCCCGCCTACACCCCCGACGCATACACCGTAGACGCCGCCACCTTCGCGCTGGGAGGAGCCAAAGCCAGCCGCCTCGACACTGCCCTGGTCTACAAGTTGCAGACCGCGCAGAGCGTCACCTGCGTCAATCAGTCATTCAAGCTCACCGGCATTGCCAGCTGCGACCTGACGGCCAAGCCCGGCGTCAAGCTCGAGGACCTGGAGGCGACCTTCTGGAAGGAGCTCGAAAAGCTGCAGCAGGAAGGCCCGACAGCGGAAGAGGTCGAGGCAGCCAAGGCGCTGGCGCTCACCGGCAAAATCAGCGGCCTGCAAAGGCTCGGCGGCTTTGGCGGCGTCGCCGACACCCTCGATCAATACAACCAGTACACCGGCGACCCTGGCTTCCTGCCCAAAGAACTCTCCATGATGGAGGCCGTCGCCGTCGGCAACACCAAGACCGCCGCCAACAAGTACCTGTCCAGGAACTCCGCTGTTGTGGTCTACTGCCTGCCCGGCAAGAAGGTCCTCGATGATGTGCCGCGCAGTCCGGAAGACACCGACGCCACCGTGAAGATCACCAACCCCTACTCCCCCGAGTTCGAACAATCGCAGGAGTGGCGCAAAGACAAGCCGGCGCCCGGACCGGCCCCCGCCATCCATCTCCCCGTGCCTGCCGAGTTCAGCCTCGACAACGGCCTCAAGGTATTGCTGGTCGAAGAACACGCGCTCCCCGTCCTCACCGCCGAACTGGTGTCGCGCGCCGGAAGCGAGAACCTGCAGCCCGATAAAGGCGGCCTGGCCACACTCACCTCCGAGATCATGAGCGACGGCACCCAGTCCCGCAACCTGGAGAAACTCGCCCAGGATCAGGAGCGCATCGGCGCTCACATCGCTACCACCGCGGGCATGGACTCCGGCGCCGTTACGCTCAGCGTGCTCACCCAGCACGCCGGTGAGGGGCTCGACATTCTCGCCGATGTGGCCCAGCATCCCGCCTTCCGCGCCGAGGATGTGGAACGCCGCCGCAAGCAGCGCCTCGTGCGCCTCGCCCAGGAGACTGACAGCGTGCAAAGCATGGCCATGCGCGTCGGCCCCCGCCTGGTCTTCGGAGAACAGCCCTACGGCTCATCGGCCAACGGAACCGAGAGCAGCATCAAATCCCTCACTCCCGCGGACATCTCCAGCTTCTACGCGGATCACTACGGCCCCGCCGACTCTGTGCTCATCGTCGCGGGCGACGTCAACCGAGCCGACGTGGAGAAGTTTGCCAAGCAGTACTTCGGCAACTGGACGGGCCACGCTGCGGCGGCGCCTTCCATTCCGCCCGCGCCCGCGCCGCCCTCCACCCACGTCGTCATCGTCGACAAGCCCGGCGCCCCGCAGACCGCGCTCTTCGCCTTCGGTCTGGGCGTGCCGCAAAGCTCGCCCGACGCCGACACCATCAGCATCATGAACTACTCGCTGGGCGGAAGCTTCGGCAGCCGCATCAATATGAATCTGCGCGAGCAGCACGGCTACACCTACGGCGCAAGCTCCGCCTTCCGCGAATATCGCGAGGGCGGCGCCTTCCTGGCCGGCGGATTGGTTCGCACCGACGTCACCGCACCCGCGGCCAAGGAGCTCATGTCCGAGATCCGCGGCTTCCCCGACAAGCCCTCAACTGGGGAAGAGCTCGCCGCGGCCAAAGAAGCCTCCATGCGCTCCTTGCCCGGCAAATTCGAAACCGACAACGCCATCGCCGATGCTATGAGCAGCATCTTCGTATACAACCGGCCGCTCGACTACTACGCCAAGCTGCCCGGCAAATTCGAAGCCGTGTCTCAGGAAGACGTGGCGCGGATCGCCAAAACCTACCTCCACCCCGACCAGCTCATCCTCGTCACCGCGGGCGATCGAGCCAAGATCGAACAGAGCCTCAAAGACGCCGGCCTCGGCCCCGTCGAGGTGCGTGATCTCAATGGCAATCCCGTCAGCGGCGACAACTCCAGCCAGAAGTAATACTCACCACAATGAAAGGGCGCAGCCTCCCAGCTGCGCCCTTTCACTCTTCTCCGTCCAGTCGCTAGTGTCTCTGCGCAATCTGGATCAGGTTCCCGCAGGTGTCGTCCAGCACTGCGGTCGTCACCGGACCCATCGCCACCGGCGGTTGCGTAAACTGCACGCCCGCTGCGCTCAGCCGCGCATACTCCGCCTGCACATCCTCCACCGCAAATGAGGTAAACGGAATCCCGTCCTCCACCAGCGCCCGCTTGAACGGCGCCGCGGCCGGATGGGCATCCGGTTCCAGCACCAGTTCGGGCCCCTCAGGGTTGTTTTCTCCCACCACGGTGAGCCACCGCATGGCCCCCATCGGAATGTCGTGCTTTTTTACGAACCCCAGCTTGCCCGTGTAAAACTGGAGCGCCTTTTCCTGGTCGTCGACCAGCACGCTGGTCATCACAATGCGCATCTTCCTCGCCCTCCCTTGGTGTCAACCATCGATCGACGATCTGCTGCAGCGGCTGCCGGCGCATGGAGTGAAACTTGTATCGGCCTTGGCGCTGGCTCACCACCAGTCCCGCGCGCTCCAGAACCTCCAGGTGCTGGGAGATACCTTGCCGCGTGACCGTGATGCCGTGCCGCATGGCCAGCCGCCCGCACAGCTCGAAAAGCGTCTGGCCGTCGCGCTGGTGCAGCTCGTCCAAGATCGCTCGCCGCACCGGCGCCGCAATCGCTTCAAACAGATCGTCCACTGGATCGCACTATAGGCAAGCTGTGACTTGCCTGTCAAGAGTGGCGTCGATGCGCTCCGCAAAAAAGCTCCTCACTCCGTCGCCGCCTTCGTAATCGTGACCTTCGCTCGCTCAAACGGAGCCAGGACCCTGCGGCGCGTCGAGCTCGCCACAATCATCCCCGTGATCTCGCCGATCGGCGCAATCCGGTAAGGAGAAACGGCATTGAGCTTCTCGGGAGATGCCAGCACGATCGTCTCCGCCGCGCTCGCACTCAGAGCCCGCTTCACATGCGCCTCTTCAAAGTCCCCCGTGGTCAGGCCAAACTCCGCATGAATCCCCGTCACGCCCATGAAGTAGATATCGGCGCGAATCCGGCTGATGGCCTCGATAGCCGGCGCCCCCACCGCCACCATGGAATGCCGGAACAAACGACCGCCAATCAGAATCACCTCGATAGACGGAAGCGCCTCCAGGGCCACCGCAACGGTCGGGCTATGCGTGACCACCGTCGCCTTCAGCGCCGGTGAAAGATGCCGCACGATCTGAACCGCCGTGGTCCCTCCGTCAAGGATCACCACCTGCCCGCTCTGCACCATGCCCGCGGCGGTACGCCCGATCAGGCGCTTCTCATCCGGCGCCACGGCCGACCGGGCTGCAAGATCGCCCATCGCCGGCGAGGCGGGAAGCGCACCTCCATGCACGCGCTGCAATAACCCCTCCGCGGCCAGCTCCCGCAGGTCGCGGCGGACGGTGTCTTCGGAAAGGCCAAGTTCCTCGCTCAGATCCTTCGCAATCAACTGGCCTGAGCGGCGGAGCACCTCGAGAATGTGTTGCTTGCGTTGCCGGGTCAGCACAGAGTTCACTATCTCACAATGAACTTCGCCACCGTGCACGTTTCCGCACGATATTGCACGAAAATGCACGGCGCTGCTATAGTCAATTCGGAGGCTTCCATGATCCAGCCCATGATGATCCTCATCGCCGGCCCCTACCGCTCCGGCACCAACGATGACCCCCAGTTGATCGCCCGCAACCTCGACCGCCTTGAGTCGTTCGCCTCCCAGGTATACGAGGCCGGTCACATCCCTATGATTGGCGAATGGGTGGCTCTCCCGCTGATGAAGCAGGCCGGCTCCACCCGACTAGGCGACGCCATCTCCCAGCAATACCTCTACCCCGTCGCCAATCGGCTTCTCCAGCGCTGCGATGCCGTGCTGCGCATCCCCGGCGCCTCCCAGGGCGCAGACCAGGATGTGCGCCTCGCGCGCGAACGGGGCCTGCCCGTCTACTCGAAGATCGAGGAGATTCCTGCCCGCGGAAACGAAGCGAAGACCGGCGCCTGATCGCGTCGATCCTCGCCCCGCGCGAGCACCTCCGGCGTGCGCCTTATTGCACCGTCACCCGCGCATCCGCGCGCAGCACCTCGCCCGCCGCATTGACGAGGTAATACGTAAAGTCATGCGTGCCGGGGCTTAATGCCACCTGCGTCTGTAGCGTGTCGCTCGCAAACGTAGTCCAGCGCTTCACGCCGTCCACCCACACCTCCATGCGGACGATGCTTCCGCTGATGGCGCCGTGCGCATACGCCGTCACCGGCGAACTGACCGTGGAGCTGTTGATCGGGCTGCACACGTTAATCCCCTGCGTTCCCTGCGGCGGCGCCGGGCAGGTATTGCTCCCCACCGTCAGCGGGAACGACACATGCTGGTGCGAGGAATCCCAGCTCTTCGCGAAGAGATCGATCATGTGCGTCCCATTGCCCAGCGGCACGCTCGCGTCGGCGAAGTCGTAGTTCGAGAAAGCGTGCGCCAGTTGGTCCGCCACCTTCTTCCCGTCCACCCAGATCTCGAAATCGCGCCCCGGCAGCTGGTTCGACGCCCCAAAGCTGAAATTCACCGGCGAGCTCACGCCTGTGGTAGACGTCGGTGCGCAAACATTGATGCCTATCGCCGTGTTCGCTGGCGGATTGCAGCGGGGAAAGTTCCCGCCCGCCGTGGTGTTCAGCAGCAACAGATCGCTCCCGGTGCCGACCAGGGGCTGGGAGAAGACATAAAGATCCGGCCGCGTGTCGCGATTTGCGCGCAGCACGTGCGGCTCCGACATCAGGTCGCTCGACGTGTGCACTGCTTGTTCCGGACCGAATGCGCCGTTTCCCAGTCCTGGCAATACATCCAGCGTCCACGGCAGGGCTCCCGTGCAATCGGCCGCCTCAATCACAACGATGTCGTTGATCCCGTCTCCATTCACGTCTGTCACCACCGGCGGCGCGCTGTCAGGGGTGCAGCTCTTCAGGTTGATCTTCTGGCTCGTGAAGGCCCGCCCCGCATGGCCGAACTCCAGGTCGAGATACTTGTAATAGGTCGTCGACTGTCCCACCGTCGTCGCGAAGGGAGTCCCGATCAGGTCCATCGTTCCATCGTTATTCAGGTCCCCCGTTCCGTATCCCAGCTCGGGACCCTTCCCCAGCGTAGCGCCCGGCGTGAATCCTCCGTGCCCATTCCCGTAGAGCACCAAATTGCCGCCGCCCGCCGTCGCGCTCACCAGCAGATCCACCTTCCCGTCATCATCAAAATCCCCGATGGAAAGCGCACCCGGATTCTGGAAGCTGAAACTGGTTTCCACTCCAGGATTGAACGACCCCGTTCCGTCGTTCCACATCACCACCAGCAGGTCTGCGGTCCCATTGGGAGAACTCAGGTCATACACCAGGTCCGGGTGCCCATCCGGGTCCAGATTCGCGACCGTCAGTCCCACCGGATCGCCCACGCCAATGGCCGAACCACTGTGGTAGCGCAGCACGCCCGCGCCGGTGTTCTGGAACAGATACAGGATGCGATCGTCGCTGAGCACCACCACCTGCACGTTGCCGCTGCCCAAAAAATCGGCCGCAGCCACAAACTGCGCGTTCCCGCCGGGAATCGTGTAGCAGACCGGCGCCTGGTAGCTCCCATCCCCATTTGAGAGCGTCACCGCAAAGGAGCCGCTGCAGCCTGCGTTGAACGAGGGCGTCAGGATCGAGATGAAATCTTCGACGCCGTCGCCATTCAAGTCAGCCTTGATGTGCTGATTGCTCGAGCCATACTGGCTCCAGAGGGTGACAGGGTTAGCTTGAAATGAGGCGTTCTGGGCTGAAGACGTGGCGGCAACAAACACAAGGACCCATGCGCTGAGCATGACCAGGCGTCGCAACATAAAGGACTCCGAAAAGATGGGGTGATGCAGGAGGAGCTCTCAGGCCACTGGATGGCTGCTGGAGCCCTCTTGCCCGTTCCCCCAGTCCATTCATCGTCCTGAGTTCCTCGTGCGGTTGTTAGGATGACACACGCAATCCCAAGGTTTGCCCGCACTCAAAGGAAGAACAGCCTCGCTCGGGGAGGCTGAATCGGACCGGAGCCCCACCCCCACAAACCGGTTCCGGGAACCAGCCAGACGGCTGGCGCGTATCAAACCAGAGAAAATGATGTTGTCGTAGTCGCTTCCGAGGAGATTGCCGTGCGCAAAACCACGTTCGTTGCCGGATTCTCGAGCCTGCTCCTGCTCTGCATCGCTCACAACCTGGCCGCTGCCACGCCGCCCAAAAACAGCGGCAGCCAGTTGGTCATCGTCTTCAAGGATGGCCACCGGCAGAGTTTCAGTCTCTCCGACATCGAGCGGATCGAGTTCCCCGGAGCCACCGCCTCCGCCTCTGCCGACACCCAGCCATACAATCCCAACTGGCCTCCGCGCGGGCGCTACTTCGGCAAGTGGGAGGCCGGCGACGGAGCCGGCAGCACCTTCACCATCACCTTGAAAGAGTCAGGCGACGCCTTCCGCTCCATCGGCGATATGCACGGCAAGTGGGTCTACGTGAACGGCGAAGCGCACATCACCTGGGACGATGGCTCCATGGACGCCCTCCGCAAAGTCGGCAGCCGCTTCCAGAAGTCCGCCTACCGAGCCGGCAAATCCTTCGACGACAAACCCGACAACACCGCCGAAGCCCACAACACCTCGCACCAGCCCATCTAAATGCATCGCGGGCGCGAAAAAGCGAAGGCGCCCTCCGCCTCTTCGCCTCCGCCTTGAGCCGCCTCAACCTCCGCCCGCGCGTCTCGTCCCGGACGCGTGGCGGCCTCGCCAGCTGCCTGCTATCCTGAGCCTCCTTCGGAACGCTCCAATCCAAATCCGAAAGCAGGATGGGCAATGTCCGCACTGGCATGGGCAATGAGCGCCGCGGGAATCGCCGCACTGGCAGCCGGACTTCCCCTCGCGCGGCCTCGCCTGCAACGCGCGTCCGGCGCCGGCAAACTCATCGCCCTCGGTCCCGTCTTCGCCGCCGCTCCCCTCGCCGTCTTTGCCATGGAGCACTTCTTCGACGCCGCCGATCTCATGCGCATCGTGCCACGATGGCTCCCCGGCCCCCTCTTCTGGACCTGGTTCTTCGGCATCGCGCAGCTGGCCGCCGCCGTCAGCTTCCTCACCCGCCGCGCCCTGCGCTGGTCCGCCCCGCTGCTCGCCCTCATGTTCGCCATCTTCATCGCCACCCTCAACATCCCCGCACTCATCCAGGACCCCCATCAGCGGCTGCTCTGGACCCTCACGTTTCGCGAATCCTCCTTCGGCGCCGGCGCTCTCACCCTCGCCGGCAGCATCTGGCCACCAGGTCGTTTAAGTGCCGCCTTCCAGCGCACCGGCCGCGCCATCGTCGCCCTCGCCCTGCTCGCCTTTGCCCTCGAGCACTTCCTCTTCCCGCAATACGTCCCCGGCGTCCCCCTCATGAAGCAGACACCCGCCTGGATTCCCGCCGCCTCCCTGATCACCTGCCTCACCGGCGCCATCGAGCTGCTCGCCGGCATCGCCCTGCTCTTCCCCAAAACGCGCCGCCACGCCGCCGCAGCCTGCGGACTCGTCCTGCTCCTCCTCTCCGTCTTCTTCTATGGCCCCATCTTGCTGACCGAGATTCACACCCCTCTCATCGTCGAAGGCCTCAACTACATCTTCGACACCATGCTCTTCGCCGCCACCGTCCTCCTCGCCGCCACGCCCCCAGAAACCCCAATGTCCTCAGCTCCCCCCAACGCCAGCCTTCAGCACCAGTCGCACCTCACCCTCACCCCAGCGCCCTAGCCTCGCCTCTCGTCCCTCGGCCCTTGGCGCTTGGCCCTAGGCTCTCGGCCCTAGGCTCTCGGCCCTTGCCTCACCCCCCCTCTTTCGGCGATACTTAGGTGTTGTGTCTTGGTCCGGACGGGCTCCCCGTCTGCGCGTCGCCGAATCAAAACCCGGCGCCCCATCACCAGTCACCAACTGAGTTTGGATCTTGAAAGGAATCGCATCACCGTGGTCATGATTCGTTTGGCGCGCTTTGGCGCCCGCAAGCAGCCGTACTACCGCGTCGTGGTTATTGAAAAGGACCGCGCCCGCAATGGCCGTTCCATCGAGGTGGTCGGCACCTACAATCCGCGCACCAATCCCGCCTCCGTCGATCTCAAGCACGAGCGCATTGCCTACTGGCGTGGCGTAGGCGCCCAACTCTCCCCCACCGTCGCCAAGATCGTGGAAAAGTTCCCCGCCAAGGCCCCGGCCGAAACCGCCGCCTGATCAACCCCCACCCCTGAGGGAAAGAGTCGCCGTTTGCGAACACTTGCTGACGGCGACCCCTGTGTGCTGTTACTATTCGCGCACAGAACCGAAACGCCAAATTTTTTAACGCGAAACGGTCAGGGGCAAGAGCATGACCCAACAAGACATGGTTGCAGTTGAGCAGTTGGTTCGTGAGATCGCGCGAGCCTTGGTCGATGAACCTACCGCCGTTGAGGTGCAGTCTGTGGACCGGGATGAAAACACCGTCCTCAAGCTGCGCGTCGCTCCCCAGGACGTCGGTAAGGTCATCGGAAAGCAGGGCCGAACGGCCCGTTCCGTACGCACCATTCTCGGTGCCGTGAGCATGAAGCTGCATCATCGCTACACGCTCGACATCCTTGAAGAAGACGAGCAAGGCTGAGCCGGCGGCCAGTTCCCCTCCCGGCTTCTCTGGGAGGACGAATTGATCCCGCAAACCGAAGATTGGGTCTGGCTGGCACGCATTCGCCACACCCAGGGTCGCAAGGGCGAGGTCTTCGCTGAAGTCTTGACCGACTTCCCCGAGAAATTCTCTGAACGCAGACAGCTGTGGTTGCTCCCCAGCAACTCACCAGACCATCCGTCGGCCGCACCACAGGTGCCGCGACCGGTCGAGTTGGTCGCCCACTGGCTGCACAAGGGGGGAGTCGTCCTCCACTTCGCCGGCGTCGACTCCATCTCGGCGGCCGAGGCCCTTGCTGGCCTGGTGGTCGCGATCCCCCGCGCCCAGCGAGCCGCTCTCCCCCAAGACGAGGTCCACATCGCCGACCTCATCGGCTGCGACGTCTTCAACGTCAGCGCCCCAGCGCCCGTCCGCGTCGGCGTCATTGAAAACGTCGATCGCACCGCCGGCCCTGTCCCCCTCCTGCTCCTTCAAGGCGCCCACGGCGAAATCCTCATCCCGTTCGCCAAAGACTACCTGCGCACCCTCGACATCCCCGCACGCCGCCTCGATCTGGCCCTCCCCGAAGGGCTTGTCGACTTGAACGGATAGTCGCTTCGAATCGCCTTCGACGGCAAGCCAGAAGTTCAAGCACGACCGCGGGTGCCCCATGTCTCCCGATTTTGGAGACATGGGATACCACGAACCCCACCCCAGCCATATCCACGTTCAAGCACGACCGAGGGTGCCCCCATGTCTCCCGATTTTGGAGACATGGGATACCACGAACCCAACCCAGCCATCTCCACGTTCAAGCACGACCGCGGGTGCCCCATGTCTCCCGCCGTTGGAGACATGGGATACCATGAACCTCACCCCAGCCATATCCACGTTCAAGCACGACCGCGGGTGCCCCGTTCTAGGCGCGCTTTATGCGCCTAGGGCGGGAAAGCACGACCCTCACCCAGCCCTCTGCGCTCTCGCACGACCTCGGGTGCCCCATGTCTCCCGCAGTTGGAGACATGGGGCGCCGAGGGCGGGAAAGCACGAACCTCACCCAGCCCTCTCCGTTCTCGCACCGCCGCGGGTGCCCCATGTCTCCCGCAGTTGGAGACATGGGATACCACGAACCTCACCCCAGCCATATCCACGTTCAAGCACCACCGCGGGTGCCCCATGTCTCCCGCCGTTGGAGACATGGGATACCACGAACCTCACCCCAGCCATATCCACGTTCAAGCACCACCGCGGGTGCCCCATGTCTCCCGCAGTTGGAGACATGGGATACCCAGAGCCCAACCTGGCCCTCGCCTCTCGTCCCTGTCCCTTGGCCCTACCTTTCAGCCGCCCCTTATCACCAAACTGGACATGAACGGCCCATTTACTACAATTACGGTACTTAAAAACTACGATCTTTTATCTCCATATTCTAGTTTTTAGTGACCCGCATCACAGATCTTTGGCCCGGCTCGGCTCCGCGTGCGGAGATGTCCACTGCCCCTTCTGGCACCTGGGCCCCTCGCCGTCCCAGCGCCATCTACCCCTCCACAGCTCGCTCCTCCCCGAGACCTGTCAAGCCCCACCCCTGTGGAAAACAGCCGTAACCCGCAGAAAACACGCCCACAATAAATTTCCCCAATGTTGGAGATTAATTCTGCGACCCTGTCATACTGGTATCAGAGTCGAACAAGGCCCGCGTTCCCCCGCGGGCCTTCCTGCGTCTCCGCGCAGGGCGCAGAAGCAGAACCAGCGACGCTCGCACCTCGTCCCTGGTCCCGCGCAAAACGTGCGCCAAATCACATTCGAAGCGGAAAATGCGCAGAATCGCGCCTAACCCGCTGAATGCTCGAGAGATGCCCGATTTTTTACGGCGTGCGCGCGCCTCAGTCAGCCCTCGCGGGGCGGGTGGCGGGCGGGGCCCCGATGCGGTGCGCAAGGTGCAATCCCTTGCCGACTGTAACAACCGTTGTAACAAAACCCGGCAGCCGTTCCACCGCCTCCAGGTAGCCGGCGATCTCCTGAGGATGGGAGAGCGCATTGTCCGCCAGCAGCAGAACATCCTCCTCCAGTCGGGGAAGCAGCAGGGCGAGCTGCCCCGGGGCGCTCACCCGGTCCGCATCGAAGAAGACCGCGTCAAACGGGCCCTCCAGCCCCGCGACAATGGCCGTGGCGTCCCCCAGTCGCACGTCGGCCCAGCGGTCGAGGGCGGCGCGCGCGAGGTTGCGGCGGGCGGCTTCCGCCCGGGCGGGGTCGCGCTCGATGGTAATGAGGGGCCGGGCGCCGGGAATGCGGCGCAGCGCGTCGGCGATCCACAGGGCGCTGAAGCCGTTGGAGGTGCCGATCTCCAGCACCCGGCGCCGGCGTCCCGAGAGGAGGAGCAGCTGCAGCAGGCGCGCGGTGGGGGCCTCCAGGTTGAGCCGCTTGTTGCGGTGCTCGGACTGAGCGGCATCGTGGGCCTGGCCCTCCTGTTCCAGTTCGCGGAGGAGGGCCTGCAGATCGCGAAACGGGGCGGGGGGCATGTTCGAATCGGACATTAACGATCAGCTTCCCGGGACATTCTACGCATCGCCAGCCGGGGCAGCATCTAAAATAGACGGTTAGCCTCAGGGGAATCGGAAAACCAGCTAGACTAGAGTTAACTTTTCATGCAGTCATCCAGCCTCAATCCGGGCGGGGCCGTGCAGGCCAATCCGGGCAGGAAGTTCCCGTGCCGGATCTTCGGCCTGTTGTTGCTGGCGGGTCTGTTGCCGTTGCTGCTGGCGGGGTGTGGGGTGGCGGGCGTGGCGGCCCGTCCACAAGGCGGCGCGCTGGCAGTGAGCCCGGGGGCGGCAGCCATCGACACCAACTGCACCGGCTGCAACAGCGTGGATGCGCACGGCAACGCGGTGCTGCGGTTTGCGGCATTGGGCGGATCGGAAGGTGCGGCGGGAGTGACCTGGTCGGTGTCGGGTGGGGACCCGGCGGCCGGACCTGGAACCATCGACGCAGCCGGACGCTATACCCCTCCTACTTATCTGACGAAGGATGCGGCGCTGGTGCAGGTGACGGCGGCGGCACCGGGCAATCCGGCGCTGACCGCGCGGGCAACGATCGCGCTGACACCGGGGTTCCTGCAGCCGCTGACGCCGGAGAACGTGGCGCTGGGGCCGATGGGTACGGTGACGCTGACGGGGCGGCTGGCGCAGGCGGGCGGAAGGGCCGAGATCCGGTTTGCGCTGGCGGGCACAGGGGATGCGGGCAGCGGGGTGGGGACGCTGAGCGCGCCCGTGTGCCAGCACGGAGAGCAGGCGTTCACGACGTGCTCGGTGACGTACACGGCCCCGGCGACGATCGCCGCGACGGGTGCGACGTACGTGGTGGCGTCGGTGGGCGGATCGAAGACGGAGGCGGAGATCCTGCTGAACACCGCGGGAGTGAACAGCAATCCGTCGGGCCACCAGGGCTCGCTGGCGACGCTGATGCCGCTGGGGAGTTCGGGCGGAAACAATCACGACTATGACGCGCGCGGGAACACGATCGCGGACTGCTGCAGCGGAACGCTGGGCGCACTGGTGCAGGACAACGCGGGGCGGCAATACCTGCTGAGCAACAATCACGTTCTGGCGCGCAGCGATCATGCCACGGTTGGCGATGCGATCGTGCAGCCGGGTCTGATCGACAACAACTGCACGCCGAGCGGCGAGGGGCCGGGCACGGTGCCGGTGGCGGCACTGACCAGCTGGCTTCCGCTGACGGCGAGTACAACCAATGCGGACGCGGCGATTGCGCAGGTGGCCTCGCGGACGCTGGATGCGAATGGAAGCATCCTGGAGTTGGGCGCGCGTCAGGCGGATGGGTCGCTGGCGGCCGCGCCGCCGGGCATCTCGTCGAGCGGGGGCAAGGGAGAGATGCCCGCACTGCAGATGACGGTGGCGAAGAGCGGCCGGACGACGGGATTGACGTGCGGCGCGGTGACTGCGGTGGATCTGGATGTTTCGGTGGACTACTACCGCGACTGCGCGGAGACCAAGCCGTACACGACCAAGGTGTTCACCAACCAGGTGGCGGTGAGCGGGGATCGATTCAGCGATGCGGGGGACTCGGGCGCGCTGGTGGTGGATACGGCGAACGCGGAGCCGGTGGGATTGTTCTTCGCGGGCGGCACGGCTACTTCGGGGGTGGTGCACAGCATCGCGAACCCGGCGAGCGAGGTTCTGAGCGAGCTGGGCGCGCAAACGGGAAACGGCGGGAGCTTCACGTTTGTCGGCGGACCGGATCACGGCGTGAGCTGCCTGAACTATGGCGACAGCACCGTAAGCGCGGCCCAGGGCTTGTCGCTGAGCAGCGCGGAGATTGCGCGGGGGCAGGAGGCGCTGGCGGAGGGACGCGCGCTGGTGGATCCGAGCGCGGGAGTGCTGGGCGTAGCGATGGGCAAGAGCAGCGATCATGCCGGAGAGGCGGCTCTGCTTGTGTATGTGAACGGCCATGCCGGCGTGCCGCAGACCGTGGCGGGGGTGCGCACCGTGGTGATTGGGGTGAGCGCGGACCAGGTGGCGGCGGGAACGGCTCCGGTGGTGAACGCGCTGCCGACGGCCGCTCTTCCGGCGACGGAGTTGAGGCACGCAATGGACGTGAAGGATCGAGTGGCGCGGCTGCTGATGCGCGGGAACCCGGCGTATTTCGGAATCGGCGTGGGACAGAGTTTGGATGATCCGCGGCGCGCGGCGCTGGTGATTTACGTGGATCGTCACCAGGCTCCGGCGAGCCTGCCGCCGGTGATGGGGGGCGTGCGGGTGCGGTATACCGCGATGGACCGGCTGCACGTGACGCGATCGTATGCGAGCACGATTCGCGGGGCGCAGCATTGCGTGCCGCATGGGGTGGCGCGGGGTGCGGGGTTGTTTTAGCGCCGTGGGGCGCCGTCCCTACGGGACTCCGGGGGTTGCATTATTGCATCTTTCCCCACGCTGAAGCGCGGGGCTAAGATCCTTTGCCCCTACGGGGCAGGTGTTTCGTTGGACCCTCTTGGCCATTTCATTCGAGTAGGGAATGTCGGTTTGGCGTGTGGTGCGCGGTGGGCGGTGGGCGCCGTCCCTACGGGACTCCGGGGTTTAAATTATTGGCTTCTTTCCCCACGCTGAAGCGCGGGGCTAAGATCCTTTGCCCCTACGGGGCAGGAGCTCGGTTCAACGTCATTCGCGTGTGATTTTGGATTGTTCGCACGCGAAGCGCGGGGCTAAGATCCTTTGCCCCTACGGGGCAGGTGTTTCGTTGGACCCTCTTGGCCATTTCATTCGAGTAGGGAATGTCGGTTTGGCGTGTGGTGCGCGGTGGGCGGTGGGCGCCGTCCCTACGGGACTCCGGGGTTTAAATTATTGGCTTCTTTCCCCACGCTGAAGCGCGGGGCTAAGATCCTTTGCCCCTACGGGGCAGGAGCTCGGTTCAACGTCATTCGCGTGTGATTTTGGATTGTTCGCACGCGAAGCGCGGGGCTCTCATACCCTTTGCCCCTACGGGGCAGGAGCTCGGTTCAACGTCATTCGCGTGTGATTTTGGATTGTTCGCACGCGAAGCGCGGGGCTAAGATCCTTTGCCCCTACCAGGGCAGGAGCTTGGTTCAATGTCATTCGCGTGTGATTTTGGATTGTTCGCACGCTGAAGCGCGGGGCTAATACCCTTTGCCCCTACCGGGACAGGTGTTTCGTTCAACGATCTTGGTCAATTCGTTCGGGCAGTGGAGTGCCGGGTTGAACGATTTTGTTTCCCACGTTGGAGCGCGGGCTGAGGTCGTCAGCCAAAGACGTGGTTCTGGTCGTATTGGATTCCGCAGTTGCGGAGGAGCGTTACAAATTCCTGTTCGAAGTTCCGCTTGCGATGATGCTCTTCCTGGTTTCGGATGTAGCGCTCGACGACGGGGATTTGCGAAGGGCTGACGCTGAATGCGCCGTAGCCTTCTTGCCAGCAGAAGCCCTCACCCATCCAGCGAGACGAGTTGCCTTTGAGTTTCTGGACTGCCTGGGCCAGGGTGCGGGAGGCAGGCAAGGCGATGAGCAGGTGGAGGTGATTCTCGGTTCCACCGACCGCGATCAGGGTCAGTCCTTCTCCGCGAGCGATGCCACCCAGGTAGGCGTGCAGTTCGTTGATGCGTGAGGGCGGGATCAGAGGGCGGCGATCTTTGGTGCTGAAGACGCAGTGAATGAAATTCGTTGCGTACGTGTGTGCCATGGACAGCGTCCGATTGTACTCCTGCGGACGAGTTGCCGAGGGTGATTGCGGCGACGTGTGCGCTGGTCGGACGGGTGCCGTCCCTACGGGACTCCGGGGAGTTGCGTTATTGGCATCGTTCCCCACGCTGAAGCGCGGGGCTAATGTCCTTTGCCCCTGCGGGGCAGGGGTTCGTTGGACGATCTTGGTCGTTTCATTCGAGTAGGGGATGCCGGTGGGTCGGTTTGGTGTCCGGTGGCCGGGTGGGTGCCGTCCCTACGGGACTCCGGGGAGTTGCGTTATTGGCATCGTTCCCCACGCTGAAGCGCGGGGCTAATGTCCTTTGCCCCTGCGGGGCAGGTGTTCGTTGGACGATCTTGGTCGTTTCATTCGAGTAGGGGATGCCGGTGGGTCGGTTTGGTGTCCGGTGGCCGGGTGGGCGCCGTCCCTACGGGACTCCGGGGTTAACATTATTGGCTTCTTTCCCCACGCTGAAGCGCGGGGCTAATGTCCTTTGCCCCCTATGGGGCAGGTGTTTCGTTGGACGCTCATTCGCTTGTGATTCGGGATTGTGTGGTCCCCACGAACACGTGTCGGCTCGTGGGGACCTGGAACCCTGGGTAGTGCTTCCTGACAAATGCAACCGCGGTCCTTCGCTGCGCTCAGGCCACAATGGTTCAGTGCTAAGCGAGGACGGTTCAGTGCCGATTGACGGCGGTTCAGTGCTAAGCGAGGGCGGCGTCGATGGCGGCGGCGATCTTTTTTAGGCCGGTGGGGATGTCGGCGCCTAGGTGGACGCGGAGGGCGCGGCGGCCGCGGCTCTCGAGGACGGCGAGGTCGCCGGCGGCCTGCGCGTCAATGACGATGCCGAAGCTGTACTTCTGGCCGGGGATGGGCAGGTCGATGGCGTGGCCGCCGGTGATCTGGAGGAAGACGCCAGTGTTGGGGCCGCCCTTGTAGTCCTGTCCGGTGGAGTGGAGGAAGCGCGGGCCGAAGCCGAGGCAGGTTGCCACCTTCTTTGCGTCGCGGACTTTGTGGCGGAAGCCCTGGATGATGGTTTCGTTGCCGGTGAACATGGGCAGGAAGGCGAGCGTGGCGAAGTAGTCGTGCGCGTGTATCTGATCGAGATGGGCGCGAAGGATGCCGGCGAGATCGCTGGAGCGCGCGGAGGATTTGAGCCTGGCCGCGTATTCGTCGGTGGCGTAGAGCTCGATGCCGCTGTCGGTGGCGAAAGGCGTGCGGGTGGGGAGCTTGCCGCTCTTCTCGTACTCGGAGGTGAGCGCGCGGGTCTCGATCTTTGCGGACTCGACGTCGGGCTGATTGAAGGGATTGATGCCCATGATGGAGCCGGCGACGGCGGTGGCGACCTCCCAGGTGAAGAACTGGCCGAAGATCTCGTAGAGGTCGGAGATCTCGAAGTGGACGACGGGATGGCCGGCGGCTTCAAGGGCGGCGACCTTGGCGTCCTGACTGGAGTCGGCGGTGTTCTTGAGGCGCACGTACGCGAAGACGCGATCGTTGCCGTAGACGCTGGGTGAGCCGATGGCCTCGCGGTCGACGGGGGTGATGCCCTTGCCCTGCTTGCCGGTGGATTCAGCGATGAGCTGCTCGAGCCAAGCGCCGAGGTCGTGGATCTCGGGCGAGGTGAAGATGGTGATCTTGTCGCGGCCGGAGTTGTTCGCGGAGCCGAGGAGGAGGCCGAGCTGCACGGCGGGGTTGTTGGCGACGGGCTGTTTGGCGGAGGCTACGCCTTTGGCGGCTTCGGCGAGGAGTTTCGGCGTGTCGAGGCCTGCGACGGTGGCGGCGACGACGCCGAAGTTGGAGAGGGCGGAGTAGCGGCCGCCGATCTGGGGATCGCCATAGAAGATGTGGCGGAAGTTGTCGCCTTTGGCGACCTGCTCCATCTTGGAGCCGGGGTCGGTGATGGCGATGAAGTGGCTGCCCGCCTTGTCGGCGCCGACGGCCTGCTTCATCTCTTCAAAGAAGTACTGCTTGAGGACGTTGGGTTCGAGGGTGGAACCGGATTTGCTGGCGACGACGGCGAGTGTTTTGGAGAGGTCGATCTTGTCCTGAGTGGCCTTGATCTGCGCGGGGTCGGTGGTGTCGACGATGTGAAGCGCGGGGAAGCCGGGCTGGCGGCCGAAGGTGATGGCGAGGACTTCAGGGCAGAGGCTGGAGCCGCCCATGCCGAGGAGGAGGGCCGATTCGAAGCCGGCGGAGCGGATGTCCTGGGCGAGGGCGGCTTGGCTGGAGGCCTCTTTCTGCTCGCGCTCGACGATATCGATCCAGCCGAGCCACTTCTCTTCGCCGTCCTGGGTCCAGAGGGTGGGGTCCTTCTTCCAGAAGCGCTCCACTTTGTTGTGCGCGTTCCAATCATCGGCGGCGCTGTCGACGGTTTTGCGAAGCGGCTCGGGTAGGACAAAGCGGTAGCTCATGGTGATTCTCCCTCAGTGTTCAAGTAGAAGTGAGACTGCGGTGACGCGATTGTTGTTGCTGGCCCGGGGTGCGGCGGCTCGCGGTGAGGAGACATGGCGCACGATTGAGATGCAGGAGCCCGGCGCGCGGTGACGGAAAAACCGGCGCCGGGGCAGCGTGGGTCAGGAGCTGGTGGAGGGAGAGCGCGGGGTCATGCGAATGAGATCGAGACCGCCGCGATTCTCCAGGGTGAAGGCGGGACTGGGGGCGGGCACGCAGGCGATGCCGCGGGCCGGGATTTCGATGGGGTCAAAGGCGGCGGAGGTAAGGCGCGCCGAACCGGCGGCCGCGAAGAGGTAAGCAAGGGTACCGGGGGGTTCGTCGCTTGCGGGAAGCGAGGCGCTGCTGCGGCTGTCGTGGACGGGGATGCGTTCGACGCGGAAGTACTCGGCGTCGATGAGGAGGGTGCGGTCGGGGAGGGGGCGCGGGGGAACTTTGCCGGCGCGGGTTTGGAGGCGCGTGGCTTCGAGGGATTTTTCGATGTGCAGTTCGCGGGGACGGCCGTAGTCGTACATGCGATAGGTGAGGTCGCTGTTCTGCTGGGTTTCAAGGAGGATGGAGCCGGGCCAGATGGCGTGCACGGTTCCAGCATCGACGAAGATCATGTCGCCGGTGTGAACGGGAAGAACGTTAAGGCTTTCTTCGAGGGTGCCGTTGTGGATGCCGGAACTGACCTGGTCGATGGTGACGCCGGGCTTGAGGCCGGCGGCGACCTGCGCGCCGGGCTCGGCGGCGAGGGCGAACCAGCACTCGGTTTTGCCGTTGGGCTGTCCGTATTTTTGCGCGAGGCGGTCATCGGGGTGGACCTGGACGCTGAGTTTTTCGCGGGCGAAGATCACCTTGATGAGGAGGGGCGAGGAGGCGGATGCGGCGCCGAGGAGTGTGGACTGACGGAAGATTTCGGCGAGGGTTTTTCCGGAGTGAGGACCGGAGGCGACGCGGCATTCATCGCCGGTGAGCCAGACTTCGCCGATGGGGTCGTTGGCGGCGACGTGGTCGTACCAGGGGCGGAGGTCGTGGGCGCCCCAGACGCGGCTGACGAAACGAGGCTCGATGAGAAACGGGGGAAGCGGGGCGGAGGTTGTTTCGGGTGCCATGCTGGAGGGCCCTTCCTGGGCGGATTCGGCAAGTTGAGGGAGAGTCAAAGGCAAACGGCAGCGCCGAAGAGTGGCAACAGAACAATTTTGACACAGGGAAGCGGCTGTTCCGGGAGGCTGGAGGGCGGGGGTGATTCAGGGGCTGCTTGGGGTTTGAGGAGATGGAGTAAGCTTTGAGTGATCTTGGAAGCGGGGTTCGGCCTGCGGCGTTGGAGGCTGGCCTGCCCAAGGCAGTTGACTCGTTCCCGATTATTCCCCAGAATTGCCGCGTACCGTTGAGGTCATCCAGGAGGTGTGTGAGCCATGCCGCTGCAGGTGTGTATGGGTGCGATGATGCAGTGCACGTTTGGAATGGCGCCGAGTTCGCTGGTGGTTTTGCCGACGAACAAGGTGTTCACGGACCAGATGCCGGATGCCAACATCATGGACCACATTCCGCTGACGAATATCATGCCGTTTGGGATGTGCCAGTCGCTGGCGAACCCGACGGTGGCGGCGGCGACTGCGGCGGCGCTGGGCGTGCTGACGCCGATGCCATGCATTCCCAACACGCCGGCGCCGTGGGTGCCGGGGGCGGCGACGGTGATGCTGGGGAATTTTCCGACGCTGGATAATGTGTCGCAACTGATGTGCATGTGGGGCGGAGTGATTACGTTCAGTAATCCTGGGGAAGAGACGGTGATGGTGCCGTAGAGACTAGGGCCGAGGGCCAAGGGCCGAGTACCAAGGGCTGGGCTTTCGATTGGTTTGACGGGGATGCTATGCTGTGCAGAATTCGCCTCTGATTGGATCGGTTGAATGAGGCAGGTTGAGATGACCCAGGAATCGTCGCTCTCTCTGGAATTCGCAGCGATCACGGATATTGGCTGCCGGCGGAGCAACAACGAAGACAGCTTCGGCTACGACGCCGAACAGAAGCTTTACGTGGTGTGCGACGGGATGGGGGGCAACGCCGGCGGCGAGGTGGCGAGCGCGATGGCGGTGCGCACGCTGATCGAGTCGTTTGGATCGACGGCGGCGGGGGATCCCGGGTCGGGTGAGCCGATTCCGGTGGAGAACCGGCTGGCGCATGCGATCTACGAGGCCAACCGCGTGGTGCGGGAAGCAAGCATCGAGAATCCCGAACTGGACAGCATGGGCACGACCCTTGTGTGCGCGTGCCTCGATGGGAACAGGATCGTGATTGGGAACGTGGGGGACAGCCGCGCGTACCTGGTGCGGAACGGCGAGTGCGCGCAGATTACGCAGGACCACTCGTTTCTGGACGAAGAGGTGCGCAAGGGGAACATGACGCCGGAGATGGCGGCGGCGTCGAACCTGCAGTCGGTGATTACGCGCGCGATCGGGGTGGCGGAGACGGTGGAGCCGGATTTGTATGCGGCGACTCTGCAGCCGGAGGATATGCTGCTGCTGGCGTCGGACGGGTTGACGCGCTATGCGCATACGGAAGAGATATCGCAGGCGGCGGCGCGGGAGACGGATCTGACGCGCATCTGCAGCAGCCTGATCGAGTACGCGAAGGAGCGCGGCGGGGCCGACAATATTACGTGCATCTTGCTGCGCGCGGTGACGGCTACGACGGCGGAGGTGGAGCAGACGCCGGCTGATTCGCAGGCGATCTAGAGGGCCCGAGCTGCCCGGCTACTTGGTGGCGGGCACGCAGTTGAGGCCGGAGAATCCATCGGAGACGAGGAGATCGGCGCCCGGGCCGGAGAGCTCGAAGGTGGCGGTCTTGGTGCCGGCGCTGGAGCCGCCCACGGTGTGTCCGGCGACGGTGGTCGCGGTGTTGATGACGTAGTCGAGGCGATAGCCGCCGGCGGTGCGTGTGATCTGCGCGGTACGCACGAGCTGGAAGACCGACCACGTTCCCTGATAAGGCAAGGATTCATTGCCGTCGTAGACGAGCGAGGCGTGCTGCGCGTCGGGGCCGCTCCATTTGTAGGAGAGGGTGTTGGAGCCGGGAGCCATGCGCTGTCCGTCGACGACGAGAGTCGCGCTGGAGACGCCGTTGCCGGGGATGAAGTGCAGGGTAAAGGCGAGGGATGCGGACTTCTGGCCGGGCGCGTAGAGCTCGGAGGAGACGTGTGCCGCGCGATTCAGGTATTGGAGGAAGCGCGGGTTGAGGGGCTGCGGCGCAGCGGGGTTGGGCTGGATCTG
Organism: Acidobacteria bacterium AB60; assembly: GCA_008682415.1. GTDB lineage: Bacteria > Acidobacteriota > Terriglobia > Terriglobales > Acidobacteriaceae > Telmatobacter. The sequence goes on along the minus strand of VANK01000003.1, from coordinate 290,872 downwards.
CGGGCCCTGCTGCACGACGAAGGGCTTGAGAGCTCCGTTGACGGCGGTGGAGAGGGCGCCGGTTTCAGGCGCGAAGATGGCGTCGACCTCCGCGAGGCTGGCCTGTGCGGCGGCGTTGGAGGCGAAGGGGAATTTGCCAAGCAGGGGCGAGATGGCGGCGCACAGCTTCTGGCCTGCGGCGTTGGCAGGCGCGCCCGGGCTGGGAGCAAGTCGCGCGACGCAATCGATGGGGGCCTGCATGAGGTTGAGGACCGTGGCCTCGGTGTGGGTCTGCTGGTCGACGTTGAAGGCCTGGGCGGTCTGGCGGGCAGCGCCGTTAGCGGCGACGACCTGCTGGGAGATGGGAGCGAAGGCGGCTGTATCCATGGGCGCGGGATTCTGGGAGGCAAGCTCGACGGCACCGGCGAGACTGGTGAGCGCGGTGACGTAGGGTGCGTTGCCCGGGCCGATGGGATGGTCGCCCGCGTTGGGATCGACGAGCGCCTGGGTGGGCTGGAAGGTGGATTTGATCTGCTGGTCGGGAACGGCCGTGTTGTGCGAGACGGTGTAGAAGAGGGCCAGGAGAGGCGATGCCGGGCCGGAGAGCGCGTTGAGGCGCGCCGCGGCTTCTTTGAGGTTGGCGCAGCCGGCCACACGCGCGCTGCCGAGGAAGGCGCGCCATTCTTTCAGGAAATCGGCGGTGTACTGGGCGGTCAGATCCTTGCTGATGGCGGAGGTATTGAGCGAGATTCCGGACTGGTTGCCGAGAACCCAGGTTTCGCCCTGCGCATAGCGCTCGGGATGCTGGAGGGCATCCTGCATGAAGGCGAAGCCGGACTTGGTGAAGGCGCCGCGGACGATGTGACCGTCGGAGACGAGCTCGGTGGTCGCGGGGTACTGCTTGTTGAAGTCGACGGACGGGCTGGTCTTGTCGGCGTCCATCAGCATGCCCTGATAGACACGGGTTTCGGCGAGGAATCGCGAGAGGTAGGCGCGGGTGTGCTCTACGGGTCCTGAGTCGGGATCGATGGCGTAGGGCGGGGGCTGATGGAGCAGCTCGGCGCCATAGAAGTCGAACTGCTTCTGGGCGAGCTGCTGCTGTTCGCCTTCGAGCTGGCGGGTGCCGGTCCAGTATTGCATCAGGACGGGGGTGAGGAATTTGACCTGGCTCTTTTCGGGATTACTGGTGGTGATGAGGTAGGCCTTGAGCGGATTGTAGGCGGCGGTGTAGGACGAGAAGTCGCTGGTAGCCGCGGGAGCATCGGGGAGAGCGCGCATGTAGGCAAGCAGATTGGCCTGCGCGGGATTGAGGAGCATGGGGCGGAACCGGTCGAAGTAGACGCGGCGGGCTTCTGCCTCGTAGCTCTTGCCCTGATAGAGACCGAAGCGGTAGCGCAGGGGCACGCCGTTGCGGTGGAAGTCGTCGAGTTGCTGGATGACGAGGCGGAGATCGTCGAGAGCGCGGAGGTCGCTGAGGCCGGGGAGCGAGACGGAGTTGGCGGCGACGTTGGGCAGGACACGCGCGGCATTCTCGATGCGGTGCTTGATGGCGGCGTTGTTGGCGTAGGAGACGATCAGGAAGAGGCAATAGAAGGCGAGGAGGACAGCCAGGGTTCCGTAAAGGATTCTGCGGAAGAGGCGGGCGGGTGCGGTTTGACGAGTAGCTGAGAGGGCGCTGCGGTCGCCCAGGATGACGTCGGGGAGGAGGCGCGGCAGGAAGGTCCACTGCGGGACGCGGGCGGAGACCATGACGGGGGCCGCGGGGGCGCGGCCTGCGCCTGCCTGAACGCGAGAGATGTTGAGGTACTGGGTTGCGCCGGCCTCGACCTCCTGCGGGGCGAGCCGCTCGGAGGCAACGGAAGGATTGGCGGCTCGCTCGATGATGCGCGCGCGGACGCCGGTGAAGTAGACGCCGCGGAGGTAGGGATTGGCGCTCAACTGGCTGGGCTTGCAGAGCTCCACCAGGTATTGATTGAGGCCTTTGCGGATCTTGCCGAATTCACGGGGAAACTCGTAGACGCCGGGGGTATTGCGGGCGTCGTTCTCGCGGTCGAGCATCTCCACGCGGAACTCGCCCAACTGGTAGACGATGCCATCGAGGGTGGTGGCGAGCATGCGGGAGGCCTGGTCGGAGTAGGTGCCGACGGAGGCATCGGTGCGCGCGAGGGTAGCGCCCAGGATATGTCCCACTTCTTCGTCAGTGAGATTGCGCGCGTAGGAGTCGAAGTGGGGCACGCGATCGAGCTTGGTGACGATGACGTAGACGGGGATGGGCATGCCCAGGATGCGGCTCAGATCGCGCAGCTGGGCGCCTGTGCTTCTGGCCGATGCCAGGAGGGAGGCGCCTCCGTCGGCTACGAGCAACTGGTCCATGCTGACGCAGACGATGGCGGCGCGCGGAGCTGCGCCCTTGCCGAAGGCGGAGCGATAGGCCTGGGGACGGGTGCGGTGCACGAGGCGCTCGAAGAGGGCCTTGCTGTCGCGCAGGGCTGCGCCGGTTTCAAGGAAGGCCGCGTTGCGCGCGAACCAGAGGTTGAGGATCGGCGTGGGCGTCTGTTCGCTGGCGGGTGAGGCGCTGCCGGAGAGCAGCTCGGGATCGAGGCCGGATTGGACGACCGTGGTGGTTTTGGCGGCGCCGGAGTCGCCGAGGAGGTACATGAGGGGCAGGGAGTGAAGGGTTCCGGCGCCCTGCTGGGAGTTGCGGAGCTTGCGGTTGGCATCGTTGAGCAACAGATCGAGATCACCGGAACCGCCCGCGGATCCTTCCTGGCCCTCGAGTTCTCTTTCCTTCTTTGCGCGGTAGTGAACGACGAGGATGGTGACGGCGGCGGCGATGCCGATGAGCAGGAGAACGATGATGAACACGGCGGACCATATGCCGGGGAGATGAAGAAGAGCAGCGAGGCCGAAGGCCAGAGCACCAGCAACCAGGACAACGACGACAGCAAGCACCCACGCGAGCACGCGAAATCCTCCCCTTCAATCCTCTAGCCGAGCTGTGAGATTCCGGAGCCCAGGGCGAACCAGAAGCCGCCGTACAGCAGGATGACAATTACGAGTAGAACGAGCGCTGCGATGCCGAGGCCGCGGCTCCAGCGGTCGCCGGCGGCCGAGTGCCTGACCTCAGGCGCGGCGGCGGCGGGCAGGAATTTCATCTGACCACGGATGCGATCGATCTTGTCGCGCGACTGGCGAATGAGGGCCTGGATTTCTCCGCTGCTCCGGGCGCCCTGCTGGCCGGAGAGGGAGGAGATGCCGGAGCTGAGGGCGTATTTTCCCTTGAAGCCGAGGAGCATGCACAGGCAGTAGACCTCGAGGCAGTCGGCGGTCTCTGCCGAATCCTGGCGGACGAGGATGGTGTGCAGGTGATCGAAGAAGATTTCGCCGGCGCGATTGTGCCCGAACATCTCTTCCTGGAGAGGGCGCTGGGCCCAGTCAGCGAATGCGGGATTCTGCATCTTCAACACGCTCTCGTCGAGGAAGGCGACCACGGCGAAGAAGGCGAGCTGGTTGACTTCGCTGGAGTATCCGGTGACCTTGGCCTGTTCCATGGCGGCCTTGAGGGCGGCGCGGATGCTGACGCGAAAGTCCGCGGAGTGGGCGGAGGACTGCTGCTGCAGGGACCAGAGGCGGAGGATGATGGTGAGCGCGTTTTCGTAACAGGAAGCGAGGCTGTGCGTGCGCGGCTGCATCTGCATTCGCTGCTCTCCCGGGTGTCGACGTAGCTCGAAATGTTCTTCGATACGACGCCATCCACTCCCGGCGTGGTAGCCAACGAGAAGAGGACTGGATGGCAAATCATTAAGAGCATACCTCAACCACACAGAGGCGCCGAGAAGTTCCGGAGGGCGGGGCGGGTTTGCACATGGGTTACCGGCTTTACGCAGTAATAGGAGCCGTGTAAGCTTCGCAGTGAGCCGGGCAACGGCGCGAGGGGAATTTGGGTCATGAGCAATGACAAGCCGGAAGGTCGTCCCGCGGGAGAGGCGGATTCTCTAAGCGCAACCGGGATGTTTTTGCGGGCGTTTGGGGAGAGTGCCAAGCCCGAGAGCGCTTCTCCCGATCCGTTTCAAGAGTCCGCGGCGAACCGGGAGCAACCGGCAGCGGCGGACCGCGCGGCCGCGGCAAAGGCGGGACCCGGCGAATTCACGCAGCTTTTTCAGAGCCTGGAATCGAAGCCGATGGCGGCGCCTCCCGCTCCCGCGGGGAATGAGGTTCAGACGCGCGGCGCGATTGCCCCGGGGAGGCCGGCTGTTCCGAATCCACCGGAACAAGCGGGCGGCGCAGGGGAGTTTACGCGGATCTTTGTGGGCGGGATGAACCCGCCGCCCGCGGCATCGTCAAGGGCGAGCGAGGAGGCGTCGCGACCTGCGCCGCCGGCTGCGGCGAGTGGGGCCACGCCGGCGTCGGCGAGTGGGGCGCGGGGGTTTTCGGCTCCGGGGGTTTCGGGCTCGGCCTCTGGCGAGGGGAGCTTCACGCAGATCTTCAACAGCCCGCCGCCGAGACAGGGCAGTGCGCCGGCACCAGCGCCGGTTCCAGCGCCAGTTCCGCGGTCGTCGCAGGCTCCGTCGTGGGACAACGACCCGATCTTCCGGCCCAAGAATGCGACGCCGGCTGAACCGTCGCCGAGCGTGACCTCGCTGATTGCGTCGCTGGGCACGCCGGGCGGAGCGCCGGCAGGGGGACGGCAGAGCGAGCCGGTGCCTTATCGTCCCGAGCCGGTAGCGACCCCGTCGCCGGTGTCGCCGCCGCGTGCGGATGCGGATGCGGGCGGAGTGACGCGGTTAATCCAGAGGCTTGCGCAGAGCGCGCCGGAGCCAGCGCCGACGCCCGTGGCGCCGCCGCCGGTGAGCTCAGGGCCTGGCGAATACACGCGGATCATCGCGCGGATGGATGCGCCGCCCGCGGAGCCGCCGGCAGCGGCTGCTCCCGCTGCGGCGGCACCGCCGGCGCCGGCGTTTGCGTTTCCAGCAGCGCCGTCATTACCTGCGGCGCCGCCAATGCCTCACGTGGCTCCGTCAGCCGGGGGACCGCACGCGCCGAAGTTCGCGGCGCCGGCACCGGCGGCGATTCCGATGCCTCAGGCGCCGAAGCCTCCAGCGATACCGGTTCCAGCGCTGGCGCCTCCTAAGTCGAAGCTGGAGGCGATGGTGCCGATGCTGCTGGTGATCAACACGTTTTTGCTGCTGGTTCTGCTGGTCGTGGTGATCTTCCTGGTGAAGTCAAGGTAAGAGCCACGCAGGGCAGGACGGATGGTCAGGCGACAAGGCCCTTCTCGCGCAGGAGGGTGTCGGCGCGCTCGAAGCTGTCAATGAGCACGATGCCCTGGGAACGCGCCTTGCCGGCCCAGCGGGTCGCCTCGTCTTCGCCGAAGCGCAGGTCGGAGAGTAGGGAGACGAGTTCGTCGTAGGTGTGGGCCTTGACGGGTTTGGTGTTGTGCCGGCCCGCATACGGAACAAATACGACTTCGAAGTGGGCCTTGACGCCCTCTGAAGCCGGTATTGCGGTGATGCGAAGGTTTCCGATTAGCTTCGCCATCCACATCCTCCGTGAGCAACGACGAGAACCGCGCGCGGGCTCTACTCCCCAGTTTGGCACAGCGAGGGGATGGGGCAGGGGCTGCGGTGCGGGATGAATCTACTCGATCATACCCCGACCAGGAATCCGCGTTCGACGAGCTTGCGGACCATGGAGAGGCACTCGGGCTGCACCTTGGCGATGGGGGCGCCGGCTTTGGCGGCGAATTGCTGGATGGCGGCGGCGACGGTTCGGGTGCCGTCGAAGGCTACGAGGAAGTCGGCGACGAGCGGTTGCAGGGCGACGTGGAAGGCGAAGCCGGTGGTGAGGCGCAGATTGAGTTTCTCGGCCTGCCACTGACCGTTGACGGGGCGGCAGATCTGTTCGAGGCGGGCGTGATCGGCGAGGCGCGGAGCGAGCAGCAGGAGGTTTTCGTCGGTGCTGTTTTCGCGGAGCAGGTCGTGGGCGGCGAAGGTGGAGAGGATCATCTCGCCGAGGTTGCCGGTGGGGGTGGGGGGCACCTCTTCGATGCGGACGAAGTTTTGGCCGGAGCGCCGGCGCATGACGAGGACGCCGGAGTGGATGGCTTCGACGCCGCGATGGCGGTAGTAGCCCATGTACTCGGCGTAGCGGGCGTTGTCGCCGGAGGTGTCGGTAGAGGTTTCGCGGATGCGGTGCTGCGCGTATTCTTCGGGATCCTGGGTGACGCCTTTCATGACCCAGGCGTCGCAGCCGGTGTCGATGAGCCATTCGGCGACGCGTTCTTCCCAGGGCTGGTCTTTGATCTGCGCCCACTCGCAGAGCATCTGCATGTAGCCGCCCTCGTTGAGGTAGGCGGGGCCCTCCTTGACGAGGCGGCGGCATAGGCTGTCGAGTTCCATGGGGTTATCGCAGAAGAGGTAGTCGGCCTGGGGGGTGATGAAGAAGGGCGGGTTGGAGAGGATGAGGTCGAAGGTGCGGCCCTGGACGGGGGCGAAGCAGTCGCCGGCCAGGACTTCGACGTTCTCGACGGCATTGAGGCGGGCGTTGAACTGGGCGCAGGCGACGGCCCGCTGGTTGAGATCGGTGGCGACGACGGTATCGCTGTAGGCGGCGGCGCCGAGGCTGAGGATGCCGCTGCCGGTGCCCAGGTCGAGGGTGGCGCGGGAGCGGCGTTTGACGGCGAACCGGGCGAGGAACTTGCTGGTGGGATTGGGCCAGAGGACCATCTCGGCCTGGCGTGCCTCGATGGCGGTGGGGTGATCGGAGGCGACGAGGAAGCCGTCGAAGTGGAGGAGCATGGCACGCGGGGCAAGCATGCCGTCGTCGGCGGCGAGGAGTCCGGCTTGGAGCATGAGGGCGAGTTCAGCGGCGGGGATGTGCTGCGCGGCGGAGTCGCGTTCCTGGGGAAGTCCGAGCCAGAACCAGCGGAGGAGGGTGTTGAGGGGTGTGGGAGCGGAGGTGCGGTCGAGGAGCCGGGCGCGGTTGCGCAGGTGGGCCGAGGGCAGTTCGGCGGCGCCCAAATGTTTGCGCAAGGTGGTCTCGTTGTAGCCGGTCTGCTCGAAGAAGGCGCGGAGCGTCCGGGCGTTTTCCACAGACAATGGATTCAGCATAGACACTCAACCTTACCATCCGTCGGCTGCAGCGAGGAGGCGCGAATGATTGCTGCGGGACGGGAGCCGCGAACAGCCGCGGCGGGCGCGTGCTGTTGCCGTTTCACCTTGACCCCGCATTGCCCCTGTGTTATGAACTAGAACGCACCGAAAACGCGGGTTCAGAATGCGCTAGATTTAGACGAAGCGCGTCAGTACCAAGATTCGCCGGGCCCCGGTTTACCGTCTCCGGGTTTTCCTCTTTCGCACAAATTTCGCAGGCGACGAGTCCAGATCCCCCTATGCTGATCTACGGGAATTCTGCGCTCTGGTGGTAACGCTCGAGCAGATCAAAACACTACAACTCCGAGGAATGAGTCATGGCTAAACAGAGTGCGCAGCATAAGCTCGACCGGGTGCGTCCGCCCCGTGTGCAGATCACGTATGACGTGGAAGTGGGTGGCGCCATCGAGATCAAGGAACTTCCCTTCGTGGTCGGCGTGCTGGGAGACTTCACCGGCAATCCGGAGCAGCCGCTTCCCAAGCTGAAGGAGCGCAAGTTCGTTGAAGTAAACCCGGATAACTTCGACACGGTTCTGGAGGGGATGAAGCCTCATCTCTCGTTGTCTGTGGAGAACAAGCTGAGCGACGAACCGGACGCTCCCAACCTGAAGGTTGACCTGAAGTTCCGCAAGTTTGACGACTTTGAGCCGGCGAACGTAGCCAAGCAGGTGAAGCCGTTGAAGGAGCTGATGGATTTGCGGACGCGGCTGTCGGATCTTCGCGGTTCGCTGCAAGGCAACGACAAGCTGGAGGAGTTGCTGCTGGAAGCCGTGGGCAACACGGAGAAGCTGGACAAGCTCAAGGGTGAGCTGGGGACGGGAGGTTCCAATGCCTGACGCAGCCGTGAATCAGCAGAGCGCCGCCGGCGCCGTCGAGACGCAGGAATCGAGCCTCCTCGACCAGATTGTAGACCAGGGCCGGTTTGGCCAGGATGTGAGCGCCCGGGAGCGCGGCAAAGACCTGGTGAAGGAGTTCGTCGCCCAGGTGCTTGAAGGCTCCATGACCATTGCGAAAGACGCGGAGATGATGATCAATGCGCGTATTGCGCAGATCGATCACCTGCTTTCGCTGCAGCTGAACGAGATCATGCATCATCCGGCGTTCCAAAAGCTGGAGGGCTCGTGGCGCGGGCTCAAGTATCTGATGGACAACAGCGAGACGGGCGTGGGCCTGAAGATACGGGTGCTGAACGCGACGAAGAAGGAGCTTCTGCGCGACATCGAGAAGGCTCCGGAGTTCGATCAGAGCGCGTTGTTCAAGAAGATTTACGAAGAGGAGTACGGGGTGTTCGGCGGAGCACCGTTCGGCGCGCTGATTGGGGACTATGAGTTCGGCAAGCATCCCGAGGACATGGCGCTGCTGGAGGGCGTTTCGCACATCGCCGCGCAGGCGCATGCGCCGTTTGTGAGCGCGGCGGCGCCGGATCTGTTCAACCTGGAGAGCTACACGTCGCTGGACGCGCCGCGCGATTTGGCCAAGATCTTCGACAGCACGGAGTACGCGAAGTGGAAGGGCTTCCGCCAGAGCGAGGATTCGCGGTACGTGGCGCTTGCGCTGCCGCGCACGCTGGGACGGCTTCCCTACGGCGCGGACACCAAGCCCATCGACGAGTTCCGCTACGAGGAACAGGTGGATGGAACCGACCACTCGAAGTACCTGTGGACGAACGCGGCCTACGCCGTGGGCTCGAAGATGACGCAGTCATTCTCGCAGTACGGAATGTGCGTGGCGATGCGCGGCGTGGAAGGAGGCGGCCTGGTGGAAGGTCTGCCGACGCATACGTTCGCGACGGATGATGGCGATCTGGCACTGAAGTGCCCCACCGAGGTTCCGATCACGGATCGCCGGGAGAAGGAGCTTGCGGATCTTGGTTTTGTGCCGCTGGTTCACTGCAAAGGCACGGATTATGCGGCATTCTTCAGCGTGCAGAGCTGCCAGAAGGCGAAGACCTACGACACGGATTCGGCCAACGCCAACGCGCGGCTTTCTACGCAGCTTCCGTACATCATGGCGGTTTCGCGGTTTGCGCACTATCTGAAGGCCATGATGCGCGACAAGATCGGCAGCTTCATGTCCCGTGAAGAGGCCGAGAACTTCCTGAACCGCTGGATCACGAAGTATGTGACACCGGACGATTCAGCATCACCGGCGACCAAAGCGCAGAGGCCGCTTCGCGAAGCGCGCATCGACGTGAGCGAAGTTCCGGGCAAGCCCGGTGTCTACCGCGCGGTTGCATTCCTACGTCCCCACTTCCAACTCGACGAGCTTACTGTATCGCTTCGGTTGGTGGCCGAGTTGCCTGCACCTGCAAAGTAGTCAGCGGTTCCCTCTCTGGTTCCGGGGCGGCAGTTCGCTGCCGCCCATGGCAGTACGCGTTTGAAACGATCCTTCAAGGAGATTGCACATGGCAGTCAATGCATATTTGATCATCGATGGCCGCCCCGGCCCCAGCACGAGCAAGCAGAACGCCATCGACATCCTCTCGTTCAGCTTCGGCGCCACCCAGACGTCGGTGATCGGCCACGGTTCATCCGGCGGCGAGGCCCGGTCGGGGCGGGCGAATCTTCACGATGTGACCATCATGAAGGTTGTGGACAAGACCTCTCCCCTGCTCTTTGATGATTGCGTGACGGGCAATTATCTGAAGACGGTGGACATCATCTACGACAAGCCGATGGGCGACAGCCAGGAAGACTACTACAAGATTCACATGGAGGACGCGCTGATCACGTCGATCCAGCACTCCGGCTCCTCCGAGAACCCGGTCGAATCGGTTTCGTTCGCGTTCAGCAAGATCAAGGTGAGCTACAACCCCGAAGAGGAAGGCTCGCTGAAGGGCTTCATCGACAAGGGCTTTGACGTACTCAAGCTGAAGCCGTGGTAATCGGCTAGCAAGCAGGGAAATGGTGCCAATCAACCCGAAGGAACTGTTCAAAGCCGGGAAGGTGCGGGAAGCTATCGAGGCGTTGACCGCGTACATGCGCGAGCATCCGTCCGACACGGTTCAGCGCACCTTCCTGTTTGAACTTTTGTGCTTTGCGGGCGAGTTTTCTCGCGCGGAGAAGCAGTTGGCTGTGCTGTCCAGCGGGAGCCCCGACAAGGAGACCGGCGCGATTGTGTATTACGCGGCTCTCCACGCGGAGCGAACGCGCCATGAGCTGTTTGAGAAGCAGAACTTCCCTACGGATTCGCCGGCATCGCCACCGGGCGAGTTGAACGGGAAGCCATTCGGCGAGCTGCGCGATGCGGATTCGGACATTGGGGCGCGGCTGGAGGTTTTTGCGGCCGGGTCTTACGTGTGGATTCCATTCGAGCACATCGCTTCTGTGGAGATGGGTCCGCCGCAACGGCTGCGCGATACGCTGTGGGCTCCGGCCCTGGTGCAAACCGCTCCGACGTTCAAAGGAATGGACCTGGGAGAAGTATTGATTCCAGCGGTCTATCCGTTCTCGTGGAAGCAGGAGGACGGACAGGTCTGGCTGGGCCGCGTCACCGAGTATCTGGGGGATGACGACGGCCGCGAGTCCCCGGTGGGACAGAAGACATTTCTCGTGGACGGCGAGGAGTTTCCGTTCCTCGAAGTTCGGTCGTTAACCTTCACCCATCCGGCGGCGACGCCGCAGCAATAACGATGATTTGTCCATCAGGGGCCGGTCGACATGCCGATTCGCGAAGATGTTCTTGCTCCCATTGCTGGAGATAATCCCAGCGGGGTCGACCTGCGCTACGATACCAAGCTGCTGATCTTCGACAAAATCAAGGAAGCCAGACGCCAGGACGATGAACTGAACCAGGGCGCGTGGCAGAGCGAGCGCAAGACAGCGAATTGGCCGCTGGTGCTGAAGCTGGCCCAGGACACGCTGGCAACCAATTCAAAGGATCTGCAACTGGCCGCCTACCTGACGGAGGCGCTGCTGCAGAGCGAGCGTTTTGCAGGCCTGCGCCAGGGGCTGGATCTCACCTATCGCCTTCTCAGCGAGTTCTGGGACAGCGTTTATCCGCAGATCGAAGACGGAGACCGCGAGATGCGCGCGCGGCCTCTGGGGTGGATCGGATCGATGCTGGATTTTTCGATTCGCTCGGCGCCGATCACCACCGCTGGATTCTCGTTTGTGACCTACAAAGAGTCACGCGAGGTGGGCTACGAGGACCAGGCCAAGAGCGACAAAGAGAAGAAGACTCGCGCTACCAAGATTGCCAATGGGAAGGTAACCCCGGAGGACTTCGACAAGGCATTCAATGAAACCCCGAAGGCCTACTACGTCCAGACGGAGAAGGACCTGGACGGGTGCCTGGAGGTGGTCGCCAGCCTGGAAGCGTTTTGCGACGAGAAGCTGGAGGACGACTCTCCCGGATTTGCCAAGCTGAAGACGACACTGACGGAAGTACGGCAGACCGTTCACCAGCTTTTGGAGAAGAAGCGGGAGAAGGAACCGGATCCGGTCGAGGAAGTTCCGGTAGAAGAAGCGGCCGTGGCCGAGGAGTCCGCTCCGGGGGAAACTGGCGGCGCGGCGGCGGGCACGGCGTTTTCGCTGGCTGCGGAGCCCGCTGATCGTCGCCAGGCGGTGGGGGCGATTGTCGCCGCGGCGGCATTTCTGCGCAAGCGCGAGCCCCATAGCCCCGCCCCTTACCTTTTGCTGCGCGGGCTGCGCTGGGGTGAGCTGCGCAGCAGTCCACATTTGACGGATAGCAGTCTTCTGGAGGCGCCCTCGACCGAGCTGCGGCAGCAGGTGAAGAAGCTTGCCTTGGCGCGCAGGTGGGCAGAGCTGCTGGAAGCCGGCGAGCAGGCACTGGCGCTACCGGGCAGCCGCGCATGGCTCGATCTACAGCGCCTTTCGGTCACGGCCTGTACCGCGCTGGGGAGCGACTACGAGCCGATTGCCACAGCGATTCGATCCGAGCTACGAGCGTTATTGAACGATCTCCCGGAGTTGCTGGACGCGATGCTGCTGGACGATACGCCGGCCGCGAATCCGGAGACGCGGGCATGGCTGCAATCGTTGGGAACGCAGCCGCAGAAGGCAGAATCGGGTGAAGAGGCGGAAGCGGCCGAGGAGTTGCAGAAGCATCGCAATGGCGCGCCCGCATGGCTGGCACCGGCGCTGGATGCGAATGCGCGAGCGAAGGACGCGCTGGCGGCTGGTCGCGCCGAGGAGGCATTCGCGATTCTTCGCGCGGAGCTGGCCAAGCAGCGTTCGGGGCGCATGCGGTTTCGGCGGACCATGCAGATGATTGAACTGGCGGTGGCGGCGGGGAGAGACGACATTGCGCAGCCGCTGCTGGAAGACATTGCCGCCGCGATCGAAAACCACAAGCTCGATGCGTGGGAGGATCCGGAGCAGATGGCAGCGGATCTGACCAAGCTGATGCGTTTCAGCAAGAAGATTCAGGGCAACAACTCGGACAAGCAGAAACTCTTTGAACGTATTTGCCGCCTTGACCCGGTCAAGGCGCTCAACGTGGGGTAAGGAATGGCCAGGGGAGCTGGGGAAACCACGATCACAATTTCGGTGTTGGATCGGCTCATTGACGCCGAGCCCGACAACCGTTTGGAGAACCCGCTCAGCAGGGCCCAATCCGTGCGCCTTCTCAAGAATTCTGTGCGACGGGATCTGGAGTGGCTCCTGAACACGAGGCGTATCGCGGATGTTCCGGATGAGGGGTTGAAGGAAGTGAACAGGTCGGCGTATCTGTACGGGCTTCCGGATCTCTCGGCGATCAGCGTGGGCAGTTCCTCGGACAGGAACCGGCTGGTGCGCCAACTGGTGACCGCCATCAATCTGTTTGAGCCGCGGCTTGCGAATGTGCGCGTGATTCTTGTGGAGGCGCCCGACTCGGGCAAGAAGGACATGCGGATGCGCATCGAGGCCATGCTGCGGATGGATCCGGTGCCGGAGCCAATCACGTTCGACACGGTGATCGAGCTGAAGAGCGGCAACTGCCAGGTTTCAGGGGGCGGCGATGCGTGATGAACTGCTGCTCTACTACGAGCGCGAGCTGGATTACCTGCGCAAATCCGCAGCGAACTTTGCGGAGAAGTATCCCAAGGTGGCCTCGCGGCTGGTGCTGGAGCCAACGAAGTGCGAGGATCCTCACGTGGAGCGGCTGCTGGAGGCTTTTGCCTTCCTTGCGGCGCGCATTCACATCAAGCTGGATGATGACTTTCCGGAGATTACGGAAGGGCTGCTAAGCATCGTCTATCCGCAGCTGGTGCGCCCGATTCCTTCGATGTCGGTGGTTGAGTTCCAGCTCGATTCAGAGAAGGGCAAGCTCACAAGCGGACTGAAGATCGATCGCAACACGCCGCTTTTTTCCAAGCCGATCAGCGGAACGCCGTGCACCTTTCGCACCTGCTATGACACGACCCTTTGGCCGCTCAGCGTTGCGGCGGCGGAGTTGAGGCCCCCGAGCCAGCTGAAGCCGCCGGTGAAGGCCAGCGATTCGGCATGGGCGGTTCGCCTGGAATTGAAGTGTGCCAAGGACGTGTCGTTTGCGGCACTGAAGCCCGACAAGCTGCGCTTTTATCTGGATGGCGAGAGCGGGCTGGTCAACATTCTGTACGAGCTTCTGTTCAGCCGCCTGAATCGGATTCAGGTTCGCGATCTGACGCCGGGCTCACGCCTGTCGCCTGTCTTTCTTCCCGCATCGGCATTGAAGGCGGTTGGATTCGGGCCGGACGAGGGCATGGTGGCTTATCCCTCGTCTTCGTTTGCAGGGCACAGGCTGCTGCTTGAGTACTTCGCGTTTCCGGAGAAGTTCTTCTTCATCGATCTGACCGGGCTGGAGACGGTGGCTGCGGCGGGATTCAAGGATGGGATCGAAGTCATCTTCCTGCTTTCAGAGATCGAGGGAAGCGGCCGGGTGCAACGGCTGGAACTCGAGCTGTCGAAGAAGACGTTTCGGCTGGGTTGCGCGCCTATCGTCAACCTGTTTTCGCAGGTTGCAGAACCGATTCAATTGAACCAGCGGCGGTCGGAATATCCCATCGTTCCGGATGTGCGCCGGCCGTATTCGGTGGAGATTTATTCGGTCGACACGGTCACGGCGATCGACTCGACGGACCAGAAGATCACTCCCTTCGAGCCGTTCTATTCGCTCCGTCATACTTCCAAGCGAGATGACCGTTCCTGTTTCTGGCTGGCGCGACGCCGCCTTTCGGCCCGTCCCAACGATGACGGGACCGACGTTTCTCTTTCGCTGCTTGACTTATCGATGTCGCATGTCGATCCCAATGCCACGGTTCTCTCTGTTCGCACCACGTGCACCAATCGCGATCTTCCCGCGCGTCTTCCGTTCGGAAACCAGGACAGCGATTTTGAGATGGAGGGGGCGGCTGCGATGAGGCGGATCGTGGCTCTGCGCAAGCCGACGGCGCCGGTGCGTCCGCCGCTGGGCAAAGGGATTCTGTGGCGCCTGGTTTCGCATCTGTCGCTGAACTATTTGTCGCTCGTGGAAGAAGGAAAGGACGCGCTGCAGGAGATTCTGCGGCTCTATGACGTGGGACGGACGGCGTATTCGCAGAACGTGATCCAGAGCATCCGCGACGTTCGCTGCAGCAAGCAGTTCGCGCGGCTCGTTTCCGAGGAGGGCGTCTGTTTCGCGCGAGGACTGCGCATCGACCTGGACATCGACGAGGATCAGTTTGCCGGCGGCGGGGCATTTCTCTTTGCCGCGGTGCTGGAGCGATTCTTCGGTCTTGCCGCTTCGCTCAACAGCTTCACGCAACTCAACGTGACATCGCCGCAGAGAAAGGAGGAACTCCATCGATGGGAGCCGAGGTCGGGACGCCGAGTGCTCGTTTAAGCGAGACAACGATTGGCGCTGAACTGCAGGAAGACCCCTGTTCATTTGAGTTCTTCCAGGCGGTGGCGCTGCTGGAGCGGCTGCGCACCGATATGCGCGCGGTGGGTGGATTCTCCAGCCCGGACGATGAAGCCGTACGGTTCGAGGTCAATCCTCGTCTTGGTTTTCCTGCCAGCGAGATCCAGGAGATGCGCCTGACCGACGAGGGGCCGGCGGAGATGATGGTCAACTTCATGGGGCTTACCGGGCCCTCTGGAGTTCTTCCGCATCCTTACAGCGAACTCATTCTTGAACGGCAGCGCGGCAAGGACAGAACGCTCTCGGCGTTTCTGGACATCTTTAATCATCGGGCCATTTCGCTGTTTTACCGCGCCTGGCAGCGTTCGCGCTTCCCGGTGAGTTACGCCGCGGGGACGAGGGACTATTTCACGCAATACCTCCGGGACCTGCTGGGGATTGGAACGGCAGATCTGCAGGACCGCCAGGAGGTTGAAGACGAAGCGCTGATGCACTATATCTCGCTGATCGTCTCGCAATCCCGTTCGGCGGTGGCGCTGGAGCAACTTCTTGCCGACTACTTCCAGGTTCCCGTGGAGGTGCAGCAGTTCACCGGGGCCTGGTACTCGCTCGACGAGAGAACCCAGTGTCAGATGGATGAATCGGGGTCTTTGTCGACCCAGATGGGCGGGGCGGTGGTTGGCGATGCAGTATGGGATCGCCAGAGCAGCGTGCGTCTTCGCATCGGGCCGCTCACGCTCGAGCGCTATAACGACTTCCTGCCGAAGGGAAGCGCGCACAAGGCACTTCGCGCGATTACGCAATTCTTCGGCAATGACTGTTTCGATTTCCAGGTTCAACTGGTTCTCGATCGAACCCAGGTCCCAAGCATCAAGCTCGATCTCAACGAGGAAAGGCCGGCCCGACTGGGATGGGTCTCGTGGGCGAAGACTGCGCCGCTCACCCGCGACCCGGACGAGGCAATTCTGGCACTGTGAGGAACTGACATGGGATTAAATCTCAAAGCACTCATCGGCAAGCTGAATGACCAGACACGCGCCGCTCTGGAAGGGGCCGCGGGCCTGTGCCTGTCACGGACGCACTACGACATCGAAGTCGAACACTTTCTCACCAAGTTGCTGGATTCGACCTCCGGCGACTTTGCCGCGATCATCAAGCACTTCGAGATCGACAAGTCGCGGCTGACCGCGGAGCTTGCCCGCAGCATGGACAAGCTGAAGTCGGGCAACGCAAGGACTCCTGCCATCAGCCCAACGGTTCTGAAGATGCTGACCACCGCCTGGACGGTTGGGTCGATTGATTTCAATGCGGGGCAGGTGCGGACGGGATTCACCATCCTTGCGCTGGCATCCGATGAGGAACTTTCGCGGTTGATTCGCGAGGTCAGCAAGGAGTTCCAGAAGATCAATGCCGATGCTCTGCGCAAGGATCTGCTGGGAATCGTAGCGCTTTCGAACGAGACCACGACCGCGGGGACGTTGGCCGCTGGGGCGCCGGGAGAAGGTCCCAAAGCCGCGGCAGGCAGCAAGACGCCGAATCTCGACCAGTACACGGTGGACCTGACGGGGAACGCGAAGAAGGGGAAGATCGATCCAGTCCTGGGACGGGACCACGAGATTCGCCAGATTGTGGATATTCTCACGCGCCGGCGGCAGAACAATCCCATCCTTACGGGCGAAGCGGGCGTGGGCAAGACGGCCGTGGTGGAGGGCTTCGCGCTGCGGGTCGCGCAAGGGGATGTTCCGCCTCCGCTCAAGAATGTGCATGTGCGGACGCTGGATCTCGCCTTGCTGCAGGCAGGCGCGGGGGTCAAGGGTGAGTTTGAAAACCGCCTCAAAGGTTTGATCGAAGAGGTGAAGGCATCTCCTACGCCGATTATTCTCTTCATCGATGAGGCGCATACGATGATTGGGGCGGGAGGCCAGGCGGGTCAAAACGACGCGGCCAACCTGCTGAAGCCGGCGCTCGCGCGCGGCGAGTTGCGCACCATCGCGGCTACCACCTGGTCTGAATACAAGAAGTACTTCGAAAAGGATGCGGCGCTCGCACGCCGGTTCCAGGTGGTCAAGGTGGAGGAACCGAGCGAGCAGCAGTGCATGGTGATGATGCGCGGGCTGGTGGCTTCGCTGGAGAAGCATCACGACGTACGCATTCTTGATGAGGCGGTATTCGCCAGCGTCCGGCTCTCGCATCGTTTTCTCGCCGGACGCCAGCTTCCCGATAAGGCCGTCAGCATTCTTGATACGGCCTGTGCGCGACTAGCCCTGGGGCAGAGCGCGACGCCGCCTGCCATTGAGGATTTGACCCGCCAGATTGACGCACTTGAGGTGCAGAAGAGAATCCTGGAGCGCGAAGAGGCCGTGGGTGCGGATCACCAGGAGCGGCTGGGAGAGGTGGCGAAGCAAAAGGCCGCGGCCGACGAGAAACTCGGCTCTCTGCAGGAACGGTGGAATCGGGAACGCGATCTTGTAAGCAGGATCCGCGAGCTGCGCAACAAGCTGGAGGCCTCGCACGCCGGCAAACCGGCTGAGGCTGCCCCGGCACCCGCGCAGAATGGATCGGCCCCCGCGAATGTCCCATCAACCGTGAGCGAGCTGCAGGCGCAGGAATCAACGCAGAGTACGGCTGCGTTGAAGTCGGAGCTGCAGGCATTGGAGACTGAGCTCTCTGCCCTGCAGGGCGAGACCGGCTTGATCCGGGTTTGTGTGGACGCGCAGATCGTCGGCGAGGTGCTTTCCGCCTGGACGGGTATACCCGCCGGAAAGATGCTCAAGGACGAAATCACTACTGTGCTCGCTCTGCAGGAATATCTTGCGAGGCGCATCATTGGGCAGAATCACGCGATGGAGATCATCAGCCAGCGGGTGCAAACATCGCGTGCGTCGCTGGACGATCCCAACAAGCCGGTGGGCGTCTTTATGCTGGTTGGCCCCAGCGGCGTGGGAAAAACGGAGACGGCCCTGGCGCTCTCCGACCTGCTATATGGCGGCGAACACAATCTGATTACGATCAACATGTCGGAGTTCCAGGAACCGCATACGGTGTCGACCCTGAAGGGTTCGCCGCCCGGATATGTGGGATACGGAGAAGGCGGAGTGCTGACAGAGGCGGTGCGCCGTCGGCCGTACTCGGTGGTCCTTCTGGACGAGGTGGAAAAGGCACACCCTGACGTGCTCGAGCTGTTCTTCCAGGTGTTCGACAAGGGCATGATGGAGGACGGAGAGGGCCGCGAGATCGACTTCAAGAACTGCATCATCCTGCTGACGAGCAACGCCTGCACCGACCAGCTAATGAAGTTGGTAGCGGATCCCGACACTGCGCCTGGGCCGCGCGCCCTGGTGGATGCCTTGAAGCCCGACCTGAACAAGATCTTCAAGCCGGCGTTCCTGGGACGCATGGTGTTGATCCCCTACTACCCAGTTCGGGATGAGGCTCTGAAGCAGATTATCCGGTTGAAGCTGGGTAAGATTCAGCGGCGGCTGCAAGAGAACCACAAGGTGAAGCTCACCTATGACGATGCGTTCCTCAATGCGGTTGCAAGCCGCTGCACCGAGGTAGAAAGCGGCGCCAGAAACGTCGACAATATCCTCACCAATTCCCTTCTCCCCGATATCTCGCGCAAGATTCTGAGCAGTATGGCAGAGGGCGAGAAGCTGAGCACGATTCACGTGGGGGTTGGCGAGGATGGAGAGTTCACTTATGCCGATGCGCCTTCCGGCGCGCTGGTGGAGGCAGTCTCGTAGCAAGTTCGTCGTGGGGCAGGCGTAACCGTCCTGCCCCACCCTTTCCCCGCAGCAAGCAGGATGGTCATGCCACTCTACACGCAAAAAGGCCGGCTCATCTCCCTCACGACGCCGCTCGGCGAAGACAAGCTGCTGCTGACCACCTTGGCAGGGCATGAGGCGATCTCGCGCCTGTTTCAGTTTCATCTGAACACGCTCTCCGAGGACACGGCGATTGCCGTGCCCGATATTCTGGGGCAGACCGTCACCATCAACATCACGCAATCGGACGATTCGCAACGCTACTTCAACGGGATCGTGAGCCACTTTGTGTGCGCCGGCAAAGAGGGCGACATGACCCGGTACGAATTGCACGTGGTGCCGAAGCTGTGGCTTCTGACGCGTTACTCCGATTGCCGCATCTTCCACAACATGTCGGCGCCTGACATTATCAAGAGGGTTCTGGATCAGCGCGGGATTGCCTACCAGGCCTCGTTGCAGGGCGACTACCGGACACTGGAGTACTGCGTTCAGTACCGGGAGACCGACTTCAATTTCATCTCGCGGCTCATGGAGCAGAACGGCATCTTCTATTTTTTCGAGCATAGCGAGAGCGAGCACAAGATGAAGCTGGGGGACTCGAACACGGTCCACCTTCCCTGCCCCGTGTTCTCGAATGCCGGTTATAACCTTGCGACCGGCGGGCTCGATGCAGGGGACGTGGTGAATTCCTGGAGTTTGGGGAACGAACTGCGGAGCGGCAAGGTGTCTCTGACCGATTATGATTTCATCCACTCCACCTCAGACCTTGCCGCGGCGGAGACGACGATTCATACGGTGGCCGGCAACGGTGAGATGGAGCTGTTCGATTATCCCGGCCTCCATCTCACGACAAGTGAAGGGAAGGCGATCACCAAGATCCGCATGCAGGAAGAAGAGGCGGTGTACGCCTTTGCGCGCGGCGGCGGGGTTTGCCGGGCCTTCACCAGCGGCTACAAGTTCGATCTGCAGGAACACCCACTGGATGCTATGAACGCATCGTATCTCCTGACCGAGGTCCGACACATGGCGTCCTCCGCGGGAACGTATCGCGATGAGGCGGGCGCCCCCGACACCTATTCCAACGATTTCACTTGCATTCCCGCCGATGTTCCGTTCCGGCCGCAGCGCATCACCCCCAAGCCGCTGGTGCAGGGTCTGCAATCCGCCATTGTTGTGGG
This sequence comes from Acidobacteria bacterium AB60, assembly GCA_008682415.1. GTDB lineage: Bacteria > Acidobacteriota > Terriglobia > Terriglobales > Acidobacteriaceae > Telmatobacter. The sequence continues at coordinate 270,979 of VANK01000003.1, read as the reverse complement.
CAAGAATGCCGATCAGGATAGCGCAAACGATCAGGACGCCGGGGGCGACGGCGAGGAGATCTGGGTGGACAAGTGGGGCCGAGTGCTGGTTCGATTCCCATGGGATCGAGCGAGCGCGGTGTCCTGCTGGGTACGCGTGTCGCAAGACTGGGCGGGACAAGGCTGGGGAATGATCAACATTCCCCGCGTGGGCCAGGAGGTGCTGGTCAGCTTTCTGGACGGGGATCCTGACCGGCCCGTTATCACGGGCCGCGTGTACAACGATGTGCAGACGGTGCCCTACAAGCTGCCGGACAATGGTACGCGGACGACATTTCGCACCTCATCGTCGACAGGGGGCGGTACCGCGCATTACAACGAGCTGCGGTTCGAGGATAAGAGCGGCTCAGAGCAGGTGTTTCTCCGGGCTGAAAAGGACCTCGACACGCGAGTACTGAACGACTCCCGGGAATGGGTCGGGAATGACAGCAGCACGATCGTGAAGGCGAACCGCACTGAGAAGGTGGAAGGCGACGAGTCCATCCAGATTACGGGGAAGCGCACAGAGAAGGTAGGCGGGGACGACAACATCGACGTGACCGGGAATGTGAATCAGAAGGCCGGTCAAAACATCTCCATCCAGGCAGGCACGAACCTTTATGAGAAATCCGGGGTGAACTTCGCGCATGAAGCGGGGGCGGGGATTCATCTGAAGGCCGGAGCCACGCTGATACTCGAAGCAGGCGCGCAGATCTCTCTGAAGGTTGGCGGCAATTTCATCGACATCAATCCCGGGATGGTGTCTATTCAGGGGACGATGGTGATGATCAACAGTGGGGGTTCAGCAGGGTCTGGCAGCGGCTCGAGCCCCACGAGCCCTCAGGCCCCGAAGGATCCGGATGAGGCGGATGATGGTTCGAAAGGGACGAAAATGAACTGATGCCGATTCCTCCGCGGGCCGGCCCAGTCGGGCGCGGCTTGCTCTGTCTGGAAGTGAATTGGTATCTTTAGGTTCCGGTCACTACTCATGAAACAATTGCAGCCCGTCCTCTGGAGCAAAGGCACATTCCTGACGCCGCAGCACATGCAGCTTCAGGACAAGTTCCTGGAGGACAGCACGAACTTCCGGGTGCAGGCCCTCATGTTTTGCGCCTGGGGGTTCACCGAGCTTGTGCTCGATCAGGAGCTGCTGACCCAGGGTCAGCTGGCCATCACACGGGCGTCCGGCATCTTTCCGGACGGGCTTCCGTTCGAGATTCCCGGCCCGGATCAGCCCCCCCCCTCGAAGTCCATCGAGGAGTTTTTCGAGCCGGATGTGCGCTCCCTGGATTTCTACATGGCCATTCCCGACTACAAGGACAAGGGGCTAAATGTTGCGGGGCTGGGACGCGTCGCCAACGCGCGCTATTTAGCCGAGATTGCCAACGTTCGGGATGACAATACCGGGGCAAGCGAGAAGCCTATCCAGATTGCCCGCAAGAATCTGCGACTGCTGGCGGAGAACGAAAGCCGTGAAGGCAGCTCCGCTCTGCGCGTAGCCAATATCGAGAAGACCGAGACCGGAGCGTTCCGTCTGAACCCGCGCTTTGTTCCGCCGCTCCTGGAGGTCCATGCGAATGATTATCTTCGTGGAATCGTCAACGGCATTCTCGAGATTCTCTCCGCCAAGAGCACGCAGCTCTCGGGTTGGCGGCGCCAGAAGAATCAAAGTCTGGCTGACTTTACGACAGCGGATATTGCGAACTTCTGGCTGCTGTACACGGTGAACTCGAACATTCCCGTCCTCAGCCATCTTCTCCAGGGCCAGCGTTGCCATCCGGCGGAGTTATTCGGGGCTCTTACCGGGCTGGGCGCCTCGCTCACAACGTTTTCATCAAGTATTCGCCCGCGGGATCTGCCCCAGTACGATCATGCCAATCTCAGCAAGGTCTTTACGGATCTCGATGAGAAACTGCGCATCCTGCTTGAGACGGTCGTGCCCACGAACGTGGTCTCGCTGCCGCTCAAGATGGTGAGTAATACCATCTACGCGACTGCGGTGGATCAGGATAAATATCTGAAGAACACGCGGATGTATCTTGCCATCAGCGCGGACACCAGCGAAGAGACGATCATCCGCCGGGTTCCTCAGCTGGTGAAGGCCTGCTCCGCGACGCACATCGATCAACTGATCAGCAATGCGCTCCCGGGAATTCCGCTGACACACATTCCGAGCCCGCCAAGCGCGATTCCCATCAAGATGCAGTACCAGTACTTCAGCCTTAATCAGGCGGGAGCTGCGTGGGAGACGGTGCTGCGTGCGCGGAACTTCGCCGCCCATGTACCGTCGGAGATCGCGAACCCGCAAATGGAGCTGATCATCCTGCTGCCCCAGGCGGGAGGCCCCTCATGAGGAGTCTTACCCGGCCTGTGTGGTCTGAAGGGATGTACCTGGGACCGCATCACTTCCAGGCGCAGAATCGATACTTCGAAGACACTTTGGAGTTTGTCACATCCAGTCTGTGGCGCGACGCTCATGGATTTGCGGGATTGCAGTTCGACCCCGATGCTCTGCGCAATGGCACTCTATCTCTGACCCATGCTCGCGGGCTGTTCGCGGATGGTCTGGCATTCGATTTCCCGGGCACCGACTCAGCGCCTGCAGCACGCGAGTTCGGTTCCCTGTTCTCACCTGTGGCGGATCACCTTACGCTCAGCCTGGCTTTGCCAGCAACGGTGCGCGACGGGCAGAACACCAGTTCCGGAGCAAGCGCGAATGGCACGCGCTATCGGGCCTGGGAGCAGAAGATGCCGGACCAGAACACCGGACTGGATGAAAAGACGATCGAGGTTGGCCGCAAGAATCTGATCCTGCTGAGCGAGGACGAAGTGACGGAACGGCACGTGCACCTTCCCGCCGTCCGCGTGTTGCGCGATGGCTCCGGGCGCTTCGAGGCTGATCCCTCTTTCGTTCCGCCGATCCTGAGTCTGAATGCCAGCCCCGTTCTTACCGAGTTGCTCCGCCGCTTGATCGACATTCTCGACGAGAAGAGCACGGTGTTCACGCAGGAGCAGCTCCAGCGCAACGGCGCTTTTCAGGCGGGCATGTCGGCCCGCCATGTCGCCCAGTACTGGTTTTTACACGCCATCAACTCCAATCGTCCCGCCCTGCAGCACATGCTTCTGTCGCAGGCTCACCCGCAGGATCTCTTTCGAGAGATGTCGCGACTGGCTGGCGCTCTCTGCACCTTTGGTCTCGAGGTTCACCCGCGTTCTCTTCCAGCCTACGAGCACAATGCCCTGGGTGATTGCTTCTCAAAGCTGGACGAGCACATTCGCCGCCATCTGGAGATCGTTCTCCCTTCGAAGGCAATCCGGATTCCTCTGCGAGCCATCGAGAGCTTCCTGTATCACGGGGATGTGACGGACGAACGTTGCGTGGGCCCGGCGCGCTGGATCCTTGAGATCCAATCCCCGACGGGCGAAGCCGATCTGATTGCGACGGTTCCGAAACTTACCAAGATCTGTTCCGCGCGCTTTGTTGGCGAGTTGATCAAGCGCGCCCTCCCTGGCTTGTCGCTGAATCATCTTTCCGTTCCGCCCCCGCAGATCGCGGCCCGGGTGGAGAGCCAATATTTTTCGATTCAACGTTCGGGCCCGTGCTGGGAGACGATCGTGCAGACGCGGCAGGTGGGAATGTATGTGCCTGCCGAGATCCCTGCGCCGCAATTGAGCCTTATTGTGCTGCTCGACGAGTAGCCTGCTGTTCCCTTACATATCGGGAAACAGCCGGAGAGTTTCGTTCTCCGGGTTGACTTCGGCACAGAGATCGGGATCATTGTTTTTCACATTCCCCACACGCGCGCCCACTTTCCAGGCTCTCATCTTCTCAGCGTCATAGGGGCGGAGCAGATCGACCGGCAGGCGATCGGGATCACCTGGTTCGAGCCATCGATCATAGTCCCTGGAATCGAGAATGACGGGCATTCGATCGTGCAAGGATGGGCCGGCTTCCGGCTTGATCAGTTCGTTCGGATCAGTCGTGATAATTGTGTACGTCTCGAGCAGCATGCCAGTCTTCTCGTCTCTCCATGTTTCCCATAGTCCGGCGAAGGCGAAGATCGAGCCGTCTTTCATGCCGACCGCGAACGGCTGCTTCGTCTTTGCGCCCGTCTTCTGCCACTCATAGAAGAGGTCGGCGGGGACAAGACATCGCCGGCGTTTCATGGCTTCGCGGAAACTCGAGTTGGTGGCCACAGTCTCTGCCCGGGCATTGATGTTGGAGAAGGCGGCCCGGGTGTCTCGCGACCAATATGGAATGAGCCCCCAGCGCATGCCGGCCACCCGGCGCCTCCCGGTATCGCGATCGAGTAGAACAACAGGCTGGATCGTCTGCGGCGCCACGTTGTAATCAGGATTCAGGTACGAATCATCGAACACGTCGGCATGATGGATCTGCATCCACTCCGTAATCCGCTGCTTATCGGATCGTCTTCCGTACCGTCCACACACAGAGATATTGTCGCAGGTTGGCAGGGTGGTCGCGAAAGCACAGGCCCTCAGATTTTTACGGTATGGTTGACAACCTGGCTTGCGTCGCGCTCAGCTCTCATGTATCGTCCCCAATTAGTTCCTCCCCTCGAATCCAAACTCCAATATTGATGCGTCAGGGATGCAATGCATGGCTGTCCTGAAGAAGATCGCCTTTGGAATTGCGATGATCGTTGCGTCGGCAGCGGTCCTGCTGTACTCGGATCTCAGCTCGCGACGCAAGAGTTCGACTCGTTCCGCGAAATTGCCCCTGAAGGTGGCCGTCGTGCAGCAGACATCCATCCCGGCGCTGGATGATGGCCTATCCGGCGCGCTGGCTGCGCTCAAGGAACGGGGCTATGTCGATGGCGGACGCATGATCCTGCGCCAATACAACGCACAGGGCGATACCAGTACGGCGAACGCAATCGCGAAAGATGTGACCAGCGGGGATTTTGACCTCGTCTTTACACTTTCCACGGTCAGCCTCCAAACGGTCGCGAACGCCAATCGATTTGCCACTCCGCCGCGCCACCACGTTTTCGCTCTGGTGAGTGATCCATACGCTGTAGGAGTGGGTGTCAGCCGGGAGAATCACAGCGTTCATCCCCCGTACATGACTGGTGTGGGCAGCCTTCCGCCCGTTGAAGACATCTTTCGTCTCGCCCGTCAGCTTTTGCCCTCGTTATCGCGGGTTGGGCTGGTGTGGGATCCCTCTGAGGCGAATTCTGTGGTGACGACCAGGATGGCCCGCTCGGTTTGCGCCTCTCTCGGCATCACTCTGGTGGAAGCAAACGCGGAGAACTCCACTGCTGTCAGCGATGCCACCGCTTCCCTGCTCGCGCGCAACGTGCAAGCGATCTGGATCAGTCCCGATTTGATCGCGTCGCATGGTCTTGACTTGATCGTGAGCAAAGCAAGGGCCGCGCGAATCCCGGTGTTCACATCGCTTCCCCGTGAGACACCTAATGGAACGCTCTTCGAGCTCGGAGCAAACTACAATGCGATTGGCCGCGTCGCGGGCAACCTCGCGGCTGATGTACTCGATGGCCGGGACCCCGCCGGCATACCAGTCGAGAACGTCATCCCGGTCACCTTGCAGGTGAATCGGTTGGCACTGGCAAATCTGCGCGACAGGTGGGAGCTGCCTGATGCCGTGGTTGAGCGGGCTGATGTGGTGGTCGATGCGTCAGGGCGGCACGTGAAAAGCAATGCGCCGACAAAGACAACAACAAAGGCCGAGACCGTCAAGGGTTCCGCAACGACGACCGGCACGCGATGAATTCGCCAGAGATGGACTGAGGATCACGCATGGAGATCACGCAACATCCCGCAGAGGACGCGCTGGAACTACGCCTCTCCGGGCGTCTGGACGCAACCTGGGCGGAGCACGTTAATAAGAGCATCGAGAATGCCGTACGAGCAGGCTCGCATCACATCGTCCTGAACTTCGCGGGAGTGGAGTACATCAGTTCGTTGGGGATTCGGGTACTGGTGGTCCAGTACAAGCGGCTCAAAGCCGTCGATGGCGGCCTGGTCATCAGCAATCCGAATGAGTTCTGCCGAAACGTGCTCACCACGGTCGGCCTCGCCGAGATGCTCCGCAGCGAACCCGCGAAAGGGACTGCGCTGCCCGAGCATGCAACTGCTCTAACTCTTGGGGGGGCGACCTATAGCGTTTATCCGCTGCCGACTTCCCGGCCGCTCTCCTGCACCCTCTCCGGCAATCCACTGAAGCTTTCATCCGGATTTGAGGAGAAGGACGTGAAGCGCCTCGAGTTCCCGGCCGGATCTTTCGGCATCGGCCTGGGCGCCTTTGGCGAACACTTCAACGACTGCTCCGGACGGTTCGGCGAATTTCTGTCGGCCGGTGGATGCGTCATCACCCTGCCTACCAACGACACGCATGCGCTGTCGGATTTTGTGGTGGAACAAGGGGCACTCGTTCCTCGCATCGAGTCGCTGTATGCGATAACCGGAACCGGCGATTTTTCAAGCATGGTGCGGTTCGACGCCGTTGCCGGAGGCCCGGGAGCAATTCCGTTATCCGAGTTCGTGTCCAGCATGCTTGCGATTGCAGACGCCTCGGCGATCGGCTTTGTCGCCCTTGCCGAAACCGCGGGATTAATTGGCGCGAGTCTCCTCAAATCCCCGGCAGGAAACGGAATTACGCGCGCATTTCCCGAGGTTCGCGACTGGCTTTCATTCACAACCGAACGCACGGCTGAAAAGAGTCTCGCCATTCTGGTCGGAGTCGCGGGGCGGAATCTTGGGGAGGACGCCGCGGCGTTCGTACGACCTATCAAAGCCGGTTCGAACCTGGAAGCGCACATCCATGCGGCATCATTTCCCTATCGCGTTGTACCTCGCGGGAACCTGGATTATTCCACGACCATTGCGGGAACCCTGTCTAGCGCAACGCCGGGCAGCGTGCTTCACCTGATGGCGGATACCCGCCCTTACGAGGGCGCGGGTGAAACCGATCTGACCCGCGGGGCTTGCTGGATGGGCCCGCTTACCACGATTGCACGAGGATAAAGATTGCATGACGCTGCTACTCGGAGCATTCACATTGGGATTGATCCTGGCGCTACTCGCCCTCGGCGTGTACGTCAGCTATCGTATCTTCAATATTCCCGACCTGACGGCCGAGGGCTCGGTGACCCTCGGCGCCTCCGTCGCCGCGTCGCTCATGATACACGGCCAGAATGCCGTCTTCGCGACGGGGGCCGCAACCGCTGCCGGAGCAATTGCAGGCTGCGTCACCGGATTGCTGGCGACGAAATGCAGGATCAATCCGCTCCTCAGCGGGATCCTGGTGATGACCGGGCTCTACAGCGTGAACCTGCACGTGATGGGCAAAAGCAATGTGCCCTTGCTCGAAGTAAAGACACTCGCTTCCTCTATCGAGCATTGGGGCAACCAGTTCTTCGGCGCCGCCGATATTGACCTTGCCGGCTGGGCGGTAAGCGTGCGGGATGTGTCCATCCTTTTGGGAGTCCTGCTTTTCATTGTCGTTGTCTGCTGCCTGCTTTATTGGTTCTTGCGCACCCACATGGGCACTGCTATGCGTGCCACGGGTGACAGCCCCGACATGATTCGCGCGCTTGGGGTCAGCGTTGACTGGGCTACTGTCATTGGGCTTGCGATATCGAATGCGCTCATCGCACTCTGCGGCGCACTGCTCGCCCAATACCAGGGGTTCGCGGACGTGCAGATGGGGATTGGTATGGTCGTGCTCGGGATCGCCAGCGTCATCATCGGCGAAGCGCTCGTCGGCAGCCGCGCAGTCGGTCTTTTGATCACGGGAACGGTTATGGGCTCTGTCCTGTTTCGACTGCTGGTGGCGATCGCGCTTCGCTGGGGCCTCAGTCCTAACGATCTCAAACTGATCACCGCGGTCTTTGTTTTTGCCGCGCTGGTGTTGCCTAACCTCGCTGGCCGCTTGAAAACCGTCCAGGCGCGCAGGCGCGTTCTGGCCAAGGTGTCCTAACCCATGCTCGCAATCGATCGCATTAGGAAAACCTTCCATCCCAATACCGTCAACGAGGTCAGGGCCCTGACCGATGTCTCTCTCACGCTTGCGCCAGGCTCTTTCCTGATCGTCATCGGCACGAATGGCTCAGGGAAATCAACGCTCTTGAACGCCGTGGCGGGAACGTTTTTCGTGGACGCGGGGAGTATTGCCATTGCGGGTCAGACGATCACCCATTGGCCCGAGCATCGCCGCGCCGGCCTGATCGGCCGCGTCTTTCAGGACCCATTCAAGGGGACTGCCCCAACCATGTCGATCGCGGAGAACCTGGTGCTCGCATCGCGCAGGGGAAGGCGGCGGGGCTTGAGGATTGCGGTCAACCGAGCTGTCAAATCGGAACTGCGCGACCGCGTGCGGTCGTTGAATATGGGCTTGGAGGACCGGCTGGAAAATCCCATCGGCAGCCTCTCCGGGGGCCAGCGCCAGGCTCTAACCTTACTGATGGCATCGTGGCTGAAACCTGAATTGCTGCTCCTGGATGAGCATACCGCCGCGCTTGATCCCAAGACTGCCGACCAAGTGATTCGCCTGACCCACGACATCATCCAGCGCGATCGTCTTACCACACTTATGGTCACTCATTCCATGCAGCAGGCAGTGAACCTGGGCGATCGCATCGTGATGATGCACAAGGGACGGATCCTCCATGACCTACAGGCCAGCGAGCGAGCCCGCGTGCGCCCAGAGGACCTTTTGCGGCGATTCGAAGATGTGAGGAGGCGCGAGCAGTTGGATGGCTCCGTCGCTGCCATGCTCGAACAAGCATATATTTAGTAGCTATTGATCTCGAGGTGCAGGATGTCCAAGAACCTCTGCCTCAGTTTTCGGGTAGGCTTCCAAGTTGCTGAGGAGTGATGTCCTGGTCTTCGTCAGGTCTTCTCATCCCCACGGGAGTGGAGTGGTGTAGCTTGCGAAACGCCTCGAGGGCCCTTTGCTGTTCTTCCCGGTTGCCCGCGGCGCGTTCTGCCTGCGCCAGTCGATACCAGGCAACTTCATCCTGTGGACGAATGTGGGTGGCGCGTTGCAAGGGCGCGACTGCCTCCTGAGGCGCGGATCCATCCAGCAACACGCCTCCCAATCCAACCAGCGCCTCCTCGAAGTCAGGAATCTGCTTGACCAACGCCTCGAATCCCGCCCGGGCCTTTGAGGGATCGCCAGACTGCGCCGCCAGGTTCGCCAGTTCATACAACGCGTTGCCATTCCTTGGATTTTTTTCCAACTCCGCGTCGAATTCGCGGGTGGCGGCGTCGCGATCCGCGGGATTCCGATTTTCAGTGAACCGCGCCAGGTAGACCCTCCCCAGACGATAGTGAATGCCGGGTCGGTCAGGCTCCAGGCTGAGCACGTGGTTAAACGCATCGATGGCGGCGTCATAGTTCTTCTGGCTCTCATTCGCCTCGCCCCGCGCCTGCAGCATCCACACCGAATCTGGCGCGACGTTCTGCAACTGCTCCATCGTGAGATAGGTGTAGTTCCCGAAGATGCGACCCGTGTGATAGAGAACCTCGGGATCCCGAGGGTAGAGCTTTTGAAGTTCCAGTGCGGTCTGCACAGCGTCCGAGTCCCGACCCAGGTTTGTGTAACCGCGGAGCAGTTGCAAGCCGCACATCCGGCGGGTTGGCGCATCAGTTGTCTGCTTGAATCCTTTCTCCAACTTAGGGATGGCATCATGGAATCGGCCCAGTTCCGCGAGTGACAGGCCAAGCAGGCTGTCGAGCCGGGGGAGGCCCGGTTTCAGCTTCTCCGCCACCCCAATCTCGCGGACGGCCTCGTCATATGCCTTCAACTTGAAATCGATGGCTGCGAGGGTTGCGTGGACTTCAGCGATCGAGGGCTCCAGTGCGACAAGCCGCTCGAAGCTGGATTTGGCTGCTTCCATCTGCCCTTGAGCCATCGCCTCCTGGCCCTCTCGCGCCAATCGGGCAGCTTCGCTTTCCCGCTGGGCTGAGATCGGACCAGCACAGAGGATCGATGCGAGAATCACGAATCGAACTTGATCGACAAACATGACGGGAGTCTATCCGAAGACGAAAGCTCCGCCACCTCAATGGCGGCGGAGCGGACGGTTATTTGAGTCACTCAAAAGGTGAGCTTGCCACTCACCTGAATGATGCGGGAGGCCGAAGCAGAAGTGATTTGGCCCGCGGTTGAAGACGTGATCGAGTTACTGATCGAACTTCCTCCCCCATTTCCACTTCCGATTAGGGCACCCGTACCAATCGCATACTGATGATGGTTGAAGGCGTTGAAGAAGTCGCCATTGATTTTGAATTTGACCCGCTCAGCGAGACTGAAGCTTTTTCCAAGTCCCATATCCCAGTTGTTGATTCCCGGTTGACGCAGCCAGTTGCGCGGCGAGTTGCCGAAGACTCCAAGGGCAGGCTGGCTGAAGCATCCGAAGTTGATTCTTTGCAGAACCTTGGTCAAGTCGTGGTGAAGGTCGCATCCTGCCACCCGGTCGGCGCGCTGGAAGAAGGAACCGAGTACTCCTCCCACATCGCTGGCTGTAATGCTGTAGGGAAAGCCCGCCTGGAAAGTAGCGATCCCCGTTGTCTCCCATCCTCCGACGATCAGATCTGCGGCGCGATTGATGCCGCTGGCGATCTTCTTGCCGCGACCGACGGGAAGATCATAGATGTAGCTGGTCACGAACCTCTGGTCGACATCGAAATCCGAGAGTCCGTAGTCGAGCTCGGGATGATGATTGTCCATGAAGCCCTGGAAGCCAGCACCAGTCGCCCCAACACCAGCAGCCGCCGATTTGTCGTCCTTGCTCTGCGCCCAGGTGTAGGCCGCCGTGACAGCCAGTTCGCCAGTCCGATGCTCGAATTTCACATTCAAGCCGTTGTAGTGCGAGTAGCCGTGCCAATCGCTGTTGATGTAGATGTTCACGAAATTGGGGTAAGGCAGCCGGCTGGCGTTGCTGCAGGGAGCCACCCCCAGGTTCACGTACTTGCCGTTAGCCTGCGTCTGGCAAAATGCCAGACTGGCGGCTGGAATCGCATTCGGTTGCGCGATGTCCCGGCGGTCCAGTAGATGAACCGCATGCGTACCGATGTAGTTCGCTTCCAATGTGGTGTTCCGGAAGAGTTCGCGCTGCACGCCTCCCGTCCACGATTGCACGTACGGGTTGAGCGGGTTGTCTGATTCGATGACGGCCAGGAAGGTCAGCGTTGAAACGGGAAACGGCCCCAGGCTCGAATAGGAAGGAAACAGGTTGTTGCTGAGCTTTGGAACCGAAGAGTTGGTGGTTGGCGTGAGTGAGTTGCGAATGCTGTAGGGGTAGATGTCGGCCGAGTCGTCGATCTCGCGCCCTTCCGCGGAATCGTAGAAGATTCCGTAGCCGCCGCGGATGACCGTCTTAGGCGTAAGGCGGTAGTTCAAGCCAAGGCGAGGCGCGAACGGTGTCTTGGGGCCGGGGTGTGGAACCGAACCGCAATAGCGCAGGATAGGTCCTCCATTGTAGCCAGCACCCGGCGCAACTCCATTGGTCGAGAGTTTTTTGTCCGCGTAGCAAAGCCCGCCCTGCGAGTTCGTGTTATCCAGCCAGAAGAAATGGTTAGAGGCCTCGTACGCGGCGGCACGAAAGTCCCAGCGAAGCCCGAGGCTGACAGTGAGTTTTTGCGTGACCTTCCAATCGTCCATTGCGTATGGGGCAAAGTAGCCGAAGACATGATCCTGAGGGTTACCCGCCGTATTGGCAGGACTCAACGGACCGGGAACGAATCCGCCGACTCCGCTGTAGTAACCCAGAAGCATGTCAGCCACGGAGTTGCCCGTTCCGCATAACCCCGAGGCGTTGTTGCAACCGACGCTGTTGTTTTGAACGGTCGTTCCGCTGAAGGTCCAATCGCCGTAGAAGTCGTCGTCCAGGTTGCGGATGAGGTGCCAGTGGCGGTAATCGACTCCAAAGCCGAACGTATGCCGGCCATGGACCGTCGTAAACGAATCTGCATACTCCCAGGTCGGCCCCTCCGAACCCGTGTAGGCATTTCCGGAGCCGCCGCCGCTTCCAAAACCTCCCGTCCCGAGACTCACGTTCGGCCAGGTCTGCTGCAGAGCTGTGAATTTGGTGAAGGTCCCGCTCAACGCCAGTTGGGAAACAGCGTCGGACGTGATTTGTGGCCCTCCTTGCGGCGCATTCGCCGTCAAATGGCCGAAGCGGAAGTTGTTTACGCTGGTGTGACCGAGGTTAATGGTGTGCGAAACCTCCCAGCTGGTCTGCTGCTGCAGGTAGATCTCGTACCCGTGCACCAGGTCCTGCGAGTTATAGAACCCTTCATTGGTGTAGTTCGCATCTGTGTAACGAAAGAACATTGAGCCAAGCTTGCCTAGATTCTGGTCTCCCCTATATGTCTGCTGATTCTGATGAAGCGGGAAGCCGATGCTCCGGATGAAGTTGACTGTTCCTTCCGGCTGATTGGGAATCGTGGGCGCTTGCCAAAACCTGTTTTTTACCGCAACGAGGCCCACATTCCCCGTGATCGCGGTAGAGGGGATCTTATTTCCGGGGAACGCTTGGCCGGTCGTCGGGTCGACCGGCATGCAGTTGCCTCCCAGCGAAAGCAGCTTGGTGCAGTCCGCCGTTCCATAGGCCGGCAGCGGTCCGCCGGGCAAGCCTGAACCAGCGGGAGGGGTATACGCCTCGGCAGAGAAGTCTCCGGTAAGAATCGCCGGATTCGGCACCTGCGTCACCTGGCGCGCTCCGTTGGTCAGGCGCCATCCCTCGTAATTCGCCATGAAGAAGCTTTTGTTGCGGCCATCGTAAACTTTTGGGATGTAAATGGGACCCCCTGCGACGAACCCGAACTGATTCTGCCGCAGCACAGGGTTTGCTGTCGGCTTACCGGCGATAAAGTCGTTGGCTGTCGGAAACGGCTTGGCATCGAAAGCATCGTTCCGATCAAACCAGAACACCGCGCCATGTGGCGTGTTGGTCCCACCTTTGCTGACGATGTTAATTTGCGTCGCGCTGAAGCCCTGATCTGCGGAGTATGTTCCGCTCGACACCTTGAACTCCTGAATCGCGTCCTGTGACAGGATCACGGCCGGGGTCACCAGCGCCGCGTCGGTGTTCACCAGTCCGTCGAGCGTATAGTTGTTCCCTTCCGGACGGCCTCCGTTCACACTGATCGCGTTGCCCTCTCCCTGTCTCATCGTGCCCTGCTCACCGCCAACGGTGACTGCACCGGCACCCACGAGAAGCAGTTGCATGAAGTTGCGCCCGTTCAAGGGAAGGTCTTCCACCTGCTGCTGACTCACCAGGTTCGACAGTTCCGCTGTATCGGTATCGAGCGAAACAGCCTGGGCTGTTGTCTCGATGGTTTCCGTGACCGCCCCTGGCTTCAACGTCAAATCGACCCGCGCATGCTGATTCACGGTCAGCGTGAAAGAGGCGATTACCGCCTTCTGGAAGCCGGCGGCCTCGGCCGTCACGGTGTAGGTGCCTGGGTTCAGGGCGGGGGCGTCGTAATCACCCGCACTGCTGCTGAACGTTTCGAATGGGACGCGCGTTGCCGTATTCGTAATTGTGATCTTCGCCTTCGGCACAACCGCCCCAGATGGGTCGGTCACCGTGCCAAGAATCGCTCCCGTCGCGCCCGCCTGCCCGAACGCACTGGCGCCGATCGAAAGCAGGAGCAAAAAGAGAACTTTGAAAGGAACAGTTCGCATCGACTTGACCTCCAAACGCCGTGCTCGTTGGCCTTGATTTGGCGGCTTCCGTGTCTGGGGACTCGTTTGGTGCAAGGAAGCCACTGCTTTGGGGACCTGCCAACAACCCGACCAAAAATCATCGGTGACATTAGTGAGAAAACAGAAAGATTGTCAAGAAGAATTTTGTTTCTCTTTTGAAAAACGCAGCCGGAATTCGCACGGCGCAATCCACCCGGAATGACCGGGACCGCCTCTTGGGTGCCGCACCTGGCGAAAGGATGTCGAGCAATAAATCAATTTATCGAGCCGCAGCTCTTGAGCCGGCACTCGCACGACTTCTCGTGCGGCTACTCCAACGCTCCTTTGATCGAAAATGCCTCTCTGCCTTTAATTCCGCCTGCATAGCTGCGACGATTTTCAGCAAGAAACAAAAGTGCAACTACTCCGATGGCCCAGTGACCAACCTGCCCGCGTCGGAACGCTAACGACGCGCAATACATTAGACAACGGCACGAACTTGAACCGTTCGTTTCGTCAGTTCCTGCGGCCAGACTTTCTACGCGCCAACACCCTCCTTCTCGGCAGAGTTCTTCAGGTTCTGCGGTCGCACACTCCCCGCTGTCTCGCACTCATTGGCGTCCTGCGTCTAACGCATTTTCCAAAAGAGAATCTTTTTCTGCTCTGGATGTGATAGAGTGCAATGCGCGTGATTCTCAATCAGTTTTTGGCTGTGAAGTCGATCCGCTGGTATTGGTTTCGAATGCAGTGTGCCCCTGTGAAAGGAGATCGAATGATTCGTCCGGGCCTGAAGCTAGTTGGAGTGTTTTCGTTGTTCGTGTTCGCCGCATGGGCCGGCGCCCAGGAGAGTTCAAGTCCGGATCCTCTCAAGAGCGGCTTTCAGAATCCTCCGCAGAGCGCCCGTCCGCGGGTTTGGTGGCACTGGATGAACGGCAACATCACCAAGGAGGGCATCAAGCTCGACCTCGACTGGATGCACCGGGCAGGCCTCGCAGGGTTCCAGAACTTCGACGCGGCCTTGCAAACACCTCAGGTGGTCGATCATCGTCTCGCCTACATGACTCCCGAGTGGCAGGACGCCTTCAAATACGCCATCGATCTCGGTGCACAGTACGGCATGGAGATGGCCATCGCCGGTTCCCCTGGTTGGAGCGAGAGTGGAGGTCCTTGGGTACCCCCGGCCGAGGGAATGAAGAAGTACGTTTGGAGCGAAACCGAGTTGGAGGGCGGAAAGCCGTTCCGTGGCGAGCTCAAACATCCACCAACAAACACCGGCGCCTTCCAGAACATCGGTATCCGCGACAGTCTGGGTACGCCAAATCAGGTAAAGATCCCCGAGTATTACGCAGACGCCCCGGTCTTCGCCTACAAGAGACCTGCGGTTGATCTGTCTCTTGAGTCGCTTCACGCCAAGGTTACTTCCAGCGGGAACACCGTCGATCCGTCTATGCTCTCGGACGGTGATCTCGAGAAGACCACGCCGCTTCCAATTCCTGCTGCAGGCGATGTCTCTTGGATTCAGTACGAGTTCCCGCAGCCTCAGTCCGTTCGGTCCATCACCTTTGTCGTCAAGACTCCCAGCTGGATCGAGCAAATGATCGCGCAAATGTCCGCTCCGGAGATGACTCTGGAGGCAAGCGATGATGGCCAATCTTTCAAACCTGTTGCCAAGCTCGAGAACAGCAACGCACCCGAGCACACCATCTCCTTTGCCCCGGTAACTGCGCGATATTTTCGGGTCACGTTCAAGCGCACCCCGCCGCCACCGCTTCCTGACTGGGCCGCAGGCATCGACGGATCCTCGTTTGGATTCAAAGTCCCTCCACCCCCAAAGGACTATCAGGTCGCCGAGATGGCGCTCCACACCGGGGCGCGGGTCAATCACTTCGAGGAGAAGGCGGCCTTCGTTACTGAAGATGACCTGTATGGATTCGCCACTCCCCCGGTCGCCTCGGCAGACGCAATCGCGAAAGCGGACGTGGTTGACCTCACCTCTAAAATGACCGCCGATGGGAAGCTTGATTGGACGCCGCCTGCGGGAAACTGGGTCGTGGTTCGGCTCGGGTATTCGCTGCTCGGTATTACCAACCATCCTGCCACCCCGGAAGCGACAGGACTCGAAGTCGACAAGCTGGATCACCGGTTCGTCAAAAACTACTTCGAGAAGTATCTTGAGAGCTACAAACAGACGGTTGGACCCGATCTGATCGGCAAAAAAGGAATCTCGTATGTCATCAACGACAGTTGGGAAGCCGGCGCGCAGAACTGGACTGACAACCTGATCGCACAATTCAAAAGACTGCGCGGCTACGACCCTTCTCCCTGGCTCCCGGTGCTAACCGGCCAGGTCGTGGATAGCTCAGAGGCGAGCGATCGCTTCCTCTGGGATTTCCGCAAAACCATTGCGGACCTCACGGCCTCGGAGCACTATGAGCAGCTCGAGAAAACCCTGCATGAGTGGAACATGGGGCACTATGGCGAGTCGCACGAGTCGCGACGCGCGCTCATCGCCGACGGCATGGAGGTGAAGAAGTTCAACGAGATTCCCATGAGCGCGATGTGGACCCAGGTCCCGGGCGTCTTCAAGGAACAGTTTGGGTATAACGCAGACGATCGCGAGTCAGCGTCTGTAGCCCATATCTATGGCCAGAATATCGCCGCTGCCGAGTCGATGACCGCCGCGGCCGCTCCCTGGGCGTGGTCGCCGGCAACGCTCAAGCCTACGGCCGACCAGGAATTCCTGAATGGCATCAATCGCTTTGTCATCCATGAATCCGCTCACCAGCCGCTGATCGGCAAAGCACCGGGAATGACGCTCGGACCGTTCGGCCAGTGGTTCAATCGCAACGAGACATGGGCCGACCAGGCCAGCGCCTGGGTCGACTACCTCGCCCGCACGAGCTATCTGCTGCAACAGGGCAAGTTCGGCGCAGACCTCATCTACTTTTACGGGGAGGACTCCAACTTAACAGCGATCTTCGACAAGAAGTCTCCCCCTGTTCCATCAGGATATGGATTCGACTATGTCAACGCAGACGCCCTCATGCACGAACTGCGCGTCGACGATGGGAGGCTCGTTACCAAGTCAGGCATGACGTACCGGCTGCTCGGACTCGATCCTTACAGCCAACACATGTCCTTGCCCGTCCTCCGCGCAATTTATGAGCTCGTTCGGCAAGGGGCCACCGTCGCGGGCCCCAAACCGTCTGACGATCCGAGCCTCGCGGATGACGAGACCGAGTTCAAGAAGCTGGCCGACGAACTCTTCGGCGACGGAACGGGGACGCACACTGTGGGCAAGGGCAGGGTCTATGCCGGGCAGCAGCTGGAAGACGTGTTTCGCGCGCTGAATGTTGCACCAGACTTCGACTACACCAAAGCTCAAGGCGAGACCAGACTCGAGTTCGTCCATCGCCGTCTCCACGATGGCGATGTCTACTTCGTTGACAATCGTGGAGATCATCAAAGTCGGGTCGACGCAACCTTCCGCGTCTCCGGAAAGGAAGCGGAGCTTTGGCATCCGGAGACGGGAGCCACGGAACCGGCCAGCTTCCGGACTGAGAGCGGACGCACTATCGTTCCGCTCGATCTCGAACCTTGGGGTAGTGTCTTCGTCGTCTTCCGCAAGCCCGCAGCAGCGGCTTCGCGGAATCTGCCTCATGCCGACAAGAAGGAACTCGCCACTTTGGCGGGCCCCTGGAACATTGCGTTCCAGAGCGGCCGCGGAGCTCCAGCTTCCATCTCGCTCGATTCGCTCGCCTCCTGGAGCGATAACCAGGAGACGGGCGTTAAGTACTTTTCCGGCACGGGAACTTACACCAAATCCCTCACAGCACCGGCGGCATGGTTCACCAAAGGATCGCAAATCTGGATCGATCTCGGAGACGTCAAGAATCTTGCCGAAGTATCCGTGAATGGCACTCCGGTCGGCATCGTGTGGCACGCGCCCTATCGCGTCAACCTCACTCCCGCCCTGAAGCCCGGGGAAAATCAACTCAGCCTCAAAGTCACCAATGCATGGGTGAACCGCCTGATTGGCGATGAACAGCCCGGTGCTACACGCATTACGTTCGCGGATGTCAAGCCGTATAAGGCATCTTCCAAGCTGCTACCGTCCGGACTCCTCGGGCCGGTTACCATTTATTCCCAAACGAAATGAGGCTCGCAGGCGCTTGCCGATCACAAGCGCCTGCACCCGCTGTTCACCTCAGCCTCCAGAACGCTCGCCTATCCGCTGGAGTATCCTGCTAACGCACTGCGGGTTTCACGAGATTCCTGTAAGTCGCACTCCCGTTGAGGAGGTTCGATCATGCAGCTGTGGAAGCGCATCTTGCGAATGGCATTCCTGCCACTCCTTCTCAACACAGGATTGAACCGATCTGCATTCGGTCAGGATGCGCCCATCCCCATCGCATTCGATTGGAGCAAGACAGTCGTCGTATCCAGATCAGTCCCAACCCTCCAGGTCGTCACCAATCCGATGCTCAACCGCGGCTCGCCTATTCACGACGGCTCCTTTGCCGCGCTTAAGTCCCTCGGCGCCGATTATGTCCGCTACGTCCCGTGGCTACCGTACCCCAGAATTGCGGTTGCTGAACTGGAGCGGCCCACTGCTGAGAAGACCTCCTGGGACTTTACTTTCATCGATCCCGTAACCACCGACTTTCTCGATGCCACCCAGGGACACTCGACAATCATCAACTTCAGCACAATTCCCGCATGGATGTTCAAGACCGAGAAGCCGGTAGAGTACCCCGCCGATCCCAACCAGGTCTTCTGGCACTATACGCAGGGCACGGAACTTCTAGATCCAACGGGCAAAGAACTCGGGGACTACTTCGCACGACTGGTCAGCTGGTATACGAAAGGCGGCTTCACTGATGAGAACGGGCGACGGCACGAATCCCGCTATCACTACTCCCTCCCTTATTGGGAGGTTCTGAACGAAGTCGATTTTGAGCACAACACCACACCCGAGGACTACACTCGCCGCTACGACGCCATCGTTGCAGCCATCCACGCGGTAAGTCCAGAGACGAAGTTCATGGGCCTTGCACTCGCCGCCCCCGGGACGAACCCAAAGTACTTTGAATACTTTCTGAACCCTGCAAACCACAGGCCCGGGACTCCTCTCGACTACATTTCCTTTCACTTCTATGCGACGCCTGCGCTCGATGAAGACGAGAACTCATGGCAGCACACGTTCTTCGATGAGGCTCAAGGTTTCCTGGCCACCACACGTTATATCCTAGCGATCCGCGATCGTCTCTCCCCGAAGACAAAGGTGGATACCGATGAGCTGGGCGTGATTCTCCCCACCGACGATATCGAGATAAGAGCTTCCAAAGCAATGCCCGATCACATACCCCGCCGGTACTGGAATGCGGCTGCAGCTTTGTACGCGTTTTTATTCGTGGAGCTTACCAAGATGGGCGTCGACGTCATCGGTGAGTCTCAACTCGTCGGCTACCCGTCGCAATTCCCCAGTGTTTCCATGATCGACTACAACAACGGCAAGCCCAATGCGCGGTACTGGGTGCTTCGCCTACTCAAGGACAGCTTCCGCCCGGGCGACAAGCTCGTCAGCAACTCCGGTGACGTTTCCCGTAGTCTCACTGCTCAGGGGTTCGCCACCGCAACTGGAAGAAGGGTGTTGCTGGTAAACAAGACGAACCGGTCCCAGATCGTCTCCCTCCCACCCGAACTTGATTCAGCCGACACCTTCACCGTTGACGAGCAGAGTGCCGACGAACAGCCCCGTAAGGGAAAAGTCACCGGCAGTACTTGCTCCCTGGCTCCGTTCGCCGTCACCGTGATTGTTCCCCCGGAAAACCAACACTGAGCCGAGCCTGTGAGAGAACCTAGTCAATCCTTACGGATCGCCCTCTGTGGAATTGGTCTGGACGCCTATTGGCCGCAGTTCCCAGACTTGAGATCACGCCTCGAAGGCTACCTCGGCCAGATTTACGAGCGCCTGCGGAGCAGCGGCGACACGGTCGAGTCATTGGGCTTGATAGATACTCCGCAACGAGCGCGCGATGCCGCAAGCTCCTGTCGTCGTGCTGATGTGGACCTGTTGATCATTCACGTATCCACTTACGCGCTCTCCAGCACGATCGTGCCATTGGTCCGGAAAGTCGCTGCCCCGGTGCTCTTTCTCAGCCTGCAGCCCGGCGATGCGATCGACTACCCGGCCTTCAACCGTCTCCCGGATCGCACCGCCATGACGGGCGAGTGGCTCGCCTGGTGCTCACCCTGCCCGCTACCCGAAATCGCGAATGTGCTCTCGCGGGCAAGAATCCCATTTCACCAGGTCGTCGGGACCCTCGCAAGCAGCACTGCATGGTCGGAGATCCAGGACTGGATCAAAGCCGTCCGCGTCAAGAAATCTCTGGAAGAGAACAACCTCGGCTTGATGGGACACTACTATAGCGGAATGCTCGATATCGCAACCGACATCGCCGCAATCTCCGTCAGGTTCGGGACGCATATCGAGCATCTGGAAATCGATGAGTTGACATCTCTCCGCGAGAGGGCCTCTCAAGCTGAAATCGATTCCCGCGTCCAAGCCTTCCGTGAGCACTTCGAGGTACAGCAAGACTGCACCTCGGACGAACTGGCCCGTGCCGCGCGCACTTCAGTCGCCCTCGACCATTTAGTCTCCGCTCACGGTCTTGGCTCACTCGCGTATTACGCGAAAGGAACCGGCGTGGCTGCTAACGAAGACACAATGAGTTCCATCATTCTCGCTGCCTCCCTCCTCACGGCACGCGGAATTCCCACTGCCGGAGAATACGAGATCAAAAACGTCCTGGCCATGAAGATCATGGATTGCCTTGGCGCGGGAGGGTCCTTCACCGAGTTTTACGCTCTCGACCTGGAGGCGGACCATGTCTTAATGGGACATGACGGTCCCGGACACATCGACATCGCCGAAACAAAGACGAGGGTGAGGCCGCTGAACGTCTATCACGGAAAGGTCGGCCGCGGGCTGTCCGTTGAAATGAGCGTCCGGCATGGGCCCGTCACCCTGCTCTCGGTCGCGGAAGATCCTATCGCGGGCTTCAAATTTCTGATCGCCGAAGGCGAATGCGTACAAGGAGAGGTGTTGCAAATCGGCAATACCAATAGCCACTACCGATTTCCCATTGGCGCAAAAGCATTCGTCGAACGTTGGGCAGCGCAGGGACCGGCGCACCATTGTGCCATCGGCGTAGGCCACCTCGCTCCCGTTCTGAGCAAGTGCGCTTCTCTCCTCGATCTCCCCTTCGTGCAAGTCTGCTGACTCGCATCAGTCCATGTAGAAGACTTCCCGCATGAAAGGAAATCGTTCGCCTGGCCGCGTTTCTTGCTGCGGAACGAAATAGGCGCTCATCGCCTGCTGCCAGCGCGTATTCACCGGGTCCGCCTCGATGCGATCCCAAACCGTATCAAAATCCTCTTCAAGCCGCATGTATAACACGAGTAGTTCGTCCCGGCGAAAGATGGAGTACTCGCTAATGCCTGCCCTCTTCAGCAGAGCAAGCATCTCCGGCCACACTGCGGCATGATCCCGGTCATAAGCCTCTCCAGTGCCCGGCCTCAAGTGCAAAAGGAAAGCGATACGACGCAATCGAACACCCCCGCCAACGACCACCATACTATGCCTTCTACATATGCGTGGCGATTGCGGGAGAATAAACCCTGCTACTCTCCGGCTTTGCGCGAACCTGTAGAAGAACCTCTGCCGTTTTCGCCAGATCCACAGTGCGCCTCGCGGCACCTATTCGAAGCTGTAGTCCGAAGCTCTCCTCGACGGCCGATCGCGGCTGGATGAATCCCGCCATAATCCAGGGTAACCTGTGGTTTGAAAAATCGGACCCTCAACGTCAAAAGACTTGTACGACTATCGAACCGCCGGCAGTGGATCGATCGGGACACCTTCTGAGCGCATTCCAACGATAGAGATCTGCTCTTCTGGGTTCTCTTTCGATGATCCTGCTTCGCATTTCACAAAACCTGCTTCGATCCCAGAATGGCCTCTCGCATGCAATGTCCTCTCATGTTTCTCGCGTCCAGCCTGCGCGCTGGCCGTCCTGAAGGGTCTCTGGTCGGGCTCTAATTTTACGGACAGGAAGGGACGAGAAAGGTGAGTGATATGGGAGCTTTGCATACGGAGAACTGGAAACGTCCAATCTCAACCCGGCGGATCAACACAGCGACTCTACGGCAATGGTGCTCGCCCACGGTGATATTAGCAGTGACCGATCTGCTTGATGCACACTCCCTGAAGTTTCACGTCATTCAACACGCTCGCCAAAGCGGCGCGAAGGTATTCGTCGTGAAGACTCCCGCCACGCTGGGAGTGGAGGACCTTCCGGGAGGACGATCCACGGTCACCGATTCGACTGCTGGCCCTGTTGTGGAGTTGGCCGCGGGTCTCCGCCGGTCGGGAATCCCAGCCGAGCCGATCATTTTGCGCGACCAGCAGGCCAGCGATATCTTTGCTCTCGCTCAATCGTGCAAAGCGGACCGGGTACTCCTAAGTTCCCCAACCGATCTCACTGAAGGGGAGGACAAGGCTTCGTTTGCTGATCGACTGATTGACTCGCTCGATGTCCCCGTTTGCATCGTGGGGCGCACACTCTCGGTCCTCCCTCGCCTTCAGCGGCCCTCGCACAGAATAACCCTGGTTCTCTCCCTGGAACGCAGAAACGAGATCCCCCTCGCTTTCGCGAGTCGACTCTGTCAGGAGCTGCGGTCGCAACTCACGATCCTGAACATATTGCCCAAAGGGTCTGGAGACAACCATCACACGGACCGGATACATGCAAGCTTCGTGGCACAACTGCCCTCGGTCATCCTTAGAGAAGCTGAATATCTGTGCCCGGTGGAGATCGCCGTCCGAGCGGGCGATCCTGTCTCTGAGATCCTTAGCCATGACGCCGCCTGCAGCCAAGACTATCTGATCTTGGCCCCACCATGGGATGCCACGCCAGCGGGGTTTGGGAGAAGTACCGTACGTGCGTTGATTCGACAAGCTCCGTCTCCGGTGATTGTGCTTCGCGACCCGTTGGAATCTGGCGACGAACCGCCCTGGAAGCCCGCTTCCTCGTGAGGCTCAGGCCGGAGACGAAACCGGAGAGATGCGAAGGAATATCCTGCTGGGGATTCCGAAGTCAGGGAAAGGTTGCAATCCATCCGCCCGCTCTCATGAGGTGAACACGCGTTCGGCTCTCGTGCGCCGGAACGCACGAGAGCCGACGAGTTCATTGCCGCTCACCAGCCACTGTCGGCAACTCCAACTTTTGTTCCAGGGTCTGAGCCTTATCTTTGGACCTGCTATAGCTGCTGAAATCCGAGATGAGCTTCTGCGTGTTATCAATCAGCTCGAAGTTGGTGTGGACGTAGTCGCGGTATGCCTGCATCAGCGTCTGATCCGGGTTGCCCTTCAAATGCTCCACGGTTGCCGTGAGGTGGTCGGCGATTTCGTGCAACAAGGGATTGATTCGGTCGATGGTCTCTTGCTGCCAAGCTGAGCCTTCCCCGCGCAAAGAACTCATTTGGTTGCAGTCCTCGATCAAGTCGTTCACGTGCTCCTTGATCGCCCGCAGTTTTCCGCTGTGCGATTGCCAGGAGATAGTAGGGGAACGGGCGTAGGAATCCAACGTAGCGGCATCGTCCACCGCCAAGGTGGAGTGAATCTTCACCTGCCCCAGGAGCTTGTTGATTGCGACAGAGTCAGTAGTGGCTTGCGCTTCCAGCGTTGGGAATATGGACAACAGAAGCGCGACAAACGCAAATCGCTTGGTTAGCGGGGCGATCCATGAGGACATCACCGATCCTCCTCAATTACGACGGGCGGCAGAAGACAGGTTCCCTTAAAGATTCCTTCCTGGGTTCTAAGTGACCCAGACTTCGCGAATCTCAGACTGGGAGCCATCACCTGCAACACTCCATTCGTATCGCGCGGATTGGATTTGCGAGGAGCCCACTTCGCATCCGCGCCCTGCCGATTCCAAGTGCAATCGAATTGCCATCCGGGATTCACTGATCGCGACGCGAGTCGTGGGCCGCCTCTGCTCCCACCTCCATCTCTCCACCCTTGCATTTTCTCATCGTGATCACAACTCTCTGGCCCTCTCGATGCTCTGGTGCGCCTTCCAGCCTTGCAAACTCAGTTGTGCAGTAACCACGCAATGCATAGATCACCGGCTGGTCGCGGGCCAGGATCTCTTTCTCTTCGCAAGAAACTGACGGCACGATCCGGATGTGGGCCGAGAGAACCGGGCCAACTTCTTCGTAAGTTCCAGTCCAGACATGCTCACGATCGCTCCCGGTTATCTGCCCATCGTGGAGGATGGCAATCCCGTCGCCCTGGACCGCTCCGCTTTCGAAATGAGTTCTCCAATAGCCTTTCATGGATATCCTCCTTTCCTCGATTCCCTCAATTGCACGGTTTTGGCCACACGGCGACTGCGAGATCAGTCGTCCAATCGGATTGGGCCAGGAGGCCGTTCCGCAGGGACGTGATGATCCCTTCCAGGTCGCGAGAACTTCATGAGTCGAGGGGTTGAGGCGAGCGCAGGAATGGTAGCGGCCGCCATCGACGCAAGGCGCCTCGTCGTCTTTTAGGGCGTGAACCGCGCACAACTCCCGACCGGCCTGGACGTCTCGACTGTTGTCAGAATGATCCGACAAGTCTGTCGTCTTTCTCATACCCGCCCGAGAGTTGGTGCCACTTACACGCAGGGACAGATGCCAATTCCGCCTGCGGAAATTGGCCACGTTCGTGCATCACCGTTTCCGGCAATCCGCGGTGATGACGCCGAACTCGGTGACTTTCCCGAACTTCGGATCTCGCACTTGCCCAGAGGGTGTGATGTCCAATCAGACGATTCACAGGTGGTGCTCTCCAAAAACTGTGTTGGTGATTGTGCAATGCTCTGATGATGCCAACCAGGCTCTTCGGCTAGTGCACCACGCACATACCGCCGGTGCCAGGCTCATCTTGGTGCAGGTCTGCGGTGACCTCCCCCCCGCCATCGATGCCGATAAAGCACGAGCCCCTGTTGCTCCAGAAGCTAAAGAATTCCTGCCTTCCGACTGGACGAGCTCACACAGTTGGGATGAAGTCTATCGGCGCGCATTCGTTCTGAAGAATGTTCCCTCGCGGGATACGCCTTTGCTGGTGCGAAGATTCAAAGTCGATCGAGTCCTGCTCTTCGCCAGTCGTCTTCGGGCACAAACGCAACTTTCCGGATTGCAGAGAACCCTCCCGGACCTAGTAAACGTCCCGATCTGGCTGTTTCCCTACCCCGTTCGGAATCAGGCAGACGCAGGACAATTCCCGCAGCGAATCTTGTTGCCCGTCTCCGATGGACCCCAGAATGGGGTCGGGTTCAGTTTCGCCTACGAACTGGCGAGGATGCAGAGTGCAGGCCTGACGGTGCTTCACGTGTTTCCTCAATCCGGGAGTCTTGGGCAATCGAACAGAAACCCCTTCACCGTCATGTCGTGGCTCCCTCTTCCAGCTGATTCCTCTCCAGGGCGATGCCGCATTGAGATTTCGGTACGCCAGGGAGATCCTGCAACTGAGATTCTCGAATTCGAGAAAAGCAAACCTCACGATTTGATCGTACTTCGCTCGACAAGCAGCCCCGGGGCCGCTTCTCGTCAGCACGACACTCTTATTGAAAAGGTGTGCTCCCAGAGCGGCTGTCCGGTGGTTCTCCTTGGTTCTGGAATTCAGGGGCTGCAAGATACTGCCCCGCCTAAGAATGCTCATCACGCCAGTGCACACCCTATCGCCACTCTCACTTCCACAGATTGATTGGAGTCCAGCATGCGTTGCATCAATCCAGAATGCGGTCGGATGGCCCGGAGTCTGTTCGAAGGGACGCTTCGACTCATAGAGCTGGAGTTGCCGCCCAAGGCGCGAATCACTGGAGACGATCACGGATTTCCCGTCTGCGTCGCACCCGCCCGCTATTTCTGGCTCTGCCCGGATTGCGCGCAGACCATGGATATTCAAAGCTGGACGGAGGCCGGGGTGAAGATCGGGTCGCTGCGGAGACCTCCTGTCGGGCATCGCTCCTCCCCCGATTCAGAAGCATCCCTTCAAGGATCGGTAACAAAGCTACCCGTTCCAAAGAGTGCATGAAAAGCACTGAGGGCCAGGATCTATGCGCTTCCAGTCTCGATTCACAGCGTACGGGTCACATCCAGCTGTCACGATCTGGATGTTGGCGGCAATGCTGGCCGCGGGAACAGCGCAGCTCCTTGCGGGTGGGCGAGCGTCTCATCCCCTGCTGCTGATCGCAACGGCAGTTGGATGCATACCTCTGGCGTACGAACTCGCGCGAAACCTCGCATGTCTTAAGTTCAATGTCGACCTTCTTGCCGCACTCTCGGTCGTGAGCGCGTTTGCCATGCGTCAAGATTGGGTGGCGGCGGTCGTTGTCCTCATGCTCTCGGGCGGGAAGACACTGGAGGACTTCGCCACGGGAAGAGCGTCGTCGATGCTGTCCGCGTTAGCTAAACGGATGCCGCAAACGGCACATCGAGTCTCTTCCAGCGGTTCCGTCGACGATATCGAACTCAAAGACGTCTGTGTCGGAGACACACTCAGCGTCTATCCGCATGAGCTATGCCCCGTCGATGGGGCGGTCGTTGCGGGAAACGGCCATATGGACGAATCGTATCTAACCGGTGAACCCTTTCTGCTCGCCAAGGCGCCCGGTGCGACCGTACTTTCCGGAGCGATCAACGGCGAAGCAGCCCTCACGATCAAAGCCACACGTGTAGCTTCCGACTCGCGGTACGCCAAAATCGTGCAGATCTTGCGGGATTCCGAATTGAACCGGCCCCGTATGCGGCGAATCGCCGATCGCATCGCCGAGTGGTATACGCCCGCGATTCTTGTGGTGGCAGTCGCGAGCTGGATTGCCTCCGGCGATCCCGAGCGTTTCCTCGCCGTCCTGGTCATCGCCACTCCCTGTCCACTCCTGCTTGCGATTCCAATCGCAATCCTCGGTGCCGTTTCCATAGCGGCCCGGCGCGGGATTGTGATCAAGGACCCCGCCATCCTCGAGAAAGTGGGCCGGTGCCATACCCTGATCGTCGACAAGACTGGAACTTTGACCTATGGCAAGCCGGAACTCAACGAAGTAATCTGCCTTGGCGAGTGGGGCCGCAGCGAGATTCTCCGCCTAGCCGCATCTCTCGAGCAGTACTCGAAGCACCCTCTCGGAACGGCGATCCTTGCCGCGGCTCGAAGCGAGCACATCCGCCTGAGCACCCTGCGCGACGTCTTCGAGATCCCCGGCCACGGCGTCACCGCTCATGCGGAAGACCACATCATTACGATTACAGGACGCAGTCAGCTTCCGACGAGGCTGATTTCGAAACTTCCTGACGCTGCGCCAGGCTTGGAATCCATCGTGCTCGTCGATGGCCGGCTTGGTGGACTTCTTCGCTTCCGGGATACGCCACGCCCGGAGAGCAAATCCTTTCTAGGGCACGTCCGCTCTCGCCATGGAATTCGCGATGTGGTTCTTCTGTCCGGGGACCGCGTGGCCGAGGTCGAATCCTTCGCCCGCCTGATGGAGATTGCCACGCCCGCAGGCGGCAAATCACCGGAAGAGAAGCTGGCCATCGTTCGGACCGCAACCGCCGCCCATCCGACGCTCTATCTCGGAGACGGGATCAACGATGCCCCCGCAATGATGAGCGCAACGGTCGGAGTGGCCATGGGGGCAAATAGTGAAATCACCTCGGAGGCCGCCGGCGCGGTAATTCTCAGCTCTTCACTCGGAAGCGTGGACGAGTTGATTCACATCGGAGCCCGGATGAGATCCATCGCGTTGACCAGCGCAATCGGGGGAATGAGCCTTAGCGCAATCGGCGTTGTGGCCGGTGCCTTGGGATATCTCCGGCCGATCCAGGGCGCCATTCTTCAGGAGTGCATCGACGTGCTCTCCATCCTTTATGCTCTGCGAATCGCCATGCCGCGGCGATTTATCGGCGACTTCGCGAATGTCGAGGCAACCGGCCTCCCGGAGGACCCACAAATGTCCGCCGCCGCATCTTGGTCCGATCGGGCGAATACCGAGATATCCATGCTCAGGAAGTAGCGACTGTGCCGACCGTTCTGCCAATCAGGCTCATCGAGAAGGCCAGATGTGGCCTCAGACCCGCGCATCGAGCCACAAATGGCCCTATCGCCCGCCCCACTGAGTTCCGAGCCTTCTCCCCAAGAACCCATGGCTTGAAGAAGCATAACTCGAACCCCGCCCAAAGGAGAGACAATGACCATCAACTCGAAGTACTGTATCCCAGCCTTGATCGCCTTGTGCTCACTCGCGGTGTTTCCTTGTGTTTCACAATCGCGGAGCGCCGAATCGGAAAAGGTCGCCATGCTCTTCACCGAGATCCAGAGTCACGCAACGCTCGCGGAAGCAGATGCCGATCTTCTAGATAGCTACGCACGTTCCGGCGCTCCTTGGGAACTGCATGCGAACCGAGTCAGCGAAATGACCGAACACGTGAACGACCTGGCGAAAGATTTCAATCAGGCATCGACCCTGCGAAACGAGGCTTCGGATTGGCAAAGAGCTGCCATCGATCAAATTCGACCTCTTCTCCAGGGCATGGCGGACCATCTCTCAGCCTCCATCGAACACTTGAAGCAGAACCGCAAGATGACCCACATGCAACCCTGGCTCGACTATGTTCATGGGAATCGAGAGTATGCCTTCAGAACTGCAACTCTCATCCGCGACTACGTCAGCTATGGAGAGGCAAAAGCTAAGCTCGAAACGCTCGCAAAATCGCTGGCTCTCCAGCCAAACGGGGACTAAGCTGCGACGCCGCTTTGGATCCTGGGAAAGCCCTCGATTCCCTCACGAGGGCATAACCTGGGACCTGGATGTCTCATCGGAAATCATGGCCCAGGTTCCGCTCTCCTGACCGGGAGCTCTTCCGGCCCTAGGCTGTACTTGGCTAACTTGTAACCCATATCGCTTCTTGACAACTCGAGCTGACGGGCCGCCTCCGCCTGAATCCCATTCGAGTCATTCAGAGCTCGTACGAGTAAGGCGCGTTCCAGCTCCCCAAGAGTGTTTCTAAGGTTCAATTGGCGCGGCAAACTCTCCGCTAATCTTTCGACCGACAATTCCCCGGATTTCCTGCACGTAACCACGGAGGGTGACTCTATCGGGAAGTCCTTCACGCCCAGCTCATTGTCTTGGCCCAGAATCAATGCGCGTTCCAGCAGGTTCCGCAACTCACGAATATTTCCCGGGAAGCCATAGCGTTTCAACTTCTCGAGCGCGGCTGGACTCAAAGGACGAGGGCGAACCTTCACCTCTTCGGCGATGCGCAGGGACAATGCCTTGCATAGCTCTTCGAGATCTTCCGGCCGCTGGCGAAGAGGAGGCAGGTGAATCGGTACGACGGCAAGTCGATAATAGAGATCCTCTCGAAAACTCCCCTCTTGCACTCTATCTTCAAGCCTGCGATGCGTGGCCGCCAGGATGCGTACATCCACCCGCCGTGTGCTCGTCGATCCAACCCGCTGAATCTCTCCATAAGCCAGAACGCGCAACAGCTTTCCCTGGGCTGCCGCCGACATTTCTGCAACCTCGTCAAGAAACAGGGTCCCCTCGTGAGCAGCCTCAAACAGGCCGGCTCGTGACCGATCGGCTCCTGTAAACGCCCCTCGCTCATGACCAAACAACTCGCTCTCAAGCAGGGTCTCTGTAACGGCCGCGCAATTCACCGCGATAAAGGGGCGCTGAGATCTCTGGCTATTCTTGTGGATTGCGCGGGCAACGAGTTCCTTGCCTGTTCCTGTCTCGCCGGTGATCAATACGGTTGAATTCGTGCCGGCCACCCTTGCAATCAGATCTCGTACAGTGCGCATCGCAGAACAGCTGCCTAGAATCTCGTCATTGCCAGCCAGCTTGCGCATCTCACTCTTCAAAACAGCGTTTTCCCGCAGCAGCTTGGTATGCTGGCTCGCGCGAGCCACCGCCGCTTTCACCACCTCCGGAACAAAGGGCTTGGTCAGGAAGTCGAATGCCCCCTGGCGCATACTCTCAACAGCGAGTTCTACAGTCCCAACTGCGGTGAGGAAAATCACGGCGGTGGTGGGATCGTCTTGATGCGCGGCCCGCATGACCTCAAGTCCGTTTCCGTCCGGCATGCGCTGGTCTGTCAAGACCACGTCGAAGTCCTGGCGCGCCACCAGTTCCTTAGCCTCCAGTGCCCCACCCGCCTCGATCACAACATGAGCGTCCTTTCTAAGGTTCACACTCAGAATGCGCCGCATTCCCGGTTCATCATCGACTACCAGCACGTTAGCCATGGAAAAGCTCCTCTTGGGAAACGTTGGCTTCCTTCAAATCGAGTGACAGCGTGAATTCCACCGCTCCGGGTTCATTTTTGCTCACCCACAGATCCCCGCCATGCGCTCTTGCCACCCCTCTGGAAATAGCAAGGCCAAGACCAGTACCCCAGTGCTTGGTCGTGAAGAACGGTTCAAAGATTCTCGTGAGCTCTGCTTCGGGGATTCTCTCGCCCGAATTCTTCACCGCAAACGAAAGCTGGGTGGCGTCCTCCTGGAACGCAAAATGAATCGCCCCCTCGGCAGGCGTCGCCGTCACTGCATTCATGGCAATGTTCACCAGCGCTGCTTCCACCTGATAGGGATCCACCGAGATCACGGGATCAGCCCCCAATTCATAGAAGACGTTGATCCTCTTCTCCGATCCGCGAAGGCGCGTCATACTCGCGATGTGATCCAGAATCTCTGAGCACCTTATCTGCGTCCTTTGCGGAGGGGAGGGCCGGGCGTAGGTAAGGAAATCGTTCGTGAGATTCTCCAGGCGTCTCGCTTCACGGCTGGCAATGGCAAACATCTCATCCCTTTCCATTGCTTGCGAGCTCGAGTCGGTCGCCGTGCCCAGCGAGCTCACGATCATCGCAACAGGGTTCCGGATCTCATGCGCCACCCCTGCGGCCAGGCGACCCACTGCGGCGAGCTTCTCCTCGCTCGCGAGTCGTTCGCGGGTACTATCCAGTTCCGTCATTTTCTGGATCAGGCGGCGCTCCTTTTCATCCACCTGCCGCACCAGGGAACACACCAGCAGCCCCATAAGCGTATAGATCACCGAAATCATCCCCGATTCCAGGAATTCCGTCGGTCGTGGGGGCGGATGCAGCGTGAAAAAGTGATGCGCCCATTCGAAGATCATCCCAATGGAGGCGACAATCGTAGCGATCGTCGCCTTCAACCCGAAGTGGTAGGCACACTGGAGAATGGGAACCGCCAGCAGAACAAAGTAGGGCGCGTCGTCACGATCGGTCAAGACAGTGAGGGTCCAGGCAAGAGCAAAGACGCAAATAGAGGAAACCGCCGTCTCCACCCGCGTTGCTCGCGCGCTGATCCCGTCCGGCTTACGCCACAGCCAATACCATTCCCCGGCCTTCATTAATGTCCCTGCAAGTAATAGACCGACAACGGACCGCGGAGGCTCGCCAAGAAGCGCCCCGAATTGCGTGTGAAGAGCAAGCAGGGCGGCAAACACACACGCCGTTAGCACACAAAACGCCATTTGCTGGCGCCGGAAGGCCTGCGCCTCGATTCGTTCGAGTTGTGGAGGGGTATACACATCACACCTCGCTCGTCCCGCCGATCGACGAGTAACTCTCGACCCTACTGAATCAACCCCCGATACGACTGTGAGGCGGATCACACTTTGGCCCGTCCTGAATCTTGGACGGCTTCGTTCAAGACTTGCTACCCACTGTCCTCGACGCGCAGTGCTCGGCCACTTACCAGGTGTCCGGAATCACCACTTCTGCCAAGCCGATCCTCCCAGGGTGCCGGTGCTCCGCACAGTGGCCCTTGAAGTGCTCCTCCTCGGGTCAGGGCAATCCCAAAACTTCCTACTGCCCGTGGAGAAGACATCATGCCAAGAATTCCCCTTCTGAATCGCGCCTGGACGGTACTCGCCGTGTTGGCTTTTTTCCCATTGGCTCCAGCCATCAAGGCCGAATCAACACTCGTCAATCTGCAGGAGGCCTACAACGGGGAGAGCAATGCGGAAGCCCGCTACACTTCCTTCGCGCAAAGAGCCGATACGGATGGTTACCCAGACGTCGCCAATCTGTTCCGTGCCGCCGCTCGCGCCGAGCAGATTCACGCTCAAAATCACGCCCAGGTCATCAAACGTCTCGGCGGCCACCCAGTTTTCACCCTGGGCCTGGTTGAGGTACGGTCGACCCGCGAAAACCTGCAAGCTGCTATCAAGGGCGAATCCTACGAACGGGACACGATGTATCCGAACTTTCTGAAGCAGGCGCGTGAAGACGGCGACGCGCAGGCCGTCAGAACCTTCAACCTGGCAAAAGCCGCTGAAGCTGAGCACGCCAAGCTCTACCAGGCCGCCCTGGACAACCTGGAGCGTTCCAAGGGCGTTGTCGCGGGAGGGTACTACGTCTGCCCGGTGTGCGGCTTCACATCCCGCACCAGGGTCGCTGATCGTTGCCCCTCCTGCTTCACCTCCAAAGAGCGCTTCGAAAAGGTGGCCTGAAATCAGCCGCCACCTCGAAACCGTTCCAACAAACCCTCCGAACGAGGTCTCGACATGCCACACCTTCCGCCAATTCCGGATTGGGCTTCATTGCACCCGGCGATCATCCATTTCCCGATTGTCCTGCTGCTGATGAGCCCAATCTGGATCCTCATCAGTGTTCTGCTGACTCCTGCTCGGGGGAGAGCCTATCTGTATGCCGGCCTCGTGCTCCTGCTTGCGGGCACCGCAAGCCTCTTCGTCGCGGTCGAAACAGGAGATGCGGCGGCTGAACTGGCGGAGCGCACCGCAACCGTCGATTCGGTCCTGCACGAACATCAGAACCTCGCCTCGGAAACCATGATCGTATTCAGCGCCTTAACCGTGCTGCTCCTGCTCCTGTGTTTTCTGCCTCGCGCTTTGCGCTGGCAACCTACCAGGTTTCAATTTGCTTCCTTGACACTGGTTTTTCTCGCACTGTACGCAACTGGGGCTTTGAGCCTTGTCAACACCGCTCACCAGGGAGCTAGATTGGTTCATCAGTTCGGAGTACACGCCGTCATCCCGGGAGACACAAGTCATCAACAAACTTCCCGGGAGGCGGAGCCGGAATGAACTTTAGCACTTGCAGGAACGACGCTGTAGTTGCGCATCGAGGGATTGGAAAGAAGTCGGGTCATGAAAAAGTTGAACAAATCCACAATTTTGCATTGGGTTCCGCCGGCGATTCAAGCCGGCTTTTTTCTTTGCCTTCTGCTCTGGCCTCTTTGCGCGCCAGCCGGCAACCTCGATCGCTTGAAGAAGAAAGCAGAGCGCGGTTCCGTGAAGGATCAGATCAAGCTGGCCGACTCCTACTTCAATGGCCGCGGGACCGAGCGCAATGAGAAACTCGCGGCCTACTGGTATGAGAAGGCGGCAAACTTCGGTGACCCGGTGGCCCAGCGAACCATCGCTTATTTTTACGAGGTTGGCATCGGTGTAGCCAAAGATCCTGCTCGTTCAGTACGTTGGCTCGAGCGAGCCGTGGCTTCTGGTTCACTCAATGCAAAGGTTAATCTCGCAGTCGCATATCTGTGGGGCACCGGGGTGCGGCGCGATACAGCGCTAAGTGCTGCCTGGCTGCGGGATGCGGCCGCCCAGGGCAGCGGACGAGCTGCATGTATCCTCGGAGACATCGACTACTTTGGGATCGACGGTTCCATCAACAAATCCGGCGCTCTGCACTGGTATGAGATCGGCGCCAGGCGCAACGATCCATATGCACAATACCGGCTCGGAATCTTGCTCTCTGTCGATACGGCGGCGCCCCATGGCATTGCAAGAGCTGTAAGCCTCCTGCGCAAATCTGCTCTTGCGGGACTGGTGCCCGCAAAATACGCGTTCGGCTGGTTGGTGGACCGCAACCCGAAGTTGGCAACTTCCCCGAAGGAAGCTGACTCTGCGCTGCAGGAAGCCGCATCCGCAGGTGTGTGGCAGGCCTCTCTGATGCTTGCGCACCGAGCCTCACTCGAACCTGCCAAACCTAACGATCCCACCCTCGCCTACTATTGGTTGCGGATCGCTGCGATTCAGGGCGGAGATCATTCCCAACCCATCATCGCGCACCAACTCGACGCTCTGTCGCGGCAAATCGGCGCCTCCCAGACAAGCCAAATCGACGCCTCCGCAGCTGAATGGGCCGCGAAGCACAAGGTTCCACTGCAATTTGTCTTTTCCAAAACCAGCAAAGGCAGTGATCCCGTCCTGTATGGCATGAGAATTCCGGATACAGGAACGCACGCGGGCAAAATCGTGGCCCTTCCCCAGGAAGACGCCGCGTGTATCCCACCGGAATCCTCACAGATCTCTCCTGCCTGTGCGGGCGGATCATAACAGGCTATGCGCCGCGGCTGTTCAGATCGCCCCATTACTCCGGCGCTCGGGTAATAACTATGACATGCACTTCGGCGAGCGGAGGCCGACTGGAGAAACTGGCGCTGCACGATCTTCCCGGCCAAAGTGCTCGCCACTTCGTATGTGTCAAGCTGGGGCGAGACTCTTTGTAGCTGTTAATCCCCGAGCGGGACCTCGAAGGGTTCTCGCAGCGAGCGCCATACCGTGTTCAAGAGCGTCGCCTCTGAGGTGTCTTGATCGAGTTCCCAGATCATCACTCCCCCTAGTCCACGGTCTGCGGCGAAGCTCGTCTTATAGGCAATCGAGACAGGATCATCAAACGTCCAGAAATCCGCGCCGTCAAAGAGCCACGGGGAGCGCGTGCGGGGATCTCGGTACACCGAGTATCGCGCGGCAAATGTCTGGATCATGCGATAGGGCAGGTCCTGGGTGACGCCGTGCCCCGTCTGGTGCAGGCCATGGTTGGCCGGGTCAACCTCACTCCAGTGATAGCCGTAGAATGGAAGACCCATCAGGAGTTTCTCTGTCGGTACGCCTTCATCCTCATAGGCCGCCAGGCTCTCTGCCACACTGCCGTAATAGTTGGGCGCATTCGGCAAACGAAATAGGGGTGCGAGAATCCCAGTGACCGAATTCCACGGCCCGGTGTAGTCATAGTTCATGACGCCAACTTGGTCGACGACCTCCGACACGGATCGGAAATCCGTTCCAGGATGCATCTTCGGGCTGTCTCCCACGGCAATCGTCAGGAGCGCGCCACGACGCGCCCTCTCCATCTGCTCGCGAAATTCCTTCAGAAGTGCCAGGAAGTTGTCCGCATCCTCCCGCTCAGGATATTCCCAATCCACATCGATTCCATCGAAGATACCCGGCTCCACGATCGTCTCGGAAAATCGGCCCTTGAGGAACATGTCCACACACGAAGAGACAAATCCAGCACGTTGTGCTGGCTGTGAGTCGTAGCGGAAATCTGCCGCCGCTCCCTCCAGGGAGATCAGCACCTTGAGATTGGGATGAAGCATCTTCAGAAGCTTCAACTGATGAAGATAACCTCGGAAGGACGAGGTCGGGTCATCCGCTCTGCCGTTCACGCTGTTCTCCTGGCTATAGGCAGTCTCCAAGTCCGCGCGGGCATCGAGAATGGAGCAGCGGCCGGCGGTCACCGATGCATGCGAATAGTTCATTTGATCCAGAAGGTCCGCCCCTCCGTTTCGCACAAGATCGCGCAAGAAATACGGTGCGTTGTATAACCCGTCGTGTCCAAAGTAGCCGATCACCAAGGGGCGATCAAGGTCTTGAAGGGCTTCCCCCTGTACCTGCGAGGTAAAAGGCGCCGAAGCGAATGTGATCAGGCAAAAGACTGCTAAGTGACTCAAAATTGCAGAGCGGTTGGCCATGGGATTGAATCTCTCTCGATCGGCTTCCGTACATATGGGTTAGATATCAGGACGAATGGGCCCGTCGCAGCCCATCGATCATCAGACACTCGATTCGAGGACCGTGCCCGTGAGCTGCATTGCACACGACTACCTCTTGCACGAAGATGGCCAATGAGCCTGGCGAAAAGCCATGCCTTTGCGATTAGCCTGGGCTGTCGCGCGGTGCAAGGTCCAAATATTACGACGAGAGCGGCTGATCTTCGGACAACAGAACCGAGAGAGAGGAAGCAGGTAAGAGCCCGCGCCATCGCCTCGGCCCAACCGAGGAGCGGATCCGCACGGCCCCGTTCAGCGTAACGTGGGCATAGGGCTCTCACGGCGCAATGCGGTGGAAAGCCTGCAGGGTTTGCAGGTTTTCCAGAGTCACCACGCCTCGCCACTCTCTTTCGCTCGCCTCCCAGGCTGCCGGATCGCGCTCTTTCCACGACCACGTCAGCGCCCACCCGCCATCGGGCATCTGCGTAGAGATGAGGTAGTCCAGATTGGCGGCGATCCCCTCGTTCATTCCGTCATAGAGTGGCGAGCTGGTGCTGTGAACGTACGTCAGCGGCTTGACGTTATA
The DNA here is from genome assembly GCA_008682415.1 of Acidobacteria bacterium AB60. GTDB lineage: Bacteria > Acidobacteriota > Terriglobia > Terriglobales > Acidobacteriaceae > Telmatobacter. The sequence continues at coordinate 234,832 of VANK01000003.1, read as the reverse complement.
ACTGTTCCACTGTTTACTGTCTTCCACGACAACCGCAGCCAGCACATGCTTGAGTTTGCGGCGGCCTTTCATGCTCTGATTCGCCGGCAGCAATCGCACGAGTTCAATAAGGGACTCGATGTCCGGCATCTTCATCTGAAGCGGAGCGGACGCCAGGTAGGTCAGCGACGATTCCGTGATGCCCTTCACGTACCCTGGCGGCAACAATGCTGCATAAGGCTGGAGGTATCCCGCGATCGCCGCCGTCGGAAATACAGGGCTGTCTACGTCGCACCTTCCCGTGTCCTCACGCACCTCCCACCAGGAAGCATGCGGCGCCGCGTTCGCTTCCTTCGGCAGCGCATGCCACCCGCCTTGCTTGTGGTCAAAACTCCTCTGCAAGTACTGGATGACCGCTTTTACCCGCGGGTCCTCTGCCGGTACCCTCAGTTCCGTAAGTATTCGTAAAGCTTTCATCGCTCCAAGAGGAGAAGAGCCGCACCAGCGCGTATCACTCTCCAGACAGGACGCAAATCCTCCATCACGATTTTGGAACTTGGCCAATTCGGCCATCACCGCATCGCGGCTGCCATGTTTGAAATAGAAAGCGAACAAAGCGCGCTCGAGCGGCCGCGCTGTCTGGTCGATAAAATGCCCAGCTTGAGTAAAGGCCTGGCGGCTGAGCAGTGTCGGCTCCTTCTCTCCAGCGCTGGACTTCGAGCCTTGTTTCTTGCTTTGCGCGTGGATCCAGCATGATGTGACAAGCACCAGAAGTACGACCAGTGCCCTTCCGCGCTGTAATCCTCGCAGTCTCACGGCTCCAGCAGCCTCTTCAAGCCATTGAGGTCGCGCTGCACAAAGTCACCATCCGACGCAAACTGCGCATCCGACATATTGCGCTCGCGAAACAAAGTAAAAATCAACTCGCAGCCGCTGCCGTTTGCAATCAGCCGCATGGGGACGTAAATACGCTGGCCGGATGGGCGGATGATCGTATGATCGACAACACCAAAGCGATTCTGCGGCGTGAATCGCACCCTGGCAATCCCACCGCCCGAGTCGGCAATCCAGCCCCCCTGCGATCTTCGAATGTTCTTGCCCAGTCCGAATGCCCATCTGTTCCAATTGGCGGGGTCGACCAGAAACGCGTATACCTCGGCGAAGGGCCGGTCGATTCTCACAGTCACCGCGCGTGACTCGACCGTGGTGCTTTGTCCGGGGTCAGCCATTGCAGCCCTGCCGCCGTAGACGTAGCTCAGTATCCATAAGGCAAGCGAAATTTTAGCGACTCTCCGCAGACTCTTCATGCACGCAACACTACATGTGTCCGGCGAAGGCTGTCTTGAACGAATCGGCCAAACTCCCCTGCATCTGGACGACAAAGTCGCCCGGCGTTATCCCGCTGATCCGCCGCACCTCACGGCTCAGGTGCGCCTGGTCAGCATAGCCAGCTCGAGCGGCCAGAGTTGCCAGGTCGCGCTTCTCTGCCCGAGCTGCGAGACGGAAGAACCTCTGAAATCGGAGGATGCGGTCCAGCGTCTTGAACCCATAGCCGAAGACGTCCAGGCTCCGGCGGCGCAACGTGCGCTCGCTCGTCCCCATATGCGCGGCGAGTTGATCGAGCTTGAGTCCCGCAGGCGCGCGGTTATCCCCTGCAGTCCTTCGCAGGAATGCGATCCCCGGGTCAACTGACCCAACCGAAGCCAGCCTGCCGGCGAGGAAGGCTTCTAATCCCTCCGCCACTTGTCTTCCACAACCGCGCGCCGCGGCTCCATCAGTAAGCCGGGGCGCTTCGTGTCTCCAGAACGCGGCAAGAGGAACTCGAGTGTTCACAATCTCACCCACCGGTTGGCCCAGCCATGCGGCAGCCGTCCCGGGATGAAAACGCACTCCCACAACGATGGAACGGCACGGCAGCTCGGTAAGAATGGCTTCGGTATCCGGGCCGGCGACGCAGAGCGACTCCCCCGTCCAAATGATGTCGACACACCCATCGGGCACCACCCGCAAATTGCTGCTGCGCGCGGCTCTAAGATCATTGATCCATAAGCAACGGACGTGCTCGCGCAGCGAGGCACGAGGCGCCCACTCGCGATAAACGCCCGCAAACTGTGAGACGATGCCTTCCGTGCCTTCAGCCGCCATCGGTGCCCTCAGATGCAGTCCAGTGTACCCCGGCAACGCGCAGATAGGTGGGGAGCACAGGAGACCGCACCCGCTTTGACCTGAGTGGTCGCCATTAGGACAAGCAGGGTCACTCCGGACAGCGAGTAATAGGCGGATCTTGCCGGTCAGTAGTCCGAGGTCATGGGCACTCACGGGAGGTTCCATCGCAAGGTGCTCTCCGGCGCGCCGCAATCATCAATCTCTGCCTGGATCTTGGCAATCTCCCCAACCCGCTTGCGGGTTGGCAGGCGTACCCCTCAGACCTGAAAATGAAGCCGAACGATACAAGCGGACGCACAGCCCAGTCGCAGGGGAGGCTTCACACGGATGAGTCGAGCAGATAAATCCGAACATGCTGAGACGTTATCCATCGAGGGACGCGCAGTGCGCATTTCGCATCCCGACAAACTCTACTTCACCCGGCAAGTTCAACTGTCCAAGCTCGACATCGTCAATTATTACCTATCGGTGGCGCCCGGAGCCGTGTCCGGCATCTTTGATCGCCCCATCGTTCTCAAGCGATTCGTGAACGGCGCCGAGGAAGATGCTTTCTACCAGAAACGGGCGCCTTCCGACCGCCCGGCGTGGCTGCGAACTGTGACCCTCTCGTTCCCCTCCGGGCGCACTGCCGAAGAGGTTGTCGTCGACGACGCAGCAGGCCTCGCGTGGATCGTGAATCTTGGTTGTATCGAGTTGCACCCGCATCCACTGCGCTCGGGTGACCTTGAGCACCCCGATGAAATGCGCGTCGACCTCGATCCCGGCCCCGGCGTCACCTGGGACGATGTCCGCCGTGTGGCCCTTGAGGTCAAAGCACTGCTCGAGGAAGCCGGGATGAAAGGCTGGCCCAAGACAAGCGGCTCCCGCGGTATGCACATCAATGTCCATATCCATCCGCACTGGGGGTTCGATCAGGTCCGGCGGGCAGCCCTGGCGCTCTCCCGAGCTATCGAGCGCCGCGTACCCGCTCTGGCAACCTCCAAGTGGTGGAAAGAAGAGCGCCACGGCGTCTTCCTCGATTACAACCAGAACGCAAAAGATCGCACCACAGCCTCCGCCTATTCCGTCCGCCCCCTCCCCGATGCGCGCGTCTCGGCCCCCCTCTCCTGGGACGAAGTCGAGGCCTGCGACCCCGCGGACTTTACAGTCCTCACCATGCCCGCCCGGTTCGCTCGGATCGGCGACCCCCACGCCGAAATGAACGACGCTGCCGGATCGCTCGACATTCTTCTCGAGATCGCCGCCCGCGACGAAGCCGAAGGCCTTGGAGACGCTCCCTGGCCGCCACACTTCCGCAAGATGGCGGGAGAGGCTCCGCGCGTGGCTCCATCCCGTGCCAGGCCCGCAGCCAAAAAACCGGCGCGTGAAAAGATGCCACTGATCACCGTTGCCAATTCACATAGCAAAGCCGAGGCGCTGGCGGGTCTCGAGCGTTGGAAGCAGAGCCACCCCGCGGCCGCACAGCATCTCGCTATCGATGACGTGCTCGTCGATGCCATGCGTGGCCGATACAGCACCTGGACGCGCATCCGCGTGAACCTGCGCCATGTCCCCGAAGACGTCCGCCCGCACCAGGAGAAACCCGATCCCGACGAAGTTCCTGAATGGACCGGCCCTGGTCGAAAGCGAGCACAGATGCCTGGTGAATCCCAAAGCTCCGACACAGCCGAGTAGTCTGAAACATGCGCTGCCTTCATCTTCCCAGCGCAAAGATCGTCTTCAGCTCCTCCGGCGGCACCACTTCCAGTTGAGCATAGGTGCACCGCCTAGGCTCCTTGTCGCTGCGCCAGCGCCGGAATTGCGCCATATGCCTGAAGCGGCCGGCCTGCATGTGCTCGTAGGCGACCTCCACCACCAGCTCAGGACGCAGTGGCTCCCACGAGAGATCCTTTCCCTGGCTCCAGCGGCTTTGCGCGCCGGGCATACGCTGCGCCACTTCGCCTTGCGCGCCGGCCCAGTCCTTCCACGGATGCTCCGCCAACGCATTCTCGCGATAAGGGCTAAGGAACTCGATGAGTTCACGCCGCTTCTGCTTGCTGAAACTGGCGCACACCCCTACATGCTGCAGTGCGCCGGATTCGTTAAAGAGCCCAAGAAGGAGCGAGCCCACCTCCTTACCCACAGCATCCTTGTACCAGCGGAAGCCGGCCACCACACAGTCGCAGTCGCGCTCATGCTTGATCTTCAACATGACGCGTTTATCCGGGTGGTACGAGTCGTGGCTCGGCTTTGCGACTACGCCATCAAGTCCCGCCCCCTCGAAGCGCCGAAACCAATCCACCGCTGTCGAACGGTCCCGGGTTGCGGGTGTTATATGGACCGGTGGAGTAGCGCCAACCAGCAGCGACTCCAGTTCCGTCCTCCGTGTGGCGAAAGGTTCGCCACGCAGATCGCGATCGTCCACGCAGAGCAGGTCGAAGAATATGACGGATGCGGGCATCTGCCCGGACAGCAGCTTCACCCGTGAGGCCGCGGGATGAATCCGCAATTGCAATGCATCGAAGTCCAGCCGTCCCTCGCGCGCGATCACCAGTTCGCCATCGAGCACGCAGCGTTCTGGGAGCTGCGCCCGCAATGGGTCGAGCATATCGGGGAAGTAGCGATTTAGGGCTTTCTCATCGCGGCTCTGGATGAGGATCTCTTCCCCGTCGCGAAAGATCAAAACACGGAAGCCATCCCACTTAGGCTCGAAGATCCAGTCGCCTGTACTGGGGACGTCATCGACCCGTTTGGCGAGCATGGGAAGAATAGGCGGATTTACGGGAAGATTCATGGCCAGTAGTGAACCATTCTATGGCAGGCGGCGGGCTCCAAGAGAATTCCGCGAAATTGAGCAACGATCGCACATCTGCCGTCACACTCCCAGCCGCATCAGCCACCCATTTCAACCGTGATCGTTCTGCGAGCGCAAGGTTTCTCACGAGGAGATGAGAGCACCATTTGTCCGAAGCAATCGAGGAAAACAGATTGTAGGACATGTAAGTTCTTCACTCTCTCTGGTGCCCGGAGGGGGACTTGAACCCCCACGGAGGGTAAGCTCCTGCGGATTTTAAGTCCGCTGCGTCTGCCGATAGGTTATTGATTATAAGTGATTTACTTTCGCGCACTGGAACTCATGTGCAAGTATATGTGTAAGTATCGCGCTTGTACACGCATCACTTTAGGCCTTTGAAATATTCGTATGCAGTCAGCCGCCGTTCGCAGATGGCCAGCTCATCGGCCGTAAACAGCGAATGCCAGCGGGAATCGTCCTGAATCAGGGCCTCGACTGTTAAGTCTAGGCGCCCTCTCAGCCAGAGTGCGGTGTAGCCTTCCGAAGCCGCAGAGGCATGTATCAGCATCCGCGCAGTCTGCAGTCCTCCGTGTTCATGAAGCATGTGTAGGAAGCGCGTGGCCTTGTAGTCGGCTTCCTTCAGCGCGCGCTGATAAATGCGGTGCATCTCCTCGCCGAAGGCCCCCTCCTGCAGCCCACGCGGGATTGGTTTGCCACTATGTTCGCTCGTCATAGCTGAATCCTTGCGGCTTGCTCCCCCACCCCGCGATGGTGCATCAGACATATGCGTTCCAGGTCTATCGCGCGGTCCTCAGCGGCTTGGCGGAGCCTTGCCCGCAGCAGGTCCAGTCCCGGCGTTTCGTCATCATCGCTGCCGTACACAAGAAAGATGCCCCGGTAATAGTGAGCATGATCGCAGAACCAGGTGAGCTTTTCGAGATCTTCTGCAAACTCCGCCACTGGCCTGATGGAGGGTTTCACTTCGACACAGGCGAGATTGCGCCCCATGTTTCCTGGCTCGTGGACCAGGAGGTCGGGCTTTGCCTGCGCGTAGGGCCCTCCACGGAAAAGCGGATGACCGCTCTTGTCAACTTCACCGCCAAGGCTGAACGCGAAGCCATTCCAGCGAATTCGCAGCTGGTGATAAAGCTCGTAGCAATAGACCCTTTCCCGGTATATCGCATCCGCCAGCTGCGCCACCGGCAGCTGGAAGTAGAGCGCGGCTACGCGAGAAGCCGCTTCGGAAAGCATTCTCTCGAAAATCTCGAACTCTTCTTGCATGATTGTCTGGGCGCGACCTCTAATGTAATGCTTATTCTGCCACTTCAGGCAAATCGAGCCTCTATCCCGTTTGGGACGTCGCACAGGCTCGCAGTAATTGTTTGTCTTTGGAACCGAATGAAGCCGCTTAAAACTGATAGTGCAAGGGAGCACAAACGAGCCGATGAAGTCCGAGACGATTACGGTAGAGCAGCTCTTTCAAAACCGACGCCAGTATTGCGTGCCGTTTTACCAGCGCGCTTATGTTTGGACCCTCGAAGACCAGTGGGAGCAGCTGTGGGAAGATATCCGTTCTAAGGCCGAAGCGCGCGTAGCTGGCGGTAAGTTCACGCCGCACTTTCTTGGCGCGGTGGTCCTCGATCCGCAGCACCGCGACGGGCTCATCGGCGTGGAGGCATACCACATCATTGACGGGCAGCAGCCCCTGACGACGCTTCAGTACGTCCTGACATCCGCGCTGTTCGCGCTGAACAGTCTCGGGAACGGAGCGCTATCGCCCATCGTCACTGGCTGTCTGAAGAACGGCAATCCGGAAACCATGCGCAATGCAGCAATTGAGACGTTCAAGGTATGGCCCACCTTCCGGGATCGCTTAAGTTACCGCGCGGGTCTTACCGCCGTCGACCTCAACGAACTCGCCCAACGCTTCGACCAGCATTTTACGCAGGCGGGTGAACTACGCAAAATCGGTATGGAGCATCCGCCGGCACTGGCGGCACTGTGGTATTTCACGCACCAGTTTCAGGCATGGCTCTCGGAACCAGAACCTCAACCCGGTGTATCGCGGGCTGAGGCCCTGGTGATCGCTATCCTTCGCGACCTCAAACTTGTCTCCATCGTCCTGGACACGGACGATGACGCGCAGATAATCTTCGAGACTCTGAACGGTCGCGGAGCGCAGCTCCATGCGACCGACCTGATTCGCAACTACGTTTTTATGCGCGCCGACCGTGACCAAGCGGACTCGGAGGCCCTTTACAACAACCTCTGGTCGGCGTTCGAGAGCGCCTACTGGAGCGAGGAGCAGCGCCGCGGCCGGCTTAAAAAGCCGCGCCTGGAATGGCTGCTTCATTCCACCCTGCAGGCCGAACTCCACGAAGATGTCGATCTGGCTCGGATCTACCATGAATATCGCCGATTCGCGACGAGCACCGAACATCCCCGAACGGCGGAACAACAGCTTCTGACGCTCAGCTCCTATGCCGACCACTACAAGGAACTGGTGAGCGGCACAGGTGCCATGCCCATTGCCGGCTTCGGCCGGCGCATCGCCGCCTACGACATCACTACCCTGTATCCACTCGCCCTCATGATCTCAACGTCGGCCGCCTCCGATAACGAGAAGGCCGAGATGTTCACTGACCTTGTTTCGTTCCTGGTGCGCCGGGCTGCCTGCGGGCTGACATCTAAGAATTACAACAATGTATTCCAAGGTCTGTTGAAACAGCTGCACGCCGCCGGCATCAAGCCCGCAGCCTTGCGCAGCCTTCTCGTTGCCTCCACCGGCGACGTGTCGCGCTGGCCCGACGACGCGGAATTTCGTAATGCTTGCCTTACGGCGTCTCTTTATCCGGGCCGTCTCGATAGCGGGAAGATGAAGGGAATGCTGAGCGAACTTGAACGTGGCCTGCGTTCAGAAAGCCGCCCGGAAGAGGCGTTTCTCGGCGGGCTCGATGCGCTCGATGTCGATCACATCTTGCCGCAATCCTGGTACGCGCACTGGCCGCTTCAGGATGGCAGTAGCGTAACGTGGGAGGAAGCATCGGAAGTTGAAGTACTCTCGCGTTCGGGATTCACCATGAACGAGCGCCAACAGAACATCGTGTTGCGCGAAGCCGCCTATCGCAACTTGGGCAACCTGACGCTGCTCAATCTGAGCGTTAACCGACAAGCGCAACATTATGCGTTCAAGGAAAAACGCGACTTGCTGATTGCAAATACGAACTTGCGGTTGAACATTCCTCTTGTAAGTCGGACCGAGTGGAACGAAGCCGCCATCGCCGAGCGAGGCCAGCAACTAACGACGATTGCCCTGCGCCTCTGGCCGGGCCCTCGCGCCTGAAAGCGGGCATATGCCAATGGAGAAAAGAGCGAGAGCCACTTCGTTGCGGCTTTTCATTATCGAAGCGCCAAGCCCGATGGACCTTCTGCAGAAGCGAGGTGAGGCTCCGGCCTTGGAAGAGGCCTGCGCCCTGATAGGCCACGAGGTTCAATCGCTGATCGCCAAGTCAAAGGCAGAGTTCAAGGAACTTTGCCGCTTTATCTCCGACATCGATTCGGACCATGACAGGCGCAGCAGGAAACGTGTGCCGGTTTGCCTGCATATCGCAGCGCACGGGAATGAGAACGGATTGGGCTTCGGTAAAGACACGGTGAAATGGGATGAGTTGTTCGACATCTTGAGGCCGCTGTGTGCAATGCGTCACTACGACGGTGATTTTATCTTGGTGATGTCTGCCTGTGGGGCAACTCAGCAGCGGCTTACGACGCATTTTGCGAAGAAAGCAGGGAAAGCCCTACGCCCTCCTGCCTACCTCTTCACCACTGCGGAGGCAGAGCCCACATTCCCCGATGCGCTTGTGTCGTGGATTGTTTTCTATCACCAATTGCCCAAGGTGTCGCTAATCGACAAGGACGCGATAAAGAGAGTTTTGAAGCGCGTAAAGGCGGCCGGGACTACCACCCTCAAATATTCCCGGTGGGACAGTGAACGGAAAAGATATTTGCAGTACACTCCAGACTCTTAATCCGGCGCGGCGACGCACGAGAAACGGTTTCTGCGAGTATCGTAGTAACACTAAGTAGTCTCTCCGGCAACTCTCAGTCTTTCCAGGCCGAACGGAAATCTATCTACTCCCTGCCTCTGATTAAGCGTCTACTTCTCACCCATGAATCAGATGCCAATGCCGACCTCCATTCCGGAGGGACGAGCAGGTTTCGGCGATTGCGCTAGCTCTTGCTGCACGGGAGGAAGTGCCTTCTCCGACTTATGTGCGCTCTCGTGAGAGACATCTCGGCTTAACGACTCGGCTAGGCGGGTGCGATCGTTTGTGAAGATCTGCGCATCGCATGCTCCGCGCGAGACTGCGACGTACGCCATCCGATTATTGATCAGATCTTTCGCCGGGAGATCTGTATCAACGTGGATCAGAACGCGGTCAGCAGTTTGCCCTTGACCGGAATAGCTGGTGACAGCGTAACCGTGGTCGAGATGCGGATGGCGCTGCGGATGGATTTGCAGGTTTCGCCCGGTTTCAAGCCGAATCGCCATTCTCCCATTCTCATCAATGGATGTAATCGTTCCAAGTTCGCGGTTTGCGATCTTCAGGTCCTGATTCGGGGCTGTGAACTGAATCCTGTCCCCGACTGAAAAGGCGCGCTGTTCATCCCGATAGACCGATACTCCAGTGTGCCGTCGTGGGTCATACATGCGCTCGCTGCCATCCACTCGCCGGACCGTCAACAAATTGCTGCGTGCGTCAATACTCGTGACACGCGTGTACTCGCCTTTCTTAATGCTGGTCTCGTTCGACGTTCGGGAATATCGCAGCACGTCGTTTAGCTGGTATTTCTGTGCCCAGCTGCGGTCGGCCCCCGTCATATCCTGGCGAGCGATGAGCGTGGTCACCTTGTGTTCATCCTTGCTCACTTTGCCATGCGCTTGGAGCTCCTCATGAATCCGCTCGTTGATTTCTGTGCGGGAGCGGTTGTCCGGCGAAATCACCATTGTTGTCTCTAGGAGCCTTTACGTATTCGCGCGCTATCGCTGCAATTCGGTCCGTCTTCGCGGGCATTTCGATCACTCGTCCTTGCCGCTCGAGGTTGGCCACACCGGCTTGTACTTCTCCACGGGCTAGTTGCTCCACGACTTCTTTAAGGGCAGGGTCCCGCTGCCGGACGATCTCGTCGAGCCGTACCGTTTTCATGCCGGCTTCTTGGAGTTGGGCAAACGGCCGGCCAGCTTCGACTGCCTCGTGCTGCCGCGTGTCGCCTACCAGGAGCACTCTGTCACTCCGATCCAATCGGCTCACGAATTCGTGCATCTGCTTCGTGGATGCGAGAGAGGACTCGTCCAACACATAAAGGCGCCGATCGCCCCCATCAGGCTGCTCGCCGCGAGCTAGGTGGCGCTGCAATGTTGAGGTCTCAATCCCGGCCTCGGCAAGCTTCTGCGCAGCACGAGATGTGGGCGCGAATCCTTCAATGCGGTAGCCCTCGGCCTCAGCAGCCTCACGAACGACTGAAAGGGTCGTCGTCTTTCCGGCGCCCGCTCTACCATCAAGCCCTACGATCTGTTCGCGTGAATTCAGGATTTCATGAACAGCGTTGCGTTGGGCCGCGTTCATCTCATCGTGATGATGATTCAACACCGCGACACCGGTTTCAGCACGGACAAGTGGTGAGTTGATCACACCACGTCGATTACCCTCCTCCATTCGAGTGAGTGTTTCTTTTTCAAGCCGTATCATTTCGGCTGTTGAATAGCGCCGCCCGGCCTCTCCCTCTTGCGGTTCGAGTATGCGAAACTCTCCTGCCTTCACCCGCTGCTGGAGTTCCTGGCGAGCCTGCTCAAAGTTGATTTGGCCCATTCCACGATCCAGCACAGAGTGAAGGACAACCCGCTCGTCCCGAACAGCCGCACGTTCAAAGACATGATTACGAGCGTAGGTCACCGCCTGCTGAGCGATCTTCTCGGGCTGATGAGAGCGATTTGGAGTCTGCTGGCGGGCCTCGGCAACGACTCGCTCTGGTTGATGCCCGAATTTTGCGGACAACTCGCGGTGTCGTTTCAGGACATCCTCTGGTGAAAGCAATCCCTTTTGATCGCGGGTCCTATGCGCGGCAACCTGTGCTGCGCCTGCACCTTCCATTCCGATGGAATTCAAGTGCTGCAAGATTTGTTCTCGCCGTGGACTGGAGGCATCGAGATATTCCTGTGTATAGCCCTTAATCTCTGGCTGTCCATACTTGCCTCGCTCGACCGTATAGCCCAGCCCTTTAAGACGCAGGGCGAGTTCTGAACGATAAACACTCGTCACATAATGCTGAGACTGGAAAAGGCTGCGCTCCTGAAGAGCTCGGTTGTGGCCATTCTCACGGACGGTGACGTTGAACACAATGGCGTGTGTGTGGAGCTGCGGAGCAGCATATCCCTCAACGGGCCGAGCTGTGTCATGTTCGAAGGTTGCGGCAATGAACTTCCCTGTTGTTTCCGGAGTGCGAGTATTGCCCATCCTGGCCTGCGTATATCGTTCTAGTTCTGACAAAGCAACACGGACGCTCTCGCGGTGTGCATCGCGAATGCGATCATCGCCGCCTACTAGCGCGGTCAAGGAAACGGATTTCGGCGCCGAGAAGGTCGCGTCCCACCCGGCTCGATGTTCCGCACTTGTGACCTGCCTCCCATATTCGTTCTCATATGTCCTGGCCGGCTGATGTTTGACCAGCTGCTCGCCTGTCTCAGGGTGTTGACCTTCGCTCAATCGCGCAAAGTCCTCCGCTCGTACGGGTCCCTTCAAATCCCATTCTTCTGCGAGTGCTCCGCGCCATTCGCTGTACGCGCGTCGGTCCTGGCTCCAATAATTTTGCTCTTCAGAAGTGAACTCGCGAGAATGGTATGTTTGCGCCTGTCCTGCAGAGAGCGCTTTCGAAACGGTCAACATTTGCTCAACTCCAAAATTCGAAGCGACCGAAAGAACAGCGGAACGGAAATTCAGTCAATCCACTGAGATTCATCCCAGACGGTGGGTTCACCATTTGCTACTTTCCGCTGCGCTGCTAGCGGGAATATGCCTTGTCTTCCTGCCGGGCTTTTGGGCGGCATGGAGATCACTACTTCCTGAGCGCTTGGCGCGGCCGTATCATTAGCGATCGCCGGTTTCGAGGTGCCGAAGTCTCTTCGGTCTAGAAAAGCTGGCTGACGCGCGATTGCGGAAACATATGGGAAGCGAGCATTGACCACAAGGTTTTCTTGCTTGATGTAGCCGTGGAGAGGTTCCAATCCCGCGATTTCTGAAGCCATCACCAGCGGCTTGCTCACGATCTCCATCGAGTATTGCCGGTTACCGGGTAATAAACTGTGGCGCCGCGATTCCTTAAGCCGCTCGACCTCGATCTCGCCAATAGCATCGGAAACCCACTTCGAGGAATGCGGCTCCGAAGTCTTCAAAAAGACCTTCGTCGCTGGCTGGGAAAGCATTGTTTCGGCGTCCTTGCCGTATCTCTTCTCGATCTGGCTACGCCCCTGAAATCCCAACACCACCGGATTGCCTGACTTTCGCGCCTCCGTCACGGCTGTATGGAGCTGAGGCAGCTTATTCAGGCTGGCGACTTCATCGAGGACAAACCATACTGGCCTGGTGCCACGAATTGCCGGCTCCATTGTGCGGAGAATCAGCATGTCCAGCCACGCGCTATGAAGAGGCAAAATCTTCTGACGAGCCGCTGGACTTGATGTCAGAAAAATCCACTGACGTCGTTCAGCATTCCAGCGGCTCGACGAATAAACCGGGCGGCCCTCATCCCTTGCCGGCAACAGCTCGAGGCTGTCGGCAATCATGTTGAAGCTTGAAAGCACACCTCCTCTTTGAGCAGGCGCGCCAGGATCAAGGAATGACGCATAAGGTGTGCCTCTTGCCATCGCCTCTATTTGGTCCGAATTGCTCATCCACGCGATCAGTTGCTGGGGGCTGGGCTGACGGCGCATCAGGAACGAAAACACTCGACGGGGGGCGTCAGTGAAGTAGTCCTTCTCAAAATCCTTATCAGGGAAGAGAGCCGCCGCCATAGCCGCGTTCGCGTCATCAGATTGCGATTCTTCAGCTATGTCCCAATAGGGGCACCTAGCGTCTAGAGGGTTCAAGATGATGTCGCCGCGTTCCGGCGAATAGAACTCGTGCGTGAACTCAAGGGCCGGATCGTAGACAACAGCTACGGCTTGTCGAGAGGCGACCTGCCGAAGAATCTGGCGCATGGCGGACGTCTTCCCGCTGCCGCTGTCACCCATAATAAGGATGTGGCTCGATTCAAGATTCCCGCGAATGCCAAGCGACGAAGAGCGACGGCCAAGGGCGCGGGCCCGGATCTGACCGAGGAACCCGGGAGAAGCCAACTGGAGCCGAAGTCCATCCGGCCGAAGCCTCGTGTTCCACTCGGCGGCCGAAATCAGTTCCGGACCTTTGGTCCGTCTTCCGTGTCGTTGCTCGTGATCTCTTGAGTGGCTAGACCTGCGCCTAATCGCAATAGCGATGGCGAGCAATGCAGCAATTCCGAGAACGAAGGGTAGTAGGGGCTCGGCCATCACCCACACGTAGCTGTGGCCACCGTAGATACTCGCCCGCAGGAAAGCGTGCAATTCTGCCGAATCCACTCGTTCCTGTGCACCCGACTGAATTCCTGTCCAGCCGGCGGTTAATGCTGCCGGGGAGAGGCGAAGTCCAAGAGTTCCACTGTTCGAGGCTTCGACATCGAGATCGGAGAGGAGAGCTCGCCGCCGGCCGGGAGCGGTTTTGTAAAGCCAAATCACTGGGCTGGTTTGGCTTCGCTGGCCGAGGATCTTCGCACTTTCTGCGTATGCGAGCAAATAGTATCGCTGCAACGGGGACTGGGTGACGAAGGCGAATGATGCCAAAAGGGGAAGGACGGGCAGCAAAAGCAACACGCCAAGCACCAGCACGAACCAGAACAGGGACCGTCGAGGAAATCGGAGCGGCGGCACAGTATGACCTCCTACGTTTTTCCGGTCTTGCCTTCCTTTCGACTTGCCAGGAATTCTTCAGCTTTTTGGAGTTTGATCGAGTCCGCATAGGCAGCCATCTTGCGGATGGATTCGTCGTTGAGCGGACCCTTCGACGCAGAAGCGAACAGATTCACAACCAGGGTCCGGATGGCCATCAGCTCCGCTAATAAGACTGGGTCTGTTTCTGCGGCGCCGCGTCCTCGGGCCTGAGCAAGCGCGGCTTCGCGCAGCCACTCGGACACCTTCTTACCCTGGGCCGAAGCGGCCGATTCGATCTCGGCGAACTCCGACTCGGTAATCCTGGTGGCAATGGATTTGGTCCGAAAGCTCTCACCTGCCCGGGGAGCGGGCACAGCTGGCGGGACAACAGAAGGCGGTCTGGTTTCGGGGGAAGACATCAGTCAGTCGCCTTAGTCGCAAAGTACCCCGGAGTCTCCGCGTTGTCAAACACCCCGGCTGCTAACTCTGTCCATTCAAAGACGTTCACATTCGTAAACGCCTTGCAGATTGCGCGTTTACAAACGAGAACATCACTCACCCAAGTACCTCAAAATCAACATGTTCACAATTGCAGGGCGCGCGATCCCATCTGGGGATGACGTGTCAATTTTCACCCGCTGCGTAGCAGCGCCCAGCACTACAACATCACTCAGCCGGACGGGATTTGCAGTCCGGAGCTCAGCGCCCCTCATCCCATTTCGTGCTGAACCAGATGCCATTGGGAGCGTCAGAGCGCGCCGCCACTATGTCCGGCCAGCCGTCTCCATCGAAGTCGGCGAAGGAGAGGCGGGTGCGGCCGGCGATCTCAATGGCGATGGGCGACCCGATCTGGCCATCATCGATGAAGCCCTCAAGGCGAATTTCATCCTGCTCAATCGCGGCGGACTCCAGTTCGGATATCCTGTCCGGCCCCCCGGCCTCGGTCGGCCACCGTATTGCGTGGCGATCGCAGACCTAAATCGCGACAGGCAGCCGGATATCATCGTCGGATACGTGGAGATGCCCGGATCGGTGTACTTCAACACCGGCCACGGCCGTACCTTCCACGAGATCCGCTGGAACGATGGCAAAGGCACCGTCTACGGCATGCGAATCCATGCTCTGGCCGGTCCTACCTTGGTCCAGGTGGGGAAATGTCCGTTGCCATCGTTCCAAAGCACGTAGCTCTGGCCGCGGTAGTCGGGCTTGGAGATGGCCAATGGCTTAGCTCAGTTCCATTGAACTTCTGTCAGTGTTTTCAGAACGAGGCGCATGTCTTCAAATTCGGGATCTGTCCTGGGATTGGAACTCTGCTTTAGGGCCAAGAGGAAACGTTCCTTGATACCGTCTTTGTTCAGGGGTTCTCCTTGATAGCGCTTCATGCCATCCATATACCCCTTCCATTGAACCGGGCAAAGACTCCCGCTCTCCGAAGTCAAAGCCTTTGGCCCGCAATACAGTTCGATACCGCAAGCGCGACCATTGACATTTGCAGGTGCGTCTCCTGTGGGTCCGATCGTCGGGTATGCCTCGGCAGACTTCAAGTATGGGAGTACCACGCCTCGATAATGCTTCGGACAATTAACCTTCTGAAATTGCTGATGCCCCTCATGCCCCGCAGTGTCATTGTCGAAGAGAAAGATGATCCGATTCGATATTTTGGCCCCGGCCAGACTCCGCGCCAGTGCGACAAGAGCCGGCGTTCCGCCGGGAACCTTGAAGGTTTCGTGGTCCATATACGAGAACATGTGCGCAATTTCAGGCCTCATCCTCATGAAGCTTTCACTGATGATTCTTGCGTCTGTTCTTCCTTCCGTAAGAACGAGGATCGCCTCAAACTCGCGCACAGAGCGCAAGACTGAATATCTGGCCGTTTCAGACAGAGGTTCGTCGGCTACATGAGCGTGTCCTCTGGGACGGAGTAGCTCTGGTTCAACCACTGGTCAAGCAATAGCAACCACTTCTTCATCCATCGGTTCAAAGAGGAGCGCTGTATGATCATCAAACGCTTCTCAGCTCTCCTTCGCGCAGGGGTCCCAACCTCTCTTTCCTCGGCGTTCTTGACCGCATAATCGATCTTCCGATTCACGTACTCCTGCAGCTCTTCTTCCCAGCGGGCATTTGAGAAACCCATGATTTCGAGGCGTTCACGCATAATCGTGACCGGAACGTCGTAGGCTTTTTCGGAATAGGTTTCTTCTGTGTTCGACTCTTCCGAAGCAGACTCCTCAGGTTCCAGTACCGCTGAAGTGGGACAGTTGCCCTCGATTAACACATCCCTATTTGATCTTTCGGGCGCACCGTCAGGCTCCGGTAAAAGCAGATCAGACGGCCCCAACTTCGATCCAACCGACTCAACACTAGCGTTTTTGACGACTGAATCGTCGAAATTAGCCTCCTCAAATTCGGAAACATCCGAATCGCTCTCCTCGGGTTGGGAGGGGCGGCGCCGGTCCCGTTCAGTGAACAGGGCCAGCAGTTCGTTGGAACGTTCGTGAGAATAAGAAAAAGCATAGCCGCCCACATAAAGCTCAAACGGGGGATCGTACACAAATTACCTCAACGAGTACGTTTGATTTGACAAGGACATTTATCTCATATCAGATGGCGTGGCGAGAGACCCGGCTTCCTGCCAAGCCAATTGAGTCGCCACCACGCGAATTATCGCCGTGTCGCTCATTTTGGGCGCGGCACCGTTGCGAGATCGCGAGCCAACTGAGCTGAGGTCTGCATCCGGCTTCCGATACAGAGCAGTGCGAGTCACGAGCCCGGCGGTATAATTTGACCGCTTGCGGGGAGATGCGCCCCCTCTCCCCGCACCCCTCTACCCCACCATCCCCGGTTCGCAATGCACCACCATTTCCTGGGCCCAACACCGAAGATAAGGAAGCGGTGAGATTTGATTGAAAGCATTTCAATCTCCCCAAGTTTTCAACGGCGCCACCGATCTGCGCCGCTCGTAAAAGAGCGGGAGCAGTTTTTGACCCATCTGCTCCAAATCGGCTGGGACGCCAATCGTGTTCGGGCCACTGCCAGTTATCTCGTCCGCATTGTCCAGATCATGGGGTTGACGAGTCTACGGAAGGTGGAGCTGAGGGAAATTGAGGAAGCCGGGGCACGCTGGGCGAGCAACAGCGGACCTGAACGAATGCTGAAGTGCCGGCCCCCTTCACCGAGAGCCTTTGCAATAACAGCTCGGCACTGGTTGCGCTTTCACGGCGCTCTGATTTTGCGGACCCCGCCGCTCGGACCTTTTGAAGCACAACTCGCTGAATTCAGAAGCGCGTTGGAATCTCGAGGATTGGCTGCCACCACCATTCGGGACTGCGTTAACCGAGTTGGGCATTTTTTGCAATGGGCTTCCGAACGGCACGAGGGGCTTTCGTTCATCTCAGTCAATGACGTGGACGATTATCTCGCCAGCAAGCGTGAGGCTGGGCTCCGCCTGATTACGATAAGAGGTTTATGCGTCGCTCTGCGTGCATTCTTCATCGTCGCGGAAGAACGGGGCTGGTGTCCGCCGGGTATATGGCGTGGCATCCTCAAGCCGAGATTCCCAGCGTACACGGAATCTGCCAAGGGACCTAGTTGGTCGGACGTTCGCCGGCTGATACGGTCTGTGGACGGCAGAACGCCGGTAGCTCTGCGCGATCGCGCTCTATTTCTTTTGTTCTCGATTTACGGTCTGCGTGCTAGTGAGGTGGCGCGCCTTCGCCTCGACGATTTCGATTGGCGCAATGAGACTTTCTGCGTCCACAGAGCGAAACGCGGAGGCATCCAACAGTTCCCCATTCAGTATGAGGTGGGAGAAGCAATCCTAGACTACCTTCGCTGCGGACGCCCGCGTTGCGCTTGCCGGAATATCTTTCTCACGGTGCAGCTCCCTTGGCGGCCGTTCGAGGCGAGATCGATGTGGGGCGTCATAGGAAAGCGGATGAAGCGGCTGGGAATTCAGTCGGAGCGTTGCGGGCCCCATTCGCTTCGACACTCCTGTGCTACCCAGCTCTTGAAAACGGGGAGTTCTTTGAAGGAGATCGCTGATTTTCTTGGGCACCGGACTGTCAGATCAGTCGCGACGTATGCGAAATACGACCGGCGCTCTTTACGCAAAGTGGCAGCCTTCAGTCTGGCGGCGATACTTTGAATCTTGATGATGCCATAGAACGCTATATCGGACGAAAGCGCTCCGAGGGGCTCTCCTATCGCTGTACCGGATGGTATCTTCGAGCGTTTGGCAAGCGCGTAGGGAACGTCTCTCTTGGAAGCGTTACCGCTCGCGAAGTCTTGGCATTTCTAGACAGCCCAAAGTCGTCCCCGGATACCTGGAGGTCGAAGTACCGGCTGCTTCGGGCCTTCTTTGAATTCTGGCTGGCACGTGGAGAGATCGGCGCCCTGCCGCTGCCCGCAAAGCGAATAGATAGGCAGCAGCCATTCGTGCCTTACATCTTCAGTCACTCCGAAATCCGCACATTGTTAAAGGAAACTCGCACGTCTCAGAATGCGGATCGGTGCTCAATCGACGCCATCACTCTTGCCACGGTCCTGATCTTCATCTATGCCACAGGCGCACTGGTTGGAGAGGTTATTCGGTTGTTAATCCAAGATGTCGATCTCAAGAAGAGCTCGATCACGATCCGCCGCAATCGCTACAACCGCTCACGGACGATCCCGATCGGTCCAGACCTGAGGAACGTTCTTGAAAGATATTTCGTGTCAAGGCGGCGACAAGACTCGACGGAGGACGGACACTTTTTCGTCAGCAGAGAAGGAAAAGCTCTCTATTCCCCTACTGTCCAAGCTACGTTCGCCAGATTGCGCCGACTCTCTGGAATTCGACGGCGCGAAGATGCCAGTTGTCAGCCTCGCATGTATGATCTGCGACACACGTTTGCGGTACATCGGATCACCGGATGGATCAAACATGGTGCCGAATTGAACCGAATGTTGCCGGCGCTGTCTGTCTATATGGGCCTGACGGGCCTCGGAACGACCGAAAAGTACCTTGCGCTCACGCCCGAGCGCTTCCGCCCGCAGCTCCTAAAACTCAGCCCTAAGCGGGGAAATAAGAGATGGCGTGATGATCCCGAGCTGATGAGGTTTTTGTCCCTATTGTCAACAGGAGTCCCAGATCGCAACGTGAACGAGCGTCTCGTTTCCCGCAAAACGTTGTCGCCTAACGATCACGAGACGGCTCTACCGCACGCGGGGAGGAACAATGTTCGAACAGATCTTCCAAACCCGAAGACTGGTTGAAAGACATCAGCAAGCGCCACTCCGTTCAGAACGTGAGCAGTATCTGAGGCATTTGCTCGAACAGGGCTTTTGCCAAAGCAAAGTCCACGGAGCCGCGACCTACATGCTCCACATCATTCGCGTCCTCGGATTGAACGAATTACGCGTGATTGATGAGCAAGAAATTGAAAAGGGAGCGAAATTCTGGGCTGAATATCGAGGCCCATTTCGGGACTCTCGCCACCACGACTCTGGGTCGCCAAAATCATTCGCGATCGTCGCTCGCGGCTGGTTTCGATTCCTCGGCAGGTTAGCGCCGTCTCCACGCTCTCGATCTCAAGAGCAAGTGGAGATGTTTTCTCATTCGCTGCGCTTCCAGCTGGGCCTTGCAGCTCCAACAATTCGGGGCTATTCCAATCGAGCAAGTATCTTCTTGAGATGGCTCGGGGCACGGGGTAGGGGTCTTGAGACATTGTCCCCTAGTGATATCGACGACTTCCTTCGCGCAAAACGCGCTGAAGGGTGGAGGCCCCGCGGCATCGCTACTCAATGCATGGCATTGCGAAGCTTCTTTCGCTTCGCCGAGGCGCAACGCTGGTGCTCGCCAGACCTCTCTTTGGCGATCCGCGGCCCACGTATTTCGAAGTACGAGGCCCGTCCTATGGGGCCCACGTGGGCACAAGTCCGCGAGTTGCTCAAGCTGACCGAAGGCATGAAGCCCGAACAACTTCGCGCCAAAGCCCTCCTCCTGCTCTTCACGGTGTACGGACTCCGCGGCCGTGAGGTCATGGACCTGCAACTGGAAGACTTCGATTGGCGCAGTGAAGTATTCACGGTGCGGCGCGGCAAGCGCGGCGGCATTCAACAGTTCCCGATTCAGTACGAAATCGGCGAGGCTATCCTGAAATATCTTCGCTATGGCCGCCCGCATGTTGACGACAGACACGTGTTCCTTGGCGAGCGCCGTCCGTGGGGACCGCTTCTGCACTCGACTGTTTGGAGGACAGTCTCGACGCGTATGCGGGAGCTCGGCATCGAACTCGATCATCTCGGCCCGCACAGCTTGCGGCACGCCTGCGCGACGCGGCTCCTACAGAAGGGAACCTCGCTGAAGGACATCGCCGATTTCCTGGGTCACCGCAACACCAAGTCCGTTAGCATCTATGCGAAGCATGATAATCGCGCACTTCGGAAGGTCGCCGCCTTCCGCCTTGCGGGGCTGCGATGAACCTTAAAGACGGAGTCCAAATCTATGTTGAAGCCAGACGGTCTGAAGGCACGCCCTGGGCGAAGGGCGCTCAGAACCTTCGCTCCCTTCAGACGCACGTCGGGGACGTAGCAATTGATGGAATCAGAATCAACGATGTCGTTACCTTCCTTGATGGTCCGCTAACCTCTCCCGCCACTTGGTATAAGAAATATTCCGTTCTGAGGGGATTCTTTCGCTACTGGAAGGCGCGCAATGAGCTTTCCAATTTGCCACTGCCTCCTCCGCGCAGATCGCCGGTGCAGAGTTTCCTTCCGTACGTTTACTCACGGACAGAACTCCGGCGCCTGCTCGTGGCCGCCAGCACTGTGCAACGACAATTCAACTGCGTGATTGGAGGGCCCACCTTTCGCACCATGCTTCTCTTTCTGTATGGCACCGGCGCGATGCTCGGAGAGGCACTTCAATTGGAGCGTAAGGACGTAGATCTTCACAAGCGGCGCATCACGATTCGGAGCAGTCGTGTCCACCGTTCGCGTGAAATTCCAATCGGCTCCGATCTCTGCGAAATCTTGCTCAGATACCATCGAAAGCATCATCGGAAGGACATGATGCTTGATTCCAACTTCTTTCTGACAAAAGACGGAGAGAAGATCAAAGCCGACACGGCGAACCAGACCTTTCAGAGAGTGCGCAAGGAAGCTGGCATTGCCCGGCACGACAAAGCACGCTACGAACCGCGAATTCACGATCTGCGACACACCTTCGCTGTCCACCGGTTGACGGCATGGCTCAAACACGGTGCTGACCTCAATCGCATGATCCCGGCGCTTTCAGCCTATATGGGGCAACATGACCTCGGCGCGGCTGAGCGCTATTTGCGATTGACTCCAGAACGATTTCGGACGCAACTCGATAAACTCAGCCCAAAGCGAAGCAAAAAGAAATGGCGCGACGACGTCGCGCTGATGAGGTTCCTTGACACCCTCTGAGGCGCAACCGATTCGGGTTGCCAGCGATTCACGCCGCCTAACAGGCGGCGCTGCCCGTCGGGTGGGCGAGAGATGTCGCCCCGGCGCTTGTTCCGGGGCATCGATCAAGGGTGGGAAGACGGGCAACGAACAAAAGCGCGGAGCCGGTCTAGCGTGGCTCCGCGCGTTGATGCTATTTGTCCGTGCCTACGCGACCGCCTTCTTACTCGATTTCGCTTGCGGTTTGGGTGTGGTCTTCTTTGCTGGCGTGCCCTTTTCCTTTGCAGCGAATTCTTGCTTGACTCTTGCGGAGATTGAGTCAACGTCCACTTTATAGACTTGGGCGGCATCCCGGAGAACCCGCGCCGCGTCGGTTTGGTTGTGCATAGACAGAAGTATGGCCGTCTCGACCACAATACAGCCCAGCTTGCTTTCTTCAGCCTTGGGTAAGAATGCTGCTAGAACCTTCGCGGGAGCCTCGCCGTCTTTGGGCTTGTTGATTCCATGCTGACGGACGAGAACGGCAAGGCGTCGCTCGTCGAGCATAGTAGTGAGCCGTTGGGCAACAAAGAGCAGGTCACGTTTCATCAGCCGGACTGGAACTGCTTCACCAATGGCTTTGAGCACTCGCAAGCCGGTGGCCTGGGCTAGTGCCTCTTCGCGGCGACGCTTTTCCTGTTCGGCCTTGAATGCGGCATCGGCGTGGTTGTGCTGATTCTGCCGCTTGGGATGGTGAATCGGGCATTCGGGATTGGCACAGATTTTGCGTATTTCGCCCTTCTCGGTGCCCTCGGTGACGATGGCCTCGGCGGTGTACTTGCACGTCTTGTATTCCGGCCAGTCGCGTTCGTTCTTGCCTTTCGGCTTGTCCTGCCGAATTTCGACATACTTATTGCGCGGAATGACGGGGCTATTTTCGGCTGGTTTACCGTAGCCGGTGCTGATCTGTACCAGTTTCGGTTTTGCGGCGACAGTCTTTTTCACATGCGCATCGATTTTGGCTGCGTAGCACTTTGGGTCGCTGCATTATGTGGAATCTGGGCAATTTTCAAGTCTTTTCCGCGGCTCCGCGTCGTCACCCTGTCGGTGTGAGACGCAGAACATTCGTTGTACTCAGAACGTGCGGTGGCTGCGGAATGCCAGCGATCGCGAAATCGACGGGTCGCGCGGCGCGCAGTGGATCCCCCGGGATCCCGAACCAGATTGAAGCCACGTTGAGAGCTGTGGCGCGTCTACGGTTGCTGATTCACCGCTCCCTGTTCATCGCTAGTGCCAACCCAACGAGGTCCATCACAACCTACAGATAAGCGTTCCGATAACCGCGTATCAACGTCATCCGTTCCCCGATGCTCGGGATCCTTCAAATAGATAACGTCGTTCACGGTGAAATGACCGCCCTCTCGAACAAGCAGCACTGCGACGTGCCATATCCACGGACCCCCTTCGGCCGGTGTGCCCCAAGTGAGCCTAACAGGTACCCGAATCGAGCTGTCGGGCTCTGGCTGCGCTCGCTCAATGTGGAAGGCTCGTGGAGCAGCTTGTTCATCACTTCCCGAAAAGATGTCACTCTCCCACAATCCGAAAGGGCCCTTTAAGTTGGGGTTCGAATGCTGCCGGGACCAATCGGCGTTACATGCTAGGTACAAGTCGATTTTGTGGCGAAGCTCTTTGCTAAGGTATGGCGCAAAGATCTTGTTTTCCGCGCCGAACGGAATTCCCAACGGGTGGCGAGCAATTACTTGTGCGTAAAGGCCCTGGACAAATGTCTCTGCCTGATTGGACAGGTCGGGATGTTCACCCTGCCGTGCATGCTGGCCACAAGCGATCCCTGAGGCCAATTGCAGAAGAAGAATTAATCTTAAGTGCTTCATGACATTACCTCGCGCCTACGGCTTTGCCCAGATCACGTAATAGTGGCTTGCGCTATCTGATGCGCCTCCGTTATTAAGGTACAGCGGCCGGGGGCCGGGCGGGAGAGCTCCCGGGTGACTAGTCCTCTTTGGGTTAGCAGGCCACTGATCTAGGATGATGATGCTCCCCGGGACCGGCCCGGGTCCAAGATAGATTCCAGAGTTTTTGTCTTCACCACCTGGATAACGGCCCTTGCGATTAAAAGTTGCGATTGCCGTTCCGATATCAGCAGCGGTCAGGGTGGATACCGATGGTCCTTGTATCCATCGCCAAGTGGGGATGTTTGCTAAACCGGTCGCGAAATGCTTGCAGGCGGTCACGCACTGACTGTCCCCAATCACCTTTTCGGCTCTCACGATCGCGTCAATGTCGAATTCCTTGCGAATAGGACCGTCACTCGGGACACTAAACGGACCCAAATGGGCCGGCGTTGACGCAGAGTTGATTTGGGCTTGGACGAATGGTCTCGCGAACGCTGCCAATCCGCCTCCGTTCGAGCCGCCAAGCCCCCCGCCGAAACCTCCCCATCCCGCGCCGCCGCCGGAACCCAGCGCTTCGAAGAAATCTCTTAGCCACGAGCAGGGGGTGCAAGTGAATTCCCGTTGCAAAGCTAGGGCCCCTCCACCTCCGTCGCTATCGCCCCCTCCACCTCCGTCTCCTTCAGGTGCCATCTCATCATGACCATCCGGGTCAATCGAAGAGATGGGATTGTTTCCGGTAAAGCTGTACAAGTTCAACGCTTGCGGATTGGCAAGATCGCCGTATGGGATCGGCGAGACAATATTACTCCAATCCGGTGTGAGCCAGCGGCCGAGGGTGGAGGTCCCATAACGGGCACCGAAGAAATCGAGATTGGCATTCGCGTCCCGCAGTTGTGATGTGAAATGCATCGGGCTGATATCAGCACCACCGGAACATTGCTGCCCATCTCCAAACGGTAGATTAACGCAGGTCTCAAAGGTTGTACCTGCCGAAGTCGTTCGCATCCTTTCACTGCCGAGCCAATCCCGATGTGAAAAATAGGTCGCATTGCTTGCGATGTCGTAAGTTCCGACGTGCCTCCCATCGGCAAAGATTTCCATCCTCTTCATAGCCCCATTGGGCTGCATCACGCCAGCCTGGTTCCCGTCGATGTCGTAAATATATTCTTCGACTGTGCTACCTACGTTTGAGCGGATGCGATTGCCGGCGGCGTCGTAGCTATACGTGATCGTCCCCCCAGAACCTAGATTGACCTTGATGATTCGGTTCTCGTCGTCGTAGATGTATGAATTTGTCCCGTCACTGGTCAGGTTGCCTGCGGCATCGTAGTTGAATGCGTTCATCCGGTTGTTGCCCTGGGTGTAGCTCAGAGACTGTCCAGTCGATCCGCTCGTCTGTGACCATCTATTTCCAAACCGGTCATAAGTCCAAGCCATGGGAGTTCCAGAGAACGGGCCAGAGGAAGCGTTCGCACTAATCAACCGATTGAAATCGTCGTAAGTGTAAGTCCAATTTCCGTTAATCGAATCCTTTGCAACCAGAACATCGTCGTTCCCGGCGTACCCGGTCCCGGAGAACGAAGAACATTGTCCATTTGCGTTGGATAGGCTGAGACTGTAGAGCGCAGAGCCGTTCTTAGAACTGCTGAGACACCCCAATCGGCCTCGCTGATCGTAAGCGAAGCTCTCGATTTCCCCGCTGCCCAAGCTGTCTGTCGCCAGTCTCCCTAGAGGCCCGTACGTACCATTGGAAAATAGTGTTCCTGGATGAGTAGCGTCATTCCAGGAACTGGCTAGGGTCGTCAATTGCCCAGCTCCGTTGTAGGTGTACGCGAGTGTATAGTCATTTGAACTTCCGCTCGCGATTTGCCGTGACGATACAGGTCCCGTGATGTCGTAGGCATAGCTCAGCGTATAATTCCAGCCGGCAGAACAGTCGTCTTGCGTGCATTGCGCGAATGAAGTCGGCGATCCGACCTCGTTGTAACTGAATGCCGCCCCGGCGAGGTAGTTGCCGCTTGAGTCCTTTACATAACCATCTACTAGCCGACCGATTGGATTGAGGGAACCTCCAGTAGTGAACACGGCATTGTTCGCTGAGTCGTAGTCAAAATATGAGCCTGGACTGGGTGAATTGTACGAATCCGTGTAGACGATGGACCTTGGACGATTCAGCTGGTCGTAGGCGTAGGTCGCCACAGCAACTGAACTGCCTCCAGAGGGTTGATTAGGTGCCGGGCGGGTTCTAGTGAGTACGTTATTGTTCCCATCGTAGGTATACGTGGTTGTCCCCGCTTCCGGGTTGTAGGCGGACGTCAAACGAGAAAGACTGTCGTATTGGAAAGAGCGTCGTGTAAGCGATCCCTGCGTCACGGCTAATAGGTTGCTCAACGGGTCATAAGAATATGATGTCAAGAAGCCAGTTGTGGAAATATCCTGCCCGCAGCCCGCTGGAGTTGTATCTCCCGAGCTGCCCCCTTGCACCTGAGCGGAGGTAACTTCACACACGCTCGTCAGTCGACCAAGGGCGTCTTGCTGCAAGATTCGGCTGGTTGTGCGAGTCCCATTTCCTTCATCGGACAGCTGGACGGCAGCACCGTAGAAATAATAGCTTACATTCGTGTTATCTGGGTGAGTGATCCTCGTGATCCGACCGAGGGCATCATAAGAATAAGACGTCGAACCATAGGTGGCATCTGCGGTCGAGCGGTAAGGGTTGGAAACAGTCGCCACATGCCCGATCGAGTCATATGAGGTATCGACGTAGACGATCCCGGATGGGTCTGTAAGCAGTGCCTTTCGGACTGCCCGAGAGAAACCGTCAACGGTAGTCTGGACCTTGGCAGATGAGGCGCCAGAGTTCACCCCGCACATGGCGGACGTAGTGGCAATTGTTGAAGGTACCGTATCCCCATAAACATAGTCGGTTTCGCCGCTAACACTGCTGTTCGGGCATTTATTTGGGTAGTGAACGGATGTAATTCGTCCCCAAGTATCGTAACTGTAAGAGGTCGTCTTTTGATTGGGATCCTTTGCGGTTGTGAGGACGCCAAGATTCCCATCGTAGGTCAATACGGTCTGCTGGCCCAGAGCATTGGTTATCGTCGTCGGAAGAGCGCCGAAATACCCCGATCATAGCTATACGAGGTGGAATTGGATCGCCCATCAACTGCTTGAGAGATCTCGCCCGTGTCATATACGTAAGCATGCGTATAGATGTACGCGGGATTTTGTCCTTTGTTCCATGTAGCCACAGTAGTGAGACTCCCGTGGACACCGCTCAGAGAGTCATGAGAACCCGATATCGAGCTGTCGTTCGGATACGATTGCAGATAAGATGTCTCATCATAGGTGAAGAGAGTTGACGCCTGCACGTTTCCGGTTGCGTCAAGCGTTGAGGTGCTCGCAGGCAGGTGAAGAAGGTTCGCCGACAAGTAGGAACCGTTTGAGGCGAAGGAATACGACGCCTGGAGTTCCTTAAGCAGTGCGCCTGCGCCTCCGTTTGCGAAATCATAGAATTTGCCGTCCGCCGGCAACCCGTAGGTCCCGCTAGTGAGTGCGCCCCAATTGGGCGCACTCGGGGTGGTAAAGGTAAGATCGCAGCAATAGGCGAACGCCACCTTGGAAACGTGCCCGTTATCGAGGGTTGTGATCCGACAGGTCGGTTGATAGGTGCTATTCACCTCGTTAGCAATCTGACTTGCCGAACAGTCTGCATGATTTGAGGTATTTGCAAAGGTGGTTTCGATCGTTCGAAGGAGCGCCGAGGATGCGGTGTAGTATTTCGTGTACGTTTCAAGGGCAGGCACTGTTGTTGTGCTTTGTGCCAAAGTATGGACGACATACTGGCCTTGAGGATCTGTGGCGGTGGTCTGCGAGGAGGTTTTCCAGCTGCCTACATTGTATGAGTAGGTCCAGACATGGTTTTGCGAGCTGGATTGCTGAGGATCGGGATTTTCAGTTCTGGTAGCGACGAATGTCCCGGCAGTGGCGTAACACTGATAGGTGTAGCTTATTGTGCCACCTGTAGGGTACGTGAGTTTTGTCAATAGAGGCAGTACCGTATTGGGGTTGCCCGTGGCGGATGGGAACGTTGCCCCAGCGCCGCCGTACGAAAACTGCCACGACAGGAAATTTGGGAGGATGATTGCCGTAAGCATGTTGACCTGGGTCGTAGAAGTCAGCTGATCGACTGCGCCGCATGAATCTGTCAGGGTCTGCGTTTGGGGCGCATAACAGAATTTGTAGGTCAGCGGCACGCCGCCGTATCCTGCCACCGTCCAACTGGCCGCAGCTGTCGTTCCGCTTGGACAATATGAAAGGTCCGTGGTCGTCGTAGGCTTGGCAGGAATACTCCTTCCCATCGTATCGCTGTAGCTGACGATTGCGCTGTTGTTTGGGTAACTACTATTGGAATAAGTGCCTGTTATCTTATTGCCGTTCTTATCTTCTCTGATGACTGAGCTCGAAAGACGGTAAGAAACGCCGTCACCATCGGTCGTGTAACAACTCGAGGCGCATGTCCCACTGTACGTGAGCGGATATTTAAAGCCAGTCCCGTCGATTGCCATCTGATATGAAGTCCCGCTTACCTGGTACCCTGCGTGGGTGGCTCCGTCGGAGGTTGACCAGACCGCTTGATTATCAGTTAGACTGCCCTGCTGAGGGTACGGCCTTTGGTAAGTGTGCGTGACGCCCGTCATGGTCACATCTTGGTCATCTGTCAGCCCGCTAAGGCCCCCGAAATCTGTCGAATTGTGCAACGCGGTCCAAGTTGTGGTCGGATCGGTTCCTAGGGACGGATTGCCGGGAATGTAAAGCAGTGTTCGTTTTCCTCGTGCACGAAATGAAAAATCGAGCCTCAGCTTTCCTCCACGTTGCGGGAACGACAACAGCGGGATATGCACATTCAGCATACCGTTGGCTAGATTAATCGCATCAATGTCGCTGCCTGAAAACGAGATGCCAGGTTGATTACCTGCCGCAATGTCCGATGTGTCCTGAGCCCTATAAATGCCTTGCATCGCGCTGACCGTGGCGCAACAAGTAACTGCGGTTCGCAGGAGTTTCGCAGGATTGGAGATTGTGGAAGAGCTGATTGTAGCGCGAAGCGCGCAAATGATCTTACGAATCATGCCAAGGCCTCCATCCGAATGGCGGTCAATCGATGTTCTTAAGAAAGGCAGCAGGTCAAATTGTTAACCAAAATCACGAGCTAGACGCAGATGTGGTTCCGAACGTCAAAGTCCGGACATGAACGGCCATAAACTCGTTAAAAAGCGATGCTTTCCTGGCACGGCAGCCTGGCGACCGACGGGAGCGCAAATGACGCTTCGACCTCATCTGACCAGTGACCAAAAATCCTCAGACCTTTGGGAAACGAAGGTTCTCCTTCAGCCGGGCTGATGATCCATGAATTGTGGGGAAAGAGGACGGCAGAAATGCAGTCAAAGACCCTTTACGCGGGGTCGAGTGACATTTGAACTAGAAAATCCACGCCCTGTCAAGATATTTGAGAACGTTCGTTCAACTGGCGGGCCGGAATGCAACTTAGATTGTGCAGCTGTCTCAGCCAGGCAAAACTCACTGTGCACTCGAGCAGACAAAACGTGTGATTCCCCTCCGCCTCTGGTTTAGTGGCAGATGTCTGGAGCGTTAGTTCTCTTCGGTTCCGTCATTTGCACGGTCATCCGCGCACTGTCGATGAACCCGTAGCGGTGACTTCCCCACGAGTCCAACAGGTTCAGGAACTCCGCCGAAAGCCGCCAATTCTGCTTATGGGCGGTCGCCGACCAGCGCTTCGACCAAAGGAGTGGCACTCACTGCCTGAAGCACTCAAAATCAAAGAACCGGCTACCTCTGCGAAGATATAGTTCTCATCTCGGTTGTTGCACCGAGCAGTCCCTGCCTCAGCGACGTAATTTGGACCAACTCGGCACCGATCTGCCGCTGGGTTGGTCCCGCCGGAGTGGGTACGTCAGCTAACTTCGACAGCAGATTCTCATAAGCCGCCACGCCGTCTTCGATGGCTGCCTGTTCAGGCTCCCCAAGCGGGATCTCTTGAAGCAGCTTCAACAGGTGCGTCTTGCCTTCGAGTAGCAGCGCCGCGGTCGACTTCTTCGGCATGTAAAAGTCGCATTTTGCGCACGCCATGCGATGTTGACACTGTTCAAAGAAGTCGTAGGTGCAGTATCCGTGCCCCAGGTCATAGAACTTCCATGGCTCGGTAGCGGCTCGTCCACTTCGCACCACGTCCTGATCGACGAGTACCTCGATGGCTCGCAGGTTGCGGGCAAAATATCCGGCATCAGCGTAAGACTTGGCCACTTTCAGTGGAGTGATCTTGGCGTAATGCTGGGTCGAGTGGGGGCTTGAATGTCCGAGCCACTGTTGTAACTCGAACAACGTCATCGGTTCTCGTGCGTTGTAGAGCTGGGAGGCAATCGTTGATCGGGCGCGATGAGAGGTAAAGTTCCCGCGCACATCCGCGGTTGGGACACCAGCCTTGCTGCATAGTGCGGGAATCAGCCTCTCGTTCAAATAGGATGTTCCAACGGGAGTGAGTCGCATCAGAAACAAGAAATCGACCAGTTCACCAGTCTTCGGATCGGGTAATCTTTCGCCCTGCGGACGCACCCTTTCCCAAGTAGCGATCGCCTCGCCGACGATACGATCGACGGGCTTGGTAAAGGAGGTACTGGTCTTGTTCACCGGAACGTCAAGCATGCAAACCGCGTCTGCGGGAAGATTGTCGCCCGTGCCAGGCACAGTGACATCATCCTTTTGCCATCTAATACAGCCCAGACGCAAGCGAAGGATTTCGTTGTTGCGCAGGCCTGCAAATAGCCAGGTCAGAGCGAGTGCTCTGCACATCTCAACGGGGTATGCATGCGGGCGCTTGGCGCCGAGCGAACCAGGTCCCATCCTTGGAAGGTCATCGGCCGTCAGGTTCAGGCCGGCCCATACCAGCTTTGCCCAGATGTCATCAGCAATAGCGCGCGGGTTCGGTCCAATAAGGGCAAGCAGGCTTTTGGGCGTCGTGAGGCTTCGTGCCGGATCGAACCTACGCGGGATGAGATCCCACTCCTGCAGGTCGCGAAAGAACATGCGAAGGATGGAAATGCGTTCGGCCCTGGTGCCCGGGGCGAGCGCCTTGCCACGGCTTCTCACGTGTCCGGAGTCGGGACTGCACCAGTCCCCTCCATGCCACTGGCAGATGACCGATACGGCATGCCCGGCCAGATCGCGGGTCCAATCGGCCGGAGAGGCCACTTCAGGATGTGCGTGGGCGAGCCAACGGCCAATGTTGAGTAGGAAGTAGTAGCTCTTGTTTCTGTGGGACGTTAAAGCGGTGGAACGCTCGTACCAGACATCACAGAGCCGGGCCCACTCGGGAGGCACACCAATGATCAGAAAGGGTGAGCGCTGTTTAGTACGAGGTGGACGCTCGATCTTCAGCGCCTCCGGAATGATCCCCATGCTGGCCAAAGCACGAGAAAGCGCAACCTTGCGATAGCTGCCGGTTCGAGGAGGGCGTCTCTCAACGACTGCTTGGAGCTGATCGACGGTGAGCTGATGGAGATGCGGCGAGCGGATGTGTAGCAGAGCTTCGTAGAGCGTTTTGAGGATGGCGTTCTGCGACCCTATTCTGTAACCCCACTCAACCAGCACTTTCCGAACTCGTTGGGCAATGATATCTACGTACTCACGGCCAAACACCTTCCGAGCCAGACACAAGTAGACGATCTGATCGTTCTCGATTCGATGCAGATCGGCGAATCCACAAAGCAGGTACGCGATCGCCAAGAGGTGCTGACGTACGAGTTTCTTCCGATGGATCGAGTCAATCCACTCGTCGGCGCTCCATGCCCAGAAAGACCGTCGCCGTTCTGCCATCTCGTGCAAAAGAAACACAAGCGTGTACTTCCGATGCAGGGTAATGATGCCTGTGTAATCCAGCACATCGTTCAAGGGGCGAACAAGCCTGTCCAGCTCGGGACCGAAATCCATACGGCGACCATAAGGATGGAATCGGTATGCCTCCGCGCACAGTGGAAGCCGATCTTGTTCGATGGCGGTAAGCGAGCCGCTTCGATCATAACGGCTCAGATCGATCGGCCAGATCCAAGGGCCATCGTTGGCCTTCTTCGGTTCCTGCTTCTCCGGTCCCCACAAGCCGCGGGCTGCGCGTTGATGATACTGCTCCTTCTCTTCCGCAGACAATGATGCTGCCCACTTTCCGATGTTGTTGGGCCATGGCTTCCCGTTTTTCCTAGGTCCTCGCTTCTTCTTGATCTTCATATGTTCATCTCCGCAAGCATCTGGACTCGACGTGCATGAATCTGGGCCATGCCTGCCGCCAGCTTCGCGGAGAGGTCACGGCCGCTAAGGTGGATATAGAGGAGAGTGGTCTGAATGCTGCGATGGCCGGCGAATGCGGCGATCTCGTGGATGTCCCAGCCAGCGCGCGCAAGGTCAGTCAGACAGAGATGGCGAAGTGTGTGGGTACTGAAGTGTTCCACATGAGCGCGCCGAGCCACTCCAAGAATAGCCTTCGACCAGCTCCAGATGGAGATTGGTTCAGCATAGTTGCGGCGGGACTCCGAGAGAAAGAGAGACCCGCGCTTCTGTGCCAGAGTGCGCCGATGCTGGAGATAACGGTGAAGCAGCTCACTGCTGGCGGCGGAATATGGAACGATGCGATCACGGCGTCCCTTGGTGGTCTCCGCCCGTATCCTGAGCATGCGACGCGATGGATCGATGTCGTCGCTACGGAGGCTGCAGAGTTCCTCACGCCGCAGTCCGGCATCATAAGCGAACGCCAGCATGACGCGGTTGCGGATCGACTCCTGCCGCGCCGCGGCAAGAAACGAGTGCCAGTCGTCCTCGTTCGGAATCCACGGCAGCTTGTGATGCCGCGCAATCAGCGGTCTACCTGTGTGACTGTGGGCTGCCGGGTTGTTGACGCGCACACCTTCTTCCATCAGATATGCATGGAACAGACGCACCACCGTTAGAAGCTGGTGGATGGTGGCGTTCGAGAGGCGGGCACCATTACTCTGTAAACCGGCCAGAAAAAAACCGACCTCGGTGCGGGTCACCGAAATGTTCGATAAATGGTGTTGAATCAGGAAGCCGAAGTAGCGTTCCAGGCCTCGTGAGTATGCGCCGAGGGTGTTACCAGACAATCCACGATGAGACTGGAGAGTAAGCCAAGCGCGGGCGTGAGGATCGGATGCAACGAGCGGACAGCAATCCCACTTGAGAGGGTGAACTACGAAGTCACAAGACAAATGAACCTCCTGTTGGAGGTTCCATAAGAACAGACGTGTGGATGCGCCCGTCTCACACCGACGGGGTGACGACGCGGAGCCAGCGGAAAAGACTTGAAATTGCCCAGATTCCACATAACATACATGAATCGGGCTGGTTCGCTCCGATTTCAGCGAATAGCAGAGTATTGTGACCGGTGCGCTTTGGGCACTGAATGCAGGAACCCGCTTCCGGCACAAGCTGTGCGTCCTCTTTCGAGAAAGACGCGGTGGCAAGCTCTAGCAGAATGTTGTGCTCAATCCACTGCTGGAGGTGCCGGACCGGGAGGAGGATACGTTTTGGCTTACCGCCATTCGAGTACGTCTCCTGATAGCAGGCGGCGAGTCCTTCCTCCTGTTGTTCGGCCTGCAGTTTGGCAAGCAAGAGAGCGTGTCCAACGCCAATCTCATCCTTGGCGAATGCCTCGACGATTGTGGGCGCAAGCTCCGCCAAGCGGGCGCGTGCGGCGACATACGAAGGTGATTTGCCGCATTTGGCCGCGATCTGCTCCACGCTGTAATCAAGGTGCAAGAGCGAGACGTAACCGGTCGCTTCGTCCAGCGGATGAACATCGCGCCGTTGCAGGTTTTCGACGATGCTAGTTTCAAGGGCCTGCGCATCGGTGAGTTCAACGATGCGCACGGGAACGGAATCGAGTCCAGCGAGTTGCGCGGCTCGATAGCGCCGCGCGCCCGCTACGATTTCGTAACTCTGGCCCTTTGGCCGGACCAAGAGCGGCGAGAGCACGCCCTGGGTTCGGATGGACTCGGCCAATTCGCAAAGCGCCGATTCGTCAAACGTCCGGCGCGGATTGGCTGGTGATTCCGTGAGCGTGAGAAGCGGGAGATTGCGGTACTCGGACTGCATTGCAACAGTAGCTGTCATGGCGATTACTCCTATTCATGTGTTCGAGGTGAATTGGAGAGCGGGCACGTTCTGAGCGCCGCCCGCTCAGAACGTGGAGTTAATTTGCTGCTGGTAATACTTCGGCTGAGGACGCCTCCTCCGGGCGGATTGCCCGGAGGATGGTGGAAGCGGTGCGCTGGATGACTTCGAGACTTTCGGCCAGAAGCGTTGCGTTACCGGCGTACATCTGGATGTAGTCGCTTGAAGCGTTCCCCATCTCCAAGCCGACCGCTTGGCCCACGATGAACGCAACGGCCTCGGCTTCGGTCTCGCGCACGGTCTGAGTCGTCATCGTGCGGCGCTCAGCCTTGTGTAAAAGCTCGTGCGCGGTCTCGTGAACCAAACTCACGAATTCCTCAGCCTTTGATTGTCCAGGTAGCAGGGCGATCTTTCCGCCGTAGCTGACGCCAAGAGCGGGGGCAATCTTCTCGTTGAATTCGAGGGCAATATTCTGCTGCGCAAGGAAATCGATCAGGCGCTCGCGGTGCTCGCCCACCTCACCCGTAATGCTGTGCTCAAACTCGGGCAGGTCCGCACCTTCCGTCTGAGCCACATCGAACACGTACACGGCGCGGAACCCGATTAGCACAGATTGGGGTTTGGACTCCAGCCCCTGCTCGGTTTCGGTATTGTCCGTATCTCTGCGCCGATAGCCCATTAAGGGAGCGAGAATCTGTATTCCCTTCTCACCTTTCTTGACGAAACGGCCCATCTGGTTCCACGTGCGGATGCCCGCCACGCGCGTAGCTGTCGGGCGCTGTCTGGCGATTTGCAAGATGTTCCCGAAGGAATAGGAATGGAAACGGGCCATTGCATTCAGGTAAGCAGTCAAGGTGTCGCTTTTGCCCGCCTCAAGCTGCTGGATCAGAAAGTCTACGGCCTGCTTAATGAGAACTTGCGTGGGGTTATCACTTTGAGAAGTTCGTTGCTGGTAAGGGGATTCGCTGCGGCTCCCATGCGCCGCATTTTTCCTGTGCGGCGCGGTGCGCTGGTTGTGGGTTGTGGTGTTTGCTGCGGATTGTATGCTGACGGCGACTGACATGTGGTGCTCCTGATGAAGCCCCGAAGGGCCGATTCGCGTTCAGAAGCAAGAGCACCAAAACCAAATTTCTTTCGTTGAGTGCCCCCGCTTCATGGCTCTTGCGGCTCAGCAGGGACGAGGGAGGTTCGGTCAAGGGCGGCGTTTGTTGACGTTCATCGAGCGCCAGCGAAGACCCTTGACGGGTTCTCCCTGGCCCTGCGATAAAGCCGCCTGAAGCGGGGGCACTTGACGAAGGAAGAAATTTAGGAATCCTTCCGAATTGTTTTAGGGGAGGGGCGTTGCCGAAAAGAAACGGGCCCGCTCGGATAAAGCGCCGGAACGGAACGGCGCGAGGGCGAAGACTGGTTTGTGGGAGAGTGATCATTCGTGAGCGGGTAGCGCCTTGAAAAGCAAGTCTTTTTGGGAATTGGGAGTCGATGTTCTAGGATGGTGCTCGACCACAGTTCCTGTGACAAATGGCTATTTTGTGCCCCGCGCCGTGGAAATCCGGCTATTTGGGGGCGGCGGATGCATTCGTGGGGAACAATTCGATGATGGAGTGCGACCGTAATGCTTGACTTGACTCTTCGGGAAGAATTTCGGGGCAAACGCCTCAAAGGTACGGCGATCGAGCTCTCTAACGATTCGAAAACGGGCGCGACTCAGATTACGGCGGAGAAGTTCCTGGACATTACCTACCCTACCCATGACCTGCTTAGCGCAATTGAGGCCGTGGGGCCGAATCACGGACGGCCAGTGGCGGTCATCGGCGAACGGGGGATTGGCAAATCTCACCTGCTCGCGGCGCTACACCACGCCGTAAGCGATCCGGCTGCAACGAGGTCCTGGCTGAAATCCTGGGCGTCCACGCTCAATGAACCAGGAATTGGTGAAATTGCGCTGCGCGACAGCATGTTGGTCATCGGTGAGAGCCTCCATAGGCAGCGCTACAAATTTCTTTGGGATCTATTGTTCGATCGCCATCCATCTGGCAGCTACATTAAAGGCAAGTGGGAGGGAATGGGTGCCGCTAAGACGGATGTGCCTTCCGACAAGCTCATGATCGAGCTATTTGAAAAAGAGCCCACCATGTTGTTGCTGGACGAATTCCAGACGTGGTACGACGGATTAACAAACACCAAGCAGTATCCCTGGAAGCAATGGGCGTTCAATTTCATCCAAATTCTCTCGGAGATTGCGAGCGAAAGGCCGGAGCTGCTGGTCCTTGTGGTCTCAGTTCGTAATGGTGAGAGCGATGCATACCAGCAAGTGCATCGCGTTAACCCGGTCGCGATCGATTTCAAGAGTGGAGGGAATCCGGAGCGAATCCAGCGAGATCGCCGTCGAATGCTGCTCCATCGATTGTTCGACAACCGTCTTCAAATTGCGAATGAGAAGATTGAAGCGCTGATCAAGCTTCATATTTCTGAGTGCTTCAGGCTTCTAGCGGTTCCCTCCATCGAGCAAGCCAGAAAAAGCACTGAATTCATCGAGTGCTGGCCCTTTGCACCGCATCTTCTGCGGTTGCTGGAAGAGCAGGTGCTGATAGCAACCGATGCGCAAGAAACCCGCGATCTGATTCGAATCCTCGCCAACCTATATAAGAGTCACGGCAACTCGATCCCGCTTCTCACTGCAGCAGACTTTCGCCTAGATGACGACGCCTCAGGCATCGGCGCCCTGCTGGATTCAGTGTCAAATGAACATCATCGCTCGTTGCGTGCGAAAGCCCAGCAAAACATTATTTCGGTCGAAGAGGCAGTTGCCGATCATGCCAGCGTTGCGCCGCATTTGCAGGAGATCGTTGGCGCCCTGTGGTTGCGTTCTATTGCAGTTGGCAACCTGGCCGGTGCAGAGCCGGTGATGTTGCAGGTTGACATCACTCGTAACACGCCCATCGATGACAACGCTTTTCAGGTTGAATTAGCAACGATTGAAGAGAACAGCTTCAATATCCATCAGGACGGCTCGCGGCTCGTGTTCCGGGAGGAAGAGAACCCGCGGGCCAAGCTGATGTCCTATGCCCGCAACGACAAACTATTCCCAGATGGTTCCGATTTAGCCCAACTCGGAAAGCAAATTCGGTATGTAATAGGCGGTACAGAGGAGGTTGTGAAAGCCTTCCGGGTGATCGTTTTGCCGAAGTCTTGGCTGAACGACCCGTGGTCGTCGATCGAAGAAGCTGAGCAGCCGGACCACTGGGATGACCGCTTGCCAATCCTGGTGCTGCCGGAGGAACCGGAAAATTTAAATCAGCGGCTCGGGCTCTGGCTTAAAGACCATCTTCAAAAGCGGCGAAACGCCATTCGCTTCCTGTTGCCAAAATCGGGATCGACGAACGCCTTTCTAGATCGCGAGTTGCTGATCCTCGCTCGTGCGGAAATGAAGGCCCAGGAGTGGAGCAACCAAAATCCCGACTACAGGAAGCTTCACAAGGAGTTCGAGGGAACACTGCGCGAGAACCTCAAAAAGCGTTTTGATCGCTTTGCCGTGCTCCACCGTTGGGATTTCGCTGATCCCAACCAATCTGTTTTCAGTATTGAGACTCTCAAGAAGCAAGGAGCGCAGATTCCGGAAAGCATAGAGGAGTCTCTGGTCAATGATCTTTTCGTCCCGGAAGACTTTGAATCACTCGTGCTCGCCGCTGCGGCTGCAAATTCGTCTCTCGGCAAGCTGCTCCGCGAACTGCAGGAACCGCGACCTGCTGGACAAGACTGCATCCCGTGGCTGGGTGAGACCGCGATGAAAGAGCGCATTCTCCGCTTGTGTGCGCGCGGCCAAATAGCCATTAACCTGCGGGGGATGGAGAATCTGCAATCGCATCCCGGCGAGGATGAAGAAACAGCATGGCGACGGATGCGGCCTAAGCTCTCCTTTACAGGACGGCAGTTAGACGAAGTGTTCCTGATGTTGCCGTCGGCTGTGGCGGCCACGGGTGGAACAATCCCGGTCGGTCCGATACCGCCTGCCACTGCGAATGGCGGTCTCTTTTCCGGGCACGTACCTCCTGCCCAACCTGCAGGAGGCTTGCCGCTGTCTGGACCTTCTACCTCTGCACCGGGAAGCATTTACGCAGGGAGCACCCCTGCCCCGGTAACGACGCCGCGCATTCCACTCAATGCACCATCCACGTCGCCGCTTAACCTAGTCGGCAAATTGGAAAGCTGGGGAATTGGTCCGGCCACGCAGGTATCCGACGTATCAATCAAAGTCTCTGCGGCTAGCGGCGCGCAGCTTTCAGGAGCGCAACTCAGGGAGTTGCTCAAGAAGCTGCCGGACGGACTCACCTTCGAATTGAGCCTCGAAAAGGAGGGCAACTGATGCCGCTCGATTCCGGCCTGGTGGATGTTGTCACCAAGGGGTCAATCGCCGACGCATGGTCGGTGACGATCAAAAAGGTCCTCGAGATTTCATCAAGGCCGTTGAGTCTCGGCAGCGTGCCCCACGAGGTGGTCAAACGCGACCGGGAAATTGGCGATCTCGATCTGCTGCTGTCATCGAGTAGCTGGGATCTGTGGCAAGCTTTCTCTGGAACTGTAGAGCGCAATTCCACCAAGCTACTCGATTGGTGGGCCAAGCCCTTCAGCGCCAAAGCGGTGCTGATCCTCGATGGCCTGTCACTGCGTGAGTTGCCGTGGCTTCTGCAAGGGGCTCAAGACCATGGACTGTCGGTGCACGACGTCAGCGCCAACGCTTCAGAAATGCCCGGTGAAACGGACGAGTTCGCCCAAGCGCTAGGGTTCGGTAGCCGTAGCCAACTCCAGAACAACAGTGGCGGCTCCGCGCATAAGCTGCAGCCTGCGCATACGGAAAGCGTCGACCTGCCTTGGAAAGATTGCGAAGCTTTGATTAGTGGTGCTTCACACCAAGTCTTCTGGCATCACTGGCCTGACAGCAAGGTGCACGACGGCGCAGGCGCGGGCCAAGGTCTCGCACTGTTAGCTCGGGATGCTGCGAGCCAGCTTAATCACGAGGAGTTCTGGAGTTTTGTGAAGCGCATGGCTACCGGTCGGCGTTTGGTGATTACCTCCGACCACGGTTATGCAGCGACCGGATACTTTCCAGATGCTGAGGGAGAATTAGGCCAGTTTCTCAAGAAAGCATTTTCGAGTGGTCGGTGTACCAGTGGCGTGAAAGATGCTGGTCCATTTGTGCCGCCTGTTGCTTTACAGGTGAGTGGGCCACATGGGGCGCACCTGCTCGCCTTGGGTCGCTGGAAGTGGAAGAATCAGGGAGGCTATCCAACGCTGACACACGGCGGCCTTTCTCTGCTCGAAGTGCTATGTCCCTTTATCGAACTGACGAAATAAGGAAACGTTGAATGGGAACCAAAGAAGTGCTCGCACAGGAAGTTGCGAAAGCAGTTGGCGCTGGGAAGGCTGTCGCAATGGAGACGGTGGATTTCGGCGACCCGAACCGGCCAAAGAGTTGCTTGGAAGTCGATTTCCCAATCCTGCCTGTGAATCAGGTTGCGGTAATTGAGGGCAATGCCGGTAAGCCAATTTATCAGATGTCAAAATGGTGGGCCCGACGTCGCTCGAGTGTGTTTCGATCCATGCTCATCGCTGCCGCGACCAAGGCCCCTGGTGACACTTCTCAAACCGCTCGGCTGGTTTGGGACAATTACTACTCGAATCATCAGAAAAAGGGGGCATTCAAGCACCTTAGAGTTGCGGACATTTTCATGGGGGGCGGTACCACCTTGGTTGAGGGCTCTCGGCTCGGGATGCAGATGACCGGCAACGACCTTAATCCAGTGGCATGGTTCGTAGTCAAGCAGGAGCTGGCCAACGTTGATCTCGACGAAGTGAGACGGCTCCTCGCCGATATCGAGGCTGAAGTAAAACCTCAGATGATCCCGTACTACTACTGCGACGGTCCTAATGGCGAGAAAGGAGTCTGGACGCACATCCCAACGGGCAAAGAGATGCCTGCGGAGTTTGACCCTCTTTCCATTTCGGGTGAACAGCGCCAGGACTACAAGTATCAAGGTCCAGAGATTGTTTACACATTCTGGGCAAAGCACGGGCCATGTCAGGTCACCGGGTGCGGCCATCGAACGCCAATTATGACTAGTCCGGTGATGGCAATTAAGACATTAAGCGTCAAGTATTGGGATCGTCAGTGTCACAAATGCAGAGGTCATTTTCACATTGAAGAAAGTGAAGCACGCATGGCACCCGACGTCCCGCTCTACGTAGCACCGGATGAGCATCCGTATTCGGTCCTTGGTCAAACGGGCGAAATTCATTGCCCGCTGTGTGGTCATGTCGAGACAATCGGCGTCGGAGAAGTGTTAGGAAAGAAGAAAAGTAAGAAAATCGAGCTCAGTCTGCTAGTTCATCCCCAGTGGCTTTCGGGAGCGCCGAAAGAGGATGCTCTGGGTCAACCCTATGGAGGGTCAGCTCAAGACGACGTGGCCTCGACCGTTCGTTGGGATCGGCTTAGAGCAGAAGCCATTCGTCTTTTGGAAGTGCGTGGAACTTTGCCAGAAGACGTTACCGATCCAGAATCGGGCAAGATCTTCAAGTCTGAACTCGGAACGGTGCCAAAGAAGTCACATTATGCTTGCGGTAGATGCGGCACGGTGCAAGATGTGCTGACAACCGTCAAGGCCACGGGGAAAACCGGACCTGTGGCGGCGTATGCCGTACAAAGCTATTCACCGAAACGTGATGTCGCTGGCCAGCCTTATGGCGGCCGGTTCTTCTCGACTTTCGACGATTTGCATGCAAGGCAGTACGACGCCGCGCTCAAAGAATGGGAAGAGCGTAAGTTGAATGATCTCAAAGGGTACTGGCCTCTATCAGAGATTCCATTCGGGTTCATGACTCACATGAACAATGGTGGCATCCCAAATCATGGGTATACACACTGGTGGACGATGTTCAACCCTCGCCAGTTGTTGGGCCACGCACTTCTACTGAAGGCCATTTCTGCTGTTGGCAACTACGACTCATCGGTTCGAGAGTATGTTCTTGGCGCCTTTCAGAACTATTTAAGAAACCAAAACATGTTTTCGTTCTGGCACATGACCTACGACAAGCTTGCACCAGCTATGTCGAATAGCAACTTCCACCCCAAAAGTAACGTAGTAGAAGTTGGCGTTTTTCCGCCGATGGGTTATGGCCCGTGGTCATCTACGCTCGAAGTGATTTTCAAGGGTGGAGAATGGTCGAAGTCGCCTTGGGAAGCTGTTAGCGTTGAAAACATCAGACGTCGGGATGCTTTGCTCGCTGAGGAGATCAGCGGAAAGAGCGAAAAAGTATACCCTGGTGACGCTGTCAATGGCGCTGAAGCTTTCTGCGGCTCCTCCACGGATCTCGTGCAACTCAGTGAGGCAAGTATTGACTTGGTCATTACCGATCCGCCATTTGGTGGATTGCTGCACTACTCCGAGTTAGCGGATTTCTTCCATGTTTGGCTGCGTCTTGTACTCAAAGAACAGTACCCCGAATGCTTTGAGCCTGATTACACGCCTAAGTCATTGGAAGCGGTCGCTAATCGTGCGCGCGAACCAGAAGACCCGGATGGCTTTTATCAGCGCCTTCTCACTCAATGTTGGCGGGAAGCTAAGAGAGTCCTAAAGCCTGGTGGCATACTTGCGTTCACATTTCATCACAGTGAAGATGAACCTTGGATAGCTGTGCTCGAGTCGTTGTTCGAAGCGGGATTCTACCTCGAAGCGACATATCCAATTCGTTCCGATGAAACGAAAGGAGAAGGAGCGAAGCCGGGGACATTTGGATCCCAGCTGATCGAGTATGACATTATCCACGTGTGCCGAAAGCGGACGGAAGAACCGAAGCCGGTAAGCTGGGGGCGCATGCGCCGTGAGGTGATGGCTGAAGTCCGCCAATTGCAAGCGTTGCTTGAGAACCACGCAAAGGAAGGGTTGCCAGCCGCGGACCTGCAAGTGATTCGGCGAGGCAAGGCGCTGGAATATTTTTCGCGCCATTACGGAAAGGTCTATGTAGACGAGGGGCGCACAATCTCTGTTAAGGATGCTCTCGTTGGAATCAATCAATTAATTGATGAAGATGCCGACAAAGGCAAGGAGCCGCCACCGGTAAATGCCGAACCGATGACCCGTCAATTTCTCCGCACATTCGGTCGCGCCACAGAATTGAAACGGGACCAATTGCAGAAGTTTCTGAAAGGGTCGATCACGACTCCAGATGATTTTGTGCAGCGTGGTTGGTGCGCTGAAAAGAACAAGGTCTTCACTCGCGTCAATTCGCTCGATTTTGCCCGCGAGTGGGTTGGGAAGCATCGCCGTCGTCTCATATCCGATCTGGACCAAGCTCTAGTGCTGGTCGGTGCATGCGCGGACAGCAGTGGCATCAACGCATCCGACACCCTGAGGAATGGGAATTTCAAGCCACACATCGCCTTAAAGCCGCTTCTGGAATGGTTCCAAAACAACGGGCCGGACCAAGCGACTCGCAACGCGGCCTCTCGGGCGGTTGCAATCTACACGGCCTGGGCTGGAACTCTGGCAAGCAAACCTGC
The DNA here is from genome assembly GCA_008682415.1 of Acidobacteria bacterium AB60. GTDB lineage: Bacteria > Acidobacteriota > Terriglobia > Terriglobales > Acidobacteriaceae > Telmatobacter. Next base: position 192,863 of record VANK01000003.1, on the reverse strand, counting down.
GCAAGGATCATTGTTCGAGGAATACGAGCTATGAGGCAATTGCTCGACACGGTGTGGAGGCGGCACGGCACAAGCTGGATCTGGGATGAAGAGGCCCGCAATCAGGTCTGTGTCGCGAATGAGGTCTGGAGCATGCGCCAGCTGCTGCGTGCGGTGGGACGCTGGCCGAATGATCTTCCGAGCAACGACAATCAAACGCTCGTTGTTGCAGGCCTTGAAGGTGGGCTCGACCTGCTGAATCCAGCGGACGCTGAGACGTGGCTTGGCAACGCGGTGAAGGATGCAATTCTGTCATTCCAGTCCTACTTCGAGGGTGAAGCTGCGCTGATTTTCTGGCTACCAGCTGGGAAGAATCGCATTAGGCTGAACCCCGCTACGGATTCGATTTCTTGGCGCTGTGCGGTGCCGCACGGAGAAAGCCTCCTTGCCTTTGGTCGCGTCGTGTGGGGTGAGGCGAACGAGTATCCGCAGGAGATCGTCCTGCGGAGGGGCGGCGAGACCGCCGGGTTGTTTCATCTGCGGATTACTTAGAAGGCGATGCGTGGAAGCAGAGGCCCAACTTCAGCCCGGTGAGCGGATCGCACATCATGAGTTCGGCCAAGGAGTCGTCCTTGAGCCGAGCCGAGATGGCTACATTCGCGCGTTCTTCGGTGTCGGTGAACGTCGCGTACCAACAGCGTCGGTCCGCCGCGAACTTTCCCGCGCGGAGCGTATGCTGCGAGCAGTTGCTGGCGGTGCGGAACGTTCGCGGAAGGCATGGCTTTCATATGAGGCCCATGCGTTGCCTATCATGGAGAGTGCGTCTGCGCTAACTTCGGCGAAAATTGACCTGCTGCCCCATCAAGTCGTATTAACGCACCGTATTGCAACTGCTTCTCCCCGCCGTTATTTGATCGCCGATGAAGTGGGGCTTGGCAAGACTATTGAGACGGCGCTGATCCTGCGCGAGCTTGCCAGTCGTGGCGAATTGAACAGGGCACTCATGGTGGTTCCTGCGGGTCTTGTAAACAACTGGCACCGTGAACTCAACGAGGTATTCAACCTTGGTTTTGAGGTCTTCGGCTCTGAAGGTGATATCACTGACCGGAAAACGAATGCCTTTGCCAAGCATGATCGCTTGATTGCCAGTATCGATACGCTGAAGCGCCCAGCGCGCATCAGGCGTCTGCTCGAAGCGCCGCGTTGGGACTTGGTAGTGTTCGATGAAGCCCATCACCTGACGGCCTTTCGTGCTGGTAAGAAGGTGAGAAAAACAGAAAACTATAAGCTGGCTGAGGCTCTGCGCGATCACGCGCGAGATTTGTTACTGTTGTCTGCTACTCCTCATCAGGGTAATCATTTCCAATTCTGGATGTTGATCCAGTTGCTGAACCCAACATTGTTTAACAGTCCAGAGGACATGGTCGAGAATCGCCATCGTTTGAATACCGTGATGTACCGGCGCACAAAGGCGGATGCCTGCCAACCAGACGGCTCAGCTCTATTTGCTCGTCGCTGGGTCCATACCGAATCATTCCTGATGAACCAGGAAGAGAGGCTTTTCTACGGGAAATTAAAGGAGTACCTGGAAGAAGGGTTCGATCTCGCTCGCCGTCAGGGCAACCAGGGACGGGCTCTGGGTTTCTTGATGGCGATCTTTCAAAAGATCGCAGCTTCCAGCTTCGCAGCTGTGCGCAGAACACTAAAACGTCGCCTGCTGATGCTGACGTTGCATGAGGCGCTCCTTCACGACAAAGAGTTGGACATCGAAGGTCGCGAACGGCTGATTCAGGAGGCCCGTGAACTGATCCATGAGGAATTTGGGTTTGCTCGAGATGGCGTCGGGCGCAGCGAGGTGGACCGTGTGCTCGCTGATCTTAAGTATCGCCTCGTCAAAAAGCTCGATGAAGAAGAATTGGAAATGGCGTCCGATCCGTACGGTAGTGAATATTCAGCGACCCACGCGGAAGAGGCTGCAGCGGCAGCAGTCAATATCCATCTTCCCGAGGAGCGCCTGCGAATCCGCGATCTTCTGAAAATCTTCCCAGAACAGCGTGAAACTAAGGTGCAGAAACTGCTAGATGGCCTTGGCGTTTTGTGGAGACAGAATCCGAACGAAAAGATTGTAATATTCGCGACTTACTTGGGAACGGTGGATTCGATTGCGCGCGAGATTGAGCTAACATTCCCGGGCCAAGGTGTTGTGGTCCTGCGGGGAGGCGACCACGGTTCCAAGTTGGCGGCCGAGCGCCGGTTTCGTCAAAAGGAGGGTCCACGTGTCCTCGTTTGCACGGCGGCAGGTCGCGAGGGCATCAACCTGCAATTCGCCCGAATCCTGTTTAACTTCGATTTGCCATGGAACCCGATGGATATTGAGCAGCGAATCGGACGTATTCACCGTTATGGCCAGAACCACACAGCTCAGGTCTACAACCTGGTGCTATCGGACACCATAGAGGGCCGCATTTTTCTTTTGCTGGATGAAAAACTCAACGAAATCGCGCGAACCGTCGGCAAAGTGGATGATGAAGGGAACATAGCGGAAGATCTTCGGGCGCAGATCCTCGGTCAATTATCGGAGCGTCTCAATTACGATCGTCTTTACCAAGAGGCGTTGTCTGACCCAGAGCTAAAACGAACCCGAGTCGAACTCGAAGCCGCGCTATCAAATTCACGCGAAGCTCGGCGAGTTGTATGCGATTTGTTTCAGGACCTCGATGGTTTCAGCCTCGATGACTATAAGCCGTTCTCGGACGTGTCATCGAGCCTGGAGCGATTGGTGCAGTTTTTTTCTGCAGCGGTTTCGGAACAACAGCAGAAACTTGTAATGGTTGATGACGAAACCTACGACTTATTGCGACCTGACAACGCCCGCCGCGTCAGGTTCACATTGAATCGAGACACCGCTACAAACAGCGATGATGTCGAATTGATGGGGTTGGATCATCCACTACTGCAAGAGGAGCTCGGCCGGTGGCGTAGTGTGCCCCCCGAGGAAGTCGGAATTGTGGTCTCGGTGGATGTGGAGGATTCAGTACTGCTGTCGCTCTGGTTGGTAGAACTATCCGCCGGTAGAGGAGAGCGCAAGATGGTGATTCAGCCGATCGCAGTAAAGCGGGACGGCACACGAGTGCCGTCGGTCGAGCGTCAAGCCCAGCATTATTTGCGGGCACCTGCTGCCGCTCCAATCCTGGGGCCAGAGGAACGACTCAAGCTGTTTAAGCGGGTTCTGGAGCCGACTTTGGAGAGAGAGCTGAAGCACAAGGGCGGGGCATATGGCGACGGGAGCTATGCTGCCGATTTGGTAGGGTACGTGGAAGTAATCAGTTCGTGAGCTAGCGGTGGCAATGGATTCATCGGGGAAACCTCCACTTCGGATCTCATCAAAGCGCGGTTTAGCTAGGCCCTACACTATGCCGCAATGCGTGTGGCATAATGTAGGTGATATGAACGCCGCGAATCTGCAAATCGGCAACTGGCTTGGCCTCCAGCCTCCCACCACAGAAGGCGAGATCCTTCGAATCGTTGAGGGTCGGCTGGCGCCTTCGATCATCAAGCGGCTCGTCGCTCTTGGTTTGGAGCGGGCGGAAATTGACGCCGTAATCATCCCGTCGCGAACCCTCCAGCATCGCCGCTCTCGGCGGGAAAAGCTGACGGTTGAGGAGTCGGATCGTGTATTGCGCGTCATTCGGGTATTGTCACTCGCGGAAATGGTCTACGGAAGCCGGGAACGCGCTTTGGCTTGGCTACGAAAACCGCATATGCGCCTCGATGGACGAACACCCCTCTCGCTTCTCCAAACAGACACCGGCAGCCGAATCGTGGAGGAGCTTCTGATCCAAATTGATGAAGGCATGTTCGTTTGATGGTCTTCTGGCGGATCAGCCGGCATCGTGATTTGACTGGAACTGGTGGGCTCCGGGCTTCCGGACGATGGCACTACGCAGGTCGCGCAATCGTCTATTTCTCCGATAGTCCAGCTTCGTCTCTGCTCGAAGTGTGCGTACATACTAGCGCAAACGATGTACCACCTGAATTTACTCTGCTAAAAATCGAGGGACCTGAGATCGACGTTCCCTCGGTCAGAACGGACGAGCTGCCGGATGACTGGCATGCGCGGCTTGAAGTGACGCGCGATCTTGGATCAGCGTGGCTGGAACGGAACGATAGCGTCCTCCTCCGTGTTCCGAGCGTCATTGTGCCAGAAACGATGAACTATCTGTTCAATCCCTCCCATCCGGATGCAGCCAAATTTCGGATCGTTGAAGCAATCGCGTATCCCTTCGATCCACGAATTAAGCTGTAATTTGTTATATCCGGACATTTTGTGCTCTTTATTCGAAGTCTCGCAACAGCGTTGAGAGAATCGGTCAGACACTGTCTGACCAATGTCGCGTGAGGTTCCACGCGTGAGGTGCCACAGGAATTCGGAAGTTTGATGGCGGCGAGACAAAAAAATATGTGTAGACGGTTTCCTTCACTTTCCGTTAAGAAAATCTCCAGACATCGTCTGGAGAAATTTGCAATCGGCGAAGCTGTTGGATGCCAAAGACGAGGTCAGTTCATTCCTGCGGTGCATTCGCGGAATAAAGTGATGATGGGGGCGATCCCACGTGAAAGTCGCGCATTTCTGATGTCCATCGAACTCATCTGCCTGACCGGGAGAGAGAGTCGCGTTCCAGCGCCACAAGTGCTAAAGTCGTAAGCACCGCGTCGCGGCGCCCTGACAGATTCAATTGCAGGAGTTTTGAAGACGGCACATTGAGATTGTCGGTCAGTTCAGTACCGCAAGAGGATCCGCACAGCGGAGTTCGCAAGATCCCGTAATTCGCAAGAGGTGACGACAGACCAAACCACATTCTTATCTGAGGACTTCCCCCATGAATATTCTTCGTGCCTCCTCGCAGGTCGCCGACGTCGCGTGGAACGTCGTGCGGAGCATTAACCAGTCCTTCTCAAAAGGACACCTTCCAATACCGGCCTGGTCCAACAGCCCTCTCAGGCGCAAACGCGAAAGAACATTTCCTCCCCTCGGTCCCAGACGGACCCAATCTGTTTGCCCAAAATGCCTGCTCGAAATCCGAGACAGCATTCTTCATAACGATCTGCCCGACCGTGCGCTCATCGATGAAACCGCTGTGGTTGAGGCTCAGATTCTGGAAGAAGCAGGGAGGGTTCTTCTCCGCAAATCCTGCGAACGGCACGGGCCATTCGAGGATCTGCTCGCTTCCGATGCGCAATTCTTTTGGAGAATGGAGCACCTTTATCCCGGCTGCGACTATGAACGAACAGATACAGACGCACATGGAATCCATGCCGTCCGTTATGGTCGCGGTTCCTACGTTCTGGTAGATCTGACGACACGTTGCAATATGAAATGCAGCCCGTGCTTCATGGACGCCAATCGACTGGATCATGTCTATGAACCTGACCTGCATGAAATCAAGGCTCTCTTAGATCATGCTCTTACCGTTGAACCGAAGCGTGATTTCAACATTCTCTTCACAGGGGGAGAGCCTACGATTTCGCCGCACTTTCTCAAGGCTGTCGAGTATGCCGGTAGTATCGGGCTTAAGCGGCTCCACGTAGCGACAAATGGAATCAGGTTCGCTGAAGACGCCGGCTTCGCACGTGAAGCGCGCGCTGCCGGCCTTCACGGTGTGTTTCTTCAGATTGACGGAATGACTGAGGAGAAAAATGCCCACCGCGGCATTGCCAACTACCTCGACGTAAAATTGAAGGCGATTGAGAACATCAGCGCGGCAGGCATGCGCGTCACACTTCAAGTAACCGTCATCAACGGAGTGAACGACGATGCTCTCGGGCCGATTGTCGAATTTGCTGCTCAAAACAACGAGCAAATTTTTGGCATTGTGTTTCAGCCGATTATGTTTTCCGGCAGAGACGAAGAGATCGATGACGAAACCAGGTATCGGAAGCGATGCACAATCTCGCAGCTAGCCAGCGATCTCCAGGCCCAGACCGAAGCCGATTGGCAGCCGCTTCGCGATTGGTGGCCGATGGCCTGCTACAGCGTGTTCAGCACGCTCGTTGACATGTTGCAGCCAAATCGAGAGCGGGGTTCCGTCTTCGTCAATTCGCATCCTGATTCTGCTGTATTCAGCGCGATCGTCGTGAATAGGGAGACGGGAGAGTGGCGTCCAGTCGGATCGTTCTTCAATTTTGATCGGTTTCTCAGCGACCTCGAAGACATTATCGATGTGGCACGTGGACCAGCAATGTCGAAAGCTCAGATCATATTATCAGTGCTTCGAAACCTGGATGCCACGAAAACTCCAAAAGGGCTGACTCCGATGGATCTGTATCGGATATTCCAGCAATGCCTCGCTCGCGCGGCTCACAGTGGAGACGACCAGTGGTCAAAGCAACTCTATGACCACGACCGTTGGTCAATCATGTTTATCGGTATGTCGTGGTTTCAAGACCTATTCAACTATGAACTGCCAAATCTCCACACATCAACCGCTGTCGTTGCGGATGCCGGTTTGGATTACACACGTTACGTCAGCGCAGATGTGGCGTTTTCGTTCAAGAATGCGGGAGGTTGGCGGCAGATCGCCGAGGCAGCGCGCTGTGCTCCGTCTCTATCCAAGTGGCACAAGGAGCATGGGCGCCATCCGATCTACGCGAATCATCAATTCGTCCCGATAAGCGAGGTCCGAAGTGCGCCGACAGCGGTGTGCTCGCCCTCTTCATCAGCCGCAGATGCGGAGGAACTAACCAATGTACTGGGCTAGTCGGAAGTCCGCCTTCTATGGGACCAAGCTGGATTCGCTTGGTCCCATTGGCCTGCGCTTGGCAACATTTGGTCTGAGCGCAATTGATTTCATAATGGAGCGACTGACGGCTGGCTCCATTTTCAACCTGATGCCTGAAGAACTGGAATATTCAGGATGTGATGCTCAATTGCCGCGCGGACCCATGTTGCTGAGGTGGTCCAGAAACGGCCATCAGGGAGGCCACAATGCCGCGTCCACCCGGAACGCCTGAAGACAGATCCGCAGATAGAAGCGCTCACCTCAACGCACTGCGCGGACTGATTGCCAACAAAGATGCCATTGACTCGGCAGTCGCGCGTGTGCGGAAGGCCGCCAAAGGATATTCGGATGAGGAGCTGTGCCGTTTCGCTCGGCTCATCATTTTGAGTGAGCACTCACCGAGTGAGTGGCGCCAAAGGCAGGTTAATCAAATTCGAAACCGGGAGGAAGCACTGGAAGAAATTGCGATGTCGATCGACCCCTCCTGGCTGCCTACCGAGATCGAGGAGGACGTGTTCATCGACGAGCTGCGCAATGAGGTCATACGCTCTTACCCGAATCCTGATCGTGTGGGCTGCCCGGAAGAATCCGCGCTCCGTAGAGTAGTGTTTGGGGAAATCAACGAGTATCCGGACTCGGACGCCATTATGCAGCACTCGATGAAGTGCGGCCCGTGCACGCGACAGGTGGCTGTGTTCGTAAAGGAGAAGAGTCGGAAAAGAGCCAGCGCCTGAACTGTCGGGCTGCTCCTTGTGGTCCATCTGTGCCCTATGCTCCCGTCTCCCGCGGCGCGCGTGGTATCGCGCCTCAAAAGCGTGCGAACTACAAACGCTCGTTTCCGCGGGTGGACGAAATTTCCTCAGTTTGGCCGTTCAGCTCGGCTTTCCCAAAAATAACCCTCGAACTTAAGGAGGACGACGCGTATTCTCCTTTTCTTCGCCTATACTACTTCAAGACGGGCCTGTGCAACAACCAGAATGAATCCCAAGCGGACGTCGCCAATTGCACATCAACTGGACCAGACCGCAGATTCGACCCGCGCGAGCCAAGATGCTGGTGATATGCACAAGGAATGGTGCTCTGATAACATTTCTTGATTCCGATTTCTTTCAAGAAATGGCGACCGTTCAATCGCTTATCGCCGAGTATGCTGCCAGCCTTGAAGCCCTAAGCGGAGATGACTTCCAGGCGGAGGTCTGCGCTCGTTTGCAGGCTTTCATCACTGGATTCCAGTCGGTTCCAGATAAACCGATGGGAGATGCTGGACTCGATGCCATCGCCGATCATGGTTTGCGGGCTTACTGTTGTTATGGTCCGGAACACGACGCATTCAAGACCCCGAAAAAACGGATAGACGGAATTATCGGAAAGTTTAGCGCCGATCTTCGGCGCATATATGAGCTTGATCTCATAAAAGGATCTCTGGTATTTGCTGAGAGCCCAGAGATGTCAACGATTCTGCCGGCGGGCCGTAAAATTCAACAGATTGAGCTGCTGGTGAATTGGTTCGAGAGCCACAGAATCATCGGACCAATCCTAACCGCTGTCGAGGCCTATCAAAAGGCGAGCAAATGTCGATACGCCGAATGCAATGCCAAGATCATTGTCGTCGGTCCGAAAGACCTTGCCAATCGCTATGCCATCGACGAAGTCACCATTACGCGTGCCCGCCAGAGGATCTTCCTGCAAAAGGTTCAGGAAAAATCGCAGACAATCGTCATCGGCAGCACAGCCAAATTCGATGAGAAAAGGGATGCACTGAAACTCATAATCCCTGGGAAAGACGCCCAAATCGAGCAACTGTGGAATGCGCTTCTCTCCCGATGGCGGATGTCCCTGGCATTTGAACAGGAATTGGCTGACACCTTGCCCAATCTGCACAGGGATCTAGAGGCAAATCGTGCCCGCATCCTCACACGGGTTCTCACGTTGATGGTCAATTCGGCAGAGCCTTGGACACAGCTCGATAATGCGACAAAGATAGCGACCGAGATTCTGGAAAAGGATTTCGACAAACTTTACGGCACTCTCATTGACGACGTAAGTTCAGGTGAAATCGCACGTCTGATCGGTGAGTGCCCGATCGGTTGGGAGAAGCAGGTGGCCAGTGTCTAGCAATCTCCATCCGATCGAAGAACTGGCCGCGCTGCTTAAGGAAAGCACGGCCAAACCTCTTATTGTACCCGCGCGATTGGCACCCTCTGCGCTGTATGACGTTGAGTATCGCACCGCTGTAATCGCGCTCGTGTTTGCACGATTCGCTCGGACGATCGCGCCGTCCACGCTTCGGAAGATCTCAGCCGCTAAATTGAAGCTGATGCAGTTTGTAGCCCTACGTCCCTGGTTACTTCCCGCGATTAGAGAATGGAGCACCGTTGGTCCGCACGAGGGTCTGGCTTTCGCTCACTCCATTCGCATCCGCCGTGGCTTTCTATCAGACACGGCTCACGATGACGTCGTGAATTATTTGACCGCATGCCGAATTCTTGCGAGGCAAGACACACAGATCGTCGAGGGCAAACATGCTGATGTGCTGGTTGCCATCGCAAAATCCGTCGTCGAAGCAAATCTGTTTTCAAGCGAGCTTGCGGTGATCAACGAGCTTGATGGCATCACGATTTCGAATCAAATGTTGGAGGGTTGGTGATCTACATTTCCAACATCGAGATCAAAGGATTGGCGGAGGCTGGGGAGTTCTCTGGCGCCCTGCAGCTGAAACCCGGGCTGCAAGTGATTAGCGCAAAGAACGCGTACGGTAAAACACTCGCCGTGAAGGCAATCGCTTGGTGCTTCGGGCTTGAACCAATCTTCGGCAACGTCGATAATGATCCCGCGTTCTTCCCAGAGGCCGCACGCGAGTCGCTTGAGTTGTCCGGACATGCATTGACTCGAGTGATCTCTTCTTCAGCTGCAATCACAATCCGGGACGAATCCGGAAGACAACTCGAAATTCAACGTGATATCCGGGGTGGAGATCCCGCCTTGGTTGTGATTCGTGAAATCTCAGTAGATGGGAAGACACGAGAGAGCAAGCTGTTTGCACGTAAGCTCACCATGTCTGATGAACATGGCGGTTTTCAACGTTTCTTCTTCGAGTGGATGAACTGGCCTCGCATTAATGTCGCAACGTATAGGCAGTCCGGTGCCGAAGTCTACCTCGAAAACCTTGCTCCACTTTTTTATATTGATCAAGCGGAGGGTTGGTCGAATCTGCAGGCGCTTCAAATTGGTCGATATGGTCAACAGGAGATCGGCGAGATATCCATCGAGTATCTACTTGGCGCATTCGAAGCGATTACGGCACGCGTAAACCGGCTGCTTGCGGCACAACGTTCTCGTGAACTCAAGGATAGTGCGGAGCTGATCTCGCATCAGGCGATGGACTTCATGATGCGGCGCGGTTGGCGCGTGCAATGGTCGAGTCACGGCAGCCTCAGAGAGATTATCTCGCGATGGTCATCTGTCAAGTTCAGCGATGCACTCAAAAGGGACGCTTCCGTTGATATCGAGACTCGATACAAAGTCGTTGCCGAACGAATTGAGAAGCTCCGGGATGCCTTGACAAAGCAGCCGATAGACACCGCTGACACATCTGCTCCCATTGCTGCATCCCAACGAGTCATTCAGCTGAAAGAGCAGCGCCATAGTCTGAACCGCGATCTACATACATTGCGAGCTCAAAAGGACCAAGCGGCAACGTTAATTGAGAGCCTTGACCACCGTCTCCTTGCCGCGAACGATCTGCTTCGTTTGAAGCAAACGGGGGTTGGCAGGCTAGATCACATTGAATGTCCAACGTGTCATCGTGACATGGATGCGAGCCTGTTCGGGCTCAGCTCTCAATCGGCTGAGTCCGTAGCAGCTCACATCGAGGCGCTAAAGCGTGATCGCGAACTCATCCGGAAGAATATTGAATCACTAGACGCGAGCATCAAGCTGACCACCGCTAATATCAACGAACTTGACTCGCAGGTCCGTGACGCCGATCGAGCTTTGACGACGCTTACGAGCGCTGTGGGTACCGTAAGAGAGCAACTCGCTGCCACTGCGACGAACCTAGCCGCTGCGGAACGCGAGTTGGAGCGGCTTGAAGATGCATCGAAAGACGTCACGGAGATTCAGGCGTCTATTGACCGCTGGATTATCGATGCTCGCAGCTTCGAAACTGGGATTAGTTCGACACCGGACGTCCATTCCCGTAAGCTGGCGTTCGTCGATGCGTTGAAAAAATACCTTGTCGCGCTCGGGCATAGTGCGGTTCGCCGTGATAACGCAAGCCTACTCTCACTCGACGATCAGTACGTTCCTTATATGGATGGGCGGAGGCTCCGCGGGTTGGGATCGGCGAGTGATCAGTCCCGGTTGGTTGCTGCGTTTACGTTGGCGCTCGCCGCAGCGTCTCAACAGGTCAAAGGAAAACATCCTGGGTTCGTCATCCTCGATGAACCGCTACAGCAGAACCCGGACGAGAAACACCAGGAGCTATTTCTCACGTTTCTTGAAAAGCAGCTCGCCCAGCAGTCAAAATTCCAAACGGTCATCTTCACCTGGTTGTCGGCTGAGGAGATTGCCCGGCTCAGACAACAGAACACAATAGTGATCACGCCATCAGGTCAGCACTTTCTTCAACTTAAGACAAAACCGAAAAAGCAGGCGATTACATCCCAGATCCCGCCACCCCCAGAAGGAACGCCCACGGACGCAAAAGAAGGGAATTCTGGGGATCGCCAAAAGTGATTCGGAAAACTGGTGCGGGCGGAGGGACTTGAACCCTCACGGGGCTCGCGCCCCAACGGATTTTCTTACCATCTACGGCTTTCGCCGCGCTGCCGGAAAAACGCGTCCGAGGACGCTCCGGCAGGTTTGTGGTCTGGACTATACCTTCACCGTGACCGTTCGGTCCGTCGCCGTTCGGCGGTAGGTGCTGCCCGTCTAGTCTCTACACCTTCCCCTCCGGAGTTCTCCGTCGGGGCTTGGCTCGGGATCGCCATTTCAGGGTTCCCCGAATTTGAGCAGTTCTGCATTGCCGGTTTCCCGGCGAGCACTCAAGTTGCGCTTAAGTCCGGTGCGTCTGCCGATTTCGCCACGCCCGCATGGCCACCTTAAGTATAAGGCTACGTTCCGGTACGAAGTTCTTTCGCGACTACCTTTGCCACCTTCTTCTTGCGCATGATGTTGATCGCCGCAGCATCCAGGCGGGTCTTGATGTGGGAGGCATAGAATTTCTCGATCATCTCGACCGAGGTCCTGCAATTCTTGGCGATCTGGTAGATATCCGCCCCCTCCATCAGACGCAGGCAGATGTACGTATGACGCAGGCTGTAGGCGGTGCGCGCCTGACCGTCGCGGTCCTCTTTCAGTTTCTCTTCGTCAAGGATGGCGTTGAACAGTTCGCGCTGCCACTTGGGGAAGAGTAGATCCGTTGGCTCAGGCATGCGCGTCTTCTCGTTGGTGCCTCCCCGCCCCGGCTCGTCGATCCGGACGGGACGCGGTCGGCTCTTCAAGCGCTCGAACGGCCTAACGGCGCCGGGCATGCTCTTGCAGTATCCAACGCCGCGCTTGCCTCTCACTTCGATTTCGAGGATTGTTTCGCCAGTGGCGTCGTCCTGGACGATGGCCACGTCGCGGAATTGCAGCGCCCACGCTTCGTCGGGCCGGAGTCCAGTATTGACCGCGAACAGCACATAGTCGTGCAGTTGTTCGCATTCCCATTTGAAGCGCTCCTGCTTTGGTTCATTCGCCCGCCTGCGTGTCGCCTCATAGAGCTTCTTATATTCCTCGGGGGAGAACCACGCCCTGTGCACGATTTTGCCGGACGTCTTATAGGGCACCGACATGTCGGGGAGGTACTCAATCCAGCCGTGTCTTCTGGCGGTCTTGAGCACCTGACGGATGCAGACTATTTCCTTGTGTACTGTGCTGCGCGCTGGAGTCCCGCCTGTCTTGCAATTCTGCGCGCGCCAGATGCGGTATTCCTGAATGACGCCGGATGTGATTTCGGGAAGGTGCTTCTCGCCCAGGAACGGAAGGATGACGCCGTTCAGCTTCAACTCATACTGATTTAACCAAGTCGAGCCGCGCTGGCCTTGTGTGAGGATGGGAGCTTCCTCGAGGAATTTCGCGGCGGCTTCCTTGAATTTCTTCCCTTGCCGCCGGGTCTGCTTCTGAAGAAGTCCGGCGTGCGCTTTTCCGCGCAAGGCGAGATACCAATCTTCGGCGAAGTCCTTCGCCCGGCCGAGGCTGTCTTCGTGCGTTGACACGCGCCAGTTGCGTCCATTGAGGAACGTCGAGCACTGCCAGTTGTCGCTGTTCTCGCGGCGGTAGATGTTGACCTTGCCGCCCATGATTTTGTGGGTTTCTGCTTTAGGTTTTGGGCTTTCTAAGGTTTCGGACATTGGTAGCTCCTTCGTGCCTCAGGAATGCCGTGCTCATGTGTAATTGTGTAGCAGATGTGGAAGGAAAAGTAAAGCTACATGTCGCTGATTATACGGCGTTTATGTGTGTCTATTCTGGATTTTAAGTCCGCTGCGTCTGCCAGTTTCGCCATCCGGGCTTCAGACCGCGCATACTCCCTCGCGTCTTCCCCTAGCTTAAACGAACCTCAGCCGCCGCTCGCCTTCCCTCCCTCCCTCCTCACCACGCGCCCTCGCGGCTGCCTTCCTCCGCCGCGAGGGCTTACCCTCGCTTATCCCCGTTCCCAGAACGCCGGAGGCTCGATCCCCAGCGCCCGCAGATACACGTAGCCCTGCCCGCGATGGTGGATCTCGTTGTCGATCGCGTACTGGATCGTCGCCTTCCCCGTCCCTTCCCACTGCCCAAACGCCTTGTCCACCTCGCTGAAGCGATGCGCCGGGATTTGCGGAAACTTCGCATTCAGCTCGGCCGTCTGCGCATCCCACAGCCGCAGAATCTCGCTCTTCGTCGTCGGCTTGGGTCCCTTGTATTCCTCCCACTTCCCCGTCGAGACACCGTCCACAATCGGCACCGCCATCCGCAGAAACTCCCACGCCAACTCCGCGAACGGCCGCATCCCACCCACCGAAAATCCGAACAGCTTGTCTTCAGGAAACGCCTCGATCACCCGACGCGTCAGGCGCCGGTGACCCTGCCAATGCTCCAGAACATCCTTCGCCGTCTGCACGTTCGCTTCTGCGGTTGCCGTTGCCATCTGCTCTTCTCCATCGCCCCGGTTGGGCGCATTTCCAGAGTGCGCGACCATACATGACAAGGAATGTCATATTTGGGAAATATTTTCGCCGGCACTCTCCCCGTCGCGCTTCCCCCGCCACAATGACGCAACGCCAACGGCCCCTACTCTGCCCGCAGCGCCTCTACCGGATCCAGGTTCGACGCCCGCCGCGCCGGAATCCAACCCGCCACCAGCGTCGCCAGCCCCAGGCACAGCACTGCTCCTCCCAGCATGCGCAGATCCCACGGCTCCACTCCGTACAACTTATCCGTCAGCAGCCTGCCTGCTCCCACAGCCGCGGGCACTCCCAGCAAAAGCCCCACCCCAACCTGCCAGAACGCACTGCGCAGCACCATCCCCACCACGCTCCCGCGGTCGGCTCCCAAGGCCATGCGCACGCCGATCTCCGTTGTGCGCTGCTCCACGCCATACGCCGTCACGCCATACAATCCCACCGCCGCCAGAACCAGCCCAAGCCCCCCGAACAACAGCGTCAGGGTCGCCATCATCTTCTCCTGCGCAAACGCCGCATCCAGCAAACGGGTGTATGGGTCCACCGTGTGCAGCGCCAGGTTCGGTTCAATCTCGTTGAGTGCCCTGCGCACCTGCGCCTCCAGGTTTGGCGGATTCCCCGGCGCCCACACAATCAAACTTGAAAGAAAATGACTGGTCGCATCACCGGCCCTTTCCTCCGGCTCGTCGAAGTTCAGAAACTGTCCCTCCGCCATAAAGAACATCGGGCGCGGTGGATCTTTCATCCCAAACGTCACATACCGCGTGTTCCGCGCCACGCCCACAATCTCGAAGATCCCCGCGTACTTCCTCTTGTCCACCCCGAAGTGCTTCCCGATCGGGTTCTCATTTTTGAAGAATTGGTTGACGAACGCCTCGTTCACCACCGCCACCGCGTGCGTGTTTCCCTTGTCCCCATCGTTGAACGATCGCCCCATAACAATCGGATTTCCCAGTGACTCAAAGAATCCCGGCGTCACCCGCACGAACGTCGCTTCATAATGATCCTTCGCGCTTGGCTCCGGCTTGCCGTCAATCAGCACGCCGGTATTCCAGCTGTCCCCGCTCATCGGCGCATACAACGCCGCGCTCACCGCGCGCACCCCCGGTATGGCGCCGATCCGTTCCCGGATCCGGTCATACAGCGCAGGCATCTGCTCAGCCTTCAGATTCGCCATCCGCGGATCCACCCACGCCACATAATGATCCTTGAGTTCGAATCCGAAGTCCTGGTGCTCCAGGTTGCGCAGACTGCTCCCCAGCAGAGCCGCCGCGCTCAACAGCACCAGCGACATTGCCGCCTGCGCAACCACCAGCGCCCGCTGCGGCCAGCGCACGCGATTCCCCGTCGTGCTCCGCGCCCCCCGCAGCGCCTCCACCGGCTCGGCATGCGACGTCATCCACGCCGGCACCATCCCAAACAGAATCCCCGTCAACACAGAAAGGCCCAGCGCAAACAGCAGCACCGGCCACGAGGGCGTCGCCTCCAGCGGCACATAGTTGTGGCTGCTGCCCGTCTTGAACGCCAGGTAGACCATCAGCCGCGTCCCGCCATACGCCACCGCCACGCCCAGCGCCCCACCCAGCAGGCTCAGCCCCACGCTCTCCACCAGCGCCGTCCGCACCAACCGCCCCTGCGAGGCCCCCAGCGCAATCCGCACCGACGTCTGCTGCCGATTCCGCAGCCCGCGCGCCAGCAACAGGTTCGCTATATTCGCGCACGCCACCAGCAGCACGCATCCCGCCGCGCCCAGCAGCAGCTTCAATCCTTCCTCGTACTGCTCCTTCATGGCCGCCACGCCCGCGCCCCCCGGGCTCACATACATCTTCTGCTGCTGCCAGATCTCCTTCTCCTGGGGAACCATCTCCGCCACGTGGCTCGCCTGCCAGTCATGCAGTTCCACGCGCAACCTTGCCTCCAACTCCCTCGCGTCCGTCCCCGGCCGCACACGCCCAATCAGATCCAGCCAGTGTTGGCTCGGCAGCTTCAGGCGCGATGACTTCCCATCAAGCAACGGCTCCGTCGTCACCGGCAGCCAGAAATCCGGCATTCCCCAGCCCACCATCTTCGCGCCAAAAAACCCCGGCGCCCCAATCCCCACCAACGTAAACGGGTGTCCGTTGATCTCGTACGTAGCTCCCACCACAGATGGATCGCTGCCAAACTTGTCCTTCCACACGTGGTAACTCATCACCGCCACGGGCGACGCGCTCTCGCTCTCGTCGCTCGCCTGCAGCACCCGCCCGGCCCAAGCGCCCACGCCAAACGTCTGAAAGAAGTTCCCTGACACAAATTGGCCGTTGAAGGTCTCCATCTGCTGCTGGCTGCCGGCACGCCGCACGCCCAGGCCCGCGCTTCCCCCCTGCAGCGCCGCCAGGTCCACAAACTCCGGCGTGTGATCGCGGAACTGCCGGTACAAGTCATACGAGAAGATCGAGAACTCCTCCGGCTGCGTGTACCCGCCGTACCCGCAACAGTGCACCCGCTTCCCAATCCGCCACAACTCGTCCGGCTTTGAAACCGGCAGCGATCGCAACATCACTTGCTGCACCAGCGTGAAGATCGCCGTCGTCGCGCCGATTCCCAGAGCCAGCGTGATCACCGCCGTCGCTGTGAACCCCGGGGACCGCCCAAACTGCCGCCAAGCCTGCTTCAGATCGCCGATCAAAGCCGCCTCCTGTCGCCATTACCCCTGGATACGACAAGACCCTGCACGATCCGCGCCACTTCCCCAAAACGCAAAACAGCTCGCCGCGAGACACTTACCCGCGGCGAGCTATTGCTCGCTTCGTTCGCATTCGAAACCCGGTGTCCGGAACCGGACATCAACGTCTTACAGCATCATCCCCCCGGATACTTCGATCCTCTGCCCGTTCACCCAACGGTTCTCGTCAGAAAGCAGTGCCGCAATCATCGGACCAATATCGTCCGCTACTCCCGCCCGCCCCAGCGCCGTCATGCTCGCCACCATCTTGTTGATCTCGGGATTATCCCGCACCCGGCCGTCGCTGAAGTCGGTCTGGATCGCCCCCGGCGCCACCACATTTGCCGTAATCCCCCGCGGCCCCAGCTCCTTCGCCAGGTAGCGCGTCAACACCTCCACTGCGCCCTTCGCCGCCCCATACGCCGAACTCCCCGGGATCGAAACCCGCGCCAGCCCCGACGACACGTTCACAATCCGCCCCCCGTCCTTCATCAGCGGAAGCAGCTTCTGCGTCAGGAAGTACACGCCCTTCACGTGCACATTGAAGATCCCGTCAAACTGCTCCTCCGTCGTCTCCGCAAACCCCGCGTGCAGCGAATTGCCCGCGTTGTTCACCAGGTAATCGAACCGCTCCACGCCCCAGCTCGCCAGCGTTCGGCGCACCTCCGCCACAAACCCGTCGAAGGCTCCCACGTCGCCGGTGTCCAGTCGGAACCCCGCGGCCCTCCGGCCCATCGCCTCCGCTTCGCGCACCAGCCCTTCCGCCTCGTCTTCGCGCGCCCGATACGTAAACACCACATCCACGCCACGCTGCAAAAGCTGCACCGCCGTGTTGCGGCCCAACCCCCGGCTCCCGCCCGTAATCACTGCTACCTTCCCTGTCATCGCATCTCCTCCGCGCTCACGCGCAACTCGCAACTCGCAACTCGAAACTCGCAACTCAAAATTCCATCTTCTCCAGATCCGCAATCATTCCCGGCCCCTTGGGACTCCATCCCAGCCTCTCCCGCGTCTGCGCGCTTGAGGCCGCAAGATCCCACGACGCGAACATCCCCAAAAATCCGAAATGCGCCACAGCCTCTTCCGGCGCAATCGACACCACCGGAATCTTCAGGCCCCGTCCCACCACCTCCGCAATCTGCCGCATCGGCACGCCTTCCTCTGCCACGGCGTGGTACACCGCCTGCCCCGCCGTCTTCTCCAGCGCCAGCCGGTACAGATGCACCACGTCCGACACGTGCGCCGCCGGCCAGCGGTTGCTCCCGTCGCCCACATACGCCGAGACGCCCTTCGCCCGCGCAATCTGGATCAGGTACGTCACCAGGCCCTGCTTGCGCGTGTCATGCACC
This sequence comes from Acidobacteria bacterium AB60, assembly GCA_008682415.1. Classification (GTDB taxonomy): domain Bacteria; phylum Acidobacteriota; class Terriglobia; order Terriglobales; family Acidobacteriaceae; genus Telmatobacter. The sequence continues at coordinate 174,850 of VANK01000003.1, read as the reverse complement.
TGCGGAAGCCGCATGATGCCCACCTGCACGCCGCGCCCCGCAAACCCCAGCGCCAACGTCTCTGACAACCCTCGCGGAAAATCCTCCGAGACCACCGCCTCATCGCTCTCCATCGCAGGCCTTCCATCGCCGCGCGCAATCGCCGTGCCAGACGTCACAATCAGCCGCCCGCCCGACCCCGCCAGCGTCTCTCCCACCGCCTCAATCGCCGCCCGATCCAGCGCGCAGTTTTCCCGGAACTTTGAGAAGTCATGATTGAACGCCGTGTGGATCACCGCGTCCGCCCCGCTCGCTCCACGTCGCAGGCTGTCCAGATCGGCAAGATCACCGCGCACAACCTCTGCCCCGGCCGCCTTCACCGCCGCCGCTCCCGCATCGCTGCGCGCCAGCCCCAACACCTGGTGACCCGCGTCCACCAGCTCCCGCACCACGCCCGTACCGATAAACCCGCTCGCTCCGGTCACAAATACTCGCATTCGTTTTCTCCTCAAACAGGGCCGCTCAGGCGCCCCCGCATTTGACGCTCCCGCCGCATCCGGCGCTACAATCCGGAGAGCGTCTCCGCAACATCAGATAACCGGAGATGCTCTCCGGTTGCAACAAGTTTTCGCTTTTCTTCGATCGCGCATGGCCGTCCGCCGCTCCCAGCCCGCTCCCCCGCCCCGCAAGCCCCGCACCGACGCCCTGCGCAACCGCGCCCGCATCCTCGACGTCGCCAAAGACGCCTTCACCCGCTGCGGCGCCGAGGCCTCCCTCGACGACATCGCCAAGCAGGCCGGCGTCGGCCCCGGCACCCTCTACCGCCACTTCCCCACCCGCGACGCCCTCATCGAAGCCGTCTATCACACCGAAGTCGAGAAGCTCGCCGTCTCCGCCCGCGCCTTCGCCAAAGAGATGCCGCCCTTCGACGCCCTCCGCGCCTGGCTCCTCCACTTCGTCGACTACATCGCCGCCAAGCACATCATCGCCCCCGCCCTCAACTCCGTCACAGGCGGAGCCGGCCGGCTCTATGAGGGATCCCGCAACCAGGTCCAGGGCGCCGTCGACCTTCTCGTCAAACGCGCCATCAAAAGCGGCGACCTCCGCAAAGACCTCGACCCCTTCGATCTCCTCCGCGCCCTCATCGGCTCCTCCTACGTCACCGCCGGCTCCGACTGGCGCCAAAGCGCCCGAAGACTCGTAGACATCCTCCTCGCCGGCTCCCGCCCCCCCAGCCCCTCCCGCTAATCTCACTGATCCCGCTAATTCCCGCCCCTCCCCGCTGTCTTCCTGAGGCACGCAGTTCCGAAGAATCCGCGGCTGCTCCTGCCAATCAGCAATCCCAATACTTAGGATTCGGCAGCATCCCTCCGTAGCGCACGAATCAACGCACGGCAGAATGGAGACTAGAGATGTCTCTTGGAAAGAGTCCCGTGCGTGCGCTCCTCTTCCCCGAGCGACGCCGAATTGATTGTGATATCTGGAGAGAATCTCTGGTGGGCAGTGAGGGACTCGAACCCCCGACTTCCTGCTTGTAAGGCAGGCGCTCTAACCAACTGAGCTAACCGCCCACATCCCGGTGGGAAGGCCTTGGCGGCCTCACCCCATCATACCAGCGCCCCACCCCAAACCTCGCCTCGCCCCTTGGTACACTGGCCAGTGCCCCGCCTCATCGTCAACGCCGACGACTTCGGCCTCACCTCCGGCGTCAACCGCGCCATCCTCGAACTCCACCGCTCCGGCGTCCTCACCAGCGCCACCCTCATGGCCCGCGCCGCCGCCACCGACGAAGCCATCGCGATCGCCCGCGCCACCCCCACCCTCGGCGTCGGCTGCCACGTCGTCCTCGTCGATGGCCAACCCGTTGCGCCACCCCGCAGTGTCGCTTCCCTCCTCCAGAAGCACACCAGCGCCTTCCCGCCCAAGCTCACCACGTTCTTGCGGCTGCTTTTTTCCGGACGAATTCGCAGCGAAGACATCGAAGCGGAAGCCCGCGCCCAGATCCAATCACTGCAGGCACGCGGCATCCAACTCACGCACATTGACACCCACAAGCACACGCATATGTTTCCCCCGGTGCTGCGTCCCCTCCTCAGGGCCGCCCGGTCCTGCGGCATCCAGCGCATCCGCAATCCCTTCGAGCCGGAGTGGGCGGTTCGCGTCACTCCGCGCGCTTCGCTCGTTCGCAGCGCCGAGGTGTTTGCGCTGCGGCGCTTCGGCCCGTACTTCCGGCGCATCCTCGCGGAAGAAGGATTCACCACCACCGACGGCACCATCGCGGTAGCCGGCACCGGCGTGGTCAACGCCGACACCGTCCGCGCCCTGCTCAGCCAGCTTCCCCCAGGTACGTGGGAGTTTGTCACGCACCCCGGCTACAACGATGCCGAACTCGCCAAAGTGCGCACCAGGCTGCGCGAATCGCGCGAGACCGAGCGAATCGCGCTCCAGGCAATCCGGGAGTTCCCCGCCCTCGAGCTGGTCTCCTTCGCACTGCCTTAATCCCGATCCCTCCCCACACCCCGGCACGCAGTCACGTTCTGCATCTTCCTTCCTCCCGAAAACGTCCAACACCCCAGACCCGCAGGAGCAACAAAGCCAGGAAGCGAGACCGCATGCGCATCGGCATCACCTGCTACCCCACCTACGGCGGCTCCGGCGTCGTCGCCACCGAGCTCGGCATCGAGCTGGCCTCGGCCGGCCACGAAGTCCACTTCATCTCCTACTCCCAGCCCTTTCGCCTCAACGGCCGCGACACCGGCATCTACTACCACGAGGTCCCCGTCTCCAACTACCCCCTCTTCGAATTCCCCCCGTACGATCTCGCGCTCGCCTCGCGCATGGCAGAAGTCGCCGAGTTCTATGAGCTCGATCTCCTCCACGTCCACTACGCCATCCCCCACTCCGTCAGCGCCCTCCTCGCACGCCAGATGCTCGCCGCCCGCGGCCGCCGCCTGCCCTTCGTCACCACCCTCCACGGCACCGACATCACCCTCGTCGGCCTCGATCGCAGCTACCTCCCCATCACCCGTTACGCCATCCAGGAGTCCGACGGCGTCACCAGCATCTCCCAGTACCTCAAAGACAAAACCCTCGCCGACTTCGGCGTCACCCGCGACATCGCCGTCGTCACCAACTTCGTCAACTGCAATGTCTACGACTTCATCCGCGACGAAGCAGCGCGCGACGAACGACGCCTCCGCTTCGCCCCGCCCGGCGAGCCCATCCTCATCCACCTCTCCAACTTCCGCCCCGTCAAGCGCGTCACTGATGTAGTCAAGGTCTTCGCCCGCGTCAACAAGGAAGTGCCCGCCCAGCTCATCCTCGTGGGCGACGGCCCCGACCGCTCCGCCGCAGAATGGCTCGCCCACGATCTCGGCATTCACAGCCGCATCCACTTCCTCGGCAAGCAGGAACGCGTCAACGAGCTCCTCCCCCTCGCCGACCTCATGATCATGCCCAGTGAAATGGAAAGCTTCGGCCTCGCCGCCCTCGAAGCCATGGCCTGCAAGGTGCCCACCATCGCCACCCGCGTCGGCGGCGTCCCCGAGCTCATCGACGACGGCATCACCGGCCTGCTCTTCAAGGTGGGCGACGTCGACAGCATGGCCCGCGGCGCCATCGAGCTCCTCCGCGACACCCCCCGCCTCACCGAGATGCGCGAAGCCAGCCGCCGCACCGCGCAAAAGCGCTTCTGCTCCACGCTCGTCCTCCCCAAATACGTGGAGTTCTACCAGTCCCTCCTCGCCCGCTAACCCGTGCTCTCCGGTTTTTCGTCACTCCCCCAGCCACCACAGCCGGGTGCCCCATGTCTCCCGCTGTTGGAGACATGGGATACCTCCACCCTTCGCTCTCCCAGCTTTTTTGTAGCTCCCCCACCACCACAGCCGGGTGCCCCGTGTCTCCCGCTATCGGAGACATGGGATACCTCAACCCTGCGCTCTCCCAGCTTTTTCGTAGCTCCCCAGCCACGACAGCCGGGTGCCCCATGTTTCCCGGTGTTGGAGACATGGGATACCTCAACCCTGCGCTCTCCGATTTCTCCGTCACTCCCCCAGCCACGACAGTCGGGTGCCCCATGTCTCCCGGTGTTGGAGACATGGGATACCTCCACCCTTCGCTCTCCCAGCTTTTTTGTAGCTCCCCCACCACCACAGTCGGGTGCCCCATGTCTCCCGATGTTGGAGACATGGGATACCTCAACCCCGCGCTCTCCCAGCTTTTTTGTAGCTCCCCCACCACCACAGTCGGGTGCCCCATGTCTCCCGGTGTTGGAGACATGGGATACCTCAACCCCGCGCTCTCCGATTTCTCCGTCACTCCCCCACCACCACAGCCGGGTGCCCCATGTCTCCCGATGTTGGAGACATGGGATACCTCAACCCTGCGCTCTCCCAGCTTTTTTGTAGCTCCCCCACCACCACAGCCGGGTGCCCCGTGTCTCCCGCTATCGGAGACATGGGATACCTCACCCCCCCGCTCTAAGGTTTTTCGTAGCTCCCCAGCCACGACAGCCGGGTGCCCCATGTCTCCCGGTGTTGGAGACATGGGATACCTCAACCCCGCGCTCTCCGATTTCTCCGTCACTCCCCCAGCCACCACAGCCGGGTGCCCCATGTCTCCCGATGTTGGAGACATGGGATACCTCAACCCCGCGCTCTCCGATTTCTCCGTCACTCCCCCAGCCACCACAGCCGGGTGCCCCATGTCTCCCGGTGTTGGAGACATGGGATACCTCAACCCTGCGCTCTCCCGGTTTCATCATCACGAACCGGGGTCCTTTTCCGGAGACATGGGATACCTCAGCGCCACACTCCAGAAAAACTCACCGGATCGACAGCGCCTCCGCCCCCAGATACATCTGCGCCGCCCACGCCACCGGGTCCTGTGCGAAATGCCGCTGCATCGCCCGATCGTTCAGCGCATTGTCCAGCGCCGCCATAATCATCGACTGGTCCAGCACCAGATACCGGTGCCCCACCGCCGCCGTCGTCGGATTCACCGCGTCATAGAACCCATACTGCCCGTACACATCGGGATACCGCGAGCGCAGCGACTGAATGTTCGCGAACGCCTCCTGCGGAACCACGTCCAGCGCCAGAAACGACGTGTGCGGACTCACCACATCCTCCGTCGCACACGCAAAGCACTGCGACAATCCATCGTTCGGCGTCGTCGTATCGGCACCAAATCCGAAATACGGAAACAGCAGCCCCTCCACGCCAAACCCGCCATAGCCGCCCGTATCATCCGCCGTGCTCGAAGGCGACATGCCCCACACCGGCAGATGCAGCTTCTCCGTCGCATACTTGATCTGCACCTGTGCCGTGCGCGCATCGTTCAGCCCAAAGCTCCGCGGACCCCACGACGTCTCCGGCACCACCTCGTTGGCCATCAGCCCTTCAAACATCCCGCCCGCCCACGTCGGCACAAACTTCAGCTCCGTCCCCGGATACCTGTAGTGCCCCTCCCATACGTGGAACACCTGGTGCGACTGCGGATCGGCATAGTCCTGCCAGTACCCGCCCATCGGCCACTGCCCCTGCCACGAAAAATTCGGATCCGTGGCCGCGCAGTTCCCATACGGCGCCGGCGGCGGAAGCGCGCGCCAGCTCTTCCACCAGACATTCCCCGGCATCTGCTTCAGCCCCATCCCGATATACACCGCGATCCGCGGATCGCTGTAGAACGCCCCGTTGTGATACCCCGCCGGCCCAATCCCCGCGTAGTAGCCGCCGAACATCTGACCCGTCGGCTGCCCCGCCGCATTCACATTGCAGTCCGTCTCCACGCCGTTGTCGTAGAAGATGCTGAAGTCCATCGCCCCCAGCAGGCTGTTCACCAGCGGCGCCAGCTCCGGCAGCGCCTGCCGCGCCACAATCAGCCCCGACGCATACCACCCGTTGTCCACCGCCGATACAAAAAAGCAGTTGTCCGTCGTCGGCGCCGTCTCCGTCGCGCAATCAATATCGCCCGGGTTCCGGATCGAATCCCCCGTCGTCGTGTCATACCACTGGAACAGGAACCCCTTGTAGCGCCGCAGCCCCTGCACCTCCGTGAGCGTTGCGCGAATCAGCGCCCGCGCCTGCGGCCGGCTCACCAGCCCCAGATCATTCGCCGCCACCACCGCCCACAGGTACACGCCGATATTCGACGCCGACGTATACCGCCCCACGCCATTCGCCCCAAAGTTGTCCATGGGCAGATGCGTACTGGGATCCACATCGGCGGCATAAAACCCCCACGTGTCCCGCGCAATCTGCATCAGTTCCATCCGCTGCGCCGTCGGAATCGGCGGATACGCCATCACCCCGCGCCCGTCATCCCCGCTCTCCTGCCCAAACAAAATCGTGCACCACACCATCAGCAGCGCGGTGATCGCCAGGATCCGCAGCGGCATCCGCAACGACCGCAACCATCCCTCAGAGCGCATCGCGGGTTTGCGGGCTTGTGTTGGCAAAGTTGTGAAGGCAGCATTCGAGAGGAGAAGCATCGGGGGAACCTCCGAATCAGTGGCAGCCAGCCATTTCGAACTGGGCAGGACAATAACCGGTCAGCCTCAACCCCTGTCAAGATTCCCCATCCGCTCCATCAATAGCCCCCTTCGTATCATCAATCACACACTCTGGAGTGGGGATTCGGACGAAGCGTCGCCTATCAGAGGAAGCCGGGTGCCCCATGTCTCCCGGTTTCGGAGACATGGGATACCTCCACCCTCCGCTCTCCGGTTTTTCAGCACTCCACTAAGCAAGACCAGGGGTGCCCCATGTCTCCCGGTGTTGGAGACATGGGATACCTTCGCCCTCCGCTCCCCGGCTTTCATCACTCAACCCAGCAAGACCGAGGGTGCCCCATGTCTCCCGCTGTTGGAGACATGGGATACCTCCACCCCTCCGCTTCCCGGCTTTCATCACTCAATCCAGCACGACCGAGGGTGCCCCATGTCTCCCGATTTTGGAGACATGGGATACCTCCACCCTCCGCTCTCCGGTTTTTCATCACTCCGCTAAGCAAGACCGAGGGTGCCCCATGTCTCCCGATTTTGGAGACATGGGATACCTCCACCCTCCGCTCTCCGGTCTTTCAGCACTCAACCAGCCAAGACAGCCCCCGTCTCCCCAGACATGGGATCACTTCAGAACCTTCCCGGCTCCTCCCGCACAAAAGCCGCACAGCCTCATGCGCTCAATCAATCTGACTCAAATCCGTATCCGGCGCCGGATACCCCAGCACCCGGCACATCGCCACAATCTGCCCCTTGTGATGAAACGCATGCGTCAGCACATGATGCAGCACCTTCGCCGGCGTGCGCACCGCCACGTCTCCATCCGGAAAACGAAGCTCCGCATCCGCGTTCAGCGCCTCATCCGTCAGCGCCTCCAGATACGCCTCCGTCTCCCCGCGCACCCTCCGCTGCATCGCCCGCGCATCCGCAACCGACACACACTCCTCCGGCCGCCGATCCACGTACACCGCCCCGCGCAGCAGATGCACCCACAGCCCTTCGCAGTTCAGCAGATGCACCACCTGCTCCCGCAGCGTGCCAAACCCAAACCCCGGCACCACGCTCCCATACGCGCTCTCCGGGATCAAGCCCAGATGATCCAGCACCACATCAATGCACGCATGCGTCCAGCCATGAAACGCCCGCACCCCGTCAACCGTGAACACGATTCCCTGTTCTCCCTCGAGACATTGCAAGACTCAAGTAATACTAATCGCGTCCCATGAGGGATGTTTGTTCCCTGTTCCCTGTTCCCTGTTCCCTGTTCCCTGTTCCCTATTCCCTATTCCCTGCCTTTAACCAGCGCCGCCGGCGCCACCTTCCCCGGCCCCGCCATCACCGCCGCGCTGTTCTCCTCCAGCACCCGCATCCCCTGCTCCAAACTCATCCGCGGAGCCACCGGTTCAAATCCGCCACGCACCTCGCTCGTCTCCCGCGCCACCGTCTTGAACAGCATCGCGCGGCCGTTCATGTGCACCTCCAGGCGCTCCGTCTTCCACTCCGTCGCGCTCACCCGTGTCCGCTGCATCTGGAACCACCCGCCGCGATACAGCCTTCCCAGCAGTCCAAACCCAAAGTCCACATTCTCCGTCAGCGTCCCGTTCAGCCGCGCCAGCCGCTTCATGCGCGCATCAACCCAAAGGTCTCCGCTCATCGCGTGAAAGATTCGCGCCTCCATCGAGTGCGGCGGATACGCCGGGTTCGGCCGGAACCGCAGATGCCGCAGCCCATTCTCCTCGCCCGCGTCCTCATACACAAACGCGTCCGGCAGCAGCCCCAGAATCCGCCCGACCCTGCCCTCATCCTCGCGATACGCCTGCCGCCGGCTGGCCTGCTCCGCGGGCGAGTTCAACAGCGCCCGCAGCCGCGCCTCCTCCACCCGCCGCCCCTGCTCGTCCAGAGGACGCCCGTTATTCATCACCGCCCGCGTCACCGGTCCGTCGCACGTCTCCACCTGCTCCTCCACGCGCGTCCCCTTCGCCGACCGGTGCTCCACCCAGTACCGCCAGAACCCGTGCGCATCGTGATCGTGCAGCTCGTTGTAGACCACCTCCCGCACCAGCGTCGTCGCCGCCGCCGCTCCCGCATCCGCCGCCCGGGCCGGCGCCAGCCCTGCCCCCGCCAAGGCCAGAACCCCGCTCATCACCCACACCACACGCATCCCGTTTCCTCCGCCGGTCAACTTGTGCGAGATGCCCGCAGTATGCGTGCCCGCAAGTAACGGCACCGCAAGTCCGCGGTAAATAATCGGAGAAATCACGCCCTATCTCCCGGAAATACCCAAATAGATAAACGCCCTAAATAAATGCACGGGACAGACGCCAGGAAAGAGACCAGCCTCCGTCCCCTGAGAACCACTCCCGGTCTGATGCATCCCCGCACCCCACCGGTTGATCCCCCACCCAAAACGCCTTACCGGCTGCCCCTTGGACCTCGCCTCTCGCCCCTTGGCCCTTGCCTTTATCACCGCACCGCAACCGTCTCATGAAGCCCTCGTCCGCTCCTCCTCACATGCCTTCGCGTTCCGTGACCATCGGCCCGCGCCTCCGCCCCACGCACAGCGGCCAGGAACGGCCTCGCCCCTGCCGGCGGAGACACCTCGCCCAGCAGAGCCCTCCGCGTCGTGCCGCGCGCTCCATACATCGCGCGCTGCGCGGCATCGTCCGCACGCACCACCGCCCCGTCAAACGTCATGCCCACAAACGCGCCCTTGGCATGCGAATACGTAAGCACCAGCGCATTCATCTTCAAGTCGACGTTCTCCGACGAATGCCTCCCCACCGGCCCCACCGCCGCCGACGCATCCCGCCCCAGCTCGAACTTGCTCGATAGAAGCTTCTCCATCCCCTCGTTGCCCCGCACGACCATCACCAGATCCACCGCTTCCACCCCGAATTGCGTTCCCCAGCTTCCCCCGCCCATCTCAAAAAACGTCGGCGCGCTCCACCCTGCCCGCGTGCGGCACGTCGCCACGCCCTTGCCCTCTTCTCCTCCAAAGACGAATCCGCCTTTCATGAGATGAGGAACCACCGCCAGGCACCGGGCATGCTTCAGAATGTGGTCGGGAATCCGCTGGTCCGGCGCGTTCATAATTTCGTGCATCACGCGGGCCGCACGATCCAGCCGCTTAACGTCCTTCGCCCGAACCGACTCCGCCAGGCACTCGACCCCAAAACTCAACACCGCGAGCATCACCAACGCACGCTTCATCGTCGCCTCCCAACCTGCCGGTCGCAGCGCCCCGCCGCAACGCAGGATTAAGAGGCTTGGATTCAAATTCAGCCCGAAGCGCAGGCTCGCCGCCAAGAACTCAGCCCCCGCTGCCCTCTAGCATTTTTTCAAAACCTTCAGGCAACCGCGCGCCTCACTGCCCTATTCCCTATTCCCTATTCCCCATTCCCTCAGCCCCACCCATCCCAACACCATCACCCCCGCCAGATCCACCCACGCAAACCAGTCGCCCCACGCCTGATACACCGTCGCATCATGCCGCACCGGCACGCTCACCAGCATCGTGTGCAACGCGTTCCCGCCAACCGCCGACTCCTCCGCAAGAATGCGCCCCCGATCGTCGCTCGCCGTCAGAAAACCCACCTTGGCATCGCGCACCAGCGTGAACCCGTCTTCCACCGCCCGCATCAGCGACATGTGCCCGTGCCACAACGCGTCCACGCCCTGGTCCCACGCCGGAGCCAGAATCAATCCCACCTGCCGATGCCCATAGCGCCGCGCAAGCTCCGGATAATCCATATCGCGGCAGATCTCAATCCCGATCTCGCCCGCCGGCTGCGACAGCACCGAGATACCGTCTCCCGGCGACGTCCTGCCCTCCAGCACCGGCACCAGGTGATGTTTGCGATACACCGTCTCAATCGTTCCCGCGGCCGAATACAGCCGTCCTTCATTGAAGCTCCCGCGCTCGGTCGCGTGCTCCACGCCCAGCAGGATCTGCACATGCGCCCTGCGTGCGGCCTCCTCAAACACGCCGTCAGCCGCCGGCGAGAGCAACTGATCCTTCAGTAGCCCGTTCGTCATTCCCGGGTCCACCACCAGCCCGGTCATCTCCGGCAGCACCACGATCTGTGCCCCGCGATCGGCTAACACCTGGGCCTGACCGGCATAGCGTTGCAGAAGATCCATCATCGATCGGGCATCACGCGGAAACATATCCGCGCCCGCGTGGCTCTCCACTAATCCCACCACCACCGAATGCAGCGCATCGGGAGTCTTGTGCAGCCGCAGCTCCCCGAAAGAAAACACGCACACATAAAACGCCGCGAACGCAATCCCCAGCCTCGCGCGTTGCCGGGGAGCGGCGTGCACCACGGCAGCAACCACGGCGCCAAACAGCGTCACCGCGAAGCCGATCCCCCACAGCCCGCTGATCGCGGCAAGCTGCAGCACCGGCAGGTTCTTCAGCTGCGTGTACCCGGTGTTGCCGAACGTCCCCTGCCACAGGCTCAGCAGATACTCCTCCGCAACGCTCACCACCGGAAACGCGAGCGCCGCCAGCCACGCATAGCCCTTCACCGCGAAACTCCGGTACGCCATCACCGCCAGCGCAAAGCAAGCTCCGGCCAGCGCAACCATCGCCACCGAAAGCCACAACGGAAGCATGATCCCGCGCCAGTACTGCCAGAACACCAGCATGGCCGCCGACCGTGCGATCCACGCCGCACCCAGCGCCTCCCAGCCCCGCACCACCGGCGCCACCAGCAACAGCGGCAGCGGCGCCACCCACACCAGCCACCACACAGGCTCCAGGCCGGAGCTCACGAAATACCCGGCCGCGGTGAGAACCACGGCTGAGAAGAGGGCAAACGCGCGAAGCTTACGCGACCAGGCCATGCAGCAACCTCCGAAGGGAACGGTGAACAAGCTTGCGAAACTCCTCTTGGTCCAGGCTGAAGCGGCCCGCCCGGTACAGCATGAGATACCCGTGCACATGGGCCCACAGCTCCATCGCGACCTCCCACGGATCATCGCGCTTGAGCTTGCCCAGCTTCATCCCCTCCGCCACCATGTCCGCAACCAGGTTCAGCGTGGGCGAGAGCCGCGCGCGAAAGTCCTCGGGAAAACGCCGCGCCCCCGCACGCGCGCTGGAGAAGACGTAATCGAAGATCCGCGGATGCGCGAACGCGTAGCTCATGTAGCCGTCCAGGCTGTGAACCACCTTGTTCTCGAACGTCCCGTTCCTGCCCGAGGCCGCAAAGAAGTTCACCAGCTGTTCAAACTCGGAATCCACAATCGCGCCGAGCAGCGCCTCGCGGCTGGAAAAGTGGTGGTAGATGGCCATCGCCGTAATCCCCACCTCGCTGGCGATACGCCGCATGGACACGGCCTGCGCCCCTTCCGCCTCCAGGATGCCGAGAGCGCATTGGTAGATCTTCTGAGGAGTAGCGCTTTCCTTCATCATCTATACGCTGTATACCACACGCCCTATACACTGTAAAGTCGAAACCCCACCCGCCTCTCGCCCCTTGCCCCTTTGCCCCTCGCCTCTCGTCTCTCGTCCCTCGCCCCTCGCCCCTCTCCCCTCGTCCGTCATTCGTCACAATCCCCCGCCTTCCCCCTTGCACTTCGACACCAGCCGGCCTATCCTCGTGTCGAAGTGCAAGGTGGAGGCACACGATTGACCGGCCGCATCGAATTGCCACAGGGGACCGTTGACCTGCTCATCCTCCGCACCCTCCTCCCCGGCCCGCAGCATGGATGGGCCATCTCGGAGCGCGTCCAGCAGGTCTCCAGTGAGGTGTTGAGCATCCAACAGGGCTCCCTCTATCCCGCCCTTCATCGCCTCGAGCGCCGCGGCTGGATCAAAGCCCGTTGGGGAACCTCTGACAACAACCGGCGCGCCAAGTACTACGAACTCACGCGCGCAGGCCACAAGCAGCTTGAGGCCGAGACCGAAGCCTGGCGCAAGCTCTCCACCGCCGTCCAACAGGTGCTCGAGGGAGCCTGACCCGATGCTCGACGATCTGCGTTACCGCGCTCGCGCGCTCTTTCGCCGCCGTCAGGTCGAAGACGAACTCGATGAGGAACTGCGCTTCCACTTCGACCGCGAGGTTCAAAAGTACATCTCCCGCGGCATGACCGGGGAACAAGCCAGGAGGACGGCGAGAATGGCATTTGGCGGACACGAACAGGTCAAAGAAGACTGCCGCGAGGCCCGCGGCACCAGCTTCCTCGAGCTCACCTTCGACGATGCGAAATACGCTGTCCGGCAGCTCATCGGCAGTCCAACCTTCTCCATCGTCATGATCCTGACGCTGGCCCTGAGCATCGGCGCCAACAGCGCAATCTTCAGCGTCATCAATGGCGTCCTCCTCAAACGCCTGCCCTATCCCCAGCCCCAGCGCCTCGTCCGCATCTTCCTCACCAGCCACGAGTACCCCAAGTTCCCCCTCAATCCCTGGGACTTCCTCGACTTCCGCGCTCGCAATCACTCCTTCGAAGCCATCGCCGCCTTCTCCCGAAGCGACGTGCAGCTCTCCGGCCAGGGCGAGCCCATCAAGCTCAATGGATTCCACATTACCTCCGGCTACTTCCGCGTGCTTGGCATCACGCCCCAACTCGGTCGCGAATTCGATTTCCAGGCGGAGATCCCCGGCAACGGCCGCCAGGTCATCATCAGCGATCGCCTCTGGCGCACCCGCTTCGGCGCTGATCCGGCCGTCATCGGCCGCGCCATCACCATGGAGATGCAGCCCTATACCGTCATCGGCGTCATGCCCCCCGGAACCGAACACCCCGGCAACGAATACCATTCGGTCGCCTACGGCGAAAACGTAGACGTGTGGCGGCCCTTCTCCTTCCAGGGGAATTCCAATCAGCGCGGTTCCCACTTCATCGAGGGAATCGGCAGGCTCAAGCCGGGCGTGAGCGTCGATCGCGCCCTGGCTGAAATGAATGCCATCATGGCCCAGATCGTCCGCGAGCACCCCAACAACAACGGCTGGAGAGTGCTCCTCATCCCGCTGTACTCCGAGGTGGTCGGAACCAGCCGTCAGCTCCTGCTCGTGCTCCTCGGCGCCGTCGGAATGGTGCTCCTCATCGCCTGTGCCAATGCCGCCAACCTCCTGATGGCCAGGTCCTCGGCACGGCAACGGGAGATCGCCGTCCGTCTCGCCATGGGCGCGCCTCGTCTCCGCATCGTTCGCCAGCTGCTCACAGAGAGCCTCCTCCTCTCCTGCCTCGGTGGAATCCTCGGCCTCCTGTCCGCATTCGGCGGCGTCCGGGCCCTCGTCCTGCTGCTCCCCTCCGACTTCCCCCGCGCCAATGACATCCACGTGAACTGGCCCGTCCTGCTCTTCACCCTGGCCGTCAGCCTGGCCACCGGCATCCTGTTTGGCCTCGCCCCCGCCATGCAGGCCTCGCGCACCGATCCCAAACAAGGACTGCAGAAAACCACCCGCGGCACAACCTCTGGCAGGCAGCAAAATCGCCTCCGCAGCGCCCTCGTCATGGCCGAAGTCGGCCTCGCCTCCGTCCTCCTCATCGGCGCCGGCCTCATGCTCCGCACCTTCCTTAACCTCATCCACCTCGACAGCGGCTTCAAGCAGGACCACTTGCTCACCGCCGGTGTCTCGCTCCCGCGCGAAAAATACAAGCTAGAAAAGGATCGCTACCTCTTCTACACCCAGCTCATGTCCACTCTCAACGCATTGCCCGGAGTCGAGAGTGCCGGGGCCGGCAGTGACCTCCCCTGGACCGGCTACGACGAGAATGCCGGCGGCTTCCGGCTCGAAAACAAAGCCCCCCAGCCCGGCGAGGAATTCCACGCCCGCTATCACGCCGCCACGCCCGGCTACTTCCGTGCCATGGGCATTCCCCTCCTCGCCGGACGATTCTTCAACGAGGGAGACAAAGACGGCGCCAAAAATGTCTTCCTCATCAATCAAACGATGGCGCGTCACTACTGGCCCAATGAATCCCCCATCGGCAAACGCGTCACCTTTGCGGACGCGCCGAAGAATGACTCCGATTGGATCACCGTCGTCGGCGTCGTCGGAGACGTGAAAGACCATCCCAACAGCGCTGGCGCCGAGGCCGCTTTCTGGTACCCCGAATTCCAGTCTCCCGACAACGACATGCTGATCGCCATCCGCACCCAGTCCGATCCGCGCCAGGCCATCGACGGCCTTCGCCTTGCCGTACATCAGCTCGATCCCGGATTGGCCGTCGCGGATATCAAGCTCATGGACGATGTCGCCTCATCGGCCGTCTCCACGCCTCGCTTCGCCTTTGCCCTCGTCGGCCTCTTCGCCGCGCTTGCCATTGTCCTCGCCGCAATCGGCGCCTACGGCGTCATCTCCTACACCGTGGGCCAGCGGGCGCCGGAGTTCGGGCTGCGCGTTGCGCTCGGCGCGCAGCGCGCCGATCTGCTGCGCATGGTCCTCACCCAGAGCGCCCGGCTCGTGATTCCCGGCATCGCCATCGGTGTTGTCCTTGCCCTGAGTCTCGGCCGCGTCATCCGGGGATTGGTCTACCAGGTCAGTCCCAACGACCCCCTCATCATGACCTCGGTCGTTCTGCTGGTCTCGGCCATCGCCCTGCTGGCCGCGTACATCCCCGCCCGCCGAGCCGCCGCCGCCGACCCCCTCGCGACCCTCAGAACCGAGTGACCGCAGGAACCAAAGACAAACCCTGAGCACAGCGAAGGGGGAGGGATCCGCAGAGACCTGTCATCCCGCACCCTGAGCACAGCGAAGGGGGAGGGATCCGCAGAGACCTGTCATCCCGCAGCGCAGCGGAGGGATCCGCAGTTGCTCTTGTCCTTGCTCTTTCATGCTCTCGGGTGCCGCACGGCGCCATGGATGACTGCGGTTGGCAACAAAAGGCCGAAGGACCCGCCGTGAAAATTCCTCCCACCTCAAAAGAAGTCCGCTCCTCCACAGACCTGTCATCCCGCACCCTGAGCACAGCGAAGGGGGAGGGATCTGCAGAGACCTGTCATCCCGCACCCTGAGCACAGCGAAGGGGGAGGGATCCGCAGTTGCTCTTGTCCTTGCTCTTTTCATCCTCTCGGGTGCCGCACGGCGCCATGGATGACTGCGGTTGGCAACAAAAGGCCGAAGGACCCGGCGTGAAAATTCCTGCTACCTCAAATAAAGTCCGCTCCTCCACAGACCTGTCATCCCGCACCCTGAGCACAGCGAAGGGGGAGGGATTCGCAGAGACCTGTCATCCCGCAGCGCAGCGGAGGGATCCGCAGTTGCTCTTGTCCTTGCTCTTTTCATGCTCTCGGGGGCCGCACGGCGCCATGGATGACTGCGGTTGGGAATGAAAGGCCGAAGGACCCGCAGTTGCGAACGAAGGGCCGAAGACCTGCCGTGAAAATCCCTCCTATCTAAATAAAGTCCGCTCCTCCAGAGACCTGTCATCCCGCACCCTGAGCACAGCGAAGGGGGAGGGATCCGCAGTTGCTCTTGTCCTTGCTCTTCTCATCCCCTCCGGTGCCGCACGGCGCCATGGATGACTGCGGTTGGGAGGCCGCGGTTGCGCGAGTACCTCTCGCCTCTCGTATTTACGATCTCAGGAACTCAACCAATCAGGTCCATTTTCAGAAATAACCACTACAAATGCAGTTCGATTTCACCACGAATATTTGGCGAAAACTCCCTCAAATGTGACCTGGATCACCCTTTCAGGGCAAGCACCACGCCGTCCCAAACCGCTCCGCGACAAGGCATACTCGCAGTCCTTCCCGCATCGCCCCCGACCCCGGAGAGACCCTCCCGCAAGGCTCCCTGGGCATCCCGCGACCAAATCGGCCCAGAATCCTGTCAAGTCCCTCATCTGTGGAAAAGCGAGGTAAGCGCCACAAAACACGCGCACAATAAAGTTGCCCAACATTGGGGATTAATTCTGCGCACCTGCCATACTGGTATCAGAGTGAGAAAAGGCCCGCGTGCGCCACGCGGGCCTTTTGTGTTCACGATGCCGCTCACAATCCGGATCTCGCAACTCGAAACTCGCAGCTCGAAACTCGTGTTTCAAATCACATTCAACGCGCAAAACGCGCATTTTGGAGCGCAACCCCATGACCCCAAAGCAGATCGCCGTTTTTTTCCTGGCGCGCGCGAAAAAATTCCGTCACCCCTCCCGCCTCTCCTGGATGAGGCGGTCAACCAGGGGAGTCAGCGCCTCCTTGGTCCGCGGCAGCACGAACCCCTGGCCCGCCTCCCACTCCAGCTTGAAGCTGGTGGCCAGCGCCGAGATCCAGATCTGCCGCACCGGCGTATTCGGCGTAATCACGAACTTCCCCGGCGGCTCCTCGAACACCACGTTTAAGACCCCGTTCTGCTCCTCCACCTCAAAGCCCGCGTCGTCTTCCTCTTCCCGCGCGATCAGGTGGCGCTTCAGCGACTCGAGCGCGCCCTCGGCGGCGCGGCGGAACTCCTGCTCGTCCATCATGCTGCCAGTGTAACAAGCGGCTAGAAGGGGTAGTGCCGCGGCCCCGTCTGGATGGTGATCCAGCGCAGCGTGGTGAACTCGTCGATGGCGGCGCTGCCGCCGAAGCGTCCGTAGCCCGAGGCCTTCACCCCGCCGAAGGGCATCTGCCCCTCATCGTGCACGGTGGGCCCGTTGATGTGGCAGATGCCGCTCTGCACCCGCCCGGCGAGCTTCCAGGCGCGGGCGATGTCGCGGCTGAAGATGGCGGCAGAGAGGCCGTACTCGGTGTCGTTGGCCACGCGCAGCGCGTCCTCATCGCCGTTCACGCGCACCACGCTGACCACCGGCCCGAAGGACTCCTCGGCGTAGATGCGCATGGCCGGTGTGACGCCATCGAGAACGGTGGCCGGCATCAGCGTGCCCTCGCCCGGGCCGCCCGAGGCCAGCTTCGCCCCCTTGCCCACAGCGTCTTCCACGAGTTGCACCACGCGAGCCGCCGACGCGGGATCGGCGATGGCTCCGAGGACGGCCGGACCCTGCGAGGGATCGCGCAGGGGCAGGCCGGAGGCCTTCTTCGCCAGGCGCTCCACGAAGGCGTCCGCGATCTTCTCGTCGACCACGATCCGTTCGGCCGACATGCAGATCTGGCCCTGGTTGAGGAAGGCACTGAAAGCGGCGGCATCCACCGCGGCGTCGAGGTCGGCGTCGTCGAGGACGATGAGCGGAGCTTTGCCGCCCAGTTCGAGGAGGACGGGCTTGAGGTGGCGCGCGGCGCGTTCCGCGACGATGCGGCCCACGCGCGTGGATCCGGTGAAGTTGATGTGGCGCACCGCGGGATGATCGATGAGCGCGCCCACGACCGCGCCCGCGTCTTCGGGCGCGTTGGTGATCACATTCAGCACCCCGTCCGGGAGACCAGCCACCTGCATCACGGTGCCGATGAGGCGATGCACCGCAGGACAGGTCTCGGAGGCTTTAAAGACGACGGCGTTGCCGCAGGCCAGGGGCATGGCGATGGCGCGGACGCCGAGGATCACTGGCGCGTTCCAGGGCGCGATGGCGGCGCAAACGCCGATGGGCTGGCGCACGGCCATGGCGAGATTATCGGGCACGTCGGTTGGAATGACTTCGCCGGTGATGCGGGTGGTGGCCGCGGCGGCTTCGCGGAGAAGAGTGGCTGCAAAGAAGACGTTGAAGCCGGCCCACGGCCCGGTGGCGCCGGTCTCCGCGATCATGGCGGCGGTGAAATCGGGCTGATGCGCAGTGAGCACCTCCGCAGCCTTGAGCAGGATCTCGCGGCGGCGCCCAGGCCCGGTGACCGACCAGGAGGGGAATGCCGCTGCAGCAGCCTCTACAGCGGCGTTGACGTCGGCAATGCCGGCCGCCGCGGCGGTGCTTGCGGGAGTGCGCTTGACGGGATCGAGGCGCGTGAAGGAGCGGCCCTGCTCGGCGGATTGGGATTTTCCGGCGATGAGAAGCGCAACGTCGTTCATAGAGTCTGGCCTTCCTTTCCGGTTGGGGAATTTTCAGCGATGCAGATGAGGGCGTCGAGGGCGAGCGCGCCCCGGGGAGTGACGACGAGCGGGTTGATGTCGACTTCGAGGACGCGCGGCTCCGCGAGCATCCAGGAACCAAGCGCGGCGACGGTACGGGCGACGGCGGCCGTATCCACAGGAGGGGCACCGCGGAAGCCGCGCAGAAGAGGAGCGCAGCGGAGCCGTTGGAGTTCGCACGCGATCTGTTCCACGGAGAGATCGGGCGGAAGGAGGCGGCCGTCGCCAGCGATCTCGGCGAGCACCCCACCGAAGCCGATGAGCAAAATGGGACCCCACTGGGGATCGCGCCGGGCACCTACGATGAGTTCGATGCCCTGCGCGGCCATCCGCTCCACGAGTACGCCCTCGAGCACGAGCTCGGGCCGCGCGGCGTGCACATTGCGATGAAGCGTATGCCATGCCACCGCCAGCTCCTCGTTGTTGGCGATGTTGAGGAGAACGCCTCCGGCCTCGGTCTTGTGCGCGAGCGCGGCGGAGTGCGCCTTGAGGGCGACGGGATAGCCGATCTCCGCGGCGATGCGGAGCGCATCGGCGGGCGTTCCAGCGATCTCGCCGGGCGGGGTGGCGATGCCGAGGTGACGCAGGACGGCTTTGCTTTCCACCTCAGAGAGCGTGCCGGAACGCAGCACAGGAAGAGGCACAGCGGACTGGAGGTGCGAAGTACCTTCCCGCTGTACAGACGTGCGTGCAGAGACACGGGCGAGGGCGCGAATGGCCCGTTCGGCGGAGGGGAAGCAGGGGACGCCGAGGGCGCGGAGCTGGCCGAGTTCAGGGAAGTTGAACGGCGCTCCTTCATCCAGTGCGGCGAAGAGGACCGGCTTGCGAGAGTTGATTTCAGTGAGGGCGCCGACGATGGGCGGGAGCTTGAGGCGCGTGGTGCGTTCGTCGGTGAGGATGATGGCGAGGAGAACGCTGGCGAAGGATTCGTCGGCGAGGACGGGCGGCAGGGTGCGGCGGTAGAGATCGGGATCGACCAGGCCCTGCGCGGTGAGATCGAGCGGATTGGAGGGAGGGATGAAGGGCGGGAGCGCCTTGCGAAGCGCATCTTCCGTGGCCGGCGCGAGCAGAGGGAGCGGCAGCCCGGCCTGATCGCAGAGGTCGAGGGCCACGGCCTTGAAGGCTCCGGACTCGGTGAAGACGGCGGCGCCCCCGGAGGGCACCGGATGGCAGCGCACGAGAAGCTGGGTGACGTCGACGAGCTCTTCGAGGCTCTCGACGAGGAAGACGCCCGCGTGGGTGACGAGTGTGCGCATGACGTCATAGTCGCCGGCGATGGCGCCGGTGTGGGTTGCAGCGGAGGCGCGCGCGGCTTTGCTGCGGCCGGGGTGGAGCAGAACGATGTGCTGGCCGGCCTGCGCGGCGCGGCGGGCGAGATCAAGAAACCGTTGCGGCTGCCGGAACTGCTCGACCACGAGGGTGAAGACGCGGGTTTGCGAGTTGCCGAGGAGGGACTCGAGCAGGTCTTCGACGCCGAGGACCGCCTCGTTGCCGGTAGAGACGGAATAGGTGAGGGGGATGTGGTGGTGCCGCATGTTGACGGCGATGACCGCGGCGAGGGCTCCGCTTTGGGAGAGGATGGCGGCGCCGGGAATGGCGGGCGCGGGCTGGGGCGGCGTCATGACGAAGGTGATGGGGACGCCGTGGAGATAGTTGACGATGCCGAGGCAGTTGGGCCCGTTGAGCAGCATGCCGTGCTGACGGGCGATGCTTGCGAGCTCGGCCTGGGCGGCGGCGCCGGCTTCGCCGCTCTCTGCGAATCCGGCGGAGAAGACGATGACGCTGCCGACGGCTTTGGCGGCGCAGGCGCGAACCGCGTCAAGAACGGCGGCGCCGGGGATGGCGAGCACGGCGCAGTCGACGCCGGAGGGCAGCTCGTCAATGGAGCCAAGACACTGGCGGCCGTGGATGACGGGCCGCTTGGGATTGACGAGGTGCAGCTCACCGGGGAAACCGGCATCTTCAAGGTTGGTGAGGACGCAGTCCGCGAGGGAGCCGGCGGTGGACGATGCGCCGACGAGGGCGATGGAGCGCGGACGCAGAAGACGGTCGAGATCGGCTCCGGTGCCTGCGTGCGTCTTCTCCGAGTTGATGAGAGCGGGTTCCATGCACATCCTCAGCGGCGATAGCTTTCCAGCCCGGGCTTGATGCTCTTTTCATCGAGGAATTGCTTGAGGCCTTTTTCGCGGCCGTGTTCGGGATCGCGAAGCTGCGCCTGATCGAGCTTGGCGTAGAGGTAGTCTTCGCTTTGTTCCCAGGTGAGCTCGCGGCAGCGCTTGAAGCCGTGCTTGGCGGCGCGCAGCACGACGGAGTTTTTGGCGGCGAGCTTGCGGGCCAGGACGATGGTTTCTTCGCGCAGATTTTCAAGCGGCACGGCGCGGTTGACGAGTCCCATCTCCGCAGCCTGACGGCCGGTGAAGGTTTCGCCGGTCATGATGTACTCGAGGGCCTTGCGTTGGCCGATGGTGTCAGCGAGGGCCTTGCTGACGAGGTTGCCGGGAGGGATGCCCCAGTTGATCTCCGAGAGGCCGAAGACCGCAGTCTCCGCGGCGATGGCGAGGTCGCAGGCGACGAGCGGGGAGAAGCCTCCGCCGAAGCACCAGCCGTTGACCATGGCGATGGTGGGCTTGGCGTAGAAGCGGAGGAGTTTCCATTGCCACGTGGAGGCATCGCGGCGCACGCGTTCCTGAACGATCTCGGGGGCCTGGTCGATCTCGCGGAAGTATTCCTTGAGGTCCATGCCGGCGGTCCACGATTCTCCGGCGCCGGTGAGGATCAGCACGCGGACGTCTTCGTCGAGCTCGAGGGTTTCGAGCACGTCGCGCATCTCGCGATTGAGGGTGGGGCTCATGGCGTTGCGCTTCTCCGGGCGATTGAAGATGACCCAGGCGAGGCCTTCCTCAACCTCGACCCGAACGGTAGACCATCGACCTTCATAGCTGGGCATGTGCTGTTCCTTTCAGAGCGCGCTTGGAGTGTAGCGCGAGCGATCTAGATGGGGTCGAGCGGAAGCCCGACGTAGTTTTCGGCAAGCGAGGTTGCAGCCGCACGCGATGCAGCGAGGTAAGCAAGTTCGGCGCGCTGCCGCTTGCGATCAAAGGGAGAGTCCTCAGGGAAGCGGTGGAGGAGCGAGGTCATCCACCAGGAGAAGCGCTGCGCCTTCCAGATGCGCTGCAAACAGGTTTGCGAGTAGGAGCGCAGAGCTGCTTCGTCGCCGCGGCGATAGAAGGCATGGAGGGCGAGGCCCAGGTAGTGGACGTCGGCCAGGGCGAGGTTCATGCCCTTGGCGCCGGTGGGCGGCACGATGTGCGCGGCGTCGCCGGCGAGGAAGAGGCGGCCGTACTGGAGAGGCTCGACCACAAAGCTGCGCATGCCGGTGATGCTCTTCTGGAGGATGGGGCCTGGGGTGGGATGCCAGCCGTCGGCGCAGGCGAGGCGCGCGTGGAGCTCCGACCAGATGCGGTCGTCGCTCCAGTCGCGGATATCTTCGTCAGGGCGGCATTGCAGATAGAGGCGCGTGATGCGTGGTGAGCGCATGCTGTAGAGAGCGAAGCCGCGCTCGTGATGCATGTAAAGGAGCTCTTCGCGCGAGGGCGGCGCCTCCGCGAGGATGCCGAGCCAGGCGAAGGGATAGGTGCGTTCGTAAAGAGCGATGGCCTGCGCCGGGATGGAGGCGCGGGAGATGCCGTGGAAGCCGTCGCAGCCGGCGAGGAAGTCGCAGCGGATTTCTTCTATGGCATCGTTCTTATGGATGCGGATGAGGGGCTGCTCGTCTTCAAGGTGGTGCAGCGAGACATCGCCGCATTCGAAGCGCAGATCGCCGCCGTCGTCGAGCCGGCGCGCGATGAGGTCTTTGACGACCTCCCGCTGGCCGTAGACGGTGACGCACTTGCCGGTGCACTCCAGGAAGGGGATGCGATGACGCATGCCATCGACGCCGATCTCGATGCCCTGGTGACGGAGGCCTTCGCGCTGGAGTCGATGGGCGACGCCGGCCTGCTGGAGCAGGTCGACGCTGGTGTGCTCGAGAACGCCGGCGCGGACGCGCTCTTCGCAATAGGAGCGCGAACGCGCCTCAAGGACGATGGAGTGGATGCCGTGAAGATGGAGCAGGTGCGAGAGCATGAGGCCGGCGGGACCCGCGCCGATGATGCCGACCTGTGTGTAACCGCGCGGCATGCAGGGCTAGCGCTCCCCGGGCGCGGCGGCGAAGATTTCTTTGGCGAGGTGAAAGGCGGCGTTGGCCGCGGGGAGGCCGCAGTAGACGGCGCAATGCAGCAGGAGCTCACTGATTTCGGCCTGGGTGACGCCGTTGGCCAGGGCGGCGCGCAGATGCAGACGCAGTTCTTCCGGGCGATTGAGCGCGACCATGAGGGCGAGGGTGATAAGGCTGCGCGTGGGCCGGGGCAGGCCGGGCCGTGTCCAGATCTCGCCCCAGGCGTAGCGCGTGATGAGGTCCTGGAAGTCCGCATCGAAAGCGGTCTTCGCGGATTCTGCGCGAGCCACGTGTTCGTCGCCGAGAACGGCGCGGCGCGTTGTCATTCCTGTTGCGTGACGCTCCCGCTCATCCATGGTTGCTCCTTTCGGACGGGCAAAAGTCGAGTATTGCGCGCGCGAAGTCCTGGGGCCGCTCCCACGCGGAGAGATGAGCGGCGGGTAGCTCCACGTAGCGAGAGCCGCGCACGGCGGCCGCCAACTGCTGGCCGTCGGAGGGTGTGGTGACGGGATCGTGCGCGCCTGCGATGACGAGCGTGGGGACCTGGATGGCCGAAATGCGTTCGCGAAGATCAGTGTCGCGCAGGACCGCGCAGCCGGCACAGTATCCTTCGACGCTGGTGGCGGCGATCATCTGCTGCGCGCGCTGCATCTCGTGATTGTGATCGCGGCGATAGGCGGCGGTGAATCCCCGTTCGAGCGCGGATGGGATGAGCGGGGCTAATCCGGCTTGGTGTACGAGGGCGATGCGTTCGTCCCACATTTGCGGCGTGCCGATGCGGGCCGCGGTGTTGGCGAGGACAAGGGCGTTGAGTCGGTGCGGCGCGTGGAGAGCGAGGGTCATGCCGATGAGGCCGCCGATGGAGAGGCCGCAGAAGAGCGCGTGTTCGACGTGGATGGAGTCGAGCAAGCCGAGGACGTCGCCGGCGAGATCGTGAACGGTGCATGGGGCCGCGGGCGCGCTGCTGGCGCCGTGACCGCGCATGTCGTAGCGGAGGACGCGATACTCGGCTTCGAGCGCGGGGAGGACGTTGTCCCACAGGCGCATGCTGGCGCCGAACGAATGACTGAGCACGAGGAGATCGCGGCCGGGGCGGCCGCTCAGGACGTGGTGCAGGCGCAGTTCAACGCTGAGCGGAGTCATGATCCTCTCGAAGAACAGCGGCGATGAAGCGCTGGGTGCTGCCGAGATAATGGCGCGGGTCAAGGAGGCGATCGATCTCGCTGGGGCTGAGGTGCTGCGTGACTTCAGGAAGTTGCTTGAGCACGTCGGCCAGGGGAAGCTTGGCGTGCTGCGCGCGGGCGGCAGCGCGGCGGAGGAGATCGTGGGCGGCGGCGCGGCCGATATTGTCCGCGAGGGCGGTGCTGACGGCTTCAGACAGGTTGAGGCCGAGGAGCGCATCGAGGTTGGCACGCATGCGGTCGGGGTCGACGTGGAGGTGCGTCGCGATGTCGGTTGCGTAGGCGAGGGCGGCAGCGGCGAGGCGAAAGGCTTCGGGTACGGTTTGCCACTCCGCCTGCCAGAGGCCGAGTGCGCGCTCGTGCTCCTGCGGCATGGCGTGGAGCATGGTTGCGGCGAGGGCGGGCATGCGGGTGTGGATGGCGAGGATCGCGGCACAGGCGACGGGGTTGTGCTTGTGGGGCATGGTGGAGGAGCCGCCGCGGGCGGGGCTGGTTGCTTCGGAGGCTTCGGCGACTTCCGGTTGCATGAGGAGGGCGATGTCGCGGGCGAACTTGGCGAGCGAGCCGGTGAGGAGGGCGAGGAGCTGCACGAGTTCGACGAGGCGATCGCGGTGCGTGTGCCAGGGGAGTTCGGGTTCGCGGAGATGGAGGATGCGGGCGAGTTCGCGGGAGACGGCGGGGGCGGCGTCACCGAGGGAAGCGCGGGTGCCGACGGCGCCTCCGAATTGCAGGACGAGGGCGCGTTGGGATGCGGCGCGGAGACGATCGCGGTCGCGACGAAGGGCGGCGAGGATGCCGGCGAGTTTGAGGCCGAGGGTGACGGGGGGGCCGGGCTGCAGCCAGGTTCGGCCGGAGAGCAGGGTGTCGGCGTGGGCGCGGGTTTGGGCGACGAGGGCGGCGTCGAGGGCGGCAAGGGCGGTTTCGAGGAGGGGCAGGGCTTCGGCGATCTGCAGGATGAGGGCGGTATCGAGGACGTCCTGGCTGGTGGCGCCGCGGTGGATGGCGCGGGAGGCGGGTTCGTTGCGGGCGCTGACGGCGGCGGTGAGTTGGCGCAGGAGCGGGATGACGATGTTGCCGGCGTCGGCGGCTTCGCGTTGAAGGGACGGGAGGTCGAGAAAGGATGGGTCGAGGAAGAGAGACAGTTCCTGCGAGGCGCCGGGAACGGCGAGGCCGGTGTTCTCGAGGGCCTGCGCGAGCGCGTGCTCGAAGCGCAGGAGGGCGCGCAGATGTGCGTCGTCGGAGAAGACGCGCGACATGGCGGGCGTGGAGAACAGGAACGAGTTGAGGCCGTCAGACATGGGCAGGCTCTTTCACCAGGCAAAGAATACGGTCTCTTCGGGGCCCTGGAGATGCACGTTCCAAGAATAGGCGCCGTCGCGGTGTTGGGCGATGAGGGTTTGGCGGCGGGCCGCGGGTATGGATTGCAGGACCGGATCGGTGGCGTTGGCGGGCTCGTCCTCGAAGTAGATGCGGGTGATGAGGTGGCGCAGGAGGCCACGGGCGAAGACAAGGACCAGGAAGTGTGGGGCCTGCTGGATGCCGTTCTGTTCAGGATGCGGCTGCGGACGGGGGAGCGCGGCGGTGAATGCGCCGTCGTCATCGGTGCCGACGCGGAGAAAGCCGGAAGGGACCGCGTCGGAGGAGGAGGCGGCGGGGCAGGCCGGCGACCAGAATTCCAGCATGGCATCGGAGACGGGGGCGAGGTCGCGGTCGAGTACTTTGCCGCGCACGAGGAGGGCTTCGGAGGCGCTGAGGGCGGGGCGGTCGAGCAGGTACTCCAAGCCGATGCGGAAGTAGGGGCCGACGGTCTGCGAGCTTGCGGGAATCCATTTTGATGGCGCGCTCATCGATGGTTCTCCTCGAAGGGTGTGTCATGAGAGCCGCGCAGGACGATGTCAAACGCGTAGGCGAGGGCGTAGCTGTCTTCGGCGCGCTGCATGTCCAGCTTCGAAACGAGGCGTTGGCGCGCGTCCGGATCGGGGATGCTGTTGAAGATGGGATCGAGGGGCTGGAGCGGGTCGCCAGGGAAGTACATCTGCGTCACCAGACGCGAGAGGATGCCTGCGCCGAAGAGGGAGAAGTGGATGTGGGAAGGCCGCCAGGCGTTATGGTGATTGCCCCACGGGTAAGGACCAGGCTTGATGGTCTTGAAGCAGTAGTAGCCGTTGTCGTCGGTGAGGGTGCGGCCTTCACCAGTGAAGTTGGGATCGAGCGGAGCGTTGTAGGTGTCGACCTTGTGGCGATAGCGGCCGGCGGAGTTGGCCTGCCAGATCTCGACGAGCGCGTTGCGAACGGGACGACCGTCTTCATCGAGCACGCGGCCGTGGACGTAGATGCGCTCGCCCAGGGGCGGGGCGGCATGCTGGGCGGTGAGGTCGCTGTCGCCGACGCGGAGCAGGTTGGGACGGAAGACGGGGCCGGTAGTTTCCGTCCGCGTGAGGGGAAGCGGAAGCAGGGGCTGGCGCGGGGAACGCGCGATGGTGGAGACGTAGGGCGGGTAGTGGTACTCGGGCTGCGTGCCGGGCAGGGGCAGTTCGACGGTCGGCAGATCGCTCACTGTTCCTCCTCAGGCCTGCTCGAGAGCGAGGGCGATGCCCTGCCCGACGCCGATGCACATGGTTGCGAGGGCGAGCTTCCCGCCGAAGTGTTCGAGGTGGTGCGCGGCGGTCATCACCAGGCGGGCTCCACTCATGCCCAGGGGATGGCCGAGCGCGATGGCGCCGCTGGTGTGATTGACGTGCTCCGCGTCGTCGGGAAGGCCCAGCTGCCGCAGACACGCGAGCGACTGGCTGGCGAAGGCTTCGTTGAGCTGGATCCAATCAAAGTCGGCGAGACGCAGCTTGATACGTGCAAGCAGTTTTTGGGTGGCAGGCACAGGACCGATGCCCATGACGCGGGGAGCAACACCGGCGGTGGCCATGCCGAGGATGTGCGCGCGCGGCTTGAGCTGATAGCGGGCGACGGCTTCGGAAGAGGCGAGAATCATGGCTGCTGCGCCATCGTTGACGCCGGAGGCGTTGCCTGCAGTGACGGTGCCGCCGGGAAAGAGAGGCTTGAGGGCGGCGAGTTTCTCGGCCGTTGTATCGGGCCGCGGGTGCTCGTCGCGGTCAATGATGGTACTGCCGCTCTTGCCTGCGATCTCGACGGGGACGATCTCGGCCGCGAAGAAGCCGTCGCTGGCGGCGCGGGCAGCGCGCTGCTGGCTGCGGAGGGCGAAGGCATCCTGGGCGGCGCGCTCGATGGAGCATTCGCGGGCGACGTTCTCGCCGGTTTCGGGCATGGAGTCGGTGCCGTAGAGGTGGCTCATGCGCGGGTTTACGAAGCGCCATCCGAGGGTGGTGTCGTAGATCTCCACGCTGCGCTGGAAGGCGGTCTCGGCCTTGCCCATCACGAAGGGGGCACGGGACATGGATTCGACGCCGCCGGCGAGGACGAGGTCGGATTCACCACAAGCAATGGCGCGGGCCGCAGTTCCGACGGCATCCATGCCTGAGCCGCACAGCCGATTGAGGGTGGCACCGGGGACGGTCTCGGGCAAACCGGCGAGAAGCAGCGCCATGCGCGCGATGTTGCGATTGTCTTCGCCGGCCTGGTTGGCGCAGCCGAGGAAGACGTCATCGACGGCGGCCCAGTCGACCTGCGGATTGCGGCGCATCAGCTCGCGAAGGGGAATAGCCGCCAGGTCGTCTGCGCGCACGGAAGCGAGGGCGCCGCCGTAGCGGCCGATGGGGGTGCGCACCGCATCGCAAAGGAAGACGCGTCTCATGCGGCCTCTCCGGAGACGCCGTGGGCGGCGGCGGTGCGGGCGAGGAGCTCGCGAAGCACCTCGAGCTCGTTGATGGTGGGCGCTTGGGTCTCGCCGCAATCATCGGAGAACTGAATGGGCCAGCCGGTTGCGTCGACGATGGTATCGCGCGCGACACCGGGATGGATGGCGGCAACCTGCAGTTCGCGGGTGACGGGGTGCGGGCGCAGGATGCACAGGTCGGTAATCACGGCCACGGGGCCCTTGCCCAGCAGGCCGGCGCGTTCGCGCGCGCCACCGCCGGTGAGAAAGCCGACGGAGGTGATGAAGTCGAGTTTCTCGACGAGGGTGCGCCGGGAGTGCTTGACGATGACCAGAACTTCGCCGGCCGACGAGCTGATCTCCGGGGCACCCCCGGCCCCGGGAAGACGGACCTTGGGATTGTGGTACGGGCCCACTACAGTCGTGTTGATGTTGGCGAAGCGATCGAGTTGAGCGGCGCCGAGAAAGCCAACGTCGATACGCCCTCCCTGCAGCCAGTAGCGGAAGATCTCCGGGGTGGACACGACCGTGTCCGCGGTTTCAGCAAGGTTGCCATCGCCGATGGAGAGCGGAAGCACTGAAGGCTTGGCGCCGATGGGCCCGGACTCATAGACCAGCACGGCATTGGGCGCGTGGGTGAGGCGGGCAAGGTTGGCGGCCGTGGAGGGCAGGCCGATGCCGACGAAGCAGACGGCCCCGTCGCGCAGCATGCGCGCGGCCGCGACGGTCATGGTCTCCTCCGAGGTGCAGGCCTGGCTCATGAGGACACCGCCTGAGCGCGGAGATCGGATTGGAGTTTCCGGTAGTCGGCGAAATCGGAGGTGGCGTAGATGTAGCGGTCCAGCCAGGCCGCGAAGCGGCCGCGGTCACGCGAGACCTCGTCCCAGGCCTGATAGAAGAGGTTGTCGCGGTCGTAGTACCC
Source organism: Acidobacteria bacterium AB60 (assembly GCA_008682415.1). Taxonomy (GTDB): domain Bacteria; phylum Acidobacteriota; class Terriglobia; order Terriglobales; family Acidobacteriaceae; genus Telmatobacter. The sequence continues at coordinate 146,315 of VANK01000003.1, read as the reverse complement.
GTGCGCATAGGAGGGCGTGGCGCCGCGCGGCACCTCGCAGACGGCCGTAACGACCCACGAGGGAAGCACGCAGGCGTTTGGAGGCGCTTCGAGGGAAGGCACGCGCTCCTCCACGGTGACGATGGCAGTTTTGGCGGCGAGCACGGCTTCCTTCTGCACGCCGAGGATACCCCACAGCAGGACATTCCCTTTGAAGTCGGCTTTCTGGGCGTGGATGATGGCGACGTCAGGCCGGACGGCGGGAGTGGCTGCGAGCACCTCGCCGGTGAAGGGGCAGGTGATGCTGCGAATGCGGTCGTTGACGCGCGCGAAGTCGGACCCCGTGTATCCGCGGAGAACGGCGAAGGGGAGGTTGGCAGCGCCCGCCACGTAGGCGTTGGCGAGGTCGCTGTGACTGCGCTCTTCAATGGCGAGAGGGGCGGGCCAGCCGTTCTCGACCGCATCGCGAAAGCGGTGGAGCGAGCCCACGCCGGGATTGCCGCCCCAGGAGAACGTCATGCGGGCCGCACAACCTGCGCCGATGAGCTGATCGTAGATCAGGTCGGGAGTCATGCGGATAAGCGACAGGTTGCGGCGGCGCTGGCGAATGATCTCGTGGCCGGCGGCGAAGGGAATGAGGTGAGTGAATCCCTCCATGGCAATGGTTTGCCCATCGTGGACGTGGGCCTTGACGGCTTCGGCCAGGGTTGTCCACTCCGCCATGCGGGCTCCTTCCGGGATGGACGAGATTATGGCCCATGGCACCGATTCTGTACAACCTGTGCGATAATCGCGCATGCCTGCACGGCGCTCCCAACCCGTGACGAACTCCGCCACATCAGTCAGCCGCGACGGGTTTGAGGCACACGCCGGAAATCCCGACTTCATGCTGTCGCTGGCGCGCGGGCTGCGGGTGGTGGAGAGCTTCGAGAACCATGCCGAGGGGCGCAGCATTGTGGAGATCGGGCATGACACGGGAATCTCGCGCGCGGCGATCCGGCGCATCCTGCTGACCCTTGAACAGCTGGGATACGTAGAGCGGTCGCGGCAGGTGTACCGGCTGCGGACACAGGTGCTGCGGCTGGGGTTCTCGTTCCTCTCGTCCTCATCGGTGGTGGAGTCAGCGCGGCCGGTGCTGGAGAGGATTGCGGAACAGCTGCATGAGTCGTCGTCGATGAGCATGCTGGATGGCGATGAGATTGTGTACGTGGCGCGGTCGGCGGCGAGCCGGATCCTGGCCGCAGGTCTCTCGGTGGGCAGCCGGCTGCCGGCATATTGCACATCGATGGGCCGGGTGCTGCTGGCCGCGCTTCCCGATGACCGGCTGGAGAAGTACCTGCGAGAATTGAAGCCCAAGGCGTACACGGCGAAGACCGTGACGCGCATACCGCAATTGAGGAAGGCCATCCAGCAGGTGCGCCGAGACGGATACGCGGTGGTGGATGAGGAACTGGAGGCGGGGCTGCGGTCGATCGCGGTGCCGGTGCGAACGCGCAGCAGCCAGGTGGTGGCCGCGATCAATGTTGGTACGCATGCGGCGCGCGTGGATCGGATGACGCTGATGACGCGTTGCCTGCCGGCGCTGCAGGAGGGCGCACAGGCGCTGCGTCATGTGTTGATGTGAGTTCAAAGAGCGATTCCTGTGAGGATGCGGAAGGAGAGGGAGAGTATGGCTACGATCTACCGGGCCGACCATGTAGGGAGTTTCCTGCGGCCGGCAGAACTGCTGGAGGCGCGGCGCGGCGGCTCTGCGAGCGAGGATCTGCAGGCGCTCGAGAACCGGCATATCGAACGGGTTCTGGCGCGCCAGAAGGAGATCGGACTGGACGTTTTTACCGATGGGGAGTTGCGGCGCACCAACTTCATGAGCGACTTTACCGACGCGGTGGAGGGGTTCGACTTTGGGGATGCCGTGACGCGAGCGTGGAGCGATGAAAAGAAGGGCGGCAGCACGACGCCGGCGGTAAGCAGCATCAACGGAATCGTGACCGCGCGGTTGAAGCAGCGGCAGCCGCTGACGGGCCGCGAGCTTCCGTTTCTGCGCGAGCATGCGCCGGGACCGATCAAGATCACGATGCCGAGCGCCACGCAGTTTCCGGCGATCTCATTCAAATACGGCATCACCGACCGGGTGTATCACGATCCGTATGCGCTGCTGGACGCGGTGACGCAGATTATGGCCGAGGACATACGGACCACAGCGAAGAGCGGTATCTCGTATCTGCAGATTGATGCGCCGCGCTACAGCTACTACCTGGACGCGAAGTGGACGGAGTGGATGAAGCAGGAGCTGCGCGTGGATCCGGCGCAGATGCTGACGGCGTCGTTGAATGCCGACAACACCTGCTTTGCCGCGGGACGGGGTGCGGGCGTGACGCTGGCGATCCACCTGTGCCGTGGCAATAATCGCAGCCACTGGTACGCGCAGGGTGGGTACGACGCTATTGCGGAGCGGCTGTTCCATGAGCTGGCGGTGGATCGTTTTCTGCTGGAGTACGATGACGAGCGGTCAGGAACGTTTGAGCCGCTGCGGTTCGTGCCCAAGGGCAAGGTGGTGGTGCTGGGGCTGATCAGCAGCAAGCGTCCGGAGCTGGAGCGGAAGGACGAGGTGCTGCGGCGGATCGAGGCAGCGGCGAAGGTGCTTCCGCTGGAGCAGCTGGCGGTGAGCCCGCAGTGCGGATTTGCGTCGACGATGGAGGGGAACCTGCTGACCGAGGAGCAGCAGTGGGCGAAGCTGCAACTGGTAGCAGAGGTGGCGCGCGCGGTGTGGGGCTGAGCGCGTGGTGACGATCCCGATGCGCGGGTCTCGTATGATCGACGATGCGGAGGTTATGCGTGATTGAGGCGTTCGGGTTGAGTGTTCCACAGTCGCTTGCGGAGGTGTGCGATCCGCGGCGCTGCGCGGTGATTCTCTATGACATGCAGGCGGGCATTGTGCCGCAGATTGGCGAAGGACAGCAGGTGCTGCGCCATTGCCAGGAGCTATTGCAGGCGGCGCGGGCGCGGGGGTTCCGGATCTTTTTCGCGCGGCATATGTTTCTTCCGCATCGCGCGGCGGGGGTGGGACAACTGCGGCGGTCGATGATCTGGCAGCGGCAGGAGGACCCGTTGCAGCTGCGGCCGATGATCACGTATGGCAGCGATGCATGGCAGATTGTGCCGGAGCTTGCGCCGCGCGCCGACGAGGTGATGATCGACAAGATCACGATGTCAGCGTTTGAGGGCACGTTCCTGGATATCGCGATGAGAGATGCGCACCTGGATGCGTTTGTTATTGCGGGAATCGCGATGGAGGTGGGGATTGAGCCGACGGTGCGGCATGCGCTGGATCGGAACTATATTCCGGTGGTGGTGACCGATGCGTGCGGGTCGAAGGAGGCGGAGCTCAAGGAGCGGTCGCTGAAGACGCTGGCGCAGACGGGCGAGGTGCTGGCGGTGAGCACGGCGGAGGTGGTGGCGGCGATGGCGTGAGGCTCGAAGCTATTTGCCGGTGATGTCGATGGGGACGGTGATGGTTCTGGGCGGCATGCAGGCGGTTTTGTCGCAGGCCTGGTAGCGGAGTTTGGCCTTGACGAGGTGGTCGCCGGGTTCGGCGATGAGCTTGGCCTGGATGGTGAACTCGCCGGTGTAGACGCTGAGCTTGGTGTCGGGATCGGCGGGAAGGAAGAAGTCGGCGCCGGGCGGGTAGGTGGCGGCATCGAGGCGAACGCCGGAGTCCTCAGGAATGGAGAGGGCGGTGGGGATGAGGAACTCGTCCTTGGGGGCGTGGGAGTTGATGTGGAAGCCGGGCTCGATGCGGAAGTGAAGGGCGACGGGGCTGGGCTTGCCGGCGGCGAGCGTGACCTGCTCGGGGTAGAGGTAGTCGACGGCGCCGAGCTTGCTGGTGGACTGGTCGGGTTTCTCCGAGGAGAACTGGGCCGTGGCGAGGGAGCCGGTCAGGGCGAGGAGCACGCTTGCGATGACGGGCTTCACTTCCCTGCTCCGAGGATCTTGCGGATCTTGGCTTCCATGTCTGCTTTGGAGCTGATGCCCATCTGCGCGGCGACGATGGTGCCGTTGCGGTCGACGTAGAAGGTGGTGGGCATGGCATCGAGGCCACCGTAGGGTTTTTCGAGGCTGTCGCCGCCGAGGAGGACGGGGTAGGGCATGTGCTCCTGCTGGACGAAGTCGGCGACGGCGGTTTTTTGCTTGGCGAGGCCGGCCTTGTCGTCGGCGGGCAGGTCGTCGCCTTCGGAGTCGATGCCGAGGACCTCAAAGCCCTGGCCGGCGTACTGATTGCGGAGCTGCACGATCCAGGGGGTTTCGAGCTTGCAGGGTCCGCACCAGGTGGCCCAGAAGTTGATGAGGACGGCCTTGCCTTTGTAGCTGGCGAGCGACACCTTGTTGCCCTTGAGGTCTTCAAGGGTAAAGGCGGGGGCGGGCTTGCCGACGAGGGGGGAGGCATTCATGCCATCGTCGGAGGAGCCGGCGGCGACGAGCTCGGCGTGTCCGGAGGCGGCCAGCATCTTCTCGGCGGCTTGTTTGCGGTACTCGTAGTTGGCCCATCCGGCCCAGGCGAAGGCCGCCAGGACGAAGAGGGTGACGAACAGGACAAAGGTGTTGCGCTTCAAGCGGGTCGACCTCGCTCTCTCTATTGTACGAAAGCATTGGACAGTGAACAGCGGACAGTGGACAGCGGCAAAACTGGTAGCATGGGTAACCAATGAACGCTCAAGAGGATAACGAATCTGGAGGGGGCCTGACGCCGGCGGCGCTGGTGCGCATGGAGGCAGCGGCGCTGGAAGAGTTGGCGGCGCGTCTGGACGGCGCGATGGCGGGGGCGTTCGAGCGCGCGGTGGAGCTGGTGCTGCGCTGCGGCGAGAGCAACGGGCGCGTGGTGGTGACGGGGATGGGCAAGAGCGGAATTATCGCGCAGAAGATCGCTGCGACGCTCAGTTCGACGGGGTCGCCGGCGCTGTTTCTGCATCCGGCGGAGGCGGTTCATGGGGATGTGGGCGTGCTGATGCCGGGCGATGTGGTTGTTGCGCTGTCGGCGAGCGGGGAGACAGAGGAGATTCTGCGGCTGCTGGCTACGCTGAAGCGCAAGGGCGATGCGCTAATCAGCTTTTGCTGCAAGCTGGATTCGACGCTGGCGACGGCGAGCGATGTGGCGCTGGATTGCAGCGTGGCGCGGGAGGCGTGCGGGATGAACCTGGCGCCGACGGCGTCGACGACCGCGATGCTGGCGCTGGGGGATGCGCTGGCGGTGGCGGTGAGTCTGAAGAAAGGCTTCAGGGCGGAGGATTTTGCGGAGCTGCATCCGGGGGGCAAGCTGGGCAAGCGGCTGGCGAAGGTGCGCGACCTGATGCACGCCGGCATCGAGGTCCCGGTGGTGGCGCCCAAGACCTCGATGGCCGATGTGATCTACGAGATGTCGTCCAAGAAGCTGGGCATGACCACGGTGCAGGAAGATGGGCGCTTGCGGGGGGTGATCAGCGACGGCGATCTGAGGCGGCTGCTGGAGCGCGAGGGCGGAGGGGCGCTGAGCAGGACGGCGGGCGAGGCGATGAACGCGAGTCCAAAGACCATTGCGGCGAGTGAGCTGGCAGCGCGGGCGCTGGCCATCTTAGAGGAGCGTAAGATTACGTCTCTTGTGGTTGTGGATGGAGACGGGCGGGTGGAGGGCGTGGTCCATCTGCACGATCTGTGGGGAGTGGAGTTGATTTGAGGGAGGGCATTTTCAGGGCAGATCCCTTCGCCCGCTTCGCTGTCTGCGGGATAACACCCTGGTGGCTGGCGAGCGAGGCGCAGGAGTCGGCGGCGATCAGGAGACTTCCTGCGCTTTGAGGTGGCGGCCGGTTGGGGTGAGGCGTAGCGGCTCTTCGACCACATCGATCGCAATCAGGGTGATGTCGTCCAGCTGGACGGCCTTGGGGGGCTGCCAATTTCTAAGCGCGGTGAGGAGCGCACTGGAGAGCTCGGCGGCAGCCAGCGAGCGGCGCAGCTTGAGCACGGTGTCGAGCGCGTCCTCGCCGAAGGTTTTGCCTTGCGCGTTCTCGGGCTCGATGAGGCCATCGGTGTAGAGGAGGAAGCGGTCGCCGGGATTGAAGGCGAGCTGACGATCGGGATAGTCGCGATCGGAGGCTATGCCCAAGAGGAGACCGTTGCTCTCGATGTGCTCTACCTGATGGCGGGCCGCCTTCCAATGAAGAAGCGCGGGGTGGCCGGCGGCGGAGTAGCGGGCGGTGTGCAGCTCGGTGTCGAGCCAGAGGTAGGCTGCTGAAGTAAGGCGGCCGCTGAGCTCGGGCGTAAGGATCTGGTTGAGTTGACGCATGACCAGATCCGGTTGGGAGGCGACGGCGACGGCGGACTGCATGGCCACCTTGATCATGGAGGCGATGAGGGCGGCGGGAACACCGTGCCCGGTGACGTCGGCGACCAGGACGCCGAGGTGGTGGTGATCGACGGGCACGAACTGGTAGTAGTCGCCTGCGACGGCGGACATGGGTTGATAGCTTGCGGCGATGCGCAGGCCATGAACGTGGGGAATGGTCGCGGGCAGAAGCGAGGACTGGATCTGGCGCGCAGTTTCCAGTTCACCTTCGATGGAGACGAGTCGCCGTTCGTTGTCGAAGGTATTCTTGGCTGCCTCGCACCCGATGGCGAAGACCCAGACGGCGAAGGCGACCGGTTCGATATAGCGGCTGGGGGGATGGCCGAAGAAGAGCAGCACGTTGATGACGAGCACCAGCAACGCGATGGCCGGCATGACGATGCGCAGCACGAGGCTTTGTACCTGAAAGTACTTGTGGAAGAGGCCAGGAAATGCGGGGAGAGGTCCGACAAGGAGCATGGTGCCGACCGCCAGAAGGAAGCTGTAACCAATGAAGGCGTAGGGCTTGCCCCAGACAATGTAGGTGATGAGACCGGCGACGGCGATGGCCAGGCCGACAGCGGATAAAAGGAGGAAGAGCTTCTGGATCCATGCGCGGGTTCGTTCGGCCCAGAATAGAAGCGAGGGTACGACGAGGACGTAGTTACCTAACACCTCGACGTGCATTGGCCATGCGGAATGCGGGTAGAGATGCAGGGTTTCCGCGAGAATGGCGAGCATGCGAGCGCCGTAGAGGCCGATGAAGACGCCGAACCAGAGAAGGGTGCGCGAGGCGCGTCGATGGCGAAATGCCGCGACGAAGCAAGCCGTGGCGCCGACGAAGAAGAAGATGCTTCCGAGCACGGCGTCGGCTGTGTGGGCGCGGACCAGGTCCAGGGTTGGGTCCGTTGAGGTCATGAGAAGGCTCGCAAAGTTGGTCTGGCTGGACTGTAAGCGTGACTTGTCGTTTGCGGATGTGACTTGAGGCACCGGTGAGCAGATGGCCGCTAATGAGAGGCGTTGTGGGGCAATCCGGCTATTCCGCGTGTGCGTAATCAAGGGGAAGGAGTGGCAATGGCACAGGGCAGAACCGCGCTGATTACGGGCGCTTCGAGCGGGTTTGGGCTGCTGACCACAGTCGCGCTGGCGCGGCGGGGGTGGCACGTGCTGGCGACGATGCGGGACCTGGGGCGCAGCGGGAAGCTGGAGGAGACCGCGCGCGCGGCGGGCGTTGGGGATCGGCTGGAACTGGTGAAGCTGGACGTCACGCAGCCGGAGCAGATTCGAGCTGTGGCAGACCGTGTAGCGGCCGGGCCGGAGCCCCTGCATGCTCTGGTGAACAATGCGGGATTTGCGCTGCCGGGTTTTGCCGAGGACACGAGTGACGCTGAGCTGCGGGAACAATTGGAGACGAATTTTTTGGGCGCGGCGGCGATGACGCGGGCGCTGCTGCCGGTCATGCGGCGGCAGGGGTTCGGGCACGTGGTGATGATGTCGTCGATCTCAGGCCGACTGGGGTTTCCCGGGATAGGCAGCTATGCCGCGGCCAAGTTTGCGCTGGAGGGCTGGACAGAGAGTCTGCGGTACGAGGTGAAGTCCGCGGGGATCCAGGTGGCAATCGTGGAGCCGGGCGCGTTCGAGACCGATATCTGGACGCGGAACGCGAAGCTGTCGGCGGGCATGAGCGATGCGCGGTCGCCGAACGCCAAGCGGGTGGAGAAGTGGCGCGCGCGGGTGCAGGGGCAGCGGCAGAAGGCCGATCCGCAGATGGTGGCCGATTTGATTGTACGGATCCTCGAGACCCCGAGGCCGCGGTTGCGGTACGTGATCGGGACGGACGCGCGGATGGGGCTCGCGATGAGGGCGATTCTGCCGCGGGCGGTGTTTGAGGCGCTGATCTTGAAGAACACGGGAATGGAGTAAACGCAGCGACGAGGGAATAGGGATCAGGGTCCCCGCTCGCGCGCTGGCTGTGTCTGGCGGTAGACGGGCCGTGTCGGGGGTGACACGGTTTATTTCTAAAAATCCACGAGAAGCTCTTTCTTTTCAGTGGCTCGCATGTTGGCACGCGGGCTGCATTCCTTAAAGGCGCGGGGCGTTCTGAGGCATAGAGAACGAGTTGCCTTGGAATGCCGGGAGCGGGAGCCTGCGGACAAGGCCTGGCCGCGGGCGCGCCGGTAGCTTCGGAACGCCCTGCAACGACACCTCACGGACGAATATCCGCCGCGGGGCTGGAAACGGAGAGCAGCGCTGTGGCCAGTTCCTATCAAACTTGGGTAATGCTGGGACGGACCAGAGCCGCCGAGCCCGGTGCGGCAAGTGGACGAACATTTAGAATGGAATCTGTCGTTTCATTGCCTTGCGTTCCCCCAAGAGATTGCCTGCCCGCGGGAGAGATTGCCGCTGGGAGCTTGGGCGAACGGGAAAGATTGCGCGCATTGCATCGTTGGTCGAAGCTGTTTGTTCCTACCCTGAGGGAGGCCCCGTCGGACGCCGAGGTGGCCAGCCACAAGTTTCTGCTGCGAGCCGGGTATATCCGGCAACTGGGCGCGGGAATCTACAACTACCTGTTCCTGGGGCAGAGATCGCTGAACAAGATCATGGCGATCGTCCGGGAGGAGATGGACCAGATCGGGCAGGAGTTCTTTCTGCCGGCGATATTGCCCAAGGAGCCCTGGACGGAGAGCGGCCGGTGGACGGGCATGGGCGACAACATGTTCCGGCTGAAGGACCGCAAGGGCGCGGAGCTGTGCCTGGGCATGACGCACGAGGAGATCATGACCGTGATCGCCCGGAGCGAGCTGCGCAGCTATAAGCAGCTACCGCAGATCTGGTACCAGATCCAGACGAAGTTCCGCGATGAGCCCCGGCCCAAGGGGGGATTGCTGCGCGTGCGCCAGTTCCTGATGAAAGACAGCTACAGCTTCGATCTGGATAAGGCTGGGCTGGACAAGAGCTACGACCTGCACGATGCGGCGTACCGGCGGATCTTCTCGCGCTGCGGGTTGAAGTTTGTGGCCGTCGAGGCCGATTCCGGGGCCATGGGCGGATCGCAGTCGCAGGAGTTCATGGTGTATACCGACGCCGGCGAGGATCTGATTGCGAGCTGTCCGTCGTGCGGATACGCGGCCAACCTGGAGAAGGCGACGTCGCGGCTGGAGCCGGTGACGGAGATGGAGCCCACCGGCGACGGCAAGCCGGAGCTGGTGCACACGCCGGGGTGCGCGGCGATTGCCGATGTGGCGGAGTTCTTCAAGATCTCGCCGGCCAGCGATATCAAGTGCGTGGCGTATATGGCGCTGAAGCGCGGAGCAGGTAAGGATGGCAAGGATACGTGGCACGGCGTTGCGGCGTTTTTGCGCGGCGACCACCAGGTGAATGAGACCAAGCTGCTGGGGGCGGTGGGCGGCGCGGAGCTGCGCACGATGCAGGCCGAAGAGCTGCAGCAGTACTTCAACGGGCCGGCGGGATACCTGGGGCCGGTTGGATTGAAACACAACGACAAGGCGCTGGGTGAGGGCCTGACGGTAGTGGTAGACAAGTCGCTCGAGGGGCGCAAGAACCTGGTCGCGGGCGCGAACAAGCTGGATTATCACGTGCGCAACGTTGTGCCGGGGCGCGATTTCACGTGGACGCTGAGCGCCGACATCCGCTCGGTGAACGAGGGCGAAGCGTGTCCGGCTGACGGCTGCGGCGGCAAGCTGGTGGTGGGCAAGGCCCTGGAGGTCGGGCACATCTTCAAGCTGGGGTACAAGTACACCGAATCGATGGGCGCGACGGTGCTGGATCCGAACGGCAAGGAAGTGAAGCCGATCATGGGCAGCTACGGCATCGGAATTGAGCGCATCTTGACGGCGGCGGTGGAGCAGTCGAATGACGCGAACGGATTCTGGCTGCCGGCGAGCATCGCGCCTTTCGCGGTGGTGGTGACGGTGACCAATGTCGCCGATGCGGCGCTGCGGGAGACCGGAGAGAAGATTGCGGCGGAGCTGGACGCGGCTGGCCTGGACGTGCTGCTGGATGACCGCGATGAGCGGGCCGGCGTCAAATTTAAAGACGCCGATCTGGTGGGCATTCCGTATCGCATCAACGTCGGCAAGAAGGCAGCCGGGGGCGTTGTGGAACTGGTGAGCCGCGCTACGGCGCAGAGCATGGATGTGCCGCTCACTGAGGTGGCGCACCAGGTGAAGAGACGGATCGACGAAGAGGGTCTGCTGGAAGCGGCCGGTAGTTAAGAGGCCGCGACAGGAGAGATATGGCAGTAAAGGTAAAATTCGAAACGCCCACCGGGACGCGTGCCTGGGGAGCGCTGGCGCTGCGGGTCGTGTTGATTGTGATTGCGATCGGCTGCATCACGGTGCTGACAGTCGGCGGTTACTACTACTTCAAGTACAAAGGCGTGGTGGATGCGCGGTTGAAGCAGCCGCTGTTCAAGAACACCGCCAAGATCTACGCCGAGCCGCGGGAGGTGCGCCCGGGGCAGAAGATGACGGTGAAGCTGATTGGCGAGGAGCTGCGCCAGGCCGGCTACACCACGACCGGAGCGGCGAAGGAGTCGCCGCTGGGGACGTATCGCGCGTCGGGGGAGTCGATCGCGGTACGGCCCGGGCCGCAGTCGTATCACGCGGAGGATGGTGCGACCATTCACGTGAGCGACGGCGTGGTGAACACGATTACCGACGATCACGGAGAGGCGCTGGCGAGCTACGAGCTGGAGCCGCTACTGATCACCGGCTTGAGCGAAGACGCGAATCGCACCAAGCGGCGGTTGATCACCTACGATGAGATTCCGCAGAACCTGGTGCAGGCGGTGCTGGCGATTGAGGACCGGCGGTTCTTTGAGCACAGCGGAGTGAATTATTTCCGCCTGGCGCAGGCCGGCTTGAAGGACCTGCTCACGGGACAGAAGCAGCAGGGCGGGTCAACGCTGACGATGCAGCTGGCGCGCGGATTCTTCCTGACTCCGGAGAAGCGGATCAAGCGCAAGATCATCGAGATCGTGATCACGTTCCAGCTGGAACACCGGTTCACAAAGAAGCAGATCTTTGAGCTGTACGCCAACCAGATCAACCTGGGACAGCGGGGCAGTTTTGCGATCAACGGATTTGGAGAGGCGGCGCAGGCGTACTTCGGGAAGGATGTGCGGCAGCTGGATCTGGCGGAGAGCGCGCTACTGGCGGGAATGATCCAGCGGCCCAACTACTTTACGCCGTTCCGCCATGCGGACAGGGCGATTGAGCGGCGCAACCTGGTGCTGGACTCGATGGTGGAGACGGGCGCGATCACCAAGGACCAGGCGGAGCGTGCGAAAGAAGAACCGCTGCACCTGGCGACGACCAGCGTGGATGCAAGCGAGGCTCCGTATTTTGTGGACCTGGTGCACGATCAGTTACTGCAGAAGATTGGCGAGCGCGACGCGAACCTGGAAGGACTGAGGATTTATACGACGCTCGATCCGGATCTGCAGCGGCTGGCGACGTCGGCGGTGGAGAACACGGTACACGTGGTGGACGAGCAGGTGGAGCGGCTGCATGCGCGACGCGTGAAGGCGGCCAAGGCGCAGGGAGCGGAGCCGCCGCCGATCACGTATCCGCAGGTGGCACTGGTCGCGCTGAATCCGCATACGGGGCAGGTGCTGGCCCTGGTGGGCGGGCGCAGCTATGGGACGTCGCAGGTAAATCACGCGGTAGCGCATCGTCCGACGGGATCGATCTTCAAGCCCTTCGTGTTCGCCACGGCCTTCCAGACGGCGGTGGAGGGGACGCCGCTGGAGGGACAGGACAAGCTCTTCTCGCAGGTGACGATGCTCAACGACCAGCAGATGACCTACGAGGTGGGCGATAAGGAGTACACGCCCAAGAACTTCAAGGGCGAGTACTACGGCGACGTAACCGCGCGCTATGCGCTGATGCGTTCGGACAACAATGCGACGATCAGCCTGGCGGCCATGGTGGGGTTCGACCGGGTGGCGGCGCTGGCGCGGGAGGCGGGCGTGAAGAGCGCGCGCGGCACACCGTCGGTGGCGATCGGGTCGTATGATGCGTCGCCGCTGGATATGGCCGGCGCGTACACGGTGTTTGCCAATGGCGGGGTGCACCTGGATCCGTGGATGGTGGCGAGCGTGCGCACGGCTACGGGGGACATCATCAACGACTACACGCCGGCTTCAAAGCAGGTGCTGGATCCTCGGGTGGCGTACCTGACGACTAATATGATGGAAGCCGTGCTGAACGGCGGGACGGCCGCGGCCGCGCGGGCCCGGGGATTCAGGGCACCAGGCGCAGCCAAGACCGGCACGAGCCACGACGCCTGGTTTGCCGGCTTCACCAGCAACCTTCTCTGCATTGTGTGGGTGGGCAATGACGACTACACCGACATCAAGTTGCAGGGTGCGGACGCGGCAGCGCCGATCTGGGCGGAGTTCATGAAGAAGGCGGTCGAGCTGCCGCAGTACTCCGATACCAAGGAGTTTGTGCCGCCGCAGGGCGTGGAGATCGTGAACCTGGACAAGGTGACGAATCTGTTGGCTGATGGTGCCTGCCCGGATGACTATACGGCGGCCTTTCTGGACGGAACAGCGCCGACGGATACGTGCGATCATCCACCGGATCACCGGAATATCTTTCAGAAGATGTTCGGGTTGGGTGCGAAGCCGGGTAATTGAGATTTAGCTCTCCGGGAGTCAGCTGAACACTGAAGGGGCGGGACCCAAAGTCTCGCCCCTTTCTTGCTGGTCGCGCATGGAGGCTGTGGAGCACGCCATCGCGGTGTCGGAAGAGAAGACCTGCCCGGGTGTGGAACATGCTGAAGCGCGGGACTTCGATCAGCGCGGAGTTCCGCATCGTTCCGGAGCAAGGATCTGCCCGGCAATCATCCGGCTATCATCTCTTCCCCGGGCATGGGCTGGCAGCGAGGACACCAGAAGGTGAAGCGGGCGTCGGGGCCTTGCTTCCGAGCCTGAATGAGCGCGCCGCAATTGCGACAAGGTTGACCGGTACGGTTGTAGACCCAAAGATTCGCAGACGGATTGGCCTGATTGGTGGTGCGCCGGCCGACCCCACGATAGGTGACGATCGTGTCAGGCGAGTCTTCGAGCACGTTCGAGGCGAGCTGCTTTTGAGCAACCGCGACAACGGCGGCGATCTGATCGCGGGAGAGCGTGCCAATTTTGCGGAAGGGGTTGAGACCCACGGCAAAGCAGGCTTCGGACTTGAAGACGTTGCCGATGCCGGCGAGCACGCGCTGGCGCAGTAGAACGTTGCCAAGTTCTTCTGACGGCTCGGCAAGGATGCGTTCGATGGCGGCGTCGGTATCAAAGGTGGTGTTGAGCAGGTCGCCCGCGGGCTGAGGGATGCGGCGATCGCGAGCGAGCGACCGTGCGCTGTGCATCTCGGCGAGGGGAACGTCGAAGGCCACCGCAACAAAGTCCGGGCTCTCAAGAACGATGCGTGCGGTCGAGGAGGGGCGCTGCCAGCGCTCGCCGGGCCTGTAGATGTGCCAGCTTCCATTCATCAGCATGTGGGTCACGAGAGTGGCCGCTCCGGAGAAGTGGATGAGAACCCATTTGCCCCGCGACTCGACGCTTTCGATGGTGCGGCCGGTGAGCGGGTTGTCGTCATGGAAGCGCGTGAGGAGCGGGTAGGTCGAGCGAAAGCCCGTGACCGGCTTGCCGGCGAGCGCGCGGTTGAGGGTGCGCGCCGTGCGAAAGATGGTATCGCCTTCAGGCACCTGTTACTGCAACTCCGAATTCGACGATTCCGCCACGGGCTCGCGCGACCCGAATGGCATGGAGACGCGGCGCAGGTGCAGTCCCAAGGGGCCGACGTGAAACCCGGCATCCATGAGAAAGTGCGCCATCGGGTGGGCCGCGGCGGGTTGGCCATTGATGGTGGTGATGAGCACGCCGTGATGACGATCCACCTGCATGCGCTCCTGCCCGCGGTTGCTGAGAAAACTAGCGAGCCCCTCGGCAGCATGCGTGCGGTCGGGCTCGTCAGATGGAAGGAAGACAAGCAGATTGGGATTGTTGCGGCGCAACCAGGCGACGAGCTGCCCATTGCGCAGGATGACCTCGGCATAAGCCGCCCGGGTAAGGACCCGGGGCGCAGACTCGGAGTCTTCCTCGGCTACGGGCAGGTCGGGCCAGCGCAGCACGGAGCCGTACGGGTTAGCGGGATCAGCGGCAGCGAGTTGAACGATCTCCGGCTTCTCCGCTGCAGGAGCATTGCGCAGCTGCCGCAAGAGATCGACCGCGGCAGGCAGCGCGAACTGCGTTGCGCCAAGACCGGCGACGAAGTAGCCGCGGCGAATGCGTCCGCTTTCCTCAAGTGCCTTGAGAACGTCGTAGACCGCACTGAAGCCGCCGGGGATATTCTCCGCCGCGACGGCTTCGCGCGTGAGGATGCCGTAGCGGTTCAGAAGCTGTTGTGCAAGTGCGTGGCTGCGCTCGGTAGCGCTGGGGCCATTGTCGGCGTTGCGCGTGTGCAGCAACGACCAGCGGCCCTGCGCGTTGGGAGGCGTGGTGCGCCGCGAACGGAAGACCGCTCCCGTCTGATGCGGACGGCGGGTCTGTCGCGTATCAGGACGGGCCGTGTAAGCGCGCAGCGCGTGCAGAGAATCGTTGGTGACAAGGCCGCGCCACACGAGCGACCAGAGCGCATCAATGGTCTCACCCGGGTAGCCTCCGCCAACCGCCTGATGAAGCGGATCAAAAAAGCTGGCCCCGGTGGATTCAAGCACGGAGAGCAGGCGCTCCTCGCGCTCCGTTAGAGGTTCGGGGATCTGCCGCTGGGGCAGGAGGAGGGACAGCTTGTCGGTGAGGTAGAGAGCGATGCGGCCGTCGCGTTCGCCCAGCGGCTCGACTCCCGCCCACGCTACTTCGCCTGCCGCGATCAGTGTGTCCAGGCCCGCGGGATCGTAGCCGCTGATGCGAGCGGGGAGGATAGAAGACTCCAGCAGCGATGCGGGGATGGGAGCGCCCTGCAGGCTTTCAATCGCATCGAGCAGCGCGTCCAGGTGGACAGGCCCACTGCGGCGCAGCTGCAACAGGCCCTGCCAGTGGGTGAGAAAACGGGCCAACGTATACTGCTCGACGGGCTCGACCTCGCGGCGCAGGCGCGCGAGAGATTTGCGGCGAATCTGGCGCAGGATCTCGGCATCACACCACTCGCGATGAAGACCGGCAGGGCGAAAGCCTCCCTCGAGCACACGACCATCGACAGCAAGCTGCTTCAGCGCCTTCTCGACGGCGGCCGTGTCGAGAGCGAAGCGATCGGCGGCATCCCTGACAGTGAACGGGCCATGCGTGCGCGCATACCGGCGGATGAGCTCGAGAACGGGATGCGCGACCGGTTCGAGAAGCGATGCGGCGATGCCCGGCGGCAGTGGGACGCCCAATGCATCGCGATAGCGAGCGGCGTCCTCCGCGGCGATGAGGCGCTTCTCGCCAGCGATGCGCAGTTCCAGCAGCCGGCGGGCGCGGACAAGGCGTTCGATTTCCCCGAGAAGATCAGGCGAGCTGACGCGGCGCGCAAGCTCTTCGCGGGAGAGATCGCCCAACTTGAGGCAGAGGTCATGCATGCCGTCCGCCGAGCGCGCCCGGTAATTTTCCGCGAGACACTGCGCAACCTCCTCTACCTCGGCGATGGCGTCAGAAGAGAGGAGTTCGCGCAGGTCGGCTTCGCCGAGGATTTCGCGAAGCTGGTCCTGATCAATGGTCAGGGCCTGTGCGCGGCGTTCCGCAAGGGGGGCATCGCCATCGTAGACAAAATTAGCGACATAGCTGAAGAGCAGCGAGGAGGCGAACGGAGAGGGCTTGCGTGTCTCGACGGTGTGGACGCGGAGCTGCCGCTGCTCGATGGCACGCAGCGTTTCCGTGAGAGCGGGCATATCGAATACGTCGCGCAGGCACTCGCGGTACGACTCGAGCAGGAGCGGGAAGGAGGGATAACGCGAGGCCACGCTGAGCAGATCGTAGGACCGCTTGCGGAGCTGCCACAGGGGAGAGCGCATATCTGGACGCCGGCGCGGCAGCAGGAGCGCGCGCCCCGCGGCTTCACGAAAGCGGCCTGCGAACAGAGCCGTTGAGCCCAGCTGCCGAAGCACCAGTTGCATGACCTCGGTGGACTCCACTAGAAACCAATCGGGATCGGGGGGCTGGTCGGTATCAGGGAATCGCAGCACAAAGCCATCGTCGCCCCACAGCGTCTCGACCTCCGGCCCGTTCGCGGCGCGGATGCGCGCGCTGACCGCCATGGCCCAGGGAATATGGATGCGGCTGCCAAAGGGCGTGAGAACGCAGACGCGCCAGTCGCCAAGCTCATCGCGGCAGCGCTCGATCACGATGTTCCGGTCATCCGGAATGATGCCGGTCGCGGCCTCCTGGTCGGCGAGAAACTGGAGCAGGTTGTCCGCCGCGTTCGGGTCGAGATCGTGCTCAGTAACCAGCCGCGTGAGCGCGGCGGGTTTGGGCAGTGCGTGCAGCTCGCGAACGAGGGCGCCAATGCGGCGGCCGAACTCCAGGGGACGCCCGGGGCCGTCGCCTTTCCAAAAAGGCATTTTGCCGGGCTCACCGGGAGCGGGCTCGACGAGAACACGATCGTGCGTAATATCAACAATGCGCCAGGTGGAGGCGCCCAGAATGAAGGTCTCGTTGGGATGCGACTCGAAGACCATCTCCTCGTCGAGTTCGCCGACGCGCACGGCCTTGCCGTCGCTGTGGGCGAGGAAGACGCCGTACATGCCGCGGTCGGGGATGGTGCCGGCGTTCATGATGGCGAGATGAGCAGCGCCTTCGCGGGCGGTGACCACATTGCGAACGCGGTCCCAGGTGAGGCGCGGCCGCAGCTCGGCGAACTCGTCGGAGGGGTAGCGGCCGCTGAGCAGGTCGAGCACGCCGTCGAATGCGGAACGGGTGAGGCCTCCGAAGGGGGCGGCGCGGCGCACAAGTTCATAGAGCCCGTCGACTGAAACCTCTGGCTTTGCTTCAGGAGGAAGCGTCTCTCCAGATGTGATCCTGCGCGGCCTGGGCGTGCGAGCTGAGGACGACGTCGGCGGGTTGGCCACGGTCGCCACAAGCTGCTGCGCGAGCACGTCGAGGGGATTGCGAAGAAAGCTTGTGGCCTCGATGTGTCCTTCGTGCATGGCCTGCGTGACGGCGGCACAGGCAACCAGGTCGGCACGGTACTTGGGAAAGAGAATGCCCTCGCTGACGGCGTCGACCTGGTGCCCGGCGCGGCCAATGCGCTGCATGCCGGCGGCGACCGAGGGCGGAGCTTCGATCTGAATCACGAGATCGACCGCCCCCATGTCAATGCCAAGCTCAAGCGTCGAGGTGGCGCAGAGAGCCTTGATGTGACCGGCCTTCAACTGCTCTTCAATCACACTGCGCTGCGCCGCAGCCAGAGAGCCATGATGGGCGCGCGCAACGGGCTCACCGGCGAGATCGTTGAGGGCGCCGGCGAGACGCTCGGCGACCTGGCGACTATTGACAAAAAGGATCGTGGAGTTGCGCTCGCGAATGAGTTCCAGCAGGCGCGGGTGGATCGCGTTCCAGATGGAGACGCGGCGCGGCGCTTGCGAAGCGGGGCCACTGGGGATCTCGTCGATGGCGTTGAGGCGCGCCATGTCTTCCACCGGAACCTCAATCCTCAGCTTGAGCTGCTTGCGTGCGCTGGCGTTGACGATGGTGACGGGACGATACTGCGGCTCCGCGTGGAGTGAGGCCGGGCTGGAGGAATCGGAACCCGGATCGGCGAGGGAGCTCTCCAGGACGGGATCGAGACGTTCTGCGGGCAGCTCCGGGAGTGCCGTAAAGGATTCGACTCCGCCGAGGAACCGGGCCACCTCTTCCAGCGGACGCTGGGTCGCGGAGAGCCCGATGCGCTGCAGCGGCTTCTTGACGAGCGCTTCCAGACGCTCGAGGCTCAGAGCCAGATGAGCGCCGCGCTTGGTGGGAACGAGTGCGTGGATCTCGTCGATGATGACGGTTTCCACGGTGCGCAGGGCTTCCGCAACCTGCGAGGTGAGGAGTAGGTAGAGCGACTCGGGAGTGGTGATGAGGATGTCGGCTGGGTCGCGGCGATAGCGAGCGCGCTCGCGCTGCGCGGTATCACCCGTGCGAACGCTGACGGTCGGCTCCCGGAACGGGACCTCACGCTTGCGGGCCATATTGGCGATGCCCGCCAGAGGCGAGCGCAGGTTGCGTTCCACGTCGACCGCCAATGCCTTGAGAGGGGAGACGTACAGGATGCGCGTGCCCTTGTAGTGATCGATGGGCGGAGGGTGAAGCATGAGCCGGTCGAGGCACCAGAGAAAGGCGGTCAGCGTCTTCCCGGTGCCGGTGGGGGCGAGGATGAGGGCGCTCTCTCCGCGCGCAATGACCGGCCAGCCCATCCTTTGCGGTGCGGTCGGTGCATCGAAGACGGCGCGGAACCATTCCGCCGTTACGGGATGAAAGCTGGCGAAAGGGTCGGGCGGCGGAACCGCATTGGGAGGCGCCTGTCTGACGGGGGAAGATGCCTCCGGATTCGGGGGGCGGCGGGGCATGCCTGTTCAGGATAGCGCAGGGGGCGGCGAAGAGGAAGCGAAGGCAGCCTGGGGGTCGGGCTGCCTGGTCCATGCGTCGGGGCTTGCGAGCAGGGCGCGCCCGCTGGCGGCTACTCGTCGTAGTGGAGAAGGCTGAAGACGTCGTACTCGTTGAAGCGATCGCGTCCTTTGAGGAAGTCGAGTTCTACCGCGAAAGCCAGGCCGGCGATCTCCCCGCCCAGTTGTTTCACGAGCTTGACGGTGGCTTCCATGGTGCCGCCGGTAGCGAGCAGATCGTCAACCAGGACGACGCGTTGGCCGGGCTGGATGGCGTCGAGGTGGATCTCGAGGGTGTCCGAGCCGTACTCGAGATCGTAGGTGACTCGGGCTACGGGAGCGGGCAGCTTGCGCGGCTTGCGCACTGGAACAAAGCCCGCGTTCAGGCGATAGGCGAGCGCCGGTCCGAAGATAAATCCGCGGGCTTCAATGCCGAGGACGAGATCGATTTTGCGGGATATGTAATGCGCGGCGAGCGCGTCGATGAGCTGCGCGAAACCGGTTTTATCTTTGAGGAGTGTGGTGATGTCGTAGAAGAGAATACCGGGCTTGGGAAAATCGGGAACGGTGCGCACCAGGGATTTCAGCGCTTCCACGTTCACTGGTTTCTGGGTTTCGGGCATGAGTCGATTATAAGTGGCGTGGGATCGGAGTTTCGCGATCCGGCCCTCTTCTGCGCCCTACCAAGCACCCTCGATGCGGAAGGCGTCGAGATTCGCGGCTTCGGCTTCCTCCAAACGATGCTCAATGACGTTATCAACGCGGCTGCCCCGGGGTCCCTGGCGCAGGCTCCGTCGCAACTCAGAGAGGTCATCGGGCGTGCCGGAGGCAACGACCTCCACATCTCCGTCCTCAGTGTTGCGTACCCATCCGCGCAGTTCAAGTTCACTGGCCTCTCGATGCACGAACCAGCGGAAACCGACGCCCTGCACACGTCCGCGGATGAGAAAATGCAGAACCATGACTGAGGCCAGTTTGGCAGACCGAGGCAATGAGGGGCAAGACAAGCGACCACTCACGCAGCGGGAAGGGTTCCCCAGATGAGCAACTCAGGCCGCGCGTTCGCGCTCCAGTGAGTAGCACGCCTTGAGGTGAGACACCAACGCACACAGAGCGCGCAGCGCTTCTTCCTTGGCATTGCTGATCTGGGAGTCGCGGTCCGTCCCAGATCCGCCCACATGGGACAGGGAAAAAGACCTCAGCGTCAAGAGGAAACGGTTCACCTTGAGCCAGTAGAAGTCTCTCAGAATCTCGCAATCACGGCAGTCCCTTCGATCCACAGCACAGAACTCCACACGTTTGAATCAACCAAGGGCAACAGCGGGAAGCGGGTTGGACTCGTGCGGGATTCAGACGAATCTGTTCCCTGCTCGGTCGGATAACGGTGGATTGTTTCGTGCAATCTGAAAGATCTTGCGGAGAGGTCGAGACGATAGGGCGAAAGCGTCCCTTTTGCGTTTCGGTGCGAGTACGTCGATAAGGGTTGCTTTGTCGTCCACCGAACTCAACTGGCTTTAGGCTTTTGAAACTCCCGGAGATTGGTGGGCGCGAAGCTCCCCATCACCCGCGCGAGCAGGTCCTTGGGATGCAGCGGACGCTCCAGGTATTCGAACCCCAGATCGCGGATCTTGCGGCGGTTCGCGGCGTTCTGCGCGGAGGCCGAAAAGAGGATGACGCGGCATTCGGGGTGGAGGGACCGAATCCGCTCGGCGGCCTGGATTCCATCGACGCGATGCATGGAGATATCGCTAAGTACGATATCGGGGCGGTAGGATTCGATCCACTCCAAAGCACTTTCACCGCTGTACAGGGGAGTGGCGTCCAGGCCGTGCAGGGTGAGGATCTCGGTGAGGGTATCGGCGATCAGGCGTTCATCGTCGATCACAAGGACCCGGCATTTTGGCTTAGCCCCCGTCATGCTGCACTTCTCCGGACGCTCCAATGGATGCGGGTTGCGGGCTTTTCCGATGCTCCCACGGATAATCTTGCTCAGCGGGAGAGTGGGCCTCCGGGCGCCCCGCAAAGCAGGAGCCGCAGGTCGCGCAGATTGTGGGCGGTCGGGCCGGTCACCACCGAATCGCCAAGAGAAGTAAAGAGCGGACAGGCGTTAAATTCAGCCAACGACTTCTCTGGATCGAATCCAAAGGCACGGGCGCGCGCCACGGTGGTGGGATCGGCGATGGCGCCAGCGGCACGCGTATTGCCGTCGATGCCGTCGGTTCCCGCGCTCAGCACGGTCAGAGGCTCGCCGGGGTGCCGAGCCAGTTCCAGGGCGGCGGCCAGGGTGAATTGCTGGTTCCGTCCTCCCGCGCCGGGCGCGCGATCCATCGTCACGGTGACTTCGCCGGAGGAGATCAGGCACAGCCTCGGGTGGTGGGCGCGCAGTGTGTGGAACAGCTCGAGCAGGTAACGTGTGGCTCCGGCGTAATCCCAATCGTCGCAACTGTTATCGACGGCAACGAAGTAACCGGCCTTCTGCGCGATAGCCCGTGCGTTCTCAACCAGGTCGTGGCTGGAGAGCAGAATTTCAAAGACGGAGTCGCGGAAGGCATCCTCTTCGTCTTTCATGTTGGCGGCCGCGGTAATCCGCCGGGCCAGCACCGACTCTGCGAATTTAGGCAGGAAGGGCGGCTTCCAGCTCTTATTTCCCGGAGACTCCGGCATGTCTTCCCGCTCGAAGAAGGCTCGCACTTTCGGGGGCAATTTACCGGCCATGTTGTAGCGCTCGAGGATACTGCGCACATCCGCCACCGTGGAGTGATCGGGGCTGGTGGGGCCGGAGGACAGCGCGTCCAGACTGCGCAGCGGCACATCAGGAAGGAGGAACGAAACCTTCATGGCATCGGGAGCCGCGATCGCCAACCGTCCGCCCTTCACGGCAGAGAAGTGCTTGCGCAGTGTGTTGATCTCACCGATCGGCGCCCCGGACGCCAGCAGGGCCTCGTGGAAGCTCCGGGTGTCCTCCAGACTTATCCCGGAATCAAGCGGCAGGTCGAAGAGGGCGGAACCGCCGCCGGAGATCAGAAAGAAGACAATCGTGTCCTTACGGGCTTTTCTGAGCAGGGCGAGCGCTGCCTGCGCGGCGTTGAACGAATCTTCGTTGGGGAGAGGATGCCCGCTCTCGAAGTAGCGGAAGCGCCAGTTGCGCCGCTTCGGCAATTGATTGCTGGCGAACACGCCTCGCATTCCTTTGCGCCGCTTGATGCGGCTCAGAAACACGTCAAGCATGGGTTCAGCCGCCTTCCCAAGAGCGATGACGAAGACCCGCTTGTAACCGCTCAACTTGATCTGGTCGGGCCCGCTGCCGTCTGGCATCAACCGGTGAAGGACATCTCCTTCAACGCGGATACGTCGGTCGAAAGCGGATTCGATATTGCAGGCAGCGAGCGCTCCCGTGAAGATCGAGGTGGCCGTTGCATGCAGGGACTCTAATGTAATATCTCCCACCGAGGTCATGGCACCTGCTCCTTGCTCCATGCGACCAGCGCCTGTTGCATCCGTTCAAGCTGGCCGGTAAAGAAGTGATCGGCGCCGGGAATCAGAACCATCTTCCGCGGACCGGCCGCTTGCTCGACAATCTTTTCCAGGGATTCAGCGGAGGCGAACTGATCGCGATCGCCGCTCAGGAACAGCTTGGGAATGCCGCAGTTCCGGAGGAAACCGTAATGGTACGCGCGCCCTCCTCCGTTCACGGGAAGTCCAAGCGCCGCGATTGCCTGAACCGGCGCGACCTTCTCCTTGCATTCCCCGCAGAGGGCTTGCAGCGCAATCGCGGCCCCGAAGCTGAACCCCACGCTCACGATAGGACATTGGTACGCGTCACGGAGCCACGCCAGCGCGGCAACCACGTCGCCGGTCTCGGCGAAGCCGTCGTGTTCGCCTTCACTGCGACCCACGCCCCGAAAGTTGAAGCGCAGAACCGGCCATCGCAGGCCCCATTCCGGCGCATTCAGCGCCTTCATGGCGTGATACACCACTTTGTTGTGCATGGTCCCGCCGCCGGCGGGGTGGGGATGGCAAACCAGCGCCGCCATGGGTGCACTGGGATCGCCTTCATTGATCACGGCTTCGAGCCTGCCGGCAGGCCCAATCAGATCCACCGTTCGCACCTTCGCCCCAGCGGTCCGGGGTCCGGGCAAGGGAGTTGCGTCTGCCGTGATCATTTCATGCTTATTTTACGCCGGGTTGCGATTGCATGCGGCAGCCACACGGCCGCGGGCTGGACAGTGGGATATTCTGGCTGCATCATGTCCGCGCCCGCGCCGCTCGACCCGATCCAACTGACACGCGAACTGGTTGCCATCGAATCGACCACCTACCAGGAGGGCGCAGTCGGCGATTTCCTCGCCAAGCTGCTCTCCTCTCGCGGGTGGGATGTGCAGAAATCAGCCGTGCCTCAACCGGAGGAGAGCGGCGCGAGCGGTCCGCGGTGGAACGTGTACGCGGCTCCCCCGCAGGTGAGTCCGTTGCTGGTCTTCTCGACGCACATGGATACTGTGCCCCCGTACATCCCGTTACGCGAAGACGAGTCGTTCCTCTATGGCCGGGGCGTGTGCGACGCCAAAGGAATCATTGCAACCCAGATCGCCGCTGCGGAGATTTTGCGCACGGACGGACTGCCCGTCGGCCTTCTGTTTGTCAGCGGAGAAGAGCGCGACTCCGCCGGAGCCAAGCTTGCCAACGAACGACCGGTGGGCAGTCGGTATTTGATTAACGGAGAGCCTACTGACAATCGCCTTGCCGTGGCCTCGAAGGGGACGCTGCGCGCCGTTCTCCGCTCATACGGAAAGATGGCCCATTCGGCGTATCCCGAGCTGGGTGAAAGCGCGGTTCACAAGCTCGTTGAAGCGTTGGCCAAGGTGCTCAAGATCGACCTTCCCGTCACTGAAGATGTGGGTCCTTCCACGTTGAATATCGGACAGATTCATGGGGGGTATGCCCCCAACGTCATCGCCGATAAGGCCGAGGCACAAGTCATGACGCGCCTTGTCGGCGACTCGGCGCCTGTACGCGCTGCGATCCTGGAGGCGGCTTCAGGTTTGGCCGAGGTGGATTTCACATTGGAGATTCCTTTCCTGCGCATGAAAGAGGTTCCCGGTTTGCCGACGATGGTGGCCAAGTTCACCACTGACATTCCATGGCTGAGCAACTGGGGTGAGCCACTGTTGCTTGGCCCCGGTTCGATCCACGTCGCGCACACGCCGCATGAGCGCGTGTCGAAGGCGGAGTTACTGGAGGCCGTGCAGCTTTATACGCGCGTGGCCAGGCAACTCCTCGCGTGAGGCAGCGCGTCCTTCTCACCGAGCCGGAAAAACTGGCATTCCCGCTGTCGAATCCTATCCGCTTATCAGAAAGAGGTTCTCATGACCGCATCCATTGAAGACGTTCCGGTACGCACCCTCGCCGGAGACGAGACATCGCTTGCGCAGTTCCGCGGCAAGGTGTTGCTGATTGTCAACGTGGCATCCAAGTGCGGGCTTACGCCGCAATACGAAGGGCTGGAGAAGCTGTATCAGCAATACCGCGATCGCGGGCTGGTCATCGCCGGCTTCCCTTCCAACAACTTCGCCGGCCAGGAGCCCGGGACCAGCGACGAGATCCGCGACTTCTGCACCCTCAACTTCGGCGTTGACTTCCCCATGTTCGAGAAGATCACTGTTGTAGGCGAGGAAAAGCACCCTCTCTACGAAAGGCTTATTGCCGCGCAGCCCCACGCGATCCAGACGGGAGAGACTCCCTTCGCCGACAATCTGCGCAAGTACGGCATCTCGCCCAACGCGGAACCCGAGGTGCTCTGGAACTTCGAGAAGTTCCTGGTAAACCGCAAGGGAGAGGTGGTCAGGCGCTTCTCGCCGGATACGGAGCCATTCAACCCGCAGCTTATTGCCGCCATCGAACAGGAACTCAACGCGGCCGCCTGAGCAAAGGGCTAAGCCGAGTGAGACGCCAACGAGGTGTTTAGAACTGGAGCTACGGGGAGAAAGATCAGGAACGCCGTGCCCATGCCTTGCCGGCTGCGCACGCGAATACTGGCGCCGTGCTTGTCCAGGATTCCTTTGGAGACCCATAGACCTAGCCCGGTGCCTGACTCGCCCTTCGTGGTCACAAACGGATGGAAGAGCCGGTCAAGGGTTTGCCGGCTCATCCCCGACCCGTCATCGGCAACGGTGATAAGCACCTGCTCCGTTTCGCCGATGGCCGCCGCCGGCCGGACTCTCACAATCACCCGGCCGCGTTCTTCGGTTGCCTGAATCGCATTGTTGATGAGATTGGTCAATACCTGTTGGATCTCCCCGGAGAAGCACAGGACCTGCGGAGCCGGCCGATAGCGGCGCACGAGCTCGATGCCGCGCATGCGCATCTCGGTCTCGTGGAAGAAGAGAACCGAATCCATCAGCTCTTCCATCGAGGTCAGGGATGCGGCGGTACGCTGGCGATAGAACCTGAGGCTGCGCGCCGTGATGTGCGAAAGGCGTTGCAGCTCCCGGTCCGCAACGTCCAGCAGATTGCGCGTCTCCCCGCTGATCGTGTCATCGAGCTTCGCCAGAAACAGAAGGTTGGTGACCGCTTCGAGCGGATTGTTGATCTCATGCGCGATGCTGGCTGCCAGCCGGCCCGCTGCGGCAAGCTGCTCGGCTCGGCGGAGAGCATGCTCGGTCAAATGAGCGGCGGTGGCGTTGCGGACATAGAGCACCAGCCCATCATGGGGCTGGGGATAGGCCTGGAAGTGGAACCATGACTCCTGACCATCTCCCGGAAAGTATTGCTCGAACGTTAAAGCGGTACGCTCCTCCATGCAGCGGCGAAGGTTCTCCTCCACAGGCGTTCCAATCAGCATGGGATAGGTGTCCCATAAGACATCACCCACCTTCGGCCCATTCGACATGGCGGAGAGCTGCATCGCCGCAGGGTTGAGGTAGGTGACGCGGAAGTCATGATCGAAGGTACAGAACGCGTCAGGCAGATGCTCAAGCGTCTCCCACGCAAACTCGCGGGTGCGCTGGATCTCGCGCGTGAGGGCTGCCTCCTGCTCGAGTGCCTTGAGGCGAAGGCGCATCAATTTGAGCTGTGCTTCGACACGTGCCAGCAGCTCGCGCGCGGTAAACGGCTTGATGAGGTAATCATCGGCGCCCGCTTCCACACCTTCTATGCGCGCCTCCTCGCCCGCGCGAGCGGAGAGCATCACGACCGGGATCTGGCTGGTTGCGGGATCTGCCCGAAGCGCGGCCAGGAGCGCAAAGCCATCCATCTCCGGCATCATCACGTCACTCAGCACCAGATCAGGCCGGCTCTGCCTTATGATCTCAAGCGCGTTGCTTCCATTCTCGGCGACGAGAACGTGATAGCGCCCGCTGAGAAGCCCGCGCACATACTCGCGCATATCGCTGTTGTCATCGACCAGCAGAATGGTGGGTCTGCCAAAAGCGTCGGCGCCTTCTTCCTCCGGCTGATCGCCTGCGGCCGCGCGCGCGATCTCCTCCGCAATGCGGTCCTGCCCTGGAATCCAGCCCAGCGCTTCGCGGACATACGCGACCGCCGAGCCGTGTAGCTCAACGGGAGTGGCCGTATCGGACACCTGGGCGTGAGGCAGATGTTTACTGCCGAACGGCACCGCAACGCTGAACGTCGTTCCAATTCCGATCCGGCTCTCCACATGGATGGAACCACCGTGCATCTCCACCAGCTCCTTCACCAGCGCAAGCCCGATGCCGCTGCCTTCATGGCTGCGGCGGCGTGCGCCGTCAACGCGGTGAAAACGTTCGAAGAGGTGCGGCAGATCGGTTTCCGGGATACCGGTGCCGGTGTCGGACACGGAAAGGCGCGCGAGACTGCCCTCCGCGGAGATGGCGACCCGTATCTCGCCTTCGAAGGTCGACTTGAGCGAGTTCGAGACCAGGTTGAGGACGATCTTCTCCCACATCTCCCGGTCGATGTAGACCGGTTCGGGCATGGGTGGGCACTCGATGACGAGCTTGAGCCCGGCGCGCTCCACGGCGCTGCGAAAGACACTGGCCAGTTGTGCTGTTAAGGAAGAGATGTCGGTGGGCTGAAACGAGGCCTGCAGGCGGCCTGCCTCGATGCGCACAAAGTCGAGAAGGCCATTCACCATCTTCAGGAGGCGAAGGGCATTACGATGAAGCATCTCCAGGAGTCCGCCTGATAGAGGCGACTGGCTGGTGATCGCGTCCTCCACCGGGCCCAGGATGAGGGTCAAGGGCGTGCGCAACTCATGACTGACATTGGAAAAGAACGCGGTTTTGGCGCGGTCGAGTTCAGCAAGAGCTTCGGCCCGCTTGCGTTCCTGCTCGTAGGCTTCAGCGTTGGCGATAGCCGCGGCAATCTGGCTCGCGACCAGGTCGAGAAATCCCGCGTAGCTCGCATCAAGCTGCCGATACGGGTTGAGTGCGGCAATGAAGATGCCGGCCGGGCTGTCCTGGCCACGGCGCAAGATCGGTACAATCCGTGCCTGCGTCGGCTTCCGGTCCCAGAGTCCTGTGGGGCGCTCGGGAAAGAGATCTGCCAGGTGATCGATGGTGACCGCGGCGCCCGTCGTCAACAACTGCTCCACCGGCCAGGGGCAGTCGGGACCGCCCGCAACAATCTCGGCGCGAGCTGCCGGATGATCGAGCTCGATGCCGCTCCTCGCCACCAGGCGGAGCTTCATGCTGTCGTCTTCGAAAACGTAGGTCAGCGCGAACGGCATGTCCTTTTGCTCGTTGAGCCCGCGGCTTACGGCCTCCATCACCTCTGTTCTGGTGTTCGCGGTAACCAGCGTGGCCGCGAACGCTCCAAGAGAAGCAAGCTGGCGCTCTCCGAGCACGCGGCCGGTATCCTCCATGACCACGCACAGCATGCCTTGGATGGTGCCATCCGCGCCGGCCAGGGGACTGTATGAAAACGTGTGGTAGGTTTCTTCGGAGTATCCGCTGCGCTCGAGGATGAGAAACAGGGTCTCGTCCCACGAAGCCTCACCGGTTTCCATCACGCGGTGAATGCGAGGGCCGATGTCCTTCCAGATCTCGGACCAGACTTCGGTTGCAGGTTTGCCCAGCGCCCACGGATGCTTCTTGCCCAGAGTCGTTCGCGCGTACGCGTCGTTGTAAAGGAATGTGAGCTGGGGACCCCAGGCCATCCACATAGGAAAGCGCGAGGTGAGCATGATACGCACGGTCGTGCGCAGGCTTTCATCCCACTCAGCCTGGGCGCGCAGCGGCGTCTGTGACCAATCCAGATCGCCCACCAAATCGCTCATCGGACGCACCTCGGCCCAAACCGTACCAGGACCTTCCGAGGTAGCGAATCGATCAGACATGGCGCAGTTCGTCTCCTGCTCTGCAAAGCGAGTGCTTGGTTTCAATCGATCTTCAGCACCAACTCTCAGAGGATATTGGTTCTTTCTCAACCCATTATTGAGTGAGCCCTCATTTACGGATGTGATTGGCTCCATTCAGGTTGTACTACCCGCACGCCATCCCGGACAAGACAGGCAACGGGAGTGGCGGCGACGACCAGCCCACTGGCGGCGCGGCCCATGCGTCCGTTATGCTCGGGCCATGCCGGAGCCGCAAACGCAAACCTTGGCCGACCAGAACCTCCTGGCCCACGCGTCTTCATCTTATCTTCGCTCCGCGCGGCATCAGCCGGTGCGTTGGCATCCATGGGGAGATGAGGCGTTCGCGCGAGCGAAGGCTGAGGACAAGCCGATCCTGCTTGATATTGGGGCGGTGTGGTGCCACTGGTGCCATGTGATGGATCGCGAATCCTATGAAGACCCCGTCGTAGCGCGGCTTATCAACGAAAATTACATCGCAGTCAAGGTCGATCGCGACGAGCGGCCCGATGTGGACGCCCGCTACCAGGCAGCAGTCTCGGCCATCAGCGGACAGGGCGGGTGGCCGCTTACCGCCTTCCTCACGCCCGACGGTCGGCCGTACTTTGGCGGCACCTACTTTCCGCGCGAGGACCGCTACGGGCGGCCCGGCTTCAGCCGCGTGCTCGAAACCATGGCGCAGGTATGGAAGGACCGCCGCGACGAAGCCAACGAGTCCGCCACCAGCGTGATGGCGGCCATTGAGCACAACGAGAGCTTCTCTTCCCGCGATGGCGAGTTGTCTCTGGCCCTGGTCGACAAGATCGCGGGATCGATCCTCTCCCAATTCGATCCGCGCAACGGCGGCTTTGGAGCACAGCCCAAGTTTCCCCACCCTGCGGCACTCGATCTTCTCCTAGAGATCGCCATGAACCGCGACAACGAGCCCGCCCGCGATGCCTTCATCCTGACGCTGGAGAAGATGACGCGGGGCGGAGTCTACGATCACCTCGCCGGCGGATTTCATCGCTACTCCGTCGATGAGCGATGGGTAGTGCCGCACTTCGAGAAGATGCTCTATGACAACACCGAGCTCCTGCGCAACTACCTGCACGGATTTCAAAGCTTCGTTCGCGAAGACTTTCAGCGGATTGCGCGGGAGATTCTCAACTGGCTCAACACCACCATGACCGATCGCGACCGCGGCGGGTTCTACGCGTCGCAGGATGCCGACAGCAATCTCGACGACGACGGCGACTACTTCACCTGGACGCTGGATGAGGCGAAGGACGTGCTCGATCCGGAGGAGCTGACCGCGGCAGCCACCTATTACGACATCGGCGAACTCGGCGATATGCACCACAATCCCGCCAAGAACGTCCTCCATGTCAAACTCGAACCGGAAGAGGCTGCGGCACAGGCGGGCTTTTCCATGGACGACTTGCGCGAGTTGGTCGGGTCGGCTCGCAAAAAGCTGCTTGCCGCGCGCTCCCAGCGCAAAACTCCATTTATCGACCGCACTCTCTACACCGGCTGGAATGCCATGGCGGTCACCGCCTACCTCGAGGCCGCTCGCGTACTGCGGGACGATGTCGCCCGGTCCTTCGCCCTGCTCACGCTGCGGCGCCTGCTGGCAGATGCCTGGAGCGGCGAAGACCTGCTCTATCATGTCATCGCCTATGCCGATCAGGCCGGCCCCGACCAGGAGCCCCGCGCGCACCAGCGAATCCATGGAACGCTCGATGACTACGCGTTCACAATTCACGCCTGCATCGACGCGTGGTTTGCGAGCGGCCGCATGGAGTTCTACAACGCCGCCGACAAGCTGGCCGAGGCCATGATCACGAAGTTCTACGACCGCAGCGCCGGCGCGTTCTTCGATACGGCCCGCACCCGGGGCGCCGTTCCTCTAGGGGCCTTGAGCGCCCATCGCAAGCCCCTGCAGGACTCCCCCACCCCCGCCGGCAATCCCACCGCAGCCGCCGCTCTTCTCCGGCTGGAAGCGCTCTCCGGTCGCAAGGAACATCGGCAAATCGCCGAGGACACGCTGGCCTCCTTCACGGGGATCGTGGGCCACTTTGGGCTCTATGCGGGCAGTTACGGCCTGGCCGTTGAGCGTCTGCTCCTCGATCCCATCCAGGTCATTGTGGTCGGATCGGGCCCGGAGGCGGCGCGGCTCGAAGCCACCGCCGTGGCCCGCTTTGGGGTCAACAAGACGGTCATGCGCATCGCGCCCTTTCGCCTGCTTCCCGGCGGAATTCCGCCCGCGCTGGCGCAAATGCTGCTGGGCATCCCCGGTCCAAAAGAAGCGGAGGTCTGGGCCCTCGTCTGTCGCGGCCGCACCTGTCTCCCCCCCATCACCGACGCCGAACACCTGCTCGCCGCGCTCGAGGAAGACCCCCGCCCGACCGCTTAGGCCCGGTTCCTCCGCGGGCACTGATCGTAACTCGGACCCCAGAATTCTTGCTTTCACTAAGAACAAGAGTGCTTTACGATGGATGCGTGCCTCGCAAAGGAACCCGAAAAACCGTCGCCAAGGCGGCGGATATCCGAACTGTAGCCGCTCTGGCAAAGGTTTCGATTGCCACGGTCTCGAGAACCATCAATGGCTCTCCGGCGGTGAGCGACCGATTGAGCAAGCGGGTCTGGCAGGCCATCGAACAGCTTAAATAC
This sequence comes from Acidobacteria bacterium AB60, assembly GCA_008682415.1. Lineage (GTDB taxonomy): Bacteria > Acidobacteriota > Terriglobia > Terriglobales > Acidobacteriaceae > Telmatobacter. The sequence continues at coordinate 115,419 of VANK01000003.1, read as the reverse complement.
TTCCCTAATACCCACGCGCGCAGCCTGGTCTCAGGCCGCAGCCGGCTATTTGGGATCATCGTTGAAAACATTACCAACCCGTTCTTCCCCGAACTGATCCAGAGCTTTGAAGAGGTCGCCGTCGCGCACGGCTACGAGATTCTGGTCAGCTCCTCGAACAGCGACCCCGCCATCCTGACCACGTGCGTACGGCGCATGCTGGAGCGCAAAGTGGAAGGCGTCGCGATGCTCACCTTCGGCGAGGAAGAGCCGGTTCTCGACCAGTTGGCGGTCCACGATATCCCGCTGGTTCTGGCGGAGTTCAAACTCGCCGATCCCAAGACCAGCACCATCCTGCTGGACTACACCACCGGATTGAAAGCCGCGGTGGATCACCTCGCCGGGCTCGGTCATCGCAAGATCGGCTTCCTCGCCGGCCCCCACACCATTCACTCCGCCATCACCCGGCTCAATGACTTCCGCACCGCTATGGAGGCTGCGAAGCTGCCCATCGAAAAAGCGTGGGTCATCGAGTCAGATCACACCATGCGCGGCGGCGTCGCGGGCTTTGAGCGCCTGCAGAGCTTTGAGAAGGGTCCAACCGCGGTGATCTGCTCCAACGACATCACCGCGATCGGAGTCCTGCGCGCGGCCTATATGGCCGGATTGCGCGTACCGCAGGACCTCTCGGTGGTTGGACTCGATGACATCGACTTCGCCGAGTTCACTCTTCCCCCGCTGACCACTATTCGCCTCTCCCGCGCTGACCTTGCGCGAGCCGCCTTTGAAGCGCTGCGGCAGCAGGCTGAGACCGCTCCCGGCGGCAAGCTGCAACGGGAGTTCCTGGTTTCCACCAACCTCGTCGTACGGGGATCCACCGCGCCTCCGGCCGGCGCACACTCTTAGGCCGCCGTCGGTATTGGTTCGGAACCTTGCGTTCGCCATGGGGCCGGATCGTCTCCGGCCCCGCAGCAGACATTCAGTTCCCCTTGCCGCGATTGAACTCCGCTTCGAACGAATAGGTGCCGGTTTCGTACGTATTCGCGCTCCACGGAACCCGCACCACCCACTCCGAGTTCGGATTGCACCCGGTGAGCTTCAACGTGAAGGCAACACTCGCCGTTCCGTTCGCCGGGATATCCCCAAGCATGGCCGGGAATCCTGCCGGCGCGGTTACCGTAGGCGAGCACGCCGGACCAGAATCCTGCTTGAGCTTGATCCCCGCAATCTGCGTTGCGTAGGCGGTCCCGACGTTCCCGTTCGTCGCGGTAATGGTGATCGTGCGCGTATCGGCAGTTCCCGCCGTGATCGCCGAGGTGAACTTCAGCCCATACCCGGGAAGCTTGGTCTCGTCCACGATCCCCCAGTACGCCGGTTTGGCCTGCAGTCCCATGTCGAACGGCAGCGGGTAATCGGTGCGAACCACAGGGAAGCTGTCCAGCCAGGTGTCATCATCAGCCATACCCCAGATAGTCACACCGCTGAGATTGCCGCTCTCGCTCCGGAACAGGTCAAAGTACTGCTTGTACAGCCAGCCCTGTTCCGCCAGCACCGAGGGCGGTATATTCGGCCCGTAGTTCGAAGCCGTATCGCCCGCGTTGTACACGCTCATGTCGAGCTCCGTAATCTGCTGATCCAGATCCGGGAACTCCCGATGCATCGTGTCGATGGCATTCTTGATCGCCGCAACACTAGGGTAGTTGATTGCGTTGTGCATCTCATGCCCGACGCCATCGATGGGAATCCCACGCGACTTGAGATCGCGCACCACCTGTACCAGGCACGCCAGCCGGTTCGAGTCCGCGGTTGAGTAGTCGTTGATGAACAGCTTGGTGCCCGCCGGCGCGTACTGCCGCGCCGCCTGCAACGCGACGTCCAGGTAACTCTTCCCCAGAACCTGGTAGAACGGCCCGTGCACCAGGCAATCCGGCTGGCTGGGATCAAGCGGCTCGTTGACCACATCCCACACGTAGACCTTGCTGCCGAAGTGCTGCACCTCGTTTTGAATGTGCTCCTGGATATTGGCCGTGACCACCGCCTGGTTGGCGGGCGAGTTGGTGCCGTCACCCACTGCGTACGACGGCGTCTGCGCGCCCGTAGCCCACACCAGGTTGTGGCCGCGGATCTTCATGTTGTTGCACACCGCCTCTCCCACCTCGGCATCGGCGGGACCGAAGTTGAAGCTGCCCTTCGTGTTCTCGATCGAGCTCCACTTCATCTCGTTGCCCGAGACGATGCTGTCAAAGTGCTTGGCCAGGAGCTGCGCGTGCGGTCCCGAAAGATCGTTCGAGTCAATCGCCGCGCCCAGCGGGAAGTAAGGCGACAGCGTCTGGTACATCGAAGGAATATCCGCCTGGATCGTCGGGGGCGGAACATAGGTCAGCTGGAAGTCGTCCAGGTAGAACGACACCAGGTCGTTGCTCGACGAGACTGTCTGGAAATACAACGACGCGGTTCCGGGATCGTACGCGCTTCCCATGTTGTAGCCGGTCACGCTGATCTGGTGCCACTGGCCATCCGCAACCACCGGCACCCCTGGATAGCTGGTCACGCCCGGATAGCTCACATTCCCGTTGAGCGTGGTCTGCAGACTGACGTTAATGGTGTGCGTTGATCCGTCAGCGGGCGTCAGCAAAACCCATCCACTGATGTTGTAGCGCGACCCGTTGTACATCTTGTTGCTCACGTTGATCGACGGACCATCCCAGTTGGCGATGCGGCCCGTCGTAAAGAGGCTGTTATTGCCGCCATGCGACGCTGCCGTCGAGTTGGTCACGCTTGAAGAACCGGAACGCGAGCTCCATCCGTCCGTGCCGCCGTCTTCAAAAGTCGACGTGATGCCGGAGTTGTCCTGCTGGCTCGGATCCGGCGGCGGCGGAGCAAGTTCGCTGATCACCACATCGCTCAGGTAGAACGAGTCTGTGGCGCTGCTCGACTGGATATACAACACCAGGCTGGTCGGCGGACCGGGCAGGTTGCTGTAGCTGAATGTTCCCTGCACCTTCGTCCACGCTGTGTTCGAGAGCGCGCCTGAAGTAGCGATGTTGCTGTACGCGCCCGTTGTGGCACAATCGGCCGTCTTCAACGATGCCGTCGCCGTGGGGCCGCTCGCGTCCGGGTTCGCCAGCATCACATACCCGCTGAACTGATAGGTGGCGTTCGCCATCAGGTTGGTGATGCTCAGCAGATTCAAACTCGGGCCCATGTAGCCGGACGTGCGATTGGTTACGAGCAGGCTGTTCGTATTGCCCGCAGGGTCGGGCGTGGGCGAGACCGCGTTGGTCAGCGTGGGACTGCCAAATGGGCCCCACCCATCAAGGCCACCGTCTTTGAAGGTGTAGCTCGCCACCGGGGTTCCTCCTGGAGCCGGCGCAGTCTGCGTGATCACCACCGTATCGAGATAAAAGGACTCCGCGGTGCTCGCCCCCACCAGCTGCGCATAGAGGGTCAGTCCCGTCTCCGTCGTCGAAGGAGTATAGGAGCCGCCAATCTGCGCCCAGCCGCTGTCGCTCACCGGAACCTGGTATCCGCCTATCGTGTCGTAGCACGTTCCGCCGCTGCAGCTCGGGTCAGTCCGCGCAATCGTAAAGTTTGCGTACCCCGCTGCCTCCCCATTGGTAAGGCGCACGTAGCCGGTGATTGTGTACTGCGCACCCGCCTGCAACACGCTGCTCAGATTGATCTGCGGTCCGCCCGTCCCCGTCGATGAGGTCGTCGTCAGAAGGCTGAACATACCCGAGTTTTCCGCCGCGTTGGTCGCCACCGGCGTGCTCGCGTTGTAGAACGATGTCCAGCCCTGGGCTGTTCCATCTTCGAAGTCATACGTGGCAACGACCTGCGCCCTGGCTCTGCCGCCGGCAACAAGCACGCACAGCGCGACGAGTGAGGCAAGCAGGCGAACGCGGAAAAGCAAACGGCAACGACTGTCACTGGCAAAGGAAAGCATGGGGAAGCTCCTTCTTTTGTTCCCGGCGTGAGGCTGTACCTGGTCCGATTTTTTGTCGGAGATTGCGCTCGAAGTAATTCGATTTACTCAAGCGGCGCAAAGTATAGTCACGCCCATTCGGGGCTGTCAAGATAGCTTATGGAACTGTGTGTAAGGCGATCGGACGCTCCCCGGAGGCTGCAACCAAACCCCTCATCTCCCTTACCTCGGAGTGCGAAAGGCGCGCAGCCTCACGGCGGCTGTCGTACGTCGCCGGCGCCCCAAACACCACCCGAGCGGAGAAACCCGGAGTGCCCAGCGTCTTCCAAAGATGCGGAAGAAACGGGTCCTCCCCGAACCAGCAAAGTTCGCTCTCCGGCACATCGCCCTCGATCACGTAACGCACTGCAGCGGCAGTCACCGGAGCGCCCGTCTGTACCGCTGGCTCAAAGAGGGATGGGTGAAACCGCAGCACATCACTCCCATCAGTGCTGGTTCCTTCGGGAAAAAGCAGCACGGGCACCGCGAGTTTGAGCCGCTGCAGCATCTCTGCCGCCACGGCTCCTGCACTGGCTCGGCTCGAGCGATCGATGAAGATCGTTCCGCCGGCGCGCGCGGCCACGCCGAAGTACGGCCACCGGCTGACCTCAATCTTCGAGACAAAGACACACGGCATTGCCGCGCTATAGATAAGGATGTCGAGATAGCTCAAGTGGTTCGAGACCACAAGGCCATGCGACGGCACCGCGCCTTGCGCGCTCCAGCGAATCCCAAGGCTCGACAGCACCCCGCGCGACGCCGATTGCAACCATAGAGAGCGCGCGACTGGTGTCAGCGGCCCCTGCCGGCGGATCCACCCCAGCCGCACCATGCATTTCGTGAGAGCCCATGCCAGCGCCCCAGCGCGCCAGCAACGGCGCAGGTTCACGGAGTCAGTGGCGCCAGGAATCGGTTGCGCGCGGCCGACGAGAGCAACTTGAGATCGAGCAGAGTCAGAAAATCGATGGTCCCAAACGCGCGATCCCACGCCGGCGCCGCGGCAATGCGCGCGCCGATGGCAAGATACGTCTTAAGCAGCTTGGGCACCTTGACCCCTTCTTCAGGCGATCGCGTCTCCGCGTCGCCACACGCAAGCAACGGCTGAGCATCGCCCGCGGGCTCGGTGGGGCAGGCATACGCGGCAGTCGGCAGCGTCTCAAACTCCGGCGGAACACGATAGTGCTCCAGCTGGCGATAAAGCTGCCAGCCCTCCGCGGGATTCCGCGACGTCAAGGACGAGCAGCCAACCAGGTAGCGCAGCCCCATGTCGTTAGCATACTGGGCAATGCCGCGCCATAACAGCGTCAGCACCTCCGGCGTGCGATGCTCGCGATCGATGGAAGCGCGCCCCAGTTCAAGAATGCCGGGGCGCAACGGCTCATACGGAGCGAAGCTGAACTCCTGCTCGGAGTAGTACCCAAGATTCCGCGCCGCTGTCATTCCCGACTGCATGCGATAGGTGCCCACGATACGCCGCGATGATGAATCCTGCTTGTCCTCCACCAGCAGATGCTCGCAGAACAAATCGAACTGATCCATGTCGAGCCCCGTCTCGTACGAGCTCTCCAGGCCCTCTCCCAACTCGATATTGAACACCTTGAACCGCAGCCGGCACACCGCCTCCCGATCTTCCAGAGTCTCTGCAAGACGGAGCCGATAGCGCCCGACCTCGGCATGGATGCGCGGTTTGATTGCGGGAGCGGGAAGCAGGAGCGTCGAACTAGGCGAAGAATAATCTACCGTCTGAGCAGCACTGAAGGCTGACTCAGCTCGAGCCGCGACAGAGGATATCGGATTCACGAGCGTAGTATCCGCCGGAAATTGTAAGAGGAATGTGAACGGCCTGCAAAGGAAAAGCTAATTCTGATTACAGTTCTCTTACAAACAATAGAAACCTAGTGACGTACGTAATCCCCTTTATTCATGCGGTTGTGAGCTATCTCACATTCGGCTGGGATGATCGCCCTCCACGCCCGTCATGGTGACTTATTGGAGCGGATGAATCCAAATTGCGCTGCCCCCACCCGATACCATGTGCAGCGCAAGCACTGTGTTCTCATCCACCTGCTGCGTCGTGAACTGCGTATGCGTAGCATTGGTGCCGGCGTCCGCTGCGTCCGCGTAGATCTCCGCCGTGTACTTCCCTCCCCCCAGGAAGCTCAGCGGCACCTTCACATCCCGCGCGTCCCAATTGGTAATGGCTCCGAGGTACCAGTCCTTGCCGCTGCGGCGAGCCACGGTGATGTTCTCCATCGGCCGGCCGCCGAGCACGCGAATCTCATCCCACGTCGTTGGCACCTGCTTCAGAAACTCAAAATCGTGCTGGCCCTTGTATCGCTCCGGATAATCCGAAACCATCATCAGCGGGCTCTCCAGCACCACGTACAGCGCCAGCTCGTGCGCGCGCGTTCCCAATCCCATCGGCTGCGTCTGCCGGGCAATGAAGTTCTCCCGATTGCTGTTGCCAAAGGCGCCAGGCGTGTAATCCAGCGGTCCTGCCAGCATCCGCGTGAACGGCAGCGTGGTGTTGTGTACCGGCGTGGTCCGCGCGCTCCACTTCAGATACTCCTTGCCCATCACCCCCTCGCGCGTAATGAGGTTCGGCCAGGTGCGCCGCAGCCCATCCGGCTTGAACGCACCGTGATAATCGATCATCAGATGATGTTGCGCCGCCAGTTCCACCACGTGCCGATACCACGCCACCATCTGCTGATCATCGCGATTCATGAAGTCGATCTTCACGCCCGCAACGCCCCACTGCTCAAAGAGCGGGAACGCCTCGTTCATGTACTTGTCCACCGAGGTCCAGTGCGACCACAGCCATAGGCGCACGTTCTTCTCTTTCGCGTAGCGCAACAGCTCCGGCATGTCGACATTGGGATCAACCTTGGTGATATCCGCCATGGCCGCATAATCGTTCGGCGACGTGCGATTGGCCAGCGCCCAGCCCGCGTCGATCAGCATGTACGGGAACCCCGACGCGGAAGCGAAATCAATGTAGTGCTTCAACGTCGCCGTATTCATGCCCGGCTTGAAATCAACTCCCTCGGCGTAATCGCCTGACCACCAGTCCCACGCCGACTTGCCGGGCTTGATCCACGAGGTATCGGCGATCTTCGACGGCGGATTCAGATTCAACACGATATTCGATTCCACCAGCCGCCCCGGATCGTCGCCGATCATCAACACGCGCCACGGCGTCGTCACCGGCGTCTCCGCCTCCACGGCATAGGAAGGATGGTCGATGCGCGGCGCGAGCTCAGCACGCACCCCGAAGGGCACACGCCCCTTCTTCAGATACATGCCCGCATAATTTTCAATATTTGCCTCGGTAATGCCCACCCAAGCGATCCCCGGCACGTTCGCCAGGTAGGGAAGCCCGATAATCCAATCGCGATGCAGCCCGTTCACCAGGCGCATCTGGTACTCGTCTTCATACGGCGATTGAAAGCTGTCGAGAACCAGCGGATACGTCACCGCATCCTTGCTGAAGTTGAATTCGGTAAGCTCATGCTCTACGTGAACCTGCTTCAACCCCGGCTGCTCCGGGACAACCATGCGAAACCCGATGCCGTCATCGTAAGCGCGAACCTCGACAGTCAGCTTGCGACCTCCGGCATCCTCAAACGTTGCTCGCGCGGAGTTGTAGTGATCGCGCACCTTGCTGGTCTTCCCCACCGGGATCGTGTAGGTCTCATCCGCCTGCCCGTTTTCCACACCCACCTGGTGCATTCCGGGGCCGAGCGGCTCCTGCCCTTCAATCTTGATTCCCAGGGCGGAGTTCTCAAAGACCACCTTCCCCCGGAACTCCACGCCATAGTGCAGCCCGCCCTCTGTCGAGAGGCGCAACACCATCTCGCCATTCGGCGAAGTCACGCGCGCTTCCTGCCCGCGAGCGGCCGCAAGAACACAAGTCAACGACACAAAGCACGCAAAGGAGCGCATACGAATCATGGCAATCGTTCTCCAGACCAGCCGTAAAAGTCATCTCACGCGCCATCAGACGCGGACTCAGTTCTTGTACACTCGCACGTAATCGACAACCATCTCCGACGGAAACACCGTGCTCGCATCGGGACTCCCCGGCCAATCCCCACCCACCGCCAGGTTGAGAATCACGAACTGCGGCCCCTGATCGAACGGCCATGGGCCGGGAAAGGTGCTGGGTGTGTACGTGGCGTATACGTTCGTTGGATTGTCCACGTAGAACTGCACCTGTCCCGTCGACCAGATCATGCCGTAGGTGTGCCACGCCGCCGCCGAGAACCCCGCAGGGTGATACTTCTCCGTGCCGTCCGCATGAGCCGCGGTCGTGCCCCCATGCACCGACCCCGCAATCCAGTCATACCCCGGGGCCGCTGATCCCACGCTGAACGGTGGATTGCTTCCGTCGATATGCTCCATGATGTCGAGCTCCCCGCAGGCGGGCCAGCTCACCTTCGTGATGTTGTTCCCCAGCATCCAGAACGCGGGCCACATGCCCTGCGACTCCGGCAGCTTCATGCGCGCCTCGATCCGGCCGTACAGAAAGCTCACCAGGCCCTGCGACTTCAGCCGCGCCGAAGTGTAGGTCTTCACGCCGGCCGTCGGCTGCATCGCCACAATATGCAGATTGCCGTCGGTCCCCACGAACGCATTCGGAGAACTGCTCGAGCACGGCGCCGCATTCGAACTAGGCGCGCAGTAGGTCTCAAGCTCGTTGTTGCCGCAGCAGTTTGTCCCCAAATCGTAGGTCCACACCGACGCGTTGGGCGGCTGGTTGGTGCTGCTGGGGTTGTTGAATTCGTCGCTCCACACCAGCGCTCCAGCCGCCACACTCGGCGCTAAGGCCTGCGTCGCCACGTTGCTGTTCGTATACGCGGGGGCATTGGCGGCCATGGCCTTCACCGTGAGATTGGAAGCCACCACAAACGGCGCCTGGTAGACCTGCGACGTGTTGTCCGGAGTCGAACCATCCAGCGTGTAGTAAATGGTTGCGCCACTGGTCGTGTCAGACAGCGAGACGACCACAGCACCGTTCTGGGACGGCGTCGTCGTGATGGCCGGCGTTGCCGCCTGCTGCGCCGGAGCAGTGGTGGTCGTGCCCGCGGATGCGCCTCCTCCGCACGCACACAACATCCATCCCAAGGCAAACAGGACTGTAAGCATATTCTTCCCTGCCCGCATGATCATTGCGCTCGTCCTCGTCGAATTGCGGGTGCGATTCGCCGTTGTCCATAAGAGCACGCCATCCCCGGCCCGTCAATGCAGGCCATCACGGTCGCGCCACCTCCGCCTAACGGGCCGAGGGAGATTGATTCTCCTGCCACGCCTTCTTCAGCCGCACGCTCCCCGTCTCCTCAAGGCCTGCTCGATCCGCGCCCGCAGCTCAGGCCCGGGCGAGGACTTCATCAGCGCTTCAATCGCCGCGCTCGCATCGTGATCCTCTGACTCAATCAGGCCCAGCAGATAGGCAAACGCCTGGGGCAGCCTCGTGAGCGCGATCGCACTCAGCAGAACCCCCGCAAACCAGGGATCGTTTCCCGGCTGCCGCCGCGCCGCCATCAGCAGCTCCAGCGCCGCCGGATGGTGCGTCTCCGCCAGGGCAAACGCCGCCTCACCCGCCCCATCATCTCCGTGTGCCAGGGCCCGAGCCACGAACGGAGTCGAAGCATCGCGATCGATCCCCAGCAGCGCCTGAAAGCACACCGCCAGCACCTCGGGATCCTCGCCGGGAATCAGCGCCCGCAGGCGAAGCACAGGAACCGCCATGTCCTCAAGCTGCGCGATGGCGCGCACCGCCTCCACCCGCACCGCCTTATCTGCATCGGCCAGAAGATCCACCAGCAAAAGCAGCACGTCCTGTGCGATGAGTCCCTCGCAGCCCATCAGCGCGTGCGCGCAGTTGCCCCGCAGCGTTCCCGCCGTGTCGCTTCGACCCCCAAACACCGGTTCCCACTGATGATGATTCAGCCCGCGAAGGAAGACGTCCTTGTCGCGGCAGCCCAGTTTACCCAGCGCGCGGCTTAATGCATTCTTCGCCCAGCACTGCGGATCGCTCTTCTCCGCATTCACGAAGAACCGCTGGAAGGCCTCGATCATCGCGGGCACCAAATCGGTGATCTGGTTCTCTTCGGCCAGCCTTGCCGCTTTCCCTGCCAGGTAGTTGCTCTTGCCCGCAATCGACTTGCGGATGAGCTCGATCGCCGCCGCATCGAGGGGCTGGCCCTTGAGCGCCTCAAGCGCCGCCATCTGCTCGTCAAAGCCGCGATGGGCCAACGGATCCCTCCGTCAGCGAATTCTACTGGATTGGCGCTGCGCGCCCGGCCGGCCCCCTCGATCCGCCCGGACACGCAAGCGTCTTCCCCTGTCAGCGGGTTCCGTAGTACGGTGCGCCGCTGTTCATCCCGTAGCCTGAATTGCTGTATCCGTAACTCTGCGCTGGGCGCTGCGGCCCCGGGTAGCCATACGACCGCGCCGTTCCGCCATACCCGTAAGCAGGCGGGGGTGGCGGCGCATAGGCATAGGCGTAGGGCCGCGCCGGTACAACCACGGTCGCTACAGGTGCGTAGGCGTAGACCGGGGCTGGCATGACCACCACGGGAGAATACGCGACGGCCGCCGGCACGATAACGGGCGCGGCATACGCATAAACGGGAGGCGGCGGGGGCGGCGGAGCATAGCTGTACTGCGGCTGCGCTTGAACGGGTGCGGGAGCCTGATCCGTGGGAGCATAGGCGTTCGTCTCAGGAGGTGCCTCAGGAGTAGGTGCCGGCGGCGGAGTCGCCTCCGCACTCGGCTGACGATGCATCAGGCCATATGGATCCGCCTGAGGCGTGGTTGTCTGTGGAACCGGCAGGTCGTCCATGACCTTCAGGGTTAGACGAGTTTCCTCCTTCAGAGTTGGCCGGGGCCCCCGCATCGGCAGCATCAGCAGATCGATAGGCCACAGGATCGGTATTGACCACGTCACAATGTCCCGCGTCGCGTGCCCCTTGCCCTGGATCCGCCCCTGGTTGTCCACCTTGTAGCCGGGCACGTCCACCACCCGCGCATCCAGCGGAATCACGGTATCCGGCTCGATCACCATGCGGTCGAACCGCAGTTCCATCCAGCCCTTGCCCACAAAGTGACCCGGATCCTTGAAGTCCTCAAACCGTCCCACAAGATAGCTGTGGTACGGCAGCAGCATGTGTCCATAGCGGGAGGAACTTACCTGGCAAAGCACCGGGTCGCCTGGAGCCATGGTCTTGGAAGATACGTGAGGTTCCGATACGGTACAGCCGATCAAAGAACCGGCCGGAAGAATATGTTGCCCTGCATCGGCATAGAGCGCCGGCGCAAGAACGATGGAGAGGAGAACGACCGAGGTGCGTTTCATTACCCTGCCTCCAGAAGCGGCTCCTTGCGGAGTCGGTCAGATTGTCCACGGATTGAGGGGTCCGAGAAGCGAGAGATTCGTGCAAATCGAGCTATGACTGCCCCAACCCGCCGCCGCAGGGAAAGTTTCGCGACGCCTTGAATTTAATTTCGTGAGCGATCCTCACAGCATCGCCTCAAACCCTGGCCACTCCCGATCAGACGATCAGCGGCCGCTCCAGCCAGCACGTATCCCAGTACCGGCCAAACTTGTACCCGCATTCATGGAACGTCCCCACCGCCCGAAACCCGAAGCGCGCATGAAGCGCCGCCGAAGCCGGATTCGGAGGAACATACCCGGCCACGATGCGATGGACGCTCTCCTCGGCAAGAGAAGCAAACAGCGCCGCGTACAGCCGCGCGCCGATTCCCTTCCCCTCCCGGCCCGGAGCGCAATAGATCGTTGTCTCCACCGTCGTGTCGTAAGCCGCCTTGGGGCGGAAGCGCGTCGTCCCCGCGTAGCCCGCGATCCGATCCCCCTCCGCCGCAACCAGCAGCCGATAGCGCCCGCTCGTCCCGAACTGCTCGAACCACGATCCGCGCCTCTCCACCGTCCACGGCTCCAGATCGAACGTCACAGGCGTGTTCACCACAAAGTGGTTGTAGATCTCCGTCAACTGCTTCAGATCTTCGCGGATCGCAGGGCGTATCTCAATGCCGTCCATGGCGCAATTCTCGCATCGCCAATCGCCCGGCAACCTCGCGGAATCAACCCACCTTTACCTCGGCAATGCCCAGCAGCCTCGCCGGGGTCACCAGCTTGAGCTTGCCCGTGCCCGCCGCTCCCGGAACCAGCGTCACCTCCAGGTGATTCTCATCGACAAACTTGATGTCCGCGTCGGGAATCGTATGCTCCTGTCCGTTCGCGTCCACCCAGATCCCCTTGAATCCCGAGCAGAAGTTCCTCCCCAGCACATGCAGGGTCACGGGGTCCAGCCCCGCCTTGACCGGCGGGATCGCATCCAGGCTCACCGGATCCACCGGGAACGCCTCCGTGGCCGACTGCCCGTCGTCGTTCACCAGGTAAATCAAATGCGGCCCGGTAAAGTACTTCGCGGCATCGAGCAGCGTCACCTCTACCTTGGAAAAGAAACTCGAATTCGACGACCCATCCTGTTTGTCCTTGCCCACGATCTTGAACTTGGTGGGGGCCAGCTCGTCCTTGTCCACCTTCACCACCGCCTCCTCTGACAGGTTCTGCCCCTTGATCTCCAGCTTCATCAACCCCAGATCCGGATCGACCGCGGTAATGGTCAGGAGCTGGATGATCGGTCCCGGATCCCGCACCAGCTTGCCGGCCAGATATCCCGCGGAGCTGATCCCCATCAGCGTCAGAAACGTTCCGTTCACGTCCGGCAGTTGCGTCAGCGTCGCGGGATCCTGCGAGAGAATCAGCGCCAGAAATCCAAGGCAGCCAATCAGCGTCCACACGAAGAACTGAAACCGGTCTCCTGCGATGATGCCGCCCGAACTGATGAAGTCGGCAAAGGACGGATGCAGCGGCCCGGCTCCCTTGGATCCATGCTGGGCCGTAATCCCGGTTGCCACCACCGTGGTTCCCGCGCTTACTCCAAGCAACGTGGGCAGCCCCTCCGGAATCGGCGGAAACGTAAAGTTCCATTGCACGAATGTGCGGCACAGAAACAGGTACACGAATCCGAAGACCGCCACCACCGTCCACGCGATCACCTGGAACTTCGACAGGCTGAACGAGTTCGTCTGCCGGTCCAGGAAAAACGCCGAGAGCGGCCCATAGTGTTCCCCAGCCAGCCGGTTTGCGCGAATTCCGCGCCGCACTACCGCAAACACCAACCCAGCCAGCCCCAGGAACACCACAATCGCCAAAAAGCGCAGCGTCTCCGCCCGCAGTCCCGAAAAGGTAATCTTCTGCGAATTCGAGGTATTGTTCCCCACCCTGACGGCAAAGCTTACCGGACCCTCGTACCGCTGCGGATGATAGTTATAGACATTCAGCCGCTGCCCCTCGGAGCCCGCGTCATACGACAGGCAGATCTTCTTGGCCTTCTTCATGGCGGCCAGATCGGCGCACTCTGCTGGGCTCCCCGCATCCAGCGGACCATAACCCACCCGGATCACCACGTTGTCCGCAGCGGCATGAGCCAGGTTCTGCCCGGCCATCACGAAGTCGAATCCGTCGCTCCCGGAACTGAGATAGTCCGTCGGAGGCGAAATGGAATCGAGCGTCACCTTCGCTATCTCGTCCGCCTGGATGCGCAGCTCGCCCGGCACCGGCAGCTCCTGCGGGCCCACCTCCGCGAACACCAGGAAATCCCCCACCGGCCCATTCAGCGGCACCTTGAAGTTGATCGACTTGCCATCGTCGCTGCGGCTCGCATCCAGAGGAATGGGCTTCTCGCCAGCCTTCCCCGAGCTGAGATTCACCTTCACCGGCTCATTGGGAAACGTGCCAAACAGCGTGACGGTCTGTCCACGCGTAGTAATCGGCAGCGTCAACCCCGGCGCGATACTGGCCGCCACGCTCGTCGCCGCGGTTCCTGCCGGCGGCGGCCCTGCCTGCCACGCATCGGCTGCAATGGAACTCACCGATAGGAACAACGCCGGCACAGCGATACGGCTCAAGATCCTGAGCATCATGACAGCTCCCCACAATCAGGAAAATGGAAGACGATCAACAAGTTAGCCCGTTCGGTCTGATCATGCAAGACAAAACCGGCCCCTTGTCTCATTCCCCCTGACTCGCAACTCGGCTGGCGCGCATCTCATAGATTGACCGTTCGTTATCATGACAACAGGGTTTTTCTGCCTGTTTTCTTTGCAATCCACCTGAACTCGCCCGGTCAGAACCGGAGTTACCCCTTCTTCACCGCACCATCAGGGAGACATGACAGCAGAACACAAGCATCCTCTCCAGAAGGTCCTCGAGAGCCGTATCGCCATCATCGACGGCGCCATGGGCACCACCATCCGCGCCTACGGCATGAAAGAAGCCGATATCCGCGGTGACCGCTTCCGCAACGCGGACAAGGACCTGCTGAACAACGGAGACCTCTTCTCCCTCACCCAGCCCAAGATGATCGGCGACATCCACCGCCGCTTCCTCGAGGCCGGCGCCGACATCATTGAGACCAACACCTTCGGAGCCACCAGCATCGCGCAAAGCGAGTTCTTCGTCGAAGACCCGCGCGAAAAAGGCGGCCGCAAAGACCCCGCCTTTTACCAGAAGATCATCGAAAACAAGTTCCTCAACGATCTCGCGTGGGAGATCAACGAGCAGTCCGCGCGCCAGTGCCGCGAGTGGGCCGACCGCGTTGCCAACGCCACCGGCCGGCCGCGCTTCGTCGCCGGCTCCATCGGCCCGCTCACCGTCTCCCTCTCCAACTCCCCCGACGCCGAAGACCCCGGATTTCGCGTCGTCACCTTCGACCAGGTCAAATCCGCGTACGCGCAGCAGGTCCGCGCGCTCATCGCCGGCGGCTCCGACCTTCTCCTCGTCGAAACCATCTTTGATTCCCTCAATGCCAAAGCCGCCCTCGTCGCCATTCAGGAGGTCTTCGAGCAAGACGGCAAAAAGCTCCCCATCATGATCTCGGCAGCGGTCGGCCGCGGCGGTGAAACCATGATCTCCGCCCAGACCGTCGAAGCCTTCTGGAACGCGGTGGAGCACGTCAAGCCCTTGTCCGTCGGCCTCAACTGCTCCATCGGCCCTGACCTGATGTACCCCTTCCTCTCCGAGCTCTCGGAGAAGTCCGACACCGCGATCTCCTGCTACCCCAACGCCGGACTGCCCAATCCCCTCTCGGCCACCGGCTTCGATCTCGAACCCGCGGACATGGGCCGCTTCCTCGGCAACTTCGCCAGCAACGGCCTCATCAACATCGCCGGCGGCTGCTGCGGCAACACCCCCGAACACATCGCCGCCATCGCCAAGGCTCTCGACGGAATGCCGCCACGTGTCCCGCACGCGCATTCCGGCCAACCCGAACCGAGTACCGGCGCCGTCAACATCCCCGCCGCAGTCGCTCCCGTCGAGACGCGCCCGCTGCGCCTCTCCGGCTCCCAGCCCTTCAAGCAGCAGCTCGGCTCCTTCCTCATGATCGGCGAACGCACCAACGTGGCCGGCTCCCCCAAGTTCGCCAAGCTCATCAAGGAAGGCAAATTCGAAGAAGCCGTCAGCGTCGCCCGCCAGCAGGTCGAAAACGGCGCCAACGTCATCGACATCTGCATGGACGAGGGCATGATCGACGGCGTCGCCGCCATGTCCCGCTACCTCCATCTGCTCGCCAGCGAGCCCGAGGTCGCCAAGGTCCCCTTCATGATCGACTCCTCTAAATGGGAGGTCATCGAGGCCGGCCTGAAATGCCTGCAAGGCAAAGGCATCGTCAACTCCATCTCCCTCAAAGAAGGCGAAGACGTCTTCCGCGACCACGCCCGCCACATCCTCAGGTACGGCGCAGCCGCCGTCGTCATGGCCTTCGACGAAAACGGCCAGGCCGCCAGCTACGAGGAGAAGATCCGCATCTGCGAGCGCGCCTACCGCATCCTCGTCGATGAAGTCGGCTTCCCCCCCGAAGACATCATCTTCGACCCCAACATCCTCACGGTCGCCACCGGCATGGAGGAACACAACAACTACGCCGTCGACTTCATCAACGCCACCCGCTGGATCAAGCAGAACCTCCCCCACGCCAAAGTCTCCGGCGGCGTCTCCAACATCTCCTTCAGCTTCCGCGGCAACAACAAGGTCCGCGAAGCCATGCACTCCGCCTTCCTCTATCACGCCATTGCCGCCGGCATGGACATGGGCATCGTCAACGCCGGCATGCTCGAGGTCTACGAAGAGATCGAACCAGAACTGAAGGTCCTCGTCGAAGACGTCCTCCTCAACCGCCGTCCCGACGCCGCCGAGCGCCTCGTCGACTTCGGCGAAAAACTCAAAGCCGCCGGCCCTGGCTCGACAGCAACCGAGAAGAAGACCGACGAATGGCGCAACGGCACCATCGAGGAGCGCCTCTCCCACGCCCTCGTCAAAGGCATCGACGACTACATCGACATCGACACCGAAGAAGCGCGCGTCAAGCTCGGCCGTCCCCTCTCCGTCATCGAAGGCCCGCTCATGGCCGGCATGAGCGTGGTCGGCGACCTCTTCGGCGCCGGCAAAATGTTCCTGCCCCAGGTCGTCAAAAGCGCCCGCGTCATGAAAAAGGCGGTTGCCTACCTCACCCCCTTCATGGAAGCCGAGAAGGCCGCCATGATTGCCGCCGGTCACGAGGTGCGCACCCAGGGCAAGATCGTCCTCGCCACCGTCAAAGGCGACGTCCATGACATCGGCAAAAACATCGTCGGCGTCGTCCTCGCCTGCAATAACTACGAGGTCATCGACATGGGCGTCATGGTGCCCAGCGAGAAGATCCTCGAACGCGCCAAAGCCGAGAAAGCCGACCTCATCGGCCTCAGCGGCCTCATCACCCCCTCCCTCGACGAGATGGTCCACGTCGCCCGCGAGATGGAACGCCAGGGCTTCAAGCTCCCTCTGTTGATCGGCGGAGCCACCACCAGCCGCGCCCACACCGCCGTCAAAATCGCCCCCAACTACTCCGAGCCCGTCGTCCACGTCCTCGATGCCAGCCGCGCCGTGCCCGTCACCACCAGCCTCCTCAGCCAGGATGGCCGCGACGAATTCGTCGCCAAACATCGCGCCGAGTATGAGGCCCTGCGCAAGCAGCACGCCGCCCCCAAGGTCAAACTCGTCTCCCTCGAAACCGCCCGCGAGCGCCGATCCCCCATCACCTGGCGCGCCGAAGACCTGCCCACCCCCAGCTTCACCGGCGTCCGGGTCCTCGACAACTTCCCCCTCGCCACGCTCCGCGCCTACATCGACTGGACTCCCTTCTTCCACACCTGGGAGCTCAAAGGCGTCTATCCACGCATCCTCGACGATCCCGCGCAGGGCGAGCAGGCACGCCAGCTGTTTACTGAAGCCAACGCCCTCCTCGACCGCATCATCGAGGAAAACCTCCTCACCGCCCGCGGCGTCTACGGTTTGTTCCCCGCCAACGCGGTCGGCGACGATGTGCAGCTCTATACCGACGGAGGCGCGCCGCTTGAGTCGCTCCACTTCCTCCGCCAGCAGACCGACAAGGGCGCCGAGCCCTGCCGCTCCCTCGCCGACTTCATCGCCCCGCGCGAAACCGGTCTGCATGACTCCATCGGCGCCTTCGCCGTCACCGCCGGCATCGGCCTCAAACAACTCTGCGATTCCTTCCGCGCCAAACACGACGACTACAACGCCATCATGGCCGAAGCAATCGCCGACCGCCTCGCCGAAGCCTTCGCCGAGTGCCTGCACAAGCGCGTCCGCGACGAATGGGGCTACGGCTGCAGCGAGAACCTCTCCGTCGATGAACTGATTCACGAGCGCTACCGCGGCATCCGCCCCGCGCCCGGTTACCCAGGCTGCCCCGACCACACCGAGAAGGCCACCATCTGGCGGCTCCTCGATGTCGAGAAGAACACCGGCATCTTCCTCACCGAGTCCTTCGCCATGGGTCCGGGCTCCAGCGTCAGCGGACTCTACTTCGCGCATCCCGAGTCGAAGTACTTCACCCTCGGCAAAATCGACCGCGACCAGGTAGCCGATTATCAGATCCGCAAAGGAATGAGCCGCGCCGAGGTGGAGCGCTGGCTGGGACCCAATCTCAACTACGACCCCGCTGAGATCGGCTGATTCGGATCCGGCGCTTCACAAAGAAGAGGGGATGCGCACTCCCTGCGCATCCCCTAAGCGCACTCCCTGCGCATCCCCTCTATCTCATCTGCCTCGCCGCCGGCCGCCTTCAGCGCGGCCCGCGTACGAGTAGGATTACTTGCTCTGGCAGCAGCTGTCCGTGCAGCCGTCTTTGCAGCAGGTCTCCCCGCACTTTTCATGGCAGCACGCGAGGCAATACATCCCCTTCGCCGACGAAGAGGTCCGCGCAAATGCGGTAACCGCAAGAACCAGAACGAATGCAGACGCTACGATGACACGCTTCATGGTGCAACTCTCCTTAACGTTGAAACTGCGTGGTTGCATGGCCGGATCATCAAGATCCCGCCGCACGACAGCACTAAACACAAGGAGCGTCTAGATTCGGAAGACGTGCAGAAGAACATGCCGCGGAGGACTGGCGGAGAACGCAGCCACCTGCTCAATCCCATCGCACCCAGCATGCGGCGCCCCGGTCGCCACGACTGCCGGCTGTGACAGCGAAACGGGCGCCAACCGTAGTTTTGCGGCCGCGGAGGCCATCGCCCCAGTCGCGGAAGGAAAGGCCTGATTGTAGCAATCCCGGGCGCAGGCCGCCAGGCTTGTCTGGTGGTGCATCGGGCAGTCGGCGCTCATTCCCGCCATCTGCGCGCACATCCACCGTCCTCCCGGCGAATTCATGGAACACTCAAACCCCGCGGTCGCCGGCTCCAACACCAGAAGCGCCATCAGAACGAAGACCACGAATTGGAACCGCATCCGCATGGAGTAACTCGAGATTACTCACTTCCGACGGCGCAGCCTGTGTCCAGGATCACATTCGTTCCAGCAACGCCGTCATGCCTTCAGAAGCGAATCGCGCGCGCCCGGTCCGCTGAAGAAACGCGAACCGGGCCGCGCCGAGCCTTCTACTTCGAATGCGGGCAGAAGGGGCAATGATCCACAGGGCAGTCGCTGCAGTCATCGCCCTTCACCAGCGCCGAGTTTTGAGCAAGAGCCGCCACTGCGAGAGCGGCAGCCAGAGATACGAGCGCAACACTACGTTTCATCGAATGATCTCCTTGATGTTGAGACACGGATGTCCAGGCTCGCGCGCGGCTGCGCGCAAGCTGCTTCAGGAGCGTTTCCATCAGGAGAGGGTCTAGATCCGGAACACGCGGTTGCGGAGATAAATCGGCGGAGACTCGTCGCGGCTCTCGGCTTGGCGAAACGCGATCGCAAGCAGAGCCGGACGCACTCGCACCTGCGCAGGCCAGTTCACCACCACCAGGGCAAGCCCTCTGCGCGCTGCCGGCAACGCCACCGAGGCCGTCGTCGCCCGGGGCATCGCGCACAGTTGCGCTGCGGAACGAGGCCCGGAAAGATCGGCGAGTTGCGCGGCCGCGCACGCCGGCCCCATGTCCGTGATCGCCATCGGGCAAGGCGCCGTCGGAGCCCCACACACGATCGCGGCCAGCGCAGGCTGCACCGCCAGCAACCCAATGATCACGCAGCCGACTAAGTGGAATAGCCTTTTCATGCCAGGATCCGCAGCAGATCGGCAGTATAAACAGCGCCGAAGCTAGGAGCCAGTACTTCGTGACCAGTGGCGGAAAACCCCCGGCCACCGGAGAAAAAATGCCCGTCACCCGCTCCCCGCCGGGCCGCCAGGGAACAGCCTCGCGCCAGGCCTCCTCAGCGCAGCACGGGACGGTACACCTCAAAGCCATTGCGGCCCTGCGCCTTCGCGGCATACATAGCCGTGTCTACGTTCTCCATGAGCTCTTCAATGGTCTCCCCGCCCTCCGGATAGCGGCAGACACCGACGCTTACCGTAAGAGCGACGGGCTGCTGCCCCGCGGGAATCGGCGCCGCAACCGCCGCGAGCACCTTTCCGGCCACCAGCTCCGCCTCCTCCGGCTGATTCAGGTCGGGCAGCAAAACAATAAACTCGTCTCCCCCGATCCGCGCCACCGTGTCCGTCATGCGCACCGAGGAGCGAAGACGGTGCGCAATCTCGCACAGCACCTGATCCCCCGCGCGGTGCCCCTGCGCATCGTTCACCTCCTTGAAGCGGTCCAGGTCCACCATCAGGAGCGCAATCCGCTGGTGGAATCGCCGCGCCCGTTGCAGAGCCATCCCCATGCGATCGTTCAGAAGGTTGCGATTGGGCAGTCCCGTCAACGCATCGTGCTCGGAAAGGTGCCGCAATCTCTCTTCGCTCCGGCGCAGCGCGTGGGTCTGCCGGTTCACCTGGCGGCGCAGCACCACCACCCACACCAGCGTCACCAGCGATACCAGCGCCACCAGCGCCAGCACGCCCAGCGTGTTGCGGCGCGTCCACCACGAGGCCACCTTCACCACCTGCACTCCGCTCGCCGAGTCCAGAAGCAACTGGACCGCCCCCGCCCGTATCTCCCCCTCGCTGAAGTTCGTGTCCTCCGAGTTGATCTGCGAGCGGCAAATCCCCGTGAGCCGCACAACACTTTGATCCTTGATCGCAAGGTGTGCGGCATCAAAGGAGCTTCCCGGCATGATCCCGGGGATCAGGTACGGCCCCGCCCGAACCAGGATCGTCTGGTCGCCGCCGGCATGTTCCTGGCCCACGACCTCTCCCTCCAGCTGCACCAGCTCGCTGTCGTGTTCCGGCCGGAACGCATCCGACGCGCTGATCACCCGCGGCGCAATCGGCGAGGCGGCCCCCCCGGCTGTCACCCGGTACGCCGCATACTCCAGCGTCGCCCGGTAATTCGAGATGGCCGGAAACCCAACCGCATCGATCAAGTCCCCCGACTTGACCGGCGTCGCCTGCGATGTCTCCATGCACAGCCCATCGTTCCCCTGCTGGATGCAGAGCGTCCGCCCCGGCCAGCGCAGCGTCACCCTCCCTTGCACATGCACCCGGTGCGCCACATCCACCCCGGGCGTGAACTGCAGCACCGCCGGCAGCGGAATCGCCGGACGCGCAAACGGGTCCGCGGCCGCCGCCTGCAGCACCGTCAGCTGCTTCATGCCGGGGAAAAACAGGTGGACCCCCACCATCTGCCGCTTCTTGTTAAACACCGGCGCCGCATTGGCGGAAACCCGCACCCGTGCGTCAATCAGCGCGTCGTAGTTCACGTTGGCTTCCCGGATAGTCGTCGCCGCCAGCGAGCCCCCCGGCGTGGCCAGGTCCAGGATCACGTTGGTACGCGACGAACGCACCGCCCGCACCACCCCCTCCACCTGCACCCACTGCCCATCCAGAATCGGTGTCAAAAGCTGGGCAAGCGTCGCCCGGATCGGCCGCTCCGGCACGTGCGACGGCCCCACGTACCCCACCTGCGCCTTGATCACGATCGGAGCATAGTCGCCCATCCCGCTAACGCCCTGCACATCTACCAGATCCCCGGCCTTGATAGGCAGAATCGGCCGCACCGGCAAGGCCACAAACACCGCGCCGCTCTGGTCGTGGATAAACAACGCCGCATGCCGCCCATCAATGTACGGATCATAGTAGGTCACCACCGCCCGTAAATGGACGGGGTAAGAACCGAGCGCCTCCGCAGGCGTCAGATCGTGCACCTGCCGGGCGCTCTGGATCACCCGCAAGCCCGCCTCGCGCGCCGCCGCCGGCTCGGCCAGCGCTACAGGCGCTGCACCAAGACAGACGATCCCGAAGACACGGAACCAGCGCATGGGCACCATGGATTATCGGAAGATCGGGGGAAAAAGTTGAATGACGCCCGGCACACCCGGATGTTCGCTCTCCGCGGAAGACCGAATCACCCCGCCGAATCAGAGGGTTACCACCAGAGATCGCCCGCCGGTCGCTACTTCGTCTCCGTCAGCGCCTGGTTCGGCACCAGCATGTCTTCCTTGCGCATCACCAGGTTGGTGGCGTTGAGCGTCGCCAGCTCGAACCCGTGCCCGTGCGTGATCGCATCGGTCGGGCAGGCCTCCACGCAATATCCGCAAAAGATACACCGGTTGTAATCGATGTTGTAGACCTTGGCGTATCGCTCCGAAGAGGAGATCCGGTTCTCCGCCGTGTTCTCCGCTGCCTCAATGTAAATGCAGTTCGAAGGGCACGCCGCCGCGCACAGAAAACACGCAACGCACTTCTCCAGCCCGTTCTCGTCCCGCTGCAGCACGTGCGCGCCACGATAGCGCTGCTCGAACTTCGCACCCCGCAGCGGCCCCGGCCCGTCAGGATAGTTCTCCACCTGGGTGGGCTGAAACATCTCCCCCAGCGTGATGCTCATCCCCTTCGCGATGCCGGCAATGTTGCGCACGATCGACATACTTCAAGTATACGATGCTCCTCGCCCGCGCCCGCACCCCCTCCGCCCTTCACTTCTGCACAAAGAACTCTGCCATCGAAGGCGCATTGGCCGCGCTCCCCGGCGGATTCGGAAGACTCAGCAGATCCATCACGGTGCGCAGCAGGCTCTCGTGCTGGTACACGGTCGCGGACTTCTGCTGATACCCCGACGCGGCCAGCGGCCCCCAGAACACCACCGCCACCTGCCCGCCCCCATGCGTCGTATCGGTGTCCCCGGCCTCGTCGAACGCCACAATCAGCACTCCGTCCCCGCCCGGCTGAAACGCCGGCATCCCCGAAAGGACCGAAACAACATTGGTCTGCAGCCACGTGTCCGCCTGCTGGGGCGTCCCGCTATGCGCATCGTCCATAATGTCCGGAACTATGAATGAAAACTCCGGCAGCGCCTTATTCGCAACATCAGCCCCAAACTGCGAGAACGGCTGAATCACCTGCGACGCCACCTGCGGAGAACCCGCAACATCCGACAGCATCGCAAACGGATTGTGGCGGATCACGTAATTCCCCGTATTCCCGCCCAGGTACCCTTGCGAAATCCCCTCCGCATAAACCTTGAACGGCACATTGGCCCCAAGCAACCGCCGCGCAACGTTGTCCACATTCCACACCGCGGTCGAACTATCGTTGGTCGTCAAAACCTGCCCCGTCGTCAGCATGAAATAGTTCCCGATTGACGGATGCACGTCGGCAAAGTAGTTCGTAGACAGCGCGCCCTGCTGCATCATCTTGTTCAGGTTGGGCCAGCCAGCCGCATTTCCCACCACCCCGGCATAATCCTGGTTCTCCTCCATCACCAACACCACATGCTGGCTGGCAGGCGTCTTCAGTTGCACCGTAAGATTCTCCGTCGCGCTGTCTTTGCTGTTTTGCGAGTCCGTCGCCGTGATCGTCACGTTCCCGGTATTCGACGGCGCCGTGAACAGCCCAGACGCGGTAATCGCCCCCGCGCTCGCCGACCACGTGAACGTCGCATTCGCCACCCCCGTCATCGCGGCGCTGCACTGCGACGTCGTCCCCGGCGCCATCACGCTCGGCGTGCAACTCACCGTGATGCTGTTATTCGACGAAGGTGGCGTCGGCGGCGGAGGTGCCGGCGGATTCGCCGGGGGATTCATCGCAGACGATCCCCCGCCACACCCCGCCATACATAGCACCGCCCCGCCCAGCCACAGCAGCCAAAACCTCGCGCTCCAACGGCCACTCTGCATCTCATGCTCCATCGGCGGGAACCTGCCCGCCTCTCGGAAAAGCCCACAACCTGCCGCCGACAGCCCTCGGCCGCGTTCTAACGCTGTTGATCCCGCGGCGTGTTTTGCGGCCGATTGGGCCCCGGCCGCTCCGGCTGCGGCGCCTGCGTCGGGTGCAGCATCATCGGCCGCCCCGGCGCCGCCTGGTGATCGTCGCGCGGCGCCCCCGGCTGCGTCGTCCCCTGCTGCCCCGGATTCTCCTGCGCCCAATGCGACCCGTTCGAGATCGGGTGCACATTGTTCCGGAACTCAAACGACGACGGCTCCGACTGCCCATTCGCCGCCATCTGCGTCTCCGGCTGCCGGATCGCCTGCTCATTCAAAATCGCCGGCGGACGCACGCCGGAGTCCGCCTGCAGCGGATGCGCCTCCGCCGGCGTCCCCGGGTGCCCATGGTTCGGCTGCGCAAAATTCTGCTGGTCCCCGCGCGCCTGCTGCGCCATCTGCATCTGCGCCGTCATCGGCGGCGTGTGTTGCTCGTGATACGCCGCAATCTCCCGCGGCCGGGGCTTCGCCTCCACCCCGCCGCGTCCTCCGTTGTAGCTCGTCCGCTCATGCTCGCTGCTCGAAACCCGATACGCATACACGTTGTGCGCGGACCCGCTGCTCACGTTGTTCACTTCTTTGTTGTAGTAAAACTGGCCGTCCCGCCAGTAGCCGCCCTCGTACCCATGGCCGTCATAACCGTGCCCGTACGCGATCCCCCCGTAGTAGCCGACATGCGGACCCCAGAACCCCCGATGCCAGGCGTAGCGGCCCTCGTCGTAGCCCCACCAGCCCGGTGTCCACAGCGCCCCCGCATACGGCGCAACCACCCACGCCCCCGGAACCCAGTAAAACCCCTGCCTACTCTCGTAGTTCCAGTAGCCCGGCGTCCAGATGTAGTTGTCTCCCGACACCGCAGGCTGCTGATAGTCCGGCAACGGCGGCGGCGCATCCGGCGCGTACGCCACCGGCACCTCGTAATCGCTGTAGTCGTCGTAGTTGTTGCCGGAGGAGTACGGGCTGGCATACGGATCCTGGTACTGCTCGTCCGCCGAGTATCGGTTCGTCGCATGACTGCCCGGCTCGTTCGCACGGCTCTGCGGATGCGACGTGCGATACGACCCCGGAGGCGCCCCCGTGTTATCGCTCGCATTCGATACCGGGGCCAGGTTCGCGCTCGCCGGATCCTGCGCCGGCGCCTGCAACTGCGCCGTCTCCCGCGTCGTGGTATCGCCGTTGATTCCGCTCTTGCATCCCGCAACTCCCATCGCAAGCAAGATCGAAGCTGCCAGCGCCACCCCTGCTACCTTCATGGCCCCACCCCCTCAATCCCGCTTGGATGCGTCAGCAGGGGATGGTTTTGCCCCCAACCCGTGCTCCCGGCCCTCAAGCCCGTCAAGCCAGGTAGGTGGACACGCAATCCGCGGCTGAGTTGCCCCGCGGCCGTCCGTTCTAAATGGGAGATTTACACGGAAACAACGCCACTACTGCCGTGCCTTCGGAGGCACCGAGCGGCCCTTGTTATTCGCCGGAGGCGCCGTGTTCGGCCTGCGCTCCGCCACCGGATGCACCGTCTGCTGGCAAAGCTCCGAATCCTGTCCCCGGGCGATCGCCCCGGCAGACGACGGCACACTGCACAGCCGCTGCTTCATCGCCGCCGCCTCTTTGCCGCTCAGAATCTCCGTCCGGTCCAGCCCGCTCAGAGGATCGATGTCATAGCGGAAGAGATAATCCTCGGGATCCTTCGCCTTCCCGTAGTCGTAGTGCGCCCACGTCGCCAGCATCTGCACGTTGTTCAGCGCCGGCAGCACCGCGTACACCTGCGTCAGGCTCACTCCCTCCGGAACCGTCCCGGTCCACACCGGCACACCCTCCGACCCGCGCAGCCACCGCGGAACCATCAGGTGCTCCCGCAGATCGTAGTGGAAGGTCGTCAGGTAAGTCGTAAGTCGTGGCCGCGCACTCGCGGCAGTTGTCATACAGGATCGCAACCTCGCGCGACGCTCCGGGCGCAATCGCGAGAAAATCCAGCCAGCGAAGATTGTTCCCCTTCAGCAGCGGCGTGGCCACATGCCGCGTCAGCGACACGCTCCACAACTCAAAGCTGTCCGCCGCGGGCGATCCATCGGGAGCACTACGCTGCGTCGTTTCAACCAGCGCCGCATCGTACAGCACCCCAATCTCCCGGATCGCCGACCACTTCTCGCGATCCAAACTGCGCGTCACCCAGGTGATGACCGGCTGATCCTTCTCCGCGTGAAAATCCACCCAGTGGAAGCTCTCCTCCTGCGCCGGCGCCTGGTCCTGCGCCGATGCCGCCGACTGCGCCAATATCGAGGACGAAACCAGCGCAGCACCCATCACAACTGGAACCAAAAACCGCCGGAAAGCACCACGCATGGTCTAGATATAGCAGAGTCGCACCATTGCTCCGCAGCATGCACCCTTGGTGCTTGGCCCTTGGCGCTTGGCCCTCGTCTCTCGCCTCTCGCCTCTGCGCCGCGTCTTGAAACGCGGCCCTCTCTCGTGACACTATGACTGCGATCACCAGGCCGGTCCCCTTCATGCCGGTTGTCCCGCCGTTCACAGGCCTGGAAAACTTCTTCCATCGGGCCTTCTTCCCCAATCGCGGTTAGCACGAGGAGCGCGAACGTGGACGTGCGTATTCGGATTCTCCTGAAGATCATCGAGGAGCGCGGCGGCGTCCTCCCCATGAGCGCCAAACAGGTCGCCTCGCTCCTCGGACTCGGCGAAGCCCGGCTCCTCCGCCTCTTCCACGCCGAGGTCGGCAAGACCCTTCGCTGCCATCTGCGCGACGTCCGCATGGCCCACGCCGCGACCATGCTCGCCAACGACGCTCTGCCCATTAAGGCCATCGCCCAGCATTGCGGCTACTCCGCCGTCACCAACTTCTATCGCGACTTCAAGCTCGTCCATCGCACCAGCCCCGTGCAGATGCGCATCGGCCAGTTACAGCGCAAGCATCTCGTGACCCTGCGCAACCACTAGAAAAAACGCCAGGATTGAAAGTTTGCTCCCCGCTTTTTCCACAGCCTGTCCTCCACTGATAACGAATGAGCCATTTTGATAATTGCTACGAAAAATGGTTCGCAGTAACTTGAGCTTGCTTCCCACAGGCGCAGTCATCGCTCTTCCCTCGGTCGGCCCCCTCTGCCGATGACCGCCCTGTCGCTCTCTCGGCCAATAACCGAAACCAATGCCTCGAGGGCTCACCCCCTCACGAAAGGACCGGCATGCTCTTCATGAAGGATGTTGTGCGCCCGAATCGGGTTTGGCAGGTGACTCTCTGCCTGATACTCGCACTCGCACTTGCGAGTTCCTTTGCTCACGCCCAGACCATCATCGGAACTCCCGGCAATGGATGGCAGTCCTGGAACCTCGCCGTCGATCCCGGCAACAATTACCACTACGTAGACCTCAACAGCAACGGCGCCCCCTTCTGGGATGTCCCGCTGCAGACCTTCGGCGACTCCGCCAGCGGCCTCTATATCCCTCCCAATAACCCTACGCAGGGACCGCCCGACTTTCCCACTGGCGGAAACTACGCCAACAAGAGCATCGGCTGGTGTCTCACCTCCACCGGCGATTGCCAGGGCCTCGGCAGCGCCCTGTTCGCTCCCGGCCCACTGCCCTTCTGGGGCGGACCGTACAACGCGGCCACCGACACCGGCGGCGCCTTCGACCCCAAGGTGTACTTCCGCGCCGGCTCCGGAGTCACGTACCAGGCCACTCTCTATCTCAACTTCGCCACCAATACCAACGAGTTCAACGAATTCGGATGGTTTGAGACGAACGCCACCGGCACCCTCAACGGCACTCGGCACGTTCTCTTCCAGGGCTCCGGCAATCCGCCCGGAACCAACACCCCTGACCCGGTCGGCAAGGTCGTCAACTTCGCCCCCACCCAATACTTCGGTTACTACTATCTGGATGTGAGCGATCCGCAGTCCTTTAATCCCTATCAGGGCTGCCTCGCGTTCACCATCTTCGCCTTCAATGACCCCGATTGCACCTCGGGTAACGGTAACGGCCAGGGCGATCACAACTTCGCCATCTTCCTGCAGCAGGTGCCCAACCGCGCCCCCATCTACTGGATCGGCGGCCAGGATCCCAGCACCTGCGGCCAGGACGGCGATTGCAATCTCACCGTCGTGAAGGTCCGCCGCCTCCCCCTGACCGACTGATCGAGAGTCACGAGTAGCGAGTTGCGAGTCTCGAGCTGGCAGTTATAAGTCCCGATTCGCAACTCGCGACTCGCAACTCGAGACTCGCAACTCGTCTCACTCATACCGCAGCGCCTCGATCGGATCCAGGTTCGCCGCGCGAATCGCTGGAACCATCCCGCTCACCAGCCCCGTAATCACCAGGATCACCGTCGCCACCACCACTGACGTCGGCGAGATCAGCAGCCGGATATCGGCCGCCTCCGCATTTTTGGCCATCGCGCTATAGAACGTGATCCGCCCCACCAGCGCCGAAACCACATAGGCCAGCACAATCCCCGCCGCCCCGCCCACACCCGTGATCGCCAGCGCCTCCGCCAGAAACTGCAGCAGGATGTGATGCCGCCGCGCCCCCAGCGCCTTCTCGATCCCGATCTCCCGCGTCCGCTGCTGCACCGCCACCAGCATGATGTTCATCAGCCCGATTCCCGCGATCCCCAGCGTCAGCGTCCCCACCAGCGTCAACAGCACCGACAGCGCAATCGACAGCAGCCGGAACACCTTCACCTGCGTCATCAGGTTGGCCACGCCCATCGCATTATGATCCGAAGGCCGGAAATGATGGCTTGCCGCCATCGTCTCCCGCAGCGCCTTCTCCACCATCTCGTGATCCCCGCGATAGTTCAGCCACACGCTGTCCAGGTACTTGGTATCCTTCAGGTCGCTCATGGTGTTGAACGGCACATAGATATTGCGGTTGCTGTCGTCCCCATCGCCCTCCTGCATCTTGGGCTTCATCACTCCCACAATCGTGAACGGCGCACCGTCCAGCCGGATCGTCTCCCCCAGCGCCCAGCCGCCTGAAAACAGCTTCTCCTTGTTCTCCGAGCCGATCACGCACACGTGCGCCCGCTGCTGATCCTCCGCGCCCGTGAAGAACCGCCCCTGCTCCAGGTCCAGCTTCCAGATATCCTGGTACGCCGGCCGCACTCCCATCACCGTCCACGTGTACGTGTGCAGATCGTTCTTCACCGGCACATCCCGCGGCACCATCGGCGAGATGTGGATGATCTCCGGAACATTGCTCGTCACCCGGTCGATGTCGTCCAGCGTGAACCGTACCTTCGCGCCCGCCTTGTCGCCGCCCGCCTGCTCGCTCGTGCGCCCGCCCCAGAAGATGATCGTGTTGGTGCCAAACTTCGAGAAGATCATCTCGATCGCGTGGCTGAACCCCGCGCCGTACGCCACCAGCAGCACCACCGTGGCGATCCCCCACGCCATCCCCACCATCGTGATCGCCGTGCGCCGGCGATTGAACAGCATCGCCTCCCACGCCTGCCCCAGAATGTCCTTCAACATGGTTCAGCTCCCACCCGCCCTCGGCCCCTCGTCTCTCGCCTCTCGGCCCTTGGCCCTTGGTACTTGGCCCTTGCCTTCTTCACTCTCTCCGCAGCGCCTCAATCGGATCCAGCTCCGCCGCCTTGCTCGCCGGATACAGCCCCGCCACCACCCCGCACAACGTCAGGCTCGCCATTGCCAGCGCCGCCGACCACGGCACCAGCCGCGGCGGATCGAACCCCGGAATCTTCCCCGTCAGCAGCTTCTGCAGCACCCACATCCCGCCGCCCGACACCACAATCCCAATCACCCCGCTGAACCCCGTCAGCAGCAGCCCCTCCCAGAAGAACTGCGACAAAATACTCCGCCGCGTCGCCCCAATCGCCTTCAGCACACCGATCTCCCGCGTCCGCTCCGTCACGCTCACCAGCATGATGTTGATAATCCCCACCGCCCCCAGCGCCAGCGTCACAATCCCCACCCCGCCCAGGAACACATCCATGGCATCGAAGATTGCGCCGATCATGTGCTCCTCGGTGATCGTGTCCCACTCCTGAAACGCATCCTTCATCGCCGGATCGAACCCGTGCCGCTGCGCGATCACCCGGTGCACCGCCGGCAGCGCCGCCGTCGTGTCCCCGTGCGTCGCCGGCTGCCACTGGATCGACGTCAGCGCATCGTGCGGAACATTCTCCCCCTTCATCGCGAACAGATCGTGCATCGTCGTAACGGGGATATACACCTTCTGGTTATCGCCGTCGTTGTTCCCCCGGCTGATCGTCCCCACGCTCCCCACCACGGTGAAAATCACATCATTGATGGTGATCGTCTCCCCCAGCTTCGGACGCCCCGGAAACAGCAACTGCCCGCTCTTCAGCCCCAGCACCACCACCCGCCGGTGATCCGCAACATCCGCCGCGTTGATGAACCGCCCCTCCGCCACCGGCACAAACCGGATCTCCGCAAAGTTCGGCTCCACCCCCAGCACCTGCCCCGACGTATTCGCATACGCGCTCACCTCGTACAGGTCGTTGCGGTTCAGCAGCCCCGTCACCCCCCGCACCTCCGGCAGCGCCCGGATCGCCTCCACATCCCCCGGAGTCAGCTGATAAGGACGCATCCCCGTGTGCTGGTTGGCCACAGCGGGGATGGTCCCGTTAAACATCAGCACCACATCATTCCCAAATGTCGCCAGTTGCCGATGCTGCCCGGACCGGAACCCCTCCCCCAGCCCCACCAGCACCAGCAGCGATCCCACGCCCCAAGCGATCCCGAACATGGTCAGAAACGAGCGCAGCTTGTTCGCCGCGATCGCACGAAATACCTGCCCGAGAGTGTCCGCAAAGGTCTGCATACTCGTTCGACGAAACGCCCCCGCTTTGGTCCGCCTGCGCGGATCCGCCCCTTCAACTGAACGAGACTACGTCACAAAGCCCCCGCAGGTTCCGAAGAAGTGACGGATGGCCCCTCTCGGCCCTTGGCCCTCGGCCCTCGTCTTTCCGTCCCTTCGCCCTTGTCTGTTCCCGCACGACCAAGGGTGCCCCATGTCTCCCGATGTTGGAGACATGGGATACCACGAACCTCACCCAGCCTCTCGTCTCTTTGCCCTTGTCTGTTCCCGCACGACAAAGGGTGCCCCATGTCTCCCGCTTTTGGAGACATGGGATACCACGAACCTCCCCCAGCCTCTCGTCTCTTTGCCCTTGTCTGTTCCCGCACGACCAAGGGTGCCCCATGTCTCCCGATGTTGGAGACATGGGATACCACGAACCTCACCCAGCCTCTCGGCCCTTTGCCCTTGTCTGTTCCCGCGCGACCGAGGGTGCCCCATGTCTCCCGCTTTTGGAGACATGGATACCTCGAACCTCACCCAGCCTCTCGGCCCTTTGCCCTGGTCTGTTCCCGCACAACCACGGGTGCCCCATGTCTCCCGCTTTTGGAGACATGGGATACCACGAACCTCACCTCACCCCTGCGTCGTTCCCGCACGACCGAGGGTGCCCCATGTCTCCCGATGTTGGAGACATGGGATACCACGAACCTCACCCAGCCTCTCGGCCCTTTGCCCTTGTCTGTTCCCGCACGACCAAGGGTGCCCCATGTCTCCTGATGTTGGAGACATGGGATACCACGAACCTTACCCAGCCTCTCGTCTCTCGCCTCTCGTCCCTAGTATTGATAAAACCCTCTCCCCGCCTTCCTCCCCAGCCACCCCGCGTCCACCATCCGCACCAGCAGCGGACACGGCGCAAACCGCGGATTCCCATGACCCTCGTACAGCACCCGCATAATGTCCACGCACACATCCAGCCCGATAAAGTCCGCCAGCGTCAACGGCCCCATGGGATGCGCCATCCCCAGCTGGAACACCTGGTCCACCGCCTCCGCCGTCGCCACCCCCTCCATCACCGCGTACGCCGCCTCGTTGATCAGCGGCATCAGCACCCGGTTCGATACAAACCCCGGCGCGTCGTTCACCTCCACCGGCGTCTTGCCCAGCCTCTCGGCAAGCGCCCGCACCGTCGCATAGGTCGCATCGCTCGTCGCCAGCCCCCGGATCACCTCCACCAGCGTCATTACCGGCACCGGGTTGAAGAAGTGCATCCCGATCACCTCCTGCGGCCGCCCCGTCAGGGCCGCCAGCTTGGTAATCGAGATCGACGACGTATTCGTCGCCAGAATCCTTCCCGCCGGCAGCACCCCGTCCAGCGCGCGAAAGATCTCCGCCTTCAGCGCAAACCGCTCCGTCGCCGCCTCCACCGCAAAATCCGCCTCCGCCAGCGCCTCCCGATCCGTCGTCGGCGCAATCCGCTGCACCGTCGCCTCCACCTCCTCCGCCGTCAGCTTGCCCTTGGCCGCCTCCCGCCCCAGGTTCGTCCGGATCTGCCCCAGCGCCCGCTCCAGGAACCGCTGTTCCACATCGCACAGCAGCACCCGAAACCCCGTCCGCGCAAATACATGCGCAATCCCCGACCCCATCGTCCCCGCGCCAATCACCCCGACCGTCTTGATCCTGAAATCCAACCTCGACCTCCCAAACAACTTGGGAGTCTATCAGGGTGTTCGAGGCCTGGGTCGTAGAATCCTCGACTGTCTCCCAGTTCCCCCCACACTCCGGCTATAGTCAGCCCATGAGAGTCTTCAAATGCGCTCCGCTTGGCGGCGCCGGGACCCACGATTCAAGGCTCGGATTCACTTCAGAAGGTTCGGAATATTGGAAAAAATGGGATCGGTTTCTGACCATCGATGGCAAGAAGGCCTACCACATCGGAAATATCTGCCAGACGTGTAACTTCTTTTTTGAGCGCCTAGGAGGAGCCAACACCTCGATCAACGTCGAAAGCGCGGTCGAAACACTCGCGCTCGGCGTTCGTACCATCTCGGACCCGGTCGTTGCTCAAATCGCGAACTGTTTGCCGCAAGATGACTACTTGGTCTGCCTATCGGAAGCCGTTCCAAACCTGGTTTTCCCTGGTCACGCCGGTGACTACTTCGTGAAAGAGCAGGTCGCCTTATGGGGAATTGATCCGTTCTATAACCTTCCCCATGATCCCCGTGTTCCTTATTACCGAGCAGGAGAGAAAAACCTCGGGAGCGGCGCGATGCTGTTTCACCTCATCATCCCCATGTTCCCGGAGAACTGGCTGAAAAGGGATGTCGTGTCCAGCTATGCATCCCTAATTCAGGACGGTGGCACTCCATCCGCTGTCACCCTCTCCATTCTCGACGTCAAAGGACCGGCAGACTGGGAAGGTGAGATCGACCCCACTGAGCATTGGGTCTTATCCCATTACGTCATCGACGGACACCACAAGCTTGCTGCCGCTCGTGAGTTAGAGAAACCCCTTCGCCTGCTAAATTTCATCTCCATTTCCAATGGCGTTTCAACGAAAGATCAAGTAGAACGAGCCGTAGGCGCATCGCTTGCCGACTTACCGTAGTCTCTCTCCGCGCCGCTTCGCTTCAGACAAAAAAAGGCGCGGCAAGCGCCGCGCCCCAAAATGACCCCAAACTCCAATTCAATTGCTGGCTGTGTTGGTGGCAACGAGATTCAGGCGGCTGTTCAGCGTGATCAGGAGCACCGTACCCGGCTCCAATGTGGCTTGCGGATGATCGGTCAGCAGGTGAACCGTAATGGCCCCCGCGCCGATAATCGTCCCCGTCAGCGCGCCCACCGGCCCAGCTATGACCGCACCGGTCACCGCCCCCGCCCCCATCGCGCCGCCGTACTCAATCCCATCCTTCTTCCACCGCGAGCCGGCGTTGATCGTCCCTTCCCCGCTCACCGTCGTCCGGCTCCCCGGCGTCCCCGTCACCTGCGCGTCCAGGTGGAACTGCTGGCCGTCCGGCAAAATTACCGTCTCCGGCCGCAGCCGGATCGTGCCATGGCCGCCCGTGTGCCCCTCCGACACCTCCACAACGCGCCCCTCAATCGCCGCGCCCGTCGGAATCAGCACCTTCCCGTCCTGCAGCACATCGCTCGCCACCTTGCTCCGGAACGTCTCGCCCGCCTCGCTCCGCGCCGTCGACAGCTCCGTCTCCAGACGCACCCGGATCGTCGCCCCCGGCCCTAGCTCCCCAGGGCCCAGCGGATGCGGATGCACAATATCCCCATCCGGATCCTCTTCATACCGCCGTGACAAAGCCGGCTCCGGACCCTGCGTCCGATCCGCCGGCGCCGCCTTCACAATCCCTTCATCCGTCCCATCCGCCGCGTTCGGCATCGCCTCGCTGCGCGCCGGCGCCGGCGCATACCTCTCCGCCGGACTCGGCCCCACCCCGTTCCCCGCCGGAGCCCCCGGCGCAGGCGCCGTCTCCACCAGCGGCTTCCCAGCCCTCGGCTTCTCCGGCTTGGCCTCCGGCTCCACCGGGTCCTGCTGTGCCGTAATCACATCATCCGCGGGCGGATTCGACTGGCCCGAATACTGTCCCTGGGTTCCATCCGCTGCCGGGGCCGGCTGCTGCTGCGCGCACACCGCCGCGGACGCCATCGCCAGAAACACACATGCCAGAAACGGCCGATTCATAAACTCTCCTTCAGGGAAACAAAGACTCCGAGGGCGACACTTCCATAGACACAGCCCATCGCTCTTTGTTGCTCCTCCCCGCAACGCCATGCGGGAAGCTCCTCAAGCCCAGCCTAACGCGGGTCGCACCCCCCGCCCCCGCCCCCCTCCCTTCAGTGCACCTCCGGCGCCACGAATCACAAATGACAACGCTCCCCCACCTCCCCAGCCATCGGAGAAATCCCCCACAGGCATGTCCACCCGCCAGGCCTTCGAACAGGGCACAAGTTTCACTCGTGCCGCAACCACCTCCAAAATCGCCCGGGCTCCAGCCCCTGCTTCCCCGCCGTCCCCCCCGAAACTAGACACCTTCCCCTCAAAGGGGTAGGATGTCTACACCCAAGATGAATGCCCTGCCCACCCCCTTTCCCCCGGAGCCGCGCCCCTGATGCGCTGGCCCTGGGACCAAGCCAGGCAGAACCTCTCCGAGGAACTCCAGGCCCATCTGCAACTCGCCATCGCGGACCGCGTCGCCCGCGGCGAAGACCCCGCCCATGCCCGCGCCGCCGCACTGCGCGAGTTGGGCAATACCCCCCTCATTCAGGACGTCGCCCGCCTCCATCGCGGCGGACAGGGCCTCGAGTCCCTCCTCCACGACACGCGCTATGCGCTCCGCCAGCTGGTCCGCGCCCCCGCCTTCACCGCAACCGCCCTGCTCACCCTGGCCCTCGGCATCGGCGCCAACCTGGGCGTCTTCCAGCTGCTCTACGCCGTGATTCTGGCCAACCTCCCCGTTCCCCACCCCGAAGAACTCGTCAACGTCCACCTGGCCCGCACGCCCTTCGATCAGAGCTGGACGATCTCTTATCCCGCATACCAGCGTCTGCGCGCCGCCACCCCCGATATCCCGCTGATGGCGACTGCCTACGCAGGATCCGCAACGCTTCAGCTTCCCAACCACTCGCCGATAGACGTCTCTTTGGCGCCCGCATCCGACAACTACTTCAGCACGCTTGGCGTCGTTCCAGCAGTGGGGCGTTTCTTCGCGCAGACCGACGAAGCCATAGGCCAGGCCGAGTGGCCCGCTGTCCTTCGCTACGATTTCGCCCGCAACACCTTCGGCTCAGCACAGCAGGCCGTCAGCGAGCACTTCCTCCTCAACGGCCGCGCATTCGTCGTAATCGGCGTAGCTTCGTCAACTTTTCTCGGCGATCACACCGGATTCGCTCCCGACCTCTGGCTGCCGCTCGCTGTCCAGAGCACCGGCGCGTTTGCCTTTTCCTGGGACTCGCTCGGTCCTGGCCATGATGTTTCGCTCGGCAAGCCCTGGTCCAACCAGCCCACCATCTTCTGGCTCGCGCTCACCGCACGTATTCCGCCAGAACGCCGCGCCACGGTGCTTGCGCACTGGGACCAGGTGTTCGCCAACGATCGCGAGGTCATGGCCGAAGCGACTGCTGATCCAGCCGCAAGAGCCGCGCTTTTGCATGTGAAGACCCAAATAGCCCCGCTCAGCGAGAACGGTATGAGGAAGAAATTCACCGTCCCTCTCACGCTGCTCATGGCGCTTTCCGCCTCTATTTTTATGGTGGGCTGCCTGAATCTCGCCAACCTGCAGCTTGCGCGCCTCCACGCACGTGCCCATGAACTCAGCGTGCGCGTGGCCCTCGGAGCAAGCGGCGGCAGACTCATTCGTCAAGTCGTCCTCCAAGACACGCTGCTGGTGATCGGCGGCTCCGTTTGCGCGTTTGTGGTCGCTCATGCGGCCAGCCGTATGCTCGTTCGCTGGGCTTCCAATCGCAATTCCGTTTTCACGTTTGATCTGCACCCGAACTTGCCTTTCGCGGCCCTCGGCGTCGGACTGATGCTGCTGTCCCTGCTCTTCTTCAGCATCCTTCCCACGCTCATCGTCATTCGCACCGGCGTTGCCAAAGCGGCAGGGTCACGCGCTAAAGTGGCAGGTGTTTCCCAAACCGCTCGCCAGCGCTTCGGCTCAAATGTGCTGCTCGGGACCCAGGTCAGCCTTTCCCTTCTGCTTTCCACCATGTCTGCATGTTTTGCCGCGACGCTGGTCCATTGGGAAACTGCGGATGTGGGCATGGACCGTGAGCATGTCTTGGTTGTGCACCCGGACTTGCATCAGCCAAGGTACACCGAACATACCGAATCGTTACCCCTGCTCTATCGCCAGATCCAGGAGCGCCTGCAGGCACTTCCAGGAGTGCGCAGCGCAGCCGTAGGAATGTGCGGCGGCATCCATTGCGGCTGGATCACAGCCCTCTACGCCCACGATCGCAGGGAACTTACGGATGCCCAGGCGCACGGTCAGGAAGATCACGTTTCTCCTGGCTTCTTCGCGACGGTCGGCATCCCGATTCTCCGCGGGCGTGACTTCTCGCCGGGTGATACCCGCAACACCCAGCTTGTCGCAATCATCAGCCGTTCGTATGCGCGCCAACTGTTTGGAGAGGCAGACCCGATCGGGAAGTGGGTTGGCTACGAGCCGGCCAATAACCGGAAATTCCTGATCGTGGGGGAAGTGGCCGATGCCCGCGTCAATGGTGCGCAGCGCGATGCTCCGCCCATCGTGTACATGGACATCAACCAGAATCCGGCACCCGCAAACAGCATCCGCGTACGAGCCGTAGGTGATCCGCGCCAGCTTTCGGAAACTGTGCGTCGCGCTCTTGAGAGAGTGGATCCCGCCCTGCCCGTCCGCGAAATCCTGCCACTGTCTTCGGAACTGAATGGCGACCTCGGCACTGAAAAGCTGCTGGCCCGCCTCGCCGCCCTCTATGCCGCCCTCACCCTCTTGCTGGTCGCCGTCGGATTCTACGGCGTCATGTCCTCCCGCACCGCGCGCCGCAAAAGTGAGTTCGGCATCCGCCTCGCTCTCGGCGCCACCCGCCGCCACATCCAGATGCTCATCGTGCGGCAAACAGCCCGCATCCTCCTCGCCGGCATCCTGCCCGGCGCCGTTCTCGCGCTTCTCGCCGTGCGCACCGCAGCCCACCTCCTCTACGGATCGGTCGGCGCCAATGCCCTTCTCATCCTGGC
The DNA here is from genome assembly GCA_008682415.1 of Acidobacteria bacterium AB60. Classification (GTDB taxonomy): domain Bacteria; phylum Acidobacteriota; class Terriglobia; order Terriglobales; family Acidobacteriaceae; genus Telmatobacter. The sequence continues at coordinate 78,234 of VANK01000003.1, read as the reverse complement.
CGCGGCTCTCGTGCTTGCGCTCGCCGGCTCTCTCGCCACGCTCCTCCCCGCGCGTCGCGCAGCCTTGGCTGACCCGCTGGAAACCCTCCGCAGCGAGTAGCCCGCACCCTCCCTTCCCGCAACGCACCCTGCGGTATCCTGAAGACCTTTGGCGGGAGTTCCCATGGCAAAGCTCGTCTACGCCCTCAACCAGACCCTCGACGGATACGTCGACCACATGAAAGTCGGACCACCCCATCCCACGCTCTTCCGTCACTTCATCGAGCATGTCCGCAGTCTCGCCGGATCGGTCTACGGCCGCACCACCTACGACATCATGCGCTACTGGGACCAAGACCAGCCCGGCTGGGACGCCGATGATCGCGAATTTGCGACAGCTTGGCAGAACATGCCGAAGTGGGTCGTCTCCCGCTCCCTGAAATCAACCGGCCCCAACGCCACGCTGCTCGAAGGCGACCTCGAATCTGCCATCCGCGCCCTCAAGGCCGAGCACGACGGAGAGATCGCCGTGGCCGGACCCAACCTCGCCGGAACCCTCACCAACCGCGGCCTGATCGATGAGTATCGGATCTACCTTCGCCCCGTCGTGCTCGGGTCGGGCCAGCCCTTCTTCACCGGCCCTCGCCCCCCGCTCCGCCTTCTCTCCCACGAACTCATCGGCGCCGATGTACTCCGGCTGGTCTACGTTCCCGCCTGATTCCGCGCCGCGCCCAGCCTCCCTCCTGACCTCGCCGTGTGATCGCCACCACACCGGCCGCCGCCTCCCTGCCTGTTAAAATCCCCATGGACACACTCTCAGCTTTTTCCCAGGACGGAGACACAATGCGTGACGCGCAGGAGCTTCTGACTTCCATTCAGAGCGCCGCCGGGGAGTCTCTTGCCGTCGATCGCCGTCCCCGTTTGAATGACCGGCTGCTGCACCGCATTGCGAGGACTGATATGACTGAAATCGTTGCCATCCGTGCGCGCGAGGTTTTGGATTCGCGCGGCAATCCCACCGTGGAAGCCGACGTCATCCTGGAAAGCGGCCACCTCGGCCGCGCCATCGTCCCCTCCGGCGCCTCCACCGGCGAACACGAGGCCGTCGAGCTCCGCGATGGCGACAAGAGCCATTACCTCGGCAAAGGCGTCCTCCAGGCAGTCGAAAACGTCGAGACCGTCATCGCCCCCGAGCTCGAAGGCATGGACGCCGCCAACCAGCGCCTCATCGACTCCACCATGATCGCCCTCGACGGCACACCCAACAAAAGCAAGCTCGGCGCCAACGCCATCCTCGCCGTCTCCATGGCCTCCGCCCGCGCCGTCGCTCAGAGCCTCGAGATCCCCCTCTATCGCTACCTCGGCGGCGTCAACGCCTCCATCCTCCCCACTCCCATGCTCAACGTCCTCAACGGCGGCGCTCACGCCGATTCGAACGTTGACTTCCAGGAGTTCATGATCATGCCCGTCGGCGCCGAGCGCTTCTCTGATGCCCTGCGCTGGTCCGCCGAAACCTTCCATACCCTCAAGAGCGTTCTCAAAAAGAAGGGCTACAACACCGCCGTCGGCGATGAAGGCGGCTTCGCTCCCTCCCTCAAGTCCAACTCCGAGGCCATCGACCTCATCCTCGAAGCCATCGACCTCGCCGGCTACAAGCCCGGCGAACAGATCGCCATCGCCCTCGACCCCGCCTCCAGCGAGTTCTACGACAAGGAAAAAGAACGCTACGTCTTCAAGAAGAGCGACAAGCGCGAGCTCACCAGCCAGCAGATGGTCGACTTCTGGGCCGACTGGGTCCGCCAGTACCCCATAGTCTCCATCGAAGACGGCCTCGCCGAAGACGACTGGGCCGGCTGGAAGCTCCTTACCGACACCGTCGGCAGCCGCATCCAGCTCGTCGGCGACGACCTCTTCGTCACCAACGTCAAGCGCCTCCAGCAGGGCATCGAGGAAGGCGTCGCCAACTCCATCCTGATCAAGGTCAACCAGATCGGCACCCTCACCGAGACCCTCGAAGCCATCGACCTCGGCCGCCGCTACGGCTACACCGCCGTCATGAGCCACCGCTCCGGCGAAAGCGAAGACACCTTCATCGCCGACCTCGCGGTAGCAACGGGCGTGGGCCAGATCAAGACCGGCTCCGTCAGCCGCACCGACCGCATCGCCAAGTACAACCAGCTCCTCCGCATCGAAGAAGAGCTCGGCGCCGGCGCCGCCTTCCTCGGCCTCGAAAGCATCAACTACAACGGCTAATCGTCGCCCTTCTCCCAATTCTGGGTGCCCCATTCTATGCGCGGCGCAAGTCGCGCATAGGGTGGGCCAGCACAACCTCCAAACCGGGCATCATCTTATCCCTTTTCTGGTATAGTTTCGATGAGCGGAGCCGAAAAGCGTCTCGTCTGGATTGCAAGCAGCAAAAGGGCTTGATGACTTTGCCGGTTCCTGTTCGCAAGTTTCTTTGGGCACGCATTGCACTTCGCGCAGTTGGGCGAACAGCACGATGCCGCCAAAATCCTCAAAGGCTTCGGCGGCGCGGGAGTTTTGGAGATTATCGAAGACTACGCCGATGGCACCTACCGCGCTGTCTACACCGTCAAGTTTGCACAGGCCGTGTTTGTGCTCCACTGTTTTCAAAAAAAGAGCAAGCGCGGCATCGCCACACCCAGGCGCGACCTTGAAATCATTCAAGGCCGGCTCAAGCTGGCCGAGGAATTCGCAAAGGAGTTAGCCCTTGGCTCGTCGAACCCCTCAGAACGTGCAGGTAGAGCCTAGTTCCGGCAACGTCTTTGCCGATCTTGGGCTGCCGGACGCCGAACAGCTGAAGATCAAATCCGGCTTGGCAATCGAGATCGTCTCTGCAATCCGCCGGCTCCATCTCACGCAGCAGGAGGCAGCGCGAAGGATGGGAATCTCCCAATCCAAAGTCTCCGGCCTTATGCGCGCCGATTTCGCCAATCTGTCCGAAACCAAGTTGATGGAGTGCCTCAACCGCCTCGGGTACGACATCGAGATCAAACTCCGTCGCACAAAGTCGAATGCCGGCCGCCGCACTCTCGCGGTAGCCTGATTGACCAACGTGCCACCCACCCCCGTCCTCATCACCGGAGCCGGCCGCGGAATCGGCGCCGCCGTCGCGCGCCTCGTCGCCGCGCAAGGCCGCCCCGTCCTCATCAACTACGCAACCAGTTCCTCCGCGGCCGAAGCCGTAGCGTCCGACATCCGCGCGCGCGGCGGAGACGCCACGCTCATCCACGCCGACCTCCGCAGCGAAACCGACATCCTCCGCATGTTCGAGTTCGCCATCGCCACTTACGGCCGCATCGGCGGTCTGGTCAACAACGCCGCCATCACCGGCGGCTTCTCCCGCGTCGACGCCCTCCAGCGCGACACCCTCGAAGACATGCTGCGCGTCAACGTCACCGGCATGATCCTCTGCTGCCGCCAAGCCGTGAAGCACATGTCCACAAAGCACGGCGGCGCAGGCGGCGCCATCGTCAACCTCTCCTCGCTCGCAGCCCGCACCGGCGGCGCCCACGAGTGGGTCCACTACGCCGCATCCAAAGGCGCCGTCAACAGCTTCACCATTGGCCTCGCCCGCGAAGTCGCCGACGAAGGCATCCGCGTCAACGCCGTCGCTCCCGGCCTCATCGAAACCGACCTGCACGCCGCCTCCGGCCAACCCGACCGGCCACAGCAGATGGCCCCCTCCATCCCCATGAAGCGCCCCGGCTCCGCCGAAGAAGCCGCCGCGGGCGTCGCCTGGCTTCTCTCCGACGCCGCCTCCTACACCACCGGCGCCATCCTCGAGATCGGCGGCGGACGCTAGCCGCCATCCCCTCTGCCTACGAACTCAGCGCCAGCCCCAGCGCCGGCGTCATCCGCGGAGCCACCACCCGGCCCCCATCCAGCGCCACCATCGCATCCACCAGCCCCTCCACCGCCGCTGCCCGATGCGTAATAATCACCACCGTCTTCCCCTCCAGCAGCGGCCACAGATTCCGCAGGACCGTCCTCTCCGTCTCCGCGTCCAGATTGCTCGTGCACTCATCCAGCAGCACCACCCGCTTCTCCGGATCATCCAAACTCAACAACGCCTGCGCCAGCGCCACCCTCTGCCGCTGCCCGCCCGACAGATTCTTCCCATGCTCGCCCGCCCGCGTCTGATACCCATCCTGCAGCGCCATGATCTCCTCATGAATCAGCGCCAGCCGCGCCGCCCGCACCACCTCCGCAAACGACGCCTCCGGCTTCGCAAATCGAATCGTATCCAGCAGCGTCGCCTCGGAGAAAAACACGCCCCCGTTCTGCGACAAGCTCGTCACCATCCGCCGCAGCTGCCGCACCGGCCACTCCCGCACATCGCGCCCGCCCACCAGCACCATCCCCGCATGCGCGTCATACGTCCGCCCCACCAGGTTCAGCACCGTCGACTTCCCGCAGCCCGTCCGCCCCAGCAGAGCCACCTTCGTCCCCGCCTTGATCGACAAATTCAGCCCATCCAGCACCGGCTCCTCCGCGCGATACCGGAACTCCACCTCGCGCAGCTCCAGCCCCACCCGCGCCGGAACCGCCAGCGACTCGCTCTCCGCCGCGCACGCAACCGGCGCCCCCGCCGTCCCGATCCGCAAAAACACCTTGATCGGCTCCCACGCCTCGCTGATCCGGCTCCACATCCCCGCATAGCCCCACAGCGAACTGCATAGCTGGTCCGACAGCATGAACAGATACACCAGCATCGCCCCATCCAGCCGCTTCGCCGTCAGAAGCCCGATCCAGTGCCCCAGCAAAAACACCTGCAGCCCCAGGATCACCAGCCCCTTGCCCAACCCAAACCACCCCTGAACCCGCGCCTCCGCCAGCCCGTTGCGCTCAATCTCCTCGTGGATGCGCCGATACTCCGCCTCCATCCGCTGCTCCTGGTTGTAGCGCACCACGTCCGCGTGCATCTCCATGCACTCAATGCTCAGCGAGTAGTCCGACGCATACCGCTGATATCGCGCCTCGCGATACGGCACACACCTCCGGTTCTCCTCATACGAGAGCCAGAAAAACACCGCGCACGCCGCCGGCAGAATCCCCACCCAGAACCCCACCCCCACATACGACCGCAGCAGAAACAAACTCAACAGCGCCGTCGCCAGCAGCGGACACACCTCCCGCGCCAGGCTCTCGCTCGTCTGCGCAAACTTGCTCAGCCCGTTGGCAATCTCCCCGCGCCGCGCCCCGCTCGACCCCGCCTGGTGCCACGCCTGGTCCAGCTTCAGCAGCCGCGCAAACACGCTCACGCTCAGCTGCCGGAACATCGGATAAGTCACGTGCCGCGCAAAGTTCCAGCCCATCACCTGGTCCAGCCCATCGAGCAGCACCTTGTATCCCGCCAGCACCGCCAGCGCCATCCACACCGACTGCAGCGTGTTGTGCTCATACGTCCGGATCAGCAGCACAAAGCCGTACCCGCCGCCCACCACCAGCCCCTGCCGCAGCAGCGTGCACACCACATAAAAGGCAAAGCCCCGCCTAAACGGACGCAGGATCCGCGCCAGCTCCTGGAACATGGATCTCCCTTCAAGAGCCACTCAAGCCAAAAAATTTAGGAAAAAGTAACTCCAGAATAAGCCCGCCCACGCCAAAAAGAATCACCCGAAAGCACCACACGCTCTCCATCCCCGCACCACCGAGAGTGTCGAAGTCTCTCGTCTCTCGCCTCTCGTCTCTCCGTTCCCGTACGACCCAGGTCCCCCTCACTTCCCGCACGACCGAGGGTGCCCCATGTCTCCTGATTTTGGAGACATGGGATACCACGAACCTCCCCCAGCCCATCTCCGTTCCCCCACGATCCCCAGTGTCTTCGTCTCTCGTCTCTCGTCCCTTTGCCCTCGTCCCTCGTCTCTCCGTTCCCGCACCACCGAGGGTGCCCCATGTCTTCCGATTTTGGAGACATGGGATACCTCAAACCCCACCCAGCCGTCTTGGTTCCCCCAGACCGAGGGTGCCCCGTCCTAACTTGTTAGGGCGGGACAGCACGATCCTCACCCAGGTCCCTCTCACTTCCGGCACGACCGAGGGTGCCCCATGTCTCCCGATTTTGGAGACATGGGATACCTCAAACCCCACCCAGCCGTCTTGGTTCCCCCAGACCGAGGGTGCCCCGTCCTAACTTGTGAGGGCGGGACAGCACGATCCTCACCCAGATCCCTCTCAGTTCCAGCACGACCGAGGGTGCCCCATGTCTCCCGATTTTGGAGACATGGGATACCTCAAACCCCACCCAGCCGTCTTGGTTCCCCCAGACCGAGGGTGCCCCGTCCTAACTTGTTAGGGCGGGACAGCACGAACCTCACCCAGGTCCCTCTCACTTCCGGCACCACCGAGGGTGCCCCATGTCTCCCGATTTTGGAGACATGGGATACCTCAAACCTCACCCAGCCGTCTTGGTTCCCCCAGACCGAGGGTGCCCCGTCCTAACTTGTGAGGGCGGGACAGCACGATCCTCACCCAAGTCCCTCTCACTTCCGGCACGACCGAGGGTGCCCCATGTCTCCCGATTTTGGAGACATGGGATACCTCAAACCCCACCCAGCCGTCTTGGTTCCCCCAGACCGAGGGTGCCCCGTCCTAACTTGTTAGGGCGGGACAGCACGAACCTCACCCAGATCCCCCTCACTTCCGGCACGACCGAGGGTGCCCCGTCCTAACTTGTTAGGGCGGGACAGCACGACCCCACCTCGTACATTGGCCCTTGTTACTACTACAAATGCAGTAGAATTTTCCCACGAATATTTAGCGAATATCTCCCCAAACGTGATCTGAATCACCTTCCCCACACCCCACCGCCCCGGGGACCGGTCCTGTTCTAGTCAGCCCAATGGAGCCTCCCAGCGCATCCCGTTCCCCCCGCAACAAACCCCACTCGACCGAATCCCTCCAAAATCCTGTCAAGCCCCCCATCTGTGGAAAACTTGGGTAAGCGCAACAAAACAATCCCAAAATAAATTCGCCCACCCTTGGGGATTAATTCGGCGACCCTGCCATACTGGTATCAGAGTCAGAGAAGGCCCGCGTTCGCCACGCGGGCCTTTGTGCATCGAGCGCGCCTCGCAATCTGCACCCGCAACTCGTGACTCAAATCACATTCGCGCGCGAAAATGCGCGAATCCGGGCCCATCCTTCACAAAGCAATGCAGTTGTCCATTTTTTCTTCGTGCGCGAACAAAAAATCGCCCCCGTCAAAAACTAGAGTTTTCCACCGGCAATCGCCCCAATGACGAGGAAGGGTTCGCGGCCGTCGGCCACCGCCGCGGGCAGGGGCGTCTCCATCGGCTCCAGGGAAAAGTCCTCCTGGCAGGCGAAGAACCGCAGAAAGGCGCGCCGCTTCAGCGTGCCGTGGTCGCGGATGGTTCCCCGCAGCATCGGGTAACGGGCCTCGAGGGCGTCGAGTACGCTGCCCACCGTCACCGGCGGCGGCACTTCGAGGGTGATCTCGTTGCCCACCTGCGCCAGGTTGCGCAGGTGGAAAGGAAGCTGAACGCGGATCTGGGACATGGCGGGCACCCGCGGCATCCCGGGCCGCGCGCGGCCCGGGATGCCGGAAGGCTAGGCGAGGGTCTGCACCTCGACGGAGAGGACGGCGGGAAGGTTTTCAACGATGGGCTGCCAGGTGTCGCCGCCGTTGGGCGAGACGTAGACCTGGCCGCCGGTGGTGCCGAAATAGATGCCGCAGTCGTCGAGGGTGTCGACGGCCATGGCGTCGCGGTAGACGTTCACGAAGCAGTCCTTCTGCGGGAGGCCCCTGGTGAGCGGCTCCCACTCGTTGCCGCCGACTTTGCTGCGGTAGACGCGGAGGGCGCCGTCAGGCGGGTAGTGGAGCGAGTCGCTCTTGATGGGAACCACGTAGATGGTCTCCGGCTGGTGGGCGTGCACGTCGATGACGAAGCCGAAGTCGGTGGGCAGGTTGCCGCTGACCTCGTGCCAGCTGTCGCCGGCGTTGTCGGTGCGCATCACGTCCCAGTGCTTCTGCATGAAGAGCGTGTCGGGCTTGGAGGGGTGCAGGGTCATGTGGTGGACGCAGTGGCCGGTCTCGGCGTCGGGGTTGGGCATGAAGTTGGACTTGAGCCCTTTGTTGATGGGCTTCCAGGTCTTGCCGCCGTCGTTGGTGCGGAAGGCGCCGGCGGCGGAGATGGCGATGTAGATGCGGTTGGGATCTTTGGGATCGAGGAGGATGGTGTGCAGGCCGAGGCCGCCGGCGCCCGGCATCCAGGAGGAGCCGCTGCCATGGCCGCGGAGGCCGGAGAGTTCATGCCAGGTTTCGCCGCCGTCGGTGGAGCGGAAGAGCGCGGCGTCTTCCACGCCCGCGTAGACGGTGTTGGGGTCGCGGAGACAGGGCTCGAGGTGCCAGACGCGCTTGAACTCCCAGGGGTGCTGGGTGCCGTCGTACCACTGGTGGGTGGTGAGGGGCTTGCCGGTTTCGGCGGAGGTGTCGTAGAGGAAGCGGTTGGGGGCGGCGGTGGGCGGTCCGGCCTGGGGCGGTTCCTGTCCGGCGGGAACGCCGGGCTGGTGCCAGGTTTTGCCGCCGTCGTCGGAGCGCTGCAGGAGCTGGCCGAACCAGCCGCTGGTCTGGGAGGCGTACAGGCGGTTGGGATCGACGGAGGAGCCTTTGAGGTGGTAGATGTCCCAGCCGGCGAAGTGGGGACCCTCGACGGTCCAGTTGTTGCGCTTGCCGTCGGCGGTGAGGAGGAAGGCGCCTTTGTGCGTTCCGACGAGAACCCGGACTGAACTCATGGATATTTGTCTCCGCGCGCAGCCGTGGCTGGGATTGCCGAGGGCCCGCGATGGTGGAATGGGGAATCTGAGGCGGGACAATTCTTACCGATCGGTGAGGATCGGACAAGCCCGCAGTGACGAGCCGGTTTTGTTACGGCTGCCCATTTTAGTTGATATCAACGTTTCCGTGCAATGGCACGCCGGAAGGCGTGGGAATCGCAAAGCCGAGCTGGAATCAACGACAGAACCACTGCAGTCATGAATGGCGGCGACATCCAAAGAGCAGGAAAAAGGCAACTGCAAGAACAACTGCGGATCCCTCCCCCTTCGCTGTGCTCAGGGTGCGGGATGACAATCTTTCTGGAGGTGCGCAGGAAAAGGCAACAGCAAGAGCAACTGCAGATCCCTCCGCTGCGCTGCGGGATGACAATCTTTCTGGAGGAGCGCAGGAAAAAAGCAACTGCAAGAGCAACTGCAGATCCCTCCGCTGCGCTGCGGGATGACAGCCTTTTCTGTGCGGGATGACACCTCTCTGGAGGAGCGCGGGAAAAGGCAACAGCAAGAGCAACTGCGGATCCCTCCGCTGCGCTGCGGGATGACAGCCCTCTGGAGGTGCGCGCTGCGGGATGACAATCTTTCTGGAGGTGCGCAGGAAAAGGCAACAGCAAGAACAACTGCAGATCCCTCCGCTGCGCTGCGGGATGACAACCTTTCTGGAGGTGCGCAGGAAAAGGCAACAGCAAGAGCAACTGCAGATCCCTCCGCTGCGCTGCGGGATGACAGCCTTCTGGAGGTGCGCGCTGCGGGATGACAATCTTCTGGAGGTGCGCAGGAAAAGGCAACAGCAAGAGCAACTGCGGATCCCTCCCCCTTCGCTGTGCTCAGGGTGCGGGATGACAATCTTTCTGGAGGTGCGCGCTGCGGGATGACAACCTTTCTGGAGGTGCGCAGGAAAAGGCAACAGCAAGAGCAACTGCGGATCCCTCCGCTGCGCTGTGGGATGACAACCTTCTGGAGGAGCGCAGGAAAGAGGCGACAGCAAGAACAACTGCAGATCCCTCCGCTGCGCTGCGGGATGACAGCCTTTTCTGTGCGGGATGACACCTCTCTGGAGGAGCGCGGGAAAAAAGCAACTGCAAGAGCAACTGCAGATCCCTCCGCTGCGCTGCGGGATGACAAGCTTTTCTGTGCGGGATGACAAGCTTTTCTGTGCGGGATGACAAGCTTTTCTGTGCGGGATGACAACCTTTTCTGTGCGGGATGACAACTCTCTGGAGGAGTGCGCTGGGCGAACTCACCGGGCGTGCGGCCCCTTGAGAACGATCTCGCCGGTTTCAAGCAGAGACTTTAGGTTGGACAGGATGCGGGGCCAGCCGCCGGAGACGGCCTTGATGAACTCGGACTGGGGGCGATCCATGGTGTGCGTGATGGTGAGCTTGACCGCGTCGGGCACGGGCTCGAGCTCGATGGCGCAGAGCGATTCGCCTTCGTCCTTGAGTTCGGGACGCCATTCGTTGCGCCACTGGAGGACGATGCGGCGGGGCGGATCGCATTCGAGGACCTGGCCGGCGTCGCCGAGGCGCCCGTCGGGAAAGAGCATCTTCCAGGATGCGCCGCTCTTCCACTCCGACTGGATGTGCATGCCGAACCAGTACTCCTTCATGAAGCCGGCATCGGTGAGCGCGGACCACAGGCGCTCAGGGGTGGTGCGGATGAAGGTGACGTAGACGAAGCTGCTGCGCGAGGAGTCGGTCACGATTCTTCTCCTTCGAGACTTTTCTTGAGCCGGGCGAGGGCCTGCAGGCGAGGCTGCTCGAACTTGCTGATCCAGCGCTCGGCGATTTCGTTGATGGGCACGGGATTGATGTAGTGCAGGCGTTCCCTGCCCTGGCGTTTCCACGAGACGAGGTTGGCGTCTTTGAGGATGGCGAGGTGTTTGGCGACGGCCTGGCGGGTCATGGCGAGGCCGTCGCAGAGCTCGTTGAGGGTCTGCCCGTTCTGGCGGTGCAGGCGATCGAGGAGCTGGCGGCGGCTGGCATCGGCCAGGGCTTTGAAGACCGCGTCATCGTCACTGGCACCGGGAACCATGGGTTACGTGGCGATGATAGGTAACTGTTTGGTTGCGTGTCAAGTCAAGTTGCGAGTTGGGGAGTGCGAGGCGCGAGGTTCGTGCCGATGCTCACAAGTCCGACGCGTCTGTTGAGAATAGAGTCGGGGCATGAAAGCAAACCGAGACCTGGACGCGACACGAGACGAGGCACCGTTTCAGAAGTTGATTGTGTGGCAGAGAGCGATGGAAATGAGTACGGCCGTGTATCGGCTGACGGCATCGTTTCCTAAGAGGAGCAGTTTGGATTGACCAATCAGTTGCGAAGAGCGTCGGTATCTGTCGCGAGCAATATCGCCGAAGGGAGCGGCAGAACTACGAACGGAGAGTTTGTTCAATTTCTGGGGCATGCGCGCGGGTCGAACTACGAGGTGCTAACACAACTTGCTTTGGCTCAAGCGCTGGGATTCGGGAGGCGCGCGGAGGTGGACGAAGCGCGATCTCTGGCTGGGGAAGTCAGCCGTATGTTGTCGACGATGATTCCGACTCTGCGGCGAAGATCGCGCTGAGAGCTGCTCGGACTTTTGGCTCGTCGGCCATTGACGATTGCGGGAGTCGATACCGCCCCTCCGGGGCTGAGAGATGGTTTTTGGGGGGCGTTTGCTTCCCCGCGCTGAAAGCGCGGGGCTAATTTCCATTGCGCCTACGGCGCAGGGGCAGTCGGATGTGTGGGGTTCGCGTGTTTTTCTGTTGCGATTCGGGCCGGCAACGCATGGGACTCGTGACTCGGTACTCGCGACTGCTCTAGAGAAACTTGGGGGCGCGGGGGGCGGCGGCTGGGGGCGGTGTTTCCGTTTTGGGGTCGGGGGAGAGTTGGTGGGACTGGAGCTCGTCGGTGAGCTGGGTGCGGAAGCTGCTCATGACGAACTGGAGGAGGACCCAGGCCTGTTCGGGGAGGGTGTTGTCGCGGGTATCGGTGAGGCGGCGGGACTTCCAGGCGGCGATGCTGACCTGGATGTCGCGGACGGAGTAGCGGCCGTCGTCGCCGCGCGGCTCGAGGCCGAGCTCGATGTTGCGGATCTTGCGGAGCTCGTCCATGGCGCGGCCGGGGCTGCCGAAGAGGATCTCGTCGGCGGGGCGGCGGAAGGAGAGGCCGTGGAGGACGAAGAAGCTGAGCACCTCCTGGATGAGGAAGTAGCGGCTTTTGGCTTCGTCGGTGAGGAGCCATCCGCGCTCGAAGTACCACTGGCTGAGGCGGGCGGCGAGGTCGGAGGCGCCGGGGCACTTGGCGGAGCCGAAGAGGCTGAGGGCGCCGGTGAGGGTCCAGATTTCGCCGTAGGCTTCGCCGCGGCTCTGGGCGCGGTCGGCATCGAGGCGCTCCTGTTGCGCGAGGGAGGCGTTGAACTGGGCGAGCTCCTGCTGGGCGCGGCGCTGGAATTCGGCGAGGGCGGATTGCTGTTCGGAGCGTAGGTCTTCGAGCTGGTGTTGCTGGCGGTTTTTCCAGGCTTCGAGGCGGCGGCCGAAGAGGTAGTTGACGATTGCGAGGAGGAGGGCGCCGATGGCGGAGATCACGGCTGTGGTCTGGGCGTAGGAGGTGAGGTTGGCTTGGAGCAGCATCGGGCCTTCCGGGGTTGCGGGAGATGGGGGAAGTCTAGCATTGCGGGCGGAATTGAGTTGCGCGTCTCGAGTTGCGAGTGTCTAGTTGCGAGTCTCAAGTCGGTTATACAATGTATCTACAACGTTTCCTGATGAGGTGAATCATGCGGGCTCAGATGCTGAAGTGGGGGAACAGCCTGGCGGTGCGCATTCCCAAGCCGGTGGCGGAGGAGGCCAGCCTGAAGGAAGGCGACGCGATCGAGATTGAGGTGGCGGAAGAAGGCACGATCCAGTTGCTGCGGATTGGCAAGGTGCCGACGCTTGCGCAACTAGTTTCGCAGATCACTCCTGAGAACCGGTATGCGGAGGTTGGAACTGGCCTGGAGCGCGGCAAGGAAGCCGTGGAATGGTGACGGCCTATGTTCCGGAGGCCGGCGACATCGTGTTTTTGGACTTCGATCCGCAGGTGGGGCGGGAACAGGCCAAGCGACGTCCGGCGCTGGTGCTGACGGATATGCGCTATAACCGGGCAAGCGGGCTGGCGGTGGTTTGCCCGCTGACGAGTCAGAGGAAGCCGTATCCCTTCGCGTTGCCGGTGACGGTGGGCAACGTGGAGGGAGCGATCCTGGTGGACCAGTTGAAGAGCCTGGACTGGGCGGGGCGCAAGGCGGAGTTTCATTCGAAGATATCGGTGAAGATGCTGGGGACGGTGCGGCAGTATGTTGGGGTGTTGCTGGGAATTTCGGGGGGCGGGCGCGGTTAGCGGCCGGTACGAGCATATTCTGCGATTATGTCGCCGATCACCGCATTAATGGATAGGGGTTTTTCTCCGGATATCTTCCGGGAGCAGGGTGCACTCGATCTACGCAACGTTGGCGACGAGGCGTGGCGGGTTATCGTAGCTAGCTGTAGAGCGAAGGATCTCAGACTCTATCACTTATTGGTCGGATCACTGAGCGGCATCGAACAGCTGACCAGCACCCTCGCGTTGGAGATTGTGTGGGCAAACAGGCTGACGGACATCGAGCCGGTTTTCAAAATGCACTGGCTCGAGCGCTTGTCTCTGAGCGATTTCCCAAATCTCCACTCGATCGACGGTATCGAGTCATTGGAAGGTCTCGTCGAATTGCATCTGTCTGGAAACCTGGGTAGCTTGCATCCTCCCCTGCGTCTCCAATCAGTCAAGCCGATCAGTCACCTTTCGAAACTCGAGAAACTAGAGCTCTCAAATATTCGCCTGCAGGATCGCGACATTTCACTCGTTGGTTCGTCGTTTCCAAACCTCAGAAGACTTCGATTATCGAATGAATTCGAACGCGAACAGTTCGCTTTTCTGGCCAAAAAGCTGAATGCACAACTCGAGACGCCGATCGAAGCTTACGCCGAGTTGAACGCAAGCTGCCGAGAATGCGGAGGGCCTCAATACCTTTTCAAAGGCCGCCGAATGCCCCTGCTCTGTCGAAACTGTGACCATGCGCGCTTCGAAAAGTACTTGCGAGCCTTCGAGCAGATGGTGCAGAAGAGTTAATTTCTATCGTTCTGTAGCTTTTCCCGCACCCGGCCATCACAGTGACGCCATGCTCTAGACTTGAGTTGTTTATGGAAATCATCAGTTTATTTGGCAGTTTGAACGAGGAACCGGAGAAGCCGGAAGAGCCGCAGGAGCCTGAGGAGAAGAAGGCTGGATTTTTCAGCCGGATGAAGCAGGCGGTGACGCGGACGCGCGAGTCCTTCAGCGAAAAGATTGAAGGGATCGTGGCGATGACGCGCGCGGTGGACGAGCGCGATCTGGAGGAGCTGGAGACGACGCTGATCGCGAGCGACATCGGGGTGCAGACGACGACGGAGATTCTGGAGGCGCTGCGGGAGCGGGCGCGGCGGAAGGCGATTGAGGGCGGGGCGGAGCTGCGGGATCTGCTGAAGGAGCAGTTGAAGGCGATTCTGGATGCGCCGCAGAAGGCGGTGGCGCAGCCGGCGGAGCCGCCCAAGGTGACGTTCCTGGTGGGCGTGAACGGGACGGGAAAGACGACGACGAGCGGGAAGCTGGCGGCGTGGTCTCGGGCGCAGGGGCACTCCGTGCTTTTGTGTGCCGCAGATACGTTCCGGGCCGCCGCCATTGAGCAGCTGGAGGTGTGGGCGGGGCGGTCGGGCGTAGACATGATCAAGACCAAGCAGGGGGGCGATCCGGCGGCGGTGCTGTATGACGCGGCGAGCGCGGCCAAGGCGCGGGGGACGGCGGACCTGTATGTGGATACGGCGGGGCGGCTGCACACCAAGACGGGACTGATGGATGAGCTGGAGAAGATGCGGCGTACGGCGTCGCGGCTGATCCCGGGTGCTCCGCATGAGGTGCTGCTGGTGATGGATGCGACGACGGGGCAGAACGGGCTGCAGCAGGCGCGGCTGTTTACGGCGGCGGCGGGGGTGACGGGGATTGTGCTGACCAAGCTGGATGGAACGGCGAAGGGCGGCATCGCTGTGGCGATTGCGCGGGAGCTGAGTTTGCCGGTGCGGTTTGTGGGGATCGGGGAGAAGATGACGGACTTGCTGGAGTTTGATTCGGAGGCGTTTGTGGAAGGGCTGGTGGGGTGAGGCAGTGGTCAGGGGTCAGTGGTCAGGAGTCAGGGGTCAGGGGTCAGTGAACGGATGATGTTGAGCCAGAAAAAAGACGTTTACTGGATGACGCGGGCGCTGGAGCTGGCGCGGCGGGGGATTGGGCTGACGTCGCCGAACCCGGCGGTGGGGTGCGTGGTTCTGGATGTGGCCGGGCAGGTGATCGGGGAGGGGTGGCACGAGTACGACCTGGTGGATCATGCCGAGGTGGCGGCGCTCAAGGAGGCGCGGCGGCATGCGGTGTCGGCGGGGACGAAGGACCGGCTGAAGGGCGGGACGGCGTATGTGACGCTGGAGCCGTGCAATCACACGGGAAGGACGGGGCCGTGCACGGAGGCGCTGATCGCTGCGGGGATCAAGCGGGTGGTGGCGGCTACGGGGGATCCGAATCCGGGAGTGGACGGACACGGTCTCGAGCGGCTGCGTGCAGCGGGCCTGGAAACAAGAGTGGGCGTGTGTGAACAGGAGGCGCGGCGGATCAATGAGGGGTTTGCGCGCTGGATTGTGAGCAAGCGGCCGCTGGTGCTGATGAAGGTAGCGATGACGCTGGATGGGCGGATCGCACCGCCGGCGGGGGTGCACTCCGGGCCGGCGGCGCCGTACTGGATCACGTGCGAGGCGGCGCGGGCGGCGGTGCAGCCGCTGCGGTGGCAGGCGGATGCGGCGCTGACGGGCGTGGATACGGTTCTGGCGGACGATCCGCTGCTGACGGACCGGAGCGGGTTGCGGAGGCGACGGCCGCTGCTGCGGGTGGTGCTGGATTCGGCGCTGCGGATGCCGGTGAAGTGCAAGATGGTGGACACGGCGAACGACGACGTGGTGGTGTTCACCGTATCGAAGGACGAGAAGCGGATTGGGGAGCTGCGGGCGCGCGGGGTGCGGGTGGAGGTGCTTCCCGCGGAGGCCGGGCGGGTGCCGCTGGGGCTGGTGCTGGAGAGGCTGGGGGCCGAGGGGATTTTGACGGTTCTGACGGAGACGGGGACGCGGCTGAACACGGCGCTGCTGGCCGGGGGGCTGGTGGACCGGGTGCATCTGTTTGTGTCGCCGCAGATCATGGGATCGGATGCGGTGCCGGCGTTCAAGGGGATGGCGCACGCGCTGCGGCTGGGGGCGGTCGAGGTGGAGCGGTATGAGAACGATCTGGGGTTGTGCTCGCTGCTTCGGGATCCATGGAAGGACAGGGAACAGGGATTAGGGAACAGGGAATAGGGAATAGGTTGGCTTAGAGGCGCCTGCGAGCGACCGGATCTGGCCCGGGGGGTCTGGCGGGTTTGTTGCTCCGGTAGACTGGAGGTATGCACCCTCCGGTTCGGCTGGTGGCAATTGATGTGGATGGAACGCTGCTGCCGACGTTTTCGCAGGCGGTGAGTGCGCGGACGGCCCAGGCGCTGCGGGCGGCCCAGGATGCGGGAATCACGGTGGCGATTGCCACGGGACGCCGGACGGCGTACACGGTTCCGCTGCTGGAGGGGCTGGGGTTACGAGCGGATATGCCCCTGATCACGTCCAATGGGGCAGTGACCCGGACGCTGGGCGGGGACGCGATCGACCGGTGCCATCTGGAGGCGCGGGTGGCGCGGGGGATCTGCGGGCTGGCGCGCAGTTTCGGGACGGTGGTGTTTACGTTCGACCGACCGGGGCGGGGCGAGCTGGTTCTGGAAGATCTTCCGCAGGCCGAGGGACAGATTTCGTTGTGGGTGGAGGCCAACCGGAACGCCATCGAGGTGGTGGTGCCGCTGGAGAAGGCGCTGCCGGACGGCGAGGATCCGATCCAGGGGATGGCGACGGGAAGCATCGAAAAGATGAAGAAGGCCGAGACGGCGTTGCGGGCGAGCGAATGGCAGGCGCACTGCGAGTGCGTGCGGACGGAGTATCCGGCGCGGGACTTGTCGATTCTGGACCTGCTGCCGCCCGGGGTTTCCAAAGGCTGGGCGCTGGAACGGCTGGCGCTGCGGCTGGGCGTGGACCGCAAGGAGACGATGGCGATCGGCGACAACTGGAACGACGTGGAGATGCTGGAGTGGGCGGCCCAGGGGGTGCTGATGGGCAATGCGGCGATGGAGCTGCGGACGATGGCGAAGATGCGGGGATGGAAGCAGGCGCGTCCGAACGATGAGGACGGGGTGGCGGTGGTTCTGGAGCGACTTGTCGCACAGCAAAAAGCGGTTGCCGGGGTTGAGGTAAAGCTTTAACGTTACGTCCGTAGAAGAGTGATTTGGTGAGAATCGGTATCCAATTCGTTGTGGCGGTGACGGTGGCAGCGGGAGCGACGATTCCGGCCCGTGCCGCGGAGCTTGTCTCCCTGAGGACCGGGGCTGAACAAGTTTTCGATCGCCACGAGATGGTGGAAGGCAAGTACAGGTTCTACTTCAAGAAGGGCTCGGAAGATTTCATCGACTTCACTCAATCACAGATTGCGTCTATCGAGACCGTACCGGATCCGCCCCCGGAGCCGGTGGCCGAATCTGTGAAGGCCGCACCACCCCCCACGCCCGCGCTCGCGAAGCCGGTTGAGGTCAAGCTTACCTCCTCTGACCTGCACCAGATGCTGGCCTCGGCGGGGACGGCGCACAATGTGGACGAAGACCTGCTGGCCAGCGTGGTGAAAGCCGAGAGCAACGGGAACGCGCACGCCGTGAGCCCCAAGGGAGCTCAGGGACTGATGCAGCTGATGCCGGGGACGGCGGCGGAGCAGGGCGTACAGGACGCCTTCCGTCCCGCGGACAATGTCCGCGGCGGAGCGGGCTACCTGGACTGGCTCTTGCAGCGCTATCACGACAACCTTGCACTGGCCCTGGCGGCTTACAACGCAGGGCCCGGCGCGGTGGACAAGTACCACGGCATGCCGCCGTACCGGGAAACCAAGCTGTATGTGGCCCGTGTGATCCACGAGTTCAACCGGCGCGTGAAGGAACGGGAGCGGCAGGCGGCGCAGACGCGGGCGCAGGCTGCGGTGACGAGCCGGTAGGAACAGTGGTCAGTGGTCAGTGGTCAGTGGTCAGTGGTCAGGGAAACCCTACCGGATTGGCGGGTCAGCGGAAGAGGTGGGGGACGAAGCGGCTGGTGTTGGTGGTGACCAGGGCCCTTGATTCGCGGACGCCCATTCCGGCGGGTTCCCCGTCGATCAGCCAGCTGCCGATGACGGCGTAGTTGCCGCCGGATTCGGCGAGCACGGCCAGCTTCTGATAGACGCAGGGCTCGCTTTCCGAGGAGCTCTCGCTTTCCGCCGGTGCTTCGCTTCCCTTCTCTGGCTTTCCTTCAACCCAATCCCTGAAGACCTTAACCCCTTTTCCTTCACGGCCGAAGAGCGACTTCTTCACGTAGTCTTTCAGGTTGCGGGGGCCGTCGAGATAGGCGGGCAGGAGTAGCTCGTGGTTGGGGTTCAGCTCCCAGAGGATGGCGAGAAGGGCCTTGTTGGACCACAGCATCTTCCAGATCGGCTCGATCCACTGCACGGGGTCTTTCTGGCCGTGGCCCATGGTGGCGAGGGCGTGAGGGGCGAAGCGTTCGGCCAGCATCCACTCCCAGGGGTAGAGCTTGAAGATGGTCTGCATGGGGCGGCGATCGAGGTCGACGAAGCGCGAGGCCTTCTCTTCCCAGCCGATGTCGCGCATGGCGATGGGATGGGTTTTGAGGCGACCTGCTCGGCGGTGTCGCGGAGGTAGCTGACGGTCATGAAGTCTTCTTCGGAGCCGTCGTGGCCGAAGTAGACGGGCTGGTGGACGTAGGCCCGCAGGTCCTTCCACTTGGCGACCAGCTTTTCGTGGAGGGAATTGAACTGGTCGGCGGCCGGGAAGCAGTCCTGAAGCCAGTACCACTGAGTGACGGCGGCCTCGACGAGGGCGGTGGGGGTGTCGGCGTTGTACTCCAGGAGCTTGATCTGGCGGCCGTCGAAGGCCAGGTCGAGACGGCCGTAGAGCGCGGGAGGCTCGGCGTTCCAGGTTTCGCGGATGCGGGCGGCGGCCTGGGGCGGAATGTGCATCGCGGCGAGCCGATCCCGGTCGAGGATGTGGTCGCCGGCACTTAAAGCAAGGCGTTGAATCTCGGATGTAGCTTCTTCAATCCGATCGACTTCTGCCGCGGTGAACTCCCAGTAGGCAGATTCGTCCCAGTAGGGCGAACCGTCGGCGAGGGTGTTGTAGGTGAGCCCCGTCTTTGCGACGGTTTCCTGCCATCCGGGGCGGGGGTTGATGGTGTGACGGCGCATTACTCCCCTCCTCCGCCGCCTTCACCGCCTTCGCCGCCATGACCGCCGAAGCCGCCGCGGGAGACGCCGCTGGGCGAGGTGCTTCCGCCGACGACGGTGTCGCCGATGCGTCCGCCGCTGGAACCTCCGTAGACGTAGCGGAAGGCGCCTCCTCCGGAGCCCGAGGCGGCGCAGCTGGCGTCGGGAACGATGCGGCCCTGGGAGTCGACACAGTGGCGGGGTTCGTTCTGACAGGCGGTGACGAATGCGGCGACGGCTGCCAGGACAGTAAGGGGAACGGCCGGGGATTTACGCATGGAGACCGAGTTCATTTTAGCCGGCGGGCAGCGGCTTAGGGAGTGGGCGATTCGGCCTCGACGCGATTGCGGCCTGAGAGCTTGGCCCGGTAGAGGGCGCGGTCGGCGCGAAGGAGCATGGTGGTGACCTCGTCGGCGGAGGCATTGCCGGAGGCGGCGCAGCCGATGCTGCAGGTGACGGGGATGTTGTGCCCTCCGAAGGGGACGGGCTTCTTTTCCACGGCCTGACGGACGCGTTCGCTGGCCTGGGCGGCTCCTTCGAGGGCGGCACCCGGCAGAACGGCGATGAACTCTTCCCCGCCGTATCGTCCCACGGCATCCAGGGGGCGCAGGGCGGCGCGCAGCCGGGAGGCGACCACGCGGAGCACTTCATCCCCGGCGGCGTGGCCGTAGGTGTCATTGATGATCTTGAAGTGGTCGAGGTCGATCATGAGGAGGGCGGTGGAGGCGCCGGGGGCGCCGCGGATGCGTTCGGCGGCCAGGATGTCGAGGATGGCTCCCCGGTTCCAGACGTGGGTCAGCACATCGATGCGGGCCTTCATCTCCAGTTCTTCGTGGGAGTGGGCGAGGGCGATCTGCGCCTCGGAGAGGGCGGCCACCTGCAGCTCGCGTTCGGCCAGGGAGGCCAGGTCGGCGAGAGTGTCGAGCTGATCGGAGTCGAAGTCGCGGGTCTGGGAGTCGCCGATGCACAGGACGCCGACGCGTTCTCCGTCGAAATGCAGGGGGACGCCGGCGTAGAAGACCCACAGGTCGGCGAAGGCGCTGTCGTGAACGCGGGGGTCGTTGCGCGCATCGGATACCACGCAGACGCCCTCGTCGAGGACGGTGTGATGACAGTAGGAATCCTTGCGCAGACCTTCGATGCCGTCGAAGCCCTGAACGCTTTTGAGCCAGGCGAGCTTCTCTCCGACGATGTCGAGGCAGGCCATGGGCACATTGAACATGCGGCGGGCAAGGCGGGTGATTTTGTCGAAGCGCTCTTCAGCGGGGGTGCCGAGCAGGCGCAATTTCTGTACGGCAGCGAGACGCCTGATTTCGTGGGGCGAAGGGGGTGCTGGGGGCATTTCCACCTTGATCAGATCGATTGGATTCCGGTCGGGGCGGGATACGACAAGGGTTCGCCTGTTTCGACGATATCAGTTTCAGGGAGCGGGGATGACTTCGGCAGGCATGACGAAAGTGCATTGGATTGGAGAGGGCCGAACCGGTGCGAATCGGCGATGAGGTTTCACACGGCCGTGAAGCAGAGCGAAGGATTGCGCAACGTACACTAAGAGAAACGCGAGATCGATGGAGAATTCTTGAAGAAGAAGCAGTTGATTATTGGCATCGTTGTCCTGTTGATTCTGGCGGCCGTGGCGTTCTGGGGCCGGAACCGGATCCACTTCGATTTTGAGGAGTTCAAGGTACAGGTGGCGATGGCCGACTGGCGCAAGATCGTGTTTGCGCTGGGGTGCATTTATGTGGGGTACGTGTTCCGGTCGATCCGGTGGGCGTGGCTGCTGCGGCACAACCGGAGGGTGCCGGCGGTGTCCTTGCTGGGAACACAGGTGATGGGGTTCACGGCGGTGGCGCTGATTGGGCGCGTGGCGGACCTGGTGCGGCCCTACCTTGTGGCCAAGAAGACGGGGATGGAGCTGAGCACGCAGATCGCGGTGTACATCGTGGAAAGGCTGTCGGATGCGGGCGCGATGGCGCTGATCTTTTCGGCCGCGATTGTGCTGACCCCGGCGGGGTCGATGCCGCATCCGGAGCTGGTGAAGAAGGCGGGGTACTGGGGGCTGGCGGGGACGGCGGGCGGCGCGCTTTTTTTGACGGCGGTGCGCCTGGCGGGAAACACGCTGGCGGCCGGATTCGAGCGCGTGCTGGGCACGGTTTCGAAGAAGATGGGGCTGGCGGTGGGGCACAAGATCCGGACGTTCCAGACGGGGCTGGACACGATTCGGTCGTTTTCGGACTTTGCCGTGGTGGTGGTGCTGTCGCTGGGGATGTGGGTGCTGATCACGGCGGCGTACTTGAATGTGGCGCAGGCGTTCGTGCACAGCCCGCAGCTGGCGGGGATGTCTCCGGCGAACTGCGTTCTGCTGATGGTGGTGAGCGGGGGGGCAAGCGTGGTGCAGCTGCCGGTGATCGGGTGGTTTTCGCAGATCGGGCTGGTGGCGGCGGCGATCACGGGGTTCTTTGGGGTGCGGCCGGAGGCGGCAACCGCCTGCGCCGCCATGCTGCTGATTGTGACGTTCCTGGGGATTGTGCCGGTGGGGCTGATCTGGGCGCAGGTGGAGAATGTGAGCCTGCGAAAGGTGACGTCGGAGAGCGAAGTGGCGGAGCAGGGCGGCGTTTAGCGGGACTGGCTCAGTGGACCTCTGACTCGATGGCGAGGGAGACGGGGATGGGTTCGCCGTCCCGGTCGACGGCGGCGGGAACCGGAGCGGAGTAGCGGATGACGTCGGGGCAGACGGCGCCGCCGGTGAGGAGCATGCTCATGGCCTGCTCCATGGTGATGTCGGTTTCGGTGATGGCGTCCATGGGCAGGAGCTGCAGGTAGGCCGACGAGGGGTTGATGGCCTGGGGAACGAGCACCGCGGCGACGGGCGTGCCGGTGCTGGTGTCGGCGAGGATGTGGGTGAGGAAGCCGATGGACTTCTGGCCCTTCAGGGGGAAGTCGATGAGGACCACGCGCTGGCTGCCGTTTTCCTTTTTGGCGGTGAGGGTGTCGATGGCCTGGCGGACGGAGGTGTAGATCTTGTTGACCAGGGGAAGGCGTTCGAGGGAGGCCTCGAAGAGGGCGAACATCTGCTGGCCTACGACGCGGGAGGTAGCGCGTCCTACGACGTAAAAGACGGCGACGGTGAGCAGGACGGCCAAGCCGTACTGGAACCAGGAGGCGCTGAGCAGCGTTCCGGGAAACGGGGCGGCGATGAGGCGGACGAGGGGCAGGCCGGCATTGGCGAGGACGCCGAGGATGAAGGTGAAGAGGAGCCAGGTGACAAAGAGCGGGCCGGCGGTGATGATGCCAGCGAGGATGTGCCGTTTGAGGTCGCTGGCGGTGTGCTGGACGAATTGATTCAACAGGGGTCTCCGACGGGTGTGGTTTGGATCTTGTTCCTGTAGGTCGGATGCGCGGCGGGGCGGGAGGGGCTGTTTTTGAGGCAGCCAAAGGGGTTTGGAGCCCAAATTGATGCATTTCAGGGCTGTGGGGGCGCCACGGCAAGCATTTCACCTTTATAGTGTTTGGATAGGACACCTATGATCGAGCCAGAGGAAACCCGGAAGGAGCCGTACCTGGTGGAAACCTGGCAACGGGAGCCTGCGCGGAACGACCTCACGATTAACGAGGTGCACGGCCAGGAAAGCCGGGATTCGCGGACGCGGGCGGTGGGATCGCCGCTTCCGATGGGATCGCCGCGTGCCGGCCAGGAGCCGGCGTTTCGCCCGGCGCCTCCGCAGGGGCGGTCACTGAGCGGGACGAGCGCCGACGATCACGGCATGCAGCGGGCGATGAGCGTGCTGAAGCAGGCGATGCCGTTCGTCCACAAGCTGCTGCCGCTGATTGACGGCAACATTGCGACGGCGGTGGCGAACCTGTTCGCGCCGCGGACGCACGGGACGCCGTCGCCGACGGTGGACCTGGCTCCGGTACAGACGCAGATCACGGAGTTGCAGGCGCACAGCCAGGACCTGCGGACGCAGATGCAGGAACAGAGCTCGTCGCTGAAGCGGGTGGAAGACCAGCTGGACATGGTGCGCGAGGCGACCGACCGCAATACGCTGGAGCAGCAGGAGTTGATCGAGGATCTGAAGGCTGTCGGGAACAAGGTAAACCTGTTTGCGCTGCTGCTGTTTGCGATGCTGATCGTTTCCCTGGTGCTGAATGTGATGCTTTACCTGCATGTGAAGCAGGTTCTTCCCTAGAGCGCGGCAAGTTCGACAAGGCGGCGGATTGGCAGAGCGGCTGGTGTTGCGACAGAAGCTGAGGGCCGATTTGCCGCGATAGAGACGAACAAAAGGTGTAAGGTAGGAACGCAACCCAAACCAGTTCGCCACAACAGGAGATTACCCGGGGGCGACCGGTGGGCTGGACGCGCAGGCTCGAAGGGGAACAACTGCGTTCTAATGCAGATGGCCTGTGCGGCGGCAATATCAGAGGAGATCGATGCGCGGAGGGGCCAGCGCAGCTACAGCCGAAGGGGTTCGCCCCCCGGGGACACCGAGACGACCGCGTATTTCCATCCTGTGGAACGTGGTGGCTCCGTGTGTTCTGCTGCTGTCGGCGGGGATCACGCTGGAGGCCCGGCTGCGGGGAGGCCGCTACGGCTACTTCGAAGGCGCCTTCACGCTGGCGATCGTCATCATCGCGCTGCGGCTGATCTTTCTTCGCACGGATGCGAAGGAGATTCTTTCGGGCGCGCACCGGGAGATCTTCGATTCCGCGGGGCCGATGGTGATCGCGATCGGGCTGGACGGAGCGATCACGCACATGAACCCGGCGGCCGAGCGGCTGCTGGGCTTTCACGCGGAAGAGCTGGTGGGAACACCGCGGACGACTGAGATCCTTGGGGTGGACGAAGGGCCGCGCCTGATCACGGAGTTACAGCGCCTGGCGGGAATCGAACCGAATCCCGACATGACCCCGCTGGAGCGGCTGACGACGCTGATGGGGACGGTGCGGAATCTGGCACCGAGCCAGGTGCCCAGCTTCGAGGCGCAGTTCCGGCGGAAGGACGGGGCGACGTTCCCGGTTGCGCTGCACATCTCGGCGCGGCGCGACGAGTATGGGGCGATGCAGGGGCTGGTGGTGGTGGGCCTGGATCTGAGCGCCACAGTCCGCCAGGAGCAGGCGACACGGGAATCGCAGGAGCGCTATCGCGATCTGTTCGAGAACTCGACGGAGATGATCGCGACGCTGAGCACCACGGGGCGTTTTCTGTACGCGAACCCTGCGTGGAAGCGTTCCTTCGGGATCAGCCATTCGGCGCTGATGGACCTGAACTCGTTCGAGGAGCTCTTCGGAGCGGAATGCCGGGCCGAGGTAGCGGCGCTGTTCCGCCGGGCTCTGGACGGCGAGATGATCGACCGGGCGCCGCTTCGAAATCACACCGCGGATGGGCGGATTCTGGAGTTCGAGCTGAGCCTGAGCCAGCGGCAGAAGGCGGGCAATCCCCTGGCGGTGCGCTGCCTGCTGCGCGACGTGACCCAGCAGAAGCAGCGCGAGCACCGGCTGGCCCTGCAACTGGTGGTCAGCCAGATTGTTGGGGAAAACGCTTCACCGGAGGCCGCGGCCACCCGCATTCTGGAGGCGATCTGCGTGTCGCAGGGATGGGATCTGGCGGTGACCTGGGAGGTGCACGCGGACGAGCGGAAGCTGGGCTTCTTCGCCGCCTGGGGCGCACCCGGAGGCCATCCGGACGCGATTATCCAGGAGAGCATGGGGCGCCCGCTGCAGGTGGGCACGGACCTGCCGGGACGGGTCTGGCAGGAAGGGCGCCCGGTCTGGTTGGCCGATCTGCCGGCGGTTCGTCCGGATGCACGCACCGAGGTTGCGCTGCGGCACGGCATGGTTTCGGGGTGGGCTGTCCCGGTGCGGGTGGGGAACCGCGTGCTGGCCGTGCTGGAGTTTTACTCTCACCTTCGGCTCCGCGAGGACTCCGAGGCTCTGGCAGCGATTGAGACGGTCGGGGCATCGCTGGGGCAGATGATGGCCCGCTCGCGCGAGCGGGGCCGCGCCGATGAGCTTTACCGGCAGCAGGAGATCCTGCTTGACTCGGTCGCCGACGGCATCTGCGGTATCGATCGTCATGGGATGGTAAGTTTTGCCAATCCCGCGGCAGGGCGCCTGATGGGCGCTGCGGCGGCACGCCTGACGGGGCAACCGATTCATGATTTGCTGCACGGGTCAGCGCGCGCCAGCAACCGCTGCGGCCCGGATTGCGCGTTGCGCAAGGCCACCTCGCTGCAGGTGGCGGCGGCCGGCGAAGACACCATCTACCGGATGGACGGCACGCCTGTTCCCGCCGAGTACTTCTTTACGCCGATCATGGACCAGGGGCGCTTCTCGGGCTCGGTGCTGAGCTTCCGCGACATCAGCCAGCGGTACGCTCTGGACCGGTTGAAGGACGAGTTCATCTCAACAGTGAGTCACGAACTGCGCACGCCGCTGACCTCGATTCGCGGCGCCCTGGGTCTGCTGACTTCGGGCATTCTTGGCCAGATCAACGACAAAGCCGCAAATCTGCTCCGTATCGCGGTCACCAACTCCGACCGGCTGGTGCGGCTGATCAATGACATTCTGGATCTGGAACGCATCCAGAGCGGGCGTGAGCCGATCATGTTCCGGCAGATCCAGCTATCGGAGGTGGTGCGGCAGGCGATTGACGGCATGCAACCGGTAGCCGACGCGGCCGGAGTGCAATTGATTCACGACACGACCCAGGTGGAGATCTCCGGCGATCCCGACCGCCTGCTGCAGGTGCTGACGAATCTTCTGTCGAATGCGGTGAAGTTCTCGCCGCCCGGCTCCGGCGTTTCGATCATGATGCGGCCGGGCTCCTCCGGCGTAACGCTCTCGGTCATCGACCAGGGGCGTGGCATTCCCGCCGACAAACTCGAGGCAATCTTCGGAAGATTCCAGCAGGTGGACGCTTCGGATTCCCGGCAGAAGGGCGGGAGCGGGCTGGGACTGGCGATCTGCCGCTCGATCGTTACCCAGCATTCGGGCAAGATCTGGGCGGAACGGAACCCTGTACGCGGCTCCACGTTCCGCATGTTCCTGCCCTACGCGCCGCAACCGACCGGAGCGCTTCCAACCCCGGAGATCACGGGGCATGGAACGGTACTGCTGGCCGATGCCAATGATGCGACGCGGCCGGTAGTGGTGGAGAAACTATCGCGCCATGGATACCGGGTGGTGGAGGCGACCACGGTGGACGAGACTGTGGCAGCGGCGCAGAACGGCGTGCACGCCATCCTGGTCGACACCTCGCTGGATGGAATGAATGGATGGGAGGTACTGCGGCTTCTGCGTCGTCCTGACGAGGAACGCCGCGTTCCGGTGGTTCTGCTGAGCGTGGCCGACCAGAACCCCGCGGAGCTGCCTTCGGAAGCCGAAGGACTGGTAACCAAGCCGGTGGAGGAAAATGCGCTGGTGCACGAACTGGCGCGGGTTCTATGCGCTCCGGGCGAGACGGCGCGGGTCCTGGTGGTGGAGGATGACCTGGACCTGGCCAATGTGATCGCCGATGTGTTTTCGCGCGAATCGATTGCGGTGACCATCGCCCAGACGCGGCAGGCGGCGCTGGACGCGTGTTTTACGCAGCAGCCGCACCTGGTGGTGCTGGATATTGGGCTGCCGGATGGCGATGGGTTCAACGTGGTGGACTGGCTGCGCCAGCAGAACGGGCTGGCGAACCTGCCCCTGGTGGTGTACTCAGGGCGCGACCTGGGCGAGGAAGAACGGAGGCAACTGACGCTCGGGCCTACGCACTTCCTGACCAAGGCGCGGGTCCAACCGCAACAGCTTGAAGCTTTGGTCTTGACGTTGCTGCGTAATTCGCGTCAGATGTTGGAAGAGGCCCCCTCAATTGTTTCCGGCGACCGGACTGTTTAGCGATCCGGCTGCTCCGATTTGCACCAGAGTGCGTTTCATTCTGGCTCAGATCAGGATCGCGTACGTGGCGCAGACGGAACTGTACGCTTGAGGCTGCCGACGGGAGCTGTCTTATGTCTCACCGGATCCTGATTATTGATGATGAAGATGATATTCGCGAGGTAGCAGCGCTGAGCCTGGAGACCGTAGCCGGTTGGGATGTGGCGGTTGCCAGCTCGGGAGCACAGGGCCTGGTACGGGCCGCGGAGTACAACCCCGATGCGATTCTGCTGGACGTAATGATGCCCGGCATGGATGGGCCTTCCACCTTCCGCGAGCTGCGCAAGAATCCGATTACCGCCAGCATCCCGGTGTTGCTGCTGACGGCCAAGGTGCAGAGCAATGACCAGCGCCGGTTCGCCGACCTGGGCGTTCAGGCGGTTCTCTTCAAGCCGTTCGATCCCCTCACCCTGCCCACCCAGATAGCCGGCGTGCTGGGTTGGAGCTAAGGCCGCATGGGCACTCCGCAACAGGCTATGGCCGAGGCGCTCGACCGCCTGTGGAAACAACATCACCCGCAGATTGTGGAACGCGTTTCGCAAATTGAATCTGCCACGCGCGCGCTGCAGGCGAACGAACTGTCAAAGGATCAACAGGGCCAGGCGAACGCAGCGGCGCACAAGCTTGCGGGCGTGCTGGGGACGTTTGGCTTGACCAAGGGCACGGTGCTGGCGCGGGAAGCCGAGCTGCTGTACGCGGGCGATGCCGAACCCGATCCGGGATCTGTGCCGCGACTCCACGAGATTGCCAGCGAGCTCAAGGTTCTTGTTTCCAGCCGCAAGTAGGCGGTCTAAGCGAATGCAGACTCGCGGCGATTACACTCAGAGATGGTGACTCGGCCCGATCCACCTTCGGCGCAGCTCGGCCTCATGTTTGAGGAGCCGCGTCCGGTCCGGCGCATCTGGCCTGTGCGCGAACTGGTCAGCCAGGTTCGGGAACTGGTGGAGCAGCGGTACGGGGATTTATGGGTGGAGGGCGAGATCTCCAACTTCCGCCCGGCGCCCTCCGGCCATTTGTATTTCACGCTCAAAGACGCGGATGCGCAGCTGCCGGTGGTGCTGTTCCGGCGCCAGGCGGTTCTGCTGCGCTTCCGTCCGGAGGATGGACTGCACGTACTGGTACGCGGCCGTGTAAGCGTGTATGACCAGCGCGGACAACTGCAGCTTGTGGCCGAGACGATGGAGCCGGTGGGCGCGGGATCGCTGCAACTGGCATTCGAGCAGTTGAAGCAGAAGCTGAAGGCGGAAGGCCTGTTCGAAGCGGACCGGAAGCAGCCTCTGCCGGCGTTTCCGCGGAGTGTTGGCATCATTACCTCGCCAACGGGCGCGGTCATCCGGGATTTTCTGAACATCGCGGGCCGCCGCCATTCCGGACTGAACGTATTGCTGTGCGGCGCCGCCGTACAGGGCGACTCCGCCGCAGCCGAGGTGGAAGCCGCGCTGAAGAGTTTGAACGCCTCAGGTCTGGTGGACGTGATCGTGATTGCCCGCGGCGGGGGATCGCTGGAGGACCTTGCGGCGTTCAATTCCGAGCGTGTGGCTCGCGCCATCGCGGGATCGAAGCTTCCCGTGGTTTCGGCTATCGGCCACGAGACCGACTTCACCATTGCGGACTTTGTGGCCGATTTGCGCGCACCCACGCCTTCTGCCGCCGCCGAGTTGATCACCGCGGCTCAGCATCGGATCGCGGAGCATCTGGCGGGCGTGAGCGGACGTCTAGCGCGGGCGGCGCGGTTCCAGCTGCTGCAGGCCCAACAGCGATTTGGGCGGGTTCCGGCCAGCAGGGCGGAGGCGCGGGTTTCGGCGTTGATCCATCGACTCCAACAAAGGGTGGATGACAGGTGCCAGGCCTTGGTGGACTGTCAGAGCAACAGAGTGCGGCAACTTTGTCGGCAACTGGATCAGCTCTCCGCGGCGGTGTTGCGGCATGATCCGCGGCAGCGCCTGGCACACGCCCTGCAGCATTTCGCGGCGGGCAACACCCGAATGGATCGCGCGATGGAACGGACGATTCACGCGGAGAAGGCGAAGCTGAGGGCACTGGAAGCGCGCCTGCACTCGCTTTCGCCTCTGGCTGTGCTGGAACGCGGATATGCCCTGGTGCTGGATGAGAGCGGGGTGCTGATTCGCTCCGCGGAGCGAGTCGTTCCCGGGCAACGCGTGTTTACACGGATGAGCGACGGTGCGTTTACCAGCCGCGTGGAGGCCCTGGCGGGCCCCGATCAACCAACGAAGTGAGCAATATGACCACAACGATCGAACGAAAGCTTTTTGGCACGGATGGGATTCGCGGGGTAGCCGGCGAGGCGCCTCTGAATGCAACCACAGTGTTTGCCACGGGATTGGCCCTTGGGCATTCCCTGTCGCGAATGGCCGCAGAACGGCGCGTGCTCCTGGGACGCGATACGCGCGAATCCAGCCCGTGGATTGGGGCAATGCTGGCGGCGGGACTGCGCCAGGCGGGCGCCGAGGTGGAGAGCGCTGGCGTCATTACCACGCCGGCCGTGGCCTTCCTGACGCGGGCGCATGGGTTTGCCGCGGGGGTGGTGATCTCGGCGTCGCACAATCCGTGGCGGGATAACGGCATCAAGCTCTTTGGCGCGGATGGCTACAAGCTGCCGGACGCGGTGGAACTGGCCATGGAAGACGAGATTCTGAATCACGCGCGCCTGGCGACCGCGCCGGATCCCGGGACGCTTCCGCCCTTGCAGGACAATGCCGCACTGCAGGCGGACTACATTCAGTTCCTTCTTGATTGCGTCCCGGATCTCACGCTGAAGGGGCTGCGCATTGTGGCGGACTGCGCTAACGGCGCGGCAGCGGCTGTGGCGCCGGAGCTCTTCCGGCGACTGGGGGGCGAGGTGACGCTGCTGAACATCAGCCCGGATGGCCGCAACATCAACGACCATTGCGGCGCGCTGCATCCGCAATGGGTGGCGCATGAAGTGCAGCAGCGCAGCGCCGATGTCGGTGTCACGTTCGATGGAGACGCCGATCGTTGCATGTTGGCCGGAGCAAATGGGCAGGTGATCAACGGCGATGCCATCCTGCTGATGGCAGCCCGCGACCTGAAGCAACGCGGGCTGCTGAGCGGCGATGTAGTGGTGGCGACGACCATGTCAAACATGGGCCTGGAAGCGGCTCTGAAGCATTCCGGTATCCGCATGCTGCGCGCACCGGTTGGCGACCGCTACGTGCTTGAGAGGATGCAAAAGGAGAAGGCTGCGCTAGGCGGCGAGCAGTCCGGACATATTTTGTTTCCCCACCTGGCGACCACCGGGGATGGATTGCTGACCGCGCTGGTGGTGCTGGATCTGATCGCGCGCAGCGGCAAAACCATTGCCGAGCTTACTTCCGATCTGAAGGTGTTTCCGCAGGTGATTGAGAACGTGAGGGTACGCGAGAAGGTGCCCCTGGAATCAATTCCTTCCGTGCGGGCGCGGATTCGCGCAGCCGAAGAGGAGCTCGATGGTTCTGGCCGCGTGGTCATCCGCTATTCGGGGACCGAAGCGCTTGCCCGCGTGATGATCGAAGCGGAGAGCGAGGAAGCCATGCGCCGCCACGCTCATGCGATCGCCGAGGCAATCCGAGCAGAGCTGGGAGCGTAATCGCCGCCAGCTCTGCAATTAGCCACGCAAGGCGACATGCGGCGGACTGACCGCCGAAAGCTCCTGGAAGAGACTATCGGGCAAATGGATGGATGCGGCCGCGATGTTCTGCTCGACGTGTTCCACCGAGGAGGTTCCGGGAATGGGCAGGAGGTTGGGCGCGCGCCGGAGCAGCCAGGCGAGGCCTACCTGCAGAGGCGTGGCATCCAGTTGCGCGGCGGCGCGCTCCAGCGCCTCATGGGCGAAACGAACCTGCGCGAGAGGGGCCCAGGGCATGAAGCCGATTCCGTTGTTCTGGCAATGATCGACGATGAAGTCGGACTCGCGATCCGCGAAGCTGTAGCGATTCTGGACGGAGACGATGGGGACGATCTTGCGCGCCCGCTCGATATGTTCCCGCGTGACGTTCGACAGCGCCACATGCCGGATCTTCCCCTGCTCCCGTAGCTGGGCAAGGGTTTCGATTGACCCTTCGTAGCTGACGGCCGGGTCCGGCACGTGCAGCTGGTAGACGTCGATTCGTTCCAGACGCAGCCGCTTCAGGCTATCCTCGACGGCCTTCGTCAGATGGGCCGGGCTGGCATTGTGTGTCCACCATCCCGGACCAGGCCGTTCCCAGCCGCCCTTGGTGGCGATGACCAGTCCAGCCGGATAGGGATGCAAGGCTTCGGCGATCAGCTCTTCGGAGGTGCCCGGACCATAGGAGTCGGCGGTGTCAATCAGGTTCACTCCCAGGTCGACGGCGCGCCGCAGCGTCGCGAGCGCGGCGGGCTTGTCCGCGGGGAGACCCCAGACGCCTTTGCCGGTAATGCGCATGGCGCCGTACCCGAGCCGGTTTACCGTGAGGTCGCCGCCCAGCGTGAAGGTGCCCGCTGCAGCCGCAGAGATGGTTTGTGAGGTATTCATGCCATGACTCCTTGATTGACTTTGACGCGGTGCACGCGACCCACGGCAACCCGGCCCGCTCTTGTCTCGTAAGACTGCGGAATCATCTCCATCTGTCGCCTGGGTGGTTCAAAGCGATGGTTGATTCCATTTCGCTCGCTCTTTGTCCGATGAGTTCTGCATGTAGAAGGGCGAGCATATCTCCCATTTTCATTGGCTTAGTTACTTTTTCCAACTCCTTCGCTCGTTATTTTCTGGGGATGGGCATTTTGGGGCCGACGGGGCACTTGGCCAAGTTTTCACAGTATGTCTGCTGCTCGGGAAGGGGCCACGTATGGTTGAGGTGGATCAAAAAAACGATCTGCATCTTCTCCCGGCGTTTGTTTTTGCGATTCGCGCCGGGCTTCTCTCCGCACTCGCAAATATGGGAGCGTGCGAACAAATACCCCTAAGTTTGCTACGTGCCTCTCAACAAGCTCGCGCTCTGGCGTATATTGGTAGCGTTTCTTCCCCTTCCTGGAGAGGCTCTTCTGCATGCGCCCTGGCCACAGGCTCATTTTGTTCATTCTGCTATTCGGGGCAGTGAGTGGCCGTGCATGGACCCAGGGCAATGCGCATGCGGATGCGGCTGCGTCTCGGTCGCTTCAGATTACGCTGGGCCGGTCCGCGGTGCCTCTCTATTCTCCGTGGAAGTTCACGACCGGTGACTCGCCGATTGATCCGGCGACCAGCGCGCCGGTGTGGGCTGAGCCGGGCTTCGATGATTCGAAGTGGGAGTCTCTGGACCTGACGCCCAAGGTGAATGAACAGAGCCCGATTACGGGAGCTTCCGGGTACATTCAGGGCTGGACCACCCGCGGGCACGCCGGATACTGGGGTTACGCCTGGTACCGCATCCGCGTGCAGGTAGACTCCGCGCCGGGAGTGAAACTGGCAATTGCGGGCCCCGCCCAAGTGGACGACGCTTATGAGATTTACGACAACGGGGCGTTCGTCGGATCCTTCGGCAACTTCACTGCGCATGACGCCGGCATCTTCTACTCGCGTCCGCTGGCCTTTCAGCTGCCCTCGTCTCCCTCTGCATCCCAGTCCGGCTCAACGCACGTGATCGCGTTTCGTATATGGATGGGACCGCAGACACTGGCCCAGGCATCGGATGTGGGGGGATTTGAGAGCCTTCCGTCGCTGGGAGAAGCCGATGCTATTGCAGCTCAGCACCAGGTGGCCTTCGACGAACTGGTTCGCGCCTATCTTTGGGCGCCGATCGAGGCCGTGCTCTTCGGGCTCCTGGGGATTGTGGCGCTCAGCCTGACCCTGGTGGACCGCTCTGATCGCGTCTACTTATGGATTGGCGGGTTGCTGCTGATCATTGCCGTCGACGCATTTTCCGGAACACTGGCGGTCTGGACGCTGCTGGTGAACTCGCGGTACGACCAGTTCTCGCACGAGATTGCGCTTTTCTCACTTCAGTACGCCGGATGGGTGATGGTGTGGCGAACCTGGTTCCGGCAGCGCCGCCCGACCTGGATTCCCTGGACGCTTGTCCCGCTGTTGCTGGTCCTGATTGGCTCGCAGGCAATCGTGCAGAACTTCTTCTTTACGGTTTTTTCCGCCCCCGTGGCCGCAGCCGCGCACGCCGTTTCCCTCAGCGTGCGACTGCTCATCACCGGGCTGCTGTTTTTCGTTGTGTACCAAGGGATCAGGGAACAGGGGTTGGAAGGCTGGCTGGTGATGCCAGCCGTTTTGCTGGCAACCGCCGCGGAGTTCCACCTTGAGCTGCACAGACTGGGCGTGGCGACTGTGTGGTTCCCTTTCGGCGTGCAGATCACGCTCCCGGTGGCATCGTCGCTGCTGCTGGTGGGGGTGCTCGCCGTGCTGCTGTTGCGGCGGCTGGTGCTCTCGATTCGCAGCCAGCGGCTGATGGCGCTGGATGTGAAACAGGCGCAGGAGGTGCAGCGAGTCATTCTGCCCGAGGCACGAACCAGCTTTCCGAATCTTGAGATCGAAACGGAGTACCGGCCTGCGCGCCAGGTGGGCGGCGACTTTTTTCAGCTTATTCCGCATCCGTTCGATGGGAGTCTTGTGGTGGTGGCAGGCGACGTGGCGGGCAAAGGACTGCAGGCGGGCATGCTGGTGGCTCTGCTGGTGGGAGCCATTCGGAGCACGGCCGAAGCCACGACAAATCCGCTCTCGATTTTGCAGGCCCTCAATCGGCGCCTGCTGGGCCGCAATGAGGCTCACGCCACATGCCTTGCTATGCGCATCTCCCCTGACGGCAAAGTCACGCTGGCCAATGCCGGCCATGTGACTCCGTATCTTAATGGCAAGCCTGTTGATATCGATGGTTCTCTGCCCCTGGGCGTCTTCGAACTGGCCGAGTTCTCGGTTGCCACGTTCACGCTGGATGCGGGCGACCGGCTGGTGATTACCTCAGACGGGCTGGCAGAGGCGGCCAACGCGAACGGGGAGCTGCTGGGCTTCGCTCGCGTGCAGCAGCTGGTGCAAACGTCCAAGTCAGCGAGCGAGGTAGCCGATGCGGCCCAGGCCTTCGGTCAACAGGACGATATCAGCATCATTGCGCTGACCCGGACCGCCCCCGCCGCGCGAGAGGGTGAGAACCAGCCGGTCCTGGATCCGGCGACAATCGGGTGAGCCGCGAGATTCGTCCAGTTGCACGCACGAGCAAGCGAGGGCGACCCGAACGAAGCAAACAGTCCGCCGACAAGCATCATAGAAAAGAGTGCCGGAGCGAAATGCCTGGAGACTCTTGAAGGAGTTGCGCGCCGAAAGCATGCAGAATCCGCTTGTCAAGACACCAAAACGCCGTGAACGAAGCGACTTTGCCGGATTCGCGCATGCGGCTTCCGCCCATGATGAAGAGACCATTCAGCCCAACCTGCTCTCGTTCGACTTGACCCCGCGTGTGGGCATCGCGCTAGTGGTCACAGGGGTGTGTGCCGGCCTGGCAGGCGGACTGCTGATGAAGCTTCTGCGGATTGTCCAGCACGCTTGCTTTCACTACACCAGCGGCGACTTCCTCGCCGGAGTCGAGGGCGTCTCGGGAGTGCGGCGCCTGATGGTCGTGGCCGGTGCGGGAGTGTTGGCGGCGATTGTCCTGCCGCTCCTGCGGCGGATCCCCGACCACGAGGGCCCTGGACTCAATGAGAGCGTGTGGAAACATGACGGCGAGTTGCCGGAACGATCCTTGAGCGTGAAGGCATTGTTATCCATTGTGGTGGTGGGCATGGGCGCCGCGCTTGGCCGCGAGGCGGCACTTAAAGACGGCGGCGGGATTGTGGGGCTCCGCATCGCGAGAGCCCTGCGCCTCACTGCAGCGGAGCAGAAACTGCTGGTGGCCTGCGGCATTGGGGCCGGTATGGCCGCTGCTTACAACGTGCCTTTCGGGGGAGCATTGTTCATCCTCGAAGTGCTGCTGGGCACGGTCTCGATGGCTACAGCTCTCGCGGCATTCACAACCTGCTTCATTGCGACGGGGATCTCCTGGCTGCTGCTGCCGAATCAACCCACGTATTCGATCCCTGCTCTTCCCGCAACGCTCTCCCTGGTGACGTTTGCGCTGGTGTGCGGGCCCTTGATGGGAATCGCTGCTGCGCTGTTTGTACGCGGCCTTCACTGGGCCCGCGACAACAAGCCCCAGGGGTGGATGATTTCGGTTCTCCCCATCGTGGTGTTCTGCGCACTCGGCGCATCATCAATGATTTGGCCGGCGATGCTTGGGAACGGCAAGAACGTGATTCAACTTGCCTTCGATGCGCGATCAGCGGGCGGCGCGCTGTTTGTGCTTCTGCTGCGGCCGATAGCCACGATCGCCTGCCTGCGGGCCGGCGTACCGGGTGGGCTTTTTACACCGACGATGACGCTGGGTGCGATGCTTGGGGCAGCGCTCGGCGAGGGGTGGGGTCATCTCTGGGTGGGAGCCGACAAGCGCAGCTGCGCATTTGTCGGGGCGGGCGCAGTGCTCGCCGCAGCGACGCAGGCGCCCATCTCCTCCGTGGCCTTCGCCCTTGAACTGACCTACAACACGAATGGCTTGATGGTGCCCCTGCTGCTTGCGACCGGAGGAGCCGTGCTGACTTACCGGCAATTCGAATTCCGCACGTCGTATTGACCTACAGATCGCGCCAATTGGGCCCAAAGCCCAGGTCCGCGACCAAAGGCACGTTGAGCTTGACCACACCTTCCATCGCGCCGCGAACCAGGTTCTCCACTTCTTCCTTCTCGTTTTGGGGAACCTCGAAGAGAAGTTCATCGTGTACCTGCAGCACCATCTTCGTTTTCAGCCGGCGTGCGGTGAGTTCGCGGTCGAGCGCGATCATCGCCAACTTGATCAGGTCGGCAGCAGTGCCCTGCAGGGGCGTATTCACGGCAGTGCGTTCGGCGAAGCCACGCGCATTCGGATTGCGGCTGGCGATATCCGGGATCGGCCTCACCCGTCCGAACAGGGTGCGAACGCTGCCTTCGCGCCGGGTGGCGTCAAGCGTGGTCTCGATGAAGGCACGGACGCCCTGATAGCGCGCGAAGTAGCGGTCGATATAAGCGCGCGCCTCAGCCTGGGGAATCCCTAACTGCGCGGCCAATCCGAAAGGCGAGATTCCATAGACAATTCCAAAGTTGACCGCCTTGGCTCGCGCGCGCGTCTCCTTGTCCATCGTCTCCGCGGGCACGCCAAAGACCTCGCTGGCCGTGAGGGTATGGATGTCTTCGCCGGTTTGGTAGGCCCGCACCAGCAGAGGATCTCCGCTGAAGTGGGCCAGCAGCCGCAGTTCAATCTGCGAGTAGTCGGCTGACAGTAGCTGCGTCCCAGGCGCGGCGGTGAAGGCGGCGCGGATCTCGCGTCCCAGCTCCGTTTTGATGGGAATATTCTGCAGGTTCGGGTTCACCGACGAGAGACGGCCTGTTGCCGTGGCGGCCGCCTGGAACGTGGTGTGCACGCGCGACTCAGCATCCGCCAGCAGGGGAAGCATGTCGATATAAGTGGATTTCAGTTTCGACAGGTGCCGATACTCCAGCACCAGGCGCGGCACTTCGTGCTTTTCGGCAAGCTGTTCCAGAACATCCTGAGCCGTCGAAATCGTCTTGCCCTTGCCGTATTTCACCGGAGCGGGCAGGCCCATATGCGTGAAGAGCACGACGCCGAGCTGCTTGGGAGAGTTGATATTGAATCGTTGCCCCGCGAGATCGTAGATGCGCTCGCCGACGCGTTCGATCTCCGCGCCAAACCGCGTTGCGAGGGCGCTCAGCACGGCTTTGTCGATGCGCACGCCGGCCTGCTCCATCCGGAACAACACCGGCGCGAGCGGCAGATCGATATCCGTATAGACACTCGTCACCGCGTGGCTCTCTGCCTCTTTGCGCAGAACGGGAACGAGAGCATTGACGATGGCAGCCGCCGATGTAAGTGACGCGGGCGGCGCATGTCCGTTGCGAGCAGCGACGTCCGCAAGGGACTGCGAGGAGTTGGTGGGGTTCAGCCCATAGGACAGAAGCATTGCATCGTCCACGTTTCCCCGCAGCTCGATTCCCTCTCCACGAAGAGCGTGCATGGCGGTCTTCATGTCATGAACTCGCTTTGGAACTTGCGCCTCTTCGAACAGTTCTCGCAGTTCCGGGGTGAGAGAGATCGCCAGAGCCACGCCCGCCTCAGCGCTCACCCCCGCGACCGTCCGTTGCTCCTTCTCCGCTGCTTCCGCGACGTCCAACAGGCTTAACGTCATCGGCTGCTCGGGCTCCTCGTCGGCCACCGCCTCCGCAGCCGCTGTCGGCGCAGCATCGAGGGCAAAGGCGAAGCCGTCGCGGCGCGCGGTGGCATAAAATGCCTGGATCTGCTCAGAGGTCGGGTCCTCGATCAACTCGAACTTCACGCCTTCAGCGGCAGGCGCCAGTTCCTTGAGCATCGAGGTAAACTCGAGCTCGGTGAATAGCTCGCGGCATCCTTCCAGATCGGCTTCCTGCGTTTCCATCGCATGCAGGTCAAGCGCGATGGGAACATTGCAGTCGATCGTCACCAGCTCTTTTGAGAGCAACACGGCTTCGCGGTTCTGCTGCAGCGATTCACGGTAGGTCTTGCGCTTCACCTCGTCGGCGCGATCGAGAACCGCTTCCAGCGAGCCGAACTCCTTGATGAGATCGACGCTTCCTTTGTCGCCGATTCCGGGCGCGCCGGGGATGTTGTCGATCGTGTCCCCGCGAAGGGCCATCACATCCACAACTTTTTCCGGAGGAACGCCCAGTACCTCGGTGACCTTGGCGGCATCCAGAATCAGATTGTCCTTCTGCGGATTCAGCACCTTCACGCGGCCGTTGACGAGTTGCATCATGTCCTTGTCGCCGGAGACGATGAACACGTCGTGGCCCAGTTCGGCGGCGCGGCAGGACAAGGTCCCGATCACGTCATCCGCTTCGAATCCCTCCATCTCCAGGATGGGGATCCGGAAAGCCTCCAGGGCCCTGCGAATGTAGGGCACCTGCCGCGCCAGGTCCTCGGGCATGCTTTCGCGCTTTGCCTTGTAGCCTTCGTAGCCCACTTCTTCGAAGCATTGCGTTTTGGAATTCCACTTGCGCAGCGATCCAATGTCCTTGGCGCGCTCATCGCGAAATACCTTGCCGCTCACATCGAATATGGCGGCGAAGTACTGCGGCGTGAAGTCCTGCCGCAGCTTTTTGATCATATTCACGAAGACGTAGATGGCGGCCGTGGGCAGGCCGGAGCGCGTCGACATGGGCCGCGAGCGCTGCATCGCATGGTACGCGCGGAAGATGAACGACATTGTGTCGAGCAGGAAGACGGGCGGCTTGGTTTCGGCGGGCACGGTAGAGAGTTTACCAGCCGGGCCGCTGGCCGGTTCTAGGCGAGGAACATGCAGTCACCGTAGCTGAAGAAGCGATATCGCTGCTCAACCGCATGGCGGTAAGCTGCCAGAACCCGCTCCCGGCCAGCGAAGGCGCTCACCAGCATCAGCAGGCTCGACTGCGGTAGATGGAAGTTGGTGAGGAGTCCGCGCACGAGCCGAAACGGAAATCCCGGCGAGATGAAGATATCGGTACTTCCTGAGTGCGCGGCCAGCGGCTCTCCGCCGGCCTCGCGCGCACAATGCTCGAGGGTGCGCACAACGGTGGTGCCCACCGCGATAATGCGCCGATTCTCCGCGACCGCACGATTCAGAGCGCGCGCCGTCTCTTCGGAGAGCGAGTAGCGCTCGCGGTGGAGGCGTACTTCATCGACGCGTTCCACGCGCAGAGGGGCGAAGGTCCCAAGCCCTACGTGCAACGTAATCCGCGCAATCTCGACTCCGCGCGCAGCCAGTGCGTCCAGAAGAGACGGAGTGAAGTGGAGGCCGGCGGTGGGCGCGGCCACGGAGCCTCGCTCCCGCGAATACACGGTCTGATAGCGCTCCCGGTCGTCGGCCGCATCGTCGCGATGAATATACGGGGGCAGCGGGATATGACCGATGCGGTCCAGCGCGGCAAAGAAATCGTCGACAGGCTCGAAGTGCAACAGGCGATCTCCAAACGGACCGCGTTCCATCACCTCCGCGCGCAGTTCGATGGCGCCCGTGGGACTGGGAAAGACCAGAATCTCGCCGATCGCAACCTTGCGGCCGGGCCGCACCAGAGCATGCCACTCGTGCTCGCCGGCGGGCTCGGTCAGCATCACCTCGATCCGTCCGGTCGGCTTCTCTTTTTCGCGGCGGAGGGTTCGGCGTGCGTACAGGCGCGCAGGAATGACTCGACTGTCGTTGAGTACGAGCAGGTCACCAGGTTTCAACAGCTCCGGAAGATCTGCGAAGCGCCCATCGCGCAATGTCCCGGTGGCGCGATCGACCATCAGCATACGGCTCGCACCACGCTCCGCAGGTGGCTCCTGCGCAATCAAATCGTCGGGCAATTCGAAGTCGAAGTCCGAAACGCGCAATGAGGCTTTGGAAGGGTCGATCATGATGAGACCCGCTCCTGCTTCAGATGCTCGAGAGCGCGGAGCCGCGCGCGTTCGATCGCCGCATTCAATTCCAATCGCGCCGCCTCAAACTCCTGCGCCGAAAGTTCGGTGGGGACCCGCGTGTAGCGCGCCCAACTCACCACGATGCGCGTGAAGGGCATGGGAATCAGAAAGCGATCCCAGGAGTTGACGACCCACGCCCGTTCCGGCTGCAGATGGAAGGCTCCGATGGGGGCACCGGTTACCTGCGCCAGCTTGATGGGGCCCATCTTCGTCTGATAGATCGGGCCGCGCGGCCCGTCGGCGGTGAAGATGGCCGGGGTGTTGCTCTCCAGCACGCGCTTGAGGCCGAGCAGCCCTTCGCGGCCGGCACGGGAGCTCGAGCCTCGCACCGCGTCGAAACCGAAGAGGCGCAGGGTGCGCGTGATCAACTCCCCATCAAAGCTGCGGCTGATCAGAATGACTGCATGGGTATGCCGGAAATAAACGGCGCATGGCAAGACGCACTGGTGCCAGAAGCAGTAGATCTCCCCGCCGGTCTTCTGGCCATAGAGAACGGGTGTCACGCCCTCTTCCGCGAGCACCTCGAACCGCCAGGTGAGAGCCACAAACCGGAGCAGCACCCAAACAACACGGGGAACGATGGCCAGGATGAGGCGCTGGCCGAAGCTGAAGCGTGTTTCCGGTGCCGAGGTCACTGCATGAATTCTAGCGGTTAGGCGCGATGTCTACTCTCCGCGAGCGCGGCTAAGGGTCCTTAGCTGTATCGGAGCCAGCGCATCAGTTCGGGAAGCGTAGCGCGTTTGCCGTACATCAGGATGCCCACACGGTAGAGCCGCGAGGAGATCCACAGAACCACCCAGATGCTCAACGCCATGATGGCAATGGAGACGGCGAACTGCCACATCGGTGGCATCTCCGACCCCATGCGCAACATCATGATGATGGGCGCAGTCGCCGGAAACAGGGAGGCGCCGATAGACCAGATGGAATTGGGATCGTTGATCACGAGCCAGATCAGCGAGAAGCTGAGCCAGATGGGCAGGGCGGCCAGCGGGGTGTACATCTGCAGCTCCTGCTCGGTCTCGCAGGACGCGGCAAGCCCGGCAAAGAGAGAAGCATACAAGAGGTAGCCGAGAACGAAGTAAACGGGAAACAATATCCCCTCGGTCCACGAGAAGTGAACCGCCAGCTGCCCTGATAGCAACGGCCCGGCGATGGCGCTTCCGCCTATGGCCACGCCGAGCACAACCCAGATCGCAATCTGGGTGAGCCCGACTGCACCCACCCCGATCAGCTTACCGGCCAGCAGGTCGCTAGGCTTGGCCGTGGCCAGCATCACCTCGAAGATACGCGACGTCTTCTCCTGGATAATGGAGCGGGCTACGTTCATTCCATAGATCATGGTGGTCATGGAGAGCATGAGAGCCATGATGTAGCCCTTCATGTACGAGCCGATGCCGCTGCTCTTCACTTCCTTGCCCTGCTTGTCGAGTTGCAGGGTGTCGATCGAGACGTCTTTGAGAAGCGCGTCCACTTCAGACTGACTCATCCCGCGCGCCGTCATCCTTTCCATCGTCAGGGCATGGTTCAGGGCGCCTGACAGGCGGCTCGAGATGACAATGTCTCCCGAGGACTGCGAGGTGTAGGTGGCCTTCGTGACTCCACCGTCGGACTCGATCCAGAGCATGCCATCCACGGCCTTCGCCTGCACCTTTTGCAACAGTTCTGCGCGGTCGGCCGCAGTCGCGGGAGCAACGACGTCGACGGTAGTCTTGGCGCTTTTGTCTTTCACCATCTCGTCGCGAACTGCATTCGCCAGCCCCGGCGACGGAGCCGCGATGACAATATGCTTGCCCACGCCGGAGCCGCGCCCGGAGAGATAAGCGATGAAGATGATCAAGGCAAAGAGCACCGGCACAAGGATCGTCGAGACCCGGAAGGCGCGCCCGCGAATCTGTTCCAGGTACTCGCGCCGGGCCACCAGCAAGAGGTTACGCATCGGCTTTTCCTCCCACGGTTTGAATGAAGATCTCTTCGAGCGAGGGCTCCACCAACTCGAAACGGTAGATGGTGGCGACCGCGGCCGCTTCGTGCAACAGCTTCTGCGCGTTGCCATGCGGATGCAACCGGATCTCCGCATGCCCGGCGAAGTTCTTGGCTTCCGCAACCTCCGTGCTTTTCAGGAAACTGTCGCCGCCATCGAACTCCACAATCACCCGATTGCGCTCGTAACGCGACTTGATCTCGCGCATCTTGCCTTCGAGCACCGCCTGTCCCTTGTTCACCAGGCAGATGGAATCGCAAAGCTTCTCCACCTGGTCCATGCGATGGGTTGAAAAGAGGATCGCTTTGCCCTGATCTTTCAATTCGAGCAGCGTGCGCTCCAGCAGCGTCGCATTCACCGGATCGAGGCCTGAGAACGGCTCATCCATCACGATTAGCCCCGGCTCATGCAGCAGGGCCGAGATGAACTGAATCTTCTGCTGCATCCCCTTGGAGAGCTCTTCCGTCTTCTTCTGCAGCGAATCCGCAATCTCCAGGCGCGTGGCCCACTCGATCGACCGCTTACGGGCTTCCGCGGCTTCCAGACCGTGCAGTTCGCCGAAGAAAATCAGCTGATCGATCACCTTCATCTTCTTGTAGAGCCCGCGCTCCTCCGGCAGGTATCCCACCTTTTCCAGGCTTCTCCGCTCGAAGGGGCGCCCGAATAAGCTCACGCGCCCCGAGTCGGGCATCGTGATGCCCATCATCATGCGGATGGAGCTCGTCTTCCCTGCCCCGTTCGGACCGAGCAATCCGAACATTTGGCCCGCTTCGATCGAGAGACTCAGGTTGTTCACCGCGACCTTGTTCTCGTAGGCCTTGGTTACTCCTGCGAGTTCCACTACTGGCATGCATTCTCCCGGAGCACGGGCTGCGTGCTCGCTGGACCTCTTCGGGGGACAAACTGCGAGCAGTGTAGCAAAAGAAATGACGGACGCAGCTTGACTTGCGTAAGGTTACGCGCGTGACCAAGCAGCGGTTCCCAACCTTGATGCGCGTCAAAAACCGCCTCGAGCTGATAGCTGAGTTCCTACACGAGCTTCATC
This sequence comes from Acidobacteria bacterium AB60, assembly GCA_008682415.1. Lineage (GTDB taxonomy): Bacteria > Acidobacteriota > Terriglobia > Terriglobales > Acidobacteriaceae > Telmatobacter. The sequence goes on along the minus strand of VANK01000003.1, from coordinate 35,553 downwards.
TCGTCCGGATCCCAGTTCACCACCTGCCCGCGCTCGATGCTCAGGTTTGACAAAAGCGCCGCTCCCGCCGCCCGGTATCCGAACACACCGTCTTCCACCGGTTCCTCCCGGGTGCGCACGGAATGGAAGAAGTTGCGGAAGTGGTCCACGCTGTCGGAGTATCCCTTCGGCGTCACGAATTTTTCGGTCCCGCCCATCTCCTCTTTCCCGGAGTGCGGCGGATACTTCTTGTTGTACTCCGCGATGATCTCCTTCTGCATCGCCTCAGGAAACGTGCTCACGGTGTATCCCGGCGCCGTCTCGCGCGGAACCCGGTTCAGGGTCAGCCCTCCCCAACCGATCTCAAAGCTTCCCTCCGAGCCGGTGAAGATCAGACCCTCGCTCTCCTCGCCTCCATCCACGAAGTTGACTCGCAGGCTGAGGTTGAAACCTTCGCGATAATCGAAGAGCCCCAGCATCACGTCATCGGCATCGCGCCCGTCCTTCCAGTAGCGAATGGCTCCGGTGGCCATGCCGCGCGTAGGCCCGTGTGCCCCCGTAATGAAGTGCGTGCCCGAGAACAGATGGACAAAAAGATCGCCCGCCACACCGGATCCGTAGGCCTTCCACTTCCTCCACTGGAAAAAGTGCTCCGCGTTGAAAGGAATCTTGGGCGCCGTCCCCAGGAACCGCGGCCAATCGCAAGTCTCCGGAGAAGCGTCGGGGGGAATGGTGTAGTCCCACGCTCCCATGGCCGAGTTGCGGTCCCAGTAGGCGGTGACCATGTTCAGCTTCCCGATCGCCCCGGAGGCCAGCAGGTCCTTGGCCTTCTTGTAGACAATCGAACTCACCCTCTGGCTGCCAATCTGCAGAATCCGCTTGGTGGCCTTGGCGGTCTCAATCATCTCCGGGCCATCGGCGTAGAGGTGGATCATCGGCTTCTCGCAGTACACGTCCTTGCCGGCCTTCATCGCGTCCACTGAAGCCTGCTTATGCCAGTGATCGGGTGTCCCGATGATCACCGCGTCCACATCCTTGCGGGCCAGAACCTCGTTATAGTCACGGGTGGTAAACACGTCGTCGCCCCATAACTCTTTTGACCGCGCCAGCCGCCCGTTGTAGCAATCCGCCACTGCTACCAGCTTGACTCCCGGCACGTTCAGAGCAGCCTTGGTATCGCCCATCCCCTGACCGCCGGCGCCGATCAGGGCAATCTGGATATGATCATTTGCGGCCACCGGCGCCTGTTGCGCCTCTCTCAAAGCCCTCGCCGGTGCGGCCAGAACGTGCACTCCGGGCATGAGCGTGACCGCCGAGGTCGCGCCCGCGGCGCGCAGGAAATTTCTGCGACTCCAAATATTCATGAGGCCCTCCTCAAAACTCTTTCGTTCCTGATGAAATTGCCGTAGATAACCATACCAGCAGCCATTCCCTTCTCCGGCAATCGAGACAAGCACTCATGCCGCAAACTGGAACACGCGACGTATCATCGGGAAGAAGGATTCCCCAGAAATGACAGCCTTGCGTACCGCGACGAGTCTCCCGGCATGGACAAATGTCGACAAGCGTTTCAGGGGCCATCGTGTTCTCTACGTGCTAATAGCGCTTCTGATGGCCTCGGCCGGCCTCCGGGCCCATCACGGCCTGGCCGCATTCGACACCACCCACACCGTCCGTATGGAAGGAACCGTCACCGATTTCCAGTGGATCAACCCGCACGCGTTCATCTTTGCGGACCTCACCGATGACAAGGGCCACAAGGCCAACTGGCGCTGCGAACTCGGCAGTCTCGGGATGCTCAGCAAATATGGCGGCTGGACCCCCACTACCGTGAAGAAGGGCGACCCCATCCGCGTCCAGGGCTTCGTCGCCAAAGACGGGTCCCCCTACATGTCCGTGGGAACGGTCTGGATCAAGGGCGGCCGCGCCCTCGAAGGCAAACCGTAACCAATGAGCGAATTCGCCGCCGTCTGGAAGGCTCTGGAAGCCACCCCCGTGGCCGCTAGTGTGCGCGAATCGCTGTGGCTCTTCCCGGCGATTGAAACACTTCACCTGCTCGGCATGGGCGTGGTCTTCACCTCCATCGCCGCCTTCGATCTCCGCCTTCTGGGACTCGCCTTTCGCACTGTGCGGGTTCAAGACCTTGCACAACGGCTCCTCCCGTGGACCTGGACCGCATTCGCTCTTCAGGTCATCACCGGGGCCCTGCTCTTCGCGTCCGAAGCCTCCCGGATGGCGATTAACCCCGCCTTCCGCCTCAAGATGCTGCTCCTCGCTCTGGCCGGTCTTCACGCACTTGTCTTTCGCTTCACGGCCGACCGGGCCGACGTTAGACTGGCCGTCGACGGACGTCCTCCTGTCCGCGCCAGAATCGCCGGCACGACCTCCCTCCTTCTCTGGATCGGTGTGGTGGCTGCCGGGCGCTGGATCGGCTTCATTTAGAGGCTCCTGCTGCTTTAATTCCGGGCTTTCGCTCGCTCCAGGCATGAGTTTGCTGCCTTTGAAAGCAGAGGCATGACCATCGCACTGTGACGTCCCTCACATAAACGGACCTGCAGAGGATGAAAAGATAGGCCCATGCACCTTGATTCGACTGCCTTTGTCGCCGACCGGGAACTGCTGGAGGTGCTCCGCCCCCACGCAACCCCCATCAACTGCGACCAGGACCGCCCCCTCTTCGATCAGGGCGATACCCCGACAGGCCTGTTTCTGGTTCTCGCCGGCAGCGTCACCATCACCATGGACTCGCCCCAGGGGGACGAGGTCATGTCCTTCGATGCCCGGCCCGGATCTCTGCTCGGCCTGCCTGCAGTCATTGGAAACTGCGCCTACTCGCTCTCCGCCTGGGCTAAAGGCGGCGCCGAGATCGCCTTCGTCTCCCGCGAGCGGTTCTCCGCGCTAATGCTTTCCGACCCGCGCCTTTCCATGATGATCCTCCGGGTCCTCGCCAACGAGGTCCGCACGGCGCGCCTGGCCATCACCAAAGGCTGACCGGCTCTTCCGCTTACCCAATCCCCTTCCGGCCGCGTTCAGGACCCTTCCGTCCGGTCCTTTACCATCGAATCAATGCCCGGCCTCGAAACTCCCATCAAGTTTGTACGCGGCGTCGGCCCACAGATCGCTGAAACGCTGGCCGGCAAGGGCATCGCTACCGCGGAAGACCTCCTCTACCATCTTCCTTTCCGCTACGAAGACCGCCAGAACCCCCGCAGCCTGGACGAACTCAAGCCCGGGGAGACCGCCAGCGTCATTGCCGAGGTGCGCCGGGCTGAGATTCTGCGCACCCGCCGCATGCCGCTGTTCGAACTTACCCTCGGCCAGGGACGCCTGGTGCTCAAGTGCCTCTGGTTCCACGGAAGCTATCTCGAAGGCAAGTTCCGGCCCGGCCAGACCGTCGCCGTCTTTGGGAAGGTGGAGCCCTCGCGGTCGACCAGCAACTTCAAGATGGTCCAGCCCCAGTTCGAGGTCCTGCCCGACTCCAGCGACGACGCCGAGACCCGCCTCCTCGAGGTGGGCCGCATCACGCCCGTCTATGAATCCCTCGGCGGCGCGCGCCTGGCCTCTCGCTGGCAGCGCAAGGTCATCTTCCACCTGCTTGAGAGCATGCGCGGCTGCGTTCCCGAGTGCCTGCCCAAGGCCATGCTCCAGCGGCTCACCCTCCCTGATCGCGAGGCGGCGCTCTGCCAGGTGCACTTCCCTCCCGAAGGGACCTCTATGGCTCAGCTCCAGGGCTGGTCCACTCCGTATCACCGTCGCCTGATCTTCGAAGAGCTTTTTTTCCTCGAGCTCGGCCTCGAGCTGAAGCGCCGCAAACTACGCGAGCGGGTCGGAATCGGCTTCGAGACCACAGACAAGGTCCGGCAGGCCATTCGCGAGGTGCTCCCTTTTCATCCCACAGCGGCACAAAAGCGCACCCTCGGCGAGATCGTGCAGGACATGAAGCAGCCCGTCCCGATGCGGCGTCTGCTGCAAGGAGACGTCGGCTCCGGCAAGACCATCGTGGCCCTTCAGGCCATGCTGGTTGCCATGGAAAACGGGTACCAGGCCGCTCTCATGGCTCCCACCGAGATCCTTGCTACCCAGCACTATCTCGCCGCCCGCAAGCTCCTGGAGCGCTCCAGCCGCAACTATCGCATCGTCCTCCTGACCGGCTCGCTGGATGATGACCGCAAGCGCTCGAACCGGGCCCTGATCAACCGTGGCGAGGCCCACCTCGTCATCGGAACGCACGCTCTGATTGAAGAGAAGGTCGAATTCGATCGCCTTGGCCTTGTCGTCGTTGACGAGCAGCACCGGTTCGGCGTGATGCAGCGGTTTCGCCTCATGAAGAAGCCCAACCAGGCGGAGCCGGATGTCCTGGTCATGACCGCTACCCCCATCCCGCGTACGCTGGCGCTCTCGCTCTACGGTGACCTTGACGTGAGCGTTCTGGACGAACTGCCACCCGGCCGCACGCCCATCGTCACACGACGTGTTCCGGGCGAACGAGCCGCTGATGTCTGGGAGTTCCTCCGCAAGCAGGTTGCGCTCGGCCGACAAGCCTACATCGTCTACCCGGTCATCGAGGGAACCCGCGACGATCAGCCCGAGCTCGATTTCTCAACCGACAACAACGGGACGCAGGCACCTGAAGACGCAGCGACGCTAAGGGCTGATCTATCCATTCGGCACGCATCTGTCCGGGCCGCATCGCCTGGAAAAGGGAAAGTTCGAAAAGGACGATCCGGCAATCTCTTCCCGCAAGCTGCAGCCGAGGCAAATCCCTCTGCGAAGTCGGGCCTCAAGTCTGCGGTCGAAATGCATGAAAAGCTTCGTACCGGTCCCCTCGCCGGCCTCCGCCTTGGGCTGCTCCATGGCCGGCTCGACCCGGATGACAAGGATGTGCTCATGCGCCGTTTCCACCGCGGCGAGATTGACGTGCTGGTGGCCACCACGGTCATTGAGGTCGGCGTCGACGTCCCGAACGCCACGGTCATGGTAGTAGAACACGCAGAGCGTTTCGGCCTTGCCCAACTGCACCAGCTTCGCGGCCGGGTGGGCCGCGGCGCCGCCAGGAGCTATTGCATTCTGATCACCGGGGACAAGGTCTCCCCGCAGGGCGACGAGCGCCTCAACGCGATGGTGCGCACCCAGGACGGTTTCGAGCTGGCGGAGCTGGACCTCCAGATGCGCGGCCCGGGCGAGTTCTTTGGAACCAAGCAGGCAGGTCTCCCGGACTTCCGGGTCGCCAACCTCCTGCGCGACCGCGAGATCCTGGAATTGGCGAAGGTTGAGGCCGCCCGATTCGCCAATGCCTCCCCGGAAGCCGCTGAGGGGACCGAAACCGAACGCGCGCGGGTGGGCGCTCGCCTGAAAGAAGCCTGGCAGCGGCGCTACGGTCTGGTCGAAGCCGGGTAGCCGTCGATGTGTGTGGTTAGTCTCCGTTCAGCGAATCGATCCTCCTGAAGAGAAGAAACGGCGAAGAGTTAGGTATTGCGAGGAGCCGGGCGGGACATCACCACCGAGGGAAACGTCTGGATCTCCAGGTCGACGCTGGCGATGTCCTCGCTGCAGTCCAGGTAATGGTTGCGGGTACACTGGCACAGCTCGGTAAACCGGATATGTCCGTGGTGGCTCAGTTCGATACCTGCAGCAATCAGCATGCTGTAGATATCGATGCAGGCCTGCCGCTCGAACTCGAACAGCAGGTTTACCACCCCGGTATCCGTGGAGCCGCGGCTCAAAATCCAGCCGCCGCACCCCATGATGCCGCCCGAAAGGGCGCGCACCAGGCGCGACGGTTCAACGACGGATACGGCCTTCATTTCGAGAGCCCAGGTCATGTTTGCGGATCTTGCCGGATCACGTGGCGGCACGGAAAACCTCACTTCCGCCTTATCGGTAAGTCGGGGTCTGGATTTAAGGCTTGTTCTGGACTGGAACGCCGAATGACCAGCTTCAGCACAGCTCAGAGGGGCGGATGAAGTTCTGCTCGGGCTTCACTGATAAGTTGGAGCAAGGGGCGGCGCGGAAGGCTGCTTGCCTGAGTCGAAAATTGCAGTGAGGTAAGTACATTCGCGAATGATTGTGGGCAGTGGAATCGACCTCGTAGAAATCGAGCGCATTCGCATATCGGTGGAACGCTTCGGGGACCGTTTTCTCAAGCGCGTTTATACCGCGGCGGAGCAGGCCTACTGCCTGCGCAAGAAGAACGCCGCAGAGAGCCTGGCCGCCCGTTTTGCCGCCAAGGAGGCGGGCGCCAAGGCCCTTGGCACCGGCATCAGCAGAGGCGTGACCTGGCTCGAGATCGAAGTCGTGCGCGAGCCGGGCGGCAGACCCTCTCTCGTCTTCCACGGGCGAGCCCGAGAGGTTGCGCAACGCCTGGGCGTCCATTCGTCGGCGCTTTCGCTCACCCACACCCGCGAGATGGCCGTGGCCAGCGTGGTGCTCGAACGCAGCGGCAATTGACCAGCCCGGCGTCTGCTATCCTCAAGGCAATGCGGTAAGTTAGAGCGCGATCGGGAAATCCGCGGGATCCATTGGTTTTATTGCTTCTCCCTGCTCGTTTCGCCGCTTTGAGCGGCTCGCCCGCACATTTCTCCTGAGAGTGCCGCAGCAGACCGCCAGCGGGGTCGCCGTCGGCAATCTTTGGCCGATCCGGTCATTGAGGGGAGCATCGTGCCAAGCCGCAAAGAGATTCAGTGGTCTCAACTGAAAGTAGGCATCCTGGTCCTCGTGGCCGTAGCCGTGCTGATCGGACTGGTGTTCCTCATGTCCGGCTCCACGGGCGGGCTGTTCACCCGGAAGCTCACGCTCCGTTCCTACTTTCAGAATGCCTCGGGACTGAAGGGCGGAGCTCCGGTCAGCCTGGAAGGCGTGACCATCGGCAACGTTACCCGGATCCGGGTCGTGCCCTCCCGCAATCCCACCCCAGTTGAAGTCACGATGCAGGTTGGAGAAAAGGCCGCCGTCGGCCTCCACGCCGACTCCACGACCTCGATCACCTCGGCGGGCGTTCTGGGCGACAGCTACGTCGATATCACCTCCAGGGACGCCCACGGGCCGCCGCCGGCCAATAATGCCGAACTGGCAGCTCGCAACGTGCCCAGTATTCAGGCCGTGGTCGACACCAGCCAGGAGGCCCTGCAAAAGGCCACCGTGGTCATGACCAAGGTGAACACCCTGCTGGACACCCTGAACTCGAAAAAGGGAACGGCGGGCATGCTCCTGAACGACCCGCGCGTCTACGAGAGGACCGTGGCGCTGCTGAACAATGCCGGGGAGATTACGCGCAGCATCAGCCAGGGTAAGGGAACACTGGGCAAGCTGTTGAGCGACGACACCATGTATACCAAACTCAACGCCACCGTCGACCGGCTGAACACCATCTCCGAGTCCCTGGCAGAGGGCCACGGCTCCGCGGGCAAGCTGCTTCATGACGAGACGCTCTACAACAACCTGAACGCCGCCGTCGAGAACACCAACAAGCTGCTGGAGGGGATTAACTCCGGCAAGGGCGCCCTGGGCAAGCTGACCCAGGACCAGGCCTTCGCCCAGAAGCTGGATGAAACCGTCAGCAGCCTCGACACGTTGCTGAAGGGCATCAACGAAGGCAAAGGCACTCTGGGCCAGCTTGCCGTGAATCGCTCGGTGTACGACCACACCGACCAGACGCTAGACCAGACGCAACAGCTCGTGAAGGCAATCCGCGAAAATCCCAAAAAGTACTTTGTGATCCATCTGAAGCTGTTCTAACGCTGCGTCCGAGTTGCCGGAACCCTGTCTCTGCGCTAACGTATCGGAAGATCACCGGAGGTTCCCGTGCGTTTCCGACTCGTCCTCATGGCTGGCGTGTGCTTGTCCGCTGCTTTCTGCTCGATGCCCTTTGTGGCGCAGACCGGATCCGATACCAGGGCCGCCGCGCCCGCAACCGAGCCCGCCTATGAGAAGAACGGCGACATGAAGCCTCCGGCTAGCTATCGCGAGTGGATCTATCTGACATCCGGGATCGATATGAGCTACAGCCCCAAGCCCGACTTCGCGGACCACTCGATGTTCGACAACGTGTTCGTGAACCCTGAGGCCTATCGCACGTTTGTGCAGACCGGAACCTGGCCCGACAAGACGGTCATGGTTCTCGAGGCGCGCATGGCCCAGAGCAAGGGCTCCATCAACCAGCGCGGGCACTTCCAGGGCACCGACCTGATGGCCCTCGAAGTTCACGTGAAGGACACGGCCCGCTTCCCTGATAAGTGGGCATTCTTCGAATTCGATTCTCTGGATAAGCCGGGATCGCTGGTTCCGCAAGGCGCGCCGTGCTACACCTGCCACGCAGCGCACGGCGCTGTGGACACGACGTTTGTGCAGTTCTACCCCACGCTGTTGCCCCTCGCGCAGCAGAAGAAGACGCTCAGCCAGGCATACCTTGCCGAAGAAGCGAAAGAAAAGAAGTAGCGTTCCGGCCTTAGTGCCGCAGCGGAGCGCGGAAGACCCGCCAGAACTCAAGCAGGCTCTTGAGCCGCACTACGTGGAAGTAGTCGCTGGCGATGAAGTAAAAGAGCGACACAACAACCCACTCGAGGTGGAGAGCGCCGGCTCCAATCTCATCGCTGAACGGGATGAGCACCGACGAGAAGACCATGGCCACCACCAGCAGCGCCAGCTTCACGATCCCCATCACGAGGTTGATCTCGACCAGCTTGCTGGTGAAGGGCTTTCCCAGCCGCAAACTGCGGGTAATGGCTGCTCCGGGACCGCACCCCTCCAGCAGCACCAGCATGGGCGCGATCGCGACCGCCCAGCTTACAAGGGCCCATAGCGTGAAGAAGCCAAGAGAGAAAAAGATGATCCAGATGGAGTAGCCCACGAGGTCCGGCTCCGCGCCGGTGCCGATGTGCGTGGCAGCGGCCCAGCCTACGCAGCGGAACCACGCCCATCCGGTGAGCCCCAGCACGGCCAGCCAAACCGCCTGCAGTACCATCAATGCCAGCGGACGGAAACGCGTGCGTGGTTCCATGCGCATGATGACCAGGTTGCGTCCGAGCGCGGAGAGCACGACCCAGGCCACCGCCGCAACCGGTGCGAGCCACTGCAACACGCCAACCATGTGCGGACGGTACATGTCCCACGCGGCCGCGAGCTTGAGCGACGAGAGCCACGGGTTGGCGAGATCGAGGGAATCGAGACCGGCCGATGAGGTGGGCAGTGCGGCCAGGATATGACGCGCCTGAACCCAGCAGACGGCAAGCAGCGGCGCCCCGAAGATCCAGCGCCAGGCCACTTCGAGCACGGTGAGCGACGGCCGCGTGAACACCCAGCCCATCTGACCAACCACGGACTGGGTGCCACGCAACGATTCCGCGCTCATGCTATTTGACGACAAGATTCACCGTTTTGCCCGGGACGACGATGACCTTGGCGATCGTCTTGCCGGCGGTGCGGGATTTGATCTTCTCATCGGCGAGAGCGGCGGCCTCGATGACGGACGGCGCCGACCCGGCCGGCACGCGCACCAGCGTGGCCAGCTTGCCGTTGATCTGCACCGGAATCTCGAGCTCGTCTTCGCGGGCGAGATTGGGATTGCTGGGCGGCCATGGGGCGCGCAACACCGCGCCTTCGCCGCCAAGCTCATCCCACAGCTCCGCCGCAAGATAGGGCGCAAACGGCGCGAGCAACAGCACCAGCGCGGTGAGCAGTTCGCGAAGAACGGCCGCCGGCACCTCTCCCGCCGCAAGCTGCGCGTCCGCCCCCTGAATCTCGTTGACCAGCTCCATGATGGCCGCAACATCGGTGTTGAAGTGCCAGCGTCCCTCGAAATCCTGCGTGATCTTCGCGATGGTCTGGTGAAGTTTACGCAAAAGCTTCAGGGACAATCCCGATGGCTCCGGCGCGATCGCCCCATTCGCCGCACGCGCCGTGGCCGCGTATCTCATCACCAGGCGGTAGGCCCGCCCCAGGAACCGGCTTACTCCCGCAACCCCATCCTCCTGCCAGTCGAGATCGCGGTCGGGCGGCGCCGCAAACAGTGCGTACATACGCGTGGCGTCTGCCCCGTAACGGTTCACCATATCGTCGGGCGAAACCACATTGCCGCGGTTCTTCGACATCTTGTGCCCGTCTTTGATGACCATGCCCTGCGAGAACTGGTGCTCTGCCGGCTCATCATTCTTGATCATGCCGAGATCGCGCATCACCCGCGTCCAGAACCGCGAATAAATGAGGTGCAGAATAGCGTGTTCGACGCCCCCAATGTACTGATCGATGGGAAACCAATAATTGGCGATGGCGGAATCAAAGGCCGCCTTGTCGTTGTGCGCGTCGGTATAGCGGTAGAAATACCAGCTCGAGTCGACGAAGGTATCCATCGTGTCGGTCTCGCGCTTCGCCGGTCCGCCGCATTTGGGACACGTCACATTGACGAACTCGGGCACGCGCGCAAGCGGCGATCCACCCGTCTGCGTGATCTCCACGTTGTCAGGCAGAATCACGGGCAGCTGCTCGTCGGGAACCGGCACAATCCCGTCGCGCTCGCAGTGAATCATGGGAATCGGCGTCCCCCAGTACCGTTGCCGGCTGACACCCCAATCCTTGATGCGGAAGGTGATCTTCGGCTCACCGAAGCCGCCGCGCACAGCCGCTTCCTGCAGTCTGCGGGTAGCCTCGGCATAGCCCAGCCCGTTGTACTCGCCGGAGTTGACGAGGACGCCATCCTCCGTTGTGAACGGCAGTGCCGTCTCCTCCGCCACAGGGTTAGCGGGAGCAATCACGCGGCGCACGGGAATCGCGTACTTGGTAGCGAACTCAAAGTCGCGCTCGTCGTGGCCCGGCACGCTCATGATGGCGCCCGTACCATAGTCCGCCAGAATGTAGTTGGCCACCCAGATGGGAATACGTTCCCCGTTGTATGGATTCACTGCAAAGTGGCCGGTCGGGACGCCGTGTTTCTCGATCGCGCCCACATCACCCGCCTCGCGCGCCTTCTTCTGTTCTTCCAGGAGTTGGCTTACCTGCTTGGCTAGCCCCGCATCATTCGAAGCCATCTCCGTTACCAGAGCGTGCTCGGGCGCAAGCTGAATGCTGGTAGCGCCGAAGATGGTGTCCACGCGGGTGGTGAAGACCCGGATACGCCGTCCGGCGGGAATCACCTTCGGCGAGCCATCGTCGTTCTGCGCGTTCACCGCGTCTTCGGCGAGGAAGAAGTCGACCTCGGTGCCTTCGCTGCGGCCGATCCAGTTGCGCTGCATGGTGCGCACCTTCTCCGGCCAGCCGTCGAGCTTATCCAGCCCCTCCAGCAACTCCTGCGCGTAGGCGGTGATGCGAAAGAACCACTGCTCCAGATCGCGCTGCTCGACAATCGTGTCCTCATGCCGCCAGCAGCGGCCGTCGATGACCTGCTCGTTGGCGAGCACCGTCGCGCACTCCGGGCACCAGTTCACCTTGCTCTTCTTTCGGTAAACAAGGCCCCGCTCGTACATGCGCAGAAAGAACCACTGGTTCCAGCGGTAGTAGTCAGGGAAGCAGGTGGTGACCTCGGTAGCCCAGTCAAACCCCATGCCGAGGCGCCCGAACTGGCGCTTCATCCCCGCAATGTTCGACAGCGTCCACTGGCGCGGCGGCGTGTTGTTCTTCAGTGCAGCGTTCTCGGCGGGAAGACCAAACGCATCCCAGCCCATCGGGTGCAGCACGTTGTAGCCGCGCATCCACATGTGGCGCGCCAGGGCGTCGCCGATCGAGTAATTCCGCACATGTCCCATGTGGAGTTGGCCGCTGGGGTACGGCAGCATCTCCAGAACGTAGTACTTGGGCTTGCCGCTGGTAATGGGATCGGCCGCGTAAAGCTTGGGGTCCGCGGCCCACCGCTCCTGCCATTTCGGCTCGATCACGGCCGGGTCGTATCGAAGTTCTTTCTCTTCCGCCATAACCTTCCAGTGTAAATGGAGAGAAACCGAGTGCCACCGTCGCCCCGTCGCCGATTCCGGCCCGCACGGCGAGGAACTTTGCTCGAAAACCTCGCTACCGGACCTGAGCCAGGCTCTTCAAGACCAGCACGTTTCTCTCCTCGTTCCCATCGTCGTCCACCGGCGTCTCGGCAATAAATGCCGCATGAATGAACCGCGGATCGTTCAGCAGGCGCCGGAACAGCTCATTGCCGATGGTTCCCTGCCCGATGTGCTCGTGGCGATCGAGCTTGGAACCACGCGCTGCCTTGGCATCGTTGCAGTGCCATACCCGCACGGAGTCAAACCCCACCGTCGACGCGATCTGGTGCATCGTCTCCGCATAGCCGACCTCGCTGACAATGTCGTACCCGGAGACGTGCGTGTGGCAGGTATCCAGGCACACCGCGACCGGAGCATGGTTGCGCAGCAGCGCCACAAGCTCCGCCACCTGGTCGAAACTGCCGCCCAGCGAGCACTCCGACCCGGCGGTGTTCTCGATCAAAATGGTGAACTCCGCGTCCTGCCACGGAAGCCCCTCGATGGCGCGTTCGATGGACTCGGCTGCGAGTTTGAGCCCCTCGTCGCGCGTCAGCCCCTTCCAGGACCCGGGATGCAGCACAAGATACTCGGCGCCGAGCCCAAGGGCGCGCTCCATCTCTCCGCGAAACGCGCTCACGCTGTTGCGGCGCACAGCTTCCGTCTGGCTGCAGAGATTGACCAGGTAGCTGGTATGAATCACCAGTGGACCGACATCGTACTGCGCCCGCAGTTCGCGCATGCGCTTGCATTGCGCAGGATCGAGCTTCGCCGCTCGCCACATCCGCGGGCTCGAGGAGAAGATCTGGAAGGTGTTGGCGCCAATCTCATGGGCCCGCAGAACGGCATTGGACACGCCGCCCGCGGTGCCGAGATGGACGCCGATGCGTCTCGTCATCCATCGATTCTAGCCGCCTAGTCGTCGTCATCGGCCTTCGCCGGCTTCTTCGTGCGCGCCTTGATCATGGCCGGGACCGGCTTATCCCCCATGGCGTCCTTCCACAGGATCACGTTGAGCTTGCGCGCATCCGCGCGGTCCGCGTGACGGAAGTCCATCTTCATGCTGTCCTGGGCGCCCGGAGCACTCTTCTGGTTCGCCGTGTAGATCAGGTTGTTCTCGCGATTCGTGGTGTCGGCCGTAAACGCGGGCTGATCGCCTGGACCGGTGAACAGCGGCGCCACAATGGAACTGAACGCGTCGTTGTTGTTCATCGGCGGCAGACCGAGCAGCGTCTCCATGGTGTGCACAAAGCTCACCGTCGAGTAAAACCGGCTGTCCACAAAGGGAGCGCCGTCCTGCCCATGAGGCGCATATTTGCTGATGACCAGGCCGATGCTGCGATGGGCGTCCACGTGATCGGCCCCGTTCTGCGCATCGTCCTCCAGGATGAAAAAGGCAGTCGAGTCCCAGAAGGGCGAGTGCGAAATACCTTCGACCGCGCGGCCCACCGCTAGATCGTTGTCCGCCACCGAAGCCTTGGGCGTGGGCCCCCCCGGACGCGTTCCCGCCGTGTGGTCGTTACCCAGGCGCAGCATCACGAAGTTGGGCATGGTGTCCTTGCCCTTCGCCAGATCCTCGGTCCAGCCCTTGAGATGGCGCAGGAAGATCTCCACGCGAATCTGGTCGGGAACGAAGAGCTCGAAGTCAGGAGCCTCCGTTGCAAAGTGGCCCACAAGCTCTGGCTTGGTCGCCGTGTTCGCCGCCATGCGCGGAATCGGCCAGGGCCATTTGTTTACGCCACCTCCCCACTCCTCGGGAATCCCCTCGCCGGGCAAAATCGACTTCTTGGCGCATGCCTGGCTCGGCATCAGCGGGCCCTGTTGCGGATTGCTGGGCATGTGCGCTGCCACCGGATCGGTGCAGAAGATGGTGGAGATGAACTCGCCGAAGTGGTAGTAGGTCTTGTGATGAGCGGCCAGATCCCCCCAGAGATAACCGCTCGCCGGCTCGTTGACATCGGGGATCTTTTGCAGGAGGGGATACCCATTGGCGACCGCTCCCTCGAAGTCGTAGGTCCGCTCGCCGCCGCGATAGTCCTGCTGCCAGGTCTTCTCCAGGTAGTCGGTGCCGATGGCGGCATTGGACCAGACGTGGCCGTCACCAGAGACCTCCCCGGAATCGAAAAAGTTGTCGAGGACCCCGAACTGCAGCGCCAGCTTGTGCAGGTTCGGCGTCGTGCTCGCACCGTACATAGTCAGGCTCGGGTCGCCGTTGCCCACACGCTTGCCATCGTTGGCCAGGTCGCCGAAGACCTGATCGTACGTCCTGTTTTCCTTGATGATGTAAATCACGTGCTTGATCGGATTGGTCTTCGCTCCCGCGAAAGAGATCTTTTCCGCCGCCGCCTTCATCCGGTTCGACTCCATCACCGTCTGGGTGAGGGTCGGCAGGTTCCGCTCGATCTCCGCGGGATCCAGCACAGCAAGGGAGCCATAGAGCAGCGTGGCGATGTAAGTGTTCGGAGCCGCATGGCCGCTCGTCCCTGGAACCTGTCGTTGCGGCATATTGTTTGGCCCCGTGCCATGGCCCTTCGCGGTGGCCAGGTAGAGCTTCCCGCCCGAAAACGCCATCGAGAAGGGCAGCCACTCCGTTGGTACAAAGCCGATCGGTTCCACGAATCCCGATTTGGAAGCGCTGCTCGTCAGTTTGGCGGGATCGATAACGGCCACCGCGTCGCTGGCTGCGTTGGCAACATACAAGCGCCGGCCCCCGGCATCGGTCGCCAGCGCGGTCGGCTCGGCCCCGAAGTAGCTCTGGCCGGGCAGCCGCGTATCAAAATAGCCCTTCACCGCAAATCCTCCCCCGCCCACGCTTACCGCCGCGACAGCGTCGCGGTTGGCCAGGGCAACATACAGCGTCTTGCCATCAGGTGCGAAAGAGAAGGCGCAGGGGTGCGTGCCCGGTGCAATCGGATTGGTGGGCTTCAGCAAGGTCAGCTTGCGGCCCACCGTCGAGGTCGCCAGGTTCAGCTCGACGATCTCCGAAGCGTTCCAGAGCGCCACAAAGGCGCGGGCGCCGTCGGGCGCAACCGCAAGGGCGATCGGATAGGTGCTCGGGACGACATTCCCCACCGAGAGATCGAAGCGATGGTCGATCGTGCCGCTTTCAGGATCCACAACCAGCACATCATCAGACAGGTTTCCGGCAACCAGAAGCTTATCCACACCCTTGATCCGCGCCAGCGCAATGTCCGCGGGAAACGGAATGGCCTTATCGCCATCCATCTCGCCGACCAGCCGCGTCTTCTGCCCGGCTCGCAGCTGCTCCAGCGGGAGCTTCAGAAAGCGCTGCGGTGAAACCTTGCCGTCGGCGAACTTGTACACCACGATCCCATTGCCCGTGTCGCCCTCCTTTTCGCCATTCGGATCGGTGATGGACCCCATGCTGGCGTAGAGGCGGCTGCCGTCGCGGCTGAAGGCCAGACCGGAGTAAAGGGTCTGCTTGGCCTTGCGCGCCGGAGTCCGGTCGTCTGGAAAATCGGCAAGAGTGCCGCTCTGCGTGTCATATACCGCGATGGATTGGTCGTAGTTCGACTCGAAGGTCCCATAGCCATCGTTGACCGTAACGATATAGCGATGGTCGGGCGATACCACCATGGTGCTGGGCAGGCTGTTCAGGCGTTGTGGGTGGCCCGGAATCTCGCCTAACAGCTGCTTGCTGGTGGGCAGGTTGGTTTCCTGCGCAACAACTGCGCTCCCACCCACGATCCACGCCAATACGACAACGGCACTCCAAGCCCGATTAGTCATGCAAACACCCTAACAAATTGCGGTTTCGCTGTGCGTTACAAGGGTGTGACTGCGACCACCGCTTTCTCCGTCCGCCCTCTCCGTTCGCCGGCGGGACGCGGCTGCGATAATGAGCAAATGCAGATATACACGGCAGAACGGCTGTGGGAAGGGCAGCGTGTGATCGCCGACCCGGTCGTATTTGTGGAAGACGGCCGGATAACTCGGATCGGCTCGCGCGCTGATACCGAGCTTCCCCGCGAAGCGAAGGTCCATGATTTCCCCGGAGCCATTCTGGCGCCGTCCTTCCTCGACATACACTTCCACGGATCGGCGGGACACGACGTCATGGAGTCCGCGCAAGAGTCCCTGGAGGCGATGGGCGCTTTTCTCGCAGCACACGGCACCGGAGCGTATCTGGCAACCACCGTCACGGCGCCCTTGGACAAGATTCTGGCCGCGGTCGAGCGGCTTGCCGGCTTGATCCGCCGCCGTCCGGACAACACGCTGGCGTGGCCCGTCGGCATCCACCTGGAAGGGCCGTTCCTCTCCCACGAGAAGCGCGGCGTTCATCCGCCGGACCACCTGCTGCCGCCCGATATCTCCGTCTTCGATCGCATGTTCGAAGCAGCGGAGGGTCAAGTGCGGCTCATGACCTTGGCGCCGGAGCTGCCGGGAGCCTTGGAGTTGGCGCGGCATGCCACAGAGCGTGGTGTGCGGGTTTCTGTGGGACACTCCAATGCCACCGCAAGCCAGACCCGCGCCGCAATCGCCGCAGGCGCCACCAGCGCAACCCACACCTTCAATGCCATGCGCGCACTCGATCACCGCGAGCCCGGCATTCTGGGCACCGTCCTCACCACCGAGGAACTCTTTGCCGAGTTGATCTGCGACGGCATTCACAACGCGCCGGAGATGGTGCGCCTCTGGTGGAAGGCCAAAGGACCCCAACGCGCCATACTGATCACCGACGCCCTTAGCGCCGCCGGGATGCCGGACGGCACCTACCAGCTCGGCGGTTTCGCGGTGAAGGTCGCCGATGGCCGCGCCACAGCGCACGGGGTCCTGGCAGGAAGCCTGCTCACCCTCGACCGCGCGCTGCAGAACCTGGTGGCCTTCACCGGCGCCACCGTCGACGACGGCCTGCGCGCAGTCAGCACCAATGCTGCATCGATGACCGGGCTCCACGAACAGGCAGGATCGCTGACCGTGGGACAGCCCGCCAACCTGGTGGCAGTCGACAGCCGTGGAAAGCTGCTGGCCTCAGTCCAGCGGGGCGTCCTCGTGTCCGGCTGATCCCTCAGCCGGACATCCCCGCCATCCGCTGAGCGCGCCACACCGCTCCTTCGATGGCGTTCACTTCCTCATCCAGAATCGGCATCTCCGGCGCCGCTGCCCGAAGTCCCGCATAGAAACCGTCGCGGACCAGGCGCGACTTGCCAATTACGCTGCCGATCCACGCCACCGGCACCTCCTTGGTGAGGTTGTGCTTGCGCCGCAGCTTGGAGCGCACCAGCAGCACGAACCCGACCAGGTCCGTAGCGGCCTGTTGCACGACGTCAAGCGCCACAGGATCTCCCTCCTCCGCCAGCTGGCAAATGGCGGGCGCCAGTGCCGCAAAATCAGGTCCCGGCGTGCTGTCGCCCAGGTTCACCAGTTCATCAATCGTGGACGTTCCCCAGATGCCGCCCACCACCTCGAGCACGCGCGTCGGCGTCTCCCGGTCGTACGAGTGCAATGCCCGGCGAATGGCATGAAGGCCGATCCAATAACCAGAGCCCTCATCCCCCAGCCGCGAACTCCAGCCCCCGGCGCTCTCCCTGCCCCCGCCCGGAGCCCGGCCGATACAGTTGGTGCCCGTGCCCGCAATCTGCAGGATCCCCGGACCGCCCTTGAACGCCGCGTCCAGCGCGATCACCTCGTCCCCCACCACCTCCGACCGCTCCACTCCAAAATCAGCGAAAACTGCCGTGATCCACTCCGGGACACCGGGCATCGTCGCACTCGCTACTCCGGCCGACGCCGCGCGCACACCGGTCACGCCCGCCTGCTTGTAAATCTCGGTAAGCAGCTCGCGCAGGTTCTGTTCGGCGACGGCGGCGCCCACCCGCAGGCGCTTGATCGAGCCGCTCTCCGCAAACGCCAGCGTGCTTCCTCCGTTCACGAGAGACGCCCGCGTACGGGTCCCCCCACCGTCGATACCCAGCACGACAGCGCTCATGGTTTTACCGGCTCCGGTGTCGTTGGGGTCATGGCAGCTTCTTGCTGCGCTTCCATGCCGTTATCCCGCAAGGTGCCCGCCAGAATGTTCAGGCTTCCGTCATTCTTCGCCGGACTTAGCCCGAGAATATGCGCCATCCACGGATACAGGTTCACATTCTCAAACGGCGCCACCGTCTTGCCCGCCACAATGTCAGGGCCCGCTGCGAAGAAGCTCGCCTTCATCTGCGGCACCGCCTGCACATCGAATCCATGCGAACCGGCCTTCGGCGGAGTATCCGCCTTCCCCGCCTCCGGTTCGTGCGCTCGAATGGCGTACGGTCCGGTAGCAATGATTACCGGATCACCTTCCCGCGCATTCTGGTTGTAGTGCAGACCGGCCGGAACATCCTTGCGGCGGTAGGCCACAAACTGCGACGTCGCCTGCTTCAGCTTGTTGTAGACCCTGACACGGTCTTCCTCGCTCTTGCCGTACAGGAGCTGGCCAACCGTCTCGAATCCCGTAAGATCGGCGAACTTGTCGAGCGTGATCCAAGGCCCTTCGGTCTTCGCCATCCCATGATCGCTGATCACCACCAGGTCGATGGGCAGCTGGGTCGCATCAAGCGCCGCCTTCAGCTTGCCTACCAGGACATCCATCCTGTGCACCGCCGCCCTGGTCTCCGGCGCATCCGGACCGTACTGGTGCCCCGCATGATCCGGCTCGGAGTAGTAGATCGTAATGAAGTGAGGCCGCTGCCCCTCCGGCAGCTTCAACAGCGCGACAGCATCGTCCAGCCGCGCCTGCTCCACCTCCTCGGTCGCCTGCGTCTTGTTGTCGAAGCGCGCATACCAGCTCGGACGGCGTCCCCCAATCTCCGCCTCCGACCCCGGCCAGAACAGGCACGCCGTCCGCATCCCCTGCGACTCGGCTAGACTCCACAACGGCACCCCCGCGTACCAGCTTCCGTCCGTTACCACCGCCGGATCGCTGATCGCGTAACGCGCCTTCTTCGTCTCGTCATAAAAGCTGTTGGCAATCAACCCATGGTGCTCGGGATAGAGCCCCGTGACGATGGTGAAATGATTGGGAAACGTCAGCGATGGAAAACTGGGCAGCATGCCCTGCGGCGCCCACACTCCCTGCTTGCCCAGCGCGAGCAGATGCGCCGCTCCATCCCGCTTCGCGTAATCCCACCGGAAACCGTCCAGGGAAACCAGCACAAGATAGTGCGCCTTCTGCGCAGCGGCCGAGTTGGAGCCGTTATCAATGTGAATCAGCGGCAGCGCAGGATTCAGCGCCGGCTGTTGGGCGCTCAGAACCGCGGATACCGCCGCGATTGCGAGCACTCCCTGCAGCCATCTCACCAATCGCATCAACATTCCCCCGCAAGAAGCTTATCGCACCGGAGCGAAGAGGTCGCGCACGCCGCCACGCCGGGTGGAATCGATTCCACAATTAGCAACATTCTTGCATGTTTCTCGGCCGCGCGCTCTCGCCACTGCCCGGCCGCTGCCTCTGGCCGTGCAAATCCCCGCGCCAGATTCGACTGCATACGCACAATTGCCTCCGCCCGAAAATCCCTTGCCTGCCCGCCCGAACAAATGTTACGCTAAGTAACATTATGAAGGGTAGCACGCCTCTCGATCACGATCCGGTGGAGCTCGGCGAACTGGAACGCGAGATTCTCGCGATCGTGTGGCGGCTCACGACGGCAACCGCAGACCAGGTCCGCGAAGAGCTCAATCGCCCCCTCAAAGACTCAACCGTGCGCACCGTTCTCCGTCGCCTCGAGGAGAAGGGCTACCTGGCGCACACCGTTGAAAATCGCACCTTCCTCTACCAGCCCGCGGAGACACGGCAAAAAGTCGCCGGGCGCGCCGTGCAGCGCATTGTGGACTGGTTCTGCGAGGGCAGCGTCGAAGCCCTGCTCGTGGGCATGGTCGATTCCAAGGTGCTGGACCGCGCCGAATTGCAGCGTCTGGCGGATCGAATCGCCGTCGCGCAGAAGAGCGCGCCCGCCCATGCGCCCGGCAAACAGGACCCGAAGAAATGAGTCCGAGACGCTAGTCCGTCCTGCACTCCTACTTGCGCAGCAGGTTTTTGGCCAGAAAGAATACGTTCGCCGGACGTTCCGCCAGCCGCCGCATGAAGTATGGATACCACTCGCGGCCGAAGGGAATATATACCCGCATCCGGTAGCCATCGCGCACCAGCTCCCGCTGCAGATCGCGGCGCACCCCGAACAGCATCTGGAACTCGTAGCGGCTGGCGTCAATCCCATGCTGGTGCGCGAACGACTTGGCCGCATGGATCATCGCAATGTCGTGGGTCGCCAGACCGTGGTACACCGGGCTGTCCAACAGCATGCAGCTCAGCCGAACATAGTTGGCGTCAACATCGCCCTTGCGCGGAAACGCCACCTCTGCCGGCTCTTTATAGGCCCCTTTGCAGAGACGGATGCGGATACCCTCTGCCAGCAGTTGCTCCACGTCCGCCTGGGAACGGTACAGATACGCCTGGATCACCGTGCCGATGGTCCCGCGAAGCCCGGGCTGGGCGTGGATGCGGCGAACGATATCCAGCGTCACCTGCGTCAGCGTCGAGTCTTCCATGTCGATGCGGACGAAGGTGCCCGCCGACCGCGCATGCTCGGTCAGATTCTGGGCAATGCTCTCAGCGATCTCCCGCGACAGGCCCAATCCCATCTGCGTGAGCTTGACGCTGACATTGGCATTGAGCTTCCGCGCGGCAATCGCATCGATCAGCCGATGGTAGACCTCCGCCGCCTTGAACGCCTCGTTCTCTGACGTCACGCTTTCGCCCAGCGAATCCAGCGAAACCGCCATGCCCTGCTTGTTCACTGCCTCCGCTACCCGGAGCGCGTCCTCGACCTCCATGCCAGCAACGAACCGGGAGCTGAGACGGGTGCCGATTGTGGAACGTTCGCCGAAGCGGCGCAGGCTGCGATTGCGGGAGAGCGCGATGAACGCAGAACGAAGCAATGCCATAGTTCGACTCTATCGGCGGAAGGCTGTTGGCTTTTCGACCGTAAAGACGATTTTCTCACACGGCACTTCCCTCTTCGGAGCGCCGGAAGGCCTGCTGCAGTCATCCTTTCGCTCTCCCAAAAAGAAGAGGCGTCCGCGATGCGGACGCCCCGAGCATGCATGCCCGCCTGAATCAGGCAGGTTGCAACTCGCGCTTGCCCGTCTTCTTGCCGGTCTGCTCCGGAACCGGCCCGTGCGTCTCAGCCGTCGGTGGCGGAGGCGGGTCCCCGATGCGCTTGGAGTAGGTGCAGACCACCGTCGGCTGCGGCTCGGGCTCGGTCTTTTTGCCCTTCTTCTTCGGCGCCTCTTCCTCGGCCACCCGTTTCTTGTTCGGGCACTCCAGATAGATCCCGTCCTTCAGAGTCTTTTCCAGCAGGTACGCGCTGCCGCACTCCGGGCACTTCTGCGACACAGGCTTGTAGTTCGACGTGAAGTCGCACTTGGGATAATTGGTGCAGCCCCAGAACACGTTGCCGCGCTTTGCCTTACGTTCGGCAATGTCGCCGGTCCCGCACTTGGGGCACTTCATCCCCTCAATGATGTTCTGCTTCACATACTTGCACTTGGGATACCCGGAGCATGACACAAACTCCCCGTAGGCTCCCTGGCGCAGCACCAGAGCCTTGCCGCACACCGGACAATCCTCGCCCGTGGGCTGCGGCGCCGTCTGCTTCTGCTGCTGCTTCTGACTCAGCTTGCGGAATGTCTTGCAGGGCGGATCGGCGTTGTAGTCCGGGCACGCCAGGAACATCCCGAACGGACCGCGACGCAACACCATCACCTTGCCGCAGTTCTCGCAGTACTCCTCCTGCTCGCTCGCCTCCTGCGCCTCGGGCGTGTTCAGGTCGGGCTTGGCCGCGGTGTTCTCCTTGGTGAACGTGCAGCTCGTCGGATCCTTCTTGTTGTACGCCGAACAGGCGAAGAAGGTACCGAACTTGCCCCACTTCAGCAGAAGCGGAGAGCCGCATAGTTCGCACTTCTCGTCCGTCTTGATCTCCATGCGCTTGATATCTTCCATCTCCTTCTCGGCCACTTCCAGCTCCTCTTCAAAGTGGTCGTAGAAGGCATTCAGAAGATCCGTCCAGCGCTCCTTGCCCTCTTCAATGTCGTCCAGCTCCTCTTCCAGGCGCGCCGTATATTTCACATCGAAGATGTAAGGGAAGTTCTTCACCAGCAGATCGCACACCACCACGCCGATCTCCGTGGGATAAAATCGCCCGCTGATCTTCGTCACGTACTCGCGGTCCTGGATCGTGTTGATGATGGACGCGTAGGTTGACGGGCGGCCGATCCCGCGTTCCTCCAGGATCTTCACCAGCGACGCTTCGTTGTAACGCGGCGGCGGCGAAGTGAAGTGATCCTCGGGCTCCAGCTTGTCCAGCGCCAGCGCGTTCACTCCATCCAGGTTGGGCAGCTTGTTCTTCGATTCATCCTCGTCGTCCGCGGCCTTGTCCTCCGTCATCTCGTAGACCTTCAGGAATCCCTCGAAGCGCAGCACTGATCCGCTGGCGCGGAAGTCGTAGGTCTTGCCGGTCTTGGAGGAAACAGCCGCAATCTTTGCCGTGGTCACATCGAACACCGCCGGCATCATCTGCGACGCCACGAAGCGCTGCCAGATCAGCCGATACAGCTTGAGCTGCTCATCGCTCAGATACTTCGCAATCGACTCCGGCGTGCGCGAAGCATCCGTCGGGCGGATCGCCTCGTGCGCGTCCTGCGCGTCCTTCTTGCCCCGGTACTCATTGGGAGTGGCGGGCAGGTACTGCGGGCCCAGGCTCTTGCCGATCCACTCGCGGGCGCTCTCCTTGGCCTCCGGCGACACGCGCGGCGAGTCGGTACGCATGTAGGTAATCAGACCCGTCGTTCCCTCCGGACCGAGATCGATACCTTCATACAAACGCTGCGCCACGCCCATCGTCCGGCGAACGTTAAAGCCCAGCTTGCCGGCCGCATCGCGCTGCAGCTGGCTGGTAATAAACGGCGCCAGCGGACGACGCTGTTTCTCCGTCGACTGCAGCGAAGTGAGCGACCACTTCGCGCTCTCCAGCGCCGCAACGACCTCGTCCATCGACTTCTTGTCAGGCAGCGCATTCGAGAGGAACTGGTCCTTGCCGTCCTTGTCCTTGCCGTTGGGAACGCGCGCCGGCTCCCCGTTCACGCCCAGGAAGCGCGCCTTGAACTGGCTCTCCGCCTTCTTCTCCGGATGCAGAAGCGCATCCAGCGTCCAGTACTCCACCGGCTGGAACGCCGCAATCTCGCGCTCGCGCTCCACAATCAATCGCACCGCGACCGTCTGCACGCGCCCCGCGGAAAGACCGCGCCGCACCTTGTCCCACAACAGCGGGGAGATCTGGTAGCCCACCAGCCGATCCAGCACCCGCCGCGTCTGCTGCGCCGCCACCAGGTTCTGGTCCACTTCCCGGGCGTGCTGGAACGCATCCTGCACAGCCTTCTTCGTGATCTCGTTGAAGGTCACGCGACGAATCTTCTTCTGCTCCTTGGCCGAGGTCCCAAGCTGCAGCGCCAGGTGGTAGGCAATGGCTTCGCCTTCACGGTCGGGGTCAGGCGCAAGAAAAATTTCGTCGGCCTTGGCCGCCGCCTTCTTCAACTGGCCTACCACCTTCTCCTTGCCCGGCGACACAATCAACGTCGGCTCGAAGGTCCGCTTCTTCAGTTCCACACCAATATCGTTTTTAGGAAGGTCCATAATGTGCCCGACCGAAGCCAGCACCTCGTAGCCCTTGCCAAGATATTTTTCAATCGTCTTCGCCTTCGCGGGCGACTCGACGATCACCAGTGATTTGCTCATTGCCATCCTTATTACTGATACCGCCTCGGCCTGTTGGACTCGCGACGGTCCCTTCCGTTTCAACTCTGATTACACTGCGCGGCTCGTGGTTTCATTCCGGCCCGCTAATTCCGCCGGCGCCGATCTCGTCTCCAATTGATCCGCTGAAACTTGCAACCTATCACGGAAGGCAGGCTCATTTCCAGTTCCGCCCACCTCAATCCGTGAACCGCTCTCCAAGACAATACGCGCAAACGGGCGGAAAATGCACAAAATCTGCATCGGGCCGGTTCGTTCTCAAAAAGATTGGAACACGTCTGCGCTAGAGGGTGCGCACGTAGTTCTTTCCCGGCAGTTGCCGGATCCGCCCCGCCATCTCCAGCTCGAACAGTGCTGTAAACACCTCAGAAGAAGTCAATTGCGTCTCAAGAGATTCCAGGATACCGTCGATCTGCAGCGACTCGTCTGATCGCAATATCTCGAGCACGATGGCCTCTTCCGGGCGAAGCGCCGGATCAGGCAAAAGAGATGCTTGAGCCTCCACTTTGGATGCAACACCCCCCGCGCCCTCCAGTTCCAGGCGCACGTCAGACGGCAGCTCCTCCCACACATCCTCCCACGTCGCGACCAGCTTTGCTCCCTGTTTAATCAACGTGTTAGGCGTCCAGGAGTTCTTGTTGGTCACGTTACCTGGCACCGCGAACAGATCGCGATTTTGTTCGGCGGCGCAACGCGCCGTAATTCGCGTTCCGGAGTTCTCCGCCGCCTCCACCACCAGGACCCCGATACTGAGCCCGCTCAGAATGCGATTGCGCCGGGGAAAGTTCTGCGGCGCAGGAAACGTCCCCAGCGGCACCTCGCTCACAATGGTTCCTCCCATCGCGAGAATGTCATCCGCCAGCTTCCGGTTCTCCTTGGGATAAGGAATATCCACACCCGTGCCCCACACCGCCAGCGTAGGCATGCGCGCCGCCAGCGCGCCCTTATGCGCGCACGTGTCGATGCCCCGCGCCATGCCGCTGATCACCAGCAGGTGCCGCGCCGCCAGATCGCGCGCCAGCAGCTCCGCCACCCCCGCGCCGTACGGCGAAGGATGCCGCGTGCCCACGATCGCGATCGATGGCCTCGTCAGCAGATCGGCCCGGCCCCGCACCCACAACACCGGCGGCGGATCCCAGATCTCGCGCAGCCGTTCCGGATAGGCCGCATCGTTGTACGCCACCAACTCGGCGCCGGCCGCCTTCAGCGCAGCCCACTCCGCCTCCGCCACGCGGCGCGCCTTGCCATCGAAAAGAAATTGCGCCGCCTCCGCCGAAAGCTGCAGCGCCTCAAGCTCCGTCAGCGAGAGCTCGAAGATCTGGCTCGGCGCCACGAGCGTTTTCATCACGTCCAGTACCCGCCGCGCGCCCAGCCCCGGAGTCCCCGTCAGAGCCAGCCAGCCGAGCTGATCCTCCACGTTCTCTATCGATCGAGACTGCGCCGCTCTGCTGCTCTCACTCGTCATTCCACGCCACGCCGCGCGCACGCAACCGCCGTTCGCGCGATGAATCTCCCGTTCGTTCGCTGATTTTCCGCCCAAGTTATGCCCGGCCGTGCCGAATGTCAAGTTCACCGGACACAGCGCGGCGCACGCCTCCCCGCGTACGCGCGGAATGCGTTCCGCACGCCGGGAAATTAAACTGGAGAGGTGCCAGTCCCCGATCGATCTCCTCTGCGCATCGCCGCTATCCGCTTCCTCAATCCTGCGCCTCTGATGTGGGACTTCGAACACCCGCCCCTCGCCACCGCGCTCGCCGCGCGATATCGGATCGACTGGATGCTTCCCTCCGAGTGCGCCGACCGCCTCGCCGCCGGCTCCGCCGACATCGGCCTCGTCCCCATCGCCGCCCTCGCGCACAATCCCCAGCTGCGCATCCTGCCCGGCTGCACCATCGCCTCCAGGGACTACGTGCGCTCCCTGCTCCTGGTCCGCCGCGCCACCCGGCCTCTCGCGGAGATCCGCACCGTCGCCGCCGACACCGCCAGCCGCACCACCATCGCCTACACGCGTCTCATGTTCCACAAGTGGGGCAATCCCGCCGTCGAGTTCCTGCCCATGGCCGCCGACCTCGACGCCATGCTGGAGCGCGCCGACGCCGCCATCCTCATCGGCGACCCCGCCCTCCTCGCCCTCGAAGAGCGCGCCAACCGCGGCGAACGCCACGAAGAGGAGCTCGCCTACCACGACATCGCGCACGAGTGGCGCTCCCTCACCGGCCTTCCCTTCATCTCCGCCGTCTGGGCCGCGCACCCCGACGCCGCCTCCCGCGCCGCCCTGCCCTGGGACACCATCGCCGCCGACTTCATCCAGTCCCGCGATCACGGCCTCGCTCAGATCGAAGCCCTCGCCCGCGAGTGGTCCCTCCGCTTGCCCGTCCCCGAGCACACCATCCGCCGCTACCTCAGCGAAAACATCCACTACATCCTCGACGACGAGTGCATCGCCGGCATGCGCGCCTTCTTCCGCATGGCCGCCGAAGCCGGCATCCTCCCGGCCTATCAACTCGCGCTCTAGACAAACAAAACGGCCAGCCTCAATTCAATGAGACCGGCCGCGTCTATCCTGACCCCGCAGTTGCCTCTACGGCGTCGGCGGATCTGTCGAGCATGTGCCATTGGTGTTTTGCACCGGCACATTCGAAGGAGGCGTCATCCACGGCGGATTCACGAAGTCAAAGAACTCCGTCATGTCCACCTGCGCCGCGTCGCGTTTCGTCAGTGCCGGTACATTGAACCGCGTCTCGATCAGATTGAGTATCGCCGTGAAGTCCCTCACCTTATGCGACACGAAGTTCTTCTTGGTGAAGGGCGAGACCACGATCAGGGGCACACGATACCCCGTGAACGTGAAGTCGCAAGTCGGCCCTGTAGAACCGTTGTTACAAACATCGTTGGGTTGGTAGTCGAGCGGCTTGATGCCATCGGGGTTTACCGCGGGTTGCGGAGCCACGTGATCATACAGCCCGCCAAACTCGTCGAACGTGAGAATGAACGCCGAGTCCTTCCACGACTGGCTCTGCATGAGCGTGTTGATCAACCCAGCGACATAGTTCGCGCCCGTCTGCACATTGGTCGGCACGGTGTCCGAGTTCGAGCCGTGCTCGTCGGTTCCGTCGTCCGTTGCCGGTTCGATGAGCGCTACCTGCGGAAGAGTGCCGTTCTGCACATCCGCAAGATACTGAGAGATGGGAGCGATGTTCTGCGGATACGTCGTCACGACCGTCTGACCAAAGCTGAAGTTCTTCAATGAGCTCAGCTTCACCAGGCACGCCGGATCGTACGGTGGACCTGCGCAGCCGCCTTGCGCCGGAGTCGCCGGATCCACATAGACCTTCCAGGTAATCCCCGCCGTCTGAAGCTCCTGAAAGATCGTCGGAGCGGTCAGCGGCGTCGAATCATTGGCATTCGTGCCCGGCGGGTTCACCGTTCCCTGCGAGGTGGCCGCAATCAGGTAGTCGCGATTGGGAGGAGTCCGCGACATCATCGGATGGAACCATCGATCCGACGTGGCGAAGTTCGACGCCATGAAGTAGTAGTAGTTCAGGTCGCCGCCATCAAGGTAGCCCATCGCCGTGTTGCCGTTGAGGTCTTTCTTCGGTGGAACGCCGGCCGCCAGGTTGCTCCTAAAGTCGTGGGCCGCCGAGTACACGAACCCATTGAGCAGTGGATCATTATATTGATCCACCTGGTCGGTCAGGTTCCAGTCCACGTGCGCCTCATTCCACGAGGGGCTGGTGTTCTCATTGCACACCGTCTTCAGATGGAAAGAGGGCACCGGATTACTCGCTGTCGGCTTGCAGTCAGCCGGATACGGAGCGGTCGGATCGCATCCCGGATTCGTCGGCGCCGGCCCTTGCAGCGGCGCCGCTCCCGTTGCCGGATTAAACTGCGGCAGCCCATCGAACGACTGATCCGGATACCCGTTCTGCGCCCAATACTGCCGCAAAGCTCCAAAGTAGTGATCGAACGAGCGATTCTCCTGCGCCAGGAAGATGATGTGGTTCAGCGAATTGATCGTCCCGCTCAGGTTGAACGTCGCCGTCACCGTCGTGTCCGCAGACAGCGTCACCGTGCACGTTGTCGTCGTGCCCGTGCAGCCGCCGCCTGACCACCCGCCGAACGTCGAGCCCGTCCCCGGCGCCGCCGTCAACGTCACTGCGCTGCCCGTCGCAAACGCGGCCGTGCACGTGGTGCCGCACGTAATGCCGGACGGCGCGCTGCTCACCGTGCCCGTGCCCGTCCCCGCCAGCTTCACCGTCAGATTATTGGTCGGCGTCGTGGACGTGTTGAACGTGGCGGTCACCGTCGTGTTACTCGACAGCGTCACCACGCAGCTGCCCGTGCCGCTGCAGCCGCCGCCCGACCAGCCCGCAAACGTCGAGCCCGCATTGGCTGTTGCCGTCAGCGTCACCGCCGCGCCCGTAGCAAAGCTCGCTGCGCACGTCGTGCCGCACGTGATTCCCGCGGGCGCGCTGCTCACCGATCCCGTGCCCGTGCCGGCAAGTTGCACCGTCAGCTGATCGGTGTTCGCCGCCGCCGTGTTGAACGTGGCCGTCACCGACGCCGCTGCCGAAGCCATCATCGTGCACGCGCTCGTGCCGCTGCACCCACCGCCCGACCAGCCCGCAAACGTCGAGCCATTGTTCGGCGTTGCGGTCAGCGTCACGGAGGTGCCCGCCGCAAAGCTGGCACTGCAGGTTGAACCGCAGTTGATTCCACCCGGCGCGCTGCTCACCGTTCCCGATCCCGTGCCCGCGGCGACCACGCTGATCTGTACGTTCGGTGGAGTGCTGGTGTGGGACGATCCGCAGCCGGGAAGAAACGACGACACCGCAAGAAGGCACGCAAGCGTGCACCAAAACTTGATTTTGAGCATAAGTTACCAGGAACTCTCAGATAGCATTCAGCCGTATTGTTCGATGCCATTGAGCGACTGGTATGTTGCTCTGCCGTCAAATCCGCTTAGTATGCCACGGTAAAACGGCGGCGCTCCTGCTGTGGATTTTCCAGCTCATCCACAAGCGCTGCAGCAAAGTCCTCCATCGAAATCCGGCTCTCGCCCCGGTCGTCCGTCAGCAGCCGGTCGCCGCCGATGCGGAACTTGCCTGTCTTCTTGCCGGGCTCGATGAACGCTGCGGGACTCAGGCAGGTCCAGTTCACCGCCGACGCGCGTGCCAGCTCCAGCGCATCCCGATGCGCAATGGCAATTCCCTTCCACTCCTCCGGAAGATGGCCGCTGTCGATCAGCGTCACGCCCGGCGCCACCTCCAGCGAACCCGCGCCGCCCACAAACACAAACCGGGGAACACCGCTCTGCTCCGCGCCCGTCAGCAGGTTGCGCATCACGGGTACAAGCTTCTCCGGATGCTCGTGCCCCGGACCGTACGCGCTCAGCAGTGCGTCCGCGCCCTTGCTGGCGGCGGTAATGCCCTGTACATCGTTTACGTCTCCCGCAATCACGCGCAGACCATCCCGGGCCGCGAGCTTGCTCGTGTCTCGCACCACCGCCGTAACAAGGTGACCGCGCTTCAGGAGTTCGTCCAGGATCCGTCGTCCGATATTTCCATTCGCGCCGTAGAACGCAACTTTCATCGCCCGCTCCCGAGACACTTCACCTTTCAAACCAGATGAGGAGCGCCTCCTGCCCGATGCCCAATCAGGAAAGCGCCTTCCACCGCGCAGCAAGGCGGCGCCAGTTTTCCAGCAGAATCAAAAACCGGTGTGAGCGGGCCCAAACGCCGCGCGATTCAGATCTCCCACCGCATCAGTGCCGTGCCCACCGTGAATCCCGCGCCCACCGCCGCCAGCAGCACCAGGTCGCCCTTCTTCAGCTTGCCCTGCTCCACCGCCGTCTCCATGGCTAGCGGAATGGTGCCGGCCGAAGTGTTGCCGTACTTGTCGATGTTGATGATCACCCGCTCCGGGTCCATGCCCAGCCGGTCCGCCGTCGAAGTGATGATCCGCTTGTTGGCCTGGTGCGGAATAAAGCAGCCCAGGTCCGAGCCCGCCACGCCGTTGCGTTCCAGCAGCTTCGTCGTCGCCTCCGCCATCTTGCGCACAGCAAACTTGTATACCGCCTGCCCATCCTGGTGGATGTAGTGCATCTTCTTGTCAATCGTCTCGTGCGTCGGCGGATTCAGGCTGCCCCCCGCGGGCAGGTTCAAAGACACACCGCCCGAACCGTCGATCTCGTGCACAAAGTCGATCATGCCGATCTCGCCCTCTTCCGCCGGCTCAATCAGCACCGCGCCGCCGCCGTCGCCAAACAGCACGCACGTCGCGCGATCGGTGTAGTCGGTCATGCGCGTGTTGGCGTCGGCCCCGCACACCAGCACTTTTTTATGCGCGCCGCTCTCCACCAGCTTCACGCCCGCCTGCAGCGCGAACACAAACCCCGAGCACCCCGCCGAGACATCGAAGCCCCATGCGCCCGTCGCGCCGATCTTGTCCTGCACCAGGCACGCCGTCGATGGAAACATCATGTCGGGCGTCACCGTGCCCACAATGATCACCTCCACCTCCGTGGGCGCAATGCCGCGCGCGGCCAGGCACTTCTTGGCCGCCTCCACGCACATGTCGCTGGTGCCCTTGCCCTGCGCCAGAATGTGGCGCTCGCGGATACCGGTCCGCTCCAGGATCCACTGGTCGTTGGTCTCCACCATCTTTTCCAGGTCCTGGTTGGTCAATACTTGGGGTGGGACATAGGTTCCGAGCGCGGTGATCTTCGCACGCCGGCCCACCACGGGACGAACGGTGAGACTCAAGGCTTTTCTCCTGGGTATCGAAACAGAGGACGAAACGGAAGCGGAGAAACCCGCCTCCGCGCAGGTCGATTCAAGGGGGTAGCGCTGTGCGCGGCAGGGTACGACGCGTCCCTCGCCACAGCCGGTGCCATCATGCGCAATTCCCTGTCAGCTTCACGAGTGCCATGCGCCCCTAACGGCCAAAAAAGTACCGGGTGACCTACTGCGCCCGTACTAGCCCGTTACCGTTGCTTCCTTCCGGACCTGGCGGGGTTGGCGGGATTACGTCGCGTAGGACCCGGCACTGATTGATTCTAGCACCCGCAGACGCGGAGAAATCTTCGCCCGCCGATGCGCGCCATCCGTCTCACCGCAAACGATTTTCTCCTGCCGCGCGTGCGGCCCGTGGTAGCCTTTGGCGCATGCGCGCGCAATCCTTTCGGTGCGCATCGTCCTGCCCGCTTCTGCTTCCCCAGGAGAAAACCATGTGCCAGCGCGGTCATCGTCATACCCACGCCCACTCGCACGCTTCGGTGCGCAATCACGTCGAGCCCGGCCATTCCTCGCGCCGCGACTTTCTCCGCGTGCTCATGGGCGGCACGCTGGCCGGAGCCTCCGTGCTGGAGCTTGCCTGGCACCGCGCCGCCTGGGCCCGCTCCGCCGGGCCCACTGACAGCAAGCTCTTCGACCTGGAGAAAGCGGCTGACGGCGTCTACTTCGCCAAAGCCCGCGCCCAGGCCGTCATCAACTGCAACGCCGCCGTCTTCGTCCGCTCTAACGACGTGGTCGTGGTCGACGCCCACTCCAAGCCCTCCGCCGCGGCGTCGCTCCTCGCCCAGATCAAGCGCGAACTCACCGACAAGCCTGTCCGCTACGTCGTCAACACGCACTTCCACTGGGACCACTCCCAGGGCAATCACGCCTACCGCCAGACCGGCTCCAAGGTCGAGATCCTCGCCACCAACGCCACCAAACGGCTGATGTCCGGCCTGTCCGTCAAACGTATGCACGAGTCGGCCGACGACATCGCGCAGGCTCTCGAGGCCATGCGCAAGCGCGCCGCGAGCTCAAACTCCGCCGCAGAGAAGGCGTTCTGCGCCGAGCAGATCCGCCAGATGGAGGCCTACGAGGCCGAGCTCAAAGACTTCACCCTCGAGCTGCCCGACATCACCTTCGACGACGCCTACGAGCTCAAGGACTCCGCCTTCGACCTGCACCTGCAGTTCCACGGGCGCGCGCACACGGAAGGCGACGTCTTCGTCCACTGTCCGCAGCGGCGCGCCATCGCCACGGGCGACGCCAGCCATGGCTGGGTCCCGAACCTCGGCGACGGCTTCCCGCAAGCCTGGCCCGCCACCATCGATAACGTCATGCAGGCCGACTTCAAGTACGTGCTCGGCGGTCACGGCCCCATGCAGCCCGATCGCACCATCATGACCTGCCAGCGCAACTATATTGAGGAGCTCACCGGCAAGGTGGAAGAAGGCAAGCGCGACGGCCTCAGCGTCGCTGAGATGCAGAAGCGCTTCACCGTCGCCTCGCTCCGCTCCCTGCAGTCCAACGGCTACGCCGCCTTCCTCACCCGCATCCAGTCCGAGGGCCACCCCCGCTTCTCCAGCGCCGACGACTCGCCCCTGCAGAACGACATCAACGGCAACATCCGCGACATCTACAACAACCTCAACCGCGCCTGATGGCTTCCGCACTCCGCCTGGAGTATGCTGGCTCCGCCGCACAAACAGCATTCTCGGAGTGTATTCATGGCTGCGCGCGTTCTGGCAATCCTGCTTACCCTCGGCCTGTCCTCCCTCGCAACCGCGCAGCTTCCGCCGCTCGGAGGTTCGCAAGACCCTAAGCCGGCCCCGGGGCTTCCTCCCCTGGGAGCGCTCGCTGACCAGAAGCCCGGCCCCAAATCGCCGGGGAGCGCCCTGAGCGTGGACACTGCCAATGCCGATCTGATCCAGGCCCGCGTCGCCAACCAGGAGAAGCGCTACGCAGACGCCGAGACGCTGATGCTGCACGACACCGCCCTCCGCCCCCACATGCCTTATCTGTGGCTCGAACTCGGGCAGGCGCAGCTCGGCCAGAAGAAGTATCCGGAGGCCGAAGCCAGCTTCAACTCGGCCCTCGCCGGTGGCGAATCCTCGGCGCCCAAGCAGGCGCCCGCCGCCTTCTATCAGGAAGGAAAAGGCACCGTCGCCCACGTCGCCGTCTCCAGCGCCGCCCCCTCCAAGGGAATCGATACCCATGAGGTGCAGGGCAGCGCCTACTCCGGCCTTGGCGAGATCTACGTCCGGCTCAACAAGATTCCCGAAGCCAAGGAGGCCTTTGACAAGGCCGCCGCGGCCAATCCCGCCTCCGCCGGGTTCTACTACCGCAACGAGGCCATCGTCTTCCTGCAGACCGGACACGCCCCCGAACAGGTGGAGGCCGCCGACAAGGCCATCGCCGCCGATCCGACGCGCGGCTCGCTCTACTTCTTCAAGGGACAGGGACTGGCTGCCCAATCCTCCATCGACCCCAAGACGCAGAAGCTGGTTATGCCGCCGGGGTGCGCCGATGCCCTGCAGAAGTACCTCCAGCTCGAGCCCACCGGCCCGTATGCCGCCGACGCCAAAGGAATGCTCGCCGCTGCAGGAATTGCCCCCAAGCCGGCCGCGAAATAAAGCACTTAGGCCCCTTCTCCGCCTGCCGTTGGTCCAAAACTCGGCTGCGGATAGAATAAAAGTGTGAGCAAAGTTCCCCAACCCACGGCTCCCACCGTGGGCTTTATTTCGTTAGGCTGCCCCAAAAACCTCGTCGACTCCGAAGTGATGATGGGCCTGCTGGACCGCGCCGGCGCGCGCCTGACCGCCCGTCCCGAGGACGCCGAGATTCTCGTGGTCAACACCTGCAGCTTCATCGATTCGGCCAAGCAGGAGTCGGTGGACACCATCCTGGAGATGGCCCGCCACAAGACCGAGGGCCGCGCCAGCAAGCTCATCGTCGCCGGCTGCCTGGTGGAGCGCTACCGGGACGAGATCCGCAAGAACATTCCCGAGGTCGACGCCGTGGTGGGCACGGGCGAGCTCGAATCCATCCTGGAGGCCGCCGGAGTAGCTCGGCAGCCGGTCGCGCCCTCGCCCTTCAACATCCTGAGCAGTAATGCCTTAGCTGATACAAGGTCGGGCCAGGAGTCGCTCTCCGGCACGCACAAGCACGAGCCCGCCTTCCGCGCCGAAGGCGACCTGCGCGAGCAGCAGGGCCGCTTCAAGCGCGACGAGTGGCAGGGCGCCGCGCATCTGCTGCCCACCTACCTTTATGACGAGACCACGCCCCGCCTCCTCGCCACGGGGCGGACCTCGGCCTACATCAAGATCGCCGAGGGCTGCGATCATCCCTGCACGTTCTGCGTCATCCCCAACCTGCGGGGGAAGTTCCGGTCGCGGCGCTTCGAGTCGGTGGTCGCGGAGGCCCGGCAGCTGGTGGCGCGGGGCGTCGAGGAGATCACCCTGATCGGGCAGGACACGACCTGCTATGGCGAGGATCTGGGCCTGAAGGACGGGCTGGCGCAGCTGCTGGACGCTCTGGCCGGGATCGAGGGGCTGCGCTGGCTGCGGTTCCTGTACGCGTACCCCAACCGCGTCACCGGACGCCTGCTCGAGACCATCGCGAAGCACGATAACATCTGTAAATACCTGGATTTACCCCTGCAGCACGCCTCGCCCGCGGTCCTCAAGGCCATGAAGCGCGGCGCGGGCGCGGAGATCTTCCTGAAGACGCTCGAAAAGGTCCGGAGCGCGGTCCCGGGGATTGCGCTGCGCACCTCATTCATCGTCGGCTTCCCCGGCGAGACGGCGGAGGATGTGACGCTGCTGGAGGACTTTATCCAGGAGGCGCGATTCGACTGGCTGGGCGTGTTTCCCTACTCGCACGAGGAGGGCTCGGCGGCCTATGCGCTGGAGGGGCAGGTGCCGAAGCGGACGATCGAGGCGCGGCGCCGGCGGCTGATGAAGCTGCAGCAGGGTATCTCCAAAGAAGCCAAGCAGTTGTGGGTGGGCCGCCAGCTTACGGTGCTGGTCGAGGGAGAGAGCGAAGAGACGCCCCTGCTGTGGGAGGCGCGCACCGAGTTCCACGCTCCGGAGATCGACGGGAAGCTCTATCTCAACGACTTCGGCGCCCTGGAGGCGCTGGAGAAGGGGCGGTTCTACCGTGCGGAGATCACCGAGGCGCACGACTACGATGTGGTGGCGCGGGTGGTAACTCGGGAGTAGTTTTCGGTCTCGGGAGCTCCGGAAATGTGATATTTCGCCTTTCCTTCTTATCCTTGCGGCTACAAGCTGAACATAATACGTGACTTCGTTTTCTACATAGGCAAATATAAGGCGAAGACTACATAGGCGAGGGGGTGTATTTTCCTCTGTCTCCGTCAAGACGGTCGGCTTCGCCCGCTATTCGCCCCGAACTGAACCGAATCCAGTGCAAAACACGAGATTCGCCGCATTTTCGTGGTAATTACGAACCTCATATGTAGTAAAACGACCGTTTGCCTCCAGAATCCGCGGGATGGTGTGGATTCCCCTCCCATGATCGGCCTGGAGAGACACGAACCTAGGTTAAGGCTAGCGGGAACGGGCGCGCGCCTCTGTGTCGGTGATCACGTGGGTGTGGTGGCGTGGGGCACCCGCGGTCGCGTGGGAACGCAGACGGCTGGGGTGGGGTGAGTGGTATTCCGCCGAGAGACGAGGGCCAAGGACCAAGGGCCAAGGGCTGGGTGAGGGTCGTGCGGGAGATATGGTTACCCCGAATCGTGCGGGAACTGAGATAGCTCTGGGGAAGGTTCGTACTGTCCCGCCCTAGGCGCAACGACGCGCCTAGAACGGGGCACCCGCGGTCGTGCGGGAACGCAGACGGCTAGGTTGGGTTCGTGCTTCCCATGTCTCCAACAACGGGAGACATGGGGCACCTGTGATGTTTCAAGAGGTTGTCCATTCGGTTGGGACCGGAGAAGCTGGTTGTGACGAGCAATCAGAAACTCAGGAGACCGAATGGACTATCACAAGAATGCCCCATGGACGGCTGTGAGTCGAGG
>VANK01000033.1 GCA_008682415.1 Acidobacteria bacterium AB60 | reverse complement strand
CCATGTCTCCAACAACGGGAGACATGGGGCACCCCTGGCCGTGCGGGAACGCAGGTTGCTGGGGGGGTTCGTGCTATCCCGCCCTAGGCGCAAAAGGCGCGCCTAGAACGGGGCACCCCTGGTCGTGCGGGAACGGAGAGATGGCTGGGACGGGTTCGTGGTATCCCATGTCTCCAACAACGGGAGACATGGGGCACCCCTGGCCGTGCGGGAACGCAGGTTGCTGGGGGGGTTCGTGCTATCCCGCCCTAGGCGCAAAAGGCGCGCCT
>VANK01000032.1 GCA_008682415.1 Acidobacteria bacterium AB60 | reverse complement strand
CCTCGACTCACAGCCGTCCATGGGGCATTCTTGTGATAGTCCATTCGGTCTCCTGAGTTTCTGATTGCTCGTCACAACCAGCTTCTCCGGTCCCAACCGAATGGACAACCTCTTGAAACATCACAGGCACCCTCGGTCTGGGGGAACCAAGACGGCTGGGGGAGGTTTGAGGTATCCCATGTCTCCAAAAGCGGGAGACATGGGGCACCCTCGGTCGTGCTGGAAGTGAGAGGGACCTGGGTGAGGTTCGTGCTGTCCCGCCCTAGGCGCATAAAGCGCG
>VANK01000031.1 GCA_008682415.1 Acidobacteria bacterium AB60 | reverse complement strand
CCGGGACCCACGGTCGCATTGGCTGGACCTATCGTTCCCACGCCGCCGCCTCCGGGACCCACCGTCGCCCTTGCTGGACCCATCGTTCCTACCCCGCCGCCCCCGGGACCCACAGTCGCCCTTGCTGGACCCATCGTTCCCACGCCGCCGCCCCCGGGACCCACGGTCGCATTGGCTGGACCTATCGTTCCCACGCCGCCGCCTCCGGGACCCACCGTCGCCCTTGCTGGACCCATCGTTCCTACCCCGCCGCCCCCGGGACCCACAGTCGCCCTTGCTG
>VANK01000030.1 GCA_008682415.1 Acidobacteria bacterium AB60 | reverse complement strand
GGTGTTGTGACAAATTGCCCTTTCAGTGTGACAAATCACCCTCAAATGACAGTCCTGTCTGTGACAAATTGCCCTTAACCCTGTGACAAATTGCCCTCAGAAGAAGCTGTTTTTTCACAAAGTTATCCCTGCTTATTGACTCTTTTTTATTTAGTGTGACAATCTAAAAACTTGTCACACTTCACATGGATCTGTCATGGCGGAAACAGCGGTTATCAATCACAAGAAACGTAAAAATAGCCCGCGAATCGTCCAGTCAAACGACCTCACTGAGGCGGCATATAGTCTCTCCCGGGATCAAAAACGTATGCTGTATCTGTTCGTTGACCAGATCAGAAAATCTGATGGCACCCTACAGGAACATGACGGTATCTGCGAGATCCATGTTGCTAAATATGCTGAAATATTCGGATTGACCTCTGCGGAAGCCAGTAAGGATATACGGAAG
>VANK01000002.1 GCA_008682415.1 Acidobacteria bacterium AB60 | reverse complement strand
TGGGCAGCGGGGCGGCGGCAGCGCGCGAACAGCACTACCAGCCGGAGAAGATCGCCATCGACAAGATCGTCGTGAACCCGAAGCTCAATGCCTCGGACTTCACCAAGCCGCAGCTTCAGGTCGCGGCAACCCACCAGTAATTGGCTGGGTAGTTGAAAACAGGGTTAGGTGGAAGAAACGGAAAAGGTCTGGCTCGACGGGGAAGCGGTCGAGAAAGCCGGTCGAACCGGCGCCAGACCACGGTAAACAGGGAAGTTGGGTCTCGCCTCAGAAGGTCGATGCTGGAGATCCCGGGCCGGTGATCGTGATGACCTGGGCAGCATGATTTCTGTGCTCTTTGTCGTGACCTGAGCGTAAGCTCCGCGATGGGTTAGCGATCGCAATTGGAGTGAAGCAGTTCCCGAAAGCAATCTCATTACGGGTGCGAAGGCGTCAGTCATGAACATCAACGAGTACTGGAATCGACCGCTGAGCCTCTCCGAGACGCGCGGAGAGGTGCCGAGGACGGTGCTGTTCCAGCGTCCGGCCTCTTCCAACGAAGTGGGGTCCGACGCGCAACCAACCGATATGACGGTGGCCGAGTTCGTGGCGGCGCGCTTTCTTCCCGATCATATTGCGATCAAAACCAGCCCCGGGCGCCGTCACTACCAGGCGATCCTGAAGCATGTCCTCACGCCTGAAGAGGTGGAGACGATCTTCGGGGTCACCACCGATGGGTCGCGGGCCAAGATGCATCCCAAGGCCGACTGGCCTTATATAAGTGACGTCAAGCTGCGCGAAGCCAACCCCGAGCACGTCCAGCGGCTCATCACGGCGGCCCTCAATGGCGGGTATTCCTCGCAGACGATCCGCCACATCCGCAACGTAGTGGGCGCGGTCTTCTCCCACGCCCTGCGTACCCGGCACTTCAATGGAGACAATCCGGCCAGCATGGTGGTGCTGCCGGGGATGAAGCGCCGCGAGTCGCACGCGCTCACCCTGGAACAGACCATCAAGGTCCTGGAGATGATGCAGTATCCGGAGCGCGAGGTGACGCTGTTCGCGATCCTGACGAGCATGAACATCGCCGAGATCTGCGGGCTGCAGTGGAAGTTCGTGAACCTGACGGAGCATCACCTGAGTCGCGAGGGGCAGTCGATTCCGCCCCGGAGCATCCTGGTCCGGAATCAGTGGTATCGCGGCGAGCTGTGCGGGGTGCCGGCGGGGCGGAAGAAGTCGATTCCGATCCCCCAGCTCCTGTACACCATGCTGCACACCCTGAGCCGCACCAAGTCCAGTGGATGGAATGACTTTGTGCTTTCGACCAAGTCCGGGCGGCCGATCAACCAGATCAACCTGGCGGCGCGCCGGCTGAAGCACATCGGCCGCGAGCTCGAGATGCCCTGGATCTCCTGGCAGGTGCTGCGGCGCACGCGCGCGGTGCTGGCTTACGAGTTCGGCACGCAGATCCAGCACGAACTGGCGAAGGCGCTTCCGCCGACGTCGGCTGGACCGGTGGCGGTGTTCGGCAAGTTCCCGGAGAAGAAGCGCGGCTGAACTCCCCCTCTGCCGCTTTCCGCTCTGTTTTCAACGTCTTCGGCTTCCCCCGCCGACTTCGTCCCTTCCCTAGCTCCCCTTTTGATTCCCACCAACCGTGAGCACTTCGATCGCCGGCACCTACGGGCATTCCTCGCCCCTTTTTGGGTGAGTGCGCCAGTAAGTCTCTTAGAATCAACAGTGCGAGAACGGTTAGTTTCGCCCCATGTTCGCTTCGACACGAGGCTTAAGGAATTTATATTCAGTAACATATGGTTTTCATGCAGCGAACAAAAAGCGAACACTACATAGGGGGGGGAGGGGGTCCCTCTTCTTCCCCGTCCGTTGAAACGATCCCTGCCGGCGATCGTGGACGGTGCTTGCGGCACCGAAATAGGCGCGAAGATGGCACCTCCACGGACCAACTGCAGATGCCTCCGCTGCGCTACGGGATGACAGCCCCGAGGGGGAGGGAGTCTTTGCCTAAGCCCCGTTTCCGCCCACACGAATCCCCAGGTTGGTTCTCGTACAGTATGAGCGGGTGGTCGCAACGATCACCGTGCTGATGATCACAACGCTGCGGCGGGCCTGCTCGCGGCCCATCCAAACAGCGGATCAGCGGGGCGCGATGGGCGACGGAGCCGTGGGGATGGGCATGCCGGGGGCGCCGGTGTTGGTGGGCGGGCCGGTCGGGATGATGGGCAGCTGATAGCCAACGCTGCGATCCCCGATCGGGTCGTAGACAAACTCCCACTCGGTGTAGTGCGACTTGGTCTTATAGATAAGGATGGAGTCTTTGTCGGGGGCGGGCGAGACGCCGATGATGGCTCCGCCGCCGATGGTGGGCATGCCGGAGCTGGGGGTGAAGCCGCTGCTGGACCCAAAGGCGCTGGTGAAGCCAGTTCCATTCGCCAGGGGAGCGGCGCCCACAATATTGTTGCTTCCGCCCAGGCCCGATGCCGAGGCACCCGTGAGGACCGCGGCGCCCATATTCAGAGGCTGGCCAAAGTATCCCATGGTGAGGGGGGCCTTGTTCTGGCCGTAGATGACCGGAACCCAGTCATCCTTGCCGGTGAGGGGGTCGAGGTAGCGCTTGCGCAGGAAGCGCTGCATGTTGGTATCTTCGAGGGCTTCGATGTTCGGCGGGTAGTGGCGGAACTTGCGGTAGTAGAGCTGGATGGCGCGGGCATACTGCTTGCCGCGGTGCATGGCCTCGAGCTCCTGGTCGCGGCGGATATCCTCTTTGACCTTGGGAACGGCGACGGCCAGCAGCATCATCATGACGGCGAGCATGATGATGACGGCGGCAAGGACGTAGCCCTCTTCGCGAGGGCTTATTGTCCGGCGCATCCTCTTTGAAATCATCGATTCAGCTCTATCAGTTGGAAGCGGAGATGCTCTGGGTGATGTTGTGGGTAAGGTCGGTGACCTGCACGCTGGCGGGCTGGATGACGCCGACGCGGAAGCGGTGGAACATGATGTCGCCGGTCTTGGCAGCGACCATGTCATCGCCGTGAGTAAAGAGGGCGGTGTAGGTCTTGTCCTTGGTCTGGGCGAAGCCGAGGTACTTGAGATCCATGGACGGCGGTTTGGGCGGTTCGACCACAGGGGGCACCGCGGCGGCGATCTGGTCGGGCCGGGGCGAGGCGATGGGCTTCTCGACGACGACCGGCGCCAGGATGGGCGAGAAGACGTCGCGGCCGTTACCGGTGTACTCCACCTGCTCGGAGCGGTTCAGCTCGTCGATGCGCAGGACGGGGTCGAGCCGGGAGCGGACGGGTTTGCGAGCCGGAGCATTGACATGGGCGGCGGCCATGACGGGCCGGACGGCGGAGTGGGTGGCCGGCGTGGCGAAGGTGGTGTAGACCTCCCAGCCGGCGATCACGGCGATCACGGCGAAGAGCCCGATCACCATGCGAACCTGGCGCTTGTTTTCCATTCCCAGGGCGATGGCCATGTTAGTTGCCCTCCCTTCCGGTGAAGAACGGCGGCGGAGCGGAGGCTCCCTCGCCGGAGCCCGTTCTGGGCAGACCGCTGGCGGCCGCGTCGGCGGAGCGCAGCCAGGTGGATACCTTGAGGCGAAGGTTGGCCTGGCCACCCTGTTGCCCGTTGAGCTGCATGGCGCGGATCACAAAGAAGATCTTGTCTCGTTCGAGGCCGTTGATGAAGCGCATCATCTGCGGATATTCGCCGCTGATGGAGGCGTCCATAGAGATCTCGGTCAGGTCGACGCCGGGCGCTCCCTGGCTATAGCTGAGGTGCGAGAGCTGGACACCGGACTTGGTTTCGAGCTCGGCGATGCGGGTGGCGAGCAGGGAATAGCTGGCCGGGATGCGCTCGTCATAGAAGCTCTGAATGCGGGACCGGGTGTCGGCCACGCGCCGGTCGAGGCCGCGCAGCGGAACTGTATCCTGCTTGAGCGACTCGAGCTGGGCGTTCTTGGATTCGAGCACGCGGCTTGCGCCGGCGTCGGAGACGGTCCAGGCGTAGCCGAGGCGGATGATGAGCGCCAGGACGGCGAGGGAGAGCACCCCCACGCCGGCGGCGTGCCAGAACATGGGAGAGCGGAAGCTGAAGCGCGACTCGGCTTTCATTTTGCACCTCCGACGAGGGGCTTGGCGGGTGAAGCCTTGGCCGGACCCGCGGCTGGGGCGTCGCTCACGGTCTGCATCAGGTTGTAGTCGGTGAGCAGGTCGAGATCCTCAACGCTGTTCGCGCTGACCGTCTGCAGGCGCGCGCCCGACCCGTTGTTGGACTCGGGGCTCTCGCCCACGATGCGAGGACGGAGGAAGCGATTGGAGTGCTCCATGTTCTCGACCAGGCGGATGTTTTCTTCGCGAGGGCCGACGACGCGGAGGTGGAGGATGACCTGTCCGTCCTTGGTGCGGGCCGGCTCAATCTCGGTAACCTGGACGGGATCGGGCAGGACCGTTTCGAGGTCTTTCATCACCAGGGTCCAGGAGAATGCCTTCTGGTCAAAGAGCTCGTTGAGCGCATCGGTCTCGTCGAGGACCCTGGCATTGGCAGGCTGCTGCATCAGGGTTTCATAGCCCTGCCGCTCGGCCGCCAGGCTGCCCAGGCTCTCGTCGATGGAGTGGGCGCGCAGATAGGCGCGCTGGTCGTGCTGGAGCACGAAGTGGAGGAGAACGCCCAGCGCGATCGCCGCCAGCGCCAGGACGCCCATGGCGATACGCAGGCGCTTATAAACGTCGGTCAGGTCAGTGAACGGACGCGACGCGAGATTCAGTGAGATCTTCATGGGTTTACCTCGTCCCGCGCGTCAAAAAGAGGCCGTGCGGGAATGCTCGAAAAGTCACTTCTGAGGCCAAGGTCCTGGGTCATCCACTCTGGAGGGCCCATCCCGCACCGTCTCCCTTCCCGAGGCGGTGCGGATTTTGTAATTGTTGCCAGGACCTCTCTCAAACCCGGCTTCTGCTTGATCTCGAGCGCTTCAAAATAACGGAACCTAGACCAGGCATAACCAACTTTACTGATTAGACTGCGGTGTAATCTGCTGACGCGGCGGAGCTGCAACGGCGGGCCGGTCGGCGGGTTGAGGCTGATTTTGCGGAGGCACGGCGGGCGTGTTCTCCACCTTGGCGGTCACCTTGCGATAGGAGACCGAGTTTGCGTTGCCGAGATCGACCATCTTCAGGTTGTCGTCGGTGATGCCCGGGGTGCGCACCACGTGCGGGATGACCGCGAAGACGATCTCCTGTTCCTGACGTTCCCGATTTTCCTGCGCGAAGAGGTACTTGAGGATAGGAATCTTGCTGAGGCCGGGGTAGCCGCTCAACGATTTGGTCTCGGTGTCGTCGAGGATACCGCCAATAAGGTTGACTTCGCCATCGGCCAGGCGGACTTCGTGATCGATGGTGCGCTGCCCGATGGTTGGCTCGGTCACGCCATCGATGGTCTGCTCGCCGGTGACGGAGGAGATTTCCAGCGAAACCTTGAGGGTGACGTCGTTGCCGGCGTGGACATAAGGCGTGATGTTCGCCGTGACGCCCACGTCGATGTACTGGAACTGGGTATTGACGCCCTGGGTCAAGCCGCTCTGGAACGATCCGGTGGCGATGGGAATGCGGTCGCCGATCTTGAGCGAAGCCTTTTCGCTGTCCATGACGCGGATCTGCGGACGCTGAATCACCCGGGTGTTGCTGTCGGAGGCCAGCGCCTCGAAGCTGGCGCCGCCCACGGAGACGGAGATGTCGTTGGCGCCAAGCGCGCCGAAGGAGTTGAGGTTGAGGCCGCCGCCGCTGGAGCCGCCCGGGGAGATCTGGGCGCTGACGGAGGTGGGCAGATTGGTGCCCAGGTTCTGGATGCGGGTGCGGCTGACTTCCATGACCACCACTTCGACCACGACCTCAGCCTTGGGCTTGTCGATGTCGGCGAGCAGGCGCTGGGCCAGGATCATCTGGTCGGGTGTGCCGCGGATGGTGAGGGAGCGGAGCTCCGGGGTGACCTGGATGTGCTGGATGTCGAGGATGCCCTTGAGCGTGCCGGCGGCCTCCTGCAGGTCGGCCGCAGTGGCGGCGTTCTGCAGGTAGAACGTCTTCATAACGTTCTGTTCCAGTTCCTTGCGCTTACCGCTGTTGTCGGCGGCCACGATGATGGTGTTGGAGGAGAGCGGGCGCCAGAAGGTCTTGGACTGAATGGAGAGCATGGAGAGGGCGTCGCGAACGGTGACGTCCTTGAGCTCGAAGGTGATCTTGAGGGGCTTGTACTCGGGGTCGACGAGGACGTTGAAGCCGCCGAGCTTGCCGATGGTCTTGTAGATCACGTCGACATTGGCGGTCATCTGGATGGAGACCGGGAAGTCGGCCTTGAAGTCGAGGCTGACGGGGCCCGCGGCATCCTTGGCTTCCTGGGCGAGGACGGGTTCTTCCTTGGCCGGAGGCGCGATCTTGGCGCGGGCGGCCTGCTGCACCTGCTCATCGACGCGGTGAACCAGACCCTTGGCTTCCATATTGGTCGGGTCGATCTGCTGCGCGATGCGGAACTCGGCGACGGCGTCGTCCTGCTTGCCTTCATCCTGGAGGCGCTGCCCGGCGTGGATGTGCTGGCTGGCCGCGTAGAAGCGCATGCGCAGGTAGGAGCTCAGGTAGACGGGATTGCCCGGGACCGCATCGTGAGCCTTCTTGTACGCCTGATAGGCCGTATCGTAATCGTTCTGCTTCTCGGCGTGCTCGCCGGCCTTGAACGCGGACGAGCCGCTGTCAGCCAGCACGGGCAGAGCCGTGAGCATGGATAGTACTGCGCAGATGAGGACCCGAAGTCGCATGTGGTCGCCTCGTGGATTATGGCGTGGTTTCCCTGTAAGCAGACATTCTAGGGAGGGCCCTAAGGAAGGTCATTGCGCCAGAGCAACGTGCCTGTTTTCAGTTGAAAAATGAGAATCGGGTCATTTTCAACGTGTCAATTTCAGTGAGCCTGTACGGCTACCTTTGCCACTTTTGCACAGGTGCAGAGCAGACATTTTGATATCCATC
This sequence comes from Acidobacteria bacterium AB60, assembly GCA_008682415.1. Classification (GTDB taxonomy): domain Bacteria; phylum Acidobacteriota; class Terriglobia; order Terriglobales; family Acidobacteriaceae; genus Telmatobacter. Next base: position 676,993 of record VANK01000002.1, on the reverse strand, counting down.
AACTGCCGTCTCAATGCTTGCCGAGAGGATGGGGCTTGACGGCCCCGCAGCTGGAGCTTTTGAACTCGGAGAGGGAGTCGGTGGTCCACTCCACGGTCTGGCGTTCGGAGCCGACCTGGAAGGTGCCGTTAAAGTGCACCTTTCCCTTGACATGGCCGGGATCGACCCAGGTGGACTCGAGCTCGCCTTTACCGTCCATCACGCCGTTGCAGACGTATTCGCCGGTGGTTTTGGCGTCGCTGGTGACCCGGTTCTGGATCTTGCACATGCCGTTGTCGTGGGGGAGGAGGGCGCCGTAGTCGTCGATCATCTCCTGGGTGAGGCAGACCTCAGTGGTGTGGGTGCCGCCCTGGAGCTTGGCGGCGTCGGATCCGGCCACTTCGGGGGCCTTCTGCCAGGTCATGGTGGTGGTGATCTGCCAGAGGCCGGGCTTGCGATTAGGCGTGGCGGTCATCGCCAGGGTTCCTACCAGGAGCCAGCCGCCGAGGGCGAGATAAAGGCGGATGTGACGCATGTTGATCCTTCCGTGCACCGCTGGGGCAAGCTGCCTGGTTTTTTGAAGACACGATTTCTCGCTGTCTTCAGAGAAGGAATGCGCCCCGCGGGGGGAGTTGGGCCTGACGGGAGGTACATCGATCGGCGGGTGTATGCGGATCGGGATCAGGCGCGAAGGGTTCCCGTGCGGGCCTGTGCGGTCTGGCGGGCACGTGGACTCTCCCGCCGCGTGGAGCGCACCGGGGCGCCGCCGCGGCGGGCGTTCCTATGTATGGCTACAGCTCTATATCGACCTGCCGCTCCAGCCGCTGGGAATCGCGAATCACAACCGACTCGCGGCGAGGCTCGATGAAGCCATCCTCGCTCCACTTGGAGAGAATGCGGCTGATGGTGAACAGGGTGGTTCCAGTCATCTGCGCCAGCTCTTCGCGGGAGAGCGAGATCTGGATGCCGCCGTGCTGCTCGCGTCCCACCTGCCGCATGAGGCGGAGGAGGGTGAGAGCCAGGCGCTTGGCGACGCGTTCCGTGGCGATCTCGCGGAAACGCTCTTCGAGCTCCTGCAGGCGGTTGGACAGAATCTGGTTGATGTTCTTGCGAATCTGAGGATGTTCGGTGAGCACGCTCTGCAGCCGCGAGTACTCCCACACCAGGGCCTTGGACTTCTCCATGGCGCGGGCGGAGCAGGTATGGCTGCCGGAGACGGCATCGGCCTGGACGCCTACGGCTTCGCCCTTGCCGTTCATCCACAGAATGACTTCGCTGCCGCCGGGGCTGAGCTGTGTGAGCTTGACGCTGCCGGCTTCAATCAGGACCAAAGACTTGATGGGCTGCCCCTGCATAAAGAGCAGTTCGTCCCGGGCGAACAGGCGCGGACGCGCGCACAACGCAATATCCCGGCACTCTGCCTGGCTCAAACCTGAGAACAGGGTGGAACCAGTCATCAGAACAACTCGATCGGAGAGGGTTGGATCGCCAAGACAAGAAACACTACTTGCAAAAGGGCGGACCTCCGCCAAGCGTGGTGAAGTCATCATTTACTTCCTCGAGCATCCGTTTTGGACGATTCTGGAACACGCCGTGAGCTCCAGCGTTCACGGTCATGTCTATTTCCGAATGGCTTCAAAGGACGAGCGAGGGGGCGCTCGAAAAAATACGTCAATGTGTTCTAAACAGAAAAAGCACCCAGCTGCCGCTGCTTATGGGGGGCCAAAACAATCTTTGTGTATTCGTCGTGTACTTGAAAACTGAATCGATTGTCAAGAAATTTTGGTAACCCACCGGGAAGTGGTTTCTTCCCTGAGTGTGATCTGTATCCCACGGATCGTTCCTGTTCGAGATTGACCTGCGACAAGCTGCAGGCAATTTTCGCAAAAATACAGAAATCGCCGTGTGACTTCATTGTTATAACCTGATTTCCTTCCAGAACGATAGCACGATCTGCTTGTTTCCCAACAAAGAGTACTCAAAAATTGCTACCGAGCAAACTATCGTCATCGACGGTAAGCATTACTCATCGGTGACGTGTATCTCCCACCTTTTTCCGGCGGGTAATAGCACTCCGCTCGCGTTTGCGAATTCTCAATTAACGCGATGCCTTTCTGACCCGTAAGTCCCATCTCTGCAGCATGCGCTTCATCACTTGCTAAGGAGCAAATACTCACTGATCAAGCCCGTGCTAGCGTACATTCCGTTAGCTGTTCGTCTGGTTTCGGCCTCGTCTTGATCGCGGGGAAAAGCACGAAAAAGACGCGCAGGTTACTCCATGGTTAATGCCCGGCGGCGAGTAATCGCCTGAGGCAAAAGCGAGTTCACCCGGTTTTTAGTGAGCCCGTATACCAAAGATAGTGCTCGACAGCAACGAATCGTATCTTGACCCGGCCTGTGCGCCGGGCATTCGTTTCTCGCAAGTCGCTCGACCATCAGGAGGATTGAGCAATGAAAAAGGCTCTCTATATCGTCCCCCTCATTCTCTGCGTCATCGGGGGCTTCGCAGTGGGACGCTACCTTGCTCATCCCCGCACAGCGTCATCCCACCAGGTTCTGTACTATGTCGATCCGATGCACCCGGCCTATAAGTCGGCAAAGCCCGGCAAGGCTCCCGACTGCGGCATGGACCTGGTGCCGGTCTATGCGGACTCGGCAGCCAGCGCGGTAGCGGCGAACGACCTCCCGGCCGGATCCGGGACGGAGATCGCCCCCGGAGTTCAGCAGCTGTACGGCATTCGTCTCGCGAAGGCTGAGCGGCAGGCGCAGCGCCAGTCGATGCGGCTCTTCGGCCGCGTGCAAGCCGAGGACACTCGCATCTTCCGGGTGGACTTCGGTGCGGACGGATATGTGAAGGAAACCAAGAATGACTCGGTCGGCACGCATGTTGCGAAGGATCAGCATCTCGCCCTGGTCTACTCGCCGGACTTTCTAGCGGTCGCCGGCGGCTACCTGGCCGCCAATGAGCGGACGCCCGGCGCTCCCAATACCGCCAAGGACAATGTGAGCACGGCCACCGCAGCGCAGAACTCCGCCAGCGTGCTGGCCCGCGCCGATCGTCTGCGCAACCTCGGCATGAGCGACGCCCAGATCGAGGAGATGACGCAGACCAAGAAGCTTCCCGAAGATGTGTACATCGTGTCGCCGGTGGACGGCTTCATCCTGACGCGCACCATCTCTCCCGGCATGCGCGTGGAGCGGATGACCTCGCTTTACTCCGTCGCCGACCTGAGCAAGGTGTGGATCGAAGCGGAGGTCTTCGGCCGTGATGCGCAGTCGATTCATCCCGGTACTCCCGCTACGGTGAGCCTTCCGGATGCGGGCCAGACGCTTCATGCGTCGATTCTCAGCATCCTGCCCGATGCCGATCCCGTGACCCATGCGGTGAAGGTGCGGCTCGAAGCGGAGAATCCCGGGTTCAAACTGCGCCCCGGCATGTTCGTGAATGTGGATCTGCCGGTGTCGCTTCCGGAGGGCCTGAGCGTGCCTCTCGATGCCGTGGTCGACTCCGGCATGGAGAAGCGGGTGTACGTCGAGACCTCCGAGAACCGGTTTGAGGCGCGCTCCGTGCAGACGGGCTGGCAGCTTGGCGATCGCATCCAGGTGGTCAGCGGACTGAATGAAGGCGACGTCGTGGTCGCCTCCGGCACCTTCCTGGTCGATTCCGAATCAAGGCTGCATGCCGATGGGCACGCAAGCAGCAGCTCTGCGGCAGCTGCGCCGCACATGGCCAAGATCGCAGAACACCGCATGAACTAGTTGCTTCAGGCACGGGGTGCTGTCTGCCGTTTCCCCTGACGGCGGACAGTCAATTAGTGGAGGCTTAGGGTGATACATCGGATTATCGATTATTCGGTTCGTTATAGGTGGGCAGTCATTCTGATTGTTGCCGCGGCCAGCATCTTCGGCTGGTGGTCGATTACCCACACGCACCTCGACGCGATCCCTGATCTCGGCGATACCCAGGTCATTATCTTTTCCCGCTGGGATCGAAGCCCCGACCTGGTGGAGCAACAGATTACTTATCCGATCGTCACCACGATGCTGGGCGCGCCGCGCGTCAAAGCGGTGCGCGGTGTCTCCGACTTCGGCTACTCCTACGTGTACGTCATCTTCGACGACAACACCGATCAATATTGGGCGCGCTCGCGAACGCTTGAATATCTCTCCAGCGTGCTGAGCAAGCTGCCCGAGGGGGCCAAGACCGAGCTTGGCCCCGACGCTACCAGCCTGGGGTGGATCTACCAGTACGCGCTGATCGACACCACCGGGCAACACAGCCTGTCCGAGCTCCGCTCGTATGAAGACTGGTACCTGCGCTATCATCTGCGCTCCGTGCCGGGCGTTGCGGACGTGGCTCCCATTGGCGGTTTCACCCGGCAATACCAGGTCAACGTCGATCCCAACCGGCTGCGCGATTACGGGCTGACGATCGGGCAGGTGACCGACGCGGTGCGCGACGGCAACACCGAGTCCAGCGCGCGCATGCTGGACTTCGGCGGCACCGAGTACATGGTGCGCGGCCGCGGGTATGCCACATCCATCGAAGACTTCGGCAACATCTCGGTTGCGACCTCGCAGGATGGCTCCCCGGTGCGGGTCAAGGATCTTGGCGAGGTGGTGCAGGGGCCCGATCTGCGCCGCGGCGTGGCCGACCTGAACGGAACCGGCGACGTGGTTTCCGGCATCGTGATCATGCGCAGCGGCGAGAACGCGCTGGACGTGGCCGAGCGTGTGAAAGCGCGCATCGCCGAGATCCAGGCGAGCCTGCCGGCCGGTGTGAAGGTGGTGCCGCTCTACGATCGTTCCGAACTCATCCATCGCACCATCGACAGCACGCGCGAGACGATCATCGAGGTCGTCATCACGCTGGCCCTGATCGTTCTCGTCTTCCTCTGGCATTTCCCCAGCGCTTCCATTCCGCTGATCACCATGCCCGCGGCGGTGCTGGTCTCGTTTATTCCGCTGCGCATGATGGGCATCAGCGTGAACGTCATGTCGCTTGCCGGCGTGGCGATCGCCTTTGGCGAGCTCATTGATGCCTCCATCGTGGTGGCCGAACAGACCCACAAGAAGCTCGAGCGCTGGGAGAAGGACGGTCGGCCTGGCTCGCATCGCGATGTGATTCTGAGCGCAATCAAGGAAGTGGCTGGGCCCACTTTCTTTGCGTTGCTGGTCATCGCCATCTCCTTCCTGCCCGTGCTCACCCTGGAAGGCGAAGAGGGCCGCATGTTCCGGCCCCTGGTGTACACCAAGACGCTGGCCATGCTGGTAGCGGCCGTCATGGCGCTCACCCTGGATCCGGCTCTGCGGCTGTTGCTGACCCGCGCCCAACGCATGGACTTCAAGCCGGAGTGGCTGAGCCGGATCGCGAACGCCCTGCTGGTGGGCAAGATCGCACCCGAGGAGAAGAACCCCATCAGCCGCGTGCTCATGGCCATCTACGAGCCGGCGGTGCGCTGGACGCTGCGCCACAAGCGGCTCGTCTTCGGCACGGCGGCGGCGCTGATCGTGGTGACCATTCCCGCGTTCCTTTCGCTCGGATCGGAGTTCATGCCGCCCATGGACGAGGGCGCCATCCTGTACATGCCCACGTTCATGCCGGGCATCTCCATCGCCCAGGCGCAGCGCGTGCTGCAGTCCACCGATCTGGTGCTCAAGCAGTTTCCCGAGGTCGATCAGGTGCTGGGCAAGGCGGGACGCGCGGAGACCGCGACAGATCCCGCGCCACTCTCCATGCTGGAGACACTGATCACGCTCAAGCCGCGCGACCAGTGGCGGCATGTGCCCACGTGGTACTCGTCCTGGGCCCCCGGTTGGGCGCAGACGGTCTTCCGCCACGTTACGCCAGACACCATCTCGACCGAAGAGCTCATCAACCAGATGGATGCGGCGCTCAAGGTGCCGGGTCTAAGCAACGCCTGGACGATGCCGATCAAGGGCCGCATCGATATGCTCAACAGCGGCATCCGCACCCCGGTGGGCATCAAGATCTTTGGGGACGACCCGGCGAAGATCGACGAGATCGGCCAGCAGATCAGCGCCATCCTGCCCGCCGTCGCCGGCACCCGCGGCGTCTTCGCCGAGCACACCAATCAGGGTTATTACCTCGACGTGGTGTGGCGGCGCGACGACCTGGCCCGCTACGGCATCAGCATGAAACAGGCCGAGGACGTGCTCTCCAGCGCCATCGGCGGCGAGAACGTGACCACCGTCTACCAGGGATCGGCCCGCTACCCGGTGAACGTGCGCTACATGCGCGACTTCCGCAGCTCGCGGGACGCCCTGGCGCACATCCTGATCCAGTCGCCCGCCGGCAAGCAGGTGCCGCTCTCGGAACTGGCGGACCTTCAGACGGTCACCGGCCCCGCCATGATCCGCGATGAGAACGGCATGCTGGCAGGCTACGTCTACCTCGACATCGCCGGCCGGGACGTGGGCAAATACGTCGCCGACGCCAACAAGGCGCTACGCCAGCAACTCCATCTCCCTGCCGGATACACCTACTCGTGGGGCGGACAGAGCGAAGCCATGGCACGCGCCAACCGCCGCCTCGCGGTGGTGGTGCCGATCACCTTGGCCATCGTGATCCTGCTGATCTACCTGAACACGCGCTCGTTCGCCAAGAGCACCATCATTCTGCTGGCGGTGCCTTTCTCGGCTGTGGGCGCCATCTGGTCGCTGTACCTGCTGCATTACAACATCAGCGTGGCGGTCTGGGTTGGCCTCATCGCCCTGTTGAGCATTGATGCCGAGACGGGCGTCTTTATGCTGCTGTACCTGGACCTGGCCTTTGAGGAGGCGGTGAAGCGCGGCGAGATGAACAGCCTGGCCGACCTGCGCAAAGCGATCCTGTACGGCGCCGCCAAGCGTCTCCGTCCCAAGTTCATGACCTTCGCCTGCACCTGCATCGGGCTGTTCCCGGTGATGTGGTCGAACGGGACAGGGGCGGACGTGATGAAGCGGATCGCGGCGCCGATGGTGGGGGGCATCTTCTCGTCGTTTGCCCTGGAGCTGCTGGTATACCCCGCGATCTACGAGGTTTGGCGGCGGCGCAAGATCGTCCAGAGCGAGGCGTTTGACGCTGAAGGGGAAGAGCACGTTCCCGAAAACGAGTTAGTGACAGTCAACCTATAGTGTGAGACATTGAAAGGCACTTCCCCTGCCGGGAAGGCATGGAAAGAGGAGTTTATGGGATCGAATTATCGCGAGCAAGCCCTCCGGATCCTGCTGATGGCTCTGAGTTTGAGCGCGGCGGCAGCGATGGCGGGCGCGCAGCAGGGCACGGCGGCAACTCCTGCGGCTGCTCCGGATGCGGACGCCCAGCCGGCTCCGGCAGCCGTGGTCGCCCCGCCCCCCGAAGCGCCGGTGACGCCGCCCAAGGTGGTCTGCGCCGGCAACCAGATGACGATCTCCGCGAACAACTCCACCCTCTCCAGCGTGCTGAACGAAGTTCATCGCTGCATGGGCACCCGCATCGATATCCCCGATGCCGCCGGCTCCAAGCGCATCTTCGACAAGATCGGGCCCGGGCCCGCCTCGCAGGTTCTGGACGTGCTGCTGAGCAATACCGGCTACAACTATGTGATCGGAGCCTCGCCGGCGGACGAGGACAAGATCGACTCGATCGTTCTGTTGGCCCGCACCACCAATGACAGCAGCTCGCCTGCGACGGTGGACGATGGTCACGGGGGTTCGCTCAGCCGCCGTGCCTTCCTGCAGATGCACCAGGCCTCCATCCCTCATCCCATGACCGACGCGGACAGTGCGGCAGCGGCCGAACTCGGCAAGCCCCGAGAGGCGGTGACCGAAACACCGGCACCGGCGGCGGCCGACAACCCGCCTGCGACCCCGGCAGCCGACCCGGCGCAGAAGCCCGCGGATGCCGCTCCGCCGCAGCCGGACACCCCGGCGACTCCGACCGCGGTGGCTCCCGCTCCGGCGACCAACAACAATTTCAGCAGCCATCCGGCCACGACGGAAGAGCAGATCGTCAACATGCAGCAGATGTTCGAGTTGCGCAAGCAGATGAATCAGCAACAGCAGCAGACCACACCCCCGCCGCCGCAAAACTAGCGGCCGATACCGAGCATCTCCAGACCCCCTTCGCCCCGGCGAAGGGGGTGTCGTTTTTGGGCACAGAGACCCGCCCAACCAACTCTCTGTCCCCCGGAACCATCTTTGTTATCTATGAGAAAGTATCGGCAGTTCTCCGCAATCCTGCTCGCCGGCGCACTGATCAGCGTGCCCGCCATGGCGTGGAATCAACCTCTTACTCCGGCCCAGGACTCCCCCGAGGGCGCACGCGCCAAACAGGACATGAAAGACGCCGGGCACGAGACGAAGAATGCCGTCAAGGACGCCGGCCGTGGTACCAAGGAAGGCACGCAGAAGGCGTACCACTCCACCAAGCGCCATACCAAGAAGGCGTGGCACAAGACCAAGAACACCGTGAAGGGCGGGGCCGAGGGAGCCAAGGAAGGCGCGCGGCAGCCGGAGTAAGGAACGCGTCTTTTATCGCCGGACGGACACGGGTTGCGGCTCGGGCTGGGGCGGGACCGGGTCCTTCCGGCGGAGCTTGGAGGACAGCTCGTCGGCATCGCGGAGATCGGGAAACACAACGGTCCAGACTCCGGCAACCGCCAGAGCACCGATCCCGCCGACCACCGTGGCACGCACCGCGCCCCACCACTGCGCGGTCAGCCCGCTTTCAAATTCCCCCAGTTCGTTGGAAGCGCCGATGAACAGCGAGTTCACGGCGCTGACGCGGCCGCGCATCTCCGGCGGGGTGGCCAACTGCAGCAGCGAACCCCGGATGATCACGCTGACCATGTCGGAGGCGCCCAGGACCGCCAGGGCTACCAGAGAAATCCAGAGGCTATGCGACAGGCCGAAGACCACCGTCGCTGCCCCGAAGACGGCAACAGACACGAACAGCCGGATGCCGGCCTTCCGCTTCAGTGGGAAACGCGCCAAAAGCAGCGACGTGCACAACGCACCGACGGCCGGGGCGGCACGCAGCAGTCCCAGTCCCTGCGGACCAGTGTGCAACACCTCATGCGCAAAGATGGGCATCAGCGCCACTGCCCCGCCCAGCAGGACCACGAACAGGTCCAGTGAGAACGAGCCCAGCAGCATGGGCATGCTCCAGACATACTGGAAGCCCGCCAGGACGACTTTGAGCGAGAGCTCACGATGCTCCATGCGACCGGGGCGCACGCGCAAGGTCCCAATCAGGACAAGGAACCACCACAGCGTGGTCAGGGTGAAGACATAGACAATCCCTGCGCCTTCCAGTCCCCAGGAGGGCGGAACAAGCGTCAAAGGCAGAGTGAACATCAGGCCTCCCAGCGCGGGGCCCATGGTGTTGGCAAACTGAAAGATCGCGCCGCCCCAGGTGACCGCGTTAACAAAGTGCTGCTCAGGCACCAAGTGGGGAATCAGGGCGGAACTCGCGGGTCCGGAGAACGCCCGGCCGGTCCCGATCAAAAAGAGCACAGCGTAGATAGGGAGAACGCGATGCACGCCCGTCACGGTGATGGTCAGCAGCCCCAGGGTGCACAGCACCTGCAGCGCATAGCAGATCAGGATTACCTGGCGGCGATCGAAACGGTCGGCCACGTGGCCCGCCGGCAGCAGAAACAGCAGCCCGGGGAGAAAGAGCGCCAGACCGGTGTAGCCGAGGTCGAGCGGGCGGTGGGTGATGGAGTAGACCTGCCAGGCGACGGCCACTGACTGCGCCTCCGCTCCCAGGATCACGGCCACGCGCGCCAGCTGATAGCGACGGAAATCGCGGGACGCAAAGGACTCGAGACCGCGCCGGGGCGGCCGTGGAGCGGGGAAGGTCATCTGCTTCTAGGTTACTCAATCCGCGCCGGGGCGAAAAATGCGGCTTTCGAGCCAAGACTTTCGTTTGCCAACCCTCCGCCAGCCGCCGCTGCGCTGATGGATTGCTCTGCCGGGCGACTGCGGCGTTGCGGCGTGCGTCCAAGTGAAGGTGATCACAGCCCTTCTGCAGGCCAGCAGCGATCCGGCACAGGGGAAGCATGCCGGCGCCTTTCACTGGCTGCTTCATCTGGGCGCTCCCGGAGTCTTCGGCGTCGCGCTCGTGGACGCCACCATCATCCCTCTCGCCATTCCCGGCAGCACCGATCTTCTGCTGTTGTGGTTCATCGCGCACGGGGCGAACCCATTTCTGTATGTCGCCTGCGGCGTCGCGGGCAGTCTTGTGGGCGGCTATACCACCTGGCGGCTGGGCAAGAAAGGAGGCGAGGCCGCCATCGACCGCTACGTGCCGCAGCGATTGCAGAAGCGCGTCCAGGGCTGGTCGCAGAAGCACTCCATCCTGGCGGTCATGCTGCCTGCCGTTCTGCCCCCGCCCATTCCGCTCTGGCCTTTCCTTCTCGCCGCCGGAGCCCTGGGCGCCACGTGGAGGAGGTTCCTGCTGGCCTTCGGCGCAGGCCGGGCCATTCGCTACGCTCTCGTGGGATGGCTCGCCGTCCGTTACGGCCGGCACATGGTGCACCTGTGGGCCAAGGTCCTGAATCGATGGTCCGCGCCTATCCTATGGACCTTCGTCATCCTGACGGTTGCCGGCCTCGTCTATAGCATATGGAAGACGAAGCGGGCGAATCGTCGCTCGCGGCGGGGAACGTCGTTCCAACCCTCACATGGCGACTGAGCGAAAGCGGCTCGGAGCAACCGGCAGTCGAAGGGAATACTCTCAACTCCTATGACGCGCTCGCTCGAAGAGGCTAACGATCTTTCTGCTCTCGACGCCAAGGTCCTGCGAGAAATTCATACCGACGGCTGGCAGATCACCGGCGTTCTCGCCCGCGAGCGGGAGCAAGGGCCTGACTTTGCCTACTCCATCGGGTTCTTTCACACGCTTCAGCATCCCGAGGTCATCCTCTTCGGATTGCCCGTCGAGACCTGCATGAAGGCCGTGAACGTGATCGGCCTCGATATTCAAAATGGGGTGAAATTCCAGGCCGACCGCATCTATGAAGGCATCCTCAAGGCGCCCCACCTGTGTTGCTTCAAGGAAGTGGATCCGCGCTTCTACCGCGAACATGTCGGATACGCCCTGTGGTTCTACGAGAGCGATCCCTTCCCCATGCTGCAATGCTTCTGGAGCGACCAGTTCGGCCGCTTCCCCTGGGATCCTGATTGCAGCGACTACGCCCGCGAAGCGCAGCCGGTACACCTATCCACATCGTAGCTCTGGTTTCTTACCACCGCGATCACATGGCGTCTCCGCTATCCTGATGATTGGAGCCTGAGGTCGAGACGCGCGCCGCACCCAGCCCCTGGGCTGTCGCCGCGGTGGTTCTCTGCGGTGTCTGCGCCTTCCTCGGCCTCTACTGCACGCAGCCCTTGCTGCCGCTGCTCGAGACCCTCTTCCATGCCTCCAAAACATCGGTGAGCCTCACCGTCTCCGCAGCCACGCTGGGCGTGGCCCTCTCTGCTCCGTTCTTCGGCGCGCTCACCGAGCGCCTTCCGCGCAAGAACGTGATCGTCGCCTCCCTGATCGGCGTCACCGCGCCAACCCTGCTCGCGGCGACCGCCCACAGCATCGGCCAGCTCATCTTCTGGCGCTTCCTGCAGGGCCTCACGCTGCCCGGCATCTATGCGGTCGTCGTGACCTACATCGGCGAAGAGTGGCCGCCGGAGCGCATGGCCCTGGTGATGAGCTTCTACGTCAGCGGCACCGCGCTGGGCGGATTCCTGGGCCGGCTCACCAGCGGCATCCTCGCCGATTCCTTCAGCTGGCGCGCCAGCTTTGTTGCCATCGGCCTCTTCGGACTGGCAGGAGCGGCTGCGGTCGCCGCGTGGCTTCCCAAAGGCCACGGACGTCCCGCGCCTTCCAGCTCTCCCGGTGCCCTCCCGCGGTTCCCGTACCAGCTCCAGGAACTTCTCCGCAGTCGCCGCCTGGTAGCCACCTTCGCGGTCGGCTTCAATGTGCTCTTTTCGCTGGTCGGTGTCTTTACCTGGATCACCTTTCATCTGAGCGCGCCGCCGTTTTCGCTCTCGACCACGGTCCTGAGCTCGCTGTTCGTGGTCTATCTTGTGGGCCTGGTCGTCACCCCCACGGGCGGATTCCTCATCGGCTTCTTCGGCCTCCGCGCCGGGATCGCCGGCGCCATCGTCTTTTCCATGATCGGCGTGGTGCTGACCCTAGCCCCCTCTCTGCCTCTGGTGATCGTCGGCCTCACCATGCTGTCTTCGGGCGTCTTCGTTGCCCAGACCGCGTCACAGAGCCACTTGCGGGTCGCCTCCCCGCCCGAGGCCCGCGTCACCGCCGCCGGCTTTTACCTCACCTGCTACTACCTGGGCGGCACCGCCGCCGGCAGCGTTCCCGGTCTCTTCTGGAACTTGGGAAGATGGCGCGCCTGCGTGGCCTTCATCCTGGTCATGCAGGCGGTGGCCCTTATCATCGCCCTGATCGGCTGGAGAATGCCCGCGGTTCACGATGCGCAACCCGAAACAGCCTCCTTCTGAGGGTCATGAACCCAACGCCCCCCTCCTGAATCTAAAAACCAGGGCAGAAACACGCGTTTCTGTCGCGCACGCCGCCTTCCCGTCGGCTGAGCTGCATCACAGCAATCCGAGCGACTCGATCTTTGTAAGGAGATCCCCTTGTCTGCAGCTTCATCCACCTCCCCAGCACCCGCCACCGGCGCAGGCGCACAGACCGCCACCCAGACGCGCTGGGTGCCGAGGACCAATCCCTGGCTGATCGCCGCCACCGTCGCGCTGGCCGCGTTCATGGAGGTGCTCGATACCTCCATCGCCAACGTGGCCCTGCCCCACATCTCTGGGAGCCTGGGCGCCAGCACCGACCAGGGCACTTGGGTGCTCACCAGCTATCTGGTTTCAAATGCCATCGTGTTGCCGCTGGGCGCCTGGGCCTCCAGTGTGATGGGCCGCAAAAACTTCTTCCTCTTCTGCATCGTCATCTTCACCATCTCGAGCTTCCTCTGCGGAGCCGCGCCCACCCTGCCCATGCTCCTGCTCTTCCGGGTCCTGCAGGGAGCCGGCGGGGGCGGCCTGCAACCTATGGCCCAGGCCATCATGGCCGACTCTTTCGAACCCCACAAGCGCGGCCAGGCCTTCGCGCTCTACGGCCTTGTCGCCGTGCTCGCGCCGTCCATCGGGCCGACCCTGGGCGGCTGGATCACCGACAACTTCTCCTGGCGCTGGATCTTCTTCATCAACATCCCGGTGGGCTTGCTCGCCTTCATCCTGGTCACCCGGCTCGTCGACGATCCGCCGTGGATCAAGCCGGATCGCAAGCGCCTGTTCAACATGGACTTCCTGGGTCTCGCATTTCTCTCAATCGCCATGGGTGGCATGCAGATCATGCTCGACAAGGGCGAAGAGAACGACTGGTTCGCGTCCGACTTCATCCGCTTCTTCGCCTTCCTCTTCGTCGGCGGCATGGTCGCGCTGGTGCTGTGGGAGTTGCACACCGACAAGCCCATCATCAACCTGCGCCTCTTCCGCTATAAGAACTTCGCCATCTGTTGCTTCCTGATGATGCTCGTAGGCGGCGTGCTCAACGCGAACACCGTGCTGCAGCCGCAGTTCATGCAGGCGTTGCTGGGCTACACCGCTACGACTGCCGGCATGGCCCTCACCGCGGGCGGCATTGCTCTGGTCATCATGATGCCCCTGGCCGGCTGGGCCACCGGCAAGATCTCCGCCCGCACCCTGGCGGTGTGCGGATTCATCCTGTTTACCTTCACCTTCCGCTACGCGGCGCAGGTGACCACGCTGCAGATGAGCTTCAGCCAGGCCTCCTGGCTGCGTGTCATCCAGATGCTGCCGCTGCCGTTCTGCTTCATCTCGATCACTAACGCGGCCTACGTGGACCTGCCCAAGGAAGAAAGCAATCAGGTCGCCGGCCTCATCAACTTTGCCCGTAACATCGGCGGCAGCATCCTGATCGCGCTCACGAACGCTCAGGTCACCAGCCGCTCCATGTGGCACCAGCAGCACCTGCAATCGGCCATGCAACCCGGCATGCTCGGGTACCAGAGCCACCTGAACGCCTTGCAGGGATTTCTGGGCGGCTCCGCGGGATCCGCCAACAGCGCGGGCCTGGCGCTCGGCTCCCTCTACAACCAGCTCAACCAGCAGGCCGCCATGCAGGGATATCAGGACGTCTACATCGAGCTCTCCTGGATGTCCGTCGGACTGGTGCTGCTCGCCTTCCTGCTCAGCAAGAATCGTCCCGGTCAGGGTCCGGGCGCCGAGGCCATGCACTAAGCCCCAGGCGAACGCAGCTCAAAAAATTCGAGAGCGCCAAAAGCCTTGCGGCCTCTGGCGCTCTCTCGGGCGCTTCGTAACTCTTCGAACCAAACACCATCCGGCAATGACTCGACGATGAATCTTCAGCTTTGCCCGGGTCCGTCCTGCTGCTGAACGCTTCCAGCCTCCCGTCTTCGTTCGCCTGGCTCGTCGACGGCGTGAACCGCCTTCCAGCCCTGCGCCCTCTGACCGGCGCCTTTCCCGTCCAGCGGGTGACCGGCTCTTCTGCATTCGCCCGGCTCTCACACGCGGCCGTCGCCGCCTGCGTATTACCGGAGTTCTGCAGCTGCCACTGTCTCCGTCCGCGTTTCTTACCCCGCCTTACCGTCTGCCTGCCTTCGCCTTGCGGCGACGACCCGCATCCGTTGAGGGCGAGATCTTCTACCCGGCCGGTTCCGCTCGGTTCGGCTCCCGCTTGAATCGCGTACTCAGCTTGCGCCTTGTACACTCTCCTGCCGGAACCTTTGCCTTGCTTCTCCCTGAGCCGACGATTCACTCCCGGCTTCTTCCGGTTCCTTCGCCTTCAGCTTGCGCTGCCGACGCGTTCCCCGGCTCCCGCCGTTTGTTCACGCTTGCCCAAGTGGACTTGCGACCCCTGCGTAACCGAACTTTGCATCGTCCCGCCGTGCGGAGGATAAAAGCTCTTCGATCTCCTTCGGTTCTTCACTCCCTCGGCTTGCGCTTCGGGCGATTCCCCGTCGTTAACCGAACCTTCCACCTTCCTGCGTGGCAGGAAATGTTCACTTCCGATTCGCTACGTCGCTACCAACTGACGGGACTATGCTCCTGGTCGATCTGTGGAAGCAAGTGTAAAAGTCCGGTAAATCTGTGGATATCACCATAAGTAGTGCAACCTTGCTTCTCCACCGCAAATAACTGCGATTTATGCCCTGGTAACGTTGCAATATCGGTTGACTTAGCTCGAAAAACAGCCCGAAGTTAGACTCACTTACCCACACTCCGGCCTGTATTTCCACAGGCTCTCAGTAGGATCCCCGCAATCACTCGCCGGTTGATGCTGGCACGCGCCATCAAGGTCTCGCCGCCTGATCAAACCGCCTTTTCATCTCCTGGCCCCACAAACCCGATTCGCCGGCGCGGCCTCTCGGCAGGAACCGTCAGCTTGCGAATTGCGTCGAAGACGACCTTGAAGTGGCCGTCGTACTTGCCCTCCATCTCGTCCAGCCGCTTCGCCAGGTCGCGATGGGAGGCCAGCAGTTCCCTCAGCTTCACAAAGGCCCTCATAATCGCGATATTCACCTGCACGGCACGCGGGCTTCGCAGCACGCTGGAGAGCATGGCGACACCCTGCTCGGTAAAAGCCAGAGGAAGATAGCGCCGCCCGCCACGGGGATCTTTTGAGGTCACAATTTGTGACCTCAAACTTGAGGGCCCCAGATATTCCCTGAGCTCTTCGGCTTCTTCCGGGGTAAGTTGAAACATGAAGTCGGGTGGGAAGCGCTCGCTATTGCGCTTTACGGCCTGGTTCAGAACCTTAGTTTCGACGCCGTAGAGCTCGGCAAGATCCGAGTCGATCATCACCTTCTGCCCGCGAAGCGACAGGATGCGCTGTTCGACAACTTCGGCTGCGATGTGAAGGCTCGAAGTCACAATTTGTGACTTCAAGCTGGATGGTGGCATTGCAGCAAGGTAGTGCAGCCGGGACTGGGCGGCAAGTGTTCCGGATCACAGGCATGCGGGTTCATCCGGCGGCCCGGGGTCACGTCGTCACTTCAGGACTCTTGGATTCGGTTCTATGGCGGAGCATCTCATTCAGGGCAACAGCGGCTCCTTCGAGGCGCGCCGATCGGAAGTCGTGCCAGAGGGTAAGTCGCCGAACGCGGCCTGATTTCAGTCGCAATCGAAGGGCGCTGCCTTTCTGGGTTTCCCGAACGAAGACCCGATCGATAGAACCCGAAACATAGCTGCTGGTGTAGGTCCAGAACAGGATCTTCCGCGTGACCATCAATTCCCGCGCTCGGCGATCAGCTGCGAATGTGGACCGAATGGAACCACTTATAGCGAAGGAGGCGAAGAAGACCATTGCGGCCGCAGAGATCCAGTAGTTATTCGCCGCCCTTGTTGGAGCCGTGATAGTCAGAATGAGCGCCAGAAGGGCCGACGCACTGAACAGCACGACGATTGGAATTGAGGGCGTCACCTCAACCACAACCCGGTTAGGAGATCGCTCGACGATTTCAACATCGTGCCCAATGATCGACATCGTCTCGAGTTCTATATCCGTTGAAGCCCTAAACCGTCACCAGCCCCTTCGCTACCGGCGCCTTCGCGAACATCGCCTTAATCCCCCGTAGCGCCTGCCGTGTCCGCTCCTCGTTCTCAATCAGCGAGAACCGCACATGCCCATCGCCGTAGTCGCCGAAGCCGATGCCGGGGCTCACCGCGGTCTTGGCATCCGTCAGCAACAGCTTGCTGAACTCCAGCGATCGGAGGTGCCGGTATTGCTCCGGGATCTGGGCCCAGACGAACATCGTCGCCTTGGGCAGCGCCACCGGCCAGCCCAGCTTGTTCAGGCCTTCGACCAGGACGTTGCGGCGGCAGCGGTAGATCTCGCAGATCTCCGCGACGCACTCCTGTGGGCCTTCGAGGGCCAGAATCGACGCCACCTGGATGGGCGTAAACGTTCCGTAGTCGAAGTAGCTCTTCAGACGCGCCAGCGCGCCCACCAGCTTCTTGTTGCCCACCATGAAGCCCACGCGCCATCCCGGCATGTTGTAGCTCTTGGAGAGCGTGAAGAACTCCACCGCCACATCCTTCGCGCCCGGCACCTCCAGCACGCTGGGCGGCTTGTAGCCGTCGAAGGCGATATCGGCGTAAGCCAGGTCGTGGATGAGGTAGAACCCGTGCTCGCGGGCCAACTCCACCAGCCGCGCCAGAAACGGCAGCTCCACGCACTCGGTCGTCGGGTTGGAGGGGAAGTTGACGATCAGAGCCTTCGGCCGCGGCACCATGCGCGGGATCAGGTCCTCCAGTTGCGCCAGGAACTGCTCGCGGTCCACGATCGGCACGCTCACCACGTGTGCCCCCGCGATCACCGGTCCGTAGATATGAATCGGATAGCTCGGATTCGGCACCAGCACCGTGTCGCGCGAGTCCAGAATCGCCAGGCACAGGTGGGCGATGCCCTCCTTCGACCCGATCGTGACGATGGCCTCGGTGTCCGGGTCGAGGTCCACGTCGTAGCGCGATTTATACCAATTCGTGATCGCCCGGCGCAGCCTGGGCAGCCCCTTCGAGACCGAGTAGCGATGCGTCACCGGCTTCTGCGCCGCTTCAATCATCTTGTCCACGATGTGCTTGGGCGTGGCGCCATCGGGATTGCCCATCCCGAAGTCGATGATGTCTTCCCCGCGGCGGCGCGCGGCCACCTTCATCTCCCCGGTGATGTTGAAGACGTAGGGGGGCAGGCGCTGAATCCGGCTGAACTCTTCCATGATGGATACAGTTTACAGTGGGCAGTGATCAGTGGACAGAGTACTGGAGAGCGAGTGAAGGAGTGAAAAGGTGAAAAAGTGAAGAAGTGAAGAGCGGGTGATCACGTGAAGGCCGTGAATGGGCAAGAGCCGGGTATGATCAATCACTTTTTCACTTTTTCACTTTTTCACTTCTTCACTTTTCACTTCTTCACCTTCTCACTGCGTCACCGCTTCACCGCTGCCAGTTGGCGTACCACTCGCGCCGCGCCGCGATCCTTCGCGGATCCTCGAACAGCCGCGCCATCACCACCCCGAACAGAAATCCGCCAACGTGCGCCAGGTACGCCACGCCCCCCATCCGCGCGTTAGTCACCACGCCCACATGGAACACCTGGATCAGGAACCAGAACCCGATCAGCAGCGCCGCGGGAATCAGCGTCACGCGGAAGAAGATGAAGATAAACACCACCGCCTTGATGCGATCCCGCGGATACGTCACCAGGAAAGCCCCCATCACCGCCGCGATGGCTCCGCTGGCTCCCAGGCTCGGCACCCGCGAAAGCGGATCGCCCATGATCTGCGCCAGCATCGCCACAATCCCGCCGAACAGATAAAACACGGCGAAGCGGAACCCACCCATGGCGTCTTCGATCTCCCGCCCGAAGGCCCACAGGTACACCATGTTCCCAATGATGTGCATCCAGCCGCCGTGCATGAACATGGAGGTCACCAGCGTGTACCACCGCTGCCCGTGCACGATGTAGACAGGAATGGTGGACCAGTAAAAGACAAACCGGTCGCCGTACACCAGTTCCTTGAAGAACACGTAGGCGTTCAGCGCCACAATCAACGTCGTCACCACGGGAAAGGCCTGCGATCGCCGCGACGCATCGCCCAGCGGAACAAAGCCCGCCATTACACGCCCCCCGCGCCCAGCAGCACGCCGATGCCGTAGGTGACCGCGCCCTCCACGGCCCCCACCACCGTCATCTCCAGCCCCGACGACCACCACGACCGCACCGTGATCAGGCTCTTGGCCGCGCCCACCGCAAAATGCGCCACAAGCGACACGATCGCCGCCGCAATCACCGCCGAGAGCCCCTGCATAAAGAAGAACGGAATCACCGGGATGATGGCTCCCACCGCCGTCGACAACGCCCCCGAGGTCGCCGAAACCATTGGGTTCGACAGCGCCTCCTCGCTGGACCCCAGCCGCTCGCTGGAGAGGGCCCGCAGCATCTGGTCGGGATCGCGCGCGATGTGGTCGACAACGTGGAACGCGTCCTCCTCCGGCAACCCCTTCACCTGGTAATAGAGCGCCAGCAGCTCCCGTGCCTCCGCGGGATTCATCCGGATCGCATCCCGCTCCCGCGCCAGCTCCGCTTCGTAGATCTCGCGCTCGCTCTTGGCCGCCAGGTAGGCGCCCGATCCCATCGAAAGCGCCGACGCGATCATTCCCGACAGCCCGGCCAGCAGCACATACTTGGCCTCGCCCGCCGTCGCCCCCGACACACCCGACACGATCCCGAAGATTGCCCCTAGCCCGTCGTTGACCCCGTAAATGGCGTCGCCGATCCAGCTCCCGGCCTGCTTCCGCCCCTCATTGCGCTTGGCCAGCAGCTCGTCCAGCACCTCTTTAGGGTTCACCTTGGGAGCGCCCGCCGGGGGCGCATAATGCCCGCGCAGCAGCGACCCCAGCTCCTTGTGATGATCGCGCTCGTCCTCGATCACGTGGTTCAGGATCTCGATCGACGCCTCGTCGCCCAGGTCCTTTAACTGCTGCCCATAGTTGGCGATATGCCGGCTCTCTTCGATCTCGAGCCGCCGCAGCGCCATGCGCACGCCCCCGGCGCGGTTCGCCAGCGAGTCCGCGTCCCCATGCGGCGATCCCTTATAGACCGGTTCCGGCCCGCCCAGCTCCTTGATCCGGCCGGCCCACATGTCCGCATGCTCCTGCTCCGCCGCCGCCAGGTGCCGCAGCACATGCGCGCGCACCGGCTCCACGTCGCGATCAGCCAGCGCCTGGTAGGTGTAGTACCCCTCCATCTCGGCCTGCCAGTTGGCTTCCAGCGCGGCAAGAACCTTGTTCAGACGGGCTCCGGTGAGCGTATTTGTCGCCAAATCAGTCTCCCTGTTGAAAGTTGAGAATAGCCGAAATCGCCCTCGCCCGCTCCATTCCCCACCCGCAAAAGCGCTGAGCGCCCTTCCCAAACAGGCGGTTTTCCGTATAGTGTTGGGTGCAGCAAATCGGCAGTCTCCGTCACAGAAGAGCCTGCTCTATTTGAGCCTCCGCCCCACGAAGCACATCCGGGTCGTGGGACTCCGGAGCCGGGCCGGCAACCCGCGGTCTGCGCTTTCGGTCTAACCAGCACTACCCGCTCCACTGGGAGCGTGGCGCCCTTACCAGGGCGACCTTTGCAGAACTTCGGGGGAACCACCTCAATGGCGACATCTTCGACATCACAGAACACGGCCACGCCGAGCTATGTTGGCCCGTTCATTATCGTCTCGATCCTGTTCTTTGTATTCGGGTTTCTAACAACCCTGAATACATTCCTCGCTCCGCTAGTCCAAGCGGCCTTCGACACGGATAATTTCCAGGCCAACCTGATCAACGCTGCCTTCTTCGTGGCCTATCTACTATTCGCCACACCCACCGCGCGGCTAATCAATTCGGTCGGGTACAAGCGCACGATGATCATCTCGCTTTTCACAATGGCGGTGGGTACCGTGCTGTTCATCCCCGCATCGTCGACGCTTGTGTATGTGCTCTTCCTCACAGCCATCCTCGTCCTCGCGGCCGGGATTGCAGCTCTACAGACCTCAGCCAATCCATATGTGGCTGTACTTGGACCGGAACACTCCGCGCCAGCTCGCCTTACCTTAGCGCAGGCTTTCAACTCCGTAGGCGCCGCCTTATCAGGGAATGTTGCCGGCAAGTTCATCCTGGCCAAGGTGCTCACGCCTGAGGAGGTTAAGAGTCTTACACCCGATGCACATCACGCCTACCAGGTCCAAATGGCTTCGGCGGTACAAAAGCCCTATCTCTTCTTCACCGCGGCACTTGTGATTTTGGCCCTCGCTGTCGCCTTTGCCAAGCTTCCCTCTCTGCAGGCAACTCGCGAGTTCCGAGCCGGCAAGGAGGGCGACCCCGTTTTGGACCGAAGCATATGGGGATTTCGCCATACCGTCCTAGCTGCTGTCGCAATCTTCTGCTACGTCGGTGTTGAAGTCGGCTTGGGAACAAACATGGTGAAGTACTTCACGATGCCCGACATCGGCGCCTACACTGCGGCAAAAGCTGCGGCCCTGGTGAGCACGTTCTACTGGGGCGGCGCGCTCGTTGGCCGGCTCCTCGGCTCTTGGTTGCTCAGCATCTTCAACCCCAATCGCCTGCTGGCGATCTTTGGCGTGGCCGCTGCCGCCGTGGTGCTTATCTCGATAGCCACCACGGGACAGGTGGCAGTCTGGAGCATCATCCTGGCTGGGTTCTTCAATTCCATTATGTTTCCGAACATCTTCGCCCTCGGTACTAAAGGCCTCGGACCGCTCACCAGCAAAGGTTCTGGTCTGATCATGTCGGGAGTGGTGGGCGGCGCCATAGTCGGGCCGATCCTTGGAAAGATCCAGGACTTCAGCATCAGCGTACAAAACCTCGCCGAGACAACAGCATTCAAGCACTCGTTCGTGGTCGCGATCGTGTGTTACCTCTTCATCGCCTACTACGGGCTATGGGGGTCCAAGCCTGCGCGGACTGTGCAAGCGTAGGATGGATCAGCAGTACAACCTGAAGGCCCTCCAGCACGACCGGAGGGCCTTCGCATCTCCAGCGATTGCAGCTCCCCCCTGCCCCTGCGATGTGCGCGAAACCTTGCCCGCTCCGGAATTGCGTGCGGCGTACAATAGACAGAGGAAAGAACGATGGACGACGAAACCAGGGAACAGTTCAAGCAGCTTACGGAGCATATTGAGACCCGTTTCCAGCAGGAACGCGAGTACACCGACGAGCGCACCCGCGACATGGAAACCACCCTCCTGACCGATTTCCGCAAGTGGGGGCAGCGTATCGAAGCCACCATGAAGCCCACCCCGCCTCGCATCTCCAGCCTGGAAGACCGCGTCGCGTTAGTGGAGCAGCGCCTCGACGATATGGAGAGACCAAAGCAGTAGATCGTCATTCACCAAACTCGCCACGACTCTCCCTTCACTTCTTCCCCTATTCACTCGATCACCGCCTTCCTCACCCCTTCAGCCTCCGGTACTGCTCCTCGCTCAACTCCAGCCACACCCCGCCCCGCCCCGTCTCCAGCCCATGGTTCAGCGCCTGCAGCGTCTCCAGCGTCAGCGCGCACCCGCCCCGCTCCGCCAGCTCCCGAACCTTCTGCTGGCTGCGAAACCTGAGTGCCTTCGGCAGCGGCGTCTTGAGGTCTTCCTCCAGAAACTGACAGCACCAGCCATCCACCCGCGCAAACGACAGGTACACCCGATGCCGCTTGCGCTCCCGCCGGCACGCCACGCACAGCCGCTCCCCAATCGTGTGCGGCGGCGGCAGCGGCTCCTTGCACAGAGCGCAGATTCGCCCCTCCCGCATATGCCTCACCGTCGACGACCGCTCCGAGCCCATGCGCCGATCATACGCTAATCTTCGCCTTTTGTTCTCCTCAGCAGGGCGCGGCCCCGCCGCCGCTCTTTCACCCCTTCACTCCTTCACTGCTTCACTGGCTCACCGCTTCTCTCCGTCATCGCAAACAACTTCAACACCGTGTTCCAGTTGCGCCCCGTCCCCATCGCCCCGATCGCCTTCTCCAGCGCCTTTCCGGTGAACTTGGTCTCCCCTGCCCCATCGGGAAAGTGGAAATAGATCGCATCCCCCGCTAGATGGTAGCGATCGCGCCGCGCCGGATACTTCTGCACGATCGCCTCCAGCGCCGGCTTAGCGGTCGGCAGCGCCTGCCCGGCCAGAAACGCCACGTGCACCTTGCTCCCGTCCGCCGCCGCCTCGGCCGCAAACGGATTTCCCGCGATCACCCGGCCCAGCTCCTCGCGCGTCCGCAGAATTACCCCCACCGGCGCGCCGGTATGCCTCTCCAAAGCCGCCTCCAGCTCCCCCGCCACAGTCGCTTTTGACCCGTCCGCATCAAAGACCGCGTTCCCGCTCTGGATATAGGTCTCCCCGTTCCGGTACCCAAGCTTCTTCATCACCTCACGGAAGTCGGCCATCGCCAGCTTCCCGTACCCGCCCACATTCACCGCGCGCAGCAACGCCACGTACGTCCTCATCGCCCCTCCCTGTGCCTTGGCCCTCAACTCCCAGCCGCCTCTGTTGCCTTAACATCCCATTTGCACACCGTTCACACCCCCGTAAACCACTCTTGAAACCCTGATCCCGGGGCTTCGTCCCTGCAGCGGTGCAGTCTGTCCCACCCTGCCCGTTTTTTCATTACAACCGGCGGGCGCCCCCAGCCTGCCTCAAAAAGGCGTCTCCGCCCAGGCAATCCCGTCCAGGGGCCCGCACCAGCACCGGACAGGGCGAGATACCGCAGCCGTAAGCCGTTCGTTTTCAGGAGAGCCATCCATGAAGTCCTTCGTCCGCACTCTTCGAGCCTGGTTATTTCCAGCGCTGCTCGCCGCGCTTTGCTGCACCTCGCCTTCGCTCCATGCCCAGAGCACCACGGAAGGCGCCGTCGCCGCCACCGTTCTCGACGCCTCCGGCGCCGTCATCTCTGGTGCCGCCGTCACCATCCACAACACCGGCACAGGCGCCGACGTCGCCCTCATCACCAATGACAGCGGGTACTTCAAATCGCCCCAGCTCGCACCCGGCGCCTACACCGTCTCCATCAAGGCCTCGGGCTTTGGCGAGTACAAGGCCGCAGCCGTCGCCGTCACCGTCGGCTCCCTCACCGAGCTCCACCCCGTCCTCCAGACCGGAACGGCCGTCGAGTCCGTTGAGGTCTCCGGCGATGCCCCCGTCCTCCAGTTCACCTCGCCTGAAGTCTCGGAGACCATCACCGCCAAAGAGATCGTCAACCTCCCTCTCAACGGCGGCCGCTGGTCCGATCTCGCCCTGCTCACCCCTGCCGCCGTGTCTGACGCCAACGGCTTCGGCCTCATCGCCTTCCGCGGCATCAGCCCGCTCATGAACAACATCGAGATCGATGGCGCCGACGACAACCAGGCCTTCTTCTCTGAGGAACGCGGCCGCACCCGCGAGGGCTACTCCACCTCCCAGATCGGTATCGCCGAGTTCCAGGTCAACACCGGCGTCTACTCCGCCGAGTACGGCCGCGCCGTCGGCGGGGTCATCAACTCCGTCACCAAGAGCGGCACCAACAGCCTCCACGGCCAGGCCTACTTCCTCGACCGCGACAACGACTGGGGCACCTTCAATCCGTTTACTACGTTCACCAGCGTTACCGAGCCGGCCGGCGGCGGCGCTCCCTCCATCGTGACCGGCGTTCCCTTCAAGCCCAAGGACTGGCGCAAGCGCTGGGGCTTCGGCGCAGGCGGCGCGCTCATCCAGAACAAGCTCTTCTGGTTCTACGGCTACGACCAGTACCGGCGAAACTTCCCGGGCGTCGCCAAGCCGGCGTCGCCGAGCGCCTTCTTCAACCAGTTCGCTGACCTGGCTCTCCCCGCCGGCGCCGTCTGCGGCACCAAGACCACTACCTCCACCACCAACGGCGTCACCTCCACCACCGTAAGCGCCAACCTCGCCGGCAGCACCAGCGCTGGCGACATCAACGCCTGCGCCCTCGCCCAGCGCGTCTACGCCGGCAACTACGCCGCTGCGGCCGCTCACTATGACCAGCTCCTCTACGGCAAAGCCGTCTCCTCCCTTACCGGCCTCTCCGGCCCCGGTCTCCTCGACGACCTCGGCACCACCCCGCGCACAGGTGACGAGGTCCTCAACACCCCCAAGCTCGACTGGCAGATCAACCAGAAGCAGCACGCCAGCTTCCTCTATCACCGCCTGCGCTGGGACTCGCCCGGCGGCGTCCAGACCCAGACCTCCAACAACTACGCCATCGATACCTTCGGCACCGACTACGTCAAGCTCGACTACGGCATGGCCAAGCTCGACAGCTTCATCACTGCCAACCTCTCCAACGAACTGCGGTTTCAATACGGCCGCGAGCTCAACGACGAGGGCCAGCAGCCCCACTCCTCTTTCACCAACACCTACCTCAACAACACCACCGGCACGCCCGTCCAGCTCATGATCTACGGAGGCGCCAGCAACAACGGCTTCACCGCTGGAATGCCGTACTACTCCTTCCGTTACGCCTACCCCGCCGAGTGGAAAGACCAGGTGGGCGACACCGCCAACCTCACCTGGCGCAATCACAGCCTGAGGTTCGGCTTCGATATCCTGCGCAACAGCGACCTCGTCAACAATCTCTTCGAGTCGAACGGCGTCTACACCTACACCTACTTCTCTGACTTCTTCGCCGATATCCTCAAGCCCACCGGCACCTGCGACAACGCCCAGTCCCAGACAGGCCTCACCACCAACGGCAAGGCCTACCCCTGCTACTTCGGCTTCACCGAGGGCCTCGGCACCCAGAAGTTCTCCATCTCCACCATCGACTACGGCGCCTTCGTCCAGGACGACTGGAAGTTCACCCCCCGCCTGACCCTCAACATCGGCCTGCGTTACGACTACGAGCACGTCCCGCCGCCGTTCCCGTCCCTCATCTCCGGTTCGCTGCTCACTACGGCCGTTAACGGTATCGGGCCCTTCCCCGACTCCCGTGCCCAGATCGGCAACCAGCCCAGCGACAACACAGCCTTTGGCCCCCGCCTCGGCCTCTCCTGGGACCCCCTCGGCAACGGCAAGACCGTCTTCCGCACCGGCTACGGTCTCTACTACGGCCGCAACCTCAATGGAGTCATCCTCAATACCTATGAGGCCAGCGGCAGCCCCAGGGGCCAATACACCATCCCCAGCGTCTTCGGCACCCAGGTCGGCGCCACCGCCCCAGCCTTCCCCCAGGTCATCGCCAACAACGGCAGCTACTCGACTCCCAGCATCGACTACTTCGCCAAAAACTTCGGCAATCCCTACGTGCATGAGTTCGACCTGAGCATCCAGCGCGAGATCCTGCGCGGCACCTACCTCTCCGTCGACGCCCTCAGCGCCCTCGCCCGCAAGCTGCCCAACTTCCTCAACATCAACCTCGATCCCACCACCAGGAAGACCGCCACACTCACCATCACCGACAGCACCGGCAGCGCCACCGGAGCCAACTGCGGCCCGCTCGCCTGCGGCACGGCGATCCCTACGGCCTACTACGTCAAGCCGTACGTCAATCCGCACTACGGCTCCATCACCGAGGTCGCCAGCAACATCAACTCCAACTACAACGGCCTGGCCATCGACCTGCAGAACCGGGGCAACAAGTACGCCCAGTTCGACGCCAACTTCACCTGGTCGCACGCCCTCGACTACAACCAGAACGAGAGCACCTCGCCCAGCACCAACAACTGGTGGGACCCGAACGGCAGCCCCCGCGCCAACTACGGCAACTCCAGCTTCAACGTCCCCCGCCGTTTCGTGGCCTGGGCGCTGCTCAGCTACCCGGTGGCCGGCTCCGGCTGGAAGCGCTACGTGGCCGACGGATGGCACCTGAATCCCGTCATCCAGGCGCAAACCGGCCTGCCCTACTCCGCCAGCGTCAGCGGCACGATTACCGGCGCCGCCGGCTCCGGCATCAACGGCTCCGGCACCTCCAACTGGCTCGTCCAGACAGGCCGCAACAGCGTCCGCCAGCCCGCCACCTTCGTCTTCGACAGCCGCATCCAGAAGGACGTCCGGCTCACCGAACGCACCAACCTCGAACTGGTGGCCGAAGGCTTCAACCTGCTCAACTACGTCAACGTCACCGGGGTCAACTCGACGGCCTACACCATCTCCGGCGGCAACCTCAAGTTCAATCCCCTCAACAAGGGAACCGGTCTCACCGCCCAGTCCGGCTTCGGCGCCATCACCAACGCCGACTCCAACTTCGTCTACAGCCAGCGCCAGATCCAGCTCGGCATGAAGCTGGACTTCTAACCCACGCCTCAAGGGGCGGCGGCTCTCCGCCGCCGCCCCCGTCTCTCGTCTCTCGCCTCTAGGCCCTCGTCTTTTGCTACTCTCGAGATCAGTGCAAACCCTCTCCCCCCGCCGCCAGTGGTTCGGCGACCGCACCTTCGCGGGAGCCGTGCGCGCCTTCCTTCGCGACCTGCGCCGCTCCTCAGCCGCCGCTCGCCCCGACCCTGAGATTCACCCCTTCGACCGCGAGCACCACGTGGACACCAGCGGCCTGTTCTATGCCGACAAGCTCCGCACCGGCCACCCCCACGACACCGCCAGCGAGGGCTACTACGCCACCGCACCCTCGCTCTTCCACCGGGCCCTGGCCCGCTGGCAGCAGACCCTGGGCGCCTCCCCGGCCCTTGGCCCTCGGCCCTCAGCTCTCAGCAACTACACCTTGATCGACCTCGGCTCCGGCAAGGGCCGCGTGGTCATGATGGCGGCCGGCTATCCCTTCCGGAAGGTCACCGGCATCGAGCTCAGCCCGAAGCTAGCCCGCATCGCCCGCAGCAACCTCGCCACCTGGCTGAGCACCCCGCGCGCCTGCTCCAACGTCACCCTCCAGGTGGGCGACGTGATGCAGCTCCGCCTCCCCGACGGGCCTGTTTTGCTCTTTCTTTTCAACTCTTTTGGCGCGGAGGTGATGACCAGGCTGCTGGAGGGGCTGGCCGCCGCCGCCCGCCGCCGCACTACCCCCATCGACCTGATCTGCGTTCACCCCGAACACGATGCGCTTGTCCGCGGCGCCGGCTTCCAGCTCCTGGCCGACGAGGAGATCGCCTTCACGCCCGAAGACGCCGCCTCGGACGCGTTCCAGGTGACCCACGACCGCTGCACCCTTTACCGCCTGCCTCCCGGCGCTTAGCCCGGAACACCGCGCCGCCGAAGGCCCTCAATCATCTGACTTGGGGAGAGCCGGCTGGCGCGGGAGGCGCCCGTCGTTCAGCGGCGTTACCCGCTCGATCAGTTGGTCGCTTGTGGCCAGCAGCGACCCCGATTGCCGGATCATCTCCATGGTCTCGTAGATGGTCTCGCGCAGGTCCGCAATCTGCCGCTGCGCCGTCTGCACCCGGTGCTGGGACGAATACAGAACGTGCTGGATGGCGTTCCGATCCAAGTCCTCTTTCAAGTTAGGCTTGCGGCTGTCCACCAGGGTTTGGAAGGGCACGTTTTCGCGCAGCCCCTCCCCGTCCGTAATCGGAGCAAGCGTGGCCAGGCAGGCCGTATAGTCCACCTGGATCACCAGGAACGCGTTCGGGCAGTCCTCCACCCATACCCGTTCCCCAACGGTTGGATAGTACATGAGATCTCCCTCGTGACCCGAAGGCTCCAGAAGGCACAGGATTGTCGCGATCTCGGAGGTGGGCATCTCCTCAGGGAGAGGCCGGATCAGAAGGCTGATCGCAGCCAGAAGCTACCCCTGCGGGTGGCGTGTGATGGTCGGAGGGCCGGCCGGATCTCGCGCGAACGACTTCGCGCGGTTCCTCATTCAGCGGCGTCCGAGATGCCGGGAGCGGTCAGGAGAGTTTGGAAGCAGTTCCGTTGACTGCTTCGCCCAAGGGCTCTGGTCGGTTGGATGCTCGATTGTGTCGGGGGAGGCAAATTTTTTGGGGTGGAGGGGGGGTAGGAGGGGTGGGGACGGTGTTGCCGGGGTGCGGACGGAGCGAGCCTTTGGTGAGGGGGATCACAAAAATGGGAAGTTTCGCCAAATCTTCGTGGCGAAATGATACTACATATGTAGTGTAAACAGAGAGGAAGGAAACGTTTTCAATGTGATCCAGCGCACCAGAATGGGCGTCCGGACCCGCTGGAATTCCTGCCCGGATGCGGTAACCCGGGGGACACTTCCGGCTTCCAATTTCATGGCAGCAATTCTCGGGTGCAAGGATGACGGACGGCTGCCAGGGGGAGCGCCGTGGGTCTCCGCATTGAAGTGGTGGTAAAGGACGTTCTGGAAGTGATGTTCGGGGTGGGCCTGCTCGGGTGCACGATCACCGTACTGTGGAGCTGGGTCACGGTGGGCCGCGATGCCCTGTCCCGCGACGACGACGAAGACGGCGGCCAGTGAACGGGGTTGAGTGCTCCGGGTGTGAACCGCGCATTCCCTGGCGGCACTGAGACGGAGGGAGCAGGGGCGTTCATGCCCCTGAACGCTGCCCCCCGAAGCATGCGGCTTTAGCCGCGGGCCTTGCCTGGCGGCCGCTTAGCGTAAATAGACAGGCATCGGATCAGCGTTCGGCCAGGTGGCGGAGGAGTAGGGGTAGGCCTGCGGTTCGGAGACGAGGCCGCAGCGCACGGGATTGTCTTCGATATAGCGGCGGCCGGTGTGGAACCTCTGGGCGGAGAGGATCTGGCTCTCGTCGAAGCTGCGCTCCCAGACGTCGCGCTGGCTTTTGAGGCGGAAGGAGAAGCCTCCCTTGATGAACTGCATAGCCTTTTCGAGGGAGACGGCGGGCGCGGGGGTGAGGAGGACGTGGAGGTGATCGGGCATGACGACGAAGGCGTGGAGAAGGAATCGGTTTTGGGCGTGGTAGTGGAGCAGGGTGGATTGGAGGAGGTCGGCGTTGGCGGCGACCTGGAAGAGACGGCGGCGTTGCGCGGTGACGGTGGTGACGAAGTACGTGCGCGTTTCTTGCGGCGCGAGGTGCATGCGGGGAAGGTTAGGGGGAGGGTTCGGGTTGGTTGCGCGATGGGTCACGGGATGAAGGAGAGAACGAGTTGCGAACGGGCGAAAGGCAAGCGGGTCGCGTGGTAGAGGCAGGCGAGCATTTTTGCGCGGCGGGATGCGAATCGGGATGATTAGCTTCCCCGGTCCGGTGGATCGGTGGATCAGCATCGATGGTCGCGACGTTGATCACGGGAAGGCCGCGATCACGTGGCCATCTGCCCTCGGCCTAAAGCAGTCCTGCCGCTCTCTTTTCCGCCTCTATCAGCGAGTAACGCGGTGCGCTTGAAGGAATTTCCCATACCGTGCGTAATCGCATTTCATTTGGTATTCTCCCCTTCTTCTGCCCGTAGACGATCCCATGGGAAAGATCACTTGGCAAGGGGTCTCGGCAGATTGCCTGACCGAAAGACCTAGCATCGCCTGCCGTCAGCGCGACGAGCTTTTGATATGGATAGTTCTGTATACATGCTTCGGCTCCGACTCCGGTGCTTAGGAGCGTAGACGCGATGTTCACGGACATCTCAGGATCTCGAAAGGCAGCCGAAGATACGCGAGCCAATCCAGTGTCCTCATCCGGAACTATG
This sequence comes from Acidobacteria bacterium AB60, assembly GCA_008682415.1. Classification (GTDB taxonomy): domain Bacteria; phylum Acidobacteriota; class Terriglobia; order Terriglobales; family Acidobacteriaceae; genus Telmatobacter. The sequence goes on along the minus strand of VANK01000002.1, from coordinate 646,933 downwards.
TGGTTGAGGTGAATTCTACGAAAAAGGATTTCGCTGTGTGGAATAGACTCATTGTCTTGCCAGACCGTAGGTGACATTGCTGATCAAGAGATGCTTTCTATCAGATTTGTCAGCTTTACTATCTCAGTTGCAGTGGCCTCGTCCTCGATGCCCGAGTGGCGGTCACAATAGAAATAAGTCGGTAGGGCGTCCGCGGGAAAAACAATCTCCAGGTCCTGCTGTTTGCGATGCCATTCGAGCTGAATTCCACCATCTGACAGGGGTACCACCGATGGCGCCGGTGAGTTAATGCCGAGAATCTGGGTAAGAAGGATCAGTGCTCGTACAACGATTGCTTCTTGGATTCTTGCGCCACCGTAAGAATCCCAGTTTTCGGACAAATTGAGTAACCCTGAAAGAGCTTTCGCTGTCGGCGCTATCCAGCCGGGTAGATCTGGTGTGGTGACAACAATTCTCGGCCGAATCTGTCCTGCTGGAACCAATGTAGTTTTGGTGCGTGAGAAGGCTGCCGAATTAAGTGTAGGTACTTCCCAAGAGGGCGCGTAGACATCTTCAGTCAGGGCGCGCGCGCGGCGGAAGGGCTGTACCGCGGTGGCTGGCATTATCGGATTCTCCCCCAAATTCTGTGCATCTCTGGTGTAGTTAGGGCAGCGAACGTTTTCACGATCCACTCGCGTCCGAGATCAAAGAACTGCGTTCCATCGGCGACTTGGCCACGTGCTGTAAGTTCCATCACGAACATTGGTCTGTTGTCGGATAGACGCTGGACTGGTTGAATCGATACGTGGAGCCGCCCACAGAATCGGCGTTCGTCATCACGGATAGGAAATTTGGCTCTAATTGCCACTCCCTCCGACCTGCCTGGGATTTCCGACTCAGGTTGGTTCCAAACGTTGAAGACTCTGTTGATATCGGCGTGTGTCTCCCAACCCTCTCCCGAGGGAATGTGGTTAATGTAAGTTACCTCACATTGGTTGACCCGCACTTGCCCGAGATCATGGTCCCTAATGAACCTTGAAAACTGGTCGAAGTCTCTGTTGAATCCTTCCTTTACTTGCTCATAGCGAGGATATGTGTCTGCCTCCCCGATCTTTCGCCAATTCTTTATAAAACGATCTCGTTGAACTTGGATTAGCTCAGCTCCATTCTCGTTGTTAAACCAGAATCGCGGCGTCGGCGGAACGTCTAGTGTCTGGAGTTGAATCCCTATTGGAAGAGCTGGCTGACCTGTCTCCTTTTCAAAAACAGCCGGCAGCTCGCCCTGTTCCGCTGTCTGTGGATAACGGTCGTATATCAGCTCCCAGTACAGCCCGAAATGGGCGGTTCTCGGAAGCAACAACTGGTCGAACTGAGCCGACAAGAGCGTCTCTACGACGGGTGGTTGTCGGAAATCCGGCAAATCGGCGGGGCGAACCGTCGTCATAGTCGCTCTTGTGATTTGGATGACATTATTGCTTCCCTATCTTCGGAGAGTCATCGGCTTTTTCCATTCGAAGTTTACTATGCGGGAACATACCCGCCCTTGAATGCGAGATCTCAATCCCTTTACGGATAAATCCTGTGCAGCGTTCGGGCGAAGGGGATGGTCTCTCTTACGTGGTCGAGGCCGCAGATCCAGGCTACTAAGCGCTCGATGCCCATGCCGAAGCCGGCGTGGGGGACGCTGCCGTATCTCCTCAAATCTAAGTACCACTGGAAGGCTTCGAGCGGGAGGTTGTGGGCTTCGATGCGGCTCTTGAGGAGCTCGTAGCTGGCCACGCGCTGGGAGCCGCCGATGACTTCGCCGTAGCCCTCGGGAGCGAGGACGTCGAGGCAGAGGGCGAAGGTGGGGTCGTCGGGGTCGGGCTCCATGTAGAAGGCTTTGACGGCGGCGGGGTAGCGGTGGACCATCACCGGTTTCGCGAACTGCTGGGTGAGCCAGGTCTCGTCGGGGGAGCCGAAGTCGTTGCCGTACTCAAAGGGGTTTTCGAGGTGGCCGTCGGCGTGGGCCTGCTGGAGCATTTTCGCTGCTTCGTCGTAGCGCAGGCGGGGGAAGGGTGGGGTGATGGATTCGAGCTTGGTGACGTCGCGGCCGATCACGTCGAGCTCAGGCCTGCGGTTGCGGACGACGGACTGGACGATGTGGCTGATGAAGTTTTCGGCGAGCTCCATGAGGCCGTCGAGGTCGCAGTAGGCGACTTCGGGCTCGATCATCCAGAACTCGGTGAGGTGGCGGCGGGTTTTGGATTTTTCGGCGCGGAAGGTGGGGCCGAAGCTGTAGACCTTGCCCAACGCCAGGGCGGTTGACTCGATGTAGAGCTGGCCGGACTGGGTGAGGAAGGCGGGGTCTCCAAAGTAGTCGACGGGGAAGAGGGTGGAGGTGCCTTCGCAGGCCGCCGGGGTGAGGATGGGCGGATCGGTGCGGATGAAGCCGTTGTTGTCAAAGTATTCTGCCGCCGCGCGCATGATCTCAGCGCGGATGCGGAGGATGGCGGACTGGCGGGGGGAGCGGACCCAGAGGTGGCGGCGCTCCATGAGGAAGTCGACGCCGTGCTCTTTGAGGGAGATGGGGTAGGGGTCGGACTCGGGGACGCGCTGGATGACTTGCAGGTCTTCGACGTCGAGCTCATAGCCGCCGGGGGCGCGCTTGTCGGCGCGGACCTTGCCCTGGACGATGACGGAGGACTCCTGGGTGAGGTGCTTGAGGGAGTCGAAGACGTGCGCGGGGACGGATTTGACGTGGGCTACGCCCTGGACGGTGCCGGTGCCGTCGCGAAAGATGGGGAAGAGGAGCTTGCCGGACTCGCGGAGGTTGTAGAGCCATCCGCGGAGGGTGACGGACTGGCCGTCGTGCTGGCCGAGGGTGGCGATGGTGGCGAGCGGGGCGGTGGGGGCGGGGGCGGGAACCTTGCTGGCGATTGTGCTCGGGGTCTGGGTCTCGGCGGAGGGGGCGGTGTCTTCGGGCATGGCTCGGGCTTCCTTGATTTCAAGGATAAACCGCGGGGTGGGTGGGGTTCGGAGTGAGCTGTTAGCTCTTAGCTTTTAGCTATTAGCCGGTTCGTGGTGAGTGGGCTTCGCTCCCAACCTAGCCGGAAGATTAAAAACGCGGCAAGGGGGGAGCGCACCCGGTGTTAGCTCTGAAGGGTCGGGCACCCGGCCAACGACATTCGTGGTCTCCCGCCCTTGCGACAGAAAAAAATCGCAAGGTTGGGGCACGGAAGGGTAGTGGCACGCCGGAATCGCTGGGGAATCTCGGGCGGGTGGTTTATCGTCCAAAGCGTATGGCGAATCCGGTACAGGGGAATGTGGCGATTGTGGCGCGGCCGGCGCCTGAGGCCGAGGAGGTCTATCGGCGGTGGCTGGCGTTTCTGGACGACGAGTTCACGCGGCACCAGGGGCCGGCGCGGCGGAACGAGATTGTGCGCGACCAGCTGTACCAGATGTACCTGGGGCGCCCGCATGGGGGCAAGCTGAACCTGACGCTGACCAGCGAGTTGCCGGTGAATGTGCTGAGCCTGTCGATGGATCCGGAGAACATGACGCTGGAGGCGCAGCATTTTCCCGAGGCAGACCACGAGCAACTGGAGAAGAGGAAGCCGCTGCTGTGGTTCTGGCAGATGTTCGACCGGTCGCCGGTGGGGCTGAATCACTGGCTGGGATTGCGCTTCCGGTGCATGCTGGGGCGGCATATCTTTGCGGAGATGGGCAGCGGGGTGCGGATCTTCCACGGCGTGGAGCTGTGTTACGGGTACAAGACCAGGCTGGCCGATGGGGTGGTGGTGCGGCAGCGAGCCATGCTGCACGACCGCGGGGGCATCACGATCGGGAAGAACGCGGTGATCGGGTCGTATGCCCGGATCTACTCGCACACCTACGACCCGGACGACTACGACAAGGCGAACCTGGCGCCCACGGAGATTGGGGCGGGGGCGCGGATCGGGAGCCATGCGATTGTGCATGGGGGGTCGCGGATCCCCGAGCGCGAAGTGGTGGGGGAGTTTCCCGCGGTGCGGAACTGAAGAGCGGACGGGGCGGACTCGGCAGGCGGAAAGGCGGTGCTGTGTTCGCATGCTAACCTGAGGTTTCCGCAAGCAGGAGAGAACTTTGCAGGCGACCAGCTTTGTCATCGCGGTGTTCGAGTTCGTGTTGCTGCTGTTTTCGCTGAGCGTTCACGAATGCGCGCATGCGTGGATGGCGTCGCGTCTGGGGGATCAGACGGCGCGGCTGCAGGGGCGGGTGACGCTGAACCCCATGTATCACATCGATCCGATCGGAACGCTGCTGTTTCCGGCGCTGATCGTCTTCGGGCCGTTCATCGGTTTCACGTTCTTCAGCGGGCTGCTGGTGGGGTGGGCCAAGCCCACGCCGGTGATGACCCGGAACTTCCGCAAGATCACGCGCGACGACAACCTGACGACGTTTGCGGGGCCGCTCTCGAACCTGGCCCTGGTGGCGGTGGCGTTCATCGTGCTGGCGATCCTGGCGGTGGCGGTTCCGGGCGGCCATGAGCTGGTGATCCTGACGTTCATCTCGGCGCTGCGGGGCGGCATTCTGGGCATGCCGGCGGCGTCGGGCCTGCAGGCCACGGCGATCCTGTGCAGCCTGGCCATCCTGATCAACCTGTCGCTGTTTTTCTTCAACCTGCTGCCGATTCCGCCGCTGGACGGAAGCCGTATTCTGCGCAACCTGCTGCCGTATAACGCTGTGCAGGCGTACGACCGGATTCCCATGTGGGTGAGTTACCTGCTGATGATCTTTGTGGGTGGCTACATCATCATGCTGTTCCTGCGGCCGTCGCTGATGCTGGTATTCAGCGCCCTCAATCAACTGGGCGGAGGCTCGATTCCGGGGCATTAGGGGCCTGGATTCGCGGCGGCCATGGCAGCCCATGCCGTTAGAATCGAGATGGAACCCGATCCTCGATCCGACAGGCATTGATGGCAGAACAGAACCTTATCTCCCGCCCGCGCGTTCTCAGCGGGATGCGTCCCACCGGCAAGCTCCACCTGGGCAACTACATGGGCGCCCTGGCCAACTGGGTGAAGATGCAGGACGCCTACGAGTGCTACTTCTTCATCGCCGACTGGCACGCGCTCACCACGGACTACGCCGACACCACCAACTTCCTGGATAACTCGCGCGAGGTGATCCTCGACTACCTGGCCGCGGGGCTCGATCCGGAGCGGTCCGTGCTCTTCGTGCAGAGCAAGGTCCCGGTGCATGCCGAGCTCTACCTGCTGCTGGGCATGATTACCTCCCTCGGCTGGCTGGAGCGGGTACCCACCTATAAGGAGCAGTTGGAGAACCTGGTGGGGAAGGACCTGACCACCTATGGCTTTCTGGGCTATCCGCTGCTGCAGGCGGCGGATATTTTGATGTACCAGCCGAAGTATGTGCCGGTGGGGCAGGACCAGGTGGCGCACGTGGAGCTGACGCGCGAGGTGGCGCGACGCTTCAATCACTTCTATCAGCTCGACGGCCGCGAGGTGCTGCCCGAGCCGGATGCGCTCCTGACGCCCTCGCCCAAGCTGCCTGGCACGGACGGCCGCAAGATGTCGAAGAGCTACGGGAACACCATCATGCTGACGGACCCGGAGCCGGAGATACGCAGGAAGCTGAAGACGATGGTGACGGACCCGGCGCGGGTGCGGCGCACCGACCCCGGCGATCCCGACAAGTGCCCGGTAGGCGACCTGCATAAGCTGTTCTCGTCGCCGGAGACGCTGGGCAAGGTGTACGAGGGCTGCCGGTCGGCGGGCATCGGGTGCATCGAGTGCAAGGGCTGGGCGGCCGACTCGCTGGTGCAGATCCTGCTGCCGATGCAGGAGAGGCGCGCGCGCTACAGCAACGCCGACGCTGAGAATATTCTGGAAGACGGGTCGGCGCGGGCGCGGCAGCGCGCCGAACAGACGATGGCCGAAGTGCGCGCAGCGATGAAGCTGGCCCCGGCGCGGCAGTAGGTGAAGTTCATGGAACAACGGCCCCAATCCGATGTTGAAGTTGCAGCTACACCGGCGCCGGTACGCGAGCCCGATCCCGGCGGCCCGCCGATGGTTGACCCTCCTCCGGGCCTTGAGCCCGATCCGGAGCCCAACCCTGATCCCGATCCCGACACGCCCGATCCCGAGCCCGACCGCGACCCTCCTCCGGCTGTGCCGGCGGAGGAAACAGGGATCAGGGAACAGGGAGCGGAAGATGCGGGCGGGCATGCTGCGCATTCCGCACCGCCGCTGGTGTTGACGGCGAAACCTGTGCCACCCGAGCCGGCGAAGCCCGCGGCCAAGCCCAAGAAGACCGAGAAGAAGGCGGAAGAGCAGGAGTTCTCGCCCTTCGAAGTGATGGTGGGCAAGGTGTATGACGGTCCGCTCGACCTTCTGCTCGACCTGATCCGCAAGCAGGACATCGACATCTACGACATCCCCATCGCCAGGATCACGGCGCAGTTTTTGACCTACGTTGACCAGCTGAAGGCTACCGACGTGGACGTGGCCGGCGAGTTCATCTACACGGCCTCGCTGCTCATCCACATCAAGAGCAAGATGCTGCTGCCGCGTACCCCCACCGGGCCGGACGACGTGCCCGAAGATCCGCGCCGCGAGCTGGTGGAGCGGCTGCTGGAACATGAGCGCTTCAAGAGCGCGGCGCAGATGCTGCAGCAGAAACAGATGCTGGAGGCGGCAAGCTGGACCAATCCCGGAGTGCGGGAGTTCAAGGCCGACGCGGCCGCGGAGCCGGAGATCGCCGCCGACACCACCGACCTGGTGCGCATCTTCCGCGAGATCATTGAGCGGGCCCGCAAACGGCCCACCTTCAACGTACAGGACGACGCCGTCACCGTGGGGCAGATGATCCAGTTCCTGGGCCGGCGCCTCACCATGGAAGACAAGCCGGTGGCGCTGCGCAAGCTGCTCAGCCACAGCAAGAGCGAGCGCGCCCTGGTGGCCATGTTTTTAGCTTTGCTGGAATTAGTTCGGCTGCAGGCGGTGCTGCTGCGGCAGGATCGCGCCTTCAGCGAGATCTTCATCAAGAAGAACACAGAGTTCGACGCGGTGATGAATGAGGGGCTGGCGACGCGGGATGACTGGCGGTAGTTACGCGATTCGAGACTCAGGTTGTTACCGACCTACCCCATTTGTCCATTTCGCAGCCGCATCGGTTGCATATTGCGCCACCCCAGAGCATCTGGCGGAAGGATCTTGGCTTGCGGATTTGAGGAACCCGCATGTGGCACCGCGCACAGTCGACCGCCTCGAGGTTGACGCCCCAGCGGTTTTTGACGGCGGTCCCCCAAATTACCAGCGCCAACCCAATTGGCAGGAGCACGGCGAGCGTGATCAGCGCAATGTCCACGAGGCGATCCGGAATTACAAGTTCCAAGACCGCAAGTGGAACAGCGCTGACTATTCCACCCCAAATAGTCTTCTGGTGCTTTTTCATCTGCACCTCGACTCTCCGATCTGCGAATGCAACCTGGAATCAGCACGTCTGGCGGTAGTTACGCAGCCGAGGGGCCTTCCAGCCGCGACAGGCGGCGCTCGTGGCTCTCCACCAAGCGCTGCAAACGCTGACCCTCGGCGACCATGATCTCGACCGACTGGGTCAAAGCCTCGTGCCTCTCTGTTAAAGCCTCATGTCTCTCTTTCAGCTTGTCGAGATCCTCGCCGATTCTCTCAAGCCGCTCATCAAGGTTCACGTGCCGCTCCCGAACCCATGGATAGTGAATTCTAACTCGTTTCCGGGTTAGCGCTTTCGGGACACCGCACTCCAAACAGCCACAAGTTATAACTTGAGTTATAATCGCTTTGCGGAGGGACGCGGCGTGGCAGCGAGCACCAAAGTGATTGCGATTGGGAATTCCAGCGGAATCATTCTGCCCAAAGAGATGCTCTCTCGGCTCAAGGTTGAGAAGGGCGACACTTTGTATGTGAGCGAGGTCCCAGGCGGCCTGCAGGTCACTCCTCACGATGAAGAGCTTGCGAGAACGATGGAATCGGCCGATCGCGTGATTCGGAAGTATCGGGACACGCTGAAGAAGCTGGCTGAGTAAGTGACTGAACCCACTTGGATTCGCGAAATCGACGCTCTCCAACTCCACGCGCAGCAGATCAACCTGTTTGGGGGGTCGCTCGGTGTTCGGGATGCCGGCCTCTTGGCCTCAGCTCTGGCGCGCCCGCAGAATACCTGGGCTTATTCCGAATCGCAGCCGAATCTGTCCAGGCTCGCGGCGGGGTACGCCTTCGGAATCTCGTCGAACCATCCGTTTATCGATGGAAACAAGCGCACAGCGCTCATGGTGTCCTTCGTTTTTCTGGATAAGAACGGTCTGGAGATGACGGCGACGCAGGAAGACGCGTTTGAAACCATGCTCCGCCTGGCAGCGGGAGAGATCTCCGAAGAACAGCTCGCCGCCTGGTTCGAGCGCAACACGGCGCCGCGGAACCAGGCGGGATAGTTGAGTCTTCCTTAAGCCGTCATGGCGACGGGGCGGGCGGCCACGCTGGTGACCATCACCGGGCCGGGCTTGGGGAACGATCCACTGATGACGGAAGAAGCCGAGGCCGAGGTTTGGCCTTCGAGGAGCTCCTGAATGCGCTCCGCGGAGAAGCGCCACTTGGCGGGCAGGGAGGCGAACTCGCGCTTGCCCTCGGTGGTGTACTCATACTGCTCGGCCAGGCCGCAGCAGCCGGTGCGCTCGGCAGCCAGCTTCATCTCCGCGGCGATCTCCGCCGGATAGGCCAGGTAGATGCGCGGCATCTGGCTGATGGCCACATCCTCAAACTGCACCAGGCAGCAGATGGTCTTCGATCCCTGGCTGTCGGCCCACATATCGATGGCGCTGCGGCAGTCGAGGGCGCGGGTGCCCGGTTCGGAGCTGCGCCGGCCGAAGCCCTGAGCCAGATTCCAACGGCCATCCTCACTGGGCTTGACTGAAACCTTCAGCATGTTTCCCGCCCGTGTCACGGCAAAGTCATACCACGGTTTGTCGCGTCCGACCTGCATCATCACGTCGAACCCGCAGCGGGCGAACTGGGCTGCGGCGATGCCTTCGGCGCCGATGGCGATGGGCCAGGTTGAGGGCTTGGCGGGGGAGGTGGGAGGTGTCATCGCGTTCTCCTAAATAATTTTGGGATCCCCGAGGTCGCTCGATCACCCGGGGTGGATCCATTAGCTCAACGCGATCAGAGGAAAGGAGACACCGGGGGTCGGTCGTGCTGACAGGCGCCGCGAGCGGGGCGGGAACCTGAACCGAGATGAAGCCGGACCCCTCCGACCCATTCGGGTGACTCAATTGGTCTGATCAGTACTGCTATTAATCGCTAGATCATGCCACTTTGTATGTGAGTTATGTCACTCCAGTTAGGAATCACTTCCCGCTTTGGTAACGTGATCTTCGTTCCCGGCTTGGGAATTCTCGTTGTTAACACAGCATTTACCTCCGTTTCATGAGAGGAGCGTACAGCTTGCAGAGTCCGGCAATTGCATCCCCAGACATGCCGGAAATTCCTGAAAAAATTCTCATCCGGAGCTTTCCTCCATGGCAGACCTCGCGACCACGGCACCCGCGCCGGTAACCGGGCCCTCCCTGCTCGACAAAAAGATGAAGAGCCGCATGCCCTCCTGGGTGAGCGGCGTCATCGTGCTGGTCGCCCTCATCGGCGGCCTCGGCTATATCGGCTTCCACGTGGCCGGCGACCTGGGCAACGTAACCCTGGGCAGCACCTGGCCCTACGTGCTGCTGGGCATTGCCTTGTTTATCGCCCTGGGCTTCGAGTTCGTGAACGGCTTCCACGACACGGCCAACGCGGTGGCGACGGTGATCTACACGCACGCGCTGGACGCCAATATTGCCGTGGTGTGGTCGGGACTCTGCAACCTGGTGGGCGTGCTTACCTCTGCCGGCGCCGTGGCATTCACGATCATTACCCTGCTGCCCGTGGAGCTCATCCTGAAGGTCAGCTCCGGCGCCGGTTTCGCCATGGTCTTCGCGCTGCTGCTGGCGGCCATCCTGTGGAACCTGGGCACCTGGTGGCTGGGCCTGCCCGCTTCCAGCACCCACACCATGACCGGATCGATCATCGGCGTGGGCGTGGCCAACCAGCTCATGGCCAACAGCGCCGACGGCACCTCCGGCGTGGACTGGGAGCAGGCCACCAAGGTCTTCAAGGTGCTGCTCGTGTCGCCGTTGTTTGGGTTCGGGCTGGCATTCCTGTTGTTCCTGCTTTCGAAGATCACCATCAAGTACCCGGCGCTGTACGAGTCGCCCAAGGACGACACGCCGCCGCCGTTTCCCATCCGCATTCTGCTCATCATCACCTGCACGCTGGTGAGCTTCTTCCATGGGTCCAATGACGGGCAGAAGGGCATGGGACTCATCATGCTGATCCTGATTGGCACCGTGCCCACGGCCTATGCGCTCAACCACGCGGTCTCGCCGCACGACATCCAGGACTTCATCGCCGCCTCCGAACAGGCGGTGAGCATCATCGACCGGCACGTCGATAAAGGCGCGATGCTGGGCTCCGATCCGCGCGAGGAGCTGACCATCTACCTGCAGACCAAGAAGGTGCACCCGGCCACGATGACGGCGCTGCGGGAACTGATCCGCGACACCGAAGGCGCGGTGAAGGCGTACGGCGACTACAAGGCGGTGCCGGCCAGCATGCAGTCAAACGTACGCAACGACATGTACGTGACCAGCGAGACGCTGCGGGTGATGGCCAAGAACAAGCAGGGCGGCTTCACGAAGGACGACCTGGCGGCGCTGAACAACTACAAGGCCAAGGTGGACAAGGCGACCAAGTTCATTCCCAGCTGGGTGAAGGTCGCAGTGGCGCTGGCGCTGGGGCTGGGCACCATGGTGGGCTGGAAGCGCATTGTGGTAACGGTGGGCGAGAAGATCGGCAAGGAGCACCTGACCTATGCGCAGGGCGCGGCGGCCGAGGTAGTGGCCGCGGCGACCATCTATGCCGCCGACACCCTGGGCCTGCCGGTGAGCACGACGCACGTGCTGAGTTCGGGCGTGGCCGGCACCATGGCGGCCAACAAGAGCGGGTTGCAGTTGTCGACTATCCGGAATATTGCGGCCGCGTGGGTCTTCACCTTGCCCGCGGCGGCGCTGTTGTCCGGCCTGCTGTACGCGGCTTTTCGGCTCATGCAGGGGAATTAAAGGAACGTTTGAGCTGTTGGGCCAATCACTTTCAACGGGCGTCCGGGAGCGGGCGCCCTTTGCTTTATCGCCAGCGAGCTGTGCTGGCGCTCATCTCCGAAAGCATTTTGATGAATCGCATTCTCGCGATATACTTATAAATGCATGATTCCCAGCAGCTTACAGACGCTCTTCTGGGATACGGACCTGGATACCTTCACTCCGGAAGCGCACCCTGACTACACGATTCTCCGCGTTCTCGAACTCGGAGATGACACTGCAGTCCGCTGGCTCCGCGATACGTTTTCCGAGTCTGAAATTCGCCGTGTCCTTCAGACCGAAGGTCGCCTTTCCGAAAAATCCGCCACTTTTTGGGCGCTGATATACGGGCTTCCTGCCAGCGAGATCGCAGCGCTCAACGGCGGCAGTCAATCGTAAGCAGGATTCATGGCCAACCACGATGATCGAGTGTGGCACCGCGAGGTGATCCCCAGCCAAACGGAGTCAACTCTCCATCTCCTCCGCTCGGCGAGTCTGCTCGATGACTTTTATCTGGCGGGAGGCACAGGATTGGCGCTTCAGTTTGGCCACCGGCTCTCGCTCGACCTCGACTTTTTTTCGCCCACACGTTTTCAGGAAGACGCACTCGTCCAGCGCATCCAGACATTGGCTGGATTTGCGCTCGCGTCGAAGGCCTCGTCCACCCTGCACACGACCATTCAGACGACGAAGGTCAGCTTTCTTGGATATGCGTACCCGATCTTGTACCGCACCAACGAATTCATGGGCGTTCCGGTAGCCGACCCTCGGGATATTGCCTGCATGAAGGTGAGCGCAATAGCGAGCCGAGGCACAAGACGCGATTTCATGGACCTCTATTTCTGTGCCCGAGAGTTCGGACTAAGCGAGATCCTCGGAATGTTCGATCGCAAATACGCTCAGGCGAACACCAGCAGGATTCACGTCTTGAAATCGCTGACATATTTCGGCGATGCCGAGAAAGATCCCATGCCTCACATGCTTGTCCCGATCGATTGGGAAAGGGTCAAGCGATTCTTCATCGGTGAAGTCCCGCGATTGTTGTGATGCCTCACCCGCTATGGAGCGGCCGGTCGCATCTGCTGCCTCCGCAGCGTGCGTGCCAGCGCGGCCCCCACGACAATCGCCAGGTCATCGGAGAAGTACCACGTCAGCCGCATCAGGTAGCCGAGGTCGTGGTACTTGAGGACGACAAGAACCATTGCGGCCACCGTCATCCCTGCATAGATCAGGGCGAGCGCAATGGCAGGCGCAATGGCGCGTCTTCCGGCGATGACGCCGATGAGAATGCCGGAGAGCAGAAAAACGATCAGATGCCCGATGTCGATGCCGGTCGATGCCAGGAAGCGGTAGAGGCTGAAGTGATGCTCGTAAACCTGCGTCTGATCGATGAGCGCGAAGAGAGCAGGTTCGATGCGCGGCGCCACCATCTTCCGGAACGCAAACCCCGCAGCCAGCGCAAGAATCGTCGTGACCGGAGCCGTGCGGAGAGACACGCCGATCAGGTGAGGCAAGCTCCCGAGGATCTGCCGCCAGTACCATCCGCGCCCGGACTTGCGGCGCGCCTGCCCTTGACGCGCGAAGTACTCCTCCGATAGATCTCCCAGAATGTGCTCGCGCTCTTCGCCGTCCGCGAAGAGTCCCAGGATCCATGCCGCAGCGCGCGGCGGCTGATCCGGTCTCGGATTTGGATCGGAATGAGGATCCATGCTTCCCTCCTGTCTGGTGCTCAGGCGAATCACGAGACACTCTGCTTACTCGTCAAGAGACTGGCCTGTTATGAGTGAATCCACGCGCGACCGCTCGCAGATGAGCTCGTTCAATTACTTCAGCGATGCTTTCGCCTTGTCCTTCTCTTCCTTGCCGCTTTTGATCTTTTCCTGCGCCAGCTTCTCCGCGGTCGTCAGCGCGTCATCCGCCGCGACTTTCACGTCGGGCTCCACGCCGGTGCCTTCCCAGTTGGTCTTGGTCGCGGGATCGAGCGACTTGGCAAACGGAACGCCGACCATGAAGTAGTCGGCAACCAGATGCGGGCTCACCGGATGCGCGCCGCCCCCCGTCACCTCGCCGACGATCGTTGCCCGTTTCTGATTCTTGAGATCGAAGGCGAACTCCTCGGCCCCGGAGAAGGTTCGCTTCGAGGTCAGCACATATACGGGGACCTTGGGCAGGCGCGGCCCGGGCAGATAGCTCAGCGTCCAGTTCTGCTGGGTTGAATCTTCATGGCGGTTGTAGATGTCGATCAGATGCGTCGGCTGGGCGAACAGGTAGCTGGCGATGAGCGTCACCATCGCCGGCTGGCCGCCGCCATTCTGGCGAATGTCGAAGATCAGCGCGTCGGTATGCGCCACGAAGGTCATCGCCGCATTCACCGTCGCCCCGCAGAAGCCCGCATCCATGAAGCCGTCGAACTTGATGTAGCCGATGTTCCCGGAAAGAATCTCCACCTTGTCGAAGGCGCAGTTGTGTTGCTCCATATCGTGATGGAAGCGCGCCTCGTCCTCAGCGCTCGGCGGCCCCATGGGCGGCATCTTGAAGGGACTGAAATCGACGCGCAGGTGCTTGTCGTGGCTGATCCCGCGCAGATCCTCGTGCAGCTGCGCCGCGAGCTGATCCCCATCGGTGATCTTGTCGTAGTCGCCGGCCTTCAGATGCGCGGTGATGGCATCGCCCATCTGTTTCGCCAGCGGCCCATCCACATAAAACTCGTTCAGGTTCGTGGCGATCCCCTCCACCACCTTCTGGCGAAGCGCCGCATCCACCACCACGTTCTCGACCTCCACCCCCGGAGGCATCGCCCGCAGGCCGAAGGTCTGCACGGTCGGCGGCTGTCCATCTTTCACGATCAGGTTTCCAAGCCCGATGATGGCGCTGTTGCGATCCTTGGCGCGGAAACGGATATGCAACGGTTCGCTGCTCTCGATCGACAGCAGATCGACGCCTCCGGTGACTCCCCGGAAGGCGAGCATGCCGTCGACCGACTGGTTGGGATCGATCGTCTTGACGTAGTTTTCGATCTTGGCCCGGTCGCCGCTGTCGAACGCCTCGAGCCAGGCCTGAAGCGTCCTGCCGGCGGGGGTGTTGGGGATGGCCACTTCCGAGGTGCCTTGCCCGACACCGAAGAGCAGCATCGCGGCGCATACCAGAGTCTGCAGACGATTCATCGCATGACCTCCCCGCACGCGGCTGGCGCCCGGCGCGCGGAACTCCGTTTATCCCCGGGCCAGGCGCAGTCCCTCGGTCATCTGCCGCAGTGCGTGCTGGGTGCGGTCGACCGCCTCCACGCCTGTGCCCGTGATGTGAAAGAAACGCTTGGAGCGGCCCCCGCGCTCCGGTGTGGGATCGCCGCGGCGCGATCGCACATATCCCTTGGACTCCAGCCGCTCCAGAGTGGCATAGACCGCGCCAATGGAGACCTCCCGCTGCGTGCGCTGCTCGATCTCCTGGCGGACGGTCACCCCGTAGGCCCGCTCGCCGAGCCGCAAGAGTGCCAGCAGAATGATGTGCTCGAATTCCCCGAGGTAGTCGCGTCCGCTCATTACTTCTACAATATAGAGGAAACGAGCGGCGAGGGCCAAGTACCAAGGGCCAAGTACCAAGGGCCAAGGGCCAAAGGACGAGGGCCGAGTGACGGGAGGCGAGAGAAGAAAGCGGCCTGCGCAAATTCTCCGCCAGGTTCTCGACGCCGCTCGGAGACTTGGCCCTCGGAGACTTGGCCCTCGGAGACTTGACCCTTGGCCCTCGCTTCTGTCTTTCGTCTTGGCCCTCGGCCCCTGGCCCTTGGCCCTCTTCCCCGTCCACTTCCGTTACCATAACGGAGGTGCTGATGGAATGAGTCTGAAAGCCAAGCTGGAAGCTGTGATTTACGCCGCGGAGGAGCCGGTGACCCTCACGCAGCTCGCCACCCTGTTTGCCGGGGAGGCCCTGGAATGGAAGGCGGCGCAGCAGGCCGCCGCCGCCGAGCAGACCGCCGAGGTAGCCGACCCCGCGCAGGCGCCGCTGCCCATGGGGGCCATCGACCCCAGCCTGGAGTACCTGGGACTGGCCGAAACGCCCGAGGTCTACTCAGCGGTACAGGCGCAGGTGGCGATGGAAGCCGACACGGCGGCCGCCGGAGACGGCACTGGGGCCGCCCCGTCCGAAGCTGCGCAACCACCCGCGGAATCCGCCAGCGATGCGGTTCCCGAAGCAGAAGCCGCGCCCGTTGGAATCCCCGACGCCGGATCGTCCACAGACACGTCAGCCGCCGCAGAACCAGCAGCGGAATCGGAGGCGGCCGCCGAAGACGCCGCCACCCCCGTCGATCCCGAGGCCGAGGCCAAGCGCGAGGCCCGTCAGCGCGACCGCGATGTCAAAGGCGTGCTCAAACACCTGCTCGATGAGCTCATCGCCGAGTACGCCTCCGACAACCGCGGCGTGGAGATTCGCGAGATCGCAGGCGGCTATCGCATGGCCACCAAGCCCGAGTGCCACGACGCCGTACGCCTGTTTGTGAAGAGCCTCAAACCGCCGCTCAAGCTTTCGCTGCCCGCTCTCGAGACGCTGGCCGTCGTTGCCTACAAGCAGCCGGTGACCGCGCCCGAAGTCAGCGAGATCCGCGGCGTGGAATCGGGCGGCGTGCTCGGCTCGCTGCTCTCGCGCAAGCTCATCGCCACCGCCGGCCGCAAGCAGGTCATCGGGCGGCCCATCCTCTACAAGACCACCAAGGAGTTCCTGCTGCGTTTCGGGCTGAAGGACCTGAACGAACTGCCCTCCATGGAGGAGTTCGAGAAGATGGCAGCCGCCGAGATCGAAGAGATGGAGCCGGAGGCGGCCGCGGCCGACGCCGCCGAGGCAGCCGAAGAGGCCCTCCTGGCCGAGAATGGCCCCAGTGGCGAGGAGCTCGCGGGAACCGAGGAGCTGCTGGACCCCGCGTCCCCCCAGGATCAGGCAGGGGAAGCGCCGGCCGAGGCAGCAGTCGCCGACCAGCAAGATCCGGCCCAGGCCGAGCCGGCATCCGCGTCCGTTGAATCCGCCACCGAAGAATCTGCTTCCCCTGCTCCGTCCGAGGCAGCCACCTCTGGGTCCCTGAACGACGCCGAGACCGCATCGGCGCAGCAACTTGCATCGCAAGAATCGGAGAGTGAGACCCATGCCGAGAAAGTCCACGAAGAGCGCTGAAGGCAATGCCCCCCCAACCCCACAAATAGAGACAGAGGCGGGGTCGCGGGACGCGGCAGCGGAGAAGCCGGCCAGCCGCAAGGCAGCCGCGAAGAAGGCCGCGCCCGCCAAAGCGGCGCGGAAGACCGCGAGCAAAGCAGCGGAACCGAATCCTGCTGCGGCAAAGAAGGCCGCTGCGAAGAAGTCCGCACCAAAGAAGAGTGCAGCGCGTAAGAAGGCCGCCGGGAGCGCGATGGAAGAGTTCGCGGGCAAGACGCCCGAACCCGCCATTACTGCGGTGACCCCCGACCTGACCGACGCCGAGGCCATGGCGCACTCTGGCGCGCTGGTGGAAGAGGCCGAGGAGCCCAACGATGCGGGCGAGCTCGCGCGTGAGCTGACCCCGCTGGAGTCCGATGCCGTCCTCGCGGAAGAAGCAGAGCTGGAGGAGGACGAAGACGACGAGGATCTGGACGCGGACGAGGACCTCGACGATGAGGATGAGGACCTCGACGAAGAAGACGACGAAGAGGTGGAGGAGGAGGAAGACGAAGAAGCCGAGGACGAGGAGGCCGCTTCGCGCCCCCCGGCCAGGCTGGAACGGCTCCAGAAGATTCTCGCGCAGGCCGGCATCGCCAGCCGCCGTCACGCCGAAGAGCTCATCACCGAAGGCCGCGTCCAGGTCAACGGACAGGTCGTCACCACCCTGGGATCCAAGGCCGACCCCAATCGCGACCACATCCGCGTCGACGGCAAGCTCCTCCACGGCGCCGAACGCCTGCGCTACTTCATGCTGAACAAGCCCAAAGGCTACGTCACCACGGTCAGCGACCCCGAGGGCCGGCCTACCGTTATGGAGTTCTTCAAGAAGACCGGCGAGCGCCTCTACCCGGTTGGCCGCCTGGACTATCTCAGCGAGGGCCTGCTCCTGGTCACCAATGACGGCGAGCTGGCCAACAAGCTCACCCGCGCCGCCTCCGGCGTGGAGAAGACCTACCTGGTGAAGGTCAGCGGCCAGCCCTCCGAAGACGAGATCGAAAAGCTCCGCGAGGGCGTGCGCATCGACCTCGGCAAGCCCGGCGAAGGCCGCGTGCGCACCGCGCCGGCCCGCATCCGCCAGGTGCGCATCGGCGAAAACCCCTGGTACGAGGTGGTGCTCATTGAGGGCCGCAACCGCGAGCTGCGCAAGATGTTTGAGGAGATCGGCCACTTTGTCGAGAAGATCCGCCGCGTCGGCTACGGTCCCCTCGTGCTCGATCTGGAACCCGGCCAGGTGAGGGAACTCGATGAGCAGGAAAGAAACCTGCTGCGTCTGGCCGCCGACGGCAAGTGGAAACCGAAGAAGGTGAAGTCCGCCGCCATGCTGCCGCGGGAGGCGGGACGCACGGTTGATCTCGAGGGCGGCAGGGGCGGCAAACGCCCCTTCCGGCAGAACCGGCCGCAGCAGGGCGAGGGCCGCCAGGGCGCGGATCGCCGCGAGGGCGCAGGATCGCAGGGCCGGGCGGGCGGATGGGCCGACCGGCAGGGACGCTCCGCGGGCAGGGGCGGCGGATTCGGGCAGGGCTCGCGGCGCGGTGGGTTCGCGGGCGGTGGGTTCCAGGATCGAGGTTTTGCCCCGCGCGAAGACGCGGGCGCCCGCCAGGAAGGCGGCTTCCGCGGAGAACGGAAACAGGCGTGGGGCCAGGGCGCGGACCGTCGGCCCCGTCCCCAGGGTGGCGGCTTCTCACGTCCAGGCGGGCGCGGCCGGGACCAGGAGTTTGGGCAAGGTCAGGAGCGGGGAGGAAGGGGTCAAGGCTTCGAGCGCCGTCCTCCGCAGGGCCGGCGATTCGATAACCAGCGTTTTGGAGCCCCGCGGCCGGGGCAGGGCAGCGGCGGTGCGTCCAGCGGTGACGACCGGCAGGGCGGCAGGCAGGCGGGCAGCCAGGGCAGCGGAGGTTCGCGGCCGTTCCGCGGAAGACCGGAGCAGGGCGGAAGACCCGAGCAGGGCGGCAGACCGCGTTTTGGCGCCAGGCCCGGGACCGGAGCGCGTCCGCCGCGCCGGGCAGAAGGCGAAGAATTGGAGGAGCGCCGGCCGTTTCCTCCTCGTGGCGAGCGACCGGCCGGGGGCGGCGAGCGTCCGCGCTTTGGCGAACGCCCTGGCGGCGGCCGCGGCTTCGGCGGTGGGCAGGGCCGCGGGGGTCCGGGTGTTCCGGGCCGAGGCGGGCAGAGTACTGGGGGCGGCTTCGGCAGGCGCTCCGAGGGAGGCAGCGCGGGCAGGACCGAGCGCTCGGGTTTCGCCGGACGGGGGCAGGGGGGTTCCCGCCCCGGAGGACCACCCCGGCAGAGCTCGAACGGGGGACGGCCTGCGTTCAAGGGCAAATCGGGCGGTCGCGGTCCAGCGCGCGGCCCCGGCCGCGGCCCAAAGCGCGATGGCGGTGGCAGAGGGCGGGGCTGATCCGTAATCGAAGGATCGCTCCCTCTGTACCCTGTTCACTGGCCACTGTCCACTGCCTCTTGTTACCATCCGCCCTCTCCGCGCATCATGTACACCATGACCATGGAAAAAGCGACATTCGGTGCCGGCTGCTTCTGGGGCGTTGAGGCGAAGTTCGCCGCCATGCCCGGCGTGACCGCAACCGCCGTAGGCTACGAGGGCGGAGCACTCCAGAACCCAACCTACAAGGACGTGTGCACCGATCAGACCGGGCATGCCGAGGTGGTCGAGGTGGACTTCGACCCTGAAAAGATCACCTACGAGCAGCTCCTCGACACCTTCTTCGAGCTGCACGACCCCACCACCCTCAACCGCCAGGGACCCGACTGGGGAACCCAGTACCGCTCCGCCATCTTTTTCCATTCCCCCGCGCAGGAGCAGCAGGCCAAAGCCAAGATCGAGCAGCTCACCAGCGAGGGCAAGTTCAAGCCGAAGCGGATCGTCACCAAAGTTGAGCCGGCCCAGACCTTCTGGCGCGCCGAAGAGTACCACCAGCGCTATCTCGAAAAGCGCGGCCTCGCCAGCTGTCATATCTAAGCAAGGGGCATAGATGTGCTCCCGCAAGGCTGCCCTCTCGTCGCGGAGCGGAGAGATCGGTCCTGGAAGTTCCTGCCTGTCCACGAGGCCCGCTCCTCCATCCCGCTCCTCCATATAGGTGTCATCCCGTAAGTGGTGTCATCCGTAGCGCAGCGGAGGGATCAGCAGTGGAGGTGTCATCCCGTAGCGCAGCGGAGGGATCCGCAGTTGCTCTTGTTGTTGCCTTTTTCGTGCTCTTAAGTGCCGCAAGGCGCCACGTACGTTCTTGCAAGCGGCTTCGCGCGGCTCGCAGAAACCAGGGTCCCCCGCCGAGCCGCCAGGTTGGGCGCATGGCGCAGCCGGAAGGGCGCGCCGGGATCAGGGACATCAGCTCCTCTCCACAACAAAGGCGCTGCCCTCGCTCACGTGACCGCCGCCACATCCCCAGCCCGCCAAATCCTCCATACTTCATCCAGCGGATCAGGACCGAATCGCGTTTGCGCGCCCCGGTTCTGGTCCGTTTCTGGTGAGAGGGCAGGAGCACCCCCTCCCCCCCCTATGTAGTATTTGCCATTTCTTCGCCTATTATAAACTGGATGCTTCTGATAACAATGCGCTTATACGGCCACCCATGGACGAACAGAAGGCGAAACCTACGTTTTCCTGGTTATTGATTCTACGAGACTTACAACGGTCATCGGCTAAAATACCCTGAAATGCCGCATCCGCTCGCGCAGGCCATTGAGGGGCTCACCACGGTACTCGCCGTGGTTGGCATGGGCTATTTCCTGGCTGCCCTTCTCGCCGCGTATGTCTTTCTGGCACAGAGAGTTCCTCCCCTTCGTGAAACCCCGGGTGTCTCCATTCTCAAGTCCCTCAAGGGCGTCGATCCGGGCATGCGCGACGCCTTCCGCAGCCACTGCCGCCAGGCCTACGCGGGCGAGTTCGAGCTGCTCTTCGGCGTCTCCTCCCTCGACGATCCCGCCGTCGCCGTCGTCGCCGACATGCAGCGCGAGTTCCCCGAGATTCCCATCCGCCTGATCGAGTGCCCGGAGCGCCTCGGCGCCAACGGCAAGGTTTCCACCCTCGTCCAGCTCGCGCCCCAGGCCCGCCATAACCTCCTGCTCATCAACGACTCCGACATCACCGTTGGCCCGCGATACCTGGAACGCGTGACCATGCACTTCGGGGACTCCGGCGGTCGCAAAACCGGCCTGGTGACCGCGCTCTACCGCGGCCGTGCCCACGGGACCCTTCCGTCGCACCTCGAGGCGCTGGGCATCGCCACTGACTTCCAGCCCAGCGTCCTGCTGGCGCGCTGGCTGGAGGGCGGCCTTCGCTACGGCCTCGGTTCCACCCTCGCCGTCACCCGCGAAGCGCTGGAGTCCATCGGCGGGCTCCTCACCCTGGTCGACCACCTGGCCGACGATTACGAGCTGGGCGCGCGCGTGTGGACGGCCGGCTATGCCGTCGCCCTGACGCCCGAGCCCGTCGAAACCAGCGTCCCGCCTTACGGCTGGCGGGGATTCGTCGACCACCAGTTGCGCTGGTACCGCACCGTGCGCGATGCCCGTCCCTGGGGCTATGCCGGGCTCGTCTTCACCTATGGCCTGGGGTGGGCGCTGCTCAACGTGCTGGCTAGCGGCGCCAGCCCGGTGAGCCTCTGGCTGCTGGCCATGAGCTTCTTCCTGCGTCTGACCCTGGCCATGACGGTGGGCGCCCGCGTGCTCGGCGACCACGAGGTGCTGCCCAGCCTCTGGCTTTTGCCGCTGCGCGACGTGATCGCCATGGGTCTTTGGATCGCGGGCTTTGCCGGTAACACCATCGTGTGGCGCGGGCAGCGCTTCACCGTCAAAGGCGGCAAACTCACTCCGGTTTAGCCCTGTTTGCCGTCACATCGCGGGAGTCCGGAGCCACCGTACAATCGCCCGCGTACCGGTCTCGCGCGCCGTTCGGGTCGCGATCCCGGCGCGGGGACGGCCAGCGATGCAGGGCAGGGAAGGTTCAGGAAAGACCGCAGAGCAAGGGATCCACGCGGTCCTCGCCAGAGATCCGCGCAAGGTCTACGACCTGGCCGACGGCCAGCCGAACTCGCACGCCTTCTACCGCGATCTGGAGGAATTTGCCGAGGACGTAGTCTGCGAAGCCGAGTTTCGCGCCGCGCCCCTCCTCGACGAGTACGCCGAGTACCTGCGGTTCTCCACCGACGAGCCGGCCCGTGCCCGGGGCGAATACGCGCTGGAGCTGCTCACGCTGGGCATGGTGCTGCGGGTCTACAGCACCGCAGCCGCGCACACCCGGCCCGGGGCGGTCTCGCTGGCCCAGACCCTGCTTCAGGTGCGCCGCCGCTTCCCGCGTCTGAAACCGGCCGCCGACCTGGCGCGCGGGTGCCTCTTTCGCGCCGCGTTCGCGACCCCGGCCGAGAGCACCGATCCGGGCCTGGTGCACCTGGACCGCATCCCCCGCCTGCTGTGCTGGCTGGAGGCCACCGGGGAGTTCCGCGAGGAGACGACTCGCCTGCAGCACTGGCATCTCTATCTGCGCACCGCCGACACCCACGCGGCCTCCACCTGCCTGGAGACGGCCACCGCCTTCTTCGACTGGTTTGCCGTGGAAGCCGCCGAGGCGCTGGGCCGCTATACCCGCGGCGTGCGTCCTTTCCTGGCCCAGGACTTCCTGCGTCGCGGGATCCGCGAGGACCGCTTCTTCTGCGGCCGCAAGCCGGTGGAGTATCACCTCGGCATGGTGGCGGCGCAGGTCATGAACGAGGCGCTCCGCCCCGCCTTCGAGGAGTGCCGCGAACGGGTGTTGCTCGTGCCCACCTGCATGCGCGGAGCGCGGGCTGACCGGTGCATGGCCATCCGCACCGGTCCGGACCTCCTCTGCATGGGCTGCGATCCCGCGTGCCAGGTCCACCAGGTCTCTCAAGATATGCGCGATGAGGGTGTGCGCGTGTATCTGGTGCCGCACGCCACAGGGTTCAGCCAGCAGCTGGAGCGCTGGCAGCGGGAGATGGGCGTAGCCGTCGCCGCGGTGGCCTGCGCCCTCAACATCCTGCCCGGCGGCTACGAGATGCGCCGGCGCGGCATCCCTTCGCAATGCCTTCTCCTCGACCACCCTGGCTGCCGCAAGCACTGGTGCTCGCAGAACCTGTCCACCCGCGTCAATCAGGAGAAGCTGGTGCAGCTCGTGGCGGGCAACTGGACCGGATCTCCGGCGGGGGCCCTTCCACCCCAATTGGGTTGACTCGCGTCCGGCTTCAGGCGAAGATGAGGAACCTGCCGCGCCCGGAAGTGGCTTTCCGGCGCGGACGCGAGACGCGAGGAGGCCGTTCCATGCAACCCGGATCGAAACGCAGCCGCTCCTCGGTGGTCCTGTCGGTGGCGGCACACCTCTTCGTGCTGTCGGTGGTGCTGTTCGTGAGTCACCGCACCTTCCGCGTGGTGGCCCAGCACGGCGGCAAAGACGTCTTCCTGGGCATCGAGCTGGCGGGCGGCTCCCACCACACACGCCTGCTGCTGCCCCGATCACTGCAGACCGTGGAGGCGCGCAAGGCCGCCAAGGAGCCTCCCGAGGCGAAGAAGCCGGCAGCGCCCGTGCACAGAGTGCCTCCGGTGAAGTCGCAGGGCGGCACCGCCGCGGACGCGCACCAGGCCAGCAATGGCATTGGCGATGCGGCGCAGGGCAACGGCGCCGACGCGCAGAACGCCGACCCGGCCTTCCCCATCTTCTCTCCCAAGCCGCCGGTCACCGACCGCGCGCTTCTTCCGGACTCGCAGCGCGAGATCGTAGTGGACGTGAACGTGAACGCCAACGGAGACGTGGTGGGCGTGAACATGGTCAAGAGCCTGGGCAACGCGCTCGACCAGATCGTGCTGACCACGGTGAAGACGTGGCGCTTCCATCCGGCGATGGTGAACGGGAACCCGGTGGCGTCGCAGGCGGAGCTGATCTTTCCGTTCAATCCCAGCTATCCGATCACGGCGGGTTGAGCGCGCAGCTATTGGCTGTTAGCTCTTGGCTTTTAGGCCGCAGCGGGATCGTGGGCACGCGTGCTATGGTGAGTCCCAAATGCCGTTTGTGACGACCACGGATGCGGGTGTGCCCATTCAGGGGCCGAGCGCCACGCTGATCTACGACGACTGGTATCCGGCGCTGCGCACGGACACGCTGCGCAACGGCAAGCTGGCCACAGCGATGCTGCTTGATATCCCTCTGGTCTTAGGAAGGTTAAAGAGCGGGCAGCTCTTTGCCATGCGCGACAGTTGTCCGCACCGCGGCATTCCGCTGAGCGTGGGCTGGTTCGACGGCGAGCATGTGACCTGCCGCTATCACGGATGGGAGTTCGAGCCGTGCAGCGGGCAGTGCGCCAAGATTCCGTCGCTCTCCAGCCACGACCGGCTGGATGCGACACGTATCTACGCGACGGCGTTTCCCTGCGAGGAGCGCGATGGGCATGCGTGGGTCTACATTCCGTCGCCGGGATCGGGAAAGCATGCGCAGGGCGCGCAGCCCCGCGCAGTTCCGGAGCTGGCGAAGTTCGGGCCGCGCTACCGCACCGCCTTCCTCACCGCTGACCTGCCCTGCAATGTGGATCACGGGATCATCGGCCTGATGGATCCGGCGCACGGGCCGTTTGTGCACCAGGCGTGGTGGTGGCGATCGCGGGCCAGCATCCGCGAGAAGACCAAGAAGTTCGAGCCCATTCCCGACGGCTTCCGGATGAGCGCGCACGCGCCCAGCGGCAACTCCGCGCCGTACAAGCTGCTGGGCGTGTACGGGCAGCCGGTGGAGACGACCATCGACTTCATCCTGCCCAACCGCCGGACCGAGACGATCCGCTGCGGTGACAAGTGGTTTTCCTCGCTCACCACGGTCACGCCCGTGACCAGCTCCACCTGCCGCATTGATGTGATCGCGGCGTGGAACGTCTTCTATCACGTGCCGTTCGTTACGCCCATTGCCAAGTTCTTTGGCGCGAAGTTCGTGCGCCAGGACCAGGTGACCATGATCCAGCAGGCCGAGGGGCTGAAGCACAATCCCAGCCTGATGCTGATTGATGATGCGGACAAGCCGGCCAAGTGGTATTTCGCGCTGAAGCAGGCGCGGCTGGACGGGTCGGGGAAGCATCCGATGGACGGGCCGGTGGAGTTGCACTGGCGGAGTTAAGAGTGGGGAGGTGGCATGGGATATTGCCACTACTGGGAAGCCGAACAGGAAATCGATCGCGAAATCTTCTCCTGTATTATCGCTGACGTTCAGAGAATCATTCTGACGCTGGACGATATGGGCGTCAGACTAGCCGGGCCGCTCGGAAAAGGCCTGCCTGAGATCGATCAAGACCGTATCGCATTCAATGGCATCTGGGAGTGCGGTCATGTCGCGAACAGTGAGGTCGTTATTCCTTTCCCGGCGCCGAAGGCTTCGGGGGTCGGTAGTTCCCTTGATGCAGTTGAAGGATCGTATTTTGGAATGGGTACATTGTTGCGACATCGCACTTGCGACGGCAACTGCAGTTACGAAACCTTTGCCCTCGCGCGGATATGCGGCGACCTTAGCAAGGTCATCAATGGCCGATATGCCGATTCCTGCAAAACCGGGTTTCGGCCCTATGATCTGGCCGTTCAATGCGTGCTGCTCATTGCCAAGCACCATCTGAAAGATCGTATACAGGTATGGTCAGGCGGGAACGACTACCAGTGGAACGATGCTCGACTGCTGTGCTACGTCCATTTGGATTATCCGCTCCGTCAATACAAGATCGATCGAGAGGCGGGCCTGATCCTCACGTGAGACCTCCGCCGCTCTGGGTCGACCCGATCAGTCACCCGTCGTGACTACATTCAGATCCTGCACCTGGATCGCCGTAGTGTCGATCATGAGCAGGCGGCCCAGCTCGGAGAAGCCGCGATCCCAGGCGGGGCGATCCTCCGGCGACAACGACGTGAGCGCGTAGCCGGAGCTGCGCAGGATCTCGTACCAGATGTTCTGCGCCTGCCACAGATTGAGATCGAACGGAAGCTCGACCAGGATGCGCGCCAGGTTCAGCGCGCGTTCCAGCATGTCGGCCGAGCCCGAGGACATCTGCAACTCGATCATGGCGCGCTTCATGCGCTGATCGGCAATGTACGAGAGGGTGACCGTTTCGAGCTGCACCTGGTCGGCCTTGGCCAGGGTGAGAAACGAGCGGAGCAGCGCCTGGTCGATGGGGTCCCCCTCGAGCGCGCGGCGCAGCCCGGCATTCACCGCGAAGCCCGCAGCCAGCGTGAGCGCCGGCGGCTTGGGCAGGCCGGCCTGCGAGAGGTAGTGCAGCAGGCTGGCGTGGTCTTCATAGATGGTGGTGAGCGAGCTCTCGATGTTCCACAGGGTGGAGTTGAGGATGAGCTTGACGATGCGCCGCTGCTCGTCGGTAAACAGCGAGGTGAGCGAGTAGTCCACGTGGCCGTAGTAGCGGTCGATGAGGCGGATCACCTCGGGAAAATCCGCGCGCACTACGTGCTCGCCGGCCTGCGCCATGAAGGCCTCGAAGCTGGCGGCGTCGGCTGCGGCATAGCCCTTCACCGCCGCGGTGATGTTCTGATCGCCGAAGTGCAGCACGGCAAAGCTGAAGCTCTGTTCCTCACCGGTGATGATGCTGGTGATGCGCACGCGCCCCACGGCCAGGCGGCCACGGCCGGAGGTGAAGATGTCATAGGACAGGCGCCGCACGTGGTAGCAGAAGAGCTCGATTTCCTCCGCGAACGACGAGAAGATGGAGCTGATGGCGTAATGGGCGGCCACCTGTTCCAGGCCCAGCGCGAGCGCCCCGATCTTCTCCTTGTAGATGCGCGCGCCGTCGCCGGCCTTGGCATCGTTGGAGCGGGCCAGCACCATGGTCTCCAGGAACTCCGGTTCCAGCCGCGCGGCCTCCGCGCCGAAGAGCCGCTGCGCCAGCTGCAGCACGCGCGCCGCGTAGGCGATGATCTGCACCGTCTCGATACCGGAGATGTCGTCAAAGAACCAGCCGCAGCTGGTGTACATGAGCTGGGCGTGGCGCTGCATCTCCATGAGCTCGAGGGCGCGGGTGCGCTCCGCATCGTTGAGCCGATGGTGCTGCTGCTCGCGCAGAAAGTGATCGACTGTCTCCTGCGTGCGGTCGAGCACCACCTCGATATAGGCGTCGCGCGCCTGCCACACGTCTTTGAAGAGCTTGGCGCCCTCCTGTTCGGTGAGGGGAAGGAGCGCGTCGCGCAGATGATCGAGCGCCTTGCGCAGGGGCGCGCGCCACAGCTGGTTCCAGCCCTGGCGGCCGCCGTTGCAGCCGCAGTTGGAGCGCCACCGCTCCACCCCGTGCACGCAGCTCCACGAGGTGTTGTCGACGATCTGGCACTCAACCTCGGGCGGGAACTGGGCCAGGAAGCTGCCGTAGTTGGAGAGCTTCACGTTCTTGTCGTCTTCCAGCAGGCGCAGCGCGTAGGCCAATGCCATCTCGCCGTGCTTGTGGTGATGGCCATACGATTCGCCGTCGGTGGCCACGTGCACCAGCTGCGGCTGCTGGTTGTCGAGGAACCCCGCCTTGAGCCGCCCGGCCAGATTGTCGCCGGAGTTGAGCAGGCCCTCGAAGGCGATGGCGCGCGAGGTCGGCCCGTCGTAGAAGAAGATGGCCATCGACACGCCGGAGTCGAAGCGAATGAGATAGGGATGCGTGGTATCGACGCTTGCGTTCGGCGTGAGGGTCCAGTCCTCGCCGTTTTTGAGCGAGCGGATGCGCCGGCACTGGTGCGGCGCGAGCACGGTGAACTTGATACCGTGCTGGGCCAGCAGTTCCAGCGTCTCGGTGTCGGCCGCGGTCTCAGCCAGCCACATGCCCTCGGGCGGAATGCCGTAGTGCGACTGGTAGTCGGCGATGCCCCAGCGGATCTGCGTGATCTTGTCGCGGCGGTTGGCCAGCGGCATGATGACGTGGTTGTAGACCTGCGCCATGGCCGAGCTGTGGCCTTTGAAGTTCTTGCGGCTGCGCCGTTCGCCGTCGAGCACCATGCGGTAGGTGCGGGGGGCGTTCTCCTTGATCCAGCTCAGCAGGGTGGGCCCGAGGTTGAAGCTGATGCGCGCGTAGTTGTTGAAGATGCGAGTGATCTGGTTGCGAGTATTAACGATACGGGCGGCGCCGTTGGTGGCATAGCACTCCGCGCAGATGCGCTCGTTCCAGTCGTGATACGGAGCGGCGGAGTCCTGCGTCTCCACCGTCTCAAGCCAGGGATTCTCGCGCGGCGGCTGATAGAAATGGCCATGAATACAGACGAAGCGCTTGGTGGGCGGCATGAACGATTCCTTGCGGCGAACGGGCACGAGCAACTGCCGGGCGCAGAACTATTGTAAGGGCAGCACTGCTGCCTCGTTCTTCGCCAGGTCGCAGGCGCGCCACAGGTACCAGGTGGCGACGGAACGGAAGGGCTTCCAGCGCATGCCACGCCTGAAGACGACGTCGGGCTTGGGCAGGTCTTCCAGGGCAAGGGGGCGCGACTTGGGCACGCGCATGAAGGTGAGCGCATAGCCCTTGCGCACGCCGTAGTCGGTTACGGGCAGCACGTCGGGGCGGCCCAGGCGGAAGATGAGCAGCATCTCCACCGTCCAGGGCCCGATGCCCCGCACCTCCGTGAGCCGCTCCACGATGTCGGCATCGGACATCCTGCGGATGGCGGAATGCGTGGGCACCGTGCCGTCGAGGGTCTTGGCGGCGAGATCCTTGAGAGCCTTGATCTTGTTGCCGGAGACGCCGGCGGCGCGCAGCCGCTCATCGGGCGTGTCGATGAGTGCCTGCGGATTGGGATCGCCGCCGTAGTAGTCGCGCACGCGGCCGTGGATGGTGGCAGCGGCTTTGCCGTGCAGCTGCTGATAGAGGATGGCCTCCAGCAAGGACTCGAAGGGAGACGGCGCGGCGCCGAGGCGCATGGCAAAGGCGCCGACGCGATCGATGAGCGCGCCCAGCTTGGGGTCGCGCGCCTTCAGATGTGCGATGGCCTCATCCGGATCGAAGGGGAGTTTGCGGCTCCGGCCCACGGGGGTCATGAGTGGAAGTCTAGCCTAAGCGACTGGCGGAACAAGCCGTTAGTGACGAAACGGGCGACGTCGACGCGCGCGTCCGGCTGTCATCCGGCGCGGCCGATGGTTGCTTTTGAACGGGCCACCCTGCTATGACCTCAAGAAAGCAAGGCAAACAGGAGCGCGAACCCCATGAAGATGCGCCCGGGCGAGCAAACGGGATTTCTGCTGTGCG
Organism: Acidobacteria bacterium AB60; assembly: GCA_008682415.1. Classification (GTDB taxonomy): domain Bacteria; phylum Acidobacteriota; class Terriglobia; order Terriglobales; family Acidobacteriaceae; genus Telmatobacter. Next base: position 618,385 of record VANK01000002.1, on the reverse strand, counting down.
GCAAGGAGTGGAACGAGGGCGAGGAGCTGGAGGTGCATTCGCCCTGGGACGGCGGGGTGATCGGCCGCGTGACCGTGGCCACGCGCGCCGATGCCCGCCAGGCCGTGAATCATGCGGTTGCCAGCATCCGCCGCACGCGCGCGCTGCCGCGCTGGAAGCGCCGCGAGATCCTGGAAGATGTGACGGCGTCGCTGATCGACCAGAGAGACCGGTTTGCGCACCTGATTGTGGCCGAGGCCGGCAAGCCCGTCCGCCTGGCGCGCGCCGAGGTGGATCGCGCCATCCTGACCTTCAAGACCGCGGCGGAAGAGGCGGTGCGGCTGGGGGGCGAGTCGATCCCGCTGGACCTGACAGAAGGCAATGAAGGCCGCTGGGGCCTGGTGCAGCGCTTCCCGATAGGCACCATCCTGGCGATCACGCCGGCGAACTTTCCGCTGAACCTGGTGGCGCACAAGGTGGCGCCGGCCATGGCCGCGGGCTGCCCCATCATCGTGAAGCCGTCGCCGCAGACGCCGTTCACGGCGCTGGCGCTGGGCGAGCTGGTGTTGAAGGCGGGCTGGCCGCAGGAGGCCATCGCCGTGATGCCGCTCTCGAATGCGGACACGGCCTGGCTGGCGGAGAAGGAAGACCGCATCAAGCTGGTGACCTTCACCGGCTCCGCCAAGGTGGGCTGGGAGCTGAAGGCGCACTCCGGGCGCAAGCGGGTGCTGCTGGAGCTGGGCAGCAATTCGGCCCTGATTGTGCACGGGGACTGGCCCGACCTGGACGACGCCGCCGCGCGCACCGCAAACGCCGCCTTCGGGCATGCGGGGCAGTCGTGCATCAGCGTGCAGCGGGTCTACGTGGAGCGCAGTATCTTCCAGACGTTTTTATGGAAGCTGGTGGAGATGGCGGGCAAGATGGTGGTCGGCAACCCGGAAGAGGAGGACACCGACCTGGGCCCGCTGATTCGGGCGTCGGAGGCCGACCGCGTGGAGAGCTGGATCAAGGAGGCCCTCCAGGGAGGCGCCAAGCTGGTCTCCGGCGGCGAACGCAAGGGCTCCATGATTCACCCCACCATCCTTACCGCGACGAAGCCGGGCATGAAGATTCGCGATGAAGAGGTGTTTGGGCCGGTGGTCCTGGTGGAGCCCTACGAGGACTTCGAAGAGGCGCTGGCGGAGGTGAACCACTCGCGCTACGGGCTGCAAGCCGGATTGCTGACCCGCGACGCCAGCCGCATTCTCACGGCCTTCCGCGAGTTGGAGGTGGGCGGGCTGATTGTGGGCGATACGCCCAGCTGGAGGCTCGATCCCATGCCCTACGGAGGCGTGAAGGACTCGGGGCTGGGGCGCGAGGGCGTGCGCTCCGCGATCGATGAGATGACCGAACCGCGCATGCTGGTGATGGCAGGCCTGCACTAGGGCGTGGAGGACGCGTGAAGGGACCGACCAAGGTTATTCGCAGCCGCTTTGAGATCGAGCAGGACGGTCACAAAGGCTATCTGGAGTTTGAGACCGACGGGCACGGCTGGATGACGATCTGGCACACCGAGGTGGAGCCGGCGCTGCGCGGCAAGGGGATCGGGCTGGAGCTGGTGCGGACCGCATTTGCGTACGCGAAAGAGAATGGGCTGAGGGTGGATGTGATCTGCCCGCTGGCGCTGCACGTTACGCAGGAGCACCCGGAGTTTCGGGAGTTGATGGGGAAGCGCTAGGAGGTGCACGCCCAGCGCAGAGATGCTATCGCTGCACGCCATCCAAACCGTACTAGCCGTTCTGCGATAAGACCGAGCCAGGCAAGCCAGGTCGAAAAAATGAGCAGCAGGACGAGGAGCGCTGGAAATCCCACCGCGACAGCAACGCTTCGCACGTCCCCAAAACTGCTCCACTCGGTTGCATCCACCAGAAGAAGTAGCGGTATTGCGATAAGAGTCAGGAAAGTATTCGCGACACCGGGTTCCAGCCACCTCCGTCGGGGCTTCACTAGTGGAAATCCGGCCAAAAGAACCCACTGGAGTGCGATCAGACTGCAAAGGCCGAACCCAGATTCAGACCGCTGCGTGAGCGATCGGTGTTTCATATCAATCCCCACCATCCCGGCGATCGTCCACGACGGCGGACATTCGTTGTTCCAGCCGGAAACTATCAGCGCTGGAGTCTCGGAGACGGCCAGCAGCTTCTCTGCCGATGAGTACGAACGCCATTCTTCACATGCAGGCGAGAATTCAACTGTCGACGGCTCCTCCTGAAAACCGGCAAGAACAAGCGAATCGTGTCCCACTTCAGAATGAGTCTTTTCCGTTTCCCAGCGCGGGATCTCTTTCGACGCGATAAGCGGAATCGCGATGACGACATGAATACCGGCGAACTTCAAGCCTCTTGCCCAGTTCATGAACGACCCTCATAAATCGACGCACGCCAGGAACAACTGCAGATCCCTTCGCTTCGCTTCGGGATGACAACTCTGAGGGAGAGCGGAGCCTGTCAGCAAATCAGGCGGCCGGGAGTCATGCGAAGTTAGACATCGCAAAGGACGGACTTGTTCCCGATGCCGAGACTGCCGCGGCTGTCGCGCATCGCATCACCTGACCATGACCGGCTACGATATCCGCATGGATCTGGGACTCAAGAACAAGGTCATCATCGTGACCGGAGGCGGGGCAGGCATCGGCGCGGGCATCACGCGTGCCTGCCTGGACGAGGGCGCGCGCGTGGTGGTGCTGAGCCGGCGCTCAGAGAACGTGGAGCAGTTCATGGCCGGGACCGCGGCCGCCGGCGAGCCGTGCACCCTGATCGAGGCGCATCTGGACGACACTGCCGTCTGCGAGAAGGCCATCACCGAGGTGCTGGAGCGCTTTGGCGCCATCGACGGCCTGGTGAACAACGCAGGGGTGAACGACGGCGCGGGCCTGGAGCACGGCTCCGTCGATCGCTTCATCGACAGCCTGCGCAAGAACCTGTACCACTACTACGCGCTGGCCCACTACGCGCTGCCGGCGTTGAAGGAGTCGAAAGGGTCCATCGTCAACATCAGCTCCAAGGTCGCGCTCACCGGGCAGGGAAACACCTCCGGTTACGCGGCCAGCAAGGGGGCGCAACTGGCCCTGACGCGGGAGTGGGCGGCCGAGCTGCTGCCCTACGGCATTCGCGTGAACGCGGTGCTGCCGGCGGAGGTGATGACTCCGCTCTACCGCCGCTGGCTGGACACGCTCGGCGATCCGGAGAAGAAGCTGAAGGAGATCACCGATAAGATTCCGCTGGGCAAGCGCATGACCTTGTCGTCGGAGATCGCCGCGGCCACGGTGTTCCTGCTCTCCCCTACGCAGTCCGGACACACCACCGGACAGCACCTGATCGTGGACGGCGGATACGTCCACCTGGATCGTGCCCTGACCTAGATCGACCGCCGGGCGGCGCCACCGGGTGCGGATCCCACGGCCACGGCCTCTTCCGGCATCTTGCGCGGCCAGATCACGGTGAAGCGCGCGCCCTCGCCGGGATTCGATTCCACCTCGATGGCGCCGCCGTGGCGGGTGACCAGCTGCTTCACCAGCCACAGGCCCATCCCGTTCCCACGATCGCCCTTGGTCGTCGCTCCGAACTGGAAGAGCCGGCCCTGTAACTCGGGAGAGATGCCTGAGCCCTGGTCGGCCACCGTGACACGGACGTCGTCCCGCCGGCCCTCCAGGGTAACGCCCACCTTGGCTCCGCGCTGCTCGGTGGCTTCAATGGCGTTGCGCACCAGGTTCAGGAGCACCTGCCGCGTCTCTACCGCGTAGGCGAAGACCCGGCAGTCGCCGGAATTGATCACCTCGAACTCCACCCCGCGCTGGCGGAGCGTTGGGCCCATCAGGAACCGCACCGCCTCGACCGACGAAACCAGATCGACCATCTCCGGCTCTTTGGCTTGGCGGAAGAACCCCAGGGTGGAGCGGGTAAGGCTCTCGATTCGCTTGACCTCGTCCTGGCACTGCTGGACGAGCGTGGCGATCTCCGGAGAGATGCTGGGCGTAACCTGCATGAGAAAGAGCAGGTTGCCGATGGCGGCCAGCGGGTTGTTGATCTCGTGGGTGACCACCGCCGACATGCGGTTCCATTCTTCCAGCTTCCGCGCGGCCAGCAGGCTCTCTTCCGCCTTGGCCCGTTCGCTCTCAGCGTTCGTCAGGCGCGCCGCGTAGTCGTTGATGCCGAAGCCGAGCTCCTTCACCTTGCGTGTGAACTCGATCGCCACGTAGGCGGAGAGAACCGCGGTGATGACGTTGGTGGCGGCATCGACCCAGAAGACCGGGTCCCAGGTGGTGACCACCTCCATGAGGTGGGTGGTGCCGCAGGCCACAATGAAGAGGCCGAACCCAATCAGGAAGAACGCCCACTCCCGCCGCACCACCCCACGGGTCTTGCGGGCCAGGTAAAAGAGCGTGAGGCAGATGCTGAAGTAGCTGAGGAAGGTGATCCCATTGGAGACCACCATGGTCCAGATCAACTGGGGATCCTGGTTCCAGCAAACTGCATGCGGCATGAGCGACGGGGTCATAGCGATCCAGCCTCGGAAGAGGGGGTAGTGCTTGTCACGGCAGAGGACAGACAGGATCTGAACCCGGGGTCGCGTCAGGGGCCGGACCAGACCAAAAGGGGAAGGCCCGCCGGGGTTGAAAACCCTGCCGGTCGAGCAACGCAAACACGCCGGGATGACTCCCCCAGGGGCGCATTCGAGTCAAACAATTTTTACCAGCGGATTGGGCGCCCGGCAAGTGCCTGGACCATTGAATGTCCTGCAACGTACAGAGAGAGGCAATGGAATAGGGCTGGCCAGGCGTCGGGTTAGTGAATCGATTTAACCGGACGCCAAAAAAAGCGCCCCTCGGTGAGTCCTGCCTGGATCGATCCAGGTCTGGCAAACGGAGGGGCGAGGAGCCGCAATCACAAGAAAATGCGCTTAGGGCCGGGGTGAAGCGGACCTGTTTCCAGGTTCGCACACCACTGCTTTCGCTCATCTTCTGGACCGCCTTCACTATAGGGGCGGGTTTGGTGGCGATGTAGGTTCCATCGGGTACCATCCCCCGCAGTTCGACCGTAATTTTCACCAGGGGAATGACTTAACCCGGTTGATCGGAAGTATGGACAAGGTAAACAACCCCCACGTATGATACGCGGTACGGCTGGAAATCCCGACGATTTCGGGGGATTTCGATGCGACTCGCCGGCTGCGTCGGCGCACGATGTTTACCCTGACGAATTGGAAGGAGAGGGAATGCCCGCAGGGCAGAAATCTGCCACGGAGCTGTTGGAACCGCGGCTGCAGATTGACCCGGCACGCATCCGGGAGCAGCTGCAACGGCTGCTGACCCATCCCCTTTTCGCCAACAGCAAACGGTATCCCGCCCTGCTGGGGTATACGGTGGAGCAGGCGCTGCAGGGCAACACCGCCGAGTTGAAGGAACGCAGCATCGGGGTTGAGGTCTTCGGGCGCTCTCCGAGCTACGACGCGAACTCCGACCCTGTGGTCCGGATCACAGCCGGCGAAGTGCGCAAGCGCCTGACGCAGTACTATTACGACCCGGGGCATCGGGGCGAACTGATCATCGAGCTGCCGACCGGATCTTATGTTCCGGTCTTCCGGGAGGCGGAGCGCGCACCCGAGCCTGAGCCTGTTCCGGAGGCCGCGTCGCTGGAGGGAGAGACCGAGACCGCGCCGGCTCCCCCGCCGCCTGCGCCATCCCGCTGGCGGAGGTTCCGGTGGGCCCTTGCCGGCGGATTCGCCATCCTCCTGGCAGCGGCCGCGGGGACCGCGGGGCTTCTCCTGGGACTGCGATACCATCCCGACCCGCCGCCTCCATCCGACATCGAGCGCTTCTGGGCGCCGGTCACGTCGAGCGTGAACCCCACCACCTTCTGCCTGGGCGAACCCGCCAAGAACATCGACGTGGGGTCGATCAATTCTCTCGACAACAGCCCTGCCCCGAAGCCGGAGCCGCTCTACTTCCGGCTGCACTACTCCGGCAACCTGGCGCTGGCCGACGTGATTACGTTGACGCGCACGGTGGCCGCGCTCGCCTCCCGCCACAAGGCCTTTCGGGTCGTGCCGGCTTCCGAGGCGACCTTCGCGCAGTTGCGCGAGGGCCCCTTTGTACTGATCGGGGCCTTCGACAATCTCTGGACCCTGCGGGTGACACAAAAGCTGCGTTTCGGATTCGAGTCTCGCGACGGCGTCGCTCTGCTGGTCGATCGCAACAGCCCGCGGAAGGCGACCTGGGCCACCGCCTGGGACCTGCCGTATCAGAAACTGTCGCGCGACTACGCGATCGTGGCGCGCATTCACGACCAGACGACCGGACAGCCCGTGATCATCGCGGCGGGAATCTCCGAAGAAGGCACAGAAGCCGCGGGCGAGATTCTCTATAACCCGGAGTACCTCGAGTCGCTGCTGGCCAAGGCTCCTCGCAACTGGGAGGACAAGAACATGGAAGCTGTGATCGAGACGCAGGTCATCGAAGGCCACCCGGGGCCGCCCAATATTCTTGCGGTGGAAACCTGGTAATTACGCGAAGACTGTACCGGATCTAAGGAGTAGGAAGAGCGATCTTACTTGCTCCGGGACTTCGCCGCAGCCCAGCGCCGGCGCTGCGCATCGGCAATCCGCTTGCGTGCCTCGGGGCTCAAGACCCGCGCTTTTCTAGAAGACTTTTTGCCTGCCGACGTCGATTTACGCTGTGTCGAGGTAAGAGCCGTTGCGCCAGAGCCGGCCAATAACTTTCGGACCTGCGTCAATCGCGCAATCTCAGAATCAATTTGGGAGAGGATCGTATCAATCGTCATGAGATAGAGGATATCTCATCGCGTTGCGGGTTGCGAATCGATTCAAGATAACTTAGCTCCCTTTCCCATCGAAACAATGACTCACCTTGCTTCAAATGTCGCCTATGCTATCAAAATGAAGCGCAGAAAAATCAATTCTTACGAAAGTTATCTGGCGCAAGCGAAGTAATTTGCTAACATGGCGCGCGGCTGCCGCGAAGGTCCGGCTGTCATCCAACTTACGGCGATCATTCGCTAAGTGGGCTGCGACGCCTGGTTATCAATAAGTAACTAGTCGAGGAATTGCGCGAAGGCAGTTACTTCTCTCTGGAGGGATAACTATGACGCATGCCGATTGCCTTCGCAGGCGCTGGTTGCAGTGCGAGAGAAGTGGATCCTGTGCAGGTGAATGAAAAGGGACGAGCCGCAGCTCGCCCCTTCTGCCGACGTTGTTTCTGCTTAGCCGAGATATTCCACGTGGACGTAGGTGCCTAGCCGCGTGTTGTATGCGAGATACCAGCCGGGGTGGTCAGGATCGTCGTAGATGACTACGTCATCCGCATCCCAATCCCAGCCATCGACATAGGGAAGGTCGTAAGGCGCGACGTGCCAATACCAGCCGTGAAACCAGAACCGGTCAGGACCGCCGCCTTCCAGGCGCCATCGATGACTGGGTCCGAAGCCACCCTCAAAGCGGCCGTGTTCCCAGGGGTGCTCGGCGCGATAATGCTGATCGTCGCGGCCGGTGTCATGTCCCACCCAGACGCGCCCGTCGTCCACATGAGGAGCGTTGGGGTGGTCGGGCCGGTCCCGGTAATCGCGGCGCTGGTCACCGCGCGCGTGATCGTCGCCACGGCCGCGGTCAGGCGCCATCTCGCGGCCCCGGTCAGGCGCCAATTCGCGGCCGCGGTCAGGCGCCATCTGATGGTCGCCGCCGCGGTACGGATCTGGTCCGCGCTCGGGCGGCGCATGCATCTGCTGGCCGCCGCCGTGATGTTCCTGGCCGTCCCCATGTTCGTGCTCCTGAAACGCGAACGCGGGAACACCGACCAGGAGAAGTGCTGTCAAAGCAAGGTGCGCTGTGCGCATAGTTCCCTCCCGGTTGCCATGTCGCGCTTTGTTCTTGTCACCATCCAGCGTGCGCGACCTGACGTACGCAACCTCACCGGTTAGATGCGTGGCCGCCGCACAAGCGCACCCCGAGCACAATGCACTTGCAAAATCAGCGGCATCAACAGTGAGGCCGGCTCGTGGGAGCCGGCCTGTGAGAAATCGATGTTGAGCCGATGAATCTAGGCTGTGACCGCGGCCGGCTGGCGCCGCCACGCATACAGGGGGAACTGATTTGCCATCTCCGAGACTTCCCCGCGAATGCGATCGAGCGCGGCATCGTCGTTGCGACGTTCCAGAGATTGCGCAATCCAGCGCGCGATCTGCCGCATCTCCGGCTCCTTCATACCGCGCGTTGTCAGCGCGGGCGTGCCGATGCGGATACCGGAAGGCTTGAGGGGAGGATTAGTGTCGAACGGGATAGCGTTCTTGTTCACGGTGATGCCGGCCTTGCCCAGGGCGAGCTCCGCTTCGGAGCCGAGAATGCCCTTGGCGAAGACGTCGACCAGGATCAGGTGATTGTCGGTGCCGCCGGAGACGATGCGGTAACCGGCCTCCTGCAGGCCGCGGGCGAGCTCGGCGCAGTTGGAGACGATCTGGCGCGCATAGGCGCGGAACTCCGGCTGCAGCGCCTCGCCGAAGGCCACGGCCTTGGCCGCGACGATGTGCACGAGGGGGCCGCCCTGCTGGCCGGGGAAGACTGCCTTGTCCACGGCAGCGCCAAGGTCTTTGCCGCACAGGATCATTCCTGCGCGCGGGCCGCGCAGCGTCTTGTGCGTCGTGGTGGTGGTGATGTGCGCATGGGGCACCGGGGAAGGATGCGCTCCTCCCGCCACCAGCCCGGCGATGTGCGCCATGTCGAAGATGTAGACCGCGCCCACCTTGTCGGCGATGGCGCGCATGCGCGCGAAGTCCCACAGCCGGGGATAGGCGCTGCCGCCGCCGATGATGGCCTTGGGCTTCTCGCGCACAGCGATGGCCTCGAGCTCGTCGTAGTCGATCAGCTCGGTGTCCTTGCGAACTCCATAAAAGGTGGTGCGGTACAGCTTGCCGCTGAAGCTGAGCTTGTGGCCGTGGGTGAGATGTCCGCCGTGGGCGAGGTCGAGGCCGAGGATGGTGTCGCCCGCCTGCAGCACCGCCATGTACGCGGCGGCGTTGGCCTGCGAACCCGAGTGCGGCTGCACGTTGGCGTGCTCCGCCCCGAAGATCTTCAGGGCGCGATCGCGGGCCAGGTTCTCCACCACGTCGGCATATTCGCAGCCGCCGTAGTAGCGGCGTCCCGGGTACCCTTCCGCGTACTTGTTGGTGAATATCGAGCCGGCGGCTTCCAGCACCGCCTCGGAGACAAAGTTCTCACTCGCAATCATCTCCAGCCCCTCGTGCTGGCGGAGAGTTTCGTGTTCCACAGCTGCGGCAACTTCCGGATCGGCCTGGGCGAGGGAAAGGGACATGCGGTCGGTCATGCAAGCATTTTACGGCAAGTCCGCAGATGAGACTGTCCCCTACCCTCGCGGATGCGCTACGCGGCACGGATATAGTTTGTTGCAGCAGAAGGGCCTCGGCTTTCGAAACAATCTGATGAAACCGCGGCCCCACGATCGTTTTTCCTCGCAGGGAGGTTTTCTCATGAAGTTGCTCGCCAAGATCAATCTCGTCCTTGTCCTGGTTTTCTCGATTGGCATGCTGTTGATCGCGCATTACGCGCGCAATTTTCTGACCGAAGATGCCCGCCAGCAGGTATTGCAGCAGGCGGAACTCATGGAAGCGAGCGCCTCGGCCACCAAGGACTACACCGACCAGGAGGTGAGCCCGCTGCTGGAACAGACGCCCCAGCACAACGCCACCTTCTTGCCGCAGACCATCCCGTTCTACGCGGCCAACGCTACATTCAAGCGCATTCGCGCCACTTACCCGGAATACGTGATCCGGGAGGCGGCGCTGAATCCCACCAACCTGGACGACCGGGCCCTGGATTGGGAGGCCGACCTCATCAACTACTTCCGCAACAACTCCGGGCAGACGCAGCATGTGGGGGAGCGCGGAACGCCCACCGGGCCGATGCTGTACGCGGCGACGCCGATCCTGGCGGCTTCAGGATGCCTCACCTGCCACAGCGATGCCTCGCTTGCGCCCAAGGCGATGCTGGCGCGCTATGGACGGGACCACGGCTTTGGCTGGAGGCCCAGCGAGGTGGTGGGAGCCCAGATTGTCTCCGTCCCCATGAGCGTGGCCATTGGCAAGGCAGACAACGGCTTGCGCAGCCTGCTCTTCGGGCTCGGCGCCATCTTCCTGCTCACGATTGTGCTGCTGGATATCGCGCTGTACCTCATCGTGATTCGTCCGCTGCGCCGCGTCTCGCGTAATGCAGACATCATCAGCAAGGGCCAGCTGGAGATGCCGCCTCTCGAAGTAAAGGGCAAGGACGAGATCGCCGAAGTCACCGCTTCGTTCAACCGCATGCACACCAGCCTGATCAAGGCCTTCGAGATGCTGAACTGATGGCTTCGTGGGAACGCGCAAAGGCCCCACCCGAAGGCGGGGCCTTTGTTTGCGGGGTTAGCTTAGTTCAGCGCGGCGTCGTCGAACAGCGTGTAAGTTGGGTCGGCCGAGTAGTTATCGTCGTGACTGGTAAGCGTGATGGTGTAGCTGGTTCCCGCGCTCACCGCGGCGGTGACATTGGTCCAGGAGTTCGTGGTGCAGACCTTTCCCAGCACCGTAGCCGTAGTCCCGGTTGAGTTGTTCTTCAGCGTGATAGTCGCCCAGTCATAGGTGACCGTGTCAGGGCAGGTCATCTTGTACCAGACGCTCAACTGCGACTTGCCGGCGGGCACCACGAACGTCTGCGAGAACGAGCTGTCTCCGTTGGTTGGTGTGGTGTTGCCCGCGCGCCCGCAGTAGCTGCCGCTATGGCAGCCGCTGGCGACGATTGCTTCCGATGCGCCGGCGATCGTCCATCCCGAGCTCGTGCCGGTTTCAAACCCGCCGTTCACGATGCCGGTCTGCACGGTGCCGGTGATGATGGTGACATCGTCATACAGCGTGTAGCTCGGATCAGCCGAGTAGTTATCGTCGTGGCTGGTGAGCGTGATGGTGTAACTGTGGCTGGCCGTCAGGCTTCCTGTTACGTTGGTCCACGCATTGGTGGTGCAGGTCTTGGGGAGCAGCGTCACTGATGTTGCAGAGGTGTTATCCCGCAGCGTCACCGTCGCCCAGTCGTAGGTCACGGTATCGGGGCACGACATCTTGTACCAGAGCGAGATGCCCGTCGCGTTGGATGGGGCGGTGAAGGTCTGGGCCAGGCTGCTGTCCCCGTTGGTGGGCGAGGTGCTGCCCGCGCGGGCGCAACCCGAGCCGCTGTGGCATCCGCTGGTCACCGCCGAGACCGAGGCGCCCGAGGTGGTCCAGCCGGTCAGGCCGCTCTCGAAGCCGCCGTTGGTGATGCCTCCGCTACCGCCTCCGCCGCTCGAGGTCACCGTCAGCGCCACGGTTGCGGTGTGGCTCACCGTGCCCTCCGTTCCGGTGATGGTGAGGGTGTAGGTTCCGGCGGTTGCTGTGCTGGCCACCGTCATGGTGAGGGTAGAGCTGCCGCCCGCCGTCACGCTGGTTGGGCTGAGCGAAGCCGTCACACCGCTCGGTGCTCCAGAGACGGAGAGCGACACCGTGCTCGCGCTGCCCGAGACTACGGCGGTGGAGATCGTGCTCGACCCGGAAGCGCCCTGGGCTACGCTCACGCTGGACGGAGACGCCGAGATGCTGAAATCGTTGGCTGACGCGGAACCCACGGAGATACCCGCGCTGGTGCCCCGGAAGCCAACGTTGACGGTGCCGGTGGCGCTGATCGTCTGGCTTCCCGTAGTTCTCAGGATGACGCCGCTGAAGGTGTGCGCCCCGGCGTCCGTGGCGGTGAAGGTATAGTTCGCGGGCAGCGTGGCCGAGCCGTCGGTGCTGCTGAAGGCGATGGTTCCGCGATAGCCGCTCAAGTTATTGCCGGCGCTGTCCTTGGTCTGCACCGTCACATTGAAGGCTGATCCGGAGCTCACGCTGGCGGGCGTGGTCACGGTGAAGGTCACCGGGCCGACGGCGCAGCCGTTCTGCAGATTCGACCACTCCGCCTGCACCGTGTACCCGTCGGCCGTACCCTGGATTCCGTTGCAGATGTCGCCGACCTCGCCGTTCGTATTGTCATACCACGCAAGTGGCGGCGCGGTGGTCGTGGCCAGGCCCACGGCGGCATCGGTGATGGTCTCGGAGAATTCGTGGCTGGCCACCGCGGTGTAGTTGTTAAACACCGTCGAGTTGCCGCATCCGGTGAAGCAGCCGCTTCCCTGCTGCATATCGGGCTGCACGCCATAGAGGATGTTGCGGGAGCTTGAGGTCGCTATGGTGCCGTGATAGGCGCAGAATCCGCCCGAGACGCAGCTCGAGGAGCCGCCCTGGGTGATGGTGACTCCCGGCGGGAAGTAGACCATGTAGAGCGTGTCGGCGTTGCCGTTGGCGTCGTAGTCCGGGGCCGGAAGGTGCGCGGAGTTGATCTGCGCCTGCAGTTCGGTCTGGATCTGGCTGTCGCTGATCGTGGTGCCAGTCACGCTCGGGGTGATAGTGAAGCTGCCCAGGAAGGCGCCGCTTCCGCCGCGCTCGATCAGCTCATTGCCGGTGGTGCCGCCGCCGCTGACGCCCTGGGTGCTGTACTCGCTGAGCATGTCCATGTAATTGCCATTGGTGATGGCGGAGAAGAATCCCGGTAGTCCGGAGACCAGCTGCGGCAGGTAGGAACCGCTGCCCCAGTAGACGACGGCCACCTTGATGCTCGAGACGACGGGGCCGCCGTAGTACGTCAGGTGCGCGCCCGCCGGTCCGGAGACGATGGGCGATCCATTCCTGATGCGCCGCGACTCGCCCCGGTCATCCTTGGGGACGCCGTGATGCAGCTGCACCGGATACACGCCGTTGGGCACAGCCGGCGTTTGCCCGTTGCCGGCGTTCTGGCCCATGACGGTTCCGCATGCGCAAACCCATGCGAGTACGCTGATGGCGACTGCGGCTAGCCTGCTCCCGGGCCTCTGCCCCGCGACACAAGCTCCCTCTTCGTTCTTGCGAACGGCTGCACGTGAAGACTTCATTTTCCTGCCTCCGGGAAGCGATTTTCGACTGAGAGTCAACAACGGGATCGAAAAAAGGGGAGAAGAGGAATGCGCTCAGAGCACGGCCAGGTTCACTGCTTTCCTTGACCTGGATGGGGGTGACGGCTTCTGGAGCGAGACGAAAGGATATAGAAGCGAGGGAAGAATAGGGTCATCCTGCTCGACTGTCAAGCGGGCGGGTGTTGACTATTTGCGTCCCCTTAAAAAAGCCGCACGATCCGCGTCACTCTGGATGTGCTTGGCGGCCTCGCGGTAGATGAAGTCGATGTCCGGCGATTGCGCGGCGAGCTTCTTCACCACGAACTTTGCCACCGGGCCGAGGTAGTTCGCCAGCCGGCGGACCACATCTTCGAGCGCCAGGTTCTCCAGCCCGCTGCCGGAGGAGAAGCGCGTTCCTGCCGATCCGGGAGACGCCGGAACCGCGCCCGGCGGGAGCGCCGCGGTGGCCGCCACCTCCGCGCTGCGCCCCGAACCGAGTTGCAGCGCGGCGAGAAACTCCCCGGCATTGCGGAAGCGCTGCCCCGGATCTTTTGCCAGCGACCGCATCACGGCGCGCGAGATGCCTTCCGGCACCATGGGAGCCATGAGGTGCGGCGCCACCGGCACCTTGTTCATGTGGCCCATCATGATCTCGTAGTTGTTGGCGCCGGTGATGGGAAGCAGTCCGGTCAGGAGTTCGTAGAGCGTCACGCCCACCGCGTAGAGATCGGACGAGGCGTTCGCCCGGGAGCCGCCGATCTGCTCGGGAGACATGTAGTTGACCGATCCCAGGAGGTAGCCGGCGCGGGTCAGCTCGCTGCCCTGGTCAGTGAGCGCGATGCCGAAGTCCAGCAGCTTCACGGCTCCGGAGGCCGTGATCATGATGTTGGATGGCTTGATGTCGCGATGCACGACGCCCAGCCCGTGCGCGTACACCAGCGCCTCCAGCACCTGGCTCATGATGCTCAGCGCCTGGCTGAGCGTGATGGGGGCCTTGAGCCGCAATTCCCGGAGCGTCTCCCCCCGGATCAGCTCCATGATCATCGCCAACTGCGCGCCGTGGTAGAAGGCGGTGCGCAGCTGCGCGATGTTCTTGTGCTCGAGCGCGGCGAGGGTCTGCACCTCCCGCCGGAACCGCTCCACCATCTCCGGCGTGCCCGACTGGTCGGGCAGCAGGATCTTCATGGCCTCATGGCGATGAGAGATCAGGTGACGGACCTCATAGACGGCGCCCAGCCCGCCTGCTCCCAGGTGCGCGACGATCTCGTAGTCTCCGACCCTCTGCCCAGGCTCAAATGCCATAACGGCGCAGTCACCCTTGTCTTCAGGCGCAAGCTTTCAATCCGGTACACCTGATCATACTGCCAGCGCAGGCAGCACGCACCGGGATCGCGCGCGGCAGGAGCCGAAGAGGACAACCCTCCACGCGCGTTCCGGGCAAGCATCGTCTGCCCCTCGCCCGCCGTGTTTTCGCCAGTTTTCCAGCGCATAACCGCTGGCCGGGATGAACGCGCCGGGCACTTCATCCGATAGGGGAAAGGTCAACGCAGACTCCTGCTTCGACCGCGCTGCGGCGCCATCTTCCTGCTGCTGGTTGCAAAGACGACATGAAGAGCAAACTCGCGATCAAGTCACTCCTGGAGAAATCTCTCATTCCCCTGGACCAGGCGGTCCTTTGCCTGGACTGCAGCTGTGTCAGCGATGGCGACCTCGCCTGCCCGGCGTGCTCGTCCCAGGCGCTGCTCAACCTGAGCTCGGTGCTGAACCGCGGCGGCGAACTCGCCGAGAGCCTGGAGGCAGTGGCGGCGTAGCGCCGCATCCTGCAAACCGCCCAGCGGTCCATGCGCCGGCGCGCCCCTCGATTCACACGACATTGACACGGGCTTCATCCCCTCTGCTGCACGGCGGCGGTATCTCTGTTGCGTCACGGCCCGATGCCGCGGCCGCGAACACCCAACAACGGAGACACGCCCATGCCCGACCAGCATTCCCCAGCCGGTTTTGCGACAAGGTTCCTCGCCCTGGCCCTGAGCTGCCTGATTCCCGCCGCCCCGCTCGCCGCCGCGCCTCCCGCGCCGGCCACCACCACGCCCATCAAGCACATCGTGGTCATCTTTCAGGAGAACCGCTCCTTCGACCAGTACTTTGCCACCTATCCGGTGGCCGCCAACCTCCCCGGCGAGCCGGCATTCCACGCGCGTCTCAACACCCCGGTGGTCAACGGCCTCCTCACCGCGGGCCTCCTGACCAACAATCCCAACTCCGCCAACCCGCAGCGGCTTGGCCCGGAGAACGCAATCGTTTGCTCCGATTCGCATGATTACACCGACGAGCAGAACGCCTTCGACCACGGCCTGATGGACCTGTTCCCCGAGCACACCGCCGACTCCAGCTGCCCGCTCAGCCAGGTTGTCGACTACTTCGACGGCAACACCGTCACGGCGCTGTGGAACTACGCGCAGCACTTCGCCTTGAGCGACAACTCCTTCAACACCACCTTCGGCCCGTCGACGCCCGGCGCAGTCAACCTCATCTCCGGCCAGACCCACGGCGTGTTGGCCTCGCTCGGCGACATCTCCGGCGACGTGGTCCAGGGCACGCTGATCGGCGATGCCGACCCGCTCTACGACGACTGCGGCAGCCCTGACCAGGTGGGCCTCAGCGGCAAGAACATTGGCGACCTGCTGAACGAAAAGGGCGTCACCTGGGGCTGGTTTGAAGGCGGCTTCTCCGATTGCAGCCAAACCCACACCACCACCAACGGCGGCGTCCGCAAGGACTACATCCCCCACCACCAGCCGTTCATGTACTACGCCTCCACGGCGAATCCTCATCACCTGCCGCCCACGTCCGCCGCGCTCATCGGCCACCAGGGCGACCAGGCCAACCATCAGTACGACATCACGGACTTCTGGCAGGCCGCCAACGCGCACAATCTTCCCGCCGTCAGCTTCATCAAGGCGCCGGCCTACCAGGACGGCAACGCCGGCTACTCCAACCCGCTCCTCGAACAGCAGTTCGTGGCCGACTTCGTGAACCGCCTCGAAGCGCTGCCGGAATGGTCCTCCACCGCCGTCATCCTCGCGTGGGACGACTCCGGCGGGTGGTATGACCACGTGATGCCGCCCATCGTCAGCCAGTCGCAGACCAGCCGCGACGCGCTCACCGGCCCCGGCCTTTGCGGCAGCAACGCGGTCAAGGTGTTGGGTGGATACCAGGCCCGCTGCGGCTACGGCACACGCCTGCCCATGCTGGTGGTCTCGCCGTGGGCGAAGCAGAACTTCGTGGCGCATAACGTCACCGACCAGACCTCGATCATCCGCTTCATTGAGGACAACTGGAAGACCGGCCGGATCGGCGACAGCTCCTTCGATGCGCTGGCCGGCGACATCACCCCGATGTTCGACTTCGGCAAGCACGATCTCAACCCGCCGCTCTTCCTGAACCCCACAACCGGGGAACCAGCCGGCGACAACTGAGCCGATCCGGATCAAAGATTCGTCCCGATCAAGAAAACCGCCTGCCCCACTCTGAACACTGCGCACCGTGTTCGGAGAGGGGCAGCACGCCATCTCGCGTGCGCGCTTTGTCCGGAGTATGCTTGAACAACCCTCGCCGCAGCGCTCCCCGTGCGACGGCAATTCACAGGGCTGGGCGACGCCCTTGGCACCCGACCCCGACCCGGGCAAAGCTCCTCAACCCGCGCTGCAACGCGAGATCGGCCTGCTCGACCTCACCTTCTTCTACGTCATCAGCGCGCTCAGCTTGCGCTGGATCGCCACCGCCGCCGCCTCCGGCCCAAGCTCCATCCTCGTGTGGATCTTCGCCTGCTTAGGCTTCTTCGTGCCCCTCGCCGCCGGGGTGCTTGAGCTCTCCTCGCGCCACCCCGACGAGGGCGGCCTCTACGTCTGGGCCAAGGTCAGCTTCGGCGACTTCGCCGGATTTCTCTCTGCCTGGACCTACGCGATGAGCAATCTGCCCTACTTCCCCGCAGTGCTCTACTTCGCGGCGGGCAGCTCCCTCTTCCTCGGCGGCGCCCACGGTGCCCCGCTCACACTGCGCGACGAGAGCGCGTACTTCCTGCTCTTCACCCTGGTGGCCCTGGGCGGCATCACTCTCCTGAACATGCGCGGCGTGCGCGCGGGCAAGCGGCTGAACAACGCCGGAGCCATCGCCAACCTGCTGCCCGTGCTTCTCCTCATCGGCCTGGGACTGCTCTCCTGGCATCGCGCCGGCAGCGCCACCCACTTCACCAGCGCGAGTCTCCTGCCCCACGCCGACATCAAGAACGCCATCTTCTGGTCCACCATCTTCTTCGCCTTCGGCGGCGTGGAGAGCGCCTCGTTCATGGGCGGGGAGATCAAGAACACACGGCGCACCGTGCCCCGCGCCCTGGCACTGGCCGGGACGCTCATCACCGCCGGATACATCGTGGGGACCCTCGCCATGCTGATCGCCATGCCCAGCGAGCAGATCAGCGGGCTCGGCGGCTTCATGACCGCCATTGCGCAAATGTGCCATAACCTGGGCGGGAACTGGATGGTGGCTCCGATCGCTCTGATGGTGATGGTCAGTTGCCTGGGAGCCGCGGGAGCGTATCTCGCCTCCTGCTCGCGTCTGCCCTTTGTGGCCGGCATCGATCACTACCTGCCCGCCGTCTTCGCCCGCATCCATCCGCGCTGGAAGACCCCGTATATCGCTGTGCTGGTCTACGGCCTCTCCGGCATGCTCTTCGCGGTCGTGGCCCAGATCGCCACCAGCGTCAAGGGCGCCTACGACGTGCTGGTCAGCATGAGCATCATCACCTACTTCATCCCCTACCTATATCTCTTTGCCGCCATGATCGCGGTGCAGTCGCATCCAGCGGCACCCAGTGTCATTCGCGTGCCCGGCGGCAGGCGCGTGGCCATTCCTCTTGCGGTGCTCGGGCTGCTCACCACCAGCCTTACCATCTGCCTCTCGGTGCTGCCCTCGGAAGACGAGCCAAACAAGCCGCTCGCCGTCATCAAGATCATCGGCATGACCATTCTCGTAGTTGGCGCGGGCGCTGCCATCTACGCGCGCGGCAAGCGCAGACAGTTGCAGTCGGGCGCGGCGCCCACCGCGTTGGCCGCTTCCCTTCCGGCAAACGGACCCGAATAGACTCCCTCACAGGAAGACGCTTCCATGGACAACGACCTCGTTCCGATTCTGTCGCTCTACGACGAGACCGCCGCACTCAAGGATGCGCATACCATCCCCGCACCGTGGTACACCGACCGGCATCGAGCAACGGGAGCAGCAGAGGGTCTTCGGCGGCAACTGGCAGGCGATCGCGCGCACCGATCAGCTCGCACACCCCGGCGACTACGTTACCGCGGAGGTCGCGGGCGAGCCGATCCTTGCGGTGCGCGGAACCGATGGGACGCTGCGGGCATTCTTCAATGTCTGTCGCCACCACGCCGCCGCCGTGGCCACGGAGCCGTGCGGCCGCGCCCAGTCGTTTCGCTGCCCGTATCACGGTTGGAACTACGGTCTCGACGGCAGCCTCAAAGGCATGCCCGAGTTCGCCGGCGTCTGCAACTTCGATCAGTCGACGAACGGGCTCGTGCCGACCGCCATTGATGCCTGGGAGAACTTCGTTTTCATCCATCTCGCGGCCAGCCCTGAGCCCCTGACCCGCTTTCTGGGCGAGGAGCTGCGGGCGCGCGTCTCTCCCCTCGCGCTCCGCAATCTGCACTTTCACTCGCGTCGCGAGTACACTCTCGACTGCAACTGGAAGGTCTACGTCGATAACTATCTCGACGGCGGTTATCACGTGCCGCATCTCCACAAGGGCCTCAACAGCGTCCTCGACTACGCGCACTACACCATCGAAAACGGCCAAAACTACTGCCTTCAATCCAGCCCTATGGTTTCTTCCGATGTGGATGCGCAGGTCGCCGCCACGCGCACCGGGGAGCGGGCCTGGTACTTCTGGATCTATCCCAACTTCATGATCAATGTGTACGAGGGCGTGATGGACACCAACCTCGTGCTGCCTCTCGGTCCGGGCCGCTGCCGCGTGGTCTTCGACTTCTACTTCGACGACATCTCTGCAGCGCGCGAGGAGCACAATCTCGCCAGCATCGCCACGAGTGACAAGGTGCAGGAGGAGGACGTGGCCATATGCGAGTCCGTGCAGAGGGGCCTCTCGTCACGTGCGTACGGAGCAGGACGCCTGTCGGTGAAGCGCGAAGCCGGAGAGCACCTCTTCCATCGTCTGCTCGCCCGGGATCTGAAATCCCCGCCGGATCATTGATGGCGACGCCGTAGTGAAGGAGAATGCATGATTTGCATCCGGGATCGGCCGCGCGCAACACGCGCCCCGTCGCCATGTTGCGGGCCGAACACAAAAATATAGTGGGGCAACTTTCGCGAAACCCCTGTGTTTTCCTCAACAGGCCAGGCACAGAAGCCCAGGGCCACGGAGGAAAGACCGATGAAACGCACGATCATTACTGTTGCAGCAGCTGTTCTGATGACCACGGGCTTTGCCGTTGCGCAGGACAACAAGACCATCAACCAGCGTCGCGAAAACCAGCAGGACCGCATCGCCCAGGGCGTTCGTTCCGGCCAGCTCACCCCGCGCGAAACCTCTCATCTGGAACGCCGCGAAGCGCATCTGAACCGCGAGATCCGCAACGATCGCCGCGTGCACAACGGCCACCTGACGGCCCCGGAACGCGCCCAGGTCAATCGCCAGCAGAATCGGATCAGCAAGTCCATCTATCGCGACAAGCACAATCGCGCCCGCGACTAATGCGCCACAGTACACGATGGAAGCCCCATCCTTCGGGCAGGGCCCGTTCGAGGGGTGGGCGGCGGTTTCGAATGCACGGTTGATACACACATAGAACGTGGCGGCACCGGCTATCCTGATCGCATGGGCCGCTTCTTACCCTCCTGCGTTGTCCTTCCCCTCGCAACTCTCTTCGCCATGGCGCCGGCTGCGGTGTCGCAATCGCCGCGCATGACGCTTTCGCCGGCGATCGTGGAGGCGGGTTCGCCGGAGTGGATTCGCGTCACCGCTCCCCAGGCCGAGTCCGTCAGCGGAGAATGGCTGGGACACAAGATCGAGTTCTTCAAACTTCACGAGGGCGCGTGGGCGGCATTGGCGGGCGTGGATGTAGAG
Organism: Acidobacteria bacterium AB60; assembly: GCA_008682415.1. GTDB lineage: Bacteria > Acidobacteriota > Terriglobia > Terriglobales > Acidobacteriaceae > Telmatobacter. Next base: position 598,226 of record VANK01000002.1, on the reverse strand, counting down.
GCACCCGTTGGCCCATCGACGCTTCGGGTCACCGCGACCGAGCATGGCTCCAGCGTCGACCTGACTATGCCGGTCGCCATTCATGCAGCACACTATCGAACCGGGACCCTGAGCGTCGCGCCGAAGTTCGTACAGCCCGAGCCGGAGGCGCTCAAGCAGATCGAAGAAGAAAGCAAGCTCAAGGCCAAGGTGTTCGCCGAGAGCGCGGGAGAGCCGCTCTGGGGCGGCAACTTCCGAGCCCCCGTTGCGTCTCAGGCGACCGACAGCTTCGGCACGCGGCGCATGTTCAACAAGAAGCTGGCCAGCATCCATAAGGGTGCGGACTTCCGCGCCCCCATGGGAACGCCCGTGCACGCCGCTAACAGCGGCACCGTGGTGCTGGCGCGGCCGCTCTACTACGAAGGAAACTGTGTCGTAATCGATCACGGCATGGGCCTGTTCACGCTCTCCATGCACTTCAGCCGCATCGATGTGCACGAGGGACAGCACGTGAAAAAAGGAGAGGTGCTGGGCTTGAGCGGCGCCACAGGCCGCGTGACCGGCCCGCACCTGCACTGGGCGGTGCGCTGGGAGGGTGCGTATCTTGATCCGCTCAAACTGCTGAGACTGAATCTGGACGATCGACCTTGATTGTGTCCTCTCTCTCTCCGATCGGAAAGCCTGGGGTGCGATGAGTTTTGAGGTGTTGGATTTCTACGAGGCACTCGCTGACCATTACCACCTCATCTTCGAGGATTGGGATGCGTCGATCACGCGGCAGGCGACGGCTCTCAATTCGATTCTGCGAGCGATTCTTCCAAACTGGCCCATCAAACTACTCGATTGCGCATGCGGCATTGGAACCCAGGCCATCGGCTTTGCGCTGGCCGGCCACCAGGTCTTCGCATCGGACCTCAGTTCCGCGGCGATTGCACGCGCGCAGAGAAGCAACGATCCGCGGCCTTCATATCGCGTTTGCCGCCTCGAACATGACCTCATTGAGTGAAGTCGCTGAAGATCAGTTCGATGCGGTCGTCGCACTCGATAATGCTCTCGCCCATCTCATGCCGCCTCAGCTCAGGCAAGCCGTGTGCGCCATGAGCTCGAAACTCCGGCCCGGCGGCGTGCTGATGGCAAGCATTCGCGATTACGACAGGCTCATCCGCGAACGGCCCATCATCCAGGGCCCGGCCTTTTACGGCGCCCAGGGAAGTCGCAGGATTGTGCATCAGATCTGGGATTGGCTCGATCGCGAGCGGTACGCGGTTCACCTGTACATCACCGTGGAAGATCACAAGGGATGGCGTTCCCACCATTTTGCCTCGCCGTATCGCTGCCTGCTGCGCGAAGAGCTGACCACGGCCCTCCACGACGCCGGATTAGAGCAGGTGCGCTGGCTCCTGCCCGAGGAAACCGAATTCTATCAACCGCTCGTCACTGCGCTAAAAGCCTAGCGCGAAAGCATCTCTTCGGCTTCGGCGGTATCGCTGGGCTCTCCGGCGGCAGTGCGAACAGCCTTTTCTCTGCGCAGCTCTTTGAAGGCGCGATACACAAACGAGCCCATGTACCAGCCGTCAATGTACTTGTAGGGCGTCTCCCCGGTGGTGTAGTGGCCGCACGGCAGCACGCGGGGTTCGAAGTTCACGCCATGCCGGCGGAACGAATCCACCACCTGCAGCGAATACTCGCGTGGAAACGTGAGGTCGTACTCCGCGTAGATCAGCAGCACCTTCTTGTCGGGACCGCCCGAGGCTTGGCTGGCAAACTTCCCGTAGTAGCTGATGGGACTGATGGAGGACCACAGCGCGCGCAGCCGATCCTGGGTGAGCCCGGCGTCCTCGAGTCCGCGACGGATGTGACGCGTGCTCTGCCCCGCCCACACCACGTCGCCGAACGCGGTGGACGCATGATTGAAGGCATTCACGCGGATGCGCTTGTCATGGGCGCTGGCCAGAAACGCATAGCACGATCCCAGGCTGGTGCCGAGCACGCCGAAATGCTCGTAGCCCTGCTCCTCCAGCCAGTCGATACAGCAGCGGATGTCCACCACCGCCTGCCGGCACGCCGAGAGCGTTCGCCCAATGTTGGCGCTGACCGCATAGTCGCTGCGCGCCAGCTCTGTGGGCCGTCGGATATCGTGATACGGCTTCGAGAGCCGCAGCGCCGAGATGCCCATGCGATTGAAGACGTGGCACAGCGCGTTGTGGCTGAAGGCATCAGCGTTCCACTGCGGCAGCACCACGATCGCCTGCCTGGGCCGCGCCGAATCCTTGTGCGCCGGCGCCGGGAACCAGCGCGCGTTCACCAGGTCGTTCTCCGGATAGCGCGTGCGCTCCGGCGAGGTGAAGCGCAGATACTGCGCCCGCGGCAGCTCGCCGTTCTCCGCCTGCTTCCGCAGCGCGGCATCATGCGCTAGCGTCTCGGGCCGCACATTCGTCGGAAAGAGCTGCGGGTAGCGTTCCTCCAGGCGGAAGTCCGCCGGCCGCTCGTACCCGAAGAAGGCATCGCTGTGTTGAATCAGGATCTCGTTGATGTGCCGCATCGCGGCTTCCTGCTCGCCGGCATCATCGCTCACCGCCGCGCGCAATTCGGCCGTTCCCAGCCGGTGCTCCCGCAGAAACGGCTCGATCCAGTCGAATCCCCACTCCAGCGGGCGCACCACGCGATTCTCATCGAGCGTGGTCAGTTTCGTCTCCCACCGGTACATCCAGGCCGCGTAGCGTTTCTTCAGCATCGTGTGTCCTAAGTTTATCAGTCGCGTTGTTCTGGGAATGAATCCGCCGTTGCAAGTGCATGAATCCAGAGCCTCCCGCCAGAACCAACACGCTACGATGAAGAGATGGACACAGATCCCCTGGCCAGCAGGCCGCGCGTAGCCTTCTTCGGCGGCAGTTTCGACCCGCCGCACTTGGGGCACCTGGCCATCGCCCGGGCCGCGCGCGCCGCATTGTGTCTCGATACCGTCCTCTTCGCCCCGGTAGGCGCGCAGCCCCTCAAGCCGCTGGGCTCCACCGCGCCCTTCGCCGACCGTGCGGAGATGACCCGCCTGGCCATCGCCGGCGAGCCCGGCTTCGAGCTCTCCCTCCTCGATGCGCCTACCCCCGAAGGCCGGCCCAACTACACCCTCGACACGCTCAGCCGCCTGCGTTCCCAGCTAGGGCCCCACGCTGCGCTCTTCTGCCTCATGGGCGCCGACTCCTTCCTCAGCCTGCGCCAATGGCGGGGAGCAGCCGAGATCCCCTTCGCCGCCACCCTCATCGTCGCGTCCCGCCCCGGCCAGCCTCTGGACGACCTCGCCCAGCGGCTCGGGCACGGCTTCTCGCTCGAACCCACGGGGCTCCCGCCTGCCTGTCTTCCATCCGACATGGCCGTCCGGTCCTACACCCTTCGCGATCCTGCCGGCCGCACCGCCCCATTCCACCTGCTCCCCGACCTCGACGTCGAGATCAGCGCCTCCGCCATTCGCGCCCAGGCGCACGCCGCCGCGTCGGATCACGATCCCCCTCTCGTCCCTCCGGCTGTCAGCGCCTACATCCGCGCCCACCGTCTCTATCAGTGAACCCGCCCTGCCGCCTTGCCCACGGCTCCCGCCAGCGTCTACGATGAACCTCGGAGAGCCACAGCAGCGAATGGCCACAAGCAAGGCGCACCAGCAAACCAGCATCTACGTTCAGGCGGCAGCCGCCGCCTGTGAGGACAAAAAAGGCGTCGACACCCGCATCCTCGAGCTCGACCCGGCCGACTCCGGTCTATCCGACTTCTTCCTGGTCACCTCGGCCACCAACGACCGCCAGGCGGTCGCCATCGCCGACGAGATCGAGCTCCGCCTCAAGCGCGAATTCGGCCTCATGCCCAACTCCGTCGAAGGCCGCCGCAACGGCGAGTGGGTCCTGCTCGACTACGTCGACTTCGTGGCCCACGTCTTCCTCGCCGAGCGCCGCGCCTTCTACGACATCGAGCGTCTGCGCAAGTCCGCCCGCCCCTTCACCGTTCCCGAGTTCGATGCCGAGCTGAAGGCCGCCCTGGCCGAGAAGACCCGCTCCGTGCGCAGCAAGGCCGCCACCACCGGCACAGCCGCTCCGGCCAAAAAGGCTTCCGTCGCGAAGCCCAAGAAGCCCGCAACCAAAGCTGCCTCTTCCCCCGCAAAGAAGCCTTCCGCCCGCAAGCCCACAGCCACAAAGGCCGCTCCCAAAAAGGCGGCGAAGAAGAAGCCCAGCGCAAAACGCTGAGCCTCCCCTCACTTCCCGCCCGGCAGATCCAGCTTCTGCCCGCAAATGTCTGACAAGTAAAAAGGCGCCCCAGAGCGGGGCGCCTTTTGTTGTGGATTGTTCTTTCTTAGAACACGAACGAGCCCTTGAACTGGATCAGGCGAGGCGAAGCATCGCCGCCCAGGAACGCGCCCAGAATCGAGGTAGGCGTGTTCGCTGTCGTGTAGATGGTTCCATTCGCCGCGCCGTCGTTCACGTCTGCCAGCGGGATCTGGAAGTTGGGGTGGTTCATCAGGTTGAAGAACTGCACGCCAAGCTTCACCTTCGCCGACTCCGTAACCCGGAATCCCTTGTTCACATCGAGGTCGAAGTCGGTGTAATTCGGCCCAAAGAGCTGATTGCGGCCCTGTTGACCGTAGTCCGTCGAGGCGGTGAAATGGGACGCGAAATCGCAGGGCGTGTTCACGTGCTTCCCGCCGCCGCAGTGGTGGTTGAAGTTGTTGTCAATCTGCTTGGCCAGCGCCGCTGTGCCGTACACCACATCGCCGGTTGCATCGGTCACGGAGAACGGATAACCCGTGTTGTGGAAGATCGTGCCGGCAAGCTCCCAGTCGTTGACCAGCAGGTTCGGTCCACGGAAGTGCGGGGTCAGCGCATAGTTCGCGCTGATGTAGTGCCGCGTATCGTAGTCGGCGTTGCCGTACTGCTGGCGCAGGTTGTAGGGGTTGATCTGTCCCACCGCGTTGACGCCGAACGCGTTGAAGCCGCCGTTCGACGAAGTGTCCAGCGCGTGCCCGTAGGCATAGTTGAACTGCAGCGTCAGCCACTTCTCGCGGCTGGTGAGGGTGGAGATCAGGCCATTGAAGTTGGAGTAGGAGCCGCTGTAGTACTCCGTCACCGAACCCAGCGCGGTGTTGGGCCGGCTGGTGGGCAGACTGGCGTTAGTCCCCGCGCCGTCCCAGGCGTTTGGCGAGTTGGCCACCGGCTGGTGGTAGCTGCGGTTGCCCACGTAGTTCACGGCGAGAACGGTGTTCTTGACCAGTTCGCGCTCCACCGCGAAGCTCCACTCCTCGTACGTCGGCAGGAAGACCTTGTGAGCCGTCCCGGTGATCGTCGGGCGCGTGAACACGCCGCCGGTCACGTTAAAGAGGCTCAGGCTCGGACCGCAGCCCTTGTAGCAGGCGCCCTGCGAGTACAGCGCATTGAGAGCGTGGTAGGAGGTGACCGCCGCGGCGTGACCGCTGGCAGGATCGCTAGCGTCCAGCGTGATGGGATTGCCGTAGGCCGCGCCGAGAACTGTGAACCGGTCCACGTTCGGCAGGTTGGCGATCAGGTCGCCCATGATCTCCGCCGGGAAGTAGTCGGCGAACATTCCGAAGCCGCCGCGAATGGTCGTCTTCGATCCGGGCTGATACGAGAAGCCAAACCGCGGCTCCCACGCGATGTCCTGCTGCGCGAAGAACGCCTGCTGCCGTCCCGACGCCAGGATGGTGTTATACGGAGCGGACGCCGTGTGAGGCAGGTTGGCGAAGTCTGAAGCGAGGTTCGAGACGCAGTTGGTCTTGCACAGCGGGTTGGAGTTGTGCTCCAGGCGCAGGCCAAGAGTCAAGGAGAGCTTGGGGGTCGGCTTGTACTGGTCCTGAACGTACCCGCCGGAAACATACAGGGCGACCGGGTTGGAGAGACGCTGCGGGAAACGCTCCGCCCACTCGTCCGAATAGCCGGCCGCGAAATCGCCCATGTCCAGGATGAAGTTCTCGCCGCCGCCAAACTTGATGTTGTGCTCGCTGGAGGTGTAGTCGGAGATATCGTCGCGGCGGAAGGTGTACCCGAACTTCCAGTTGTGCTTGCCCTTGTTCCAGCTCACGTCATCGGCGAACTGATAGCCGGTGACGTTACGGCCTTGCGGGAACGCATAGTCGGCGCCGCCGATCCACGAACTCGAGTTGACGTTCAGATCCCAGTCGCCGCTTTCGGTTGCCTGCCCTTCCGCGATCAGCGCGAACGGAATGTTGCTGCCGCCCAGGGTGGTCCCGTTGGTATTGGTGAAGATGGCGCGGTAGTAGCTGGCCGCCAGCAGGAACTGGTTGGTCAGAGTTGGGCCGAAGGTGTGCGTCTCGTTCAGCTGGCCTTCATACGACGGCTGCGGGCTCTGCGCATCGAAGACCGGATCCAGGAAGCTCGTCTGCGTGGGCTGAACTCCATGGTCGTCTTTGAAGTGAACGTACAGACGATCCTTGTCGCTGATGTTGAAGTCCACGCGGCCGTTCAGCAGCCACTCGCGTCCGAAGTTGGTGGTCTGGCCGTTCCAGATCCAGGTCTTCGGATCCTGCGAATCCACTGCGCCCTTCGACCAGTTGGGAGCGTTGTTGTAGTACTTGAAGATGGTCTGGTAAACGCCAGCCTCGCCGGTGTTGCCGTTATCCGCGAGGTTGCCATAAGGCGCAAGGTTGGGATCGGCCGACCCAGCCGCTCCAAGGATCGCCGCCTGGTAGGCCGGGCTGGGACCGTAAGCCGTATTGCGCACCGGGATAATGACCCGGATGCCTTCCGTGTCGATGAAGCCGAAGATCTTGTCCCGCTTCAAAGGTCCGCCTACTGCGGCGGCCCACTGGTTCGCGTTGTCGAAGTTGCGGGGTGAACCCGACGCCTTGTTGAAATAGCTGTTCGCGTTCATCACCCGGCCGTTCCACCAGTACGCCAGGTTGCCGTGCCAGTGATTGCTGCCCGAGCGCGAAATCTCATTCACCTGAGCGCCGCCCAGGCCGCCGAAGGCCGCATCGTAGCTGTTCGTAATCACGGTCACAGACTCGACGTCGTTGTTGCCCAGCAGCAGGTTCGTGGCGCCCGAGTTGTTCAGGTTCAGGTACGGATCGCCTTCATACCCACCGTTGATGGTGAAGGTATTCGACGTACCGGGAAGCCCGTTCACTGAGAAGTTGCCGTAGCCGCCCTGCGTGTTCATCACCGCGCCGGGGGTGGTCTGGGCCACGAACGTCAGATCGTTGCCGGGATTCGGCAGCGTCTGGATCTGCTGCAGGTCGAACGTGGTGGAGATCTGCGCGTCGTCGGTGTGCAGTAGTTGGACTGCGTCACCTGTCACCTCGATTGTGGTCGACGCCTGTCCCACCGTCAGCTTGACGCCCACGGGGGTGATCACGCCCTGCGACACGGTGACGTCTGCGGAGGCGCCCTCAAAGCCCTGCGCCTTCACACTCACCTTGTATGTACCCGGCTGCAGCAGCGGCACGCGGAAGTTGCCTGCGTTGTCCGAAGTGACAACCTTCACGTCACCGCGCGCCGCGCTCGTGACCGTGATCTGAGCATTCGAAACTGCCGCTCCGGATGGGTCCGTTACCGTACCCGCGATGTCACCGGAGATGTTGGATTGCCCGTATGCTGCCGGGACCGGGACCGTCGCGACAAAGCCGCCCGCCACCAGCAACCCCAGTGCTAACACCGCGCTCTTCATTTGGAACATCCGCATTGACTCCTCCAAGATCTGTGGGAACGAAGTCCCGCAAAGGGTCTTCCCGTTCCGTTCATTCAGTTCATCTCAGTCGGGTACGGCCCCCGTCCCGCGTGTGAGTTGAAGAAAGCTTCAGGGTCTTGATTCCCTGCTTGAGAACTCTTGTTGACCCGGTTCGCCTCGAGCAGAGCGCGAATGACCCGCGCCCCGGGGATTCGTCGAGGCAGTCTGCGAAGGTTAATAAAGCATGAGAAGTGCCAAATTGGAGAACCGTCCCGCTGAGAGGCTAAGCCGCTCATTCCAAATGAAGATAGGACAATCCTCGCCCAAACTCGGGCAAAAGAAACGTCTATGAATTTCTGTAGAAACCAGCTCTTGTATTCAAAAAATCATTACCCGTGGTTTTCCGAGGGTCCCGCTCAAGCTCCTTGATATGCTCCCGCTTATGATTCTGACCCTGGCGCACATCGGCCCCCGCTTCCCGGCCGCCGACGCGTTTGAACAGCTCACCCACCTCTATTTGAACCGGCTGGGGGCCTTCGCGCGCACCGAGGCGCCCGCGTTCCGGACCGGGCGCGCTCTCTTCGACTCCCTGGACCGCCCCCCCGGACGCGTCCCCGTCCTCGTCCTCCTCGACAGCCGCGGAAAGCAGTTTTCCTCCGAGGCATTCGCCACCTGGCTGGGACGGCAGCGGGACGACGGTGCTCCGCGCGTCGTCTTCGCCATTGGCCCCGCCAGCGGCTGGGCCGAGCAAGACCGCGCGCGCGCCCAGCTCCTCCTCTCACTCGGCTCCCTCACCATGGCTCACGCCCTGGCGCGCCTCGTCTTGGCCGAGCAGCTCTACCGCGCCTCCACCATCCTCACCGGCCACCCCTACCACACCGGCCACTGACCCGTCCGGACCTTGTACTCTGTCTCTTGCCGTCGTTTGTTGTTCCCTGTTCCCTATTCCCTGTTCCCTGCTTTTATGACTGAATCCCGTCACGGACTGATCCTTATCAATACGGGCCCCGGCAAGGGCAAGACGACCGCCGCCCTTGGCACCGCGCTGCGCGCCGCCGGCAACGGGATGCGCGTCCTCGTGCTGCAGTTCCTCAAGGGCTCATGGCACTACGGCGAGCTCGACTCCATCGCCACCTTCGGCGAGAACTTCGTCATCCGCCAGATGGGCCGAGGCTTCGTGAAGGTCGGCGGCGCGGAGACCGATCCGGAAGACATTCGCCTGGTGGAGGCCGCCTGGGACGAGGCGCGCGCCGCCATCCTCTCCGGCGATTGGGATCTGGTCGTTCTCGACGAGATCAACTACGCCATCGGCTACGGCATGCTCGATCCCGCCCAGGTCGCCGAGACCCTGCGCGCCCGGCCCGAGATGGTCAACGTCATCCTGACCGGTCGCAACGCCCACCCCAGCCTTGTAGAGCTGGCCGATACCGTAACCGAGATGCGCGAGGTGAAGCATGCCTACCAAAAAGGGATCCTCGCCCAGCGCGGAATAGAATATTGATGCGGCTCCGGGCGGCAACCCGCCCACGCAGTTCCTTCGTTATCCTGTGAGGTCCGATGTCCTGGTTCAAGCGAGAGAGTGGCGATTACGAGTCCGGACAGCCGGTTCTCGAACAGACTGACAGCAAGCGGGTCCGCACCGATGGCCTGTGGGTGAAGTGCCTCGGCTGCCGCCAGGCCATCTGGAAGGCCGATCTCGCCGCCAATCTCAACGTCTGCCCCAAGTGCCAGCATCACTTCAAGCTGGGCGCCCGCCAGCGGATCGAGATGCTGCTCGAGCCCGGGTACGAACTGGTCGACGCCGGCCTGCGCTCCACCGATCCGCTCAACTTCTCTGACGTCAAGTCCTACAAGCAGCGCCTCCGCAAGGCCCAGGAGGAGACCGGCCTCGACGATGCCATCCTCAACGCTGTCGGAGAGCTCGGATCCCACGACGTAGTGCTCAGCGCCATGGAGTACGCCTTCATCGGCGGATCCATGGGTGCCGTCGTCGGCGAAACCATCGCCCGGGCTGTCGACCGCGCCCGCATCGGCCGCAAACCTCTCATCGTGGTGGCCGCCTCCGGCGGCGCCCGCATGATGGAAGGCGTCGTAAGCCTCATGCAGATGGCCAAGATCTCCACCGCCCTCGCTCAGCTCGACGACGCCGGGCTCCCCTACATCTGCGTCCTCACCGACCCCACCACCGGCGGTGTCACCGCCAGCTTCGCCATGCTGGGCGACCTCAATATCGCCGAACCCGGCGCCCTCATCGGCTTCGCCGGCCCCCGCGTCATCGAACAGACCATCCGCCAGAAGCTCCCCGAAGGCTTCCAACGCTCCGAGTTCCTCCTCGAAAAAGGCTTCCTCGACGCGGTCGTGCATCGCCGCGACCTGAAGAACTACATCGATCGCGCTCTTGCTTTTCTTCAGGTGGGACCACCCCGGGCGAAGGCCTGCTAGCGCGCGAAGCCGCCCAAGCATACATTCGAGTCCACTCTAAACGTATGATGGGAATCAGGATAGATCTTCCCGGCAAAGAACGCGTGTGAGCTGGATCTATCGCCAAAATACTAATAATCATAGGGGCTCTTTCATTTCTATCAATTTCTGGATGCCGGTCGTGCCACCATTCCCGACCACACCTCCGGCGCACACCCAACCGCAAAATTTAAAAAACTTCCCCTCAGCCATCTAGTGACGAACGGCTGCCCTTTGTGACGAGCTGTTCATCCGTGGTGTGTGGATTGCATCTTCCTTGCCACAAACTGCAGGAACGACGTGGCCGCTCGACGCCATGCGCTCCGCACGGTGCACTTGCACCGCGGCCCCCTCGGGCCCCATTCGAACGCACGCCATCGTAACCCGATCTTCTAACCCTTTAACCCCGCGGGGAGATACATTCGTGAACGCATTCAGGCGAACCATATCGGCGATGTTTCTGCTGTTAGCTGGCATCACCGTCGCCAACCTTTCTTCTTCTCTATGCCCGACGGCATTTGCCCAGACCAGCTTGGGTGCCCTCACCGGCATCGTCCGCGACGCCAGTGGCGCCGCCCTCACCGGCGCGCAGGTGCGCACCACCAGCCTCGCCACCGGCGAGACCCGCACCGCCCAGACCAGTGACATCGGAGCCTACCGCTTCGACGGCCTGCCCGCGGGTCACTACAAGCTCCACGTCGAGGCCGCCGGTTTCGAACAATTTGAGGTCAACGACATCAACGTCTCTCCCTCGCTGGTGGTCTCTTACGATCCCGTGCTCAAGCTGGGCCAGGTCAGCGAGTCCGTCTCCGTGACCGCCGACCAGGTGCTGCTTAACAGCGAGAACGGCGCGCTCTCCGGCGACATCCCCAGCGAAGCCCTCGCCAAGCTGCCCATCTTCACCCTCAATCCCATCGAGGTCCTGACCACCGTTCCCGGCGTGCAGCTGGTCAGCAACTCCAACTTCTCCAACGGCGAAAGCATTCAGGTGAGCGGCGCCCGGCCCCGCGCCAACAACTACATGATCGATGGCGAAGAGATCAACGACGCCAGCATCGGCGGCCAGGCCGTCCAGCCACAGATCCCCGACATGTACGCCGACACCGTCGTCTACACCCACAACGCCCCGGCCGAGTTCGGCCGCGCCTCCGGCGGCGTCGTCAATCTCATCACCAAGGGAGGCACCAACAGCTTCCACGGCTCGGCCTGGGAGCTCTACTCCGGCTCCGGCCTCAACGCCACCGACGGCCAGACCCGCCAGATCACCCCCAAGGACCACGGCAACAAGACCCGTTTCAATCAGCACCAGTACGGCTTCACCGCCGGCGGCCCCATCTTCAAAGACAAGCTCTTCGCCTTCGGCGCGGCGCAGTGGTCCCGCTTCTACGGCAACGAGCAGGCGGCCCAGGTGCAGCTCCCCAACGCCCAGGGCGTCGCTCTCCTGCAGAGCCTGGCCGCCGGCAGCGGCACCACCGCCACCAATGCGGCCCTGCTGCTCCAGTACCTCTCCAACGCCTCTTACCTCAACAACTTCCTCGACTTCGGCAACGTCTCCTCGCAGAGCCTGGGCGCAGCCTGCCCGGCCTCCAGCCCCGACTGCCAACTGGGCATCGACCTCTTCCGCCGCCCCGGCGTTCCCGAGCAGAATCCCGACACCCAGTGGACCTACCGCATCGACTACACCCCGCGGTCGGCCGACACCTTCACCGTCCGCTACCTGCATGACCGCAGCAGCCTGACGCCCGACTTTTTCGCCAACAGCACCTCGCTGCCCGGCTTCGACACCTATCAGGGCGGACCCTCCGAGCTCGGCCAGGGCACCTGGACCCACATCTTCGCGCCCTCACTCCTCAACGAGTTCCGTGTCGCCGAGACCAGGCTGCACTTCTACTTCGCGCCCCTGCCCTCCACCATCGCCAACCCGCTCTACACGGCGCCCACCCTGACTCTCGGCAATCCCAACAGCCCCGACGTCACCAGCCTGGGCTTCAACCAGGGCTTCCCCCAGGGCCGCGGCCAGGACATGTACCAGTTCCAGGACACCATCACCTGGACGCGCGGACGCCAGACCCTCCGCATGGGCGCCGACATCGGCCGCCGCATTGAGAAGGATCTCGTCTCCCAGAACGCCAATGGCACTCTGACCTTCGCCGCCGGCGGCTCCGGCTCTACCGCCGAAGGCAACTTCCTGCTCAACCAGCTCGGGCCCTCCGGCGCCGCCACCCGCACCTTCGGCAGCACCCGCATGGATCCCCACAGCTGGCGCTCCGGCGGCTTCGCCCAGGACGACATCAAGGTGACCGCCGACCTCACCGTCAACCTCGGCATCCGTTACGACTACTTCACCTCGCCGGAGAATATCCTCCCCTATCCCGCCATCGATCCCAACAACCCCTACGCGCCCATCGACACCGTCTTCAAGGTGTCGCCTGACACCAAGGACTTTGCTCCTCGCGTGGGTTTCGCTTACACCCCGCACAACGGACCCTTCTCTGACGGAAAGACGGTCGTCCGCGGCGGCTTCGGCATGTTCTACGACTCGGACTTCACTAACATCGCCCTCAACGAGGCCCAGAGCGCGCCTAACGCCGTCGCCGGCACCCTCACCTCCACCAAGGGCAACGGCCTGGCCAACGCCACCGGCCTCATCTCCCAAATTCCTGACAAGCTGAACCCACGGTCTTCCGTCACCAGCGTGGTCAAGAACCTGGTCGCCCCCTACTCCATCGAGTACAACCTCGGCGTCGAGCACCAGTTCCCCTGGCAGGTCGCCGTCAGCGCCACCTACGTCGGCAACCGCGGCGTCAAACTCTTCGCCAACCAGCAGTACAACTTCTTCGATCCCAACACCGGATCGCGGCTCAATCCCTCGCGCGGCGCCGTCAACGCCCGCGGCAACTTTGCCGACTCGCAATACAACGGCCTTGAGGTAGGCGTGCGCCGCAACTTCGTCCACGGCCTCGCCATCTACGGGTCCTACACCTACTCCAAGACCCTCGACGACGGATCCGAGGTCTTCACCACCTCCGGCCAGTCCACCTCCTACGACGCGGACCTGGCCCCCGGCGGACGCCGCTTCGACTGGGGCAACTCCTCCTACGATCACCGCCATTACGCGGCCATCACCTACGTCTGGAGCCCCACCGGCCTGCGCAGCGACAACAAGGGCACTGATGCGGTTCTCAGTGCGATCACGCGGCACTGGACCATCTCCGGCGCCTCGCGCTTCCAGTCCGGCGCGTACTCCACCGTCAACCTCGGCGGGCTCGACATCAACGGCGACGGCAGCAATGCCAACGACCGTCCGCTGGTCGGCAACCCGCGCGCGCCCTTCAGCACCGTGGGCATCGATGGCTCCTTCGTCTCTGACGCCGATAACAACCCCGGCACGCCCGGAACCTACTACGACTTGGCCGCCAACAACCAATCCGGCGCGCTCAACCCCGTCGACCCCAACAGCGTCCACTGGCTCGTTCCGGTCCTCTCCGGCTACTCCCGCCAGGAGATCGGCCGCAACAGCTACCTGAACCCGGGCACCATGTACAACGATGTGGCGCTGGAGAAGGCCATCCCTACCAGCTTCCTTCACGTTGAGCGCGGACAATTCGTCCTCCGCGCCGAGGCGCAGAATATCGCCAACCACAACAACGTGGGGCCTGATCCTCTGCCCAACATCAACCTCCTCTTCGTGGGAACCCCGACGTTCCTGAACACGGAGCAGGTGCGCGAAGCCAACAACCGCGCCCTCCGCTTCTGGGCCAAGTACACCTTCTAACACCACTGCAATCCTCTGGACCAGCGGGCGGCTCTTCACGAGCCGCCCGTTTTTCTTGCCTCTCGCAACTCGAGACTCGCAACTCGAAACTCGTCTCTCATATACACTTCTCCCGTTGAGCCGCAGTCCAGGAAGAAAACCAATGCCGAAGAGCATCTCCCGCTTCACGCTTGCCGCACTCCTCTTTCTCGTTCCCGCAATCGCAACCGCCCAACCCTCCGGCCCCACGCCGCACTTTCGCCCGGTCGCCCCCATCGCGTTCCAGACCGCAGGCCCCGTCATCCAGGCACCCACGGAAGCGCTCAAGCCCTTCACCGTCGCCGGAGAGCGCGGCGTCCTCCTCGGCCAGCAGGACGGGAGCTTCGAGTCGTGGCTTCTTCCGGTGAAGGTGCTCAGTCACCTCACCATCGAAGCCGACGTCGAGGGCTACTCCGTCCCCGTCGACGTCAACCAGCAGTCGGCCGCCATCGAGGTGCGCCCCGACCGCACCGTCATCACCTACGCGCACATCGCCTTCACCGTGCGGCAGATCATGTTCTCGCCCGAAACCGGACCCTCGGGAACCGGACCCGTCGTGCTGTTTCAGTTCGACTGCCTCCATCCCACCGACTTCACCTTCCGCTTCACGCCGAATCTCGAGTTCATGTGGCCCATGCGCAACGAAGGCCATCCCAGCCCCGAGTGGATCCCCGGCGTCGCCGACGGCAAGGTGCAGTCCGGCGGCCTCAACGGCTTCTATGTTCTGCATGCCGACTATCCCGATCTCGCCGCCGCCATCACCATTCCCAACGCGCGCTCCGGCATTCTCGCGCCTTATCAGGAGCGGCCGCAGGTCCATCCCGTCGAGTTGAAGGTCCGCGTCGATCCAGCAACCGACACAGGCAAGCTCTATCCCCTCCTCATGGCCGTGGGCACCAACCCGGCGGCAGCCAACGCGCAGGCTCTCGGGGCCACTCTCGAAAAGCTGAACGAGTCCATCCCCGCGCTCTACCAGGCACACGCCGAGAGCTACAACAAGCTCCTGGCCAACTCCGTCTCCATCGAAACGCCCGACAAGAGCCTGAACGAAGCCTTCCAGTGGGCCGTCGTCTCCATCGAGCAACTCAAGGCCAAACCCTGGAGCCCCGACTCCTCTCGCCTCTCGTCTCTCGCCTCTCGTCCCTCGGATAACGAAACCGGCCTCGTGGCCGGCTACTACGCCTCCGGCGACTCCGCCCGCCCCGGTTTTGGCTGGTTCTTCGGTCGCGACGCCCTCTACACCCTCTACGCCGTCAATGGCTTCGGCGACTTCTCTCTGAGCCGCTCCGAGTTGGAGTTCCTCATCCATCGCCAGCGCGCCGACGGCAAGATCATGCACGAGTACTCGCAGACCGCGCCCGCTATCGACTGGCAGCAGTTCCCCTACATGTACGCGGCCGCCGACTCCACGCCGCTCTTCCTCATGGCCATGCTCGACTACGTGCGCGCCGGCGGCGACATCGATTTCCTCAAGGCCCACAAGGACGCGGTGGAAAAGGCGTGGGCCTTCGAGACCGGTCACGCGCCAGACTCGGAACACGGGGGAAACGGCATCTACGACAACCGCCAGGGCACCGGATGGGTGGAGAGCTGGCCCGGCGGGATGCCTCACCAGGAGATCTATCTCGCGCTCCTCGATCAGCAGGCCTCGGCGGCGATGGGAGAGATCGAGTCGCTGCTGGGAGACAAGGAAAAGTCGCTCGACGCGAAGTCCCGCGCCGAATCGATTGCGAGGACGATCAATCAGCAGTTCTACGACGAGGAGAAGAAGTGCTACGCGTTCAGCCGGAACGCGGACGGTTCACTCGATCGCACGACAACCGTCTATCCGGCGCTTGCGTGGTGGTCTGCGCTGCCAGGTGCCAGCAAAGCGAACGGCAAAGGGTCGGTGCTCGTTTTTCCCGACGGGTGCCTCGAGCAGCTCGCCTCCCACACGCTCAACACCGACTGGGGCCTCCGCGATGTCTCCAACGAAGAGAAGATCTACGACGGCATGAGCTACCACCAGGGCTCCGTGTGGCCGCTCTTCACCGGCTGGGCCGCGATGGCCGAGTATCGCGGCGGCCAGCCCCTGGCCGGCTACCAGATGCTGCGGGAGAACGCCAACCTCACCCAAGCCCAGGACCTCGGCGCGGTCACCGAACTTCTCAGCGGTGATTTCTTCGTTCCTTTTGGAAGAAGTACGAGCCACCAGCTCTGGTCCAGCGCCATGGTGATCACGCCCATCCTCCGCGGCCTCTTCGGCATTGATGTGGATGCGACGGCGAAGACGATCACGGTAAACCCGCATCTGCCCGCCAACTGGGAATCGGCAACCGTCCGGAACCTTCGGGTTGGACAAAGCACTGTGGATCTCAGCTTCCGTCAATCCGGCGGCGCAGTCTCGGTCAACTTGAACCATCCCTCCGATCTTCGGATCGTCAGCTCGCAGCCCGGCGCAAAGAATCAAGGCGCGGCCGCGATCACCATCCCGCGGCATGCCGTTGAGATTGCGTCTCCGTTGCAACAGCCGTTGCCCGGCGAACGGACGCGCCTCTTCCGCGTAACGCACCAGGAGTATGGTGACCGGAGGCTGGTGCTCCATCTGGAAGCGCCGGCGGGTACGCGCGTATCGATTCCTCTCGTCCTAGCGTCGCCATCCATCAAACCCGCCGCGGAAGGGGCGCGCCTCAATGAGTCGACCGGAACGAGTCGGGACGCAGGACCACCAGTCCTGTCCATCAGCTTCCCGGAAGGCGACGGCTGGAAGTCCATGACCGTCACGCTCACTTGGTGAAGCTGTTACGGCAACATACCGGCACGTTCGAGGAACTGTCGGACCGTCAAGATGACGGTCGCTTCGTACGAACCCAGTCGCAGCAGATGCCGATCGCCGCTCACGATAACTTCAGCCTTTGCGGCAACTGCGCATTCCAGAACCCGGTTGTCGTCGGGATCGTCTGAAACAACGGTCAGGATAACTAGCGGGTGTGTGACGATCGCCTTCCACTCAAGGAGAGATCGCAGTGCCGCCGCCTTCGCCGAGGGGACCGCGAACTTACCGCGCAACTTCTCGTCCAGCTCATCGAGAAGTGTGTCAGAGGTGACGAGTTCGAATGATCCGGCGAATCCCAGCTCAAGAAATAGCTTCGGCAAACCGCCAAAGAGAAGCGCTGAGATAAGAAGGTTGGTGTCCGCGACGACACGCATCAGCTTGCAGCAGCTTGACGTTTCTGCTGGCGCCACTCATCGGACATACGTTCCACATCTTCTTCTGAGCGGATACCCGACTTTTTGCCGTGCTCCCGACCCCATGCGAGCAGAGCTTCCCACTCGGGATCGGCGCTGAGATAACGCGTCACCGCATCGGCGATGAGTTCGTTCACGGTGCGCTGCTCGCGCGCGGCCTTCTCCTCCGCCTTCGCAAGCAGATCGGCGGCTACCGTGATCGAAATGATCTTGCCTTCTTCCATGCTGGGGGTAGCATACACCCGTTTCAACTCGTTGCCCTTCCATCCCGTTTCGCAGCTCTCCCAACTCACCTATTTTCATTGCCATTCGTCTTGGAAGCGCGCTATGCTCGGCGCACGATGGCTGCTTCCCCGACCATTACGAACATCTCTGTCTCCCGCACGGAGGCCGGCGCGCCGCCGCGGCACTCCTTGCTCGTGCGCGTCACGCATTGGCTCACCACCATCGCCTTCCTCGCCCTGCTGGTCACCGGCCTGGAGATCGTGATCTCGCATCCGCGCTTCTACTGGGGCGAAACCGGGAACTCCGGCACCACGCCGTGGCTCAACCTCCACATCCCCGCGTCGCGCGACACCGTGCCCACCGGCTACGGCTACACCATGCCCGACCAGAACGGCTGGAGCCGTTACCTCCACTTTGAGGCGGCGTGGCTGCTGGTGATCACCGCCTTGATCTACGGCGTCGGGAGCCTTCTCAACGGCCACTTCCGCCGCGATCTTGTGCCCGCCCCCGGGCAGCGCAGCTGGTCTGCTATCCGCGCCGTCTTCGCGCGGTACCTGCGCCGCGCGCCCGACATCGAGGGGGCGCACACCTACAACGTGGTGCAGCGCCTCTCCTACCTGGGGGTAGTTTTTGTCCTGTTCCCCTTCATCATCTGGACCGGGCTGGCGCTTTCGCCGGGCTTCAACGCCGCATTTCCCTGGTTCGTCAATGTGCTGGGCGGCCGGCAGTCGGCGCGCACCCTGCACTTCCTCGATACCATCGCGCTCACGCTGTTTTTCCTGGTGCACGTAGCCATGGTGGCCCTGACCGGGTTCTGGACCCGCACGCGCGCCATGATCACCGGAGACACTCGTTCCAAGGAGGGCCGATGAGCCTCTCGCGCCGCAAGCTGATCACCACCGGACTGGCTGCCGCCGCGGGCGTGGCCGGACTCGCCGCCGCCGATCGCATCGCCAAAGCCTATGGCCTGATTCCTCCGGATGGAGACGGCATCTACGGCCCCGGCGAGACCCTCACCTACGCCACCCAGCGTCTTCTGACCCGCCACTCCATGGCGCGGGAGTTTCCCCGGTCCATGATCTCGGAGAAGCCCTTCGGCAACGAGCTGGCGCCACCCATCGAGGCGTTCAAAAAACACCAGGCCGCCGGCTTCAAGGACTGGACGCTCTCCGTTGATGGGATGGTGGCGCATCCCACCGTCTTCTCCCTCGCTGACCTGCGCAGCCTGCCCACCAAAAGCCAGATCACCGAGGTGGTGTGCGAGGAGGGCTGGTCGTATGTGGCGGAGTGGATCGGGGCGCCGCTGCACCATGTTCTCGACGAAGTGGGCGTCGCCCCCCAGGCGCGCTACGTGGTATACCGCTCGATCGAAAAGGATTGGTGGGAGAGCATCGACATGGCGGACGCCGCCCACCCGCAGACCTTCCTGACCATGGGGATGAACAATGGGGAGCTGCCGGTGCAGTTTGGCGGCCCGCTGCGGCTGCGCGTTCCGCGCCAGCTGGGATATAAGAGCGTGAAGTTCATCACCCAGCTGACGGTCACCGACTCCATGAAGAAGTTCGGCAAGGGGCTTGGCTCCGCCTCCCCGGAGGCTGGGTACGCCTGGTACGCCGGAATTTGATTGCGCCGGATATGGTGAGGGAGATCACAATTTAGTGCGGTTTCGCCATATCTTCGTGGAGAAATCGTACTACGTATGTAGTAATGGAGTCGAAGGGTCAGGAAGCGAAGATCTGGCGAAGGCTTCCCCCCGCACGAGCGCCTCGGTCTGCGGGCCGCCCTCGAATCGTGGGAGACCTCCTCAGGCGTGGGCCGAGGGGGCGACGGGGTGGGTGAGGATGACGCCGAGGACGTTGCGGGTCTCTTTACCGCAGTCCGGGCAGCGGAAGCGCTTGCCGTCCGGGGTCTCGGGGGTCACGCGAATGCTGAAGAGATGAGCGCAGTCCTGCTGCAGGCGGCGTTGCTCGGCTTGCAGGGTGCGGGCGGCTTCATGGAGCGAGCGGCCGAGGGAGACGGGGCTGGCGGTGCGGGGCGAGGTCAGCTTGTAGACCCCGTCGCTGACGTAGATGACGGCGCCGGCGATCTTCAGGGCGGTCTGGGCGAAGCGGGTGAGGTCGGTCAAGTTATATGGGGCATTAAGGTCGGGCATGGGGGCCTCCCTGGGAGAGTTCTAGATAAGTTGAGTTGCTGAAAATAGAGTGATGCGCGGGGGTGGGGTGCGGCTATACCACTTGCCGGTGAGAGAGGTACCGGGAACGGGGATCTCCCGCGGAGGATCCCGGAGTAGGATGCGGTCATGTTCCGCTGGCTGGCGATGTTGGTCGTGTTGGTTCCGGTGGGGCTGCGGCGCAGCGGACTTCGGGCGGCCCGGCAGCGCGAGGCGAAGTGGGGTTGGGCACGGAATCCAGCTTACACCTGAGCGCTCTCTCGGCAACGCAGGTGGAGAACCTGGGAATCCTGGCGCGGGTATGGGGTTTTCTGAAGTATCACCACCCCGCAGTCGAGAGCGGGAAGCTGGCGTGGGATGACGAGCTGTTTCGCATCCTGCCGGCGATCGTCGCCGCCCAGAACAAGGCCCTGGCGCAGGAGGCGCTGGTCCATTGGATCGATGCGCTGGGGCCCACGCCTCTATGCCGGAGGGGCCGGGCGGCGCCCTCGGGCGATCTGGACCTGATGCCGGAGATCGCGTGGATCCACGATGGATCGTTGCTGGGACCGGACCTGCGCAACCGGCTCGAGACTCTGTACGCGAGCTGCCCCGGCGCACAGACGCAGTATTACGTGTCTCTGACGCCCACGGTGGGCAATGCGCGATTCGATCACGAGCCCGCTTATCCGGACGCGGTGTTTCCCGATACCGGGTTTCAGCTGCTTGCGCTGTTTCGTTGGTGGAACATCATCCAGTACTGGTATCCCTACCGCCGGGTGGCGGGGCAGGACTGGTCTGCGGTATTGACGGAATTTGTGCCAAAGGTGGGGCTGGCGAGAGACAAGGAGGCGTACGCGCTGGCACTCATGGAGCTGATCGCGAAGGCCAACGACACGCATGCCAATCTCTGGAGCTCGTTGAAGCTGCGGCCGCCGGCGGGGCCGTGCCGAATGCCGGTGACGGTGCGGTTTGTAGAGGACCAGCCGACGGTGGTGGCCGTGTCCGACAGCGGCACGAACGCGGGAGGATCTTCGGAGGAGCGATCTCCGCGGACGGATGGCAGCGGTCTGCCAGCGGCGGGCCTGCAGCCCGGCGACATTCTGGAGTCGCTCGATGGAGTTCCAGTGGCGAAGCTGATCGCGGACTGGACGCCGTTGTACGCCGACTCGAACGACGCGGCGCGGCAGCGCGACATGGGCAACGGTTTTACGCGGGGAGCCTGTGGGGCGGCCGCGGTGCAGGTACAGCGGGCCGGCCGGTCTTTGAGCTTGACGGTGGCGCGGGTGGAGCCCGGGCCGGGCGAGAAGGTCAGTGGGTTCCACGATCGCCCAGGCGACACGTTCCAGCTGCTGTCACCGGATGTCGCGTACCTGAAGCTCTCGACCGTGCGCGCGGCGGACGTTGCGGGATACCTAGAGCGGGCCAAACACACGAAGGGGCTGATCGTGGACCTCCGGAACTACCCGTCGGCGTCTATGCCGTTCACGCTGGGTCCCCTGCTGGTGAGCGCGGCGACGCCGTTTGCGGCGTTCACGCTGCCAGACCTGGAGAACCCGGGTGCGTTTCGCTTTAGCGCGGGGCCGGTGATCGCCCCGGGGCCATTCCGCTACCCAGGGAAGGTGGTGTTGCTGGTGGACGAGGTGACGCAGAGCCAAGCGGAGTATACGGCGATGGCGCTGCGGGCGGCGCCGGGAGCCTTGGTGGTGGGCAGCACCACGGCGGGAGCGGACGGGAACGTGTCGGAGATTCCGCTGCCCGGAGGGCTGCGCACCATGATCAGCGGGATCGGCGTGTTTTATCCGGACCACCGTCCGACGCAGCGCGTGGGGATTGTGCCCAACGTGGTGGCGCGGCCGACGCGGGCGGGCATCGCGGCCGGCCGGGATGAGGTGCTGGAGGCAGGGATCCGGCAGATTGTGGGAAGGTGAAGGCGAGGGCCAAGAGCCAAGTACCAAGGGGCGAAGGCGGAAGAGGCGAGGGCCGAAGAGGCGAGGGAGCGGATCTCCTAAAGTCTTAGTTGACAAAAGGGACGGCGTGGGCCTAATCTCCTAAGGCATTAGGAGAATGACGTGAAGCGAACCCGACCACCCGCCCTGACCAAGCTGGAACTAGAGCTGATGCAGATTATCTGGCGCATTGGCGCGGGGACAGTAAGCGCCGTGCAAGCGGAGCTGGGCCGTCCCCTGGCTTACACCACCGTGCAGACCATGCTGAACATCCTGGAAAGAAAGGGAAAGCTGCGCCGCGAGCTGGAGGGGCGGGCCTACGTCTACTCGGCGCGAGTGACGGAGGCCAAGGCTCTGGGGCAGGGCGTGCGCGATCTGATCGACCGGATGTTCGGAGGATCGAGCGAGGAGCTGGTGATGAGCCTGCTGAAGAACGGGGACATTGACGCGGCCCGGCTGGCGGAGCTCACGCGGCGCTTTGACGAGGAGGCGAAGAAGTCATGAATGCCCTGATCTCACTTTTGCTGACGGGGATTGCCAACGCGCTATGGGAGGTTCCGCTGGTGTTTGCGGCGGCGTGGCTGGCGGCGCGCGCGGTGCGCCGCTGCGGACCGGCGGCCGAGCATGGCGTGTGGGTGACGGCGCTGTCCCTGCAGACGCTCTTGCCGGCCGCCTCGCTGCTGCCGTGGGACACGCTGCGGTCTGTGCTGCGACTGGCTGCCACAAGCAATGAGCCGCGCAACCAGGTGTCGGTGGTGATGGGACCGGGCACGGCGTTCGGCGATCCGCATGTGCCGGGTTGGTGGCTGACGCTGGCGGCGGTGGCCTACGGAGCGGCGACGCTTTGGCTTGCCGGCCGCCTGGTGTGGCGCGTCTCCGCAGTGCGCCGGTTGCGGGCAGGGGCAACGGCGATGCGGCCGGAAGGCGCATTGGCGCAGATCTGGCGGCGGTGCGAAGAGCGATTTGACGTGCGCGATGCGGCGCTGGCGACGTCGCCGGAGGTGTATGGGCCGCTCACGATTGGGCTGAGGCGAAAGATGGTGCTTCTGCCGCCGGCGATGCTGGGCGATGACTTTCCCGAGGAAGAGATGGCGATCGCGCTGGCCCACGAGTTTGTGCACATGCGGCGCCAGGACTATGGGAAGAACCTGCTGTATGCGTTGATCTCTTTGCCGGTACGTTTTCACCCCATCCTGCAGTTGACGCTCGACCGGCTGACGGAGAGCCGGGAGATGATCTGCGATCGCCTGGCGGCGGAGGTTGTGGCGCCCGACCAGTACGCCCGCTCGCTGCTGAAGCTGGCGGCGCTGCTGCTGGAAGGCCCACCTCCGACCACGGCACCCACCATCGGCATCTTCGATGCCCACCGTTTTGAGAGGAGAGTTATGCGACTGATTCAGACACCCGCGAAGATTTCAACCCGCCGCCGGTGGGCCACCATGGCCGCCGGGGGCCTGTTCGGGATCGGCGTGAGCGCCACGACGCTTGCCCTGAGCGTGCACATCGATGCATTTGCGGCCGGCGATGAGCACCGGCCCAGCCAACCCAACGGCCCGGTGAACGTGAAGGCCGAGATCATGGCCAAGCAGGTTGTGCACAAGGTAGTGCCGGTGTACCCGGCGGACGCCAAGCTGGCGCACGTACAGGGGAAGGTGGTGCTGGACGCGGTGATCGGCAAGGACGGTTCGGTGGAGCAGCTGAAGGTGCTCTCCGGGCCGGCGGCGCTACAGCAATCGGCGCTGGATGCGGTGCGGCAGTGGACGTACAAGCCGTTCCTGCTGAACAACGCGCCGGTGGACGTGCGGACGACGATTACGGTGGTGTTTACGCTGAGGGACTAGGGGCGAGGGACGAGGGCCAAGTACCAAGGGCCAAGGGCCGAAGGACGGGAGGCGAGACGAGAGGCCCATGGCGGGGGATGCTGTGGGCCTCTTCGGTATTTACCTAACCGCCCGAATGAGACTTTGAGTGCGGTTCAAGATTCCGGTTGCCGAAGTTGGGGCTATGGCAGAGGTGACCTCACTCTGACCCATGCCTCGCTTACATTGTTAAATGTAACATAATAAATAGCTTATATTTGTCTCAGCGGCGGGAGAGGGACTCCAGGAGGGTGTCGAAGTCCTCCAGTTTGGAGTACTCGATGATGACTTTGCCGCGTCCCTTGTGATCGTCGATGGTGACCTTGAGGCCGAGGGCGCGCTGGAGCTGCTCGCGGACTTCGCGGACGTTGGGGTCTTCATGGATCTCGGGCTTGCCGGGTTTCTCGACCTTGACGGGGTTGAGTTTGGCGGAGATCCAGGCCTCGGTGTTACGGACGGAGAGGCCGCGATCGATGACGAGCTGGGCCGCTTCTTCCATCATCTCGGGATCGGGCAGGGCGAGGATGGCGCGGGCGTGGCCGAAGGTGAGGGTGCCGGACTCGACCATCTGCTGCACGGAGTTGGGGAGCTTGAGAAGGCGGAGGAAGTTGCCGACGCTGGCGCGGTCTTTGCCGGTGCGGGTGGCGATCTGCTCCTGGGTCATATGGAACTCGCGGCCGAGGCGTTCGAAGGCGCGGGCCTGTTCCATGGGATTGAGGTCGGCGCGCTGCAGGTTCTCGACGATGGTGATCTCGAGGGCCTGCTCGTCGGAGACCTGGCGAAGGATGGCGGGGATGGTCTTTTTGCCCGCCAGCATGGAGGCGCGCCAGCGGCGTTCGCCGGCGATGAGCTGGAAGCGTCCGTTGGCGAGGGGCCGGACGAGGATGGGCTGGACGACGCCGTTGGCGGTGATGGACGCGGAGAGCTCGGAGAGCTGCTCCTGGTTCATGACGGTGCGGGTCTGGTAGGGATTGCGGTCGATGGACTCCACCGAAATTTCGCGGGGCTTGCCGCCTTCGGCTTCGGGGGCGGGGGCGGCCGGGGTTTCAGCGGGCTTGGCGGGTACGCGGGGCAGGAGAGAGTCAAGGCCTTTGCCGAGGGCGCGGCGTTTGGGATCGGCAGGGGTGGCGGTCGTCATGCAGTCACATCCTTTGCCCGGTCAGTGAGCCGGGATCTGAGTCATTCGTCGGGGCGGCAACCAGACCGGGAGGTTTCCCGGCAAGCACATCAGGAGTAGGGCCAGAATCGCACCGACGCGGCGGGACGTTCTGCATTGGCGGCGGCGGCAGCCTTGCGTTTGAGGCTCCGGGGGCTCTCCATATGATTTCGCGCGAGGAACTCGGCGGCAAGCTCAAAATACGCTTCGGTGCCACGGGACTTGGGATCGTAGAGGGCGACGGGCTTGCCGTGGCTGGGGGCTTCGGCGAGCCGGACATTGCGGGGGATGACGGTTTTATAGAGACGTTCTTTGAAGTACTCGCGCAGGGTGGCGGTGACCTGCTGGGCGAGGTTGGTGCGGTCGTCGTACATGGTGAGCAGGACGCCTTCGATCATAACTTCAGGGTTGAAGGCTTCGCGGACGCGTTCGAGGGTGGAGATGAGCTCGGAGACGCCTTCGAGGGCGAAGTATTCGGCCTGCATGGTGACGATGAGGGCGTGGGCGGCGGCGAGGACGTTGAGGGTGAGGAGGTCGAGCGCCGGCGGGCAGTCAAGGACGATGATGTCGTATTCGGCGAGGGCGGGCTCGAGGGCGCGGCGGAGGCGGAGGGCGCGGTCGTCGGCGTTGGCGAGCTCAATGTTGGCGCCGGTGAGGTTTTTAGACCCGGGGAGGACTTTGAGGGTCTCGAGCTCGGTGGGGAGGACGACCTGCTCGACGAGGGCCTGGCCGACGAGGACGTCGTAGATGGAGTGGCGGTCGTCGTCGCGCTGGATGCCGAGGCCGGAGGAGGCGTTGGCCTGGGGGTCGCAGTCGACCAGGAGCACCTTCAGGCCCTCGATGGCGAGGCAGGCTGAGAGGTTAATGGCGGTGGTGGTTTTGCCGACGCCGCCTTTCTGGTTGACGATGCCGAGAATCGTGCCCATGGGAGATAAGGGTAAAGGGCTGGGGTGCGGGGGAATAGGGCGGAGCCTGTGGAGAATTTGCATAACCTGTGGAAAGTCGTGGGGGAGGGGGTGGGAGGGGGTGGGGCAAGTGTCTGGAGGGCGGGGATTTGCGACCTTTTCGCTCCGATTCAGAATTTTGGGTGGGAGTGGGGGCTAAATGTGGAAATCGGCGGGTGTGGGGCGGGGTTTTCGACGGGGGGAAGGGAAGGTTTGGCGGGTTCAATCCCACGGATGGGGAGGGTGGAGTTGACCTGAAATGGGGAGTGTTCCACGTGGAACATTGCGCGGGGGAGGAGTTGATCAGTTGGTTATAGGTTACCGACGCGGGGCAGTGTTCCACGTGGAACATCTCAGCTGCGGCGGCCGAGGAGAAGGATGCGCTTGTCGGCACCGGGAAGAGGGTGGATCTGCCAAGTAAAGCCGTCGCCGGAGGCAATTTCCGCCTGAGGCTGGGCGGAAACCGTGGTGAGCACGGCTAGCAGGCCGTGCGGGGTCACTTTGCTGGCGGAGAGACGGAGGGCGTCCTGCATTCTGTCGACGGCGCGCAGGGTGACGCAGTCAAAGCGGGCTTCCAGGGTTTCGAGCCGGCTGGAGAAGATGAGGGCGGGAAGGCCAAGGGCGCGACAGGCTTCCTGCAGAAAAGCAGCCTTCTTGCCCTGGGACTCGCCTAGAGTGACCTCGATTTCGGGACGGCAAAGGGCGATGGGGATACCAGGGAAGCCCGCCCCGGAGCCGAAGTCGAGTAAAGTGCCGATTTTTGGGGGGAGAAGGCGGGCGCAGGCGATGGATTCGGCAAGGTGGCGACGCAGGATTCCGTCCAGGTCGCGGATGGCGGTGAGGTTCATGCGGGCATTCCAGCGCAGCAAGAGCGTCGTAAACACGCCAAATCTCTCGGCGAGCTCCGCGGGGAGCGCCGGTTGACTCAGGGAGAGCAGGATTTGGTTGAGACTCTGGCCCACGGCGCGGGCGTCTGGCGCTTCAGGAAGGTTCATGCGGGGAGGACCGACTCCCGAGCGGGCTGGGGACGCCACGCCTCGGCTTCGTGGACCAGAGCAGCGAAGAGGGCGCGCGAGAGGTCGCTGGTGGCATAGGTCCGCTCCGGATGCCATTGCACGCCCACGACGAAGTGGTCGGGGCTGTTCAGCTCGACTGCCTCGATGACGCCGTCTACCGGGCAGGTTGCGGTCACGCGGAGGTTGTCCCCAGCGGCTTTGAGGGCCTGGTGGTGGCTGGAGTTCACGAGAAGGGGTAGGCCGTTGGCGGGGACAAGGCGCTCCAGGCGGGATCCGGGAGCGAGCCGGATGGGGTGGGCCTCGTCGATGTGCCGTCCGGGGGCGTGGTTCACGGCGGTGAAGCCGGCTGCGTGCAGGTCCTGGAGGAGCGAGCCGTTGCGCCAGACGTTCAGGCTCTGGATGCCGTAACAGATGGCGAGAACGGGCTTGCGGAGATTGAAGGCGTCCTGGAGGAGGAGCTCGTCGACCGCGGCGCGGGCCGGATCGGGGTCAGCGCACTCTGGAATCCGCTCTTCTCCGTAGACTTGGGGATCGATGTCGTAGCGGCTGCCGAGCAGCAGGACCCCCTGGGTTCCAGCCAGGAGCCTGGCTACGACTTCGGGCCGCTCCGTGAGGGGGATGGGGAGGGGTGTCGTGCCCGCGGAGCGGAGGGCCTGGATGTACTGAGGAAGGGCGCGGCTACTGTAGGCGTGATCGAGGGAGGTTGGCTCGGGAATGGCGATCCTGGCGGTCATCCTTCCCATTATGGAGGAGCAGGGGAGCGGGAAGCCTCTTTGTTTG
The DNA here is from genome assembly GCA_008682415.1 of Acidobacteria bacterium AB60. Taxonomy (GTDB): domain Bacteria; phylum Acidobacteriota; class Terriglobia; order Terriglobales; family Acidobacteriaceae; genus Telmatobacter. The sequence goes on along the minus strand of VANK01000002.1, from coordinate 571,008 downwards.
AGCGGGAGGTTTACCGTTCAGGCATCGAGCCGACCGGCTCTTCGAGCATGTCCGCGATACGGCTCCGCAGGAGGGCGGTGAGGTCCTCGGTCTGGCGGGGCGTCATGCCGCTCGTGTCGATGGGCTTGCCTACGGTCATGGTCATGTCGCAGGGGTAGAAGTGGCTGGTGTGAATGGGCAACAGATCGTAGACGCCGCTGAGCGCGATGGGGACCAGGGGGACCTGGGCACGGATCGCGAGGAAGGCGGCGCCGGCGAGGAAGTCCTTGAGCTCGCCGTCGGGGGTGCGGGAGCCTTCCGGGAAGACGAAGAGCGGCATGCCGGAGCGGAGGGCCTTGACGCCGGCGCTCAGACTGGAGAGGGAGGCGCGGCCATTCTCGGCATCGACGGGAATCTGACCGGAACGGGAGAGGTACCAGCCGATGAACGGCATGGACCAGAGCTCCTTCTTTGCGAGGATCCGGAACTGGAAGGGCAGGGTGCCGAAGATGACGGGGGTGTCCATGTAGGACGTGTGGTTAGCGGCATAGACCGCGACGGGATATCGCTGCAGGTGTTCCGCGCCACGGACGGTCAGGCGGGCGCCGGAGACCGCCAGACAGGCACGGGCCCAGACCTGGGCGATGCGGTGCTGGGTTCGTCCCGTTCTGGCCCACAGGGAAGCGATCAGGGCGGCGGTGCCGAAGAGGCCGGTGACGAGGAAGAAGAGGGGGGCCCGGAAGATGTTGCTGTGCCATCGCGCGAGGCGCGGCATCGGGTCGGGGCGCTGTCTCATCGCGAGGCACTCGCCGGATGAGTCTCCCGCAGCGCATGCCGCGCGTCTCCTACAAGATAGACGGACCCGGAGACCACGACCAGGCCTTTCTCACTGCGGCGCGCCGCTGCATCCAATGCAAGTCCAACAGAATCAAATACTTGCGATGACGTCCCCGTGGACTCCGCGGCGGCTTTGAGGTCACTGAGGGGTACGGCGCGGGGACTGGCGATGGGGGCGAAGAGGACTTGGTCGAAGACGGGGAAGAGGATCTGCGCCAGCTCCTCGACGGGCTTGTCGCGGAGGCAGCTGAAGATCAGGGTCTTGGGTCTGCCTTCGAATTCGTGTTCCAGGCGGTCGCGCAGACCGGCGCGGAGAGCCCAGGCGCCGGCGGGATTGTGGGCGACGTCGAGGATCCAGGTGACGGAACCGGTGCGGAAGCGCTCCAGGCGGCCGGGCCAGCGGGTGGCGCGGATGCCCTCGGCGATAGCAGCCGGCGTGACGGGAACCTGATGATTCTGCGCGAGTTCAACGGCTGCCGCGATCGCCAGGGCGACATTCCGGTGCTGGTGGGCACCGGCCAGCGGGGAGTTGACCTCGATCTCCAGGCCCATGACTTCAACCGCGTAGGTGGAGTCGGAACCGGTTCCCAGGGCGGGCATGTAGGGGGTGGCGCTGACGCCGCGGACCTCGAGTTCTGTGGCGACCTCGCCGAGCACCTGGTTGGCTTCGGGGTGCTGGGGAAGAGTGACGAGGATGCCATGCGGCCGCAGGATGCCGGCTTTTTCGCGGGTGATCGCGGAGATGGTGGAGCCGAGCCACTCCATGTGGTCGAGGGAGATGTCGGTAATGACGGAGAGCCGTGGGTTGACGATGTTGGTGGCGTCGAGGCGGCCACCCAGGCCCACCTCCAGAACGGCTATCTCGATGTGCTGCTCGGCGAAGTGGAGGAAGGCGAGGGCGGTGAGCACCTCAAAGAAGCTGGGCATCTGGGCGAGCGTGCCGGAGGCAACGAGGTTCTCGGCCGCGGTGCGCACGGTAAAGAAGAGGCGGGCAAAGTCGCTGTCGGCGATCTCGGCGCCATTGACGCGGACCCGCTCGTTGACGCGCTCGAGGTGAGGCGAGGTATAGAGGCCGGTGCGCAGGCCCGCGGCGGACAGGATGGAGGCCAGGGTAGCGGCGGTGGAGCCTTTGCCGTTGGTTCCGGCGATGAGGACGGCGGGGAAGCGATGCTGGGGATTGCCAAGATGGGCGAGGAGGGTGCCGATCTCCGCGAGGGAGAATTTACGGCGCGGGGCCCCGGGCCGCGTGTAAAGCTCCGGAGCCATCGCGTTCAGAGCATCAATGGCTGCCGCGTAGGACATGGAAACTCAAGTATAGAAGAGCGGGTGGCCGCGGTAGCCGGATTGAGACCGCAGCTCACCTCTGGTCGGTGGGCTTCATGATGCGCAGGAGGGGGCGGCCGCCGATATCTTCCAGAGGGAAGTAGACGAGGTGGGTCTTGGGATCGACGGAGACGGTGTGGGCGTGGGGCATGAAGAACTGTCCCAGGGATTGCAGCGCGCCGCCGTTCTCCTGGAAGACCGCGACGGTGCCGGATTCGGCCGAGACGTAGAGGCGTTGCAGGCCGGGATCGAAGGCGAGCACGTCCGGGTCTTCGCCGACCTGGTGGGTGGCAAGGAGCTTTTTGCCGGTGAGGTCGAAGACGGCGAGGGTGTGATTCTCTTCGCCGGCGATGAAAGCAAGGCGATGGGCGGGATCGAGAGCGATGCCGTGCGGATTGCGAATGCCGGGTAGCGGATAGTGGGCGGTGACTTTCATGGTGGCCGGATCGATGGCATCGAGTTCGTTGACGCCGTGGACCGCCACGAGGATCTGCCCGGTTGCTGCGTCGTAGACGGTGTTGCCGGCTCCTCCGCCGAGCGGGATGGTAGCCAGGAGTTTGCCGGTGGCACAGTCAATGACTGCGTCGGCGTCCCCATGCTCATCGGAGACGAAGACGCGATTGGTCTGCGGGGAGTACGCGAGACCGTCGGGATAGTTGACGGGGCCGGTGGATGCGACGGTCTTGAGGGTCTTCATGTCGACGGCAGCGACCTGATGGTCGCCGGTGACCGAGGCGTAGATGCGGCCGATCTGGGGAACGGCGAGCACGCCATGAACGCGCTTAAAGCCGTCGAGGTTGGCGGCGACCTGCCGGGTAGCGACATCGAAGACCACCAGCTGATCTGCGTTCATGTGAGCGATGTACAGGCGGCCGTGTTCGGCGTCGAGGCTCTGGTAGTCGAAGCGGACGGCGCGGCCGGGCAGCGGGACGTCCGCAACCTGCGTGAGCACCTTGTTTCCCGGCTGGGCCGCCCCCATGGAGGCGCAGAGCGAGAGGACGAGCCGGAGTAATAACCGAAGTCCGTTGCGAGTCATCTGCGGGTTCATCTCTTCTTCCTCCCGGGCAGGTGTGAGCTTGCTGCCTTTCGATTACCTTGCACCGATGTGACCTTTTGCGGCGGAGCGGGTCCCCGAGTCACGGCCGGAATGAAGGTCTGGCGGACGATGTCAGCATAGACCGGCCAGGCGGCAGGAAGCGCGCCGGGCGCCTCATGTGCAAGCTGCAGCAGCCCGCGATACGCGGCATAGGCAAAGATTGCCATGGCCGCCGCCTTCGTCTCGGCGAGACCTGCCTCTCGATAACAGGATTCAAGGTAGTTGATACGAGCCGAGGCTACACCGTTGAGCACCTGGCGCACGACGGGGTCGTCCGCGCCCACTGCCAGCGCCGCATAGACCGAACGCGCGCGGGGCGGCTCAGTAGCTGCATTCATCATGAATTGAAGCCGCAGCAGGGGGTCGGATACGGCCGACAGCCCGGCAATGGATTCGGTGGTGGCACGCTGCTCCCAACGACCTAGCGCGGCTGCCAGCAAATCCTGGCGGCTCTTGAAGTGCCAGTAGAAGCTGCCTTTGGTGACGCCGAGGCGGCGGGCGAGCGTGTCAACGGTGAGCGCATTGAGGCCGGCCTCGGCGATCAGCTGCAGGGCGGCTTCGGCCCAGTCGGCAGCGGTGACGGTGGGTTCATCGAGACGTTTGGGACCGGTTCCTTGGCGGGCCATCGCCTTCCCATCTTCCCATACCCGAAGGTATTGACGGGATAGTTTCCATACTCTAAGGTATGGGAATGATGATGCCAGCCGATATCGCCGATTTGGTTGCGCAGCTGGACGCGGCCGAGCGGGATCTGTGCAGGCTTCTCGACGGGTTGACTCCTGCGTTGGGCGGGTGGCGGCCTGCGTCGGGGGCATGGAGTGCGGCGGAGTGCCTCGAGCACCTCGCCATCACCAACCGGGTGTATCTCGGCGCGATGCAGGAGCCGGCGGTACGGGCGCGGACGCGAGGGAACATGCGGCGCGGGCCGGTGAAACCTGGGGTGGTTGGCGGATGGTTTGCGCGCTCGCTGGAACCGCCGGTGAAACCGGGCAGGCGCACGCGGGCGCCGCGCATGGTGGTGCCGGCGACGAGCACGCAGTTCGACGAAGCGGCGGCGGCGTTCTCCGCAGCTCATGCCCAGGTGCGTGCGTACCTACTCGCTAACGCCGATCTCGATTTGAACCGGATGCGTTTTCCGAATCCCTTTGTTCGGGGGATACGGTTCAGCGTGGCGACCGGGCTGCAGGTGATCGCTGCTCACGAGCGCCGTCATCTGTGGCAGGCATGGCGGACGCGCAGGGCGGCGGAATCCGATTCTGCGACGAGCCAGTAAGCTTATCGGCACAAACTGTTGACGTCGATGTTCGGCCGGGGGTGTGATGGAAGAGGGAGCCCTTTGGCGTGCATGGCGGACTCAAGCGTGTCGGGAGGAAGGTCGAGTGCGGGGTTCATCGACCCCTTGTAAAAGGGATCCTTCTCGCCCTCCTGCAGAGTGACGAAGTGGAAGCCCTTGCTCTTGTAGAGAGCGAGGAGACGCGGGAGCATGCGTGCGTCGAATGCGCCGACGTGCATGAGCAGGACGTAGGGGATGTCATGTCCGAAGAGAGCCCTGGCCATGGCGCGGCGGAAGTCTGCGTCGGCGGCAGCGGCGTCGAGGTAGCTGGTTTCGAGTTGGGCGATCGCGGCGGTGTCGTTCTTTGCGGAGCAGCGGGCGTAGGGCTCGTTCCACATGTAGTCGCCGAAGCTCATGGTGACGGCGGCGATTTTGTAGTTGTGGTCTGCCAGGAATTTGCGGGCAGCCAGGCGCTTTTCCGGAGTGTCGCCCTCGGCGAGGAAGGGATAGCGGAGCCAGTGCCAGTCGGTGCCGGCGGCAGCCTTTTCGAGGAGGGGTTCGTTCTTGAGGACGTCGGCCTCCCAGTCAGCCAGCGTGGCGGTGTTGAGGTTCATGTGCGACCAGGCATGGTTGCCGAGGAAGAGGCCGGCGTCGCGCCAGATCTTGAAGACACGTTCGGAGGCTGGCTCGCGCTCCACGGCGACGCCGTTGACGAAGCCGTAGACCGGGGGAAGGCCGGCGTCCTTCATGGCGGCGATGAGCTTCTGGGCGATGGCGACGCGGGTCTCGCCCGGGGGCATGGCACTGTGAGCGGGCACGTCGTCCCAGGTGAAGGCGATCTGCTGGGCTCTGCCGAGGGCTGAGGCGACGAGCAGAGAGGCAAGGACCAGAAGAGCGCGGGCGGCGCGTTGGGCTGTGGCTACGAACCTCAGCGGGAGAGTTTGCATGACGTCCTCCACCATACACCGAGGGATTTCCTCCGCTGGGCCGAGGGTTGTGGAGACCGTGGAAAGCTTGTCCGCTGTGGAGGACGCGTGCCGCCGAAGCGCTGGATTGATGCGGGCGGGGACGGCTTTCACACAGAAGCAGCGCGGCTTCCACAGCCGTTTTTGCGGGGGTTGTTGAAGGCGTGGGAAAACGGGGTCGTCTCTTGGGAGTGTCGGGTTGGTTTTCCAAATGTCCTGAAACCCACAGCCGGGTTTTAGAAAAAAGGGATAGAGGGTAATGGGATGAGTCGGAGGGAGTTCCGCCACATTTCCACTTTTCCTGCGAGAACTACGGGGACTACGGGATGTGTAGGTAAATCTCACCCACATCTCCCCCTCTCCGTCGCACAACGCGCAGGGGAAGGATGCGGGCGTCTTCGTGCGGAGCGGGGGCATTGTGCGGGAGGGACGCCTGGGGCCGGGTGCCGGTGCCCGGTTCGAAACATTGGGCGCCATGGGAAGGCATTCTGCGCGGATTTCCCAGATAAGGGGCTGGATTTCCAGAGTTTCTTTGATGACAAGGTGAATACAATCAAGGCAGAAGCAGCAACCGTCGTTCCCGGCCGGCATCCGGGTGTTGTATTGTGTGGCCAGAGTGGGGCTGGCCGCGGTAGCGGGTTGCGGTGAGAGGGTGGGATTCCATGGCTTTGATCGATACGGAAGTAGAGAAACCGGCCGCGCAGGGGGCAGCGATGGAGATTACGGTAAGCCGCCAGGAACTGGTGAAAGAGCTGACGGCAACGCAGAGCGTCGTCGAGCGGAAGACGACAATCCCGATCCTCTCCAACTTCCTGATCGAGGCGGACGGCGAGCGGCTCAACATTACGGCGACGGACCTGGACCAGGCGATCCGGACGAGCGCCGCGGTGAAGGTGAAGAAGCCGGGGTCGTGCACGATTCCGGCGCGCAAACTGTACGACTACATCAAGCTGCTGCCGGACGGGGATATCTCGATCAAGCTGCTGGAGAACCACTGGGTGCAGATCCGGAGCGGGCGGTCGAATACCAAGATGGTGGGGATGGCGCGGGCGAACTATCCGCAGGTGCCGGAGTTTCCCACGGTGGCGGTAACGAGCATTCCGGCGGCGACGCTGAAGACGCTCATCGCCCGGACGATCTTTGCAATCTCGAACGAGGAGTCGCGGTACACGCTGAACGGCGCGCTGATGGTTCTGAAGGCGGAGTCGATTGCGATGGTGGCGACCGACGGGCACCGGCTGTCGTTTGTGGAGAAGCCGGGCGAGCCGCTGGAGGGCATCAGCGGGGAGAAGCGGGTGCTGGTTCCGCGGAAGGCCTTGCAGGAGCTGCAGGCGCTGCTGGCGAACTCGGACGCGACGTCGGTGGAGTTTGCGGATGACGATCACACGCTGTTCTTCCGGGTGGGCCACCGGACGCTGAGCTCGCGGAAACTTTCGGGGCAGTTCCCGAACTACGAGGCGGTGATGCCGCGGGACAACTCGAAGTTCGCGGTGGTTCGGTCGGCGGAGCTGTCGTCGGCGATTCAGCGCGTGGCGCAGTTTGCGGATGAGCGTTCGGGGGCGATCCGGCTGCGGCTGGAAAGCAACGAGCTGCGGATCAGCTCGCAGTCGACGGAGTCGGGCGAGTCGGAGGATACGATTGACACGCCGTATTCGAGCGACCCGATCGTGGTGGGGTTCAACTCCGGATACATTCTCGAATTTTTGAAGGCACTGGGAAATGAGGGCGAGGTCCGGCTGGAGTTCAAGGACTCGCAGAGCGCGGGGCAGATGCGGCCGGAGGATCCAGATGCGGAGTACCGGTCGCGGTATGTGCTAATGCCGATGCGGATCTGAGCGACTACATTTTCGCTTCGAAAGTCGCTTTCGACTTTTCAAGTAGTCGAAATTGACTATACTTGTGTCTGTGAGAGTTCGATCGGCACCACTCGCCTATCCCGCGACCCGCTACGCCCCCCCGGAATTTGTGGACCTGGCCTCGAAGGAGGTTCGGCGCCGGCTGAGCGCCGGCGGCCTGCAGGCGGTGTTCAACATTGCCGCCCGCTGGAAGCTGCGCGAGGAGGATGTCCGCGAGCTGCTGGGCGGGATGTCGCATGCCTCCTATCTGGGGTTGAAGAAGAACCCGGAGGCGAAGGTTCTTGATCCGGACCAGATGTATCGGGTTTCGTACCTGGTGGGGATCTTCAAAGCTCTCCATATTCTGCATGGGGAGGCCCTTGCGGATGAGTGGATCAAGCTGCCGAACACCAACCGCATCTTTGCCGGCCGGACACCGCTGGCGTACATGCTCCAGGGCGGGGTGCCGGCCATGCATACGGTCCGGCGCCTCCTGGATGCTCGCCGGGGCGGAGTTTAGTGCTCCCTTTCACCGCTGAAAAACTCCCATGACTCCTCCGGTCCATCGCATCACGCGCCACGATACGCATCGACTGATCTCCTCGAAGTACCGGCCCAGGGAGGAGAGCGTTCTTGGGTTGATCGCCAACGATGACGAGCACCTGAAGGCGATCTTCGATTTCGACAACGCCACTAACGAGCGGCTGCTGGCAGAACGCCAGCTGCTGCCCGGGATCAGTGCCCAGGAGCTGGTCTTCGGAGTTCCGTACGCCAGCGTGGTGAATGCGTCGTTCACCCATGCGCACCCGGAGGGCAGCCGTTTCAATGGGCCGGACCGCGGGGCGTGGTACGCGGCGTTCGAATTGGAGACGTCGCAGGCGGAGATCAGTTTTCACAAGGCGGTGGCTCTGGCCGAGATCGGGCGCTTTTACGACGAGGTGACGTACGACGACTATTTAGCGGATTTCAACAGTGACTTTCACGATCTGAGGGAGGCGCCGGAGTTCGCGGGATGCCTGGCGCCGGAGAGCTACGTGGAGTCGCAGAGGCTTGCGGAGGAGCTGCTGGAGTCGGGTTCTCATGGCGTGGCGTACCCGAGCGTGCGACGGGATGGGGGGAATTGCCTGGCGTGCTTTGTGCCGGCGCTGGTGACGAATGTGCGGAAGGGCCGGAGCTATCGTTTTGCGTGGACGGGCGAGCCAGCGCCGGAGATCACGGAGTTCTAGCTAACGGGGCGCGCCCAGCTCCATGGTCCAGAGGGGGCCCTGGTTGTAGAGCGGGGCGACCATTTTGACGAAGGTTGGGATGGGGCGGATCGTCCAGATCTCCATGTCCGGGGGCTGCTTTCCGATGACGGGGGCGACGGCTCCGGCGACTCCGCCGAGATCGACGTGGACGTTGAAGCGATCGGCTTCGCGATGGCTCTCTCCAAGGCGCACGCGCTCCGATCCGTCCGGAGCGAACTTGAGGGAGACGACCCGCGGCTTCGACTCGACCGCGAGGTAGGACACCTTGACCTCGGTGGCTTTGGGCGGGAAATTCTCCGGGACCATGGAGACCATGCCGTTGATGAGATCGGGGGGAAGGTCGACGTGCTGGATCCTGGTCCGGGGCGGCTTGCCGGCGGAGGATTCCACCCAGCGCACCTCGCGTACCGGGACATCGATCGTGACGTCTGAGGGTTTGGGAAAAGACGGGCCCTTCTGCACGTGGTAATCGCGGATCAGCTCAAAGACAGAGGTCTGGCGGAAGTCGGTCGTTTCGTCGTCGATGGAGCCGTCGTGAAAGTGGAATTCCAGGCGGGAGTGGATCTCGTTTCCGTGAACGATGTTGATTTGGTCGCCAACGGCGATCTCCTTTCCGTTCTCATCGAGGAGGAGAAGGAAGCCGTGCATCGCGCCCTGTTTCTGAAGGACGGCGATCTGCTCCGCGCAGGCCAAGGCTCCAAGGAAGATCAAGGCTGGAAGAAGCAGCCAAGGCAGGCGTATGAAGCGGAAGGGCCAATTCCGAGAAGGTTTGCGATCCCGATACATGACGGGAGCTTGGACGTATTTCTGCGGTGAGGAAGTTGTCTTTCCGCCGTTTGAGACGAACGCTTTGGCGAATCCGATGCCGGCCAGGGTGGAGACCTGTGCAGGCAAGCGGTCCCGGAGCTAGTATGTGATCCCGATCACATGCTGGGCTGTATCTCGTCGTCCAATCTGCTGAAGGGAGATTCCCCTGTCCTCATGTCGTTCCGGTCTGTCTTCATTGCCATTGTTGCTGCGTTTGCCTTGATTCTGGCGGCCTTTCTCGTCAATCGAGCGCGTCCCAAGGTTGAAACCGAACAGCCCACGGCCGACTTCGTGCGTGCCTCGGGCAAGTGTGCCGAGTGCCATGCGCGGCTTCAGTACCCCATTGTCCACGAGTATGAGATGTCGGCGCATGCCAAAAAGGGCATCAACTGCCTGGACTGCCACCAGCCGGCGCAAGGCCAGAGCAAGGTGGATCACCACGGCTTTGTGATCGCCGAGCATCTGACTGCCGGGAACTGCCGCTCGTGCCACGAGAACGAGTACCAGGAGTTCCTCCGCAGCCGCCACGCCGGCTCCAAGCTGGGCCGCGGTGCACGGATCCGCCGGTCTAACGAAAGAGCAAGTTGCATTCAGCGAGCAGTTCCAGCCCGGTGGAACCAACCGGCCGCCGAACCCGCTGGTGATGCCGGAGGGCCACGCGGCCGTCAACGGAGGGTGCGAGCAGTGCCACGCCGTGGGCAAGCCCAACGACGACGGCACGATCGGCACGTGCACTGAATGCCATTCGCGACACACCAGCTCCGTGGAGTTGGCTCGCCTGCCTTCGACCTGCGCGCAGTGCCACATGGGCCCTGATCACTCGCAGGTGGAGATCTACAGCGAGTCGAGGCACGGCATTATGTTCGCCGCGCAGCGCACGCTGCTCAACCTGAAGGCCGATCCACGCACGCTCACGACGCGCGACATGTTCGTGCCCACGTGCGCTACCTGCCACATGAGCGGCATCAACGGGCTGAAGATGACGCACAATCCTTCGGACCGGCTGAGCTGGTATCTGGCCAACCAGATCAGCACGCATCGTCCCAACTACCTGCAAGCGCAGATCAACATGAAGCAGGTGTGCACGCAATGCCACGCGCGCGACCGCATCGATCGCGTCTACAGCAACGCCGAGCTGGTGCTGAACGGAACCAATGACAAGATCACCGAGGCGAAAAACATTATGGACGGGCTGCGGAAGGACAATGTCCTCACCGGCCCGCAGTTCACGCAGCCGATCGACTTTCTCTTTTTCGATATGTGGCATTACGACGGCCGCACGAGCAAGCACGGCGCCTTTATGGGCGGAGCCGACTTCGTGCAGTGGCACGGCAACTACGAGCTCCTGCGCAAGAAGATCGAGCTTCAGCACCAGGCGGAGGAGCTGCGGAGAGAGCATGGCCGGAGATAGTCTTCCTCAACGCGCGCAACGCCTCGTCAATCATCCCGGGCTCAAGTGGGCGCACGATTCCCGGCTCTGGCTGGATCTGTTCGTCACGGTTAACCTGCTCATTCTCGCCGTCGATATCGAGATTGCGCACTCGGTCAATCTCTTCGCGAAGAAGGCCGAGTATATCCCGCTCTACTTCTCCATGGGCGCGCCGATTCTGCTAGCCGCCGTCATCGCTCTGCGATGGGTGGGTGGATTCGACGCACCGTGGCGCGATGTTGGCTATCTTGTTGGCGGCCTGTCGGTGCTCACCGGGCTGGGGGGAGTCCTCTACCACCTGGAGAGCCGTTTCTTCCTCGACCGCACCTTGTCGAGCCTCACGTACGCCGCCCCGTTCGCAGCGCCGCTTGCCTATACGGGGCTCGGCTTTCTTCTCCTGGTCAACCGCATGGTTCCGGCACGTTCCGCAGAGTGGGCGCGGTGGGTGATGTTCATGGCGCTGGGAGGATTCTTCGGGAACTTTGTGCTTTCGTTGACCGACCACGCGTCCAACGGCTTCTTCGCACGGACCGAGTGGATCCCGGTCATCTCCTCAGCCTTTGCCACGGGATTCCTGCTGGTTCCCGTTCTGGCCAACGTGGGGCGGAGATTTCTGGATTTGTGCGTGGCGGTGCTGCTGGTGCAGGCCATCGTTGGGATTCTCGGCTTCTGGTTTCATTTGCAGGCAAACCTGTTGGAGCCGGGGCACAGCCTCTGGGATCGCCTGATCAACGGCGCGCCGCCTCTGGCTCCGATGCTCTTCCCGAACCTGGTGGGGCTTGCCTGCATCGGACTGTGGGAGCTCATCCCGCACACGCCCGAACTGCCGCCGCGCCGCTCATGGTCAGGAGCCGTTCACGCCTGGGCTTCTTCCGGGTCAGGGGAAGAGTGAGGCGGTTCATTTCGTGATGGTGACTGGGGACCGCTAATCCTACTGGGCCGGCTGTGAGCCAGAGGGGATGGAGGCTTTTGCGGCCTCGAGTTTTTTGAGTGCTTTGGCCACGCGCACCCGGAAGGCCCACTGATCGTCTGCGCCGGTGAATCCGACGTGGAGGCGGAGGTCGCATCCCTTTTTGCCCGGCTTGAGCTCGACGAGGTTCATGGCGGGATAGAGGGCGCCGGTTACGACGAAGTTGGCGCGCATGGCTTCATTATCGACCGCCACGGCGAGGTAGTTCCTGGGATTGTGGAGGGTGGCGGAGACCGCGGGCCACAGTTCCTCGCAGGGGATCGGGCGCTTCTCTCCTGAGGCAAACGCCGGCAGAGCAAGGGATAAGAGGGAGACCAGCCAAAGAGAGCGGTGCATGATGCCTGTCTTTCGCCAGGGCTGGAGGAGACTGCGGCCGCGGCGCATCTCAGAGTTCGCACCGATTATACGTGTCATCTTCCAGGAGCCATGTGACGGGGCTCTCATTTGTGCAGAGAGGGTTCGTTTTGGGGAAGCGGAGTCTGAAAGCCCGATCAGGCCGGGACGAGCGGCTGGGCCGATTCGGTTTCGCGCGCCATCTTCGTGAGGTTCTCGATACTCATGGGCTTGCCGAAGAGCCATCCCTGGCCGTATTCGACACCGCGTTCGAGGAGGAACCTGGCCTGCTGCTCGGTCTCGATGCCTTCGGCGACCATGGTCAGCTGCAGAGAACGAGCGATCTCGATGATATGAAGGACGACGCCGCGGGTGACCCCGTCGGTGCCGATGGTATCGACGAACGCTTTATCGATCTTGAGGAGATCGAGGTCGATGCCCTGCAGGCAGGAGAGGCTGGAGTATCCGGTGCCGAAGTCGTCGATGGCGACGCGGAAGCCTTCCAGGCGGAGGACGGAGATCATGCGGGAGCACTCGACGCCGCTGACGAGGCCGTGTTCCGTGGCCTCCACGACGATATTGCGCGCCGAGCCGCCGCTGCGCTGGACGAGTTCCATCAGCCGTTTGGCCGTGGCCTCGTGTTTGAGGTCGGTGGCGGTGAAGTTGATGGCCACGCGAAAGTCGGGCGAGATCTCGAGGAGGCGCGGCAGGTCACGGGCGACGTTTTCGATGACGATGCGGGTGATCTCGGTGATGACGCCGCTCTCCTCGGCGAGTCCGATGAAGCTGGCCGGGCTGATGACGGTGTCGCCGCGTCTCCAGCGCACCAGGGCCTCGGCGCCGACGACGCGGCGGGTAGCGATTTCAACCACGGGCTGGTATTCGACGAAGAAGCTGTTGTTCCGTGCGGCGGCGCGGAGCAGGCCGGTGAGGGAGCCGCGGCTGCGGGAGATATACATCACCGCCCAGGCGAATCCCAGGCCGCAGAGGCAGCCGATGGGGACGAAGACCACGGCGAATTGCCGCACGCGGCGATAGACGAGGCGGCTGGGGATCACCGAGACCGCTTCGATGTCGAGCTGGCGCGAGCGGACGTGGGAGATGATGTTTTCTCCGTCGAGGTAGCTCTTGCTTTCGCCCCGCCCGATCGGGTTGAACCAGGAGGGGTCGAAGGCCCCTGAGGACTGGATGATGCGGGTGTGATCGTGGGAGGAAGGCACGACCAGCGCCAGGCGGGCTCCATCGCTTCCGGTGTCGAAATCGAGCAGGAGGTTTCCGTCGACGGCGGCCGCGACTCCGTTGGCGGTCAAGAGGCTGACTTTGCCAAATCCGGTCGGTCCGTACTTGAAGTCGAGGCGCTCCTGGGCTCCATGCTCGGTGGTGAGGGTGGGCGGCCCAATGTCGATACGGGTGGTGGTGCCGAGTGAGCTGCATTCGAGTGTGTTGCCTGAGACGCGTCCCACCATCTGGAGGTAGTCGGAGCCGAGGTCGAGGGAGCGCATCAACTCGATCTCCTGAGGCGAACAGGGGGGCAGGTTGTCGTGGTTGAGCACTTTGATGGCGCGGCCGAACTGGCGGGCGGCCACTTCGCTGCGGCGAACGACCTCTGCCGCGTAGCGGGTGCCCACCGCTTCCGCTCCCGCAACGCTCTGATTCCAGGCAAATTGGATAGAGAGCGCGATGGGCGCGACAAAGCCTAACAGTCCGACAACTGTAGCTACGGCGATGCGCGGGCGGGATGGCAATCAACGGCTCCGATTCAGAAAATCCGGACCCTTTGGGGGAAAACGCGACCCTGTCAGGAACGATGTTTCTCCGATGGTAGCGTTCCCACCGGTTCGACCGGTATCCCACTTCCGGTTCACCGCACCATTGTGAGAGCCGATTCAGAGCCGCTTTATAACATTGGCTTCTTTTTCATGGGAGCGCTGTTGACAGGGAACCCTTTCGTTGTTATCAACAGAATCTGATCGGTTCGTCGTGACTTACCGATCCGAGAAGAGGAGAAGACGCCCATGTTCACACCCAAAGGCAAATTTGCCTGGTACGAGCTCATGACGAGCGACACGCAAGCGGCCGGCAAGTTCTACTCCGACGTGGTGGGATGGACCACGCAGGAGATGCCCAGCCCCGACGGCACACCCTACACCACCTTCAATGTTGGCGGCGCGGGAATGGCCGGCATGATGAACATCCCCGGGCATGTGGCCTGGGTTGGCTACATTCACGTGGACGACGTGGACGCACATATCGAGAAGGTTGTGGCGGCGGGCGGGAAGCTGTTTCGCCCGGCAACCGATATTCCGGGCATGCTGCGGTTCGCGGTGCTCTCGGATCCGCAGGGCGCGGCGATCTGCCTGTTTACACCGGATGCGGCGATGCCGACACCGCAGCGGCCGGAACCTCCGGCACCGGGCACGATCGGGTGGCACGAGCTTTACACGACGGACCTGGAGGGGGCGACCGACTTCTACCGGAAGCTTTTTGGCTGGACGAAGCTCTCGGATATGGACATGGGTCCCATGGGCACGTATCGGATCTTCGACCAGGGCGAGCAGAAGCCGATGGGGGACGGCGGGATGATGACGAAGCCGCCGCACGTGCCGGTTTCCTGCTGGAACTTTTACTTCGTCGTGGATTCGATCGGCGAAGCGGCAAAGCGGGTGAACGCGGGCGGGGGGAAGATTCTGCACGGGCCGGCGCCGGTTCCCGGAGACAGTTGGATCATAAACGCGCAGGATCCGCAGGGGGCGATGTTTGCGTTGGTGAGCGGCAAGGAATAGGCGCGCGCGGGCGAGGCGAAGGAACCCGGGTCGGCCAGGTTGCGGCCCGGGACCTTGCTGGGCGCTGCTCTCCGCCGACCGGTCCAGAGTAGCGCAGGTCTTGGTTGCCTGTTGGTGTCGATTCAACGGGCGTTGATCTTGCATTCACCGTGCTTTCTTAGTGGCTGGTTACGGTCAGAGCTATGAAGCACACAACAAGAAGGCTCTTTGTTTTGGTCTTTGCCGCGATTCTGGCGGTTTTGGGAGTTCCAGCAAACGCACAGTATGACAACGGAAGCCTGGTGGGGTCGGTGCACGACGCGTCGGGGGCTGCGGTCTCGGGCGCGACGGTGACGGCGACGCAGACCAGCACGGGGATTGTGTCGAAGGCGACGACGAACGACGCGGGGGATTACGAGTTCCCGGATTTGAAGGCGGGGATCTATTCGGTCCTGGCGGAGTCGAGCGGATTTTCGCCGGCGCGGGCAACGGACATCAATGTGGCGGTGGCGGCGCGCGTGCGCATTGACCTGACGCTGAAGGTGGGCGCGGCCGAGACGACCGTTGAGGTACAGGGGATCGATCTGGCTCTGGAGACGGAGACCAGCGAGCGCGGGCAGGAGATTTCGAATTATCAGACGGAGGCGCTGCCTCTGGTGAGCCGGAACTACAGCGACCTGCTGGCGCTGGTGACAGGCTCGCGGCAGGCGCCGACGGCTGCGACCACGACCGCGGTGACCAGCCTGGTGCGGCAGGGGTCGTACAACATCAATGGCCAGCGGTCGATGTTCAACAACTACATGCTCGATGGTCTCGACAACAACGCCTATGGCGAGAGCAACCAGGGTTTCGACAATCAGATCATCCAGCCGCCTCCGGACTCGATCTCGCAGTTCCAGGTGGTGACGAACAACGAGAGCGCAGAGTATGGGCGGTCTTCGGGCGCGACGGTCAACGTAGCGTCGAAGAGCGGAACGAACCAGTTTCACGCGACCCTGTACGAGTTTTTGCGCAATACGGACCTGAATGCGTTTGGCTACATCAAGGCGCAGAGCGGTACGCACAAGTTCCCGAAGCCGGGATTCAACCGCAACCAGTTTGGCGCGGACTTTGGCGGCCCGGTTGTGAAGAACAAGCTGTTTTGGTTTGTTGATTACGAGGGATTCCGGCAGACCCTGACCCCCACGGTGGTGTTGACGGTGCCGACGCAGGACGAGATCAACGGAATTCTGAAGGTGGACGTCCAGGATCCGTATCGGCCGGGAACGTACTACAAGGCAGGCACGTCGATTCTGACGTCGCCGGATGTAAGCCCGATTGCGAAGCAGATTCTGGGCTACTTCAAGCAGCTGCCGTCGCAATGCCAGATTGCGCCCGGAACTCCGGGGATCAACCAGGCAACTGGCATTGACCCGAATAACTGCGCGACGAACGCTCCGTTTACGGACAACGCGGACAAGGGTGATCTGCGACTGGACTTTCAGCAGAGCGAGAAGAGCTCGTGGTTCCTGCGGATCAGCGACCGGAAAGAGACGGGAATCAACTACCGGACCTTGCCGGGCCCGCTGGACGGGCAGACGAACGGCAGGATCCGCATTCTGGACCAGCAGGTGGCACTGGGATACACGCACGTGTTGAGCGCGAACAAGGTGATCGACGCGCGCGCGGGGCTTTCGGGAACCCGGGCCGGCAAGTACACGCTCTCGATCGGCGAGAACGATATTGTGATCCCGGGGCTGCCGACGGACAAGGTAGTGGCGGGCGGAATTCCGTCAACCAGCATCTCGGGAGGTTTCAGCGCCTTCGGACGGCAGAGCACGAATCCGCAGTGGCAAAATCCGTCGCTGCTGGATCCGAAGATCAACTTCTCCTGGGTGAAGGGCCGCCACTCGCTGAAGTTCGGGTACGAGTATGAGCATCTCTGGATGGAGGTGCAGGATTCGAATCCGCTGTTCGGGTCGTTTACGTATGGCAAGGGGTACAGCGCCTGCCCGACGGGGGCGGGAACGGCATGCGCGAACACGACGGCCGCAGCCGATACCTACTGGGCGGACTTTTTGTTTGGTACGACCAACAACTACGCGCTGGCCACGTTCTTCAAGGCGCACCTGCTGCAGAACCTCGACAGCGTCTATGCGCAGGACGATTGGAAGGTGAACTCGAAGCTGACGCTGAACCTGGGTCTGCGCTGGGAGTATGGATCGCCCTATTCCGAGGAGCACGACCACATCTCCAACTTCGATCCGGCGACGGCGACGATGCGCACGCTGCTGCCGGGGTATTCGGGGCCCTTTGTAAACAGCTACTCAGGGAGCGGTGTGTACGGCAAGACGCTGGTGAATCCGTCGCTGGGCGACTATGCCCCGCGCGTAGGGTTTGCGTGGCAGGTTGCGCCTTCGGTGGTGGTGAGAGGCGGATTCGGCACGAGCTATGTGCATTACACGCGCGCTGGCTCCGGCGACATTCTGGCGATCAACGCACCCCAGGCGCTGTTTGTCTCTGTTGCGCAGCCCAGCAAAGTGACGGCGACGGGTTACCGCACGCTGGACCAGGGATTCCCACAGGGACTGGCGACGACCTTCAACCCAGGGACGGACAACATCACGTACATCCCCAAGGACACCAAGGACAGCTACGTGGAGAGCTTCTTTCTGGACGTGCAGAAGGAGCTGGCGAAGAACACGCTCGTCGACGTGGCGTACATCGGCAACCACGGGCTGAAGCTGCAGGGGTTCTACAACGCCAACCAGATCAATCCGGCGGCCGGATTCACGCGCCCGTATCCGACGTGGGGCGGGTATGTGGGCACGACGTTCAACGGCGGCGATATCACCGAAGCGGGCAACGTGTTCTTCTCCCACTACAACGCGGTGCAGGTGAAGTACGAACAGCGGTTCGTGCAGGGACTGACGCTGCTGAACTCGTTCACGCTGGAGCACTCGATGGACAACGCGTCGGCATCGCTGGAGGGAAACACGCCCTCGCCGCAGGATGGTTACAATCTGCGCGCCGACTATAGCCAGAGCGACTACAACCTTCCTGTCGCAAATGTGACCAGCCTGGTGTACGACGTTCCGGTGGGACGCGGTCACTCGGTGCTGGGAAGCGCGAATCCTCTTGTGCAGGGCGTGCTGGGCGGGTGGCAGGTGAGCGCCATCAATACCATGCAGGGGGGAACGCCGTTCAACCTGACGTACACGCCGAACTCGGCGAATGCAGTGAGCCCGCAGATTTCGGCGACCTATCGCGGGGCCAACGAATACCGCCCCAACCGCCAGCCGGGAACGCTGGTGACGACCTGCACCAACGGGCACTCGTGCCTGTCACAGCGGGCGGCGAATGGAACGATCCAGTACGTGAATCTGTCGTCGTTCGTGCTGCCGGCGACGAAAGACACGAATGGGACTCTGCTGAGCCCGTTCGGCAACTCAGGCCGAAACCCGGCGCGCTCGCCGAACTTCTTCGAGACGGATCTCGATATGAACAAGCGCTTCGCGACTGGCCTCGAGCGCACGTCCATTGAGTTCCGCGCGGAACTGTACAACGTGTTCAACCACACCAACCTGTATTTGCCGTCGAGCGGGCTCTCGGGCACCCTGGGCTCGGCACCGACCGGGGGTGGGGTAATCTCCGGCACGTTTGAGCCGCGCATCGTGCAGTTCGGGTTGAAGGTGGTGTACTAGGTTCAGTGGACAGTGAGCAAGTGAAGAAGTGAAGAAGTGAAAAAACGGTCCGGCGCAATGCCGGGCCGCTTTTTCTTGGGCGGAGAGGTCACGACATGGCGCGTCTATACTTCTGTCGATGAAACCGTCGACATTCGCATACAGCTCATTTTTGCTTTGGCATTCTTTGCGAGTCCATTTTCTTTCGCCCAGTCATCGCAGCAGCGGATTGTGCCGCCGCTGCACACGGAAGGGCATCGCATCGTGGACTCTGCAGGTCACGCGATTCGACTGGCGTCGGTGAACTGGTACGGTTTCGATGAGAAGGAATACGTGCCAGGCGGGCTTGATCATGCGCCTCTGCCGCGCATCATTGAACTGATCCAGAAGATTGGCGTCAATAGCGTGCGTCTGCCGTGGGCCAACGAGACGGTGGAGAGCAATCCGGCGGTGCCGGACTATGCCGTGGCGGCCAATCCGCAGTTCAAGGGCAAGCGCGCCATGGAGGTGATGGATGCGGTGATCGAGGCGCTGTCTCGCGCGCATCTCATGGTGATCCTCGACAATCATGTGAGCCGGGCTGACTGGTGCTGCAGTGAAACCGATGGGAATGGGCTCTGGTACAACGACCAATACCCGGAAGAGAAGTGGCTGGCGGACTGGATGGCGCTGGCGCGGCGCTATGCGCACCAGCCGTGGGTGGTAGGCGCAGACCTGCGCAACGAGCTGCGCAATGGCGCGACGTGGGGCGGCCTCAACCCGAAGCTGGACTGGCATGCCGCGGCGGAGCGCGGCGGCGCGGCGGTGCTGCGCGGGAACTCGCGTCTGCTGGTCATGGTTGAGGGGCCAAACTACTCTACTGATTTCAGAGGTGTCGACAAACTGCCTGTGAGGCTCCCGGTGGATCACCGGCTGGTGTATTCGCCGCATGCGTATAACACCAGCTATGGCAAAGATGACGAGCGCTTCGAGGAACGCGCCGGCTTTCTTGCTCGCATGGAACCAGGGGCTCCGGTGTGGTTCGGCGAGATGGGAACGTGTCAGAAGCTGGACTGCGCGGGGAATGCCGAGTGGTTCAAGGGGTTCGTACGCGATGTGCTCGCGAAGGATTCGCAGCTCGGCTGGAGTTACTGGCCGCTGAATGGAACGCAGTCGAGCGGCAGAACGCGCACGTACGATGCGACGGAGACGTATGGCCTGCTGACACCGGACTACCGCGAGATTGCCGCGCCTGAACTGGTGGAGATGCTGCGGAAGGCGACCCAATGATGATTTTGCCGCAGGGTCGCGCTTGACGCACGGCTCGGCCTATGCGATAACTACGTCATGCGTAGTACGCGGGACGTAAATGGGAAGGACGAAGCGGTGGGCTTGGGGCACTACTCCGATCCGCCTCTTCTGGTATTGGCGAGCCTTGCGGATGGGCCCAAGCACGGGCACGCCATGATTGAAGATATCGCGATGCTGAGCGGGACGCGGCTGGGGCCCGGGACCTTGTATGGCGCGATTGCGCGGCTGGAACAACAGGGGCTGATCAGGCCGCTGGAGGCGGAGGAACGCCGGCAGCCGTACAAGATCACCGCATCCGGGATCCGCATTCTGCGCGCCAAACTCACCACGCTTCATCAGTTCAGCAAAGCGGGATTGAAACGGCTGGAGGCACAATGAACCGGGGGGCGCTATGAATCGTTGCCTGGCGCGTTGGCTGGTGGGGATGTATCCGCGGGGTTGGCGGCAGCGTTACGGGGCAGAGTTGCAGGCGATGCTGGAAGACGGCGGGGGCGGCGTTCGCGCCGCATGGAACGTGATGACAGCGGCGGCCGGGGAACGCATGTTCCCCACCATGGAGGGCGGAATGGGAGAAGCGTCGGCTTTGCAGAGATGGGGTGCACGGGCCCCCTGGGCTGTCTTCGGGGTCGCGCCGGTTGTCGCGCTGGCGGCGGCGTACAGCGTCGCGCTGCTGATTTTGTGGACGGGGTGGCAGATGTTTCTGCCGGCGGAGAAGACGCCGTTTGTGCCGGTGGATGGATGGGCGATTGCGTACTTCGGAGCCGGGCGGATGTTGTACTTCTATGCGCCGATGGTTGTGGGTGTCGTCCTGGCGTGGGCCGCTGTGCGGGCACGGGCACGGTTCCTATGGCCGCTGTTGGGCGCTATGGCGATGGCTGCGATTGACGGCGTTATTCAGGTGCGCACCGTGAGGCCGACGCTGAGCGAGGCCGGTAGCGTCCACCTCGAATTCGCGGACTGGCATCCTGCAACCTCAATTGCCGGGTTGGCAGTGACGATTCTGGTGTACTTGTTGTTCCGGGCGAGGAGAGCGCGGCACGCTGTATAAGCGAATTCAGCGCGCGAGGCGGTTCTGGCGACGGGCGTTGCGGCGGACGTGCTTCATCTTCTTCTTGGCGGCCTTCTGCGCATCCGTGACCTCGGGCCCGTAGATCACGTGGGCCTTGCCGCTTAGTTCATATTGCAGATAACCGCCGGGACGCACGCCGAACTGCGGCAAGCGCCTGTTGAGATGGTTGGTGCGCCCGCTCCCCCCGGACATCCCGAAGTAGCGCCTGCCGACGAAGTTTGATACTTCCACGTCATCGATGGTGTAGGTATCGCCCTGGGTGGGGTCGCAAACCTCGAGATCGTAGTAGACGGTCTTCTGCGGGTTCTTGGGCGACGGGCCGGTCACGGTGAGAACCGCATCGGGATCGCCAAGCAACTCGAGCACCTCGTGCGAGAGGGTGCAGGTCCAGGACTCATCGGACTGGGCACAGACGTCGAGATAGACGAAGCCGTACGGGATGCCTTTGTTATTCGCCGCGTGATAACCATAAGCATCCTTGACGCCGACAGCGGGATCGTTGGAGGAGTTACACAGATAGATGACGGCGTCGGCATTCTTCTGGACGGGCGCCTTACGCGCGCCGAGCGGCAGGGCGATCGGCATGATTTCCGCGCCGAGGTTCCACTCCGCCTTGAAGTGATTCGTTACTTGCTTTTGAATCGCACGGATGGCAGCCCGAAAAGAGCCGTGGGGAATCCGCGTGGAAACATTGGCAACCACAAGGTTCATTCTCTTCTCCGGAAGGGAGGAGTGTATCACCGCGCCCGTATACTCGGGATGGGGAAGAGCCGCCAGTGAAGAGTGCGGCATCACCTGGAGACGCGGGTATTGAGCTGGGATCGGCGGAGATTTCTGAAGTCGTTATCGCGGACGGCGATGGTGTTGTCGCTGGAGGATGTGCTGAGCCTGGCGCGTCCGCTCCGGGGACAGGAAGGGCAGCAGAAGCCGAGCGGGAATTCGCGGCAATCGTACGAGGCGCCAGTGCGCGCCGCTCCCAAAGGGTCTGCTTCTCCGGTAACGGGAACCCCGCTGGGCGTGCGGTTTGTGGATGTCGCCAAGGAAGCCGGGCTCAATGTTGAAACCATCTTTGGCGGGGAACACAAGAATCGGTACTTACTGGAGACCACCGGCTGCGGCGCGGCTTTCTTCGATTATGACCACGACGACTGGCTCGATATCTTCCTCGTGAATGGATGGAGGCTTGAAGGCTTTCCCAAGGGACACGAACCGGTGTGCCACCTCTTCAAGAACAATCGCGATGGCACATTTACCGATGTCACGACGAAGTCCGGGCTGGCGCGAACTGGCTGGGGCCAGGCATGTTGCGTGGGCGACTACAACAACGATGGCTGGAACGACCTCTTCGTCACGTATTACGGGCAGAACGCGCTGTTCCGCAACAACGGAAACGGCACGTTCACGGATGTTACGAAGGAGGCCGGGTTGCTGCAGGACCGGCTGCGGTGGAACTCGGGGTGCAGCTTCTTGGACTACGACAAGGATGGCCACCTCGATCTCTTTGTGGGGAACTATATCGACCTCGATCTGAAGAAGACGCCGTTACCCGAAGACGCGAACTGCACCTACAAGGGCATCGTGGTGGCATGCGGACCGCCGGGGCTGGATGGCGGGAAGAACATTCTGTACCGCAACAAGGGCGACGGCACCTTTGAAGACGTGAGCCAGAAGGCCGGCATGTGGGGAACGCTGGGAACGTATGCCCTGAGCTGCGCGGTGGCGGATCTGGATGATGATGGATGGCCGGACATATACGTGGCCAACGATTCCACCTCGGCGACGCTGTATGTGAATCAGAAGGACGGCACGTTCAAAGACCAGGCGATTGAGGCGGGCGTGGCGTACTCGCCTGATGGCAAGCCGCAGGCCGGCATGGGCGTCAGCCTAGGTGACTACAACCGCGACGGGCTGCTCGATATTGTGAAGACGAATTTTGCCGGGGATACGGACTCGCTGTATGTGAATCTCGGCGGTTGTTCGTTTGACGATCGTACCTACCAGGCGGGGTTAGGCATCAATACGCGCCTGCTGGGTTGGGGCGTAAGCTTCCTGGACATCGACAACGATGGCTGGCTGGACATACTCGTGGCGAACGGACACGTGTATCCGGAGGTGGACGGGACGCAGGTGGACGCAGCCTATGCGGAGCGGAAGTACCTGTATCGCAATTTGCGCAATGGTCAATTCGAAGACGTGAGCCTGACGGGGGGAGCGGGGATCACGGCGGCCGCGAAGGCGCGTGGTTTTGCGGTAGGAGACTACGACAACGATGGGGATCTGGATGCGGTGGTGAACTGCGTCAATGCCCTGCCGCAGCTGCTGCGATGCGACTCCACTTGGAAGCGGAACTGGATCAAGATCCGGCTGGTGGGAACGAAGTCGAACAAGACGGGCATTGGCGCGCGCATCAAAGTTGTGGCCCAGACCGGGACACCGGTGTTGAACGCCAAGCCGGGAACGCCACTCACGCAGGTGGATGAGGTGCGAAGCTGCAACGGATACTACTCGGCCAGCGATCTGCGGATCCACTTTGGTCTGGGGGACGCGTTGAAGGCGGACCTGGTTGAGATCAAGTGGCCTTGCGGAGCGGTGGACAGGCTGAAAGATCTTGAGGCCAACCGGCTGTATGTGATCGAAGAAGGCGGTAAGGTGCTGAAGAGTGAGGCGCTCAGCGCCGCCAAAAGAAAAGGGTGAGCGCCGCGCAGGAGAATCTCTTCTATGGTTGCGCTGAGTGCGGTGATGCTTGGAGTGGTGGCGGGCCTGCGGTCGATGCTGGCTCCGTGCGTGGTGAGCTGGGCGGCGTGGCTGGGGATCCTCAACGTCGATAAGTCGCCCGTGGCGTTCATGGGATTTCACTGGACGCACATCATTCTTTCGGTTCTGGCGGCAGGAGAACTTATTGCCGACAAGCTGCCGTTTGTTCCGAGCCGCAAGGCGGTAGGGCCGTTCCTCGTACGAATCGTGAGCGGTGCGCTTTGCGGTGCAACGATCGGCGCCGTGCACGATGGGCTTGTTGCTTATGCTGCGCTGGGGGCGGCCGGCGCGATTGCGGGAACGCTGGGTGGCGCTGCAGTCCGTGCGCGGCTCGCTCGGGCGTTCCGGCGCGACTGGCCGGCGGCGCTTTTGGAGGATTGCGCCGGCATTGCGATCGCAGTCTTCTTGGTTCAGGCCATGCGGCAGGGGTGACGGTCAAGCCGGGAGATCGCCTCGGTACGCGGGGCCATGCCGAGGCGGAAATGCAGCGCGCGCAACAGGGGACGGGAGAAGTTCCGGCGTGGCATCGTCGCTTGCCAGCAAAAGCTGAAAAAGCTTCTGAAACAGCCCCGATTTGCCCTCCAGCTTTTTGCGGCGCGCCCGCAGAAAGCCAAAGCGGAACGGAGAACAAGGCTCCAGTTTGGCGAGCAGCGTCGGCGTGCAGTATTCCTGAGCCTGGCCGACGGCCATCAGCACCAGGGAACGCCAGCTCATTCGTAGCAGATCTTTGTGCATGCGGGTGCCGTGCGGGAGCGCGTCCATCTCAGCGGCGACTGTGTCCCCGAAGTTGAGCAGCTGGAGTGCGAGCGCATCGAGGGGCAGGCCACGATGGATGGCGCGGGTGAAGAGCGTCGTTGACCCGCGTTGCAGATCCTCGTGCACGTCCTGCAGGTCGTCGCCCAGCTGCAGCAGGACTCCCCAATCGAAGGCGAAGCGAATCTGCTGGCCTGTGAGCACGCCATTCACGAGCCAGGCGTCTGCAAGTACCGATGTGCCGCCCTTGAAGCAGCTGATGCGAAGAAGGTCGTGCTCGCTGCAGTGGCGGTCGGCATGGAGCTGCGCGAGACTCTCTTCCTGCGCGTCGTGAATGTCGAGCAGCGCTGCATGGACGCCCGGATAGCGAGGGCGCGGGAAGTGGCTCTCGATCAGTCCGACGAGGGTCCAGATGGAGATCTCGTGACTACCACGAGGAGTGAGGGGCTCGCCGCGGAGCCGTTGGCGAAACCGCCGGCTGAAAAGCAGCTTGTCTTCCCGGTTGATTCCTTTGTCGTCGAGGTAGTTATCGCTGTAGGGATACAGCAGGCTATAGGCGAGTATGGGCACCGTCAATTCCATTCGAGTGCCCATCAGCGGCTGCATACCGCAGGCGGTCCAGGCATTGCGGCAGGCTTGCACGATGTCGGGTGTGCCGAGGGAGGGGTCGAAACGCCGCGCCCAGCGGGCGAGCTCGCGCCCGATGGGCAGGAAGTCGCGGGTGATGCTTTCGACCGCTGCTTCGGGCAGATCGAGGGCCGAGACCGCGAACCGGGCGAAAGAGGCGATCAGGCGGGATTCGGTTTCAGAGCGAGCAACGCGCCGCGCACGGCGGGCGTGCTGGTCGACTTCAGCAAAGGCGCGATCGTAGGCCGATTCCTTCTGCCGCTGCTCCTCCAGAGTGTAGGGCGGGGTTGCCTGACGCCATGATCCACCGGCCTGGCGCCAGCGGTGGAGAGCACGTTCCAGTTCGGGTAAGACTTTCTGCTGAATACCTGGCGCCTTCATGAGGGGGAGTACGCGCCTGCCCATCCCGCGGTTCCCCGACCGGCCGGCAGTCGCTGCCCAATAGCACGGGGCTCTAAAAGCGCTGGATCGTGCGACTCGAGATGAAAGGCGCGGCCTGCTGCACGAGGTCGCTGAAGTACCAGGAGGCGAGGAACAACGCGACGATGGCGGCAGAGGACCAGAGGAAGAAGCGCACCGGTAGAGTCGCGGAGAGAGCCAGTCCGCGATCGGGATTGGTGCTTGATGGCCAGGTGAAGAGGAATCCGCTGAAGAGACAAACACAAGCGGCGAGGGCCAGCTTGAGCAGGGCCAGGAGCAGACGTTCTTCCCATCTGACGCCAGGGTCGAAGAAGGTGTTGATGGCGGCGTGGTAGACCACCACGATGCACGCGAAGAACGAGAGCGCCTTGGCCAGGTCGAGAAGCATGGCTCTGTTCCGCGCGAATGTGGCGGCCTGCTTTCAGCTGGGCGGCGGCAGATGCGCGGGCCTTCATTCTAGATCAAAGTTGGATTCGAGGAGCCCAGGCTCTTCGAGGAGCGCGCGAGCCTGCTGGCCGGAAAGAGTGGACCGGGGAGTAGATCTTGGAGGATTGCAGATGGACTGGGACCTGTTCGCAACTTCTCGGGGTGACAGCTCGGGTACCGGCCGGATTCGCCCTGAAAACGTCTTCAATCCAACTTGCGAGGGAAGAGGGCATGAAGCGCCTATCGGGCAGAGTTTCGAGAGTAAATCGCTTTATACAGGCCAATGGCTGAAACCGACTCAGTGTGTCCGCAAATCAATGACAGGCAAGGCGTAACTCGATGTAAAGGTTTGCAGAAGACCTTGTGCGGCCTTGGGTCGCGAGGGATGATCAAGAACCCGATTTGATCGTTGACATAGCCGCCCTCATTGGATATTGTTTCGCTTTGCTCCGGGGAATGCCTTTTAAGCATCTGCCAAAAGCCGCACTGTGGCGCAGCTTCTCCGGAAACTTTCGCGAACCTGTCAACGCGGCGGGTGAGCCTTGCAAGAACGGCCGATTTACGGATTGGCCGGCAACAACTCAATAAGTCCACACAAAAAAAACAAGAGCAGCTTCAGGAGACCGCATGAACAAGATGATTCGCACAGCCCTCGTGCTGGCGTTATTCGCCTGCGCGGGTTTGGTGCTCGTTGCGCCCGCAAGAGCACAGGCGGTATACGGTTCCATCTTTGGAACCGTAACGGATAAGAGCGGCGCGGCCGTACCGGGCGCCACGATCACCGTGACGGATGTAGCCAAGGGCACAGTCGTTACCGTCACCTCCAATGCCTCGGGTGACTACAGCGTTCCGCATCTCATTCCCGACAAGTACGACCTGAAGGTGGAAGCCAAGGGTTTCAAGACCTTTCAAACGAACGGCATTCAAGTGGAAGCCGATTCCGCGCCCCGTATCGATCCCATGATGGATGTGGGCGGAGCGAGCGAGACCGTGCAGGTGAACGCCGACCAGCAGCCGGAACTGAAGGTGGACAAGGCGGACGTGGCCACCGTGTTCGATGAGCAGCAGGTTTCGTCGTTGCCGGTGGGCGACCAGAACTTTACAAACCTGCAGCTGCTTGTTCCGGGCGCGCAGAAGCTGGGCTGGTCGCATGCGGCCTCTGAGAACCCGCAGGCTTCGCAGCAGATCATGGTGAACGGCCAGGCATTCGCGGGAACAGCATTTGAACTGGACGGCACCGATAATCAGGATCCGATCCTGGGCATCATCGTGATCAATCCGACCATGGACGCGGTCACCGAGACCAAGATCACGACGCAGAACTTCGACGCCGAGCTCGGCAAGGCAGTCTCCGCCGTTGTGACGGCACAGACCAAGTCGGGCACCAACAACTTCCACGGGGCGGTTTACGATTTCCGCACTAGTAACGCCAATCTCGCGCGGGACCCATTCAGCCAGAAAGCAGGCAGCTTGCCGCCTGGGCTCAAGAATCGCTTTGGCGGAACCATCGGCGGACCGGTCATCAAGGACAAGTTCTTCTTCCTGTTCAACTTTGAAGGCCAGCGGCAGAAGGTGGGCACCTCGACGACGAATACTCTGCCCACGAATCTGCTAATGGAAACCGCTCTTGGTAATACCGTTGGCCCTAGCGGCATTCCCGGTGCTGACTTCAGCGAGTATGCGACTCAGCTCGGCGCCGCCGGAATCATCTACGACACTTCAGGCGCTACTCCGACGCCGTTCCCTGGCAACGTCATTCCGCGTGCGTACCTTCAGA
This sequence comes from Acidobacteria bacterium AB60, assembly GCA_008682415.1. Lineage (GTDB taxonomy): Bacteria > Acidobacteriota > Terriglobia > Terriglobales > Acidobacteriaceae > Telmatobacter. Next base: position 543,374 of record VANK01000002.1, on the reverse strand, counting down.
GACCGGCCTCGCTGCCCGCGCTCGCGCTCTTCAAGCAGCTCGAGCCCTATACCAAAGGAATCGGGCTGGGGAGTGCGGGAAATCTGAATGGCCTTGACAGCAACTTCCACGGCTCCGGGACTGGGGGACTCAACAGCAACCAATGGACGGAGCGCGTCGACTATACGCTCAACGATCACATGCACGCGTTCGAGCGCTTCTCCCGTTTCACCGACACGCTGACCGGCAAGACGGAGTTTGGCGCTGCTGGCGGCCGCGGCTTCGGCATTGGCGGCTATGCCGGTACCTCCCGGGGCGCCAACGACAGCCTGGCTTCGGGCATGGACATCGCGCTCAATCCGAACCTGCTGACCGACTTCCGCCTTGCGTATTATCGGTACAACATCGTCACCTCCAAATTCGACCAGAATGTACAATCCGCAACTCAGCTCGGGATCCCTGGTCTCAACACCGGCAACTACTACACCGGCGGTTCGCCCGGCTACGACATCGGCACCCTGCCCGGCGGCAGCACGCAGCCGGTCTTCGGATCCGATCTGAACGTCAACCGCTGCAACTGCCCGCTCACGGAGAAAGAGGACCAGTTCCAGATCGTGAATAACTGGACGAAGATCTGGGGCAATCACGCCTTCAAAGTGGGTGTCGACCTACGCTATGCCCGCAACCTGCGCGTGCCTTCTGACAATAACCGCACGGGCATTCTGAATGCCAACGCCGATGAAACCTCAAACCCCGCTAACAAAGCTGCGGCGGGCGGTAACGGATTTGCCACGTGGCTGCTCGGCGATGTGACGTCGTTCCGGCGCTATGTTTCGACTTCAACCAACGCCAAGGAATTCCAGAAGCGCACCTTCTTCTACGGCCAGGATACGTGGCGCGCAACCCACAAACTGACGGTGAATATCGGCCTGCGCTGGGAGTTGTACTTCCCGGAGAAGGTTAATGCGGATCGCAATGGAGCGCTGTTGAACCTGAACGACGGCTATCTGCACGTGGCCGGCGTCGGCGGGATTGGTCGCAACATGAACTGGGATATCAATAAGGCCCAGATGTTCGCGCCCCGTCTCGGCCTCACGTATCAGCTTGACCCCAAGACAGTTGTTCGTACCGGATACGGCCGTAGCTTCGACATCGGCATCTTTGGTTCGATCTTCGGTCACACGGTGACGCAGAACCTGCCGGTGCTGGCGAACCAGAACATCAACAATGCAACGTTCAATACCTCTGCGTTCACGCTTGACAAGGGCCCGACTGCGCCGGCTCCCGTCACAGTCCCCGCAAATGGCCTGTTGCCGAATCCAGGCGCCCAGGTGAACTCGAGGGCACGACCCAACCCGCTGCGGTTCCCCGAGATCGATGCCTGGAACCTGGCGTTACAGCGTGCGCTCACTCCGACACTCGCCCTTACCGTGGCTTACGTCGCAAACAAGGGCACCTATACGCTGGGTGATTCCAGCGGCAACACGACCAATCCGAATGAGGCAGCGATCAACCTTCCGGCCTCGCTCAGCGTGAATGGCCAGTCGCTCCACTATGACTCGAGTGTGCCCTCCGGCACCATCTCGAGCAACGGCGGAACCCAGACCTATAACTTCCTGCGCCGCTACTATGGCGCTTCGTTGCCGGCCTGCAAGGACGCCAATTACACGACGCCTAGCGGCGTTTCTCCGGGACAATGCGGCTGGACCAACGACATCACCTACTACAGCGACAACCTGAACACCAACTTCAACGCACTGCAGGTTACGCTGCAGCAGAACGCGTGGAAGGGGCTGGACTACGTTTTGAATTACCAGTGGGCCAGCGCCTTCTCCGATGCCACCGGCTACGCGACGTGGGACCGCAAGGTTGGCTACGGACGCGACAGCAACGTGCGCACGCAGCAGATGACCTGGTATGGCACCTATGACCTTCCGTTCGGTCATGGCCGGCAGTACGCGTCGAGCGTGAATGGCGTAACGAACGCGATCATCAACGGCTGGCAGCTCGCCGGTACCGTTGACTGGGCGGGAGGGTTGCCATTTACCCTCAACTACAACGAAGCCAGCACCAACATCCCGGGAAGCGCTCCGAGCTATCCCAGTTACGCAGGCAAGGGCAAGATGAAGACCAGCCTGACCGGCTTCCAACCCAAGTCCAACGGCACGGGCCAACGGAGATACTACACCAAGCAGACCAGCAATCTGCTGACCGACCCGGGCACGGGCGTTTTCAAGAACCCGGGTATGGATAACATTGGGAACGTGGGCCGTAACACTTATTTTGGCCCCTCATTCTTCAACTCCGACCTTGCTCTGGCGAAGTTCGTTGCCATTCATGAGAACGTTGGGATCAAGTTCCGCTTCGATGCGTACAACGCATTCAACCACATCAGCCCCGGCAATCCGGGCGGCAACATCGAGTCGGACGGCACCATTACAGGCGGCGCAGCGGGGTATCAGCCACGTCAGCTTGAGTTCTCTCTTCGCGTCCAGTTCTAATTCCGCGAGGAGCCGCAAACACCAACTCAACATGGGGGAGCTTCGGCTCCCCCTTCTTCTTGGGCGAAGCTCGAGTCGGGGGGATGCGACGCGCCCGCCGCCGCGTCCAACCGGGTAGGCATGGACTAGACATACAATCAGGACAGGATTCAGCATGTACCGGCATTTCGCGTTAATTACGATCGCGTTCGTCGCGAGTGTTGTTGCGAACGCACAGAGCACCGAATCGGGGATCGGCATTGGCGACACGACGATCCGGAGGTGGAGCTTCGAGGATGCACAAGCCCTCGCCTCCAAGGGCCGGTTGAACCAGGCGATGGCTGCATTGAACCAGCTCTCGGTCCAGACGCCGGAACCTGCGGGCGTGGAGCGGCTGCGCGGCATTATCTTCTATCAAAAGGATCAGCTCACCGACGCGCTGGAAGCCTTCAAGAAGGCAGTGGCGCAGGATGCAAATGATCGCGAGTCCATGGAGATGCAGGGGATCAGCTTGTTTCGCCTTGGGCGCTCGCCAGAGGCGCTGCCCTTCCTGGAACGCGCGCGACTGGACCGGGTCGAGCACGCTAACGTGGAACCGCAGTATGTGCTCGGCCTGTGCTACTCAGATGTGGCCCGCTACGATGACGCGCGCCACGCCTTCGCGACGCAATACGGGTTCGAGGGCGATTCGCCCGAAGCTTACCTCCTCGCGGGCCGACTGTTCCTGCGCCGCGAGTTGCGGAACGAGGCTGCTGAACAGGCGAAGAAGGCGCTGGCGCTGAATCCTAACCTGCCCCTGGCGCACGAGTTGCTGGGAGAAGCTGCGCTTGCGAGTGGCGATCTGCCTCGAGCCATTCAGGAACTGGAGGCCGAGCGAAAGATCGATCCTCTGAACGGAGAGGTCTATGACCGCCTTGGCGATGCCTATGTGCGCAGCGGTCAATTCGAAGAGGCGCAGACGGCATTGAACCGCGCGGTCCTGCTGGAACCACATGCTACCGGTCCCTATATCCTGCTGGGCCAGACCTTACTGAAGCTGAAGCAGCCGATCCAGGCGATTCATTATCTCAATCGCGCGGAGCAGATGGACCCGTCCAATTACATTACGCACAACCTGCTGGGCCAGGCGTATAAGGCGATCGGGCAGGTAGACGAAGCGAACCGGGAGTTCAGGACGGTGGTGGAAATTCAGCACCGGGACGAGCCCAAACCATCGGAGAAGTAGCGGATGAGGGCGAAAACGATCCGGGCGTTGCTTGTCGCCGCAGGCTTGGGATACGCGGTTTTGCATGGACGGGCGCAGAGCCAGCAAGAGGCAGAGAGACTGCGCAAAGCTGATGCGGCATTCAAGGCGGGCGTAGCGGCGTCCCAGGCTGGGCAACTGGAGGAGGCGCGGGCACGCTTTGCGGAAGTCGTGAAGCTGGCGCCTGGCATTGCAGCCGGGCATACGGCGCTTGGGTCGGTGCTGGCGGCGCTGGGACGGCCGGGCGAGGCAGTTACTGAACTGGAGAAGGCGGAGAGGCTTACTCCGCAGGATGCAGCAGTCGAAGCAGGACTGGCTCAAGCGTATGCCGCCGCGGGCGACCCCGCGAAGGCGCTGTCGCACTTTGAGGCGGCGCAGCGGCTAACAAAGCAGCCAGAAGATCCCGCATTTTATGACAGCTACGCGCGCGCACTGGACGCGGCGAATCGTCCTGCAGATGCGCTGCGGGAGTTTCTTGCCGAAGAAAAGATCACCGGGCCGCGGGCCGATATCGATGACGCGATCGGAACGGTGCTGACGCAACTGGGACGGTGGGACGATGCGCGTGCAGCATTTCAAAAGGCGCTGGACGAGGATCCTTCCTACGCCAAGGCGCGTGTGCATCTGGGAGCGGTGCTGCGGATTCAACATGACAACGCCGCATCTTTAGAGGTGCTGGAGCCACTGACACGGGGCGATGCGCCCAATCCCGCCGGTCTGGCCGAATATGGCCGAACTCTCGCGGCGACTCAGCAGGATGATGCGGCAGTGCCGGTCTTCGAACGCGCGCTCTCCATGAATGCGAATCTGTCAGGAGTTGCGGCTGAGCTCGCGATGAGCCTTCAGCGCCTTGGCCGGCAAGAGGATGCGATTCCCTGGTTCGAGAAGGCGCTCCAGACGGACCCGCGCAATCCCGACGTGCTGGCAAATCTTGGGCTGGCGTTAACTCTCACGGGTAAGGCGAAGGAGGCTCTGCCGTACCTTGCGCGCGCGGCGGAGTTGGATCCAAAGAGCGCGACAGTGATCAAGGATCGCGGAGTGGCGCACATTCAACTGTCGGCGTTCGATGAGGCGATTGAAGACTTCAAGGCGGCGCTCGCGTTGGATCCAAACGATCCCCAGGTGCATTACGATCTCGGCCTCGCGTACAAGTTCAAGGACCGGATGGACGAAGCTGTTGCCGAACTGGCGAAGGCAGGAGAGATGGATCCGGGGCTGGAGGATCCGCCGTACACGCTGGGCATCCTCTACATGCAGCTTGGCAAGCTGGATGACGCCGTAACCGAGTTGAAGAAAGCAGTGACGCTGCGTCCCGACAACGGAAATGCGTGGGCCATCCTCGGCAGCACCCTCAAGCAGGACAACCGCCTGGACGAGGCGCGCCTGGCGCTGGAGAAGGCGATTGCGTTGCAGCCGGGACAACCCGGTACCCTGGTGACCCTGGCCGGAGTGCTGGCAGACCAGGCCGCGGGTCTGGCGTCGCAGGCGGAAGCGGCGGAGGCCGCCGGCGATCCGCCCAAGGCCGCCCAGATCCGCGAGCAGGTGACAAAATTGCGCACTGAGGCGGCCGGCTATCGCAAGCAAAGCGCCGAGTTGAGCCGCGCGGCTGTCAATCGTCAGCGCGCTAACTTCGCGCTCAATGCCGGCAACCAGTCGATGTTAAAAGGGGAGGTCGCAGACGCGATTGGGAGATACCAGGAGTCGATCGCGGCGGATCCTACGTTGCCCGACCCACATCGGCAGTTAGCGGTTGCCTACGATCGCCAGGGGCGTGGGCAGGAGGCGGCCTCAGAACGTGCCCGCGCAGAAGAGTTGAGCACAGCAAAGTAAACCGCCCTTCTGCCGCCTGCATTTCCATTTGATCAAAGCCGCCGACTCGGCCTCCGGGCGCCATTCACCTGCCGCGCAAATGGGCCGAAGGACAAGCCATTCCTAAAGGCATTCACCGCATCACACGACAAGCGATCACGTGTCGCGAAGGAGAAAACTCTGATCATGACGGACTATCGTGTGGGCAAGGGAGAAGCGCGGGAAGACCAGGTGACATCCGCAATCGAAAAGGTGACCTCGCAGGCGCCGTCCAGCCTCTATTTGGGGCTGGCGCTCGGTTCCATGGCTGTTTCAGTGGCACTGCAACTGTCCAACAGGAAGCACGAGTCGCTCTTCATCGGGCAATGGGCTGCGCCGTTCCTGCTAATGGGTATCTACAACAAGATGGTGAAGCAACACGGCTCGGATGCGTCGAATCAATCTTCTGATTACTCGCAGGCGGCGTAGGGCAGCCCTGGGGCAGCCCGGCAACTCCACAGGAGCGGTGGGCCTCGGGCAGAAGGTGCGCCCCAGCCCATCGCGCCGAGATATCTCAGATGCGAGGCGCAGATGGCGGATGTGTTGCTGGCCGATATCGATGGAACTCTGGTAGACAGCAATGCGCTCCATGCTGAGGCCTGGCGGCGCGCTTTCGAACACTTCGGTATCGAGGTGGGGCTCGATGCCGCCTGGCGGCAGATTGGCAAAGGCGCCGATCACCTGATTCCGGCTTTTCTTCCGGAGCGAGACCGGGAAAGGCTGGAGCCGGACTTGAAGGCATTTCGCAAGGAGATCTTCCACCGCGACTACATGCCACGCATCGTCCCGTTCGCGAAGGCGCGCCAATTGCTTGAGAACCTGACAAGGAGAGGAATGAAGATCGCTCTGGCGACGTCGTCAGACCCTGAGGACCTTCCCACCTATGGAAAGATCGTCGGCATGGAGGATCTGGTTGACGAAGCGTCGTCGAGCGGAGACGCGGAGGCATCCAAGCCGGAGCCGGACATCTTCTCCGCAGCGCTGGCGAAGGCGGGCATGAAGCCAGAGCAGGCGATTGTTCTGGGGGACACGCCGTGGGACGCCCAAGGGGCGGGCAAGCTGGGTATTCCGGTACTCGGCCTGACATGCGGCGGGTGGCGGCGCGCAGATCTGCTCGACGCCGGTTGCCAGGAGGTGTGGCGGGATCCCGCGGATTTGCTCGCGCATATCGAAGAGTCGATCCTGGGTCGTCCGGTTGGCCGCGTCGGCTAGGCAGGTTGTTGCGCGTTGGCCTGTGGAAACGCCGTAACGCGCAGTTTGGCGGCTGCATAGGGGATGAGCGTAATTGTCTCCGCGGGCTGGTCGGTCGCGACTGGGCTTTGGGGCAGCGGGTCGGCAGCTCCGTCCTCGGCTCGCCATGCTGGAACCTTGTGCGCCTTCGCCGTAATACGGACAGCGGCATTCTGGCGTGCGAAAGGCACATCCCCCACAGCCGCTTCGGTTACGCCAAGGTCCTTTGCGGGGTTAGAGGCATCAAGCTCGAGGGCGTAGTTCCAGGCGCTGGCGGGGAAGACCTGCCAGTCCGCGGTCATGCCTCGATCGCGCAGCTTTACCCAGTCCTCGCCGATGGGGAAGGAAAAGACGAGTGGCCCCCTCTCTACGGCGAGTGAGTTGTTAAACCACCGCGAGACCCGTGGTTGCATGGGGAATGTGAGTTCCACGCGATCGCCTGCATTCCAAAGGCGATCAATGCGTGCGAACCCTCCAGCCGTTGGCGCGTGTTCTGTGATTCCGTTGACCAGGAGCTTCGCGGAGGAAGCCCATCCGGGGATTCGCAGTTGCAGAGGAAAGCGGACCGGAGAATCAGGATTCACGGTGATGCGGATGGCGCCGTTGAAGGGATAGTCGGTTTCTTCGAGGACCTGAACGGGAGTGCCACGGAGACGCGTTCTTAACTCACAAGGTGCGTACGCAGCGGCGACCAGCCCATCTTCCGCATCCCTTGCGCCGCTGAGGAGAAACAGGTTGGCCGTGAACTTGGGCCAGCCTTGGTGGAAATTGGCCGTGCAACATCCGAAGTTTGGTTCCAATCCGTAGAGATTCGATTCTGGGCCATCGCTGACCCACGGCTTGTGATGGAGGCTGCACTCAACCTGGTTGGGCTCCTGATTGTACTGATGTGCCCACATGTCGTCGTTAAAGGCAGCGGGAAGCGCGTTGAATGCGAGGCGTTCCAGGCGATCGGCGAGCCGCGGGTCACCAGTGATAGCGAAGGACTGTTCCAGAGAGAACATGTACTCCACCACAGTGCAGAGTTCCGATCCCTGCGAAGGATCGCGTCCAGCGAGGTGCTCGTCACAGGAGAACATGCCGTTTGGCAGCCCGTGGTAACGGTCGAGCGCGGCGATCATCTGGAGTACGGCGCCACGGTCCTGGGCGGACCCGGAGACCAGAGACCATACCGGCCCGGTCTTCACCGCCTGTCCGTTGTTGACCCCGTGTGTCGCAAGCGCCAGGTCCTTGAGGCCGCCGCCTTCATTGAGCTTGATGAACTCCGCGGTGATCTTCTGCTTATAAGGGAAGTCCGCGAACTGAGCGATCCAGTCATACCCCTGTTGATGCAGGATCCGAGCGAGATCGAGCAGGAACGCGGATCCTGTCCGGTTGTATAGCCAGATCACGCTAAGGAGTTGATCCTGCCAGCGAAAGCGGCCCCAGTCGCGCAGCGGGCGGGTTGGCAGTTCGGCAAGCTGGTAGCGGGAGTAGCGCTCCATCAACGGAAGCACGCGAGCGTCCGCTGTTGCCTCGTGATATTGGCTCAAGGCCTTCAAGATGACAAAACGAGGCCACCAGTCATTGTTGGAGGCAGGTCCGATCATGCCGTTCGCCGACTGGTGATCGAGCGTCCAATCCACAAAACGCTGGGCCTTGGCTTTCAGACGAGCATCGTCCAGCAGCCAGGCCAGCGGCAACAGACCGTCGAGGAAGTACGGTCCACGTTCCCAGGATTCGCCTGTTCCGCCAAGCCAGCCGCTGTTCGGACCCACATCGCCCCAGGTCTCGTCGAGATGACCGCCGAGGCCGTTCGCCTGGATCTGAAGCTGCCTGCGCAGCCATCCCGTGGGGCGGATGGAGCCGAGGGGAAAGGGCGTAAAGACGGCCGGCACAAGGGGAGCCCTGGTGCGGACGATCTCAGGCAGCGCCGTGCTGAGAGCCCGCGCAAAGGGGGGTAGAACGGAAGCGGCCGTCGCCACCGCGCCTTGCCGGAGGAACTTGCGTCGCGAGTGGAGACGAGAAGAGTGCGGCACGGGAACACCCCGAGTGAAGGTCATGGTCATCCTACAACCGCAGGCGAGGATTCTGCAGCGCCAAAGGCATTCCCGATTCGCTATCATTTCGGTGCTTGCGCTGCACGGTGCGCCAGGAGTTCCAAATGGCGAATTACGAGCTGAACATTAACGGCAGAAAACTTCGAGTAAGCGCCGCGCAGGAGGAGACTCTGCTCTCGGTACTGCGCGACCGGCTCGATCTTACGGGAACCAAGTACGGCTGCGGCGAAGGGCAGTGCGGCGCGTGCACGGTGCTGATGGAAGGTCGGGCCGTGCGCGCTTGCCAGACCACGGTGCAGTCAGCCGCCCAGGCGAAGATCACCACCATTGAGGGCCTGGAGAAGAATGGCAAGCTGAGCCCGGTGCAGCAGGCGTTTCTGGAGGAGGAGGCATTCCAGTGCGGTTACTGTACTGCGGGCATGATCATGTCGGCTACTTCTTTGCTTTCAGAGCGAGCCAATCCAAGCGATGAGCAGATCGAGCGAGCGATGAACGGCAACGTGTGCCGGTGCGGGACTTACCCGCGCATTGTAGAAGCGGTGAAGCATGCCGCGCGTATCGGCGCGCTGGGAGGCACCCGATGACCACCTTCGCCTGGGATCGTCGCGCGTTTCTCAAAGGAGCCGGAGCCGGCCTGCTGGTGGTGTTGGCGGAGAGCGCGGGTGTCGCGCAACAGGAATCGGGACGCGGATTCCGCGGGCATGAGATGCCGAAGGACATTGGGTCGTGGCTGCACATCGGCAGCGACGGCCGGGTGACCGCATTCACCGGGAAAGTCGAAGTGGGACAGAATATTCGCACTTCGCTGGCGCAGCAGGTTGCCGAAGAGCTGCGTGTGCCCTTTGACTGCGTTGAGATGGTGATGGGCGATACCGACCTTGTGCCCTGGGACATGGGCACGTTTGGCAGCCGCACGACTCCGGATATGGGACCGCGGTTGCGGACGATGGCAGCCGCAGCGCGGCAGATGCTGCTGGAACAGGCCGCGCAGGCGTGGAACGTGGACGCAAGCTCGCTGCGCGCGGCCAATGGCAAAATCCTCAACGGCGATGGATCCCGTTCCATCAGCTATGGCGAGCTGACGCAGGGCGAGAAGCTCGTGAAAGTGGTCACAGCCGAGCAGAGCCTGACCCCCGCATCCGAGTGGAAGGTCGCCGGAACCTCTGCGCCGAAGCCGGAGGGGCGCGCTTTTGTTACGGGCGCGCACAAGTATCCCTCGGACATCGTGCGCCCGGGCATGATGTTCGGTGCCATCGTGCGGCCGGAGGGCTTCCACGCGAAGCTCATTTCCGTGGACAGCAAGGCCGCGGAGAGTCTGCCCGGCGTAACCGTGGTGCGTGACGGCGACTTCATCGGCGTGGTTGCGCCCGATGCCTTTACGGCTCATCGCGCCGCGGCGATGGTGAACGCCGCGTGGGATGTGCCGGAGCAGCCCTCGAACGAGAACCTCTTCGAGTACCTGAAGAACAATCCGGAAACCAGCGAGCCGCGGCATCCCGACCACCAGTCCGGGTCAATGGAAGACGGCATGCGCAATGCTGAGATCAAGGTGGAAGAGCGTTACACCGTGCAATACATCGCGCACGCGCCTCTGGAGCCGCGCGCGGCGGTGGCGGAATGGAACAACGGCAAGCTCACGGTGTGGACGGGAACCCAGCGGCCGTTCGGGGTACGGGAGGAGCTGGCCCAACACTTCTCCATCCCTGAGTCGCAAGTGCGGGTGATTCAGCCGGACATGGGCAGCGGCTACGGCGGGAAGCACAGCGGCGAAGCGGCAGTAGAGGCAGCGCGGCTGGCCAAAGCCGCGAACAAGCCCGTGAAGCTGCTGTGGACACGGCGCGAGGAGTTCACCTGGGCCTATCTACGCCCCGCTGCGCTGATCGAAATTCACGCCGGCGTTCGTCGCGATGGCACGCTGGTCGCCTGGGAGCATCACAACTACAACGCCGGAAACGCCACCATCAATACGCCGTACGATGTCTCCAATCAACTGATTCAGTATCATCCGACCAAAACGCCGCTCCGGCAGGGATCGTATCGCGCGCTGGCGGGCACGGCCAACAACTTTGCGCGCGAGTCGCACATGGACGCGCTAGCCCATGCCGCTGGAATGGATCCCCTGCAGTTCCGGATGAAGAACCTGAGCAACGCGCGGCTCAAGGCGGTGCTGCAGTCGGCCGCGGACAAGTTTGGATGGGATCGAGCCAAGTCAAACGCAACATGCGGCTACGGCCTGGCGTGCGGCTCCGATAAGGGCGGCTACGTGGCTACTTGCGCCGAGGTGGAGATCGACTCCGACAAGACGATCCGGGTACGGCGCGTGGTGCAGGCCTGGGAGTCCGGCGCTGTGATCAATCCCAACGGGCTGAACAATCAGAATTCGGGGGGCGTGGTGCAGGCTTTGGGAGGCGCGCTGTTCGAAGCGATCCTCTTCAGCCAGGGCAAGATTCTGAATCCGCAGTTCGCGCGTTACCGGCTGCCGCGTTTCAGCGACACGCCTAAGATCGAGATCGTGCTCGTCGACCGGAAGGATCTTCCACCGGCAGGCGCCGGCGAGATCGGACTCATCGGCGTGGCGCCAGCCATCGCCAACGCGATCTTCGCCGCTACGGGAGTGCGCGTGCGCAATATGCCGATCGCTCCTGAGGAAGCCATCCCAGGCATCCCAGCCTCGCCCTTCCGCAGCTAGATCAAGGTCAGACGCAGGCCGGAAGATCGCGGCACCGTTACCTCGTATTTACCTTCCTTGAGCCTGCCGTGTTCGGCCGCGGGCGTTAAATGAGCTTCGCGGCTGTCGAGCGCCGGCGCATGCAGTGTCTCGATGGCAACCGCGCCGGTCCCAGTCGCCCCGAAGTTCACTGTCAGTTCCAGGTTCTTGTCGGCATCTTTGTTCAGAATGATGACTGAGGCGCGGTTATTCGGGAGTTTCGCGGCATAGGCGGTGGCGTTCACACCGGTGGCCTGCAGCTTCGCAGAGAGATCCGTCTTTAGGAAGGTGCTTCCGCTGAACGAGCCGGCGAACTTCAAGCCGTACGCTACCGGTTCCATCGTGAAGTGATGAAAGTCCTGGGTGGCGATCGGCGAGTAGAACGGGTGGGGATGCGAGGCGATCTGCTCCTGAGTCGCGCCCTGTTGCTGCAACAGCACGTCGCCGGGCAGGAACCCGCCCAGCCCGCTGGCGATGATCTTTCCCGTGCCGCCGTGCAAATTCACTCCCGTATAACCCTTGCTGGCCAACAGCAGGGAGTAGTCCGCAGCCCAGAGCGCGGCGGCGAAGACGTCGGAGACTCCAGGCTTACCGCCTCGATAACAGGTATTCCCTTCCGTCATGCGCACCCGGACATCCATCTTCTGCGCGGCGGCTGTGGCGATGTCCGCGGTCTTCTGCACCTTTTGCATGGTGGCCGGCTTCAACAGGTTGGGGATGTTCACCTCGGGATTGGTGGCTGGTCCCCCGAAGTAGTAGTGGTGCGTGAGACGAGTGACGTGCGGCGGATGCTGAATCGACGACCAGCGGCTGGCGATCTCTGTCAGCCAGTCGATATCGGCGGCAACATCCGGAATGCCGAATTTCGCCTCGGGAACCCGTGCCGTGACCGCGTGCGCGACAGCCAGCCACTCGTTGAGGTAGGTGGCCGGCCCCCAGGTCTTCGGGTCGCGCAGGTGGCGGTTGTAGAGGTCGGCTTCATTACCGATCTGGAAGTACTGGAGGCCCTCTCCCAGTGTCTTCGCCGCAAAGGCCGCCTCCTCGGCCGCGCGTTCCGGGGTGTTGGTCCCCATATTGATGCCGTACAGACAGGTCCATCCTGTTGCCTTGAGGAAGGCCGCGAGGTTACGCACGGCCTCGGCGGTGACCGCATAGTAGTCGGCCTTGGGCTCGCCTTCCACTTCGCGCGTGGGCGGGTGCGGCGGCTCAGGGGTGGAGGGAGTTGGCTTGAACCAGGCGAACTCGCTGGTGTTTCCGCCAAGGCGCAGCACTCCGTGCGGAGAGAGCGCTTTGAACTGCTCGATGAGCCCGATGTTAGCGGCGGAAAAGAAGGAGGGATCCGCGAGCTGCCGCACTTCGTACGAGAGGCCCACGAAATCGGCGGGCATGTGCGGTCCGGCAGCCTCCCCGGAAACGTCCAAAGTGATGCGCGAATTAGCGGAGTTTTGCGCCGGCAGTCGGGTGGCGGCGAAAGAGAGGGCGGTGGTAGCGAGGAATCTGCGGCGGGTAATCTCGTTCATCGCTCCCAAGGGTATACCCGCTGAGAGTTGTTGAAAACGATCGCCATCACACCGTCTTCCGTGCCGGACGCTCAAGGCAACGATGCGCTTGCCGGTCTTATCGTGACGGCCACTCCTCGACGACGACGCCCAGGTCATTGAGTTTCTGGATCGCTGACTCGACGTTGCGCCGCACGGCAGCCCGCCTCTTGCGATCGGCGAGCGGCGATTCACTTACGGCCACGACGCGTCCATAATGCCAGGCACCTGCGGGCAGAGCGATCAACGCGTCGGGCAAAGCCTCGGGACGAATCTGCAACTCCTGACGGCGCGCAGCGGGGGGACGCAACAGTCCTCCTTCGCCCATGGAGCTGGGGTTGGCATCGGCCATGGTGACCCGGAGCGTCAGATAATCCGCATCCGCGCTGATGAAGGGGTTCTCCCATTCGCCGGCTTCATGGATATTGATGTAAAGGCTTTTCGTGGGAAGCGGAACTTTGGCGAGCTCATCGCGTTCGTGGTCCCGTTGGGTGACGGCGGCCTGGACCTTTTGCTCAACCTGTACAGCGTTTCGGGCCGCTCCTGTGACGGCCTGTTCCTCTTTACGGCAGCCAGTACTGCACATCAATGCGACGCAGACCACGGGGGCCCAGAAACTGGATCTGAAGCGGGGGATCACTCTAGAAGGATAGCAGGAGATGGACTGCGCGACGGCTGGCGAGAGCTGATTGCGGGTTTGGAAAGAAGCAGGGCTGCGAGTCCAGTATCGCTGGCCTCTGATATCCTGAGTGGTTTACCCACCGCTCGCCCTCAATCGCGCGGGGTCAGCCGATTAACCCAGGAGGGTTGCTGCACATGCCGGAGCATCGAGGCCGAAAACACCACCAGGATCGCGTGGCAGAAGCTCTGCGGGAAGAGATTGGCGCGATGATCGAGGGCGAACTGTCAGATCCGCGCATCGGTTTTTGCCACGTCAGCGAGGTGGTGTTGAATCCGGGCGGGAAGTCCGCGCGCGTCTATGTGGCCGTGGATGCAACGGTTCCGGACATCGCCAAGGTGGAGACGGACACGGTGGCGGGTTTGGAAGCGGCGAAGGGTTATATCCGATTTGAGTTGAAGGAGCGGATGGGAGTCCGCCACGTGCCCGACCTGGCCTTCTTTGCCGATCGGTCCGGGCGCTTCCAGGCGCGTATCGAGGAACTTATGGCGCGTTCTCGCAAGCGGCAAAAGGCGCAGGTGGAGTAGGCGCTCATGGATCTTCAAGAGCCGCGCCGGGTCCCTGCCCCGGAGTTGACCGTGGCAGGCAGCGAGCAACAGGGAGGCGGCGTGTCGGAGTGGGCGGCGGGGAATCCCGCGGTTTCGGCCGCGAAGACCGTCGACCCTGCCGTTCTGGAGATACTCGAGGTATTGCGCCGCGGCGAGCGATTCCTGGTCTGTTCGCATTCGCGCCCGGACGGCGACGCGGTCGGCTCGATGCTGGCCACGGGCATGCTCCTCGAGCAGATGGGCAAGCGTGCCGACCTGGTGACCGCCGATCGCATCCCTAACGTCTATCGCGAACTCCCCGGCGCCGACCGCATCCGATGCGCATTGCGCGTGCATGGGCCGTACGATGCGGTGGTCATGCTGGAGTGTGATGGCCTGGAACGGGCGAAGTTGCGCGGACTCGAGCCTTTTTTCCTGATTAACATCGACCACCATGCCAGCGCACGCGCATTCGGGCATTTGAACTGGATCGACCGCGGAGCGGCCAGTGTCGGCGAACTGGTGCACCGGATGGTCAAAGCCGCCGGCGCTACCGTAACGCCGGAGATGGCCGCGTGCCTTTACACCACGATCCTGACGGACACCGGCGGATTCTGCTACGGAGGAACACGGGCCTCCACGTTTGCGCTCGCAGAGGAACTCACCCTGGCCGGCGCCGACCCGATCCGCATCGCCCGCGACGTCTACTTCTCCACCCCCATGGCACGCCTGCTGTTGCTGGGAGCGGCATTGAGCAACCTGCATCGCGAGGGCCGGATTGCCTGGCTTTGGATCACGAATCAGGACATGATTCGGAGCTGCGCTGCAGAAGAAGACTGCGAAGGGATCGTCAACTATGCCATTTCCATCGCGGGAGTTGAGGCGGCCATATTCCTGCGCGAACTGCCCGAGGGTGCGATCCGGCTCAGCCTGCGTAGCAAGGGAGGTGTCGATGTGGCCGGTATTGCCGTCAAACTAGGTGGCGGGGGACATGAGAATGCCGCTGGAGTCACGCTGGAGGGGCCGCTTCCGCAGGCGCTCGAGCGGATTCTGAACGAGCTTCGCGCCAAAACGGGCCAGACCTGAGCCCAGAAGAGCATGGTGGGCAATCTGTTAGCCTTGTGCTGTCGAACGCCGGAAGCACTGAGGCTGGTCATCAGAGTCACGACGTCCGGTTTGCGTGGACGGGTGTGAGCGGGCGCCGGCGACGGCAGTAGAACCGCCCGTTGGAGAACCTCTCGAAGTGGAGACGTATACGGAACCATCCGTCCCGGTTTCGCCAGAGCGCCGCGGTCGACGGCTACCGAACTGGGGCACTGTCGCGGAAGCGACGGTGTTTCTGCTCTTCGCTATCTTTTTCATCACCTATGGAGAGACTCCATATCTGGGCGGCGACGGCCTCGGCCTGGTAGGCGCGGACGAACCGCGGTATGCGCAGATTGCCCACGAAATGCTTGACCGCTTTGACCAGGCCCATACCCTCAAGGGCAAGCTGAGCGCCTGCGTTACACCTTACCTGTATGGGCGTCCCTGGCTGGAGAAGCCAGCCCTCTATTACTGGCGAGCCATGTTCGTGTTCCAGGAATTCGGGGTGCATGACTGGTCAGCGCGCCTTCCATCGTCCAGTTTCGCCTTCATCATGGCAGCGCTTATCTACCTGCACATGCGGCGCTTTCGACGAGGAGGCCATCTGGATGCCGCTCTGATTACGGTCGGCTGCGCGGCGATCATCGGTTTCGCCCGTGGCGCATCGACCGATATGCAGATGGCGGCTCCCCTCTGCATCGGCCTGCTGGGCTGGTACGCCTGGTATGAGACGGACTCCAAATTCTGGCTCTTCGATATCTACTTCTTCACGGGCGTGGCCACGCTGGCCAAGGGACCAGTTGCGCCTTTCCTTGCCTTCATGGTGATCGCGTCGTTTGCCGCACTGCGCAAGGAGTGGTCCATCATTAAACGCTCCGTCTGGTGGCCGGGCATCATTCTCTACTTTGCGATCGTGCTGCCCTGGTTCATCGCGGTCCAGCATCAGAATTCCACCTTCTTCCGTGAATTTTTCCTCGAGCACAATCTCGAGCGGTTCGCCACCAATCGTTACCAGCATCAACAGCCATTCTGGTACTACGCCGTCGTCGTCTTCCTGGGCATCATGCCCTGGACGGTGATCTCCGCGCGGGCCCTGTGGGATGGCATCAAGACCTCCGTGGCGGAATGGCGGCTGCGGCATGCCAGCAACAGCACGCTCAAGGTAGGCCGGCCGGGAGACGCATTCCCCGAATTTCTGGTGATCTGGGCAGTGATTCCCATCATCTTCTTTACCTTCTCCCAATCCAAGCTGCCCGGTTATATCCTCCCTTCCATTCCTCCCATCACCATCCTTACGGGGGACTACCTTTTCCGCCGTCGAGGACCGGGTCTCAGCCGCTGGGAACTGGGGGGGCACGCGGTGTTTTCCGCGATTATGACCATGTTCGCTCTGCTACTGCCGTGGTTCGTGGTGCATGGGCCCAAGATGCCGCCGCTGCAGCCCTTCCTGATCGCCCTGGTGACTGCCCTGGGCGCTGCGCTGCTCATCGTGGTTGTGGTCAACGGGTTCGGCGTTGCCCGGTTGCGCCTTGTCACCTCCGGGGTGCTGGTCGTCCTGGTGCTGTTCCTGTACGGCGTGGGGCCCGTCTTCGGCATACCGCCGGTCGATGCCTCCAAGCGCGTGATACGGCTGCTGGACCGTTCGTACTCGGCGCGTCCCCTGGCCGATCGGCTCGCCGCACTTGCGCCACCCAACGAAACCGTCGCCGTCTTCCGCGTACGCCGCGACGTGGAGTACGGGCTTGCCTTCTATCGCAATCATGAGGTGGTGAACTACGAGGAAGATGGTGTTCCGGCCGAGCAGCACCTCCTGGTGGCGCGGGTGACGGGCCGCAACGGCGCCGATCTGCACACCCCCGCAGCACTCGAGGAATACCTCGAAGGCCGGCACTACGAAGAGCTCTTCAGCTGGCCCGAACAAGGGCTCGAGGTCTACATGGTAGGCGCCCGTTGACCCTTTCTGTTGCATGCCGCGTTCAGTCATGGCACAGTTACCGGAAGGCGTTTCCACCGGATCGCGTTCCGCACAGGCAGGGTGATCCCGGAGATGGCCTGCGAATGACTTCCCCCCACCCCGGGGAAGAACCACGGCGGGACGGCGCCGCGGTAACGGGAGGGGCATGACACCGGGTGTATCCCTGGAGATTCTCGACCTGCGGCACTTCACCGCTCCTCTGCTTCGGCCCTTGCTGGAGACGGAAGGGGACGTGTGGCAGGAGCGCCTGCACTGGGATTACCGCACCTCCGCCCGGCTCCTGATGCAGTACCTCGACAGCCGCATGCTCCCCGGGTACGCCGCAGTCGACGCCGGCCGGGTGACGGGGTACGCCTTCTGTGTCTATGAAGAGACCAAGGCTGTCATCGGCGATGTCTTCGCGGTCCCTCCAGACGTTCCGAATGGTGTCCGTCCCGGACGCGAGCG
This sequence comes from Acidobacteria bacterium AB60, assembly GCA_008682415.1. Lineage (GTDB taxonomy): Bacteria > Acidobacteriota > Terriglobia > Terriglobales > Acidobacteriaceae > Telmatobacter. The sequence continues at coordinate 525,596 of VANK01000002.1, read as the reverse complement.
AACCCAGAGCGCCCTTGAGATCGAGATGACGCTGCTGCGGCATCTGTTCGAAACCTTGCAGAACTCCCCCCACGTGGATCGGGTCGAATCGCAGCTCTTGCTGCACCCATCGGGCGCCCACGCAGGCGCGTTTCGTCGAGCCGGATTCCAGGTGTACCGGCGGTTGTTCATGGTGCAATCTCTGGCCGGCGTACCGCTCTCGCCCCCGATTGCTCTCCCCCCGCAACTCGAGATCCGGCCATGGAGGGATGATGACCTGAACGCGGCGGGAAAGTTGATCTCAGAGGCTTACGCAGAGCACCCCGACAGCATCATCAACGATCAATATCGTTCCGCGCATGGTTCTCTGCGCTTCCTCCACAACATCGTCCGCTACTCGGGATGCGGCGTCTTCAGCCCCCAGGTTTCTCACATCATTCTGGAGCGCTCCTCCCGGGAGATCGTGGCTCTCGTGCTGGGCTCGCGCGTGAGCAATATCAGTGGCCACATCACCCAGCTGTGCGTCAAACCCAGTCATCGCGGACAGGGTCTGGGCCGGATGCTGCTGGATGTGGCGGCCGCTGGTTTCGCGCGCCAGGGACTCAGCGAAGTCTCGCTCACCGTCACTGAAGCCAATTCCCGCGCCATCGAGCTCTATCGCAGCGAAGGGTACGAAATCCGACACACCTTCGACGCGGCCGTGTGGCGGCGCGACGCAGGCTACTAGCGCGGCTGATAAAACTTGGGTGCCCCAGGTCTCCCGGTTTTGGAGACCTGGGATACCGTGGCTCCCATCATGAACGGGGCGCCCCTGGCCGAGAATCTGAGTGACCTTCGATGTCGCCGATAGCTGGCCAGTCCAAATATGACGCAGACCGCGATAATGACGATCGCGAAGGTGATCGGATGATTCGCCATGGCGGCCATTCTATCTTCCGCGACAGCTTCGAATCCACCCTCCAGCGCTTACTTCTTGGCCCGCTTGTAAAACGGCAGGGCCACCTGCCGCGCGCGCACCTGGTTCGCGCGCACCTGCACCAGCACATCGCTCCCGCTCGCGGCCACCTCCGAGGGGATCATTGCGAGCGCGATGTTCGTTTTGAGGAAGGGCGCCGGTGATCCCGAGGTGATCACTCCGATCTCCCGCCCCTCCAGATCGAGGACGGGATAGTGATCGCGGCCGATTCCGCGATCGACCATCTCCAGGCCGACAATCTTTCGCTTCGGACCCCCGGAAGCCACCACCGATTTGAGCGCTTCCCGCCCGATGAACTCGCCCTTATCCAGTTTCAGCCAGCGGTCCAGGCCGGCCTCCAGTACGTTGATCTCTTCAGAAATCTCATTGCCGTACAGGCTCATCCCCGCCTCCAGCCGCAGGGTATTGCGGGCTCCCAGGCCGCAGGGGCGTATGCCGAACTCCGCCCCGGCCTCCATCAGCGCCTCCCACATTTTCACGCTGGTGGGCTCATCCGACGGCAGATAAACCTCGAACCCGTCTTCGCCCGAGTAGCCGGTTCTGGCAATCAGAACGTTGGGAATCCCCGCAACCGTTCCCCACGTAAACCAGTAGTTCTTGATAGGCGCCAGGTCCACCTTGGTCAGCTTCTGCAGGGTCTCCAGGGCACGCGGCCCCTGGATTGCCAGTTGGGAGTAGTAAGGCGAGTAGTTGCTGATGTGGATCCCGGGCCTCCCCCCGACCTGGTTGCGGATCCAGGCATAGTCTTTGTCCGTGGTTCCCGCATTCACCACCAGCAGGTAATCGTTCTCGCTCAGCCGGTAAACCAGGATGTCATCCACAACTGTTCCCAGGGGCGTGAGGAGCGCCGAATAGTGCGCCTGTCCGTCCTTCAGCTTGGAGACGTCGTTCATGGTGATGGACTGAACCGCTTCGAGCGCGCCCGGTCCGCGAAACTGAATCTCGCCCATGTGACTCACATCGAACAGCCCCACGCCTGTTCGCACCGCCATGTGCTCGGCGATCAGGCCTCCGCCGTTGCCGGGGTACTCCACCGGCATATCCCATCCGCCAAAATCAACCATCCTCGCCTTCAGGGAACGATGGGTAGCGTTCAGGGCAGTCTTCTTGAGAGCGGGGGCGGCGGGTGCTTCGGGAGTGGCCATAGATTACCTCTCGCCGGCATCGCAGAAAGTCTGCCTGCCGGCTCTTCCTTCCCCACGATAGGCAGTTCTGGCGGCGCGGGTCAAACCCTCTCGCCGAGGCTTACCATGGAGTGGAAAAGGTTCGGAGAACCTGACGATGAACGCATTTCGTGGCGTCCTGCTCTTTGCCCTCGGCGTCTTCGCCCTGTATCGCGGATGGCTGATCCACACCGGCGAGAAAGCGTGGCTGGCCTACGGGCTGGGACTGGTCGCGATTGCCCTGGGCGTCTGGCGCCTTCTCCGCAATCCCAACAAGCCCCTGGTCTAGCCGTCCACGAAAGGGTCCGGTGTGCTCACTCTCTACAACCGCATCCAGGGACGCAACCTTGAACGCCTGGCGGCCTTGAGCGACGGCATCTTCGCGGTCGCCATGACCCTCCTGGTGCTCGATCTCCACACCCCATCGCCCGCGCAGATCCACTCGGAACCCGAACTCCTGCAGGCCTTTGCGGCCATGGGTCCGCAGTGGGTCGTCTATGGGATGAGCTTTCTGACGCTGGGCATCTTCTGGGCCGGCCAGCAGACGCAGCTCAACCATATAGAGGAGGGGACCCGCGATCTCACCTGGATCCACCTCGGGTTCCTCTTCTCGGTGACCCTGATGCCGCTCTCGACCCGGCTCCTCGGAGACTTTGTCCATTACCGGATCGCTGTCGGCACATACTGGCTGAACATTCTCCTCCCGGGGTGCATGCTCTACTGGAGCTGGACCTATGCCAGCCGTGCCGGGCTCATCAAAGAGAACACGCCCGCCGAAATCCGGAACAGCATCTGCAGGCGCATTCTGATCGCGCAATCCCTGTATGCGGCGGGCGCGGCGCTATGCCTGATCAATACCTGGATCAGCATCGGCATCATTGTCCTCGTGCAGCTGAATTACGCGATCGCCCCGCGCCTCCCGCGTGCCCGCACCTCGTGATTGCGGCGGCTTGGGGCGCGTCAAGGGGGTATGGACCTTTGTAATGTGCGCACAAGTAACTGCTACTCTACACTTCCGTCATGTCAATCCTGAGTCAGCACCAGATCGCCGCCCTGACCTACCGCGAAAAAATCGCTTTGATTGACGAACTCTGGGCCAGCTTGAACTGCTCCGAGGTCGGAACCTCCCTGGACGATGCCTACGACCATCTGCTCGAGCAGGGTCTGGCTGATTGCGATGCCGAAACCGATGTGCTGATTACCCTGGACCGGGCCAGTCGCCAGCTGCGCCAGCTCCTCCATGGCGCGGCGGCGTACCCGATGGGAGCGACCGACGCCGCCTAGCTCACCTGCGCCGGGCCCGCCAGAACGAGCTCACTGTCAGGTAAAGGAACACCAGGGCCAGCCCCCCAGCTACCAGGAACTTCTGGTGGTCCGGGCCGTGCGCATAGCTGGCGCGTACCCGCCATGCCATTTGGCCGAAGACCAGCACAAACAGCAGGAAGAACACCCCGGTTACTTCCAGCACAAGAATCCCGCCTACCCGCTTGAACGGACGCACGAATCCGCCCAGCCCACGCGCCACGTTGGCGGAGGTCCGCCCTGCCTGGCGTCCGGCCTGACGCTGGTTCGGATGAGCGCTCGATCCTGCGACCGCGCCTGAGCTATCGCCGCCGGGTCCCGCCAGGCGCTGGCCCGCCATCCGCCCCGCCACGCGAAGCCCCACGCCCAGCACTCTGCCAACGGTCTGCGGTTTCATCCCGTCTATGATGGTAGCAGTGACCGGAACGCGGAGTTTGACCTCCGCAGTTGCCGTTCCGTTGCTGCCGCTTTAAGGTAGATAAAATCTCAATCAGCTTCCCGCGCATCTTACTGCGCTGGCCGCCGCCCGTGGAGGTACCCCTTGACATCCCGTTTGCGTGAACTGATTCAGCAGCTTGGGGAGGCGATCCACGAGTCGGTGATCGAAAGCGAGCAGATCGCCGGAGTCGTTCAGGATATCCGCAAGCATGGATTTGATGTGCTCCTCATGCTGGAGGCCACGATCGGTCTCAATGAGGTATCCAAGGACGGCGAGGCCTCCGAAGAAGAGATCGAGGGCGAGGCTCCCTTCAGCCAGAACGACCGCGAGTGGCTGCGCTCCCTGCGCATCTCCGTCGAGGGCGAAGACGACGACATTACTGACACCAGTGACTCGGAGTAGCCCCCAAATCGCGGGCTGCAACCCGCTTCTCCCACGCTGAGCCCTCGAGTTGCCGTATCACTCCGGATGGGATCGCATTCAATACGAGGCGGGAACCGGAATCACGGCTTGCGATGTCCACGGTTGGTCAATCTCCACTTTCAGCACCGTGTCGGCCGCATCCAGTGAGGCGCCGGAGAGGTCGATCACAAGTTTCCGGTCCGCCTGCGTAAATTTCAGATCGGCGCCGTGCAGCAGCGCCGCCTTCTTCACGGTGACTGGAAGCTCCGGTAGCTCAAGCTTGCCATCCTTGGTCGGCTCGAAAACATGGATGTAAATCACGTTCTGCCGGTGAGTTGAGACTCCGTATGGCCCCGGCAGCCAGGGGCCTCCGCGCGTTCCGTAAATACTCTCCCCATTGGCTTCGAGCCAACGGCCGATCTCGCGCACCCGGTCCGCCTGTGCCGCCGGAATCCGCCCATCGGGCTGTGGTCCCACGTTCAGCAGCAGATTGCCATCGCGTCCCGCCGCCCCGGCAAGAAGATGAATGAGGGTCGCCAGCGGCTTCACCCGGGCGTCAGGCTGATAGCCCCAGGCCCCCTCGGTAATCGTGGTGCAAAGCTCCCAGGGATAGCGGTTCTCAAAGTCGCCCAAGGCGCCATCCCCCTCACGCGATCGAAAGTCCGCAGGCGCATTGGTTCGGTCGTTGATCACGATGCCGGGTTGCGCGGCGCGCAAGTGCGACACAACCTCCGCATCGTGCCAGTCAAATGCTCCCGAATATGGCTTGTCCTTTGCGCGCGCGTGCCATCCCTGCCCACCCCATTCCAGCCCGCCGAATCCTAACCACTCATCGCCGCCGCCATCGAACCAAAGCACGTCCAGCTTGCCGTAGCGCGCCTCCAGCTCCCCCATCTGCCGCTCGTATTGCGCTCGCAGTGCCTCGGCGCTGGCGCGGTAGATGCCGGGAAAGAAGAATCCTGGGTACCTCCAATCCAGCGGGGAGTAGTAAAGACCCACTCCCAGTCCCGCCTTACGGACGGCCTTCACGTAGTCAGCGACGATGTCGCGGTGGGCCGCCGACTTCATCGCCGTGAAATTGCTGCCCGGATCATCAAAGAGAGCAAATCCATCATGGTGTCGGGAGGTCAGCACCATGTATTTCATCCCGCCTTCTTTCGCCAGTGCTGCCCATGCGTCGGGATCGAAATGTTCCGGCTTGAACTGATCCGCCAGCCTGGCGTACTCCTCCACCGGAATCTGCTCATTCCACTGCGCCCACTCCCCGCGTCCTGGAATCGCATAAACGCCCCAGTGCAGGAACATCCCGAAGCGCGCTTCGCGCCACCACGCAATCCGCTGGTCCGCGCCGGCATCCCGCGCCAGAGGCGCCCATTGCGCGCCCGCGAGCGCACCTCCCAGCAACAGAATCAAAGCAATCGGTGCGAGAGCTCTGCGTATCAAGCGGGTGTCCTTTCTTCGTTCGGTGTGTGCCTCACCCGCACTATTCCTGGATGGTGCTGTGATCGGTGAGAGAAGCAACGCGAAAGAAACGGGCGCGCTGACGCGCGCCCGCTCCGTGCACACGTTCCAGACCTACTTCGGCGGCTCCAGAATGCATCCCGGAGTGGACCGCGCGATCTCCCACTCCTCCTCGTTCATATCCACCGACACATCGCCGAACAGGGGAGTGCTCAGATACCGTTCGCCCGTATCCGGCAACATGCAAAGGATCGTCGATCCCTTCGGCGCATTATTGGCCACCTGGAGCGCCCCGGCGAAGGTGCCTCCCGACGAGACACCCACGAAGATGCCTTCTTTCTTCGCCAGGTCCTTGCTGCACCGCATCGCGTCCGCATTGGCGATGCGCAACACCTCGCTGACCGCCTTCGACGACATCGCGTCCCCGGTCAACTTGGCGATGAAGTCGGGGCTCCAGCCCTGCATGGGGTGCGGCTTCCAACTGGGGTGCGCCACCTTTGCGGAGCCGTCCGGGTTCCGCTCCTGTTCGACTCCGCCCGACAGCATCGGCGCTTCGTCGGGTTCGCACACCACAATCTTGGTCTCCGGCCGTTCCTTCTGCAGCACTCGCGCAACCCCCTTCAGGGTGCCTCCCGTGCCAAAACCCGTGACCCAGTAATCCAGGCGTTCTCCCTTGAAATCCCGCAGAATCTCCTGCGCCGTGGTCTCGGAGTGCTTATCGGCGTTTGCCTCGTTTTCAAACTGACGGGTGTAGTACCACCCGTGCTTCTCGGCGAGTTCGATGGTCTTCTTCACCATCCCGACAGCCCGCGCCGCCGCCGGTGTGATGACGACCTTCGCGCCCAGGAAGCGCATCAGCTTGCGGCGCTCGATCGAGAAGGTCTCCGCCATCGTGACCACCAGGGGATATCCCTTCGCCGCGCACACCATCGCCAAACCGATCCCAGTATTGCCGCTCGTCGCTTCGACCACCGTCTGCCCCGGCTTCAACTTCCCGGTCCGCTCCGCCTCTTCGATTACCCCGAGGGCCAACCGGTCCTTCACCGACCCCAGCGGGTTGAAAGCCTCCACCTTGACGTACAGGTTCACGCCTTCGGGCGCCAGGCGGTTGATTCTGACCACCGGCGTGTTCCCGACCGTCTCCGTAATGTTTCCGAACTTGCTCATTCCTCGACCTCCAGACGCAAGCAATTGTACTGGTCCGAATCGGCGCGCCGGTCGGACGCAACCTTGGCCGCTCTTCTACGAAACAAGAGGAAGAGAATTCGCCGGAAAAGGTGCGGGCTATGACCCGCGGTGACCCAAATCTAAGAGCGGCAGCTGCCGCCCTTAGCCCTTCAAAACCGTCCGAATATGCAGCTCCTTGAGCTGCTGCTCTGTCACCGTCGTCGGCGCATCGGCCATCAGGTCAATGGCCTTGGCCGTCTTCGGGAACGTGATGACCTCGCGAAGGCTGGGCGCACCGGCCAGCAGCATCACGATGCGGTCGAGCCCCAGCGCAATACCGCCGTGTGGAGGCGTCCCGTACTCCAGCGCGTCCAGAAAGAAACCAAACCGCGCCTTCGCTTCCTCTTCACTGATGCCTAACGACGCAAAGATCTGCTGCTGCACGTCTTTCCGGTGAATTCGGATGGAACCCGACCCAAGTTCCAGCCCATTCATGGCCAGGTCGTAGCAGTTCGCGCGGACGCTGGCCGGATCGGAGACCAGGTTCGGCATATCGTGCTCGTGCGGCGCAGTGAAGGGATGGTGCGCCGGAACCCAGTGGCCCGTCGCCACGTCGTACTCGAACATGGGGAAGTCGACGATCCAGATGGGATGGAACGCGGCTGACCCATCGATCGCCTTTCCGCCGCGCGGATCGGCCTCAGCGACCACGCCCTCGGTCCCCTTGAAGGCGCCATGCCGGTCGGCATATTTCTTGGCCAGCTCGGTGCGGAAGTTCCCGGCGGCGGCGTAGACGTTGATCTCGCGTTCGCTCAAGCGGCCTTCGAACTTGGTGTCGCTGGCCTTGATATGGTGCGCCGGGTCGCCCGCCACAATGATGACGAAGTCCGCATCGGTGGCGCCCGCCAGCTCCCGAACCTTCACCGCCGCCTCCGGGAATCCCTTGGCGAGGCGCTTGAAGTCGTCAATGAATTTGGCTCCCTTGTTCTTGTCGAACATGGGCCAGTTGTCTTCGCGTTCCTTGCGGCTCAGCTCGCCCACGCTGGGAATCCGGAATGCGACTACCGGCAGCGCCGGATCGATCTGCAGCGCCGCCAGGTTCTCGTCAGTGAAAGCCGGGCGCACATCGGTGAGCCCGGGAAGGCGCAGGTCAGGTTTATCACTGCCATACTGCCGCATCGACTGATCGTAGGTAATGCGGGGGAATGGAGTTGGAAGCGAAACACCGGCCGCCGCGAAGGCCGCGGCCAGGAACTTCTCCACCACCCCAAAGACCGTCTCCTGGCGCGGGAAGCTCATCTCCAGATCGATCTGGGTGAACTCGAGCTGCCGGTCGGCGCGCTGGTCCTCATCACGGAAGCAGCGGGCCACCTGGAAGTAGCGGTCGAAGCCCGAGATCATCAGGATCTGCTTGAAGATCTGCGGCGACTGCGGCAGCGCATAAAATTCCCCGGGATGCACCCGGCTCGGCACCAGGAAGTCGCGCGCCCCCTCGGGCGTGGACTTGCACAAGATGGGCGTCTCGATCTCGAGAAAGCCCTGACCGGAGAGGCTCTCGCGCACAGCGCGGGTAATCTCGTGGCGCAGCCAGAAGTTGCGCTGCATCTCGGCTCGCCGAAGATCGATGAAGCGATACTTCAGCCGTGTCTCCTCGTTCTGGATAGCGTCTTCCGCGGGCGAAAACGGCGCCAGCTTTGTGTCGTTCAGAACGCGCAGTTCGGTGGCTTCAATCTCGATCTCGCCCGTCACCATCTTGGGATTGATGGCGTCCTTGTCGCGAAGCCGCACCTTGCCCACGGCCGCCACAACATACTCCGGGCGGACCACCTCGCCCTTGCGGTGCCCCTCCGGGGTGAGCTCCGCGTCGAGCACCACCTGGCAGATTCCCGAGCGGTCGCGCAGATCAAGAAAGATGAGGTTGCCGTGGTCGCGGCGCCGGTTCACCCAGCCCATCACAACCACCTGTTGCCCTGCGTTGGCGGCGCGCAGTTCGCCGCACATGTGCGTCCGTTCGAGTGTTCCCAGATAATCGAGCACTTGCTGTCCTTCTACGCGCTGACGGGTGCGGCGAGAACCGCAGGAAGATCCGAGCGCGGAACCTTGGTCTGTATGCCGGTGGCAAATTCCTTCACTGTCAGGATACCGGATGCCAGCTCGTCTTCTCCGAGGATGACGATGCGGCGCGCGGTCTTCTCGGCGGCCTCAAAGCTCTTCTTGAGCCGGAAGTTGCCGTCACCCAGCTCCACGGTCAGCCCGCCCCGGCGCAACTCGCGCGCCAGTGCAAGAGCGGCGGGATTCAAAGCCTCGCCGAGCGGGGCAATATACGCGTGTCGGGGTTCCGGTCTTGCGGCTTCCTGCGCCTGCAGTGTCAAAACAAGTCGATCCTCTCCCATCGCAAAGCCGATGCCCGGAGCCTTGGGACCGCCGATCGCTTCGCTCAGCCCGTCATAGCGGCCGCCGCCCAGCAGCGCGTTCTGAGCCCCCAGGCCGCCATGCGTGAACTCGAACGTGGTGCGGGTGTAGTAATCGAGCCCGCGCACCAGGCGGTGATTGCGGGTGTAAGGCACGCCCGCCGCATCCAGAGCCGCAATCACGCCGGCAAAGTGCTGCTTCGAGTCCTCATCCAGCGAGTCGGCGATCTTCGGCAGAGCCTCGATGATGGGCTGATCCTCGGGAACTTTGCAGTCCAGCACACGAAGCGGATTCGTGACTGCCCGCCGCTGGCAATCCACGCACATCCTGGGAGCGACAGGCACCAGCGCCTCGCGGAGGACTTCGTTGTACCGGGCGCGGTCTGCGGCCGAGCCGACCGAGTTGATGTGCAGAGTCCAGCCGGTAATGCCCAGCTCGTCCAGGAGGGTGGCCAGCATCTCCAGCACCTCGGCATCCCGCAGGGGGCTCTCGCTTCCGGAGGAGGTCGGGCCGATCACCTCGGCGCCGATCTGCGAGAACTGCCGGTACCGCCCCTTCTGGGGCCGTTCCCGGCGAAACTGCGGCCCAATATAGAAGAGCTTCTGCAGCTGGCCGGTCTCGCCCAGCTTATGTTCGATGTAGGCGCGGACCACCCCGGCCGTGTTCTCCGGCCGCAGGGTCAGGGATTGCGTCTTCTCCGACTGTGCCCGGGCGCGATCCTCCCAGGTGTACATCTCCTTGGAGACGATGTCGGTCTCCTCGCCCACCCCGCGGGCAAAGAGCGCCGTATCCTCAAAGACGGGCGTGCGAATCTCGCCGAAGTTGTAGCGGGCGAAGACGGCGCGTGCTGTCGCTTCAATCCGGTTCCAGAGCGCCGTCTCCGGCGGCAACAAGTCGCGCGTGCCGCGCACGGCTTTCACGGTGGTCATCACCCTCCAGTCTAAATTGAGGCACTAAGACGCCCGGCGCGGCGGCTGCTCTTCGGCAAAGGCCCCGGCAGGTTTCAGGTCCCCAAGCCATGGGGCCGCCTCTAACCACCGTATCAATCCAATGAACAAAAAACCATTTCGCTTGAACATCTGCATCGATTTGGTAGTTCAATGAAATATGCGCTTTCGTTCTTCCCCAACTTGCCGGTGTTTCTCCTCGTTTCTAGTCCTGGCGTTGGCCAGCCTGGGCCCGATTGCCAGTTCGCAGGAGGGCGGAAATTCAGTCGCCGCTCAGCCGGAAATGCAGGCGCCTCGAGGATCAGACGATCCCCTCGCTCGCACACCCGATTCGGCATCTGCCTCCGGCGCCCAAAATCAGCCTGCTCCCGGGGGCGCGCAGAAGAAGGAGGCTAAGGCGGGGTCTCAGAACGATCGCGCGGCTCAGACGAAGCGGATCCTCGGCCTGCTCCCCAACTTCCGCTCCGTCAGCACCGACGACATTCTCCCGCCCCAGACTGCGAAGGAGAAGTTCCTGACCGCGACGGACGATTCCTTCGACTACTCATCCATCTTCATCCCCGTGGCACTGGCCGGATACGGGTACCTTCGCAATGCCACGCCCGAGTTCGGCACCGGTCCAGGCGCATATGGGCAATACCTGTGGCACTCCGCCCTCGATCAGACAACCGAGAACTACCTGGTCGAGTTCGTCGTCCCGTCGCTCGCACACCAGGACAACCGGTACTACACGCTGGGGCGCGGCGGCCTCTTCAAGCGAACCGGATATGCACTGAGCCGGGCTGTGGTCACGCGCTCCGACACGTCGCATCGCCAGTTCAATGTGAGTGAGATTCTGGGAGCCGGGGCTTCGGCGGCTCTGTCGACGACCTACTACCCGGCCAGCCAAAGGACCTTCGGGAACGTAGGTTCAACCTGGGGCGTGGACGTAGGTATCGACGCCGCCTCGTACGTCGTCAAAGAGTTCTGGCCCGACATCAATCGCAAGTGGATGCACCGCGTGAACTCGCCTCATCCGGTGCAGTAGCCGCGAATCTTTCAGGTGCAGTCGCGGGTTCTGTGGCCGCCCCCGTCGGCGGGAACGGCGGAGGGCCTCAACGCAGGCTGAAGCCCCCGGTACCGGCCCCTCAGGGCTTGCCTTGGGCTGCCTTGTGCGCCAGCCGGCTGCACGCCGTGTCAGCGGCCGTCGGGTCGATCGCCGTGTTCCCCACCTCCACAAACGCGATCTTGCCGTCCTTGTCGACCACGTAGGTGACGCGGTTCGCCATGCCGTCCGGCCGCAGAACGCCATACGCCTTCAGCGTGGAGCGGGTGCTGAAATCGCTCAATAGGGGATAGCTCAACTTCAATTGGTCGGCGAAGACCCGGAGGGAGGGAACGTTGTCGGCGCTGATGCCGAAAACCTTGGTGTCATTGCCTTCGAACTTTGCGATACCAGCCTGGTACGCTGTCATCTCCTTGGTTCAGCCACCGGTGAACGCGGCGGGGAAGAAGGCCAGGACCACAGGATTCTTGCCCCTGAAATCGGACAGCGTCACCTTGGCGCCGGTCGTCGCGGTGAGGGTGAAGTTCGGCGCATCTTCGCCCACCTTGAGCGGAGCCGGTTCGGTTGGCTGCTGGCCGAGCATGGCCGCGCCTGAAACCAGGAGCAGGGCGGCCGCTACCAGTGTCCTCATGGAAGCTCCTTTCAGCTAGAGAGTACCGCACTTTTACTCGCGCTAGTGACCAACTGTTGTTGTGTGTAAACTTGGGTTCTGGAGCTTCCCATGTTGTTTCACGTGGTCCTGACACCTGATGAGCAAGGCTGGATCGTGGCCGAGTGCCCAGCTCTGCCCGGTTGCTTCTCTCAAGGAAAGACGGAACAGGAAGCGCTGGCGAATATCAAAGAAGCAATCACGGCGTGGCTTTGGGCCGAAGATCAGAAAGCGGCCCAGGCACTCCCAGGTGGCCAGACGCCAGTCGTTGTCGCAGTTTGAGTGGGCAGTTTTTGCAGCGTCGGGACCGAATCTTCAGAGCTAATCCACATTCGTCTTGTGGATATCATTGGGTCAGGCGAATGGAATGGGAAGGCTCGCGAACATCTCCGGCAAAGAGGCGGTCAAAGCCTTTCAGAAGTTCGGCTGGGAAGTTCGCGGCCAGGTTGGTAGTCATGTTGTCATGACCAAGACTGGACTCCGACACAATCTGACTATCCCGCAACATCCCGAACTCGCTCCTGGAACGCTCCGCGGTCTAATCCGAACTGCAGGCATTACGGTAGAGGAGTTCTTAGAGCGAATCTGAGGTTCCCAAGTCTCGCATCTAACGGAATCTCTACGCATCCAAAGCGCCATGGAATACCGTCTTCTGGGAGGCTCCGGCCTCAAGGTCTCTGCTCTCAGCTTCGGCGCCGCAACCTTTGGCGGCACCAACGAGTTCTTCAGCGCCTGGGGCAATACCGAAGTCGAGGAAGCCAGGCGCCTGATCGATATCTGCCTCGAGGCCGGCATCAATCTCTTCGACACCGCCAACGGCTACTCCGACGGCCGCTCCGAGGAGGTTCTCAGCGCCGCCCTCCAGGGACGCCGCGACCAGGCCCTGATCTCCACCAAGGCGTACTTCCCGATGGGGCCGGGCCCTAACGACCGCGGCACCTCGCGTTTCGCCCTCACCCGCGCTCTCGAAGCCAGTCTCCGCCGCCTCAATACCGACTACATTGACATCTACCACCTGCACGGCTTCGACGCGCTGACGCCCATCGAGGAGGTGCAGCAGACTCTCGACACCTTTGTTCGCGACGGCAAGGTCCGGTATATCGCCTGCTCCAACTTCTCCGGCTGGCACCTCATGAAGTCGCTGGCCATTGCGGATCGCTATGGCTGGACGCGCTTCGTCGCGCACCAGGTTTATTACTCCTTGGTGGGCCGGGAGTACGAGTGGGAGCTCATGCCGCTGGGCACCGATCAACGCGTGGGTGCGCTGGTGTGGAGCCCCCTGGGCTGGGGCCGCCTCACCGGGAAGATCCGCCGGGGCCAGCCCATTCCCGCCCAGAGCCGGCTGCACAAGACCGCAGATGCCGGGCCGCCCCTGGCCGATGAGTATCTCTACAAGGTTGTCGACGCCATCGACGAGGTGGCTGCGGAGACGGGCAAGTCCGTTCCGCAGATCGCCCTCAACTGGCTGTTGCAGCGGCCCACCGTCTCGTCCGTCATTCTGGGCGCCCGCAATGAAGAGCAGCTGAGGCAGAACCTGGGTGCTGTGGGGTGGAATCTCTCGACCGAACAGGTAAAGAAGCTGGATGAGGCCAGCGCGGTCTCCCCAATCTATCCGTACTGGCACCAGCGCAACTTCCCGGAACGTAACCCGCTGCCCGTTTAGTTCAAGCGCTGCGCGGCAGATCTGCGGCAAGGATGTTCATGGGCGTGAGGCCGCGCTGGCGCAGCAGCCGCAGGCTCAGGGCGTCGGTTCGCTTGGCGAGCCGCCGGCCGTGCTGATCCAGCACCAGCCGGCAGTGGAACCATTGCGGCGCCTGCATTCCGAGGGCGCGGTACAAGAGGATCTGCCGCGCCGTGGATTTCAAGAGATCCGCTCCGCGCACCACCTCGGTGATCCGCATCTGCGCATCGTCGGTCACGCAGGCTAGCTGATAACTCGGCGTGCCATCGCGGCGCCACACCACAAAGTCCCCAAAGTCCCTTCCGGCGATGAACCGTTGCGGGCCGAGGTTGAGGTCGTTGAACTCGATTGCCTCGCCCTCGGGCACGCGAAACCTCCAGTTGGCGCCCTCGGGCGTCTCCAGCTCGTGCCGCGCGGGGCTGGGGAGCTGCGGCGCGTAGTCAGGGTTTCGCCGGCAGGTTCCGGGATACAGCGGCTCATCATCGAGCGGCTCAAGCTTTCCCGCCGAGCGCGCAATCACCTCGTGTGGGGCGCCCAGCGCCGACTCCAGATCGCGCCGCGAGCATTTACACGGAAACAGAAAACCGCCGCGGTGCAGCTTGCGCCAGGCCTCGAGATACAGGTTGTGGCGTTTGCTTTGAACATAAGGTCCGTACGGACCCCCGCGATCCGGTCCCTCCTGCCACCGGATGCCTAACCAGCGCAGATCGTCGTACGCCGCCTCAACGTATTGCGCCCGGCTGCGGTCCTGATCGAGATCCTCCATCCGCATCACCAGCGCGCCGCCGGCATCACGAGCCCGCTGCCATGCGGTCCAAAACGTGCGCGCATGGCCCACATGCAGATAGCCGGTGGGGGAAGGCGCGAGCCTTCCGCGATATCCCGATGCCTGCAAGGTACTCGAGCTGCCCATGCTGGCATCGATTCTAAGTACGTGATGGGTGCAGGGATATATCGCTCTTGGTTCGCGGCCTGGCTAGGTCTGCGCTCTGGCCCGCCGCATTCAATCGTCCTCGTCCTGCCGATGCGAGTGATGCTGGTACTGGCCGATCTTCTCGTTCAGGTGCTCGCCGTCTACGGAGACTTGCACCACGTCCAACTCGTGCCCGCTGGCATCCAGGACAAACAGCCCCATGCGCCGGCCTTCGGGATGCATGAAGATCAGTGTCTGATCCTGGCCGAAGCGGCTGGTCTCGCGAATAACCCGCTGCCATTGGGGGCCCAGCTTCTGCTCGACCATGCTGTTGAGCTCTTCCCCATCCATCGCATCGCGGAAGTCCTCGAACTCCGCCACATGGAGATTGCTCACTCCGTACTCTGCGTTTTTGCCCATCACAAAGCTGATCAGGCCGAGGAACGGGATGCGGTTCGCGTGCACGTGATACTTCACCTCCAGGGTGCGCACCACGCCGTTAAAGCCGGATTCCCCGCCGCTGGCCAACACGGTTACGGGAACCGTTAGGGCGGCCAAACACGCCAGCACAAACACAAAGCGCCTCATTCCCCGCCTCCCTTCTTCCCCTTGACGTCCTTCTGCACGTCGCCCAGTGAGCCCAGCCCCGACAGGCCCTTGAGCCGTGCCAGATCATCCACCTTGATCGGCCCCAGAATCAGCACAATCGTCAGATCCTTCGGCCCGGCCTCCAGCACGAACAGCCCGTGGCTCTCGCCATTCACCAGCTTCACCATGACCTCGGTCGTCTCATTCTTTTTGCGCTCGCGTTCGCGCACGACCGGCGACCACTCGCCGGTTTCAAACGATTTGCGCAGTTGCTCGATCTCCTCCATCGAGTACTGGCCCTCTTTGTCGAACTCGTATTCCCGGACGTAGATGCCCTGCAGCCCCTCGATCAGCCTGCGGGTCGCCGCATCGTCCTCGTCCTTGCCGTTCATGAACTTGGCGGCAAACCCCAGCATGCTCTTGCCCAGCGTCACCTCGGTCACGTCGGAGGCGCGCGCAGCCAGCTCCTTCTCCACCGCCGGTGGCAAAAGCAGAGGCGATTCCTGTGCCGCCGCCATTCCGCAAAGCACAAGAGCCGCTAAAGGCAAAACTGCGTTCCGAATCTTCATCACTCATCCTCTCCGCGGTCGTGGGCCGCGAGCCTGGTATTAACCCGGTTCAATGCCTTTCCGGCGATCCTCAGCGCGAGCATCACCTGCCGTCGCGCCTCTTCTCCCTGCCGCCGTTCTTCGCGCTTCTGTATCCCCCAACGCAAACCGCCGCCCAGGATTGCGGCAATCAGCAGCGCCGCCGCCACCCGCATCCACATCACGCCGGCGCGCGGCTGTCGCCTCTGTGCCCGGCGCTCCATCACCCGCCGCTTCAGGCTGGGTGGAGCGGGCCGCCGCTCCAGCGCCTGTCTCAGTTCCTTTTCAAACCCATCCGATCCTTCATGCTCCACGGATAAACTCCCTCAAATGGCTCATAGCCTTGGCCCGCAGCAGCTTGAGCCCGCGCTGCAGGTTGCTCTTGACGGTCGCAACCGGCGCATCCAGCGCCGCCGCAATCTCATCCGGCAGCATGTCTTCCTGGTAACGCAGAATCAATGCCGCCCGCTGCGCCTCCGGCAAGGTCGTCAGCAGATGCTCCAAGCGCGTCCCTACCGGCGAAACCCGCTCCTGGCTCTGGACCGCGTGAACGTCTTCCAGTTCCACCCACAAGTCAGCTCCCCGCACCCTCCGCCGGCGCAACGCATCGGTGGAGCGGCTCATCGTCACCCTCCGCAACCAGAACCGTGCGTGCTCCGGCGATCGCATCTTGCCCAGATGCTGGTCCATCTCCAGAAACACGTCCTGGGCGATCTCCTCGGCCACACCGCGGTCTCCGGTCATGCGAAGCGCGAGCGAAAAGACCATGGACTGGTGTTCGTCCAGGAGGCGTTCCAGCTCAGGTTGCCAGTCGTGGGCCATGCGTTTCGCTTCTACTCTCTTATCCGCACGACGGCGTGCGGGGGGATGCAGAAACGTACGCGCCCCTTCCAAAAAAGTTCATCGCGGAAAGAGGCTTCTCCCAGCTAAATGCAATGGCCTGAAGGTGGCGACGGCGATACCCGCGAAAGTGTTAGGAAACACAATGGCATGTTTGCTTTTCCGCAAAACCGTGATTTAAATCACTTGCAAATATCAGCCATTGCTGTAATCTCAATTCAAATAGCAAGAGACTCACAGGCATGGCCGGGCTTCAGCCTCATGCTGCGCACGTTGCAACCGAGGCTTTCCACTCGACCTTAGTGTGCGTAGTCGGAGAGAGATATATTTATGGAAACGCAGGCCCACCCTCTCGAACCCTTCTTTCAGCACGAGCTGTCCGCGATCTTCGAAGGCAAGCTGGGGATCAACGATCCGGAGCTGACCGCTTATATTGCGCGGGTTCTCTGCAATTTTTCCGAGGAGGGCAGCTTGTTCCTGGCACGCCCGTCCGCCGGCCACCCCATCGAAGAACTGATCGCCATGATCCGCGCCTCTGACCCGGTCTACGGGACCGCGCCTTCCTTTGATGCGGAGCGGGCCATGCGCAAGTACATCGGCGATTACGCGCTCTTTGTTGCCGGCATGGTTCCGGAAGCCATCGATTCGGGCAATCGCGGACCGCAACGGCATCCCTCGCTCGGCGAGCTGATTCACGCCGGCAAGGAAAGCTACTTCGTGGTGAGCCAGTTCAATGTCTTCGAGTACAAGAAGGAAGCGCCCCTCTTTGCGCGTCTCTCCGAGCAGTTTGAGCGCTACGTGCTGGGCCTTGCGCTGGTTCGCGAAGAGCTGGGCAAGCGGCTTGCGATGACGCCCCAGTTCGGCTGATCCAGGGCGATTGTTCTTCGGAATTAAGCTTCTGCGAGCAGGGCATCTGTGTGGCGTGCTGTCCTCGTTCTGAAATTTCTCACTTTGCTAAGATTGAGCAATGGAGATTACGGTCCATCTACCGGATGATCTTGCCACGCACCCGAACCCCGGGCGCGAAGCTCTTGAGGCGCTGGTCATCGAAGGATACCGGGCAGGTACTCTCTCCCATCATCAGGCAAGTCACCTGCTGGGCCTGGACCGCTTTGAATTCGACGGCTTCCTCAAGGAACGGCAGGTTTACGAGCACGCCTATGACCTTGCCGACTTCGAGCAAGACGAGGAAGCACTGCGGCAGCTTCGAGCCAAGGGACTTCTCCCCGCCGCATGATTGTTGTTGCGGATACGTCGCCGCTCAACTACCTCATTCAGATACATTGCGACCACGTTCTTCCGCGGTTATATCGAAAAGTCCTGGTGCCGGTTGGCGTGATCGAAGAATGGAGAAGCCCCAAGGCCCCTCTGTCCATCAAGTCATGGGTGGAGGTGACTCCTGATTGGTCGGAGATTCATCCTCTGGCCTCTTCTGCACAACCCGAGTTGGGTTATCTTGATCGCGGTGAGCGGGAGGCAATCCAAGTCGCGGAGGAACGTGGCGCTCGGTTGCTGTTGATCGACGAACGAAAGGGTCGATTGGAAGCGGCGCGCCGCGGCCTCTCCACCACGGGAACGTTGGGGGTCCTCCTGGAGGCGGGAGAAGCGGGCCTGATTGATCTGCCGCACGCATACCGTGTGTTGATCGAACAGACGACCCTTCGTACCTCTCCGGACTTGAACGACTACTTCTTACGCCGTATTCGCAAATGACGCGCCTTTTGAACCTGTTGCGGAAGCGACACGCATCGCTCCGCCCGCGCGCTTTGCAGTCTCGCCCGCACAGTGCCAAAAAACTGCATCCGCCCCTCTTGACCGGCGCAACAGTTCGGCTACTCTCTTTGTCAAAGCAATGTAAATGAGCCTTGCGCTGGAGCAAGATCTTTGCGCACGGCTGGGAGCACAGTGATTGGCACCGTTGCTCGTGTTGAGCGTGCTTCTGAAGTGAGCCGCTTTCAAGGGAGGTCCCTATGCAGCCGCAGAACAATCCGCTCGAGCACTTCTTTCACCAGGCCGTGCGCAACAGTTACGAAGGCAAGCTTGGGCTCAACGATCCCGACGTCACCGGATATGTCGCGCATCTGCTGGCCGAGTTCTCTCGCTCCGACAAGCTGTACAAGTTTCGCGATGAGATGGGGCGCCCGATCGCCGAGCTGAAGTCGCTCATCGACGCCTCCGATCCCGTCCACGGCTCCGCGCCGTCCTTCGACGCCGAGCGCATGGTCCGCAAGCACATTGGCGATTACGCGCTCTTCGTGGCAGGCATGTACCCGGAAGCGGTCGACTCCTGGCGCCGCCGCCGTTCTCATCATCCGTCTCTCAACGAACTGGTGGCCGCCGGCAAGGAAAGCTACTACATCGTCAGCCAGTTCAACCTCTTCGAATATGAGCAGGAAGCGCCGCTCTTCAGCCGGCTCTCCGACTGGTTTGAGCGCTGCATCCTGGGGCTGACCCTGGTGCGCGACGAGCTCAGCAATCGACGCCCGCTGCTCCCGCCGCCGGCCGCGGAGTAAAGACAGTGAAGAAGTGAAAGAGTGAAGAAGTGAACAAAGACCCGCGACCGGGCTTAGTTGCGATTCACTCTTTCAAATGGTCTCGGCATGCACGCTGTGACTGCTCTTTCATGGTCCCTTCCTTTGCGTGTTTCCTAACGCCCGCAACTGATCCCTGTTCCCTGTTCCCTGAACTCTGAACGCCCCCATCCACGCTCCCCAGAGCCAGGGAGCGCAGGTAGAGTCCGCTGGTTGAAGTGTCGCGGGGCGCGGACGCGCGAGGTACGTTTTTGACACCAGCACGGGGCGAAATCCAGCCGCAACCGTCCAATACAAGACGCTGCAACAACGTCGCCCACACGCAACCCGTTACCATGGAAGGATCGGAGAGCGTTGCGAGCCGCATCAACCCAGCGGCCCCGAGGTCGCGCTTCCCTGGGCGAGAAGAGATGTGAAAACTGCCGAATCGGATTCGGACCCGCCCGCGTCCAAATTGTGAACCCTGGCTCCTCTGAGGAACGTAATGAAGCGGTTTGCCGGCTTCGCGCTGGATACCTCAAATCAATGCCTGTGGCAGGACGGAGCCCAGATCGCTCTTCCGCCCAAGCCTTTTGCAGTGCTTCGTTACCTGGCCGAAAATCCAGGGCGGCTGGTGACGCACGACGAACTCCTCGATGCTCTTTGGCCGGACACCTACGTGCAGCCCCAGGTGCTTCGCACCTACGTGCTGGAACTACGCAAGCTGCTGGGCGATGACGCGCGGCAGCCGCGATTCATCCAGTCGTTACCCAAGCGGGGCTACTGTTTTGTAGCGCCCGTAACCGAGTCGTCGCACGTGAACGGTGCGCACGGGGTCGAGGCCGCTCCGGCGCTGGTGGGCCGCGAGCGTGAACTGCAAACCCTGCAGAGCCTGTTTCAGCTTGCGAAGGAAGGCCGCCGCCAGATCGTCTTTGTGACAGGAGATTCGGGAATCGGGAAGACCGCGCTGCTCGACGCATTCGCTGGAGCCTTCGGACCATCCGTGCCGGCCTCCCTTGCGCGCGGTCAATGCGTGCAGGGCGTAGCGCATCGCGAAGAGTACTATCCCGTGATGGAAGCGCTGGCTGGCCTGTGCGCCTCGGAAGAGGGAGAGCACGTGTGTGCGGTTCTGGCCCGCGTTGCGCCTGCGTGGCTTGCGGCCCTGGGACGCCAGGTTGCGCCTGCGGGAAGCATGCGCGGCCCCGGCGAACTCTGCGCAGCCCTGGAAGAGATCGCCTTGCATCGTCCTCTGGTCCTCATTCTGGAAGACCTGCACTGGGCTGATGAGTCGACGCTTGCGCTGATCTCCGCGCTGGCGCGCCGCCGGGCCCCGGCAAGGATCCTGCTCATCGCGGCGATGAACCCGCAGAATCCGGCCGTGGCGCATCCGTTACGCGTACTCAGGCAGGACCTGGGCATGCGTGGCCACTGCAGCGAGATTGCGCTGCAGCCGCTCAGCAAGAGCGCCTTACGTGAACTAGTGGCGGCAACGCTGCGGCAGCCCGATCTGCCCGCGGACCTCGACACCTTCGTGCACCGCCACTCCGAGGGCAATCCCATGTTCGCGCTCGGGATGCTGAAGCACCTTATCACGCAGGAGATGCTCCTCCGAAGGGATGCAGGCGGGGCAGGTCCATGGGAGCTCAGTCAGCCGGTCAACACGCTGGAGCTTGCGGTTCCCGACGAACAGGCGCACATGATCGAGCTCGACGTGCAGTCTCTCGCGCCAGCGGATCAGCGCTTGCTTGAGGCGGCCAGCCTCTTCACCGTCGCCTTCCCTGCCTGGGGCGTGGCCGCGGCTCTGGATGAAGACCCGGCATCGGTGGAGGAGGCCTGCGACGCCCTGGCGCGGCGGCTCTTCTTTGTGCGGCGCGCCGGATACGACGAGTTGCCGGGCGGCGCGCCCTCTGCCTTCTATGTCTTTGCGCATGGCCTCTATCGCGAGGTGCTCTATCAGCGACAGGCTCCGGCCCGCCGCGCCGAGCGCCACATCCGCGTCGCACAGCGTCTCGCTGCTCTGTTCGCGGGCCGAGAGACACACGTCGCGCGCGAGATGGCCATCCACTACGAGGCCGCCGGCAACTGGATGGCCGCCATCCGCGCGCTGCAGGCTGCTGCGCAACACGCGAGCGAACGCGAATCGCAGCGGGTCATGCAGGATCTGCTGCGCGACGCCTTGCGCATCGCAGACAATCTGCCTGCACAACAGCGCGCGCTTGTTGCGGAAGAGATCGCTCCCTTTCTCTCTGACTCTGACGCCCCCGCCACTCGTCCCTGAGTTTCCCGAGTTCGTCACGGATTCACAACAGGTGGCGAAGCTTGACGCTTTCTGGATGGGATCTTGACGACTTCGATTCTCGAACAGGGCTACTGTGAGCTGCGTAGGAGGAATAAGACATGCGGCTCAACCTTCATTCCCTGATTCTGGCGCCGGCGATCCTGGCGGCAGCAGCTGTCACCACTCAGACCGCCTCAGCCGCGGTGCTTCACGTTCCCTTTTCGTTCACCGTCTCCGGCAAAGCTCTTCCCGCAGGCGAATACAGGGTCAACGGCGATCTGCGCGGCAACTTCGTCACGCTGACCACGCCGGATGGCAAGCAGAGCTTCAACTGGATGATCGTTCCCGGCGAACCGGCTCCTGGCTCCCAGGGCGTGGTTCTGAAGTTCGATCCCACGGCTGAAGGTTACGCGCTGCACTCCATTCAGTACAACGCGCTGGCCACCCCGCAGCTCGACAAGAAGCAGCACCTCAACGAAGATCGTCCGGTTCACACCATTCGCGGAGAGTAAGCGCGCCAGGGCAGGTTGCCCGCGGTTCTCTTCCCCACCAGTGGTTCTTCCCCAGCCCGTAGTGAGTCCCGGAGGTTGCTTCCAGCAGCGGCCTCCGGATCGGCTCCTCTCCGCTTCCTGCCTCTCTGGTCCCAAGCATCTAAGATTCACGTATCGCCGCAAAGCGGCGCTCCTGACTGTCCCGCAGGGGAGATTCACGTGCATCTTGGTCTCGTCATCACCGTATCGACCGGCTGGTTCGTCCTGGGCATGGTTGCGCTGCTGCTCATGACCGCTTACCTGCTGGCCGGCATCTTCGGCCCGATGCCGCGGTACCAGATTCGCGGCGCCGAGGAGATCCCGGAGAACTCCTCCGACTCTTTTCTGCTCTTGCTGGAGTCTCTCGTCGATGCGGTGATCAATCGGAGCGGTACGCTACGGGTGTTCACCAACGGCCCGGAGTTCTATCCGGCAATTCTTGACGCGTTCCGCTCGGCGCAGCACAGCGTCAGCGTCGAAGCGTACATCTTCCAAAAGGGTGAGATCGCCCGCCAGTATGTGGAGGTGCTTGCCGAGCGCGCACGAGCCGGGGTGCAGGTGAACCTGGTGCTGGATGCCTTCGGCAGCCTGGGCGCGCCAAGGTCGTTTTTCCGGCCTCTGGTGGAAGCTGGCGGCAGGGTGGAACGCTATAACCGGCTGACGTGGTATGCCATGCTGCGCATGGACCACCGCACGCATCGCGAGCTGGTGATCGTTGACGGCAAGATCGGATTTATTGGCGGCGCCGGAGTCGCCGACCAGTGGTTCACCGGAGTAAAGGGCAGGTTGCGCTGGCGCGATACCATGATCCGGGTCGAAGGCGCCGCAGTCCCCAATCTGCAGGCGACCTTCGCGGAGAACTGGCTGCAGGCCTCGGGAGAGCTTCTCGCCGGCAAGGCCTTCTTCCCCGACATTGATTGTCCGGATCCGACGACCGCACTGGTGATCAACAGCACGCCGACGGTGGGAGGATCGACGCGAGCGCGGATCCTCATGCAGATTTTGCTGGCATCGGCGCGGCGCAGCATCTCCATCACGACGCCGTACTTCCTGCCCGATAAGAGCCTGATGCGCGAGCTCTGCGCGGCGGTGGAGCGCGGGGTCAAGGTACAGATCCTGGTTCCCGGCACAAAGAGCGACCATATGCTGACGCGCAGCACGAGCCGGGGCGGCTACGGCGAACTGCTGAAGGCGGGTGCTGAGGTATATGAGTACCAGCCGTCGATGATTCACGCCAAGGTGCTGATCGTGGATGAGCTGTGGGCGGTGGTGGGCTCGACGAACTTCGACAACCGTTCCTTCGGCATCAACGATGAGGTGAACCTGGCGGTGCGGGACAGGGCACTGGCTTTGCGGCTGGCGGAGGACAATGCTGCCGATCTTCGTCAGAGTCAACGGATCACAGTCGAGGACTGGCGGCATCGTCCTCTCACAGAGCGGGCCACCGAGCTGTTAGGCTGGGTCATCGAGCGGCAGCAGTAAGCAAACGATATGCAATTCCGGATTGCTACCTACAATACTCATAAGGCGCGGGGATTCGATTTCCGCATTGTGCCCGAGCGCATCGTGGAGGTGGTGCTCGAGCTGGAGGCCGATATCCTCTGCATCCAGGAGGTGATCAACGCGCCTGGAGTGCAGCCCAACCTGAACCAGGCGGAGGAGCTGGTGCGCGCGTTTCCCGGGTTTCACTCGGCCTTCGGAGCCAACCGGGAGTATCGCGGGGGAACGTACGGGAACCTCACGCTATCGCGCTTTCCGATCGTCTCCACGCGCAATCACGACCTGTCGCGGCGGCGGCGGGAGCCGCGCGGGGTGTTGCAGAGCGAGATCGAGCTGGACTCGGGAAGGCTCGTCCACCTTTTCAACGTGCACCTGGGCACGGGACACATGGAGCGGCGCTACCAGGCGCGGAAGCTGTTCAATGCCGAGGTGCTGTGCCAGCCCGGCCTGCGCGGCCCGCGGCTGGTGCTGGGGGACTTCAATGAGTGGACGCACGGGTTGACCACGCGCCTGTTGCGGAGCCAGTTCCAGACGCTGCATGCGCGGCGTCCGGGGGAGTTTCCGCGGACGTTTCCGGGGTTGCTGCCGCTGCTGTCGCTGGACCACTGCTACTACGAGCCGCCGCTGCGGCTGGTGGATACGAAGCTGTGGCGCACGCGGAAGGCGCTCTTCGCTTCGGATCATCTGCCGCTCGTGGCGGACTTCAAGCTGGCGGCCTGAAGGGATATCCCCAAAAAGCGAAGGCTCGATGAAGGCTTCTCGTTTAACCCATTTCCCTTCAACTTCCTGGGAATCATCCCAGGCGAAACCCGGGATATCCCATGGGGGGGTAGGGGGTAGGTGGAGGAGGGCGAGAGGCCGGGGATCCGGGAGATACGAGACCGGGATCTGACGGTTTTCGGACACGAATCCCCTTTGGCTTGCGAGAGCCTGAGACGAGTATCGTGGGCCGCCGGCGTTGGGCGCTGTGCGGAGGCTCACCAGCTCCTGTGACAACCGACGCGGAAGGCGGGCTGTCCGGGGTCCCAGGTTTCCCCGCGAGAAGCGAGACCTGGGCCCCCGGCGCGCCTAGTCGCCGGCCTCGGGATCGTCGCCGCGCACAATGCCGCGGCCGTTGGTGCCGATGTACACGCGTCCGAAGACGCGCGGGTCTCCGATCACAGGGTTGAGCGAACCCCATTGATGGCGGTTGTCGTTGATGCGCGTCCAGGAGGCGCCGCCGTCGGTAGAGCGGAAGACGCCCTGCACGTTGTTGACCTGACCCGAGATGAAGAGGGTGAGGTTTTTGGACCAGGGCGCGGCCTTGCCGAATCCGAGCGCGTAGACCTGCTGGGCACTGCCGACCTGGTTGAAGGTGGCACCGGAGTTGGCGGAGTGGAGGAGGCCGTTGTTGGTGGCCAGCCACAGATCGCCCTCGGCGGCCCAGGAGGCATACAGCTTGCCGCCGGCGAGGCCGGTGGCGGCCGGGGCGAAGGTCACGCCGCCGTCGGTGCTGACGTAGAGCGTACCGCTGGCCGGATCGAAGCTGTAGAACTTGAGGGGGTTAACGCGGTCGGAGACGACGGGATCGCCGGCCGGCGCGCCGGTCGAGCTGGCCCAAGTGGTCCCGTTGTCGAGCGAGTAGACGGGTGTTCCGCTCCAGGGGGCGGCCACCCAGTGTTTTCCATCGGCGGCGATGGCGGTGTCCTGCGCGTTGATCGGCAGCGTGAAGCCGGTCCAGGTGGCGCCGCCATCGGTGGAGACCGCGCCGTTAGTTCCGCCGGCGCGCACAACCAGGGCGGGATTGTTCTGCGCGAAGTCGATGGAGGAGGGGGTGAAGGCCGGCTGGCTCATGCCCGCTACGGGGGAGACGGTGAGATCGTCGTGCCGAAATCCGCTGATGTCGCCCAGGCCGCTGATCAGGTGCGCTCCGGCGGGCGGGCTGGCGAGGGCGGTCACAGCGGTCTCTTCGATGCCGTCGGCGCCGACCGTCCAGTCCACCATCTTCTGGGCGTCGACGTTGGTGACATCGTGGGTCTCCCAGATGGTTGCGCCGGTTCCGTAGAGCACGTGGTTGGAGTCGAAGGGATCGATGGCGAGGGCGCCGATCCACCAGCCGAAGCCCGCGGCGGTGAGGTCGCAGCCGGTGGGCGAGCAGGAGGAGCTGTTGCTCAGGCCGCTGAGATAGGGGGAGAGCGCATCGTTGCGCACCGAGTAGTTGTCGAGGGGTCCGTTCTCGCTGCCGGCGGGCTCGGAGCCGAGGGCGACCCAGGTTGCGCCGCCATCGAGGCTGCGGTAGACCTCGTCGCCGGGCCACCAGCGGTCCAGGGTGGACACCATGACGGTATTGGGATGCTGGCGATCGACGGCGACGGCCCCGAAGCCGTACCAGAGGCTGGTGGTGAACCACGGTCCCACGGGGGTGATGTTGGTCCAGACGCCGGAGGCGGTGTTGTACTTCCAGACCGCTCCATTTCCAATGCGCTGTCCGCCCATGCCGTCGGCGCCGGTGCCGTCGCCGTAGGTCACGTAGAGGGAACCGTCGGGGCTGAGGGTCTGGTGGGTGGGATAAAAGCCGGTGGGCTGTCCGGCGACGGGGGCCCAGGTGACGCCGCCGTCGATGCTGCTGTAGAGGCCGGTGGCGGTGTCAGAGACGCCGCCGTAGATGGTTTCGCGGAGGGGCTTCTGACTGGTGGGCTGGAAGAGGACGAAGATCACGCCCACGCCGCTGGTGGGTCCGGTGACGGGGAAGGTCGTGACCTGGGCCCAGGTCTGGCCGAAGTCGGCGCTCCGCCAAAGGCCGTTGCGGCGCGACCCGAAGTAGAGCACGTTGTGGTGCTGCGGATCGACGGCGAGGCGCTCGCCGGAGTAGCGGCCGGGCTCGTTGGAGCCCAGCTGGATGGGGAGATTCACGCGATCGAAGGTGAGGCCGAAGTCGTGGGAGCGGAGGATGGCCCCGTTGCCGGCCCAGGTTTCGGTGTAGTCGCCCTGGGCGAGGTAGATGCGGGAGGAGTCGGTCGGGTCGATGGCGAGGCTCTCGGTGCCGCCGAGGTTCCAGTCGTTCTGGCTGAAGATATCGGTGAGCGGCTGCCAGCGTTTGGTGATGGGGTCGATGCGGTAGGCGCCGCCGATGTCGGTGCGGACGTACATGACGCCGGGAATGTGGGGGTCGGGGAGGATGCCGGTGATAAAGCCACCGGCGACGATCTTGACGTTCTGCCAGTGATAGGGGTCGGCGTGGGTTGCGGCGGGGCCCAGAAGGAGGGCGGCGAGGAGGGCGGCGATGTAAACGCTTACTTTGGAAGAGCGGGAGAGCGATGGCATGGGGACCTCCGCCGGGCATTCTACGCAGGGGCCGGCGAGGCTGGCAAACACAATCGTTTTAACCGGGGGACCGGGGATTTGGCCTCTTTTGTGGCGCAAGGAGAAGGGCGGGGAGGCCGATCAGCCTCCCCGCCCGAGGCGAAACGCTGGATATCCGCGGGGGGGGGGAGGGGGTACCCCTCGCCTGCTTCTCAAAACCGGAGAGCGCCGAAGACACGAATCCCGCCGGCTTCCGAGAGCCTGACTGCAGTATGGGCGGGTTGCTGCGCGGAAGATGTGCGCGAGATCACGACCCGCCGTGATCCTCGGGCTCCCGCCGCACCGTCAGGTCCATGAGTCGTTTAGGCGGCTGGGAACCGATAGTCAGTTCGGCCCGTTCGGTCCATTCGCCGTCTTCATTGATTTCGAGAACAGAGCGGGTTTGGAACTCGCCGAGGGAGAATCCCCACGTCAGGCCCTTGTCATTCTCGAGGAGATTGAGCTCACTCTCCAGGAAGCGCCCGTCGTTGAAGGCGCGCATGCGGTAGGTCTGCGATTCGTCGTCATAGGAGACGATGGCAACGGCCTGCAGGACGGGGTTGTTCGCGGGCACGGTTCGCCCGATTCCCTCGATCATGAGGACGAGGCCGTCGAGCTTGTACTGAGCTTCCTCAGTCTGAGCGAGCAAAACGGGTTCACCGGGCCCGCGCAGGACATGAGCGTGCCCCGACCACCTTCCGAGGAGAAAGGCGAGCTTAGCCATGGCCGCGCGTTGCTGAGCAAGGTCGGGAGTGTGCAGGGGGCGGGTCATCGGAATTGGCGATCGGCGCGAGGATCGGCCATCCTCGGTTCGACGCGAGGAGTATACGCTTCGCGCATCTCACCGCACGAGTGCCTGCAGGTTGGCGCCAGAGTACGAGTCCGCCTTCCAACAACGCTTCTCGCCCGCGCGGCAAAACGGCGAGACCGAAGTCTCGCCGCTGTCGTGAGGTTCGAACAATTCCTACTGCGTAACCGGTTCCGCGGGAGGTGTTTTGGGCGCCTTCAGATGCGGCACATTGGGAGCTGCCGGCGGCGTGGGCGGGTTCATAGACACGGTGGGCGGAGTCGCCGGGAACCCGGAGCCCTTCTTGATGCGCACATCCCCGACGTCGGTGCTGATGGAGATCTTGGCGTTGCCGTTGCCGATTTTGCCGGTGATGGTCTTGCTCTCTTCGCCATTAATCGTCAGCGGATAGTCCGACATGATGTCGCCATTGCGGGTGCGTCCGTCGACGGTCGCGGAGGCGTTGGGTGGAAGCGTGATCTCCAGATCTGCGTTGCCGCTGCTGCTGGAGGCCTGAATGCTGTAGGGGCCGGCAGGGGCGATGGAGATATTGCCGTCCCGGTCCTCGACGTAGGTGTCGCCGTAGATCTGGCTGAGGTCGACGTTCTTGGAGTGGGTGGTGATGCGCACGTTGCCCTTGGCCTCGGTGACGCGGAGGTCTTCGGGGTCGAGGGTCATGTCGCCCGGCAGCTCGCCGAACTGCATATCGGTGACGGAGGTATGCAGATGCACGGGGCCGGTGAGGCTTTCCATGTGCACGGTGCCGAAGAGGTCGCCGCTGACGGTGATCTTGCCCTTGATCTCAGAGAGAGTCAGGTCGTTGCAGCGCCCGTCGGCGGTGACGTCGCCGTTGACCTGATGGGCGGAGAAGTCGCCTTTGTCGGTGGAGAAGTGGACCTGGACGGAGCCATTGATGGTGCTGAGGTGGATGTCGCCGTGGGCGGCGGTGATGGTGGCGCCGTTGCCGAGGCCGGCGGCGGTGACATCGCCGCGTCCCGCGGTGGTGGTGACCTGCGCGCTTTTGGGAACGGTGACGCGGAGGTCGAGCCGGCCGCTGTCGTGGCCCTCGGACTTGACCAGCACGGTGCTGCCGCTGACGGTGACGTGCGCGGCCTCGGCGGAGAAGATCTTCTTCGCCTCGGTGTCGGAGTCGGCGTAGGCGACCTCATGGGCTTCCACCTGCACGTTGGGCCCGTCGCCGGCGGTTACGCTCACGTCGCCGCGGGGGTTCTGAATGGAGATGACGGCGTTGGGCGGAACCTGGGTGTTGAGCACCTGCTGGTCCTGGTCATGCTGGGGCCGCCCGAACATGTTGAAGAAGTCATCGTGGTCGCCCCAGTTGGAGCGCCAGTTGTCCCAGTGGTTGTGGCTCCAGGCGGAGACGACGCCGACTACGGCGAGGAAGATGAGGATGCCGACGAAGTTGCCGCCGCGGCGCACCGGAGTTTCGCGTTTGAGATCGAGGGCCCACTCGCCGAGCATGGCCAGGCCGGCGCCGATGAGGAGGAGGGGCCACCACTTGGCATACCAGTCCCAGAACTCGGCGGAGTCGATTTTGCCGGCATAGATGAGCAGGGCAATGATGCCAACGCCGACGAGGATGAGGGGACCAACGACGGAGGGCACGCGGGGCGCGTAGTCGAAGCCGCCGTGCTTCCAGGCGTGACGCTGAACCCGCCAGGCCTCGCGCTGGGCGCGCCAGGCGGCCTTCTGCTGATCTTGATAAGCCCGCCACTGCGCCTTGGGATCGTAAGGGGGCGGCGCGCCGCCCCCCGGAGGAGTGTAAGGAGGTGTGCTGCTCATGACTGTCCTCCGCGCCGTTCATAGTCGTCCTGGGTGGCCGGGACGATGGAAGTGCTGGTTGAGGCTGGGGGGACCGGTTCGCCCGCTGGAGGCGCGTAGGGGGACGCCGGATACTGTCCCGGCATGGCGCCCGGGTAGGGTGGATAGCCTTCGCTGGCGAGGGCTGCGCGTTCGGCCAGCAGCAGCACGCCGGCCAGGATCAGGAAGAGCGGCCAGGCGTGGCCCCAGCTCAGAACGTCGGCCTGGTGGAGCAGAGCGATGATGCCCACCAGAAGCAGAAAAGCTGGTCCGCGGAGACGGCGAATCAGGATGTAGCGGCTCATTGAGGACCTCCCTTGCTGGCGCCCATCTGGCGCATGATGAGCCAGACGCCCAGCCCGATCAGCAGGACCGGCCAGATGTACTTGAGCAGTTCATGGCTCCACTCGCCGATCAGGAACATGAGGCCGAGGCCGATGAGGACGACGGCACCGATGGGTTCCTTGCGCCGCCAGGGACTGGGCGGGATGGGGGGGATCGGAGGAATCGGCGGCATAGCCGGATCGAAACCGGGAGGCGGCTGATAGGGAGCATAGGGCGGCTGCTGGTAGGCGCCGCCGTAAGGGGGCTGGTACGGAGCGCCACCGCTGACGGGGCCCGGGGCGCCGGGACCGGGAGGGACGCCGGGCATGCCGAAGTTCCCGGGAGGCGGCTGTTTGGCGCCGAGGTTCAGCCAGTTGCCCACCTCGTTGAGCCCGAGCGGATCGGGAATCGGGGTTCCATCGCGCCGCGCCTTGGCGGTGTGGAAGGCCTCGAAGGACTGGTACAGGATCCAGGCGGCGATGAAGAGGCCGAAGATCGGGTAGTGTTCGGTGATGCTGATGAGCACCGCGAAGATCACGACGTGGATGAGGCCCTTGAAGAACTGGCCGTTGTACATGGCGCCCACGCCGGGGATGAGGCCCAGGACCGCGGCGGCTCCGGGATTGGGCGCGCCGCCCGGGGTAACCGGGACGGTGAACGGGTTGGGTACCGCCTGCCAGGCCATGAAGCACGGCTCGCACAGGATCTGACCCTGAGCGCCGTTACGGACGCAGTTGGGGCAAAGAGCCTTGCCGCAGTTCTGGCAATAGGCTGAAGCGGGAGTTCCCGGGTGATTTACGCAATCCATACAGTGCTCCTTCCCGGTATTGCTTTCGCGGAGCCGCCGGAATGCGCGGGCCGTTGATCAATCTCGAGTCTTGTCTCCAGGTAATCCGGGTCGAGCAGGGCCGGACTGACCGATTGTTGGGGAGGGTCGACGCGGGACCCTCCATCCTTGGTTTTGGGGACCTGCTTGGATTCGCCGGGACCCGAGGGCTGTTGCTGTTTTGGCTGAGGCTGGTTGTCCTGGCTATTGCGCCGCAGCTCGCGGACGCGGGACTGGACTTCATAGACCAGCCGCAGGTTGTCGTAGTAGCGAATGATGGGCGTGGAAGCCATGGTGAGCCGTCTCTGCACCAGAGACCGCATCGAGGAATACTTCAGGTCGGAGAGCTTGATGCTGCTCAGCCGCACGCCGGTCAGGTTGAGGGTGAGGGCGATGGAGAAGAAGGCCATCGCGGCGGTCATCATGAGCCGTGGCTCGGCGAAGCGGCGGACGAAGCCCATGAATCCGGGCCGCTGCCAGGCCGGGGGGGCGATGGGGCGACCCTTGGCCAGGGGGATGCCGGTGGGGTTGGCGGGCAGCAGGTTATCGTCGTTTACCAGTCCGTAGCCTGCCGTCTGTCCGGGCCCGGTCTGCGCCAGGATCTTGTCCAGCAGCCCGCCGGGCACCTCTGGTTCCGCCGCGAGAAACTCCAGCCACTCGCGTCCGCGCCTGGCTTCATCGAAGAGCGCGGTGCAGGCCGCGCAGCCTGCCATGTGGCTTGAGAACGTCGCCTCATCTTCGGCGCGCAAGGTGCCATCGAGGGCATCGGCCAACAGCGTCTCCCAAAGCCCGCAGGCGGGGGAGCTCGGAATGTGGATGCGGTCGGCCATGTTACATCACCTCCCGTTGATTACGTTCCAGCAGGCGGGCCAGTTCCGCGCGTCCTCTGCTGATGCGGGACTTGACGGTGCCCTCGGGGATGCCGAGAATCTGGGCAATCTCTTTGTAGTCCATATCTTGTAGGTCTCTCAGTATGACGGCTTCGCGCAGTTCCACGCTGACATGGGCGAGGGCTGCCTGCACCATCTTTTCCAGTTCCTTTTTGGCCGCGATCTCGTGGGGAGAGGGGCCGTGGGACATGAGCCGATCGATCGGCTTCATCTCTTCGGTTTGATCCCATCCATCGTCGAGCGAGCCGGTATTCCGCTGATTTTTGGTGCGGCGGAAATTATCGACCAGCAGGTTGCGTGTCATGGTGGTGATCCAGACCTGCAGGCTGCCGCGGGCGGTATCGAAGCTGGCCAGGTTGGAGTAGATCTTGAGGAAGACGTCCTGGGTGAGATCTTCGGCGTCGGCCGCCGATCCGGTAAACCGGTAGCAGAGTCCGTAGACACGGCGATGGTGAGCGCGGACCAACTCAGACCAGGCACCCGAATCTCCGTCCATGCAACGGCGCACGGTTTGGGACCAATCGACTTCCAGTGGCCTTACCTCTCCGCGCATTGGGCGCGTCTCCCCGGGGCGAACGGCACTGCCAGGCCGCGCCGGTTCTCCAGGGCGGCCTGAGTCGCCACGAGCGTTCTGGCCGGAGCGGGCAATGATTCCGGGGCGGCCTTGCTCTCCGGAACTGCCGGTGTTTCCGGCGTAAGCCTGCCGCGTTGCCGCGGCTCGTCCGGCGCCTTTTTCCGGCTCCGAAGGGCGCCGCGCGGGAGCCGTCCAGCCGCCCATACCCGCAACGCTCCAGCTTAATGTACCAACGCTCGCCATGGTCCCCTATACGCAGCGTTTATCCCTGTGGTTCCCGTCACCTGGGAACGTGCGCAGAGGGCGGTGGTGGATCGATTCGGAGCGCGCTTAAGTTCGCAGCTTCAGCAAGCTCTCGGCGGTGGCCACAATGGCGGCCTCCCGCGAGCGGGGAATCCAGCCGAGGACCTCGCGGGCCTTGCGATTGCTGCCCGTCTTCTTTTTGCCTAACTCGGGCAGAATCAGGCGGACAGCCGGGTCAGCGAGCGCAGCCAGGCGGACCATCCAGTTGGGAATCTCCCGGGTGGGGACCTTGGCGGCAGCCGCGCCCAGGTTCTGCCGCAGGATGGCGGCGATCTCGCGGAAGGCCAGGAAGTCGCCGGCGACGGCGAGAAACCGCTCTCCCGCAGCCGCTGGGGAGGTCATGGCCCGCAGGTGGAGATCGGCGACGTCGCGCACGTCGACGGCGCCAAACCAGATCTTCGGCAGCCCCGGAACCGCGCCGTCCAGGAGCCGCCGCACGATCATGATGGAGGTGGAGTAGTCTTTGCCGAGAACCGGACCGAAGACCCCCACGGGGTTGACGACGGCCAGCTCCATGCCGGCACCTTCCTCCCGAATGAAGTCCCAGGCCGCTTTTTCGGCCAGGGTTTTGGATTTGGGGTAGGCACCGATGTCAGCGTCGGGATCGGACCAGTCCCGCTCGTCGAAGGGACGATCCAGGGGCTGGCGTCCGTATCCAATTGCCGCGTAAGAGGATGTGAGGACGACGCGCTTTACCCCGGCGTCGCGGCTGGCCCGCAGGACGCGCCGGGCACCCTCTCGCGCGGGAAGGATGAGGTCGTTTTCATGCCTGGGTGGGCTGGCCGGAAATGGCGATGCGACGTGGTGGACATAGGCGCATCCGGCGACGGCGACGTTCCAGCCGGCGTCTTTCTCGAGATCGGCGGTGACGAAGGTGAGTTGCTTACCGGCGTCAATGCCGCCAGCCCGCAGCATTTCCCGCACTTCTTCCTCGCGGTTCAGGTTGCGTACGGTGGTTCGAACCTCGTGGTCTGCCTGCAGCAGCTGCAGGATGACGTAGCTCGCGATGAAACCGGACCCGCCCGTGACCAGCACCTTGCTCATCTGTTCCTCCGAAGGGGGCCCGATTTGCCGCGATCAACGGCGCCGCTGGTTTGATACGAACTGACGAAGATCGCCGCACTGCAAAGATAAACGCCGCGGTAACCTTTCGTTGGCGAGACCATCTCACACATGCCGCTGCGATTCCGAGCGGAGGCAAGGAGTTCCCATGGTATCCCGATTTCCGCAGATCCTCCTGATCGTCCTGCTTCTTCTGGGTGGTTACGGGGTTTACACGCAGGTGAGTGCCGCCACGCGGGACGCGATTCCTCCGGCCTCCACGGATGTTCCGCTGGCCAAGGCTTCGGCCAAGCAGGAAGCCGTGTTCGCGGGCGGGTGTTTCTGGGGAGTGCAGTCGGTGTTCGAGCGGGTAAAAGGGGTTCTTGACACGACGGCGGGGTACTCGGGGGGGTCGGCCGATACGGCGACTTACGGGCAGGTGGGAACGGAGACGACGGGTCATGCCGAATCGGTGCGGGTGGTTTACGATCCGTCGGTCATCACATATGGCCAGCTGCTGCGCATCTTCTTTTCGGTGGCACACGACCCCACCCAGCTGAATCGGCAGGGTCCCGATATCGGGTCTTCGTACCGTTCGGCGATCTTCTATAAAGACGAAGAGCAGCGCCGGCTCGCGGAGGCGTACATCGGTCAGCTGGATGCGGCGCACGTGTTTCCCAAGAAGATCGTGACCCAGGTCACTCCGCTCAAAGGCTTTTACGAGGCGGAAGGGTACCACCAGGATTATGCTCTCCATCACCCTGGAGACCCCTACATTCTGGTGTGCGATCGTCCGAAGATCGAGGCGCTCAAGCACCAGTTTCCCGAGCTGTTCAAGGATTATCAGGGGAAGTAACGGAGAGGCTGCTGCTGCCGTGGATGGGCAGATCAGCGCGTCCCGCATGGCGTGCGTTAGTCCTGCGGGTACCAGGCGGAGTGGGCGGACCACTGCAGGCAATTCGGGCACTGGGTGTGCATCCATTGCAGCAGGCATTTGGGGCACACGCCGCCGGTATCGAAGGTGTTCCAGCTGTGGCGGCAGTCGCAGGTCCAGCGGTCGTGAGCCGCGGGCGACCATTTGCAGTACGGGCACCGAATGCGATCTCCGCCGGTTCCCACATCGCCGGTCTCCTCGATGGCCGGCTCGGGAGCCTTCGGAGCGGACTCGATCTCGCGATCCATTTCACCTCCGTTCGGGAATGATACCGCGACGATTGTTCTGCGGATCAGGCGAGACGATCTCCCTGGGTTTTGGATCGACTCGAATATTCCCGCGATTCAGCCGATAAAAGATGCATGCTCAATCCAGCCACGTTTGACCCGGCCGTCTGTCCGGATTCGCCCGGACCAGGCGGCGGGAAGGCCGGTTACCTGTCCCGCCAGCCCATTTTGGACCGTCGCGGTGTGGTCTTCGGCTACGAACTCATCTTCCGCGAGTCACAGAACCGGCAAGCGGACCCCCTCGGCTCCTCACGCCACGGACTCCTGGACGCTCTTGCTATTTTTGGCGCGGAGCGCTTCACCGGGAGCGCCCGGGCATTCCTGCAATGCTCGCCCGAGTCGCTCGTGGAGGATGCGTGGGACGGCCTCTCGTCCACGCACACGGTTCTGCAGATTCCGGCAATCAGTGAGCCGTCCGAACGTCTTGTGCGGTCCTGCCGGACTCTGCGCGAGGCCGGTTTTCAAATCGCGCTTTCGCATTTTGAGCCAGAGCATGTGCGACCCGAGCTGCTCCGGCTGGCCGACTTCGTCAAGGTCGAAGCGGAAGCGCTCGAGACCCCGGCCTGGAACCGCGTCTGTTCGCGGCTGGCCAGTACGCGCGCCGTCGTGATCGCGGATAGGGTCCATACGCACGAGGCCTACTGCAAGGCACGGGCGCTCGGTCTCAAGTACTTCGAGGGCTTCTATTTTTGCAATCCGGAGCTGATTCCGAGCGGGCATATCCCTGCCAACCGGGCGCAGCAGTTCCGCATGCTGCGCGAACTGTTCAAAGACCCGCTTGACCTGAACGCGCTGTGTCCGCTGGTAATGGGCGACCCCTCGGTCGTGTATCGGCTGCTCCGGTTCGCGAATTCACCGCTCTGCGCATTGCGCGAGCCGGTGACTTCAGTCCAGGCGGCGATCATGATCCTGGGCGACAATCTCTTCCGGCGCATTGCGACCCTGGCCATCCAATGTGCGCTGAGCCAGGACCAGACGCCGGAGCTGCTGAACATGGCTCTTCTGCGCGCCCGCTTCTGTCACGCGGCAGCGGAGTTGTGCGGACTGGATGGCGAGGAGCAGTACCTGATCGGCATGCTTAGCCTGCTTCCGCCCATGCTGCGGGTGCCGATGCGTTCCATTCTCCCGGAGCTCCCGCTCAGGGCCGAGGTGCGAGAGGCGCTGGCCGGGTCGCCGGTGCCGGAGCGCATCCTGCTTTCGTGGGTCGAGCATCTAGAGGAGAACAATGTACCGGGGTGCGAAGAGATTGCGGACACCTTTGGCCTTGACCGCGAGAGGCTGGTGGACGAGTACTGGCGCGCCTTGAGCGAGCAGCCGGCGCTCGGGGACTAGCAGCTTCCCGACGCTTAACCGGGGGCCAACGGCTGGAAGCGAAGCGCAACCGAGTTCATGCAGTAGCGGAGACCGGTGGGGGCCGGGCCGTCCGTAAAGACGTGGCCCAGATGTCCGTCGCACAGCCGGCAGCTAACCGCGGTTCGCACGACCATAAGGCTGCCGTCAGGCAATTCGACGATGTTCTCCGGCGCGATGGGTTCCCAGAAGCTCGGCCATCCGGTCCCGGAATCGAACTTGGACGCGGACGAGAACAGGGGAAGACCGCAACCAGCACAGGTGAAGACTCCGCGCCGCTCCTCGTGGAGCAAGGCGCCCGTGAACGGCCGTTCGGTATCGGCGTGCCGCATCACCCAATACGAATCGCTACCCAGGGTGCGGCGCCACTCGGCGTCACTGCGGAGCAGGCGCGGCACCGTGGCCAGGCTGGTCCGGCGCCCGGCTGGATCGAACTGCGCGATCGTCACCAGGCGGGGTCCTTCGGTCGGTTCGAGGGGCCGGGCGGCTGCGACGGTCGCGCGCCGGATGCCCCAGAAGGCCAAGCCGCTGATGGCCGCGGCGCCCCCGAAGATGAAGGCGCGTCGCGTCGTCGCAGGTTTCTGGGTGGCCTGGTCTTCGATCAGAAATATCCCTTGCACGGCGGTTTGACGCTGACGGGCGGCCTGGCGTTACAAAATTGAGGGGAACGCTCTCGCCCCCATCGAAGAACCGTCGCCGCCTCTGGCGACCTGCAAAATGCGAATCGGCGAACGAATTTGCCAATCCAATCGTTGCAACGACAAAATTCTTCCGGAGACTGCATTCATGACCAAAACGGCCGCAGAAGTCGATCAGCTCAAACGTGCCCCCGCGACCAAAGGAGTGATTCCCGAGGTCCTGCATCGCTGGAGCCCGCGTTCCTTTGCGGAGCGCCCGGTGAGTTCCGGCGACCTCCAGACGGTATTCGAGGCGGCGCGGTGGGCTGCGTCTTCATATAACGAACAGCCATGGCGTTTCATCGTGGGCCAGAAGGGCTCAGAGACCTGGCAGAAGATTTTGTCCGTGCTGGGGGAGTTCAACCAGCTATGGGCGCGCACGGCGCCTGTGTTGATTCTCGGCGCGACGCGGGTGAAGTTCTCCCACAACGAATCTGACAATCCGGTCGCCCTGTATGATCTGGGCGCCGCCGCCATTACCCTTTGCTACCAAGCGACGGCCTTAGGCCTCCATACGCACCAAATGGCCGGGTTCGACCGGGACGCCGCACGCAGGGTCTTCAAGGTTCCTGAGGTGTTTCACTTCGGCGCCGCCATTGCCCTCGGCTATCAGGGGGAGCCTGCGTCACTCACGGTGCCGCAGATGCTGGAGCAGGAGGTCAGCCCCAGGACCCGTAAACCACTCAGCGCGTTTGTGTTCTCCGCCTGGGACGAGCCAGCCATATTTGCCTGAGAGACTGCGGAGGGGGAACCGGAGGATACAACAGGCTTGCTTCCCTCAACCACTACGATTGAGAGAAGGAGATCCGTGTGCCGTCTGTTCCCTCCCCTCTGCGCAAACAGGCTCCGCGCCGCCGACCAGCGACCCGGCGGGGGCGGGTTGGGCGTGCCCGGCTCCGAGTGCGGACGGTCTTGATTTTGGCAGGGGTTGGACTGGCGACGGTCATTCTTGGCTGGGCTGCGCTTGCCAGGGCCTTTGCGCCGCATGGCAACACCACCGCAGGCCGGTTCGACACGCTGATCGTGCTGGGCACCCCGCCGGACGCAGATGGCAATCCCCGTCCCGCGATGCTGTCGCGCGTGGATGAGGGCGTCAAGGAGTACGAGCGGGGAGTGGCTCCTCGCATGATCCTCACCGGGGGCCTGGATGGGCACCGCTACCGCGAGGCGGAGGTCATGGCGCGGGTGGCCCGGTCTCGCGGAGTGCCCTCTTCCGCTATCGTGATCGAGCCGAACGCGAACGACACGATCCAGAATGCGTGTTTCTCAGCCCGCATCATGAGAGAGCACGGCTGGCGCTCGGCAGAGGTCATCGCGAACCCGATTCAGTTATCGCGGGCGGGCCTGATCTTTTCCCGCCTGCCGATCGACTGGCGCGCTCACGTCGCTCCCCCCATGGAGCCGCTTTCGGGACCAAGCCTGGTCTATTGGAATCTGCTGGAGGTGCTGAAGACGGCGCGTTACCTGGTGTACGCGAATCGCACCGAAGCCTGCTCACTGTGAGGCGTTCGCTCCGTCTCAGCTGGAGTAGCACTACCTGAACTGCCGGGCGCGTTGTCCGCCTTCGGCGCGGTCCTGTAATCTTGAAGGCGATGCGTTTCCCAGTAAGTCTTGCCGTCCTTGCTGCTGTTGCCGCGCTCTGCGTGTGCGGGAGTTCCCGATGCTTCGCCCAGGCTGCTTCCAGCCAGTCCTCGTCGCAGTCTCCCTCCTCCGTGCAGAACAACACGCCGCAGCCTTCGCCGTCGTATATCGTTATCGATCCGCTGGCCAACGTCCGCTACGACAATCGCTACGATCTATCTCTGGGAATGGCGTACGCGCACATCAAGGCTGGCCCCAATCTGCTCCAGGGCGCCAACCTCGGCGGGCTCAATCTCAGCGGATCGTATTGGATGAGCCGTCATTGGGCTCTCGAAGGGACGGGGCGGGGGTATGTGGGCACCAGCGGCGCGGCGCCTAATACGTTTCTGAACGCCAAGGGCCAGGCCGACAGCATTCAAGGTCCTTTTGTTGCCCAGTACGTATTTGCGGGAGGGCCTGAGTGGCTTGGCCCGCATAACAAGCATGGCGCCCTGATCGCCCACGTTCTGGCAGGCGGGGCTTACGGCCAGTTCCAGAAGGATCTGCGTGGCCAACCCACGTCGCTGGTGGGTTTCTACTATGACCAGCTGGCTCCGGTGGTGGTGATGGGCGGCCATATTGATCTGAATCGCTCGGCGCAGTGGGCGTTCCGGATCTCTCCTGATGCGATTCTCACGGATTACGCGGTGAACTGGGGACGGAGGAGCCGGCAGATGGACATCAACACCGCGATCTCCGTGGGTGTGGAGTACCGGTTCAAGAAAAAGCGCTGAGGCGCGTCGCATTCGGGACACCCGTTCCGAGTTTTCTGTGGCTCCGTTTTCCGGAATTGAAACGATTCGCCTTCTTTTCCATCTACTAACGGGTGACAATTCGCCGCGCATCTGAATAGACTTAGCGTTCATCGCGCTGTGGTATTCTTCGCCATTCGGAGCCTTGCAGGACCGGCCGCAGCTCCTGGTTCAAGTTGGTACCGGATAGCGGCACCTGGTTTCTGCTGGAGTCTCCTGTGGCGAGGCTGCTCTCATCGGGCATCCATCGTCGCATGGGGTTTGCTCATCACAGAAGGAACGAAGGCAGGTCTATACGGACATGAAAGACACGCTCGGAGTCTTGCTGGCGGGGGGCGCCGGAGAGAGGCTTTTCCCGCTCACCCGCGATCGCGCCAAGCCGGCCGTTCCCTTTGGCGGACACTACCGCATTATCGATATCACGCTCTCCAACTGCATCAACTCGGGTCTTCGCAAGGTCTTCATCCTGACCCAGTACAAGGCCCTTTCGCTCAACCGGCACGTGCGCGAAGGATGGACCGGTATCGTGGCCCAGGAGCTCGGCGAGTTTTTCGAACTTCTGCCGCCCATGCAGCGCACCGGGGCGAACTGGTACATGGGGACTGCGGATGCGGTGTACCAGAACATCTACTCGATTGGCAGCGAGCAGCCGAAGCACATGATCATCCTGTCGGGCGATCACATCTACAAGATGAACTACGCCCGGATGCTGGAGTACCACCAGGAGACGAGGGCGGAGGTCACGCTGGCGACGCTGCCGATTCCGCCGGATGAGGTTTCGCGGTTCGGTGTGGTGGAAGTGGGCGCGACGGGGGAGGTTTTGGGCTTCCAGGAGAAACCGGCGTCGACGAGTTTTCGTTCCCCGTTCAATCCCAACTCGGTGGATGCCTCGATGGGCATCTACATCTTCAACACCGAGGTGCTGCTGAAGGCCCTGATTGCGGACGCCGAGGATCCCGATTCGAAGCACGATTTCGGCCATAACATCCTGCCCAATATGCTGGGCAAAAAGAAGATGATGGCTTACAGCTTCGTGGACGAGAACAAGCAGCAGGCACTGTACTGGCGGGATGTGGGCACCCTCGACGCCTACTACGACGCCAACATGGATCTCTGCTCGGTATCGCCAACGTTCAATCTGTACGATCGCAACTGGCCGATCCGCACGCGCGTGCGACAGTACCCGCCGGCGAAGTTCGTGTTTGGGGAGCCGGGCCGCACCGGTTCG
Source organism: Acidobacteria bacterium AB60 (assembly GCA_008682415.1). Taxonomy (GTDB): domain Bacteria; phylum Acidobacteriota; class Terriglobia; order Terriglobales; family Acidobacteriaceae; genus Telmatobacter. The sequence continues at coordinate 485,492 of VANK01000002.1, read as the reverse complement.
GCGATCAACTCCGTGATTACAGCCGGCGTCATCATCTCCGGCGCATCCGTGTCGAACTCCGTTGTCTCGCAGGACGTGCGCGTCAATTCGTATTCCGACGTGGACTCGAGCATCATCTTCTCCCACGTGAACATTGGCCGCCACTGCCGTATCAAGCGCGCCATTATTGACCGCGACGTTCACATTCCGGAAGGAACGGTGATCGGCTACGACCAGGTGGAAGACAAGCGCCGCTACTTCGTCACGCCGTCAGGGCTGACGATTGTGACGCGCGATGCCTCATTGTTTGAGAACCCCGTGGATCCTGACTTTTTGCAGCGATACTAATCCGCGTCTCCGTGCTACGGACGAGAAAGGCGCCCGGCCGATATCGGCGGGCGCCTTTTTTCCGTTGAGTGGAGCGTTAAGAGGCGCATCAACCGCAGCGATTGGCGGGTTCGCCCGGGTAGTTCCCGTAAACGCAGGGAACGGTGCTGAGGTATTCGTAGATGGCGCGCAGGTCGTAGTCCGAAAGGTCTTTCAAGTTCGGCCAGGGCATCACCTGCAACAGATTGCCGTCGAAGGGCGCTGGAATGCAGGTTGCATCCGGGGCTCCTGTGCAGGGTGGGTGGAGATGGTCGGGATCGATGCCGGTGCGGATCGTATGCATGAAGTGGTCGAAGGAGTCTCCCCCGACGGGAAGTCCGCTCGCATCGGGCGTGAGGTTTCGAGAGATGATGTGGGCTGAACCGGGAATCAGTGCTCCGAAGTCCCTGCCTCCGCCGAGGTAGGTTGCCGGATTCACCTGTTTTGGCTGATTCATGTACGGGTTGCCGCCCTTCACGTATTGGGTCGGTGGCCCGGCGGAGTGACAGCCGTTGCAGTCGCCGACTACGTTGACGAAGTAACTGCCCAGGCCGACCAGGGCGGGATTTTTGTGGGCCATGTTGAGCGGGAAAGGCGCCGCGGCCATCCCGATAGCAACGCGTGAGTCGCCGCCTGACTGGGCGTGGGCGACAGGAGTGGGAGCGGTGGATGCCGCGATGATCACGGCCGCGGTGACTGCACATGCTCCCATGATCTGGATACCGAGATTTCTTTTCATAGAGCCAACCTCCTCCAATTGGGAATGGCAGATCGACCCGGCCGGGCTGTTTTGCGCAGTCTGAGTCGTGCCTTATGCCCTTCAGGCGCAATCGGGCGAGGAAAACTGTCATCTAGGAGAGATTTTTTTGGACGGATTCCAGGAGGGGGCCGGCGGAAGGCTGACTTCTTTAGGCCCCACAAGGCGCTGTAGGAAATCGAAGAGAGAATGCGGTCCCCGTGCCTACGCGCGAACGCACGCGGATGGTCCCGCAATTGCGCTCAACCAGCTGTTTGCTTACCCACAGTCCCAGACCCGTGCCCACGCCTCGCTTTGAGGTGAAGAAGGGCTCAAAGATGCGCGCACGGTCTTCCCGGGGAATGCCGCATCCTGTGTCGGCAACGGTCAGTTGGATGGCGGCGCCGGCGGTACGGCGGCCGACCGCGCGACCCTTCACCACGATGAGGCCATTGTGGGCAACGGCATCGATGGCATTTGCCACGAGATTGCACAGGACCTGCCGGATCTCTCCGGGGGAGCCTATGAACGCGAGATCTTCCGGAATGTCAATTTTGAGCCGTATGGAACGGTTCTCGATGCGCCCTTCGAAGATCGTCAGGACCTCCTGCATCAACGTATGCAGCCGCACCTGATCTTTGGGGGCATGTTCGCGGTAAAAAGCTAGCGTCTGCCGGAGGATGTGAGACACCCTCCGCAGCTCTGTGTCGGCGATCTTAAGGAAGCCGCGGACGTTTTCCGGAACGTCTTCTCGCAGAGAAGCATGTAGTGAATGTTGGTGACTGCTGTGAGGGGGTTGTTCACCTCGTGCGCTACGGTGGCGGCAAATCGCCCTGCGAACGCCAGCTTTTCCGCGCGGATCAAGGCCTCCTGCGACTGTTTCTTCTCCGTGATGTCGGTATTGGTGCCGAACCAGTACTCGATGGCGCCGTCCTCTCTGCGGATTGGGATCGCGCGCACGAGGAACCACCGGTACTCGCCGTCGTGGCCACGCATGCGGATTTCGTTCTCGTAGTCGGTTCCTTCGCGATTCGCCTTCTCCCACAAGGGGGCGTTTGTTTCCAGGTCTTCGGGGTGCATGATGTCACGCCACCCGTAACCCAGCGCGACCTCCGGCGACTGCCCCGTATATTCATACCAACGCCGGTTGAGGTATAGCGTCTCGCCGTCCGGATTGGTGATCCAGGCGATCTGCGGAATGTTATCGCTGAGCGCCTCGAAACGCCGTTCACTCTCCCGCAGGTCCCTGCCAGCTTTCTTTTCTGCGGTCACATCCCGGCCGATTCCGATATTGGTTCCATCCGGCAATGTGGCGTTGAGCCAGTTGGTGTCCAGTATTTCGCCCGACTTGGTGCGGGTTTTGAACTCGCCCGGCTTGCCATCTGCCCGCGCGATGAACTCTCGAACCTTGTCCAGTTCTTCCGGGTCGGGATAGAGCAGGGCCGCGGTATCGCCGTGGTTATCCTGCGGAGACCAGCCGAGCGTTTCGTGCCATGCCCGATTCGCCCATTGCACCTTTCCTGGCTCCCGCATGTAACAGATCATCACGGGAATGTTGTTGACGATGGTGTCGAGCATGGCGTGCTGCGCCTGAACGGCCAAACGCACCTTTTCAAGCTCCATGTCCCGAGACTTCTGCTCGGTTACGTCCACGTTGACGCCAATGAGGCGCACTGGCCCGCCGGTTTCATCGTGAAAGAATCGGCCCCGGGCGTAGATCCACCGAACGGACCCGTCCGGATGAACCACTCGAAACTCGTCTTCATAGAATCGTTGGGACGAACTCTGCTGGATCTTGGGTTCCAGTCCGGCGATATCTTCGGGATGCACCATGGCTCGGAAGCCGTGCTCATAGTCGGCGCTAGGCACGCAGCCGAAGATCGGCCGCGGGTCGCCGAAATAGATGGTCTCCCCCGCCAGCATGTCCCAGTCCCAGGCGCACATTCGCGCACAGGACAGAGCGATCTCCGCGATCTGCAGCAACCGCCCCGAAGGACCGCTCCATGCCGCGACATCTTGTTGATCGAAGAAGGTAGGAGTGAGGTCTAGCGACACGGCCGATCCGGGACAGAATGATAGATAAATGGGATGCAGGCTTCGAAAGGAAAGTTGGCTTTTCTTTTTTGTCAGATAAAAGCTTCGAAGGGACGATGCGCTGCGGAATCAAACAGTCACCCATACCCCGCACTAGAATGGGGCCCATGCATGACGTCATCGTCTACTCCCGGAAAGGGTGCCACCTCTGCGACATCGTGAAGGAGACGTTAGCCCAGGCGCTGGCCGATCATCACGGGTTCCAGTGGCGGGAGATCGACATTGACGCGGATCCCGAACTCTGTCGACGATTCAATGAGGAAGTTCCCGTGGTCTTCATCGACGGGCGCAAAGCCTTCAAGTACCGGATGGACAGGCGGCGGTTTCTCAAGGCGCTGGAGGGCCGGGACCTCGCCATCGTGACGGCGAATGGCGGCTCCACTCTGAAGCCGGATACCTAGGTTTGTGGAACCGGCTTAGCGGCGGGGGGATCCGGGGGGACCGAGGCCGCCGGCGCCGGAGTTCCTGCAGGGCTCGGAGATGAGGCGGCCGCCGGAGACGGAACCGCTGCGGCCGAACCCGGCATGAAGGTTACGGGCAGGTTGAGGGTCTGCACGGTCTCGGGATCGTCGCGAAGCTTGAAGTAGAGCGTTCCGTTGGCGGGATGCGGAACTGCGAGCTGGGCGGCGGTGTAATCGGCCGGAACCTCGATGGGATCGGTGAAATCCGCGGATGCCGAGACCGATTCAACGAGAAAGAGATTGTTTCCACCGAGGATGCAGGCCTTCGCGGCAATGTGAGGGCAGTGCAGGTCTTTGAAGCCCGGCAGCCGGACAAGCGTTCCCAGGGGCATCCAGTCTCCGGCGACGCCATCGGCGGAGACAGCGCGGGCGCGTACGGGCCCAAAGGCGGAGGGTCCGAAGCGCGCGAGGGGTTCCACCGTGCCAAGAGCCGTTCGCGAGTCTTCCAGCAGGAGGCTGCCATCGGCCAGAGAGAGCACGGTTTTGAAGCTGTCGTCAGCGGCAGCCACCTCGATCTTCTGATTGCGCGGGAACTTCTGCGGTATGAGGGATTTGAGGAAGAAGACGATCTTGCCGGAGATGGGCAGATCGTCCGCGCTGCCGAGGTGCACGGGGGAGGTCGCCGGACTGCTGTCATCCTGCTCGCCCTTGCTCAGAAGAGTCACCTGCGGCCGCGGAGGCTCAACATGAACCGGGACCTTCAGTTGGCGGCCGTCCCGCAGCAGGACACTCGCCGAGTAATGCGAGTCGGTTTCCAGGTCATTGGTGGGCGCGTCGGTACTCATGGTCAGCTGATCGAAGTCCTGGACACGGGTCAGCTTGTCGGGAGTCCAGGTGATGTCGGTCAAGGTGGCCTTGGCCACCTCATCGAGCCGCGTGCCCTTCAGCGTGGCCGTCTTGTCGCCGACGTTCAGGGAGATTCGGTCGAGAGACGCCGCCTCCGCGTAGGCGTTCAGACTGACGGTATCCGGCCTTTGTACTCCATATTGATGGATCTCGACGGTAAGGGGCCCCGGGGAGGCCTGTTTCATGGGAACGGCCACCTCGAGCAGATCCGGCTTGGGGGACTTCCAGGGGAGCTTGAGAGGCGTGGCGCCGGAAAGATCCACACCCGCGACGCAGACGGTGCTTTCACCCTGGATATGCAGGGTGTCGTCCCGGCCGACGATCAGGGCAGATTCATCGTCGGCGGCTACGGACCATTTCTGGGACCCTGCGGAGATGAGGTGGAAGCGGGGGCCTTCCCAATCGTCGAAGCCCCACTTGCCGTGGAGCACCGCCGTGAGCTCGCCATTGGGGAGGTCCGGGATGGCGGCGGACGGTACCAGAGCTCCCTTGGACGAGTCGGCGGTGACTGGCACATCGAACCCACCCTTGGAAGACTCAATGTGCAGCTTCAGGTCGTGGGCCAGGTCGGTACTGAAGACCATGGGGGCGCCTTCGGCCGGGAAGTCGATTCCGGGCTTCTGGGCGCACTGAATCTCTGTGTTGTTCGCCGGGTGCAGGGGGGGGACTTTGGAAGGGCCGACCGGCGGAAGCGCCACGACCACCACCGACTTGGGATCGCGGAAAGAAGGAGGGACGTTGAGGCGGAGGTTCAGGGTGTCCTTGGAGGGAAGCGCGAGGGCGGGGATGTACTGGAAATGCGCGGTGTGGAGGGAAGAGAGGATCTTGGCAGTGTCAACGATTGCACCGATGTAAGGACTGAACTGCCCAGCGCCGCCCATCTGCGAGTAACTCAGCTGATTCATCAGGTCGCCCCCAGCGCCGGTGGTGATCTGGGAGACGACCGACTGCACGTTGGCGTCGTCGAGGACCATTCCCTCAGTGTGGGCCGTAAGGCAAGGCGCCTGCTGGTCCGTAGGCTTGTCAAAGCACTGCTGATCAAGCTTGATGCCCAGGGAGCGTGCGGAGAGCTCCGCCTTTTCTTTCAGAGCTTTCTGGTCGACCTGGCTGGTAAGGCGCACGTCGGAGAGATAGGCGTCGAGCCGCATCCGGTCCCAGCTTGCCGCCTGGAGGTCCTGTGCGGCGCGGACAAAGGCGCCGGGACGATCATGGACGGCTTTTCGCAACGTGCTGAAGTCGCCTCCGGTTTCGGGGGCAAGGAAGATCAGGGCCTGTTGCGCCTCCTGGGGGACGGTGACGAAGACCCCTTCTTCCCGGGCCGCATGCGTCCAGGTCTCCACGCGGGTAAACCAGTCCAAAGGCGGGGGATTTGTGGCTCCGCGAAGGAAGGCGACGACGAGGACGAAGTGCGCCGACTGGCTCTCGGGCAGGTCAGGATGGATCCAGATCCGGTCGCCTGGCAGTAAGTTGGCAACCTGGCTGACGGGGAGGCTAACCTCGCCGCGCTTGACGTGGACATCGACCTTCGGACCGGCAAGGTCAAAAGCCGGGCTATCGGCATGAAGCAAGGCAGAAAGACACAACACCCCCCAAACCAGGGGCAGCGGCAGACAACGGCGCATACTTTCATTGTACGAAGTTCATTGTCTGAAGCAAACGCGCGGGGGGCTGTATGCTCAGGGGCAAGAGGGGATTTTTTGCGAAAATTGCCTCATTCTGCAAAGTTTCTGAGCCGTTCTTCGCGTCTTCGATTACACTGAGTGGGGTCGAAGTTTCATAAGAATAAGTAGAGCCTTTCTTTTTCTGGTAATGTTCAACAAGCAATCGGACTTTTCATTTCGGTGATGGAAAATTCACCGGTGCCTTGATTTACACACCCCTGGGTGGGGAGTACCTGCGGGTCCGGCTCGTGGGAAGGCCGACTCGTAGATTTTAGTATGTCGTGCGCCGAAGTTTGGCCGCCAGGCCCTGGTCGGGCGCACCGCTATTCGGAAGTAGTTGAGCGGTAGACGGAGATGAAAGTATGAAGTCCACAAAAGCTGCGCATGCCAGCATTGATGTAAGTAATATGAGTATCCCAGATGCGGAAGAGATTATCGAAGAGGCCCTGAGCGAGCTTTCATATTCTCAGGATCCTGGGCTGGCGCGCGCGCTTCGATTCCTGGCGCCTCCCGGATACCAGGTTATTGTAGAGCTTTGCAGCGAGAACGGGCGGAGCAAGCGGCGGAACGCATCGGCGGACTCATGGTCGCCGGAAGAGGATGAGGTCCGGATCTATTTCGAACGGGTGGATGGGGATGAGCCCCAAACCCGCAGCGTGCGCAACGCGCTACGCAGTGACCGCCACGACCACCGTTATGACGAGGATGACGCGCACGACCCGGCGAATCCGGCAGATCTGGACGCGCGGGTGAAGGAGTTGTGCGGGGCGCTGGCCGAGGCCGAGCGCGGGGGCCATGCGTTTATTGCCCTCAAGTGGTTCCGCGATTCGTTCCTTCCGAGGAAGTCGTTCCGGTGGAATCAGAATCCGGAGTCGCGCCAGGCCATACTCGCGGAGGCGATCCAGCGCGGAGTTGTGCTCACCAGCAAGATTGCCAATCCCAAGACACCTGCTTACCCCACCACGACGATCCGGCTGAATCGAGCCGAGGCGGGCATTCCCGAGGAGGCCCAGCGCTTCCATCCCGTGGCGGTGAATGGCGAGACATTGACCGCAGTTCTTGAAGAGGAACGGGGGGTTCTGTGAGTTGCTACTTCCTCGAGGCTACAGCTTTCGCGAAATTGTTCGTCCGCGAGCCGGGCACCGATGCCTTGATCAAGCTGATGGAAAGCGTCGAGGACAACCGCAAGCTCATTTCTGCCTCCACACCGCTTGAGGTTTACGCCGCGATCCGGCGCCGGGAACGAGCCGGAGGCATCAGCCGGGAAGACGCGGCGGCAGCCTTGGAGATTTTGCGGCTCGAGTCGGCGCGTACGGTTCAGGAGCCGCTGAATCCCGCGGTTCTGGAGTGTGCGCGCCAATTGCTGGATCGGCGGGCGCTCCGCTGGCCGGATGCGCTGCAATTGGGCGCGGCTTTGGTGGCGCGCGACATGTTCCAGGGTACAGAGATCATCTTCGTTTCCGCATCGCAACACCTGCTCGATGCCGCGCGGGCGGAGAACCTTCAGGTCGTCAACCCCACCGTCACCGATCCGGTAGCCGAGGCCGAGCCCGTCAGGCAGGCTGAGCCCGTCTAACGACGCACATTCGTTGCGCAACTTGTCAGGCTAGAACTGGTCGCGGAACTTGTTGGCGCGGACAAACTCGTCGCGCAGCTCGGGCGTGCGCAGATTTTCCCGCATATGCTGAAGCCGCTGTTCGAGCGCCGCGATGGCGCGCTCAATTGCCGCGGTGTTGGTGTGAGCGATATCGCGCCACATCGAATACGGACTGGCCCCGAGGCGGGTCATCTCCCGCAAGGCGCGTCCGCCCACGTCGCGCAACTCAGGCGCTTCGCCCACTGCGTCTTCCAAGAGAGCGCTCAAGGCGGTGGCGATGAATTGAGGCAGATGGCTGACCCAGGCGACCATCTCGTCGTGCCGCGTGGCATCAATGTCGATGACGCGCGAGCCCATGGCGGTGACGAATTCGCGCCAGCTTCTGACGAGGGCCGACGCCGTGGAAGAACGCTCCCACGTGGCAACGTCGGTGAAGAGCCAGACAGCGCCTTTGAAGAGGGTGGCGTCGCCGAGTTCCGCGCCGCCGCGCTCTTTGCCAGCCATGGGATGGCCGGGGAGAAATGCTGCACGTTCCGGCGTGTTGAAGAGACGGCCGGCGGCTTCGGTGATCTGGCCCTTGGTGCTGCCCACGTCCGTGACCAGATGTTCACAACCGAGGACGCCGGAGAGTTGCTGCATCAGGTCGAGGGTGGCGTAGATGGGGACGGAGAGGAGCGTGACGTCGCTCTGCCGCGCGGCTTCGATGGGATCATTGGCGACCGCGTCGATTGCGCCCATCTTCAGGGCGGTTTGTGCGCCCTCCGCACCTCGATTCCAGCCGATGATCGCGCCGCGATATCCCGCGGCACGCAGGGCGAGGCCCACGGATGTGCCCAGCAGGCCAGTGCCCAGGATGGCGATGCGGTTGATCATTGGATCAAGTGTAGCGGAGATAGCTGTGTTAGCGGAGTTAGACGCGCGCGTTAGCAGAGCTGGCTGAGCAGTGTAGTCGTTGGCTCCGAGCAGTCATGGTAAAGCGGTACAGCGGTGCCCACCACACACACCTGCCAGAGGTCGTCGCGACTAGCCGCGCTCACCCGCCGGCGCCGCTAACTCCGCTTCAAAAGCTCCTCCCCACCGCGTTGGCAATCAGCCGCAGTTCTCCCATCAACTGATCCAGCTGATCCGGATAGAGGGTCTGCGCGGCGTCGCTGGCGGCCTTGTCGGCGTTGGGGTGGACTTCAACGATCACCCCGTCGGCGCCCGCCGCAACAGAGGCGCGCGCCATCGCCGCGACCATATCTCTCCGCCCGGTGCCGTGCGAGGGGTCGCCAACGATGGGCAGATGCGAGAGTTTCTTCACCACCGGGATGGCGGAGATGTCCATGGTGTTGCGCGTGGCGGTTTCGTAGGTGCGGATACCGCGCTCGCACAGGATGACGTCGTAGTTGCCGCCGGTGAGGATGTACTCGCTGGCCAGCAGCATCTCTTCGATGGTGGCGGCGATGCCGCGCTTGAGCAGCACTGGTTTGCGAATGAGGCCGAGTTCGCGCAGCAGATTGAAGTTCTGCATGTTGCGCGCGCCCACCTGGAACAGGTCGACGAAGGGCAACATCGGCTCGATCTGGGAGATCTCCATGACCTCGCTCACGACCAGCAGCCCGTGTGCTTCGGCCGCTTCGCGCATCAGCTCGAGGCCGGGGATGCCGAGCCCCTGAAAGGCGTACGGCGAAGAACGCGGCTTGAAGGCGCCACCGCGCAGGAAGCTGCCGCCGGCTCCTTTGACCCTGCGCGCCGTCTCGAAGATCTGCTCGCGATCTTCAATGGAACACGGGCCCGCCATCATGACCATCTGCTTGCCGCCCACGGTCACGCCGTTGCGGAACTTGACGACGGTGCCCTCCGGCCGCCAGTTGCGCCCGGCCAGCTTGTACGGGGAGCTGATGCGGTGCACGTGCATCACGCCCGGCATGACTTCGAACTTGGCCAGGTCCACAGACGCGGTGGGGCCCACGCCGGCCAGGATGGTTTGCATTTGTCCCGTAGTGCGATGCACGCCGACGCCGGCCTCCACCATCGCGTCGATCACCGCATCAATCTCTTCCTCGGTCGCCTTCTCCAGCATTGCTACGATCATTCCGTCTTTCCAGTCTCGGGCGACGCCGCCCTGTGTCCCCGCAGCTGCGCCATCTCCTGCGCATGCCGCTCCGATGCCAGTTCGTTGCGCTGCAAGGCGCGCATCACATCGATGATCCGCTCGTAGATGTGGGTCAGTTCGATATCCGGCAGCGGGCCCTTATTGGCCTCGCGGACGTTGGTGTAGATCACCTTTTCGCGACCCGGTTCGTACACCGGCAGCGAGGTCGCCGCCTTCAGGTGTCCGATCATCTGCGCAGCCCGCGCCCGCTCGTTCAACAGCTCCACAAGCTGGCGATCCAGAACATCAATGCGTTGCCGCAATTCTTCCAGCGTCATTCGAACCTCGTTGAAAACAGCTATTAGCTCCTAGCCGTTAGCTGTTCGCCAATGGCTCCCGAGCCTGACAATTCCGATCGCGAGTGCCTCTTCAGCGGAGAAGCAGGAAAAGCTAGGAGCTCACCGCTAATAGCTGAAGGCCTTTGATGAATCGGGCTACGTCCTCGGCGGCCGTCTCGGGAGTTGCGCGTTCAATCAACTCCACAATCGCGCTGCCGATCACCGCTCCATCGGCGATCTCCGCCACCTGCGCCACGTGCTGCGCGTTGGAGATTCCGAATCCCACGGCCACCGGCAGCGTGCTCCATCGCCGGATACGCGCTACCAGCGCCGCCGCATCCGCAGTCATCGCACTCTGTTTCCCGGTGATCCCCGTACGAGAGATCGCGTAGATGAATCCCTTGCAGTGCGCAGCGATTGCTTCCAGTCGCTCGTCCGGGCTGGTGGGCGCCGCCAGAAACACGGGCGCAAGCCCCACGCGATCCATCTCGCGCAGATAGTCGCCGGCCTCTTCGACAATGAGATCCGTAACCAGGACGCCGTCCGCGCCTCCGGCCTTTGCATCGTCTGCGAAGCGCGTCAGGCCGTAACGCAGAATCGGATTCAAATAGGTAAAGACAACGAGCCCCGCTTCGGGCCGTGCGGAGCGAATCGCGCGCGCCACCGCGAGCACGTCGCTTAGCTTCGTCCCTCGCGCCACCGCCCTCTCGCTCGCGCGCTGGATCACCGGGCCATCGGCCAGCGGATCGCTGAAGGGCACTCCTAACTCGATCACATCCGCCCCGGCATCGATGGCCGCGATCGCAATGGCGGTCGTTGCCTCGAGCGAAGGGTCGCCCGCCGTTAGATAGACGACCAGGCCCGGCTTGTGATGGAAACTTAGTGGCATCGGCGCGCTTAGTCCCTTTGATCTGTAGTCCCGAGCTTCAGCTCCTGGGCCAGAATGCCCATGTCCTTGTCGCCGCGTCCCGAGAGATTGACTATCAGTATGTCACGGGGCGTCATCTTGGGAGCCACGCGCATGGCTTCGGCGATTGCATGGGCACTCTCCAGAGCCGGCAGTATTCCCTCCGTCCGCGCCAGCTTCACCACCGCGTTCAGGGCAGCCGCGTCATCCTGAGCCGTGTACTCCGCCCTTCCTGAATCGTGCAGCGCTGCGTGCTCCGGCCCGATCGACGCGTAATCGAGCCCCGCGGAAACGGAATGCGTGAGGGCTATCTGCCCATTCTCATCCTGCAGCACATAGGAGAAGGTCCCCTGCAGCACGCCGGGAACGCCGCCTGCAAAACGCGCCGCATGCTCGCCCAGGGCGGTGCCGCGTCCGCCAGCTTCCACCCCAATCAACCGGACATCGCGATCGCCAATGAACTCGTAGAAGGCGCCGATGGCATTGGATCCGCCGCCCACGCAAGCGATCACCGCGTTGGGCAACCGTCCCTCTTTCTCCAGGATCTGTTCCTTCATCTCGCGGCTGATGCAGCGCTGGTAATCGCGCACGATCGTCGGGTAGGGATGCGCTCCCAGCGCGCTCCCCAGAATGTAGTACGTGGTGCGCACGTTCGTGACCCAGTCGCGCATGGCCTCGCTGATCGCGTCCTTCAGCGTCTTCGAACCGGACGAGACCCCGCGCACTTCTGCGCCGAGCAGACGCATGCGGAGCACATTCAGCTCCTGCCGCGCCATGTCCACCTCGCCCATGTAGATCACGCATTCCAGGCCCAAAAGCGCGCAGGTGGTGGCGGTTGCAACTCCGTGCTGTCCCGCACCCGTCTCGGCGATAATGCGCTGCTTGCCCATGCGCTTGGCCAACAGCCCCTGCCCCAGCGCATTGTTAATCTTGTGCGCTCCGGTGTGCAGAAGGTCTTCGCGCTTCAGGTAGATCTTCGCGCCGCCCAGATGCTCAGTCAGCCTCTTGGCAAAGTACAGAGGCGTCGGCCGCCCCGCGTAGTCTTTCAGCAGCGCATTCAACTCCGCCTGAAAGGCCGCATCTGCCTTCGAGAGTTCGTACTCGCGTTCCAGCTCGGTGAGCGCGGCCATCAGCGTCTCGGGCACATACCGTCCGCCGTAGATGCCGAACCGCCCCGGTCGCGACTCCGAGGGTGCAGATGGGAGAATGATCGATGCCATGCGGCCTCCTGCGCATCGCCCGCCCGAAGAGGGGGAACTCTTCAGTGTACTAGCCGCCCTCCACCGTCCGCAGGATGGTCTCCAGCCGCTGCTCTACGGGACCTGGCTCAACCCGTACCAGCTCGTAGTCCAGTTCGCGGTAAGTCTCCTCGTGTATCCGTTCGAATCGCAGCGATTCCTCGAAGGTGATTCTTCGGACTTCGGTGGGAGCCACAAACCCGAGATGCTCCACAAAAAAGACCCGCCGGTCGAAGATCCGCTCCTCCCGGATGCTCTCGCAGCTCTTTGTCCAGGTCCGCCGTGACGGCAAATCCCAGGTAGCGCGCCAGAGCCAGAGTGCACACCGCCGATCGATCGTGGAACTGGACCGGTTCGGGCCACCCAGCGGAGCGCGTTTCGCGCAGCCGCTGCAGCTGAACGATGCTGTCGAGAAAGCCGCGTGTTTGCCACGGCATCGCGACTCCGCGCGCTTGCTCAAGCGCGATCAGATCGGTCGCTGCTTCCTCCACAACGCCGAATCCTTGTAGTTCGAGCGCGCGCAGAAGGGTGGTTTTTCCGGCGCCGGGGGTGCCAGTCAGAATCAACCTTCTCATTGCGTTCGGCTCCAGAGGTCAGATGTGTTCTAAATCAGAATCAGAATGAGCACCCGCACGCGCCCTCGTCACAAAGGCCCTCACCTTTGCCGCGTCTTTACGGCCCGGCGCCGCTTCCACACCCGAGACCACGTCGACGCCCCACGGCTGCAGCGCGGCGATGGCTGCTGTCACGTTCTCCGGATTCAGGCCGCCCGCAACAATCATCGGCTTTCCCTTTCCGTCGCTGAACACCGTGTGGCGAGCGCTCTCCCAATCGAAAGCGATTCCGGTGCCGCCCACGGCAGTAGCGGTCCGGGAATCCACCAGGACGCCGTCAACATTTGGATCCGCTGCGTAGGCGCGGGCGCGCTCTGCGGCATCCGGCCCGAAGTGCACCACGCGCAAAATCCGAAACGAGGTGCCGAACTCCGCGCGCAACGTTGCTGGGACCTCCGCTCCGGCAAGAGAGTGCAACTGCACGCCCGTCAGACCGCAGGTCCGGATGGTGCGTACGATCGTCTCCGCAGGGTCTTCGACGAATACTCCAATCTTCTCGACAGACGCAGGCAGATCAGCCACAATGGCGCTCACCTGCTCTGGGCTCACGCGGCGTGGACTGGTCGCAAACACAAAACCGAGGGCATCCGCCCCCGCATTCGCGGCCAGAACGGCATCCTCAAGGGAGGTGTTTCCGCAGATCTTGACCCACATGCTTATCGCTCCGCGACTGCTCCCGCCAGCAACTCCTGGAGGGCCACCCCCGGGTCCGCATGACGCATCAGGCCCTCCCCAATCAGGAAGGCATCGAACCCCGCCGCCCGAAGCCGCGCGACATCTTCACCGGTCGCAATCCCGCTTTCGGCGACCCGCACCACGCCCGACGGAATCTGCTCCACCAGGTCCAGCGACGTCTCCATGCGCACGTGGAAGGTCTTCAGATCGCGATTATTGACCCCGATCGCATCGGCCCCGGATTCGCCGAGCGCGTTCAGCACGCGATCGAGTTCCTCAGCCGTATGCACCTCGACCAGGACATCGAGTTCCAACTCATGCGCTGCCGTCGAGAAACGCCGCATCTCGGGATCGGTCAGCGCCGCCGCAATCAAAAGGATCGCGTCCGCGCAATGCGCGCGTGCCTCAACGATCTGATACTCATCGATCGTGAAGTCCTTGCGCAAGCAGGGAAGGGTCACCGCCGCAGACGCAATCTCGAGGTTGCGCAACCCGCCCTGGAAGTAGGGCTCATCCGTCAATACGGAAAGCGCCGCGGCGCCCCCCGTTTCATAACGCAGCGCAATCCATTCCACGTCGAAGTCCGCGCGGATCAGGCCCTTTGAGGGAGAAGCCTTTTTGATTTCGGCGATCACGGCCGGACCGGTTGCAGACCGTTGCCGCAGCGCCTTCGCCCAGCCGCGTGGCGAATGTCGACCCGCAAGTTTCTCCAGTTCAGTTGTGGACACGCGCCCGCGCGCTGCAGCTATCGTAGCCCGGGTGGTCGTCAGGATTGCGTCGAGACGTGTCTCCATGGTGAGGAAGATGCAAGGATGCTGCCGGCGTGGGCCCGGCGAACCCAACCAAAGGGTCTCTGGGTCCGGTCGGTTGATGTAAGTCTATGATAATGCATAAAATACGAGCGTAACGGAGGGTAAACCTAAGTAGCAGAGCGTCCGTGATTTAGCCCATCTTTCGAAATGAGGCCTATGCCACTACTGTACTTCCCTTCCTCTGATCACCGCACCTCGGGCATGTCATAAATGGTAGCCAGGCCAATTTGGATTCTTCTGCATTCGCCAACAGCTTGGGCAGACCCTTGGCCATTGAATTCAACCCCGGTGCAACTTCCTCATCGCGAAAATTTATGCCCAGGCAATCAGTCGATCCTTTGAAACTACGTTTATGATTGGCCGGGATTTCCTTAGCTTGCAACGAAGGGAATTCCACATGCCTGAATAGACGAAGATTGGATTGTCGAAGTAGCGAGCCCCACGCCTGATCGGACGGTTGGCGGCTGAGTGGAGAGGCAGGATGAAACGTCGAGAATTTCTGAAACAAGGCGCTCTTGCGGCAGGGCTGGTAAGAGTGCCAGGTCTGGCTGCGCCGCTCGCAGACTTCGATACGAACACCCAGGATGCCCTTACGAATCACGCATCGCCGCAACCGCGCGCAATCGGTTCTGAAGCATCGCTGCCCAAGACGCTAGCCGTGAGGGAATTGCGCGGAGCGGGCGATGTCCTGATTGCGCCCATGTCCCTCACGGAACGTCATAAGCGAAACTTCGTACCGCGCCTGGGATTTTGCAGCCGTGAACCGGGCCGCTCGGCCAGCCAGGGTCTTACCTCCGGGAACGGGCCAATGGTGATCGAGGTGGCCTGCGATCCATACGCGGAACAGATTCTCTTTCATCACGAAAGCCTGCTCATGCCATGGAAGAGGCCCTTCGAAGCTCCGGACGTCGCACACATCTTTCCCCAGGTGCGGCAGATGGTGCTGGACGGAAAATACCAGGAAGCCATCGAGTTCGCGTTTCAGGAGATGGATAAGGGGCCAGTGAAGAGGAATACGTGGCCGCACCCCACCATCCCGGCATTCCTAATGCATCTCGACTCGCCTCGCTCCGCCTCGGTGACCAACTACCTTCGCACCGTGAACTTCGAAACAGGCGAAGTGAGCGTCTACTGGAGCGATGAGCGCGGCGACTGGATGCGTCAGGCATTTGTATCCCGGCCCGATAATGTAGTGGTTCAATTGCTGACCGCCCCGGCCGGGCAATCGATAAGCACGCGGATCCTGGTTGAGACGTCTGGGAGCATGCGCCCGGGAAACGGCATGAAGCGAGCCCCCTCCGGCAGCGGATCGAGCGAGGTCCAGCGGGACTTCAACGAGCAGCAGCTCATTTACAAGTGCCGCCTGGATCCCTCGACCGACAACAGCGGCTACGCCGGCGTGGTCCGCGTGATTCGCAATGGCGGTTCGGCGCGCATGGATGGCGACACGTTGGTCGTCGAGAATGCATCGTCCCTGCTGCTGCTTACCCGCATCGAATGGTTCGCAGAATACAGCGATGAGAAGGTGCAGACTCTGCGCGACGAAGTCGATGCGCTTGCCCCGGACTATGCCCTCCTGCTGCAGCGCCACCGAAGTGTTCAATCGCAGTCGTTTGGTCGCGTCACAGTTGACTTTGGCGGCGCGTCCCAACACGGCATGTCGACCGAGGAACTATTCGACGACCAACGAACGCGTGCCGGCTTTTCCCCTGCGCTGCTGGAAAAAATCTTCCAGATGGGCCTCTACTGGTTCATCTACACCAGCGGAAAATACTGCAGCATGGTGGCGGAGACAAACGCCAACATCAACCTGCAGATATCGCCAGGCCCCCAGGCCGATCTGCGAGAGGGAATGAATGCATACTTCAACTGGATGGAGAGCCTCGCACCCGATTTCCGGGTCAACGCCAAAAACATCTTCGGAATGCGCGGCACGCACTATTCCCTTTGGCCCGATAAAGGCATCGGTGTGGACTTCCATTACTCAAGCGCCGCTTCCACCGGCGAAATCTGGCCGCATCCTTACTGGCTGTCTGCAGGCGGCTGGTGCATCCGCCCGTTCTGGGACCACTATCTGACCACGGGCGATCTTGACTTCCTCCGCAACCGAGTGGTCCCCGCATACAAGGAGTTAGCAGAGTTCTACGAGGACTTCCTCACGGTCACTGGAAAGGACGGCAAGTACATATTCGCTCCCTCGTTTTCGCCGGAGAACAATCCTGCGAACACCAGCCCTTCGGCCATGCTGGTCATCAATGCTTCAATGGACATCGCCGTGTGCCGCGAAGTTCTCACCAATCTGATTCAGGCCTGCGAAACGCTGGGAGCGGAGACAGACAGTATCTCTAAGTGGAAGGCGATGCTGGCGAAACTGCCGCCGTACCTGTTGGAGCCGGATGGGACCTTGAAGGAGTGGGCCTGGCCCACACTTGATGAGCGGTACTCTCATCGCCATGTCTCGCATCTTTACGGGGTTTGGCCCGGGGATGACATCGATCCGGACCGTACCCCCGAGCTGGCCTTGGCCGCCATGATCGCCAATCGAAAGCGCGTGCCGGAGAGACTCGCCGCTCACGGCCGGTGCCATCGCGCACTGGCCGGGGCGCGGCTCAAAGATTGCTACATGGTGGATACCGAACTGCGGCAATTGATCGAGCAAGGCTACTTTGCCGCAACGCTGCGCGCCTCTCATGATCCCTGGGCGTTTCCCATGCCGGACGCGCAGGGTGGAGTTCCCACCATCATCATGGAGATGCTGCTCTACTCCCGTCCAGGCCTGATTGAGGTGCTGCCCGCCCTTCCACCTGGCCTGGCGAGCGGATCGATTTGCGGGATGCTTTCCCGGACCTTTGCTCGGATCGAAAAACTGGCGTGGAACATGGAAGACCGGTCCGTGGAGTTGACCGTCAATTCGTACCGGAAGCAAGAAGTCACGTTGATCGCTCGTTATGGAATCAAAAACATCAGTGCGCCCGCGGGCGTGCTCACTGCACCTCACGCAACCGGTGGGACTACCGTCGATCTGCATCTCCCGGAAGGAAGACCGCTAACCGTCCGTCTCAAGCTAGCCACCCACGAGCCCATCGAATGGGCCTATCCTGTCCCGCGGATTTAGTTGCTGCGCGGCTCTTCGCGATCGCCCACTGTAAGGATCCAGGTGCAAGGCACTCTATGCGCAATCTCCTTCTGAATTCGTTTCTGCTTTTGGCCCTGGCCGGTCCGGCTTCCGCGGCTGATCCGGTGCTTTGGTATTCGCATCCGGCACAAAGGTGGGGCGACGCGCTGCCCATCGGAAACGGCAGGTTGGGTGGTATGGTGTACGGCGGCGTTGCCCAAGAGCACATTCAGTTGAACGAAGATACCATCTGGAATGGCGAGAAGCGCGACCGCCTGAATCCGGCAGCGCTCAAGGCTCTCCCCGAAGTTCGCCGCCTGCTCTTCGCCGGAAAACCCCGCGAGGCGGAAGCGCTGGAAGAGCGGACGATGATGGGCATTCCCAATCGCCAGCCGCCCTATCAGCCGCTGGGCGATTTGAACATCGCATTCACGGGCCACGATAACCCAACCGGCTATCGTCGCGAGTTGAACCTGGCTACCGGCGTTGTGCGAGTGACCTATCGCATTGGAGACACGGCCTGTACGCGCGAAGTGTTTTCGTCCGCGCCCGATCAGGTGCTGGTGGTCCACATGACCTGCGACAAGCCTGGCCTGCTGTCGTTTCACGCCTCCCTGTCACGCTCCCAGGACGGCACAATCACCGTGGCGCCCCCGGACCGCATCA
Source organism: Acidobacteria bacterium AB60 (assembly GCA_008682415.1). Taxonomy (GTDB): domain Bacteria; phylum Acidobacteriota; class Terriglobia; order Terriglobales; family Acidobacteriaceae; genus Telmatobacter. The sequence goes on along the minus strand of VANK01000002.1, from coordinate 467,310 downwards.
TCCTCGAAGGGGAGGCCATCGCGCACACCGATTTCTGGATCACGCCCAACCTTACCGGCGACAAGCTCAAAGCCGAGAAGGACCAACTCGAATTCAGGGGCGTGAAGTTCCGCGCCGAATTGCGCGCGATCAGTGAGGGTGGCCATGTGGCGGCTACGGCCAGTGATGTAGCGGTGTCCAACGCCGATGCCGTGACTCTGCTTGTAGTGGCGGCCACAAATTATCGCGGAGGCGACCCCGCTGTGGATTGCGCTCAGTATCTCTCCGGGGCCATGAAGCCCTATGCAGTCCTCAAAGCCGCTCACCTGAAGGACCACGAAACACTCTTCCGCCGGACCGACCTTGAACTGACGCCGCCTTCCGGGGATTCTTCCAGAGATATGTTCCCCATCGACGAGCGGTTGGCCCGGGTCCGGGAGGGCAAAGATGATCCCGGCCTGGCCGCGCTTTACTTCCAGTTTGGCCGTTACCTGCTCATGGGAAGCAGCCGCCCAGGTACGATGGCGGCCAATCTCCAAGGCATCTGGAACGAGAGCATGGCGCCCCCGTGGGACAGCAAATACACCACCAACATCAACATCGAGATGAATTACTGGCCGGCCGAGGTCGGCAATTTGCCCGAGACTACCGGGCCGTTCTTCGACCTGGTCAAAGCGAATCTTGCCAGTGGCCGCCGTACCGCGAAGGAGATGTACGGCGCGCGCGGCTTCGTGTTCCATCACAACCTGGATGCCTGGCAGGATACGGCGCCCGTCGACTACGCGTATTGCGGAATCTGGCCGATGGGGGGCGCGTGGATGGCGCTCCACTTCTGGGAGCACTATCAGTTCGGGCTCGACCGCACCTTCCTGCAAAACGAAGCGTATCCCGTCATGAAGGAAGCCTCGCAGTTTCTACTCGACTACCTGGTCGACGACGCCAAGGGCCACCGGGTCACGAATCCCTCCTACTCGCCGGAAAACAGTTACCGCATGGCGGACGGAACCATTGGCCGTCAGACCGTGGGCGCCAGCATGGATTACGAGATGATCTACACGCTGTTCCACGCGACCATGAGCGCCGCGCAGATTCTGGGCGTCGACCCCGCCTATCGAGCGCAGTTGGAAGACACTCTCAGGCGTATTCCCGATCTCAAGGTGGGCAAGCTGGGCCAGTTGCAGGAATGGAGCGAAGACTACGACGAGCCCACTCCTGGCATGAGCCATGTTTCGCATCTGTTCGCGCTGTTCCCGTCCGACGAGATAACCCTGCGCGGCACCCCGGTCCTGGCTGCCGCGGCACGCATCTCGCTCGAGCGCAGAGAGCAGAACGGTGGTGGCAAGAGCGGATGGCCGTCTGCATGGTACGCGAACCTGTGGGCGCGGCTCGAAGATGGCGACCATGCGTATCAGCACATTCAGAATCTCCTCGCCACTTCGTCTGAAAGCCTGCTCAACGCCAACCGCCGCTTCTTTCAGATCGATGCCAACTTCGGCGGAACCTCGGCCATCGCCGAAATGCTGTTGCAGAGTCACTCAGGGGTGATCGCGCTGCTTCCGGCTCTGCCCTCGGCATGGCCGGATGGCCGCTTCCGGGGGCTACGTGCACGCGGCGACGTAACCGTGGATTTGACCTGGAAGGACCGGCACGCGGTGGTCGCCACATTAATGCCGGGCACCGCCGGCGAGTTCCAACTTCGCCCGCCCCATGGCCAGCGCATCACACGCATTCAAGTGGCGGGTCGCACCGTTCCTATCACTGAATCCGATGGCGTATGGAGAGTACGCCTTGAGCCAAACCATCCATACACAGTCTCGTTCTAGTTTTGACCGAGGAAGTCGACGGAAGAGGAACCCCAGCTCGGTCGCGCGCCCGTGAGTTTGGCTTGCTCTGATTCACTAAGTATTGATTGATGCCCACGGGTGCTAATCTATATTCGAGTCCGCTCTAAGGGCGCAATGCCCCGTCGGAAAGGTCAAATACAACGCTCCACGCAATAGCTCCTGCAACATTGGAACAAATGCCGCAACACAAGACCGCCCCTGAAAGCCTGCCTTCCTGCCAGTCTGCCTTTGGCCACTTCTACCAAGAGGCTAACTCCATGAAACACATCTTCTCCGTCGCACTGGCAGCCATCGCTGCCGGCATCGCGTGTCCCTGCGCCACCTCGGCTCAGGGCACGGCCGTCGTTGATTTCGGCCCCTCCCAGCAGACGATCGCTGGATTCGGCGGGGCGAGCGCGTGGCTCTCGCTCAACAGTTCACAGATGACTACGCTTTACGACAACGGGCCTGGGCATCTCGGTCTATCTGTCCTCCGCGTCCGCATTGATCCGGGCGGCCAGTCTAACTGGGGCACCGAACTCTCCAACGCAAAGCTGGCAAAGAGCCACGGCGCGGTGGTGATTGCTACGCCGTGGACACCCCCCGCCTCCATGAAGACCAACGGCAGCACCGTCGGCGGCAGCCTGAGCACGTCGCAATATGGAGCGTATGCCGGTTACCTGCAGAGCTTCGTCAACTACATGTCCAGCAACGGCGCTTCGCTCTATGCCATCTCGATGCAGAACGAACCCGATGCCAACGTGACCTATGAATCGTGCTTCTGGACCGGCGCGCAGATGGATACATGGGTGGCCAACAATTCATCTGCGCTGTCCGTACCCCTCTATATGCCCGAGTCGGAGAGCTTCACCACGAGCTACTCCGATCCTGCAGTCAATGACGGCAATGCCGTTGGGCACATCGGCGCCGTCGCCGGCCATCTCTATGGCGTTTCGCCCTCGTACTACACCAACGCATTCAATCATGGCAAGCAGGTGTGGATGACCGAGCACTACATTGACGGCAGCGGCATCGGTAATGCCCTCGCAGTCGCCAAGGAGATCAACGACTCCATGTCCGTGGCCAACTACAGTATGTACGTGTGGTGGTGGCTCACTGACCTGCCGTCACAGAACTCCTACATCGGCCTCATTGACGCCAACGGCAATGTCAAACCAGCCGGGTGGGCCCTCGCGCAATATGCGCGGTTTATCCGCCCTGGCTATGTGCGATCCAACGCCACCTACAACCCCAGCAGCAACGTCTACGTCACCGCTTACAAGGGGAACGGCAGCTATGTCATCGTCGCCCTCAACATGGGCACATCGGGAGTGAACCAGCCGTTCACCATTCAGAACCAATCGATCGGGTCACTCACTCCGTATCAGACTTCGGCATCAGCGCTGTTCATGCAGCAGCTCGCCACCGTGTACACCGCGAACAACTCCACCTTCACCGGCTATCTGCCGCCCCAGAGCATCACCACGTTTGTCGCTCAGGGCTCCACGGGCGGCACCATCAACACCAGCGCCTGGTACCAGGTCATCAACAAGACCAGCGGCATGTGCGCCGACGACAATGGCAACTCCACCACCCCCGGCACAGCCCTCATTCAGTGGCCGTGCGCAAGTGGAAAGTACAACCAGGAATGGCAATTTCGGCCGGCGGCAACCAGCGGTTACTACGATGTCTTCAATCGCAACGCCACTTCACTGGTGTGGGACGACTACAACTTCGGTACGTCGAATGGAACAAATGTCGATCTCTGGACCTACCTCAGCGGACAACGCAATCAACAATGGCAAGCCACCTATCTCGGCAGCGGACTGTGGACCTTCAAGAACCTGAACAGCGGGCTCTGCCTTGACAACACCGGATCGACCTCGCAGGGCCAGCAAATGTGGCAATGGCAGTGCCAGGCCGGTAACACGAATCAGGAGTTCCAACTCGTCCAGCAGCCGTAACCCGGAGACGTGTCCCGAGAGGATCAGGAGCGCCCCGGGCGCTCCTGACACTCTTCCGCATCGAGAAGAATGCAGCAAGCCGCCGGTGGTGGGCCCGGAGGGATTTGAACCCCCAACCAAGGGATTATGAGTCCCCTGCTCTAACCGTTGAGCTACAGGCCCCCGCTTATCAGCATTGTATGGCAGCAGCGCGCAGCGACGCGCAGCTCGCACAGCCCGCACTTCAACAGGCAATGAAACCAGTAGCCGAGCTCCAATCAGGCGCCCGGCCCTTCAGAGAGCCGTCTCGAACCGAAAAAGAAAACGGCGCTGCAACGCGGCAGCGCCGTGGGGTACCGCAGGAGTTTAGCCTCGGGCGCCGCTCCCTGACTTCTTGATGAACTTACCCGTCTGCAGCTCTCGCATGGCGTGCTGCAGCTCTTCCTGGGTGTTCATCACAATGGGACCGTACCAGGCCACAGGCTCCTCAAGCGGCTTCCCCGAGACGAGAAGAAAACGAATGCCTTCCGGGCCGGCCTGCACCACAATCTCGTCGCCTCGGTCAAACAGAACGAGCGAATGGTTCTTCGCGTCGTACACCGGAGCAGCGTTCGGATCCACGCCGCTCTCCGTAAGCACCGCCTTCGGATCGGAAGCATCGCGGAAGGTTCCCGCCCCCGCAAAGACGTAAGCGAAGGCGTTTCGCGTCGTCTCCACCTGGATCCGCTTCTTCTTGCCGGGAGGAACCGAGATATCCACGTAGCGCGGGTCGGCGGCAACTCCCTCCACGGGACCCTTTTTGCCCCAGAACTCGCCGCACAGAATGCGAGCGTGCGTGCCGTCATCCTCAGTCACCTCGGGGATGGCGCTGGACGGGATGTCCTGGTAGCGCGGGTCCGTCATCTTCAGTGAAGCGGGCAGGTTCGCCCACAACTGAAACCCATGCATGCGGCCGTTCGCGTCACCCTTCGGCATCTCCTGGTGCAGGATGCCGCTCCCGGCGGTCATCCACTGCACGTCCCCTGCCGTCATCCGGCCCTTGTTGCCCAAAGAGTCTCCATGCGCCACCTCGCCCGCCAGCACATAGGTGATGGTCTCGATGCCGCGGTGCGGGTGCCACGGAAATCCGGCGAGGTAGTCGCTGGGATTCTCATTGCGGAAGTCATCGAGCAGCAGGAATGGGTCGAACTCCTTGGTTTTGCCGAAGCCGAAAGCGCGTTGCAGCTTCACGCCGGCCCCTTCAAGCGTGGCCTTGGTTTGCAGAATCTCTTTCACCGGGCGAAGAGACATGGATAACCTCCCTGAACCGCACAACCTGTCCTGATCTTTGCAGTTCTGATACCTATTTGATTCGCGAGCTGAGTATTCGTTGCAACGACTATCTGGGCGATGGATGGCCTGCGAGGGGCGTTGGCAGCGCGTTCTCAGGGGCCGATTCAGCCGCATTGCTTGACCGGCCCCTGAACTCCTTGTGCCGGGGGAAATACCATCGCCGGCGCTTTTGCGCCGAATCCTGATTGCCGCCTGGGGCAAAAACAGGCGTCGTTATCCCTTAATGAACTGGGCTTCGATGCTGATCTGCACGTCTTCCCCGACCAGGAAGCCGCCCGTCTCAAGAGCAGCATTCCAATTTAGGCCGAAGTCCTTGCGGTTGATCTTTGCAGTTGCTGAAATGCCGATCCGGGTATTGCCCCAGGGATCCTTGCCGGGCGCGGTCGGCCCTTCCACGGCGAAGGTCACCGGCTTGGTGACGCCATGGATGGTCAGGTCGCCGGTGACCGCGTACTCCTCAGCGCCCTTCTTTTCGACCCGGGTGGACTTGAAGGTCATCTCCGGATACTTATCTGCGTCGAAGAAGTCGGCGCTCTTCAGGTGTCCATCGCGCTGCGGGTCTCCGGTGCTGATGCTGGCCAGGGGAACGGCGGCCTCGATGGTGGAGAGCGACGAATCAACCGTGTGCTCGGTGAGGGTTCCGGTGAGACCAGAGAAGCTGCCCTTCACGTTGGAGATCATCATGTGCCGCACTTTGAACTCGGCGGCCGAGTGCGCGGGGTCAAGTTTCCAGGTGATGGTGGAAGAGGGGGTAGAGGTGGCAGTTGCCATGGGGTGGGGTGTCTCCTTTCTGCACGTTGGATGCGGCATCAGGATATTCGTTGCAACAACTATTCGCTCGCACGGCCGCCGAGCGGGCCGTTTTTCTCAACCTGGAGCGTTGCTCGAGACGGAAACTGGCCCAGGATCAGGCTCTTGTCTGGGCTTGACCCTCGATCATGGGCGCGTTGTGGTTGGCCAGTTCCACGTCCATCGCGGACTCCTGGCCGGCGTAGGTAATGGCCCACTTCAGCGCCGCCCCACCCGCCAGGCTGAGCAGCGGCGCCACCACCGATCGAAGAACAGGCGAACGCGCCCGGCGTAGAAGCGCCGGAGCCACGATTCCCAGTCCGATAGCGCCGATCAGAAACAGCCCGGACTGCTTTCCTTTGAAAAGAGGTCGCGCCGCCTTCTTCGCCGTTCCCAGGTAGAGCGCCAGCGCCGCCGCCTCTGCAGTGGTAGCCGCGTCCTCAAAACGGCCGATGCTCCGGTGAAGATCCTCATCTTTGCACCGGGCGCTCAGCAGCGCCAGCGCCGCCGCACCGTTACTCATGGAACTCGCGGCGAACAGGCTCCCCAGAAAGTGCGTGTGCGACCACACAGGATTCGCCGTCGTCGAAAGCAGCACTCCCGGATAGCTGATCATGGTCAGCGCGAACGGCATGCCCAGCACATCGACGACGCTCTCCGGCAGGAGCCGTTGCAGCAGCCGCACGATGCGCTTTCCGAACGGGAGTCGCCACGCCGGCCAGATCAGGCACAGCTGAATCGTGCTGAGCAGGCCGTATCCCGTGAGGGCCCATGCGCCGTGGTTCATCGGCGAGGTCTTCTTCCAGATGCGCAGCATGTGATGGAAGCGCTCCGGCCGGCCCAGGTCGGCGATCAGGAGCGGCGGGCATACCAGCATGGTCGCGAATGACAACGTGCGGCCGGCGCGAATCATCTCGCGATGCCGCCGGCCCCTCGTCGCACGCAGTACGGAGCAGAGCACAGACGTGCCCGCGCTTACGCCTTCGAAGAAGAAGTAGAGAGCAATCTCCCATTTCCAGAAAGGCCGCTTCAGAATCGGCAGGCCGTAATACCCGGGCTCATGCACCCGTTCTGGCTGAGCGCTCCGCACGATGTCGTACGAGGGCGAAATCTGGCTGAACACATCGCGGGCATCATTGATCTCGGGAATGCTAGCCACGCTCGCCTCCCGAGAAGAGCAACGCCGAGACCGCGGTCAACGCCACCGAAGCCATGAAGCTGAACAGATAATTGCGCTTCAGATGGGCCGCGGGCCGGCGCGGCGCCTCCGGCAGGTTATAGACGATCGGCTTGTCCTTCAACAGGAAAAACGAGTTCAGCGCGCTGTATTCTCCCCACGTTTCATTGCCGTAAAGATACGCGTCCGTCTCGCCGCGTGCGTGCAACTGTTCCACGCGCTGGCGAGCCTGTTCGCGCAACTCGCTCACCTTGCCAAACTTGATCGACTCCGTGGGACACGATTTGGCGCACGCCGGCACCATGCCGTCCTTCTGGCGGTCGTAACAGAGCGTGCACTTGTGCGCGCGCCCATCGGCTTTGTTCCGTGCAATCACGCCAAACGGACAGCCAACCACGCAGTTTGCACAGCCGTTGCACACGTCTTGCTGGACGTACACGTTACCGAATTCGTTGTAGATCAGCGCGCCCGTCGGACAAACCTCCACGCAAGGCGCGTGCTGGCAGTGCTTGCAGACATCGCTCATCATCAGCCAGCGCATCGAGTCCGTGGCGGCATCGTGCTGCTCCACAAACGCTACGTGCCGCCACGTCGTATCCGACAGCGTGACCGTGTTGTCGTAGCTGTTGCCCGTCCAGTTGAATCCATCGGCGGGCAGCTGATTCCACTGCTTGCACGCCACCTCGCAGGCCTTGCAGCCGATACACAGCGTGGTGTCCGTAAAAAATCCCGTCTCCTCCTGCGCGGCTGGAGGCTCCGGCCGGGTCCATGTATCGCGCAGGTCCGTCGCAATCTGCACCAGTCCCTCGTTCATATCGCCTGTCCTTCCGGCTGATCCGACTTCGCTGTCTCGGGCGATTCTTCGCGTGTCGGCCACGGCGCCGGCGGCAGCGGCTCGATCTCGGCATGGCCCTTCAACCGCCCCGCGCGCACGTTCACCGTGAACGCCTTGGCTTCATGCATGCTCACGTTGGGATCGGCGCTGATTGAGGTCAGATCATTGGCGATCGCTCCCACCGTCTCTCCCGCGAATCCCCAGTGAAACGGCATTCCGATCTGATGAACCGTCCGGCCGTGCACCTTCAGCGGCATAATGCGCCGCGTCACCATCGCGCGCGCTTCGATCGCGCCGCGCCGGTTCCATGCCACCATCCACCCCCCGTGCTCGATCCCCTTCTCGCTCGCCAGCTCCGGACTGATCTCGATGAACATCCCCGGCTGCAGTTCATTGAGCCAGCTATTGAAGCGGCTCATCGGTCCGCTCAGGTAGTGCTCGGTGAGCCGGTAATTCGTCGCGATCACGGGAAACTCATCGTTCGGCGGATTGTACTCATTCACCGGCAGCTCGTACCGCTCGATCGTGGGGTTATTGCGCTGGTCGGGATACAGCAGATTCCCCAATGGCGACTCCAGCGGCTCGTAGTGCGTCGGCAACGGGCCATCCTTCACGCCCATGGGCGCAAACAGCCACCCACGCCCGTCCGGCTTCATCAGGAACGGTGCGTCCCCCGCGATCGCCTCCATGCCCCTCGAATCGGGATTCGGGCGATAGCTCGGCGGCTTCTTCGGCTCGAAATCAGGAACATCCGGACCAGTCCAGCGCTGCTCCTCCTCGTCCCACGACAGGTACTTCTTGCGTTCCGACCAGGGCCGGCCCTTGGGATCGGCCGAGGCGCGGTTGTACATCATGCGGCGATTCAACGGCCACGCAAAACCCCACTCCGGGCTCGTGTACACCCCGGGCGTCCGCTTCCGCGACCGCGCCCGGTTCCGCCCCTTCTCCGGATACACCCCGCTGTAGATCCAGCAGCCGCACGCCGTCGATCCGTCGTCCTTCAAGCCGTTGAAATCGGCCACCTGCTGCCGGTCCGCCACCGTGTAGCCGTTGATCTCCATCAGGATCTTGGCAACATCCGTCTCGCCATGGATGCGGCTGATCGATCCGTCCGGCAGCCTCTCCGCATGATCGAACTCGTAGTCCCACGTCAGGTTCAGCAGCCCCTGGTCGCGTTCCCGCGTCGAGTGCGCGTACAGCTTCTTCAGCCGCTTCCCCAGCTCGTACACAAACCACGTGTCGGAGCGGCAATCCTCGGGCGGATCCACGGCCTTGTCGTGCCACTGCAACAGCCGCTGCGTGTTGGTAAACGTGCCGTCCTTTTCCGCGCTCGCCGCCGCCGGAATAAAGAACACCTCTGTCCCGATGGCCGCCGGATCGGGATTCTCCGGCCCCTTGTGCCAGAAGGCGGCGGTGTCGATCTCGAACCAGTCCCGCACCACCAGCCACTTCAGCTTCTTCAGCGCCTCCCGGTTCGCTCTCCCATTAGGTGCCCCCGCCGCCGGATTCTGGCCGAACAGGAACATCCCCCGCATCTTCCCCTCCAGCATCCGCACCGTGCACGCCAGGTGCGAGTAGTTGCCGTCGATGCGCGGAATCCAGTTGTACCCAAAGTCGTTCTCCCGTGTTGCCGCCTCCCCGTACCACGCCTTCAGCAAACTCACCAGGAACTTCGGCAGGTTCGCCATGAACCCCGTCTTGACCTCTTCCTGCTTGAGGTAATCGGCAAGCCCCCCATGATCACGAAGCGCCGAGGGCTGCATGATGTAGCCGGGCAGCAGCTCGTACAGGGTCGGCACGTCGGTCGAACCCTGGATACTCGCATGCCCGCGCATGGCCATAATGCCCCCGCCCGGCCGCCCCATGTTGCCCAGCAGCAGCTGCACAATGGTCGCGGCGCGAATGATCTGCACCCCCACCGAGTGCTGCGTCCAGCCCACCGCGTACACAAGGCACGTCGTGCGCTCCCGCCCCGAGTTCGCGCACACCGTCTCGGCCACGCGCACAAACTCCTCCTTGCTGCACCCGCAGATCCGCGCCACCATCTGCGGCGTGTAGCGCGCATAGTGCCGTCGCAGAATATTCAGCACGCAGCGAGGATTCTTCAAGCTGTGATCCGTCGGCGGCGTCGCCGAGTCCAGCGATCCCGTCCGCTCGCTGAACGACTCCGCCTTCTCCGCATGACCCGCCTGCGTCCTCCCCCCGCTCCCTTCGTGCCCCTCATACTGCCAGGCCTCGCGCGAACCGTCGTACGAGCGCGTCTCCGGATTGAACCCGGCAAAGATCCCCCCCAGGTCCTCGGCGTCGCGATATTGTTCCGTGATGATCGTGGCCGCGTTGGTGTAGGCCATCACGTACTCGTGAAACCACCTGTCGTTCTCCAGGATGTAGTGGATCAGTCCTCCCAGGAACGCGATATCCGAGCCCGTGCGGATGCGCACATACTGCTGGCACATCGCCGACGTGCGCGAAAAATGCGGGTCCACGTGAATCAGCTGCGCCCCGCGCTCGCGCGCCATCATCGGAAAGCGAAATCCCACCGGATGCGCCTCCGCCATATTCGAGCCCATGATCAGAACGCAATCAGCGTTCTGCATGTCCTCCTGAAAGCTGGTGGCCGCGCCGCGGCCGAACGAGGCGCCCAGACCGGGCACCGAAGCGCTGTGTCATATTCGCGCCTGGTTTTCGATCGGCACCATCCCCAGTCCGCCGTTGAACAGCTTCTTGATCAGGTAGTTCTCCTCGATGTCCATGGTGGCCCCGCCCAGGGAGAACATGTTCGTCACGTGATTCAGCACCTTGTCGTCGCGCTTCTCCACAAAGCCCTCCTCGCGGGCCTCCATGGTCAGCTGCGCGATCCGGTCCATCGCCCAGTCCAGCGACCGCCGCTCCCAGCGGCTCGAATAGGGCGCGCGATACATCACGTGCTTGATCCGGTGCGGGTTCACGTTCAGCTGGAAGGTGTTCGCGCCCTTGGGACACAGCGTTCCCGCATTGATCGGGCTCTCAGGATTGCCTTCGATGTCGACGATCTTGCCGCCCTTCACATAAATCAGCTGGCTGCAGCCCACCGCGCAATACGGGCAGACGCTCGCCACCTCCGTCGCCCCCTTGATGCGCGCCATCTTGTTCACACTGTTCGGGCTGAACGGCTGATTCTCCGGAGCCCTCTCCGGATCACGGCTCAAGCGTCCATCTACGCTGTTGCTCGACATCGCAAACCACCCCCCGCATTTCGGTAGTGGTTGGATGTTGCGACGCATCGGCGTGTTGGCTGCCCGCGCCTCCCGCTTCGATTCCACTTTTGACGAGAAACGTTGGTGTTCACGCGCTATAGCGTGCGGCCGAATACAAGAGTCAGTAATAACTCGCCGCAATTCATCTCGGCCCCGCACGCTCACATACTCATTCCCGATGTCTTGACAATGTCATCACATTTAGGCACACTTCAAAGTGGAGGAAAGGTGATATGGCACCCAAGTCTGCGCCCGCGGAGCGACGCACCGAAAAATTGGACGTGCGGGTTTCCCCCGCTGCCAAAGCGAAACTCCAGGCTGCTGCATCCGCCTCCCATCGATCCATGAGTGACTTCGTGATGGAGAGCGCCCTTTCAAGGGCAGAGGAGATGCTCGTGGAGCGTCGCATCTTCGCCCTGAACGCTGAGAAGTGGACCGAGTTTCAATCCGCTCTCGACGCCCCGACACGGCCTCTGCCCAGACTGAAGGCTCTTCTCGAGGAGCCGGGGTTCTTTGCGGGCTCGAGCAAGTGAGCGAAAAGCGCCGCATCGAGAAGCTCGGCCGTGAACACCTTCTCAGCGCCTTCGATTGCGGCCAGCCGGATCTGAACGCGTGGCTCACTAAATGTGCGCTTCAGAACCAAAGCGCCAGTTCAGCTCAGACGTATCTCGGTTTGGTAGATCACACGGTGATCGGCTACTACAGCCTCGCCGTAGGACAAGTGGAGTACGCCGATGCCCCCGAGCGCCTGCGCAAAGGGCTCGCCAGGCACCCGGTGCCGATCATGCTGTTGGCTCGTCTCGCCGTGCACAAGGATTGGCAGGGCAAGGGCGTGGGCCGGGCCCTTCTCCGCGATGCCATCCTGCGAACGGTACAGGCTTCAGAGATTGCAGGGATTCGGGCTTTGGTGGTTCACGCCAAGGACGATGCGGCGAAGCGATATTACGAGCAATTCGATTTCATATCCTCGCCGACTGACCCACTGCATCTGTTCGTTCTGCTCAAGGATCTCCGCAAGCTAATCGAAATGTAAGGCAAGGCAAGCGGATATCTGCAGGGGCTCAGCCGAAGCAATGGCAGATAGGGAAAACGAAAGGGTCCACTGAATCGTTGGTTTGAATGGTGGCCAGGGACGGGATTGAACCGCCGACGCCGGCCTTTTCAGGGCCGCGCTCTACCACTGAGCTACCTGGCCTCAGTGCAGACTCGTTGGTTGCAATCTCCTGCGCGGATTCCGGCCAGGCCGGTAGGGTAGGGATTCCCTCGTACAGTGCGCTGCAACAACCCTTTGAGTATACCAACTCGCCCAGCCTCTGGCCAAGCCGCCCCACTCCTGCCCGCATGTCCCCGTCCGTCGCCTCCCCATGCCCTACACTGGAAAGCAATCATGCAGACTCTCCGACCCGTTTTCCCCGGCCGCCTCGTGTCCGCATTGCTCCCCTCCCTCTCCGTCTTACTCGCCCTCGGCTCCCTCGCCGCCCAGCCCGTGCCTGCTCCCGCCAGGGCTGCGCGCACCGGCTCAGAAGCCGCCGTCGCCCGCGCCTTCACGGAAGCCGCTCACTCCGGCGCGCCTGCCCTCTACGCCTTCCTCCTGTCCTTCCCCAAGGGTGCCGACCTGCACGTCCACCTCTCCGGCGCCGTTTATGCCGAGACCTTCATCCGCGATGCCGCGGAGGACGGCATCTGCGTCGACCCCGTCGCGCTCCGCTTCGCGCACCCGCCCTGCGCCGACCCGCTCGTGCCCGCGTCGCGGCTCGCCGGCGTGCTCTCCCCCGCCGATCAGGACCTCTACGACCGCCTCGTCGACTCCTTCTCCCTGCGCAGCTTCGTTCCCACACCCGGCTACAGCGGCCACGACCAGTTCTTCGGCACCTTTGCCAAATTCGGCGGGCTCGACAAGCGCCACACCGGCGAATGGGTCGACGAAGTCGCCTCCCGCGCCGCCGCCCAAAATCAGCAGTACCTCGAACTCATGCAGACGCCGCCCTTCTCCCACGCCGCGGCGCTCTCCAAAGAGATCGGCTGGCCCGCCGCCTCTGACAACATCGACTTCGCGGGCATGCGCCAGGCCCTTCTCGACAAAGGCCTCCGCGACGAGGTCAAGACCGGCATGGAAGACGTGCGCACCGCCGAAGATCGCCGCAAAGAGCTCGAGCACTGCGGCACCCCCCAGGCCCTCCCCGCCTGCTCGGTCCAGGTCCGCTACATCTATCAGGTCCTCCGTGCCAACGCTCCCGAGGTCGTCTTCGCCCAGACCCTCCTCGGCTTTGAGACCATCGCGCAAACCATACACGACGGCGAGCCCGGATTCCTCGGCATCAACTTCGTCCAGCCCGAGGACGGCCACGTCTCCATGCACGACTACACCCTGGCCATGCGCATGGTCGACTATCTCCAGTCCGTCTACCCGCAGGTCCACATCACCTTGCACGCCGGCGAGCTGGCGCCCGGCATGGTCCCTCCCGAGGGCCTCCGCTTCCACATTCGCCAGGCCGTCGAGCTGGGCCACGCCGAGCGCATCGGCCATGGCGTCGATGTCGCCTATGAGGACGATGCCGGCGGCCTGCTCAAAGAACTCGCCGCAAAACACGTCATGATCGAGATCAACCTCAGCTCCAACGAGGGCATCCTCGGCATCAAGGGCTCCGATCACCCCTTCCCTCTCTACCGGGCCGCCCACGTGCCCGTCGCCCTCTCCACCGACGATGAGGGCGTCAGCCGTATCGAGATCACGCATGAATACGTTCGCGCTGCTCTCGACTACCACCTCACCTACGACGACCTCAAGCAGCTCGCGCGCACCGGCATGGAGCACAACTTCCTCCCCGGCAAGAGCCTTTGGGCCGAGCCCGATCGCTTCACCGCACCCGTGCCCGCCTGCCGTACCCAGCTGGGATCCGAAAAGCCGGCCGGCGCCTGCTCGGAGTTCCTAAAAGCCAACCAGAAAGCCGCCGCGCAATACGAGCTCGAGCGCCGCTTCCGCGCCTTCGAAGCAAAGTTCTAGCTCCGCCTGCCGCATCCGCCGTACACTCGGGCGCATGGACAACGAGCGCATCCGCGAGATCTGTCTCGCGCTTCCCGGCGTGGCCGAAACGCTCAACTGGGGACATCACCTCGTCTACTGGGCAGGCGATCGCGACATCGGCGGAAAGATGTTCGCCATGACCGACGTCGATGGCACCGGCTTCGGGGTCCTGTGCTTCCACTGCGGAGCCGAGCGCGTCCACGAGCTGCTGGAGATCGAAGGCATGGCTCCCACACCCTACCTTGCCAAAGCGCACTGGGTCACCATGGAGCGCTGGGATGTTCTCCGCCCCCGCCAGGTCGAAGACGAGCTCACGCGCGCCTACACCCTCATCAGCCAGAAGCTCCCCAAACGCACCAGCGCCGTCCTCGCCCTCCCGGAAAAAGAACGCGCCCGGATCATTCGCGAACGCAAAAAGACGCTCGCGGCTCGCCCTAAAGCAAAGCGCGCCTAGACCGCTTTTCTTCGCATCAGCCCCACCGCCGTACCCGCGATTCCAATTCCCACCAGAACGGCCAGAGGCTTGCCGTGCTCCTCAGCCCATCCCTCCACGCTCCACGTCTTGGCGCGCTCATCGAACGCCCCGTGCGCGCCGTGATCGCCGGGCAAAGCATAAAACAGATTTCCCTCCCGGTTCCGCTCCACTTGGCCCCCGAACTGCTGCGAGTCGTATCCGTGCTTCGCCAGGTAGTGATCCGCGTACGAAGGCGCCAGCTTGTTCCCGAAGATCGCCTTGATCACCGACCATGCTGCGAACCATTCGCGCCGATCGGGATGATGCGCGGCATGGTAGATCATCCGCGCCGCCACCTCGGGCTGATAGATCGGGGGCACCGGCTGCGCCTTCCGGGGAAGCCGCGTCCGCACCCATTCAAATTGGGGGGTATTCAACGCCGGCATCTGCACCATCGTTGTCTTCACATTGCTGCCATCGTGCAGCAGCTCCGTCCGCAGCGACGCAAAGAAGCCCAGGATCGCGTGCTTCGAGGCGCAGTACGCCGCCTGCAGCGGAATGCTGCGGTACGCCAGCGCCGATCCCACATGCACAATCGTGCCCCGGTCCCGCGGCAGCATGTACTTCAGCGCCGCCAGCGTTCCATACACGTAGCCCAGGTATGTCACCTCGGTCACCCGCTTGAACTCCTCCGCCGTCATCTCCTTGATCGGCGAAAACACTGAGGTCATGGCGTTATTGACCCAGATATCGATCGGCCCCAGCTTCTGCTCCACCTCGTCCGCTGCAGCCTCTACCTGCTTGGCGTCGGCCACATCCACGGCCAGCACCAGGGCCTTGCCTCCGCACGCCTCCACCTCCCGCGCCGCGGCCTCCAACCCGTCGCGGCCGCGCGCGATCAGCGCCACTTCGGCCCCTTGCCTGGCAAACTCCCGCACCGTCGCGCGCCCCACGCCCGCCGATGCGCCCGTGATCACAACCACTTCCTTCCGCTTCATGAGCATCTCTCCCTTTCCTCATGGATGCCGGAAGCTGCGCTTTGCGTTCGATCGCGTTTCGAATCCAGAGAAGCTGCACGCGCTCCGTCGCATGCGTCCGATACACTGCTGGGAACCGTCGAATCCAGGTGAGGTCCCCCGGATGTCCCAACTGTACGTAATCGTGCTGGCCATCATCGTCGTCTCGCTCATGGCCGTCGCCATCTATCGCACCACGCGGGTCAAAACCAAGGCCGACTATCTCGTCGCCGGCCGCTCCCTCCCCGCGATCGTCCTGGTCCTCACCCTTCTCACCTCCTGGATCGGCGCCGGCTCCCTCTTCGCGGGAGCCGAAAATGCCTACAAAAACGGGTTCGCCGCCCTCTGGCAGCCCGCCGGCGGATGGCTCGGCCTCCTGCTCATCTACTTCATCGCTCCCCGCGCCCGCAAATTTGCGCAGTTCACCTTGCCCGATCTCCTCGAGGCCCGCTACAACCAGACCGCCCGCGTCCTCGGCACCATCGCCATCCTCTTCGCCTACGTCGGCATCACCAGCTACCAGTTCAAAGGCGGCGGCGACGTCCTCCACCTCATCTTCCCCGACCACGTCTCCTCCCAGTTCGGCACCTACATCATCGCCGTCTTTGTCATCGTCTCCACCGCCCTCGCCGGCATGTCCTCAGTGGCCTATATGGACGTGGCGATCGGCTCCCTCGTCACCGTCATCTGTATCATTTCGGCGCCCTACCTGCTCCTCAAGGCCGGCGGCTGGTCCGGCCTTCATCAGGCGCTCCCCCCCGCTTACTTCCAGGCTCTCGGTAACTTCCGCGTGGCTCACGGCGTCGAGCAGTCCACCGCCTTCGGCCTCATCCGCGCCCTCGAATTCCTCGTCCCCACCATGCTGCTCATGCTCGGCAACCAGGTCATGTACCAGAAGTTCTTCTCCGCAAAATCCGAGAAGGACGCCCGCGTCTCCGTCATCGGCTGGATCATCGGCACCCTCATCCTTGAAACCCTCATCGTCGCCATCGCCGTCTTCGGACGCGCCCTCTACCCCACCGGCGAAGTCGCCCTCCACCCCCGCGAGATCATCCCCTACACCGCGCGCAACGCCCTCCCCGCCTTCATGGGCGCCCTGCTCCTCGGCGCCGTCTTCGCCAAGGTCATCTCCACCGCCTCCAACTACCTCTTCTCTCCCGCCACCAACCTCATCAACGATGTCTTCGTTCGCTACATCGCCCCCGACGCCTCTCACAAACGCGTCCTCATCGTCTCCCGCCTCGCCGTCGTCCTCCTCGGCGTCTGGGCCCTCTACCAGGCCGTCTACGCCGAAAGCATCCTGCAGAAGATGCTCTGGGCCTACACCATCTACTCCGCTGCCCTCACCCCCGTCGTCCTCGCCGCCTTCTACTCGCGTCGCGTCACCGCCTGGGGAGCCGTCGCCGCCATCGCCAGCGGCACCGTCGTCACCCTCCTCTGGGACCTGCCCTCCGTCAAAGCCCTCTTCCCCCCGCTGCTCGCCGATCGCGACGCCATCTTCCCCGCGCTCTTCGTCGCTGTCGCCGCCATGATCCTCGTCAGCATCGTCACCCCCAAACCCCCCGCCAAACAGCTCGCCCAATTCGCCGACTAAACCAGCGATAACAAGAGCCGCGCCCCTTCCAGGCGCGGCTCTCTCCATCTCTAGTCTCGATAGTCTATTGCACCGTCAGCGTGAGCACCGTAGACGTCGTCGTTGCCCCCGACGTCGCCGTCACCGTGAACTGCGATGTTCCCGTCGGTGTCGCCACCGTCGTTCCACCGCTACTGCTGCTGTTCTTGCCGCCGCAGCCGGTCGCTCCCAGGCTCACCACCAGCCCCAGCGCCACCACGCCCAGCATCGTCAGGAACTTGCGCCTCCGCAGCGTCCCCAGCACCAGCAATCCCGCTGCCGGAGTAATCGCCGCCAGCGCAATCCCCGACCCGCCCTTCATCCACCCGCCCGGCGCGCGCAGCCCGTATCCCGGCGGCGGCGTATACGTCGTGCTGCTCGACACCGTCAGCGTAGTCTGGGCCGTCCCCGATCCGCTGATCGTCACCGACGGCGACGAGAACTGGCACGCCGTCCCCGCCGGCAGTCCCGAGCACGCCAGCTGAACCGTTCCCGTGAACCCGTTGCTCGGCACCAGCGACAGCGTCACGTTCCCGCTCTGTCCCCGCGTTACCGTAATCGTCGTCGCCGACGGATTCACCGCAAAGCTCCCCGCGGGCGCAGGACCCACCGCCGCAATCGATCCAAACAGCCCGTCCTTCTCCTGGTTCAACCCTGCCGAGAAGTACAGCGTGTTCGCATCGCCCGTTGCCGCGCTCCCTTGCCCGAACACCAGCTCCCACAATCCCGAGTTGGCGATCACATTCCCATTCGCATCCGCCAGCTGTCCCAGCAGCGTGTAACTCGTCGGATCATACACATTGATCACGCCGTCGCCGAAGTTGCCCACCAGCAGATCGCCGCCAAACTTCCCGAACCCCGCCGGCGCCATCGCCATGCCCCACGGCGCATTCAGATTGCCGCCCGTGATCGCACGCTTCACCAACTGCCCGTTGACATCAAATGCGTCCACGATCCCCGTGCCCGCGCCCAGCGTCTCCTGGAACGTCGTCCTGTCCCGCAGCATGTACGTGACATACACCGTCGATCCAATCGTGTGGATCGCGTACGGCGCATACCCCGCCGGCAGGTTGGGATCCACAAAGAAACCACTCTGCGATCCCACCGAATGGAAACTCCCGTCGTACATCTCTACACTGTGTCCCGCACCAAAGTTCGCGGCCAGAATGAACGTTCCGCTCGAATTCGTGAGCAGAGCCATGTCCGTGTACACCGCCTTATTCGCGGAGTTGTTCACCTTGGTCTCGGCCACATTGCCCGTGGAATTGAGATTCCACCCCGAGATCGTTCCGTCCAGAGAACAGAACAAAAACACCGCGGGCTGCCCATTCGACAGGAGAAAACTCCCCGCCGGCGCCCCGTTTACGGCCACCGTTCCCGTCGGCGATCCCTTGCCCGTCCCCGACGCCGGAGGAATCGTCGCCTTGAACGCGATATTCCCCGCATCGTCCGTCACGTAGCTGAAGCCCGTCACGTTCGTATTGATCCAAAGCTCCTGCCCGATCGAGATCCCCCAGGGATCCACAAAATTCGGGTCGGTCACCAGCGCCGGAACCGCGCCGTCCGAGATAATGTTGGTCTGCTTGTAGACCGCGCTCTGCTGCGATCCGGCCAGCGTCGCGCCCATCAGCAGCGAGCTCACAAAGACTTTGCCGATCCACCGGCACACCAGTTTCCTGCCATCAAACATGAGTCACCTTGCCTTCGGCTCCACAGCGCATCCGCTGCGAAGCGGCACCGGTTGGGGATTTAAGCCCGGTACTGCAGAGCCTAAGCAAGCCCGCCCTTCACGTTGTCATGGCAATGTCATTCCATTGTTTCCATCTTGCGCCGCAGCGCGCCACCAAAAACAAAGAGCCGCAGCGCATAGCACCGCGGCTCAATATTGTTGACGTTCTTATCCCAGCAAGAATGGCGCCGAAGGCGCAGTTGGCCCCACCGCAGGTGGCGCAGGGACTACATGTCCTTCACGCCTTCCACAAACGCCTTCAGCTTGCGCGACCGCGACGGATGACGCAGCTTGCGCAGCGCCTTCGCCTCGATCTGCCGGATACGCTCGCGCGTGACCTGGAAGCTCTGCCCCACCTCTTCCAGCGTGTGCTCCGAGCCGTCTTCCAGCCCGAACCGCATCTTGATCACCCGCTCCTCGCGCGGCGTCAGCGTGCGCAGCACCTGGCTCGTGTACTCCTTCAGGTTCACGCTGATCACCGCCTCGCTCGGCGATACCGCCTGGCGATCCTCGATGAAGTCGCCCAGGTGCGAGTCTTCCTCTTCACCAATCGGCGTCTCCAGCGAGATGGGCTCCTGCGCGATCTTCAGCACCTTGCGAACCTTCGCCACGGGAATATCCATGCGCCGCGCAATCTCTTCCGACGACGGCTCGCGGCCCAGCTCCTGCACCAGCTGGCGGCTCGTGCGAATCAGCTTGTTGATCGTCTCGATCATGTGCACCGGGATACGGATCGTCCTCGCCTGGTCCGCAATGGCCCGCGTAATCGCCTGCCGGATCCACCACGTCGCGTACGTTGAGAACTTGTACCCGCGCCGGTATTCGAACTTGTCCACCGCCTTCATCAGGCCGATGTTGCCCTCCTGAATCAGGTCCAGGAACTGCAGTCCGCGGTTGGTGTACTTCTTCGCGATCGACACCACCAGTCGCAGGTTGGCCTCGATCAGCTCCCGCTTGGCCTGCTCCGCGTCCATGTCGCCCTGGATCATCTCGCGCTGCGTGCGCTTCAGCTCCGCAATCGACACGCCCGCGTCCTGCTCGATCTTCTCCAGGTCCGTCCGGCAGTTCTTCTGCTGCCGCCGGTACTCCTTCTTCAGCTCCTCGCTCTTCGACGCGTCGAACTTCTGGTCCAGCGAACGGATCTGCCGTTCCAGCGTGCGCATCGTGTCGACCGTCTTGTTGACCTTGTCGAGCAGCCGCTTGCGCTCCAGCCCCGTGTACTTCAGCTCGCGCACAATCCGCGAGATCAGCACCTTCTCCCGCGCAATCAGCCAGCGCAGATGCCGCGACTCCTTGGCCTTCGCCTTCACCGCCGGCGTCGCCGCCTTCTCCTCCAGCTGCGCAATCTTCTTCTGGTGCTTCACCAGCGCGTCAATGCGCGCCACCGTCGCCCGCACCCGCGCCTGCACCACGTCTTCGGTCAGCTCTTCTTCGTCGAAGACCACGACCTCTTTCACGTTGCGCACGCCGCGCTTCAGGTCTTCGCCCAGCGCCACAATCTCGCGGATCACGATGGGCGAACGCGAAATCGCCTTCAGCACGCGGTTCTGCCCGCGCTCGATGCGCTTGGCAATCTCCACCTCGCCCTCGCGCGTCAGCAGCGGCACCGTCCCCATCTCGCGCAGGTACATGCGCACCGGGTCGTTCGTCTTCTCCAGCGTGCCCGGCGTCAGGTCGAGCTCAACGTCCTCGCCCTCTTCCAGCTCGAAATCCTTGTCCGCGCCAAACTTCGGCCCGTCCAGCAGATCGATCCCCTGCGTCCCGATCGTCGTGATCAGGTCGTCGATGTCGTCCGGCGAGGTCGCCATCTCGTCCGGCATCATCTCGTTCACGTCACCGTAGGTGAGATAGCCCTTCTCTTTGCCCACATCGATCAGGCTGTGAATGTCATCTTCGAATTTGTCGTCAATCGCCAATGTGTCCCTGCTCTCTGGGTCGCTGCCGTCGTCTTCCCGGTCCCGCCCGTCGGACTGCATGCCCTTGTCTTCGCACCGCTTCCCGTCGCGTCTCCCGCCTTGCCATCTGTCGATGCCGGCCTCTCGGAAACGGTTTCACGCGTGTCGAACCGCGCCTGCGCGCGGGGCGTGCCCCCTCAGGACCTCGTCTGACCCGCGCTCCCGCGCGTGCGCAGACAACCCTGCGTAGTCCGCATAAATTGCGGCTTCAAGTGTTTGCTCGGAACAGGATGACTGCGCTTCAGGTCTCTCCTGGTGTGCCCGCGAGCCGTAGCTCATAGGTGGGGCAAAGGGGCGCGCATCCTCACAGAGATCAATAGATTACCACAGTACCGCACCGATTCCAACAAACTTCCCGCCTTGCCCTGGGTAATAAGGAGCCCCTGCTTGCCTGCCCGCCGGCGAAACTCTGCGCCTTCGCCTTTCCTGCTCCTGTCAATTAGACGCCACTCCAACCCATTTCGGCGCAGAAAACCAGTCTCAGGACGCTCCATGCAACGTGGGGAGCCATACTCCTGAAACGCCATGCGCCTGAAAGACTCCACCGGCCGTTTCCGCCCTCTGCTTTCCCACCGGAGGGAGCAGCGGCATTTATGCCGCTGAATCCAGGCCACAAATGACGGCGGCTTCAGCCGCGGGCCTTTGCCCCCACCCTCCCCGGCCAACACCTCCACCGGCCCTGTTCTCCCTCTGTCCTCCGGCCGGCGTCGCGTACTTCTTCACCGTTTCACCTCTTCACCTCTTCACCTATTCACCTGTGTACCCATTCACCTCTTCACCGCACCCGCCGCCCGTGCAACTGCCGCAACGCCTTGTCGATCCCCAGCTTCTGCTGCGTCAGCACCGCCAACTCCGCGAAATCCCCCTTCCGCTCCGCGTCCGCAATCAGCGCCCGCAGCTCCCGCTGCTGCCTCTCCAGCGTCCGCTCCTCCGCCTGCTGAATCGCACCCGCCACCTCCTCCTCGGAAGGGGAACGGGTCTCGTGCAGCAGTGCCACTGCCAGCAGCGCCCTCTGCCTCTCGTCCGTCACCACCTCCATCGGGTCGGCGGTCCTCCGCTCGGCCAGCGCCTGCAGCGCCGGGAACGTGCCAAGGTGCTCGAACCAGACCGGTTGCGCCGCAATCGCCTCTACCGCCATGCGTCGCGCCTCCACATGCTCCGGATCGTCCACGCACAGCGCCCGCAGCAGCACCCGCTCCGCCTCCGTAAGCGGCGAGCTCTTCACCTCGATGTGGTCCCGCCGCTTCAGCGCCGCCTGCCGCAGCTCCTCCCGCAGCACCGCCGAGTCGATCCCCAGCTTCTGCGCCGCGTCATGCGCAAACTGGTCCCGCGCCAGCTTCTCCGGCAGCCTCCGGATATGCGGCAGCAGGTAGTTCATCGCCTTCACCTTCTGCTCCGCGCTCGCCCCCGGAAACATCTGCCGCGCCCGCTCGATCAGGTAATCCGCCTGCCGCCGCGCCCCCCGGATCGCCTTGATGTACGCCTCCAGCCCCCGCTCCCGGATAAACCGGTCCGGGTCCAGCCCATCCTCCAGCGTGATGATCTTGATCGTGAACCCCTCCTCGGTCAGCAGCCCAATCGACTTCTCCGCCGCATTCGCCCCCGCCGTGTCCGGGTCGAAGTTCACCGCCACATTCGACGTGTGCCGCCGCAGCAGATTCACCTGGTGCTCCGTGAAGGCCGTGCCGCTCGTCGCGATCACGTTCTGAATCCCCCGCAGGAACACCGAGATGCAGTCCATCTGCCCCTCTACCAGCAGGGCATACTCGTGCTGCCGGATCGCCGCCCGCGCCTTGTCCAGGTTGAACAGCACCTGCCCCTTCGAGTACAGCGGCGTCTCCGGCGAGTTGATGTACTTGGCCCCCGCCTTCTCCCCCGTCTCCAGCGTCCGCGCCGTGAACGCGATCACCCGCCCGCTCTCGTTGCAAATCGGGAACATCACCCGCTTCCGGAACCGGTCGTACAGCGGCCCCTGCGTCCCGTCGTCATGCTCCTTGGAGCTGAACAAGCCCGAAGCCCGCAGCGTCTCCACATCGGCCATCGCGCTCAGCCGGTCGCGCAGGGCGTTGAAGCTGTCCGGCGCAAACCCGATCCGGAACAGCTTGATCCCCTCCGCACTCAACCCCCGCCCCGTCAGGTACTCGCGCGCAACCGCTCCCTCGGGCCCGCGCAGCTGCTCCTCGAACCAGGCCGCCGCCGCCTCGTGCAGGTCCAGCAGCTTGCGCCGCAGCCGCGCCTCGGCCGCCTCCTCCGGGCTGGAGTACTCCTTCTTGGGCAGCGGAATCCCGCACTTGCCGGCCACGATCCGCACCGCCTCCGGAAACGTCACGTTCTCGATCTTGCCCACGAACGTGAACACGTCCCCCGACACCCCGCACCCGAAACAGTGAAAGAACTGCCGCACCGCGTGCACGTTGAACGACGGCGACTTCTCCTTATGGAACGGGCACAGCCCCGAGTAGTTCGTCGCCCCCGCCTTGCGCAGGCGGATATAGCTCTCCACCACCTTCACAATATCGGCCTGCTGCTTCACGCTCTGGGCAAAATCGGTCACGGGACTCTGTCCTTGAGCATAATCCGCCCCCGAAACCTCCGTGCCCCGTCCTTGGGACAAGCTGTTGGTCCCAAGGGCGGGAAAGCACTCCCGCCTCCCTCCTTGGTACTTGGCCCTTGGCCCTCGTACTCTATTCCCTGTTCCCTGTCTTGAAATAATCAGTGAATGCGCTCCGGCGACCCCACTGCCCACATCGGCATCGACTTCGGCACCACCAACAGCTCCGTCGCGCTCCATGTCCCGGGCTCCCCGGTGCAGCTGGCGTCTTTTTCCTTCCTGGGCGCGCAGATTCCCTCCTTCCGCTCCGTGCTCTACATCGAGCAGACCCGGACCGCCGCCGGGGCCAAACGCTCCCACTCCCTCACCGGCCCCGCCGCCATCGAGCACTACCTCCAGGCCGACGAGAAGGGGCGCCTCATCCAGTCACTCAAGTCCCACCTGCCCAGCCGCTCTCTCACCGGAACCGAGGTCTTCGGCCGACGCATCCGCCTGGAGGAGCTCATCTCCCGCATCGTCGGCGACCTGCGCCGGCAGGCCGAGCATCAGTTCGGCTTCCCCATCCGCACCGCCACCGTGGGCCGCCCCGTCAACTTCGTGGGCGCGGAGAGCGAGGAGGACAACGCCTTCGCCGTGGAGCGCCTCCGGGAGGCCTTCGCCCTGGCCGGCTTCGAGCAGGTGCGCTTCGAGCTGGAGCCCATCGCCGCCGCCTATGCCTACGAGGCCACCCTCGACCACGACGAACTGATCCTGATCGGCGACTTCGGGGGCGGCACCAGCGACTTCTCCCTGATCCGGGTGGGCCCCTCCATCCGCCGCCGCGGCCGCACCCCCCAGGACCTGCTGGGCAACAGCGGCGTCGGCCTGGCCGGCGACGCCTTCGACGCCCGCATCGTTCGCAAGCTCGTCTCCCCCTCCCTGGGCTCCAACTCCGAGGCCCGCTCCTTCAACAAGAAGCTGCCCGCCGTCCCCGCCTGGATCTACGCCAACCTGGAGCGCTGGCACTACCTCTCCTTCCTGCGCACCAATAACGTCCGCGAGATCCTCAAGGGCGCGCTGGCGCGCGCCCTTGAGCCGGAGAAAATCGAGGCCCTGATGCACGTCATCGACGGGGACCTCGGCTACCAGCTCCACCAGGCGGTGCAGCAGGTCAAGTTCGAGCTGTCGCAGAGCGAGGCGGCCGAGTTCCGCTTCCGCGACGGCACCGCGCATGCCTCGTTCGTCGACCTGCGGATCCCGGTGACGCGGGCCGAGTTTGAGTCGTGGATCGCGGAGGACCTGGCGGCGATCGAGGGATCGGTGGAGGAGCTTCTCCGCGTCTCCGGCGTGGGGGCCGGGGAGGTGGACCGGGTGTTTCTCACCGGCGGCAGCTCGTTTGTGCCGGCGGTTCGCCGGATCTTCTCGACCCGCTTCGGGGCGGAGCGGATCCGCGGCGGCAACGAGTTCACCTCGGTAGCGCACGGCCTGGCCCTCCGCTCTGCCGACCCGCTCCCGGCGTAGGGGATTTTTTGCTCGCGCCGTAAAAAAAAACGACGAAGTAGATTGGTTTGTAGGGGTTGCATGCAAAGTTGCGCATTTTTGACGTCGAATGTGATTTAAAGCACATCCGAGAGGGGCGCGGTGCGCGAGAACCAGGCGCGGGTGCGGGTGTGGGACGCATGCAGTTGGTACTCCCTTCCGGAAAAGAAAAGGCCCGCGGAGCGCGCGGGCCTTTTTGTCTCTTCTGTTTCGAGCTATATCCAGTATGGCAGGTTCGCAGAATTAGCCCCCAATATGGGAGAGATTTATTTTCGCAGTGTTATGTGGAGTTTGCGTGCGTTTTCCACAGGGAAGGGACTTGACAAGATTCTGGAGCAAAACGGTCCGCAAAGGGAGGAAGGAGTCTCGGGAGGCGAGGACCGGCAGACGCCGGGCGGATTGCGGGCGTGATTGCGATGTGCCGGGCGGAATGCGGGGCAGGCACCGCGTTGCAGGTGCCAATAGGGGAGTCCTGAAGGCGAAAGGAACGCGAATACCGGACCTGGTTGGCGTGGTTTTTAGCTACTTCATATGTGGTAATTGGGTGGATTTGGTCGCGTTTGCGCGATTTGCAGCGAGAATGGAGAGGCGTGGTCGGCGGGGGGGGTGCGTTCCGCGCGGGGGTCAGGGAGTGCATCGCCTGCAGGCCGTGCGCGAGGTTGCTCGGCTGGGTGGGGTTCGTGGTATCCCAGGTCTCCAACAACGGGAGACCTGGGGCACCCGGGGTCGAGGGCCAAGTACCAAGGGCCAAGGGCCGAGAGGCTGGGTGGGGTTCGTGGTATCCCACCCTAGGCGCATGAAACAAAGACGCGCCCAGGATGGGGCACCCTCGGTCGTGCTTGAACGGAGACGGCTGGGGTTAGGTTCGTGCTATCCCGCCCTAGGCGCATAAGGCGCGCCTAGAACGGGGCACCCCGGGTCGTGCGGGAGCGGAGACGGCTGGGTGAGGGTCGTGGTATCCCATGTCTCCAACAACGGGAGACATGGGGCACCCGGGGTCGAGGGCCAAGTACCAAGGGCCAAGGGCCGAGAGGCTGGGTGGGGTTCGTGGTATCCCACCCTAGGCGCATGAAACAAAGACGCGCCTAGGATGGGGCACCCTCGGTCGTGCTTGAACGTGAATATGGCTGGGATGGGTTCGTGCTATCCCATGTCTCCAACAACGGGAGACCTGGGGCACCCGGGGTCGAGGGCCAAGTACCAAGGGCCAAGGGCCGAGAGGCTGGGTGGGGTTCGTGGTATCCCACCCTAGGCGCATGAAACAAAGACGCGCCCAGGATGGGGCACCCTCGGTCGTGCTTGAACGGAGATGGCTGGGGGGAGGTTCGTGCTTTCCCGCCCTAGGCGCATAGGGCGCGCCTAGGATGGGGCACCCGGTCGTGTGGGGGGATGCAAAGAAGGGGCGGGTCAAACCCGGGGGGACCTGGGCCGAATCCAAGCAGGGATATGGTCGAAAAGTCGATAGCCCAAAACATCCATGAGACCCAGGAAGTTGGCGTGGACCTTCTGATCACCGATGCGCGCCTGGCATTGACGCTTCTTGAATTAGCGGAGACGACGAAGGTGGAGGAGGATCACCGGCGCCGGATTGGGGAGGCTACTCACGCGTATGAGACCATCGTCCATTTCCTGGCTCGCGTGACGCCCACGAAAGAGCAACTCGAGGAGTTGAACGGGGAGCTTACGACGCTTCGAGAGCGCTTGAGCCTGGTGGGTGTCCACGTGTGATTCCAGTTCTCAATGCGGGCGGCGGCGCGGCATCAGCTGGGTGGGGTTCGTGCTATCCCACCCTAGGCGCAAAAAGCAAAGACGCGCCTAGGATGGGGCACCCTCGGTCGTGCGGGAACGGAGAGGGCTGGGTGGGGTTCGTGCTATCCCATGTCTCCAACATCGGGAGACATGGGGCCCGCGGTCGTGCGGGAACGGAGAGGGCTGGGTGGGGTTCGTGCTATCCCACCCTAGGCGCATGAAACAAAGACGCGCCTAGGATGGGGCACCCGCGGTCGTGCGGGAACGGAGATGGGCTGGGTGGGGTTCGTGCTATCCCATGTCTCCAACATCGGGAGACATGGGGCACCCGCGGTCGTGCGGGAACGGAGATGGGCTGGGTGGGGTTCGTGCTATCCCATGTCTCCAACATCGGGAGACATGGGGCACCCGCGGTCGTGCGGGAACGGAGACGGGCTGGGTGGGGTTCGTGGTATCCCACCCCAGGCGCATGAAACAAAGACGCGCCTAGGATGGGGCACCCGGGGTCGTGCTGAGTCGGGAAAAAGCAAAAACAGGAACTGCGGATTGTCACCCTGCGCTCAGGCGAGGAGGTTGGCGAGGAGCTGGGGGGCGGCTTCGAGGGCGGCGGGGATCTGGGACTGGTCTTTGCCGCCGGCTTCGGCGAGGTCGGGTTTGCCGCCGCCGGAGCCGCCGACGAGCTTGGCGACGGCGCCGACGAGCTTGCCGGCCTGGATGCGCTGGATGAGGCCGGGGGTGACGCCGGCGATGATGGCCACCTTGCCCTCGGGCTGAGCGGAGGCGAGGACGATGACGGCTTCGCCGGCCTTCTGCTTGAGGTTGTCGACGAGGGTGCGGAGCTGGCCGCGGTCGAGCTGGTCGGCGCGGTGGCGGAGGAGCTTGACGCCTTTGACGTCGACGGCCTTGGAGAGGACCTCGTCGAGGGCGCCGGCGGCGGACTTCATGCGCATCTCTTCGAGCTCGCGGCGCAGGCGCTTGAGCTCGTCTTCCTGGGCCTCGAAGCGGGCGCGGAGGCCGGCGGCGGGGTCGTTCTCCTGAATGGGGGCGAGGGAGCTGGCGAAGTGGGCGAGCTGGGCGTCGCGGCGGAAGGTGTCGAGGGAGCCGAGGCCGCTGATGGCTTCAACGCGGCGCACGCCGGAGGAGACGGAGGACTCGCCGGTGAGCTTGAGGAGGCCGATCTCGCCGGTGGCGGCGGTGTGGGTGCCGCCGCAGAGTTCGGTGGAGAAGCCGTCAGAGAGTTTGACGACGCGGACCTTGTCTCCATACTTTTCGCCGAAGAGCGCCATGGCGTGGTATTCGTTCACGGCCACGTCGATGGGCACGTCTTCGAGGGTCTCGACCCGAGCGTTGGAGAGGACTTCGCGGTTGACGATGTTCTCGATCTCCTGGAGGTCTTCGGGGCCGACCTGGGCGAAGTGGGAGAAGTCGAAGCGGAGGCGGGTGGGATCGACGAGGGAGCCGGCCTGCTTGACGTGGGTGCCGAGGACCTGGCGCAGGGCGGCGTGGAGCAGGTGGGTGCCGGTGTGATTGCGGCGGATGGCGTCGCGGCGCTCGCCGTTGACGACGGTGTTGACGCGGTCGCCGAGGGCGAGGGGCTGCTTGAGGATGGCCTTGTGGGCGCGCACGCCCTGGACGGGGAGGACGCAGCCGGTGATCTCGGCGACGATGACGTTGCCGTCAGTGGAGGTGAAGACGCCGGTGTCGCCGACCTGACCGCCGGAGTCGCCGTAGAAGCTGGTGTGGTCGAGGACGATGTCGACGGAGTCGCCGGCGGCGGCGGCGGGGACGCCTACGCCGTCTTTGACGAGGGCGAGGACGGCGCAGTCGGTGGAGGTGAGGGAGCGGTAGCCTTCGAAGGCGGTGCGGGGCAGATCGCGGAAGACGGGGCTGGCGGTCTTCTGGCTGCCGCCTTTCCAGGAGGCGCGGGCGCGGGCTTGTTCTTCGCTGCGGGCGCGCTCGAAGCCTTCGTTGTCGAAGACGACGCCGGCGTCGCGGGCGGCGTCGGTCATGAAGTCGAGGGGGAGGCCGAAGGTTTCGTAGAGGTGGAAGGCCTTGTCGCCGGTGAAGTCGCCCTTGAGCTCGTCGTTGAGGCGGGTGAGGCCGATTTTGAGGACGCGGTCGAACTGCTGCTCTTCTGCGAGGACGACTTTGGCGACGCGGTCGGCGGAGTCGTTGAGCTCGGGGTAGGCGCCCTGCATGAGGTCGCGAACGGCGAAGACCATCTGGTTGAGGAAGGGCTTCTCCTGGCCGAGGAGGCGGCCATGGCGGATGGCGCGGCGCATGATCTTGCGGAGGACGTAGCCGCGGCCTTCGTTGGAAGGCAGCACGCCGTCGGAGATGAGGAAGGTGGCGGCGCGGGCGTGGTCGGCGATGATGCGGAGGCTGGCGGCGTTGTCGTCGGCGCTGCGGGTCTCTTTTTCGAGCTCGGAATCCGAGACGCGCTTGCCGGTGAGTTCTTCGGCGCGCTCGATGAGCGGGGTAAATAAGTCGGTTTCGAAGTTGGAGAGCTTGCCTTGCAGGACGGCGGCGACGCGCTCGAGGCCCATGCCGGTGTCGATGGAGGGCTTGGGGAGCGGGGTAAGCTTGTAGCCGGTGGTCTTGCCGTTCTCGACGATGGCGGAGCGGTCGAACTGCATGAAGACGAGGTTCCAGATCTCGACGTAGCGGGCGTCGTCCTGGCCGAAGGGGAGGTCGACGCCGGGGGTTTCGGCGGCTTCGAGGCCCATGTCGTAGAAGATCTCGGAGCAGGGGCCGCAGGGGCCGGTCTCGCCCATCTGCCAGAAGTTGTCTTTGGCGCCGTACTCAAAGATGCGTTCTTTGGGGACGCCGGTTTCGATCCAGAACTGCTCGGCTTCGTCGTCGCGGGGGACGTCGGCGGTGCCTTCGAAGATGGTGACGTAGAGGCGGTCTTTGGGGATGCCCATCCATTCGGGGCTGGTGACGAGCTCCCAGGCGAAGGCGATGGCGTCGCGCTTGAAGTAGTCGCCGAAGGAGAAGTTCCCGAGCATCTCGAAGAAGGTGTGGTGGCGGCGGGTGAAGCCGACGTTTTCGAGGTCGTTGTGCTTGCCGCCGGCGCGGACGCATTTCTGGGAGGTGGTGGCGCGGGAGTAGTCGCGGCGTTCGGCGCCGAGGAAGAGGTCTTTGAACTGATTCATTCCGGCGTTGGTGAAGAGCAGGGTGGGATCGTTGTGCGGCACGAGGGAGGAGGAGTGCACGCGGCGATGGCCCTTGGACTCGAAGAAGCGCAGAAACAGTTCGCGGATTTCGTTCCCGGTGCGGTTTTGCATGGCTTTGTTTAGTGTACGGGAGACGAGTTGCGAGTTTCGAGTTGCGAGTTGCGAGGGGCCGGGCTGGTGGTGATCCCGGTGTCAGAAGCGAGACCGGGGGAATCCTGTTTTTGCAGGCGGGGAAAGAGAATTACAAAAGCAACAGCAACAGCAACAGCAACAGCAAATGCAACTGCAACTGCAACTGCAAATGCAACTGCAACTGCAACTGCAACTGCAACTGCAACTGCGGATCCCTCCGCACGCTTTGCGTGCTGCGGGATGACAGCTGTTTGTGGGTTGACAGCTGCTTGGGGGGGGCGGGGGTTGACAGCTCCTGGGGTTAGAAGACGAGTTTGGCGGAGACCTGGAGTTGGCGGGAGGAGCCGAAGTCGCCGATGGGGAAGCGGGTGGAGGAGATTTGGCCGAAGGTGCCGGGGGAGCCGCCGGGGGTGAAGGTGGAGTTGGGCTGGCCGAGGTTGGGGTGGTTGATGAGGTTGAAGGCGTCGGCGCGGAGGTTGAAGCGGAGGCGTTCGGTGAAGCGGGTTTGTTTTTGCAGGCCGAGGTCGACGTCTTCGAGGCCGGGGTAGTACTGGGCGTTGCGGCGGGCGTTGCCGAAGCCGGCGCCGGGGCTGGCCCAGAGGCATCCGGCGGCGGGGGTTTTGCAGACGGCCTGGGGGATGTACTGGACGTTGCCGTTGGGGGCGAGGGCGAAGCTGGTGGGGACGCGGCCGGCGAGCTGGTTGGGGCGGGTGCGGCCGACGACGCCGTTGTTGGCGAGGGAGGTTTCGACGGTGAAGGGGTTGCCAGTCTGGAGCGCGGTGATGGTGGAGATCTCCCATCCTTCGACGAGGCGGTTGGACTTGAAGGGCAGGGTGTAGACGCCGCTGACGGAGAAGTGGCTGCGGGTATCGAAGTCGGCGGGGCCGTAGTCGCCGCGGGGGTTGGTGCTGTCCTGGGGGGTCTGGGTGGTAGAGGCGAGGTTGTAGGAGTTGTAGTCGAGGGCGTGGCTCCAGGTGTAGGAGCCGTTGAACTGGAGGTTGTTGGCCATGGCTTTGGTGACGGAGACGAAGCCGGCGTTGTAGTTGCTGTTGCCGACGCTGGCGCTCTCAAAGACGTTGGTAAGGGCGATGCCGGGGTCGATGGAGCTGGTGGCGCTGAGGGCCTTGAAGGGGCGGACGCCGTTGATGGGCTGGTTCTGGTTGAGGAACATCTGCATGTGGGTTCCCTTGGAGCCCATGTAGCCGAGCTTGAGGCCGAGAGTGGCGGAGACGCGCTGTTCCATCTCCATGTTCCAGGACTGGATCTGGGGGTTGCGGAAGTTGCGCGCGACGCTAGTGGGGGCGATGCTTTTGGCGGCCTGCGACTGGGAGAAGGCGTTCTGCAGGGTGAGGGAGGGCGTGGGGGTGCTGGTAGTGAGGGAGACGGGCACGGCGAAGGGCGGGTTGGTGCTGAGGGGTGTGACGAGATTGGTTTCGGGCTCGTTGTAGAGGATGCCGTAGCCGGCGTGGAGGACGGAGTTGCCGTTGCCGTAGAGGTCCCAGGCAAAGCCGACGCGGGGCTCGTAGTTGTAGTTCTGGCTGTAGACGCTGCCGAAGCCGGCGGCGCCGACCTGGACGAGGGAGGCGGAGGCGGGATCGAAGAGGACGAGGCGGTTGCGGGCCTCGCTGGGGGTGCCGTTCCCTTCGAAGCGGAAGCCGAGCTCGGCGGTGAGGCGAGAGCCAATCTTCCAGGAGTCGGCAGCGAAGCCTCCAGCGGCATTGACGTAGATGCGGCTGGGGCGGTTGCCGGGGGTGACGTTGAAGGAGCTGACCTCGTCGGCGAGGAAGGTGTTGAGGGTGCTGAAGACGAAGGTGCCGGTGTCACTGCTGAAGTTGTCATTGAGGAAGCGCCGGTACTCGCCGCCGAATTTGAAGGAGTGCTTTCCGCGCAGGATGCTGACGGTATCGGAGAGGACGCCGAGGGTATCGCCGCGTCCCTGGGGCTCGCCGGAGGGACCGCCGAAGGTGAGGCCGAGGCTGGTGATGGTGATCTGGGGCAGGCCAATGGCGGAGTTGATGCCGTCGCTGATGCCGAAGGTGGTGGGGTTGACGGCGCGGGTGGGGGTGAAGGTGATGTGGACGCGGTTGAAGCCGATGCGGGCTTCGTTGACGGCGTTGGAGCCGAAGGTATGGGTTTCGATGACGGTGAGGAGCTGGCGGCGGGCGGGGCGAGAGTCGCCGTAGCCGGGGATGGTGTCGCCGACGGTGGGAGCGAGGGGCTCGTTGCGGGAGTCCTGCTGGATGGCGTAGAAGCCGTGCAGGTGGTCGTTGGAGCCGAACTGCTGGAGGACGTCGAGGGTGCCCTGGTCGATGGTGGCGAGAGCGCTGGCGGAGCTGACGAAGGTGGAGGCGCCGGCGTTGGGGGCGGGGAGGATGGCGAGGAGCTGGGTAATGGTGGAGTCGGCGCCGACGGAGCCGGCGGGGGGAACGCCGGTGTTGACGGCGACGCCCTGTCGCTGGCGCAGGCCTTCATAGCTGCCGAAGAGGAAGGTGTGATCGCGCCAGAGGGGGCCGCCGGCGTCGCCGCCGAACTGGTTGCGGATGAACTGGGACTGGCGGACGTGGACGCCGCTGACGGTGAACTGGCGGTTGAAGTAGTTGCGGGCGTCGAAGAACTGATTGCGGACGTAGTTGTACGCCTCGCCGTGGAGCTGGTTGGTGCCGGTGCGGGTGGCGATGTTGACGATGGCGCCGGAGCTGCGGCCGTATTCGGCCGAGAAGGTGGAGTTATCGACTTTGAATTCCTGCACGGTATTGAGCTCGGGCTGGAAGGTGATCTGGTTCTGGATCATGTCGTTGAGGTTGATGCCGTTGATCATGAAGTTGACGGTGTCTTCGCGCTGGCCGGCGGTGTCAAAGGAGAGGGCGCCCTGGCCGCGGATGGGCTGGGTAAGGAAGCCGTTGGCGGGGGCGGCGACGGAGCCGGGGATGAGGGAGCCGAGGTCGACGAAGTGGCGGCCGTTGAGCGGGGCCTGCTGGACGATCTGCTGATCGACGACCTGGCTGACGGAGATGCCGGTCTGATCGACGACGGGAGCGGCGGCGGTGACGTTGACGGTCTGCTGGGTGCCGGAGACGGCGAGGGTGATGTTGGTGGTGACGGTGGTGCCGACGCTGACGACGACGCCCTGGGTGCGGGCGCTGGAGAAGCCCGGCGCGGTGGTGTCGAGGGTATAAGCGGCGGGGGTGAGGGCGGGCACCTGGTAGGAGCCGGCGGAGTCGGACTTGACGGTGCGGCGGGCGCCGGTGGCGGTGTCCGTGACAGTGATGGTGGCGTTGGGGACGACGGCGCCGGAGGAGTCCGAGACGGTGCCCTGGAGGCTGCCGGTGGACTGGGCGGCGGCGGTGAGGGCGGTGAAGACGAGGAAGAAGGCAGTAGCCAGAAGACGAAGCTGCGGGAGAGCAAGAATGCGCATGGGCGCCTCCGAGAAAGAAGTCGTTAGGCCACGGGTGCGTCCCGGGTCGATAGGTGTCGTTCTGGGGAAGTGTTGCGGCCGGCGCGAACAACGTCGATGGCGGAAGGTTGTTCGGCAAGAATGCGCGTGGAGAGAATGCCGGTGGAGGTTTGGATCGCGAATTTGTGAAGAAAGTTGCCTGGATCGAGGCGGCGGCATGGGGGCGATTTCACGTTGCGGGAAGAATTCGGGAATGATCGGCGCGTGGTGGAAGGGCCTGGGCGGTGCGGGGCTCGGTCTAAACGGAGATTGGATTCGTCCATTAGGCACCCGGTCTTGTGCGAAGGATGAGCGTTCCGGGTTTGCGCCGGAGGTTGAGGGCGGCGCCCACGAGGGAGCGATGCGCAGACGGATGCGAGGGCTGGGGGTGGCGATGGCGGCGATTACCGCGCTGGCGGGAACCGCGCCGTTGAGCGGGCAGAGGGGGCCGGGATCCGCGGGGCCGGTGGCGGAGACGCATCGATTGGAGCTGGGAGAGCGGAGCCTGCAGGTGGACTTTGCCGCGGGGGACCTGGACCTGGGGACGGGCTCGGTGCTGGCGCACGTGCAGAAGGCGGCGCAGGCGGTGGTGGCGTACTACGGGAAGTTTCCTGTGGAGGCGCGGGTGCTGATTGTGCCGGTGGCGGGGCAGGATGGGGTGTTGCAGGGAACGACGTGGGGCGGGGTTCGGGGGTGGCAGGGGTTTACGCGGATGCGCATCGGGCAGCACACGACGCAGCAAGAGCTGGACGAGGACTGGATGATGACGCACGAGCTGGTACACATGGCGTTTCCGACGATGCCGGACGATCAGCACTGGATTGAGGAAGGGTTGTCGACCTATGTGGAGCCGGTGGCGCGGGTGCAGACGGGCGAACTGAAGGCGGAGGCGATCTGGCGGGACATGGCGCGGGATATGCCGAAGGGCGAGCCGCGCGAGGGCGACCAGGGGATCGACCACACGCACACGTGGGGGCGGACGTATTGGGGCGGTGCGCTGTTTTGCCTGGTGGCGGATGTGGCGATACGGCGGGAGACGCACAACCAGAAGGGCCTGCAGGATGCGCTGCGGGCGATTGTGGAGCGGGGCGGGACGATCAACCATGACTGGGATCTGCCGCGCGCGCTGGAGGTGGGGGACGAGGCGACGGGAACGCAGGTGCTGATGCAGCAGTATGCGGCGTGGAAGGACAAGGCGGTGACGGTGGATCTGGAGAAGCTGTGGGCGGAGCTGGGGGTGAAGTGGGGAAAGGGCGGGTCGGTGGAGCTTGTGGAGGGGGCGCGGGAGGCGGGGATCCGGAGGGGGATTACGGAGAAGCGGTGAACGTGTGGGTTTGACGAGGGTTCCGGGGAAGAACGATGGTGTCTCCCGCCCTAAAAACGATGGAGCCGTTTTTAGAACGGGGCACCCGGATGGTGTGGTGGACGAGGGGTTCGGTGGGAGAACGATGGGGTTTCCCGCCCTAAAAACGATGGAGCTGTTTTTAGAACGGGGCACCCTTATTCGTCCAAGGATTCGGAGGAGTCGAGGTTGTCGAGGGCGGCGAGGGATTCGTCCGGGACGTTCCACTGCCGGAGGATCTTGTAGATGACGCTGGTGGAGAAGCCGGCGGCGACGAGGCGGCGCAGGACGCGAGCCGTCTCTTTTTCATTTTCGGGCTTGCGGACGCGCTTGCGTTCGAGATGCGCGCGGGCGAGGGCTTCTTCGTCGGTGGCGGCGTAGCGGGATTCGACGGCTTCGTTGATGGTGGGGGCGGCGACGCCTTTTTGCGCGAGCTTCTGGCGCACGGCGCGCTGGCCGAGCTTTTCGTTCTCCTGGCGGAGGCGCGCGTAGGTTTCCGCGAAGGACTGGTCGTTGAGGTAGCCGTGCTCTTTGAGGCGGGCGAGGACGGTGGTGACGAGATGGTCGCCGGAGGGGCCGGGCTCGACGCGCGGGTAGAGGAGGCGGCGGAGTTCGGCTTCGGTGCGCATGCGGCGGCCGAGGGCTTTGAGGGCGTAGTCGTAGAGGGCGGGCTCGTTGAGCGGGGGGCGGGGCCTGGCGGGTTTGCGGGCGAAGGACATGACTCAGTCGAGCGGAATCAGCAGGCGGAAGCGGCGGTTGCGGCGCCAGCGGTAGTGCTTGAAGTCGCTGTCGAGGGTAAGGATATCGCCGGAGTTGACGAGGTCGGCGAGATGGATGAGGCAGGCATCGGCGACATCCGCGAGGACGCGCAGGGCAGCAGGGAGGCTTCTACCAGTCCAATCTGCGTTTGCCGTTTTTGTCCACGCGCCATTTCTTGCCGAAGCCTTTCATGTGCTTCTTGTTAGTGGCCAGGTCGCCCGGGCCAAAGCTCACGCTGCCGATACCCACCAATCGCACCGATACCGGGAGCTTCTTCTCATCAAGCCGGTCTCTTACATTGGTGCTCATGAGGTGAGTGTATTGCAATGAAAGATTCCTGTCATACGCTGTCGAGGATGAAGCGGTGCGTCGCTCAACGCGCGGTGATCTTCTGCAGAAATCTCGCTTCCGACAGGCAGGTCAAGGTCATGCGTTTTGCGGTATATCCATTGTGATGTATTCGTGCCCGGACTCGTCCTGGCCCGCCAGGACGGTATGAACGTTCTCGGCCGTGCGCATCGATGCCGGAATGGTGTACCCGTCTTTCAGGTCGTCTGCCGGGCTGGCGTCGCTTAGTTCGGCGGCAAAAGAGCCGTCGAGAAGTTGCTCCAAAACAGAAGAGGAGTCGACTGAAACCGAAACGTCTTCAAATCGAATTAGAATGCGCTGACTAAACGTTTCTCCGTCCAAATCGAAACCTGGTGTCGGCCAATCGATACGAATAGCCTTGAGCGTGAGCTCAAGGGAACCCTCTGCCGTCGAGATCTTTTCAAGCGTGGAATCGTGAATCTCGTAGAACGATGGCATTGGCGGTCACTCTTTGTGAGAAGGTGCGGTCCACTGATCGACCCAATCATTCACGGTTTTGTACCAGAGCTGGCTGTTCTGCGGCTTGAGGATCCAGTGGCCTTCGTCGGGGAAGTAGAGCATCTTGCTGGGGACGCCGAGGAGCTGGAGGGTGTCGAAGAGCTGGAAGCCCTCGCTGACGTCGAGGCGGTAGTCGAGCTGGCTGTGGATGACGAGGGTGGGGGTCTTGAAGTTTTTGGCGTAGAGGGATGGCGACCACTTGCGGAATGGGTTTTGATCGTCGGGTTTGCCGTAGTAGTCCCAGGGATTGCCTTGGAACTCCCAGTTGTTGAACCAGTCTTCTTCGGTGGAGCCGAAGGCGGACTCGGCGTTGAACATGCCGTCGTGGGAGACGATGCACCGGAAGCGGGTGGTGTGGCCGAGGATCCAGTTGGCCATGTAGCCGCCGTAGCTGGCGCCGAGGGCGCACTCGCGGGACTTGTCGATGAAGGGGTAGTGCTGCTCGGCGTAGTCGAGGCCGGTCATGAGGTCGGTGTAGGGTTTGCCGCCCCAGTCGCCATTGACGCCGTCGACGAAGGCCTGGCCGTAGCCGGTGCTGCCGCGCGGGTTGATCATGACGACGACGTAGCCGTTGGCGGCGAAGAGCTCAGCGTTCCAGCGGTAGGACCACATGTCGCCCCAGGCGCCTTGGGGGCCGCCGTGGATGAGGAACTTGAGGGGGTACTTTTTGTTGGGGTCGAAGTTGGGCGGCCGGATGAGGAAGCCTTGGACTTTGGTGCCGTCGGCGGCGGGGAACCAGAAGGATTCCATCTTGGGGAGGTCGAGTTGGTTGAGGAGGGCGTCGTTGAGGTGGGTGAGTTGCAATGGTTCATAGAGGGACAGCTTGTGGCCGCGATCAGTCGGATCCCCGGCTTTTTTTAGAACGATTCGTTGGGAATCGTCGTTCATCTTGACGAGATCGCCGGCCACTATCTCAGAAGGACGATCCACGCGCATCAGGTTTCCGATCGCGATGTCGAAACCGTGCGTGATCGTGTCCGGTGAAACGGGCGATTGCCCTCGAACACTCGGCCCGTTCCAGACTGCGTAGTGGATGTCGCTCCATTCTCCCTGCACTTGGCCGAATCGACGAACCGTCTGAGCGCCCATGTCGGTCTGGTAGAGGGCTGACTCACCTCTTTCTCCAGAAGCAAACAGGATATGTTGCGTGCCGTCTGTCCAAGTCGCTTCCCATGTGAACTCATAGACCCAGTTGTCGAATTTCGGCAGCAGGTCTTTCGCGGTCTTTGCGGAGCGGTCGTAGAGGAAGAGGCGGAATTTGTCGGCCTCGTAGCCGGCGCGGGCCTGGCTGCGCCACGCTAAATACTTGCCGTCGGGGGAGTAGGCGGGGTTGAAGTTGCCGCCGGCGCTGGTGCTGATCTTTACCGGCTTGGCGGTGGGGTTGGTGAGGTCGAGCGTGTAGATCTGGGCGCTGGTGCTGATTGCTGGGACGGGGTCGGGGTTTTCGGTGAAGGCGAGTTCCCTGGCGTCGGGGGAGATGTCGCAGCCGCAGCCGCCTTCGAGGGAGAAGGGCGGGACGTCGTGGGGGTCGTGGGGGGTGAGGTCGCGCACCTCGCCGTTGTCGACTGCAACGGTGAAGAGGTGGCTGCGCTTGGGTCCGGTGAAGTGGTCCCAGTGGCGGTAGAGGAGCGCGGTGAAGATCTGGGCTTTGACCTGACTGCTGGCGGCAGCGGCGTCGCGGCCGGCGTTGCAGGCGTCGCCTGTGGTGGGGTTGGCGGGAGTGATGGCGGGGCAATCGGGATAGACCGATGAGGTGAATGCGATGAACTTGTCGTCGGGGGACCAGCGGGCGTTGTCGGCGTGGGTGGCGAGGTTGGTGAGCTTTTTTGCGTTGGTCGTTGTGCCGGTGGCGGTGTCGAAGGCGGCGAGCCACACCTGCTGGCCGCCTT
Organism: Acidobacteria bacterium AB60; assembly: GCA_008682415.1. Taxonomy (GTDB): domain Bacteria; phylum Acidobacteriota; class Terriglobia; order Terriglobales; family Acidobacteriaceae; genus Telmatobacter. The sequence continues at coordinate 428,989 of VANK01000002.1, read as the reverse complement.
CGCGGCTGGAGAGGAAGAGTACCGACTTGCCATCGTGGGAGAACTGGAGGCCGCTGTCGCCGGGATGGGTGACTTCGATCTTCTTCGGGTCGCCGCCGGCGATGGGCTGAATCCACAGCTCCGCTGTTTTGGTGTTTTGGCCGAGATTCACGGTTGTCACACTGTAGGCCAGCCATTTGCCGTCGGGGGAGACGGCGGTCTCGCCAAGGCGCTTCATGGCCATCAAGTCCTCGAAGGTCATGGGGCGTTTCGCGGGGGACTGGGCTGCGGCGGGCTGGATGAATGGGGCGGATGTCAGGGAGGCAAGAGCGAGGACTGCGAGTCGGATACGATACATGGCTTTCTCGGCGCGGTTTTATGGAAGAGAAAGTGTACATCCTTCAGGGAATAGGGAATAGGGAATAGGGAATAGGGAACAGGGAACAGGGTCAGGGGGTGGGGGTGAGGAGGGCGTCGGCGACGAGGGCGGCTTCGCGGGCGGGTCGGACGGAGTGGACGCGGACGATGGATGCTCCGTTGAGGAGCGCGGCGACCAGGGCGGCGAGGCTGGCGGTTTCGCGGGCGTCGAGGGGGGCGGGGGTGTTGTTGTGGAGCGGGGCGAGGGCGTGGCCGAGGAAGGATTTGCGGGAGAGGCCGGCGAGGAGGGGGCGGCCGAGGGAGAGCAGTTCGTTCTGGCGGCTGAGGAGGGAGAAGTTTTCGCCGAAGCGCTTGCCGAACCCGTAACCGGGATCGAGGAGGACGGACTGGGGTGGGATTCCCGCGCGCGTTGCGAGATCGAGGCTGGCGGCGAGGCCATCGCGGACCAGGTGGATGAGTTCGCTGCCGGGAAGTTTGGGTTGGGTGCGCCATTCTTCGGGGCGGCCCCGAGTGTGAGAGAGCACGACGCCACAGCGGTGTTCGGCGCAGACGCGGGGGAGATCGGCGTCCCAGGTGAAGGCGCTGACGTCGTTGATGATTTCGGCCCCGGCGGCGAGCGCGGCGCGGGCGGTAGCGGCCTTGTAGGTGTCGACGGAGACGACTGCGTGCGGCTGCGCCTTGAGCACGCCTTCGAGAACCGGGAGGAGACGGGACTGTTCTTCTTCGGCGGAGACGGCGGGGGCTTCTCCGCCGGCGCGCGAGCCGGGACGGGTGCTTTCAGCGCCGAGGTCGAGGATGTCGGCGCCGTCGCGAAGGCATTGGAGGGCGTGATCGATGGCGGCGTGGGGATCGAGGAAGGCGCCGCCGTCGCTGAAGGAGTCGGGGGTGATGTTGACGACGGCCATGATGAGGGTGCGCGCACCGAGGGTGAGAGAGCGGGTGCGGAGCTGCCAGGTTGTGGCGGGGCGCGGGGCGAACATGGGTGGGTTCATCATCTCATTCGAGCGGAGCAGGGAGGCGAAGAGGCGAGCGCGCCGGCTGCTACACTCCCGCCATGCACAGGTTTCAGCGAGTGATGGGAGTGGCTACGGCCGGAGTGTTGGTGGTGGTGTCGGGATGGGCGCAGAGCGCGCATCCAAGGTCGGCCGCGGGTCCGGCGGGACGTCCGGCGATGCATGGCGGGCCGTTGGCGGACAGGATCAATGCGATTGTGGGGGAGCCGGCGCTGAGCCACGCGGAGTTCGGGATCAGCGTGATGACGCTGGATGGTCAGCCGGTGTACGGGTGGAATGAGGGGCGGCTGTTTGTGCCGGCTTCGAACGCCAAGCTGCCGACAACGGCCGCGGCGTATGCGCTGCTTCCGGTGGACAAGCTGACATGGACCACAAATGTGGTGGCGGCGGGGACGGTGGATGCGGGAGGCACGCTGCACGGGGACCTGGTGATTCTGGGAGCAGGCGATCCGACGCTGAGCGTGCGCAAGTATCCGTATGAGCCTCCGGCGCCGCCGCCACCCCCCGGGGCTGCGCCGCCCGAGCCTGAGCCGAAGCCGAATCCGATGGAGGTGCTGCACCTGCTGGCGCAGCAGGTGGAGCAGGCGGGCGTGCGGCAGGTGGATGGCAACGTGATCGGGGATGACAGCTACTACCTGGACGAGCCGTATGGGGCGAGCTGGGCGTGGGACGATCTGCAGTGGCTGTACGGGGCGCCCGTGTCCGCACTGTCGTTCAACGACAACGCGCTGGAGCTGACGTTGACGGCGGATCCGGCTGCGCAGGGCGAGGCGGTGGCCGGGGGAGCGGCGCGCGGGCAAACGGTGGCGGAGTGGAGTCCCGCGGTGGAGTACTACGCGGTGGACAACTCGATGACGATTGCGCCGTCGGGGGAGGCGCCGCATCCGGGACTGGACCGGCGGCCGGGGAACCGGCTGGTGCGGGCGTTCGGGACGGCGCCGGCGAGCGGGATGCACGCGCAGCTGGCGATGGAGGATCCGGCGGAGTACACGGCGCTCGCGTTCAAGGATTCGCTGCGCGGGCATGGGGTGGCGGTGACGGGATCGGCGACCTCGGCGCATCGCTACTCGGTGGTGACGGGGAGCTTTGAGGCAGAGCGGGCGCAGCCGATCAAGCCGGCGCCGACGCGGGCGACGCTGACCACGGTAGAGGCGCCCCTGGAGGGACGACGGGTGCTGGCGAAGCGCGTGTCGGTGCCGGTGGCCGAGGACATCATGGTGACCAACAAGCTCAGCCAGAATTTGCATGCGGAGCTGCTGCTGCGGCTGCTGGGGAAGGTGCACGGCACGGAGGGCAGCTTCGCGGAAGGAACGCGGGTGGTGCGTCAGTTCCTGCTGGGCGCCGGCGTGGACGATAACGATTTCTTCTTTTACGACGGCTGCGGAATGAGCATGGATGACCGCATTGCGCCGCGCGCGCTGACGAAGCTGCTGGCGTATGCTTCGCGGCAGAGCTGGGGCGCGGCGTGGAAGGCGACGCTGCCGGTAGCGGGGGTGGATGGCACGCTTTCCGGACGGTTCAAGAACTCGCCGCTGAGGGGGAAGATCTCCGCCAAGACGGGCACGCTGAACGAGAGCAGTGCGCTGTCAGGGTACGTGACCACGGCAAGCGGGAAGACGCTGGCGTTTGCGGTGATGGTGAACGGGCACCGGCCGGGGAGCAATGCGGAGACGCAGGCGATTGACCGAATCGTGGAGGCGATCGGGGAAGAGTGAGAAAGACAGGGCCGAGGGCCGAGGGCCAAGTACCAAGAGGCGAGAGGCGAGAGGCGAGAGGCAAGAGGCGAGAGGCGAGAGGCGAGAGGCGAGAGGCGAGAGGCGAGAGGCGAGAGGCGAGAGGCGAGAGGCGCAGTGGGATGCTTGTATGATCGGGAGAGATGCGCATCCTGAATCGTCGATTTGGCTTGTTGATGGTTGCGGCCTTTGGCTGCGTGTTTGCTGGTGGATGCAAGCCGCTTCCGCCGTCGAAGCCCGCAGCGTTGTGGTCGCCGGAGGAGGCGCGCGGCGCGCAGGTGTACCAGGCGTACTGCGCGAAGTGCCACTATCCGACGACGACGCGGGGCATGAAGGGGCCGGGGTTGCAGGCTATCACGAAGGTGAAGGCGATGCCCTCGGGTGCGCCGCCTACGGATGAGCGTCTGACGGCGACGATTCTGAGAGGCCGGGGTATGATGCCGGCCACGCAGCTCACCGACGACCAGTTGCAGGATCTGCTCGCCTACCTGCACTCGCTATGACGGAGGAGAAGAAACCGCTGATGGGGCGGGAGCTTCCCCTGCCGGGAGTGGCGGCCATTGCGCTTTATTTGCTGGCAATCTCCGGTGTGATCATCGTGGGCACGGTGGGGAGGCACTATCCGCCGCTGACGTTGATTCTGGCCGCGCTGTTCATGACGGCGAGCGCCGGCCTGGTGGCGCGATTCCGCTGGGCTTGGTCGATGGCGCTGGCGGCGGTGTTTCTGCTGGCCTGTTATTACGGGTGGATCTTCTCCACGCAGCGGCAGAGCCAGTGGGCGGTGCAGGGTGTTTTGAACCTGGTGTTCTTTCTGTACCTGATCCGGCCCGAGGTGCGGGAGAGGCTGCGCTAGGGGACCCTCTCCCGCGCTGTTTTTACTTCTTAGCGGTGCCGTGCTGCGCCATCTTCTCATGTTGCGAGGCTTTCACGGAGTCAGGCATGAAGCGGCCCAGGGTGCCCGCGACCTTGGTGCCGAGAGAGGAGGCGAAGACCTCCTGCTCGCCCGCCATCAGGGCTTCGAATCCCTGTCTGGCGACGTCGGCGGGATCGTTGGCGGATTTGCCTTCGCTGCCGACCTGGGTGTCTTCCATGTCGGCGCGGCGGAAGAACTCCGTGTCCGTGGCGCCCGGCTTGAGGGCGGTGACGGTGACGCCCTGGTCTTTGAGCTCGTAGCGGAGGCTCTGGGCGAACTCCAGATCGAAGGCCTTGGTCGCGCCGTAGACGGCCATATACGGCGTGGGCATGGTGCCGGCGATAGAGGCGGTGATGAGGATGCGTCCCTGGCCTCGTTCGGCCATGCGCCGGGCGGCGAGCTTGGCGAGGTGAACCGTGGAGCGCACGTTGAGGTCGATCATGCGCAGTTCGCGGTCGAGGTCGGTCTCGGTGCTGAAGTCTCCGGAGGCGCCGATGCCTGCGTTAAGGGCGATGGCGTCGATGTCGCGACCGGTGGCCTGGACTTCCTTCCAGAGTCTTTCGACTTCCTCTGGTTTGGACAGGTCGGCCTGGACGGGGTAGGCGCGCGCTCCGAGGGTTTCGAGTTCGCGGGCGGCATCGTGGATGCGGCTTTCGTCGGCGGCGATCAGGACATCGAAGCCGTGGGTAGCAAACTCGCGCGCCAGGTGGAAGCCGATGCCGGTGGATGCGCCGGTGACGACGGCGAAGGAGCGAGTGTGCGCCACGTTGCCGGTTCGATTTTGAGTGGGATTTTCTGCTGCCATGCTTCTCCTCCGCAGCGCACGACCGCCGCATCGGGACTGAGATGCGGCGGCGGTGGAGCGGGGATGGCCTGGGATGGCGGCGGGTGAGGGCGGCTACATGTTGGCCTGGCCGGCGCGCATGGACTCGTTGAACTGCGGCTTGGTGAAGTTGAGCGCGGCGTCGAGGCGAGCGCGGAACTCGGGAGCACGGGCCATGAGGGCTGGGGTGGGCGCGGCGAATTCGCCGTTGAGGGTCATGAGGCCGTGGCCGGCTTCGTCGTTGGCCATGCGGAGCAGGTCGGCCTCGGTGGTGTTGAGGTACTGGGCGTCGCGCGGGTCGGCGATCCACACAGGCTTGCCTTCGCCGAGCACGCCGGAGAGCCAGTAGACCTTGCTGAGGACGTAGGCCAAGCGCTCCTTGTCGTCGGTGTCGGTGAAGACGAACTTCTTTTGCCAGCGGCTGTAGAAGCGGGTGGTGACGGGGACGGGCTGGCGGTTGCCGGACTTGAGGAACTCCAGCTGGCCGAGGTCGACGGTTTTGCGGATGGCGTTGTAGATGAAGGTCTCGGCGTAGGGCTGTTCCATGGCCGGAACGATCTCGGCGAAGGTGACGGTGACGGAGGCGGCGAGCCTGGCGTGGAGGAGCTGGGGGCCGCCGTTGGCCAGGTACATTTCGCCGTGGACGATGTAGGTGTCGGCGCCGGAGGTGGAGCGATGGAAGGGCCACTGGAACTTGCCGAAGGCGACGGGCAGGCCGGCGAGGGTGACGTAGCACTCGGGGCGCGGATTGTGGAGGCGTTTGGCTTCGGCGGCCAGGTGCGCGGTCATCTCGGGCAGGAGGTGGGGCTTGTCGAAGTCGAAGCTGTCGGTGAGCTCCAGGCGCAGGGCGCGGTCGGGGATGTCGGCGAGCCCGAGTTCGAAGACGGCGGTGGGCTGGCCGTGGAAGTCGCTGCCCTGGGTGACGGAGGTCAGCACCATGCCGGCCTTGGCGGCGGCGGTTTCAATGGACTTGACGAGCGCGGTTTTCATCTCAACTGTCATGTTTTGGGGCGGGTCCTGCCATGGGATGGCTACCCTCTCATTTTAGAGCACGGGATGTTGGGAGGGGAGGAGGAAGGAGGGGGGAGGGGAGACCGGCATTTACAATCGAGGGGTGCCGGATCAAGCGTCCCCCATCATTCTCGCTGAGAATCTGACCAAGGTTTATCGATCCGGGAGGATCGAGGTTCCCGCGGTGCGCGGTGTTTCGTTCGCGGTGGAACGCGGGGAGTTTGTGGCGATCGTGGGGCCGTCGGGGTCGGGGAAGTCGACGCTGTTCTACCTGCTGGGCGGGCTGACGCGGGCGACGTCGGGGCGGATCGTGATTGACGGGGTGGACTTTGCGACGTTGAGCGACGCCGAGCGCACGCGCCTGCGCAAGCACCGGATCGCGTTCATCTTTCAGAAGTTCAATCTGCTGCCGACGCTGACGGCGATGGGCAATATCGAGCTGGCCTATGCGGTGAGCGGTTTGAAGGAGCCGCTGGACCGGCCTTTCCTGGATCATTTGAGCGAGCTGTTGTCGATTCGGGGGCGGCTGGGTCACCGGCCGTCGGAGCTGAGCGGGGGCGAGCAGCAGCGGGTTGCGATTGCGCGGGCGCTGGTGACGCGGCCGTCGATTGTGCTGGCGGACGAGCCCACCGGCAACCTGGATACGAAGAACTCCGAGGCGGTGCTGGAGATGCTGGTGCGGTCGAACCGCGAGCTGAAGCAGACGGTGCTGATGATCACCCACAATCCCGAGGCGGCGCAGGTGGCGGGGCGGATTCTGCACATGCGGGATGGGGAGATTGTGCGGGTGGAGAACGGGAGACGGGCGGCGACGCTGGCGGACGTTTCGGGGGGTTCAAAGGCAGCGGTTCCTGGGGGCGGCGGTGTTTGACCATCCCCAGGAGCGCCGGTATACTCAAAACTGCGACTAGCGGGAGTAGCTCAGTGGTAGAGCATCGCCTTGCCAAGGCGAGGGTCGCGAGTTCAAATCTCGTCTCCCGCTCCAATCTGCCCTCCGGCGCCAGCCGGGTTGGCTACGGTGGATTGAAGCGATCCGCAATTCAGATCAGCTTGCCCTGCCAAGGCGCGGTACCCAAGTGGTAAGGGAGAGGTCTGCAAAACCTTTATGCGTCGGTTCGATCCCGACCCGCGCCTCCACATTTCTTCCAATTGAAACGCCCAGTCAGGATTTGAGCGCGGCAGTCTTTCTGCTGCGCGGGATCTTTTTGGGGAGGCGGCAGTGTGTCCTGAAGAGGGCATGGTCGTGCGCTGGGTGGTCGTGGGGCGGGCGGGCTTGGGATAGACTCGTGACACACTAGATCTTCGTCGCGGAAAGTCATGAAAAAGAACAGGCTCCCGACTCTGAGCGAAGTGGCACGGCAGGCCGGCGTGGGCAATACGACGGTTTCCCGCGTCATCAATGGCGGTGAACGCGTCAGTCCCAAGACGCTGGCGCGAGTGCGCCGGGTGATTGATGCGCTGGGTTACCGGCCGAACCAGGCCGCGCGCGTCCTGAAGGGAGACCGGACCAAGACGATCGGCTTGATCATTCCCAGCATGGCGGACCCTTTTTTTTCCAGCTGCGCGGAGGCGGCGCAGGCGGTGGCGCGGGCCAACGATTCGCTGCTGATTGTGACGGCAACCCAGAACGATCCGCATACGGAGATCGAGAACCTGAATGTGCTGGTGAGCCACCGGGTGGACGGGCTGCTGATTGCGCCGGCCAACTCGCGCAGCCAGGCGCTGTGCGAGCTGGTGAACCGCTTGTCGGTGCCGATTGTGGCGATCGACCGGCCGATCTTCAATTCCTCTGTTTCCTCGGTGGTGTCAGAGAACTTCAAAGGAGCGCGGGCGGCCACGCAGCACCTGATCGAGCATGGCTGCGAGCGGATTGCGTGTCTCACGGGCGAGAGCACGCTGTTCACGATTCAGGAGCGCATCCGGGGGTATCGCGCGGCGGTGGGCGCCGCGGGGCTGACGTGCACGCTGAACACGTCGATTAAGGACTATCGTTCGGCGGAGTACGCGATCGAGAGCCTGCTGGACGGGCCCAATCCGCCGAATGCGCTGTTTACGCTGAAGAACAGCACGACGATTTATGCGTTCGAGGTGCTGCAGAAGTTGAACATCGCGATGCCGAAGCCGATTGCGCTGCTGGGGTTCGACGATTTTGAACTGGCGACGACGCTGCGGCCGTCGGTGAGCGTGGTGCAGCAGCCGGTGGAGGATATCGGCCGGGCAGCGGCAGAGCTGCTGTTTGAGAAGTTTCTGGGGACGGCGAGTTCGCAGCAGGTGCGGACGGCGCGGCCGCGGCGCATTTTGCTGGAGACGCAGCTGATCCGGCGCAGCTCGTGCGGATGCACGGGGCATCCCGCCTGAGCGTAGTTATAGAATGAGGTCGGTTCCGGGAGCCCGGTTGGCCCGGAGACCGCGGCCTGCTTCTCCGGCGGCCGGACGCGAACTTCGATCGGAAACGTTGCTGATTTCGGGAGAGCTGACTTGGCGCAGTGTCGCAAGTGGCCTGCTTGCGTGTTGTTGATGGCTGTGCCGACGTGGGGAGGGCTGGCGGCCCAGACCGCACCTCGATCCGGCAGCACGGGCGCTGCAACTGTGGGAGCGGCCAAGAGCGAGCGCAAGGTTCCGGTCACGGCTGATAGCGTGACGGATGCGGGCCCGGTGATCTTTGAGGACATTGCGAAGGCCGCGGGCTTATCGGGATGGAAGCACACCATGGGCGCGGCCGATAAGGGCCTCATCTGCGACGTGAACGGCTCGGGCGTGGGGCTGCTGGACTATGACAACGACGGCTGGCTCGATATCTACCTGGTGAATGGCTCCAACTTTGCGGCGCTCGACGGCAAAGGCGAGCCGCCGCACGCCGCGCTCTTCCATAACAATCACGACGGAACCTTCACCAACGTTGCGGAGAAGGCCGGCGTGACCAATGACCGGTGGGGATTCGGGGTGGCCATTGCGGATTACGACAATGATGGCTGGCCGGACATCTTCGTGACCAACCTGGGGAAGAACCGCCTGTACCACAACAATCACGACGGCACATTCAGCGACGTGGCGGAGAAGGCTGGGGTGACGCTGGGGAACTGGTCCGCGGGGGCGACGTGGGGCGACTACGACGGCGACGGGCGGCTGGATCTTTTCGTGACGGGATACGTGCACTTCGAGCGAAGCAATCTGCCGTACGAGAAGAGCAAGGCGGTTGGTTACTCGTACTGCGAGTTCCGGGGGGAGCCGGTGATGTGCGGGCCCAAGAACATCGAGGGCGAACCCGATCACCTGTTCCACAACAACGGCGACGGGACATTCACCGAAGTGAGCGCGAAGGCGGGAGTGGCCGATGAGACGAACCGCTACTACGGGTTCACGCCGGTCTTTGTGGACGTGAACAACGATGGCAAGGTGGACCTGGTGGTGGCGGACGACTCCACGCTGAGCTATCTCTACATCAATCGCGGCGATGGGACCTTCGAGGACGCAAGCTACACCTCGGGGTTCGGGCTGAACGAGGATGGGCACGAGGTGGCGGCCATGGGCGTAGCGGTGGGCGATTACCTCAACAATGGACAGGTTGATTTTGCCATCAGCGATTTTTCGGATGAGGCCAAGCTGCTGTTCCGGAATGACGGCAATGGCAGTTTCACGGAGATGTCGATGCGCTCCGGAATAGGGAAGCCATCGATCCCGTTTCTGGGCTGGGGAGCGGGGTTTCTCGATTACGACAACGATGGGTGGCTCGATCTGCTTTTCGTGAACGGGCACATTTATCCGGCGGCGGACCGGCTGGACTGGGGGACTTCCTATAACCAGCGGCCGCTGTTGTTTCGCAATCTGCGCAACGGCAAGTTCGAGGAGGTGCCGGCGCGGAGAGGAACGGGGCTGGGGCAGGCGGTCTCGGGGCGCGGGGCCGCCTTCGGCGATCTGTTTAACGACGGCAAGGTGGACGTGGTGATCAGCAGGATTGAAGGGCCGCCGGTGCTGCTGAGAAATGTTTCGGACGTTCCTCACCACTGGGTGGAGCTGAAGCTGGCGGGAGGAGCGAAGAGCCCGCGGGACGCGGTGGGCGCGACGGTGTACCTGACGGCGAACGGGATGAGGCAGAGACAGGATGTGATCAGCGGAGGCAGTTATGTCTCGACCAACGATCCACGCGTGCACTTCGGCCTGGGGGACGCGACCAGCGGAGGAACGGCGGAGATTCACTGGCCGTCGGGAGCGAGGGAGACGCTGAGTCTGCCGGCTGTCGATCGCATTTATACCGTCACCGAGGGTCATGGAATTACGGGTGCTCTTTGTGGTGGGCAGCGCTGCCCGGGAGCTGAGCCCCTGGCGCAAGAGACCAACTCTCCGCGGAGCAGGCCTTGAGAACCTGGGCGATTCGTTTCGCGGTGGTGGGGATGGTGGGGCTTGTTGCGTTGGGCGCTGCGGGGCAATCGTCCTCGTCGGCGGCCGGTGCGCGTCCGGCAGCTTCATCGCTGGTGCCGGCGCGCTTTGTGGATGTCACGGAGAAGGCGGGCGTTCATTTCTCTCACCAGGCGCCGCACACGTCGCGAAAGTATCTGCTGGAGACGATGGGGTCGGGAGTAGCGCTGTTTGATTGCGATAACGATGGCCGGCTGGATCTGTTCCTGGTGAATGGAGCGCCCTACTCGGATCCGACCGCTCCGGGGTTCATTCCGCAGAAGGGCGGCCCGCAGGACTGGAACCGGATGTACCACCAGAAGGCGGATGGCACGTTCGAGGACATCACGGAGAAGGCCGGGTTGAAGGGCGTGGGCTACGGCATGGGAGTGGCGGTGGCCGACTACGATAACGACGGCAACGAGGACCTGTTCGTGACCGCGTACGGATCGAACCGGCTGTACCACAACGAAGGGAACTGCCGGTTCTCGGATGTCACGGAGAAGGCGGGCGTGGCGGGCAGCGGATGGTCTACGTCGGCGACCTGGATCGATCTGGACAACGATGGGCTGCTGGACCTGGTGGTGGAGCGCTACGTCACCTGGGATTGGAACGACGTGTGGTGCGGAGAGCGGCGCGAGGGGTACCGGGCCATCTGCCATCCCGACGTGTTTCCGCCCATCAGCATGCTGGTGTACCACAATGACGGGCAAGGGCACTTTACGGAAGTGAGCCAAAAGCTGGGTCTGAACAAGCCGGCCAAGGCTCTGGGGATTGCGATCGCGGATTTCGACGGCGATGGGCGGCCGGATATTTATGTCGCCAATGACTCCATGCCTGAGTTTCTGTTTCACCAGAAGCGCGACGGCACATTCGAAGAGCAGGGGCTGGAATCAGAGAGCGCGGTCAACTCCGAAGGACAGACGTATGCGGGCATGGGCGTGGATTTTGCCGATTACGACAATGACGGCTGGCCGGACATTGTGGTGACGAATCTGGCGAACCAACGCTATGCGCTCTACCACAACAATCGCGACGGCACATTCGACTACGCCTCGCCGGTCAGCGGGATCGGGGCGATGTCGCAGCCTCATTCGGGCTGGGGCGCGAAGTTTGTGGACTACGACAACGATGGCTGGAAGGATCTGCTGATCGCCCAGGGCCATGACATGGACAACATCGAACTGGTTTCGCCGCAGTTTCATTACCGGGAGCCGGTGTTGCTGGCGCGGAATACAGGCGGCAAGTTTGTGGATGTGTCGGGCGTTTCGGGCGATATCTTTCACGATGCCTGGGTGGGCCGGGGACTGGCGATCGGCGATCTGGATAACGATGGTCGTATCGATGCCGTCGTTTCGACGAATGGCGGCGCAGCACACATCCTGCACAACGAGACGCCGACGACGAACCACTGGATCACGCTGCGACTGGTGGGCCACAAGAGTAATCGGGATGGGATCGGCGCCGTGGTGAAGCTCGTGAGCCCCCAAGGATCGCAATGGGCGACGGTGACGACGTCCGGGAGCTACCTTTCGGCGAGCGATCCACGGGTTCACTTCGGCATGGGCAACAATGCTGGCGCCTCAAGCATCGAAGTACATTGGCCGAGCGGGGCCATTCAAACGCTGAAAAATGTAAAGGCGGACCAGCAGGTACAGATTGACGAGGCGCCCGCCGATGCCGCTGCGCCGCACGCGCCTTCTCATTGATCCAGCTGCTTTGTGCGCGTACCCTCCTGCTGATCGCGCGGTAGAGCGACGTTTTCTGCGGCTTTTCCCTTCGGGGTTCGTTTCTTTGCCACTGTCCATTTCTGCCCTTTCCCAGCTGTTGTGACGAATGGTTACCTTTCTGATGAGGAAAGGTTTACCTGCAATTCTGCTTGACAGAGCGGTTCCGGGAACCGTATATTTCCCGGCTATGGAATCGATTCCACTTTTGGTGGTATCGATTCCACCCAGCGAATCAAAAAAGCTCTACAGTACATCGATTCGCTTTCCCCAAACCTTAGACAAATCACGGGCTTGCAACCCCCCGGCTTCTACCCAAAGAGGCACCATCAAGGAGACCCAGTGATCCGCAGACTCATTTTTCAGGAGACACGCAGCAGGTGTACGGCAATCCGCATTCGATGGATTACCGTCGCCCTAGTCCTCACAACGTTAGCCATGGCCGGTACTCAGCGCCTGCTGGCTCAAGCCAGCGCGGGCCTGACCGGCACGGTCACCGATCCGAGCGGCGCAGTGGTTCCCAACGCCAAAGTGACCGTAACGAACGAAGCCACCTCGGTGGCCAACCATACCGCGACCGGCAGTGCCGGCACGTATTCCTTCCGCGGTCTCAATCCCGGCAAGTACAAGGTCGAAGTGGAGGCGCAGGGGTTCAAATCGGCGCTGCAATCGGGTGTGAACATCGAGGTCAGCACCACGCCTACCATCGACTTCACCCTGACTACGGGAACGGCCGCCGAGACCGTACAGGTAACCGCGGAGTCGGTGGCCTTGAACACAACGCAGCCTGAGCTCGGCAGCACGATCGAGCCGGCGGTGGTGGCCGCGCTTCCGGTGGAGGTATCGGGCCGCGGCAGGCAGATCGATCAACTGCAGTTCACAGCGCCGGGAACGACGGGCAGCACGTTCTCGCACCGGGTAAGCGGCGGCGTGGACTTTGAGCAGGAGATCATGTACAACGGCATCCCCGCTCCGCAGCCGGAGACGGAAGGGTACACCACGAACTTCAATCCTCCGTTCGAACTGGTGCAGGAGTATCGCGTGGAGCGGTCGACGTTCTCCGCGCAGTACGGCCTGGGGCAGGGCGCGCTGACGTACCAGATGCGGTCGGGCACGAACAACTACCACGGGGATCTGTTCGAGATCAACCGCAACAGCTTCTTCGATTCGGTCGGGTTCTTCAACGGGCCGGCCTGGAACCCGTCGAACACGCGCAACAAGCCTCCTACCGATCATGAGAACAACTACGGGTTTTCGGTGGGCGGACCCATCTGGATTCCCAAGGTGTACAACGGACACAACCGGACGTTCGGGTACTACAGCCAGGAGTGGTACAAGCAGAACAGCGAAGACACGGATGTGTCGACGGTGCCGACCGCGCAGGAGAAGACGGGCGATTTTTCGGATTACGTGGACAGCAACACGGGAAAGCTGATTCCCATCTACGATCCTCTGACCGGCCAGCCGTTCCCGGGCAATATCATTCCTGCGAACCGGATCAGTGCCAACTCGCAGCTGTTGATTCCGTCGATCCCCAACCCGGACCGTACGGGGCTCGACAGCAACAAGAGCTTCACGCCGTTCATCAATCCGCACATCCAGCACGTGTGGGGATTCACGGTCGACCACAACATTACTTCGACCCAGAGCATTCACTACAGCCAGTGGAGAAACAGCTACAGCAACTACAGCTTTGACAATGCTCCGCTGGTGATTCAGCCGAACCCTCTGAACAGCATGAAGTACGAGCCGGCGCTGGGCAGTGCGTTTTTGCTGAACTACAGCAACACCATCTCGCAAAACCTGGTGATGACGGCGGGCGTGGGCTGGATCGGGGAGATCAACAACCAGTTCAACCAGACCAAGTACAGCTTCCCGGCGGTTGCGGGCGGCGTGATTCCGCCGAACATCACGTTTGACGGACAGCATGCGCCCACGAGCTGGGGCACCAGCGGCGCGTGGCTGCAGTCGATCAATCGCAAGCTCGGTATCGCGATCGTCAACAACTGGCTGTGGATGAAGGGGCGGAACACCTTCAATCTGGGACTTGAGTATCGCCGCTCTTACCAGGACGATAACGAAGAACAGACCGAAGGCGGGCACTTCGCGTTCAGCCAGCGCACGACGAGCGTGCCGGATCCGAACGATCCCAACTTCGGCAACTACGGGAGCGCGTTCGCGAGCTTCCTTCTGGGCATTCCGGATTCCGCAAATCGCAGCAATTCGCAGGAGCTGCGGCTGCGCAATCGGGCCCTGTCTCCTTACATCCAGGACGACATCAAGCTATCTCCGCGGTTGACGGTCAACCTGGGATTGCGCTGGGATATCCAGTTCCCGTTCACCGAGGAGCACGACCTGGTGGTGTTCTTCAATCCGAACGGTACGTCTCCGTCGTTTGACAACCGTCCAGGGGCCGCGACCAAGTTCGGCAATTGTCCCGGTTGCGCCGGGTACAAGCGGGCCGACATCCACTGGGGCCACTTTGGACCGCGTCTGGGCTTTGCATACAAGCTGAGCGACAAGATGGTGGTGCAGGGCGGATTCGATGTTGCCTTCCTGAACGGCGGCGCCTATGAGTACGGAACCAGCAAGGTTGCCGTGAACTACGGCAATCTTCTGACCGGCTCGTTTACGCGCAACAGTACGGGCGGGCAGGTTTCGTCATACGGAAGCTGGGACAACCCCAATAACGTGCTGCCGAATCCGACACCGACGCCGTTCAACACCAATCTGGGCGCGGGCAACCAGATCGACGCTTTCAGCAAGAACGACGGGTATGCGCCGTACAGCCAGCAATGGAACATCAACCTGCAGCGCGAGCTTCCCTGGAATACGTTCATCATCGCGGCGTGGGTGGGGAATCGCGTGATCCATCTGCCCAGCCAGAACAACGAGATCAACCAGCTCGATCCCAAGTACCTGGCGCTGGGCTCCAAGCTGGCGGATACGTTCGCCCCCGGACAGACCTCGGTGGACGGCGTTCCGCTGCCGTACGCCAACTTCGTGAATGATTTTGGAGGCTCGGCCACGGTGGCGCAGGCACTGGTGCCGTATCCGCAGTACTCCAAGATCTTCAACAACTTTGAAGGTTACGGAACGACCTACTACCAGAGCGCGCAGATCGAGGTCGAGAAGCGTTTCACCAACGGCCTGTCGTTCCTGGCGGGGTACACCCTGTCTCATCTGCTGGACAACACGAACAGCGGCTTCTCCAGCTTTGAGACGGGCGGTATCAACAAGTACAACCAGAAGCCGGAGTGGGTGGTCTCCGGAGCCGACGAACCGCAGACCTTGAAAGCGAGCGGCACGTACGAGCTTCCGATCGGGCCGGGCAAGAAACTGCTGAACAATCACACGACGGGGAACATCCTGGGCGGGTGGCAGCTTAGCTGGATTCTTGACTACGAGGCAGGGCAGCCCTTGTGCGACTGCAACAACGGCATGATCAAGGAGAACGGCATCCCCTTCCCGAACGGCTATAACCGGCCCAATCGCGTAACTTCGGTCAAGCTGGGGACGGGCTCGTACAACCGGGCGCGGGACTTCTTCCTGGGCAAGATTCCCGCTGCGCAGATCTTCAATCCCGCGGGATTCGCGCTGACGCCAAGCCAGTATGTGCTGGGCGACTCGCTCCGCAATTACGGTTCGCTGCGCGGACCCGCCTACTACAACGAGAACCTCACCGTGCGGAAGCACTTCTACATGGGGGAGCGCCTTCAGGGCATCCTGCAGGTGGACTACTTCAACGCATTTAACCGAACGCAGTTCTACACACCTGACAATGTGAAGAATGACGGCACATTTGGCCAGGTGATCAAGGCGCAGGCGCAAAACTCGAATCGACAAGGCCAGGTCAGCTTCCGATTAGAGTTCTGACGCCGCCGCGTGCAGCTCATGTTTGCAGTACGTGTCTATTTCTTGCCTGCCGGGTCGCTCATGGGGAGATCCGGCAGGTTTTTGTTGCCTTCTGAGACGCATCCGACTCTGCACTATAATCACTAGCCATGAAGATGGGCCTGAGGACGTTTTCCAAAGCTGGATTGCGATGCGGTGTTGCCCTGCTGCTGCTCGGCATGGCGGCCGCCTGCGTTGTTGCCCAGCAGGAAAATGATGAGGTGACGCCGGAGGTTCAGCAACTCTACGCCGAGGCCCGGGCCGCGCGGCAGCGGGGTGACAGCGCCACGGCGATTGAGAAGTACAAAGCCATGCTGAAGCTGGCCCCTCACCTGGGAGCCGCGTACAACAACCTGGGCATGCTGTACTTCGACAACCACGATTACCCGCACGCAGTGGACGTCCTGCAAAAGGGATTGCAAGTGAATCGCAATATGCCGGGCACCGCGGCCATGCTGGGCATGAGCTACTTCCAGCTCGGCGACAGCGACAGGGCGGAGCCCCTGCTGGAGACGGCACTGCGCGCCAATGCCAAAGACGACCAGGTGGAGATGGTGCTGGCCAAGGTTCTCATCAATCAGCAGAAGTTCAAGGAGGCGTCGGCGAGGCTGAACGATTTTCTGGAGCGCAATCCGAAGAACCAGGAGGCGTGGTACCTGCTGGGGAAGACCTATCTTCAGATGTCAGAAGATGCTCTCAAGCGCATCACGGCCATTGATCCGGACTCGGTAGTGGCGCACGAGATCGCTGGGGAGATCGATGAGAGCATGCACAATTACGATCTGGCCCTGGTGGAGTACAAGAAGGCTGTCGACAAGGCTCCCGGTACTCCGGGGACTCACATGCACCTGGGCGACGCGTACTGGAACATCGGCAAGTGGCAGTCGGCAGAGGAGGAGTTTCGGGCGGAGCTGGGTAACGATCCAAATAATTGTATTGCCCGGTGGAAGCTGGCGAACGCCATGCTGGAGGCGAATGACTCCGCGGACACGGCCCTGACAGAGTTGGACCAGGAGATCAAGCGATGTCCGGCGCTGATGCAGGCGCACGTTGATCGGGCCCGCGCTCTGGTGAGGCTGGGAAGACATGCGGAGGCGCTGCCCGACCTGTTGAAGGCGGAGGAGGAGAGCCCGCGCGAACCCACGATTCACTTCCTGCTGGCCGCGGTTTATCGCGCGCAAGGCAAGACTGCGGATGCGCAGGCCGAGATGCAGACCTACGGCAAGCTGCAACGGGAGGCCAGCGCGGCGGTGGCCGCCCAGGCGAACGATGCGACAACCATCAAAAACAATGCGCGCTGATCGTCGCCCAACGCTGTTCGGGCCTCTGCGGACGTTTTTGCTGGGGGTGGCGGCGACCGGAACGTTGTTTTCTCAGGGTCCCACAGATTCCCTTGCGGCTACGCGCGCATTGCTCGATTCCGGAAAGGTTCAGGAAGGGGAGACGGCGATCCGCGTATACCTGGCGTCGCATCCCTCCAGCGCTGATGCGCATTTTCTTTTGGGATACGCGCTCTTCCGCGAGCAGAAGGCTCAGGCTTCCCTCGACGAATTCACCGCTGGGGCAAAGTTCCGACGGCCGGGTTCCGTGGAGTTGAAGATCGTGGCTGCTGATTACGTGATGCTCAATGACCTGAGCGACGCGGACAAGTGGTTTTCGCAGGTGGTGCGAGAGTCGCCTAACGACGCGGACGCGTGGTATCTGCTGGGCAGAACGAAATATAACGAAAATGAATTTGCGGCGGCGATTGCCGCCCTGGAGCATGCGCTGACCCTGCACCCGAAGCTGGTGGAGGCGGAGAACAACATCGGACTGGCGTGGAAGGAGTTGAACGACAAGGACAAAGCGCGAAGCGCGTTTGCGACGGCGATTGCCTGGCAAGGCGATGCGCCATTAGATGCGCAGCCATTTCTGAACCTGGGAACTCTCTGCGCCGAGTCCCAGGAGAATGAGAAGGCTCTGCCGCTGCTGCTGCGCGCCCAGTCGCTGGCTCCCGGCAATCCATCGGTGCACGAAGAGCTGGGGAAGGTTTACCTCGCCATGAACCGGCTTGCGGAGGCACAGGCGGAACTGGAGCGGGCGGTCGCGTTGTCTCCGGAGACGTCATCGCTGCACTACAAGCTGGGACAGGTCCTTCGGAAGGAGGGCCAGTCTGCCCGTGCGCAGGAGGAGTTCGCGATTTGCGAACGGCTCAATGGCGCGCATTCTTCCTCCAAGACACCGAACCCGCCGGCGGGGAATCCGCGCGATCCGCAATGACCATGGATCTTGTATTCTGCTCTAAGGTGTGGAATCGTTTCCATCCCGCGTAATCACAGCATATAATCCGTTGAGACGTTGAACAGACGTCCATCTTGTGCAGCCCGGTACGCTTCCCCATCCACCCGCCCGGCTCAGCGGCTTCCACCGGAGACCGCGGGCCGGGCACGCGTACCTCGCCGCTTCAGGGAGATTTGCCCATGCGTCGTCTCTGCGCTCTTGTTTTCCTCGCGTCCCTGGTTTGCCTGGCTTCCGCCCAGGAGGCGTCGAAGCCCGATCTGAGCAAGGACCCGACCCTCTACGTGGTCGGGTATGCGCACCTGGACACGGAGTGGCGGTGGGAATATCCCCAGGTGATCAATGAATACATTCGCAATACGATGGTGGATAACTTCCATTTGTTCGAGAAATATCCCCACTATGTGTTCAACTTCAGCGGCGCGAATCGCTACCGCTTTATGAAGGAGTACTTCCCGGCGGAGTACGACCAGGTGAAGAAGTATGTGAAGGAGGGGCGCTGGTTTCCGGCGGGGTCGTCGATGGAAGAGGGTGACGTGAATGCCCCGAGCGCGGAGGCCATCATTCGCCAGATTCTTTATGGCAACGATTGGTTTCGCCGTGAGTTTGGAAAAGCGAGCGAGGAGTACATGCTGCCCGACTGCTTCGGCTTTCCGGCGTCGCTGCCCACGATCCTGGCGCACTCGGGTGTGAAGGGATTCTCGACCCAGAAACTCACGTGGGGGTCGTCGGCTCCCGGCGGGGGGCCGGAATCGCGCGAGAAGACACCGGAGGGAACGCCGTTCAACGTTGGGGTGTGGGTAGGCCCGGACGGAGAGAGCGTGATGGCCGGAGTGAATCCGGGTTCCTATAGCGGCGGCATCGACACTGATCTGAGCGCGCCGCTTCCGCCTGAGAAGCAGGACAGCAATCTCTCCGATCTGCAGACCAGGATGAGCGCGGTGCAACAGAGGATCGCGCAAGCGAGGCAGAGCGGGCAGACGCCGGACGTCAAAGACTTCCAGGAGCTTTCGTCACTTCGCGAGAAACGCGAGGCGCTGACGATGGCAGACCAGCAGTCAGGCCTGCGTCACTTTCAGGGGGATTGGGCGGCCCGCGTGGAGAATAACGGAAAGGTGACCGGCGTCTTCGCGGACTACCACTACTTCGGCACAGGGGATATCGGCGGTTCTCCGGATGAGGAATCGGTAAAGCGGCTGGAGGCGATTGTGGACAAGGGGCAAGCGAGTCTGCCGCCGCCGGGAGTCACGGTGCCGAGGCGCATGCCGCACCCCGAATGGCCAGAGGTGAGCGTCGGCAACGGTCCGGTTCACGTGATCTCGGCAACTGCCGACCAGATGTTTCGCGACATCACGCCTGCAGAGGAGGCGCGCTTGCCACGCTTCACGGGCGAGATGGAGCTTACCAATCACTCGGCGGGATCGCTTACGTCGCAGGCGTATCAGAAGCGCTGGATCCGCCAGAATGAGTTGCTCGCGGGCGCCGCAGAGGAGTCATCCATCGCGGCGCAGTGGCTGGGAGCACGGCCGTACCCACTCGAACGGCTGAATCGCGCATGGACACTGGTGATGGGATCGCACTTTCACGATCTCGCGGCGGGCACGGCGACGCCCCGCTCGTACGAGTTTGCCTGGAACGACGATGTGATCGCCATGAACCAGTTTGCCGATGTTCTGACCGATGCGACGCAGGGAGTGTCGGCGGGTCTGAATACCAACGCTGCGGGCGTGCCGCTCGTGGTCTTTAATCCGCTGAACATTGAGCGCGACGACCTGGTTGAGGCGAACGTCAAGTTTCCCGGCAGCAAGCCTACCGCGATACATGTGACCGGCGCCGATGGCAAAGAGGTTCCGGCCCAGATCTCCGAAGGGAAGGCGGTCTTTCTTGCCCACATGCCGGCGGTGGGATATGCGGTCTACGATGTGCAGCCTGTGAGTAGCTCATCGGAGGCCTCATCGAGCCTGAAGGTATCGGAGCGGTCGCTCGAGAACGAATACTACCGCGTGCAGCTCAATGACGATGGCGACGTGGCGAGCATCTTTGACAAAGCGCTCAACAAAGAGTTGCTTTCCGCACCGGTTCGCCTGGCTATCTCGTACGACAATCCTGTGCAGTGGCCGGCGTGGAATATGGATTGGGATCAGGAGCAGGCGGCACCGAAGCAGTTCGTCTCCGGTGCGGCCAAGATCCGCATTGTTGAAAACGGACCAGCGCGCGTAGCGATCGAGGTGTCGCGCCAGACCGCGGGTTCGCGATTTGTGCAGACGATTCGCCTGTCGGCCGGAGATGCCGGCAAGCGCGTGGAATTCGCCAACAGCATTGAGTGGAACACTCGCGAATCGAATCTGAAGGTTACATTTCCGCTCACTGCATCAAACGAGCGCGCCACCTATAACTGGGATATCGGCACCATCGAGCGCCCCACGGCGGAGCCGAAGAAGTTTGAGGTGGCTTCGCACCAGTGGGTCGATCTGAAGGACATGAGTGGCAAGTTCGGCGCGACCATTCTGACCGATTGCAAGAACGGGTCCGATAAACCGGACGACCATACGATTCGCCTGACGCTGATTCGCACACCCGGCGTTCGCGGCGGATATCCCGATCAGGCCACGCAGGACCTGGGCCACCACGAGTTTGTGTTTGGCATTGCCGGACATGCGGAGGGATGGCGAAGCGAGCAGACGGATTGGCAGGGGGAGCGGCTGAATGCGCAGCTCATTCCATTTGCAACCGCGAAGCACGATGGACCGCTCGGCCGCTCCTTCTCGCTCTTGCAGGTCAGCAGTCCCCGCGTTCGCGTGCTTGCGGTGAAGAAGGCCGAGGAGAGTGACGAGATCATTGTGCGTCTCGTCGAATTGGACGGCAAGCCACAGCCCGACGTGCGCGTCACGTTTGCTTCGCCCATTCAGCAGGCCCGCGAAGTCAATGGCCAGGAGCAGCCAATTGGCTCCGCAACCATCAGTTCCGGTGCACTCGTCACCTCGTTCAGCGCCTATGAGCCGCGCACCTTCGCCGTTCGTCTCGCGGCGCCTTCTTCCACGCTGACTGGGGTCCGCTCCACGCCGGTCCCCCTGCGCTTTGACACGGCCGTAGCCACGAGCGCGGGCGAGTCGAGCAAGGCGGGGTTTGACGGGAAGGGAGACGCGCTGCCCGCCGAGATGCTG
This sequence comes from Acidobacteria bacterium AB60, assembly GCA_008682415.1. Lineage (GTDB taxonomy): Bacteria > Acidobacteriota > Terriglobia > Terriglobales > Acidobacteriaceae > Telmatobacter. Next base: position 407,682 of record VANK01000002.1, on the reverse strand, counting down.
CCGGAGACGATCGATTTCAATGACGTGCAGTTCAAGCTTTCCCCATCAAAGGCGGGCGCGCCCAATGCTATGACCGCGAAAGGCCAGAACATCCAATTGCCAGCCGGGCACTACAACCGGCTTTATCTGCTTGCCGCCTCCGCCGATGGGGATCAGAAAGCTTCACTCCAGATCGGCGGCAAGAACGAAGATCTCGTGATCCAGGACTGGAGCGGTTTTATCGGCCAGTGGGATGACCGCCGCTGGTCGGGGACGAATCTCGATGTGGACCATGCGAAGTATGGCGAGATGACGGGAATTGCGCAGGGCTTCATCAAGCGAGCCAATCTGGCGTGGTTCTGCGATCATCACCACGACCCGGCCGGCAAGAACGTGGCCTACGCATACTCCTACCTGTTCGGCTATGCCGTCGACATCCCGGAGGGAACCAAGACGATTCGTCTGCCGCAGAATGAGAAGATCCGGATTCTGGCGATCTCTGTCGCGGAAGAGAATTCCGGCGTGGAAGCGGCGCACCCGTTGTATGACGTGCTGCCCTCGCCGAATGCCCGCCCGGGCATTGTCAACTATGTGGGATCGCTCCCGGAGGCCACTCTGAGCGCAACCCGCGCCGAGTGATGGATTGCGACGGCTCCGGCTCCGTTTCCTGCAAGCAGTTGGCAGCGGAGCGGGAGTGGTGAAAAGATGGTCAGGCAAAATCACCAGGCGGGTTGAGGGGTGTTTATGGATCGTCGAACCTTTTTGAGCGCCGCGTCGGCTGCCGCTTTAGGACACGCGCTGTATGCGTCGGGCTTGAACGACGAGAGCAAGCCGGCAATGCTGAAACCCATGGCGGTCGGTCTTCTGATCAGTCCCTACGGCGCTCCGGAGGCGACGATCCGGCGCGTCCACGATCTCGGCTTCACCAACTGCTTCCTCTCGCTCGACGGCTATCTCGGCAAGTTCACGCAAGAAGCGGCGAACGAGATCAAAGGACTGCTGCAGAAGTACCAAGTGGTGGCGACCACGGTCGAAGTGGTCGGGCCGCAGCCTCTCAAGTGGAACTTCCTTGAAGGGCCCTCGACGATCGGCCTGGTTCCTCCGGCTACCCGCAGCGCGCGCATCGATGCGCTGCGGCAGGCCTCTGATTTCGGCAAGCTGCTCGGCATCCCCCAGGTGCAGACGCACTGCGGCTTCATTCCTGAAAATCCTGCCGACCCGCTTTATGAAGACACGGTGAAGGCGATTCGGAGCGTGGCTGAACATTGCGCCGGCAACGGGCAGCACTTTTTGATGGAGACCGGCCAGGAGACGCCGACCGCGATGGCGCGCGCCCTTCGGGATGTGAACCTGCCTAATCTTGCTGTAGGGCTCGACACCGCCAATCTCATTCTCTACGGGAAGGCCAATCCGGTGGATGCGGTTGAGATTCTTGGGCCGCATGTCCGCAGCATTCACGCGAAAGATGGCCGCTGGCCGACCGATCCGGACAAACTTGGCGAGGAAGTGCTCATCGGCAAGGGACTGGTGGATTTTCGCGCTGTTTTCACCAAGTTGCACCAGCTGGGCTATCGCGGCGCCGTGACCATTGAGCGCGAGACGTCGGGCCCGCAGCAGATCGAAGACGTGCGCCAGGAGAAGCAGTACCTGGAGAAGATTCTCAACGAAGTGCTTGCGTAGCAGCCGTCGTCCGGCGTCTACTTTCAGTTTTCGAAGGCGCCGCGCGCCCGAGGTGACCATGAATCGTCGTGAATTTGTGCGGACAGGCTCTCAGCTCGCCGCAGGCATGCTGCTGGTCAGTGCAAAAACAGCCTTCGGGTATCAGGCGAACTCCGCGGTGCGGCACGGATTGCTGGGCTGCGGCAATCGCGGCACCTCGGTCGCGACGTCGTTTTCGCAGAATACGTCCGCGCAGGTGGTGGCGCTCGCCGACATCTTCCCCGATCAACTCGCGGCAGGCAAAGACCACTTCGACAAAGTGAATGCTGGGCTCGGCCGCGCTCCGATTGACGCGAAGCTCATGTTTCGCGGCCCGCACGCCTTCGAACAGCTAGCTGCATGCAAGGATGTGGACTCGATCCAGATCTCCACGCCTCCCTTCTTCCACGTGCACCATCTGAAGGCGGCGGTGGAGGCGGGCAAGCATGTGTACTGCGAGAAGCCGGTTGGCATCGACGTGGTGCAGGCGCGCGAGGCTCTGGAGATTGCGAAGAAAGTCGGTCCCAAACAAAGCGTTGACGTCGGATTCCAGTGCCGCATGGCGCCGCCCATTGCCGCCATCGCGGAGAAGATTCAGGCGGGGGCCCTGGGAAAGATTGCGACCGTCTCCGGCAATTACAACGCGCCCGCATCGACAGAGAAGGTGCACCCCGGCGCAAGCCCCGAGGAGTACCGCCTGCGCAACTGGCTGTGGGATCGCGTGCTCTCGGGAGACATCCTGGTGGAGCAGAATATTCACATCATCGACCTGGGAAACTGGATGCTCGGCGCCCACCCCTTGAAGGCGACGGCTACGGGCGGCCGCAACATCCTTGACCATTGGGGTGATATCTGGGACAACTACCAGGTCGATTTCACCTATCCCGGCGACGTCCATTTTTCGTTTGCGTCGACGCAGTTTGGCAGCGACGGCCGCTTCGATGCGGGGCTGAAGCTCTTTGGGAGTAAAGGCTCGGCCACAGTACCTTACTCGGGGCCGATCCAGATCACCGGCGCCTCGGCGTGGGAGTGGCAGGATTCGGCGTCCGCTGCCCAGGGCGGGGGACAGTTCGCAGCCAATGGAGCCTTCCTCGACAATCTCAAGTTCGCCGACCGCGACAAGGACCGGGGCTTTATCGACAGCATCGTCAATGGCCCCGCGCACAACCAGATTGCAGCCGGTGTGGAGACGGCTCTCAGCTGCATGCTCGGGCGGATGGCCGGATACCAGAGGCGCGAGGTCACCTGGGACGATCTGCTCGCGCACGGCGAGACGTATGAGCTCGGGCTCGACCTGGCAAAATTCGCGTGAACCGCCCGCAGTCCCGGCGCCCGCCGGATCCTGGCGCTCCACGTGGTGATCATGCCGCTGATCGAAACATAAAGAAATGATCACCAAAGTGCGAAATCTCTTGAGCGTTCTTGCCCTCTCAGGTTAGTCTTGGGCGGGGCAAATAACGCGCCGGAGACGGCTACGCGGCAAGACCGGGTGAAAAATGTCGGATCAACTGAGTCCTCGCTCCGAACAGATACTGAAGTTCCTGCTTCGGACAGGCACCGCAACCATTGAAGAGATTTTGTCCGTAGCAGGCTCCTCCGCCCCCAGTATCCGGCGCGACCTGGCCCGCCTCGAGAATCGGGGCCTGATTCGGCGGACGCACGGGGGAGCCACCCTCGTTGAGCCACTTCTCTACGAGCCCTTTCGTTTTGACAGCTCCTTCCTGGCCCGCGAGCAACGCTGCGCCGCCGAGAAGCGGCGGATCGGTCTGGCCGCGGCCGAACTGGTGCAGGCCAACGAGACCGTCGGCCTGAGCGCGGGGACCACCACCACCTACGTGGGCAGGAGCCTCCGCCACCGCGGCGACCTGAAGGTCATCACCAATGCCATCAACATCGGTATGGAGCTGTGCAACCAGCCTGGAATCAAGACTTACTTGACTGGAGGAACCACCCCCTGGGCCTGGACGTTCTCCCTGACCGGCCATGCCGCTCTTTCGTTCCTCAACGACGTGTACATCGACAGGCTTTTCCTGAGCGTCACCGGGCTGGATCCAGAGCGAGGCGTCACCACGCTGGAGACCGAGGAGGCCCTGGTTTACCGGAAGATGCTGAAGCAGTCGAAGCAAGTCATTGTGGTAGCCGACTCGAGCAAGGTGGGCAGGGTGGGACAGGCCTTCCTTTGCCCTCTGAGCGATATCCACTACATCATTACGGATACCGGGGTACCGGCTGAGGCGCTCCTGCCTTACGAGCGAGTCGGAATCCGCACGATCCGGGCGTAACTCTCCTCTTCCCCAGCCTTTCCTTAAGCCGCTTTTCTCCCTGGCCGCAGCCGGCCGTCTCAACTTCCTGGCATAAAACCGATTTACTGCTGCAGATGGTGAGCAATTCGAGTCCTAGAGCCGAGCGGGTTGATCATTTACAGCAAAAATGATCACTTTTCTCTTGCCATTTACCAGATCAGCGCCTATCGTTCATTAACAACGTTGTTTGGTTCGTGGGCCGGAGCGAGCAAAAGACACGAACATGCGCTCTCAGCCTACGCTGGCCACTTCCCCCTAGCTTCACGAACCCAGCGGACAGAGCGCCTTTGTCCGAAGCACGTCTGATGTGCCCGTTCGTCTCGGGCGCTCTTTTCGAATCTTGATTGGCTGTAGAGGATATCGCCTGTTCGCACTCGTCTCCTTGCTTCTCGAGATGCGGAGGGCTCCAACCCTGTTAGGAGGCTCGATGAACAACATTGAAATGAGGCTGACGCAGACTCGAAGCGATGCCCGCAAACTCACCGGCATCTGCTTGGGTGTACTCCGGGAAGCGCGGTTGCTCGCCTTCCTGGTTGCCGTGCTCGCGGTCATCGGCTTCTGTGACGCGTGGAGCGGAGCTCAGGAGCTTTCCGCGACCTTGAGCGGAACCGTCGTTGACAGCTCAGGAGCAGTGATTACCAACGCCACGATCAAGGCTTCGCTCAACGGCGTGAACGGAACGGTGCGCGTGGTGCAGTCCGACGCGTCGGGCAACTACACCATCACCAACCTGCCGGCGGGGACGTATACCGTTACTGTCCAGACTGCGGGGTTCCAGGAATTTGTCGCCAAGAATATCGTGTTGAACGTTGCAGAGAAGCGCGGATTCAACATCGACTTGAAGCCCGGGGCCGCCAGCACCACGGTGACAGTTGAGGCCGCGGCGGTATCGGTGGACACGGAGAGCAGCGCCCAGGCCGGCACTATCACCGGGCAGCAGATCCGTGAACTCGAACTCGCCGGACGCAACTTCCAGCAGCTGGTCACGCTGCAGCCGGGTGTTGTGAGCCAGATGGGCGACGAGACCGGCGCGGGCGCAACGTTCATGTCTGTGAATGGCGCGCGCACCTCCGCAAACAACTGGACGATTGACGGAGCGGACATCAACGATTCCGGCTCGAACGGAACCGTCATCAACGCGCCCAACGTGGATGCGATCCAGGAGTTCACCCTGCAACGCGGTAACTACGATGCCGGGTACGGACGTTCTGGCGGCGGCCAGATCCTGGTAGCCACCAAGTCGGGAACCAGTGATTTTCACGGGGATGCCTACGAGTTCGTGCGTAACACCGCACTCGATGCCAACGAGTGGTTCAACAAGCGCACGCAAATTGAAGGCGGGCTTCCCAACAAGAATCCGGTGAACCATCACAACGTGTATGGCTATACCGTCGGTGGTCCGGTGTTTATTCCCCACGCGTACAACGCCGACCGCAAGAAGACGTTCTTCTTCTGGTCGGAGGAGTGGCGCAAGATCAGTTCCCCCGGCGGCGACTCCATGCCGGCAGCCAGCCAGGCCATGTTGAACGGCGTGGTCGCAGGTAAGTTCGCGAACGCCCCCGCCGGGTGCAGCACCTATGACCCGGTGGCCAACACAACGCAGATCTCGCCCAGCTGCTACAGCAAGAACTCGCAGGTGTATCTCACCAACGTGTTCGACAAGTACCCGGCCAACGATGGAAGCAACTACACCTTCTCGTACTCGGCGCAAAATAACTTCCGCGACGATATCGTTCGCGTGGATCACTACTTCAGCGACAAGGTTCACTTCTACGTCCGCTACATGAACGACGACATGCCGGTGGATAATCCCGAGGGCCTGTGGGCAGGATCGAACTATCCCCGCCTGGTCGATACGCTGGTCAACTCTCCGGGCAAGAACGTCGTCGGCAACCTGACCTACACCATCAATCCGAAGGTCGTGAACGAATTCGAATTCGTGTGGTCGCAGGGCGAGTACTACTCGTCCATCAAGAGCGGCCAGTTTGCCACCTCTTCTTCAGTAAATGGCGCGCTGACCAACCAGTGGTCGCCGGACCCCTACGGAAAGGTGCCCGCGATCTCGATCACCGGTGTTACCGGCTTCAGCGGCGGATCCGCCCCGTGGAAGGAGCGCAACCTCGACCGCACCTATTTCGACAACCTTGCATACAACCTGGGCAAGCACACGCTGCGCTTCGGCTTCCAGATCCAGCAGATGATCAAGACCGAGAACGCCGTCAACGGAGAACCAAACTTCAGCTTCAACTCCTGGGGCGATTTCCTGCTCGGCAACGTCTCCAGCTTCTCGCAGACGCTTCCGGACATCATCCCCGATCTCCACTTTGTGAACACCGAGGCCTACGTCCAGGATGACTGGAAGGTTTCGCATCGGCTGACGTTGAATCTGGGTCTGCGCTGGAGCCGCCTGCCGTCGGTGACGGACGTCCGGAATACGTTGTCGAACTTCGATCCGGCCTACTACAGTCCGCAGCTCGCTCCCAAGATCGATCCCGCCACTGGAAACTTCGTTCCCGGCCAGTATGCCAACAACATACTGCTGCAGCCGGCCACTTACACCAATGGCATCATCTTCCCCAAGGGTGCTGCCTGCTCGGCCGCCACCGCCATCTCGCCGCTGGTGACCTGCTCGCCGTTCGGCGCGTATGTCAATCCCAACTACAACGCCAACTTCGCTCCGCGCCTGGGCTTTGCCTATGATGTGCTCGGCGACAGCAAGACCGTGGTTCGCGGAGGCTTTGGAATCTTCTACGATCGCCTGCTCGATGGCATCTGGGAACAGAACGCCTTCGTCAATCCGCCGTTGGCGCAGTCCACCACCATCAACAACGCCAACTTCGACAATCTGAAGAGCGGCACCACGTCCGTCAACTACGGTCCCAACCTCATCATCGCGACCGGCAATCCCACCTTCAAGGTGCCGAACTACGCCAACTACAACCTGTCGGTGCAGAAACAGTTGCTGCCCAGCACGGTGCTCGAAGTGGCTTATGTTGGCGCGCAGGCGCGGCATCTGCTGGGGCAGTTCGATGAGAATCAGCCCACGGTTGGTGCGGTGTTGGCCAACCCCACCACGCAGACCAACGCCATCCGACCCTTCCAGGGGTACAGCACCATCCGGGACCGCGCTCCCATCTTCACCAACAACTACAATTCCCTGCAGGTCAGCCTGAGCCATCACTCACACGGCTTGCAGCTGGGCATGGCGTACACGTTCTCGAAAGATTTGACCACTCAATCGCAAGACCGCGACGTGTACTCCACCTACCAGTACAACTTCAAGTTGGACTACGGCCCGTCGAACTACAACCAGCCGCATACCTTTACTGCCAACTATGTTTACGAACTGCCCTGGTATCGGACGCAGTCTGGTCTCATGGGTAAAGTGGCGGGTGGGTGGGAGGTTTCCGGCATCACCCAGTTCTTCTCCGGGCAGAACTTCTCGATCTCCCAGCCGCGCGATCCCTGGGATCCGAACGGGATCCACGTCGGACTCGGAACCACCAATACGCGTCCTGACCAGATCGCGCCGGTGCACATGACGAAGAAGGTGGATGCCTGGTTCAGCCAGAGCTCCTTTGCTCGGGCCGTGAATCACTTCGGCAACGAAGGTGCGGGCAGCTTGCTCGGACCCGGTTTCGAAAACTGGGATCTGGCAGCGATCAAAAATATCAAGGTCGTGGAGCGGGTTTCCTTCCAGCTTCGCGGCGAATTCTTCAACGCCTTCAATCACGAGAGCTTTGGAAACAGCGGCGGCAATGCTTCCACGAGCGGCGGCGTCGACCACAGCCTGGCGGATTCCAGCTTCGGCCAGATCACCAGCGGTCACTCGCCGCGCCGGATCCAGATTGGCGCCAAGCTCATCTTCTAGTTCGCGGCGGTCTCATCGCAAAGGCCGGGGCATAATGCCTCGGCCTCCTTTTTTCGAGAACGAACTGACGTCGTTCCGCTTACTTCGGCGCTGTCGGTTCGTTTGCACTGGGGGCTCGCGACATCACCTTCACCAATCTCTCGTCTTCGGCCTTGTTCAAGCCGCTCACGGTCTTGAACTCAGCGTTCGCTTCTTCCCTGCGCCCCATTGAGCGATACAGCCGGGCCAGTCGATAGTGTGCGTTCGCATCCTTCGGCGAGAGCCGAATGGCCTGACGCAGTTCGGAGAGCGCCTTCTCGCTTTCACCCCGATCGGCATAAAGAATCCCGAGATCGCGATGCGCCATGGCGTTATCCGGCGAGAGCGCCGCTACCTTCTCGAGCCAGGGCAGCGCCTGGTCAGGCTGGTTCCTCTGCAAATCGCAGTCGGCAAGGTAGAGCATCGCGGGCACGTGCTTGGGGTTGTTCTCGAGCTCGGCCTGAAATTGCTCCCCCGCTTCGGCGAACTGCCCTTTTGTCCAAAGAAGATATCCGAGCCCGAAATGCACATTGGGTTCTTTTGGATTCGCAGCGATGGCGGCGCGGAACTCTCTCTGTGCGCCCACGGGGTCCTTCATCTCATCCAGTGCCTCCCCTACCAGCATGTCCGCCTCGGCAGATTCAGCATTCAAGGCCACGATCTTATGGAAGGTGTCGAGGACGCACGGATACTGGTGTGCAAACAGGCAGCTGTGCGCAAGCGTGAGGAGTAGGGTGAGATTCTGCGGATCGCGAGCCGCCGCCCGAGTGAGATAGGTGGTCGCCTGCGCGTACTCTCCCAGGCCGTAGTACGACATTCCCACCAGGAGTGTGAACTGCGGATCGTCAGGATGCGACTTGAGGATGGGCTGAAACATCGCGAGAGCATTTCGATAATCGCCGCTCTTGAAGTAAGCCAGGCCGAGGTTGGGGCGCAGCGCCGGCATGTTCGGCGCGATGGCGAGTGCCTGGCGGTAGTAGCGGATTGCCTCTGGGTAGTGCTCCTGGCGGGATTCCAAGAGGCCCAGGTGCGCGAGCGGCTCCGGGCTCGATGGATTGCGAACAGAGAGGGCACGCCAAGCCGACTCTGCCTCGACATTGCGCCCCTGTTGTTCCAGGGAAAGCGCCTGCTGCCGCTCTGCGCTTGAGCCTGCCTGGGCAATTGCCGTAAGACCACAAGCAAGCATGGCAACCGGCAGAATGATCCTCGAATGTTTCTCCATGTCTCGTTCCTACGATTCTCCCCGTTTGGGACGGAGCCACGCAAGGAGCAGAATGCGAAGGATTCAAGGACGGCGCACTTTCATGGAATCGATAGAAAGATTCATCATGCACCCACAAGAACATGGACAATCAATGACATAGCCGTTGTTGCGACTTGCAAAAACTGCAGAGATGACGAAAAAGTTACCTTTCAGTAACGAAATTACGCGGTCGCTGAATCGGACTCTTTGTTTAAACCGTGCTCCAGCAATTGGTTGCTTATCCGCCAAGTTTGGCATGCGAGTTGCACTCGTATGCAGCAATTCGATTGCTCAATTAACGCTGTCATCCTGTGGCTTGTCTTATGCACGACAAAGAAGACAGGCAGCCGCACATGATGAAATCACCTATCGAATTGGAACACTGCAAAGAGCATGCAGATAAGTCAGCAATGCTCGACCCAGGCTGCCAGTCCTTGAAAGGAGTTATAGCTGTGCTTCTCTGCAGACTGTCCCCCACTCATCTGCTCACCAATCACCTGGAAGCTTTGTCTCCATCGACCTGCAACATTGTTCCGTCCCTCCGCATAACCTCTCCCGCCAGGACCCGGCACCGGGATACATAACTCCAAACTCGACTTATCCTTCAGATACCGCACACAACTAAGCTCGTTTTCCTTCTGTCCGTCGCTTGACGGGCCTGCGGGCGCATATGCCTGCTTGCCTTAGTCATGACATCGGATGGGCACTGCGCCTTTGGCCTGCACTCAACGTTGAACGCAGGCTGGGACACGTGCGCTCACGCGCGCCGTGTTCTCTAACTGGCGCACAAGGAAAATGCCACCCAACGCGTCTCGAAAGGAGGCCGCGCCCCATGTGTGTCTTTATGCAGGAGAATCCTGGTGTTATCTTCTTCCGTCATTTCCCTCATCCTCGCTATCTCGCTCTCTACGGGCATCTCTATCTTCGACTCACCAGCACCTGTGGCACAAACGCAGAGCCCGCACGGCAAGCTGAACATTCCCTGCGCAACCTGTCATACCCCTCAGGACTGGAAGGTCATCCGCAGCAGGATCAGATTCAATCACGCGCGCACCGGCTTCCCGCTGCGCGGCCGTCACACGGCGGTTGCCTGCCGCGACTGCCACGCGGATCTCAACTTTGCGAACACCCCCGGCAAGTGCCAGGACTGTCATGCCGACCTTCATCGCCGCAAGAACGGCGCGGAATGCGAACTGTGCCACAACACCAACGGATGGCAGGTATCGATCCACAACATCAACGAGCACCAGGATCGATTTCCCCTCATAGGAGCGCATGCTGCCGTCGATTGCTACTCCTGTCACAAGGTCGGAACAATCGGGCAGTTCAATCGATTCGGTCTTTCCACCGAATGCATCAGCTGCCATGCAAAGGATTACGACAGCGCAACTTCCCCGAACCACCGCGCCTTGGGTTATTCCACTGAGTGCCGTGAGTGTCACCTGTCCATGGACAACTGGGCCGGTGCTGTCTTTAACCCCGGAAATCTACCCAAGTGAGGTTGAGGTGAATCTGACCATGTCAAGCCAGCTTCTTCTGCTCGCGGTGAGCGCGTCTGCCGCATCCGCATCCAGCATGGATCCTGAGATCAAGACAATCTATGTTGCGCCGGAAGGCAACGAGGTTCGTATTGAGGCGAACCTCACCAGCCCCGCCAAGCCTGTGATTACCGTTGAGGGCAATCCGCCGCAGCTCGTCATCAAATTTCCTGAGGTATCCTTCGCGCAACATTCGGAGTATCTCTCCATCAATCGCAACGGCGTGAAGGATGTTCACGCCGAGAGCGACCCCGATCATCCAGCCACAACACGGATTGTGGCTGAGATCGGGGCCAATCATCCCTATGCCGTCAAATCGGCGGGCAACAAGTTTGTCCTGAGTATCCTTCCGGTACCTTCTATCCTTCCTGCATCAACCATTACCCAGGATCTTCAGGCGCCTGGCCGGCCCGCCCGCCCTGCGCAAGCCGCTGATCCATCCATCGCCACCAGAGAGCAGAAACCTCGGACCGAGTCACCCACTAAGCCGCATGGCTTCAAGGTGAAATACATTGCGGCGAACACGATCTATCTCGATGGGGGCTCGAACTCAGGCCTGCAGGTTGGCATGACTCTTCGTACTCAAGCGGATCATGCTCCTCCCGCTCCGACGGACGACACCGGCAGTCCGTTGCCAGATATCGTGACCGTTCGCGTCATCGGAGTCGCGGCCAACTCGGTTATCTGTGAATCGGAGACGCACAATGGCGAGCTTCATGTAGGCGATCTGCTCGAACTCAGCGAACAGGACGCAGTGGCTGCCTCGCACAATGTCGCAACCCGGACGGAAGCGAGACGGACCAGGACCGATCTTCGCGAAGGCGCCAGCAGTTCCTCGAGCGATTCCGCGCCGGACATCGCTCGTTCCTTTCGCTCGGCTAAGACGCAAACGTCCGAACCGGGCACCCGCCTGGCTGCTCGCATCGGCTTCGACTACAGCAGCATCAGCAGCAAAGGATCCACCGCGGGCATCAGCACCCAGCGCGGTATCTCTTTTCAGAGCGACATGACCAACATCCTCGGGACGCACTGGAATCTGCAAGGCTACTGGCGCGGGCGTGTCAACGACCACTCGCAATTTCAGGAACCCACAATCCAGGAGTCGCTCAACAAGACCTACACCATGCAGTTGTATTACAGCAACCCTAAGTCTCATTGGGCGACCGGCATCGGACGGTTATATCTTCCCTGGGCAGTCAGTCTCGATACGATCGATGGCGCCTACGTCGCGCGTAAGTGGTCACCCGGTATCACCACGGGCCTCTTCGCCGGCACCACGCCCGATATCAACTCCTGGCACTACCGGCCCAACCAGCGCACCGGCGGGACATTCGTCAACTTCCAAGGGGGCAACTACGACAACTTTCACTTCAGCACAACGGTGGGCGCCGGAGTGAACACCATCGTGTGGAAGCTGGACCGGCCCTTCGCCTTCTTCGAGAGCGAAGCTTCATACAAAGACAAGCTCTCTTTCTACCACTCGTTGATAGCCGATGCTCGCCGCGGCGTCTCGACGGAGGGTGCGCGGCTCGCCCCTGGGATCAGCCATAGCTATTTCACAGCCCACTACATGCCAAGCCGGGCGCTATCTCTTGATCTCTACCACAACTACTTCCGGGACATGCCCACCGCCACAACCACCATCGTCGGAACTGGCGTGGTGGACAAGCTCCTCTTTCAGGGGCTCAGCGGCGGCGTGCACGTCAAGCCGATGCGCAACGTTGCCCTCTATAGCAGCTTGGGAGTCAGTCAGAAGACAGGCGACTCGCACCGTTCCCTTACCCAGATGTTCGGGGGATCGTGGAGCGAGATTGCGCACAGCGGGTTCCGCGCCGATTTCCACTACTCCAAATTCGACAGTAACTTCGGAAAGGGAAGTTACAACGTCTTCTCGCTATCCCGGCAGATCACCAATCGCGCCTTCTGGAACGTGCAAGTTGGCAAGCAGAATCTGCTATCCCACTTCACCACCAACCACAATTCCATCTATGTCGATGATTCTTTCGACGTGAATATCGGACGCCGTTCCTACCTGCAGAGTGGCTACACGTATGTCAACGGGGCAACCATGAACTACCGGCAGTTGTACTTCAGCTGGGGATTCCGTCTTGACCGGGGAAGGAACGCTCCCGAATTCGTGGAAACACAGAGCCCGGTGCATTGAACCCCATTTTCCGCCTTCCTCCGGGGCGAACGGTTGATCGGTCGGCCGCTCCGCGTCACGCACACGTCACACCAAGGAGTCATGACATGCTTAAGTTCCTGGGCGGCCTCGCTGCCGCCCTGCTTCTCATCCTCATCGTCGGGTTTGCTTATGTCCGCCTTGGACTCTTCGATCCCCGTGCTGATATTGCCGTAGGCTCAATCGAAAGCAGGATCGCCATGCCTTCGCTCGACGCGGCAGTCGATCGGCGCGCCGGGAATGCGAAGAACCCACTCCAGCCTACAGAAGCCACTCTCGTTGCGGCCAGCAAGGTCTATCAAGCGAACTGTGCCAGTTGTCACGGCGATATTCGCCGCACCCATGCCCCTCTGGCCGAGTCGCTTTATCCGCGCGCTCCGCAGTTCCTCGAAGATACCCCCGACATGCCGGAGAACCAGAACTACTACATCATCGAGCATGGGGTCCGCCTGACAGGAATGCCGGCCTGGAAGAATGTCCTCAGCGAAGAGCAGGTTTGGCAACTCACAACCCTTCTCAGCCACATCGATAAGTTGCCACCGCAGGTCTCAGATGCCTGGAAGGCGGCAGCAGGCGCGGCTCCGGTTGCGGACGCTGAAATGAAGGGAACGATGCAAGCCCGGCAGGAGATGCCGATGCGTTAAGAGGAGAGTTCGGTGGCGCTGTTGCCATTGCGCAACAGCGCCATCTTTCTTTCTAGCGGAAGAACGTTGAGGTCGCGTGCATTTTGGCCTGGGCTGTAAGGACTGCCAGTTTCTCGAACGGCAGCTTGCACGAGTCCGCGACCCTCACCTCCGCCACGTGATTGTCCGCCGTGATGGAAACACGCGGGTCTGCGACGACGCCTACTGTTAAGACCACCTTATGTCCGCTTGCGATGCGGTCCCGAAGCAGGTTCTGCTCGTGCGCGCCGTGAAATGACCGCTTCCAGAACCCTTTCTCGGTGACCACGCACCATCCCGAGGGTTGACCAATCAAGCCGGCGTAGCGCTGCGGGTCCTTGTTGATCTTGGCGCATGCTTCACGACGGCAGCGCTCCGCTTCCTGAAGCGCATCCATTGCTACCGATACTTCTTCCTTCTCAATTCCCAATATCGCCATGGTCTTCTCCTTGCGCGACGCACGATCGCGCGGCAATTAACTTCAATTGGTTTTCAGGGATGCAGTACTGCAGAAAGACGCACTCAGGAGGAGTGCTTTGGCCCGGAAGGGAAACGGCTACTGAGCAAAGAAGACTGATAAGTCAAGCTCGCACGCCAATTAGATCCCGTCGGAACTTATCTTATTGTTCAAGCACCAAGGTATGTGTCGAGTGTAGCACTCGCATGCGTGCATATGTGTGACGTACCTCATATCAGATCAACAAATATTTCATATAGCTCATTACATGTGGGAGTTAGAAGTCGAATTTACCTGGTGCCGGTAATTACTGCTCGCAACATCGGAAAAAATTACCCTGGGTCCAGCAGGGCAGATTCCTTGGATCAATCGCGTCTGGCCGCCCTTTCCGTCTTTGCCTTCTTCTCGGTCACCGCATTGTCCAGCAACCGCCCGATCGCATCGAATTCCGCCCGCGGGCCATTCCATCGCAATTCCTCGACATCTCCGAACAGCGGGATATCCCTTCGCAGAGTAGCCAGGGTTCGAAAGAGGAGTGCCCGGTCCCGATTCTGCGCCAGCGTAGCCGCAAGCGTCGAAGCATTCATTACGTTCGCATGCCACTCACTGAAGGACTCCGGAATGGCTTCGAGATGGGAGAACTTGCGCAGCACAGCGGCCGTCGACTTAGCGCCCCACCCCGGCAGCCCCGGATAACCATCCGCGGAGTCTCCCACAAGCGCCAGAAAGTCTGGAATCGAAGCCGGCGCCACCCCAAACTTTGTCACCACCCCTTCCTCATCAATCGTCACGCCGGTCCGGCGAACCAGCTGCACGACCTTGGTGCCCTGCACGCACTGCGCCAGGTCCTTGTCCGGAGTGCAGATGATCACCTGCTCCACGCGTGGATCGTTGAGCGCGAGGCTGGCGGCGGAGGCCAGAGCGTCATCGGCTTCATACCCAACCATCGGCCACACCGTCAGTCCCGCCGCGCTCAGCACCTCTTCAAGAATCGGGAACTGCGACAGAAGGTCTGGCTCCACCCCTTCCCCCGTCTTGTAATCCGGCCAAAGCTCGTTGCGAAAGGACTCGATCACGTGGTCGGTCGCCACACCGATATGGGTAACGCCCTCGCGCATCATGCCCAGCACTGAAGCAAGCACTCCACGGACCGCGCCCACTTCGCGTCCGCGCTCATCGCGCGCCTTGGGCACGGCAAAGTAATGGCGAAATAACTCGTAGGTGCCGTCAACCAGGTAAATCTTCAAAGGAAGCTCCGCCACCACCTTAGCGGACCGGCGGAATCGGAATCAATGGCGTGGAGATCCGCGGAACACGGCGAACGGCCGGCCAGCGTCCCGGATACCGGCCGCCCGATCCCGTTATCTCGAACTACTCATACCGGATCGCCCGCACCGGATCCAGCGTGGTCGCGCGGCGAGCCGGCAGCCAGCAGGCGAAGACTCCCACCAGGGCCAGCATCGACGCGATCGCCAGGAAGTCCGTTGCGGAGAAGCGAGAGGCCAGGAGCGGGGCAGAGCCGAGGAAGTGTGCCAACGGCAATGCCGCAGCCAATCCCACCACCAACCCAACCGAGATCTGCCAGAGCCCCCGCGCCATCACCAGCGCCAGAATGTTCCGCAGGTTGGCTCCCAGGGCGATCCTTACGCCGATCTCCTGCGTCCTGTTCTCCGTGGCGTGTGCAATCACGGCGTAGATGCCTACAGAAGCCATAAGCATTCCGATCAGGGCGAAGCCGGCAAAGACCCTTCCGAAGACGCGGAGAAACCAGACGAGCTGGTCCAGCGCGTCGTTCAAACGGAAGGGCTCACTGAGAGGCAGCTCTCCATCAAGCGACTGCACCGCCTGGCGCATGGAAGGCAGCGGGTCGGTGGCGGCGTCTACCACCAGGGCCATATTGTCCCAGCCCTCCTGCCGATAGGGAACGAAGAGCAGCGGGCGCGGATCGTTGGTTTGGAGTTCCTGCACCATGTCCGCCGACACGCCCACGATCGTAATCCATGCTGACGGCTGGTTCTTCTCGTCGAAGAGGCGAAACCGCTTGCCCATCGGGTTCTCGCCTGGCCACAGACGCATTGCCGCGTCGCGCGTCACGATAGCGGCTTCGTGATGCGGAGTTCCGTCCGTATCGGTAAAGTCGCGGCCTTGCTGTAGCGGCACATGGATGGTTTCGAAGTACCCTGGGGACTGCGCAACAAACGAGATCCTCGGCCGCTGCGCTGGATTCGCGATGGGCTGGTGCTCCAACTCGATCTGCTGGTCCGCGGTGCCCATCGCCGGCGCTGCGGAGGCAATCGCGGCGTGACTCGCTCCTGGAATCGAACGCAGCCGCGGCAAAAGCTGGTCAAAGAAATGAATGCGCGCATCGTTGTCCTTGTAGCGATCCTCCGGCAAGTGCAGTCGCGCGGTCGTGATTCGGTCCGCGGGAATCGACGGGTTCACGGCGAGGCGCACCAGCAGGCTGCGCACAAACATACCGGCTCCGGTCAGCAACACCAGCGTGACAGCAAACTGAAACATCACAAGAACGGAAGAGAGCCAGCCTCCCCTGCGGCGCCCTACGCTGTGTGCGCCGTCCTTCAATACATCGATGGGATTGGGCTTCGAGGATCGCAGAGCCGGGGCGATCCCGAAGAGCAGGCCGCTGAAGATGCAAAGCGCGGCAAAGTACCCGAATACGGGGAAATTCATCGTGAAGTGAATCCAGTCAGGGCGTATGGGCGCCGTGGCCAGGTCGAACCAGCGGATGCCGCCTTGCGCCAGGCCAAGTCCCATCAGCCCGCCCAGCGCGCTCAACAGCACGCTCTCCAGCAGCAACTGGCGCACAATCCGCCACCGCGAAGCACCCAGCGCACTGCGGATCGACATCTCGCGTTGCCGGTTCAGCGACCGGCTTAACATCATGTTGGCCACATCCGCGCAGGCAATCAGCAATACGAACCCCACTCCCGCCAGCATGAGCAGAAACACGATCCGTATCTGCCCTCCATTGAAGCGATCGTTAAACGTGAGGACGGAAATTCCGAGATCCTTATTAACCGGATACTGGCGTGCCAGGCGGGCAGAAATGCCGCTGAGTTCAGTCTGCGCATTCTTCACGGCAACATGGGGCTTTAAAATCGCGTATCCCCGCAGGAGCCGGTTCTCGCGTTTGAATAGATCCGCGTTGGGGATCAAGGGCATCCAGAGATCCACCCCGTGCGGAAAACGGAAGTCCTTCGGCATCACTCCGACAATCGTCGCCGGCTGCCCATCCACCTGCACCTGGCGGCCCACGATTCCCGCCACACCGGCATAGCGCTCCTTCCACACGTTGTAACCAATCACCACTACCGGCGGAGCCCCGGCCTGTTCGTCCGATTCCTGAAGCCCTCGTCCCAGAATCGCCTTGGCCTCGACCATGGAGAAGATGCCGGCCGTGCAGCGGTCCAGATGAAACTGCTGCGGCGGATTGCCGCGTTCGCTCATCACCGCGTCCTGATCGGTCGTGGCCTCGAAGAACTCGTAGGACGTGGCCTGCGTTCGATAGTCGACAAAATCGGGGTACGAAAGCGGCAGGCTGCGGTCGTCTCCTTTGAGATTGCGTTCCATCACCGATACCAGGCGATTCCCATTGGGCTGCGGCACAGGCTTGAACAGGACGGCGTTCACCAGTGTGAAGACCATCGTGTTGAGCCCAATGCCCAACGCAAGCGTGAGAATGATGGCTCCCGAAAACCAGCGATGGGCAAAGATGCCGCGCAACGCGCACCGCAGGTCCTGCGAGAGCAATCCTGCCCACCAACCCGGCCGCTGCTCTTCGCATTGTTCGCGCGCTCGTTCCACGCCTCCGAAATCAATAAGCGCCTGGCGCCTCGCCTCGCCTGCGTTCAGACCGCCGGCCACCTTCATCGCAATCGACTGCTCGAGATGGAATCGAAGCTCTTCGTCGAATTCGCTCCGCTTCTTCCGAAACACCAGGAACCGCAAACGGGTCAGGAACTCAGTGATCATCGCGAAGCCTCCACCGGCCGGCCCAACACCAGCGCGATCGCCGCGGACAACCGGTCCCACGTCTCCACCTCGCTCTGTAACTGTTTCGCGCCTGTCGGGGTAAGCCGGTAAAACTTGGCCTTCCGGTTGTTCTCGGAGCTGCCCCACTCCGCCTTGATCCAGCCCTTGTACTCCAGCCGGTACAAGGCCGGGTACAGCGACCCCTGCCCGATCTGCAGCACCTCCCGCGATACCTGTTGAATGCGCTGGGCGATGCCCCACCCGTGCATCGGTTCGTGGGCGAGCGTCTGCAGGATCAGCAGATCCAGCGTTCCCTGTAGAAGATCGGTCGAAGTCGGCATGCTTCCCCCTCGATACTCGACAAGAGTCGGCGAGGCTCCTGTCGAATGTCAAGGGAAAATTGACGAACTGCCGGCACAGGGCTGCTCTGTCCCCCAAAGGGGTGCGATTCCTGGCTCAAGATGTAGGGTGGTCGGGCTCTCTTCAGTCCAGCCGCGTGAGAAACGCCTCGCCCTCGGCCGGGCGCAGGGCCTGGGCAATGGACTCCGCCACCTGCCGGTTATCGCCAACCGGGCGGATCCGCACCCAGTAGCTTTCCGTTCCCGGAAATTCAATGACGTTCGCATCCGGATAGCGAGATTGCAGCTGCGCCTTCAACCGCAGAGCCATGCCTTCGCTGTGGAAGGCCCCGATCTGCACGCACCAGCGGCCCCCAATCTCGATGGGCTTCGGCGTCTGGTATACGTCCACGCGCACCCGGGCCAGTCCCGCGCGATACACGCCGGTCGCCTTGGCGGAGGCGATAGTGAGGTCCAGGATGCGCCCGTCCACGAACGGCCCGCGGTCCGTGATGCGCATCGCCGACCACTGGCCCGTCTTCAGGTTCGTCACCACGATCAGCGAACCCATCGGCAGGGTTCGATGCGCGGCGGTAAGCGCGGCGTCATTGAAGATCTCGCCATTGGCTGCTTTTCTTCCCTTGTACGGAGCCGAGTACCAGGTCGCATAGCCCACCTCCGTAAGGATGGGAGGATGCGTATTCACATAGCGGATGTCTTCATCCGTGATTCCCCCGGGCGGCACCGGCGTGGGTGGAATCCGCGGAGTCTGCGGGGGCCGGGTTGGGGGAATACTCCGCCGCGGAATGTTGGCGGCCTCCTCGGCTTCCACCTGATCGGTCTCGATCGGGGGAGCGGTCTGCGTCTTCGCCGTCTGTTTATGGTGGCCGCACCCTGTGATCGCGATCATCAGGAAAACAAGCCCGCAGCCGGCGACTCTGCCGGCACCGGTCCGCCTCATCTGTGCTTCCGCGTTCAGGGTTTTTGTCCTCGGGTCGGCTGCTGATCGGCCGGCGCTTCGGGCTGGCGATCGAGCCGATCGGCCAGATCGCGCAGTCGGTCGGCAACCGTCCGCATCGCAGTTATCGATTCCCGCCGCACCTGTGGAACCACCGCGTCATTCACGTAGGCCACCGCGTGACGCAGTTCCATCTCGATCAGTTCCATAGCTTCTTCGATGCGTCTGCCGAAGCCGCCGGGTGGCGGAGGAGGCGTGCTCATCTCTAAATACCCTCTTTTCAGCGACCCGAAATAGGCCTTCAGTCCCAAGTCTGCGAGCGTGAGGAGGGGCAGTCAACATTCCCGGCGCGTGACGTGCCGCTTCGGTTAATAACCTCGGTCACCGTCGGCACCGTCCCAGTTGTGATCCATGACCAGTCCGTGCCTCCGCCGTCTGATTCAGCAGAACGGGGACCGCGGTCGATGTCTCAGACCCTGGATACGCGATAACGCATTCTCTCCGGCCAAACATCTCCAACTATCATTCATCTCAGTTGATTGGGCCCATCTGCTCCGGGGAGGACGAATTATTCGTACGAGTCCAGCTTGGCGGCGAATCAGCCGTTCCCGCGGCGCAGGTCTTGGATCCCTGCTGCTTCTTCCCTTTCTCGTCCTCCTGGCGCCAGAGGCGATGCGGGCGCAGGTCGATGTGGCCGAGGCTACATTGCCCGATGCCCCCGATCCCCAGAGCCCTGCGTCGAGCCCCACCCCCCAGCCCAACCCCTGCCCGTCCGGCTCCTCCCGCCACTCCGCCGCGCCGGCGGGAGCGCTGAATCTGAATTCCGGCAGCCCGGATGGGAACGGAAACGGAGTGCGCCCCGCTCTGGTTCCTTGCACGCCCCGGCGGCTGAACTGGTATCTGCGGTTCGCCAATGGACCTCACGACAAGCCGCTCACCCCGCGCGACAAGGCTTGGCTCGCAGCCCGGAACCTCTTTGATCCCTTCAACCTGATCACCATCGCCGGGGACGCCGGTATCGCTGTGGCTGCCGACAGCCACTCCGCCTACGGCCCCGGCTTCCCGGGGTGGGGGCGGAACGTGGGCGTCAGCTTCACTGAAGACATGACCGGCGAGTTCTTTGGCACCTTCCTGATCCCCTCCGTCGTCCACCAGGACCCGCATTACTACCGCATGGAGAAGGCGGGCATTCCGCGCCGCGTCTTCCACGCCATCACCCAGGTGTTCTGGACCCAGAGCGACAGCGGCCGGGGCATGCCCAACTACGCCAACCTGGTCGGCTTCGCCTTCGACGACGCCATCGCCAACCTCTATGTTCCCGACCGGCAGACCGACCCTGGCGCCAGCGTGCATCGCTATGCCGTGGGCCTGGCTACCGCCCCCATCGGCAACTTCGTCAACGAATTCGTCCCTGACCTGGCCAGCCACATCCACGTACAGGTCGTGATCATTCAACGCATCATCAACCAGGTCGCAAACAAAGAGACGATGGGCTCGGCGTCGCAGTAGACCCTTCGGTTCTTCCTAGGTCAGTTTACTGTGAGGCCAATGGTCGTAGTCTGCTGAATCGAACCGGAGGTAGCCGCCACCGTGATCGTAGCGTTCACCGGCGGAGGCCCCGAATTACCCCCCGAACCACTGCTTCCGCAGGCGCTGATGAACGCGAAACTCAAAAGCAGTAGGAGTAGGAATGATAGGATGCTTTTTCGTCTCACTCGGAACGCTATGAGAGATGCAAGAGCGAGTACAGGAAATAACGGTCCTGGGTTCAAGCGCTTCACTGATGCCGTCGCGCTGGCGGTAAGGATCAGTTGAGTGGTAGCTGAGTTCCCGCCGGCTGGTGTCACGCTGCTTGGACTGAACCCGCACGTGACTCCAGATGGAAGTCCGCTGCAAGCGAAGGTAACAGTGGAGTTGAATTGATTCTGTGGAGTCACGGTCAGGTTCAGTGTTCCTGTTCCACCAGCCTTGACCGTGAGAGTGGCCGGCGTCGCCGCGAGACTGAAAGTGACCGGCAAGTTGTAAACTTGCGAGATCATTTCGCTGCTGCTGTAACCATTCGCCACCGCGATAGAGTTGATGGTTTCGGAGACGGAGACCGAAATTGGACCACTGAAGAGGGTGGAATTGGTGGTTGGAGTACTTCCATCAGTCGTGAAGTAGATCTTTGCTCCCGGTGTGCTGTCGCTAATTGTCACCGACTGTGCGGAAGTATAGGTTCCAGACGGCACCGAGAACGTGGGGCTCGCCGCCGGCGGCAAACCCCATCTCCAAAGATCGGCGGGGAATCCGGTAGCTCCCGTACTATCCGCGCCGGAACCGCCGAACAGCCAAAGAGTGTGATCAGCCTGAAGCCAGATACTGGCATTCGCCCGTGAGCCGGCTATGTTCGCAGCCGCTGGCATTCCCAACGCGCCATAGACGCCCGCAAAACCGTCCCCGGACAGATTTTGCACGAATGGTGGTAGCGTGTTGTTGCCACCCATCCAGGTCCATTGCAAGCTTGTCGGACTGAACGCCCACAAGTCGTTGTAGAAAATTGGCACGCATACGGCGCTACAGAAGCTGCCGCCAAACATCCATAGGGTGCCGTTGCCGTCACTCCAGGTACTCGCATTGGCTCGTGCGCCGGGTGTATTCGCTGCTGCTGCAACACCCAAAGTTCCGTACACTCCCGGTTGGCCAGGACTCGTATCCGTGGTCGGTGGCTCGGTGCTGCTTCCTGCCATCCACATCCACTGTTTTGACGAAATGTCGTACTCCCAGAGGTCATTCAGATAGCCCTGCTGTTGGACTGAGTCGGAGCCTACTCCGCCGAACAGCCAGAGGTGCCCCGCGCTATCAACCCAACCAGTTGCGCCTGATCGCCCGCCCGGGATGTTTCCGGCGCTAGCGACTCCGAGGGTCCCATACACTCCCGGTCTGCAGGGTAGAGTGTTTCGGCAGATGATCGTGGTGCTTCCACCCATCCATGCCCATTCCCGCAGAGATGGATTGAACTCCCAGAGGTCATTGGACCTCACGCCATAGGACGTGGTGGGATCGATGGCGGTCCACCCGCCGAAAAGCCAAAAGTTGCCGTTCTGATCAGTCCATGTCGTGGAGCTGGACAAACCGCCGGGATTGTTTCCTGCCGCCGCAGTTCCCAAGGTTCCGTAAACAGGGGGCTGGCCTCCGGAACCTACCGTGTTGCTACCCCCCATCCAGGCCCATTGAAGAGTGGCGGGGTTGAACTCCCAAAGATCGTTCAGGGGACCGTCGCTGCCCGCAGAATCAAGACCCGACCCGCCATAAAGCCAGAGATTACCTGCGGTGTCGGTCCAACTCGCGGCAGACGATCTGCTGCCAGGAATATTGGCCCCAGCGAATGTTCCAAGTACCCCGTAAACCCCCGGATGGCCATTCTTGCAGCACGTGCCAGGAACTGAATTGCTACCGCCCTGCCACGCCCATTTGAGAGTGGTCGGGTCAAACTCCCAAAGGTCATTGAGAAGCCCAAATCCGGTTGCGGAATCAGCTCCGACTCCGCCGAAAAGCCAGAAGTTGCCGTGGCTGTCTACCCAAGTCGCAGCATTCTGTCTGCTCCCCGGAATGTTTCCAGCAGCCGGGACCCCTTGGGTCCCATACACGCCGGGCTGATCTCCTGTACTTTGCTGAATGGTGCTGCTTCCCCCCATCCATGTCCATTCGTTTGTCTGTGCTCCTGCAAGAGGGCCAAAGACCGAGGATCCCATGCAGAACACTGCAGTGATAATCAGAATGTTCGAAAAATTCCGCAGGCCACTGTCGTGATGTTTAAACCGAATAGAAAAGACGATCCCAAGGCGCATAGCAACCCCCAGAGAGAAAACAGTGCAATTCGGTTTCTTTAGCGGTTGCCAGTATACATTGAGGGTTGGTTTTCATCTCTAGAACTCCTTCAATCGATCGTTCTCTCGCGAGCTACATAGAAGGTCATTTATGCAGCGGGAGCTCCAAGCTCTTGCAACCGAACGCACTGCGCGGCTTCCGGGGACACGGCGATCCAGTTTCCTCCGTTCGCGCCCGGTACTACCCCATTCAGCCCCCAGATTCCCCATTCGCTGCACCCCGGTTGGATTGACGAGCCCGACCAAATAGCCTGATCCTGCGCAGTTTGCCTGCCTCCCCCCAGGGACGTTCAGGCTGCCGGGTTCGGCACCAATTCCCACCGGCGACGACATCAGTTGAAGGAGATCGCAACGATCATGGCTAAAGCCACCAAATACGCCGAGAAGGTCGCGGTTTACGCCGCCAAGGGCGCCTGGGCCGTCTACGAACGGCTCAACCGCATCAGCCCGAACCCGAGTTTTACCCCCAAGTGGAGCGACAAGCCGCTCCTCAAGTCCTACGAGAAGGAAAAGCCGCCGCTCGGCTGGCCCCGTACCACCGACTCCCTCTGCCCCAAGTGCGTCCCGGAGATCCGCAAGCAGATTCTCGACGGCAAGCTTCCCCATGAAGTCCTGCTGAATGAGAAGGTTGGCGAAATCAAGGCGCAGATCATCGAGCGCGACGGCAAGATCCTCATGGTCAAGGACTGCCCCAAGCACGGCCACTTCGAAGACGTCATGTCCATCGACCCGGCGTTCTTCAAGCACCTGGAAGAGTCCTTCCCCGGCCGCGACATCCGCGCTCACAACGACTCCAAGCTGCATAATCACGGCACCTCGACCGTCACCCATGGTCGCGGCTCGGTCCTCACCATCGACCTGACCAACCGCTGCAACATGATGTGCGACCCGTGCTTCATGGACGCCAACCAGGTCGGATTCGTCCACGAACTTACCTGGGACGAGATCAAGACCATGCTGGACAACGCCATCACCATCAAGCCCAAGCGGCAGATGAGCGTCCAGTTCAGCGGCGGCGAGCCCACGCTCAGCCCCTACTTCCTTGACGCCGTGGCCTACAGCCGCAAGGTCGGCTACAACTCCGTGCAGGCCGCCTCCAACGGCATTGAGTTCGCCAAGTCCAAGGAGCTGTGCCGCGCGGCCGCCGAAGCCGGCCTCCGCTACGTCTACCTCCAGTTCGACGGCATCGGCAACGCCGCCAACTCGCACCGCAAGGTCGGCAACCTGTTCGACGTCAAGCTGCAGGCCATCAACAACCTGCACGAAGCCGGCGTCGAGATCGTTCCGGTCACCACCATCGTGAACGGCATCAACAACGAGCAGGTCGGCCGCATCATCTCCTTCGCCCTCGACAACCCCAAGAAGATCAGCTTCCTCAGCTTCCAGCCGGTCAGCTTCACCGGCCGCGACGAAGAGATCACCGACGAGCGCCGCTTCGCCCAGCGCTACACGCTCAGCCACATGGCCCACGACATCAAGAACCAGTGCGGCTTTGGCGTTCCCGAGCGCGACTGGTTCCCCATCTCGTTCATGAGCACCTTCTCTGACTGGGCCGACCTGATTCATGGACCCCAGGCCGACTGGGGCCAGCTGAGCTGCGGATGCCACCCCAACTGCGGCATCGGCATGGCCATGATGATCGACAAGGAGACCAAGGAAGCCGCTCCCGTAACCGCCTTCCTCCACATGGACCAGGTGGCCAAGGACCTCGCCAAGGTCAACGACGCAGCCCGCGGCAAGTGGCTCTCCGTCATCGGCTTCGGCCTCGCGCTGCTGCGCAACTACGATCCGTTCCAGGCGCCCACCCACTTCAAGATCACCGACATGATGAAGAAGATGGACAAGACCTTCAACGCCACCGGCAAGAACTACGGCAGCGTGAAGGGCGACCGAACCCTCGAAGACATCCAGAAGCGCCGCCAGGATCGCTGGAACTTCCTCTTCATCGCCGGCATGTGGTTCCAGGACCTGTTCAATTACGACTTCCGCCGCACCGAGCAGTGCATCATTCCCTACGCCACGCAGGAAGGCGAGATCAGCTTCTGCGCCTATAACACCGGCGTGGGTTGGCGCAACATCATCGAGAAGATGCACATGACCTCCACCCTTACCAAGTGGTACGAGGAGCACGGCCGTCACGAGATCTTCGCCGGCGGCAAGAAGGTCGCCATGAGCGAGGTGGGGCACACGCTCAACCTCAACATGGAGCACGTGAACGCCGAGGCCAACCACACGCTCGACAACCTGGGCATCGCCAAGAACGCCCGCGAAGAGAAGCTCCGCGCCCGCAACCTGTCGGCAGCCGAGAAGGTGAAGCAGGATGCCGAGAACGCCAAGATGGCCCGCCTCTATCGCGAGCACGTTCTGGGCGAGAAGCCGGTCGACGGCATGGTTCGTCTCGACGCCATCCGCCCCGCCTCCAACAACGCCGCCAGCCCCATCAACCGCCGTCCGGCCGAAAAGCAGGAAGCCGAGCCCGTCGCCGGCGACGACTAGGACTGGCCGTCCAGGCAACTGCGCCTTCAGCGCGAAAACCAAGGCCGCTCCTCCGGGAGCGGCCTTGGTTTTCGACGAAGCCCTGACTACCTAGTAAGCCATCTCCGCCGCCATCCGCAGATCCTGCACCAGCATCTCGCGATACCCGGCCGCCCGCTCCGCCTCCGCGCGCAGAATCGCCGAAGGATGGAACGTCGCAATCACGCGCTCCGCATACGGACTCGCCAGCACCTGACCCCGATTGCGCGTCAGAGCGAAGTTCGCGCCCAGCAGGCTCTTTGCGGCCGAAGCGCCGAGGCACACCACCACCTTCGGCTTCACCGCGTCCATCTCCGCCAGCAGCCACGGCCGGCACGCAAAGATCTCGCTCAATCGCGGGTTCTCATGCAGCCGCCGCTTGCCCTGCTCCCGGAACTTGAAGTGCTTCACCGCGTTCGTCACGTACACAGCTTCGCGATCCACGCCGGCCTCGATCATCAGTTCGTTCAGCAATCGCCCCGCGGGACCAACGAACGGCTCGCCGCGCCGGTCCTCTTCATCGCCGGGCTGCTCCCCCACCAGCATCAGCCGGGCCGTCGCGGGACCGCGCCCGAACACCGCCTGCGTCGCGCAGCGGTACAGATCGCATCCCTGGCACGCGGGGAGCGCCGACTGCAACACCGGCAAACGGTGCTCCTGCGGAACGAACGCGGTTGCCGATGCGTTCGCCTGCGCGGCAATCATCCCGCCCACCCGTGCATCGGCCTGCTGCAGCATCTCCGGCATCGCCATCACCTCGGGCAGATTCTTCCAGTACCGCACCGGCATCTCCGAGCGCATCGCGGTAATGTTGGTGCGCGCCGGGTTGAAGATCGACTTGTAGTACGTCCTCCACATCTCCTCGAGATCGTCTCCCTCCGGGGCCCGCTCCCGGCTCACGCCCGCCCCGAAGTGCAGTGACTTCGTCTCGGGTTCCCAGCTCACGCTGCCGTCCGGCGTGAGAATCGACCAGCGCATCACTGCAAATCGCTCCGCGAAGAACGGCGCCGCCAGCCCCAGCACGCGATGAGCTGGCTCGTACCACGCGATGAAGTGCTCGCCGTCCATATCCATCCCGCGGCGAAAGCGGACAAAGGCATGCATCTTATGCAGGTCGTACTTCACCTGGTGCTCCATTCGCCGCAATCGCGCCACATCCTCATCCAACTCCATGCGCAGCAGGCCTCGCTCGCTCTGCAATCGCCATAGCAGCCGATACAGCAGGTTCCAACGCTCCCGTTCGCGATGGCAGGCGACCACCTCCGCGCGCCGCACGAACTCCGCCGGCACCCGTATGTGCGCCCCGGTCCTATGTTGCCCGTCCCCCTCCGGCTGCGCAGGATCGAAGAGCAACGCGGGCAGCGGCTCCGTCGCGTCCACCAGGTCCACGTCGTCGGGGCAAACGCCTTCCCGCAGGAGAGCGCGCGCTGCCTCGCGCCACGCCTCATAGCGCGGTTCAATCACCACTCGCCGCACGCCTGCCAGCTTCATCACAGCTCTCCCGTTACGGCGGACACGGCCGCCGCCTCAGGCGCGAACAGATGCAGCTGAACCGCCCCCTCGCCCTCCCGCGGCGCTGCTGCGATCTCCGATACGGCCGGCAAATGATCGCTCGCGATTACATACCCTTTTGCCAGCGCCACGCGCACCCGCAGCTTGCCCAGATCCTCAAGGCTCAGCCGGTGATAGCGCCGGATCTTCAAAATGCGCTCCACGTTGCGATAGCCGATGCCCGGCACCCGCAGCAGCGCCTCGCGCGGCGCGGTGTTCACATCCACCGGGAAGAACTCCGCATGCCTCTCCGCCCAGGCCTGCTTCGGATCCTTGCTCAGGCTCAGGTTCGGCTGCGCATCGCTGGTAAGCTCCTGCGCCTCGAACTTGTAGTAGCGCATCAGCCAGTCGGCCTGGTACAGCCGGTGCTCCCGCACCAGCGGCGGAGCGGCTTGCGGCAGCCGCGTGTCGCCCAATGGGAACGGGCTGAATCCCGAGTAGTAAATTCGCCGCAGACCATAGCTCGCATACAGGTGCGTCGCCGTCTCCAGAATCTGACGGTCGCTGGTCTTCGTCGCGCCCACCACCATCTGCGTGCTTTGCCCCGCAGGCGCAAACTTCAAGGCGGCCTTCCTCCGCTTGCGGTCCTCGTCCGCCTCGTCCTTGCGCGTGCGGATCTCCGCCATCGTGTCCTCGATGGCGCTTACGGTCTTGTCCGGCGCCAGTTGCACCAGGTCCTGCCTGGTCGGAAGCTCAATGTTCGCGCTCAACCGGTCCGCCAGCCTGCCCGCTCGCTCCACCAGCAGCGGCGAGGCGCCGGGGATCGCCTTCAGGTGGATATAGCCGCCAAACGCATGATCCTCGCGCAGGCTCCGCGCTACCTCGATCACCTGCTCCATCGTGTAATCGGGCGACTGGATAATCCCGGAGCTCAGAAAAAGCCCTTCAATATAGTTCCGCTTGTAGAACTCCAGCGTAAGCTGCACCACCTCCGCCGGCGTAAACCGCGCCCGGCGAATATCGCTCGAGACCCGGTTCACGCAGAACACGCAGTCATAGGTGCAGTAGTTGGTCAGCAGAATCTTCAGCAGCGAAACGCAGCGGCCGTCGGGCGTATAGCTGTGGCAGATCCCCGTGCCGTCGGAGTGCCCGATGCCCTTGCCGTTTCCAGCTCGCTTGGCCCCGCTGCTGGCGCAGGAGGCATCGTACTTCGCCGCATCCGCCAGAATCGCGAGTTTCTCTTGAACGCTGAGCATAAGGGCCCGGGGATCAGCCGTTCATGAACCCGCTACGAATAGGATAAAGCGAAGAAAAGGAGAATTAACCGTCTCTCTCCACCAGTTCTCGCCACGTCGAAAACCGCCTCTCCCTTTACGACCGGGTGAAAGCCGCCACCTACACCAGCGGCAGGGGGCTCCCATCCGCGGCCGCCCGACGCCGCGCGCTCGCGCCGTACTTCCACAAATCCCACCCCAGTTGCGCCAGCGTGATGCACGAGATCACCACCACCGCCAGATACAAATCATGGTTCAGCGACGTTAGATCCAGCCCGGCCGGCAACGCAGTCGTCTCTCCAGGATTCGCCTCAAAGTAGATGTGTCCCGGCGCCCCCAGCAGAATCAGTGTGGGAATAATCCCCATCGCCTTATAGGCCAGGTGCTGCACCGGACCGCGCACCCGCCAGTTGCCCGTCATCAGGTTGGCGCCCTGCCAGACCAGCTGCACCATGTTGAACGCCACCAGAGCCCAGAACCAATAGACCTCGATCTGCACCATCCGCACCGGCGAGTGTTCCAGAAACGCCGCCCCCGGCCCCATCACCAGAAACGGATAGCGCGGGATCAGCAGCATCCACACCACCACAAGGAATTGAACGATCAGCTCGGTCACAGCCGTGACATAGCTGCGCGGTTTGCCTCCCGCCGGCACCTCCTTCTCCAGCGGCGGCAGGCTGTTGGGTGACCAGTGCGCCGAACCGGCAATCAAATTTGGGCACTTCTCCGGGTAGTTCCGGGCAACAAACTCCAGCACCGCGAACACACCCGTCACCCAGGCGGCCACCGTGATCAGCAGCGCCGGATAGTCAAAGATCTGCCCCGCAACCCAGTCCGGACCGTAATTCGACCCTAGAAGCACGTGCGCCAAAATGGAGATCGCGTACACGCCCGACGCGGCCAGCACCGCCAGCCGCAGGATCTTGAGATACAGCGGAAAGATCCCCGGCCCAATCAGGTACCGCGGCGCCTGGTAGCGCCCCGCCACCTCCAGAGGCGGCCCCAGCTCCTTGAGCCAGTCAATCATTTCGCCTTCGCTCAGCGGCCTCCCCAGGTCCGCCTCGCGTTCCTCGCGCTGCGACTCCAGGTTCGCCCGAAGCTCCGCGATGATATCGTCCTGCCGCCGCCTGGGCAGCAGCTTCCGCACCGCCTGCAGATACCGTTCCAACAGATCCGTCGATTCCATGACCTTCTCCTCCGGCGCTACAGAATGTTCTCCATCGCCGCGTTCAACCGCTTCCACTCCGAAGCCAGGTACTCCAGCACCCCCGCGCCCTCCGGCGACAGCCGGTAAAAGCGCTTGTTGCGTTTGTCCTCTTCCCGCCACTCGCTCACCAGCAGCCCCTGCGACTCCAGTCGCCGCAGCAGCGGATACAACGTGCTCTCTTCGATCTCCAACCCCCGGTCCGCCAGCGCCTTGCGCAACGTGTAGCCGTAGTGCTCCTCCCGCAGCTGCCCCAACACGGCCAGCGTCAGGCAGCCGCGCCGCAGCTCCAGCCGGAGATTCTCATGCAAACTGTCCGCGATCGCTACCATCCTGTGCCTCGTACACTGTACTTCACATACTGTATGGCAAACAGTGTATGGCGTCAAGTACCAGCTCCGATTTTTTTTGCGGCAAACAAAAGCGCCTCCGGACCAGCCGAAGGCGCTTCTTCCAACCCAAAATCCCGCTGATTACTGGGGCTTTTGCTGCTGTCCCTGGGCCGGGCTCTTCTGCCCCTGCGGCTGGCCTGCCGCTGGTTTTGCCTGCTGCGTTCCCGATGGACTCGCCGGCTGGCTCGCCGCTGGCTTTGCCGGAGTATTCGGAGCCGCTGTCGGCGCAGGCTTCTTCGTCGTCTTCTTCTTCGCCGGAGTCGCCGGCTTGCACGTCTGCGCCGGAGTCGCTGCAGCCGCCGACTTGGCCTGCGCCACCGCCTGCTGTGCCGCCTTCAGCGAGCTCTGCATCTCCACCATCTGCTTCTCCTGGGCCGCCGCCTCGGCCTGAAGACGGTCATCCAGCGCCAGCCGCGACTGGTTCAGTTGCAGAAGAGCCTGTTGCAACGGCGGAATCTGATCGCCCGGCGCAATCACCCGCGCCGCCTCCTCCACGCGCAACAGCACGGCATAAAACGCATCCAGGTGCTTGGTCAGCGGGAGAGCCTGGCTCACCGACGTGGGCGCGGCATCCGCTGCCGCCATCAGCGGCGGAAGATTCGCTTGCATGTCCTTCAGCAGCGAGTTCACATGGTCCCCTGCCTCGTCCCGCACCGACCCCTTCTTCCACTTGTCCAGCTTGAGGTTGTTCAGCGCCTCCTGCACCGCGCTCAACGACGGTCGCAGAAGCGACGAAGGCGTGTTGACGGGGCTCGCTGCCGCCGGTGCCGCATCGGGCGCTCCGCTCTTCCCCGGCGCTCCGGCCGCCGGCTGCGGTCCTCCCGAGGCAGGCGCCGCGGGAGCAGTTTGCGCCGAACCCGTGCCACCGACCAGGGCCAGCAAGAGAACGTAAGCTGCAGGTGAGATTCGCATCAGTTGCCCTCGTGGGATCGGACCGGGGGAATCAAAGATCGTGCCCGCTTTCAGAGTCCATCTCGGTAGACTCTTGGATGCCGAACGCCCCTCTTCAAGGTGAGTTCTTCCGGCTCTCCGTTACACCCACTCGCCGCCGCGCATCACCGGCTCTGCCGATCCTGAAGCGGTAATGCCGTCGATGTCCAGCTTGTCTGAGCCGATCATCCAGTCCACATGAATCAGGCTGTCGTTCGCACCGCGGGCCGCCAGCTCTTCCGGCGTCAGCTTGTCGCCGTCTTTCAGGCAGTTGGTATACGCCTGGCCCAGCGCAATGTGCGAGGCGGCGTTCTCGTCGAACAGCGTGTTGAAGAACGTCAGCCCGCTGGCCGCGATCGGCGACGAATGCGGCACCAATGCCACCTCGCCCAGCCGCCGCGCTCCCTCATCGGTAGAGATCAGCTTCTCCAGCACCTCGAGCCCCCGCGTCGCGTGCGCCTCCACAATCCGGCCCTTCTCGAATCGCACCCGGATGCCTTCAATCATCGTGCCCTGGTACGACAAAGGCTTGGACGCAGTCACCAGCCCATCGGCGCGATCCTTGTGCGGCGTCGTGAAGATCTCCTCGGTCGGCATATTCGGAACGCAGTACACGCCGTTGGCCGCCGTCGTCCCTCCGCCCATCCACAGGTGATCGTCCGCCAGCCCTAGCCGGAAGTCCGTTCCCGGCCCCCGATAGTGCAGCGCCGCGTAACGCTTGGCGTTCATCTGCTCCGCGCGCCGATGCAGACCCGCGTCATGAGACTTCCAATCCGCCACCGGGTCCTCGCTGTTGATGCGCGTGATCGCGAAGATCGCATCCCAGAGCTTTTGCGTCGCCGTCTCCGGGTCATCCTCCGGGAACATCGCGGCCGCCCACGGCGGAGTCGCCGCCGCCACGATCGTCCAGTTGATCTCGTGCCGCGTGATCAGCTCCAGCGCCGGGCGATACGCCTTTGACACCGCCTGGTTCGCCCGGCCCACCTTCCCCGGATCCTCCTTCGACAGCAGCCCCGGATGCGCTCCCGAGATCGCCAGCCGCGCCGACCCGCTGCGGAACGCCGCTCCCATCCCGTCGTAGAGCCAGCCCGCCGCCTTGTCGAACGCCTCATCCGGCGCGTAGTGATACCGCATCAGCGTCGTCTCATCGTCCGTGTACAGCGTGGTCACCAGCGACGCCCCCGCTCGGTACGCGTGTTCCGTAATCCGCCGCACCAGCGCCACCGCATCCAGCGGCGCGGTCATCAGCAGCTCCTGACCCCGGGTCAACCCCAATCCGACCTCGATTGCTACCCGCGCCAGTTGATCCAGCTTCTGCGCAAACGACACATCCTGTGCCACTGTTGCCATCTCTTGAATCCTTCTGGGGAAAGTCTCGCAGTTCCGGGCCCGCTGTTCACTTCATGCGGATCTTTAATTGAGGCACTCGCTGCCCATGCCGCAGGCGTTCCCGCCTCCGCAGCAGGGGCCGCCCATGCCGCACATGCTGGGCGCCGCCGCTGCCGCGCTCGCGCCCTTGGTAATCGCGCCCGCGCCGCCCGAGATCAGCCGCTTCACCCCGCCGCCGCAATCCGGGCAGCTCTCGACCTCCGGGTCCGACATCTTCTGCCGCCGCTCAAAATGCTCTCCGCACTTCTCGCACAGATATTCGTAGGCTGGCATGGCGCTCCTCCCGCAAAAATCACACTCCTTTCATTATACGAACCGGACACCTGCCGCCCCCGCCGTACAATTCTCCCCGGAGAAGACATGAGTCCTTCCCGCCGTTCCTTCCTCAAAGCCTCCGCCGCCGCGCTTGCCGCCGCCCGCATTCCCCGGCCTCTCCTCGCGGAAGCTCCCTCCGCCTCTCCGCTCGCTCAGTTCAACTACGGCGATGTGGAACTGCTCGAAGGCCCTCTCCGCCACCAGTTCGACGCCAACCACGCCGCCTACTCCGCCCTCAACGAAGACTCCCTCCTCCAGCCCTTCCGCCAGCGCGCCGGCCTCCCCGCGCCCGGCGAGGAGATGGGTGGCTGGTACAGCTGGGCTCCCATCGCCGACATCGACAAGCGCCCCAACAACGGCTTCGCCCCCGGCCACTCCTTCGGCCAGTACCTCTCCGGCCTCTCCCGCGACTACGCCGCCACCGGCAACAAAGCCACCCAGGCCAAGGTCCACCGCCTCGTGCGCGCCTTCGCTCCGGCCATCACCCCGCACTGCTGGGACGAGCACCGCTTCCCCGCCTACGTCTATGACAAGATCGCCATCGGCCTCATCGATGCCCGCCAGTTCGCCGGCTGCTCTGACGCCTTCAAGGTCCTCGACAAGACCCTCGACTCCGTCCAGGCCCACCTCCCCCCCGGCGGCATCTCGCGCCAGCAGCAGTACGCTCGCCCCCACATCAATGAGTCCTTCTGCTGGGATGAGCCCTACACCCTCCCGGAGAATGCCTTCCTCGCCTGGAAGCGCGGCGCCGGCCAGCGCTACCGCGACCTCGCAGTGAAGTTCCTGCCCAACGACTGGTACTTCGATCCCCTCGCCGAAGGCCAGAACGTTCTTCCCGGCAAGCACGCATACAGTCACGTCAACTGCCTCAGCTCGGCCGCAATGGCCTATCTCGTCCTCGGCGACGAGAGGTACCTCCGCGCCGCCCGCAATGGTTTTGACTTCCTGCAGAAGACCCAGAGCTTTGCCACCGGCGGCTGGGGCCCTGACGAAGACTTCCGCAAGCCCGGCAGCGGCGAGATCGGGCAGAGCCTCTCCAAGTCCCACTCCAGCTTCGAAACCCCCTGCGGCTCCTATGCCCACTTCAAGATCACGCGCTATCTCGCCCGCATCACCCGCGACAGCCGCTACGGCGACAGCATGGAGCGCGTCCTCTACAACTGCATCCTGGGCGCTAAGCCGCTTGCGCGCGATGGCCACGGCTTCTACTACTCCGATTACAACAACGACGGCGCCAAGGTGTATCACCCCTACCAATGGCACTGCTGCACCGGCACCTTCTCCCAGGTCACAGCCGACTACGGCATCAGCGCCTACTTCCACGACCGCGACGGCGTCTACGTCAACCTCTATGTGCCCAGCCGCCTCAAATGGGCGCGCCTCGGCGATCGCGTCACGCTCACCCAGCGCACCGGCTATCCCCTGCAGCCCTCTACTCAGATCGAGGTCTCCACCGACAAGACCAGCGCCTTCCGCGTCTCGCTCCGCATCCCCGCCTGGGCCGGCCCCAATACCACAATTGCAGTAAACGGCCAGCGCGTCCTCACGGCCCCCGAGCCGGGCAAATTTGCCGCACTCGACCGCACCTGGAAAACCGGCGACCGCATCGAAGTCGAGTTCGACATGCCCACGGTCCTCGAAGCCGTCGACCCCGAGCACCCCAACCTCGTCGCTCCGGTACACGGGCCCCTCGCGCTCTTCAGCGTCGGAGCCATTCCCTCCAGGCTCACCCGCAAAGACCTGCTCGCCATTGCCCCAGTCTCCGCGGGCTCCAGCAACTGGCAGACCCGCACCGACTCCGGCGCCCTCGCCCTGCGCCCCTTCGCCTCCATCTACGACGAGCACTATCGCCTCTACCTGGACGCCAGCGCCTGAGCCTCAATCACCCCATGCGCCAAACGGATCATGGCCTGGCTGACGAACGTCCGTATTCCCACGAACCCTGCGCCGTCTGCGCAACGGACGCTATCGCCCCAACGCCCCACGAACCATTGCTTGACTGACGAACGCCCATCGCCCCACGAACCATCGCTTGACTGCGGAACGTTCGTGTCGCCACGACCCTTGCGCCGTAGGCGCAAAGGATATTAGCCCCGCGCTTCAGCGTGGGGAGAGCGCCCCCACATCCATCCCCGGGAGTCCCGTAGGGACGACGCCCAATACCTCCGTCCCCCCCTGGCATGAATCAACGCCAAACGAAACGCGACGCATCCGAACGATGCGTCGACCCGGGACAGCGCCGCGCCCTACGACGCCGCCCGCACCTTCCGGATCGGCGTCACCGCGGCATTCGTCCGATGCTTGCGCAGCGATCCAAGCCACCCCGCCGCAAGCCACACCTCGGGAATCACAAACTCCGACCACCCACACTCCAGACACACCGACACCTCCGGCGCCGGATTCATCGGTGGATGACTCATCGTCCGCGTCGGGTTGCGATACAGGCGCACCTCGGCGGGAACCTTGACCATTTCGTCAGAACAACACTTCGGGCAGTTCAATCCGTACCTCGGGATGGGGAACTCGTACTCTCCGAGGCAACTGAGTTTCATCAGGAAACAGCGGGATCACCGAGGGCTCTGGAACGAAGGGCGAGCTGCTTTTCGCAAATCTTCAGGGCAAAACACACGAATTCGTGAGCGATTCGTTGCCCATCATCTTGCAAGCTGGATGCCATGTCATCTTGAGCTACGCGATTGAACACACACGACTTGCGATCAAGAATGTCTGCTCGCCCAACCATGTTTACCGGCAAATTCTTCCCGGCCGGTAAAACGTTCCGAATGTAACGCGAAGAAAAGGCGATAGAACCACCACGCGCCGCAGGTTCCTTGGCCCGATTCCCTCGCTCAATTCGGCTGGCTCTTGCCCGCGCCCTTCCCGCCTCCCGGACTCAACACACCGATCTCCGACTCGAATCCGTCCAGCAGATCCTCGCCCCCGAACTGCGGCTTCGTGATCCCCCGCCGTCCATGATGGTCGGTCTGCTCGGCAATGTGAATCCACTCGTGCAGAATCACCCGGGCGATTGCCCCCGACATCGCTGCCGCCTTCTGCCCGGCGCTCATCCACAGCAGGCGCGGCGAGATCAGCTGCGCCACCCGCGTGCAGTCCACCTGGATGAACGAGGAGATCCGTCCCTCCTCCCGGCGCACCCACCCCAGCGGCGCGTCCGACGGAAAGGACCGTACGCCCACCGGCGCATTGCAGTCCCCATGCAGCTTCACCACAATCGGATTCTCGGTGAGCTGTCCCGCCACTACATCCAGCCCGCGCACCACCTCCGGGTCCGGATCCAGAATCGGAAAACTCCGCGATTCCGCCGTAGCCTCCCGGCGCAGCTCCGCAAAAAGACCTGACCACGCAGGTCCCGCCAGCGGCCGGTCGCTGAAGACCACCAGCGTCGTCTTCGGTCCCGCAACCCCAGGAGCCACCCCAAACGCACAACCTGCCGCACCCATAAACGTAAGAAACAATCCAAGCGCCCGCACCGTCTTCCCCAGGCGCTCTTCCACCTTTAGCCCTTGCATACTTCGCATCCTGAACGGACCCGATGCGCCGCCGCATCCCGGTTCTTGCGCACAATCCGCGCCCCTCGTCCTGCCGGCGCTCTCCTCTGAACCATCAGTCCCGCCCGCTAGTCTGAACCTGCTGCGACACGTCATGCTGTGATCGTGGACGCACTCCTTGCATCTGTCCAATAGATTGATAGAATGCATTCCATCTGTAAGGGAGATTCCCGATGGAAGTCCGGCAGCTCCAGATCTTCTGCGCCCTGGCCGAAGAGTTGAACTTCACCCGTACCGCCGAGCGCGTCCACACCGTGCAGTCCAACGTCACGTCCCAGATCAAGGCCCTCGAAGACGAGCTCGGCGTGCAGCTCTTCGACCGCCTCGGCAAGCGCGTCTCCCTCACCGACGCCGGCCAGCGCTTCCACCCCTTCGCCCGCCAGGCCCTTGCCGCCATGGAACAGGGACAGCAGGCCGTGCAGGTCGGCGCCGACCCCAGCGGCCCCCTGCGCATCGCCGCCCCGGAAAGCGTACTCACCTACCGGCTGCCGCCGCTGGTGCGCGCCTTCCGCCAGCGCTACCCCAAGGTGGAGCTCGTCTTCCGCCCCCATACTGCGGCCACGGTTCCCTCCGAACTGGAGTCAGGCCGCGTCGATCTGGCCTTTCATCTTGTCGACGAGATGCCCGGTCCCGCCCTGCGCTGCCATGCTCTGCAGCAGGAACGCATCTTCCTGCTGACCGATGCGGCGCACCCCCTCGCCCGTCAGCGCACCGTCAAGCCCACCGATCTGGTCGGGCAGTCCTTCCTGCTCACCGAAAGCGGGTGCGGCTACCGCGCCAAGTTCGAGCGCATCCTCGCCGTTCACAAGATCCGGCTCGGCAATGTCACGGAGTTCTCCAGCGTCGAAGCCATCAAGGAGTGCGTGGCCGCCGGCATGGGCATCGCCCTGCTGCCCGCCATGACCGTCGCGCGCGAGATCCGCCAGTCCCTCTGCAAGCCCCTCCACTGGGCCGGACCGTCGCTCGACATCACCACCCACCTGGTCTGGCACCAGGACAAGTGGGTCTCCCCCGCCATGAACGCCTTCCGCGAACTGGTCACCCGCTCCATCGAGGACCCCCACCAGGAGGGCCCCCAGTGGATCCTGACCGGCACCCTCAGCAGGCTGAACTCGAGCGCCGGGGACTGATCGGCGGCAAGTCCTCCGGCCTCAGAGCAGCTACCCGGTCCGCCTCAGTTACCCGCCAGCAGCCCGCGCATCGTGCGGGAACACGAAATTCCAGGGTTCTCCCCAGTAGGCAGAGCGCAGGTTGAACGCTACCATCGGTGCTGACCAACCTGAGGTGTCTTCCGGCCCTGATTCCCAATCTTTGAGGTGCCTATGGTATCCGTTCCGCAAGCTGCCCTCCCCCCTCCGGAGCCGGGAACGAATCCACACCTTCAACCGCACGCGAAGTCCCGCTCCTGCCCCCAGGAGGGCGTCGAATACAGCTTCGCTCATCTCGTGCGCGTCTACGAAGTCCTCGAAACCGACGACCCGCAGTGGGACAAGTTCCTCTTCGACGATTCCTGCCTTCACGTTGCCTGAGGTTCCCCGGGAAACAGGCCGGCTGAGACACCTGCATTCCAGAAATCCTGGAGCGAGGGCGCTCCAATCAAGTCCGCGTCCCGAGGGAAGAGGATCAGGCTAGGTCTCCTCCGCGGAGGCCTCCGGCGCCGACGCCTCCCGCGACGATTGCGGTACAAAGAAACGGCACGCGCACTCGCGCCGCAGGCAGGTGTGGTCCCCTTCCAGAGCGTGAAACGAGATTGAGTGTTCGCACCTGCAAAGGGCGGTGGGATTCGCGATCAGGCTTGCGAGGAACTTCTCCATGGCCAAGCGTAGAGTCATCCAGATGCGCAGGCTGTGACGTGCGCTCTATGGCTGCGTGACGCTCTCTTCGCGCATGCCCCGGGCGAATGAACGCCGGGCACTGTTGATGGGCGCGAGTTTTACCCACGCCGAAACTGCCGCTCGAACCAGAGGGGCCTTCGACGCCACGTCTCAGTCCTCGATCCGCAGCGCTCCCGCCACCTCCGCCGCGGCTGGGCGGAGCCGCCGGACGCCACCCGACCGGTGGCAATGGAAATATCCGGCGAGGAAGGCGGCGCGTTTACGGACGGTCGTAGAAGCGGAAGAAGAGGCTGGGCTTGGCTACCGGCTCGGCCTTGGCCACCAGCTGCTCCTCCTGGCTGGCGCTCAGGGGCGTGAAGTCGCGCGCCAGTTGCACGTTCTCTTCGAGTTGCGCGATCGAGTCGCAGCCTACGATGATCGTGCTCACCGGCCGCGAGAGCGTGTAGTACACCGCTTCCTTCATGGAGAGAGTGCCTGGCGTGGGCGCCGGAACCATCCCCTCCCACATGTGCTTCTGCACCTCCAGCGGCTGCGGCGTCCAGCTTGAGAGCAGCCGGCCGCGCCCCGGGATCTTCATCCCGATGATCCCCATCTGCTTCTCCACCGCCAGGGGCAGCAGCTTCTCATTGAAGCTGTAGTGGTGCGGATCGGCGGCGCTCATCGCCATCAGGATGCAGTCGAAGTCGTGGCGGTGGATGCACTCCATCAGCGCGTCCGGCCGATAGTGCCCGGTGATGCCCAGGTAGCGGACCACCTTCTGCTGCTGCATCTCCAGCAGCGCCTCCATCGCGCCGCCCTTGGCGAAGACCTCGTCCACATCGTGCATGGTGCCGATGTCGTGGAGCTGCCACAGGTCCACGTGATCGGTGTCGAGCAGCTCCAGCGACTTGTCGATCATGCGCATGGAGCCGTCGCGGGTGCGCTCCTTCGTCTTGGTGGCCAGAAAGGCCTCGTTGCGGCGCTTGGCCATCACCTTGCCGACGTACTGCTCGCTCCAGCGCTCCGGGCCGCCGTAGATCGAGGAGGTGTCGATGTAGTTGACCCCCAGGTCCAGCGCCCGCTCGATGATGGGCACGGCGGTGTCGAAGTTGTTGGCCTTCTCCAGCGCGGCCTGGCCGCCCAGCGAGAAGATGCCCACCTTGTACCCGGTGCGGCCCAGGTTGCGGGTGGGCATGGCCTTGAGCGTGACGGGGTTGGACGGCAGTGCGGGCAGGCTCTTTTTGGAATCGGCCAGCACCGCGGCCGGCGCCACCAGCGCGGCGGCCACGGCTCCGCCAGCCTTTAGAAACTCACGGCGGCCCTGCTGCCGCACCTTGATCGCGTCGCTCATCGCACCCTCCATCCCTTCGGGATTGCCGCAACCATCATAAACCTGCCCAAGAGCGGCCAGGCAGTGAAGTTTTCCCCGGCTGTTCGCCAAACAGGGTAATTTCGCCGTCTATTCGTGGTCATACAGTACTGCGAATGTAGTAAAAAGACCCGAACGGTCCGGATTGCGCCCGATCCGCCCGCAGCCCGCGATGAGGGCGGACGGCCTTGGATATCCCCAAAAAGCGAAGATCACATGACGGTAAGCTCAGTAACCTTCTTCGATTCAAACCCCCGCGGTTTTCATGCGGCGAAACCGTGGATATCCCGGGGGGGGGAGGGGGGTACCTCGACGTCCGGGAGTCCACATCGCGCCGACACGAATCCTCTTGGCTTCGAGAGGCTGAATTGAAGTATCCGCCGATTGCGGCGCGGAGGATGTGCGCAGGGTCACGAGCGGGTGTGAGATTTCTGCTGGCGCAACTGCGGGTTCTTCGACTGCGCCGGTGCGGTGCACCGGCTTCGCTCAGAATGACAGGGCTGTTGGGGGGGCTGCGCTCGGGACACCCGCGGGTCCTTTGCGGCGCTCACAACAACTGCGGGTTCTTCGACTGCGCCGGTGCGGTGCACCGGCTTCGCTCAGAATGACAGGGCTGTTGGGGGGCCCTGCGCTCGGGATGACCGCAGGTCCTTCGCAACGCGCAGGATGACCGCGGGTTCTTCGCGGCGCTCACAACAACTGCGGGTTCTTCGACTGCGCCGGTGCTGCGCACCGGCTCCGCTCAGAATGACAGGGCTAGAGGGGCGGGCCTTTCGCTACGCTCGGGATGACCGCAGGCCCTTCGCTACGCTCAGGATGACTGCGGGGTCTTCGCGGCGCTCACAACAACTGCGGGTTCTTCGACTGCGCCGATGCTGCGCACCGGCTTCGCTCAGAATGACAGGGCTGTTGGGGGGCTGCGCTCGGGATGACCGCAGGTCCTTCGCAACGCGCAGGATGACCGCGGGGTCTTCGCGGCGCTCACAACAACTGCGGGTTCTTCGACTGCGCCGGTGCTGCGCACCGGCTTCGCTCAGAATGACAGGGCTGTTGGGGGGCTGCGCTCGGGATGACTGCGGGTCCTTCGCAACGCGCAGGATGACCGCGGGCTCTTTGCGGCGCTCACAACAACTGCGGGTTTTTCGACTGCGCCGGTGCTGTGCACCGGCTCCGCTCAGAATGACAGGGCTGTTGGGGGGCTGCGCTCGGGATGACTGCGGGTCCTTTGGGAGGAGAGGCCGGCTATTTGGCGCTGGATTTGGTCTCGTGCCCGGTCATGGTGGCGGTCCAGTGGGCCTGGTCGGTGGAGTACTCCTGGCGGAACTCGATGGTCTCGGGGTTCAACCAGACGTTGACCACGCGGAAGTACGTGGTCTTGCCGTCCTTGCCGGGCATCTGCCAGGGGAAGGTCCAGGTGTTGCCCTCGATGCGCAGAGTGCCGTTGGAGGCGGGGCTGCCGTCAGCGGGAATCTGGTAGCTGGTGCAGGTGTGGTCGGGGCGGCCGCAGGTGAAGACGAGGAGGATTTTGGAGTCGCCATCGACGATCTGGCGGCAGGCGACGTAGCCAGCTGTCCGCCAGCAATCGTTCTGGAGGGTCGAGGTCTGCTTTCCGGCCTTGCTGTAGGGCGAGTCGACACTCTCGGTCTGGATGTGCCAGGTGCCCGCGTACTTCCAGAGCTGGTCGATGTCGGCAGAGGGCGACGGATCGGGGGACTGGGCACGGAGGGCGGCGGCTCCCAGAAGAAGCATCGCTGCGGCGGGAAGGAGGCGAGACGATCTCACGGGCACCTCGGTTCGAGTCAGGTCGATAGTATCCGACCAAGGCCGGGAACGCGATGGATTTGCTCAGAGCGCCAGCATGGCGGCCAGGAGCGCCGTGCGCGGAGCGAGGTGCTCGAGCAGGACGGATTCGTGGGAGGCGTGGGCGCCCTCGCCCACGGCGCCCATGCCGTCGAGGGTGGGAACGCCCAGGGCGGAGGTGAAGTTGCCGTCGGAGGCGCCGCCGGTGGCAGCTTCCTGAAGGTCGATGCCCAGTTCCGCGGCACGGGAGCGGGCCTTTTGGTACAGGGCGACGGTCCCGCGGGTGCGTTCCATGGGCGGCCGGTTGATACCGCCGGTGATGGCCAGGGAGCAGCGGCGGTCGCTCGGCTTCAGGGTGTCGAACTTGCGGGTGATCCGGGGGCCGTCGGCCTTGCGGGCGATGCGGACGTCGATCTCCGCCCAGGCCTGGGCGGGGATGACGTTGGTCTTGGAGCCGCCGCCGGCCTGCCCGACGCTGACGGTGAGCCCGCGCTGCAGATCTGTCCAGCTGCTGACGGTCTCGATGACGCGCGCCAGTTCGCGCAGGGCACTGGCGCCCTTCTCGAAGTCGACTCCGGCATGGGCGGCGACGCCGCTTACCTCGATGCGCCAGTTGCCGGTTCCCTTGCGGGCGGTCTTGTAAGCGAGCCCCTGAGCGGGCTCCAGCACATAGACAGCGGCGCATTCGGCGGCCAGGCGCTCGGTGATGGGGCGGGAGACGGGGCTGCCGATCTCCTCGTCGCTGTTGAGCAGGAGAACGATCTCGCGTTCCAGGATGCCGGCTTCGGTCAGCATTTCGATGGCGGTGAAGGCCATGGCGATGCCGACCTTCATGTCGAGGGTGCCGGGTCCCCAGAGGCGGCCATCGGCGATGCGGCAGGGCATGGAGGCCAGCGTGCCGACGGGCCAGACGGTGTCGATGTGCCCGAGGATCAGAACGGGCTTGAGAGCGTTGGCGCGGCCGCGGGGGCCGAAGCGCGCCTCGAGGACGTTGCCGAAGGAGCGCTGGCGGTGGATCTTGAGCCGGCCGCCGAGGGTGCTGGCCTGCCTGGCGGCCAGGTCGCCGCAGGCGTCGACGGCCTGCTTGTCGTCAGAGGGGGATTCGGCGAGAACCAGGCGTTGCGCGAGCTTGAGGAGGGCGGGTTCTTTGCGGCGGGCGCCGGCGAGGAGGGCGCGTGCGGGTATGGCTTGATCTTCGGGAGGGTACAAGCACACCTCGGGAGAGGGGATGAAATCGAACTGATTTTACCCGCTTCAGCGAGCCGCAACGGGAGGAGCGAATATAAGGCGAAACAATGCAGGCTTTTGGCCGGTATTTTTCCGAATTGGTCCCAAAACTGCGGAAATATTTCGAGTTAGCGCATCACACTGTGGCAAAAATGCCACGGTGGAGAAGTTGCGAAGAGCGTCTAATCTGGTGGCACGTCCCCGAGGTCCTGGAGTGCCGTTTTCCTAGGAGCAGCATTTTGCCTCAACCTGCGCATTTAGAACAGACCATCGCAGCCCCCGTCGAACTATCAGGAACAGGGCTTCATTCCGGGGCGCCGGTCAATCTGCGCCTGATGCCGGCGCCGGCCGGATCCGGGATTGTCTTCCGGCGCACCGATCTGGACAACTTTGAGATTCCCGCGATTGGCCGCAATGTGGCCAAGGTGAGTTACGCGACCAGCCTGATGCGGCAGGGGGTGCTGATTTCGACGACGGAGCACCTGCTCTCCGCGCTGATCGGCATGGGCGTGGATAACGCGATCGTGGAGCTGGACAACCTGGAGCTTCCGATTCTGGACGGAAGCGCGCTGCCCTACGTGGAGGCGTTTCTGAGTGTAGGGATTCGGCAGCAGCGGCGGCGGCGGGAGTACATCCGGGTGTTGAAGCCGCTGGAGGTGCGGGACGGCGATAAATTCATCGGTCTCTACCCGGGAACGGGGTACCGGATCGAGTATTCGATCGATTTTCCGGCGCCGATCGGGCAGCAGAGCACCAGCGTGGATCTGGCGTCGGCGATGTATGGGAGCGCGATCGCTCCGGCGCGCACCTTTGGGTACAAGGCCGATGAGCAGCGGCTGCGGGACATGGGGCTGATCCGCGGGGCCGGACCGGAGAATGCGATCATTCTGGGCGCCAAGGGGCCGGAGAATGGCCCGCTGCGTTTTGGGGACGAGTATGTCCGGCACAAGGTGCTGGACCTGATCGGGGACCTAGCTCTTGCGGGACGCCGGATTGAGGGCAAGGTGGTGGCGGAGCGAGCCGGCCACGCCATGCACACGGCGCTGGTGTCGCGGCTGCTGAAGGACCGGTCGGCCTGGGAGCTGGCGCATGTGCCGCTGGAGGGCGCGGAGGCGGGCTTCTCGGAGGCTCCCCTGGGCGCGGCGGTGTTTCAAGGCGCGTAGCGCTTACTCCTTCATTGTTCCCGAGAGCGGCATCTCAACTTCAAGGTAGACTGAAGTTTGCGGGCCGCTCTTTCCCGTCTCAGCACAGTCAAGCGCATTATTCCACTCAATCTCCGGTCCACTCAATCTCCGGATCTCAACGGCAGTCCCGGGCAGCCGGGAATCATGGGGCAGTTTCGCGGGTAAACCCGCAGTCTTTTGCGAAGGCAGGAGGAGGAACAAGTTGTCTATCGAAAGCGAGATCGGGAGAGAGGAAGAGACGGGCGATGGGTGCTAAGGG
The DNA here is from genome assembly GCA_008682415.1 of Acidobacteria bacterium AB60. Lineage (GTDB taxonomy): Bacteria > Acidobacteriota > Terriglobia > Terriglobales > Acidobacteriaceae > Telmatobacter. The sequence continues at coordinate 363,842 of VANK01000002.1, read as the reverse complement.
GCGTTCCCCGATCTTTCGGATTCCTTTGGTGCTGATGATCCTGGCAGACCTGGCGCTGCTGGGCTATCGGCTGTTGCCATGGGACCAGGTTCTGGCGTTGCCGGGGAATGGGGCTACGGGGCTGGATCCGGCGGTGACGCTGCTCGGCTATATCGGGGTGTCGTGGTGGGTGGGAAGCGCGCGGAATGAGAGCGCGCGGCGGTGTTTGTTCTCCGCGGCGTGGCTGGGGGTCTTCGCGGGGGTCCTGCTGGCGGGGGCGGTGCTGGTTTCAGGGCGTCCCGGGGCGGCCGAGTCGGGGCAGGGGCACGGGCTGCAGTACGGACTGATGGCGGCCACGGTGCTGCTGTGGGGGATTGCGGGCGCGCGGGGAGTGCGGGCCGGCTATGGCGCGGGGTTCGCGATGCTCTGCGCGCTGTGGAGCGCGATGGTGAGCTGCCTGATGGGGTTCGCCGCGCTCATTGGGGGATCGTTTTACTCGTACGCGCCCGGACAGACGGCCGACCCGTGGAAACAGTACGAGGGGCTGGCGATTGGCTCGGAGGCGACGCAGGCCCTGGTGAAGACGCTGCTGACGGGAACCGGGTACCTGCTGCTGGGCCCGCTGGTGGCGCTTGTCGCGGGACTGGTGTTTGCGGGATTCACCAAGCCGGCGAAGGGCTGAGCGCGGCGGGGCCGGCGCCCCGCGCGCACGCAATCAAGCGAAGAGAATGCGCATGGGCGAGGGGCACTTGAAGTTCTTGCCTTCGTTGGCAAGCTCGCCGGTCTGCGGGTTGCGGGCGAAGACGCTGACCAAGCCCGAGTTCTGATTGGCGACGAGCATCCACTTCTCCGTGGGATCGAGCACAAAGTTGCGGGGTGTTTTTCCGCCGCAGTTGCTGCGCGCGATGGGCGTGAGGGCGCCGGTGCCGGGGTCGGCCTTGAAGCTGTAGAGGAAGTCCTCGCCGCGATTGGCGAAGTAGACGAATTTGCCGTCGCGGGTGATCACGGTGTCGCAGCCGGTGGAGACGGCCTTGGAGGGGTGGTCCAGGAGGGAGACGGTGTGGAGGAGCTTGAAGCTGCCGTCGGCCTTGTTCCAGTGGAGGACGTCGACGGTGGAGTTGAGCTCGTTCATGCAGTAGGCGGTGACGCCGTTGGGGTGGAAGTGCAGCGTGCGCGGGCCGGAGCCGGGCTTGCCGGCGTACTTGCCCGCGGGGGTGAGCTGGGCGGTCTCGGCGTCGAGATTATAGATGTGAATGCAGTCGCCGCCGAGGTCGTTGACGAAGGCAAAGCGATTGTCGGGCGAGAAGGACGCGAAGTGGGCGTGGGCGGATTCCTGGCGATCGGGATTGGGCCCGTGCTGGGTGTAGTGCTCGGTCCACACGGCGGGGCTGAGGCGGCCGGCGGTGATTTTGAAGCTGGCGGCGGCGCCGCCGCCGTAGTCAGCGGAGATTAGGACGCGCCCGGTGTGATCGAGGCCGACGTGGCAGGTGCCCTTGGCGGCGGAGTTCTGCGCGGAGATCGGGGTGATCTTGCCGTTGGCGTATTCGTAGCTGGCCACCTCGCCGGTGGGCTTGCCGTTGAAGCTGTCGACCTCAGAGGCGGCGTAGATGTACTTGCGATCGGGCGAGAGGACGAGCCAGTCGACGTTGCTCAGCTTGGCGGCGAGGCCGGCGGGCGTGAGCTCGGCGGTGGCGGGATCCCAGTCGAAGGCCTGGATGCCGTCGGCGGTATTGGTTCCGAGGAAGACGCGCTGGCGGGAGGGTGCGGCGAAGCTGCCGGTTCCTGTTCCCGCGGCGGCGAGTGTGGCGAAGGATGCGGCTTGGACGAAGGCGCGGCGCGTAAGAGTTCCCATGTCAGAAGCGATTGTCGCCGATGGAGCCGGGGGCACGCTACCGCGCGGGGACTCGCTTCTACACTGGGGTTGATTCAGTTGAGGAGGAGGAAGGTTGTCGCACGTCATCAGCTTTGTGCGGATTCCGGCGCTGGCGATCCGCCAGCATGTGAAGCCTCTGCCAGCGCTGGGCGTGCTGGAGGAGGATGAGCTGCGGCTGCGGGTGTGGCCGAACGATATTGATTTGAATCTGCACCTGAACAATGCGCGGTATCTGAGCTGGATGGATTACGGGCGGGTGCACCTGCTGGCGCGGACCCGGCTGTTGAGCCATATTCTTCGCGCGGGGTGGACACCGCTGGTGGGCGCAGTGTGGATGACGTACCGGAGGTCGCTGGGGGCGTTCGCGCGGTTCACGCTGACGTCACGGCTGGTGTGCTGGGATGAGCGGTGGTTTTACCTGGAGCAGACGTTTGCGGGACGGGAGGGCCTGGTGGCGGTGGGCTGGGTGAAGGGCGTGTTGCGGGGGCGGGAGGGGAACCTGGATCCGCAGCAGGTGCTGGAGCGGGTGTCGCCGGGGATTGTGAGCCCGGGGATGCCAGAGGCGATTGCCACGTGGAACGAGTTGACGAAGGAGAAGCTGCAGGCGGGAGGGTAGGAGCGCTCCTTGCGGGAGGGAGAAGGTCTTCGCCGATCCGCTGGTTCGCGAATCGGCGAAGCGGGCCGGCGCAGTCTCGCTCAAGCTGTGCCTCGCCCAACCGGGACCGGGTTGCGGGCTAGTGTCCCAGGGAAAAGACGACGTTGATGGTGGTTTCCACGGCCACGGGATCGCCGTTGAGCAGGTAGGGGCGATAGCGCCATTGCTGCACGGCATCGAGGGCGGCCTGCTGGAGCATGGGCGGGCCGCTGACCACGCGAAGATTTTGAATGGAGCCATCGCTGGCGATGATGGCGGCGAGGACGACGGCGCCTTCTACCCGTGCGGCGCGTGCGATGGGCGGATAGACAGGCAGAACCTTGCGCAGGAGCAGGCCCGCGGCGACGCCGGAGGAGATGTGAGCGGGTCCGGTTGGCTTCGGCGCGAGATGGACGGCGGGCTGGGCGGTGTGGCCGAAGGGATCGCCACCGGAGAGGGAGGGGCCACCTTGATCCATCGAGATGGTCTGATTGCCGGGCGGTGCTTCAATACCTTCCATGCGGGTGATGGTGGTGGGAATTCTCGTGGGCACGCTGAGATTGAGGTCAGTGTATTCGCGTGTCCCGTGGAAGGCTCGGGTGGCCACCTGTTGCGGCGGAGGTTGAGGAGCTGGGGGCGGCGGAGGCGCGGTGAGCAGGATGCTGATGAAGCGATTGGGGAGGGCTTCAGGGTAGATGAGGGGGATGAGGATCAACGCGGCGAGGATGGCGGCGTTGAGGGCGAAGGTGGCGAGCATCCAGCGGCGGCTGCGGGTGTGGATTCTGCCGGTGGATTCGAAGGTTGCGTCTTCAAACATGGCGTGCCTCCCGGAGTGTGTCAGCCGTGCCGATCCGGGAGGCGAGTGCGAGCGCGCGCGGGCGAGCCGCCCTGCGCGCCCGTGTTATGGCGCGTGGAGCGGGCGTTGCGACACGCATCTGCGCAGGACGCACATCCCGTTCGAAACCTCTGTGCTTGTGTAGACACCGTGTTTGCGCGAACTGTTCCCGATGCGAGGGAAAAAGCTGCGGTGTTGACCGCATGGGGTGCGGTACACTCCTCTGCATCGAACCGGAAACCCGGCGGAGTCACGCATGAAATTGTTTCGTTTGCTTGTGTTTGCAGTAGCCGCAATCTCTATCTCAGGGGCGCAGGAGGCAGGGCAGGTTGCGGTTCCGAATTCGGACGCGACGCTGCACTATATCCACGAGGCCTGGGATACGCTGACACGCTCGATGACCGAGTGCCACTCCCTAGTGGATATCAAGGTCACGGCCAACCCGATCCTTTATCTTCCCGCGGGCATGAGCGTGCCTGATGCGGTGAAGGCTCTTACGGAGAAGTGCGGCGTGAAGGTGCTGAGCCTGCCGCGTCGCATCGAGAAGCTGGGCGACATCGATCCCAAAGAGCTGCCCAACGCGGGGCTGCTGTATCTGCCCGAGCCCTACGTGGTGCCGGGGGGGCGCTTCAACGAGATGTACGGGTGGGACAGCTACTTCATCCTCCTGGGGCTGGAGGCGGATCATCACGAAGCCCTCGCGAAGGGAATGGTAGACAACTTCCTCTTCGAGATCGAGAACTACGGGGGAGTGCTGAATGCGAATCGCACGTACTACCTGACGCGGTCGCAGCCGCCGTTTCTGACGTCGATGATCCGCGCGGTGTATGAGAATGCGGGGAGTTTCGCGCAGACGCCGGAGGGGCGGGCGGAGGCGCGACGCTGGCTGGAGCGCGCGTACGAGCTGGCGAAGAAGGACCACTCGGTGTGGGAGCGTCCGGAGCACCGCGCCGGGACGACGGGTCTTTCGCGGTATTTCGATTACGGGACGGGGCCGGTGCCGGAGATGGCGGACGACAGCACGTATTATCCCGACGTGATCCGGTGGCTGCTGGCGCATCCGCATGCGGGGGGCGCGGGTTTTCTGGTGAAGGGGCCGGAGCATCCGGACAAGGCGGAGGCCCAGCGGCTGAAGCAGACGAGCTGCGACGTGGAGGCGAGCGTGGTGTGCCTGCACGCGTGGGCGGACGGGTATCGGCTCAGCAAGGACTTCTACCTGGGCGACCGGGCGATGCGGGAGTCGGGGTTCGATCCCAGCAATCGCTTCGGACCGTTCTCGGGGGAGACGCATCACTTTGCGCCGGTGTGCCTGAACAGCCTGTTGTATCGCTATGAGCGGGACATGGAGCACATTGCCCATGTGCTGGGGAAGGCGGCGGAGGCGGCGCGGTGGAACCGGCGCGCGCAGGCCCGCGATGCGGCGATCCACAGATATCTGTGGCGGGCGAAGGATGGCATGTTCGAGGACTACGACTTTCTGCATGGCCGTTCCAACACGTACGCATATATCGCGCAGTTGTATCCCCTGTTTGGGGGCGAGGCGACGCGGGAAGAGGCAAAGCAGGTGGTGGCCAAGCTGAGCCTGTTCGAGCGGCCCGGCGGGTTGTCGATGAGCAACACGAACACGGGGCTGCAGTGGGATGAGCCGTTCGGCTGGGCGCCCACCAACTGGGTGAGCGTGGCGGGGCTGGAGCTGATGGGGTTCCACCAGGATGCGGCGCGGATTGCCAAGCACTTTGACGAGACGGTGGACGAGGGGTTCGCCCATGATGGAACGATCCGGGAGAAGTACAACGTGGTCTCGCGCAACTCCGACGTGAAGGTGGCGACGGGGTACAAGAGCAACGAGATTGGGTTTGGATGGACGAACTCGATTTATCTGAAGTTCCGGACGATTGCGGAGCGGCCGGGAGGGGAAGCGGCCGGGGGGAACTAGGTTTCCATCAGCGAAAGGCGCGAAGGCTGCCGTGCATGCAGGGTGCATGGCGGCCTTTCCTTTTCCGGCCAAAAAAAACGGGGCAAAAAAAATTTCAGAACATTGTCGATCCGGGAAGGGGCGGTTCGATGTACTCATGAAGCCGGATGAGGATGTGGAATCCGGACATAACCAAAGGAGACTTTCCATGCGATTTCTGAGCATTTACAAGCTGCCTGAGCGGAACACCCCTCCCACCGTCGAGGAGATGGCGCGGATGGGCAAACTGGTGGAGGACTGGATGAAGAGCGGCCGATTGCTGGCGACGGAAGGATGTATGCCCAGCGCTTTGGGCGCCCGCGTCCGGGTCGAGGGGGGAAGGTTCACGGTCTCGGACGGACCCTTTACGGAGTCCAAGGAGGTGGTGGGCGGCTTTGCCATTCTCGAGGCGTCATCGAAGGAAGAGGCGATCGCGTACGCGCGGGAGTTTCTGCAGTTCACCGGGGAGGGCGAGTGCGAGCTGCGCCAACTCTGCGATCCCAACTGCATGCCGGAGAACGTGGGCGCCGAGGCGGAAGCGGTGGCTCTGCGCAAGTAGGACATTTGCATCGAGAAAAGCAGACGGAACCGAGGGAGATTTTCGATGAAGTTCATGGTGATTGTGAAGGCGACGAAGGAGTCGGAGGCCGGCGGGCTCCCCGATCCGCAGCAGATGGCGGAGATGGGCAAGTTCAACGAGGAGCTGGTGAAGGCCGGGGTGCTGCTGGCGGCAGAGGGCCTGCAGGCGAGTTCGAAGGGCGCGCGGGTGCGGTTTTCGGGCGGGGAGCGGACGGTGATCGATGGACCGTTTGCGGAGACCAAGGAGCTGATTGCGGGCTTCTGGCTGTGGCAGGTGCGGTCGCTGGAGGAGGCGATCGAGTGGGTCAAGCGCAGCCCCTTCCACGGGGAGACCGAGGTCGAGATCCGGCAGGTGTATGAGCTGGAGGACTTCGCGCAGGTGATGAGCCCGGATCACCTGGAGCGGAGAAAGACGCTCGAATCCCAGTCGTGGAGACAGCAATGAAGATGAACGTGTATGTGAACTTCCGCGGCCAGTGCGCAGAGGCGTTCCGGTATTACGAGGCGCACCTGGGCGCGAAGCCTGGAATGATGATGACGCACGGCCAGTCGCCGCAACCGACCCAGGCGGGTCCGGAGTGGAAGGACGCAGTGCTTCACGCGCAGATCACGATTGGCGAGGCGGAGCTGATGGGGGCGGATATTCCCCGGGCCGAGCCGATGCGCAGCGCTTATCTGACGCTGCAGATGGACAGCGACAGCGAGGCGGAGCGGGTGTATGCGGCCCTGGCGGATGGAGGACGGGTGCTGATGCCCCTGGAGGAGACGTTTTTCGCCTCGCGGTTTGGGCAGGTGCAGGACCGGTTCGGCATCAACTGGATGATCCTGCGGCAGCGCCCGATGCCCGCGGGGAGTTGACAAGGCAACGAACGAAGGAGCAGAGGTCACGTTCTCGTGGCCTCTCTTCGCGTTGAGGGGAAGTTGCTCTGCCTGAGTGCGGCGTGGTGTGATCGGTAGCGATGTCGGCTGACCTAGCTCGTGCAATCGACGCGGTATGGAAGATGGAGGCTGCCAAGGTGATTGGCGGGCTCATGCGTATTGTGCGTGATGTGGGCCTGGCCGAGGATATGGGCCAGGAGGCGTTGCTGGCGGCTCTGCAGCAGTGGCCGGAGACGGGCATTCCGACCAATCCCGGAGCGTGGTTGATGACCACGGCCAAGCGCCGGGCGATCGACTATTTCCGCCATCAGTCGATGAGCGCGGCGAAGAATGAAGAACTGGCGCGCACGGTGGCTGTGCTGGAGCAGACGACGCCCGATCTGGCAGGGCGGCTGGACGACCCCGTGGGCGATGATCTGCTCCGGTTGATCTTTATCGCCTGCCATCCGGTGCTTTCGCGCGAGAGCCGGGCCGCGCTGACGTTGCGCGTGGTGGGCGGATTGACGACAAGCGAGATTGCGCGTTCGTTTCTGACAGGGGAGGCGACGATTGCGCAGCGGATTGTGCGCGCCAAGAGAACGCTGGCGGAAGCGAAGATTCCATTTGAGGTGCCGCGCGGAGCGGAGCTGTCGGCGCGCCTGGGTTCGGTGCTGGAGGTGATTTATCTCATCTTCAACGAGGGGTATTCGGCGACTGCAGGCGCAGACCTGATGAGAACCGCCCTGTGCGAGGAAGCGCTGCGCCTGGGCCGAGTTCTGGCGGAACTGGAGACGGCGGAGCCGGAGGTGCACGGACTGGTCGCGCTGATGGAGATCCAGGCGTCGCGGGCGCGGGCCCGGGTGAGCGCCTCCGGCGAGCCGATCCTGCTGCTGGATCAGAACCGCGCGTTGTGGGACCGGTTGCTGATCGGACGCGGGCTGGCTGCCCTGGAGCGAGCGGAGAAGCTGGCGCGGGGCAAGGGGCCGTATCGATTGCAGGCGGAGATTGCGGCGTGCCACGCGCGCGCCTTGCGGGCCGAGGACACGGATTGGGAGCGGATCATGCAGCTCTATGGAGAGCTGGTTGGGATTATGCCTTCGCCCGTGGTGGAGCTGAACCGCGCGGTTGCGGTGGGATTTGCGCGGGGGCCGGAGGAAGCCCTGAAGCTGCTGGAGCCGCTTCAGAGAGAGCCCTCGATGAAGAATTACCACCTGCTGCCGAGCGTGCGAGGGGACATGCTGGCGCGCCTAGGCCGAAATGCGGAGGCGGCTGTGGAGTTCGAGCGGGCGGCCGAGATGACGCAAAACGCGCGCGAGCAGAAGCTGCTGCGCGAGCGAGCGCGCAAGAGCCGGGAAGCAGAGCAGGGAGCGTGAGGGTCAGGCGCGGTCCAGGCTTTGGACGAGGCTTTGTACGAGGCGGAGAGCTTCTTGCGGCGTGGTGATGGCTCCTTCGAGTTGCGCGTCTTCAACCGCCTGAAGCAGGACTTTGAACTGCGGGCCGGGGGTGTAGCCGGCGGCGATGAGATCGTCGCCGGTGAGGAGGGGCCGGGGGCGCACCTGTTCCAGCGGCATGGTCTGGAAGCGTTCGCGCACGAAGTTGTAGATGTCGAGGTTGGCGTGCGCGGCGAGGCAGTCCATACGATGCAGGGCCAGGTGCTCGTCAAAGCAGGGGAGGCGGAAGAACCGCTTGAGGGTGGACTCTTTCATGCGCGGGGCGTCGGCGAAGCGCATGTGGTTCTCGACGAGGGCGAGGATCTGGCGCGTGTCCTCGTTGGAGAAGCGGAAGCGGCGGAGGATGTCGGCACCCATGGCGACGCCGACCTCGACGTGGCCGTCGAAGCGGATGCGGTCGGGAGCGACGCGGAAGGTGGGGGGCTTGCCGACGTCGTGGAGGAGGGCGCCCCAGGCGAGGGTGGCGGGGCAGCCGGCCTCAAGCTGCTGAAGGAGCATGAGCGTGTGGATGAAGACATCCCCTTCGGGATGGAACTGGGGAGGTTGCTGGACGCCTTTCATGCGGGAGATCTCGGGCAACACCTGGACGAGCAGATCGGATTGATCGAGGAGCTCGAAGGCGCGGCGGGCGTGGCCTTCGGTGAGCATCCTGGTGAGCTCTTCGCGGATGCGTTCGCGGCTGACGGAGGTGATGCGCGGGGCGAGATGCTGCATGGCCGCGAAGGTGGCGGGTTCGAGTGCGAAGTGAAAGCGGGCGGCGAAGCGGACGGCGCGGAGGAGGCGCAGCTGGTCTTCCTGGAAGCGGCGGGAGGGTTCGCCGATGGCGCGGATGATGCCGGCCTGGAGGTCGGCGAGGCCGCCGACGTAATCGTGCAATCCTGCGCGGACCGCGGAGGGGAACTTGTCTTGGGGTGTGTTGACGAGGGCGGTCGGGTCGAGCAAGAGGCCGTTGATGGTGAAGTCGCGGCGCTGCACGTCTTCGTGGGCGCTGGTGGTGTAGCGGACGGCGTCGGGGTGGCGGCCGTCGGAGTAGGCTCCGTCGGAGCGGAAGGTAGCGACCTCCGTGACCACCGGGGGTGGGGCCGAATCCCCTTCGGTGGCCGTGGCTGTATCAGATACGAGCACCACGCCGAAATGAGCGCCCACGGCGAAGGTGCGGGGGAAGAGGTTGAGGACGATGTCGGGGGTGGCGGAGGTGGCGACATCGTAGTCCACCGGATTGCGGTCGAGGAGGAGATCGCGGACGCAGCCGCCGGCGAGGTAGGCCTCATGGCCGTTCGCACGCAGGGTCTCGATGATGCGGAGGGCGGCTTCGAATTGGGGAGAAGGCACCGGCACTTGCTCCATTGTCGCGCTTGCGATGGGATGCGGGGCAAGCTGCGCTCGTAAACTGGAGGGTATGACTCGCGGCCTAATTCTGGGAATTGAGAGCTCGTGCGATGAGACTGCGGCGGCCGTGGTGGAGCGAGGCGCGCGCACGCTGTCGTCGGTGGTGGCGTCGCAGATTGGGACCCATGTGCGGTATGGCGGGGTGGTGCCGGAACTGGCCAGCCGGGAGCATCTGCGAGCGATTGTTCCGGTGGTGCGGGCGGCGCTGGAAGAGGCAGGGGTGGGGCTCGACGAACTGGATGCGATTGCGGTCACGGCGGGTCCGGGGCTTGCGGGAGCGCTTTTGGTGGGGATCACGTATGCCAAGGCGCTGGCGTTTGCGCGGGAGCTGCCGGTGATCGCGGTGAACCACCTGGAGGGGCATATCCATGCGGTGCTGCTGCAGGAGCGGGAGTCGCAGCCGGATGGTTTGGCCGCCGAGGACGAGGAAGCGGCGCTTGCGCTGGTGGTTTCCGGGGGGCACACGCATCTATACCTGGCGGAACCGGAGCAGGGAACGTGGCGGTATCGGCTGATCGGGCGGACGCTGGATGACGCGGCAGGCGAGGCGTATGACAAGGTGGCCAAGCTGCTGGGGCTGGGATATCCGGGCGGGCCGTGGATCGATGCGCTGGCCCGATTTGGCGATCCCAGGGCGGTGCCGTTCACGTTTGCGCAGGTGAAGACGAAGGCGCACCTGGCGGGCAAGGCTCCGCGAACCAAGGGGGCGAGAACGGCGCCGATCGCTGCGCTTGACCCGCACTTCCTGTTTTCGTTTTCGGGGATCAAGACGGCGGTGCTGCGGTATGTGGAGTTGCACGGCATGCGGCAGGGGGTGAACGAGCGGATTGCGGCGGTGCTTGCGGGGGCGCGGCCCCCAAAGACGAAGGATGAGGCCCTGGCGCTGGCGCCGCAGCCGGTGATCGACCTGGTGGCGAGCTTTCAGCATGCGGTTGTGGGCGATCTTTTGAAGAAGACCTTTGCCGCGGCGGAGTCGCTAGGGGTTCGACGCATTCTGGTGACGGGGGGGGTTGCGGCGAACCGGGAGTTGCGGCAGCGGTTCACGGAGGAGGCGGGGCGCAGGAGGGTGCGGGAGTCGTTTCCGACGCTGGCACTTTCCACGGACAATGCCGCGATGATCGCGGCGGCGGCGTGGCCGCGGTTGGTTGCGGGTCAGGTGGCCGAAAGCGGGCTGACGGCTGAGCCCTCGCTGGCGCTGGGGAGGTAGCCGACGAGCCGGGAAGTGCCGCTGCTACAATCGAAAAGGCCCAAAACAGCCGATTCTGGAAAGACGAGCCTGCTGTAGATCGAATGACACTTCGCCTCTTCAATACCCTCTCGGGACAAATGGATGAGCTGGTACCGGCGGACGGCGCGGAGCTGCGCATGTACGCGTGCGGTCCCACGGTCTATGACTACGGGCACATCGGGAACTTCCGGACGTTTCTCGAGATCGATGTGTTGCGGCGGTTCCTGAAGCTGACCGGGATGCGGGTTCGCCACGTCATGAACATCACGGACGTGGACGACAAGATCATTCGCAACGCGGCGGCCGCGGGCATTCCGATCGGGGAGTACACGCCGCGGTATATCGAAGCATTCTTCGAGGATCTGGACGCATTGAGGGTGGAGCGGCCGGAGGCCATTGCGCGAGCGACGGAACACATTGGGAAGATGGTGGAGCTGATCCAGCGCCTGGCGGCGAACGGCGCTGCATACCAGGTGGAGGACGGCAGCTGGTATTTCCGGCTGGCGGCGTTTCCCGAGTATGGAAAGCTCAGCAAGAAGGACCTGGCGGGGATCGAGGACGGGGCGCGCGTCGACCTGGATGAGTATGACAAGGACTCGGCGCGGGATTTTGCGTTGTGGAAGTCGACCAAGCCGGGCGAGACGTCGTGGGAGACGCCCATTGGGCGTGGGCGCCCGGGCTGGCACATCGAGTGCTCGGCCATGTCGATGGAGTATTTGGGGGAGAGCTTCGATCTGCATGCGGGAGGCGAGGACCTGATGTTCCCGCACCACGAGAACGAGATTGCGCAAAGCGAGAGCGTGACCCACAAGCCGTTGGCGCGGCATTGGATGCATGTGCGGTTCCTGCTGGTGGACGGACGCAAGATGTCGAAGAGCGAGGGGAACTTCTACACTTTGCGCGATCTGCTGCTGAAGGGGTACAAGGCCTCGGCGATCCGGCTGGCACTGATTTCGGTTCCGTATCGGCACCAGTTGAACTTCACGTTTGAAGGGCTGACGGAGGCGACCAACGCGATCGACCGGCTTCGTACGTTCCATCAGCGTTTATCCACGACGAACTTCGAGGCAGGAGAGTCGGAGCCGATCCAGGTGGCGGCGCATGCGGCGCGGGCCGCGTTTTTCTCGGCGATGGCGAACGACCTGAACACGGCTGACGCGCGGGCGCCGATCTTCGACCTGTTGCGCACGGCGAATACGGCGATGGATCGCGGGCAATTTCGGGCGGGAGATCGGGATGCGGTGCTGCAGGTGCTTGCCGATTTTGATGCGGTCTTCGACGTGGTCAGGGACGGTGACGACGAACTGACGCGGCGCGCCCTGGCCTGGGCCGAGCAGGCCGGCCGGCAGGCAGAGGTGGCGCCGGAGCTGCTTGCCCGCATGGCCTTGAGCGATGAGGAGATCGAGAAGCTGGTGGCGGAGCGGACGCAGGCCAAGAAGCAGCGTAACTTCGGGCGCGCCGATCAGATTCGCAAGGAACTACTCGACAAGGGCGTGGTCCTGGAGGACTCAAAGGAAGGCGTGCGCTGGAAGCGGAAGTGAGTGCCTGAAGGGGCTCGCGCCAATTCGCCCAGCCTTACCAGCTGGATGAAAACCAGGCCGCACCCATTTTCCCCAGGGTGCAAGACGGAATCAAGGGGGTCGCTGCAATGGAAGCTCACGAAGCGGAAGAACTGAAGGAACACGCCGAGCACGGAGCGCACGACTCCTCGATGCGCCCGGTGGCGTTCACCATGAGCGTGCTGGCGGTGATGGTCGCGATAACAACGGTTCTGGGGCATCGGACGCACACCGAGGCGGTGCTGCAACAGAATCGGGCGACGGATCAGTGGAATGAGTACCAGGCCAAGAAGATCCGGTCGTATAACACGAGTCTTTCGGCGGACCTGCTGAACGTGCTGCAGGTCGGGGACAAGGCGGCCGCGGCGAAGATCGCCAAGGCGTATGCGGATCATCAGGCAAAGTGGAATGAAGATCTGAAGGCGTCTGCGGAGAAGGCCGATGACCTGGAGAAGCAGGTCGAGGCTGCGGAGGCGCGTGCGAGCCGGTTCGACCTGGGCGAGGCGCTGCTGGAGATCGGGCTGGTGGTCACGTCGGTGACGCTGCTGACGCGCAGCCGGATGTACTGGTACTTCGGAATGGTGTTCGCGCTGGTGGGCATAGCCTCGGCGGTGTCCGCGTTTCTGCTTCGCTAAAGGAAGGACAGGCAGCTCTCTCACTGCCCATTGGGTGAATGCGGTGATAGACTTACCGCGCAATGAGAGTCCCCGCGATCTGTGGTTTCTTTCTGATGCTTGCTTCTGCTCTGAACGGGCAGACTGCGGGCAACTCCCACGCGTATGCGAGCGACCTCGGATTCAGTTACGAGGTTCCGAGCGATTGGGAGGTCGTGACCCGGGCCAATATGGCGCAGGCCAAGGAGCAGGCTGCCCAGAGCGCATCATCCGAACAGGAGAAGAAGGGCCTGGCCTGCGCGCAGATGGGCATGACCACGCGCCGCGAAGGCTCAGTGATCGTGGATGTTTCGCTTTCGTTTGACTGTTTCGGCCAGCAACTCACCGAGGCGGATCTTCCGAACTTTGGCGACGGCGCGTCGCAGGGCCTGAAGCAGAGTTTCGACGTGGGCGAACCTGCTTATGGTTCGTACAGCCTGGGGTCGCACAAGATGTGGGCGGAGCGGGTGAAGGGGTCGCCCAAGGGACAGGGCTCCACTCCATACACCATTGAGATTGCCTGCGCGATTCTCAAAAAGGGCGCGGTATGTTGGATGGCGCTCGCGGCGGACGAGCCGGCGCTGCAGGCTTTTGAGCGTTCGCATGCCGCACTGGACGGCGAAACCGCCTCTGTCCTGGTGCCGCCGGGCGTATTCAAGCCAGCGGAAGGTGCGAATCCCGCACGCAAGTAACTGTCTACGGTTCTGCGGGGGCATGGAAAAACAGGCAAAGAGCGTGCTATTCTGCCCGCAGCGGAGCCTCCATGCACAAGCGCGCCCTGACCGGACCGGTGTACCTTCCTGCCTCGCGGCGGTGGTCGGGCCTTCGTGCGCGCTGTATTTGCCCGCGGCGCCATCTGCGCGTTCTGCCTACCCGCACGCGACCTAGTCTCTTCGGCGGCGATTAATACAGGACCGCCGAAGATTCGCGCCCGTTCTCAGGTTCATGCGATTCCCTTGGGCCGACAAGTTAAACGGTTTGCGGCCGCAGTGGCTTGCGGCGCGCCGCCCTATACCTAACGAGGAGATACGTCAATGACCAGGCAGGAGATGCACGCACAATACGGGCCCAAGTTGATTACGCCGCTTCCCGGCCCAAAGGCTCGCGCGGCGGTGGAAGCCGATGACCGGCTGATTTCCCCGAGCTATACGAGGTCGTATCCACTGGTGGCGAAGCGCGGACGCGGAGTTCGCGTGGAAGACGTGGACGGGAACGAGTTTCTGGATTTTGCGGCGGGTATAGCGGTGACCTCAACGGGGCACTGCCACCCGGAGGTGGTTGCCGCGATCCAGAAGCAGGCTGCCGAGCTGATTCACATCTCGGGCACCGATTTCTACAACGAGCCGCTGACGGAGCTTGCGGATCGGTTGTCCGCGGTGGCGCCGATGAAGGGGCCGCATCGCTTCTTCTACGGCAACTCAGGCGCGGAGGCGATCGAGTGCGCATTGAAGCTGGCTCGTTACCACACAGGACGGCAGCACATCATTGCGTTCCTCGGAGCGTTTCACGGACGGACCATGGGGGCCTTATCGCTCACGGGGTCGAAGCCGCAGCAGAAGCGGCGTTTTTCGCCGCTGGTTCCGGGGGTGACGCACGTGCGTTATCCGTACGCGTACCGCGGCTGTAGCGGGGGCCCGCAGGAACTGGAGGCCTTTGCTTTGGGCTGCGCGCGCTACATCGAGGAGAAGCTGTTCAAGACGATTCTTCCGCCGGAAGAGGTAGCCGCGATCTTTATCGAGCCGATTCAGGGCGAGGGTGGCTACGTAGTGGCGCCGGATAACTTCCTGCGCGAGCTGCGCGGAATCTGCGATCGGCACGGAATCCTTCTGGTTGTTGACGAGGTCCAGTCGGGCGCGGGCCGTACGGGCAAGTGGTGGGCCATCGAGCACTCCGGGGTGGAGCCTGATATTGTTTGCATGGCAAAAGGAATCGCAAGCGGCATGCCTCTTGGGGTGTGCATGAGCAAGGCCGAGGTCATGGACTGGGTTCCCGGGTCGCACGCATCGACATTCGGCGGCAATCCGATCTCGATCGCGGCGGCGCTGGCAACGATGGATGTTCTGGAACGGGAAGGCATCAGGAATGCGGAGCGCGTGGGCGGCATGATGCTGGATCGGCTTCAGGGCTGGGTCAAGGCGCATCCGCTGGTGGGCGAGGTACGCGGCCGCGGGTTGATGATCGGCATTGAGCTGGTCAAGGACAAGCAGACGCGTGAGCCGGCCACGGCACTTCGTAATCGCGTGGAGACGCTGGCGTTTGAGCGCGGCTTGATGGTGCTGGGTTGTGGGGAGACGAGCCTGCGGCTTTGCCCGCCCCTCGTGCTCAGTGAGGAGGAGGCGACAGTGGCTCTCGACATCCTCGAGGACGCACTGAGCCAGGTGGAGCGGGAGCATGCGCAGTCATTGCAGGGGGCAGCGCTGGCAAACGCGTAACCCGCGTCAATCAGGTATTTCAAGAGGGGCCGAAGCAGTCTGCTTCGGCCCCGCGCTTTTGGTGATGAGCATCATGGCCTCGCAACGCCGGCGGGGGCAAAATTGGCTTATGAGTCTGCGGGACATTCGCATAACGCTGTTGGAAAGGGCGGTATCGGGGCTCGATCGCCTGGCGCGGACACACCGGGCAGGGATGCCGGTTCATCTCCGCACCGGACTCAGTGGCGAAGATGCCGCGTTCTTCTATCTCCGGCGCAAAGGCTACACCGTGGTAGCGCGGCGGTGGTCAGCGGGAAACATTCCCGGTGACGTCGACCTGATTGCGTGGAAGGATGGGTTGCTGTGCTTCATCGAGGTAAAGACGCGCACGGCCCACGATATCGCTCCTGCAGAATCGGCCGTCGATCGGCACAAGCAGTTTGCGGTGAGGCGGCTGGCTCGAGCTTACCTGCGGCAGTTGCGGGGAGCGGAGCGACCGCAAGTTCGATTTGACGTTGTGAGCGTTTACCAGGTGCCGGGCAAGGAGCAGGAGATTCTGCATTTCGAGAACGCATTTGGATGGCACTGAGTGAGCCAGCCGATGCGCTTGCGCCGGGCGTTATGGCGGTCATCAGCCTTTGGCATCTTCGAACTCTTCATGCCAAGCCATCTGGATGGCTTCGAGGCGGGACTCGTTCGACTTTGACGGGTCGTCGGCGAACCCGTCCAGTTCCGTCACGTAACGATGCAGGTCAGTGAAGCGGACGGTCAGGGGATCGAGATCGGGGAACTTTTCCTGCAGTTGAATGCCGATTTCTTCGGAGTCGGTCCAGTGAATTTCACGCGCCATGTGGGCCTCGCTCGGTTGGTCCAGCTATTTGTTCTCGGCCATCGCCAGAGGTTTGCCTTCGGAGGTGTAGTTGCGATTCCACTTGGGAATCTCAACGACGTAGTCCCCCGGCTTGGTGATGACGGCCTGGCATCCGAGGCGGGAGTTCAATTGCTGATCGGCGGCCATGTCGAGGCGATCGAGTTCGTCATCTTCTGCCTCGCTGATGCCTTCCTGATTCTTGATCCACAGGTGGCAGGTCGTGCAGGCGCAAACGCCTCCGCACGCATGATCGAGGAAGACGTTGAAGTTCTCCGCCACGTCGAGGAAGGACATGGGCCGGCCATGGTGTTCGTAAGGCAGTTTGCCGAACTCAAACTCGACGGTTTTGCCCTCCGGCATGAAGGTGACGCGCACCAGCTTCTCGGGGGGAATGTTCTGATTCTCTGCACTCATAGAAAGCCTTTCTGAGCTACTTGAATTCAGCCGGAGCCATGGGATGGGGAGCTGTTACCTCGTCGGATAGTTCTTCCCCGGCTGCGTCCATCGTTTTGCCGCGGATCGCGGTGGTTACGGCTGCTTCCATCATCAGCTCCGCAAAGCGACGGGTGGCATGATCGAGCGCCAGCGTGGCCTGACGAATGGAGTTGGTGTCGTCTCCGAGCTTGACTGAGGCGAGTCGATCGCGTGCTGCTGCGATGGACGACTGTTCCTCTCCCGAGAGCTGATGCCAAACGGGGCTCTGAGGAGCGCGATCGACCGCGGCAAGAATCGTATCCGCTTCGTTGCGGGCCTCGATCAGGAGCCGTTTGTTGAAGTCTTCCTCGGCGTGATCGAAGGACTCCAGGATCATGGTCTCCACCTGTTCGTCGGTGAGGCCGTACGTAGGCTTCACTTCAATCTGTGCGGCCTGCCCGGAGCGCTGCTCGCGGGCGGAGACGTGCAGGATGCCGTCCGCATCGATCAGGAATTTGACTTCGATGCGAGGCAGGCCTGCGGACATGGGGGGGATGCCCTTCAGATCGAACCGGGCAAGGGAGCGGCAGTCGGCGGCGAGTTCGCGCTCCCCCTGAACGACGTGAATGGCGACATTGGTTTGACCGTCGACGCCGGTGGTGAAGTGTTCCGTCGCCGATGCGGGAATGGTGGAGTTGCGCTGAATGATCTTGGCAGTGGTGCCTCCAAGGGCCTCGATGCCGAGCGACAGCGGGGTGACATCAAGCAACAGAAGTTCTTCTGTTGCCGCGGAAGAACCGGCGAGGATATCGGCCTGCACCGCCGCGCCGAGAGCGACGACTTCGTCGGGGTTGAGTTCGATGTGCGGCTTTTTGCCGCGAGCGCCGAGATGGAAAAGATCGTCCACCAATTGTCGCACCGCGGGAATGCGGGTCGATCCGCCCACCAGCACGACCTCATCGATGTCTTCCGGCACGACCCCGGCATCGAGCATGGCTTGCTTGCACGGAGCGGCGGTGCGCTGCAGGATGGGCGCGATCAGATTCTCAAAGACTGCACGAGGGATCTCGCGCTGATAGCGGTCGTTATTGGGGAGCTCGATATCGAAGCGGGCCACGGGCTGGGTGGAGAGTTGAATCTTGGCATCGATGGCCGCCTTGCGGAGGGCCTGCACGGCACCGGCATCGGCGCGCAAGTTGACTCCATGTTCGTTCTGAATCTCATCGAGCGCGATGGCGACGAGCAGGTTGTCGATGTCATCCCCGCCGAGATGGGTATCGCCGTTGGTGGACTGGACTTCGAAGATGCCGTCGCGCAGCTTCAAGATGGAGATATCGAAGGTGCCGCCGCCGAGGTCGTATACGGCTATGGTGCCTACCTTCCCGCGATCAAGACCGTAGGCGAGGGCGGCGGCGGTAGGCTCGTTGACGAGGCGAAGTACTTCGAGGCCTGCCATGCGGCCTGCATCTTTGGTCGCCTGCCGTTGGGCGTCATTGAAGTAGGCGGGCACAGTAATCACCGCCTGCTTGACGGGAGCGCCAAAGAAACGCTCTGCGTTGCGCTTTAGCTGCCGAAGCACATAGGCGGAGATCTCGGGCGGGGTGAACTTCAGTTCGCCAAGCTGAATTCGAGGGACTTCTCCCTCTTCGACGTCCTCTGCCAGCCGGAAGGGAAAGAGCTTCAACTCGCTCTGCACTTCGGAAAGGCCGCGACCCATCAGACGCTTCACCGAGTAGATCACGCGCTCCGGAGTTTCAATCAATGCCCGGCGGGCGCTATTGCCAACGGTTACGGTAGGCCGAGTGCCGCCTTCGGGCATCGGGTCAAGGGCGACGACGGAGGGAACCAGATTGGATCCATCGACCCCTGGTATCACCACCGGCTTGTCGCCTTCCATGTATGCGACCAGGGAATTGGTGGTTCCCAAGTCAATGCCAACTACGCGTCCTTCCGCCATTCTCTCCTCAATTTCCTTCCGCGGATCTGCTGCGCACCCACGCGGGAGGGTTGATCACATATTGGGCTTCGCCGTTGCCAAAGGACCAATCGACATACGAGTTTTCGGTGAGCACAGTCATCACGTCTTCCTGCGAGACGCCAATCGCATTTTGGAGCCGCATCGCGATGCTTCGAAAGAGAGCCTGTTTCTGTTCGACCGTCCGGCCCTCACTGAGAAAGATGTGCACCAGGATGAACTTCTCGGTGCGCTGGATGCCCAGGTAGTTTGGATCGACGAACAACTCGTCGGCTGCGTGCGAGGTGACGACGAGGAAACGGTCGCCTTCGGGTATGCCGATCGTCTCCCGCATCGCCTGGTATACGGCATCAGCGATGCTCTTTCGATTTTCAGCAGCAGACGTATGGAGCGAGATGCGCACCAAGGGCATGGAAATCAAGCTCCCATCGTCTCATTGACTTCGCGCACCAGATTGCTGAGGTAGCGGCGCCTGTCAAGGAGGGCAACCATCGCCTTTTGTGCCGCCTGCTTTTCCGCGTCGCCGCCATTATCCCAGGCAGTCCATTGCTCCCGCAGATCATGGTCCACCTCGGCTTGCAGTCCTTCGAACTTAGCCTTCGCTTCAGAGAGATTCCGGGCGAGCGCCGGATCGTCTTCACCGGAGGACCGGGCAGCGCGCATTTCTTCGAGCTGCATATTGAGTTCAAATACTTCTTCGAGCAGATCAGCGGGGGCACGCGAAGCGCCCATTTCGTGGGGACGCCGGTCTTTGCCGCTGTGTTCCTCGCCGATTTCAGCGCCATGCAGCTTCAGCAGGTATTCGGTACGGCGGAGGGGGTCGCGGAGAGTGCGGTACGCGTCATTGAGAAGCGCTGTGTCGGCCAGGCTCCACTCTTTTTCAGACGCGGTAGCCCGGGCGAATCGGTCAGGGTGGAGCTTCCTGCTGAGACGATGAAACGCGGTCTCCAGCGCGGCCAGATCAATGTTGAGGGCCGGCTGAAGGTTGAAGACCGAGTAGTAATTGCCCCCCGGGGGTGGCTGGATCTTGCTGCAATGGGGGCAGAAGAGGGTGGATTCGTTATGAGCCACCGAACACGACCAGCACTCAACAGGAACTGCGGAATCGAGAACATTCAACATGGCAAAGCCTAGCGTGCATGTACCGCTCTCAGGAAAATGACGAACCGCAACCGCAGGAACGCGTGGAGTTCGGGTTGATGAAGTTGAACCCTTGCCGCATCAGCGTCTCTTCGTAGTCAAGCGTCATGCCGTGCAGGTAGATGAAAGACTTGGGATCGACAAAGATACGCACTCCGTCGAACTCGAAGATGCGGTCGCGCTCGCGGGGTTGGGTATCGAACTTAATGGAGTAAGAGAGCCCGGAGCAGCCCCCGCCCATGACGCCGAGCCGAAGGCCGCCAGCCTCAGGGGAAATGCCTTCCTTGACCATGGCGGAACGGATCTTTTTGACCGCCCGCTCGGTGACATGGACACCCTGGACCGGCGCGGACGGCGACATGTTCTGTTGCGGCGCAGGGGCAACCGCGCCTTCGCCGGCCTTGGATTCGATGTTTACGAAATTCGCCATGTTCCCTATTCAAAAAAGCATGCATAGATGGATGGGTCCGGCACTGAATTCGCTTTGCCGGATCCACCAACCTCGTCGCATAAACGACAGTGTGCTTACTGAGCTGCGACTGCCGTATCTGCGGTCTCGGCTACGCCGTTCTTCTTTTTCCAGTCGCCAATCGCAGCGCGGATCGCGTCCTCAGCCAGCACCGAACAATGGATCTTCACTGGGGGAAGCGACAGCTCCTTGACGATATCCGTGTTTTTGATGGCCAGGGCGTCCTCGACCGTACGTCCCTTGATCCATTCGGTGGCCAACGAGGAGCTGGCGATCGCCGAGCCGCAACCGAAGGTCTTGAACTTGGCCTCTTCGATGACCTGAGTCTCCGGATTCACGCGGATTTGAAGGCGCATGACGTCGCCGCACTCCGGGGCACCCACCAAGCCGGTGCCCACTTCCTGCGCACTCTTGTCGAGCGTCCCCACGTTCCGGGGGTTGTTGTAGTGGTCGACTACCTTGTCGCTGTATGCCATGTTCCCGATCTCCTTCTGCGGGGAAGCCGCAATTCCTAACCTTTGATTCGACAGCCTGAGCGGTCGATGCTTCTTGCCGTTAAAAACCGCTTTGCGGAGTGGCTAAGCCGCACCGCATGTTCTTAGTGCGCCTGCCACTCGATCTTGGTGAGGTCAATGCCTTCCTTCACCATCTCGTAGAGTGGGGACAGCTCGCGCAGTTTCTTGACGATATCGATGACCTTAGCGGCCACATAGTCCACTTCAGCCTGGGTATTGAAGCGGCCAAGTCCGAAACGGATGGAGCTGTGCGCCACGTCATCGCCGAGGCCCAGTGCCTTGAGGACGTAGGAGGGTTCCAAAGTGGCAGACGTGCAAGCCGAGCCGCTGGAGACTGCTACGTCATTGATGCCCATGAGGAGCGATTCGCCCTCTACATACACGAAGCTCATGTTAAGGTTGCCGGGAAGGCGGTGCTCCATGGAGCCATTGACGTGGATATAGTCGAGCTCCGACTCGAGCTTGGCCTTCAGGCTGTCGCGCAGTCCGCGGAGATAGGCCGCCTCGGTTTCCATCTCGTTGTAGGCGATCTCGCACGCCTTGCCCAATCCAACGATGCCGGGAACGTTGAGCGTGCCGGACCGCATGCCCCGCTCGTGGCCGCCGCCATCGATCTGAGCGGCGATCTGGACGCGGGGATTGCGACGCCGCACGTACAGCGCGCCCACGCCCTTTGGGCCGTAGATCTTGTGTCCGGAAAGCGAGAGTACGTCGATATTGTCGGCGATCACATTTACGGGGACCTTGCCCACGGCCTGGACTGCGTCCGTGTGGAAGAGAACGCCCTTCTCGTGACAGATCTTGCCGATCTCGCGAATGGGCTGCAGCACGCCGATCTCGTTGTTGGCGGCCATGATGGTGACCAGGATGGTCTTGTCATCGATCGCGCGCTTGAGGTCTTCGAGATCGATCAGGCCATCGGCTTTCACGGGCAGGTAGGTGACGCGGTAGCCGTACTTCTCGAGTCTCTTGCAGGTATCGAGGACGGCCTTGTGCTCCGTGACCTGGGTGATGATGTGATTGCCGCGCTCGCGGTACATCTCGGCGATTCCCTTGATCGCGAGATTGTTGCTCTCCGTGGCGCCGGAGGTAAAGATGATCTCCTTGGCGGTTGCCCCGATGAGTTTGGCGATCTGCTCGCGCGCGGTCTCGACGGCTTGTTCTGCCTCCCACCCAAAGGCATGGTTACGGCTGGCGGCATTCCCGAATTTGGAGGTAAAAAACGGCATCATCGCCTCGAGCACCCGGGGGTCCAGGGGACTCGTCGCGTGATTGTCCATGTAGATGGGGAGCTTGACTCCCGCCGGGACCTCCACTTGGCTTAGAACTGTACTCATCTCTCTCCATCCTTGATTTCTGTCTTCCCCCAGCGTTGAGGCGTGGCGGGAAGGAAACTGACTACAGCGTCAATGTCACGAGCCGCTGGCCAATCGAGCTGCCGGCCTCGGCCGCTTTCGCCGGATCCCTATCAGCCAGATCGTAGATGCTGATGCTCTTCAGAACGCCCGCAATCGTCTCGTTGACGCGGGCCAGCGGTTCTTTGATGGTGCAGCTTGGGGTCAAGTCGCACCCCTTTGCTCCCTTGGTGCAGGAAGTGATGAACAAGGGGCCATCGATTGAGTGAATGACTTCGAAAGCCGAGATTTCGCGCGCATCCCGGGAGAGGGCGTAGCCTCCGTTCATGCCTGCATGCGACCGCAGCAACCCAGTCTTGGTCAGCCGCTGAAGGATTTTGGCCAGCAACTGCGCGGGAATGCCATAGGCGTCGGCAATATCCTTGGCGCTGAGCGCGGGGGTCTCGGGGTGTTCGGCGAGGTATTTCAACGCCATGAGCCCGTAATCGGCCTTCTTTGTCAGCTTCAGCATGCAATATCCGACTGGATCAGTCCGTGTTTAGTATACGACCAAAACTGTCGGAGATTCAACCCGAGGAGGACCCGGATGAGGGGCGAGAGGTCCTCAGAATCCCGTTTCCTTTTACCCCGGAGACCAGTACAATCGGGCGCAAAGAGCAGGCCCGACGTGAGTAAAGCCTGGTTGTCCCGACCGCACCGGATCGTTCGGTTTTTGGGACCACGCGTCATTGTGCAGGGCCATCGTTCGTTTTCCGGGAAGTCCGATTCCGGAATGTCCTGAGCCGATTGGTGAGCAGAGAAAATGGCCGGAATAGACCGGCCAAGTGCAAGAATAGAGATCATTTCAGACCACGAGAATACCCTCAAGACCATGGCGACCGTCTGCAAACATCCGCGAGTGCGCATTGTCTCCAGGCACGATGACGTCGAGTTTGTTGAATGTCTGGAGTGCGGTGAAGTCTTTGATTCTGAGGAATTTAACGATATGGCGATCGAGGACTCGATCGAGCCTGAGGAAGCGGAAGCCGACTCTTAACGAGATTCTGCTTCGTTTGCGTCCCCTAAATTCCGCCCGTGCCGGGTGTGGAGTGCGCCGATGAGCGTCGCGTCACCATCCACGCGTAATGAAGCCCTGAAGCTACCGTGAGCAGAATCGTGGCGTTCAGAGCAAAGCTGCGGGCCAGGGAAACCCATCGCACATTGTTAAATTGATGCAGCAGAACCAGGCCGACCGCGACCACCTGGGCGACGGTGCTGGCCTTTCCGAAGAAGGTGGGATGGAACTCTCGGCGTCCTATCGCTGCGTAGAGCAGGGCCGCGACAATCAAGATTGCTAGATCACGTCCGAAAACCAAGACTGTGACGCGTGTGGGGATGAGGTTGAGGTGGGTTAGAACCAGGAATAATGTGCTGAGCAAGAGTTTGTCGGCAACCGGGTCAAGGTATTGGCCTAATACGCTGCGCTGCTTGAGGATACGGGCTAGCGCACCGTCGAGCGCATCGGTCAGTCCAGCCACAACAAAGAGAACAAAGCTCAGCTGGAATCGCCCTTCGAAGATCGCCGCAATCAGAAATGGCGCAAGGCAGATCCGCGAGACGGTCAACAGATTCGGCATTGTGCGGAGGGGATTGAAGCGAAGGCTCGACCAGTTTGTCATTTTTTGCAGTAGAGGACGCCCAATGACGCTCCATTCTATTCTCTACCGTCGGACCCTGTGCGTGGTGACGATGTCGGAGTGCGGTCCGTTCGAGGGGAAAGGATCACAAAAGAAGCACGTTTTCGGCGAAGCTGCTAGAGCGCGCAAGAGTGAGTCTCCGGCGGTTTGCGCCGGAGAACGTTCCTGATACACTAGGCAACGGCAGTGATTTCTCCTGGGCTGATCTCCCGGCAATCGGGAGTTGCTTGAGACGATTCCGCGTCTCACGACCGGGAAAGCGGAAATCGTGATCACTCCTGGTGCAGGCGCGTAGCTCAGTTGGTTAGAGCGCTTCCTTGACACGGAAGAGGTCGTTGGTTCGAATCCAATCGTGCCTACCATTCCCTTACAAATCAACTACTTGGAAGCGTGACCGCTTCTTTCTCCTCCGATTTTGGGTGCTTAAGGTGCTAAGGGTTTTCGGTCCCATCAGGCCCTCGAAGGCCAGATCCTGGGCGAGCCTTCTTTCGTCCGAGCCCGCCTGTTTATAAATGTCCATCGTGATCCGGCAATTCGCAAGGCGAAGCAGCTCCTGAGCAGTCTTGTCCACTTCCTGCTGGCGAGAAAGCGTCGCCAGGCCGTGCCGGAAGGAGTGCCATCCGATCTTCTTTTCGATCTTCAATCCCTTCAGTGCAGGCCGGATATGTCGCTCAGAATCATCTCCGGCTGAAGGGGCTGTTCCCCTTTCTTCTGTATCGAAGGGAAAAGGAGCTGCTCGTCTGCCCGGTATCCCATTGTATCCCGCCAGGTTTTTAGCTCTGCAAGGACCGGCGCAGGCTTGTTCGAGGCTTCGGTTTTTGTTGGGCCCTCGACGTTGCGCCAGATCGAGCTGGTCACGTTAATCACTCCGCCAGAGAAATCCACATTCTGCCGGCGCAGAGGAATCAACTCTCCGCGCCACAGGCCGTCGTTGATGTCGACCCTGAGTTGTGCCACCTGTTTCTCTCCGCGTCCTTCCGCCACGGAAACTCGGTGATAGAGCCAATGACGATCTTCTTGTACACACGACGGCCGTTCTCTTCCGCGTAGTAGCGGAATCCCAGGCGTCGAGCTGGCTCTTGCGTTTCAATGTACTCAGGGAACCTCGTTGATAGCGTTGCGCTTGCATTCGGATCTTCTCCTTGCTCGCGCACTGAGGGCCATACGAGAGTCTACAACTCGATCATCCGAATGAAAGGAGCTCGGTACCGGTGGAAAATTGCTGACTGACTAAGCCTCTTAACGAACTGAGATAATCAGGGGTTCCAGACCCCGATCGAACAGCGATCACGGTTCGCGCTTGAGGAGTCCCTTCAAAAGCGGGTGTCTGGGCTAGTTCGTTTTGGATGACAACCACTCTTGGACGGCAACTGCCGATGTGCTTTAAGAGTCGCCCAATATTGTCCGCGGATTTCCGGGTAGGATTAGCGGTAGAGCACTTCGCTGCCGTGCGTCCATCACAAGATGTCTATTGCGCGGACCGCCTAAAAAACGCAACTACTGATGATGCGTCAAAATTGCTGAGATCTCCGTGCTCTCCACTTGACGTGTGGATCACCACATTTCCACCGGCAGCCTGAATTTTAAGGGCAAATGGATCTTCGTTGGCGGAACGCACTACCACATGGTCCGCATAGGATGCCCACACTGCAATCGGAAAACTGCTGTAAGGTGATGCCGGCGCCAGCATCGGATCATATCCGCTGGTGGCCGTAGCATATCCAGTCTGCGCGCTGAATCCGTACGCGGACTGAATGGTGGGCTCGAGAACCGCGTTTTTGTCCATCGCGGCGAGACTACAAACCGGATAGATTCCCACTACGGCGAGCGGTTTTAGGGCGCCATGCGCGATCGCATTCCATGTAACGATACCACCCATGCTCTCGCCGATCACAAACGGTTTGGCTGAAAGGTTGAGTCGCAAATGCCAAAGCACTTGGAGATTCGCCATGTCCTCGCTGCATTCCTGATTTCCCCAACATGCTAGGTTGCGATAGTCACTCGCCAGCACCACAAATCCAGCCGCTGTCAGAGACTGCAGAAAGCGGCTCTGGGGATCGTACGTCACGAGTTGATCAATGATCTGGCCAAATCCGTGGTTGTAAATTACCCACCGATTTGGTGTTCCAGAATCGTACGTTGAAGGCAAAATGGCGAACGTTTGAACCCCATTGGCATCGTTCGCGTAAACAATCCGAAAATTCACGACTGGATCGTAAGGCGATGTTCGATGAACCGAGACGCAACCGATGACCAAAATCGCAATGAATGGACTGAGCGCAATCGTTCTCACGGCTTTAAATTCTATCAGCGCAATCTGCAGATTTTCGGGCGAATCGAAGCCGGCAGGTCAGGTCAGAACCTCTCTGACCATGAATACAGAACATAATTTTCTGCAACACGGCGAACGGAATTGAGCTGTGCGCGATTCAACTTACAAGGAACTCCGGAGCGCGGTGGCAGGAGGGCATCTCAGACGATGCATTCGAAATCAAGCACCACGGTTTGATACTTCTTGGGCCACAGCCGACATCCCAGTTCGTCGGCACAATGTATCGCACAGGGGAGCTAGGACCTTTGGCCAGGAGTGTTCCTGTTCCACATACTGCCTAGCGCTATCCGCGATCCGTTTCGCCCAAACTCGATCCTTGATCAGGCGGACAACGGCCGCTGCGAAGGCTTCAGGGGTATCGGCCACCAACAAATCAGTTCCGTTTCTCGCCGTAAGGCCTTCCAATCCCATGCTAGTCACAACCGCAGGCACTCCGAGTGCCATGTACTCAAGTATCTTATTCTGGAGACCCGCCGCCACCCTCATCGGACAAACTCCAACCACTGCACCTTTAGCTGCATCAGCGACGGAATGCACTTCGCCGGTGACATGGACAGATTCGAATCCTTGAAAGAATCTCCGATCGTTATGCTTTATCCTCCCGATTATTTGGAATCGAGCATCCGGTATCTCGCTTAATACGAACGGGAACACCTCGGAAGCGAAGTGGATCGCCGCGTCTAGATTCTGCAGGGTTGTCATGTTTCCGATGAAGCAGATGCGAGTCCCGAAATTCGCGAATTGAAATGGGAACATCTGATGATCTACTCCATTGCCTGCAATTCGATAACGAGGAGAGGCTCGGTGAAAATCTTTGGCCAAATAATCCATATCTACCGATGAGACCAAAAAGGAGCAATCAAATTCCGCTCCTATCGCCTTCTCGTATCTTTGCAGCCTTGACTGCTCGACGCGGTAGATCATTTTCTTCACCCAGTCTCCTCCGACTTCCTTACGCACTCGGGAATAGTTCATTGAGATCGCATCTGTCATTTCCAAAAAGCGCGGTATCGGTATCGAAGATCGGCGAGCATACTCTGCGGTCCGAATTAAGTGACAAAGCACCCCGTCGTGGTGTGGAAGAAGGCGCTCA
Organism: Acidobacteria bacterium AB60; assembly: GCA_008682415.1. Taxonomy (GTDB): domain Bacteria; phylum Acidobacteriota; class Terriglobia; order Terriglobales; family Acidobacteriaceae; genus Telmatobacter. The sequence goes on along the minus strand of VANK01000002.1, from coordinate 336,599 downwards.
ACCATTTGCGCAAATCTGGTTGAGCGATAATATGCGATCTGCAGTGGAACACTGCCAACTAGGCCCCCGACACAGTTGAGCACGGATCGCCATCGCGGGAGATATACTCGCTCGACTCGCGCGAATAGCCCGTTGGGGGGAGGAAGGTGCATCTCGGCGGGATCGTCACAGAGACTAGCTAGAGTCAAAGAGAAATGCTGTGCTAGTTCTCTGCAGATCCGGTCAATACGAAGCCGATCGCCTCCTATCGCCGGGTAAGGAAACCGCGGTGTGAGAATGAGGAGGCGTTTCATCCGGTCAAACCCGTGTCAAATGAGGCACCATTTTCAAAGAGATCCACGCACCATTTCGCGTATCCGCGGCTGAGAGCATCGCAACATGTCAAGACGTTTAGCGTGAACACTATAATCATTCTAGTTTCAGGGTGGGAAGGCACAGCTCGAAACGCCAATAGATCACACCTCACCGCCGAACTACCCTGGCTCACTATGGAACCGCTGATCATCGGCTGAGGCTCGGCCGCTGCCCATCCCTTTGATTCGCTTCCGGCAACTCCTAGCCTGTAGAATCAAGAGATAAGGCCCTCCGGAGTACAACAGGAATCTTTATGGTAACCGAAGTATCGATCCCGAAGCCACGCCCAGATGATGCCCCGGAAGCTTTTTCGGACAATCAAGGCGCGAGCAACGGACGAGAAATCTCCATCGTCGATCTACTTGTTGCGTTTGCCCATCGAAAGAAGCTCATATTTGTAATCACCCTTGCGAGCGCTGTGGTTTCTGCAATAATCGCTCTTCTCCTTCCGAAGCAGTATACGGCCGAGGTGACCTTACTTACACCGCAGCAGAGTTCCTCCGCCGCTGCGGTGCTCTCGTCACAGCTCGGGGGCATCGGAAGTATGGCGGCCCTCGCCGGAGGCGGCGCGGGATTCCTGAAGAACCCGAACGATATGTACGTTGGGCTGTTTCGGAGCCGGACGGTCGAAGACGCGGTAGTGCAGCGATTCGGACTCATGAACCAATATCACGCGCGTTTCGAATCTACGGCCCGGAAGCAATTCGAATCGCACACTACCGTGGATGGAAGCAACAAGGACACGCTGATTCATATTCGCGTGCAAGATCGAGACCCGAATCGGGCTGCGGAGCTAGCTAATGGGTACGTGGAAGAGTTCCGAAAGAATTCGGAGCACCTGGCGATTACAGAGGCGTCTCAGAGAAGGCTCTTTTTCGAAGAACAGTTAAAGCAGGCGAAAGATACGCTCGCCAAAGCTGAGGAGTCGCTGAAAGAGACCCAACAGAAGACTGGGTTAATACAACTCGATAGCCAAGCTCGCGCTCTCATCGAAACGGCCGCCGCTATCCGCGCGCAGATCACCGCGAAGCAAGTCCAGATCAAAGCGCTGGAGACATTTGCAACGGGTGAAAACTCCCAGTTGGTGCAGGCTCAAGAGGAATTGGCTTCCCTACAAGCGCAATTGCAAAAGCTGGTGGGCTCCGGTGAGGGATCCGATGCGGAATTAATCGTGCCGAAGGGCAAGGTCACTGAGGCAGGGATGGAATACGTTCGCAAACTGCGCGACGTAAAGTACTACGAAACAATATTCGAGATTCTGGCCCGCCAATTCGAGCTTGCTAAACTGGACGAAGCAAAACAGGGAGCGGTCATTCAGGTTGTGGATCCTGCGGTACCGCCCGACGTCCGGTCTTTTCCCAATCGGGAACTGATTGTGGGGGCGGCCACGTTGGTCGGTTTCTTTCTAGGGCTCCTAATTGCGCTCCTTCAAGCTGCAGCGGCGTTTTGGGAATCGCATTCCGATCAGGACCACGCGCTCTCCCGGTTGCGAGGGGCCCTCTCGATGCGACGTTCGTGAAAGTCCTTACGAGGTGTGGCCGGGTCCCGGGGTAACGTCCGTCACCGAAATGTTTGAAGCTCTCACGGTTCAACAGTTATCACAGACCTGGAGCCAGCACCCCGAACGGAGAGTTGTTACGCTGAGAAGCATATCTGGTCACGTGCACGACCGTAGTCGAATCCTGTGTGCAAAATGTTGGCACCGCAGAAATTGTGCCGTCATCGGTCCATCCCACAGCAACGTTCGATACTGCCGTGTATGCGTCTCCCTTTTATGATCAGGCCCGCGTCATTTCCACATCCCGCACCAGAAATGCCGGTGGCCATGACGTTCCTACTCTTTATCACATTGCAATGAGTGTCCAGTGCGGCTGCAATATTGCTAATTTCAACCGCATCGATATGCTCAAACAGATTCCCATGAAACTGGGCGTTGCTACCTGAGCCCAGCGCGACTTTCATTGCGGACCAGGACGTTTTTCACCAGAGGCTCCCCAATCACGCCCGCTGCACCCTCGAACCTAAGCCCATCGGTCGCTACTCCAGTGGAGGAGAAGTACGCCGGTCCATCATCAAAGCCCATGTTGCTGATAGTGATATCGGATGCACCGCAGAACGACAATCCCGGTTGGAGGATGGTGCCGCCCTCCAGTCTGGTGGGGGCAGTGTCCGAATCTAGACGGGGCGTTCCCGCACCTATTAGCGTAAGATCCGATCGGGAAATGCATTTGTTTCCGCTGTAGAAGCTAGTGCTCCAAGATCCTGCGGGGAACTGGATCGTGCAATTTCCAGCCGGTGGACAAGCGCCAAACGCAGCATCAAGAGTTTGATAGTTGCTTCCCTGAATGACGGCCCGCTTCGACGTTGAAATGGCTGAATACGTAGGGATGCCACACCCGGCAACCTGAAAAGATCCAGCTACCGAAATGAGACCGATAAAAAGGTGCAGCTGGAAGCGCATGGAAACCTCGCCTGTACTTTAGAATATTTAGAATACGTCCAAGGAAGATACGATTCGGGTTGCATCGAATAGCACGACCTCATTGGACAGGTCTAGGCGCCTCGTTCATGGGCAGATCAAATTGTGGTTGATTACAGAAGGATTCGAATGGGAGATTTGGGCAGTGGCGAATCGAAGGATAGAAATCTTGCTCGCGTTTATTCGGCTGGGTAAGACGGGCGGTTCACTAGCAGACCTTGCTTGGAATACCTTTGTTCCCCCTTGTTCGGTTATGGGCAAGCGCCTGGTTGAAAGCTTGGAGGCGGGGCCACAGAACACGACGGCTGTCCGAATCAAAGGGATAAAGTCTCCGCTATATTTTCCGAATGAGTTTGGTTTGATTGGTCTATACCACGTCCTCACAGAAGCCATGTATTCTCGGAATTGGCATTTCTATACTCCTTCAGAAACCCCTCTCGAAAAGGGGGATATTGTATTCGATTGTGGATCCGCAGAAGGGCTGTTTATGCTGCTGGCCAAGAACGCAGGCGCTACTGGTGTCGTCTTCGAACCACATCCAACTTACTTGAGAGGCCTGCGACTTACATTCGCGAATGACGAGACCACCAAGATTGTAGACTCCGCGCTGTCGAGTCAAAGCTCAACCGCGCTTCTACTAGAGTCTTCCTACGGCTCACGAATTGTCAGTGAAGAAGATGATGGGCCGCATATCAGAATCAACATCGAAACGCTCGACGCTGCAGCACAGCGGATGGAATGTACACCTACGTTTATTAAGGCCGATATTGAGGGCTACGAGGAAAAGATGCTGGAAGGTGCTGCCGAAATCATCTCATCGGCCCATCCGAAGCTCGCCATCACGACCTATCATCATGAGAATAACGTCGACTCAATTCGAAACCTCTTGCGACGATATCATCCCAATTATCGCTTCAGGATTAAAGGGATCTCAAATCGAAACGGCAAGTCAGTGATGCTGCATGCCTGGAGTTGAGAAAAAATGCAGATCTCAAGTACTCACAAAATTGACCTCCAAAACTCCTCGATCGGTGGCCGTACCGCCTCCTCGGTGAAGGCCCGCACGCGTTTTGTTCCGCAGGCAACGAGTTCTTCTCGTGCAGTGGTATCTATCAGCACCCGTCTCATCACTTGGGCCATATCCTCTATCGAGTAGGGGTCAAAGTATAGAGCGGCATCGCCTCCGACCTCGGGCAAAGAACCTCCCCGGCTGAGTGCAAGAGGAAGGCGATTCGCCATGGCTTCAAGGACCGGAATACCGAATCCTTCTGAAATTGAAGGCATGAAGAACAATTTCGCCTTTCGGTAGGCTTCTCGAAGAGCATCCTCGCTCAAATACCCATAAAGCTGGACTTGGCTGGCCACCCCGAGGTGTTCTGCAAGCCGCTTGAACTGGTTGTGGAACTTACTTTTCACACCGGCAATTCGAAAGGTTAAAGCGGAATCGCCAGTGATCCTCGCCAAACGCGCAAATGCCTGGATACCTCTTCCAAGATTCTTGCTCGGGGCTTCGCCTGTGACTGTAAAGATGCAGTGCTCAGTAGAGTTGGAACCGCGATTATTTCGGAACCAGCCTGCCCCAATGCTGCACGGAATCACCCTGATCGCCTCGGCGGAAATTCCAAATCTGCGCATAATCTGCGATTTTGTGAAATCCGAAACGGTAAGAATGCAGTGCGCGTTGTGCAAGGCCCTGGGGACTACTAGCCTTCTGTAGGCGCGTCCGGCATTTTGATACAGGGAATGCGAAAGCGGTGCAGGATCCAGAAAGATGAGATCATGCACAATTAGCACGAGCCTTACATTGGCAGGAAGTCGCAGCGGAGCCGTATTGTACGGAGCGATGAACACATCGATGCCGTATCTAGAAATCTGCTTGGGTAGCGACCATTGCTCCCAAAGGGGATAGCTACGCGCCCCTTCTCCGATCAAAGCCAAGGATTCGCTCGACTCACCCCTAGCACAGAATCCGATCAGCGAGCCCTGCCGCGCACCGATCAGAGTGCGAAGGTATCTACCCATCCCACGAAATGGCTCAATCGCGAGCCGTCCGTCGTAGCCTACGCGGGGGCGTTCGCTCATGCGCTTTCCTGGGATGGGAGGCGCGAGAAACAGTTCGCGAACAGCGGCCAAACCAGTAGAATGACTACAGAATAGGCTAAGGAAAACCCGAACCAAGTGGAGAGTTTTCCTCGCACCATCAGCGGCGTACACCCAACAGCCATAAGAAAGCAGAGCATCAATGGGGGGGTTGGGTTGGAGCTGAATATCTTCATGGGAAACACCCAACCGAATAAAAACACTAGGCCGACGTAAACCGGTATACCCAGCCAGCCAAAACTGACAAAAGAGGTCTCCAGCCCCGGAGAGACGTTGCCAGGCGGCTTTTTGTACCAGTACCAATCCTGAATTTCCTCAATCTGCTCCGAAACCACCTGCTTCAGGGCAGAGGGCAACAGCTGAGATATGCCATCAAGCACGATCTGAATTCCGTAATCTCGGTGGACGGAGACCGGGTCGGCTTGCGCATCGCTCAACGCACCTGCGAGGCCAGACATCCCTTCTACTCCGAGTCGGTATGTTACATCCAGATAAAGAACGCTCTTTTCAGGATGATCGAGGTTGTATTGGATTAGATCCCTGATCGATCCATGCGTATAATTCTGCGCGTCTCGAAGAGCCCCAAATACCACGAAAAAAGCGGCCAGCAACGCGCCAGAGAATACAAATGCCGAGACCATTCGAAGCGTTATCGGGCGCTCCACCCAGCCGCGTCGGTAATACAGGACGATCAAAAGTATGAATGAATAGAGGATCACATGGAGCCGAGAAAATCCGGCTGTCACCCCTAGAGAGATAAGGAAGCAGAGCCAATCCGCCGGCTGGACGCGAGATTTGTAGGCCAATTTCAAAAACATCGGAAATAGACCGACACTCATCAGAACTATAAATAACGTGGCGCCAGGTACAGCACCTGGTCTCGACTGAGTAAGAAATGCTGAAACTCCTACGACAACCACAATCAAAATCAGCGCCACTGCTGATTCAAATGATAGAAGCAGCAAATAAAACAGATTTGAAGGCAAAAATCTGTACTCTTGCGATAGGCGCGGTGGCGGGAGATATCCTCTTGCAAACAACGCTAGTAGGAGAGACAAAATGCTGACCATCATGACGTACCATAAAGCCCGCTCAAACCCGGAGTCTGTGATACGCGAATAGGCATAAGTCGTGAAGCTTGCCGATTTCAAATCCGCCTGAATTTCAATCGCTTGGCCTGTGACCAGGAAGATCGTCTCAATCATTAGAATTGCATACGGCAGGACGTGCTTTTTGCCGGCAACGATCACCGTCGCAATATTGAAGACAAGGATTAGCCACACCACGAGGCATATCTCCTGCGAGTCGACAGCGCAACGCCGTTTTGCATTTTCAACGGGCTGTGCCCCAGCGCGGGCTACTGCGCATTACGGATCTCGCCCTTTTGATCAGTGCGTCGCAGCGGTCCTGCCCCAACAAGTAGCCAGCGACGCAGTAAAAATAAAAGCTCGGGTAACGATAGAATCCCAATCGGCTGAAGGAGCGGCACATCTTGAAGTACTTCCCCAACGGAAGATTGAGTTGGTCGCGAATGCAGAGGTAAAAATAGTTTGCATAATCGCGCATCACGGGCTCCACGATGTCGATACCTGCTCTCTCCTTGAGGGCGCGGACGATCGATAGGGCACCTGACATCATACTGAGACGCGCCTCAGGTGTATACCGGCCAGGAGTGTACTTCTCAGCCTCGCTCTCGCTATTCCCAAATTCAGGCGCTTCGCCATCGCGACAGAGTACGAGAACTTTTGGGGTTGCAACTGCCGCCTTGTTGGTGAGTGCGAACGCGGTAAGATGCATCTGGTAATAGAGGGAACCATCGAACAGGGTTGTTGCCGCCTTTTGCGCCTCCTCGCGATCTACGATATAACCCGAAATCACTCCGGAGCGACGAAAACATACCGAGATCGCCTCAACCCCAGGAGAAAGGTACTTCTCTTCCGCAAAGTAATGCACCGTTTGGACAACACGGTCCGGTGTGCCCCGGAACCAGGAGTAGCTTTTCAGGATGACGCCTAAGTTATCATAACGGCCGATCAGATCAGCAGTGTGCCGCAGCGCTTGCGGGCACATAATGTCATCGTTGCCCATGAAGAAGCAAAACCGCCCACATGCCTTGCTTACTAGTTCGCGCAGATTGCCATCGTATCCCAGATTCTTCTCATTTTCAAAGTACCTGAGAAACCCCGGATATAGCCGCTGGTATTCGGCTACGATCTTTCCGATTGCCTCTCGCTCAGGTGAACAGTCCTCACAGATCACGATCTCGAAATCCTTGAAGTCTTGCTCGAAAACAGAGTCGAGCAGCGAGCGCAAGTGGCGCGCACGGTTGTATGCAGGTATGCATATGGAAATCAGTTTTGAGGGCACAGTCATATTCTCTCCCAAGCGTGAGAGGAATCGCAGAATCTTTTGATTGGCCTAGCGGGGATCCCTGCAGCGATCGTGTTTGCCTGCACATCGTGTGTCACCACAGAATTGGCGGCAATAATTGCCCCGTTTCCAACATTCACGGGCCCCACCAGAATTGCGTTATTTCCAATCCACACGTCATCTCCGATGATTACAGGCCCACCGCCTCCTAGTGGTCTCGCGGCGGGCGGCACTCGAGGGTCGCTCTGGCCGATGCCGCTATATACGCCGTGGTTGTGATCCGCGATATATACGTTGCTGCCGAGCAGTGTGCGCGATCCAATCTCAATGCATTCGATCGCTGAAATGTGACACCATCGGCTCACACTCACGTTATCACCGATTATGATTCGAGGACTCAGGTTCTTATCTCCATACCAGTCGAGCGCTTCCATCCAAAGTCCCTCTACTGCCCGGAAGTTCCGGCCGACTGTCATGTAAGACAGGCCTCGCAATCTGCAGTGCGGCCCAAAGGAGAGACCGCGGGCCTTCAACTTACCCCTGAGCAGGTATCGCCGAACCACAATCATAAAACGGCGGAAGACTTCCTCGATAAACACTACCGCGCCGTTCGCTCTAATGAACTGAAGCGCGTTCCCCCGACGCTGCCGAATTGAGATTGCCTGGGACATACACTCACGCGAACGATAGAACTTTCGTTTCAATTTTGTTTACTGCTTTGAGAAAAGTAAGCCACGCATATGCAAAGGGTAACGGCAGAGCACAAATCGGGTAATCACAGACCCAGTAAAGCAGGTAGCTTCCAAAACACGGACGAAGAATCCTGTGGGGATCTTCAGGGATAGTGGATGCCAACGCCTTCCTGCTCTGAAATATCCAACCTGGCAGGAAGTGCCGAAGCGTTCCTTTGAGGATCTCACGCCGAACGACCGGGTCCTTCAGCCACTCCTGCGCAATCTTATTCAGATTGGTTCCGAACACTTGATACAGCGCATAGCCAACTCGCGCGTTTGCAGTCGCTGCGACCAACGGGTCTCGAATTATGAGGCTCCTGCGATGACCATTAAGCGCAGTGAATATGACTCCAAGCTGCGCCAACGAGGTACCGAATAGGCTCTGAAATGCGCGATGTGCGGTTCGCGCAATAGTGTCCTTCCTAACTACCAGCCCGGAAATGAATGTGAGATGGATGTGAACGCGGCGCGCAAAATCCTGGGCTCGCGTTAATACGACGTCCGTAGCTGGCTTGAAGTGCCTGTGCTGGCGATATTCCCCATCAAAGAAATAGGGAGTAACGAACACTAGGTCGTAGGCCCCCTTCGAAATCGCATCCAGCAACCGTCGAATCGTACCAGGGGCCATCAGATCGTCATCACTGAAGATCCACGCGTAATCTCCGAGAGCTAGCTCGAAGCACTGAATGATATTTGCGTCCGCTCCCGTGTTCGTGGCGTTCCGGACGTAGCGGATCGACATTCCGCATTTCTGAAAATCCTCCACTACGCTCGGAGTGTCATCAGTGGATGCATTATCTGAGACAATGAGTTCGACTAACGGGTCGTTGCCAATTTCGCTGCTCAACTGGCCAAGCAGACGACGGAGTAGGGGCGCACGGTTGTAGGTAGGTATGGCGAGAGTCAACAAAGGCTGGCTAATAGGCATGCCAAACTCTCCGGTACTTTAAAAAGGTATAAGTTCCAAGCGGAAGTCCAGAAAGCACGCCGATTGCTAAAGCGCCTATGACAATCCCGTTGACTCCAACATACTTTCCGCAGATTAGTGTCGAAGCTGCCATCAAGACCGCATTCAGAATCGAAATGCGCAGAAACTTCTCGCGCTTGTGCGCCCGCAGATACAGTGCTTGGGCAAACACGGCGGTATCGATGACGGCCACAAGAAGAAGGAGACCTAGCAGGTTTGGGCTCAGAAGTCGATGCGCAAAGGCAATGTGCCTCCAATTCAGAAACAGACTACCAGCATAGATGAAAGATGCTCCGGCCAGACAGACTAGCAAAGATTGCACAAGCGCTCGAAAAAAGGCGCTATCCAGTAATGCGTATTCTTTACGCGCGATGAAGCTCCCAAATGGAGCCGATTTGGTGCTAATCCACGACATTGAAATGGACTTCATCGCGTTGATGAGGCTGAGCGACATGCCCATTTGACCGGCAACGACTGGCCCTCGGTAGGCAAACAGGACCGGATTAAACAGCTGATATATGAAATACCCGCAGAGCCAGCTGATGGCGATGCGCCACTGGAATGGCCAGACCTCCCGCATCCAATGGATGCGGGACACAGTGGGTGCATGTCGGAGCAGGCCGATGAGGAATCTACGATAGCGCCACAACCATAAAGCTGCGACAGTCGCATTGCCGCTCATTACCATCGCGGGTGCAAGCAATCCATGACGCAGGAGCAAACTGGCCCATGCAAGTGTACTTCCCGCGATTGCCTGAACCAACCTAAGCCTCGCCACATTTGCTACGAAGCCGCAACCCTCCATGAAGGAAAGTACGGGATCGAGCTGAAAGGTTAGGCTCGCAGAGATTGCGGCCGCAATCCAGCTCAAGCGCCAATGGACTTCATTGCCAGACTGCTGGTGAGCTGAAAAGAAATAGGATCCAGCCGCGAGTAGAAAGATCGCCAGAAAGATTGCTGCCGCAGAATACCACCGCACCGATTTCTGCAGTACTGATGCCAGGCGAGCGTGCGCAGTGGAGTCACCAGAGACGCTGCCATTCTTATGTAGAACAAGATGAGCTCGTTCATGACTTGCCATCTGAAGAATGACAAATGAGAATCCCAGTTCGAAGACGATCTGCAATGCGATCAAACTGCCGAAGGTGTAATAGTAACCCTGCTCTTTTTGGCTGAGAAACCGTGCAATAAGACCCACGGTGACAAGTCCGGCAGCTGCAGTCCATGTGCGTGCAAGCACAGTAAAAGCGATCGCCCGATCAAGTCCGACCTTGGATTTTATCCAAAGGAGCAATCTCGCGATCCAGCCCTTGGGTGGATTGCGATTGGATTGTTGCGGCGCGTTGGCAAAAGTGATGAGCATTATTGTGCAGAGCGGGATTCCTTATGCGACCTAAACGGCTCGATAAAGTCACTGATCTTGAAGAGGACTGTTACATAGCGCCGCGTATTCCCAAACCTGGCCTAAGGTCTTCGTGCGCATATCGGAACCAGATGCCCAGGCCCGGAACCAGTCGATCGTCCACTGCAAAGCACGCTCGATTTTCAGGCGAGGTCGCCACCCAAGTTCACAGCGCGCTTTGCTGGAGTCGAGTCTGAGATAGTGGGCCTCATATGCAGACGGGGCTTGATCGTCGGTCCAACTGGCGCGACCGCTCCAGAGATCCGTTAGGTAATCTGCGATTTGCCTTACATTCCAGGTGTCTTCGAAATCCGGGCCAAAATTGAACGCGTCTGAGAATCGCGGATCACCACCTAGCAGCCTTTCTGCCAGAGTCAGATATCCCTTGAGGGGTTCGAGGACGTGTTGCCAAGGGCGAATGGCATCGGGACGGCGAATCTTTACCGGCTCACCGCGGAGAAATCCACGTATGAGGTCTGGAATGAGTCGGTCTTCAGACCAGTCTCCCCCTCCGATGACGTTCCCGGCACGCGCGGTAGCAACTGCAACACCATGATCGTGCAGACCGCCCAACGCAAAAAACGAGCTTCTATATGCGGCAGTTACGATTTCGGCGCACGCCTTGCTCGAGGCATACGGATCAAAGCCCCCCAAGGGGTCGGTCTCTCGATACGGCCAAACCCATTCACGATTCAAATAGCACTTGTCAGTGGTAACAATCACCACGGCGCGAACGCTCTTCGCGGTTCGCACAGCTTCCAGGATATTTGCCGTTCCCATCACATTAGTGGCGTAGGTTCCAAGCGGGTCAGAATAAGAACGGCGAACCAGCGGTTGAGCAGCCAAATGAAATACTACCTCCGGCTCGAAGTCGGAGACGGCAGACTGAACACTTGATAGATCTCTCACATCCCCACGAATGTCCTCGATGAGTTCGCCCAGCGAAATCAGAGAGAAGAGATGCTGCGTACCTTCAGGATCAAGAGCGTATCCGCGGACCTTAGCGCCCAGAGTGGCGAGCCAAAGAGAGAGCCAACCACCTTTGAACCCAGTGTGTCCAGTGACAAAGACACGTCGTCCTTGCCAACTGCTCACCATGTCTTCCATGGTGCTCTCCCACTCGACCAAAGCTCCTCCAGACGCTGCTTGTCTCGCAACGTGTCCATTGGTTGCCAAAAGCCGCGATGGAAGTAGGCGCGCACTTCATCACGGGCGGCAAGCTTTTGCATCGGCTCACGCTCAAACATCGAGCCTTCCTCATCGATTTCGTTTAGCACTCGAGGAGATAGGACGAAGAAACCACCGTTGATCCAACCTCCTTCACCTTTCGGCTTCTCCTGGAAAGCGACAATCGCTGATCCCTCTATGCCAAGCCCTCCAAAGCGCGCCGGAGGCTGCACGGCAGTCACCGTAGCCGCCTTGCCGTGCTGACGGTGAAATGCAATTGCGGCGGTGACGTCTGTGTCGCTCACACCATCACCGTAAGTCATGCAGAAGCAATCTTCACCCTCGAGAAAAGGCGCGATTTTCAAAAGGCGTCCCCCGGTGCCAGCATTTTCACCGGTATCGATGAGAGTGACTCGCCAAGCTTCAGCAACGCTCTGATGAACCTGCATTCGGTTTTCACGCATATCGAAAGTTACGTCGGACATGTGGAGAAAGTAGTTCGCGAAATACTCCTTAATCAGGTACCCTTTGTATCCACAGCAGATAAGAAAATCATGGATTCCGTGCTTGGAATAAAGCTTAAGGATGTGCCAGAGAATGGGACGCCCACCGATCTCGACCATCGGCTTCGGGCGAACCGCGGTTTCTTCGCTTAACCTCGTTCCCATACCGCCCGCCAGAATAACCGCTTTCATTTCAGCTCCCCGCGCGCCATTCGCCCGTCCTGTTCCATCCGCGCCATTCCGCGATGCTCTTGAATGAGAAGGATTTGCACCAGAACAAGGGTCTCTAATTCTATACACTACACTATCGCGAGCACGCCCGATTGTGTATGCTGAGGCTTTAGATCATGACAGACGAAGCATCAGAACTACGCCGGCAAATCTTGGAGCTTTCCGCAAGATATGTCGATACGACGAGATCTCAAGCGGGGTTTAAACCCGGCGAATCCGCCATCCCGGTTTCAGGCAAAGTTATTGACGGCGCAGACGTGAGTGCGGTCGTTGAGGCGGCGCTCGATGCATGGTTCACGACGGGCAGATTTGCTGATGAGTTCGAGCGCCAACTTGCGCGCTTTCTCGGTGTCCGAAGTGCATCTCTTGTTAACTCAGGATCTTCTGCTAATCTTCTCGCGATCAGCGCGCTGACGTCCCCGAAGCTTGGCGAGCGGAGCCTCATACCTGGGGATGAGGTCATTACGGTGGCTGCGGGTTTTCCCACGACAGTCAACCCTATTTTCCAGAACCGGCTGATTCCGGTATTTGTGGACGTCACCCTGCCCAATTATCAGATCGATGTGAGCCAACTGGATCTAGCGCGGAGCGAAAAGACAAAAGCGGTTGTCGTTGCACATACGCTTGGAAACGTCTTCGACCTTGACGCCATCTTGGAATTCGTGCGCAAGCATAATCTCTGGCTAATTGAGGACTGCTGCGACGCTCTAGGGTCCACGTGGAAGGGACGCAAGGTTGGCACGTTCGGGGATATCGCGACCTTTAGCTTCTATCCAGCTCATCACATCACCATGGGGGAAGGCGGTGCGGTCGCAACAGATAAGCCCAATCTTAAGGTGCTGATTGAATCCTTTCGCGATTGGGGTCGAGATTGCTGGTGTAATCCCGGGAAGGACAATACTTGCGGCAAGCGATTCGAGTGGCAGCTCGGTTCTCTACCTTGCGGATACGATCACAAGTACACGTATTCGCATGTGGGATATAACCTAAAGGCCACGGACATGCAGGCCGCGCTTGGACTCTCTCAGATTGCAAAGCTGCCTGAATTTATCCAGAGGCGACGAGACAATCATCGCTACTTGGCCTCCAAGCTTCAGCGGTTGGATGATGTGCTTTTACTTCCCGAGGCAACTCCTGGAGCGGATCCCTCTTGGTTTGGATTTCCGATCGCGATTCGGCCAGCAGCTCCCTTTAGACGAGACGAGTTGATCCGATTTCTCGAATCGAGAAAGATTGGGATACGGTTGCTCTTTGGTGGGAATTTGTTGAGGCAGCCAGCGTACGAAGGACAGGAATATCGAGTGATTGGAGACCTTCCAAATACAGATTTTGTTATGGATCGTGTTTTTTGGATCGGTATTTACCCAGGTTTGACCACCGAAATGCTCGATTACGTGGCGAGCAGTATTATCGACTTTGTGTTTTCCCATCGCTCCGCAGGAAGAACTGATCTGGTTAGATTAGAAAGGGCAGTGCCGTAAGGGTCCCTCAGGGAGTAGCCTCTATCTATGACAGAGACGATTGGAAAAATCGACACGTTCCAAGCTGCAATTGATGAGCATCTCGCGGTTATCCGAGGCCTTGAGGATCAACTCTCGCTGCTCGAACAAATCGCTCGCAGGATGACTGTTGCAGTCTCGGGCGGGAACAAGGTGCTCTGGTGCGGCAATGGCGGCAGCGCAGCTGATTCCCAGCATATGGCAGCTGAACTGATGGGCCGATTCCGCCGCGAGCGCCGCGGGTTACCGTCCATCGCGCTTACCACGGACACCTCGATCCTCACCGCCATCGGCAATGATTACGGCTATGAGCGCGTGTTCCAGCGACAAGTCGAAGCACTCTGCAGACCTGACGACGTTCTCGTGGGCATTTCTACCTCCGGAAACAGCAAAAATGTATGCGCGGCATTGGAGACTGCTCGGTCGATCGGAGCGCTCACCGTCGCGCTCACTGGCGAGACAGGCGGATCAATGGCGGACATAGCGGAACTGACTGTCCGCATTGCGTCGCGGGATACGGCCCGAATCCAGGAGGGCCACATTCTGTGCGGCCATATGCTGTGTGACTGGATTGAGCTCGCTGTTTGTTCGATCGAGAGTACGGTTAACGGATCGTAAACCGATCCTTGAGCTTCAGGAATTTACTCTCGTAATAGCGAAAGCTCAACCATGCGGTGATCAGAGTAAATGCTAGTGCTAGCGCTGCGGTAGTCTCGGCACCATGCGAATTCGAGATACGCCCTCCTAGCCATTTCAAGATTGGGTGGGGGATCTCGTGCAGCACGTATGCGCCGTAACTAATCCGCCCCAGCCAGCGCAGCGGGCTAATGTTCAGGATTCGGTTTAGGAACGAAGATGGCTGGACAGCGGCGATGATGATCAACGCACCCAAAAGATCCAGCACTGGTAGGCCGAAGGTCAAAGTCCACTCCGGATATGGATAAGGGGTGCGGAAGATATGTCCGCTTGGAATGGCAATTACAGCTAGCACAAAAGCGGCTAGAGCCAATGCATAACTAGAACGTCCGACTCGAAGTAACCGATGTCCTTGAGGTCCCCGCAAAACAAGTGCCACCAACCCGCCCATCAGAAGAGCGTCTAAACGGAGCGGCGTAGCTCGATTGAGCACGTTATTCGCGATTATCCACTCTGGCAGGAAATGTTGGCACAACAACCGTAGGATCAGACAGGTCGGAAGAGAGAGCGCGCAGATCCAAATGAGCTTGCTCCGATCACGAACAGTGAATACAACGCAGGGCCAAATCAAGTAAAACTGCTCTTCGACGCACAATGACCAAAAGTGCCCCAGGGCCAGCGGGATGTGAAGTCCATGTAGGTTACCGATCGGCTGGAAATCTGCAAGCCGTTGGAATGGGGTGAAATCCTGATAGGGATGCAGATAACGAGCGAAGTTTCCGATGTACGTTGGCCAGACTAGCCATCCATAGGTCATTTGCCAGTGCAGCAAAGGGAGGGTTACGAGCAGGGTAAGCATTACCCCGTAATACAGCGGAAAAATGCGCAACGTGCGTCGCACATAGAAATTGCGAAAGCGATGAGCGCGATCTCTGGAATCAAACAATGTCCCGGTGATCAGAAATCCCGAGAGAACGAAGAACAGGTCCACTCCAGCCCATCCCCAAGGTAAATCCATGTAATGGTGGAAGAATACCGCGAGAAAGGCTACGGCGCGAAAGCCATCCAAAGCGGGATAGAACGCGCGCTCATCCGGCGATGTGCCAGTGGGACTTTGTGCTGCTATTGCTGTCGAAGACAAATGAGTCTCTCTGCTGCACGAGAAAGCGGCTTTCCCAACTCTAAATCAAATTGAGAGTCTATGGGTACGGCTCAACAACTCCATCGACCTTAATCGAAGGGAGGTGTGTCGTGGCGGAGATGTAAGGGACTCCGTCGGCCATAACGGCATCTGGGAATTCCCAGCCCGTAGCCAGTACACCCTTTCCCGCGATCAATCCAATAGCCGAAAACTGCCCGGAATCACAGGGTGCTTCAATCAACTTGTTGTCCACGCTGTTTAAAAGCAAGGTTCCGACAGAGCCTGCCGCTAGATCCACGAGCCGTGGAACGGCCGGATATGATTTTCCTTGCTCATCCTGAATTGAGAGTCCGTTGATTTCCAGCCGCTCGATGCTTGACCCGTATTCAAGGATGAATCCGCCGGTTACCCCCTTAGAGGTCCTCTCGACCACACATTGATTGACCGTCAGAACCGCGCCTTTATATGTGCACCCATACATGTAGGGCGAAGTCCGCGTAAATCCCATGCCCGGTGAAGCGAAGTCGGGGTTCATCCGTGCCCTTGATGCATTCAATGTGACGCGGGCCAACTCGATAGTCCCAAAGTTGGCCGCTAATTCGATAATGCTTGGCGCAGTCAGATTGCAATCCGAGATTCTCAGGCCAGTCACCAGCGCAGGGTCGGCGTTTGCACCCTGACCGATCAGAAATGCTGCTTGTCGTAGCGAGCCAGTGCAGTTACTCACCGAAATTGCACTGATATTGCACGTTGGCAAACAGCCGCTGCAATTGATCGAATCGAGCCTCATCAAAGACCAGGAGTCAAATTTGCAGTTGTTCACCGTGACACGGGAGATGTCGCCCGAATGTCCTTCGGGGCCGTTCAGCGCGATCGCATCGTCACCAGTAGTAAAGTTGCAGTTTGAGATCGTGATGTCATTGGCCGGCCCGTCGAAGTGCAATCCGTCTGTACTAAGAGCTGTGCTGTTCGTCACGCATCCGGAAACTGACACGTTACCAACATTCGAGAAACGAAAGTGATAGGCCGGCGTGTTGGCCACAACAACATTCTCAATGGTAATGTCATTGAGATTCATCAGGTTGATTCCGAAGTACCACACGGCCCCAGAAGCATCTCCCTGTCGAATCGGGGTCGTAGAATCTCCGCCTTTGGCTCCATTCCCGTTTAACGAGAAGTTGCTCAAGGAAACGCTTCGCCCACGCGGCGGAGCAGGCGGTCCGGGGTCAGAGGGTACAGCGGCATCCGGGCCGCCATTGTGAATGCCATCGTTATTTGTACCCCTTTTGACAAAGAAGCCCGTACCACACCCGAGTCCTGCAATGCCCCAATATCCGCCTGCCGGCAAAAAGAGGCCGGAGATTAACGCGCTGCCATCGATAATCAATGTAATCGGATGATCGACGGAAGCAGCGGCCATCGCGGCGTTTATGCGGGGAGAATCATCCGTCGCCTTTCCGTGCCCATATTTGTTGCGGCCGGACTCAAGATCGCAATCAAGCGCACAGCCAATTTCCGATGCTCTGATGTACGTCATACCCGGAACGGGGGTCGGCGGTGGGGCGGGTCCCAGGCACGGAAGGATTGGGCCGTCATTAAATGTTGCGCAACCCAATAGAGAACGGCCGGCTACTGCGGCAGCGCCGAATAATCCGCTGCGTTTGAGGAATTCGCGCCGATCGCATTGGCGCCCCGAAACGACCCGCCGACTCACGCTCTCCCCCTGTTGAATGCTTGCGTCCAATCTACCTTCCGAACCCAAGATTGTCCAGACTCAGCGTGAATGTCATACTTTCGTCCACTATCCTGTCGTTTGCATCAGATATAACTCTCAATTGTCCTTCGAAAGCCTTCCCGAATGTCGATCGTCGGCTCCCAACCCAAGGAACGGATCTTGGATAAATCGAAATGCCCGGCTGACTGTTTGCTGGGAAGGTAGGGATCTCCGGGGATTCTCTCGCGCCTCTCAACTCTACAGCCGCGATTCGGGAAAAGATCGCAGATCGTTTCGGCCAATTCCAAGATCGAAATCTCGCGATCGGATCCAACGTTGTACGCTTCACCGGTCTTTCCTTGCAGTAGAACCAAGAAGAATGCAATTGTCGCATCTGCCAAATAGCAGAACGGTCGGAGTGCGCTACCATCGCTCTTCATGACAATATTCCGGCCTGCAACTACGTCGGCCACAAAGTCCGCGAAGACCCTACCATCGTCCAAGCGCATCCCCGGGCCATAAGTGTGAGAGAGTCGCACGACTTTTGCTGGGATGCCGTACTGTTGGTGCCAGGAAGCACATAGCGCTTCGCCGGCACGTTTACCTTCTGCATAGCAAGAGCGAACATTCATGGGGTCGAGAGGACCGAATCCCGATTCAGCGATTGGAGCGGTCGGATCCTGGAGCTTTCCATAGACTTCGCCACTACTGAATAGGAGAAACCCCTCGCTTTCATTGATCTTGGCAACTTCCAACATGCGAAGCGTCCCCACCAGGTTCCCTTCGAGGGTTCCCGCCGGATCAATGCTGTAGTATTTGGGGCTGGCTTGGCTAGCTGCGTGCACCACATAATCGATTCCATCAGGTCCGCTGTACGGATCTTTAACGTCTTGGACGACCACCTCGAAATCACGACGGAATTCCAAATGAGCAAATCGTTTGCGCGCCCGATTCCCGTTTCTCACCAAGCCAACAACTCGCAAACCTGCCTGCGTTGTTTCGTTCAGGTAGAGCAGCGTCTCGACCATATAGGCTGGAACGAACCCGCTCGCTCCGGTAATCAGCACGGTCTTATTTCTAAGCAGCTTCCAGTCAACCGACGACTGCGCTGCTATCCATTCCAAATCCCGTTGAACTACCGGGTGCCGTTCAGTTCGCAATTGATTCCTCCAAAGCCTTGTCCTTGGGGCTTCTGTACCAACCCCATTCGTGGCATTAGCCAAGCGTTCGGGTGCACTATGAGGACCCGTTCCAGAAGGTCTGAAGATGAGCCCTCGAGGCATTCGGCGAGGGTCGCTTCCGGAGCTGATATCATTATCGACGGGAAGCCGCCACAAAAGATCGTGGATTTACCCCCTCGGTCTTTTCTGACTCGGACCGTCAAGAGGAGTATTTGTTCCATGAGTATAGTGAAGCTCGGCAACCGCCAAGTCGGAGATGACCAACCTTGTTACGTCGTGGCGGAAATCGGAATCAATCACAATGGTGATATCGATTTGGCAAAGCGGCTCATCAGTGTCGCTGTCGCGGCTGGTTGCGATGCAGTCAAGTTCCAGAAACGCACCGTAGGAGTGGTCTATTCACCGGAGGAATTGGCCAAACCCCGGGAAAACCCGTTCGGCCAAACTAATGGAGATCTGAAACGCGGCTTAGAGTTCGGGCAAGAGGAATACGAGGAGATTGACGCATTTTGCCGGTCGGCCAAAATTACATGGTTCGCTTCCCCTTGGGACGAAGCATCCGTCGACTTCTTGGAACAGTTCCAGGTGCCTGTCCATAAGATCGCTTCCGCATCGCTAACGGACGACAATCTCCTTCGCCATATTCGCAGGACTGGCAAGCCTATCATCTTGTCGACTGGAATGAGCACCTACGAAGAGATCGATCATGCAGTCGATGTGCTGGGCAAGCAAGATCTGATTCTTATGCATACAACCAGCACATACCCCGCCAATTATGACGAACTCAATCTCCGTGCAATCCAAACGATGGCCCAACGTTATGGGCTTCCGATCGGCTATTCCGGCCACGAGACTGGCATTCCAACCAGCGTCTGTGCGGCATCGCTCGGTGCGTGCTGTGTAGAGCGGCACATCACGATGGATCGAGCAATGTGGGGATCTGACCAGGCAGCCTCGCTTGAGCCAAACGGAATCACCCGCTTAGTGCGTGATATCCGTCTTTGGGAGCTTTCGAAAGGTGACGGGGTTAAGCGTGTCTATGAGCGTGAAGTCCCGATCATCAAGAAGCTTCGACGTGTTGGTGCGGCGGTTTAAAACGAATGATGAACGCGAAATCCAAGCTGGATTCGCTCCGACAAATCCGCGCCATCGCGTTCGACGTTGACGGAGTGTTGACCGATGGCGGTGTATGGTGGGGTCCTGGTGGAGAAGAGTGGAAGAGATTCTGTTTCGCTGACATTATGGGGATTTCTCTCGCGCGCCGCGCCGGATTTCAATTGGGTCTGATCTCGGGCGAAGACACTCCTTTGGTGGACCGATTCGCCCTAAAGATGAAGATCCCCTACGTGGTGAAGGGCTGCCGAGACAAAGCGGCGGCTCTCCACCAGTTCGGCGTCCAATCCGTTTTCGAGATGCACCAGATCTGCTTCATGGGCGATGATGTAAACGATCTGCAGGCGTTAAAGATCGCGGGGCTTTCTGCTGCTCCTTCGAGTGCGGCTGCCATTGTCCTCGATGAGGTGAGTCTCGTTACAAACCGCGCCGGGGGCAATGGTGCTGCCCGGGAGCTGATTGATGCTCTTCTGCGCGCCCAGTCTTTTTCGGTGCAGGAAGTATTCTCTAGACCCTGAATGGAACGAAGTTCCCTGGACGATAGAATGGTCTCTCCACAATGAAGCTTTCCGATTACGTCTTGTCCTTTGTCGCCGATTTGGGAGTCAAGCATGTGTTTCTGGTTGTCGGTGGCGGGGCCATGCACCTCAACAACTCGCTCGCCTCAGAGGAGAGGCTGATTCCCGTCTGCAATCTGCACGAGCAGGCAAGTGCGATCGCGGCGGAGAATTACTCAAAGGCCACGAATCATCTCGGCGTCTGCCTTGTTACAACGGGACCGGGCGCTACAAATGCAATTACCGGCGTTGCTGGAGCGTGGCTCGATTCGACGCCTACACTCTACATTTCAGGTCAAGTCAAGCGGCCCGATCGTGCATTTGATCAAAACAACAGACCTCTTGGTGTAAGGCAAGTTGGGGTGCAAGAGGTCGACATTGTCTCGCTGGTCAGCCCGATTACTAAATACGCAGTCACGGTGCTTGAGCCGAACGACATTCGCTACCACCTCGAAAAAGCACATTATCTCGCGGTCAGCGGCCGACCAGGTCCCGTGTGGATTGATATTCCGCTTGATGTCCAAGCGACACCCATCGAAGACCCTGCCACTCTGAAAGCATTCGATCCAAACGAACTCAGTACGCCTTCGGATATGGAACTCTCTTCAGCAAAGCTCGACGCCCAGGCTGCCGAGATTCTGAAGGCCATCAACACGTCTGAGCGTCCCATGCTGCTCATCGGGAACGGCGTTCGACTCTCACGGGCAGAAAACGAATTGCAGGCACTTCTGCGCGTGCTCGATATCCCCGCGGAGGTGACGTGGCTGGCCATTGATCTGATGGCCGATGACGATCCGCTATTTGTCGGTCGTCCAGGTACGATCGCGCAACGTGGGGCAAATTTCGCGATTCAAAACTGCGACTTCATGCTTTCCATTGGAGCCCGGCTCGATCGAGTTGTAACCGGCTATTCTCCGGAGGGTTTTGCTCGCGCGGCCCGCAAAGCGATGGTGGATATCGATCCCGCCGAACTCAGGAAAATGGGGCCTACGATCCATTTCCCGGTCTGTGCTGATGCCGGCGAATTCATACGAGCGATGCTCGCCCAAGCCTCACAAATCGTAAAAAAGGACAGGATTGAGTGGAAGCGCCGCTGTGCAGATTGGCGCGCCCGATATCCGTTGGTTCTCCCTGAGCACAGATCCCCAGAAAAACGTGTTAGCGTCTACAACTTCGCGGACGTGATGTCTGACATTCTCGAGGAAGGCGACTTCTGCATATCAGGAAGTTCGGGCACCGGTATCGAGGTATTCTTGTTGGCATTTCGAACTAAGAATCGCCAGCGGATTTTCCACACCACTGCTCTAGGTGCAATGGGATTTGGACTTCCCGCCGCCATCGGGGCGGGCATAGTCGGGGCGGACCAATCGGGGCGCAATATTGTCTGTGTCGACGGAGATGGCGGATTTCAATTCAACATTCAAGAGTTGGAGACTGTTAGACGTCTACAATTACCCGTCAAATTCTTCGTCCTCAATAATGAAGGCTATGGTTCCATTCGTGCTTCGCAGACCACGTTTTTCGGCGAATGCCGAATCGGTTGTGACTCTGCCACCGGGCAAACGTTGCCTGACGTTCGCCGGGTCGCCGAAGCCTACGGTATCGCAACCGATGTGATCCAAGATCAACGTAATCTCGAATCGGATATTCGGCGGGTCCTTGCGACTCCAGGGCCGATTGTATGCGACGTGCATGTCGAATTGGACGAGATTCGCCAACCTCGGCTTTCCTCAATGCAGCGGCCGGACGGCTCATTCGTTTCAAAACCCCTCGAAGATCTCTGGCCATTTCTTGACCGTGAAGAATTCAGGGCAAACATGCTCATTCCAATCATTGAGGAATAGGAGACTTGGTGTCCGTCATCGCAAGCATGCAAGGTCGACTGGTGCCCCCAGAGGGAGGGCGCTTCCAGTCGTTTCCACGAGAGAGATGGCGAGACGAGTTTCCGCTTGCAACCACGGCTGGCCTGAATGCAATTGAGTGGATATTCGATGCCTACGGAGAGGATGCAAATCCCCTCGCCACCGACGCAGGTGTTGCGGAAATGCGCAGGCTCTCTGAGCGAACTGGCGTGAGCGTACGCTCCGTTTGTGCCGACTACTTTATGGACTTGCCGTTTTTGCGCACTACACGAGATGAGCGCAACGATCGGATTCAGAAGTTCCATTGGCTCCTGTCGCGCTGCGCATTTGCAGGGATTGGAAGAGTTGTAGTCCCCTTTGTCGACCACTCTCGTATCCAGAATGAAGCGGAGAAGCTTGAGTTGTCGAGCATACTGCGGGAGATTCTCTCGTCCGCGAATGCCCACGGCGTTGAACTTCATCTGGAAACTTCACTTCCGCCCAAAGAATTCGCGGAGTTGCTGGAGCGAAATGCTCATCCCATGCTGCGCGCCAATTACGACTCGGGAAATAGTGCGTCACTTGGTTATTCCGTACTCGAAGAATTTGCCGCGTATGGCCATTGGATCGGGAGCGTTCATATTAAGGACCGGTTAAGGAACGGGGGCACTGTACCGATAAACGCCGGCAACGCGAATTTTCCTGCATTGTTTGATTCGTTGGCGAGGCTGGATTACTCAGGTGATTTTGTGTTGCAGGTTGCTCGCCAGGAAGCAGGTAAAGAGGGGGAGTGGCTGGCCGAAAATCGCGTCTGGCTTGCGAATCAGATAGAAAAGATGAAAGGCGTCCGATGAAGGCCTTAGTTGTAGGGCTTGGCGGAATTGGCCAGCGACATGTGAGAAATCTACGGGCTCTGCTCGGGGACGACGTGCAGATCATCGCTTACCGTGTCCGTCGCCAGATGCATGTCGTGACGCCAGCCATGAGCGCTGACACTGGACGAAATGTAGAAGAGACTTATTCTATTCGTGCCTTTGCGGATTTCCATCAAGCGCTTGCAGAACAGCCCGACATCGCGTTCATCTGTAATCCGAGCAGCCTTCACGTTCCAGTTGCGCTCGATTGTATTCACGCTGGTTGTGACATTTTCATTGAAAAACCGCTGTCGAATTCCTTGGAAGGTGTCCAGGAACTCATCCGCTCGGCCGAAGAACGGAAACGCGTTGCGATGGTCGGATACCAACTCCGCTTTCACCCATGTGTGCGAACACTCTCTGAAATCATTCGCTCTGGAGCCTTGGGAAATCTGCTCTCCGTTCGCTCCACCATTGGTGAATACCTTCCCAACTGGCATCCCTATGAGGACTATCGCCAAATGTATGCTGCGCGCGCTGATCAAGGCGGCGGAGTTGTCCTGTCCCAAATACATGAGTTCGATTATCTCTACTCGTTGTTTGGTAGCCCGAAGAGGGTATTCGCAATTGGAGGACATTGGAGCGAATTGGACATTGATGTAGAAGATACGGCGAGCATCTTGATGGAATTTGAGGTTGACGGTAGGCCTCTTCCGGTTCATCTTCATCAAGACTATCTGCAGTCTCCACCTAGCCGTCAGTGTGAAGTAATCGGGGATCGCGGGAAAGTATTGATGGACCTCAACGCCAAAAAGGTCACCTTTTACAGGCGACATGATTCAAACCCGCAAGAACACAGCTTTCTGGAATTCGAGCGCAACCAGCTGTTTATTGATCAGGCAGAACACTTTCTGGTGTGCGTCAACAATCGGTCGCGTCCGATAGTCGATTTGGTGGATGGAGTCCAGAGTCTCCGAATGGCTTTGGCTGCAAAGGACTCACTAGCTACCCGGCGACTCGTGGAATTCGAAGACAATCCGGCTAAAGCCGGCCGGGGTAGATTATGACAAGTTCTGCGAAGAAATCACTGACTGACCTTTTCAATCTTGATGGGCGGGTGGCAATTGTGACGGGAGGAGCTGGGCTGCTTGGTTACCATCACGGAGAGATTCTGGCGGCTGCGGGAGCCCATGTGGTTTTGCTGGATCTTCCCGCTGCTGATCCCCACAGCAGAGCGCGTCAAATTGCAGGCTCGACTGGTATCGAGTGTCTAGGCCTTACGGCAGATATTTCGGACGAACGCTCTGTTCAGTGCATTCGTGAGCAAGTCCTTGATCGATTTGCGCGTGTCGACATCCTGATCAACAACGCCGCAAATAATCCCAAAGTGGAGGACGTCGGAGGAAAACCATGGTCGCGTTTGGAAAATTTTCCTCTCGAAACCTGGGAAGCAGATATTCGAGTAGGACTGACCGGAGCGTTCCTTTGCAGCCGCATCTTCGGTTCGGAGATGGCCAAAAGAAAATCCGGCGTTATCGTAAACGTTGCGTCTGACCTTGCGATCATTGCTCCAGACCAACGGCTGTATCGTGTTGACGGACGAGGAGAAGATGAGCAACCAGTAAAGCCGGTCACCTATTCGGTCGTGAAAACAGGCCTACTTGGATTAACACGCTACCTGGCCACGTACTGGAGTGACTTTAAGGTTCGTGTTAACTCCATCTCGCCCGGCGGTGTTTTCAATGGGCAGCCAGGGGTATTTCTTAGCAGGTTAGAACAGTTGATCCCTCTGGGAAGGATGGCGAATCGGAATGAATACCAGGGCGCCATTCTCTTCCTGTGCTCGGATGCCTCTTCTTATATGACAGGAACAAACCTAGTGATCGATGGCGGACGCACCTGTTGGTAGGGCCGCAATAGGTCTGGAGACTGCATGAGTCGTATCGGTACTAATCTTGATGAGCAACTCGCCGCCTTGCTCGCCGAAGGGGCCGAGTTGGCACGGCAGCGAGAAGCCAGATTGTTCGATCAACTGGCTGACTTCCGTTCGCAGGAAATCGTCTTGTTTGGTGCGGGCAATCTTGGCAGACGCACGCTCAAGGGACTACGAGAGCTAGGTATTCAACCCGCCTGCTTCGTTGATAACAACCCAGCCCGTGGGGGCGAAAATGTGGAAGGGCTAACCGTTTCTAGCCCCAGCGATGCGGCTGGCCGCTACGGCAAAGATGCGATTTTCGTAATCACCGTGTGGGGTGCTCTCGGCACAGATCGGATGGCAAGCCGCGTAGCCCAATTGCAGAAGCTGGGTTGCACCACAGTCGTTCCCTTTGTGCCGCTCTATTGGAAATACAGCGGCACCTTTTTGCCACACTATACGATTGATTTGCCACATCAGCTTCACCTTCAAGCAGACCGGGTGCAAGCGGCTTTCAACTTAATGGCAGATGATCAGTCCAGACGCGAATATATCGCGCAGGTTCGGTTTCGGCTTCTAGGAGATTTCGACAATCTGCCAGATCCCGTCTCCGGGCCGATCTACTTTCGCGATGACTTATTCAAAGCCGAAAAGGATGAGGTCTATGTAGATTGTGGCGGATTCGATGGCGATTCGCTTAGCCTGTTCCTTGCATGGACAGGCAATTCATTCAGGAGTGCCGTCGTGTTCGAGCCCGATCCAGCCAATTTCGAAAAACTGGAAAGACGGGTTAGTTCGCTGCCTGCGAGCTTGTCCAAACAGATCACGCTCTATCGCGCTGCGACCGGTAAGATCAACGAGAAAGTCATGATGGAAGTGGGAAGTGGCCCATCGTCCCAGATCGGCAAAGGCGATCTAGAGGTAGAGAGCCTTGCGTTGGATAACCTCCTCGAAGGTCATCCCGTCACTTTCATCAAAATGGACATCGAGGGCTCTGAGATGGCGACACTCGAAGGTGCCGAGAAAGTGATTCGGGAAAATGCCCCTATTTTGGCAATTTCCGCATACCATCGTCAGAGCGACTTGTGGAACATACCATTGTTGATCCATAGTTTCAATCCAGATTACTCATTCTACCTGAGGCCACATATGATCGAGGGTTGGGATTTGGTCTGTTATGCGGTTCCGTCTTCGCGAAAATCATAACCGCTCTTTGCGCCAAGTGGTCGTGGCGAATATTCGCACCAAAGCTAGTGCAGACCGGTTGCGTGAGAAGAGGTGATCAGTGAGTGTATGCCGTAATTGTGGAGTCCGAAATCTACAAGACATAGGCTCGATCGGCAGACTGGAGCCCTTTTTCCTTCAAGCGCGTCTTCCTGATGGAGCTTGCTCCGGGCCGACCCCAAAGTTGAGTGAAGCAGTCCGCCACGCAAAGTGGCGGGCATTCTTGTAAACCTTCTCTCTCTCGCATATTCAGTGCACGCTTTTGTAGAATTACAGGTTTGCAGCGATTGCTCGTTTATTCAAACTAAGATTCCCTTTCAGGAAGACGCTATCAGTAAGCGTCCGAAGGTCCCCTCTGGCGCGAGTGGGATCAGGCAGATAAGCATGTCTGCATGACACATGCAGAGGTTGCGGGTTCACGGCAGCGTGGCAGGAAAAGGCGAACGGCTTCAGAGAAGCTCGAGATCGTGCAGTTGACGATGAAGCCAGGTGCAAGCGTAGCCGAGATTGCCCGGGCACATGATGTGAACGCGAACCGGGTGTTCAAGTGGCGTCGCCTATTCGAGCGAGGCCAGTTGGCCGATGCAAGCACCAGACCAACAGCTTTGTTGCCGGTGACGATCTCTGCCGATGTCGAAGCGTCACCAGGTTTGGGCGACGAAGCGGTGGACGCGCAGGCACCCAGTAGCGGCGCGATTCATATTGAACTGCACATGCCTGAGCACGAAGAATCGGAATTGGGCGTATATCCTCTGGTGCTGTTAGCACACGTGGTAGAGCACCTGCCAGATCCGTTGAAACTTATTACTAAATTGCGCTCCTACGTGGCGGATGGTGGTTGTCTTTACATTGAGACCCCACAGGAAGTCTCGGACCAACAGCGCAAAGACTGGGTGCAAGGCACATCAAGCCTACAGATCGGCATCCACGAACATATCAACTTCTATTTTCCTCAGTCCGTATCAGCTCTTCTTGAGGCTGCGGGATTTGAAGTCGCCGCGCTTGAATGCACGCGTGTCGATTTAGGATGGGCGAAATCGAATCACATCCGCGCACTCGGTCGTAATGACCTGCCCCTGTCTCCGTACAGGTGATCCAGTAAATTTACCCCGCAGCCGGAGCTGTGGGAAAGTTGAAAACGCCAGGGGCGTTTTCAACGTGGGCGGAGCCCGCGTCTTTTCCATAGCTCAGGGTTAGTGCCGCACGCGCAAACTCGGCAGGTGTTTTGTAGCCGAGGCTGCTGTGTGGCCGTTGTTCTTTATACTCGAGCTTCCAGTCAGAGACTTTCCTTCGTGCATCGAACAGGTTCATGAACCAGCTGACTCGCAGGCACTCCTCTCTCGCAAGCGGCCATGGAAACTTTCCACGTGGGCATTCTGAGTTGGCTTGCCAGGCTGAATGTGGCGCAGCTCGATCTTCGAATCCAAAGCCCATGCCAGAAAGTGGCGACTGGTCAGCTCCGGGCCATTGTCACAGCGAATGGCTTGCGGCCGTTCTCGCCGGCTGACGATCTCATCCAACACGCGCGTCACGCGTCGGCTGGCGAAGCCCGTGTCCACCTCAAGCGCCAGACACTCTCGCGTGAAGGCATCAACGACGCTCAGCACGCGGATGTTGCGGCCAGCAGCCAGCACGTCGTGAGGTAGGGTCGAGCATCAGCGCCGTGCGACATTTCTGTCGTTGGACTCTGATGCCCGCCCTCCGAACCGGACATGCACCTTTCGTTATGCATCCGGCTCTCCGGGAACACAGATGTATGCAGGTGTGCGCATCCAACCTCTGCGAAAGCGCTCGACGCGGAGCATGGAGAGAAGGAACTGTTCTGTTCGTCCTTCCCGCCAGACTTTTCGTGTCGGACGAAGAAGACTCGGCACTCGTACTAACCGAGTCCGCTTGCGATGGAGATGCTTATGCTTCTTCATCAGCCACCGCCAGATGCAATCGCCGACATAGAAGTCGAGCGTTGAGAACTGGCGGCTAGCGCCGGTGCAGAAGCGATAGTAGTTTCCCCATCCTCGCAGAAGAGGATTGAGTCGCTGGAGAAGTTGAGGCAGTGACCAGTGTGTTGTGTTGCGAGCGGTCAACTGCTTCACTCGGTGCCGAAGGTCCGCTCGTTTACTGGGCGGGATCTCGATCCTCGGCATATAGCCGAAGCGGCCATGCCACTTGTAGCGCACGCGCTGACTGAGGAATTGAAACCCCTCCTTCAGATCGGAGACTCGCGTCTTCTCGATGGATAGCTCCAACCCCATGGTATCGTTCAGGTATCTTGCGAGCTCGGCCCTTCCTGTTCAGCCTGCTCACGAGTTCCTGAGACGAGGACCAGGAAGTCATCTGCATATCGTATCGGGAAGAACACCGGCCGTCCAGCATTGCGATCAGTTGTGCGTGCCCACATCGCCGCCGTTTGAGCATCGCTCTTGCGACGGGCCTGGATCTTTCGACGATGATGTGTCCATCGCTCGTATTGTTCCTCGATAACGCCGAGGGCGATGTTTGCAAGCAACGGTGAGATCACACCACCTTGTGGAATGCCTTTGTCTGTTGGCAGCAAAAAGCCGTCTGCCAGAACTCCGGCCTTCAGGAACTGCGTAATCAACTTCGTCATTTTCCCGTCGGTGACGCGGGCGCGAACCCGCTCCATCAGCTGGTGATGATCGATGTTGTCGAAACAGCCCTTGATGTCCCCTTCGATGACCCAGTGATAGGGCGTCTTCTGGCGTCGGCCATCTTCAGCCTTCACCTTCGGACACATGCTGAGTCGGATGTGCTCATGGCGCTCCGAAATCGAGTGCCCACTCCTGGTTGGCGCCCGTCAGTACGGTCGCGGCAAGCCGATGCGTATGCAGTGCCGGCGCTTCTTCCGCTTCAGGCACAAGCCCGCTTCGCGATACACCCGCCACAATCGCTTATGGTTCACTCGCTCGCCCTCACGCTCTACCAGCACCTGCAACCTCCGATATCCATAGAGCGGCTTCTCTCTGGCAAGCCGCGTCAGCTTCTCGCGCAGCGACTCATCCGATCGCCGCGATTGATACCGATAACTCGAAACCGCAATCGACAGCAGCCCGCATACCCGGCGCTCACTGGCCTCATACTGTGTACAAAGCCAGTGAGCATCCGTCCTTCGGTCTACGAGCTGAGGCCGTTTTTTGCGATCACCGCCTTCAGCATCTCCTTGTCCAGGCTCAGATCTGCTACCAGGCGCTTCAAACGCGAGTTCTCATCCTCGAGCGATCGCAATCGCTGTGCCTCGCTCACATCCACGCCACCGTACTTGGCCTTCCATGTGTAGATCGTTGCCTGACTGACGCCACACTCCTGGTTTACAATTCCGCGGCTAGTTGACACGGAAGAGCGGCGGGTTCGATTCCAACCGCCGCTCGCGATTTGCGGTCGGGCGGTTCGCTACATCGTACGTTGCACCGGGAGAGCGCTCATCTCACCAACCCGTTCGCGTGGACACCAGCCCGCTCCGGAGACTCGATCACTTCAACTCAGCGCCTGATCTTGAGAACGTCGGCCCTACAGGTCAGATTTGCGCCTGTGCGGTGGGCTTGCGATGAGCCTTCCTCAACTGACAGCTGCGGGAAAAGGCTGAGACGGAAGCCAGATAACGATGAAGCTCAGCCGGCCGCTGGTTCTGAACCCATCCACCTGGCTGGCGGAAGTGCGTGTGAGTCGAACACACCGTCGCCCGTCAAGGACGACCGCCGGTTTTGAAGACCGGGAGGATCACCGGAGCCCAAGCACTTCCATCCAATTTGGCGCCTCCTTCTATAATACGGATTCGTTCGCCTTCACCTGAGGGAGCAAAGCGAATGCCTGTTGCCGGATGAATTCTATGCGATTGACGCAACACGTGAAGGCTGGAGGATGCGCGAGCAAACTTGCTCCAGGTTCGTTACGGGCGGTTCTAGACCGGCTTCCGCAGCAAATCGACCCAAATCTCCTGGTGGGGTTCGATCAGTCCGACGACGCCGGCGTCTACCGAATCAGCGATCATCTCGCGGTCGTCCAAACCGTTGATTTCTTTACTCCCATGGTGGACGATCCGTTTACGTTCGGCCAGATCGCGGCGGCGAATGCGTTGAGCGATGTTTATGCAATGGGTGGCCGACCCCTCACTTCGCTCGCGATTGTCTGTTATCCCCAGGACGGAGATCTGGACGTTCTGGGGCAGACACTGCGCGGTGGACTGGAAAAGATGAGGGAGGCCGGATGTACCATCGTCGGGGGCCATAGTGTTCGGGACCCGGAGATGAAGTTCGGCTATGCGGTCACCGGCCTGATCGATCCCCAAAGAGTCTATACAAACGCGGGTGCCCGTCCCGGCGACGCTCTGTTGTTGACCAAGCCTCTAGGGACAGGAGTGATCACAACGGCGCTAAAGCTCGGCAAGGCCCAAGAGAGCTGGGTTGATGCGGCTGTCCAATCGATGACTGCACTCAATCTGACGGCCGCGACTGCCGCTTCTGCCCATGAGGGAGTACACGGCATGACCGACATCACCGGCTTCGGCCTTATGGGTCATGGGCGCGAGGTCGCGCTCGCCAGCCGTGTAGCCCTGGAGATCGAGACGGAAAAGGTGCCGCGTTTGGCGGGCGCGCTCGATGCCATTGCCCTGGGAACCATTCCGGGGGGCCTGCTATCGAACCGAGAGTACGCCGAGTGCCTCGTCTGCGTGGATCCCTCGGCCAAGATCTCCGAGGAGATCTATACCCTTATGTTCGACCCTCAAACTTCTGGTGGTCTTTTGCTTAGCGTATCCGAGGCGGCTTCAACTGCAATTCTTGCCTCTTTGCTCGAGGCCGGATTAGGGGCGGTCCGAATCGGAACCGTTCTCGATGGGGAACCGCGGATTATCCTCCGTTGAGCAGATGGAGCGCATCGATGATGGAGCAAGCTCCCGAACCTGTCTCGGATAGCCTGGCGCATCTTTTCCGTGAGCTGCCCTCTGTCCACGAATTGCTGATCGCTGAGCCGATACAGATTTTGCTTCGATCTTACGCACGGGGCCAAATCGTGCAGGCGTGCCGCACTCACCTTGAAGTACTCCGAATGGAGATCGCACTCGGCAACCACTCGCGTGACGGCCTGAAAAATCGTATCGCCGAACTTCCCTCTGCCATTGAGAAGGAACTCCGGAAGCAAAGGCTCTATTCTCTCCGCCCCGTCATCAACGCAACTGGAGTTCTGCTTCACACCAATCTTGGGCGAGCACTTCTTAGCCGCGAGGCCATGCAGCATGTGACTGACATCGCCTGCGGGTACTGCAACCTCGAATTCGATCTTGAAACAGGAGCCCGCGGCAAGCGCGACATTCACACAGAGTCCCTGCTGCTAGACGTACTGCAGTCCAAGGCGGGAGTTGGTCGTCTTGGCGAGACGTATCGCGCTCTCATTGTTAATAATTGTGCTGCGGCCGCTTTCTTGGCACTCCATGCGCTTGCCAAAGGGCAAGAAGTTCTTGTATCGCGGGGTGAACTCGTCGAAATTGGGGGAGGCTTTCGAATTCCTGAGATTCTCCAGGCGTCCGGAGCCGTTCTCAGGGAAGTGGGAACCACGAATCGCACGCGCATTGCTGATTATGAGCGGGCGATCACACCAAACTCAGCTCTGATCCTGCGTGTGCATCAATCCAATTTCAGCATGCAGGGGTTTGTTGAGCGGCCCGGCTTGGAAGGCCTGATGGAGCTCGGAAGGCGACTCAACGTGCCCGTATTCCACGATCAGGGCACCGGCCTCGTCGAGAGCCTTGATTCGTACGGAATCTCGGGTGAGTCTACGATCGTCAGCAGCATCCGAGCGCAGTGTGATCTTATCGCGGCAAGCGGAGATAAACTGTTCGGCGGCCCCCAGTGCGGGATCCTTTTAGGCACGCAGCCCATGATTGACCGAATCCGCCAGAACCCTCTTTTCCGTACCTATCGGGTTGATAAGCTTGGCTATGCTGCGCTCGAAGCGACATTGCATCAGTACCTGGAGAACGCGAGCGGATTGCCCGTTTTGAAGATGCTAGCCACAAGTGTCGAAGAGATTGGCCGTCGTTGTCTCGGGATCACGGAACAGGTTTCGAAACAGGATTTGACAGCCGAGGTGGTTGAAGTAGCGAGCGTGCTCGGAGGGGGTACTGCACCCACCGCGCGGGTGAGGAGTTGCGCTATCTCCTTGAAACACTGCGGTCTCAATTCAGATGAACTCGTGCGCGTCTTGCGCGGTCTTGATCCTCCCGTCATCGGCCGCATCGAGGGCGGTCGGGTGCTGTTGGACCTGCGCACGGTGGATCCTGCCTCAGATTCCTACCTGGCGCGCGAGCTGCGCCGGATAGCTGCCGAAGAACCCCGCAATCTTCCTCCGGGGCGAAATGGCTGATATTCTTCCCTATCAAGCGCGCCCGAACGCGGCGCAACAAACGCTTGTCGTTGGTACGGCCGGGCATATCGATCACGGCAAGACCGCGCTCATCCGTGCTCTCACCGGAGTCGAAACTGATCGTCTACCCGAAGAAAAGAAGCGTGGGATCACTATCGATCTAGGCTTCGCATCCCTGGTGTTGCCAGATCACGACCGATCTCAGCTGCGGATAAGCTTTATTGATGTTCCGGGGCATGCGCGCTTCGTTCGCAACATGCTGGCAGGCGCTGGCGGAATCGATGCTGTGATATTGGTCATCTCGGCCGAAGAAGGAGTAAAGCCCCAGACCGAAGAGCACCTCGCAATCTGCTCACTACTGGGCGTTCAACATGGATTGACGGTGCTTTCCAAGATCGATGCGGTTGACGCGAGCAGGCTCAATGAGACTCGATCTTCGGTGAGCAAATTCCTCGCCTCCACATTCCTCGCCACCGAGCCGATCATCTCAGTGAGCGCATTCACGGGCGAGGGACTGGATCAGATTCGACAGCAGCTCACCGAACTGGCGGCACGCCTGCCGCACCCCAAAAGCGAGTCTTTGTTGCGGCTTCCTATCGATCGTTCATTCGCGGTAAAGGGGTTTGGGACAGTCATCACAGGTACGCTGATCTCCGGCGTCGTGCCGATTGGGAAGGAACTGATTGTTGAACCTGGGGCTCGACTGGCCAAGGTCCGTAATATTCAGGTGCACGGTCAAGTTGCCGAGCGTGCAACAGCACCAACTCGCGTCGCGCTAAATCTCAATCGTGTCGATGCCGATCTTTTGCAACGAGGGGACACACTCGTGGCCCCAGACACGATCAGTGCTGTGGATGCGGTAGACGTGGAGATCGCCCTCCTGGAGAGCGCGCCCCCATTGAAGCACGGTATGCGCGCCCACTTCCACGCATTTGCAACCGAGTGCATGGCGAACGTTTCCCTATACGGCTACCAACCCATTTTGCCGGGGAGTCATCGGCTGGCACGTCTGCGCCTTTCTCACCCGGTCGTATTGTTGCCTGGCGATCGCTTCGTGTTGCGACAAGGTTCACCGATCTCAACGATAGGAGGAGGCCGTGTCCTGGACGCTCACCCTATTCAGCGGTTAAGGAAGAAGACGACTGAGGATTGGCTGGAGCAAATGAGGCATATAGCCCTGGAAAATACCTTCTCACTACGTGTGGGGCGGCGAGGGCTGGAGGGGACTACCAGCCGAAATTTATCCATAGAAACCGGCTTCACCGTCGCCTTCGTCAGAGATCGTCTCCAGGAGATGCATTTGAGCGGAGAGATTCATTCACTCAAAAGCGATCTCTTCTTGTCTCGTGAGGCGATGATCACGGCATCTGCCCTCGTCCAGAAGGAACTGGAGAAGCTGTTCGCCCACGGAGAATTTAAGCGATCCGTTCTCAAGAGCAAGGCGGCTCTGAAGCCAGAGGTTACCGATGCAGCGATCGAGTATCTTGAGCGAAGTGAGAAGTTGCGAGTAGTGGAGGACCGCCTGCTCCCAGCGAAAGGCCCGCCACCACGTTCATCGGTCGATGACAACAAACTCGCACAGATCGCTCGCGCGTATCAGTTGGCTGGCCTCGAGGCGCCTACGCCGGCCGATTTGGCATCCACTCTGGCCATCGACCTGACACAATTTCGAAAATTGGTCACCGTCCTGCTTCGTGAAAGGAAGCTGGTGCGCCTGGGTAGCGATTCTCTCTTCATGCATCAGGACGCTCTCCTGAATTTGAAAGGCAAGATCCAGCGGATGCGAGGGCAGAGCCTTGACGTCTCACAATTCAAGCAACTTGCAGGCGTCAGTCGAAAATACGCTATCCCTCTGCTTGAATACCTGGACTACGAGCGTATAACTCGGAGAGAGGGCGACCGCCGCATCGTTCTCTGACTCAAGTTTCAACCCGACCAGATCGTTTACCTCCACCAAAAGTATGGTTTGCTCCTCTAGCGGACATGCTATAGTCCTGCCAAACACATGTCGTTCGAAGCCGAGCCTCACCCTGAAACCAAAATCAAGATCATTGAGGACGCCGATGCGACTGGTGACGTCGCCGCAGTGTACGATGAGTGGCGCCTCAAGTCAGGCCGGCAAAAGCTTCCTGGGATTCTCAAGTGCTTCAGTCACCGCCCGGATTTCCTGCGGGAGGTTCTCAGGTTCGGCGACACGGTTCATTTCTCAGAAGGGCACCTTACGCGGCGGCAGAAAGAAGCCATCGCGAGCTGGGTTTCCTACCTGAATCGGTGCCCCTATTGACTGGACTCGCACGCCTACTTCCTGCGTGTTCAGGGAGCCAATGAAACAACAGTGCAGGGACTGGTTGAGGGCAAGCTTGAAGAGGCGGGCCTGTCGCCTGCGGAGCGAGCTCTTCTCGAATATGTTGGGAAGGTAACAGAGGCCGCTTATCGCACCACGGCCGATGATGTGCAGAATTTGCGGGAATTGGGCTGGACGGAGCCACAGATCGCCGAAGCCGTTTATATCACTGCCATGTTCGCGTTCTTTAATCGCGTGGCTGATGCTTTCGGTGTACCGCCACAGCGCTATCTCGAGTTGAATGAGATGACGAAATGAAAGGAGGCCGGTAGCGATGCGGTTGAAAATGAAACCGACGAACCGGCGGTGGGCGCTGAGCATAGGCGGGGTGCTCGTCGTGGCCTGGATGGCGTTCGTAGCCTATATTGACTGGGCCATGCATCAGCCTCCCGAGGTCTTCGGGCACGTGATGATGCACATGCCCATGCCGGCGTACTTCCTCTTCCCATTCGAAACGATGTGGACGCAGGCTCGGTTTGGCCACGTAAACCCCGGGGATCAGGCTCCCGACTTTGCGGTCAAGACCCTGGATACGAAGACTCCGGTGCAGCTTGCGTCTCTTTGGGCCGGCAAGCCCGTCGTTCTCGTCTTCGGGAGCTATACCTGACCGCCATTTCGGCGGGAGGTTCCCGCCCTGAACAAACTGGCCGAGCAGTACAAGGACAAGGTCTCGTTCTACGCTGTCTACATCCTTGAAGCGCATCCAACTGACGTGTGGGAGATGCAATCGAACGTTCGCGACCACGTCCTCTTCGCCAGTCCAAAAAATGAAGGCGAGCGATTCAGCGTGGCCGGAGCGTGCGTTCGCAAGCTCGGTATCAGATTCCCGGCGCTCGTGGATGCGTTGGACAATCAGGTCGAGGCAGCCTACACCGGCTGGCCTGATCGCCTGTATCTGATCGCCCCTGGCGGACGCGTGCTCTACAAGAGCAAGCCGGGTCCATTCGGCTTTAACCCTGAGGACCTTGCGGTGGCCCTTCAGAAGGGAGCCGCGGAAAACCAGATAGCGGCGACTGCTCATTGACTCCGCGCTGAGCAAAGAAAAGGCGAATGGGCTAGAATCGCTCATGGCCTTCCCCGCCGAGCTTGCCTGGGCTCACCCCATCGTTGCGGAATGGTTCGTCACGCGGTTCGGTACTCCAACCGAACCGCAGCTGCGCGGCTGGCCCTGCATTCTCCAAGGCAGACCGACCCTCATCTCCGCCCCCACGGGCTCCGGTAAAACCCTTGCCGCGTTTTTGGTGTGCATTGACCGACTCGTCCGCCGGGCGCTCGATGGGACTCTCGCGCCAACGACCCAGGTGGTCTATGTTTCGCCTCTCAAGGCACTGTCGAACGACATTCAGAAGAATTTGGAAGAACCTCTAAGCGAGATTCAGCAGCTTGGTCTTAACCGCGGTTACCTCCAACTCGACATTCGCACGGCGGTGCGCACCGGCGACACGTCGCAGAGAGAGCGCGCGGCTATGCTGCGCAACCCGCCGCACATTCTGGTCACCACACCGGAGTCCCTCTACATTCTGCTCACGTCGAGGCGCAGCCGCGAGCACCTGAATCGCGTCGAAACGGTCATCGTGGACGAAATCCATGCTGTGGCAGACGACAAGCGCGGGGCTCACCTCGCCCTATCCCTGGAGCGCCTGGATGCGCTGAACTGCGGAGAGAATCGACTTTCTCCTGGGGCGTTGATCACCGGGCTCATGACGCCGCCTCAGCGCATAGGTCTATCGGCCACGCAGAATCCCATTGAATTGGTTGCCGACTTTCTCACCGGCAGCCGTTCTGCTGGCGAGCCCGCCACCACAATCCAAGTGGGCCAAAGACGGGAGATGGATCTTGCCATCGAGGTTCCCACCGCCGAATTGAACTCGGTAACCTCCCACGCTATGTGGGAGGAAATCTTTGACAAGCTCGCGAAGATGACGGAGGAGCATCGATCCACCCTCGTCTTCGTCAACACGCGCAAACTCGTCGAGCGGGTTTCCTTTGCGCTCGCCGAGCGCCTTGGAAAAGAGAATGTTGGCGCACATCATGGCTCTCTCTCCCGTGCCCTTCGCCTCGATGCCGAACGGCGGCTGAAGCGCGGTGAGATCAAGATTCTCGTCGCCACTGCTTCGCTTGAACTCGGAATCGATATCGGAAACGTCGATCTTGTCTGTCAAATCAGCAGCACGCGCGCGGTCTCAATGGCGCTACAGCGCGTTGGACGCGCCGGCCATTGGCGCGGAGCGATCCCTAAAGGACGGCTCTTTGCCACCACGAGAGATGACCTGCTCGAGCAGGCCGCTCTGGTCCGCAAAATGTACGCCGGTGAACTCGATCGACTCGAGGTGCCTTCGCAGCCCATCGACGTGCTCATGCAGCAGATCGTCGCCATGTGCGGAGCCGAGCCCTGGGAGAAGGACTCGCTGTTCGAAGTTGTTCGTCGTGCTTACCCCTATCGCGAACTCACGCGAGAACAGTTCGAAGAGGTGATCGCGATTCTCAGCAACGGGATTGAGTCAACCCGCGGTCGCTATGGCGCATATCTTCTGCACGACGGAGTTCACGGCCAGCTTCACGCCCGGCGCGGCGCTCGCATGATCGCGATTGCCAACGGAGGGGCCATCCCCGATACTGCACTGTTCAATGTGATTCTCGAACCGGAGGGGCTACAAATAGCCACGCTTGACGAGCATTTCGCGGTCGACTCGAGCCCCGGCGACGTGATTCTGCTGGGCAACTCCAGCTGGCGGGTTCAACGCATCGATCCAGCAGGCAAAGTGCACGTCGAGGATGCCCATGGGGCGCCGGCCAGCGTTCCCTTCTGGACCGGCGAGGCGCCATTGCGCACCGACGAGCTGTCTGATGGCGTATGCCAATTGCGTCGCGAAATTTCCTCTCGAACCCAGACCATCTTGCCACAGTGCATTTCGCTGGCGCACCCTGAAGTCTCGTCCACCATGGCGTGGCTTATGGCTGAATGCAAAGTCTGCACCTGGGCCGCCCAGCAACTAGTCTCATACATAGTCACCGGGCGGGCCGTGCTTGGCGCGGTCCCGACCAAGACCACCATAGTCGCCGAGCGTTTCTTTGACGAGGGGGGCGGCATGCAGCTGATCTTGCATGCTCCGTTCGGCGGCCGTATCAACAAGGCATGGGGTCTCGCGCTGCGAAAGCGCTTCTGTCGTGGCTTCAACTTCGAGTTGCAAGCCGCCGCCACGGATAACGGGATCAACATCTCCCTCGCCGAGCAGCATAGCTTCCCCCTCTCTGATGTCTTTCAGTTCCTGACTGAAGTCACGGTTAAGGAGTTGCTTGAGCAGGCATCCCTCGCCGCACCTGTGTTCAAGACTCGCTGGCGCTGGGCCGCAGGCCGAAGCCTGCAGTTACTGAGAAACGCGAAGGGAAAGCGTATCGCACCGCAGGTCCAGCGCACGCGCTCCGAAGACCTCCTCGCGAGCGTCTTCCCCCAAGCTGCCGCGTGTTTCGAAAACATTGAGGGCGACATCCAGATTCCAGACCATCCGTTGGTTCGCGAGGTCATGCGCGATGTGCTACACGAAGCAATGGACCTCGACGGCCTTATCAGCGTCCTGCGAGGCATCCAGGACGGTACGATCCAATGCCTCGCGATCGACACGCCCGTTCCCTCGCAGTTTGCTCATGAGCTCCTCAACGCGAATCCCTATGCCTTCCTGGATGAGGCGGGACTCGAGGAACGCCGTGCCCGAGCCGTCTCGCTCAAATCCGGCATTCCTTCCAGTGTTCTCGAGCGTCCCGGCGGCCTTGAACCGCAGGCCATCGCCACGGTGCGCGCGGAATGCCGGCCCGATGTTCGTGATCATCACGAACTGCACGATCTGCTGATGAGCGTTATTGTCATGCCCGTTGCCTTCGCTCTGGAGAAGGGAGATGCGCACTGGAGCGGGTTTTACGAACGTCTTCTCTCTGACGGACGAGCACGCACGATGGCCTGCGGGACATCGCAATGTTGGGTCGCCACCGAAAGGGTCGAATCCGCGCTCTCACTCTGGGGAGAAGGTCCGAGCATTCTCTCTGCACGAGAGGAGGCGCTGCGCAGATGCGTGCAAGGCTGGATTCAGATCCTCGGCCCCGTGACTGCGCGTCAGCTGGCCGCTGATCTGTCACTCGATCCAGCCTTGGTATGGCAGCAGTTCATCGCGCTCGAAGTTCAGGGTCTCCTGATGCGAGGGACATTCGAGAACGCTCACCCAGAAGATGACTTCGATGTTGAATGGTGCGAACGGCGCATCCTGCAGCGAATTCACAAGCTCACCATCGGAATCGTACGGAAACAGGTGGAGCCAGTCTCACCGCATACGTTCATGCGGTGGCTCCTCAGATGGCAACACCTTGCACCCCGGATGCAGCTGACGGGAGAGGACGGCCTCCTGGAGGCTCTTGGCCGGCTAGAAGGCTTCGAAGCTCCCGCGATCGAGTGGGAGCAGTCAATTCTCCCATCACGCGTGGCGGGCTACGATCCACGCTGGCTTGATCATCTTTGCCTTGCAGGCCTGGTTGCGTGGGGACGGCTATCGCCTCACCCCGCATTCACAACGCCGGACTCTGACGGCCCCCACCGGGTGGTTCCCAGCCAGGCGGCTCCCATCACCTTCTACCTGCGCGGATCGGCAACCTGGCTCCATTACGCATTGAAGAACCGCGAGGCGAACGAAGCGTCGCTTGCGCGGACACTCACTCCGAACGCGCTGAAGGCCTTGGAACTGCTCAAACAGCGAGGGGCATGCTTTGCCGAAGACGTTCAACGGCTTCTCAATCTCAGCTCGGTCGAGGTCCATCATGCCCTTTGGGAGCTTGCGGCAGCCGGAGTCGCCGCAGCGGATGGATATGACCAGCTACGCGCCATGCTCGACCCGGCCCGCCGCCAAAGAACGTCTGATTCCTATAAGAAGGCACGCAGCGCCTCAGGCCGATGGTCTCTCCTGCGATCGAACGAACCACAGCCTCAAGATACGTTGGAACGTGCTCGAGCCGAAGACGAGGCGATCGAATCCGCCGCGCGCATGCTCCTTGCCCGCTACGGAGTAGTCTTTCGAGATCTTCTCGTGCTCGAGTCGAATATCCCTGGATGGACGCTACTTTTGCGGATGCTCCGCCGGCTTGAAGATCGAGGTGAAGTGCGCGGCGGCCGATTCGTTACCGGATTTGCGGGAGAGCAATTCGCGCTTCCTGAGGTGCTCGAGAGTCTTCGCCTCGCGAAGGATCAGTCCGATGATCATGAGATTGCAATCGCCGGCGCTGACCCGCTGAATCTGGTCGGGGTGATAGTCCCAGGTGAGCGGACACACGCGTTGCCAGGCCGTTCCTTCATCTTCTCAACGGCGGATGGGAAGGAGTCCCACCCGAGTAATCCTTCCTTACGTCAACCAGCACCCCGCCGTCACCATGAACCTAGCCGGATCGCTCCTCCGGTCGAGACCTCCAGCCAACAAGTAAGCTTGTTCTGAATTCGATTTGCCTGAGCGCCTCCCTTACATGGATGCCCGCTAACGCAAATCCATGGCACTAGGGCAATACGCTCCGCTACCGGGCATCTCTCGGACCCACCGACTAAGCCGCTTAATTTTGAGTGCCTGCTTGGGCGTGATCAATAAGCTCAACCAAGCTAGTGAGCCGTGCCGGATCTATGTCACTGATCGCGATTCCCTCGAGCCCGTTTGTAGTAAACCTGCTTACGCTGAACCCCGATCGCGCCTGCGTACTCGGGCCGGTTGTGCCTGCGCCCCCTCCCTGTGCAAGGAAGACTGACACCTTGTGGTGGCCGATGCTGTAAATTAGCTGTGCGACTGGCTTTCCCTCTGCGTAGACGAGATTTGCGCCGTCAAGCTTCTCGTCGGAAGGCAGTTGTTCTGGAAGATTGAACGTGAACGGAATCCTTCCCTGAAACCAGGGCTTGACCGTATGGCGATCCGACGACAAAACCTGCAAAGTCGACCCTTCCGCAAGAGCCGCGATATGCAAGTCGAACATCTCCGCAACCAGGGCTGTCCGATTCGCAGCCGCTCCGCCCCAGAAGACAGAGTTCCGCTGAACCGCGATCAGGCCGGCAATCAGGAGAACCAGGGCAAATGCCCATCCTGCTACGGCAAGTCCAGCGGTCCACGAGGGCCTTTGGGTAGAAGCTTCCTTGACTGGCGTCGCCGGTCTCCGTGTCTCTTCTGAAATCTCCTGTCTAAGTCTCTCCGTAAATTCCGGGGACGGGGAGTATCGCTGTCCGGATTTGGCAAGAGAAACCTTGAGCAATGCCTGACCCAGAGCATTCGAGGTGCAGGCACAGCACGAGTCCAAATGCGCTTGAGCGGCAGCCAATTGCTCGGGGGAAAGCTCGCCGTCTGCGAGGCCGCTAAGGATGTTTTCCGAGAGATGATTGCTCATCGTGTCCCCCTGTTCAAACCAAATTCGGTGTGCAGTACGCCTCGCAATTCCGCGCGCGCTCGAGAAATGCGAGACATCACGGTCCCAATCGGGATCTCAAGCACGGTTGCAATCTCCCGATATTTCATCCCCTCCAGGTCGCAGAGCAAAATCACTTCGAGCAGCGGTGGTGGGAGCTTTTCCATCCCGCGGTAGAGAGCTGCGGCATCGTTCAACCGGATCAGATTCACTTCAGGTGTATGGCGATCGATGACACCCTCCGGAGGAGCAGCGGGCAAGGAATCATCTCGGCCCCTCAGCTCGTCCTCAAGTGCCACCGTTCGCATCGCGGCGAGTCCGGATCGCGAAGTGAGGTATGTGTTACGAAGGATGCGGAAGATCCATGCTTTGAAATTTGTCCCGGTCTGAAACGAGCTAAATCCGCGAAGTGCCTTCAGCAGACTCTCCTGCACAAGATCCTCCGCATCACCCTCGTTCCGCGTGAGCCAGTGCGCGAGGTTGTACAGCGCCGGCACGAGTGGCAACGCCAAGTCCTCGAACGCTGACGATTCGGCGTTCTCGCGGGCGGTTCTCTTCCATGACAACAGCGCCATCTGACGAGTCCGTCCTCTTCCTTCGAAGATGCAAACTACCGAGCTACCCAGTTTATTCCGCTGCCTTGGAATAAATCAGCTCCGGGCCGGTTTACACCCCCGGAGGATCGACAACATGAAGGATACGCAAAGTAGGGGCGACGCGTACCACCAATCCAACGGGCAAGTATCTCCAGCCGGCCGGGAAGATT
The DNA here is from genome assembly GCA_008682415.1 of Acidobacteria bacterium AB60. Lineage (GTDB taxonomy): Bacteria > Acidobacteriota > Terriglobia > Terriglobales > Acidobacteriaceae > Telmatobacter. Next base: position 294,715 of record VANK01000002.1, on the reverse strand, counting down.
GTGGCGTTCACGATGGGATCGATCGGCGCAACTTTTTAAGCTGCATGGCCTGGGCTGGAACCGGTCTGCTGTGGACCATGGCGGGAGGGGTCCCCACCTCGAAGCTCTTCGCAGCAACAGGGAAAGCGGACGCCGGATCCGGATTCAGTTTCGTTCAGATCAGTGACAGTCATATCGGTTTCAACAAACCTGCCAACCAGGATGTCACCGGTACGTTGAAGGTTGCGATCGATAAGATCAACGCTCTCGCCAGTCCTCCCGACTTACTGTTGCATACGGGAGACATCACGCACGCCTCGAAGCCTGCGGAGTTCGACACCGCGCTGGAAATGATCAAGCAGACCAAGGCCGGCGAAACCTTCTATGTGCCCGGCGAGCACGATATTGCTACGGACGACGGCGCTGCCTACCTGGGTCGCCTCGGCAAAGGAACCCAGGGCAAGGGTTGGTATAGCTTCACCCACAAAGGGGTGCATTTCATCGGCCTCAACAACTGCCAGCAGGTAGACGCAATGGGCAAGCTCGGCGACGAGCAACTCAAGTGGTTGAAGGGAGATCTTGCGGCACAATCCTCCTCCACGCCGATTGTGGTCTTCGCTCACATCCCCCTGTGGATGGTCTACCCGGAATGGGGATGGGGCACTCCCGACGCGGCGGAAGCTCTCACGAGCTTGAAGAAATTTGGATCAGTGACTGTACTCAACGGACATATCCATCAAGTCGTGCAGAAAGTCGAAGGAGGCGTCACCTTCCACACAGCTTGCTCCACCGCCTTTCCCCAGCCTGCGCCAGGAACGGCACCGCACGCCGGTCCAATGGTCGTCCCAGCGGGCAAGCTGAAAAGCGTTCTCGGCGTCACGGAGGTCCGGTACGTCGGACGCAAGACGCATCTTGCCGTGGTCGATTCCTCATTGGAGGAACAGGGGTGAGTCGAGGTCCACTGGTTTTGCTCAGCTGCGCGGTTGCTTTGGTTCTCTCGATCACTTTGGGCGCTTACCACCCTTTTGGCAATGCGCGGATGTATGAATCCAACAACGGAAGTGATCGGATCGGGTCACAGCTACCGTCGCCTGTGCAGTCGATCCTGATTCAGAAGTGCGCGGACTGCCACTCCAACCACACCCGGGCCCCTCTTTATGGACACTTCGCCCCCGTCTCATGGTTGATGGAGAGGGACATTGTTCGGGCGAGATCCTCGATGGACCTGTCTGCATGGAGTTCTTACCCGGCAGAAGAGCAGAGAGTTCTCCTCGCCAAGATCGTTCATGAAACCAATTCGGGAGAGATGCCACCCTTGCAATACCGGCTCGTTCATTGGGGTTCCCGCATCACGGATTCTGACCTGCAGGTGTTCCGTACTCTGACGAGCAATGTAGATCGGGCTCCGGTTATGGTTCAGGTCGGGTCAGCTGATCCGGCTCATGGGAAGGAGCTCTTCAACAAGCAGTGCACGGGCTGCCATTCCCTCTCGCAGAATCATGAGGGTCCAACGTTACAGGGCGTGTATGGACGCAGCGTAGGAATCGCAGCTGGATTTGCCTACTCCGATGCTTTGAAAAAGGTGCGCTTCGTGTGGGATGAGGCGGCCTTGGATCGATGGCTGAGCGATCCAGATGCCTTTGTGCCCGGAAACGCCATGGACTTCTCAGTTCCTAATCCTCAATCGCGGAGAGATATCATCAGCTACTTGCGCCAGAACCCTGGCAACTAATTCGCTGAAAGAGCAAGCCTTCGGCGTACGAGATTATGGCGTAGAACTTTCTCCAACCTCGTCGTCCTCGCTCGCCATCAGTCTTTCTCTCGCATGGCGACGCATCCAGCCATAAACGATTCGGGCGCAAAGAAAGTGAATGGAGACCAACAAAACCAGCAGGAGCAGGTAATACCGTACAGCGTACTTCCGCACGAGGGCAAACCAGGATACCTCGCCCAGATGATAGGCTTCGGCGCTGGTCTGGAACGAACTGAAGGTCGAATTACGTACGGTCACCAGCCCACCAGCCATCTCTGAAGACCGGGATGAGTCTAGCAGCAAATCGGAGACTTCGTTCGCCGCCGACTCTTGGCTAAGAACAATCGTCACGATGGAGCGATCGCGAGATGCCGGTGAGCGGATCTCCTGGATCACCGCATCCGCGCTGGTTCCCACCGCAGCTGGATTGAAATCCGAAACTGTCTCGCCAAACAACAATGGGAACTTGCGCGCGGTGATCTTCTGAACGAACGCCAAATTAGCCTTGAGCCCGTTGACAGGTTTCATTCTGAGGCTCACGCCATCGAATTCCGCTGGCAGAAGGGCTCCCAGCGACTGAAATCCGGGTTGATCTGCCATCGTCCCCAACACGAGGTAATCGCGATCCGGTGCAATCGTGCTGCCCGGTCCCGTGACAGTGACGCCGAGCGACGGATATCCCGTCTGCAAGCCGAAGTAGCTCATGAGACGCAGATAGAGAGAGATCTCCGAAGCACTGGGTTTCGCCGGCATCACAACAACCGTATGGGATAGATCGGCAAATTGGGTAAAGGGAAAACCAGCATTCGCAAACAACTGCAGATTGGGCATCTCGGCCCAACGGGACAGAGTGTGGAGGTCCAGCGTTGATTGGCACAGTATTTCGCCGGACAGCCGTGGGCTGGAGCCCCAGTCCCGGTTCGCGGGCACGAAATCAAAGCTGAATAATGCCGTATTTCCGAAGGGCCGCATCTCTCTAACCGGCATCAGAACCATACGTTCGCCGTCAACAGGGCCGGATCCGGGCGGAAGCGGGATTTCCTTAATCAGCGTACCGTTCAGGGTGACTCGCAACGCAGACCCCGCCGCCACTAGCTGAGCATCATAGCGATACTTAAGCTTTAGGCGTACCCACTCCTTTTCTCCGTAGAACAAGTCAGGCGGGGTGTGGAAATAGACCGGAATCGGTGAAGAGCCGTCGGTCTGGAGTGCGGATTCCTGGCAATTCGTCAACGGTGCATCGTTCCGCACCGGCAGCCATCGCGGTGCGTCATCCTCCTGGCGCTTCGGGGGCATCACCAATGCTGGGGACTCTACCGTGTCGCCAGAAAAGACAGATACTCGCGCCGGTTGGCCTGGGCTACTCCTTGGCATGAGCGCAACAGCCTGCGCCATACGCAGGACACCGTCGGCGTCCTCACCGCTCAAGATCAATGCGCTTCCGCTCGAATCGACAGGATTCGTCCTGAGTGCAAGCACTTCTCCAGTGCCGGCTGGAACCTGCAGTGTGGCTGGAAGATCCGATCGGTTGCTCGATAGGATAATGACATTTCCGGGCGGGATATCCGTAGATGAAACGACGAAGCGAACCGGCGCCGATCCGCTCAGGAGACCCAGCCATGACGCCAGTACTCCAGCCGCTTCAAGCATCACTGGAGTCGGCGGTGTCAAAAAGACAAACGGAACGGTCGTGGAGGTCTGAAGCTCGTTGTCAAAGATCGGCAGCGGAAGCTGCCCCAGGTCGCTGCCCAGTCGCAGCCATTCCCCGGTCACTTCAAACGTGGTGGAGCCGAAGATGCGGCATAGTGTGCGTGACCGTGCGCTCTCTTCAGTAGTCATCCCCCGGCTGCCTTTGAACTCGAATGCCAGGGCATTGCTTCTCACCAACAGCCAACCTGAGACTGGTAGATCGATCCGTGCCATTCCCCCGCCGCCAGGCGATGTGGTCAGGGGCGGCGTTCCGATGTCGGTTCCGTTCAGAAAAACGTGCAAAGACGTCGACGCCGCATCGACGGCAGGATCGAGCGAATACGCGAGATGAAGGACTCCTTCCTTCGGGACGAGTTGATGGGCCAGCGTGAAATGCACCTCGGAATAGGAACGAGGCCCGCGCATCTCAAGGGCCCCATTGATCCCCATATCCTTGAGACTTGTGATCTGAGTATTTCCCGGCTCCGCAGGCGGGTTGATTTCCTGTTGTGCAGCAGGTGCCGGGGCGGAGTTCCCCAAAAACACGAGAGCAAGGACGATCCCCGCTGTCTTTACCTGACCCGCTCTGGCTGATCGCTTTCGGTCGGGAATGAGGCTCCGCAGAACCTGTCGAATACCGAAGGTGGAGAGTACGATCACCCTTCCGAGGCTCACCAGCGGTCGGTCGACCTCCTTGAGATTCGCCGATTCGATCCATGCATCCGCGCGAGAATAAAGAGCGCGTGTGAGCACCTCCTGCTCAGAGATCGTATTCAGCTGAAACGCGATTCGCAGGAGTTCGCTGTCTGCCCCCACAACGCGAGCGGTTATCTCATCGCTGCCGGTGTTTGTGGGAAAGGCCACCTTAACGACGTCATCCTTTTCGATCTTGGCGCTTTTGGGATACTTGATCGAGGCACCGCCCACGGACATATCGACAGTCAACGTTTCGTATCGCCGGCCCCCTGCAGCGGTGATTTGAATCGGCAGAGCGGCCCCAATACGAACCGACCCGCGCCTCTGCTTCTGTTCCAAAGCGACTGCGGCTGCCACGCCAAGAATGACTATATTGAAAATCACCCACACCATATTCATCACCACCGCGCCCGGATGCTGAGGGTCGGTCACGAATAGGCGATAGGGGACAGCAAGCAGTCCGCAGAAGTTCAATCCCAGCATCCACCGCGTCGGAGTGGCGATCTTCTTGTCGAACTGTGTTTTGTCCAGCGTGCTGCCCTTGCTCGTCACATTGAACTTGCCGAGCTTGGGATTGATGAGGGCCAGCAGCGTCGGAGCGAGAATATAGGGTGCGAGAACGGACTCGTAGATCTCGTTCCAGAAGGAGTGACGGTGCCGGCCCTGGACCCGCGAATTCGTCAAGCTCGCCAAAATAAGGTGCGGGAACGCGTACGCGAGGATTGCCACCCAGTAACCGGGTATGATCGTGCGGCCCAACAATAAAAACGCAAGCGGAGACAGCAGAAACACGAGTCGGGGCACCGCGTACATGAAGTGCATCATTGCGTTGAAGTAGCAAAGTCTTTGCGATAGCCGCAGACCGCTGCCGAACAAAGGGTTCTCCGTGCGAAGAATCTGGATCATTCCCCGCGCCCAGCGGATGCGCTGTCCCACGTGCGCGGCGAGACTCTCTGTGGCGAGGCCTGCTGCCTGCGGAATATTGATGTACGCCGTGTTATAGCCCCTTCGTTGCATCCGAAGCGAGGTGTGAGCGTCCTCCGTGACCGTCTCCGTCGCAATCCCGCCGACTTCATCCAGTGCGGATCGCCGGATGAGAGCGCAGGAGCCGCAAAAAAACGTAGCATTCCAGAAGTCGTTCCCGTCCTGAACGATCCCGTAGAAAAGTTGCGATTCGTTGGGAATTGTCTTGTACTGCTGCAGATTCCGCTCAAAAGGGTCGGGAGAATAGAAATGGTGCGGAGTCTGCAGCATGCCAAGTCGTGCGTCAGCTAGCATCCATCCCACCGTCATCTGCAGAAAGCTGCGGGTCGGTACGTGGTCGCAGTCGAAGATGGCCACGTATGGGGATGACATCATCGTGAGCGCATGGTTGATGTTCCCCGCCTTCGCATGTCCGTGATCCTTCCGAATGATGTAACCCACTCCCGCTTCTGCGGCAAATTCGCTGAACTCCTCGCGCGTCCCATCGTCGAGTATGTAGACATGCAGCTTGTCGGGCGGGTAGTCGATATTCAGCGCCGCCAGCGCCGTGTAGCGGACCAGAGATAAGGGCTCGTTGTATGTCGGGATTAGCAGGTCGACCGCGGGCCACTCCGTGTCGTCCGCGGGCAAGGGAATCGGCTTGCGCTGCAAAGGCCACGCCGTTTGCATGTATCCCAGCACCATGATCACGATCGTGTAGACTTCCGCAGAGATCAGAAGCAGGAGTAATGCGGCGTCCAGAGAGACATGACGATTCTCTCCATCCGCGAAGAAGACCACCAGCATGTGGATACGCCACCAGCCGTAGCGGAAGGTAGCTGTCATCGAGATCAACATCAATGCAATAGTGGCAACGCGGGAGGCTGAAGCCCGATTGGCCATAAAGCCAATAAGAATCACAATTCCGCCGAGAACGGCCTGTCTTTCCCATTCGAGCGGGATACTGATGAGTTGGAAGAAGAGAAAACCTGCCGCACAGATGACCAGGAGATTAAACAATCGCTTCACTGCGCCTGGTCTTTCGCGACTCTCTCCCATTTCCATTCAACTCATTTCTGTCGTAACGCTTTCTTTTATTGAGAATCCAGCCGGGATCAATTTGCGGATTCTCTTCCGCCAGGCTGCCGCATAACGTCGTCACCTCGTGCGATTCAGACGACTGTGCTCAACTGAAAGGGAGTGCTTAACAAGAGGGAACTCCCCCTCCGGAGCCCGTTTCCATAGACGTGCTTCGAGATTATGAGCTCAGTTGTAGCAGTTGGCTGAGCAGGTGTCATTCCCACCTTCGGGTTACGAAAGTGTGGGAAAGCGCGCTGGGAGGAAATCTCTCCTCACGAATCTACGGTCGTGCTGCGGAACTTGCTTCGACCTCGTCCGGGCGTCTCTCGCATATTCACTATTTCTTCGCCGGGAGAGTACACGATAGGGCTCCCCACGATCCCGGACCAGTCATACTGCACCAAATGCCGGGGCGCGCTCGGCGCTTGCCGAACTGCTCTAGAATGGAAGCTCCTGTCCGTCGAAAGCACGCAACAAGCAGCGTCCCTTGATCGTTTTCAGGGAGACGCTGCAAAACGCCTTCATCTCCGTTCCAAGGAGCCTTCTGAATGGACCCGCATTTGCGCGAGACGGCTGGACCTCTCTCAGAGTCGTTGCCGCCTCTCACCGGGAACGCCGCGGCGGTCGAGTCGGATCGCTGCCTCTACTGCTACGACGCCCCCTGTACCCATGCCTGCCCGACCCACATCGACATCCCCGGATTCATCAAGAAGGTCGCCACGGGGAACCTGCGCGGCTCAGCGCAGGTCATTTATGCTGCCAACCTCCTCGGAGCCACCTGTGCCCGCGTCTGCCCGGTCCAGGAACTATGTGAAGGGGCCTGTGTCCTCGGCGCGGACCATAACCCCATTGCCATCGGGCGTCTGCAGCGGTACGTCATGGACTATGCAAGCGCCCACGGGATCATGCCTGAAACGCACCTCCCGTCCGCTTCTGGGCGCGTTGCGGTCGTCGGCGCAGGTCCAGCCGGCTTGTCCTGCGCCGGAGAACTCGCGCGAAACGGCTGCTCCGTAACTGTCTTTGAAAAGCGGCCGTTCGGCGGCGGGCTTTCTACCTATGGAATCATTGGGCTCCGCGAGCCCGTAGAGATTGCTTTGGATGAAGTCGGCATGATTCAAAAGCTCGGGGTTCAAATCATCTGCGAGAAGGAGGTAGGGGTCGACCTCACCTTGCCGGAACTCCAACGGGACTTCGACGTCATTGTCCTGAGTACGGGGCTGGGACGCACGCCTTCTCTGGATATCGAAGGCGAGCAGGCCATCATGGATGGGCTCGAATTCATTGAGGCAAGCAAGACCTCCTTGGACACCCTGAAGATTGGGGCCCGCGTCCTGGTCATAGGAGCGGGGAATACGGCCATCGATTGCGCCACCATTGCCCGCCGGCTCGGAGCGGAACATGTCACAATCGTGTACCGGCGCTCGGAGGACGAAATGACCTGCTACCGGCACGAATACGAGTTTGCACTCCGGGAAGGCATTGAATTCCGGTTCCTGAGCCAGCCCTCTCGCGTCTTGGTTCACCAAGGGCAGCCTGCGGGACTCGAGTGCCTGCGCGTAGAGTTGGGTCCCCGTGATCAATCAGGCCGGCCCGCCCCGGTCGTCATCGCCGGCTCGCAATTCACCCTCGAAGCGGATCAGATCATCAAGGCCGTGGGTCAGCAGAAACCCTCCATTGCATCCCTCTTTGGAGTCCGTACCGTGAATGGTTTTATCGCAGTCGATGGCAACTTCGAAACCAGCATTCCTGGCGTGTATGCAATCGGCGACTGCATCCGCTCAAAGGGCGCAGCCTCGACCGTGATGGCAGTACAGGACGGTAAACTCGCAGCCGCAACGATCCGGCGCCGCCTCCAGCCTGCGTCCGCCAGCTCCGAGGCAATCTGATATGGCCGACCTTCGCACGACCTTCGCTGGAATTCAATCCCCGAATCCCTTCTGGCTGGCCTCCGCCCCGCCCACAAATTCGGGAGCCCAGGTCCACCGGGCATTCGAAGCGGGTTGGGGAGGTGCTGTCTGGAAGACTATCGGCGCTCCCGTACTCAATGTCTCCAACCGCTATGGAGCCTGGCATTACGGCAGCCAGCGCATGCTGGCGATCAACAACGTTGAGTTGATCTCGGATCGGCCGCTCGAAACCAATCTGCGGGAGATCTCAGAAGTGAAGCGCGCGTGGCCCGATCGCGCTGTCATCGTCTCCGCCATGGTTGAATCGAAGCCGGAGGCCTGGCACGACATCGTTCGCAAAATCGAGGATACGGGCGCTGATGGAATCGAGCTGAACTACGGGTGTCCGCACGGCATGAGCGAGCGCGGCATGGGCGCTGCAGTCGGACAGGTTCCTGAGTACTGTGAACAGATCTCGCGCTGGGTCATGCAGGCCGCTCATATCCCCGTGATCATGAAGCTCACGCCCAATGTGACCAACGTAGCTCTCCCCGCACGCGCCGGAGTTGCGGCGGGCGTGAACGGCCTCTCCCTCATCAACACCGTCAACTCCATCGTCGGCGTCGACCTTAATTCCCTCGAACTCACACCGAATATTGCCGGTAAAGGAGGGCACGCGGCTACGCTGGGCCGGCAGTGAAACCGATCGCGCTCAACATGCTCGCTGCCCTCGGAACCGACGACATCGTCTCCGCGTCCGGATTGCCAATCTCCGGAATGGGCGGCATCGCGACCTGGAAAGACGCCGCCGAGTTCCTCCTTCTCGGCGCCTCAAGCCTGCAGGTGTGCACCGCCGTCATGCACTACGGCTTCCGCATCATCGAAGACCTCTGCGATGGCCTTTCCAACTGGATGGATGACAAAGGCTTCAAGACCATCGCCGAAGTGGTAGGCAAGAGCCTGCACCGGGTCTCCGATTTCAATCAATTCGACCTCTCCTATCGGGCCGTGGCCCGCATCGACTCTGCGAAATGTATCAAGTGCAATCTCTGCTATGTCGCCTGCAACGATACCGCGCACCAATGCATTGATCTGGTCTCCAGCGACGGGTCAGTAGTTCCTCCCCACTCCTATGACGAGCGCTCCAACGGAAAAGCAGCAGCGACCGCTACCCGCCCTCACCCCATCGTTCGCGAGGAAGATTGCGTGGGTTGCCGCCTCTGCTATAACGTATGCCCCGTCGAGAACTGCATCGCGATGGTTGAGGTGCCTTCCCAAGGGCAACCGGTCACCTGGAGCGAACTGGCTCAGAACCACACGTCCGTCACCGAAGACTGGGAAGCAATGAAGGCGTGGCGCGAAAAGGTCGGCATTCGCATTCACTAGAAGCGATCACAATCTACTTGGAGAGGTCAGGTTTTTCGCATGGCGTTGTTGATCAAAGGGGGAGAGATCGTCACGGCGGAGTCGCGATTCCACGCCGACATTCTCGTCGAAGGCGAAACAATCTCTGCCGTAGGAACAGGGCTGGAGCAGCCCCCGGAATGCCAGGTCGTCGACGCAACAGGAAAGCTCGTCTTTCCTGGCTTCATCGACCCCCACGTGCACGTTCATCTCCCCTTCATGGCCACCTTTGCCAAGGACACGCACGCCACTGCAAGCAGGGCCGCGCTGATCGGGGGCACCACAACTTTCATCGAGATGGTCTGTCCCTCCCGCAATGAGGATGCCCTCGCCGGTTACCACACTTGGAAGCAAAAGGCGGAGGGAAACAGCGCCTGCGACTATGCCTTCCACATGGGGGTCACCCGGTTTGACGCGAGCACCGAGTCCCAACTCCGCGAGATCGTCGCTGATGGAACCGCGTCCTTCAAAATCTTCCTCGCCTATAAAAGCTTTTTCGGCGTCGATGACGCGGAGATGTTCCAGACCCTCAGCCTTGCCTCGAAACTCGGAGTCATCACCACCGCGCATTGCGAAAACGCCGAGCTGGTCAGCAGATTGCAACAGGGCCTTCTCGCCCAGGGAAAGACCAGCCCCGAATGGCATGAGCCTTCCCGCCCCGAATCCGTTGAAGCCGAGGGCACCGGCCGATTCGCAACCTTCCTCCAGCAGACAGGTGCAGCGGGCTACGTCGTTCACCTCTCCTGCGCCCCCGCCCTCCGCGCCGCAGTCGATGCCAAGCTCCGCGGCGTGCGCCTCTTCGTTGAATCAGTCCTGCCCCACTTCCTGCTCGACAAATCCTACGCGGAGCGAGGCGGCCTTGAAGCCATGAAGTACATCATGTCTCCGCCCCTCCGCGATCGCCGCAACGCGCCGGTCCTCTGGGATGCCCTTCAGGCGGCCCTCATCGATACCGTGGGCACCGACCACTGTCCCTTCGATACGGAACAGAAGCTGCTCGGCGACGGCGACTTCACCCGCATTCCCAACGGTATTCCCGGGATTGAAGACCGCGTTACCCTGATGTGGACCTACGGCGTCAAGCGCGGCCTTCTCGACATCCACCGTTTCGTCGACGCCCTCAGCACCCGTCCGGCGCGTATCTTCGGCCTCGCGCCCCGCAAGGGTGTCATCGCGGTCGGTGCTGATGCCGATCTCGTCGTCTACGACCCCCATTACCGTGGAACCCTCTCCGCCCGTTCGCAACACGTGAACAACGACTACAACGGCTTCGAAGGATTCTCCGTTGAGGGCCGGCCCTCCGTCGTCACCGTTCGCGGAAGCATCCAGGTCCGCGATGGAGCATTCGTCGGAGACAAGAACCGGGGCCGCATGCTACGTCGGGATCCTCAGTACTTCCGTGAGGCTGCCCATGCCCGCTGATGCGCAGCTCGCAATCGACCTCCTCAAGGAACTGCGCGCCCTAACCTCAGACGAGCACGGAGCGCAGCGTGTGGCTTGGACACCCATGTGGCTAAAGGCGCGCGCATGGTTCCAGCAGAAGCTCAACACTCTGCCCATCCAGCATCACCTCGACGCCGCCGGCAACAGCTGGACCACGCTCCGCGGCGAGTCACCCCGCACGCTGATTCTGGGCAGCCATCTGGACTCCGTTCCCAATGGAGGCTGGCTCGATGGTGCGCTCGGCGTCGTGGCCGCATTCACCGTGATTACCCGCATTTCCGCGGAGTTCCACGGGCGGCCGCCCATCACCATCCGCCTGGTCGATTGGGCCGACGAGGAAGGAGCACGCTTCGGTCGAAGCCTCTTTGGCTCCTCCGCCTTTGCGGGCACTCAATCGATCGAACAGGATCGCGGCCGTACGGACGCAGCCGGCACACGCATGGAAGACGCCGTGGCCGCCTGCGGCGTCTCCATCGAAGCCATCGGTGAAGCCCGTCGCGAACGCCAGGAGGCCGCGGCCTACCTTGAGCTTCACATCGAACAGGGCCCGGTCCTCGAAAAGCTCGGACTGCCCCTCGGCGTCGTGCTCGGCACCAAGGGAGTCGAGCGCCATGCCATCACGTTCAATGGACAGGAGGCGCACTCCGGATCCACTCCGATGAAGACGCGTCGCGATGCTCTCGCTGCCGCCGCCAAACTCGCTCTCGCCGTTCGGCCCATCGCCATGCAGCACCCCGACGCCGTCAGTACCGTGGGCAGCCTCAAAACCTATCCCGGCATCGTCACCGCCGTCGTGGGCCGCTGCGAAGTCGCCCTCGACCAGCGCGACCTCGATCCCGCCATCCTCGGGAGCATGTACGCGGAAGCGCAGGAGAAGAGTCGCCAGTTCGCTGAAGAAGAGGGCTGCACCGTGGAGTGGTCGCGCATCTGGAACATCGCACCCGTACCCTTTCATCCGGAACTGATCCAACTCTGCGAGCAGGCCATCAATGAGACCGCCGGCCAATCGCATCGGCTCCCCTCGGGCCCCCTGCACGATGCAGCCGAGGTATCCCGCGCCGGTATCCCCACCGTTATGATGTTCGTCCAGTCGCTGCGAGGCATCAGTCACAATCGCATTGAAGACACCCGCGAGGATCATCTTCGTCTCGCCGTCGATGCCTTCGATCGCCTCGCCTCCAAAACCATCGCATGGATCGCTGCGCGTCCATAGAATGGAGCTTCCCCGTGAGCCTCTCCGAGATCGAAACCTTCCCAACCGTTGCGCATTGGGTCGATGGCAAGTTGCTGCAATCCACTTCCGGCCGTACCGGCAACATCTATAACCCCGCTACTGGCCAGGTGATTGGTCAGGTCGCCTTCGCTTCCACTGCCGAAGTCGATCGCGCGGTCGCGGCGGCCAAAGACGCATTCGCAGGCTGGCGTTCTACGCCTCTCTCGCGCCGCGCTGAAATCATGTTTCGCCTGCGCGATCTGATCGTCCAGAACCGTGAGCGCATCGCTGAAATCCTCACCCGTGAAAACGGTAAAGCCACCTCCGACGCGCTGGGAGAAGTCGCACGGGCACTTGAGAACGTTGAGTTCGCCTGCGGAATTCCGAATCTCCTCAAAGGAGGCTACTCGGAGCAGTCCAGCCACGGAGTCGACGTTTACCAGATCAGGCAGCCCCTCGGCGTCGTCGCTGGCATCACCCCGTTCAACTTTCCCGCCATGGTTCCGCTATGGATGCTGGCCAACGCCCTCGCCTGCGGCAACTGCTTTGTGCTGAAGCCATCGGAGAAGGTACCGTCCGCCAGTGTTCTCCTCGCCGAACTGGCCCGCGAGGCCGGCCTCCCGAACGGTGTGCTCAACCTGGTGCAGGGTGATCGTGTGGCGGTAGACCGCCTGCTCGAACACCCTGACGTTCGCGCGATCAGCTTCGTTGGTTCCACGCCGGTCGCAAAATACATCTATGAGACCGCTACTCGCAACGGCAAGCGCGTACAGGCGCTTGGCGGGGCAAAGAATCACATGCTCGTTCTACCTGACGCCGATCTCTCCATGGCGGCCGACGCAGCCGTCTCCGCGGCCTACGGAGCAGCCGGCGAGCGTTGCATGGCCATCTCTGTCGTTCTTGCCGTGGGCGACGTCGCTGAGCCGTTGATCGAGGCCATCCGTCAGCGAATCGAGAAGATTACCGTGGGCCCGGGCTCCGACTCCGCGACCCAGATGGGCCCTCTCATCTCGCGCGAGCATCGTGATCGGGTCGCATCTCACGTAAGCCGTGCCGCGCAGGAGGGCGCCACTGTTGCCTTTGAGGGCAAGCTCGGCCCGTCTGCGTCTGGCGAAGGGTTCTTCCTCGCGCCGGCCCTGCTCGATCATGTCCAGCCCGGCATGGCGTGCTACGACCAGGAGATCTTCGGGCCGGTTCTCAGCGTTGTCCGCGTCGCCACCTACGCTGAGGCAATCGCTCTCATCAACAAGAATGCCTATGGCAATGGCACCGCCATCTTCACACGCGACGGGGGCGCCGCCCGGCAGTTCCAGTTCGATGTGGAAGTGGGGATGGTCGGCATCAACGTCCCGATTCCTGTGCCGGTTTCGTACTACAGCTTCGGTGGCTGGAAGTCCTCCCTATTTGGCGACCTGCACATGTACGGGCCCGAGGGCATCCAGTTCTACACACGTTCCAAGGTGGTCACCAGCCGTTGGCCCGATCCGGGTTCGAGCAAAGTCGACCTGGGATTTCCGCAGGTCCGTTAAACGCAAAGGCCGCTCAGTTTGATCCCGCCGCGTTCAGTGATTCCGCAGCATCCGTTACCGGCGCTGCTGCCTTCATAAGAGCGAGGTACAAACCAGCGGCCACAAAGGCTCCCACGAACCACGCATAGTCGTATAAGAAGTGGAACGGCGGCGCCACCGTTCCGAGTAGCGCCACACCCACGCCCGCCCCCAGTGCCACAAGCGCGCGCGGATTGATGCCCTTCGTGTAGTGGTAAATCCCATCGCGGTGGTAGAGGGAATTCACGTCAAGGTCGGTCCCGCGAATCAGGAAGTAATCGCACACCATCACACCCGCTACCGGCCCCAGCAGCGCCGAGTAGCCGATCAGCCATCCGAAAATGTAGCTGTCCGGAGTCGCCAGCAGCTTCCACGGACACATTGCCAGCCCCAGGAATCCCGTAATCAGGCCGCCCGTCCTGAAGCTGATCAGCCGCGGATAGAGGTTGGAGAAGTCGTTCGAAGGTGACACGACATTCGCCCCGATATTCACGTTCAGCGTGGCAATGAGAATAGCCACCAGCGCCACGAACGCCACCACCGGCTGATGAAAGGCTCCAATCAACTCGATGGGATTCCAGATCGGCTTACCGAAAAGAACTGCCGAGGCTGACGTCACCGAGATCCCCACAAACGTATACAGGGTCATCGCCACCGGCAGCCCGAAGCCTTGTCCCACAATCTGCGCGTTCTGCGACTTCGAATACCGCGTGAAGTCCGGGATGTTCAAGGCGAGCGTAGCCCAGTACCCCACCATCGCCGTTAGCGAAGGGAAGAAGACCCTGAGGAAATCGCCCGTCGAATGGAACTGGCTCGGGGTCGAGAGCATCGACCCGAAGCTTCCCGCCTTCATCCGCACCCAGATCATGAGCAGCGCGGCCATCACAAACATGAAGGGAGCCCCGAAAGCCTGCAGGTGCCGGATGGACTCCACTCCGCGCCATACGATGGCCATGTTTAGGAGCCAGAACGCAAGGAAGCACATCCATCGGACCCCGTCCATCGTCGCCGCCCCCGGCCAGATCACGCCCAGCATCGAGTGGATCGCCGTTCCCCCGATCCACGACTGGATTCCGAACCAGCCGCACGCCACAACGGCTCGAAGAATAGCCGGGATGTTCGCTCCCCGCACGCCGAAGGGAGCCCGGATCAAAACCGGAAACGGAATTCCGTACTTGGTGCCAGCATGTGCGTTCAGCAGCATAGGCACCAGCACGATCAGGTTTCCCAGGAGAACCGTGGCAAGAGCCTGCTTCCAATCCATCCCCTTCGCAATCAGCGAGGACGCAAGCTGGTACGTGGTGATCTCCATCGACATCGAAAACCACAGGGCAATATAGTTGTACATGCCCCAGGTCCTCTGCGCCGGCCCGGTGGGAGAGAGATCGTTGTTCGATAACGATGGATCGTGGACGCTCAAGCGGACTCCTTGCCTTCTGAGTATGCACGTTTCCCAGGTGAAGTCCACCTGATGCATCAGGCTCGTAAGGGACGATCGATCATGCCGGCTCGGTCGCGCTGGATCGGATCACGCCATAGACCCGCCACAGCACCCATCCCAGCAGTGAAAGCCCTGCGAGCCAGATGCCGAGGGTGACGTGCACCACCCACCGTGGCGCAGCCCCCACGCGGGCCAGCAGAAATGGCAGGAAGTTCCAGCAGCTGATGTGTACGTAGTCCCACGGATCGTCAGTGATGGATGAGGGAAACAGCCCCCACGTCTGCATCTTCCCGATCGCAAAACCAACGATGTTCTCGAAGCGTAGCCCGACAACGAAACGGGTGCCCAGGAATGCGCGCTGGTAGATCTCCAGCGGTAGCCAAAACGCCAGCGAGGCCGCCTGGATCGCGGCGCTCGCGGCGACGATTGCGATGCACACCGCCCGAAACAGGCGCCCGAATTCGCCGAAGTACTTCATCAGCAGGGGAACCGCGAGCAGAGACGCCAGTTCCACCGCTGTGGAGACGTAGCGGTCACCCCACGCGAAGTCGCCGCTCCACACCGTGTATCTGGCATAAAAGCAGAGATAGGCAAGCAGCAGGGCCCCGCTGGCGATCACATAGGCGCGCACAGCCGGGTTGAACCTGTGCCATGCGATCACGATCAGGAGCAGCATGAGGATCAGCAGCGGGTCGAAAAGGAAGATCGACTTCTGCCGGGAGAAGAGCGCCCCGAAGAACCCCACGTGAAATGGAGTTTCGAACGGGTAGCTCGCCGGCAGCAAGGGATTGCGCGCTCGCGCCTCCCGCGCCACTACCGAGACATACGTATTGAAGAACGATCCGAAGCGGTGGTATTGGTACAGGCGGTCCAGCAGCCCGAATACCGCGTAGACAGGTCCGGCGACCACCGCATAGCGCTTAACGGCACCCCAGAACGCGCGTCCCCGCCAGCCCTCCAGGTGTAGCACTAGGACCACAAACAGGGCGCCTGCCAACAGATCGAGGCCGGTGGTCAGACGGGTGAGCAGGTTCAGCCCGAAGGCGAATGATCCGACCAGGAGTGACCGCTCCCGCCCCATCCTGGTCCAGTCCAGTTGGTACGTCAACCCGCAGATCGTGAGAAGGCAGATGTAATTGTTCTCCATCATGTTTTGGGTGTAGTGCAGATGCGTCGTCAGCAATAGTAGGCCAAGCACGCCTCCTACACTCTGCCGGACCAAGAAGCCGATAAGGCGCAGCAGCCGGAAGCAGACCAGCGCCGTCAGGACACTGAGCAGAATGTTCACGCAGCCGCTAACAAAGATGTTCCGCACGCTCGGGTCATCCCCGTTGTAGTCGGCAAACACCGGGAGACGCTCCAGGTAGGTTCCCGCGATGTCGAAGGGCAGCAGCAGGAGAGACTGTCCGATACCATACCAGCTCTGTAGACTGCCATCGCGTCCGTGAATCCCGAACTCCGGGTACTCATTGGGAAACACCGGCGGCTCGGAGGTCCAGAACGAATGCGCGGATTGCAGCCGGTGCTGGGTATCGGCCGAGCCGAGCTCCCCTGACTGAACCACAAACGCCACCAGGCCGGCCGCCAACCCGAGCAGAAACAAAGGGTGGCGGGATCGTGCCGAGATCCAGGAAATCACACCTCGCATCTTGCTCAATGTAGCAGTTGATGCGATGTGGTTTCTGCTCGGGACACCTTGCGCGGCGGGCCGTGTTGACCCCCGCCACCCCCGTTGCTAAAATGTAAATGCGGGGTGGAGCAGCCCGGTAGCTCGTTGGGCTCATAACCCAAAGGTCGGCGGTTCAAATCCGCCCCCCGCAACCATTCAAGTCCACGCGCAAGTGGCGAAATGACAACGGCCTAGAAGATACCGGCTTCTAGGCCGTTTTATTTCTGGCCGATGAGTAGCTAATTCACCAGAAATACCCGGTTCTCTCTGAAATTGCCCCTCATTTCGCCTTCCGCTTCTTGGCCTTCGGACGGCCCTTTTTGGCGCGAGTCGGTTTCGTCGCGAGGGTCGACACCAGTTCTTCCAACTCGGCAAGCCGCTTTTTAAGGCGGCCCATCTCTTCCGTTTCCTGATCGCTCCGAGACACCTCGGGAGGCGCCGAAGCATCGGTCATATCCTTCGCGGCCTGCCCGCCCGTCCCCGGCGCCTTCTGCAGAAACTCAAAGGGATTTAAGGCCGGCGCCATCGCTCGGTACGTGCTCTGGTACAGGTCGAGCATGGCCTTGGTGTATCGGAGCGCATTCTCCTGGCTGGCCCGCCCCGACGCCATCACCATCTGGCGCAAAATATCGAGCGGAAAGCCGGAATCCGGCGTCTTGGCGCCTTCAGCAATGATCTGCGTCAGGACAACCCGCGTAATATCTTCACCCGAGGAAGCGTCGATCACCCGCACCTCGTATCCCCGCTGCACGAACGCCGCCACCTCCTCCAGATTCACGTACCGGCTGTTCGTCGCGTCATAGAGGCGCCGATTCTCGTACTTTTTGATCAGGATGGATTTGGCGGCCATAAAGAAGACTTCTTTCCATAATATGCGTCTTGACAGAAATCCCGAACGGAGTACCATATTAAGCGTCTGCTGCAGTGCAGCATTTTATGCAGCATGCAGCGCACGGAAGGAGAATCAAAATGACCGCAGCAGCCAAGGCCAATCGTGACCCAGTCATGGAGGATGGCCCATCAAAACCTGAGTTCCAGGACGAATCAGCCGCTCTGTTCCTGCGCGGGATGGAGCGAATTGCCGACGTTCAGAAGCAGTGCATTGATGTCGCAGTGCAGCATGCAACGGAGTTGGTGGATGTCGCCAGGAAGACCGCCGGGAAGCTGCCCGGAGTCCCGGCCGCTCCCATTCTGGAAGTGACCAGCGGCGCAATCAACCGCTACGCCGATACGCAAAAAGCTGCCATTGACTTCGTGGTCGAACAGGGCCGAGTGTGGACCGATATGTTCAAAGATCGATCTCGGTCGGAAAAGATCTCGAGCGAATCAACGACCAGCGTGGCCAAGCAGGCTCTCGAACGTTCGTTCGCGGTCCAAAAGAAAGCCTTGGAGAACACGGCTGCGCAAACCAAGGCGGTGGTAGACGCCACACGGCGCCAATTCGGGCTCACCGGGACACAGGCCGACGCCTTCACCGATACCTTCCAGCGGAGCGTCGACACCGTTGTGGAGGCGCAGAAGGAACTGCTGGACCTCGTAACGCACTGATCCGGCGTCGCACTTCGGATCGGCACGACCGTCGTTCTTCCGCAGACGAGCCGGGCAGCGATCTCGCCCGCTTTTTTCGCGAAGTCACTGCCCGGCGCGATCGAAAAGAGTATGCTGCGCTTGTTCCAGGTGACCTATGTCAGAAACTAGACAAGAAAACGCCAAGCCATTCGATCCCTACGAGTCGTTCCGAGGGATGCGCGATAAGTACCTCGATGCGATGTCCAAGGCAATGATCGATACCGTCAATACTGAATCGTATGCGCAGGCCACAGGAGCAATGCTCGACTATTGCATCTCGGCGTCAGCGCCCTTTCGTGAAGCGCTGGAAAAGTCCATCCTTCAGGGACTCCAGCAGTTTTCCCTGCCATCGCGGCAGGAAGTGGCCGCCCTGGCGGAGCGGTTCACGAATCTGGAGATGCGGCTGGATGATCTCGACGCAAAGCTCGATCGTCTTCTGATCGCCTTCTCAGAGCAGAAGACGGAGCCAGCCGCCCGAGCGGAGCCGAAGCACTCGCCGCAATCAGGCAAACGGGCCTGAACCGCGCGGCGGCGGCCATTCTGGGCACAACGCGTGGTTGCCGCCGCCTTGCTCGCCTGCCGGCAAGGAGAGAACCGATGCAGTCGCCTCCATCTGTGACGGCCGAGTATTTCGCCTATCAAAGGCGCCTACGCTCATTCACCCAGGTGCTCTCAAGCAAAGCTTCCATCGCCCAAACACCCAAGGTGGCAGTCTGGACCCTCAATAAGGCGAAGCTTTATCGCTATACGCCCGTAGTTCCTGCGCAAAAGCGCCTTCGCATCCCGCTTCTGCTTGTATTTGCCATCATGAACCGCCCCTCGATCCTCGACCTGCGGCCAGGCCACAGCTTCGTCGAATTCATGGTGAGCCATGGTTACGATGTCTACCTGCTCGATTGGGGCATCCCCGGATACGAAGACAGAGGCATAAGGCTCGACGATTATGCAATGGAATATCTTCCTCGCGCGATTCGCAAGATGAAGGCAGAGTCTGGCTCCGAAGTCTTCAGTATGTTGGGCTGGTGCATCGGAGCGATTCTCACCACCATCTACGCGGCGCTGAAATCGGACGAAGGATTGCACAACCTGCTGTTGCTGACGGCCCCCCTGGACTTCAGTAATCGGAGCAATGTCACCTTCGCCAGGTGGACCGACAAGAGATACTTCAACGTCGACAAAATCCTTGATGCCTTCGGCAACATGCCGGCGGAAATGATCGACTATGGCGCTAAGGCTTTGAAACCGGTTGACAACTACATCACGAACTACTGCAAACTCTGGGACAACCTGGACAACCCGCGCGCTGTGGAAGCCTGGCATGCCATGAACACTTGGGTTACTGACACCATCCCTATGGCGGGGGCTGCCTATCGCCAGCTCATCGAAGATTTCTATCGCAACAATGCTCTGATCCAAAACAAGCTGCGCATCAGAAATCAGTTGGTCGACTTGAGCAGAATACGAGCCAACTTGCTCACCGTGATAGCCGAGGGGGATCACATCACCCCCCCCTGCCAGTCAGAGGCCATTCTCCAGAAGGTCTCGAGCCGGGATAAAGAGGTCTATCGCGTTCCCGGAGGACACATCGGGATCATGGCCGGTAGCGCCGCTCACCGAACCACTTGGCCCCACATCGAACAATGGCTTGGAGCGCGGTCGCACTGAAGAAACAGCCGCGACTTCAGTACAGCTTTCAGCTCCGCCGCGCTACATATAGATTCCACCGTTCACATTGAGTTGTTGGCCCGTGACGTAGTCACCATCACAGACGAGGAACGCCACGGCCCTCGCAATCTCCTCAGGCCGGGCAAGTCGCTTCAACGGGATCTTGCTGAGAATCTGCTCCATGACATCGGCCGGGATGGCGGCCAGCATCTCGGTCTCGGTGAAGCCCGGCGCCACCACATTGGCTGTGATGTTGAACTTGGCCAGTTCGAGAGCCAACACCTTGGTCATGGCGATGATTCCGCCTTTAGTGGCTGCATAGTTTGCCTGACCAAAGTTGCCCGCTTGCCCGGAGAAAGAAGCTATGTTCACAATCCGGCCAAACTTCTGCTCGATCATGTAGGGCACTGCGGCGCTCGTGCAGTAGAAAACACTGTTCAGATTGGTGTCGATTACCTCCGACCACTCGTCATCCGTCATCTTCCGGATGGAGCGATCGCGCGTGATCCCGGCATTGTTGACCAGGATATCGATGCGCCCGTAGCAACTGGTCACGTCTTCAATGAGCTTACGGGCGCGTTGACGATTGGATATATCCTCCTGAAATAGTTCGCACTCTGTGCCCAGGCCGCGAATCGTCTGCCGCACCTCTTCGGCAGCAGCCTGGCTCGCTTTGAAATTCACGGCAACAAAGGCGCCGCGTTGGGCAAACTCCATTGCGATTGCCCTGCCGATTCCCCTGGACCCGCCAGTGATGAGAGCGACTTTGCCCTCGAGCGAGCGTTCCGTGGCTATCCTCGTCTCTGGATGTACAACAACGCTGGCCATGCCAAACTCCCTTCCTAATTGACTGATTCGAAGATCGCTGCGATTCCCTGTCCGCCGCCAATGCACATCGATACCAACGCGTATCGACCGCCGATGCGCCGCAGTTCGTGCAGAGCTTTTACCGTCAGGATGGCCCCAGTGGCCCCAATCGGATGGCCAAGGGATATCCCGCTGCCATTGGGGTTTGTCTTCTCGAGCGGCAAGTCGAGTTCCCGCTGAACCGCAAGGAACTGCGCCGCGAAGGCCTCGTTCAGCTCGATCACATCCATGTCGTCTGTGCTGAGGCCCGTGCGTTGATAGAGCTTTTGGATCGCGGAGACAGGGCCCATGCCCATGATCCTTGGCTCTACGCCCATCACAGCGTAGTTGACGAGCCGAGCCATCGGCTTGAGCCCACGGGCTTCAGCCGCACTCTCCTCCATCAGAACCACCGCCGCCGCACCATCATTGATGCTTGAGGCATTGCCCGGCGTGACCGTGCCCTGCGGATCGAAAGCTGGTCTGAGGCGTTCCAGAGCTTCCATCGTTGCGTCCGCGCGCGGGGATTCATCCGTCGCAAACTGAGTCGATCCAGCCTTGGTCTTCAAGTCGAACGGAACGACTTGTTCCGCGAATCGTCCTTGCCGCATGGCGGCGATTGCCCGCTTATGGCTCTCCACAGCCCACGCATCCTGGTCCTCGCGAGAGATCGACCATTCCCGGGCGACATTCTCGGCCGTGATACCCATGTGGACGTCTTCAAATGGATCCGTAATAGCGGCCACCAGCGCATCCACAGCCTTCGCGTCATTGAGGCGCGCTCCCCATCTCATGGCAGGCAGCCAATAGGGAGCCCGGCTCATAGCCTCCACACCGCCGCCGATCGCCGCCTCACAGTCCCCATGAAGGATCGAATCGGCCGCCGTCACGATCGCCTGAAGACCGCTTCCGCACAGGCGGTTCAACGTCAAAGCAGGAGTCTTCACCGGCACATTGGCGCGCATCGCCGCCACCCGGGACAAGTACATGTCCTTAGGCTCCGTCTGAATCACATTGCCAATAACGACATGACCGATCAGCTCGGGATCGATCGCGGAACGCTGTAGCGACTGGCAAATCACCTTCGCCGCCAATTCCGTAGGCGGAACATCTTTCAGCGTCCCGCCAAACTTCCCCACCGCGGTCCGTACCGCACTCAACAAGACAACCTCTCGTTCGGGCATAATTGCTCTCCGTGAAAAATGTCGTGACGTTATGAAGCAAAAAGACAGACCGCCGCCCCTGCGGCCGTACACGCATCCGCAACCAGGATGCGGGGACGGCCGCACATATGCGCAGCTTCCCAGGCTTGAATCGGATAATGGGCGGAACGCTGCTCGCTAGGTGGTCCAAGTGAGATAGAACGTCTACCCCAGGATGTGCCTTGCCCTTGCGACGGACCCCTCCGCCAGGCAAGATCCAAACCAACTGCTAGCGCTCACAGCGCACAAAGCCCCAGGCCCACAACCGCGGATCTCCCCGGGTGCATGTGCGCCTCAGGCGCTCCCGCGAGGGATGCCGGATCGCGCACGCGGCTCAAAGGATTCGCGGCTTCTTGTAATTCTGAACCCGAGAAGATAATTGTCAACTAGTATGTTGCCCAGTGCTCGTTGACGGAACGAGCACTTATGAGGAATGTTAGGCAGGAGAAGATTTCTTCAGCATATGTGATTACTAAGCGCGAAAATCTTAGAGCCTCTCGGTGATTCCAGAGTTACGAAGAATGCGCCTTACTTTCTTCGGCGAGACTGAAAGCACGGCTGCAACCCGGGATATTTTGCGATCCTCGCGCAACCACACCTTGGGAATTACGATCTCAGCGAATTCTTCGGTGATCTGCTGAAAACTTTTGTTGGCCACTATACCCTCGGACCACCCCCGCAGCATGTCGTTGATCCCTGACACTTGCACAATCCTCGATTTCAACAAAACAAGATCCTCGACCAGATGATCGCTCTCGCCGGGCCCGATCAGTGTCGTCGCCTCCGTGGCGTAGCGGCGAGCCGTCTCCCAGTCCTGGTAGAAGTCATTGGCCGCCGTCATTCCCCGCGCAATGCACGCTCCCGCGCGCAACCGCCGGTTTTGCGTGCCTTCCGCGAGAGTCAACGCCTCCTCGCTATACTCGCGGGCGCGGTTGGCGTGAGCGGCAACGTCGAGCTCCGCCCCCGTCTGCTCCTCGACATGAGCATTCTCTATGGCCGCTTGAAGAATGCGCGCTCGCGCCATAAGAATGTGGTCTTCCTGTCTCTGGCCGATCTCGTACGCCTCCACCGCTTCCTGCGACGCATGCTCGATATCCCCGCGATCAAGATGAAGGAAGCCCAGGTTCAGCTCCACCTTCCCGATGCCGTCATAATTGGCGTGACGCTCGTAGATTGTGCGCGATCGCCGGAGTGCATCCACAGCCTCTTTCCAAAGCTGCTGGTACCGCGAGATAGGAGTCTCGCGTCCCGACGCGCGAGAGCCCGCCGCGGTCTTGTTCCTCCCGTTGCGTGCCTGTTCATCGATCCGCTTCCGCAGTTGCAGCGCCAGAAGACGCCGCACATACGCGCTGTTCACCAGCGTCCTGGCTACATTCACGTGATCGGGATCCCGTCGGCTGTAAATCTCCACCGCACGCGAGAAATGCTCCAGTGCCTTGGAGTATTCGCCGGAACGCCGTACGATCCGCCCGCGCGCCGATTCGATATTTCCCAGAGCGACAGAATCATCCGTGGCCTTCAACACCCGCGCGGCTTGATCCAGGATCTGTACCGCCTCCCGCGTCATCCCCTTCTGGAATAGAAGCCAGCTCTCCTGGATCTGAATCACGGCGCAGAATATCTCCTCGCCGTCCGCCTGGGCCGTCTGTCGAGCTTTGACGATGTGCTTCAGCGAGGTTTCATACTCTCCCCTTTTCCGGTGGGCTCTTCCTTTCCAGAAATTCGCCAGCGTCTCATTCGCCGAGCTGGGCAAATCACGCAACGTCCTGAGAACCAGTTCCAGCCGGTCCACAGCAGAATCGAGCTGCCCGTCGGCGAAATCGTGAAAGGCCTGCACCATGCTCACCCGGATATAGTCCTCCACCGCCATCTTGCCGCGGCCGCTCTGTGGGAAGCGCTGCAGCAGCGGCCCCAGCAACCGGTGATCCCGGTAGCCCGCGTCCACCCACTGCGCCAGCAAAAGCAAAAGACCCGCGGATCCCGGCGTGTCGAACCCGCACTCGGCGAGCTCCCCCTCTGCTTCCGCCAGAAGGCCAAATCCCTCTTCCATATGGCGCATCCTGAGAGCCGCAGCCAGAGCCTCAGCAAAGTTGACATTGAGTGACATCAGATCTCCTCTTGATCGCCAGTAGCCGCCGCGACCCGGATTATGGCCCGCCCTTGGGGCTCTTGTCCAACCGTCCGAAACGGACCAGGCTGCTTGCTCCGCAGGCCGCCTCTGCTCTCTACTCGCAATTATGCTGCATTGCGGCAAACGCATTGTCAAAGGAGAAATAGATGAATCACTCAGGAAAGAATGGATGGAGCGCCGATCGCTGGTCCGGCATTACGCGAACATACTCCTCCGAAGACGTCTCCCGTCTGCGCGGTACGGTTGAAGTCGAGCACTCGATCGCCCGGGCCGGCGCCGAGAAGTTCTGGCGCATGCTCCATCACGAGAGCTATATCCCCGCTCTCGGAGCCCTCACCGGCAATCAGGCCGTCCAGATGGCCACCGCCGGCCTCAAGGCCATCTATCTGAGCGGATGGCAGGTCGCGGCCGACGCCAACCTGAGCGGGCACATGTACCCCGATCAGAGCCTCTATCCCGTCAACAGTGTGCCCACCCTCGTGCGCGCCATCAATAGCGCACTCATGCGCGCCGATCAGATCGCCCACATGGAAGGCCAGAATTCCGTCGACTGGATGCTGCCCATCGTTGCCGATGCGGAAGCCGGCTTTGGCGGCGTCCTGAACGCGTTCGAGCTGACCAAGAGCATGATCGAAGCCGGAGCCGCCGCCGTGCACTTCGAAGATCAGCTCTCCTCCGCGAAGAAATGCGGTCACATGGGCGGCAAGGTGCTCGTGCCTACCCGCGAAGCCATTCAGAAACTCACAGCCGCCCGCTTGGCGTCCGATATCCTCCGCGTTCCCACCGTTCTGATCGCGCGGACTGACGCCGATGCGGCGCAACTGATCACCAGCGATTGCGATCCCGCCGATCGGCCGTTTATCCATGGACGCCGGACGGTGGAGGGGTTCTTCTCCTTCCGGGGAGGCCTTGATGCCGCCATTGCCCGCGGCCTGGCCTACGCGCCCTTCGCCGATATGATCTGGTGCGAAACCTCGGAGCCGAACCTGGACGATGCCCGCAGGTTCGCCGCCGCCATTCATGCGCAGTTTCCTGGCAAGCTGCTTGCCTACAACTGCTCGCCCTCATTCAACTGGAAGAGCAAGCTGAGCCTCTCCGAGATGGCGACGTTCCAGCAGAAACTCGCAGCCATGGGCTACCGCTTTCAGTTCGTCACCCTGGCAGGCTTTCACGCGTTGAACCTCTCCATGTTTGAGCTCGCGCTCGAATACCGGCGCGCAGGAATGCTGGCCTACTCCCAGCTGCAGCAGCGGGAATTCGAACTCGCCGAAAGGTCCGGCTACGGCGCGGTCAAGCACCAGCGCTTCGTGGGCACCGGATACTTTGACCGCCTCGCCACCGTGATCTCCGGCGGCGAAACCTCAACCTGCGCACTCCCCGGCTCCACGGAAGAGGATCAGTTCGAAGACCCTTACGATCACGAAATTCCCGGCCAGCACCGGGCCACTGCTTGACATACGCCCTCCCCCAGAGGCCGAACGAAAGCACTACTATCTCCTAAGAGGACTGACTCATGAGCACTGTCTCCATCTCCGAACTGGCGTCAACGGCCCAGGAATCTGCGAAGATCCTGAGCCCGGATGCAGTGGCGTTTTTACGAGAACTGCATGCGCGCTTTGAGCCCACGCGCTTGAGCCTGCTGGAACAGCGCCGGAAACGTCAGCAGGCATTCGATCGCGGCGAGTTCCCCCGATTCTTGCCAGAGACGCAATCCATTCGAAGCGCGGCGTGGCAGGTAGCTCCCATCCCTGCGGAACTGCTTGACCGCCGCGTCGAAATAACCGGCCCCACCGAGCGCAAGATGGTCATCAATGCGCTGAACTCCGGGGCCAGGGTATTCATGGCCGATTTTGAAGACGCCAACTCCCCCACCTGGAACAACTGCCTTGAGGGCCAGCAAAACCTGATCGACGCGAACCGCCGAACCATCGCCTGGCGTGCCGCCGATGGTCGCCAGTACCAACTGGGCTCCACGCCGGCCGTGCTCTTCGTGCGCCCGCGCGGGTGGCACCTCCTTGAAAAACACTTTCACGTCGAGGGAACCCCCATCTCGGCTTCCCTCTTCGACTTCGGCCTGTACTTCTTCCACAACTGCCGCATCCTCCTCGACCGCGGTTCCGCGCCCTACTTCTACCTCCCCAAGCTGGAGAGCCATCACGAAGCCCGTCTCTGGAACGATGTCTTCGTCTTCGCTCAGCAGTTCATGGGTGTCCCCGCGGGCATCATACGCGCAACTGTGCTCATTGAAACCATCTCCGCTGCCTTTGAAATGGATGAAATCCTCTACGAATTGCGCGAGCACTCCGCCGGCTTGAACTGCGGCAGGTGGGACTACATCTTCAGCTTCATCAAAAAGTTCAGAAACCGCCCTGACTTCGTTCTGCCGCAGCGCGGCGATGTCACCATGGAGCAGCCCTTCCTTCGCTCCTACGTCGAGCTGCTAATCCACACCTGTCACAAGCGCGGCATTCATGCCATGGGAGGCATGGCCGCGCAGATCCCCATCCGCGACAATCCTCAAGCCAACGATGAGGCCATGCAGAAGGTGCGCGACGATAAACTCCGGGAGGTGCGCGCCGGCCATGACGGCACATGGGTCGCGCATCCCGGCTTGGTCCCCGTCGCGCGTGGCGTCTTCGATGAATTCATGACGGGCAACAATCAGATCAGCATGCCGGCCGATCCTCGTTCCCGCATCACGGAAAGCAACCTGCTCGAGATCCCGCAGGGCCGGATCACTGAAGCCGGTCTCCGCAGGAACATCGATGTCGCATTGCGCTATCTCGAGTCCTGGCTGCGCGGCAACGGCTGCGTTCCCATCTACAACCTCATGGAAGATGCCGCCACCGCGGAGATCTGCCGCGCGCAGTTGTGGCAGTGGATCCGCTACGGCGCGCGCCTCGACGATGGCCGCCTGATCACAGCGGAGTTGCACCAAAAGGTGCTGACCGGCCTTCTTGCCGAACTGCGCGGAACCATGAGCGCAGAGGCTTATGCGGCTTCCAAATTCGAGCGGGCCGGCGAACTCCTTTGTGAATTCACCGGGGGTGAGTTTCAGGAATTTCTCACCACGAAGGCTTACGCGGACCTGGTTTGATCGCTTGGAAAGGCCCGGTTCCGGGCGCCCGCATCGGACCCGGATCCCGCGCTGACTCAGGAGAGGGCGCATTTTCCCCTGTAATTTAGGTGTATACTGCATTGCAGCATTATTTTGCTGCAATGCACAATCGTGCCTGAATACGGAGAATTCCCCATGCAAACGACAACTGTCGCGCCCAGTGAATCACTCAAAGCCTCGCAGATGCCTTTCTCCCTGGAGGGCAAAACCGCCATCGTGACTGGCTCCGGCCGCGGAATCGGGAGAGCGATCGCCAGGCGACTCGTCGCTGCTGGCGCATCCGTCATGCTCAACGATCTCGACGAACACATGCTGCAGGAATCCAGAGAGTCGTTGTCCGATCCCGAGCGGGTCGATGTCATCGCTGGCGACCTGACCGATCCGCAGGTTCCCGCAAAGGTGGTCAACGCCACTCTCAACACCTTCAAATCCCTCGACATCATCGTCAACAACGCTGGATATAGCTGGGATAACGTGATCCAGAAAACCTCGGACGAGCAGTTCCAGGCTATGCTCGACATCCATCTCGTCACACCGTTTCGGCTCCTGCGCGCCGCATCCGCGCACATTAAAGAGGCCGCAAAAACCGAGATGGCCGCCGGTCATCGCGTCATGCGGAAGGTCGTCAACATCACTTCGATCTCCGGAACCGACGGGAACCCCGGGCAGGTCGGCTACTCCTCCGGAAAGGCGGGAGTGATCGGTCTCACCAAAACCCTGGCCAAAGAATGGGGACGCTACAACGTCAATGTGAATGCCGTCGGATTCGGCCTGATCGAAACAAGGCTGGTCCAACCGCTCGATGCGGAGGGCGCGTCCATGGAGATGCACGGCCACCATATCCGCCTCGGGGTACAACCCATCCTGCTTGATTCCGTCAAGAATGCCTGTCCGTTGGGTCGCCTGGGCACGCCGGAGGAGGCCGCCGGAGCGGTGCTGTTCTTCTGCTCCCCGCTATCCGACTACGTCACCGGGGAAGTTCTGATATGTGGCGGCGGGCTGCACTTCTGAGCGCGTCTCTCACAGCGCTCCCTCAATCGCCTCGTTCTACGGGAGCTCTTCGTCTTCCAGCAAAAGCTCCCCTCTTTCTACCAATGCAGACACTTCCATCCAATGATCGAGGCTGAATTCCTCACCGGAGTCATAGGATTCCGGACGGGGCCCCGTATGCGAGCGCGCGACTGCGGCTTGCGGTTCAACGACTGTCGTGTGCATCTCCCACCTCCGATAACTGATTGGTGCGATACCTGCTCTTAACGCGACAGCCTAGCACAAGCCTGGTGTGGCGCCTGTGTTTCCAGGTCATCCATGGGCACTTGCGGACGAGCAGCCAAACCGGTCTGGGGGCAAGTTGCCCCTCCGCGGCGCGGCAGCGCTTCAAACTTCTCCAGCCCTCCTATCGTCGTGACGGCTGTCACTGAAGTCAGAATCCCGCGCGTGCTCACATGGCTCACTGGTCGCTTCGTTCCCGAGTGTCTCAATTGATCCAACCCCTTCCCAACCCCGGAGGTGTCTGTGACACACGCATTGGTTCTGGAAGCAGAGATTTCCTCAGAAGTAGTTTTCCAGTCAGGAATCAAACCTCACCCCGAGTCCCTCGATTCAAGCCACGAGTGCAGCTTGCGTCATCTGTGCGACCTATACAAAATGCTGGAGCTCGAAGAGCAGGACCTGAAAGGCTATGTGTTCGATGACTCCTGCCTCCGCGTCGGCTAGCCTCGGGCCAGCGGCCTCGTAACCCCACTGATCCAATCGGCAAATGACTGCGCAGCAAAGCTCGCGCAGTCATTTCTCTTGCTCTCTTCCACTCCTTCCCGGATCCAGGCAAAACCATCGACCGGCCAAGTACGCCGCTGCGCCCCAATACGCTGGTGGATAATCCTGATCATGGGGAGGATCTGTTCGCGCACATGAATCGTCGCGATCTCATTCTGGGAGCGGCCTCCGCGGCGTCTCTTGCAGCCACGTCCGTGCCCTCGGAAACGATTCAGCCTTCCTTGCCCTTCGCAGATCTTCGGGAAGCGCCCTCGCAGATAGCTGCCTTCGCAGGCTTGGACGATGCGCGCATCCTTACGCGCTCCGGCGCGGAGTGGCGCTCCGGCGACTTGGCCGTGGCACTCGATAACGCGCCCCAGGGAGTGGCCGTATCGCTTGCGGCGCCTTCTCTGGCAATCACGCATGTGCGTCTGCGCTGGCAGATCCAGCATCCCGACGACACCCTGGTTCTGGGGGACGCGTGGGAGCGCTCCTACGGCGACCTCGGCTGGCGCAACCTCGTTCCCGAGCGCCCTCTGCCCTGGTACTGCGCTGTCCATCAGAACGGCTCAACCCACAGTTATGGCGTCGCGACCGGTGCGGCGAGCCTCGCCCTGTGGCAGATCGACGCCTCCGGCATCACGCTCTGGCTCGATGTGCGCAGCGGCGGAGAAGGCGTGATCCTGGGGTCGCGCGCGCTCAAAGCCGCAACCGTCGTTGCTCGCCGCGGAGAGCGCGGCGAATCGGTCGTGAACGCGCTCTCCGCGTTCTGCCGCAGTCTTTGTCCGTCGCCTCGCTTGCCCAGGAGCACTGTCTACGGATCAAACGACTGGTACTACGCCTATGGCAAGAACTCCGCGGACGGCATCGTGAGAGACGCGGACCTGGTGGCCTCCCTCGCCCCGCCGGGCGGCCCCAAGCCCTATGCCATTGTGGATGATGGCTGGCAGGACAAGCAGCGATTCCCCGACATGGCGGCGCTGACCGCCAGAATCCAGTCTTCGGGCGCGCTGCCCGGATTGTGGATCCGGCCGTTGCGGGCCCAAAGAGATGGGGATCGCAAGCTGCTCCTTCCCGAAGCACGTTTCGGCGACCGCACCGATCGATTCAAGGATCTGGCCTACGATCCAACGATTCCGGAAGCCCGCGAAGCCGCTCTCGAAACCATGCGGCTCGCCGTGCGGTGGGGAAACAAGCTGGTGAAGCACGACTTCTCCACCTACGAACTCTTCGGCGCGTGGGGGAATGAGATGGGCCCGTCGATGACGGCCAACGGCTGGCACTTCAACGATCGGTCCCGCACCAATGCGGAGATCGTGCTGGATCTGTATCGTGGCCTGCGCGAAGCGGCAGGCGAGCAGACGGTGGTCATCGGCTGCAACACGATCGGGCATCTTGCCGCCGGTCTCTTTGAGGCAAATCGGACCGGCGACGATGTCAGCGGGCGCATCTGGGAGCGAACCCGCCGTATGGGCGTCAACACCCTCGCCTTCCGGCTTCCGCAGAACCGCGCGTTCTTCATCGTGGACGCCGATTGCGTCCCCATCACCAAAGCCGTCGCGTGGGAGAAGACGCGCATGTGGCTCGATGCCATAGCCCGCAGTGGCACGGCATTGATCGTCTCCGCCGAGCCTGGGGCAGTGGGCGAGCCGCAGAAGCAGGCCCTGCGCGATGCCTTCGCGATCGCCGCGTCCTCCCCGGTCTCTGTTCCGGAAGACCTGCTTCTGACCAGTACTCCGCGTCATTGGAGATCGGGCGGAGGCAGCGGCGCTCAGAGCAAGACCTACCTCTGGGAGGAAGAAGGCGCGTCCCCCTTTTCGATCTGACAGGTGCGTTCTTCGCGTTGCGGGAAGGGCCGCTGAAAGCTGTCGGATCGGTGCTACTTCCTGGCGCGCAGCCGCGCCGACCGGCAGGGCGGCGGGATCATGATGACCTTGCCCGCCCTCTCCCTTGCGGGAGCCGTCTTCGGCTCTTGGATCGGCCGGGAGCGCGCGCTCGTCATCATGGTGTCCAGGCGGAAGACGATCACCGAAGAAATGGTGATGAAGACCACAAAAAGGAGAACATCCGTCCAGGCAGAACCGGTCATGGAAACTCCTTTTCGGGCGTGGCGCGTGTTGGTCTACTATCGGCCACTTGGGCCCGTTCTTACATTGCCCGGCGGCAAGGTTGCGGCCGGTCCCGGCGGAACCGGCCTTGGAAGGCGCGCCTCCGGGAAGGGTTGCCGCGCGGTAACTTTTTCCTGAAATGGTGATTCTTGCACGGGCAGCCCCGACTGGCCTGTTTGATAAGTCGTTCGGGATCATAGATATGCGCAATAGGTGCGTCTGGCAATGGACGTGCACATTCCCGTTGCAGGGGCGAATGGGTTGGTTCGCCTGGAGGGAATATGTTTGAAGCAACATCCGCCGCGGGCGGCATGGCCATCAAGAAGGTAGCCGCCGGGGCCGCGATCGTAGTGTTAGGCGGTGCCTTGGGGGGATACGCGATCCACGAGCACAATACCGCGCAGAACCTCGAAGTAAAGAACCAGCAGGCGACGGCGGCGCTGGACCAGACGCGCCACCAGCTGGATGACCTGACCAGCAAGGTGAACACGCTGGTGGCCAAGGCCGAGGCACCCGCGCCTCCCGCCGCGCCGGCGGTGAGCGTCGATCGCCCGGTGAAGCCGCGGCCGGCGGTGCGGCGCGAGGATCCGCGCTTCAAGAAGCTGCAGTCGCAGCTGGAGGCCCAGGGCAAGGCCATCGAGGACACGCGCAGCCAGATCGCCAGCACCCAGGGAGACCTGGCCAACACGCGCACGGAACTTACAGGATCGATTGCACATACGCACGATGAACTGGTGTTGCTGCAGAAGCGGGGCGAGCGTAACTACACGGAGTTCGATCTCTCCAAGTCCAAGCAGTACGAGCACAAGGGTCCCTTCGGGATGCGGCTGAAGAAGGCCAACGAGAAGCACCAGTACGCCGACATGGAGCTGATCGTGGACGACCGGAACCTGTCGCAGAAGCACATCAACCTGTATCAGCCGGTAATGTTCTACACCCCCGACAGCCCTCAGCCGGTGGAGGTTGTGATCAACAACATCAGCAAGGACCACGTGCACGGGTATGTGAGCGCGCCGAAGTACCGGCAGTCGGAGCTGACCTCCATGGCTCAGACGAGCACGACGCCCGGCACCGAGCAGACGGCGACGACCCAGCCTGGAGCGCGGCAGAAGCTCGTTCCACAACCCCAGTAAAATGAGAGGCTTGCAATATCGTCATTTTGGGTGCTTTCGCCTCTTCTTCGCCGAGACGTGCGGCGTTACTCGTCTGTTTTGAATAGTTTGTAAATCTTCTGCAGCGAATAGATAGCGAAATCTACATAGGGGGTGGGGGGGGGGGGTGGTCTCCTCCGCCCCTATTCTTGTGCCCGGGGCGACTTGCCGGCGTCACGTTCGTTCTAAGCCTAAAACCAGTATGGCAGGTTCGCAGAATTAACCCCCAAGAAGCTGCGGAATTATTTTCGCTTTGATTTGTGCGACATCCGCCTGTTTTCCACAGATTGGGGGCTTGACAGGCTTCCGGCGAGTTGAGGGTTGCGATTAGCGAGCGCGAGCGCCAACGTGGCGCGGGCCGAGAGGACGCGGAATGTGATTAGCGTCACGTTTAGGGGCATTTTCGCCTTATTTTCGTGGTAAATGCAAACTACACATGCAGTAAAAAGACTAGAAGAGTCTTAAAATCCATTTTGCAGCGCGCCCGAGGCTCCAGGGGCTGGGCCCTGTTCGGGGGACGCTTACTCGCTGCGGAGGCGACCAGGGATCGACGCGGGGTTCGCGCCGACTGGGCGAGCTCTCTCGGAGCTAATCGGACTTCAGAGCCTCGATGGGGGAAACGCGCGCGGCGTTTCTTCCCGGGACAAGACAAGCCAAGAGCGCGACAAAGCCGGCTCCCAACAGGGCGGAGAGATGGGCGAAAACGTCCCAAGGTTTGACCTCGAACAGAAGCGAACGCAGGGAGGAGGCTGCCAGAAGCGATGCAAGGAGACCCAGCGCAGCGCCCCATCCTGCGAGTCTCAGTCCCTCGATGAAGATCATCTGGTAGATGGAGTGAATTGGAGCTCCGACTGCCAAGCGCACGGCGATCTCGCGGGTTCTCAGGGCGACCGAGTAGGAGACGGTCCCATAGATGCCCACAAAAGCCAGGAGGGCGGCGATTGCGGCAAAGGAGGAGGTCAGCCATGCTGCCGCACGGTGAAGATAAGATTCCGGAGTCTGTTCAATTCTCTGTTGCATCATTTCGGGCTGATCGACTACGACGCCTGGTGCGGCGCGGACAACTGCGAGTTGAAGTGCCTTGAGGTTCGATTCGTCCGCCAGTTTGTCGCGAACCGTCAGGAAGACCACGCTATCGGGCCCTTGTTCGAAAGAGGTGTAAGCGGCGTTCCTCGGCTCGGAGTCGAGAGCCTGTTCCTGAATGTCGTGAATAACGCCGATCACCTCCAGGGGTCGATTGGACAGCCACTCGCAAACGACGTTCTTGCCGATGGGCTCCTCGCCGGGGAAGAAGTGCCTGGCCATGGTTTCGTTGATTACGACGACGGGCCGATTACTGGTACGGTCGGCACCTGTGAAGAATCGACCCTTGATCAACGTGGCCTGCACGGTTTCAAAGTAGCCAGTGCTGGCGCTGAGCAGGTTGGACTCTTCGCCCTGGCCGGTATAGAAACGGCCAGGCACATGAAAGTGGCAATAGTTGTCGGACCCGCCGGTGGCAATGCCGTAGGACAGGCCGGCGGCCTTGATTCCAGGGAGTGCGAGAACGGAGCCGAGAATCCGATCGGTCGTAGCGACGCGTTGCAAGCCAGTGAGCTGATCGGGAATCTCAATCTGCATGACGGCAAGGTCTTTGGGGAGGACGCCCAAGTCGACATGCTGAAGCTTGTTATAGCTTTTCGCGAGGAGGCCCGCGCTTACGAGCAGCAGGACGGTGATGGCCAGCTCGCCGATGATCAGTCTGGATCCGAGGGTGCGCCGATCGGTTCCCGTGGATGAGAGTCCACCATCATGCAGGGCTTGCATCCGACTGCCGGCAAAAAACGCGGTCATTGGGATGATGGCAAACAGCAAGGCAGAGAACGCGCCCGCCGTGGAAAAGAACGCGATCTCCGGCCAAGACAGATGAAGGGTCAAGATGGTGGGCAGGGTTTCTTCCATTCGGGAGGGGATCAACGAGCGGAGCACCGGGATGACGGCCGCCGTGAGCAGCGAACTGAGGACCACGCTAGTGATGGAGACCAGAACTCCCTCAGTTGCAAATTGAAGCAACTGTCGGTTCGGCGAAGCGCCGAGGGCATCGCGTATAGCCATGTCTCTTCGTTTGCGTCGAGCCTTCACCAACAGGAGGCCCGCCACGTTGAAGATGGCGATGAGGAGCAGAAGCGTGGCTCCAATGGAGAGGGCAATCATGGTAGGGCGGAAGTCGCCGCGGATCAAATCGGCGAGGGGCAAGACAGATGCACCACGATCCCCATTGGTGGAGGGGAAGATGGCGTCTCCATCGAGCGCGGGCGCTCTGAACTCCAGCAAATAGCCAAGCGCATCGCGGCCGCCTTCTGGCGGAGGATGGCCGAATAGGGAACAGGGAATAGGGCATAGGGACCTTCGCTCCTCCGGGAGCTCTCTTCCGCTTCGCGGCCAGGTTTTGCTTCACCGGATTATTGGTGCTCCTCCGGGAGCTCGAGCTCGCGGGCGTCGCGAATGGGCGCTGCATTGAGTTCGGAGTGGGATGCTTACTCGCTACGGAGGGCGGCGAGGGGGTCGACGCGGATGGCGCGCAGGGCGGGGAGGATGCAGGCGGCGAGGGCGACGGCGAGGAGCAGGGCCGCGACGGCGGCGAAGGTGCCGGGGTCGTTGGGGCGGATGTTGTAGAGCATCTTTGCCATGAAGCGGGTGATGGCAAAGGCTCCTCCGACGCCGAGGGCGATGCCGGCAATCGAAAGAAGGATTCCGTGGCGGACGACGAGGCGCATGAGGTGGAGTTTCTGCGCGCCGAGGGCCATGCGGATGCCAAATTCGCGCGTCCTGCTGGCGACTTCGTAGGAGAGCAGTCCGTAGAGGCCGATGCAGGCGAGCAGCGTGGCCAAGATCGCGAAGAAGCTGGAGAGACGCGAGAGCAGCAGTTCCTCAAAGTGGGTTCGTGCGATCTGCTCGGTCTGGGTGCGCATCTGGATGATGGGCAGGCGGCTGTCGGTGGCGGCGACGATGTTGCGGACGGCAGTGGCGAGCTGGTTTGGATCGCCGGCGGCGCGCAGTTCGAAGTATGCATGGCTGGCGACGAGAGGCATGTAGAGCGCGGGGCGGATGGGGCGCCTCAGGTCCTTGTACTTGGTGTCGCCACTGATGCCGATGATGCGGTAACCGGGGCGAAGGACGGCGCGGGAGTGCTCGCTCTCTTCGTTGCCCATGTGCATGCCAATGGGGTTTTTTCCGGGGAAGAACTGGCGGGCGAAGGTTTCGTTGAGGATGACGGGGATGGGAGCGACGGGGTGCGCAGCCGAGGCGCGGGATGGAGAAGCAGGAGCACCGGCTGCAGAAGATTTGGTGTCGGCGGCCTGCTCGGCGGCTTTGACAGCGGCGTCGGTCTGAAGGGCGGAGGCGAAGTCGGCAGAGTTGAAGGTGCGTCCGGCGAGCAGGGGAATGCGCATGGCGGAGAAGAAGGTGGGACTGATGGTGAGGATATCGGTATTGACATTGGTGTTGGGGGCGGCGCCATCGAGGTGGACTTCGTCGGCCGAATAGCCGCCGCTCAGCAGTGGCTCATCGGAGTAGGCGGCGGAGACGACGCCGGGGAGCGTGGCGAAGCGTTCCTGGAGTTGAGCGTAGAGGTGCATCATCTGCTCGTCTTTGTATCCGGCCATGGAGGGATTGAGGCCGAAGATGAGGATGTTGTGAGTGTCGAAGCCGGGGTTGATGGATCGGATGTTGAGCAGGGTGCGGACGAGCAGTCCTGCGCCGATGAGGACGACGATGGAGAGCGCGACCTGAAGGACGACGAGGGCGTCGCCGATGCGGAGGCGATTTCCTGTGTGGGCCGCACCGGGCGTGGATGAGGCATTTTCGCGAAGGGCGCGGGTGAGGTCGGCGCGCGAGCCGCGGAGGGTGGGGGCGAGTCCGGAGAGGATGCCCGTGCCGAGGGTGATGGCGATGGTGAAGGCGAGGACGCGCGCGTCGGGGGAGATGAGGTAAGGGAATGGCTCGCCTGTACCACCGCTGACCAGTTTGGGGATGGCGACGACGCCGAGCCATGCGAAGAGGATGCCGAGCAGGCCTCCGGCGGCGGAGAGCAAGACGCTTTCGGTAAGGAGCTGGCGGATGATGCGGGCGCGGCCTGCGCCGAGCGCCTTGCGCATGGCCATCTCTTTCTGGCGTTTTGCGGAGCGGGCGAGGATGAGTCCGGCGACGTTGGCGCAGGCGATGAGAAGGACAAGGCCGACGGCGGCCATGATGATGTCGAGAATGGGAGCGATGGAGAAACTTTCGCCGCTGAGGGCCTGCTTGATGGGGACCAGGGCGATGGTGGGGGCGTCGTCTGCAACGAAGAGAGAGTTGCAGACGACCTGGCTGCGAAAGATGGCGGTGGCGACGGACTGGGCTTGAGCCACGGAGACGCCGGGCTTGAGACGCGCGACGATGAGAACCCAGAAAGTGGTGGGATCGGTGAGACGGTTTTTGGTTCCCCACCATTCGCTGCGCACCCGGGAGGCGAGCGAGAGGGGCATGAAGAAGTCCTGGAGCTTGCCGGGGGTGATGTGCTGGAAGTTCGGCTGGGCAACGCCGGCGATGAGGACTTCGACGCCGTTGAGGCGGACGGTGCGGCCGACTGCGGAGCGGTCTGCGCCGAAGGCGCGCTGCCAGTAGTTGTAGTTGAGGACGATGGCGGGGGGCGCGGAGGGTGTGTCGTCGGCGGGACCGAGCGGGCGGCCAAGGAAGGTGTTGAGGCCGAGGGTGGAGAACCAGTCGCCGGATACAAATTCACCGCGGGCGATGGTAGCGGGACCGTTGCCGCTGACGTTGACTTCGAACGGACCGACGAAGGCGGCGATATTGGCGAAGTTCGCGTTTTGCGCGTGCAGGGTCTGAAAGACGGGTACGGAGAGGGAGCAGTTGTATTGGTCGGCGCAGTCGCCGTAGTCGCTTTGTCCCCATTGCTTGGGATAGTGGTGCGCGGACCAGCTGAAGACCACGAGATGCTGCTGGTCGGCTACGGGAAGCGGGCGGAAGAGGACGGCGTCGAGGGCGCTGAAGATGGCGGTGTTGGCGCCGATGCCGAGCGCGAGAGTGAGGATGGCGACGAGAGCGAATCCGGGGGACTTGCACAGCGAGCGGATTGCGTAGCGCAGGTCGCGGGCGGCGTCACCCCAGTAGTCTTTGATGTGTTTGCGGCGTTCCATTTTGGCTCCCATACGTTTGCCGATTCGTTCGAGGGCGCGGAGATCGCCGAACTGGCGTTCGGCTTCGCGGCGGGCTGCTTCGGGGGTGAGACCGCGGGCGATGAGGTCGTCTATTTTGGCTTCGAGGTGAAAGCGGAGCTCGTCGCGCACGTCGGAGGCACGATCAGCGCCGAAGAGGCGATCGAAGCGGCGCCACATGGGCGTGGGTTTCATGACGCCTCCTCGGGGAGAGGAGGCTGGGCGGCGGAGAGAACCTTGGTGACGGCGGCGGCGTAGGCCTCCCAGGTTTTGACTTCATTGCGGAGGTGACGGCGACCTGCGGCCGTGAGGGAGTAAAACTTGGCTTTGCGATTGTTCTCTGAAAGGCCCCATTCGGGCGCGAGAAGGCCTTTGCTCTCCAGGCGCCAGAGGGCGGGATAGAGGGTGCCTTCTTCGAGGATGAGGGCCTGATCACTCTGGCGGCGGATGAGGCTGGAGATGGCATAGCCGTGAAGGGGGCCCCAGATGAGGGCTTTGAGGATGAGGAGGTCGAGGGTGCCGCGGAGAAACTCGAGTTTGGAGGCGTTGTCCATGTGCTCCCCTGAGGTTGCAAGGGGAGGATGGCAGAGTTTCCCCTTGGAATGCAAGGGGAATGTGATGAGAGGCAGAGAATGAGCGAAGAGTAGGACGCGGAAAGGACGCCAGGAAGCGCGGCGACCTGGACGGGGCTTTCGCGGCCTGAGGATGGAAATATCGTCCTTCAAAATCAGACCCGGAAGCGGGCCGTCTCCCGACATCCCGACCCGGGCTCCTTCCGCCTCATCCTTTCGTTCTGAAAAGACTTCAGGGGGACCCGCCCTCTCTTCGCGCCGAAGACTATTTACCGCCGATTCGGGCCGAGAAGATTTGGGGTGAGTTATCCTGAGGGTCATTAACCAACCCGACAATCTCCCCGGAGTGCTCGTAAACGGCGCCCACGAGGATCTGAGGGGAGGAACTCGTCAGATTTGCCACTGGTTCCGAGGTCGCCTTGTCGAACTCGATGATGCCTTCCGCATGATGCCCGGTAGGCTGTCCGGTATCCTGTCCTGTCTTTTCGTAGGAGACCAGCCAATATGGCCCGTCCGACGGGATCAGCTGCATGGGAGCGGTGTCCTGCGGCAAGACCAGATTCCACTCCCGCACTACCCCCGAGGAATTGAGCTCTTGCAGGCGAACTCCTCGGTCTGACTTGAACACCGCAAGCAGGTTATCGCCGCTCGGAAAGATCCCAACGAGATCGCCCGCAGGCCGGGAAAATCGCTCTCCTTTGGTGAGATCGATGTTCGGATCATCCACGTACAGTTCTTTCTGAAATTCTCCCTTGTCGTTGTATAGGCGGAGATGTTTGCGCACAGATCCCGCTCCGGCGCTAGTACCGTCGGCGATCAGAATCTCTCCGTTTCCAAACAAGCCCAACGCTGATACCGATGGGCCCACCTCCACTGGCACAATCTTTTTCAGGCTGCCGTTCAGATCGTAAAAGACGAGGAATGAGTGCGGCGGGGTTTCGGGGGCATTTCGCCTTTCGTCCTGAGTGATCGCGCGCACCAGCAGAACAACATGGGTCTTCGAAACGGCAACGTTCCCCTGCGAATCAACGTCGCTCAGTCCCGGATAGGAGTTGTCAAACCGATTCGTTTCCTGTGCCGATTTGACGCGGACCATCACGGGATCCATGCGGAAATGGGACGGATCCGGCGGACCGGGGGGCAAGGTCAAATTGCGTACCAGCATCCCGCCGCCGTCCACTGGCAGGGTCGGGAAAATCATGAGCATCGCCTGCGGCATGCCCACAATCTTCTCGCGCTTCTCAATCTCGATCGTCAGGTTCGGAATGACGGTTCGGGGGGAAGAGCCCTCTTCGGTAACTGCGTCTTTCTTCTTGGTTTCGGTTTTTGGTTGCGAGCCTGCCAGGCCAGCCAGCAGGCTCCCGCAAACGAGCAATACGGCCACTGAGCGGGATCGCAGCATCGCTTACTCCAGGTGAAGCTCGTTCCGTAATTTTAGCCGGAATGTTTCTGTACGCGGCCGAAGCAAGCTCCCTGCGGAGAGGTTTTCAAGTTGGCCCGTGCATGTAGCGGTCAGGAAGGTAGCGTCCGGGAATCTCTTCAGCAGTTGCTCGAGTAACTCCGGTCGATTCTTGAACGCATAGTAGCAAGTGCCTGCGTAAATAGGAAGATGGTATCGAAGTGTGAGCGGGAGAGGCGTGCGATCAGTTGTCGCTGGGGCGCTCAACGTGATCGATGACCGGGACTTGGACGGGGGCCTTCGCGGGCTTCAGTTTCACGCCGAGCTGCTCTTTCAGCGCCTGGAGAAACGTGGTTCCGGAGAGCTCTCCGGCGGCGGCAGGCTCGTGAGGGACGGTGCTGTTGGCGTCGGGCGTCCATTGCAGGGTGAAGTCGAAACGGCCGGTAAGCCCGGTCTCATCGACGACGGGCCGTCCCAGGTCCTGGATCGTGGTGAGATTCGTCGCCAGCAGCGCCATGGTGGTGTTGCGGGATCCGACGAGCACCTGCCCGTCCTTGGCGGGTCTTTCCATGAAGGCCTCGCAGATGGGCGGGAAGACGCCTCCCAAAGCAGAGACTGCGTTTCGATCATTGAGGTCAATGTTGTTCGGGCACGGGGGTCCTTCCGCATGCGGGTGGAGTTGGGGGCCGGGGACTCCCGGCTTGTCAAGAACCAGGGCATATACGGGGGTGGGGCGGGTGTCATAGTGCATGGCCAGGTGGAAGCGGTCGGCGAGCAGAGACTGCATCATGAGCCGCATCTGGTCCTTGGTTGGATGTCCTGGAGCGCGCGCCTCAATCACGTAATAGTCGGTGCTGACCCACTTGGGGAGAGGGGCGAGAAGCGCTTCGCTTTGCGCGGGCGAGGGCATCCATTTGTACGCGAACTGGAAGTAGACCATCAGGGGGAACACGGCACGGAAATGCCCGGCGCTGTCGACGAAGGACCCATCGGGGCTGAGGGCGAAGGTGGGCGGGAAGAAGGCGTCGGGCCTGCTGGGATGAATGGATGCCACTTCAAACGCCATCTTGCCGCCTGCCTTCGCCTGCCAGTCGGGCTCGCCCGCGGTTTGCGTTGGGATCTGCGCGGCGCGTTCGAGACCGAAGGCAATGGGCAGAGCGAGCAAGGCGAATGCCGCGGCGGCAAGCAGTAGCTTTTTACTACGGTCGAGCCGCTGCCCGACCTGCTTGCGCATGATGAGCACCATGCGTTTGCTCAGGTCAGAGCCGGTGACTCCCGAGACACACGGCAGAGGTGACTCAAGGCAAAAGCGACAGGCCTTCAACAGGCCCTCGGCGTAGGTCGCGGGCGTGGCTCCGCGCGCTACCACTGCTTCATCGCATGCGCGTTCCCGCTCTTCCACCATGCGCCGCTCCATCCACCACACCAGCGGGTGAAACCAGAACAGAGTTTGCACGACCATGTGCAGGGCGGCAACCAGGTTGTCGCGGCGAAGGACGTGCACCAATTCGTGGGCCAGCAGGCTTTCGATCTCTTCCTCGTTCAGGCGCTCGGTAAGGCCTTCCGGCCAGAGCAACTGGGGGCGCAGGATGCCGAAGATCCCGGGCTCCATGAGCTGCTGCGAACGCAGCACGGAGATCTTTTGGCGCAACTGGAATTCACTCTCCAGCCGGCGCAGGATTCGCACTTCGCGCTCATCCTCCGTGACAGACGCGAGAGACACACTGCGGTGGAGGTGGCGCCAGCGCCGCAGCCAGACCAGGAGGACCGTCAGGGAGCCGACGAGCCAGATGGCCGCGATGGTTTCTGGGAGGAAGACTGCGAGGGGGACGCCTGGGCGCGGCGCCGGCGTCGGCGCGGCGGAGGGCGTGCCGTTGTGGAAGGGCCGGCCGGCAAAGTCGAGAGCGGAGTAAATGGTGGTCTCCTGCTCCAGGGAAACTCGATGAGGGTGCGGGAGCAGGGCGCCGCACGCGATCAGAAGAGAGAACGGAAGGAGGAACTTGAGCGATGCGACCAGCCATAGGGCAGCGCGCAACGAGGCGCGATTGCGGCGCAGCATCACGGTCAAGAGTGCGGCGATCGCGGCGACGAGCGTGGACTGCCACAGGTGATTTGCCAGGAACGGTCCGGCGCTGCGGAGGATGGACTGCAAGGATTCAGCCTTCATGACCAGCCTCCTTCTTGAGCTCGCTGAGCAGATTCTCCGCATATTCCAGGTCGGCGCGGCTCAGCTTGCCGGCTCCGATAAGGTGGGCGACGACGGGCCGCGATTGCCCGCCGAACATGGCGAGCAGGTCGTCAATGAGCTTGCGCTGGGCGGCATCGCGCGAGACGGTGGGCTCGAAGAGGTGAAAGTTGCCGACGCGCTTGGTGCGGCGCACCACCTTCTTCTCTTCCATGCGGTACACGGTTTTCTGAATGGTGGTGTATCCCGGCTTCTTCTTTCCGGGAAAGGCCTCCTGCATTTCGCGGATGGACGCCTGGCCCCGGGTCCAGAGCGTTTCCATGATCTGCATTTCGAGCTTCGTCAATCGCTTTGCGTTCATGGTTATGACCCGTGTCATTTCATTTACGACAAGTGTCAGAGAGCATACCGCGCTGCGCGGCCGGTGTCAAGAAAGGGAATAGGAAATAGGGAATAGGGAATAGGGAATAGGGAATAGGGAATAGGGAATAGGGAATAGGGAATAGGGAATAGGGAATAGGGAATAGGGAATAGGGAATAGGTTGGGATGCGAAAAGGTGGGTCGCGGATGGGCGGGGGTCTAGACTTGCCTGGTGGATTGGCCCGAGGAAAGACGACTAGACGTGAGTTGCGTAAGTGCTCGCGAGGATACATGTCTGCGCCTGAGGCGAGAGGGCGTGGTAGTTTTGCGCGGGGTGGTGGAGACCGGCTTCGTGGGGCGGCTGCGGGCAGCGGCGGAGCGGTGCTTTGCGGCGATGGAGGCGGAGGGAACGGACGGGGAGGCACTGCGGCAACGCTGCGGATTCAATCGCTTTTCGCACTCGGCGCTTGCGGCCGCGCTGCTGGAGTTTGGCTGCATGGGGTTGGCCGAGTTGCTCGCACCATTGAGCGAGCCGCGTATCGCGGAGGTGATTACGGAGGCGATGGGCGCCGGGTGGAGTTGCTGGCGGGAGCAGTCGTGGGTGCGGAAGAAGCGTTCTCCGATGGCGGAGGGCAAGCATGGTCAGGCGTATCAGGGCTGGCACCAGGATGGAGCGCTGGGGGTTCGCTTCCCGGCGGAGCCTGGAGCGGAGCCTCCGATGACGGCATTGCTGACGTGCTGGATTCCGCTGCATGCGTGCGGGGTGGAGTGTCCGGGGCTGGAGTTCGTTCGCCGATCGCTGAAGGGGTTGCTGCACTTTACGGAGCTGGATGACGCGGGGCTGCGAAGGCGGTTCGAGGCGGAGGATTTCTGGGCGCCGCAGTTGGAGGCGGGGGATGCCTTGATCTTTCTGAATGGAACGCTGCACCGGACGTATGCGACGGTGGGGATGCGGTGGGATCGGGTGAGTGTGGAGTACCGGATTACAGGGAACAGGGAACAGGGAACAGGGAACAGGGAATAGGGGATAGGGAATAGGGAACAGGAAAAAAGCGCCCCAGGGATTCGGCGGCGGGCGGGAGGAGGTGCCGGCCGGGGAACCCTGAGGCGTGTCCTAACGCCCCACGGACGAGAACCTGTCCGTGGGAATCCCGTGTCCTTGGCAATGAGGGTCTCGCCTCTACCCCGACGCTTCCACGCGCGGGGGACCAAGAAGAAGAGACAGTGGACAGTGAGCAGTGGACAGTGAACAGTGCCTGGTGAGTTGAGGGTAGAGGGGTCCCGCCCTAAACCGCGAAAAGCGCGGTTTAGAACGGGGCACCCGGAGCAACAACGGGGCACCCTGACTTGGAACCGGGCACCCGGAGCGCGCTACTGGTTGTTGTCCGACTGGGCCAGGCTCTGGTCGGGGTGGACGGTGCGATAGGTGGAGTTGCCCCTGGACCAGATGGTGAGGAGCAGGTCCTTGTCGGCGGGGGCGGCGTGAACGGTGCCGGCGAATTGGCTGGCATCGCCTGCGGGCTTGCGGTTCACCTCTTCGATAACGTCGCCGGGCTGGAGGCCGGCGTCGTCTGCCGGGCTTCCGGGGCGGACCTGCTGCACCACTACTCCCTTAACGGAGTCAGGTACGTTGAACTGCTGGCGGGCCTGGTCGTCGAGGTTGGCGACGGCGACGCCGATCTTGCCCTTCTGGTGAGAGCCGCCGCTGTCGTTGCTGGCCATCTCGCTCTTGGCGCGGAACTGGCCGACGGTGAGGTTGACGGTCATGGGCTTGCCGTCGCGCATGACTTCGAGCTTGAGGGGGCTGCCCGGGGTCATCTCGCTGACCTCAAGCTGGAGGCT
Source organism: Acidobacteria bacterium AB60 (assembly GCA_008682415.1). GTDB lineage: Bacteria > Acidobacteriota > Terriglobia > Terriglobales > Acidobacteriaceae > Telmatobacter. The sequence continues at coordinate 250,853 of VANK01000002.1, read as the reverse complement.
GCTGGAGTTGGGGATTTTCTGGCCGTTGGCTTCGCGGACGACGTCGCCCTGATGCAGGCCGCCCTTGCTGGCTGGGGAGTCCGGCGTGACCTGGGAGATGATGGCGCCGGAGGCGTCGTTGAGGTTGAAGAAGTGCGCGTTTTCGGGGGTGACGTCTTCAATGTTGACGCCGAGGTAGCCGTGGTCGACGTGGCCGTTCTTGATGATCTGGTCGGTGGTGGCTTTGACGAGCTTGGAGGGGATGGCGAAGCCGGCGCCCTGGAAGGATCCGCTGGAGGAGATGATGAAGGTGTTGATGCCGACCAGTTCGCCGCGCGCGTCCACGAGCGGGCCCCCGGAGTTGCCGGGGTTGATGGCGGCGTCGGTCTGGATGAAGCCGCCGGGCTTGCGGGCGTCATCGCGATACGGGTTGGGACGATCAACCGCGCTCACGATGCCACGGGTGACAGAGAACTGGAAGTAGCCAAAGGGGCTGCCGAAGGCGAGCACGGTCTGCCCGGGCTGGAGCCTGGTGGAGTCGCCCCAGGCGATGGTGGGCAGGTCGGAGGCGTTGATCTTGATGACGGCGAGGTCAGTGAGCTTGTCGGTGCCGACGACCTTGGCACTGAAGACGCGGCGGTCATTGAGGGTGACGCGGACCTGGGTAGCGCCGTCGACGACGTGATTGTTGGTGACGATGTAGCCGTCGGGGGAGACGATGATGCCGGAGCCGATACCGTGCTCGATCTGGGGTCCCTGGGGCTGCTGGAACTGGAAGCCTGGTCCGAAGAACTGGCGGAGTCCGGGAGGGAGCTGCTGCATGCGGCCGTGGCCATTGCTCGGGCCGCCGTTGTCGTCTTCCTCGTCGCCCTGCGGATCACTCATGTCGGCAGGGTTCACGCGGGAGGTGACGGCCACGTTGACGACGGCCGGCGTAACTTTGGAGGCCACGGCCTCCATGGCGTGATCGAGCGAGGTGAGGGCGGAGACGCTGTTGTCATCGAGGGGCATGCCGGCGGCGGCCGCGGCGTGGACGCCGCCGTGCCCGGCGAACATGGCCGCGCCGAGAGCGAAGGCGCCGGCGATGGCGGCGGGTGCAGCGAGTTTCCTGGTGATTCCTACTAAATGATTAGTTGGTTGAGTCATAAGTCATTTCTCCCGAATGTCAGGTCGTATGTTTCTGAAGCCTGGTTTAGATCTGGATGATTACCCAGCCGGCCGGGGTCCGCACGAGGTAGACGGCGGAGACGGCGATGATGCGATGCGGCTGACGGATGTGCGCGAGCGTGTTGAAGGCGGCGTCCTGGGTCGCGGTCTGCGCGACGACCAAGAAGGCTGTGGTGTCGGCAGGGGCGGGCGCCGGAGGCGTGCGCAGAGCGGCGAGCCGTTCCGGCTGGAGGTTGGGCAGCTTGCGGTGCTTGTGCGCGAGCTTGATGGGGCAGGGCAGGGCAGTCTTGGACGGCCGCGCTTTGAGGGCGATGTTGCGGGCGTAGGCGGTGCCCGAGGACTGAGTCGCCCCGGTGCGCAGGACGGCGTTGACGGCGCGGATCTCGCCGCTGCCGGTGTTGGAGATGAGGGTGGGTCCGCTCACGGTGTCGACGCCGGAGGGCAGCTGCGCGGTCTGCGCAGGGGCGGAGGCGGAAACAAATCCGACCAACTGCGGGGCGTGGGCGAGGGTGAGGGCTCCGGCGAAGAGGCCGGAGAGGACGGCTCCGGTGAGGGCGAGGGCGGGCTTGCGGCCCATGGTGCGCACCGGCTGGCTCAGGATGCGATGGACGCGGCGCACCAGCTCGGGGCGGCGCTCCCAGGCTCCCAGGACGAGGGAGAAGCCCTTCTGAATGAGGGAGAACTCGGCGAGATGGGTGAGGCAGAGCGCATAGGCTTTACGACCGGATCCGGAGCGGAGGACGCGGTCGTCGCAGGCCAGTTCGCGTTCGGTGCAGAGCTGGCGCTCGACCCAGAGCAGGGCCGGGTTGAGCGGGAAGACGACGAGCGCTAGTTTCTGGAGCAGGTTGGTCCAGTCATCGCCGCGGCGGAGGTGCTCCATCTCGTGGATGACGACCTGGCGCAACTCCGTTGGGGAGAGGTTCTCGAGGACCTGCGGAGGAACCAGGATGCGGGGGCGGAAGAAGCCGAGGACGCTGGGACGGGCGACCTCTGCCGAGGCGCAGAGCTGAACGCGGCGGCGGAAGGGGGCGAGCAGGAGCGGGTTCAGGTAAGGGTCGGCGTCGACAGGGATGGCCCGACCGGCGAGGGCGTGCAGGTGGAGAGCACTGACGACGAGCTGGACGGCACGGACGAGGGACAGGCCGAGCCAGAGCGCGGCGACGACAAGGCTCCAGCGGGCGTCAAGCTGCAAGGCGTGAGAGGCGAGGTGCGGCGCTGCGCTGTCTCCGAGGGCAAAGGGCGCCGGCGAGAGGGCGATGAGGTGCAGCAGGGCCAGGAGGATGAAGACGTTGAACCAGATGACGGAGCGGGCTGCGGCGCTGAGGCCGGGGAAGACGCGGAGGATGACGCCGACCAAGGCGGCGAGAAGCGCTCCCTGCCAGACGGCGGAGATGAGGGCTCCGGTGGCCTGGGCGGAGAGGTGCGAAAGGAGGGGATAGAAGGCGTTCACGACTCGACCTCCTGTTCGGACTCGTCGGGGACGGCAGCAATCGCTTCTTTAAGACGGCGGATTTCGTCGGGGGTGATCTCGTCGTCGCCGAGGAGCGAGAGCAGGAGGCGCTCGCGGGAGTTGCCGAAGAAGCGCTGGAGGACGTGGCGGACCTCGGAGCGGCTGGCTTCCTGTTCGCCGATGGAGGCGCTGTAGAGGAAGGCACGGCCTTCCTGGCGGTGCTCGACGTAGCCTTTTTGCTCGAGGATGCGAATGGTGGTGAGGACCGAGGTGTAGGCGAGGGGCCCGTCGTCGGCGGTGGCTGCCACCATGTCGGACACGGCCGACTCCCCGCGGGTCCAGAGGACCTTCATGAGCCGGAGTTCGGCGGGGGTGAGCGTGATGGAGCGTTTGGGCGGCATCTTTTCCTAGTGGTGGAGGGTGGAGGCCCTGCTACTTCCTTCGACGATCTATTAGTAATTTAGTTAGTCGACGGGCTGGCGTCAACTAGAAAATTAGTTTGTCCGTCGCTCGGTGGATCAGCAGTTGCGGCATGAAGGTAGGGGCTACCGAATCTGCCGGACCATGGCGACGAGGACTTCACGGGTTTGCTGCGGGGTGGCGACTTCGCGGGGAAAGTTGATGCGGGCCCCTTTCATGCCGTCGGCGGTCTTGAGGCGCAGGTGGAAGCCGAGGCGATCGACGGAGGTCATGGCAGCGTCGCTAGCTTCCAGGCCGGCGTGGGTGCGGGCTATCTGGATCATGGCGTCGACGTGGTCGGCGTTCATGTGGGCGAGGATGCCGGCTGCGGCGGGAGCGAGAGGGTCGGGCGCGGCGGCGGCGTAGTCGGAGGCGGCGACCCAGCCCATGACGCCGAAGCCGCCGACGTAGTAGATGTCGAGGGGATCAAGGCGGAAGAAGCTGAAGTCGGCGAAGTCGGCCCAGTAGCGGCTGTTGGGGTGGCGCGCGAGGTAGTGTTCGCGAATAGCAGTGATATGGTCGGGTGAAACGGGCTGGGCGTTGCCGATGAGGGTGGCGCGCGCGGCTCCCAAGGGGTCACCGTCGGGGCTTTCCTGGCTGACGAAAAGGCTGCAGCGCGGATCGGCCTTGAGGTTCTGGGTGTGCATGGCCATGGTGCTGATGAGGAAGAGGGGACGTCCGGAGTCATCGAGCGCGTAGGGCATGAGCGAGCCGAAGGGAAAGCCGGCCTGCTTGCGCGAGAGGGAGGAGAGTGTGCCGACGGTGCCGAGGGAGAACAGGGTGCGGGTGCGCTCGGCGTGGGTCGGCTCGGGCAGTTGAGGCTGTGGAGGGCCGGATCGGGCGTGACCTGTAGACATGGTGAGTACTCGCGTTCTTACGATTCTCGTATATTCGTGGCGCTGGGGTTTGTGCTCTCCCGCCCTAACAAGTTAGGACGGGGCACCCTCATTTCGGTAGTTGCGTGGTGTCCCAGCCGCCGCCGAGGGCACGAATGAGTTGCACGCTGGCGGCGAACTGTCGGGCCTGCAGATCGGTGAGTGTGCGCTCGTTGGCGATGAGAGTGGTTTCGGCGGTCAGGACTTCAAGGTAGGTGGTGACGCCGCCCTTGTAGCGCTGGTTGGAGATGTCGAGGGAGTGCTGCGCGGAGGCGACGGCGCGCACTTCGACGGCTGTCTCCTGATCGAGGATGCGGAGGGTGGAGAGATTGTCTTCGACGTCCTGGAAGGCGGAGTAGATGACGTTCCGGTAGGCGTCCGCCTGCGCCTCGTATTGATGGCGCGCCTGATCGGTGAGGGCATGGCGCTGTCCGGCATCGAAGAGGATCTGGGTGGCCTGGGCTCCGAGGGACCAGAAGGCGCTGGGGCCCTGCAGCCATACACCGCCGTGAGTGCTTTCAAAGCCGCCTGTGCCTCCGAGATTGAGGGAGGGATAGAAGGCCGCGATGGCGACTCCGATGCGGGCGTTGGCGGCGGCGGTGAGGCGTTCCTGGGCGGCGATGTCGGGACGGCGCTCGAGGAGTTGTGAGGGAACTCCGGTGGGGATCTTGGGCAGGGGCAGATCGAGCGGGGAGAACGGGATGCTGAACTGCGCGAGGTCGTAGGTATCGATGGTGCCGATGGTGTGCTCGAACTGGGCGCGGGCCACGCTGACGTCGGCGAGCTGGGCACGCACGGTTTCGAGCTGGGTGGTGGCCTGCGCGACGTCGCTCTCGGTGGCCACGCCTCCTTGAAGACGGCGCTGGGTCAGGTCGAGCTGGTGCTCGAGGTCGCTGACGGTGCGCTTGAGGAGCGCGATCTGCGAGTCGAGGCCGCGGAGCTCGAAGTAGTCGGCGGCGAGCTCGGCGTGGAGGATGAGGTCGACGTTGGCGACGTCGGCGGCGTTGGCTTGCGCCGTGGCCTGCGCGGACTCGATGTTGCGCCGGACGCGTCCCCAGAAGTCGGGCTCCCACCCGCCTTGTCCGCCGAGGATGAGGTCGTTGTACTGGGTCTTGGATCCGGGCTGCACTAAGGGTTTGTGGTGCGACTGGTTGTAGTGCACGGCGCTGGGCGCGAAGGAGAGGGTGGGGTACATGTCGGCGCGGATGACGCCGATCTGGTCGCGCGCCGCGAGGTAGCTTTCTTCCGCCTGGCGGAGAGAGAAGTTGTTCGTGGCGATGCGTTCTTCGAGCTGATTGAGCTGCTGGTCGTTGTAGACCTCCCACCACTTGCCGCGCAGCATGCCGTCGGAAGGCGAGGCAGGTTTCCAGGAACCGTCGGAGGGTGGAGGGGGAGGCTGGACGGAGGGCGCGCCGGTCTCTTTGTAGGCGGCGGGCGCGGTGAACTCGGGCTTGTGGTAGTTGGGGCCCACCTTGCAGCCGGAGAGGAGCGCGATCGCGGCCAGAGTGAGGACTCGGACAGGTGGAACGTATAGGTTCTTGCTATCCCCGGTCCCCAAATGCGAGGGACCCTTCTGCGAGCTCAGGGCAGGCTCGGGGGCACCCTCGTTTTGTAGTGATTGAGGCATGGTTACTGCTTGCCTCCGTTGGGTGCGGGCTGCTGGTTAGAGCTTTCGACGTTGAGCTTTTCGCCCTCGATGATGGAGTCCGGGGGATCCTGGATCACGCGATCGCTGGCGTTGAGACCCGCAATTATTTCGACGGTCGCGCCGTTGTCGTTGCCGATGGTGACGGGCACGAGGTGCGCGACATTGCCGTTCGCGACGGTGGCGACGCGGATGCCCTGGGTGCGGAAGACGATGGCGGAGGCGGGGACAACGAAGGTCTGGCCGACGGCCCTGGCCTTGAAGTGCACCTGGGCGAGCGAGCCGGGCATCAGTTCGCCCTTGCGATTGTTGACGTCGATTTCGACCAGCAGGGTGCGGTTGAGGGGGTCAATGACGTCGGCGGTGCGCACGAGCGTGCCTTCAAAGTTGCGGTCGGGAAACTGGGGGAAGGTGAGGTTGATCTTTTCGCCGCGGTGGACGGAGGAGGTGTAGACCTCGGGGACATTGACGTAGACGCGCAGGGTACCGAGCGCCTGGAGATGAAAGAGCTCGCTGGCACCAACGTTGATGAGCTGGCCATTGTCGATATTGCGGGCGGTGACCACGCCGTCGAAGGGGGCGTAGATCTTTTCGAAGCTCTGGAGCTGCTTGAGGCGGTCAACGTTGGCCTGCGCGGACTTGACCGCGGAGGAGGTGGAGGCTGCCTGGGTGACGAAGGTTTCGGTGTCCTGGCGAGAGACTGCATCGGAGGTCACGAGGCCCTTGTAGCGTTCGGCCTGCGTTTTGGCGTTGCCGGCGTTGGTCTCCGCGGTGGCGAGGTCGGCTTCAGCCTGCGCGACCTGCTGATCGAGTTCGGGGGTGGCGATCTCGGCGAGCAGATCGCCTTTCTTCACATGCGCGCCGATGTCGAAGTACCACTTGGTGAGGTAGCCGGTGGTGCGGGCATAGATGGGCGCATCGCTCCAGGCGGTGACGTTGCCGGGGAGCTCGAAGGTGTCGGTCGGTGCGCCGGGGCGGGCGGGAAGGGCGATGACGCTGGGGGCGGCGTCGCGCTGCGTGGTTTCAGCCAGAACCTCATCAGTGTGGTGACGCTTCCAGATGCCGTAGGCGGCAAGGCCGATGACGAGTATGGCTACGAGGACGAGGGCGATCGAAGCTCCCCGCCCGTTGATGGGCGGATGTTCGGGAGCGCTCTCGTGGTCGTGCTGGGCGCCGGGTGCTGGTTGCGAAGTCGGGCGATTCATAGGGTTACTCCGGAATCTTGTCGAACTCGTCGAGTGTCGGTGTGGAGGGCGCAGCGTGAGCGCGTCTGCGGCGCTCGAGCCAGCCGTGCATGACCGAGAAGAACACGGGCACGAAGAAGAGGGTGGCGACGGTGGCGAGAAGCAATCCGCCGATGACGGCGCGTCCGAGGGGCGCGTTCTGCTCGCCGCCTTCGCCGAGGCCGAGGGCCATGGGCACCATGCCGATGATCATGGCGAGGGCGGTCATGAGCACGGGCCGGAAGCGCACGAAGCCTGCGTTGAGGGCGGCCTTGCGGGCATTGCCCACCAGGGCCTCGAGCTGTTCGCGAGCGAAGCTGACCACGAGGATGGAATTGGCGGTGGCCACGCCCATGCACATGATGGCGCCAGTAAGGGCGGGCACGCTGAGGCGGGTTCCGGTGAGGAACAGGAACCAGGCGATGCCGGCCAGGGCGGCGGGCAGGGCGGAGATGATGAGAAACGGGTCGAGCCAGGACTGGAAGTTGACGACGATGAGCAGGTAGACCAGCAGGATGGACATGGCGAGACCGGCGATGAGTCCGAAGTAGGACTTGTACATGGTCTCGCTCTGGCCGCGGAGGATGAAGCTGGAGCCGCGGGGCAGGTCCTTCTTGTGCTCGGCGACGATCTTTTCCATGGCACGGGTGACGGTGCCGAGATCGGTTCCTTTGACGTTGGTGAAGATATCGATGACGGGCTGCACGTCGTAGTGGCTGACGGTGCCGAGTTCGGTGCCGGGGACGATGCGGGCGACGTTGCCGAGGATCTGGACGGGGCGGACGGCTCCGGGCACCGCGGTGGAGCTGGAGCTGGTGAGGCTGCCGCCGCTGCTGAAGGCCTGCTGGATGGGCGCGGTATTGGCGCCGGAGATGGGCAGGCTCTGGAGATCCGCAACGGTGTCGAGGCGGTATTGCGGAGATTGCGTGGCGATGCTGTAGCTGACGCCGTTGCGCGGGTCGAGGAAGAAGTTGGGCGATGTCTGGAAGCTGCCGCTGAGGGCAATGAGGATGGACTGGGTGACGTTCGCCTCGGTGAGGCCGACGGCCTGGGCACGGGTGCGGTCGACGTCGACGGTCATGCGCGGGTAATCGAAGGGCTGCTGAATGCGGGCATCGGCGGCGCCGGGAACGTAGCGGACTTCGTTGAGCATCTTTTCGGCGAGGCTGCGGTTGGCCTGCAGATTGGGACCGATGATCTGGATGTCGATGGGGGCAGCGAGGCCGAAGTTGAGGATCTGGGTGACGATGTCGACGGGAAGAACGTAGAAGGTCACGCCGGGGTAGTCGCGGGAGAGGACCTGGCGCAGGTGATCGACGTAGGGCTCGGTGGGGTGGTGCTTTTCGGCGAGCTGCACCTGAATGTCGGCATCGGCGGGACCGATGGGGGCCGATGTGGAATAGGAGAGGTTGAGGCCGGAGTAGGGCAGGCCGATGTTGTCGATGATGTTGACGAGCTCGCCTGCCGGGATGTTCTGGCGGATGGTGGCGTCGATGTGGTCGCAGAGGGCGGCGGTCTCTTCGATGCGCGTGCCGGTGTGGGCGCGGATGTGGATCTTGAAGCTGCCGGAGTCGACGGCGGGGAAGAAGTCCTGGCCGAGGAAGAAGGTGAGTCCGCCGGCGGAGGCGAGGGCGAAGACGACGAAGAGGACGAGGAAGACGCCGGCGTGATCGACGGCGAGGGTGAGGAAGCGCAGGTAGCCGACGCGGATGCTTTCGAAGCGCGACTCGAAGGCGAGCTGGAAACGGATGAAGGGATTGCGGCTGCGGTGGCGCTGGGCGGCCTCGGTTTCGTCGTGCTCATGGAGGAGGTAGCGGGCCATGGTGGGGACCACGGTACGCGAGAGCAGGTAACTGGCGAGCATGGCGAAGACGACGGCTTCAGCCATGGGCACGAAGAGGTACTTGGCCACGCCGCTGAGGAAGAACATGGGGACGAAGACGATGCAGATGGCGAGGGTGGAGACGAGGGCGGGGGTGGCGATCTGCGCGGCGCCGTCCAGGATGGCCTGCTCGATCTCTTTGCCGGCTTCGAGGTTGCGGTTGATGTTTTCAATTTCGACGGTGGCGTCGTCGACGAGAATGCCGACAGCGAGGGCGAGGCCGCCGAGGGTCATGATGTTGATGGTCTCGCCGAGGGCGGCGAGGGCGGCGAGCGAACAGAGGATGGAGAGGGGGATGGAGACGGCGATGATGAGCGTGGAACGCCAGCTGCCGAGGAAGACGAGGATCATGACGCCGGTGAGGCAGGCGGCGATGATGGCTTCGCGGACCACGCCCTTGATGGCGCCGCGGACGAAGATGGACTGGTCGTTGATGGGCGAGACCGTCATCTCCGGCGGAAGCTGGCCACGAACGGCTTCGACCCTGGACTTGATGCCGTCGATGATCTCAAGAGTCGAGGCGGAGCCGGTCTTCATGATGTTCATGAGGACGGCGCGGCGGCCGTCGACGCGGACGATGTTGGTCTGGGGCGGGCTACCGTCGCGCACGTGGGCGACATCGCGCACGTAGATGACGGCGCCGTTGGCGGTGCGAATGGGCAGGTTGTTGAGTTCCGCGACGACGGAGGGGGTGGAGTTGGTTTCGATCGCGTACTCGAAGCGATCGATCTTCATGGTGCCGGAGGGAGCGATGACGTTCTGCGCGTTGATGGCGTTGACGACGTCGGCAGGCGCGAGGCCCTTGGCCTGAAGCGCGTGAAGATCGAGATCCACCTGGATCTGACGTTGCCTGCCGCCGAAGGGGTAGGGGCTCTGCGCGCCTTCGACGGTGCTGAGGGCCAGGCGAATGGTGTTCTGGCCGAGATCGAAGAGCCGTGTCTCATCCAGGCCCTGGCCGGCGAGGCCGTACTGAATCACCGGTACGCTGGAGGCGTTGTATTGGAGGATGAAAGGCGGCAGCGTCCCCGGCGGCATTTGGCGGACGATGGCCTGACTCGCCGAGGTGACCTGGGCGACGGAGTTGGCGATGTTGACGCGGGGCTGGAAAAAGACCTTGATGATCGCGACACCGTTGAACGACTGCGATTCGATGTGCTCGATGTCGTTGACGGTGGTGGTCATGGCGCGTTCGCTGACCGTGACAATGCGATTGGCCATCTGCTCGGGACTCAGGCCGGAGTAGCCCCAGACCACCGTGACGATGGGAATATTGATATTGGGAAAGATGTCCGTCGGCATCGATTCGATGGAGTAGACGCCAAGGATCAAAATCAAAAGCGCGAAGACGATAAAGGTGTATGGCCGCCTTAGCGCAAGCCGAACAATCCACATCATAGGGCTGGTTCTCGCTCCAGAGCCGGGTTGCAGGGATCGCGCTCTCTTGCGGCCGGATCAGGAATTGGGGAAGGATTGGCCCGTCCGGGAGAGCTCGACCCAAGGCCAAACCGCCGGGGTCACGTACAAAATCCGCGTGAATCTACCATGGTAGATGAAGACCGAGGGCGAACAACCGATCTCGTCGGGGGATTTTTGCCGCTCAGTGTAGAGACGACACTGGAGCGGCAAACGATGCATAAACTGCGAATCTGGGGCGGTGGAAAGCTCACATTCTGATAAGGTTGTTCGCCGCTCGGAAGTTCAAGCCCGCTCCAACTATCAAGTTGCGGTTGCCTATCAGATGGAGGCTGCTCGTTATGTGATGCCTGTCCCGAGGGGAGGAGGAGGGAGATGTCGGGAAGCGAAGCTGTGTCTCAAAAAGCAAGGGGCGCGGACAGCCGCGCCCCTTTGAAATTACTAGAACAGGAGGATTACCGGTCGCTCATCTGCTGCTCTTCAGCGTAGACCGGCTCCTCCACATTAGGGTTTTCGACCAGTTTCAACGGATAGTAGGCGTTCCGGGTGTACTGCTTGACCATACGGTTGGTGTTGAAGTATGAGCCGTTGAAGGCGAGGGTGGTGCGCATGATCTGGGCCCATTTCTCGGGAGCCTGCAGATAGAGCGGGACCACGGCGGATTCCAGCTTGTGGTAGAGGGACAGCGCCTCGTCGGCGTCGGTGGCGCCATCGTCGATGGCCCAGCCGGTGACGCCCTCGATGCAACCCTCGATCCACCAGCCGTCGAGGATGGAGAGGCTGGGAACGCCGTTGAGCGCGGCTTTCATGCCGCTGGTGCCGGAGGCCTCATAAGGACGGCGCGGGGTGTTGACCCAGACGTCGACGCCGGCAGTAAGCAGGGCGCCGAGGTCCCAGGCATAGTTTTCGAGATACACGACCTGGAGCTTGTTGCTGGCGAGGGCGTGGGCCTGGGCCACGACGTCGCGGATGAGCTGCTTGCCGGGTTCATCCTGGGGATGGGCCTTGCCGGCGTAGATGATCTGCAGCCCGCCGGCGGCATCGGCGATGCGCGCGAGGCGTTCGGGATCGGTGAACATGAGGCTGGCGCGCTTGTAAGTGGCGACCCGGCGCGCGAAGCCCAGCGTGAGTACGCGGGGATTGAGGACCAGCCCGGTGCGGGATCCCACCTCGGCGAGCAGCTCTTCCTTGGCGCGGGCGTGAGCGGAGATCATTGCGTTCAGCGGGAGGTCGATGGCATTGCGCAGGAAGAGATTGTCGCGGCGCCAAGCGGGGATGTGCTGATCGAGCATCTGCTGGACGCTCTCGGAGACCCACGTGGGGGCGTGCACGCCGTTGGTGATGGCGTCGATGGGGAACTCGGGGAACATCTCGCGCGAGACCTTGCCGTGCTGCATGGCGACGCCATTGGCGTAGCGGGAGAAGCGCAGGGCGAGCAGGGTCATGTTGAGCAGCCCGTCTTTGAAGACGCCGAGCTTCTGAAGGCGGGAGGTGCGCTCGTTGCCGAGGATGCGGAAGGTCTGCTCGGTGGAGAAGCGGTCGTGGCCGGCGGGAACGGGGGTGTGGGTGGTGAAGACGCACTTGTTGCGCACCACCTCGAGGTCGGTATCGGTGGCCGCGCCGAGCGGACCGCCGCCGAGCTGGCTTTCGAGCAGCGCCAGGGTGAGCAGGGCGGCGTGCCCTTCATTCATGTGGTACACGTTTACATGCAGGCCCAGGGCGTTGGCCATGCGAATGCCGCCCATGCCGAGGACGATCTCCTGCTGCAGGCGGTAGTTGGTGTCTCCGCCGTAGAGGTGATCGGTGAGGCCGCGGTCCCAGCCGGAGTTGCCTTCCAGATCGGTGTCGAGAAGATAGATGGGCACGATGTGACCGGCGCGGCCCACGAGGTCGTAGCGCCAGGCGCGCGCGGTGACCGTGCGATCTTCGACGGACACGGTGATGCGAGCGGGCTCCTCGGTGCAGAAATCGGCGGGGTTCCAGGACTGGACTTCTTCGGTCTGGGTTCCCTCGGCGTCGATGTGCTGCTTGAAGTAGCCTTTGCGGTGCAGCAGCGTGAAGGCGACCAAGGGCACGCCGAGGTCGGCGGCGGAGCGCAGAGTGTCGCCGGCCAGAACGCCGAGTCCACCGGAGTAGGTCGGCATGGCGGGGTTGATCGCGATTTCCATGGAGAAGTACGCGACCTGTCCGGAAGCGGGAAAAGCTTCGTACGTGAAGGGCTTGTTGGTCGTAGAGTGCATTGATTTACCTGGCGCCTCCGGCGCGCTGACGACGCGTCAGAACGGCTGGTCCGTTGAACTGCGGCAGAACAATCCGGAGGGCGAACTGCATTGATCAATCGGAGGGAGACCCCCCGATTTTAGCAAGAAGCTCTCCGAGAATACGGCAATTCTCAAGCGAAAGATTCCGAAATGAAATGACTCGACCGTGGTACCCAGATCGGAGAAGTTGTCAGTTTCATGTGATCGAGGAACCGCGGATGAATCGTTTTACCCCATCAACCGTCTTCACAGGGTACAACCAATCCTTCGGATTTGGATGCTTTATTCGATGCGATGCGCGCCATCCGAAGCATGACAAATATGGATTTGTGGGGTGATTCCCGTGGCCTGGGCATACTGCTCGCCCAGAGCCGCGGCGAAGGGTTTGGCCTGGTCGGCGTGGACCAGGTTGACGGTGCATCCTCCGAAACCGCCCCCGGTGAGCCGGGCGCCGATGAGTCCGGGAAGTTTCTGGGCGATCTCGACCATGGTGTCGGCTTCCGCGCAGCTGGCCTCGAAGTCCTGGCTGTAGCTGCGATGGGCTTCGGCCATCAGCCGGCCTAGCGTCCTGGTGTCGTTTTGTACGAGCGCCTGGGCCGCGGCGACGGTACGGATGTTCTCGGTGATGACGTGGCGGGCACGCTTGAGGGCCTCGGGACTCATTTCACTGCCCCACTTCTGGAGGTCCTCGGGGTTTGCATCGCGGAGGAAGCGCACCTCGGGCCGATGGCGGGCGATGACGGCGGCGGCCTCTTCAACCTGGGCGCGGCGGCTGGTGTACTCGGTCCCGGTGACCTCGTGCTTGACCATGGTGTTGGCGATGACGAGGGCCACGTCTTCGGGGATCGGCGCGAGCTTGTAGCTTAGGTCGCGGCAATCCAAAAGAAGGGCGTGATCGCGGGCGCCGTTGGCGGAGATGAACTGGTCCATGATGCCGCAACTGGAGCCGACGAACTCGTTCTCGGAGCGCTGGCAGAGGCGGGCGAGAACCGGGCCGGGGTACTGGATGCCGAGCAGGGACTGGAGGGCGACGGCGGTGGCGACTTCCAGCGCCGCGGAACTGGAGAGTCCGGAGCCGGGAGGGACATCGCCCCACAGGCTGAGACTGAGGGGCGGAATCCGGTGACCTTCGCCGGCGAAGATGGCGAAGACGCCGAGCGGGTAGTCACTCCAGTGCCCGTTGCGTGCCGCGGGAAGGGCATCGGCCTCGAAGATGCGCTCCTCTCCGTAGTTTTCGGAGTAGAGGACAATTTTTCCGTCCTGACGGGGAGAGATAGCGGCCAGGGTGGCGAAGTCGATGGCCGCCGGCATGACAAAACCCTCCGCGTAGTCGGTGTGTTCCCCGATGAGATTTACGCGGCCGGGGGCGGCAAAGATGGCGGGTTGGGCTCCGAAGCGGGCGGCGTGCTGGGAGCGCAGAGCTTCAGGATCGTGCATTATGGCTCCAAATTAAAGCAATTCAAGATCGACGTTCATTCTCCAACGTACGCATTTACCGGTTTCGAGGACCCGAGACCATGGGCCGGTGGTAGCGAGGGAATCGACCGGGGCTGTGGCTGGTTCGAGCGCGACGCAGGTCTGTTTGGGACCGGAGCCCTCCGGCCATCCCCCGTAGCAGATCCACAGTCCCAGGTACGGATTTTCCCGAGTATCGAAGGAGATACGAATACGAACGCCGGCCGAGGGTCGCTCCAGGGCGCACCAGTTTTCCTGAGCGGAGAGCGGTCCGGCAAAGAGCTTGTCGCCGATTCCGGAATCGAGAGCGGGAACCAGGCTCAGGTCCGTTTTTTCGCCGGCGGGGGTGGTGGCGATGGGCCAACTGACGGCAGTTTCGCGTCTGCCGAGCCGTTCGTTCGCTGACCCCTCCACAGAAAGGGAGCGAACGGTGGGCGGCAGGAGGATGCGATCTCCCGGAGCGACGGTGAAGAGCGGGTGTGCCGCCCAGGCCCAAGGCGCCGGGTGTTTTCCGATGTTGGTGAGCTTGTACGCGGCACGCAGTTGATAACTCTTCCTGGCTGCGGTCAGGGTCAGGGTTCGTTCGAGTTGCAGGGGCAGGGAAAAGCAGTGGGCCCGGAGGGTGGCGGAGGCGGTGTTTCCGTCTCCGTTTGATTCCTGCCAGGCGACGCGCCAGAGATCGCCGTGGTCGGGGATCTGCGCGGTTCCGCCGGGGGTCGGCACGCTACAGGCAGCGACGGAGGGCAGGCACTCGTCCCATCCGCTGGCATCTGCGGCGTCGAAGGGCATGGAGCGGGTGCGGGCGGTGACGGGGGCGAGGGGGGCCTGCAGAAGCTCCTTTCCGTGGAGCTGGAGGGAGGCAATTTTTCCGCCGTATTGGGGGAGCATTGTGACGGCGCACGCGCCGGCCTGGATGACAACGTTTTCTTCCGCGGTCGAAATAAAACTTGCCGGCTCCGCCATGGTTCTTCCTTACCTCGGCAGCACTTCTTCGCTTGCTTCTACAAACAGCGTCCAGATGCGCTCCAGCCAGAATTCGTGCTCTGGTTTCATAAGGACGGATCGCAGACAGGTAACTAATTCCCGGGAGGCTGGGTTGTGAGCATGTGCAAACCAGCTTTCCGGCAATTGTACAAGGGCCAGGTGCAGATTTCGCGCAGCGCACGCAGCAAAGATGCGTTGGGCAAGGTTTGACGAGGTTTTGAGGTCAGGTGCGCGGAGCTTCCAGACGACGATGTCCAACTCAGGGGTGCCGGAGGGAAGGAGGTCGAAGCGGGCCGCTGTGTCCTGCTGCAGATGGCGTTTTAGGGCCAGGGCGGCGCGCCGGCCGGCGGACAGGCCGGCTGCGAAGGCCCCGTCCGGCTTGAGCGGCAGGAGGCGCTGGGTGGCCCAGAGGGCGACCGCCGAGGCTCCGGCGCGGGAACACTCCAGGCTGATCTCGCCGAGGTGAAGCTCTTTTGAGGTGAAGTAGGTATAGGGCGAGTCGTGCTTGTAGAGGCGTCCGACGGCCGGGTCGCGGAAGAGGATGCAGCCGCAGCCATAGGGCTGAAGTCCGTGCTTGTGGGGGTCGACGACGATGGAGTCCGCCTGGCTGATGGCGGCATAGGCGCGCCGGGCGGGCTCGTCCAGCGCGTTTGAAATCAGCTTGAAGTAGCCGCCATAGGCAGCGTCCACATGGATGCGGAAGTGGTGATTCTGGCGCAGCTCGAGGATGTCGTGCAGGGGGTCCACGGCTCCCAGGGCGGTGGTGCCGAGGGTGACCACGACGGTGCCCACGTCACCCTTGCGAAGTTCAGTCTCGAGGGCGTTGACGTCCATTCTTCCGCAGGTGTCGGTGGCTAGGGGGGAGTACGGGAGCTGGAGAACCGAGGAGATGCGCTGATGGGTGTAGTGGGCCTGCGAAGATCCCACAATGCGCTTGCCGGGGTGGGACTGCCCGGCGACCCACAGGGCTTCGAGGTTGGCGAGGGTGCCGCTGGAGGTGAGGTGGCCGAGGTGGCCGTCGGCCCAGTCGAACATCCCGGCGATCTCCGCGACGGCCTCGACCTCCATCTCAGAGCTGGCGCGGCCGCCATCACGGGCATGGTTGTTGGGATTGATGGCCATGGCCAGCGTATAGGCGGCACGGGCGATGGGGTGGGGCGGTTTGAGCATTTGCCCGGCGTAGAGGGGGTGGAAGTAGGGGTAGTTGTCGCCGAGGCGCTGGGCGGTGGCATCGAGGACGGAGGCCATGTCTGCGAGGGACGACCAGGCGGGGTCGCTGCGGGGCGGAAGTTCGGCGAAGGCTTCCTGAAGCCGCTCGGAGGCGCGGGCGAGAAGACCGGGCAGGAGGTCGGGGGGCATGGCGAGCCTTAACGGTATCACAGGCAAGGCGTGGGTCAGGAGTCTCATTCCGGGACATTTGCAGATATCCGGAAGTTTGAAATCGGATAGATGAAAAAGAATTTAGGTTCAGTTTTGAGAGCGGGAATGCTACAATCAATGCAGCGTTAGAGTCGAACCGGGCGTGAGCAGTACTCGCCCAACCAAGCAAGGATTCTGCCAGTGGTCCCCGATTCATCCAGCGCAATTCAATCCAGGAAACACGATCAAAATGGAACAAGGTACTGTGAAGTGGTTTAATGACGCGAAGGGCTTCGGCTTCATCTCGCGTCAGAACGGCGAAGATGTCTTCGTGCACTACTCTGCAATCAACTCGAGTGGTTTCAAGAGCCTGCAGGAAGGCCAAGCCGTGCAGTTCAACGTGGTGAAGGGTCCCAAGGGTTGGCAGGCTGCGGACGTACAGCCTCTCTAAACTTCGGGCCGGATTCCGGCAGAATCTAAGCAGGAAGACAAGGGCTGGGAGCGATCCCGGCCCTTGTTGTTTTTGCGCCTTGCAATTCGCTGCATCCGGGTTTGGCCTCGGGCTTCCGGTATAGATTCTGGGTATGGAGACCTCCCCTGTCTGGTTTATTACGGGTGCCTCAAGCGGCTTCGGAAGAGCCTTCGCGGAATATGCGCTGACTCAGGGATACCGGGTGGTTGCGACGGCCCGCAAGAGCGAGTCCATCCAGCCCCTGGCCGACCAATACCCTAACCGGACGCTCGCTTTGCGGATGGACGTGAACGACCGGTCTCAAATTGATGCGGCGGTCGGGCAGGCCATGGAACGGTTCGGGCAGGTTGATGTTCTCATCAACAACGCCGGCTATGGCATCGTGGGAGCGGTCGAGGAGACGCCTGAGGACGAGCTGCGCGCTCTGATGGAGACCAATTTCTTCGGCGCGATGGCCGTGACCCGTGCGCTCCTGCCTCACCTGCGGCATCGAGGCCGCGGAGCCATTGTCAACATCAGCAGCCTTGGCGGCCAGCTCAGCATCGCCGGCTTCGGCAGCTACTCCGCCTCGAAGTTCGCCCTGGAAGGGATCTCGGAAGCACTTGCGCAGGAGGTGAAGCCGCTGGGCATCAAGGTGCTCATCGTGGAGCCCGGCCAATTTCGAACAAACCTGGCGGGGGTGGGAATGCGCTTCATGCCGGAGATCGAAGCCTATTCGGAGAGTGCCGGTCCCACGCGGCAGTTCGCGCGGTCGAGCCACGGCACTCAGTTTGGTGATCCGTATAAGGCCGCCCGGGCGATCGATGTGGCGCTAGGCGATCCAAACCCGCCATTGCGGCTGCAACTGGGGCAGGACTCCGTGGACATGATCCGGGCGCACGCGGAGACTTTGCTGTCCGATCTCAAGCGGTGGGAGGCGATCGCAGTGGATACTCGCCTCGACGGGTAGAGGGGATTTTTCGCACAAAAGAGAACGATGCTGGGGGCGATGACCACAAAGGGTGTAGTCGCCGGCCAGCATCGCAAGTTCGTGGATTGCAGGAAAGGTCTCGTCGTGCGAGCTGCTACGAAGGAGAACCGAAAGCTGCGTTCCAATCCGTCTCGGGTGGACTTGTTTGATATATCGGCACAGGAATCAAACTGCGCCAGTGGTCCAACCGATCTTGCAATTTTAAAAATGCGGTTCCTAGGCAGGTGTTCCCGGTCTCCGCGTCCCCAACCTGCCTATTGCGCAGGTCCTAAACTCTAGCTACTAAGATGCTTCAAAGAGCCCAACTGGGTGCATTGCCCAGAATTGCGGCGCCGGAGAAGGCCACGGGCCCGTTCCACTCCGGAACCAGAAAGCCACGATTGGGATGAGCGTCGGGCCCTCCGATGCGATCGTGATGGCCGCGCAACGTTCTGGCGATCTCCTGCAGCGCAGTGGCTTTCTCCATCTTTGTCTGACGTTCCCAGAACAGCACGAATCCCTGTCCACAAACACTGCAGTTGGTTTCCACGTGATCGTTGCTGCTCTTGCACAAAACCTGCATGTTTAGCCCGCTCCCCCTGGGGTTTCCCCCAACCACACAGGAACATTACGTCAGAAAGAACAGACCCGGGAATAGCTCGTGTGGTGCGGGATCGGACCGTTCGGGGCAGCGCGATGACTCTCAGGTAACTACCATCCGGGCATCACACAAACAGTAAGCGCCCGCGAGGGGAAGGTGGTCGTTGACTCTCCGCAAGCAATGATCCAAAAGCGCAACCGCGCAAGCGGATGCGCCGATCCGGAGCGCAGGTCGGGAGTGGAAGAAATCAGAGGCCGATGATTGTGGCCGAGGGTAGTGCGGACTGGGGAAGCGTCGGCATAAAGAACCGCTCAAGCTGCGGAATACGCACGAACAGCAGCACGGCCAACATCAAGACGGTGGCGGCGAGGGAGGCCATCAGCAACGGCTCGCGATAGAGTTTTTCGGGATTCTGGACGGCGGAGCCGCGCTTGAAGGAGAGCTTGCAGTAAACGGCCATGGTGAGAGCGACGAGTGGGAAGCCGAGGATCAGCTCCATGCGGTAACGGATGATGAAGGCGCCCAGAAAGAGCATGGAAGCCGATGCGTAGAAGAGCACGGAGACCAGCAGGGACTCGGGCGTGTAGTGCTTGAAGGAGGCGCGGTAGGCGCCGGCCACGGTGCGGTTGTGAATCTCGGAGAGCTCGCTGAAGCGCTTGAGGGCCATGAAGTAACAGCCGATCATCCAGTAGGAGATCAGCAGGGATACCGGCGGCACGAGGACGCTGGTGACCGCGTACCAGCCCAGGAGCATGCGCAGAGGGTTGTTGACCGACTCGGTGAGGACGTCGAGGTAGGGAACGTCCTTGGTGCGAATGGGCGCGACATTGTAGAGACAGCCCATGATCCAGAGGGCGAGCGCGGTGCTGGCGAAGCGAGGCGAGATGAGGAGGCCAAGCCCGACGCCGGCAGCCATGAGCACGATCCATTGCCCGTACGCGATGGGTTCGACCACCAGCCCCAGGGCGGCGGGGCGGTTGCGCTTGACCGGGTG
Source organism: Acidobacteria bacterium AB60 (assembly GCA_008682415.1). Classification (GTDB taxonomy): domain Bacteria; phylum Acidobacteriota; class Terriglobia; order Terriglobales; family Acidobacteriaceae; genus Telmatobacter. The sequence goes on along the minus strand of VANK01000002.1, from coordinate 231,685 downwards.
CAATCGGTCGAAGGGTGCGTCGAGCACCTCGTTGAGCACGTAGTTGCTGCAGGCGACCAGGGTGACGGCAGTCATGGCCAGGACCAGGCGGAAGAGGAAGCGCCGGTCGAGATGACCCGGGAGCAAACTGAGCGGGACGATGATGCCGGGCAGCACGAAGAGGTTTTTGATGGAATGATCGAGCCGCATGATTGCGATGTGGGCTCGGAGGCGCTCCCGGACAGAGAGCTGATTGACGCTCAGCACTTCGACAACGGCCATCTAAATAACTCCGTAAGGTTCAGCCCGACGGCCGGGGGATGGTCGCACGCCGGAAAGTACAGGCGCGTCGCACGAGGCGACAGCGCACACCAAGGTTGAATCTAGCTATCGATACGGCAGAATGTTGATTCCGAGTATCTGCGGGCGCCGGGAGGACGTCAATATCACGAAGGCAGCAGGAGCGGAGGGAACCCGTCCTGGAGAAACGTGTGCCCCGGACGGGTAAGTGGCGTCCTGAGTTCCTTTCGTCAAATGTTCTCCATTCTTTTCATGACTTTGTGCTCGATTCTGCACATTTTTTGAGATAAACTCCTGATTCTACGGTTGAAGGACCGTTTCCCCGGCACCGAACGTTTGAAAATCAGCGGAGCAAACCAATGGCGCGTCCATATTGGTCAGGGCAAATTCAGATCTCGCTTGTTTCTTTTGGGGTGAGCCTCTACACGGCGACGGAGAGCAAGAGCCAGATTTCTTTCCATCAGATCAGCCGCAGCACGGGCGAGCGGATCCGGCACCAGAAGGTGCTGCAGAGCGCGGCCGAGGGCGAAGAGCCGGCGAGCGCGGTGGAGAAGGACGAGATCGTCAAGGGCTACGAGTACAGCAAGGGGCAGTACGTGATCATCGAGCCCAGCGAGCTGGAGAACCTGCGGGTTCCCTCCAAGCACACGATTGAGGTCTCGCAGTTCATCGATCGCGACGAGCTGAATCCCGAGTACGTTGAGAAGCCGTATTTCGTTCTCCCGCAGAATGACCTGCAGACGGAGGCTTTCACGGTGGTCCGTGAGGCTCTGGTGAAGACGAAGAAGGTCGCGATCGGCAAGATAGCCTTCTCCGGGCGCGAGAACCTGTTGGCGGTCGTGCCGGCCGGCGGTCCTGAGGGACGCGGGATGATGGCATTCACGCTGCGCTTTGCCAACGAGCTGCGCAACGCGGCGGACTACTTTCGCGACATCAAGGCAGCGGCGGTGAACGAGGACTCTCTGGAGCTGGCGGAGGCGCTGATCGCCAAGAGAAGCGCGAAGTTTGACCTGAGCAAGTTCCAGGACGGGTATGAGGCGGCAGTCAAGGAACTGGTGGATGCCAAGCTGAAGAATCTGCCTCTCCCGGTGGAAGAGGCTCCGGCGCCGCGTCCGAGCAACGTGATCAACCTGATGGACGCGCTGCGCAAGAGTATCGGCGAGGCTCCCGCGGCCGCGAAGGTGGCAGCGAAGAAGCCGCCGGTGAGCGAAAAGACGCCGCCGAAGAAGGGCATCGGGATCGTGAAAGAGGCGCCGGCCAAAACCGCTGCCAAGGCGCCGACCAAGCGCAAGTCCGCCTAGCCGGCAGACGCGCTCCGAAGAACCTTGGGCGAACCGGACAAATCGCGCGGCTATGAAGGGATTGCGCCGCGCTACATCGCCGGACGGGGCAGCAACTCCAAGGGCCGTGGCGTGGGCGCTATCGAAGTGGCCGAGTGGTCGCGCGGCCTGCCTGGGGGAGGATCCGTTCTGGATGTGGGGTGCGGCACCGGGCTGCCCATCAGCCAGGTGCTGATCGAGCGTGGATTAGAGGTCTTCGGGGTGGACGCCTCCCCCTCGATGGTGGCGGCGTTTCGGCGCAACTTTCCAGATGCTCCCGTGGAGTGCGCAGCGGCGGAGGACTCCACCTTCTTCGGCCGCAGCTTCGACGGCATCGTTTCCTGGGGGCTGTTCTTCCTGCTCGATGAGGGAACCCAGCGACGCCTTCTCTCCAAAGTTGCAGGAGCGTTGAAGCCGGGCGGCAGCTTCTGCTTTACCGCGCCGCAGCCGATCTGCAGCTGGAATGACGCGATGACGCAGCAGCTGTCGCTGTCGCTCGGCTACGAGGCTTACAAAGAGGCGATGGCTGCGGATGGCCTGGAGCTGACCGGGACGTTGCTGAGCGCCGGAGACAACTTCTACTACTTTGCACGCAAGCTTAAGCAGGATTGAGCCGGACGATGGCCGCATTCAGTAGCGATGCAAAGGATACCCAAGCCCAATAGGGCGCCATCAGCCACGCGGCCGTGGTTGAGATCTGTGCGAAGAGAAGAGTGGTCGCGCCAATTGCCAGCCACATGCAGAGAATCTCCGCGAAGGCAGCGCGGATGGCGTGTTCCCGGAAGAAGATCCAACTCCAGGCGAGATTCAGAAGCAGCTGTGCCGCGAAGAGGGTGAGCGCGAGCGTGCGTTCCCGGGAGGGAGCCGCGCCGGTGATCTTCCAGGCCGAGATGGCCATCAGCAGATAAAGCGTGGTCCAGACCGGCCCGAAGATCCAGTTGGGCGGATTGAAGGTCGGTTTAGTAAGGCCGCGGTACCAGCCGGGAATCTCGGCAGCCGTCCAAAAGCCGCCGAGAACCCCGACTGACTGACACACCAGGATCCAGAGGACAAGCGAGGCGATACACATTCGGGTTCTTTCAAAATCCCTGACGGAGATTGCGACCCATAGGCCATGTTCCTCGACGGCGAGCGGCGCAGGCAACTATCCTGTGAAGGAATCGCCTGCGCAGATTGAAGCGCTGAAAATCCAAGCGGAAATTATTGATCCCATGAGCAAGCCGACGATCGCCATCCATCTGCCCGACGGAGCCGTTAAGGAAGTTCCTGCCGGGACAACGCCTTTCGAGATTGCCAACTCCATCTCTCCGCGGCTGGCGGCCGCTTCGGTGGTGGCGCGCCTTACTCCCCTGACTGCTGCGGCGGCAGCCGATGGGGTGAAGCAAGCAGAAGGAGAGGCGGCGATGTATACCGCCGAAGACAAGTCGGCTCCAAGGCTGGTGGATCTGTCGACGCCCTTGCAGGAGGACGCGAAGCTGGAGCTGGTCACGGAGAGGGACGTTGAAGCCCTGAAGGTGGTGCGGCACTCAGCGGCCCACGTGCTGGCGACGGCAGTGCTTGAACTGTTTCCGGAGACCAAGCTGGGCCATGGTCCGGCCACGGATGCCGGGTTCTTCTACGACTTCTATCGGGAGAAGCCGTTTACACCGGAGGACCTGGCGGCTATCGAGAAGAAGATGGCGGAGGTAGTGGCGCGCGACGAGAAGTTCGTGCGCGAGTATCAGCCTCGGGAGCAGGCGCTCGATGAGTTCAGCCGGGATGGCGACTTCATGAAGACGCACTTCGTGACGCGCTTCACGGAGCCGGGCGCACAGGTAAGTTTTTACCGGAACGGCAAGTTTGTGGACTTCTGCCGCGGGCCGCATGTGCCCTCGACGGGCCGCGTGAAGGCTGTGAAGGTGATGAGCATCTCCGGTGCTTATTGGCTGGGTGATGAAAAGAATCCGCAACTGCAACGCATCTACGGCACCGCGTTTTTCTCTCAGAAGGATCTGGACGCGTACCTCGAGCGCCTGGAAGACGCCAAACGCCGCGACCATCGGCGCCTGGGGAAGGATCTTGAGCTGTTTCGCGTGAGCGAAGAAGTGGGCGCGGGCCTGCCGCTATGGCTGCCGAAGGGCGCCACGATCCGGCGTCTGCTGGAGGAGTTCATCCTCGACCTGGAGCGCAAGGACGGATACGAACACGTGTACACGCCCGCGCTCGCCAAGGTGGATTTGTACAAACGCAGCGGACACTGGGCGCATTACCACGAGGATATGTTCCCGCCGATGGACCTGGAAACGGAGCAGATGGTGCTGCGCCCCATGAACTGCCCGCACCATATCCTCATCTACGAGTCCAAGCTACGCAGCTATCGGGACCTGCCCGTTAAGCTCGCGGAACTTGGCACCATGTATCGCTATGAGCGCTCGGGCGCGCTGAGCGGGCTGAGCCGGGTGCGGTGCATGACGCTGAATGATGCGCACATCTTTGTGGCGCCGGAGCAGATCAAGGAAGAGTTCTCCAACGTGATGAAGCTGGTGGAGAGGGCGTATAAGGCGCTGGGTATCACCAACTACAGCTACCGGCTTTCTTTGCGAGACCCCGCCAACAAGGAAAAATACGTCGACAACGACGCCATGTGGGAACTCGGTGAGGGCGTGCTGCGCGACGCTCTGGACAGCCTGGGCCTCAAGTACAAAGAGGGCAAGGGGGAAGCCGCGTTCTACGGGCCGAAGCTCGACATCCAGCTGGCCGATGTCATGGGTCATGAGGAGACCTACGCAACGATTCAGGTGGACTTTCATCTGCCCAACCAGTTCGGACTGGAGTACACCGGCGCGGACGGGGAGCGGCACCGCCCGGTCATGATTCACCGCGGCGTGATCAGCACGATGGAGCGGATGGTCTCGTATCTCATCGAGCATTATGCCGGCGCCTTCCCGCTGTGGCTTTCCCCGGTGCAGGTTGGACTGGTGCCCATCAGCGAGCGGCATGCGAACTATGCCAAGAAAGTGGAGACGGAGCTGCGGGGGGCGGGATTGCGCATCGAGACAGATCTGCGCAACGAGAAGATGAACGCCAAGATCCGCGACTTCGCCAACCAGAAGACGCCCTACATTCTTGTCTTCGGAGACAAGGAGGAAGCGGCCGGCGCTGTGAGTGTGCGCACCCGCGGCAAGGGCGATCAGGGATCGATGCTGCTGGCAGAGTTTGTTGCCAAAGCCAAGGCGTTGGTGGAGAGCCAGTCGCTGGAACTCTAGCGAATTGTCAACCCCTCCGAACCGGAGGATACTTCGGTCATCGCCAACCAGCTGGCGTACAAGAAGCCTGTCGGGGTCGAAGCATATCTCGCCAATGATCCGACTCTTCACCGAGCTGGACAAGATGTGAAAGAATCGCATGCCATCGCTACTGGCCAGGCGTACACTGGCTCTGCCAAATTGCGTCATGCCTGTCGCCCAACTCACCCTCGAGATACGGATCGAGCACGCTCATTCCCTGAAGGACCGGCGCCAGGTCGTTCGTTCGCTGAAGGACCAGTTGCGCCAGGGCTTCAACATTTCGGTTGCGGAGATGGATGAGGCGGTCACCTGGCAATCGGCGACGATCGGGGTCGTCGCTATATCACGCTCTCGCGATTACCTGCATGGGCTAGTCGAGGAGGTGGAGCGGGCGGCGCGCCGCATCCTCAACGAGAATGGGGCGGAGCTGGCGGACGCGTTCTGGGAGTATGTGGAGTCCTGATCGCGCGCCGGCGATTATTGGCCCCTCCAAAGGGGCGTACGCTTTTCCAGAAATGCTTTGGCGCCCTCGGCCTTATCGGCGGTGGCACAGAGGCTGCCGAAGCGCTCCGACTCAAGCCGCAGCGCAAGATCCAGGGGCTGATTCAGTCCTTCATCGACGATGCGCAAGGTCTCGGTGATGGCAAGGGGCGCCTGGGCGGCGATATTCAGCGCGAGATTTTCGGCTCGGTTCATGAGTTCGGTAGCAGGAACGACTTCATCGACGAGACCGATCCGCAACGCCTCTGCAGCTCCAATGATCTCTCCGGTCAGCAGCAGCCGGAGCGCTGCTCCGCGGCCCACCAGCCTTGGCAGTCTCTGCGTCCCGCCATAGCCGGGGATCACGCCGAGCTTCACCTCCGGCTGGCCCAATTTTGCATCCTCAGCCGCAATGCGGAAGGAGCAGGCCATGGCCAATTCGCAGCCCCCGCCCAAGGCAAAGCCGCGGATGCAGGCGATCACCGGCTTGCCGAGCGTTTCAAGTTTCCGGAAGACGCGTTGACCGCGTAACGAGAAGTCGGCGCCATCGCTCGCGGCGACTGCCTCCAACTCGGCGATGTCAGCACCCGCGGCGAAGGCGCGCTCGCCAGATCCTGCAAGCAGGAGGACACGGACCGCGGGGTCGGCGGCGAGCCTGTCCAGAGCCGCATCCAGGTCCGCAAACGTGGCGGCGTTCAGCGCGTTGAGAACCTTGGGGCGATTGAGCGTGATGATCGCTAAGGGAGGGCGCGCGTCCAGGAGGAAGGTTTCCATGCGCAATCGAGCGTAGCACGGCGGCGGAGCTATTTCGGAGACGAGGTGCCGCGGGGAGAGGGGAGGATTCCGCCTGAAAAAGGAATCGGGTGGCGGCCATTCGAGGCGCCACCCGAAAAACAACACCCAATGATGTAGAGGGTATTCAGGAGACGAATAGAAGCATATTCCCGCAAAGGTGTAGTGTCGTGGGCCGATGGAGTGACCCAGGGCTCCATCCAACGGATGACCTGATTCGGGGGTGTGCTGTCCGATTCTGGGTACTTAAGTGAGGGATTGTCTGCTGTCGCGCAGCACAGTCGCGCAGCCACTGCCTGCACGGACGCTGGTGCTTTACTGTTGAAGGGCGCAAGGAACGCACCATTTTCGATGCAGCAGGGTAACGTGACCATGCCGAAGCATGCAGTCCGCCAAACCGCTCGTTTCCTCGACGGAGGAGCGGCGAGCATGGTGTTTGTTCGCAGATGGGTCGTTACCTTTGTCGCCTGTCCGCTGTTGGCCGTAGGTGCTTTGTGCTTTGGATTGGAGCCGACTACGCCGCTGGCGAACTATGGACGCCAGGGATGGGCGGCGGAGAACGGCCTTCCGCAGAACACGGTGCAGGCGTTGGCACAGACGCGCGATGGGTTTTTGTGGTTGGGTACTGAGGTTGGACTGGTGCGCTTTGACGGCAACGCTTTCGCGATCTTCGATCAGCACTCGCATCCCGCGCTGCCGGGCAACGATGTGCAGTGCCTGATCGGTGCTGAGGATGGTTCCTTGTGGATCGGCACGAGCGATGGCCTGGTGCGCATGAAGAACGGTACGATCAGGGTATTCACGACAGCTAGTGGATTGCCGGGGAACTCGGTCCTCGCGATGGACGAATTCACCGACGGCACGATTCGGATCGAGACGGACAACGGGAGCCTGGGAATACGCGGGGACCACGTCGAGCGCATCGTTGCAGGGAACTCCCCGAACTCGAATGCTCTCTTCTCCGTAGAGCTGGCAAACAGCTCGAGGGCAGACGCTACGGCGACGCGTGTGCGGCTGGGGAGTGGCGGCAAAGGATCGCTTGAGTTCAACGTTGGGAAGGAGCTTCCCGGCACGCGTATCCAGGCGCTCTTCGCCGATCGAGAAGGATCTCTCTGGATCGGCACGAATGGCGGCCTGTCTCGTTATGCCGCGGGGAGGTTGGAGAGATTCCCGATCACGGATCCCCTCGCTTCGGCCTCGGTGTTGTCGATCATGGAGGACCGCGAAGGGGATCTGTGGGTCGGCACCGAATCCACTGGACTTCAGATTCTGCGTGACCAGCGATTTCACACCCTCACAGCCCATGACGGACTCGCCAGCGACAACACCTCCGCGATTGTCGAAGACAAGGCTGGAACGCTCTGGGTGGGCACCTCCGGCAACGGCCTGACCGCATTGCGCCGCGGGGTCCCTCCGCGCACCTGGAGCGTTCGCGATGGCCTGCTGAGCGATGTGGTGCTGTCTCTGACAGCCGCACCGAATGGTGATCTGTGGGTGGGTACGGCTGATGGCCTGAGCCGGATTCGTCGCGGATCCGTCTCTTCCTTCACCTCGGCCGATGGTTTGCCCGATGACTTCATTCGTTCTCTGCTGGCGGATTCCGATGGATCGCTCTGGGTGGGCACGCGCCGCGGCCTGACCCATTGGACGGGCCCCGGAGACCTGGAGCACGGGCGCATGCAGACGTTTACAACAGCGGATGGCCTTGGAAGCGACCTGATCGGAGCGATGGCGCGCGATTCCCACGGGACTCTCTGGATCGCGTCGCTGGCCGGGCTGGCGCGATTGGCAAACGGCGAAATCACCAACTTCACCGTCGCGAACGGGCTTTCCAGCAATGTGATCACGGCGATTCTCCCGCGGGCTGACGGGCAGTTGCTGGCGGGCACTCAGGACCACGGCTGGAATCTTTGGGATGGGCAGCACTTCACGCCGGTGAATGAAGGCGGCCTGAACGCGACGACGGTTCGCGCGATATTGGACGACGGCCAGGGCCATCTATGGTTCGCGACCGGTAACGGATTGGCGCGCTGCGACTGCGAGCACCCGATGGGAAAGATGGTTTCGCCCGATTGCGCGCACTGGATCGAATTCGGCGCCGCCGACGGATTGCGCAGCCGAGAGACGGCCAGCAACAGCCACCCCTCGGCATGGCGGGGGCGCGACGGCAAGTTATGGTTCGCAACGCCTCGCGGCCTGGTCGAAGTTGATCCGCAGCACTTTCCAGTCAACACGGTTGCTCCCCCTGCGGCGGTGGAGCGCTTTGCGGTGGATGATACGGACCAGTTGCTGCAAGCCGGGTCGGAGCTGCGGATTCCGGCGGGACACAATCACTTTCAATTCGACTACGCCGGGCTGAGCTTTGTGGCGCCGCAAAAGGTGCGCTACCGCTACATGCTGGAGGGGTTTGACCATCATTGGACCGACGCTGGCGCGCGGCGGACCGCCTATTACACGAATATTCCCCCCGGAACCTACACCTTCCGTATCCAGGCCGCCAACAACGACGGGGTTTGGAATCTCGAGGGCGCTTCGCTCGAATTCCGGCTGGCGCCGCACTTCTATCAAACCATCTGGTTCTACGTGGCGCTGGGAGTGGCGCTGTTGGCCTTGGTCTTTCTGGCACTGCGCCTGCGGCTGCTGCGCGCGGAGCGTGAGTTCCGTGCGGTGCTGGGTGAGCGCAATCGGATTGCCCGGGAGATTCACGACACGCTGGCGCAAGGATACGTCGGCATCTCCCTGCAGCTTGAAGTGTTAAGTGAGTTGCTGCGCCTCAACAAGGTGGACGCGGCCGCCAAGCACCTGGACAAGACGCGCGGATTTGTGCGCGAGGGCCTGGCCGACGCGCGGCAGTCTATCTGGGCGCTGCGCTCGCAGGATAGTGAGGAGACCACCCTCCCGGTGCGCATGCGACGAATGGTGGAGCAGGCGGGTGGACACGGACTGGAGGCGCAGTTCAGCATCTACGGAGCGTATCGTCCCTTACCGCCCGGCACGGAGCGAGAAATCGTGCGCGTGGCCCAGGAGGCCATTCATAATGTGAAGAAGCACGCCGCCGCGACAAAGCTTGCAGTTCAACTCGAGTACCGGCCGGGCGAGATCGCATTAGAAGTGCGCGATGACGGCCGCGGGTTTGAGTCGCAGACCGACGCCGTGCCCGGCCACTATGGACTTTTGGGCATGCACGAGCGGGCAGCCGGGGTGGGCGGCACGATTGAGGTGGTGAGCGCCTCAGGCGCGGGGACAACCGTGCGCCTGCGCGCTCCCGCCCCGGGGGTGGCCAGAGTGGAAAAGGAGCAGTCGTGACACAGGATTTGATTCGCGTTCTGGTCGTGGAAGATCACCACGTGGTGCGTCAGGGGCTGGTGGCGCTGCTGAACGTTGTAGACGGTATCGAGGTAGTGGGAGAGGCCGCGGACGGGGTGGAGGCCATCGCACACTTCCGCAAGTATCAACCCGACGTCACGCTCATCGATCTACGCCTGCCCCGGCTCACAGGCGTGGAGGTGATTGAACGCGTCCGCATGGAGACACCGGCGGCGCGATTCGTGGTGCTCACTACATACGACGGCGATGAAGACATCTACCGGGCTTTGCAGGCGGGGGCCCGTGCTTATCTGCTGAAGGGCATGACGACCGAGGAGCTGATTTCCACCATTCGGGCGGTACACGCAGGCAAGTCGCATATTCCTCCGGCGATTGCGCAGCGCCTGGCGGAACGCATGGGAACAGAAGAGCTGACCTCCCGCGAGTTCGATGTGCTGGAACAGATTGTGCACGGAAAGAGCAACAAAGAGATAGCAACGGAGTTGCAGATATCAGAGGCAACGGTAAAGACGCACATCAATAGCCTGCTCGGCAAGCTGGGAGTTACGGATCGCACCCAGGCGGCCACAGCGGCCATCCAGAGGGGCATCGTACCCCTCGAGTCTTTACGCAAGCCGAGGGCATGATGGTCAGGAAGACGATGGGTTCCGCCGAATGAAGACGATCATCTGTCTAGTTCTCTCCGTAATTTGCAGTACCGCCGCCTGGGCGCAGAAAGATACCTGGCGGCGGGCTACCGACACGGAATTGGGCGCTCTGTTGCCCGCGCGCGCTCCCGTGGAGAAAGAGCATATCGAGACCGAGATGCGCACCGCTTCCGGCATTGTGGACCGGCACGGCCACTACATCGCCGGGGTCATCCTGATCACGGCGGGGTACTCGGCTGAAGGGAAGTATTCCCACTACCTGGTGGTGCAGGCGCCAATCAAGATCGGCGGAGTCGCTCTAAAACCGGGAGAGTATGTTTTTGGCTATACGCATAAGAGCGACTCCCTGGCCGTTCATTTCAACGTGGCCGCGACGGGGGCGCTGGTGGGCACCACGGAAGCGCGGCTGCTGCCGCCGCACACTGTGGTGGAGAGCCTGCATATCTGGCCTCCGGCCGATAAGCCACTCTTTCAAATAGGCCGCTTTGGCATCCCCTACGAGCTGGGCGAGGAGTAGCGGGAGAGACCGGGACCGAGCTTCAAAGCCGAGTGCCAGTTCTATTCATACCGGAGAGCCTCGATGGGATCGAGGTTGGCGGCTTTCCAGGCGGGGTAGATTCCAAAGACCAGCCCGATGAGGCAGGCCACGCCAAAGGCCACGCTTACCCACGTGAATGAGAGCGCTGCATGCAGGAAGCTCACCGCAAAGTGCAGGATGAGCGTAAACAGGGCTCCGGCAAGGATGCCGATGACGCCGCCGACCGCGCAGAGGGTGACGGCCTCGATGGTGAACTGAAGGAGGATGTCTTTCTTCCGCGCGCCGATGGCCTTGCGCACGCCGATCTCACGCGTTCGCTCCGTGACCGAGACGAGCATGATGTTCATGACGCCGACTCCGCCCACCATCAGTCCAACGGAGGAGACCGCCACCATGAACAGGAACAGTCCGCCGGTGATGGAGTTCCACAGGCGGCTGAGCGAATCGGGTCCGAAGATGGCAAAGTTATCGTCCTGATTGACGCGCAACCCGCGGCGCACGCGCAACAACTCCCGGATCTCCTCGGTCACGATCGATCGGTGCTCGGGAGTGTCGTACTTCACGACGAGCCAGAAGTCCTTGATCTCCGGGTGAATCTTGCGAAAGGTGGTCAGTGGGAAGAAGGCGGAGTTGTCGTCGGTGTTGCGGCCGCTTCCGAAGGGCTGCGGCTCCTTGTCGAGGACGCCAATGACGGTGAAGACGTCTCCGTCGCAGTCGACATCTTTGCCTACGGGGGAACCATCCGGGAACAGATCCTCAGCGGAGTCGTGTCCCAGCACGACCACGTTGCTCGAGTTCTGCTCCTCCATATCGGTCCACATGCGCCCGGCGGTGAGTTCGATATCCGTGGTCTCTTTGACCTCCGGAGTCGCTCCCATGAGGATCGTGTTGGCGATCTTGTGAGTGCCTGCTTTGAGTGAGACGGAGCCCAGCCCAGTCTGCCAGTTCTGATATCGGAGCTCCGGATCGACAGCGGTCACGTACGGCAGATTCCGCATCGCCATGGCATCGTCGTAGGTCAGCTTCTTGCGGTTGAGCTCCTCGGTCGTAGGCCGTTTCCCGAACGGCTCATAGGTGAAGATCCAAAGGTCGTTGGTCCCCAGGGTCTTCACGAAGTTATCGATATTTGTATTGAGGCCGTTGATTGCCGAAGAGATCAGGATGACGGTAGAGATGCCGATCGAGATACCCAGGATGGTGAGGCCCGAGCGCAGTTTGTTTTTACGCAGCGTATCCAGGGCCAGACGAACCGATTCTCGTGCGTTAAACAGCCGCATGATTGACTCCGCCTGCAGACGAGGAGAAAGGCTTGTTCGAGCGCCCGGCGCCGGCCGTAGAAAGGACCGCTGGCACGTTCGTTCCGTGCCCACTCAGGTGATGTTCATCTTAACAGGCGAGTAGCACGATCTGCCGGGACACGGAAGCGCGCTCGTCTCCCCGAGGTCAGTTTGTCTCGCTATTTCTTATTCGTACCGCAAGGCTTCGATCGGATCGAGGTTGGCGGCCTTCCAGGCTGGATAGATTCCGAAGACGAGCCCGATGAGGCAGGCTACGCCGAACGCAACCGTCACCCACGTCATTGAGAGTGCCGCGTGCAGGAAGCTCACCGCAAAATGCAGGATGAGCGTAAACAGCGCTCCGGCGAGGATGCCGATGACGCCGCCGACCGCGCAGAGGGTGACGGCCTCGATGGTGAACTGAAGGAGGATGTCTTTCTTCCGCGCGCCGATGGCCTTGCGCACGCCGATCTCACGGGTTCGCTCCGTGACCGAGACGAGCATGATGTTCATGACGCCGACTCCGCCCACCATCAGTCCCACGGACGAGACCGCCACCATGAACAGGAACAGTCCGCCGGTGATGGAGTTCCACAGGCGGCTGAGCGAATCGGGGCCGAAGATGGCGAAGTTGTCGTCCTGGTTGACGCGCAGCCCCCGGCGCACGCGCAGCAGATCACGAAGCTCTTCGGTGACGATTGCCCTGTGCGCTGGATTGTCATACTTCACCACTAGCCAGAAGTCTTTGATCTCGGGGTGAAGCTTGCGGAACGTGGTCAACGGGAAGAATGCCTGATTATCGTGGGTGTTGCGACCACTTCCGAACGGCTGGGGCTGGAGGTCCAGCACGCCGATCACCGTGAGGATGTGGCCCTCGCAATCGATATCCTTGCCGACCGGCGACCCCTCGGGAAAGAGATTCTCCGCCGCATCGTGGCCCAGCACCACGACATTGCTGGCACGCTCCTCTTCGCTTTCGGTCCAGAGGCGGCCTTCGAGCAACTGGATATCGGCGGTTTCCTTCACCTGGGTGGTGGCCCCAGTGAGGATGGTGTTGGAGATCTTGTGGGTGCCCGCTTTGATGGACACGCTGCCCAGGCCGGTCTGGAAGTTCTGATAGGTCAACTCGGGATCGACCGCCGCCACGTAGGGCAGCTTGCGCATCGCCATCGCGTCCTCGTAGGTGAGCTTCTTGCGGTTAAGCTCCTCGGTGGTCGGACGCTTGCCAAACGGTTCGAACTGAAACACCCACAGGTCGTTGGTGCCCAGGGCGCGGACGAAGTTGTCGATATTCGTGTTCAGCCCTGTGATGGCGGAGGAGATCAGGATCACGGTCGAGATGCCGATGGAAATTCCCAGGATCGTCAATCCTGAGCGCAGCTTATTCTTCCGCAGGGTGTCAAACGCCAGGCGCAATGATTCTCTTGCATCAACGAGCCGCATGCTATATCTCCGCGCGCAGAGCCACGATTGGATCCAGTGACGATGCCTTGTAGGCGGGGTAGATTCCGAAGAAGAGGCCCACCGCCGTGGCTACAAAGAGGCTTACGAAAATTGACCAGAACTGCACCTCCGAAGGGAAGGAGATCGCGAGCGTGATGCCTTTCGCAATGGAGATACCTGCAATCACACCGATAACCCCTCCGGTCAGGGAGACCGTAGCCGACTCGATCAGGAACTGCGTCAGGATGTCCTGCCGCCGCGCGCCGAGCGCCTTGCGGACCCCGATCTCGCGAGTTCTCTCGGTCACAGCCACCAGCATGATATTCATGATCACGATGCCGCCGACGACGAGGGAGATGGAGGCGATCGCCGCCACAACCGCGCCAAAGTTATTCAGGATGCTCCCCAGCAGGTTCTGGAACGTTGCGCTCGAATCGATCGAGAAGGCATCCTTCGCCGCCGGGCCGAGGTGCCGCCGGGCGCGCATGATGGTACGCAGTTCGTCGGAGGTCGCTTCCATGACCGCGCCACCCCCTCCCGCGTCCGCGTAGATCGTCATGGTCTGGTGCGAACCGTACTTATGCAGGAAGGTCGTCAGCGGGATGGCCACCCAGTTGTCCATGCTCATTCCGAGCATCTTGCCCTGGCGTTCTCCCACGCCGATCACCTGGAACGGCGATCCATCCACCCGGACCTCCTTTCCGATCGGATCGCCCGCACCGAGCACGTTATCCACGATGTCGCTTCCCACAATCGCTACCGGGGCGGAGTGTTCGTCTTCCAACTGGGTAAAAGAGCGGCCCAGCTCGACATTCAAGTTCGAAAGCGCCGGCATGGTCCAGGTCCATCCGCGGATGTTGGTATCGGTCGTCGATCGCGTACCGTTGACGACCTTGCCTGTAGTCGTCCGCTGCGCCCCCACCGACTGGCAGGTACGGCACTCGTCGAGCACCGCCCGGTAGTCGTCGTAAGACACATCCTTGCGCTTCTGGAAGTCGAGCCACTCATCGATGGTCATGAACGTCTGAGGCATTTTGCTGATGGTGATAACCGCCGCACCATAGGAATTCACCTTCGACGTCACAAACTGCTTGGCTCCGTTGGTAAGCGTCACCACCGTGATGACGGAGGAGACGCCGATGATCACGCCTAGAAGGGTGAGAATCGAGCGCAGCTTGTTTGCCCACAGCGATTGCAGTGCGAGTCGGAATGCCTCAATCAGTTGCATGATGTTGCTACCTCGGGACACGCCTCGTTGCTTCGGCCAGTCGCAGATTGCGTGGTTCTCTCATGGCGAGACGTATGCTCTCAGTGTACGCAAACTCCCTCTTCCCGACTCTGAAATGACGCGACCGGGTCTGGGAACTCCCCTGTCCGGCCTGTATGTCATGCCAGTATTGCGTTCCCCCACGGTAAAAAGCGGGCCCCGGCACCATCGCTGGCGCCGGGGGCTGAGGCCAGGGGCCTCCCCGCCCGGTGCGGAAGGTCACATGAGATTGAATTGCTCGCTCCGGTACTGGTAAGGACGCGATTTGACCCGCTTTGGTCGCACGATCGCTGTCCGCTTCGTCACAAAGTACGCAACGCAACCAGCGGCGGTTCCCGCAACTCTACTTAACCTTCGAGAGCGCTTCAGGACTAGCGCTGCAACAGGTCGATGGGCTGCTCGAAATCAGTCGCCCGAATGAAGCGCGCCAGGGAGGGATGCTGCCGCTCGACTGCCCGGTACATCTCCCATGCCACCCGTCGATAGCTGAAGTGACCCGCCGGGGCAGACCGCAACTCCGAGATGTACTGGGCCTCGGCATAGTCCATCTTGAAAAGACACCGCACGCGGGTCGCCAGAGGCAGCACGTACAACGCGGAGACCGCCGCCTCTGGAGAAGATCCGGCTGCGATGCGGGCGCTCGCGGCTTGGGCGCCCTGGATCACCCGCTGATATTCCTCCACGATTCCGGCTTCGCCGAGCCCGGCGGCATCGCCCGACTCGGGAGTCTCGTATCCGTGCTTGGCAGTGAAGCCCTGCTGAATCTGCACGCAGCGCCGGTGCCGGTGCATGTCACGAAACCCGCCGATATCCATGAGGATGTCGAAACGCAGAGCGGCTCCAGCGTGAAACGCGCGCAGGGCTTCGTCGTGCCGCCCCCGGTGGCGCAATCCGGACTCGACAATCTCCGCGATCCGAGCTGCAGGAAGGCTCGCAACGACATCCCGCACCTGCCGGTAGGAGTAATCGCTGCCCCAATAGAGGAGGGTCGCCGCCAGTTCAACCTCGAGTGTCTCGGTGCGCTCGACCAGATCCACAACCGGGGCCGCCGCGATAGGCGCGCCTGCCATCACCTCCGCGGCGATCTGTTCCACGAGGTTGCGGGTTTCCATGAGATATTGACTCGGCTCGGAGTACTTCACCAGTGTGGGCGCGGTGCGGACCTCCCGGGTCAGCATCTCACCTGCCTGTTCGCCCAGGGCGGGGTTGAAGCGGGCAATCTCGGCCACCACGGCAGCTCCCGCCTGAGTGCTTACGTTCCAAGCCGGACCCGTGGCCGCATCGCGTAGCTTGCGTCCTAAATCCCGAATCTCAGCGGCGGGATGCGACAGAAGCCGGGAAACCTGGGTCTCCAGGGTGCGTGCATTCACAATCTGGCCCAGAGACGTATTGGTCGCCAGCGGCAACAGGTAACGTGCGACGTCGAAGGCCCGCGCCTTGAGCGTGCGTTCATAGGCCTCCGGCTTCATGGCCTCGGGTCGCGCCACCCGGTCCCGGAGGGCCCCCAGCACGGCTGCCGTGGTGCTCTGGTAGGCCGCAAACAGGCCTTCAACCGTTTCGACGTAGAGCCTTTGCGACGCGGCATCTGTCCCGAAATCCGGAAGATACCAGCCCGATTTCATGAAATTCTGGTAGCGCGTCGAACGCTCCTGCCCGTCCCAACGTGTCTCATCCACCAAGACGATGGCAGCTAGCAGACTCAGCCTCTCCACGGCGAATGCGATGTGCGCCAGGTCGGCTATGGACCGGTGGCCATACTGAAAATAAAAGGTGTTGAGAAACTGTTCGGCCCTTTGGGCGCTAATCTCTGCCAGCGATTCCCGCATCGAAAGGGCTGACCGGGAGTACTTGGCCATGGCGTAAGCAAGCACTTCGGGGTCGGCCCCGTGCACTGCGTAGACGTCGGTCTGATTATGGGCGCCGGAGGGAAGGGGACTTTGGCTGGACATGAATGGGTACTCGCGATCAGAATACGGCATCGGAACCGATTGCTTTTGCCTTCGGGGTGGTGCAGGATTGCAGGAGTAGATTACTCTCCTGTTGGGACGATCGTGCGAGTCGGGGAGCTCGGGCCATGCGGGAATTCCTGGTAAGAACATCGCACCGGCCGCGACCATTGCCATCCGGGCGCTGGGTCATGACCCAGCGATGGAACGACCTGCTGTTTGCCCACTGGCCGGTTCCGCCGGCAACCGTGGCCCCGTTGGTTCCCGACGGGCTGCAAGTAGATGGTTTTCAAGGCTCAGCGTGGGTTGGGGTCGTTCCCTTCTGGATGGACCGCATCAAGTTCCGCGGCATCCCTTCCATTCCAGGCGCGCGGAGTTTTCCTGAACTCAACCTGCGCACCTACGTGCGGGATCCTCTGACGGGCGCCCAGGGTGTCTACTTCATCTCTCTCGACGCCGGCAACCTTCTCGGCGTCACCTTCGCACGCACATTCTTCCGGCTGCCGTACTACTGGGCGGAGATGCGATTCGAGCAGCGCAACGAGCGCGAGTTCTCCTACTACAGCCGCCGCCGGCTCACCGGCCGCCCGGTCATCTTCAAGGCGCGCTATCGCGGTCTTGGACCCACCCGGAAACTCGCCGAGAGCCGTCCAGGGAGCCTCGAGTACTTCCTTACCGAGCGCTACTGTCTCTTCACGCGCGGCCGCGATGGCCAGCCGATGCGCGCCAACATCCACCACGTGCCATGGCCGCTGGAGGAAGCGGAAGCTGAGATCGAGCGCAACGATCTGGCGGCGGCGGTCGGCATCGAACTCCCCGATCAGCCACCAGTTCTGCATTACTCGCGGCGTCTCGCGGTGTACGTGTGGCAGCTGGAGCGTCTCCGCGCCTCTGCCGGCACCCAGCGGGCTCCGGTGGCTCCCGTCCCGTCCACCTGACAGCGGGGTCGCATCGGTTAAGCGCCGGCCGCCACGAACTCGAGTATGCGCGCCGGGTCTACCGGCTTGGACATGAACTGCAACTTGGAGCCCTGGGCGCCCGAACCCGGCAAATGTCCGGTCGGCGCGGTGTGGCCGGAGATGAGCAATACGCGGCACTCCGGGTGATGCTCCCGCATGTGAATCGCCAGTTCGATTCCGCTGACGGGGCCCATGACGACATCGGAGATGACCACCTGCGGCTGCAATTTCTCGGCCATCTTCATGGCCACCTCCGCGCTGTAGGCTCCCACCGCGTCGTAACCGCTGGTGGAGAGTATCTGCACGATGGAGTCGGCCACCCGCATGTCGTCGTCGACGACAAGTACTCGGACATTGATTTGGTCTTCAGGCATGGGACGTAGCCCGCACTTGCTTCGGCTGCACAGTTAGATGCAGGAGAAGCGAGATGCAGGATGCCGGCAGAAGTCCTCTGAGGCCGCATGCCTGCGGGTTACAGTTAAACTACCGAGCAACTCATGCGCGCCTTTCGTTCAACCCGGGCGGTAACTACCAGCGGTGTTCGTCCCGCCGCCATTCTCACGGATGGGGAGATGATTGCGGCGATCGCCGAGTGGGGCCAGGTTCCGGAGTCGGCGACCCTTTACGAATTCGGCAACATGGTGTTGCTGCCGGGGCTGGTGGACACGCACGTGCACATCAACGAGCCCGGACGGACCGAGTGGGAGGGGTTCGCAACTGCATCGCTTGCCGCTGCCGCCGGCGGAGTGACCACTCTGGTCGACATGCCTCTGAACTGTATGCCGGAAACAATTTCGGTGGCTGCCCTGGAGGCGAAGAGGGCCGCGGCGCACGAGCAGGCATGGGTGGATTGGGCTGCCTGGGGAGGGGTGGTGCGCGGCAATGCCGATCATCTCCACCCCCTCATCGACGCCGGGGTTCCTGGATTTAAATGCTTCCTGATCCACTCGGGTATCGATGGATTTTCGTGGGTGGCCGAGCCGGATCTGCGAGCCGCTCTCAAACACCTGCGCGGTTCGGGGCGGCCGTTGCTGGCGCACGCGGAGGCGCCGGGCCCGGTGGAAACAGCGACCGGGGAGATCGATCGCACGGGCGGGGATTGGCGGCGGTACGCTACGTATCTCGCTTCGCGGCCGGACGAGTCGGAGGTGGAAGCGATCGCACTCCTGATTCGCCTGGCCGAAGAGTTCCAGACGCCCGTGCATGTAGTCCACTTGGCCAGCGCACAGGCGCTTCCGCTTCTGGCGGAGGCACGCCGCCGAAATGTGCCCATCACCGTGGAGACCTGTCCTCACTACCTTTGGTTCGCCGCCGAGAAGATTCCGGATGGCGCCACCCCATACAAGTGCGCGCCGCCAATCCGCAGCGCTGAAAATCGCGAGCGGCTGTGGGAGGCATTGCAGTCCGGGCTGATCGATTTTGTTGCCACCGATCATTCGCCATGTATCCCCGCCCTGAAAAATCGCGATAAGGGGATGTGGAACGATGCATGGGGCGGGATCGCCAGCCTGGGGCTGGCGTTGCCAATCCTCTGGACCGCCATGCAGCAGCGGGGAATGGGAGGAGACGAGGGCTTGTCTCGCGTGGTCGAATGGCTCTCCGCAAAGCCAGCACGGCTGGCGGGAATGACTGGGGAGAAGGGCGCCCTTGAGCCGGGTGCTCATGCCGATTTTGCAGTCTTCGACCCGGAGAGCGAATGGACGGTTGGAGAAGCGGACCTCCTCTTTCGTCATCGCCTCTCACCCTATCTCGGGGCAGGGTTGCGGGGGCGCGTGCTCGAGACCTGGCTGCGCGGCGAGCGTATCTTCAGCAACGGAACAATTCAGGGTAGCGCGCGCGGAAGAGAGTGGGTGCGGCAGTGAGCGAGCGAGCCCGCCGCGTCCTCGAAGAGTGCCTTTCCATCGCGGCCATGAGCGAGGAACCGGGCCGGATTACCCGCCGTTTCCTCACTGAGCCCATGCATCGGGTTCACGCCCATCTGCGAAAACAGATGGAAGATCTTGGCATGCAGGTGCGTGTGGATGCCGCCGGAAATCTGCGTGGATGGTGGCCGGCAGAGGCTTCAAACGGCGATCGGCTGATCATCGGCTCGCATCTGGATACGGTTCCGAATGCCGGCGCGTATGACGGCATTCTGGGAGTAGTCATCGGCCTGGAGTGGGTGCGGCTCGCGCAGGCGATGAGGCGGGATTGCCCTGTGGAGGTCGTCGGCTTCTCCGAGGAGGAGGGGGTTCGGTATGGCGTGCCCTTTCTGGGAAGCCGCGCGATGACCGGATGCTTCGACTCCGGGCTGCTCGGGCTGGTCGATGCGAACGGGATCACGGTCGAGGAGGCAATCCGCCAGTTCGGGCTCCGCCCATCGCAGATAGTCCAGGCAGAGATGGACGGAGGGGTTCGCGGTTTTGTCGAGGTGCACATTGAGCAGGGACCGGTGCTCGATGCGGAGGGCCTGCAGGTGGCCGCGGTCGAAGCCATTGTCGGGCAGACGCGCGGCTCTTTGGAATTCACGGGACAAGCCAATCACGCCGGTACAACCCCGATGCACCTGCGCCGCGATGCGATGGCTGCCGCGGCTGAATGGATTACCGAGGCGGAGTCCCTGGCACAACGAACGCCAGGTCTCGTGGCAACAGTTGGGCGCGTCTCCGTCGCCCCCAACGCGGGGAACGTAATCGCGGGCTCTGTCGCCGCCAGCCTTGACTGTCGCCACGCTGACGATTCGGTACGCCGGGCCGCAGTCGATCAATTGACCAAGCGTGCGGAGGAGATTGCGATCCGTCGCGGCTTATCCGTCCGCTGGACCGAGCACATGAATCAGCCCGCCGTGCCGATGGATCTGCGCTTGACCGCAATGATGGCGGATGCGATTCGCGACGCCGGATTCCAAGTGAGGCGCATGACCAGTGGGGCCGGCCACGACGCCATGATCATGGCCCCGCGCGTTCCAGCCACCATGCTCTTCCTTCGCAGCCCCGGCGGAATCAGTCATCATCCCGACGAGGCGGTTCTTCTTGAGGACATCGAGGCGTCCTTACTGGTTGCCGAGCAGTTCCTGAAACGGCTCGCATCCAGCGTCCGGTAGAATCGAGCAACAGATCTTCCCAAGCGAGGTCGAAGCGGTGCATCATCTGGGACTCACCAGAAGCAGCCTCAAGCCAGACCATCTGCTGCAAACGCCCGACACGTTTGTGCGCACCCCGCTCCCCGCCGCCAGCGGTGTCGAATTCGTGGTGCATGCCGCCCCGCGATTGGGCGCGGGCTTCACGCAGTTCACGGCGGAATTCGCACAAGGTGGCGCTCTCGGGCAGGCCCCAGCGCAGCGGTTCGTCTTCGTCCTTGAAGGGCAACTGATCGTCGAATGCCAGACGGAAGTGCATCGTCTGCAGAAAGATGGCTTCGCGTATCTCCCCCAAGGGGTGCAACACCTGGTGCGCGCGGAAGGTGCAGCTCGTGCTGCCCTGATCGAAAAACCCTACTCCCCATCACCGCAGGGGGAGGCGCCCCAGATTGTGATCGGAAGCGAACGTGAAAAGCTCGATACCCCGCTGATGGGCGATCCGGCATTGCGCGTGCGCGCTCTTATGCCGGATGGTCCCGCCTACGACTTCGCGGTGAATACCATGACTTACGATCCCGGCGCGGCGCTGAGCATGGTGGAGATTCACGTGATGGAACACGGTCTGCTCATGCTCGAAGGAGGCGGTATTTATAGGCTGGGTGATTCGTGGTATCCGGTGGAGGCGGGCGACTTTATCTGGATGGCGCCCTACTGTCCGCAGTGGTTTGGGGCCTTGGGCAAGCGTCCGGCCAAGTACCTCATCTATAAAGACTGGCGCCGGCATCCACTGGGGGCATGAGGCAATGACAAGCGCGGACCTCTCCATTGACAGCCTGATCGGCGAGTTGACGACGCTGGGGCGCATCTCTGAAGCCGAGCCTCCCGTCGTGACGCGAGTCGTGTTTGGAGAAGCCGATCGCCGCGCCCGGGCCTACGTGAAGGGCCTCTGTGCGGATGCAGGCCTCACCGTGACCGAGGACGCGATTGGCAATACCTTCGCGCGTTGGGTCGGAACCGATCCGCACTTGGGGCCGATCGGGACCGGATCGCATATCGACGCCATCCCCAATGCCGGGCTGTACGACGGATGCGTGGGCGTGCTGGGCGGCCTGGAAGCGATCCGCACGCTGCAGAAGCTCGGCTTCCGTCCGCGCCGCTCCATCGAACTGGTGATCTTTACCGCGGAAGAGCCGACCCGTTTCGGCATCGGCTGCCTGGGAAGCCGCATGATGGCCGGCGCGCTGGGCGCTGAAGCGGCGCGAACTCTCCGCGACAACGAGGGACGCGGGCTAGAGGAGTTGCGGCAGGCCGCCGGATTCACCGGCCCGCTTGAGAGTATTCCGCTCTCCGCCGGACGCTTTGCTGGGTTTATCGAGTTGCACATCGAACAGGGGCCCGAGCTTGAACGCAAGGGCATCGATGTGGGCTTGGTGACGCATATCGCCGCGCCTGCCAGCGTCCGGATTCTGATGGAGGGAGAAGGGGGACACGCAGGAGCGACGCTGATGCCCGGCCGGAGAGATGCGCTAGCCGCCGCCGCCGAGCTGATTCTCGCCCTCGAGAACGGAGCCAGGTCCACCGGGGCAATCGACACGGTGGCGACTGTCGGTGTCTGCGAGGTATTTCCCGGAGCCGTGAACAGCATTCCGTCACGCGTGCGACTGGAAACCGATATCCGCGACATCGAGGCGGCGCGCCGCGATGGGGTGATCGCCGCACTGCATGGTGCCTGCGACGAAGTACAGAAGCGCCGTGGCGTGAAGATCTCGTGGGAGCTGGTAAACGCCGATCCGCCCGCCACCTGCGACCCTGCAATTCTGGCTGCGCTGGAGGCTTCAGCGAAGGCCGCCGGAAGAAGCTACCAGATGATGGTGAGCCGCGCCTACCACGACTCCTTGTTCATGGCGCGCGTTGCGCCTGTGGCGATGCTGTTCATTCCTTGCCGCGGGGGAATCAGCCATCGTCCGGATGAATATGCCGCACCGGAGTGGATTGGCGCCGGAGTGCACGTGCTTGCCCGGACCTTGGCGCATTTGGCCAGCTGACTCGCCTCTGAGTTCGGGCTGTCTTGCTTTGCTTTCATGCCGGGTCGTTGTATGCTATCCCTCAACCCGTAAGGCAAGGCAGGCATCTCCGGCATGAGCACGAGCGCGAAAACCCGCATCGTTGGCTCCTCTGTCCCTCGCAAAGAGGGGGTGGACAAGCTGACGGGGCGCGCGCGCTATGTCGATGACATGCACCTCGAGGGCATGTGGCACGGCGTAACCGTGCGCAGTGCGATAGCCCGCGGCTTGATCCGCTCGATTACCTTCAATCCAGGGATCGACTGGAGTGAATTCACCGTCGTTACCGCCGCCGACATTCCCGGCAAGAACCACATCCAACTGATCTTCTCCGATCAACCCTGCCTCGCCGCGGACCAGGTGAATCACTGCGAAGAGGCGATCGTTCTCCTGGCGCACCCAAACCGGCAACGGCTCCGCGAGGCGATCGCGGCGGTTCACATCGAATACGATCCGCTGCCGCCTGTGTTCACGATCGAAGAGAGCGAGCGGCAGGATCCGATTGTGTGGGGTGCAGACAATCTCTTCAAGAGCTTTCTTCTGGAAAAAGGGAATGTCGACGATGCGTGGGCTGGCGCGGCGCACGTAATTGAAGGCGAATATCGCACCGGCGCGCAGGAGCACCTCTACATCGAAAACAACGGCGTCATCGGCGAGTACAGCGAGGCTGAAGGTGTCACGGTGTGGGGATCGCTGCAGTGTCCCTATTACGTGCACAAGAGCCTCATGGCTGTTTTTGGATTGCCCGAAGACAAGGTCCGCGTCATCCAGACGGAAACCGGCGGAGCATTTGGCGGCAAGGAAGACTTCCCCTCTGTGATCGGCTCGCATGCGGCGCTGCTCGCCAGAAAAGCGGGGCGCCCGGTGAAGATGATCTACGATCGCCTGGAAGATCTGGCTGCGACACCCAAGCGTCATCCCTCGCGCATCCGTCATCGCACCGCGGTCGATGCCTCGGGCAAGCTCCTGGCCATGGATATCGATCTGGCGACAGACGGCGGCGCCTACTCGACCCTTTCATCAACCGTGCTATCCCGGGCCACGCTTCATGCGTGCGGCCCGTACTACTGCCCGAACGTGCGCGTGCGTTCCCGATCGTGGGCCACCAACACTGTCCCCTACGGCGCGTTCCGCGGATTCGGCGCCCCGCAGGCCACCTTCGCGATTGAGCGGCACATCGATGAGATCGCGGCTGCCCTCGCAATGGACCCAGTCGAACTGCGTCGTCGCAACTTTCTGCGCGACGGCATGACGACGGCAACGCAGCAAGTCATGCGTGAGTCTGTAATCCTCGAGGAGCTGCTCGACAGGGCATTGCGGGAGAGCGATTACTACGGGCGCAAGAAGCGATTCGCGCTGGAGAATCCGAACAACGCGATCAGGCGCGGCATGGGCATCGCAGCCTTCTTCCACGGTTCGGGATTCACGGGGTCGGGCGAGCGCTACCTCAACTCCCTCGCCGGCATCGACGTAACCCCTGAGAAAGAGGTCCGTGTACTGGTGTCGAGCACGGAGTTTGGCCAGGGCACGAACACGATCCTCACCCAGATCGCGGCCGAGGCGCTGGGCCTTGACGCGGCCCATGTAGTCATGGCGCCGCCCGATACGCGGGTAGTTCCCAACAGCGGCCCGACGGTCGCTTCACGCACGGCCATGGTGGTCGGCAAGCTGATCGAGCGCGCTTCGTTGCAACTGCTGCGGAGACTTCGCGAGCAGGCCCGTCTTGGCGGCGAGTTCGATAGCGACGAGTTCTTTTCCGCGTGCGAGCGCCTTCGTTCTTCTTGTGGCGACGTTGTTTCGCTATGCCGCTACGAGGCGCCTCCAGATATCTTTTGGGATGACCAGAAGTATCAGGGAGAGGCATACCCCGCCTTCGCGTGGTCGGTGCAGATTGCGCAGGTTGCGGTAGACACCCTCACCTATGCCGCGCAGGTAGAGGAGTTCTGGTCAGTGCAGGAGGCCGGTCGGGTGCTGAACCCAGTGCTGGCGGGCGGACAGATCGAAGGCGGCATTGCCCAGGGCATCGGCTATGCCCTTTATGAAAAGGTGCAGTGGCAAGACGGCCACATGCGGAACAATCAGATGACAAATTACATTATGCCGACCGCGGAAGATGTTCCGCCCATCCACGTGTACTTCGAAGAGATCCCATTCCGACACGGAGGATTTGGCGCGAAGGGTATCGGCGAGTTGCCGCATGACGGACCGGCTCCGGCCGTATTGAACGCTATCCGCGATGCCACAGGGGTGAGCTTCCATGCGATTCCCCTGCTGCCTGAGGACATGCTCGGGAAGCTTGCCGTGCCCGCTCCGGCGGAGGAGCCCGCCACCGTATGACCCTGTCGTACAGCTCAATCGAATTTGTCGTCAATAGAGAGCGCTGCCAAGTCAGCGTTCCCCCTATGAAGCGGCTACTCGATGTCCTGCGCGAAGATCTGGGGTTGACCGGGACGAAGGAGGGCTGCGGGGAAGGCGAGTGCGGCTCCTGCTCGGTGCGCGTCGATGGGGAGCTGGTGAACAGCTGCATGATCCCGGTTTTGCAGGCTCAAGGTGCGCATATCGAAACAGTGGAGGGCCTCTCGAAAAGCGGCGAGCTGCATCCCTTGCAGAAGGCATTTCTGGCGTGCGGCGGCGCGCAATGTGGAATATGTACTCCCGGTATGCTCATGGCGGCTACTCACTTGCTCGCGCAGAATCCAACCCCGAGCATCACCGAAATTCGAGAAGGCCTGGCCGGCAATCTGTGCCGCTGCACGGGGTTCGTTCGCATCTTTGACTCCGTCATCGCTTCGATCGCCCAAAGCCATGCCGGTCCCGGACGGAAGAGCCATGCGGGGTGATCCGCAGGCTCATCAATTGGTTGCGCCAGGCACCTTGCATGGCGTCCTTTCGCTTCTCGCGGAAGAGCCCGGCGCCTGGACTCCGATCGCCGGTGGAACGGAGTTGATGGTTGCCTATGCCGCGGGGCGGCTGAATCACCGGAAGCTGGTAAGTCTGTGGGGCATCCCGGACCTGCGGTGGATCGAGGTGTCAACCGATTCCGTGGTTATCGCAGCGGGAGCGACCTTCCGCGATCTGCGCGATCATCCCGCGATCGCCGCAGAGTTTCCGCTGCTGGCCAAGGCCGCCGGCTGGATCGGATCCATTGCCAATCAGAGCCGAGCCACCCTGGGCGGCAATCTTGTGAATGGCTCGCCCGCTGCGGACTCGTCTCCCGCGCTGCTCGTGTACGACGCGGAGGTTGAGATGATCTCCGCGTGCGGCCGGCGCAGAGCGCCTTACCGCGAGTTCCACATCGGCTACAAACGCAATCTGCTCGCGCCCGATGAGTTGCTCTACGCAGTGCACGTGCCTCGCCGCAACGCTGGCCAGCGGCAGTATATCCGCAAGGTGGGGACGCGTCGCGCCATGGCAATTTCCAAGACCGCGCTGGCCGGTCGCGTCCTGCTCCAGAACCGCGTGGTCCAGGAGATTCGGCTCGCAGCGGCTAGCGTTGCAGCGTTTCCTGCGCGCCTTTATCGCGCTGAAGATGCGCTTTTGGGCAAGGCCATCTCCCCAGAGACGATGCGGGCGACGCGCGCTGCGCTCCTCTCGGAGATAGTACCGATCGATGACATCCGTTCGACTGCTGAGTATCGAAGAGTAGTGACCGCCAACCTGCTCCAGGAATTCCTGAGCAGCTTTGCCCCCGATGGCACGATCCGATGAACCCTGTGCTCGCGCAGTGGAACCATACCGATGCGGCGACAGCTCCCCAGGCCATGATCGACTGCTGCGGCGCGCAACGCTGGGCCGCCGCAATGGCCGCGTCCCGGCCGATCGCCTCAGAGGAAGATTTGCACGATTTGGCTGATCGCTTGTGGAGCGATATGCGTGAGGCAGATTGGCTCGAGGCATTTGCATGCCATCCGCGCATTGGGCAGCGTGGTCGTGCCCAGGGGTCAGAACGAGCATCGGCGTGGTCGGGCCAGGAGCAATCATCCGTGCAAGCGGCAGCAGAGTCAGTGCTGGCCGCGCTGGCCGAAGGCAACGCCCGATACGAGGAGAAGTTCGGATTCACGTACATTGTCTGTGCAACCGGCAAGAGCCCTGAAGAGATGCTCGCGATCCTTAGCGGCCGGCTCAATCATGCACGCGATGCGGAGTTGCGCGAGGCAGCGGAACAGCAACGGCAGATCATGCATATTCGCCTGAGAAAGTGGCTGGCTACATGAGCGGCATCTCGACGCATGTTCTGGACACGGTGCTGGGCAAGCCTGCCGCTGGGATTCGGATGACTCTCGAGCGCCAACAGAACGGATCATGGAATCCGGTCGGCGAGGGAATCACCGACGCGGATGGCCGTTGCCGCGACCTCACAGAGAGCCCGGCACCGGGAACCTACCGTCTCGTATTCGCGACCGGAGCGTATCTCGGGGCCCAGGGCCGGAACACCATCTATCCCGTGATTGTCGTGACCTTCGAGTTTCACGGCGATGCTCACTTTCACCTGCCGCTTCTGTTGAGCGATAACAGCTATACCACCTATCGGGGGAGCTAAATTTGGCGCGACTCGGTGAGAATCGATACGGTAAAGCCCGCGTGCGTCTCTCGCGAATTACTCGGGAAAGCGGCCGTCACATTTTTCAGGAGTGGACGGTGCGCGTGCTGTTGCAAGGGGATTTCGAATTCAGTTTCACACGCGCGGATAATAGCCAGGTGCTCCCAACCGACACCATGAAGAACACGGTGTACGCCCTGGCGAGGAACTCGAAAGCGTCCACAATTGAGGACTTTGCTATCGAGGTGGGAGATTATCTGCTCGCAAATAATTCCCCGGCGACGTCGGTCAGCGTGGAGGTCTCGGAGAGGGCCTGGGCCTCAATCGCCATTGAGGGCCGCCAGGATCCCTATACCTTCAGGCTGAATGGTCCCGAATTGCAGACCGCGAAGGTTATATGCGCGCGGGGAGCTTCGCCGTCGGTGACCTCGGGCATTGAAGGGCTCACCATCCTGAAGACAACGCGTTCGGGGTTCGAAGGGTTCTTCAGAGACAAGCTCACAACTCTGAAACCCGCGAGCGACCGCATCTTCGGCACCTGCGCAACCATCACCTGGCAATACTCCTCCGCAGAGCCGGATTACGCGCAGACACGGTCTCAGGTGACCTCTATACTCCTGCGAGAGTTTGCCGCGCACGACAGCAAGAGCGTGCAGCACACGTTGTTCGACATGGGCAAAGCTGCACTCGCTGCAGTCCCCGCAATCGCCAGCATCACTCTTACGATGCCCAATCTGCACCATCTGCTCGCCGATCTCAGCGCATTCGAGCAAGACAATCCGAACCATATCTTCATCCCGATCGATGAGCCGCACGGCTATATTGAAGCCACTGTTGAGCGTGACTAAGCAGTTCGCCTGACGTTGCTGCGTCCATTTTCGAGCATCACCCGGGGCAGCCGAACTCCGCCACTGTTAAACGCCAATCAAGAGGGATTTGCGCTTGTCGAATCGATCCACTGCTGTAGCTGATCCCCGCTCATCCGACGCCGAACACTACGGCCTTCATAGGGGCGCGCTGGGAGCAGCAGAAACGCTGGCCCAATCGATCTCCGCTACGGCCCCCTCCACTTCCTCATCGCTCACTATTCCACTAGTATTCGCCATCGCTGGAAATGGCACCTGGCTTGTCTATCTGACCGCGACGGTGGCGGCGCTGCTGGTCGGCTTCTGTATCAGTCGGTTCGCCCGTATGTTCGCCTCGCCCGGATCGCTCTATAGCTACACCGCACAGACGCTGCCTCCAGTCTTCGGTGTGGTCTCCGCGTGGGGCCTGTTGCTGGCCTACATCGCAACCGGCGCGTCTGTCGCCGGAGGCGCTCTTTACTACGTTGATCTTTTGTCTCACCAGTTTCTTCATGCCACGCCTCCCGCGATCGTTACCCTGGCAGTGATCTGCTCTCTCGCTGGCTATGTCGCCTTCCGCGATGTCAGGCTCTCCGCCGAAGTTATGCTTTGGATCGAAGTTGCTTCCTTGGCGATGGTCATCATCGTCTTCGCCGTGCTGTTATTCCGGGTCGGGATTCATGCCGATCTAGACCAGTTGAAGCTCCGGGGCGTGCACTTCGGCTCGCTTGGGCCGGCCCTCGTGCTTTCCATGTTCAGCTTCGTGGGGTTTGAAAGCGCGACGACGCTGGGCGCCGAAGCCAGAAATCCCCTGCGCACTATACCGCGCGCCGTGCTGCAATGCGCCTTGCTCGCCGGCGCGTTCTTTATTCTGAGCGCGTACTCAGAGGTGCTCGGCTTTCGCGGAGTGCCTACTAACCTCGCCGATACCAGCAGCCCCCTGCACATCCTCGCGGCCAAAGCAGGAGTGTCAGCGCTCGGCATCGGCATCGACCTTGGGGCGCTGATCAGCATGTTTGCCTGTGTCCTTGCCTGCGCTACTGCCGCAGCACGCGTCACACTGCGCATGTCTCACGCCGGACTTGTGCCCCAGCGGCTGATCAAGACAAACAAGATGCACGGCACGCCCGGCCTCGCAATCCTCATCTGTTCCTTGCTGATGTTCCTCGCCACCGCCATCATGGCCGGCCGCGGAGTTCCAGGATTCGACATCTACGACCTGGCTGGCTCACTCTCAGTGTTCGGATTCCTTACTGCCTACGCCCTCGTTGCCGTGGCGGTTCCATTCGCGGAGAAGGCGGCGGGAAAGATCTCAGTGCCGGTCATCGTCCTCTGCGGCGCGACCGTGTTGGTGATCGTGATGATCGCGTTGTTTGATCTTCGCTCCAGTACTGATGCCGTGCACGCGCGCATCCCCTTCCTCTATCTCGGATATATGGTGTGCGGACTCGTTGCATATATCGCGCGCCGACCGCGCGCCAGGTGATCCTTACAGCATCCTTATCAACGTAAGGGAATAAGGCGCGAGCGCTCGCCTGACGGGCCAGCAGCGGCGTCGCGCCCCAGGCTCGAATGTCTCTAAGCCGCAGCAGGAACGTATAGTTCGCCGATCTTTATGGAAATCATATGGAAATTTGCGGAGACAGATTTATGATGAGTTCTACCCCGTAGGCATTTCAGCCCGTTCACCCACTCTCCCCAACCGGTGCCATTGCAATCAACCGAGCACTTCCTGGGATCTACGGGAGACCTTTTCTCAGAGGCTACACATTGAAACGATTGACGCAGTCCATGACCCCCTCTATCCTGCGCATCTCCGCGTCCGTCTTCATCCTGTTTGTGCTGATCCTCGCGAAGCTCTCCGCGCAGCAGACCCTGGGCGGAATTACGGGCGAGGTGACGGATCCCTCCGGCGGCGTGATCGTGGATGCCACGGTCGCGGTGCTCGACGAGCAGACGTCTCTGACGCGAACCGTGAAAACGAACGCCACCGGCCTCTATAGCTTCGTTAATCTGCCCATCGGCACCTATACCCTCACGTTTACCGCCGAGGGCTATCAGGTGCAAAAGACCCAGCACATCACCGTTCAAGCCGATCGCACGGCTACCGTGAATGCCGCTTTGAAGGTGGGGCAGACCACCACCACTATTGAGGTGGAAGCGACTCCGTTGATGAATGCGGTCGACACCACCAACGGCTACGTCATGGAGAAGGACCAGATTGATGCGGTGCCGCTGGCAACCGGAAGCTTCACCGGACTGGCAATCCTCTCGCCAGGACTGAATGCCGAACTGCCCGGCGGCACGGGCGTGAATAGCGGCATGGGGAACGTACCCATCTGGGCCAATGGACAGCGCGACACATCGAATGCATTCCTGATCAACGGCGTGGACGCCAGCAACTTCTTCAACGGCAAAAGCACCAGCCAGGTTGAGTCGCAGCGCGTCGTGAACAATACCGGCGGCCCCGCGAGCTCGGGCACCACCAGCGCCGGCGTGGAGCAAAGCTCCGTGTCCGTCTATCTTTCGATCGGCAATGCCATTCCCACCCCGGCTCCCGAGACCATCCAGGAGGTTCGGGTCAACTCTTCCATGTACGACGCGCAGCAGGGTTCAGCCAGCGGCGCGCACATCGATATGAGCACCAGCTCCGGCAGCAACGCTCTGCACGGCTCGCTCTACGGGCGCCGCGGAACCAACTGGATCAATGCTGCCCCGTTCTTCTTCAAGAACAACAGCGGCATTCCTGAAGCCGACCGCAATCCGCAGCTTCACCGCTACACCGCCGGTGGCACATTCGCCGGTCCGCTCATCAAAGACAAGCTGTTCTACTTCCTGGGATTTCAGCACCTGCATATCTCTGACCAGGAGACCGGCGATACGCTGATCGCGGTTCCACCCGGCCTCAACGACAACAATCGTGATGCCGCAGGCCTCGCTGATCTCACCAACGCCAACTGGAGCGGGCCCCAGGCATTGAACGGATTCTCCGTCTCTTCCAGCGACTGGGCCAACAACCCCGTCGGCCTCGCGCTCTTCCAGGCCAAGCTGCCCAATGGCAAGTGGCTCGTCCCCAATGACAACGGGCATATTCCCGATCCTTTGTCTCCGTCGAATGCCTTTGAAACCGGGACGGCGACCTTCACCGCCGATCAGGCTGTGGCCGATCTCGATTGGAACGCCTCAGCAAAGGATCAAATCGCGCTCAAGTACTACTACCAGCACGACCCCAGCACCTCGCCTTACGGCACAGCCAGCGTGCCCGGCTTCGCAGTGCACATGGACACTGGCGCGCAGGTCGCCTCCATCGCGAACGTTCAGACCCTGAGCCCGAACCTGAGCGTCACCGAAACCATCGGAATCCTGCGTGAGAAGGCCTACAACACCAACGAACAACCCTGCAAGCCGGGACAGACCGGCACCTTCTGCGCGGCCATGACCTCGGCGTTCGGCTCGTACTTTCCCGGCGTCACCATCGTGGACGCGCTGGGCGACTACGGCGCCAGCAGAGGCCTCGGCCAGGTTCCCCTGAATATCGGCCCCTCGGCCGCCGACCAGGGCCCGTTCACGGGCGTCTTCCAGAACCGCATCGAGCCCTCCGCCAACGCCATCTGGACCAAGGGCAAGCACTCCATCACCTTCGGCGGAAGCTGGTACTACACGCAGCTCAATATCCGCGACCAGCGCACCGGCAAAGGCATGGTGGCTACTCCGGACTTCGCCACCTTCGCCATGAACTGGGTGACGCCGTACTCCACAAACGGTTTTGTCGGCACCAACTTCCTGCAGGGCAATGCCAATCGCTACTATCGCGCAAACACCGCTGGCCTCTACCTTCAGGACAAATTTCAGATTCGCCCCAATCTCAGCGTGACTGCGGGCGTTCGCTACGACTGGAACGGCGGCCTGACCGAGAAATACGGTCGCATCTACAACTTCGATCCCAAGCTGTACACCTACAGCGATGGCGCCGACACCATCAGCAGTTCCGGCATCATCATCGCCGGCAATAATCCCGCCGCGAAAGCCGTGAATCAGGGCGAGTCCGTCAGCGACACGACTCTGACCGGCCGCCAATGGGGCATGGCACCGCGTCTCGGATTTGCCTGGCAGCCCAGCATGTTCCACGACAAGGTAGTGCTCCGCGG
Organism: Acidobacteria bacterium AB60; assembly: GCA_008682415.1. GTDB lineage: Bacteria > Acidobacteriota > Terriglobia > Terriglobales > Acidobacteriaceae > Telmatobacter. The sequence goes on along the minus strand of VANK01000002.1, from coordinate 199,491 downwards.
CGGCAGCGGGCTCTACTACGATCGCGGTGAGCTCTACACCTACTTCTCTCCCGGTTACGCTGCCGGCGAAGTCGCCGGCGGCCCCTTCGGCGTCAGCCAGACCCCACCCTTCGTCACCGCGCAGAATTGCCCCTATAGCGCCTCGCCTTACGGGCAAACCAGTTTTCTCTACAACTTCTACATCCCGATCTGCGGGCTTGAGCCCTTCTCGCCCGCGGACGGAAGCACTCTCGATTACAACCTGTCCACTCCGTGGGGTCTAACGCTCTCGCCTGCTCCTTCCAATCCAAGCGCCGGCAGCCTGGTTCAGTACCTGCCCAACGCGGGGAGCATCATCGCGGGTGCCCAGCCCTTCACCCTGGGCGAATACAACCGCGCCAACAAACTCCCTTACTCCATTAACTTCACCCTCGACATGCAGTGGCAGCCGCGCAGCGACCTCATGGTCGAACTCGGCTACGTCGGCAACCTGGGACGTCACCAGGTGATTCCGCTGCCCTTCAACCAGGCGCAGATCGCTACTCAGTCGAATCCCACTCATGGCGGCGGTGTTGCCGAGCAGCGCTTCACCTACGGCTACACCGTTCTCGACCCCAATACCTTCCTGCCCATCTGCGTCAACGATCCCAGCGGCTCCAACTGCTCATACGGTCAGATGCAGCAGAACTACGAAGGTGGAAACGTCGACCTCCGCGTCCCCTACATCGGCTACTCTTCAGAGTCCGAGTCGTACACCGCCGCCGGAATCTCCGCCTACCACGCGCTGCAGGCGCACGTAGAGAAGAAGATGAGCCACGGCATTCAGGCCGGCGTCTCCTACACCTATTCCCATGCCACCGATGAACAGAGTGCCCTCGGCCTGTTCTACAACGGCAGCAATCCGCTGGACCTGCGCAGCGGCTATGGCTCAGCCGACTTCGACCGCACACACGTGCTGAACTTCACCTACGGATTTGCCCTCCCGCGGCTCTATAAGGGCACCGCCTTCGCGGGCAAGCTGATCAACGACTGGACGCTCACTGGCGTCGCCATCATCCAAAGCGGCCAGCCCTACAGCATCATTGACTTCTCCGGCGCCGTGGGCAGCCTCTACTACAGCACCTTCGACGGCATCACTAACCCGGTCGTGCCGCTGGCTCCTGGCTGCAATGCCAAAAACGCCACTACCGGCGCATCCGGCGCATTCAAGACCGGCGCGCTCAAAGCCTCCTGCTTCACCGTTCCGCTCGTGGCGGAGGGCACCAGCGGCGTTCCCATCGGCGATCCGTTTGAAACCCAGTTCACCAAAGGACAGCGCAACATCTTCCGCCAGGCTTACCAGAAGCGCGCGGACGCCTCCCTCGGCAAGGTAGTTAGCTTCCACGAGAAGTACTCGCTCAAGTACACCCTCGACGTGTACAACGTGACCAACACCACCAGCTTCGATGTGCCCGGCGACAACGTAACCCAGAACGCCGCATACAACAACGCTCCCACGGTCGCAAGCACGTATACCGCGGTCGCTCCCACCCCCAGCCAGTGCCAGAACAATTCGGCGCCGGAAGGAACCTTCTACAGTTGCCCTACAGGCCTGGGCGTCACCAAGCACACCATCGGTAGCCCGCGCCAGGTGCAGATGTCGCTGCACTTCAACTTCTAAGCCCTGCAAAGAAGAATGGCCGCCCTTCCGCGGGCGGCCGTTCTTCTTTCTATGCCATTACTCCGTCGAGTGCCGCACCGGACGGCTCGGCAAACGCGACGGATTGACCGGCGGCTCGCCGGAACTGCGGCGGCGCTTGCGCCCCTTCTTCGCCGGCTCCTCGATCACGGCACGCATCCAGTAGTTCCCGTCGCCGTCAACCTCGATCCCGTGAACCTCGCGCTCGAATCCCGGGAACCGTTTGCCGAACTGCTCCATCGCCAGGATCAGCTTGATCACCGGCGACTCTGGCGAACCCAGCCGCTCCCCAGGCATCGACATCGGGATTCCCGGCGGATACGGCACCAGCATCACCGCTGCGATGCGTCCCGCCATGTCCTTGAACCGGATGCGCTCTGTCTCGTTGCGCACCAGCTTCTGGTAGGTCTGCGCCGGCGTCAGCACCGGGTCGAAGTCTTCGTCGCAGGCGGCGTTCACCAGGCCAGCCAGGTCGAGATCGATCATCGCCTGGTGCATCTCGTCCGACAGCTCCTTGAGCGTCAGACTGCGGTAGCGGTGCGGGAAACGCTGCACCAACTCCGGTAGAGCCTCTTCCACCGTCGCATCCGAGTCATAGAGCCTCTTGAACTCGAAGAGGTTCTCCAGTAAGCTGCCCCACTTGCCCTTCGACGTCCCCACGGAAAAGAGCACCAGCACCGTGTAATCGCCGGTCCGGGCAATCTCCACCCGCCGCGAATCCAGAAACTCCGTCAGCACCGCGGCTGGAATGCCCCACTTCCCGATCGTTCCCTGCGCGTTGACCCCCGGCGTCAAAATCGTCACCTTCGTGGGATCCAGCATGCAGTAGTCGTCCGGAGAATCCTCATCCTGGTAGCCGTGCCAGTCATCGCCGTGCTTCAGCGTCCAGCAGCTGGGCTCGGATGCCAGCAGCTCATCCTCCGCATCTTCGAACAGGATCGACTCCCCCGTAGCCGGATCGGTCACTCGCTCCGGCTGGTACACGCCGAAGAACCAGGCTTCGCCATTCTCGGAGGCGGTGCGTAGCCGGTGCGCAATCGAGCTCATGGCCTGGCGGAAGCTGATCGCATCCGCAAGCGTCTCGTCCATCAGCGTCGGCCCGGCAGGCTCGTCCATCATCGCCGCCGCCACATCGAGCGATGCAATCAGCGGGTAAAACGGCGAGGTGGTGCCGTGCATCATGAACGCTTCGTTGAACTGGTCGAAGTCCAGCGGCGCGCGGTCCGAGAGCTTCACATGGATCATCGATCCCATGGAGAACGCAGCCAGCATCTTGTGCGTTGACTGCACGGAGAAAATCGCCGGCCGATCCTCCATGTCCTCCGGAACACCCATGGCGTAACGGCTCTTGTACAGCGGATGGAACTTCGCATACGCATACCACGCCTCGTCAAAGTGCACCCGCGGCACAGACCCGGCCAGCTGCTCCACCACTTGGTCGACGTTGTAACAAAGGCCGTCGTACGTTGAGTTCGTGACCACCGCGTAGGTGGGTTCCTGGGAACGCGCCCCGGGCGCAAACGGACTCCGCGCAATCAGCTTCTGCACCGATTTGGGAGAGAAGCGCTTCAGCGGCACCAGCCCGATCATGCCGTATCCATTGCGTGTCGGCTTGAAATACACTGGCCGCGCGCCCGTCACTGTCAGCGAATGGCAAATGGATTTATGGCAATTGGCGTCTGCCAGCACGATGTCATCCTGCGCGATCACGCCGTGCCCGATGATTTGATTCGACGTGCTGGAGCCTCCCAGCACATAGAACGTCCAGTCGGCACCAAAGATACGCGCCGCATTGCGCTCGGAGTCGCCCGGGGGCCCGATGTGATCGAGCCACGAGCCCAGCGGCGCTGACGAAATGCCCAGGTCCGAACGCAGAAGGTTTTCGCCAAAGAAGCGATGAAACTCCTGCCCTACCGGGTGCTTCAAAAACGCCACGCCGCCCATGTGCCCCGGCGCGTCCCAGGAGTAAGCCGATTGATCGTTGTACTTCAGCAGCTCGCGGAAGTAGGGCGGCAGCAGCTGCTCATGATAGCGCTCCACGGCCGTATCCAGTCGGGACGCGATGAATGCCGGGGTGTCGCCGAAAAGGTGGATATACTCGTGCACCTGCTTTACGACTTCCAGCGGCAGCTCTGACACCAGCGTGCGGTCCGCGATCAGGAAAATCGGCACCTTCTTGTTGCGGTGACGCACGCCGCGTATGATCTCCAGGGCCGCGCGCTCCTCGAACTGTGAGTTGCCCTCCAGATCCCAGTCCAGCAGCACGGCGGAGTAGCTCGGATCCGAGGTCACCAGCGAGATCCCGTCCTCCGTCGAGGTCGTGCGCACCACCTCGTAGCCTTCGTCGCCGATCGCCTCAATCAGCCGTTCCATGGCCCGGTCGGAGACCGACTCCGTCCGTCCCACTTCACTGGCAATCAACAATACCCAACGCTTCTCGCTCATCTACCTCTTCAAATCCCTCACGTCCCTTCGCCAGGGCCAAACAATTCATCCTATCGCGGATCGGTGGCTTCCGTGTTAAGCCGTCCTCCGTTTGTCGTAGATCGAGAAACAACTCCCAAACAGTCCAGGAACCTCGACCGCTGCCCACGGATCCCCCGCGTGGGAACTGCCTTTGCCATCCCTCGCGAATGTTTCCGATAATGAGGCAGTTCGGCGCACGAATCGGATGCAGCCGAAACTCGGAGAAGAGGTTCAGATGCACGTCCTGATCGTCGAGGATGAGGTGCGGTTGGCCCAGAACCTGGCCAGGGCCATCTCCAAAAACGCTGGCTTCGTCGTCGACGTAGCCCCGGATGGCAATGACGGCCTCCATCTCGCCTCCTCCGGCGCCTTTGACGTCATCATTCTCGACCTGATGCTTCCCGGCCTCTCCGGAAGCGAACTCCTCTCCCGGCTCCGCGCAGCCGGTCACAAAACCCCCGTGCTCGTGCTTACCGCCAAGGAGGACAAGGCCTCGGTCATCGGCCTTCTCGACAGCGGGGCCGATGATTATCTCGCCAAGCCATTCGACCTCGGCGAACTGCTCGCGCGGGTCAAGGCGCTCATCCGCCGCAGCAAGGGCCAGGCAAGTCCCTCCATTGCTTTTGGCGATCTGGTCCTCGATATCAATACGCGCTCCGTATCGCGCGCCGGCAAGCCAGTCGAACTCACGCCCATGGAGTACCGCACCCTCGAATACCTGATGATGCATCAGGAGACAGTGGTCTCCAAGGAAGAACTCCTCGAGCATCTCTACGATTACAACTGGGAAAAATTCAGCAACGTCATCGAGGTCTATATCTCCGCCATCCGTCGCAAAATCGATACCCATGCTTCGGAGCGCTTGATCCACACCTTGCGCGGACACGGGTACATGCTGCGCCTAGGGAACGGACGATGACAGGCTCCATGCGCGCGCGGGTGGTCGCCCTGGTTCTCTCTGCCCAGCTGCTCGCAGCCGCTATCGCGGTTGGGCTCACCATCCTCTACGTGCATCGCGCCCTCTGGTCCAGCTTCGACTCCGAAATCCAGGCCCGCATGATCGCCGTGCTCGCGCTGGTCGACGAGTCGCCCACCACTCCGGGCGGCGCAACCTTTGACACGGAACAGGCCAGCATCCCTGGGGGTGATCTTTTTTATGTAGAAGACGCGCGCGGCACCCCGGTTGCCGGCTCCTCCTCCTGGATCTCCTCGCTGGACCGGGCAAGAGCCGGCGGCAAGTACTGGAAGTTCGATCGCGGCTCCGTGCCGTATCGCGGCAAGACGCTGATGAGGGCGGCAATCCTCGATCAGGAGAATCATCAGATTCCGCAGATCCGCGTCAATATCTTCTACGCCATGCCCGCCGATCGCACCATGGCTCAGATCTCCAGCGCAACCCGCATCATTGTCCTGGTCGCGCTTGTCTCGCTTCTTCTCTCCGCCGGAGCCACCTGGATTGCGGTCACACGCGGCATGCGGCCCTTGACTGAATTTGCCCGGCGCGCCGACCAGATCGAGCCCGATGGGTCCCGTCCGCAACAGCCCATCGAGGAGGTGCACAGCGCCGAGCTGATTCCGCTCGCCCGCGCTCTCCACCGCCTGGTCGATCGCATTCAGGCCGCCTTCCAGCGGGAACGCCGCTTCCTCAGCGATGCCGCGCACGAGCTGAAGACCGCTGTCGCCATCCAGAAGTCCACGCTCCAACTGCTGGAGCAGGGCACTCTCACCGAACGGGAGTATCGGGAGGGCATCGCCCGCGCTCTTGAAGATACCGGGCGGACGGAGCGCCTGGTCGCCGACATGCTCCTCCTCTCAGCCATCGAACACGCCCAGCGGAGCGAAACGCCGGACCGCATCCTCCCCACTGCAAGTCTGAACGACACCTTGCTCGCGGCCATCGATCGGCTCGAGTCCGTGGCCCGCATGAAATCAATCGGTCTGGAGTTCCAGCAGGCGCCCAACGTCCGCGTTCCCGCGCGCGACACCGAACTGACCCAGCTCTGGGTCAACCTGATTGAGAACGCCATTCAACACTCCCCCTCGGGCTCCGCCGTCGTGATTGCAACTGAGACCAACGGCTCCAGCAAGTGCCGCGTTCGTGTCGAAGATCGCGGCTCCGGCATTCCCAGCATGGACATCCCCCACGTCTTCGAGCGTTTCTACCGCTCCGACGCCTCGCGCTCCCGGCTCACCGGTGGATCAGGCCTGGGACTCTCCATCGCCAAGGCTGTTGTCGAGAAGAATCACGGCACCATCGCGCTGCAAAGCCAGCCAGGCAAGGGAACCACTGTGCTCGTCGAACTGCCTGCCCATCCACTCTCGGAAGGCTGATCAGGCAACAGGACGCTGCGCTCCCCCTCTCAAAACAGCAACTGATCATGATTTACAATTTGCGAGCGGAGCGGCCAAAATCGCCGCCCAGGAAAGTGGATCGACGATGCGGTGGGAGAACAGCGTGATCGCCCAGCTCCGATGGGCGCAGAAGATTGAGAACCTCGACGCCAAACGGCGCGTCGGTGCCTTGCTCGCCGGCAAAGTCAACCACGGCGACGTAATCGGATTCGGCTCAGGATCCACGTCTTTCATCGCGATTCAGGCCATCGCCGAGACGCTCCAGCAAAAATCGATCTCCTGTATCGCCATTCCCACCTCCCAGGAAGTCTCATTTGCCTGTGCCGCGTTGGGCATCCCCACACTCTCACTCAACGATGCAAAACCCTCGTGGGCCTTCGACGGCGCCGACGAGGTCGATCCAGGCCGCAATCTCATCAAAGGCCGCGGCGGTGCCATGTTCAAGGAGAAACTCAACATCGATAGCGCCGCCAAAAACTACATCCTCGTTGACCCCTCGAAGCTGGTGAAACGGCTCGGCGAGCGCTTTCCCATCCCCGTGGAAGTGGCGCCCACCGCCCTTAGCTTTGTCTCTGCCCGCCTGCGCTCCCTCGGCGCCGCCAGCCTGGAGCTTCGCCTCGGCACCGGCAAGGATGGCCCGGTCATCACCGAAAGCGGCAACATGATCATTGATGCGCGCTTCGACGCCGTCGAGCCTCATCTCGAGTCCGCCATCAAGGGCATCTGCGGCGTCATCGAGTCCGGACTCTTTCAGGGTCGCGAAAACCTCGAAATCCTCGTCGCCGACTGATGCGGTGCCCCTCGCCAGGCACGATCTCGCCGCCTGCTACTATGAAGTCAAGGGCGCGGACATGGGGCCCGCCGGAAGCGAATTCTCCTCAGGAATCCAGCCGGCGATGTGCTTGCCGAATCGTTTGAAGTCTGTCCACTCCCGCCTTCCGCGGATAAATCCTCCTCTCCTCGCGTACCTCCTCCTGGCGACCTTCGCGGTGGCTCTTCAGCCCGCAACCGGTCAGAACCCGTCTCCATCCTTCGATGACCTGGCCGCTCGCGCCGCCGCTGCTCGCGATCAGCAGAACATCTCCCTCGCCCTCGATCTCTACGCGCAGGCGGAGCAGCTCAGGCCCGATTGGGCCGAAGGCTGGTTCTACCTTGGCCTGTTGCGATACCAGGCAAACCAGTTCCCGCAGGCCATTGACGGGTTCAACCATCTCATCCAGCTCCAGCCCACCGCGGTTCCGGCCATCGCTCTGCGCGGCCTCTGTGAGTTTGAAACGGCCGATTACGACGACTCCCTGCGAGATCTCGAAATGGCTGTCGCTCACGGTGCCGCCAACGAACCGCGCAACGCCCAGATCATCCGGTTTCACCTTGCTCAACTCCTGGCCCGTGCCAACCGGTTCCAGGACGCCCTCGAACAATACAAGTTCTTCGCCACAGAGCACGTTGACTCACCCGACCTGTCGCTCGGAATCGGCCTCGCCGGAATTCGCGTCACGACGCTGCCAAAAGACGTTCCCGCACAGGATCGCCCCTTGTTTCAGCAGGCCGGCGAAGCCGGTTATGCCGTGCTCGCTGAAGAAAGCGAACGTGGCGACGCGCTATTTCAGGCACTCTTCTCCCAGCATCCGTCCACGCCCAACCTCCACCTGTTCTACGGATTCCTTCTCTTCCCCCACGATCCCAGCCTCGCCGTCGACGAATTCCGCAGCGAGCTGGGAGTCGCCCCCGCGAATGAGACGGGTCATGCCATGCTGGCCTTCTCGCTCATGATCACCGGCCGCTACGCGGAGGCCCTTCCTGAAGCCGAACACGCCTACGCGGCGTCCCCGACCCTGCAGATGGCGCAGTTGGCCCTCGGCCGGTCGCTCGCCGAAACCGGAGAGATCCAGCGTGGCACAGACCTTCTGAATCAGGTCCTGCAAAAGGACCCGAACAATCTCGAGGCGCATCTCGGCCTGGCCTCCATCTACTCCCGCACCGGCAGAAGGGAGGATGCGCTCCGTGAACGCGCGGTCTGCCTCAAGCTCCCTCGTTAGCCTATCGGTTGCGTTCTGCCTCGTGGTCTTGGCAGGCTCATGCGACACGGGCCAGGCACAGTCCGCGGCTGCCCCGGTCACCTGCGCCACCTGCCATGTCGGCGTGGCGGCGCATTATGCCGTCGCGCCCATGCGCCACGCTATGGAGCCCGCGGGCGCGGATCCCCAGTTGACTGCCCATCCAGAGCTCCGCGCCAACGTGGGGAAGTACTCCTACCGCATCCAGACCAGCGACGGCCGCAGCACCTACACCGTTACCGACGGCGTGAACACCGTGACCCTCCCCATCCGTTGGATCTTCGGACAGCACTCCCAGACCTTCGTCCTGGAGAAGGACGGCCACCTCTACGAAAGCCTGGTGAGCTTCTATCCGCGTGACAACACCCTGGCCGTTACACCCGGCGACGAGAGGATCGTCCCCGCCACTCTCACGCAAGCCATGGGTCGTGAACTCTCACTCTGGGAGAGCCGCAGCTGCTTCAACTGTCACGCCACGGGTGTCGTCCCGGGCCACCAGCTCGACCCGGAGAAACTCGCGCCCGGCCTCGATTGCCAGCGCTGCCACGCCGGAGCCCAGCAGCACATGGCTGATGCGAGCAGGAACAGCTTCGCCACCCTCCCGCCTTCCCTCCGCCGCCTTGACTCCGAAGAAATCTCCGCCTTCTGCGGCCAGTGCCATCGTACCTGGGACACCGTCGTCCGCAACCATTGGAAGGGTCCGGCGTTCGTCCGCTTCCAGCCCTATCGCCTCGGTAACAGCAAGTGCTTCATCGGCAACGACAAGCGCATCAGCTGCCTGGCCTGTCACGATCCTCACCAGCAGCTCAGCCATGACCAGGCGTACTACGACTCCAAGTGCCTCGCCTGCCACCGTGCGCCCCATCCCGCCTCCGCCACATCCTCCCCGCCGGCGTCGCCCGCCTACAAGCCCTGCCCGGTCGCCAAGTCCAATTGCGTCAGCTGTCACATGCCCAAAGTGGATTTGCCCGGCGGCCACCAGCAGTTCACTGACCACCAGATCCGCATCGTTCGCCCCGGCGAGCCCTACCCCGACTAGCTCATTTCGGCGAACCGGTTCATACTTCCTACACCGGTTGCTCCGCTTTCCCCACACGATTCACGACCGCGCAGCCGGAGGCCGCAAAAGTTTGATCTCACTCGACGAATCATCGCAACAGTGGATCGAAGCGACCGTATGCGACGTCTAAATCGAATGCAACGCAACCGGCCGCCGGGCGCATCCCGGCCCGGAGGAGGCACGAATGCCCGCAGCTCACCCCCTTCCCCTTACTCTCGGGGAACTGCGCAATAGCTCTACCTTTCCTGAATCCCTGCTCCGCGCCCGCACCGTCAAAGACGAGATGCGCAGCAACCTCATCGCCCTGTTGCGAGCCGGACAGACCGTCTTCCCCGGCATCGTGGGCTATGAAGACACGGTCGTTCCCCAAATCGTCAATGCCGTGCTCTCCAAGCAGAACTTCATCCTCCTCGGCCTCCGCGGCCAGGCCAAGAGCCGAATCCTCCGCGCCCTCACCGGTCTGCTCGATGAGCGCCTCCCTTACATTGCCGGCTGCGAAATCCGCGATAATCCCTACCATCCTCTGTGCAAGCGCTGCCGCGACCTCATCGCCGAGCGCGGAGACGCCACCCCCATCGCCTACGTCACCCGCGCCGATCGCTATGTGGAGAAGCTCGCCACCCCCGACGTGACCGTCGCTGACCTCATCGGCGACCTCGATCCCATCAAGGCAGCGCGCGGCGCCCAGGATCTCTCCAGCGAACTCACCATGCACTTCGGCCTGCTGCCCCGCGCCAACCGCGGCATCTTCGCCATCAACGAGCTGCCCGATCTCGCCGGCAAAATTCAGGTCGCGCTCTTCAACATCATGCAGGAAGGCGACGTGCAGATTAAGGGCTACCCCGTTCGCCTCGAACTCGACCTTGCTCTGGTCTTCAGCGCCAATCCGGAGGACTACACCGCCCGCGGCAAAATCATCACCCCCCTCAAAGACCGCATCGGCTCCGAGATCCGCACGCACTATCCTGAGAACCTCGAGCAGGGCATCGCGATCACCGCGCAGGAGGCTTGGCAGCAACGCGGGCAAACCACAATCGAGATTCCCCAGTACGTCCGCGAAGTGGTCGAGCAGATCGCCTTCACCGCTCGTGAAGACAAAAAGGTTGACAAGCGCAGCGGCGTCAGCCAGCGCCTCCCCATCTCCACCATGGAACTAGTCATCTCCAACGCCGAGCGTCGCGCCCTCACCGCCGGCGAATCACTCGTGCTGCCCCGCGTCAGCGACATCTACGCCGCTATGCCCGGCATCACCGGCAAGCTCGAGCTCGAATATGAAGGGGAGATGCGCGGCGCCGACACCGTTGTCCAGGACCTCATTCGCACCGCCGTCGGCAAAACCTACGACCGCTACTTCTCGGGCATCGACACCGAGCAGATCGAGCTCTGGTTCAACCTCGGCGGCACCGTTAAGTTCGACGACAACCAGCCAGCCGACGCAGCTCTCCTCGATCTCAAGGAGATCCAGGGGCTCTTCGATAAGCTCTCCACCCTCGACGTCAAGCTCTCCGATCCTTCTCCCAAAATCGTCGCCGCGGCCGAGTTCCTCCTCGAAGGCCTGGTAGCCCACCGCAAGCTCAGCCGCAGCGAGGAGCACGGCTTTGCCGCTCCCGAGCCCACCTCGCGCAAGCAGGAAAAGCAGAAACTCGAAATCGACTACGACGACTGGCAACGCCAGCGCCGCGGCGGCCGCCGTGGCGGCTACAACTAGTCACTTCATCACTCGATCACCTAATCACTTATTCACTCTTTCACTCATTCACTTCTTCACTGTCTCTTATGAAACGCATCCGTTACACCAAATACCGCGGCGACCTGGCCTCCGAGATTGATCTCGAAGACCTCCTGCAGGCCCTCTCCGATTACCTGCTCGACTCCGGCTTCTACGATCCCTACTCCCAGTTCCAGGAACTCGATCACGACATGGAGAGCCTGAAGGAAGCGCTGCGTCGCGTCCTCGAATCAGGCGATTTCCTCGATCAGGAGATGCAGCAGAAGCTCGATGAGCTCTCCGCCAACGGCAACCTCGACGAGCTGCTCGACAAACTCGTCGAGAAGATGGAGCAGCAGAACTACATCTCCTCCATGAACCCCGACGGAACGGTCGATCCGGCCCAGGCAGGCGGGCAGAGCGGACCTCCCGGAAGCGTCCGCTTCGAGGTCACCGACAAGAGCCTCGACTTCCTCGGCTTCAAAACCCTGCGCGACCTGCTCGGCTCCCTCGGCAAGTCAAGCTACGGCCGCCACGACACGCGCCACTTCGCCACCGGCATTGAAGCAAGCGGCGCGTCGCGACGCTACGAGTTCGGTGACGTGCTTAATCTCGACACCACCGCCACCCTCACCTCCGCCATCGCCCGCGAAGGCATCGGCCTCCCGCTCAACCTCGAGTACGACGACCTGCAGGTGCATCAATGCGAGTACCAGAGCTCCTGTGCCACCGTGGTCATGCTCGACTGCTCGCATTCCATGATTCTGTACGGAGAAGACCGCTTCACCCCCGCCAAGCGCGTGGCCATGGCCCTCTCCCACCTCATCCGCACGCAGTATCCCGGAGACTCGCTCTCTCTCGTCCTCTTCCACGACTCCGCGGAAGAGCTGCCCGTCTCTCACCTCGCTCGCGTGAAGGTCGGACCCTGGCACACCAATACGCGCGAAGGCCTGCGCGTCGCCCAGCGCGTTCTCGCTCGCCAGAAAAAAGACATGAAGCAGATCGTCATGATCACCGACGGCAAACCCTCCGCCCTCACCCTGCCCGACGGCCGCATCTACAAAAATCCCTACGGCCTCGATCCCCTGGTGGTCAGCGAAACCCTCGAAGAAGTCGCCCGCTGCAAACGGTCCAACATTATGATCAACACCTTCATGCTCGCGCAGGACTTCGAGCTCATCCGCTTCGTCCACAAAGTCTCCGAGATGTGCCGCGGCAAAGCCTACTTCACCAGCCCTGACCGCCTCGGCGAATACCTCCTCATGGACTACATGCGCCGCAAATCCCAGACCATCCATTAGCAGATGCTAGGCCGGCTTCCCAGGAGACCATTTGTTCTCCCAAAGAAGTGTCATCCCGCAACACGCGTGCGTGTGGAGTATCTGCCCATAAACTCTTCGCCTACGTCACAAAAGGCCGCTCCTCCAGAGAAGTGTCATCCCGCAGTCCGCGAAAGCGGACGGAGGGATCTGCGGTTGTTCTTGCTGTTGCCTTTATGAATCTTCCGGTCCGCGACAAGCATGGATGACTGGGATCGGCCAGCGCCGCGCGGAACGGCACACCCTCAACTATCGCGCCGGGTGCCCCGGTCCCTGGACTTGGGGACCGGGGAGGGACGCAGAACTCGCCCACGACCATCCGCCATGAGTGCTGTAGCAGGGCCCGACTTTCAGTCTTGTGCCGCAGGGGCCCGCCAGAGAACCGTCCGTGCTTTAGCCCCGCCCTGCTCGTTCACGCACCCTCTACTCATCGAAACTCAGACGCCCCCACAGCACAGACTCCAGCTACCGCTCGGCGAAGCTTCCCAATTGGCGACTACTCGCGAGATCACAGGAATCCGTGAGGTGGCCGCCGGTCAGTCAGGACAGTCGTAGTGCGGAATGGGCGTGTGCTATCTTGTTTCTTCTGATCAGTGAGCCGGAGACCACGCGAGTGATCCGCAAAAGAGTTTTGTGCGTTTGCCTGCTGTTCGGCGCGGCATTGGCCGCAACGGGATGTAGCAGTCAAGAAGACCTGAGCAAGTGCCGGTCAACTGACCCGGACATCAAAATTGCCGGGTGCACGGCGCTTATCCAAACTGGAAATGTAACGACACAGGATCTGTCAACCTTCTACAACAACAGAGGTGCTGCCTACTTTGACAAGCACGATTTTGACCGCGCGATTCAGGACTACAACGAAGCAATTCGTCTGAATCCGAAACTCGCAACATCCTTCTACGGTCGTGGCGATTCCTATGACCACAAGGGCGACTTTGATCGCGCGATCCAGGATCAAAGCGAAGCAATTCGCCTCGACCCGAAATTCGCCTATGCTTACGACGCCCGCGGCCGCGCCCACAGGAACAAGGGTGATTTCGATCAAGCAATTGAGGATTATAGTGAGGCGATCCGCCTCAACCCGAACTATGCTCTCGCCCTTAATAATCGAGGCGACTCCTATCGGAGCAAGGGCGATTACACCCTTGCCCTCAGAGATTTCAACGACGCTATTCGCCTAAACCCTAAACTCGCGTCAGCGTACAACAATCGCGGTTTCGTCCATTTCATGCAACTGAACCTAGCAGCTGCGATTGAGGAATGGGATCAGGTGATCGCCTTTTCACCATCCTCTAAAGCGGCGGTTTTGGCGGCGATGGACTTGCACATTGCTATGAGGCGGCTGGGGCGCGATGACGTAGAACGTCTTTCCTCGGTCGCGTCAGCAGCTGATCTGTTGACATGGCCTGGACCGGTGCTGAGGCTAGATCTAGGGCAAATGACCGCCGATCAGGTCGTGGCGGCGGCCGCCCACGCCAGCGCGGAACAGCAGAAATGGCAGGTTTGCGAAGCGAACTACTTTACCGGCGAGGACGCGCTAATTCATCATCAACGCGCGACGGCGATTTCGCGGCTCAACGCTGCGCGTGATGGATGCCCGAAGACAGAGGGCTCGTATGCTGCAGCCTTGGCGGAACTGAGGCGGCTTGGAGAACCGGCTGGTGGTGTCAAATAGTGCGGGGAATTGGTCCCGCCTCAAGTTAGGTCCCGATCACCGCCTATACGGAAAATGCAACAGAATGCCAGTGATCTTAGATCACGGTCGGTCTCCAACATGTTCCCATTCGGATGATTGCGCGAGCTTCATCAGATGAAATTCTGCAGTCGTCATCCGGCTTGTGGCGGCATCTCCGATTGCCCACAGCTAATCACACCCAAGACAGAAGCGCAGCGCCGCGCAGACCTGCTGCATGCGGAGGGGACTCAATTGCGCAACCCGCCTCCCCAGCCGTTCCTGGGTGACCGTGACAGGATTGTGGAGGTTAACGGCGCACGGAGACTTCATCCCATCCTCCTCGTTCAACGGCACCTCCGATGGCACCCCGCGAATGGTCGAGGTGACCGGGGCGACGGTGACTGTCCCCAGGTAGCCGAGGGCACTGTTACGCGTTAGCACCACCACCGGCCGGCTCTTGTCCGGTGGTGCGAAGTGATACAAACGCACGTCGCCGCGGGCTATTCGGGCGGCCATGCCGCCTCCTCTTCCCAAAGACCGGACTCGCGGATCGCAGGGCCCTTTGCGGAGTATCCCTGGCGGTCCCGTTCTTCCAGTGCGCGCGTCTCGAGCCTCCGCAGGTGCTCCCGCAGGGCATCCCGCACCAGGGCGGAGCGATTCTGTTTCGTCCGACGGGCCGCCTTGTCGGTGGCCTGCAGGAGCTTTTTGTCGAGAACAATCTGAACCGTTTCCATGGTCATTGCCTGTCAACACTATACTCCACAGTAAGTTCCACATCCGATGCATGGACGGGTAACGACCTGGCGTCGATTCATGCCTCACCTCCTCCTGCGAGTGGTTTTCGGCAAGCGGAACTCTCGCGCACGAGTGGTTGCCAGGAGCGAGTCATTTATCCTGAGAACCATGCCGCCCCGGCTCCTCGCCCTCACTCTTGCAACAACCCTTCTCGTCTCCGTCGCCCCGGCGCAGCAGGCGGAGCGCGCGCTGGCGTACCGCGACGAGCAGCCTGCGCGCGCCCAGCACGGCATGGTGGTCAGCGTGCACCACCTCGCCTCCGATGCCGGCCTCCAGATCCTGCAGGCGGGCGGCAACGCCGTCGATGCCGCTGTGGCCACCGGCTTCGCCCTCGCCGTCGTGCATCCCATCGCCGGCAATCTCGGCGGCGGAGGCTTCCTGCTCCTGCGCACCCACGACGGCCGCACCACCTTCCTCGACTACCGCGAGAAAGCCCCCCTCGCCGCCACCGAGACCATGTACCAGGACGCGCAGGGCAAGATCATCCCCGACGCCAGCATCACCGGCTATAAGTCCATCGCCACGCCCGGCGCCGTCGCCGGCATGGCCTACGCCGAGAAGAAATACGGCAAGCTGGGACTGGCCCGCGTCATGGCCCCGGCCATCGCCCTCGCCTCCGATGGCTTTGTGCTCACCGCAGAAGAAGCCGAGGAGCTCCACGACCCGGACTTGTCGCGCTTCCCCGACTCCAATCGCATCTTCCAGCGCAGCGGCAACTACTACAAGGAAGGCGACACCTTTAAACAGCCCGAGCTCGCCCGCACCCTCGAGCGCATTGCTGCCGATCCCGACGACTTCTACCACGGCGTCATGGCGCGGCAACTCGTCGACGACCTCAAGAAAGGCGGCGCACTCCTCACCCTCGACGACCTCGCCCAATACAACGTCGTCGAGCGCCACCCCATCATCGGCAGCTTCCACGATTACACCCTCATCAGCGCCCCTCCCCCCTCCTCCGGAGGCGTGGTGCTGCTGAGCGCCCTCAACATCCTCGAGGGATACGACCTCGCCAAACTAGGCGATCGCTCCCCGCAGTGGATTCATCTCGTCACCGAGGCCTACCGCCGCGCCTACATGGACCGCTCCGACTACCTCGGCGATCCCGATTTCAACGCTCTCCCCGTCCCCGAGCTCACCTCGAAGAAGTACGCAGCCGCCTGGCGCGCCTCCATTCATCCCTCCGCCGCGACGCCCAGCGCCGATCTCAAGCGGCCGGCCGGCTACGTCCCCCCGCCGCCCACATCCGCCGGCCATCTCCGCGAGGGCGCCCACACCACTCACTTTTCCGTCGTCGACAAAGACGGCAACGCCGTTGCCGTCACCACCACCCTCAACAACAACTTCGGCTCCGACGTAGCCGCCGGCACTCTCGGCTTCCTTCTCAACGACGAGATGGATGACTTTTCCGCAAAGCTGGGCGAGCCCAACATGTACGGCCTCATTCAGGGCCCCGCCAACGCCATTGCCCCCGGCAAGCGGCCCCTCAGCGCCATGACCCCCACCATCGTCCTTGAAAACGGCCGGCTGCGCTTTGTCCTCGGCTCGCCTGGCGGCGGCCGCATCATCACCACCGTCGCCAATATCTTTCTCTCCGCCGCCGAGGGAGGCCTCAACATCCAACAAGCCGTCGATGCGCCGCGCTTCCATCACCAGTACCTGCCAGACAAGCTCTACCTCGAGCCCGGCTTCTCCCCCTCCACCCGGTCGGCCCTCACCGCGCGGGACTACTCTCTCGAAACCAAAGACGGCCATTGGTCCAACGGCGAATGCATCGCCATCGACCCCAAGACCGGCGAACTCCAGGGCGGCCAGGATCACCGCAGCCACTACGGCAAAGCCGCCGGTTATTAGCCATTTTCCCGAATTGGAACCCGCACCACCCGCAAAACACCCTCTCCTCTTCCCGCCGCCCGAGCCCTCCCTGCGGCTCGGGACTTTCAGCTTGATGATTCAATCCATCCTCTGCTAAAACGTTTTTGCGGCATTTCTGGCCCCTCGCGGTCCGCGCTGCAGATTCAGGAGTTCTTCGTGAAAAACATCTCTCGCCGGTCCTTTGGCAAATCTGTTGCCGTCTCTACTGCCGCCGCTCTCTCCGGTATCTCGCTTCCCGGCATCGCCTTGGGCGCTCAGCCCGATGCCGACCATCTGCGCTACCGCTTTCCCAAAGGATTCATCTGGGGATGCGCCACCGCGGCGTATCAAGTCGAAGGCGGCGCGAAGGAAGGCGGCCGCGGCCCATCCGTGTGGGACACCTTTTCCCACACTCCCGGCAAGACCCACAACGGCGACACCGGCGACATCGCCGACGACTCCTACCACCTCTACAAGGAAGATGTGCAACTGCTCAAGAACCTCGGCGTGCAGGGCCATCGCATGTCCATCTCCTGGTCGCGCATCTTCCCTGAAGGCAAAGGCACGCCCAACCCCGCGGGCCTGGACTACTACAGCCGCGTCATCGACGAGCTGCTCGCCAACAAGATCACGCCCTACGTCACCCTCTTCCACTGGGACCTCCCCGACGCGCTGCCCGGAGGCTGGCAAAATCGCGACACGCCCAAGGCCTTCGCCGACTACTGCGCATACGTCACCAAGCACCTAGGTGACCGCGTCAAGCACTGGATGACCATCAACGAGTTCATCTGCTACACCGACCTCGGCTACCGTGTCGGCCAGTTCGCACCCGGTCTGCGCCTCGGCCCTGCCGAAGCCAACCAGGTGCGCCATCACGGCGTCCTGGCACACGGCCTCGGCCTGAAGGCCGTCCGCGCCAACACTCCCACCGGAACCCAGGTGGGGCTCGCCGAAGACGCCAAGGTGTATGTGCCGGTGATGGAAACCAAAGAACACATCGAGGCCGCGCGCAAGGCCGCTAGAGCTGAGAACGGGATGTTCCTCACCGCCGTCATGGAAGGCAAGTACCCCGACAGCTACCTCGAAAAGGAGGGAGCCAATGCCCCCAAGATCGGGCCGGGCGATATGGAAGCCATCGGCGGCAAGGTCGACTTTGTGGGCCTCAACATCTACGACCCCAACTTTGCCCAGGCCAGCGACTCGAAGTGGGGCTACTCCGTTGTGCCCATGCCCACGTCGTATCCGCACATGGCTTCGCCCTGGCTCAACATGGGACCGGAGGGCATCTACTGGGGCGTGCGCAACGTGGTGGACCTGTGGAAGGTGCCCGCCATC
Source organism: Acidobacteria bacterium AB60 (assembly GCA_008682415.1). Taxonomy (GTDB): domain Bacteria; phylum Acidobacteriota; class Terriglobia; order Terriglobales; family Acidobacteriaceae; genus Telmatobacter. Next base: position 181,216 of record VANK01000002.1, on the reverse strand, counting down.
TACATCACCGAAAACGGCACCTCCTCCGACGACGTGATCAACTCTGCCGGCCGCATCGAAGACATCGACCGCGTCATGTTCCTGCGCAACTACCTCACCCAGCTGCACCGCGCCACGGCCGAAGGCTACCCAGTCAAGGGCTACTTCCTGTGGAGCCTGCTCGACAACTTCGAGTGGGCCGATGGCTTCTCCAAGCGCTTCGGGCTCCATTACGTCGACTACAAGACCCAGAAGCGGACGCCCAAGCTCAGCGCCGAGTGGTACAAGCAGGTGATTGCGCAGAACGCGGTGGTCTAGCCGACCGCCTCCCGCGCGGGGACATCTCCCGGGGATTTGGGGAGGCCGGGAAGCAGAGCCTGCGTCGAGCGAGGGTGCCCCCGGTCTCTCGCACTTGGAGACCGGGGAGCAGAGCTGGGCATTCGGTTCGGAGGGAGCAGGAGGATTGATGCTCCTGAAGACAGCCGGGGAACCCAGCGGCTTCAGCCCCCGGCTCTTTCCAAACCCGTTCCCCGGCAAGCCGTTCCCGTTGACCTACCCCCCCCAAACCCGGTAAACTACTCTAGTTTGGCGATTCCTGCCTGTCGCCATGGAGCCAAGCGCTCGCCCTGTCAGCAAATGTGTCGGGCTTGAGCGATACCATGGCGCGGAAGTTTCCGCCCGAGTTTGATTTTGTGGAGCAGATCCCGCTCACCTGCGCGATCGCTGCTCTGGAGGAATTATGTACGCAGTGCTACGCACCGGTGGAAAGCAATACCGTGTCGCCCCCGGCGACGTTGTGAAGATCGAGTCGGTCTCCGCCTCCGACGACAAGACCATCGAGTTCAGCGACGTCCTGGCCGTCTCCGGCAACGACGGTATCGTCAAGCCCGGTTCCGCCAAGGTCACCGCGGAAGTCCTCGGCGAAGGCCGCGGCAACAAGATCCTGGTCTTCCACCTCAAGCGCAAAAAGCAGTACAAGAAGCTGCAGGGTCACCGGCAGAACTTCACCGAGGTGCGCATCAAGTCCATCGTGGCCGACGGCGTGACGTACTCGGCGTAGGAACAGCTTTTAGCTCTTAGCCTTTTAGCTTTTAGCTGTTCCGTGCGAGGGCAAGAGCGTTGACTTTGAGAAGAACCAGCTAGGAGCTAACAGCTAAAAGCTAGTAGCTGCTGTAACAAGGAGATTCGGCAATGGCACATAAAAAAGGTGGAGGCAGCTCCACAAATGGACGCGACTCCAATGCACAGCGGCTGGGCGTGAAGGCCTTCGCCGGCGAGTTGGTCACGGGCGGCTCCATCATCGTCCGTCAGCGCGGCACCCGCATCAAGCCCGGCCTCAACGTAGGCATCGGCTCTGACGACACGCTCTTCGCCAAGATCAGCGGACGCGTGGTCTTCACCGATCGCGGCAACCGTGGTCGCTTCGCCTCCATCGAGCCCGCCGCGGCCGAATAACACCGCGCGCCTCAGGTTGAAGGGCTGCGGGATACCCCGCGGCCCTTCGTGTTTCTCAGCCTGGGTCCTATCCCATCTTTCTGGCGCTGATGGTGTAGCGGAACGAGTCGGGATCCAGGCAGTCCAGCCGTCCCTCCGCCGTCTCCGCCTGCGGATACATGAAGAAGGGAAGCCGCCCAAATCGCGCTCCCGGCAGCTCCACGTCCGTCGCGAAGTTGTACGCCACCCAGTTCATCTCCCACGACCCGAACAGACGTCGCCGCGCCGCTTCGACCTTCTCGTCGTCCAACGGCAGGTTGCCCGGAGGCTCCTCCAGCATCACCTTTCGCACATCCGCCGGATCCACCGGGATCCACCCGCGCCCTCGCACATGAACCTCCGCGCGGCAGTGCTGCGCCTTGGTGATCGTCCCTGAAGCCGCCGCGCCCAGGCTCTTGTAGCCCAGCTCCGAGGGCGCCACCCGGATCCCGTACGCGTCCCGCGCCGGCAGCCCCGCCCCCCGCGCCAGCCCCACAAACAGCGCATTCAGGTCGGCGCACTTGCCCCCCAGATCGCCCGACTCCAGCATGTAGCGGATATCGCCGCGCCCGCACCCCCGCGTCTTGGGATTGCGGTACGTGTTCACCACGATCCACTCGTAGATGGCGCGAGCCTTCTCCAGATCCGTGTGCGCATCGCGTGTGACCTCGAGCGCTTTGCGCCGCACGATGTCGTCCGCGGGCAGGCTCTTCGGCGGCAGCCACGCCTGCAGCGGCTCGCCCCGCCCCCGTCGCCGCGCTGCCGGCGTCCCGCTCGAGTCAGGCCCGCTTAAATCAAGGGACCGGTTCCGTGTGGCCGCCCGGCTCACCGCCGTCACGGTCGGCGCGCTTCCACCCGCAATGGTGCACGACACCAGAGCCATCCCGAGCGCCCGGTCCACCACGGTGCTGGCGGTGCCCCCCGGGCAGTCCACCTGGTTCCCCAGCGGACGCTGGAAGTCCGTCGCCACGGGCGAGGGAAGCGGGATCCAGACGCGGGTGGTGCCCGCCGGCTTCAGAACCTCCACCTTCGTCGTGATCTCGAACTCCTGCCATCCCGGCGGGCTCGTCTCGGCCCACGCCAACCTCGAGGGCGCAAGCTGCGTGGAGGCAAGCGACAGGGCGGCGGTGCGCAGAAATTCGCGGCGATCCATCATGCCTTTCCATTATCAGAGCAACATCGCGGGTGGAACCCATCGAAGGGTGTAGCCGCAATCGGGCCTTAGAAGAAACCCGTCCCTGCGCCCCGTCGCCATGTCCATGAACGGCTCGCAGTGGGCGCCCATCAGTCCCACTGTCAATTCGACCGAGAGCTCCCCGTGAAGCAAAATCCAAGCCGCGCAGCGGGAGAGAGCTCCCGTAGGGAGCGAAGGATCTTAGCCCCGGATGAAGTCGAGCCGCAGGCGAGGACGCAATCCGGGGAAAGACGGCAAATGGAGAGACGAGCCCCGCAGGGGCGGCGCAAAACAACTCCCGAACATCCGCGCCCTGTCACGAAGGCGCAGGGCCGTTTCCCCGAGCCTGCCCCAAGCTCATCCGAAGGGTGCCTCGCACCTCGGGCCGCCGACTCTGCTGACGAAATCCATCATTGACTTTCCCGCAAAAAGCGAACGGCCCGGATCTCTCCGGGCCGTTCGCCTTAAGCTTGCTCCCCCGAGCAGGCCAAAGTTAACTTGCTTTCGATTCGTTCTCTTTCAGGTTCCGCGTCAGCACCTTCTCCACCACCTTCTCCACGTCGGTAAGGAAGAAGCTGTTGGCCGTCTGCGGCACCGCCACGTTCGCGCCCTTGTGGCCCAGCGCCGAGGCAATCTCGTTCCAGCGGTAGATCGTCGAGTTCGCCGCTACCACGATCGGCTTCCGCACCGGCTCCGGCATCGCCGTGTATGCCACCCAGATTCCCAGCGCCAGCAGTACCAGCGCCTCGTACACATACTGGAAAGGTTCATTGAGCGACGAGTTGGACTTGATCAACGCCGTCAAGATCAGATCATTGGCAGCCAGAACACCAAATCCCAGGGAGAGCCCGAAAGCCTTGTCGCGGATCGGAAGCTGCAGAGCGCTCATCGCCAGGCAGAGGAACGCGAGCAGGCAGAGCTCCAGGAGGCTCACGGACCGCATCAGGCTGAACGCAAAATCGCACAGCATCATGCTCCCGCGATGCGCGAACGAAACCGTCGTCAGGCTCAGAATCAGCGATACAACCGCAGCCCAGCGGAAGATCACGATCCCAAACCGCACCAGCCCGGAAAAAGCCGAAAGCGCCGAACGGAAGACTTCCAGGCATACGAAGAAAAGAAGGACGGCACAGGCGATATACACCCCGTAAAAACCATACGAGTACACGCCATAAAGCCAGTCGCCTCCCGGCCGGCTTTGCAGTAACAACGCAGCCAGCAGAACGGGAGTGGAGAAAAGACGCAGAGCTAGGTAATAACCCATAACCGGGAAGCGCTTCTGCAGCTTCTTGGCCCAGAACATATAAGCCAACGTAGCCCAGAGCAGAAACTCGACCGCGCTCATCACAGCCATTGCAGGGTTTAAGGGCATAGGGGACCTTCCGCCAATCCGAGAGTGCCCTCAGAATAGCGCCGAATTCGCCCATTGCTCAATGAGAAAGTGCTTAGAAGCCTAGCACTTTCGTGTAATTACCCCTGCCCCGTTACTTCACGCTGGGCGCAGCGGGCGTCTGGGTCGCGCAGAAGTGCGGACCGCACGGCGGCACCGGAAGCGCCGAAGACACCGCCTGGCGGCTCGGTACGGCATGCGTCGTGGACGAAGAAAGGGAGGCAGCAGCGGCACCGGCGACGACCACAGAGAGAGCGAAAATCCGGACAGCGAGTTTCATGATCAGTTACCCCTCGGAAGGTTTGGGTTGACTTGAGGACTCCTCCTCAATTCACCTACGAATACTATCGGAAGTTCTGCCCGTAAGAGCATCTTTTTCAGCGTTTTTCGCAAAATTGTTGCCGGTACCGTTACCTCAGTACCTCCTCTCCGCCGTAACCAGTAAGTGGTAACTGACGTGGGATGAGGTTACTACCCCCGTTTTCAACACCCGACGTGCTAAAATAAGCACAGGCCAATTCGTCCAAAAGCCCTCGTTTTTTCAAGCGCTTAATCCCGGCAAATACCCCCGCCCAAGTGCCCCGCAAGGCGAAGGTTACCCTCCCGGGAGTGGAACCAAAGGCCGAAATGGAACTCTATGGCGACTGAAAGCATCCCGATCCCCGAGAACCTCACCTCCAACGACAGCTACACCAGCGAAAACATCAAGATCCTCGAAGGTCTTGAGGCCGTCCGCCTCCGCCCCGCCATGTACATCGGCTCCACCGGCGAGATGGGACTGCACCACCTGGTCTACGAGGTCGTCGACAACTCGGTCGACGAGGCGCTTGCCGGATACGCCAAGAAAATCGACGTCGTCATCCACGTCGACAACTCCATCACCGTCATCGACGACGGCCGCGGCATCCCCGTCGACATGAAGACCCTCCCCGACGGCTCCCAGATGCCCGCCGTCCAGGTCGTCCTCACCAAGCTCCACGCCGGCGGCAAATTCGACTCCTCCACCTACAAGGTCTCCGGCGGACTCCACGGCGTCGGCGTCAGCTGCGTCAACGCCCTCTCCCAGGAGTTCAACGTCGAGATCTGGAAGGACGGCCACACCTGGGAGATGGACTTCAGCTGCGGCCTCCCCACCAGCGAGCTCCGCAAGTCCGGCACCAGCAAAAAGCGTGGAACCAAGGTCCACTTCCTCCCCGACAAGTCCATCTTTGCCACCACCGAGTACAACTACGACACCCTCGCACAGCGCCTCCGCGAGCTCGCCTTCCTCAACAAGGGCCTCGAGATCACCCTCACCGACGAGCGCACCTCCGACCCCAAGACCGGCGAGGCCAAGCGCGCCGAGTTCAAGTACGCCGGCGGCATCGCCGAGTTCGTCAAGCACCTCAATCGCGGCAAGCAGGTCCTCCACGACAAGCCCATCACCATGGAGGCCTCCCGCAACGGCGTCGAGATCGAGATCGCTCTCCAGTACAACGACACCTACTCCGAGACCGTCTTCAGCTTCGCCAACAACATCAACACCGTCGACGGCGGCACCCACCTCTCCGGCTTCCGCACCTCGCTCACCCGCACCATCAACGCCATCGGACAGTCCCTCGGCCTCTTCAAGGACCTCAAGGAATCCCTCTCCGGCGACGACGTGCGCGAAGGCCTGGTGGCCGTGGTCAGCGTCAAGCTCCCCCAGCCCCAGTTCGAAGGCCAGACCAAGGGCAAGCTCAACTCCGATATCGCCGGCATCGTCCAGGCCTTTGTCAACGAGCGCCTGGGCATGTTCCTCGAGCAGAACCCTCCCGTCGCCAAGCGCATCATCAACAAGGCCATCGACGCCGCCCGCGCCCGCGAAGCCGCCCGCAAGGCCCGCGACCTCACCCGCCGCAAAGGCGCCATGGAAGGCGGCGGCCTTCCCGGCAAGCTGGCCGACTGCTCCGAGCGCAACCCCGACCGATGCGAGCTCTACCTCGTCGAGGGCGAGTCGGCCGGCGGCACCGCCAAGCAGGGCCGCGATCGCCGCTTCCAGGCCATCCTCCCCCTCAAGGGCAAGATCCTCAACGTCGAAAAGGCCCGCTACGACAAGATGCTGGGCCACGAAGAAATCCGCGCCATGATCACCGCCCTCGGCACCGGCATCGGCAAAGACGACTTCGACCCCGCCAAGCTCCGCTACGGCAAGATCATCCTCATGACCGATGCCGACGTCGACGGCTCCCACATCCGCACCCTGCTGCTCACCTTCTTCTTCCGCCACATGACGGAGCTCATCAAGCGCGACAACGTCTACATCGCCCAGCCGCCCCTCTACAAGATCAAGAAGGGCCGCTTCGAGCAGTACATCAAGGACGATCGCGAGTTCGTGAAGGTCATGGTGAAGCGCGCCTCTGAAGGCACCGTCATCCGCCACGGCGAAAACGCCCAGAAAATCGAAGGCGCCGACCGCGTCCGCTTCATGAGCACCCTCGGCGAATACCTCCAGCTCGTCGAGAAGGTCGACAAGCGCTTCCGCAACGAGAAGCTCGTCGAGCTGCTCGCCCGCCAGGAGCTCACCCGCCGCGAAGACTTCACCTCCAAAAAAGAAGGTGAGCTCCCCGATAAGATCGCCTCCGTCGTCAAGCAGCTCAAGGCCCACGCCGATGAGTTCCAGATCAAGCTCCACGACCCCGTGCAGGACGAAGAGCACCACACCTGGTCCATCTGCTTCTCTGACTCGCAGGGCGCCACCCGCTGCATCGACTGGGCCCTCGCCTCCAGCCCCGAGTTCCGCCAGATGATGTCCAAGTTCACCCAGATCAAGGACTACATGGAGCCGCCCTTCCTCATCGAGTTCCTCCCCAAAGGCGGCGCCTCGGCCGCCGAGGAGCACCCCGACGAAGAAGAGCCCGATGCCCAGGGCGCCCCCTCTCCCGGCAGCGTCGAAACCCGCGCCGAAAGCAAGAAGCCCTCGCGCATCTCCCGCGAGCCGGTCGAAAAACAAACCGCCCGCGAGCTCTTCAGCTACATCGTCGAACAGGGCAAGAAGGACTACCAGGTGCAGCGCTACAAAGGCCTGGGCGAGATGACCTCCTCCCAGCTCTGGGAGACCACCATGGATCCCGAGCGCCGCACCCTCCTCTCCGTCAAGCTCGAAGACCTCGCCGAGACCGAGACCATCTTCACCACCCTCATGGGGGAAGACGTCGAGGCCCGCCGCAAGTTCATCGAAGACAACGCCCTCGACGTCAAGAACCTCGACATCTAGGCCCAGACATCCAAATCCGGACCCCCGACCACCTGAACATCTTCTAGAGGCCGGCTGCCACAGCAGCCGCCTCCGGCTGTCCGTTGCCGCTGCTCTCCGGTCCTGTCCCCCGCGCCAGCGTCAGCGCAATCTGCCCCGCATGTCCCGACGTGTGGAACAGCGCGTGGCTGAACAGCCTGATCCGGCTGACCGTCCCGAAAAACGGCGTCTCTACCGGCTTGAGCCAGTCTTCATCCGCGCTGTCTTCCACCATCGCTCGCAGCACACCGTACCCTCGCGCGACCAGCTTCCGGCTGGTCGCCAGGTCGAACGCCTGCCCCTCGTCGGTCGCGCCAATCGTCGTATTCACAACCTCCGTCGGCGTGCCCAGCATCAGCGCGAACAGGTTCATCGTCTCGCCAACATGCCGGTAGATAAACCCGATCGACGCTGCCTTCTCATTCAGCCGCCACGATGTGTTCGCCTCGCCGATCCGGTGAAACGCAAATTGCGTGGTCATCTCACTCTGCTTCAGGATGTCCAACAGCACTTCTTTCTGCATGATCTCCTCCAACACTGAAGTTACTACTTTAGTATCGTGCTGGTGAGGTCGATTGTCAAGTATCTACTTCAGTAATTATCCGGCCGATGGCGGCCTCCCCGCCTCTTCCTTTCCTCTCCCCCGCGTATCACCCCCATCGACGAAGCCCTAGCTACCTTCAAAAATCAGATTTCCAGCACCATCGGGGCGGTTTGGAGCGATTATCATCGCAACGGGTCACCTGGCATGCTCCAGTGGGTATCGCTCAGGCGTCCCGTTCTGCCGTCCCAACCCCCTATGGCCAAGAGCCGAAAAGGACCAGGCATATGCGTACCTATCGATTCCACCTTCCGCTGTCCGTACTCTTTGCAGCCGTTCTGACCGTGGCCGGATGCCACAGCAATCAAACCCAGCCGCAGACCTCCGACCAGGCCTCCACGCAGTCCCCCGATGGCAAGCCGGAGACCGGCGCCCCCGCCGGCGAAAAGCGCGCCCGCCGTCATGAGCCGCCGCCGCCCCAGGCCGTCAACCTGCCCGCCGGCACCGAGATCCGTGTGCGCGTCGACCAGGACCTCAGCTCCAAAGACAGCCAGCCCGGCCAGAGCTTCTCCGCTACTGTCGCCGACGACGTGACCATCGACGGCAAGACCGTCATCGCCAAGGGAGCCCGTGCCGATGGCAGCGTCGTCGACGCCAAGCCCCTCGGCCGCTTCAAGGGCGGCGCCCTCCTCGCCGTCAAGCTCGACAAGGTGCACTCCCGCTGGGGCTCCTACCCCGTCGAAACCGGAACCATCTCCAAGGCCGAGCAGGGTAAGGGCAAGCGCTCCGCCGGCTTCATCGGCGGCGGCGCCGGCCTGGGCGCCCTCATCGGCGGCCTCGCCGGAGGCGGCAAAGGCGCGGCCATCGGCGCACTCGCCGGCGGCGGTGCCGGCACCGCGGGCTCAGCCTTCACCGGCAACAAGCAGATCGTCATCCCCGCCGAGTCCATCCTGACCTTCCGCCTCGACCAGCCCATCCGCATCGTCGAACGCGGACCCGGCGAGCCCGACAACGACGCCGACACCGACACCAGCGCCGATCCGGCTCTCAAAAACCGCTAACCCCGCGCGTCGAACCGACGCGCCCCCTCACCGGACCGGGCACACGTCCTCCTCGTGCCCGGTCGGCCCCACCTCATCCCCAGGCGACCGCGACGCTTCATCTCCGCCCTCCCTCATCGCCCCGCTACAATAAAACCGTGATGGATCTGGTGCAGATCGCGCCCGCCCCCAAAGCCCCCGCCCCTAAACCGGACTGGCTCAAGGCCCGCGCCCCCGTCGGCGAAAACTTCCACGACCTCAAGCGCCTCGCCCGCTCCCTCGGCCTGCACACCGTCTGCGAGAGCGCGCAGTGCCCCAACATCGGCGAGTGCTGGCACCACAAAACCGCCACCTTCATGATGCTCGGCAATCTCTGCACCCGCCGCTGCGGCTTCTGCGCCGTCCCCAAGGGCCGCCCCGAGCCCATCGACTTCGACGAGCCCCGGCGCGTGGCGGAGGCCGTCGCCACCCTCGGCCTGCAACACGCCGTCATAACTAGCGTCAATCGCGACGATGATTTGGTCGGCGGAGCCCGCGCCTTCGCCCTCGTCATCGAAGAGATCCGCCGCCAGGCTCCCGGTTGCCGCGTCGAAGTCCTCATCCCCGACTTCCAGGGCGACCCCGAGTCCATCCGCATCGTCGTCGAAGCCCGCCCCGAGGTCCTCAACCACAACACCGAGTCGGTGCCGCGCCTCTACCGCGTCGTCCGCTCCGGTGCCCGCTACGAGCGCACCCTTGAGCTCCTCCGCTACGCCAAGGAGCTCAACCCCGCCGGCATCACCAAGTCCGGAGTCATGGTCGGCCTTGGCGAAGAAACCCACGAGCTCCTCGCCGTCTTCCGCGATCTAGCCGCCGTCCACTGCGACATCCTCACCATCGGCCAGTACCTGCGCCCCTCGCGCGACCACCTGCCCATGGCGCGCCTCTATACCCCGCGCGAGTTCGCCGACCTCAAAACCGAAGCGCTCAAGATGGGCTTCCGCCACGTCGAAAGCGGCCCCCTCGTCCGCTCCAGCTATCACGCCCACGAGCAGGCCGCATCCACAGGCCTCTCCGCTCCCATCATCTGATCCCCCGCCTCCTCACGATCAGGGAGACTGCATGAAAGCACTCCGCGCCCTCATCCTCCTCGCTGCCTCCGTGGCGCCCGCCTGTCGCGCACAGCTCCCCAACGACGCCCTGATCTCCCCCTCGCGCCCCGTCCCCACCGGCAAAGCCCCCCACCTGCAGGCCAGGCTGGTCAAAGACTCTCCTGACGAAAAGGTCTTCGCCATCGTCCTCTACAAAGGCGACGAAGCCATCAGCGGCCTCACCGATTTCGTCCTCGAACACAAGATCCAGGACGCCCACTTCACCGGCATCGGCGCCATCAGCAGCGCCACCCTCGCCTGGCTCGACCCCTCCAGGCAGATCTACCACCGCATCTCCGTCCCCGAGCAGGTCGAGGTGCTCTCCCTCATCGGCGACGTCGCCACGTTCAACGGCAAGCCCATCGTCCACATGCACGCCGTCCTGGGCCGGCACGACGGCACCACCGCCGGCGGCCACGTCTTCGAGCTCAACGTGAACCCCACCCTTGAAATCTTCATGACCGTCAACAGCGTTCCCCTCAAGAAGAAGCCTGATGACGCCTCCGGCATGAAGCTCATCGACCCCACGCAGTAAACTCGGTTCTTCGCGGGAAATGCTCGTCCTCCCGCAATCCGCGCGGGGACTCCCATGAACAACGACCGAAGAACCTTCCTCAAGCAGGCTGCCGGATTCACCTTCGCCTCCTCCACCGGCCTCCACCTGCAACCACTCTCCGCCGCACAACCCAGCGCCGACCCCGCCCCCACAGCCTCCTGGTACGACCGCCCCATGCGCTGGGCCCAGCTGGCCTTCGTTGAAGACGACCCCGGCCACTACGATCCCGCCTTCTGGCTCGACTACTTTCGCGCCATCCACGCCGACGCCGCCTGCCTCAGCGCCGGAGGCGTCGTCGCCTTCTACCCCACTGAGATTCCCCTGCACTACCGCAGCCGCTGGCTCGGCGCCACCGACCCCTTCGGCGATCTCGTCGCCGGCTGCCGCAAGCTCGGCATGAACGTCATCGCCCGCACTGACTCCCACGCCTGCCATCAGGACGCCGCCGACGCGCACCCCGACTGGATCGCCGTCGACGCCCACGGCAACAAGCGCCGCCACCCCTCCGACCCCGACTACTGGATCACCTGCGCGCTCGGCCCCTACAACTTCGAGTTCATGACCACGGTGCATCAGGAGATCATGCGCAAGTACCGGGTCGACGGCATCTTCACCAATCGCTGGTCCGGCTCCGGCATGTGCTACTGCCAGCACTGCCGCGACAACTTCAAGACCTTCTCCGGACTCGACCTCCCGACCACCAGCGATCCGCAGGATCCCGCGCGGCGTCAGTTCATCCTGTGGAATCAGAACCGCCTCTTCGACGTGTGGCGCCTCTGGAACGACAAGATTCGCGCGATCAACCCCGGTGCCAGCTACATCGCCAACGCCGGCGGCGGAGCCCTCAGCTCCCTCGACATGAAGACCATCGGCGAACTCGCTCCCACGCTCTTCGCCGATCGCCAGGGACGCAGCGGTCTCATGCCGCCCTGGTCCAACGGCAAAAACGGCAAGGAGTATCGCGCCACGCTTGGCCGCAAAGCTATCGCCGGCATGGTCAGCGTCGGCCTCGAAGAAAAGTACCGCTGGAAAGACTCCGTGCAGTCCGGCGAAGAGATCCGACTCTGGCTCGCCGATGGCATCGCGCAGGGCCTGCGTCCCTGGTTCGTCAAGTTCAACGCCAAGATCATCGATCGCCGCTGGCTCCCCGTCATTCAGGACGTCTACCAGTGGCACCACGCCCACGAAGCCTACCTGCGCAACGTCAAGCCCCTCGCGCGCGTCGGCCTCGTCTACTCCCAGCAGACCGCCACCTTCTACGGCGGCGAGAACGCCCGCTCCAAAGTCGAAGATCACGCACTCGGCTTCTACCAGGCATTGGTCGAGGCACGCATTCCCTTCGAGATGGTCCACGACGGCCTGCTCGACCGCGAGCACCTCGCGCCCTTCCGCACCCTCATCCTCCCCAACATCGCCGCGCTCTCCGACGCGCAATGTCAGCAACTCCGCGACTTCGTTCGCAGCGGTGGCAGCATCGTCGCCACCTTCGAAACCTCGCTCTACAACGAGTGGGGCGCGCGCCGCAGCGACTTCGGCCTGGCATCAACCCTGGGCGTCACCTTCGCAGGCAAAGTCGAAGGCCCCATGCTCAACTCGTACCTCGCACTACGCGCGCAACAGGACACTCAGCACCATCTCCTCCTCGACGGCTTTGACGACGCCACCCGCATCATCAACGCCGCGCACCAGGTCAGCGTCAAACCCATCCACACGCGCGCCCTCTCTCCGCTCGAGATCATCCCCACCTATCCCGATCTGCCCATGGAATCCGTCTTCCCGCCGCCCGGCGCATCGCACGCCCCCGCCGTCATCCTCAGCAAATCCGGCTCCGCCCGCGTCGCCTACTTCCCCGGCGACATCGACCGCACCTTCTGGGAAATCCTCGACGTCGACCACGCGCGCCTGCTGCGCAATGCCGTGCTCTGGGCCACCAACGAGCCCGCCCCCGTCACCGTCGAAGGCCCCGGAGTCCTCGACGTCGCCATCTGGGAACAAGAAGCGTCCATCACCGTCCACCTCGTCAACCTCACCAACCCCATGATGATGAAGGGGCCCATCCGCGAGATCTTCCCCGTCGGCCCGCAACGCCTGCGCATCCTCATCCCCCCGGGCCGCACAGTCAAACAGGCAAAGCTCCTCGCAGCCGCCAAAGACATCCCGTTCCGCAGCGAACAGGGCTCCGTCACGCTCGACGTTCCCTCCATCGCCGTCCACGAAGTCGTTGCCCTCGACTTCGCCGTCTAGAACCTGACCGGTACCAAAGTGCCTGCCGGCCTGCAGCCCGGGCTTCGCTGGGAAACATCGGTTTCTTACAATGGGAACAGCCCGTCCCCGCTTCGAGAAAGGTCCCCCATGAAGACTCCCCTCCTTCGTCGCCTCCTCCTCCACGCCGCTCTCATCGGCATCGCCACCGCCGTCCTCGCCCAGGATCATGATCACGACCGCGACAATCCCGGCCACGGCGGCATGCCCCCCGGCCAGGCCAAAAAGCACGATCGCGACATGCCTCCCGGCCAGGCCAAAAAATATGACGACGACGGCGAGCGCCGCCTTCCCCCCGGCCAGGCGAAGAAGTACTTCCGCGACCAGGATCGCGACCACTTCTACGGCTACTACCGCGGCGACGCCGACCGTTGGCGCGGTCGCAGGCGCCCCGTCTTCGAAGTCGGAGCCTACCTGCCCAGCGGATACGTCGTACGCCCCATGCCGCAGAGCTACTGGGTTGAAGTCGCGCCTCCGCCCCCGCCCGGCTATCGCTACGGCTACTGCGGCGGCTACGTCGTCGCCTACAACCCCACTACCCGCGTCGTCGCCGACGTGCTCGACCTCATCGCCGCGGCCCGCGGTCGCTAGCGCAGCTGGCGGCCGTACGGCGCCTGCTATCTTCCGGTTTTTTTCACGCGGCGAACGCCAAACGCATCGAGCTTTTCGTCTGCAGTGAGAACGGGAAGGTTGTTTTGGATCGCCTGCGCGGCAATCATCCGGTCAAACGGATCGGCGTGAGATTGCTCAAATCGTGCTGCGCGAAGCATCGACTCCGGCTCCAGCGGAAGAACCGTGTATCCAAGGCCGTTCTCAATGTGAACAATCAGATCGCTTTCAAACTCCACCGCCTCGGGCAGCTTGCCCAGCCGCACCTTCAGGCTGATCTCGTAGATTGACGCGGCGGAGACCAGGATCTCGTTGTCGAGACTCGCGATCAGTCTCCTGGCCCACGGCTCCATGCGCTTCGAGTTCAGAGCCGCCCAGAGCACATAGTGCGTGTCGATCAGGATCCTCACGCGCCTTCGCCGCCCCACGCCCTCCGCTCAACCTCGGGCAGCTCATCGAAATCATCCGGGAGCTCAAAACCGGGCCGGGGAAACAGGTCGAACGACCTCTCCTTCGCCGGCTTGAGCGCAACAATCATCGCGACCGGCGTCTTCTTCCGCCCCGTCGTCAAAATCACTTTTTCTCCTCGTTGGGCCCGCTTGACCAACTCGGAAAGCTGCGTCTTTGCCTCGAACATCGTCGCTTCGGCCATACCATCCCAAACCTGCTAAGCAAATCTTAGCTAGTTAGGAGAGCGCCTGCAAGCGCCCGGTCCCCGCCCCCTTAATCCCCCGCCGGCGAAGGCACCAGCGCCTCCACATGCATCGACGGCGCTGCCTTCGCCGCCACCCGCCGGATCGTTAGCACCGTGATGTCGTCCGTCTGCCCGAACTCCTGCGCCTGCTTCGCCACCATCTCCGCGGATTCCTTCGCCAGCGCCGCCGTGCGCTCAAACCCCAGCAGCTCGCCGGCCTTGTTGCGCGCCTCCGGCACCCCGTCCGTCACCAGCGTCAGCCGCTCGCCCTCCCGTAGCCAGAAGGTGCCCTCGGCATAGCTCCCCGCCACCAGCCCCAGCGGCAGCCCCGGGCTCACGTCAATCTCGCTCCCGTTCAAATACGGCGGCAGATGCCCGGCGTTCGCCACCGTTACCGCGCCGTCCGCATCCACCCGCAGCACCAGGCACGTCGTAAATCCGCCCTGGCTGCGCCCGATCATGCGCTCGTTCAGCACGCTCAGAATCGTCCCCGGGCTCTGCGTCGTCGGCACCAGCGTGCGGATCGACCCCACCAGCAGGCTCACCGTCATCGCCGCTGGCGTGCCCTTGCCGCTCACATCTCCAATCACCACCAGCACCCCGCTATTGGCTGCTGGAATGATCTGGAAGAAGTCCCCGCCCACCTGCTGCGCCGGCCGATACTCGCTCTCCACCGCAAATCCCGGAATCGCCGGCATGGCCTCCGGGATCAGCACATTCTGCACCTGCCGCGCCTGCTCGATCTCCAGCCGCAGCAGCACGCTCTCCCGCTGCCCGCGCATGAACCGCCGCACCATCAGCACCGACACGATCGCCAGCATCACCAGCGCCGCCACCGTTCCCACCGTCAGCGTCACCGGCCCCAGCCGCAGAATCACCGGCACGCCCAGCACCGTCAGCTCCTCGCGGTACGACCGCACGATCTGCAACACAATCGGCGCCAGCGCCAGCCAACCGTCCGCCGCCCGCTTGCGCATGCCCAGAATCGCAATGCCCAGGATCAGCACGCCCGGCATCAGCTTCAGAACCGCCGTCAGCGGCACCAGCCACGCCGTCGCCTCCAGAGGAATCACCGTCCCCAGCACCGGCGGCCGCACCAGCGCCATGCCCGTCATCAGCAGCGCCGTCAGCGTGAACGCAATCTTCGCGATCCGCCGCTTGCTCTCCAGCTCGAACCAGTACGCCCAGAACACCGCCCACAGGCACAACCCCGTCGGCACCAGCAGCACGTCCAGCAGCACCGTCTCCTGCATCATCGGAACAATCGTCCGGTAGTATCCCAGCGTCACCATCCCGATGTTCAGGAAATCCGCGCAGCACGCAAACCCAAGCCACAGATACGCACGCTCCCGGCGGTCGAACCCGAACAGCAGAAACCCCAGCGTCAACCCCAGCGCCAGAAACACCAGCACCATCACGTTGCCGATCTGCGTCCGGTTCACCGAGTCCCACGCCAGCCGCAGCATCGTCTCAATCGCCGAGGACTCCCCCAGAATCGGCGGTCCGTGCAACCCGCCCGTGTCTTCTGACACCAGCGGCGTCGAGGGATCCATCCACATGCGTATGGCAATCGTGAGCGTGCCGCCGTGCATCGCCGCCGGCAGCGCAAACGAGCTCGGCTCCGAGTTGTAGTACGTCACCCCGTCCCCGTAGAACCTGCCGAACGCCCCCACCTGCTCGCCGTTCACAAAGATCTGGTACGCATCGTCGAAGTCCAGCGGCATCGTCAGCGCCAGCCTCTGCGTCTCCGACTGGTTGTTTCCCAGCACCACCTTCAGCCGGTACCACGCATATCCCGCCAGCTTGGGATACCCATGCTTGGTCCACCCGGGAACAAATCCGGTCGACCCCACCACCGGATCGTACGAACCCTCCGGCGGCGTCAGGTCCAGCGTCCCCCAGCTCGTGTCGTCGAACTCCGGCCGCGCCCACGCCGCATCGTCCCCGGGATGAAACCGCCACGGCCCGCTCAACACCAGCACCGCGTCGCCGATACTGCCCCGCATCACGCCCGGCTGTGCGCCGCCCTCCGCGCCGGCGCAGGGCAGCTTCATCAGACACAGAAAGACGGCCAACAACACGGGGCCCACTAACAGGCCGGTCCTTCGCAACAACATGCGCAAATCTCCAGCGTGCGGTTCGGGGAATTAAGGTGCGGCGAACTCCCCAGCATTCTACGTCTCCCTCGCCCCCGCCGCCCTGTTCTTTCGCAAACTCCGCATGCGCCGCCCACTCACGACCCCCGCCATCACCCCCGCACCCTCCACCCCCGCCTCCCCAACTCCCGGTTGTAAAATAGCCGTTGGCATCACGCTCTCTGCGAGGGAATGACGATGGCATCGTTTATGGCCGGTAACGCGGCGATGAAAGACTTGTACTCCGATTTGAAGCGCCGCATGGACCACGCGGTCGATGGCTTCCAATCCAACCTGGCCTCCGTCCGCACCGGCCGCGCCAGCGCTCACATGCTCGACCAGATCAAGGTGGACTACTACGGCACACCCACCGCCATCACCCAGATGGCCCAGGTCTCCACCCCCGAACCCCAGCTCATCGTCGTCCAGCCCTGGGACCCCAGCATCGTCAAGGAGATCGAAAAAGCCATCCAGACCTCCGACCTCGGCTTCAACCCCCAGTCCGACGGCAAGCTCATCCGCATCCCCGTCCCCCCCATGACCGAGGAGCGCCGCCGCGACGTCGTCAAGCACCTCAACCGCGTCCTCGAAGAACACCGCACCTCCGTCCGCAACGTCCGCCGCGACGGCAATGAAGCCCTCAAGAAACTCTCCAAGGACAAAAAGATCAGCGAAGACGACGAAAAGCGCGCCATGGAAGAGGTGCAGAAGATGACCGACGACGAGATCCGCCGCATGGAAGAGATGTCCCGCCGCAAAGAAGCCGAAGTCATGCAGGTCTGACCCCGCGCGGCCCGCCGGGGGTGCCCCGTCCTAACTTGTTAGGGCGGGAGGGACGACAGATCTCCCACAGGACACAGGTGACCGGAACCGGGGTGCCCCGCCTCTATGGAAAACGAACGAACCTCCCTCCACACAAGGCGAAAATAAACCTCTCCAATGTTGCGGGCTGATTCTTGCAACCAGTCATACTGGTCTCAGAATCAAGCAAAGGCCCGCGTTCTCCACGGGCCTTTTTGCGTCCATGATCAGCCACGGAACGCAGGACACGATGAATGCTCTCGCCACGCGCACCTCGCCCGGCAAGCCCCGGTGCTCACAACTCGACGCGCAACTCGAGGCTCGAAGCTGGTGCTCCAAATCAGATTCGACGCGGGGGCAATTTGAGGCGCAAGCCCTTTACTTCTTGGGCCGCGACTCCGGCGGCACAAGACCCGCGAGCCGGTAGTACACAACCAGCTGCCCGTAGTGTTCCCCGCTATGTTCGATCAGCCCGTTCGCGATGTCGAGAACGCGCGCCTTCTGGTCGGGGGTGTACACAACCTCCGTCCCCAGCCCCTTCTCGCCCTTCGCCTGCAGCGCGGCTGCTCCGTCCGCCACCGCTTTCTTGACGAACGCCACGACATCGGCCTTGGTCTTGTATTGCTCGCGCTTCGGATCTTCTGCCGCCGGAAGCTTCTGCCCCATCGCAGCATTCGTGAAGTAGTAGGTGGCGCCCGCCGCGTGCAGCAATTGCTCGGCGAAGCTCCGCTGCTCGGGCGTTGGCTTGAAGTCGTACTTGTCCTCGGGGAAATCCTCGGCCATCGCCGTCAGCTTGCGGCCAATCTCATTCCACGAGTCGAGCACCACCTTCAACTCCGGATCGGCAGGTTTGACGCCTGCATCTTTCTTGGCAATATCCTGGGCGTGCGCCGCGAATGCCCACGCCACCAAGACCATAGCGAGAATCGTGACTCTCTTCATCTTCTTTCCCTCTTTCATGAGGTGCCCTCGGTCTCTCGCATTGGGGACCGGGGACGACACCTTCCTATTTCGCCTGCCCCAACTCCGCCACCACTCCAGCCACCTTCTCCAGAGTCTCCTTCCAGCCCTCCAGCTGCCCGCTCTCGATGGCGCTCCGCATCGTCTCATTGCCCATAAAGGTCAGCTTCGTCTGGCCATTTCCCAGATCCTCAAACAGCACCACGTCGCGCCCCTCTTCGCCGCCCTCATCCTCCAGTCCGTACGCGGCCGCATCCACCTTGTTTCCCTGCGCATCGGAGAAGTACATCGACGACACGATCTTCTCGTACGGAACAATCTCGTAATACTCCCCGGCGTTCCAGCCCTCCCACCCGTCCGCCGAGCGCATGCAGAACAGAAACTTCCCTCCCACCCGAAAATCGATCTCGCAATGAGGCGCCGTAAACCCCTTCGGCCCCCACCACTGCATCACGTACTTCGGGTCCGTCCACGCCCTCCACACCAGTTCGCGCGGAGCATCAAATACCCGGGTGATCACCATCCGCTCCGTTTCATGCGCCGTCTCTTTCGTCATCTCTCGTCCTCCGTTTCCTTCATGTGCTTCACCACCGCATCCAGCTTGTCCAAACTCTCTTCCCAGAACTGGCGATAGCTGATCGCCCAGTCGTTGACCCTCTTGATCGCCTCCGGCCGCAGCGTGCAGATGCTCTCCCGGCCCCGCTTCGTCTTGCTCACAAGCCGCGCGCGCACCAGGGTGGCCACGTGCTTTGAAATCATCTGCTGCGACAGCGCAAATGGCTCCGTCAAGCCATGCACCGAGGCCGGCCCGCGCGCCAGCCGTTCCACCATCGCCCGCCGCGTCGGATCCGACAAAGCCGCAAACGTAGTGCTTAACCGATCCACAACCATATGGTAGTGGATTTGCCCCGGATGTCAACCGGCAGAAAGATCGCCGTCCGCTTCGTTTTTCGATTGCAATACCCAGTGGGGGTATAGTATAAACACAGTGCGGAGATCTCCTCTCTCCGCAGGAGAACTATGACCAACGCGTCCGCCCAGGAACCCCCAAGTAGCGGGTGTCCTTCCTCGTGTCGCGATGAGCGCTCCGGAAATCGTCCTTAGCCGCGCGATTCCCCACCGCTCTTCACGGCGCTTTGACCAGTGAATTGAGCGTGTGAGCCCGGCAATTGACTCACCCTCCCGAACCGGCAGTCCTTTGTGCCCCGGCTTGTGCGGATCGCGCTCGCGGCCCCTCCGCATCGCAAGCCCCTGCGCGGACTGCCCGCGGAGGAACCATGAAGAACAACCTCTTCTTGATCCAGAAGACGGGCGCCCTGGCCTGCACGTGGGTCGCAACGGGCAACCCCCGCGCGCCCCTCGCCTGCACCTGGACCCTGCCCGCCCGCCCTGCCCATCCCGGAACTGCATCCCCTACCGACACCATTGGGAGGATGAGCCTGTGCGCCTAGCAGAATCAGAACAGAACTCCCTCGCCGCTCCTCCCCAGAGCGCCCCGCAGAAAGGCGTCGCGGTGCGGCGCGCATGGCAAAAGCACCTGCTCACCTTCCTCATGGTCTTCGGCCCCGGCCTGATCGTGATGGAGGCGGACAACGATGCAGGAGCCGTCTCCACCTACATGCAGGCCGGCGGACAGTACGGCCTGCATCTGTTGTGGACCCTCGTTGTGCTCCTCCCCATCTGCTACTTCGTGCAGGAGATGGTCGCCCGCCTGGGCATCGCCACCGGCAAAGGCCACGCCGCCATGATCTATGAGCGCTTCGGCAAATGGTGGGGACGCTTCTCGCTCTTTGACCTGCTTGCCGTCAACTTCCTCACCCTCATCACCGAATTCGCAGCGATCTCCCTGGCCCTCCAGGCGCTGGGGGTCAGCCCCTGGATCTCGGTGCCCGTCTCCGCGCTTGGACTCACGCTCTTGGTCGTCACCGGCAGCTATCTCCGTTGGGAGCGCATGGTCATCGCGCTCTGTCTCATGGACCTCACCTGGTTCGCCCTGGCCTATTGGGTGCACCCTGACTGGACTGCCGTCGCTCGCTCCACCGTCGCGCCCGCCCCGCCCCCCGGCGGCCTCACCAGCAGCCTCGTCTTCCTCATCATTGCCGTTGTGGGAACCACCATTGCTCCCTGGCAGCTGTTCTTTCAACAAAGCTGCGTCGCAGAAAAACGGCTGCGCTTCTCTGATCTCAAATGGGCGCGCCTCGATACCCTGATCGGCGCAACCTTTACCGTCATGGTCGCCGGAGCCATGATGCTGGTCGGCAATTATGGATACCAGCACGGCATCAGCTTCCAGGATCCGGCGCAGCTTGCCGTCGCCATCGGACCTCTCGCTGGTCGCTTCGTCCGCAATGGCGTGCTCCTCCTCATGGTGAACGCGGCCGTCCTCGGCACCACCGCCATCTCCCTCGCCAGCGCCTGGGCCTATGGCGAAGTCAAAGGCTGGGAGCACTCCCTGCACAAGAAAATCTGGGAGGCTCCGGCCTTCTACGCCACCTACATCGCCTGCGTCGGCGCCGCTGCCGCCGTCGTTCTCATTCCCCATGTGCCCCTGCAGTTGATCATTATCAGCGTCCAGGTCTTCGCTGGATTGATCCTTCCTTCCGCCATCATCTTCCTGCAACTGCTCCTCAACGATCGCGAACTCCTCGGAGACCGCTGGATCAACCGGCGGTGGAACAACTACATCAACTGGACCATCATTGTGGTCCTCTTTGCCCTGTCGCTGCTGCTCGCCGCGCAGGTCATGCTCCCCAGTCTCTTTGACTGAGGACACGAGGTGATCTATGGCATCCATCCAGAATTCCTACGCCCCGGAATATGTCCGCGTCATCCACCCGCTCGACGACGCGCCCGAACAGAAGTGCTCCACCGAAGGTCTGGGCCACGTCTCCATGACGCCCGGCGTGCGCGTATCCCTCACCGTCTTGCGCGCCTACCTGGTCCTCATGACGCTGATGCTTGCCTATCACGTTCTGGACCTGGCAGGCGTCCTTCCCGCAATCCGCTAACCGCAGGAGCGCTTCACCTCGTCATGAACGGCATTGGCTTCACTCCCTTCGCCTTGCACCTGTTGTCCGCCCTCTTTTTGGGAGCAGCCGTCGGCCTGGAGCGGCAATGGCGGCAGCGAATGGCGGGAACACGCACCAACGCTCTCGTGGCAGCCGGAGCGTCCGCATTTGTCATGTGCGGCTTCCTGCTCGCGGAAGACCCCTCTGCCCGCGGCCGAATCCTCTCTTATGTTGTCTCGGGAGTTGGCTTCCTCGGAGCCGGCGTCATCTTCAAGGATGGCGCCAACGTGCGCGGCCTCAACACCGCGGCCACCATCTGGTGCTCCGCTGCCATTGGCGCTCTCTGCGGGCTTGGCGCGCTCCACCTCGCCCTCGTGCTGGCCGCCACCGTGCTGTCTGCAAACATGGCGCTCCGCCCCCTCGCCTATCGCCTGCATCCGGTTCTGCCTCAGCCCATCCCCGCGGAAACACGCTACGAAGTGTCGCTCGCCTGCCGCTTCTCCGTGGCGGCCCGCCTCCGCGCGTTATTCCTTTCCACCGTCGGTAGCCTGCCCATCACCCTCCAGTCCATTCACGGAGAGCAGGACGAGGAGAAAGGCGAAACTCACTTGCGCGCGGAACTCACCACCGCCGGCAGAAACAACGAGGCGGTCGAACAAGTGGTCATGCGCCTCTCCCTGGAGGATGATGTAAGCGCTCTCACCTGGTCGATCGTGGAGTCCACCATGGAGTAGCCGTCCCGTACTTCGGTCGCGAGGCCACCCGCATGGCGCGCGGCGGCGAGCACGGCGCATCGGGTGGAGCAGCTGCGGTGTCATCCATCTTGACTATTCGCAATTGTTCCCTCTATCCTCCTCTACATCTTGGCGTTCCCTGGGAGCAACACGCTGATTGGAGAGACTCGCTCACGATCCTCGTTCGCAAAAACGATTTCGATATTGCAAGAGACTCCTTCTTGCCGGCTTAAGCGTGGCCTCCTTGTTTTTAGCTTCAGCCGGACATGCAATAGCCCAAGCCGCACGCCAGCAAGCTGAAGGTGCGCAGCAAACTGCGCCTTACCTGGAGCCTCAGCGCCTTATCCCCATCGGAAAAGGACGAAATATCAATCTGGTCTGTCTGGGCAAAGGCTCGCCAACCGTCGTATTCACTGCCGGATTGGGAGGCTGGTCGCAGGTCTGGTACCTGGTTCAGGGAGAGGTCGCGCATAAAACGCGGGCCTGCGCGTGGGATCCTGCCGGGCTTGGTTTCAGCAGTGCTAGTCCCGAACCGCAGGACGCGGTTCACGAAACCGAAGACCTCACTGCGACCTTGAATGCCGCCCACATCGATGGCCCGTTCCTGATGGTTGCCCACTCCGCGGGAGCATTCGTCGGCATACTCTTTGCTGACCAACGCCCCAACGATGTAGCGGGAATGGTTCTTCTGGACCCATCCATCCCGGATCAGGCCGCCATCCGGCAGCGCATTGCGCCCAAGTCGGAATCCTCAGGCAATGCGGGACCGGCAGTGGAGGCCAAACGACTCGAGGATTGCGCCGCCAGGCTGAAGAACGGAACATTGAAACCCAACACCGCAGACTTCGATGAGTGCATCGCCCAGCCGCTGCCTCCGGAATTCTCAGGCTTGTCCAAAAGGCTCGCACGCTTGAATGCGGACCCTGCCAGACTGCTCACCCAGGCCTCAGCGCTCGTGAACGTCAATTCCGCCAGTCCGCGCGAAGCAATCAATCCCCACCGCAGCTTTGGAAATATGCCGATGATTGTGCTGACAGCCGGCCAGCATCCCTTTCCCCCGGACATGCCGGCTGACCTCCGTCACCAGATCGATCAGTTTTTCCAGGTGCTCGCCTCTGGACACAAGGCGTACGCCGCACTCTCCTCGCGCGGGCGTCAGGAATTGGTCGAGGATGCGGCGCATTTCATTCAGTTCGACGACCCCCGTGCCGTCCTCGCCGCGATTGACGACGTGCTGACCGCTATTCGAAAAGAGCCGGTGCCGCATGCAGGCGCGCACTGATGAGGACTTCGAAAGCCTGCCGAATGCGCAGCGTGAGCCTGATCGCATCGGTCCTTGCTCTAGCGTCTTCCGCGTCCATCGCCAGTGACGCTCCAGCACTCGAGGTGTTCAAAAAATGGCTGAGTGCCTACAATTCGGGCAGCGAGGCGCGGATCGCATCGTTCTGGGAACAATACGGCAACCAGCAGCCGGACGACCGTGTGGCGCTCGATATTCGTCGCCATAGTGCGACCGGGGACATGACTCTGGTGCGCGTCGCCCAGAAAAGCCCTAAGCACATGGTGGCTATTCTGAAAGAAGGTCGCGGCGCCTTTTCTGAGTCAACGGTGGATTTGGTATCGGCTTCCCCTCCGGCTGTTGCTCGGATCGTCGGACACCCAATCCCATCCCCTGCGACCCTTCCTCCCCAAGCAACGAGCGATGCTGATCTCGCCAGGAACGTGCGCAAGTTCGTAGCTACCACCAAGGGTGCCAATGCATTCTCGGGGGTGATCTTCATCGCTCACCACGATCAGGTGGTTTTGAATCAAGCATGGGGTTTTGCCGACAGCGAGAGACGGATTCCGAATTCAGTCGATACCCAGTTCGGCCTGGCATCCATGAACAAGATGTTCACGGCGATCTCCGTTCTTCAACTCGCAAATCAAGGCAAGCTTCACCTCGACGACTTCGTCATCAAGTACCTGCCGGATTATCCCAACCAGGAGCTTGCAAAAACGGTGACAGTCCGGGAATTGCTGAGCCATACAGGCGGAACGGGCGACTATTTGACGCCGGAGTTCACAACGCACAAGTCTGAAATGCGAACGTTGTCGGACTATGTGCATCTCTTCGGCAGCCGTCCAGGCCGATTCAAACCCGGAACGCGCTTTGAATATTCCAACTATGGCTATATCTTGCTGGGCAGGGTTGTCGAAGTTGTGTCAGCACAAACGTATGATCAATACGTTCGTGATCACATTCTCAACATCGCGGGCATGCGGCACACGGGGCCGATACCGGATGGCCATCGCTCAGTAGCAATCGGCTACAGCCGTACACGCAATGGCCTGCAACCTACGGAGGACATGTTTCATTTGCCTGCATCATCGGGAGGGGGATGGTATTCCGATGCCCATGACCTCTATCGGTTTGCGGCGGCTCTCCGGTCCGGGACACTTTTGTCGCCGAGCCTCCTCAACCAGGCGCTTACCTGGACTTCGATTCATCCTGCATACGGGTTGGGGTTCTTCTTGCTGCCCGGACTCGGCTACGGTCATTCGGGGAGCAGCCCTGGCTGCAGCACCGAACTACACATCCTGCCAGACCAGTATGTTGTCATCGTCCTGGCCAATCGGGACCCGCCGATGGCTACCGATATGAATGATGTGATAGCCGCGATTCTCCCGCGCGGTGCAAACCGGGTAACGATAGAGTGAGGGCGCTTTGTTAAGCGCATCAGCATGAGCCGGAATCTGGATTGAGAAGCCGGTCTCGAAATCGATCCCGGCCTGCTGTGGCGATAACAGAGCAAATCACTCGCCGACAAAACACTGCGCCCCTTTCTCCTTCGGCAGAAGCGAGATAAGCTCAACCAAAATAGAATTCGCTGTGGTGCCGTCCGTATCCTGAGCCACAGATTCCCAAGGGCGCCGAGCGTCAAGGTCCAATACCCTCGCCGGACTTCAGCAGATCTTCCAGAGCCGAGGCGTGCCCGCTGACGTAGTCCGCCACGGGACCCCAATAGCGATGATGTCCCTCGTCATAGAGCCGCGCCCACGGCTGCTGGCCCTCTCGCGCGCCCTCCGCAATCAGGTCGTGCTCCGCGCGCGCCCGGGTCACCATCAGCCCAATAAGTTCCCCGTACCTCGACCCGTCCAGTCCATATCCGTCCAGCAGGGCCCGCAGCCCACCCGCCGCAGCCGCGAGATCGCCCTCCGGCTCGAACGGCGGAAACGACAGCGATGACCACGCGAGATCCCACAGGCGCGTCGCCGGAGCCGTCCCATCCCAGTCGATAAAGACCCAGCGATCCTCGCCACACACCAGGTTCCACGGCGCCAGGTCATTGTGGCACACCAGTTCGTGATCGTTGCGCGCGTACCGCATGTTCCATCGGGCGCTCTCCGGCATCTCGAAAGAGGCAGCAGCCTCATGCAGTTCCCGGATGATGGCCCCCACGCGCCGCAGATCGGAGGAGGAATGCGTCTTGCCGTCATGCCACAACGGACCGGAAACGTACTCCCACACCTGCCGCCCCTCGTCATCCACCCCCAGAGGCTCCGGTGCCGCCTGAAACCCAACCGCGCGCAGGTGCCGGACAAACCCTTGCACCGCGGGTGTGGAAGGCGTCACCGGCTTGCGAACCGTCGTTCCCCGCCGCACGACTGACGCCGCCGTGTTTCCCCCTCGAAGGATCTCCTCGGGTTCCGATGCAAAAGCAGAATCGCTCATCCGACAATCAGACTAATCCGCCCAAGCCCGCCAGAATCGAACAACCCCGGGATCTTCTTCGTCTCCCCATCAGGAAATCCGCAATCGCTTCCACAATCGATGCCCCCAAAACACCGAACCCGCGTAGAGGAGGAAGGCATAAGCCAGGACCGAGAGCCCGATCCGTGCCGCGCCAATCCGAGCTGCTACGCCGAGCAAAACCTGTACGACGCCGAATCGTGGATCCCCGCCGACGAACCGCCACCTGCGCTGTTTCGTTTGTTGCTTGAGCGAGGGGTATCGCCCCACGGCGATTGCAACCAAACTAAACGCCAGTCCGGCCTGCAGGTTGAGCGGCAGAACCATGATGCCCACCAGGAGCACCAAAACCGCATCCTGAACCACCAGCAGCTTCCACCCGTCTATCGGCAACATCCGGTACCGCAACATGGCTCGCCCCTCGTCCATGCTCAGCATCCGTTGAGCCATCGTGCTCATCGCAATCCCAACGAGTAACGACAGCATCGGAAACGCCTCCGGCTCGGGAGAGTGCCCAAAGAGGCGATAGGCGGTTCCACTCGCAGCGATCAGAATCGCCGTCCAAAAGTCCAGCGTGCTCGTAACCTCGCTCACTGTGACGCGCACGATGCCGGCATACTTCCACGGCAACATCGGCAACATCGGAAGCCAGCTTCTGCGCAACCGTCCGCGTGGCCACCTCAAGCGCGCAGTCGCATACGTGGCGGCATGGATCACCACGCCCAGCACGACGAAACAGAAAGCGATTGCCAATCCCATCCAGAACAGATAGCCAACGAAAAGAACCACAAAGAAGGGATTGAGCACAAAACTGACAAACGTAAGCAGAAGGCGCTGTCCTTCCGTGAGCGGCCACAATCTCACCCGCTGCCCCGGCAGCCTCTGCTGCGCATCGATCGATGAGGTGATCAAAATAGGCGTGAGGAGAAACAACTGGAAAAGAAAGGTCTCCCAGAACGCCTCTGCAAATCTTCGTTGCTGCACGCTGGCCGACATGATAAACAGCACGCAAAGTAAGAAATTGTTGAAGCGAACCGAGGAGAAGCTGCTCAGTTCCTTCGCCATGACTTTTTTCAGCAACAGGAGAAGGGCTACAACCTGAGCCAACCCGGCACCTCCGGGTCTTGCCTCCCCACAACGCTGAAATAAGCCCTCTCCACCCCTTCTGCGATTCTGGCTGGGTCAGCATCCAGCGCCACCATTCCCTCGTGAAGGATGATCACCCGGTCGGCCACAGCCTCCACCAGCGACAGCAGGTGCGACGTGAGCAGGATTGTCGTGCCATCCTTCGCGAGCTGTCGCAGCAGTGTCTGAATCACGTTCGAAGAGGTAGGATCAATCCCTTCGAACGGCTCATCCAGCAGCAAAATATCTGGCTTGTGAAGCAAAGCCATGGCCAGAGCTGTCTTCTTGCGCATGCCAAACGAACCCTTGCGTGCAGGCGTGTGTCGTCCTTGCGTCAGTTCGAACAACGCCAGAAGCTCCTCCGCTCGCGACTCCGTTGCGCGCCTCGACAGCCCATAGATCGGTCCCACAGCGCGCAGATTTTCCAGCATCGTCAGCGATTCAAACAGCGCCAGGTCCTCAGGCACACAGCCCAGGCGCTTCCTGATCTCGCTCCCCTGTGCATCGAACGTCATTCCGCAAATATGCACAGAGCCGCTATCCGGTCGTTCCAGTCCTGCGATCGTCCGCAGCAGCGTTGACTTGCCCGCACCGTTTCTGCCCAGGACGGCGCATATCCCCGGTTCCACAGCCAGGTCCACGCCCCGGAGCACAGGGTGTGCGGCATAGGCCTTCTTCAAGGCTCTGCACTCAATCATTCAGCCATCTTCCATGATGAATCCGACATTTGTTAAGCACCTGACGGGTGCTGGGCTGTCAAGCAGCGGCCGGAACCCCCCCCCCGCATCACCCGCGCCCCGAAGCAAGCTGGGGTTTTCCCGGGTTGCGGCTGGCCATGGATTGCGGGAAAGTGGGAGAACAGCGGCAAACCCTCTTGAAATCGAGCTGCTTTTGCCTTAAGAATGCGGGTAGCTGCTTGAGCCCGTCCTCATCCTCGTGAGTTGAAGGAGAGAGTGCAAGATGGTCGCCGCTCATGTGCTGCACGTGGGAGATGGTTCTTCCCACCGCGCAAGCGTTTTACGCTTGGCGGGATACGCCGTGGAGGAGTGCGCAACCTTGGCGGAACTGGCCACGTGCCTCCGTGAGGGACGCACGCCAGATGTGGTGTGCATCAGCGAGGAGCCGCACCGCGCCGCCGAAGGCGCCCTTTCCCTGGCGCGAGCCTACTGCTGCGCCCCCATCGTCCTGTTCCGCGCCACGGAGCAAACCTATCTCCAGCGCGGTTGGGATCTCGAGATACCGCCGCTAACGCCTCCCCAGGAATGGCTCGAACAGTTGGCCAGGCTGCTGGCCATCACGCGGGTCAATGTGGCGGCGTCCCTTGACCAGCGGGAGAAGTCGCGGGTGCTGCGGGAAGAGGCTGCGGCAACGCGGGAGCAAAGTCGGGCGCTGCGAGAGTCCGTGGCGACCCTGCGGGAGCGGTCCGGGCAGTGAGCCGGGCCTCGTCCGCGTCACGCCGCTTCGCCGGGCCGGGCAAGCCGGGCGGAGACAATATTAGTGGACCGCGCTGAGTCGGCGCCCCGCCCCTCAATCGCCCGCTTCCAGCAGCTCCGACACGATCGTGCGCGTTCGAACCGACTGCGTCTCCGGCAGCACACGAATCGCCGAGATGTGAATGCCGTTTTGGGGCGGCCCATCCTGCAACGGCTGCAGATTCACCACGTGGCGGCGGCGGTCGATGAACGCGACCAGGAAGATTCCCCGTTCGCCAAGAATCTCCACCTTGGCTCCTACCACCAGGCGAAAGTCGGATATAGGAATGGAAAGAGAGCGCGCTCGCCCGATATTTGTTGCCATGATTTCCCTTGGGTGCGGGCCCGGGGGTCGAGCGTGGGGACGGGCCCAGAATCTGGAGTACCGTTACGTGTGATGCCCGCGCTATGTCGGTGGTTGACTGAAGGTCAAAATGACAAAACCGTCATTTAGGATGCATTGGCCTCTCCGCCCTGTCTCCTGAGGACCGCAGGGACAAGGACCCGCGGTTGCCATCCGCCAACATTGTCGGCCATGCGCAGATATCTATCGCCTCCATGGACGCAGCACCTCATACACAGGCGTTGCCGTCGTCGTCTCCTTCCGTACGGAGAGCATCTTTCGTCGAATCAGCCATCCCACCGCCGACTGAGCCGCGGAGCGCGACAGACCCGTGTCCTCCGCCAGATTCGCATAGCTGATCGCAATCGGTCTTCCAAGACGTTTTCGCTCTGCGTACAACCAGAGATAGATCAGGAATGCAGCAGGCTTACGGTCGTGCCCAACCAGATCCCGCAAGAGCGTCCCGTGAATATAGGGATCGAGAGTGATCGCGTCTTTCATCGCTATACCTCTAAACAATATAGCAACGACTGGCACATTGCACTCCCGACGATAGGGCTTATACGCTCGTCCTGGGAGACAAAAAGCATGATTCGAGGCATCAAGTTCATCAGCATCCCCGTCAGAAATCAGGATCAGGCGTTGCAGTTCTACACCAGCGTTTTGGGATTCAAAGTCAAAACCGACCAGGAGTTCATTCCCGGCGGCCAGAGATGGATAGAACTGTCCATTCCAGGTGCAGAGGCCGGTCTGTCCCTCTTCACGCCCGAAGGACACGAGGACCGCATCGGAACCTTTCATCCCATCTCATTCTGGTGCGATGACGTCTTTCAAACGGCCGAGGTTCTCAAGAAGCGCGGCGTCCGGTTCTTCCAGGACGCCAAAAAGGAAACCTGGGGCTGCTCGGCGATCTTCGAGGATCCGGAAGGCAACAAGTTCGTCCTCAGTTCTCGCTAGTCCTTGATACATCTCATGCGAAAAGAGTTGTCATCCCGCACCCTGAGCACAGCGAAGGGGGAGGGATCCACCTGAAAACCCTCCCCGCATCACACGTCCGCTCCTCCCAAGAGTTGTCAACAAGGCCCGCTCCTCCCAAGAGTTGTCATCCCGCACCCTGAGCACAGCGAAGGGGAGGGATCCGCCCTGAAAATTCCTCCCCATATCAAAAAAGTCCGCTCCTCCCAAGAGTTGTCATCCCGCACCCTGAGCACAGCGAAGGGGGAGGGATCCACCCTGAAAATTCCTCCCCATATCAACAAAGTCCGCTCCTCCCAAGAGTTGTCATCCCGCACCCTGAGCACAGCGAAGGGGGAGGGATCTGCAGTTGCTCTTGTTCTTGCTTTTTTCATGCTCTTAGGTGCCGCAGGGCGCCATGTGCGCCCCATCGGACCAGTCTTATCGCACGACGAAGATCCCCGGTTGCCTGCCGAGCGCGCAGTGATCCACCCCCGCCATCGCGGAACGCACGCCCGTCCGCGCTGTTCCTGAGGACCGCAGGGACGAAGGACCCACCCTGAAAACCCTCCCCGTATCACACGTCCGCTCCTCCCAAGAGTTGTCAACAAGGCCCGCTCCTCCCAAGAGTTGTCAACAAGGCCCGCTCCTCCAAAGAGTTGTCATCCCGCACCCGAAGGGGGAGGGATCTGCAGTTGCACTTGTTCTTGCTTTTTTCATGTTCTTAGGTGCCGCAGGGCGCCATGTGCGCCCCATCGGACCAGTCTTATCGCACGACGAAGGATCCCCGGTTGCCTGCCCAGCGCAGTGACCCACCCGCGCCGCGCGGAGCGCACGCCCTCCGCGCTGTTCCTGAGGACCGCAGGGCCGAAGGACCTCCGCTGAAAACTCTCCCCATATCAAAAAAGTCCGCTCCTCCCAAGAGTTGTCATCCCGCACCCTGAGCACAGCGAAGGGGGAGGGATCTGCAGTTGCACTTGTTCTTGCTTTTTTCATGCTCTCAGGTGACGCAGGGCGCCATGTGCGCCCCATCGGACCAGTCTTATCGCACGACGAAGGATCCCCGGTTGCCTGCCCAGCGCAGTGACCCACCCGCGCCGCGCGGAGCGCACGCCCTCCGCGCTGTTCCTGAGGACCGCAGGGCCGAAGGACCTCCGCTGAAAACTCTCCCCATATCAAAAAAGTCCGCTCCTCCCAAGAGTTGTCATCCCGCACCCTGAGCACAGCGAAGGGGGAGGGATCTGCAGTTGCACTTGTTCTTGCTTTTTTCATGCTCTCAGGTGACGCAGGGCGCCATGTGCGCCCCATTGGACCAGTCTTATCGCACAACGGAGATCCCCGGTTGCCTGCCCAGCGCGAACTGATCCACCCGCGCCGCGCGGAACGCACGCCCCTCCGCGCCGTTCCTGACGACCGCAGGGCCGAAGGACCTCCGCTGAAAACTCTCACATATCAAAAAAGTCCGCTCCTCCCAAGAGTTGTCATCCCGCACCCTGAGCACAGCGAAGGGGGAGGGATCTGCAGTTGCACTTGTTCTTGCTTTTTTCATGCTCTTAGGTGCCGCAGGGCGCCATGTGCGCCCCATCGGACCAGTCTTATCGCACGACGAAGGATCCCCGGTTGCCTGCCGAGCGCGCAGTGACCCACCCGCGCCGCGCGGAACGCACGCCCCTCGCGTGGGCCCGTCGCTTCTTCTTCCGTCCCCGAGCCGTCGGTTTCTAACGCTTCGGCGGCGGCCTGGAGAATACAGTCGGTGAGTCGGCCAATCCGGCCAATGGAGACCGCCAGACCGATCCTCCGCGCAACTCCCCGAAACTCGCCTCATTCGCCAAACCCCTCGCCACGCCGCGACGCAGCCAGCCCCCACACGCTGGCCACAAACGCCGCGCTGTGCAGCAGCGTTTGCCCCACTCCCCAAACATAGGAGCCCTCAAACGCCGCCCGTAAGCCAGCCACGTCGGTGTCATCGATCCCGCGCAAGCGGAGCAGGAAAGGAGCTGCCTCCAACGACACCGGCAAACAAAGCAACATGCAGCTTGCTCCCAGATCAATCGCCAGCCCGGCCTGCGCCGGGCCTGCTTTCCACCTTCGCCACAGGACCGCTGCCGCCACGCAAAGAACCGTCGCGCTCAGAGCAAGCGCC
This sequence comes from Acidobacteria bacterium AB60, assembly GCA_008682415.1. Taxonomy (GTDB): domain Bacteria; phylum Acidobacteriota; class Terriglobia; order Terriglobales; family Acidobacteriaceae; genus Telmatobacter. The sequence continues at coordinate 149,707 of VANK01000002.1, read as the reverse complement.
GGATAGAAGTACCGCCCGTTGGCCAGATCCGCATGGCGCGTGTAGTCCGCCCACGCCACCAACCCCACGCGGTTCCACGCCGGCCGGGCAATCAGGGCGCGATCGACATTCCCGCCCGTCAAAAGCCCCGTCACAATAACCGAAGTGACTTGCACGGCAACCAAAAGGGCTGCCGAACCTCGCGATGGGCGCATCCTCTATCCCTCGTCAACGCTGAGCGCGTCTTCCCGAAAAGTCCCTGAGTGACTCGCGTGCTGTGCGGACAGCCCGCCGTTACCGTTTTGCTTCCGTGTCATCAACGCCAAACCCGCGGCAAGCCACCAGACGGCCTGCACGCTCCCCAGCGACGTGATGCTGGCCGGCAGAGTCAGCGTCAACAGCGAGGCAACGCCCACGATCGCGAACGCGCTGCCGAGCACCACGGCCGACACGCCGAAGAACCGGGGAAGCACATCCGCCTGCAGCAGCACCCAGCCGAGCGGCAAAAACAGCGCTGGCGCGGCAACCACAAAGTAGAGATGCTGCACCGCGTAAATCATCTCGAAGCTGATCGGCGTCATTGCCTTCGGCGCCGGATAAAGCGCGCTGATATAAAACGTGATCTCGATCAGGCTCACCATCATCAGAACCGTGGCTCCAAAAAAGGTCATCCACCCCGCCACTCGCGAAGCCTGTCCCGCCAGGTGCACGAGGGAGAACGCGAAGAACACAATGAACACAGGCCCCACCGCCTGCAGCCACGCCCCCCACAGGATCGCGGCATACGAATCGTGAACAAACCTCGCGAACGCCTCGTCGCCGGAGCCAAGCGGGGGACCGTAGTTGATCGCAAACGAGAGCACCAGCATCAACACCCCGGCGATCGCGCTGACCCCGCTCACCATGCGAGAGGACCGCTTCGGTAAGGTCTCGTTCATGCCCAGCCTCCGGGGCCGCTCGCCCACCGCAAGTGGAGCGTGTCCCCTCTTCCTTAATATACCGAAACGATATATCGAAACGGTATATATGGCAAGTGCGATCATGAGAAAGGGGCCGGCGAGCCCCGCGCTGCTAGCATCGCCATATCTCTCCCCGCTGAAGGAGGCTCGTGTACGACCTGTTCCTGCTCGGAAAGCTGATGGAACGTCCCTGGTACGGCTATGAGTTCCATCAGGCCCTGAACGCCTTCGTCGGTCCCATGCGGCAGGTCAGCTGGGGAACCATCTATCCCACCCTTCGCCGGCTCGAGCAGGAGGGAACCATTCGAAGAACCTCCACCCCCGCCGACCTCGCCGACAAACGCGGACGCCAGAGATACTCCATCACCCCCGCCGGAAGGCTGAAGTTCCATGACCTGATGGACCCCGAGCACCTGAAGGGCGCCGACTACAGGGATATCTTCCGCATCATGTTAGGGAACTTCAGCCGCGTAAAGCCGGAGAAGAGACGCCATCTGATCGAGGGCTATCTGGAGAGGCTCGCCGCCGTCATCCGCCATGCGGAAGAGATGGCAAAGCGGGTGAAGAGCGGTCCTCAATTCCAGAATGCCGAGCGCAAGGATATCCTCATCGCACTGGACCGCGATCGCGTCTTGGCCGAAGCGGACCGGAAATGGATACTCGACCGGCTCCAGAATGGGTAGCTGACGGGTAGCTCTCCCAGCCCTCCGAAGCTGCTTCTCCACCAGAGTCCCGGGGAGGCCCAAATTCCTGAGCCCCGGCCCCCCCCCGTCCGTTCTGGGTTGCGATGCCTCCGCCCTCTCCTCTCTTCGCCCCCGACCGCGTATTGGACCATTCCGCTCAATTACTACATGTATGGTACGATTTCGCCACGAATATTTGGCGAAACTATCGTGCGTCTGGCCCTTCGGAGGTGATCCCGCTCACCCTCGCGACCGGCTCCCGCCCCGCGGCTACCCCTCCCTGGCAATCCGGCTCAGTCAGTCCGGAACCATCAAGAGAATGCGGACTTCGCTGCCCCGGCCTGTCTCCTCCCCCACGGTTGGCCTCCTGCCTTGCCTGCCGCGAATGCCCTCAATCCGGACCCCGCCCCATTTCTTGTCAAGCCCCCTCCTGTGGAAAACATTCGCAACCCGCAGAATCTAAAGAGACGATTTTTTAAAATAGTTTGGAGGTTAATTCTGCGAACCTGCCATACTGGTACTAGAAGTCGAATAGAGCCCCTCCCGGAGCAGCCTCCCGGAGGGGCTTTCGTTTGCCCCAAAATCCGTCTTTGCCAAAGGAGCCACCATCGCACCCCGCGGCCATCCCGGACCCCTCACGACGCGCCCCACGCGCCGTCTGCGCCCGCGTCGCCCTCATCACACCACCGTGGTCGTCGTGATTTAACGCACATTCACCGCCAACTTGCTCTAAAATCGCTGGAAACATTCAACTTCACCGTTTTTTTTCTAGCTGTGCCCCGGAGGAACCCACTATGGCGACCCTCACTTGCTCCTGCTCCGCGACGCCGCTGACCGCCGACGGCCTCCAGTACGCAATGGACACCCTCAACATCGACGCCCCTACCCTGTGGGCCATGGTCTTCGTCGAAACCCACGGCTGCGGCTACTTCGCCAGCCGCCGCCCCCAGATCCTCTTCGAACGCCACCTCTTCTCCAAAAGCACCGGCGGCCAGTATGACGCCACTGCCCCCGACGTCAGCAATCCCGTCGCGGGCGGCTACGGCCTGGGTGGGGAGAACCAGTACACGCGCCTCGCCCAGGCCTACGCCCTGGACTCGACGGCGGCCCTCGCCTCCGCGTCGTGGGGGCTGGGGCAGATCCTCGGCCAGCACGCCACCCACGTCGGCTACGGCTCGGTGGAGGACATGGTCACCGCCATGTCCGCCTCGGAAGACGACCAGCTCAAGGCGGTGGTGGGCTACATCCAGTGGCAGAACCTGGAGAGGGCGCTGCAGCAGCAGGACTGGGCCGCGTATGCGCGCAGCTACAACGGCATCGACTACGCCAAGAACCAGTACGACACGCGTCTCAGCGGCGCCTATCTCAACTTCAAGGACCCGTCCAAGCGGCCGGACCTGACGGTGCGCACCGCGCAGATGCTGCTGTATCTGCTGGGATACGATCCGCACGGCGTGGACGGGAGCATTGGCGCGCACACGCTGACCGCGCTGCACAACTTCCAGGCGGCGCGCGGCCAGACCCTGACGACGGGGATCGATGATGGCGTGATTGCGGCGTTAACCGCGGCGCTGCCCGATGCGGTGTGCCTGGCGTTCGTGTGAGGAAGTCTCAGGCGAGGCTGGTGTAGGCGACGCGGCCTTCGGCCACGGTCCAGCGCACCTTGCCCTGCATGGTCCAGCCGTCGAAGGGGGTGTTCTTCGACTTCGACTTTCCTTCTGCGGCGCGGTAGGTCCACTCGGCCTTGGGATCGAAGATGACGGCGTCGGCGCAACTGCCGACGGCGAGCGAGCCCCGGCCTTTGAGGCCGAGGACGGCGGCGGGCTGCGCGCTGAGCAGGCTGAGAACGCGGCCGAGGGGCATCTTGAGGTCGCCGTGGAGGTAGCGCAGGCAGAGGCCCAGGGCGGTCTCGAGGCCGGTGATGCCGTTGGGGGCGCGCTCGAACTCGACTTCCTTCTCGTGGGCGGCGTGGGGGGCGTGATCGGTGGCGATGGCGTCGACCACGCCGTCGAGGATGGCCTCGATCATGGCGTCGCGGTCGGCGGCGGAGCGAAGGGGCGGATTCATCTTGTAGTGGGTGTTGTAGCAGCCCACGTGCTCGTCGGTGAGCAGGAAGTGGTGCGGGGCGACCTCGCAGGTGACGCGGAGGCCGTTGCGGCGGGCCTGGCGCACGGCGGCGATGGCCGCAGCGGTCGACGTGTGCGCGACGTGGAGGTGGGCGCGGGCGTCGCGCAGCTCGGTGACGAGGCGGATGTCGCGCTCCACGATGCCGGACTCGGCTTCAACCGGCATGCCGCGCAGGCCGAGTTTGAAGGCGACCGGCCCGGCATTCATGCTGGCGCCCTGCGTGAGGCGCGTGTCCTCGGCGTGCTGGATGACGGAGAGGCCGACACGAGCGGCGGCCGCAAGCGTCTCGCGCATGATGCTGTCTTTGAGAATGGGGTGGCCGTCGTCGGTGACGGCCACGGCTCCGGCAGCTTTGAGGGCGGCGAAGTCGTTGATCGTCTCCCCTTTGGATCCGCGGGTGGCGGCGGCGATGGGGAAGACGCGGACCTGCGCGCCGCGCTCGGGCGATTGCATCCAGCGGGTGATGTCGGCGGTGTCGTTGACCGGGGTGGTGTTGGGCATCGCCGCTACGGCTGTGAATCCGCCGGCGGCGGCGGCCGCGGTGCCCGTGGCGATGGTCTCTTTATATCCCTGGCCGGGCTCGCGCAGGTGTACGTGGATATCGATGAGACCGGGAGCGACGATGAGGCCGGCGGCGTCGATGGATTGCACGTCGGTGGCGCCGTTGAGCTGTTTGAGCTTGCCGGGTGCGGCGATCTCGACGACGCGATTGTCTTTGCAGAGGATGTCTTTGGGGGCGTCGACGCCGGCGCCTGGGTCGATGAGGTGTCCGTTGCGAATGACGAGGGTGCTCAAGCGCGGTCTCCCGTGCGGCTGGTTGTGAGCGCCCGTTCGACGACGGCCATGCGGATGGCGACGCCGTTGGCGACCTGTTCGAGGATTTTGGATTGGGGGCCGTCGGCGACGCCGGCGGTGAGCTCGAGGCCACGGATGATGGGGCCGGGATGCATGACGATCGCCTGGGGCGCGAGGGTGCGGAGGCGATCGCCGGTGAGCTGGTAAGCGGCCTTGTACTGCTCGAGGTCGAGCTGCAGCCCGGCGAGGCGCTCGGCCTGGATGCGCAGCATCATGACGACCTGGGATTGCTTGAGGGCCGATTCGAAGTTGCGCTCGATGGCCACGCCCGGTACTACATTTGCAGCAAGGTCGGGGAGCAGCTCTTTGGGCCCGCAGAGGAGGACGCGGGCGCCGAGGCGCGGGAGGAGGAGCATGTTGGAGCGGGCGACGCGGCTGTGGAGGATGTCGCCGGTGATGGAGACGGTGACGCCGGCGAGCGTATCGGGGCCGACCTCGGCGATGCCGGGGCGCAGGTGGGCGAGGATGGTGCGGAGATCGAGCAGGCCCTGGGTGGGATGTTCGTGCATGCCATCGCCGGCGTTGAGCACGGGGAGGTGGGTGCAGGCTTCGAGCCACCAGGGCGCGCCGGAGGCGTTGTGGCGGAGGATGATGGCTTCGGCGCCGAGCGCGCGGATGGTGAGGCCGGTGTCCTTGAGGGACTCGCCTTTTTCGATGCTGGAGGAGAGGTTGGAGACGAGGGTGGTGTCGCAGCCGAGGGCTTTGGCCGCTAGCTCGAAGCTGGTGCGGGTGCGCGTGGAGGACTCATAGAAGAGCAGGGCCACGCGGCGTTTGGGGAGAATGCGGGCGCGGGCAAGGGGATCTTCGTTGGTCAGCTCCGTGGCGCGGCGCAGGACGTGGTTGAGCGCGTCGAGAGAGAGGTCGTTGATGGAGAGGAGGGAGCCCGGATGGTAGGGAAATGGAGAGGGGGGGAGTTCCGGGGCGTGGAGGGTTCGGCGTGCGGCGGATGTTGGCATTCAGTTCTCGGCTAGCTTCGATGCGAGTGATCAAGCTTCGATGCGAGTGATCAAGTGATGGAGTGATCAAGTGATCAAGTTAGGCATGATAGTGAGCGGTGGTCTGTGATCGGAGGTACATGGTTGGTTGCTGGCGTTGCCGCAGGGGCTAAAGCCCAAAATCTTGCCCGCCTGTTCGGCGCGACTGAAGTCGTGCCCTGTTACGAAGCTGACTGTGAGGCCGTGCCCTTTCAAACGTCGGTGGACTCGAAGCAGCTAAGAGCTAAGAGCTGCCTTTCAGCCTTCTTTCTCGACCAGCAGGACCTGCTCGTCGTGGTCGACCTCCTGGAACTTGACTTCGATGATCTCGCGGCTGCTGGTGGGGACGTGCTTGCCGACGTAGGTGGCTTCGATGGGGAGCTCGCGGTGTCCGCGGTCGATGAGGACGGCGAGCTGGACGCGGCGGGGACGGCCGTGGTCGAAGAGGGCGTCGAGGGCGGCGCGGATAGTGCGGCCGGTGTAGAGGACGTCGTCGCAGAGGATGACGTCTTTGCCGACGATGTCGGCGCCGATGGCTCCGGGGGTGACGATGGGGCGGACGTCGGCGGTGGAGAGGTCGTCGCGGTAGAACTGGATGTCGAGGACGCCGCGATCGACGGGACATTTTTCGATGGTCGCGATGAGGTTGGCCAGGCGTTCGGCGAGGGGCACGCCGCGGCGCTTGATGCCGACCAGCACCATATCCTTGCAGCCGTTGCTTTTTTCCACGATCTCGTGGGCGAGCCGGACGAGGGTGCGCTCGATCTCGGAGGCGGACATCAGCCGGCCCTTGATGCGCAGGGAGGATTTCGTTTGAGTTTCGCTCATCGGGGTGCTGTTCTCTCGACGGATGATAGTTGGGGGGGCGGGGGGAGGGCAAGGGAGAGGGCCAAGGGCGAAAGGCTAGGGCCAAGGGCCGAGGGGCGAGAGGCGAGTTGCGAGTTGCGAGTCGCGAGTTTCGAGTTGCGCGTTGCCGGGGTGGAAAATTTGCGGGCGGGGTTTGATGGGCTGGAAGCGGGGTGCGCACGGAGTCTGATGGAGAGACAGTTGGCACCAGAGGAGCGGGCATCCGATGGCTCATGACGAGAGCTACGGGAACACGGTCGCATGGAACACTGGTGGATGGAGCGAGGAAGGCGGCGGGTCGGGCGCGCAAGAAGGCTTCGGCTGGGCAGGGGCACACGTGCTGGCCGGGATTTGAGCCGGTGCCGGGGAAGAGGCCCATGGAGAAGGGAAGCTGCCGGCCCAAGAAGGGGAAGCAGCCGAAGCGAGTGCGGGTGGCGGACCAGAAGCGGGCGGCGGCGGCGAAGCGGGGAAAGACAAGGGCCAAGGGCCGAGGGCCGAGAAGAATAGGGAATAGGGAATAGGGAATAGGGAATAGGGAATAGGGAATAGGGAATAGGGAATAGGGAATAGCTTAGATGCGGGGGAGGGTGACTATGCCTGGGGGCGGCGGCGGAGGCCCAGGCGGGCACCGATGGCGCCGCCGGCGGCGGCGAAGACTAACAGGGCGATCTCCAGGATGAGGAGGAGGGCGAGGATGGTGCCGGCGCGGCCTTCCGGAGTGAGGAGCCAGCGGGAGATGGCCTGGAAGACGGCGGCGGTCTGGGGGTCGGGGCTCATGGACTGCCACTGCTGGGAGGCCTGGGCGACGACGGCCTTCCAGGGCTCGTCGAATTCCTTGCCGGCACCGAAGACGAAGCGGGTGGCGTAGAGGGCGGCGCCGCTGACGGCGAAGGCGAACCATCCGGCCAGGAGGCCGGTGACGAGGCCGATGCGGGCGCCTGCGCCCATGGTGATCCAGCCGGGGCGCTGTCGGCGGGCGTAGAGGGTGACGGCCCAGGCAGCGGCGGCGGCCATCCAGAGGAGGCTGAGGGGCCAGACGGGCGACTGTCCGCAGGAGAGCAGTCCGGCGGGGATGGCCAGCATGGTGGCCAGGCGGAGAGCGGGTTTCCACTCGACGGAGGCGGCATCCTGGGCGGCACCGGTCCAGCGCTCGGCGGCGGAGGGGGTGGCGCTGGAGGCGTCTTCGCTGGAGTACACCAGTTGGGGCAGGCCGCAGGTGGGGCAGTAGCAGCTCTCGGCCGGCACAGTCTGGTGGCACCGATTGCAGGTGGAATCCATCTACGTACGAGCCTATCGCATTGGGGCGGGAAAGGACACGCGGGATCGGGGCCAGGCCGGAAAAGCCAGTCCGGGACCGCAGACGGGAGGGCGGGCCGGGCGGAGAAGGGGTGGCGGGTCAGCGGGCGTTGCGTTTGGAGGGCTTCTGGGCGTCAGAGAAGGCGGCCGGAATGGGGACGAAGCCGCGCGCCATGCAGGCGGCGCAGCGGACCGGATAGCGTCCCAGGACCAGCTTGCGCAGGTCGGTCAGGCGGAGATGAGAGCGGCGGAACTGCGAGGAGCCGCAATCACGGCAACGAATATCCATGGACGTCCTGGGTGGGTCTCAGCGTTTCGCCCGCGGCGGGGGAAAGCGCAGCGGAACAGGAACTCGGTTCAGAACGGTTTTGAGTCAGACCGTCCCCAGTGTGTCTTTGATCGTGCCATGACCTCGCGTGAGGGATCAATAAAAAACGGCCAATTCGTGGGAGGGAGTCCGGGGTGAGGGAGCTAGAAGGTGCGGGGAGGGGGGAAGGGGGCGTCAGCGGGCGTGAGCCGCGAGCCGTTCGGAGACGATGTCTTCGGCGGCCTTGACGGCCTGGTCGAGGGTCATGTGGGTGGAGTCGAGGAGGACGGCGTCGGGGGCGGGGCGGAGGGGGGAGTCGGCGCGGTTGCGATCGCGCTGGTCGCGTTCGTGGAGATCGCGGATGACGTCTTCGGGCTGGTGGGCGTGGCCGGAGGGGAGCTGGTCGAAGCGGCGCATGCCGCGGACCTCGGGGGCGGCGTCGAGGAAGATCTTGGCGTCGGCGTGGGGGAAGACGACGGTACCGATATCGCGGCCTTCCATGACGACGCCACCGTCGGCGCCGAGTTCCTGCTGGAGGCGGACCATCCAGGTGCGGATGGGGGGGAAGACGCTGACCTTCGAGGCGGCGTCGGTGACGGTCTGGTTGCGGATGAGGCCGGTGACGTCTTCGCCGTCGAGGAGGACGCGGTTTTCGGCATCGCCGGGCTCGAGGCGGATGGCGGTTTCCTGGGCGAGGCGGACGAGGGCGGCGCTGTCGGAGAGGGGGATCTCTGCGCGCAGGGCTTTGAGGGCGAAGGCGCGGTACATGGCGCCGGTTTCGAGGTTGAGGAGGCCGAAGTGGCGGGCGAGGTGCCGGGCGATGGTGCTTTTCCCGGCTCCTGCGGGCCCGTCGATGGCCACGATGATCTTGCGGGCTCGCGGGGAGCCCGGAGAGTTTAGATCTCCGGTCATCCCCGCTTCTTCGATCCCTGCTTGGCGCTGAAGAAGCGCTTGGAGCCGTTGGAGGCGGCCCCGGCGGTCAGCGCGGGTTTACGGTCAGAGCCTTTGCGACGGGCCCCGGAGGTTCGGCTGAGGCTGCTGGCGCGGCTGGCCGGCTTGGAGGAGCGGGTGGTGGAGGACGCCGATCCATTGGACCGGGAGCCGTTGGCGGGCCGTGCCGTTCCGGAGGGGCGGGCGTGGCCGTTCAGCGAGGCCTTGCCGTTCCCGTGAGTGCCATTGGCATGGCTGCCGTTGCCATTGCGGGAGGAGCCATTGGCGTGTGAGGACTTGGAGCCGTTGGCTGCCCAGCGCGAAGAGGCGGGCCGGGACGAGGAGCTGCGCGAGGCGCCATTGCGGGCCGGCCGGCTGGAGGAGCTGGAGGCGGCGGGCTTGCGGTCGCGTCCCGTGGTCCGGCTGAAGTGCGGCCGGGGGGCAGGCTTGCCGTTGGAGGCGGCCCGGGGGGCGTGACGGGAGGCGCCGTTGGTGTGGGCATGCAGCTCGGCCGGGGGTTCGGGCAGCGCTTCCTTTTGGGCAGGCAGGTGGTTGACCGCCGGCTCGGGCAGAGGTTCCTCATCGTGTGGATAGGGGATGTAGGCGGAGCCGAGGGCGCTGGTATAGGTGCTGACGGTGGGGGCGAACTCGGGCAGGGTGCCGGCCACGTAGAAGTGGGGGGCATGTCCGAGAGAGAGGGTGTGCACCTGACGGGTGGCGACGAGGCCGCGGATGACCTCGCGGATCTTGCTGCGGGCGGTCAGGGGGGAGAGGAAGATCTCGACTTCTTCCATGCTGGCGGCGATGACGGCCTGCAGGAAGATGGAGGCGAGGACGGAGATAGCGGTGACCTGGGAGGTGGAGGCGCCTTCGGCGATGGCCTTCTGGAAGCGGTGGCGGAGGAGCTGCCACTTGGCGGCCTTGCCGGGAGCGGCGATGACGGGGATGATGCGGAGCTGCTGCCAGAGCTCGGTGATGGCGCGGAGGACGGCCATCTCGGAGACGCCGTGGCCGAGGTTCTGCTTGAGCTCGGCGATGGTCATGTCGCCGGTTTCGAGTTGTTTGTAGGCCTGGATGGCGAGGGGGGAAACCTGGCGGGAGCCGGTGAGCTGGGGAATCCGGCGCCAGTCGCGGTCGCCCCGGAGGGCATAGACGTAAGGAAGAACCCAGGCAGCGACAACATAGTCGGGCTGCTCGCCGGGCTGGCCAAGCAGGTTGAGCCGGACGACGACACCATCGAGTTCGAGGCGGACCAGCAGCTCTTCGGCTGCGGCAATCTGCCGGGAATCGGGGGTGGTATTTCGCTGGCCGGCTACGGCCTCAACAAAGCTGGGGGCGAGCGAGGCGGAAAATTGCCGCTTGGGGAGGAAGAGGCAGAGTCCGGTCTCTTCGATCCACGTGCGGGCCTCGTCCAGTGTGAGGACCCCATGTCCGTTCTGACGCATCCGTTCGGCGCGCGCGACTTCCAATTGCTCCAATGTCAAAGAAGAACCTCTTTTCCAGGCTGGCCTGGGGCAAACCGGAAAGGCTGATTCAGGGAACCTGGCATTCAGTTGGCGCAAGGCGAGTCCACGGTGGGTACCGTTGGGCTGCGGGAATGCGTCGGATTGAGTGCTTCGGCTCCGGGAGGCAGTCTCCCTAGTTTGTTCCGTGCCGGGCTCCCTGCTCCCCTGAGGGGGTGGGATGCCGCCTTCCCTACGCGTTAGATACGGTGGAAGGCCCGCTGGATCTCTCTCCAAGAATACAGCAAAGCGATTGGTCGTCCATGCGGGCAGTTGGTCGGGTGTTCCGTTTTTGCAAGTTCCAACAATAGCCACTCCATACGTGCGGGGTCAAGGGGGGTGTTGACCTTGATGGCGGAGTGGCAGGCGATGGAGGCGGCCACCTTGCGGCTGAGGAGGTTAAGTTCTTCATTGGAAGAGTCTTCCTCTCCTTTTTCGGCTTGTTCGATGACCTCAGTTAGAGTGCGCTCAAGCTCAGTGCCGTCGAGGCCGATGGGGGCGGCCTTGACGGCGAGGGTTTGTGGACCGAAGGGCTCTGCTTCGAAGCCGTTGCGGTCGAGTTCGGCGGCGATGCGGGCGAATACCACCATCTGCCACGGTTTGAGGTCGACGAGGAGGGGCATGAGGAGGCGTTGGCGCTGGACCTGTTCGACGGTACGGTCGCGGAGGATCTTCTCGAAGAGGACGCGTTCGTGGGCGACGTGCTGGTCGATGATCCAGAGGCCGTCTTCGCCGGTGGCGAGGATAAAGGACTCGCGGAGCTGGCCGAGGGGCTTGAGGCCGGCGAGGTGGTTGAGGGTGCGGGCGGCCTGTTCGGCCTCGACCTGGGCGGCGGCGAAGGCGGGATCTTCGAGGGAAGTAGCTGATTCTGAGGCGCTTCCGGAGATGGCCGCAGAAGGCTGAAGCAAGTCGCCCTGAAGCAGGGCCTGGGCGAGGCCGGTGCTGCTGAAGCTTCCCGGGCGGAAGCTGGCGGCGATGAAGGGGAGGCGGACGGGGGTGGGAGGGGGAGCCGGAGCGGTGAGGACGAGGGTTTCGCCATCGGATTCGAGGAGAGCTGGGTCCGGATCGGGGTCGTGGCCATTGCCGGGGGCACCGGGGAGGGGGGAGAGTGCCGGGGGCATGAGGGAGGGGCTGGCCAGGGGATTGGAGGTGAGGGCGGCGAGGAACTGGGCGGCGGGACGAGCCTTCATGAGAGAGGTGCGGAGGCTGTCGCGGACGAAGTCGTGGAGGAAGGCGCCCTGGCGGAAGCGGACCTCGGTTTTGGCGGGATGGACGTTGACGTCGACCTCCTCGGGGGGCATCTCGAGGAAGAGGAGGACGACGGGGAAGCTGGTGGGGGGAATGACGTTGCGGTAGGCCTCGGTGATGGCGTGGAGGAGAAGGCGATCGCGGATGAGCCGCTTGTTGACAAAGATGTAGATGGAGTTGCGGTTGAGCTTCTGGAGCTCGGGGATGGAGTAGAAGCCGGTGAGGCGGAGGGTGCCGGGGGTGGGGGGCGGCTCGTCGGGGTCGCGTTTCCAGGGGGGAGGCTCGGGGAGGCCGACGCGCTGGAGGGGCGCCTCGGCGGCGACGGGGAGGAGCTGCTCGAGGGTGTCTTTTCCGAAGATCTGGTAGATGCGCTCGGCGGTGCGGGTGACGGGTGGCGCGGAGACGAGGGTGTGGCTGGCGGAGACCAGCTCGAAGTGTTTTTCCGGATGGACGAGGGCGTAGTGCGTGACCAGGGCGGTGACGTGCGCCAGCTCGGTGGATTCGGCGCGGAGGAATTTGCGGCGGGCGGGGGTATTGAAGAACAGGTCGGAGACGGAGAGGGTGGTGCCGCGGGAGGGAGCGGCGTCGTCGACGTGGAGGAGCTTGCCACCGGCGATCTCGAGGCGGGTTCCGCCGGAGCCGTCGTCGGGTGCGGTTTCAAGGGTGACGCGCGCGACGGAGGCGATGGAGGGGAGCGCCTCGCCGCGGAAGCCGAGGGTGGCGATGGCGAGGAGGTCGTTGGCCGAGCGGAGCTTGGAAGTGGCGTGGCGCTCGAAGGCGAGGAGGGCGTCGTCGCGGTTCATGCCGCATCCGTCGTCGGCGATACGGATGAGCTTGCGTCCGCCGGCTTCTACTTCAACGCGAATGCGGGTGGCGCCGGCATCGAGAGAGTTTTCGAGGAGCTCTTTGACGACGGAGGCGGGGCGGTCGACGACTTCGCCGGCGGCGATCTGGTTGGCCACCTGGTCGGAGAGGATGCGGATGCGCCCCATGGAAGTTAAGGGTAGCGCAGGCGTGGATGGACGGCCTGCGGAAAACGGGGTCGTATCTTTGGCACGGCGGCGGGGGGGCGGAGGCGTTGCCGAAAAATGTCAATTCCAAAGGTCAGGGCGAGTCGTTATTTTAGCGGGCAGACCAATCAGGTCGGCAGATTTCCGAGCCGGCTTTGAAGGGGCGAACCTTCAGCAAAGGGAAGCATCCGCAGCGGTTGGAGCGTTACATCGAAAATGCACCGTCCGATCGGCCTGTTTGACATGTTTACCACATGCAAATATGGTCAACGCATGGGAAAAATGATTCAGGTTCGGAACGTTCCGGAGGTACTGCACCGCAGTCTCAAGGCGAGGGCCGCGACTGCGGGAATGTCGCTTTCTGACTATCTGCTCAGCGAACTTCGGGAAATTGCCGAGCGCCCTACGCTGGCTGAGTTTCGCGAGCGACTGCACGCCCGCAAGCCGCTTTCTGCGGCATTTGACACCGCTGTCCTAGTGCGCGAGGAACGTGCGGAACGATGATCGTGCTCGACACCTCGGCTGTCGTCGACTGGCTTCTTCGAACCCCAGCGGGACAGCGCATCGAGCAGCGGATCTACGCACGTCAGGATACGTTGCACAGCGTGCATCTGATCGATGTGGAATTCGTACAGGTCATGAGGCGCCTGGTACGCGAAGGAACTCTGACTCCAAAGAGGGCACTGGAAGCCATTGAGGACATGGCCGCCCTTCGAGTCACCCGCTATGCTCCGGTCCTGCTGGTACAGCGCATCTGGCAATTGAGGCAGAACCTCAGCGCATACGATGCGGCATACGTAGCGCTAGCCGAGAAATTGCGGTCACCTTTGATCACCCGGGACCAGCGGATTGCCGCAGCTCCAGGGCACACAGCCGCCGTCGAGGTCTTTTGAGAGCCAACAAACCCAGTCCCACTGAGCGGTCCGAAGTGAATCCCCATTTGAATGCGGGGTCACCACCGCAGGCAGTCGGGTTGACTCAATCATCGTTGTGAGAAACCGTTGCGGTCGGAAACGGAATGCGTTCCGGGCTGCAGTTTCACCGGTCCCCGAGAGCGAGGGACCGGTGGCACCCTCGGTTGTGGTGGGTCAGCCTGGAGACCAGAGCCAACCGCCCCAGAGATGTGTGCTATTCCCGACTTTTCAGGCCGGTGTGGATGCCGGCGCGGGTGGCGATGCCCCAGGCCATGGCAGGGGTGTTGTGGGCGAAGCCGAAGCGGCCGTCGGGGCCTAGGAGGATGATGCCGCCGTGGCCGCCGAGCCGGTTGAAGAGGTAGGCGATGGCTTCGCGGGCGGCCATCTCGGGGGCGGTTCCGGCGGCGACGCGGTCGGTGGCCCATTTGCCGAGGACGAGTTTCATGATGGGTTCGCCCCATCCGGTGAGGGAGACGGCGGCGGACATATTGTCGGCGTAGCAGCCGCAGCCGATGAGGGAGGAGTCGCCGACGCGGCCGGGAGTTTTGTTGAGGGTACCGCCGGTGGAGGTTCCTGCGGCGAGATTGCCCCAGGCGTCGAGGGCGACGGCGCCGACGGTGTCGTGGGACCAGGCGGTGGGGTCCTCGGCGGCGACGACGACGGCCGTCTCGGGGCCCTTGTCATCCAGCCCGGAGAAGGTGTCGTCCGCCAGGCCGGCGGCGGCGCGGGCCTGCGCCGTTTTGAGCCGTGCCCGTTCGCGATCGAGAACAAGCTCGCTGTTTTCGATTAGCTCCATGCCATGAGCGGCGGCAAAGGCCTCGGCGCCGGCGCCGACGAAGTAGACGTGGGGGCTTTCTTCCAGCACGAGCCGGGCGGCCTGGATAGGGTTGCGCAGGCGTTCGACGCAGGCAACGCCGCCGGCCTTCATGCGGCCGCCGTCCATGAGCAGGGCATCAAGCTGAACGCGGCCGTCGGAGGTGAGGAAGCTTCCGCGGCCCGCATCGAAGGTGGGGTCGTCTTCCAGGACGGTGACGGCGGCGATGACGGCGTCGAGCGCTTTGCCGCCGCGGTCGAGTATGGCGTAGCCGGCCTCAAGCGCGTTGTGCACCCCGTTTCGATGATCGTCGGCGGCGTCGGCGGGAATGGCCCACGCCCCGCCGTGCACCAGCAGGGTGGGACCGCTTTGGGGTGTGGGCTTCACTCGCCTAGGATAAACGTCTTTTCCGGGACTGGCTGCGATGAGACAGCGGGTCAGCAAGACAGCAAGTCAGCGGGGATCTGCGCGGGAGCGTTGCTCAGGCGCGGGGTACAATCCAAGCGAAGCCCCGCATCTGCACTTAAACGTCGCAGGGAGACTCGCGATCGCCGATCCCATCAAGCTCGAGAACCCCTGGAGGACGACACCGCGCCGGACCTCCATCATTTTTTTGCTTGCGGTCTTTTTCGTTTTCGCGAGCATTGGGATTGCCAACGACGTGATCGACATGGGCCGGCCGCCGATTCCGCGGTTCGCGTTCCTGGTGGTGCTTACGGGTCTCTTTGCAGTGTGTTATGCAGTGTCTGGAATCACCTTGCGCAAGAAGTTCTGGAAGGCCTTCTTTCCGCTACTCGCGGTGCAGGTGCTGAGCATGGGCGCGCTGTCGAATCTGTATCCCGATCCACCTTCTCTGAAGGAACTGGATCGTGACCAGACGACTCGCCTGCATAATCGCATGACGTTCGACGGTGTGGCGGAGATTGTTGCGGTCACGCTGGGCTACGTGGGATTTGTGAGCGTCTCCGTGAGCGAGGCGCGGCGGCATGCCCGCGCGCAGGTGGAAAAGGCGGCGCTGGAGAATGAGATGACGGCGGCGCGCGAGGTGCAGAGGGTGATGGTGCCGGAGGTGATTCCGCCCATCAGCGGGTATGCGATCGAGAGCGTGTACCGGCCGGCGGCGGAAGTGGGAGGAGATTTTTTTCAGGTGATTCCGCTGCCCAGCGGCCGCACTTTGGTGGTGATTGGCGACGTGAGCGGCAAAGGGCTGCGCGCGGCGATGATTGTTTCGATGATTGTGGGCATGCTGCGGGCCGTGGTGAGCTTTACGGAGGAACCTGCCGCGATTCTGGCGGAGATCAACCGCCGGCTGTGCGGGAAGACGCACGGCGGCTTCGCGACCTGCCTGATTGTGCGCGTGGAAGAACAGGGAAGGCTCACGGTGGGCAATGCAGGCCACCTGCCGCCGTACATCAACGGGACGGAGATCCCCTTCGCGGGATCGATGCCGCTGGGGGTGCTGGAAGATGCCTCCTACGAGCAGTCGCGCATTGAAATGCACGTGGGCGACGAGGCGGTGCTGGTGACCGACGGCGTGGCGGAGGCGCAGAACGAGCAGCACGTGCTGCTGGGCTTTCCGCGCGTGGAGTCGCTGCTGCGGGAGGGCGCGAGCGCCAGGCATGTGGCGGAGGTGGCGCAGCTCCACGGGCAGGCGGATGATTTGACGGTCATCAGCATCGCGCGCGCTTCGTAAGCTGCGCGATCGCGGGAGAACCTGCACGATGGGTTGCCAAGTGATGACAATGAGGAACGCGGGTCCGAGATCGAATCGACCCAGGCGTTAGCGCATGGCGAAAGTACTCCCGTCAGATCTGATCGCCGTTTACTTCACCAACGTCGCTTCTTCTCCCGCAAATTGGCCGATGGCGTACTCGCGCGTATAGCCTGAGGGCTCTGTGGCGATGGTGACGCGCAGATTGCCGCTGGCATCGCAGGTGTACTCCTCGCGGACGCGCATGCTGCGATTGTGGGGGATGCGCTCGACGGGGATGGAGGAGAGATCGGTCTCGTGCTGCAGCGCGGGGTCGAAGGGGAACTGGATCTGGTTCCAGTTGGTGATTTCGCCGGCGGGCTGGCCGTTGTCGTCGAGACGCGAGCACTCCAGGTAGCGGAAGTGGCCGATGTTGTGCGCGGGGTGATAGGAGCGCTCGATGTGGAGCGGGGGCTCGCCCGGGGAGGGGAGGGCCATGCCGCGGGGGAAGATCAGGTCGAAGACGATGGTGCCGCCGTGATCGGCCTCGCGCCACATGCCGAAGTTTTCGTTGAACTGGTCGCGCAGTTTGTCGGCAGCCATGCCGGCGCGGATGGCGAGGCCGACGGCGCTGGCGGAGCGCATGTAGCCGGAGCGGCGCACCTTGCGCCCGAAGTGTTCGCGGAGGATGCGGGCGACGGGAGGCAGTTCGGAGCCGCCTCCCGTGACGTAGAGCGTGTCGAGGGTGCGCGCGGGCTGGCGGGCGAGGAGGTCTTCAACGACGGTGCGGGTCTTTTCGATCAGGGGACGGCAGCGCTCGTAGTAGGTGTCGACGGGCAGGGTGACCTGCTCCCAACCGGCGCGCACGCGTTCCAGATCGATGGTCACCTTGCGGGTGTTGGGATTGAGCGATTCTTTCTTCTCGCGGCATTCTTCGAGGAGGTGGTAGCGCTCCGCGGGGGAGAGGGCGTCGTGATCTTTGCCGGCGGACTCGAGGGCCAGGGTGGCGAGGATTTCGTCGAAGTCGTCGCCGCCGAGGTTGGGGATGCCGTCGGAGGCGTCGATGGTGTGCTCGGCTTCGCCCATGGTGACGAGGGAGACGTCGAAGGTGCCTCCGCCAAGGTCGTAGACGAGGAGGCCGTTGCCGGCGCGGCTGGCGCGCTCTGCGCTGTTGCGGTAAGCGAATTCGATGGCCGCGGCGGAGGGCTCATTCATGAGGCCGATGACGGTGAAGCCCGCATGGTTCGCAGCTTCTTCGGTCAAGAAGCGTTGATTGCTGTTGGCATTTGCGGGGACGCCCAGGACGGCTTCGAGGCGCTCGCCGGCGGCGGCGGCGAGGTTGGAGTGATCCAGAAGCTGGGTGCGGAGGGCGGTCATCATTTCGGCGAGCAAGAAGCGGACGGGAAGGGTCTCATCGCCAATGCGGATCTGGGTGTGGGGGCGGGCATCGCGGAGGCATCGCTTGAGGGAGCGGAGGATGGTCCAGCCGGTGTCGTGTTGCTGGACGGCGAGGGCCTCCCAGCCATAGCGGCGTTCGGAGCCCTTGACGGCGACGACGGAAGGGAACCAGTCGCACGCGACGCCGTCGGGAGTTTCGAAGTTCACCAGCGGGTAGTTGCCGCGGTCCGCAGCCGCCACCACGACGCGCGTTGTTCCGAAGTCGATTCCAATTTTCATCCTTTCCAAGTTTACGCGCGCTCATTTGCGGCGGTCACGGGTGGAAATGTGGAACGTCGTCGTTCATGGAGAAGGCGTTCTTGAGGTCGTCTTCGTAGGGAAAGACGTGGACCATCCAGGTGAAGACGACGGGCATGAAGGCGCCACCCGCGGCCGCGCAGGCCTCGCGGGTGTGGATGGAGCCGAACATGCCGAACCTGGGAGAGCTGCCGAAGTAATCCTTCACCTGGTTTGCGGGAGCCGCACAGAAGTTGGTGTGCTTGTGCCATCGCGCGATGCTGAGAGGAATGCGCTGGTTCAGTTCGTCTTCGGTAGCGCTGGGGCGCGCTGTGAACATGACACCCTCGAGGGTGAATCGGCGATGGGCGGTGCGGAAGTAGAGGAGAGACGTGGGGCGGGAGGGATCGAACTGCGTGTCGGCCAGCTTCGCGTTGGCTTCGTTGTTGAAGTGAAACTGCGGCTGGTCGACGGTGGGATTTGCCTGGATGTAGCCGTCGGCGATGGCTTTTTTGTAGTCCTTGTATTTCTCCATCACGGTGCGCACCTGAGCGAGGACGGCTCGCGCTTTTTCTTCGTCTCCGGGCTGGGGCGGGCGAGCGGGGGTGACGCACATGTGATTGGCCATGGCCGCCATGCTCTCGCCCATGACGCTCATTCCCGGCATAGCGGCCATGGGGTCGCAGGGATTGCCGAAGGGATCCGCCGTTGTCACGGAGGAGACTGTGTCGGCGACGCCTTCGGGATGAACCTGCATGCCCCGGCTGCCCATAGTGAAGAGGAGCAGCGCCTCTGCCAAAGCCGCAATCGTAACTAGCCGTGCGCATATCATTGCCGGTCTGCCTCCACGCCTGCTGGAGGCGACCATAGAAGGGCTGCGGGGGCGAGTGGAAGGGCAAAGGTCTCAGCGGGGAGGAGGAGGTATCGAGCCGGACTGGCGGCGGTTCGAAAAAAAAGTAGCCGCACCCCTTGACACATGCCGATATAGGAATATATTTTACGGATCATGGCTAGAGCCGCTACGACTTCCGATGTGTTCAACGCTGTGGCCGAGCCGCGCCGGCGCGAGATTCTGACGCTTCTAGTGGTGGGAGAGCTGGAGGTGGGTGCGATTGTGACGGCGCTTCGACTGGACCAGCCTTCGGTGTCGAAACATCTGCGGGTGCTGCGCGAAACGGGGCTGGTGCATATGCGCCGCAACGGCAGACACAAGCTGTACCGGACCAATGCGCCGGCGCTGCAGCCGGTGCATGAATGGGTGTCGACGTTTGAGCGCTACTGGTCGAACCAGCTGAGCCGCATCAAGGAACGCGCGGAAGCAAAGATGAAGCAGAGCAGAGAAACCGGAACATCCGAAAAGGAGAGCTGATGTGTACCATTCCAACGCTGCCCGAGATCGAGAATCTGACTTTCACCATCAACCAGGAGATCCGGGTGAATGCCACGCTGGCGGTCACCTTTGAAGCGCTGCTGGAGCAACTGCAGTCGAACGAGCGGGAAGACGGGACGCCGATGCCGATGAAGCTGGAGGCGTATCCCGGGGGGCGCTGGTATAGGGATCTTGGCGACAATAACGGCCATCTGTGGGCGCACGTGCAGGCGATCAAGGCGCCGTCGCTGCTGGAGTTCAGCGGTCCTATGTTCATGTCGTATCCAGTGGCCAACAACCTGCAGTACCGGCTGAGCGAGGCGGATGGCGTGACGACGATTCGTTTTCGTCATACCGCGTTCGGTTTGCTCGACCCGGAGCATCGCAAGGGCGTGGTCAAGGGGTGGACCCATATGAACGAG
This sequence comes from Acidobacteria bacterium AB60, assembly GCA_008682415.1. Classification (GTDB taxonomy): domain Bacteria; phylum Acidobacteriota; class Terriglobia; order Terriglobales; family Acidobacteriaceae; genus Telmatobacter. The sequence continues at coordinate 130,108 of VANK01000002.1, read as the reverse complement.
CGGGTGCGCCAGCGCGCGGAGCGGAGCCGCTAGCCGGAGGCTCGGTCTGTCGAGCGCGCACCCCAGTCCACCATTTCTCAATCGGGATCCTCAAGGAGGTTTCACCATGTCGCCAGTAGAAGCACCGGCGGTTGCCGATGCCCTCGCCCAGTCCATCCTCGCCGAGTTTGAACCCCAGGCGCGCCTTACCCGCAAGTTTCTGGAACGCCTGCCCGAAGACAAGCTGATGTGGAAGCCGCACGAAAAGTCGATGACTGCGGGACAGCTCGCATACCACCTCGCGTTTGTGCCGGGCGGGGTGGCGGAGTTTGTCCGGGAGAGCCCGCGGCAGGCGCCGGATTTCAAGTTTCCGCAGCCAGCGAGCCGCGAAGAAATATTGCGAACTCTGGATGAGAGCGTGGCCACCGTGCGGCGTGTTCTTGAGGGGCTCGACGACGCGGCTATGCGGGAAACGTGGCGTTTGCTTTCCGGAGACAAGGAACTTGTGGCTATGCCGCGGGCCCAGTTTCTGCGCGATATCATGCTCAACCACTGGTATCAGCATCGCGGGCAATTTTCGGTGTATCTGCGCATCCTGGAGGTGCCCGTGCCGGCGACCTGGGGGCCCAGCGCCGACGAGCCGCCGCCGTTCCTGCAGTAGATGGTCTGATTGCATTCGAGGATCCCATGTGTCCTGTTTGCCTGGCCACTGCCGCTGCGATTATTGCCGGCAAAGCCACTGCTCCCGGCGGCTTCGCAGCCCTGGTGGCGCATACATTTCGCAAACGCAACCGGCGCCGTACGGCGCCGGCAACCCCGTCCCAGGAGGAGTGCAATGGCTACCAGCCTGACCGAGATTCACCAGCCCCTCACCGTGTCGCACGAAGAGTGGATTGAGGCGCGCAAGAAGCTTCTGCAGAAAGAGAAGGAGTTCACGCGGCTGCGCGACGAGCTCAGCCGGCAGCGCCGCGAGCTTCCTCGCGAGCGTGTCGAGAAGAACTACGTCTTCAACGGTCCGCGGGGCGAGGAGACGCTGGCCGACCTGTTCGATGGCCGCGGTCAACTCATTGTCTACCACTTCATGTTTGCGCCGGGGTGGAGCGAAGGCTGCAAGAGCTGTTCGTATCTTTCCGACCACTTCGATGCCACCACGATCCACCTTGCCCATCGCGATGCGACGCTCGCCGTGGTTTCGCGGGCTACGTGGCCCGAGTTGGCTGCCTTCAAGGAACGCATGGGATGGAAGTTTCACTGGGTGTCGTCGTACGGATCCGACTTCAACTTCGACTACAAGGTGTCGGTGTCGGACGCGGACAGGGCCCGCGGCAAGCGCACCTACAACTACGCCGAGATTGACTTCATGCTGGAAGAGCTGCCGGGCCTGAGCGTCTTCAGCAAAGATCAAGACGGCACGATCTACCACACCTACTCGAGCTACGCGCGAGGTCTCGACATCCTGGTGGGCACCTACAACTTCCTCGATCATGCCCCGAAAGGGCGCGACGAGGAGGGCCTGAAGCATCCGATGGCCTGGGTTCGTCACCACGACAAGTACGAGAACAACTACTTCGTGGACACGAATTCCGACTATGTGCCGCCGGCTCCCGCCGTTCAGGCCAAGCCTGCCGAGCCTCTGGGTCATTCCTGCTGCTCAGGCGAGCACGACTAGAGGGCATGGGGTGCAGGAAGGGATAGGCGGCGTCCGTCCCAGTTTCGTCTTCTCTGGATATGCGTCGTTCGTCACTCTTTATTTGACAAACAAGTGAAGCCCGGCAGATGATTCCAGCCAGGTGCACTTGAATGCCCAGTGAAGAGCCGCTCCAACTTCTGCAGGGGACGCTTGACCTGATTGTGCTGCGCACCCTGGCCACCATGGGCCCGCGGCACGCGTATCAGATTGCCACGCGCCTGCAGCAGGTCTCCGACAGCCTGTTGAACCTGAACCAGGGCACGCTCTATCCCGCGCTGGTGCGGCTGGAGCAGTACGGCTGGATCAAGGGCTCATGGGGCGTGACGGAGAACAATCGCGAGGCCAAGTTTTACGCGATCACCAAGCCCGGACTCAAGGCCCTGAATGAAGAGACACAACGCTGGCGGCGCATGTCCGGGCTGGTGGAACGGTTGCTGGCCGAGGAGGACCTCTCCTAATGCGCCTCCGCCGTCTGTTCGCGAAGATAGTTGGCCGCGCCCGCAACGCGCAGGTGGACGCGGAACCGGCGCGGGAGATCGCCTGCTGGCCATCGCGGCCATTGCAACCTTGCCGCCGCTTTGCCGGCGCGCCAGGCTGCCCGTATTAACCCCGTACAGGCGCTGCGCGCGGAGTAGCTGGACTTCTGGGAAACCCTCCATCACTTCTTCTTCACTTTCTCGCGGTTGCTGTCCTGCATCCCTTCATTCGTCACAACCGGCTTGACAGGGTGCGCGTCTCCCGGGAGACTGGCATAGTTTACCTATGTCAGATCTGGAGGGCCCTGATGGCCGCTCTCATCCGAAGAAAGCCTGAACCGGGGCGGGACGAAATTCCGCCAGGAACCCTCTACTTGCTGGTGCTCAAAACGCTTGCCACGCGCGGGCGCCTGCACGGGTACGAGATCGCGGAGTCCATCCAGAGTTGCAGCGAAGACGTGCTGCAGATTGAGGAGGGCTCGCTCTATCCGGCGCTGCAGCGCATGTTGCTGAAGGGGTGGGTCACGGCGGAGTGGGGCGTGACGGCGGGCAATCGCCGCGCCCGCTACTACACCCTTACGCGTGACGGCCGGAAGCAGCTTGGCATCGAGGTGCAGCAGTTCGAGCGCGTGATGGGGGCCATCACCCGCATTCTTCAGACGGCGTAAAAGGAGCCAACGACATGAGCCTGGCGGGCGAATTCAAACGGCGACTGGATGTGCTCTTTCATCGGGACCGGTTCCAGCGCGAGCTGGAGGAAGAGATGCGCCTGCACAAAGATCTGCGCCGCCAGCAACAGCTTGCCGCGGGCCTGAGCGATGAAGCGGCCCGCCGCGCCGCCAACAGGCGATTTGGCAATGCAACCCTGCTGCGCGAGAAGAGCAGCACGGCCTGGGGCTGGGACGGGCTGACGAGCTTTTCGCAGGATGCCGCTTACGGTCTGCGTTCGATGTGGCGCACGCCCGCCATCACGATTGTTGCCCTTATCTCGCTGGCTCTGGGAATCGGCGCCAACACGGCGATCTTCAGCTTTCTCGACGCGGTGATGCTGCGTTCGCTGCCCGTGAAGGAGCCGCAACAGCTCGTCAAGCTGGGCGTGGAAGACTGGGACGGCATCACTGACAGCTTTGCCTGCACGGAGCTCTACTCCTACCCCTTCTACCGCCAGTTGCAGAGCAAGAATGAGGTGTTCTCCGACACGGCGGCGATCATGAGCCTGCTGAACACGGTGCATGGCTTTGTGGATGATCACCAGCAGTCAGAGAAGCTCCAGGTTCAGACGATCTCCGGCACCTATTTCCAGATGCTCGGGGTGGGCGCGCAGGTCGGCCGGGTCCTCAATCAGGCCGACGACTCGGGCGACGGCGAGCATCCAGTCGTGGTCCTCAGCGACGGGTTCTGGAAGCGCCGGTTCGGCGCGGATCGCGGGATTCTGAATCATACGGTCAGGCTTGGCCCCGTTCAGTACAAGATCGTGGGTGTGGCCGCGCCTGAGTTCTTCGGCACTGCTGTGGGCCAGGCGCCGGACATGTGGGCGCCGCTCTCGATGGGCCAGCTCATTCCGCCCAACTGGGTTCATCCCAAAGAGAACTTCTCGGAGTCGCTCTACATCCTGGGCCGCCTCAAGCCGGGCGTGACGATGCAGCAGGCCGAGGCCAACATCAACGTTCTCTTTCCGCAGATCATTCGCAGCTTTCCTGACGCGCGGCTGACGCAGGCCAATCTCGATCATCTGGCCCATGCTCATGTGCAGCTGCAATCCATGGAGCGAGGAATGGCCGATCTGCGCCGCAATGAATCGAAGCCGCTCAAGATCCTCATGACGATCGTGGCGCTGGTGCTGCTCATCGCGTGCGCCAACATTGCCAATCTGCTGCTGGCCCGCTCCACCGCGCGTGCGCGGGAACTCGCGGTGCGCCAGGCACTGGGGGCGCGGCGGTCGCGGATCATTCGCCAGCTCCTTACCGAGAGCCTCATTCTCGCCCTCACCGGTGGGGCCCTGGGCATTGCTTTTGCCGCGATGGCCAAGCGGGTGCTCCTGCGCATGATCTCTGACGGCCCGGATGTGATGCCTCTCGACGTCTCGCTCAACCTGCGCCTGCTCGCCTTCACCTTTGCGATTACGGTGTGCACGGCACTTTTGTTCGGAACTCTGCCGGCGCTGCGCGCCACGCGGATGCAGCTTACGGACAGCCTGAAGAGCAATCGCGGTCCTTCGTTTGCGGCGCGCACGCCGCTGGCCAAGTGTCTGGTTGTTACGCAGGTGGCGCTCTCGCTTGTGCTGATGGTGGGCGCGTGCCTCTTTCTGCGCACGCTGGTCAATCTGGCGAATGTCAACCCGGGCTTCAACAAGGAGAATGTTCTCCGCCTGAACATCGACTCCGATATCACCGGCTACAAGGACGATGATCCGCGCCTCAAGGCGATCTTTCACGAGATTGAAGACCGTGTGAGCACTCTGCCCGGCGTGCAGGCGGCCAGCTTCTCTTCCTTTGTGTTTCGCGAAGGCACGTGGAACAGCGGGATTCGCGCGCAGGGAATGCCGGTCGATCACAAGGTGAACGTGCAGCACAACATCGTCGGGAACGGATTCTTCAACGTTATGGGTATTCCGCTCGTGGCCGGCCGCAACTTTGGCCCGCAGGACACGAAGACCTCGCAGCCGGTGGCTATCATCAGCGAGAAGATGGCGCGCAAGCTGTTCCCGCCGGGGTCGCCGATCGGCCGCACTTACCTGATCGGCGACGAGGACGGGGCGGAGCCGCCTCTGCAGCTCCAGGTCATCGGCGTCGTGAAAGACGTGCTCGCCGGGAATCTGAAGAAGCCCGCCGGCTACATCGACTACATGCCCTATACACAGCGCAGCTGGGGGTTTGGAGACTTCGAGGTGCGCTACACGGGCGACTTCAGCGCGATCTCCAATTCCGTGCAGCAGACCATCCACGCGGTCGACCCGCGCCTGCCAATCTCCGACGTCAAGACGCTGGAGCAGCAGGTGGCGCGGGCGTACTCGGGTGAAGCCATGATCGCCGAGCTCTCCGCGTTCTTCGCGCTGGTCGCGGTGTTCCTCGCCTGCATTGGTCTGTACGGGTTGATGTCGTATCTGGTTGGCCGCCGCACGGGAGAGATCGGCATTCGTATGGCGCTGGGGGCCGACCGCGCGCGGGTGGGCTGGCAGGTGATGCGCGAGATCAGCCTGCTCGTTGTCCTCGGCATTGTTATTGGACTGCCTGTCACGTTCCTGGGCATGCGCTCGTTCCAGGCCATGCTGTTCGGCCTGAAGGGCACGGACCCTTTCAGTCTCAGCGCGGCCACGGCACTTCTGCTGGCCGCGGGGCTGGCTGCCGGATACCTGCCGGCCCGTCGCGCGGCAAATGTCAACCCGATGGTGGCTTTGCGCGACGAGTAGATTTGGAGCCATCGACGCCGGCCGACCGGTCCCTGAGGGTCGAACGTCAGCTGACGGTCTCCCCGGAGTTCTCCAGGAGGCCGCGACGCATTCTGGCGGCGCGAACGGTGTTGGACATGAGCATGGCAATCGTCAGGAGGCCGACACCGCCGGGGACGGGGGTATAGGCGCTGGAGAGCTCGAAGGCGGCTGGGTGAACGTCGCCGACGATGACCGAGCCGCGCTTGAGGAAGGCGGCCTCGCGCTTTTCGTTTCCTTTGAAAAAGCGATCGAAGTCCTCGCGCGTTTCAATCCGGTTGATGCCGACATCGATGATGGTGGAGCCGGGCTTGACCATCTCGGGCGTGATGAAGCCAGGTCGTCCGATGGCGGCCACCAGAATGTCGGCCTGACGGGTGAGTGCGCCGAGGTCGCGGGTTTTGGAGTGGCAGATGGTGACGGTCGCATTCTGGTGCAGGAGGAGCATGGCCGCGGGCTTGCCGACGATGTCACTGCGGCCCACAACCACGGCGTTCTGGCCGGAGATGGGGATGGAATTGCGCCTGAGCACCTCGATGACGCCGGCGGGGGTGCAGGGGGCCAGCGCCGGACGGCCGGCCTGGAGCCGCCCCGCATTGATGGGATGGAATCCATCCACGTCCTTGGCCGGAGAGACGGCATCGAGAAGCACCTTCGCGTCGACCTGCTTGGGAAGTGGCAACTGGATCAAGATGCCATCGATGTCGTCGCGAGAGTTGAGAGCGCTGACGAGGTCGAGCATCTCCTCGGTCGTGACGGAGTCGGGCGGCGTAATCAGGTCACTGTAGAGTCCGAGCTCGGCACAGGTTTGCACCTTGCTGCGCACGTAGATCTCCGAGGCGGGGACATGGCCGACGAGTACGGCGGCGAGGCCGGGCCGAACGCCGCTTTGGGCGAGGTGCTTTACCTCTTCTGCAACTTCCTTCTTGATCTGGGCAGCGATGGCCGCGCCGTCGAGAATTCTGGGCATCCGTATCTCCAGAACTATCGTATCGCCTGAGGAAGGCGGGGCTTACTTGGGGCATCGTCCTTTGCGCCGCCGCAGCAGGCGGGATCGCTGCCGGGCTCGGTGTTGGGATCGAGGAGCTGCGGCCCGGGCCCCTTTGCGGCGAGCATGTCCCAGGGGTTGCGCAGGGGGCATACGCCGAGGGAGAGACAGCCGCAGCCGATGCAGCCGTCGAGCTGATCGCGCAGGCGGGTGAGGCGTTCGATGCGATCCGTGAGGTCGAGCTTCCACGAGGCGGACAGCTTCGCCCAATCCTCTGCGGTGGGTGTGCGCTGGTCAGGCAGGGCAGCGAGCGCGTCACGGATGGCGTCAAGGGAGATGCCGGCCCGCTGCGCGACCTTGATGACAGCGACGCGGCGCAGGACCTCGCGGGCGTAGCGGCGCTGGTTTCCCTGGTTGCGCCAGCTCCTGATGAGACCTTTGGACTCGTAGAAGTGGAGCGCGGAGACGGCGATGCCGCTGCGCTGGGCGAGCTGGCCGACGGTGAGCTCGAGCGGGATGTGTTTCTGGCACGGATCGGGCACTCTCACCTCCTTGACCTCAAGTTTACTTGAGGTTCTAGTCTTTGAAGAGCTGACCTGTCTGAAGGCAGCACATTAAACCCGGAGGAAGGGAATGAGTCATACGCTGAGAGTCGGCGTGATCTATGGAAGCACGAGGCCAGGACGCTTTTGTGATACGGTGGTGCGCTGGGTCGCAGGGCAGATCCGTGCCGGAGGCAAGTTCGAGGTGGATCTCATCGATCCCGCGACGGAGGGAGCCGCGGCGGTCAAGGAACAACTTGGGCGAGCAGATGCGTTCCTGGTGGTCACGCCGGAGTACAACCACGGATACACGGCGCCGTTGAAGGCGCTGATCGATGCGAATGGAGTGGAGTGGCACGCGAAGCCGGTGGCGTTCGTCTCGTATGGCGGCGTGTCGGGCGGACTGCGCGCGGTGGAGCAGCTACGGCTGGTGTTCGCGGAGCTGCATGCGATGACGGTGCGCGATTCAGTGAGCTTCGCGGGGGTGTGGGAGCAGTTTGACGCCGAGGGTGCGCTCAAGAGCCCGGAGCGGGCGCAGCGCTCGATGGGAACGATGCTGAAGCGCTTGCACTGGTGGGCGGTGGCGCTCCGGAACGCGAGAGCTGCGGAGCCCTACACGCAGGTGGCGTGAGAGGAATGGTGCGGACTCCTTGCGCCGGCGGCTCGCATCTAAACGGGGCGAGCAGGCGATCCGGGCCATGTCCATCTGGGGACCTGGGCCAGGGTGGCCCGAGATCACAAGGAGGTTTTTGATGTCACTCGTGTCGAACGCAGTCGTGGAAGGGCTGGAGACGCGTCTACCCAAGGTCATCGATGCGCGCACGCATGGGATCATCGATTATTGTCACGCGGCCTTCTTCTTTGGGATGGCGTGGTTTTGCCGGAAGAAGGAGCCACGGGCGGCTGCCGCCGCGGCGGTGACCGGGGCATTCATCCTGGTGGAGTCGATGCTGACCGACTATCCGCTGGGCGTCAAGAAGGTGATCCCGTTCGAAGTTCACGGCAGGATGGACGCGGCTTTCGCCGGCTCGTCGTTTATGGTGCCGAAGCTCTTTGGTTTCGACGGAACACCAGCGGCGAAGGTATTTCAGGCGAACGGCTTCACTGAGGGAGCCGTGGTGGGCATGACGAACTGGAACAGCGAGGATGCCCGGGCCGAAGAGGTGCTTGCCGCCTGACGGGGGCAGCGCGAAATCCGGCAGGCGGCGGGGGCGGGTCAGCCCGGCTGTTGATCGGAATCCGGTTTGCTCTTGTGGTTGGGCGCTTCCTGCTGTGCCTTTTCGGCGGGGTCGGGAGACGGCGGTGGGGTGGGCGAGTCGTCGTTCTTGCGGGGCTCGGGCTTGCGCGGCTCGGGCGGCAACTTCATCTCGTAGTGCAACGGATCAGGCGGCTGGTCGGGCATGGGGTTTCTCCCTGGGGCCTTCGATGCGGGCGGGACCAGAATCTATGTCTTGTGGAACGGGGATCTTAGGAATTGACCTTGTCTTTCTATCGTGACACGATATAAGAGTGAGGACGACCGCGACTCAACGAGCTGATGCCCGGCTGCTGACCACGCTGGCCGATTTCCGGTACGTGCTGCGGCACTTTCTTCAATTCAGCGAGCAAGCGGCGCTTGAGGCCGGAATCCAGCCGCAACAACATCAACTGATGCTGCAGGTGGCGGGGGCGAACCCGGCAAACGCGACGACCGTGGCGTACGTTGCGGAGCGCCTTGGCCTGAAACATAACAGCGCGGTGGAACTGGTGGATCGATCGGAGCACGAAGGTCTTGTGGTCCGGGAGGAGGACCCGGCCGATCGGCGCAGGGCGATTGTGCGGCTTACCCGCAAAGGGGAGCGCCTGCTGGACCGGCTGGCGGGCGACCACGCGCGCGAACTTACGGTCATGGCGGCGCGGCTGATCGAGAACCTGGAGCGCGTCCGGCGACACGCGACGGAGGAACAATGAAGTCGAGGCCTTCCGTGTTGCGCGATTTTACGGTAGACCGGCGGGTGTGGCTGCTGAGCGCGGTTGCTCTGGTGATTGGAGCCGGCGCGGCGGGACTGGCGGTGTTTCTGCTGCGGGCGATTGCCTTCGCGACCAACATCTTCTACTACCACCGGCTCAGTTTCGCGATGGTGGGGCCAGCGGGATCCACGCTACCCCTGGGGCTGCAGCCTGTCGTCCCGATTGTCGGCGGTTTGCTGGTAGGGCTGATGGCCTACTACGGCTCGGACAAGATACGCGGCCACGGTATTCCCGAAGCCATCGAAGCGATCCTGCTGCGCGGCGCGCGCGTGGAGCCGAAGGTGGCTGTGCTCAAACCGATCTCCGCCGCCATTGCGATCGGATCGGGCGGACCGTTCGGCGCCGAGGGGCCAATCATTATGACGGGGGGCGCCTTTGGTTCGCTGATCGCACAGTGGCTCAAACTGAGCGACGCGGAACGCACGACCCTGCTGGTGGCGGGGGCGGCTGCGGGAATGTCGGCCACGTTTGCCACGCCCATTGCGGCGATCCTGCTTGCGGTGGAGCTGCTGCTGTTCGAGTGGCGGCCGCGTTCCTTGATTCCCGTGGCCGTGGCCAGCGTGGCAGCCGGGATGCTGCGCATTGCATGGCTGGGACAGGGGCCGCTGTTTCCGGTTCAATTCGACGGGCCTCTCCCGCTGGCACACATGCTTCTGATTGCGGCGCCGCTTGGGATCGTGGTGGGTTGCGCGGCCGCGGGTCTGAGCCGGCTGATGTACGGGCTTGAGGACCAGTTCGAACACCTGAGTGAAAAGCTGGGGATCCACTGGATGTGGTGGCCGGCGATCGGGGGGATCGGCATCGGAATCGGGGGCATCTTTTTCCCGCGCGGGTTAGGGGTGGGCTATGACAACATTGCCGAGCTGTTGCGGGGCAATGCTCCCCTTTCTCTTCTTCTTGGGATCCTGATCGCCAAGTCGTTGATGTGGGCCTTTTCGCTGAGTTCGGGGACGTCGGGCGGGGTGCTGGCGCCGCTGCTGATGATCGGAGCCTCCATCGGGGAATCGGCTGCGGTGCTTCTGCGGGAGCCGGGGCAGGTACAAGCGCTGTGGGCCATGATGGGCATGGGAGCGATGCTCGCTGGAGCGTTGGGGGTTCCCCTCACCGCCATCTTGTTCTCGCTGGAACTTACCCATGCGTGGCCGGCACTACTACCGCTGGTCCTGGCCGCAACGGCTGCGTACCTGGCGACGTCACTCATGATGCCGCGGTCGATTCTGACGGAGAAGCTGGCGCGGCGGGGGTACCACCTTTCCCGGGAATACGGGGTGGATCCTCTGGAGACCATCAGCGTTGCGGACGTGATGGTCGAGCTGCGGCCCGAGGAGCAGTACAAACCGCCCCAAGTGCAGGAAGTCTTCGCCTACGAGGACGAGACCTGCCGCGCGGTGGCGGAGCAGATGGCGACCAGCGGGGTCCTGACGATGCCTGTCCTGGAGCGCGAGCACAACCGGGCGGTTGGAAACATCAGTGCGCATGAGCTGCTGACGGGCCGCCGGCGCGCGGTGGAGCGGGAGCTGGAGCGGCGGATTCACTTCCACTTGCCTGGGCGGCGGGAGGTTCAGCCGGTGCGGACCATGGAACGCGCCGAGGTCATGGAATCGACGCGAGATTGAGTCTGGGTTTGAAACTTGGGGGGCGAGGTTTCGGATCTCAGGCCCGGCGCCGCCGGAACTCTTCTCCAATCGCGGCTAGCTGTTCTGCATTGAGCAGTTTCGCCGCGGCCGGAAAGAGAACGCGCTCTTCCAGATCGATGTGGCGGGTATAGAGCTGCAGCAGCTGGTCCAGGAATTGATCGAGCTGCTGTTGGGTTTCGGGGAGAAGGGTCCGATTGTTGATCCAGGTCGAGAACAGGCGATCGACGAGGTAGTGCAGTCCCTCAGCGTGCTGGTGTTCGTTCTCAAGGCTGTGGACGGTCGCTTCGGGCGCCTCGGGGTGGGCGCTCAGGCGGGGGAAGAGAGACATTTCCTCATCGTCCGTGTGCCGGGAGCCGCCGACGCGGAAGTAATGCAGCGCGCCTTTGACGGCGGCGGCCTCTTCCTGGTCCAGGGCGCGGCCGCGCGCTCGGGAGGCGACGGTGCTGAGCACCTGCAGGAAGTGTTCGATGCGGCGATGGCAATCCTGGAGCATGCCGAGGGGATCGTCGAATCCGCTGTCGGGCGGGGCTCCAATCTGAACGCTCATCGAACCTCCAATAGGTGCAAGATGCCGGCCAGCGCGCCGGGTTGCCGGCCAACGGGGCGGTTTGCCGGTCAACGGGCCGGTTTACATAGCCCCGTGACTCAGTTCCTCCACGCGGGGGACCAGGTATTGGTATACATGGTCGGGCAAGTCAACGCGCCAATGATTGGTCACGCGGGCATAGAGAACGATGCCGAAGAAAATATAAGCCAGCAGGCAGGTCATGGCTACGGGGCCCACCTTGCGGCGGTACCAGCGCGGTTCGCCGAAGCCGGCTTTGCGCGGCGGGAGGGCCAGTTGGAGGGCATCCTGAGCGGGGCAGGCGGCGACGCAGGCCATGCAGGCGTTGCACTCAGCCGAGCGGATCTGGACCAGCTTGTCGACGGGCAGGTGGGACGGGCAGGCATGGGCACATTTGGCGCAGTCGATGCAGGTACGGGTGTCGCGGCGGATCTTGACGGGGCTGAGGAGCGAGGCCAGGCCGAGCAGAGCGCCGTAGGGACACAGATACCGGCACCAGAAATTCTGGATCAGAAGCGATAGAAGCACCAGCAGGGCCAGGATGATGGCGGCGGTGAGGCTGATCTCGCGGAAGAAGTTGAGCATCTTCACGTCGGCCATGAGGCCGTACGGAGACTTCATGAACCCGAGGAGTTCTTCGGCGGACATGGTTCCGATAATGGCTACGAAGAAACCCAGCAGGACGTACTTGAGGCCGCGGAGGGGTATATCGGCGGCCTTGGGCAGGTGCAGGTCGCGCATGCCCATTCGCCTCAAGATGCGGCGGCCCAGGGCGGCGAGGGATTCGGAGAAGGTCCCCACGGGACAGAGCCAGGAGCAGAAGGCCTTCTTGAGGAAGAGGCTCATCAGCAAGAATCCGCTGAAGAGGTACATGGCTGCAGGGTGCACAGGGGGTACGTGCCCGGTGAGGACGAAGTACTTAAGGTTCATGAGGCCGGCGATGGGGAGCCAGCCCTCGGCCCCCGCGGGGCGGGAAACCTGCCATGCTGCCGGCCCGCCCTCAAAATAGCGAACCCAGAGATAGAACTGCACGCCGAGCCAGGCGTTCAGGAGGAGAAAGGCGCCTTGAATGAGGTGCCGAATCTTCTGCGAGCGATCCTTTGCGAACCGGCGGACCAGCTTTTTCTTCTCCGGGTTGCCCGAAGCCCTTGGAATGGCAGCCGCGCCCATCTGAGACACCTCCATGTCTAGAGGCTATGAGGAGCGGCAGTCTCCGAACCGTGACTTAAATCACAATCTGCGGGCAATTAGTGTGGTGGGGTCGGAAAAGGGGCGGGACGGGGGTGGGAGGCGGTGCTGCCCTCGGTCATACCCATCGCCCACTTGATGGCTTCGAAGTACATCTTTTTGATATCGGGATCTTCCCAGGATTCTTCGGTGTGGCCGAGGGTGGAGTAGAATACGCGGCCTTTGCCGTACATCTTGCTCCATGCGACGGCGAAGTCGTGATCGGTGCGGTGAACGCGGGGGTTGTTGTTGTAGTCCAGCTTGTCGGGGTCAAGGCTGAGCAGCACGTTGACCTTGTCACGGGACCATTCCTTGGGTTGGTAGATTTCATCGAACTTCACGAAGGCTTTGGGGAAGTGCCGGACCGCGGGAAAGTCGGGGTCTTCGTTGATGATGGGCGCCTGAAAGGTCATCCAGGGATGCTGGTCGAACCAGCCCCCGATCATTTCGCCGTATTGGGGCCATTTGTAGTTGGTATCGAGCGCCGCATGAATGCCCACAAAGCCCTTGCCGTCGTCGTGGATGGCGGACAGGAAGTCGGCCTTCTGGCTGTCGTCCATCTCCAGCTCGCCGGTCGTGCTGGCAAAGACGATGCAGTCGAAGTAGTCCAGGTTCTTGGCGTTGTTCATGGGCATCTTTTTCTTGGTCAGCAGCTCGGTATCGGTGCGAAGCATGGTGTCCCAGAGGCCGCTCTCTTTGCCCATCCGATAGACCGCGTCCATGGCGGCGGAGATGGAGTCGTGCTCGAAGCCCTTGGTCTGTGCGACGACAAGAACGTGCTTGAGATGGATCTGCTTGCCGTGGGGCGGCGGTGCGATGCCTTCGCGGTTCGTGGATTGCGCGGAGACGACGGTCACGGCGAGGGCGAGAAGGCTGCAGGGGAGTGCGGGGAAGAAGCGCAAGGTTTCTCCTTATTCCGTTTACGGGTAGCAGTCTAGTGTCCGTGCGGCTCTCGTGCAACCGAGGATGAAGCAGGCTCGAAGATCAATGCTCCGAGACGAGTTGGCGCAGCCGGTATCATCGGACTAGTCATGACTCGAGTGAAAGAACTGTTGAAGCCGCTGGCCGAAGATGGCGGGCAGCTAACCCGCGAAGAGGCCGCCGAAGTGCTGCGCGAGATCCTTTCCGGGAGCGCCCACGAGGTGGAGACGGCGGCATTGCTGGCGGTGTTGGCGACACGGGGCGAGCAGGCTCCGGAATTGGCCGGATTTGTGGAGACGATGCGCGCGAACGCGCTTCCTGTGCCGTTGACCGAGGAGGAGCGCGAAGAGCTGGTGGACACCTGCGGAACGGGAGGCGGGGGGCCGTTGACCTTCAATATCTCCTCCGGTGCCGCACTGGTGGCAGCGGCGGCCGGAGCCAAAGTGGCCAAACACGGGAACCGGGCGGTGACGTCCCGGTGTGGTTCGGCGGATGTGCTGGAGGCGCTGGGCGTGCCGGTAACGCTGGGCCCGGAGATGGCGGTGGAGTGCCTGCGCGCCACCAACTTCATGTTTCTGTATGCACCGCATTATCACCCCGCCATGAAGGCGGTGAATGGGGTGCGCAAGGCCCTTGGGTTTCGCACGATCTTCAACCTTTGCGGGCCGCTAACCAACCCGGCGGGTGCGCGGGCGCAGGTGATCGGCGTCTTGGCGCCAAGCCGGGTGCTCCTGATGGGACGGGCGCTCGCGGAACTGGGCGCACGGCGGGCGTTCGTAGTCCATGGCACGGACGGAATCGACGAACTGACCACGACCGGCGAGTCGATTGTGGCGCGGATCGAAGAGGGGAGCGGAGCGAAGCCGGAGATGAAGGCTGCACGGATCACTCCGGAGATGGCGGGCTTGGAACGGGCAAAGCTCGATGACTTTTCCGGAGGCGATATCGCGACCAATTCAGCGTTGCTGTATGACGTGCTCACCGGGGTCCGGGGGGCGCGACGCGATATTGTCCTGTTGAATGCGGCGGCGGCGCTGGTGGCGGCGGGACTGGCGGGGGATTTGAAGGAGGGGGTCGCGCGAGGCGCCGAGGCGATCGACTCCGGACAGGCCGCTGCGACGCTGGCCAAATTGCGGGCGTTTGGCGCGTCCTGCGAACGCACGGTGTAGGCGCAGAATGGGTGCGGTCGCAACAAAGTTCGTGTTTGCGCGTTCTTCTGGTAAGGAGTGGCTATGAACGTCATGCGCATCTCTGCAGCGTTGTTGTTGGTTGTGTCTTGCGGAGCAGGCCTCGCCCAGGACGGGGGCCAGCCGCAATTGAAGATCGATTCTGCAAACCGGACCCTTACGGTTTCGGCCAACGATAGCGTGAGCATCGAGCCCGAGATCGCCGTGCTGCATATCGGGTTCGAAACAACTCCCTCGGATGCGAAGTCGGCCTACGCGGAGGGTTCGCGCGTATCCAATGCGATTCGCGCCGCGCTCAAGCAGGCTGGTGTGGCAGACGACGCGATCCGCAGCGAGTCGCAGTTTCTTGCCCCGGACTACACGATGCCCAAGCAGCACAAATTCAAGCTGCAGCAGCAATGGACGGTTCGCGTGGAACCCGCCCGGGCGGCGGAGATCCTGGATGTAGCTGTGACCAACGGCGCCAACAATACCGGCGCGATTGACTGGACCGTGAAGGATGAGAAGGCGCTGGAAGGACAGGCGCTGGAGAAGGCCGCGGGGCGAGTGCGCGAGAATGCGGCCACGCTGGCGCGAGGGATGGGCGTCAAGCTGGGTGCACTCCTTTACGTGAGCAACCAGGTTTCCGGGGTGGCCCGGCCCATGCCCATGGTGCGCGCCTTCGCGGCAAAGGCGGCAGATCAGTCGGCGCCGCTGGCGATCTCCCCGGAGAAGGTGGAGCGGGATGCAACCGTCTACGCGGTGTTTGCGATCGAGTAGCGGGGGAGGGCGATTGGCCGGGTGTGCGACTCGCAGGGCGGAGGTTTCGGAGTCGCGACCGGGGTCTTGTGCATCTCTGATTTAGTTGTTTGAACGACTAAATCGAGGTAATCTCATGAACGCGTCGCCCCAGCGCCAGCCGTCTTTGTTCATCCCCCATGGAGGCGGCCCCTGCTTCTTCATGGATTGGACCTGGGGGCCGGCAGACACCTGGGAGATGACCAAGCGGTTTCTCGAGGGGCTGGCGGGTACCCTGCCGGAGAGGCCACGAGCACTCGTGGTGGTAAGCGGACACTGGGAGGAGCCGGCCTTCACGGTCAGCAGCGCCGAACGGCCTCCACTCATCTTCGACTATTACGGCTTTCCGAAACACACTTACGAGTTGACCTGGCCCGCGCCGGGGGATCCCGTCCTGGCGCAGCAGGTAAAGAGTCTTCTTGCGAACGCTGGTCTGCCTGCCGCCGAGAGTGCGGCGCGTGGATTTGATCACGGGGTTTTCGTGCCGCTCAAGGTGGCGTTCCCCGCAGCCGACATTCCGGTGGTGACGCTGAGCCTTGCGGCCGGGTCGGCAGGGCAGCTCGATGCCGCACAGCATCTGGCAGCCGGGCGCGCCCTTGCGCCTCTGCGCGAGGAAGGCGTGTTGATCGTGGGGAGCGGGATGAGCTTTCACAATCTGGGTGCCTACATGCGGGCCGGAACGCGGCAGCAGGCGCGCGAATTCGATGCTTGGCTGACGCGCGCAGCGGAGTCGCCGGAGCCGAAGCGGGGCGACCTGCTGAAGCAATGGGCTCAAGCTCCGCACGCAAAATTTGCTCATCCCCGCGAAGAGCACCTGATTCCGCTGATGGTAGCTGCCGGAGCCGGGAGCGAGGCGGCCGGGAAGCGGATCTTCTCCGACGAGCCGATGGATGCAGCAATCAGCGCATACCGGTTCGATTAATCGCGGGCAGGCGCGCTAGTGCTGGAGCAGCATGCCGAGGAGCGCTCCGCCGAGAATTAGCCATGTTGCATTCACTCTGAAGGCAATCAGAAGAATGGCGCTGGCGGCGGCGAGCGCCCAGGTGAAGACATCGATCAATGTGGCCCGGCCCAGGGCTATGGCGACGTCCGCCATCAACGCGATGGCGGCGGCATTCACTCCGTCGAGAAAAGCCGCGGCAACCGGGGACCTCCGCATACGCGAGGCCAACGCTGCCACCAGTCCGGCCATGAAGAAGGAAGGCAGGAAGATGGCCGCGGTCGCCGTAGCTGCTCCGCTGAATCCGTGGATGACATAGCCGAGGAAGGTGGCGGTCGCAAAGACGGGGCCCGGGGTGACCTGGCCGGCGGTTACGGCATCCAGCAGCTGCGCCTGCGTGACCCAATGCAGCCGGTCCACCAGGTCCGTTTGCAGGAAGGCGAGCAGCACGTACCCAGACCCGAAGACGACAATGCCGAGCTTGAGAAAGATCAGGAAGATGGAGGTGAGACCCCCGGCGGCGGGAGCGCCGGCCAGGAGTGCCAGGGAGAGTGGGATGAGGGAGTGGGCGCGCGGGACCTGGAGCCGTCGTACGGCCGCAAGTGCCGCCAGCAGCGCTCCCGCCCCAAGCAGGACCAGGAGCGGCTGCGCTCCGGCGATGATCGCGGCGAAGCAGATGAGCCCGAGCGCGGCCAGGATGCGGCGGCGCAGCGCCATCCGCGCCAGACGCCAGATGGCTTGCGTGATGATCGCGATCATCACCGGCTTGGCGCCGTAGAGCAGGCCCTGCACTCGCGGCATGCTGCCGAAGCGGACATAGGCCCAGGCGAGTGCCAGAGTTGCGAACGCTGCCGGGACGATGAAGCATGCTCCCGCAACCGCGAGTCCGGCCCACCCCGCGCGGGTGTAGCCGAGGGTCATGGCCACTTGCGTGGAACCGGGACCGGGAAGCAGATTGCAGGCACCGACCAGATCCAGAAACTGCTCGCGCGACAGCCATTGCCGCGTTTCAACCGCTTCATGCTCCATCAGAGCGATGTGGGCTGCCGGGCCGCCGAATGCTGTCAGCCCGAGGCGGGAAAAGAATCGGAAGAGCTCAGCCAGGCGGGCTCGCGATGCGGTCATGGGCTCAGCGCCTGGGGCGGGATCCGGCGCCGCGAAGGTCCACGAGAATCGCGGCCAGCGAAAAGAGCATCGCCAGATCGGTCCGGGATTCGTGAAGGAACCCGAGCACCCCGGTGTGCGCGGTATTTTTGGGAACCGGGAAGGGACCCAGGTTGTGCCCGAGCAGAATTGGAACCTTGGTGGTCACGATGGCGGTCGTAATTACGCAAAGCAGCAGGATCGCCGCGGGGCCCACATAGGCGTTGAGGATCAGAGCTCCCCCGGCGGCGATCTCGACCGCGCCCACTGCGGGCGCCAGCACGTTGGGCATGGGCAAGCCAACGTGCGCGAACCGGCCGGACCCAAGTTCGCCTGGATACAGGAACTTCAGAATACCTTCGGTAAGGAATACGATTCCCGCAAGGACGCGAATGAGAAGCAGAGGCAGGTTCCTGGGCATCTGGTAGTCCTTCCAGCAATGATCTTAAGGGGAGAAGGCAAGCGGCAGGGTCTCATCTGCGTGCTAGAAGTGCCTCGACCTCCGGCTGCAGACGTGATGGGCTCACCCGGGGAGCGTGCCGGCTCACGACGTCTCCGCGACGATCCACGAGGAACTTGGTGAAATTCCACTTAATGCGCTGCGAGCCGAGAAGACCCGGCCTGGCGGCCTTGAGGAGCCGAAAAAGGGGATGCGTCGCGGGTCCGTTCACATCGACCTTCGCGAACATGGGAAAGCTCACTCCGTAGTTGCGCTCGCAGAACTCGCCGATATCCTGAGCGCTCCCCGGTTCCTGGGCGCCGAATTGATTGCAGGGGAAGCCGAGCACCTCGAAACCTTGCCCTTGAAATTTCCGGTAGAGCTGTTCCAGGGCCGCGTATTGGGGCGTGAAACCACACCGGCTTGCGGTATTGACGATGAGCAGAACCTTTCCCTCAAAGCGAGACAAGCTGACGGGAGCGCCGTCCAGGAGTTCGGCTGAGATCTCGTAGAGCGAACCGCCATCGTAGGGCATCGTTCAAATCCCTCGTTACGAGGATGTCATGTTGGCGGCTGCCACGTCTAAAGCCATGCAGCGCCATGAAACCATCGCAGGCTTCGGAAGCGCTTTGACGGTCCAGTGCCTTTGCCTATTCCGGGGTGCGAGAGCGTCAGAGGGAACCGCAGCCTGCTCATCCGAGCCGGGATCGTCCGTTAGACTGGGAAAGGCTCATTTTGAATGCGGCCCAGGATCTGCGGACATCTCCCGGCTTGCGAGCGGCGACGGTGGCCTGAGCGCGGCAAAGCAACACGAACAGGGAACGAGGTTTGCGGGCCAAACGATGCCTGAACCGTTTGAAGCGGCTTCGACCACCCCCGGGGACAGAGGTTTGTCCCGGGTCCGGGTTGGGAGGGTTGGGTGCGGTCCAATATAATCGACTTTTCCTCGAAGGCAGAGCCAGATTTCTTTCGAGCATGAGGGTGTGCATATTTTTCCCGTGACCTTGAACCATGGACCGCACCAGTGTGATGTGTGCTCGCCGCAGGGCTCTGGCCCGGTGAAGATCACGCAGAGTTCTCTTGCCCGCGTTCT
This sequence comes from Acidobacteria bacterium AB60, assembly GCA_008682415.1. GTDB lineage: Bacteria > Acidobacteriota > Terriglobia > Terriglobales > Acidobacteriaceae > Telmatobacter. Next base: position 111,067 of record VANK01000002.1, on the reverse strand, counting down.
CCGGATCGCGAGCCGTTATGCGCGCACCCTGCTGGTCCTGGGCCTGGTTTGCACGGCAGTCCTCGCGGTGGCGCAGCAGTCCCAGACGATCGAAAATATCCGTGTTATCGGCAACCGGCGCATCCCCAAGGAGACGGTGCTGGCCAGGCTGTTCACCCACATTGGCGATCAGTATGACCCGGTATCGATCGAGCGCGACTTCAATTCCCTCTGGAACACAGGCTACTTCGAAGACCTCCGCATCGAACGCGAAGATACCGAGAAGGGCATCATCCTCAATGTCTTCGTGCGCGAGAAGCCTACCATCCGCGAGATCAATTACAAGGGCCTGAACGTTGTGTCGCAATCCGACGTCCTGGACCGATTCAAAAAGGAGAAGGTCTCCCTCTCGGTCGAGAGCCAGTTCGATCCGACGAAGGTGAAGCGCGCCGAGGCGGTTCTTCGAGAGCTGCTCGCGGAGCACGGCCATCAGTTTGCGACGATCAAAACGGATGTGAAGACCATCCCGCCCGCACAGGTGCAGATCAACTTCAACATCAAGGAAGGCCCTACCGTCAAAGTGGGCCAGATCCATTTCACGGGGAATCAGCACATCAGCGCCCTCCAGCTGCGCCGGGCGATGGTCAACCTTCGCCCCGTCGGCATTCCTCGTTCGCTGATCTTCGAGAACCTGTTTGCCAAGACCTTCGATGCCTCCAAGCTGGAGGAAGACACCGAGCGCGTCCGCCAGGCCTACCGCGACAAGGGCTATTACAACGCTGCGGTGGAAGAGCCGAAGACCCAGATTCGGGATCAGGGCGGGTTGAACTTCTTCACCTTCCGGCCCAACAAGGGCAAGCGCATCGACATCCTGATGCCGATCGAAGAGGGCGCCCGCTATCGTCTGGGAGCCATCACCTTCACGGGAAACAAGGCCATCAAGAACGAAAGGGCGCTCCGTTCCACCTTTAATGTGAAGGATGGCGACTGGTTCAATGCGACGCTGATCAGCAAGGGTCTGGAGAACCTGAAGAAGGCCTACGGACAGCTCGGGTTCATCAACTTCGGCGCCATCCCCAAGGCCAGTTTCGACGACCAGAAGAAGACGGTCTCGCTCAACATTGATATCGACGAGGGCAAGCCGTTTTACGTGTCGCGCATCGAGTTCCAGGGCAACACCATCACGCGCGATCGCGTCATCCGCCGCGAATTGCTGCTCGACGAGGGCCAGGTGTACAACTCCCAGCTCTGGGAGTACAGCCTGCTGCGGTTGAACCAGCTCGAGTACTTCGAACCCCTTAAGGTCGATCAGGACTCCGAAGCGCATCAGGACCCCGAGGCCGGCACGGTCGACCTGCTGCTGAAGGTGAAGGAGAAGGGCAAGAACTCCATCGGCCTGAACGGGGGCGTCAGCGGGTTGTCCGGGGCCTTCCTTGGGGTGAACTACCAGACCAACAACTTCCTTGGCCTGGGAGAGACACTCAGCCTGCAGGGGAACCTGGGCAATGTGAGCCGGCAATTCCTGTTCGGCTTCACGCAGCCTTACGTGCGCAACCGGCCCCTGAACTTCGGTTTCCAGATCTTCAACACCAAGCAAGACTTCAACGCCGCGAAGAACTACCAGGCCACCACCGGCCAGGCGGTGAACCTGAGCCAGGCCCAGCAGTCGCTGACGCAGAACTACAACCAGGCCTCCACCGGGTTCAACTTCTCGCTCAGCTATCCGCTCAAGCGGCATGCCTTCCAGCGCGTGGGCCTCACGTATTCGCTCACACGCTCGTCTATCACGGCGTTCTCGACGGCCTCGCAGACGTTCTTCCAGACGATCAGCTTCCGGTCCGGCATTCAGGGCTCCAATGCGCTGAACAACATTGTGAACAGCTCGGCCTCGTTCACATACACCTACAACACCATCAATAACCCTCTGCGGCCGCGTTCTGGCAAGGAATATGCTGCCGCGTTCCAGTTCTCGGGTATCGGCGGAAACCTGCGCTATATCGCTCCATTCGTCTCCTACAAGAGCTTCCGTTCCATGCACTTCCTCACGCCCAATCCGAACGGGCGCAACGTGCTTGGGCTTCGCGCTCAGCTTGGTTATGTGCAGGGATTCGGAGGCGATGTCGCGCCCCCCAACAATCGCTTCTACGCGGGCGGCGAGAACGAACTGCGCGGCTTCGATATCCGCGGGGCGACTCCGTATGGCTGGGTGCCGAACCGTGTCACCGTGCAGCTCACCAATCCTGACGGAACCTGCGTACCGCGCGACCCGGGCAATCCCCAATTGAACCAGTGCATCCAGGTGCCGCTGCCGGTGTACGGCATTGCCTCCATCGGCGGTGACACGAGCCTCACCACCAACGCCGAGTACCGGATTCCCATCGCCGGGCCAGTGACCTTCTCGTTCTTCGACGATTTCGGCATCACCTCGGCCCTCAACCGCGGCCAGTTGAAGCAGAGCCCGGAGGGATTCGCCTCTTTGCTGGCTCCCCTCTACGGCTGCCCGGTCTATAACAACGGCGCCTGCCAGGGCGGGATCCCTGGATCCCAGGTTGGCTTCCAGCGCGACATTCGCCCCATCTCCGGAACCAACTTTGTGCCTCGCATGTCGCTGGGCGGGGAGCTTTCCGTGCTGATGCCGATCATCAATGCGCCGTTCCGGCTCTACTACGCCTACAACCCCCTTCGCCTGTACGAACGGCCCTTCTGCAACGAGAACCTGAACGGCTCGCACAACCAAAGCTGCAGCGCCCAGCTGATCACGCGCGATCTGTTTCCTCCGGGGGGCGCCGGCGACTTCACCTATCAGCAGGCGGTTCAGGGATACGGCGCGCAGAACCTCTTCCGCGAACCGCGCAAGACCTTCCGCCTGACCGTCTCCACCACGTTCTGACGCCGGGCGCCGCTTATCCGGCCCCAGCCGCCAGACGTCTTCGTCACGGGGGATCTCATGAACCCTGGCTCCCAGCCGCAACCCACCATTCCGACCACGATTGCGCCCTGGCTTTCGGTCGCAGGGGGTGCCGACGCGGTCGCGTTCTACACGGCCTCCTTTGGAGCCGAGCAGGTGTACCGGATCGAAGATCCGGACGGAAACGTGGTGGCGCGCCTCTCGATTGACGGCGCCGAATTCTGGCTCAGCGATGATTCCTCTCGGACGTCAGATTCGGCTCCGGCCGTTCGGATGATCCTCACCGTTCCCGACCCGGATGCGGTGTTCGGGCGGGCAATCGCGGCAGGGGCACAGGTCGTGTGTCCCGTGAGTGAAGAACATGGCTGGCGGGTGGGGCGGCTCGTCGACCCGTTTGGTCACCACTGGGAGGTCGCTCGTCCCGTCGGCGACGCCGGTTCCTCCGGCTAGCCGCGATCCCAGGCCAGGGCCTGGCAAACGGGGGCCCGGAACACGCGAAAACCCTGCGAAATTCGGGGCAAATTCGCCTCCGCCAGGTTTGACGCTCCCCTTGCGGGAACCTATAATCCAGCTAGTTCCTGGTGCGATCTTCGTCTGCGTCTTTTCCTGCCTGTACCGGCCCGGTGCACAGCCCCAAGACAAAAGACCGTGACGTCCTTCAGGCAGAACGCGCGAGCTTGTGCTCTCCGCGTGGCAGGATCGGGAACAACAAGGAGTTTTGGATCTCAATGAAGCGTTTTACCGTCGTAGCAGCAATCTTTGCTTCGGGTCTTGCCCTGAGCGCCGCCGCCCAAACTGCAGCCCCCGCCGCTTCTGCACCGGCTGCCGCCTCCGCTCCGGCCGGACCGCAAAAGGTGGCCGTCATCGCCTTTCAGCAGGCAGTCACTTCGACCAACGAGTTCCAACGCGATTTCGGCGACCTGCAGAAGAAGTTCCAGCCCCAGCGCGATCAGCTGAAGAGCCTCGGCGACGAAGTGGACTCCCTCACCAAGCAACTGCAGGCCCAGAGCGACAAACTCAGCGACGCGGAGCGCGCCAGCAAGGCGAAGTCTATCGACGACAAGAAGAAGCAGGCTCAGCGCATCGCCGAAGATGCCCAGAACGATTATCAGCAGGCCATGCAGGAAACGTTCGGGAAGATTGCCCAGAAGGTGGATGAGCTCCTGAATAACTACGCCAAGGAGCAGGGATACACGCTGGTCGTGGATGCGACCGAACAGCAGCAGCAGGCACCCACCGTGCTCTACTGGTCACCCTCCACCGACATCACCAAGGCCGTGGTGGACGCGTACAACACCAAGTCGGGCGTGCCCGCGCCGCCTCCTGCGGCCCCCGCGGCTCCCACGCCGCACGCAGCCGCACCCAAGGGACCCGCCGGCCGCTGAGTCCCCGCAAACGTCAGCAAAGGGGGGCCCATCGCGGCCCCCTTTCAACTTTTTCCTGGTTTGACGCTCCTAACCCTCCCTCCTATAATCCTCCTAGTTCTCGCATGTCTTGGTCTGCGTCCTCTTCTGCTGTGCTCCCCTCAGAATGGCGAAGGGTTTTAGGACGGGCGGGATTTTGCCTGCGCTCCGGGCTGCTTTCGAAAGCGGTTACGCGCAGTCCAAGGATTCCTGAAGGAGTTTTCTGTTCGAAATGAAGCGCTTGTTTGAACTTCCTGTATTGCTCGCGTTGGGAACTGCCGCCGTTGCGTTGGCTCAAACGCCCGCCGCTCCCATGCCGTCTGCCCCCGCTCGCGCGGGAGCCGTTCCTTCGCCTGAGGTCGGGGCGGCCAAGGTCGCGGTGGTGTCTTTTCAGGCGGCGGTGAGCCAGACCAACGAGTTCCAGCGCGCCTTCGTCGACCTGGAAAAGAAATGGGATCCCAAGCGCCAGCAGCTCAAGGCGCTCAGCGACGACATCGACCGGCTCACCAAAGAGCTGCAGGGCCAGGGAGCCAAGCTGACCCCCGAAGAGCAGGCCACCAAAGCCAAGTCCCTTGACGAAAAGAAGAAGCAGTTCGACCGTCAACAGCAGGATGCGCAGGATGACTTCGGACAGGAGATGCAGGAACTGTTCTCCAACACAGCCTCCAAAGTCTATGACGTGCTTTCAAGCTATGCGCAGAAGAACGGCTTCACGCTGGTGCTCGACAATTCCAACCAGCAGACTCCCGTACTTTATTGGCATGCGGCCACCGATATTACCAAGCCGGTGATCGAGGGGTACAACGCGAAGTCCGGTGTTCCGCCCCTGCCTCCGCAGCAGCAGGGGAACGCAGCACCCGGAACGACTGCGCCGAAGGTTCCTTCAGCGCCACGGATGCCCGCCCCCAAGCCTGCTGCTCCGAAGACTCCACCCAGTCAATAGCCCAAAAATCCCCAAGGCGACCCGGCTTCCCGGGTTGCCTTCCGGCGATGCTGCTGAACCTCCCGCGACCCAGGTCCGTCCACGGCGGTAATCTGTGGAAAATTTTGTGGATTACGAGGGGCAACCCATTGCAATTGGGTGAATTTATCCTCTTGCCAAACGGGCAGTGAGTCTGCTAGCAAGCGCAAGCCGCTTATTTTCAATTGCTTCCGGCGGGACCTTCCGGTCAGGCTCGGGGTACCTGCGGAATGCACCAAACCGGGTTCTTCCGGGCTGCTTTCCACAGGGGCTCGTGAACGTTCCATGAAACAGCGCGCGCGACTTAGGCGTCCAATCCCCTACTTTTGCTGGTCTTCGCCCACCCGAAGTACGGCCAGGAAGGCTTCCTGGGGAATATCCACTTTGCCGATGCGCTTCATCCGCTTTTTGCCTTCCTTTTGCTTCTCCAGCAGCTTCCGTTTTCGGGAAATGTCGCCGCCGTAGCACTTCGCCAGCACATTTTTGCGGAGGGCGCTGACCGTCTCGCGGGCCACAATCTTCGATCCGATGGCAGCCTGAATCGCTACTTCGAACTGCTGCCTGGGGATAAGCTCCCGCATCTTGGAAACCAGCGCTTTGCCTCGTTCGTAGGCAAAGTCCCGGTGCACGATGATCGAGAGAGCATCCACCGGTTCGCCGGAAACCAGGATGTCCATCTTGACCATGGGCGATTCCCACTCGCCGGCCAGCTGGTAATCCAGCGAGGCATACCCGCGCGAGATCGACTTCAACCGGTCGTAGAAATCCAGGACGATCTCGTTGAGCGGCAGCTCGTAGGTCAGCATCACACGTGTCGGCGTCACGTATTCGAAGTTCACCTGCTTGCCGCGCTTCTCTTCCACCAGCTTCAGGATGCCGCCAACATACTCTTCATTGGTGAGGATCTTGGCCTGGATGATCGGCTCCCGGATGGATTCGATGTTCGTCGGCTCCGGCCATCGGGAGGGATTGTCCACTTCGAGGATCGTCCCGTCCGTCAGCGTGATGTGATAGCGCACGCCCGGTGCGGTGGTGATCAGGTCCAGTTCGTACTCGCGTTCCAGCCTCTCCTGAATGATCTCCATATGCAGGAGGCCCAGGAAGCCGCAGCGAAACCCGAATCCCAGCGCTTCAGAGCTCTCCGGCTCGAAGAAGAAGGAGCTGTCGTTCAGGCGAAGCTTCTCCAGGGCGTCACGCAGCAACGTATGCTCGTGCGAGTCCACCGTGTAGAGGCCGGCAAAGACCATCGGCTTGATGTCTTCGAAGCCGGGCAGTTGCGCTGCCGCCGGCCGGGCATCATCCGTAACGGTATCGCCAATTTTGGTGTCACTCACGGTCTTGATGGTGGCGGCGAAGAATCCCACTTCTCCGGCCTGCAGCTCGGCGATCTCCACCGGCTTCGGCATCAGCACGCCCAGCGATTCAATGTCGAACGCCTTGTTCACCGACATCAATCGGATGCGCTGCCCCTTGCGCATGGTTCCCTGCATGACCCGAACGAGCACGATGACCCCGCGGTAGGGATCGAACCAGGAGTCGAAGATCAAGGCCTGCAGCGGGGCCTCCGGATCTCCAGTGGGTGGCGGCAGGCGATGCACGATCGCTTCCAGTACCTCTCCCACCCCTTGCCCCGTTTTGGCGCTCACCGGAATCGCATCGGTGGCATCCAGACCGACCGCCAGCTCGATGGCCTCCTGGGTGCGCAGGATATCGGCGGAGGGAAGATCGATCTTGTTGATGACCGGAATAATCTCCAGGCCGTGATTGATGGCCAGATAGGCATTCGCGAGGGTCTGCGCCTCCACTCCCTGGCTGGCGTCCACCACCAGAAGAGCCCCTTCACAGGAGGCCAGCGAGCGGGAGACCTCGTAGCTGAAGTCCACATGCCCGGGCGTGTCAATCAGGTTGAGCTGATAGGTCTTGCCGTCCTGCGCGCCGTACATCATGCGGACAGCATGGGCTTTGATGGTGATGCCGCGCTCGCGCTCCAGATCCATCGCGTCCAGGACCTGCGCCTGCATTTCGCGCTCGCTCAGCGCGCCCGTCAACTCAAGCAGGCGGTCACTCAGGGTCGACTTTCCGTGGTCGATGTGGGCGATGATGGCGAAGTTGCGTATTGAGAGTGCGTCCATTCAATCATTTCTGAGAGGGTATTTTGCGGCGCCCAATCCCGCAATGAAGGTTCCCGCCGCACGCAGGAAAGGCAAGGTTCTTTAGGTCGGGCGTGGGTTAGCTCCTTGGCATAGCTTATCATCGGCTATAGCAATTCCTGAGCGACCCTGTGCCCCGAGAACTCGTTGCCGGCGCTGGGGAAGTGAGCCCGCGAGGAGAGGTAACGCCATAGCGCGACACGGGATTTGCGGTAAGGGTCGTACCGTCATATCAGGGGCATGGCTGGCCGGGTCTCGAACTCGGCTTTCATCTGCATGAGCTTGCGACGATTTCGGATCATCGGTTGCGCCGCGCTGGCCTTGCTGCTGGCAGGTTGTGGCCCCTCGGCGAACAAGGTGAGTGCTCCCGGGGCGCAGCCCGCCGCGACTGCACCCGTACAAGTGGCGCCCGCCCCTAAACCGGCTCCTCCGCCGGCTCCGGTTCAGCAGGGGAACGAAAAGCAGCGCCGGATCCAGCAGCTCATTCAGCAGGTGGAAAAGGCTTATACCGCGGGGGATGCGGACTACCGCAAAGGCCGTCTGCCGGAGGCCAAGGAAGAGTTCGATCATGCGGTCGACCTCATGCTCACCAGTGGCCTCGATATCAAGGGCGAACCGCAGCTGCAGGATGAGTTCGACCACGTCATCGACCAGGTGAACGCGCTGGAGATGGAAGCTCTCAAGCAGGGCAATGGCTTCGTCCCCAAGGTGGAACCTGCGCCCGCGGACGTAGCCGCCGACGTGACCTTCGAGGCGGTCACCCCCGATATCGTCGCCAAGGCGAAGACCGAACTGGCGACTACGAAGTCCGACTTGCCGCTTATGGTCAACGAATACGTCGCCGGCTTCATCAACTTCTTCGCCAACTCGCCGCGCGGCCATGCCACTCTGCTCCACTCCTTCCAGCGCGCCGGTCGCTATCGCGCCATGATTCAGCGGGTGATGGGGGAAGAGGGAGTGCCCCAGGATCTGATTTATCTCGCGGTAGCCGAGTCCAGCTTCCAGCCACGCGCCGTCAACCGCAAGTCGGGCGCCGGGGGCATGTGGCAGTTCATGCCTTATGGGAACTATGGACTGACGCGAAATGGCTATGTCGACGAACGCTTCGACCCGGAGAAATCCACCCGATCCTATGCGCGCTATATGAAGTACCTCTACGACCAGCTCGGGGACTGGTACCTGGCCATGGCCGCTTACGATTGGGGGGCGGGCAACGTGCAGCGCGCCGTTCAAAAGACCGGGTACGCGGATTTCTGGGAGCTTTACAAGCGCAACAATCTGCCCGGCGAGACCAAGAACTACGTCCCCGAGATTCTCGCCGCCATCATCATTGCCAACCATCCCACCCAGTACGGGTTTGATGACGTAACGCTCGACCCGCCGGTGCTCACGGACACGGTCACCGTCAACTACTCCATCGACCTGCGCCTTGCCGCCGATCTTGTGAACGCGCCCGTGGACGAGTTGATGGCCCTGAATCCCAGCCTGCTGCGCATGACCACGCCGCCGGACACCTCCTTCGATCTGCATCTGCCCGCGGGCACGGCCGCTTTGTTCCAGGAGCGGGTCGAGACCATTCCCGAGAGCAAGCGCAACGCCTGGCGTTATCATCGCGTCACCGCAGACGACACCCTCGAGTCGCTTGCCCGCACCTATCACGTGAGCCAGGCCGACCTCGCTGCCGCCAATCAGCTCCCCAGTGGCCAGAGCCTCTCCGGCCTCGACGCGGTTGTGATTCCCCTCGCGCCCGCCGCAACGCCCGGAGCCCACACGGTTCTCTATACCGTCCGCCGCGGCGATACGCTCGTGTCCATTGCCGACCGGTTTGGTGTTTCCCTGGACCAGTTACGGCGCTGGAACAAGATTCCTTCAGGCATCAAGGTGGAATCGGGACGCCGCCTGCATGTTGCCGAGCCCGCCACTGTGAGCAAATCGAAGAGCCGCCATCGCACCACAATTACTGCTGCGGATCTCAAGAACGCCACGCGCTCCGGCAAACCCGGGCATCGCAGCTCATCATCCATAACACCCAGAACCTCGCGTGCGGGATCGGGAACGAGCCGGCGCAATGCGCACGCAAAGCCGCAAACACGAGCACAAAAATAGCGATGAGCCTCACTACATACTTGTCTTTTGATGGTCTTTGCATGCAAGCTATTGCTACAATGGCTTCCGCATGCGGAGTCATCTAAGTCCGCAGCAGTCGAGCGCCAGCCGCTGGAGGCATGGGAATGGATGAAGTTTTGAGAATGTACGCAATGAGTGCAGACGACGACCTAACCGAGCCCGCGGATATGGACGCGGATGATGATGAGTTGGACGAAGAAGACGAAGAGATCGAAACCTCCAGCGTGCTGACCTCCTCCGATGACGACGAGGGCGTGCCGGAGAGCGCTCCAACTGACGCCCCGGCGTCCTCGCCGGCCAAGAAGGCTCCCGCAAAGAAAGCTCCCGCAAAGAAGGCTGCCAAAAAGGCGCCTGCGAAAAAGGCTGCGGCCAAAAAGGCTGCGAAGAAATCCGCCCCGAAAAAGAGCAGTGCTGGCGTGAAGGGCGGAAAGGCTGCCAAAAAAGCAGCCGGCAAGAGCGCCAGTAAATCCACTTCAAGAGGTAAAAAGTTGGCCGTAAAGAAAGCAGCAAAGAAGGCGCCCGCCAAGAAGGCAGCGAAGAAAGCTCCTGCCAAGAAGGCGGCGAAGAAGGCAGCCAAGAAGGCCCCCGCAAAGAAGGCCGCAAAGAAGGCGCCTGCCAAGAAGAAGTAGTTCCGGCAACGAACGAACCCACAGGCAAGCAAAAAAGCCCGGCATCGCGCCGGGCTTTTTTGCGTCTGGATTCAGATTTACTGCCTTCCCTCCGGTCCCTTCCCGTCGATCTGCCGAAGATGCCACTGCTGATGTTCCACGTAATCCTCGATCAGGAATTGCAGTGTTACCGGTGCGTTGTCCCCGACCGTGCAGGCAGCTTCCAGTCGATCCTCCGCGATGCGGTCTACCACTGCCGCCAGGATCTGGTGCTCGACCTTCCACCACTGCAGCAGGTCCTCCCAGGACTGATCGGCGTAGCCGTGAGCCGCCACCCAGAGATCCTGAGAGTACTTGGGGCCCGCGTAGACACCATCAAGGGACGCCCGTACAAACCGCTGCCGGTTGTTCGCCGCGGAATCGAGCAAGTGTCCGACAACCTGCTTGCGGGTCCACTTTCCCGGTGCCCAGGGAGAGTCTGCCAGTTGCGCGGGAATCGCCGAGAGCCTCCGCTGCAGCTCCTCGAGATCGGCCCGGAATTTCACGGCGACAGGTGTAGGGGGCAATTTGTTCTCCAGTCGAATGGTTATCGGGTTCCGGCGGACTTCTTCATCTCATCCAAAGCCGCCAGCACCTCTTCGGAGTGGTGCTGCGGATCCACCTTGGTCCACACTTTCACCACCTTGCCCTGCGGATCGATCAGGAATGTGTTCCGCATGGCGATTGTGGCGCTGCCAAAGTGCCCCAGAGAGCCGTATTGGTCCACCACTTTGTGCTCCGGATCGGCCAGCAGCCGGAACGTCAGTCCTTCCTTCGTGCAGAACTGCTTGTGGCTGTCCGGGGTATCCACGCTTACCCCCACGATCACCGCGTTGTCCGCCTCGAACTTCGAAAGATCCCGTTGGAAATTGTGGGCCTCGATCGTGCAGCCCTGGGTCATGTCTTTGGGATAGAAGTACAAGACGACCCACTTCCCGTGAAAGCTGTCCAGAGAAATGCTGGTGCCGTCCTGCGAGGGAAGAGTGAACGTGGGAGCGGTCTGTCCGGGGGCGGGCATCGTCTGGTCAGCAGCCAGAACCGCCATCGGAATCAGGGCAAGCGCCAGCGCTGCCGCGCCGGCCAGGCGTGCAAACTTCTTCATGAGACCTCCATCGATCTGGATATCGTGCAGGCGGAACATCGGGGAAAACCCTGCGCAACCAGTATCCGCGCAAGACACCACGCACGGCAAACCCCAGGGCCCCAACACAAGGCCCCGATCGATGGCCCACACGTTTCCCCTCGCGATGCGAAGGTCGAGAACGATGAAGTTGGACTCGGGGGTCCGTCAGTTCGGAAGCAGTCGCCCGGGCTACTGGGCCTCTTCGGCGAACTCTGATCCTACCGGCGGCTTCAAGGAGTCGAACTCGCTGCCCACTGGCGGCTTGAGCGAGAAATCAGATTCGGAGTTCAGACCTTCCAGAGCACCGTCCAGTTCCGACGTGCCAACAGGCGGCTTCAATGAGGGATCCATAGTGTTCCTCCAGTTTCGGTTCAGATGTGGGGAGAAGAGCCTTGTGCTCCTCAGTATCCGCGCGGAACCGCGATAATTGCAACATTTTCCTCATTGGCGCGCCCGATCAGGGCATCCCGGTCAAACAGCAGCGTGCGCCCCGCCTCCACCGAAAGACAGCTCGCCCCGGCGCTCTTCATCGCCTCCAGCGTGCGGATCCCGATCACCGGAACATCGAATCGCATATCCTGCTTCGGCTTCGCCACCTTGACCACCGTGAGTCTCCGCCGCAGCGTCGAAGCCTCGCCGGGCGCATCCTCTTCCAGCGACCGCATCAGCTCCCCGGCCCGGGCAATCGCCGCGTCGGTGCCTTCCATGGCCTCCACCGCCACGCATGCCTGGGCCGCCACCACCACCGTCTGCCCGATGTCGAACCCGGACACCGCCCGCGCCACGCCCAACCCATACTCGATATCCTTGCGCTCCTCGTCATCCGGCGCGCGCGCGGTGAGCACGCCCTCCTCGGCCAGCAACGGCTCCAAAAACGCCGTAGAGCTGATCAACTCGATGCCTTCATCGGCCAGCACCTTGGCCACCGCCCCCAGCAGCATGTCCGTATTTCGCGTGCGCAGGTTCAGCAGAAGCTTGGCCAGCCGCCAGTCCGGCCGGATCGACGAGAAGATCTGCTTGTGCTTCACCTGGCCCGCCATCACAGCCAACTTCACGTCTTCCTTGTGGAAGGTTTCGATCAGCCGCGAAAGCTCGCCCAGCGACAGCCACGTCACCGTGATCTTTTCGTCCGCGGCAGCACGATGGTTGATCTCCGGATCGGTCTCTTCGCGAATCGCCGCCACAGTCACGGCGAATCCCTGGGCCCGCGCCGCCTCCAGGAGCAGGAAAGGGAAGCGCCCGTTGCCGGCGATCAGGCCGAGCTTCATGGCTACTTGATGATCCCCCGCTGGCTGCGCTCAATGAAGTCGGCCACGATCCTGGCGTCCTCGCCCGCCAACTCCCGTATCTTCTCAACAGCCTGCGATGTGTTGATCCGCGAAGACAACAGAAGCCGGAACGCCTTCTGCAACGTATTCAGCCGTTCCGGGGAGAAGCCCCTGCGCGTCAGCCCGACCTTGTTGATCCCGAACGCCTTGTTCTCCCGACGCGAGGATGTCAGGGAGAACGGCAGAACGTCCTGCGTCACAATCGTCCCGCCCCCAATGAACGCATACTGCCCCACAGTGCAGAACTGATGGATCGGGGAGAAAGCTCCCACGCTGGCATAGTCCTCGATGACCACATGACCCGCCAGCGTCGCTGCGTTGGCCAGGATGCAGTGGCTGCCTACCTGACTGTCGTGGCCGATGTGGACGTAGGCCATGAGCAGGTTTCCCGATCCGACCCGGGTGACCCCGCCGCCCTTCGCCGTGCCACGGCTGATCGTTACGCACTCGCGAATGGTGTTGTCATCACCGATCTCGGTCTCTGTCGGTTCCCCCTGGTACTTCAGGTCCTGGGGCGCCACTCCTATCGAGGTAAACGGGTAGATCACGTTGCGCGCGCCCAGCCGCGTCCTTCCGTCAATCACCACGTGTGAGACCAGGTTGCAGCCCTCGCCCAGCACAACGTCCGACCCCAGGGTGCAATAGGGGCCAACCGTGCACGACTGCGGAACCACGGCTCCCTGAGCCACAATCGCGCTCGGGTGCACGCTCACTCGGTCCCCGTGACCGCCGCGGCTGCTGCCGCCTCGGCTTCCACCTGCGCCTCGTTCAACGGTTCGGCACTCTGGGCCGTCGGCTTCGTCTCGCGTGCCCGCGGCACCACCTGGCAGCTCAAGATCGCCTCGCAGGCCAGCTTCCCATCTACAAACGCCTTGCCGGAGATCCGTCCCCTTCGCGGCTTGAACGAGATCACTTCCACTTCGATCCGCACCTGGTCGCCCGGCGTAATCGGCCGGCGGAACTTCGCTTCGTCGATCCCCGTGAACACCACCAGCTTGCTGTTCCGATCCTCAAGCTCGTACATCATGATGATGCCGCCGGCCTGCGCCATCGCCTCCACCACCAGCACGCCCGGCATGATCGGGTATCCGGGGAAATGTCCCTGGAAGAAAGGCTCGTTGATGGTGACGTTCTTGATCGCTACCAGGCGCTTGGTTCGCTCAAACTCAACGATCCTGTCGATCAGCAGGAAGGGATAACGGTGGGGAAGCAAACCCAGGATCTCCTGGATGTCGAGGGTCATTCGTTGGCTCCGGACTGCATCGCGCTCCGTCAGGATTATAACCAATCGAGACAACTACTAATGCCCGCCGATCCCCTACTTCTTGATCCTCTTCTCCGCGGCTTCAACGCTCCAGAAATCCGGCCCCAGGTCCTGGTTATACGTCACCTTGTCGATGTAGAACTGCCGCACCGTCTCGTCGTTCTTCATCCGCGAAACCCGCAGCGCCGTCGGAAATCCCCCCATCAGGTGGTAGTCGTCGTACTCCTCGGCGTCCGTATTCTTGTCGTGGTACTCCGGATCGCGCCACTGAAACGACCGCCGCAGCGGCAGGTGGGTCTGCAGATCCACCAGGATCGTGATGGCTTCGTTCTCCGCGGAGATAAGCGTTACCTGGTCCGCCAGATGACGCTCTGCCAGGTGTTGTCCCTCGTACACCAGGATCGTCTTGGGGTCCTTTAGCCACACTTTTACTGCCATCTCAATGGAGTGATCTCGCCTCCGCAGATAGTCGTCCAACTGCTCCTGCGGAATCGCCTTTTTCCCCCGGTATGTCACCTCCCATCCCTGCCGGCCCAAAAAGAACTGGAGATAGTCCCGGTGCTTCGTCACGTCGATGCGGTCCTTGTCCGGCCACGCGTGGAACTCCAGGATCTCCGTCGTCCCCACATCCGGCTGCCCGTGAAAGAACCCAGCGACGTGCCCGTGTTCGGTGCGGTTCTTGATGTCCAGCCACGCCTGGCCGCCCAGCGCCGCTACCATGGCATCCAGGACGTCGCGCGCCTGCTTGGCATTCTTCGCCGCATCGTCCTCGACCTTCTGGGTGCTGTCTTGCGCCGAAAGGCCAACACTGCCGCCCAGCAGCACAGCCAAGATCGTGACCGTCAAAACTCTCCGCATCCTCGTCTTTCTCCCCATCCCGCCCTGTTCCCTATTCCCTATTCCCTGCCTCTAGCCCACCAGCACCGCGCCGCCGTTCACATTCAACACTTCTCCGGAGATAAACCCCGCCCACGGCGTGCACAGGAACAGCACCGGGCCGGCAATCTCCCGGGGTGTTCCTGCTCGGCCCACGGGAATTCCAGCCGCGATCTTCGGCCCCAGCTCCGGATGTCCCAGCGCGGCTGCCGACATCTCCGTTGTCACCCAGCCCGGCGCTACGCAGTTTACCCGAATCCCGCGCGGCGCCAGCTCGGTCGACAGGCTCTTGGTCAGACTGATCAGAGCGCCTTTCGTCACTGCGTAGTCGGCGTGGAAGGCCTCCCCGCGCTGCCCGGCCGTGGAGCTGATCAACACAATGTGCCCGCAGGCCTCGTCCGGCCCCGGCCGCTCCTGCCGGTCCATCTGCGCCACAGCTGCCTGCACCAGGCCAAACACTGAGTCCAGATTGACGCTCATTGTCCCGCGCCACTGTTGCTCGGTCATGTCGGCGATCGGCGCATCATCGGAGGGCCAGATCCCGTGATTCACCACCAGGATGTCGAGCCGGCCGAAGGACCGCACCGCCCCCGCCACCAGAGCACGCCCGTCCGCCGGGTTGGTGAGATCCTGTTCGATCGCGACGCAACGGCTCGGGCCGCCGCAGTCCAGCACCAGCGTCTCCGCTCGTTCGCGGGCCTGCCGGAAGCTGAATGCCACCCGGGCGCCCGCAGCCGTGAAAAGGCGCACCGTCTCCGCTCCAATCCCGCGAGACCCGCCGGTAATGAGCGCTACCTTGTTATCGAGGGAAAGAGCAACACTCGCCATACCGCCACGCTAACGGCTGGGGGGCAAAGGCGGCAAACGGGTGTGGATCAGATAGCCCGCAGCAGCCGGCCCGGCAGGAAGATGATCGCGCTCACCAGTTCCAGCACGCCGCCCACGGCGATGCCGACCAGCCGGAACGGCAGCAGGATCAGCCACACGATGGGGTACAGCACCAGCGCCGCCAGCGCCAGCGGCCAGCACAGCACAAACAGAATGCACCACAGCAGAAACTTCACCATCGCGCAGGGCTCCTGGCCGGTGTTGGCCGGCTTCTCTTACGAATACGACAGTCGCGCCGGCAGAGTTCCCGAGATCACCGGAATCGTGGAAGGTTCCGGTGATCTATCAACGACTCAACCTTTTCGCGCAACCCGCCGGATCGTTCTATCCATTGGTTTGCTGGGGTCGTGCACAACGCCAAGCTTGGCCCAGGCCGCAATGCTCATTTCCCGGACCAGCTCCAGGCGCTCGCCAAAGGACAGATTGCGCCAATTATTCCTTCGCTCTACCAGATGCGGCGGCACGTAGTCGTAATCGAACTGGGATTCATCGATCTCCTGTGCGTCACTCATAGGACCTCGCGCCCACGTCTGATCACTGACCCCTGTTCACTGATCACTGTCTTACTGAATCAGCGTTCCCTGGTCGTCATCCTTGTCCTTCGCTGCTTCTTCCGGCGGGATGATGACGGCTGCCGCCACCTTGTCTTCGGCATCCAGGTTCAGCAGCCGCACGCCCTGCGTGGCCCTGCCCGCCGCGCGGATCTGCTTGGTGTCGATGCGGATGATCTTGCCCCACTGGCTGATGACCATCAGCTCGCTGGTATCGTCGACCAGTTGGATCGAGTTCACCTTGCCGATGCGCTCAGTGACGGCCATGTTCTTCACGCCCTTGCCGCCGCGCGTCTGCAGGCGATACTCCTCCACATCGGTCCGCTTTCCGAAGCCGTTCTCCGTCACCGCCAGGATCCGGTACGCGCCCGCCTCGTGCTCCTTCGGTGTGATGGCGACACCGACCACATAGTCGTTCTTGGCCAGCTCGATGCCGCGCACTCCAAAGGCGGGGCGTCCCATCGAGCGAACATCCGCCTCATCGAAGCGGATTGCCATCCCCAGATGGGTCGCCAGGAAAACGATCTGCGAGCCATCCGTGATGCGCGCCGCCACCAGTTCATCTTCCTTGTCGATGCCGATCGCTATGATCCCCTTCGACATCACGTTCGAGAAGTCCTTGAGCGGCGTCTTCTTGACCGTGCCCTGCCGCGTCGTGAAGAAGATGAACTTGCCCTCTTCTTCAAGATTCTTGACCGGCAGAATCGCGCGCACATTCTCGCCCGCCTGCAGGTTCAACAGGCTCTGCATGCTCTTGCCCTTGCCTGCAGCGCCTACGTCGGGAATCTCGTACACCTTGAGCCAGTAAACGCGGCCCGTGTTGGTGAAACACAGCAGGTACGCGTGGGTTGAGTCCACAATGAGCTGCGCGACGAAATCCTCCTCGCGCGTCTTCATCCCCATCCGCCCCGTGCCGCCGCGCCGCTGCTGCCGATAGGTCGTGATCGGGGTGCGCTTCAGATACCCCTGATGGCTCACCGTCACCGCCACCTGCTCGTCCGCGATCAGGTCCTCCAACTGCAGCTCCGCGCTCTCGTCCACTATCTGGGTGCGCCGCTCGTCGCCGTACTTGTTGCGGACCTCCTCGAGCTCCTTCACAATCACCTTGCGCAGCTTCTTCTCGCTGGCCAGGATCGACTCGTACTCCGCAATCTTGTCGCGAATCTCCTTCAGCTCATTCAGAATCTCGTCGACCGAAAGTTGCGTGAGGCGATACAGCTGCAACTCCAGAATCGCGTCTACCTGCCGCAAGCTCAACCCCCGCTCCTCGCTCGGGAGCCGCTCGCGGTCCAGATTGACCACGATATCCGTGCCCTTTCCCCACGCGTACAGGTTCTCCCGCGCCTCGGCTCTCGAACCCGATCCGCGAATGATCCGGATCACGGTGTCCAAATTGTCCAGGGCTATCTTGTAGCCCTCTAAGATGTGCTCCCGCTCGCGCGCCTTGCGCAGCAGGAACACCGTGCGCCGCTGCACTACGTCCACGCGGTGATCGATGAACGCGCGGATCGCCTGGTCCAGGCCCATCTCCCGCGGCTGGCCGTTCAACACGGCCAGGAAGATCATCGAGAAGCTCTCCTGCAGCTGCGTGTGCTTGTAAAGCTGGTTCAGCACAATCTCCGGCTGCGACCCGCGCTTCAGCTCGATCACGATGCGCATGCCATCGCGGTCGCTCTCGTCGCGCACGTCCGAGATGTCGTCGATGATCTTCTCGTTCGCCAGCTCGGCGATGCGCTCGATCAGCTTCGACTTGTTCACCTGGTAAGGGATCTCGGTGACGATGATCGCCTGCTTCTCTTTCGTCAGGTTCTCCGTCGCCACACGGGCGCGCATCATGAAGCGGCCGCGCCCCGTCTTGTAGGCCTGCGCAATCCCCGTCTTGCCGTACACAAATCCGCCGGTGGGGAAGTCCGGCCCCTGCACGTGCTTCAACACCTCGATCAAGCCGGCCTGCGGATTATTCACCAGCTCGATCGCCGCGTTGATAATCTCCGTCAGATTGTGCGGCGGAATGTTCGTCGCCATGCCCACCGCAATCCCGTTCGACCCGTTCACGATCAGATTCGGAATCCGGGTCGGCAGCACCGTGGGCTCCAGCGTCGACTCGTCGTAGTTCGGCGTGAAATCCACCGTCTCCATCTCGATGTCGGCCAGCAGCTCGCCCGCAATCCGCTCCATACGGCACTCGGTGTACCGCATGGCCGCCGGCGGATCGCCGTCCACCGAGCCAAAGTTCCCCTGCCCGTCAATCAGCGGATACCGCAGCGAGAACGGCTGCGCCATGCGCACCAGCGTGTCGTAGATGGCCGAGTCGCCGTGCGGGTGATACACACCCATCGCCTGGCCCACCACCTTGGCGCACTTGGTGTACTTCTTGTTGAACTCCAGGCCCATCTCGCTCATGGTGTAGAGCACCCGGCGATGCACCGGCTTCAGCCCGTCGCGGGCATCCGGCAGCGCGCGCCCGATGATCACCGACATCGAGTAATCGAGATAGGAGCGGCGCATCTCCTCTTCGATATTGATGGAAACCAGGTTGGAGCCGCCCGGCGGAGTACCGCCGTCAAGAGGGAGCTGGGGATTCTTATCGTCTGCCATAGAGGTTTTCGGGCCCGCCGAAGGACGGCGGAAGGAGGGCTCAGAAGGTGGCCGGGAACTCCGCGGGCTCTACCTGCTATTTTACCGGCCCGACCGGCCATTCAGCAAGGCGATGGGTGCAATTAAAAACCAATATTTTCAACGATTTATCCATATCACCAGGTACTCCAAAGGCACCTCTCCCCCCAAGGCTCCTCATCCGGCAGAATCCCGACCTCCGCAGCCCGGAAATCTGCCTTCCCGGCCGGCCAGATCACAGCAGTCCAGGCAGGCTCAACAGGCAAAAAACCACCTGCAGGAGAACCACCGCACTCCCCGCTGCGAGCGCCATCTTCCTTCGCGGGCTCTCGTACGCATCGGCAAATACCCCGCCGACGAACGTCAGCAGGAACGGCAATCCCCAAAGCCAAGGCTCCGAAGGAACTCCCGTGGTCATCAGCGACACCAGAACCAGGAAGCACAGCAGCGGAGCAGTGTTGCCAAAGTACCGCGACCGCCGCACTCCTAGGTACATCACCCCCGCCGCGGCCGCCGCGATCGTCATGCCCGCCTGGCTCAGGTTCTCAAAGAATCGCCGCACAGGATCAACGGACAGCGACACGAATCCCGCCGCCGAGCGAAACACATAGCTGAACGCATCCGGCGAAAACCCATAGCAGGCGAACAGCAGCAGGAGCGCCCCCAGCACTGCCATCAGCACTACCGGCAGCACCTGGCTCCGCCGCCCCTCCGCCACCCACCACATCAGCACCAGCCCCAGCAACGCCACCACCGGCAGCGCCGCAATGTGCGCCGCCGCGGCTACTCCGAAGAGCACCGTCAGCAGCGCAATGCGCGGCCGCCACTTGCGCCGGGGCCCCTGCATCGCATGGGCTACGCCCACACACGTGTAGACGCCTCCATACACGCCCACCGCTGCCAGGATCTCCGCGCTGGGCGCCACGCACGCCTTCAGAATCGCCGGGCAAAAGCAGTACAACGCCAGCGCCGTGTACCCGCCCAGATCTCCATACAGCCGCCTCGTCACCCACCACAGGGCCCCACCCAGCACCACTCCCGCAAACAGAAAAGGCAGCCGCAGCAACACCAGCACGTAGGGCAACTGATGCCGCATCTCCCACGTGCTCAACCCTGCCACGCCGCCCGTCTGCACCACCCGATCCTCGGGCTTGCGAAACGTATCGAGCCCGCGCTCCACCAGCACGTTCAACGTCAGCGGCAATCCCGCCGCGCGATACGCCAGCACCCCATCGTGGATATTCCCGCAACTCGTGTAATACCCCGCCAGCGGCGACGGCTTCTCCCACACCTCGCGCCCGCACCGCGCGTATTGGTAATCGCGATCGCTGAGGGTCTGCCGGCTCGTCAGCCAAAGCCCCTGCGCCAGAAAAAGCGCAAGCAGCCCCGCTGCGATGCGTTGCGGCAGATTGAATCGGAATCGTCGTAGGCGAGCAAAACGATGCGTCATTTCAAGCGAGGGGACCAACTACCAGTCTACCTGCCCGATTCGCGCGCCGCTCTCCGTGCCCCGTCCTTGCGAGATGGCTTTGGTCGCAAGGGCGGGAGAGCACTACGGTAGGCATCGTCCCGATCAAACGATTCAGCCACGCCCATCGCGTACACTTGTTCCGCCATGATCACCCGCCGCCGTTTTGCCGCAAACGCCGCCGCGTTCTCCGCCGCCGTCTCTCTCGCCCCCACCTCGCCTCTCGCTTTTGCCGAATCCGGCGGCACCTACACCAACCCCATCCTCCCCGGCGATCACCCCGATGCCAGCCCGATCCGTGTCGGGTCCGACTTCTATCTCACCCACTCCTCCTTCGATTACGCCCCCGGCCTGCTTATCTGGCACTCCCGCGATCTCGTCAACTGGAAGCCCATTGCCGCCGCCCTCACCCGTTACCACGGCGGCGTCTGGGCCCCCTATCTCTGCGAGTACCAGAACCGCTTCTACATCTACTTCCCCGCTGACCAGAAGCTTCACGTCGTCCACGCCGACCATCCCACCGGCCCCTGGAGCGAGCCCATCGACCTTGGCATCGCCGCTATCGACCCCGGCCACATCGCCGAAAACGGCCGCCGCTTCCTCTACATGGCCGGCGGCCTCATGGCCGAACTCGCCCCCGACGGCCTCTCCGTCAAAACCCCGCCGCGCAAGATCTTCGACCCGTGGCCCATGCCCACGCCGCCGCGTATGGAGTGCACCTGTCTTGAAGCGCCCAAGCTCCTTGAGCGCAACGGCTGGTTCTACCTCATCGTCGCCGAGGGCGGCACCGCCGGCCCCGCCACCAGCCACGGCGTCGTCGCCGCGCGCAGCCGCCACGCCGAGGGCCCCTGGGAGTTCGCCCCTAACAACCCCATCGTTCGCACCACCGCGCGCCACGACCGCTGGATGAGCGTGGGCCACGGCCGTCTCGTCGACACCCCTGACGGCCGCTGGTACATGACCGTCCACTCCTACGAGAACGGCTACCGCGCTCTCGGCCGCCAGCTTCTCCTGCTCCCCATCGAGTGGACGCCCGATGGCTGGTTCCGCCTCCCCGCCGGCGCCCATACCGCCGGCCCCCTCCCGCTCCCCGTTCCCGGCTCATCCCAGCAGCCCGCGCTCGACCCCTCCGACGACTTCACCAGCCCCACGTTCGGCCTCCACTGGGGCTTCTGGCACGAGTTCGACCCCGCTCGTTTTACCACCGGAAATGGCGCGCTCGTCCTCCAGGCCAAAGGCGACGGCATCGCCCACAGCCCCGCCCTCACTACACCCGTCGGCGGCCACTCCTACACCGTCGAAGCCGACATCGAGATCGCCCCCGGCTGCTCCTCCGGCCTGCTCCTCTTCTACGACCCCGAACACACCACCGGCATCCTCCTTGAAGACGCTGGCATTGGCGTCCGCGTCGCCAACGGATACATCGCCAGCCGCTATCACAAGGGTGCGACCCGCGCCACCCTCCGCATCGTCAACGACGACCAGGAGGTCGACTTCTACTACAAGCTTCCCGGCCAACCCTGGAAGAAGACCGAAGAGTCCGCCGAGGTCTCGGGCATGCAGCACAACGTGCTCGGCGGGTTCCTCGACCTCCGTCCCGCGCTCTTCGCCGCCGGCCAGGGACAGGCCACCTTCCGCAACTTCCGCTACTGGCCTCGGGTCAACGTGCCTTCATAGAGGAAACAGGATGCGAGAATTGACTGAGCTGTGACTCGACGCCGCTCTCGTGTTGCTCACCGTCAGCCTCGCCGCGATTCCGTTCCACGGACTCCATTACAAGCTGGTGGCGGGACTCATCAGTCTTACATCGGATTCGATCTCTTGATCCCGCGTAAAAACGAGAGCCGCTCCCCTGCGAGCGGCTCCCGTTCCCCCCTAATGTATGCCCGTCTAGTGTAGCTCTAGTTGAAAATTGCCCCCACCGTCACATTGGTGTCGGTCAAGATCATCGTGCACTGGTTTGGTCCTGCCTGCGATGCTGGGTTGGGGCTGGGCGTGCAGTTGTCTGACCACCCGCCGAA
The DNA here is from genome assembly GCA_008682415.1 of Acidobacteria bacterium AB60. Classification (GTDB taxonomy): domain Bacteria; phylum Acidobacteriota; class Terriglobia; order Terriglobales; family Acidobacteriaceae; genus Telmatobacter. The sequence goes on along the minus strand of VANK01000002.1, from coordinate 88,757 downwards.
CGACACCCCCGATTGCGCCGGAGCCGTCAACGTCAGCGTTGTCCCGATCGGATAAGTCGCCACGCACACCGACCCACCCGCTCCCGTCCATCCCGGCCCGCAATGCAGCACGTCCTGCGTGCCCGTCGCAGACGGAGCGGTTACCAGCCAGTTCGTTGTGTTCAGGCCTTCGTTGTACACCGTCACCGTCGACAGCAGAGCCGAGGCCTGCGATCCCGGGAAGCAGGACCCCGCCGTGGTCGGCGGATTCGGCAAAACCAGCGGGCAATTGAATGTGGCCGTCGCGGTCTGAATTGATCCTGTCGTCGGATCCGTCGCTTCGGCGATAATCACCGCTCCGCCGTTTCCGTAGGCCGTCACAATTCCGCCGGGCGCTCCCTGGTTGGTGCCACTTCCGTTCGTGTTCACCGGGAACACATTCGGCGCTGAGGAAATCCACTTCACCGAGTTCGTGAGATCCCGCACCGTCGGCGCCGTCGAAAATGTTCCGATCGCCATGAAGTTGCCAGTGCCCTGTAGATTGCCCACCGTGATCGTGCTGGGAATGATCGTGAGAGACAGCAGCGGTTCCGGTGCGGTGGTAGCGCTCACGGTCACCGTCGCAGTTGCTGATACCACGCTGCCATCCGTGTTCTTCCACTCTGCCGTGATCAACGAACTGCCCGGGCTCACTCCCGTCACTTGGCCCGAACTGCTCACACTCGCCACCGACGGAATGCTGGAACTCCACGTCGTCTGCGGGGAACTGGTCACATCCTCCTGCAGTCCGGTGCTGCCCGCGGTTCCAATCGCAATCAGCTGCCCCTGCTGGCTCGCCGACAGCGTCTCCGCGTTGGGATTCACCGTGAGCGCCGTAATCTGCTCCGCCGCACCGCCGGATACGGTGAAGGTCGCCGTACCGGTTGCCACCGTCTTGTCGCTATTGACGAAGATGGCGGAGATCGTCGTAGAGCCCTTGCTCACCGAGGTGGCCAATCCTGTTGATGCTCCGATGGTCGCAATCTGTGTGCTGCTCGAGGTCCACGCCACCTGGTTCGTCACATTTACCGTGCCACCTGCGGAGTTGGTCCCCACGGCGATAAACTGCGTCGTCTGATTCGGCGCTGCAACCGATTGCGATCCCGGAATCACCGCCACCGAAACGATGTTTCCGCCGGCGCTGCCCGTCGTGCCCGTTACCGTCACCGTGGCCGTCGTTGAGATCGTTCCGCCGAATCCTGCCATGCTCGCCGTGATCGTTGTCGTCCCCGGCGAGACCGCTGTCGCCATGCCGCTCGCGCTGATCGTTGCCACCGCCGGCGCGCTCGATGTCCAGCTCACCGCGCTGGTGACATTCTGATTACTCGAGGGATGTTGCCCGTGGCCGATAGTCCCCGTCGCGGAAAACTGCGCCGTCTGTCCCACCGCAAGCGATTGCGTCGTCGGGGAAACCGCCAGCGTGTCCACCTGCGATGCCGAACACCCCAGCAGGAATCCCAGTACACAAAGCGCCAGCGCACATAGCGCGATCGCACGCAACCCGTTACGGTCCGGACCCACAACGTTGACCATCGAAAAGCTCCTTTATCGTGCCCCGCTCCGTCAGTAAACGGGCGTTTCGGTTGGGGCGAATAATCTATCGCGCGGTCAGGCGCGCCACACTCCGGGCCCCCTCCGCGCGTTTCTATCCCCGATTGGTACTTCCTACTTTGCAAGTAACTTGCCATAGATCAAATAGGCTCGAACCCCGCAGAAACATTACTTAACGGCCGTCAATCGAAGAACTTGTCCGGGGAGTGTGCACTCCCGTATACGCGCAGTTTTCCCCTCTGGCTACGCCAGTTTCCAGCCTGCAGGCCCTTTTATCCCTTGTTGATGTCGGGTATCGGTCCCTCAGTTTCCGTTCATCAGGCGGCTCAGGACGCCGCGCTCACCCGGCGCCTTGCTAAACTTCTCCTCAGTGGCCATCCGCGACAACGCCCCCGACCGCCTCGTCAGCGCCTCCCGCGCCGAGGAAGAGCAGAACTTCGAGCTCAAGCTGCGCCCCCGCTGGCTCCGCGAGTTCATCGGACAGCCCAAAGCCAAGGAGCAGCTCGCCATCGCCCTCGAAGCCGCCAAATCCCGCGGCGAAGCCCTCGACCACGTCCTCCTCTTCGGCCCCCCCGGCCTCGGCAAGACCACCCTCGCCACCATCATTGCCAACGAGCTCGATGTCGCCTTCCAGCAGACCTCCGGCCCCGCCCTCCAGATCCAGGGCGACCTCACCGCCATCCTCACCAACCTCCGCGAGCGCCAGGTCCTCTTCCTCGACGAGATCCACCGCATGCAGCCCGTCCTCGAAGAGAAGCTCTACACCGCCCTCGAGGATTACAAGCTCGACATCATCATCGGCCAGGGCCCCGCTGCCCGCACCCACGTGATGGACATCCGCCCCTTCACCTTCATCGGCGCCACCACCCGCCCCGGCCTGCTCTCCTCGCCCCTCCGCTCCCGCTTCGGCATCCTCCTGCGCCTCGAGTTCTACACCGAAGACGACCTCCGCATCATCGTCCAGCGCTCCGCTGAAGTCCTCGGCGTCCCCATCGACCCCGACGGCGCCGCGGAAATCGCCCTCCGCTCCCGCGGCACCCCCCGCATCGCCAACCGCCTCCTCCGCCGCGTCCGCGACTACGCCCAGGTCCGCGGCACCGGCTCCATCGACCGCCCCATCGCCAACGCCGCCCTCACCATGCTCGAGGTCGACGCCCACGGCTTCGACGAAGTCGATCGCCGCCTCCTCCTCACCATCATGCAGAAATACGACGGCGGACCCGTCGGCCTCGGCACCCTCGCCGCCACCCTCGCCGAAGAAGAAGACGCCCTCGAAGAGGTCTACGAGCCCTTCCTCATCCAGATCGGCTTCCTCGACCGCACCCCGCGCGGGCGCGTCGCCACACGCCTCGCCTACGAACACTTCGGCATCAGCATGCCCGGCCGCCAGCCCGGCCTCTTCTGAGCGCAGCGAAGAATCCGTGGTTGTCTCCGAGCGCAGCTTCCTTCCGCATCCCCAAGCCCGTTCCTCCAAAGAGGTGTCATCCCGCAGCGTAGCGGAGGGATCCGCAGTTGTACTTGAAGTTGCGCGTACCGCAAAGCGCCATCCATGACTGCGGGTGTCTTGAGCAAAGCGAAAACGTGCGCCCGAAAGAGCAGCCCCCGTTGCATCGGCGCTTGTATCAGCTGAATTGTCGCCGGGAGGTCAGCGCAGGAGCTGCGCTGTTTCATGCTTTTGATTGGGTTCCCAGGTCCCAACCGTTTGGGACCCGGGTTCCACGACGCTGCTTGCTGCGCCGTTATCCGAAACGCGCCCGCGCAGCGGACGGTTTCCTGATCTTTATGCCGCCATCGACTCGCTGGCGCCCTGCGCCGCGTTGGCGTACTTCTCATCCAGCTCCATCAGCTTCTGCCCCAGACAATCTGCCTCATGCCGGTTGTGGAAATGGAACAGAACCATGTGACCCTCCCGCTCCATCTTCACAGCGGTCAGATCGTCGCGCGAGATCGCCCCTCCGCATACATCGCAAAATGTGCTTCCTTCAATGCTCATCACGACCTCCGGTCTTGCCAACTACATTGATAGAAACCCATCTCCGCCACGGAAGTTCCGCCGCGGCCCGCGCACTCCCCAGCCAGACTCGCCTAACTTCACTGCCCTCATGTCTTAGCGGCAGGTGGCGCCCCGAACCTGTTCTGAATGGCTTTGCTTGTCTAAGAGAAGACCATGATCCGCTTCCCCGGAAAATTCCTCCTCCGTTGCCGCCCCTTCCCCAACCGTGGGATATTCCCGCCCGCTTTTTTCCGATCCGCTGCAACCCCCGCGCAAAACCTCGCACTGCCAACCCCGGACGAAGGAATCTCCTCCAACTCTTCAGGATCGGAACCTCTTGAAACCCGGCATGCCTCTACTCCGCGCGACACGCAGCATCGTTCTCCTTCTTCTCACTCCAGCCCTCGCGCAAACCCCGCGCCAGCAGGCCGCCGTACATCCGCAGAACGTCCCGCACGTCGACGTTGCTAACGTCCTCTTCCGCTACTCGCCCGATCTCAGCATCAATGTCATCCGCCTCAGCGGCTCGCTCGTACCCACGCAAGGCCACGCCGTTCCCAGCTTCAATGAACCCGATTCCTTCGTCATCGCTACCGATGCGGCCCAGATCCGCATGACCACCGCGCAGCTCGCGGCACTCATGAACTCCTGGCTCCTCAGTTCGCCGCGCGCGCAAATCAAGAGCGTGCGCATCGCCACCGCCGGCAATCAGCTCGTCATCGACGGAACCATGAAGAAGGGCATCCCCCTTCCGTTCCACGCCGCCGCCGCGCTCGGCCTCACCCGCGACAACCGCATTCGCATCGATCTCCGCCAGGTCAAGGCCGCGCACCTTCCTGTCAAAGGCCTCCTCGACACCTTCGGCATCACCATGGAGGATCTCGTCAGCCAGAAAGGCCTCAAGGGCATGTCCGTCGATGGCGACGCCTTCCTCATCGATCCGCAAACCGCGTTCCCCCCGCCCCAGGTCCGCGGCCAGATCACCGGCGTTCAGGTCTCCGGCGCCGCCATCCTCCTCACCTTCGGCAAAGGCCTTCCTCCATCCGCAGACACGCACGCCCGCAACTACATCGCCATCCGCGGCGGCTCCATCCGCTACGGCCGCGAAGAGATGGACAACGCCGACCTGATGATGATCGACTCCACCCCTGCCGATCCCTTCGACTTTTACCTGCGCCGCTACTGGTGCCAGATGGTCGCCGGCAACATCCGCGTCACCCCCGATCAGGCCCTCCGCATCCGCGTCCCAGACTTCGCCAATCTCCCCGCCAACTCCTGCCGCCCCGCATCCTGACCGCGAATTGTTTCCGTCTACTCGTTGCGGAGAGCCTCGGCGGGCTGCACCGCAATGGCATGGCGTGCGGGCAACAGGCAAGCCGTCAGCGCGCAAATTGCCAGCAGCCCGGCGGCCGCCAGCAGCGTGTCTGCGGCAAACGCGTTCTGCATCCAGTGCGCCAGGACCGCGCCAAGAAAGCCGTCGCACCCCAGACCGAGCGCAATCCCCGCCACCGCGCTCGCCAGCGCGATGCGCCCCGCGATCCACAACACATGCCGGCGCGGTGCGCCCAGCGCCATGCGCAGCCCGAACTCCACTGTGCGCTGCGCCACGCTGTACGCCACCACGCTGAAGATCCCCACCAGGGCCAGCCCCAGCGCCATCGCCGAGTACGCACCGAAGAGAATCGAAAACAGGCGCTGCCGGCTGTACTGCGCATCGCGCTCGATGTCCTCACGCAACGGCGCTGCTCCCCGCGAGACCTCCTGATCGGCCGCCACGGAGGCGATCGCCGCGCGAATGGAATGTAGATAGGTGCGCGGATCGCCCTGCGTACGCACGAGGAACTGCTCGTATGGCTGCATCAGGGCGGTGTAGGGAACGTAGAGGGCAGGGACCGCCGGACGATCCAGCCCATCATTGCGCGCGTCTCCCACCACGCCGAGTATCGTCCGCCAGCCCGCGCTCTGTGCCGATGCCGAAGCAAAGCGGTTCTGCGTCGTGAGCCCGGGAACACGCACTCGCCGTCCCAGCGTGCTCCCTTGCGCAAGGTAGCGCGCCGCGAACGCTCGATTCACAACCGCCACAAAATCGCCGCGCGCGTTTTCATCCGCGCTCCACATGCGTCCCTCAATCAGCGGAATGCGAAGCGCGGCAAAGTATTGCGGTCCCGTCAGCAGCACCCGGGCCTGCGGCTGCTCGCGAGCGGGTTCTCCGTCCAACTCGAAGGTGCTCGCCGCGCCCGCGTACGGCGGGGTCGCATCGGTGCTCACCGCCGCCTCCGTCACACCGGGCACGGATGCGATACTCGCTCGGATCTTCTCGATATAGGCCGCGCGCACATCGTGCAGTTGAATGCGCCGTCCCCACTCCCCCGGATCATGCACATGCAGCATGATCCCCAGGCTCATCACGTCTTCCGGATCGTAGCCCAACGGCTCGCGCGTCAGCTGCAAAAAGCTGCGGATGGCGGTTCCCGCCGTGCCCATCAGAACCAGCGTGAGCGCCACCTGCGCGGCAATCAGAACACTCCACCGGCGCGTGCTGTGCCAAGCCGTCACCCCGGCCCTCCGCGGAGAAAGCGCGCCCTCAGAGCCGCGCCACGCAAGCCGCAGCGCCGGCGCCAGGCCGGAGACGACTCCGCAGGCGATCGCAAGCGCCACCGAAAACACCAGCATGGGAGCGTTCACGCGGATCTCCGACTCCGGCGGAAACGAATCCGGCGAAAGCAGGAGCGGCACCTTCGCCAGCCAGTGCGACGCCCCCACCCCCACCAGCGCGCCCGCGCAGGAGATCACAACCGATTCCACCAGCAATTGACGGACGATGCGCCAGCGGCTCGCGCCGATCGCCAGCCGGACCGCCAGCTCCTGCTGCCGGGTGCTGCCGCGCGCCAGCAAAAGAACCGAGCAGTTGACGCACCCGATGATCAGCAGAAGCACCACGCCCGCCAGAAGAAGCATCAGAGCCTTCCCCGTCTGCTGCTCGTAGGGAACCACGAGAGGCTGCAGCGCAAGATGCCAGTGATCCGGATACCGCTCGGGATGTTCCTTGGCAAACTGCCGCACCAGCGGCTCCAGCGCCGCGTCAGCCTGCGCAAGAGTCACATCCCGCTTCAGCTTGATCCACGGTATATAGGCCATGTAAGGAACGCGGGCCACCGCGCGCATCCGGCTGCTCGGCAGGTACACGTCGCCCACCCCGGTGGTGTTGTTGAATGCGAAGCTTCGCGGCATCACCCCGATCACCGTATAAGCGGCGTGATCGAGCTCCAGCGTTTGCCCCACAACCTGCGGGTCGCCGCTGAACCGGCGCTGCCAGAAGCGGTAGTTGAGCACAACCACCGCATGGCCGCCGTTCTCCCCATCCGACGGCTCCAGGTTGCGGCCCAGCAGCGGCCGCACGCCAAAGAAACTCCCCGCGTTCTCGGTCAGGTACACGCCGAACACAGCCTCCGGCAGTCCGCTCCCGGTCATCTCCATGTGCGAATTGTTGAACCCGAGCAGGGAATTGATGGGTCCCGCCTGCCGCATCACTTGGAACTGTGCCTCAGTCAGCGGGAACCACTGCGGCTGATCCGGATGCTGTTCGTTCACGATCACCGGATTCATGATCCGGTCCGCTCCGGCGTACGGAAACGGATGCAGCAGGACAGCGTAGATCAGTGAAAACATGGCCGTGGTGGCCCCGATCCCAAGCGCCAGCGAGACTACCGCCACCGCCGCGAACCCCGGGTTGCGGCGGATCGCGCGAACGCCGTAGCGAAAGTCTCCGCTCAACTCATCGAAAAGGCGCAAACCAAGCGCATCGCGGTATCTCTCATGTTGAGCGTCCGGCCGCCCGAGATCGATGCGGGCCTTGCGGCGCGCCTCCTCCGCGGGCATCCCCCGCCCCATCAGATCCTGCGCATACGCCTCCAGGGTCGAACGAAACTCTTCGTCCACGTCGGCCGCGGCGCGCGGCATCCACGACCGCAGGCGTTTGCGCATCCCGCCCAGGACGCTCATATCTCATCCGCCCGCGCATTCAGAATGCCGGCCACCACCGCCGCCATGTCCGCCCACTTCGCCGTCTCCGCCTTCAGATGGCGCTTGCCCGCTGCCGTCAGCGAGTAGAAACGCGCCCGGCGATTGTTGTCCGATTCCCCCCACTCCCCCTCGATCCACCCCTGCCGCTCCAGCCGGTAGATTGCGGTGTAGAACGATCCCTGCAGGATCTCGAGACGTTCCCCCGAGATCTGCTGAATGCGCAGCAGAATGCCGTAGCCATGCAGTGGCCCCAGCGACACCGCCTTCAGGATCAGCATCTCCAGTGTGCCCTGCGGCAAATCCACGGTCTTCGTCACGCCCTCTCCTATCTGGAAAAGGAGAGTACGCCGCTCTCTCCTTTCTCGTCAAGGAGAGCGCCGGCGCAGGCCGGCCCAGGCGGCATCGCATCCCTGTTCTCTTAACCTTCCATTCACCACCCCGTCCGCTGCGTCCAATACTGTGGAGAGGGGATTGTTTCGCCCGCCTCCTGTGTCAAGGCAGTCCAATGCGTCTCGCTGAGATCATCCAGGCCGGCTTCGCCGTCATCCTCGCGCTCGCCGCGTGGCTCTTCCCCATCTCGGACCGGCGGCGCACCGCGGTCACCCTGCTCGCGCTCATCGCCGTCGCCGCCATTGCGCTCGTCCGCGTCGCCGCGTTCGTTCTCGATCCCACCACGGAATCCATCCTCCGCGATTGGCTTCCCGCCCCCCTCACCCTCATTCCTTACTGGCAGACCGGCCAGTTCTTCACCGCGCCCAACACCCGCTTCCAGGCCTGGCTCCTCGCCTCCGACCGCCGCATCTTCCGCCTCGCCGGCCAGTCCCGCACGCCCACCTGGATTCGCCTCTCCATCGAGTGGGCCTACGCCCTCTGCTACCCTCTGGTCCCCCTCGGCCTCGCCGTCCTCTACAGCGCCGGCCTTCAGCGGTACGCCGATACCTTCTGGTTCGTGGTCCTCGTTCCCACCTACGTTTGCTACGCCCTTACGCCCTTCTTTCCCGCGCTTCCACCCCGCGATCTCGAGTCCGGCCCCCGCCGCTCCAAGAGCCGCCTCCTCAATCTCTGGATCCTCCAGCACGGCAGCATCCACGCCATATCCTTCCCCAGCGCGCACGTCGCCTCCGCGCTGGCCGTGGCGCTCGTGCTCCGCCACTACCTGCCCGTAGCCGGATACATCGGCATCTTCATCGCATTTTGGATCGCCGTTGCGGCCGTCGTCGGCCGCTATCACTACGCGCTAGACGTCATCCTGGGCGCGGCGCTCGCCATCCTCGTCTACGCCGCCTGGCACTATCACCTGATCCCCAGCACCCTCTTCACCGCGCCCGCCGTCACTCTCGTCGCCCACCCCTGAGGCTTGCCCGTCTCCGCGGGCAGGAAGAGGTTCGAGAGCATCCGAACCGGCGCCGGCATCCCCGCCGGAAAGAACTCCTTGAGCGCCCGCCGCGGTTCCTCGCGCATCAGGTCGATCATCGCCACCCGGTGCACGCAGCTCACTGTGCAGAACGGCGCGCACGCCTTCTTCGTCCAGTACTCCCGCTCCAACTCCTCGGCTCCATATCGCTCCAGCGGAATCGCGGGATATCCGCGCTGCTGGCTGCAGTAGTGCACTAACCCGTCCTCGCACACGTAGAGGTACCGGCTTCCCGCCCGGCACTGCCACTCGTTCGCCATCCCCGCCGTCAGATTCTTCTGGAAGAGGTTGTCATACGCGAACGCCCACATCCCCGGCTTGCGCTCCCGCTGGATCTGGTCGTAGACCGCGCGATCCGCATCGGGCAGTGCCTTGAGCTGCCCCTTGTGGTCGTGGATCGTTCCCACCGTCGTATCGAACCCCAACTCCAGCGCCCGCCGCGTAATCGCCAGCGCGTCTTCCGGATGCTTCACCCCCGCGCCCACCACCGAGTTGATGCTCACGTCGAACGCCGCATGCTCCGCCAGCCACTCCAGCTTCTTGTCCAGGACCTTCAGGCTCTTCTTTGAGACCTCGTCGGGCTGCACGTTGTCGATGCTGATCTGCAGATGCTCGAGCCCCGCTCGGTTCAGCAGCCGGATCCGCTCCACGCTCAGCAGGTAGCCATTGGTGATCAGCGTGGCAATCCGCCCGTGCCTCCGGATGCGCCGAATCAGGTCATCGAGATCCGGATGCAGCAGGGGCTCCCCGCCGCTGAAGGTGATGATCTCCGTCCCCAGCTCCGCCAGCCGGTCGATCCGCCCCGCCATCACCTCGGTTGCCACCGGCTGCGACACCTTGTCGTACTCGTTGCAGTACCCACACGACAGGTTGCAGCGGCGCACCGGGATGATGTGCGCCAGGATCGGGTGCCCCCGCGACTGCATCGCCCGCGCGATCATCCGCGCCTGGCGGAAGATCCGCCCCGGCCTCCGTAACCTCCGTGCCACGCTCATGCGCCACCTCACCCTCCATTTCAGACGCATTTAGGCCGAAAACCGTCATGAATTTCCGGCAAACCCGCCAGCGGCTATCCTCAACCCATGAGGTCTCTTCTGGTTTCCGCGCTCCTGCTTGCCAGCCCGCTCCTCCTCGCCGCCCAGGAGAAGGGGGCCTGGACGGCCGAAAGCTCCAACGCCAAGGCCATCACCGGCGACGTGATCTTCTCCGAAAACAAGATCGGCATAGCGCTGGTGAACTTTCCCATCGCACAGATCCGCGAGCTGAAGCCGGAGGAGGCGAGCGCGGCCTTCGACGCCGAGGCCGGGGGCGCCGGGCACCTCTACCGCCTGGGGATCGCGGCCAACCAGCGATTTCTGCACAAGAACACCCTGTGCGGCAGCGAAGAGGTGGAGTGGATGGCAACTTACGTCCAGGGCCGGAAGCTGCGCCTGGCCTTCTTCTCCAACCCCAAGCCGCCGGTGTTCACCTTCGAGGCGCTGAACAACTCCCCCGACCTGTGCGGCTCCTTCACGTATGGGCGTTGAGGCGCGCGCACACAAATAAAAACGAGCAAGCCCTTCCGGATGAGCGCATTAGGGGCTACTTGGTGCTGAATGTGAGTTAAATCACCCGCAGAGGCCAAGCAAGCATTCCGATACCCCTGCGTCGGGGCCCGACGGCTTCCGCGGGAGAAGTGCTGTGTTTTGAGGGTCTGGAAGGAACCGGCGGACCCCGCGGCTGTCCCAGTTTGGCTCGTTTCCAGTTGTCTCTGTTGACGTTAACTGACGCTCAAAAGCAAAAAGCCCGCTTCGGCGGGCCTTTGTCGATCTCTGATACCAGTATGGCAGGTTCGCAGAATTAACCTCCAAACTATTTTCAAGTTTTTTCGTTTTGTTTTCTGGAGGCTGCAGCGATTTCCACAGAGCGGGGGCTTGACAGGATTTCGCGCGGGGCAGGAGCGGGCAGGCGGGAGGAGGCGTGGAGGGGAAGAGCGACGCGGCGGAGAAGAGGGAGCGAGCGAGGCGAAGACAAGGTGAATACAGGACTGATTTAGGTGCGGTTAAAACATACTGCATTTGTAGTAAAAACCCAAATTGGACTGTTTGTGTGATAGTGAGGAACCGCCAAGCCTGCAAGGACCGTGGGTTGTGGGGGTTAATGTTGTTTCCGTGTTCCACGGCCGCAGGGCGCGGAGGGTCGATTAGCGCGGGGGGGCGGCAACCGGATCCGCCGGAATGGTGCGGTTTTGGGTGTCGTCCCTACGGGACTTCCGGGCCTCGAGACGGGACCCCGCCCCACGCTGAAGCGCGGGGCTCATGTCCCTTGCGCCTACGGCGCAGGTGGTGTGCAGATGGCGCGCCGATTCGCTCAGCCATGGGAGGTGCACCGGGATCAGCGAGACCGGCGCCGATGGGATGGACTTGTGGACTAACGCCATTTGATGTTGCAGCCGATGCTGGGGCGCTGGTCGGCGGGGACGGGTTTGCCGGCGAGGACGGCGTCGAGGGCGGCGCGCAGGTCGGAGCCGGTGACGGGGACGTTGTTGCCGGGGCGGCTGGCGTCGAACTGGCCGCGGTAGGCGAGGCGGTGGTCCTTATCAAAGAGGTAGATATCGGGGGTGCAGGCGGCGTGGTAGGTGCGGGCGACCTGCTGGGTCTCATCGTAGAGGTAGGGGAAGGTGAAGCCGAGGCGCTGGGCCTGGGCGCGGAGGCCGGCGGGGCTGTCATCGGGGTAGTTGTCGGCGTCGTTGGAGCTGATGGCGACGATGTGGAGGGGCTTGGAGGCGTAGTCCTTCCCGAGCTGGGCGATGCCCTTTTCGATGTGCTTGACGTAGGGGCAGTGGGTGCAGAGGAAGAGGACGAGCAGGGGCTTGCCGGTGAGATCGCGGAAGCTGACGGTGTTGCCGGAGACGACGTCGGGGAGGGAGAAGTCAGGTGCGGTGGTGCCGAGCTCGAGCATGGTGGATTCGGTGAGGGCCATGGAGTTCCTCCAAGGAACATTATGAGGGAATAGGGAATAGGGAATAGGGAATAGGGAATAGGGACTGAGGGGCGAAGGGGGAGCGGTGCGCGAAGAGTTGATGGGTGAAAACAATGATTCGATTGGGATGACGCGCTCGGAGTTGAAATCCCTTCTCCTGATTGGCGATGGCGGAGTCGGTTCCAGAGAACTCGTCAAGCGGGACAATTCCAGGGGCTTGAAGAACCCGTCTCCCGCCATTGGTCAGATTCGTCGAAAGAACGTCCTTCAGGGGCCCCACCCTCGGGCTCGGGTCGCTGCGCTCGGGAACACGAGCGGGGTGCGGTTTTCCAATCTCGCCCGAGTGAAGCTTGGATGGGACACGGCCGTACTGGGCGCCGCAAAGAACAAAAGCAAGAGCAACTGCGGATTCCTCCGCACCGCTCCGCGCTGCTGCGGAATGACACGGCTGTGGGAGAACTGCGGTCTTGCTCGAATCGGCTGTCGAGCTCTTTGGCAAGTTTCCGGTATGCCCCTTCGTTTCGCCGCGGGATGACAGCGCTCAGGGGAGGGTGGGCCGGCGTGTGGCTGTTCAGTGAGAGACCACTGCTACGGGATGAGAGTGCGGTGGGAGAGCGAACTGGTCTCAAGATTGAGACCTGGGGCGCCCCACTCCCGGGCTCGGGTTGCTGCGCTCAGGAACACGAGGCGGGGTGCACGAGCGCGGGGCGGTTTTCCAATCTCGCCCGAGTGAAGCTTGGATGGGACACGGCCGTACTGGGCGCCGCAAAGAACAAAAGCAAAAGCAACTGCGGATTCCTCCGCACCGCTCCGCGCTGCTGCGGAATGACACGGCTGTGGGAGAACTGCGGTCTTGCTCCGCGCTGCTGCGGAATGACACGGCTGTAGGAGAACCAGGGATTCCTCCGCACCGCTCCGCGCTGCTGCGGAATGACGCCGCTGTGGGAGAACTGCGGATTCCTCCGCACCGCTCCGCGCTGGTGCGGAATGACACCGCTGTGGGAGAACTGCGGATTCCTCCGCACCGCTCCGCGCTGCTGCGGAATGACACGGCTGTGGGAGAACCACGAATTCCTCCGCACCGCTCCGCGCTGCTGCGGAATGACACAGCTGTGGGAGAACTGCGGATTCCTCCGCACCGCTCCGCGCTGCTGCGGAATGACACGGCTGTGGGTCCTTCGCTGCGCTCGGCATGACACTTGTGTGGTGGAACGGAGGATGGCGCCGGTGGGGTGGAGCAGGAATCGGCTTTCGTGGTTTCCCGCCCTTGCGACCAGAGGCCTCTCGCAAGGACGGGGCACGGAGCTGTTGTGGCTGGTCATGAGAGAGCAAAAGCAAGAGCGACCGCGGGTCCTTCGCTGCGCTGGGCATGACACTTCTGTGGTGGAACGGAGGGTGGTGCCGGTGGGGTGGAGCAGGAACCGGCTTTCGTGGTTTCCCGCCCTTGCGACCAGAGGCCTCTCGCAAGGACGGGGCACGGAGCTGTTGTGGCTGGTCATGAGAGAGCAAAAGCAAGAGCAACCGCGGGTCCTTCGCTGTGCTCGGCATGACACTTCTGTGGTGGAACGGAGGATGGTGCCGGTGGGGTGGAGCAGGAACCGGCCACGAAGGTGCACGGTGGTTCTCGCGCGATACTTTGCTAATTGAGGACTGCGCCTTGATTGGGGCGATCGAGGGAGAACGTCGGGATCTCGATGTCGAAGCGTTCTCCGCTTTCTGCCTCCATCTGGTACGCGCCGCCCATCATTCCGGAGGGCGTGTCGAGAGGCGCGCCGCTGGTGTATTCAAAGCTTTCGCCCGGCTTGAGGATGGGCTGGTTCCCGACAACACCGGGTCCCTTGACCTCGGTCAATTCGCCGCGGGAGTTCGAAATCATCCAGTGGCGGCTCAAGAGCTGGACGGTCTCCCGTCCCTGATTTTCGATGACTACCCGATACGCCCAGACATACTCCGAAATCTCGGGAGAGGATCGCTCTTCAAGGTAGGTTGGCTCAACGCTCACCGCGATACCGCGGGTGTTTGCCGTATATGATGTCCTATTCGTCATGGAAGAAGTTTAGTGGAAGCACGCGGCGTGGGGCGGCCGTGCCACACCGCGGGATGCGGTCAGAGCGGCAGGGACTTCAGGTAGGCGCGGAATTTGTCTGCGAACTCGGGGCGGTTGAGGGCGAACTCTACTGTGGCTTGCAGCATGCCGAACTTGTCGCCGGCGTCGTAGCGTTTGCCTTCGAAGGTGTAGCCGTAGACCTTTTCGTGCTGGAGAAGGGCGAGGATGCCGTCGGTGAGCTGGATCTCGCCACCGGCGCCGGGTTTGGTGGTCTCGAGGAGTTCGAAGACGCGCGGCGTGAGGATGTAGCGGCCGATGATGGCCTGCTTGGACGGAGCGTCTGCGAGTTTGGGTTTTTCGACCATGCCGGTGCAGTTGTAGAGGCGGGGGTTGGCCGAATCTGCTGAACCTGCCAGCACGCCATAGGCGCTGATGGCGGGGCCTTCGATGGTCATGGTGGCGAGGACGGAGCCGCCGTGCTGGCTGAAGACGTCGATCATCTGTGCGATGCAGGGGCGGGGGGCTTCGATGACATCGTCGGGGAGCACGACGGCGAAGGGCTCATTGCCGACCAGTTGTTTGGCGCAGAGGACGGCGTGGCCGAGGCCGAGGGGTTCCTTCTGGCGGACGTAGCTGATGCGGGCCATGGTGGCGACGCGTCGGGAGACGTCGAGGAGCTCTTTCTTGCCACGGCGTTCGAGGGTGGCATCGAGCTCGGGGCTGAAGTCGAAGTGGTCTTCCATGGCGGACTTGCCGCGGCCGGTCACGAAGATGATGTGCTCGATGCCGGAGGCGAGGCACTCTTCGACGCCGTACTGGATGATGGGCTTGTCGACGAGGGCGAGCATCTCTTTGGGCACAACTTTGGTGGCGGGCAGAAAGCGGGTGCCGAGGCCTCCGGCGGGGAAGACGGCGGTGCGGACGGGCTGGGTCATGAGTTCCTCAGGGGACAGTGAACAGTGAACAGTGGACAGTGGACAGCGCCGGTGCTGGGTTAGATGCTGCTGGCGGAGTGATAGCGGGGGTGCCGTGAAAAAGTGAAGAAGTGAACGAGTGAAGACGTGAGGAAGTGAAGAGGTGAAAAGGTGAAGAAGTGAAGAAGTGAAGACGTGAAAAGGTGAAGGAGAGCGGGGAGCGTTGTGGTTAGAGGGTGGGGGAGGTGTCGCCGAGCATGGCTTCGCGGATGATTTTGATGGGGGGGAAGCCCTGGCGGAGGAAGTCGTTGTGGAACTTCTCCAGGCTGAAGGCGGCGCCCTGTTTCTTTTTGAGGTCTTCGCGGAGCTTGAGGATCTGGAGCTTGCCGAGGGTGTAGTAGAGGTAGGTGGGATCGCTGGTGCCGCGCTTGGTTTCGACGATCGCCGTTTCTTTGGACTGATAGCCCTCTTTCTGGAAGAAGTCGATGGCCTGGTCGTAGGTCATGGCACCGGTGTGCATCTGGATGCCGACGATGAAGCGGGCGTCGCGGAGGAGGGCGTCCTGGAGCTGGCCGAGGCGGAGAAGGCTGGCTTCGTGCTGGTCTTTGGCACCGGATCCGGGTTGGCCGTAGCCCTCATCGAGCATCATCTGCTCGCAGTAGTGGGCCCAGCCTTCTGCGTTGGTGTTGGCGCCGAGGAGCTTGCGGACGCGGCTGGGGGCCTGCGGGACCCAGAGGAACTGCACGTAGTGTCCGGGATAGGTTTCATGGACGGCGGTGGAGATGACGGTGCCGATGTTGAAGGCATGCATGTAGTCCTCGACCTCGGCGGGGGTCATCTTGGGGTCGGGGAGGGTGACGTTGAAGTAGGCCTCGGTGGCGTGTTTTTCGAAGGGGCCGGGCGTGTCCATGGAGGCGAAGGTGGTGGCGCGCATGAAGGGCGGGGTCTCTTCGAGGATGGGGCGGACGGTGGAGGGGATGGTGACGATGTGGTGGGAGTTGATGAAGCCGATGAGGCTGTCGAAGGTAGCGCGGAAGGTGGCCAGGAGCTGGTCTGGCGCGGGGTGATTGGCGCCGAGTTGGAGGAGGACGTCCTTGGGGTCCTTGTTGGGCTCGAGCTTTTTGGCGAGGGCAATGAAGCGCTGCTGGTTTTCGCGGAGATTGGCGCGGCCGATTGCGAGGAGGCGGTCGAGGGGGAGGTCGACCATCTCCTCGTAGAGGAGTTTTTTGGAGAAGGCGTCGGCGCCGATGCGGAAGTCGCCGTTGGACTGGGGAAGCAGATCGGACTTGAGCCAGGCGAGGTAATCGTTGAGGGCGGCGATGACGGCGGCGTTGGTGTTGGCGAAGTCGGCGACGAGGGCGGGGTCTTTGGCGTCGGCGAAGGCGAGGGGGAGGTCGTGCTGGAAGAAGCTGATGTTGCCGGGGAGCTGGTCGATGGCGATCTGGGTATAGATGCGGGGCGGGTTTTTGAGATTGGCGCGGGCCTGCTGGAGGCGGGAGGGCATGAGCTTTTCGCGGGCGATGAGGGAGCGGAGGCGGTCGTCGGGGGAGGCGAATTTACGCTCCATGATGACGAAGGCGGAGTTGGTGATGCCGCTGGAGTAGGTGTCGGGATTTTTCTCCCAGGGGCGGATGGTTTCGAGGGTGAGGAGGGTGGAGCGGATGCTGGCGAGGACGAGCTCGCGATCGGCGCCGGTGGAGGGTCCGAGGGGGGCCGCGGGGATGGCGGAGACGCGGGCTTCGAAGTCTTTGAGCCCGGCGACCTGGGCGTCAATGGCCTTGCGGGAGAAGTCTTCGAGCTGGGCGTCGTACTGGTGGTATCCGACGAAGGTGCCCAGGGTGGGATTGCAGGGGAAGTAGAGCTGGTCGAAGTAGGCATCGGCGAGTTTGAGGAACTGCTCTTTGGGGGTGGCGGGAGCATTGGCGGCGCTGGCGGTCATGGAGGCTCCGAGGGCGAGAAGAGCAGCGACTTGCTTCATGGAGACGATGGTACTGCAGAGGGGGAGAGGCAAGGGAAGCCGAGGGGCTGCTAGGATGGAGTCGTTTTTGAATCAAACTTCGATCGAGGAAAAACGATGCGCATTGGCACTCTGGTTCTTGCGGTTGCGGTGCTCTCGATGAGCGGTGTGGAGATGCGGGGGCAGATGAGCGGATCTCCCCCGGCGGTGGGCGCGAAGGAAGACCCTGCAAAAGCGATGGATGGTTTGCTCTCCATGATGGAATCGGAGGTTGTGGGGGCGGCCAAGGCGATGCCTGCGGAGAAGTACAGCTTTGCGCCGGCGCAGGGGATCTTTGCGGCGGGCCAGACCACGGAGTTCGATAAGGTTCGGACCTTTGTGGGGCAGGTGACGCACCTGGCGGAGGCGAATTACTTCTTTTTCGGCTGGAGCGGCATCAAGCCGGACCGGGATTTGAAGGCGATCGGGTCCATCACCACGAAGGACGAAGCGGTGGCTGCGCTGGAGGGATCGTTTGTGTATGCGCACAAGGCGATCGCGACGATCACGCCGGAGAATGCGTTTGTGTCTGTGAAGCCGGTTGACGGGCTCACGACGAGAACGACGATCGCCGGTTTTGCCGCCGCTCACGGGTTCGACCATTACGGCCAGATGGTGGAATACCTGCGCATGAACGGCATTGTGCCGCCGGCGAGCGCGAAGTAAGACGGGTGAGGTTGTTGCTTTCCCGCCCTTGCGGCAGGAAAAAGCCGCAAGGACGGGGCACGGGGGCGACGTGCGGGGCAGATTGCGGAGGGGTGAGGTTGTTGCTTTCCCGCCCTTGCGGCAGAAAAAAGCCGCAAGGACGGGGCACGGGACTTCTGTGCCGGGGCACGGGACTTTTGTGCCGGGGCACGGGACTTTTGTGCCGGGGCACGGAGATCCGTTTACTTGTTGAACGGGACGTAGCGGCGGCCGGAGTAGAGGCGGTAGCCGCCGGCGGGGTCGGCAGTGACCTGGAGAGGGGTGGGGCGCTTCATGGCTTCGTCGGTGGTTGAGTCGACGGTGAAGAGGTCGTGGGCGCCGACGTCGGTGACGATGAACTTGTTATCCGCGACGAAGCCGACGCCGTAGATGCCGGCGGGGAGGTCGTGGCCGCCGATCTTGAGGGGGATCTCGGTGATGAAGTAGGCCTGGTACTTGGCCTGGACGTCGCTGGAGTAGCCGCTGTTGTCGACGAGGGTGGCGAGGACGTAGGAGCCGTCAGAGAACTTGACGCCGCCGGAGTTGCGGAGCTGGGTGGGGGCGGACTGGCCTTTGTAGTAGACCTTGTCGGCGAAGAGCTTCTGGGTGTCGGCCGGCTTGAGGAGCTGGTCGCCGCCTGCCTGTGCGATGAGCGCTCCCGGGGCCAGCAGCAGGCCGAGCGCGAGAGGGGCGAGCAGGGCAAACCGGAACAAACGATTGAGACGCATCCAAAATCCTCCCGAAAAAACTAGTTGATTGCGACCCGGAGTATAACCCATGGGCGGAGGGTCGGTCAGGTTATTTGCCGGGCCCTCGCCGGGTTTTGGGCTCCCGGAGTGTGGGGGTATTGGCTGACGAGGCGGTGCGCACCTGGACGGCGATTCCGTCGAGGATGCAGGTGAGGCCGAATTCGAAGGCTTCGGCGGCGCCGGCCTGGAAGGCGCCGGCCTGGAGCGCGGCGTAGAGGGTGGGGTAGGTTGCGGGGTGGGACTGGAGGGTGTGGGCGAGGTCCTGTGTTCCCTCACGCGGGGAGACTGCGAGCCGTGCCATCGCGTGGAACATGGCATGGGCGCGGACGTGACCAATGATGGCGAAGAAGGCGTTGTATGCCTTGGCGGGCGGCAGTCCGGCCTCGGTGAGGATGGCGAGGGCGGACTCCATCCAGGAGAGCTCATTGGGACCCAGGGGCGTGCGGCGGATGGAAGTGGCCTCGAGAAACCAGGGGTGGTTGCGGTAGATGGCGGCGCAGCTGCGCGCCCATGCGCGCATACGATCGTTCCACGAAAGGGCAGAGTCGTGAAATGCGGGGGAGGATTCTCCCGCGGAGTCGATCATGACGGCCATCAGTTCGGCTTTTCCGGGGAAGTAGCGATAGACGGCCATGGTGGTGAGGCCGAGCTCGCGCGCGACCCGCTGCATGGTGACGGCCTCCAGGCCCTCCTTGTCGGCGATGCGGATGGCAGCCTTTCCGACTTCGAGGGGGCTGTAGCCGGGCCTGGGACCGCGAGCACGAGCCGGTTTCCCGCTTCGTCTGGCGGAGGGATCAGGGCCTTTTCCAGTTCTGGAGCTCTTCATGATCTGAGGGTAATGGGCGGGATTGTCTACTGATGTTGACGGCGGCGCTGCGAACTGTGTATATGATACACAATTAGGAGCTGACTGACGATGGTGTATCTGGGTTTGGTGTTGGCTGCGTGCGTGGGGATGGCGTTGACGGTGCTGTTGCGGAGGAGCGCGCGCCAGCGGGCTACACGCGCGGAGATGGGGATCCGAAGTCCGCGCGGCGTTGTGGAGGAGGGGTTTGCGCGCATCGGGGGAATCGATCAATGGATTGGGATTCGCGGAGAGGACCGGGAGAATCCTGTGCTTCTTGTGCTGCATGGAGGGCCGGGGAGTTCCTACACGATGTTTGCGCCGCACATGCGCCGGTGGGAGGAACACTTCACGATTGTGCAATGGGATCAGCGGGGCGGGGGCCGCACCTATCGACGGAATAGGGCTGCCGGATGCAGGCCGCTCAGCCTGGAGCAGCTTGCACGGGACGCGGAGGAGGTGGCGGAGTATGCGCGGAAGCGGCTAGGCAAAGAGCGGATCGTGCTGTTGGCCAGTTCCCTGGGAACGACGTTTGGGATGAGGGTTGCGCGCCGGCGTCCCGAGCTGTTCTACGCATATGTGGGCGTGGATCAGAACACGGGGATGAGGCGGCGACGGGAGCAGGGCCACGCGGCCGTGGTGGAGCGACTGCGGGCGCAGCGCGCGATGCGGGGAGTTCGGGAGATGGA
Source organism: Acidobacteria bacterium AB60 (assembly GCA_008682415.1). Lineage (GTDB taxonomy): Bacteria > Acidobacteriota > Terriglobia > Terriglobales > Acidobacteriaceae > Telmatobacter. The sequence goes on along the minus strand of VANK01000002.1, from coordinate 68,874 downwards.
GCGCAAGGGGGCTGACCCGACGCGCTGGAGCGCCAGGGACTACGAAGCGGTGGCGCGCTGGACGATGCGGTCGGATGCGGCCGGTTTCCGCAGGGCCATGAAACTGTTGAAGGACGCTGTGTGGCATGCGCCGGGATGGAGTCTTCGCGATATCCGGGCCTTTGTGCAAGGAATGCACTTCAGCACGGAGGAGCTTCTGGGGGAGATGGTGCGTTTCGATGCCTGGACGGAGGGTGTGCGCTTCGAGATTCCGTTCTTTGTCTTTCAGGGCGCGTGCGATGTGCTGACCACACCGGCGCTGGCGCGGGCCTATTTCGAGGATGTAGTTGCGCCGGAGAAGCATTTCGCGCTGATTGCCGATGCCGGGCACTTCGCGGCGTTTCTGCAGCCCGATGAATTCCTGCGGCTGTTGTTGAGCCATGTGCGACCGCTGGCGCTGGAGCGGGCAGGTGGAGCGGGCGCGACGGGCGAAACAGGCGGAGAGACCTCAATAACCGGAGAGCGCGTCAGCGCACGGGTTGAGTGACGCTGTTTTTCTCGCGAAGGAGTGCGGAGAGGTCGTCGAATTTTTCGTCGAGGAGGTTGATTTTTCGGGTGAGGGACTGGATCTCGGCTTCGGCGCGGCGGTTGACGTCGAAGTCGAGTTCGCCGCGGAGGCGGTCTTTCAGATCCTGGCGGTTCTGGCTCATCATGATGACCGGGGCCTGGATGGCGGCGAGCATGGAGAGAAAGAGGTTGAGGAGAATGAAGGGATAGGGGTCCCAGGCCTTTTTGTCGAGCAGGACGTTGACGCTGGCGTAGACGGTGAGGACGACGGAGAAGGTAATGATGAAGGTCCAGGAGCCACCGAAGGAGGCCACCTTGTCGGCGAGGCGTTCGCCCCAGGTCATTTCCTTTTCGATGACCTCGTTGGGATTGCGGGCGGCGCGCAGGCGGACCAGTTGATGCGTGACGTGGATCTGGTGGCCGAGGGTGGTGAGGAGGTCCATGCCGGCCATGGGCTTGCGCTGCAGGAGGGTGGCGATGTCGTCGCGGGAGACTTCGAGGCAGACGCATTCCTCTTCGGCGAGGGCGCTGGTGTGGTGGGGAGTCTGTTCGAGCATGGAGGCGAAGCCGAAGAACTCGCCTTTGCCGGGCTCATCGACGACGACGTCCTGCTGGTCTTCGTCGATGGTGGTGATGCGGACCTTGCCGGAGACGACGACGTAGGCGTGGGTGCCTGGTTCTCCTGCCTTGTAGATGCGCTCGCGGGCAGCGAAGGTTTTGACATCGACCTGACTGGCGAGGACGGCGGTCTCGTCGTCATCAAGCAAGGAGAAGAGGGGGACGCTCTTGAGCATTTCCGGCTTGCAGGTCATGGGATTCTCCAGAGTGGGGATGGCCCGAGTTGGCTTGGATTTGGGGCGTGGCGCAGAGGAAAGTCTACTTCAAAGCCGATCTGACCGCCGATCCGGGGAGCGGCGATGTGGCTGCCGCCGAGGAGGGCGAAGGTGAAGGCGGTAGTTTTCGTGAGTTGGTAGGAGCCGCCGGCGAGGCCCTGAAGCTGGTCTTTGCCGAGGGCGCTCTTGTCGGCGATCGCGCCATAGGCCTCGATCCCGAGGCTGACGCGGGGGGAGAAGTCGTGGGCGACGGAGAGGCCGCCAGTATAGACGTGCCCGCGGGTGTTCTGAGTGCCGAGGACGCCGGTGCTGGTGTTGCCGGCGAAGAGGAATCCGAAGTTGGCGTTGACGCGGGTCTTGTCGGAGAGGGGCTCTTCGGCGATGGAGTTGAGCCAGTAGTCGGCGAGCCCGGAGCCGAGCTCCTGCTTTTCATTGCCGGTGGGGAATTCGATGTAGAGGCTGGCGGAGAGGGCGGGGACCCTGAGCGGGGTGGTGGACTTGCGGAAGTTCCACTTGATACCCATGTCGGCATCGCCGTTGCCGTTTGAGGCCTGAGCACCGGGGGCGCGGTAGATGTCGAGCCAGGGGATATCGAAGTCGAGCTCGAGGCCGCGGGGGAGGCCGTAGTTGACCTTGAAGTTGGCGGTGTTCTGGCGGAGATCGGGGTACTGGGCGGACTGCAGCCCGTCGTACTCGTTGTAGATCTCGATGTGCAGGGTGCCGAGGTCGGTGACATCGGCGTTGTCGGTGTAGAAGGGCATCTGGGCGCGGAGGAGTGCCGGATTCGCGATGGTGCCAAGGATGGCAAGGAGGACGAGGCGCCAGGGGATCATTTGCAAGTTCACTTTAAATCGGGGTTCCGCGGTGCTTTTGTGAACGCACGATGAAAAACTCCGCAAATGCGATGCCTACGGGATATAGAGGTCGACGTAGGCGTGGACGGGCATGGCGTCGAGTTGTTGGGGATGGAGGGAGGCGGCGAGGATGCGCTCCTGCTGTGCCTGGGGGAAGCGGCGGCGGAGGTTGGTCTTGAATTTCTCGACGAGGAGAGGAAGGCCTTCTTCGCGGCGGCGGCGATGGCCGATGGGGTATTCGACGGTTTCTTCGAGGATGGTGCCGTCGTTGAGGACGGCGCGGAGGGAGTTCGCAATCGAACGCTTGTCGGGGTCGTGGTAGTCGCGGGTGAACTGCGGCTCTTCGATGCAGGTGATGCGGGCGCGCAGTGCGTCGATACGCGGGTCGGATGCGACGGAGTCTTCGTAGTCGGCGGCGGTAAGGCGGCCATAGAGGAGAGGGACGGCGATCATGTATTGGACACAGTGGTCGCGATCGGCGGGGTTGGCGAGGGGGCCTTTCTTGTCGATGATGCGGATGCAGGCCTCGTGGGTGCGGACGGTGATCTCGCCAATGGCAGAGGCATCGAGGTTGCGCTGGGCGAGGCGGGCGTGGAGTTTCATGGCGGCTTCAACGGCGGTCTGGGCGTGGAACTCAGCGGGGAAGCTGATTTTGAAGAGGACGTTCTCCATGACGTAGGAGCCGTAGGGGCGCTGGAACTTGAATGCGTTGCCGCGGAAGGAGACGTCGTAGAAGCCCCAGGTTTTGGCGGTGAGGACGGAGGGGTAGCCCATCTCGCCGGCCTGGGCGATGAGGGCGAGGCGCACGGCGCGGGAGGTGGCGTCGCCAGCGGCCCAGCTTTTGCGCGACCCGGTATTGGGGGCGTGGCGATAGGTGCGGAGGGACTGTCCGTCGACCCAGGCGAGGGAGAGCGCGTTGAGGGTCTGGTCGCGGGTGAGGCCGAGGAGCTTGCAGACGACGGCGGTGGAAGCGACTTTGACGAGGACGACGTGATCGAGGCCCACCTTGTTGAAGGAGTTTTCGAGGGCGAGGCAGCCCTGGATCTCGTGAGCCTTGATCATGGCGGTCAGCACATCGCGCATGAGGAGTGGCGGTTTGTTTGCGGCAATGGCTGTGCGGGAGAGCCAGTCGGCGGTGGCGAGGATGGCGCCGAGGTTGTCGGAGGGATGTCCCCATTCGGCGGCGAGCCAGGTGTCGTTGAAGTCGAGCCAGCGGATGATGGCGCCGATGTTGAAGGCGGCCTGGACGGGATCGAGCTGATGGGTGGTGCCGGGGACGCGCGCGCCGTTGGGGACGACGGTTCCGGGAACGATGGGGCCGAGGAGCTTGGTGCAGGCGGGGTATTCGAGGGCCTCGAGGCCGCAGCCGAGGGTGTCGATGAGGCAGGCGCGGGCGGTGGAGTACGCGAGGTCGCTGGTGACCTGGTAGTCGAGGGCGTAGTCGGCGATGTCGGTGAGGACCTGGTCGAAGGGGGGACAGTTGTTGCTGATATGGGACGACATCAGTTGCAGCCGTGATCCTTCATGGTTTTGTTGGTGAGGGTGAGGGCTTCGGCGACGGGCATGGTGTAGATGCCCCCGCAGTGCGAGAGCCAGTCGTTGTAGCCTTCGCTGAAGTCGGGGACATCTTTTTCGGTGCGCAGGAGTTTGACCACGCTCTTGTTGATGGCCACGCGGGAGAAGGGGGCATGGTCCATGGAGGAGTCGCCCTTGTTGCCCTTGCAGTTTTCGAGGTTGAACTTGTCGATGCGGACGTGGACGATGGTTCCCATTTTGGAGGTGGTTTCGACCTTGAGGATAGTGATGGTGGAGGCATCCTCGCCGGGGCGGTTTTTGTAGCTCCAGACCTGCCCGGGCTTATAGGTGGGGTCGTCGACGACGGTGGGCTTTTCGCATTTGGCCGGCTCGGCTTTGGACTGTGCTGGGGCAAAGCTTGAGGGAAGCGTAATGAGGGCACAGAGCAAAGCGAGGGCCGCGACGGAACCATATTTTTTGCGGGTCATATTTTTCGGGATCCTTTTGTAAGAGAGTATCGCTTAATCGCGCTGTTCGATGGGGACGAACTTTTGCGGTTCGGGTCCGGTGTAGTGGGCGGAGGGGCGGATGATCTTGCCGTCGGCGCGCTGTTCGAGGACGTGGGCGGACCAGCCGGCGGTGCGGGCGATGACGAAGAGGGGAGTAAAGAGGTCGATGGGGATGCCCATCTGGTGGTAGGCGACGGCGCTGAACCAGTCGAGGTTGGGGAACATGCGCTTGGTTTCGAACATGACGCCCTCGATGCGGGCGGCGATCTCGAAGTGGGTGAGGCCGCCGGCGGACTCGGCGAGCTCGCGGGAGACGTCTTTGATGATGTCGCTGCGGGGGTCGCTGATGGTGTAGACGGGATGGCCGAAGCCGATGATGACCTCGCGATTGGCGACGCGGCGTCGGATGTCCTGTTCAGCTTCGCCCGGGGTGGGGTAGCGGTTCTGGATCTCGAGGGCGACCTCGTTGGCGCCGCCGTGCTTGGGGCCCTTGAGGGCGCCGATGGCGCCGGTGATGCAGGAGTACATGTCGGAGCCGGTGCCGGCTATGACGCGCGCGGTGAAGGTGGAGGCGTTGAACTCGTGCTCGGCGTAGAGGATGAGGGAGGTTTGCATGGCGGCGACCCACTCGGCGGAGGGCGGCTGGCCATGGAGGAGGTGGAGGAAGTGGGCGGCGATGGAGTTTTCGCCGGCTTCGACCTCGATGCGGCGGCCGTTGCGCGCGTAGTGGTGCCAGTAGAGGAGCATGGAGCCGAGGGAGGCGAGGAGGCAGTCGGCGATGGCGCGCGCGTCTTCCTCGTTGTGATCGAGGGCCTCCGGGCGCACGCAGCCGAGGACGGAGACGCCGGTGCGGAGGACGTCCATGGGATGGGCTGTGGGCGGAAGGAGTTCGAGAGCCTGCTTGACGGCGGCGGGGAGGCTGCGGACCTGGGCGAGCGAGGTCTTGTAGGCGGTGAGCTCGACAGTGTTGGGAAGCTTGCCGTGGATGAGCAGCCAGGCGACCTCTTCGAACTCGCAGTGACGGGCGAGGTCGTGGATGTCGTAGCCGCGATAGTGGAGGTCGTTGCCGCTGTGCCCGACGGTGCAGAGGGCGGTGTTACCGGCGGGGGTTCCAGAGAGGGCGACGGATTTCTTGGGTTTGAAGGCGGCGGGCTCGGTCTGGCTCATGCGTGCGGGCTCCAGCGAGGATCAACGTAATGGATGCGGCGAAAGAGTGTCCAGCAACGAAGGTGGGATATCAATTTGGACGGCATTGATCGGAGCCGTCGGACACATAAAAAGGCTGGGCGAGGAGGGTGACCTCGCGGATCTGCGGGTCGTTGAGGAAGACGACCTCCATGTTGTCCGCTCCGGGGAAGAGTTCTTTGAAGATGGCGCCGACGGTGCGGGCGAGCTCGATGGCGTTGGTGCGCTCGCCGACAAGGCAGAGGGCGAGGCGGGGCTTGGGAGATTCCTCGCGGTTGATGCGGACGAGGAAGGCCTTGCGGATCTGGTGTTCGCAGCTGAGATAAGCGGAGAGCTGGTGTTTGAACTCCTGCACGGGTGGGCCCTCCAGCTCGCCGAGGAAGTGGATTTTGTGGCTGATGAAGGGATCGGTGCTCATTCGGCAGGCTTCCTGTTCTGGGCGAAGAGCTCGTCGAGCTTGGCTTCGTAGGCGTGGTAGTCGAGGTAGCGGTAGAGGTCGGCGCGCGACTGCATGAGGTCGACCACGGAGCGCTGGGTGCCCTCGGCGCGAATGGCCTGGTAGACCTTGAGGGCTGCGGCGTTCATGGCTCGATAGGCTCCGCAGCAGTAGAGGACGATGTCGACGCCGGCGGCGGCGAGTTCGTCGCGGGTGAAGAGGGGGGTCTGTCCGAACTCGGTGATGTTGGCGAGGATGGGGACGCCGAGGGCCTGGCGGAACTGGGTGTACTGGGCGAGGGTGGTGACGGCCTCCGCGAAGATCATGTCGGCGCCGGCGGCGACGTAGGCCTGGGCGCGATCGATGGCGGCGGCAAGGCCTTCATTGGCGAGGGCGTCGGTGCGAGCCATGAGGACGAAGTGGGGGTCGGTGCGGGCGTCGACGGCGGCCTTGATGCGGTCGACCATCTCGGCGGCGGGGACGAGCTCTGTGCCGGGGCGATGGCCGCAGCGCTTGGCGCCGACCTGATCTTCGATGTGCGCGGCGGCGGCGCCGGCCTTGATCATGGAGCGAATGGTGCGGGCGATGTTGAAGGCGGATCCCCAGCCGGTGTCGATGTCGACGAGGAGGGGGAGAGAGGAAGCGTCGGTGATGCGGCGGACGTCGGTGAGGACATCTTCCATGGTGCTGATGCCGAGGTCGGGGAGGCCAAGGGAGTTGGCGGCGACGCCTCCGCCGGAGAGGTAGAGGGCGCGAAAGCCGGTGGCTTCAGCCATGCGAGCGGTGTAGGCGTTGATGGCGCCGGCGACCTGGAGGGGCCTTTCGAGCTGGAGGGCGGCGCGGAAGCGGGCGCCGGGTGAATGCGGGCTGTCGACGTTCGACATGTTGAACTCTCGACTGAATGGTAGCAAGGTCCAGGCGGCCCGCGAGGAGCGGGCGGGGAAAGGGACGAGTGGTGTTTCCACCCGGAAGGGGGCGGTGCGACAATCAATGCCGGCAACGAGGCTTTGATTTCCCAGAATCCAAGGAGGATTGCATGAGGCGTTTATTGGTCTGTACTGCACTTTTGGCGGCTGCGGGAACGGTATTTGCGCAGGGTGGAGGGCAGGGGAAGGCCCCCGCCAGTCCGCCGGAGACGGTGGCGGGAAAGGTGGGTGGCAAGAGCGTGACGATCACGTACTCGTCGCCGCGCGTGAAGGGACGCGAGGGGAAGGTTTGGGGGACGGATGGGCTGATTGCGACGGCCGGCGGGTCGCAGTATCCGATCTGGCGCGCGGGCGCCAACAAGGCCACCACGCTGATGACGGACGGCGATATCACGCTGGGGGATCTGACGGTTCCGGCGGGGACGTACACGCTGTTCGTGGATCTCTCGGATCCTGACAATTGGACGCTGATTGTGAACAAGAAGACCGGAGAGTGGGGTCTATCTCATGATGCGTCGCAGGATCTGGGCAAGGTGAAGATGACGATGTCGAAGCCGGCGTCGATGGTGGAGAATCTGACCTGGAAGATCGGGGACGGGAAGATCTCGCTGGCGTGGGAGAACAAGGAAGGCTCGGTAGCGGCCAAGTAATTCGGGGAGTATGGGCGGAGAATCCCCATGGAGCTCATTCGGGTTTCATGGGGATCCGGCTCGAGCCGCAAGTAGTTGGGACAGGGATCACGATAAAATAGAAATTGATTGATTTTGCTTCCCTGGGGTGAAGGTAAGTTGCCTCTCTATGAATATCGCTGCACGCAGTGCGGCAATCGTTACGAAAAGATTCAAACGTTCAGCGCCGAGCCGGACAGGGTGTGCCCGAAGTGCGGAGGCAAGGTGGAGCGTCCTTTGACTGCGCCCGCCCTGCAGTTCAAGGGTGCGGGCTGGTATATCAACGATTACGCGCCGAAGGCGGCGAGCGGGTCGAGTTCCGGTGAGAAGCCCGCGGGTGCATCGGAGGCGAAGACGAGCGAGGCCAAGCCTGCGGCTGCGGAGTCGAAGCCGGCGAGTACGGAGTCTGCGGCTCCGAAATCGACACCGTCGAGTTCGTCGGGCAGTACGGGTTGAGGCGGCCGCGGCTGAGGCCGCTGGTGGAGATATGCCGGGATTCAGGGCCTGAAGGCCCCTGCTCCCTCCGTTTCAGGCTTGAGATGTTTTACGTGTGGCTGACGGCGCGATTTGCCGATCAGGCGGCGTGCTGGGGGCGGAAGCGGGCGCCGATGACGTCGGTGTACTTGTTGCCGGAGCCGGTGTTGAAGAGGACCACGCGGTCGTCGGGGGTAAGGAACCCGGTGGAGAGAAGGTAGTCGTAGGCGGCGGTGGCGGCGGCGCCTTCGGGCGAGAGCAGCAGGCCCTCGTGGCTGGCCCAGTCCTTGAGTGAGGCAAAGATGGCGTCGTCACTGACGGCGACGGCGGTGCCGGCGGATCTGCGCACGATGTCGAGGATGATGTAGTCGCCATAAGGCTTGGGGACGCGGAGGCCGGAGGCGGCGGTGTGGGCGTCCTGCCAGATGGTGCTGGCAGGCTCGGCTTGTTCGAAGGCGCGGACGACGGGAGCGCAGCCGGCGGCCTGGATGGCGATCATCTTGGGACGCTTGCCGGTGACCCAGCCGAGTTCTTCCATCTCGCCGAACGCCTTCCACATCCCGATCAGACCGACGCCGCCGCCGGTGGGGTAGAAGACGGCGTCGGGATACTCCCAGCCGAGCTGTTCGACGAGTTCATAGCCCATGGTCTTTTTGCCTTCGACGCGGTAGGGTTCTTTCAGGGTGGAGACGTCGAACCAGCCTTCGGCGGCTTTGCGTTCCGCGACGATGCGGCCGCAGTCGGAGATGAGGCCGTCGACAAGGTTGAGGTGGGCACCGTAGGCGAGGCACTCGACCTGGTTGGCCAGGGGGGTGTCGCGGGGCATGAAGATGTGGGCCTCGATGCCGGCTGCGGCGGCATAGGCGGCGAGCGCGCCTCCCGCGTTGCCGGCGGTGGGCGCAGCGAGTTTGGTGAAGCCGTAGTGGCGGGCCATGGTGACGGCGAGGGCGAGGCCGCGGGCTTTGAAGGTGCCGGTGGGATTGGCGCCTTCTTCTTTGAGCCACACATTCGGATAACGATTGCTGCGCAGCATGGGGGTCCAGCCCTCGCCGAGGGTGACGGGCTCCACATCGGGGAGAACGGAGGCGTAACGACGCATTCCTGACCAGCGCCTGTCGGCAGCGGCGGTGCCGATGAGGTTGCGTTGCGCGAGGCCCTTGGCAGGGGTCAGATCATAGCGGACGTAGAGCGCGCCGGCGCAGGCGGTGCATACGGTCTGAGGCGTAGCGGCGTCGTGGTGCTGGTGGCAGCGGGAGCACTCGAGGAACGCGATGCGAGGCATGAGGCTAGTGTAGAGGGCGGAGGTCCCGGGCCAGCATTGGTAGCCCGGGTCCCCAAGTGCGAGGGACCGGGTCACCCGGGTTCGTGGGACAACGGACGTCCCTCCCGCCCTAACGGGTTAGGACGGGGCACCACAGATCGGCGGAAACCGAAACTGCTAGACGAAGAACTTGCGGAGGGAGTCAACGCAGTCTTCGATCTCCTGGCGGGGGATGGCGTAGCCGAAGCGCAGATGGCCTTCTCCCTGCGCGCCGAAGACGGAGCCGGGGATGGTGGCGATGTGCGCCTTGTCGAGAAGGATCTGGGCCGCGGTGCGACTGGTCTTGTGAATCTTCTCCACGTTGGGAAAGGCGTAGAAGGCGCCTGCGGGAGGATCGCACTCGAGCCCCACTTCGTTGAGGCCTTTCACGAGCAGGTCGCGGCGCAGGCGGTACTCATCGCGGATAGCGGCGATCTGGGACTCGGGAGTGGCGAGCGCCTGCAACATTGCGTGCTGCACGAAGGTGGTGACGCCGTTGGTGGAGTAGAGGACGACCTTGCGAATGGCCGTCATGAAGGGTTCGTGGGCAACGGCGTATCCCGCGCGCCAGCCGGTCATGCCATAGGTCTTGGAGAAGGTGAAGCAGGTGATAGTGCGCTCGGCCATTCCCGGGAGGGAGGCGATGGAGACGTGCTCGCCGTCGTAGACGAGGTCTTCGTAGGCCTCGTCGGCGATGACGATGAGGTCACGTTCGAGAGCGAAGGCGGCCACTTCGAGGGCTTCCGCGCGGGTGAAGACGAGGCCGCTGGGGTTTTGCGGCGTGTTGTAGTAGATGGCGCGCGTCTTGGGCGTGGCGAACTGTTCGAGGGTTTTGCGGATGCCGTTGCGCCGCGCGGTGATGGTGGGGACGAGCAGGGGACGCGCCTGTGTTCCGGTGATCAGGTCGCTGATGGGCGTCCAATAAGGGGAGAAGACGAGCGCGTCATCGCCGGGGTCGAGCACAACCTGGAACGCGGCATACAGGCCCTGCGAGCCTCCGACGGTGGCGATGACCTGGTCGGTGGTGGCCTGGATATGGTTCTTGGCCGCGAGTTTTTTGACCAGCGCTTCGCGCAGGGGCGAGAGGCCAGAGGAGGGCGCGTAGTGCGTCTGGTTCTCGACCAGGGCACGCACGGCGGCGAACTTGATGTCGTCGGGGGTCTCGAAGTAGGGTTCGCCCCCGTGCAGGGAGTAGACCTTTTTACCCTCGTTACGCATCGCCATCACCTTGTTGCGGATCTGCACGATGTCAGAGAAGCCTACTTCATCCATTCGCCGCGCTACGCGGATTCCGCTCAGCCTGGTCGCTCTCATGCGCCTCCTGTCGATGGTGGGACTTCTCCCTCAGGATAGCCGAAGTTTGGTTTCTGCCAAGGTTGCGGCGGTCACACGGCGATAGCGTCGGTGTAAATCGCCATGCCGACGACGGCGTCTGCGCCCAGGGCGTGGAGGTCATCGATCTCCTGCTGGCTGCGGATGCCGCCGGCGACGATGAGTTGGCGCTGGGTGAGCCGGCGGAGGCGCGCGGCGATGTCGAGGGGAAAGCCCTGCATCATGCCTTCGCCGTCGACATGCGTGTAAAGAAAGGCGGAGACGAACGGGTCGAGTTCAGGGATGGCCTGGTCGGGAGTGAGTGCGACGCTGGCCTTCCAGCCTTTCACAGCGATGCGTCCGTTTTTGGTGTCGATGCCGGCGACGAGCTTTTCCGCTCCGACGGTCGCGGCGAGTTCTGCGGCAAACGCAGTGTTGACGGTCGGCGAGTCTTGTTCGGCACTGAAGAGCGCGGAGCCGATGATGACGCGCTGGGCTCCTTGATCGAGAACTTGTTGTGCGCGTTCGGTGGAGCGGAAGCCGCCGCCGACCTGGCATGGGAGGCGTTTGCAGATCTGCGCGACGAGCGCGGAGTTGTCGCCCTGGCGCATGGCGGCGTCGAGATCGATGAGCTGGACGAGTGGATAGCGTGAAAACTTCTCGATCCAGTAGTTGAAGTCATCAAAGGCGAGGCGGAGTTTTTCGCCGCGCACGAGCTGGACGATCCGTCCGCCGAGGAGGTCGATGGAGGGGATCAGCATGGGAGCCTCACGGGGACGCCGGCGGCGGCGAGCGATTGTTTGAGGGAGCGCGCGCTGGAGACGCCAAAGTGGAAGATGCTGGCGGCGAGGGCGGCATCGGCTTTCCCGCGCGCGAAGACGTCGGTGAAGTGGGAGACTGTGCCGGCGCCACCGGAGGCGATGACGGGGATGCGGACGGCCTGACTGACGGCGGCAGTGAGCTCGCAGTCGAATCCGGCGCGGGTTCCGTCGGAGTCCATGGAGGTGAGGAGGATTTCGCCGGCACCTCGCTGTTCGGCTTCGCGGGCCCACTCGACGACGCGGCGGCCGGTGGGCTTGCGTCCGCCTTGCACGAAGACCTGCGCGTCACGAACGGGATCGGCGGCGGCGGGATCGCGGCGGGCATCGATGGCGACGACGACGGCCTGGGCACCGAAGGTGCGGCCGATGGCGTCGATGAGGGTGGGGTCAGCCAGGGCGGCGGAGTTGACGCTGACTTTGTCGGCGCCGGCTTCGAATACCTGTTCGGCGTCGTGCGCGGTGCGGATGCCGCCGCCGACGGTGAAGGGGACGAAGAGGGCGCGGGCGGTGTTGCGGACGGTTTCGAGCAAGGTCTTGCGGCCTTCGTGGGTGGCGGTGATGTCGAGGAGCACGATTTCGTCGGCACCTTCGCGGGCGTGGCGCGCGGCCTGGGTGGCGGGATCGCCGGCGTCAATGAGATCGACGAATTGCACGCCTTTGACGACGCGGCCGTCGTGGACGTCGAGACAGGCGATGATGCGTTTGGTCAGCATGCTGCCTCACAGGTGAGAAAGTTGCGCAGGATCTTCAGGCCGGTTTCGCCGGATTTTTCGGGATGGAACTGTACGCCGAAGACGTTGCCGCGCTCGACGGCAGCGGCAAAGGACTCGATGTAGAAGGCTTCCGCGGCGGTGTCGGCAGTGACGGGCGCTTTGTAGGAGTGCGTGAAGTAGACGAATTCGCCGGGGAAGACGCCGCTGAGGAGGCGCGAGCTGTCGCGGGGCTGAAGAGAGTTCCAGCCGACATGGGGAACCTTTTGATCGCAATCGGGAAAGCGAGAGCAGGATTGGTGGAAGTGGCTGAGACCTGCGTGGCTGGGGGCTTCGGTTGAGCCGGCGTAGAGCCACTGCATGCCGACGCAGATGCCGAGGAAGGGAATGCCGCGGGCGATTGCGGCGCGGATGGCGGGGGTGAGGCCGGTGTCGTCGAGGCGCCTGGTTGCGGCGAAGTGTCCGACGCCGGGAAGGACGATGCGTTGGGCGCGCTCGATGGGAGCGGTGTCCGCGTCGGTGACTTCGATCTCCGGGCCGAGATGGCGCAGCGCTTTGAGGACGGAAGTCAGGTTGCCGGCTTTGTAGTCGATGACGGTGACGCGCATGAAAGCCTCTGTTAGCAAGTTAGCAATGGAGCGGAGTTAGCGGTGCTGGCGGAGTTAGTCATAGCAAGCCTTTGGTGGAGGGAAGCATCTCGCCGAGTTGCTTGTCGCGGCTGCAGGCGACGCGCAGTGCGCGGGCGAAGGCTTTGAAGATGGCCTCGATCTTGTGGTGGTTGGAGCGGCCGTACATGGTCTTGACATGGACGTTGGCGCGGGCGCCTCGTGCGAAGCCTTCGAAGAAATCGGTGACCAGTTCGGTTTGCAGGTCACCTACAAGACGGGTGCGGACCTGGGTGTCAACCGCGTAGGCGGCGCGGCCGCTGAGATCGACGGCGGCGATGGCGAGGGTTTCGTCCATGGGCATGAGGAAGTAGCCGGCGCGGAGGATGCCACGCTTATCGCCGAGTGCACGGTCGAAGGCTTCGCCGAGCGCGATGCCGACGTCTTCGACGGTGTGGTGCTGGTCGACGTCAAGGTCGCCGTCGCAGGCGAGGTCGAGGTCGAATGCGCCATGGCGGGTGAAGAGCTCGAGCATGTGGTCGAAGAAGCGGATGCCGGTTTTGACCTGGTACTTGCCCTGGCCTTCGATGGTGAGGCGAATGGCGATACGCGTTTCGGTGGTGTTGCGCTCGAAGCTTGCGGACCGTTGTGCGGGGGAGGCGAGAGTTTCCTGGCTCATGGCTTGTCTCCTTCGGCGCGGATGGCTGCGATGGCCTGGTGGAGCGCGGATGCGGCGTGGCGCATCTGTTCGCGGGTCCCGATGGTGATGCGAACGCGGCCATCGCAGCCGGGGTCATTGGAGCGGTCGCGCACGAGGACGCCGGCTGCGTGCATGCGGCGGACGAAGTCCGCGTGACGGGGCCCGATGTCGACGAGGACGAAGTTGGCGGCGCTGGGCCACCAGCGGATGTTGGCCTGGTCGAGCGTGGCTTCAAACTGAGTGCGCGCGGCCCTCACCTCGGTTGCGTAGCTGGTGATATAGGCGTCGTCGTCTAGGGCCGCGGGAAGACAGGCGAGCGCGACGGAGTTGACGCTGTAGGGAGAGAGAACCCGGCGGATCCACTGCATGAGATCGACGGGCGCGGCGAGGACGCCGACGCGAAGGCCGGCGAGGCCGTAGGCCTTGGAGAAGGTGCGTGCGACGACGAGGTTGGGCTGGATGCCGATGAGATCGATGACGGTCTCCCCGTGGAAGTGGAAGTAGGCTTCATCGACGAGTATTACGGCGTGGGGAGCGCGGCGGGCGATGGCGAGGATCTGTTCGCGGGAGGCGACGCTGCCAGCGGGGCTGTTGGGGTTGGCGATGGCGATGATCTTGGTGCGCGGGGTGATGGCGGCGAGCAGGCGCTCGAAGGGAAACTGCAGGTCATCGCCGGCCTGGACAGCGACGACGGAGGCGTCGGTGGCCGAGGCGTAGACCTCGTACATGGTGTAGGTGGGGACGGGCAGGAGAAGCTCGTCGCCAGCTTCGAGGAAGGCTTCGAAGAGCACGTGAATGGCTTCATCGACGCCGTTGGTGAGGGCGATTTGTTCGGGAACGAGGCCGAGATGCCGCGCTACTTTGGCTTCGACGGGAGCGCGCTCGGGGTAGCGCGTGAGGTCGCCGGCGGCGATGCGGGAGAGGACGTTGCGCACGGCGGGCGAGCAGGCGACGGTGTTCTCGTTGAAGTCGAGGCGGAGGGCGTCGCGGCATCCGAGGGGAGGGTGGTACTCCTTCATGGAGCGGACGCGGGCGCGCGGTTCAGGAATGGTCTGGGTGTCAGGCATTCGATTTCCTCTTGCGCGATGGAGTGTTGAGGCGGGTGCGAATGGCTTGGGCGTGGCCGGTGAGGCCTTCGGCTTCAGCGAGGAGCGCGGCCGGGGGACCGAGGGCCTGCATGGCTTCCGGTGCGTACTCCTGCACGGTGATGAGCTTGACGAAGTCGTTGACGCTCAGGCCGCCGCGCACGCGCGCCATGCCGCCGGTGGGCAGGGTGTGGTTGGGTCCGGAGATGTAGTCTCCCATGGGCTGCGCAGACCAGCGGCCGACGAAAACGGAGCCCGCGTTGGTGACCCAATCGAGGTCCGAGGCGGAGTCCACGGTGAGGTGTTCCGGGGCGAGGCGGTTGGTGAGGTCGCGTGCTTCGCTCGGATTTGCGGCGATGAAAATGATGCCGTTGCGACGAAGGGCTTGACGGGCGACGGGATTGTTGCGGCAACGTTCGCGGGATGAGGCAAGAACTTCGGCAGCGAGCTTGTCGCTGGTGGTGATGAAGATGGCGAGGGCCTTGGGGTCGTGCTCAGCCTGTGCAACGAGATCGGAGGCGATGTCGTCAGGGCGGCCGCGATCGCTAGTGACTACGATCTCTGTGGGGCCGGCGAGCATGTCGATGGAGCAGTCGAAGGCGACCGTACGCTTGGCGGCGGTGACATAGAGATTGCCGGGGCCGACAATCTTGTCTACTCGGGAAATGACGGCGGTTCCGTAGGCTAGAGCGGCGATGGCATGCGCGCCGCCGACGCGGTAGAACTCCTCAATACCGAGCAGCGACGCGGCGGCGAGGGTTTCCTTGGCCGGCTTGGGAGAGACGACGACGATGCGCACGACGCCCGCTGCCTGCGCGGGAATGGCAGTCATCAAGAGAGTGGAGGGAAGGGGATGGCGGCCGCTGGGGACGTAACAACCGACCGAAGCAAGAGGACGAACGATCTGGCCGGTGGTGAGGCCGGGGAGCGGCGAGTCGGACCAGGATTGCGGCATCTGACGCTGGGCGAATGCGCGGATCTGGCGAGCTGCGGTGGTAAGCGCGGTTTGCAGTTGGGGATCGATAGCGTCCCAGGCTGCGGCCATCTCTTCGCGGGTGACACGAAGGAGGTCGGCACCGGGGAGTCCGTCGAATTTTTTGGCATAGCGCAAGAGGGCGCGATCGCCGCCGGAGCGCACGTCAGAGATGATGCGCTTGACGGCCGGGAGCACGGCGTCGAGGGCCGCGCTCCCACGCTGTTCCAGAGCTGCGATGGCCTGTGCCGCTTTTTTGGCGCTGCGTCCGTTTGTCCGAATGATCTTCATGGCTTTCTCCGGACTAGAGGACAACCTTGTTGAGCGGATATTCGACGATGCCGGTAGCGTTGGCGGCCTTGAGGCGGGGAATGACGTCGCGCGCGTAGCGTTCTTCCAGGATGGTGTTGACGGCGACCCATTCGGGATCGCTGAGCTGCGAGACGGTGGGCGAGTTGAGCGCGGGGAGGACGGCGAGCACGGCGTCGAGGTTCGCGCGCTTCACGTTGAGCATGAGACCGACCTGGGATTGGGCGTCGATGGCGCCGCGCAGCATGAGCGCGATGGACTCGATCTTTTGGCGCTTCCAGGGATCGGCGAGAGCGGCGTTGCCGGCGATGAAGTGGGTTTCGCTTTCCATCACCGTGTCGATGATCTTGAGATGGTTAGCCTTGAGAGAGCTGCCGGTCTCAGTGACTTCAACGATCGCGTCGGCGAGCATGGGCGGCTTGACCTCAGTGGCGCCCCAGCTGAATTCGACCTTTACGTTGACCCCGCGATCGGCAAAGTAGCGCCTGCTGACTTCGACCAGTTCGGTGGCGATGATCTTGCCTTCGAGGTCTTCGGCTTTTTCGAAGCCGCTGGACTCGGGGACGGCCAGGACCCAGCGGACTTTGCGACGGCTTTGCTTGGCGTAGGTGAGGGTGGTGACGCTGGGGACATCGAGACCGCTTTCGACGACCCAATCGATGCCGGTGAGTCCGGCGTCGAGGACGCCGTGATCGACGTAGCGGGCCATCTCCTGGGCGCGGATGAGCATGCACTCGATCTCGGCGTCGTCAATGGAGGGGAAGTAGGAACGACCGTCGGCGTAGATGTTCCAGCCTGCGCGCTTGAAGAGGGCGATGGTGGCGTCTTGCAGGCTGCCTTTGGGAATGCCGAGACGGAGCTTAGGCATTGGAGGCCTCCGACGGCGCGCGCTCGGAGTTGAGGTCGATGGGGCGAGTGAAGCAGCTGACGGTTCCTTCGTGACAGACGAGTCCGTCGCCTTCGACCTCGACGCGGAAGAGGAGTGTGTCGTTGTCACAGTCGGTGGAGGCGGAGATGACGCGCAGGCGATTGCCGCTGGTTTCCCCTTTCATCCACAGCTTCTGCCGGGTCCGGCTCCAGAAGGTGACGAAGCCGGTTTCCAGCGTTTTGGCGTAGCTTATGGGGTTGAGAAATCCCAGCATCAGAACCTCGCCGGTGCGGGCATCCTGCACGATGCCAGGGGCCAGTCCGTCCATCTTGTCGAAATCGATCATTGATTCTTCTCTCGCTTGGATTGATAGCAACGAAAAAGCCCGCCGGCTTGGTTGCCGGCGGGCTGGGTGCTTTCTGATCTGTCGGGCCGTTTAGTTCAGGCCATGGCAGTCCGCCGGCATGGAGGTTCCATGATGGTGGTGGTGACCGTGATGGCGGCGGGTCTGCATCTGTTTTCAAACTACCGGCGAACCCCAAGCCGTGTCAAATACTTCCTTCGCCGGCAGGTTACGGTCAAGCACGCGGGGCGGAGGCGCTATCGCCGGCCGGGGTAGCGACGTTGGAGCTGCGCAGCACGTCGATAACCCGCCGATAGAGGCGATTCCGGGTCTCCTCGCGTTCCGTGGCGCGGGTCACGTAACGCACCTCGACGCTGAAGTTGCTGGGTCCGGAGGGGCGCAGATTGACAGAGGGAGAGGCACGCATTTCGCGCAGCCGATCGCCGCGAATGGCGCGCTTCCACTCCTGCTCGGCGAGTTGCACGCTTCCGGAGGTTTCTTCTTCGACGGCCTTGAGTATCTGCTCGACGAGCACGTGTGTTTCGTCCGAGGCAGGGATGGTGACCTCGAATTGATCGAGCATCCATTGGCCGGTGGTGGAGAAGTTGAAGTACTGGCCGCGGATGGCGAAGCTGTTCATAAAGGTGATGCGGCGGCCGGTGGGATAGCCGCGGGTGGCGAGGGGGCCAGTTTCGAGAAGAGTGGTGGACATGAGGCCGATCTCGGTGACTTCGCCCCCGACACCATTGATCTCGACGGTATCGCCGACGCGCATGCCCTTGCTGCCCATCAGCACGAACCATCCGAAGAAGGCGATGACGAAATCCTGCAGAGCGATGGTGAGGGCGGCGGTTGCCAGGCCGAGTATGGTGGATGTCTGGTGCGGGGTTCCAAAGATGATGAAGAGGATGAGCAGAGCGCCGAGGACTTGGACGGCGAGCACCAGCACGGTGCGCAGCGTGTGGCGCTGGCGGCGATCGAGCACGGGGTATTTGATGAGTTTGCTGATGACAACATCCCCGAGCACCATGCCGATGAGGATCAGCAGGATCCAGGCGACCGATTGCAGCAGGAGGTGGAGTACGATGCGATGCTGCAGCTCTACCTGCGCCGCCCATTTCTGATAGACGGTTGCAAGCCGCTGCTCGGTGTTGATGCGGTCGTCGTAGATGCTGAGAAGCTGCCGCTCGGTGGTTCGATCGCGCAGGCTGGCGAGGCGGGTGTTGCGGTCGGATCCGTTGCCGGGGGCCGGTGTGTTGGCGTTAGCCTGCGCTTCGAGGGCATTGTGTTTCTGGGTGAAGGCCTGGGCATCGGCCAGGGCCTGCTGCTGTGCCTGTTGAATCAGGACGAGGCGGGCGCGCTGACGCTTCCATGCGGCGATGCGGCCAGCGAGCGTGCCGTAGCGGGAGACGGAGATGACGGCAAGCTGGCCTTCGGAACCCTGGCCGCTGTCGAACTTCTTCATGGCTGCTTCGCGGGTGGTCAGCTCGCTCTGGATCTGCGAGCGCTCGTCGCCGGTGGCGCGATCCAGATCCTCATTGGCATCGGCGAGCTCATCGGAGTCGAGTTGCAGCTGGGCCTTGGCGATCTCGAGGTCGGAGCCGGGGTCGGGCTGATCCGCATCCTTGGGGGCGTTGCGGGAGAGTTGTTGCACGGTGGCCTGATCCTGCGCGACCACCTGTTCGAGCTGGGTGATGCGCTGCGACAGGGCGAGCGCGTCGCCGGTCAGGGAGCGATGCTGGGCGCGCAAGGTTGCCTCGCGCAGCGCTGCGGCGAAGGCCTGATCGACTTCGTGGTCGGCGAGCCGTTCGGCTTCGCGGGCAAACTCGTTTTCCTCGGCGGTGACCGCGAGTGCGGCGAGGGCCTGGGCGGTCTGCCATGGAGTCTGGTCGACCAATGTGATGCGGGAGGCCGTGCGTCCATTCCTGCCACGCACGCCCGTGGGGAGGTGCTGCATGGCATCCTGCGTCGTCCACGCGAAGACCAGACACAAGATCAGCAGAACCGCGAGACCGGCGACGGTGAACCAGGCGAAGCGGCTGGAGCGCGGCTCCTCCGCCTTCGTGCGGGTCGAGAGGGGGGGATTCTCCATAAGTCTTATTGTCACAGGAGACGGGGCAGGGGAGTTGGAGAAACTGAGATGAAAATAGGGTCTCCGGACGTCCCTGGTGGGGCAGCTTGCAATCGTTTCTTTTCGGCGGGAGAATAGCCGGTGCACCGAATGGTACGGATTTCAATTCTGGGGCTTCTGGTGATAGCGGCGCCGGCGATGAGTTGGTCTCAATCGGACCACGATTACTCGGGACCGCCGTCCAGCGATCGAGTGCCCGTCGAGCAGCGGGTTGATATCAATCGCGCGACTCTAGAGGACTTGCTGAAGGTTCCAGGAATGACGCGCACATGGGCGCAGCGGATCTTACGTTTCCGGCCTTACCGGAGCAAGCAGGATCTGCTGGATGAGGGTATAGTCCCGGGCGCGGTGTATAACCGCATCCGGGACTACCTTATCGCACACCGCCAGCCGAAGCAGTAAGCGTTGAGACCTCTTCCTCGCAACCCTCGCCGGGAACGCGAGGCTTTGGCGAGAAGCGCTCGAGCAGGGTCTTGACGATGACGTAGAGCACCGGGATGAAGACCAGGTTAAGGATGGTGGAGACGAGCATGCCGCCGACGATGGTGGTTCCCACGGAGCGGCGTCCCAGGGCGCCGGCGCCGGTGGCAAAGACCAGCGGGAGCACGCCAAGGATGAAGGCGAAGGAGGTCATAAGGATGGGGCGAAGGCGCAGCTCTGCCGCTTCAATCGCGGCTTCGAGAATGGACTTGCCCTGTTCGCGAATCTGCTCGGCGAATTCCACGATGAGGATGGCGTTCTTGGCGGCGAGGCCGATGAGCATGACGAGGCCGATCTGGCAGTAGACGTCGTCAGCGTATCCGCGCAGCGCGACAAATCCCAGCGCGCCGAGGACGGCCATGGGCACCGACAACATGATGATGAAGGGCAGCACAAAGCTCTCGTACTGCGCCGACAGGGTGAGGTAGACGACGATGATGCCGAGTCCAAAGACCAGGATGGCCTTGCCGGCGGACTCGATCTCTTCGAGGGAGAGGCCGGTCCACTCATAGCTCATGCCCTGGATCATCATCTTCTTGGATAGCTGTTCCATGGCACTGAGCGCGTCGCCGGAGCTTACTCCCGGGCCGGGCTGGCCGGTGATTTCCGCGGAGCGGAAGAGGTTGTAGTGCGTGATGACCTGCGGTCCCGAAGATTCCTGAATGGAGACCAGATTATCGAGCGGGATCATCTGTCCTGATCCGGAGCGCACATAGAAGCGGCGCAGATCGCTGGGGTGCATGCGATTTTTCTGGTCGGCCTGCACGTAGACGCGATAGGAGCGGTTGTTGAAGTCGAAGTCGTTGACGTAGGCCGAACCCATGAAGACGCCGAGTGTGGAGCTGACCTGATCGAGAGGCACGTTGAGCATCTTCGCCTTCTCGCGGTCGATGGATACCAGCAGCTGCGGATCGTTTGAGGTGAACGTGGTGAACAGGTTTGTGACCTTATCCGACTGCCGGCCCGCGCCCATGATCATGTGCGCGACGCGGTCGAGATCGCCGAGCGTATTGCGGCCCAGGTCCTGCAGCTCGAAGGTGAAGCCGCCGTAGGTGCCGAGGCCCTGGATGGCGGGCGGCTCCTGGATGACTACGAGACCTCCGGGAACGGCGAATAGCTTGGGAGCGAGCATGTGTTGGATGTCGGCAGCAGTGTGCCCCGGCCCTTCCTTCTTGCGCTCGTCCTGGGACTTCAATGGAACGAAGATCAGGCCGAAGTTGGAGGCGCTGCCGCTGAAGCTGAAGCCCATGACTGCGAAGGTGCCGAACACGTCAGGGTCCTGACGGATGAGCGCGGTGGCCCGGCTGGCGACGTCGCTGGTGTAGGTGAGCGAGGCACCGGGAGGCGTCTGCACGATGCAGATGAGGTAGTTCTGGTCTTCAGAAGGGACGAACGCGGTGGGCACCTTTTGGTACATGTACACCGTTGCGGCAAGCCCGGCAAAGAAGAGCAGCAGCATGAGGTAGCGGACCCGCAGCACCTGATGGGAGATGCGGCCGTAGATCTGCGTGGTTTTGTGGATGGTGCGGTCGATGAAACCAAACAGGCCGCGCTTCTCGGTCTCGGGGCGAAGGATCAAAGCGGCCAGGGCTGGCGACAGCGTAAGCGCGTTGAACGCCGAGATGGCGATGGAGAAGGCGATCGTCATGGCGAACTGGCGGTAAAGGATGCCGGTTGTTCCGGGGAAGAATGACACCGGGATAAACACCGAGATGAGCACCAGGGAGGTGGCGATCACGGCGCTGGTAACTTCCGCCATGGCGACTGAGGTAGCTCGTCGCGAGTCGCAGTGCTCGGTGGCGATGTGCCGCTGCACGTTTTCAATGACCACGATGGCGTCATCGACGACAAGGCCGGTGGCCAGGGTGATGCCGAACATGGTGAGGGAGTTGATGGAGAACCCGAAGATCTTGATGAAGGCGAAGGTGCCCACCAGCGAGACGGGGATTGTGATGGCCGGGATGATGGTGGCGCGCCAGTCGAGCAGGAACAGGAAGATGACGACGATGACGATGAGGACGGCTTCGCCGAGCGTGGTCACGACTTCGCTGATGGAGTCGCCTACGACGGTGGTGGTATCGAATGGGATCTCGTACTTGAGGCCGGGCGGGAAGGATTGGGCCAGCTTGTCGAGAGCGGCCTTGGCGTCGCGGTCGACCTGCAGTGCGTTGGCGTTGCTCAACTGCTGTACACCGACGCCGATGGCGTCCTGTCCGTTGTAGCGCAGGTCAGTGGAGTAGGTCTCGGCGCCGATTTCAGCGTGGCCTACATCTTTTACCTGGACAATTCCAGACGGGGAATTCTTGACGACGATATCGTCAAACTGCCGCGGGTCAGAGAGACGGCCGACGACATTGACGGTGATTTGGTAACGCTGCGTGGGGTCGGACGGAGGCTGTCCCACCTGTCCTGCGGGGATTTCGACGTTCTGCTCGGAGAGGGCGTTGACGACGTCGGCTGCGGTGAGGCCACGCGCCGTCAGTCGATCGGGGTCGAGCCAGATGCGCATGGCGTATTTGCGTTCGCCGAAGATTATGACATCGCCGACGCCCGGGATGCGCTTGAGCGCGTCCTTAACGTACACGTCGACGTAGTTGCTGACAAACAGATCGGAGTACTGGCCGCCGGGAGAGAGAAAAGCGGCGGCGAACACATAATTGGAGTTCGCCTTCGTGATGGTGACGCCGGTGTTTTTCACGGCCTGAGGCAGGCGGCCTTGGGCCGAGGCCACGCGGTTCTGCACGTCGACGGCCGCGATGTTCAGGTCATATCCGGTGCGGAAGGTGGCGGTGATCTGGCTGGTGCCGTCGTTCGAGCTGGCCGATGAGAGATAGCGCAGGCCTTCTACGCCGTTGATCTCTTCTTCCAGAGGGATCGTCACCGCGGATTCGACCACGCGCGAGTTCGCGCCCACATAGTTGCTGGTGACCGTGACCTGTGGGGGAGCGAGCTGCGGGTACAGGGAGATGGGCAGCGTGGGGATACAAACAGCCCCGGCCAGGATGATCAGGAGCGCGCAGACGGTAGCGAATACCGGCCTATGAATAAAAAAGTCAACCACGATGCCCTCGCAATTGGGTTATCACCGGTTATCACGAATCTGAAGTTCTGCGAAGAGGCCTACTGCCCGGGAGTGCCGCCCTGGGCAGCCTGACCCGCGGGAGCGGCCGGCAGCGGCATCACCGGAATTCCATCGACCAGGAATTGCGTGCCGGAGACGATCACTTTGTCTCCGGGCTTGAGGCCGCTCTCCACGGCATAGTCATTCCCCACCGTGTCACCCACGGTGATGGACCGCTGCTTGGCGAGATACTTGCCGCCCTCGTTCTCGGCGACGTAGACAAAGGTTTGGCCGCCTAGCCGGGAAACGGCCAGGACCGGTACCACTGCCTTCGGAGCAGTGTTCCAGACGATCTTGGCTTTGACTAACTGCGCATTGCGGACGATGTCGAGACTGAGGTGGACCGGCGCTTTAACGAGAATGCCCTGGAGGGAGTTATCGACCTGCGGCGATAGAAAATCGATCCTGGTCTTTTCCAGCAATTTGTCAGCCGTGTCCATCAAATCGACTTCCAGACCGGGCTTGAGCTGGCCTTCGCGCTCGGTGGGCACATAAATGTAGGCTTCCAGGTCCTTGTTCTCATCGAGCGTGGTGAGCATGGTGGATGCCGAGACGTAGTCGCCTACGTGCACGGGGACGTCGCCGACCACACCGTCGAAGGGCGCGCGGATGGTGTAGTAGGCCAACTGCTCCTCCTGAGTCTTGCGCGACGCCACGGCCGATTCGTAGTCAGCTTTCGAGTTCTCATAAGCCTGCTGCGCCTGTTCAAACACGTCGCGGCTCACGATGCCCTCCTCAAAGAGCTTTTTCTGACGGCCATACTGGAGGGTGTCGTAGTCGAGAACGGCTTTTTTCTGGCGCTCGGTAGCGTTCTGAGCATCGACGGCCGCCTGCTGATGGAGCGGGTCGATGCTCATCATGGCCTGACCGGCCTTGACGTGATCGCCCGACTTCACGGTGATGCCGGTGAGGCGTCCGTCGACCTGAGGCTGGAGGGTGGCGGATCGCCGGGATTTGATGGTAGCCACATACTCCGTGCTCTGGGGGACAGGGCTCAATGACACGACGGCGGTTTGAACCGGCATGGCCTGCATGCCTGCTCCGGCCCCACCCGGCGGGGGCGCCGCCTGTTTCTGGCATCCCACCATGGACAACCCCACAAGGACATAACCGATCAGTACAAGATTGCTTTTCAAAGATTTACCCTCGCTTGTGGTGATCCCGCGGGCGCAGGATCGGTTCAGAAACAGTTGGATCGCACTTGCAAAGCAGATTCGCCGGCCGGCTCAATTGTCGCAAAAATTTCGCTCTCCCGCGCGGCTGCGATGCTGGTGGGTTGTTCGGGAGTGCAGGCAGGACGGATGGGAGTCGCCCCGGAAGTGTTTTCCCGTGTGTTCCAGAGCACACGACATGCGGATAGGGAAGTTCAGCCTGACAGATTGCTGCGGCCGGGCGCTTGCATTTGGTCCCGACCGAGGGCAGATTCCCGAAGGAGGGCAGATTTTGACATCCCCTGCTCGAGTTGGTAGCCTTCAAAAGGGCGAGTTCGGCCAAGCGTGCCTGCGCGCGGCTACGGACTGCGATGTTCCGGCCCCGAGGCCGGAGACAATTTTAGCCCAAGCTCCATCCGTCCCCGTCGTCTAGCCCGGCCTAGGACACCGCCCTTTCACGGCGCAGACGCGGGTTCAAATCCCGCCGGGGACGCCATATAAATCAATAACTTAGAAGCAGATCTGATTAGTTGAATTTCACCGGCGGCGCGAAAAAGAACCTAGAAGATCTAGGGGAGCCAGATACCTCGTTAACGAATTCTGCTTTGTCTCTGCGACTCTCCGCGCTGAGGCTGATACAACGTACGGTAAAATCAGCCAGATTCAACGAATCTCGAACCTTCACCGGAGCGGGCTTTGTCGCACGTAAAGGCGGAATATCAAGAGTTGCATGTGGGACTGGTTCGACTCCACGTTCTGCACCACGCTTCAATCGAGCCGATATTTGGCATGGGCATGATTGAGGAACTTGGCAGGCACGGATATCGTCTCGGTCCTGGCACAATGTACCCGTTGCTTCGCAGCATGGAGCGTCGCGGATGGTTGAAGGCCAAGGTCGACGTCGTTAACGGTCGCCGAAGAATTTCATACTATGCGACACGGGTAGGCAAGGCAGCTTTGCAGGTTGGCCGTGAGCGGGTTCGCGAGCTCTTCGAAGAGATGTTCGAACAAGATTTGGATGCCTAGATCGGCTAACCGGCGTAACCTTCGCCCCGAATCATGCTGATCCACAGACCTATTTTCAGATTCTCTTCAGAAAGTGAATCTTGCAACCACCTGCATCAGACGTGGCGATGCGGCGCTAACGATACGGCCGAAGTTGGGGTCCTCTACCTGCCCGTTGACCGATGCTGGGCCGTAAAACTGCGCGTGATTAAATGCGTTGAACGCTTCCATTCGGAGCTCCAATCTTCTTGCTTCGCTGAATGAAATGCCCTTTTGCAGGGTCAGATCGAAGTTTTCAATGCCGGGACCATAGAATACCCGGCGCTTCGCGTTGCCCAGCTGTCCAAGACTCTCCTCCGGAAAAAGCGCTGTATTGAATTCCGGCTTGTCGCTGCGGTACCTGGTGTTAATTTCAAGGGGTCCTGGTAACTGCTGAGGCGTGTCCAGAAGGTAGTTGTTCACCCCGTTCCCAAGCGTTCCGAGAAGCGAGTTGTCTGAGTTGTCATAAAGTGTAACGGGGAACCCACTCGCGAAGCGCGTTGTTCCCGACAAACTCCATTGCGACGTCAGACGATTGGCCCTTTGCACGACTCGCTCGATAGCCAGTGCAACGCTGTAGCTGGCAACAAAGGAATGCTTCTGGTCCCACGCAGAAATCGCGCGGCTCTGACGCAGATTCAGCGGATCCAACTGCTCGCCAATATTCGAAGCCTGGTCTATCGACTTGGAAAACGCGTAGCTCAGTAGGAATTGTGAGCCGCCACCCTGATAGCGCACTGTTGCTTCCAGAGCGTTATAGCTGGAATTCGCGATGGTGGAGTCGATGGTGTTCTCACCGTAGTTTTCCACCGGTCCAACTCGAGGTCCGCCGCTTTGCCCGATGCGTGTTCCATAGACGGTTTCACCGCCAACTGTGGTGTAGGTATTGTCCTCACCGAAGGGGCCACAGCCGACTAGATCGACACAAAGATTGGGGTCCCCAGTGTTAAGAGAAATCATTGCAGGGATCCGATGGCCCTGATTACCGACATAACTGACGGTCAACACTGCGCGCTGACGGATTTGGCGCTGTACCGAAAAGATAATGTCATCAACGTATGGTGCCCGGTTGTGAATGCTAAAGAAGGGGCCAGCGGAAAGCGGAGCAAAGTTTGCCCAATTAATAGAGGCGTCGGGATGAGACGCTGAGATTTTGTGGGGCGGAAACGAGAATGGAAATCTTTGCCCATTGTCGACACCAGTCGCAGCTGAAATGAACGGCGTCATCATGAGCGGCGGAGCTGGGCTGAGGTAGTTGTACCCGAATGGCGGAACCGAATACATGATTCCGGCCAGTAGGCCCGGAAACTCAGTGTAAAAGAGCCCGAAGCTGGCACGTATGCTGCTTGCACCACGGTCTCCCAAAATTGCATTGAGGATACCGTGAGTGAAACGCGGCGCCCAAGCGATACCGATTCGGGGCGCGAGATTGTCGTATTGGGCAGGCGCCAGAGTTTTTGGTACACCTGGATCGCCCGCAACCAGAAGACCGGGCAAGGCCCCTGGAAAGAGGGTAGATTGCGCGCCGGGCACCCAGGTTTGGGTCTGCCCATATTTTTCCCAAAAGGGCATGATTACATCCCACCTCATACCCATATTGATGGTGAGGTTGTCACGTGCGCGCCAGCTATCCTGTGCATACGCTCCGAAATAGCGATTGCGCGGATAAAATGGTGTGCCGGACGATTGGGTGAAATTGCTGGCCACACCAATGAGAAAGTCTGCGTAAGGGTCGCCGGTCTCTGTGCCGTCGATGTTGAAGGTTCCATTGAAAGTCGCATTCGGGTGCTCGTTCACCTGGTCGAGGTGGAACTGGGAGCCAAACTTCAGGGTATGCTTGTGGAAAACCTGTGAAAATCCATCGCTCACGTAGAAAGTGTTATTGGTCTGAACTTCGTTGGTGATGGGCACTCCCATCACGAAAGTCGGGAACGTGATGTTCTCGACGCCCTCGAACTGGGGAGCCTGAACGTCGATCCCTGGTGTGCCTGGCCCCGTCACAAACCCCTGTGACGACAGGCTGACGCCGAGACCCCCCTTCGGTTGTCCGATGACATTTGCATTCCGCAAATACCCGAAGTGGAATTCGTTGACAGACTTAGCTCCCACGAGTTTGTTATCGCCCAACGAGACCAGCTGCGCCCGACCTGTAAAAAGCGCATCGAACCCTGGAATGCTGGCTCCAGCCACAGAACCGGGATATGGATTATCGAGACGATAGTCGTCGATGAAGTAGTAAGCAGAGATCTGACCAGCGCGTGTATTTCCGTCGACTCGGATGGAGCCTTTGTCGTCGCGCACCGTCTGCGAATAAGCCGAGGTGGAGAACTGGCTTGCACTCACGTTTGGAGCGGGTACATAACCAAGCAAAGCTTTGCCGGGCGCGGACCATGCGCGCTGTGGGATGACGCCGCCAGGAAACACGCTCGAGTATGGCTCGCCAGAGCTTACCGTATATCCCAACTCCTGCGAAAGCAACGAAGCCAAATACGGACCGCTCACTGAGCCGGTCAAGTCGCTGAAGTCACCGCTCCTTTGCGCGAGAGTAGGTACGGTTATGTCCCCGGTAGAAACTCCCTGAGTTGTCCGCGTGCCCTGATAGTCCGCGAAGATAAAGCCTTTGTCACGCCAGATCGGTCCACCCATCGTCCCGCCAAACTGATTCTGCTTGAAACTGGAGCGGGAGGGATCGAAGTATCCGCGCGCATCGAGCACTGTGTTGCGAAAGAACTCAAACGCTTCACCATGCCAATCAGTCGTTCCACCCTTAGTGACAACGGTCACGATGCCACCGTTATAGTTCCCGTACTCAGGGTCAAAATTGTTCGTCAAGACGCGGAACTCATCGATGGAATCGAGGTTGGGGATAATCGAGGTTCCGCCGTTCATGTGTTCCTGAACATCGATTCCGTCAACCAAAAATCCGTTTGAGGATTCCCTCTGGCCATTGATCGACAGGTTGCCGGGATTCAGGTCGCCCGACGGTTCAAGGCTTCCTGTTGCTCCGGCCATGACCACCGAGCTTGGCAGCAGTGTCGAAACGGGGGCAACACCTGGCTGGATTGCTAACAGGTCCGTGTAGCTTCTCCCATTCAGAGGTAGGGCGGTGATCTGCTGGCTGGAAACAACCTCGCCAAGATGGGTGGCGATCGTCTCGACCTGCACGGAGGGAGTGGTGCTTGTCACGGTTATCGTATCGGCTTTCTTACCGATCACGAGCGTCGCGTCAGCTTTGACGGCGGAATCCGCGTCAACAGTCAGGTTGGTTTCATTTCGTGTTGAGAATCCCGGCGCGGAGATGGTGAGGTCGTATTCGCCGACTGGCAAGTTGGGGAACGAATACGAGCCCAATTTGTCGGACTGCGTGCGATATTCCGTTTGCTGACGTGTATTGACGAGAAGAAGTTCAGCTCCAGGAATTACGGCACCACTTGGGTCCCGCACAATTCCGAAGATGCTTCCCCCCGTTGCGGCATGCAAACGGCCTCCGAGCAGGAGGAGCGCTCCAAAAAGGGACGCCCAAATGTAGCGCACTCTTCGGAGCTTGAAGGACGGATGAGGTGAAATCAGACCGGACAACATGCGCCCCCGAAGC
Organism: Acidobacteria bacterium AB60; assembly: GCA_008682415.1. Lineage (GTDB taxonomy): Bacteria > Acidobacteriota > Terriglobia > Terriglobales > Acidobacteriaceae > Telmatobacter. The sequence continues at coordinate 40,381 of VANK01000002.1, read as the reverse complement.
CGTCTCTGCCGTTCCGATGGCGAGATCTGGTGGCAGAACGGGCGCCGAAGTCTCGGTCGCCTTCTCACTATTCTAGCAATCGTGCTTCGTGTCCTCGCGCGAAGGCAGCCTGGCGATTCGGGAAGTATCAGTGCGACCGAGTGGCTGATCCATCTTGACTGACCGGAGTAGCTAGGCCAGCGTAGCGTTCTCCCCTTTACCTTCTAACGCTCAATGGGCTCTGCCTCCCTGATCTGATGCTCTTTAGTCGGCTCAGAATAGCGTTCGCGATCCATCTCCCAGAGTACGGCCAAGGCACACACCGCAATCGTCAACAGAGAAAGCAAGGCCAAACTGATAACTTCTGATAACCTCCATCGGATCTCCTTCAATCGCCGCTTACTGCCTTTGTCGAAGGTGATCATTTTCGGCATGACAGCCTCCCCTCAATCGTGAACTTGGGCCAGCAAACGTCGCTGGCCCGACTGAAGCGAAACAGATCAGGCTAAAAGTTCAGCGTTACCTTCGCAGTCAGAGCCCGCGGAGTCACGTAGTGGGTTCCGCTAAACGTAGACAGGAAGTTATAAAGTGCGTATTTGTTGGTGACGTTGATGGCGGTGAAGTCGAGGTCGGTCTTGTAGTGGTCGGTGTGGAAGATGTTGGTCTTGCCCACGGTGACATCGAAGAGGCTGCGTGGGGCGATACGCGGGGGCCGCTTGTCGTCGTCCTCGGTGTTGGGCGCGGGAATGGAGACGAGGCTGGATTTGTAGCCAGTGTTGTCGCAATTGGCGAAGCCCGTGGTGGGGGTGGCGGCGACGCCGTCGCAGACGATGCCGGCTTCGAACTGCTGATCGGGGGAGAGGCCGCTCAAGTCGACGCCGGGCTGGCCGTTGGGCAGGGTGATGGAGGTGCCGCCGCAGCGGGTGTTGTCGCCTATGACGTTGTAGCAGGGCATGGCCCCGGCGACGAGGCCGGAGTCGTAGCGCCAATTGAAGCCGCTCCAGATGCCGTTGATGTATTTGGCGTGGGCGACGGTGTACTGGAAGTGGGTGGTCTGGTTGAATTTTTCGTCGTGGTCGATGCGGAAGGGCACGTCGACCGCGCCTGGGGTGGCAACAGTGGCTCCAGCGCCAGCTACTTGCGGGTTAAAGAAACGAGCCTGGACCGAGGACATGACCGTGTATGCGCTGAAGTGGCGGAACTCGGGGACTTCGACGTGGAGGGCATAGCCGGGGATCTTGCCGTTATGCCAGTCGATGGGGAAGAAGATGGGGGTGTTGCCAAGGATGGAGAAGTCGAAGGCATTGCGGGTGTACTTCCAGATGTATTCGCCCCCGAAGACGAGGTGCTTGCCGAAGGCCTGCTGGAGGGAAGCGTGGAACTCGTTGCGGAAGCCGGGCTGGACAGTGCCCTGTACGCCCGGAGTGCAATTGAGGAGCGGATTGAGGACAGCGTCGCTGCAGCCCTGACTGGAGACGATCAGGTTCTCGTTGAAGGGAGTTTCGAGGGTACGGGCATAGGAGAGGCTGAGGACGGTGGCTGAAGGTTTGATGTTGTAGGCGATACCGGCGCGCGGTTCAGGCTGGCGGGTCACAACGAGTCCGTTGTAAAGATCGCCGCGCATGCCCACGTTGGCGGTCCAGTTTCCGAACTTCATCTGGTCCTGGACGTAAAGGCCGGTCCCCTTGATGTCGGCGTGGCCGGTGAAATGGTAGAAGGAGCCGCCGCGGGTGAGGTCGTGGGCTGCGATGTCAGGGTCGTAACCCGAGTTGGGCATGAGATCGCCAGTGCACTGGGAGGGATCGGAGTAGCCGGGAACCGGGTTGCCGTTGGCATCCGCACAGGGCGCGGTGAAGGAGTAGGTGGAAGAGACGACGCCGAGGTTGTCGTGCTCGCGGAGGAAGGTGGTGTCGTACTCGACGCCCGCCTTGACGTTGTGGTGGCCGTGGGTCCAGGTGAGATTGGCGGTGCCGCCGACGTCGAAGAGGGTGCGGTACTGGGAGATGGATGCGGTCTGGATGGGACCGAGGTCGGCGAGCGGATTGCCGCTGGGGTAGTAGTGATAGAAGTCTTTGCGGGCCCAGAGGATCACGTTGGTGACCGCTTCGTCGCTGACGATGTGAGTCCAGGTGGGCGTGATATTGAAGGTCTGGATCTGGGAGCGCTGGTCGGCATTGCCGACGTTGTCGAATACCGGGCTGGCGCTGGTGCCGCCGCTGACAACGTTCCGGACGTCGAGGTTGTCGTAGGTGTTGGGGTTCTGAAACCAGGAGCGGCTGTAGTTCAGGTTCAGGTGGACAGAGTCGGACGGGGATAGGGAGTAGTCGATGCGGTCGAAGAAGTTCTCCTCGTTGCCTTTGTCGTGGAAGACGCTGAACTCGGGGGGATCGAGGAAGCGGCCGGTGTTTAGGCCGTCGACTTCGAGGAAGTTGCCCCAGTTCTTGCCGCCGTAGCCGAGGTCGAAAGATCCTGTAGCGGACCCGAACGTGCCGTACGAGCCGGTGATGCTTCCGGTGGGGTGGGTCATGCCCTGTCCCGATCGGGTGGTGGCGATGATGACGAGGCTGGTTTTGCCGCCAAACTCGGCCGGCGGCGCGCCATCAATGACCTCAATGGACTGCACGGCGTTGGAGGGAAGCTGGTTGGAGAATATCTTGCTTTGCTGGTCGGTGATGGACTGACCATCAACGGAGAAAGAGTTGGAGGCGTGGTCGCCGATGCCATGAAACAGGCCGTTAGAGTCGGCAGCGACGCCCGGGGTGGTCTGGGTGACGAGGGCGCTCAGTGTGGAGGAAACGCTTTCGAGAGGAACTTTGATGAAGAGGTCGCGATCGACGTCGACGTGAAAGGTGGGGTCGCTCTCGACAAGGTCGCCGGCGTTGGATTCGACAGTGACGGTCTGGCTCGCGGTGACCTTGAGCCCGAGAGTGAGGTTTACTGGCACGGAAGAGCGGACGTCTACGTCCTCGACCAAAGGCGCGAAGCCCGGCGCGTTCACGGTGAGGTGGTACGAGTTGAAGGGGACATTGGGAAAGGTGAATTTGCCCGTTTTGTCCGTAATGACGGTGCGGGAGTACTGGCTGATAGGGTTGAGGATTTCAACTCCTGCATTGAGGACGAGAGCGCCGCTGGGGTCGCTGACTGTTCCGCTGATGGTACCGGCGTTGCCGCTTTGGGCGTGCAACAACGAAAACTCCTTGGAAACTGAAAGCACAAATAGCCAAAAGATAATACGCATGGAAAGGCGCATGGGCTGACCTCCTGGTGAATCACCTTTTTTGAGTGGACCTGTCGCGAGTCTTCCGAACCGGTGAGAATTGCGCCGCCACTTCCAAGAGGGAAAGACGCGTGCAGCAGCCCCTGGCTGCGCTACGTGGGTTCAGAGACAGTTCTAGGCAACGGGGGTCTGGTCAGGCGGAGGTTTGTTCCAATGCGAATAAGAAAAAAGATGCTCACGGTATTCGCGTCTTTCAGACAAGACAATGCGGATCGCGGCAAAGGAGACGGGATTGATTTGAGGGACTGCTAAGGGCTGTGCGAAATTGTGGGCGCCTTGGCACAGCGCGCAATCCGTATGCCCGGCGCCATCCGAATGGATGTGCGTGAGCTCAACTGTTCTGGCAAACAGAAGCAAGATTACGAGGAGGGCTGCGGACAAAATACGCGCTCGACTATTCGAAGCCGGCATTCTGGCGCCCAACATCATAATTGATCATCAATATACATCAAGGCCGTAAAACCGCCAATCCTAAACTGTCTGGCGAAAAAACCAATTGGTGCAGTTCACCGCCCAACTGCTGCACTTCCAGGCCGGGCTCCAGATAAGCGAGGGTTGTGTAGGGCTTTTCAATGCGAAGCGTTCGATTCAACTGCTTTCAGGCAACTGAGGGACTCTCGGGTGCACGGTCCACTGATTCACCTTAAGCGACACGAGTGAGTAGAGGCCAACCCTTACGCAACACATATCCAGCCAGGCTCCGGCGATCTGCGAAGTGACCACCGCCGCCAGCTGTGTGCTCTAGGCCGGGTCACCTCCGACTCTTTCCCGGCGGAGCAGGGAGGCGCGAAGAACCGTCAAAATAAAGGATGGCCGTAATCCGCGAGCTACGAAATTAATTCATTTCCATCAGTACCTGCGCTGAACCATAATTCCCCATGCGAAAGCTCGCTTCATTCATTGGATTCTTCGCAATCACAGCGCCGTTGACTGCCCAGGTCCTTCAATTTGCCGATCTGAACACGCGCGATTTTTTGAAGCTAAGCAAAGATAAGGTTGTGGTGATCGTCCCCGGCGGGATTCTCGAAGAGCACGGTCCCTATCTGCCTTCCGGAACCGACGGCATATTCAACGCCAGACTCGCAGATGACCTCGCCAAGGCTGTGGCCTCCCGTCCCGGCTGGACAGCCCTTTTGATGCCGCAGATTCCATTAGGGGCGGGCGCGGCAAATGAGCTGGGCAGAAAGTATTGGTTCCCGGGCAGTTGTACTGTTACACCGAACACCCTGCGCTCAATCTTCATGGACATCGCTGACCAACTGGGACAGCTAGGATTTCGCTGGATCGTCGTCGTACACGGACATGGCGACCCGGCACATAACCGCATGCTCGACCAAGCTGGTGACTACTTCCACGACACCTATGGCGGAGAGATGGTGAACCTGTTCGGTTATCTATGGGCAATGGACCTTAAGGATTTTCGCAGCGCCGAGGAGCAACGGGAAGACGGTCTTCCTGAGCACGCAACGATGGCCGAAACGAGTTGGATACTTGCCCTGAAGCCACGCGCGGTTGCGCCAGACTACAAATCGGCTCTTCCGCACTCCGGAAAATCCATTGACGAGTTGGAGCAGATTGCCTCACAAAAGGACTGGCCTGGCTATTTTGGCGCTCCTGCTCTCGCGTCGTCGGAACTCGGTTGGAAAATGTACGACCAGTGGGTGCAGCGTGCGACGGAACTGATGAACCGAATCCTGGATGGAAAGGATTACCGAAAGCTCGCCAGATATGGTGACGTTTACGCGGATGATCCCGGGGATGCTGCCGCCATGTCCATCAACCGAAAACTGGAGGCGCAGCATGATGCATGGCTGAAGAAAATGGCCAGCAAGCCGTAACTAGCCATCAGACCCGGCATTGCTGGCGAGTGACCGCGTCATGGCGGCCTGTGCTGCGGAGGGGAGAAAAGGATTAGAGACGGCGACAACTCGCTCAGAACCGGCTATTGGGCACCGGCGAGTAGCTCCTCACACTGATACACCTGAAGGCTTGTAGTGCGTCAGGCTTTGCGCTTCAGTACATGCCTGCGTTTCGCTCCTGCTTCCACAATGCCGATTCGCGCTGATCGGGTTTCCTCAGCAAGAATTCTGAGAATGTGCAGTGACAGGGCCGGCTTCATAACGAGCATTAGCCGGAACTGCTCGCGGTCCATACGCTCAACCTCGGTATTCCTTTGAGCAGTGGCAGTCATTGAATACGGCTCATTGCTGAATGTCGCTGGTAGCCCTACGAGCGAATTCTCTCCCGCATGCAAGCTCATTGCCTGTTTGCCCGATATGGGCATTGTGAGCACCACTTCGCCAGAGCGTACCAAATACACGCTCTTCGCAGGCTCGCCCCAATTGAACAGGACATGCGGCTTCGGGTAGAGGAACTTCGTGGCCTTTTTGCTGAACTCGGACATCAGTTCGGCAGTGGTTTTATGTTCGGACAGGTAGGAGGTCGTGGAGGGTTGATCGATCATACGGACTCCCATCCTCAGATGGTGCCTTCAAAGCCGTATTTCACTTGTGATTAGGATCACAGCCAGCTTTTGTAACTGAAAGGAGAATAGGGTCAACCCGTGATGCAACTCGGAAGGTTCGGCTCCCACATCAGGCGGTTTCCCTTTCCAACCCCTTGCGATTGAATGGCGATTGCAAGGGGGATTTTTCTATGCCGCAACGTTCTCATCGTCCGATTTGCTGACGACATTTTCGTCGTCTGATTTGCTGACACTGAACTCCGCAATCAAGCGCAGTACGCGACGGTATAGCCGGTCGATTTCGGCGTGCGTCATGTCTCGACGGTCAGCCATCTGAAGCAACGATTTGATGAGAACCTGTTGGATTTTGGACACCTGGATTTGACACCATTTGGGGAATGGGGTAGGGGAAACGCCCATTTTGAATGATGCTAACGAGCATCCGTTAAGTTGTCTGGAGGACAGAAGTTTACCCCAATCTCGGGAACGTTCATTTACGACCTCCCGAGCCGGACGGCAATGATCGCCTCGGGTACGCGAGTCGCCTCACTGCTGCGAGCCGCTGATTGATCGTTTCTGCGGCCAGTCCGAGGGACTCAAGGTAAAGACGAAATCTGAGAACAACCGCCCGATTCAGGGCAACGCCATTCTGTGCACAGCGCCAGAAAAGCTTAGAGCGTGGAAATGACGGGTCTCACCCATTTGGCCAACGCCTTAGAAGAAAACGGTGTATACCGCCGCGAACGTGAATGCGTCTGGAACTCGCGGCTTTATCGCCGGCCCGTGAACGTAGCTGAGCCCCAAGCTCAAATAGTTCCCCGGAGCGAGATGGAAGTTGTAGCTCCCGGTGACTGACGCGCTCTTTCGCCAGACGCTTGCGCCGCTCGCAACGAGCGAATCGGTGAGACTCTTGCTGAATCCGGTATAGGTCGAGACCAAGGAAGCGACGTCTAGAGGACGGGATGTGAAGGGCGCCAATTTGTACAGTCTCGCCTCATAGTAACGATCGTAAGCATTGAAGTGAGATGCTGCTGTCATTGCCGAAGCACCAATATAGAGTCCACGCTCAAGATGCTCAAAATTAGATTTGGTAAGCTGGCCATCGATCAGCGCGAATGCGCCGTGATTCCCAGGCTCATACCTGCCGCTGGCAAAATTCAGAAATCGCGTGGTGTTGTGCATGTAGCCAGCACGGAACCATATTGCACGTTCTGAGACGCTGGATGGACGCCTCAAACCAGCTTCTCCAATGGTGAGCAGCTTGTCACCTTTTGGATCGAAGCGCAATCCTGTGTGATTGCGAGCCTCGGTTGCCGGCCCTCCTGCCGCATCGAGGCTGCGTTGCAGACCGAACTTCAAGTAGGTGCGGCGAGAAGTGTTGAGCTTCAGGTTGAATTGAGGCGCTGGCAATGGGAAGAAGGCCATTCCCACCTCGTAAGGCAAAACGGCATAGACTCCCTGTACGCCGCTTGCCGTTGAGCCACCAACCTGCATGCCCACGAATTCAATGTCGTTCGAATCGTACCCAATCTTGACTTCGACACGGTCGCGGCCGAATTCCTTGTAAATATAAAGTGTCCACAGGCCGAACGCCTTCGGTCCTGCGGGTTCCCAACTCACCCACTGCCATACGCCGCTCAAATCAAGCTGCGCGTGCTTGAGACCGAGTTGCCGGAGATCCCAAGTGAGAATTGGGTTGATCATCTCACCCTCGAAAGGATGTTGACCAACGTAGACCTGCTCATCCTCCGGCACAGGGGCGTGAAACGTGTTCTGTGCATAGCGCATGGTGTTGATCATTCGAAGTGCAATCCCGTGATGCCACAGGATCTCACGAAATGGGGATTTCACATCGATGACGCTATCCGAGAGCGGAGGAAGCGCCGCATCTCCGCCCGGGATATTCAGGCTCTCGATCGATGCGGCTGGATTCGGCGTGCCTTCGGGACTTCTTTGTTCCTGGGCGGTACTGCAAGTACATCCCGCTGCGATCACAACGATCGCGAGTGCCATTCTGATCCGTTTGCATCGAGTGTTCATCGCCTAATGTCAAAATCCAACATGAAGATCAGCAAAACTGGGAAATCTCGATCGTCAGAACGCGAAATCGGGCGGCATGTTATAGGTCCAATACCCCTCTTCGACTAGCCGGGAAATCTTCCAACCCTCATGCGTTCGGACGAGCGAATTGCGATACCACAATCCCTGAAAGAACACATGCTTTGTCGCTTCTCCGAGCTTCACCACCATTGGGCAAGAGCACTGGGCGCGAACCTGCGCTGTATCGGCGCTCAAGTCGATACGAACCGTCGAAATCGCATGTTGCGACAAAACGACTTTGGAGAGTGCCCTACTCAGATACTGGATGTGTTCCTCCACACCACTCTGAATCCCTCCGGTAATGCGATCGTCAATGACGGCATCATGGGTAAATAAACCTCGATATAGATCCCATTCACGATCGTCCACGGCATAGCAATAGCCCGTAAGAACGTCCTCAATTTCGATTCGGTCTGAAATCTGCTCAGGTGTGAGAGCCATGCGCTTTATTCATCTTCCTCTCTTGAGTTGACACCCAACCTGGCGCGGTCCTGCGCGCGGATCCAAACGAACGCCGGTGGAGGGAGAATCATTTGCGCCACGTCAGACACGGCGTCGATGTGACAATACGGCTATTGCCGGAGCATTTACTTGCTGCTCCGGCCGGATTCTTGCTTCTTATCTTTTTTGTGAAGAAGAGTGGCAGCCTAGCAGTGGTAAGCCGGACGAACATGGATCATCGTCCGATGCAGGGCCGCCTGCTCGAGGAGGATGCGTTCTTTAGACAGAGGATTTGGAGCGAAGCTGTAACTCTGAGATGCGGAACGATTCCCGTTTGAATCACTCCGCTCAGACTTGCGGACTACATCTCTGTGTCGTTCTCATCACACCGTGTTGCCCCTCGAAACCGATGAGGCGATAGTCCGGTCAATCGGAGAAATACCGCTGCAAAATGGCTCTTGCTGGAAAAACCCACGCGTCGCGCGATGGCTGGCATAGACGAGGAGGATGTTCGAAGGAGTTCCTGAGCACGCTCGACACGGAGGCGAGTCACATAGGCGTGGGGTGTTTCGCCTGTTGTCGCTTTGAATGTTCGCGCAAAATGATACGCACTCATATGAATGCTCGCAGCAAGGTCCTCCAGCGTGAGTTTGCCCGCCAGTCCTGCGTCGACAAAGTCTCTAACAAATCGGAGCTTCCGAGCACTTAACCCGGCCTGCCGGTTCGGAAGGCCGAGCGGAAACGCACAATACTTTCGCAGGATCTGGGCGACAAGCATTTGAGCGGCAGAATCTACGAAGAGCCTTCCTGCCCTCTCAGGATTTCTCAGTTGATCTCCAAGAGAATTCACGATGGAAGAGATCAGATGGTCATGTTGAGCGAAGCCGTCGATGATCTCTATCCGGGCCGGATCGCATTCGAAGTTCTCGGCTGCGAAGCGGTGAAAGAGAGCCGCGTCAATGCAGACATGAATGGTTTCAATTCCGCTTCCGTCTCCGCGATCCCACCGGATTTCGGTAGACTTCCCCGGCGAAGTCAATGCGAGATTTCCCGGGCCGCTGAAGGCGCTGCTCCAGCCCCTTCTATTCCGGACCTCAGTCTTCCGCGGTCCGCCGCCGGTTGTGAGTACAAGCCATGGGTCTGGGGTCGCTGGAATCCGCAGGTAGCGGCAGTTCGCTGGTTCCAGGCGGGTTCGAACAGCCAGGTGTTCCCAATCAGGTCCCGCGCTGATGCGGAGCGAGGGATTTGCGAGATATTTCTCCATGTCCCGGGAACTGACTTCCATGGCACGCTCCTCATCGCCGTTCCATTCTCTAAAGTACGCCAACGAGTTCCAAGCCTTCTACAGCAATCAATGGTCAGCGTGGTGTCCAGTCTGTTGCGCGAAGGGCAAGATTCAGATGTCCCCGGTGGTGCAATAGCCGGAATTTCCCAAGATGATAGGTTCTTTTGGCTCTACGGGCCTTCACCTGGAGATCGTTGAGTAGGGTCAGCTATCAGGACTTCAGTGGCCAAACTTCGACGACGCCATGCGCCACGGCGCATGGGACGCGCGAGACCTTTTCGATGGCGTCGGCCAAGTCGGCAGCTTCGATTACTGCGAAGCCGGCGATTGGCAAGGCGGAAGACATAAAGGGACCGTTACGGGTCTCAACACGAATCCCATCCGGATTACTAACCTGTACCGGTGTGCCGGCAACCCCTATCAATGCCCCTTCTGAGCGCAATTTCGCGTCCTGTGCATGAGCGGCGTCTCTTATAGGCGAGGAAGTGCGATCATACCCGGCCCGGTCGCCGTATCCGATCGTAATGAATTTCGGCATGATGTGATCTCCTTTCTCTCTAGATGTTCCTGCCCAGGAACCGGTGGTCCGAGCTATCCATCGAGGGATGAATTCCGCCTGATGCACGCTAGGAAGCGGGCATCTCGCCCGGAGTTTCGAGCAGTGAATTGACTTGCGGCCCTGCAAGAGTCACGGTGTTTCTGCCTCTCCGGCTTGCTGCATGTAGAACTCGCGAAGTCGGGCAGCCAGCATCCGTTTATCTGGGAGCTGCGTCTGGTATTCGGCGATCATAGCGGGGCTGAGGCTGCGGCTGAGAGCATACTCGACCACCTCATCATCTTTCGAGGCGCAAAGCAGCAGGCCCAGTGTGGGGCGCTCGTGCGGCTTGCGCACGTCACGGTCCAATGTCTCCAGGTAGAAGTTCAGCTTACCCAGGTATTCGGGCTCGAAGCGACCCACTTTCAGTTCGATGGCCACCAAGCAGTTGAGCCCGCGATGGAAGAAGAGCAGATCCAGCGCGAAATCCCGATTTCCCACCTGCAGGGGAACCTCTGAGCCAATGAAGCAGAAATCGCGGCCTAGCTCGATAAGAAACTCTCGCAGGCTCTTGAGGAGGCCGCGATGCAAATCCTCTTCCGTGTGGGTCTGGCACAGTTCGAGGAACTCTAGCGCGTAACTGTCGCGGAAGATGGACAGCGCTTCCGGATGAGTTTGTCTCATCACTGCCGAGACTTTTGGGGGCGCGAGCACGGTCCGCTCGAACAGAGCAGCCCGAATCTGGCGCTCCAACTGCCGGCTGGACCAGCTCTCCTGGGTCGCCATTCGTAGATAGAATTCGCGATCCTCGGGTCTCTTGGTCTGGCCCAAGATGATGACGTGATGCGTCCATGGCAACTGTCTCAGCAGTGCCGAGACAATTTCGTTTTCCTGATAGGTCTCATAGAAGAGCTTCATGCGAAAGAGGTTAGGGCGCGAGAAGCCGCGGATACCCGGCTCCTGCAGTGCGATGTAGCGGGCCAGGCGGTCGACCGCGCCTTCACCCCACTCAGCAGAGGCTACCCGGCGACTGATCATCTCCCCGATCTTCCAGTAGAGATCGATAAGGGTGGTATTGACAGCCTGCATTGCCCGCTGCCGGGTAGTGCCGATCATTCGCACAATTTCGGAGAAACCCGCTTCTTCTGGTTCCTGTAGCAGGGGATCGATGATTTTGCTCAAGTTGTTCAGATCTCCGATTCGAAGTTCTTCAAGTCTGGCGAATTGTAGCGTTGATCAGGACTCATTTAACTGTGATGGCTTCTGAGCAGGATCACTCTTGATCAGGAACGGCCTTCCGGCTGGAAGCTTTTTTGCAGCTTCCTCTAGAAGATTTCGAAGTTCACTTCCCAGTTCCAAATGTCTCGGCAGCGACCGGAATTCGGGTTCGTGGAATGCTGACGCGTAGAGATGGCCTTGAGGGAACGCCGTCCTCCAGAGAACAATTCGTCGAGTGCGTGTGCTCTTTGGAACGGGTGGCATGTCGAACCCATCGGGTGCGGAAAAATTCCTGACGACTCCAAGGTCGAACTCGTGAACTGCACCGTCCATGGTCAGCGCCGTGTGGAATCGTTCAAATCCTAGGTTGAGCATCAGATTCAGAGCGTGCTGGATATCCTCTGCCTTCTGCTCGGCCTTTTGAGCGCGGACGAACTGAAGCTGAGCTGCGTGTTCGAGGTCACGTAAAGAAGCTGCCATCGGGCCACTCCGGGGAGTAGAATGATTTCCGCTGAGCGTCAGTTGCACGAACTGAGTCGCGGTGCAGTTGGGGAGTGACCTGCAGTCTGGGCCATCGCTCAACACCTCTGCCGCCTGGTCTGGAAGATCTTGCACGAAGCCATTTCTTGTATCGAACAGGGTAACGGCTTCGAACCACAAGTCCTAATGCATCGCGCCCGATATCTGGCCAGACAACTGAAGAAGTTCGGCTAATGACCTGCGCCTGACCGCTACGAACACATCACTCACATGAATCCGTTTCTCAGAGATGATTTTCGACGGAATCGCCGGTTAACCGCCCCGAACAATAGACCAACGGACCGCCTGAGGCTTGCCTGATGGCGAAATCAGGAGCCGGTCAACGGCAATCTGCCCGGAATGGAAAGTTCGCCCTTCTGCAAGGCAAGATCGTGGCGTGTAATATCCAAAGCACAGTTTGCTTTTTTGGAGGCACCATGCTCGATCGCAGAACATTGTTGGGAACAGGCGTGTTTGCTTTCCCCAGCATGGTTCCGGTCGTCTCGTTTGCTCTGCAGCCAGGTGGATCGAAGGAGGACGATGAGAAATGGTATTGGTACCCGGGACATCTGCTGACAATTAAGGCTGTCGGCGACGACACCGGACATACCTGCACGTGGATGCTGAATGAGAACTCACCTCGGGAAGGCGTGCCATTCCACAAGCACCTCAACGAAGACGAATCGTTCTACGTCATCGATGGGCTTTACGAAATCACAGTTGGCGACAAGACGATAACCGGTGGTCCAGGGACCTATTTCTATGGTCCACGGGATGTGCCCCATAGATGGACAAATATGGGAACGTCACGAGGACGAATCCTGAATGTGTTCGCTCCCTCCGGAATTGAGAGGTATTTTCTTTCGGTCGCAATCCCCCTAAAGACACGAGAAGAAAAGCCTCGAGTTGATCTTGCTGCGTTTCAATCCAGAACGGCTGCTCTACGAGAGAAGTTCGGGATCATTCGCACGGGACCGCTCAAATTTCCCGCTCAGTAAAAGCCATGGGCGGATTGTCGCCCATTCTTCCTTTTCCGTTCTTTCGCCTTCCGTGGACCCGGTTACCGGGTGGGGGGCTGAAAAAGGCACACTTCTGACCGAGGCGACCTGAACGCGGCGAAGACCTAGGTCTGTGATACCTGTGTGTCCGGAACTGCATCTACGGGGTGAGTGATGAAGTTCGGCCGTTTCCTCAGTGAGCGATGCCTAGCGCCTCGCCTCAAAGACCATGTTGAAAGGCGTTTCAGTCGCACGACGGAAGTGCGTGAATCCTCCCGCGGTTACAGCTTGGCCTATTCTTTTCTCACCGGCCTGTGCGCCTAATCCTGCGCCGACCTCTTGGGAAAGCGAGGCTGGAACACAGATCACTGTTGACGCAGAGTAATAGATGCGACCCACTGGGTTCAGATTGGCCTCGACCTCATCGCCGGCGATCGGCTCTACGATCATCCATGTGCCGTCCGATGCCAATGCTTCATAAACGTGGCCGGCGGCTCCGGCCGGGTCGCCCATGTCATGCAGACAATCGAAGCAGGCGACGAAATCGTAGCCTTTGCCGGGGAAGGACTTGGCTGGGGCAATGTCGAAGTGCACGCGTTCTTCAACGCCGGCCTTTTTCGCCTTTTCGCGCGCGGTAGCGATCGAAGCGTCGTGATAATCGAAGCCAAAGAACTCTGACTTGGGGTAGGTCTGAGCCATCAGTAACGTCGATGCTCCGTGCCCGCAGCCGACGTCGGCTACGCGACAACCATTCTTCAGTCTCGCCTCGACGCCATCAAGAGCCGGGATCCAGCTAGTCGTCAGGTTGGCGAGGTAGCCCGGGCGGAAGAAGCGTTCACACCCGTTAAACAGGCCCTTCTCGTGCTCATGCCAGCCGAAACCTCTGCCGGTGCGGAACGTCTCCGTCAGTTTTTCTTCGTCTTTCATGCATGACGCGACCATGTGATAGAACCCGGGCAAGTGTACGGCACTGTCGTCTTGCGCGAGCGCGAAGGATTGCTCAGGGGTCATGTAGTACGTTTCTGTAGCGGGGTCATATTCGACATACTTCGATGCTGCGCTGGCGTTAAGCCACTCGCGGACGTAACGTTCGGCGGTCCCTGTGCGGCGTGCGAGTTCGGCTGGAGTGAATTTATCTCCAGCCCCCATGGCGCGATAGAGGTCGAGCTTGTCGCCGATAACGATTAGAGCAGCGTGAAGGGCTGCACCCATGTCGCCCACGGCTTGGCCGAGCAGGGCATTGAGTTTGTCCATGTCGAGAGGACGTGCTTGGGTTTGAGTAGCCATAGACTTTCCTCCTTAGTTTTGGAGTCGCGCGTTCGCGTAAGAAAAATACATCGGTGTCACAGTCAGAGCGCTGCCACTGCGCCGAAACCGGGTGGCGTCATTTCTACCACCTGGTACCGCTAGAGGCAAGGGTGTAACCCGGCCCGCAGGCGAAGGATCGTCAAAGTGACGAGTGGGGGTATGCGGGACCTCACAACTCATCCGGGTGCTGAGGTTCATTTTGCCCCACCGGCCCCTGAACTCTTGGTTTCGCGTGCGACGGACGCTGAAAGCAACCTGCTACTCTGATCCTCTTTCTAAGCATCAGTTGCAAAAATAGAAAGTCAGCCGCGCGGCGAGATCGAGGTTCCATAGAAACATAAGGAGTGTCCATGATGCCTCTCACGAGTGCAGCGAGAGCCTATGTCTACCTGCAAGCCGCCTTAACTCTTCCGCTGCTGGGCAGTCTCGCCTCAGCGCAGTCAGTGCATGCAACAATTCCTGCATCCGACGGCACGCAGGGCAATCCCATGAGTATTGCCATCAATCCGCTCACGAGTCGCGTCTACATCGCCGGTAGCAACGTGGAAGTGGTTGACCAGAAGAGTAACGAGATCATTACGACGATTGATGTGGGGAGCGGACAGTTGCAGGGCATAGCAGTCGATCCCATTCTCCGCCGTGCATACGTGGTTGATTACGCTCAAGGCATTTTCTCCCTCGATCTCAACACCAACACGATTGCAGCCAACTACCCCTACAGCAACTGCAATGGCATTGCTGTCAATCCCGCCACCCACCGTGTTTACGTGCAGGGTCCTGATGCCAGCAACGGCAATGAAGCCATGATCGTTTTCGATGGCAGCACGCTGAATCTGATCGCCACGATAGATGACCCAGAACCCACTTATACCCCATTTGGCGATCCGCAGGTTGCGGTGTTCGTGAATCCGACGACCAACATGGTGTATAGCGTGGTTAACCGGTACCCCGGCGCACTTTGGGTAGTGGACGGCAGCGCCAACGCTTCGGTCACCACGATCAAAGGGCTGGCCCCTTTGGCTTACGGCGGTGATGTTGACACCAGACGTAACCTCATCTTCGTTGCGGGCTGGTTTGGCGACATCTCGAAGATCGATGGCTCGACAAATACGCTCATCTCCACCAACTCAGGCCTGAATGGCCAGCCAAATGGCGTCTCGGTAAACTCTGCGAACCAGAAAGTCTATGTGGCAATTCAGCAGAACAACAACGTCGCCGTCGTGGACGAGAAAACCAACATCGTAACGCAGGTCACCATTCCGGTAGGCAACACACCGGTTAACACTGCTGTCGATTCCGGTAACGAGCTTCTCTATGTCGGCAACACGAGCGAAAACTACAACACACCGCCTCCGCCTCCAAGCGTTTCGGTCATCAAGCTTCAATAGATTGCGAATCAACCATCCTCATCCAGCGCCAATCTGCCTCGGTTCGCTGGATAGGATTCCAACAACGGTAATCGTTCCATACGTGCGCAAGTTCCCGAGTTGTCGCCGATACTTCCATAGCCTATCTGTGGACGAGTCGTGGGCGACTCGTTCCTTTACTCGCGATGACCTGAATCGGGTGGTAGGGGCCCGAAGGCACCTGCTCGCCCGGGTAGCTCAACAGCTATTGGATTTGCGTTTTAAGGCACGCGCCCGATCACGTGCGACGATGAGATCGGTACCGTTTGCATCCTTTAGACGAATATTTCAGGCTCCTCCCGGGGCGATGTGACCTCGCGAATCCATTGGATTGGGTAAATAGCCAAGGCACTCAAACAGGTGGGAGCGGCGGTCGGGACAACTCTACCCGACGTTTTGACATTAGTCTCTCGCGTTTGTCTCTGCTTGCGTTATCACTTCCTGCTGTGCGGAACCGTCTGGCCAGGCGCAAATGCAGACGCGATTGCCTGCCTGGTCGGCGAGAGTCCAGTGCGACGGCGCGTGCGAGTCGTCGACAATTCGTCCACCAGAGGCAAGTGCCGCTTCAAGCCGCGCCTTGACGTACTCACGTCCGACCGAGACATCGATGTGCATTGCGTGGCGTAACGGCTTAGTATCCTCGAGTTCCTGCATCCACACCGTTGACCCGTGGCCTAGAGGGTCAATCGCATTATCATCAGCCACGGGCAAGTATCCGAGCACAGCGCGCCAGAACCCGATATCGATTGCATCCGGCTTAGCCGCGATTGCAACCTGAACTTCGTGAACCGATCCACGATCACATACGGCGCCTCGAGATCGAGCAACTCGAGAAATTCCCCGGGCGAGTTCGACGTGTCGCGACTCGAGCTGCCAGAGATCGCGACTCAGTCGAACACTCAAGCTATTATTTCCCAAAGTAAGCATTACTCCAGAATCCTCGATACCTGGGGCGTCTGAAACTGCCTGAGCGAGCCGTGCCGCCTCGCGAAGCGACCCGACACGAAACACTGCAGTCGCACCGCCGTGCAGTACGACCCAGTCCTCAACACCTTTAGCGGTGAGGAAATCACGCCACCCTTGCTCACTCATACTCACTCCCTCTTTCCTTTGCCTGCTTGTTGCTTCGTGGATGAACCGATCTAGAGAATTCAACTCTGTGCTGAAAGCGCTATTTTGTGTTCATGTCAACGGAAGCACGTGTGGTCTGGGGCGAGCGATAGCCTCACCACGGTGATGTCATCGCTTTGACCGAACTTTTGCGCCGCGGCTGCTACAGTATCGGCGGTTCCGCGCACTACTGAAGCGGTTCGGTCAAAGCCAAAGAGCTCGCCGTGAGTGTCGCGAGCCTCGGGTACGCCATCCGTGATTAAGGTGAGATGGCCCTGGGCGCTGAGCTTGATCTGAGTCTCAGGATATCTCGACTCAGGAGCCAAGCCGAGCGGGAGCCCGCTATCGACTGCAACTTCCTCGCCGTTTATGTAAGGCGCGAGATGCCCTGCATTGGCGGCGACCAGTCTTCCGTCGGGTTCGGCGCGCAGCACGAGGCACGTGGTAAAGCCTCCTCCCGTGCGCGAAAGCATAAGTCGGTTCATTGCGCATAGAATTTCTCCCGGATTTTGCGTGTAGTGGGCCAGCGTCCGGAAAGTGCCAACGAGAAGTGAAACGGTCATGGCCGCCGGCATGCCTTTGCCGCTGACGTCGCCGATCGCAATCATTGCTCCGCCCGATCTAGCAGGAACGATCTGGAAGAAGTCGCCTCCGACCTGACTGGCTGGCTTGTAGACTGCCTCGACATTGAAGCCGGGGAGAGCGGGAATCTCGTCTGGGATCAGGATCTTCTGTACAGTTCGCGCAGCCTCAAGTTCACTCTCAATCCGCTCCTCTTCCTGACGGATACGGGCGTAGCGGCGAATGAGCACCACAAGAACCGCCAAGTTTGTGAGATCGCCCGTGAGATTGGGAACGAAGTAGGGGAACGGCCATTGAATGCCTCGCGCAAGAAAATTGAGCAGCCACTGCTCCCACGCGAGCCGGGAAAAGAAGGGAATGTTGTTTAGGAAATAGATTGCGTCCTGGGCCAAGCTCACAGCTACTGCTGCGAGGAGCACGTTCGCTTCCTTGCGCCCAGCCTTCCTTGCGCGATACAGCAACAGGATTTGGCATATGTGCCACCCCGGCAGACCCAATCCAAATCCGATGCGCCATCCGTATCCCGGCTGGAGTGTGTCTGCTGCAGCCATGCATACAGCCAGCGCACCGAAGAACAGTCCTCCAGCATAAGCTCGCCGTCTGCCCAGTTCGAACAACGTCGTTAGGAATTCAATAAACGTGCAGAGCCCAACCCCAAACAGGAACCATTCGACGATTTGGATGGCATAATAGGGGGCCGAGAGAATTGACGAGTAGAG
Organism: Acidobacteria bacterium AB60; assembly: GCA_008682415.1. GTDB lineage: Bacteria > Acidobacteriota > Terriglobia > Terriglobales > Acidobacteriaceae > Telmatobacter. The sequence goes on along the minus strand of VANK01000002.1, from coordinate 22,440 downwards.
TTCCAGAGATTCGTATGCAGCCCAAGCCAAGATATATATGCCGAACCAGAGATACTCGCGCTCCTTGCGGCGTAACGCGAAAATGCCGAGGCTCGCCAGCCCACTGAAGAGGTTTGCGAAAAGCTCGATCACCGTGGACGAGCTGCGCCAATAGAGATCGTGGCTCTCCAGGTTCCGCAATTGCGCAATCGCACGTGTATCGCCGAGGAGAGGAACTGCGTTCAGGCCTCGTGGAAAAGTGTGCAGGGCGACGACATCGTCAACAGCAGAATCGTTCCAGACGCGGATAGCAAGCAATAAACGTCCGGAATTAGCGATGTCTTCGGGAATTTGGAAGATCAATCGAGTTTGCGTGACCCAGCGTGGGCGCGGGGGCAGGTCTCCCTTCTGTCCGATCAATCTGCCATTCGCATAGACTTGGCAGCTCACATCGACATTCGGTATGTAGAGGCTCAGGTGACCATGCTGGGCCGGGAGCTGGATTTCTAGGCGGTACCAAGCGGTGCCGTGGTAGGCACTGTAGCCTTGATCGCTCCAGCCTTTATCGGTACGGATGAGTGCCCAGGGTGAGTCGTCAAAGTTAGGGTTTGACCAGGCGGAGTCGTCCCCGGTTTGGAAGCGCCAAGGCCCGGCAAGTTCAGTGATCGGGACACGAGATCTTTCAAGATCGACAGTCCATCCGAACACATCCTGTGCCATCAGGATCATTCCGAGGAAAAGACCTAGCGGGCGGACGTGCATGAATCACTCCCGGACAGGACGCACAACAATGAACTCACAATCCATACCATAATCGGCCCAGCTCTCTTCAATGGTACACAGCGGTCAGAACAATATGGCTCTACACGTGTTCTACATGAGGCCCTATGGTCAAGAAGTACGCCAACACCACACGCGGGAGAGTTTCTATTCCTATTACGGGGCGGATGGTGTGCGAGGATACGGAGAGAATCGATTATTTTGCCACCTGACCGAGGTTTGGTCGAGGGAAACGTGAATTCAATGATTCGGAAGCGAGGCGATCGGCGTTCATCTTCCGACAGTCAGCGATGACGCCGGAACTCCCTTTCAATCATCGTCATTCCGGTTCGAAACAAAATGGCGATCAAGTTTCAGCGATGACCAACACCTGTTCTTATCACTCGCTCAAACAGGGGATCCGAAGCACTGTTTCGGTTCCTCACTGCCGCTCCCAGGAAGCAAGCGACAAATTGGAAAACCGCAATCTTCAATAATGAGTCCCTGATAGAAATGGCGCGCTCTGCCACAACCACCGATGCATTCAATGCAATCGCGGAAGCACGCAGACGACGGATCCTTGACTTGGTCTTAGACGGTGAAGAGCATTCCGTTCTCGAATTCGTATCGTGCCTTTCAGCCTCGCAGCCATCCATTTCTAAACACCTCGCCGTCCTCCGAAAGGTGGGATTGTTGTTAGTGAGGCGGCGCGGCTCGAATCGGCTCTATCGGATAAACGCGCTAAAGCTAAAGCCTGTGCTCGATTGGGTGGAGAGATACAAACGCCTCTGGATTCAATAAGGCGAGACCGGCAACGCTCTCAATCAACCAAGACGTGTATGGACTAATGAAGAGCACCCAATCCCGATCGGTGAAGGAATTGATGGGTGGCATACTGTCTCATTGAGAATGGCAAACTGCTATATAGTCTGCAGCGACTCGCCAGCGACCTCCGTTCTGGCGACTAGAGGGCCCTTGGCTTGCATCGATCCGGCGATTATCAAGGTACCGCCTCCAACGGCGAGATCTTTGATCGAGTTGGTCAACTCGCCATAGCTTCCCAAATGAGCCACCATCCTGAATGCATACGTCAGCGCAGCAACGACAACGATCATCAAGCCAAGACAAGTTGCTGACAATGTAACTTTCCTCCTCAGCAGAATCATGCTGCCACCAACCAGCAATCCCAGCCCCGTTACATAGCCGGAAACCATCCGCAATGGAATCCAGAAAGTGACAAAGCTCCACGACGGGATGCCCGGTGTGAATTGGGTAAAGAAGAAGTGCTCCACACCGAACAACACCATCACGATCGCGAATGTGCTCGTGAGGATCCAGCCGACCGATCGTCGATTTTGCGATTCGCGCCCAAATACTGCAATCATTAGTGCAGATAGCGTCAGGGCAAGGTCTTTCAGCGCGTTATTGACCCCGCCGGTGCCGTTGAATGACCAAAGAACGCTGGCGTCGTGAGGTGCGCTTATGACACTGTGAATCATGCTGGGAGCATGGATGAACAGGAAAAACGACGATAGAAGTATCCCAAGCAGCGTCGCAGCGACCCGTGTGAGCTTATCGATAATGATGCTAATGCCTCCGGCAAACAGCATTGCTCCGGTGAAATACGCCCAAAACAGATGCCAGGGCAACCAAGAAGGAACGATGCCGGCGACGAATTGAGCGAACTTGAAGTGCATCACTCCCGAATACAACATCAACGTGGCAAAAAGCCATTCACCTAGCCTCGCAATTCGTCTCATTTGTTGATCTGGGACCTCTCGGAACAGATGCATGGCGAGCAGTCGAAAACAGAGCTGATCGTACGCTGTCGGTTGGTACGGTTAGTAGAGCCATTTTGTTCTATTTTCGTTGGACCATCCAGAATTCGCGGCAGACAATCGATCACGTAACAATGCGCGCCATTCTCATCTGCAGTTGTCGCCCACACGTCATCGTGCCTTGCGGAAATCGCCTCCGCTCCATGGAATTTGCAGCCTGAATGCGGCCATTGGAAGATTGAAAGAGGGAGAAAATCTTTATGTTGGGAGAGGCTCACCGTCTTCAAACTACAAAGTGTCGGTGAGTGCCTCTTTGAGCCATTGCTCGGCTTCAAGGACGAGAGTTGGATTGTTTTCGAGATCGTAGTAGGACAAGATCATCAGTGCCTGAGAGAGAACCCAACCTCGGCTTCTTGACCAAGTCCGATCATCGATGGCGAGTCGAGTTCGAAAGGGATCCCTTGAATCGGACCGAAATAGCTTCCATGCGACCATGAAATCACAAGCTGGGTCGCCCACAGCGAGACAGCCGAAATCAATCACCGCGCTCAGCCGGCCTAGCTCGACCAAGAGATTGCGAAAGTCCAAGTCGCCGTGAATCCAGACTGGTGAGTGTTCATTCTCTCCCACTGCGAGAGCTGTTTCCCATACTGCACTGACGGCAGCTCTGTCGATCTGGTCGCCCAATCTTTCGATGGCGGCGCGTGTCATTTCGTCGCGGCTTTTGAGCGGCGCACCGCGAAAGAAATTATGTTCACCGGGCGCGGGACCAGCGGAAGAATCGACTTTCTGCAATGCCGTTATGAAGTCCGCAAGATCATTCGCGAATTGATTCAGATTGTGTATGCCGTTGATGGTCGCGTTCTCACCTCTGAGCCAGGAATAAACAGACCATGGAAAAGGATATCCTTCGCCAGGCTCTCCTTCCACTATCGGAGTGGGCACAGGAACAGGTAGCTCACGAGCCAGTGTCGGTAGCCAAAGCCGCTCCTTTAACAGTGTCTCGACGGTGCGCTGCCGACGTGGCAAACGCACGACCATCTCGTTGCCCAGCCGATAAAGCACATTGTCTGTGCCCAGAGGGAGCACCGGTTCGACTGAAAGGCTCGCCCACTGCGGGAACTGTGCCGCGAGGAGTTGGCGAACCATTGCACCGCTGATTTCAATTTCGTCCTGATGCATTTTCAACGACAAAGCAGAGGTCTCCGACGACTCTTTTCATCAACTAGGATGACATCCGGTCTGCGGAAAGTTAACCATGACGAGTTCATTCCACTGTTCACCCGTCGCGCCCCGCGTCGTACTCACGGCACGGAGTGTTTCAATTCAGCGGCCACCAAGCGCTCCTGCGAGCTGAATCGTTCCGGCACGAATAGACTTCTCGTCGAAAGCGGCGAAACCGAGCAAAAGGCCTCCGGGATCGTGCCGTTTTAGCGTAAATCGTGCAAGTGATCTCGTCTCGATGCCTCGTTTTGCAGAGATCGCCTCCGCCTCGGGGGATGTCATTCCGTTTTGTAAGAACCCGGCGATGTAGAGGCCAGCTTTGGAATCTGAGAGCTTTAGCAGTCCACCCAAATATCGATCGCCGTAGTGAAGCAGGGCTTCAAGGCGCTCGGCATAAAGATCTCGCATCTTGCGAAGGTGGCGACCAAAATGTCCATCGACGATAAAATCGGACAGAATTGATTGCTCGATTCCGCAGCTATGAAATTCGGAGCCGCTGCGGAATGAAACGAAGGCCTCAACGAGGGAGGGCGGCAGCACAATATAGCCAAGCCGCAATAAAGGGAACAGGAGTTTCTTAAATGTACCGACAAAAATCACACTCGAGTTCCGGTCGAGCCCCTGAAGCGACGGGACGGGCTGACCACGGAATTGATATTCGCTGTCATAGTCGTCTTCGATGATGAACGAACCGGCCAGCGCAGCCCATTCCAAGACTTCTATCCTGCGCCTCAGCGACATCACCATCCCCAATGGATACTGGTGCGCTGGGGTTAGGAATACACCCTTGGCATTACGGCACGCTTTGATTCCGGCGGAAACGGACAGCCCTTCATCATCCACGGGTACCGGAATAATTCTTGCGCCCACTCTGTCAAACGCAATTGATGCCCCGAAGTACCCTGGGTCCTCCATCCAAACCGGATCACCCGGCTTGAGCAGAAAACGCGCTAAAAGATCGAGCGCCTGCTGCGTACCAGAAACAATGACCACCTGTCGCGCATCGCAGGTAACGCCGCGGGACGAGCCTAGATAGTGTGCCACTGCTTCGCGCAACGGCCGATATCCACTGCCGTCGTCCTCTTGTTGAATCCACGAGCGAAATGTGCGGGCACGCTTTGCGGCAATCCGTCCCCAGAGTTCGGCCGGAAATTCGCTGAGAGCAGGATTCCGCATACTAAAGGGCCGGACTCCAGGGAGCATCACCCAGTTCACGAACTGCTTGGGGCGCCGATAATTCGAAACGACGCGCTGAAGGTGCGCAGTTAACTCGTGGCTTGATCGACGATTCGTCGCACCGGGAGGGACCTTGGCGCTCACCTTTGTACCGATCCCAACTTGCGACGTTAAGTATCCTTCGTCCTGCAATCGCTCAAATGCGCTAACGACGGTTCCGCGCGAAATGCCGTAACGCCTGGCAAAATCTCTCGAAGCCGGAACCTGGAGTCCCGGTTTCAGACGCCCGTCAAGAATGGCCGACTTCAATTCTGCATAAAGCCATTTCGCCAAAGTCTGGCCGAGAGGCCGGTGCTTAAGTGAGAGTTCAAAAGAGCTGACAACCTTACCCATCGGACCTCCGGTGGTCCAAAACTATCTACTCAAAATGGCCCTACCAAGCATACCAATCCAGAACGTACGATCAACAGGAGTTCGCAGATTGGCCATACAGAAGGGAAGCTTCGAGGTCACTTTGCGGTGGTCGCAAGCAGGCCGAGTGAATTCGAGCGCCGTAAGGAGCTACTGCATTGGACACAACCACTGATGTCGCTCTGGAACGCGGCACGAACCTACTACGCCCAATTGCGGTCGGAGGTGCGATGGTGGGCGTGCTCGACATGATCCCTGCGTTCGCCTCGTTTGGAGTGAAAGCTCCGCAGGGCGTTGCAGCGGGCCTGATTGGTCCCTCAGCGGCATTTCAAGGTGGCGTCCTTACATGGGTACTCGGGATGCAGCTGCACTTCTTTATTGCGCTCATGGCGGCTACGATCTATTGCTTCGCCGGACGAAAGATGAATTTCCTCGTAGACCACTGGTTTGTGTGTGGCTTGTTCTACGGAACGGCGGTGTTCCTCTTCATGAACCTCGTGCTCCTGCCTCTGAGCGCCTTGCACATGGCTGGTCCCTATCAACTTCGATCTCTCGTTGATGGAATTCTCGGGAATATGGTCGAGATTGGATTGCCGATCTCGTTCAGTCTGCACAGATTTCCGACACTGCCTTCGAAGGAGTCAACCACGTGAGCGCAACCGCGCATCCTGTGTCTCGATCACAAGTCACGCTGCTGCGGCCGATTCTAGCCGGAGGCTTGATAGCCGGGACACTCGACAAAATCTGGGGTTTTATCTCATTTGGACTGAAGTCTGCGCAGGGTATTGCCGCGGGTCTAGTCGGACGCTCAACCGCATTTCAGGGGGGAGCCGCTACTTGGATACTGGGAATGCTGCTGCATTTCTTGATCGCCTTCTCGGCAGCGGCCATCTATTGCCTGGCCAGCCGCAAACTAAAGTTCCTTGCCGACCATTGGCTGGTGTGCGGACTGTTCTATGGAATGGCTGTGTTCCTGGTGATGAATCTCGTTGTATTGCCGCTCAGCGCATTGCACCTGGCGGGCCCTTATCAACTCCGGGGACTACTTCAAGGCATTCTCGGGCACATGGTCATCGTCGGCTTGCCGATCTCTTTCAGTCTTCATAAGTACGGGAAGTGAGCGTTCGGACCGCGTCCGAGTGGTTTTGCGGGGATCTGCCAAGAATCCCCACTAACGTCCCCTATTCGGCTGGGTTCCGGAACAAGGTGTGCTCCGTATCCCCTAGCATGTGGGGACCGTATTAGCAGCACGTAGAGCAGATTCGAGTTGACGCGAAACGAGAGGAAATCATGCTACTGGAAAACAAAGTTGCCGTGATCTACGGAGCTGGTGGTGCAATTGGAGGCACCGTCGCCAAGGCCTTTGCGCGTGAAGGCGCAAGAGTATTCCTAACAGGCCGCAATCTGGGCAAAGTCGACGCTCTCACCGAAGAAATCGTGACGGCAGGCGGCAAGGCTGAAGCAGCGAAAGTTGACGCATTGGAGGAGGAACAGATTGAGGAACATCTTTCTTCCGTGGCCAAGTCGGCAGGCAGAATCGATATTTCATTCAACGCCATTACGCCTGTGCCACAGCCCGGAGTGCAGGGCGTCCCGATTGCGAAGCTGCCGGTGAACAGCTTCACCGCCCCCATCACCGCGTATTTGCGCTCACACTTTTTGACGGCGCGTGCTGCGGCACGGCGTATGGTCGAGAAGGGGGCAGGAGTCATTCTGATGCATACACCTGAGCCAGCTCGCTTGGGTGCAGCACTTGTGGGCGGGATGGGTCCGGCTTGGGCGGCAATGGAAGGATTCAATCGCAATTTGTCCGCCGAGTTTGGTCCTCGCGGTGTCCGCTCGGTTTGCATCCGGTCCACGGGACTTCCCGAAACTCACACCATTGATGTGGTGTTCGGTCTGCACGCTGAAGCGATGGGAATCACGCGCGAGCAGTTTCAGGGCTTTGTTGAAAGCCTAACGCACACCAAGAGGTCGACCAAAGTCGCCGAGGTTGCGGACGCTGCGGTGTGGCTGGCCTCAGACAAAGCAAGTGCAATCACCGGCACGGTCCTCAATCTGACAGGCGGGCTAATCACCGACTGAGAAGCGTCACGTGTGAAACGAACAGCGATTCTCATTGAGGGACAGGACGATGGTCAACACCGATTATCTTGAGCATTCCGGCCCTTTCGGGGCAAAATACCTTTCGTTTCTCGAAACGATCAATCAACTTCGGCCCAGCTTACACCGCTACTGCGCACGCATGACCGGTTCGGTAATGGATGGCGAAGACGTCGTGCAGGAGGCCCTATTTGAGGCGTATCGAAAGCTCGACCAATTTGATGAGAGCCGTCCTTTGAAGCCGTGGCTGTTTCGCATTGCCCATAACCGCTGTATCGACTTTCTCAGGAAGCGAGGTGTGCGAATCGAAGCCGAAACTCAAGCGGCTGTTTCGGAAACGTTCGAGCCGGCCGCGCCACAGGCACTTGGAGTTGGACGCGCGGTGGAACAGCTCGTGTCCGCACTTCCTCCGAAGGAACGGGCGTCCATTCTGCTGAAGGACGTTTTCGATTATTCGCTCGAAGAAATCGCACACCTCGTGGACTCTACGGTAGGTGGTGTCAAGGCAGCCCTTAACCGTGGACGCACGAAGCTTGCGTCACTGAGCCCTCGAGTACAGGAGCCTCAACGAAAGGCCGATCCAGAGTTGCAGCGTGTTCTTGAACTCTACGTCGAACGTTTCAATCGCCGGGACTGGGACGGCCTGCGGGAACTGATCAGCGCCGATGCTCAGCTGCGTGTGTGTGACGCATTTGCGGGACCTATGGCGGAAGCGCCTTATTTTGGCAACTATGCGCGTCTGTCGGTTCCGTGGAGGCTAACAGTCGGTCAGGTAGACGGTGAACCCGTAATTGTCTCTCTGCGACTCAGCGGCGACGCCTGGGTTCCCTATTCCTTTGTGCGCCTCGAGGTAAGCGCGCACCGAGTAGAACGCATTGTTGACTACTCACATTGTCCGTGGGTGGCACAACTCGCTGAACACGTAGTCGCGAAGAACGTCTCTTGAGAGATTCTCGGGGCAGCGTATCCCAGCGCTTGTCATGACCGTAGTAGCAACATGCAGAGGCATTTGCAGAAAAGGATTTCATTATGAAAAACGGCGCTTTCGCCCTGATCTTGCTCGCTGGGCTTTTCATCATGCCTGCGGGCGCGCAGACCACTAAACAGCAGCCGGATAAATATCCTCCAATCGAGAACTATCTCATGCCGCAAGCCCCGGAAATTGCCTTGGCAAAGAGTGCTGCTCCGGCCAATATTTCCGGCCGGGCGACCATCAAGGTGCTCACGACCTCCGGTTACAAGGTCGTTGATCAAGGCGACAACGGTTTTGTCTGCATGGTATTGCGTGGCTTCTCGGCGCCGACATATACGCCCGCACAATTCCGAGATCTCGTCTATGAGTCATCTGTTCGATCACCAATCTGCTTCGATCCTAAGGCGGCGAAAGAAGTGATCCCGTATTACGAACTCCGAACCACCCTCGCCATGCAGGGGAAGGGGCCAGATGAAATTGCCAGGGGTGTCGAGGCCGCTTACGCGAGGGGTGAGCTGCCCAAGAGAGAGGGAGTGAGCTTCGCGTACATGTGGTCGGCGGACCAGAACCTAATACCAGGAGTCGGCCACTGGCATCCTCACGTCATGGTTTTCGCACCGTACTACGACAATTCGATGGTGGGCGGGAACGCTTTCGGTGCGCCGCTTCCCCAATTGTCTGACGATGCGGGAACTCCGTTTGCGGTCGTCGTGATTCCGGTCGATCACAACCTATTCGTGAAGACAGAGGCAAAATAAGATCATTGTCCGATCACGCGGCGCATTTCTGCCTGGACAGAAGGAGGATCCAAAATGACTCGATATGTTCGAATCGACTACGCAATCAAGCCCGATGTCGATCTCGGAGTAGTCAAGGATGCAATCACCGAGTTCGTTGCCGGAATTGCTTCTCATCATCCAGATCATCGTTATACATCCTTCCAGAACGCGTCCGAACCCAGGCGTTTTGTACATGTCGGCGAACTCGTAGAAGAGGTAGTGGATAGCTTCCAGGCAGCACCGTTCTTCCTGAAGTTTTCCCAATTCCTACGTGAGCATTGCGATACCAAGCCAGAAGTCACCTTCTTGAGCCGTGTGGCATCTGCCCGGTAGTTCAGCAGGATGACTTGGTACTGTACGGGCGTGTTCTTGTTCCTGGCCACTCTGCGAACGAGCGAACTACAGAATTGCATTCGGGATCGAGCGCTGAGAAGCCTCGAGAGAGGAGTAGGGCGGATTGGGGTAGTACATCGAGAGAGAACCGTTGACGCAATCTGAATCTCGCCGGGTGCACTGCAACCGGTTGAGTATCGAGAACTCGGAAAGCGGAAAGGATTTCCCACCCAGTACAAGTAGATTGAATGGGTGATTCGCTCATCCACACTAGATTCCGCGCGATTTCGAGCATAGGTACTGATAGATGAGGATGTCGTCAAACCGTATGCGACTCGGCTGATCCACAGAATATCTAAAGCAGGCCAGTTCAATTCAACGATCGCCACACTAGGCGCATTCTGCACATCAGATCGAAGGTCAGCGGATAACGTCATTTCATGAACACACGATATCTCATCTTGCCAAGATTCGGAACTGGATCCTCTGTCACCTTTCTGTTTGCAGCAATTGGAATTGTCGTTTCAACCGGCGCTCGAGCGGAACAGGCTTCCGAGCCTCACACTGCCGCTGCTGTGATTGAGGCCGACCAGCGGTGGTCAACAGCCGAAGAAGCCGGAGATATCAAGTTCCTTGACGCTCTATTACTGCCGGAATACCGCTCCATCAGTTCCGATGGAAGCACGCATGATCGAGCGACCATCATCGCCCATGCCGTTAAGAGCGCAAAAACTGAGGAGCAGACGGCCAAAGCTGACAAATGGCGAACCGCTCATCCTAACCTGCCCTCTGTTGAAATAGACGGAGATGTTGCGATCTTGACAGCTGTACTGCAAAAGGGGACCGATCCCAAACCTGTGATGTCTTGCGACATCTTCTTGTATCGCGACGGACGTTGGCGCGCTTTCTATTCAAAGCACACCGAAGCGGGAAAATAGTGGGCAATAGCAACTTGTCCATCAACTCAGGGCTGCGCGGATACCGGCGATGCAGCCCTCTTGTTTTGGGGAGCAGATGCTGCAATCAGGAATGACGCGGCAGGTGTTCCGGCAGTCAGTGGAACCCTCAGCGAGAAATGCGCCCATGATCGTCACTGGCGATGTGGAAGCGAGCGTCGCGCTTGGATTTGGCTTCCAGCCCTACTCGCTAATCTGCGACCACAGCGGCCGGAACAAAGCCGGCGTTCTGACGCTCGAATTCCTTGGCTACACCATTGCGCCAGCCTTCCGCCATCATCCGGGACATGGGATCGGGAAAGATATCTTCTTCATTGGCTTCGAGACCGTCGAAGATACCCTCTGCGGCAGACTCGGGCGACGCCTTAGGAATATCGAAGCCGCGATTCATGTCGGTATCGACCGGGCCGAGGAAGACGGCGTGAACGGAAACACCCTGCGTCGCCAGCAATGCTCGCAAAGACTGCGTCATGCTCAAAGCCGCGGCCTTCGAGATCGAATAGCTGGGTATAACCGGCAGAGGGGCAAGTGCCACAAGCGATAAATTGTTGACGATGGCGCCCTTGGATTTCTTGAGAAGTGGCAGAAATGCGCGCGATACGTTGTACGTACCGAAAAAGTTGACCGCGAGAGCCTGGCGAATAACATCGGAATCGCTGAGATCGTCGTAGGGTGCGATCCCGGAATTGTTGATGAGCACATCGAGTTTGCCGACCTGCCTGACCGCGGCTTCAATCTGTCCCTCAACGGTTAGATCCATAACAACGGGGACCACGCGCTGGTCCGGCACTTCGAGAGGACCACGCGTGCCTGCATAGACTCTGCTTGCTCCACGCCGGAGGGCTTCCTGAAGGAGTGCGCGACCGATGCCGCGGTTGGCGCCCGTGATCAAGATTGTCTTATTTGCGATATCCATACTGTTCTCCTTTGGGGCAGCGATTAGCTCACCCGCTTGTTAACAAGATTGATTCAGAACTCCCGGCCACCGGGAGTGACAAATAAGTCGTGATTCCTTCGGGAACTCTCAAATTGGCTTCGAAGGTTTCACGGCGAGCGTGATTTGAAGGATTGAGCTTTGTTGATCGTGGTACCGGGCGATTCCACGTGTGGCAGGAAGGATGCCCAGCCGGAAAGGAAGTCGAGCAATGCGTCGATCGCGTCTCGCATGGACTCAGCGATTTCATATTCGACATGTAGACTTACGCTGCTAAGATCGCGGCGAACAATGACCTGCATGGCCTCCAACGACCGAAGACTCGCGGTGAGAGCCTTCTTCGACGCGAAGGGCATCATTCGCTTCAATTCGCTGAGGCGAACGGGACGTCCTTTCGTCGCACAGAGGACGTGTAAGGTCCAGGCTCCCTTTAATAGCGCAAGAACGCGGGCAGTTCGCTCTGCGCATTCAAAGTCGACTCGATAGACATCGCGAGTCCGACTCTTTGTGGGCCGATTGCGCATTGGAAACAATCTCGTCTCCTAACCTGTGTGAAGAGCAGCAGCGAAACCGATGTTGCCTAGATCTTGGCCCGGCGGAGCGCGTTAGCCTGCTTGAGCCTGTTCGTTGCGTTTTCGGGCCGCCTCCAATGGATCGTCGATGATGTCAATCCACTTCGGATCCTGGCTTGCCTGAGAGTTGTAGTTGTCGTGCCAATTCCACCACTTGTACGGAGCGGTTTGGGGATAACCCTCTGGTGAGTCTTCCCAAGTTTCCTGACGTCCGAGCGGCGTCAGATCGAGGTAGCTCCACGTGGTCCCCATCGCTTCGTCGCCGCGGTTGTTGATGAAGTAGGTCCGAAAGATCCTGTCGCCGTCATGAATGAACACATTATGTCCATGCCATTGGTCAACATCGAAATCGACATCAAACTCGTCGGTGATGGTGTACCACGGCATCTTCCAGCCCATTCGATCTTTCAGGCGCACGATCGCTTCCTGAGGCGCGCGAGAGGCATAAGCAAGGGTTGTGTCGCGAGCGTTGAGGTGGGAAAGATGGGCGACTTGATCCGCGCCAAGGGAGCAACCTCGACATGCATGATCGGGCCAACCAAAGACTCCCGGCTCGAAGAATGCTCGATAAATGATCAATTGCCGGCGTCCCTCAAACAGATCCAGCAGGCTGGCCCTGCCATTGAGCCCATCGAACTCGTATCTCTTCTCCACTAACATCCACGGCTTTCTGCGCCGCTCCGCCGCAAGCGCATCACGGGAGCGGGTGAGCGCCTTTTCTTTCGCCAGGAGTTCCTTGTGTGCTTCCTTCCATTCGAGCAGCGATACGACGGGAGGAGTGTTGAAGGCGAGCTCCGCATTTTGAATGTTGACTATTGGCATCGTGTTTCTCCCTTGGTTTCAGATAGAGATTTGGGACGATCCGATCTGAAGAGCTTCTTGAACCGGCTGAGACATATGGCGAGAATTCCTCCGGTTGAGCCGGCTCCTGCTACAACTGCTGCAGCGGTCGCAATGCATACTGGACACATCGTCCCTCCAATTAAGGGCGGATCGTTCCACCAAAGCCGCAGTGCTTCTCGAACATCAAAGGTTGGGGACGAGACGGTCACCGCGTTCTTCAAAGCAACCGTAAGACGACAAGTCTCGGACCGCAAATACTCTTTTGATGGCGGCTCCATGCTTTTTAGGTATGCACCTGGGGTAAACTGATCGGGTATGGAACTTCGTCACTTGCGGTACTTTATTGCGGCAGCGGAAGAATTGAATATTACTAAGGCGGCCGCGCGCTTAAGAGTTTCTCAACCCCCGCTTAGTCGGCAAATTCGCGACCTGGAAGAAGAGGTCGGTGCGGCATTGTTCGATCGCAGTCAGAAGAAGTTGCGCCTCACGCTCGCCGGAAAATACTTCCTCGAAGAAGCGAAGACAATTGTCTCGCAGTCAGACCGCGCGGCAAAAATAGCCAAAGCTACTGCGATGGGTCAGGCGGGGCAGATACGCATTGCATTTCTCAGTCCACTGGGCGGGCTGTTTTTACCGCAGGCCATACGCGCATTCCGGCGAAAGTTTCCTATGGTTGAGGTTGACCTCGTTGAAATGGTTCCGCGGAGGCAACTCGAAGCGCTGTTAGATCACGAAGTAGACCTTGCATTCGTGGCCAACGTGGAGGTTGAAGGCAGAAGCGAATTTGCCTTCGAAACCGTGATGGATGTGGAATTGCGCCTCGCGCTTCCGCCCGATCATCGACTCGCTAAATTGCGCAGAGTCCCATTTTCAAAGCTCGCTGGAGAACCATTCATCACGGTAACGCGGTCGGCTGCGCCGGCGACGCATGCATTGTTTCTCAGCGTCTGCCGCTCCTTTGGAGTTGAACCGTACGTGGCCAAGCAGGCGGAACGGGCGCAAAGCATTCTAGACCTGGTTGCTGCAGGAGTCGGCGTAGCGATCCTTCCCGCGCACATCAAGCGCTACCAAGCTAACGTAATCTGGCGACGGGTGACCCCCGATCTGCCCAGAGTCCCTCTCTGTATGGTCTGGCGCAAGAACGATGTCGGGGGAGCGCTCGAGACGCTTCGAGGAGCGATTCTGCGGCACTTCAAGAACCTGTCTTGAGCTGTCGCGCCGCACGACAGAAGAGCTTAGACAGTCAACTCGGTTCGCTCGCAGGAGTTCGGCGATTCTGGAATAGTTTGGACCTCTCCTGGATTCCGCAGACTCCCATAGAGCACCAGTGCCGCGAATGTTTTTACTGTGATCGATAAAGGCTCACCTCCGACGATTTCCTCATTGTCCAGTTTTTGGAGAGAAGCGTTCGAAGGCCACGGGATCTTCGAAGAAGGCGGAATCCAATCGGATCCTAGACTCTCCTCGGAGCCTTCTTGACGCGGCCTATTAAATCTCAAAAGATCAGTTAAGTTGGTCACGTGGTGAATCGATTGGGGAGGGATCACTGTGACTTGTAGCTGCATTGTGAGCCGACAATTGAGGACGATTCGATGCTTATCCGTCGCTCTTTGCTTATTCGCGCTTGGATGGAACCCAGCATGCTACGGCCAGGCAAAATCAATACCGGGCACTCCCCACGATGGTCAGCATGACTTCGATTTCAATTTGGGGAAATGGAAGACCCATATTCGCCGTCTCTTGCATCCTCTAACCGGCTCTAACGATTGGGCGGACATGGATGGAACCGTAACTGCTCGCAAGGTGTGGGATGGTCGTGCGCAATTGGAGGAGATCGAAGCCGACGGTTCGGCCGGACATTTTGAAGGCCTCACGCTGTTTCTCTACAATCCGCAAGCGCATCAGTGGGGTCAGTACTTCGCCAACAGTACGGAAGGTGTTCTCGAACGCCCATCCATCGGTGAGTTCAAAGATGGACGCGGGGAGTTTTTCGATCAGGAATCCTTCAATGGGCGGACCATTTTGGTAAGGTTTGTCTGGTCGGATATAGCTCCCGAATCCCATCAGGTTGAACAGGCATTTTCAGATGACGGCGGAAAGAGCTGGGAACCAAATTTTGTTGCGACGCTCACTCGCGATCAGACATCGCCTGATCAGGCGCCTGATCAGGCGCCCTCAGACCGAAGCTCCCGGTCCCTTGGGGGTGCGCGAGATTTCGATTTTCAATTTGGCGAATGGAAAACGCATATCCGGCGATTGCAAAAGCCCCTCACCGGTGCGCACAGTTGGACGGACTACGACGGAACTTCGTCCGTTAGCAAAGTCTGGGGAGGGCGTGCGAGCCTCTTTGAACTCCGCGCGGATGGCCCGGCCGGCCATATCGAAGGGGTCGGATTGAGGCTTTTCAACCCGCATTCGCACCAGTGGAGCCTCAACTGGGCAAGTAGTGCGGATGGTGTCATGACCACGCCAATGATCGGCAAGTTTAACCACGGTTCAGGAGAGTTTTACGATCAGGAAGAGTTCCAGGGAAGAATCATCATGATCCGCAACGGCTTTTCCGCGATAACGCCAACTTCAAGCCGGTTTGAACAAGCCTTCTCCGATGATGCAGGGAGAACTTGGGAGCCGAATTGGACTATGACCTTCAGCCGATAGCCTTGTCCCTTTTTCAATTCGCATTGATGGGTTATCAACTATGGACAATCATCCAACAAAGTCTAGGGAGTCCGCCTCGTCTCCAACAGAGATCTCTCGTCGAGATTTTGTACAGGCCTCTGCTGCGATCGCAGGGTCAATCGCTCTCGGAATTCCGGCAATAGCCCAGCAACCCGGAATAAACGAGCCCTCTGTATCGGAACCTGAATATGTTGCTTTGTCGCTGACCGTCAACGGAAAACAGCATGAAGTTAGCATCGACTCACGCACAAGCCTGCTCGATCTTCTAAGGGAGGCTCTCGGGCTATACGGCACGAAGAAGGGGTGCGATCGTGGGCAATGCGGCGCGTGCACCGTCCTCGTCAATGGGCAGCGAATTGTCAGTTGCCTGTCGTTGGCGGCTTGCCACGATGGGGACCAGGTGACAACCATTGAAGGCCTCGGCACTGAAGAGCAGCTTCACCCAGTGCAATTGGCTTTTCTCGACCACGATGGCTTTCAGTGCGGCTACTGCACGCCGGGACAGATCTGCTCGGCGGTCGCATTGCTCAAGGAATGGAAAGCTGGTGAAGGCAGTGCACTCGCTTTCACGCCGAATGCGGCCGCGGAGTTGAGCCGCGACGAGATCCGCGAGCGTATGAGCGGCAATCTCTGCCGCTGCAGCGCTTATGCAAACATCGTCGCAGCTGTTGAGGCCGCACATCGTTCGGAGCGTAGCGCATGAAGCCTTTCCATTTCATGCGACCGGCCAATATTCCGGCGGCAATGGCGGCCCTTCAGGATTCTCCCAACGCTCGGCTCCTCGGCGGAGGCACCAATCTGGTTGACCTGATGCGACTCGGCATCGAGCAACCAAATCGTCTGGTTCAAATTCACGCTCTTCCTCTCGCGCAAATTGAGTCGATGCCGGATGGTGGAGTTCGTATCGGAGCCGCGATTTCGAACACAGAGATGGCGAATCATCCGCTGATTCGAGAAAGGTACCCACTTCTCTCCAAAGCTCTGCTGTCCGGAGCTTCTCCGCAGTTGCGAAATATGGCGACCGCGGGCGGCAATCTCATGCAACGAACGCGCTGTTACTACTTCATGGATACGGCGTTTCCCGCCTGCAACAAGCGCAACCCCGGCAGTGGATGCGCTGCGCTTGAAGGCGTCAATCGCATCCATGCAATCTTCGGCGCAAGCAACTCATGCATTGCTGTCCACCCCTCGGACATGTGCGTCGCGCTCGCAGCGCTTGACGCCGTCATCCAGGTGCGAGGCCCAAAGGAAAGTCGTGCAATTCCGATCAATGACTTTCACAGATTGCCGGGAGACACCCCTCACATCGAAACGAACTTGGCGCCGGATGAAATCATTACCTCAATCGATCTGCCTCGATCCCGGTGGGCGCGGCGGGTCGAATACGTGAAACTGCGAGATCGCCATAGCTTCGCGTTTGCGCTAGTCTCATGCGCTGCCGCGCTCGATCTCGACGGAAAGATTGTGAGAGCTGCGCGTCTCGCTTTCGGGGGAGTGGCCCATAAGCCGTGGCGTTCTTTCGCAGCGGAGCAACTTCTCGTCGGTAAACCTCTGAACATCGACCTGATCGAGCGCGCAAGTGACTTGGTCGTGGAGGGAGCCAAGCCCCGTCCGGGAAACAGGTTCAAGCTCGCCTTGATGAAGAACATAGCCAAACGCTCGTTGATGTCCGCTGGAGGGATGGCATGAGCAATGCACAACCACAGTGGCGAGTGGACGGTGTAGCGAAGGTGACGGGCACGGCGCAATTCGGCGCAGATTTCCCGTTGGAACGTCTTGCGTTCGGCGTTTCCATTCTGAGCACAGTCGCTAAAGGGCGCATTCGGAGCATGGATGTTCGAGATGCGAAGCGGGTCCGCGGCGTCTTAGAAATCATCACTCCATCCAATGCTCTCGCTCTTCCGAACAAAGGCGTTCATCCCGAGCTGAAAGACGCTCCGCAGATTGCGATGCTTCAAGACGAACTGGTGGATTACAACGGGAAAGCGATCGGACTTGCAGTGGCGGATTCGCTTGAAGCGGCTCAGTACGCAGCCTCGCTCGTGAAGGTTGAGTACGAGGTCCAGCCTCACCTCTGTGATTTTGAAAGCCAGGCAGATTTAGCCGTTGCGCCTAAAAATGGCGGAGACGCCGCCAAGTACGATCGGGGAAAAGTTGCAGAACAATTCGAGAGCGCCGAGGTTCACCTGCAAGAGACGTACTCAACGCCGGTGCAGCACCACAACCCAATGGAGCCACATGCGACGATTGCACACTGGCAAGGCGATCGCCTGACACTCTACGAGCCATCGCAATGGATTGTGTTCGTGCGGACCTGCATCTCAGTGTGGTTTGGAGTCTCGGAAGCCAATATTCGCGTTCTCGGTCCTTATGTCGGGGGAGGTTTCGGCGGCAAGGGCGCTCTGTGGTCCCACTCACCGCTGGCCGTGATGGCGGCAAAAATGCTCAATCGCCCGGTCAAGATCGCGCTTGATCGACGGCAAATGTACACGGTCACCGCCAGTCGGCCCAGAACACGGCAGAAGATTCAAATTGCGGCCCGGAAATCAGGGGATCTGATGGCCATCCAAAATGACGTCGTGCTCCACGCTTCACCGCAAATCGAACTCATTGAGGATTCAGGCACCGTCTCTCATTACCTCTACAAGACCGAGGCCAACTCCACGAGTCATCGCGTTGCGGTTCTCGACACGAGTCCAACATGGGTCATGCGAGCACCTGGTGAAGCCACCGGCAGCTTTGCCCTGGAGTCGGCAATGGACGAACTTGCCTACAAGCTGAACATCGATCCTATCGATCTCCGCCTTCGGAACTATGCAGAGACGGACGTAACAAACGGGAAGCCGTATTCACAAAAGCTGCTGCGTGACTGCTATGCGCAAGCTGCTGAGCGGTTCGGCTGGTCGCGAAGGACGCCCACACCATCGTCCATGCGAGACGAAAATCTGCTTCTCGGTTGGGGAATGGCCACCGCCACATATCCCGCGTATCGTGCCGCTTCCTCCGCCATGGTTCGCATCCTTTCAGATGGCAGCGTCTTCGTCGGTTCTGCGACTCATGAGATCGGAACTGGAACGTACACAGTGCTCGCGCAGATTGCCTCAGCGGCGCTCGGTATTCCCATTGACCATATCCAGGTAAAGACCGGAGATACCGATCTTCCTCCAGCTATCTATTCCGGAGGATCTCTCACTGTTGCCACGGTAGGCTCAGCGGTTCATGCCGCTGCAGGACAGGTCAGGCAGACGGTGATTGAGATGGCCATCAACGATCCGGCATCTCCGCTGTACCACGCGGCACCAGGTCAGATCACGATGGCCGAGGGCGAGCTCCTCATCGCCGATAAGAATGCCCGAGATAGCTACTCCGCGATTCTGCGGCGAAATGGCCGGAAGAGCGTGGAGGTAACAACGGAATCAAAACCGGGGAAGGACATCGATCCCTACTCTACGCATTCTTTCGGCGCTGCATTCGCTGAAGTTGCTGTCGATCCTGAAATGTTCACCGTTCGAGTTCGTCGATTTGTCGGCGTGTACGACGTCGGCCGCCTTATCAGCCAAAAAACGGGGATCAATCAACTCGCCGGAGGAGCAGTGTGGGGCATCAGTATGGCTCTGTTCGAAGAGGCAATGATGGATCCGCGTTACGGCAGAAGCGTAAACATGGATCTTGCGGAATATCACCTGCCCACGAATGCAGACATCGGCGAGATGGACATCAGCGTACTCGATGTCCCGGACTTCAAGTTCAATCCGCTGGGAGCTCGAGGGGTTGGTGAGATGGGGATTACTGGTGCGTGCGCCGCAGTTGCCAACGCCGTGTTTCACGCAACGGGAATTCGTGTACGAGACCTTCCAATCACAATAGATAAGCTCGCAGGCAGGATGAAGGCATAGCCGAGTCCGGTCACGTTCCCCTGTGTTTACGGTTCGTCAGCCCATACATCTTCCAGAAAACGATTCCTCGAGGACGGTCTTATGATAACGACGCCTGCGTTGCTCTTGCGTTTCGAAGCCCTTGGGGTTCTTGTAGCAACTATCTTGCTCTACCAAACGACCCACGGGAGTTGGCTCCTGTTTGCGGTGCTATTCCTTGCCCCAGACCTTTTCATGCTGGGCTATTTAGCCAACGTTCGCGCGGGCGCGGCCCTTTACAATTTCGCCCACACGCTCCTCACGCCCTGCACTCTCCTGGCAGTTGGATTCGTTGTGTCAGATCGTGTTCTCCAGCACATTTCGCTGATCTGGATTGCTCATATTGAATTCGATCGCGTGCTGGGGTACGGGCTAAAGTACCCAACGTTCTTCAAAGATACTCATCTTCAGCATCTCTAGACTCTCCCATAGGGGTAACACGGTGTAGCCGATAGGAACCGCGCGATCGAATGATTTGAGCCCTGGTGACATCAAACTCGGTGAAACCCAGCTGTTAGCTGTCGCATTCAGGGCAATGCGCTTATTGAACAGTTTTGTCGAGCCGGCTTGCGGAGATGCGGGGCGTCCGGCTGGTCGACTTGCTCTAGGGAATGGCTTTGCGGTGGACCTGCCATCGGAAGTCACGGCAGAGGTTCGCAGTGGAGACCCGTGAAAGTCTGCGCGGCGATCGGGTCGTGGTTCAACTGCCAATCGAGCCAGTCGAGCTCAATCTTGGTTCCTTCGGCGTTAGGGACGGAGCCGATCCGGTCAGACGGACTCAATTGACGCATCCAGGCCAAACCGCTCATTCGAGGGATGAATCCGCGTAATGCACGATAGCTCTCGGCAAGCGGGCATCTCGCCCGGAGTTCCGAGCGGTGAATTGACACTACGGTCCCGGGAAACTCATGGTTCATCTCCCTCGCCGGCCTGTTGCAGGTAGAACTCGCGGAGACGGGCGGCCAGCATCCGCTTGTCCGGTAGCTGGGTCTGGTACTCGGCGATCATCGCCGGGCTGAGGCTGCGGCTGAGCGCGTACTCAACTACCTCATCGTCCTTCGAAGCGCAGAGCAGGAGGCCCAGTGTGGGGCGCTCGTGCGGTTTGCGCACGTCGCGGTCCAGTGCCTCCAGGTAGAAGTTCAGCTTGCCGAGGTACTCGGGCTCGAAGCGGCCTACCTTTAGCTCAATCGCCACAAGGCAGTTGAGCCCGCGATGAAAGAAGAGCAGATCCAGGGCAAAGTCCTGATTACCCACCTGCAGCGGAACTTCGGAACCGATGAAGCAGAAGTCACGGCCCAGCTCGATGAGGAACTCGCGCAGGCTGTTGAGGAGACCGCAGTGCAGATCCTCCTCCGTGTGTGGCTGGGGGAGTCCGAGGAACTCCAACGTGTAGGTTTCGCGGAAGACGGAGAGCGCTTCGGGATGGATTTGTGTCATCGCTGCTGACACTTTTGGCGGGCTCAGGACGGTTCTTTCAAAGAGCGCCGCTCGAATCTGCCGCTCCAACTGGCGGCTCGACCACTTCTCCTGTGCCGCCATGCGCAGGTAGAACTCGCGCTCCTCGGGCCTCTTGCTCTGCCCCAAGATGATGAGGTGGTGGGTCCACGGCAATTGTGTCAGCAGCGCCGACACAATTTCGTTCTCCCGGTAAGTCTCGTAGAACTGCCTCATTCTGAAGAGGTTCCTCTTGCCAAAGCCGCGGACGCCCGGTTCCCATCGGGCAATATAGCTGGCCAAGTGCTCCACTGCGCCGTCGCCCCACTGAGCAGCGGCCACGCGGCGGCTGATGATTTCACCGATCTGCCAGTAAAGATCGATCAGAGCGGTATTCACCGCCAGCATCGCCCTCCGCCGGGAGACGCCGATCAAACGAACGATTTCAGCAAATCCGGCTTCTTCGGGTCCTTGCTGCCGAAGGTCAATTAGTTCGCTCATGCGCTCAGATTTTCCATTTTGGTAGAGATGTAAAATTGTCGGCGATCTGCCCAGCAATCCAACAGTAGCCTGACCATTATCGATTCTGAGCAGGGCCGCCTTTGACCAGCAATGGCCGGTCAATCGGGATCTTCTCGATCGCTGCTTCGAGGAGATTTCTCAACTCACTCCCGGTCTCGAGGTGCTTTGGCAGAGACCTGAACTCGGCATCGTGGAAGGCCGATGCATACTGGTGTCTTCCAGGGAACATGGTTCTCCAGAGCACGATTCGCCGGTTGCGTGTTGTTCTTTTCGGGGTCGCCGACCAATCACTCGGGTCGGGCATGGGGAGATTCCGGACGGTTCCCAGTTCAAACTCGTGAACAGCGCCGTCCATAGTCAGAGCCATGTGGAATCGTTCAAATCCTAGGTTGAGCATCAGATTCAGAGCGTGCTGGATGTCCTCTGCCTTCTGTTCGGCCTTTTGAGCGCGGACGAACTGAAGCTGAGCTGCATGTTCGAGGTCACGTAAGGAAGCTGACATGGGCCACTCCGGGGAGTAGAATGATTTCGGCTGAGCGCCAGTTGCGCGAACTGAGTCGCGGAGCAGTTGGGGAGCATTTAAGTTGTTCGCTGCTGTTCCTTAGAATTCGTTCCGATGCATTCTGGTTCTCAGCAGTGCCTTAAAGTTGTCCCGGCTTTCACGGCGATAACACGGGTTCAAATCCCGTCGGGGACGCCAATAAAGAATCAGCTACATACGATTGGTTTCGCCGAAACTTCGTAGGCACAAAAAGGCACAACTTTTACCAGGCTTTCACCTCTTTCACCGTCCCAATTCTCGACCCAATCGTGTCGGGGTCTTTGCCTGCGCTGTGCTTCTGTGAGGTCGCCAGGTAAATTCTGGATTCACACCGTGTACCAGGCTCGCGACTCTGCTTTGCGCTGCCCGCTTCTGTTCGGTGACGGCCTGCGTGTAGGTATCGAGAGTGACGCGACAGGAAGCATGCCGGAGCAACTCCTGGGCGACTTTGATGTCCGCGCCGCTTGCCCGTAATAGAGTTGCGCAGGTATGGCGGAACGTATGCCACCCCATCTTCTTGGAAATGCCGA
>VANK01000029.1 GCA_008682415.1 Acidobacteria bacterium AB60 | reverse complement strand
TGGTATAAGCCCGTATCTACTGACATTTCAGCAACGTTATTATCAAGACTAACATCGCTTAGCTTATCTTTTAACACAAGGTTTTCATCAACAGGCATTCCCATCTGAAATTTCAGCATTTGATAGTTCAAAGCCAGTGAACGCACAACGTTTTCGCGGTTGGTTATTAAATTATTGTATTGCACAGTAATGCGGTCAACATCAATTTTTTCAACAAAGCCTTGCTTGTTTTGTGCTACTGTTTGGTCAACCTGCTGTTTTAACTGGGTTATATTAGCATCATATAGTTTAATTTGTTCGTCGCTAACTAAAACCTGATAATATGCTTTGGTGACAGCAACATTGGCTTCAATTTTTGAGCGGGTATAATTACGCTGTGAAAGCTCACGATACGTCCTTGAAGCCTTTAAACCAACAAGATAACTCCCGTTAAAAAGGATCTGGTTTAAACTAAGACCTAAG
>VANK01000028.1 GCA_008682415.1 Acidobacteria bacterium AB60 | reverse complement strand
TCATAGTACCAAATTGTGCTGTAATAGCTTTATTATGTCTATAAATCATCGGTATTTTAAACTCTTTTTGAGTACTAAAAAGTCCAATTTTTTTATACGAAAAAGAACTTCCTATTGGAACTTTAACTTCCATTATTTCGCCTTTTCCAAGCCCTATACTGTCAGCTAAAATAGGGTGATCTGGAAGATAGCCAATAAGTCTTGAAGTAAGAATTGATAAAGCATCTATTATTTTAGTGTGATTATCATCATCTATTTCGTCTAAAAGCCCCCATTTATCTAAAAGATAAATTTCTTTATTCTTATCTATTTTTCTTAAATTCTGATATACACTAAAAGTATCAATTTTTTCATCCATTATAACCATAAAAATATCAAATTTTTCATGTATGCCAAGTCTTAATTTTTCAAAGCTTGTTGGATCAAATCTTTGAATTGTTATATTCTCGCCTTTTAGCTTTTGGCTTATTGTAATG
>VANK01000027.1 GCA_008682415.1 Acidobacteria bacterium AB60 | reverse complement strand
CGACACTGGCAAGCAGCGATGATTATTTTAGTATCAATTTTACCGACAGTAAAAACGGCTATATTTTTGGAACCTATAAAACTGCTAAAACCATTGATGGCGGTATTACGTGGCAATCTATGCCTTTAACCGGTTCATACGGATTGAGGCACACCGCGTTTATTAAAAATGTAGGTTATGCTGCCGATTTGGTTGATATTTATAAAACAACTGATGCGGGTAACAACTGGACTAAAATATTAACAGGAGATAGCCCCGACCAAATAAGAAGCCTGTATTTGTTAAATGCGGACGTTGGCTTCTATACGACATTTTCGGGCAGCGGTTTGATAGCGAAAACTACTGATGGCGGGGCCCACTGGACTAAGACCCAGATCTCGCCATTTGATTATATTAATAGCCTGGAATTTTTTAATGCCGATATTGGGTACGCTGCAGGTAGTGACGGCATAATTATGAAAACAACTGATGGCGGTACCAGCTGGAAAAAATTAAACTCAGATAATACT
>VANK01000026.1 GCA_008682415.1 Acidobacteria bacterium AB60 | reverse complement strand
GCTGCAAAGGGAAGCCCCTCATTCTGTCGCAGTTGGCCGATCACTACTCTCAGCGTGAGCTTGCCCCAAGCTGCCGATGGAAAACACACTCTACAAAGCTGGGCTATCGAGGGTACCTGCGCAAGTGGATAATCCCGCGGTGGGGCGCCCACAAATTGACGCACATTCGCGCCGGCGAGATCGAACTCTGGCTGCGCTCTCTGCCGTTGGCTCGTTCGAGCTGTGCAAAGATCCGTAACGTCATGAGCGTCCTCTTCAATCACGGTCTGCGGCATGAACTGCTGGATCGCAACCCAGTTCAATGGGTACGCCAAAGCGCCAAACGAAAGAAGATCCCCGCGGTACTCGAAATCGCGGAAGTCCAATCGCTATTAGGGGCCCTCGATCTCCGCGAACGGACCATGGTTCTGCTCGATGTCGTCACGGGATTGCGGGCGAGCGAACTCTTCGGCCTCCAGTGGACAGATATCGATTTCGTCAAGAACGAGATCCGCGTTACCCGCTCCATCGTCCTCCAAGTTGTCGGCCCGTGCAAGACCGAGGCGTCACAGAAGCCCGTTCCACTCGATCCGCTTCTCGCCAGAACCCTCCGCACCTGGCGGGCTCACACAAAGTACAAGGCCGCGACCGACTGGGTCTTCGCCAGCCCATACAGCGGAGGCCGAAAGCTCTACTGGTACCAGTCTCTGATGAGGAATCGAATTCGTGTTTTGGCGCGACGTGTCGGCATTTCCAAGAAGATGGGGTGGCATACGTTCCGCCATACCTGCGCAACTCTATTACGGGCAAGCGGCGCGGACATCAAAGTCGCCCAGGAGTTGCTCCGGCATGCTTCCTGTCGCGTCACTCT
>VANK01000025.1 GCA_008682415.1 Acidobacteria bacterium AB60 | reverse complement strand
ATGCTGCGGAAGCTGATTGCGTCTGGGATGTTGTTTGCATCGTGTGGTTTAGCGTCGTTTGCGGCGGATCAGGCAGCGCCTTCCGCCAAGCTGACGGCAGCGCAGATTGTGGAGAAGAACGTGGCGGCGCGCGGAGGCCTGCAGGCCTGGCGCGCGGTGCAGTCGTTGAAGGAAACCGGCAAGATGGCGGCTGGTGGCAATGATCGCGCCACCCAGCCGGTCGAGGTTCCCGGGGCGCGGCGTCCGGGCAAGTCCATGCCGCTGCCCTCCAATCCCCGCCTCAAGGAAGAGGCCCAGCTGCCCTTCACGCTGGAGCTGGAGCGTCCGCGGAAGCTGCGCCTGGAGATCGAATTCGCCGGCAAGACCGCCGTCCAGATCTACGACGGGAGCAATGGCTGGAAGGTCCGCCCGTTCCTGAACCGCAATGAAGTGGAGCCCTACACCGAGGACGAGTTGAAGCTGGCGGCCATGCAGACCGAGCTCGACGGTCCGCTGGTGGACTACGCCGCGAAGGGCAACAAGGTGGAGCTGGAAGGCACCGAGAAGGTGGAGAATCGCGACACCTACAAGCTGAAGGTGACCCTGGCCAACGGGCACGAGACGCATGTGTGGGTCGACGCCCAGACGTTCCTCGAGGCCAAGGTGGAAGGGCAGCCGCGCCGCATGGACGGCAAGATGCACCCCGTCGAGATTTACTACCGCGACTATCGCGCGGTGAACGGCCTGCAGATTCCGTTTGAGCTGGAGACCCATGTGGTTCCGCTGGGCAGCGGGGCGGCGGCAGCGCGCGAACAGCACTACCAGCCGGAGAAGATCGCCATCGACAAGATCGTCGTGAACCCGAAGCTCAATGCCTCGGACTTCACCAAGCCGCAGCTTCAGGTCGCGGC
>VANK01000024.1 GCA_008682415.1 Acidobacteria bacterium AB60 | reverse complement strand
GAACACTGACCCCTGATCACTGACAACTGGTTTATTGGGGCTGGAGCCGGACCGCCGGCGCCCTGAGGTCGCAACGGGAAGTACGAGCTACGAAAGGGAATCTGGACTTTTATGGCGAAGGAAAAATTTGATCGTTCCAAGCCCCACGTGAACGTGGGCACGATCGGGCACATCGATCACGGCAAGACGACGTTGACGGCGGCGATCACGAAGGTGCTGTCGAAGCACAACCCGAAGATCGCGTTCCGTTCGTTTGATTCGATCGACAACGCGCCGGAAGAGCGGGAGCGCGGTATCACGATTGCGACGGCGCACGTGGAGTACGAGACGGCCAACCGTCACTATGCGCACGTGGACTGCCCCGGCCACGCCGACTACATCAAGAACATGATCACGGGCGCGGCGCAGATGGACGGCGCCATCCTGGTGGTCGCGGCGACGGACGGACCGATGCCGCAGACCAAGGAGCACGTTCTGCTGGCTCGCCAGGTAGGCGTTCCCTACATCGTGGTGTTCCTCAACAAGTGCGATGCGGTGGAAGACGCCGAGCTGATCGACCTGGTGGAGATGGAAGTGCGCGAGCTTCTGTCCAAGTACCAGTTCCCCGGCGACGACGTTCCGGTGATCCGCGGCTCCGCCCTGGGCGCGCTGAACGGCGAGGCGCAGTGGGAGGCCAAGATCGACGAGCTGATGGATGCGGTGGATAAGAACGTGCCGCAGCCTGACCGCGCGGTCGACCAGCCGTTCCTGATGCCGATCGAAGACATCTTCTCGATCTCGGGCCGCGGCACGGTGGTGACGGGCCGTATCGAGCGCGGCAAGGTGAAGGTGGGCGAAGAAGTCGAGATCGTCGGCTTCCGCGAGACCCGCAAGACGGTTGTGACCGGCGTGGAGATGTTCAAGAAGCAGCTCGACGAAGGTCTGGCGGGCGACAACGCGGGACTTCTGCTGCGCGGCATCCCCAAGGAAGACGTGGAGCGCGGAATGGTTCTGGCCAAGACCGGCTCGATCACGCCGCACACGCGCTTCAAGGGCGAAGTGTACGTTCTGTCGAAGGAAGAGGGCGGCCGTCATACGCCGTTCTTCAAGGGCTATCGTCCGCAGTTCTACTTCCGCACCACGGACGTGACGGGAACGGCGGAGCTGCCCGAGGGCGTGGAGATGGTGATGCCGGGCGACAACGTGCAGCTGGTGGTTGAGCTGCATACGCCAGTGGCCATGGAGAAGGGCCTGCGCTTTGCCATCCGCGAAGGCGGACGCACGGTAGGCGCCGGCACCATCTCGGAGATCATCAAGTAA
>VANK01000023.1 GCA_008682415.1 Acidobacteria bacterium AB60 | reverse complement strand
AAGCGCGCCTAGAACGGGGCACCCTCGGTCGTGCGAGAGCCAAGTATCAGAGACGAGAGACGAGAGACGAAGACACTCCTGGTCGTGCAGGGGTGGGAAGGCTCGGTGGTGGACGAGGTTACTGGACCGTCAGGGTCAGGGTGGTGGTGTGGGTTAGGGAGCCTGCGGTTGCTGTGACCGTGAGGGTGTAGGTCTGGGGTGGGGGGGTGTTGTTGCCGCCGCCGCTGCTGCCGCCTCCGCCGCAGCCGGTGAGGATGGTGGCGGCGGAGATGGCGACAAGCAGGAAAAGAGAGATGTTGCCGAGGGTGCGGCGGATGCGCCGTACGGTTGCCAACGGGAGCAGGAGCAGGCCCAGTGTTACGGGGATCGTGCGGATGGGGGCGAGACGGGACGGGGTGTTCGGGGGTAGCGCGGCGGCGTGGACAGCGGCCGACGTGGGGACGTTGACGGAGAGGGTGACGCTGGTGGCTCCGGAGCCGGCGGCGATGGAGGCGGGCGTCAGGGTAACGGTGGCTCCGGTGGGCGCGCCGGTCACGGCGAGGCTGATCGCGGCGGGGGTGGTGCCGGATGAGGGCGCGACGGCCAGCGTGAAGCTGGCGGTGCTTCCCTTGGCGATGGTGGCCGAGGCGGAGGAGCCGGTGGCGACGGCGAGGGTGAAGTCCTGGATGGTTTCGGTGACGGGCGCGCTGGTGGCGGCCTTGAAGTAGGTGTCGCCCGAGTAGGCGGCGGTGATGCTGTGCGCGCCGGCCGTGAGGGACGAGGTGGCGTAGGTGGCTACATCGCTGCTCACGGTTGCGGTGCCAAGGGCGGTGGCGCCGTCGTAGAAGGTGACGGTGCCGGTGGGAGTCCAGGCAATGCTGCTCAGGCTGGCCGTGAAGGTGACGGAACTGGAGACAAACGCAGAGTTGCTGGTAGAGGCGACGGCGATGGTCGGGGTGAGCGGGTAGGTAAGCGGCGTAATGCTTCGGACGCCTAATTCACAAACGTCCATGATGTTCATCTTGCCGTTTGAGTCTATGGTCAGGCCCGCGGGACACATGGGTGCCATCAGAGGTGATCCGCCATCACCGGCGTCACCCGCGAAGTCCATACCAGCGAAGCGAGTAATGATGCCTGTTCTTGCGTTGAGTTCGCGAATATTCTGTAACCCATCAGAAAAGAAAATGTTGCCCAACTTGTCGACCGCTACGCTCTGCGGGTCTACTTCAGCCTGAGTTGCGGGCAAGCCGTCTCCGGAACTCCTGGACACGCCATCTCCCGCGATGGTGGAGATGATTCCGGTTTGAGCATTGACGAAACGGATGCGGCCCCCGCCGGTGAGATAGAGGTTCGAGGAAGAATCGATCGCGAAGTTTGGCGTCCCGATCAGCGCCGACGTCGCTGGACCGCCGTCGCCCAGAGTGGTGGCGGTGGAGCTACCGGCGATGGTTTGAATGGTGCCATTCGATGCGAGCACCTCGCGGATGGTTCCCTCCGAGCTGATGAAGAGATTTCCGTGCGTATCGAAGGCGAGGGCGCCGGGAGATGGGACGGCAGCTGATGTTGCGGGACCCCCATCGCCGTTGTTGTTGCTCCCTGACCCATTGGAAACATTCCCTGCGAAGGGCACGATGTTCCCGTTGCTGGCAAGGACCTCCCGTACCTCATCGTGATAGAAATCGGCGATATACAGATTGCCGGCCGAATCGACTGCCAGGCCGTCCGGGTAGTTGAGGCTTGCGTTGATGGCAGGGCCGTTGTCGCCAATTCCATTGGCAAGCCCGAGGGTGCCGGTCCCCGCAACGATGCTGATGATGCCGGAGCTGGCAGCGACCTTCCAGACGACATTGTTTGAATCGGCAACGAAGATATTGCCGGCCGAGTCGGATGCGATGGCATGCGGTTGTCCCAATGCCGCCGCGGTGGCGGGGCCGCCCGAGCCAGAGAAGCCCTGTACGCCGCTGCCGGCCACGGATTGAATGATGGCACTTGGAGGTGTCGTGAGAGTGTAGGCCGCGATGGCGGGGGAACTTGGAATGCGGCCGGGGGCAACCGCGACGGCGCCGATGGTGACATTGCCTTCGATATCAATGGGACGCCAGTAACCATCGATTGCGGTGGGCAAGGAGGCTAGATTCGGAGTTCCAATTGGATTGATTGTGACGTGGACGATGGCGCCGGGTGTGGATTCTGAGATTGCAACGGCCTGGGGAGCGGAGTAGGCTCCTGCAGCGAGACTCAAAGAAGGGGCGGCAGTGGGAATGGAGGGAGGCGTTCCAACGGCAGTCAACTCCTTGAGAGAGTCAACGTCGGTATAGAGGAGATTGCCAGACTTGTCGAAGGTGAAGCCGTTCGGGTTGCAGATTGACCCGCTGGTGGCTTGAGCGCCGTCTTCGATTGCGGTGATACACGGTTGCGAGTTCCCCGCGACTGTGTGGATGATGCCGGTGGCCGCATCGACCTTACGGATACGGGAGTTGGACCAGTCGCCGATATAGATGTTGCCTGCGCTGTCCAGTGCGAGTGTGGTGGGGAAGTACAGTTTGGCCGCGGTAGCCGGTCCTCCATCGCCGGCGAAACCGTAGGATCCATATCCCGTGGTCCCCGCGACCGTGGTAATGATGCCAGTGGCGGCATCGACTCTACGAACGGAACTAAAAAATTCATCGACGATGAAGAGATTCGAGTTCGCATCAAAGGCGAGTTCCACGGCGAAATTGAGAGTGGCGGCTGTCGCGGGGCCGCCGTCGCCGTATTGCCCGAACGTGAAGGCTCCTCCTCCCGCGACAGTGGTGATGGCCTGGGTGACGGCGTCGATTCTAAGGACCCTCTGATAGCTGGCGACGTAGAGGTTGCCGGCGGAGTCGAAGGCGATTCCTCGATTGGCAGTCCAGGTGTGGGGGGCCGTGGGACCGCCGGCGAACGTGGTGATGATTCCGGTGGCCATGTTGATCTTGCGGATGTAGCCGGAATAAGATTCGCTGATATACAGATCGCCCGAGCGGTCGAAGGCCAGATCACTGGGGCCGGAAAGCTGGGCGAGAGTCGCGAGACCGTTATCGCCGCTGTGCCCGGGAAAGCCGGTGCCGGCGATGGTGGTGATGATGCCGGTCGTCGCATCGATTTTGCGAATGACACTGTTCCCGCTGTCGGCGATGTAGATGTTGCCGGAGCTGTCTACTGCTGTCCCTGTCGGAGCGTAGAACTGGGCCATGGTCGCGGGACCGTTATCTCCGGTATATCCGGGCGAGCCGACCCCGGCGAGGGTGTAGAGGAAGGAGTCGGGGACGGAGGTGATGTAGTAGGCGCCGAGGTTTGCCCAGCTCTGGAGATAGCCGGGGGAGGTGGCGAAGGCCGAGAGGGTGCTGGAACGGGCGAGGGTGACGGGACCGGAGTACACCGGCGAGGTGGTGCTGGGGAAGGTGCCGTCGGTGGTGTAGTAGATGGTGGCGCCGGGGGTGGTGTCGGTGATCGTGATGGTCTGGGCGCTGGGGTAGCTGCCGGGAGCGACGCTGAAGGTGGGGGTGGCGGCGCGCTGGGTCTGGGCGGT
>VANK01000022.1 GCA_008682415.1 Acidobacteria bacterium AB60 | reverse complement strand
CTTCCTCCCTCGTCCCTTGGCCCTCGTATTCACCCAGTTCTCGCACGACCGAGGGTGCCCCATGTCTCCCGCTGTTGGAGACATGGGATACCACGAACCCCACCCAGCCCGTCTCCGTTCCCCCACTGTCTTCGTCTCTTGTCCCTTGGCCCTCGTATTCACCCAGTTCTCGCACGACCGAGGGTGCCCCATGTCTCCCGCTGTTGGAGACATGGGATACCACGAACCCCACCCAGCCCGTCTCCGTTCCCCCAGTGTCTTCCTCCCTCGTCCCTTGGCCCCGTATTCACCCGGCTCTCGCACGACCGAGGGTGCCCATGTCTCCCGCTGTTGGAGACATGGGATACCACGAACCACGCCCAGCCCGTCTCCGTTCCCCCACTGTCTTCGTCTCTTGTCCCTTGGCCCTCGTCTCTAAATCTCCCTCAGCGCCTCCAGCCGCACCGGCTCCAAATAGACACCCAGCAGCTCCCGTACCCACCACGCACCTGTCTGCCGCCGCTGTTGCGCATCGGCAAAGCGGTAGCGGTAAAACAGCGCCCGCACATACACCGGCGGCCTCTCCGGAAACGGGTTGGTCCGCATCAGCCCCAGAATCCCCCGGTCCCCCAGGAGGAGCTTCTTCACGTAGCGCACGAACCACAGATCGTGCCTCCACACCCGGATTTCGCGCTCCGTCACCGCCACCGAAAACGGCAGAAACCAGATCATCCAGTCCAGCCGCAGATGATACGGAGCCACCTGCGGCGGCCTTCGCGTCGGATCGCCGGGCTTGCCCTTGAACCCATACTCCCTCCAGCGCGTGTGCCCGGTCACCAGCCCCTCGTCCGTGCCCTCAATCACGATCTCGAAGCGCTCCCGCCCCACCGTCCCGAACGCCCCATATGTGCCCACCAGGTGGAAGGGGTTGTAGCTGTAGTTCATCACCTGGTTGGGCGAGAAGAGGTTCATCACCGGCCGGATGCTCATCGCCACCGTGGCCGCGCTCACGACCCACAGCACGATATCGAAGGCCAGCGGCCTTGCGCCCAGGCCGAGCGTGTGCAGCGGGAGCACCAGCCGCAGCGCCCCGTCGTTCAGCCCCGCCAATCCCAGCACCACCGTCAGCCAGTTCAGCCAGGAGTAGTTGCCGCTTACGATCAACACCAGTTGATGAAGGATGATCAACCCCGCCGCGATGGCCGCCACCGGCTGCGGCGCGAACAGGAAGAACGGCACGATCACCTGGATGAAGTGGCTCGCCGCCGCCGAGACGCGGTGCATCGGCCGCGGTGCCCGGTGGAAGTACCAGCTCAGCGGGTTGGGTAGCGGCTGCGTCTCGTAGTGGTAATAGAGGCAGGTCAGGTCGCGCCAGCACGGGTCATGCCGCAGCTTGATCAGCCCGGCCCCCATCTCCGTTCGGAACAGCATCCAGCGCAGGATCAGCATCGGTAACATCGAGGGCTGCAGATGCGACGGCCCCAGGAACGAGGTGAAGAAGCCCGCCTCCAGCAGCATCGACTCCCAGCCGAAGCCGAAGAACTTCTGCCCCACATTCACGAACGAGAGGTACAGCCCGTACAGCAGCAGCCACGCTCCCACCGACAGCCACGCCGATCCGGCCTCGGTGAGGCCCAGCAGCGCGCAGACTGCGATCGCCAGCCCCACCCACCCCAGCGCCATCGCCAGCCGGTCGGAGTAGCGCCAGAAGAACAGACTCGGGGCCTCGCGCATCGAGGACCGCCGCAGGAAGGCAGGCACGGGCAGCAGCCCGTTCTCGCCCAGCAGGGGCTTGAACTGCAGCACCACCGTCAGGAAGGCGACGCAGTACACGGCCGCCATCCCGCGCTGCAGCACGAGGCGGGTCAGCCACACATCGCCGAAGTAGGGTTCCATCGCGGGAAGCGTAAACTACCAGGCTCTTGGATGGTGGGGTGCGGGCGGGCGCAGCCTGCCGGAGCTACTTTGCCGTGACCTTGCCGGCGATCTTGTCGTACTCGGATTTTGTGACGACGTGCTTGCGGACCAGGTCGTAACCCTCGTTGTAGGGGCGGTTGTTGATGATGCGGATGGAGGCGTCCTGGTCAATGCCGGGGAGGGTCTGAAGTTTGTCGGCGGGGGCCTTGTTGATGTTGATGGTGCCGCCCTCGCGGAGGCCCTGGACCACGCCCTGGGCGACGGCTTTGGCGTCGCGGGTGGCTTCGGAGGTGGCCCGCGCGGTCTCTTCGCGGATGGCATCGGGGCTGCGTTTCTCCGGGGTGCATGCGGTCAAGGCAAGGAGGGCGAGGCTCAAAAGGAGGGCGCGCTTCATATGATTTCTTCGATGCCGCCCGGCGGAGCCGCGGGTGGCCGGGGCGGGCGCGCGCCCAAGAAAAAACGCGCTTCTTGCCTGAATTCAGCGGGTTAGGGGCGGAAATGGCACATTTTCGCCTTGAATGTGATTTAAGTCACGAGTTGCGGGTGCGGATTGGGAGGCGCGCTCGATGCACAAAGGCCCGCGTGGCGAACGCGGGCCTTCTCTGACTCTGATACCAGTATGGCAGGGTCACCGAATTAATCCCCAAGGTTGGGCGAATTTATTTTGGGATTGTTTTGTTGCGCTTACTCCGGTTTTCCACAGGTGGGGGGCTTGACAGGATTTTGGAGGGATTCGGTCGAGTGGGGTTTGTTGCGGGGGGAACGGGATGCGCTGGGAGGCTCCATTGGGCTGACCAGAACAGGACCGGTCCCCGGGGCGGCGGGGTGTGGGGAAGGTGATTCAGATCACGTTTGGGGAGATATTCGCTAAATATTCGTGGTCAAATACTACTGCATTTGTAGTAGTAACAAAGGCCGATGTACGAGGTGAGGATCGTGCTGTCCCGCCCTAACAAGTTAGGACGGGGCACCCTCGGTCTGGGGGAACCAAGACGGCTGGGCGGGGTTTGAGGTATCCCATGTCTCCAAAAGCGGGAGACATGGGGCACCCTCGGTCGTGCCGGAAGTGAGAGGGACCTGGGTGAGGATCGTGCTGTCCCGCCCTAACAAGTTAGGACGGGGCACCTGTAGATGATCAAGAGGTTGTTCCGGAGTCGGAGCGGCTGATGGGCGGCTTGTAGTTGAGGCTACCATGGGGTCTTTCTCGGTTGTAGTAGTCGATCCAGGGTTGCAGATGAGCATCTCTTTGTTGGGAGTCGGTCCAGTGTTTGGCGTAAGCCCATTCGCGCAGCGCGGTCTGGATGAAGCGTTCGGCTTTTCCATTGGTTCTTGGGGTATATGGCCTGGTGCGAGAGTGCTTGAGGTCCATCTGCAGGCAGGCATGGCGGAACTGTCGTGAGCGGTAGCAGGAGCCGTTGTCGGTAAGAAGTGCACGCACCCCGATGCCATGAGTGGCGAAGAACGCGACGGCCGCGTTCAAGAAGCCGATGGTCGTTTCCGCCTTCTGATCCGGCAGCATCTGGGTGAAGGCCATGCGCGAGTGGTCGTCCACGGCCACGTGCAGAGCCAGGAAGCCGGGATGTTGCTTCTTGCCGCGCAACCTGCCATCGCCGCGCAGCGAGACCTCGCCGAAGCGCGTCATGCCCTTGATGTCCAGGTGCAGCAAGTCGCCTGGCCGGGGATGCTCGTAGCGCTGAATCGGGGGAAGCGGATTCAGATCGCGCCATCGACTCAGCCGGGCACGGCGCAAAATGCGGCTCACCGTTGCCGGACTAAGCCCGGTGCGGCGCGCGATCTCGTAACCAGGCAGGTGGCCACGACGAAAAGCAAGAACCTTTTCCACGAATAAGGAATTGGTTTGACGCGGACTGTGGTGCGGACGCGAACTGCGATCGTCCAGGCCGGCGGGGCCAGACTGCCGGTAGCGCGCCACCCACTTGGCGGCGGTTTTCACACTCACGCTGAACCGCGCCGCTGCCGCCACCAGCCCCATCCCCTCTTCCACCACCAGGCGCGCCAGCCGCCCTCGACTCACAGCCGTCCATGGGGCATTCTTGTGATAGTCCATTCGGTCTCCTGAGTTTCTGATTGCTCGTCACAACCAGCTTCTCCGGTCCCAACCGAATGGACAACCTCTTGAAACATCACAGG
>VANK01000021.1 GCA_008682415.1 Acidobacteria bacterium AB60 | reverse complement strand
AGAGATGCTCATCTGCAACCCTGGATCGACTACTACAACCGAGAAAGACCCCATGGTAGCCTCAACTACAAGCCGCCCATCAGCCGCTCCGACTCCGGAACAACCTCTTGATCATCTACAGGCACCCCTGGTCGTGCGGGAACGCAGACGGCTAGGTTGGGTTCGTGCTTTCCCATGTCTCCAACAACGGGAGACATGGGGCACCCCTGGTCGTGCGGGAACGCAGACGGCTAGGTTGGGTTCGTGCTTTCCCATGTCTCCAACTGCGGGAGACATGGGGCACCCCTGGTCGTGCGGGAACGCAGACGGCTAGGTTGGGTTCGTGCTTTCCCATGTCTCCAACTGCGGGAGACATGGGGCACCCGCGGTCGTGCGGGAACGGAGAGGGCGGGGTTGGGTTCGTGCTTTCCCATGTCTCCAACAACGGGAGACATGGGGCACCCCTGGTCGTGCGGGAACGCAGACGGCTAGGTTGGGTTCGTGCTTTCCCATGTCTCCAACTGCGGGAGACATGGGGCACCGCTGGTCGTGCGGGAACGCAGGCCGCTGGGTGGGGTTCGTGCTTTCCCATGTCTCCAACACCGGGAGACATGGGGCACCCCTGGTCGTGCGGGAACGCAGACGGCTAGGTTGGGTTCGTGCTTTCCCATGTCTCCAACAACGGGAGACAGGGGGCACCCCTGGTCGTGCGGGAACGCAGACGGCTAGGTTGGGTTCGTGCTTTCCCATGTCTCCAACACCGGGAGACATGGGGCACCCCTGGTCGTGCGGGAACGCAGACGGCTAGGTTGGGTTCGTGCTTTCCCATGTCTCCAACAACAGGAGACATGGGGCACCCGCGGTCGTGCGGGAACGCAGGCCGCTGAGTGGGGTTCGTGCTTTCCCATGTCTCCAACAACAGGAGACATGGGGCACCCCTGGTCGTGCGGGAACGCAGACGGCTAGGTTGGGTTCGTGCTTTCCCATGTCTCCCACTGCGGGAGACATGGGGCACCCGCGGTCGTGCGGGGACCGAGACAGCGGGGGTTCGTGGGGGACGTAACCGGTGGTCACTGAGGGAAGTCCTACACGTGAGTAGAATGGGCGTCTGGTCAGCCGGTGGGCACGGAGGCTGGGGTGAAGCGCGAGTTGGGGTTTGCGTTGCTGGGTTTGGTGCTGGTTCCGTGTGCGCACGGGTCCAGAAAGGTGACGGTCGCGCAGCTGGAGCAGGCAGCGGCGGGATTGCACACGAAGGCCGATGCCGACGCCGCATTTTCGATGGGCGATCTGGAGCTGACGGAGCGGCTGAGCCCGGCGCGAATGGAACGCATCCAGGCGCTGCTTCCGGGCGAAAAGAGCCGCCACGTATTGGTTGCTATTGCGGATGCTTCGGAGTTTGAGGCTCCGCCTGCGGAAGAGATTCCTGGCACGGCTCCGCCCAGCGTCCCCGAACAACGCAGGATTCTCGGGATGGTGGTGACGTACGCGACGCGGACAATTCCGCAACTGCCGAACTTCATTGCCACCCGCACCACCGACCGGTTTGAAGACACGCCGATGAGGACACGGGAGCACGCAGCCGCGATCCCTTACCAGCCGATTCACTTCGTCGCGCGGGCGGAGGCCACGGTGACGTATCGCGACAAGTCCGAGGTCTACGAGTCCGTTTCCATGGGGAAGAAGCCCGCCGCCGAACGAGGCCTGACGTCGCGGGGAGAGTTCGGGGCAATGCTTGCGACGGTCTTGCTGGATGCGGCGCAAAACAAGCTGGAGTGGAGGCGATGGGAACAAGGCGCCTCGGGGCCGGTCGCAGTATTTGGTTACGCAGTGCCCAAGGAGCGATCGCATTACGCGGTGGACTTCTGCTGCGTGCAGGACTCCGAAGGCCGCAGTCATCCTTTTCATAATGTCGCGGGCTACGAGGGCGAGATGCGGGTGGATGCAGGGACAGGCACGATTCTGCACCTGGATCTCACAGCCGACCTGAAGCCTGCCGATCCTATTCATGCGGCGAGGACCGCGGTGGATTACGGGCGGGTGGAGATCGGGGGGCGCACCTATTTCTGTCCGTTGCACAGCGTGGCGTTTTCGCGCGCGCAGGGCATCGCCGGCGTGGTACAGGAGATGGCGCCCGTGGTTGCAACGGGACAGAATGGGGGCGGGTATGTGATGGCTCCGGTTGCGGTGGGAACCGCGCCAACGCGGGCGGAGCAGGTCCTGCTCAACGACATCACGTTCCGCCAGTACCATGTGTTCCGCGCCGAGTCGCGCGTGGTCTCGGCGGAGAACCAGAAGGAGAAGGCTCCGCTCGCTACTGAGCCAGCGCCTCAGACGACGGCGGGGGTTTCTGCGGCAGCCACTGAACCTCAGGTCGCTGCTGCGCCCATGGCTGAAGATGCTGCGGCACCGCCCGCGCCTGCGGCGGCGCTGCCAGTTTCACCCGAACCGGTGGTGCCGGAGATCACCACTGCCGATGTGGCGGACGTGCCCAACACTTCCGCGCCGATGCAACCGCCGGTCGCGGGGACCGGTTTCCGCCTTCGGACCACAACGCGCCTGGTGGACGTGGGGGTGGTGGCGTTCGACAAGAAGGGCCGGCCGGTGACGGATCTGCGGCAGAGCGATTTCGAGATTGACGACAACGGGCGCAGGCAGGAGATCAAGTATTTTGGGCAGGCCGGGACGACAGCGGCGGCGGCAGTTCCCTCCCCTGCGGTGCAAGCGGGATCGAGCGGGGCGGATGGAGTCGTGTTCACCAACAGCCCGGCCGCGCCGGCCCTGCAGGAGAGAGCGCCGCATACGACGATCTTCCTGATCGATTCCAGCCACGTCGCGTTCCCCGATCTCTCGTATGCGCGGAGCGAGATGCTGCGCTTTCTTAAGGGCGTTCCGGCAGACGAGCCTGTGGGACTCTATGTGCTGCGGAAGTATGGCTTCGAGATTCTGAGAGAGCCGACGATGGATCACGCGCAGCTGGCGTTAACGCTGAGCAGGTGGCTGCCGAGCGCGCAGGACCTTTTGCAGTCGCAGAACGAGGAGATGCGCAATCGGCAGAGCATGGAGTACGTGCAGACCAAGTACGACATGCTGGCGGTGAACGGCAATGTGCCGACGGGCGCGGGCGATATGAGTTCTGCTCCTCCTGATGTGCAGCGGCGTTCGCTGGGGGAGCGCCCGGAGCAGGATGCGCTGGGGTTTCTCATCGGGGTTGCACGCCACGTAGCGGCATTGAAGGGACACAAGAGCCTGATCTGGGTGGCGAGCGACAACGTGCTCGCCGACTTCAGCGAGAAGGCGCCGCAGGGGGAGAAGGGCGACAAGCACCTGGAGCATCTGGCGGTGCATGCGACGGAGGCGCTGAACGAGGCCCAGGTGAGCATCTATCCTCTGGACTGCTCGCAGTTGGAGGCTAATGTGGTGGGGGCCAATCTGCAGCACGCCAATGTGCAGGTGAAGGAGACAACGCCGGACCTTCCAGTTGGGGACATTTCGCAGGACGAAGCTCTGCAGGAGAGAAGGAGGGCGCAGAGGGACATCAATCCCGGCCGGCTGAAGGCCCAGATGCAGCAGGACGCGCATCCCATCCAGGCGGTGTTCCGGGAGCTGGCCACGGCGACGGGAGGGCGGCCGCTGCGGCGGGCCGGCGATATTGCCGCGGAGCTGGAGTCGATTGTGAATGACGGGCGCGCCGCGTATCTGTTGAGCTTTACGCCCGATGTGCCTGCGGACGACAAGTATCACCACATCGCGGTGAAGGTCACGGGCCGTGGGGATGTGACGCTCCGCTATCGGACGGGCTACGTGTACGCGAAGGAGCCGGCGACGGTGAGGGAGCGGTTCCAGCAGGCGGTGTGGCAGCCGCGGGATGTGACCGAGGTAGGGCTGAGGGTTACGCGCGACGGTGCGGGCGACACGGGGACGCTGAAGGTGACGATTGCGGCGACCGACCTGGAGATGGCACAGGCCGGCGAGCGCTGGACGGACAAGGTGGACATCTTCCTGGTAGAGCGGGATGACGCGGCGTCGCATGCCAGGCTGCACGGGCGCACGCTGCAGATGACGTTGCGGCCGGAGACGTATCAGAGGGTGTTGCGCGAGGGGATCGCGCTGGATGAGCCGCTGCCTGCGAAGACGACGCCGGGATCGTTCCGGATTGTGGTGGTAGATGAGAATTCGGGGCGGATGGGGTCGGTGACGCTGCCGGTAGGGCGGTAGGGACGAGAGACGAGGGCCAAGTACCAAGGGCCAAGGGCCGAAGGTCGAGGGTCGAGATGATCTGGTGGTTGTGCTCTTTCAGGTCCGAGAATCGTGGGCCGGGGCGCACAGCGTCGTGCGGGAACGATTTAGGGGCGGGTGAGGTTCGTGCTGTCCCGCCCTTGCGACAGAAAGAACTCGCAAGGACGGGGCACGGGGAGTGTGGTGCGAGGCGAGGGGGTTGGGGTTCGTGCTGTCCCGCCCTTGCGACAGAAAAAACTCGCAAGGACGGGGCACGGGGAGTGTGGTGCGAGGCGAGGGGGTGAGTTGGGGTTCGTGCCGTTCCGCCCTTGCGACAGAAAAAACTCGCAAGGACGGGGCAGGGGGAGTGTGGTGCGAGGCGAGGGGGTGAGTTGGGGTTCGTGCTGTCCCGCCCTTGCGACAGAGAAAAACTCGCAAGGACGGGGCACGGGGAGTGTGGTGCGAGGCGAGGGGGTGAGTTGAGGTTCGTGCCGTCCCGCCCTTGCGACAGAAAAAACTCGCAAGGACGGGGCACGGGGAGTGTGGTGCGAGGCGAGGGGGTGAGTTGGGGTTCGTGCTGTCCCGCCCTTGCGACAGAAAAAACTCGCAAGGACCGGGCCCGGGGAGTGTGGTGGCGAGGCGAGGGGGTGGGTTGGGGTTCGTGCTGTCCCGCCCTTGCGACAGAAAAAACTCGCAAGGACGGGGCACGGGGAGTGTGGTGCGAGACGAGGGCGTTGGGGTTCGTGGTTGCCACGTCCCAAAATCGGGAGGTGGGACATCCGCCTTACGGGGTGAGGGTGAGGATGGCGGAGCCGTATCCGTTGAGGGTGACGGGGATGCGGGGGCTGGGCGCAACGCCTGCGCCGGTGGGGCCGTTGGTGGCGCTGGTGGTGGCGTCGAGGGTGAGAAGGCTGGCGGAGCCGAAGGTGCCGAAGGCGGAGGAGTCGATGAGGATGGTACGGGGAACGCCGGAGCCGTTGTTGTCAGAGGCCGCGTGGAGAGCGCGATTGATGACCATGACGCGGACGGCGCCGTTGGAGGCGCGGGTGGCGAGGGTCTCGATCTCGGAGGCGTCGGTGGCGGCGAGGGAGAGGATGTCCTGCGAGGGCGAGGAGGGAGTGGAGGCGAACGCGTTGATGAGGGTGCGGTCGACCCAGTAGCCGAGGTAAGTTCCGCTGGCGGCGTCGACTTCGCCGTATTGGTTATCGGCGGCGTACTGCCAGTGGTAGAGGGCGCGATTCCCTGCTTTGCCGAGCTGGGCGAAGACGAAGGGGCGCCAGGCGGCGAAGAAGGCGCTGCTGCCGCGGGGGTCGGCGGCGAAGACTTTGCCGGGATTGCAGGTGCTGTTGCCGGCGGCGTCGGGGTAGTCGGCGTTGACGTTGTTTTCGGTGACCCAGATCTGGGTGTTGGCGAGGTCGGGGCGGGTGGCAAGGGCAGAGGCGAGGTAGCGGATGTTCTGGGCGAAGCCGGGGACCTGGGCGAAGAGGGTAGCGTCGGTGTCGGCCTGATTGCAGGTGCCGTAGAGGTGGGTGGAGAGGACATCGACCGGGGCGGCGACGCCGCCAGTGGTCGCGAGGAAGGCGGGGACGTAGCGCTGGGGATCGCCGGGTCCGCCGGAGCCGAGGCTGAAGTCAGAGAGCTCGAGGGCGGATATCTTGATGGTGGGATCGACGGCGAGCATGGCGGGGACGGTGGTGTTGTAGAGGGTGGCGTAGTCGGCGGCGGTGAGGCCGTTGAGGTTGGGTTCGTTGAAGATGCCCCACCATGTGATGGGCGAGCTGGCGGGGGACTGGAAGTGTTTGCTGCCCCAGTTGAAGCCCCCCTTGTTGTAGTAGCGGACGAGGTTGGCGGCGTAGGCGGCGAAGTCGTTGGCGTGGGCGGCGACGAGGAGGTGGCCCTGGCTGTCGCACATCCAGGCGGGGGCCGTGCCGATTTGGAATTCGGGGCTGTGATCGCCGGAGGCGAGGACGGGCTGGACGGTGGTGTCGGCGATGGTGAAGTCCCAGTCGGCGGCGGTGCCGGTGTTGGAGACCATGGGCGTGCCGCCGGCGATGACCTGCAGGCGATTGTGCTGGGCGCCGAGGTTGGTGAGCTGCTGCTGGCGGGCGGTGCTGGTGGCGCCGGTTCCGAAGATCTGTCCGGTGTATTGGAAGATCTGAAACGAGGTGGCCAGGAACTCCTCGAGTTTACCGTTCACGCCGAGGGTGGTATCGACGGTGTTGGCCACTTTGACGACGGGGGCGACGACGAGGGTGAAGGCGACGGTCTCGCTCTGGTTGTCGAAGGCTACGGTGGCGCTGGCCGGGTAGGTTCCAGGAGGCGTTGCGGAGGAGGCGGTGAAGGAGAGGGTGCCGGAGGGGCCGTCGCCGGTGGCAGCGTAGCCGGCCTGCACGCCGGCGGGCAGGCCGGTGAAGGTGACACGGGGGATGTAGTTGGTGCTGTTGATGGACATCTGCGCGTGGGTGGCGGCGCCGTCCTGGGCTACGACGATGGGGGCTGCGGGGAGCGTGACGGTGAAGATGGCTCCAGGGTTGGCGCTGGTGGTCTTGCTGGAGCCGCAGCCGGCGGTGAAGAGCACCAGGGTTCCGAGGAGGAGTCCGCAGATGAACGGGCGGAAGGAATGGGCACGAACCATAGGACCCCGCTGATATCCACTCTGTATTTAAAGAAGCTTAGGTGGTTCGAGGATATCAGCGGTGGTTCGGAATCCGTTCTGCAACTCTTGAGGGATGAGGGGGGCTACAGGGCGTCGATGGTGG
Organism: Acidobacteria bacterium AB60; assembly: GCA_008682415.1. Taxonomy (GTDB): domain Bacteria; phylum Acidobacteriota; class Terriglobia; order Terriglobales; family Acidobacteriaceae; genus Telmatobacter. The sequence goes on along the minus strand of VANK01000021.1, from coordinate 4,227 downwards.
CGTTGCCGTCGCGGGTGCGGATGGTGAGGGGGACGCCGCCGCCGTTGAGCTTGCCGCGAAGGCTGTGTCCGGAGTCGGATTTGGAGTCATAGCCCTCCATGACGAGGGGCAGCTTGCAATCCAGGTGGCCGTCGCCGGTGCGGATCTCGAGATCGGCGGCGAGGCTGTGGGGCAGATGGATGGCGACCGAGCCGTCGGAGGTTTCGATGCGGGAGGCGGTGGCGAGCTGGGAGCCGTTGGCGAGGGTAAGTTCGAGGCCGCCATCGGAGGTGTGCACCTGGACGGCGGTGAAGCGGCCTTCGATCTTGACCTGGCCGTCGGAGGAGCGGGATTCGAGGGTGCCGGAGGCGCCGTGGACGTGGATGGAGCCGTCGCTGGAGAGGAGGTGGAGGGCGCCGTTGACGTCCCAGACGTCCATGGAGCCGTCGCTGGTGTGGAGCTGGAGGTTGCCGTTGAGACCGGAGACCTTGAGGCCGCCGTCGGCGGTGCGGGCTTCGAGGTCGGTGGCGGCGGGTGTGTCGATGGTGACCTGCGGCTCGTGGCGATTGCCGACGGTGATGTGGAAGCCGAGGCCGCGCTTCTCGTGGAGCTCGAAGTTGACGTGGTCGCCGGTCTGGAATTCGCTGATGGTGTAGTCGGCGGCTCGGCGGTCGTGCCACTCGATGCGGACGCGGATCTCGCGGCAGTCGCCACAGGAGCGGACGAGGCTGGAGGCGTCGCCGGTGGTGGTGGTGAGGGAGGAACGCCCGGAGATGGGGTAGGTCTTCTGCCAGTCGGCGTCGGCGTGCGCGAGAGGGGCAAGGAGGGCGGCAGCGGCGAGGGCGATGGCAGGACGCAGGAGATGCATGGAGGTACCTCTGAGGTCTTGTACGCCGTGCGGGGCGCGGCGGTTCCCGCGATGGGACGACCGCGATTTGCAGCCCGCGATCAGTCCCTGGGCAGGACGCGGAAGGGGTCAGGGCCGGCCTGACCGGCGTCTCCGGCCAGGGCCGGTCTGCCGATGGCGGGGGGCTTCAGGTCCCAGCGGGGCGAGGCTAGTTCCGGCATGGGCCGGGCCTGGAAGAGCCGCTTGCACTGCCGGGCGGTCCATCGCGCCCAGCGCTTGGCCTTTTTGCGACGGGCGCTGTCGGTGGAGATGCCTGTTCCGGCGTACATCTGGCGGTACAGCTTGGAGAGGAACATGAAGGCGATGCGAGAGGTCACGTTGGGGGTGCAAGCGGAGCGTCGCCAGATGGCCGGCCAGTTATAGAAGCGGTCCCACACCTTCTGCGTGCGCTCCTTGATCTCCTCGGAGCTCATGGTGGGGTGAGGCGTAAACATCTTGGGGCGGACTTCCGTGGGGATGAGCCAGTAGCGGGTGATGGGAACGTCGCCGACCATGGTTGGGCTTTGGGACTGCTCCTTCTCCCAGCGAGTGAAGTCGACGGTGCCGGGGAAGGGGGTCATCATCACGAACTGAGCAAAGGTGACGCCGGCCTTCATGGCCATCTCGACGGTGGCGTCGAAGGTGGACGGCCGGTCTGTGGGCAGGCCGAAGATGAAGGAGCCGAGGACGTGGACGCCGTGCTGCTTGAAGGTCTGAAGCTGGCGGGCGAGAGCTTCGCCGGAGTAGTTCCAGTCCTTGTAGACGGCCTTGAGGCCTTCCGGGGTGACGGCCTCCACGCCGACCAGGGCGCCCTTGATGTTGGCCTTGCGCATGGCGTCGAGGTAAGCGCCGTCTTCGCCGGCCTCCATGGTGATCTGGGTGAAGAAGACCATGTCTTTGGGGAGGGCCGCGAGCTCTTCCATGAGTTGAAAGCGCTCATTGCGGATGGCGGTGAGCTCTTCTACCTTGGCGAAGTTTTTCTGTTGGCGGGCCAGGCGCAGATCGGTGAGGGTGACGGGGTAGAAGTTGTCGTCGGCGAGGGCGATGAAGCGGAAGCCGAGGCGGCGCAGCGAGACGATCTCATCGATGACGCTCTGGAAGCGGCGCTGGCGGGGTTTCTGGCCGTCGGTGCGCCAGACGCTGCAGAAGGAGCAGTGCTTGGGGCAGCCGCGGATGGTCTGCACGGAGGCCCACATGTACTTTTGCGGATTCATGAGATCCCAGCGAGCGGCCAGGAACTGGGAGCCTTCGAGGCGGCCGCCTTCATAGATGCGCTGCGGATTGCCGGCGAGACAGTCGGCGACGACCTGGGCCCAGATCACATCGCCGTCGCCTTTGACGGCGGCATGGCCTTCCCCGACTTCCAGGGCCTCTTCGGGAAAGAGGGTGGCGTGGATGCCACCGTAGACGACCCAGGCGCCGCGGGCGCGCGCCATTCTGCCGACGGCGTAGCCACGGAGAGCATTGCCGGTGTGGACGCTGATGCCTACGATATCGCCGGGCTGGATGGTGCCGGGGAGGATGGGCTCGAGGGACTCATCCACGAGGATCGGTGTTCCGGCGGACTCTGGAGTTGCCGCCGCCAGAACGAACAGCCAGCGCGGGGTGATGACGGCGGTGCCAAAGGAATTGTCACTGGGATTGACGAGGTGGACGCTCAACGCTCCTGCCTTTCGACATGCCCGCTTGAAGGGCCGTTGCAAGTGCGATGGATGGGAGAGCGTCTGCGCGGGGGCGTGATTGCCCGCCGGAAGCCGTCCTGAGATTCTGTTCGCGGGAATCATACACCGGAGCATCTTTAACTGGGAAAGCCCCTGGCTGACGGAGATTTCGCAGGCGGTGAGGACGCGTACGAGAGGATGCCCACCTCGCGGCAGTCACGGCAGGAGCGGATCTCAATGGAGGCGTTGCCGGTGGTGTTGGTGAGGGAGGGCCTGGCGGAGAGGTGTTAGGTCTTCTACCAGTCGGCGTCAGCGCGGGCGAAGGGGGCGAGGGCGAGAAGGGGCAGGCGGAGGGACTTCATGGGCATAACCTCTCGAGTCACAGTACGGCAAAAAGGAGCGAGGGGTTCCCAGGTTTGTGACGGGTTCGTGCTGTCCCGCCCTTGCGATAGAAAAAAATCGCAAGGACGGGGCACGGAGCTTTTGTGATTGAACTCAGCCAGGGAAAGTCGGTTCGTGCTGTCCCGCCCTTGCGATAGGAAAAAATCGCAAGGACGGGGCACGGGGCTTTTGTGGTTGAACTGGGACGGGGAAAAGTCGGTTCGTGCTCTCCCGCCCTTGCGACAGGAAAAGTCGCAAGGACGGGGCACGGAGCTTTTGTTGTTGAACTCGGCCAGGGAAAAGTAGGTTCGTGCTGTCCCGCCCTTGCGATAGGAAAAAATCGCAAGGACGGGGCACGGGGCTTTTGTGGTTGAACTGGGACGGGGAAAAGTCGGTTCGTGCTGTCCCGCCCTTGCGACAGGAAAAAGTCGCAAGGACGGGGCACGGAGCTTTTGTGGTTGAACTCAGCCAGAGAAAAGTCGGTTCGTGCTGTCCCGCCCTTGCGATAGGAAAAAATCGCAAGGACGGGGCACGGAGCTTTTGTGGTTGAACTCAGCCAGGGAAAGTCGTTTCGTGCTGTCCCGCCCTTGCGACAGGAAGAAATCGCAAGGACGGGGCACGGAGGGTTGTGGCGGGCCGACGGGGAAGGTTGGGTATGTGGTCTTGAGCTAGTGGCTCATGAGCTTCGCTTGATCTTGCTCGCGGCGTCGCGCGGTCCAGTCACACTCCACTTCCACTATCCCGATCGCGCCGGTTCCCCAGGCACGAAAGCTTGACCATGGATAGTCCTGCGGCGCAGAACAAAGTCCGCGCTTCACCGGGTTTCGATGAATGTAGCGGAGCTGCGTCACGAATCCAGCATGATTGCGGACATTGTGATCGAAGTAGCGATCTTGCCAAAAGGGCATTCTCTCTTCACCTTGGGCAATTTTCGTGCGTGCCCGGAGCGCTACTTTCGTCTTCAGAAGCTGCATCATTGCGGCGACTGTGGCGACCTCAGGTTCGTTTACCAGGAGATGAACGTGTTCCGGCATGACTACATATGCGAACACGCGGAAGCGGAGGCGGCGCCGGACCTGCTCGAGAGCTTCAAGGAACGGGTCGTACATGCCCAGTCTGTCGAGCAGAGGCTTGCGGTGAAAACAACTGAAGGTCAGGAAATGCGCCTGGCTGGAGTGATGAAGTCGATATAGACCGGTTGGCATAATCTGCCGGATTTCTAAAAGAAGATTGTGCTGGGTACATGATAGCGCTGGGTTTGTGCTCTCCCGCCCTTGCGACAGGAAAAAGTCGCAAGGACGGGGCCACGGGGGTGGGGGT
>VANK01000020.1 GCA_008682415.1 Acidobacteria bacterium AB60 | reverse complement strand
TGGGCAGCGGGGCGGCGGCAGCGCGCGAACAGCACTACCAGCCGGAGAAGATCGCCATCGACAAGATCGTCGTGAACCCGAAGCTCAATGCCTCGGACTTCACCAAGCCGCAGCTTCAGGTCGCGGCCGGCCACGCCTCTTAGCATCCTTCACAAACGGAGTACAAATGCGCGACGGCGCGGCTGAAACAGCCGCGCCGTCGTGTTTGCATCCATTGCAACGCAATCGCTCGTTCGTGCAACGGCTGTCGAGAATCTTCCGCTTTCCTGCTTCAGGCAGCAAAGGTAGGATCTGGCGTTGCCGCTTCCTGGCGGCCTCCCGCTGCGATGCGACGCAGAGTGGCTGCCCATCTCTCCGGAGTGAATTGTTGCGCGAGCAGTCGGCTAGCCGCTCCCATTCCGTCTAGCGTTTCCTCGTCCATATGATGGAAACGCAGCATTGCCTCCGTAAGCGATTCTGGTGAGCCGGCCTCGACAACAAATCCGTTGAATTCGCTCTGGACGAGGTGCACGTGTGATCCCACCACATCGGAAGCGATGATCGGCAACCCGGACGCCGCCGCTTCATGCACCACCACTCCCCAGGGCTCAAACAGGGAAGGGAGGACGAGAACCGAAGCGTCCAGCATGCGCTGCGCTAGCGGTTCCGGCTGCAAGAACCCTGCGGAGATCACCCCGGGAGCAGAGGAGACCTTTTCCTGAAGAGGGCCTGCGCCCACGCAGATTAAGGACCACGGGTCGGTACACGAAGATCGGTACTGTGCGTACGCCTTGAGAAGGACAGTAAGACCCTTCACTTTTACGAGCCGGCCCACAAAAAGGAATGCTCTTGGCCTCCCTTGCATGTGCGGGCGTTGCAGGCCCACGGTTCGGAACAGGTCCGTATGCCCGCTCAGAGAGCCATCCATGATCTTCATAGCCTTGAAGCCAAGGCGCATGGCAAAGTCTCTCTGCCGACTTCCGGGAACCCAGGCATACTCCGCCAGTGATCGAACATGCAATGGGGACGCTAGGACTCCGAGCCACTGCTTGGCAGTGCCGCGCCAGGTGTTCTCAAAATATAGAATGCGCTTAGTCTTGCCCTTTAAAGACTTTGCCGCTTGTCGATAGGCGCTCACATGCCATCCCAGGGTGAGCAGGAGGTCCGGTTTGAACTCCAACAGCTTGCTTAAGAGGAGCGCTGCGTTCGGTCTCCCGCTCCATTCATATCGCGCTTCAACCCAGCTGAACATGTCTCGCTCGAAGGGCGTATTGGGATCAAGCGTGCTATGGGCAAGGAATATCTTCACATCTCTGTGACTATGGAGAGCCTTCATGCAGCTATTTGCGTAGCCGGTCAGAGAATGATGCAAGATAGCAATTCGCATCAGCGTGGCACTCCTGACTCGAGTCGGGCCGCTTCACTCAAATCCAGTTCGGTGCGCTCAGTTGGGCCAGGAGGATCTAGGACAACCGCAGCTTGCGACGAAGAGAAACGAACGAGGGTCGCTGCAATGGATAAAAGCAGAACGACGTAGAGCAGGCTCAGATCACGTGTCTCCGCAGGGTTGCAGAACAAAAAAAAGAGTGGAAAGGTCATGGCAGCTGTCAGAGCAGCATAGCGTCGAATCGGCAAGCTGAACCCGCCCCATGCCTCCCGCACAATCCAGAAGACAAGGAGAGCCGGGCCTAGCGTCCCAAGCTCTGGAAGAAATATCCCGTATACTTTGCCGAACTTCAAAAGCCAGAGACTTGGGCAAGAAAAAAATGCAATCTGGTCACCGAGATGGTATTGAACCGTGCCACCGGGATTTCTTTCGAATCGCATCCGCTCAAAAACGTAGAGCCCTACGGCGATGAATTCGAGGGTAAAGACCTGCAAGAGGGCTCTCAGAGCGCCCGTGCGATCTCTCAGGAGCGGCCATAATGCCAGTAGGACGATGATGAAGCTTTCTTTGTTCAGAGTGCCGCAAAAAGCGAGCGGCACTATCCAAACCCATTGTGCTCTCCGCGCCAACACAAAGGCTAACGCGATGAAGGCGGCTTCAAGGAAATCTTCGTAGTTACCGCCTCCTCTAATCTGGATGTAGGGAATGACGAGGACGACCAGACTGCCGGCGATGAGCGAGATCTCGGAACTGTATCCTTCCGTCCGGCAGACAAGATAGAACGCAAACGCGGCAAGAGGCGCGCCCGCGAAGCTCATTAGATAGAACACCAGATACCGAAATGAATTATCCGAGTCGCGCGTTATCGGCGGAGAAAACAAGGTTTCATAAAGGCCTTCACCATTGTCGCTCCGCAATCGAGTTAGCCGTTCACGCAAGCTAGATGGGGCCAGCCGGTCAATCAGATTCGCGGTTGCGGGTACGAGTTGACGGTAGATATACGGGCGAGCCGCCGTACGATTGATGATCGCCTCGTACCCGCGGTTTCGATCCGCGTCCTGAAACCCAATTTTGGTATAGAAGCCGTTGAATGCGGCGGTACCAGCAAAAAACAACAGAGTCGCGAAAACGAGACGCCGCGCAAAAGTGGCTTCTGTCAGATCTTTTCTGACATCTCCGTGCCGCTTGGCTGCTTTACTGGTCATGCTCTGTTCCTGAGTCGAGTTCTCTGAGACCCTATAAAACGATTGCACGAGCGGCACCCAGGACCAAGGGGGACCGGCTCGCCGTCTCGATCGGATCAGAGAAACGGATCCTCGACTCTGGTTCCGAGTTCACCGATATCATGCGAAACTCTTGCGGGGAAGGTCTAGAGATAACCTTGGCAATTTCAAAACGGTCGATTATGCTGATACTATAGCATGTTCCAATTGGGTATTGAGAAGTGTGCTGGCGCTTTCTGCCCAGTGCACATAGCGGCTTGATAGAACTACAGGAGCATGTCGGCTCATTCATCCTTTGCGTATTGGGTCGGATCAGCCTTTTTCAGTCCTTGCTCAGATGATAGAAATGCGGCACCACATGAACCTGCATTGGCCGCCGTGCCGTTTGTCATATTCAAAATGTATTCCGCTTCTTGGGGCTCATCACCTTCGATCGTGCATCCCCTCTTTCGTTCCCCAGGGCTCGGCAGTTCGCGTGAATCAGAATAGGTAACGGGTTGAAAAAGATCGTCTTCGTTTGGGACAATTTCGGCCCACTCCATGTCGACCGCTGCGACGCGACCGCCAATGCTCTGGCCGATAAAATTGACGTAGTAGGCATCGAATTGGGCGCCAAAAGCGAGGTATATGATTGGGTCCCTGAATCTGGCTGCTCCTTCGAGAAGATCACCCTGTTCCCTGGACAATCGATCAACGAGATCTCGTTTCTTCCGCGTTTCTTTCGAACCTTACGAAGCTGTTTATCGCAGGGCGCCGGCGCCTCCTATTTCCTGTGTCACTATGAGCATCCTGCCACCCTCTTCACGGCTCTGCTGCTCAGGTTGTCAGGTCACGCTGTCTTTGCCATGGGCTGTTCAAAGTACGACGACTATCCGCGTCACCTTTGGAGAGAACTGCTGAAGCGCATCTTTTACCTCCCCTATTCCGGAGGGCTCGCGTCGGGAACTCGGTCGGTCGACTACATGCGTTTCCTTGGTGTCCCGTCAACGCGAATCAGACCGAACTACAATGCAGTGTCGATCGAGCGAATTCGCAGGCTTGCGGGAGCATCGCCTGCTCCAGCAGGGATTCCGCATTGTGACAGAAGCTTCGTGTTGGTTGCGCGATTCGTGCCCAAGAAAAATGTCCGGTCCGCTTTGGAAGCATTCGCCATCTACGCGCGGAGAACGAACAATCCGAGATCGCTTCATCTGTGCGGTTCAGGTCCGCTGGAAGCAGAATTAAAGCGCCAGGTTCGAGAATCTGGCCTCGAATCCCTGGTGCACCTACGGGGCTTTCTCCAAACGGGGGAGATCTGTCAGACATTCGCATCTTCTCTGGCGCTCCTTTTGCCAAGTGTTGAGGAGCAGTTCGGAAATGTAGTTCCCGAGGCGCTCGCGATGGGGGTACCCGTAATCCTTTCTGATAGATGCGGCGCACGCGACCGTCTCGTACGAAGCGGCCTCAACGGTTTTGTTGTGGAGCCCGACAATCCGGAGGGTATGGCCCTGTTCATGGAGATGCTCGCTACGAATGAGAGCCTATGGAAACAGATGTCCACCGCGGCCGCTGAAAGCAGCGTTCAAGGCGATGCGAAGCGCTTTGCAGAATCGGTTTGTGCCCTGTTGGGCTCGGAAAGGGGTGGAATCTGAGCGGCGTGCTTTTGCGAAGTTCGGTGACACGTTCGCAACAAGCCCATCGCTCATTGACCGGGCAAACTGCGAAGGTTTCTGCGATCAAAATCCGTCCAGTTCGTTTCACCGCTGACGAGTCGGCACCCGCGGTTGTGACAGGCTGATCCATGAATCAACGTTCCCTATCAATCTTGCATCTGGTGCTCGAGCCGAGGTTCTCGGGAGCAGAGATCTTGGTGTGCGATCTCGTTCGGATTCATCAGAGTCAGGGGCATCAAACCTCGATTGCAGCATTCCGCCCCTCCCACCTTGAATTTGCCCCGGAACTCCGGCGGTTGGAAAATCTCGGCTGCCGGACTCAGATCCCTTCACAAAACTTAGTCAGATGGCGTCGTGTGCAATGGGTCTTGGCGGCAGTAAAGCGGTTTCAGCCAGACGTCGTTTTTGCCCACTCCATCCTTCCGGGCCTCTACGCCCGAATCGCGCTCTCCTGCTCCAGACGCCCATCCGTAGTAACCGTGCTCCATTCTGACGATGATCTGCGCAACCCTCGCCTTTTGCGCCTTGAGCAACTCCTTTGGTGGCGCAACGCTTGCGTCGTGGGGGTCAGCCGCAAATCTGTCGAGAACTACCGAAATCGCGTCACGTCCAAGGCTCGTTGTCGAGTGATCTCGAACGGGATCTCCCCAGAGCGTTTTGCGGGCCACTTGGATCGCTCGAGGGAGGTGCGGACCAGGCTCTACGGGGCGTCAGATGATGTGATCATCGCCCTTCAGGTTGGGCGTATCTGCCTGCAAAAACAACAACTTGCCTCCGTTCAGGCGCTGGCTGTGCTTTCTCGTCGTGGAATCCGAAACCTTCGTATCGTGATGGCTGGCCCGATCGAGGATCGGGACTATGCGGCCCGGCTGATCGACCTCGCGCGCGAAGCCGGAGTGCTCGATCAAATTCAACTCGTCGGATCCCAGGCGAACGTGGAGGAATGGCTTGCAGGAGCGGATCTTTTCCTGATGCCCTCCGGATGGGAGGCACATAGTGTCGCCGCCTTGGAGGGGATGGCCTCCGGTCTCCCCTGCGTCTTCTCCGGTATTGACGCCTTTGAGGCATGGCGCGGTTGGCCGGGAGTATTCATGATTGAGGCACCACCGGTTGCAGAGGAACTCGCTACCTGCCTGGAGTCATTGCTCAGGAATCAGGGGTGGAGCCACAGATACAAAAGAGACCTGAGCAAGTTCTCCATTGCACGCTGCGCCGCCGAGTACCTGGAATTGGCTAGAAAACTCGCTCCTTCCGGGCTGTAGGCCGAGAACCTCGCCAATGACTATCCTAGCGCCTTGGGCAGGAGCGTGTAAGATTTTTACCCCATGGAGAGTTAGTCGAGAGATAATGTGCTCAAATAAAGCAGAACCCCGGCTTTTCAGGCAGCGAAAGAGCAAGTCCCCAGTCCCCGTTCGCCAAATTCACGGAAAGTAGAAGTGTAGTCGTAAATGACCCCCACTGAGAATCACAGGCCTAAGATGATCGATTCCCCGAATATTTCCTTCCCCGAGGAAAGTGTCGGCTTCGAACTTCAGAGTGAAATCGATTCGGACACCTCCATGCTCTATGAGGCGTGGGTCGTTCTGCGCCGACGTCGCTATTGGGCCCTCGTCCTGCTGGCGTTGAGCATTCTCGGATCGGTGCTGTTCGCCAAGTTGCAGGCTCCGGAGTACGATTCCTCCTCCGTGATTCGCATACTCCAGACGAATAGCGGCGATATCCAATTCGGAGATTCGCCGGCCAGCCAGTTGCTGGGCAGCAATTCCGAAACCAAGATCCAGACGGAGATGTCCGTCCTTAAAAGCAAGACATTGGCCCTCCGTGTGGCTGACGTTCTGGATCTATACCGCGACGTTACTTTCTCTAAACCAGGCGAAAGGGAAGGGTATCCGAGCCGAAATAACAGCGTTTCTGTTTACCGAGTCCTGACTGCCATGAAAGAAGCCGTGCGAGTGCTGTCCGTCCCGCACACCGACAACATCATGATTGTTGTCCGTACGCACTCCCCGCAATTATCCGAAAAGATCGCTAATACCCTGGTGGATGAGTACGTGGACCGCGGATATCAGGTGCGCTTCAAGTCGCAGGTGGGCATCTCTGAATGGCTGGCCAAGCAGCTCGATGATCTGCGCAAACAAACTGAGGCTGCTCAAACGCGTGCCCTGGAGTACGGCAAGAAACTCGATCTGCTCAATAGCACCTTGGCGGCTCCTGCCAACGCTGGAGGAGGAACTGCGCCGGAGTCTCTCGCTGCTCAGCGGCTGCTCGGTCTGCAACAGGCACTCACTGGAGCGGAGTCCGAAAGGCTCGTCAAAGAGGCCCAATTCCATGTTCTTGAGAGTGCGGACAGTTCCGCATTGCCGCCCCAGAGCGACCCGGTTCTTGCAAATCTGCTAACCACTCGAGCGAACGCTACCAACTTACTGCAGCAATACAGCCTGAAATACGGTCCCAACTATTCGCATATCAAGGAATTGAAGACTCAGATTGATGAGCTGAATACTCAGATTGAGGCAGAACTCGGCAATGCTAGGAAGCACGCTCAGGCAGAGTTGGCAGCTGCTCGCGAAGCGGAGCAAAGTTTGCAGCGAGCTGTGGAGGCCAACAAGGGCTCAATGCAGCAGCACCAAACTGATCTGATTCAATACACGATCGCGCAGCGCGATTTCGAATCCTCATACGCGCTCTATCAGGGGTTACTGCAGAAATTGAAAGAGGCCGGGGTTTTAGCCGGCTTGCATGCAAACGACGTCGAGATTATCGATCGAGGCTTGGTCCCCATATTCAAGAGCGCACCCCGATTGTCCATATATCTCATGGCGGGATTGGGAATAGGAGTGGTTGCGGGTATCCTGCTTGCGTTCCTTGTCGATTCGCTTGACACTTCCATACTAGACGTCGATGTGCTCGAGCAGACGACCGGTGTGCCGACCATTGGCGTGATTCCCAAGGTACGGGCTGGCCAGTCCATCACAATCAATAGCGGAATCGCCGAATCCGAGCTTGACTCCTCGGCGCGTCGCATGATGGAGTCCTGCTGGGCATTGCGAACGTCTCTGTTGCTTTCCCACGCGGGGGCGCCACCGCGCACTATTGCCATCACAAGCGCCGTTCCCGCCGAGGGCAAAACCACAATGGCCATTAATCTCGCCCTGACGCTCGCTCAAGGCGAGGATCGCGTCCTGTTAATCGAATGTGACCTTCGGCGCCCGACTTTCGGTCATAAGATGCGCATCGGCGGAGCTGGTTTGACTCAATTCCTCGCGGGGATCAAGCCGCTCTCCGAATGTATTCGAACCATGCCCGACCAGAGCTATCTGGACATCATGCCGGCAGGGCTCACGCCCCCTAATCCAGCGCAGCTCCTCGGCTCCCGGCAGTTTCGAAACCTCCTTGCCGAGATGCGATCGAAATATAAGTTCATAATTTTGGATTCGCCTCCAATCGCGTCGGTTTCCGATGTCCAAATCATTGCGGCCGAGATGGATGGCGTACTGCTCGTGGTCCGCTCCGCCAGCACTTCGAGGCATATCGTCCAACGGAGTTGCCGGATGCTCCGCCAGACCGGAGCCCGTCTCCTCGGTAGTGTGCTGAACGGGATGGACTTCCGTTCGGACAAGTATGGGTACTACGGGTACGTCAACTACTACTCATCGCATGAACACCGTGATAACGAAGTCGAGGAGGAAACGCATGACGTCTCCAGGTAAAGGCGTGTCGTCATTGATTCTCCTCCTCGGCATTCTTGGGCTAGTTGCTTCGCAGATTGCGCCCGCTCAGGAGGGGTCTGACCTTTCTGCCACACCTCAGTCAGCTCCGGGTATGCAACGCACCACGAGTTACAGGCCGATTCCGACCGGTGGTCAGGGCGCCGCATCGTCCATCACGCCCGCAGCTACTGGTAGGAATTATCCGCGGTCCGGTGAGCTACTGATTGGGGTGGGAGACAGAATCCATATTTCTGTCTATGAAACCCCCGAGTTCGACCAGGACGCTCGTGTCGATCCCGGCGGAACAATCGATGTCCCGGGTATCGGAACAGTTCCGGCAGTGAATCGGCATCCCCGCGAAGTTGCAGCCGATATCCAAATCGGCTATCGGGAAGCTGGCATCTTGCTCCATCCTCTGGTTACTGTGGAGATTACGGATTATGTCTCTCACGGAGTCTCGATTGAAGGCGAAGTGAGAAACCCCGGCATCTATCCGGTCATCGGACAGCGGCGGCTTTCAGATCTTTTGACCGCCAGCGGAGGGCCAACCGAATTGTCCGAGGGAACTGCGGAAGTCAGACATGCTGCTGACGGAACAACCGAACGCGTTCTTATATCGAAGGACGCTGATAAATCCTTGATTGTCCCGGGTGACATCGTCGTACTTGACCGCGCTCCTCTCGTCTATATCCTCGGAAATGTGCGCAGAGCCGGTGGGTTCCCCCTCGTTCGTCGAACCAGTCTCTCGGAAGGGCTGGCGCTGGCGCAGGGGTTCACTCCCTCCGCGAAGGCCACTAGGGCCTTCTTGTTCCGCGACCGCGGGGACGGCAACCGGGTTGCTATTGAGGTGAATCTGCGCGGCATCCTTCGGGGCAAGGTCGCAGACCTTGATATGAAAGCCAACGATGTGTTGTTCGTGCCCAATAGTAGTCTGGCCGACGTCGCGAAGGCGGCGGCGGCGGCTTTGCCGAGCCTCGGCATCGCCGAAATCTATACACATCACTAAATAGGTGCATTCAGAGAAGTCTTGATCGGGGAAGCCAAACTCGGTGCCGTAAAAACGGCGAGCCGGACGGCCTTGTCCAGCACGCGGTACTCCTCCGAGAGTATCGGTCGCATTCTCTTTGGTCTGTACTGCCTCGACGCGGCTGTCGACTTCCACTCCAGTGAGGAAGCGGGGAATACCTACCAGGTCGTCATGGGCTCTCTGTCGTGCCTCGCCTTTATCCTCTTCGCTTTGAATGCGCGCAGGACGAAGGCTGCGCTGCCTCGCCTCCGGCGAGTGACCTGGCTGTGGTGGATCTATCTTGCAAGCACACCTCTGGTGGCCTACATGCGCGCCTACGGCTACATGCATTACCTGCGCGTGGCTCTCCCTCAATTTCTCATGGGAACGAGTCTGATCATGGGCTACATTCTGCTGAACGAGTCAAGGAAAAATTCCGTCCTGATCTTCAAAGGGCTCTTCTATTGTTCCTTGATCTCGACTGTCATCCACCTGATACAAGGTTTGACATCAGGCTACAGTGTCGAGAATCTCCGTTACTTTATTGCTAGCCCGCTCTTGATTATCATGGTCTCCTTCTCCCTCTATCGGCTTATTTTTGAAGGAGCACGATCGGGCTTGCTAAACCTGACCGCCTTAACCAGTGGGCTGGGAATCGTATGTTTCACCGTTACAAGAACCTTCTATGCAAGCCTTGCTTCGATTCTGCTCTCCATCGCGGTAGTGCTGATCCGGCCGCCGGCGTGGTTGAAGCGCCGCATGCGTCGAAGGACCGTTTGGAATTTACTCCTCTTTTCGGCCATTCTCGGCCTGCTGGGGGCCGCTATGGTCATCACGTTCCCAGACGTGCTTTCTCACTGGTCCGAGAGATCCTCCACTCTCGGGACTCGTGACGCCACCACTCTGATCCGTATCTCCGAAGCTGCGGGAGAAATCGAAACAATGGAATCGGATACGAGTCACTTGCTCCTCGGTTCCGGGCTTGGTTCCGAACACAAATATGATGAGCGCTTTCTTATCGGGGTTTCGGAAGCCAAAGAAGAAGCTGCCGGCGTCAACTATTCGCCCGGACACGTCGGCTGGATCTATCAGTTTTACGCATCCGGGCTCCTGCTCGGGTGGGTGTTTCTGTTCGTTTTCGCGTTTTCGATTTGGAAGGGAAACTCCCCACGCGCTTCCTACGTCGGCCGCATGGCTGGTATCGCTCTGATTGCAGTCTTTGTCACCTCCACGTTTGGGAATATGCTCGGGGAGAGATCCGGCGGCCTCGTTGTGGGCTTCCTGATCGCTCTCGCGCTATACAGCATCGAGGGCCAGGAAGAGCAAAAAACAAGCCGGATTGTCCGGGCTGTCCGCATGTCAACACTGCCTGCACCAGCATTGCGGGGTGAGCTTTGAAGATCAAAGTGAGCCATGGCAGAAGACCGAAAGGCTCCTTCCAAATTGTTCCGAAGAGATATTTGGCGGATGAATTAGCAAGAATATGACCACGATTCTCATTCCGGAAATCTCGGATACAGGACACCATCCCAGCTTCCTGCGGCACGTGTTGGAGTCCGTCGATCAAGAGGATGCGCACATCCTGCTTGCGGGAAGGCCAAACCTCGTTTCGCATCCGGAACTCGATTCGGTTCGGCACCGGTTCACGCCTGTCGAAGTTCAGTTGTCTAAGAGTGAAGAGGCCAGACTCGAAGACTTCTCACGCATTGGATTGGTCCGGCGGCAATTCTGTGTTCGCGAGATCTATGCGAGGGTTTGGCGAAACCTGACGCTCTCGTATCAAATCGACATGGTGGTTGTACCCTTCGTCGATGACTGTGTGTACGCCTTTGCCGCCGTCGGGGCGCCGTTTCGTCAGACGCCATGGGTGGGCGTCTCTATGCGGACCCGCTTCCACTTTCCAGAAATGGGCATAACTTCCGATAGGAACTCGGGCTCAATCGTTGGCGGCGTTGTCTTCCGACGAGTTTTGAGATCGCCGACTCTCAAGGTCTTGCTCACGAATGATCCCACGCTCATGCACTATGCTCGTGCACGGAACGAGAAAGAGTTCTCCAAGGTGCAGTACCTGCCCGATACCTGCGAGTCTCTCGTTCCACTGGACAAGGAGGAGGCCCGCAGTTCGTTGGAGATACCTGCGGATTGCAAGGTCATACTCGTCTATGGCCTGCTTAGCGAACGAAAAGGGGTCTTTAATCTGCTGCAGGCGGTGGCACACCCCGATTGCCCGACAAACATCCATGTGGTTCTTGCCGGCAGTCAGGACGCCTCCGTAGAAAGATTCCTGAACAGCCCTGCTGTGGCTTCACTGATTTCCTCCCATCGGCTGCATCTGGTGGCTGGTTATCTGCCTACCAGCGTCGTCTCACAATTGGTGTACGCCAGCGACGCCATGTGGGTCGGGTATATCGGTTTCTACACCATGAGTGGGGTACTGGTACTGGCATCTCGTCACGGTTTACCGTCCATCACTTCCGAACAGGGAATCGTTGGATATCTCTCTCGATTGCACCGTTGTGGTATACCCGTCGACCCGCGATCACAGGATTCGGTGCTCACAGCCTTGAAGAGAGTTTCACGAGGAGACCCCGATCTCGATGCCGTCGCTGAGAATGCTTCGCGAGTCTTCTCTACACATAGCCAGGCAGAATTTGCCCGGGTGTTTCGTGCCTGGGTTCGTGCGGCGGGAAGCGAACTCAGCACATAATGTGATACACACGGAACTCTTCCGTAAATCATCTTGATGGACATCACGAGGAGAACACGTTGTCTTGCTTTTTGAATTCAAGCCTGCGCAGTTTACTTGGAATGCTCATCTTTGTGATTGCGGTTATGGCATCCTTTGCCCAAACGACTGCCGGCAGCCCCGCCGGCACTAGCTTCGGACTCAACTTGAAGTCTTTCGGCGCCGTCGGAGATTGTCACCACGACGATACCTCCGCCTTGCAATCCGCCGTGAACCAGATCAACGGCCGAACCTTGCTCCTCCCCGCCGGCTGTTACCTGATTGCGCAACCGATCAGAGTTCCGTTCGCGCAAGGCTTCCGAATTGTCGGAGAAGGGAGAGTCGGGACCAAAATCCAGCAGCAGTCCGACAACACTCCGATCCTCGTCTTCACCCAGGACTTGACGTGGGGATGGGAGGTTTCAAATTTGGAGTTTTCTTGGTCGAAGCCGCAGCCCAATCAGAATACAAACGCGACGGCGATTCTATTTGCAGCGCCCGGAGGCAAGGGCGGACTGTTTAACTTCACCATCTCGCACGTCACCTTCGATAATGGATTTCGAGGTATTGATCTTGCTCCAGGCAAGAATGGCTCGCAGCCTGTCTGGGGATTCGTGCTGGAGGAGATCATCGCCGAAACCCAAATGTCTGGCGCGACCATTCACTTGTCCCCTAACCCTACAGTGGGAATGCCGCGCTGCATCCTGCGAGATATCTATTCCAGTCAGGCATCTTCAGAGCCACAAATCACTCTCAATCACTGCACAAGCGCTACGCTCGACGGCATCGAGGACAACAACGGTGTAGATACCAGCCTTGATCTCACAAGTAATGAAGCCATGAGTGTCAGGGATTTGCACATTGAGCATCATCAGATGGCACAAGCCAATCGACCTGTGATCAAAGCAGAAAACAGCAACGTCGATTTCAGTGGGATTACAGCCGCACTCTGGTCCGAGATTCCCGGTGATTTTTATCTGATCAGCAATGTTGCGGGAGGCGGTTCGTTGGGAGTCAGCAACGCCCTCCTTCGCGGAGTTCATCCCAAGAATCCCAGCAATATTGCGAGTACACACACGCACCTTCTGCATCTGAATGGGCCGCTCAAATTGGCCGCGCTGAACGGAATCGTGCTGAGCGACTCGGATATGAACAGGGCCGACGATACTCAGACTGCAGCGAAGATCGGGTCGCTGGGCAAGGTCATAGAGTGATCGGCAAGCGTCGACTGCGACTAGATTTCATCTTCAAACGCGTGCTGCATTGGCGAACCCAAGTCTCTTAGGCAAAAAACCTCATCCCAGTCGGGGTCGGATGGAGACAATCCGACCGCTCCGTTCATGAGAGCAGTTTGTAAGTTGACCGCATCCGCGTGAGGCAAAACCCAAAAACTGTGACAGTGGGAACTGGAGTAATTTGGCAGTTGAGGTCCTCTGGGGGGATAGCCAGGAGGAGTCAACATGCCGAGGAAGCAGCACAACGAAGAGCAGATCATTGCGGCGCTCAAGCAGTATGAGGCCGGGGACAAGACGGCTGATATATGCCGGAAGTTGGGCGTGAGTCAGGCGACGTTTTACATGTGGAAGAAGCAGTACGCCGGGCTGGGGGTGCAGGAGCTACGCGAGCTGCGTAACTTGCGCGAGGAGAACAGCCGGCTGAAGCGGATCGTGGCCGACCTGACCCTCGACCGGCAGATTTTGCAGGAAGTCGTATCAAAAAAGTCATAAAACCTCGCCAGAGACGTCGGCTGGCGAGGTGGGCGCAGGAGGCGTATCAGATCTCGGAGAGGCGTTCGGCTTTGGTGATGGGTTTGGCGGTGAGCACCCTGCGGTACACCAGTTGCAGGCCTTTGCAGGAAGCGCTGCGAACTCGACTTCGAGAAGTGGCGGCTACGCATGTGCGCTACGGGTACAGGCGTCTGACCGTATTGCTGCGCCGAGACGGCTGGAAGGTGAACGCCAAGCGCGTCTACCGGCTTTACGACCAGGAGGACCTGAAGGTGCGCAGCGTGGAGCGGAAGAAGATCAGTCGTCGCCAACGCATTTCGCACGGTCCAGCCACGGGGCCGAACCAATGCTGGTCGGCCGATTTTGTTAGCGACAAGCTAACCGATGGGCGCTCTTATCGGATCCTGACGGTGATCGATCAGTTTACCCGCGAGTGTGTTGCCATGGAAGCGGATCGGTCCCTGCAGGGAAAGCATGTCGTTGCCGCGCTGACAGATGCAATCGTGGAACGTGGCCAAGCTCCGCGCAGCATCACTCAGGACAACGGAAGCGAGTTCACCGGGCGGGCGCTGGAGGCCTGGGCGATTCAGCACGCCGTCGAACTGTGCTTCATCCGTCCAGGCCGCCCAGTCGAGAACGGGTTCATCGAAAGCTTCAACGGACGCTTGCGTGATGAGTGCCTGAACGTGGAATGGTTCGGCTCACTGCACCAGGCGCGCGAGCGACTGGCTAAGTGGCGCCATCATTACAACATCAGCCGCCCACATAGCGCACTGGACGATCAATCCCCAGCATCCTTCGCCAGCGGTTACAAATCACAGGCAGCGTGCTTCACCCCGATAGAACGGAATACGGCAAGCTGCGGACCGCGTCAAGGGTTCGCTGCGCCGGCAAAGAACGCCGCCCTTGACCCGGTTCCTCACTTGCCGGAGAATGCCAGATATCGGGGCGAAGCACTTTTTGAAATCGCACACGCCAGAGGTTCTCTACTGAGTCTCTGGAGTCAGCTTCAAGCCCGTCAATCAAGCTCGAGAGAGCTTTGACCGCCAAAATCTCTAGTCGCGGTTGTTACAGAAAAGCGGGGCGCCTCACGCGGGGTAAATTTACTGGATCACCTGTACGGAGACAGGGGGCAGGTCACGCGCAGGCTCAAAATCAAACCATCATGCAAGCGTGTTCCGTATACCACTAGCTACGATGCGAGGGAAAGACAAATTCCTAAGCACGACGCCCCGGGAACGCAGCCTCCTCCAGCTTCGTCTCAAAAAATCCGAGAACCCGCTCGCTCGACCAGCGCTGCGAGGCGTACTCACGCGCTTTACAACCCAACTCCACCAATTCTCCCGCCTTCATTTTCAGAACTGCCGAAAGCAGGGCCCGGGGGTCTTCCGGCTCCACCACCACTCCTGCGCCTGATTCTTCAATCGTCCTTGCAACTTCACTGTTCCTATTGACTGAGGCGATGACCGGACACCCCGCTGCCAAGTAAGTGACAGTCTTGGAGGGGAACACCATGTCTGACACGGTCTTTTGCTGCGTCACAAGGCAAATGTCACTCGCTTTGAGGAACCCGCGGAACTCCGTTGAATCCAGCAGCGGAAGAAAGAGAATGTTGGAGAGCTGCAGTTCGCGCGCTCGCTGCTGGATCTGACCGCGAACTGCGCCGTCCCCGACAATCAGAAAAAGTATCGAATCATCATCTCTGTTCAGGTGCGCTGTGTCGAGTATGACGCCCAGTCCTTGTTTCACGCCCATATTGCCGCTGTGGCTGATCAGGATTCTCGCTCCAAGCGAGTACTTCTGGCGAAAAGCTATACCTTCGTCCGGTGAAATCGTGCTCAGCGAAGCGTCTGACCGCGGTTCGAAGAGCGCCGTCTTCTCCTCCGGAACTCCTTTTTCTAGAATCCTCCTCTGCATTCCCGTGGTGATCGTGCTTACTAGACGAGCATTTCGGTAAGCCATCTTTTCAACCCTGTACATTGCATTCAGAATCGGCCGCGGCAGCATGCCTAACTCCGCGGCAGCGTCAGGCTGAAGGTCTTCGACGTCGAAGACATAGGGGATCCGCCATAGTCGGCTTAGCAGAAAGGCATTGACGGCCAGTCCCAACGGCGGGGAAACGACCAGCAGTAGGTCCGGGCGCTTCTGTTGAAGTGCCCGCGCCAGCGAGGAGGCAATAAAACTGGCCTCATGGATCACCCGCTTCACCGATGTCACCTTCGCCGGGATATACGCCCGGCTCCGGGCTATGTGCACGCCGTTTCGCGATTGGCTGAGGATGAACTTACCCGCATAAGCCGCAGGCACCTTCCATTCCGGATAGTACGGAAACGTCGTACACACCGTTACGTCATGCCCCCGGGAGGCAAGATACTCGGCACGATAGGTTGTAAACGCCCCGATCCCCGTTTCTTCCGGCCAATAATTAATGCTGAGAATCAGAATGCGCATGAATGTTTCCAGAGAAGTGCCACCAGGTCTACCTTGCCTAAGCTCGAGTCTTCAATTGCTGTGCAAGTTCCGCTTCAGTTTACCGAAGCATGCCGAGGATCTTTCATCGCGCCCCGAACCATCCCCACTATCTGAACAGCGGCCCCAAACTCACCCCCGGCAGCCCCTCTCCGATGTGGTCTCTTTTCGGCGAGATTCGACCCAGGGCGTCCCTTGCCCTATCGCTTGAACCTCTGTGAGTGCCCACTCACATTCGTTGCTCCAAAAGGCAGCAGACATTCTCCAAAGAGTGAACAAAAGGCAAAACTCGCGCAATTAACACGCCATTTACCTAGCCGCTCGCGCCTCAAATTAAAAGCACCCGCTCACTCTCCTCTGTGGTATGCTGAGATCACTTAAAAGAACTGCAAGGCGAGAAAAGGTGGACTTCTAAAGAGGTCTCAGATGTTCCCCGTGGGCCTTGCTGTTCACATCCCCGGCACTTTTTCCCAGCTCTTGAAGTGCACACAATTCACGAATGTGAAACTGGCTATCCGGGATCCCCTTGCTAAGCCGGCATAGCGAAGCCTGCCGCAATTTGTTTGCCTCCTTCTCTCGCCGTTACAAATCCTGACTAACGCCCAAAAAGGCGATAGGACCCTCTATATGCAGATTGGATTTAAGCCCGAGAGGCAATTGTCCAGGTGTGGATCAGACCCTCGAAATTGGTACGCCGTATTTACAGTCCCGCAAAATGAAAAATCCGTCGCAAGGCACCTCCGCTTGCGTCAGGTGGAGCACTTCCTGCCTACCTATGAAGAAACGCGCACCTGGAAGAATCGCCAACGCGTCAAGGTGGTTCTCCCCCTCTTTCCCACCTATGTCTTTGCCAGGATTTCACTTGCGGAGCGCGCCCGTGTGCTGGCGGCCCCCGGCGTCTTGAGGATCGTTGGTACAAGCCGCGAACCCATCCCCCTGCCCGATGAGGAAATCGAATTCCTGCGGTCCGCAAAGACCGAGCCTTATCGGGAACTCATCGTCGGGCAGAGAGTTCGGGTGCGAAGTGGGGTCATGAGAGGCGTCGAAGGCGTCCTGGTGCGCAAGAACAATAGCTCTCGCTTCGTGATTACCCTGGAGTTGATCAACCAGCATGCCGCAGTTGAATTGAGCGCGGTGGAGCTTGAGCCGCTCGTCGCTTGAGGCATCGATTGCCTGGTTCCGCTCTTCGCTTGCGCCGCTATCTCTGCACGCCCGAATTCTCGCGGGCCCTCTGACCAGAGTGCTACGGACGCTGTCGCCTTCCTCGCACCTACCGTCGCATCTCCCTCCGCCTGTGCGGTCAAGTCCGATCAGATTGCCGCCGCCTAAGTAACCCCGGCCCTTTCGAAAGAGTAAAGCTTCATGGGTTCACCGCCAAAAACCAGCGAACGTACCGATAGGATCATCCAGGCCGCGGCGCAATTGTTTGCGCGCCAGGGCTACCACGGAACCAGCACCCGCGAGATCGCGCGTCTGGCTGATATCAGCGAAAACACCCTGTTCCGGCACTTTGAGCGCAAAGAAGATATCTTCTGGACGGCCTTGGACACCTCCTTCAGTGGCCTGCGAGTGCGCAAGGATCTCCTGGCAGGCATCATCGCATTTGAAGCGCCCGAGATCGTCCTTCCGCAGATTCTCAGCTTGCTGATTGAAACCGTGACGTTCAAGCCTCAACTCCTTTGCTTGATCGCGGTCGCGCTGATTGAACTTCGATGGAAAGCAGAGTCCGTCTGTCATCAGCACCTCTCCCCCATCGTCTCTGCCTTCACCAGCTATTTGACCAGGTGCGTTGAAAGCCAGCGCATACGGAACCTTGATCCGCACATGATCACATCGGCAATGGCAATGACCGTGATGGTGCATCCCGAGCTCTCCCGCGTCTTCAGCGGAACGCCTCCGCCGCACTCCGACAGCCGGGATGCCATCCGCGCTTACACCAAGTTCTGGCTTGAAGTGCTGATACCTCAACCAGCATTGCGCCCGTGGGACGCGACGCCCGCCGTCGCCAAGATCGAGTCCCCCTCCGAAGCGGCAGAGTAAGACGCCCGGCACATCTCCCGAGCTTCGGAAGGGAAGTGGTCCATAACGAACGAACAGAATCAGCTCGAGATACGGCGTGGGTATGTTAGGCTATTGGCAAACGCCCGATCGCGCACAAAATCTAATTACTGGATTAAGCCCCAACCCCCGTCGAGCCGTTTCCCCTGGACTGATCAGATTCTTCTGACGCGGTGACCGCCAGCAAGTCTAGAATCAATAAGGAGCTCTCCCCCCATGAGCGAAAGAATCGTTTGCCTCGCTGCTGACCATAATGGCGTCGATCTGAAAGCAAAAGTCAAAGCTTCTCTCCTTGAAGCCGGCTACCGCTGCATCGACCTCGGCCCTTTTGTCTCCGGGACCTCCGTGGACTACATCGATTACGCACAATTGGTGGGAACCCTGATTCAAAATGGCGACTGCGACCGCGGCATTCTCATCTGCGGCACAGGCATCGGCATGAGCATCGCCGCCAACAAATTCCCCAAGGTGCGCGCCGCCGTGGTGCATAACTACGAGAGCGCCGGCAAATGCCGCGAACATAACGACGCCAACGTGCTCTGCCTCGGATCGTGGATTCGCACCGATGACGAAAACATTGAGATCACCCATAAATGGCTCACGGAGAGATTCGGGGAACACCGCCACGTCCGCCGCGTCGAGCGTATCGCTCCTGATCCGCGCGGCAAGGTCGTATTCACCAACGGCATCTTCGACATCCTTCACCAGGGGCATCTCGACCTGCTCAAGTGGTCGCGTAACTTGGGTGACCGCCTGGTGGTCGGCATCAACTCTGACGCTTCGGCGCGCGCTCTCAAGGGCGACGGCCGCCCCGTCAACTCCCAGGAAAATCGCAAAGCCGTGCTGCAGGCCGTCCGCTTCGTCGATGAGGTCGTCATCTTCGAAGAGCTCAAGCCCACCGAATTGATCCACATGTTGCGCCCTGCCATCGTCGTCAAAGGCGGAGAATGGCTCGCGGAAGAAGTGCGCCAGCAGGACGAAATCCCCGAAAACGTCGAGATCAAAATCTTCCCCCTGGTCAAGGGATACTCCTCCTCCACGATCATCAGGAAAATCAAGGACGGAGAATCGTCCTTGCTCTCTGCCTGATTCATCCGCCACCGCGAATTCAACATTGAGCCCGCCCGCAGCATCGCTGCGCCTCGTCAATGCGCGGGCCGCCAGGGTACGGATAACTTGACAGCCTTACAGAAAACAGTAGAAGGATTCGCCTCCGCCAGAGTGCTGTTGATCGGAGACACAATCCTCGACATCTACACCTATGGCTCAGCCATGGGCCTCTCCGCCGAGACCCCCACCATCGTTGCCCGGCGCAAAGAGGTGAAGTACTCTCTGGGCGGTGCCGCGCTCGTCTGTCGCAACCTGCTCGAGCTCGGCGCCCAGGTCCAGTTCATTACGCTCGTCGGAAGCGACGAAGAAGCCCATCACGTTCGCCAGTTCACCGCGCCCGGGCTCAATCTGCTCGCCGTCGCTGATCCCGCGCGGCCCACCACCGTCAAGCATCGCTTCTGGGTCGATGGCTACAAGCTGTTCCAGCTCGATCAGCGCGACGACCAGGCCATCTCCGACGAGATCGCGCGGCAGGTGCTGGCCCAGGTCGAACGCGCGCTGCCCCAAACCGACCTCGTCGTCATCTCCGACTACCGCCACGGTCTGCTCTCTCCGGGCCTGTTGGCGCAACTCCTGCCTCGCCTGCGGGCCACAGGCACTCCGGTTTACGTGGACTCGCAGGTCTCCCAGACCGCCAGCAATCACAAGCTCTATCGTGACAGCGATGCCGTCATGGTTTTAAATCTCAAGGAAGCGCGCTGCGTCGACCCCGCGTTCCATCCCGCCCTCAATGCCGATGCCTTCGCAGTTCTCAATCGGGAACTCGGCACCAGCAAGATCATCGTGAAGCTCGGCTCCGATGGCGCCATGTTCCAGGATGGAGCCAACATCACACAGGCCCCCGCAAACAAGGTGACTGTAACCGACACCACCGGCGCCGGTGACGCCTTCCTCTCCGCCTTCTGCCTCGCCGGCACATCCGATGCCCGCAGCGCCTTGCAACTCGCAAATGCCTGGGCAGGCCTGTCCGTGCAGATCCATGGCACCATCCCCCCAAAAAAGGAAGATCTCTTGCAGTTGGTGAAGGAGTAGATATGGCATACGGATTGACCATCGACCAGGTGCGCAAAACCAATCGGCCAACCACCATCCAGACCGCGTGGGGCAGCGTCGCGTCCCTCACGCAAATGGCCGAGTACGAAATGTACCGGGTCGATATCGCCGCGGGAGGCGCCCAGCAGTTGCACTTCTTCGCCAACCGCTATCATGCCTTCGTCGAATCCGGAGAGGTCATCGTGCGCACCCTCGATGATGCGGGTCGAGAATCGGCGGGACTGGTGCGTGCCGGCGAGACGCTGGCCGTACCGAAGTTCCTCGTCCACGCCGCCGCCAGCGAGACAGGCGCGATCTTCTACCTCTTCGGACCGCGCGCCGGCGACTCTCTCCGCGCCGTATTCACCGAGTCCCCGGAAAACGCGGTGGCGGCCTTCACGGCCATCAAAAACTCCGTCCTTCCCCGCATCGGCACTCCCACCACGGATGTGCGCGATAAGTACTGGGGGCGGATCGAGACCATCGTCAGCGACGACGAAATTGCTGCCAAGCGAATCTTTGTCCAGAAAGACGGGCAGGGAAGTCTCGAATACCACGTGGAGAAGCGCGAAACCTACTACATCCATTCCGGCAAAGTGAAGGTCGGCCTTCGCATCGGACGCGCTGAGAATCGCAGTATCGTCATGACTCCCGGCGAAAGCTATGACGTGCGCCCCGGCGTCATGCACCTCCGCGTCGGCCTCGAAGACACCGTCATCATCGAAGTCTCTACCCGCGATTCCGACTCCGATTCCTACCTCGTCGAAGACGGACAAACCTATCGCCATCTCGATATCGATTCCCAAACAACAGAAAAACAGGAGCAACTTGCGTGAAGATCTTCCTCGATTCGGCCAACCTGCAGGACGTCGAAAACGCTCTCGTGCGTGGCCACATCTCCGGTATCACTACGAATCCCTCTCTGCTGGCCAAAGAACCCAAGTCAAACTTCCTCGGGCACATCAAGAAAATCATTCAGCTCATTCAAGCCGATGGGCGCAACCTGCCCCTCAGCGTTGAAGTCTTCGCTACCAAGCCCGACGAGATGATCGCGCAAGCGAAACAGTTTGTGCAGGAACTCGCCTATCCCAACCTGAACATCAAGGTGCCCATCGGCTGGGACGAGCTCAAGGTCATCTACGCCCTCGCCAAGGAAGGCATCAAGGTCAACTGCACCTGCATCTTCACCGAGGAGCAGTGCGTCCTCGCCGCCTCCAGCGGCGCCAGCTACGTCTCCATCTTCCACTGCCGCCTCAAAGACATCGGCGGCGATCCCGTGCGCGTCATTGAGAACACCCGCCAGATCTTCGATCAGGCCGGACACGCCGCCGAAATCATCGTCGGCAGCATCCGCATGCAGTCCGACATCCTCGAAGCCCACCTCGCCGGCGGACACATCGTCACCGCGGGCGCCAAGATCGTCGAAGGCATGGCGGCTCACCCCGGCACCGACAAGTCGGTCCAGGGCTTCCTCAAAGACTTCGCCACCTGGATGTCGTAAATGAAAATCTGTTTCGATATCGACGGCGTGCTGTGCGGCCAGGTAGAACACGACTACCAGGACGCACAGCCTAATCGCGAGATGATCGCCCTCGTCAATCGTCTCTACGATCGCGGCTATCGCATCGTCCTGCACACCAGCCGCTTCATGGGCCGGGCCAACGGCGACCGCGACGAGGTCGAGCGCATCGGGCGCGACTTCACCGAGCGCCAACTCGCCGGCTGGGGCGTTCGCTATCACGAACTGGTGATGGGCAAGCCGCGCTATGACTTCGTCATCGACGACCGTTCCGTCTTCTATGACGCCGACTGCTCCCGCATCGAAGCGTTCCTTGAAGAACGCGCCGCAGCCTCCGCGCGTTGAGGCCGCCGCCTGCCTTTACCGTGACTCCGGCAACGCGGCGCGCGCAATAATCTGCGTCGTGCTGAACCCCTCGACGAACTTCACAATCTTCACCCGGCCGCCCCACGACCGCACCTCGGGTGCTCCCACAATCTCGTCCGCCACGTAGTCGCCACCCTTCACAATCACGTCCGGCTTCAGAGCAAGCATCAACTCCAGCGGCGTTGGCTCGTCGAACACCACCACCGCATCCACGGCCTCAAGGCCCGCCAGCACGCGGGCCCGCGCGTGCTCCGGAACCACCGGCCGCGAAGGCCCTTTCAGCGCGCTCACGGAGGCGTCGCTGTTGATCCCCACAATCAGGCGATCACCCTCGCGCCGCGCCTCGTCCAGCAGCGTCACGTGTCCAATATGCAACAAGTCGAAGCATCCGTTCGTGAAGACCACGGCCTCGCCCTGTGCGCGCCATGCCCCCACGCAATCCCGCAGATCGTCCAGTTCCATCACCTTCTCTTCGGGCCGGCGCAGCACCATCTCCGTCATCGCAAACTCTCCTTCTGCGCAATCGCGTGCACGGCAGCCACAAACATCTCCTCTACCGTAATTGAGTTGATGCAGATCTTGCCCCGGTCCACGCACACCTGCAGCCTGCAGTTGGAGCACGCCACGTCGCGGTAGATCGGCTGATGCCCCTCCCCCACCGGGAACCACCGCCCCTTCAAGTCCAGGGACGCAAATGGAATCACGCACGGAATGCCATACGCTGCCGCCAGGTGCATCGGCCCGCTGTCCGGCCCCAGAAACAGCTGAGCGCGCCGAATCACCGCCGCCGACTCACGCGGGCTCAGCGCACCACACAGATTCACTTTGGCCCCCTTCCACTCAGATGATGCATACTCACTCACCGAGTGGTCTTCCTTGGCTCCGATCAACGCCAGCCCGTGCTGCGGAAACTCCGCGCTCAGCCTCGCCAGCAAGCCCCGCCACTTCTCCGGTCCCCAGTCCTTCGACTGCATCTTCGTCCCCGGCCCGCACGCAATGATCGGCCGGCCCATTACTGGCTCCATCAACCGTTCCGCGTTGGCGACCTCCGCCTCGGTCAGCAGCAGGTCCCAGTTGCGCAGGTCCGTGACATCCTCTTCGCCCAGCGTGCGCAGGCAACGCAACAGCCGTGAGGCCTCCAGCTCCCATAGATCGGTCCTGCGGTCGTACACCTTCTCCGCCGTGTCGCCGCTGGGCAGCCCGATCAGCCGTCGCACGCCGCACAGCCGAAAAAACAACGCATCGCGCTTCACGGCCTTCTCGCCCCGCAAGGGCATCACGTACACCAGCACGTCCGGCCGGAACCGCCGGATGGCCCACATCAGCCGAAGTAACTCTCCAAAATCGCGCGTGCCCACCGTGTACCGCATGTACCCGTGCACCAGCCCCGATCCGTCAAGAACCGCCGCCGACGCCGGCGCCTTCGCATGCACCGGGTAGTTCGACAGCAGCACTCGCGTCGCGTTAGGAAAGGCCCGCGCAATCAAATGAAAGCAGGGTAGCGCCACCACCGTGTCGCCCAGGCTGCCAAGCCGGTAAATCAATACCTTCCGTACTGATGTTTCGGAATACAAACTGTTTCTCCCGGGCGGAGCCACTCTTCCGTCCCTACGGAAACGCAATGCAAAGCCTGGTTGACACCTTCACCGGACGGACTACTCTCGCAGAATTTGTAGCGTAATAAATAGTTAGACCCTGCCACCAGTATAGTGTGAGTCGTTCCCATCCTGTTGCAGCCCACGCAACTTCAGCCCTTTCCCCCAATCTCGTCTTGGCAGACATGCGCAAAGCAAATAGAATAGATGCAGACACAGCCAAATCTGGAATCTGGTCACAACCTCACCCCCCGCCCATCCCGCCTGTCGGATTGGTTTCATTACGGCTATCTTCACGATTTCGCTACACCTCGTTTTGCCTGCCCGCCCAACTAGGTTGCTCTCGCCCCGGAGTGAACATGGAAAGCCGCGAAGATAATTATTCGCACGCCTCAGCTTTGGTCGAGCCCGTTACATCCGGGAAACAGCAATACCACGCGCCCTCACAGATCACCGGAGATCAGGTGACCCTCTCCGGTGCACACTCCGCGGCCTTGGATGGCCTCCGCGGTTTGGCGATCCTCCTCGTCTTTCTATTCCATATGAACGAGGCCGTTTCTCATCTTAGGGACACATGGCTTGGCAAAGTATTGATGCTCGGATCCGGCTGGGGATGGGTGGGAGTCGATCTGTTCTTTGTTCTCTCCGGGTTTCTTATTACCGGCATTCTTGTCCGCACGGTAGCTCACCCGCACTATTTTCAGAACTTCTATATCCGCCGCTCGCTCCGCATCTTCCCCCTCTTCTACGGAGTCTTCGCGCTCCTCCTGATTCTCACTCCACTGCTCCACCTGCAATGGCAAACGGTACACCTCGCCTTCCTGTTCTATGGACAGAACGTCGCTGCCCTCTTCAACGGCAATGTCGAGCACCTGCAGCCGTATATCAACTTAGGCCACTTCTGGTCGCTCGCCGTCGAAGAGCAGTTCTACCTTGTCTGGCCTTTCACCATCTGGATTATTCGCGATGCGCGAAAGATCAAGCGCATCTGCCTCGTTCTCATCGGCTGCAGTATCGTCTCGCGCTTTGCCATCGTGGAATTTCTGCCCGGCATGGCGTCCACCATTATTTACCGGGAGCTGCCAACTCATTGTGATGGCCTCTTGCTTGGTTCCTGGCTGGCGCTGTCTTTGCGGCTGTCTTCCGTCGAACAACTCGAGCGCCGCACCCGCTGGTTTATCCCACTCGCGTCAGCCGTCCTGCTTGGAATCCTCTTGCATACGCGGAGTGTTGATCGCTACTCCTCCTGGATGCAGACCTTCGGCTTGACCGTCCTCCCTCTCCTCTTCACTCGATTACTCCTCAAATGCCTGATCCCCGGCGCTGTCGTCCACCGCTCCTTTCAAGTTGCTTCCCTTCGATTCCTGGGGCGGTACAGCTACGGTATCTACGTCAATCACGTTCTCTTCATGCCGGCGCTCCTCCTCCTTGTCCATTGGCTTCAGATGCGGTGCCACTCCAGGGCAATCGGGGGCGCGTTATTTGTCCCGCTCTGGTTTGCAGGCTCGGTCCTCCTCGCCGTGATCAGCTTCAAGTACTTGGAATCACCCTTCCTCTCGCTCAAAGATCGTTTCGCTCCGGCGGGGTCATCGGCAACAAGGCCGGCACCCGTGCTGCAGGAGAACTGAACTTGCCCAATGTGAGTTCCACTCTTCCGCCTGCTATTGAAGAAAAGTCCCCTCTCGGCACTGCCCCGCGGTTCTTTGCTCGGCGAGATAAGATTCTGCTCCCTCTGCTCGCCGGCGTGACCATCGCGGCGTTGACCATATCGGCTGAGCTAGTGTCTCGGGTCATCTTTGCCAACTCCACGTCGCTCCTGGCTAGCTGCATGATCCTCGATGATCCGGCCACTGGTCCTCGTGCCATTCCGAACAGCGTCTGCCGGGAAAAGGCGCCTGAAAGTGGCCTCATTGAATATCGCTTCGACTCCTGTGGCTATCGCTTGGGCGCCGGATGCCGGCCCAAAGCTCCCGGCGCGTATCGCATCGTTCTCGTCGGTTCATCGGGTGTCCTCGGAGAACACGTTCCCACTGAGAACACCTTTGCCACCCTGCTTCCCGAGGAACTCTCCCGCCGTTCGGACAGAAAAATCGACGTCTACAACGAAGGCATAGGCTGGGGCTTCGCCGCCACCGTCAGCCTGCGCTTCCCTCAGGTGCTTGCTGCCCAACCCGACATGATCCTCTGGGTCTTGAGTGTCGGGGATATCGAGGGTGCTAACCTCGTAATTCAGGCCAGCAAGGAGGAGCGGCAGCGGCAGCTCTCTCAAAATCTCCGCGCAAGAACATGGATGCACTTACAAAGGGCCCTTGGCTCGGAGTCCCTTGACCAGGCGATTCCGGAGCTATTCAATCGAACCCGGACGGCGATTGCCCTGCGCCATCTGCTCTATCAAAGCCAGAGCCTGCATGTCCGGGCCGCGCTCGCGCCGGCCGCTCCCACCGCAAAGTACCTTACTGCCCAGTTCGATCCCGACTCCCAGCAACATCTTCGCGAATTCGATCGCGATCTGGCGGAGGTCTCCGCCAAGGCGAAAGCCGCCGGCGTTCCTCTCGTCGTCACCTATACGCCCTCGAGCGTCCAGGCAGCCATGATCGCCACCGGCGATTGGCCTCCGCAGTTCGATCCTTACAAACTCGATCGCGAGCTGCAGGACATCGTCCAGCGCCACCACGCAACCTTCCTCGACATCCTCCCCGGCTACCGCAGCATTCCTGATCCGGACAAAGGCTACTTCCCGGTCGATGGCCACGCAAATTCGGTTGGGCACGCTACCATGGCGAACCTGCTCAGCGACAATTTGGTTCGACTTCTGATCTCCACCCGGCCAACACCACGGAGGGATTCCGAGTGAGCCTGAGCGACAGCATGGTTACGAGCCCGGCGGTAAAATCTCCCCCCGCAGAGGGCCGTCCAAACGTGCAAGACTCATCCCGCTCACCACGTTTCTTCCGACCCGAACTCGATGTCCTGCGGTTTTTTGCGTTCTGTTTGGTCTTCACGGTTCACATCGTCCCGGAGAACCCCTCTCAACTCAGATTTGTATCGATCATTCTTCGTGGATCCACCTTCGGCGTTCAGCTCTTCTTTGTTCTGAGCGCATATCTCATCGTCGAACTGCTCTCGCGAGAAAAAGACCTGCGTCTCGCGATCGACCTTCGCAGGTTCTATACCCGAAGAATCCTGCGCATCTGGCCCCTCTATTTTCTTGTGCTGCTCGTTGGGTTTGCATATTCCCGCCTCAGCAGCGGACCATATGGTCTCCCGCTGACTGGCCTGGTCGCATACCTGTTCCTCGCAGGAAATTGGTACGCGGGAGCGTATGGAGGAATTCAATATGGCTTCGGAGTGATCTGGAGCGTCAATGTGGAAGAACAGCTTTACCTTCTCTTTCCCATCATGGTTCGGTTTGCCAATCGAAGGCGCATCCTCGTTATCTCCGCAGCTGCCTGGATCGCCTCTCAATTCGGAATCTTGCTCATGCAGCGGATGCACTACGATTCGTGGAGAGTGCATGTCTCCACCATCACCCAGCTCCAGTACTTCGCCATCGGTGCGGCAATCTCTGCGCTGCTCAACGGCAGAATCCCGCGCTTTCGCCGAGCGGTCCGAGGCCTTCTGATCGTCGCTGGCCTGAGCGTGTTCCTGTTATTCCCGGACACCGCCGCTCCTCGACTCGCGCCATTCCTCTCGGCAGGAACCGGCTGCGCGCTTATCCTCCTTGGCTTCCTTGGAGCTGGTGTTCCTGCGTGGATGAAACCTCTCCAAAGTCTGGGGAAGATCTCGTATGGTTTGTACATGATTCACGCCGCTTTACTGGTTCAAATCAGCTACTGGGCGCCGCGCATTTTGCACATGGACCACAACGTGTTCCTCATCAAGATACTTGTCGGCCTGCCCCTCACCGTGTTGCTGGCAGCATTGTCCTATCGCTTCTTGGAGAAACCGTTCTTGAAGCTGAAAGAAAAATTTGAGATCGTCCATTCCAGACCCGCATAGAGACACGCGTGCCTTTACACCACGGAAAGTGAGTTTCAGAGATTGCCGCCAGTTGGGAACAACCAGTCGCTCTTGGCTAGTCGAGACTCGCTTCGCCCTCTCATAACAATCCCCGCCGTCGCCGCGATCGTCTCCCGGGCCGAGTGGCCGCAGGGCCGAGGCGCCATCCCACAACTGCCGTCCGTCTCGGCGCAAAGGAGATAAACCGCCTTCTCATGGACACAGCCTCATTTCAATTCGTCTGCTTCGGTCTCGCCGCCGCGCTGGTCTCCAACTTCAGCCGCTCCCCCCTCTGGCGCTCCCTCGTCCTTGCCGCGGCCAGCATCCTCTTCCTCGGCCTGCTCGTGCACAGCCCCGCCGCCTTCCTACCCATGGCCGGCTTCCTGCTGCTCGGCTATCTGGCCATCAAGCTGGTAGAGCGCGGTTGGTCCCGGCTGCTCCCCGCGCTTCTCGTCGCGGTCATCTTCGCCTACATCTGGCTTAAGAAGTACACCCTCCTCCCCAATGCCCTCCTGCTCCACTCCGCCTACTTCACGCTCGGCCTTTCCTACATCTTCTTCCGCGTCCTCCACGTCCTCATCGAAACCGCCGACGCCGATCCGAAGAAACCCCTCGGCCTTGGCCCCTACCTCCTGTATCTCCTCAACTTCACCACCTTCGTCTCCGGACCCATCCAGCGCTACGACGAATTCGCCCAGGAGCAGTTCGCCGCCGATCCCGCCCCTCTCGACGCCCGCGTCGTCGGCCTCCAGATCGAGCGCATCATCCGCGGCTTCTTCAAAGTCAACGTCCTCGCCATGATCTTCAACGCGGTTCATCAGGACGCCGTTGCCCAGATCTATCAGCCCCTCACCCCCGCGGACAAAATGTACGCGGCTCTTCGCCTGGCTGCTGCCTACCCCATCTTCCTTTACTTCAACTTCTCCGGCTACATCGACATCGTCATTGCCATCGCCCGCCTCATGCGCGTACGGCTCCCGGAAAACTTCAATCGCCCCTTCTCCGCCTCCAATGTTCTCGATTTTTGGAACCAGTGGCACATCACCCTCTCTAACTGGCTCAAGACTTACGTCTACAACCCGCTCCTCGTGGCCCTCATGCGCCGGATTCCATCCCCTGCATGGCAGCCATTCCTGGGCGTCTTCTGCTTCTTTGTCACATTCTTCTTGATCGGCATTTGGCACGGCCGAACCTCGGAGTTCATCTTCTTCGGCTTTGTCACCGGAGCAGGAATGTCAGTGAATAAGCTCTGGCAGATTGCCCTGGCAAAATCCATGGGCCGCAAACAATACAAGGCGCTCGCGGCCAACCCGCTCTACGTAGCCCTCGGCCGTGGACTCAACTTTGCTTGGTTCGCGTTCACACTATTCTGGTTCTGGGGATCTTGGATAGATACCAAGCGCATCTTCTCGGCATTCACACCGGTTCAATGGCTCGCAATTTGGACCGCCGCCGTGGTCCTGGCCGCTATCGTTTTGGCACTCTGGGAATGGCTGCGCACGGCGCTGCTCTCCATCAGAACTGCCGGCGGACCCGTGCTTACCAGCCGCTATGCGCGAGTCGTCTACGCATCGGCCCTTGGACTGGCCGGAATCGTCATCACCGTTCTCCTCAATCAACCCGCTCCGGGCATCGTGTATAAGGCCTTCTAAAGAGTCGGCTGTCGTTTCTGGCTCAAATCCGTCTGCCGAATGCCCTCAGTCGGCTTGGACCAGTTCCACCAGCAGGTTCGTTCCGGTCAGCAGCCAGGCAATCGGACGCATATTGAATGCCACCGCCGGCACCGGCCCACTCACAAGGAAAGCTCCCTGCTCGCTAAGATGAGCGATGGCTGCGTTGATGTCCTCAACCTGATAACAAAGGTGATAGGTGCCGCCGCCCTTCTTGAGCGTCAAATCGATGGGCGAATTTGGTCCCAGCGGTGCCACAAGCTCGATCACCGTGTCCCCCGGCTCACGAGCCAAAAAACACACCGATACGTTCTGGATCGGATCATCGAACGGCCCCGATACGAGTTTGTAGCCCCAAAGCGTCTCGTACTCAGCGATCGCCTTTTGCATCTTCTTTACCGCGACCCCGACATGATGCAGCGGGAATTGATCCATACCAGCGTGATCCTCAGCTCTGATCATAATGGTGACTCCGCCGACCCTCTCCCGCGCGACTTCCGCCCCGGACGCCCCCTCGTTCTCCTTCGGTATACTCAGAAGCGATATGTACAAACGGGTAGTGCTCAAGCTCTCCGGAGAAGCCTTGGCCGGCTCCCGCGGATTCGGCCTCGATGCGGAAAAAGTCGCCGAAACCGCCGCTGAAATCGCCGAAGTTCGCGCCCTCGGCGTCGAGATCGCCATCGTCGTCGGCGGCGGCAACATCTTTCGCGGCGTCGCCGAGCAGGCCCGCGAGATGGACCGCGTCTCCGCCGACAACATGGGCATGCTCTCCACCATCATCAACGCCATCGCCCTCCAGGACTCCCTCGAGCAGCGCCAGGTTCAGTGCCGCGTCATGACCGCCGTCTTCATGAACCAGATCGCCGAGCCCTACATCCGCCGCCGCGCCGTCCGCCACCTCGAAAAAGGACGCGTCGTCATCTTTGCCGCCGGCATCGGCAACCCCTTCTTCTCCACCGACACCGCCGCCAGCCTCCGCGCCATGGAGATCAAGGCCGACGTCCTCCTCAAAGGCACCAAGGTCGAAGGCGTCTACAACGCCGACCCCAAGCTCGTCCTCGACGCCGTCAAATACGACGAAATCACCTACATGGACATCCTCCGCCAGGGCCTCAAGGTCATGGATCTCACCGCCGTCAGCCTCTGCAAAGACAACAACCTCCCCATGATCATCTTCAACATGAATCAGCCCGGCAACATCAAGCGCGTCGTCATGGGCGAAAAAGTCGGCTCCCTCGTCACCGCCTGACCCGTGAAGACGACCCCGCGGGTGCCCCACCCGAACCTCTGGACGGTATCCCCTGCAGCAGATCGCATCACCGCCGCCCCCGGCCTCGTCTAACTCCTCAGTGGAGATACGCAAGCCAGACCGGCTCAACGCGTTGACCGGCCTGCGCACCTTCGCCGCCGTCAACATCGTCCTCTTTCACTTCTCCAACCCCGACTGGTTCCACTTCAAGGCCCACTTCGCCCTGCCCCTCGTCCATTGGGTCCCCGAGCTCAACCTGGCTCCCGTCGTCAACGCTGGATACGCCTCCGTCAGCTTCTTCATCCTCCTCTCCGGCTACGTCCTCGCCTACAACTACGGCAAGCGCGCCCGCGACCGTCAGCTCGACACCGTCCGCTTCTACAAGGCGCGCTTCACCCGCCTCTACCCCATCTACCTCCTCAGCCTCCTCCTCGCCTGGCGCAACCTCCCCGGTGAATATGCCTCCCACACCCACGGCATGTTCCTCGCCGGCATGATCCTCGCGCCCCTCCTCCTCCAGGGCTGGATCCCCGAAATCGCCACCTTCCTCAACACTCCTGCCTGGACCATGTCCGCGGAGTCGTTCTATTACTTCCTCTTCCCCTGGGTCGTCCGCATCCGCCGCCCCGACCGCCCCGAGCCCATCGTCGCCCGCCTCGGCATCATCTGGGCCATCGGCCTCGTCCCCGGCATCCTCTACATCCTGCTCAACCCCGACGGCATTCCCCACCCTGACCGCTACAGCTACGGTCCCTGGCTGCAGGCCCTCAAATTCACCCCGCTGCCCCACCTCGCCAGCTTCGTCTTCGGCGTCGTCCTCGCCCAGCTCGACGAACTCATCCCCCGCGCCAGCCGACGCCGCTTCGTCCTCGGCGTCTTCGGATTCGCCGCCATCTTCTTCCTCCTCTGGCTCGGCTCCGCCGTCCCCTACGCTCTCGTGCACGACGGCCTGCTCATGCCCATGTTCGGCTGCATCATCCTAGGCCTCTCCGGCGACAACCCCCTCTCCCACCTCCTCGGCATCCGCCCCCTGGTCTTCATCGGAGAAGCCAGCTACTGCCTCTACCTCCTCCACTTCAACTTCTGGAACCTCATCCACGACACCCACATCCTCGACCACCTCGGCCTCGCCCGCTTCGATCCCTGGATCAGCTACGCCATCCTCATTGCCCTCGCCCTCCTCGCCCTCCACTTCATCGAGAAACCTGCCCAGCGCCGCCTCCGCAACTGGATGCACGCCTGACGAAACCAGGCGGTCGCCCCCTAAGTTCCCGCACGACCGCGGGTGCCTGTAGATGATCAAGAGGTTGTTCCGGAGTCGGAGCGGCTGATGGGCGGCTTGTAGTTGAGGCTACCATGGGGTCTTTCTCGGTTGTAGTAGTCGATCCAGGGTTGCAGATGAGCATCTCT
>VANK01000001.1 GCA_008682415.1 Acidobacteria bacterium AB60 | reverse complement strand
ACTGACCACTGACCACTGACCACTGACCACTGACCACTGACCACTGACCACTGACCACTGACCACTGACCACTGACCACTGACCACTGATCACTGATCACTGTTCCCTATTCCCTGTCCCCTCCGCATCCACAGCGCATCGAAATCCAATCGTCCCCGCCCGGTCCCGTCCCGGCGACAGCAGAAGATACTTGCCGTGCTCATCCAGCCGGTAAGTAGAAGGGAAGTACCAGATCGAGCCTTGCGGCTGGTAATAACTCCCGCCGCGCAGCACCGCCGCCCGCGTATGTTCGTCGCGGTATTCGTCCGTCCACTGCCAGACATTCCCAACCATGTCCAGGACCCCGAACGGGCTGGCAGCCTGCGGATGCAGGCCCACCGACTCCGGGTGCGTCAGGCCTCGCGTCTTATCCACGGCCGCCACCATCGCCGCGTTGAATGTGTTGCCCCACGGATACGCGGACCGGCTCAGCCCCTGGCCTGCGTACTGCCACTCCCACTCATGCGGCAGCCGCTTGCCGGCCCATGCCGCATAGGCGCGCGCATCTTCCAGCGACACATACACCACCGGCTCGTCCGCCATCTCTGGCGCGAACGAACCTCCCGTCCAATGCTTCAGAAAGTTGTGGTCGTCCTTGGGCCGGTAATGCGTCGCATTCAGAAATTGCTTGAACTGCGCGTTCGTTACCGGCGCGCGATCGAAGTAGAACGCATCGATGTGCATCGTGTGGCGATGGTAGCGCCGCGCCTCGTCCTCCCACGGATACTGAACATCCACCCCGACGTCGTTTCCTCCCTCAATCGGCATTCCCTGCACGACGAACTCGTAGTCGGCGGCGGGAATCAGGACCATGCCCTCCGGCGCGGACTTCGCCGCGCGCGTCTTCGCAATCGGCGTCTGCTCCTGATGCATCGGCTTCCACGTATTCGAGAAACTGGCCAGCGAACTCTTCGCCCACTCCGCTTCGCGGGCCAGCAGCTTGCCCTCCGCCGCGTCCAGCGCCCGATGCGTCACCAGCACGGCCCCGAACCCGCTCGCCTCCACCGGAAACGAAAGCTGCACGTTCCCGCCCAGGCTCTGCGGCGTCAGCTCCCGCCCGTTCCACAGATCGAAATAGCGCGCGCCCTCCTCCTGACTCAACTGCATCTGTGCGCCCTGCACATCGTACGCATTGCGGTTCACCAGGGTGTAGAGCGTCTCGCCCTCTCCCGGCCACGCGCTCGCGTACAGTCCGTATTGCAGCGTGGGGTAGAACGGACGCCACTGTTGCGAGGTCAGCAGGTCCGCGAAGGCGCGCTCGATCGCCGCCACCCGCCGCAGCGCCTCCGCGTCCCGCGGCGCGATCTGGTTCCAGATGCCCCAGATGTTCTCCCATGACTCATAGCCCACCCCATTGAAGAACGCATACTGCAGGTTGTCCGTCTTGCTCTTCGCCCACCGGTCGCACACATTCACCATGTGCCGCGTCTCCAGCCACTTATAACGGCTGATCTTGGGCTCGGTATCGTACTTCCAGTAGCCCCAGCTCATGGTGTTCCACGCCAGCAGCTGGTCGTCGCCCACCCCGCCCTCCGGCTCCAGCGCCAGCGGATGACCCGCGGCGTCGCTCGCCTCCACAAACGCCCGCGGAAATCCATCCAGCGTATCGCCGTTAAGCCCGTCCGCGCCGACCTCCTTCATCGCCCGCGCGCTGGCGTCCCAGTTTGCCGTCCCCGGATCGTGCGTCCCCTGGTCCCACAGCATCACAGGAAAGAGCACCCGGACGCCGCGCTTGTGGAACTGCTCCACCATCGCCCGCACTCCCGCTAGCCCGCCGGGCAGATCCGCCAGCAAATCGTACTGATTGCGGTCGTCGATCCCGATATTCGGATAGGTGTGCCACAACAGAACCGCGTCCACGCCGCCGTAGCGCCGGTCCAGGTCATCCAGAAACCTGTCCACGGTATACGTTCCGCGCTCCGGATCATAGAGGTACCGGTCCTCCATCATCACCTGCGGCTGGATAAAACTCGACTGCGTCCACTTCAGCTCTGGCCGCTCGTACGCGCTCGCGTTGTACCCCATGCGGATGCGGTGCTCCGCCCGCCAGTGCGTCACGTCGGCCAGCCACAGGTCGTATTGTTCGGGAGTGCAGGCGCGCGGTGGAGCCGGCCAAGCGCGCCCCGCGCAATTCGGCCCGGGAATCAGCTCGCCCTCAGGCGCGTAGCGCGTATCCTGCGCCGCGGCGATTGCCCCCGCGGCCACCAGAAGCAGCACAGATAAAGAACGAGGAAGCAAAGACGGAAATGCCATGTCGGGCTCTCTCGAGGAGACTAACAGGGCACGGAGGAGCCCCGTTCTACGCGGATTGAAATTTCGCGTAGAACGGGAAAGCACGAACCTCACGTTACGAAGGCTGTGTTCCTGAACGAAGTGAAAGATCCGTGGTTGCTTTTTTGCCGGTTCCCGCACGACGCGAGGGTGCCCCAGGTCTCCCGTTGTTGGAGACGGGAGACCACGAACCTCACAGAGCCTCTCCCCGCTCCCGCACGACTCGCCCCTTCGAGTCTTAGTACGCCTGCAACTGATCCACAGGCAGCCGCACCCGGAAGCACGTCGATCCCGGCTCCGAGCGCACCCCGATATGCCCGCGGTGCTTGCGCACGATCCGCATCGCATTGTCCAAACCCAGGCCCAGCCCCTGGCCCGGAGGCTTGGTCGTGAAGAACGGCTCGAAGATGCGGTCCTGCAGTTCTGCCGGAATCCCGCACCCGTTATCCCAGATCTCCACCAGCAGCAGCTCCCCTTCCATCCGGCAGATGATCCGCAGGCACCCCGGATAGTCGCAACCCGCCATCGCCTCCAGCGAGTTCTCGATCAACGCCGTCCACACCTGGTTCAGCTCTCCCCCGTACGCGCTGATGCACGGCAGCCCCGGCTGGTAACTCCGCTCCACCACCACGTTGCCCATCCGCGACTGCAGCATCTGCAGCGTCGCGTCCAGCCCCGCCGGCACGTCGACCTCCAGGATCGGCGCCCGGTCCATGTTGCTGTACTCCTTCACCGCCGCGATCAGGTCGAAGATCCGCGCCGTCGACGAGATCAGCGTATCCACCGAGCGCGTCGACCGCAGATACCGCGCAAAATACTGCAGCGTGATACACGTGCCGTTCGACTGCAGGATCTTGTCCAGCCGCTCCAGGTCCGCGATCGTCAATCCCCGCTCCGCCAGATCCGGCGCCACCTCCCATGCGTTATCGCACGGCAGCGCCGTCAGCCAGTTCCGCAGCTCTTCCTCATGCTGGATCATCTC
Organism: Acidobacteria bacterium AB60; assembly: GCA_008682415.1. GTDB lineage: Bacteria > Acidobacteriota > Terriglobia > Terriglobales > Acidobacteriaceae > Telmatobacter. Next base: position 1,342,217 of record VANK01000001.1, on the reverse strand, counting down.
GTCCGCCCCGCACTTGCGGGCGCGTCCGCTCTCCAGCACGTCCCGCTCCCACGCCTCCACCTCGTGAATCTGCTCGGTCGTCAGGTGCAGGTTCACCAGCTTGAAGCGGTTCTGCCGGTTCGCCCGCAGCTCCGTCACCAGACTCGACGCCGCCCGCTGCGCCGCCGACGCCGGATTGTTCAGCTCGTGCGCCAGGTTCCCTGCCAGCTTCCCCAGGGCCGCCAGCTTCTCCGCCTGCTGCTCGATCCGCGTTACCTCGCGCACCCGGTCCAGCAGCGTCGATACCACCCGCTGACTCATCGACGGAATCGCCGCCAGCATCTCCGGAAAATACCGCTTGTGGATCAGCAGCCCCCACACCGGCGACACCGCCACGCCCTGTCCGCCAAACGTCTTCATCCGCGAGAAGGGAAGCAGCCCCGTCATCTGCCCCGCGCGCCCGATAAACAACGCCATCGGCCCGCCGCGCTGCCGCTGCACATGGATCTCCCCCTTCATGATCAGGAACATCCAGTCCGCAGCCGTGTTTTCCTCAAACAGAACCTCGCCCGGCTGGGCCACAATCTCTTCGGCGTGTTCGGCGAGCCACTTCCGCTCCTCGAACGTCAGCCCCTGCAGCGGCGGAACGCGATCCAGCGCATCCGCGATCTCATCAACAGGGGTAGGACTGGCGGGCGCACTGGCAACGATGGGGGACATCGCAGGGAGACCTCCGGGATGCACGTCCAGAATATCCGAAAGGACCTGCTCGATCCCCCGCGGAGTTGTGGAACGGTCTGGTTGAATGACTGACGCCGTCAGAACCTGCAGCCAACGTTCATCGCTTCAACTCCGGTTACGCAGTGCTATCATGGCCGGTTCCCAAGAGGAGATCTTCGCTCCATGCTGAAAACATTTACAGGCCCCGCCCTGCTCACCGCCGCTGCCCCCCTGCTGGCCGCCGCCCTCCTGCCCGCCTCTCTCGCAGCCCAATCCGCCATGGCCCACTTCGACGCCTCCTCCAAAGTCTTCCGCCTCGACGCCGCCAATACCACCTACGCCTTTGGCATCAACTCCCGTGGCGAACTCCAGCAGGTCTACTGGGGCGGACGCCTCGGCGCCTCCGACACCCCCCCCACCCCCACCCCCCGCCGCGAATGGGCCTCCTTCGACTCCACCTACACCAACACCCCCCAGGAGTACGGCGGCTGGGGCGCCGGCCTCTTCAACGAGCCCGCCCTCAAAGTCACCTTCGCCGACGGCAACCGCGACCTCGTCCTTCACTACCAGAGCCATACCGAAACCCCCAGCGGCCTTGATGTGGTGCTTAAAGACATCAGCCGTAACGTGCTCGTAACGCTGCACTACTTCATCGATGAGCACACTGGCATCCTGGGCCGCTCCGCCACCATCGAGAACCGCGAATCCGCCCCCATCACCATCGAGCAGGCCGCCGCCGCCACCCTCGTCCTCCCCGCCGGCAACTACACCCTCAACTACCTCACCGGCCGCTGGGCCGGCGAGTTCACCCTCAACCAGGAGCCCATCCGCCACGGCGCCCGCGTCCTCGAAAGCCGCCGCGGCACCACCGGCCACCAGGCCAATCCCTGGTTCGCCATCCAATCCGCCGCCTCCGACGAAGACCACGGCGAAGTCTGGTTCGGCGCCCTCGCCTGGAGCGGTTCCTGGCGCACCACCATCGAACAGGATCAGCTCGACGCCGTGCGCGTCACCTCCGGCTACAACCCCTTCGACTTTGGCTACGTCCTCCACCCCAACGAGAAGCTCGAAACCCCCGTCCTCTACGCCGGCTACTCCGCCCACGGCCTCGGCGGCGCCTCCCGCCTCCTCCACGCCTTCGAGCTCCGCAACGTCCTCCCCCGCACCCAGAAGACCGCCTCCAGCCCCACGCCGCGCCCCCGCCCCGTCATCTACAACTCCTGGGAGGCCACCGAATTCCACGTCAGTGAAGCCGGCCAGATCGCCCTCGCCGAAAAAGCCGCCGCCCTCGGCATCGACCGCTTCGTCATGGACGACGGCTGGTTCGGCCAGCGCAAAACCGACAACGCCGGCCTCGGCGACTGGTACGTCAACCAGGAAAAATTCCCCCACGGCCTCAAGCCCCTCATCGACCGCGTCCACGCCCTCGGCATGGACTTCGGCCTCTGGGTGGAGCCCGAGATGGTTAACCCCGACTCCGACCTCTACCGCAAGCATCCCGATTGGGTGCTGAACTTCCCCGGCCGCCCCCGCACCGAGCAGCGCCAGCAGCTCGTCCTCAACCTCGCCCGCCCCGACGTCCGGGATTACGTGCTGGGCTTCCTCGACAAGCTCCTCAACGAAAACGACATCGCCTTCCTTAAGTGGGACTACAACCGCAACTGGGCCGAGCCCGGCTGGGACCAACTCCCCGCCGCCGAGCAAAAGAAGGTCTACGTCGCCTTCATCCAGAACCTCTACTCCATCCTCGCGGAGCTTAGAAAGCGCCATCCGAACGTCGAGATCGAGTCCTGCTCCGGCGGCGGCGGCCGCGTCGACCTCGGCATCCTCCGCTATACCGACGAGGTCTGGCCCTCCGACAACACCGATCCCTTCGACCGCCTCACCATCCAGGACGGCTTCACCTACGCCTACACCCCGCAGATCATGATGGCCTGGGTCACCGACTCGCCCCACTGGCTCAACAAGCGCACCACCTCGCTCGCCTACCGCATGCTCTCCTCCATGCAGGGCTCCCTCGGCATCGGCGCCAACATCGACAAGTGGACCCCCGACGATGCCGCTCTCGCCAAGCGCCTCATCGCCGCCTACCACGAGGTGCAGCCCACCATCGTCCAGGGTGACCTCTACCGCCTCATCTCGCCGCGCAACGGCAGCGAATTCTCCGCTACTCAGACCGTGAATGCCGCGAAGAGCCAGTCCGTCGTCTTCGCCTTCATCCACTCCACCCAGGAGGGCCGCGGCTTCCCCCTCCTCAAGCTCAAAGGCCTCGACCCCGACGCGCAATACGCTCTCACGCCCATCGAAGGCAAAGCCGCCGCCGACAGCCCCACGACTGCCAGCGGCGCCTTCTGGATGAACCACGGCCTCGCTCTGCACGACGACTTCCGCGGCGACTTCCAGGCCGCCGCCTTCCGCCTCGACCGCAAATAACCCACGGCAATCCGGGCGACCTGGGTCTCGCGTCTGAGAGCTGGGTCGTCGCGCTTCAAGGCACGACCCCCACCCAGCGGCCACTCGGCCCTTGGAACTTGGCCCTCGTCTTCACCGTCCCCTCTGCAGATTCTTCGAGAGATCCTGCACCACCATCCAGAACACTGCCAGCCCGCTCAGAGTGATCAACAGAGCGCGGATCCAATGCGTGCCCATCGCGCGCGCATACATCGCGTCCAGCGATCCATCCGGCAATCGAGCGAAGTGGGTCTGCGCCTGCCACCGGCCCCAGAACGCAGCCGTAAGCGCATAGACCAGTACCTGGATCCCCACATTCAGCCACACCGGCGCCGCCGTCACCCCCGCCGGCCGCCACCAGATCAACGCGAATGCCCCAAAGAACGCCACTCCCGCCACCGGAAACACCACCGGCTTGATCATCGCCCACCACGCATTGTGGTAAGCGGCAAATTCCGCGGGCGCCACATACGGCCACAACCGCCAGCCAAACTGCGTCATCCAGATGTTGCCCACGCCGTAGAACGTCGCGGCAAACGTCGTCATCAGCACCCACTGCGCTTTAGTCATGACTTGGTCTCCTTGTCCTCATCGCGCACCCGCGACGCCGTCGCTGAGTCGCCGGCATTCAGATACAGCCGCTCGGAACCCGTAAGCCCATGCACAAGCTCTTGCAGCAGGGCCAGAAGGTCCGTTCGCCGCGCGTCAGGCATCGCCTTCAGGCTCCGTACCAGCGCGCTCTCGGCGTCCATTCGCGAATACTTCGCGAACAGCGCCGCGCCCTTCTTCTCCAGCAGCAGCGGCTCCTTGCGCCGGTCGGCGGGGTCCTTCCCCCGTTTCACCAGCTTCTTCGCCGTGAGCCCATCCACCACATACACCAGCGTCGAAGGCGCCACGCCCATTAGCCGGCTGATCTCCGCCATGGACGTGACCCCCCGCGACAAATGCCGCAGAACCCCATGCTCAATCGCGCTGATCCCCGAGTCCTGTCGCTTCAAGTGACCATCAAGGTCGGCCCGCGCCGCCTTCGTAATCACCGAGCAGTGCGCCCTGATCTGCTCGGCAACGGCAATCACCCCCGCCTGCGCCTTCTCCCGAATCTGGTCATTTTTGCATAGTTCATTTCGAATCATTCAATATGAACTATATGCCCGACCGGCGCGAAAGGTCAACGCGCATCGCTGCCCGGGATACCCTATCTCTCCCTCTACCAATGCTGTGTTCCTGAACGAAGTGAAGGACCCGCGGTTGCCTTTGTCTCTCGTTCTCGCCCGACCGAGGGTGTCCCGTTCACCGCGGATTGCTAAATCCGCGTAGGGCGGGAGAGCACGATCTCCACCCCCCGGCCCTCGGTCCTCGCCGCCCCGTCCCTCCCGTCCCCTCGTCCGATTCGCCCCGCCTGGCTTGAATCGCGTCACGCGCCTGCGCTCTACTCGGGATGTCGCTGGACCTACAGAGAGAGATACCGCGAAGGAGAGTAAGACCGATGACCACACCCGTTCCCACCTACCCCTCCCGGCAGCGCCTGCACGACCCTGAGTCGTCCGCCGTTCCCAGAAGGAATTACGAGCCCGTTCACAACCCGGTGCCGCCCGAGATCGAGGAAGAAGAGATGGCCGAGCTGTGGGCACACGACCCCGGCAACCAGGGCGCCTGACGAGCCGCGCCGCAGTCAGGCCCCATTCCCGCGCGACGCGAGGGTGCCCAGGTCTCCTGGTGTTGGAGACCTGGGAAAGCACGAACCCATCCCAGCCCTCTCTCCGTTCCCGCACGACCCCGGGTGCCCCGTTCTAGGCGCGCTTTTTGCGCCTAGGGCGGGATACCACGAACCCACCCCAGCCATCTCCGTTCCCGCATGACCGCGGGTGCCCCATATCTCCCGGTGTTGGAGACATGGGATACCACGAACCCACCCCTGCCATCTCCGTTCCCGCACGACCGCGGGTGCCCCATGTCTCCCGTGTTGGAGACATGGGATACCACGAACCCACCCCAGCCATCTCCGTTCCCGCACGACCGAGGGAGCCCCATATCTCCCGTTTGTTGGAGACATGGGATACCACGAACCTCACCAGGCCGTCTGCGCTCTCGCACGAGCGACGGTGCGACCTGGCTCTCGCCTCTCGGCCTCTCGCCGCCCAGCGCCCCGCTGCTATCCTGCTCATGCGGCGGAGTGCTCCAAGCTGGCAAGGGAAGAAGCCCTCGGGCCTCGCCCTTACCTCTCTGGGGTTACCCCAGGGCAACGTGGCAATCCGGGCACTCGTCGCGGGAGCCTCGCTGCGCTCGCACGCAGATCAGCTCCCGCCAGGTCAGACTCGTTGGAGCACTCCGCTGGCGCCACGTCTCTCCAAGTCGGTGCTGATCCGCGCTCTCGCGACCGCGTTCCTGCACGGCGAGCCCACAACCGAAGAACTCATCCAGCGCGCCGCCCACACACTCGGGCGCAACTGGCGATGGCTCCGCCCCGTCGCGCGCCGGTTTGTTGAGCGATTTGCCGGCAAGGTTCGTCCCACCCGGCGCTCCGTGCTCGCGTTTCTCCGGGAAGACGAAAACGTAAACCGCACCTGGCACAGCCGCCGACACCAACTCACCGTCGCCTCCTGGGTCGTGGAACCCGACGGCCCGGCAGCCATGCAGCCCATGGCGGCTGCGGCCGACTGGCCAATCCCGGCCATTGCCACTGTAGGAGACCTTGCCCGCTGGTTAGGCCTCACCATGGGCGACCTGGAGTGGTTCAGCGATCCCAGGCGCCTTACCGCAAAAACCCGCACCCCCACCCTTCAGCACTATCACTACCGCGTCTTTCCTAAATCCTCGGGCGGCTTCCGGCTCATTGAGGCGCCGAAGTTTCGGCTCAAGAAGGTCCAGCGCCAGATTCTTCATGAGATTTTGGATCGCGTTCCCACCCACGCCGCCGTCCATGGATTCGTGCCGGGACGATCCATCAAGACCTTCGCGTCTCTCCATGCCGGGAAACAGGTCGTCTTGCGCATCGATCTCCGCGAGTTTTTCCCGTCCATCGGCCGCCCCCGCGTTCAGGCCCTCTTTCGCACCATGGGCTATCCCGATTCCGTGGCGGGTCTGCTCAGCGGCCTCTGCACCAACGCCACGCCCCGGCGGGTATGGAGAGAGGGAACTGCCCAGCCGTCTCGTTCCGTCGATCCCGCTGCGAGCTTCGAGGCCGCGCAGTTCTATGCTCGCCCCCATCTCCCCCAGGGAGCGCCTGCCTCACCTGCCCTCGCCAACCTGTGCGCATTTCGCCTGGACTCCCGGCTGCAGGGCCTCGCCAACGCTGCCGGCGCAACTTACGCCCGCTACGCCGATGACCTGGCTTTCTCCGGAGATGCCGCCTTTGCGCGTTCCGCCGAGCGATTTGCCGCCCGCGTCGCCGCCATTGCGGAAGAGGAGGGTTGGACGGTGAATCACCGCAAGACCCGAATTATGCGTCAGGGGGTGCGCCAGCACCTTGTCGGGCTTGTCACCAACACCCATGCGAATGTCAGGCGCGCCGACTTCGACCGCCTCAAGGCGATCCTCACCAACTGCGGCCTCCACGACCCTGCCACCCAGAACCGCGAAAACCATCCCGCGTTCCGGGCGCACCTGGAGGGGCGAGTCAGCTTCGTTGAATCCATAAATCCGGGCAAGGGCAGGCGCCTGCGCGCCCTCTTCGACCGGATCGTGTGGTAACCGCTAAGTCGCTGAAAAAGATCGGCTAAGGGCGGGATATTACCGTTACCGGGACTCCGAGCCGGCTCCAACGGACTCCAATTGGCGAGCCGACCTGGGGGGTGTGTTGCGGGGCGGGTAGGTCACGGACGGCCAGTGCTGTTCCGGAACCCAGCGCCCGTGCACCTGGACAGCGCCCACCAGTGCGCCGCAAAGTTCGCAGGCGTGCATCGCCCATTGCTCCCGATTTCTGTTATTGGTCAGAACTTCTTGCAAATCATCACGAAACTGGCCGTCGCACGGCTTTAGAGGTACTGGCATCATTCTCCTATTCCCTTACTTAGATGCGGCCCACCCCGCAACGGGAACCTGCCCCATACAACCGTCGAACACATTCCGGCAACTCGCTTTCGGAGCCCCTTGTGTCGAGAGATCCAAGGCCGGGCAAACCGACTCACCTCGTCCTCAAGGCGCCCTGAACGATTCCGGATAGATCTTCTCTTTTTACTGCAAATAGAGTATCCAATTACCACGAATATTTAGCGAAAACATCGAAATTTGTGATTCAACTCACCACGAGAGGTGTGTTTTGTGCTTTTAATCACATTCAACTGCCTAAATTCGCGATTACGCTCGCAACCCTGTGACAACGCACCACATAGCTGCTCTTTTGTGGTGCGGGCGCAAAAAGCGGTGCCCCGGGTCTCCTGCCGGGAGAACCGGGGCACTTGCCCTGTCGGGGGGGCTACCGGGTCTTGGCGACCTCTTCCACGGTCACCGGGTCGAGGAAGGGCATGCTGGCACGGAGCTGCTTGCCGACGATCTCGATGGGGTGCTTAGCCTCGGCATCGCGGAAGGCCTGGAATTCCTTGCGGCCGGAGTTCTGGTCGGCCAGGAATCGCTTGGCGAAGGAGCCGTCCTGGATCTCGGCGAGGATGGCCTTCATGGCCTTGCGGGACTCGTCGTTGATGACGCGCGGTCCGGAGACGTAGTCGCCCCACTCCGCGGTGTCGGAAATGGAGTAGCGCATGTACGCCAGGCCGCCGCGATAGATCAGGTCCACAATCAGCTTGAGCTCGTGCAGGACCTCGAAGTAGGCGCTCTCGGGCTGGTAGCCGGCCTCGACCAGCGTCTCGTACCCGGCCTTGATGAGGGCGCTGACGCCGCCGCAGAGCACGGCCTGCTCGCCGAAGAGGTCGGTCTCGGTCTCTTCCTTAAAGGTGGTCTCGAGCACCCCGGCGCGGGTGCAGCCGATGCCCTTCAGGTAGCTGAGGGTGAGGGCGTGCGAGTTGCCGCTGGGGTCCTGGTGCACGGCGATGAGGCCGGGAATGCCGCCGCCTTCGGTGAAGACCTCGCGCACGCGGTGGCCGGGTCCCTTGGGCGCGGCCATGCCGACGTTGATGCCGGGCTTGGGAGTGATGGTCTTGAAGTGAATGTTGAAGCCATGGGCGAAGAGGAGCAGCTTGCCGTCGGCGAGGTTGGGGGCGATCTCGTCGGCGTAGAGCCTGGCGGCGGTCTGATCGGGCACGAGAACCATAACGACGTCAGCCCAGGCGGTAGCCTCCGCCACCGTTGCCGTCTCCAGGCCGGCCTTCTGCGCCTTCGCCACGGACTTGGAGCCGGCGGCCAGGCCTACCTTGACGTGAACGCCGGAGTCCTTGAGGTTGAGCGAGTGCGCGTGCCCTTGCGATCCGTAGCCGATGATGGCTACCTTCTTGGCCTGAATGAGGGAAAGATCTGCGTCGTGATCGTAGTAAGTCGTAGCCATTGTGTCTTCGTTTCTTCCTTTGCGTTGGGTGGTGACGAGATAGCGGGGTTGGCGGAGATAGCTACTCCGGCTGGATGACGGCGCCTTCCTGGGCCTGCTGCACCTGGCTGGCGGATTCCTCGGGGTCGGACTCGGCGGTCTGGCTCATGGCGCGCAGGACGCGGCTGGTGTGATGTCCGCGGCGCATGGTCATTTTACCGCTGCGGCAGATCTCCAGGATCTGGTTGTCGCCCTCGGTGAGCACCTGGATGAGGCCCTCGATCTTGGATTCGACGCCGGTCATCTCGATCAGGAGGGACTCGGGCGCGAGATCGACGATGCGGGCGCGGAAGACTTCGACCAGCTCGAAGATGGCGGAGCGGGTGTGCTTGGTGGCGGCTACCTTGATCAGGGCAAGCTCGCGGGTGACGGACGGGGCGCCGGCGATGTCGTCAACGTCGATGACGTTCTCCAGCTTGAACATGCTGGCGCGAATGCGATGGCCGGCCTCGGCGGAGGCCTCGCAGACCAGGGTGAGGCGGGAGAGGCCGGGGCGCTCGCTGCGGCCGACGGTGAGGGAGATGATGTTGAGGTTCAGGCGGCGAAAGAGCGATGCCACGCGCGTAAGCACGCCGGGCTTGTCTTCAACGTAAGAGACGAATGTGTGCAGCATGAGAACTCCAGAGAGCATGAGACAGTGATCGGTGAAAAAGTGATCAAGTGATTAAGTGATCGCGACAGTGCTTTCGATCTCATCCTTCAGTCGTCGGAGCGCTCGATGAGCGGGTTCTTGCCGGGGCGGCGGATCATCTCGTGGAGGCCGGAGCCGGCGGGAATCATGGGGTAGACCGAGTCTTCCTTCTCGACCAGGAAGTTGAGCAGGAAGGCTCCGTTATGGCTGCGGGCCTGGGCGACGGCGGTTTCGACGTCGGGGCGCGTGCGGACGGCGAGGCCAGCGATGCCGTGAGCGTCCGCGAGCTTGACGAAGTCGGGGCTGACGAGCGGCGTGGACTCGTAGTTCTTGTCGTAGAAGAACTCCTGCCACTGGCGGACCATGCCGAGGTAGCCATTGTTGATGATGGCGATGTTGATCTTGAGCTTTTCCTGAACGATGGTGGCGAGCTCGGGCGAGGTCATCTGGAAGCCGCCATCGCCGGCGACGACCCAGACCTCTTTCTCGGGGCAGGCGATCTTGGCGCCGATGGCGGCGGGCAACGCGAAGCCCATGGTGCCGAGGCCGCCGGACGTGATCAGCGTGCGCGGGTGCTCGTGGTGGTAGTACTGCGCCTCCCACATCTGGTGCTGGCCCACGTCGGTGACGACGATCGCGTTGCCGCCGGTGATGCGCCAGAGGTCGTGCATGACGTGGGCGGCGTAGAGGTGGCCGGAGTCGGGGAGGTTCTTGATGTCGCGTACGGCGACGGCGCCCTTGCTGGACTCGATGGTCTTGATCCAGGCAGAGCCATCGCGGCCGCCTTGATTCTTGGAGCTGATGCGGGGCAAAAGCTGCTCGAGGACCTCGGCGAGATCGCCGACCAGGGCAACGTCAACCTTGATGTTCTTGTTGATCTCGGCAGGGTCGACTTCGATGTGAATCTTTTTGGCTTTGAGCGCGTAGGTGGCGGGCGTGCCGATGACGCGATCGTCAAAGCGCATGCCGCAGGCGATGAGGAGGTCGGCGTTCTGAATGGCGTCGTTGACCCAGGCTTCGCCGTGCATGCCCATCATGCCGAGGTTGAGGGGGTGCGAGGCAGGGAAGCCGCCGAGGCCGAGCAGGGTGAGGGCGACGGGGATCTGGGCGCGCTCGGCGAGGGTGCGGAGCTGCTCCATAGCGCCGGATTGGAGGACGCCGTGGCCGGCGAGGATGACGGGGCGCTTTGCGCCGCGAATGAGTTCGGCGGCGTGGGCGAGGCCGGAGTCTTCGACCTTGAGCATGGGATGAGGACGGTACGGCGCGGGCCTGGCGGCGGCGAAGTCGAAGAGCGCGGTGGCCTGCTGCGCGTCCTTGGTGATGTCGACGAGCACGGGGCCGGGGCGGCCGGACTTGGCGATCTGGAAGGCGAGGCGCAGCGCGGGCGCGAGGTCTTCCGCGCGATTGACGAGAAAGTTGTGCTTGGTGACGGGCAGGGTGACGCCGGTGATGTCGACTTCCTGGAAGGCGTCGGTGCCGAGCACCTTGCTGGAGACCTGGCCGGTGACGCAGACCATGGGAATGGAGTCGAGCATGGCGGTGGCGATGCCGGTGACGAGATTGGTGGCGCCGGGGCCGCTGGTGGCGATGGCCACGCCGACCTTGCCTGAGGCGCGCGCGTAGCCGTCGGCCATGTGGGCCGCGCCCTGCTCGTGGCGGACCAGGATGTGGCGAATCGGAAACTTGCGCAGCGCGTCGTAGGCGGGCAGGATGGCGCCGCCGGGATAGCCGAAGACCTCCGTAACGCCCTCGCCAACCAGCGTGGCCCACAGGATCTCCGAGCCGGTGAGACGGGTCGGGGTGGTTTGGTGACCGTTGGGGGAAGGCGTGGTGTTGGTGGTGTCCATGGGGCTCTCCTTGGAGAGTGATCAGTGGTCAGTGTTCAGTGATCAGTACCTTCTGACCACTGAACACTGATCACTGACCACTGATTTACGTTGTTGCGCCGGTAGAGGCGCTGGTGACGCGGTCGACGTATTTGCGGAAGACGCCGGCGGGCCAGCGGAGCGCGGGCGGCGCGAAGGTCTTGAGACGCGTAGCGATCTCTTCCGCGCTGAGTTCTACGTTGAGAGTGCGGTTAGGAATGTCGAAGTGAATGATGTCGCCTTCGCGGACGGCGGCGATGGGACCGCCGACGAAGGCTTCCGGAGCGACGTGGCCTGCGGTGAAGCCGCGGGTGGCGCCGGAGAAGCGACCGTCGGTGAGGAGGGCAACGGTGTGGCTAAGGTCGGGGTGGCCGCTGACGGCGGCGGTGACCTGCAGCATCTCACGCATGCCGGGTCCGCCCTTGGGGCCTTCGTAGCGGATGACGAGAACGTCGCCTGGCTTGATTTTGCCGGACTGGACGGCGGCGAAGCAGTCTTCTTCGCAGTCGAAGACGCGCGCGGGGCCGCGGTGCTCGTAGCGATCGGCGGCGGCGATCTTCATGACGCAGCCCTCGGGAGCGAGGTTGCCCTTGAGGATGACGAGGCCGCCGGTGGGCTTGAGGGGCTTGTCGAAGGTGTGGATGACGACCTGGCCGGGTGTCTCCTGCGCGAGCGCGGCTTCTTCGGCGAGAGTGCGGCCGCTGATGGTGAGGGTGGAACCGTCGGCGTGGCCGGCGTCGATGAGGCGCTTGGCGAGGAGACGGGAGCCGCCGGCTTCCTGAAAGTGCGAGGCCATGTACTTGCCGGCGGGCACGAGGTCGCAGATGAAGGGCGTGCGCTTGGAGATGGCGTCGAAGTCGTCGACGGAGAGAGCGATGCCCATTTCGCGCGCGATGGCGATGAGGTGGAGCACGGCGTTGGTGGAGCCCCCGCTGGCGGCGACGCTGGCGATGGTGTTCTCGAGGGCCTTGCGGGTGATGATCTGCGAGGGGCGGCGGTTGGCGCGGACCGCGTCCATGAGCATGCGGCCGGCCTCGCGGGTGGCGGCGTACTTGTCGGTGTCGGTGGCGGGAACGCCGGAAAGGTGCATGGGGGAGATGCCGAGCATCTCGCCGCTCATGGCCATGGTATTGGCGGTGAATTGGCCGCCGCATGCGCCGGCGCCGGGACAGGCGTTGGCTTCGAGGGTTTCGAGGCCGGCCTCATCGATTTTGCCGGCGGCGAAGGAGCCGATGCCCTCAAAGACATTCTGGATGGTGATGTCGATCTTCTCACCCTTGGGGCCGTCGATCTTGCCGGGGGCGATGGAGCCGCCGTAGAGCATCATGCCGGGGATGTCGAGGCGGCAGAGGGCCATGATGATACCGGGCATGTTCTTGTCGCAGCCGCCGATGCCGACGAGGCCATCGAAGAGATTGCCGCGGGCGGCGAGCTCGATGGAGTCGGCGATGACCTCGCGCGAGACCAGGGAGGCCTTCATGCCCTGCGTGCCCATAGTGATGCCGTCGGAAATGGTGATGGTGTTGAACTCCATGGGCGTGCCGCCGGCCTCGCGAATGCCTTCTTTGAGGGCTTCGGCGAGCTCGCGGAGGTGGACGTTGCAGGTGCCGATTTCGGTCCACGTATTGGCGACGCCGATGATGGGCTTGTGGAGATCGTCTTTCTGGAAACCGGCGCCGCGGAGGTAGGAGCGCGCGGCGGCGCGGCTGGGGCCTTCAGTCAGGGGAATCGAGTTGCGCTTGCCTTCGATGGTCATTTGCTCTCTTCGTTCGCCAGTGGTCAGTGATCAGTGGTCAGTTGGTTCTGAGGTGGATTGAGTTGGTTGCTATTCCAGGTCTCCAAAACCGGGAGACCGGGGGCACCCTGGCTCTTATTGGCTGCTTACTTTGCCTGCAGCCAGGTGGCGTGGTCGTGTTGCTTCTCGTAGGCGTCGAGGGCGTCCGCGTGGCGGAGGGTAAGGCCGATGTCGTCGAGTCCTTCGAGGAGGCAGTAGCGGCGGAACGGGTCGACCTCAAAGGTTGCGTTGAAGCCGCGGTTGTCGGTGATGGTCTGATCTTCGAGAGAGACGGTGAGCTGGTAGCCGGGGATGGTCTGCGCGTTGTGGAGGAGCTGGGCGACCTGCTCTTCACTGAGCTTGACGAGCAGGATGCCGTTTTTGCCGGCGTTGGAGAAGAAGATGTCAGCGAAGGTGGGGGCGATGACGCAGCGGAAGCCGAAGTCGGAGAGCGCCCAGGCGGCGTGTTCGCGGCTGGAGCCGCAGCCGAAGTTTTTGCCGGCGACGACGATCTGCGCGCCCTGATAGCGGGGGTCGTTGATGACGAAGTCCGGGACGGGATTGCCTTCGGGCGTCTGACGCCAGTCGAAGAACAGGAAGTCGCCGTAGCCGGTGCGCTCGATGCGCTTGAGGAACTGCTTGGGGATGATCTGGTCGGTGTCGACGTTGGTGCGGTCGAGAGGCGCGACGAGCGATGTGAGTGTCTTGAAGGGCTGCATTCGAAACTTCCCTCAGGGGCTAAAGCCCCGAATCGTTCTGCCTTGTTTGCGGCACGACTGAAGTCGTGCCCTTTCAAAACTGCTTCCCGAGCCGTGCGCGCGAGGTCGGTCTCTCACGCACGGATGCTCAGGCCGTTACTTCTTCGCGCACTTCCCAGTTGCGAATGTCGACGAAGTGCCCGGCGATGGCGGCGGCTGCGGCCATCTCCGGTGAGACCAGGTGCGTGCGTCCGCCGCGGCCCTGGCGGCCTTCGAAGTTGCGGTTGCTGGTGGAGGCGCAGCGCTCGCCGGGCGAGAGGATATCGGGGTTCATCCCCAGACACATGGAGCAACCGGGCTCGCGCCAGTCGAAGCCGGCCTCTTTGAAGATGCGGTCGAGGCCTTCCTGTTCGGCTTGCGCTTTGACCTGTTGCGAGCCGGGAACGACCATGGCGTTGACGTGCGCGGAGACCTTGTGACCGGCGATGACTTTGGCGGCGGCACGGAGGTCTTCAATGCGGCCGTTGGTGCAGGAGCCGATGAAGACGCGATCGATGCTGATCTTGTCGAGGGGCGTGTTGGGCTGGAGGGCCATGTACTCGAGGGCGCGCTCCATGGACTTGCGGTCGAGCTCGTTGGCGACCTTGGCGGGATCGGGGACGGCAGAGGTGACGGGGGCCACCATGCCGGGGCTGGTTCCCCAGCTGACGTAGGGGACGAGCGTTGCGGCGTCGATGACGAGCTCGCGGTCGAAGGTGGCGCCGGGATCGGTGGGGAGCTTGCGCCATTCGGCGACGGCGCGGTCCCAGGCTTCGCCTTGTGGCGCGAAGCGGCGGCCCTTGAGGTAGGCGAAGGTGGTGTCGTCGGGAGCGATCATGCCGGCGCGGGCTCCGGCTTCGATGCTCATGTTGCAGATGGTCATGCGGCCTTCCATGGAGAGCGAGCGGATGGCCGAGCCTGCGTACTCGATGACGCAGCCGGTAGCGCCGTCGGTGCCGATTTTGCCGATGATGGCGAGGATGATGTCTTTCGCGGTGACGCCGAGGGGGAGCCCGCCTTCGACGGAGATGCGGAAGGTCTTGGGCTTGGACTGGGGAAGCGTCTGAGTGGCGAGGACGTGCTCGACTTCGCTGGTGCCGATGCCGAAGGCGAGGGCCCCGAAGGCGCCGTGGGTGGAGGTGTGGGAGTCGCCGCAGACGATGGTCATGCCGGGCTTGGTGATGCCAAGCTCGGGTCCGATGACGTGGACGATACCTTGCTCGCGCGAGTCGACGTCGTAGAGTTCGACGCCAAATTCCGCGCAGTTCTTGCGCAGGGTAGCGATCTGCGTGGCGGCGATCTGGTCGACGATGTGGAGGCGTCCCTCGAGGGTGGTGGGGACGTTGTGGTCGACGGTGGCGATGGTGCGGTCGGGGCGGCGCACGGTGCGGCCAGCGAGGCGGAGGCCTTCAAAGGCCTGCGGGGAGGTGACCTCGTGGACCAGCTGCAGGTCGATGTAGAGGAGCGTGGGTTCGCCCTGGGGCTCAACGACGACGTGCTGCTGCCAGACTTTTTCGAAGAGGGTTTGGGGTGCGGTGCTCATGGTTCTCCGTTAGCTGTTAGCTCTTAGCTATTAGCTTTTAGCCCGTCAATGCGGAGCCAAATGCCAGGATCTTGTCTCGCCAGACCGTTTGGGCTACGAGTGGACGGCCAGGATGTGATGGAGCGTCTCACGTACCTGGCTGCCCATGGCTGTGGTCGAGAGGACGCTGTAGCCCTGTGGATTGCTGCGCGCGAGGTCGGGCGTGCGGAAGCCGGCTTCGAGGACTTTGCGGACGGCGGTTTCGATGGCGTGGGCTTCGGCTTCGAGTCCAGCGGAGTGACGCAGGATGAGCGCGCCGGTGAGGATGGCGCCGAGGGGGTTGGCGAGGCCTTTGCCGGCGATGTCGGGCGCGGAGCCGTGGACGGGCTCGTACAGATTCACCTTGCCGCCGATGGTGGCGGAGGGCAGCATGCCGAGGGAGCCGGTGATGACGGCGGACTCGTCGGAGAGGATGTCGCCGAAGAGGTTTTCGGTGAGGACGACGTCGTAGTTGCGCGGCTGGTTCATGAGGTGCATGGCCATGGCGTCGACGTACTGGTGCTCGACGGTGACGTCGGGGAACTCGGCCGCGATTTCGTTGACGGTGGCGCGCCAGAGCTGGGAGACCTCGAGGACGTTGGCCTTATCGACGCTGGTGAGCTTTTTGCGGCGTTTTTGGGCGAGCTGGAAGGCGATGCGGGCGACGCGGGCGACTTCGTCGCGAGTGTAGCGCATGGTGTTCCAGGATTCGCCGGTGGCGCGGTTCCACTCGCGGGGAGCGCCAAAGTAGAGGCCGCCGAGGAGCTCGCGGACGAAGAGGATGTCGGCGCCCTCGACGATCTCGGGGCGGAGGGGGCTGTTGACGGCCAGTTCCTTGAAGGCGAAGGCGGGGCGGAGGTTGGCGAAGCCGCCGAGGGCCGCGCGGATTTTGAGCAGGCCAGCTTCGGGGCGCTGATCCGGGGGCAGGGAGTTGAACTCATTGCCGCCGACCGCGCCGAGGAGGACGCCGTCGGCGCTGAGAGCGGCGTCGAGGGTGTCCTGGGGAAGCGGCGTCTTGTGCCGGACGATGGCTACGCCGCCTATGTCGCGCTGGTCGATGCTGAGGGTGTGGCCGCCGAGTTGCATGACGTCCTGCAGGACCGCCACGGCTTCGCTGGTGACTTCCGGACCGATGCCGTCTCCGGGGGTAACGAGTAGTTTCAGGTGCATTCGCAGGCTTCCTGTCGTTGTCCCCAGGGGCTGAAGCCCGCATATGGGGCGGGGTTTTTGGCACGACTAAAGTCGTGCCCTGTTCCAAGATTTCTCAGTCTCGTATCAATCAACTTCTTCGACTGCGGCCATGTGCCGCCGTGCGCGGATCGCATCGGGCAGGATGCCGATCAAATCCTGGTCGTAGATGTTCTTCTTCCGATCGGCCAAAGCGACAAACCGGTAGTAGACGTGTTGGAGTTCCTCGCGATCGAGGGTGAACCCCAGTTCTTCCAGGCGATGGCGCAAGGCAGCGCGGCCGGAGTGTTTGCCCAGCACCAGGTTGGTGGCCGAGACCCCAACCAGGGAAGGCGTCATAATTTCGTAACAGAGAGGGTTGGCAAGCATGCCGTGCTGGTGAATGCCCGACTCGTGCGCGAAGGCGTTGGCGCCGACGATCGCCTTGTTGGGCGATGGCTTGAAGGTAATGATGTTCCCCAGCACCTGACTCGTGGGATAGAGCTGGTTGAGCTTGATGCTGGTGTTGACCGCGTATTTGTCGGCACGCACATAGAGAGCTGCGGCAATCTCTTCGAGTGCCGCGTTGCCGGCGCGTTCGCCGATGCCGTTGATGGTGCACTCCACCTGGCGGGCGCCTGCTTCGATGGCGGCGAGAGAGTTGGCCACGGCGAGGCCGAGGTCGTCGTGGCAGTGCGAGGAGAGGATGATGCCCTGCTCGTCGACGGCGGGGATGCGCTCGCGCACATCGCGGAACATCTTGCCGTACTCCTCGGGGGTGGTGTAGCCCACGGTATCCGGCATGTTGATGGTGGTGGCGCCGGCTTCCACGGCGATGCGCACCATCTCCACCAGGAAGTCGCGGTCCGAACGCGTCGCGTCTTCCGGCGAAAACTCCACGTCGTCAACGAGCGAGCGGGCCAGGCGCACGGACTCGGCCGTACGGTCCAGGGCCTCCTGGCGGCTGATCTTGAGCTTGTACTCGAGGTGCAGATCGCTGGAGGCGAGGAAGACGTGGATGCGGGGGCGATCGGCGAACTGGATAGCGCGCGCGGCCATCTCGATGTCTTCTGTTTTGGCGCGGGCGAGGGAAGCGATCCTGGGCTTGCGGATGGCCTGCGTGATGGTGGCGATGGCGGCGAAGTCGCCTTCAGAGGCCATCGCGAAGCCGGCCTCGATGATGTCGACACCGAGGTCTTCCAAGGCGTGGGCCATGGTGAGTTTTTCCTGGGTGGTCATGCTGCAGCCGGGGGACTGTTCGCCGTCGCGCAGGGTGGTGTCGAAGAAGGCTACGTGATTTCGAGTCATAGGCGAGGGGGCCTCGGTTCGCGAACATCTTTAGTTTCGCTCATCGGTCCGGTATAAGGCAAAGTTATTCTTCTTGGGAGGTCGATTAGTATTGCTTATCAGTGATCAGTGATCAGTGATCAGTGAACAGTGAACAGGGAACAGGGAAAGGGAACGGGGAACGGGGAAAGGGAACGGGGGGCAGGGGTGACGATGGAGCTTAGTCAACTGGAGACCTTTCTTGCGGTGGCGGAGGAGCGGAGTTTTTCGCGGGCGGCGGCGCGGCTGCACCGGACGCAGCCGGCGGTGAGCCAGGTGATCCGTAAGCTCGAGGCGTCGGTGGGCGAGAAGCTGTTCGATCGCGCGGCGCGGGACGGATCGCTGACCGCGGCGGGTACGCTGCTGCGGGAATATGCGCTCCGGCTGATGGCGTTGCGGCGGGAGGCGGGCAGTGCGCTGGGCGAATTGAAGAGCCTGGAGCGAGGGCAGCTTCAGCTGGCTGCGAACGAGTACACCTGCACGTACCTGCTGCCGGCGATGGACGATTTCCGGCGCGAGTACCCGCATATTCATGTGACCGTGCAGCGTATGCTGGCTTCGCGGATTCCGGAGGAGCTGAGTCTTCGAAGCTTCGAACTGGGGATGGTGTCGTTCCGGCCCGATCCGGAGCAGTTCCGGAGCATCGCGGTGTATGGGGACAGCCTGATGCTGGTGGCGAGCCCGAAACATCCGCTGGCCGGCGCGGGGCGCGTTTCGATCACGGACCTGGGCGAGGAGAACTTTATTGCGCATAACGTGGCGTCGCCCCTGAGGCGGCGGGTGATCGAGGCGTTCCAGCGATACCGCACCCCGCTGCGGATGTGCATCGAGCTGCCGACGATCGAGGCGATCAAGCGGTTTGTGGCGATGGGGAATGGCGTGGCGCTGATTCCGCATCTCACGGCGGCGCGGGAGTTGGAGACGGGCGAGCTGGTGGCGGTGACGGTGGACGAGCTTGAGTTCAAGCGGGTGCTGCGGCTGGTGCATCGCCGTCACGGCACGCTGTCGTATGCGGCGACAGCGTTTTTGCAGACGATTCGCGCCCTGGCCAAGCGGAACGGGCCTCCTTTTTATTACCAGGTGGAGAAGGCGGGATGAACGGCGCTTCCCGGGAGTCGGGGCAATTCGGAATCCGCGGCCGGTTGTGCTATTCATGGAACACCGATCAGATTTGTGTGCGTCTAAGCGGTAGATGATTCCAGTACCTGGGGCTGGTTCGCCGACTCAGCCATTTACAATGCTGAGAGCGGGGCCCGGCTCCGACCGGAGCACCGGCGAACCGGAGAAATCGGAATATCAAGCTCTCTGCCAGCCCTTCCGGTTGCGCAGTTGTGAGGTTCAGGACCGAATGAAGAAATCGCTCTTTGTACTTTTCCTGCTGGCCGCGTCCGCGGTTGCGGGCCGTGCCCAGGAGAGCCGCCAGGACATCAGCTTGAGCGGCACCGGCTTGATTGAGCCGTTTGTCGCCTCTTCCACCGATGTCCAGGTTCACTCCAATTACGCATTGGGTGCGCTGGCGAGCTATCGTTTCATGCTGACCCCCAGCAGTGCCCTCGAGGTGAACTACGGGATCACGTATCAGAACACGATGCGCTTTATTGTGGGAAACACCAACGTGGTGAAGGTTCTGCTGCGGACCCAGGAGATCTCCGGCGCGTACGTGCGCAGCTTTACGTACAAGAAGTTCAACCCGTTCGTCGAGGGGGGCCCTTCGGGGCTTATCTTCCTGCCGATCCGCAACTCGCAGACGACGTCACTGGACGTGAAGCAGCAAACCACGGTGGCGGGCATGTATGGAGCCGGAATTGCGTATGAGATCAGCCCCAGCTTCGATATCCGGGCCGAGTATCGCGGGCTGGTGACCAAGGTGCCGAACTTCGGGCAGGGCTCCAGCACCAATCAGGTGAACCTGACGACGAACAAGTGGTACAACATCTACGAGCCGACGGTGGGTGTGGCGTACCATTTTTAGGAACAGGGAACAGGGAACAGGGAACAGGGAACAGGGAACAGGGAACAGGGAACAGGGTCAGTGGTCAGTGATCCGGAGTAAGAATGAGAGGACGGCTCGTGGCCGTCCTCTTTTGTTGTGAGCGTGTCTCGTCTCGGGTTGTGGCTGGAGTTATTTGGGTCCGGGGCTCCGCGTTAGCCCGCGGCTTCTTCCGCTTCCAGGTAGCAGCCGAGGGATTTGACCATGGAGCAGTGGGCCTGGAGCGCGGAGAGCGCCTGATCGCCTTCCTCGGGGCTGCGCAGCTGGCAATCCACATAGAAGATGTATTCCCAGGGTCTGCCGTGCACGGGGCGTGACTCGATCTTGGTGAGATTGATGCCCAGAGCGGAGACGGCTGTCAAGGCGGCGACGAGCGAGCCGGGGCGGTTTTCGAGAGCGAACGCGATGCTGATCTTGTTGGCGCCGGGCACGATCTCCACTTCGGCAGTGTGCTTGATGAGGAAGAAGCGGGTGTAGTTTTCCGGATTGTCCTCGATGTCGGACGCGAGGATCTGGGCGCCGTAATGCTCGGCGGCGGAGCGGCTGGCGATGGCGCCAGCGTGGCGGTCGCGGAGCTCGATGATCTGCTTGACGCTTCCGGCGGTGTCGTAGAAGGCGAAGGCCTCCATGCGCGGGTGCTCGGCGAGAAAGCGGCGGCATTGGGCGAGAGCGACGGGATGGGAGAAGACGCGGTCGATGCTTGCCAGAGAGGCGCCGGGGATGGCGATTAGGTTGTGCCGGATGCGCAGCAATGTCTCGCCGACGACTTTGACTTCGTGCTTCAGCAGGAGATCGAAGTGTTCGGAGACGGATCCCGCGAGGCTGTTTTCAATGGGAATGGCCGCAGCATCGACGGCCCCGTCGGCGACAGCAGCAAAGACCTCGGCGGAGAGGGCGTGCGGCGCGATGCTGGCTCCTGGAACCAATTTGAGGGCAGCCTCGTGACTGAAGGAGCCGGGCTCGCCCTGGATAGCTACCTTGAATTTGCCGGGAAACTGGTTTGAATCGAGTTGGTTCACGCAACCTCTGCAATGGCGGGTGAGTTTCTGCGAGGGACGATAGCACACGGAGCGGCGGCAGGCATCTCAGGCCCGGCTCCGGAGCCAGAGGTCGGCGGCGACGAAGGTGAAGAAGATGATCGCGATGATGCCGTTCATGGTGAAGAATGCCGCGTTCAGGCGGCGCAGGTCGGAGGGCGAGACGAGGGAGTGTTCATAGGCCAGCAGGAGCCCGACGGCAACGACGCCCGCCCATCCCGCCAGGTGGAAATGAAACAGGACGCCGAACCAGACGAGCAGGGCGAGCACGAGGGTGTGCATGAGACGAGCGGCGAGGAAGGCGTTGGGGATGCCGATGGCTTGGGGGAGGCTGTGCAGGCCGGAGCGGCAGTCGTGGTCGTAGTCCTGGCAGGCGTAGAGGACGTCGAAGCCGCCGACCCAGAGCATGACGGTTACGGTCAAGACGAGGATGCGGGGATCGAGGGATCCGCGGACGGCGATCCAGGCGGCCGAGGGGGCCATGCCGAGCGCCAGGCCGAGGACGAGATGGGACCAGCGAGTGAATCGCTTCATGTAGCTGTAGGAGAGCAGGACGATGAGAACGAGCGGCGAAAGCAGAAGGGTGAGTCGGTTGAGGGCGGCGGAGGCGGCGATGAAGATTGCGGCGCAGGCGAGGGTGAATCCCAGGACGAAGGCACGGGAAAGGTGACCTGCGGGGATGGCCCGGGTGCGGGTGCGGGGATTGGCGGCGTCGATGTCCGCGTCAGCCCAACGATTGAAGGCCATGGCGCAGGACCGGGCGGAGATCATGGCGACGAGGATCCAGCCCAAAATGCGGAGGCGAGGCACACCACCGGCGGCCAGGATGGTGGCCGTGAGGGCGAAGGGAAGCGCAAAGATGGAGTGCTCCCACTTGATCATCTCCAGCGTGATGCGCGTCTTGCCCCAGAGCGGGAAGATGGTGGATCCCATGGCTTGAGTATATCGAGTGGGATGAGGGCGAGAGTGGCTCGGAACGGGTGTTCCGAGCCATTGATTCTCAGCCTGATGCTGGCGAAGGGGTGCGCTTAGCGAGCCTTTTCGCCGGTAGCGCCACCGGCCACCTGGAGGTCGTTCTTCACGCTGAAGACGCCGGGCACCTGGTTGGCCTTGATGTTGGCCATGTCCTTGTCGGCCTCGCTGTCGACGACGCCGGCCAGCTCGACGTGACCATTCTGCACCGAGATGCGGATGGGCCGCGCGGGATCAGTGGCGTACTTCTGCAGAGCCGGAGTGCCGTAGACGGCGCGGGCCACGGCGATGCGGGTCTGGTCGTCCATGATAGAGACGGGGTCCACCTCGATGTTGTCGACGACGTCTTTCACGCCGGGGGTGGTGGAGGCGAGGGCGAGAGCCGAGTCCTTGTCGACGTCGGTGCGGGCATGTCCGCCGAGGGTAACGACGCCGTTCTGGACGTTGCAGGAGATGGCATCAAACATCTGGCCGTAGCCGACGCGGTCGTATTGAAGCTTTTCCGTGAGCTTCTGCTGCAACTGGGCATCGGAGACGGTGGGGCCGGTGACCTCGATCTCATTGCGCACGCCGGCTACGCCCTTGGCTTTATGGGCGCGCTTGTCGGCGTCGTTCTTGTATTCGTAGAGGTCGACGGTTCCGGTGAGGGTGACGAGGCCGTTGCCGTCGGCAGTGGCTTTAACGTTCTTAAACTGCTTTTTGTCGAGGCGCTTCATGACGTCGTTGGCGAGGCCGGAGTCGGCCTGCAACCAACCAGAAGTCGAGATGACTGCGGAGTTCGCTGCCGCATAGGCCGGTGGGGCGGCATGCGCGACAGCGGCCGCGCTTCCCAGAATCATGACGACCTCGGCGACGAGCGCGGCGTTCCTGGAGATACCCATCCTCTTGGACATGTTCTTCCCTCCTTACATTGCGCCGCTGAGCGGCGACCACCGATGCGGTTACACACGCTCGGTCCTTCTATCCAGAAAGAGATTGCAAAGGGGGCGGCGGAGTTGTGTGAGACGGGGTGAAAATCGACAGCCATGAGTGATTTGGGGCAATACGACGCCGGGTGACGTGTCTGCAAGGGGAGTGGCGAGGGGGCCGGGATGGCAACTTGTACTTACGCCCGGAGCATCGAAAAGTGTGGGTCTGAAACGAGATTAGGACACTGTCAATCATCCAGTAGCGGAGGCATGTTGTTTTTGCAACACGGCATTGCTGAAGATGAGGGCGTCGATGCGGGCCTCGGCCGAGCGGCGGTGGGTACATGCTCCCATGCCGTGCATTTCTATGAGAGCGAGCCGGTCTTCCTCGACAGCCTAAGCGAGTTTGTTGGCGGCGCCCTGGGAGCCGGGGGGGTGTGCGTGATCATCGCCTCCCAAAGCCACTTCGAGGAGATCGCGCGGCGGCTGAGGGGCTTTGGGGTCGATCTGGATATGGCCGCCGATCACGGGCGGTATGTGGCCCTGGATGCGCGCGAGATGCTGGCGCGCTTCATGCGTGACGGGTGGCCGGACCGGCAGCTGTTTTTCGAGCTAATGGAGCCGGTGTTTGTTCGGGCCCGCGAGGCCTTGCGCGGCCGGCGGTCGTGCATCGTGGCGTTCGGGGAGATGGTTTCGATCCTGTGCGAGGAAGACAAGTTCGACGCTGCGCTGCGGCTGGAGCAGTTGTGGAACGAGCTGTCGCGGCGGCAGGTATTCTCGCTGCGATGCGGCTACCCGCTGAGCCTGTTCGCCACGGAGGAACGGCGCGCCAGTTTCCAGCGACTCTGTGCGGAGCACAAGGAAGTGATCCCGGCGGAGAGCTTCAGCCGAATGAGGAACTCGGAACGCTGGCGTGCGGTGAGCTCTCTGCAGCAGCAGGCGTCGACGCTGCAGGCGGCGATCGAGATGCGGCAGCGGGAGATTGAAGAGCGGCTTCGGGTGGAAGAGAAACTTCGCCGTACTGAAGAGATTGCCAACACCATCATGCAAAGCACGGCGGACTGTATCAAGGTGCTCGACCTTAAGGGCGGTTTGGAGTTCATGAATGCAGCCGGGGTGGAGGCAATGGAAATCTCTGATCCCGGCGGCCTGGTGGGCAAGAGCTGGATTGAGCTATGGCAAGAGGAAGACCGGCCGCGGGTACGAGCTGCTTTGGCTGAGAGCGCGGCGGGATTTGTTGGCGGCTTTCAGGCGGAGTGCCGCACGTTTGGTGGCAAGTCCCGGTACTGGGATGTGAGGATCACCCCGGCTCGGGGAGGGGATGGCCGGATCGAGCGGCTGATTGCGATTTCGCGCGACATGACGGAGCTGCGCAACGCGCAGCTGGCTGTGTTGCATGCTGAGAAACTGGCCACCGCCGGACGTATGGCCGCCACGATTGCGCACGAAATCAACAATCCGCTGGAGGCGGTCACGAATTTTATCTTCCTGGCACTGTCGAGCGAAGGCGTACCAGAGGAGGTCCGGCGGTATCTGGAGATTGCCGATCGCGAGCTGACACGCGTGGCTCACATTGCGCGGCAGACGCTGGGCTTCTATCGGAGCACATCATTACCGAGGGTGCTCCCGGTAGCGGATTTCATTCGCGATGCGCTCATGATCTACGAGCGACGGCTCCGCAACAAGGAGCTGCGGGTTGAGGTTTCCGTTCATCCCGACCTGAAGGTGTATGGCAAGGAAGGCGAACTGCGCCAGGCACTTTTGAACCTGGTGGCGAACGCGATCGACGCCTGCGACAGCGGGGGGCGGATCTGGGTCAGGGCGCAGAGGGCAAAGAACTGGACAAACGGGTTGGAACAGGGCATTCGGCTGACGCTCGCGGATGACGGCATGGGTATGTCGCCGGAGGTGCAGAAGCGAATCTTCGACCCATTCTTCACGACCAAGGCGGGAGTGGGCACCGGAATTGGCCTGTGGATCACCAAGAGCCTGATCGAGCAAAGGGGCGGTTACCTGCATTTTCGCAGCCGGCAAGGAGAGGGGTCCGGCACAGTAATGAGCCTCTTCCTGCCGAGCAATCTGCCGCTACCGGAAGAAGCAGTCCTGGCCGCCGATTGACCGGGATCTTTCAG
Source organism: Acidobacteria bacterium AB60 (assembly GCA_008682415.1). GTDB lineage: Bacteria > Acidobacteriota > Terriglobia > Terriglobales > Acidobacteriaceae > Telmatobacter. Next base: position 1,317,491 of record VANK01000001.1, on the reverse strand, counting down.
TGCACTTTTGGCGTCGGGCGGGCGACGATGGCCCGAATCTGCTCCAGGATGATGGCAGGAGGAACCGGCTTGGCCATGACTTCAAAGTCTCGTCCGAGAAATCTGGACTGGTTGAGCAGGTCTGCCGTGGCCGGCTGGCCGGAGAAGAACAGGATTTTGCATTGAGGAAGTTCTTCCGAGATGAGGATGGCCGCCTCGAGCCCGTTCATCTCTCCCATGATGATGTCCGTGAGCAGCACGTCGGGACGGACGGTGATTGCCTTTTGCACCGCCTCTTCGCCGCTGTAAGCAATGCTTACGTCGAAGCCGTGCTGGCGGAGGATCAGCGCGAGGGTGTCGGTGATCAGCTGTTCATCGTCGACCACCAGCACTCGTGTCTTCGGCGTTTCGACCAGCATCGACCAGCTACTTCCTTCGAGGCACGTGAACGGAACAGGGCGCGCGCCTTCCAGAGCTAAGTTACCACTGCCCGACTTGTCGCGGGAATTAAAAGATGTTTGCCCGTGCCATGCGTTTCCCGGGCTAGCGGTAACGACGGGTGGCTTTCACCACCATGGAGAAGACCCCCGATTCATCGCGGGTCATCTGAATGGAGACGTGGCGATTGATGGCGACTTCGGCCTGGATGAGTTGTTGTGCGGAGGTGTCGACATTGGTCGCGTAGGTCAGGGTCACGTTCTTCCCCACTTGCTCTTCCACGGTGATGCGCGTGGTCGAGTTGCCGAGAGCGCCGAGGTAGGTGGGATCAACTTTGACGGAACCCGCGCCGAACAACTTCTGGACGCGACTGCTCACGGTGGCGTTCAGGGCGCCTCCGAGCAAAACGTCAGTGGACGGACTGAGGCCGATGGATTGCTGTTGTTGCTGGGTGTAGAGGCCCTGTTCGCTCTGCGTGCGGCCCAGCGCCAGCAGCGCCACCACGTCGGCTTCGGGAAGAGGCGGATCGCTGCGATAGGTGACGCTCATCTTGTCCGGTGTGCCGTGAAGGCCGAGGGTGATGTCGTAGTCCTCGACCCGGGCTGTGGCGTTTAGGTCGATGTTCGGCTGAATGCGGACCGGATTGGTAAAAGTGACGTCGCCGCGCTGCAACTCGTAGCGCGTTCCCGCGATGGTTGCGCTGCCTTCAGTGATGGAGATTCTACCCAGCAGAGAGGGCGAAGCGAGAGTTCCGCTGAGGCGCAGATCGACGTCGCCGGCGAGCTTCGCATAGGTGTTTTGGAAGTTCAGCTGCGGAGAAGACTGGATGCGCACGTTGAGACGTACGTGATTGGAGGGTGCATTAGGGGGGGCGACGGGCTGTACCGCATTGGCCTGGTTGGCGAGGGCGGCAATGTCCAAATCGGGGCTGACCGAAAAGCGCGTGATCATCACTTTTCCAGTGAGCTCGAGGCTGGCCAGCGTCCCCTGCAAGCGCAGATCAGCATCCGCGAGAGAGCTTACGCCCTCCGGATACCGAATCCGGATCTGTTTTCCTGTCACCGTGAGGTCCGCGTAGATCCCGTTCTGGTAGGCGAGGTAGCCGCCGACGCTCAATTGGCCTCCCCCGGTCATCGCCGTAAGGGATTTCACTTCGAGGCGGTTCTGGTTGAACTCCAGGGTGCCACGGAGTTGGCTGAGTCCGTTGGGCAGATCTTCCAGTGAGAGGGAGCTGTTCCGGAACTCCACGCGGCCGCGCAGTCCGGGGTTGGCGAGCGGTCCGTGCGCCTCTACCTGGAAGGTGGATGTCCCGGCTGCCGTGAGGTCGTGATCAAGAGTCTCCGCCAGTTTGAGGTTGACCGATCCGCTGGCAGAAAGGTCCAAGCGGTGATCCTCCGTCAGGCCGAGCGTCCCTTGCGCGCGCAGGTCGGTATCGTCGCCGGTGATGTGCACCGGATCGAGAGAGAGGCGCGCGTGGTCAAGCGCCGCGTGCATGCCGCTATCGCTCTTGAGGTGGACGCCCGCGATGACCACGGCCATCTCCGGCAGGCGCAGGTCTCCGCGCAGTTGATCGGGGTGAGCCAGGGGGCCGGCGATCTGGGCGTGGCCGCTGAGCGACGACTGTGCACTGAGCGACTCCACGTGCCCCATTCTGAAGATCATGGCTATGTCGAAATGCGAGAAGTCGAGCCTGGCTTGAGTCTGGAAGTCGCCGTGGAGTTCCGTTTGCCCATGCAGCGCCAGGGTAGCAAGTTCGAAGTTCGAAGAGCCGTCGTAGCGCAGCAAATGATCGGCGGTATGGGCTGTCAGGCTAAGGGTGCCCATATCGCGGCCCTCGATGGCCAGCCAAGCGACGGAAGCGCGCCCATCGATCTGTGGATCGTCGAAGGTTCCCGAGGCCTTCACGGCGAATTCAAGCGTCCCGGCGAGCGATTGTTCGATGCTCCGCAGGCGTTCAATCCGGGACAGGTCGATGCCCGAGCCGCGTGCTTCCCCCTGAATCTTCTTCGTATCGAGGGCGTAGCTGCCGGATGCAGAGAGCGTGCCCGCCCGGGCCCGAGCGTCCAACGAAGTGACCGTAAGAGTGCGGTTGGCGAAGGCTCCTTGCAGGCGCACGCTCGTGACCGGTTCCCCGTAGATCACAGCGGTATTGAGTTGCGCCCACCCGGAACCGGCCGGCTGAATCAGCAAACCATCGAGCGTGAGCTGCGTGTCCACGGATCCGGAGATGGGGAGATTGAGTCCGACCAGCGGCATCAGGTCAGATGCGGCGATCCTGGTGCCGTGGATGTGGGCGTGAACCACTGAGCTCTGGCCGAATGCGGGCGTTCCTCCACCGGAATTGTGGCTGTGCCGGCTCCCCGGGTTCGGTTCCGGGGGAGAAGCCGTCAACGTTCCATCCAGAGAGATGAGCGCAGACCCGTGTTGCAGCTGGGCGCGAACGATGGCGATGTGTTCGGAGTCATAGGTGCCGTCCGCCTCGATGCTGTCCCACTGAACGGTTTGGGGATGGGCTCGCGGGCCCAGGGCCGGTAGTTCCAGGGAAAGCTGCTTTGCAAGCAGTTTTCCGTCCAGCCGGGGAGAGAGGAGCGATCCTTTCCAGGTGCCGTGGAACTCCGCATCGCCTCCCATCGATACGGGGAGGGCGGCCACCCCACTCTGCCCATTCCGCTGCAACCCGAGATCGCGCAGGACGGTGTCGAACTCCCCCAGGTTTCTTGAAGAGAAATCCACCGTCAGCGCAGTCGCGCTCGTCAACGGATAGGCTCCGAGAAGCCCGCGTGCGTTGAGATGACTGGCCGGGAGATTGAGTTCCAGGTCGTGCAGGTCAACAGCCCCGTTCTTCTGGTTGTAGACCGCGTCGAGGATGCCGTTGGCTGGGACCTCGTTTGGGAGCCCGTGCGCGCCAGGGCTAAGGCTGAGCCTGGAACTGACAGAGAGGGTATTGACGTCGCCGTGATTCCAAGTGGCGTTGGCCGGGCCATTCAGGACGGCAGTGAGGCCGAGCCGCTGAAAGGGAGGCTGCCCCACGATGTCGAGAACGGTATCGAGTGCGACGTCGTGAAACTGAGCGTTGACTCGGCCTTCCACGGGAATGTCGACGATGGGACTCTTTACAAGGGTCGAGTGTGGTGGCGCTTTTTGGCGTGCAGGTGGTTTCGGTACTGCCGGGCGGAGTCCGGATTTTTTTCGCGGAGGTCCCTTCGTGGGCGGCGATGCCGGAGGTGCGGCTGCGACAACGGTTCCACGGGAAGGCGGCAGCCAGTGCGCCAGCAGGACCTCTCCGGAGATCTCTCCGCCCTGCGGCAAGTGCACGGTGACTGGCGTGATCCGCAAGGCGCCCGGATCCGCATGCACGCGGGCATTGAGATCGAGTCCCCGCACGTTGACGCCGGTTCCAACGTAAGCAGCGTTATCGACGCGGACGGCGCCGTCGATGTAGAACGTACCGTCGTGTCCGCCACTCTTCAGGTCGAGGTGCGCGATGCCTTCTGGTGCGAAGGAGTATCCAAGTGCGGGATCGAGCAGGCGCAGGTCGGTGTCGCCGGAGACGGATGCCTGCCAGCGCGGATCTACGAAATGGGTGAGTTCGCCGGCGATCTCCAGGGTTCGGTCTTTGCTGCCGCGGGCCGCAGACGTGATCTGCAGGGAGGTGACGATGACCGCATCGCGCATGAGATCGAGCGAGCCCTTCAGGATGCCGTGGACCGGGGCTACCGTGTCTTTGAGGGCGCCGAGGCGGGTGAGGTCAAGATTCTGGATTCCGGTTTCGATGTGGTAATGTTCCGGATCGCGGCCTGCCGGCACATACTGCATTACGAGCGAGACATCATCACCGTCGAAGTCCAGCGGCTCATAGCGATTCTTTACGTCGAGCTCGGAGGCCCAGTTATCTAGGTCGATGTACCCCTCTTCCACCGCGATGTGTCCGGCGCGCAGGTCGAATAACGTGTCCAAGCCGGAGCGGTTGGAGTTTTGTGCGCGAGCCGGTTGCGGCTGGTTGGTGGCGCCGTCGGGATAAAAGATGAGGTGGAACTGGGGCTTGACGATCTCCAGGTCGCGCAAAAGAATGCGCGGACTCCAGAGACCGATGAGGCTGAGCGCGATGCGGAGCTTCTGTACTTCGGCATAGGGCGCTTCCCCGGCGGGTTCGTCTCCGTGGATCACGACGCCATCGGCTTCCGCCTCGAGGCGGAGCAGGCGCCAGTGGAAGGCTGCGATCTCGACGCGGCCGCCAGTGACCGCCTGCAGTTGTTGCGCGAGACGCGCGCGCACCAGATTTTGAAATTGGTCGGAGCCGGCCCACAGAATGAGTGCGCCCACGACGGCAATGAGGCCGATGGCGACGCCGGCCGTGTTCCACAGCAAGCGTCTTCGCCCGCTGGGCTTGGGATTCGTCACTTCCCCGATAGACGTCATTGCTCCGTCCCGTCGTGCGGAGCCTGTGCAGGCTCCAGGGCTGGGTCGAGGACCTCGATGTTTCCCTGCTTGCGCAGGTTATCAAGCCAGGAGCTGAAGAGCTGATTGACCTGCTGCTGCAGAAGAATCTCTTCAATGCGCGGGGAGACATCTTTCAGGGGTGGCGCGGATTCTCCCTTCGCGTACTGGGGCAAAAGGGTGTCGCGGTAGTAGGTTTCGATCTCTTCCTGGGAGATGCGAACGCCCTGCCGGAAGCGCTTTTCAATAAAGGCAAGGATCTCGAGGCGTCGCCGGAGATACTCTTCGACCTGGGTCTGGGTCAGATCGTGACTCTCGAGAAATGCCTTCCATCCGGTATCGGTGGCACATTGCATATGCACGCAGGCGGGCAGAGACTTACGCAACTCTGCTAGCCGCGCCTGCACATCTTTGTCCGCAGGCATGGCGGCGGTGGCGTCTTCCTGGCGAATCTGCTGCTGAATGAGATCCCTGCTGATGATCTGCTCGAGGGCGGCACGCGGATTTGGAGGGCCCTGGTTGAGGGTGCGGGGTTCCAAGGCGGAAACATGCAGGGCATCCGTGATGTCGCTCCAGAGAATCGCCTGGTTGTTGACGACAGCGACGACGCGGTCGAGAGTTACCGCGGCTTGCTGCGCGACCGAACTTGGGGATAGGGCGGCGAGCAGCGCCGCGGCGTATGACGCGGCTACGGTCCGGGATTTGGGTCGCGAGAACATCAAAAGGTCTGTCCCAGGCTGAAGAAGAAGTTGAAGTGGCTGGCTGCGCCGACGTGCTGGTTGTCGGTTGGCACCTGCTGGGAGTAGTTCACGTTTACCGGAAAGATGGGCGGATTGAGGTTGTAGCTGAAGTCCAGCCGGATGGGTCCGACGGGCGTGTGGTAGCGCAGGCCAAGTCCGGGGGCATGCGAGAAGTAGTTGAAGCTGCAGATGCCCTGGTGGCCGGTGGATGTCTCAGGCCCGTTGGTTGAGCCATGCGGGTAGGGTTCGGTGGGAGGGCTGGTGGTGGTGTCCAAGGGCGTGAGGACTTTGCAGCTGTCACGGTTGGGCTGGCTTACGCGCAGGATGCTGGCCCAGGCATCGCCGGCATTGGTGAATACGTTGCCCATGTCGTGGAACAGCACCATGCTGAGGGAATTTCCGAAGTAAGGCAGGATGGCGGGAGGCAGGCGCAGTTCGGTGCTGTTGACCAGGGCGCCGGCGCCACCGATCGGAAAGCCGGTCTCCGGATCGCGCGGACCGGCAGAGTTGATGGAAAATCCACGCAAGGACGTGGCGCCGCCGGCATAGAGGCGCTCGGGAATGGGTATGAGTTGGCTGTCTCCGCCTCCGAAGGCACGCTCCTGCCCATAGCGGGTATTGCGTGCCAGCACGTACTTGCCCTTACCGAAGCCGAAGTAGCTGGAGTTGGAGGCGTCAATGCGGTTGAACTGGGCCTGAGCGCCGAAGGGGGCGATAGAGAGAAATTCCTGGAAGCTGGTGTAGGTTCCGCGATGGGCGTCGACGGCCGAGTCGCGGCTGTCACGAATCCAGGTGAAACCCGGGCCGCCCACGGTGACGGCGGCGGCGAGCACGGGCACCTCAGCGGGAAAAACCTGGAGCGTATTCTCTGCCACTTTGACGCGCCGGAAGTCGTAGGCGTAGATGAAGGTGTTCGCGCGCGAAAGCCCCGATCCGGGCCGGTTGAAGGTTTGCGAGAAGCGGAAACCAGCTTCCAATCGGGAGGCGACGTAGGTCGTGACGCTCTGGCTGTTTGCGTATCCGCCGGTGAAGGTCATGCCGAAGTTGCGCCGTCCGGCCAGATGCGGGTTCTGGTAGACAAGATCGACGCGCTGTTCCAGCGAGCCGTAGTTGCCCTGGACTGATGCCGACTGTTCGCGGCCGAAGAGGTTGTTGCGGGTGATCGCAAGGAGGCCGCGCGGGCTCACACCGGTGCGGCCGTTGGGCGTGCATTTGACGCCTGTTGCCAGCAATCCCTGGCATCCGTTCACGGGAGTTCCGGTCTGCACCTCGAATCCGGCGCCGTAGGTGAGGGTCCATCGGCGGGCCTCAACGGCCTGCAGGAGCACCGTTTTAGACGATTCCCCGCCATTTGGATTTTCGACGGCGGTGTTGACTTCGTTGAACAGTGCGAACTCGTAGAGGTTGCTCTGGGTTTCGTCGAGCGCCGAGGCGCTCAGGGGATCACCGGGACGTAGGGTGATGGCACGATCGACTGTTGCCCGCCGCGTGTAGTGCAGCCCGGTGAGCAGGACGTCTCGCACGAAGGTTTGCTGCCCTTCCGACACGCGGAAGATGACGTTGACCTTACTGGGATCCGTCGGGTCGTTGGTCTCGTCGATATCGACGCGCGCCCGATCGAATCCGCGGCTCAGGTAATCGGTCATGAGCGCGTCGCGATCGCCGGCCAGGTTCCGCGGCGAGAACAGCTGGCCCGCTTCGGTGTTCAGGAGTCCGGCCAGGAGGGGAGTCTGCACGCTGCTATTGCCGATGATCTGGACTGCACCAACCCGCTGTTGCGGTCCTTCTTCGATGTGGTAGACCAGCGTGAGCGGGGCCGTGGAATCAGACGCAGCCGGGGAACGCGGCCCGGGGATGTTTCCTGACGAGGGCCCAGCAATTGGCTGGCCTGTCTCGGGGGTCACCTTTACCCGGGAGAAGCCGTTGTTCTGATAAACGGATTGCAGCGCCGCCACGTCCGCGGACACAAGAGCCTGGTTATACGCTCCATGCCGGTCGAAGGCGTTAGCCGCATGAACGCTCAGCAGCTGTTCCAGGGTGCCGGAGTTGAAGTACCGGTTGCCATCGACAGAAACCCGTTCGACGTGACGACGCTCTCCCAGTTGCACGCTATAAACGATGGTGACCTGTTGCGTTTGAGTTCCGGATTCCTTGTGATCGACCTTCACATCGAAGTAACCCAGAGCCTGGAAATAGTCCCGCGTGCGGCGGTTGCCTTCATTCAGCAGGTCCTCGTCGACTGTCCCTTCTTCGTACACCGGAACCAGTCTCTTGATACGGTCACTTCCCAGGCGGGCCCCTTCCACAACGACCCGAACCACGGGGCCGCGATTTGCGGTGAACCGGTAATTCACTTTGTGCGCGGCATACTCCTGGGCTTCCAGCTTGATTTCGGCCTCCAACCGCTCCTGGCTGCGATAGTGCTTAAGCACCCCCGCGAGCGCGCGATTCACGGTCTCACGGTCTGTGAGCGCTCCAGCCCGCAAACGCGCGAACCGGCGGAACTCCTCGACCGTCATGCCCGAATCTCCGGCCACTGCGACCGAGCCGACTCGGGCCTGTGGGCCGGAGATCACTTTGAATGCGACATCGGTAAGCAGTTGCGCGGGATGTGGCGTAAGGATGAAGGTGATCTTCGCTTCATGGAAGCCGTTCTCGGCCACGACCTCGCGCATGGACTCCAGCGCCCGGCTCATCTTCGCGGCGGTATAGCGGGTGCCCGGATTGAGCCGCGCAGCGCGTTCGAGCTGGGTATTTACGTTGGCTCCTTTCGCGCCATCAACGGTAACGGTCCCGATGAAGGTCCGGGCCTCGCCTCGGAAGATGAGGTCAACTCCGTTCCCGTCGCGCTGGCCCAACGCCTCGATCTGATCGAACAGACCCGTTCCGTAGAGCTGGCGCAAGCTCGCGGCGACGTCCTCGCGTGACAAGGGAACTCCCGACGCCTGGGGAAGGTGGTCCTTCGCGGAGGTCAGCCGGTCTGCTACGGTTCCTTCAAAGATGATTCGGTTTACCTGCAGGCCTTCCCATTGCGCCATCGAGTCTGCCGCGCGGCTCTCATCTGCCGGTGGGGTTTGCGAGTGCGCCGGACGGGGAGGGTAGAGAATCAAAAGAGTTAACCAGAGGAGAATCGAAATTCGCAGGAAATGTCTGCCTGGTTTGAGATCGCCATTACGGCCCGCAAACCTTGATCGCAAAACTTTCTCCCCCGCTCGCACGCGAAAATAACACCAGTCCCGTAATCTGCATCCAAGTTATTATCAGCGGGGCTTTGATGGGGCCCCAGGGCCGACTCCTGCCACTTCAACCGCTGCCCCCTATACTAACGAGGAATCATGAGTGGCGCAGCACTCAGCGGCCTCCCGCTCGATCCAACAAGGAAACGAATGACGCCAATCAGGATGACGATGCAAGCCCATGATTCGAGCCCGCGGGCGGCAACCGCCTCGGGAAATCCCCCAATCGAGATGCCGTCGCGCAAGACGGCCGCTTCTCTCCAGACTGCTGATGTTGAACCCGCATCCACGGGCGAAGTTGCCGCACCCAGCGTGGCGGGGGCGGAGGCCGATGTTCTCAGCCGGGCCCAGGCGGGTGACCACCATGCGTTCGCGCAGTTGTACTCGCTCCACAAGCGACGCATTTACTCGCTTTGCCTGCGCATGGTGGGGAACGTGGCGGAGGCGGAGGACCTCACCCAGGAAGCCTTTCTGCAGCTTCATCGCAAGATTGCGACGTTTCGAGGCGATTCTGCTTTCTCGACCTGGCTTCATCGCCTGGCCATCAACGTGGTGCTCATGCACCTGCGAAAGAAGGGGCTTTCGGTGATCTCCCTGGACGAAGCCATGGAGCCTACCCCGGAAGAGGGTCCAGGCCGCAGCTTTGGAGCCCCGGATCTTTCTCTGACCGGATCCATCGACCGGCTCGCCCTGGAGCGGGCCATTGCCGAGCTGCCAGCGGGTTATCGCCTAATCTTTGTTCTGCACGATATTGAGGGATACGAGCATAATGAAATCGCCGCAATGCTCGACTGTTCCATCGGCAACAGCAAGTCTCAGCTACATAAAGCGCGCCTGAAGCTGCGAGACGCGATGCGCACGATTCCCCGAAGGGAGGGGCGGCGGTAATGCAAGATCCCAAAAACATGACCTGCGAAGAGTTCCAGGCCCAAATGGCGGAGTTGATCGGTTCGGGAGAAGATCTCTCCGTCCACCCGCACGTGCAGACCTGCACGCTGTGCCGCGCCCTGCTTAACGAGCTCGAAACCATCGCCGAAGCAGCTCGCCAGCTGTTCCCGGTGGAGGATCCCCCGGATACCCTGTGGGAGAAACTGGAGACGGCCATCAAAGAGGAGGGCAATCAGACCCGCAGCTGACCTCGTCGCGTCTCTTTGCAATATCAGCTTCAATGGATCGGCCACGCAAGCCGGGGGTGAAAGACTTCGACTGCGTGGCCGATAATGCATTTTCCGGAGGAATTTGCTTTCGGAGACGTTTTGCGTGCGGAGCCGGAGAAGCGGCAACGTCTCTGGACCGAGTGGGATTTGCACCGGGATTGGTGCACTCTCTCCAGCCCTGTTGAACTCGAATTGACCTCTCGTTCGAGATGGAGAAGAGGGAAGGGAACGCGATCGGCAGGCGAGCGACCGGTAGATGCTGGGAGCGGCAGCCGATTCATCACATACCGCTGATGGCGCGAAACTTTTTGGTATACTGCGTTCTCTAATGTAAGAGAAGTTGATAAGAGGACACTCAATGGAAAACAAGAATCCCAACCCACCGCAATCCCCAACCCCGGCCGTGAAACCGGTGTCCGGCCCGCGGCGCGTTCCTGTCCTGCCAGTTCGTGATACTGTTTTGTTCCCTCATGCCGTGTTGCCTTTGACGGTGGGCCGGGAGAGCTCGATTCAGCTAATCGAGTCGGTCGGGGACGAGCGCACCATCGCCGTAACTGCGCAGAAAGATGCACGTTTGGACACTCCCACGCCGGGAGACATGCACCAGGTGGGGACCCTGGCGACGGTGCATAAAGTGGTCCGCATGCCCAACCAGAGCCGTTTCGTGTTTACGGAGGGCGTGGAGCGCGTCCGGCTAGTCCGGTTTGTGCAGACCGAACCCTTCATGATCGCGGAGGTGGAGCCGCTCGAGGCGGAGCAGCCTGAGAGCACGGCCAGCATTGAAGCGCTGGTCCGGATCGTGATTGGGCAGTTTCAGCAGATTGTTTCGGAGTCGCCGACACTCTCCGATGAGCTCCGCACGATTGCCGCGAATATCGAGGAGCCGGGAAGGCTGGTGGATTTCGTCGCCTCGTCGCTGCCGTTCCTGACGACCGAGGACAAGCAGCTGCTGCTGGAGACTCCCAGTGTTGCCGCGCGACTGGAGCTGATCAATACGCACCTTGCCAAGGAGATTGAAGTTCAGCAGCTCCGCGCCAAGATCCAGAACGAGGTTCAGGATCAGGTGCAGCAATCGCAGCGGGACTACTACCTCCGCGAGCAGATGAAGGCCATTCAAAAGGAGCTCGGGGAACAGGATGAAGGTCAGCGGGAGATTGAAGATCTTCGCAAGAAGATCGACGAAGCGGGCATGCCGGAGGATGTGAAGAAGGAGGCGATCAAGGAACTTACCCGCCTCTCGCGCATGTCTCCAATGGCGGCGGATTATTCGCTGACCCGCAATTACATCGAGTGGCTGGCGGTGCTGCCGTGGGCGAAGAGCTCCGGCTCCAAGATCGACATCAACAAGGCCAAGGAGATCCTGGACGAGGACCATTACGAGCTGAAGAAGGTGAAGGACCGCATCCTTGACTATCTCAGCGTGCTCGAACTGAAGCCCGACATGAAGGGCCCGATCCTCTGCTTTGTCGGACCTCCGGGCGTGGGCAAGACCTCGCTGGGCCGCTCGATCGCGCGCGCCCTGGGGCGGAAGTTCCAGCGCATCTCTCTGGGCGGCATGCACGATGAGGCGGAGATTCGGGGGCACCGCCGCACTTACATCGGGGCCCTGCCCGGCCAGATCATCCAGAGCATTCGCCGCGCCGAGACCAACGACCCGGTGATCATGCTGGACGAGATCGACAAGCTGGGGCGCGATTTCCGGGGTGACCCGGCGTCCGCCCTGCTGGAGACGCTGGATCCGGAGCAGAACAACACCTTCCGCGATAACTACCTGGACGTGCCGTTCGACTTGTCGAAGGTGCTGTTTATCTGCACCGCCAACATGCTCGACACGGTGCCGCCGCCGCTACTGGACCGCATGGAACTGATTCCGCTCCAGGGCTACAGCGAGGAGGAGAAGCTGCACATCGCCAGCCGGTACCTGATCCCGCGGCAGATCAAGGAAAACGGGATTACGCCGGAACAGATTGAGTTTCCCGAGGATGCGATTCGCCACGTCATTCGCCACTACACGCGCGAGGCGGGCGTTCGCAAGCTGGAGCAGGTTATCGGGACGGTGTGCCGCAAGCAGGCGCGCCGCGTCGTCGAGGGCAAAACCGAGAAGCTCGTGGTCGATCGGGACATCCTGAAGGAGTTCCTGGGACACATTCAGGTTCGGGTTGAAACCGAGGTTGCCGAGCGCGTCAAACGGCCGGGTGTGGCTGTGGGCCTTGCCTGGACTCCCGCGGGCGGCGACGTCCTCTTTATCGAGGCGAACAAGATGAAGGGGAAGGGAAGCTTCACGATCACGGGGCAGATCGGCGAGGTCATGCAGGAATCCATGCAGGCAGCGCTCACCTGGGTTCGTTCGAACGCCGGACGACTGGGGCTGCAGGAGGACTTCACGAAGGACGTGGACCTGCATATTCACGTGCCCTCGGGGGCAATCCCGAAGGATGGCCCCTCAGCAGGGGTAACCATGGTCACGGTGCTGGCTTCGCTGTTAACCGACACGCCCGTCAAGCCGCTGACCGCCATGACCGGTGAGATCACGATCAGCGGCAATGTCCTGCCCGTGGGCGGCATCAAGGAGAAGTTTCTTGCTGCCAAGAGGGCTGGAGTGGAGACGGTGATTCTTCCCATGGATAACAAGCAGGATGTGGAGGAAGATCTGACTCCCGGGTTGATGGACGGTGTCACCGTTCACTACGCCCGGAACATCGAGGATGTGTTGGAGGTAGCTCTTCCGCAGTTTAAAGCGCAGCCGGTGCCGGTGGCAGAACCTGCCACCGCGGCTGCCTGATCAGCGGGAGAATACTTTGAAAGGCCGGCGGGCGGCGATGTCGCCGGCCTTTTTCCTACTGCTTTGAGCCTTCCGTCGTGGTGGCTCGTTCCAGGTGAATCTTCCGATAGACGGTCATGTCGGCGAGCATCAGGCCGCCGTCCATCTGATCTCCGTCGACTTTGAGCCAGAAGTGGCCGTTGCCGACGGCATAGGTCAGTGTCTGGGTGGCTAGGTCGAAGTACCAGAGAGTGGGTGGTCCCATCGGAATCTCAGCGCCGCCTTCGATCTTGCTTCCAAGGATTCGATAGCGTGCAGGCTTTCCCGCTGCTGCCGTGATGCGATAGACATTCTCTTCGTCCTGGCAGGGGCTGTTCGACACCGTGCACTTTGAGGTGCCTCGCCATATTCCCGTAATCGGTGCTGCTTCGCCGATCGCCGGCGGGGTGCCGGCTGACTGTTCCGCTCTCAGCAGCATCATTGCAACGATCGCCTGTACCATCTCCACCACTCCGCTCCTCGGGTCGGCTAAGCGGGAAGGGCTTCTTCTTCTCCCTTTTACCGCTTCGCCCTATAATGAGGCCCATCACCCGTTCTTCTCATGTTCCCACCTGTTCGGAAGAGGAACCCTATGCAAGCACGACTTGTTGTTTTCGCTTCTCTTGCCTTGGTCATGATCGCTCCCCTGAGTGCGCAGCGGGCCGGTTCGCTTGCTTCCCGCCAGGCGCTGACAACGCAGCAGGCGCCAACTAATCCGGCTGCTGCTCCGGCGACAGCTTCCCCGGCCGCCACTCCAGCACCAGTCTCCCCCGCCGCGGACGCGGCGCCGAACCCGGTTATTCCTGTGACTCTCATTCGAGCCGGCAGGCTTCTCGACGTGCGCAAGGGCGTTTACATTCAGAACGCCGGGATCCTGGTGGAAGGCGAGCGGATCAAGGAAGTGGGGGTGCTTGCGGAGATTCAACCGCATGTTCCCGCGATCGCGCGCATCGTGGATCTGAGCAAATACACCGTGTTGCCGGGTCTGATCGACTGTCATACCCATCTGATGGCGCGCTTTGCCGATGCGGACGACGCCTATCTTTTGACATTGGCCAAGGAATCCGAGGGCTATCGGGCGCTGGAAGGGGCGGCGAACGCTCGCCTGACCTTGATGGCAGGTTTCACCACTGTTCGGGATGTCGAGAGCGAGGGATCAGGCTACGCGGATGTGGCTCTCCGGGACGCCATCCGCCAGGGTCTTGTCCAAGGCCCACGTATGCAAGTGGCCACGCGGGGGATAGCCGCGGTAGGGCAGTATAACCCCTTCCACGTGAACCCCGATCTGCGCGACTTTCCCACTGGAGCCGCGATGATCAGCGGGGTGGAAGAGGCGCGGCGCGCCGTGCGCGAGCAGATCGGCAATGGCGCCGACCTCATCAAGGTTTACGCGGATTGGAACCACCCGACGCTTACGTTTGACGAGCTTCTCGTAGTCGTTGAGGAAGCCCATAAGGCGGGCCTGAAGGTCGCGGCGCATGCTACGACCTCAGACGGCATCCGTAATGCTGTCAATGCCGGTGCGGACTCCGTGGAGCACGGCCATGGCGCCGACCAGAAGGCGATGGAACTGATCCGCAAGAACAACGTGTTCCTGGTTCCTACGGTTGGCGTGATCGACGAATGGGCCGATCATTATACTCTTCGGGGAAGTCCGAATGACCGCAAGTGGCTTGATGACTTCCTTCAATCCATCCAGCACGAGCTGCAGATGGCGCGCAGCCTGAACATCCGCGTTGCCGCGGGCTCTGACGCCAGCCGCGCCAAAGAACAGGGTAAGAATGCGCTTGAGCTTGCCGGCCTCGTCCGAAGAGGCTTTATGCCTATCGATGCGATCCGGGCGGCAACCGTAAACGCCGCGGAACTCATGTCGTGGCAGGACCGCGTCGGCTCTCTTGAGCCGGGAAAGTACGCAGACATTATTGCGGTGGAAGGCGACCCCCTTACCGACGTCACTACCCTCCAGAGGGTAAGAGTCGTCATCAAGGGCGGCGAAACAGTCAAAGACGAGACCCATCCCTGACCGGGTTTTCCCGCTCTTGACACGGCAAACCAGAATGGCCCGTTCCTCAGGGGGAGCGAGTTAGGTCGTACTCCGGGGTCGAGGTGTTTCCCTCTCACGCGAAGCTAGGGTGATCGGCTAAAAGTTGCCGGAGTCAGTTCCAATCCGGCCGGAAACTCGTTTCGTCAGCGCGGATGGAAGTTGGAGGCTGGCGGACCGATTGACTTGCTAAAATGTCGCCTCGCGCGTCTAAACCGTGCAGGCGGTATTCTGCTCAGAGCATGCAGGTCAAAATACTTTCCTTCGGCGTTCTCAAAGACTGGCTTGGCTCTACCACCCTTGAACTCCCGGAGGGGGCCACCGTTGCGGGCCTGCTCGACGAGCTTGCCTCCCACGCGAGCCGCATCCCGGAAAAGACCTGGGACAGCATCGCCGTCAGCGTCAACGCCGAGTATGCCCGCCCTGCGCATGTCCTGCGGGATGGGGATGAAGTGGGACTCCTCCCCCCAGTCTCCGGGGGTATCGTCGCGGACAATTCACTCGTGGTTGCCCTCACGCGCGAGCCGATTGACGCGCCCCGGATCGTTTCGGCCGCCAAAGAAGGCGAAGACGGGGCAGTGGTTGTCTTCGACGGGATTGTGCGGAACAATACGCGGGGACGGGAGACCCTTCACCTTGACTACGAAGCCTACGAAGAGATGGCTTTGCGGCAGATGAACGAGTTGGCTGGTGAGGCTCGCAGTCGCTTTCAGGTCCGGCACGTAACCATCGTCCATCGTCTGGGTCGTCTGGTCGTGGGCGAAACCAGTGTCCTGGTCGTCGTCGCTTCAGCACATCGCGCCCAGGCCTACGAAGCTTCCCGTTTTCTGATCGACACGCTCAAGAAGACCGTCCCCATCTGGAAAAAAGAAACCTTCGTCGATGGAGCTGTGTGGGCCGACGGGGAGCCTTTCCCGGAGAACATCGCCCTCAACACGGGAGGGGCTGCGCATGGCTCCTGACCCCTCCAGTGGCGGAGAAGGCCGAGGGCTCGTTAACCTTTTATCGCCGCCCCGTCCAGCCTGTTCGCTTCGCTCCAGCTCTTTTTGGGCGGGGGCGGCGATCTTTGCCTTGCTCCTGGCCACCCGTTCGGAAGCAGCACTCGCCCAGGAAGGCCCGACTTTTCATATTGATACAAAGCTCGTGAACCTCTGGGTCAACGTGACGGACAAAAACGGCGCGATCGTTGGCGGCCTGACCAGGGACGATTTTAAGGTGGCTGAAGACGGGCGATCCCAGGAGATCGCCATCTTCGAACGCCAGTCTGAGCAGCCTCTTAGCATTGTTCTCGCCATCGATACCAGCGGCAGCACGTATAAAGACCGGGCGCTTGAGCAGGATGCCGGGAAGCGGTTCGTTCGCGCCATCCTCCGTCCTCAAGACCAGATGATGCTCGTTGAGTTCGCTACCGACGTGCGCATGCTCGTTGACTTCACCAACAAGCCCGAACGGCTCGATCACGGCTTGAGTTCGCTGCGGGGCGGTGAAGCTACTGCGGTGTACGACACGGTGCGAGAGGCTTCCGATGAGTTGGCAAAAAAGGCCAACCGCAAGATCCTTGTGCTGGTCTCCGACGGGGGAGACACGGTCAAGACCACGACCTATGCTGAGGCCCTTGAGCACGCTATCCGCGGTGAAGTCATGATCTATTCCGTCATCGATGTCCCCATCGAATCCAGCGCGGGCCGCGATCTGGGGGGCGAGCACGCCCTCATCACTCTCTCCGAGCAGACCGGCGGTAAGAGTTTCTATGCGGACCACGGGGGACTCGACAAGGCCTTTGCCCAGGTGAGCGAGGATCTGCGCACGCAATACCTGATCGGCTACTACCCTCATAACCAGGTCCCCGGTATCGACTTTCATCGCGTCAGTGTGACGGTTCCGCGCGCCGCTGCCGGAGCCTTTAATATCCGTTATCGCGCCGGCTACTTTGCCAATCCCCCGGCTCAGCGCCGCCGGATACCCTCAGAGTGAGGTCGGGTGCGGGCAGTTCTTTCTTGGCTGAGAACGGCCGATAAGATCTGCGATGCTAAGGGATGACTGCCTCGCGACAGGAGCCCGCGAGAGACCGGACTAATCCTCTTCCGGATTCTGCCGATGCACAAAGACAGTGTCTTTCGACTGCACCTCGGGGTAGGGGTGTTCGGGGGATTCATGTCTGCAGTACGCAATATCCATGTCTGCCGGGGGGATCATCGTTCGTCGGTGGACACGAAAGCGGCGGAGCTGGGAGAGGCCCTTGTTCCAGAACAGGAACAACTGCCCTCCGAGCAGTATGAGGATCGCTACCGCGCTTCATTCGACCAGGCCGCGGTAGGGATTCTTCATACCTCCCTGCAAGGCCAGATTCTCAAATGCAATCAGTGTTTTGCCAGGATCGTGGGCTACCCGCCTCACGAGATTGTCGGTGCGAATTTCCAGACGCTCACTCCTCCCGAAGACCGCGATTCCGGCAAGGCTGCGGCTCTCGCCCTGCTGAGCGGGGAAGCCGCCAGCGCGAGTTTTGAAAAGCGCTATATTCGCAAAGATGGCAAGTTGACCTGGGTGCTGCTGACGATCTCGATTCAGCGCGACTCCAAGGGAGTACCCCTCTTCTTCTTGACCATGGTGCAAGATATTGAAGCGCGCAAGCTCGCGGAAGAGAGGCTCGCTGCTGCTCGGCGGGCGTTGCAGGTGAGCGAAGCGCGCTACCGTACGGCCTTCCAGATGTCGCTGGACTCCGTCAATCTGAATCGCCTGCGGGACGGTCTCTACATCGAGTGCAACCGGGCGTTCCTCGAGTTGACAGGTTACACGCGAGAGGAGGTAGTTGGCCGTACCTCCATCGATCTCAAGATCTGGGCAGATGTTCGTGACCGGCAGAGAATGCTGGATAAGCTTGGCGAGCATGGCTCCTGCCGCGATCTCGAGGCCCAATTCAGGAAAAAGGACGGCCAGGTTTTCTGGGGCCTGATGTCCGCCTCGGTAATTGAACTGGAGGGCGAACCCTGCGTTCTCAGCGTCACGCGCGACATCTCCGACGCGAAGCTGGCGGAGAAGGAGATTCGATATCTCGCCTTCTACGATTCGTTGACGGAACTGCCCAATCGCCGGTACCTGATGGACCATCTTGCTCAGGCGGTAGCGGCCAGCAGGCGCAACAATTCGCAGGCGGCCCTGCTCTTCATCGATCTCGACAACTTCAAGGTGGTGAACGACTCTCTGGGCCACCATGTCGGCGATCTTCTGCTGAAAGAGGTATCACGACGCCTGACGGCCTGCAGTCGATCCGTCGACTTCGTTGCCCGGGTCGGTGGAGATGAGTTCGCAGTGATCCTTGAAGGCCTTGGCAAGCCCTCATGTGAGGCGGCCTCCGCGGCCAAATGCGTCGCGGACAAGATTCTCGGTTCCATGAGGCTGCCTTATCGCATCGCCGAGCGCGATTGCGCGACCACCGTAAGCATCGGCATTACCTTCTTCGGGCAGCAGAACGATGATGTGAGCGAGATTCTCAGACAAGCCGACCTGGCTATGTACCAGGCAAAAGCCGCCAGCCGCGATGTCGTCCGCTTCTTCGCGCCGGAGCTTCAGGCGGCAGCGAACGCCCGCGGCGAGCTCGAAGAGGAATTGCGGCTGGCGATTCGTAAGCGGCAATTCCTGCTGTGGTATCAACCGCAGGTCAATCACGGCAGCGTGATTGGCGCGGAGGCTCTATTGCGTTGGAAGCACCCGACGCGAGGCATCCTGGCGCCCGCGGAGTTCATTTCTCTTGCTGAAGAAACCGGATTGATCGTGCCTCTCGGAGCCCATGTTCTGGAGTCTGCCTGCAGACAGCTGGCAAACTGGTCGAGGAGCCCCAATCTATCTTCCATCTCCATTGCGGTAAACGTGAGCGCGCGGCAGTTTCGACAGGTAGACTTCGTGGAACGCGTGCTGGCGACCTTGAAGGAAACCGGCGCGGATCCCTGCCTTCTCAAGCTGGAAATCACGGAAACCATGCTTGTGGAGAACCTTGAAGAAACAATCACGATTATGAAAGCGCTGAAGACTCACGGCATTCAGTTTTCCCTGGACGACTTCGGCACCGGCTACTCCTCGCTGACCTATCTGAAGCGCCTGCCGCTGGATCAGCTCAAGATCGATCGATCCTTCGTGCGGGACATGGTTGCGGACCCCACGAGCGGCGCCATCGCCAAGGCTATCGTGTCCCTGAGCCAGGCCATGGATGTATCCCTGCTAGCCGAAGGAGTGGAGACCGAGGAGCAGCGATCTTTCCTCGATCGCCTTGGTTGCCACTCTTACCAGGGGTATCTTTTCAGTCCTCCTGTTGACCCGGAGATGTTTCGTCAATGGCTGCCTGGGAACCAACCGTGACCGCAGCTCCCCGCTCCGAGGGGCGGTGATGCCTCGCATACCTGCTCGATCGGCCAGAACTCTTTCCTTCCCCTCTGCATCTAAAATGGCACCATGACTCCTCCTCTGCCGTCCCGCCGTCGCTCCAAGACACCTCCGCCTGGTGAAACGGGCCAGGAAGCGCTGTACCTGAAGTCGCTCAGCGAGCGCAGAGTGCAGGTCTCGGTCAAATTGCGCGATGGGGAGACCGTCAAAGGCTGGATTGAATACTTCGATGACGGAATGCTGCGCCTGACCAGGGAAGGGAAGCCCAATCTCTTCATCTATAAGCACCAGATTCGCACGATCACTGAAGCGGGTAAGCGCCGCGGCCCCTCGGAAGGCTCGCTGGTTACTAGCGTCTCGGCGCCTCGCGGGTCCGGCCAGTGAGCCACGCCATGCCGGGAGGACCTGCCGAGCTGCAGTTCGTGCCCACGGCCGCCGCGGTGGCGCGCGAAGCGGGAGCCCGCCTTCGCGACTTTTTCGCGCGGGGAGTTGAGACCGAGTACAAGGGCGACGTTGATGTGGTGACGGTCGCCGACCGCACCGTGGAAGAGCTCATCCGCAGGCGTTTCAACGAAGCTTTTCCGGATCACGGCGTCTACGGCGAGGAGGGAACCCGCGAAGGACTCCACCAAGAATTCCGGTGGTACGTCGATCCGCTCGACGGCACCACCAACTTCGCCCACGGTGTGCCCCATTTCTGCGTCTCGCTTGGTCTGGAGCAGCGTCCCCCTGATCTTCCCCCGCATGCTGACGGCACGCTGGTCGCAGCGGTCATCTACGATCCCCTGCTCGATGAGTTGTTTTGTGCCGAACGCGGTCGCGGCGCCACACTCAACGGCCGTCCGATTCGCGTCTCGCCCATTCCCGAACTCGCCGAGTCGCTCGTTGCAACCGGATTTCCCAGCCGTAAGCGGCATGACAACCCAAACATTCACTTCTACCAGGAATTCACGTTGCGCTCTCACGGGGTCAGGCGCGCAGGTTCCGCTGCTCTCGATCTAGCCTATGTCGCGTGCGGCCGTTTCGAGGCCTTTTGGGAATTTCACCTCAATCCGTGGGACACCGCCGCAGGCTTCCTGCTGATCGAGGAGGCAGGCGGCCGCCTCTCAGATTTTGCTGGTGGTCCGTTTCAGCTCGACAGCCGCGAAGTTCTCGGCTCCAACGGGCACATCCATGAGGAACTGGTAGCGCTCTTCAAAAATATGTTCGCAGGTCGTGCTCTCTCGCCCATCCCCACGCCCCGGGAGTTCGCGGAACGCCGAGCGCAACGCGCCGAGAAGTGGCGAGCTCCGAGCGCCTGATAGCTTCGCTGCCCCTTAGTACAGAAGATATTTTGATCGCGTCTTTTCGAACCGTTCCAGTCCCGGCCGCCAAGCCTGGGCGATGCGCCGCGGATCTTCTCCGCGCTTCAGCGCTTCGATACTCGCTTTGTTTAGCATCAGAGTGTCAACCTCGTCTGGCCGGTACTTTTCGGGATAGAGGGCCCAGAGCGCTGCGGCCACCTCCAAGCCGACTTCGGGTGCGTCTAGCGCATCGCGATCCGTCAACAGCAGGTGGATGCCCCCGCATTCCTGACTTGCGTACGCGGCGGAGGTTGGCCTAAATTGTACGGGCACAAACCGCACCCCTGCGATCTCGCGCGCATTCAGATATCTTGCCAAGGCCATACCGTCGACCCATGGCGCGCCCAAAACCTCAAAGGGCGTGTCGGTCCCGCGACCTACCGAGAGGTTCGACATCTCAATCATGCCGATTCCCGGATAGAGCGTAGCCTCCTCCAGGCTGCGCAGGTTCGGCGAAGGATTCACCCATCCTGATCCCGTGGAATCGAACCAGTCGCCGCGCATCCACCCCTCCATGGGTACAACTGTCAGCTGCGCTCCCAGGCCCCTCTCGGCGTTGTACATGCGGGCCAATTCGCCCATGGTCATTCCGTGCCGCACAGGGATTTGCCCGTAGCCGACGAAGCTTTCTCGTCGTTTATCGGCGACCGGGCCCTGCACAAACGCGCCGTTCACGGGATTGGGCCGGTCCAGGACCACGATCTCTTTTCCGGCCTTCGCTGCCGCCTCCAGGCAGTACCCCAATGTGCTTT
The DNA here is from genome assembly GCA_008682415.1 of Acidobacteria bacterium AB60. Lineage (GTDB taxonomy): Bacteria > Acidobacteriota > Terriglobia > Terriglobales > Acidobacteriaceae > Telmatobacter. The sequence goes on along the minus strand of VANK01000001.1, from coordinate 1,296,191 downwards.
CGTAGGTATAAAACCGAACTCCTACATCGGCAATATCGAATACCAGCAGATCCAACTGGGCCACCACAGCAGGATCGGGACGCCGCTTTGCATCCGTGCTGCCGTACAAGCTGTGGACTGTCACCCCCGTTGCCGCATCCTGAGTATCCGCGATTTCAGTCGTCTCCGCAGCCCCTCCAATCCCATGCTCCGGGCTGAAGATGGCTGCGAGCTGCACTCCGGGAGCATGCGCCAGCACATCTATGGTGCGTCGCCCTTGTGCATCCAGGCCCGTCTGGTTTGTCACGAGTCCGACCCTGACTGGCCGGCGTTCGTCGGGGTGCAATTCGTGAAATGCATGCTCCTCGAGAACATCGATTCCAACCTTCACCGTTCCATTGCGGTGCTGCATCCGGCGTGCAGCCATCAGTGATTCGTTGTACCCGGTAGTACGTGCCAGGCGCAGCTTCTCCTGTTCCGGCACGGTGAGCCGCAAACCCTGCACTACCGCCGTAGCCACCCGAGCCCGGAGGCTCACGACCGATTTCCCGCCACGCGGATGCACTGCGTTGGTCAGGAGCACGATGTAGGTGTCCGTCACCGGATCGATCCAGAGAGATGTTCCCGTGAACCCTGTATGGCCGAACGAGCCCACCGGCAGCAGTTCGCCGCGATTGCTCGCGAACGGCGAATCGATGTCCCAACCCAAACCGCGCAGGTTTGCGGCATTTGCTGGCTGCTGCGGAGTGACCATCTTCTCCAAGGTCGTGCGATGCATCACCCGCCCACCGCTCAGCAGTGCCTGCGCGAATACGGCAAGGTCGTCCGCGGTTGCGAACAGTCCGGCGTGCCCGGCTACGCCGCCCATACGCCGCGCGGTTGGATCATGCACCAGGCCCCGTAGCATCGCCCCATTTTCATCGAACTGCGTTGGAGCGATCTGTTTGCGCCAGACCTCGGGAGGAAGGAATCGCGTATGCCGCATTCCCAGCGGTGCAAAAACGTGTCGCTCGACGTACTGATTCAGCGGCTCACCGCTCACCCGTTCTACCAGGAATCCCAGCACCTCAAAGTTGATATCGCTGTACTCAAATCGGCTATCCGGCGGATGCTCTGGCGTCTGTGCCATGGCCATTTGGAAGGCCGCATCCCGCCCTATCCATGGCTTGCTCAAATCAAGGTCCGGGGCGAGTCCTGAGTAGTGCGTCATCAATTCACGAACGGTGATGTCCTGTTTTCCGTTCTGCGCGAACTCCGGCAGATAGGCTGACACCGGATCATTAAGCCGGACGCGCCCCTGTTCGAACAGCTGCATCACCCCCGTGGTGGTTGCCACGCACTTCGTCAGGGAAGCCAGATCGAAGATCGTGCCAACCGTCATTGGTTCGCGCCGCGGCTCAACTGAGCGCGATCCAAACGCCTTGCGATAGATGATGGTTCCGTGATGTCCCACCACCAGCACTCCCCCGGGAATGCTCCCATCCGTGACTGCCTTCTGCATCAAGGGATCGAGCAGAGGGCCGAGCCCCCTGTGTTCTGGCTCATTAGCCTTGAGCATTCTTTGCGCCTCGCTTGGCCATGCCGTGAGGACCAGCATCAGTGTGCATAGCACAAGCAGCAGGAATTTTGGTTTCTGTTGCCTCATCGTCGCCCGTCGACCTTTAGACACTCGAACCTCACGCTCAGGGGTGCAGACTGCCATCTTATCGACTCCCCGACCACAAAGAGACGCTAAGCTGAAGCCAAGGGTATCCGCGCGCGGTTTCCGCGGCTGACCTAGTCCCTTTTTTGATCGACGCGATGATACGAAACGAGCTTATGCGATTTCCCGGCGCCATCCGGCGCAATCCGTCTGTCGACACCTGGTTGAACAGGGATAAGGGCGAATTGGGGATCATCGCACGTCGTTGGTTTCAGGTCATCCGCGACTGCGGCGATGAAGTCTGCGAACTCCTCCACGACGGTTGTCCGACCGCCTGCCTGGGTGATGCGGCCTTCGCCTACGTGAATGTCTTTACCGCACACGTGAACGTCGGTTTCTTTCAAGGTTCGGCTCTTCGGGATCCAGCCGGCCTTCTCGAAGGCTCCGGGAAGTTCATGCGCCACGTCAAGATCAAGCCGGGGACAGCCGCAGACACGATAGCGCTGTGCACCCTCATTGAATCGGCATACTCGGACACCAAGTCGCGTGTCGAAAACGGATAGTCTGACGTACTTTTGAAGGGTTCAGGCCATTGCCCGACTTGCCACTCGCAAACACTCAGAGCTGACCCTACGGGTCGAATGTTGCTTAAATTCAATCCACTCATGCAACCAAAAGATGCCTTCCGACATCTCCAGCGATCCTCGATATCGCCCTAAGTTACGCACAATCATTTGGTTAGAGGCGTGTAAAATTACGTTTACGTCATAATTGCCCCCGTTTGACCTCAGTCAATCACTAGTAAAAATTGTTTTACATACTGTCTATGCGGCTGGTTACGGGCCCCCTTCCCAAGTGACTTGCGCGCTGCTTCCTGGGACCGCTTCTGTCCCTCGCTTCCTTCTTTGCTGACTACTGAGCGCGACGCGGGCATCTGCCTGGATGGGGATGGTGCGTCGTCCGGAGATCAAATGAAATTGAGATCCACGCACCGCTGTGCACTGTGTGCACTTTTGTTCGGCATGTCACTCCTTGCTGCGAAGGCTCAGTCCTTCCGGGTCCAGTGTCCAACTACAACGAACTTGCATCCCTCCGGTAAGGGAATCAAATGTCAGGAGGTCTCGGGCGGCGACGGTTTCGCCACCATGGCCGACGGCACGCAAATCTATCTTTTTGGTTTCGGTCCGTTGTCGGGCCTCGCCGACATCAAGAGCGGTCTTTCCGGCACGGAGACCAACACCACCTTCAATCTGGGAGGTGGAGACCCTAATGGCGCCGTCGGCCTTCTCGATGCGGCTACGGGACTTGTCAGGCCGGCTGACATGATGAACGTGGGCGTGTTGAACGCCAATGCTCCGGCGCCGCTCATCTCGATGGACGAAGACGATGAGTTGTTCCTGACTCTCTCCAACGTGGGCATGATCATGCGGCCCGATCTCTTCGAGCAGCACACCGTGCACTTCCACGGCTATCCCAACGCCTCATCGTACTTCGATGGAGTGCCGGATGCATCGGTGGCCATCAATATCGGCGGCAGCTTCACTTACTACTACACCGCCCCGGACGCTGGAACCTACTTCTGGCACTGCCACATCACGCCGCCTGAGCACCTGCAAATGGGCATGGTCGGACAACTGTACGTACGACCTCGCCAAAATCGCCTTCAATCCGATCCCTCGTTCGCCGGCAAATCCCTGGCCTCTATCCTGCAGACCGAGAATGCCAAGGCCCCCGGAGCGACATCCGGAATCGGCTGTTCTGACATCCTCTGCACTGGGCAGACACCCGTGCCTGCAAATCCCAGCGAGGTGCGCGGGAATCTCTACGCGTACAACGATGGTGATGGCTCTACCCGCTACGACGTCGAGTTCCCCGTACAGATGATGGGTTTCGATCCCTTCTTCCACTACGTAGGCACCACTTTCAATCCTGAGAGCTTCGCCGGCATGAAAGACAAGTACTTCCTGCTGAGCGGCCGCGGTTATCCGGACACCGTGAGTGCGGGGCCCATGGAAACCGAGGGTTCCGACGGCCAGTCGCGCCCCAGCCAGCCCTTGCCGACGTTGATCACAATCAACAAGAGCGCCGGCCAGACTCGCGCCCTGCTGCGCCTTTCCGACCTCAGCGTGACCGAGTTCACCACTCTCGCTACGGTGGGAATCCCCATGCGCGTAGTCGGTATCGATGCGCGTCTTCTTCGCGACATGGCCGGCAATGATATGACCTACCTGACCAACTCCGTCACGCTGGGCGGAGGCGAATCAGCGGACGTGATCCTTGACGCGACCGATGTTCCCCCAGGCACTTACTTCCTCTACAGCTCTAACCTCGATCATCTGTCGAATTTCAATGAAAACTTCGGCGGCATGATGACCGAAATCGTCGTGAAGTGAGGAGACGCGATGGATCGCATGGTGTTGACAATGAAAATGACGAAAACGCGAGGTATCGCGATCTTCGCAGTCATGCTGATGGCGGTAATTGTGCCGTCGGCTAGAGCCGCAGTGCCGGGAATTGGGGATCGCACACCCGGTAAGTCCCTGACCTTCAACCTGACCGCCAAGGCTGACTACATCTCGCAGCCCGACGGCGCCATGATCTACTCGTGGGGCTACAGCTGCTCCGTAGGCTCCAACCCCGGCTTCGTTCCTTTCGCAGGAACGTGCCCCAACATCCAGATACCCGGTCCCACGCTGATCGTCGGCGAGGGGGACACCGTCACTGTGAACCTCACGAACATGCTGCCCGCATCGGCCGGCAACACCTCAATGGTCTTTCCGGGATTTTCCGTGAACTCCACAGGAGGCGTTCCCGGCGTCCTCGCCGCTGAAGCCACGCCCACCACCGTCAATTTACAAAACGTGACGGTTCCGGGCACCGCCGTGAGCTACACCTTCACGGCAACCAAGCCAGGGACCTATGCCTACTACAGCGGCAGCCGTCCCGACCTGCAGATCGAGATGGGCCTGTTTGGCGCCATCATCGTCTATCCGGCAAAGACGCCCGCCCAGCTTGGTTGTGCCGCAAGCGTCCCCCAGGCGCTCGATTCACCCGGCTACCCTGGTGCCGCGTACGATCACGCACTCTCCTGCTTCGATCGCGAGTACCTGTTTCAGTTCTCTGAGATGAAGCTCGCTGTCCACCAGCAGGTGGAGGCACAGGTGCAGGCCAACGCACCTTCCATCGCCGTCGAGACCGAGCCGTATCTCCCGAGCTACTTTCTCGTGAACGGGCGTTCGATGCCCGATGACATGGATGCCTCGTATTCAATGGCCTATCCGAATCAGCCCTACAACGGCAACCCTCACATGCACCCCGGCGAGAAGGTACTGATGCGGGTCATCGGCCAGGGACGCCTGCAGCATCCCTTCCATCATCACGGCAACCACATCCGCGTGCTGGCGCGGGACGGCAATCTTCTGCTCGCTCCCGATGGAACCAGCCTCGCAGGTCCGCTCGTCTTTACTGTGCCCACGGTCTCGGGCCAGTCTCTGGATGGCATCTTTACCTGGACAGGACAGGGCCTGAACTGGGACGTCTATGGGCCCAACGTTGCGCACACCTGCACCCCCATCTCGTCGACGATGCCCTTCGATACGGCAACCTATGAGTACTGCCCCGATCACGGTAAGCCATTCCCCATCACGCAGGCCGATCCGAACATCGTGGCGAACGGACTCTGGTACGGCGGCTCGCCGTATCTGGGCGACGGCGGCCCTGGCCTCCCTCCAGGATCGGACGGCGTGAACCCCGGGGCGGGCTACGCGTATATGTGGCACTCCCACGACGAACGCGAGATCACCACCAATGACGTGTTCCCCGGAGGAATGATGATGATGCTGATCATCGATGCCCCCTGCCGGGTGGCTAAGTCAGGGTGCGCCTCCGCCATCGACGAGACCCAGTAACGCATTCCTAAGACACAAACCGCGCTAACAACACCGTGAGAGATCTCATGAAGAAGCTTTTTTTTGCCTTTGCGACCCTTTTGATGGCCGCCGCGACCGGTTCTGCCCAGACAGTCGATCTGACCGGAACCGCCGCGCCGAAGATTGCGATTGCCGCGCAGCCGACTTCGACCACCATGCCGGATGGCAAGACCATCCCCATGTGGGGCTATGTGTGCACCAGCAGCGGTCTCAACCCCGATCCATGCAGCGCCACGCCGGCCAATTGGGCTCCCGGTCCCACCATCGTGGTCAAACCAGGCCCCCTTGAGATCGAACTCACCAATAACCTGCCGACACCCACATCCATCACCATATTGGGGCAGTGGGGCGGCGGACTGGGCACGCCAACCAAAACCGATAGCCCGGCGCACCCGGGCCAGTCCCTCACCACTTGGCCTGCGTCGAGCAACGGAACCTTTAGTCCGCCTGCTCAGCCGCAACGGGTGCAGTCCTTTGGCACGGAAACTGCCGCCAACGGAGGCACCGCAGTTTATACCTGGTCCAACCTCCGCCCCGGTACGTACCTGTACGAAACCGGAACGCACCCATCCATCCAGGAGCCCATGGGCCTCTACGGCGTGCTGGTTGTGACCAACGAGCCAACCGCCTCTCCCTTTACTCCAGGCAAATCTCACCCCGGAGCTTTTCCCTCGGGTGGCTCGGCTCTCGCCGATTTACCTTATGACGCGGACCAGGTAGTGCTGCTCAGCGAAATCGATCCGAAGCAGAATGCTGCCGTGGATCTGGCCAAGGGTGACGAAACGAAGTATCCGCCGGCCGTGGACTACCGCCCGTTCTACTTTCTCGTGAATGGGCACGCGTTCGATCGCACCGCTCCGACGACCCTTCAGACGGGCGGTGTCGCTGCCTCGAGTAATCTCCTGCTGCGCTTTGCCAACGCGGGCTTGCGCACGCATATTCCCGCCACCCTGAATTTGCCTATGTCGCTCGTCGCCGAAGATGGCAACGTGCTGCCGGGCGTTCCCAAGGTGCAGACTGAGCTTCTCCTTACAGCCAGTAAGACGATCGAGGTGCTTGTACACCCGGCGGTGACGCCCGCGGCCCCAAATACCACCGCCGCCTACACCCCGGCCGTCTTCCCCATCTTCGATCGCCAGCTTAGCCTCTCAAATGGCAACCGTCCCGATGGCGGCATTCAGGCCTACCTCTCTATCAACGGCGGTACGGTCGCGGGCGCGGGATTGGCAGGAGCCATGACGCCGCACGTTGTGGACGACACGTACGTGCTCCCGCACAATGCCACATCGTTCTCGAACAACGTCCTGGCCAATGACATCGGCATCAACACGGCTGCGCTCCTCACCTCGCCTTCGCACGGTGCGTTGATTCTGAAAGCCGACGGAACCTTCACCTATACGCCTTTGGGCGCGCCGGTGAACGACACATTCACCTACTTCGGCAACGGCAACAATGCAATGGTTGCAACCGTCAACCTCAACGTCACCGCAGTGTCTGGCACTCTGACCGCGAATGATTGGACCTTTCAGAGCAATGTGCGCTCGCTCCTGAAAGTCTCCGCGCCCGGCATCCTTGCGCACGTTACGGACTCGCAGGGATACAAGCTGAGCGTTGCGCCGAGCGGAACAGGGCTCACTGCAGGCAAGACCTTCACTCTTTCTGCGAATGGGGCCATCGCCACTGTTACGCTCAACGCCGACGGCTCCCTCACCGCTAGCTCCAATGCGGCCGGCGCTGCAGTCTTCAGCTTCCCCTATACCGCTACCAACGCCCAGGGCCAGACGGCTTCAGGAACAATCACTCTCAACTTCCCCGCCGGCAACGGGCCCGTCGTGTCGCTGGTGGATGCGAAGAGCCTGGCCAGCCTGCCTACGCCGCTGGATTACAAGTGGACGATTGAGCAGGATGTGACATGGCCCCGGGATACGACGGAATCGGCCGGCCCGGCCGGAAACCCGCCGCAGAGCCTCGGCACCAATTTTCACAAGAGCTACATGCCCCTCATTGCAACCGGCTGCACCGGCCCGCTCAGCTGTGGTGCTTCGCAGACGGTGATGGGTGCGGCTGCGCCGCGCGAGCCCTACAGCACTCCTGACCAGGTCCAGCTCCCCAACGTCACTCCGGGCGATCCTAACAGTCGGTATTACATCTCCATTCTTCCTGGCGACGCCAGCAGCAGCGCCCACACCACGGGTGGCAGCGAGTTCACGGGAGCAAGCGCTCCGGTCACCGTTAAGCTGGAACCGTCGCCCCTGGCGCCGGCCCAGTTGAGCATCTTTATCTTCGAAGACAACAACCCCACTAACGGCGACGAAGATGAAGGCGAACCCGGTCTTGGCGGATTCGACATCAAGATCTTCGACGTGCGCTCCAGCACCGGCGATCCAGCCGGACAGGTCTTCTACGACGCGACGGGTCAGCCGCTCAGCAATGCGCTGCTCGGTCAGCCCGATTGCCCCGGCTCTGTGCCGCCGGGTACGCCAACCGGCGTGATTATCACCTGTCCGGACGGCTCGCCTTTGGCGGGCATGGCGCTGGTCAAGAATCTGATGGCTATGCGCTATGACGTAGCCGCATTCCCGGGCGCTGTGCGCGACGGCAAGGGCGAGAAGTGGTACCAGGTCTCGACCCTGGAAGGCACGTTCAATCAGGACGCCTTCGCAAAGGTTGGCGAGCCTGCCTACTTCCAGGAGTTCGGCTCTCCGGGCTTCCACACCTTCATAGGGTTCTTGAATCCGGATCACATCAAAGAGGTAAACGCGAAACTGGGCGGCACGAATACGATCACGGGCAAGGTGACGAACCTGCATATGGATCGGCCGCCAAAGATCAACCTGTGGGATAGCGGCACCCGCGACGCTCTCAACTTTACGCAGTGCTACGTCGGCCTCAACTCCGGCGCCGGCCAGGCCGCGGACGTGGCGTTCGCTGAGTGCGATCCCACTACCGGCGAGTTCACGCTTGCCAACATACCGCCCGGAACGTACTCGCTGGTGGTCTTCGATCAGTGGCTGGATCAGATTATCGCCTACAAGGCAGTGACGGTACCGAGCAACGCCGATAAGCAGACGGTGGCCATGGGCGACGTGGCGGTGTTCAGCTGGTTTACGACACTCAACCAATCCGCCTTCCTCGATCTCAATCAGAACGGCAAGCGCGATGCGGGCGAGCCTGGCATTCAGCAGATCCCCATGACCATTCGTTTCCGTGACGGCAGCATTAGCAATCTGCTGACTACCGATTCGGACGGCATGGCTCCGTTCCAGCAGCTCTTTCCGTTGTTCAACTGGTACGTGGCCGAATCGGATACCACCCGATTCAAGGGAACGAAAGTGGGAGTTGCGGTAGACAACGGCGGCCCGGTGAATTGCTCATCGAACACCGCACAGAACACGGGGGCCGGCGCTGCTCTGCCGAACTTCTGCAACCCCAGCAACCCGTATTCCACGCTGTACAACGGCATCCTGAATCCTCAGCCCAACGCTGCGGATCCGCAGGGAACGGGACCGCGCTACGATGACGGTTCGATTCTCTACGAGGGCATGCAAGGCTTTATTAGCCAGGTCAATAACATCGACTGGGGCAAGACGCCGTATGTTGCTGGCGAGACCGGCGGTATCCAGGGTATGGTGTATTACGCTTCAACACGCGGTTTCGACGATCCGCGCCTCGAAGTTCAGTTTTCCTGGGAACCAGCCGTTCCGCGCGTCCCCGTCAATCTTTATCAGGAAACGACCAATCCTGACGGCACCACTTCACTCAAGCTGATTGACAGCACCACAACCAGCAGTTGGGACGACAACGTGCCGAACATGCACTGTCCTGGCCAGGATCCCAGCGATCCCTTCGTCCAGTTCACCATCGGCAGCAACCAGGTGGATAAGTGCTACGACGGCATGCACAATTTCAACCAGATTCAGCCTGCCCAATACGATGGCCGGTACACATTCCCCTCGGCGAACTGCACCATTTGCAAGCCGAGCCCTGCGAATAACAACCCGGCTCTCAATCCCAACAATCTCACCTATCCCAACGTTCTTCCCGCCGGCAAGTATGTGGTGGAAGTGGTTCCTCCCTCCGGCTACGAGATCGTCAAAGAAGAAGACAAAAACATTCTCATGGGGGATGCCTGGATCGCTCCCGTCGCGCAGCAGTTCGGCAGCTTGACCAACCTCTTCATCCTGCCGGATCAAGCGACCTTGGATGCCAGCTTCATCCCTTCACAGAAGTTCGCGCTTCCGCCGTGCGTGGGCGAGACACACATTGTCCCCGACTACCTTAACCTGTTCCCCGACATTCAGCAGGTCGCACCGTTCGCGGGGCAGTCGCGCAATCTCTGCAACCGCAAAGAAGTGCTTCTCCAAGACCAGAGCCAGGCCAACGCCGATTTCCAGGTGTTCACGCCGGCACCCATCGCTGCGCACTTCACCGGCATGATGCTCAACGACGCCGCCGCCGAATTTAACCAGGTATCCCCCAGCTTCGGCGAGAAGGAGGCTCTCCCCAACGCGCCAGTCTCGATCAAGGACTTCAACGGCATCGAGATTCAGCGCGTCTACACCGACAAGTGGGGACAGTTCAACGGGCTCACGCCATCCACTTGGGACGCTAATGTTCCCAATCCGAGCGGCTACTCCCCGAACATGCTCATCACCTGCATGAACGATCCGGGTCCGATTCTCGATCCGGCCGGCTCGGGCAAGATGGTCACCGACCCCATGTACAACCCCATGTACAGCAACTTCTGCTATACGTGGCCTTTCATGCCGGGTATCACCACCTATCTCGATACACCGGTCCTTCCAGTGGCGGCTTTTGCCGCCAAGTACAACCCCGTTGACTGCGCCTATCCCACGGGCACGCCGGCCGTGAAGGAAGTGGATGGGAATGGCAAGTGGGGTCCGTACCTCGACAAGGCGAAGACGATGACTCTGACCATCTATTCGCTGGGCAAAGCTCTTATCCCTAACCCCGACTACAGCGGCCCCCAGAACTTCACGGGCGCTGCCAATGCCGCGCAGAAACTCGTTACCCGGGACTTCGGCTTCGGCGCCACCAAGGGCACCATCATGCTCGGCAACACTGCCATCAGCCCCGCCAACGTCTTCTGGAGCGACGGCGTGATTACCGTAACCGTGCCCTCCACCTTTGCGACGGGCGCCTACGAGTTGGGCATCACCCGCGGTGACAACGGTGTCAAGTCCGTCGACACCGTGACCATCACCATCGACGATTCGACCAAGCCCGGATATCGTGTGCCGATCTACGTTTCTCCATCGAACGCCGCCACCGACACTGGTTTGGCGACGCCGATTCAGGATGCGATCGACGCCGCTAACCCCGGGGATCTGATCCTTCTCCAGGCAGGCAACTATCCGGAACTCGTCATCATGTGGAAGCCCGTTCGTCTGCAGGGCGTCGGCGCTCCCTCCGTCACCATCAATGCCACCAAGTACCCCACCCAGAAGCTCGAGAACTGGCGGGCGAAGATCAATGCGCTCTTCGGCATCGACGCGCAGGGCAATCAAACTCTTCCGGCCATTGTCGATCCTCTTCCTGGCCAGGAGGTCACCGGTGGCGTTATCCAGCTCGAACCCAGCGTTCTCAGCACTGAAGAGGGCGCCGGCATCACGGTTCTCGGCAAGCAGGACGCTGCAGCCGGCTTTTTCGGACGCACCACCTACGGCCCTAACAGCTATTCCAATCACGCCTCCCGCATCGACGGCCTCAGCGTTACGGGCGGCGATTCCGGCGGCGGCATCTACGTCAACGGCTGGGCTACCAACCTGGAAATCTCCAACAACCGCGTCTTCGGCAACGCCGGCACCTACAATGGTGGCATCCGCATCGGTCAGCCCTATCTCGAGGGTCTGGTGGGCGAGGGACCGTATAACTACGACTCCAACGTCAAGATCCACCACAACGCGGTGACCACCAATGGCACCGTGGAAGCCAATGCGGCAGCCGGCGCGACGGCAGCTTCCTCAGCAGGCGCAGGTGGAGGAATCTCCATTTGCACTGGCACAGACAACTACCTGGTCAACTATAACTTCATCTGCGGGAATTTCAGCTCCGGTGACGGAGGCGGCCTCGCCCATTTCGGCCTCAGCCTCAACGGCGTCATCGCCAACAACAAGATCCTCTTCAACCAGAGCTACAGCCAGACCTCAGCAACTAATGGCGGCGGTCTCGCCATCGAGGGTGAACCGCCGACAGGAACGGCGCTGACTCTCGGCACTGGGAACGTCACGGTTGACTCCAACGTCATTCAGGGCAACTTCGCTCAGGGCGGCAGCGGTGGCGGCATCCGTCTGCAGTACGTCAACGGCTCTGAGGTCAGCCGCTTCACCGCCGGGTTCAAGGTCACCCTCACCAACAACATGGTCGTGAACAACGTGGCCGGATGGGCCGGGGGTGGCATCGCCCTCGCCGACGCCACCAATACTTCCATCATCAACAACACCATCAGCTCCAATGACAGCACCGGCATCGCCGGAGCCGTCATCGGCGCCAACGCCGGCCCCATGACCGGAACTCCCAGTCCCGCAGGCATCAGCAGCGACTACACCACGCCTGCGCTCCTCAGCGCGTACGGCGCGTCCAATCCCGGAGCGCGTCCGGTGCAGCAGCCGGGGCAAACGAACCAGCAGTATCAACAGCAGCTTGCTCGATGGAACGCTGCGGAGAACGCCTATCTCGCCCGCGCTGTCTCCATTCCCGCCAGCCTGCTCAACAACATCATCTGGCAGAACCGCTCCTTCTTCTTCGACGGTTCTTCCGGAACTGGCAAGCTCTGCTCCTCGAACAACGTCGCCGACTCGGGTAAGAACTGCACCGTTCTTCCCGATAACCCGACCTACGCCTGCAGCCTGAACGGCAGCAAGTACTGGGACCTCGGCGTCATCGGGGACCTCTCGCCAACGTCCACCTTCGCCAGCCTCAAGCCGTCATACTCGGTCCTGACGGACGTCACCCTCTACCCCAACGCGCACAACGTCGCCACAGCACCCGGATTGGCCAAGCAGTACTGCAATGGACCCCGGACCCAGTTCGGTCAATATTGGGAACCACAGCAGCCGTTCCTGCCGTCTCCCAACATCTCTGTATCCGCCACGCTGGACGAGGCCGGCAACTTCGTCTCGCTGAGCTACGGCCCGCTTTCGCAAACCGATGCGAACGGCGTCTCCTTCGGCGATTATCACCTCGCTGCCGCCGCGGGATCGGCCTTTAATGCAGGCAATGTCGGCAGCTTCCTCACCGGCTTTGCTCCCGCCAGCGACATTGACGGACAGCACCGGCCCATCGGCGGCGCGTACGACATCGGTGCGGACGAATACAGCGGCACCGGTTCGGGACTTGTGATCGCTCCGGCATCGCTCGTCTTCGCTCCTCAACTCCTCAACACCAGCAGCGGTGCGCAGGTCGTAACCGTCACGAATAACGGCACCGCAGCGGTTGCTGTCACGCCTGCCATCACTGGCAGCCTCGCCTTCGCTGTCCAGAACACGTCCACCTGCAGCGGAAACCTGGCAGTCGGAAACAGCTGCATCATCAACGTGGTCTTCACGCCCGCGTCGACCAACGGCCTTGCCGCCAGCCTCAACATCGCTGGGCAGTCCGTCGCTCTCAGCGGATCGGTCCCCGCAGCTGGACTGGTCATCAGCCCGAGCGCGGTCGACTTCGGCGGTGTCGCGCTAAACACCACCAGCGCTCCGACCGTCATCACCATCACCAACACCGGCGCCACCGGCACCACCGTCGGCATTGGGCAAATCGCGGCTCCCTTCGCTCGCACCAGCAGCACCTGCGGCTTCAATCTCGGCGCGCAGGCCAGCTGCACCCTGAGCATCACCTTCGCCCCGGGCAACTCCACGGGCCAGAGGAACCAGACCTTCACGGTTACCGACGGCGCGGGCCACCAGCAGTCTGTATCCCTCGCGGGCCACGGCGTGCTGCCGCAGCTCTACGTTACGCCGGGCTCGCTTGCCTTTGGCAACGTACCGGTCAACACCACCAGCGGTCCGCTGTCGGTCACAGTGGCCAACACCGGCACGACGGCGCTCACCGTGAACTCTCTCGCCTTCTCCAGCCCGCAGTACACCGCCGCGGCCGGCAGCACCTGCGCCGCGCAGCAGATCCTCAACGGAGGAAGCACCTGCGTGCTGAACGTCACCTTCCACCCCGCTCCCACCGGCTTCGGCACCGCTACCCTGACCGTCACCTCCAGTGCCGGCAGTCAGGTTGTCAGCTTGACCGGAACCCGTGTGAACGGCACCATCACGGCCAGTCCGAACCAGCTCTCCTTCGGTTCGGTCCTCCTCAACACCGCCAGCGCGCCGCAGTCGGTCACGCTCCAGAACGTCGGCACAACCGCGCAGCGGCTCACGCTCGCGGCGAGCAATGGCTTCGCCTTCACGGGATGCCAGGGGCAAACCCTCAACGCGGGTGGCACCTGCATCGCTGGTGTCACCTTCGCGCCGGGCAACTTCCCCCAGAACCGCACCGGCGCCCTGACCGTCAATAACGTTCCGCTCGTCTCCCTCAGCGGAACGGGCTCCACCGTTAGCGTCGCTCCGGCTGCGCTCTCCTTCGGCACCCAGCCCATCTTCGCGGCCACTGCGCCGAAGACTCTCACAATCGTCAACAGCTCAAGAAACGCCATCCCAGTCAATGGGCTTGCGTTCAGTGGCGATAACCCGGATGCCTTCTCCATTGCTCGCGGCGGTACCTGCCGGTTCAACATCCCGGCCAACGGCCAATGCACGCTGCAGGTTGCATTCACTCCCAACGCTACCGGTCAGCTCGCGGCCACCCTCACCATCGCAGGCCAGACCGTGAGCCTTACGGGATCGGGCAGCTACTTGGTCGTGTCGCCCGCGGCTCTTAGCTTCACCGCCGCGGCGGGCGGAACCCCCGTCGCCCAATCCGTGCTGGTCACCAACAAGGGCAACACCGCTGCCACCGGCATTACCCCTGTCAGCAGCAACCCCCTGTTCACCACCACATCGGATTGCATCAACCTTGTCTCCGGAGCTACCTGCACGGTCGCGGTCACGTTCACCACGCCGGCCGCTCCCGGAACAAGCACCGGCACGCTCACCATCGGATACGATCAGTCCTCGTCTCCGGTTGTTGTGTCGCTCAATGGGGTAGCAAGATGATCCCGTTGAACAAGCCCTGCCTCGTCTTCCCGTTGCTCGCGATCATCTTCGCGGGCAACGGGGCTTCCTCCCGCAGCGCCCGCGCGCAGAGGCTGCTGGAAAGTGACCGGCCTGCTTCTGAAACCGCCCGGATCGCCTCCAGTCCCTCACCGTCCACCCGCCAAGACATCTTCAACGCCATCCAGGCATGGAGAATGCGCGAGGCCACGTACTACAAGCGCAACTGGGGCGTCGATATTCTCGGCATCCACATCGTCTCCTCCGGCCACATGCTCGAGTTCCGATATAACGTGATCGATGCGGCCAAGGCCGCACCTCTCAACGAGAAAAAATTTCAGCCTTACGTGCTCGATCGCAAGAGCGGAGCTCGCTTGACCGTTCCCGTCATGGAAAAGATCGGTCAACTTCGGCAGACCGCACCGCCCGTCGAAAACCGCACCTACTGGATGGTCTTCGGAAACGAGGGCAAGATCGTGCACCCCGGCGACAAGGTCGATGTGCACATCGGTTCTTTCTCAATCGCCGGCATCCCGGTAGACTGACGAACTCCCTTTTCGCAAACTCTGGATCCGAAAGCTCCCTCAGTGATGCACGGCAGTACTTGATCTCCTCATGGCCCTACTGGCCGCGGCCCTCTCCTCGCTGCGGCCTCTACTTTACGTGGAGCGCCACTCTAGATCGAACAGGGCTTTCGCACGCGAAAGCGTCTGTACTACGCAGAGGCCGTCAGTACCAGGCACTGCGCGAGAAGGGAGGCGGTCAGCAACGGAACGCGGATGAACAACAATCGGTCCCACGAATCCTGTAGTTCGCGGCCATTCACGAGGCTCTTGCCACTTACCGCCGCCTCGGATTGGGTTTGATTGATCGGCTTCGAGGTGCGGGTGTAAACGATCACGAACAAGACCAGCATCGAAAAGGATGCGAGGTAGAGCCAGCGTCCCGCGCTTCTGCTGAGGAAGGCCAGCAGGAGATTGGACAGGATCGCGGCGATCCCCCACGCGGGCATCCGCGCGTCAGCAAACAGGTGGAAAAAACCCATCACCTCAGTCAGCGCTGGCACTGAGGCCCTCCGGAGCGCGGCGCGACCGATCGTGAGAAAGAAAACATCCGTACCGAAGATGACCGCGGTGCTCAGGATGCCGATTGGCGCCGCCAGCCAAATGATCGCATGGTTCATCATCTCTCCTCCTCTCTGGCTTCCTCATATCGCACGGATGAGCAGCAGGCCCGCCGCAATCATCACTGCGCACGTCACCCCGTGAACCGAGAACGCCGTCGCTTTCTTCCCGCCAGAGGCAAGAATATTCGACATGTCGCCAAAAGGAATAAAGGAGAATGCAAGCATCACGATGCCAACCGAGCGGCTGTCGGCAACCAGCATCAGGACGAGAACGGCTAGCCCGCATGCGAAGTCGCGAATCCCCTTTAGGCGCAGCCATGCGCGGGTATCAGCATCGGGTGCGGGCGGCCTCAGGCCGAATGATCCAGAAATTCGTTCGGGCGATCCGATGTAGAAGCACCCGATAATCATGATGCCGACCGCAGTGAGAGCTGCCACAAGACTGGGAATTACATGGTGCATGGTGTTTCACCTCTGTTAGAAAATCTAGCAACGCTAGAAAAGATGGATGGCCAAGGAAATCGATTCATAATTTGTCCCAAATTATAGCGGCGCTATAATTTATATCGATGAGTCAAGAACATGACGAGTGATCGCATCGCCGACCGCAAAATCCGTGAAAAGCAAGCCCGCAGGTCGCAAATTCTCACCTCGGCCAGGCGCATCGCGGAGGCCGAGGGTTGGCCCAGCGTAACGGTTCGGCGACTATCCGATGAGATTTCCTACAGTCAACCGGTCCTATACTCTCATTTCGAGAACCGCGACGCCATCCTCGCAGCGGTTGCTCTCGAGGGCTTCAGGGAGCTCGGTGTCGACCTGGAAAAGGCTCGATTACGATCAGCACCTGGAAATGCAGTCGAACGGCTCGCCGCCTCATACCTCCGCTTCGCCGAATCTTCGCCGGCAATGTATGAGGTGATGTTCTCGCTTGGCCTAAGCCTGCCCTTCGGTGTTGCAGATACCCCTTCGGAGTTGCGACACGGATTCTCGCAGCTTCTCGAACTTTTCAACGGTCGGAATGCCGACCCTGAGGTTGTTGCAGAATTGTTCTGGTCGAATCTGCACGGTCTCGTCGAATTGACCCGAACCAAACGCCTCCCGCGCAGCCGACAGAAAGAACGTCTTCGGATCCTGGTCGAGCTCTTTACCGTCAGTCGATAAGTCGCCGCAAATCGCTGAGCTAGGGATGCAGTTCACCTGAGATGGCGAATTCTCCTCGCTCTCCGTGAAACAAGCAGCTGAGACGGACTGCAACGGGCAGGAACTAATCCTTTGCGACTACCACGGAACTGTGCCGTCTTCGTCGGTGAAGGTTCCGGTTGGCCCATCGGGGCCGATCAAGGCCATCTTCACCGCCTGCTTTGCCCCTTGCTCAACCGTACGGTAACCGCGGAAATCGTTCAGATCCGTGGCAACATAGCCAGGGCAGACCACATTTACCTTGATATTTGTGTTTTGCAGTTCGATCGCAAACGCCAGTGTAGTTGCGCTCAGGGCAGTTTTGGAGGGACTGTAGGCAGCACCAAAGATGTTGCGGTAAGGGAACTGCGGGTTGGCGTTGAGGGTAAGCGATCCCGAGGAACTGCCCACATTCACGATGCGGCCGGCGGGAGACTCGCGCAAGAGCGGCAACATGGCCTGCGTCACCGCAATGACGCCGAAGACGTTCGTTTCATACACAGACCGGATGTAGCTGAGCGGCGCATGGCTTGGCGCGTTAAACTTCAGGCGCTCTTCAAATGGCGTTCCGGCGGGGAATTCACCTACGATGCCGGCGTTGTTCACCAGCACGTCGAGACGACCAAACTCACTGCGGATCCGCTCCGCCGCCGCAGCGATTGAGCGCTCGTCGGTCACATCGAGCTGAATGGCGTGTGCGCGTTCACCGATGCCTTGAGCTGCAGCTTCACCGTTTTCGAGCTTGCGGGAGCCGATCAGCACAGCAAGACCATTGCCGGCGAGATCCTTCGCGATCTGCAGGCCGATTCCTTTGTTGGCCCCCGTTACGAGGGCGACGCGATTCTCTGACATGGGTAACTTCTCTCCAATCTACATCCGTTCGCGAGTCCCGTGCGCGCCGGGAGGTTTGCTCCCGGCGATCGCGGATTAGGAACGTACCGAGAACACGATCTTTCCGATCTTTTCCGTTTCATGCTTGTCCCACAAAGTCTCGGGAGACCAAAGCGTGGTCACGGCGGCAATCTGCGGCTTGACCTTCCCTTGCGTGACCAGCTTGACGAACCCGTTCAGCCCTTCCGTAGTCACGTTGGTTTCCACAAATGCGGGCTGAATCTCAAGATGGGCTGCTTCCTCAGCAATCGGTGGCCGATTGGAGGTGACGGCGACACCGCCCTTTTTCACCAGTGCGTAAGAGGGCAGCACGGTGTCCCCACCAATCAGATTCAGCACAGCGTCGACCTTCGGAAGATCCTCCAATCGCTGCTGCGCAAGGTCGATCACACGCTCCGCGCCTAGCTGCTGCAGGGCGGCAGCCTTGCTCGACCGAGCTGTTGCGATCACGTGAACTCCCGCGTTATACGCCAGCTGCACCGCCAGGGACCCAACGCCGCCCGAGGCGCCAAGAATGAGCAAAGTCTGTCCTGGCTTGATCTTTGAGAGTTCTAGCATCTGTGTTGCCGTTTGACTCACAAGCGCGGTCGCAGCCGCCTGCTCCTCGGTGATGGATGCGGGACGGTGCGCCAGATTCGCGCCATTGACCAGCACAAATTCGGCATAGGCACCGGCTTCTCTCGTGTACCCGAAAACCTCGTCGCCGACCTTGAAGCCTGTCACGCCGTCACCGACGGCGGCTACGCGCCCCGCCACGTCTCCTCCCGGAGTCCAGGGGAACTGCAGTTGAAAGACCTGCCGCAGATAGCCCAGTCCACGGCCCGGGTCCACCCCGTTCATGCTGGTGAAGTGGTTTTCAACCAGTACCTGTCCGCGCGCGGGGGACGGAACCGGTACTTCGTCGACGTGCAGGGGTGCTCCGTAGTCATTGATGCGTAGTGCTTTCATACTTTCCTCCTTCGAGTCTCGAAAAAATGTTGATCAACGCTGCTCGTTGCTGGACCAGCTCGCGGCGGTCTCCTGCACAAATGCTTCATACGTGCGAGGCGCGTGGCCAAGCAGCCTTGTCGCGCGTTGTACGTCAGATTCGGTTGATGCGAATCCGCGTTCCACGTAGCCCTCCAGCATGGTACGCATGTCGTAGGCCATCCAGCCGGGCAATTGGCCGCTCATCTGCTTTTCCCAAGCATCGAAATCGTGTCCCGTGTAGTTCACCGGCCTTCCCAAGGCGTTGCTCCACAATGCAGCATTCCCGGGTCCGGTGATCTGTGAGGAACTCACCAAGTCGTAAGTGTGACCTTCATGGCCGCGCTCCGTGAGGGTTATCGAGGCGGCTTCGGCAACGTCGCGCGAGTCGATCGCGGAAATTCCGGCCGTGCCGATGGGCATCGGATAGATCCCCATCTGTTCCAGCACTGGTTTAAGCGTGAGGTCATTCTGGAAGAAGTAGGCGGGCCGGAGGATCGTAAAAGGAATGCCGAACTCATGCAGGGCGTTCTCAATTGCTACCTTAGAGGCAAAGTGGGGCACGTCCCGGAATCGTTCAGCTTTATAGACCGAGAGATAGGTGATCTGTTTGATGCCAGTGCGCTTTGCGATTCCGTAGGTGATAAGTGCCTGTGTCAGTTCATCAGCAACCACAGCGTTCAACAAAAACAGCTTGTCAACCCCTTGGATCGCGGCGCGGATGGACGCGGGATCGGTCAGGTCTCCGGCGACCACCTCGACACCGGCAGGCAATTTGACCGATTCCGGTTTGCGGATCAGCGCCCGGACCTGTGCGCCACGATTGTGCAGGTTCTTGACAACCTCTCCGCCTATGTTGCCGGTCGCCCCTGTAACGAGAATCTTCATTTGCGTCTCCCTTGTGCCGCCGAATCGCGGCCGGTACGACACAAGAGACGCCCCGGTCTAGTGGCGCGAATCAACCTTTGATGGAAAGCAGCATTTCATTTGTGGAACGGAGGCCGGTAACCTGCGATGGCTCCTGGTCGTGCCCGTGCTAGTGCTTGGTCTCGGTTGCCTCGCTCAACGCCACACGGAAGTTTTCTTTCATGAAAGACACCAGCTTGCGAATGCGCTCGGGCTGCAATTCAGAGGGCGTAACGGCAAATAGATGCGCGGGCGTCGCCTCCCAATCGGGAAGAACCCGAGTCAGCCCCGCCCCGAATCCTGGATGCGCAGCAAGAAAATCCGGTAGCAGGGCGATGCCCATTCCTTCCCTTGCGAATCTTGCGAGCATTCCGACGGAGTTCGCGTGGCGGATCCGTCCACCTTGACCGATCTGTGTTCCCTGCCGCGATGCAGCTCCCACTGGCTCAGCGGCTCGCCATGCACCAGGCAAATGCACGGCTGCTCGGCCAGCTGCTGTGGTTCTTGAATCGTTCTATGACTGGCCAGAAATTCCTTCGAGGCGAACAGGCGACGCTCAAAGGTTCCGATCCGGCGAGACCAAAACGAGGAGTCGGGCAGGCGTAATTGGTGTCCTACCCAGATCGCCAGATCCAGGCTCTCGGTGAGCAGATTCGGATGGCCGCTGATCGAAACAACCTCAATCGAAGATCCCGGGTTCGCCAGGATGGATCGCGCGAAGAGTGGAACGAAAATGGTCTGAGCGAGATCGAACGGCACCCCCACGCGGATGTGCCCTGATGTCTTGGAGGCCATGCCCGCCACGCCCTCCTGGATGCGCTTTGCTTCGGCAACCAGCGACTTGGATTGCTCGTAGCAGGTCCTTCCTGCGTCGGTCAGGCTGAATGTCCGCGAAGAGCGGTGGATGAGCTGAAAACCCAATTCGCGTTCCAGGGCGCTGATCCGCCGCGAGAGCGTCGATAGCGGCATTCCCAGTGCCGCGGCGGCTTTTCCGAAATTGCGCGTATTGGCGACTTCGACGAATAATGCCAAATCAGCAAGAAAACGCACTCAATTCTCCTCCCCATCGGACCGGACCTTGAGAGCAACCCGTGCATGAGTAAACTATGCTTCTTGATTCTTGCATTGCGTGCAGGCCAGTGAGCTCAGAGCACGCCGGATGGCATTCGCCGCGCCTTTTCCCGGGCACTCGCACACGCTGTACGGAAAGCGAAAATTGTCCTTGGACGGGATCCGGTGTCTCAACGAGAGAGGGCCACCTTCAGCCCCTCGGAGTGCCACCTTCGTAAACCTTGTTTGGAGACGCCCTGATCCTCTCGGGCGATAGAATCGCACCGCCCTGGAGACCTGTGGGCTAGGCAGGTATCGGGGCCGAGGCGACAGAAAGCGTGAGCACAGTGATGTCGTCTTCCTGTCCGAACGACTGCGCTGCTTGCGCCACCTCGCGGGCCCGCTGCGTGGACAGGGCGCGGGTGCGTTCAAAGCCGAGAAGCTCGCCACCGGGTCTGCGTGCCTCAACTACGCCATCGGTAAGAAGGGTGAGCTGGTTCTGATCCTGGAGGGCAAGCATTGTCTCGCGATACTCACCCGATTCCGCCAGCCCCAAAGGCAGCCCGTTCTCGATTTCAATCTCCCGGCCATCCAGGTAGGGCGCGATGTGCCCTGCATTTGCCAGGGTGAGCGTTCTGTCGTTGTCCAGGCGAAGCACCAGGCAGGTGGTGAAACCGCCCTGGCTCCGTGCGAGCATTCGGCGATTCATCGACGTAAGGATTTCGCCCGGGGAGTGCGTATAGTGCGCCAGCGTGCGCAGGGTGCCCACAAGCAGCGAGACCGTCATGGCTGCCGGCATACCCTTGCCGCTGACATCGCCAATGGCGATGAGCGCTCCACCCGCCGGGAGTGGAATAATCTGGAAGAAATCGCCGCCCACTTGAGCGGCCGGCTGATAGACCGTTTCCACAGAGAATCCGGGTATCGCCGGGATCTCGTTGGGGATCAGCACCTTTTGCACGGCGCGCGCGGCTTCCAACTCGGATTCGAGGCGCTCTTCATCCTGGCGCGATCGGGCGTAGCGGCGAACCAGAATCACCAGAACCGCAAGCATCTCCAGATCGCCGACGAGTTGAAATGCGCTCAGCGAAAACGGCCAGGTCACGAGTCGCGAGAGGAACCCGCGCATCCACCCAGCCCAGGGCTGCGCATAAAGCTGAGGGAGCGACGCGAGTGTCTGCAACGCGTCGCAAGCAAGCATCACTGAGTTCGGGATCAGGAGAAAGGCAACGTCGCGCTCCCGGCGATGCTCGCCAATTACGAGGATGCCGACAACGCAGCCCTGCGCCAAAACGCTGAGCATCGAACTCAATGGAGGCCCCCCGTTGGTCCTTAGCAGGCCAAAATTTAGCCCGAGATCGACCATACGCGCGCCGAGGGTCGCCAGCGCCGCGGTCCAGAACAGCCCGGTAGGCCGCTGATGCAGAAATACGATGTAGAAGACAAACTGGAGAAAGTAGGCGAGGAAATCCACCACTTCCGAGGCGATGATGGCTGTTGTATAGTGCGTGGGGTAAAAGCTCGCGTACAGGCTAATCCCGGCGAAGGCAGCCCAAAATAACTGGCTGATACCCCACCAAAGGTACTCCCGCTCCCGCCGGCGAAGGAGGAAGAGCCCGATGCCGGCGAGTGCGGTAAAGAGATTTATTCCTACATCGGCCTCTCGGGCGGCAGAGCGCCAGAACCGGTCATGAATCTGGAGCTTGCGCCAGTTGTCGAGGAAGGCCGCGTCTCCCAGCTGGGGAAGTGTCACGAGCCCTCCGGCAGCCGAGCCCGCGAACGCTGGGTTGAGCCAGACCCGAATTGCAAGTTCCAGCGGCCGCCCCACGGGTATGTCCCCCGGTGGTATCGAGAAAAGCGAGTTGTACTGGATGATGAAGCGCGGCGCTGGAGGCAGCGAACCTATGCTGCCGATGAGCCGCCCATTCGCAAAGACTTGGCAGCTGCTGTCAACATAGGGCAAGTACAGGGCAAGAGCTGTTGGGTTCGGAGGCAGATCCACTCGCAGGCGGTACCAGCCGACCCCCCCATACCCGCTATAGCCCTGCTCGGACCAGGATTGGCCAGCCGCAAGGAGCGACCATCGCGAGTCGTCGAAATCCGCAGCCGCCCACCCCGGGTCGTCTCCCGCGTTGAACCGCCACGGACCCGTAAGCAGAACCACGGGTTCGCGGCCTGCACCGAAATCGATGGCCTGCGCCAAGGCGGTCGGTATCGTCAGAACGGAAATGGTGAAGAGAGCGAGCGCACGCAGGCACATAACTGGACGGGGCGATGATTTCATGCGCGCTGCCTGGATGCAAGCGGGGCGATCCGGATCTCGAATTTTCTAGGTTCTTCCAGCTCTCGGCCCGCCCCATTTTCAATCGCGACAAGGACACATACGGCCTTGACCGATGGACGCATCCAATCAGTCGTGGCGCAAAACGCGGAGCTTCGCGTCCTCAGTAATGCTGAAATCGCCGACTGCCTCGCCTCTCTTGCCCAGTTGCTCACACTGGAAAAGGCGAATCCCTACAAGGTGCGCGCGTACCGGCGCGCGGCCGGACTGATTCGCGGGCTGGGAGAGAGCATTGACGACCTGGTTCGGAGCGGCGCCGAACTGCGCGGCTACGCCGGCATCGGCGAAGGGATCAGTGCCGCTGTCCGTGAAATTGTCGAGACCGGTACGTTGAAGACCCTGGAGAGGCTGCGTTCACAGGTCAGCCCCGAGTTGGCGGAACTCAGCACCTACCCGCGGCTCGATCCCGTACGCGTGCTGCGGATCTACAAGAAGCTCGGCATCTCCGACGTGCAAGCGCTGCGTTCTTCCCTTGAAAGCGGCGAGATCCAGCAAACGTTTGGCCAGCGGATGGCGCAGCACGTTCGCTTCGGTCTGGTCGAGACACAGTCCATCCTGCTTTATCACGCGCACCAGCTTCGGAAGTCGATCGAGAACTTTCTTCTGACTCGAGCCGGGGTCGAACGAGTAGAAGCCGTCGGCGCCTATCGCCGGCGGGTGGAAACCATAGAAAGCCTCGATTTCCTGGTACAGGCTCGCGACTTCCCCAAGGTCGTCGAGACGGTGAAACGGTACGGGGGCCGCACGCCTCTTCTGGAATCATCGTCGATCACTGCCAGGTATGCGCTGGCCTCCGGGCCATTTCTGTGCCTCGAGTGCGCCACCAAGAGGAACTGGGGTATAGCGCTCATTCGGACAACCGGATCCCGTGCGCACCTACGTAAGCTGACCCGCATCTCGGGTAGCCTGAAAGGCTTGGACGCCGAGAGCTCCTTCGCGAGCGAAGAGGCCTTCTACAAACGATTCCGGCTGCAATATATTCCTCCAGAACTTCGCGAAGGGCTCGATGAGGTGAGCCGATCGCGCAAGGCAGCCATACCTGAATTGGTGACGCAGCAAGAAGTTCGCGGCGACCTCCACGCTCATACAACAGCAAGTGATGGAGCCGACTCGTTGCTGGAGATGGCCAGCGCCGCCCAGAGACTGGGCTACGAGTATCTCGCCATCACCGACCACTCCCCCAGCCTCAAGATAGCGAATGGCCAGTCCCTTGAGGATCTTCGGGTACAGTTGCGGGCGATCGACAGGCTCAATGCCGAGTTGTCCTCCTTTCGGGTGCTTAAGTCCGCAGAGGTGGACATCCTGGCGGACGGCTCGTTGGATCTTCCCGACGTGATCTTACGAGAATTGGATATGACGGTCTGCTCTATTCACTCACGGTTTTCTTTAAGCCGGGAGCAGCAGACGAATCGCGTTTTGCGTGCAATGGACAATCCTTATTTCACGATTCTCGGCCACGCCACCGGACGCCTGCTCTTGAAGCGGCCCGGCTACGAACTGGATTTTGAGCGAGTGATCGAGCACGCCAGGGAGAGAGGCTGCTTCTTCGAGCTGAACTCCAGCCCGGACCGCCTTGACATCTCGGCGGAGATCGTGAGAATCGTCCGCGAGGCGGGAATTAAGATTGCGATTTCGACCGACTCGCACAGCACGGCCGAATATGCCACGATCCAATACGGCATCGAGCAGGCGCGGCGGGCGTCTCTCAGCAAAAACGATGTGCTGAACTGCACGCCGCTGAAGGAATTGCTCCGGCTCCTCGCGGCCACCCGATGAAATCGCTGCGTAGCGGGCGCCAAGAGCGCCGGATAAAGAGCAGATGCCGCGAAATCAGTTCGCGGGCTGAAGTGAACCGAGCAGCGTCGGAATCAGCTCCGCTACCGTGGGATGAATGTGAACCGCGTGGGTGATCGTGGTGTAAGGCTTTTCTGCGTACATGATATCAAGAACGGAATGAATCGCCTCATCTCCCCCGACGCCAAAAATCATTGCGCCCAGGATAAGTTTGGTCCGCGCATCGACAATCGCTTTCATCAGACCGAACGTTTCACCCTTTTCGATAGCTCGGGACACTGACGACATCGGACGAGTCGCAATCAGAAGGTCTCTTCCGGTTGCGCGCGCTTCTTCCTCCGTCATCCCAACCTGCGCCAGCGGAGGATCAGTGTAGGTCGCGCGTGCAGCAATTCGATCGGTTACCCGCCGCTCTCCACCTTCCAGAAGATTCCCGGCGACAATCTCAAAGTCATTGTAGGCCGTATGAGTGAATCCGCCCCGCCCGTTGCAATCGCCCAACGCCCAGATATGAGGTACGCTTGTGCGCAACTGTTCGTCCACCGGGATGTAGCCGGAGGGATCGGCGTCTATCCCTGCCGCTGGGAGCCCCAGGTCGTCCGTATTCGGAACTCGACCCATCGCCAGCAGTACATGAGAACCGCGAACGACTTCGTCCCCGTCGTTGCAATCAACATGCACAGCGATCTCGTCCGCGCGCTTGGAAAAGGACAGACACTTCGCGTTCAGACGAAGTCGGACCCCCTCCTGCTGAAGCAGTTGGGCCACCAACTCCGAAGCCGACCCGTCCTCGTGCTGCATCAGGCGAGGCTTCATCTCCACCAGGGTCACCTCGCTGCCGAAGCGACGGAACATCTGCGCGAACTCCACCCCCACGGCGCCACCGCCCACGACAACCAGGTGCTGCGGAAGCTCTGACAATTGGAGAAGGGAAGAGTTGGTCAAATAGCTTATCCCCTCCAGTCCTGGCAGCTTTGGAGTCGCCGCTCGCCCTCCCACATTGATGAAGATCCGGTCTCCGCGAAAGATTTCCTCTCCGACTTGGACCTCGTGTGTGGAGACGAATCGCGCTTGCCCAAAGATGAGGGTGCACCCCGCTTTGGTTAGCAGCTTCATTACACTGTCCCGGGAGTCTTGGACAATCTTCTCTGCCCGCGACTTTATATCGGCAAGAGAAACTTGCAACTCGCCAGGAAGATGGACTCCGAAATCTGCAGCTTTCCGGGCCATGTGCGCCACCTTGGCGCTTGCCACCATTGCTTTGGTGGGGGTGCAACCGGTATTGACGCATGTTCCGCCCAGCACCTTACGTTCGATTAGCGCTACGGATTGCCCTGCGCCGGCCAGGCGGGCAGCCAGAAAAGGGCCGGCCTGCCCTGAGCCAATAACGATGGAGTCGAAGGTCCTGCTCAAGATACCCTCCCTGTTAAGGCAAGGTACCAGAACAGGCCGGGCGTATGGCACGGGTCCGGCTGAGATAGATCGGGCTCCGCGTGAAAGGCTTGATGGTTCAGCTTCGAGCCTGACGGGTCATCAGTTGATACATCGATTCCAAAACGCGTGCCGAATCGCTCGCCTTGCCGCCGCAGGCCGTATAACCGTCGGGCCGGACGAGGGTGAGATGGACCGTTCGCGCATATCGCAGTTCCAGGAGGTCGGGAAACGAATCACGGAATGCAGCGGCCCTCTTCCGGATTGAGTCGTTCGCGTCAAGAGGCACAAACAGCAGAAATCGATCCTTGATATTCTGCCCGCCTCCTAGAGAATCATCCCAAAATCGCGCCCCGCCTCCCTCCACGATAGGACTTCCGCTATAGGCGATGCCCAACTCCGAGAGGTTCTCCACAAAACCTCTCTCAAAAGCGCTTACGTGCGAGAGAAGAGGAATGACGGTTCGCCTGATTGCCTGCGCCAGGCTGCTCTTGGTTCCCATGGCCTGGGTGATACGATGCGTAGTTTCGATCACTCCCTTGATGACGGGACAGCGCTCCGCTGAATAGCTCTCCAAAAGCTCCTGACTGCCGCGGCCGCTCACAGCCAGCTGCAACTTCCAGCAGAGATTCCACACATCCTGGAGGCCGGTATTCATTCCCTGGCCCCCAAAGGGACTGTGAATGTGCGCCGCGTCTCCGGCAATGAAGATGCGACCCACGTGCATACGCCCCACATGCCGGTGGTGGATGCGGAAGTAGCTACTCCAGTGAAGTCCTTGAGCCTCGAATCCCGCCGGAGCTCGTTGGGCCACGACTTCCCGGACAAGCTCAAGGGAGGGAGCACCGTCTCCCATCACATCCACGGTGGCCACTAACCTCCGCCGAGTTGCGCTCATCGGGAAAATCGCCAGCGGTCCAAACTCGCTTGGACAAAGATGCAGCTCATTTGCCGGGAGAACTTCATTGGTATCCACGTCGGCCAGCATGAAAGCCCCGTCGTACTGGCCGCCCTCGAACGGCAGATGTAGCAGATGCCGAACGGCGCTGTGTGCCCCATCGCAGCCAACCAGGAACTTCGCCGTAACTTGAACCCGCTCGCCCCTTCTCTCGAGAGTGGCGCTGACGTACCCATCGTGTTCCGCGGCGGAGATGAACGTCGTCTCGTATTCGACTTCACCGCCCCTGCGGCGCAACTCGGCAACGAGGATCTTCTCCGTTACGTCCTGGGGCACCATTGCCACAAAGGGGTACGGCGTTCCCTCAGGCTCGAATGCCATCCGCGCCAGCGTTTCCTCCCGCGTCATGAAGGCGACCGAGTCAACACGATTGCCTATTCTCAAAAACGGCTGAACGAGGCCGGACATGTTGAACACCTCGAGCGTGCGTGGGAAGATCGCCAGCGCTTTTGAGTATTCTGATTGGCCCGCGCGCATTTCGATCACCCGATATCTCATGCCGCGGCGCGCACATTCATTCGCAAGAAACAGTCCCACCGGACCAGCTCCCACGATTAATACATCGGTGTCGGTTGTTCCATGCCCTCCAGGGTTCGTTGCCGCCATGATCCCTCTTACGCAATGTGCTGCTCCGCATCGGACTGCGGAAACATCCACTCCATCTCGGTGCGGGCCATCACGCCTACCTGCAGACTACGCTCTCTGAGAACCTCTTCCAAATACCTGCTGGATACCGCAACCATACCCAAAAGGTATCGAAACCACTCCAACGCTTCCGCTATGTTAAGAAGGCGGAGCGCAAATGCATTAGCCTACTCTCACCATGGAACTTCGTCACTTGCGGTACTTTGTCACCGTCGCAGAAGAACTGAACATGACTCGGGCCGCCGCCCGGCTCAAGCTCTCGCAGCCGCCGCTCAGCAGGCAAATCCGCGACCTTGAAGCCGCCGTGGGTGCGCTGCTGTTTGACCGCAAGGCAAAGAAACTAAAATTGACTGCCGCGGGCCAATACTTCTTCAAAGAGGCGAAAAATATACTCCTGCATGCGCAACGAGCCGCTCGCATCGCCCGGGCGACCGCTCAGGGCGGAGCAGGATCGGTGAAGGTCGGCTTTCTCAGCCCCCTCGGCGGCACGTTTCTGCCTCAGGTGATGCGTGCGTTTCGACCGAGGTTCCCACTGGTTGAGGTCGATCTCTTCGAGTTGGTCCCTCGATCTCAGATCGACGCCCTTCTAAACCACGAGATTGATTTGGGGTTCGTAGCGAAAGAAGAAGTGCAGTCCATAAACGAACTTGCCTTCGCCATCATCTCGGATGTTCCCCTCCAGCTTGCTGTCCCCTCGGATCATCGCTTCGTCAGGGAAAGTAGGGTGCGGGCGTCGGAGTTGTCAAAGGAATCCTTCATTATGTTCACCCGCTCGTCAGCGCCTGCAACTCGCGATATGTTGCTTCGCACGTTGCGATCCGCTGGCATTGAACCGAGCATCGTCAAGCAATGTGATCGAGCACAGATGATTCTCGATTTCGTAGCCGCGGGAATCGGAATCGCCATTCTCCCTGGGAACTTTCGCCGTTATCGTGCCCAGGTCACGTGGCGTGCAATGATCCCTTCGCCGCCCGCAATCGAGTTATGCATGGCGTGGCGTGCCACCGACCAGTCCGCGCCCCTCCGCGCGCTCCGGAGCCTGACTCTGGCTCACTTCAAAAGATCTCATGCCGGATGAACTTGTTTCGAGCCGAGCTGTCGCAGTTAATCGGAGCAAAGATACAGGCCAAAATGCAAAAGCCGCTCATGAGAGCGGCTTCACTTCCATCCTGGAGAACCCGTCAGCGCTGTCCGTAGGTGGCCTTGGGTCCGTGTTTGCGTTCGTAATGCTTCCGCTGCAGCGCCGCTGAAACCTGCGTCATTTGCGGGTTGATCAGAATGCCGCGGAAGGCCATGCGTGCTATGTACTCGAGCACCACGGCGTTGTGTGCGGCCGCCGCCGCGGTCCGCCCCCAGGCAAATGGCGCATGTCCGGCCACTAGCACGCCTGGAGTTGCGAGCGGGTCAAGAGAGCGGAATCGCTCGACGATCACTTTGCCCGTGTTCAATTCGTAGGCGGTCTCGATCTGCTCATCGGTGAGCGGCGGCGTTACCGGAATGTCGCCGCGGAAATAGTCCGCGTGCGTCGTGCCATAGCAGGGAATCGGCAGCCCGGCCTGGGCCCACGACGTCCCGAACTCCGAGTGAGTGTGCACGACACCGCCTATGGTCGGAAACTCGCGATAGAGCAGCAGGTGAGTCGCCAGGTCAGAGGAGGGATTGAGCGTGCCCTCGACGACTTTGCCATCCAGGTCGGTAATGACCAGATCCGACGCTTTGAGCTTCTCATAGGGCACTCCGCTGGGCTTGATGGCAACCAGGCCCTGCTGACGATCAATACCGCTGGCATTGCCGAACGTGTACAGTACAAGTCCCTGGCGCTGAATCTCCAGATTCGCCTCGAGAACCGCATCTCTCAAACTCTCAACCAGCATTCCGACCTCTTCATCGGCAATCGGCAGCGGACTCTACGAGGGCACCGCTTCCGTCTCTTGCATTCTAGCGTGCGCGAACATGCCCTGAGCCACATGAACGACCTGCACGAGCAGGGCGCCCAAGGCAGTGAAGATGCCCATCATGAGAACTCCTTCGGACGTATTCAAAGGCAGCGTTAAAGCGCAAACGATCTGTATCGCGGTCAGCAGCACGATTTGCAACGACCCACTCCACCAGAATATCCACTTCCGGGCCACGGCTACCGCCCACATTGCGCCTGCAAAGTACGCGATCGCCGATGCATAGACAACCAGTTGCACCTGTGCGGTCAAGTCCCGGTATTTCGCTCCGAGCAATAGAAGATAAAGTCCGGGAGCCTCGTACGCCGAGAGTGCCACGAGGGCGGCAACGGCGCCGAAAGCGCAAAGTGAATAAAGATACCGACGCGGGAAAAGGGAACGCGGCGTCTTTGCAAAAAATGGTCCGACAAGCACATTGTTCGAGGAGTTGAGAAGTAGGAACAGTTGGCCAATTCTACCCGCCGCTGCCACCTCCGCAATCTGTCCGACATGTCCGAACACCGTGATCAGAAATAATGAGACCTGTCCCTGTAAAGCCTGGTACACGGAGCCGGGAACAAGAGGCAGCAGAAAGCGAATCATTTCCTTGGCCTGCTCCCGTGGGAGCGCCTTTGGTACTTCAATCCATGGCCGTGAGAGGTACCGGTACGACAGACCCATCAATACGATGCTCAAAGTATTGGCAAGCACCATCGTCGTCGATGTAATCAGGTGCAGGTAGAACAATACGAGAGCGCTGGCCAGGCGAACAACCGCTGCAGCAATTTGCGGGCTGTAGTAGGAGACGAGCCGGTTGTTCAAAAGTAGCGGCACCTCATAGTACGAAGCCCATGCCTGAAACTGCACGGTCACCAACACTGCGCACGCAAGAAAGACGACTTCTTTGCTGCTGTGGCCTTCGATGGGCACGTTTCGAAGCGCGGCAACGGAGATCACAGCAATCACACTGACAATGAGCATCAAGATGCGCCTTATGTAACTGGCTGCTCCGATATAGCTCCCCAAAACCCGCCTGTCCCGATAGCGAGTCCCTACCAGACCGCCAATGGCCCCCCCGAAGCCAAGATCCGTGAGGATCGCGATGGTTCCCTGCAGCCCCAGCGCAATGGAGTAGATCGCAAACTCCGGCTTAGAAAGCAGGCGCAGGAGTAAGAGGCCAGTTACGGCATTCAATAGCTGAACCGAACTTTGGCCCCCAACAAAGGTGGAAACGCGACGGCTTATCCGGGAAAAGATTGTATATGTCATTTAGCGCTTCTATGTCCTGATTTGGCGAACAACGCGGGCGGGAACTCCCATCGCAACCGAAAGGGGAGGGATGTCTTTTGTGACAACGGCTCCAGCCGCAACGATGCTACCCTTGCCGATTCGTACACCCGGAAGCACGATCGCTCCCGTTCCAAGCCAGCAGTCTTCTTCAATTACCACTGGCAGCTCGATTCCGATTCTCCGCTCAGCCACCGGCTCGGGATGAGTCACCGAAGAGATGGAGCAGCACGCGGATATGAGCGTACGCGCTCCAATACGCACACCGCCGGCGCCGAAGACATGAGTAAAACTGTTAATCGCGACGTCATCTTCGAGAATAACGTTGTCGGTGCTCCAGATGATTACCTCATGACCAAGCCAAACGCGAGCGCCACAGGAGCCAAGCGATGATTTGAGGTTTTCTTTCTTATATGATTCGTGCCAGGAGAGGACCTTGTCTAGAATCCGAGAGATCAAGCTCTTCATTCGTACCAGCTCCTAATCGGATCGCATGTTCGCAACAAAGTGCTCCCTCCCTTAGTTTAGGATTTGCATACGACTTCATACATCTCGAGATACTGCGGAAGAAGCACTTTCCAGCTGAAATATCCATCGACTCGGGCAACTCCCAGTTTACTCTGTCGCGCAAGCAGTTCTTGGTCGTTGGCCAGCCGTCGGATGGTAGACGAGAGCGCGCCAGCCGCTGTCATATCGATGTAGAGCGCTGCGTCTCCCAAAACCCAGCGGAAGTGCGGCTTGTCCGCGCAGACGAGCGGCACTCCCGCCGCGCATGCTTCCAGAAGTACCATCCCAAATCCCTCCGCCAGAGCCGCGTGTACGAAAAGATCGGCTGATGCCAGCAACTCCGGGACGCGCTCCCTGGGCACCGTCATAAATCGGTGACGGCCCGGCAAGAGTGTCTGGGCCAGTTCTTTCAATTCCTCGGTCTCATTGCTCGGTTCTCCCGCCATGCATAAGAAAAGTGACTTATCTCCCGCCTCGGCTACCTCTTGAATCAAATAGTCAAGCCTCTTATGTTCTTTGTTCAGCGCCGCGAGCGAAAGAACCAGGAACGCATCTTCGGGAAATCCGAGCCGCCGCCTCGCTGCCTCTCGAGGCGCATCAATGACTAGTGTCTCTGGAGCAAGTCCGTACGGTATCAGGTGCATCCGTGCCGGTTCTATCCCGTACTCTAATGCTAGATCAAGACCCTCCTGAGACACCTGCTGAATGAATAAGTCCCGCTTGAAGTGTTGGGGACTTAGAGGACCGCCATTCCAAAGTAATAGCTTGATCGGAGATCTCGTCCAGCGAAGGAAACGCGTTAACGCGTTTCCAAGATTGCCCTCGCTGAAGTGCACGACATCGATTTTCTTGAAGAATAGATAGGGAAGAAGACCGATGGCGAATGTTATCTGTTCCCAATAGAAAGCTCGCTGAGGATTCATGAATCGCATAAGAAAATCGCGGCGCAGGCAGGGCACTACGATCTCATTTGTCTTGCGCGGTCCTGACCCCTTGAAGAGAATCACATCGACCTGGCCGGACAAGGCATTGAATAATTCCCGTGCGGCTGACTCAAACCCCCGACGAACATGTTCCAGCCCGCAACAGGCAATTGCTACACGCATAATATGATTCTCCGAAAACGTGGATAAGTCACAGAGTCGGCCACGACGTTGAATGGTCGCATCTTAGGCGCAGGTAAAAGGTCAACCAATGTGATATCGTGGCTGCGAAGAGTAGCTGGACAAGCGCGTCATGCGCTGCTAGACTCGGCGCAATGGTTCGGCCTATCCCAGATGTATCTACTGGATTTATCCCATGCACGCTCTATAGTGGCCACTATCATTTGGGTGCCGGATGTTTGGCCAATTCTCTATATCGTAATGGCTTTCGCGGAACAATGTGCGTTGGCTACGTGCCGCCACTCCCGCCATGGGCATCCGGCGCTGTTCGTGACGGCGGGAATCATTTCTTGCATGTTCGGGACGACTTCCAGGTTCAGCTAATCGAATGGCCAACAGGTCGCAACCTGAGTCTCGATAAGCCCCGCTTCCTGCTGCATGTGCTGAACGAAGCAGCTCCGGACGCCGGTGGTGCTGTATTTTTCGATGCTGACATCACGGTGCACGGCAGTTGGAACTTCTTCGAGCGGTGGTTCAAGGAAGGGCTGGCCCTTTGCCTCGATGCTTGCTATCCGCTCGTCCCGTCCGGCCATCCCTGGCGAGCTGGCTGGCGCAGGTTGGCGAACGAGGCTGGATATGATCCGATTAGGTCCAGCGAATATTACGTAAATAGCGGGTTCGTTGGGGTGCCTCGTTCTCTGCAGGGCACAATCGAAGTGTGGGCAGCCCTTATCAACCACTTCGTGCAGACCAGAAGTATGATGGTCGACGCGGTGAAATTCGCAGCGCGCGAAGATGCCTTCGTAGGTGACCAGGACATGCTTAACGCAGCCCTCATGACTACGGATGATCCGCTATCGATCCTCGGACTCGAAGGAATGGATTTCGCGGCAGCTGGCTACACCATGTCGCATGCTGTGGAAGGTAATAAGCCATGGAAGAAACGATTCGTCCGGGATGCACTATCTGGACGTCCTCCTTCCACAGCAGACAAACATTTCTGGAATTACGCGGATCATCCCCTTCGGTTATTCGGTCCCGCACAGGTCCGTTTGCAGCGCTCGAGCCTGAAGTTGGCAAGTGCCGTGGGCCGATTCTACCGAACATCGTCCTGAAGAGCGGTAAGGACTGCTGCCGAACCGGTACCCGCCGCTAGGGCTTTCCTTACACCCTGCTCAACGGCGTCAACTGACACGTGTGACGCATCGCCTTCCGGATAGAGCGCGTGATGGAGCCCCTCCACTTCCCAGAAAAACCTGTGAATCGTCGGATCCAGGATTCGGGTGAGCACGACCACTGAAGGCTTATTGAAACCTGATGCAACGTGCATAACAAAGCTGGAGTTGCAAACCAACAGGTCGGCGAGGGAGATGAGCGCCATTGAGTCACGAATTGTGACACTGCCACACTTGTTGGTCCACTCGCGTGAGGCCTCACGAATGAGTTCTCCCGCCTCGTAGTCTTCGCGGGAGCCAAGAATACACCCGCAGAACTGTGGAGAAAGTCGCTTCGCAAGCGCCGCAAAGTGCTCCGCGGGCCATTGCTTGGCTGGCACTCCCGCTCCGGGTGCGAAGACAATTCGGGGACCGCTCTTGCCGCAGTTCCATCCCATTTCCTGCCAGGTATGCCGTGCTTTCTCCACTTCGTCTGGTGAAAGAAAAAGCTGCGGTTTCGTATCAGACTCTAGCTTTGCGTTGGGGCTCAGTAACGACGCAAAACCTAGAACGCCCTTTGCCACCGATTCGGTGGTCGTATTCTCCAGATACGCAGTTGCGCCGGTATGTCCTCCAGCATAGCCCTTTCTTCCAAGCCTGATGGGGATCCTCAACCGCATCATGAGTATCGACCCAAATGGACTGCCGAGAACGTCGATCCCAATATCGAATTTGTAGGTTTGCAGCTTCTTAACTTCAGGTGACCTGAAGATGTAACCGAGGGCTGCCGTGAGGCTCTTGCCGGGCGAGCGGTGATTATGCCACGGTGCGTTGCAGTCCGCAACTTCAGACACATACGGGTTGTGTTTCAGGATATCTTTTGAGGCGGTGCAGACGCCGACCACGATCTGCGCGTCCGGGAACTGATTCTTCAGCGCTTGAAACAGCGGAGTTATGACGGCAACATCCCCCAGGTCATTGTTACGTAGGACAAAGATCTTGACTGGCTTTGTCGCCCGCCGCATCGGGTATGCGGCCCGCATCAAAGCCACGGAAAAATCCAGCAAGTTTCTTCTGATTCCCAAAAACTAATCCTCGCGACGCGAACGCGTGCATGACCAGGTAGGAAAAACCGTTCGGGGCGTTTCCCTTACACGCTTTCCGGGCTTCGGCCCAAGGGCAGCCACGGCTGTTCCGGCGCGGCTAGCACTGCGTGTATCGATTCGCAGGAAGTGCAGCATGGAGGATACAGCCATCGCGAAAGAGCGCCGTGCGACTTCCAAAAAAATGTGATCAGAGCAAGAAGGAGATTAGACCAGACACGAAAAAGCAAGTAGGACGGATACTTGATGGTTCCAGCCCGCACATGCCTCGCCGTGGTATAGATCAGGCTTTTTACCGCCATCCGCAAGAAAAAAACAGGACTCTTGCCCGTTGCTTCCAGTCCATGGATATGCAGAAAAAGCAGGACCGAGAGCGTGTGATGTTGTACGACCTTCCAGCCGAGCTTCCGCTCCATCTTGTGCCAAACGCGAGCATCTGGGAGAAAGAGGACGCTCGATTCATTCTTCACGCGAAAGTGGAAGTCGACATCTTCAACAGCCGCGAAAGGAAAGCGCTCATCAAATCCTCCAAGCCGGAGGAATAACTCGCGCCGAATCGCAAAGTTGCAGGACCAGAGATATCCCCCGGTCTCATTGGAAGGTGCCGCGTCGGCAAAGGTAGTAACTTCTCCCTCGGCGCTGATTCGCCCCTCGAATACTCCAACCTCAAGATTGCTAATGGCTGCCTGTTGATAGGCCGCAATAAGTTGAGGGTCAGGAGTGCAGTCGTCATCTAGGAAGACGACCAGATCTTCCGTCGCGCATCGCGCTCCGTGATTGCGGTTCGCGGCCGGCCCGCGACGCGGCCCTTGCGTCACCGGAATCGGCCCAAACTCTTGCAGGAGTACCGCGGAAGTGCTGGGGGCGTCTCCATCATCTGAGATTAGGAAATGGCACTCCGGGTGTTGCTGAACATAGGGGATAAGTCGCCCGATGCACCTGATAAGTGCTTCGTGGCGATTTCTAGTCGGGATCACAATGGCAACGCTTGGAAGGGTCATGTGGCGTTCGAGGTTTTTAAGTGTGTTAGGAGA
The DNA here is from genome assembly GCA_008682415.1 of Acidobacteria bacterium AB60. GTDB lineage: Bacteria > Acidobacteriota > Terriglobia > Terriglobales > Acidobacteriaceae > Telmatobacter. The sequence continues at coordinate 1,260,074 of VANK01000001.1, read as the reverse complement.
AGATGGTTGGCACGACTTATCGAGTTCCCAGTTACTAGGGCGTCGGGATTCGGCACAGCACGATGCGATCCGTAGATTAATCGCGGTGTTCGATCTCCCCGTTGCGCTCTGAATGCGCACGCCCCAAACGGCCTTCCTTAGGCTTCTTGGAAGCAGACTTCGGATTGGGTGTAGGCAGCCCCCCCGTCGATGCTCGGGAGTGCCCGGGAGCAAAGCCGGACGTGGAACGATCACTGAGGCTTCTCGATTGCGGCGCGTGCAATCCACGATTCGAGAGAGGCTTTACGCCGGAAGTCTTCTTCGATGCGGCGGGGCTGGGTGCGAGGCCGCTACGACTCGTCAGCTTCTGAGTGGTGGGCATGCTGTCTCGGGACATCGCTCGTGTGAGCTCCGGCGACTGCTTCAATGTTGGTTTCGGCGTGTTCGTGGGGCTTACCGGGGTCAGCGCGCTACCTGTGATCCGGATACCGTTGGCGCTCTGCGCGTTCGAGGAGAAGCTGCCTTGCCCAGCGACCCAGCTTGAACCGTTGCCCCCGCCCCAGGAACCTACGTGGGCTCTCGACCCAAAAACACTTGCAGAGCCCATGCTCGGCGATTTTTTGCCCGCCAGGTCAGGACTGCCGGAGTTCTGACGGTGTTGAGCCTCGAGCCGCTGTTGCAGAGATTCGCGAATTTGCGATGTCTCGGATTGCGTGGGCGCGGGCTGAGTATCACCTGATTCCTGTGCTGGCAACACGGAAGAAACAGAAAGGCTCGCAACAGCGACGAACAGAACCAGCAAGATCAGCCGTCTCGGAGAAAAGGGCGAGCGGTCTTCAGTTGTGGTACAGTCACACACGGTGGTGAGCCTCACAAGAAACCCTTCGAGTTTGTTCGCTATGACTGTCATCTGCGATTTTCTGCGTATCAAGCTTTAACTCTGATCCTTTGATAGATCCCTTCCAGCCACAGCTGAAAATGAGATCCCCCGGAGCAGTGCGTTCGCTCTTATCAACGCGCCGCTTTATTAGATGAGAGTGCTTGAACGATCTTTCCAGTAAGTTCCTTGGCCAGAATATGGGAGATCACTGCGTGTCCCCTGATCGTGGGGTGACCATCGATCGGGAAGTAAAGCCGCTCTGGGTTAGGTATGTTGCGGAAGTCTCCCAAAACGCTCACGTATATTCCACCATGTCTTGTAATGATGGATCGCAGTTCGTTGTCGAGCTTATACGGGTCATATCCCCCCGGCCATTCTCCCATTGATATCATGGCCGCTTGTTCTCGGAATGGCAGAAGCGTTGCAACGAAGGGAACGCCCGCCGCCTTTGCCCGCCCCTCGATGTTGGCCGCATCTGTGTCGAATTGCGCCAGCCTGTCTTTCCATCCCGAAGTGGGTTCCGTCAAGAGGAAACCCGCCGAGTCATTACCCGGCATTAAATACGACCGCAGGTACTGGTTCTCACTCGTGAAGAGTAAACTGCGGAGCCATATAGCTGCGTCGGTGCGATCGAACAACTCCCCGACTGCCCCGATCGTTGACCTCGGATCAAGGATTGCTTTTGCGCGTCGCCATAACTTTTTCTGGCGCTCAGCCTTACTTTCCTGACGCGAGTCGTGGTCAGGGAGAAGCTCCAAGGCAGATCGCACATCCTCTGGGCTAATTGGCCAGAAGAGGAGATCCGGGGACTGCCTTAGGGCGTCATCAAAACGGAGGGTTTGGGAATGTGAAAATCCAAAGATCATGCCTTCGTTGTAAAGTTCGATCTTGCGTCCGGTGCGCTCCGAAAGCTCCAGAGGAAGAAGAGCAGCAAAGGAGTTAGATCGTTGAACATACAGACCCTCCGCAATTGAAGAGCCGATCATGACTATTCGATAAGTGCCCGAAGGTTTTGGACCGCACTCCATCCCTGCGCGATGGCCGCAGCTGTTGAAGGCGTACTCAATAAGTGATCCGTCCAGCCCCGTTGATCGGTAGCTGCAATTCGGAACTGCACGGACGCCTGTCGAAGGATCATTGATACCGCATGTTGCTGTGTTCCCAGTCGCACGCGGAGACGCTATTCGCGGGATCCACTCGAGGGCCATCGAGAGAGAGGTGACTGTAAATAGCCCGAGGAAGGGCATGAGAATCCAATCACGGCGGGGAATTCTGTCTCGGTTCTCCACTTGCCTTGCGTGCCGCTCGACGATTCGAGGACGTGGAACGCTCTCTAGGTAGTCTCCACGAGTCAACTCAACCTTATCATTGCGAGCATCCGGCTTCGTAGCAAATCCAGGTTCCTTCCAATATGTATTCTGACTCGCCTCATTTTCCTCTAACATACCTCTAACCTCCGTACTCACACCGCAGTCCCAGGAGACGGAAGTCTCCGTGGCACGTTGGTACGGGCCCGAGTGTGCAACGAATCAACGGCGCCGATCGGCATCCTTATTGCGACACTCGTAAGAGCGAAACTGAGGACCATGAACCCTTGTAACGTCGGCTGTTCCATTTGGCCCATGAGAAGCAGTTTGACATTAATCGGTATGAGAAGCCAAGCCAGTGGTCGACCAGCGCGTGCCTGGACTGCGCCGCCGTATGCTAGAGAGCCCACTAACAAAAGACGGAATATCATGTACGCCAAACCGGATGGCAACCCGAATTCGCCAAGAACGCGAGGAAACTCTTCTTCTCCCACCAACGCCAGCGATGATCCGGTCAGAAGTTGCGCAATTGCGGCGGATCCGTAACCCATGCCTTGCCCCAGCCAGTTTCCGCCGGCGGAAAAGCCGTCCGCGATCGATACGGTGATGGGCTTGATCGCCCTCAAGATCAACGATTCTTCGGCGCTCCCCTCCGCAGAGGCTGCTTCATTGAATCTCTCAGTCAATGTCTGGGTAGCTTCATCAAACACTGGCAAGCGCGATACAAGCAGGGCAACAAATCCCAGAAATACGATGACTTGAATTGTCTTCGCCAATTGAGACACGCCCATCAGCGCCGCGATGCCCACAAACGCGATCAGAATGCCCAATTCGAATACCACCGTTCGGCTTCCAGTGACAGGGACCGATAACACCAGACAAGCGGCTGCAGTCCAGATCAACCACCGCTTGGCAAACTTCGGATCAGAGAAGCCCAAAAACACAAACGCTGCGCAGATTGGGATGTAGCACATAGGCCCGCTCACGTAGCTGAATGTAGCTGAAGCCCTCACATGGGCGCCTGCCGAAGCTAATTGAACAGTCCCTTCGTAGGCCCCCTTATTCCAGACTGAACTAGCCGGTGCAATGTACTGAATAACTTCCAGCGCGGTAAGAGGCAATAGAAGCCAAAGCATACAAACCGCGAACTTGCGAAGATCTTCCGTGTCCAGGTTTTGAGCCATGATGAAGGCTACAGGGAATGGCAACAGGTACGAGCGCAATCCGTACAGCGCGGCGAACCAGGGCTCCACCCCAGTTACCACCTGAATAATCGCGAGTCCGATAGTCAATGTACTCAGAAGTATGAGCGCGGTAGTCCACTTTGTGGGCCACTTACGCGACCGATAAGCTTCCCAGATAATTAAGATTGCGATCGGGTCGCGTACCAACAAAAGGGGCGCGGAGAACTGCGGCAGAATCCACTTGCGGAGCGCCCCCTCGAAGATCAGGAGCAGAAAATAGGCCCAAAAGAGCTTCTTTAGCAGAGGCATTCTCCAAAAGCTCTGCCAACCTGAGGTGCGTAACTTCAACGGCATGACGCGGCCTCGACAATCTCCGAGATGGATTGGCGATAGGCTTGCCAGGTATGTCGCGCGGCAGTTTTTTGCGCGTTCTCTGACATTGCAGCCAGCAAATCGCGATCGCCATCCAGCACGCTGAGCCGGTGAGCAATCGAATCGGCAGATTGCACTGGAACCACGTAACCTTCCCGCCCGTCGGAAACAAGGCCGCTGGCTCCTACGTTGGCCGTAATGATCACCGGCACCCCGCACGCGAGCGCTTCCGTTACCACGAGCCCAAAACCCTCGCTTAGGGAGGGAAGAACCAGAACATCAGATTGAAGCATAACCTGCAGCACCTGATCATGCGGAAGAGTAGGGAACCAGCGCGCGCGCTGGCATGCCGCGTCCACAATCGCATTCGAAGCAATGCGCTGACCAATCAGCGTCAATTCCACATCCTGTCGCAGCATCGAGACCGCCTCTAGGAGATAGCCGATTCCCTTTCTCTGATGAAGCGCACCGGCGAACAATACCTTCAGCGGCTCCCGCCCATCCCGAGCCTTCGGCCGGACCCGTACCGTGGGAGCTCCATACGGAACCACCTTGATCCTCTCCGGATCTACGACGCCTGAAAGCGTGCGGCGAACATGAGTACTGGCGACGATGACAACATCCGCGCGCGCCAACTCCTCATCCTTTTCGCGCATGTGTCTCTCCGAGTCCGTGAGTTTGGGAATGATGCTCGCCAGATTTGGTCTACGCAGCGCTTCTTCCCGCAGCAGATTCCGTTCCCAATACCAGTGCCCGCTCGCCAAGTCGTAGATAGTCGTTATGCCGCGTCGCCTCGCTTCGCGGAAGGTCTGTAACGCGCCCCCCTCGTAGGCGTACACCGCATCCACCTGTGACTTCCGGAGCCGCCGCGCCACCCGGGCATCAAAGTGTCGATAAACGCCAATCACCGAACAGGGGCGTTCATGGGAGCACAGCAGGTCCTCCACAGGCGTGGATCGCGCCGCGAGTCGGATCAGTTCGCGCATCGGTACGCAGTGCATCAGTTCTCGCGGCGCCTCTTCGAACACACGCCTCGCGCATTGGCGCCGTATCGTTTCCGGCAGCCACTTGTTCCACGCCGATCGCGGATTCCATGCAAACGCCGTCCAGAACTCGGCCAACATTCCACGTTCTGACAGCGCGCGCAACGCATTTCGCACATTCTGGTTCCCCGTGGGATGAGACATCAGCACAGCCATCCGTTCGCGCTTTTGCAATGCTGTGCCCGACTCGTCGACGGAGGAAGAGCAGCTGTGAACTGTATTCACCTGTGAACTAAGCCCCTGCAACGCTGCTCACTGCGCTTGCTTCCGCGCTGGCCCAAAGCTGACCCAAAACTCTCGCGTACGTCTCCGCATGAGCATCCACGGAGTGTTGCCTGTACCAAGTCCATGCTGCCGTTGAGCAACGGTCGAATCCCCCAGCCCCGGCCGCTTCCACCGTCTTCGGACTGATTAATTGCAACCCGTCGCTCAAACCGTCGAATGTGCCGACGAAAGGGTCCGCAATCACCGGGATCGTCCCGTGCGCACAGTAGCCCGCGAAGACGCCCGATTTCGCTAAATAGGGTGCCGGCGTCGTCGCAAATCCAAACCGGATCCTGGAAAGTAGATTCCCCAGTTCGCCTGCCGGAACCACGCCCAGTTGTTTGACGGGGACTCCATGAACATGCGCCGGCGCATCAAATGGCGGCCCGATGTCAAAAACCTCCCGGACCCCCAGCGCTCTAACCAGCCTGGCGAGCGAACCAAGGTGCCCGTAAGACTTGCGCCGGGAGGCCGGCAATCCAAATACCGCCAGTGTCGGCATTCGCGACTCCATCCCCGTCAGCGACTGAGATTCCCCTACATTCGAAATCACCGGGAGCTTCCACACCGGAAGCTTTGTCCGCTTATCCGGTACTTCTTCCAACCAGGCTGCGTGACGTTCTACATTGGTTACCACAACATCCGCGTCCTGGGCGATTCGGCTCACCGCCCGCTGTTGGCGGCGCGAGTGCCAGAATGCCGACCGCCACGGCATCCCGGTTGCAAACAACTCGTGAAAGTAAACCGCGATCTTGAATTCGCCGTGCTCGCGGACCCTCGCGATCGCTGTCGCAAGCTCGGTCGGCGCTCCATCCCTGGAAAATCCGTAGCCGCTTACGTGAAGCAGCAGCGTCGCGGGCTCGCCCTGACTCAGCTCCTGGCATGCTTCCAGCAGTTCTCGCTGCAAGCGATACACGCGAGGATAGGGCACTTCGCATGCTTCCTTGGAGTTGACGACCGCGAAAGCTGATCGGACACCGAACTCCCTCTGCAATTGCGCAGCGATTGCCAGGGCGAAGTCGCTTACCCCGCACTCCGCCGGCTTCAGGCGGGCGACAACGTGAATGATAAGTGGGCTGGATAACGGCATAGAGGCAAACATTAGTTAGTAAGCTGTGGCGGATATCTAAGGCTGCATCCGGAGTTACTGGAACTGCGTACGGTAGATGGCAATGCTCGTTCCGATGCCCAGAGCCGAACTAATTGCCTGCTCTGTCACCAGCTTCCCGCGGCTGGTGGGAATCCACACAATGTCCCCGTCCTTCAATACGATATCCGGCGCCTTGCCCTTGAAGATGCGGTTGACGCTCAGTTCCACATCCTCGCGGCTTCCGTTGCCCAGCGTTCTCACCAGGTGCGCATGATCGAGCGCCGCCGCTCTCCCGCCCCAACCCGCCAGCGCCATCAGTTTCTCCACCGTCATCGAGTGCTGTCCATCGAGAACATAGCCTCCCGAACGGGTCACGTTGCCCGCGATATACACGATGCCCGCGCGCGGAACCAGGATCGTGTCGCCCGGAAGAATCTGCACCTGTGGAACCAGCGGCGGAACAGCCTCCGGGTTGTATTCAATCGTGGTCGGATTATCAGGCGCGCTTTTGTGCGTAATCACAATCTTCGAGCTGGCGGTGGGGGTCAGCCCTCCAGCGGCCGTCAATAAGTCGTTCAACATCCGTACTCCCAGGGCGGGAAAAACACCAGGCGTCTTGACCTCGCCGTTCACCAGGATGCCCTGGGTCGCGTACTCCGAGATGAATACCGTCACGTGCTGTTGGCCCGCATTCAAAATCTGCGCCTGGATGTACCGTGCGTTGATGTCTATGGCGGCATCATCCGCGGTCATCCCTGCCATGTGCACCAGCCCCAGCAGCGGGATCACAACGTCGCCCTTTTCATTGATCCGGAATCGCCCCGAAAGGTCTGACTGGCCGAATACCGTTACCTCGATCAGGTCGCCCGCTCCGATCGGGATCGCCGGCGCAATCGCGGCTACCACGCCCGAGGCCTGCTGTGCTCCGCTAAACGATCCCGACAGAAGGAGGACACCGGAAAATGCTACAGCGCATGCAAATCGCGTACCCATCTTACTTGCTCTTCTCCTTTTCCTCAGCTTCCTCGGGAGTAGTGGAATAGGGCTGAGCGTAAGAATAGCCATATCCGTAGCGGTACCCGTACATCCCATAACGATACGTGTAGAAGTTCTCCAGTCTCATATCCACGTCATTGACCACCACTCCGGCGATCTTGGCATTGATGCGCCACAGCAGGTCGCGCGCGCGCAGAATCGCCCGCTTGCGCGTTACGCCCGCGCGCACCACCAGCACAACCGCGTCGGCCATCACCGCCAACGCCTGCGTGTCTGAGACCGCCAGGATCGGCGCCGTGTCCAGCACGATCCGGTCATAGTCGCGTGTCCATTGATGCAGTTGCTCCTCCATGCGCTGGGAAGACAGCATCTCGGCGGGATTCGGTGGCCGCATCCCGGTCGGCAGAATGTGGAACTGAGGAAGCTCGGGCACAGGATTGGGCGCCATCCTCCGCTCCTCCGGGTGCGACAAAACACTCGACAACCCGAAGCTTCGGTCGTTGATGCGGAAGACCTGGTGCAGCGTTCCGCGCCGCAGATCGGCGTCCACCAGCAGAACGCGCTCTCCGCGTTGCGCCAGGGCCAGGGCGCAGTTCACCGCCGTAGTCGTCTTGCCTTCGCCCGGAAACGCGCTGGTAATCGCGATCACTCGCGGTGGCTTGTCGATTGAGGAGAGCAGCAGCGAACTGCGCAGCCCCCGGTACGCCTCGCCTGCCAGTGACTTCGGACTGTGCAGCGCCGTAAGCTGTCGTACCTGCGCCGAGGACCCGCCATCCTCCAGTTCCGGCCGCTTGCGCCGCAACGGGCCGTCCTCCATGTGGGGAATCGTGGCCAGCGACGCCAGCGTCGACACGCTCTCCACCTCTTCCGACGTCTGCATCCGGTCGTCGATCGATTCAATGATGAACGCCATCACCAGGCCGCCCACAAATCCGCCGATCAGCCCGAACAACATGCTCATCGTCTTGCGCGGCGCGATCGGAATAATCGGAACCTGCGCCGGGTCCACCACCGAAATGTTGGTGGCTGAAAGGCCCGCCGTGACGCTGGCCTCCTTCAGCCGCATCTGCAGCGTGTCGTAGAGGTCCCGGTTCAGCTCGGCCTCGTGCCGCAGAATTGCATACTGCCCCACATCTTCGTTCAGCCGAAACGCCTCCTCCTTCTGCGCATCCAAGCGCTGACGAAGAAGCTGTTCCGTGCGCAGCGCTCCTTGGTACTCGTCCTGAATCTGGCGGTGCGCCAGAGAAACCTCGTGATCCAGATCTACCTTCACCTTGGCGATCTGCGCATTCATTGCCTGCATCTTGGGATGCCGCGGCCCCACTTCCAGCGCCAGCTGGTCCCGCTGCGTCTGCAGGTCCGCCAACTGGGTGCGCAGCGCTGCCACCTGCGGGTTATCTCCCGTCAGCGCCGCCATGTCCGTATCCTGCGAGGCAAACTCCCGCATGCGCGACTCCCGCATGATGCGGTCCGCCTCGGCAGATTCCAGATCAGAACTCGTCTGTCCCAGCTTTTGAATCGTCAGGTTCGAGTTCTCGTCCGTGCCCACAATGTTGTGCTGCTTCTGGAAATTCGCCAGCCGAATCTGCGCGTCCGCGGCCTGCTCCTTCAGATCCTCCAGCTGCTTCTCCAGCCACGCCGAGGTCTGCTTGGTCTGATCGAACTTCGACCGCAGATTCTCATGAATGAACGTGTCCATCAGCGTGTTCACCACGTCCGTCGCCAGCTTCGGATCGTGATTGCGATAGCGGATATCCACCATCTGCGTCCCGCCCACGAGCTTCACGCTCAAACCGCCCCGAATGTACCCGATGAGCGCCCGCCGCTCCACCGGCGACAAAACCACCGGCAGCTTGTACTGCGCGATGCTGCCCGGGGTCGCGTGCTCCCCCGCCCGCAGCCGCCCGTAGATGTCCAGCTTCTCCGCCGTCTGCAGCAGAACCGAGTCGCTCTGCAGAATCAGCAGTTCCGTCTGGATGGCAGAGGTGTCTGCCGAACTCCGCTCCTGGTCGCCATACCCTTGCAGGCCCACCTTGGGCACATTGGGATTGATCTGCAACCGGCCGCCGCTCTCGTACACCGATTTCGTGCGGAATGAATAAACCGTGGCGGCCGCGAACGAGATGATCGTCACTGCCAGAATCACAAAGCGCTGCTTCATCACCACACGCCACACGTCCATCAACGAGAGGCTCTCGGATGGCGCCGCAATGGTCGCCGGGTTGATCATGACTCTATCTAGTTGGTGTTCGGATTGAGGCTCGATTGCCATTGATACTCCTGAATTCTGCGTGGTGGCGAGTTTAATCTGGTCTTGCTCCCAGCGGCGATGGTCGAGCAGAAGCCAGCTGTCCAGTACGGATTCGCGTTGAGACGGACTGCTCGTCCTCGCTCAGCGCACGGCGATTGCTGATTCCTTGCGTGCCACGAAAAATACCTCGTTGATCGCGGTTGCTGCGCGCGTCATCGTATATCTCTTCAAAAATGTCGACCGTGCTCGGATACCCATTGCGCCGCGCTCGCCTTCCGGCACCGCCAGCCACTCCTGCAGCAGCTCTTCGGTGCCCTCGAGCGTGTCCCGCTTCACCAGCCCTGCTCGGTCGCTCTCGATCTCCTGCCAGATATTCACCTGGTCGGAGATCAGCACCGGCCGGCCCGCCGCCAGCGCTTCCACCACGGCGATCCCGAAATTCTCCTGGTGGGAGGGAAGCACAAATGCCTCACACATGCGAATGGCGCCCCACTTCAGGTCGCCGCCCAGGAAGCCTGGCCAGTGCACACGCCCGGCAATCCTTCGTTCCGCCGCAATCCGTTTCAGCTTGCTCTGCAAGCCATCCTGATCAGGCCCCGCAATCACCAGGTCCAGGTCCGGCGCCTGTGAAGCGATCCTCGCAAACGCCTCCAGCAACAGGTCGCATCCCTTCTTTTCGTGAATCCGCGCCAAAAACAGCAGATACCGCCGCCCGCGCAGCTGTGGAGCCAGCTTCAGAAATGCCTCAGTCTGGGCAAGGCGATCGGGGCGCTGCTCCTCCGGATCATTGATCCCATACGGAACCACCACGCTCTTCCATTCGCTCTTCTTGAAGCTCTGCCTCGCCAGGTCCCGCTCCGACTCCGTCGTGAAGAACACCGCCTGCGCATCATGAAGCACCGCATGCTGAATCGGCCAGTAAAGCCACTTCTTCAGGTGCTTCAGGGGATAGGTCTTGTTGAACCACGGGTCCAGTGCCCCGTGCACGAAGACCCCGTACGGCCGCGCCACCTTCCGCGCCGCCAGTCGTGCCGCGACCCCCGGAAACGTCCAGATGCCGTTGACCACTATCCCGTCGAATCGTCCCGCGTTCTCGTGAAGCCATTGCAGCAGCCGCGGAGACAGGGCATAGCGTCCCAGGTACGACTGTCCCAGCGCATGCACCGGGACCGGAATCCCCTTCAGATACGCCGCTTGCGGGTCATCCAGGCACACCACCTCGATCTCTGCCCCAACCAGCAGGTACGCCTTCACCAGCTGCCGCACCGCCTCCGGAGGGCCTCCTCCGGCAGGAGATAGACTCGCGATAATGTGCAGGATCTTCAACGCGCTCCACCACTTCTCAGGAGCGCCAGACTCCGGCCTTGCGGCGAATTCTCTCGCGATGGCCATGTCTCTTCTGAAGAGGGTGTCAACAACACCCAGGGCCCGCGGGACTCAGCACGCGACCAGCAGCTCATATCGCAACAACCGCATGCACTCAGCTTCAATGTGTGGGGCCCCAGCATGAACAGGATCGGGAAGGAAGGTCAGCTTCTCGTGAAGGCGGCAAGTCGCATATCCAACTTTGACAAGGCTTCGCCAGCCTCACTTAGTTGAGGTTTCGGTTCAGAGCCGGACCACGCACGCGTAAGCTTTGGAAAATGAGCGCCATAGCCTTCAATCAGTTCCCGATCCGGCACTCAGTCAGGCTATGGAGGGGTATCGCACCTTTAGTGTATCAGCAGCTGTGCTGCGGTCAACCCAAACTCCCTTGATCCGAACAATTTTGAGCCCCTCGTTCCCCGCCTGAACGTTCTCGATTTCACTCGCGCAGCCTTCTCGCCGACACCTTCGGAAACCACCCCCGCCAAACCTCGGCCTCACTCTGTCCGCAGCGCCACCGCCGGTTCAATCGAGGCCGCCCGCCGCGCCGGGATCAACGCGGCAATCGCACCCGCCACGCACAACCCCGCAATCGCCCCGCCCAGAATTACCCCATCTACGTGCTTGACCTCGTAAAGCTGCGCCGCCACCAGGCGAACGCTCGCCAGCGACGCCGGCACCCCCACGCCCAGCCCCACCAGCACCTGCATCAGCGCCCCCCGCATTACCCCCACCGTGACTGTCCCGCGCTGTGCTCCCAGCGCCATGCGAATGCCGATCTCCGAAGTCCGCCGCGCCACCCCATAGGCCGTCACCCCGTAGATACCCAGGGTCGCCAGCGCCAGGGCCAGTCCCGCAAACAGCATCGTCAGCCGCGACAGCAGCCGATCCTCCGTAAATTGATCTGCGATCTGCGCGGAAAACGTCTGGAACCGCTGCACCGCAAGATTCGGATTAATGCCCGCCAGCGTGCGCCGCGCCAGCTCCTCCATCTCCGGCACCGGGCGGGTCGTCTCGATCACGATCCCGTTCGCGTACATGTTCTCGTCTTCGTCAATCTTGTACTCCGCCCCAAACGGATGCTGCGGCAGCGGGACAAAGTACATCCTGTGGTCCTTGTACGTCACGCTCTGATAAACCGTATCCTCCACGACCCCCACAATCTCGAAATCCCCCGCATTCTTGACGCCGTTTCCGAAGTGCTGCCCCAGCGGGTTCTCGTCCGGCGCAAAGAACTTCCGCACAAACTCCTGGTTCACCACCGCCACCGGCTGCGAAGTTGCCGTGTCCCGCGCATCCACGTTGCGGCCCGCAATCAGCCGCGTCCCCACCGAATCGAAATAATCCGCATTGATCTTCAGATACGACGAACTGTTATCCGGCAGAGCCGGCTTCCCCTGCACCACCACACCCCAGCCGTTGTTGTCGTCCTCCATCGGCGTGTAGCTGGCGATCCCCACCTTCTCCACCGCTGGCAGCCCGTGTAAACGCTCCTCGATCGTCCGGTAGAGCTCCAGCACCTGGTGCTGCGCATAGCCCGCCGTCTGCGGATTGATGTGGACGATGTAGCGATTCACCGGGTCGAGCTTGAGATCAACGTGCTGCAGCTTGTTCAGGCTCTCCGCGAACAGCCCCGCCCCCACCAGCAGCACCACCGAAAGTGCCGCCTGCACCACCACCAGCGCGCGCTGCAGAAAGGTCGAACCGCCGGATACCGTCCGCGCATTGCTTCGCAGCGCCTCCACCGGGTCCGCCTGCGACGCAATCCACGCCGGCGCCACTCCGAACAGCACTCCTGTCAAAAGCGAGAGCCCGCACGCAAATCCCAGCACAAGCACCGAGGGCCGCGCCTCGATAGGAATATGTTCTCCGCCCGGAAACGCCATCGCCAGCAGCATGCGCGTGCCTCCATAGGCCACCAGCAGCCCCGCGAGGCCGCCCGCGGCTGACAGCAGCACGCTCTCCGTCAGCAGTTGGCGCACGATGCGTCCCCGCCGGGCTCCCAGCGCGGTGCGCACGTTCATCTCAGACCTCCGCGCCGTCCCCCGCACCAGCAGCAGGTTCGCAATGTTGGCGCACGCAATCAGCAGCACCAGCCCCGCCGCTACCATCAGCATCTTCACCCGGCTGTTGAAATACTCCTGCATCGCCTGGATGCCGGCGCCTCCCGGCGTCAGTACGATATGCGCCCGCCGCAAGGCCTCCTGACGGTCTTTGCTGCTGTACCGCGGCGTCGTCGCCAGCTGCTCGCGAAAGAGCCCGCTTACCTTCTGCTGCGCCTGGGCCATCGAGACTCCCGGACGCAGGCGGCCCATCATGTACAGCCACTGCTCATCCGGATCGTGCACGTACGTCACATTCGCGATCGGCGGCATCGCCTCAATCGGAAAGTAAAACTCCGGCGGCGAGGTCGCCAGCCGATCGCCATAAAACTCCCGCGCTGCGATGCCCACCACCGTCACCGGCTTGGTGTTCACCCGAAACGTGCTGCCCACAATCGCCGGGTCGCTGTTGAATCGTGTCCGCCACGTCTCGTAACTCATCACCGCCATCAGCGCCGCTCCCGGCGCATCGTCACGGTCCGTCAGCAGCCGGCCCGCCTCCGCCCCGAGGCCCAACGTCCGGAAATAGTTCCCGGAGACGAACTCTCCCATCACGGAGCGCGGCGGATCCTCCGACCCTTCACGCCGCACCACCACCGGGCGGTACGTCCACCCCGCCTGGATCGCGGCCAGTTCTTCAAACTCCGCCGTTGTGTTCTTCCGCAGAAACTCGTATGTCCCCGTCGTGAACAGAGAAAACTCTCCATTGTCTGGCGTGCCCTGGCCCACACAGCAGTCGTTCGCGTTTCCCAGCCGCACCAAGGTCTCCGGCCTCGCCACCGGCAGGCTCCGCAGCATCAGCGCATGAATCAGCGTGAAGATCGCCGCATTCGCTCCGATCCCCAGCGCCAGCGTCAGCACCACCACCAGCACAAACGCCGGCGACTTGCCCAGCGAACGACGTGCATACCGGCAGTCCTGCAGCAAAGTCTCCAGCACCGGCAGCCCCCGCTCCGCGCTGTAGCTCTCCCGCACCGCCTCCGCCGCGCCCAGCTTCAAACGAGCCTGCCGAACGGCCTCGTCGCGGCTCATCCCGGAGCGCATCAGATCTTCCGCCAGCAACTCGACATGCGACTCCATCTCCTCCCGCAGCCGCCGGTCATCCCTGCGGCGAAACACAAAACTCCCCATTCGTTTCAACCAACGTCTGACAGCTTTCACGAGGGATCCTCCGCTTTGGCCGCCAGAAAGCGCGCCATGATCTCTGCCGTCTGATTCCAGCCCTGCACCTCCGACTGCAGCTCCCGTCTCCCCGCCTTGGTCAGCCGGTAATAGCGTGCTCGCCGGTTGTTCTCGGACGCGCCCCAGTCCGACGCAATCGCGCCCTCCTGCTCCAGCCGCAGCAGCACCGGGTACAGCGTTCCCTGGTTCAGCGAAAGCAGATCCCCGCTGATCTGCTCAATCCGCCGCGCAATGCCATAGCCATGCAGCGGGCCCAGCACGTCCAGCGTCTTCAGCACCATCAGCGCCAGCGTCCCCTGCATCACGTCACTCTTCGCTCGTGTCATCGCTCTGTTGGTTTCCCAATGAAGCATCCCATCCTTCCTTTGGGAAAGCAACAGAAAAGGGACGAACGCCCCTGCGGCAGGTGACCTGCGGTAGGGCCGGCCGCGGGAAATCTCCCTTGACATCCCCGCTCCTCGCCGCATATCTCTTTCCTTTCTCATCTCCCTCGCGGCGCCAGGAGCCCAAGTGGAAACTCGCAGGACCGTCCTCAAGTACCTCACCGGCGCCGTCGGCGCCTGCTCCCTCGACTCCCTCGAGTCCTTCGCCCGCCAGCTCCAGCCCGGCAGCGCCCGCCCCAACATCGTCTGCATCGTCGGTGAAGGCCTGCGCTGGGACGAGCTCTCCTCCGCCGGCAGCACCCTCCTCCACACCCCCAACATGGACCGCATCGCCCGCGAGGGCTGCACCTTTCGCAACGGCTTCGTGGTCAACGCCCTCTGCCTCCCCTCTCGCGCCACAATGCTCACCGGCCTCTACTCCCATACCACCGGCGCCGTATCCAACGTCGAAGGCAAAATCCCCGCCCGCTTCCCCCTCGTCTCCGATCTCCTCCAGCAGGCCGGCTATCAAACCGCCTTCCTGGGCAAGTCCCACATCGAAGGCGCGCTCATGGAACACAAGTGGGACTACTACTTCGGCTTCGTCGGCCAGGCCGACTACTACCGCCCCCGCATCACCGAGGGCGTCCGCGGCCAGTACGGTCCCTAGAAGCTCTACGAGGGCGAGTACGTCGACACCCTCCTCACCCGCAAAGCGGTCGAGTGGCTCAAGCAGCCGCGCACCAGCCCCTTCTGCCTCTTCCTGTGGTTCTATGCGCCCCACGCGCCCTTCTACCGCCCCAAAGATTTGGTCAACGACTTCAACGGCGTCCCCATCCCCAAGCCGTCAACCTTCGACGAAGACCGCACCAACTGGGCCGGCAAGCCCCGCGCCGTCGCCGACGCCGACGACAAGATCGGCTACTCCGAGGTCTTCAGCGACGATCCCCGCTCCCTCGAGGAGCTCGTCAAAGACCACTACGTCGGGGTCGAAGACAACGACCGCAACGTGGGCGCCGTCTGGCAGGAGATCGACCGCCAGGGCATTGCCGCCAACACCGCCTTCCTCCTCAGCTCCGACCACGGCTTCTTCCTCGGCGAGCACCACCTCTACGACAAGCGCCTCATGTACGAGCCCTCCATCCGCGTCCCCATGCTCGTCCGCTTTCCCGGCCACGTCGCCCCCGCCTCCAGCTCTCCAGAGATGGTCCTCAACCTCGACATGGCGCCCACCCTCCTCGACATCGCCGGCCTCGCCATCCCCCCCGGAGATGCAGGGCAAAAGCATGCTCCCCCTCGCCGAAGGCAAGTCCGGCGTGGCCTGGCGCAAAGACTGGCTCTACGAGTACTACGAGTATCCCGGCTTCGAGAACGTCCGCCCCTGCCGCGGCGTGCGCACTCAGCGCTACAAGTTCATCCACTTCTTCACCGAGCCCGAGGAGTTCGAGCTCTACGATCTCGAGAAGGATCCCGACGAGACCACCAACCTCTACGGCAAGCCCGGATACGAAGAGCTCGCCGCTCACCTCAAGGAGCGCCTCGCCGCCCTCCGCGCCGAAACCCAGGACACCTACGAGTACAAGCCCAGCGGCATCCCCGCGCACTGGGAACTCGGCGTCCAGACCGAATCCGGCCTCAAGCAAAACAAGTAACCGGGCCGCCCCGTTCCACGAATCAGGCCGCCCCGTCCTCAACGAACAGGGGTGCCCCGTCCTAACTTTGTTAGGGCGGGAGGGATGCTGACTCGCCGACGGACTCTCCTACCGCGCCGTCCACCCGCCATCAATCAGAAGATCCGTCCCTGTGACAAACCCCGCCATCTCCGAGCACAGATAACACGCCATCGCGCCGATCTCCCCCGCATCGCCCCAGCGCCCCACCGGCAGGGCCCCCAGAAACTGCGCGTTGGCCTCGGGATTATTCATCACCACCGTATTCATCTCCGTCGCAAACGGCCCCGGGCTGATGCAGTTTACCGTGATCGCATCGGCCGCCAGTTCCAGAGCCAGCGCCCGCGTCAGCCCCAGCAGCGCCGTCTTCGCCGACGAATACGCCGTCCTTCCCGGCAGCGACACATGCCCCATGATCGACGACATGTTGATCACGCGCCCATACCCCGTGCCCTTCATCCCCGGCACAAACGCACGGCACATCAGGAACGTCGACGTCAGGCTCGCATCCATCACGCTCTGGAACTCCTCCAGCGTGTAGTCCACCAGGTTCTTGCGAATGTTGATCCCCGCGTTGTTGATGAGGATCTGCGCCGTGCCCAGCCGTTGCGTCACCTCGCCTGCCACGCGTGCCACATCAGCTTCGCGGGTCACATCGCCGGTAAAAAACTCCGCCGTGCCGCCGCTCTTCCGGATCGCCTCCCGCACGCCCTCCAGCTTCTGCGCATCGCGCGCCACCAGCGCAATCTTCGCGCCCGCCTCCGCCAGAGCCTTGGCCATAGCCTCGCCCAGCCCGCGGCTCCCGCCCGTAATCACCGCCGTCCGCCCCGTCAAATCAATCTTCACGCTCACCCCTCGATCAACAATCTTCTCAGCTTTACCGCGGTCCGCTCTCCCCACAGCGATGTCATCCCGCAGCGGAGCGGAGGGATCTGCAGTTGTTCTTGTAGTTATTCTTTAGACAAGCCCCAACGGCTCCGCGCCCCGTCCTTGCGACTCGCTTTCGGTCGCATGGGCGGGATAGCAATACGCTGCATCGCCCCGCATCCAGAGCCTCACTGTCCCAACCCAAACGCATACAACGTATCGCCCGCCCCGAACAACACATACTGCTTCCCATCCAGCTCATAACTGATCACGCCGCCCGACTCGTTCGCGCCCAGCTCGTGATGCCACAACACCTCGCCCTTGTCCGCCGAGTACACAATCAGGTTCCGCTGGTCGTCCCCCGTAATCAACAGATTGGTCGCCGTGGTCAACAGGCTCGGCCCCAGCGTGCTGGGCGCATTCTCCAGGTTTGGATACACATGCTTCCACGCGTCCCTGCCCGTCAGCGGATCGATCGCATGCAGCACCCGCTGCTCCGGCCCAATGCCCACGCCCGTCCCCCCATACCCTGATGGCCGCGCGCTGTCGTCCGTCAGGTAATAGATCGCCTTCCCCTCCACCGCGTTCACATACACCAGCCCGGTTTGCGGATTGTATGCGGGAGCCTGCCAGTTTGTAGCGTTCACAATGTTGATGGACCCGCCCACGCTCGGATCCTTGTCGGGAATCGGCATCGGCTCGCCCTGCTTCGAAAGCCCGGAAGACCAGTCCAGCGGCACATACGGCTTCACCACCACGTACTTGCCCGTCACGCGATCCAGCGTCACAAAGAAGCCGTTGCGCGCCGCCTGCGCCAGCAGCTTGCGCGGCTTCCCCTCCACCATCGCGTCAAACAGAATCGGCGCGGTCGTATTGTCGAAGTCATGCGTGTCGTGGGGCGACACCTGGTAGTACCACTTGAGCTTCCCCGTGTCCGCATCCAGCGCCACAATCGCCTCGGTCCACAGGTTCGCCCCCGGCCTTCCTCGTCCCGCAAACACCGGATTCGTATTGCCCGTCGGCCAGTACAGCAGGTTCAGCTCCGGATCGTATGTCCCCGGCATCCACGTCATCCCGCCGCCATGCTCTGAGGCATTCTCGTTGGGCCACGTTTTCAGCGCCGGATCGCCCTTCCGCGGCGTCGACCACCACGTCCACTGCTCGTCCCCGGTGGCCGGATCGAACGCCTTCAGAAACCCCGGCATATCCATCGCATCGCCGCCCACGCCCACAATCACGTGGTTCTTCACAATCAACGGCGCGGCCGTGGAGAAGTACTGCTTACGCGCATCGGCATAGTTCTTCTTCCACAGCTCCTTGCCCGTATTCGCGTCCAGCGCGATCAGCCAGTTGTCCGGCGTCAGAAAAAACGCCGTCGACTTCCAGATCCCCACGCCACGCTGACCCACCAGGTGCCCGCCGTGATCCACCCAGTCGTAGTGCCATATCTCCGTCCCGGAGCGCGCATCCACCGCCCACACGTGGTCGGGAATCGTGATGTAGAGAACCCCGTTGACGAACAGCGGCGTGCACTTGATCACCGGCACCGGCGCGCCCCTCTGTGCGCCCACGCCCACCTTGAACGTCCACTGCTGCTCCAGCCGGCTCACATTGCCGGCATCGATCTGCGTCAACGTGCTGTAGCGCTGCCCGGTGTAATCGCCGTTGAACGTCGGCCAGCTCGCGTCACGCGCCTTCCCAATCGCGCCCGGGTCAAGGAACACCCGAGGGCCCTCAGCCTGCGCCCCCGCCCACAACGCCAAAAATATCGCGGCCGTCAGCGCCTGTCTCATTGCAGTGTTTCCAGATACGCAGTCACATCGTGCATATCGCGATTGCCCAGCGTCTTGATCATCTCCTCGTGCGCGGCGAGCGGATCCTTCATCTCCACCTGCGCGCCCCTCTCCAGCGCCACCGCATGCTTCTGCCCCGCCTCATCCACCACCGTGATCTGGAAGTCGCTCACCTGCATCACCCGGCCCGCTACCCGCGCGCCCTCCGGCGTCGTCACCGTCGCCGTCACCGCCAGCGCCGGATTCTGCGCCCGCGACGGCCAGATCCATCCCCGCTGCAGCTGCTCCGGCGAGCGAAACCTGCTCGCAATATGCGCAAACGTCTCCGCGGAATGACACCCCGCGCAATGGGCCGCCACGTACGCCTTGCCCCGCGCCGCATCCCCCACCACGATATTCAGCACGTGATACGCACCCCGGTTCGCCACCATCTCCACCTGCAGATGAAGAAACTCCGCAACATCCTTCAGCTGCTCATCGGTCATCGTCGCAAACCCGGGCATGCCCTTCTGCGGCCGTCCCTTCTTGAGGAACCCCACCAGGTGCTCGCCATGATCATCGCCCAGCACCTCGTCTGCGGTGATCAGCCCCGGCCCCGTAGCACCGCGCGCCTTGGGCCCATGACAGAAGGCGCAGTTCTGCTGAAACAGTGGCTCGCCCCGCGCCGCGGCCTCCTTGTCCGGACGCGCCCCCAGCCCGAGAAACGTCCGCAGCGCCTCCGCGCGCTGATCCGGCGAGGCACTCTGGCCCGGCGCCACGCCTTCAGTCTGCGCGGCCTTGGGCCGGTCCTCGGTCACCGGGTCCTGCGCCCACGCCGCGGCCGCGGCAATCAACCCCGCCGCAACCATCACCCGCACTCCGCTGTGACCCAGGCCCACCCGTTTCCCCTCAGATACGCTCGTGAAAGCGCGCACTCTCCAAGCGCCCATTCTGCCGTGATCCCGACGCCATCGTCCAGCTCCGCTCAGCGCGGAAGCGAGTTCTCATTCAGCCGCCCGATCCGCCCCTTTGGACCCACCACAAAGGGAAGGGAAATGGCGTTCCAGCTCCGATCCGCGTCCGGCTCCTCATGATTCTTGGCGTTGGGCCGCAGCGGCTCCCAACTATGCCCGTTATCGCGCGAGATATCCGTGCCGTTCGGCCCCACCGCAATCCAGATCCCCGACGGCCGCTCGTACGCGACCGACGAGCGATACCCATGCGGCATCGGCTTCGAGGGAAGCCACGTCTTCCCGCCATCCCGCGTCCATACCGCCGTGCCCGCCGTCTCTTCGGGCTTGGTGTAGTCGCCGCCCACCACCACCCAGTTGCGCGCATCGCGCGCCTCAATCGCATACGCCCCGGTGCTCGCCTCACCGCTCGCCAGCGGCAGCGCATGTCCCTTGAAGGGCTTGCCCTCCCCCTGGTCATTCACAAACACCCGCGCTCCCGCCGGACCTCCCGTGACAAACACGTTGGCGAACTCCTCGTTCAGAAACAGCGACGAATTGCTCGCCGCAAACGCGCCTTCCCCGGCAAGCGCATCCAGCCCGCCCGACTTGCTCGGCTCCCAGTTCTCGCCGCGGTCGTTCGTCTCCAGAAGCACAAACTTCTCGTGAACCGGATCGCCCAGGATCTGGCCATCGCGGTTGGTTCGGTTCAATACCAGAGCATCCCAGAACCCCTCTGCATCCGCATTGGTCAGCAGCAGCTTCCAGCTCGAGCAGCCGTCCGTCGTCTTGTACAACCGCGATTGGTCGCCCTTGCCGCTCGACATCGCTATCGCCATGTTCGCGTTGAAGGCGCGGATCGCGCGAAAATCCAGATGCTCCGCCCCCGGCGGCACCGCGCACTTCTGCCACACGTAGCCGCTGTCCTCGGTGCGCAGCACCGTGCCGTTCGTCCCCGAAGCCCACGCCACCCCGTTGCCCACCGAGTCGATCCCGCGCAGGTCCGCAGTCGTGTTCGACGTCTCGATCTGCCACTGCGCCGGCGCAGCGGCACTGGCAACCAGCAGCAATAACCAAGGGGCAGCACGCAGCATGTTGAGAAGTGTAGTCGACCCTGCTGATCCGGTCCGCTCGCGGGGACCAATCGAACCAACGGACCCTCCTCTCCGGCTCCCTCCGGGCAGGTCTCGCCGCGCTCCAAACCCGCGCCCCCGCGGCGTTCCCGCATGGCAAAACCTTTTGATCCCCATTTGACCGGGCGCGAGGGGTCGTGTGCTATTCTCAGCGACGAGAAGAAACACCTCCGGAGAGAGAACCGATGGCTTACGTCATTGCAGAACCTTGTATCGGCACCAAAGACACCGCCTGTGTGGACGCGTGTCCCGTCGATTGCATCCACCCCAAGAAAGACGAAGCGGACCACGGCGCGGCCGAGCAGCTCTTTATCGACCCCGTGGAGTGCATCGATTGCGGTGCCTGCGTACCGGCCTGCCCCGTCTCGGCCATCTTCGCCGCCGATGACCTGCCCGAGAAGTGGGCGCACTTCGCCGAGAAGAACGCCGCGCACTTCGGCCGCTAGTACGATTCGCACTGCCGACACTCCATCGGCTCTCGTGCTTTTTCAAGGCGCATTCCGCAGCAGCGGAATGCGCCTTTGGCGTCCTGGGGGCTTCGACTAAGGGGCAAGCTCCATACCTGCATCTCGTGCGGCAATTCGATCGAAGGTGTAGGTGATCCTGCAGCCGGCGGCCTTCGCCGACGCTGCGATCAGGCAGTCCGAGAGGTCTGCGTTGGTTGTGCGGAAACGCAGCAGGGCCGACTCCAGGACCTCATCCTGCTCAAAGATGAGCGTGTCCAATAGCAGCAGCTCCGTCAACACGTGCGAGATCGCTTCCCGCGGCAACTTCTTCCCTTGGGTCAGCACCCACACGATCTCGAACAGCGTGCCGATCCCGATCCAGCCCGGATCCTGAGGAGTCAGCGCGTGAAGAACGGCACGGGCTCTCGGCGTATGAAGCGGGTCATCTTTGAGGATGAAGCGCAGCAGGGTATTCGAGTCGAGCCCGATCACGCCGCTTCATCCGAGGCAGGCTGAGCCCCGCTCTTGGTTCGTTCGTCCAATTCCACGACATGCTTTCCGATCAGCTCGTCCAGTCCTTCGTTCGCCCCGGGCGCCGCATATCCGGCGAAGATGCCTTCCAGCTCTCGGATCGAACCCATTCGCCGCACCACGAAGGAGCCGTCGCCTGCATCCAGGAAGACCAATTTGGAGCCCGGCTGCAGGCGCATCGCCTCCCGTACCTCAACCGGAATGGTGATCTGGCCCTTCGTGGTGACCGTAGCTCTCCTCATCTGGTTTCCTTTCTTGAGGCAATTATACCTTACTTTTCCATGATATCCTTACCTTTGTGAATTCGTGCTGCAAGACCGCGGTGAAGAGCTAATGGCCGTTCTCTGCTCAGACGCCGTGGTCCTGCGCACCTGGCCCGTCCATGAAGCCGACCTCATCGTCAGCTTCTTCACCCGGGACTACGGCAAGATGCGCGGCGTCGCCAAATCGGCCCTGAAGAGCCGGCGGCGCTTCGGCGGCGCCCTCGAGCCCATGACTCAGGTGCGCGCCTGGTTTGCCGAGCGCCCCCGCCAGGAGCTCGCCCGCCTCGATCAGTTGGAGATCGTCCGCTCCCCCCTCGCTCTGCCCGTCGACGCCGCCCGCCTCGCCGTCCTGAGCTTCTACGCCGAGGTTCTGGACGAAGCGCTGCCCGACCACGATCCCCAGGACACCATCTTCCGACTGGTCACCAGCGTGCTCGAACAGACCACGATCGAACAGCCCTGGTTGCCCCTCACCTACTTCACCCTCTGGATGACCCGTCTCCTGGGCCTGCTGCCCGATCTGGCCCACTGCACCGTATGCAGCGAGCCGCTGCGCCCCCAGGAGGTCTGGTTCAACGGCTACGCCGACGGCCTCTTCTGCGCGGTGCACCGCCATCCCCACGACGACCAGCTCGCCCCCGATGCCTGGCAGGCCGCTCAGCGCATGCTCCGCGCTCCCGTCTCCGCCTTCGCCGCGGAGCCGTGGCACCGCCGCCGCGCCCAGGACCTGCGCCGCTTCACCCTGCAGTCCCTCGAGCGCCACCTCGAGCGCAAGATTCGCTCCGCCGAGATCCTCGCCAGGAGTGACTAAGCGAGTCGGCAGCTTTGAGGATGTCTCTAAGACTCATTGAGCTTGGCGTCGCGGGGCTCGGGTATGCTGAATCTCAAGTCAGGAGCGATATGGCCACCCCTTTGCGCATGACGGCAATTATCGAAAGGGAAGACGATGGCTTCGTGGCGTTGTGCCCGGAACTGGACATTGCCAGCCAGGGTATGTCGGTCGAAGAAGCCACATCTAACCTGATCGAAGCTCTGACACTGCTCTTCGAGGCCGCGGCACCATCTGAGATACCGCGGCGTCTCAACTCGCCAATCAGCTGAAGTTTAGTCTTCCTGGGTATCGAAGTTGCCGGATTTGGCCTCGCCGGTCTCCAGCTCGTCTTCCACGCCCGACGAATCGGCGGTGTCGATGGTGCCCAGAGCATCGTTGATCACGCCGTTGTCGGCCTCGTCCGTCTCCTCAACATAGGCGCCGGGGACAGTATGGGTGGGCTTCAGATTGGGGCGCATCGGGTCTCCTGAGTGCTGCTGAGAACTCGGATGCACGCGGCAGGGAACCCGTTGGCGCGCAAAATCTTCCCCGCGGCTTCCGCGCGCGCCGCGGGGTGTTTTCCGGCTGCTAAAATCGCGGTGAGTCCCTTCGAGCGAGAGTGCCCTCCGTGTCTTCCTCTTCGGTTGTCTCCCGTCCTGCCGCGCCGCCGGCCTCCTCCCCGCTGACCTTCCAGGAATTGCTCTTTCGTCTGCAGAGCTTCTGGGCCGAGCGCGGCTGCATCCTGCAGCAGCCCTACGACGTCGAAGTCGGCGCGGGCACCATGGCCCCCGAAACCTTTTTGCGCGTGCTCGGGCCCAGGCCCTACCGCGTCGGCTATGCCCAACCCTCGCGCCGGCCGGCTGACGGACGCTACGGCGAAAACCCCAACAGGCTCTTCAAGCACACCCAGTTCCAGCTCATCCTCAAGCCTCCGCCGGTCAACGTGCAGGAGCTCTATCTCCAATCCCTTGAGGCGATTGGCATCGATCTCCGCAAGCATGACCTGAAGTTTGAAGAGGACAACTGGGAGTGGCCCGCGGGCGGCGCCTGGGGCGTCGGCTGGCAGGTCATGCTGGACGGCCTGGAGATCACCCAGTTCACCTACTTCCAGCAATGCGGCGGCCTCGACCTCGACCCCATCTGCGCCGAGCTCACCTACGGTCTCGAACGGATTGCCGCCTTCATCCAGGACGTGGACTCCCTGTACGACGTCGTCTGGGCCCGCGATCCGGAGACCGGAGCCGCTGTGAAGTACGGCGATGTGCGCTTCGAAGAGGAGCTGCAGTTCTCGGTGTACAACTTCGAAACGGCCGACGTGCCCCGTCTCTGGGAGCACTTCAACAGCTATGAGGCCGAGGCCAAGTCTCTCCTGGAGAAGGCCAACGCCGTGTTGGCGGATGAGAAGGCCGCTGCGGCGGAGAAGAAGCGTTTTCCGCTGCTGCCCACCTACGAGCTGGCGCTGAAGTGCTCCAACCTGTTCAACCTGCTGGACGCGCGCGGCGCCATCAGCGTCACCGAGCGCGTGGGCGTGATCGCCCGCATCCGCAACCTGGCGGTGGGCGTGGCCAAGGCGTACGCCCTGCAACAGGTCAGCTAGCCGACGGAGCGCCGTCGGTACCAAGACCTAAGAAGAAGCAGATCAGAGATCTAGCGGAAAGACTTCAAGAATCATGGCAGATTTTATTCTCGAGATCGGGCTGGAGGAGATTCCGGCCCGCATGATTGCCGGAGCGGAAGCGGAGCTGGGCGAGCGGGTTACGAAGCTGCTGGCCCGCGAGCGACTGACCGGGGACGACGCGGCGGTCACGACCTATTCAACCCCGCGGCGGCTGGCGGTGCTGGTGCGCGGCGTTCAGGCCACCCAGGCCGACCTGGAAGAACAGCTGACGGGGCCCTCGTGGAACGTGGCCTTCAAGGACGGAGCCCCCACCAAGGCGGCCGAGGCCTTTGCGAAGAAGGCGGGGGTCGAGCTCTCCGCCGTCCAGAAGATCACGACCGCCAAGGGCGAATATGTCGGCGCGACGGTGCGGCGGCCTGGCAAGACTGCTGCCGAGCTCCTCTCCGTGGAGCTGCCGAAGGAGGTTCTTGGGCTGTACTGGGCCAAGAACATGTACTGGCGGGCGGGGAAGCCGGAGCGCTTTGTGCGGCCGGTGCGCTGGGTGGTGGCAATGCTGGATTCGACGGTAGTTCCGGTGGAGATTGCCGGGATCGCGGCAGGGAACACGAGCCGCGGACACCGGGTTCTGCATGGCGAGGCGCCGGTTGTGATCGCGTCGGCAGACCAGTATGCGGAGGCGCTGCGCGGGGCCAAAGTGGTGGTTGAGGTTGCAGAGCGCAGGCATCTGATTCGGAAGGCGTTGGATAAGGAGACGCGCACGGTCGCGGGCGCCCGCTGGCGGGAAGACGAGCCCTTGGTGGAGACGGTGGTCCACCTGACGGAGTGGCCCACGGTGCTGCTGGGAACCTTCGAGCAGGAGTACCTGTCGCTGCCCGACGAGGTGCTGGTGACGGTGATGCGCGACCACCAGAAGTTCTTTGCCGTGAACGGGCCGGACGGCAAGCTGGCCCCTCACTTCCTGACGGTGCTGAACACCGAGGTCGATGAGGAAGGGCGGCAGATCATCCGCTACGGGAACGAGAAGGTGCTGCGGTCGCGGTTCAAGGACGCGCGGTTCTTCTGGGATGTGGACCAGAAGACTCCCTTGGCGGAGCGGGTGGAGAGCCTGAAGGCCGTGACCTTCCAGAAGGAACTGGGCAGCTATCACTGGAAGACCGAGCAGAATCTGCGGGTTGTGGAGGCGCTGTCGGCGGTGTGCCCGGGCGGCGACCCGGCGGCGCTGCGGAAGGCCACGGAGCTGGCCAAGACCGATCTGACGACGGAGCTGGTGAAGGAGTTTACGGAGCTGCAGGGGATCATTGGCGGGCTGTATGCGCGGGCGCAGGGGCTGGGCGAGACGGCAGCGCGGGCCATCTACGACCAGTACACGCCTGCTTCGATTGAGGACGTGATCCCGCAAACGATTGAAGGGCAGCTACTTGGAATTGCGGACCGGATCCAGACGATTACCGCGATGTTCGGGATCGGGATGGCGCCGACGGGGTCGAAGGATCCCTTTGCGCTGCGGCGGGCGGCCAATGCGGTCGTGAAGATCCTGGCAGAGAGCGAGCTGCCTCTGACGCTGTCGGAGGTGGTGCGCGCGGGCGGGTCAGGCGAGGACGTGGCGGCCTTCCTGCGGGAGCGGCTGGCCTTCTATCTCAAAGATGTGCGGGGGTTTGCATACGACGTGGTGAACGCGGTGCTGGCCGCCGGCGGGGACGATGTGCGCGACGCGATCGCCCGGGCAGAGGCGCTGACGGCGGTGCGCGGCTCCGAGGATTTTGCGGCGATCTCCATTGCTTTCAAGAGGATCAAGAACATCTTGCGGCAGGCGGAGGAGAAGGGGTTCGCGGTGGGCTCGGCGGAGGGCGTGACGGCGGCGGAGGCACGGCAGCTGGCGGATGCGTCGGCGTTCCTGGCGCCGAAGGTGGATGTGCTGAGGAAACAAAGGGCTTACGGGCCGGCCCTGGCGGAGATCGCGACGCTGCGGCCGGTGGTGGATGGCTTCTTCGACAAGGTGATGGTGCTGGACCCGGATGCGGTGGTTCGGGGCGCGCACCTGGGTCTGATCGAGGGCGTGTTGAAGGGTTTCTCGGGGATCGCGGACTTCTCGGAGATCGTGACGGGCTAAGGGTGTTTGTGACGGGTGCCGAGATAAGCCCTTTGTTTTCAGCGCGTCGAAAAGGGCAGGTTTCGCTCCTTCTTCGCCTCAATTGCGCTTATAACTCGCTGATTGCAGGCGCCTTAATCTCCCGGTAACAGCGAATATATGGCGAAATCTACATAGGGGAGGGGGGTGCTTTCTCCCTGGATGGGCCGTTGATTCGCCGCTTATTCGCCATGCTCTGCACCGCAGAGTGTGCAAAGAACTGGTTTTCGCCTAATCTTCGTCGTAATTGGTGACCACATATGCAGTATCCGGCCGGCGCATTCTCGAGGGCTGGCGGGCGGATTTTTCTCACACGTTCACATCGTGGAGGATACCCGTTGGGGCGCTCTGGGTTCTGTGCCCGGGAACACGGGTGCCTGTGATGTCTCTTCGGCGCCGACGCTCACTCAGGGCGGGGACCGTGGGGCGGCGCGCACGCCGGTCATTTTGGCGTTCGATGGGTTTCCGTTGCGTCTTCAGAGGAGACTTTGTCTTCGAGGTCTCCATCGCTGTTCGGCTTCCAGTAGGAGGAGCGAAGGATGAGACGGCTGCCGCCAAAGGAACCGCCGATTGCGGGATCGCCGGAGATTTTCTGGCCGATATGGTCCAGGAGCGCAGTCATCTTTCTTTCCGGAGTCGTGTCGCTGGGGACGTTAGTGAATAGCTGCGATCTGCGACACCGGACTCGAGTTTGGGTTTAAAGACGGTATGACCTACATGGCTAGAGGGTTCCTTTGGTGGACGGTTGTTTTCTGTCTTGTGACGGTGGATCGCGTGGGGATCGCCGTGATCGCCGGCCGAGGCGAACTCTACGCCGTGGCCGATTACACCAAGGGCGTGGCCGTATTGAGCCGCGCTTGCTGTTGCCGGTCGGGCATTGTGAAAAGCAAAGGCAAATGCAACTGCAGATCTCTCCGCTTCGCTGCGAGATGACAGCGTGGTGACTGCAGATCTCTCCGCTTCGCTGCGAGATGACAGCGTGGTGACTGCAGATCTCTCCGCTTCGCTGCGAGATGACAGCGTGGTGGTGGAATGGGCTTTGTGGACCGAGTGGAGATTACGCAGGATCGGGTGGCGGTGTTGTTGTATCAGGGGCGCGGGTGCGGGGCGTTCTGAACGGACGGCGCAAGACAATGACTTTGGGACGTACAACCATGTGGAAGCCAGTTTCGCTATGGAGCGCATCCCTTTTTGGCCTCTGTGTCGCCACCGGATATGTCGATGAAATGACGCACTTCCGGTTCGAGTTCATCAGCAGGTACTACAGCGTGATTGCCCAGATGGGCGCGAAATATGGGAAGACGGGGACGTCTGGCGATGGCTGTCAGTGTCTTGTTATCGCCATGGGTTCTTCTTCTGGTGAGCTATTGGATTGGTGAATTCAGCGTGCACGGGGCTCTGGCCCCGGTGGTCGTTTCCGTTGTTCCGGCAACGGTGTTGTCTATGGTGCTCTTCGTCATGGCTGCGGCAGCCAAGGCCGCCTGACCGCGCAACGCTTGCTGTTGCCGGTCGGGCATTGTGAAAAGCAAAGGCAAATGCAACTGCAGATCTCTCCGCTTCGCTGCGAGATGACAGCGTGGTGACTGCAGATCTCTCCGCTTCGCTGCGAGATGACAGCGTGGTGACTGCAGATCTCTCCGCTTCGCTGCGAGATGACAGCGTGGTGGTGGAATGGATTGTGAGCGTCCCCAAGTGGTAGTTGTGCGTGAGGGAGCGCAGTTTTGCGTCGTGCAATCCGTTGGGGAGTTGTTCGTCGAGTTCTTCGAGCGTCATAGTTGTGAATCGGCAGGATCAGCGAGAATCCCGAATACGCAGCGGACCCGATGCAGTCACTCTAATTGCAGGAAAAATGCAAAAGCAAGAACAACTGCAGATCTCTCCGCTTCGCTGCGAGATGACACCTCGGTGGGGGTGTGGAGGTCTGTGGCGGATTCGACGGAGTTTGCCTGGTATCAAGTCGTTTTCGGCACGACTGAAAGTCGTGCCCTGATTACAGAACTGGCCACAATGGAGTTTTTCAGCAAGCTGTGACAGTGTCTCACTGAATGAACGTCCGATTTCCTCGGTATCCAGGTCTCAGAAGGGAGACCTGGGGCACCGGTCGCGAGGAATCAAGCAAAGGACAAAACAACTGCAGATCTCTCCGCTTCGCTGCGAGATGACACCGCGTTGGGGGAATGGGCTTCGTGGTCGTGCCCTGATTACAAAGCCTTCAAGCCCGGATTGAATTTTCAGGGCAGATCTCTCCGCTTCGCTGCGAGATGACACCGTAGTGGGGGGGGGCGGGGGTGGGGGGCGGAATGTTGCGCATTGCCGGCGTTGAGGACGTTTCGGCTTAGGCGGGCCGCAAGCTCTCGCTCACCGCGGCGAGCTTGATATCAACCGAAGTCCTTGTGTTCCTTCCATACTTCAGACCAGGGCTTGCGCGGCGGGCCGCACACGAAGATATCGGGATGGT
The DNA here is from genome assembly GCA_008682415.1 of Acidobacteria bacterium AB60. Classification (GTDB taxonomy): domain Bacteria; phylum Acidobacteriota; class Terriglobia; order Terriglobales; family Acidobacteriaceae; genus Telmatobacter. The sequence goes on along the minus strand of VANK01000001.1, from coordinate 1,231,050 downwards.
ACTGGCTCTCTTCGTTTTGGATCCCCAATGAGTTGCCGTTGTGGCCGGCGAGACGACAGCCGGTGAAGATCTGGTTGGCATTTTCCGCGGAGATGCCGAGGGCGATGATGGTGGTCGGCGGAGGCGTGGGGTAGCCGCGCAGCCACGCTGAATTCGTGGTGCTGATCGGCGGAGGCAGATGATACGCGGGGCCGAGGATTTCGATTGCGCCCTGCTCGCCATAGTTGCCCACGGTGATTCCCAAGTGCGCCTGTTGGTCCGGGGGCAGGGAATCGCGAATGCTCGCAACCGTCCTGACCAGGTCGTCCCAGCCAATCTCCTCGCGCAGATCGTTGTTCTTGCTCAGGGCGTAGTCGCGCAACGGGCCGCTGGCGGCGAGGGGCACGAGCCTGGCCGAGGCGTACGCGCCGACCGCGAAGATCCCAACAAAGAAGGCCGACTCAATGCTGACTCGACGCAACCGAGGCATCGGCCGCAGCCAACGCTCGGCCACCACGCAGCCCATGGCCAGCAACATGGGATACGCCTCGGCGGTGTAGTAGAACCGCCCCTTGCCCACCCAGAACATCAGCACGGGAACCACGTACATCCACCCCAGCATGCGGTAGCGGCGATCGCGGAAGTAGGCGATCAGGCCCGCAATCCATACCGGTACGGCAACCAGGTTGGCATTGGCAATAAACTGCCCCAGCAGAAATCCATCTGCCCGGCCCTGCCCTACATCGCGCTGATGAATCGATTTCAGGAAGTCATAGCTGATGAAGTTGTGATGCACCAGCCATAGCAGGTTGGGCAGGAAGATCAACAGTGCGGTGGCAATGCCCGCCCAGAACCACCCGCTGCGCAGGTGCCGGCGCGCCGGCGTGAGCACCACACCCGCAAGGATGCCCGCGATGAAGAACACGATGGAGTACTTGGTGAGCAGGCCCAAGCCCACTGCCGCGCCAATCCCTAGCCACCAGCGGGGATCTTCGGTTTTGAGCAGCTTTATGGTGAACCAGGCGATGAGCGCGAACCACAGGAATCCGAAGGAGGTGTACTGGAACTCGGTGGCTTCAAAGAGGGGCAGCGGGGAGAGCGCGACGCACAGGGACGTGGTTACCTGCGCCAGCCGGCCGCCTCCCAGGTCGCGCGCCATGAGGCCGCTGATGACGATGACGAGAGCCTGCGCAATGACGGAGAACATGCGCAGACCGACGAGGGAGAGCCCGAAAAGGCTGAGTCCAATGTGCTCCAGAAACGGCGTCATCGGCGGATAGGAAACAAAGCCCCAATCCAGATGCCGCGCATCGCTTAAAAACTGCAGTTCGTCGCGATGAAATCCGTATCGCCCGTTGGTGGCGATATGCCCCAGCGCGCATAGGGCCGCGATCCCCACGACAACCGCAAGATCCATGCGCCGGCTACCGGCGGTTTGCTCCGTCTTGCGCTCCCATGCAGTCGACGACATGCACACTCCCGCGCTCTCTTAGATAGAGACGGTACGCGCGCGTGAGCACGGCAGTTCCCTGGAATCTTGGAACCGGGCGACTAAGCGGCGGTCCGCTCAAACGGCAGCGGCACCTTCACGGAAGCCATGCCCGCCGCCGTGGCCGCCTCGATGCCTAGATCGGTGTCTTCAAATACCAGGCACTCCGACGGCGCAACTCCCAACCGCTCGGCCGCCAGCAAAAAGCCGTCCGGCGCGGGCTTGCCGCGCGCGTAGTCCTCCGCGCACACCAGCGTGTCAAACTTGTCGAGCAATCCAAGCGAACGGAGGGAGCCCTCGACCGACGCGCGCCGGCTGCCCGACACCACCGCGAACGGAATGCGCCCGTGCTGGGCATCGATGTGCTCAATGACCTCGGGAATTCCTTTCAACTGCGGAAGAAGGGAGTGGTAGATGGCCTCCTTCTTCTCCGCGACCACGTCTACCGGCATATCGAGGCCCTGCATTTCGTTGAGCAGGCGGATGATCTCGCGGATCGGGCGCCCGCCCCAGGCGTAAAACAGCTTCTCTTCGTAAACGCAGTTGTAATCCGCCAGCGAGGTCTTCCAGGCGACGTAGTGCAGCGGCATCGAGTCCACGATAGTGCCGTCGCAGTCAAACAGATAAGCGCGGAACGAGCCCGCGGGAAGAGATAGTTTCATGCAGTAGAAAAGAGCTCCTGCGCTTATCCTATCGAATCAACGCAGGCCGTGCGTGGCCAGCGGCACCGCGGTTGGCTGGGGAGCGCCCCCTTCGCCGGGCTTGGTGGGCTCCATCCGCAGCGCATTGTTGAAGCGGTTGAAGTAGTTGAAGAGCCCGATCGCGCAGAGCAGCTCAACGATCTCGCCCTCGTCGTAAAAGCTCCGCAGCTCCGCAAACTGCTCGTCACTCACCGCGTGGGCGTCGCGCGTTACCGTCTCCGCCAGGCGAAGGGCCGCCTTCTCGGCGGGGGTGAAGTCCTCCCGCTGCTGCCAGTTGGCCAGCCCGTCCAGCTGGTCGTCGGTCCAGCCCAGCCCGCGGGCCAGGATGGTGTGACTGGCCAGGCAGTAAGGCGTGTCATTGACCTGGCTGGTGCGCACAATGATCAGCTCTTTGAGCTTGGCGGAGACGGTTCCCGTATTGAGAACGGCCCCGAAGTGCGCCTGCATGGTGGCAAAGATCTCGGGGCGATGCGCCATGACCCGAAACATGTTGGGCACGTTGCCGCGCTGAGCAAAAACCTTGTCGAAAAGCGCCTGCAGCTCGGGCGTTACCTCGCTGCGGTCGAGTCGGGAAATCCTGGACATGATTGGCCTCGGCGGAGGCCCGTCCGGCGTCAAACTCCCAGGCGTCCCGGTGTTTGATGGGGATCAAGCGCGGGAACGGCCAAGTGCCTGAGTTTTTTGACGCACCGGGCACTCTCTGCTACCTTTATAGAGGACAATCTGACGCCAGTCACTCCTCAGTAGCTCAATGGCAGAGCATTCGGCTGTTAACCGAAGGGTTGTAGGTTCGAGTCCTACCTGAGGAGCCAATTAATGCAAGAACTTAGAGCAGATCAGAGCAGCCAAAAATCCGCCGATTTTTCAAATTGTGCCCATTTTTGTGCCCACTCTCCTTCAAAACGGACACACCGTCCATAGCAACCCTGCTCAGTTGCTCCCCTCCTCAGTAAAACGAATCGATCGCCTGCAGCTTTTCTGCTGACTTGTCGATTTGCACGAGTTCGCCTCCTGCTCCAATCTCCATTCGCACTGGACTTGGTACTAGTGCCAAACGAGACACAGGAGCGATCGATGTCAATCTTTCCACGCGGCAAAATCTATTGGTACAAGTTCTACTTCGCCGGGCAGCTCATCCGGGAGTCGTCCAAGTCGACCTCAAAAACGGTCGCCAAGAATGCCGAGAATCAGAGGCGGCGCGAACTCGAACAAGGCTTCAACAACGTGCAGACCAGACGCGAGATCCGGATCCGTCAGTTGCGCGACGTGGCCGAGGATTACCTCGGCGATTACAGACTGCGTTTTCGGGGCGTCACATTCGCCGAATACGCAATCGGGCATGTGGTGCGCCACCTCGGCGAGAAACTGCTGATCGACGTCGATGAGACGACGGTTCTGGCCTACCAGACGGCTCGCCTGAAAGAGCAGGCGGCTCCGAAATCGATCAACGAAGAGGTTCGGTTCCTTCTGACGATGATGGGCGAATCCGGCGATGTCATCCGGGTCCGACTGCGGAAGAAGAAGAAGCTCAAGCTGCCTGCGCGACGGAAGATCGGGAAAGCGTACGAGCCCGAGGAGACGCAGAGGATGGGTGACATATCCCGAACATCCCGTTCCCCCCACATCCGGCTTGCGCTCACGCTCGCCTTGAACGCAGGGATGCGTGACTCGGAGATCAAATCGCTCACCTGGGGTCAACTCCATTTGGATAAGGGCTACCTCCAGGTCGGAAAAAGCAAGACCGACGCCGGTGAGGGCAGAACGATCCCCATCAATTCCGTTCTGCGGCAGGCCATTCTCGAGCATCGCGCGCGATATGAAAAGAAATTCAAGACCATTGCCGATGAATGGTACGTCTTCCCGTTCGGCAAACCGCGTCCAAGTGATCCCACTCGCCCTGTCACGACTCTGAAGACCGCCTGGAAGAATGTCCGCAAGAACGCGAACGTGACAGGCCGCTGGCACGATCATCGTCACACTCTCATTACGCAACTTGCCGAATCCGGAGCCGGTGAGGAAACCATCCGGCAGATCGTCGGCCATGTCTCGAAGGAGGTCCTCCGGGACTACCTTCATGTGCGCATGAAGGCTAAACGAGAGGCGCTTGAAGGCATCGTGGTGCAACCAAGCGCAAAGAAGCAAGAAGAATAGATCCCTTGTCCCCCGGCCAGCGTCCGATTTGACCGAATTTTGAGATCACATTACGTTCAACGCGTGCATACCCCGGCCTTGCTTGGTCGGGGATGCAGGCCTTCCATCAATAGGAGTGTTATGGAATCCCTTCTTACGGAAAACGAAGTTTCGGCTCACCTCAAGGTGAGCCTGGCTTGTCTGCGTCGCTGGAGGCTGTGCGGTGAAGGCCCTCAGTACGTGAAGGTCAACAACCTGGTCCGGTACCGCGAATCGGATCTCAACAACTGGATGTCGGAGTTGCCCAGCGCGGGAAATGGAAGAAGGCTCTCACCGCGAAGCTTGATTCGGACCAAGCTGGCTGCAAGTGCATAACAGTTCGAAACGGTCCTGTGGCCGATCCAGAGAAGAAATGAGGGGCTGCGATGTTTGATTCGGTTCGAGATTTTTCCGAGAGACTGCGTAGAACCGGGTATTTCATCGACCCGGTGATGACGGAAGTGGCGTTTCTTGCGATCAAGCTTCACAAGCCCCTGCTCCTCGAAGGTCCGGCCGGGTCTGGGAAAACACAGCTTCCAATTTCGATAGCAGAGGCAGCCGGAACACATGTGGAACGCCTGCAATGCTACCGCGGGATGACGGAAGACAAGGCGATTGGCCGATTCGACGAAAGCCTCCAGCGGCTTTACATGGATTATGCAAAGGGACGGCATGAGAGTTGGCAGAGCTTGCAAGCCGACCTGAAGGGGCGCGACTTTTTCCGGCCTGGTCCGCTTATGCGGGCTCTCGAGTGTGAGGTGCCTTGCGTCCTGCTTATTGACGAGTTGGACAAGGTCGACGAGGGCTTTGAGGCAATGCTCCTGGAAGCGCTGTCAGCTTGGACCCTCTCCATCCCGGAGTTTGGAACCATCGCGGCGAAGAGCATTCCTTTTGTAGTGTTGACAAGCAACGAGGAACGCAGGCTAGGCGACCCGATCCGCAGACGCAGCCTTTATGTGCGAGTCGAGCATCCGGCTCCCGAGCGCGAGGCCGAAATCATCGCGAGTCGCACACCAGAGGCCGACGACCGCTTTCATCGCGAGATGGCGGGGATTGCACTTTCATTCCGGAACTACTCGCTCGAAAAACCGCCGTCGGTTTCGGAGATGATCGATTTCGCCAATGCACTTCAGTTGCTTGGGACCAATCATGTGACCGAAGAGCATCGCGATGTGCTCCTTCCTTTTCTTGCGAAGACGGAAAAGGACCGCCGGCACTTGCTCCTACGCGAGGGATTCAAGAGCCTGCTCGATGATGGTGCGCGAATCGCACAGCGACTGTCGAGGAGAGTGGAATCGGCGGCATGAAACACGTTCTGATTCTTGCAGTGCTGTTATTCGCTGGAGCACGGGCCAGGGCCGGCTGTGGAGACCCACAAAGCTGCGTGCGACACTACGCGACTCATTACCGCGTATCGCCAGATTTCATCGCAGCACTGATCGACGTTGAATCGGGCTGGAATCCCCGCGCTGTATCCAACAAGGGAGCGATGGGATTGATGCAACTCATGCCGGCGACAGCACGCCATTTCGGAGCCGTCGATCCATTCAATGCCGAACAGAACATCGCCGCAGGGACTCGCTATGTCACCCAGCTGATGTGGGAGTTCCATGGAGATCTGCGGCTGGTATCGGCAGCCTACTACGCCGGTGATCGAGGCATCGCACTCGAACAGCTGAACTATCGCAATCCGGATGTCGTGGCTTACGTGCAAGAAGTTAGAAGGCTCTACATGCTTCGCAAGTATCACATCCCAACACCGTCCCGGAGGTCATTTCCATGAGACTTCGTTGGCTCATTACAACTGCGTTGCTGTTCCCGTTCAGACTGGAGGCCAAAAGCCCGGTTGTTGGCGCACATGTCGCCACGATCGCGATCAATCCGCGAGAAGTGACTGTGCTGCACTTGCGGCCCGAGTTCGAGTCAACGATTCATATCCCTGAGGAGGTCACATCGGTCATCCTGGGGAGCCCGGGCGAATTCAAGGCAGAGCACAACGAAGGCGAGCCGGAGTACGTCTACGTCAAACCCATCACCAAAGAAGCGGCGCAATCGAATCTCCTGATCGCAACCAAGTCAGGGCAGCATGTGACGTTGGAACTGGTGAGCGACGGCGAAGGGATCAACGAAGAAAAGCAGCCCGTCGACTTCCTCCTTGAATACAGAGCCGCGCGGAGCTTCCTTATTTCTGATGACAGCCCGGTTGCGCTCGTGAAGGGGCCAGCGAAAGCGAGTGGACGTGAAGTGACCGGAGGCCATGCCGCCCTGGATCCGCCGTTATCAAGTCTCGAAGAAGCATTCAGGCAAGAAGAGACCGTGAACGGTCCGAGGTGGACAAAGTGGGAGGACAAACAGATCGAGACATTCATCGGCGAAATACGGCAACTCGGAAATCGAACGATGATCTCCTATTCGATCCTGAACAACTCCAATCAGGCGATCGAGATCGTTCCGCCGCAAATCCAGATGACGGGTCGCAAAGCGATCAAGAAGAAAAAGCGAGAAGGCAAAGGCATCATCTCTGATCAGCTCGAAATCCGCGACTACAAGCTGAGCGCGACTCGTCTCGAACCAGGAGGGCGCGCCGATGGCGTGGTTGTCTTCGATAGGCCCAACTTCAAGGAATCAACGGAGAAGCTGTTCCTGCAGATCGCCCAGGCGGATCAGGTGGATCATCCCATCCTGATTCATCTTCCATTCACCCCGCCCGTAGCCACTGGTAGCAATTAGAAGAGAGAGCCGAGTCCATGAGCAGCAATGGAAACCACCCAAATGGGAGTGTCGGCGCGATCGCACCGGCGCCCGAATTAACGGAGCGCGATGGTTCGCAAGGGACCGAGGCGGCTGAGTCAGTCGATCACGCTAGTAAAGAGAACCCAGTCGTCCCAAGGTTTGGGACGAGAACAGGCAGGGCGGCAGATGGAGTGAGCAAAGGCAAGCTCGTTCTTCTTGGAGGTGGCCTGCTTGCAGCGGTGCTCTTCTTCGTCTTTACGGCGACGGTCAGCAAGTCTCCGAAGAGACAATCGAGCAGCAAGACCACGTCTCAGCAAGCAAGGCAGGAGTCATCAAAAGAGTCGAAAGGAAGCGTCACTCCGCTCATGGAAACGGAACGGCCGCCGGCCGCCGACAACACCAGTGGCCAACTCGGGCCTGGTGACATTCGGCGTACACGCTCCCTGGACAAAGTCGCCACAGGCAAGCCTCCAGCAGCCGGCTCGCTAGGCGCTGTGCCCTCTTTTGCGGATACGCAACAGAAGTGGGTGGATCCGGCTCCCTACGGTGGAACTCCTGCCCCGGAACAACCTCCAAACCAACAGAACAGCCTAAAAGAACCATCTCTTGTCTTCGTACGGAGCGTGACGCAGAATCCGGCGGCTACCGCGTCCAAGCCTAATGCCGATGACGATGGTGCTCCACGGTTGGAGTTGACTCCCGGAACGCGCATTCAGGCAAAACTCGAAACGCAGATATCGAGCGCGGTATCGGCGCCGGTCGTGGCGGTTGTCGAATACACCTACGCGATCGGAGACAGAATCGTCGTTCCCGCTGGAGCGAGTGTTTATGGTCAGCTTCAGCAGGCAGATCGAAGCGGGCTGGTCAGCGTTAAATTCGATGAGATTGAGCTTCTTGACGGGGCACGGGAGAAGATCGATGCGGTTGGTACTGGATTGGATCTCGGACCGATCAAAGGGAATGTGTACGGCAAGAACACGGGAAGGAACTTCCTTGTACGCGCCGCATCAGGCCTCGGTTCAGTGCTGGCGGAGGTCGCCGGAAACAACACCAGTGCAGCCTTCTCTGAAGACGACATGCTGCGCGAGCGTCTGGCCGAAAATATCGGCACCGCAGGAGATTCGGAGGTGATGAATCTCAATGCGAATAGCCGTATTGTCGTCTCCGTGCCGGCCGACACCAAAATCTATGTCGTGTTCACCAAACACGAACAGGCTCCGGCATCGCTTCACAAGGCAACGCCAACTGCGCAGTAGATTGCCCGATCACAACGAGGGTCCGCTTTCTCGCCCTGGTCTCCAGTACCAGGGCATTTTTGTGTCTTGGAAATCTCTCGCTGCGGGATCCGTCTTTCAAGATGCGCAGTTTGGGAAAATCTCCTTCCGGATGACCCCAGTATGCAGGTGGCCAACTTTCATCCCGATGTCCCGGAATGGCTACTGAGTCAACATCCTTCCCGTTGACTCACTTTGCAGTTCGAGGAATTTATCTTCCCGATGTCCCAATGTGCGATGTGAGACATCGGGATCTTCAATTTCCCAGTTTGTAGATTGGGAAAAGATCCTTCCCGATGACCCAATGTGCGGTTGGGCAAAGATCCTTCCCATTCACGCAATTCAGATTGAAGAGATTGGGCCATTCAACCGAGCAGTGTCCGTGGATACCAGGCTATCTCGTCGGGTGTCAGAGGATGAGCTGAGAGTTTCCGCATCGCCTGCAGATGAAGGTATGCTCCCAATTCCAACGGAGTCGCGGATGGACATTTCGGTTGTAACGGGCGATGCGTCGGAGACTAAGAGCCATAGCTGCGAGGAATACGAACCCCAAAATCAGGAAGATCGTGACCGAGGTACCTAGGTTTGCAGCGGACTGGGGATGATCGAGAATCCTTCCAAGACCCGCAATGCCCCAAAAGAATGTGAAGCAAACTGGTATTCCCCACAGCAACAAGGCTCGACCGTAACCGCGAGGATTTGGAGGCCCCGCTGCCTGAGCTGAAAAGGACTGCGTCGTTCCGGATGTAAAGCGGGTCGAGTACGCGTGGGTTCCCTGCTGATAGACGACAGGGGCCGCCACGACACTTGTCGCTCCGCATCGGTCGCACTGATAGGGCGTCTGCTGCTCAACAACGGTTCCCATCTTTTTGTCCCTGACCTGGCGACAGCTTGCGACACCTGGTTCCTGAACACAGATTCTAGCGCGATTCTTTCCCGCTCGGCCAATTCCCACCCAAAAACATGGACCAGATTCCCTGCTGGGCGATCGGAAAATGCCTCCAGAACCCTAAAGTTGGGTCGATTTCCCAATCCGGTCCCAGTTCGGCAATTTGTTCGACAATTTGACCGAGTTTTCGTTCGGAACGATTCTCTTGCTCGACACGGACGCCCCGAGCGCCGCGTCAAGGAGAGAAAAACGTATGAGAACCGCCACAAGCCTCTGGCGGCGCTCGAAGGCGCCTGCCTCAACCTCTGCACGCATCTTCTATCGTCCCGATGAAATCGACTGGATGCACGTTGCGCTGAAGTTTGCCCTCGGTCTGATCCTCATCGGCAATCTTGCCGCTCCGTTTGCTGCTAGGGCGCAAAATCTCGGTACGACACCTGCATTCGGAAAAGCCGTGCAAGGTCAACAGGCCACAACTGTGGAAGGCACAGTTCTCAACGTCGTGAACTGGAGCTGCAATGTCATCGCGCCGGTCATTGCCATCGCGTGCCTTGGCATCGCCGGCTGGCACTTCAAATCCGGGCGCGGCTACTTCGGCTGGGGTGTGACCGGCGTTTCCCTGATGGTCATCTCCGGGCTGGGGCGCATGGCGGAAGGCTTCATCACACAAGCGCAAGGCATTCAGTAAAACGGGAGCGCCGCCATGCAAGTTCCGCAGTTCCTTCTCGACCTTCTCCAGTTGCTGCTTGATCTCGCGGTGCCGGCGGCGTTCTGTACGCTGGCCGCCGCGGGCGTCAGTCTCCGGCATGAAGGCGGGATCAACTTCCACGTAAATGGACGGACGGGCAAATGGATTCTCTGGACGGTGGTTCTCTTGACGCTTCCACAGCTACTGTCCTGGATTGCGGCACAGGGCATCAACATTCCCTCCGGAAGCGGATCGGTGGGCACCAGTTGGATGGCCAGCATGGAGACCGTCTTCAAGAACTTCGTGAACCAAATTGTTGTCGCCAGATTGGTGCCGGTGCTAGCGGCCTACTTCGTCCTTAAAGCTACGCTCGATGGGGCTGCGGGCGAGAATCCGATGGGCTCGATTGTTGCCGCACTTTTTCTTATGTCGCTTTCAGCAACGATGACGCTCCTTCAAGGCTGGAACTCCGGCGGTCAGTATGCAATGACCGACATGCTTTCTTCGTTGTGGAACTACATCGCCGGCCGGATTCTCCCTGCTGCGGCCGGATTGGCATGTGTGGGAGCTGTTATCAACTTCGTCCGGCACAGGCCGTGTGCCCGATTGATCTTCGCCGCGATCTCGTTCCTGAGCGTGAGTGGTCTTCTTTCGCTCTTCCGAGCGATGGCCGCGTGAGGTGAATACATGAGTCTCGACGGAGCCATAACGAATCTTGCATCCTGGGCGGGCAACACGATGATGCCCACGATGGCTGGCATGTTCTTTGCGGGTGCGGTGTATCGCTACAGCAAAGACAGTCCATTCGAGCACTTTCTCTACGGCGGCTTTGCATCGTTGATGTGTTCTGGAATGTTGCGCGCGATTGAGGGGTTTGTGCAGCATGCCGGACCCACGGATGCCGATGCATTCTGGATGGCCACGATGAGTCTTGTGAACTGGACCGCGAACGTCATTCTGCCCATGTTTGCATTGACCCAGCTGGCGGCGATGGCTCTGCACATGGGCGGCGTGATGTCTGAAATCTATCCGGGCTCGACCTGGATCAGGAAGTTCATCGCGGCACTCGGTGCGTTGATGGTTTCAGGCATGGTGCGGCTGGCCGAATCAATGGTGACACAAGCACACGGAGTTGGAGGTTAGGTCCATGAGTCTCGATCTAACGCCGGTTCATCGCAACCTGCATACGAAGGTCACTTTTCTGGGCCTCGAGTTCGAGGATCTTATTCTGGTGCTCGCGCTTGCGGCATTGATGAATCTCCTTGCGCACTTTGCGAGCGGGAGTGCGCATGTATTCGGAATACCGCTCAACGTCTTTATGGAGTTTGTTGTTCCCGCGCTGGCCGTGCCGTTCTTGATTTTGTTCAAGTACGGGCGGCCACGTGGGTATCTTACCGACCTGCTCCGATCATTCTTCGCTCCGAAGGCCTGGTGCGCACTTGAGCGAGATTCAGAGCTGACACAAGGTTATCTGGTCGAAGACGAGGAGTAATGTCATGCAGGCATCGATTACAGCAGAGAAAAATGGGACGGTGATCGCTGTCCTGGACGCGGAGGCGGCGCGCACCACGTTTGCGTGCGTCATTTTCGCAGCCCGGATTCATGAGGAGATCGTTCCACTTGCGCGCATTGTCGAACAGCAATTGAAGATCGAAGGGATCGGCGTTGCCGGAGGAGATTTCAGCCATGCCCGTGACGCAAGCAGAACACGATAGAAGCCTGAGATCGCCAGCGGTATGCGAACTGCTGCCGCTACGGGACTTGCCCATGGGCGACGACATTATCGTGCGCACGAACGGGGCGTTCGTAGCGGGTTATGAGCTGAGGGGAATGCAGAGCTACTTCGCGACGGACGCGGACCGTAATCAGTACAAGTCCATGCTCGAAGCGCTGTTTCGCTGTGTTCCCGACGTCAGCATGCGCATCCAGTTCCGCTATGAAATCTCCGAGAGACTGAATGATCTTCTTGACCGATACATCCGTGAACAAAGGACAGAGCAGTCCGAGGTCATGGCTCTCGATTCTCACCGCTTACAGATGTGGAGACAAAAGGAGCGGAGCGGGTATTTCTTCGAGAACCGGCTGCACGTCTATTTCATCTTGGATCCGCGCATTCATGCGAGGCTCTACCACTCCGCCCAGCAAAACCGCAGTCTTGGTGGGTTCACTCTAAGTCAGACAAAAGCCATCCAGCGTGCGCGGAAGGAGCACGAGGCTTATCTGGCGGAGTTCGAATCCATCCTCCGGGGCATCGAGGGGTCGATGGAGGCGGCGAGCCTCGGGCCCCGGAGACTCAAGACTCAGGATCTCTTTGAGGAACTGAAGCACGCCCAGCATCCAACTCGGCGCGACCGCCGGTCGTATGTACCTGGTGAGGAGCTGATCGAGTATCGCAGCGCGCGAGAACAGGCGGCCGATGCCAGCATCCTGAGCGAAACGGAAACCTACCTCAACATTGATGGGTTTCTGTATGGGGTCGTCAGCCTTAAGGAACTTCCGGATGCGACCTTCCCGGGCATGCTCAAGGGTTTTTCTACGCTTGGATTTCCGATAGTAGTCAGCGCGCAGGTCGTGATCCCTGACCAGGTGAAGGTGCTCAAGAGTTACAGGAAGCGTCTTCAGAAAATGACGGCGGCACAGAAAGATGCAAACGGCAACTTCAAATCGAATCCTGAAGCCGAGGTCGCACAGGCCCAACTCATCCAAGTTCAGCGAGACATTATCTCGTCGTCACTCAAGACGGCGAAGTTGAGTCTTTCCGTAGTTGTCCGAACTTCGCAGGCGGCAATCAGCCTAAGAGATCTTGAGCGGTCGGAACGTGAACTCGCCAACCGCACCCAGGAGGTGCTGAACGCATTCACGCACATGAACGGCGCCAAAGCTGTGGCGGAAACAATCGCGAAACGTCGGATCTTCATCGGGACGCTGCCGGGGTTGGCAGAGGCCGACAAACGGGACCAGGACATGCTGACGTTGAATGTTGCCGACATGGTTCCGGTCGAAATGCCATGGACGGGAACGCGGCGCAGCCCACTCATTCTTTTCGAAACGCCCTATCGCCAACTCATCCCGTTTTCCATGTTCGATCCGGATCTATCGGATGCGAATGGCCTATTGATGGCGAAGAGTGGCGGCGGCAAAACGCTTGCCGCTCAACAGATGCTGCTGATGGCAGCACGCGCGAATCCGCTGATTTCCATCCTGGAGCGCGGAGACTCCTACCAACCCTTGGTCGAACTGATGGGTGGGGAGATGATCGAAATGTCTCTTGACAGCGATCAGACTCTCAATCCCTGGGATCTTCCCTCCGGAGAGGCGACACCCTCAAACGACCAGATTTCGTTCCTCAAGAATCTCACCCGCCATATGCTTGGCGAAAATACGCCTCCGGACCTCGATATAGATCTGCTGGACGGCATTCTGCTGGAGGCGATCGCAGCGACCTACAAGCGTTGCGGCGCCAAGACCTCAAATCCAATTCCGCTATTCGGGGACCTGGCTGCGGAACTTGCGCACTGGCAGGATCGCGACCGTAATCAGAGGATCAATGCGATCGCGCAGATGGCAGCAACGAAACTGCGTGCATGGGTCGACGAGGGGCCATATGCATCGCTCTTTGATCGGCCCACCACGGTCCAGTTGAACAACCCGTGGCTCTACTTCAACGTGGAGAAACTCAAAGACGATCCGCGCCTTGAGCGAGCCATGAGCCTGTTGATTGCGCACACGGCCACGTATCGCGCATCAGGGGCAACCGGTCAGCCCAGCATCGTGCTTCTCGATGAGTGCTGGGCCCTGCTTGAGTCGCCGATCCTCGCAGGTGTCGTCGTGCAACTCTTTCGTACCGCGCGCAAACGGAATGCGAGTGTTTGGGGTATCAGCCAAACCCCAGAGGATTTCGTGGGTACACCCGACCGCCCGAACGAGCATGGAGCCGGAATCGTGAAGAACGCGACCACCAAAATCATTGGCAAGCAACCGGGCGATATGACCGCGCTCCGAGAACACATTCACCTGAACGAGACGGCGCTCAACCAAATCAAGACCTTCGCGCAGCCGAAAAAAGGGCACAGCGCGGAGTTCCTGATCGCGATCGGAGAGAAGGCGGAATCGACGCATGCCATCCGGATTGTTCCCAGTTCCGTGGACTACTGGATCACGACCACCTACGCACGGGAGCGCGCCTTCCGCAAGTGGTGGCTGCGCCAGCACCAGCATCTGCCCTTGATTCAAGTGTACGAGGAACTTGCAACGAAGTATCCACGGGGGCTGGCGGAAATGGGACCACTGCCGGTTGAGCTCTCCGGAGAGATACAGGAGGCGATGACCCAATGAAGGATAGACCCGATCCGAAACAAGCGCTGCTTTTAAACGGTGAACCATACCCGGCAGCCCAGAGCGAGGAGGGCGTTTGCAGCCGAAGGCGGTGGAACCGGCGTGTCCTTATCGGCATTCTCCTCGTCGAGACCTGCTTTGTGGTGCCCAAATATGCTCATGGGCAGCTTGGCATCTTTAATGCGATCTTCAGTTCGATTCAGAACGACATTGGAGGTTCCCTCAACTCGATCAACCAAATCGTCCAGCAGACACAAAGGCTTTATCAGACGACGGTGGCGCCACTCGCGGCCATTAATCAGGCCCGCGGATTTGTGGTTACCTCTATCAACAACTTCCGCGGTCAGATGAATCAAGTCTTCAATACCCCCTTCACAAGTGCAGTGACACCAGGCCCACAGCAGTTTGAAAGCATTCTGCATAGTCGGCTTTCTTCGCGAATCCCGGCGCTTCAGACGAGTTTCAGTTCGAACTACGGGGTGGTACCCGCCGTTAACGCCGCTTCGCCGCAGGACCGAGTGATGATGGACGTTGATGACGCCCTCGGCCAGGAGAACCTCAAGACGACGCTGATCGCCGATCAGGGTTCAGACACAATTCTTGAGACCGCTAACCAAATGGAGAACCAGGTGGCAGTCAGCACGCCCGGTTCCAACCCCTTTCTGACCGCGCAAGCTCAGGTCGCCAATCTTCGTTGCCAGGCCTATATCCAGAAGATGCTTGCAGCGGAGTTGCGGCAGGAAGCAGGCCGGATTGCACACGACAACGTGCTCGTAAAGCGCAGAACAGCGGCCACCGGTGGGATCAACGGTTTGATCACGGGAGCTCTGACCGAGCGATAGGGAGTAATCATGACAGATCCGAAGAAGAACCCGAGCAAGCAGCGCAGGTCGTTCTTTTGGCGGCGCAATCCGATTCCTGTCTCGAACAAGGAGAAGCCAACGAACCAGCCTGAATTCATATTGCGTAATAGGCAGAGGTGGTACCGCCCAACCCTGCTCAAGGGAGCTGTCGTTACACTTGCTGTCCTCGCAGTCCTGCCGAGGAGCGCCAATGGGCAATTTGGCGTTGATACGGCGGCGGTCCTGGCGGAGCTGTCCAAAATGCAATCGCTTATGAGCACCTTTATTGCCGCACCGCTCAGGACGATCAACCAGTACGAACAGAGCATTGTGAAGTATGAGCAGGAGGTGATGTATCCACTGACGGCAATCAATCAAGCCAAGACTTCGGTGACGCAATTCGAAAACCAATTCAACCAGGTCAACGGTCTGTACCGAATCAACGTGGCGAGTGCAACACTTCCGCAGTCACAGAGCCTCGAAGCTCTCCTTCTCTCCCGGAGTGCCGCCAGTGTCTCCAGCGTATCCGGCCAGTTTCAGAGCGTTTACGGCGTCGTGATGCAGCAGAACGCGGCTTCTCCACAGGTGCGATCGATCACCGATATGACGGATGCGGAAGCTCAGGATGCAATGAAACGGGCGATCGAGATCGATGCTCTTGCCGACGCCGAATTGAATGAAGCGAACCAAATGGGCGAGCAGATCTCGCAGGCCGCTCCCGGAAGTGCCCCGATTCTCGAAGCAGAGGCAGATGTTTGGGTAGTACGGGCGAATGCCTACACACAGGCGGCGGTTGCAGAATTGATGCGCTCACGTGGAATGGACCTAGCTAACCAGAGTGCTCGCGCGAAGCTTGCAACCACAGACAATACGACCAATAACGGCCTCATCAATGGAGCGCTGACCAACAGGTAACACACATGATCTTCGCTCACCTACATCCTGTCGCAACGCTCGCCCTGTTTCAGTCGACGCAGCTGAATCTCTTCGAGCGATTTCTGACTCAAGCGAGGTCAGGCATCGACTCGACGGGCATCACTTCCGGGATGCAGAACGTCGCGTATGCGGTCCTGCTGGTCGGATTCTTATGGCAGGTTTATCAATCGGTATTGCATGGCGGTGACGTCCGTGGGCTGGGAACAAGCCTCATCAAGTATGTGGTGACCGCAGTTGTGGTGATGAACTACGGTGCCGTATTCACAACAATCAATCAAGGATTTGTGACGGCTGGAAACTGGATCAACGGCTCTTCCGGCGCTGGAAGCCTCTTTGAAAACTGGAAGAATGATCTGCAAGCACAATTCAACCAAGTCGGCTTTCAGAAAATGTGGGGTCTGATTACTGGCGATCTTCCGGGCCTACTCGATGCACTTCTGATTATTATCGGGTACTTGCTCTATCCGATTGTTGTTGTCGTCTTTGGTTTCTTCTACATGTTCTATGGCAGCATCCTCTACATATTTGGTCCGATTGTTATTGCCCTCATGCCTCTTGGTGCCGCGAACCGGCTGGCGAGATCATACGCCGAGAATATTTTCATTTGGAACGCGTGGCCAATTCTCTACGGCGGTTTCGGAGCACTGCTTACGGCGGTGCAAATGGGCCAGATCGGGCAAATGCTCAACCAGAACAACTTCCTGGGTGGACTTGGAAATCTGGAAGGTTCCATTCTGATCGGCATCGTAAGCATCGTCTATTCGCTGGCCATTGCCGTAATCCCGTTCATAGCCAAACGGATCGTCAGTGGCGATGTCGGAAGCACGGCGGCGGCAATGGTTGGAGCCGCCGTCACAGCTTTGACTGCCGGTGCAGCCGGAATTGAAGGTGCTGCGGCCGGATTCGCAGCAGCGAGGTCTGGGGCCGGCGGGTCAACCGGGGCGGGGATGTCGTCTGGTGCAGTAGGCACCGGCGCCACACGGGCTCTTCCAGCGCCGACAGGCGGGAATCTTCCGGCTCCTGCCCAGAGCGCTCCAATTGCAGCTTCTTCCGCAACAGGGGGCTTTGAGTTCAATGGTGGAGCTCCAACGCTTGAGGGGCATGCGGACCTCATTCGGAGTTCCATCGGCAACGCAGTAGGTGGCAATCAAGCGGATGAAACGAGCAGCGACGCTGCCTCTGTTTCGAGTGGAAGTTCGAGTTCGCCACAGGGCGATTCTGGGAGCGCCGCCACAAGAAGGACCACAAGTGCTGGATCAGGCGGTTCTCACAGGAGGGGACCGAGTGTGCACCCTTACAACGTAGGCACCTGGGGCGCCTATCATGCCGCGCGCATTGCTGCCACTGGGGTCGCCAGGGTTACTGGATCGAGGAGTAGCAAAGATTAGGAGGGATCCATGAAGACCAGCACGGTCAACGTAGATCAAGCGGCTTTGGCAAGGCCGAAGTATTACGAAATGGACGGAGCATTGAGGGCAAATGCGAACCGCGCGTGGCTTTTGGCCTTCCTGACGATTCCGATTGCGCTCCTTGCCATCGGCTTTGCCGTCTTCGTCAGGATGCAGCCGCCTACCGTGATTCGCATTGGTCCAAATGGGGATGCATCGGTTCTCGGCAAGCCAGCTAGAGGATCAGTATCTGACCTTGCGAGTGGCGGCACGGATCAGTTTCTCGCCGAAGCATTTGTGAAGCGCTTCCTGTCGAGCTACCTGAACTACTCGCCGGCAAACGTCGACGATCACTGGGCTGCCAGTCTGAACCTGATGACACGCAACCTGCGCGCCTACACGCTGAAGGCGCTGCAGGATGATGACACGCGAGGCAAAATCGACGCAGGGCAGATTCAATCTGTGTTTCACCTTCGCGAAATGGATCCGGTTCCCGGAGAGCCATTGACGTTCCTGGCCTATGGCGTGAAAGACGTTCACCGCTTATCGAACGGAACGGAAACGACAGACCACTTTGTGAACGAATATCGCGTGCGCCTGATCGCCGATAAGCGGTCGGACGTGAACCCGGATGGACTGTGGATTGCGGAATACAGCGAACGGCCGATCGACGGCGAACGCAGGGACCAGATTCTGGCTGCGCCAGATCGAAGAGATGGAGGTCAATGATGAGCTCAGCAATGGTTACAACTATCCCCGCGCAATCGCCCGCCGTACAGCCTGCCCGTTCCAAGAGAGCGCGAAGGTCAAGGCAGCAGAGCGAGGAAGTCGCCCGATACTTCCTGGCCAAAGATGGATCGTCACCTTCAAAGCCGGAACTCGGTGAAGAGGCTTCGAGCGAGGGGGAGGCCCTCATCAAGGCGTTCCAATCGACGTCCGGAACTGTTTACGTCCTCCATGCCTACAAGGCGGAGGCGGAGATGCAGGGAGGTTCTCCGATTTTGGTGAAAAAGCCCCTGCAGAAGTAAGGGAATCAGTCAGTGCGGATTCAAAGAGGAGACAAACCTGAAATACGGCTCATGTCGCCTCCTTTGACCCTTATCGCAAACGCGATGAGGAATTCCGCTGGCCCGGTTTCGAATCTCGATCCTGGTTCGGCAAGCAATCCACCCCTAACCCGGGCGGCCAGGCGAAGAGAATCGGGAGACCGGCGTCAGCCAGTCTCTTGTCACTTCGTCTTGATGCGCCAGACAAGTGAGGAGAACATGACAGCGAACAGGACACAGAATTCGGCCATTGATGATCGCCTCATTCTTGAGTTGAGGATTGATGCGTCCGGAGAGGTGACCCGCAAGCCAACCAAGCTCGGACGGAAAGATACGCTCGAGGGAAAGCTCCTCGGCCAGATCTATCCGGGAATCCGGGTAGCGCGCGTCAGCGTGCCGTATGAGTTGACACCGTATGAGCAGTCTGTGGTCGAAAACCGCATGGCGAGTCTTCATTACGGCGGGGTCGAATACAAGTTGGTGGGCGCGAGTGGTTCGGCGAAGGATGGTAAGTTCTACTTCGTCGACAAGGCGCACGCCGGCCCGATAGCTGAGCGCTTTCAGCATTGGCCCGAGGCGGCGATCGTGTACTTCGCGATCCTCGTCTCCGACTGCAAGCTGATGGTCGAGGAGCCCGACCTGCGTATCGCTGTGGTCAAGGATCACATCCTTGGCACCAACGATTGCCGCGGCTGGGCGCGTGAGTCCCTCTACCGGAAGCTGAAGATCGGCACGAATCGATTTTGCCAGTTTCGGCTGGCATTTGACGCGAGCGAACCGAAGCAAGCAAAGGGCGCGTTGAAGGCAATGTGCGATCGGGCGGCCGATAGGCTGGCGGTCGATGTCATTCTGCCGGAAAGTGCCTGCAAACCAGCGCTCAAAGGGGGTGTACGATTTCTTCCTCAACTGGGCACTTCGGGCCGTATGTTCGTTGGTCCGGCGACTCTCGGGATTAAGCAGATCTCCCGCCAGTCGGAGTTTGGATCAAGTTACACCTTGATCGAGCACGCTTCGGAAGAGGCGCTGCAGTTTGAACTGAAACTGTGGGCGCTCGAACGAATCAAGGCGATGAGAAGGGCGTGGGATGAAGGCGACTACCAGGCGCTGTTCGATGTGATCGGAAAATCCGAGGTCACGACGAGCGATGATGGTATTGCCTTTGATCCCGATGCGCTCGAACGAGAGGATGAGCGTGCTTCGGAAGGATGTGATCCTGCGGAAGCGGTTCTATTGGCGGACCGTAGCGGAAATGCAATCAAGATTCCCTACGTCTTCAACCAGTTGAACCGCAAGCTTGCCCGCTGGGCATTCCGTGCCTGCACCAGCGCGGATCTGAAGCTGCCATCGTTCGCTCTCGCTGACGACGGTGTCCTGATCGAGCACCGGGGAAAGATTCTCTCGGCGTCGGATTGGATACCGGAGGAGAGCGCAATTACATCCTTGGTGGCGGAGAAAGGACTCTGCGTCCGATACCCGATTCGGATGCAGGAGGATCTCTTACCCGTCCGCCACTTGAACGAAGGCGAGCTTGTTCCGGCGATCAAACAGGCGCTCGGGACAGACAACCTTGGCGAAGGCGAGATTGCTTATCTTCTCGATCGACAGCTTCGGATGGAGGGCACCTACATTCTCCATTCGAAGACTGCGAGCAGGAACGGCGGCGATTTCGACTTCGACACCATTTGCGTGATGCCGTCCGATCAGTTCCCGAAGTTCGTAGCGGGACGGATCGAGTATGGGGAACGATTCCGCCAGGAAAAGACGAAGCACCAAAAGGCCAAGTCTCCCTGGTGGAATGCCTGCCCGGTTGCCATGAAAGCGCGGGGAAACCGGATCGGCGCCATTACCGATCTGAAGACCTCGTGTCTTGCGGCGGGACGGCCGGACTTGGCCTATAAGCTCGTCGAGCAGCTGCAGAACGCACTCGACTCTTTGAAACACCGGGTCGAGATTGATGAATCCGTCATCAGCGATATTCGGAAAGAGGTCGCTCCGGCGCCCTGGCTCCGCTATAAGCGCGAGCGCAGAGTATCGGATCTGCCTGCCCATCTCGATGTTGCGGATACGGACAAGGTTGGGCGGCTCTATAACGTCCTTCGCAAGGAGATTGGCTTTCTTCCCGATGAAACCGGCGACGGCTTCGAAGAGAAGATGTCGATTGAGGATTTCCGCGGGCTCTTCACGGGCGAGAACGTCACCCGTGAAATGTTCGAGGAATGCCAGCTGGTGAACTCGATCTACGGCGATATTGCAAGTCAGATCGTCCAGCGCGAGGACATGGTCAAACAGCAACTGAAAGACGCTCAGGCACAACGGGAAACTGTGCGCGGAAGCGAGGACAAAGAAAAGAGAAAGTCAGCGGTGCTTGCGCGGAATAAGGCGCAGGCGGCCCTCTGGGAACACGAACAGGATGCGCGAGATCAATTCAGCTCATTGCATCTTTTCGTGCACTATTGGGCGCAAGGGAAGCGAGAGAACCGCAAGGCGTGGGCCCAGGCGATGAACGCGGTCGTCACTGCGGGTTCCGGCTCCGGTGCGGTCCTGTTCCAGTCGTTTCCGCAAGAGGTGGTCGATGCTTTCGCGGAGATGACGGGCGGCCAGCGGGTTCGGGTGCGGTTGCCAAAAACCGTCAACGGATACGCATGGTTTGACGATGAACGGCGAGCGTTCCTGGTCGAGCCGATGGCGAATCCTCAAGGCCCGGAATGCGAAAAGAGAGTATTTCTCTTTCAGTACAACGGCAAGCGGTCGCTAGTCTTCGAAAACACGAGTGTTCCAGTTCCCATGGGCCATTCCTAGCCGGCAAAAGAGAAGCTCCAGCCTTAAGGGCTTGGGGCTTCTCTTTTCTCTTTTTTATCGAAAACGATATCCAGGGAGGCCCCCATGAAGGTATTCGCAATCGCTACCATCGTTCTGGCAACAGCTGCGGCCGGGGCGCAGACCACCAGCCAGGCTCAGATCCGCCACGTCGAGACGTCGTTGAACCATCTGACTGTACTCGAATTTGGTGAAGCGGTAACGACGCTCGCGGTCGCGGATCCGGACAGCTTTCAGATTGAACGCCATGATGACAAGGTCTTTATCAAGCCTCTCCGCGAGGGCGTGTCCACCAATCTATTTGTGTGGACGGCAACACGAGAACTGAGCTATGAGCTTGATCCGGCCGGGCAATTAGCCCAGATGGATGTAATGGTCCGTGCCGAGCCCGTCCCTAGTACACACTCCATTACGCAGGCTTCAGCTGAGCCGTCCGACGCTGAGATCCGCAAGATTGCTTCGCTGGTCCTTACACAAGCGATGATGGGCGTCGAAGACATCGTGCGTGATCCGGCAAAGCATTCGACCGGGCGCGTACAGGTGGACCTTGAACAGGTTTATCGCGCCAAGGACCGGATCTATATTCGCTACTCTGTCGCGAATCAGACTCGCGAGTCTTTCCGCATCACGGCTCCTGAAGTGTGCGCCGCGGTTCCTTCTGTGCAACCCATTGCTCTCCTCAGCCTCAAGAATCACCAGATCACGTCTCACACGTTCGGCGCATTCAAGGCAAAGCGGGGTTCAGATATTGACGTACAGGCCGATTCCGCCACGCGCGATCTGGCCCCCGGAGAGAAAGCGACAGGCGTGTTCAGCATCGGCACCTCGGCGGGCAGTTCGCCGCAAATCTATCAGCTCAGCTTCGGTGCCGACCGGAGCGGTCCCTTGAGGGTGGAGGCGGTTCTTTAACCATGGACACTCACCGCTATATTTCGCCAGAGGAAGTGCGCGACGCTCTACAGCAGATTTACCGCAACGACTCCGAGTCCAATCTCCGAACCGCCCTTCTCGAATCGATTTCCGACGAACTCAAGCCCATTGACGCAAAGGGCCGGTGCAGGCCTAGTCCGTTGCTGGTCCTCCTCTTTCTGCTTCTGTGCGTTCTGGCGGGGGTCTTCATCTATTTCTCGGTTGGAGGGCGTTGATGAGCCCGTACTTCGAACAGCCAAGGTGGCAGCGAGAGTCCGAAGAAGTCGCGGGGGCCCTCGTTCTGCTTGCTTGTGCCGTGATTGCGCTGGCGGGGTACATTGCCGTATCGCGCCTTCATCTCCGCACTTCGCAGTGCCTGGAACTCCTCCTTTACTGTGCTGTCCTGCTCTTCGGGGCAGGCCTTATCGTCTCGCAAGTGCTTGGCCGCCGAAGAAAGAGAGAGGAAAACTGGCCTCACCCCGCCCTTCCCATGCGGGCGTCGAAAGATGCCGCAATTGCACAGAAAGCTCATTCGAATGGCGCCACGCTGCTCGGCTACGACGTCCACCGGGAGCCCTGGCTCTGGCCGGATAGCGTTCGGATGAAGCATGGCGTCATCGTGGGCGGCACCGGCGCCGGAAAATCCACGTTTCTTGAGAACATCATTGCCCAGGATGTGATGAGACGTTTCGGTGCCCGCAAGATGCCTATGATCATCTTCGACGGCAAAGGCGAGCGGGAGTTTCTTGATCGGCTGATCCCGCATATCGAAGCGGCTGGCCGACTTCAGGATCTTCGCGTTATCGATCCAACCCATCCCGCGGAGTCGGCTCAATACAACCCGTTTTACGCGCTCGACGATGCTTACCAGGAGCATGTGAACTTCATCTTTCGCTCCTTCGGTCTTCGTGAGGACTTCTTTAAGGGCCATCAGGAGGCGTACCTGTCGGACTTGGTCCGCGTCCTCCAGTACACCGGGAAGCTCTTCAATATATATGACGTGCTTGTGATGGCGCTTGATGAAAAGGTTCTGGAGGAGCAGATCGCTACTGCAAAGGAACGCCTGGCCTCAGTGTCCGGCATTTCCATGCAGAAGCGACTGAACTTCGAGATGTCAGTCAAGATGCTGCAACGCTCGCTCGCCGACCGGGAGCGCGTGGAGAAGATTCAGGGGCTCTTGAACGAACTCCTGAGTTTCCTTGAGGACGAATTATCAATCGTGACCGGCTCCTATCAGGATCTGCTCACGCTTGATGACGTACTCGAAAAGGACCTGATTCTGTTCGTCTCCTTGAATGCCAATCGAAATCAGCGCGCAGTCGAAGCCTTGGGAAAGATCCTGCTGCAGAACATTCAGTTGATGGTCGGCAAGCGCTATGCGCAGCCGGCGAGTGTCCCGGGTGCCGATGAGCCGATGCTGTCTGTGATTCTCGATGAGTTCGCGCCCTTCGCATATCCGGGATTTACACAGGTGCTCCAGACGGCGCGCGGTGCGCACGTTTCTTTCCTCTTCTCATTTCAGAGCCTTCCCCAACTCCAGCGCGTCAGCCAGGCATTCGCGGATGAAGTGTCGTCAGCACCAGGGACGAAGATGATCATGAATGTTTCCGAAGAGAACACGTCGCAGTGGTTCTTGAAAGCATCTTCCCGGATTACGGGTAAGCGGCGCAGCCTGTCGGTCCGACGTACGGGGATCTTCACGACGAGGTATACCGAAACAGGAACCGGCAGCGAGAGCGACATCAAGGAAACGCGCGCCCGCGAGGACCACATCAAGAACCTGCCAGTGGGGCAGATGGAACTTCTCATGGTCGACAGTCGCGAAGGCACACGGTACTCACACATCCATGTTCGACGTCCTCCGCGGTATGAAATTGAAGGGATCAAGCCTGCGCTCTATCCCAAGATGGACAGCTATCTCGATCCCAACATCGGCGTGAATCTGCGTTTTAGGGAAGCCGCAAACCGGAAACAGAGACGCAGAAGAACGGCGGGATTGTTCCTCGGCGACATGAGCGGAGAATGAAGATGCGCAGCTCAACAATAGTTCGATCCCTCTTTCTTGCCGCGGTGCTCTGCTCGGCGGCCGGGCCCGTTGTCGCCCAGATTGCAGATGAATCCAGCACACAAGCCGGGCACGCTGCGGCAAAGCGACGGGGCTTTTTCGCATACCTCTTAGGCAAGATCAACCCTCAAGACAAGGATTATGGCGCGACGTTAGAGATCTCCCGGCATTCCCTTGAGGAGCACACGATCGACGATCTCTATTTCTGGTCGAACGTCATAACCCTTGTCCTCCTCAGCGGGTTGGCGGCCGTCGCGTTCCTTCAATGGCGAGCTATGGACAAGCGCGAACTCATTGCGGCATCCCTGATTGCGCAACTGTGGAACGGCCGCGTCAGCGATCGGATCGAAATCACGCGGCGGACCGCGCAGTTCAATCAATTGGCAGAGGCCCACAACGCCGAGGTTGAAGCGATGCTGTCACGAAAGCCAGGCCCTTCGGAAGCGGTAGTCGATACGGCCGGGAGTTTAAAGGAGAGCGTTCGCAATCTGGCGGAGGGCAAAGGCATCTCCCCAATGGAAGCGGAGAGAATTGCAGCCTCGGCGTCAGATGGAACGGCGGCGAGCCTCGAACAAAGCAATCTTCTCCTGAAAAGACGTGTCGAAGCGTTGCAGAACAGCGAACAGAATCTTAAACAGCGCCTCAACCAAACGACGGTTTTGCTCGACCAGGAGCGGCGGCGCAACGCAACGCTCAAGGGTGCCTAGTATGACTACCACAAAGATCCCATCCAGTTTCACAAGCCACGACGAATGGCTTGAGCATGTCCGCCAAGAGATTCCGGCCGATGAGCAGCCATATGCCCTTGCTTACGGACGCATGGAACTCTTTCGGACGTTCCATCGGATGAGTGGTATCCCGTTCCCAACACAATTCACGGTAGCGTTCGAGCACATCGAGAACCTGGATGCCCCCGAGAGGACAGTGGCGCTGGAGTCCCTGAACAACACCATATTTCGGAGCCTTACAACGCATCTATTTAACAACGCGCGCCAAACAATATTTGCAGATGACACGCACCTGCCCGCCGCCCCACAAAAGCACATCGAGGAACTGCGCAGCCATCTGGCGCGGAAGAACCCGTATTTCGCGCTTTGGAATATCTACAAGACGGGTGTCTCCGATCACTCCGTAGCCGCGGTATGGGAGGAATATCTCCTCCACGAACTCGGGAGCCGGGGTGTTGATGAGATCGACTTTGCTCGTGCGATGGTCGAATTGGATAAGCTTCTTAACCATTATCGTGACGAAAATCGGGCGCTTCCGAGCTTTGCCTTCGAGCGCGTCTGGTTCCTCCACTACCTTCGCGGCCCAGAGCGCATGGCTCAAACGCGCGCAGTGTTGGGAATGCTGACGGCGGAGTTGCGAACATGTACGTCTGCGTAATCAGCTTCGGAACGAACTGGTGGGCGATGCATTCACGTGACACCAGCGATCCATTGTGCTTCCGTCGAAAGTCAGCCTATTTCAACGCAGCAGCCCTCATGTCGGGAAGACGTCTCCATCACAGCGCGATCTTCCCCGGTCAAATCCGCTTCAATTCGAAGAGCGGATTCGATCCAGAGTTTCCGTTGCGTGCAGTTGGCAAGACCTTTCGCTGCTCACCGCCTCGCCAATTCGCCGGGAAAATGCACCTCTTATTCGAGCGGCGCGCCATAGGCGTGACGCCCGACGCCTACATAGCCACTCTCAAATCCGCCGAACATGGCCCAATCCAGTTCGCGAAACCGGGCTGGAAATCGGCCGGTGTTCGGCCCATTTCGATTAGCCTGCACGGGCAACGGTACGAAGCAATGTTTTTATTCGGAAGTGGAGATTGGGTTCAGACCGAACTCGGACGCTGGCACGCTGACCGACAACAGTGCCGAATCATGCTCCAGGCGGTTGGCGAAGGAGCGCTCCGATGAGGTATTACAAGGGTCATATCGCGCTCTCCGATGCACGCGACGTCCCGGTCTTGCTTCATATACGGAACGCGCGGGCTATTTGTCTTGACCAGTTGTGCGCTCTCTTATCGCTCGAAATCCTCGTTGAGGCTCCGCGATCCCTCCGTTGGCGAGTGGCACGTCTGGAAAAAGCTGGACTCGTGATGCGGCTTGCTGGGCAGCAGCACCTCGTCAAGCCTGTCTTCGGAATCACGCAGCAGGGCCTCATCTTTCTCGAATCCCGCGGTCACTATTTGCTCTCGTTGCCGAGCACAGCCGAGGTAATGCTCCATCCGACTCAGGTTGCCCACGCCCTCGAAATGGTGAATATCCGCGTGTCATTGGCCAGGGCCGGGGTACTTCGCTCCTGGAAATCGGACCTCGAGATCACGTCGAAGAACCTGGTGCTGGAGAGCGGAATGGCCAAAGACTTTGACGCTGTCGCTGAAATAGAGATAGAGGGAAGCACGCGCACGATCGGCATTGAATACGAGCGGACGCCGAAAGCTGCGGCCAGGTACCACGCCATTCGAGAGGTTTTCGAACGGGATGAAACGACGGACATTATCTTGTACCTCACTGCAAACGACGACCTCTTGTACATGCTTGCAATGGAATTGCGCGCAACACGCAAGCGGATCGGCTTCGCATTGAGCGACGCATTCCGCAGTTCGCTGCTTGATACCCGCACGTTGACGAACTCGAATAACTCGGATGTTGTGCCATTACGCGCGTTTCTCGCCGGCACAGAATCGTGACTCCCAGTCGTCACTTGTCCGTGTCTTTTGCCAACCCATTGATGTCCCATAGCGGACCAATTCAAGACCGATTGACTGCCTTTGCCAACCCATTGAGCAGAATCGGCTGTATCTAAATTACGGCCCATCAGGAACTTGTCTTTTGACTATCCCCTTGTATTGAGGTCTGAAATGTGAGGGTGTTGTGAAGGGTGACGTAAAAATGAATGTGAGTGGCTAGACTCGGCGGCTGATCGCCGCAATATCAATGAGGTTTCACGCGGTCAGCCCGATGGCCGCCGAATGCGTGGATCGTTCTTGTTCCGGCCAATACCTCCCCACTGTGCGGCAGTCCGCGCTCGATGAAGTATTCCTTCCCAGCATTCAGCAGAATCCGATCGTCATTGATGATCAGCGTATAGCAGCCTTCGACGACGACCATGTATTCGTCGTAGTCGTGCACATGTTGCGCGGATACGGCGTCTTCGGAGCATTTCCAGAACGCCATTTGGCTCCCATCACTTCCGTCAAACACGTCGCCCTCGACTCCGGGAGTGGCTTGGTTTGATTGGGAAATCCTGTTGGCGGGACTCTTCATGAACGCAGTGAATCCTTGTATAGCCGTGGTCATTGTCGTGCTCCTGTCTTCGCAGCCGATGGTATGAGTCGCGCCGTCGGTGCCAGTTTAATGCTCGCAATCTGGATCAACCTGGCAGCCGACACCTCATCGAGCTAAATTCAGTTGTTCCACATCAGGTTGCTCTTCCGACCTTCCCTGGCCAGTCCCAATCAATCATTCCAACGACCGCCATTGCACCCCATTCCTGGCTTCGGGCGTTGAGCCTCTTCATTCAGCGCCTGCCGATTCCCATCAAGGAGCGTCCTAATGACTGAACTGCAGGTTCAACCTGCCGCGGCGAGACCCGCGGTCAGGATGTTTTCGCCGTGCCGATTTGTAATCCGGCTCATGGTCAGTGCCGTTGCCACTCTGGCCGGACTGGTCAGTTTCAGCTTGGTAGGCCCAACCCTGTGTCGCATTGCCACTCTCGATCCAACGTTCGAAGCGTTCTACGGTGCGTTCGTTGTGATCTGGTTCGGATCTTTGGGAAGGATGTGGTTCCTTACTTTCCGAGATCGAAAGCGCCAGTAATCGACCTCAACCAAGTCAACCAAATCCGAAGGAAGGAGAACTACCGTGCAGCCCAGCTTGGGAAAAATGTCCGCTTACAAGATCCTGGACTGGCAGGACCGAGTAGCCAGTTCGATTGAGGAAACTGTCGCAGCCTTCCTCGAAATCGGGGAAGCAATCGCCACCCGCTGGATCCAGACCGCCAAAGGCGTCCTGCTTTTGCAAATGGTTCCCGGCGACGATGCGTCCGGAGCGATCTACGTCTTTGATCGGCGGCGCGACCAATGGTACATGTTGTCGTTCGAAGAATGCGAAGACCGGTTCACTTCGGAAAAGTTCGACTGCGCGTTTTCCGAGTACGACCTGTTCCGCCTCGCCGCCCAGCCAGGCCTCTTGATGTCTGAATTGCAGCCCGCCAACGCTTAACCTGTCTGCTCGCCTCATTCCGCTCTACAACCCACACGACCTCTCGGAGGAAATCGCCATGCGACTGTCCGCAAGCCGTATCCGTTCGATCAATCGCCGCCTTGCGCGCGCCCAGGGATATACCTGGCCCACGCGGGACACCAACCTTCACTTCACGCCAGTCGGTCCATCGCGCACCACCGCCCCTGTCACTCGAATCCCGGCCGTCAAGATCGTCGCCCTTCCGAGAAGTGCTGCTGCCTGACTTCGACAAGGATTTGCAGCCGTAACAGAGCCGGAAGCGGCATTTCTGACGCCGCTTCCGGGAAATTTGACCGAGTTTAGGAGCCGGGGTACAACCACACCACCTGAAGGAGGCAGTTCCATGTATGCCAAGTTCTGTGTGACCCGAGCGACCGCCGGCAATTTCATGCGCTTGTTTGTGAACCGGCGCGCCTACTCGATCCAATCTTCGCGGGCACTCCCGAACGGGTCCTTTCCTTATTACCTGGCAAGAGACTGGCGCAGCAAAGAGCCGAAGTCGCTAGACGAAGACGCGGTCCGGATGCACCTGAATGGCGACATTACGATCAGTCTCTACGCAATCAACCCGGAGACCCAACGGTCGAAGTGGGTTGCGATCGATGCCGATTTCGACGGCGCCATCGAAGCATTGTTTCAACTGCAGTGGGAACTGAGACAGGATGGAGTTCAAGCCGCACTCGAGCAATCGCGCCGCGGCGGACACCTTTGGATCTTCGGAGCCGAGCCGTTGCTGGCTTCCGAATGCCGGATCTACGTGTACAACCTCGCGCTTAGGCTAGGAGTTCCGGTCAAGGGAGGCGGACTTAAGGATGGCATCGAGGTGTTTCCACGACAGGACCGTCTCGAAGACGCGGAATACGGCAACGCGATCCGCGCGCCACTAGGAGTTCATCGCAAAACGGAACGACGCTACTGGTTCTACGAAGCTGACCTGACCCCGGAAGCTCAACTCACCTATCTCAATGGGCTGAAGAAGCTGTCCGAAAGCGAACTGAAGACATTCATTCAGGGGATGAGTCTGCCTGAGGCGTACAGGCCTGCACCAATCGTTCCGTACACCCCATCACCTGCACGGACCGATCGTGAGGAGTTTCGGATCCGTGATTTTGTCCGGACGACGCGTAAAGACAGCCGCAACTGGTGGGCTCGCTGCCCGTCCTGCGCCCAGGCGGGACGCGACCGCTCTGGCGACAATCTCGCCATTCAGATCAAGAATCCGCGTTTCTACAAGTGCTGGGCCGGGTGCAGCAAAGAGGAAATCCGCGCCGCGCTCGGCATGCCCATCCGCAAAAGAGCGTCAGCGTAGGAGACCCTATGGCTACGGAACTCAAGACTCGCTCTGTCCGAGATCGCTATACGTTGCACGGACTATCCCTCCCGCGATCTGTGTTGAATGCACTTCTCAAACGCGGGATCCACTGTCAGCCAGCGGTGTCGCTCGAACACCAGCATCTGGCAAAGCGCTACGTCCTCCGGGGCGTGGAGTCGGGCGGCGCCGTTTCTGATATTGGCCGAGCTTGCACTTTCGTTGCACCGGATGGCAACCCGCTAGTGTGGCTTCAGCGAATCGACTCGATTGCAGTCAATGGACGCCATGCGATCTTTCTGGCCGAGGCGCTGGTACGACTCGAAATGTTACGGGTCGGCAGGACCTGTGAATTGGTGGTGACTTTGCACACCTTGTCATGTCTGCCGGGGCGCACCCGCCCGGACACTCAGTCCAAGCTGATCTTTCATGGCCACGACGGCATTCTGCCGCTCGATCTATGGAAACAGGATCAGAAGGCGCTTCGAGGAAGCGTCGCACCTGTGTTCTTTTCACGTGCCGGAGAGACGGTGATACTGCCGAAGCCATTCGAGGGTGCAATCAAGGGCATCACGGCCTGTGTTTGCTGCGTTGGTTGTAAGCATTCGCACCTTGGAGTAGCGGCAGGGTCGTCGACCACTGGAGGGAAAGGATGAGGTCCTTCGATCACGACCCGATTGCCGTGGGCAAACCAAACTGGTTGCCGCTTGAGATGCTCCTGGCCCCCAGTGAGTGCGAAGACTACATGTATATGGGCCGCGCCGGGGACATCGAGTTGTACAAGCATCGTTGGACGCGACGCTATCTCAACATCAGTTCCGATGGCCGGTGCTTCTACCGATTGGCGAACGGAACGTACATAGAGATCTCAAGAGATGAGGCGATCCGGCACGTGTCCTCATGAGTGCAAGAGATTAGGAGCAATGTCATGCCAAAGAGCGTTAATCGAACCTTCTTACTTGGAAACGTGGGCAAGGACCCGCAGATCAATTCCACGCCGGGCGGTATCGCCGCGAATTTTTCTCTCGCAACCACCGATCGTGAGAAGGATCAGCAAGGCAATTGGAAAGACCGGACCGAGTGGCACAACCTGGTGGCCTACGGGCCCGCTGCGGAGATTGTCCGCGACTACGTGACAAAGGGCAGTCAACTGTTTATCCAGGGAAAAATCCAGACCCGATCGTGGGACGACAAGCAATCCGGTCAAAAGCGGTACAAGACCGAGATCGTCGTCCATGATCTTACGTTGCTTGGCGGCGGCCAGAGTGTGGACGAACAATACTACCGCGGCCGGCGCAAAGATCCTTCTCGAATCAGACAGAATCCCGTGGCGAAATTCGAGAACGAGTATCCCGATCAGGAACTGAGTCCCGAGGAGATCCCGTTCTAGCGGGCCGTTGCCGCGGCAGCAACTCACAGGTGTAAACGGCGAGGCCTTTACTTGCTCGTCTTATTCCTTGCCCAGCGCGCCTTCTGGGCCGCTGAGATTCTGGCGCGAGCCTCCGCCGAGAGACGGCGCTTCTTCCGCGGAGATGCAGGAGGTTTACTTCCTCGATGACCGTCTTTGCCGGTCAGAATTGCGCGTACCTGTTCGAGCCTTCGAATCTCCGAGTCGATCTCACCGAGAATACCAGTCATTTCCATACAGAGAGTTTAGCAGCGACCAGCACCGCTGGTTGTGTGAACGCGACGCACTCCAGTGCGCTATCTCAATTCAGGAGTCACAATCATGGCGACCGACGGAACCTCAGCAACCACGGAATTAGATCCTGTGTTCAGCCAGCTGGCGGAACCATTCGCCCCATGCGAGATCAAGTGGCGTGTCACGCACACCAATAAGGACGGAAGCCGTGGCGCAGTCATCGCCTTCGCTGATCCACGCGCCTACACGGACCGGCTCAACCAGTTGTTCACGCCGACAGGATGGACGCGGACCTATGAGATCTCAACAGTGTCCTCGGTCACCCGGATAAAGAAGGACAAGCTCATTCAGACCGGCAAGGTGTTGGTGACGTGCATGCTGACGATCACTGGGCTTGGCTGCCATTCCGGAAGCGGAGAGGAATGGGCCGATGAAGAAAATGCGATGACGTCTGCAGAAGCGCAGGCTTTTAAGCGGGCTGCAAGCTGTTTTGGGCTGGGCCGGTATCTGTACAACTTCACCGAGATGTGGGTGCCGTTGAACGAACACCGTCAGCCAACGCAATTTCCGACGCTTCCTCAATGGGCGCTCCCGAAAGCTCAGCGCAACGGCAAGGCGCATCCGGCATCCGGCCCTCGGCCTTCCGCAATCCAGAGAGGACCGATCGATCAAAAGACGACGGCAAGGATTGAGGGGTTCCGGCGCATCCTGGGAGACGCGATTTACGGTGAGATCCTCTGGCGGGCAGGACATGCAAGCCGTGCGAATGACATCCCCAAGGCACAGTTCCAGGCCAACGTGGCAGAAGCGATGGAACGCGCCGCGCGTGGCATTCACAAGGCAAAGTCGCTGGCAGAACAGATCGGGGAGGCGTCGTTCATCGCCGTCATGGACAAACTGCAAATTGAGTCGATGACCACGATTCCCAGGCTCGAATCCCTGAAGACACTGGTCATTGAGCTTGAGGAGGAAGCCGCACGTTCAGTCGCCTGAGCCACGGCATCTTACGGCTTTCTGAGACTGGAGCATCTATGCGGAATATCATTATGATTCGATCGAAGCCCGGGCTCGTTTCGATTCCAGTGGAAAGAGCGGTGTACTGCAAGACCTGCGGAATGATCTCAACATCAGTGGAGCGATGCGGATTGTGCGGCTCGGATCGGATCATCGAACTCGCGCCCTTGTTTTCTAATCCATGGGATCCGGGTCCGGCCCCTGCAGTCGCAGTTGCTGCCTGAAAGCCGTGGACGCCATCCGATCCCCTGGCAATCCAGTGCATGCCCAACGCCTGATGGCGAGGACGTCGGGTATGCTCAGGTCCGTCTCGCACCAAAAAGCAATCGCAGAGCGACTGTGGAGATCCTTGTCAAAATCAAGCGGGAAGGCTACTGCGCTGTATTGTTTCTCCGATCTAGCTAACTGTCCTTATCGGGCAAGAGCACTGCAGATTTGGAATCACTCGTTGGGTTTGCTGATATTTGGTCGCTGTCGATCGTAGTTGTTTGTTCGCTCGACAAGATTCGTTTCGGCGTACTCCTCGCTGCTAAGAACGCAAGCAACGCGGAGCCTACAAACCCGAACGAGTACACAAGCACCAGGATTAGACTCTGGTGAGCCCGAAGCGCATGGTTGCCAAGTAATCCCATGGTGATCAGCGGCAGGGCGACGACGGACATCAGGTATACAATCCTCGCCGGGAGTCGTGGGTAGACGCCTATCCACGCGACATTCCAACCTTCATCCTTCTCCCCCAGGCGTGGAGACAACTCAAGAAGATGCACCCAAAAGTAGAGCTGAACACCGATAATGAGCGCTATTCCCCATGCGCTAGCGGTCTCGATCGGAAACTTAACGCCGAACACTTCAAACGAGTCGGGTTCGTGGGCCTTCACGGCCTGCGCAGCAAAGTAAGAAGCGATCGCGTCCAGCGACTGACCTTGCATTTGCGAGGAAGCGTCATCGAGATCCTTGAAGGCGGTTGAGAACGAACCGGGCCTCCAGTACGGGTGTGTGGCAATAAGCGAGGCTTGAGCCGAGATCGTCGTGCGAGAACCAATTTCGACTGGTATCAGGATCGTGCGCTTGGAGGAACTATCATCAATCGAGTACGCCAAGTCGAGAGGTCCAGCTGTGCTGGCACTATGAATCAGCGCCGCCTCTTGGGATGTAAGAAATCGAACGGACGGGATGGAGAAACTGCTTACGGGAGGATTTGGACTGATCGAGGGACTTTGCATCATGGAGGAGTTCGGACTGGGGGAAGGAGATGGAACGGGGGAATAATGAAGGACCTTCAGATGACCTGATTGATCGATTGAGAACGCACTTTTTGAAACCTTGTTGGGATCCGGCTTGATGAGACTCGGGTCGCGACTGAGAAAGTTCCACCAGTCGCGGAACTCCGCCAGTGAGGCGGGTTTTCTGAGAAATTGACTGTTTGCACTCGTTACTTCTAAGGGGTCCGTGCAGCTCTTTGGAAGATTGTCCTGGCTCGTCAAAATACAGGGGGTTGGTGCGAACGCGACGGGCATATCGTAGGTCGCAATCTTAAATAGCCGGGTGCTTGGGCCGGGCGCTATCATCGCTGGGAATGCACCTGCTTTCATCAAGGTGTCGCGAACAGCCCCAGTTACTTGCGCGGAATCCCATCCATCAACCGCATTCTTAATATCCGTAAGTTGGCGCTGAGCCCCCGAAAGATCCTTGGGTTTTTGGAATTGAAGGAGTCCAATCAAAGCCAAGCAGATTGCGATCAGCGAGAAGTGAACTGTTCTGATGTGCTCGACAAAGTCCTTTGACCAGCCTGACGATAGTGATTCTGGAAAGTCTGGCATAGAGCCTCCGATTCGGGGGTGATGTGCCATGCGCCCGTCGCGGTTACACCCGCGCCAAGCTGCAGAACCATTTTTCCACTGAATCTTTGATGAACAGACATTCTTGCACGCCCGTTGGTCCCAAGTCTTATCTCCTAGAGGTTCAGGCGATTGACGTTGACACCATTTGGGAGCCCGGTCGGCACCGCGGGGGTTAATCTTCGTTCTCAGAACATTACTCCGGGAGCGGCCCCCACCTCCGCGTCCGCCGGCGCCGCTGCCGACGGCCCCCAAAATCAAGCAAAGCCAGGTGAAACCATGCGTAACGCCGCCCGTCTGAAGATGGGCTACTACCCATTGCCTGAGAGCGAAGGAATCAAACTGCGCTCTCTCCTTACCTACACACAAACGGCCTCGGTGATCGACCCATGTGTCGGCCAGGGCACCGCGCTCCACCTGGTCACCCGTAGCGCGGCCGTTCGACGCTACGGAATCGAACTTGACGCCGAACGGGCACACATCGCCGGCGTGAGCGGCATCGAGACGATCCAGGGCAATACGTTCGACACAATCGCGAAGCCAGAGTCCTTCTCTCTCCTCTATCTAAACCCACCATACGATTCCGAAATTGGTTCGATCGCAAATCGCCGGATGGAGGCTGTCTTTCTGGAAAATACCTACCGCTGGCTGAGGATGGAAGGGATTCTTGTTCTCGTGATCCCGTTCGAGAGATTGCCGGACTGCGCCGGAGTTCTGAGTTCCCACTTTGCAGCACTCAACGTCTTTCGCATGACCCATCCGGATTCGGTCCAATACCGGCAGATCGCGGTTCTCGGCGTGCGCCGCGAGGTTCGAGGGAAGGCTGTCGAGCAGAACAAGCGGCAACTCCAGACCATTGGCCTCTACGGCAGCTTTTCGAAGCTGCCTGAGCTCCAGCCGGACGCCTGCGTTGCTTATGCAGTCCCGACCTCAGGCCCGGCGGAAGTCAGCTACCGCGGTCTCCCTTACGATCTGCTCGAGGATTTGCTCCCTCACTCCGGCGCCTGGAGACAAGCCGCTCCGCTTTTGCTGCCGCGGGATGATATTGCGACGGGCAGGCCGATCACGCCGCTGCACGGGGGACATGTGGGATTGCTCTGTACGGCTGGCCTGCTGAATGGCGTTTTCGGACACGGGGAGAATCGCCACGTCGCCCGATGGCGGTCGGTCAAGCACGTGACGACCTTTGTGGAACAGGAAGGAGACGCAGAAATCATCCATCACCGCGAACGATGGACAAACGAACTTCGCCTCGTCTATGCGGACGGCAGGACCTTAAAGCTGACGGAGACGCCGCCGAAGAAGGAGGACGAGGCCGATGGAGAATGCACACCTGCGGCTCGGGCTGCTTGAATATGTGCGTTTCACGGAGAGGGTATCGACCCGCATTCGCCTGCGGGTCGATCGCTATATGGGGGAAGATCGCCAGGCGCACCTTTTGAGCGTGTTCGGCAACGATTCCGATGTCGGAGCACTCACGGCGGCTGTACACGAGAAAGCGACGTTTACTCTTACGTTTCCCAATGGCTCGACCAAAGAGGTAACGCTCGGCGAACACGCCTCTTGCTACAAGGGCACGGTGGCTCTGCCAGGGCGGAAACACCCTGTTCGTCACCTGTTGGCGGTCTCCCAGGAGCTTCACACTAACGGCACTGGCGGGAGAACACTTCTTCTGCGATATCGTCGAGAAGAAGCGTGGGCGACCCTGGTGAGTTTTCTCGGTCTTCCGGCTGACCCTGCCTGGGGAGACCACGTCCTCGAAGTCCTCGAACAAAAAAAGAGGATCGAGGTCATCGACGGGATCGGATGTGAGCCCATCCTGATTTTGGCGACCACTGAAGAGGTGCTCGAGTGGATCGGCGATGGCCTGCGCTCGCAGGCTCTGGCCTTCCCTTGTACAAGCGGCCCCGTTTGTTGGCCGCGGTTTTCATTTCCAGAACTGCTGCGGCCTCTCATCGCAACTACGGCTTAGGACTACATTTGCGAACGCGCATACAGAAAAGTCCTGCGCCCTTCACATTCCCTGAATAACCAGAGTTCCGAGGAGGTATGTCTTATGGAGACGACCTTCGATTATCTGCGCCAGTTTGGACCCGCGTTGGCCGAGCGCATCCTTGAAACCTATCCACCGCTCCAAAGCACCAAAGATCCGATTGCGCCATTGCTTGCAACGCTGTTGCGGAAAGCGCTGCCCGCTCAGGCCCTGGCGATTACAGGTACGGCCAAGTATCTACGCAAAGCGAAGGCTGCACGCATCGTCGCAGAATGTGGTGCGGGAAAGACGTTCATGGCTCTGGGCACGATCCACGTTCTTGCGGAGGGCCGCCCCACAACGACGCTGGTGATGTGCCCGTCGCATATCGTTCACAAATGGGCTCGCGAAGTGCTTATGACCATCCCTTGCGCCAGGACCTTTGTCATCGAAGACATGCGCAACGGTGGCGATCGAGCGAAGCCGCACGGCGTCTGCGAGGTGAAGCTCAGCCAGGGCAGGATCATCTACGAAGGCAAGAGATTCAGCTTGGCGGAGATGAGGCGATTGGGCCCGAGAGAGTGGAGGAAGCGGTTCACCGGCCCCACCTTCTTCATCACCGGCAAGGACAAGGGCAAGCTCAGCTACTTCTGGGATCACGCTTATCTGAAGGCGAAGTCCGGGCCGAATCTGGGAGGGATAATCAATCCCGATTCGGGACTTGGCATCCTCGACTCAGAGATGGAAAAGCTCACCGTCCTCGACTTCCGGGACAAGGTGAAGGTTTCGGAAGTCCTGACCGCGCCGCGTGGCGGAGCGACGCGATTCTCCGCACTGTGGCAGGCCGATCGGACGAAGATTCAACGCATGGCCCCGATTGAATATGTCGGCCGTTACATGTCTGGATGGTTCGATTTCGCGATCGCAGATGAGTTGCATCAGTTGGCCGGCGATACCGCTCAAGGCAATGCCCTGGGCGTGCTCGGACGAGCCGCGGAGAGATTGATCGCGCTCACCGGAACGCTCATGGGCGGCTATGCCGACGACCTGTTCAACATCTTCTGGCGCATGGAGCCGCGTGCGATGGTGCGCGAGGGTTTCGCGTACGGAGGTCAGGGACGGCGGGATTTTCAGGAGCAGTACGGTGTCCTCGAGACCATTGAGAAGATCGAGGACGCTGACAACGCCTGCTCGCGCGCGACGAAAAAGACCGTACGCGTGCTGCGCAAGCCGGGAGCCTCGCCGTTGCTCTTCGGAAAGTTCCTGATGAACACGACGGCCTTTCTCGCCCTCGAAGACATCTCGGACAATCTGCCGCGCTACGACGAAAGCGTCCTCTCGGTCGAGATGGATCAGGAACTCCAAAAGGCTTACGAGCAGCTGGAGGAAGAGATACGGTCGGCGATGCGGGAGCATCGCGGCAACAAGAGTCTGATGAGCATCCTGCTCAACACGCTCCTGCTTTATCCCGATCATCCCTACGACTTCGACGAAATCTGGGCGCGGGCCTTCGATCCACAGACCAGGGAGTACGTGAAGTTTCTCGTGACGGCACCAGAAAACCTATCGCGCGATGCGCTCTATGCGAAAGAACGAGCGCTCATCGCGGATGTAAAGGAAGAACTCGGGCAGGGGCGGCGGTGCCAGGTCTATGCCACCTACACCGGAGAGAAGGACGTCACCCAGAGACTGGAGAATGTATTGCGGCAGGAAGGCATTCGTGTCGCGGTTCTGCGGTCCTCGGTGGCGACGGACAAGCGCGAGGACTGGTACGACCGGCAGTTAAAGGCAGGCGTCGAGGTCGTCATCTGCCATCCCAAGCTGGTGGAGACGGGCCTCGATCTGTTGGCGTTTCCAACTCTCTACTTCTACGAGACTGGCTACTCGTTGCACACGTTGCGTCAGGCCAGCCGCAGATCGTGGCGCATTGGGCAGAGGTTCCCGGTACGGGTGAAGTTCGTCACGTACACGGGCACGATGCAGGAGACGTGCTTACGGCTCATGGGCAAGAAGATGCTCGTGGCGTTGATGATGGAGGGTAAGTTCTCAGGCGAAGGTCTGCAGGCGCTCGACACCGACGAAGACCTGATGAGCGCAATGGCGCGCGAGTTGGTCGAGAAGGCCGGCGTGGGCGAATCTGCCGACGCGGTGTGGCGGGATCTTGATCGGGAACGGGACAAGGTACAGCCTCGCCCCACCACAATGATTGAGCCCGAATCCGAAGAAAACTCCTTACCGGTTCTCGAACTGCCGGCGATTCCAGCTTCGCAACCTGCGCCGATCACCTTAGGTCTGAATTTGACCAAACCTTCATCGGCAAAGAGACCGAAGAAGGCGACGTTCTGGCCAACAGCCACCGAAGCCAATGTACAGCTCAGCCTATTCGACTGAGTTCGACTCTGAAAATGAGAGGCAAAGCAATGAATGAGGAACGGGAGAGAATCCGTTGTCACAACTGCGAACTGGTGCAGTGGGATGATCGAGAAACCTGCCGGCGGTGCGGAGTATCTCTCCCGCATCCGATCGTCAAGATTGTCGAACGAGTTGTCGAGAGGGTCGTTGTACGTCATGACCCAGAGTGCCTAGCAACTCTCGAGCAGGCGAGGGAACTGATCGCCACGGCGTCCGAACGCCTTGCAGGACAAGCGATCGACCAAGTCTCGCCGATCAATTTGGCGCAAGTATCAGAAGAAGGTTCATTTCCCACGCTGGCCGAAGTGGAACGAGCCCTGATCGTAGCGGCCTACAAGAGATCGGACCGCCGGGCGCTTCAGGCAGCCAAGCTTCTCGGAATGGGCAAGACCACCTTCTATCGGAAGCTCAAGGACCTCGGGAAATTCGCGGCGTAGCCGCGCCAGGGAATGGCGATCTTCCATGCTCGAGGTGTAGAAGACGGTGAGCACGGGACAGGCCAGATGATTGGCTACAATGTCGCCGAAGAACGCTCATCGTGAATTCATTCCGCTCGGAAAGCGCCAGTGGGATGGATGTAAATCGCTCGGGCGGCGGAGACAGCGGCAAAACCGGCGTAGAGCCCCATCGATACGAAAGCTTCCGCCAGCGCTGCCGCAGGTGAAAAAAAGAAAGGCTGACCGGCGCGCTTGGCCACGATCTGAAGCAAGAAGTAGCCGGCGACCAGACCGGTAGCGCAGCCAATGAACGATCCGATCATCCCTTCTGCAAGGAATTGCACCAGGATGTCGGTCCGAGTCGCCCCAACGGCACGGCGAACGCCAATCTCCCGCGTGCGATTACGCACCGCGATCCAGGTTGTAGCCAGAACTCCAAGCGCGGAGACGGCAAGCGTGCTGAACGCGATCCAGCGGACATAGAAAGTGAGACGCTCGAAGGCGGCAAGTTGCGTCTCGACGAGGCGCTGCTGATTCTGAACCTGAAAATCTGGCTGAGTGAGCGCGGAACGCTTGTGCCGCTGCTCCAGTTGAGCTGTCAGCACTCGTTCAACCTGGTCCATGTGGGCAACTGAGTCGACCTGGAACTGGATAGAGGCGAAGTAGTCGACATTCAATAATCGGCGCATCGCAGTTTGAAGAGGAACGTAAACCTGGTCGTCTTCATTCGCGGCGTCCAGTCCCTGGCCGCGTTCGGTCAGGACTCCGGCCACCGTGAACGGGACCCGGCTGATGGTTACGTGTTCGCCGACAGGGTCGCTGGTGCCAAACAGGTCGCGGGCAGCCGTCGAGCCAAGCAAAACAATGCGGGCTTGCCGGCGGTCATCCGCCTCTTCAAAAGAGCTGCCCTGGGCCACCGTCCAGTGCTTTATCCGGAGGTAATCGGGCTCGCATCCGATCACGGCTGTATTCTTCGTAAGATCGCCGGCGCGGATACGAAGCACCGCTGCGACCGTAGGAGATGAGGCGGTAATCAGATCCTCCGCCGAGCGGATCGCTCGGTAGTCGGCGTCATTGAGAGTCGTAACGATTCTTCCTGTGCGGGCGCGCCCTCCGACGGAACGGCTTTGCTGCGGGGTGACGATGATGACGTTGGTTCCCAGGCGGTCAAACTGGTTGACTATCTTTTGCCGCCCGCCTGACGAATAGCCGGTCGAGACAAGCACGCCGGACGTTCCGGCGATTGTGGATACAACAATGAGGGCGGCTTGCAGCCGGAAGCGCCCGAAGTTGCGCAAGGAGATGCGGAGAATCCGCCAGAAACGGAGTACCGACAAGTTAGCCTCGAAGCGCATCTACCGGGTTGGTATTCGCGGCTTTCCACGCCGGATAAATGCCAAACACGAGTCCTATGACGATGGAGAGGAGCAAGGAGAGCGCAACTGCTCGCTCTTGGATCAGGAAGGGCAAATGCTGCCAGTTCGCAACGATCTGCGTTCCGCCGATTCCAATTCCGGCGCCGGCAAACCCGCCCGCAAAGGCCAACAGCACGGCCTCGAGGAGGAATTGCAGAAGCACCGCCAGGCGGCTGGCTCCTACGGCTCTGCGAACACCGATCTCTCGCTTGCGTTCAGACACCGCGATCAAAGTTACGCTCATGATCACGACGCCGCCAATCGCTGTTGCCAGAATGGCGACAACCCGGAGCAGCTTTTGAAGTGTCGAACCCAACGATGTGACCTGCGCCATTACGGCTCGGGGATTCGTCACGTTGAAGTCATCGAGGGCGCTGCCGTTGATGTGATGCCTCTCGCGTAAGAGCGCCTCGATGCGGCGAACCGCAGCATCGGAATCGTTGGGGTCCTTCAACTGCACGATCATCATGGTGAGGAAATCGCGATTGAAGAGCCGTTTCGATGCGGTCGTGACCGGGGTAAAGATCAGATTGTCGAGGCTGCCGCCTGCCGGACCGGCCCCGCGCGCAGCCATCACACCGCGGACAACAAACGGGACATCACCGATACGGATCGTTTTTCCAATGGGATTCTCGCCCGGAAAGAGACGAGTGCGCGACTCCGCGCCGAGCACCGCTACCCGCGCCAGGGAGCGATTGTCATCCTCAGAAAAGAAGGCTCCATCGACGACTTCGTCTCCGCGCAGTTCGGGCCAATTGGACGAAACGCCGAAGATTGCGGGTGTCTCAACGCGGTCCCGATATTTCACGTCGATATCCAGGGCGTCCTGAATTTGCGCAACCTGGCGGACATCGGGCATCTGCGCCATGGCGGAGGCGTCCTCGAATCGCAGGGTGGGGTCGACGTTTGCCAGCGTCACCATGCCGCGATTTTTGCCGGCCCCGGGACGGATGATCACTGTATCAAAGGTGCCGAGCATGTTCTTGAAACGTTTCATAGTCTCGCGCCGCGTGCTTTCACCGATCGAAGCGAGGATTGTCAACGAAGCGATGCCGATCGTGACTCCGGCCATCATCAGGATCGCGCGAATCCGATTCCGCGACAGCGTTCGCCCAACAGAGAGAAGGAAAGGGAGAAGGTTCATTTCGCAACCTCTGTCTCGCTAAGAACGCCATCTCGAATCGCCAACGTGCGCTGTGCACGCGCTGCCACCGCCGGATCATGGGTCACCAGGACAATCGTGTGGCCCTCGTTGTTTAGCTCTTGCAAGAGGCTCATCACGGTCGCGCCCGCCGATTCATCGAGATTTCCGGTTGGCTCGTCAGCCAAAAGGACGGCCGGGTTGTTGATCAGCGCCCTGGCGATTGCCACCCGCTGCTGCTCGCCGCCGGAGAGCTCAGTTGCGAAATGATGAACACGATGGCCGAGACCCACACGCTCAAGGGCTGCGGTGGCCCGAGCGCGGCTGGGGGCGCCACCTGCGTAGATCATAGGCAACTCGACATTCTCGCGGGCCGTCGTGCGGGGCAACAGGTTGAAGGATTGGAAGACAAAGCCTAT
Organism: Acidobacteria bacterium AB60; assembly: GCA_008682415.1. Classification (GTDB taxonomy): domain Bacteria; phylum Acidobacteriota; class Terriglobia; order Terriglobales; family Acidobacteriaceae; genus Telmatobacter. The sequence continues at coordinate 1,188,953 of VANK01000001.1, read as the reverse complement.
CTTCTGGGATCGAATTCTGGAAAGTTCCGAATCACTCTTGCTTGCGACATCGGTCCCGTCGAGCAGATATGCGCCTGATGTGGGCGTGTCGAGGCAGCCAAGAATATTCAGGAGAGTTGACTTGCCCGACCCGGAAGCTCCCCGAATCACGACGAATTCACCCGAAGCAATCTCGCAGCTGACCTCGCGCAAAGCCACTACTGGTTCGCCGCCACGCGAGTACGTCTTCGAAAGGTTTTGCACGCGAATCATTGGGCTCCGGCTCCTTGGTCGCCGAGCAGGACGGCGCTTCCCGGGTTTAAACCTGCGGTGATCTCGATTTCATCTCCGGCGCGCGCTCCCACGATGACATTCTGTTTCGCCGGCTCACCGTTCAGCGAGCGCACCAGCACGAACGTCTTGTTGTCCTGCTTATGAACGCACTTGGCCGGAATGAGCAAGGCATGATGTTGTGCCGTGGCGATATTGACGTTGGCTGTCATCTCAGGCCGCAGCAAGGCAATATCGCGCGCGATGGAGATCGCGACCTCATAGTTCACAACGCCGGAAACTATCGTCGCCGCGGGCGCAATGCGGACTACGCGGCCTGAAAACTCGCGGTCGGGATAGGTCTCCGTTGTGAACTGTACGATTTGTCCAGGGCGCACGCCGCCGATGTCCGCTTCATCGACCACGGCGACAACCTCCAGCGCCGACTCCTGAATGATGGTGACAAAGGTGGGCGCTGCAAAGGATGCAGCTACGGTTTCACCCTGCTGCGTTGAGACGGATGCGATCGTGCCGGAGATCGGTGCGCGGATCTCAACGTAAGCCAGGTCAACCCTCGCAGCTTGCAGTCCGCTCTCTGCGGCTGTGGCGTTTGCTTTCGCCGCATCGAGGGCAGAGGTCGCATCGTCCATTTGCTGACGAGAGATCACCCCGGCATCCAAGAGCTTCTGGGTCCGCAGAAAGTCATTTTGGGATTTTGCCAAGGACACCTGGGATTCCGTGAGCTGGGCCCGCGCCTGCGCGATCTTTGCCTCGACCGAACTCGGGTCGATCTCCGCAATCACGTCGCCCTGCCTGACCCTCGATCCTACCGTGACATTGAGCCGGCGCACGATGCCGGAAAGCTGCGAACCTACCCTTACCTCCGCGCCGGTTTTGAGCTTCACCGTTCCTGTTGCATTCACGGTATTTGTGATCTCGCGCGCCTGTGGCATCACCCAACGCGTCGCGCTTGTCGCCGGAGAGTTCGTTGACCGCTGTCGGACCAGCAGCCATCCTCCAGTCCCGCCGCCTGCCAGGAGAGCGCAAATTAGTGGCCAGACTGGGATTTTCTTGCGGGGTCTGGCCGTTGCAATTGCTGAGGTAGCCACAAGTCACTTCTCCCTATCAAAGACCATGACCATCGGCTCTCTGCCTGCCCGGGAGGATTCCACGAACATCGTCCGTCCATCTGCGGAGAGATAGCGTGTCTCTGTCCGCTTGACCGTCGTACCCGCGATGGAACCGGCACTCTCCCATTCTGTTACCAGACGTGTTCCGTCCCAGTGACTGCGGGCTGTAGCGGGACCGGCCATCACAAGCGTGTTCGGAGTGGGTTTACCCTCAAGGTCATAGACCGTGTGCTGCTGACCGGCTTCCCCGTTAAAGACGGATGCGTCATCCACGATGACCTCGGTTTTCGATTGAGTAATGGTTGTGGTGATCTTTGCCTGGCCCATCATTCCGACGTTCTTGCTTTGCGCCGCGTCGAATTCCCAGATGCCCGAAAAATCCGTGGGCGGGGTTGCGGCCATGGTGGCAACTGCCGTTCCCAGGACGGCCATTGCAAGGTAGGTGCTCTTCATCGAAAGCCTCCTTCTAAGGTCTGCTGAGTGCGATATGCGCGACGATGAGTCCGGCCATCGTCCTTAGAAGCGAGTGTGAAGCCTGTACTTTGGTATAGAGTCAAGTCCAAACTGGAAATATTTGACGGGAGACTATCTGGATGCGGGGCACAGCGGTGTCTGTTGCGCCAACCCGTCCAGCAATGCTGTCAGTTCCGCGCGCATGGCCGTGAGCAGCCGTATCTTCTCGTTAATCGCGGCGAGCCTTTCGTTCGCGAGTTCGACAATTCCGCTGACCGCCGCGGGCTGCACATGCTCCTCCTCACCCGAGGGGCGCAGGCGTCGATGCAGATGCGTCAGCTGCTCGATCTCGTGCAGAGTGAATCCCAGACCTTGGCAGACACGAATGAAGCGGACGCGTTCGAGATCGCGCTCGTCGTAATCTCGATAACCGGACGCGGTGCGCTCTGGAGCGCGCAGCAGCCCTTCCCGTTCATAAAAACGAAGCGTCTGAATGTTCACTCCTGCCCTGGCAGCCAGTTCTCCGGTTCTCATAACAGCCATTGTGCACCCTGTACCTGGGTACTGGGTCCTGTTTCCGAATCAAATAGCCCTCGAAGAGAAATGCTTTCATCGGTTTGCCGTTGACTGTGTGCTCTGAAGTGCGCGATTCCCCGACCTCTTCGCCCGCTAGTCAGGTTCAGATCAGCCTCTTTGGTTTGCGAGAACGTGATCGAACAGCCTGCTTCACCCCACTTAAAAAATAGGGAGAATGACGATGAGCGCTCTCAAAGCAGAAGCCCTCGTGCGCGAGTTCCAGTACAACGGAATCCTTATCCCCGATCCGGGCCCCGACCTCTCCGTGGAGCAAGTGAGAGACCTACTGACCCCGAATTACCCGGAGATTGCCACCGCGTTGGTATCCGGCCCCGAGGCCACCGGCACCGTGCTGCGCTACACCTTCAGCCGCGCCATCGGCACGAAAGGATGAACCATGCCCGTTACGAAAATGACTCCGGAGGCGTTGATTGCGCTGTTCGAAGCTAGAGCTTCGGCTCCACCTCCTGAGGCGAACCAGATGCTGGTGAGGCACCTCCAATGCAAAGACTCGCTCCTAGTCTCACGCGCGGTAGCCGAAGCCAGCGATCGCTATGTCGGAAACGACAACCAGTTGCTTACCACTCCGACGGAACTTCTGCCGCCGCTGGCCTAGGGACGCTTGCCCCTGCCTTTCCGCAGGGGCTGCCCTCGCTTGATTCCGTACCGGCTGCCTACAGTCATGAGTTTCGTGCGGAACTCCTATACGAACTCAGTGCCGCTCTCGTGCGAGAGGGCCTGGCGGGGCATGAGATCTGGGCGAAGTGTGAAGGCAGCAGTATCGCGTTTGTTCAACGAGCCATCCGGGAGAGTATCGGCGAGAATCGATGGAACCTTCTTGACCGCAACGTCGAATATCACCTCTCCGTGAGCGACGTTGCCGAGGGTGATGACGAGGACGTGCCCCTCGGTAAGGGCCGGTTGGCCGTAACGATCGAATGTGGCGGAGCCGGATACCTGAAGATGGGTCCGGCGATCGCGGCCATGGAGGAAGAGGCCGCGGGCCTCGGCGCGGCATTCTACTGGCCACTGACGTATGCGCTCTATCGCGTGATGCGGATTTACAACCACGACGATGCATTCGAGTACGAGGAGCGGATGAAGGAGCACGCGGAGGAGGACGACAATAGCCGGGAACAGTGCGAATTTCCCGAAGTTGACAAAGCGCTGCCGGAATCTATTCGGAGCACCTTGACCAGTGAGGATCGCCGCGCCTTCCTGCGGCATGCGCGCCAGCTTCTTCGTCAGCACCAAGGTGGGAGGTTCGGATCCTGGATTGCTCACTTGCAAAAGATCGATCGGCTCTCGCGGATTAGGTTGCGGGTTGATGCCGCCTTCCGGGAGGAAGGCGGATACGACACCATCCCTCTGCCGTCTCTTGTCGTGTCTTTCAAGGACCACGACGCCATCGTCGCCTGCTTCGACGAAGAGAGCCAGTACATGCTCGAAGGAACCGCGGAACCGACTCTCGGTATCGTCTTCTCTCCACAAGAACCGGATGAAGTGAGAACCGCTGTCCACATGGTGCGACGGTTTATTGCGCTCAATGTCGCTCTGTTCGAGATGGTCGAGGAATTAGTCGAATGGGAGAAACACCATGGAGGTACACATCTCGATCGGGGAGAACCATCGCTTCGAACTGCGTGAGGCACTCCTTGTTTACGGGGACCGCCAGCGGAGCTTCGTGACGCGGCACTCGGTGACCCTGCACAAACATGGACCTCCCACACTTGAGCCGGCACAGCCGTTGACGCTTGGTTTTGTCGAATCGCTGGTGCGCTCCCTCTGGGGCGGCTCTAGGGCGGAAGTTCTTCCGGAGAATGTTCTCGCCAAGGGCGACCGCCTGATCGTCTGGTGGACACCGGCCTGCCACCGCCAGATGTTCTCCGAGAACGCCGAGAAAGAAGCTGCGACGCTCAATGGCCGCACCTTTCCGCAGCCGCCGTTGGTGTGGCGTGCGGATAGCAACGATCTGAAGATTCGAGCCCTCACAAGAAACAAGCGGCCGGATGCTGCGACGGCGCTGGCCGTCGCTCCTTTCTGGAATGTCTCGGAGGACGGCCGTGTCTGTACCGGCACGATGCGCTGCCCGGACAATACTACGGTTGCCTCGATTCCGAAATGGGAACGCGGTTTCTACGAGAGCGCATTCACTCACGCCAACGTTGGCCGGCTGAGCCGGCACGCTGGCGGGTTTGAAGGGCTGTGGGCTGAGCTTGCCGGCAAACGCAAACCCTTTCCGCAAGCCACATTGATCCGGTTGCCGCAGACCCTGGCAGGGTTCGTGCGCGGAGAGCGGAGGTAGTATGCGTGTCGAGCACTTGCTTCCGCGCGATCTGATGCAAAATCGCGCTCTTCGCGTCCTGATCGTCGGCGCGGGCGGAACAGGGAGCGCGATCGTCATGGGGCTGCCGTATCTCGACCAGGCGATGCGGGTCTGGGGTCATCGTTACGGCCTCGCCGTTGCGCTGATGGACGCGGATCAGGTGTCCGAGACGAACTGCGTGCGGCAGCCGTTTTCGGTATCCGACATTGGGCAGAACAAGGCTACGGTTCTGATCAACCGTATCAACCTGTTCTGGGGCACGAACTGGAACGCGGTTCCGAACCAGTTTCATGCGCGGTCGTTTGAGCGAGACTACGACCACTGTCCTGACCTGGTCATCGGCTGTGTGGACACGCGCGCCGCCCGAAGAGCCATCGAGGGGTCATTCTCGCGGGCCCTGAACCGGGTGTCGTATTGGCTCGATCTTGGCAACAACGCGGCGAGCGGACAGTACGTCCTCGGCCAACCACTCAATGCACACAATCGCAGAAAAACCGAAAGGCTGCGCACGGTCAGCGAACTGTATCCGGAGATTGTGGACGAGAGCGTTGGCGAAGATCCGCTTCCCAGTTGTTCGGCTGCCGAAGCTCTGGAACGCCAGGAGCCATTCATCAACCAGACACTGGCTGCGAGTGCGCTGGCGATGCTGGCACAGTTCTTTCGCTACGGCAGGATCGCTCATCACGGGGGGTTCTTCAATGCGAAGACGGGCCAGATGTGCGCTCTACCGGTCGATCCTGCGCTTTGGCGAAAGCTAAGACGACGGACAAAGCTCGCGCACACCAAGAAGTGAATCAAGTTTTATTTCGCAGGCACTAGAGATGTGCTACGTAGTCGTAAGTACGTCTGGAGTGCGCCCGATGAAGATCACTCTTGATCCGGAGATTGCCAGCGAAGCCAAGGCGCTTGTTGCACTGGCGTTTCGCAATGGGTGTATTGAGAATCTGCATTCCGGCAGTCCGTGTCTTACTTGCAGCGGCAGGCCTGAGATCTCCCACATCACCCAGGAAGAGATGAAGGGATTGATGAAATCCGCGGTCGACGCTCTTTACCGGCTTCTTTGGCTGCGGGAGTACGATCCGCATTCCTACCAAGAACGGCTGGCGCTGGGGCGCCGGTACACGTTGCACTGGGACGAGCCTGAACTTAAGAAACCTGCCGATAGGGGATCGCCGCCCAAGTAAAGTCCCTCAAGGAGAAATCCAAAATGTTCAAAGAACTTGCTCCGGTCCTGCGCCAGCGCGCCGTTCTCGTTACCATCACTCATCTCGAAGAAGACCAAATTCGGGTGAATGTTATTCCGCAGAAGATCAAGGATGGGGAGAACACGGCGCTGACCACGCCGCTGACAGTGACCGGTACGGCCGAGGAGTTGGACCGGGATCTTCCCGCAACGCTGGTCAACTTTGTTGGGGCGCATCTCGGGCTCAAGAACAACCTGGATCGGGCAAAGCAGGAGATGGACGCTGCGGCAAAGGCGGCTCAAGCAGAAGCCAGGTCGAAGAGCAAAACCTCTGCGGCAAGACCTCAAGTGAACCAGGGAACAGCAAAACCAGCCGAGATCCCGAAGTCCGTGCCGCAGACGATGCCCGGACCGGCCGGGGCCGCCGGCCTCTTCGATGCCGCGCAACCTTCCACCCTTCCGATCCGTGATACGGAGGAAGAAGAACAAATAGGCTCGGAAGTTCCCGATGAGGAGTTGGCCGGGAATGATGACGGACCGGACGAAGCAGCCTGATAGAGGATGCCTCCTGATCATCTGAGGGCAGACCTTGGCAGCATCCAAGCTGCAACGGGTAAGATTATTATGGTTAGCATAAAATCTATGATAATCTAGCTCTATAGCGGTCCTCCGCCAGGGAGACTTGTGTGGCTCAAGCCAAGCAAATTCAGAGTGTTAGATCAGCTGTTCTGACCGGCACCGGGCACGATGTCATCCGGCAGCTAAACCGTTCCCCGGAGCGCCGGACGGTGGCGGTGACCTTTGCCGACGACGAGCAGGGCGCAGCAGCCGAACGGGTCATCCATCAGGTCGTCGAGTTCTTGCCGCAACTGATTCAGGAACGCCAGGAAGAGACTCTGAAGAAGGTGGTCAATGTCCTTTTGACCGATGTCACTCCGTCGAAGGCGGCGCGCGAGCAGGCCCGTATGCTCATCGAGGCGAAGACAGCAATCCTCAACAGCGGGGATTTTCTCCCTGCGACCGAAGTGGCCCGACTTGCCGGATTCAGCGCGAGCAACTTAAGCGTGCAGCCGAACAAGTGGAAGCGGAACCACGAAATCTTCGCAATCCAGCACGGCAGGGAGGATTACCTGCCGCTCTATGGCCTCGATTCGCGAGATCATCGTCCGCGTAAAGAGATGGCGGAGGTTCTCAAGATCTTCGGTGACGCCAAGGATGGCTGGGGGCTGGCTTTCTGGTTTGCAGGGTTGAACAGTTTCCTGGACGACGAGCGTCCGCAGGATGTCCTGGCCACCAATCCCGACCAAGTGATTGCCGCGGCCCGGGATGAGATGGCCGAGTTGCAGCATGGCTAGGCGAGCAACTACCAGTGCCCCGCCAACCGTGCCCTCGAAGGTCAAATCCATTGCCTGGGGTTCGGGCCAGACGATGTATCGCGTGCATGACGCGATCTACGCCGTTGATCAATTCAATCCGAGCCCCAAAGGCAATGCTCGCTTCAGTCCAATCCTTGACCCGTCAGGAAAAGTGATTCCAACTCTCTATGCGGCGACCACACCCCGCGGCGCATTGATGGAGAGCGTCTTTCGCGACGTTCCTTACCGCACTGGTTTTAAGCACGTCGATGCCAAGAGACTCGAAGGCAAGGCATGTTCGACAGTAGAGTTTCAGATTGATTTTCAGTTCCTCGACTTGAGCAAGGTTGCGCTGCGCGGATTGGGTATTCCTCCTCGCCAACTCATCGACACAACAAAGGCTCACTATCCGGCGACGCGCAGTTGGGCTGAGAAGATGTATGCGGCCCATCCGCAGATCCAGGGTTTTCTCTGGTCCTCGCGACAGGACGACCGGGCATTGGCTGTCGTGTTGTTCGGTACGCGGGTGAAGACGTCAGATCTTCTCGACGCCAAGGTTTCTCGCCCACTCATCCAAAGGGGCGTGCCCGAGGACTTCGTCCTCGAGTTGGCGACCGATCTTAAAGTCCTGCTCAAGTAAGGATTTTTTCCGACAATCTCAAGGACCTGCGGTTTGCAGGTTCCGTGTGCCCGTTCTCCATGGGTCTGCGCACAGCCCGTGCTGCCCATAAAACGCGACCGTCTCTCCTGTCCTAACCAGCAAACCTTCAAGGGAAATCCCATGAAACCTTCGAAGCTCTATGAAGCGCTCCGTGCGCTAATTGGCGAGCGTGTGCCTCTCCACATCTGGGGCCCGTGTGGCACCGGGAAATCGCAGATCGTCGGCCAGGTGGCCGGCGATCTCGACTACGAGTTCCTTGACGTGCGGGCAGTCCAACTCGACCCCGTTGATTTGCGCGGATTGCCCCGCATCTCGGCAGATCAAACCGAATGGGTTCCGCCCAAGTTCCTCCCAACTTCCGGCAAAGGCATTCTCTTTCTCGATGAGCTGACGTCGGCGCCGCAGATGACGCAGGCAGGCTGTTATCAGTTGGTTCTGGATCGTCGTCTCGGCGAATACAGATTGCCGGACGAGTGGGTCGTGATCGCCGCCGGCAATCCAGCTTCAGAGCGCGGAGTGCATTTCTCCATGCCGCGGCCTTTACGCAACCGGTTCGTGCATCTCGAGCTTGAGGCTGACCTCGACGACTGGTGCAAATGGGCGATCAAGGCTCGAGTTCGCCCGGAGATCATAGCCTTTCTGCGCTTCAAACCGGAACTGCTCCACGACGCAGACGTGACCTCGGATGCCAACGCGTGGCCTACTCCGCGTTCCTGGGAGATGGCCTCGCGCGTTCTGTCGGGCGTAGCCCAGCGCACCAACGCGCGACTGCTTTCGGGAGCGAGCGAGTTCGAAGCGCAACTCCTCGACGGCACAGTGGGTCAGGCCGCGGCGTCGGAACTGGTTGCCTTCCTTCGACTGTTCCGCGAGTTGCCGTCGATCGACGAGATCCTTCTCAATCCTTCCACCGCCAAGGTTCCGGCCGAACCGTCGGCGCAGATTGCAATCGCGACGGCGCTTGGTCGCGTACTGAGCGATACCTCCATCAGTAGAGGGATCACCTATCTCGAACGAATGCCGACCGAGATGCGGGTCATGGCCATGCGCGACGCGGCGGCACGCGATACGGCAATTACGCACACGCCGGAGTTCGTGAGCTTCGGGGTCGAATACCGGGAGGTCATCCAATGATCACAGAGAAAGCCATGCTCGCGGCCGTTCATATCAGCGTGTGGACGGCTGTGAAACACGATCGCAAGGTCAGCCGCGAAGTGGCCGACCAGCATGGGGCGCACCAGGGCGCGGGCCGTTACAACAAGCAGTTGCTGCATGGAGCGGCGAAGCTCGAGGAGCTGCGGACCCTTGCAGGCCAGATCCGGCAGTACTTCTATAAGGTCACGCTCCCCTGGTCCGATGAGGGATTTCGTCTCTTGCCGGCGAACTTCTACTTCGATCTGATGGCGCGGATGCGCGAGTTCGAGGCGAGCTTTGATCAGGCGGTGGATGCGTTCCTGCGCGTGTATCCGGAATACATCGAGCAGGTGCGTCCGGAGCTGAACGGGCTCTTCCGGGAGGAAGACTATCCGTCACCGGAGAAGCTGCGGACGAAGTTCGGGGTAAAACTCGAGGTCCTGCCGATTCCAACCGGAGCGGACTTTCGCGTCGAGATGTCGGCCGAGGAACAGGCGCGCGTGGCCCGCGAGATTGATGCGAACGTTCGCGAGTCGCTCATGCGCGGCACTGAAGATCTGTGGAAGCGTCTGCGCGAAGTCGTTGCTCACATGGTCGAGAGGCTGAACGAACCCGAATCGCGGTTTCATGGGTCGCTGGTGACCAATGTCCTCGATCTGGTCGACTTGCTGCCACGGCTCAACGTCAACGGCGATTCGGATCTCAACCGGTTTGCCGAGCAAATCAGGCAACGGTTGTGCAACCACTCCGCCCAGGAGCTTAAGAAGCATGATCTCCTGCGGGTTACGACTGCCGCGGACGCGGCCAACATCGTCGCCGAGATGGATGGAGTGTTGCGCGGACGGGAATCGGCTAAATCCGAGGAACCGGCCAGTGCCGATGAGATCTTCGCGCATATGTCGGCCTATATGGAAGCTCCGACTGCCGCATGAAAAGCGACGAAATATCAGCTTCGCTTCGCATCCAGAAGGCACGCACGGCGTTGGTCCTCGATCATCCCTTCTTCGGCTCGCTGCTTTTCCGTCTTAAGGACCGGCCGAGTTTCGCCGTCAAGACCATGGCCACCGACGGTGTCTCGCTTCTCTGGAACCCGGAGTTTGTCGAGACACTCAATGCGGCCACGCTCGCGGGGACGCTTGCCCATGAGGTCATGCATCCAGCCCTGCACCACCATCTGCGGCGTTCGGGCCGCGAGCCGAAGCGGTGGAACATCGCCTGCGACTATGCCATCAATCCGCTGCTGATCGACGCTGGCCTCAAGCTCCCGGACGGTGTCCTGATGGAGAACAGGTTCCGCGGCATGAGCGCGGAACAAATCTACAACCTGCTTGAATCGGAATCGGATCCGGGAGAGGACAAGAACGGCAATGATCAGAGCGGTTTGGCCGGGGGTGGCACAAGCGCAGATCCCGGTACCGGCGAATCCGCAGACCGTGGCGCCCCTGAGACGGAGGGAGGGATTGGGCAAGTCCTCGACGGGCCCGAGGGCGGGAAAGATTCTCCATCTGTGGAGGAACAGGCGCGAGCGTGGGATGTCGCTGTCAACCAGGCAATGACGGTCGCTCGCCAAGCCGGGAAGTTGCCCTCGGGGGTTGATCGGACCATGGAAGGCGCGGCGGAGGCCGCCGTCGATTGGCGGGAACTGCTGCGCCGTCTATGGTCAGAGACCATCGCGGCCGATTACAGCTGGATGCGCCCAAACCGGCGCCATCTCTGGACAGGCCTCTATCTGCCGGGAGTGGTCCGTGAGGGTGTCGGTGAGGTTGCCATTGCGGTCGATTGCTCCGGCTCCATCAGTGCGCGCCAGTTACGCCTTTTCGAAGCTGAGGCACGTTCGATCCTCGAAGGCCAGCGGCCGGCACGTGTCTACGTCCTCTACTTCGACGCGGCGGTTCACAATGTGGAGACCTACGAAGCCGGTCAGCGCATTGCCCTCCATCCGATAGGCGGAGGAGGGACGGCGTTTGAGCCCTGCTTCGAGTGGCTCGATGAACGAGGCATCCGGCCGCAGACGATGGTCTTCCTGACCGATCTCTACGGTTCCTTCCCGTCTTCCGCGCCGTCTTACCCGGTCCTGTGGGCTTCGACCGGGCGGCGCGAGGCGCCATTCGGGGAAGTCGTCCCTATCCAGGCTGCATGACCGCGACTGTAGAGGCTTGTTTAGAATCGAGCGGCAGGGACACAAAGAACCTTGAATCGACGATTTACGCAGCACAGGAACTGTGGGTTCTCTCAATTTGACGAAAAAATCAATCAGGCACACGCTCGGACATATGTCTAGACGCTCAGCAATACTCGCGCGACATGTGAAACTGTTCAAGAACGATCGAAACCAGGCAGTGCGGATTCCCCGCGAAATCGAGCTTCCGGGCGAAGATGCAGTCATGCGTAAAGAAGGGAAGCTGATCATCGAACCGGCACCTCCCAAGTCTCTGCTAGCCCTACTTCAAACGCTTCCACCGCTTAACGAGCGGTTTCCGGAAATCGTCGATACTCCCCCCAATCCCGTCGATCTATGAGACGTTATCTGCTCCACACCAATATCGTCTCGGATTTGGTACGCAGGCCGCAGGGGCGGGTGGCAGCACAGATTCGTAAAGTGGGAAAGTCCCAGGTTGCGACTTCGATCATTGTGGCCTCGGAGCTCGCTATGAAGCTGAAAAGAGGGTTTTCCCTCCCTTCCAGTTCGACGGGTCCAACGACCTCTTGATCGCGGCCCATGCGCTTTCTCTTGGCCACATCTTGGTCACCGATAACACCCGGGAGTTCGTTCCAGTTCGCGGTCTGACGTTTGAGAATTGGCTGCCATCTTGAGGCGGCTGCCGCAACATAAATGCAGACTGTTAACCGAACAGTAATTTCTGACATGGTCCGCCGCCTAAAACCCGCGAGGGTGTAGAGATGAACACAGGAGGCGCACCATGGAGATTCGCACTATTGGTATTTCCGAGTTTACGACAATCCGCCCGCAGCCTAAGGTGGCACACTCGAAGTGCGGTATTCTCTTGGGTATCCGGCACATGAGCACCCGACCCGACTCTCGATCCGTCTCGCTTGCGATAGCCGGATGGCTATTGGCCGCGATTGCTCTGCTCACGATTCCCGCTGCGGTAGGCGCATGTCTGGTCGCTCCTATTGATTGGCGTACTCGCATTGCATTTCTTGCCGTATGCGCAGTGGTGTGCGTCCTGTCGGTCCTCGGATCAACCTTGTGCTTTGCGAAGCGGCAAAGACGCGAACAAACGTCATAGGGACGAGTTGGCGACGTCCATGTAAGTCTTCTGTCAAGAGAAAACGCAAGTTCTCAGGGCGCGCTCGGGAGAGCGCGCGTTGCGCGGATCGGGATCGTCTTCTGCGCACGAGTGCCTCACGGCGGGTGGCCCCTGCCTTCCAGCAGGACCGGCCATCCATTTGCTGCCTCCAACTCCGGAGAGCCTTCGCAGATGATTGAGTGGGTGATCTCTGCCAGTCTCGAAACAATTCGGAGAGAGCCTCCGGAGCCGGAACTCCTTCGCCCAGTCGCCAACGAGCGAGACCTGGCAGCTGCGCTTTGATAGATCCCGATGTTTTTGTTTTTCCTTATCAGAAAAAGTTTTTACGCTGCTGGGGTCGGCATAAATTCTCCGGCAGGCACGAAGTCCTGCTGCCGGCGCTCCACCGCCAACATGTAACCGACGATCTTCCTTGCCACCGCCAGCGTGGCCCGATTGGCATTTCCGCGCTCCAGTTCGCGCGCTCGCACCATCGCAAGTTCGGGTGACTCCCTCGGCGCCAGCTTGGCCGCCTCCACCAGCACTTTCTGAATATGCTTGTTGGCGCTGCTTCGACAGCGGCATCCGCATCATCTTGTCGGCCGAACTTCTCTCATCGGCGCACAACCCGCAATAGCTGATCGCTTGCTTGTTGGAAGCGAACCGCGTGTAATCGCCGATCTCCAAAGCCCAGGTGAGCGCAGTGATCGAGCCCACTCCCGGGACCGTTCGCAGCCGCCGCAGCTGCTCGCGCAACAGCGGGTCGCGTTCCAGCGAACTGACCAGGTCATACTCCAGCTTCCCGGAACGCCGCATCATCCCGCGGGTCAGGTTCAGCAGCGGCCGCACAGCATCACTGATATCTGCGTTGGTGGACATCATCTCGCCGAAGTAACCCACCTTGTGTAGCCGCTGCTTGTTGTAGGTCACCCCGGTCTCCATCAGAAGACCCGACATGCGGTTCTTCATCTGCACCATCTGCTTCACCACCAGGTTGCGATAGCGCAGCACCCGCCGCCGGTCACGTATCTCAGTCGCAACCATGTGGCACTCGGGCAGAAGTCGCATCGAAGGCAATCGGCGATCTTGCCGGCATCGATCTTGTCGTTCTTCTTCTTGGCAGCAGCAATGGCGCGGAGCATCAGCGGGTGTGCAACCTTGACCTTCTCCGCGTGTGGAAGCAGGAAATCGTAGATCCATCCCGTGAAGATCGTCGATTCCATAGCGCGTTAAAGTGCCGAGCTTCAGGCCAGCAAATCAAATGCACCTGCTTCGGCATCAAACATTGAAGGAAGTGAAGTCCAGAGGGCAGCAATTTTTCGGTTCTTCGCATAGACAGCGATCTTGCTGTCCGGACCCTCTCCGGTGTGACCAATTGGGTGCATGATTGGGTTCTTCGCTCTGAGCATTAGGCCTAGCCCGTCGGCGGGATCAGGATTGGCGGCACTTCGGAAATTGAGCAAAGAGTGCGGATCGATCATTTCCGCAAACGTCGACGGCTGAAGCAACCGATTGTTGGTTAAAAGCCAGAGGAGACGGGCGGCATCGGCCACTGTTCCCACGACGAGTCCGTGATACACCCAACCCGGATGATAGCCACTCGTACTTCCCATCTGCACTTCGATAAGATCGCCCGGCTCCTTAGCTAGGCGCGGGCTTGCCAAACCCGCTGGGCCGAAAACATGATCTCCGAGTGCCTCCGCAAGGTCTTTGCCGGAAGCGCGTTCGATCAATTGGGAAACTCGAAGATAGCCGATATTGGAATACCCCCAACCAGCTCCCGGCGCATACCGCAATCGATTTGCATCTGCGATCGCGAGCAGCCTTTCAACTGGCCATGGCGTTTTTCCGGCTGCGACATCGGCGTGGTATTGAGCGATTCTCGCGTAATCCGGCAATCCTGCTTCGTGCCGAAGTAACTGGCGCAAGCTAAACGGGAAATCCGGAAGATGGCCATCCAGTGACAATGAGCCCTTTTCGACGAGGCGAAGTGTCGTAATTGATAGGACGGTTTTCGTAAAGCTCCACCAAGGTACGCAATCAGTCGTGCCCAATTCCGTTAGGGCACCGTCAGCATCGATGATTGCTGTCGCATCCTTGGTGACCATTCGAGCATTCTCTTATAGAGCGAGAGAACCCTGGCTCGCACCAACAGAGTATCTGCTCCGCCGATTTGCGCATAGGGCTGACTCTACCCAGACTCGCCCACTTCTTTCCTAATCGGGCCGCCGACAATGCCGTAAGAACACGGCATAAGGAACAGTCGGCGACAACTCATTCCCAGGAGTTTTCGAAGAATGGGTTGGAGTCTATTTATGCGTATAGGGGCCTCATGCGCAGACGTTCTCTGTGGTCGCAAGTAATAACCAAAGAAGACCGGCAAATCGATTGTGATTCGTAGAGCACGTCCAGCCCGGAACTTGCAGGACATTGTCTAGTTCGCGACTGTTCTTCGGCTCCGGCGCGGCTCAGTTTTTACAAGTCGGTCGTGCGGGGCCACGACAGCAATTGCTCCATGCCTCCTCCGACCGCAGCGCGGGCTGCTCCTTCCGGTCCCAACCTGTGCACGGCTGATCACTGACTACTGTTGCCGCTGGTTGCGATTCCCCACTTCGTTTGGATAGCCAAGCAGTCGGCTCGGGGTACTGGGGTGCCGTTCGACCGCACAGGAAGCGGCTGATGCTCGCTTCTTCATTTGCTTCCCTCCTGCTCTCCTTGACAACTTAGGAGAGAGGGGTTAGACTCCTCCTAATTTGTTTAGGAAAGACCCCCGGCACTGCAGCTTACCAGACCGGGTCGTGCAAATCAGATCCAGGGCGAACCCTGAAATCGACTCTGGCCAGGAGGTGACCCTGGAAAAGGAAAGGAATCCGTGACTGAACTCAGCTTACGGCGCAACACGGGCATCTTCGGAGTGCTTGCCACCCTCATCTCGTTAGCCCAGTTACCGTTGTATTTCATGTACGACGGAGCGCCTCCGCGATGGGACATCCTCATGCGGGTGATGGTGAGTATCACCGGCAGCGCGCTTTTAGTTGTTTTTCTGGGCGGCTTCCGGCTGATCCTTCGCCAGCCAAGCCTGGAGATGGACTGGGCCTCTACGGTTGCGCTGGTCTCCGGGTTGATGTGGCTGACCTTCAGCTTCGTGGCCCAATCGATGGAAGCTGGAACCGCAATCGCTTCTAAGGTCCCAATCGACCCGACGGTGGAGGGTGCCCTCGCCCCCGGACAATTTCTCATGTTTGGGTCGATTGGCCGGCTCATGACCACCTTGTTTCTATCCGCCTCGGGCTTCGCAATCTTGCGTGGACGCCTCATGCCAACCTGGCTGGGCTGGTTAGCCTGGATGATCGCACTGGTCAATCTCGCGTTCGTTCCAGCCATGTTCTTCGGTTCGGACGCGGCTCGGTTTTACAGTGCGGTCGGATGGGGCACGACGGCAACGGCTCCATGCTTGGTCCTGTGCTGGGTCCTCATCGTGGCCATACTCTTGATCGGAACTCCTGCGGAGCGGGAGGCATGACGTCATGCTTGGGAAACACGCATTAGCTTGTTGGCGGTATCGGACGGCTCGATCATGGAACAAGTCGGTGTGGATTCCCTCGCCGGTCCCAAAGGCGAGGACCGGGGGCACCGTCATCAAGCGAATCAGTTGTAGGCCGGGCCATCCTGTGTTCAGCCAGACCTCTGTCTTGTCTCTTCCTTGCTTACACTGACTGGACAATGACCAGTTGGCCTCCGACACCGACCCGCCGCAGTTTCCTCTGCGGCTCTGCCGTTGAATTGCTTTTGGTCCCAGTATGGGCGGCGCGCGTTTCGGAATCGCAATCACTCAGCGGTGTTGAGCACCGCACTTTAACCTCTATTGGAATCGTATGGACCATCGTAACGGCCTCATGGTCGATCATCTGGTCGGACCTCAGTGTTTGGAGCATCTTGGGGACGGGCTTTTTCAACTTCTCTTCCGATTGTCCGGCGAAATGTTCCAATTTTGAAGGTTTCGTGCGCCAAGGTCCATCGTATAGTTCCTGCATCCGTCTCTGATTACCGGAGGACGATTCTTGGCCACAATAGTTCGATTCCACGTTGCGTTCCGCCGGTCCGCCAAACGGCAAGCTGAGTTCTTTTCCGCTCGGCGAGCCTTCATCATGGCTTTGCAAGCCGGTCACCGGCAACTCTGAGGCGAAGACTCGTCAAAGGTCTGAGTTGCCGACCTTAGAAAGAGAGCGATCGAATCTACCTGCGTCGAAAGGATCCAGCATCCCCCGACCGCTCAGGAAGAGCGGCGATCAACAGATCAGAAAATGGCCCGGACCACACCTCCATCGACTCTTAACGCAGTGCCATTTGTGGCCGAAGAAGGTTCTCCGGCGACATAGACCACCATCGCTGCCACTTCTTCGGTAGTCGCAAAACGCTTCAAGAGAGACGTTGGCCGAGCGTGTTCAAAGAAGTCCCGCTCAACAGCCTGTCTCGACTTGTTTTGCTGTGCAGCTAGGCTCTCAACAAATCCCGCGACGCCCTCGGACTCGGTCGGCCCAGGAAGAACGCTGTTGACGGTCACTCCGGTTCCCGCGACTGTCTCCGCAATCCCACGCGCAATTGCGATCTGGGCCGTCTTCGTCATACCGTAGTGCACCATCTCCCCGGGGATTTGAATCGCCGATTCGCTGGAGATAAATATGATCCTCCCCCAATTCCTCTGCAGCATGCCTTGTAAGTAGTGTCGAGACAGGCGCACCCCGCTCATGACGTTCACTTCAAAAAATCGAAGCCATTCCTCGTCTGTGATATCCGGGAATGGCTTAGGTTCAAAGATGCCGACGTTGTTCACGAGAATATCCACTCGGTCGAGATTCTCGATGACGTGCCGTGCCCCATCACTCGAAGCAAAGTCAGCGACGATTCCTTCCACCTGTGCTCCGGGGACGGTCTCACGAATGATCCGCGAGGCGTTCTCGATTCTTTCTGAACTGCGGCCGTTGATCCACACTCTCGCGCCTTCACGGGCAAGCGAATGTGCGATAGCCAGGCCGATCCCGGCCGTGGATCCGGTGACGAGCGCTGCTTTCCCCGTAAGCTTCAGATCCATCCTTTTCTCCTCTGCAATCACCAATGGGCTTAAGATGCGGCGCGAGCTCGAACAGTTCCTGATGTCAACGGAACTGGTCATCAATGGTACTGAAGGCGTGCGGCGCGATCCATATACGCAGTGCCCCAGGTCTCCAAGCGAGCCAGGACTTCAGCAGATACTCCGGCGGCGCGGAACTGTCGAACCACCTGCCAGACTCTTCCCCCTCTGATATCAGAATAGGCACCATCTGCCTCGTAATCGCGCTGGACCGGCACCTCGGGTTGATCATGATGAGGGGATCGATGCCCTGTTCTGGTCTCCATCCGCGAAGGACGTCGGCAGCACGGAGGTGGGGATCGGTAGACTGGAGCGCCTTAGTCACAGAGACGACTCTCCGGCCAGCTTCTCCCGAATGGTTTGTGCCACGTCATCGATCGGCGTGTGTTGACTCAGCTCTTGCACCTGGGGTCTGTCCGCCACATGCCCCAGCCCAGCCGCCCGGGCAATCTGTCTGCTCAGCTCCAGCGCCGCAGTCACCTCCTTCTCGGTCAGCAGAACAATCTGCAGCATCAGGTGCTCCCGTTCCTCGGACCTTCGCCCGATCCGCACCTGGCGCATAAGGATGAAGCTCGCCAAAAGAATCGCTTCGAGCGCCACGATCGTCGAAAGCAGCGAGAAGGGCGGCGGATCGAAATGGCGGCGGCCAGGTGCAAGGTTCAGGCCAATCCACAGCGCAAATGCTGCCAGGTGTACGCAGACGAAGGTCGGGCTCCCTGCTGCCCCGGCGATCAGGTCGCCCAATCGTTCTCGGGTCGTGCGTCGATCAAGGAACTCTTGTTCGTGCTTAGCGATCAGCTCAAGGTGTTCCTCAAACAGGTCCTTCGACATGTCAGATTGGATGCTCGCTTTGGAGGGGCGCACCAACTCGGTTGCGCCGTCGCACTGAAATGATAACTGGATTGAGGGCTGTCGCTGACGGCTAGGCTAATCAGAAGTCCGGCTTCTTCGCGAGGAGTGGTCTCACGCCACTTTCAACTTGACTCCCCAAAACCCGGGCTTACATTGGCACTGCTTTTCACCTGCGGCTTCCATTCATTGGAAAGCCATCCTCAGTCATAACGGCTTCATTCGGGGAACCAACGATAAGGAGTATTCGCATGCAACGCTTCCTCACACTGGTTATAGCAAGTCTGGCAATCACCTCGGCAGCCGCCGCCTTGCTTCGGACAACTCCCTCGGCTCCTGCAAGTTGAACGTGGCAAAAACGCGAATATTCTCCAGGCCAACCTTCCGTGAAGAGCCTCAGCAGCATGCGCGAGGCGATGGCGAGGACGTCAAAGCTCCTGACGCTGGCGGGCGGCCCGACGGCCCGGCGATCGACACCACACACACGGCAACGTTTGATGGTATCCACGCATCCGGATCCGGCCAGGGTGCCCCCTACGACACCATCTCTCTCAAGCACGTCAACGCGAGCACCTTCAGTTACGAATCGAAGAACAGCACGAACAAATACCACGTCAGAGGCCGGCTCGTGGTCTCGGCAGGCGGCAAGACTATGACCATGAATGCCAAAAGAACCGACGCTGAACGCAAGCCGATCTCCATTCCGCTCGTCTACGACAAACAATAGCCTGTTGAATAACCAGGGCGAGTACGGGACGAAAGCCGCTGGCGCAGGCTATATCGACATGGCCAAACCTCCCTCTGACTTATTCCATTCGCAGAATTTTGATGGGCTCATAAGACGTGGCGTGCCATGCCAGGATCAGGGAGGCCGATAGTGCCAGTGCGAAGCAGGAGCAGCAGCTTGGTGAGCAGATTTATCTTCAAATGGGAGCGGGATGGCTGGGGGAACCGGCGAGGCTGCCACATCCAGCACCGGCAGCTTTGGACTGAACTCACCTACTCAATGCGCAGCGCGAGATCCGCTGGATTTGGCTGGAAGGGCACAACGGCCATCGTGATCATACCCACGCCGATGCGTTTGCAGAACACGTTGCCCGCGCTTTCCGGTTACGGAAACGAGCCGCGGCCTGGGTCGCGCACCAGAATAACTGATTGCTGAAAGGGGTACTGACATGGCTTCGATTGCCGAAGCGAATTCGTTGTTTGAAATTGATATGGAGTTGGATGGGCTCCTGGAAGAGATTGAGCTGCAGATTGAAGCAGAGGGTGAGCCGTCCGAGGAATTGGTGGCTCGATTCCAAGAGTACTGCGAAGCCCGGGGAGAGAAGGTGGATCGGATCGGTCGCTTCGTGCGCATGATGGAGGCCCGGGAACAGTATTGCCGCAGCGAGGCCGCGCGGTTGGGTGACCGGGCGCGTGCCGCGGCAGGCAAGGTCGAGCGCACCAAAAACATGGCGCTCTCCTACCTCTTGAGCAGAGATCTAAAGAAGATCGAGGGCAGGGAATTCACGCTTCGAGTTCAGAAGAACAGCCACGAATCGGTGCGAATCACCGATCATACGGCTCTGCCGATGTGTTTTCGTAAGATTGAAGCGCGCATTCCAGGAGTGGTCTTTGAGATGATCGGATCGTTCATACCGGCAGAGCTCGGCAAAATGCTCGAATCCTCCATCCAGGAGACCCGACCGGACAACGAGGCCATCAAGGCTGCCATAGCGCAGAACCGTGCCGTGCCGGGTGCTGAGTTACGGCGAGGATCGCATCTGAGAGTGGCCTGAGCAGCTCGAGATTCTGATGAAGCCGGAGATGCCACATACATATGAGGTCACTTCGACGCATGCGACCCTAGACGTAGGTACTCGGCCCTTGTCAATACTTAGATATTTTGGTGTGCCTTTACCGACCAGGTACTGCCTTGAAGGTCTCGTTTCCTTCACTCCACCTGAGACTAGAATTGCTCTCGAGAGTTGCCCCTTCGAGTGGGCCTTTGGCGTTGTAAAGCGGGGCCAAACGGATCCCATGGGTTTCTGCAATTGCCTCAATCGCCTCCACGCGTCTGGGTGTGATGAACCCGCGTCCCTGTGAGAAGGGTTCGAATCGGCGCTCCAGTGCAAGCGCCATGCCTTCCGGCAGGCATCCGTGAGCGACATCCGGGAATGGATGCGGGTTGAGAATACTGCTGAAACCGGGCATGAAGCCAAGCCCCCCGCGATCTGCCCCAGCCCGCCGAAGAAGACCGTGGCGCGCGGGATCTCCGCTTTCGGCTGCAGGTTCTTGGGATAGCCAGCATCGCAGATGATGGCATCGGGCGCAATGCGGCCCAACAGCAGCGATGGAGATGGATCGCAACGCGCCTCGAGCAGTTTCCGTATCGCGCCGACATCGTGATTTGTTCGGCGTTATCAGCCAGTTCCGTAGCCAGCATGTGCAGTCGCCGGGGATTGCGGGTATTTAGCATGACTCGCTTTACAAACGGACCCAGGCAGCGGGCGCAGCCGGATCCACGTCTCCGGTGGTTCCGACGATGAGAAGCGTCGCGTCCCGAAGCGCTCGCCCTTCGACCACACACCGCTTTCTGATGCCTTGAACGATGAAGCCGACGGTGAGCGTATTGCCGGTAGTGAAGACGGTGTTGCGCCGCTCGGGAAGCCGGTCTAAGTTGCCTTCGATCAGAATGGAGCTGAATCCACCCAGGCTCACGATCCCTGGCTCCGGCGTTGATGGCATACGCTGCGGCGGCGCGCACGCGCGCGAGGTTGTCGTGGATGAAAGCGCAATCCAGACGATCGGGCGGGATAAACGAATCGATGTAGAGGCCGCGCGCTTTGACGCCGGTCGCCGACGTTACTAGTTCGATTGGCACCAAGATTAGGAAAATAGTCCTCACCGTCGTCTTTGGTGAAGCCATATCAGCCGAGACGATGGTCTCCTCAATGTGCCACCACCTCGCTCACCATGATTGTTGGCATGAAGCCGTGGTCAGTCCCGCGCAGTTCCTTAACTCTTAAATTCATAGTTGACAAATCTGCATCTGAGGCCTAACTTGGTCCAGAGTCTTAATTCCTTAGTTGACGGAGACGGCCCTTGCCAAGAAAAAAGTCCCTTAACCTCACCGGCGCGGAGCTCCGTCTCATGGATATCGTGTGGGACAAGGGTACAGCAACTGTGGGGGAAGTCGCCGAGGCCCTCAGGGGTGAACCGGTTCTTGCCTATAACACCGTCCTCACCACGCTTCGCATTCTCGAAGAGAAGGGCTACCTCCGGCACACCAAGTCTCGCGAAGGTCGGGCTTTTGTCTATCGCGCGGTTGTCGGCCGTAAGCAGGCCAGCCAGAACGCCCTGCGTGAGGTAGTTCGCGGGTTCTTCCGCAACTCTCCCGAGTTGCTTGTCCTTCATCTGCTCGACGACGCTGATCTCTCTCCACAGGAACTCCGGAAGATTCGAAATCTCCTCGCGGAAGGTGAAAAATGAACGCGATCCTCGAATCCCTGAATGCTTTTTCGGCTGCCGGGCTGACGGCAGTTCTGAACACACTTTGGCTGGCCCTGGCCGTGGCTGCTGTCCTGTGGTTGGCGCTCCGCCTGATGCCACGAGTCAACGCGGCCACGCGCCACGCTGTCTGGTGGGTCGTCTTGGCGCTGGTCGTGCTCCTGCCCCTAGCCACACTTTTCCCTCGACCTAGACCCGCGCCCCCCGAGCCTTCTTCCGCACGGACGGAGCTGCCAATCCAACCGTACGCCCTATCATTTCCCGCATCGAAGCCCCTGCATGTTCGAGGCCCCGATGCTCCCGCGCCGCCTCTCCCTACCGCTGCCGATTCTCGCGTTTCGCGGGTGCATCGCATAAGCCTTCCCTTCGAAGTTCATCCGGGAAATTGGCCGTCAAGCCTGCTGTTGGTCTGGATAGTCGTCTCGGCGGTTCTTCTCGGCAGAATTGTGTGCAGCTACTTCCGTCTCCGCGCCATGATCCATCGCGCCCGGCCGGCCAACGCAGATTTGGTTCTACGATTCGAGAAGCGTCTGCGGGACTCCCGCACTGCCCGCGCTCCTCAGATCCTTGTCTCCGATGAAGTGATTTCACCGTTCGCGGCAGGATTCTTGCACCCGGTTGTCATTCTCCCCGAGATTCTCCTCGATGAGATTGAGGCGACCGAACTCGACTACGTCCTGCTTCACGAACTGGCCCATATCGCTCGCCGCGACGATTGGACCAACCTGATGAGCCGACTGGCATCTGCGGTTCTTTTTCTACATCCTGTGGCCACGTGGGTTTTGCGCCGCATCCAGCGAGAAAGGGAGATTGCCTGTGACGATTGGGTGGTCGCCTCCACCGGCTCCTCCGTTCCCTATGCTGTAACTCTGGCGCGCTTGTCCGAATTCTGCTCCACGCGCCGTCGCGAATTGTTGGCGACGGGAATGGCATCCTCAAACCTCAGCAAGCGCATTGAGATCCTGCTTCGGCCAAGGTCGCACTTTTCTGCGGGCGCATCACTCACCCGCGTTGGCGTCTGCGTCACGGCCGGTATCGCTCTCGTCAGTTTTGGTGTGCGCGTGCCCGGATGGATCGCCTTGGCCAAGGACGCTAACGCCTTGGGTAAATCTCAAATCTCCACTCCCCGCAGCGGGCTCGCAGCCGCATCGTCCCCTATACCGCCGCCCCTGCTCGTGGCAACGCTCTCTCCGGCGTATCAAGCACAATCCTCCACCGCTTCCCCAGTTGCTCCCGCCGATGAGGACAAGACCTGGCGGCACGAATGGAAGCTTAGGCGCCGCGACTCCTCATCGAACAAGGTCGAGCTTTCCCTGATCAGCCGCGATGACGAGGGGAACGACCGGATGAACACCCAGGACGTTCCGTTGTCCAGCCTGTCCGGCTTCTCTCGCTCCATGCTCGATCAGGAGGGCCCGATTAGGTTCGAATACGTCCGCAATGCGGGGTCGATCCTCTGCGAAGGACGCGCGGCTCCCGGGCACGCCTCCGGGCCATTCACGGTCGCTCTCAATTCCTCATTCGTTTCAGCTCTCGAGAAGATGGGCTACGCCGCGCCACATGACGATGAGTCGTTCTCCCTGGTGACCTCCGACATGACGCTCGGCTATGCCCAAGCCGTTAGGGACACCGGACTGACAACATCCATCTCGGATCTAATCGAATTGCAGGATCACGGCGTCAGTTCCGACTATGTCCGCGCGGTGCGCCAGGAAGGCTTCATTGATCTATCCGCCCAGAATATTTCTGAGCTGCGAGATCACGGCGTCGAACCCAATTACCTCAAAGCCATCAAGGCAGCCGGCTCCAACCTGTCCATAGAAGAAATTGCCAGCCTGCGCGACCATGGCGTCAAGCCCGACTACTTGAAAGCCATGAAGGCCGCCGCTTCACAGCTCTCAATCGAGCAAATCGACAGACTCTTCGATCACGGCGTGGAACCAGATTCCTACAAAGGCTTCGCCTCGGTCGACCCCAAGCTCTCTATCGAGGAAATCGACAGCCTGCGCGACCATGGCGTCAAACCGGAGTACTACCGAAGCATGAAGTCGGTCGATCCCAACCTCACTATTGAGAAGATGGACAGCCTGTTCGATCACGGTGTTGCGCCGGACTCCTACAAGGGCTTTGCTTCTGTCGACCCCAGGCTGTCTATTGAGGAAATTGACAGCCTGCGCGACCATGGCGTCAAACCGGAGTACTACCGAAGTATCAAGTCCGTTGATCCCCGCCTCCCCATCGAGGAGATCGACAGCCTCTTCGACCATGGTGTAAAACCGGACTCTTACAAGGGCTTTGCCTCGGTCGATTCCAGGCTCACCATCGAGGAGATCAACAGCCTGCGCGATCACGGCGTAGAACCGGAGTTTTACCAGGGAATTAAGGCAGCAGACTCGGCCGTATCCATCGAGGAGATCGATAGCTTGCGTGATCACGGGGTCGAACCGGATTATCTCAAGGAGATTCGAGCCCTGCCCGATGGGTTCTCCATCTCGGATATTTC
Source organism: Acidobacteria bacterium AB60 (assembly GCA_008682415.1). GTDB lineage: Bacteria > Acidobacteriota > Terriglobia > Terriglobales > Acidobacteriaceae > Telmatobacter. Next base: position 1,164,663 of record VANK01000001.1, on the reverse strand, counting down.
TGAGCTTCGCGACCACGGCATCACCGCCAAGTACATTCGCAACCTGCACGATATGGGCATGAAGTCAGTGACGGCGGCGCAGGTCATTCATCTCCGTGACGGGAATTAGGTAATGGCTTGCGTATTGGAACTTTCTTCTGACCGATCTCGGGTCGTCGCTAACACAATTTCAGACGCTCGCAGCTAGTCGCTCGCCACTACACCATACGACGATTGCGCTGGCATCGTTCTCCGCCGCGCCAGGCAGAACCACGCTAGGGCGCCGTGATCGCGAAACTCGGACGAGCGCAGTTCAATAATTTCGAGAGCCGGCTCAACGGCCAACGCCACCTCCCGGGCCGATCGGCGCGGTGGACCGACCTCCCGCGGCGGGCCTTCAGTTGAGCCGATCAGGCTCAGCCACAGGCCTCGGGGGGCGAGCGCCGCCGCGAACCGCGCACGCTCGTCGGGCTCGTCGAAGAGGTGAAAGCAGCCGCGATCGAAGACGAAGTGGAAGGGACCGTCGGGCGGATCGGCAGCCAGGATGTCCAGAGTGGCGAAGCGGCAAGCGAGACCGTGCCCTCCCAACTTCGCCCTCGCTCGTTCGACCGCGAGCGGAGCGACATCGATGCCCAGGACCTCGAAGCCGCGCTCCGCGAGCCAAAGCGAATTTGTCCCCCTCCAGCCCCGATCTCTAGTATCCGCGTGGGCTGAACGCCGCCCGAGGTCACGAACTCGACCAGCAGCGGCTCCGGCTCCCCCGTGTCCCAGGGAAGCTCTCCCGAGGCGTAACTCTCGTTCCAGTCACGATGCGCCATTTCCCGAGTGTAGCGCCGCGACGTCCAGGAACATGAAATTACCGGGCGGTGAGTTTGGGCAGGGAACTGAGCCGACCAACCGCCGCGAGGAGGGACAGGTTGCATTCCTGCCCAACGCCGCCTGACGAGGAATCGCACATCACGCCCAATCAAAGTCGCCGCTACCGACAGCCACTTGCACCACATCAGTAAAAGCGGATCTATGTACCGGGAAAATTTAGGAGCCGGCCCACCTTGCACTAGCCCAGACATCTAGAACCAGACGTGACGTCACTCGTCACCGGGCTCAAGCTCAAGGCGCTGAGACCCCCAGCAGAGCGAGCACCTGCAAGTCACAGGTGCAAAACACGGGATCCATGTGACGGATTTACCTCACCCCGCCACCTCTGAAAGAATATGCGAACGTATCCCCTTGTGTGAGGCAGGGCTTGAATCAGCTGACGTTTACTCTCATGTTCCCCTTGCATGACGTCGAAAAATGGGCCAAAGAATATCCCTACGATAATGACGATCGCAAGGTCTTCGACGCGGGGAAGAACATTCTGGCAGGCGATTTCAGCCGAGCAAATCTCGAGGCCATCGTCCACTGGAAGTCGAATCGAAGGATCGCGCTTTTGCGGGATAACAGCGATTCTGAAATCGAGGATGCGTTACGCCTGGCGCTCTCGGCGAAGGAGCCGCGGAGTGCGTTGGCCGTGCTAAAGGGGTTGCGGGGAGTCGAGTTACCGGTTGCCACGGCGATCATGACTGCCATACACCCCGACCAGTACACGGTAGCCGACTGGCGCGCGATGCAGGCACTCGGCCAACCCGACGCCGATTATTACAGGATTGATTTCTACGTTCACCAGTACCTGCCCGCATGCAAGCGTCTGGCGGCCGAAGCGGGCGTGCCCTTGAGAACACTCGACAAGGCTTTGTGGACATGGTCGCTCAAACATGCAGCCCAGGCCAGGGGATGACTTCAGGATGCCGTAAAGCGCACCGGACCGCGGAGTTGATCAGCTTGTCGTCAAGCCTCTTGGTCTTTATTAGCTGGAAGGCAACAGATTGTCACAAGAACAAAAGACACCCAGGCAGCCGCTGGTTGAATTGTGACAGTCCCTTGAGCGCAGAATTCACACTCGTGCCGATTTTCAAGATGGCGGCAGCCATTTTGTCAAATCAAATCAGACATTCCAGCCAGGTTCGACAAACCCGTTCCGATAATTCCCCCGATAATCGTAACGAGCACTTTAGAAGGAAAGAAAATCAGCATCGTGCCGCCAATGAAATTGCCCCACAGGGCCTCCAGTATCTAATTGAAGCTGGTTCCCGTTCAAAAAACCGAATCTTGCTGGCAATCTCCGCGAGACTATCGTCTGAGTTTCAGACTCTCTCCAACAGAGTTTGTATGCACGAATGAATCGGACTCTTGATAGATTGTGCCAGGTCTTCTCCTAGTCAGTTTTAGACGGCAATAAAAACAAGTTCGGCCTGAGAAGGGTGCCTCCAGGTGAAAGTTCAGCTTGCCAAGGTACTCGGGCTCGAAGCGACGTACCTTTAGCTCAATCGCCACAAGGCAGTTGAGCCCGCGATAGAAGAAAAGCAGATCCAGCGCAAAATCCTGGTTACCTGCAGCGGAACTTCGGAACCGATGAAGCAGAAGTCGCGGCCCAACCCGATGAGGAACTCGCGCAGTCTGTTGAGGAGACCGCGGTGCAGATCCTCCTTCGCGTGCGCCTGGGCCAGGCCCAGGAACTCCAGGTGTAGCTGTCGCGGAAGACGGCGAGCGCTTCGGGATGGATTTGTGTCATCGCTGCTGACACTTTTGGCGGGCTCAGGGCGGTTCCTTCAAAGAGCGCCGCTCGGACCTGCCGCTCCACCTGGAGGCTCGACCACTTTTCCTGATGAGGTGGTGGGTCCACGGCAATACTGTTTGGACGATTGGTTAGGCAGTCGCGCGAAGCTGCCAAGGAATCGCCAATCCGAGGCTGGCCGACCAGCGGCATTTCCGCGACACACGGCATCCAGGGTGACAAGTTATTGCCGTCAGAGTGAGGATCACTTCTTCAGTGGAAGATGTCACGTTTCTCCCCATCCAGTCATACTGAGAAGATGAAGAAGGTCGATTCATTTTCAGAAAATCGGCGCTACGTGTCTGCTGTTGCATACAGAATGACGGGGAGCGTGGCCGCCGCGCTTATTTAAACGGAATCGGGAATCGTCAACATACATCGCGACTGGGGTGAGCCGCGCTCTTGCTCGCCAGCCAGGTGGTTCTCCTGTGAACCAAAGAGAAGTCCTATGCGTATGAGTTGTAGGCTATTCAATCGCCGATGAACAGGAAGACACAATGGTAATGCGGCAAAGCGGTCTGGGATCAATTCTGCGGGTATCGTTTCCTTTGGCTGCATTATTGGGCGCGACCCCTGGTTCGCGGTTGATCGCGCAAGGAGCGGCGCCTTCAGTTCAGGCGCGTATTGATCGAGTGGTGACATGCCTCCGGCAGCCCCTGTATCTGAGGGCAGATCCCTGCGTGAATCTAGCCGAGAGGATGGCTGCTTTGCATGTCACGGGCGTCAGTGTCGCCGTCATTCACCAGGGACGGTTGGAATGGTCTCGCGGTTTTGGTGTAGAGCGAGCAGGAGGAAAGCCGGTGACGCCAGAGACTAGGTTTCAGGCCGGCTCCATCAGCAAGCCCGTGGCTGCAATGGCGGCACTTCACTTGGTAGAGGAAGGAAAGCTGGGGCTCGATCAGGATGCGAATGCGGAACTGTCGTCATGGAAAATTCCTCTTGGCCCTGAAGCCGTCGGCAAGGCAGTCACTTTGCGGGAGTTGCTAACCCATACCGCAGGGACAACGGTCCACGGCTTTCCCGGCTATGCCCATGGTGAGCCTGTCCCGACGCTCGTGCAGGTTTTGAACGGAGAGGCTCCGGCGAATACTCCGGTCATCAAAGTAGCAACAGTGCCGGGAAGCCAATGGAATTATTCCGGCGGCGGGTTCACCATCATGCAGATGATGGCCGTTGACGCCGCGAAGGAACCATTTCCGAAACTGATGCACGATGTGGTTTTGTCGCCGATTGGAATGAGACATAGTACCTATGACCAGCCGCTGCCTACCGCGGAGACCCGCTCGGCTACGCCTTACAACCAAGACGGAACTCCTGTAGCAGGAGGGCCTCATACCTATCCGGAGATGGCTGCGGCAGGCTTGTGGACAACCGCTTCAGATCTGGCACGGTACATCATTGAGAACCAGCGATCATTAGTCGGAAACGCGAACCACGTGCTTTCGCAGGCTATGACGAAACAGATGCTGACCCCGGGGATTGGGAATTGGGGGCTTGGGGTACAAATCGGCGGATCGAAGGAAGACCCGTACTTCACCCACGAAGGCGTCAATGCCGGATTTGAGTCGGTGTTTGTGGCATACGAGAACCATGGCGACGGCGCCGTGGTGATGACAAATGCACAGGGCGGTCAGCGGCTGGCGAAGGAACTGTTGCAGAGTATCGCCACAGAATATGACTGGCCCAACTTCCGCGGGAAAATGATGGTGAAACTTGATCCATCCATCCTGGAGAAATATGCCGGGACCTACGATCTGGCCCCATCGAGCAGTCTCACATTTACAGTTGAGGGAAACCAACTGTTCGGTGCGATGAATCACCAGGGCAAGACACCGATTTTTGCCGAGTCGGAGACGCACTTTTTTCTCAAGGTGGCCGATGTTCAGATCGATTTTCTGAAGGATGGCCAGGGGCAGGTCACCGGAGTGGTTGTGCACCAGAATGGCGAAGACCAGAAAGGCGTACGGAGGAAATAGGCGCAGCTAAGAAAGGAGTTGCACAAACTGTGCATCTTCAGAGAAAGAGAAGAACGTGCGAAGAGCAGTATAGAGACCTGATAGACCTCACACAGTTCCGTTTACGAAGGCCGCAGGAAGTTTGGATCACTAAATGATCTGTCAGTGCAAATCGTGGCTCGATGAGTGCGTTGCCGATATATCGCCCGTCGAAGATACCTTAATTTAAGAATGCTCGGGATGAGCGGGGCTTTCACGTTGGAGTCGCCCGGGCGTTGATTCTGTGGAATCCCGGGTCCCAATTGCGAGGACCCGGAGCGCCGTCAGGATTTTCCAGGCAGGCACGAATGGAGACCGGTTTCCCCGCCGAACCGTGTCCCTCCTCTCCGATCTGCGATACACTTGGCCATTGTCGAAGCCGCAATGAATAAACCTGAAGATCTTTCCCGCAGTCTACTTTCTGCCCGGCGCACCGGCCGCAAGTTGCTGCTGATGCTTGGCTCGCTCGCAGTGCTTGCGTTCGGATTGCCCTTTGCAGTCGATGCAGTCATTGCACCGTGGGCGTTCTTTATGGGTGGGCACTTCCATCTCAATCCCAAATGGACCGGGTGGGGACGCATGCATTCCAACACCTCAGGGGACTATGCGATTTACATCACGATCGCGCCCTCCTTGGGCCGGGGCCACTCCTCTACCGATATCGCCGGCCAAGGCGCTCTCTGCACCCAAGGCGGCGACAAGTACTCTCTCAGCGTTGCGGGAAGTTTAGAAAAAGGCTCGGGCGTCGACCTGCAGGGCCGAACGGCAACGATCTACCCCCACAATTACAACCCTAGAAGAACGGGGCATAACGATCCATCGCTCGAGTTCCGCGGGAGATGGAATAACCCTGACCTTGTGCTTGAGGACGAAGGCTCGATCAGCCGGGCATTCGACTCGAATGGCGGGCTGGCCAAGAGCAATCAGGCGCACCCCCGCATACAGGAAAAGGTATCGCTCACCCTGCAAGAAGGTAGCAGCTCAGACTTCGAGGCAGCCTGCGCGGCATTGAAACGGGATTGAGCCTGGCCAGTCGGGGGCAGCCTGATCCACAATCGTTGATCCGCTTCGGTTGGGGCTCTACGGATGGAGAGAAGATTCGAGGAGCTAGAGCTGCCTCGAGATGGATTTGTTCTTGGACGTGCCCCGGCATATGAATTCAGGAAATGCCCACAGGGCGAACCACGTCTCCATGATTGCCACCCTCGAAACGCGGTTTGGCACATTGAGGATGCCCGGACCCAGCGTGCCTCGTGTCACGTGCATACAATCTATGGAGCACCTCATTTTCAGCGGTCTCCCACGCATCGAACCAGCGAAATTGAATTCGGAACAATTCGCACCATGAGTAGACCGAATCCCAGGCGCCTTACCAGGCAAGATACCGATCGAAACAGCCGCTCGGCGGTGAAAAGCGCGCGTCGCGTTCTCATCGTCGCCGTGCCGCCGGTGCGGACACTCGATGTCTTTGGACCGCTGGAGGTGTTTGGCGATGCCAACCGCTCTCTGAGCGGCGAACCAGCATACGAAGTCAGTGTCATCTCGGCCGGAACCGATCGCGACGTTTTGGGCCATCTCGGCCTTCCGGTTCGCACGGATCAAACATTCGGCGAGCAGTGTGGTCCGATCGACACGCTACTTGTCGCCGGCTACGACGGTGTTTCGAAAGTCCGATACGAACGGCAGTTTCTAGACTGGCTCAAGAAGAGCTGTGCCAGCAGCCGGCGCTTTGGCTCGGTCTGCACTGGCGCGCTGGTCCTGGCTGAAGCCGGCCTTCTGGATGGCCGTCGCGCAACCACTCACTGGAACTGGTGCGAAGAGCTTGCACGCGATTACCCGCGCGTGACCGTGGACCCCAGCCCCGTCTATGTGCGAGACGGAAACTGCTACACCTCAGCAGGAGTAACTGCCGGAATCGATCTCGCGCTCGCACTGGTGGAAGAGGACCTGGGCCGGGCTGCTGCTCTCAAAGTTGCTCGGATGATGGTGGTGTTTCTGCAGCGGCCTGGCGGTCAGTCGCAGTTCAGTGCCACCCTCATGGCACAGTCTTCGGAAAAGCGGCCTCTTGGGGATGTGCTTTCTTGGCTCCCTGACAACCTCCAGCGCAAGCTCTCCGTCGAAAGTCTTGCCCGGCGCGCAGCCATGAGCCCTCGGAACTTCGCACGCCTTTTTCAACAGGAAATGGGCAAGACACCTGCGAGGTACATCGAGGATCTTCGCCTTGAGACAGCGCGGCGCCAGATCGAATCGACAGCGATGACACTCAAAGAGATCGCGCTTTCCTGCGGTTTTACCTCCATCGAGATCCTTCGTCGCGCATTTGTGCGCCGCCTCGGCGTTACACCCCACCGCTATAGAGCCTCCTTCGGGTGCGCTCGCGTTCGGTAATCTCTCCCTCTGCTGATTGGCTGGATTGGTAGCTTTTTTGTCCTTTATAGCTCGCTCTCCTCGAACCTATGCCTGCATCAAAAACCGTTAGCATAATCACCCTGTGGTCCCCAGAAAATCACTTCAGGAGAGTCATCGTGAAAAGTCTTGACCTTATGTTGAGCCGCAATAAAGAGCTGGCTACTCCCATGCCCTTGCTCCCACAGTCTCTGCAGACCTTGAAGGCAATAGTTATCGGTTGTGCCGATATGCGCGTGGATCCTGCGCATGTGCTTGGAATCGAACCGAACGAGGCTGTAATCATGAGGAACATCGGCGGTCGAGTCACCCCCGGCCTGGTGGAGGAATTCGGCTTGCTCGGACGAATCGGAGAGGTTGCCAAAACGATTCCAGGAGGCGGCGAGGAGTTTCATCTGATCGTGCTGCACCATACGGATTGCGGCAGTACGCGTCTGGTAGGAGACCCGGACCTGCTTGCGCACTATTTTCAGATACTGGAATCGGAAGTTGCAGCCAAACACGTCCCCGATCCACGCAAGTCGGTAGTTGTCGACGTCGCTGCACTCCGGGCGATTCCGGCATTGCCGGGCGAGTGGCTTATCTCAGGCCTCGTTTACGACGTAGCCACCGGACTTGTTGAGATCGTCGTGCCTGCGGCTCCAATTCGCACCGCTGAAAATAGTTTGGCGGCCGAGATTGCGTGAGACTGTAAAGGGACTGGTGTGGAGTACATGCAGTCACCCAACTCCAGCGAGAGATAGGTCACGATGAGTGTTCCGTTGTTTGTGAGTGAGAGGCCCACGCCAGAGCTGTCTATGCGACCACTCTCTGTGGGCTGCCTCATCTTCGAGCAGATGGATCAGATTGACTTCACGGGCCCGTTTGAAGTTCTTTCGCGCATGCCAGAGACAACGGTCCAGATCATTGGCAAAGAACTTTCGCCTGTTCGCGATATACAAGGGCTTCAGCTCACACCAGATGTGAGCATAGCGAAAGCCGGGAGCTTCGATGTTTTGGTGGTGCCCGGCGGCTATGGACAACAAGCGCTGATGCACGATGAAGAAGTGCTTACGGTCATCCGCACGCATGTGCACGCTGAAAACCTGTTGTTCTCTGTCTGCACCGGAGCTCTGCTGTGTGGTGCGGCGGGCGTTCTCGAAGGGAGGCAGGTGACAACCCATTGGAGTGCACGGCACCTGATGCATCACTACGGCGGGGTTCTCGTGGATGCAAGGGTGGTCGTAGACGGCAACATCATCAGCGCCGCCGGCGTGACAGCCGGGCTGGACGCGGCGCTTGTGTTGGCATCTCTTCTGAGAGGGGAAGCGGTCGCTCAAGAGATCCAGCTCGCCATTGAGTATGCACCAAATCCTGTTTTCGATAGCGGAACGCCGGACACTGCTCCACCAGATGTGCTGCGGAGCTTTAAGAAAAATTACGAGCCTGTCGGGAAAGCCAGAGAAGCGGAGGCGCTTCGCCATGCGGCAAAAAACGATACAAGCTCACACTCGCGCTAATCCAGCTCGGCTCTTCCACCAGAGGAATGAGTCTGCGAGAGAGCACAGTGTCGACTTGTTTCCGTCGAAGTCGCGACACGGGAACGTCGACTGTGGCCAACAGCCCGATGCGCTCATCGACCATGAGTGGAAAAGTCCCATTCCATGTCTAAGCAGCCAAAATCTCGAACCGAACAACGAACGGGCAGCGTCCCCGCAGCCCGTTCGTCTCGCTGAGTTGGCGCTCACGGCGTGATCCTTGAGCGTGACGGAGTGCTAGGCTCACCTTCAGCGAGCGGGTTTGCCGGTGATGGCGATGGTCACATTGCTCGCAGAGCTGCTGACCAGACCACGGTTATCTGCCACCTGCAGGCTCGCCGTGTAAGTGCCTGCCGCCGAGTAGGTGTGCTGAGCCGTCGCAGAGGTCTGCCAGGCTGTCGATGTGCCATCGCCGAAGGTGAACTGATAGTAGGTAACGTTTGCCCCGGAGGCGGCCAGGGAAGAAGAACCGCTCAACGTGACGGCAAGCGGCGCTTTGCCCTGGGTAGCGCTCGCCGAAAGGTGTGCCACCGGCGCGGCCGTAGAGGAACAAGTGGCGTTGCCGACCAAGGTATAAGGCACCGCCGCACCGGCCGATTCCTGGGTCAGGCCCACACCCGCCGAAGTAGTACCGGTGAGATCGTCTGGCGCCGAGGTGCGCGTTTCTACGTCGAGGTGGGTGAGCTGATTGCCGGTCGCAAGACCGAAGGCGGACTTGTCGAGCACGAGAGTGATGGTGCCGTCGGGATCATAGGTGCTTGCCGCGTTTAGCGAGCCGAGGACCTGAAACTGGCCGAAGCCCCCAGCATTCACGGTGCGGTATCCGTAGTTGAAGACCGGCGAGGGACCGTCGGAGCTCACCATGGCGACGTAGTAATAGCCGGTGTTGGGAGCGGGCCGTCCCGCCACATCGAAGAAGAACATCCAGCGGAAGCCAGGCTGAACGGTGGAGAGATTGTTGACCTTGATCGTGAAGACAAGCTCGCCAGGCATGTTCGCCGGCTCGGCAATGGAGCCGTATTGAACCACGTCTGTGCCGTTGCCGATGTCCTGTCCCTGCGTGCCGGAGAACTGACCGGGGGTGGCCTGGATGAGCACATCCCCTCCCGCGGCGCAGCCCGGAGGCGTGCCGAGCACGGTGATTGTCTTGCTGAGCGGAGCACTCAGGGCGCCGCCTGAGTTGGTTACCTGGAGCGACACCGTGTGTGTGCCCGTGGTGGTGTAGGTGTGGGAAGGCAAGCGGGGAATGGCCTGCACGGCGACGGAGCCATCGCCATAGTCAAGCCCGAAGTTTGTGAGCGCCCGTCCGGCGGGATCACTGGAGCCGCTGGCGTCGAAGGTAACGGCAAGCGGGGCGACACCCACAGCGTTTGTCATTGCCAGCGCAGCCTTGGGCGCCGGCACCAGGTTCGGTGGCACGCAGCCTGCGGGCGCGGTATACCCGGCCGAATTGAGCGCCGCGTCGACGAAAGCGATGTCGAAGCTGCCGTAACCAGTCGTGTAATCCCATCCCGGACCCGCCGCATACTCTCCATTGCCGCCCAGGAGAACGTCATGAAAGCCGGTCGCGCTTGAACCCGGCTGCTGGGTCGTATCGAGCCCATAGATGATTGGCGCCTCAAACGCGAGGTTGTTGCAGCGCGCGCTTTCAAGCCGCGCCCAGGCACCGACGTTCAACGGCGAAGACCAGCTTGTGCCCAGCACACCGGCGTCGGCTCCGTTCACGACCACCGCGGCATACGTGCCGACACCGGCGCCGGCCGCACCTTCCGGCCCAGCCGCCATGGAAATATCCGGCACCGCGCGCAAGCCAGCAGCTGAGCCCGTGAGCACCGCCTGGTCATTGAATTGCCAGGTGGGGGCAGGCTCCAGGTTGCTGGTTCCACCGCCACCGGCATCCCACGCAAGCTCGGTGACATAGTTGTAAGTTGAGTTGACAAAGAGCGAAGTACCCCCCACCGCCAAGACCTCTGGCGAGGAAGCCGGATATTCCACGCTGCTGGGCACTCCCTGGTCAGGCGTGGCTAGATTGACCAACACGCCGCAGGCAGCCCCGGCGTCCCCGGAGGACGCCGACCAGGTCTGCCCCTGGGCGACAGCTTCCGCGAAGACTTCATCGAAAACGTTCGTACCGACGCTGCCGAGTTCGTCCTTCAGCGTGGAGTCCTCGGTATCTTCGCAACCGCCATAGGACATGTTGCCCACTTTGGCGATGTTTTCCGTCGCAAAGGCGTCGTTGGCCAACAAAAGATCTGAATCGTTCAGGCTTGCCGTGTTGTAAAAGATCAACTTTTTAACGTTGTAGGCGAGACCGGTGATGGACTCGCTGTCGAGATCCCATTCACCGTCACCGCTATTGTCCTGGGGGTTAGGAACAGGCACCACCTGATGCACTTCAACCGGGATCAGAGGCAGCTGGTTCTCGAGTTCAAACTGGCGCAAATCGGAGATCACCTGTTGCAGATCGGAACCGGCGCTCACCACGGCTACCACGGTGTTCCCGCCGGTCGAGGTAATCCCTGCATCGTAGGCCGTGCGCAGGTCGCCGGGGGTCAAACCGGCGATGCTCAGGTCCGCGCCGCCAGCCGATGGGTTCATAGTGAAGGTTGAACTTCGACCCATAATCTGAAGGTTCTGGCTCGCCGACAACTTTCGACCGATCTCGGTGGCATTAGAGAGACCCGCCACCTGAAGCACGATGTTGCCGAGAGAACTCGGCACCATGACGGGCCCAGCGGGGGCATAGGCGGGCTTGCCGCTCAGCGTGAAGTCCACGATCGACGTGTTGAATGCCTGCTGGGCTTGCGCCACCGTACCCTGCGCGGATACGAGCAGGTTGTCCTCTGAAACCTGGATGTTGGAAAAGCCGATGCTGGTCAGATAGTCCACGACCGGCTGCACCTGGCTTGCAGTGGGTGAATATTCCGACACAAACTGCGCGTGGGTGAGCGGCGTGCTTTTCCCGCCTCGCAGGGCCTGAAGGAATGCTTGGAGCGAGGATACGTTCTGCAGCCTCAGCCCTACCACGATGCTGAGCGTCTGATTCGCAGGCGCTGGCGTAGTGGCGACCGTGCTGCTTACGGAAAGTGTTTTGGCTGGAACGGGGACCCAGCTCTGCGCCAGGGCCCCAGGTATCAGGGATGTTACCGAACACAGAAATGCCAAAACCGCGTTCTTTGGCATATGGCCTCCAGGGAAATAATGGGTTGGAATTGGCGGCCCGCGATCTTTGGGAAAGCAGATCCAAGCGAAACCTCAGGATGGAATGTTTTTGGCTGGTGTTTCGCGCGGCGCAGGACTCGACAGTTGCCCGACTACAGTGAGTGATGCGGACAAGCAAAATTTAGTTGTCAGGTCAGTGAATGGGGCCGAGGCTAAACGGTAGGACCGATTTTCGCCGCTGGAACGTCATTCGCCAGTTTCAGGTTTTACCGTACTTTCACAGATCTGCTAGAGAACAGACCACCGAAGGCATCGTTACCTGGATTCTCCAGGTTCTGTTTGCAGCCCAGATATCGCTCGGTGGTCAAAGCCGACACATGACCGAGGGGCAACATCATCTGCTCCAACTCGCCGCCATTCGTGTGGCAGAGCTTGACGCATGTCGTGCGAAGATCGTGTGGTGCGAGATGGTCTAGCTGAATCCTCTCAGCCACCCTGCGCACCACTACCAATGACGTTTTCATAGATTTCTTCAACGCAAGGTGTCCCATGTCGGCTAACCGCGCGGAAGGTTCGGCCGGCGGTCACCCTCGCTAACTCCTCCCTCGATCGGCTGCATTCTTGACCAAAGCTGGCATCGGAACGGTCCGGACGTGACCGCCTTTGCCAACCAGGTCTAAGATGGCCCAATGACCTTGCCTGATCCGACTGTCTACCGTGAGGGCGGAGAGTTCGGCCCGTCGCAATCCGCAACCCACGAGCACGGAAAGAATTGCGAGGTCGCGAGCATCGCGCAGGCCGTCTCCGTCGGCCTGCTCCAGTAAAAGTCGAGCTTGGTCCTGTGCCAGCCATTTTTCCGTGCGGGCTCCGAGCTGCTTTACTCCTTTGACCCTACGAATCCGCGCTGCGAGTTCTGGACTGAGCAAGCCGGAATCTGCAGCTTCATAGGCCGGTCGCCTGACTGCCGCAAGACGCTGATTGACAGTTCCGGCTGCCGTCATATCAGTAGCGAAATGCAGGAACTGCATTTCCGAAGCCGCCCGTTGCGTGCGTGACAATCTCCGTTGTCGTCAAATCTTGGCGAGTATTACTTTGCCAGCCCCCGAAATCCGCACCTATGGGGTGATAATCCGGTCTATCAAGGGAATGGGCAGATCCCTCGTAATGCGCGGTACAGGACCTGCCAATCCCAAAAGCGCGAAGCGCAACTCTCCGCCTAGTCAAAGCCGTTGCTGCCTATTGGTCGTCGTCATCTGAGCTAGGTACGAACTCCAAGCCGTGGGGGCCGTTTGAATTGCTGTTTTGGCCGCCGCCACCGGTGACTAATCGCCCCGGTCGCTTCCCTGACCGCCTCCCGCATCGCGCTGTCGCCGCACCTGCGCCCGCAGATCGAGGCTCCGCTGGCGCAGCGCCTCGCAGGCGGCCCGCAACTGCAGACTCGCGTTCCGCATCTCTGCCGATTTGGCTTGAATCGCCTGTGACCAGCTCACCAGCTCCGCCACCTCCGCAAGCCAAACTCCTGGCAACGTGAGCGGCCCAACCTCGAAGTCCCAGATTCGCTCGCGGTATTGGTGCGGCGTCGCCCGAAACAGCACGACAGGAGAACTGGCGAACGTGTGGGCCACGCGAAGTAACTCCTCCGCCGGCCTATGCGGCGACTCGCTCACGCAAATTAGATCGGTAAATCGTCCAGCCTGAAACCACGCCTCCAGCTCCGGCAGCGTGTGACACTCTTCCACCTCATAGTCAGCTGCCCGCAAAACACCCGCCCGGTGGAAGTACTCGTCTCCGGCGTAGAGAATATGCCCGGCGGCCACTCGCTGCCCTCCTTGGACCATCCACGCCTTGGATGCCGCTGCCCCCGCGCACTGCTTTCTCGCGTGCAATCTCACTGCGCTCCGGCGTGGGCTAAATGAAGCCGAAGGAACGGTGCTTCTTTCCTGAGTCAACCGCTGACATAGGAGCCCGCATCACACTTTGCGTTGTGCAAATTAGCAGGGGCCCGCCCTCGCTCGACCCCCGGGCCCCTGCTTGGGGGATTTGTTGAAATGAGCAGCACCCCGGGGCCAGAGCGCCGCACTCGAGTGAGCCAAGGTCTTTGGGACTGCTCCAGCTCGGCTCGGGCTGTATTGGCGGAGGTTTACGAGGCTTCGGCTGATTCTTGGGCCACCCTAGTCTGACGCTCGGCCTCATTAGCAATCATCCGGGTTTCATTGGCCTGAACCTCGGCTTGTTCCGCCAGCTTCTTTGTCTGGTCTGCCTGATCCTTCATCCGCTGGGCCAATTCGGCCGTCTTGTCCACCTGCTGTTTGGTCTGCTGAACGAGGCTGTCCGTATAGTCGTTAGCCTTGATCGGAAATGCCTCGGGGCGAGTCCACGCAGCGAAACCCTTCTGCCGCAGCTGCTGCCCCGGGGCATTTTCGATCAAGGCTAACGACGATACGTCAAAGTGGATCGTCGGAGCATCTGGAAGAGTGGTTTGCCCTGAACAATTGACAGCCGAACCCCGACTGAATCGCAGGGTACTGGCCCACTTCGCTGCAAGTATCTTCGCCTCGGCGAGCCATGCTGCGGTTTCGGTAACGCCGACTTCTAAATAGGGCTGACGCGCTTCCGTCATTGAGCGTGCCCCTGCGCGTCAGCGTGAGACATCCGTTTACTATGGTTTGCAGGGGCGAGATGCGCATCGCGATCAAGCTCGCATTGTTTGTCGCCGGGGTTAGTCAGCTCGGCCTTTCCCAGCATTTTCGTCAATTGACAATTCCCACTGGTCCAGGTCCGCGATGGGTTGCAGTCGCCGATGTGAACCACGACCACAATCCTGACATTCTTGTTGCGAATGCGGGTTCAGAGAATGACGACTCCGGGTCCATCACTGTGCTACTCGGCGATGGGCATGGTGGGTTCCATCCCGCGGCGAATTCGCCATTCTTTGCCGGGCATCTTCCAAATGACATTGCCGTGGCCGACATGAACGGCGATGGCAACCTCGATCTGATTGTCGCAAATCATCAGTCTCCTTACCTCCGAGTCTTTCTTGGCGACGGTCACGGTAGCTTCAGACTGGCACCTGGTTCTCCCGTTAACGTTCATTCCAATCCCCATCCGCACGCCGTTGTAGTAGCCGACTTCGATTCCGACGGTAAGCTGGACGCTGCGACCGAGAGTTGGGGCAATAACCAGACCGAAGTGCTGCGCGGAGACGGAACCGGACGATTGATATCGCCGGGAAGATTTTTTGCGACCGGGCGCCGTCCGTATGAACGACTCCGCACTGCGGACTTCAACCATGATGGCCATCCGGATCTCGTGACTACGAATCTTGACGATGACACCGTGTCTGTCCTGCTGGGCGATGGGCACGGAGGACTGCGAAACGCTCCGGGTTCGCCTTTCCGTGCGGGAGCCAAACCGTGGGAACTCGCCATTGACGACGTCAATGGCGACGGTTCTCCCGATCTCATCGTGATCCCGTATCAGCGCGACATCAGCAGACCGTCAGAAAATGCCGTGACGGTCCTCCTTGGTGACGGGAATGGCTCCTTTCATCCCATGCCGGGTTCGCCTCTTCCGTTGGGAGAGTGTCGCGGTCCCAACAGCGTTGCTGCTGGAGACGTTGCCGGCGACGGAACACAATCGATTGTGGTCTCCTGTGCAGAGAGCCGAACGATGCAGATCTATCGGCGAGCGAAAGAGGGAAACTTCATTCCAACGACAATCCCGATTGCCGGTGGGTGGGGTTCTGTCGCTGTTGCACCCTTGATGACCGACAGGCGAAGCGCGATCATCACGGCGAACTACGACGCTAACTCCATCACGATCTATTTCTCGAACTAAAGCGACGAGTAAGCTGGAATCGCCGAGTCGCCGAATCCCGTTTCCAACTCAACCAGTTCTGGAAATATGACTCGCCTTATTTGCAAGATCCTATATCGACCGCTCTTCTCAGGGGTCCGCGTGCGCTGGCGTGAACCAGAAGCGTCTACGGGTTCTTTTCTCTATACCAATGAACATAGGTGGTGATGAACACCAGCCCTGTCACGCGTCCAGCCGAATTTACGTCGAAGATGACGCGCGTTGGTGCATCGCGAAGGAAATATTGGGTGTCAGACTCTGGGAACAACTCCTGCGCTTTCGACCCGAGCGGGATCTCCGCCATCAAATGGTTTCCATCCTGGGTGACTTTGATGAAATCGTAAGTACCCACATAGCGGCCGAATTTCGAAGGATCGACAGGTACTACGGTGTGCTCAACCGGCTGAAAATCAGGCCAACCGTACGCTTGCGCTACACTGCGGACGAGCTGGTCAGAAAGCTGGCCGCCCCCGCCACCGTTGGTCAGCACGACTACTCCGTCTCCGGAGGGATACCCAACCATGTCGCATTGATAGACTGCCGAGCCACCATGCTCGAAGTAAATCTGCGGCGGGGTTCCTCCTACACGTACGCCCATTCCCCACCGGATGCTCTCCGATGGCCCCATCCCCGCCTTCACCATCATCCGAGCTATCTTTTGATTGAGCACACGGTGAGATTCTCCCGTGTACTCCTTCTGCAACTCGATCACAAACTTTGCATAGTCGGTCGCTGTGGTCCACAATCCGCCCGCCGCCGCGTTCGGCTCGACAATATGTGCAGGTGTGTATCCGGTTGTCCCATTCTCCTCGTAAGCCGTTGCCGCGGTTTTCGCTTTAGCGGGAGACAGTTGTGCCTCAAACGTGCTTTGGTTCATTCCAATCGGCGCCAGCACCAACTCTTTCATAGCTTCTGCGAAAGGCTTACCCGTGAGCTCGGTAATCAAAAGTTCGAGTATCAGGTATCCGCCGTTTGCATACGCATACTTCGTGCCCGGCTCTGATTCCACGCGAACTGGAGGGGTCGCTGCCGGTGGCCTTCCGTCCAAAATTTCAAGCATCGACGGCACGCCCTTACCTGGATCGTAGATCATGCCGTTATGTGTTCCGATTCCCGAAGTATGGCTTAATAGCTCTCGAACTGTGACCGGATGGTTCTTCGTGTATTCATTGGCCGGAATCTTCCAACTCTTCAGATAGGTGTTCACATCTACGTCCAGATCGATCTTGCCTTCCTGGACCAGCCGAAGAACCGCCATGGCGGTCACCGGCTTGCTCATGGACGCGGCGCTAAAAAGGGTTGAGGCAGAAACAGCCGGTCCACCCAGGCGCGTCATACCATAACCCTTACTCCAATCAATTCGCTTATCGTGAATCACTGCGATACTGACGCCAGGCACATGCAAACGGGACATTTGATCCGGCAACGACATGCCAGGGTCTGGACGACCTTTAATCACGGCTAGGTAATGGAGATTTTCCTCCACTGCCTTCTCGCGAAGCGCCGCTGAGCCGTCAGCGGCCTGACTCATCGCACCCTGAACAATTAGGCTGGCTATCAACGAAAGCCACAAACGTCTACGCATCGCCTCTCCTCGTCGCCAATCGTGCAGCTTACGATGGTGGCACCGTCTAACGAGACCCATCATGAGCAGCATACTACATAGCAATGCTCCAAATTGACGCTTTGAATCAGAGCGCGATTTTCATGTGGATGTAGAACCTGCGCTTCGTCCCTGTGGTCGTCGCCAATTTAGTTGCTGCGGTTTGCTCAATGAGAGAAATATCGCCAACTCGCTCACTGACATCTGGATGAGCGACTCGGTCTGAAGCCAATACTTGACCTCATGGCAACCGGAGCTTTCGGCGCTCCGCCGCAAGCGTTAGACGAAAGATTTATCTCCAGTGCAGGTACCTCGGGTTGCGTTGAGCCGGATCCGTAGTTCCGAAGGGTTAGATCTGACGGCAAATGCGTAGCTTGCTTTACTGATGGTTAAGGGTGCGCTTCTGGGGCCTGCTGCGGGTAATAGAACGCGTGTATTCCCTTGATTTCTCCATCCACAATGTGAATCCGATCGAAGACGTGATCCACCCCGTTTACCGTCTCCATATCGAAAAGAGTTGCAATGTAATCACCTTCGACGATGTGTTGCTTCAACTCGATGCCCTTAACCATCGGCAGGATACTCGTCAAAAATCCAAGTATTACTTCCCTGCCGGTCAACTTTGGCATGCGCGGACCTTCAAACGTTACGTCCTCTGCAAACGACACGTTCGATAGATCCTTCGTCGCAAAACAGTTCAAGTACGCCTCTACGGTTCGAATCTGTTCCTCTCGGGACATGCCCTCTCCTTGTGAACTCCCATATTCACAGCCGGACCGTATTATGTCAATATCGACATAATGAAGATGAATCCGCTTCACTATGTCTTGCTGGCTGGGATCGACGCGGCGCCGAGTAGTGGCTACGACTTGACGCTATGGCTGGCCAACCTCGGGCGACACTTTTGGGCTGCAGAACATAGCAGCATCTATCCCCGTCTTCAGCAACTTGAAAGCGCAGGGCTCATCACGCACCGTGAACAACTTGGTAAAAAGGGCCAGATTCGAAAGATCTATCGCCTTACAAAGAGTGGTAGAGAAAAGCTTAAGAAATGGGTCGATGAACCGTCTTCTGATGCTCAAGTTCGTGACGAACAGATGGTCAAAGTTTTGTGTTTCGACCTACTCTCCCGAGACCGAATCACTGAGCATCTGCTGAGGATCAGAGAACATCATGCCGCGAAGCTCTTCCACTATGAGGATTCACTGAAACAGCATCGGCAGAACAGACCTAAACAAGTGAAACTGGGGCCGCTCCTCACTTTGCACCGCGGCATTCTTGCGGCAAGAGCCTATGTTCAATGGTGCGACGAGGCTCTCTTGCTCGTCGCGAAGACCGAGTCTAGACGTTGACAAGTGACGGGACTATCAAAAGTGATTACTAGGAGTGTTTGATTACGCCTCACTCAATGCAGGGTAGCGAGGAATGCATTAATCTCGGTGGCGACCTGAGCTTCATTGCTGAGGTACACGTAATGATCAGCGTTCGGGATCATGACGATTCGTGCACCTGGCACGCCCCGCTTGAAGTTATCGGCCCATGCGGTGCAGCGAACTTTATCGTCCGCGATTAGAGCGGCCTTCCGTCCTGACCCGTCATCAGGCAAACGGTCCCAGTTGTGGGGACAGGCGTAAATGGCAAGAGCGGGTACCTGGATGCTCGTAAACTTTTGCATTCCAAAGTTCATCGCGGCGTTGATCGGCGAGCGTGGCGGCAATGGAGGCATATTCGCCACTCCCAGATTGTTCTGGTGAAGAACGGTCTCGAACTTTGCAACAGCAGTCTCCAGTTCCAATAGCTTCTTCTTCTCGTCGACCCCACCGGCTTCAATCTCTTCGATGCGTCGCCGGATGTCGCTCATTTCTACTTCTAAGATTGGGTGTGCGGGATCGTAGAAAGCGAAATCAGTCGCGGCATCGAGATAGGTGAGCCCGGAGACCTTCTCCGGAGAGCGGCTGCCGACGGAGCTTAGCTCCTCACCTGCAATGGAGTGTCCAATGAGCACGGGACGGTCGATTTGAAGCGCCTTCATTACCGCAATGACGTCATCCCCTAAGTGATCCGCTGAATAATTGCCGTTAGCGGGCGCGGGTTTGCTGGACGCTCCCAATCCTCTGCGCGTAATTCCGTAGACATGATGTTGGGCGGTAAATTGCGGAGCGAAGCCGTCGAAGCGATGGGCAGTGTCTCCGGCACCGGCCAAAAAGATAAGAGGCCTGCCGGAGCCACCCCAATCCAGCACTTCGAGCTGAACACCCTGGTCGACGGTCACAAACTGAACCTTGTGCGGCGATGAATCGGTCTGCGCGGACGCTCGCAGAGGAAGGATGAAAAATGCGACCAAGAGAAAAAGCGAGTTATTCAAATTGCGCATAAGACTCTCTCGAAACAGCCGTTGCTAACGAGTTTGACACAAGCCAAAGGACCGGCCGGTCCGCAAATTGGGGGTGGTCTCAGGATCTCCTACCGAGCGCATCATCGCCAGACGGCGTTTCCAGGTGCCATCGTTCTGGAAACGCGAGTTTCCTGTTCTCAACTTTTGAGAACTCCGCCAAATCTCATTCTCTGATTGCTGTGGGAGGTTGGACCACGTCGGAGTACTCTAGAAGAGTGGGCATGCGTTGAGGAGTACCGTATGGAAGTCACTTCCCTGGAAGTCGAGAATTACCTCGCGAATCCTTCCCTCCGTACCAGCGCCGGATCCGACTGGGGACACCTGACTGTGCGGGTCCGCAGGGAACCAGCGAGTTGCCGGTACCTGTGGATTCCGGCCACACCCGACCCATGGCTGGTACTTACAACTGGCGGGGGCCCGCGGAAGACCGAGGTTCGGAGCAAAAACGGCTGGAACTCCGCGTTCAGCGGACCCGGGAATCTCGCGGTGACTTCTCCAGGCAATTCCACAGAAATTCGCTGGGAACGCGGAGATGGAGGCGGAGTTGAGACAATTCATGTCTGCATTGATGCCGCCCTCTTTCATCGGTTCGCGGCAGAGAATTTCGAGTGCGATCCGACTCGCGTAGAGATCATAGACGGCTTCGCTCAAGAGGACCCTCTGATCGCTTCCATCGTGACTTCTCTCGGAGATCAACTGGACAATCCTGTGAGAGGGGGACGCCTCTTCGTTGATTCCGCTGCTCAGATGCTTGTTGCGCAACTGCTCCGTAAAAATTGCGCATTTCCGCTCGCTCTTCCGAATCGAGCGCCACGGTTGAGCGTTCGGAAGCTTCGGCTCGTTGAAGAGTACATCCAGGCCAGCCTGGCCTCTAGGCTTACGCTTGAAAATTTAGCCGCGAGCATTCACATGAGCGCGTTTCATTTCGCCCGGCTTTTCAAAGCGACAACGGGCCAAACACCTCACGCTTATGTGACCCGGCTACGTATTGAGCGTGCTCAGGAACTCCTTCGAACATCGACCTCATCTATATCGGCCATCGCACAGCGCGTGGGGTTTCCTGGCAAAAGTCACTTTGCAGCGACTTTTCTTCGATTGACGGGCATACCACCTCATCTATTTCGAAGCGCAACACGCCGGGAAACAAGCGATGAAGAGATGTAGCCCGATATGCACTGATGATCGAGCATGGATTCGTTGCTGATATCACCGCTATAGCTTCGGCCCCGATGCTCCGCGGTCTTCCGTTGATTTGATTCGTGCCGGTTAGCGAGTGATCCACACTTAAGCCACCCCTGAATAAAAAAGCAAGAATCCGATCGCGACAGCAAGCAATTGCTCCAGCAACGGTCGTATTGTCGTGCGTATGGGTTTATCACTCGAGCGGATTTCAGACCACATTGAAATCGAGAATATCCTGACGCGTTACTGCTACGCGGTGGACGATCGTGAGTGGGATGCATACCGTTCTCTGTTTACCCCAGGCGCTGTTATCGACGATCGAATTACGGGAGGGATTCAGAGCGGCGTGGAGGAACACATCCAGTATCTGAAGAAAGCGCTCTCGAAAGTTGTTGTGTCGCACCACGCAATCTCGACGATTCGTATCGACGTGACTGGCCAAAGCGCCTTCGTGCGTGCGCATTGCTCCTGCCCGATGGTGGTCGATCTCGGAGAATCAAAAACAGGTGTCTTCTTTCAGGGATTGTGGTATCGCAACACCGTCGAGCTCACTCACGACGGATGGAAGATCTCCCATTTAGCTGAAGAGGGTTATTGGACCTACAACATGCCACCGCACTTCACATTTTAGAAAACCTCAAACCTACTGACTAGGCTCGCTTGATTCTGGAGTGTGACGGCAGATAATGAACGCTCGAAACGCCCTAATTCGGACAGTTCTCGCGGTCGTTGTCATCGCACCGGGATGCAGGTCTAGTGCTGCGCAGGAACAAAAGACTTCCAAGAACGTGCCACCCCCGTCAGCATCGATCGAGAGCCTGAATATCCAAGGCGGAGATGCAGCGCTTCCTCCGATCTCGGACAGCGCCATCGATGTGGACTCTCCGTTTCGCCAGTCCCTTTTTCGGAATGGGTTCGCACTCCGATGGATCAACACCGTGCGGTATGCCCAAAATACCCTTCAGGCTCCAGTTCCGACAGATCAACAGGTCTACGTTGGCGAGTATCCGTTCGAAGGTGGGATGACCAACCCAATTCTCACCTGGGATCTTCGGCAAGTCGGCCTCAAGCACGCCCAGTTTGATGTGAGCGGAGTGTGGCAATGGGTGAGTTGGGAGCCGGCAGGTCCGAAGACGTTTGGTCTGTGGACGCTCTACCTTTACAAGGAATTCGGCCGCGACCGTGTCGAAATCAAGGCTGGGTACAATTCGAACGACATTGAATTCGTGGGCATGCAGGTGGGCGGCTCCACCGCCAGCGGTGTGCAGGGAGTCTATGCTGTTTTGCCCTACGAAGTGGGAATGGCCTTCTTTCCACTACCCGCACCCCAATTGAATCTGAAGCTCAACGCAACCCACCGCACCTATCTGAAATTCGGTTTGCAGCGGAGCCTCGATGCGGCAGGAGGGCCGGCTACCGAGGCACGCAATCACACGGGACTACGTTTCGCGCCACATGGCGACAAGTTGCTCACGATCAGCGAGGCCGGTTTCCGCCGTCCATCCAGCGGTTCAACGCATGCAGTATGGTTCCGGACCGGCTACATGCACAACAGCACGCAATACATGAACTTCACCAGCGGCAGATACGAGCTCGGAAATCACGCCGCATTCGCGCTGATGGATGCCCAGATTACCAAATCCAGCCAGGAGCATCCAGAGCGAGGCTTATATGTTGGCATCTCGGCAATGACGGCAGCGTCTCAATTCAATGCATACGATCGTTATTTCGAGGCGAGACTCTACAAACTCGCTCCCTTTGCAGGTCGGCCTCAAGATGTCGCCTCCCTGGTCTCCACATATACGGGATTTAGTAAAACGCTGACCGACTCGCTCGTCGCGAGCGGCGCCCGCGTGTGGCGAAACAGTGGGTCTGTGACTGGGAGCTACAACTTCCATCTCGCCCCAGGGAATTATTTGAGCGTGGGGCTCAGTTACGTGCACGGGCCGGCGATAAAACCGCGAACTGATGATGCACTCACGTTCGCAGCTGTATACACGGTGTTCTTCTAAACCCACTGGACAAGGGCGGTTTCTTTCGTTTTCGCGCTCGAAACTCCTTTCCAGTGTGGAACACCAATCGTCTAGGCGTGATACATCGCCAATTCGCTCATTGAGGGATGATCGCCGACGATATGTGGCCGGACGCCCTGGCTCCTGCGGGCAAGTTGACGGAAAACGGGCTACGGGTCCGATTGCACGAGTAGGCTCATTCCCACCGCAGTGGAGGCGGTCGAAATGAGCAAAAATACCAGCAAGAGCCCCGCAAAGCCAAAGCGACCGAAGACGAAACTTGGCCTTCCCGATCTGGACCACAGCAAATCGGCTGTCCTGGACAGCCTTCGCTCACGCGAGTCGAAGCGCGGATACCGCCACGCGATCGATGAGTTTATTCAGTGGTATTGCTCTGAACCTCGACTGTCGTTTAGCAAGGTAGTCGTCACCCGCTACCGGATCTTCCTCGAGAATCGAAATCTGTCCGCCGGCACTATCAACGGACGGCTCGCCGCAGTGCGGCGCTTAGCATATGAGGCCGCGGACGCTGGTCTGCTCAGCCCTGAACTCGCCGCAGGAGTCCGGCGTGTAAAGGGTGTCAAAAAGCTAGGAGTCCGGCTCGGAAACTGGCTCACGGCCGAGGAAGCTCGTCGGTTCTTGCAGTCACCCCGAGCAGACACTCTCAAAGGGAAGCGCGATCGAACGCGTTCCGAAACCATATCGCCCCAGATTTTTCCTGCCCGGCAGACGCATCGAAATAATCGTCCGGTCGAAACCCCGGCCGCTGTGGCCCACAAATCAATGGTCGCTTTAACCCACTCTGGCACAGGAACCGTCCGAATATGGCCGCCTTTGCCGATGAGATCAACAATTGCCCAATGCTCCTCGCGCTGCTGCAAATGCGTAAACTCCAGATCAGCCAATTCTCGTCGCCGCAATCCGCAACCGAGTAACACGGCAAGACGCTCTTGCGCTAAACTCTGCCATGCGTGCGGCTGAGAACTGGAGCAGATTCAATTCCTTCTCGGACATGTCTCCGTGCAGACTACCGAACGATACTTGGGCTGCAAGCAGCGAATCCGCGGAGCTGTGAACGACAACATCGGTATAGAACCACAGCCAGGATCCGCGGTATAGGAGCGCGTAGGCGACTTCCCGTCAAGGTGGACTGCAGGACCGTCTGGATGAGTGATTTGGCCTGTTAACCGGCCAATCGGTGCCCGTTTTGCCTTGTCTTTGTGGAATACGCTTAAACGCCAATCGTCACGCCTCTTGACGGAGGTGACAATACCCATTACGCCCAGGCTTCGGAAATCAGCTGGTCGCAGAGCCTCCCAACAGGGGATCTGACGATCGGCTGGACACTTCGTGGGCTCTGCCGCAGTCTCAGTCTGGCGGAACTCCCACGAGACTCACCGGGACCGCTCACGGACGGCAAAAGGTGAACACACTTGCCCATCTGGAGAAAGAGAACTCGGCTGAAGAATAATACATCGTGCGTTTCACCCGCGCCAATCAAGCATTTCGCCATTACCAATCCCTAAGGTGTTTTGGCCGGCTATCGCCCTGTTATCGCGAATCGAGCCAGGCATGCGACCGAATTACAGTTATCAACCTAAAACCTGTCTGTGGAAGTTGGGGCCAGCTAAGTTGAGCCAGTTTGATTAGATTGAGATGGAGACTTCGACAGCCTATCCATCTCTCTTGACCTGTTTCGTCTGTCCGTCCTGGGTCATCATAAAACCGGTGACCTTTCCACTAGCAGGGTCACGGACGAATTCGATCTGCACGTCGATTTCCTTGAGAAAAAAATAGCTGGGAGACTGAGCATAGAGTGTGTACTTTCTCCCGTTGGGTGCGGTTGCGATCAGACGGCCGGACTCCACGCTCAATGTGGTGGAGAAAGGGGAAGCGCTGTAGTGACCGGCATATTCAGCCAGAATAGAAGGGGCGATCTGAATGATCCGTCGATCTGAATTTAGGATGACTTTCTCGCCAAAACTAACCTTGCCAAGCTGAGCAGCAATCCTGAGGGGAGCATCGGTGCGAACATTGCCCAGCACGACGATGGTCCGTTGCGTCTCAGGGTAATAGTTCAGCGAGCTTTCGAATCCCTGAATCGTGCCATCGTGGGTGATGAGTTGATGGCCATCCGCAGTTCGGATGAACAATCCCATACCATATTCGCCCAGGCCGGCGGTCGTCATGGAGCGCAGCGATGCGGCGTTGATGATCTTGTCAGCAAATAAAGCCCTTTCCCACTTCAGTAAATCTCCCACCGTCGAATATAGGTATCCCGCAGAGAACGGAATGGTCATGCTGATGGCTTCAGTGCGTTTGAACCCGTCGGGTGTGGAATCATAACCCTGCGCGCGTTTGGGAATGATGGCCGAATCCACATCCACTCCGGTGTCGTTCATGCCGGCCGGGATAAAGATGTTCTGGCGGAGGAAAGTGGCATACGGCATTCCGGAAACATGCTCGATAATTTCGCCCAGGAGCACGTAATTCGTATTGCTGTAGTAGAACTTCGTGCCGGGCTCGAAGTCCAGAGGCTTGCCACGGACAAGCGCAACGCTTTCCTCCGGAGTATGGTCCTGGAGTTCGTAAGCGCCAAAACCCGGTGCACCGGTAAAGTTCGGTATGCCGGAAGTGTGCGTTAGAAGATTTTTGATGGTTACCTTGCTCCAGGCGTCGGGAAAATTTTGCAGATACTTGATGGCCGGCTCGTCCACGTTGAGCTTTCCGCGTTCCTGGAGCAGGAGAATGCTGGTGGCGGTGAATTGCTTGGTCAGCGATCCGATACGGAACTTTGTGTCCACAGTATTGGAAACGGACCAATCCAGATCGGCAGACCCATATGCGGCCTTCAGAACAATTTGATCGCCGTCGGCAACGAGCACGTCGCCCATGAAGCTCTTGTTGTCTACATAATTCTGGACAACTTGCATCATGCGCTGCTTCTGAGTAGATGTGCTTTGTGAAAATGCAGCCGGCACGATGCTGAAAACCATGAGGCTGAAAAAGAAGAAGTGCGGGCGCAAAAGCAGCCACCTCAAGTTCGAATTTGCTTTTGATACGGAGAGTCCCGGCGCAAAGTTCCCTGAAGTGCTGACAATTTGACGGGGAGCCGTGGAACAGCCCCTTCTACTTGAGAGCAGCACCTCTTGCCATGAGCAGGAGCTTTGTGCATTTCAGGGAGGGCATTATCAGCAATGCGCTCACCGACTTGGATAGCTCCTTACAAACCGGCCGGGATCCATCGATCCTTGTCCCGTCAAGTTGACGTAAAACGGACTTTTCGGACAAGTGATCTTCCACAGTTGGCACTTTCCAATTTTCGCAGCGAACGATGATCGTGATCGTCAAAAATGCGCTCACCGATGGCGTCTCTCGATTTGCCGCTGTCGATGATCCGAACTCGCGGATCTGCGGCCGATTGGCGATCATGGTGGTCCGGGCGACGTTTGATCTGCGAAGAGGTTCAGGCGGGTGATGACCTCCACGCCGTTCGACATTGAGTGAGTGATCAAATTTCTGATCCCGGGAAAGTTCACATTATCAGGGGTCAGGATCCTAATACGGGCCCGAGCTTCATGGGCTGGGAACGCACCGCAAACGGTGTCGATGAATGCGTTGCCCTGATATCAATAGTCCAGCTCGCCAGGTGCTGATATTCCTGCACCCTTGCCGACTTACGAGGAGTGGTAATCCCGGCTCGGAGTGCATTGTTAGTCTCACAATCGAGGCTCGAGGCTCGAGGCGCGCGGCGGGCAGACCAGAATCAAGAGGTCCATTTCCCCGCGCCGAAACCTACCGGCTCCGGTATCGCATCTCCTCCCAGCAACTCGCGGATGTAAGCTACGGCTACCTCATCCACGTATGGAGGGAACCTTCTAGCAAGTTCGAGGATTTCCTCCTTCTTGAGGAGGTTCTCAATCGAAATGGGACCAGTCATTCGCATGGCGTTCAGAGTAAACTGAGCAACCACGAAGCGAGCGAAGTCGGCCATCCTCTCAGCCGACGAGATATAGCGCTTCCAGAACTCATGCTGAAGGTCTCTGCTCGTGTTCCAAAGGACGTCCTTCTTTAGCATTATTCCCCAGTCATTGAAGGCCAGCCAGTATGAGAGGTTAAGGTCAACCTGCCCCACGGCCACCCCCGGACCATACTTCACTTCCATTCGCTTTGCAAAGGCACGCTCGATTACTTCGTCGGGCGTAATCGGAACGCCTCTTTGCATCGCAATCACGGCATCCGGGAAGGGGCGCTTCCCGCGGGCGGAGGTTAGAATTCTGTGCGCAAGTTCGTCTGGAACGGCGTTTTCAATGCACGTCTGAAGAAGTCGATGACTTTCCTCGACCCGACCGGATAGAGCCAGTTCGTCTGAAATATTAAGAACAAGCCTCGCCACACATTCGCACTCCTTTTCGTGAAACTGTGCGTCCAATCCACCCGGGAACGCAACAAGAGCCCTCGCGGCCTGGGCGCACCTCCCCGGGTCAAGCGCCTGCGCTGCCCTGCCCGAGAATTTCTCGAGGAAATTCAGCCTCCTCTCATCATTGAGTTCCAATGTCTCAAGCTCCCGGCGAAGCGTCAGATCGATCTGAGAGTCGTCAGACCGTCCCAACTCGTCAAATATCCGGGTCAGGTTGCGCTCCGAGTAAATCGCGATCGGCAACGCGCTCTGAAAATATGCAGCGAAGTACGCCGCGCTCCGGAGCCGTCTCGTCTGCGTGCCCTGCTTGTTCGCCTCAAAGTACCGAAGCACGGCATTGATCCAAGCCTTCGAATCGGGCTCTTGTGAATCCGTGATCTTGTCGAGCCCTGAGAACAAGAATTTCCGAACCGTTCGGACGTGAGCAAGCATCGGCTCACCGGTGTCGAGCTGAGCTTCAGCGCTTAGGTATGACGCAACATTTAGGGCATAAGTATCGTTGGGTTCCGAAACACCAGATGGGCTGTCTTGCGCACAGAGCGTGTCGCGGAACCTCCAACACAGGTCAAGAGCCGCTGGCGCGAAACATCGAAGTGCCGCGACCAGCGTTAGATCAATGGGATCGACCTCCCCAATGATCGCCCCTGCCTCGGCCCTGACCGCGCTGACAAGCCTATTAACCAGGCGGACGTTCGAGCAAAACGGCGAAAGAATCGCTCCCCACAGCTGCCGGATCGAATCTGAAAACGTCGTTTTAACGGCTGAGTCGCTGACAAACCAACCATGTCGATCAAAAACCGCTACCAGCCGATCATGAGCTTCGGACTCCAAAAAAGAGTCGAAGAGCCTCGGCAGTTGGAATGACTCGGCAAAGAACTTGTGAAAAAAAGTGTGGTCAGCAGCCCCGAACTCCTCGCGAATCAATCCCTCTACGTGATGGCGCTCCAAAGCGCAGATAAAGCTCAAGTGTGGAAGCGACGCGAAGCCTCGAATCAGCTTGAGCAACACAAAGAGTTCGTTCTTGCGCATTCGGTCGATCTCATCGACGAGAACGACCACCCGCAGCGGAACGCGGTCCAACATCTTGCGCAGGCCCTCGATGAGATCGCGCTGCGTCTCCTTTGGGAACCAGTCTCCTATACCATCGAGATGCGGAATACCTTTCGTGACCGCCTTGGCGACCTTTGAGCTAATTCGGCTGAGTTGCGGAACGAAATATTTCTTGCGGCACTCCGCTGCAATATCGCCCAAAAGCTGTTCAGCGAGGTTTTCCTGCGACCCGGGCAGCCAGCCATTGAATCTCACAATAATCGGTGCTGTCCCGGGACTTTGCTTGAGAGATTCTTCGATGAAATTGAGCATGGAAGACTTCCCCGACCCAAATTCGCCATAGACAGCGTACGTGGGTTTTCCGTCCTCCATGACACAATCTGCTATTCGCCTGGCAAGCTCTCTTCTCTGTGGCCACGCCTCAGCGAGATGCCTCATCGGCTCGTCTGCTGCATCGCTTGTTGGCCCGTCTGAGCTAGAGCGGCAAATCGAGAAGCCAATCGCAACCAGGACCATCAAACCGGTCAGAATCGCGACCGCCAACCAGATCCAGAACGGCAAGAGGAACCCGAGAGCAAAAACGAGGATCGCGCCTACCGCTGGCAAAGCAAACGACCCAGGGCTCACGCCGCGGAACCACGATTTCGTCCACCTCGCTATTCCTGGGCCGGGCCAAACCAAGGTGGCGACGGCGAGAATTACAGCGAGGAACGCCACAGATGCGCCGAAATTGACGTGACTCGGTTCTGATATCCATCGAAACGCGAGTACCCGAGCGCGCCAGACCTGTGGTGAAAACGAACAGAGCACTGCCGCCAATGCGAGCCCACCCAAAATAGGCGTTCGCTCGCCCCATAGCAGCCTAAAGAACTGCCGCCCAGTAATAGACACTCTTGCCTCCTGGCTATCAGGGTCTGGAGTCTTGGCTTTAAGGATAAGCCTGGGAGAAGCACCCGAATACGGGCAATGCTCCTCGAATGTCTGGCTCGATTTCGCATTCTCGATTGATGCCAAATCGCCAACTCACTCTCCGAACGCTTGAAATCGTTGGCGTTGGCGTCGGACGGCATATCCGTATTACGTCTCGCCTAGCGCAGTGAGCGACACGTTCGGGCAGGACTGGCGGCCAGCCATTCCGCCTATGCGCGAAGGGATCCAGGAGTACAGACGTTCAATCCTTCCGGCGACCCTTTTGCACACAGCCGAAGCGCAACTCGGCTCTTCGACGATCAGAGGTGGGTTCTGGTTGCTGATGCCGGATCAGCATTCGTTTGGAAACTTGTCAGCGGCCGAGGATGTGACTAAAGGGTGCGCAAAATCGAAGTGCGGCAGCACCCCTTTTTCAAGCCCAAATCAGGAGAACCGCGGATTTATGATTTGGAAAAGCCTCAGGAATGCCGCCGCATTGAAAAGAAACGGCAGAATTCGGTCGAAAGGGCCGTGTCAAAACGTATAGCTTCTGCTACAGGAAACGCGGTGGGTGTGTGCTCCAGGTGAGTCGACCTGCTAGAATCTGGCAATTGATCAATCGTCAAGGCAACATATGAGCGGAGACTACCGCACCAGTCCGGCTGTCGCTCCCATATTGAGGTGGGCGGGTAGCAAACGCAAATTGATTCCAGAATTGCTCAAGCATGCGCCCAAAGATTATGTTAGATACATTGAGCCTTTTTGTGGATCTGCTTGCCTCTTCTTTTCCCTCCGACCTAAGAATGCCATGATCTCCGATTTGAACCGTGAACTCATTGAGGCGTATCGGACACTGGCAGCACATCCGAAACTTGTTCATCGCGCAGTGGTCGCAATGCCGAGGACAAACCAGTTCTACTATCGATTAAGAAGGAAGGACCCTGCCTCTCTCGACGAAATCTCGAGAGCTGCGCGCTTCGTGTACCTGAACCGCAACTGCTTTAATGGCGTCTTTCGATTGAACCGCGCCGGTAAATTCAATGTGCCGCGCGGATCACGCGCGGGTGAAACCCCGTCACTATCTCAGTTTCTGCAATGTGCCTTATTGTTGCGCAAAGCTGATCTCCGTGTTGGGGATTTTGAGAGTGCCACCAGCAAAATCCGGCATGGAGACTTCGTGTATCTAGATCCTCCGTATGCAAAACGAGGATCAAGACGCCGCGGCGAGTATGGGTACGCTTCCTTTGATATTCCTGATCTCGCGAGGCTCGAACGCGTCCTTAGAGCCATCAACGACAAGGGAGCCACGTTCCTTCTCTCATATGATTGCTGTCCGGAGATTGAGTCTATTTCAAGAGCCTGGTACTGGAAATCGATCCTGGTGCGAAGGCACGTCGCAGGATTCAATGATCACAGAGCGATTGTGAGAGAAAGACTCATATCGAACAGAGAGTTCAACTATTAGAGGGTTCCCACAGCGCGCTAGCAACCACAACTCTATTCATATCGGCGAAAGCGTCTCGCGGACGACCATGCATTCCAGCGCTTACTCTCCATACGCTCACATCTCGGAACTTCGCCGCTAATAGGAAGCTAAGTACACCAAAGATCTTGGGGCCCAAAGAGACGAGGACGACCCGATACGATTCTCGAAGGCCCCCGACCACTGACGCAAGAGTTGAAAATGTACCGGCAACCTCAGTTAGGTCATATTCGAAGATCCACTTCGAATCCGTCCGGTTTAGTAATCCTCGGTTGTTATGCCTTAAGGCGGCATAGAAGGGGTCAGAATCTCCCGTTTTGGGCGTCATGAGTAATGTCAATTGAGGATCAAGATACTGCTGCAGTCCTAACGCTCTTTCGGGCTCGTATCCCAATCCAATCACCGCCGCAATTGGAAGATCGGGCACGGCCAAGGAAGCAAAACCATCAACCGGAGCAACGATCTCGTTGGGAGGAACGCGCGCAGATGGCGGAGTGAACTTCGCGGGTACGTATGCAAAGAACGTCTCGAAGTCCCGGTCTAGTTCCATGGACCTGAGTTGTCGAATGATTCCGCCGTGCCAAGCTCGAGTCATCGAAGAGATGTCAAATGCCATTGATCTGGAGTCACGACCCGCCTCGATAGCCTCTCTCTCCACAATGATTTCAACCTGATGCGAGTCCCCGCCGTTTCCTAGGAACATGTTGAATCCTGCGTTCGCGAGCTCTTTTTCATTCTTCGGCCGCGCAAGAACATCAGGCCATTCCTCGAAGCAAATCGCAGTCTTTCTTTCGGGTCCCGTAATCAAGCGACTAATCTCAACTGATCTGTGCTCATAACCACATGCGGCGATGAAGGTGCTGGCGCGTTCATTCAGTTCCGCGATGCTGCTTGTTCGTAGACTCTTTAGTCGCATAACTTTACTCCGCCGCTTTGAACAGAGATGTCTGGTGCCACGGAGCCATTCGAAGCGCCGTGCTCAAGCGCATTTCGCGAAAGTTCCGGAAGAGCAACTGGAATGCAGGGCTCAAAACATACGATAGCCTAATGCGTGAGCCCATTACCGAAGGAGCGAAATCGTCCTCTTGGGTGCCCATATTCACGAACGCCCCAATTAGCAATCCCTTTGCAATCTCCTCCATGATTTCCGGCCGCACATCAGCATCCACGAAAAAGCTTCCCACGGGATCGGGCTTAAACTCAGATCCGATCAGTTCGCCACGCTGGAAGTTCCCTAACCGGGAAACGAGCAATGATAGAGGAAACTTTCGAGGCCCTCCCTTGAACGGATAGCTACGTACGGTCGTAAGCATCCGCAGAGATGCTGCATACAAAACACGCGACTGCGACAGTCTGGGAATCATTGGCGCGTTCTTTGCAGAACGACGCCGCTCGATGTCTAGCAACTCATTCAGCAAGCCTGCTAACAGACGAGGATTTCCCTCGCTCATAGCATATACAGCATCGTCGCCATAATAGAGTGGCGGGACCTTTCTTGACCGACGCTTGATTGTGCTTCCTGCTTCCTTGAGGTGAGCCTCCCGTGCCAGCACAATCGGCTTTACCTTCCGGAGCGACTCGTCCCGAAGGGCAACACTATCAGTGGCAGGATTGCTAGGTGATATATTTCGCTTCTCGAGGTACTCACGAAAGCTTGTGTCAATACTTGCAAGCTGCACCATTGCATGCCACTCTGGGCTACCCGGCCTGTATGCACCAACAGCATCCGAATCTTCTTGGGCAAAGGGAGAGGGTCCAAACACGTCGCGCGGATTGAGGGTGTGATCTCCAAGCCGGTCTCTCAAAAACCGTGTAGCGAATTCAGAACAGAAAGATCTAGCATCCGTAGCGCCCGTATGCCACATCTTGATCGGGGCATAATCGTGTAACTTCTCCTGCTGCGGCATGAGATGCCGTGGAAGAATCGGGCTCCACGTCAGTTTGAAAAGAAACTGCTGATCGAAACTCCTTAGGCTCGCAAGCAATTCTCTTTGAAGCCATTCGGGCGCAATTTCCAATTCGTCAAAGCACAAGGCCCAACGCGACTGGGATTTCGAGCTAACGTACTCATCGAAAACCTTGCACGCTTTTGTGACGGCGCTTATCGAGTGAGCGGTCAAGGATGCTGGAATCGAGTCGAGAATATGCCGAACTGTATCTGCATCTCGCTTAATCAATCCGCTCTGGATCAATTCCATCCATTGAAGAAGCCGGAGGCGAATTTCACGGAATGAGGGGATGGTTGATCCCAATTCCAAGTGCCTGATCAACGCCTTGCAGACATCCTCCGCGCTTTCGTTGGATTCTTCGATGATCCCCTGAAATGCCTTCGATGCCTCGATCAGAGAGCAGATCGCGATCGAGGCTCTCTGTACACGTTCAGCTGCGATCGGGAAACCTTCAAGTTCCTTCTCTACGGAACGGAGTTCAGCCCCCCATCGAACGTCAGACGGTATATAGATGGCTTCGAAGTCGGGGCTTCTGTAATCGGACCATGCTGGTTCATTCGGCGCTCGTTCTTTCAGCCAAACTCGCTGAGCAGGTCGAGTGAGCATCTTCAATAGAGTGGTCTTTCCGCAACCACGCGGCCCCATAAGCAATGAATTCTGGTGCCGCACCAAACTCTTGAAGGGCAAGGTGGGAATGAACGACCTTGCCACGTCTTCGGGCGACAGCCATCTTGCATTGAAGGCGCCGTAAATCGATGCAGTTTTCATGGCAAGTACGATCTCCAAAGTTCGAGATGCCCATCGTCGTAGTCGTCCAGCTTCAGCCCAACTTCTTTGAGCTCCCGATTAATATCTTCACGCTCAGCAGGAGTCAGAAACTCCACGTCAGGTGCTGTCCCTAATAGTTCATCTTGGCTGAATCTCGATTTGGTTTGATGCGCATCAGCTATGGCCCGCAGAGCGGCTGTAATTTCCGGCAGTGGAGTTCTGCGGCCAAAGCCGCAAAGGTACGGAAATCCCTTGTATCGAAGATTAGAACGACTCCAGCCGAATCCGTACTGAAACACCCAAGTTCTTACCGTGCCTCTCACATCGTCGGGGGAATCGCCTTTTATGCTCACTAGGTGGAAGGTGTTTCCTACGGACGTACCGTATTCATGAAGCATCGCTGAAAAGCTGCCGCAAGCGAGCACAGCAATCCGATCGACATATGACAGTCTCGTGATGTGCTTGTGACCGTGAATGACAAACCGGCAGCCCAACCTGCGGAGAGAGTCAAGCAGCGCATCTCCGGTGGCAATTACGTCCGTATCTCTTAGGAACGGCCCTGAATGGAGAATGGGGTGATGATGCATCAGTGCACCGCGAAGTGGACTAACCATTCTGTCCCTGAGTACTCGCTCCATCTCTTCTATTCTGGGAACGCCAAAAGTTCCGCGCTTCGCACTCGCTGCGTCCGTGTGATCAATTACCGTGTTGATCGCAATCAGTTGAGCGTCACCGACCTGCTGCAGGCAGTACCCCTCTGAGAAGAAGGAATGAATCTCTGCGTCATTCTGAAATGGGAAACCACGTCGTAGAGTACGGATCATGTGGGTCGGAGGATTGTCAGGATCCTGGCGGTGACTATCGATATCGTGGTTTCCGACCACCGGGATCGCACGAACTCCGAGTTTTGCCGCGATCTCAAGTATGAAGTTCCATCCCTGCTCGAGTCCTTCGCGGCTTGCCTGGTTTGTCAAATCCCCAGGAGCGAGCAATACATCTGCCGTAAGATGCTCATTATCTACGAGTTCTAGCAGCGATTCAACGGGATGACGCACGCTCGGAATTCGAGGGGCACCGACTTTGAGGAATGAATCGTTTGGCGCTGTAGCCAGCCGGCAATGTAGATCGCTAACAACTGCGAATGTCGCGTGTGGCATAGACCCAGTTCGGACCCAGAATCGCAGAAACAGGTGGCAGGACAAAATCATAACAAACCTACAGGCAGCTGAGTCGTCTGCACGTGCGGTTCTGGTTCACATGCCTCGCACACACCCATCGCGCTTCCTGTAGCAGAAGCTGTTTGATTTCTCACCCCTCGGGACTCGTCCCGCGCCACCGCTCACCCTTGTCTTCCTGTCTGACCTGTGGAATAGTTCTGAGTAGTCTCCATCGATAAGAAGTCCTTCACGTTGAGGGCCCCTTGGTCGAATCGCTGATCAGTGACGAGCTGTTTCGCGAACTCCCAGCAAAAGCGGGCGCCAAGCGCGCCGTGGTCTTCATCCACGGCTTCACTGGCGATGCCCAGTCTACCTGGAAGGCAAAGGGGGGCTGCGCAATCGTTTTCCGAACTCTTAGCCTCGGATCCTGAGTTCGCCGACCACGACATCCTGCTCTTTCAGTACCCATCGAAGAAATTCCGGCCGCCAAGCATCCCCAATATTGCGAACCAGCTCCTCTTCGCTTTTGATCAGTGCCCCTACGAACAAATCATTCTCATCGCTCACAGCATGGGCGGATTGGTCGCCATGGAGGCCATCCTCTCTGCGCTCGAGAAGGGCAAGGCAGCCAAAGTTGCCGGCCTTCTGTTCTATGGCGTGCCCATGAATGGCGTCGAATGGGCCAAGTACGCTCAGCTTGCCGTCGGCGTGGCAGGGCTGATTTACCCACACCTCAATCTCTTCAAGCGCATCTTTAGCGGCAATCGGCAGGTCACCGCGCTGGCCCAGGACAGCGAGTTCATCGAACTCTTGACGGGAAGGTGGGCAGAGCGCGCGCTCAACGGCGGCAATCCGGATATGGCCGCGACAGAGCGTGCAGCTTTTCCTGTTCGCGTAGTCTCGGGAAACGACGACTGGGTCGTCAAAGGGAGCTCCGCTCGCGGATTGTACGGACGGATGGACTGGAAAGACGTGAACCAGGACCATGTCCATCTTGTGAAGCCGAAAGACCGCTCAACGGAGGGCTACCTGATCGCCAAGGAATTCCTCAAGGAAGCCCGGACCTGGATTTCGCCAGGATCTCTCTTGAAGCTACGCGCCCAGATCGACCGAATCTGGAAGATGCGCAAAGAGGAGACGATTTCTAACTGGATCTTCGACCTCGAATTTGACAATGCTCCGGCCCATCGCGCAGGCTTCCCTTCGCCAGGAAAGAAATTTGGTCAGGGCCTTGAGGGCTTCTCGCCCTTCACAGTCGGACGATGCGAGTATACCCGACGGCTTCCAGGAACTCGGCTGAGCTTCGGCTTCGCCCTTGGTCACTTAACCGCGAACTCATTGTGGAATGAAAACTTCGCTTTTCTTCATCGCACCAACTTCAGTGCTCTTGCGCCGGATCTGACCGGGTCGCTCGAGAACCGAGTGCGCACCGTCTTCGCCGACGAAACCCCGGAAGAGGCTTGGGAGAGAATTTTCGAAAATGTCGAACTCCGAGTATCGGATCTGGAGACGGGTACGCGTTTCGAGCTAGAGGCTTTGGCAATCACGGACGGGACCGAGTCATTGGTCCGCGAATATACCTTACCCACCGAAGCACAACATCTCTCCGGTAAAGAGGCGCGTATCGAGGTGAGCTTCCGCAGCGTCATGCCTTCGGAGAGTTGTAACTATACTGTGACCTTTCCCTGGTTCTGCGATGGGTTCACTTTGGGAGTTTCGGTCCGTGGCCAGCCGCGCTACTTGCTCTACAGCTCGGGAATGCGTGGAACGGCGGCCATTCAATCGGCTAGGCAGCATCAGACTAAACTTGCGTGCTCTTCGGCCGATCTGATCCTGCCTAGCTCAACATTAACGTTTGACTGGGGTTTCTAGAGGAGGCCGAATGAACGGAAGTGGGAAACCTGGAATCCGGCAGGATCCAACCGCAGCCGCGGACTTCGTCGGCCTGGTTGGCAACGAGGTGAGACTCTCGATACAGAGCATGTCTGGAACGGCGCTTCTAGCATCGGTCCAATACGATCAAACCCCCATCCAGATCGAAGCAAACAGCTTTCACTTCACCATTCGCGACGGGATCAGATTTCTCGCCATCGCGATCGTTCGCCAGATCGCAGAAGTTGTGGAATTGCGCGACGAAGAGGGAAATCGTCTCACATCGTTTTACGAAGACACGGCACAATATCGAATCAGAGGCACATAAGGAGACACGATGAACGGTTCGGGCAAAGGTGGACATGCGAAGAAGGCGGCCAAGAAAGCACCCGCCAAGAAAGCAGCAAAGAAGTCAGCGAAGAAGGCTGCAAAGAAGTCTGCCAAGAAGAAGTAAGCGCTGACAACGACGGAACAACGTGCTGCGAGATACCTGGCCGGATCGGGCCATCAGTATCTGTGTCTGAGAAGCGTAGCAGGCTGGAACCTCGGCCGCCGCTTGTATCGAGACTATATGCCCTCTGTTAATGCAGCACACGTGTGGCACACGCAGCTGCTTAGGATTGCTTTTTGCGGGT
Source organism: Acidobacteria bacterium AB60 (assembly GCA_008682415.1). Classification (GTDB taxonomy): domain Bacteria; phylum Acidobacteriota; class Terriglobia; order Terriglobales; family Acidobacteriaceae; genus Telmatobacter. The sequence continues at coordinate 1,127,659 of VANK01000001.1, read as the reverse complement.
GGATCGTGGATGGGAGGCTGACTTTAGGTCCAGCACCCCTGCTCGCGACCCGATCTTTTGCGCCTTACATTTAGTGCATAATCCTCACCCCCACAAATCCCTTTCATTTCAAAATCACAACCACCCTCTCGGGCGGCAATGCCGTTCTCCGCCTTTCCGTGTTTCTCTGTCCTTCTTCGGAGTTCTCTCATGCAAGACAAACTCATAACCTCATCTCATCTTTCTACTGATCTCGAAGACCTAATCCACAAAGCCAACGATCTCATCCGTGCAGCCAAGGCTCCGTCCATCCGCAAAGCCTACCAGTCCGATTTCCGGATTTTCGAATCCTGGTGCACCGCTCATGGGCTCGCGTCCCTTCCGTCCGCTCCTCAGACCATCGCTCTCTATATCGCGTCCTGCGTCGTCGCCCGCCTCGCACCCGCGACAATTGCGCGACGCCTCGCCTCAATCTCAAAAGCCCACCAGGCAGCTGGCTTCGAGGAATCTCCCGCGTCCACTAAGCACTTCGTGGTCGGCGAAGTACTCAAAGGCGCCCGCCGCACCCTGGGCGTTGCGCAGAAATGCAAAGACCCGCTTGTGCTGAACGACATCTGCCGTCTTCTTGCAGCGTGCCCGAAGAATCTCCGCGCTCTGATCCTCATCGGCTTCGCGGGCGCGTTTCGCCGCTCGGAACTCTGTGCGATGTCTGTATCTGATTTGTGCTTTTCAGATTCCGGACTCCTGATCACCGTGCCGCGCTCGAAGGCCGACCAGGAGCAGGCCGGCGAAAGGGTTGCGATCGTATTTGGCGAGCACAAGGATACCTGCCCGATCAGAGCGCTTCGCCAGTGGCTCAAGGCTGCCAACGTGAAGGAAAGTCCAGTCTTCCGCGGAGTCGATCGTCACGGCCACGTAGCGTCGACGGGGTTGCATCGCGACTCGATCGCCGCCATTTTCAAAACCGCTGCAGCGCGTTCCGGCATGAACGCAACCAACATCGCCGGCCACAGCGTCCGCGCGGGCATGGCGACCCAGGCTGCGTTGAACGGCTCGTCCGAGCGCGCTATCGCGAGAACCACTCGCCACAAATCCCGTCGCATTTTGCGGCGTTACATCCGGCCGGGCGAGATGTTCCGCGAGAATGCATCGGCGGCTCTGGGCCTCTAAGCAGATGCACAGCTGTTTCGTGTGCGGTCGTCGGGATTCGAAAACTCCGGCGTGAACACTTGTTCCCCCTCGTCCCTAGTCCCTACTCCCTTGGTCCCGGGATCTTTTCTGGTCCCGGGAAATCACCTCTTATCAGAGGTCAGGTCTCACGGAAAAACCAGCCCAGTGTGGCGGGTCGGCCGGAATCAGGCAAGTGCCGAAGGAACTGGCAGGGTGCTGCTCACACAGGCTCGTATCCGTTGCTAATGAGCTACAACCCATCCCTCACCTGATCCAGGAGCGATTTCTGCGTTCTCGGCAACGTGGATCTAAACTTCTGTTTTATCAATCGAATAACTATGAGCCGGTGGATCAACAAACCGTCTTCTGTCGCTATGGGTGACAAATTGATCGGACCTGCTATGCGAATTTGCGTCTTCCCCCAAGCGCCGCATTGCCGCCGTCTTGCGCGGTCCTTTGGAGTGTCGTCTGGTATCAACTTGTCCGCCGGCCGCCGAAAATGAGCTCGAGTGGCCCCGGCGCCCGGCTCCGGTTGGCAGACGCCGATCTCAGCTCTGCATTGTGAGTAGAGGGCGACTGCCACGCTGGTTGGACGAAGCTTAACCCGTGAATGGGATCCATTGCAGATCAGACGGCTATGCCGTACCGACTCTCGGGTTCTGCGTCTTGCTCCTCATCCACATCGTGATTGTCTCCTGTCTCCTCGGAGTTCTCAGACTCGCGTCGTAACTGCTCATATGCAGCGCGCTCTCGTTTATCGCGCCGCACATCGAGTAGTTGTTCGCCGACGGTGTGTTTGGGCGAGTGGCAATATTGCACGTAAGCTTCGAAGAGCGACTGATTGGGAACGCCTCGCTTCAGCACATCCTGGAGGTGGTTCTTATACAGATAGGAGAGCGCCTCTGGCGTGATTATGTAGTACTTCCTGTTGCAACGAATAGTTGCAGTGGCCGGCAGCCATCCCAGCGCAATCCAGGAGAGAACTTGCGTTCGCTGGACCTTAATGGCGCACGCAAGGCCGTCAACGGAAAAGAGGTCGCAGCGAATGTCGCGCAGGTTGTATCCTTCGCGCGCGAGTTTTTGACGCAGAGCTCGAGGAGACCGGTGAAGCTTCGTCGCCATTTCCTCGAGGGAGAACTTGACGAGTCCTTCCCGCAAGGTCTCTAATTCCTCATTGGTCCAGCGACGATGATCAGACCGGCCTTTGAGGCCGTACTGGATGACAAAGCGCCAGCACAGCGCCTTGGATTGTCCCGTGTGGCGCTGCAGACGTACAACCAGTTGTTCAAGCTTGTTTCCGGATAGGGCTCTGGCCTGTGCCGCAATTGCCAGAGCCTCTCGATTCGAATAAAGCGACCGATCCACAGATGGAGAACTGACGTTGACCATGACCGCCTCATCTTCACGCCAATCGGCATTAACCGAATGTCACGTTTCGCCTAGAATCCCCTCGTTTCCTTGATCTGTCCAATACTTTGCGATTATCGGCTGATAAACGGCAGCTATCGGCCCCACCTAACTCCTACCTCTATTAGCCTTCCGGAGACCATCGCCGGCTCCGCTATTTAAGGCAAGCGTGGAGTGTTTGATACTTGGTGGACATCGACGTCTACATTGCTCGGACACTTGCGACTCGAAATCACATGGCTCGATGCGAAATGTCAATGGCTGGCGGAAGCTGATTTGGCGTAAATTTGGCCAAATTGAGTAGGCGCCCGTTGCGGAGGGCAAGAATAATGGCAAGATTTTCCACAGGAGAGGGTACGTGTTCTCCCCATGTGCTTACGCAGTTCTTGCAGATCGCACAAGGAGGGCCATGTACGATTGGGCAGAATTTCGGCATTTCTTGTACTTACTGAAGATCCTGGAGACAGGAGGGTTCCGGGTTGCAGCAGAAGAGTTGCACACCTCCCAACCAAATTTGTCCGTTCAAGCCCGGCGGTTCCAGGAAAATGCGTCGGTTAATCTCTTCCGCAAAACGAAGGATGGGCGGATTAACCCCACCGAGACCGGTCTGGCGTTTATTTCTCTGGCGCGCCTTCTTTTGGAACTGCGCGAAGAAGTCATCGATGCGCTGGTTGCCATTGAGCGGGGGAAACCCGGGCTCGTTCGCTTCGGATCAACGCCGCTGGTCGACCCGAGCCTATTTCGCAATTTCTGTGCTCTTCATAACGAACTGCTCCCGCGAAGCCCGGTGCGGCCCACCCATGGGGACGCGCCACAATTGGCAAAAGAAGTTCTCGATGGTCTCGTGGACGCGGCGATCGTCACGCTGCCACTCTCCCATCCTGATCTCCACGTCGAGGTATTGCGCCGTGACAGGATTGTGGTCTGCCTTTGCAAGGATCATCCTCTGGCGGCTAAAGGTGCGCTCCCAGTATCCGATCTGCAAGACAATCTCTCAATCATTTATCACCCACAACGGCACCCGGACGCGCATGCCCGGCTGATGGAATTGCTGGCCGAAGCCGGCGTCACGTTAGGCGAATACTCGTGTGCATCGCATCCGTCAGAGATGCAGACCTTGGTCAAGGAGGGGCACGGGCTCGCGCTCATCCGCGAGGGAACTTCCTTGGAGGAAGGCTTGACGACGCGGCGTCTTGCGGACGTGGATTGGACCGTTGATACGGCCGTCATTTATCACAAGCAAGGGCACCTCAAAACGGTTCCCATCCTAGTCAGAAAGCTGAAACTGAGCAGCCGGAAGGAGATCCCCAAAAGCAGCATCTCCACAGTGCCTCGATCCCCCAACGGACTTGCCAAACGGCCAGTGCAAGCTGTGATAGTCAGTCAAGATGCGCTGTCTCGATACAATGGATCTCATTGACCATCGAATTCCCATGGCGTAAGCGCAACTATAGTTGCTATTTGAGACGAAGCCACCGCGACACGATGCCTATGTGGCTAAACCGGTTGGAGCGGACAAGAAGCGAAAAGGAACAACACCCAATCAGGTTTTCGGTCGAGCAGTAACTGAAAAAAGGGTCTCGCATGGTTTATCACAGGCCAGTCTGGCAGCCGCGCTCGGATACAGCAACTATTACCTGGGCCGGATTGAACGTGGCCATGCAAACATCACCTGCGACGTAATGTTCGCGGTCAGCAGCTACTTCGAAATGTCCATTGGGCAGTTCTGGACGTTCGCCGAATCTCTGCCCAAGAGGCCCCTCGGCCCGAAGTAGTGCATCTTTTGCTTCAGAGCTATTCTTGAGAACTTGACACACAAGCCGCCGAATCGCAGCAGATCACGCCGTAAAACTAGCTCTGTGTCCAATTAGATTCAGTTCAGCAAATGCTCCGGTCGATCGGCCAGTTTTTCTGCGTAGGCCCAGAATCGACTCAGCGGGAGCATGTCGTAGTAGCTTACGATTGCGTACATGATTTCGAATGAGAAGTTCTCTCTACCTTGCTCGATATTCCTCAAATAGAATTCCTCACAACCTACTTTAGCTGAAACCGTGGCTTGCGATTCGCGCCTATGAATGCGGAGGCGAGTGATTGCCGCTCCGAAGAGCTCGCGCGGAGTACCAGATTTGCGCGTTTTCCCAGCTCCGATCGGTTTGGCCACACACCAATCGTGCTTTCGTGATCCTGATTGATATAGCAACTTTAGTTGCGTATATTCTATTAGCGCAACTATAGTTGCACATTTGTGCAGGCTGCTGGAAGCACTTCCCCGAGTTATCAATCGGAACACGAGAGGGAACAATGACCTCAGAGGCCGTCTACTTCCCAGATTCCGAGACTCGTCTCGCTAATCCCGCTTCTCGTCGAGATAAGGAGAGCTCCTCGGTGCACAGTCCCCGCGAAGTCTCCGATGAGACACTTCTAGGGGAAGTCGGCCGCGAATCCAAGGAGGCTCTGGGTCTCCTATTCCGTCGATATCGCTCGGTGGTGCTGAGGGTCGCGCAGCGCATTTTGAGGGACGCGTCCGAAGCCGAAGACCTGTGTCAGGAGGTCTTTCTGCTGCTGTTCCAAAAGGCAAAGCTCTTTGACCCGAGAAAAGGGACGGCGTCCTCCTGGATCATCCAGATCGCCTACCATCGTGCGATGAACCGCAGGCAATACCTTGCTCACCGGCAGCACTACAACTCTCAGGAGTTCGATGAACAAGAGGCCGGGGGGCGGGGGCAGCAATTGATTGACGAAATAGCCGCTCGGCATCTTCTAAATCGCCTTCGCGAGCAACTCACTGAGGAACAGAGGGAGACTCTGGAACTGCATTTCTTCGAAGGCTATAGTCTGCGCGAGATCGCCGAAAAGACAAACCGGACTCTCGGAAATGTCAGACATCACTTCTATCGTGGCCTCGAGCGGCTCCGCTCGAACCTTTTCCCCCAAAAAGGCGCTTGAGTGAGAAAATTGGTACGAAAATGCTCCAGAGCGCGGCTGCCCCTTTGAATCCTCAATTCCATGACGAGTTCGTCGCTCTTTGTGCCCTCTACTACTCCGGCGAGATCTCGGAGGAGGAGTGGGCCCTGCTGCAGATTCATATGGCCTACTGCGACTCCTGTTACGAGAAGTTCCTTGAGTATCAGCGTGTCACCGCGGATGTGATTCCGGCCATGGCTGCGGCAGCGGCTTCAGAACTCGGCAACGCTCCCGGCGAGTCCGACAAATCGTTCAAAGATGCCGAACAAAGGCTGATGGGCCGCCTGAACTCCGCGCTTCCCCAGCAGGAACCGCAGCGACACTCCAAGCTGAGATGGCATCCGTCTGCGGCCTGGTTCGCGGCGGCCTGCGGTCTGGTTCTGGCATGCGTTTTCGGCTTGAAACTCGCCCTGATCATGAGCAGGCCGGACGCGAAAGCGACGCAAACGCCGGCGCAGGCACCCACTGTCCAGGCCACAGGCGCACCGCCCCATCAGGATCTTCAGCAGGCACTGACGCGGTCCCAAGAACAGGTTGCCTCTCTTGAGCACGAACTAAGGACCGCCAATGACCGGACGAAACAAGCGACCCTAGCTATGGTCGGAATCGAGAAGCAGCTTGAGACCGAACAGAATGCTCAACAGCAACTGAGCGAGGAAAAGGACAAGTTGAGCCGGCAGCTTTCCTCCACGCAAACGGAATTGGAAGGCATGAGAAGCAAGTGGGCAACGACGGGTACAGATGCTGCCCAACAATTGGAGAGGACAGCCGCTCTCGAGACCGAGGTGAGGGAACTCAAGGCTGCCCTTGAGGATAGGGAAGTCGCTCTGAGCGAAAAGGACCGGATGCTCGCTCTCGACAAGGATTTCCTGTCTCGTGACCGCGATATCCGAGACCTGATCGGCGCCCGCAACCTGTATATCGCGGATATTCTCGACACCAATGAGAACGGCAGAACCGCCAAGCAGTTCGGCCGCATCTTCTATACCAAGGACCGATCCTTGATCTTTTACGGCTTCGATCTCGACAGTCAGGCCGCTCGCAAGCAGGACGTGTCGTTCCAGGTGTGGGGCAGCGGGAGCGACCGGTCAAGCCCGGTCAGCTTAGGCCTGTTTTATCAGGACGACAATCGCAAGCGCTGGGTCCTGCGTTGCAACGACACCAAGGCTCTGGCGCGCCTGGATATGGTCTTCGTCACCGTCGAGCCTCCAGGAGGAAGCGCCAAGCCCACCGGCAAACAGCTTCTGCGGGCCTATCTCCAGGTTCACCCGAACCATCCATGATTGTGTGACGTGATCGTCTAATGAATATTGGTACACATTGGCAAGCTCAGCGGTAGACAGAGTGAACCCGATTCATTCTCGGTCTTTCGGAGCGCCGCATGAAACTTGGATACTCTATCTTTGTCTCGTTCCTTCTGTCCTCATTGGCCTTTGCTCAGTCGACGAACGCGACCATCTCGGGCGGCGTGACGGACCCGTCCGGCAACTTCATCGTGAATGCCGAAGTTGAGATTGCCAACGACGCGACAGGGATTGTTTATTCCGCGACGACCAACAGTTCGGGGATGTACCTTGTTCTGATTCTGCCACCCGGCCACTACCACGTACAGGTCTCAAGGCCGGGGTTCAAGACGATTATCAAGCCCGATGTCGTTCTGAACGTCCAGAGCGCTCTGGCGCTTAATTTTACGCTGCCGGTCGGGGCGACTTCTGAGAGCGTTACGGTTGGCTCCGCATCGGCTCCGATCAACACAACGGATGCATCGGTCAGCACGGTCATCGACCAGCAGTTTGTCCAAAACATGCCTCTGAACGGGCGGAGTTTTCAAGACCTGATCTCGATGACCCCCGGCATCTCGACGGCATCTCCGCAAGTTGGGGGCGGAGAGGGCGCCATCGGCGCGAGCGGCGATTTCAGCGTTAATGGACAACGGACCGAATCGAATAGCTACAGCGTCGATGGAGTGTCTGCCAACGTGGGAGCAGGGAACGGGTACGGAGTCGCGGGTCCGGCGGTCGGTGGATCCGTTGCGGCGTCGAGCGTCCTTGGGACCACGCAGGGTTTGGTGTCGGTCGATGCCCTCGAAGAGTTCAGGGTGCTCAGTTCAACGTACTCGGCGGAATTCGGCCGCAGTCCCGGAGGACAATTCAGTTTTCTGACCAAGTCGGGGGCCGATCAGTTCCACGGAAGTGGCTTCGACTATCTGCGCAACAACTTCTTCGATGCCAACGACTGGTTCAATGATCACTACGGAAACAAGCCCAGTGCGCTACGTCAAAACGACTTTGGCCTCACAATCGGCGGGCCGGTTTTACCGCATCGAAACTCCTTCTTCTTTTTCTCCTATGAAGGGCTGCGCCTGGCACAGCCGCAGGCGGATTCGGTTCAGCTGGTGCCCGACCAGAATCTGCGGGATCAGGCGCCTCCTGCGATCCAGGCGGTTCTCAATGCGTTCCCGCGCCCCACGCCGGGCGGAATCGATTACGGAAGCGCGTCCAATCCCAGTCTGGCGCAGTTTCTGAAACCCTACACGGTTCCGAGCCAGATCGACTCGACGAGTCTGCGGCTGGACAAGGCCTTCGCCGACAAGTTGGCGCTCTTCTTCCGGGCAGCCTATTCTCCAAGTTCAGCCGAAACGCGGAGCCTCTCTGTGTTGAGTCAATTGCGGTTCGGTACCGAGACCTATACGCTGGGCGCAACCAGTCAGTTGTCCAAGAAGATCAGCAACGATTTCCGGCTGGGGTTTGCTCGCTCTGACGCTCGGGTCGTTGGGACTCTCGATGACTTCGGCGGCGCGACGCCGATCAACCTCGCCTCCGCTGTCGGACAAGGTGCGCCAGCCTCGGCGCAGCTGGCGATATTTCTTGAATTCGCCGGCGCGGGATATTCGGAGCTTTTGAACGGCGCCACTGGAAACGGATTGAGGCAGTGGAACGCGGTCAATACCTTCGCCTGGACCGCCGGTAAACATGCTTTCAAGTTCGGTATCGACTATCGTCACGTCGGCTCACCGATTCAACCGGCAACCCTTCAGATGTACCCGCTATTTTTCGGCCTACCCGATGTCTTGAACAATGCTCCAACGATCACAAGCGTGCTGACGGTCTCTCCGGCAATGCCGGTCTTGAACGAGTTTGCCGCGTTCGCTCAGGACGAATGGCGCCTCCGGCCCTCCCTGACCCTGTCACTTGGTCTTCGTTGGGAGGTCAATCCGCCGCCAACCGGCTCCAGCGGACGGGATGCCTACACGCTTTCTGGAGACCTCTCCGAGCCTTCGACCCTCGCGATTGCCCCACGAGGCACCCGGCTGTGGCAAACGCCGTGGCTGAACTTTGCGCCCCGCTTGGGCGTAGCCTGGCAAGCGAGAAGCGTCCCGGGGTGGGAGACGGTGTTCAGGAGCGGAGGAGGCGTTTTCTTCGACAGCGACAATCAAGTGGCGGGCACCGGATTTAGCGGCGTGGGTTTCGGGGCTACCGCAAATTATTTTGGGGCTCCGCTTCCGCTTTCACCGCAACAGATCGATCTTCTCATCCGCTTGACTCCACCTTATGGAACGGTATCCGCATTCCCAGCCCATCTTCAACTGCCCTACGCCCTTGAATGGAACGCGAGCCTTGAACAGGCGGTGGGCAAGGCGCAGTCGCTGACCATCTCGTATGTCGGCTCGAGCGGACGCCGGCAGCTCGAAGAGAAGGAAGTCTCTCTGGCTTCGCTCAACCCGAACTTCACGTACGGGCTGTTTTTCGATGGCCGGCTTAGTTCCAGCTATAGCGCGATGCAGATGAAATTTCAGCGTACTCTCGCCCACGGTCTGGAAGCTCTGGCTTCTTACACCTGGAGCCACGCAATCGACTTCGGCTCCACGTATGCGGCCCTGTACGTGCTTCGCGGGAACGCAGATTTTGACGTCAGAAATTCCTTCTCAACGGCCTTGAGCTGGGATCTACCCTCGGGAGCCACAAAGCGCTGGACGCGGCCTCTCTTCGATGGCTGGGGCCTGGACGCCCGGTTCATTGCGCGCTCCGCATTTCCGCTCTCTATCAAGGGAAACTTCTCAATCGACCCCGCGACCGGGACTGCCTATTACACCGGAGTGAACCTTGTGCCAAACGAACGGTTGTACCTCGAGGGTCCGAACCTCCCCGGGGGCAGGGGATTGAATCCGGCGGCATTTGCCACTCCATCTGGAAGCAACATTGGGAATGCTCCCAGGAACTTCGCCCGCGGCTTTGGCGAAACCCAACTCAACATGGCGGTGCGCCGCGAGTTCAGGCCAATCGATCGGGTTCGAATCCAATTCCGTGCCGAGTCTTTCAATCTGGTCAATCATCCGAACTTCGGATATGTAGACCCTGTCCTCACCGACGCCACCTTCGGGCAGTCGACCAAAATGCTAAATCAGAGCCTCGGCTCCCTTGCCTCCCAATACCAGCAGGGCGGCCCGCGGTCCTTTCAATTCGCCCTCAAAGCTCTGTTCTGACAAGCCGATCAATACGCTCCCTGGCCCGCCCCGCGCGGGCCGGAACTCGAACCTTGCCCGGAGGTTTATGCGACTTCGTTTCTTTCAAGCTGCCATCCTCGTCCTCGCCAGCGCGACTCCTCTCTGCGCGAGCGGACAGAGGGACATCACAGTCAAAGACTCGATCGAGATGACCCGGTGGGCCGATGGCGACTATCTGCTGGGCGCTGCCGCAGAGAACATTGCGAATTTCTCGCCCGACGGGAAACACTTCGTGATCCTCCTGCGAAAGGCAGACCTGGCCAGGAACGAGAACATCTATTCGGTTTGTCTTTTCACCACAAGCAAGATATTCGAATCAGAGATCCCCCAGGTCCTGATCCGGATGACCACAAGCTCCAACGACCCTGCCATTCGTGGCGTCAGGTGGCTAAGAGATAGCCAAACGCTCGCCTTTGTCGGTATTCGTGAACCTGGTCGAATGCAGGTGTTCACGCTGAATATCGGAACGCGACGGCTGACTGAGCGGACTCATCATCCCACCAGCGTCGATCAATTCGATATCAGTCCCGATGGCAAAAGAATCGTTTTCTCCGCCAAACCCGACGAAGGTCCTGCGCTTACCGAGGAGCAGCGCATGCACGGGGTTGTCGTCGAGAACCAGACGCTGGAACAGATTCTGACGGGCAAGTTCAATCAGCCGGTCTTCGCCGAGAGACTCTTTTACCAGGACAAAGCCGAAGTCGAGGTGAATGATCCGGCAGACCACGAGATCAATCCCTATACGCGAATCTTCTTTTCTCCAAACGGTGAATTTGCCAGTTTCACGGCCTTTTTTCGCCGGACCAGCCCCTCGTGGGGTGAGTACAAGAGCGATGGATTGGGCTTCTGGAGCCGAAACCCCCCGCCATTAGGAGGTGCGGCTCCCGTTTTTCAGTATTTCCTGCTGGACTGCTCCGGGCGGTCTGTCCACCCACTCCTGAATGCTCCGGCGATCTACACGGCGGCATTAAGGTGGGCGCAGGACAGTCACGCCGTCTATCTGAAGACCTTTCTGCCTCTGGAAGGAGTCTCCGAAGAAGAACGGGCTGAAAGAGCGGCGGGCGAGCTACCCGCGGAGGTTGTGGTGCCGAGTTTGACGATCAAACGTATTGGCTCGGACGCATGGGAACAGACTCTGCCATCCGCAAATCCGGACCAGCCCGAAATCCTGGTTAACGAGGATCTCAATACACCGCCGAAGATCATCGCCCAAAATCGAAGATCGACGAGGAGCGCAGTGATCATGGATCTCAACCCGCAGTTCTCGGAGTTGAGATTTGGCCGGGTGGAAGACCTCCACCTTTTGGTCCACGGCGTCCCTGTTCTTGCCGGAATGTATCTTCCGCCGGATTACGCGACAGGCAAGCGATATCCCCTGGTGGTCCAGACGCACGGATTCGACCCCAAGCGCTTCTCGATGGATGGTCGAGATGAATGGAGCAGCGGATTTGCAGCACGGGCTCTCGCCGCCACCGGCATGATCGTCGCGCAGATGGAGACGTTTGCGAATCCCGCAGACCACGACAAAGTAGGCGGTGACCGATCGCTTGGAAGCAACTTGGAACAGTCGTTTCGGAGGTTCTCGAACGATTGTGATAAGCAACTGATTCATGTTCTAACCGAGAGGGGGTTGATTGATCCCGACCGAGTGGGCATCAGTGGGTTCAGTCGCACAGTGTGGTTCGTGTCCTATCTACTGACGCATGTTTCCGAGCCGAAGTTCCGAACCGCGGTGCTGACCGACGGAGTCGATGCAGGATATTTCGAATACATCGCCGAGAGACTCACCGAGTTTAATGAGGACAACGGAGGCAAAACTCCCTTCAGTCGAGACGGACTGGAGCAGTGGATGAGAGAGTCGCCCAGCTTTCACCTGAACCGCGTCTGCATTCCTCTCCGCCTGGTCGCGATTGAGGACTCCCTCGCCCAATGGGAATGGTTTGCCGCAGGCAAGATGCAGCAGAAGCCCGTCGAACTGATCGACATAACGGGCGGTAGCCACCTGCTCGAGCGCCCGATGGACCGCCAGATTGCGATGCAGGGCATTGTGGACTGGTTTCGATTCTGGCTTGAGGATTACGTGAATCCGGATCCGGATTTACGGGAACAATATACCCGTTGGGAGAAGCTGAGGACTCTCGAGTCGAATGAGGATCCGAGCAGTTGCATCCAGTGATTCGGGTGACGGCTCCTTCAGCTTAGGACGGATGGTCCCCATTCCGGCGTGCGAGAAGGGGGACCGTCCGGTTTGAGGTGATTCAGTTTTCAATCGGCCGCCCTACTCGTCTGCCTCGTAGGCGGCCGGCGTGCCCAGGACGCCCTGGTGCCCGCTGTCGTCTGACGCAATGAATTTGTTCTGTCCCTTGATGCACTCGTGCGCATCGCACGAATCGAGTATCTGCGGTTTCGTATAGGTCATTTGCTTTCTCCTTGGACTGCAAAATTTCCGTGCCAGTGGCGTCAACGGACAGCGCTGCCGGCGCGGATGTTTTCTGCGCCGCGATCGAGGCGCAAACTTTCTGAGATGGAGCGGCGATTGGGAGCGCCGAGTGAGACTCCGCCCTGCATTCGAAGCCAGAACTCCAATTGCACCGCCTTGATTACTGCCGGCCACCATCGCGGCGAGGTTGCTTTTGAAACCTCAACTAACTCGGCTTTGAATCGCCTCTCATCGATGAGGCCCATCGCGCCTGCGATGGATCCTTCGAAGATCGACTGAATCGCTCGTTGCGAGCGCTGGAGAGACACCAGTGGCCCGCGAATGAGAGAGCCCTTTCTCGGTCGCTCCAGGATCGCAGCAGGCACAATTCCTCGAAGGGCGCGACGCATCAGGGAACGCCTTCGGCCGGGGCGTACCAGCTGCTCCCGCGGAATCCGGTAAAGAAACTCCACGAGGTCGCGGTCGAGATAGGGATAGCGATATTCGTAACGGGACGTGGTCGAAGGATACAGGTGAGGCAAAGTCTCCAGGAGCTGCCACCAGCTGACGCCGTTCTCGATCCTGCTCGGCGGGAAGCCCAGTCTCGGAACCCTGACCGCGGCCTCGCTTCCTGCATCTTCGGCGATGCGCTGGAGATGCCGCGGAATCCAGGGCGGTACTTGAACTCTGTCCGCGAGCAACGTTGTGTAAGCCGCCGCGCTCGTTGCCACGGTCCTGGCGAGCATATGCAAGAGAGGCGTTCGATCGAACATGCAGAAGGCCAATGCGCGAGTGATTAAGCTATGAAGCTGACAACTGACAAAGTAGTCAGACAGTTCGGGTAAAGGCGTCGGCACGCCACCCAGCACTTCATCGCCGCCGACCCCGGAAAGGATCACGCGATAGTTCCCCGTTGCCATCGCCTCGGCGAGTTGCCTCTGGCGCTCGGCAGCATGGCGGTCAGTGCCGGGCAGAGGCGGGCATCTCTCTGTATTCGGGTCCAATGGTTCGAAGGACCGGTTTTCGGCCGCGACGTTCAGATGGATTCCCGATTTGCCGCGCTGAGCCTCGACCGCCGAGAGATATGGGCGCTCGTCCCAGTTGGGTTCCGAATCGTCGAAATAGGAGAGGGTGTCCAGGAACTCACTCGCCGCCGCGCCGCTCTCAGTGAGAATCCGATCGGAGATGCACACAATCGAAGAGGAGTCCATTCCTCCGCTGAGTTCAGCAAGAATGGGAGCGCCCGCTCCCGTCCGGCGCCGAACCGATTGACGCAACAAGGCAACGAAGTGTTCCTCGTATTCAAGATCGGATTTGTATTGGATTCGTTCCTTGGTCGTCGGTTCCCAGTGTCGATACCTTGTGACCCCGTTTAGGCTTACGACGAGATAGTGGGCCGGCGGAACGGCCCGAATTCCCGGGTACGGGCTCAAATCTCGTAGAGGTAGACAGCTGAGATAACGGGCGGCATAGGCCTCGTCGAGTTCGACTGTCTTTCCTTTACGAAGAAAAGTGTCGAGCAAAGTCGACCAACGAACGCGATCCCCAGAAATCTCGAAGTAGAGGGTCCTGGTGCCGGCATGGTCGCGGGCCAGGTACAGGGACTGGTCCGCGAGCGACCAGAGCGCGATAGCCCAATCGCCAATGAGCTTCGAGAAACAGTCGGGTCCCCATCGCCGGAAAAGGGCTGCGACTAGGAAGGAGTCGGCGACGTCTGCATCTCCAATGTTGAGTTCATCGCGAAGCTCAGCATGATTGTCGATCCGTCCATCGAGCGTCACCATGCATCCATCGGCAAATACTTTGGGCCGCAACTCGAGCTTGGATCTTTCGTGCGTGATGAATGACTGAAGGCCCATGCCAACGCTGCGCCGGCAGGCCACAAACGATCCATCGAGGGCATGACCGGCACTCGACTGGCCAAGATCGAGCAGCTCTCGCTCATCGACGTCTTGGCCGAACCGGTGCCAGAGACCGAACTGAATGCTCATGTGATTCTCCGGGCTGCTCGCAGCGTTCCTAGCAACGCTCCTAACAACGTTCCAGGACCTGATAAATCGTGTGCATGTAGGGCCTGTCGTTGATGACTTGCCCATTGAGCTCAACCCAGGCATGAGAACGGAAGGGCAGCAACTTGGCGCCAATCACCAGCTCGGCATCGAGGCCATAACGGCGCAAAAGCAGCGTCGTCGCTGCTGAGCGTTGCAGGCAGAAGACCCTTTTTAGGTAGAAGACACAGGCGTAGTCCATCGCGCGGCATAGATCTTCCTGGGACACGGTGCCAGACGCGGCGGTTGGGCGCGCCGGATGTTCCCGCACGGATCGGTAAAGCGCCTTGAAATCCCGAAAGCGCATGATCCACTCGAAACAGAGCAGCAGGAACCAGCTCTCAACAACGAGTCGTTTCATCGAAGCCTCCGTCTGGAATGTCGATTTCTAATTCTCGGCAGAGAAAAGCGATCCGGCGCGCCAGGGCGGGGATCCGTATAGAAAGTGGCAAGACCGGCGAATGCCCGCGCTCCTCGCTATAGTCCACGACGATCGGAGAACTCTGGGCAGGCCGTTCCTGAAGGCGAGACGCCATCTTCCGCACGTGTGCGGGATTGCAGCGATCATCCTTGTCTCCGGTGACAAAAAGTGTGGCGGGATAATTGACGTCCTCGGAAACATGGTGATACGGCGAGTAGGCAAAAAGCGCCTGAAAGTCCCCCGGATCTTCGACAGTTCCGTATTCCCGTCTCCACTTTGCCGCTTGGTCGAAGGATTCGTAGCGGACCATGTCGAGCAGAGGGGCAATACAGAGTACGGCACCGACGAGATCAGGGCGCTGCGTCATCACTGCGCTTACTAGCAGACCCGAATTTGAACCTCCAAAGATGCCAAGCTGTCGCGGGCTCGCAATTCCTTCCCGGCAAAGCCACTCTGCTGCAGCGACGAAGTCATCAAACGAGGCTTGGCGGTTCCTGGCACGACCGGCATCGTGCCATGCCTTGCCGAACTCGCCTCCACCGCGGACGTGCGCCAGGGCTAGGACAGCCCCTAGTTCGATCAGAATTCTGGCCAATACGGAAAACTGCGAAGTCAGCGGGACGCCAAAACCGCCATACGCGTTCATGATCACCGGACCAGGGCTATTCGGATTGTCATTGATATGCGCCGACACGAGGGTCAGCGGAATCTCGACACCGTCGAACGACCGCACGGTAATTTCTCGAACATGACCGGAACTGCTCTGATCGACGGGCTCTTGTTGATGCCAGAGCTCGGACTGATTCGTCGCGGAGCAAACCTTGTATGTTGCTTGCGGAACATTGAAAGACTCAAAGGTGTAGAAGAGGTGTTCGGTTTCCTGCGCTGGAGATGGAAGCATTCGAATTGTCCCCCCTTGCGGCATATTGAGCGATCCCGAATGTTCCCGGCCGGGCATCCAGATCTCAATCGTCGCTAGGCTGCGATCTAGGTAGCCCACGAATATCCGGTCTCGCGTCAATGCGATCTGCCGGATGGGAGTCTCTCTTTCGGGAACGACCACGCCCAGTTCTTCACCATCGCGCGACAACTCGATCACCTGCGAGCTGCCCGACGCGGTCTCCGACAGAACCAGGATGCGATCGTGCCAGAGAACCGGGCCGTAGAGGACTCGCGTCTCTTGAAACACGTGAGCCCATTCAGCGGTCCCGTGTCCAAGCTCTGAGATCCAGAAATCAGTGACAATGTCCTGTCCATCAGGGCGGCACCAGAGTGCGCCCAATCGTTGTTCATTCGCGATCAGGACGAGGCGGCTGCCCTTTGTCTTCGGCACGCGGAAGACGATGGCGTCCTGCCCCACCGAGCCGAAGGCGCCATAGCAGATCCTGTGCTCGTCGGCGGATTGCTCGGTTTCGTGGCAGTAGAAATATCCATGCGGCGAGAACGCCAAACCTCGCCCATAGCCCAGAGAAATCCTGTTCGGCAGGAGTGTGCCGGCATCCACATCAACGAAGCGGATTTCCTTTCGGTCTTCTCCACCACGCCTCACCTCATACGCCAACAACGTTCCATCGGGCGAAATGCGATGGATGCCGACCGAGACATACTTACCATCTCGAGAGGGATCAACCAGAAGGCGCTCTCTTGCGCTTACGATCTCGCGCACGAAGATCGAGCCTTGGTCCTGTCCTACTGTCCGCTTTCGATAGAATTCGCGGACTCGAACCTGCGCGGGCTGATCCACAACTTCGACATCGAGATAGTCCCGAACCCGACGCTCTATGGCACTCAGGTTCTGACACGCGTCGAAGTATGTGTCGCAGCGGCGTTGCTGAGCGCGAATCCATGCTTCGGTTTCAGGCAGACTGCGGTTCTCAAGCCAGCGATATGGGTCCCGGACAACGGTGCCATGAACGATCTCTTCGACTATGTCGGTCAATGGCATAAGACCTCCAGGAGCGACGAATCCTTGGCAGCCCGATCCATGTGCCGCGCCAGGCTCCTTGCGTAGCTTTCAAACCCCGGTCGGGCTTCCGCTCTCTGCCTAACGGAATCGCCACGGCAAAAGAGATACGCAAAGATCGCCAAAAGCGGTGTCAGGATGACCGCTTCGTCGATGGTTTCTGCGGACAGTCGATGGGACCAGCACTCTCGGTAGGCGTTTCGAACAAGTTCTGCGTGTGCCCGATTGAGCTGGCACAGGCGCTCACAACTGACAAAGGGATTTCCAACGGCTGCTTCGCTCCAGTCGGTGAAAACAAGTCTTGTTCCGTCCCTGAGAATATTGCCTGGATTCAGATCGTTATGGATCAACGCATCCGGAATCTCAAGCGTTTCCAAGCGACGGCACGCGGCGCGCAGCATCTCACCCAATTCGAGTAGACGGTCACGGCTCAGAGGGGCAGCCTTGGTGGAGGTTTGCCGGGTCATCGCATCGATCAGATAATCGATCACCGCGTCGATATGACGGCTCATCGCAGGCAAGCGCTGGTCGAAGGCCCCCGCAGCCAACAGTTCGCCTGTCCGGCCGATGGTCTCAGCTTGGAGCCGTGCCAGGCACGTTGCAGCTAAAGCGAGTTCGGCCGCATTGGGCGCGTCCTGCAATGGATTGCCGGCGTCCTCAGTCAGCCAGGCATTCCATTCCGGTTTGCTTGCAACAAGTTTCGGCAAGGAGTCCGCACGCAGTTGGCAAAGGAAGTTCACGATAGCGAACTCATGCGCATTTGGCTCGCCCGTTGCTTTCAACCAATAATGCCGGCCATCGTCAGAGCACGCACGGAAGAGAAAGCCTCCTCCCGCGTTCAATTGCTCGACGTTTTTGGAGAATCTGTGGCCCGTTCCGGATTCCATCCAGACGATCGCCTCATCAATCCATCCGGGATGAGGCAAGCGGCCCTTCGGCCCGGATTCGAGCAGCAATTCAAGACGACGACCTTCTAAGTCTAGGAGTTCTCCGGTCACGAGACGATTGATCGCAACTTCCGAAAGAGAGGACGCCACCTCTGGCGCCAGTAGTTCCGCGACGGCGCAGGCTCCAAGGCCATCCAGCTTATCCCAGGTCTCCAATACGAAGATGTCCAATCCCCACTTTGCTTTGCTCGCTCTTTGCACTTCTTGTGCCGGCCGAGTCGCCACTGGAATTTGGACGCGTGGGAGGCGATATTGGCCCGCATCGGCAAATGCGAGCACCCCGTGGGAACGGGGCCGCACCAGCACGCACCGATACTCTGTTGTCTCCATGCGCGCCCCCATCAACCCGCCAATAGATCCTGCTTTTTCAAGGCTTCGACAAAATCAGCTACGTCTCGCCTCACGGCCTCCAGGTCTTGGTCCGTCTCCCGGGCGAGGCTCGCCGCAATGGTCTCGATCTCTTCGCCGTTCTCGAGTGCCTGCCAGACATACCCACCTGAGGTATTGAGTGTCGTGATTCTGCCTGACTTGATGTCAAGAATGGCCGCCCCATCCTCATTAACGATGGAGCGCAGATGTGTCGGTTCACTGACCAAGACGAGTTCCTCCTCTCGCCAGACCATCGATGTGAAAAGAGGTTAACCCCGATGTTTAGAAGCGGGGAAGGGAATCGGCGTCGCTGGCCAAACTTACTCGCCCGCGTTCAGTACGCGGAGCAGACCATCGCAACACCGAGCGAAAGCGTACCGGATGTGTGTTGACTCCAGCACGAGAAATGAACCGGGCCAGTGGCTACGATTGAAGGGGCTTACACCGGAACGGCGACGCCGGCGACGCGACTCAGCCGAGGGAGGTCGTGCGCATGGAAGGAGGTTTTGATCGCGCGGTCTGCGCCTGAGAGCAAGGAGTAGTTGGCGCCGTCCGTCTCGACGTGTCCGCAGATGATCTCGATACCTCTGCGAAGAACGTAGATGGGCCGCGACCATCCTGGCATTGTTCTTTCCTTGTACGGATCGGGAGCCGATCGGATTTCTTCGAGGAGCAGCAAGGACCCCGGTCTGAGCGCTGGCTCAAGGCCCGCGATTCGATTCTCGCGGGCCAGCCGCACAATTCTGTCCTCCCACTGTCGCAGCTTGGGAAACTTTACGGAAAGCAGCGGCGGCCATCCTCCAAACTCGCTGCGTCGAGCCTCCCAGACATCGATTGGTGTGGGCACACGCAAATTGACTTGGACGGACGACGCTTCTTCGAGGGATCTGGCAGGGAGGAGTGTACCGAGCGAGAGCCGCCCTCGGTCTGATTGCCAGGAACTTCCCGCGCGCAGGGCGTCTGTATAGCGCGCCAGATGTCCGAGGGTGAGATGAAGGAGCGAATTGACATGAGGTTCGGACGATGTCGGGCGACGATAGCGCCGCTCGCTTCTTCCACTGAGCTTGGAATGGAGCAACTCTTTGAGGAATTCCTGAGCGAGACGCTCTTCGTCTTTTGCCCTCCTGAACCGTCGGTGTTTGGTCGCGAAGAGGCGGTCTCGCGCTTGATGTTCCCACGGCAATATCAAGTCTGCGCCTCGCGGGCCTGGGGGAAGGGGTGCGGGAGCCGGATATTCGGGCAGGGGGAGCTTCAACGCAAACATCCGGATCCGGCCTGCGATGCGCACTGAACCCGGATAAGGAAATTCCTCACGTCCAAGATATGTCCTGCTGGTACTGAATGGCCGGAGTTTGCCCCTCGTCACGACGCAATGGCAGCAGCGATAACCGTTTCCAAATTGGAGTAGATAGATGTGGCGCGGGTTGGGCAGCATTCGCTCAGCTTCGCCGATGGGCTCGACTCGTACAGTTGCTCCAGAGGGAATACTTGAGCCGAGACTGTCCTCTGTCCCGACATGCACGTAAAACGTGCCTGGTTGCTCCCATTCCCCTTCTTCCAAGGCTCGTATCGGAATGTCGGTCTGCCAATCAAGCACAAGGTCCCGCAAGACGGCGTCAATAGCGAACGACTCCCTTGGGGCGAGCCGCGCCGGCAAATCAATCAGCAGGTCGCGATCGAACGCATACGACTCGAAAATGTGAGTGCGCCCGCCGTTCAAACGGAGATCGTATTCTCCCATTTCCTGAAGGCTGTAACCAAACAACCTGTGCACGCCTTCCAAGGTCAGCGAATAAATTTCGGCGATTTCGAGTAGAGTTCTTAGGGTAGGGTGTTCGCCCGTGCGCGGCAAATTTGACAACAGGTCCTTCGTCGCCGCTTCACGGCGCTCAAATGCTCGCTGCTCCCGTTCGTTCGAAGGTCTGATCTGGCGAAACAGGTCACGAATATGGACTAGCGCCTCGATGATCTCACTGCTAGGGACAGGGCTGTGCACCAGGAGGGCTTCTCCTCAATGAGTTTCAACCTCAGAGTCGAACCGTCGCAGAAGGGGCACCTTAGGAATTTATCCGCAGTAAATAGTACTGCCTCCTGATTTCGATGACGCCGCACGATATTGGAGGTCTCAATTTGAGAAGCTAGATCTTCCAATCAAAAGATACCTCAATTCGAAAGGGGGCACTTCGGACCTCAACTGCTCCGCGCCTCAATTCCCGCCGGAGCCCAGGCAGCCATTCGGTAAGGTTCGTGAAAAGAATCGATCTCGCGAATAGACGCTCAGGCGTGCCGCGTGTCGAAGACGAGAAGCTGCCACAGCCTGGAAGCTCCCGTATGCTCCAACATCGGACACCCGTGGCGGCGAGAACTCGACGGTCCGGCCCGTAGCCCTGCCCAGGCGCGTCGTCGCCGGGCACATTCTCCTGCCTCATTTCAGCCCAGGGGGCAAATGCGTTGTCTCAGTCACAATGGACAAGGATGGAAGTCCCGCAAAAGCTGAGGGAAAGGGAATGGCAAACGTCGACGGATTCCATACCGATGTGACTGTGACCCTCGATCTCCACAATCTACCCCAGGGGAGGCACTATCTCCCGATAACGATTGAAGGGGACCGCCCCTAGTATTACTATCCGCTCACGGTGCGTTGAATTGATTGGTCCGGCACCCTGAGCAATTCGGGATTGATTGGGGTGAGGAACTCATTCCCGGACCACGGAGAGAGGGTCTTTATCTGTGCGCAGACCGATAAACTTTATGTGGCGAACGTGATTTGAGTCAGTCCACTGCAAGAACTCGAAGTTTGCGACGAGCCTAGGTTTCACCCAAACACACTCGCTCATTTTGGCAGCCGTAAGGCCCTGTCCCCATCGACCTGGCGTCGCCTCTGGGAGATTGACGAATGGGCAGGTCTGCATGGTAAGCGGCTTCAACTTCTCGTAAAGTTCTCGGCGCGACGCGGGCACTAGACCGGCTTTAGCGCGCGCAGCGTAGATCAGCTTGCGCCCCTCATAGTAGCCCACAACCAGTGCGTCGATTCCGTTACTGCCGGGAGTGAACCCTCCGATCACAAATTCCTGGCCGATGTTGATCCGCATCTTCGCCCAGGATCCGCTCCTTCGACCTGGTTCATAGCGGCTGTCGAGCCGTTTGGCAACGACGCCCTCTCCACCGATCTGCTTGACGCCTTTGAGGAACCTCGACAATCGGCCGCAGAACTGCGCGGAAAGCTGTACGCGATGGCAAGTTTTGAGGATCGCTTCGAGAAGGTTCTTTCTATCCCGCAACGCTAGCACCTTTACGTCCGTGCCTTGGCTTACGAGAACGTCGAAAGCGAAGAAAACGACATGGGTTCCAGAGCCCGCGTTCTGCAAAGCATTGAAACTCAATTGCCCTTTTTCGTCGAAGGCCACCAACTCTCCGTCGATTGCCGTGTCAGGACCGATTGCTTCTGATAGGTCACGGCTTACAAAGGGGAATTTTTTGGTGAGGTCCTTCCCATTCCGAGAGAGAATCCGGATGCCATTCCGATCCTGGATCGCCTGAGCCCGATAGCCGTCCAATTTGAGCTCGTATATCCAGATATCGCCTTCGGGAATTCTCCCGCCCGCCAGGCATTCCATAGGCGGCGTGAATGGGATACTGGTTTTGCTCGTGCTCGGCATTGTTGAAATCCTAACCGTAGCTGTCCGATTTCCTTCAAGGCCGCGCAAAGGACCGGCCAGCTATGGTAGAGGAGCCACATTATGTTGATTACCGAAGAATTCGTCGACCTGACGACTCCCTACGGTCCCATGCGGACTCACATCACGCGCCCGGTTGCGCCTGGCAAATACCCGGGCATCGTTTTCTGGACCGAGATCTTCCAGTTCACTGGCCCGATCCGTCGTACCGCGGCCATGCTCGCTGGTCACGGCTATATCGTCGCCATCCCGGAGGTCTACCACGAATTCGAGGCGCCCGGGACAGTCCTCGCGTACGACCAAGCCGGTTCTGACCGCGGCAACGAGCTCAAATACGCAAAAGAACTCGCCAGTTATGATGCCCATTCGCGGGCCGCGCTTGACCACCTTGTTTCGCGCCCGGACTGCACCGGCAAACTCGGCTCCATGGGGATCTGCCTGGGCGGCCACCTCGCCTTCCGCACAGCGATGCAACCTGATGTCTCCGGCGCCGCGTGCTTTTATGCCACAGATATCGCGCAGGGTTCTCTCGGGAAGGGTAAAAGTGACGATTCCCTCGCTCGCGCCGCCCAAATCAAGGGTGAGCTCCTCATGATCTGGGGCCGCCAGGACCCGCACATCCCGCTCGAGGGCCGCCGCAAGATCCTCGCACGCCTCGACGAGCTAAGCGTCGCGCAGGGTCTCCGATACAGTTGGCACGAAGTTAACGGCGCGCACGCTTTCATGCGCGATGAAGGATATCGCTACGATCCCGAGCTCGCCCTCCAGCTTTATCGCATCACCCTCGATTTCTTCCACCGACGACTCGGCCAGGGCGATCGATCCGACTCACACCCGCCTTCAGGTCAATAGGAATTGTCCTTTCTGCGCTTAAGAAGGAATCTCGAAGGCAGACTACGGTCGAAGTGGGTTCGCCAAGGCACCTGGCATAACTGGATAGTGCCGGAGCTGGCCCACCGAAAATTGACGGTAGTCGACATCGTGTACTGGTCCCGATGGGGAGCCTCTCCGCAGTGGGTCGAATTGCTTATCCCATTGTTGTTTAGGCGGCCACGTACCCAGCTGACCGTCCGTCCGATGTCAAACCCACGTAATGTTATCACTAAACGCTGCCGGATGAGATACATCCAGCAAACCCCGATACAGACGTGCAACGGCAAATCTTAGAAGATCTGGAGACGGCTAAGTCGCGGAAGATGGGCTCTGACCGCCGGTCCTGGCGCATTTGGCCTGACGGGGGCGGGTACTTTCGCCTCTAGCACTGTGGTCTATCTTTTCTTCGACGGCTACTTCATAGCTTTCCTGTTGTATCTAGGGGCGCCAAGGTGGGCCCGGCCCGTTTCCACTCCTTCAATGGCCTAGCCGGCAAGGACGATATGCCAGAGTGGCTGACTGCGGCCGCCGTATTTCCTCTATTCGCTCTGGATCATCGATTACACGCGCCTAAAATCGATGATCCAGTTCGTTACCCAGCTCTTTTCCCCGTCAACCGAGAATGCCTGCTCCCATCGGCATGAACGAGGCGAGAGGTTGAAATATAGATGACGCACACGAATCGGGTGCCCATCTTCTTGGTCATCCCCGAAAAACTCACCGCGTCCTCCCATGAAACGGCCGGTTTGCGGCGCCTGGACCACTCCTTGATCACGATCCAACCCATAGGTGGTCCACATGTCTCTCCTAGCATCGTAAAGGCGCAGCATCCCACCAACATAGACCTGACCCGCCCATCGAAACTGATCCTGATCAAGGTTGCCGGCCCCGTCAAGGATCGAAAGAACGCGGGTCTCTCCTGATACGGGTTCCCAAGTTTGCTCGCCGATAAGATGGCGTTGCAGCCTCTTGGCACTTACGCGCCAGCGACCAATAAAAAAATCAAAGTCCCTGCGACCATTGCCCGAAGAATCAGCCTCGGCCGGGACCTCACTGCTAATGGTCGGGGCCTGTATTCCCTGACTGATTGCGACAGCAATCGCCGCAGATCGCTGAAGAAACCCTCTTCTATTCACGGTCATCGCCTGTACCCCTTCGATTCGCATCCAAAGGGAAACATTGTTAGATCTGCTTTTGCTCTCACAGTGACCACTCGCCATCACGCTTGGAACCGACCCATCCAAGGCTGGATGAACTTTAGGTCCACAAAATCGAACGCGACGTATTCCCCGTGGTGCCCGCCTCACTTGCGGAGATAAAAGCAGGCCGCGTAGAGATGCAAATCCAGCCCACAATAAAACAGTAAGACAGGCGCTTCGGTTTGAAGTACCAGCTTTATGGTTCTCGCCTGGACCAGTTCAAGCTGGCCATTTCGCCAGACCGTCACCCCAATGTAGGCAATGGCGTCAAAGCGTTCCGGTCGGCACAATACCGGCTGGAGCAACTGGACGAAGGGGCGTTCGGCTTGGAGCCTGACGCCGGCACGGGGAGTTCAGCAGACGTCGGCTCTCGCGGAAACGCGTTGCTCCCATCGCGGCTCCCGCCTGCAATTTCCGGGAGAAGACAGCTGCCAAAAGTGGGGCTTCCCAACCAGGAATACTGATACTTGACGTCTCGGCGCAACTCAGTTCGTCGCGGGGAATAATGATTCTCTGTCTCGCAACTACTCGACAGATGCTCGACTCTTCTGGGCGCATTCCCTTCATGCCCACTCCAGATGGCATAGCAGAATCTCCGTGGATGATTGTTCTGTTGCGCTCGTTGACGAACTTCGAAAGTCCTCTCCAGCCCCAACAACTCGTGGGGCGGGATGTATCGATCAAGTTGAGCCTTGCAACCGAGTCTCCTTCGAGCTGAGCTGAGCGAGCACAGTCCATGAGGGGGGCAATCTCTCAGCGGTACCGTCGCGATTTTTTTCCTCCACCCCGAACCTCTCCTTTGATTTCAATGAACTTTGTGCGGGTTTCGCGGCGGCGATGGTCCGCGCCGCGAAAGAGAGATCTTTATCGGTCGCGCAATGCGCACGCATTGGATCATCTAGCCACCAGCTTTGCCGTCTCTCACACCCCAAAGCACGGTGTCCTCTTTCACGATGGAATATCTCGCTCCTATCGTTGCCCGCAACCTGGCTTCGACTTCCCAGCATGGTGAATCATCTCGCTTGCACCAACGCTTCAGCAAACAGGCGCCTCAACACTCTGAATGCACGCTCCGCTTGTGGTGGATTGAATGCGGGGCTGTCGACTACCGTCCATCCGTGATGCGCGCCCTCGTAGACTTCGCTCTCGTACTTGCCACCCCAGGATTGGAGGGAGCGGTTGAGATTGTCGATCGCGGCTGGCGGCATGCTTCTGTCATTGACGGCATGCCCAAAATAGAGACGGGCCTTGATGCGAGGCAGCAGACGATGAGGGCTGGTTGGCGCATCCGTGTATAGCCGGCCTCCGTGGAATGAAGCCCCTGCTCCGATCTGATCCGGTCGCGCTGCTGCCATCCGCAATACCGTCGAACCCGACACACACAGACCAAGGGCCCCAAAAGGTACCTCCATTACCGAGGCTTGTTGACAGAAATAGTCGACATAGCTGCAGTTATCCTGGTCAATGGCGTCCGGTGTCATCTGAGAAAGGATCTCTCCCATGCGCCTGGTGAATTTCTCATCGCCCATCTTCGTTCCTTTTTCGAAGAGCGGCGGTTTCCCGGCGCGGTAGTACAAATTGGGCATGAGCACAACGTAGCCCTCTGAACAGATCCTTGCTGCCATGGCCCGTTGTGAGGCGCGAATCCCGATGATATCCGTGAGAAAGAGAATCCCGGGCCAACTTCCGTGCTCTTCCGGGAGGTAAAGCAATCCCTCGGAAGTGCCGTCCGGTGTGCGAATTCCGATCCCCGTCTCAATCAACGCGAACCCCCTCCCGTGTACGAACCGGCACCCCTACGCAATTCGTCAGTCTGACTGATTGTCATATTTGCCCTCGACTGCGGCGATATACCGCTCAGCCGACCCGGCTGGGCCAAAGCCTGCACCGGACCTCCCTGTTTGGTCAACGAAACTGGCGCAGCCAAACAGGTATATCTCCGCGCACGGGATTCGTGCCTTTGCTGGTGGGTACTTCGAAGACGGTTTCGAATTCTGGACTTTTCCTTTACAACTCGTATCGGGCTATCAACTCCGGTTCTTGTTGCCGCAAGCGCCGCCTGTTTCCGCAATCGGAATGCTCACATCGGTTGAAGTCGATCCCCTTGCAGTTACTCGTATCTACACTGCGCCCGACTTCGTCGTGCGAGAACGTATTACAACCCATGCCAAGGACCCCGGTGTTGTCGTTCGCTTTTTGGTGGAGGGTCGCACGGATCTCCGGATCGAAGTTGAGTTTCACCCGTCGCTCAATCTGATGTGGCCGGCCGGGATCGGTGGTCAGGAGACATCGTGGGATCAGGAAGCGCGGGGCTTTCTTTTGAGCGAGCCTGCGCATCAATTCAGAGCTCTCATCTCGTCACCTCAGGCAGCTGAACACAGTGAGTTGAATAATGATCGCCGCGGAAGCAATTTCAGTCGCACCACGAGTCTCACGCTCCAACCGGAGCCATGTACTGCGGGCGGATGCGCGACTCTGGTGTTGGCTGGGCAAACTGAACAGGAGGATGACGTGCATGGGGCGACAGCTTCTTTGCTGCGTGCGGCCGAAGATGCTGGAGTTGACGACGCGAAGCGCTATAACTCCTCCGATATCGTAAAAGTCACCACTCCGGACGCTGAGGCAAATCGCGCGATCAAGTGGGCACAGATAGCGCTGGAGCAGGCGTGGACATGCAATGCGCGGCTCGGCTGCGCTATGGTGGCTGGCTATGGACCATCGCACACGTCACGCCGTCCACAGTACGCCTGGTACTTTGCTGGAGATGGCCTGTTAGCGACCGAGGCGTTGCTGCATGAGGGCAACTACAAGCGAGCCGCTGAGGAACTCGCCTTTCTTTATCGATATCAGAAGCCGGAGAACGGCATGATGTGGCACGAGATTTCTCAGAGTGCAGGCTTTCTGAACTGGGCTAGGGACTATCCCTACATGTATGTCCACGTCGACATAACTTTTGATTTTTTGACCGAACTTGCTGAATACGATCGGATCAGCGGGGATCACGGCTTTCTCGCCCAGCACTGGCCTGCAACCTTGAAAGCATATCGATACTGCGTTTCCACCCTGGATGAGAGCGACGGTCTGCCGCGCGTACCGGCGGACAAGATAAGCGGCAACGAGCAGGATCGCCTTACAGACGAACTGACGCTCTCCGCGTCGTGGGTGAATGCAGCGCATGCCATGTCTGAACTGGCTGCTTCGATGCACGATGAGGAGTTGAGCCGGCAGGCGGAATCCGCGAGCCTTCGGGCGCGATCCAGCATCCGATCGCGATATTGGGACTCCTCTGCGCGGTGTTGGATCAGCGGGTTCACGCGCTCTGGGAAAGCGACAGAGAGGACCTCCGCAGCGGATCTCGCGGCAATTGCCTCCGGCGCGGCGACTCCGGAAGAAACAGCCGCGACTCTGGACATGCTGACAACCCCGGCTTACCTGACTGCGTGGGGATTGCGCAGCAAACCAACTACCGCTCCGGATTACGATCCTGCCGGGTATGCGAAAGGCAGCGTGTGGGCCTTCAGTACCGCAGCAGCGGCCGAGATCATGTGGCAGGCGCGCCGGCCAGAGGCTGCGAACGCTTTGTGGCAAAGCCTCGTGCCTTGGGAACAGATTGATTCGCTCGGTCACATGCACGAGGTGATGTCCGGTAGTTTCTTCACCCCGCAACGCGAATCGGTGCCGGAGCAGACCTGGTCCTCATCCGCCTTTATTTCCGCAACAATCCACGGCATGTTGGGCCTGGATTCCGATGGACGGAAGAACGTGCTGCGTCTCCAGCCACAAGTCCCTTCTTCCTGGCACTTCTTTCAGGTGGAACATGCCCGCGTTGGAAACAGCATCGTGTCCCTCCAGTGGCGTTCAGACAACGGGCATTTCACTTTGGATTTGCAGAATCAAGGTCCGAGGTTTCATCTCCAATGGAACCAGGCCAGGACCAGCGGTGCGCTTCCTTCTGTGTCTCTCGAACGAGACATTATCCCTGGCGACACGCACCTGAGCATACCCTGAGAACCGTTCAGCTTGCAGGTTCGAGGAGAGCGCCGGCCCACAAGGCCAGCGGCATGATGCTGCCGCGCCTCGATGGAGTGATTTCGCATGCTCGCTCCGCTGCGATCGGGCGCGCTTGCAAATAGCTCACGCTCCCACCGTCCAACGAATTCTCAGGCCGCTTCGATGATTACGGACTTCGAAAGCTTGCGGCTGAGGAAAATGCCGCCGATGAGGAAGTAGAACGCTCCGAAGATGGCATATCCGCCGACATCGCCGATGTGTTTTTTATCGTGCAGGCCGAGCACGATGAAGAAGATTCCGGCCAGGGCTGACTGAGCACCGCTCAAGATTATGCTCCACTGACCGCCACCGAGCTCCTTACGTCGAATGAGGCCGGCGATGAGCTGAAGGACACCTGCGCCGAAGGCCCATACGCCGAAGATGGCGACTGCATAGATCGGAGTGTGGAAAACCGTCAGGCCGATGCCGATGGTAGCTGCCACTCCGAGCACTGCATTGATGATCTGCGAAGTGCGCGATGATCCTGACTTGCTGAAAGTGTTGAGGTCGTACACCGTGCAGGCGACGTCCCAGAGCGGATAGAGGAGAAAAAGTACGGCGGTGAGCATCGGCTGCTTCATCGCTGTAGTGAGGACGCCTGCCGCCCAGGCCACCTGAAATACGGTGCGGACGAAGTAGAGGTTGCGCAACGAGCGTGTGGAATCGAGCGAGATGGTATCCATGTTTCATTTTCCTATCTTCTAGTTGGTAGGCTGAGGGTTATCGAAGGTCCTTTTGGGAAGGGACCTCCAACGTTGGCTTATTTCTTCGCTGGGGCGAGCCGCTGCAGCGCCGCCTGAGAAAGCGATCGGAAGACATCGCAGTTGTTCGTCGCACGCGCGGAGAGCATGGCGCCGTGCAGGACGGCGATCAGCATCTGCGCCTCGTTGGCGACGGTGCCCTGTAGATGGATCGTTCGAGCTTTCGATCCGGCTTTCAGGGTTCGCTCAAACCACTCCGTAAGCATGGAGAAGTGGAGACGGACCTCGGTTTGAATCTCCTCGGGCAGCGACGGCATTTCGGCGCCGAGGAGCGCGCCGATACAGAAGGAGAGGGTTTGGCCTTCGATGCACCCTTCCCAATACTTGAAGTAGTTCCTGATGCGCGTGAGAGGATCGCCGATCTGCTCATCGAGCGCTCTCACGCCTGCTGAGATCCTGGCGCGATGGCGTTGCAGGACCGCCACGACGAGCCCGGCCTTCGTTGGGAAGTGATGATGAATGCTCGCCTTACGGATGTTTACCGCCCCCGCGATATCGGCGTAGCTGAACGCGGAATACCCCCGGTCGATTAGGAGAGCGTTCGCCGCGTCTAGAATCCGTTCTGCCGTCTCACCGTGCATGTCTATTGAGACTACCAACTAGTAGGATTGGTTACAGTTTTTCTCGCTGATTTTGATTGGCCCTCGGTCCCGCAGACTGAGCAAGTTGTTGACTAGCGACACTCGTTAGCCGGGCCGGTTTCGCAAACAATTTGTCCGGCTACTTCCGCACGAAGACCATCACAATCGGCTTGGCGTGGCGGGGGATGTGTTTCGTGATCGTCAAGGTCTTCTGATCAGCGGAGAGCCCAATCTCATCGGTTTCGATCACCTTGCGATTGGCCTTGATGGTCTTCACCAGATTGTGCTCGTCCAGCCGCCGCATCGACGATGTAACACCTGACCCCGCGTTCGGTCCCTCATTCGGATAGTCCTTGCCGTCGAGCCTCGCGTTTTCCGTTCGGTGCTCCGAAGGCGTGACGAAGGAGAGGCCGTCGCCCTCAAATTCCTTCACCTCGATCGAATAGGGTGAGTTCATCGTCTCCTTGATGCTCTGCCAGTCGGCGGCGAAGCCCGATCCACTTCCGGTGCGCTGGTAGACGTAATCCATGCTCTCCGTCTCGCCGTCGGACTCGAACTCGCGGTAGTAGTCGGTGAGCGTACTTTGATCCTTTGAGAGCTTCCACGTGGCCCTGAGCAGGAGTTTGCCGTCTTTCTTGCGCTCGACGATCCAGGTGTCAGCCGCCTCCGGCTTCACTGACAGCTGCGTCCCGCAGCAGCCCGGCTGGTCGCTTCCATCCACAACGACCGTTTCGGCGCCTCCGCCAAAATCAAACGCGTACTTGTTGCCGCCCTGATTTTCGACCTTCATCTCGTCGGGCATCCTGGTCTTCGATGGGTCGAGCTTCCATTCGCCGAGGAAGGGGCTTTGGGCCGCGCATGCCATGCCTGCCGCCACCCAAACCGCCGGCAGGACTCCGAGGATTCGCTTGAACATACACGCCTCCTTGGCTCTCCTAGAAGCATGCCGATGGCCGTCTCGTGCATGGCCCGGAGGAATGGCGGTTCTTCTGGCCATTCCGTCGTTTCATGATTTGATTGTGGTATTTCCGGCGCGGCGCCAGAAACGCAACGCTGTCGTCAACCTCAACCCCCTCGAGCCCGCTTGTCCACAATTGAAAGAGACCGTCCCAAATCGAACACTAGCAACGCGCAAAGTCCTCTGCCCCATAGCCGAGCCGCATGATCACTCGGAACGGAGTGCTCCGACTGGATCGATGGCGGCCGCCCATCTCGCTGGGAAAAACGTGGCCAGCAATGCCGTCAGGGACACCACGCCGGCAACCAGGAGATACACCCACAGGTTGCTGGTTGCGACACCATAGAGGAGGCTCTTGAGAAAGAGGACGGCGACGAGGCCTCCTGTCGTGCCGAGGAACACTCCCGTGAGAGTTAGCCCGAGTCCTCGTTTCAAAATAAGGAAAAGGACACTCGCTCGATCGGCTCCAAGCGCGATGCGGACTCCAATCTCACGGTACCGCTGGGCTACCTGCTGGGCCATGACCCCATAGATACCGATTGCCGCAAGCAGAAGAGTAAGGCCCGAGAACAGCCCAAGAAGATCAGCGCGGACGCGCGGTTGGCTCTGGAGGCCCGAGACCATTTCGCCAAGAGACTGAACTCGCCCGACCGGCAGGTGCGGATCTTCGCTCCACACGGCCTTTTGTATGCTGGCTGTGCTCAGTGACGCACCAGGCTGCGTGCGTATTACAAAAAACATCGTCGTGTAGTCGCTGTTCGCAGAGTAGAGTTGCGTCTGTTGCTGCCGGTAGTCGGTATACACTTCCGGGCGTGCCTGCCAAGTGATCTGGTTGTATCGTGTCGATTTGGTACTGGCCACAACACCCACTACTTCGAGCCAGGGATGACGCCGTGTTTGGGGGTCCTTTGGATCTCCGAGACGGATATGTCTGCCAATCGGGCTCTTGCCCTCGAAATAGCGCTCGACTGCTTCCTCATTCATCAGAACGACCGGCAACGTGTTCCTCTGATCGGATTCGGCTACATCCCTTCCCGCAAGCGTGGCGACTCCCATGGCCCTCAGATAACCAGGACCAATGGTGACCGGAACCGCTCGCGGCAAGCGCTCGGAAGTCATCTCACCGGTGCCTTCTATGACGAAAGGCTCAGTCCCGGCCTCCGTTAGACTCAGATACAGGCTCATCCCTGCTGCTTCGACGCCAGGCAAAGTGCGCAAGCGCTGCGACACACCGTCAGCCAATTGAGCGAGCTGAGCCTCTGAGGCATAGCGGCCGTGCGGCAGCGAAAGCGTGACAACCTGGGTATCGGCCGGATTGAATCCCAACGGTTCCGAGTTGAGGCGAAGGAACGTCGTCAACATTAACGATGCGCCGATCAGCAGGATGACGGAGAGAGCAATCTGCGTCATGACGATGAAGCTTCGGGCGCGAAGTTTGTCCGCCGAAGCGGATGTGCCGGAACTTGTCGCGCGTAATGCATGGTTCACATCAGATCGAATTGCGTGGAACGCCGGCCACACGCCGAACAACATGCCGGCCAACAGAGTCAATCCTGCGGCCAACCAAAGAACAGGAAGATTCACCTGAACGCCGGCAGCCGGTAAAGCTCCAAAGGGATTCCAGACCAGGAAGCCTCGCACTGCTCCAAACGCGATCGCCAAACCCAGAACTCCGCCAAGCCCGTAGAGGACGAGGTTTTCCATCAGCAACTGGACCACGAGGCGACGTCGACCTGATCCAAGCGCAGTTCGGATTGCGAATTCCTTTTCCCGTTGGATATTCCGGCCCGAAATAAGGCTGGCGGTGTTGGTGCAGGCAATAAGAAGCAGCAGCGCCACCGCGCCTCCCAGCACGTAGAGGGAAGCCCGAACGGTCCGCGTATTGTCCTGTTGGATTCCCGAAAGCAGGGTGATTGATTTCGGCACATCCGGGTAGCGCCGGTCATTCTCATCCTGCAAGAGGGCGATCTCTGATGTAGCCTGACGCAACGAGACTCCTGGGTTCAAGCGCCCGACAATGGCAACCGCTGCCGCCGAATCGGACTTGTATTGCGGATCTCCGCTTTGAATAAGCGTCCACACGTCAATATCATGAGGCTGATCGAGCACCCGATAGGAGAACCCGGGAGGAAGCACCCCGATCACCTTGAATGGTTTGTCATTCAGCGTCAGTGTCTCGCCGAGTGCGGTCGGAGACTCATGAAACCGCGTCATCCACAAAGAGTGGCTAATGACGGCCACGTGAGGGCCGGTCTCATCGTCCGCAAGAAACAACCTGCCGCGAAACGCGGTTACGCCAAGGGTGGAAAACAACGTCCTGCTGGCAACGCCGCCAGAGAGGGTGCTCGGCTCGTTGTTTCCGGTGAGTGTATAGGCTCGCTCGAAAGAGGCTCCCATCGACTGAAAGGCATGGCTGCGCTCCGCAAACCAGACGTAATCCCGCCAATTGAAGAAATACGCCGGCTCCTTCGGATTCGTTGCCACAGCACGCCAGAAAAGAACAAGCTGTTTGGGCTCCTCGAGTGGCAACGGTCGAAGGATGTAGGCGTACAGGATGGAGAACATTCCTGTCGTGGCTCCAATCCCAAGCGCAAGGGTCAGGACGGCAATGACGGCAAAGCCACGGTTCCTTGCCAGCTGACGAAGAGCATATCGGACATCGCCCATGATTGTTTGGGCAGATAAAGCGGGACCTTCATCCATGGCTTCCTCCTACGTAGGGAGATTCGGGGACGCGAATCGCGTCGAAACACCGAGCCCGCCGCCGACCGGTTCAGCCACAGCGCGAGCATCGCGACTACGAAGCAAGAATACCAATGAAAATTCGTAAACGCGACGCCCTACGGGCCGATTCTGTGACGTCCATCCAGGCCCCTAAATGCAGTAGAGGCATTTACAGATGAGCAGGTCCCAATGGCCGGGAGTGATCGCGGGCCAGCTACAAAGGCCAGGATTGGCACATTTGTCAAGCACGTATAGGTGAAAGCGGAGTCTAAACAGAATCGAATTGTGCGGAGTCCTGAAACTTAACCGACTGGGTTGGCGCCGGAGTGGCAGGAAACTTTCGTGACTGGAAATCGTTTGATCCGTTGAGGGGAAGCGGAGGGGCGAGTTCGAAGCCTCAGGGACTAAGAGGAGCACGTCTTTCGGCTACCGGCCCGGCCTTCTGATCGAACCGCATTCTTGCTGATTCCACCTGGGCTCTTGTGTCATCAGCCCATTTCACAGGCGGCTTGATTGCAGCCACCAGTTTGCGCCCCAGGTTGGTCAGCTCGTAGTCCACTCTTGGCGGGATGATCGGCGTGACGGTGCGCGTGACCAAGCCGTCTCGCTCTAGGCCACGCAGGGTCAGCGTCAGCATGCGTTGTGAGATGATCCCGATCGTTCTCCTAATTTCATTGAACCGCTTCGGGCCCGCGTTCAGACTAAGGACGATAAAGATACTCCATTTGTCCCCAACGCGATCGAGTATCTCATCGACTCGACCCGCTAGATAGAGAATCCTCTCCGGCTGCCCGAAGGCACCGTCGCAATTTAACATGATTCTCCACCGACGTGGATCTGTTGGTGGCCCCATTGACCCGCAATCGTGCCCGCCAAACGGGTACTAATCGAACCACACAGGCCGAAATTTCCAACCTCCTGCGGCAGAGTTTTCCGGGGCGGGTCAGATTACGAGAGAACTCCAGCTTCTCTGGCTGAGTTTTCGGGGGCCAGTCATAGAAACGCCGAATACGGTCGAGACGCTGGAGACCTCGCTACAAGCGAAAGCCAAGACAGAACCAGCCTATCGTTTCTACTCGCTGTGGGATAAGGTCCTTACCTAAGCCTAGCCTTTTCAATTTGATATCGAGCACTCGCGTGGAAGAGTCAAAATGTGGTGGCTTGAGTGGGACTTGAACCCACACCGGGAGTGCTCCAAATGGTTTTTGAGTCCGCAAAACCTTTGCAGCCTCCATTCGCCGCGCCGAGGAAGGCATGCTCTCCCGGCTCTTGGTGGAATCCACCATCTTGCTTGCAGCTTCGCGCAGCAATCCAAGCGCGATACTCAAGGACGCAGCCAATGCCTACAAGGTGGACATCCATGCCATCGCCGCCAAAGTCAAGCAGGAGTTCGCCGCGAAGGAGAAGGCAAAGAGGGCCGCGCAACCCGCAGTGAAGACTGCTAGAACCGCAGCCTAGAAACCCATCCTTGAGAGGGGCGGCAGATCGCCGCCCCTCATTTCTTTGGCCGCAAAAAACCGCGGCAGAGATAAACCGTGCTGGTTTCTCTCCGCACTCTCATGCCGCCTTCTCTCCGGCCCACGCTCACCGACTGCGCGGCAAGAGTCCGATTACTCCTCTTGCACCTTCCCCCTCCATCGGTCAGTCCTCTGGAGATTCCACAAGTATGGCCAGGACCGTCCCAGGTGGGGCAGGTTAACTGCCACCATTGGGCTAAATCAGAATGGCAAGCAACGATGTGCCAGATATCCACAATACCTGGGCTTGCGGAACTTCCACAACCCAAGATAGAGTGTTTTTTAGCTTCGTGGTCCCTCCGTCCACTTGAGGAGGGCGAAAAAGGGAATCCGGTGAGAATCCGGAGCTGCCCCGCAGCGGTAAGCAGGTACGAAAGCCCAAAAGGACACTGGCCGGATGGCCGGGAAGTCAGGGCAAGTAGGTAGGAACCTGCGAAGTCCGAAGACCTGCCACGAACAACATTCGCTGACGCCTCCGAGGGGAGGCGAGGTGGCAGAGGCCGGTCTTCCCATTCGTGGGAGCTCCCCTCTTTTCTCGCATTCTTTCTTTGAGGCCACAAGGAGACCGTCCAGTGGCCACGCTTCGGTCCGAACCCATCCAGTCCAATCTCTCTGACGTCCTCTCCAGCTTTCCGCCGCGTGAAGAGACTCCGGTAATGCATGTGCGTAAGCGCAGCGGCGCGCTTGAACCAGTCGATGTCAACAAGATCGTGCGCGCTGTGCAGCGTTGCACCCACGGCTTGCCGCATGTCGATGCGATGCGCATCGCTTCGAAGACCATTGGCGGCTTGTATGACGGCGCGACTACGCGCGAGCTTGACACCATCTCGATCGATACCGCCGCCGCGCTTATCGCCGAAGAGCCGCAGTACTCGCGCCTCGCTGCGCGGATGCTACTCGCCACCATCGTCAAGGAGGTTGCTGGCCAGAATCTGCACTCGTTTTCGCAGGCTGTTGCTTACGCACACAGCGAAGGAATCGTAAACCGAGCTACCGCTGAGTTCGTTGAAACGCACGCACGCAAACTGAACCATGCCGTCGATGACTCGCTCTCCGACCGCTTTGAATACTTCGGTATGCGTACCGTCTATGACCGTTATCTTCTGCGCGATCCTCTCTCGCGTCGCGTCGTTGAAACGCCGCAGCACTTCTTTCTCCGGGTCGCGTGCGGCCTCGCCACCTCCGTACATGAGGCTATCGCCTTCTATCGCCTGATCGCCTCGCTGGACTACATGCCCAGTTCGCCCACGCTATTCAACTCCGGCACCAAGCACGCGCAGATGTCTTCCTGCTATCTGCACGACTCCCCGCTTGATTCACTCGAGAGTATCTACGACGCGTACAAGAATGTCGCGATGCTCTCGAAATTTTCCGGCGGTATTGGCCTCGCTTTCCACCGCGTACGCTCCGAGGGTTCGTTGATTCGCGCCACCAACGGCCTCTCCAATGGCATCGTCCCCTGGCTGCGCACGCTCGATTCCTCCGTCGCCGCCGTAAACCAGGGAGGAAAGCGAAAGGGGGCATGCTGCGTATACCTCGAACCGTGGCACGCCGACATCGAGAACTTCCTCGAACTGCGTGAGAACACTGGCGATCTCTCTCGCCGCACTTACAATCTCAACCTTGCCAACTGGATCCCTGATCTCTTCATGCAGCGGGTCGACTCAGGTGACCTCTGGTCGCTCTTCGATCCCAAGGACGTACCCACCCTCCCTGATCTCTTTGGCGACGAGTTCAGCACCGCCTACGAACAGGCCGAATCCGAAGGCAAGTACCAGCGTCAGGTTAAGGCCCGCGATCTCTATGCCCGCATGATGCGAACCCTCGCCGAGACCGGCAACGGCTGGATGACCTTCAAGGATTCTTGCAACCTGAAGAACAACCAGACCGGCAAAGCCGGCAACGTCGTCCATCTCTCTAACCTCTGCACTGAGATCACCGAGGTTACCTCGTGCGAGCAGACCGCCGTCTGCAACCTCGGCTCCATCAACCTCGCGCATCACGTCGCCATCGATGCCAACGGCACCGCCAGGTTCGATTTCGATAAGCTCGCCCAGACCGTCCGAACTGCTATCCCCATGCTCGACCGGGTCATCGACATCAACTACTACCCCATCCCGCAGGCCGCCGGCTCCAACGCGCAGTGGCGTCCCATCGGCCTCGGCGTCATGGGCCTGCAGGATGTCTTCTTCAATCTCTACCTGCCGTTCGACTCAGCGGAGGCGCAGTCGCTGTCCGCGCGCATTCAGGAGGAGATCTACTACCACGCGCTCGTCGCCTCCTGCGAATTGGCGGAAAAGCATGGTCCGCATGCCAACTTCGCCGACACCCGTATGGCACAGGGCCAGTTCCAGTTCGACTTGTGGCAGATCGAACCACAAAATCCAACGCGCTGGCGCGAACTCCGCGATCGCATCCTCAGGAATGGCCTGCGCAACTCATTGCTCATCGCCGTCGCGCCAACTGCAACTATCGCCTCTATCGTCGGCTGCTATGAGTGCATCGAGCCGCAGATCTCCAATCTCTTTAAGCGCGAAACCCTCTCCGGTGAGTTCCTTCAGGTCAACCGTTACCTCATTGACGAGCTCAAGCAGCGCGGCCTCTGGACCGAAGAGATGCGCCAACGTCTCAAGCTCGCCGAAGGCTCCATCCAGTCCATCGACGAGCTGCCCGCCGACCTCAAGCTCGTCTACCGCACCATCTGGGAGATTCCCATGCGCGGTCTCATCGACATGGCCCGCGCACGCAACGCCTTCATTGACCAGTCCCAATCGCTCAACCTCTTCGTCGAGTCGCCCAACATCGGCCGCCTCAGCTCCATGTACATGTATGCATGGAAGCAGGGCCTAAAGACCACCTATTATCTCCGGTCACGCCCTGCCACGCGCATCGCCAAGACCACCGTGCAGACCGGTCCGGCGATCAATCGCGTACCCGCCACCACAAATTCAGCCGCTGTCGCCTGTTCCCTTGAAAATCCCGGCTCCTGCGAAGCCTGCCAATAGACCAAACCCTGCACCCTCAAAAGGAGCCACACTATGTCCGCCCCTCAAACCCACTCGACTGTCGCCGCACCCGACCACATTCTCGATCCCGGTCTCTGCCTCACCCTGCGCCCTATGCGCTATCCCGTGTTCTATGACATGTTCCGCGACGGCATCAAGAACACATGGACTGTCGAAGAAGTTGACTTCCAGACCGACCTCGTCGATCTCAAGCAGCGTCTCTCGCGCGCCGAGGTCCATCTCATCCAGCGCCTCGTCGCCTTCTTTGCCACCGGAGACTCCATCGTCTCCAACAATCTCGTGCTCAACCTCTACAAGCACGTCAACTCGCCCGAGGCCCGCCTCTATCTCTCGCGCCAGCTCTTTGAAGAGGCGGTGCACGTGCAGTTCTATCTCACGCTGCTCGACAACTATGTCCCCGACCCCGACGAGCGCGCCGCCGCCTTCGCCGCCGTCGAAAACATCCCCTCCATCTCCAAGAAGGCCGACTTCTGCATGAAGTGGATGGACTCCATCCAAAGGCTGGACCAGCTTGAAACCTCCGAGCAACGCGGCCAGTTCCTCCTCAACCTCATCTGCTTCGCCGCCTGCATCGAAGGCCTGTTCTTCTTCGCCGCATTCGCCTACGTCTACTTCCTGCGATCAAAAGGTCTGCTGCACGGCCTCGCCGCCGGCACCAACTGGGTTTTCCGCGACGAGAGCTGCCACCTCGAGTTCGCCTTTGAAGTCGTCACGGTCGTCCGCGCGCAGGAACCCGATCTCTGGGACGCCGAACTCGAATGCCAGATTGTCGAGATGCTCCAGCAAGCCGTCGATGCCGAAACCCAGTTCGCCGAAGACCTGCTCTCCGTCGGTGTCGCCGGCCTCTCCGTGCGCGACATGCGCCAGTACCTCGGCTACGTTGCGGACTCGCGCCTCGGCCGCCTCGGCATTGCGCCCGCCTTCCATGCAAAAAATCCATTTGTCTTCATGGACTTGCAGGACGTCCAGGAGTTGACCAACTTCTTCGAGCGCCGTGTCTCAGCCTACCAGACCGCCGTCGCCGGCGAAGTCGGCTTCGGAGAAGATTTTTAGTGGCGTTTTCTAGGCTTTGATTCGATATGGACGCAGTGGCAAAGCTAGCAAGGTCGCCAGCCTAGGATGGACCGGCACTCCAAAGTTCTTATTAACACACGTGCCAAGAAATCAGACCTCCACTCATAACTCGCCCTTAGCGACACGCGCGCAAAAATCGGTCGTCCTTTCATCTGCAGGATAAAAGCACTCTATCCGCAATTCCTCCAGGGTTACGTCCCTCGGACCAGCGAAGGTGGTAATCGTTTCGAAGAACCGCAGCTGGCCAACAGGGCTGCGATAGACGAGGGTTAAGACCGGAGAGATCTCGCTATCGACATCGCGAAATCTCCAGTGGCTCGGAACCCCAGGATAGGCGAGAATCTCTTTTAACAGCTGGCGCGAATCGTGGTCGGAAGGACTGGCGGCAATCTCCTCATGGAGGTGTCGGATGTACCAACCAGCGATATCGGTCCAGTTGACAATGACTGGCCGAAAATCTTCGGGATCGAAAACATTGTGAAGCATGTTCTTGTGCCGGAGAGGGCGACCACCCATCACGGAACTGATTATTCGGGCTCCCGCCTGATTCCTCAAGAGAATCTCCCAATGCCGATTGATCACGAATGCGGGGTAGGGCTCCTGGTGCCGTAGTATTAGCTCGATGGCTTCAGTCATGCGCTCGAGCGCCGTGGTATCAAGCGGCGTCTCCGAGAACTGCGGCGCGAATCCTGCCGCTAGCATCAGCCGATTGTGCTCGCGGAGCGGCATGCCAAGCGCATGCGCCAAACGTGCGACGGTTTCGCGGCTTGCCTGAGACTTGCCGGTCTCCACACAGCTAAGGTGGCGCGCAGATATTCCCGCTTCCAGCGCGAGATCGAGCTGACTCATTCTGCGCGTTGCGCGCCACTCTTTCAACAACGCACCGATGGGAGGGTGCGACGAGTCGATTGCTGCTCCCATGTCTGTGCTCCTGCGTCACTTTATCGCACTCGCCGAAACTGCCTCCATGACCTCCGAGGTCATTGAGCGCTTGACCGGGTGCAAACGCTCTGGTGCGGCCAGTCCTAGAATATCGGTCAGAAATCCAGCGGCTTTCTGTCATCTCGCGAAAGGACAATCGTATGGTTCAGTTTGATACTCATTCCTGCAACCCTCTATTCATTTTCTTCGCAGACAACCCTTAGATAGACCCCGTTTGCCGGGCTTTTGCGGAAAAACGGCTACGGTAATCACGGGGTGCAACGCCATAGCGCTGCACAAAGGCGCGTCGAAAGCTATCTGCGTCACCGAATCCTACAGAACTGCCGACACTGTCCACCGGACAGTCGAAAGAAGAAAGTCTACTCCGTGCTTCTTCCAGCCGGAGACGCCGAACAAATGCAGCAGGGCTCTCATTGAACTCAGCCGTGAATCCTCGTGAGAACTGCCGAGGGGAGAGATTCATGCGGTCAGCCAATACTTCCACCGTCAGATGCCGGTCGAGATTGACTGACACCCAAGCAGCCAGATCAGCAAAGCCCTTTGTCGATGCGGCTTGAAATTTAAGGGGCTCAGAAAACTGTTGCTGCCCGCCCGGCCGCTTCATGTACACGACCAATTCGCCGGCCGCCGCGAGCGCGACCTGCGGCCCAAAGTCTTCTTCGATCATCGCCAGCGAGAGGTCGATGCCCGCGGTAACCCCTGCGGAAGTAAGGAACTTTCCATCGCGAATATAGAGCGCATCGGCGTCCACCCTCAGCTCCGGGAAACGCGCGCTCAGATCGGCCGCATACCTCCAGTGGGTTGTCACGCGGCGACCATTGAGCAGCCCGGTGGGAGCGATACCAAAAATGCCGGTACAAACTTAAGCGATTCGGCGAATCTTCTCCTCATGGCGACCGATCCAACTTGCGAGGAGGGCCCGAGACGGAGAATTTCGCATGCCCGGGCCTCCAGGGACGATAAGCGTATCGAGATGACGTAAGGAATTGAGCGAAGCGGAGCCAGTCATACAAAGCCCGAATTCGGAGTGGAAGGTCTTTCCACCGATCGTCGCGACCGTCACCCGTAGCAGTGCCGCAGCTTTCCCTTCGAGTCCGTGACCACAGCCCTGCTAAAGGCCTCCAAGGGCCCAGCGAGGTCAAGGGACGTGATTTCATCAAAGCCAACGATGGCGACGAGTTTGGGTATCATGACGCACCAACATGAGATTACGGTAAAGGCGGTGGAGTCTGATGACATTATCCTGTCGAGTTGGGACGTATCCGAAATGTCCTAGATCGCCGGAATGATGTCATTTACATGGGTGATGCCATTGCGTAGCCTTTCTCAGGATGAACGAAGTCTTAGGGCGGGTCTGCGGTTTGCCACCCAACTTCGGCGCGGGCCGAAAGGTTCCTAAGCGGCACCGCACGAGCGGACCATCCTAACTAGCGTTCGACGTTTCATCCAGTCGACTTTCCATTCTTTGCGAATGACTCTCTCTCTTGGTAAAGGATGTGTCACCTTTGGCAACGGTTCCACAGCAATTCATAGCACTGGAGGATGTTCATGAGTCTCGCTCGCGGCTTCATCTTAAGTGTTTGCACAACGATATTGGCACAGTGCGCTGTTAATGCGCAGCAGCCCCCGCCTCCGGCTTCACGGAGTCCACACTATCGCGTTCCGGAAAAGGGGAAGATACCGGTAGCATTTGTCATCTCCGATGATGCCGTGACCATCGATTTTGCCGGTCCGTGGCAAGTATTCAAAGATGTGTTCATTCAAAGTCGCGGCAAAACCTTGGCCGAACAATCCGTTTTCAGCCTGTATACGGTCTCAGATTCCCGTCAACCAGTGGGAACTTTCGGAGGAATGCAGATCATACCCGACTACACATTCGACAACGCACCCGAACCGACGATCGTGGTGATCCCTGCACAGAAGGGGAGATCGACGAAGATGCTGACCTGGATCCAGAAAATGAGCCTGCAATCCGATGTCGTCATGTCCGTATGCACAGGAGCGAACGTCCTGGGAGATGCCGGCTTGCTTAGAGGGAAGCCTGCTACGACCCACCATCTCTTTTATTCCGAGCTTCATAATGCCTTCCCGGACGTACTCCTACAAAAGAATAGACGGTTTGTCCAAAGCGACCCCATCATCTTCGCCGCTGGCGGACTAAGTTCTGGAATGGACCTCGCACTGCACATAGTGAAGCTATATGTAGGTGCCAGTCGTGCAGAAGAGACAGCGAAGCTCCTCGAGTATGAGGGCACGGGGTGGGAGGGAGACGGTACCGAAGTCGCTGGCGACCGCCGGTCGAAGCCCAATTAGAACTCGTACGGGTCTTTTCGAACCGATCAACTATGGCGTGATC
This sequence comes from Acidobacteria bacterium AB60, assembly GCA_008682415.1. Taxonomy (GTDB): domain Bacteria; phylum Acidobacteriota; class Terriglobia; order Terriglobales; family Acidobacteriaceae; genus Telmatobacter. The sequence continues at coordinate 1,085,730 of VANK01000001.1, read as the reverse complement.
TCAAGCTCTTTTGTGCACCCGGTCAGGCATCCCATGACCTCCCGGGTCATGATTGCTTGACCACCCCTGTCATTGCTCTTCGCTCTACTTTTGAATAGCTTCGGAAATCAAGAAGGCTGAGCCTAAAGGATCATCTTCGGATCGGCACTAGGCAGAGCCGTTCGCGAGAGATGGCTGAATATCGGGAAATCATTTGATGGAAATCACGTTTCGGCCGTGGAGGTTTCAATGGAAATCGAGATAGGTATCTTGCAAGACAAGACAATTCGAAAGCAAGCCGCGCTCTATTTGCAAGTCACCGGATTGTTCCTCCTCCGGTACGGACTGGCACTCATGGTACTGCTGTTCGGACTTCAAAAATGGACGAAGGCGGAGGCCGAAGCTATCCAACCATGGGTTTCCCATAGCCCACTTATGTCCTGGCTATATCATGTGACCTCGGTTCAGGGGGCATCCATAGCAATTGGTGCTGTCGAACTAGCTATTGCCGCTATGATTTTCGCGCGACGGTGGTTACCGGTCATTGCGAGCGTCGGCAGCGGAATGGGAATCGTGATGTTCTTGATCACCATCAGTTTTCTCGTGACCACGCCGAAGATCGACCCAGGTAGCGTGCCCTTTCTGATGAAAGACATCTTTCTCTTGGGGGTCGCGATCTGGAGCACGGGGGAATCGCTCACCGGTCTGGCGCCCAGTATCGACCGCAATGTGTGCCACGAACTATCACCCTCATTGACTCAACAATAGAGCACAGCGCGCTCTGTGGTTCACTGACTCGGCATTCTTGATGGCGCTGCGTCCGGATATTCGGCTTTCAACCAACTTTGAGGTAATGGAGAGAAGATGGCAACAATACACAAACAGATCACGGTAAGATCAAAAGTCGAGAAGGCCTGGGACGCAATGCGCGATGTTGGGGAGCTTCACTCTCGGCTGGTCCCCGGATTCGTCGTCCATACACGGCTCGAACCGGGCGCGCGGATAGTAACTTTCGCAAACGGCAGAGTGGTTCGAGAACGCATTGTCACGATCGACGATAACCTCCGACGTCTGGTCTGGAGTGCTACAGGAGAAGCACTGACCCATCACAATGCGTCAGCACAGGTATTCGAGGAACCAGACGGATCAACCCGTATTCTCTGGACCGCCGACCTCTTACCCGATTCCATAGCGGTCGAACTTAGCCAAGTCATGGATTATGGAATGGCAGCAATGCAAACGGCGTTGGACAAGTTAACGTGAGTGCGGGTTGCAAAGTGAGGGCACACGCTGTTTCTTGCTGAGCTTGTGAGATGCGATCCAGGCCCATTTCCCGCTGACCGACGAACACTTCTCAATTTCACCGAAGAGGCGGAACCCGGCCGCCATATGCGTACCGTCAGCTCCGCTGACCATTACTCTAAACCGATTCAATGAGCTCTACGGGAGGTCCACAATGGAAGGAACACAGAGCAGTTCAAGAGAGCATCAAGCAATTCGCGAGGTGGTCGAATCCTGGGCGGCTGCTGTACGTCGTAAGGACTTTGAAGCGATATTGAAAAACCATTCCTCAGACATCGTGATGTTCGATGTCCCGCCGCCGATTCAATCGAAAGGAATCGAAGCCTACAAGACTACGTGGGATCTCTTCTTCTCCTGCTCCGGCGATTCAGTGATCTTTGATATCAACACGATGACCATTTTTGCAGACAAAGAAATAGCTTTCGTCATCGCATTGATGCACTGCACAGAACCTGGACCAGGTGGCGAACGTAAGGGATTAGACTTTCGGTTGACCATCGGGCTACAAAAGATTGATGACCAATGGACTATAGTTCACGAGCATCATTCGGTTCCAGCTTCGGAATAACACGACATCATCACTCATCAGTGCCGCAAGTGCGGACACGTTCTGCGAATTGATGACATTGATCGGCGAATGATTGCAATGGGAGTCATCACCTAAAAGTGAGAGCTCAGGCCCCACAAAGATTGAACACCTGAGCTTCGATGCCGTGCGATTTTGGTGCTGCTTACGCGAACGCAAGCCGATGGCGCGTACCCAGCGTCCGGGCATTCAGAAAGGCTATGGGGCAGGCGCCCCACGTGGCTATAGAAAGTTCAAACGTGATCCTCATCCGTTGCTGAGGCCTCGCAATAGCGCGATCCGTTCAATCGGGATAGAAGTCGCTGTTTTGTCTCAGGCCATTCCTGTCGCAGGATGCTAAAGACCACATTATCCCGCCGGTCGCCGCGGCGGGTCGCTCCCCAAGATCGCAGAGTTCCTTCCTCAAACGCTCCGAGCGCCTTCAGGGCTGCTCGGGAACGATGATTTCTACCATCGGTGTTGAATTCGATCCGAATACATTCAAGTGTTTCAAACGCGAGGCTGAGAAGCAAAAGCTTCGATTCCGGATTAGCACCCTTTCCCCAGACAGATGGCACAAACCACGATCCGATCATAGCTTTCTGATGCTGGCTCGAGTAGTACTTCAAGCGAGTGGAGCCAACGAGCTTCCCAGACTGACGCCAACGCACCACAAAGGGAATTGCTGTTCCAGCATCACGGTCACTTAGCGCGTCGGAGATGTAGTTGCTAAGAGCATCCTCAGTCATCGCGCAGCTTGTGAGGAAATACCAGATCCGATCGTCCGATGCGATGGCGAGCAATTCGCTTGCATGCTTCCATGACAACGGCTCAAGGGTGAGGAGGTTTCCCGTCAGGGCTCGCTGCGAGTGAGCGAACCATTCGGCGGACGATGGAGAAATAGTCTCAGGCATACCCTCGGCCTTTCCGCTTTCGGAGCTCGGAATGACCTCAGGCCTTTTATGCCGTAAGTTGAGCGGTCGCGAGTAGCGCCCAGGCGTCGCTTGGTCTCGGACCCAACCGACGGCGGCTGGCGGAACCCTAGACGCAAACATCAATTGTATTCAGAATACGAGGAACACCATATGATCTGCAAGGCGGTCAGGCCCGGGCCTCGAAGAAGATCTCTGAATCCTCATTCGGTCACGGCAAGGTTAATTTGATCATGTTCGTCGAGGCGTTCTCAGGTTGCGAACGAAGTTGTCTTTCTCCAACCTGGTGGAATTCGCATCGGAAGAAGGAACATCCGCGAGATTGGAAAGACTGCCATTTGGCTTAGCCTGACGACTGATCAATATATAGCCATAAGCGGTGTGGTCTAAACATCCTTCACCCACGAGGTAGGCTCACTTCCTCGGGCGGTTACGAGGAAGTAGTAACTAAGAACGTGAAACTATGCGAGATTTACCGATACCCCCTTCAGATTTGTTCCCTCACACCTATCGGTAATTTCTTGTCTCTCCTAACCTTGAATTATGGGCATCCGGGCACAAGATTCCACAGGCCTTCCCGGCGGCCGCTCGGCAGAGAGTCAACCTCTGCCTACCCGCGACCCGGCGGATCCTGCGGACGTTTTGCTCGTCGCCGGAGACCTAGCCGAAGGCATCCACCACTCGCGCACCCTCTGCACGCAGGGCGCGAGCGATGCCATGGTGCCACGGAGCCCGGTGCGCTTTATCGCCGGTTCCGGTCTCGTTCTGCTCGATACCATTGATAGCGTTAAGTAAAGCTTCAGCGATATGCCGGGGAGAATGCAACATTGGCAGGAGTCCTTTTGTTCTGGCGGGCGACCCATTGGTGTGATGCCCCTCAGTTCTTCAATGCCGCTTAAAGAACAGAAATCTACCCAAACTCCAGGCTCCTAAGCGCCTGCTCATTCAACTTGTCCGAACTGGCCATAATTTGTTTCGCTGAGTTCACTCATGTGATCAATCTGAAAGCAGGACTTTCTTCTCAAGATCGTAGGCTTGCCGGAAGCTGGCGAGGGCTCGTTCAGCGAAATCAAGATCTATCACCGCCTGATAGCGTTCAGCAGCCGGGAAACTCAGATTATTTTGGAGCGCCCTGCGTTTTTCAATCTTCTGTTCGAGAGCCGCAATGTGATCTTTCAGTGGTCGATCCATGGATAAGCAGTATAGCCTTGAAGGCTCGCAAGGATGCTGCTGAGCCGCGGCTTTGAGGCTTCGGTGGGTGCTCCTTTGAGGCTTCGGTGGGTGCTCCACGGAGCATCTTTCCCGACGCACCCCAGCATCACATTTTTGTCCCACGCCAGTGGTCGACAGGTGCGCCCCCTCCCCCGATTGCGCACCGCCCAACGAATGCAGGGCCGGAAGATACCCATACCGGCCCGTATTCTTCGGCATCGTGGAGGGCAGTCACAGCGGCGCACAGTCTGCTATATTGCTAACCAAATCAAATCGCGAGCCTCGTCGGAGGATGTCAGTCTTGGTGCCACGCTAGATGCCGCTGCCTCGTCTTTTTGCCTCTAGGAAGACCGTTCCCCGTAAGACGCAGCAGATGTTCCGGGCGAGACTACTGATCTCAAGCGCGGTGGTATCTTCAGAAAATGGCAGCTTTCGTAACACTTTCAGCATCGCTGTGATTTCATTTCCGGATGGGTCCGAAAAGCTCATGCTCAGGACTCGAACAAGCTGAGATGGGCTGAGAGTCTTGTAACGCGCATTTTCTTCATGGAAGACGGAGGGCAGGGCCACGTGGCTCGACAGGAGTTCAAATACAGGATTCTGGTCGTAGACGATGATCCCATCATCAGAGAAACCGCTGCGCTCATTCTCGCCAGTCAAGGCTACGAGGTACGCACAAGCGAGGATGGTTTCGCCGCGCTCGTCAATTTGCGTTATGCTCTCCCTGATTTGATAATCTCGGACCTTCGCATGCCGAACATGAGCGGATTCGAGCTGCTCTCCATCGTTAGGCGACGCTTCCCTCAAATCCCGGTGATTGCGATCAGCGGGGAATTTCATGCTGAGGGCCCGATTGGTTTGCTCGCCGATGCGTTCCTTCAAAAGGGGGGATACCGGCCAGAGCAGCTTCTCGCCAAGGTGCTAGAGCTGTTGAGGCTATCGCCGATGCGACCTTCGATTGTGAAGTCGGATATCGCTCCGGTCTGGACACCTACAACTGACACGGGCTACTTGGTTTTGACATGTCAGGAGTGTCTGCGGTCCTTTTCGTGCCCGCAACCTGAGAATTCAGATGAGCTGTCCAGCGCAGAGTGCCTACATTGCGGAACCGAGGTTCGCTTTTTGCGAGGTCGCACCCCTAAAAAGAAATGACCGCAGAATGCCGCATTGTTTCCGCAGCGAAGCGCGTCTGCTCTCCTAATAGGCCAAGCCTAAGGTTGCCCGCTTCGGAACCTGAGTCATGTCAGGCTGCCGTGCGCTCAATTCTGTGCTGCAACGCATATTCGGCTTCGAGTTCGGCCACTCGCTTCCAAAGGATTCTCTTCAGGTCGTCGTATTCGACCGAGTCCCAAGCCGTGTCTCGACGCAGCTCTAATTTCCACAAAAGGTCGCGATATGAATCGAGCGTGTCTCCAGCGGACCTGAGAGTCATGTGAACCTCTCTGAGGAAGTTGATGCGAGGTGTTCACAGCTGGGAGGTTTGTGGGATAAAAAATCCGAATATACAAAAGCCACTGAAATTCAACACCCACTGGGGAAAACCATAGTTGCCGAAAATGGTTGCCCTGAAGGACAATGTTGGCAGCACAATCGCTCAAAATGGAGTCCCAAATGGCAGCCGCCCACGCTCTCTACTTCGGTGTCGATACCTGCTTCCGCGCACGCGTTCTGCGTGGGGCCGGTTACGAAGTGGACGAATGCAGAACTGTGCCAGAGATGGTGGAGTGGTTCAAAGCGGGACAAAATGCCGATGTCGTCTGCATCAGCGAGGAACCAGACGCAGAAAAAGCTGTAGCCATCGTCCACGCTCTTTCGGCGGCACCCATCGTTCAGTTCTGTGAGGTGGTTCCATTCTCCCCGCCCCAGAACGTCGGGCTGGTGGTACCGGCGTTTACGCAGCCTCGGGTATGGCTGGATGAACTAGCTGACCTGATTGCGCTCACCCGGGCAAACTGTGCCGCGTCGCAAAGAATTCAGGAGCAATCGCGGCAATTGCGAGCCGAGTCCGAGCAAACCAGGGTGCAGAGCGCCAAGCTGCGAATGGAAATCAAGCGTCAACGCGAGCAGCGGCAGAACTAGGATTCTACCCCGTTACTACCTGATCAATAGTGGTAGTAGGCTGAATTCCAATGAACATACCTACACAACACAAAGCTCAGTTTGCGCACCGGTGCAAACCTTTTTAGCAATTAGAGAGCAGACAAGCAAAATTGCCCGCTGGCAGACGGTATAACGCGAAACTGCGTTCATGATTGAATTTCATGGTTGCAATCGAGCCCACGTGGCCCGATACTGCATTAACTCTGCATCTTCTTTCCTCCCCCTTCTTTTTTCTATCCTGCCCTCAATGGTTCCGCAAACTTGCCTAAATCAGTTCCAGTTCTCGCAAGCAGGACAGTATTGCATTTTGAGCCGCGATGTTGCCATAATCGGTGTAACTGGCCCATCCCCATTTCCCTTTGTGATTCGCACTTTTGACATCATTCAGAGGGTTTCCGCAATGGCTCCTGCTCGCGTATTGCATTTTGGACCCGACACTCTTCACCGGGCTCAGGTGCTTCGTGCCGCTGGTTATGAAGTGGAGCAGTGCACGACGCTGACTGATTTCGCGTCTGCTCTCCGACTAGGCCGCAAGGCACAAGTTATTTGTATCTCCGAGGAAGAAGACTGTCCTTCAGAGGGTGCAATCGCGATTGCTGCGATGTACGCCACAGCGCCTATAGTCCTGTTCAGCGCGTCCACACATCATCGAATTCAACGAGCATGGGACCTGGAGGTGCAGCCGCTCACGCACCCAAAAGTCTGGCTTGCTGACCTTGCGACGCTTGTTCGGATGACTGCCGCGACCATCGCAGCACCCAAGGATCTCCGCCGCCAGCGGGAGCAGGTACGCGATGAAGCCGCCCCACAACAAGCGACGACGCAAAATGGGTGAGTTGAGTAAAAAGTAAAAACGATGAAGACAGGCCGTGAGAAGTCTGAGAAAAGGTGGTCATGCACATTCCCCTTGCCGGTGAACGTGTCTGCGTTAAAGGAATGGACGGCTTTTGCACGGTCGTCAGGATCGACCTCAACCTTGGCGTCGTTGACGTGCGATGCGACGGCACAAACGAGTTAATGGAAAATGTCTCCTTCCAGTCTTTACTACCCAAAACCGATCAGCCGTTTCACAGCAACGACGGTTACGAGGACGAGCAACCGCAGTAACGAAGCGGGTCCTGTCGTGTCCCTAACCCGTCAAACTCCGTTACAATGCTCGCCTTGAGCCTAGACCAGATTGTTTCCAGCATCGACGCCGAAATAGATCGCCTACAGTGGGTACGAACCTTGCTCGCAGAAACTGCTCGCCCGCCTGCCCCAAAGAAAGCCACGAAGCGCAGAATGAGTGCAGCCGCTCGAAAGCGGATTGCAGAGGCGCAGCGGAAACGTTGGGCTGCACAGAGGAATGAAGGCAAGTAGTGCAGGAGTGCTATGCTTCGCGCATGGCAACGACAACAGAAAGGGCTTTGCATGTGCTGGCCAGAGCGGGAATGACCGTCCAAAACTTCCGACACCGAGTCATGTTGTCCAAAGACAACATTCTGAAACAGAGCTATGAAAGGGTTGCTGACGACTTCGAGGAGTTGCGTACAATCGTTGTCAATCTAGTCAATGAGAACGCAGATTTGCGGCGTGTGCGCACAGCCAGCCAAGCGCCCAAGCCTCTCATTCGACACGTCGGACGGGTCAACTACTATTTTGTTGCGGATGACGGACCCTACTGTGTCAGGTGCTATGAGCAAGATCGGGAATTGCATTATTTGACTGCCCAACAGCAGTATCCCGCTGGCACTGGGCGACATTGCCAAAGATGCAAAACTATCTATATCGAGTCGTCCTCGCGGCCCTGATCAGACTGCTCGCAGATTGGTTGAGTTGGTGCGAATGATGGTGTGCTATGCTTTCAAGCACTTCTACAAGTAGTGCTCTCCGCGCCCGATAGCCACTTCTCAAGTTCAGCTATCGGGCTTTTTTGAGGAGAGGTGCGTTTGTCGCGAAAGTCTCCAGCCCAATCCATCCTTCAGCTAAAATGCCACTCGTGCCTGAGATCAAGAGCAGACGACTAAGCAAAGCCGCGTTGGGCCCAACTGATGATCAACAATGTGGGGTTACTCTGGCTTCCAAAACAACATTGGAGGTGGTCCTGTTTGTCTCGGCGGCGCCTGTCGATTTCCACCGGGCGCAATACTCATTAACTGGAAATGGCGCAGACAACTTCGTCCGCGCCATTGTGTGGTGAACCATCCTATTTCACTGTGAAGGTTGCTGTGATTGAATTCCTTAGTGATCCCGACACACCGGTGAACATGATGGTGTAGGTTCCGGCCTTGGCGGTCTTAGGGAAGAAGAGGCCCGACACGGCATAGGCTTTGCCGCTCAATAAGGAAACGGTTTGAGGCAGATCGGCGCAAACAGATCCGGACGGGCCCCCCGAACAACTTAGCTTGACGTTTCCCGAAAAGCCGTTGATCGAATCGAGTTCCAGCACAAAGCCGGCAATGTTGCCGCGGTACACCGTTTCGGCAGGCGGCAGCGCCTTGATCGAGAAGTTTGGAGCCGCAACAACGCTGAAGCCTTGGGTCACCGGCTGGGCCGGAGCATAGTCGCTATTTCCCGCTTGGCTGGCCTGGATCATGCAGGTCCCGATCTGCAGCGCCGTCGCCAAGTTTCCGCTGACCGAGCATACGTTCGGAGTCAACGATATAAACGTCACCGGAAGACTCGAACTGGTCGTCGCGCTCAGAGTAACTTTGGCGCCGACCACCTGTTGCGAAATTGCGTTGAAGGTAATACTCTGCAGGCGAAGTTCGTATGCGCCGATATCGCAGGCGGTCGTACCTGGTTGGGGGCGCGTGACACCGCGCTGGTCGGTCGTTACGTTCGGGTCACAGGGCGCGGCCTGGAAGGCGGGACTCGTAGAGGCGATTGCCATGGTCTGCGTGAGCCCTGGCGCATTGAGTTGCAGCGGAGCGACCTGCGGAGAGGTCATGAGAGGAGCCGGACCATTGACGGCGCCGTTTCCGGTGTAGGCAGCATTCATCACGATATTTGCGCCCGTGAACGTGACCGAAGCAGTGGCCACGTTCTGACCGCCGCCCGCGGCCGAAGCCACATTGGACGGCTGATCGCTCGCGAGATCCGGCCCACCGGTGGTATCGGCCAGAATGCTGTTATCAATCTGGAGCGCTGCCGCTTGCCCTGTGAGGAGGTTATAGCCAACGCTGTAGACAGCTCCGCCGGAGGCACCGCTTCCACCGCTGCCCGCCGTGACGGAATTCGCGTCTAATGTACTGAAGCTGATCGAAACTGTGCCGTTCAGGTTGAAGATAGCCCCGCCGAAGCCGGCGCCACCAGAACCGCCGGTTCCTGCTCCGCCCGTTGCCGAGTTACCGCTCAGAGTGCTGTTGAGCACGGTCAGGCTGCCGCCGTGATTAAAGATCGCTCCGCCCATACCGGCGCCGGCCCCGAAGGCAGAACCTCCGTAGCTGGTGTAAGTGTTGGAGCAGGTCACCTGACAGGCCCAGCCACCTCCGAATCCGGCTCCGTTAGAGATTTCGTAGCCGCCGCCGCTGCCGCCCCCGAAGCCGCCGCCCCCCACTTGTGTGACAACCCCGTCAGGATCGTAACTGATACCCCCGCCTCCGCCAACGCCGCCGCCACCGGGATAGCGTCCGCCGGCGCCGAAGTCGCCGCCATATCCGTCGGAATTCTGACCATAATAAATGGCACCAGCCCCGCTTCCATGACCGGCTTTGCCTGTGGGCGATCCCTGGCCGCCCAAGCCATCGGGAGCGCCGCCCCCCGTTCCGTTCGAGTTTCCGTTGTCAGTGAGCCCGAAACCCGCTCCTCCGCCGCTCCAATTAGGAAGTTTTCCGGGGGCTCCTTTGCTAAGAGCCGTAAACGGGCCGCCAACAGAGCTGGTCAATGTCCCTCCAAAGCCGCCACCCCAACCGAGCTGGTTGCCATGCTGGCCCATTCCGCCGCCGCCCGCGCCTTCGCCTGCATAACTTGAATCGGAAAGCCCACCCGTGGCGATGTTATTTTCCATTGTTGTATTCACCACCCGCAGTATGCCCTGGCTAAAAATGGCGCCCCCCATTCCCGCGCCACCACCAGCAGGGAAGCCGCCGTTACCGCCTACCTGTCTTCCGCCCGCGAGGGTCAAATTTTGCAACGTGAGGTTGCCGGCGCCGGGAGTGACAAAACCAAGCGTGGCCGGCGCGTTCGGGTCTGCGCCCACGTAGAAGAAGCGCAGGCCGCTTATGGGATTGTTGTTCTGATCATTTGCGGGAATCTGCAATATAGCGCCATTCCCTTCGATGACGATGGTCGTGGCGATCGGCGGCAGAGCATTCGGCCCGTACCAATAGTTGTGTGAGTTCGGGAGCGAATAGGTTTGAGGTGTCAGTTCGACGGTGTACGGCGTACCGCTGCCGACGGGTTGGCATCCACCAACTGCTGTACCATTGAGCGCTAACGAGTTCGCAGTCAGGATGGCATCGCCTAGCGTGCAGGATGCGTCACCGGTCCCGGCTGGGTTCTGCATAGTCGGACCCTGCGCGGTGTCGTTTACGGCGATGCTCGTCTGTGCGAAGGTGAGTGGGGCGGCGAATAACAGAGTCAAGCCGACGCCAACGATAGGAGCGCGCTTGTTGACGACTGCGCGCGACGAAAAGTGCAACATGCTGAACCCCCCTGAAGCGGTGCAGTTGAGAGGTTAAGAGATGGCGGGGATGAAGGATAGAGTAGGGCTACACGAAATCTTCGCAGGACGCGTTATTCGTTAGTATTGTGAGTAACCCGAGCTGTTTCACAGACGCCGCAGCGCGGCCCGTTTGCTGAGGGCATATCGCAGCAGTGCATTCGGCCCGGTCAGGTTCAACTTGCCGCAAATGGCGGTTCGGTAGTTCTCAATGGTTCTTGCGCTCAAGTTGAGGAAAGCTGCAATCTCACGAGACGTTTTGCCGCTTGCAATCTGTTGTACGAGGCGCACCTCTACCGGCGTCAGGCCCGCGAGTTCGGCGGGGATCGGCTGCCGGACAGTTCCCTCGCGCAGCAGCTGCTGCACCTCGCGACTGAAGTAACTATCCCCGTTGGCTACTCGCCGGATCCCCTCTGCAATGTCGATGGCCGCAGAGCTCTTCAGGAAATAACCGCGCACGCCAATCTCGAGCGCCTCTTCCAGTAGATCCGTTCCGGTATGTAGAGTCAGAACAATGACGCCCACTGTCAATCCCAGCCGGTTGAGTTCACGCATTACCGCGAAGCCGTCGCATCGCGGCATGTCGATATCCAAGATGGCAACATGGGGAGCCAACGAGACGATCTGCTGCAATGCTTCTTCGCCATTGGCCGCCTCCGCGATCACCTGCAGGTCAGACTCGGCTGTGATCGCCGTGCGCAATCCCTGTCGAAGCAGCGGGTGATCATCCGCGATCAAAACAGTAATCGGCGCTTCGGGTTGAGGAGAGTGCATAGGGGCCATTTTCAAGGAAGATTCGTTGTTAAGTCTGGTGGGGATCGCTAGATCGCGCTCGAGTAATTTCAACGACGATGCGCGTTCCGTTCTGTTGAGTGGACTCAATTGTGGCGTGCCCGCCAAGTGCCTCGGCCCGTTCTGCGATGCCGATCAAGCCGAGGCTCCCTCCGAATGCCGCTCCAGAAGCCATCGAGAAGCCTCGGCCATTGTCTTGTATGCTCAAGCGCAACCTCGTGCCGTCGCAGATTACTGTGATTTCCGCGCGGCTCGCCTCGGAGTGCTTCAGAATATTGCTAATCGCCTCCTGCAGGATGCGATAGAAAGTAATTTCCAACTCCGGCGGAAAAAACCCGTCTATATCATCGATTGAGCTGCGAAGAAAGAGGGCGTTCCCTTCTTCCAGCTTGCGCAGCAGCGAGCGCACAGCCTTCGTCAGGCCAAGCCGGTCCAACTGGTACGGGCGCAGACCATAACAGATAGCTTCGACTTCACGAATGGCGACTGCCGCCTGCTCGGCAATGGAGGAGAGCGGCTCTGGGGATTCGACCGCCGGATGCTCGTCCGATTGCTGGGAACTTTTCCGTTTCCGAGGCAAGAGCGCGAGCGTTCGGATGAGTGCAAGATGCTGGCCCAATCCGTCATGAAGATCATGCGCAATCCGTTTGCGTTCACTTTCTTGCGAGGAGAGGAGCCGATGAATAAATGCCTGACGTATGCGTTGGGCTTCCAGCATCTGACGGCGCCGCAGCTCAATAACAAATGCTATCGCGGATGTCAGAGCGAGCAGCAGTAAGGTTCTCATCCACCACGTTTTGTAGAACGGCGTCAGAACCGTAACGGCGATCTGGGCCGGCTGGTCCCATTCACTTTGGTCTCCATCTGCTGCCTGCACGCTGAACGTGTAAGAACCTGGCGGAAGGTGTGTGTAAAAGGCTGCTCGGCGGTCGTGAACAGGAACCCATCCCTCATCGATGCCTGCCAAACGATACCGAAACTTTACCTGTTCGGGGCGAAACGAACCAAGAGCGGTGTAGTGGATTTCCAGGCTGGTCTGAGATGGAGTGACCACGATGCCCTTCGGTCCGGAAACCAGCAGGTCCGACGAATCGATTGAATGTTCTTCGATGACGGCGTGTGGCCGCGAAGGGAGTCCTTCCAGAACACCCGGCAAAATGGACGCGATCCCCTCAAAAGAAGAGAACCACCTGGTTCCATCTGAGAATTGGAGCACGCCCTGATTGCCGTCGGGCGCCATTTCAGTGGACGGAATACCGTCTCGTGTGTCATAGTGCGCGATCGTCAGGTCAGATATTTTCTGTTCCGTGTCTCGCAGGAGACCGTCCATGGCAATGCGAAGAAGGCCCATGTCCGTCCGCAACCAGAAGTGTTGCGGGTCACAAGAAATGCTATAGATCACGTGTGTCGGCAAACCGTCTTCCTCATCGAACGTGCGAAACTTGCCGTTGCGGTAACGAATGACTCCTTTCTCGGTGCTGCTGATCCAGATGGTGCCTTGCTGATCTTGAACCAAAGACGATACCCCACCGGAAGTCCAAGCGGAACCCGGCGGGAATGGTTCCAGTTTTCCGTCCCACAATATCGCTGGTCCTTTATCGGTTCCGATCCACAGTTGTCCGGGAGCGACCTCCAGCAGGCATCTGATTTCTGTGCCAGGTAAATGAACCGGCACACGCTCAGTGTCTCCCGCATGCGCGTGAAACAAGCCCGTAGTGGTTCCGAACCATTCATCTTGCGCGGCGTCCATTAAGATTGCGCGAACAAAGCCCGTGACCTTGGAGTACATAGGGAGAGGGACGATGCTGCTGTGTTTCGACGTGACCGGCACGCTGAGATTCGTCGTGCGCGAGTTTGCGGAGAGTACGCGCACGCCGGTGTAATTGCGCATTCCAACTAAGAGGTGGCCGTAACGATCTTCCCCAAGCGCTCCAGCCATTCCACGAAAATTAGGCTTGCCCAAAGGCGCGATGATTGTACCCTGATTTCCGGTGAATCGCACCAGTTGCACGCCAGCGGCCCATACAGTTCCGTTCCTCTGACGGAACAACACGGAGCCGACCTCCTGTGACTCCGGCATCGGAATGGCGTCGATAAGCCGCGGCCTAAATAGAAAGAGGCGGGTGTTAAAGGTGCCGGCCCAGAGCGCTCCATTTGGACGTTGAATGACATGCGTCAGATACGGCGTTCTGAAACCTGGCATCGGATAAGTTGTGCCGTTCTTCCAACGGGCTGTGTGCGCGTCGTGGTCCGTGAGCCAGAGAAAACCATCGCGGTCGCAAAAGAACACGAAGGCTTTTTGCGGAATGCCTTGGTACGTTTGCAGAGAGTTGGTGGGCGTAACCTCGTAGTAGATCGTTGGCTCTGTTCGGATTGAAAACCAGACGCGGTGCAATGAGTCTTCGTAGATGGACTCTAGCTCCATAAAGCGCTGGAAAGTTATTGGAAAGTTTCTCCAGTGGCCATACGCAAAGCGTTCCACGCCAGAAACACCAGACCTGCGCCAGAGCCCAATGTGAAATACATCGCCGTTTCGTGGGAACTCGGTTATGATACTTGTCCAGGGTTGTTTATCGAGCTCGGATGGAATCGTTCTCAGCTTTCCTTCCTTCCAGCAACCGACGCCGTTGCGCGTATAGATCCAGACCCTCCCCGTCTCATCGCCATCAATTCGGACAACGGAGTTACTGGGCAGGCCGTCGCGTGTAGTTAGCGTCGTGAAGTGCTGCCCGTCGTAGTGAGTTACCCCAGCATCCGTTCCAGCCCAAATACCGCCCTGGCTGTCCTCCCACATTGCCGCGAACCCCGTTCGGCCCCGGCTCATGCCTGGCGTTTTCGTGGCGAGGAAGTCCGTAAAACGCACGCCATCGAAGCGAACCAGGCCTTTGTTGGTTCCGATCCATAGGTATCCTTGGCGCGTTTGCAACAGCGCGCATATTATGTGGGAGCGATTTTCAGTACCCACCACCCAGGATTGCTCGAGCAGCTGCGAGCTCCGAGATGGTACCTTGGCTTCAGCTGCGGTGAGAACGTAGCTGGACAATACAGGCGTAAGAGCGGCAACGCCCACGGCTAGTCCATTCTTCAGCCGGCGAATCATTCTCACAATTTTTGCGAACATCCGCAAGATTGCACGCCCTTGAACATAGCGTCAACCCGGCCCGGAGACAAGGGTAGGGGTACACGAATTGTAAATCTGTGGATGTCCGATAGATCGACTAGGTGCTTTCAATACGTTTTATTAGGCCAGATTCACGCGACACCCATTGTTGACTGCTTGCGGCAAAGCTTGACAAGCGTAGTGGTTGCCAGAGATTGGCCGTTATACACGTTCTATGCGACAGGTGAGTTCAGTTTTCCCAAAAGTCCGTGACAGACTGAATCCCGGAAACAGTCACCGCCTAAACGCCAGGCCTGGGCGATGGGGGAAGATCAATGTCACCGCGAGCGCGACTCACATATCCGGGGGGAGAACCCTGGCCGGCGGGACGCTCTAGGTATATCCGCTCGACCTCCGAGGGGGTCAATCCCCCCGCATATCGCCCAATTGATAACGGGAATTGCATCGACTAACGCGCACTGATGAGAGCGGTTACGGGTGCGCTGCCCGAGTCATCGCCGATGGTGAGCGAGACGGTTACCGGATTCGTAATACCAGAGCTAAACGTCACCGGCCAGCCGGCCGCATCGAATTGATAGTTGTTGTTGCCCAGAGAAGTAAGACCGACCACCAGTTTGGCGCCGTTAATTATGCCCGTATAGACGTAGGGAGCCTGCGGACTGTTCCAGAGCTGATGAAAAGATCCGGCCGGAACGTTCACAGTATAGTTGGCAATCTGCAGCGTAACGGCTTCCGTGAGCGGATGAATGCTATTGCTTGTGGAACCGAGCGAGAACCAGGCAGTGACGCCGACCGCGGACGGTTGGCCGGTCAGGATGGCTAATTCCGCGCTGAAGAAGAGAAGGGCGTGTTCTGGACCAGCTCAAAAGCGCCGATATCGCAGCCCGCGCTTTGCGGGCGTTTGATGCGGCGCTGAACCGTCGTGATCGGATTGCCTTGATTGTCGGTACAGTTGGCAGCCGGAATCGCATTTATTGCTGGGCTCTTGGAGAGCAGAGCGATGGTCTGGGTAGGACCACCATTATTCTGTAAGCCGTTGGGGTCCAGATCCGCGGGCGTGTTATTTCTATCGGTAGCCGCATTGAAGATGCCGCAGCTGTCGTCCGATAGATTGTAGCCGTTTGAAGTAGCTGTTCCATCGCTATTGCAGTTCTCGCCCTGATTACCGGCCACCAGCGTGCTCTTAGCCGTGAGCACCCCGTCATTCTCCAACTGGTATAGGCCGGAATTGCCTGAGTGCAGCGGTTTCTCTGATGATGGGATCATCGTCTACGACCAGAATCCTGTATTTGAACTCCTGTCGAGCCACGTGGCCCTGCCCTCCGTCTTCCATGAAGAAAATGCGCGTAACAAGACTCTCAGCCCGTCTCAGCTTGGTCGAGTCCTGAGCATGAGCTTTTCGGACCCATCCGGAAATGAAATCACAGCGATGCTGAAAGTGTTACGAAAGCTGCCATTTTCTGAAGATACCACCGCGCTTGAGATCAGTAGTCTCGCCCGGAACATCTGCTGCGTCTTAGGGGAACGGTCTTCCTCGAGGCAAAAAGACAAGGCAGCGGCATCTAGCGTGGCACCAAGACTCAAATCCTCCGACGAGACTCGCGAAATATAGCAGACTGTGCGCGGCTGTGACTGCCCTCAACGATGCCAAGGGCGATCTCGCAATAGGGGAATTTAGAGGGTCGGGCTTAGCGAAGAATACGGGCCGGTATGGGTATCCGCTTTTACCAAGACCACAGTACCTACCGGACATCCTTCCTTTTGTAAAGGCAATCGATGCCATTGTGCTGGGGCCAGAAAAGGTCGAATGAAATGCAACCGAACATCAGATCGGAGTGAACAAGAACGAACGACGGAATATCGGTGGAAGGCTGCATGCCTAGTCGTTTCCGGGAACATTCTTCTGCCCACACCCCGATTGTTTGAAGCACGACCCTTCGTATTGTGCCCTCGTCCAGAATCACCTGCTCCTTCATCCTGAGTGGACGTGCGATTAGCAGGCTCATTGGGCGGCTCGGAACTTGGCAAGTTCAATTCAAGAGCATAGGCTCTCCTGTAATGCGCAAGGGCATCCTCGGCCAGACTAAGTCGGAGGTGCAGGTCTTCAACCTCTTCTGTGGTCAGGTTCTGACGAGTGAGGCGATTCCTGACGTCCTGAATCGCGTTTTCAAGGTATATGACGTGGAAATGCAGGGATTGTCGCATGGGCTTTGGATGAAGAGATCTGCTAGTCAAAACGGCCCAATTTCGCCCGCACAAGACTTCACCACAAGAAATTTCAATGGCGAAAACAGGCAACGTTGGTTCGGGGTACATCTCCGTAGTCGATGCCGCCATCTCAACCGAGAGATAGAATAAGCATACACCGATTCCCGACGCCGTAAATTCTTAGAGATAGCCCTCCGCGCCGAGCATGCCGCCGACGGATGCTCGGCATTTTTCTTTCTGGGGCCCGGTTAGGCCAAGCTTCATCGGCGCGGATCGACGTCGGATCCCTTGAAAGAGTCGCTACTAAATGCCTTGGCATAATGAGATTTCATTCATTTCGCTCATGCTCAGGCTTTCATCCCAGCCCAGCATGCCAAGCCATCTTGACGGCCTCAGCCTCAGAAGGATCCTCGTCGTCGAAGACGAACAGTCCCTTCGCAAGGGTGTCAGGAGGCCGTCGGCGCTCAGAAGGGTACCAAGTGGACTTCGCGCACGATGGCCCACCGGCCTCATAAAAGCGCAGAATTTCGTCTTTGATTTGACGACGCGGTCAATCTAAATTTCGAAGTGCCAATTGATCGCGCGAATGCCCCCCCCGTTCTCAGCCACCAGGGCGAGTCCGAGATAATTCTCCGAGCTCGATCTGAAGTGCCTATGTTTGATTTTTGTTTGAAAAACCCTGCTGCATTCCTTGGTAGGTCACGGAGAAATCGACAATATACTGCCCTCCATGAGCGACTTTCAATCTTCGCGCCGTTTTGACAGGCCCGGTTCTACGGTTCCACAGGCGATCTGGCTGTGCCTCCTACTCATGTTCATCATGAGCCCGATGCGATCGACAGCCCTTCAGACGGAACAGGCGAGTTCCGTGTCGCACGATGGCAGTCGCGATTTCGACTTCGACCTCGGTGTCTGGAGGACCGATATTGTGCGACGTGTCCATCCGCTAAGCGGTTCGAACGAAACAATGCACCTGACGGGCACCGTAACGGTCCGCAAGATCTGGGATGGCCGCGCGCAAGTGGAGGAGATCGTGGCTGATGGCCCAAAAGGGCGTTGGGAGGGAATGACCGTCTTCCTCTATGATCCGCAAGGCCGCCAATGGAGCATGAACTTCGCCAACAGTGCAGTTGGGAAGATAGCGCCGCCAATGATTGGAAGCTTCCAAAACGGCCGCTGCGTATTGATTGGAACGGATACGGTCGATGGCCGAACGGTTCTGGTCCGCGCTGTCTGGTCGGAGTTCGCACCCACAAGCCATGTCTACGAGGAGTCTTACTCGGCCGACGGCGGCCAGACATGGGAGGTTAATTTTACCGCGCACAAAACCAAGCTCCAATGACTGCGAATATCCGTACTTCCTCCACCCGGTCTAGTTTCCCCGTCAAGCTTATTTCGGTACGTCGATCAAGAGGACGATCTGAACAGAACTTCTCTTCCGTGTGAATTCGACTGACGATTAGCTCCATCGGAAACGGGCAGCCAATCAAATTTCAGGAACCCTTCGAAGCTATGCCAGGAAGGACAAACTGTTCGCCAAGAGATATGACCAGTTCGCCACGTGGTCGTAGCGATCGGCGCCTGACGGGGGGACACTTTGCTTATGCGGAATTCCGAAAAAACTCCAAACACATTCAACCATCAGATGGAGGAGCTTACCCGGCGAGAATTCGTGAAGACGTCCGCCGCACTAAGCGGATCGGTGGCTCTGGGAGTCCCTGTGCTGGGCGGGCATTTGACTGCCCCCCATCAAGCTACGCCATTGGAGGGAGCCCTCGTTCCAGTTTCCCTGACCGTGAATGGAGAGGCCCATGCAGTCTCGGTCGATTCACGTACCAGCCTGCTTGATTTGCTTCGAGAACACTTTGGTTTGACTGGCACCAAAAAGGGCTGCGACCGCGGCCAATGTGGAACATGTACGGTCCTGGTTAACGGTCGCCGTATCGTCAGTTGCTTGTCATTCGCGGCCACTCATGTAGGCGATCAGATTACGACCATCGAGGGTCTCGGCAATGAGCGGGAGCTCCACCCCATGCAGATCGCTTTCCTCGAACATGATGGATTTCAATGTGGGTACTGTACGCCCGGACAGATTTGTTCGGCTGTGGCAATGCTCGATGAGTGGCGGCGGGGTGACGGAAGCGCATTGGACTTTGCGCCGATGAGCTCGCACGCATTGACCCGCGATGAAATCCGGGAGCGTATGAGCGGCAATCTCTGCCGGTGCGGTGCATACGTAAACATCGTGGCTGCAGTGGATGCGGCACACCGGGAGAGGCGAGACGCATGAGGCCCTTCCAGTTTTCTCAAGCGGGGACCATCAACGCTGCAATCCGCGTACTTCAGGAGCACCCTAGCACCCGTCTGCTAGGCGGCGGTACGAATCTTGTTGATCTGATGCGGGAGGGCATTGAGCAACCGGATCGATTGGTCGATATTCAGAAACTACCGCTAGACAAAATAGACATGCTTCCAGAAGGGGGCGTACGGATCGGAGCCACGGTGCGAAACACGGAGATCGCGAATCATCCCCTGATCCGGAAGAACTATGCGCTCCTTGCAAAGGCTCTACTCTCCGGGGCGTCTCCCCAGGTGAGAAACATGGCTACGGCGGGCGGCAATCTGATGCAGCGTACCCGTTGCTACTACTTCATGGATCCGGGTTTTCATTCCTGCAACAAACGCGTTCCCGGAAGCGGGTGCTCTGCTTTAGAGGGTGCCCACCGAATTCATGCAATCTTTGGGGGGAGCGAGGCCTGCATCGCAGTCCATCCTTCCGATATGTGTGTGGCTCTAGCTGCTCTCGATGCAGTCGTTCAGGTCGAAGGACCCCGCGGGCATCGGTCTATCCCGATCCATGACTTTTATCGCCTTCCTGGCAATACGCCCCATATTGAGACAGAACTGGTAGCAGACGAAATCATCACTTCGATCAATCTGCCCAAGTCGCCCTTCGGTGACCGAGCAGAGTACTTGAAGGTTCGCGACCGCAGGAGCTTCGCATTCGCTCTGGTCTCGTGTGCTGCCGGCATTGCGCTTGAGGGCAGTGTCATCCGAGACGTTCGCCTGGTCTTCGGGGCCGTTGCTCCTAAACCATGGCGTGCCTTGCGAGCGGAGCGGGCTTTGATCGGAAAAAGGATGAGCGTCGATGCCGTTTCAGACGCAGTAGACCTCGAGATGCAAACCGCGGTCCCACGCGCTGGAAACAAGTACAAGGTGCCGCTTCTGAAAAGAACCGCCATGCGCGCGTTGCTTGCCGCGGGAGGTGTTGCATGACGGTCCAGCCGCGCTGGCGAGTGGATGGAATTGCAAAGGTTACAGGGGCTGCTCAGTTTGGAGCAGATTTTATGTTGGAACGCCTCGCCTATGGTGTACCGGTCCTGAGCACGATCGCAAAAGGGCGAGTTCGGCGTTTCGACCTACACGATGCCAGGAGCGTTCGCGGCCTGATTGAGATCATTACCCCATCGAACGCCTTGCGGTTGCCGAACCAGGGCATTCATCCGGAGTTGAAGGATGCTCCGCGCATCGCGATGCTCCAAGACGACGGCGTGTATTACAGCGGTCAGGTCATCGGACTTGCCGTAGCTGAGTCTCTGGAAGCAGCTCAAGAGGCCGCTTCTCTCGTAAAAGCCGAATACCGGAGCGAAGATGCACTCTGTGATTTCGAGGCGCAAGTTGCGTCAGCCCGACCGCCCCAGAGCGGAGGAGATGCAGCCGCTTATGCACGGGGGGATTTCGCAGCTGCACTGAGCCGGTCTGACGTGGAAGTTCAAGCGATGTATTCAACCCCCGTGCAGCATCACAATCCGATGGAACCGCACGCGACGATCGCACATTGGGAGGGCGACCGGCTTACACTCTACGAGCCATCACAGTGGATCGTGTTTGTCCGGACCTGCATTGCGGTGTGGTTTGGAGTCCCAGAAGCAAACATCCGGGTGCTTGGACCGTTCGTCGGAGGCGGATTTGGGGGAAAGGGCGCGCTCTGGTCTCATTCTCCCTTGGCAGTGATGGCATCCAAGATGCTTCAAAGGCCGGTGAAGATCGCGCTCAACCGACGGGAAGTCTACACGGTTACGGCAAGCCGGCCGAGGACACAACAGAAGGTACTGATTGGCGCCACGAAAGCGGGCGAACTGCTCGCCATCCGAAATGACGTGGTGCTTCAGGCATCACCTCAGATCGAATTGATTGAGGATTCTGGTACGGTATCGCATCACCTCTACAAATGCGATGCGAATGCCACCAGCCATCGCGTAGCAATCCTCGATACAAGCCCCACCTGGGTCATGCGGGCGCCGGGAGAAGCGACGGGGAGCTATGCGCTCGAGTCCGCAGTCGACGAAGTGGCTTACCGCGTCGGGATCGACCCGCTAGAGCTCCGCCTGCGCAACTATGCCGAGAAGGACCAGACGAATGAGAAGCCATATTCGCAAAAACTGTTGCGAGACTGTTACACGTTGGGCGCTAAACGCTTCGGATGGGAGCACCGGCCCCACGCTCCTCGAAGTATGCGCAAAGGAAATCAATGGATCGGCTGGGGAATGGCAACCGCTACATACCCCGCTTATCGGGCGGCCTCTTCAGCTGTGGTGCGGATATCTCCGGATGGAAAGGCATTCGTGGGCTCGGCAACGCATGAGATCGGAACCGGAACCTACACTGTACTTGCGCAAATTGCGGCGGAAGAACTCGGAATCAGCATCGATCAAATCGATGTCAGAACAGGCGATACAGAGCTTCCTCCGGCGATCTATTCAGGCGGCTCGCTGACCGTCGCAACGGTGGGAACCGCTGTGCAATTGGCCGCCCAAAGAGTGAAGCAGCTGGTCATTCAAATGGCGGTCGACGATCCGGCATCGCCATTGCATCAGTCGGAACCGGCTCAGATCAAAGTTTCCGAAGGGGAATTGATCTTGGACCGGAATGGCGCTCGGGAGAGATACGCAGACATTCTGGGCCGCCAAGGTGGAAGGACCGTTGAAGCAACCGCCGAAGCAAAGCCGGGCCAGGAAATTGAACGGTATTCAACGCATTCCTTCGGGGCTGTGTTTGCGGAAGTTGGGGTCGATCCCGATCTTTTTACAGTTCGAGTCCGCCGGTTTGTGGGCGTCTATGACGTCGGAAGGGTCATCAACAAGAAGGCGGGGATCAACCAGCTCACCGGCGGAGCTGTGTGGGGTATTGGCATGGCCTTGTTTGAAGGTGCCCAGATGGATCCTCGTTATGGTAGAAGCGTCAATATGGACCTGTCGGAATATCACCTGCCCGCGCATGCGGATATCGGTGAGATGGATATTAGCGTTCTCGATGTCCCCGATCTGAAATTCAATCCGCTCGGCGCGCGGGGCATGGGTGAGATGGGAATCACCGGTGCGGCTGCGGCGGTGGCGAATGCGGTATTCCATGCTACTGGGATACGCATCAGGGATCTTCCGATCACGATCGATAAACTGATCGAGCGTTCCAGCAATCATTCTCAATGAACGATTGCTCATGGTTCTCGCTACCATACCGATCCAGCACCGATCCAGAGGGTAATTCATGTTGACCAAGCCGGCGCTTCTCGTGCGCAGTGAAGCTTTTGCTTATTTCGTTCTCGCTATTCTGGCGTACAGGGCTCTCCGAGGAAACTGGGGAGACTTCGCGCTGCTTTTCCTCGCTCCCGATCTATTCATGTTGGGATACCTTGTTAGCGCCCGCCTCGGCGCAACTCTCTACAACTTCGCCCACGTCGCGGCTACGCCGTGCCTTCTCGCCGCGATCGCATTTGCCGCTTCAAATCATTCTCTTTTGCTCTTATCGCTGGTTTGGGTCGCTCATATTGAAATCGACCGGGTCTTCGGGTACGGGCTCAAATATCCGACTTTCTTCAAGGACACACATCTTCAACATCTGTGAAGTGCGTGCGTTTAACACATTGAGACAAAGAACAGGGCCGCGAGATTCCCGCAATGGTGAAGATGTTCTCGTCATGTTTTTCGGGTAAGGGAAGATTGGGATGCGCGTCGAAAATGCTGAAGAATCATCTTGCGCACGATACGCAGAGCTTGGGACGAATCATCTTTGCGCCACACCATGCAAATAGGAATGTGTGGCGGGCGAGGCACGACCGGGCGCCATACCAGTTCCGTTTGATAGCGGCGGATATGCTCTGGAAGGAGAGCAACTCCGACGCCGGCTGCCACGAGATCGAGGATGCTCTGAGCACGGTCCGCCTGTTTTACCACAATCGGTTCTATCCCTGCTGATCGACAAACGCGCAAAAACAGATCGTGGGTTGCCGGGGCGACCGAGCGCCTGACAGTTATGAATCGTTCTTTGGCCAACTCAGCGAACGGGATCTTGCGTCGCGCGGCGAGGCGATGGTCAGGCGGTAGCGCAAGTTGAACTCCAACCTCAATCACGGTCTCAAAGCCGAAGTCACTCGCAGATTCAACCTCGACTTTGGCGACAAATGCGAGATCGACTTGATTATTCAAGAGACCCTCTAATTGCCTTCGGGGCACCATTTCGAGCAAGTCGACGTCGATCAGTGGGAATTTCTTGCGGAGTGAACGTATCACCTGCGGCAAAAACATGCCACCCAATGGGCTAAGGAACGCGATCCGCAGCTGTCCGGCCTGCCCCGCGGCGGTCGCCTTTGCCAGGTGGGCCGCCCGGCTGGTATGCAGAAGAATCTTCTTCGCCTCTTCCAGGAAACGAGCACCGGCATTGGTGAGCTTCAGCTTGTTCCCTCTCCGTTCGAAGAGAGCAACGCCGATCTCCTCCTCCAGATCGCGGATTTGTCGGCTAAGAGGAGGCTGAGAAACATTCAGACGAACAGCAGCCTGGGTGATATTCAACTCCTCAGCTGCGGCAACGAAGTACCGTAGGTGGCGCAGTTCCATGGCTAAGCATACCTCAAAGGTATGGAGCCCCCATGAAAGAAGTATTTGGCCGTCGCAACGCGCTGTCCTATGGTTTGGTCATTGCCGTGGGATGTCCGCTCGGCTGTGAGGTGGGGCAGAGAAAGCGCCTAAGCAGGGTCACACATCGGATGGGTCACCTACGTGATCGTGGCCCGAATGTCAACGCAGCGGAATTGCCGCACTTAAGCGAGTGAGATGGTGGAGGGCTCATGTGTCCAGCCTGCATTGCAAGCGCAGCAGCGGTGATAACCGGGGCCGGTTGCGCCGGAGGCTTTCTGGGGATGTGCATGGGAAAGATGAGAAAGCTGTTCGCAGAGATTTCCCGGGCTCGGCTTCGTAACACGAAGGAGAGATGAGATGGAAATAACCAAGGAGAGAGTCATGGAGAAGCTTAAGGGTGACCTGCCAAAGAACACACCGCCGGTCGTGTCGCCGCAGGAGTGGGAGGCCGCGTGGCAGAGGCTTCTTGTGAAAGAAAAGGCCTTTACCCACTCGCGAGACGCGCTCGCGGCCGAACGCCGACGCATGCCATGGATGGCGATCAGGCGAAATTACGAGTTTGAAGGACCGACCGGAGTGGTCAACCTGCTCGATCTGTTCCAAGGCCGCCGGCAATTGATCGTTTATCGTGCATTCTTTGAGCCGGGCGTCTTCGGCTGGCCCGAACACGCTTGCCGCGGGTGCTCCCTGGGCGCCGATCAGGTTGCCCATCTGTCCCATCTGAACGCGCGCGATACGACGCTTGCCTATGTCTCGAGGGCGCCACAGGAAGACATCGCACGATTGAAGGCGCGAATGGGATGGGGAATGCCTTGGTATACCATCACCGACAGCTTCGACAAGGATTTCGGCGTGGATGAATGGCACGGCCACAACGTGTTCATTCGGAATGATGAGAACGAGCTGTTTCGGACCTACTTCATCAATAACCGCGGCGATGAAGCCATGGGAACAACGTGGAGCTACCTTGATCTGGCGCCGCTCGGCCGTCAGGAAATCTGGGAGGACTCGCCCGAGGGTTACCCTCAGACGCCGCCTTACAAATGGTGGAACTGGCACGACAATTACGTGGCCGAAGCAGCGCCAGACCCGAAGTGGGTTCAAGTGTCGGATGCTGGAGAAGCCGCATTTCGGAATCTGAACGCAAAAGGATGACTGTGCAATGGCTCACGACCTCTTGCTCGTCAGCCGCCGGACCGAGTGCTCGATCAGGTAACGGGCAATGGACTCTCGCACACTTTTTTCAGATCCCTGATCCCGCTGACAGGGCCTAATGGCTTCCATGAGTCTTAGCACCTCTATCAGTCTTAAGGGGTGAAGAGAGCGGGGCCGGACGAGCAAAAGGCAACCCACCAAACCTAGAACAGGAGATCACCATGAACATCGCTCAAAAAACCATCCTCATCACTGGCGCCAACCGCGGCATCGGTAAAGCGCTCGTTCAAGAAGCACTGCGGCGAGGAGCAAAGAGAGTGTACGCAGGAACACGCGGAACACTAGGCATAACCGATGAACGCGTAACTCCTCTGAAGCTGGACGTAACGAGCGATGAGCAGATCGAACAGGCGGCCCGCACTGTGCTAAGCCTCGACGTTCTCATCAACAATTCCGGCGTTGCGCCCTTCGATGACCTGAGCACCCCGGACGCCATCGAGCAGGCCCTTGCCGTCAACCTCTTCGGGATGTATAAGGTGTCGCGCGCATTCCTGCCAATGTTGAAGCACGCTAAGGGTGCTCTCGTGAACAATCTGTCCCTTGTGGCGCTTGCTCCTCTTCCGATGATTCCCAGCTATTCGATCTCGAAGGCCGCAGCCCTCAGCCTCACCCAGTCTATGCGCGCTCTTTTAGCTGCCGAGAATGTCTCTGTCCACGCTGTCTTCCTAGGTCCCATTGATACGGACATGAACCGGGGCTTCGATATTCCCAAGGCATCGCCGGGCTCCGCCGCGGAAGGCATCTTCGACGGCATCGAGTCAGAGGAAGAAGACATCTTTCCGGATCCGATGTCCCGCTCGGTCGCTAACGGCTGGCGCGATGGCGTGGCTAAGCAGTTTGAGCGTCAGAACGCGAGCTTTCTTCCGGCGAGCGTAAGGGTCTGAGCGGGCCCGAAAAGCTCAGAACAATCCTACACAGACGGGGGTGGGGTTTCCCACGAAGGGCAGGGAAGTCTGAGGGGAACCGATCAATGTGTTCTCGACCTATTCGGTTCCCTCCGGAGTGGCACGACCTCCTGGAAACCCTGTTGCTCCTTTCGAATTCCGGCTGTGTCGGCGGCCAAGATCGTCACTTCCGAGCGGGGATCGCGGTCGCCGAACATCAAATCGGCGATGACCCACATGTGCCGTGTGCCGAGAGTGGTCATCCAGTTCCTCGGCCCTTTGCAAGATGCTGAGGGCACCCTCGAGCTGCTCTCTCACCCTCAAGATCGTTGTATTCCACGAAGCTCAAGGAATTTGCGTTGGTTGCATCGGACTTCTCTCGAGCGATCTTGATGCGCGCACTGGCCTGACCTCAATAACGCTTGGCAGTCTAGGCGTCGCAAGGGCCCTGTTCCGCCACAGGACTCTTCGTCGAGCGCTCGCAGTTCCATGGATGCCGCTGCTGGCACGGATGGTAGTTGAAAGAGTTGGGGAGCGGCTGCCACGAAATCTGGGACCCGAAACGAGCTTCGGTTGGATCAGGGAGGGGTGCAGGTTCGTGCTCTAGCTACGAATGCCAGACCGATCCCGTCCATGGCAGCTCAAAGGACCAGTTCCAGATGATCGAGCTATGAGCGGCCCATTCGTCGAACGGGACAGTTCTTTCTTGCCCTCTTCGAACTCGCAGGGAGCAGTCCCGGTGGGTCATGACGAATAGCAGATGCCTACATGCGGGAGCAGGTCACGAGGCTCGTTAGATTTGCGGCGATCGGAACTCTTCAGAGAATCGACTATTGTCGAGCGGTGATCAGGTGGTACATACGCGCGAGGCTTCGCCAGCCACGAGGTAACCTTTGATGCGCGACGCACAATCGACACGCCATGCTAAAAGGGGGGTCGCAGGGCCAGGAACGTTTTTACAGAATTAGGAAGCAAACGATAAAAGTCGATAGTCAATGAGATGGGGATGGATTGCAAGGAAATTATTTAACCTGTGACGTAGTCCCGAAACAAGGAGCACTCCGGCGATGTTGCGCGGATCCGGACCGGTGTATGCCGGCGTGATAGACTCGCGGCCCAGAGAGCTGTTTATCTTTTCACTTGCTTTCCGAACTAAACCTATGGGATAAAGGTCGGCGTCCCCAGCCGTTCCGTGATGCACCGATCGCGGGCCGTAAGCAGTGTCTGCGACGCTCATCCTGAAGTTCAAGTTTTCTTTTGTTACCACTTCCATTCGACCCTCCCGATTGCTGAAGGATGAGACCACGAGTTTCCTTCGGTGGGTGGTGAATTCCGCGCATCAAACGGCTACCGCAATCAGCCAGTGATCTTTTGAGAAGAGTCTTCCGGAGATTCCATCCGGTGCAGGAGTTTCGCTGCCGTACGAGCACGACCGCTTCCATTTATCCGACCGCAATCAATCGAAATTCTCAGTATCGACACAAATGCAGTGATCACGCGCCGAGCCACTCTACGGTTCGGATGGGAGAAACGATCGCAAATGAGCTCGCCCGATAAGGCCTCTTGCCCTGTTGCCGAAGTGTCTACCTCACTTGCCCCGCCGGTTTCGGAAGCACTACTCCTTGCGAAGAGCTCTCGACCAATGCGTGTTCAGCCGGAGCGCAGCTCTGCTGCTTTCTCCGTTGTTTGGCTC
Source organism: Acidobacteria bacterium AB60 (assembly GCA_008682415.1). Taxonomy (GTDB): domain Bacteria; phylum Acidobacteriota; class Terriglobia; order Terriglobales; family Acidobacteriaceae; genus Telmatobacter. Next base: position 1,058,171 of record VANK01000001.1, on the reverse strand, counting down.
ATCTTTGCTGGCCTCCTGTCATTGCTTTTTGCGCACCCAGCAGCTGCGCAGAGTACGTGTGTCTATGCGCTCAATAAGACGGCGGGGAGCGCGGTTTCCCTCACAGGGACGACGGTGGTGAATTCGAGCGCCTGCGGCTTCATGGTGGATTCTTCGAGCAGCAGCGCGCTGAACCTGCAAGGGACGTCCGGCCTGACGGCGAAGTCGATTCAGATTGTCGGCGGATACACCAAGTCCTCGAACTCCACCTTATCGCCGGCACCGCAAACGGGCGCGGCCTATCAAGCTGACCCTCTCTCGTTCTTCACGCGGCCCAGCAGCAGTGCCTGCACGTATACGAATTTCAGCGTCACCGGCAGCGTCAATAAGACTCTCAGCCCCGGCACCTACTGCAACGGCATCGTGCTCGGGAGCGGAGCCAACGTCACCTTTCAGCCAGGAACGTATCTGCTCATGGGCGGAGGTCTCAACTTTTCCGGCTCGACGACGATTACTGGAAGCGGAGTCACGTTCTTCGCCACGACAGGACTGGGATTCAGCTACAAACCGATCACGATCAGCGGCACTGTCGTAATGAAGTTGACGGCGCCGACCAGCGGCCCCTACCAGGGCCTCCTCTTCTGGCAGGATCGAGGTATTCCCGCAGGACAATCTGCCAGTTCCGTGAATGGCACTGCAAGTTCTGCGCTACAAGGCGTGTTCTATTTCCCGACCACCGGTCTGCTGTACACCGGTACTCCGGTCAATGCGAACGGCAGCTGCGTGATGCTGGTCGCTGACACGATCACGTTTAGCGGAACGACGACGCTGAAGGACAACAGCGCCTCCTGCCCATCGCTGCTGCCGCCGGTAGGTATCACCATAAACCCGGCGAGCGCGATTCTTTATGGAGGGCAAACACAGCAGTTTACCGCGGCTGTCACCAATACTGTGAACACGGGGGTTACGTGGTCGATCAGCCCCTCAGGCGTTGGGAGCATCAGCGGGAGCGGCCTGTATACGGCGCCCTCCTCCATCAGCACGCAGCAAACGGTGACGGTTACTGCGACGAGCCAGGCCGATCCAACCAAGTCGGCTTCGTCAACGGTCACGTTGATGCCGCCGGTCGTGGTTGTGATCAGCCCTGTCAGCTCCACACTCTATGGCGGGCAGACCCAGCAGTTTGCCGCCAACGTTGCCAATGCCAGCAACACTGCGGTGGCGTGGAGTATCTCTCCCTCGAGCATTGGGGGAATCAGCGCTACCGGGTTGTATACCGCGCCTTCCACAGTTTCGAGCCAGCAGACCGTGGTGGTCACGGCCACGAGTGTCGCCGATCCCACGAAGTCGGCTTCGGCAACAGTGACATTGCTGCCCCCGGTGGCCGTGGGGGTGAACCCGCCGAGCGCAACCCTGTATGCGAGCAAGACCCAGGTGTTCACCGCCTCAGTCACGAATACAAGCAACACGGCAGTGACGTGGTCGATAGCGCCAACCGGGGTGGGGAGCATCAACGCTGGCGGCGTGTACACGGCTCCCTCCGCGATCAGCGCGCAGCAAACGGTGACCGTTACCGCCACGAGCCAAGCCGATCCCACCAAGTCAGCGTCCGCGATAGTCACGCTGCTCCCGCCGATTACGATCACGGTGAACCCGCCAAGCATTACCCTCTCGGCTGGGCAGTCGCAGATGTTCACGGCAACGGTGAGCAACACAAGTAACACGGCCGTGACCTGGTCATTGAGCCCCTCAGGGGTTGGGACGGTCACAACCGGAGGCGTCTACACAGCGCCGTCGACGATTACCACTTCGCAGACGGTTACGCTCACCGCTACCAGCGCGGCTAACCCAAGCGTATCTGCCTCCGCGACGATCAATCTTATCAGCGCGTGCACCTCAAACGGCTATGCCTATGTGCGCACCATCGTGATCGATCACACGAAGGTGCCGAACGCCGACCAGATCAACTTCCCGCTGCTGTTCAGTACGGCCGATGCCGGCCTTAAGAGCGCCGCGAACGGCGGCCACGTCGCCAGTTCCAGCGGCTACGACATGATCTTCAGCACCGACCCGGCAGGGATGACGAAGCTGGATCATGAACTTGAGTCGTACAATCCGGTGACCGGGCAGGTAGTCGCGTGGGTAAGAATCCCAACGCTTTCGCACAGTGCAAACACTACCGTCTATCTGTTCTACGGAAATTCCAGTGTTACCACGCCGCAACAAAGCCCAGCCGCCGTGTGGGATATCGATTATCTGGCGGTCCTGCATCTGGACGAGCCGTCGGGGACGACCGCCTTCGATTCCACCGCTAACGCCAACAACGGAACTAAGGTTTCCGTGACCAGCCCCGCCGGTATTACAGGCGGCGAGTTTGGCGGAGCCCAGAGCTTTAACGGAACCTCGGATTTCATCACTTTGCCTCCGGGAATGACTGCGGGGCAGAGCCATTTCAGCGTGAGTTTCTGGACCAATACGACAGACCCGACAAGCAACGCAACCTACTGGAACCGTCCGGAGTTTTTCGGCGACTCAACGAACGGAAACGCCAGCGGTGACTTTGGCGTGAACACAAACAGCGGCGATCTGGGGATGTGGTCCGGGATCAACAGTGGCGGAGACAATTCGCTGCTTACGACAAGCCTCATCAACGACGGCAGGTGGCACCGCATCGACGCTGTGAACGATGGCGCGAAGATCGCGTTGTATCTCGATGGCAGGTCGACGGGACAAACGCTTTCTTCGGGACTCCCGCTTGACAGTTTCGGATGGTATCTCGGGGCCCAGCATTACTACGCCGGTGGCGCCAACTTCTTCCATCAGGGCGCGATCGACGAATTCCGATTCTCGAATTCCGCGCGCACAGCAGACTGGATCTCAGCGCAATACAGCAATGAAAGCTCGCCGTCAACCTTCTATCTGCTCGGCGCAGAGTCGAACGTTGCGGTAAGCCCTGCCGCGGTGGATCTCTACGGAGCACAGAGTCAACAATTCACCGCTGCGGTACTTTCGCCGGGATCATGTACCTCCGCGGTCACCTGGTCCATGCCGAGCGGATCACCTGGCACGCTGACCAGCAGCGGGCTCTACTCCGCGCCCCAGACCATCACTTCGCAGCAAACCGTCACCATCATTGCGACCAGCACGACGGATCCAACCAAGACGGGGACGGCGACGGTACGACTGCTGCCCACCCCGCAGAATCCGACCCTCACCCTGGCAGCTTCCGCGCAACCGCCGTACGTGACGGGAACCACACAGCAGTTCACTGCGACACTCACGAATCAGGACGGGACACCTCTTGGCGGAGCCGCCGTGACCTTTAACGTGACGGGGGCCAACACCACGGGCGGCAATGGCTCGACGGCTGCGAATGGAGCCGCATCCTTTAGCTACACCGGCTCGAACAGCGGCAGTGACTCAATTCAGGCGGTTGCCAGCATCGGAGGACTGGAGATCACGTCGAACTCCGTCACGGTTAACTGGGTTGCGCCGGTGCAGCAGGTTTCCACCACCACCGTCACAGGAGAGTTCTTCCTCTCCGACGGTTCGGGGACTTTTGATACTCCGCCTACGGCAACGCCGGCATTCATTCAGACGTTCCCAACCATCAACTTCAATCCTCCGGCAGGGACCATCCCTGGAAATACCTCAGGCGTGAACGTGAACACACGCCCGTTCACGAACGTAACGACCGACCTGAGCGGGAACTTCACAGGCACGATCGTAGCGCAAGGGAACGGTTATCAGGCGGGTGTGGGGACCATGGGCGCGTTCCAGGCCGTATTCCGGGGCGAGTTCACCATCGCCGGTCCCGGAAACGTGACATTCAACTTCTACTCGGACGACGGGTTCATCTTCGGCGTCGGTGGCGGAGCAACGCGTGTGAGCGGGGCGTTTACCAATGCACCCTCCGCTACACCGTTCGGCCAGCTGCCTGTAATGGGCGCCTATAACGATCCAACATCGCCCGTGGGCAACCAGGTCGTCGTGAACTTCCCGGCCGCAGGCAAGTATCCTTATGAGCTCGATTATTCGGAGTGCTGTGGCGGCCAGCTCGTGCTCACCATGACGCAAGGCGCGTCCAGCCCCACGGGCGTTGCACCCACTGGCTCGCTGACCATCTCTCCGGGGTCGGTACAGCCTCTCCCCATCGGGGGGCAGCAGTCCTTCACGATCCTTGCCAGTGACGCCGCGGGCAATCCGGTGCCGAACACGAACGTGAGTCTCGTCGTGACCGGAGTTGACAACCTGGAGCTGAGCGGCGCCACCGACAGCACCGGTCACGTCACCATCGTTTACAAGGATGCCAACCCCGGAACCGCTCTGGTGCAGGCGGTCGCCTTTATCGGTGGAATGGTCACCTACTCCAACCAGGTTTCGGTGCCATGGACGCAAGCACCGACGACAGGAACGGGAACCGGTACGGGGACAGGCACGGGAGCCTCGCTCAGCGTGTCGGTTTCTGCCCCGAATACCGTCATTCTTCCAAACACGGTCCAACTGAGTGGCAGTGCCAGCGACAGCGCGTTGCCTCAAGGGCAGACGATCACATACTCCTGGACCCAGGTGAGCGGACCAGGCGCCACAACGTTCGCCAATCCGCAACAGGCATCGACGATTGCATCCTTCAATGAGCCGGGCAGCTATCAGCTTCAACTCACGGCGACGGATGGGAACGGCAGCGCTTCGGCGCAAATCACGATTGCAGTCAATCCGCAGCCCGGCACGGCCGGCGGGTGGATCGGCGGCCCTGCTTACGGCGCGCAGGTCTCCGGCATCGTTCCCATCACAGTTGGTTCGGGAGTGACGCTGGCCTCGGGCCTACTGACTGTCTATCCGGCGAGCAATCCCGGCGCCATCACGGTGCTTAATTCAAACACAACCGGCTCGGGCCAGATCGGGACATGGGACACGACGACGGTTGCCAATGGCACCTATTGGATCACTCTGCAGGCGACGACAACCGGTGGCGCGTCGGAGTACAACCTGGCGCTGGTAACAGTGGTTGGCGATCTCAAGCCTGGGAGGCTCACAACAACCGTTACGGACCTGGTCGTTCCCGTGAATGGGCTTCCCATCAAGGTCCAGCGGATCTATGACAGCCTCAATGCGAATACGGTTGGCGACTTCGGCTATGGATGGAAGCTGCAGACTTCCGTAGGCCTCACCGTCGACCCGAACGGTAACGTCACATTTACCCTGGGCGGCGCCCGAAGGACATTCGATCTCACCCCGCAGTACCTCGGATGGCTCTTCCCCTATTTTGTGCCGGCCTACACCGCAGAACCTGGGTTCCACGGAACCCTTTCCGCCAACGGCCCGGGTTGCGCAGACTTCTTCGACTTCCTGGTGCCGGATGGCTCGTTGTGGGCGTGTATTGGCGGCGGCTACTACACCCCGTCTTCCTACGTGTACACCGACCCGACAGGTACCTCCTACCTCATCAGCGCGGGCGGCAACCTGCAGGCAATCGTCGACAAGAACGGCAATCGTGTCGACATCACGGCGAGCGGAATCAGCAGTTCGACCGGAATCGCGGTTTCTTTCCAGAGGGATTCAAGTGGCCGCATCAGCACCATCACCGATCCATTGGGAAACATCTACCAGTACGGATATGACCAGAACGGCAACCTGGTCTCTGTGAGTTATCCCAACAAGACGACTCCAACCACCTACACCTATGATGCGAATCATTTCTATCTGTCCGGATCAGACTTCAACGGCAACCAACTGCCTCAGACTAGTTACTTCTCGCAGGGAGAGACGGACCCCAACGGGCTGCCGCTGAACGGTCGATTGAAGAGCGTCAGTGATGCCCTGGGAGAGACGACATCCTACTCGTACAACCTCAAGACCAACACGACCACCATCACGTACCCGCCCGATGGAAGCGGGAACGTCGGCACAGCGAGCGTGGTCTACAGCGCGGCGGGCGATCCGTTGTCTTCGACCGACCCGCTGGGACACACAACGACCAACGTCTACGATTCGAAACGAAACCTGATCTCGGTCACTGATCCCATGGGTCAGGTCACGACCTACACGTACGACTCGAACGGCAACAAGACCTCGACCACTTATCCGAAGACCGCCACAAGCACCAATACCACTCGCTCTACAACCTTCAATCAATACAGTGAACCAACGCAGACCGTTGACGAGAATGGAAACGTCCGCTCGTTCAGCTACGACGTCAATCTCAACCCGCAGTCGGTGACCGACAGCCTGGGTACGTTTGCGAGCTATCAGTTCAATTCGAATGGAACCTTGCAGGCCGGCGGAGTGGGGATCGACATCAACGCGCAGCCCTCACTTGCCACGCGCTTCACCTACGATGCCTATGGCAACACGCTGACCCGTACCGATGCTCTGGGGCGCACGACGTCATTCACCTACGACAACCTCGGCCACAAGCTTTCCTCAACCGATCCCCCGCAGAGTTCGAGTCAAACGGGAGCGACTACGAACTATGTCTATGACGCCTTCGGAAACCTCACCGATACCTTCGCTCCACTGAGCCGCCACGCGAGCTCAGCGTATGACGGAAATGGAAACAAGATTTCCGATACCGACGCTCGCGGCAGCGTCACCGGCTATAAGTACGACGCTCTCAACCGGCGAATCGAGACCGATTACCCGGATGGGACCCGGGCGACAAAGACCTACGATTTCCGCGGGAATGTCCTCACCGAAGTTGACCAGGCGGGCCGAACCACAAAGCATGTCTACGATCTCGCAGGCCGCCAGACCTCAGTCACAATCGGCTTCGGCACCTCCGGCGCAACTACGACAACCTTTATCTACGATGACGATGGGCGCACGCTCAGCGAGACAGACTCGCTCAGCCACACGACCGCATTCACCTATGATGCTGCCGGTAATCTGACGAGCATCTCCGGCGTTCAAGGGTCCCTCACGTACGGCTACGACAATGCCCGTAATCTCGTGTCCATAACTGACGGGAATGGCAACGTCACAACCTATCAATACGACGCCCGCAAACGGCCTGTCCTGGCCACCTATCCAGATTCCACGACAAAAGCCTACACCTACAATGGCGCCGGCAATCTCACGTCGGTCACCGACCAGGCCGGGAATTCGGTCCAATTCGCCTACGATGGCGCAAATCAGCTGAAACAGGTCACGGAGGTTAACAGCCCGAACGGTTCTGCGAATACCACGCAGTACGGATTCGACGGCGACAAGAATCTGACCAGCTGGATGGACGCGAACGGCCACACCACGTCGGCTGCTTATGATCTTCTCTCCGAGCCGACGAACAAGACTCTCCCCGACGGCTCGTCATCGGAGACGCGAACCTATGACAAGGCGGGAAATCTCACCTCGGTCACGCACTTCAATGGCGCTGTCACCACTTACAGCTATGACAGCCTCAATCGGCTCCTGAGCCGCTCAACGCCGGGCGAGGCGCTCGTAAGCTTCACCTACTCGCCGACCGGAAAGCGGCAGACCATGTCTGACGCGAGCGGAACAACAACCTACAGTTATGACAACCTCGACCGGCTCACATCCAAGATCACACCGGAAGGCACCCTCAATTACACTTACGACGCGGCAGGGAATCTTACCTCGATCAACTCCTCGAACGCGGGCGGCGTCTCGCTTTCGTATACCTATGACACCCTGAATCGTCTGAGCACGGTCGTTGACAACCGTCTCTCTGGCTCGACCACCACCTCGTACACGTATGACTCTGCAAGCAATCTGGCTTCGACGACGCTGCCAAACGGGCTGCAGAGCATCTTCACCTACGACAAGCTGAACCGGGTTTCCGGCGTCGCATCGCAGCAGAGCGGCTACATTTACCAGCGCGACCCGGCGGGGAATCGAGTCAACGTCCTCGAGTCGAGTGGCCGAACTGTCAACTGGAGCTATGATGCGCTGAACCGGTTGACAAACGAGACCATTGCTTCCGCCCCGAGCGGAAAGAATGGCGCTGCGAGCTACTCTCTCGACCCCGTGGGCAATCGCTCGTCCCTCTCGTCTACGCTGAGTGGAATCAGCTCAGGGTCGTTTACCTTCGATGCCGACGATCGCCTCTCTACCGAGTCGTACGATCCTAACGGAAATGCAACTGCGGCCGGCGGCAAAACATTCGTCTACGATTCCCAGAATCAGCTCGTGTCCGCGAACGGCGGCGCGATCACCTTCGTTTACGACGGCGACGGCAATCGCGTCGCCAAATCGGTAAACGGCGTCGTCACGCGTTATCTGGTCGATGATCTTAATCCGACCGGCTACCCGCAGGTGATGGAGGAAGTGAACGGTGCCGGCGCCGTCGCGCGCACCTATACCTATGGGTTGCAGCGCATCAGCGAAAGCCAGTCGCTCAACGGAACATGGACGCCAGCGTTCTACCAGTACGACGGCATGGGGAGCGTTCGCGAGCTTACCAGCGCTTCCGGCGCCGTAACAGACACCTACGAATACGATGCGTTCGGCAACTCAGTTGCGGTCAGCGGCTCCACGCCGAACAACTTCCTCTACCGCGGCGAGCAATGGGATTCGGACCTCGGCTTCTACTACCTGCGCGCACGCTATTACAACCCTTCGTCGGGAAGATTCGTTTCGCAGGATCCGTTTGCCGGACATCTCTTCGATCCAAAATCGCTGCATCGTTATCAGTACACAAAAGCCAATCCGGTGAATCGCGTTGATCCCCACGGCCTCGATGACGCGGCAGAAGAGGCCGAACTGATTGACATCGAGTCGGAGGGCGCAGTCGAAGGTGAAGAAGCGCTGGCCAAGGAGATCAATTGCATCTTCTATGAAGCCGCGTCGGTTCTTTTCCTCGCGACAGATTATGATCCGTTCACCCAAACGCTCGTTTCGCTGATACCCGCGCCCAAGGAGTGCGGAGCCGAAGAAGAGTTATCGGAGTCGTGCGGGCTATGCTTCGCCGCCGGGACGCCGGTCCACACCGATCATGGCGACGTCCCAGTCGAGAAGGTTGAAGTTGGCGATGAGGTGATCTCGCGGAATCGCAGAACCGGCAAGCTTGAAGCGAATCCCGTCACTGCCATTACGCCGCCTCATACCGATCAGCTGATGGAGGTACGAGTCGCAGGAGAAGGAGAGGCTCTGCATCCGACGCGAAGCCACCCCTTCTGGGTCAGACACGAGGGAAGCACGAAAGGGCAATGGCTGCAGGCTGGTGCGCTTCGAACAGGCGATCTGCTGGAGACTGCGAACGGCCTGTGGCGCCGGATCATCTCCGCCTCGCCCATGACGCGCGAGGAAACCGTCTACAACTTTACCGTTGACAAGGACCATGACTATTTCGTGGGCGAATCCGGCGTCCTCGTTCACAACAGCTGTCCTTGTCATGGAAATTCGCGCAATTCGCCGCGAACCGCCTACCTCTATATCTTGGTCGACGGGTTCGACAACTTCCTGAAATGGGGAATCTCCTACAACCCCGCCGCACGATATTCGGGAACGTTCCTCGGTGGTCTGGGCGGAAGCGGCGGCAGAGTCATACCTGTCGCATCAGGATCGAGATCGGATATCTTGGATCTGGAACGCCTGTTGTGCGAATACCTGCCAGGCCCGTTGAATAACGAACCTTGGGCAGGCAGCGGGTGGCTTCCATAGGGTTCGAGTTTGTTTGTTTGGAAAAGAAACGCTGAGCTGTGGAGGACAGTCCTTGTGATGAACGCAACCTGGATCTTTCCTGTTGCGATGGCGTACAGCGGGAAAGTTCCAGCCGCCGTCGATGCAGAGATCCTTCGCCTGAGACGGCTGTTCGCAGAACGGTGCCGCGGCCCGTATGACGCCACTGGGGTGAAATTTGGCTTGGCCGTCTTTGTACAGGGTATAGACGAGATCAAGCCAATGAAGAGGAGAGGTATCCGCGTAGAGCCGTTCCGAAACAATCTCATCATCGCCAGCATCTACGTGCATCGGGTCGATTGGGAAGTGCCGCTCATCGCGTTTCAGAGCTTTCTCTGGCGCAGTGCAGAAGACGCTACATGGCAGTGCATCGATCGCCTGAAGAAGCGCGGCCTTTCGATCGCGGAAGAGAGACTCAGGAACGATCTCTCGGTTGTTCGGCGCGAGTTCGCCGGGGACTACCTGGAGTCGAGTGGTCTCGGAGGTTCACTCACCCCCGGCTCTGTGTCAGCCGAGGGCGCGCCCAGCGGAAACGAGGAGGACGAGGAGTATCAATTGGTCATTCAGTACAGGACCGATCGTCTGAACCCGGCTGACCAACTCGAAAAGAAGCATGCGCTCGAACAGCTACTCGGCAGTCTTCTGGAGAGCGCGGATCTGGGGTACTGCGATGGTGGGGACATCGGAAGCGGCACTTTGAATATCTTTTGCTTCGTCAAGCCCCGACGGAATGCTGAAAAACGAATCGTCGAAACCCTCAGGAAGCACAATTTCCTCAACGAAGCGGTGATCGCAGAATCCTTGAACGGAGAAGAGAAGGTGATTTGGCCAGCGGATTCAGAAGGGGAGTTTCACCTTTTCTCCCGATAAGCGCCGACCATAGGAGAGCTCGCAATTCCCCCACGAAACCACGCAGGCTGGCGATCACATCGCCGCAGCTCGGGAGGTGTCCTCAGTGAATGACTCGTGCTGGGTGCGGGCATATCTCTCGCGGCGGCGAGCGCCGCGAGTTCGCTGCTCTCGGGTTGAAGCCGCGCGTTCCGGCAACTCTCGTCGTCGCCGCGCTGCTCCTGGCGGTCGACACGCTGGTGGCCAGTCTCATGCCCTCGATGCGCGCTGCCAACGTGAACCCGATTGACTCACTCCGTGCGGAGTAACTGACTGAATGGTTTGAGTGCGCTCGATTTCTGCGTCAATCGGCGCAGCATCGTCAACTCGTACATTGAGCTGCCACTGAGCTGCTATACCTCTGAGGAGCGGTATGGTCTAAAGTTGTCAACTGAGTCCGTTGGCTGAATCGGCTCGACAGAAGCCAAGTCGACAGGGCGGATTTTGTACGGTGTCGGGCATTCGCTGCTGGCCTCTGTTGCCTTAGACTTGATCCCATATGCAAAACGCTGAAGACATTCGCAAACTTCTGGAGCTTTGGGCGGAGAACACCCGTAAAGGCCGGCTCAGCGAAGTTCTCGATCACCATGCCAAAGACGCTGTGATCTATGACGTCTTGCCCCCATTGGTCTATCACGGCTCCGAGGCTTACCGGGAGAGCTGGGGAGATTGGCAGCCGGAGCTTGAGGGCGAAGGCGAATTCGAACTTGAAGACCTGCACATCTCTGCTAGCGATGACGTTGGTTACGCCTTTGGACTCATTCGATGTGGAGGCACTTATCCAGACGGCCGGAAGCTGAGCGACTTGGTGCGGGCAACTTTTTGCCTCGAAAAGGCAAACGGAAAATGGTCGATCTGGCACCAGCACATTTCTAAGCCTTTCTCATCGGCCTCGCGAACCGATCAGTAGAAGCCGCGCTGCACCCTCGCAAGCGGCGATCGGAAGGCAGAAATGCAATTTCTGTCCCGCGCTTCGTGGAACATCGTTCTCCTGCTGCTTGCTCGTGCTCCGAAATCCGGAATTGCTCCAAGCTTGGTACAAGCCGATACTAAGCCCGGAGAGATGCGGTCGCCTTTGCTCCTAGGCCCTCAGGCGCTGAATCCGCTCGTTGATTGGTCCGGCTGGTCATCAATAGAAACCGTGCAGCCAGACCTCCTCGTCAGATCGACTCCCAACACGCACGGCTCTTGGAGACTCAAGCGCAGGAAGACGGCACATCTTAGCCAACCCCACTTTCTTTTCCAGTGGTAATCTGAGCAGCTTCGAGAGGAGTCTTCGGTCAGTGCGGCCCCGTGGAGTCCTATTTCGCGATCCGCCAAAATCGGTAACGACAAGCCGACTTTTCGATATCTATCGCCCCGCTGCTTTCGGATCGAGCAGGGCAGGTCTTGGCGCGTTTGACCCGTAGCTTCGATTTTCAGGCAGCTTCGAAACCCAAATTTATTTGTGGCTACTTGCTCCTTCAGCGTCGGGCAGACTCATTCCAGCGAAGACCTGAGAAGGTCTTTCGATCGTTCGGGCGCGCGCTTGCGGTTGGCAAGAAAATAATCGTGGCACATCATTCCCGCAGCCCGAATCCTCATAAACTCGGGATGATCGCGCAGCCGGTCGAACAGCGGGTCCTTGTCCATTGCCGGATAGGAACAGTAATTCCGATCGATCGCCAGCTTCAACATGTGTAGCGCCGCTCCAGTCTGCCCACAGTAGGCGAGGTGCGCGGCAAAGAAGTAGTCTACTTCCGGATCATCGTCAGGTTTTACGTTGGCGGCGAGGGCTCGAATCTGGGGCTGGGGAGCCCGCTGGGCGCATGCCAGAACCATCTGATAGCTTTCCCATCCGGGCGTCGTCGGCGCAGGAATCTTGAGCACCTCGGCCAGGTTGCCGGCACGAAGGTAGGTATCGATGGCGTGAGCCTTGGAGAACTCGGAACTAAGATCGGCGCGTATAAGGCTTCGGGCCCGCTTGTAGTCGCCCATTTCCATAAAGGTGGTGGAGCAGGCGCCCCACACAAACTTGGCCGCCAGCAGCATGGTCAGGTCGCACTCCCGGGCCGACTCATCGAGCGAGCCACCGTAGCGAAGCACATAGCTGAGAACATGGTGGTTGTTGGGATTGTCAGGCCGGCGGCGCAGCAGTTCCAACGCGGTTTGATGCGCCTTGACAAGCTCGCCGCGCTCGGTGCGATGAATGGTCAGCTCGGCCACGGGGTTCGGCGAGTCGGGGTCCAGCGCAAGTTCCCGTTCGGCGGCTGCATCGGAGAATTCCAGCATCTGCTGCCCTCCGCCGCCAAAGCGCGACGCGGTATAGTAGCGCAACGACAGCAAGCCCCATGCAGGAGCGTAATTTGGATCGAGCAATACAGTGCGCCGCAACAGTTCAATGCCCTGGCGATTCGGCTCGACACCCCAGTCGAGAGCAACGCTCTTCAAATAGAGTTCGTAGGCTTCTTCGTTGGTGGCGCGCGGAGCCGCTTCGGGAACGAACTCCGTGAGTCCCAGCGCCCGCGCCAGTCGCCAGCGCGTCATTCCCGCGATCTGCTGCTGTAGCGCAAGCAGGTTGTTGGAGGGAACATTCACGGTCTCGCGCCATACCACGCGGTTCTCGCCGGGATCGACGGCCTCCATGGTCACCTGAAGCTGGTCGCCCGCGCGGAGGTAGTGCCCGGTCACCATTCGGTTGACGTCCAGGGCGCGCGCCGCTTCGCGGAAGTTCACCGACGGGCCAGAGAACTGCGCTGCTGCCGGCAGAGGCCGGATGGTGAGCGACCGCGCCGCGTTCAGCGTGTTCGCCACCTGGTCGGGCAAAGCCGCGCGCAGGTACTCGAGCGACGGATCCGAGGACACATTCTGGAAGGGAAGAATCGCCAGGGTTGGCGGCGCCGGGGGGTGCCGGTAGTTGTGTCGGACAGCGAGCACGAAGGCTGAAGCAGCTATCAGCAATCCTGCGGCCCAGACGGAGATCGCGTAAGGCTGCCGGAAGGCAACCGCGGCCGGGGCTTGCGGTCCATCCTGAGATCCGGGCGACATTGATTCCGAAGATGCGAGCGGAGCGACTGACGCCGCCAACGCTATTTCGACAGGAACGCAGATCCGGTAGCCGACCTTTGAGACGGTCTGAATGATCTCCTGGTCGCCTAATGCCTTTCTGAGCTTCGACACAGCCGTTGCCAGGGAAGCGTCGACGACCATCACGCCGGGCCAGACGCCTTCGAGCAATTCCTCTTTGCGAACGACGTTTCCGCCGCTCGACAAGAGTTGAAGCAGGACCTCCAGCGGCTTTCGTTCCAGTTCAACGGCCACGCCGCGCACGCGCAATTCGAAGCGAAGCTCATCAAACAGGCATTCCCCAAACCGCCACAGGGGAGCCGAACTCTGCGCCGGTTGAGAAAGGGTCCCATTTGTTTTCAAGGGCTTGCTCCTTCTTAAGAATTCTTGAGAATTCCGTCAGGACATCCGCGCACGGCTCCATTAGTTTGGCGTTGCTTACGGGAACATCCGGCAGTCCCTGGCGGCTTCCCGGAACGGTTTGAGGGCTGGCTCCCCATTGTACTTCGGTCCTGGTGTGTTGTTCGCCGAGCAGCACCTTGGGGCGGTGTACGGTAAAGCCCCGGCACACGACAGCGGAGATTCGCAACACGGACGCACCCGGTCTGCACAAGGAGGTCGCTTGAACAAACGCGGAAGAGTTCTGCGCGATCCATCGCCAAGTGGCCCCGGCCTGGTGATCGTGGAGGGGCAGCAGTTCTCATTCTCGCTCGACGGCGCATGGCGCTCTTTGACGCTGCCCAAACCTGGGCTGGATGTTGAGGTCGAACTCAGCCCGGACGGAACGGTGTCTTCGCTGGTGGCGATTCCGGAGACGCAGCTTGCCAGGGAGCAGGCCGAGAGAACGTTGAATGCGGCCCGAGAGAGCGCCTCAGCGCTGGCCGCTTCTGCGGTGGCCAAATTCGGAGTGTCCACTCTGGCGGCCACGGGTGCGCTGGTTCTGGGCTGGTTCTTTTTGAACGCGCTGACGTATGACGCAGGACTGATGGGAAAGCTGGACTTCACATTCTGGCGGGTTCTGGAGTTCTTGAATTCTTCGAATGGGCTGGGGGACGCGCTGTCGATGCGGGATTGGGGAGGGGCCGGAGTTTATGGATTGCTGGCGTGGCTGGCGCTGGCGGGACCGTATGCAGGAGCGCTGTGGGCCGATAAGCGCGCCGCGCTGGGGGGAGTATTGCCATTGGCGTTCCTGGGGCTGGTGGCGGCGATGGCGCGAGCCCGTCTCGTTTCCGACGTTGGCGGCGTGCCGGCCGAAGTAATGGACGCGGCGCAGGTTGAGATTCAGAGGGGCGTCAGCGTGGGAGCCGGCGCCTACCTGTCGCTGCTTGCGGCGGCGTACCTGGCATTCAACGGCGTGAAGAGATTCCTCGCCGCCGGCAGTGGGGTGAGCTGAGAGTTGCGAGGTGCGGTCTGGCAGGTGGCTCCGCGCGCGCGCCCGGGATCCACTGAGTTTCTGTTCGGGATACTTCGATTTCAGGTGCAGACAGGAGGTTCCATCATGTGTATGGGTACATTTCGCTGCCGGCTCATTTCGATTTGCTGTTTGCAGCTAGCTTTGGTGCTTGGCGGCGTGTGCGCCGGACTGGCCGAGGCGCAGAGCACGTGGGAAAAGATGAAGCTGCAGTTTTTGACGCAGGCCTGCAAGGGCGGCGATCAGAACTCGTGCCAGCAGCTGGCCAAGCTGAAACAGAAGCTGGCGCAGCAAGGGCAGCCGCAGCCGGCGCAGCCTCAGACAGCACCCCAGGCGCAGCCTTCGGTGTCCGGGCAGCAACCCCAGGGACAACCGACCGCGAATCTCCCAGCCGGGACCGCGGCGGTGCCGCCACCGAGCGGGGCGGAAGGAGCCCCGGCCCAAAGCGCGGGCGAGCCGGCCGGCGGTTCCCAGGAGGCGTGGGCGCCGCCCAACGCAGACGCCACGCCATCCAAGCCTGCCGGCCCATTCGATCCGATGAGGCTGCCGGATATCCAAGGCATACATCCCGGGATGACGGTCGAGCAGGCGACTCAGGTCCTTACCAAACTGGCGCCAGGTACACGTCTTATCTGGCAAAATGCGCCAGTGACCATACCGACCAGCAATATTGTCGTGGGACACGCGGCATGGATGGTAACCGTGCAATATGACTATATTGAGGTTGGCGGCGGACAAAAAAACTATACACACGAACTCAATTTGGATGCGACGTGGCCGCCCAGCCAGGAGCGCATCTGGCACATAGGCTTCAAGGCGCAGATTCAGCACATCAATCGTGCTGTGCTGGTGTCGGCTTTGCGCAAGAAGTACGGAAAAGAACTCTTTGCGACCGACTATCAGGGACAGCCGGTGAACGACGACAGGTTCATCAGCCACCTCTGGTGGGCGTTCGACGAGCAGGGACACCCAAAGTCTCCTGCACCAGCCCTGGTGAACAGCGCTCCGAACGGTTGCCCCGCACCCGGTCCTTACCGCAATGGGCGACCCTATGGGGACGAAGACAAAACCGCCTCAAGCCCCGCCAAAAATCCAGGATGCATGTGGGTCGGGGTTCACGCACAGTTTCCAGACGCAAGGGCGGAAGGAGAAATCCTCGATTACTACACCGTGACACTGTGGGACGCTCCGCTGTCGGTTCGTGAATCCAAGGTGACCGATGAATGGCTCCAGGCGCAACTTGAAAAGGCACGCCGGGAATCTCTGCAGCGGTCCAAAGAAGCCAAGCCCTCCCTCTGAGGTGAAGTCCCAAAACAACGGAGGCCACGAAATGCACCCGAGATTGATCTCCAATCCATCTTTAGCCGCCATGCTCACCGTCGCGTCCGCCGCGCTGATATTTGCTCCACCTCGTTCGCTGGCGCAAGCCGCGCCGAATAGCCCCAATGGGTTGCCCGATATCGTCGGCTTGTATCCAGGGATGCCAGTCGGCGATGCCTACAACCTGCTGAAGGCCTACTTCCCTACACGTGGGGGGAAGGTGGATGTTCATCAGGAGACAATTCATGGTTTGAACGGAGACAAACCCCTGGCCACAAAGCTGCATATTCCCTCGAGTGGCCAGCAGGACACCTACGACGACTTGATCGATGTTTTGATCACTCTGCCTCCCAACAAGCAGGCGGTTTGCGCCGTGAACCGGATCATCAGCTTTGAGCCCGGCAAGGCTCCCAGTGCGGCGGCTCTGACAGCCAGCCTGCGTCAGAAGTACGGTCCTGAAATCCATGAGCCATACGAGACCCGTGCAAACCCCCCGACTCTGAGATGGATCTTCGATCGCCAGGGCAAGCGCGTCCCCGACGATTTTGCCAGGAAGTGCCACCAGCTATCGGGTGGTGCAGGCGCGGATAGCGCTCTGAGTATTTTTCTCTACAATCCATCGGCCATCCAATTCGGAAACGTCACCTCTGCGCCGGGCAATGACCCGTGCAAGACATTCGTCTACGTGGAGGCCGATGTCCCGAGCGACATGAGCGGTATTGCCAACAGCCTGGGGATTTACATATGGGACCTCGGTTTGGGCCTGAACGCGGCAATGCGAACCGAGGCAGTGATCCGCGGAGTCGCCAACGCTGAGGCGCAGCAAGCGCAACAACAGCAAAGGAAGATCGACAAGAAGGCAGTCCCCGCATTCTAGCAACTATTCAACATGGGACCGAAATTCGGAACTCAACAAGGCATCAATCGTCGTCATATCTGTCAATCCAGGAAAGAGAGCGTGAATGACATGCAAGGTAAATCAAAGCTCTTGGTTGCCGGTATTGGCCTAGTGCTATTCGCAGGCTGCAAATCGGGCATGACCGGAACGTACTCCGATGCAAATGGTGCCGTAATCCTGGAGCTGCGCTCCGGAGGCGACGCCAACTTCACCTTCATGGGCGACGTCGAAAACTGCTCCTATAAAACCGGCGACCGGCAGATGACCCTCACCTGCAAAGGCAGCCCCGCCCCTGTAACCGTCTTCAACATACACGACGACGGATCGCTGACCGGGCCTCCCGGCACCTTCATGCCGCCGCTGCGCAAGCAGAAATAAGTCAGTAGCTCTTCCGGAGGCCGTATGTCGCGAACAATACGCACGATTTTAGCGTTGATTGTGCTTGTTTCTGGCGCCGGGATATCGGACCAGATGCTGGCTCAAAGCCCGCCCCAGATCAATGTGCCGTACCGCTGCGCCAACGGAATCACTTACACCGTCCTCAATTGCAAGCCGTATCGAGCCGATCAGTGGTGCCGTACCAGAGAGGAGCAGAACGGGAACCTGGTGACCATGATGGACAGTGCGTGGAGTTCCATGACCGGCAGGCTTCAGGGATGCACCACGGCTGCGGTTTCATCGCAGGCCACACAGGCAGGGTCCTCGCAGCCATCTTCCACCCCGCAGTTGGGCGTCAACCAGTGCACCAACGGCTTCATCCTTACCATCTCCAGATGCGGCAAGTTGAATGGCGCGGATAGGTGTTGGTTCAAGATTGAGAACAAGGGACAGGTGCTGATGGATGCGCCCGGCTCGATTCCCGGAGTCGAAAAATTGCTGCGCGCATGCGCCGGCGATATGTCCGTTGTGCCATCCGCCACACCCACCGCCGCTGCAAGAGCCACGGATCCCGTCTACCTCGCCGATATGCCCTCTCCCGATCGAGTGATAAGCGAGATCAAAGGAACTGATCCAACCGACACGCTGGCAAGACAAATCGCCGTGTTCACCGAGCTTCTGCAGTACGTGAACCGCATGAAATCCGCGCGGTCGATCCGCAGCCCCTATACGCCCGACGAGCAGGCCGTCATCAATGCGTACAGGACGGTCTCCTACCAGATCACCCAGGAATACGCAAAGACGCACACGCCGGCGGAAGCGCAGTCCCTGGAGGGTCTGCACTCGAAGTATGAGATGGGGGACGCCGACCAATGGGCCCGGCAGCTCATGGGTAAACAAGCAACGACTGCGTACGGCGGAGCCATGAAGAATCTCTCGGACGGCGCGAAGAAGCACTACGAGGAGGAGATGCACACTTACGAAGAGGCCAAGAAACAGCAGCAGGAAGCAGCCAACAATCCTGGCGGCGCAGGTGACCACTACGCGAAAGATGCCGGCTCCGTGGTCGTGCGGCACTGTATTGAATCTGGCAGAAGCGAAATGGAATGCCTCGGAGAAGGCATGAAAGTCGGCTTGAATGATCTTGTGGGTGGTGACATGAAGGAGGCGATCATTGGCAAAACACCCACCGGCCTGCGCATCACGGGTGTCTACTCGTCGCCTGGGTTCTCGCTGAATTTCAGGCAGGACATGGTGTACGTGTTCTGCGGCACGCTTAACCCGGAACCCCGTACGTACACGGTGGAACGATCCGGCATGCAGGTCTCAGTAACCATACCTGTCACAACTCCGCCGCTCGTCCTCTCCTACAAGGCCGATGGAAGTCTGTCCGGACAGGGACGAACTATCGCCGTTGCTGGCGAGGTCCCCGCCGGTGGGGGTGGTGCATCCACCACCTACCAGATGCAGACTACGACGACCACCACCCAGCGTCAGCTCGACCCGGGAGAGGAACGCGAGTACAGCGCGGATCAGCTTCATCAGAACGGAGGGCAGTTCTCAGTCGACCAGCAGACAACCTCCACCAGCTCGACCCCTACGTTTCACAGAGCCCTGACAGTTCCCAAGACAGAGCGATGTACAGTTGGAACACTGCCGGCTACAAATGAAAGCGTCAAGACGGCCGCCCTCCTGACACAGGTCCTGGGCAGCAAGGCCAGCAAATCAGCGAACTCGACACCCGGACTGCGACTGAACGGCACATACGCGGCGCCCGGCGGACTCAAGATCGAGTTCCGCGACGATTCCGCCACCCTCGAATGCGGGGAGTCATTCAACTCGGAAGCGTACACAGTAGTCCCGGAAGGCGGCCAATTCATTGTCAAGATCCAGAACAGCACCGGGCCTCTTTCGCTTGTCCTGCAGCCAAACGGAGCGCTGGCCGGCTCTGGTGAGGTCGATGTAGCGGGACGCAGTGCGATCCAGGCTGCGGGCGGCGGAGTCGACTACCTCCCGCGAAACGCTCGCTGCACGGTGGGCACGCTTCAAGCAGCGAAATAGCGTGCCCTCTCGAAAGAAATCCACGACGGAGGATTGCCTACGCGGCTGGGGCACTCAGGCGCGTGCTTCTTAGCGCCTACTGGAGCAGAATCAGAGGACACATATACCTCGACAACCTTACCCTGGTACTTGAAAGAGAGCTGTGAGCTCAATGCTCATTCAGCAACGGTCAAGCGTTCGTTCGAGGATTACTCCCGGAAAACAGACTTATCACTCTCTTTGCCAAGGTCCTCACCTACAGCGAGAGCCTGCTCAGCCCAAGAGCAGGTCAACCGTTCAAGGTGCCGCAAAATCGGCTTTGTTTTCATTTGAGGCGAACTGACTGGGATGATAAGGTGAACGGGTTCACTTTTTCGATCGCCGCAGGTTGTCAACGAGCGCATCATCGCCGAGTCGCTCACGGACCCGTCTGCACAGTCCATTGACCGCATGGACCCTTCATGAAAGGGCCGTTCGCTGTCAAGGGTATTGTGGTCGGGTAAGGGTCAGACCTGATGTTTTCCTTCTGCAATTTATCGAGCCCACGCTCGTCGAGGCACGTGATCTCGGAAGCAGACCGGGCTACCTGGAAGTAAGCATGTTCCCGGGAATGGTCGGTGTGGTCGTCGCCAATCAGATCAGCAACGGGATCGCTCGGCTTGGAAAAATTGACGCTCTGATCATAGATCTCCGGGGTCGCACTGGCGGCGGGATCGGAGCACTTCGAGTGATGAGCTTGCTCACGCCGCGCAGAATTCCGATCGGCTTCGCCCTCGATAAGCACCGTGTGGGGGGCGAACCTGGACCAGGAAAAGCTCGGATTCTCACGGTTCTCACGCATTCCATCAAACACAAAAGCACTCTGGCCCCTCGCGCTGCGGTTCGCCCCAGCAATGCTCGCCAAAAGACCAGTGGTACTCGAGAGCGAAGGCTTGGGACGTCAGCCTTTCCACGGTCGCATCGCCCTGCTCGTTGATCGGCATACTGCAAGCGCTGCGGAAATGATCGTCGCCTTCGCCCGCGAGAACGGACTGGCAAAGGTCAACGGAGAGACAACGGCTGGCCGCTTGCTATCGGCCACATCCGTAAAGGTAGGTAATGGGTTCCGGCTTGCTCTGCCAACTGGTGCGTACTATACCTGGAAAGGCACTGTCCTTGAAGGTACACCTATTGAGCCGGACCAATTAATCCCGTTCGATTGGCGAGATCGACGGGGCGACGATGACCTACAGCTCGACTGTGCTATCACAATGGTCGGAAGGACATCGGTGGGGAAGGCTATCTAGGCTACAGTGAGCGCATTCCCCGATATGCGAAAACCGAAAAAATCATCGCTGATCCGCCCACTAGATAATCGGCTCGCGCTCCGCTCATAGTGCGTCAGGATAAAGGTCGGCGCATGGTACGGCGGGTTGTCGCCCCACCAGCCCTTCCACTCGTCATCCGGCCACGGCCCGCGCACCGGCCCGAACATATTGCGCCCCAGAATGAACGCGCCAAAGTTCTCCATAGCCCGCACGGCGAATGCATCGTCGATGTCTCCAACAGAGCCGCCTTTTTTCCGATCATGGAGCGGAATGTATTCGTGTGGAAGAACCACTGAAACAGCTCTTGTCCCGCGCACTCCCAGCGGATTTGTCAGGCTCTGCTCCGGCCCGCTCCAAACCCATCCAGCGACACTCCGAACCGCGCCACTCGCACCTTTGGCATTGTCTATATCCTTTCCGGAACCTTCCCGTCATGGGGTAGATAAAAACAGCCCCGTCCGCCCGCGCGCTGAGGGCGCTCCAGGCGGGACAGGACCCAGAATCGAGGATAGCGGAAGCCCCGCACATCTCCATCAAGTCTGAAGGCGTGCGAGAACCGCACGCCTTCAGACCTGCTTACGACTCCAGTGCTGGCGACCCATCAATGCGGCGCGGTAAACACGCACGCATGGTCGCGGTTCGAGTACATGCCCGGAACCGTGTACCAGTTCCCATTCAGCTGGATGTTCTTTGCCTGCCCATAATAATAGCCATCCGGATAGAGAGCCGACTGGTGGCACAGGTCAGCAGCCTCCTGCCCGTACAGGATGTCCAGAGTGGCGACGTACCACGAATTTACATCCGGATCGGTGATCGTCTCCAACGTCTCGTGGGCCAGGTTTGCGTTCTCGGAGTCCGTCACCTGGTTATTCGCGGTGCCGTAGGGGGGCTGCTCGCAGCCGTGGATGGCCGAGTAAGGCTGCACCGTGAAGATCACGTGCCCCACCGCGTCGTTGTACGTCACGGCCTCGTGATACCCGCAATAATCGATGGCCCCTCGGTCGGGTTGGTAGCATCCCCAGGGCGCGCAGGTATCCATGCCCTTGGGCAGCATCAATTGGTAGATGTGCCCGTATCCGCTGCCCGTGATGGACGCAGCAGCATGCACGATCTGCAGGATACCGGCCAGCCGCAGCGGCGCGCCCGGAGGCAGCGTCACCGTCGCCTGGAACGATGTCCCCACCGTGTAGCGCCCCGGGTCATGCGCGCCCACGTATTGATCCACGATGTGCATGTAGTCGCTCTGTCCCAGGTCGGAAAGGAACTGCGCCACGTTGCCAAAGTGGCTGGGCGGCTGGTTGATGTAGATCACGTGGAGCTGCGCGCGATTGACCGTCGCACCCGACGGGCTGTGGCTCAGGTCGGAGGGAAAGAAGCCGTGAGGTTGCCCTCCCTGGTTGGTGCCGGCTGCTCCCGGCTTCAGGCTGGTAGCCACAATCGAGTTCCCGCGCGCATCCAGCGGACCCGTAGCCTGGAAGGCTGTGCTGACCGGATCCACTTGGTCGGCGGGCTGCACCTGCAAGGGAATGGGGTCGCTCGTTTGTCCCGCGGCTGTGTGAACTGTGGCGAGCGCTGCAGCGGACGCCAGGGCGAGGGTAAGCAATCTTCTCTGATATCGCATCATGATCTCCGTTCGACCGGCAGCGCCGCTACCAGGTCGGGCCTCCTTCGCCGTAGGTGCACGCATGCAGCGCGTTCGAGTAAACCGCCGTCACCACGTATTGGTTCTTGTTTCCCAGAGTCACCGGCACGTCGCTCGTGTAGTAGTTGCCGTCTTTGCTCAGCACAGACAGGCTGCATATATCCGCAATTTCGTACCCGGCGCTGCCGCGCACATGCCACGCCGACAGGAGTGGATCGCTGATGGTTTCGAAGACCTCGTGGCTCAAAGAGAAATCGGTAGAATCGGCAACAACACCGTTCACTGGATGATCGGGCGACACCTGGCAGCCGGGCACATTCTGATACGGCTCAATCGTGAACACCACGGTCCCTATGTCACCGTAGGTGATCGCGTTGTGCCATGCGCACGCCGTAAACGTCGCGGGATTATCCGGCGAATAGCAGTTCCCGCTGGCGGGGCACACATCCACGCCCTGCGGGAAAAATAGGTGATACATGCGACCCAGCCCCGGTCCGCCGGCCGATGCCGCGGCATGGATCATCGCGGCGATATCCGCGCGGCCAATCGTATAACCAGCGGGAATCGGATAGCCGAGGCCATACGAAACGCCGACCGTATAGCGGTTGTCGGCGTAGCTTCCGGTGTACTGGTCCATCGTGTGAATGATCTCGCTGCTGCCAAGATCCCGCAGCATCGCTCCCGGATAGCCCCAATGGCTCGGTGGCTGGTTCACGTAAATGGGATGTTGGACTGTCGTCGCCATCGTGGGCGCCCCAAACGGATTGCTCACGTCGGTGCGAAAGAATCCGGGCGGAGGAGGCAGCGGCGGCCCAGTCGGCGCCGGATCGGCGGGCAGCGTGTCCGCCGCCTCCGGGGCGCCGCCCTGCACCGGCTGCGAGGCATAGTAGAACGCGGTGGGCGTTACCGCATCGGACGCCTGCACCTGGATTGGGGTCACGGTTTCGGTCTGGGCATGGGCGGGCAAAGGCGCACCTGTGCCCACACTTGCCAGGATGCAAAGAGCAAACACCACAGGACCGGTTTTCAAGTTGATCTCCGAAGAGGGTCCGATGAGAGGGGGGCTCAAGGGGAATTTTCGAGCTGCAATAGCAATCGATACTAATGCACCCCGGATAAGAGAGGGAAGAGCTAATTCGCGTTGGGAACGGGAATCGTATGCAACTTCTCACTGATGGTATGGCCGAGCAACCGGATCGGTGTCCGCGTCGCTCCGGGAAGCATCTTGAACCAGATGCATGATAGTGATCCCGTAGCACTATTCAGCGCCGTGGCAAAGAATTTTAGCGGCTATTCTCTCGCATATCTTCACGTCGTGGAACCTCGTATCCGCGGCAAGGCGCTGTTGGAAGGGGATTCGCTTGAGTCAGGGCTGCTGGTGGCGGAAATGATTCGACCGGCTTATCGGGGCAACGTGATCGCGAATGGAGGCTTCACGCCCGAGTCGGCGGCAGATCTGATCGACAAGGGGTTCGCGAATGCCGTTTCGTTCGGCAAATTGTTCATCTCAAACCCTGATCTGCCGAAGCGGATTCGTGAAGGCATAGGCCTGTCGGACTTCGACAGAAGTACTTTCTACACGTTTGACGATATCGGATACACGGACTACTTGCCCGCATCCGATTATGATCTGGCTAAGAGTTGATGTACTGCACCGCCTCATTCCGCTAGAGTTCGCGATTCAAAACCTGCATGTATTTCGAATAGGCGAACACGCGGTCACGTCGCTTGCCGCTCGATTCCTGCAAGATACCGACTTTTGTCAATCGCTCGATAGCCGCCGAGGCCGTTGGGAAGCTCAGATTCGACTTGTCGGCAGCATGTTTAATCGAGAGGATCGGATTAAGTTGCGCGAGCTTATAGATGGCGAGAGCTGACGCAGCGCCGCGGCCGAATTGTTCGATGGACGCTTTGTCTGCACGGAAGAGCTTATCGATCGCGATAGCCGTTTGCGTGGCTTGATTGGCTGTGTCGCGCACTCCCTGCAAGAAGAAGTCCAGCCACTTGTTCCAGCCATCTCCGCTACGAGTTCCGTTAAGGCAGTCGTAGTAGAGATGCCGGTGCTTCTTGAAAAAGAGGCTGAGGTAGAGAACAGGCTCACGTAGCAACTGTCTTTCGGTGAGCATGAACGTGATGAGGAGGCGGCCCACTCGCCCATTGCCATCAAGAAATGGGTGAATGGATTCGAACTGGGCATGTGCCAAGCCGGCACGGATCAACAGTGGAAGGCCGTCCTCCCGGTGGAGAAACGACTCCAGATCCGCCATGCATTCAAGGACGTGCTCGGGTGGAGGCGGCACATAGGCCGCGTTTCCAGGCCGCGTCCCCCCGATCCAGTTCTGGCTTTGACGGAACTCGCCTGGCTGGGCATGGCTTCCCCGGCCCTTCGACAGCAATACCTCGTGAATCTCGCGAATCAG
Source organism: Acidobacteria bacterium AB60 (assembly GCA_008682415.1). Taxonomy (GTDB): domain Bacteria; phylum Acidobacteriota; class Terriglobia; order Terriglobales; family Acidobacteriaceae; genus Telmatobacter. The sequence continues at coordinate 1,033,207 of VANK01000001.1, read as the reverse complement.
GCGCAACGAGATCGGAAATCCGCCGCGCAAGCGTTTCAGGCCGTGGTTCAAAGCGGCAACGTAGTTCGAGACCTCCTCCACGTCGTCCAGCGGGACGCCGGGTGTTTCCTCGTTCTCGTAAAGCAGTAGATCGGAGAGGGAGGACTGCGTTCCCTCAATTTGAGAGGAGAGAACAGCTTCCTTGCGGACGTAGGAATAGAGGAATAGGTTCAAGTCGGGGAAAGCCGACGTCATGCCGTCAAGTCGTCCGACAGCCTGATTTGCTTCGGCCAGGATGCTCTGCAGAGGCGTTAGATCGAGTGCGCGGGATGCAGGAGGAAGGGGGCCGGGAACGAACGCCCGCACCCGCTCGCCAGAGAGGGTCGAGGTGACATAGCGACCAATTGCCACGGTCTTGGCGGTCTCCGGCATCCTTTAATAGCTCCTTCTACTATTAAAGGATATCACATTAGAATTTAATAGACTAAAAGCGCTATTCAACCTCCGGCCTTCAGTTGCAAGAGGAAACGATCGGGCGGGTTGACGAGCCCGCCCTATTGCGATTCCGAGAAGTACGGCTACAAGCTCTTACTCCCCGCTTGGAAACTGCTTGCGAGCGACGCAGTTGATAACCGTCCCCGCATCGGTGATGACGACTTGAAGCTCGTTCCCGTTTTGATCGATGACGAAAAAGCCGTCGATGGTGACGCCTCCACCGCTAACGCTGTACGTGCCGGTGCAGTCGGGGTTGACCTGGTATGTGCCGGTTTCCGTGCCGGAGGAGACGGTGCCGTTGAGGCTGGAGATTCCGCTGATGCCAAGGTGGCCCTTGCCATCAAAGATGTCGAGATTGACACCCACGAAGGGACCGACACCGACGATGGTTCCGGTGTCCTGATCGGAGTAAGTGCCCTTGAGGGTTGCGTTGGAGCAAGACGCGGCGTGAGCTGCCCCGGTGAAAGCGAGCCCGAGGAGGGCGCTGAGGGTGAGGGTTTTTGCCATGTTGCTGAGTTTCATGTTCTCTCCTTTGGATTGATTGGGATTCGCGTTGCAGGGATTAAATGAGAGGCGGATCGGCTCCAGTGGCCCGCCTCACGCGCCTGAGCAGGGAGTTCAGGCAGATGAGCGCAGAGCCATCGGGGGCCACTGTGTGGTGGAGTTCCGAGGACTCGATCCAATCCTGTACTTCGGCGGGCAGCAGGTTGGAGACGACACCGACGGCGTTGAGCGGGATCATCTCCGTCTCTTCGCCGCATTGCGGACACCACGCCTGCAGCGACGGCCGCCCGCGCAGAACGACAAGGGATTCGATTTCCATCGTGATCCTTGTGCTCTTTGCCATTTCTCCTGCCTGGCTTGTCCCGAGTGCGGGGAAAGCATGGGAGGAGATTGCGGGAATGCGGCCGGGAAGTCTTTGGGAGAGGCGTGATTCTTTCTGATGATTTCTCGCGACGCTGCTAAACAGCAGAAATGATTGATTTTTGGCGCGAGGGGAGACAACTGCTGGCGGAGCCGGACGGCGCGAAAACCGTGCTAGAATCGGTCACTGCCGCTGGACTGGAGTTGCTTTCCCAAGCCGCTTCCGAATGCTCTGAGCCCAGTCAGCCGCACAAAATGTGGAGATTGCCGGAACCAAGACTGGCGCAGCCTGCCTGGTCGGTGGAGTTTTAAGCGGCGCCGGAACGAGGTGTTTCTATGGCTGCGAGCGGAGACCCGAATGCTTCTATCGGAGACTCAAGGAGTCCTGAGCGATACGAGTTCGGGCCATTCCAGGTAGTTCCGGACAAGGACCTGCTGCTGCGGGGGGACGAGGTTGTTCCGCTCGCGCCCAAGGCGTTTCAGGTGTTGCTGGTGCTGATGCGGCACAGCAAGCAGGTGGTGACCAAGGATGACCTCCTCAAGATGGTTTGGCCGGACACGTTCGTGGAAGAGGCGAACCTGAGCCGCAACATCTTTCTCTTAAGGAAGGCACTGGGCGAGAGCCCGCAGGACCACCGGTACATTGTCACGATTCCGGGCAGGGCTACAGGTTTGCGGAGGATGTGCAACTTGTTGCGGAGCGCGAACTGGATGTGGTGGCGGCCAGCCGGTCGAGGGTGGCGATCGAGGTAAAGGAGAGCCGGCCGTGGGCATGGGCGGCTCTCGCGGCTGTGGTTTTGATGGGGTGCGGAGCGGGAGCGTATTGGTACCTGCATCGCGGGCCGGTGTTGCAGTCAAAAGATGCCGTTGTGTTGACGGACTTCGCGAACGCGACGGGGGACCCGATCTTCAACGGGACGCTTAGGCAGGGATTGGCGTTCGCGCTGGAACAGTCGCCGTACCTGAGCATTGTGGATGATGCCAAGGTACAGCGGGACGCCCGGTTGATGAATGTGCCGGCGGGGAGTGCGATCAGCCGCCAGATTGCACGAGATGTCTGTGTGCGAGAGGGGGGCTCTGCCACGATTGATGGTTCGATCGCGAGCCTGGGTAGTCGGTATGCGATTACCTTGGAGGCGATTGCCTGCCAGGATGGGAGGACGCTGGCGCGTGAGCAGGCGGAGGCGGTCGACAAGGAACATGTGCTGAGGACACTGGGCACGGCGGCTTCGGCCATCCGGCGCAAGCTTGGAGAATCATCCGGGTCGGTGCAGAAGCTCAATCAGCCGCTGGAGCAGGCGACGACGTCATCGCTGGAGGCGTTGCAGGACTACAGCGAGGGTCTCAATGTGATGAAGCAGGGACAATATCACGCGGCCCTTCCGCTGTACGAGCGTGCGATCGCGATCGATCCGAAGTTCACTATGGCCTATTACGTAATCGGCGTAGTGTACGAGCAAGCCGGGGATATGGAACGAAGCGGCGCGTACGCGCGCAAAGCGTTCAGCATGGTGGATCGGGTGTCGGAGATCGAGCGCACGGAGATCACGGCTTATTACTACCGAGCGACCGGCGATCTGAACAAAGAGATCGACACCTATGAGATTGCGGTGAGGGACAATTATCCGCGGGTGTGGAGCTTCCATAACCAACTGGCCCTCACTTATAACGATATGGGGCGATTCGAGGATGGGCTGCGCGAGGGACTGGAAGCGTCACGGCTGGTTCCCGATTTCGAGGCGCCATATCGCCGCGTCCTGGATGCGTATCTATGCCTGGGGCGATTTGGAGACGCGGACCGAACAGCGGCGCAGGTGCGGGCGCATGGGATCGACGGACCGCGGATTCATCAGCGCTTTCTGGAACTGGCGTACCTGGAGAATGATGGGCCCGCGATTGCGCGCGAGATCCAGTGGTTCACAGGCAAGCCAGATGAGTACATCGGCTTGGGCCTCCAGGCGGCGATGATGAACATGCATGGACAGAGACGGGCATCGCACATCTTCTATCAACGTGCGGCGAACGCGGCGCGACATCAGGGGTTGCAGTATGTGGCCGATGAATTGGAAGAGGCCGACACGCGTGCGGATGCGCTGGCCGGAGATTGCCGGAGTGCGCACAGGACCGGGCAGTCCGCGCTCGCACTGGCACTATGCGGAGAAGCTGCAAAGGCGGAGGAACTGGCTTCGAAGGCTACGAAAGATAAGCCGGACGACACGATATGGAATGCGGTAAAGCTGCCGGAGATTCAGGCGGTGGCCGCTCTTGAACGGAACGACGCGGCTGGCGCTCTGGATAGAATGGCCGCCGCTGCGCCCTATGAGCGGGCGTATCCGGATGCCAACTACGTGAGGGGAATGGCGTATTTGAAGATGCGCAAAGGCGCGGAGGCAGCAACGGAGTTCGAGAAGATCACCAGAAACAAGGGGACGAGTTGGGGGGCGACCTGGGTGCATCCAAACTGGGGACAGTACTATGCGCTGGCATATCTGGGAGTCGCGCGGGGATATGGGCTGACCGGCGACAAGGTGAGAGCGAAGAAAGCGTTTGAGGATTTCTTCGCTCTTTGGCGGGACGCAGATCGTGATCTGCCGATCCTGATTGGAGCAAAGACGGAGTACAAGGTGCTGAACTAAGCCAGCTGCCGATCCTATCCGTAAGCATGAACAACGCTGAATACACTGGTCAAGAAAGGCAAAGTCGACTCGAATAATACGAGTGTAAGCATCCGCAACGGCGGCCTCACCTTCGACCCGCCTCTTGGCGAGGATCAATTCCAGCAGAACGGGGTGGAGCTCATCCTCGCGGAGGCCGAGTCCGCCGAACTCAGAGCACGTGGACGCGGCGAACGCGGGAGTATCTTGTCAGATCCCTTCCGATGACAGCCAGCGCTCAAGCCGATCGGCGTAGGTGCGGCTCGAGCGATGCTCCGACCCGTCCGAAAGCCTCAGCGTGAACTCGCGGTTCTCGATGGATTGTAACTCGAGTATGCCTTTGGACCGCACAATTCGGGAACGGTGAATGCGGATAAACTTTGCCGGATCGAGTCTCTGTTCAAGTCCTGACATCGTCTCCCGTAGCAGGTAAGAACGACCGTTGGAGTGCAGTTCAACATAATCACCAGCAGCTCCAATCCAGTCAACCTCGTCCACAATGACGATTTGAATTCGTGATCCAGCCTGGACCGTAAACCGGGACGCGAATTGATCAGTGGTGCGGTCAAGCATTTTGATGACCCGCTGCGCCATGTCGGCCTTCAATGCGGAGTGGATCAGATCACGAGCTCGACAGACTGCTGCCGCGAAGCGCATGTCGTCAACCGGTTTTAACAGGTAATGCAGCGCATGAACATCGAACGCCCGCAGGACGTGTTGCTGATACGCGGTTAAAAAAATTATGGCGGGCAGGCGTTCTGCGGGCAACGCCCGCAGAACCTCAAAGCCGTCCATCCCGGGCATCTGGATGTCGAGGAACACGACATCGGGAGATCGTTCCAGAATTCTCTGCACCGCGGACCGCCCGTCTGCGCATTCCCCGACAATCTCGACGTCCTTGAATTTGCGTAGCCTGAGAACGACGCCGTGACGCGCCAAAGGCTCGTCGTCAACGATTAGAGCGCGCACGGCGAAGGCTCCATCAAGTTCCCAGTCCTGCGCAACGGCAATTCCACCACGACCTCACAACCGCCGGATTCAGGCCATGCAAGCGAGAATTTGAAATTCGCTCCGTAAAGCGTTTTTAGGCGCTCCGCCGTATTTCCCAGGCCGATTCCATTTCCATTCTTCTGCTCACTGTCACGCCGTCCGGAGTTCTCGACGACAATTCGCAGCCTGTCGGAATCGAGCGCGCTCTTGATGGCAATCCGCCCACCTTCGATCAATGGCGCCACGCCATAGCGGACTGCGTTCTCAACCAGCGGTTGCAGCAACATGTTCGGGACTAGAGCATCCCTCGTTTCCAATGGAACAGCGATATCGATTCTCAGCCTTTCCCCGAGCCTTGTTTGCTCGATCGCCAGGTAGTCTTCGGTAAAGGCCAGTTCCCGAGAAAGCGTCACCTCCGCGGTGACTTCGGAATCGAGGCTTGAGCGCAGGAGATCTCCTATCTGCGCCAGCATCCGCGTGGCCGCAGGCGCATTTCCATCGAGTATGAGAGTGGAGACAGCATTGAGCGAATTGAATAGGAAGTGTGGATTCAATTGATAGCGAAGCGCAAGCAGGTGCGCTTCTCTGAGCGCAGACTCGGCGCGCAGTAGCCGCTCCTTCTCCATGCTCGATTGCTGCCATTGCTTAATGCTGAAGTACAGGCTGCACCACATGAAGAGCATGAAAAACGACCACGCCCAAACCGCGACCAATGCATGCCAGGGAACATGATTCAAATTCTGCAAAATGAGGCCGGTTGAGCAAGTGACGGGAACGGATATCACCATCGCCGCCGCGGCTGATTTCAATTCATAAGCGATCCAGGACCGCGATTGCCGCAGCAGCCAACGGCAAAATGAGCGCAGGACAAAACTGCCCAGGAACATGAAGAAGACGGGCACCGTCTCTTCGACGAAGAACGCACGCTTCGTAAAGAACGCATGAATCATTTCCAGAAGGTGGAAAACGTAATAGCAGCTCCACCCAATGATCTGAACTTGCCAGAACGACCGCAAGTTCAGGGCATTCTCCCGATTCATGAATAGCATTCTAGCCTACGCTCCGAATCGCCATTCCGCGGCTGGGCGCACGAAACCCTCGGCTCATCGCATTTCTCGAACGCCCAGCAGATTAGGGCTGGCTTATCCACTCCGTTGAGCTAGGTTCTGAACACGAGAAACGGTCGCTCCCGCCGTCTTGGGATAGGTGAACGAGGATGTTGGTTCGCCACTCGTTTTCGGGCATTGAGGTGTTGAGCCCGCAGCCCGACGCGATGGTTGTGAATGTGGAACACCACTATGCAGTTCTCACTCCGAAGTGATTGATGAGGTTGTGCGCCACTTCTGCCGTCAAATGCACGCTAACTGTCAGAGCGCCGAGTGACATCTGAGTTAGATCGCCTGTCATCCCGGCACTCGGACTTTACCGAGGAAAGAGGGAGATTTGAACATGTTCAGGCAGTTGGGAAAGTTATGGATACCGCCGGTTACGACCATTGCTCTGGCCTGCTCCGGCAGTGCGTTCGCTCAACAGAACTACAAGATTACCGATTTGGGCGCTAACAAGAACTCGGACAACTTCAACATGGTCATGGGCCTCAATAATCTGGGCTGGGCAGAGAACATGGATGGGGTTTTAACCCCCCCCATCACTTCGACCTCCACGACCATTTTGAGTGGCCGCGCGGTAATAAGCATCTACGGAACCAACATCGACCTCGGCACGCTTGGAGGAAAGAACAGCTGGACCAACTATGGCGGGATCAATGATCGTGGGGAAGCTGTCGGTATGGCCGAAACATCTGTTCCAGATCCAGACGGTGAAGACTTTTGCGGCTTCCACACAAACCGTACATGTCTTCCGTTTCTTTGGCGACACGGACACATCGTGGCTCTCCCAACGCTGGGCGGAAATAACGGGCAGGCCAGTGCTATCAATAACCACGGACAGATCGTGGGCATTGCAGAAACGAAGGTCCAGGACCCCGGATGCCCCCCCAGCAAGCCTGGAAAGATTATTTCGCCGGTGCTCTGGGATAGAGGCGAAGTCCGAACTCTTCCAACGGTGGATCGAGACCCAGACGGCTTCGTCCAAGGCATCAACGATCGAGGCCAGGCCGTAGGCTCCTCGGGAACCTGCTCCAACATAGCGATCCACGCGGTATTGTGGGAGAACGACACTGCCGTCGAGCTTCCAGGCCTTGGACCCACTGGAAATGACGCCTATGCCATCAATGACCACGGCCAGGCTGTTGGGTATGTCACGAGCCCGGACCGCACAACCATCTTTCCCACTGTTTGGCTGGACGGCGCACGCGGCGCACCCACAAGCCTCGGCATTCTGCCGGGAGATGGTGCCGCCTTTGCCACTGGCATCAACAACCGGACCCAGGTGGTGGGAAGCACATTCAACTCCCAGGGCTGGTCCCATGGCTTCATTTGGCAAGACGGTGTGTTGACCGACCTTAACTCTTTAATTTCCAAGGATTCCAACCTCTTCATAATCGCGGCCAGCAACATCAATGAGCGCGGACAAATCTCAGGCATGGGAACTGTGATGAGCGGGCCGGATGCGGGCAAGATCCATGCCATTCTGTTGACACCTGTCGAGGAAAGCATAGGCGAGTCGGCCGCAGATGTCGCCCGTACACACCCGGCATCCATTTTGCCCGCCGGTGTTTGCATCCACCATTTGCCGAAACTTGTCCCCACCCTACTCCAGAAATAGGGACGTTCGATCCCTTGCACATGTTCCTGATTTCTGCTGCTTTCAATTCCGCACACACGGCAACCGCGGTTGAGAAGATGAGCCAGTGAGGCGTGTTAAACCGCACGCCTCACGGCTTTTTCAATGACCCCGCCGCCGATACCAATTGCGAGACTTCACGATGACAAGCGGCGCGGCGCAATGCTCCAGAGTTCCAGGCCGGAAAAGCGGCTTCCGGTTCGCGAAGAATTACGGACCGGGGACATGGAATGCGCTGGTGATTTTTGTAGCGGCCGCATGCGTCGCCATTCATGGCCAATCAGCGCCCCTGCAGATGACTGACCTTGAGGTAGCGGCGCTGGGAAGTGATTCCGTCTCCGATACCGCACAAGTGAACGGAACAACCCTGCACTACGTGCGCGGCGGCACCGGACCCGCCATCTTATTGCTGCAGGGTTTTCCCGAAGATTGGTACGCGTATCACCGCGTCATGCCGCCGTTGGCGAAGCGGTTCACCGTGGTGGCGGTGGACCTGCGCGGCATAGGCGGCTCGGCTGCCACAGTTGGTGGGTACGACGCTGCGAATATGGCAGAGGACGTTCACCAACTTGCCGAACGACTGCATTTGGAGCACGTTTACATAGTCGGGCACGATATCGGAGGTATGGTTGCATATGCCTTCGCCAGGCGTTATTCGGAGACGATCCGAGGAGCGATGATGCTTGACACGCCTCTGCCCGGCCTTGGGCCGTGGGATGCGATCAAAGCGAATCCCATCACCTGGCATATCAGTTTTCAGCAAACGCCGGGCCTGCCGGAACAACTCCTTGCGGGCCGCGAAGCCATCTATTTGCGCCATTTTCTTGATCCCGAAACCTTTAGCGATGAGGATGTCGCGCGCGACGCCCGAGCCTATGCCGCTCCTGAACACTTGCGTCCAGCGCTGGAGATCTATCGGGCCTTTCCGGCGGATGAGAAATTCAATGCGACGCAACGAGGCGCCCTCAGCGTACCACTGCTGCTGGCTCCAGGAAAAAACTCGCCTTTCGAGACTCTCATGCCAAGCTTCGCCAACGCGCTGCGGGCGCATGGGTGCGCAAGCGTTGAGATCGAAGTCATCGAGAACAGCGCACATTTTGTTGCCGACGAGCAGCCCGATGCTGTGGCTCAACTTATCCAACGGCACGCTTCGGAGTAACTAACAGCATCACAAGGATTCCAAGAGATAACCCGATGAAACGAAGGGTAGTGACGATCTGACAGGGTGAGCTTTGGCGCCCATTCATTGTGTGGGCGCAGCCTGCGCAAATGCGCTGAGTCCGGTCCCGAGCATGGCACTCATTGAAGCGTGTCTGGTGGATCGAGACGCTGATCGCCTTGGGATTTCCAATCGCTATTCCATCAACTGACAGTTGATAGGTTCCGGTAGCAACCGGAAAAGGGGGCTCACTCAGGACTTGGTCTCTGTGGACCCGGTGGAGCGGATTCTTCACAGAACTGCTGAATCACCGACTGAATGGTTCTGCGCAGACCGGGTTCAATCGCCATTGTCATACCCTCGCGGAGAAACGCGCAGGCCTGGTTTGTGGGGCGTTGTGTCTGGAGCCAGAGCTTAGCCTTAAGGCCCATGACACGGGCTATTGTGTCTCCATGCATTCCGGGATTCGCGTCCCAAAGCGAGCGCATGAGGGATTCGGCTGTCTGGCACCACTTCAACCCATCCTCGTAGAGCCCGTATCGCTGATAATGAGCGGCAACATCGTTGACGGTCATGGCCAGGACCGGCGTATAGACCTCGGGGTATTTCTGGGCGAGACGATCACGGATACCGATTGCTCGCTCAAAGAGGGGCACAGACTCTTCTCCTCGACCGCTCTGTTCTCTGGCCTGAAGAACGATTCTTCCGCAATCAAATAGATCGGGTTGCGCTGGTTCGAATATGATCTGATCTCTATTGCGTGCCGAAGGGCTCCGATTCGTTCCTCTCGAATGCACTGCAAGAAACCTAACCAAGGAGACGACTTGTGAGGGCGATAGTGGCTACGGACAAGGCTGGGGGAACAACCGGGGTGAAACTGGTGGAGCGACCAGAACCGCAGGCTGTGATAAACGACGTCGTTGTTCAGATCCATGCGGGCGGATTCACCGGGGATGAGCTGACGTGGCCTTCGACCTGGATCGATCGCGCCGGCCGTGATCGGACGCCATCCATCCCCGGGCACGAACTGGCCGGAGTAGTCACCGCCCTAGGTTATGGCACAACCGGTTTGTCGATTGGACAGCGGGTGTTCGGCCTCACCGATTGGTATCGCGACGGCACATTGGCGGAGTATGTCGCCGTCGAGGCACGCAACCTCGCACCGCTGCCAGGCGACGTCGACTTCACGGTGGGTGCTGCCCTAGTGATGCCGGGCCTTACCGCGTGGCAGGGGCTGTTCGAGCATGGCTGCCTTAAGGCGGGACAGAGCGTCCTCGTGCACGGTGCGGCCGGCGTAGTCGGTTCAATGGCGAGCCAGCTCGCGCGTGAGGCAGGCGCGTACGTCATCGGCACTGGGCGTGCTGGCGCCCGTCAGACGGCTCTCGACTTCGGTGCACAGGAGTTCGTCGATCTCGATAACGACGCCCTGGAAAGCGTCGGCGAAGTCGATCTGGTTTTCGACGTCATCGGTGGCGACATCGTGAAGCGGTCTGCGGGCGTGATTCGCGCCGGGGGAACGCTGGTGACGATCACTGGCCCGACCGAGGCGCGGCCCGCTGCCGGGCGGGCTGTCGACTTCGTAGTCGAGCCCGATCGCGCCCAACTGAGTGAGCTCGTCCAACGGGTACGGCGGGGGCGACTGCGGACAAACATTGGCAACGTGGCTGCCCTTGACGATGCTGTTGAGGCTTTCAACCGGACCGAGCGAATTAGCGGAAAGACGATCCTCCGCGTTCGTCCATAAAATCAGGCTCATCGATTCACCAAATCGGATTTGGGCAGAGGTCTACAGGGCAGAGGTCGTGGGTGCGATAAGGGTGCAATAAGGGTTCCCAACTGTTTCTCAGGGCGCTGAAAGGAGCCATCCGTTCCCCCTGATTCCAATAAGTTACTGTCACGGCAGAGGTCGCGGGTTCGAGCCCCGTCGTCCCCGCCATACATTCCAAAAGAGTTGCGGGATGATTTTGGCGGTGAAAACTAGCGGAATTGGGTGCAAATTGGGTGCATTTTGCACCCAAATTGCACCCAAAAATCCGCCGCATCCTGATATATCGTTCGTACTTGCTGAGTTCATTGAGAAGGAAAGACCAGCGCCATCACAGCGGCTTGGGCACTCTGTTTGGCGGACGTGACGGCCTGGGTGTAGACATCCAGCGTCGATCGAATCGTTGAGTGCCGAAGAAGCTCCTGCATGACTTTGAACTCCGTGCCAACGCTCCTCAAAAGGGTGGAGTATGTGTGACGGAACGTGTGCCACCCAAAACGCTTCTCGATTCCAAGCTCCCGTGCCGCCGGCCTTAGATACTTGTGCAGAATCGATTGTCCCCAATACGGCAACTTTCCATCGGTGTGTCGGCTGGCAAAGGCCCAATCTCCCGGTTTGCGATATGACGATTGCGATCTCCATTTCACGAGAGCATCACAAACCAAGGGGTGGAGAGGAACAGGTTTTTGTGATGACTCGGTTTTGCAGGGTCCCACAAATCCGTGAACGATAGAACGGGCCACGTTCATCGTTCCTGCGGAGAGATCGATATCGCTCCACTTCAAAGCAAACAATTCGCTTTGGCGTATGCCGGTGGACGCAGCAATGAATACCAGCGTTCTCTCGCGGAGTTTCAATCCTTCCAAAAGCGTTCTGATCTCCCCTGGAGTCAGTACCACCGGTGGAGATCGCCGCTTCGAGCTCTGACGGACAAGCTTAATCGGATTGCGATCAAAGAACTCGTACCGGCACGCGTGATTGAAGAGAACCGACATGACGTTGCGGATCTTTGCGCAAGTGCTCCGTGCGACTGGAAGACCGCGAAGCCACGATTCGACCTCGATAGTCCTGATATCGCTCAAGAGGTAATCATTCCATCGCGGGATGATCCAACGCTTCAGGTACACCTTATAGATGCTCTTGGTCGAGTAGCAGCGCCACGTGTTGCCCACGCACAACTCGCGTGAATCAAAATGGCTACAAAGTTGAGCGACGGTCATCGAAGAGGTTCCAAGTGTTGCGCACTTCGCATTCAAGTCGGGTACAAGAAGGCGCGCCGCCTTGCGAGCAGCTTCGAAGTCTGGGATCTGATCAGTCGTTCCGATCATTCTTCGTCTGTAGATTTTGTTTCCTTCATGTGTCCGTTCCCACCAGCGAAACTGCCAAATGTCCGAATGCTTCTTGCGAGACCTCCGTATCACGCTTCCGTTTTGCATGCTCTCCTCCGCCCGCAGCTGCAGGAAGATCAATCATCTTTGATAGACATGGGTAAGGGAGTTGTCTGGGATTTCAAACAGATTGCTGCTTTGCGGCGGCAGTGTCCTAGCTTGGCAGTTCACTGGAACCTAGCCGAGTTCCGATGTACCCACCCTCGATCCGGTTGCTCAGCCATATCATCGGGACCGCCTCAACGACTTCAGTGAGAAGTCGCATACGATCCCTCAATGGAGCCGCCGTATCGATCGGTTCGCTGGTTTGTACCGCCCTTAAGAAACTGATCGATCAAGTATCCATTCGCTGCATGCACCTCGATGCCATCGAACCCGGTCTACTTCGGCGCGCCTCGCCGCCGCGGCATAGTCATTGACGATTGCTTGATCTCACGGACGGTGAGTGGTCGTTGGGGTGAGGGCTGTACCCACCCTGCTTGAGTGGAGACAAGCTGGGTTTCGAGTTGCCAATAAGATGGATTGACCGATGCGCTCATCGGCTCAGCGCCCTCGCGCATGCTGATGTGCGAGGCTCTGCCCGTATGCCGGAGCTGCGCCAGCATCAAGCCGCCTTTTGCATGGACTCTCTTGAGAACCCCGTTCCAGGCTTCGACCTGCTCGTGTGTAAATAAGCCGGGGGTACAGTACCGTCCAATCGCCTATTGCGAAATGTTGGTGACCTCCCCATGACCAGACCACCGTCTGAAGCGAGCTGCTCGTAATAGATGGCCATCAGGTCGTTGGGGAAGAGGCCGGGCCATGTTGCGCGCGCGCGGGTGAGCGGCGCCATGATTACTCGATGCCTTAGCTCCACGGCACCGAGGTTGATCGGATTCATCAACACATCCTCGGTTCGTCGGACATCTGTAATGGTAGAGCTTTTCATGATTTTTCCTATGCGAGTTCGAAGCAGATCGCGTCACCGACTATCATTCGGTCGAAACGATGTACCAAAGTTGACAGCCGGGCCGGTAGCGCTATTGTGCAAGCTTGCCGCCATCTACCAGAAGCGACGCGCCAGTGATGAAGGATGCTTTGTCGGACCCGATAAAGAGAACTGCATTGGCAACTTCCTGCGGAGTCGCCAGTCGTTTTAGGGGCACCCTGTCGATCATTCGCTGCATGACTTCGTCGGAACCCGCAAACCGGCCGATCATGTCGGTATCCGTTGCCCCCGGAGCAATGATGTTCACGCGTACATTCGAAGGCGCGCCCTCCAAAGCCGCCGACTTGGTCAGGCCTTCGACAGCGTGTTTGCTCGCGACATAGAGCGATGCGCCGGCGGCGCCCGCTCGGCCCATGGTCGAAGATATATTGATGATGCTTCCTGACTTCTGGGTAGCCATAATGCGGAGTTCGTGCTTCAGGCTGAGCATCGTGCCGAGAACGTTCGTATCGAACGTAGCGGCGTATGTCTCTGCGGTCTGATCGGTGATGAGGCCTCGTTTCCCTTCGGTTCCGGCGTTATTCACGGCAACATCAAGACGACCATACTTTTTCACTGTCTCGTCCACTAGATTCTTGACTTCATCGTCGTACCGGACGTCCGCACGAATGAACGTGGCTTCAGAGCCGAGTTCCTTGAGATCCTTCTCTAAGGCGTGCCCCCTGGCCTCATCGCGTCCAGAGACGACGACGCTTGCCCCATTCTTCGCAAACGCTTCAGCGATAGCCCTGCCAATACCTGCGAGAGCGCCCGTAACAATTACGACTTGATTTGCCATTTGATTTCTCATTTCTGCTGTGGAAGCGTGTAAGCAAAGTTGAGCAGGTGAAGGTGCACCCACCCATCTCGGTTGCACACCTCTCAACGATTGCCGCCAGACACTTTCAACGCCTCGCCGGTGACCCAGTGCGAGTCATCGGAAGCCAGGAAGACGGCCACCGCGCCGTAGTCGTCGGGCGATCCGACGCGACCGAGCGGAGTGTCAGCCTTGATCTTCTCGTAGAACTCACCCTCGTGCATTCCAATGGTCTTAATGCCCTCCGTCATCACTAAGCCGGGATTGATTGAGTTCACCCGGATGCCGCGCGGACCCAGTTCACGGGCGAGTACACCGGTGATCGTGTCTACGGCGCCTTTGGTTGCCGTATAGATCGAACTGTACGCGGGGTGCATGTGGCTGACGACGGAACCTGTGTTAATGATGACGCCGCCGCTGTCGCCGAAGGCCTTGACCGCCTCCTGCGTGGTCCGCAGCAGACCGCGCACGTTCGTATTGAACATCCAATCGAAGTCTTCATCAGTGAATGCTTCGATCGGCGCGAACTTATACACGCCGGCGTTATTCACCAGGACATTCACTTTGCCCAATGTCTTCTCTGTTTCAGTGAAAATGCGTTCGACATCGGCGTTTTTCGCAACGCTGCCCTGGACTGCGAATGCTTTCCCGCCTGCCTTCTTGATCTTTTCCACCACGCGCTCCGCACCCGCTTTGTCCGATGCGTAATTCACCGCAACCGCGGCTCCCGCAGCGCCAAGCGACTCCGCGATGGCTGCACCGATACCCTTGGATGCACCTGTCACCAGCGCGACTTTTCCTGTGAGCTTACCCATAATCATTACCCTCTCGATCCCTTTGAATTGTTAACCGCTGTGATACGATACATCCCGTATCACAACTGATCTGATTCCCCGCATGCAACAATGGATTCAGAGATTCTGTTTCAGGGTTGATCGCTATGCTGTCTCAGCAGAAACAACCGAAGGCCTTGAACATCGGCAGGCCAAGAAGTCCGAAGATAGATCGCAAGGTCCTTGCTGCCGCGGCTAAACTGGTGTTGTCCGACGGATTCGGCACTCTGACGATGGACGCGATCGCAGCAGAGGCGGGCGTCGGGCGAATGACCCTCTATCGGCGATGGCCCAACAAGGCAGCGATCGTGATGGACGCTTTCGTCGCCAGGGTCGATCCGAACACTCTCTTTCCTTCGGATGGAGACTATCTTGAGACCATTCGGCTCCAGATGCGCACGATGGCAAAGGCGTTTCGCGGCGAAGACGGCGTGCTGATTCGGGCGCTGCTTGGGGCCGCACAGCTTGACCCGGATCTGGCGGCGGCTCTTCGTAATCGTTGGACGATGCCAAGGAGAAAGATGGCCGCCGAATATTTCCGCGAAGGGATGAGACAGGGCTACTTGCGGCCGGATGCAGATCCAGACGCGCTGATCGATCTCCTTTACGCGCCGATCTATTACCGTCTCCAGATGGGAACCGGGCCGTTGTCGAATGCCTATGTTGATGCAATCTTCGATCACGCCATGAAAGGTTTCCGGAACGATCATTGAGATTGTATGCATCACGCGCTCCTCGGCTCCTTTCACTGTCACTTTCGCTGCCCTCACCGCCAATCTCTCGGGTTCGGGCGACGAACAAAATCCTCATCGCGGAAACGCTGTTCCAAACATCGGTAAGCCGCTCCTGGATTCCTCTGCCGTAGCTTCATCTTGGAGAACGTCCCAATGTTCTTTCAGCACCCCGTTCTCGAAGCGCACAATGTCAGCGGCTATCCACGCGACTGGCCGCCCATTCTTGCTGAAGCGCCCGTGTGCGATCGCGTAATCTGCCTCGGCGATCACCAGCTGATTCTCGTAGCGCAGGTCGGGCGGTAATGATCGGATCAGATCAAAGAGTCCTTCTCTGCCAGGCGCGATATGTGCACTGTGCTGGATATAGTCTTCCGCCCAAAATCGCGCGGCTGCCTCGTAGTCGCGTTGATTGAAGAGCGTGTCAAAGGCCGCTAGTAGAAGGGTCTTGTTTTCCTGCGGGCTGGTCTTAGGCATATCTCATCCTTTGGTTTTGGATCGGCGTCAAGCTCCCCTGTACATGAGGCTGATCAGCAACGCTGGCGTAATAAATCCGCCTCCCCACTTCGCATCAAACTGACTCGTCGGTTTGCTCTCGATCACCACCGCCAGCGGCCTTCCAGATTTCTTCTGGGCCTCCACATTCACGTAAACGGACTGAAGCATTTCTTCAAAGGCAACGAGGTCACTTCGATGTCCCGGCTCACCATGGCCCGGAACAACGATCGTCTCCTGGTCTGCAAGCGAAAGATTCTCCGATGCAGCCTTTAGAAAGCCGTGAATGCTGCCTCCGCTGTCGTAGTCGATGAAGGGATAGTAGCCGTTGAACCAGGTGTCTCCCGTGTGGAGGACGTTAGCCTCAGGAAAGAACACTGAAATGTCGGTCTCCGTATGAGCCGGGGTGTATCGCTGCAGGTGGATATCGCTTCCATTGATCCGCATTTTTCTCGCATCCTCGAAAATGATGGAGGGCAAAGCCGCGGCGGGCGATGGTGGCAGTACGGCGTCGAATGCGGGGATGACTTGATGGGAACTCATGCGTGTGCGCGTCTTCGCCTGGGCGACTATTAGCGCCCGGGCCTTGTGCATCCACTCGTTCCCGTCTGTATGGTCGAAATGCCAGTGGGTGTTTATCAGATGGCGAAGCGGCTCCGACGAAATCGACGAAAGCGCGCGCTCGATCTGCCTTTTGGATGTCGCATACCCGCTATCGACGGCTAGCTTGCCATCAGGACCGGATGTCACCAGGATGTTCCCGCCAGAACCCATGAGCGCGCTAACGCCGGCTCGAAGTGGACGCACCTCGATCTTTGCTCTAGCGCCGTCTTCCCTCATCTGGGCCGCTGTGACCGCGGCTCTTTGGGCGTCGGCTGACAGCTCGAGGCCAAGGATAGTCAGGCCTACCATTGCCGCAGCGCTACTCCTTAGGAAGTCACGTCGTGATGGCAGCGGGGTTCTGCGATTCGGGTCAGTTGTGTTCAAGCTCGACTCCGGTCAAGTGAGTGCGGCGGCACTCGCGCTGAATGCCGCCGCCGTGGATCAGGCATTCAGGAAGCGGTTGGTCTCAAAGACGAAGTCGTCGTGATATTGGTACCACGAACCGTGGTTCGCGTCAGGATAGAGAATTAGCTTTGCATCCGGGAGATTCTGCGCGAGGTGCAGAGAGTTGATCGCGTAGCAAACCAATTCGTGATTGCCGCTGACCACCAGGGTAGGTTGTTTGATGTCCTTGAGATATTCCAGCGGCTTTCCCGGGTGCGTCTTCCATTGCGCCACAGCCGCCATTTGTGCGGGAGCGACTTTGTCGCTGATGGGCAGGTCAGGGTTTTCTGTACGCGACAGATAGCGCTTCAAGAACTCGCGCCCTGCAGCCTGGCTCTTCTCGGAATCGGTGAAAAACACCTTTAGCCACAGGTTCTCGGGCGGGTCATACGTCGCGCCAAAGATTCTCACTGTCTCGGGGGTCAACCCATTCTGACCGTCTCCCACGTCCTGATTGCGAGGACCGGTACCCACAAGAACGAGCTTTCGTACCAACTCCGGCCTGTCCAGAACAATCTGCTGAGCTACAAAGCCGCCTATTGAAAACCCGAGAAGGTCGACCTGCTTCAGCCCTAGTGCGTCGATGAAGGCTTCCGCATTCTTCGCCATGCCTGCGAACGTTGTAGGGACCTCGCCCGTGGAACTGGCGACGCCTGCATTGTTGAAAATGATTACCTCCCGGTCTTCGGCGAGACCATCGAGCACTGCAGGGTCCCAATTGTCGAGATTCCCGGTGAAATGCTGGTTGAAGACAAGAGGGAGCTTGCCTTCCTTTCCCCAACGTCGATAGGCGAAGCGAATTCCATTGGCCTCGACGAACTGAGTGGGGACTGTGATTGCGGTGTAAGGTGCGATTGCGGTAGCGCTCATGATGATTTCTCCTCGCCTGAACTTGCGTTGATGGTTTGAGGGGACTGGTCGACAGCTCGCTATGCGTTCGTGCCGCCGTCTACCGTGAGATTTGCTCCAGTGATGTAGGCTGCCTCCGCACTGGCAACGAATGCGACAAGCGCGGCAACTTCGTCGACATGCCCATACCTTTTGAGGGCAGTCAGGGCCAATTGAGGCTCGGCCCAGTCGCCGGACGCTGGATTCAGATCGGTATCGATGGGGCCGGGTTGTACGTTGTTGACCGTAATACTTCGGTTTCCAAGCTCTCGGGAGAGCCCCTGCGTGAACATCTTCACGGCCCCCTTGGTAGCGGAATACGCAGCCAGGCCCGGGGTCATCATTCTCTCCCCGACGCTCGATCCAATGTTGATAATGCGACCACCATCGTTCAAGTGCTTCAGTGCAGCCTTGGTCGCAATGAACACGCCGCGAAGATTGATATCGAGCACGCGGTCGAGTTCCTCCAGTGTGGATTCTTCAAACGGTTTGGGAATAGCCGTTCCCGCGTTGTTTACCAAGATGTCCAGCTTCCCTAACGCGGCCACCGTCTTCTCGATGGCTGCGACGACCGCGTCCGCATCCGTTGCGTCCGCCTGGATCGCAAGTGCCTTCCCGCCGGCACCTTCAATTTCGTCGACAACAGACGCAGCGGCCTCGGCGCCTTTGCTGTAGGTGATGGCCACGGCTGCTCCATCGCGCGCGAGCCGCCTCGCAATTCCCGCGCCAATACCGCGCGACCCGCCAGTGACCAACGCAACTTTCGTAGTCAATTTCGACACAATCCCTCCTTGAATGTGGATGTTCTTTGCGATACATCTTCCCCGAGGTGCTTACTTGCAACCGCTTACCAATTGATTGACAGCCGCAATCGTGTTTGGACCCAACTTCGGATGGTCCTTATCCTTCCCGTAGCCGGGTAGCTGAATGTAGCGCAAGATCAGTCCGTAGGAAGGGCTCTTCAGCAGCGCGGCTAGACCCTGCGGACCCTCGTTATTCACGATCGCCTTCGCCATTGCATAGCCAATGTCATACAGCACGCCGTGCCCGTAGAATCCAACCTCGTACACGTCGTCGAATGGAACTGCCGTTGTCGCATCCAGTCCGGTGACTGAGAGTTCAAGCAGTGCGACGCTCGAATGGACATGCTCAAGTCCACCGCTGATGTCGGCGAGCTGCCTCATCGCGCTTTCAGAATGAGATTGCGATAAGGTCGAGATGTCTTCGACGTACATTGCCGATCCTTCTTCATAGATGTCTGCGAAAAGGCGCGACGTATTTGCGCAATTCTGTCGCGAGCCGTGGGCCGACACAACAGCTCCGGATTGTCTCTCTTTCGCGAAGGCGCCTTGAACTGCGTGATAGAACTCATGTTTCGTTGTGGTTTTGGCGGCGATCAAATCGTCGTTGAAACTGAGATTCAGGAAGAAATCAGTTCCGCCAAAGGAGTAACCGCCTCCGTCTCCGCCTACGACGACAAAGCCCCGCAGTTGCAATCTCGAGTCAGGGGGCGTGAATTGCTCGATACGTGCTTCGATCGACCTCTGGAAACCCTGAGGGTCTGCCTCGATTTGCTCCGTCAATGCGACGAGTTGGGCAGCGTGCGGCCTGAGCGCATCGAAATACAAAGCTGTTTCCGTTGAATCTGAGGTCAGATCGCCGTGGGCGGTCGCAACAAGAGCACGGGCAAAACTCTGTGTGGTGACGGGGACGTTGAACCTGTTTTGTTCGCGGATGATGCCCTGATTCCCAGGCAGCCGCGCGATCTTCAACGCTTCGTCCATACTGAGCGAGGGATTTTGAATAGCGACGAGGACCGCCTTCGCCGAATCGGTATTCACGCTCACGTTCAGTGCAAGCGCCAAATGAGCAGCCGCGGCCAGATAAGCGGTACCGGCAATTCGGGCTGCGTGCTTAGTCATAAGTCGTCTCCCCGGCGTAGAGCGTCCGGAGTGCCGAATCAGAATCAACGGCCGATAGTTCTACTCTCTGGGCGCTTTTTATCTCGATAAGCGCCATACTCAGTTGCTGATTCTTGATGAGCAGTTCGCAAATCCACTCCCGCAGATTGTTTAGCTGGACCGAGCGATCATCTGGCATGCCTTCGAGCGATGTCCCTGATGATGGATTTGGGGAAGTTCTCCCTAGAGTGTCCAATCCCACCATTCCGCCATCCTCCCACAGCGCCCTATCCGGTCCACAACTTGGTCACCCATGAGAACTATGTCCTAAGGTCTGAACGATTGCAGCCCGCGAAGGAATGGATTGTTTATGCCGTTTACGTGTGCTCAGATCGTACCTCGAACGGGGGATGCACGAAGTTGACGGTATTGGTGGTGACTCATAGCCGACCCTAGTTCGTCCCTTCTTTTATCGATGGTGGTCGTCGATTTTCCGGAATGATGATCTCGCGCCGGCCGAACAAACGGGCATCCAGCGAGTAGGCTCCTGGGCCCAACAAAGCAACCGAGATGGAAAGGAGATTCAGATTTACCGCAATTAGGACTGTGGTTGCTTGGTGCGGTGAATTCGCCGTGATCTCGCGAACGCTTTCAATGAGATAACCGATAGCTGCCATCGAGCCGACGAAAGGCGTAAGAAAGCCGACGGCAAGGGTAACGCCAAGAGCAAGCTCTATTACTCCGACAAGCGCAGAACTGCCCTCACCAGAGATAAGCATTGCTCCTCGGAATATCGCGTCCAAAGCAAGTGTGAGGCGCAGGCAAAGCAGACCGGCGCCCGGCCAAGCACCAGGGAAACTGGAGAAGAACCTTTGCAGCCGATGCCTCCGCGCGGCGCCGCAACACGCGCAACTACGAGGCTAAGGATTTTGTTTGGAATTGAAACCCCTCAAATGTGTGCTTTTTCGACACCGGTCGCAGCTGGCGCCTCTGAATCCATGAGGCTAGAGATGAATGATTCCGCGACGCACACCGATGGCAACAGCCTGTGTGCGATCGCTCGCGCCAAGCTTTTGCATAATGTGCTTGATATGCCCTTTCACCGTCTCTTCTGAAATGAACAATAACTCTGCAATGTCGCTGTTTCGGTTGCCTCCGGCCATCTTAGTAAGCACCTCGATTTCGCGCCTGCTCAAGGTCTCCTCGCCAAGATGTTCAGCCAGAAAGGCTGCCACTTCTGGTGGGACGTGCTTTTTACCGGCGTGGACTTTTCGGATCATATCCAGAAGCTGTCTCCGCGGCATGCTTTTCAGCATGTAGCCCTGAGCGCCGGCTTCAAGAGCTCGCTGAATTTCAACATCGCCCTCAAAAGTTGTCAGCATGATCACTCGTGCATCCGGAAACTCGGTACGAATCGCAATCAATGCGTCGATGCCGCTGAGATCTGGTAAGCGGAGATCCATAAGCGTGACATCCGGTTGATGCTCGCCAAACATGAGAATTGCCTCACGGCCATTGGAAGCCTCCGCAGCAATTGTCATGTCCGGCTCGTTTCTAATGACCGCAGCGATGCCTTCGCGCATGAGTGGATGGTCGTCAACGCAAAGTATTCGAATGGCCTGCCCAGCGTTCATCGACGTGTGCGCCTCCGTATGTTGTCCTTATATTCTCTAATTCTCTGGAACCTGAAGATCACAAGCCAATGCGATAGACGGCTATTAACTTTGTCTTCGTAAGCCACTCCTGCCGGAATTGTGAGATCCACCTCCGTACCCGCGCCCAGCCTGCTGCGCAGGCGCAAAACGGCCCCAATACTTTCTGAACGTTCCCGCATCCCCGGAAGGCCCCAGTGTCCCTCACGACCAGCACGCAGCACGGCAGGGTCGATTCCGCAGCCATCATCCCGCACCAAGACCCGCAGGTGACCGGCAGCATACTCTATTTCGACTTCTATCTTTGTTGCCCGAGCATGCAGGAAAGCATTCAAAACAGCTTCGCGGCTGATCCGAAAAACCTCATCACGAATGATCGGCCGCAGCGGGCGGGCCGTGTTATCTACGATGACGCGATAGTCTATTCCGAGATCAGGCGCCAAGTCCTCACGTATGCGCGCAAGGGCCATCTCTAAGCTGGTCTTGTCCACATCTGGCACACGCAGCACGCGAAGGGCGCTTCTGCCTTCCTCGGTGACCTTTCTCATCATTTGAAGTACGCGGTTGACAAGATTCTTGGCAGGGGATTGATCGGGCAGCAACTCATCCGCCAAATCAAGCTGGAGAGATGCACTTAGGACACCTTGCAGGAGCGTATCGTGCAATTCCTGCGCGATTCGAGTCCGCTCAGCGAGTCGGTCCTGGAAGCGAACTTCCCATTGTTTTGCCAATTGGTGCATGCGAAGCCTGTAGAAGGCCGAAATGCACCCAAGACAAAATAACAGCGCAATCGTCCGGAACCACCATGTCTGCCAGAATGAAGGCTCGATCACGAATGGAACTGTAGTCGCCGACCCGTTCCACAGGCCGTCGCTACTTGATGCAATCACCGAAAAGCGATACGTGCCCGGTCCAAGGTTGGTGTAGTCGACCTGCCGTGTCGCGACAGCGTCGCTCCAGCCTTCATGCGAACCGTCCAATCTATACCGGAAGCGGATTCGATCTGGCGTGGCCAGATTCGTACTTTCATAATGGATGACAATGTTCTGTGCTCCGGGCCCGAGCTGAATCGGATTTTGCATTGTTACTACGTTTCCGCTCGCCGTCATCGATTCAACACGGACAACGACCGGATTGGCGTTATTGGCCGTGATGTTAGGGTCGGCCACTGATATTCCAGAATTGAGTGAAAACCAGGTCCGGCCCTGATGATCCTCAATGACAGTACGATCGCGTGCTACTCCCTCAACACCTCTAAGGCCATCGATGGTTCCAAAGCTCTCTATTTCCGCATCAGAGATATCACCAGCACGAAGCCTATCTCGATTAGCGCGCAGAATATGATCCGGCGTGGCAATCCAAAGAAATCCCATTCTGTCTTCAGCGATTCCTAGAATTTGCTCCCGCAATACCTGCGCCTGGCTCGCGATGAGCTGCACCGCGCCGGACTTTATGTACGTGAGGCCGCCAGACGTTCCGACCCAGAGAAGGTGCTCTGAGTCTTCGAAAACGGTAGTCACATCAGAGGTCGGCAGCCCGTCGCGTGCGCTGTAATTCTGCCATTGTTCGTGTGCGTACGACGCCAGGCCGTTCGGAGTTGCGACCCATACCCTGCCGTCTGCTGTCTGAAGAATCGAATGGACAGCATTCGAGGGAAGTCCATTCACTTCTGAGAAGTTGGTGAATTTGTCGCCGACAAACCTGCTCACGCCAGCGCTGACGGTCCCCACCCAGACTGATCCATCGAGACCGACGCAGACCGAGTAAACGCTATTATCAGCGAGGCCGTCGGCTGTTGTGAACGTACGGACCACATACGAATCGCCCTTAGGAGTGATCCTCGAGAGTCCTCCTCGCTGCCTTCCCACCCAGATCACATCATTTCTACCTGCAATGGAATAGATAGTGTCCCGATCGATTTCATGATCGGTCAGTGTTCGAACTGCACCTTGGTCCAACCAGTTAAGGCCGCCATTTCGAGGCGCAAACCAGATTCGCCCTGCAGAGTCGGCATAGATCGGACCGATGGCGTTTGATCCAAGGCCTTCCTGTACTGAATATGTGGCGAATATTCCGTCTCGCAGCTTTTCAATGCCATTGATACCGCCGAACCAAATATCTCCATCGCGGTCCTCGAAAACAGCTGTCACGGCATTGCTTGGCATTGAGCCGACTTCGCTACGCGACGTTGTGCCCGACGGCGAGACCCGAACGATGCCGCGATCCGTTCCCGCCCAAATGTTTGCATTCTGATCCTTGGTCAGCGCGAGGACGCGTAACTTGCTCAGCGACGAGAACATGTTTTGACTGACCAATTCCTTGCCATCCCACAGCCGCAGACCATGATCTGTTCCAATCCATAAACCTCCGCTGTTGGCCGGAAGCAGCGTGTTTATTCTCGCGCCCTTTAGTTCCTCAATAGGCTCGCTGACCCGCCCGTCCTTCACACGAAAGAGACCGTTGTCCTGAGTGCCGAGCCAAATATCTCCATTACGCGCCACGGCCATTGAGATGACAGTTCCTGGGTTTTGATCCGCATTCATCACCGTCTCAACATGGCGATTCTTACAGCGCAAGAGCCGGTCCCCGAGGCCCGCCAGAAGTATCCCGCCGTTGTTGTCCCGCGCCATTTTCGTGAAAGTAATGGCCTGAAGATTGATCTCTACGCTCGGGTCTTGAAATGTGCCGTTGCTATAAAGAAGCATGCGCGATCCTTCAAGGCGGACCCAGAGGTTCCCGTCTCCATCGGAAACGAGACCGAGCACTGGACCGATCGGCAGTTCATCTGGCAATGGCCTTTGGATTAATGTGAATTCAAAGCCATCAAAGCGAACGAGGCCTCTGCTTGTCCCGATCCACAAATATCCGTCTGCTGATTGTCCAATGGCATGGACCTCACCTCCAAGGAATCCCCGGTCAGCGCCCCACTTGTCGTGGACGTACTGCGAGAGGCTTCGCATGGGGTTCAGGGCAAATGCAACCTGCGCAAAAGAACATATGAGAGCGATTCCGGCTAACTGGAGTTCTCGTCGCCAGCGTATCTTTCTCTTTCGCTCATGGCAGGTATGCGAACTTTTCAATAACTACCTCGGTGGGTTGCCGCGACGCACTCTTCGAATGGTGATACTCGTACAGGACGATGTGAGCTTTTTCGCTTGCGGGGGTCGGAATTCCCGAGGTGAAGACATGTTGGCTGATTGCAGGTCCCGCGAGATTAGTCGTAGCGCCGCGAAGCGTCTTGAATTCCACGCGGCCCGGTTCCCATCGAAACGCATAGGTCAGCACTCCAGCCGGGGCCTCAAATCGATAGATATTGTCGGGAACGTAAAACGGTTGGACGACGAATTGAGCGTTCTTGCCCGTTAAATTGCCCCATCTGCTTAACTCAACGTCGAGTTCGCTTCGCACGTCGTCTGTTCGAAGATCGTCGTTGGTATACAAACCTAGAACTGCGGAAGGTCCCAAATGAGAACTGTCTCTGACAACAAAAATGTAGGATCCATTACCGAGGCTTCGCGTCAAGCTGACCTCTGCGCATGACCAAAGGCCATCGTGCTCGCCCATTCGCAGGTGAAGATATCCCTTTTCATCCGTCCATGCGTTGGCGGGGTCGTATGGATCGGTTTGTCCGCCCCGATCACTATCTGCAGAGCGGACCTTCCAGTCGTAACCGCTGAAGCGAATTGTCTTGGATACGAATGGAGCTGCAGCCTGGCCGACTGCGGTCGTTAACGCCAAAATCCCGTTGCCAAGCGAAGGCAGCGCAGCGAGTTTTGCGCTTGGCTGGAAGTTGGAATCGACCAGGATGGCCGCATATTCGGTTCCCAGGTGGGTCGAGTTCCGCCATGCTGAGTCCGGCTGGATTTGGGTGAAAGGCTGATTTGCGAAGGGTTGAATCCACCAAATACCACTCCGCGCATACAGTAGTACCTTTTCATCCGGCTTCGCATTCCTGACCTGCCCTTCAATGTAAGCCATCTGGACAGGTCCACCCGCATTCGCGGGAGGTACTCGGGTGATCTGAATTGCTGGCTCTACAGTTGACGGCTGACCATGGCAACCAGCGATAAGCGCGCAAACCACGACCAGCACAAGGCTCAATGGATATGCGTCGCGAAGTCGCCGGGATTCGAATGGAATAGAGCGCATATGCCTGAGATTGCGGGAGTCTGTGTCCCTCGAACACGGCTCACCTCTTCACCGGCTGCCCAAAAGCAGCGATCTTTGTTCAGATGGGGCCAGATTCAGGATCGTGACTGCCTCAACGAATGATGCAGCAGTTGGTAAATCGCCGTCTATTATCGGTTCGTTTAGACTGAGGTCTGTACGGCCAGAGGCGGTGCCGGTGGGCTGGACATTCGTCAAGGGTAGATCACAGCCCCGCTACCACTCGCGACTAGCCCGACATTTGAGATTTGAGGTTCGCGATGGTCCCCACCCATGACTCCAGAAAGCGCCGTCCCAAATCAGCGAAAGGGACGGATCAGCGGATCCATCTAGGCGGCTCGACACTAGACCATCGGGCCCATGTTTGCGCTTTCTTCAATAGTCGAGATGAGGAATATCGAGTCTTGCTCCCCTTCTTGGAAGAAGGCCTGGCATTGGGAGAGAAAAATGTCCACACGGTGGACCCAAAACTTCGCGACGACCACCACGAGCGATTGGCGTTGGCTGGAGTAGATGTCGAAGCGGTGTCGGAGAGTGGTCAATTCGAACTGCGCGACTGGTCTGACACCCACTTGGCAGGAGGCCACTTCGATCAGCACAGAACTCTCGCCCTCTTCAGGCAGATCATAGATAAATCCAAATCAGACGGATTTCCGATCACAAGATTTGTGACCAATATGGAGTGGGCATTGGAGGCCAATCTCGATACAAATGCGCTGCTGGAGTACGAGGCAACGGCGAACAACGCTTGGCTTCGGCCGGACGGTCCGATCAACCCCGTTATTTGCACGTACGATCTCAACAGGTTCACCGCCAACATCATTGTCGATGTGATGCGCGCCCACCCGATGGTCATTATTGGGGGAGTCCTTCGTGAAAACCCATTCTTTGTCCCTCCGCAGGAATTCTTAGAAGAGCTCCATTCTAGGAGAGCAAGAATCATGGAATTGCAAGAGAGGTATGCGCAGTTGACCCCGCGTGAGCGAGAGGTTCTCCCGTTTGTTGTTGCAGGTATGCCAAGCAAGCAGACTGCTGACGAACTCGGCACGAGTGAAATCACAATTCGCGTTCATCGCCGGCAAATAATGCGCAAAATGAAGGCGCACTCATTGGCAGACTTAATCAGGATGACGGAAGCACTAGGATCACACGATGACGCGAGACATCCGCATTCAGATCGATCTTTCACGCAAAAGAAGTAAGTTCACGCACGTGATATTTTCGGCCTGCTAACGAAGGAACATCGCCGCTGAGTTATGTGGCGACACGCCGAGCGCGCCGCCACATCCAATCAGGCATTCAGAAAACGGTTCGCCTCAAAGACAAAATCATCGTGATACTGATACCACGATCCATGATTTGCATCAGGGTACAAAATCAGCTTCCCATCCGGCAGGTTTTGTGCAAGATGGAACGCATTGATGGAGTACACGATCACTTCTTGGTTTCCACTCACTACCAACGTCGGCTGCTTGATGTCCTTGAGATATGCGAAGGGCGTTCCGGGATGATTCTTCCATGCAACGACTGCAGCTGACTGGGCCGCAGCGACCTTTTCATTGGCAGGCAGGTCCCGATTCTCTGTGCGCGACATGTAGCGCTTCAGGAACTCGCGTCCCGCAGCCTGGCTCTTCTCGGAGTCGGTGAAAAACACTTTCAGCCACAGGTTCTCCGGGGGATTATAGGTCGCCCCAAAGATCGCCGCAGTCTCCTTGGTCAGCCCATTCTCGCCATCCCCCACATCCTGGTTACGGGGGCCCGTGCCCACAAGAATCAGCTTCCGGACCAAGTCGGGCCGAGCCAACACGATCTCCTGCGCTATGAAACCGCCAATCGAAAAACCGAGAACATCGACCTGCTTCAATCCCAGCGCTTCGATGAAAAGCACTGCGTTCCTTCCCATCGCGTCGAAGGTGGATGGCACTTCGCCGGTGGAGCTACCCACGCCCGCGTTGTCGAAGATGATGACTTCCCGTTCTTTGGCAATTCCGTCGAGGACAGCTGGGTCCCAGTTGTCGAGGTTACCGGTGAAGTGCTGATTGAATACAAGCGGCAGCTTGCCTTTGTTGCCAAAACGGCGATAGGCGAAGCGAATTCCGTTTGCCTCTACAAACTGAGTGGGTACGGTGATAGCTGTGTGGTTCGACATTGCGTTCTCCTCTTTATGAGTGGTTGGAACCGCGGCCGCTGCTGGCAGCGTCGCGGAGATAAGGGCAGTGGCTGCCGCAGCCGCGGAACCAGCAACGAAGCGGCGGCGGGATACGGAAGTAATGGTGGGCAGTCCGGGCTGGAGTGACGGGTCATGGTCATGTTAAACTCCTAAGAATACGTACGCCCGTAGTAGATGTATGGCGAAACGAGAAAGTTTCAGATTTTGGAGCCGAAGCTTTACGAAACGATCGGCCCCACAATCGATACAGATCGAAGGTTCATCCAATCGTTTGGGCATGCTGGTTAGGCTCTTGATAGAAGCGTGCGTGAGTTGAAGGTTCCTGTTCCGATAATAGGAATTTCTTCAATAAGGTGTAGAGAACTCTGGAGGAAAGAGAATGCCTAAGCCATCACACAAGGAAAGAATCATTGAAGAGGGTATGCGAGTGATGCACAGGCGAGGCTTCGCGGGATCAAGCATCCGAGACATCATCCATGCGGCTGGCGTACCGCAGGGTTCGTTTACAAATCACTTTCCTTCTAAAGAATCATTTGGTGTGGTCGTTCTGGATGCCTACTATGCACGATGCTCCGGGCTCATTGACGAGACATTGCTCAACGACGCTCTTCCGCCGATGGCGCGACTGCGTAAATGGGTAGACGGCATGTTGGGCGTAATGAACCAAGACCAGGAGTGGGATGGGTGTATGCTTGGGAACTTTGGTGCCGATCACTCGGAAGGGACGGATCAGCTTCAAGAACGCGTGCGAGAGATATTCGTCGATTTGCATAGCAAAATTGCGTACTGCCTGAGAGCCGCAGTTAAATCGGGTGAACTCCCGAAAGGTACGGACTCAGAGGCACTCGCGATGCTCATCCATTCTTCATTGGAGGGCGCCGTCTTGAGTGCTAAGGCGATGAAAAGCCGCAAACCCATGGAAGCTTATCGGAGATTTCTCTTCGCGTGGCTCGGCTCCTCCGCGGAAGAAGTTGGTCTGCAAAAGGGCTCAACCAGCAGACAACGCAATGCTACTAAAGTAAAAGCGGCGCGTGGAGAGGTGTGAGCGCTCGAAGCGCCGTCACAACAGAGGCCAGTCTGGATTGAAGCCGCCTGAAGGCATCAGTGATCCCTTGCCACTGCGTATGCAGGAAGGTTAGGCTCAGGTTCGATCTCAATTCTCGTTGGCTTTCTTGCACGGATAGGAACGGAACGGGCGGGGCAGATGGCCGGCATCTGTCATATATTTCGGGTGTGATGACTGCTATCGTGTGCCGGTGCTGCGAAATGCTGGCTACGAAGTTCGTGTTCCATGGACTCTGAAAGAACTCAGGATCGATCTGCTACACAATAGCGGACCCGATGCAGTGTTCGTCTCTGCAGTGGACGCGGCGACCATTGAGCAAGCTGTAGTCGTCACGGTCTGAGGCCGCACGCCCGCGCCGTAAATTCTGTTCTGCAACTCGAGCATCTGCCCCGATGAAAACCTGTTTGATAGGGTCTACTCAGTGGCGCCCCAGGCCAGAAGAAGGCTCTGCGATATGGCTCATTCGATTGCATTCGCCGCCAAGTTCGGGCGCAAGCCATTTGCACCCAAGAAGTTATCGAGACAACTGCAGCGCGAAGCAAGATTAGCTGTTGCGCAGTCTCGATGGCAACGTGCCCGAGCGCGAATGGAACGGAAGCGTGACTTCCAGCACCATGCATGGAAGGGAGATTTAGGCCGCGATGAGTGACGCAACCTCGGTTCATAAACGCCGGGATGGAGTTCACTTTTCGGCTGCGGCGAAAAAAGCCAGTCGAAGCCCGTTCTGGAGTTATCCTCACGGGTGTCAGAGTTCTCACAACATGAAGCCCGTACAGAGATCCGCCGCAGCCAAACTCGGTCTGCGCGCGGCACATGGGCTCTTTTGGGGTCCAGTCGTCCGAGCTTTGGGCAGAGGTCGTTAGGGCAGAGGACGTGGGTGCAATAAGGGCACAATAAGGGTTACCATACGTGCCTTTGAGCGCCAAAAGGAGCCATCCGTGACGCCTATTTTCTGTTAGTTACGACTTACCTGTGCGCTGTCACGGCAGCGGTCGCGGGCAGCCCGGTTGTGCGGGCTCACCCCAAATCACTGTGCCCATTTTTGTGCCCACCGCATCTCAAAATCGGTCATAATTTGGGGTATACGGATAGCAAAACCCACGAAGGAGGAAAGCGGTAAACCGAACAAACGATAGGCCCTTATAGCAACCGGTAGCAGCAGGGGTGAGGACGACGCGCGCGGCTGTTAACCGAAGGGTTGTAGGTTCGAGTCCTACCTGAGGAGCCAAATTATGTCCGCAACAAACCCCATCGCATAACATCGTCAGTCCGGCTTCGCTCGGCGGTCGCGCTCATCAGCCCTTCACCGATACCGGTAGCTCCGCCGATTGCTTAGAAGCCGCCGCACCTGCGCCGGCCAGCCTCTACGCACCCGCGGGTGCTCTACTTACCGAAAGGTAACGCGCCGATTCATTCAGCGGCTTCCGGTGCGGCTCCGGCCCGGCGCAGAGGTCTTCGCGCTCTTCGATCCGATCGCGTCGAACTTGCTGCGCGCCGCATCCCGCTCCTCAATGTGCCCCTCGGCCCAGTGGCAAAGATCCTCCAGCGGCTTGATCAGGCTCT
The DNA here is from genome assembly GCA_008682415.1 of Acidobacteria bacterium AB60. GTDB lineage: Bacteria > Acidobacteriota > Terriglobia > Terriglobales > Acidobacteriaceae > Telmatobacter. Next base: position 1,002,871 of record VANK01000001.1, on the reverse strand, counting down.
TGCCCATCGTGGTCAGGCCGTACTCCACGCGCGGCGGCACCACGTTGTGTATGGTTCGGTGGATCAGCCCGTCCCGCTCCATCCCCCGCAGGGTCTGCGTCAGCACCTTGGGCGATACTTCGGGAATCGCTGTTTGAATCTCGCCAGTGCGCAGCGGGCCCTCGCGCAGGATATGGATGATGGTGATCCGCCACTTGTTCGAGAGCAGCTCGATCGCGTCGCGCGATTGCAGGGCCCGGTCGCGGATGCTGATGACTTTGGCCATTCCAACCCTTTCGGTGACTACTATATCGCGAGGTGCTACTTCTTCCGCCTTCTCCCGATATGCCCCGCCAATCAGTACGTCTCTCCACGTGGTGCCTATATCGCACGGGAACTGCGCGGCCTGCGCCGCCTACTTACCCGCGGGTAACTACCGCACCGCCAAGTGCGTAGCGTCGGCAAAAAACCTGCTGCTAGAATCCGACCGGCAACGCGAAGCAGCCCAGGAGAAGACCGCACATGAGCCTCAAAGACCCGAACGTCGTCAGCAAGTCTCGCCCCAAACGGGTTGCGATCGTCATCGCCAATCCCGCCATCTCCACCACCACCCGGTGGCCCGTCGGGTTCTGGTGGAGCGAGCTCACGCATCCGTACTTCGTGCTCACCGAAGCGGGATATGAGATCGAAATCTTCAGTCCCGGCGGTGGCAAGTGTGTTGCCGATGACATGTCCGATCCCCGCGACTCCTCCGGCTACTCCGCGAGCGATCTCATTAGCATGGGCTTCATCGCCACGCCCAGGCTTGCCGATCTGGTCGACAACACCCGCAAGGTCTCGGAGATCGATGTCGACAAGTTCGACGCGCTCATCGTGGCCGGCGGACAGGCGCCCATGTTCACCTTCGAGAAGGCGATCGACCTGCAGAAGACGTTTGTCTCGTTCTACGAACGCGGCAAGATCACCTCCGCTCTCTGCCACGGCGTCGCCATCCTCCGCTACGCCAAGCTTTCCAATGGCGACTATCTGGCTAAGGGAAAGACCGTCACTGGATTCGCGAACGTGGAAGAGGACTTCGCCGACAACGCCGTGTGGTCCATGAATCTCCTGTCGCGGGACAAGCACGTGATGCCCTGGCGCATCGAAGACGAGCTCAAGAAGATCGGCGCCAACTACGTGCAGGCCGGCCTGTGGCGCGGCTTTGCCATCCGTGACGGCAACCTCATCACCGGCCAGCAGAACTTCTCCGGTGAAGAGACGGCGCGCCTGCTGCTTGAAACACTCGGCCGCTGATGCGTGCTTCATTGGCTGCAATACAGACTTGCAGAGTGAGCGCTTCGCACAGGCTGGCGGGCGTTCACTCCATCTTCCGTGTGTGGTATTTCACTCTTCGCTTCGTACCTTGCGCTCGGGCTTCCCTGATTCTTTCTGCCGTTGATCAGCTCGCTACCTCTCGCGCCGGCGGAGACAACAGGACGATGCTGTGCACCATCTCAAGTTCATTGGGAGGATAGTCAATGGCAACCAAGGCAGCCAAAAAGAGATCCAGCAGCGCGAAGAAGTCATCTGCGAAGAAGCACTCCGCGAAGAAGAGCAGCGCGCGCAAGAGCACGAGTTCATCCCGCAAGAGCGCCTCGCGCAAGAGCACGTCAACCAAGCGCAGCAGCGCGAAGAAGAGCAGTGCGAAGAAGAGCAGCGCGCGCAAGAGCACGGGGGCGAAGAAGTCTTCTTCAGGCCGCAAGTACTCTCCCTCGGCGGGCAAGGACGTGGAGCGCGAGATGCGCGCCATGAAGCAGGGCAAGCTGAAGTCCGGCCGCAGCGGCAAGAAGGTCACGAATCCCAAGCAGGCCATTGCCATCGGCCTCTCCGAGGCGCGCCGCGAAGGCAAGAAGGTCCCGTCCAAGAAGTCCTAGCATTCTGTCTTCACAGTTCAGCCGATCCCGGGTCTCCGTAACGAGCCCGGGACGGCCTATTCCCTGTTCCCTATTCCCTAGTCCCTGCCTCGCACGTCCCGCGGAACGGTGCGCTGCGCCGCGCGCTCCTGCTCCGGCAGGGTAAGATGGCGGGTTGACTGCGCGACCGACATGCGCGGCAACGGGACGATTCTCATGGACAAACTTTCTCGCCGCAGCTTTCTTCGTAGCAGCGCCGCCGCCGCCGCGGCGGCAGCCGCGCTGCCCGCCACCGGCCTCGCCACTCCGTCGCAGGAGACGGGCAAGCCCTCGCCCATCAAGCTGGGGATCTGCAGCTACACCTTCCGCAACTTCTCGCGGGAGCAGATGATCGGCTTCCTCAAGCAGCTGCACATGGACGAGCTGAACGCCAAGGACATCAAGGACCATTTGCCGGCCGATCCCGCGGGCGAGGATGCGGCGCTGGCCGCCTATAAGACCGCCGGCATCAAGCTGCATGCGGCGGGCACCATCTACTTCCGCAAGAACGAAGACGAGGACGTGCGCAAGCAGTTCGAGTACTGCAAGCGCGCCGGAATTGGCGTGATTGTGGCCGGCGACCCCACCCCCGAGACCTTGCCGCGCATCGAGAAGTTCGCCAAGGAGTATGACATCAAGATCGCCATCCACAACCACGGGCCGGAGGACAAGGTGTGGCCCAGCCCGCTGGACGTGCTGAAGTCCCTCAAGGGGATGGATCCGCGGATGGGCTGCTGCGTGGATGTGGGGCACACGGTGCGGGCCGGGACGGACGTGGTGGAGGCGATCCGCCAGATCGGTCCGCGGCTCTTTGATGTGCATATGAAGGACCTTACCGACTTCACCGCCAAGGAGAGCCAGGTGAACGTGGGAGACGGGAAGATGCCGGTGCGGGAGATCTTCGAGGAGCTGATCCGGATCCGCTACGGCGGCTTCGTGGACCTGGAGTACGAGGTGCACGGGGACGATCCGATGCCCGGGGTGATCGCCAGCATCGCGTACATGCGGGGCGTGCTGACCGGCCTTGGCTACCTGACGGCCCCGCAGGAGTGAGGTCTTTTTAGGGAATAGGGAATAGGGAACAGGGAACAGGGAAGAGAAGGCAGACGCGGTCGCTCGTTGAGTCGGGGCGAATAGAGGGCGAATGCCGGACCTGGAAGGTGTGTGGTTTTTTCGCACTACAATTGTAGTAAATCGCGAAGAATAATCCGAAGTTAGATTGGGTGACGAGGATCACAAGTTCGCCGAGTATCTGGGCAGGGTTCGTACGTCCCGCCCTAACAGCTTAGGACGGGGCTTGCCTCGTTGACGCGGGAGTTTGCGGGGCGCCTTTGGGCGTCGGCGCGGACGAGCAGGTCGGGGATGGACGGGGTGGCGAGGACGGGATCGCAGGCGGCGTAGCCGATGCTGAGGGCGATCTCGTAGGGGAGACGGCGGTCGCGTTCGAACTCGGCCAGTTTTTGCTGAATGCGGAGGATGATGCCCGGGGCGTCGTGGGGCGAGGCGGGGCAGAGGATGGCAAACGCATTATCCCCCACGCGGCCGAGGAGGTCGGAGGGACGGAAGCATCTGCGGAGGGCGTCCGAGAGGGTGGCCAGCGCGGTGTCACCCGCCCAGGGGCCGAAGATATCGTTGATCTCCTTGAAACCGTCCACGTCGAGAGAGAAGAGGAGGAGGCGGGTGTTCTGGCGGATTGCCTGCCGCCAGGCCTGTTCGGCGTGGCGGAGGAAGCCGCGGCGGTTCAGGACGCCGGTGCGGCTGTTGTGGGGAACCAGGGACCGGAGGTTCCATGGCCGCTCGCGCAGGGCAACTCCCAGACCGGTGACGCGACGCTGCATGGCAAGACGGAGATTCAAGGGGGTGGTCCTCCTGATTCCCTCTTATCGGCAAAAGGCGCAGATGCGAGCAGGGGCGAGAGGGGAGAAAGACGAGGGCCAGGGACTAAGGGCCGAGGGGCTGGGTTAGGTTCGTGCTATCCCAGGTCTCCAACGGCGGGAGACCTGGGGCACCCTCGGTCGTGCGGGAGGTAGGGCTAAGGACCGAGGGCCAAGGACTAAGGGCCAAGGGGTTGGGTCAGGTTCGTGGTATCCCAGGTCTCCAACGGCGGGAGACCTGGGGCACCCCGGGGCTAGGGCCAAGTACCAAGGGCCGAGAGGCTGGGTTGGGTTCGTGGTATCCCGCCCTAGGCGCATGTGCGAGAACGTGGATATGACTGGGATGGGTTCGTGGTATCCCATGTCTCCAACGGCGGGAGACCTGGGGCACCCTCGGTCGTGCGGGAGGTAGGGCCGAGAACCGAGGGCCAAGGACTAAGGGCCAAGGACCGAGGGCCATGGGCGGAGAGCCGTTACCTTGGTTTGTTCGATTGGGTACGAATGCGCGGTAGACTAGCGGGGATCCGAATTACATACAAGGAAGTCTGCGGGCCCTACCTATGTTGAGTCGTTTGAGGCGGAAGGACCTAACCGCCGTTCCCCGAGTTTCGTTTGCGGCGCAGGCCATTGAGCTGGATGGCCGCGACACAATCATTTTGAAGGGCGTAGCGATCTCGCTGATCGTGCTGCACAACTTCTTTCATGCGGTGAGCCCGGCGGAGGGGAATGAGTTCGCGTTCCATCCTGGGGATTTTGCGGTTTTTCTGGACGCGGTGCGTCATCCGTCGCTGGCGATCCAGGCGATGTTTTCGTTCTTCGGGTACCTGGGTGTGCCGATCTTCATCTTCCTCTCGGCCTACGGGCTGGCGAAGAGCCACTGGGAGGACGAGGCGAGCTGGACGGCGTTCCTGCTGGGGCGGATCCGGAAGCTGTTTCCGGTGTTCGGGCTGGTGATTTTGCCGTGGATGCTGGGGGAGGCGGTGCACGTGGGGGTGCACACGTTCGCGACCTCGGTGGTTCCGCAGATTGCGCTGATGCTGAGCGGGGTGTCGCCCCTGGTGCCGGGTGGCGGTATGCCGCCGGTGGGACCGTGGTGGTTCATTCCGTTCATCCTGGAGTTCTACGCGTTATTTTTCGCGCTGCGCTGGCTGACGAAGGAGTTTGGCTGGGCGGGCCTGGTGGTGCTGGCGCTGGCGGGCGTGGCGATCAGCAGCGTGGCGGAGCCGGTGTTGGCGCCGTGGAAGATCAACCTGTACGAGACGCCGCTGGGGCGGCTGCCGACGCTGTGCCTGGGGATCGGGGTGGCGCGCTATCCGCTGCGGGTAAAGACGCCGCTGGTGGTGCTGGCGGGAGCGGTGCTGCTGCTGGGCAATGAATTTCGCAGCCTGTGGCCGTTTACCTTCACGGCGGCGAGCGTGCTGGCGCTATGGGGCTACATGGAGCTGCGGGGACTACTGCGGGAGAGCCGGACGCTGGCGCGGCTGGGGCGCTACTCGATCTTGATCTTTCTGCTGAACGGGATTGTGCGCGACGACCTGGTGCGTTTTGCGCGGACGCCGCTGCTGCAGTTGTTGTTTGGCGGGATCAGCGCGGCGGCAACGATTACTCTGGCGGCGATGATCCAGGAGCGGTTCCTGCAGCCGGCGACGGTGCAGCGAGGCGAGGGTCAAGGGCCAAGTACCAAGGGCCAAGAACCGACGGCCAAGGAGCAAGGGACGGGGGGACGCGTCATCCATCCAACTACCTCCCCAGCTGGCTTGTGAGCGCCATCACATTCAGATGATTCGGACCTTTCTACTCTGGAATCGGTTTCGGAAGAAATCATTCCAGAAAGGGCCGTGTCCTCTTATGTTTTGCTACCAGTGCGAACAGACTTCCCAAGGGAAGGGCTGCCAAGTGATCGGCGTATGCGGGAAAGACGAACACTCCGCGACGCTGCAGGACCTGCTGATTCATGTTCTGAAGGGTGTCAGCCAATATGCGCATCGCGCCGCGCGCCTGGGAGCACGCAGCGCGGATGTTGATGTTTTTACGATCGAGGCGATCTTTGCGACGCTGACGAACGTGAACTTTGACGAAGACACCCTGGCGAAGCTGGTGTACAAGGCGTGCGCCATGCGGGACGCAGCCAAGAAGCTGTACGAGCAAGCCGCGGCGTTGATTTACGAGAAGGTGGAGGTTGTGGAGGGCCCGGCGCAGTTTGAGCCGGCGAGGGAGCGGGAACATCTTCTGGCGCAGGGCCGCGCGCACCTGATCTCGATTGCGCTGGGCAACGGTGAGGGCGAGCGGAAGAACCTGGAGGAACTGATTGTTTATGGCCTGAAGGGTGTGTCGGCGTACGCGTATCACGCGATGATGCTGGGGTCGAGCGCGCCTGCCAGCTATGCCACTATTCACGAAGTTCTCAACGCGCTCACCGAGAAACATTCGGCGGAAGAGCTGCTTGCGCTGGCGCTGAAGGTAGGGGAGCTGAACTTCAACGTACTGGAGCAGCTTGACCGCGCGCACAACGAGACCTTCGGAGCGCCTACGCCCACGCCGCTTCGCATCCATCCGGTGAAGGGTAAGGCGATCCTGGTGTCGGGGCACGATCTGCACGATCTTTACCAGCTGCTGCTGCAGACGGAGGGCACGGGCATCAACGTGTACACGCACGGCGAGATGCTTCCTGCGCATGGGTATCCGAAGCTGAAGGCGTTCAAGCACCTGGTGGGGAACTACGGCGGGGCGTGGCAGGACCAGGAGAAGGAGTTCGCGGCGTTCCCGGGAGCCATCCTGATGACGTCGAACTGCATTCAGCAGCCGCACAAGAGCTACATTGGGCGCATCTTCACGATCAATGCGGTGCAGTGGCCGGGGGTGGTTCACCTGGAGGGCACGGACTTCTCGCCCGTGATTGAGGCGGCGCTGCAGGCCGAGGGATTTGCGGAGGATGGGCCGGACGAGACGATTCTCACGGGCTTTGGGCACGCGGCGGTGCTGGGTGTCGCGGACAAGGTGATCGAGGCGGTGAAGTCGGGCGCCTTGAAGCGGTTTTTCCTCATCGGCGGGTGCGATGGCGCGCGCTCGGGACGCGACTACTACACGGAGCTGGCGGAGAAGGTGCCGCAGGATTGCGTGATCCTGACGCTGGCGTGCGGGAAGTTCCGCTTCAACAAGGAGCAGTTCGGGACGCTGGGCGGGCTGCCGCGGCTGATGGATATGGGCCAGTGCAACGATGCCTACTCCGCGCTGAAGGTGGCGCAGGCTCTTGCCGGTGCGTTCGAGTGCGGCGTGAACGAGCTTCCCTTGTCACTGGTGTTGAGCTGGTATGAGCAGAAGGCGGTTTCGATTCTGCTGACGCTGCTTTGGCTGGGGGTGCGGAACATCCGGATTGGGCCGACGCTGCCGGCGTTCTTGTCGCCAGCGGTGATCGGGTTGTTGAACAAGGGGTACAACCTGATGCCGACGACGACGGCAGAGGCGGACCTGGCGGCGATTCTGGCGTAGTGAAAAGGCGCGGCTCTGCGCAGAGGAGCCGCGGCTTTGCCTTCTGATGTGACGAAGAAGGGCTCATGTTTGCGGGGACGCGCGCATACTACGCAGCAGAGCCAGCGCGTTTTGCTGCGCCACGGCTCGGTGCGATGCGGTTGAGCAGGGTGACTCTGACCTTCTGCCCGGGGGCCTTGCCAATGGCGCGGAGAGTTTCAGCCTTGATGGGAAGTTTGTGGTTGCCGTCTCCGAGGGCCATGAAGGCGCTGCGGATGGGGTGGCCGTCGACAGTGGCTTCGACCTTCACGAGGCCGCGGGTTCCGAAGAAGGCGGCGGACTGCGGCCAGATGACGTAAGTCCACCCGCCCGGGTTGGGACTCTTAAGGATCTCCGCGGTGAAGGACTTGTTCATCATCGGTGTGCTCCCTGATTGAACGGCGGCGGCTCCGGGTTCGCTCTCCGGAGATGCGCTCTACAAGGATGACGCACGGGAGCAGGACCGATCGACATTTCCGGTGAACTTTCCGTGTGTGACGTAGACGGAGCCGGCGAGCCGACTCCGTCGTTTGTGTGCAGCGGACCGGCCGAGTCCGGCGACGTCAGTACTCCTCGGGCGGGCCGTCGGGGTCGATGGGACCGACGGGGTGGGCGGCCACGGGTTCTTGCGGGCGAAGGTCTTCGGGCTCTGGCTCGGGGATCTTGCCGGTTTTGGGGACGGACTGCGGCGCCTCCGACCGGGATGCGGGCGGTTCGGTTGCGGGCGGCGGGGCGCTGCCGCCGGTGGGGGTTGGGGTGGGCTCGGGCTCTTCGGTTTCGAGGAGCTTGTCAGATTCGAGGAGCTTATCGAGGCGGTAGCCGGCGGATTCGAGCGTGGCGAGGGCGCGGTCGATTTTGGCGCGGACGAGGCCGGCCTCTACGCGCTGCGGGCGGGGCGCTTCGGCGATGCGGAAGAGGGCGGGAAGCTGCATCGCCCAGAGGAGCTCTTCGTATTTCTCGCGGATGAGGTAGGTGGCTTCTCCGGCGACGTGGGCGCCGGTGAGCCAGCAGATGTCGGGGTCGCCCCAGAACTGGATGGGGACGACGAGGTCGGCTGGGTTGGGGCGCGGAGTTGCGGCGGTGCGCGAAGCGGCCTCGGAGGCGAGGGCTTCCGCTGCGGCGTTTGAGGTGGCTGAGGCGGACGGCTCAAGTTGCTGGGACGGCGCGGCGGCCGGGGAGGCGGCTTTGGCGGTGGACTCGCAGGTTTCGCAGACGGTGAGGAGGAGGGCCTTGAGGCGGGCGGCGGCGCGCCATCCTTCTTCGCCTTCGAGGCCGAGGGCGTGGAAGGCCTGGGCGAGGGGCTCGCGGAGGCGGAGTCGGTCGAAGAGGTCGACTGCGGCGCGTTCGGGCTGGGCGGAGTCAACGGCTTCGGCGAGGACCTGGAGAAGGATCCAGGCAGAGACAGGGCCCCACAGGGTGGTGGCTGGGACGGGTGGGTGGCTGTTGGGGAGGACGCGAATGGCGGCGGCCGGCCAGGGCGCGGGGAAGAGGGACTCGATGCCGGGGAGGCGGACGGCGGCGCGGACGAGCTTGCGGAAGACGGGCGCCATGGAGGCGGCGTGGGAGACGTCGAGTGCGCGAGGCGCGCCGGTGCGGCGGGCGTGGGCGGAGAGCGCGACCGTGAGAAGGTCGGCGCAGGCGGACCAGGCGCGTTCGAAGAAGGCGTTCTGGGCTTTGAGGTTAGGGACCTTGGCGGGGGCGCTGAGCGAGTCGGGATCGGCGAGTTCGGCAAGCATGTGTATCAGCGAGGGCTCAAGGGCAGCGCGGAGCGAGTCGTGGACGGGGCGCAGCTCGAGGTTGACGAGAGCTTCGTCGAGGGAAGGGACGCCGCGGCCGTTGAGGTAGTCGCAGAGGCGGTCCCAGGGCTGGCCGGCAGAGGGCCGGAGCTGACGCCAGTCGAGGAAGACGTGGGACTGGTAGGCGTGGAGCTCGAGGCGGAGGCCGCGGTCGGCGACTTCATGGGCGCGGCGGAGGTATTCGAGGCCGCTGACGGAGTCACGGAAGGCGAGGATGGAGGCGGTGTCGCCAAGGCCGAGGCCTTCCCACAGAGTGCGCTGGCGGAGCTGGCCGGAGCCTTTGTCGGCGTAGGCGGCGGAGATGCGGATGGTGCCCTGGGTCGTTCCGTAGACGTTGTGGTAGACCACGAGGGCGCTCTGGTCATTGACGCGGTTGGAGTAGGCGAAGACGTTTTCGTCGACGGAGCCAGAGTCGTGGAAGAAGTCGTAGAGGAGGAAGTTGTAGCTTTCGGCGAAGAGCCAGCGGCGCTTCAGGAGAGGGGCGATCTCGCGGTCGTGGCGTTCGACGAGCCACCAGTCGGGCGATTCGTCGTAGCGAGGCTTGTAATACTCCATGCCGTATTTTTCGGTGTAGCCCTCGATCTGGCCGTGGCCGAACATGGGGAGGCCGGGAAGGGTGGCCATCATGACGGCGACACCGAAGGCCTTGTCGCCCTTGCCGTATTGGTCGATGGCCGTGCGCTCGTCGGGGTTCGACATGAAGTTGACGTAGCGCTTCATGATGTCGGGATCGAACTCGAGGGTGTTCTTAAGGACGGAGCGGTACTTGGCGTTGTCCTCGTCGCGGGTCATGACCATGAAGGCGGAGTTGTAGACGCGATGCATGCCGAGGGTGCGGACGAAGTAGCCTTCCATGAGCCAGAAGGCTTCAGCGAGGAGGAGGGTGCCGGGGACTTCAGCGGCGACGCGGTCGACGACTTCGCGCCAGAATTCGTGGGGCATGATGCGGTTGAATTCTTCGTCGCTCATGGAGTATTCGGCGCGGGAGGGGATGGCTCCGCTGGAGCCGGGGCCGGGGAACCAGAGGCGATGGAAGTGCCGTTTGGCGAGGGTCATGGCGGCGTCGAAGCGGATGACGGGGAAGAGGCGGGCGACGTGGAGGATGGTCTGGATGACCTGCTCGCGGACGGCGGGGTTGAGGTAGTCGAGTTGGGCGGTGTCGTTCCAGGGGAAGCTGGTGCCGTCGTTGCCGTGGTAGATGAAGCGGGTTTCGCCGGAGGACTTGTCGCGGCGGCGGAATGTGACGGCGGCATCGGTCTGGGTGAAGTAGTGGTCGTCGATTTTGATCTCGACGCGATCGTCGGCGGAGAGGTCGGGTCCGTTGTAGCTGTAGGCGGGGTAGGGGGACTCCCAGCGGGAGATGAACCACTCGGGGTGATTGACGACCCAGGGAGAGTCGATGCCCATGTGGTTGGGGACCATGTCGGAGGCGAGGCGGATGCCGTGGCGGAAGGCGCGATCGCGGAGGTTGATGTAGGCCGGTTCGCCGCCGAGGTCATCGGCGATGCGGTAGTCGAAGAGGGAGTACGCGGAGGCGACGGCGTCCTGATTGCCGCAGAGGAGTTTGATGGTCTTGGATGCTCGGCTGCGCTCCCACACGCCGATGAGCCAGAGGGTGTTGATGCCGCGGCGAGCGAGGGTGGCGAGTTCTTCGTCGGGGATATCGGAGAGGATGCGGACCTGGCGCCCGAACTGTTTGCTGAGCTGGTGGAGCCACACGTAGGTGCTTTTGGCGATCATGACGGTGGTGGGCATCCACGCGGTGTCGGGGGAGAACTTTTCGTATTCGTGCTGCGGATCGCCGAAGGTGATGACTTCGGCGGTGCTGGCGAGTGCGGGCCATTGCTGCTCGCCCCGTTCGCGGCGGCGGCGCGCGGCTTCTTCGGCCGCGGCGCGGGTGCGGGCGGCTTCGGGGTTGAACTGCATCCAGATGGCGAGCTCTTCTTCGTGGAGGATTTCGCCCGCGATGAGAAGGAAGCGCTCGAGGGCGTCGCCGAGGAGGGGCTTCCAGAGGGAGCGGAGGAGCTCGAGCTGATCGCGCAGGGAGTTGGGGGCGGCGGTGGCCGGGCGGCGCAGAAGATCCAGAAGGTTGACTGCCTCGGCGTTGGGGAGCGGGATCAACGGCCGGGTGGCGAAGTATTCGGGAAGCTGCTGCGTGACCTGGCGGTAGACGGTTTTTTCGGCGAGGGGCTTGTCTTCAAAGAGCTCGGCGAATGGCTGGAAGGCCGGGTTCTTGTTGGCGGCCCAGAGGAGGAGGAGCTCTTCGAGGGCGGCTTCGCGATTGGGCATGCCCTCGGTGGACTTGGCCAGCCACTGCTGGGGGGTGTCTTCGCCGCGGATGATGGTGGAGCCGGGAAAGTGCTCGACGAAGGTGAGGAGCATGCGGTCGAGCTCGTCGGAGCCGACCTGGGAACCGAAGAACTGGAGGGCGTCGGCGAGGACGCGGCTGTCGTACTGCTCGCGATACCGGGCCATGAGGACGTGCATGGCCTCGTCGATGAGACCCATAGCGTAGAGGGCACCGGCGTGCACGGCGAGTTCGGGATGTTTGTCCGCCTGGCGGACCTGGTTCATGCGGTGAGCGAAGGCGCGGCACGCGGCCATGTTGGCAAAGACAACATTGCCGTCGTAGGAGAAGAGAGTCTCGGGGAACTGGTAGCGTTCCCGCGCGCTGCGCGCAATGTGAAATTCCATCGTAAGCACCCTATTTCAAATTCGACTCAAGCTGCGGCCGCACCGCGTGCCTCTTCCCGCCGGGACGTTTGCGGCGTCCTTGCGGTTCCAGTATCACCGATGGAGAGCGGGTGGCTGGAGCCCTCCGACTCTCCGTCAAAGCGCAGGGCCCGCATGGAGCGTAGTATCCCCTGGCCTTCAGTGTCTATGCTTCGATGCGGGTTGGCGAACGGTAGGGTTGCCGGAGAGTCAAGCGGCTGGTGCAGCGGGAGTTACTGAGCGAGAAGGGCGATGGCGGCCACGGCTGCGCCGATGAGGAGGCTCATGCGGTCTGTGAGGGCAAAGACGACGGGGTCTTCATTGAGTTCGCCGCGCGAGGCGAGGAGCCAGACACGGCAGAGCCAGAGGATGAGCAGGGGAACGATGAGCCAGAGGAGTCTCGGCTGGTGGTACAGGGCGATGACGTCGAGACCGCTGATGTAGTTGGCGAAGACGACCACGGCGGCGAAGGCGCTGGCGGTACCGAAGCTGCGCATCTGTTCGATGTCGGAGAGCTGATAGCCGCGTCCGTTTTTGGGAGTGAGGCCGCCCTGGAGTGTGTTCTGCAGCTCGGCGAAGCGCTTGACGATGGCCAGGGAGAGGAATAGGAAGATGGAGAAGCCGGAGAGCCAGTGGGAGATGGCGGTGCTGGTGGCGGCGCCGCCGGCGAGGAGGCGGAGGGTATAGAGGCCGGAGAGCGCGAGCACGTCGACGAGGACCATGCGCTTGAACTGGAAGGAGTAGGCGAGGGTGCAGAGGAAGTACATGCCCAGCCAGAACAGGAAGGCGCGGGGGAGGAAGGCGGCGCAGAGTGCGGAGAGGGCGACGAGGAGGAAGCCGAGGGCAACTCCGGAGACGACGGACAGATCGCCGGCGGCAAAGGGGCGCATGCGCTTTTTGAGGTGGTGGCGGTCGGCCTCGATGTCGAGGAGGTCGTTGACGATATAGGTGCCGGAGGCGCAGAAGCTGAAGCAGAAGAAGGCCAGCAGGGCGAGGCGGGCCACGTCGAGGTTCCATTTGTGGCCGAGGATGAAGGGCAGGAAGATGAGTGCGTTCTTGGCCCACTGGTGCACGCGGATGGCGCGAATGAGGCTGGGGAAGAACGGGGCGCGATCGTCGAAGGATTGTTGGACGCGGATGCCGCGGCCGCGCAGGGAACTGCGCAGGGCCATGCTGGGATTGGCGACCCTGGGCTCGACGGAGGCTGCGAGCAGTTCGAGGTCGGGCATGGCGTTGCCGATGTAGTCGAAGTCGCGACCGGCGAAGAACTCGCGGAAGCGGTCGAGCTTGCGCTTGCCGGTGAGATTGCGGGTGCCGTCACTGGCGAGAACGCCGTCGAAGAGGCCGAGGTGGGCAGCGACGCGTGCGGCGAGTTCGCGGTCGGCGCCGGTGGCGAGGAAGATGGGGCGGCCCAGCTGGCGTTGTTCATGGAGGTAGGCGAGCAGTGCCTGGTTGTAGGGGAGGCGGGTGACATCGAGGGCGACGGCGCGGGTGAGGTGCTGTTTCAGGTTAGCTTTGCCGCCGGCGAGCCAGCCGGGGACCTGGAGGAGGGCGCGGGGGTTCTTGCGCACCAGGAGCATGAAGGTGTCGTAGAGGGTGTCGACCTTGGTGAGGGTCCCGTCCAGGTCCACGCAGAGGGGACGCTGCAGAGCTTGGGCGGGTTGGGCGAGGACCTGGGTCAAGGGTTCACCTGAGTCATTGAACACGGGCCCGGGCGAGAGGACGCGCGTGGAGCGGGTGATGAAGCGGCCTCAGGAACCGGACGAGCGGTGGCGATGTGCGTGCAAGGGACTCAATCCATGGTAGAACGGGTTCCGTTTCTGTTCAACGACGGAGGCGGCGGAGGGGCGGAAATCGAGACCGAGGCGCCGGAGGCAGAGGCAAACTTCTGGTATGATGAGGGGACCGGGATCATCGTGTGCAATGTCCTGATTTGCCGCGATTTATGGGTACGGAGAGGTGGCAGAGCCCGGTTGAATGCACCTGACTCGAAATCAGGCATAGTCGTAAGGCTATCGGGGGTTCGAATCCCTCCCTCTCCGCCATTCTTTTCCAATCAATCCAGAGATTTGAATGCCAGGTTCACGAACGGGGCGACTGTTCGATGCCGGCGCATTGATGCAGGGACCGCTACTGGTTTCGTCTGAGATGCGCGCGAGGCGCTCATGAACGTTAGCACTCGTTGACACTCGATGCATGCGGGGCTAGACTTCGCATCGAGAATTGGCGGCTCGCTCGGCCTTCCTTCACCTCTGTTCCGCCAAATTCCACGACGCAACAGGTTCGATCGGCAATCGGATGTGGCCAGCCTGCGCCTATTGCGGGCTCCAGGGCTGCGACGATCTTGCTTCTCAAGAGGGGAGACACCATGAAGCACGTGTATGGGGTAATCCTGCTGGCGATGGCGGCGGCGATGGTTGTGCCGGCGCAAAGTATTTCGATCAATGTGAATTGCAACAACGGGCAGTCCCTGAACCGCGTGCTCTCGCGGCTGGAGAGACAGGTTGCGGTAACGGTGACCGTTACGGGGACGTGTTCGGAGTTTGTGCAGGTTGCGGGCTTTGACAACCTGACGCTGCGCGGCGCGGCGGGCGCATCGATTACGCAGCCGGCGGCCACGGCGAACACGCTGCCGGTGGCCGTTCTGGCGATTGGCGCGTCGCGCAGCGTGACGGTGAGCGGGCTGGCGATTCAGGCGACGGGGACGGCCGGTCCTTCGGCGATCGGGATCGGGCACGGGAGCAGCGACATCCGGTTGATGAACCTGCAGGCTACCGGTGGCTCAGCGGGAATTGTGGTGTATGAGAACAGCCAGGTGCTGCTGTCGCATGTAACGGTCCAGAACTCGGGGTATGCGTCGTTCGCGCTCTTCGACTCGTCGGATGCGCACGTGGAGCATTGCCTGTTCGAGGACACGACCGGGACCACGTGGCACACCGGGATCTTTGCAGGAGCTGCGCACGTGACGATGTTCGATGACACGATCCGCGACTTCCAGGTGGGGATCTTCGCGGGGTCGGGCGCGATTGTGGACACGGTGGCGTACACCACGTACACGCCGAGCGGCGGACCGACGGATGTGGTGATCGATGGCCCGGCGGGGAATACCTATAACGGAGTGCAACTGAGCGCCGGCGCATCGCTCAACTTATCGAGCCGTCTGGTGATCAATGGGGTGGGGCAGACGTGGGGTGGCACGACGGGCGGCATCCTGGTGTCGGATGGAGCGGCGCTGAGCGCAGCGAACGGGTCTCTGGCGATCACGGGAAGCTACGGGCAGGGGGTGCTGGTGGAGAACAATGCGCATGCCACGCTGACGGGCGCGAGCATTACGGGAAGCGGCCATGGGGGTGTGGTGGCGGTGAATGGCGCGAATGTTGCGGTGGCGCCGGGAGGCAGTCTTACGCTGGTGGGCGGGAACGCGGTGGACCTGTTCTGCGATGCGAGCTCGCGGATTGTGGGCGGCGCGAACCTGGCGGGCGTGCCGACCTTGCAATGCGCGAATCTGGCAGCGAGCGTGGCGACGTTGCCCTAGGCCGAGGGCGCGGGAGAAATGCGGCCCTCGCGTGTGTCGATGCGAGGGCCGTGGGTGAAGATTGCCTATTCGTCGGCGAGGGCGTCTTCTGCGGCGACGGCGAAGAGGGACTGGCCGAACTCGGTGAAGTGGAAGGCATCCCAGAAGAGGGTGTGATCGGGGTCGGCGCAGACCACGGTAGTGAGGCAGGGCGTGGTGACGTTGGTGAAGCCGAAGTGGGTGGGCGTGTTTTCGATGGCGTTGAGCAAGCGGTAGGCGTTGACGCGGCGGATGGAGACGCCGGGCAGATGCTGCTCCAGGGCGAGCAGGGTGTCGAGCCACTTATCGGTTGCGGTGCTGGCGGCAGCCGCGAAGGTGGGGTTGGCGGCCGCAGCGGGGAGATAGGCGACGTTGGCGACGTTGGGGATGAGGAAGCGGCGGGCGCCGGCCTGGCGCAGGAGGACGACGCTCTGCGCGATGCCGGTAGCGACCTGGAAGCCGAGGCTGGCGGGGTTGGCGCCGGAAGGTGCGTTGAGGATGTCGTTGCCGCCGCCTTCGATCACATAGAGAGCGTGTGGGTCGGCCTTTCCGCCGTGTTGCACGAGGTACTCTTCGACCTGCTGCGGGACGCTCGGGATGGTCTGGCCTCCGTAGGGCACGGGCGCGGTAACCTCGGCGCCGCCGACGGCATAGTCCGTGCCTCCGGCGAGCGCGGGCAGGATCGGCAGTCCGAGGGAGCCGGCGAGGTGTTCGATCCAGATGGGTCCGTTGGAGAAGTGTCCGTTGAAGTAGGGGGGCGCGGGATTCTGGCCGCCGGTGGCGAGGAAGGCATTGCCGACGTCGACGGCGCTGTCGCCGAAGGCGTAGATGGCGGAGTAGGCGGGCTGTTGTGCCGAGGCGGATAGCGTGGCGAGCGCGCAGGATCCGATGAGCGCAAGAGTACGGACAGGAAGTCGCATCGCGTGATCTCCAGGTGGAAGCGGAATGAATTAGGTCGAACGGTCCGAAGGGTGGATCCGGATGCGGCGCGGGGGACGCGCAGGCCGGAAGTTCGGGCCGGTGCAAGGATACCGCAAAAGAGAAGAGAGGTTGTTAAGGCACTGTCTGCTTGCAGGCAAGTGCGCGGGAGGTTTGCGAAGCGCCGACCTAATGCTGGGAAGGCGGCGGGTTGCGGCGGGAGTCAGGCGCGCCGGGGCGGCGCGATCTGAAGCGGAACCCCAGTCTGCGCCCCTGCCAGAATGAGAGGAGGCTTTGCTGGGAGAAGCCGGATCGAGCGGCGGGGGAGAGGAGGACGACACAGAGGGCGGCGAGCTCGAAGAGCGTGAGGCTTACGCGCTCGGCAGGATCGCGGATCCAGAGGTGGCCGTAGGGCGGGTAGAGGAAGAGGGCGAAGGTCATGCCCGCGATGATGGCGCCGATGAAGGCGGAGGTGCGGCCCCAGAAGAGCGCGATGATGATGACGACCTGAATGCAGATGGCGGGGGCGGCGAGACGGATGGTGGCACCATCGCGGAGGAAGACGGTGAGCGAGAAGGCCGTGGCCGCACAGACGGCAATACCGGCGAGCGTCTTGAGCATGGTGCGCACCAAATGCTCTCCATCAATTTCGGGATCGCCTTGAAGTGCACTATAGCACGGAGGAAAGGGGCTGGGGTGACCGGGGACAAACACGATATGAAAGAGTGGTGATGAGCGAAGGGCGGGGAGGGTCATGATGCGGAGGGGTAGGGGGGCAGGTGGGCTTTCGCTGCTGGCGCTTCTGACTGCGATGCCGGCGGCGTTGCGGGGACAGGCGGGGAGCGGATGGGCGATTGCCATCCATGGGGGCGCCGGGGAGGCGGAGTGGGAGCATATGGACGCGCCCACGGCGGCGATGTATCGGGAGGGGCTGGCCAGGGCGCTGGCGGCGGGGACGGCGGTTTTGAAGGCGCATGGAACCGCGATGGATGCCGTGCAGGCCGCGGTGGAGTCGCTGGAGGACTCGCGGATCTTCAATGCCGGACGAGGAGCGGCGTTTGCGGCCGATGGCACGAATGAGCTGGATGCGTCGATCATGAACGGGGCGGACCAGACCGGCGCGGGGGTAGCGTGCGTGCACGCGACGCGGCATCCGATCCGCCTGGCGCGAACGGTGATGGAGAAGACGCCGTATGTGCTGATGGTGGGGGCGGGCGCGGATGCGTTCTCAAAGCAGCAGGGTCTGGAGCAGCAGCCGCCGAGCTTCTTCTTTACCGAGTCGCGGTGGAAGGAGTTCGAGGGCGTGATGGGGGAGAAGCATCTGCCGATGCCGAAGAGGCCCGCGGGCGTCCCGGCCGCTTCTTCAGCTTCGCCGGTCGGCCTGGGGGGCGGGTTCTTTGCGCATCGCTATGGGACGACGGGGGCGGTGGCGCGGGACAGCGGCGGGCACGTGGCCGCGGCGACTTCGACCGGAGGGATGCAAGGGAAGCTGCCGGGACGCGTGGGGGATTCGCCGATTCTGGGGGCGGGCACGTATGCCGATGATGGCGGCTGCGCGATCTCGGGGACGGGCGTGGGCGAGTACTTCATTCGGCTGTCGCTGGCGCACTCGATTGGCGAATTATGTCGCGGGGGTATGGATGCGCAGAAGGCGGCGGACACGCTGATTCACCAGGATCTTCCGAAGCTGCCGGGCGGAGAGGGCGGAGTGATTGTGATGGGGAAGACGGGCGCGCCGGTGTGGAGCAATAACACAGCGGGGATGTTCCACGCGCGGCAGGTAGAGGGGGGAGAGGCGGAGGTTTGGGTGAAGTGAAGGACAGTGGACAGTGATCAGTGGACAGTGGACAGTGGTCAGTGGACAGTGGGCAATGGTCAGTGGTCAGGGAACAGTGGTCAGGGAACAGGGAAGGAGTGGAGATTCACTCCTTCCCTTCATCACTCGATCACCCATGCTCTTGATCACCTCATCACTCGTTCACTTTCACTAATTCACTTCTTCACTGCTTCACTGGTCTCTCAGGCGGTGGCGCGCTGGGGCTCGTGGTGGGCTAGCTGGACGCTGACCACCTTGGAGACGCCGGGCTCCTGCATGGTGACGCCGTAGATCATGTCGGCGGCGTGCATCATGCGCTTGCTGTGCGTGACGATGAGGAACTGCGTGTCCTTGCCCAGGGAGCGGAGCAGGTCGGCGAGGCGGCCCACGTTGGTCTCGTCGAGCGCGGCATCCACTTCGTCGAGGACGCAGAAGGGGCTGGGCTGGAACTGGAAGATGCCAACCAGCAGGGAGATGGCGGTGAGGGCTTTTTCGCCGCCGGAGAGCAGGAGCACGCTCTGCAACTTCTTGCCCGGAGGCGAGGCGACGATTTCGAGTCCGCTCTCGGCCTGGTTCTCCGCGTCGGTGAGGCGGAGGAACGCCTGGCCGCCGTGGAACAGTCGGGTGAAGACGTTGGCGAAGTTCTCGTTGATGCGGGCGAAGGCCTCGTCGAACTTGGTACGCGAGATCTGGTCAATCTCCTTGATGGTCTCCTGGGTGTTTTCGATGGACTCGATGAGGTCCTTGCGCTGCGTCTCGAGGAAGGTGTGGCGGTCGGCGGTCTCCTTGTACTCGTCGAGGGCCATCATGTTGACCGGGCCCATCTGCTCCATCTTCTGGCGCAGGACACGGCACGCTTCCTCTTCGGCGCCGAGAAGCTCGCCTTCGATGTGCGCGATCTCGGTATCGGCGCGGAGGACCGACGCTTCCACGTTGACCTCGGCGAGGCAGCTGGCTTCGAGGTGCTCGAGGTCGGAGTGGAGCTTGGCGAGTTCGCTGGACCGATTGCCGCGGTCATCGCGGAGCTGGTCGAGGGCGGCGCGGCCGGTCTTGAGCTGGGCTTCAAACGTGGCGAGCTGCTGGCGGAGGCTCTGCGCCTCGGCGGCGAGCGCCTGGGCCTGGGCGAGGGCTTCCGCGCGCTGCGCGGTGAGCTCTTCCTGACGCGCAGCGAGGGACTCGCTTTCGCGGATGCGCTGTTCGCGCTCCGCCTCGGCCGCGGCGCGCTGCTGCTCGATGGATTGCACCCGGCGCTGGAGGTCGGCGTGGAGACGGTCGATGCGCTGGAAGGCGGCCTCGGCGCCGCGGCGGCGCTCTTCAAAGCCTGCGAGCTCAGCGGTAAGCTGGGCCGCCTCCTGCTGCAGGCCTTCGCGCTTGTGGCGCATCTCCGCAAGGGCGGCCTGCTGTGCGTCGAGCTCGGACTCGGCCGCACCATGCGCTGCTTCGAGGCGGACCGCCTCTTCGCGCTTCTGATCGATGGAGCTGCGCTTGGCCTCGCGCGCATCCTTGTTGCGCCCGGCCTGCAGGTGCCATTCCTGGAGGCGGCGGTCGATGCGCTGGACCTCGGCTTCCATCTGCTTGAGCACGGCACCCTGGTTGGCGGTATCGCGCTCGGCCTGGCGGCGTTCTTCGTTACGCGCTTCGAGCTGATGGGTGAGGTCTTCAATCTCGCGGGTGAGCGCGGCGGCCTCGGCTTCAGCCTCACCGAGTTTGGCCTCCACTGCAGCCAGCCTCTTTTCCGTCTCGCGCAGGTCGCGCTTCAGAGCGAGTGGGCCTTCGCTGGCGGGCTTACCGCCCGTCACCGTGGTGTTGTGGAAGCACTCGCCGCCGGGAGTGAGGAAGAAGGCGCCGGTGTGCTGTTCTGACAGGCGCTGGGCCCGAGAGGGATCTTCGACGATGTAGCCGTTCTGGAGCTTGGGCAGGATGACTTCGAGCGAACGCCCGAATCCGTTGAGAACGCGAATGGTGTCCTTGAGGGGCGTGATGCCCTCGGCGCGAACGGGTTCCCTGGACTCCGCGCGGGCAGTGAAGGCGGCGGGGTCTTCGGGGTGGACCAAGAAAGTGGCGCGCCCATCGACGCCGGACTTGAGCAGGTTCACGCCGGATTCGGCGGTGGACCAACTGTCAACGACGAGATAATTGAGCTCTTCGCGCAGAAACTCGTCGACCACACCTTCGTATTCCCCGCTGACTTCGAGAAAGTCGGCCAGCGTGCCCTTGGGAGCGCGGTCTGGGCCGAGAGCGCCGGGCTTGAGAAGCTGGCGCACGGAGTTGGTGGAGTAGCTGTGGTTACGGATGAGCGACTCGAGGGAGTTGCGGCGGCCGCCGAGCGAGGCGTGTTCGCTGCGCAGCTGGTTGGCGCGGGCGCGGAGGGCGTTTTCATCGGCGCGGCGAGCCTGCAGGGTTTCGCGCAGGGTGACGATCTCACCTTCGAGGCGCTTGAGGGTCTCAGTGGCGGTCTCAAAGCCGAGGCGTGCCTGACCTTTTTGTACGCCGAGGTTTTCGAGCTCGTTCTGCGACTGCTGCATCTCGGCGGCGAGACGCTCGGCTTCGCGTTCAAGTGCGGCGAGGCTCTCCTCGGCCTGCGCGGTGGAGTTGCGCGCATTATTGGCCTGGGTGAGCAGGTTCATCACGTGGCGGCGGGTGGACTCGAGATTGCGCTCGGCGCCGAAGACCTCTTCGGCAGCGGCGCGGGCCTCCTGCTGGCGCGCGGCAACTTTTTGATGGAAGGCACGAGCTTCTTCGGCGGCGGTCTGCAGGAAGGTGTGCTGCTGGGCGCGTTCTTCCACGATGCCGGCGAGCTGGGTCCGGGTCTGCTCGAGTTCGGCGCTGGAAGCGGCCATGCGGGCTTCGAGCTCGGCCACGCGTTCGGTGTTGCCGCGCTCGCGGGCGGCGGCGCGTTCCAGTTCGACGGCGGCGGAGTTGGCACGGGCCTGCGTCTCCTGCACGCTGGTCTCGAGTTCGTAGCCGCGCTCGGTGAGGGTGTGCTGGCTCGCCTCCATCGTGCCGATCTCGGCCGAGGCGGTATTGATCTGCTCGGAGAGGGAAGCGATCTCGGTGTTGAGACGGGCCTGGTCGGCGTCCATCGCGGCCATGCGGCTGGCGAGGACGACGCGGAGGCGGGCGCGGAGCTCGTCGCGCACCTGGGCGAAGCGCTCGGCCTTGGCGGCCTGGCGCTTGAGAGAGTTCATCTGGCGCGTGACTTCTTCAAAGATGTCGTCGACGCGGGCGAGGTTCTGCTTAGCCGATTCGAGGCGTAGCTCGGCGAGACGCTTCTTGGTCTTGAAACGGGTGATGCCGGCAGCCTCTTCGATGATGGCGCGGCGATCGTGAGGCTTGGAGCTGAGGAGCTGGCCGATGCGCTCCTGGCCGATGATGGCGTAGGACTCGGGGCCCAGGCCGGTGCCCATGAAGATGTCCTGGATGTCGCGCAGGCGGCAGAGCTTGCCGTTGAGGAGGTACTCGCTCTCGCCGGTGCGGAAGAGGCGGCGGGTGATGACGATCTCGCCCTTCTGGAAGGTGCGCTGGAACTTGCGGCGGCGGATCTTTAAGACCACCTGTGGCGGGGCGGCGTTCTGGGAGGCTTGCGCCGGGGCGTCCGGTTCGGCGGCGGGGTTGTCGCCGGACTCGACGAGTTGAGGGCCTGCGGGGTTCTCGGGGCCATCCTCGCCTTCGAGGATCTGGCCGGGCTGTTCGTTGGCGACGATCTCTTCGGCTTCGGCGGCCTTGGCGCGGCGAAGCTCCTGCTCATCCCAGTCACTGGGGCCGTCGGGGTCGACGATGACCTCCGGTTCGACGGGCACCGGTCCCTCGTAGGCGTCGGGGTCGATCATGGTGAGGGTGACCTCGGCCATGCCCATCGGTTTGCGGTCGCGGGTGCCGGCGAAGATGACGTCGGCCATATGGGTGCCGCGGAGGGTTTTGGCGCTCTGCTCGCCCAGGACCCAGCTCACGCCGTCGAGAATGTTGGACTTGCCGCAGCCGTTCGGTCCCACCACCACGGCCATTCCGGTCCCGGCCACGGTGAGTTCCGTGCGGTCGCAGAAGCTTTTAAAGCCGAGGATGTGGATCTTCTTCAGTTTCAGCATGTCAACTCCATGTATGCGGCGTGGCCGGTTCTAAGCTCTTAAGGCAACCAAACGGGAAACGGGCCATGAACGATTGCCTTTGATTGAGACTCTACGAAGCCGCAAAGGCAGGGTCAACAGGTTGGACGCTGGTTCTTGTGGATAAGGCAGGACGGAATTCAACTTAGGCGCAATTAGGGCTGCTTTCCGGCTTACTTCGGGTTTTGTGGGGGAATTTCGGGCCGGTTTTCAACAGCTTTTTGCGGTCCCCGAACCCGGGTGGTTACGGTCTGGGAGCCTCTGGGACGGCCGGTTGCGGCGCGGCGCTTAGGACTTACCATGCCAGTCTCAGGCGCTTTGGAGGGCTCGGCAAAGCAGACGGCGCTGCGGATGACCTTCTCCAGGGCGCGGAGCGCCTGGGGCCGGGGGAAGCCGGGGCGACTGGCGAGGCGGATGGTCCGGTAAGGGTTGTTGGCCAGGGGGAGGATGACGATGCCGAGGCGCCGGAGGGAATCGGCGGCGAGAGCGGGGATGAGGGTGGTGCCGTAGCCCGCGGCGACGAGGTTGACCAGCGTCTCGAGGGTGCCGGCCTGCATGGCGTTGCGGGGGATGGGGCCGGGGATGGAGCTTGCGCCGCAGGTCTCGAGCGCCTGGCTGGCCAGGCAATGGCCTTCGGCGAGAACGAGGAGGTCGTCGGCCAAGGTGGTTTCGTCGAGGGTGGAGGCTCCGGCAAGCGCGTGATCCTGGGGGAGAGCGGCGAGAAGCGGCTCGCGAAAGAGCGCGATCTCGGTAGTCTCAGAGGCCTCGGCCGGAGTGGCGAGGAGGGCGGCATCGAGTTGGCGGGTGCGGAGGCCCTCTACCAGGGCGTGGGTCTGGTCTTCCCAGAGCTCCAGTGCCAGGCCGGGATACTGCTTGCGCAGGGGGCGCAGAATCAGGGGCATCAGATAAGGAGCCAGGGTGGGGATGACGCCGAGGCGGAGGGGGCCGACGAGGGGATCGCGCGCGCTCTGGGCGATGGACTCGATCTCCTGCGTCTGGTGCAGGGCGGCGCGGGCGCGTTCGAGGATCTGGACGCCGACGTGGGTGAGAGAGACGCGCTTGCTGGTGCGCTCGAGAAGGGTGACGCCGAGGGACTTCTCGAGTTTGCGGATCTGGTTGGAGAGCGTGGGCTGGGCGACGTTGCAGGCGTCGGCGGCGCGGCCGAAGTGCTGCTGCTCGGCGATGGCGATCAGGTATTTGAGGTCCTGGAGGTTCACAGCGGTCGCTGTAGTCAGGGTAAACGATAGCCTGCGCCTATGAGAACTGTGGCGGTTGATCGTCGCGGGCTATAGGTCGGCGCCGAAGGCGAGCAGGCGGCCATCGCAGTCCTTGATGACGAACTCGCGGCACTTCCAGGGCATGTCGCCGAGTCCGCGGGCGAACTCCACGCCTTTGGCGGCGTACTCGGCGTGGAGGGCGTCGGCATCCGCGACGAAGATGTAGGCGTCGAGAAGTTCCTCTTCATATTTGTCGGGGTTCGGCGAGGGCGGGGCGGCGCAGCGGAAGTGGATGGCGCGATGATCGCGGCTCACGATTGCGTAGACTGGCGGGTCAACTTTTGAATTGGGCCAGGCGCCTTCGCAGGTGAATCCGAGCTTGTCCTGGTAATAGGAGACGGTGCGGGGGATGTCGAGGGTGAAGAAGACCGGGGCGATCTGGCGGACCATGCAGCGAGTGTAGCGCGGGGGCCTGAACGGGGCCGGGTGCGAGATTGCTTACGAAATGGCCTTGAGGTCTTTGCGGAGCTTGTCGAAGTTGAGGCCTGGCGCGACCTCTTCCAGGTCCTCGTGAGTCGACTTCCAGACGGGAACTGCGCTGGCGAGGAGTTCCCGCCCCTGATCCGTGAGGATGAGAATACGGCTTCGGCGGTCGTTGGGATCGGGGGAGACGCGGACCAGGCCGCGGCGTTCGAGCGGCTTGAGCGCGGCGGTGAGGGTGGTGCGGTCCATGGCGAGGAGGGAAGCGACGGGGCCCATCGGCGGGGGCTCGGGGCGGTTGAGGGACATGAGCAGGGAGAACTGTCCGTTGGTCAGGCCGAAGGGGCGTAGCGCATCGTCGAAGCGCCGTGCCAGGGCGCGCGCGGCCCGCTGCACATGCAGGCAGATGCAGTTATCGCGCACATGAATGGTGGTTTCGAACGGGAGGCACTTTCCGCTTGACACACCCCAATATTAGTTGATATCAACGTATCTGTCAAAGCAAGTCAGTCAAAGCAAGTCAGTGGCGGAAGTGATTGGCGGATGTCGAAAAAGCTTGACAAGCAACCAAAAGGTTCCCTATTTTAGGGGAGTCGCCGATTATGCTGCCCGTTCCCCTCGCGGCGGCAAGCCTGTTCAAGCATCAGGGCAGATGGAGAGATAGCCCGCACTTGCTGTACTTCCCGTGCGCTGCACGGATTTCAAAATTCGGTTCCGACGGAAAAATTCTGGAAGGTTTGTCGATCTGGCGAGGCGCCACTCGACGTACTGATGAAACCGGACGGCGGGACTGATCCCGTGGCTCAGGCGGTTGAATTTTCCCCGATGGAGGGATCCTCATGTCGTTTCTGCATGATCTGAAGATCGCGGTGCGTTCGCTGGCGCGGGTTCCGGCGCTATGGATTACGGTGGCACTGACGCTGGCGCTGGGCATTGGCGCCAACGCGGCCATCTTCAGCGTGGTGCGCGCGGTGCTTCTGCGGCCGCTGGCCAACCGCGACGAAGACAAGCTGTTGTACATCCGGCAGAGCGCCCCGGGGCTGAAGCAGGCGAACGCCACGTTCTCGGTCCCGGAGATCAAGGACCTGGGCATGGGGCTGAAGACGATCCGGGAGCTGGGGACGTTCTCGACGATCAGCTTCACGGTGGTGGGCCTTGGGACGCCGCGGGAGATTCCTGCCGGCGTGGTGGACGGGAACTACTTCGACGTGATGGGCCTGAAGCCGGTGCTGGGGCGCCTGCTGGGCCCGAACGATGATGGGCAGAATGCCGCGGGCGCGCTGGTACTGACTTATGGATTCTGGCGCAATGAGCTTCACTCGGATCCCCATGTGCTGGGCAAGGTGGTGCGCCTGGAGAGCTACTCCGGGCCGCGTTCCGCGACGGTTGTGGGCGTGCTGGAGCCCGCGGTGCCGTATCCCGTGGCGACGGAGATCATCGCCAACGTGGTGACGAGCCCGCATCATCTCTCCGCAACCATGGTGCAGGGGCGCGAACATCGGATGACCGAGCTCTTCGGCCGGCTGGCACCCGGCGCGACCGTCGAGCAGGCGCGCGCCGAGTTGAAGAGCGTGTACGCGGCCATGACCGCAGCGCATCCGGAGGTGTACAAGGCGTCGAGCCATTTCCAGATCGACGTGAACCGAATGCACGACCAGATCAACTCCAAGGCCAACACGATTCTGTGGGTGCTGTTTGCGGCTTCCGGATTGCTGTTCGTCATCGCCAGCTCGAACGTGGCCAACCTGGTGCTGGCGCGGACGGTGCGACGCGAATCAGAACTGGCCGTGCGCTCGGCGCTGGGCGCCAGCAACAAGGTGCTGCGACGCGCGCTGCTGGCGGAGAGCCTGGTGTTGTGCGTGTCCGGGGCTATCGCGGCAGTGCTGCTGGCGATTCCGATGGTAGGCGTACTGGGGCACTATGCCTCGCGGTTCAGCGTGCGGGCCAAAGACATGCCGCTCGACTACAGCCTGGTCTGGTTCGGCGTGGTGCTGGCGATGATCGCTGCGGTATTTCTCGCGTACATTCCGCGGCTGCCTTCGGCAAATGCGCCGCAATCGACCCTCAGCGGCCGCGCGGTTCGCGGGGTGACCGGCGGAAGCAAGCGGAAGCTGCGCCTCTTCGCGGTTACCCAGATCACCGCCTCATTCCTGCTGCTGGCGGGTTCCGCGGTGCTGATGAAGACGCTCCTCGTGCTGGAGCAGAGCCGGCCGCCGTACGACTCCGGCAAGGTGCTGGCGGTGAACCTGCCCGTCATGTCCTATGGCCGCACGCCGGAGCAGGTGAAGAACTTCTATCGCGATGTGAAGGAGAGAGTGGAGACGCTGCCGGGAGTGGATCACGTGTCGCTGGGGTTCAGCGTGCCGTGGCGAGACGACCAGGCGCTGAGCATCAGCTTCGCGTTTGCCGCGCAGGGGGCTACGCGGAAAGACGGGCAGGATGACTTTCATGCGCAGTTCCGCGCCATCTCCCCCGGATTCTTCGCGACGATGGGCGTCCCCCTGACCGAGGGCCGTGACTTTAACGATGGAGACAAGGACGGCTCGGAGCGCGTGGTGATCATCAGCCAAAGCCTGGCCAACATGCTATATCCGGGGCAGGACGCGCTGAACCGTCACATGTGGTGGACGGATGGAGTGATCAAGTTCATCGGCATCAGCCCTGAACCGCGCCGCATCGTGGGCATCGTGCCCGACTTTGACGACGAGAACATCATTCCTTCGCCGGCGATGACGATCTATCAGCCGGTGGAGCAGGAGTGGATGCCGGGGCGCATGTTTGTGAAGGCGCACGGGGACGCTTACGGATTGGTTCCGTCGATCACGCGCACCATTCACCAGATCTCCTCCGACCAGCCGGTAGAGAAGCTGAGCACGCTGGACGACATCCGCGCCGAGGTGCTGACACCGGACAAACTGAATGCGATCGTCTTCGGCGGGTTTGCGGGAGTGGCGCTGTTGATCTCAGTAGTAGGCGTGGCCGGCGTGTTAGCCTTCTCGGTCAGCGGACGTACCCGCGAGTTTGGCATCCGCATGGCGCTGGGCGCGCAGCGGCACGACATTCTCAAAGACGTGCTCGGCGAAGGACTGGTGATGGCAGTGGTGGGGGTGGTCGCGGGCATTGTCCTGGGCTTCGTGCTCACCAGCGCCGCGGGCCGGTATATCGGCGAACTGCATCAGCCTGGCTTGCTGGTCTTTATTGCCTCCTCGCTGGTGATCCTGGGCGCCGCGGTGATTGCGTCCGCGGTTCCTGCGAATCGGGCGGCACGCGTCAATGCGGTGGAGGCGCTGCGCAGCGAGTAGAAGACGGGGCGTTTGATCCTTGGGCCGGACGGGTAACCGTTCCGGCCCTTTTTGCTGGAAGCCATGCATGCGCGATACTGCTCGGATGAAAAGCATTCCGGGAGATGGCGCGCGTGTTAGCGCCGAACGGACGGCTCCTGCTGAGCTTTCACGTGGGAGAGGAGGTTCTCACGCCAAGGAACTGTGGGGCCATCCCGTGGGACTCAGCTTTTACGTTCTGGACCCGGACGAGATCTGCCGTGAGCTGGAAGGCGCGGGATTTGCGAGCGAGGAGAGGACCATCCGGGAGCCTTATGCGCCGGACGTGGAGCATCCGACGCGGCGTGCGTATGTGTGGGCCAGGAAGCTCTCGCGCCGGCTGTGATTGGAGTCATTCCGACATTCAGATGGTGGAGGGCGATCGCGAAGCGCCGTCAACCGGCGAAACGACGAAGGCCGGATTGATCTCCGGCCTTCGTCGTTTTTTGCAGTGTGACTGGGATCAGGCTGCCGGGTTGTTGGCGAAGAGGAAGTCCCAGGAGTGATCGAGGTAGAGCCAGCGCGGCGCGCCGAACCAGCTGGTGGGCAGGCTGGGGACGTGCAGCAGCGTATGGCCGCCGAGACACATCATCTCGGTTCCGTTCCATCCCAGGAAGGTGCAGGACGCCAGGCCGACGCGTGCCGGGTGGGTGACGCGGCGCAGGCAGACGGGGCAGCGCTCGCGCTGGTCGGCGATGGCCCAACGGAATCCGAACAGGCAGATCCCAAAACTGGCTACAAGCTGGATGAAGGGCGCCCACTGCGAGGAGACGTCGACGCCCGCGTATGCGAGCGCAAGAGCGCCGTACCAGGCGATGGCGGCTACCAGGATGAGCTTGGATAGCAGGAAGAGCCAGCCCGCGATGCGGCGCCGGAGCGCGGGACGATGATCGCTGAAGGTGGATTCGTTGAGGCTGACCGAGGTGACCGCGGGGAGCGCCAGGAGCGCGAGGAAGAGAGCGAACGAGAAGGTTCCCCAGGGGTTCTCGGAGTCGCCGCAAAACGAAGCTCCGGTGAGGTCGATATCCGCGGCATCGGCGCTGTGGGCGGTGATGAACACGCGCCCGCCTTCCAGCGATTCCGCGCCGGCCGGCGTAAGATGCGCGATCAAATATCCATGAGCCGTGGAGGACGCTGCCGCCATCTGGCTCGAGCCTTCCAGCAACCAGGCATCGGGATCACCGGGAGCATGCCAGGGGCCTTCGGGCAGTACGGCCGCGATCCGTGCGCTGGTATGGCCCAGCCGCAAAACGCGGCCGGCGGCATGGGGATCGGAACGGAGGTCGCGCACCCACGCGCGATGGCTGATGAGGACGAGGGGAAGATCGCTGTTGTTGGTGGAGGAGGGCGGGGGATAGCCCAGGACGGCGAACAGGTTGGGAGTAGCGTGCGCCACCGCCCACCGCGCGGGCCGCGCTCCGGAGACGAAGGCAGTATCGCGCAGGATGTGGTAGTAGGCGAAGGCGTCAAACGAGTGCTGACGGGCGTTGCGCCACTCGCGGAACTGGGCGGGCGTGATGGTGGGGATCGCAGGGTCGCCGACGCGCGCGTCCTGAATCAGCAGCAGGCCGGAACGCATGTGGTAGCGCGCCGATTCGAACTCGGACCGCACACCCGGAAGCAGGCTGGCCACGACGGCGCACAACCCCAGCGCAGTTGCCAGCCAGAGCAGGCATTGCGGTGCGGACCCATGAACCGCGGGAGAGGCAATGGATGCCCGAACCTGCCGCCGCACGCAGAGGGCGTCGGAGAGAGAACCAAGACAGAAGGCCAGTACCGCCCATTCCGACTCCCAGGCGAAGAAGCGCTCGGGGAGCGACTCGCGGCGGACATGCCAGAATTCGCTGGACCACTCGCGCCGCCATTCCGGACGTTGCGCCGAGGGAACCAGGATAGAGGAGGCGTGCAGGACGCCACAGTCGAGCAACTGAAATCCGCGCGAAAGAAGAGAACTCATACTGACTTGGCCTCCTCGGTGGGAATGAGGCGTTCAAGCAGGGGATATCGCTTGCGGGAAGCTTCGAGGGTGGAACGGCCCGACGCGGTGAGCTTGTAGTACTTGCGCGGGGGGCGCTGCTCAGCGTCGGCGATGGCCTGGTTTTCCCATTGAGAGCGGATCAGCTCGTCGCGCTCCAGACGGCGCATGGCGGGGTAGACGGTGCCGCTGGGCAGGCCGGTCATCTCCATGATGCTGAAGCCGTACACGTAACCCGCATGAATGGCCTGCAGGATCATGGCGGCGGTATGCGACAGCTTGG
This sequence comes from Acidobacteria bacterium AB60, assembly GCA_008682415.1. Taxonomy (GTDB): domain Bacteria; phylum Acidobacteriota; class Terriglobia; order Terriglobales; family Acidobacteriaceae; genus Telmatobacter. The sequence continues at coordinate 973,407 of VANK01000001.1, read as the reverse complement.
GATCGGCGGCCATGGCAAGGATTCTACCCTATGTAGAAATCTACTTGACAAGAGAAAAATTCAGCGTATGTTGAATGCTACATAGGGGTGCCCGTCCGGGCCCGAAATCTATGGCCGTGTTTGAGGGTGAAAAGCTCGCTCCTCGGGGAGAGAAGGGGCGGCCGTAGTTCAACGGCCGCCACCCTGGGTTGGCTCGTGGCATAGCCGATACGGCACGTCTGAAGGGATGAAGGAGTAGCAGCATGCTTCAGGTGCAGCATCTGTATCGCAGCTTTCGCGGCATTCCCGCGGTGCAGGACGTGAGCTTTCGCATCGGAGCAGGCGAGGTGGTGGGATTTTTGGGACCGAACGGGGCGGGGAAGTCCACCACCGTGAAGATGATCACCGGCATGCTGCGGCCCAATGAGGGCAAAGTGCTGTTTGAAGGCCGGGACATCCGCGAGGACATGGTGGGATTCCGCAGTGTGTTGGGCTATGTGCCGGAGGAGGCGCACCTCTACACCTATCTCTCCGGCCTGGAGTATCTGCAGCTCGTAGGGCGTTTGCGGGGGATGGAAGAAGACGTTCTGGAGGCCAAGGCGATGGGACTGCTGAAGCTGCTGGCGCTCGATGGCTGGCAGCATACGCCGGTCTCATCGTACTCCAAGGGCATGCGCCAGCGGGTACTGATCGCGGCGGCGCTGCTGCACGATCCCAAATTGCTGGTCTTCGACGAGCCCTTATCGGGTCTTGATGTTGTCTCCGGGCGCCTCTTCAAGGATCTGCTGGAGATGCTGGCTGCCCAGGGCAAGGCGGTGCTCTACATCTCGCACGTGCTGGAGGTGGTGGAGCAGGTGTGCAGCCGGGTCATCGTGATCGCGAAGGGGCGGGTTCTGGCCGATGCGCGTCCGTCCGAACTTACCAGTCTGATGAGCCTGCCCAATCTGGAGAGCGTCTTCGCGCAACTGGTGCAGCAGCAGGACACCCGCATCGTCGCGCAGCAGATTGTGGAGGTCATGCAGAGCCATGCCTGAGGCCTTCCAGCGCATCTTTGAGCGCAGCGAGTTCCGAGTACAATCGCTCAATGTGCAGGCGGCGATGGGCCCCGTCCGCGCTCCGAAGCGGAGCCAGCTGGCGCTGCTGACACGGCACTTCCTGGAGCGTTTCTTCAATCACGAAACCGCTTCGCCGGACGGTGATGCCAAGTCGCGCATGGTGCAGATTGCGGTGGCCGCCGGATTGCCGAGCCTGATGGTGGCGGTGTGGTTGTGGCCCGTGTATCACCCGATGATTGTCAATCCGCCGCACCCGGAAGGAATGCCCAGCCCGCCGCCCTACTGGTCGCAGGTGAATCATCACTTCTTCTTTGTGCTCTATTCCTTCGTGGCCATGGGCATCGCCGCGGTTTGGGAGTGGGATCTGTTCTTCCCTGACCTGCTGGACGTGATGGTTTTGGGCACCCTGCCTGCGCCAGCGAGGCGTATCTTTCTGGCGCGGGTTGCGGCGATTGGAATCTTCCTGGCAGGTTTTCTGGTGGATGCCAACGCGCTGCCGCCGCTGGTGCTCGTCACCTCGACCGATCCCCCGGACGCAGGGCGATTTCTTCTCGGACATGTGCTCGGAGTGGTGGCGAGCGCAGTCTTCGCCGGGCTGCTGGTGTTGGCCGCGCAAGGAGTGCTTGTCGCGCTCGGGGGCGAGCGCCTGTTCCGCAAGATCTCGCTGGCCGCACAAGGCCTCGCTGTGGCGGCGCTGGTGATGGCGATGCTCTTGTTTCCCGTGCTGTCGGGGGTGGCCCCCACGTTGCTCCAGTCGGGCAGCGTGTACGCGCGGTGGTTCCCGCCGTTCTGGTTTCTGGCGATCGAGCAGAGGATGATTGACGGCCCTGGCGCGCTGGCGATCTGGGGCGAACTGGCGCAACGAGGGTGGCTCGCGCTGATCGTAGTGGCCGCGGTCGCGATTACGGCTTATCCCATTGCTTATGTGCGGCGCGTTCGGCAGGTGATCCTCGGCGGTGGGGCGCGTTCCACGCGCGTTCGCGTGGCATGGCCGTTCCTGAAGATCCTGCAGGCAACTATTGTGCGCGCGCCCGTGTGCCGCGCCATCTTCCACTTCATTGGTCAGACCATGTTTCGCGTGCCGCGTTACCGGATCTACCTCGTGCTCTATGGCGGGGTCGGCCTGTCTGTGGTGATTGCCACGATTCTGCGGTTCAGTGTCGCCAAGGGACATGTTCATGCCGAGGTGTCGCCTGAGGGGATCCGCGCGGCCCTGGGGATCGTCGCCTTCTGGGTGATCGCTGGTCTGCGCACCGCTTTTGTCTCCTCCGGAAACCAGAGGGGAAGCTGGATCCTGCGGACGATTCACGGCCGCCCACCGTCTTTCGAGGCCGCTCTCGACCAGTTGCGGGCTGCGCAGTTATGGGCGGGGCTCTGTGGGTTTGCGGTGACATCGATCGCGATTGCCCTTCTGCGCCTCATCTCCCCGCCGGAGCTCCGCACCGTCCCGGCGACCCTGGCGCAGCTTTTGGTGGCCGCCGGCATCTGTCTGCTGCTGACAGACGCATCCTTCCTCAACGTGACCTCCGTCGCCTTCACCGGCGAAGCGGGCAGCCAGGAGTCCAACCTGGCGTTTACGGTCCTGCGTTACTTCACCTTCTTCCCCCTGGTGACGGCCGCATCGGTGATTGCGCACCACACCGTGGAGCAGGGCGCGCGGGCCTTCGGATTCATGGCCGTAACCATCGTGGTGCTGCACCTGTGGCTGCGCAAGCGCCATCGGGACCAGGTGCGGCTCTACTGCGGTCAACAGGAACTTGAGGAGGGCGAAGAGGATTTTCCCATGAAACTGGGTCTAAGGTACTGAACGGGCCGGCTACGTCGCGTCATTTCTGCGCCCGTACCCACTCCTGTGCGGCTGTCCGGCATCAAAGCACGGGAGGAGAGTTCAAGGACCTAATTCGATGGGAAAAAACAGGTTGACTCGGCGTGACGTGCTCAAGATAGGGGCCGCCGCCGGTGCGGGCTCATTTCTGGCAGGATGCGGAGGGGCAGGGAAGATTCTCGGCGGTTCCGGCTCCAGCACCTGCGCCAAGATTACAGATATTGATCACGTGGTGATCCTGATTCAGGAGAACCGCTCTTTCGATCACTACTTCGGATCGTATAAAGGCGTACGCGGATTCTCAGAACAGAGCGCCGCCTTTCAGCAGCCCTATCCCGCGAACACCAGCAGCTCGCCCAACGGCGTCCTGCTGCCGTTTCATCTGGATACCACCAAGAACAACGCCGCCTGCACCCATGACATCACGCACGACTGGGTGCCGATGCACCAGAGCTGGAACAACGGCGCCATGAATGGCTTTATCACCTCGCGCCTGGCCATCAACGCCAATGACGCGGTGCTGACCATGGGCTACTACACCCGCGCCGACCTGCCCTACTACTACGCTGTCGCCGATGCCTTCACGCTGTGCGATAACTACTGCTGTTCGGTGATCGGCCCGACCGATCCGAATCGTCTCTATGCGATGGCGGCGTCGATCGATCCCGCCGGGCAGAACGGCGGCCCGCTTCTGCAGACCCTGGTCACCAACCGGTCCTCGTTCTTCGGCAAGCTTACCTACACCACCATGCCGGAGCAGTTGCAGGCCCGCGGCATCTCCTGGAAGGTCTACACGTCGCCGGATCAGAATATCCTCAACGGCACCTTCTCGGATAACGTGCTGTCGTACTTCAAGAACTTTCAGGATCCTTCCTCTGCGTTGTACAAAAGCGCCTTCGGTCCGCAGTTCCCGGCCGACTTTGTCTCCGACGCAGCCAGCGGCAATCTGCCGCAGGTCTCATGGCTCATCTCTTCGGTGGTGGATTCCGATCATCCACCCTCGCCATCGGTCTTCGGCGAAGCGACGTTATCGGCGATTGTGAGCGCTCTGATGGCGAATCCCGCCACCTGGGCCAAGACTGCCCTCTTCGTCACCTACGATGAAAACGGAGGTTTCTTCGATCACGTGCCGCCGGTGACGGCGCCTCCCGGAACCGCGGGCGAATATGTGACCGCCGCTGCTGTGCCGGATCCGACGGTGCAGGGCGGCATCGGCGGGCCCATCGGCCTGGGCTGCCGCGTGCCCATGCTGATCATTTCGCCGTTCAGCCGGGGCGGCTTCGTCTCATCGGACGTGTTCGATCACACCTCGATGCTGCGCTTCCTCGAGACACGCTTTGGGGCGGAAGTTCCGAATCTGACGGCATGGCGGCGCGCCACTGTCGGCGACATGACCACCGCATTCAACTTCACCAAGCCGGATTACTCGATTCCGAATCTGCCCAGCACCAGTGCCGAGATCCCCACCGACCTGAGCGAGTGTACGGCCAATCTGGCGGGCTTCAGCGGGTTCACTCTGCCTGCATCGCAGAGCATGCCCACGCAGGAGCCGGGGACAGCATCGCGCCCCACCGGCACCTGCTGATTGAAAAAAGATCTTCAATCCAAATCGAAGGGGAATGCGTTCCTTTTCCAGACGCGAGGATAAGCGCACTGACGCCGCCAGGCGTCGCGTGCGTTTCTCCATCCTCCGTCGGCACTGCTCAATTCCAGGTCAGTGAAAGGAACACATCTTATGAAGATGCAGGAGACGGGTCGACTCGTCGACACGATCGCACAGACGCGGCTTGAGCGCCGCGGCTTTCTCACCCGGGCAGGACTGGCCGGGCTCGGCGCGGCCGCCACCCTCACCCTCGGCAACGTTCGCGCCGGCGCCGAGTCTGCGGCAGAACGCGCGCAGGAAAAGGCGCAGGCTATGGATACGGTGAAGGAGATCTTCACCGCCGCCTTGATTGCCGAAGACCTGGCCACAACCTTCTACTACAACGGGCTTGTTGGCCCGGTGATCCAGGATGTGAATCTGGCAGGTCCGGGCGGTTCCGCAACCAATGTCCAGTCCAGCGGCAATCCGGGAAATGTGAACTATCTGCAGGCCGCGCTGACCCAGGAGATTGCGCACGCCGATCTGTTTCGCTCGCTGCTGGGAATCTCCAGCCCGTCTGCCGACCCGGTGCAGACCTTCTACTTTCCGGCCGGCACCTTTGATTCGCTCGCCGTGTTCACGGGCCTGTTGGATGCGCTGGAGAATGCCTTCATCGGCGCCTATCTCAACGCCATCCAGGAGTTTTCGGTGAAGTCGGCGCACGGGGACGATCGCGACGGCAGCAAGTACTCTCCCGAGCAGCTTGACTATTTCGCCAAGGTTGCGGCCACGATTATGGGCGTTGAAGCCGAGCATCGCGTGCTGGGACGTGTCATCAGCAACACCAACCCCGCAAATAACCTGGCGTATGAGCAAACCGATGGCCTCAACGCGGTCTACAACGGACCCAAGTCGGCTGTCGCGGCACTCACGCCCTTCCTGACTCCCAGCACCGGCCCAGGCTACTCGCTCGCCACGGCACTGGCCAACCAGGGCAGCGTAGCCATCGCAGTCACGGGGAATCCGCCGGCATTCTGAGGGACTGGCTCGAGCAGCGGCGGCTGCCACTGTCGCCGCTGCAGCAGGAATCCTGCGGCTGCAGGGCACAGGCGCGCATGCCGGGCGGGCGCGAACTTGACTGCGCACCCCGGCTCACTTCTTCCGCAATAAAAGATCCATCAGCAGGGGAACGGGCAGGGCCCCCTCGTCGAGCGCGCGATCGTGGAACTCGGCGAGGGTGAAGTCTTTCCCCTTCGCCTCCTGATATTCGCGTCGCACCCGCCACCAGTCCATCGTGCCCACAAAGTAGGTCGGCAGCTGGGTTGAGCTGAGCTTGGCGCGCTGTAGTTTTCCCTCTGCCTCGGCGCGCGTCTGGAAGGCGTCCTTCATCATGAAATCGAGCGCCTCCTGGTCCGTCATCCCCATGGTGTGCATCCGCACATCGAGCACGGTGTTGCCCACCGCCCGCAGCCAGATCTTGAGGTAGCTCAGGTGATAGCGCGGATCGTGATCCGCGAACCCCTCCTGCATCATCACCTGGGCGATGTACTCGGCCCATCCTTCCGCATACGCCCCGTTCCCATACAGGGCGCGCACCAGGCGGCGGCTCAACGGCTGGATCTCGTTGGCGTGCTCGGCCTGCACATAATGTCCCGGCAGCGCCTCATGAATGCTCAGCCACTTCAGCACCCAATTGTTGTACTCGCGCAGCTTGGAGTCCGCCTTGTCCTGCGGCGTCTTGGGATCGATAGGCGTCACCCAGAACTCCGCGTCGCCGTTGGGATCGAGCGGGGGTGCGCCGTGGAATCCCGCCACCGAGAAGATGCCGCGGTCGAACTCCGGCGTGGGGATCACCTTCAGGTTATCGCGCGACTTCAGCGAGACGATCTTCTTCTCCACGATGAACTGGCGGATGCCGGCGAGATCGTCTTTCACCGTCTGCATCAGATCGCCGCGCTGCGGATGATCGTCGGCAATCTTGCCCAGCACCTCGCCGATGATGGTGTTTTCGCGCTCCTTCCCTGACAGCGCGGCGTGTTCATCGTGATCCGGAAAATACTGCTTGTGCAGCGGCAGCGCGATCTGCAACATCTCCGCGCGGGTCTCGGCGATCACACGCTCCGCGTCCGCCAGCGCCTGCTCCGGCGTCACCTTGGTCTCCATCACCAGCCGGAACTTCTGCGCGTAGAGCTCCTTGCCCAGCCGCCACGTGCGATCGGTCTTGCGTTTCGCCAGATCCGCGTCAAGCCACTGCGAGAAGCTCTTGACGGCCGCTACTGCCGCGGGCGCGACCTGGTCATAGCGCGCCTTCAGGCTGGCATCGTTCTTCACTTCTGCGGCAATGGTTTCCTGGATGAGGTCAAGGTTGCCCTCGTTCTCCTCGACGGCCACCTTGACGAAGATCGGGTCGGAGTCCACCAGCACGCTGCGCGCCTGCTCCAGAAATCGCGGCGTCGCGGCGATGCGCGACAGGATATGCCCGAGCCGCACCGCGCGTGGCGCGTACTCGTCCGTGAGTGGTTGAAAGAGCGCGCCCCCGAGCAACTCGACATACACGGTGGGGTTGTGGCGATAGTCCTGAATGGAGTCGAACATCAGCAGCTGGAAGCCGATCTGGTCGTCGATGAGCCTCCAGTCGGCCGCGTCCTCCGCGCTCAGGGAGGCGAGAGGCGTCTCCTTGCGAAAGACGTCGTGCCAATGTTCATACACGCGCCGCTGTTCGGCCAGCCCGGCGGCGCTCACGTCGTCCAACAATGCGTCCAGTTCCAGGGTGGCTCCGGTTCGTGGATCCACGTGCTTGTGATAGCCCGCCTGCGAGGCCAGGGAAGGAGAAAGAGCGAGCGTCTCGTGAATGAACTGCTCGCTGAGCTGAGCGAACTTCGCACCCGCGTCGCTGGCGGGAACACCCTGGGAGGGACCGGCGGCATATGCGGCAAAGGACAGGGAGAGCAGAGCGTGCGTGCAAAGCAACGAGATCTTCATAGAGGACGCTTCCTTTGGGGAGGTTGGCCAGGTTACGGTTCGCACCAGTGTAACTCCCACTGTCGCGTTGCCGAGACAGATGCCTGTGCGGCTTTGGGGTGCGCGTCACAGGGCGAGAGGCTTCATTTGCCGTAGAGTAGGAGAAGGCGCAGCTTGCTCCTCTCGTATCCGTGAACCCTCCGGCCCCATCTCGCAACCTTCCCGGTCTGCTGCACTCAGTCTTCGGCTTCAGAGACTTCCGTGCCAATCAGGAAGAGGTCTGCTCCGCTGCCGTGGCCGGCCGAGACCTGCTCCTGGTGATGCCCACCGGCTCGGGCAAGAGCCTCTGCTATCAGCTTCCCGCCCTCGCGCGCGGAGGCACGGCCCTTGTCATCTCGCCGTTGATCGCGCTCATGGAAGACCAGGCTGCCAAGTTGACGGCGTTGGGACTACGCGTGGCGCGCATTCACTCCGGCCTCGACCGCTCCGCTTCCCGCCAGGCCTGCGTCGACTACCTCGCGGGAAGTCTTCAGTTCCTCTTCATCGCTCCGGAGCGCCTCCGCGCCCCTGGTTTCGCGCCGATGCTGGCGAAGCGGCAACTGGCCTTGATCGCCATCGATGAGGCGCACTGCATCTCCCAATGGGGCCACGACTTTCGCCCCGACTACCGCATGCTCGGCGACCATCTGCCCGCTCTGCGCAACTCAGGCGGGAACCAGCCGGCGCCGGTGCTGGCGCTCACCGCTACCGCCACTCCGACCGTGCAGGCCGATATCATCGCGCAGCTCGGCATGATCGCGCCCGCCAAGTTCATCCACGGCTTTCGTCGCGACAATCTCGCGATCGAAGTGGTTGAGGTGCCGGTGCCCTCGCGCGCCGGCGTCGTGTCCAAGCTCCTGAAAGACCCGCAGCGTCGTCCCGCCATCGTGTATGCGCAATCGCGCAAGCAGTCCGAGGCTCTCGCAGAAGAGCTATCGAGCGCGCCGGGAGCGCGCATCCGTGCGGCTGCCTATCACGCAGGCCTTGCCGCCGAGACACGCGAACGCGTGCAGACGGCCTTCCAGTCCGGCGCGCTCGACGTCGTCGTCGCCACCATTGCCTTCGGCATGGGCATCGACAAAGCCGATGTGCGCACCGTCATCCATGCCGGACTGCCCGCCACGCTCGAGGGCTATTACCAGGAGATCGGACGCGCGGGCCGCGACGGCAAGCCCAGCCGCACCATCCTTATGCATTCCTTTGCTGACCAGCGCACGCATGAATTTCTGCTCACGCGCGACTACCCGCCGGTCAGCGATCTCACTGCGGTGTTCAACCAGCTCACGCCTGAACCCCGCTCCGTGGAGGAGTTGCGCGAGGCCTCGAGCCTCGGAGCCGAGGAGTTTGACAAGGTCCTCGAGAAGTTGCAGATCCATGGCGGCGCACGCGTCGAGTTCAGCGGCAACGTCTCCGTCGCCGGGCCGGCGTGGAAGAAGACCTACGCCGTGCAGGCCGCGTATCGCCGCGAGCAGTTTGAGAAGGTGCTCGCCTACGTCGATTCCCATAGCTGCCGCATGTGTGATCTGGTCCGCCACTTCGGCGACGTTGCGGATGGCAATCGCGGCTGCGGCCACTGCGACGTCTGCGATCCCGGGGGCGCCATCCTGCCGCTGTTTCGGCGTGCGACCGATCGTGAACGGCATTGGATTCAGGATGTCATCGAGAGCCTGCGCACTACCGCCTACAAGACACCCAAGGCCCTGCGTTCTGAACTGCCCTGGGCAGAGGTCCTTGACCGCGATGACTTCGAAGGCGTGCTAGGCGCCATGCAGCGCGCGCGCCTCATCGGGGTGGAAAGCGCAGCCTTCGAAAAGGACGGCAAGGTCATCCCGTTTCGCAAGATCAGCCTGACCGAAGAGGGACTCGACGTGCGTCCCACCACGCCCTTGGCGTTGTTCTTCAGTGATGGCATCGTGGAGGAGTTCCGTACTGCGGAGCCCTCGACCAGAAAAAGATCCCGTCCGTCGAAGGCGAGTCCTGTTGTGTCTCTTCCTCAGACGGACAAAGCTGTCACGCCGGCGCACACGCGAACGCCCGTCCGTAGCCAGCCTGCGCAGCCGCAAGCGGAAGCCGCTCCGGTCCTGAAAGGTCAGAGTGCCGTCGTTGCCGAACGGCTGAAGAGTTGGCGCGCCTCAGAGGCCAAACGCCTCGGGGTCCCGGCCTACATCGTGCTGCACGATCGCACGCTTCATGCGCTCGCGGCACTCTGCCCGCGCACGCCCTCCGAACTCCTCGCGGTGGAAGGCATGGGCCCTTCCAAGGTGGGCCGCTTCGGCTCCGCAATCCTGCAGGTGTGCGCGGAGCCTGCCTAGCGGCCTCAGGCCTCGGCGCCTACGCGACTCGTTCGATCGTTACCGACTCCAGCACCACTGGCTTGTGCGGCTTGTCCTGCGCGCCGCGCGCCACCTTTGAGATCTTGTCGGCGATGTCCTGGCCTTCCACCACCTCGCCAAAGATGGTGTGCTTGCCGGTGAGCCACGGCGTCGGTGCCACGGTAATAAAGAATTGGCATCCATTCGTGTTCGGGCCGCTATTCGCCATCGCCAGCTTGCCTGCCTTGTCAAAGCGATGCTTCGAGCCGGCCGTCTCATCCTGGAAACGGTAGCCGGGTCCGCCCATGCCCGTTCCCGTCGGGTCACCGCCCTGGATCATGAAGTCCGGAATCACGCGATGAAAGATCGTGCCGTTGTACAGCTTGTCGTTCGACTTGGCGCGCGTTCCGGGGTGCGTCCACTCCTTGTTCCCCTCCGCAAGATCGATGAAGTTCTTCACCGTGATCGGTGCGTCCGTCTCGAAAAGGCGAACCGTGATGGCGCCCTCCGAGGTGTTGAACACGGCATAGGTTCCGGGTGTGTTTGGCATGAGTTGCTCCTTGTGGTGGGAATGGCGTGGTGGGGGATGGAAGGTCACCGGGGCGCAACGCCAGGGCGTCCGGCGACTGAAGTGTTACGGCTGTGCCGGCGGCGGCGGCGCCTGCTGCCCCTCGGCAACGATGGTCACCTTCTTCAGAACTACCGGCGTCACCGGCTTGTCGTTCGGGCCCGTGGGCACCCGGGCGATCGCCTTGACCACCGTGACGCTCGGATCATCGCATTGCCCAAAGATCGTGTAGTGCTGGTTGAGCGAGTCGTACGCCTGCTCCGTGATGAAGAACTGGCTGCCGTTGGTATTTGGCCCGCTGTTGGCCATCGCCAGGCGGCCCGGCACGTCGAAGTTCAGGCTGGGATCGAACTCGTCGTTGAAGCTGTAGCCCGGATCGCCCATCCCCGTGCCCGTCGGATCGCCACCCTGAATCATGAACTCCGGAATTACACGATGAAACGTCGTGCCATCGTAGTAGCGCTTTCCCTTCACCTTCTTGTTCGTCGTTGGATCGGTGTAGTCCTTGGTGCCGTTCGCGAGCCCAATGAAGTTCGCAACCGCGACGGGCGCCTGCTTCTCAAAAAACTGGCAGGTGATCCGTCCCATCGACGTGTCCATCACCACGGAGGGTCCGTTAGGATGCACCATCGCCTCGGCGGTCGGCTCCGGACCGTCCGGAAGCGGTTGCCCGGGAGCTGGCGATTGCTGCGCATCCAGTGCGGCGGTAAACCCCATCGCAGCTGACAAACAAAAAACCGTGCACCTGAATCTCATTCCGAGTTCGAGGGTAAATCATCGGGCGGAGGGGCTGCCACCCGCCGCTTCGCTCGGCATCGCATCGCGCACGATCGAGCCTACGACCTCTTGCCGGACATTTATCGTATAGGCATGAGAGTCTCGCTCCCGCGCCTGCTTCCGATCTGCCTGTCGCTGCTTTTTGCCGCTGCTTCCTTCACTCTGCCAGCGCCGGCGTGGTCCCAGGGAGAAAAGGCGGCCAACGCAGACGCCAAGCCGGCCGACAAGCAGCCGGCGGACAAGGCGGCTCTGCCTTCTCTACCCGCGCCGGCGCACGTGCAGCAGTCCATCCAGCTCGATGGCAAGACTCTCAAATACACCGTCACGGTTGGCTCTCTCCCCGTGCGCGACAAGGACGGCAAGGTCGCCGGAGACGTCGTCGTCACTGCTTACACGGTTGACGGAGACAACCGGCCGGTTACCTTCGCCTTCAACGGCGGCCCCGGCGCCTCCAGCGTGTATCTCAACTTCGGCGCCATCGGTCCCCGCCACATGAACGCCGGTAACGAGGGCGACAGTCCCTCCGACCCCGTCGCGTTTACTGACAATCAGGGCACGTGGCTCGACTTCACTGACCTCGTCTTCATCGATCCCATCGGCACCGGCTTCAGCCGCTCTCTCGTCCCCGAAGATCAGGCAAAGAAGCTCTTCTTCTCCACCACAGCCGATATCCAATATCTCTCGCGCATCATCTACGACTGGCTGGTGCAGAACAATCGCCTAGCCTCCCGCAAGTACCTCGTCGGCGAGAGCTACGGTGGCTTCCGCGGGCCGCGCATCACCCACTACTTGCAGTCTCAGCTCGGCGTCGCCATGAACGGCGTCGTGCTCGTCTCCCCTTATCTCAATCCGGAAGAGGAATCAAACGGAGATCTCTCTCCACTGCCGTGGATGATGACCCTGCCCTCCATCACCGCCGCGCATCTCGAGCGCGAAAAGAAGCTCACCCCCGAAGCCATGGCCGAGGTCATCGGCTACACCGAGGGCGAGTACGCCACCACCTTGCTGAGGGGCCGCGCCGACCAGGCCGCCCAGGATCGCATGATCGCCCGCGTCACCCAGATGACCGGCCTCGATCCGCAGTTCGTCAAATACTCCGGCGGACGCATCGAAACCGAAGCCTACCTCCGCGAAGTCCATCGCGAAGAGGGCAAGCTCGGCTCCATCTACGACTCCAACGTGACCTCATTCGACCCGTTTCCATTCGCGCCGGAACAGCGGGCCAGCGATCCGATTCTCGCCTCCATCATCGCGCCCTTCACCACCGCTATGGTCGACTTCGTCACCCGCACCGTGGGATGGAAGGTAGATGCCCGCTATAATGCGCTCTCCTTTGAGGTGAACCGTCTCTGGGACCGCGACGCCGACCTGCGCAAGGGCTCCGTCCCCGACCTGCGCGAAGCCGTGGCCGCCGACCCCAAGCTGCGCGTGCTGATCGTGCACGGCTGGAACGATCTCTCCTGTCCCTTCATGGGCTCCATTCTCACCGTCAACCAGATGCCGGTCATGGGCGAGCCCGATCGCGTGGCCGTCCACGAGTTTCCCGGCGGCCACATGTTCTACACCCGCGACGCCAGTCGTCTTGCCCTCCGCACTGACGTGCGCGCCATGGTGGAGAAGCACTGATCTCTCCTCCTGGAACCGGATCGGGCTTCCCAACGTAGATACCTGCTGACCGCCGCTGAACCCGCGTGGCAGGTGTCCGATATCGAACGCTTTATCCCAGATTCGGCCAGATTCCTCCCACGCAGCGAACGGTCCGGCTCGGCTTAAGGCACCCGGAATCAGCCACATTGCGCCAGGCTCCATGTGGCGCTCCTGTTGCACGTTCACGGGTAGCCTGTCTTCCCTGCGATGAGGCTCTTTCTTGTAAGACATTCCTTTTGGATGGTTGAGGTTTATGGTGATTCAAACGCTGCTTGCAGATGATGAGCCGCTGGCGCGCCGCAAATTGCGCGAGTTCCTCCAGGCGGATGCGGATGTCAAGATCGTTGGTGAAGCCGGATCCGGTGCCGAAGTCATGGACCTCATCCGCAAAACCAATCCTCAAGTCATGTTCCTCGACGTGAAGATGCCCGGGCAGGATGGCTTCGCCGTGCTCGAGGAGATTGCCGCGGAAAAGAGCATGCCCATGCCGAGCGTCATTATTACCACCGCGTACGATCAGTACGCGCTCAAGGCCTTCGACGCCCGCGCGGTCGACTATCTCCTGAAGCCCTTTACCATGGAGCGCCTCCGCGCCGCAGTGCAGCGCGTCAAAGATCAGCTCTCCACCGCTCCCGCCAAGCCGGAGAAGGGCCCGGAGACCAGGGAACAGGAGTATCTGAACCGCCTGGTCTTCAAGTCAAAGGGACGCATCCTATTTCTTCCCGCCACTGAGATCCGCTGGATCGGCGCGGAAGAGAACTATGTGCGCATCAGCAACGGCACTGAATCTCACTTGTTGCGCGATACCATCTCGTCGATGGAACAACGCCTCGACCCCAAGATGTTCCTGCGGGTGCATCGCTCCGCCATCGTTAATCTGAATCACGTCAAAGAGATTCGCACAGATACCAAGGGCGACTTCGTGGTGCAGCTCCTCAACGGACACATCGTGCCCATGAGCCGCAGCTATCACGCGCGCATCCGGCACCTGCTCGGGCGGTGGATGATGCGGCCGAAGGCCTCCTGAAGTCAAGGCCTCCCTGACCAGGACTTCCTCATCCTGAATCCAGCGCGCAACTCTCGTCCGTAACGAGTCAGCGACTTACGTTGCCTCGTCGGACGTGATAGGGATCACCGTGCGCGCCGTGGCAAGGTTGATAACTTACCTCCGCGGGCCGTCGCCGGAAAAGCGCGTTATTCTCCCTGCGACCGCACGCGCGCGTTCGCGTCTACAAAACCGCTGCGTGCTCAGTGTAGCCGCCAGTCTGCATGGGAAGAAAATGCGTTTGTGACGAAATGGACTTTTGCGAAGACCAATCTACACTTTCACTCGTCAGAACGGCCCCTTCGCGTCGCCGAACTCTTCCGGAACGGCTGCCAGCCAGGTGACCCGACCCGAAATCCCTCGTCCAAACGATGAACCAGTGTCTGTCCGGGACGACGGCGATCACACCGCGTGCCGGACCTTTAACCCCGTTCCCCAAACTTTGCGTCGTTTCCGATTAAGGATCAACGGACACCCAGTGTGCATCCAGTGGAGTGGTGGATCATGATTCATGCAATCGTGGCAGATGACGAAGTACTGGCCCGGCAAAAGCTGCGCCAACTCCTGCGTGAAGAACGCGACGTGGAGGTGGTAGGCGAGTGCGCCTCCGCGGCCGAGACCATCGAACTGGTGCGCTCCACCCGGGCGGACCTGCTCTTCCTCGACATCAAGATGCCGGGGATGGATGGCTTCGACGTGATCGGGGCTCTGACCTCGCATCGCGTTGCGCCCATGCCGGCCATTGTGTTTACCACCGCCTACGATCAGTTCGCCCTGCGGGCCTTCGAGGTCCAGGCGGTCGACTATCTCCTGAAGCCGTTCACTCCCGAGAGGCTCCACTCCGCCATCGAGCGGGCGCGCGAGCGCGCCCTCAAGCGTGCGGACACGCAGGACTCCGGCACAGCTCCGGAGAATAACGGCGACTCCGCAACCCGCATCGTCTTCAAGTCCCGCGGCCGCATCCTCTTTCTTCCCGTGGCCGACATTCGTTGGGTAGCCGCGGAGGAAAACTACGTCCGCCTCTGTACCGGCGGGGAGACCCATCTGCTCCGCGAAACTATGGCCCACCTGGAGTCCCGCCTGGACCCGCAGCAGTTTCTGCGCGTGCATCGCTCCTTCATGGTGAACCTCAACTTCGTCAAGGAAGTCCGCACCGAACTCGACGGTGAATCGGCCGTGGTGATGATCGATGGCCAGAAGATCGCCATGAGCCGCGGCTACCGCTCCCGCATTCTCGAAACACTTCACAGGTAGGAAGCCAACCGGCGCCGCCAGCCCGTACCCTGCGCGGCGCCTGATTCTGCGATTCGTCTTGCTACCGGTTGTGCGTCTCGGCAGCCGCTGCGGATCCCACCGGAAGCAGCATCCCCGCGTGCGATCCAGAAGGCGGAGTCGCCAGCGCAATTGCTCCCAGATCGGCCCCCGCCTTCTTGCCCTTGTACAGCATGGAGAGAAGCTGCGCGTGCTCGCCGGCCCATGCCTCGGCTTGCCGGTCCAGTTCAGCGCGCTCCTGGGCGCTGAGCTTCGCCGATAGCACCTTCAGATCGTTCGCAGCCAATGCCCGCGCGGTGTCTCCGCCCTGCAGTGTTCCCTCGCGAAAGCGAAGGTACGCCTGCCGGTCGTCTTGCGCGACCCACTTCCCGTCGCGCGCAAGCGCGCCCAGCACCATGGAGGACTGCCACGTGCCCGCCTCCGCCGCATCGCTCAGCAGCTTGAGCGCCTCCTCGTGCGAGGCGCAAAGTTCGGGATGATTTACCTGCAGACGCCCCAGCGAATGCATCGCCGGAACAAACCCCGCCGTCGCCGATTCCCGGAAGAGCCCCAGGGCGCGCTTGAGATCGTGCGCATGTCCCGCCCGCTCCGAGAGAAGCATGCCCACCCGGTACGCGCCCAGGTAGTTATGCATCTTCACCGCCTTCTCATACCACTTCTCTCCGGCGGCCTCGTCGCGGGGAACTCCAATCCCGTCAAAGTGCAGGTCCCCAAGATAAGTGGCCGCCATGGAGTTACCCTTGGCCACTGCCTCCAGGAGCAAGCTCTCGCCGAGGGGCGGATTCTTTTCTACCCCCATGCCCCAGATATAAGCCACGGCAAGGTTCACCTTGGCATTGGTCAGTCCGCCCGCCGACGCAAGCTGGTACCAGTGCATGGCCCGCGCCTGGTCCTTCTCCACCCCGAGGCCGACCTCGTACAGATAGCCGATCTGGTTCTGCGCCACAGGATCCCCAAGGCCTGCTCCCTTCTCATACCAGTACGCCGCTTGCTTCAGATCCTGGGAAACGCCGCGGCCCGTGAGATACGCGTCGCCAAGCGCGGTCTCTTTGCTGACATGCGCGCGTTCCCCGATCTCAGAGGTCTGCGGAAGATCGGGGAACACGCCCTCTGCCCGTGCGGGGGAAGAGATCATCAGTGGTAGAGCGGCAACGAGTGCCGCAAGCGCCGGTCGCAGATAGCTTCGCATCGTAACCATGTCCCGCCTCGTCATCACTGCCTGGTCAATTTACCGGCGATCGTTGTTGATTTTCGGAGCGCCGGTGATTGCACTGACTGAGCGCGATAGAGGCAGGTTAGCAGTGGTTGAACGCGGCTCCGGAGGGCCACATCACGCCCTCACGCTTCGCAGAGCGCAATCGTGCCGCTTCGCCCCGCGAAACCTGTTTCTGGTCACAAATACGAGCTCGCATGTGCAAAGGGCCTCCGGTCGCAGCATAAAGACCGGAAGCCCGCACATCTGCACCAATCGATTCTGGAGAGAAGAGGGTCGCGTCCCCTCACGCGCGATATATGTTCGTCTCCACAAATTCATTGCGGAACTTGCCGCTCGCGTCGTGCTTGTCCAGCACCTGCTTGAACGCGCGCAGTCGCGGATAACGGCTCTGCAACTTCTCCGGCGCCAAGGTAAACAGCTTGCCCCAATGGGGCCGCGCCGCGAAGGGCTCCAGCGCCGCTTCAATCTTCGGAAGCACCTGCCGCACCGCCGGCCACTCCCGCTTCCACGTGAAATGAATGGCCAGCGACTGCCGCTCATACGCCATGCTCATCCACAGCTCGTCCGCGGCAATCGTGCGGAGTTCGGTGATGAACAGGTGCGGCGTAATGGCATCGCGCAGCTTCTCCACCGCCAGCACTGCCTCGTATCCATGTTCGAAGGGCACGAAGTACTCGCTCTGCAGTTCCTGCCCGCTCGAAGGCGTAAAGTTCATGCGGAAGTGCGGCAAGCGCTCGTACCATGGCCCCGGAATCCCCCGCTGGTCCGTGCAGTTCTCCGCCGGATGCCCCTCCAGCGGATGCAGCTTCTTCGTCGCCAGCTTTGCGTTATAGAAGTCCTGCGGCCACGTGTAGTTCTCTCCGGGCGTCAGCCGCTTCTTGATCCACACCTGCGTCGCGCGATGCTTCTGCCAATCGGTAAACAGGCTCACGCTGTAGCCGCTGGCGAAGATTGCTTCCAGGTTGTGCTCCAACTCGGCGAAGGAGAGATCCTGGTACACCGATTGCGCCACCTGGTACGTCGGCTGCACATCCAGCGTCGCGCTGGTCACAATCCCGATCGCGCCCAGCCCCACGACGGACCCGAGAAGCGCATCGCCATCTCTCTCCCGGGTCAGGTGCATCAGCTCGCCGTCAGCCGTCACCAGCTCCAGGCCCCGGACCGCCGTCGCCAGGTTGCCGTTGTGCAGCCCCGATCCGTGCGTGCCCGTGGAGACCGCACCCGCCACCGAGATATGCGGCAGCGACGCCAGGTTGTGCAGCGCGTACCCCTTCGCGTCGATCGCCGATGCCACGTCCCCATACCGCACGCCCGCGCCCACCGTCACCGTCCGCGCCTTCTCGTCCAGGGAGATCTGGTTCAGCTTCTTCAGAGAGATCTGATTCTTCTTGCTGTCGGCGATCGCGTTGAACGAGTGCCGCGTGCCCAGAGCCCGCACCTTGTCGCAGCTCTTCACCACCTGCCGCACCTCGTCCACGCTCGCCGGCGTGTGCACGTGATCGGTCGAAAAGGTGTAATTGCCCGCCCAGTTGGTGCGCGCTCCTGCTGCTCTCCCCACGCCCCAGGCAGAATGCTCGCCGTCACAAATCCTCCTGATATCTTCAGAAACTCCCGCTTATCCATCGCGCCTCCGCGTCAACTCACGCCGCATTAGAGGATAACTCTCCCGCTGCAGATCAAATTGCCACCAACGCCTATCTCAGCTATCAGGTGTCATTCCGTAGCCCGTGTAAGCGGGCGGAGGAATCTGCAGTTGTTGTTGCTTTTGCTTTCTCTTGCTTAGCCACAAACGGTGGGTGCCCAAGTCTCGATTGTGAGACCTGGGATACCACAAAGTCACGTCGTGGTGCCTTTGGCATCAAGACCCTTCCGCATTGACAACGAGAATCGCAATCGAAGAGCATTGCCCTTCGCCATGATTCGTCCTGCAAATCTCAACCTCCGGAGAATCCTCCTCCCCCTCGGCCTCTTCCTTGCGCTACTATCGCTGCCAATGATGAGCGCTCACGCCCAGCCCGCGCCTGTGCCCGCCGGGCAGGCTCCCCGTCCCTGGGGCCAGAACCCCGATGGCATGCACATCTATCTCTGGGCCGGCCTCAAGTCTCATCAGCCCGGCCAGCACGACTACCCGCAGTTCCTCGCCGACTGGAGCAAGCTTCTCACCGAACACGGCGCCGTCGTCGACGGAGCCCTGCACGCGCCCAGCACCGCCGACCTCGCCCACACCGACGTGGTCGTCATCTACAAAGGAGACGCCGGCTACGTCACCGCCGAAGAAAAGACCGCGCTGGAAGACTACGTAAGACGGGGCGGGGGACTGGTCAGCCTCCACGACTCGCTCTGCGGCCCCGATCCCGACTGGCTCGCCACGCTCCTGGGCGGCGCCAAGAAACACGGCGAGGTCAACTACACCCTCGGCGCGCCCATCCCCTACACCATCAAGGACGCAGCCGATCCGATCATGCAGGGCATGTCGAACTTCACCATCTTTGACGAGGCCTTCTACAACATGACCTGGGCGCACGACCCCGGCATCCGCGTGCTCGCCACCGCCGTCATCCCCGGCACGCCCAGCGCCGGCGCGCACAAAGGCGAAGTCGTCCCCCAGATCTGGACCTACGAGCACACCGCATCAGGCGGCCAGCCGGCGCGCGCCTTCGTCTGGATGCAGGGCCACGAGTACGCCAACTTTGCCAACTACCAGATCCAGCAGATGCTCCTGCGTGGCATCGCGTGGGCCGCGCGCAAGCCGGTCGACACGCTCATCGACTACGTCCCGGCCAAACCCCCGCAATCCCAGCCCGCAAAGTAATCGCAGAATCACACCGTCACCCAACGGTTGCCCCGCCCTAACTCTGTTAGGGCGGGAGCGATGCACACTTCCTACGATCCTCGGCCCAAAGCACCTTGTTCAGAACGGATTCGCCAGCGTCCGCCGAATCCGCTCGCTATACGTCCGCCCCGACTGCAATCGTTGTCCCGACTTGAGCTCGATCGCGTACTGGCCGTGCGCCATCGGCCATAACTGCGCGATCCGCCGCACATTCACGATGTGCGATCGATGGATGCGCAGAAAGCGGTCGCCATCCAACACCCCCTCCAGCGTGTTCAACGGCACGTGCAGCAGGTGCGTCGTCGCGCCCGCATGCAGCCGCACATAGTTCTGGAACGCCTCAATCCAATCCACCTCGTTCACCGGCACAAACATCGTGCTCTCCCCCGACCGCACCGCGAACCGCTCCAGTTGCCGCGGCGGACGCGCCAGCGCCTCCAGCATCGTCAGCACCTGCTCGGTGGCGTCCTCCAGCCGGCCGCCCCGCAGCCTGCCCACCGCCCGCTGAAACGCCAGCGCAAACCGCTCCTCCGTCACCGGCTTCAGCAGATAATCAATCGCCGCAATCTCAAACGCCCGGATCGCATATTGATCGTGAGCCGTCACAAAGATCACCGGCGGCATGCGCTCCGCTCCCACCGCATCCACCACCGCAAAGCCGTCCGTGCGCGGCATCTGCACATCCAGCAGCACCAGGTCCGGCTTCTTCTCGCGGATCAGCGCAATGGCCTCCCGTCCGTTGTGCGCCTCGCTCACGCACTCCACCGGCGCCTGCCGCCCCACCAACCGCTTCAGCCCCTCCCGCGCCAGCGGCTCGTCATCCACCACCAGCACGTTCAATCGACTCATGCTCCCTCCGCCAGCGACCCTGTGCAGCTTGCCACGCGCAGGGGCAGCCTGATCACCACCCGCACCCCGCGCCCCATCCCCGGCTCCATCGCCAGGTGCGCTTCCTGCCCATACAGCCGCTCCAGCCGGTTCCGCGTATTCGCCAGCCCAATCCCTGCGCGCGCTGGCCGCGACGCCGCCAGCCCCGGCCCATCATCCCGCACCATCAGCATCAGAGCCCCCCGCGCTCTCGCCGCCTCCACCTCGATCGTCACCGCCTCCTCGCTCTGCCCCAGCCCGTGCCGCACCGCGTTCTCCACAATCGGCTGCAGCACCATGTGCGGCACCAGCACCTCCGCCAGATCCGCCGGCGCCGCAATCCGCACCCGCAGCCGGTCCTCAAACCGCACCTGCTCGATCGCGAGATAAAGCCGCAAAAACTCCAGCTCCCGCCATAGCGGAACTTCCTGGGCCTCCACATCCTCCAGCGTCAGCCGCAGCAGATCCCCCAGCCGTTCCACCATCGCCTCCGCCTGCGTGGTCCTCTGCTGCTGAATCAGCACCATAATCGCGCCCAGCGTGTTGAACAGAAAATGCGGCTGCAGCTGCATCTTCAGCGAGTTCAACTGCGCCGTCGCCAGTTGCCGCGCCAGCTCCGACGCCTGCATCTTCAGCTCGAACGCCTCCCGCTCCCGCGTCTTCGCATTCTTCTGCGCCCGGTACACCGCCTGCAGCGCAATCACCACCCAGTAGCGAATCACCCCGCCCTGGATCCCGAACGACAGCATGATCCGAATCCCCGCGCCCAGCGAGGGCTGCGGAGGCCGGGCAGGGAAAACCCCCAGCAGCAGCAGGAACGGAACCTCCAGCGTCGTCGCCGCAAGCGAGAACAGCACGCTGCAGGCCAGATGCACCGCCGCATTCCCCAACCGCCGCTCCACCGGCCACCGCTTGCTCAGCCACAGCACCACCGGCGTCAGCGCCGCGCACACATACATGCCCGTCATCCAGCCCACGAACACGTACCGCCACGGCATCGCCCCGCCCCGGTACAACCGCGGCACCGTGTCCTGGATGATGTAGAACAGCCCGGCCGCCGTCCAGCCCAGCCACACCCCCACCGTCAGCCGTATCCGTTGCCGCCAGCGCTCCGTCATCACCGCTCGATTCTGACAGCATCGCCGCGTAATCTCAGCCGCGATTTGACGAAGTGGTCCGTAGCCCATGCAGACCGCGCTCGCAGCCGCCTCAACCCAGTTCGGCCTCCCCCCGGAGCCGTTGGTCAAAAACCGGTGTCCGCCCCCTCCGCCGCCTTCCTACCATCGCTTCGTACCTGGAGAAACGCAGACGAAAGGAAACGGCAGCAACCATGAGCGCTCATCGAACCACGAGAATCTTCGGCTTGATCATCGCGGCATCCGTCCTGGGCAGCGTCGGCTTGGCGCAGTCCCCAGCAAAAGACACGCCCCCCATTCCGGGCATCCTCCCCAGCGGCTACGGCGAGGCCATCGATCGCGACATCATCACCCTTCGCGAAGCCACCGCCCCCTTCAAAACCACTGAGGCCGCCGAGGCCGCCGGCTACAAACAGGTCACCGGCTGCGTGCAGCATCCCCGCGCAGGCGCCATGGGCTACCACTTCCAGAACAACGCCCTGCTCGACACCACCCTCGACCCCAAGCATCCCGAGGTGCTGGTCTACGAGAAGCTCCCCGACGGCACCTTCCAGCTCAACGGCGTCGAGTTCCTCGTCCCCATCTCCGCCTGGAAATCCGCCGATCCCCCGCGCATCCTCGGCCACCCGCTCCTCAAGGTCGACTCCATCGGCTTCTGGTTCCTCCACGTCTGGGCCTGGAAGGCCGATCCCAACGGCCTCTTCGCCCCCTGGAACCCCGACGTCAAATGCACCGAGTCCGCCTCCATGAACCACTAGGCCCTCGTTCAAAAGACATGCAGCCCCCGCCCCTCATCCGTCTGAGCTCCCGCACGACCGAGGGTGCCCCAGGTCTCCCGGTGTTGGAGACCTGGGACAGCATGAACCCAACCCATCCGTCTGAGCTCCCGCACGACCGAGGGTGCCCCGTTCCTACGCGGATTGAGAAATCCGCGTAGGGCGGGACAGCACGACTCTCCCTCAGCTTTTCCGTTCTCGCACGACCGCGGGTGCTTCAGGGTCTCCCGGTGTTGGAGACCTGGGAAAGCACGAACTCCACCCATCCATCTAAGCCCCCGCACGGCCGAGGGCGGCGATGCCGACACGTGCGTCACGCCGATGCCAACGAAGTAGCACCCTGCCTTGTGATGGCCGGCACAGTGCGCTCTCTGTCCTTCAGGTACGCTTAGCCTGTGGATTTGCGCCTAAACGAGCGTTGCAGCACCCCTCGGCGCTTTCCCGATCGAATCGCTCCATTTACTACATATGGAGTACGCAATTACTACGAAAAAGACGCGAATCGGGAATTCTGCACTACTCTTTGTGCATTTGGGAAGCAAGAAAGAGCGAATCTAATCGCTCCCGCTTAGCTGATCACTGTCCACTGACAACTGACCACTGCCTTTCAGCACGCCAGCCGCTGCCGGTTCAGCTTGATCCCGTCCAGCCGTCCCAGCAGCGTCACCGCGATCTTCTCCGGGTCGAACAGCCGCTGCGCCATCTGCTGCACCTGCTCCGCCGGAACCGCGTCGATCCGCGCAATGATCTCGTCCGCCGAAAAGAACTGGCCGAAGTAGATCTCCTGCCGCGCGAGATTGGCCATCCGCGAGTTGGAACTCTCCAGGCCCATGAGGATATTGCCCTTGAGCTGATCCTTCGCGCGCGTCAGCTCCTCCTCGGGAAGCAGCTCCTGCTTCAGCTTCTTGAACTCCGTCATGATCAGGTCGATGCACTCCAGCGCCTTGCCCGCCGAGGTGCCCGCGTAGACGCACAGGGTGCCCGTGTCGCGGTAGGGGCTCAGATCGGAGAAGACCGAGTAGGCCATCCCGCGCTCCTCGCGGATCGTCTGGAACAACCGCGAGCTCATCCCGCCGCCCAGAATCGTGTTCAGGATCAGCGTGGCGAACCGGTTCTCGTCCGTGATGGGGGGCGCCGGGACGCCGAGACAGATCTGCACCTGTTCCAGAGCCTTCTTATTCTTCAGCAGGATACGGGCGCTCGAGACCGGGGCGGGCAGCTCCGTCAGCCGCTCCCCGCTGCCCAGCGCGTCAAACTTGCGCGCCACCGCTTCCACGAACTCGTCGTGCTGCAGGTTTCCCGCCGCCGAAAAGACCATGTTTCCGGAGTGGAAACGTCCGGAGTGATACTCGAGCAGCTTGGGCTGGTCCAGCCGCGTCACCGTCTGGGTGGTTCCCAGGATAGGCTTCCCGAGCGGATGATCCTTCCAGAAGTTCTGCGTAAACAGCTCATGCACAAGCACATCCGGATTATCCTCGTCGATCTTGATCTCTTCGAGGATCACGCCGCGCTCGCGCTCGATGTCGTTGGAGGCAAAGACCGGGTTCAGCACCAGGTCGGCCAGCACATCCAGGGCGATCGGCACGTGGTCGGCCAGCGACTTTACGTTGAAGCAGATCGTCTCCTTGCCGGTGAACGCATCGAGGTTGCCGCCGATCGAATCCATCTCCCGCGCAATTAACTGGGCCGAGCGGTTGCGCGTCCCCTTGAAGACCATGTGTTCGACAAAATGCGAGATCCCGTTGGTCTCGGCGGCCTCGCCGCGCGAGCCCGAACGGATCCAGACGCCCATAGCCACGGAACGCAGATGATCCATGCGTTCGGTGAGCACGATGAGGCCATTCGGCAGCACCGTGCGGCGAAGATTACGTTCGATGGACATGTGCACCTATTTAAAACGTTGTGAAGCCAGGCGGCTCAGGGGAAGCTCAGGTTGCGGGGTCGCCCGGGACGGCGAACTGTGTCTTTGATGATGGCTGCGGCGGGACGGCTGCATGGAGTCCCGCAAATGCTCTATGCTGGGCCTTAGGTGGCCTCGAAGTACATCCAACTCGACCCCTCTAGGATAACCGATTTGGCCCCCCGGCGGCCGCTGTTTGGGCTGAGCCGGACCGAGATGGCCGCCTGCCTGGCCGAGGAGGGCGAACCTGCCTGGAGGGCCGGACAGCTGGCTGACGCCATCTATCGCCAGAGGATTGAAGCGCTTAGCCAGGTCTCCACGTTTTCCCGGGATCTGCGCGACCGGATGCAGGCCAAGGGCTGGGATGTCTGCCGCCCGCAGATCGCCCAGGTCTTCCGCTCCGTGGACGGAACGGAACGCTACCTGGTGCAGGGCGTGGCCGGACCCGAGACCGTGGAGACGGTCTGGATGCCGGAGGGCGACGAGGGCGAGGTGGGCGACGGCTCCGAGGATGAGGGCAGCGGAGAGCGCCGCGCCTGGTCGCGGGCCACCATCTGCGTGTCGAGCCAGGTGGGCTGCGCGGTCAACTGCCAATTCTGCCTAACGGCCAAGCTGGGGCTGCAGCGGAACCTGACGGCGGGAGAGATCGCCGGGCAGGTGGTTGCGGTCCTCGACCGGCAGAAGGTGGAGATCGGCAAGGATCGTCTGAACCTGGTCTTCATGGGGATGGGCGAGCCCTTCTTGAACTACGACGCCTTCCTGGCCGCCGTGCGGCTGCTGGTGGAGGAGGCGGGCCTGAGCCCGCAGCGCATGACGGTTTCGACCTCCGGCATCGTTCCCGGCATTACGCGGTTTGCGGCGGAGCCGGCGGAGATCCGGCCGAAGCTGGCCATCAGCCTCAACGCGCCGGACAACGCGGTGCGCAGCGAAGTGATGCCGATCAACCGCAAGTGGCCGATCGAGGCGGTGGTGGATGCGGCGCGCGCGATCAAGCTGCGCCCGCGCGAGCGGATCACGTTCGAGTATGTGCTGCTGGCGGGGGTGACCGACCGGCCGGAGCACGCGCGGCTGGTGGCGCGCCTGGTGCGCCGCGCGGGATTTCCGGTGAAGGTAAACCTGATCGCCTGGAATCCTGGGCCGGGCGTTCCTTATGCGATGCCCGATCCGATGGCGGTGGAGCGGTTCCGGCAGACCCTCGCCGAAGAGGGCGTGCCGGTGTACCTGCGCCGGCCGCGCGGCCGCGACATCTACGCGGCCTGCGGCCAGTTGAAGAGAACGGTCGAGGCCTGAGCAGAGCTGCCTCTCCCGGTGAACAGACGGGATCTAGTTGGAAAAGATGCGCTGCTTGCCGCCGCGCAGGTTGTAGCCGAGGACTTCAGCGCATTCCTTCAGCAGTTCCAAAGGGGCGCGCGGGATGGTCTTGTTGGCCACCGAGGAGCCTCGGTTGCGATTGCCCGGTCCGAGCAGGGAGAAAAGAGTCGGGTGCGGCTTCTGCTCGCGGACCAGCTGAGCGATCTGCTGGCATTCGGTTTCCGTGAGCGTATCGCAGAGAACGATAACGTCGAAGTCGCGCTTGGAAAGGATCGAGCCAGCCTCCGACATGCGGCCAGCCGCTTCCACTTCAAAGTACGTGCCAAGGATCAGCTTGCGTGTCTGCAGCAGCATCTGATCGCGGCTCACTACCAAAATCTGCGAATGATCATGCATGGGTCGACTCACCAGTTGAGAAGTGAGGCAGAGGAGGGAAGGCCCTAGGCGCGCAAATCAGGAGAAAAGTGACGCGGAATGAGACGAGGTTCTATCAACGGATGCAGCGGCGTGCGGGTCTCATTCGATACATCATCAATTTAGATTTTCCTCAACGGGAAAAGAACTAGGATTGTTCCTAGTTAGGGCTCTCCCTAGTTCCATATTTTAATATCGTATTGCGATATAAGTAAAAATCCCTGATGGGGAGCGGAGATGGCGGCCCTTTGCCGGCGACACAATGGAACACGCGGCCCCAGGAGCAGACGAGCCGAGTGCAGAGTTGGACGAGAGGGAACGCGGAAAGCTGAAGAGAGTGGTGGGGAAGATCAGGGCTGCGCGGCTGCGTGTCCCCGGCCCAGCCCGAGCAGCGCGGAGGTCACGCGCTCCGCGTTGTGGCGGACGACATTGCCTTCGATGGCGAAGTCGCCTGCGAGGCAGCGCACGCCCAGCGCTTCAATGCGCTCGATGTCGGCCTTGATGGGGGATGCGCCTTCGGCGGCATAGCGGGCGAGCGTCTCGGCGCTGAAGCTGGCGGTGTTGACGAGCGCGTAGTCGAACACCGGCGCACGGGTGTGCTCGTAGATGCGCTCGATGTGTTCCGAGGCGCTGAGCCCGAGGCTTTCATTGGCTTGGGTCATGAGGTTGCAGATGTAGACGCGCAGGCCGCGGGCGGAGGCGAGCGCGGCGGGCACGCCGGTGATGAGCAGATTGGTGATCAGCGAGGTGTACAGAGAACCGGGCCCAACGGTGATGAGGTCGGCCTGTTCGATGGCGGCGAGCGCCTCCGGGGTGGCGGGCGAGGCGGGCGGATCGATCATCAGTTCGGCGATGCGGCGATGGCTGGCGGTGATGTTGGTTTCGCCGCGCACCAGCGAGCCGTCGTCCATGCGGGCGATCAGGCTGGCATTGGCGGTGGTGACGGGATAGATGCTGCCCCGCGTGGCCAGAATTTTGGAGGAGAGTTGAATGGCGTGGCCGAAGTCGCCGGTGATCTCAGTGAGCGCGGCCACGAAGAGGTTGCCGAAGTTGTGGCCCTCGAGTCCGTCGCCGGCGCGGAAGCGGTGGGCGAAGAGCTTGGCGAGCAGGTCCCCTTCTTCGCTGAGAGCGACCATGCAGTTGCGCAGGTCGCCCGGGGGGAGCATGTTGAAGTCCTTGCGCAGACGTCCAGAGGAGCCGCCGTCGTCGGTGACGGTGACGATGGCGGCGAGGTCGGAGATCTGGCCGTGCAGGACGCCGTGTTGCGAAGGCGGAGGAACGTGGCGGCAGAGTCCGCGGAGCAGAGTGGAGAGGCCTGTGCCGCCTCCGATGGCGGCGACGCGCAGAGAGCGCGTGCCAGCGGGTAGCTCCGGGTAAGCGGGTGAACTCTGCTGCAAAAGCTTCTCCGAGCCGCGGACGTTCAGGGATTCCAACGAGCTCACGGAACCTCGGGGTACAGGAGTTCGGTGAACCGGGGATCGTCGAGCATGCTTTGGAAGTCGTTATCGGAGCGTGCCTGGAGACGATTCCGCGGGTTCAACTGGATGGCCCGGGAGAGGTGGGCCAGGCATTCCTGGGGATGATTCGTCATGCACTCCAGGACGGCGAGGCCGTAGTAGGCATAATCGGCGCCCGGGTGGTCGGACACCACGCTGTTGAACTGCTCGCGCGCCTCTTCATAGAGGCCCACGTTGAGCTGCGACACTGCGTAATCGTAGCGTTCTTCGGGGGTGGCGAAGGCCAGCGCGGGCCGTTCCAGCTGCCGCTGGCATGTATTGATGTACATGCGGCAGCGCTCAACGAGCTCGGGAGGTGCAGTGGCGAGCAGCTTCTCAAAGGCAGCAAGGGCCTTGTCGAATTTGGCTTGCTGCAGCAGTTGAACGGCCGATTGATATTGCTGAAAGGCCGGCCCGGTACCGGGTTGGACGGCCTTGGCCGGTGCGGTGGAGTTCTTCTTGCGGCCAGCGGCCGCGATTCTGCCCTCTTGCATCATGTCGTATACCCAGCGGCGATTGTACTGAACGCAGTCCTTCGGAATGGTTGGAGGCCGCTTTCAGATTTCGTCGCTCAGGCCATCTTTATACGCAGAACCCCTCCATCCGTCAATGGGAGTTAGAATGCCGTTCCTCGCCGGCGGCGCTGCGATAGATGGCGGGATTCAGCGAAGGGTCGTTGTACATCTTGAGCTGACGATAGAGCTTGAAACGGCGGGTGCCGGCGAGAATCTCTTTCCCTAATTCATCGAGACAGGCGCCAAGGTCGGCCCGTTGTTCTTCGAGGATGGCGAGGCGCTCGCTATTTCTCTCCACGTGACCGGGGGGCGCCGGTTGGCGGCGGGTCTCCTCGCGGGTGTGATAGATCTTCAGCGCGAGGATGGAGAGCCGGTCGATCATCAGACCGGGGGTCTCGGAGTGGAGAGGAGCGTCGGGGTTGGGGAGACCGCGGCGAGCGAGATCCTGGAGAAGGGCGCGGTCGAGCTCTTCCACGGCGTCGTTGCGACGCTGATTGGTGCGGTCGATGCGCCTCTTGACCTGAGCAAGCTCGGCGTCGGTGGCCGCAGGACGGCGAGCCTCGTCTTCGATGTGCCAGAGCTCGAAGTTCGCGCCGTGCTGGCGGGCGATGAGGTCGAGGAGGGGATCGGGTTCGGTTGAGGCAGGCGGGTCGGCCTGATGCCACTCTGCAACGAGGCGATCGTGCAGCGCGACGATGGAAGCGGCGGCGAGCATGGGGATTTACTCCTGCCCCAACGAGGACGAGGACCTCTCCGCGGAGGCGGGAGCGGCAGAGGTGCCGACGGCGGCGATGGCGCGGCGGAGCTGGGCGATCTTGGTGACGAACGTAGCGAACAGCCAGCCAAAGCCAAACCAGAAGAGAAAGTTGACTGTGCCCATGACGGGCACCCGCAGGGCCAGGGGATTGCGCGTGAGCACGGCGGGAATAAGGCCGGGCACGACCAGCGCGAAGCCAGCCGCCTTGAGCGCGCGCAGCATGATGCCGGGATCCATGGGAATGAGGCTGCGCAGCTGGAAGGTCAGCAGCAGAGAGAGCGATCCGAGGGCGAGGCCCGCGATGAGGTTTTTGTACTGTCGCCGCATGGTGTGCTCACCCCTGGGACTGGCATGCAGTGTCACGGGTCTATGGTAGAACTATCTCCACTTGCAGGTCCAAGTCCACAGCGAGCGAGGGCGCATGGCGGAACCGAATGAGCGGATTCTCTGCATTTCCACGTACGAGAAGGGGCAGGATTTTCTGCGCCAGGTGGCGGATATGGGAGTGCGGCCGACGCTGCTGACCGTAGAGAAGCTGCGCCACGCCGACTGGCCGCGCGAGTGTCTTGAGGACGTGGCGTGCATGCCGGAGAACCTGACGCGCGAGCAGATTCTGAACACGGTGAGCTGGATGGCGCGCGGCCGCCGCTACGACCGGGTGGTGGCGCTGGACGAGTTCGACCAGGAGACCGCCGCGGCGGTGCGCGAGCACTGGCGGCTGCCGGGGATGAGCCTGAGCACGGCGGCCTACTACCGCGACAAGCTGGCCATGCGGATGGGCGCGCGGAGCCGGGGGTTTCTGGTGCCGGAGTTCTGCCGGGTGCTGAACTACGACGAGCTGCGCGCGTACATGGCCGCAACGCCGGGGCCGTGGCTGCTGAAGCCGCGCGCGGAAGCGTCGGCGCTAGGGATCCGCAAGATCGCGGCGCCCGAGCAGCTGTGGCGGAACCTGGACGAGCTGGGAGACCGGCAGAGCCATTTCCTGCTGGAGCGGTTTGTGCCCGGCGATATCTTCCACGTGGACTCGGTGGTGAGCGGGGGCAAGGTGGTGTTTGCCGTGGCGCATCAGTACGGCCGGCCACCGATGCAGGTGATGCACGAGGGCGGGGTGTTCACGACGCGCACTGTGGACCGCGCCAGTGCGGACTGGAAGGCGCTGACGGAGGTCAATGCGCGCCTGGCGCCGGGCCTGGGGATGGAAGACGGCGTGACCCATGCGGAGTACATTCGGGCGCATGCCGACGGGCGGTTTTACTTTCTGGAGATTGCCGGTCGCGTAGGCGGAGCGTTCATTGTGGACCTGGTGCAGGCGGCCACGGGCCTGAACCTGTGGCGGGAGTGGGCGCGGCTGGAGGTGAACAGCCTGCTGGGTGTGCCGTACGTGCCGCCGAAGACGTATGAGGAGTACGCGGGGAGCGTCCTGTGCCTGGCGAAGACGGCCGAGCCCGATACGAGCAGCTTTGACGCGCCGGAGATTGTGTACCGGATGAAGAAGCACCATCATGCGGGGCTGATTGTGCGCTCGCCGCGTCCGGAGCGGGTGCGCGAGCTGCTGGAGGACTACAGCGTGCGGTTTGCGGAGCGCTACCTGGCCACGCTGCCCGCGCCGGAGAAGCCGACGGCGTGAGGCCGCTCTTGAGCGTGCCGGCGCGGGGCGGTTATGTTGGTCCCCTGAGTAGTTGTGAATCCCAGTTGGGAGGGCCCCGATGAATTTGACGGAGACGCCGGAGATCGTGCACTGGCCCGAGGTGCACTACGTTTTTGTGGAGAAGACCGGACCTTTCATGCAGACCGCGCCTGCGGCGTGGGGCGAGGCGCATCGGCTGTCGCAGAAGTTGCTGCAGCAGCACCGCATCGACCGGTATATGAGCCTGTATCGCGTGGGTCCGCAGATCTATCGGGCGGGGTTCGGGATCGAGGGACCGACTGCGCACGTGCCGGAGGGGCTGCGGTATGAGGTGTTCCCTGGCGGCAAATACAGCCGGTTTGTGCTGACCGGGCCCTATTCGCTGCTGCCGCAGGCGTCGGGGCGCGTGTTCGAGCTGGTGCAGCAGCTGGGGATCGAATTGCGCGATGACTTCAATATCGAGAACTATGTGAAGGATCCCCGGGTGACGCCTGCGGAGGAACTGGTGACGGAGATCCTGGTTCCGACGGCGTAAAGGACAACATGGAGCAGAGACTGGAGACGACGGTTGCACTGCTGCGCCGGACGCCGGGAGCGCTGGATGCGCTGCTGCGCGGGCTGCCGCCCGAGTGGACCACGCAGAATGAGGGCGAAGGCACGTGGAGCGCGATCGAGATCGTGGGGCACCTGGCGTATAGCGAGGCGTCGGACTGGATGCCGCGGGTGCGCTGGGTGCTGCAGGTGGGCGAGGCGCAGCCGTTTCCGCCGGTGAACCGGACGGGCTTTCGGGAGATGATGGCGGGCAGGGAAGCGGGGGCGGTGCTGGAGGCGTTTGCGCGCCTGCGGACGAAGAGCCTGGAGGAACTGGCGGGGCTGAGGCTGTCGGCTGCGGATATGACGCGCACGGGAAGGCACGCGAAGTTCGGGAAGGTGACCCTGTCGCAGTTGCTGGCGACATGGGCCGCGCACGACGCGAATCATCTGCACCAGATGGCGCGCGTGCTGGCGCATCAGTACCGCGAGGCGGTGGGGCCGTGGAGCGCCTTCCTGGGCGTGATGCATTGCGATGGGCACAGCGCGGCGGCCTGAGACCGGGACCGCTCGGAGTGAGGAAGGTCCAGCTTCGCGAACACAAGCCGGAAACCAGAGAACGTCAGGTCGGGAGTGGTGAGCTCGCTGGGATTCGAACCCAGGACCCACGCCTTAAAAGGGCGTTGCTCTACCTGCTGAGCTACGAGCTCGTCGTGCGGAATGCTTGCGCGAGGTGCCGCTGACGGAAGTGGCGGATGTGGAGATCCGCTCGACCAGTTTACCTCAACCAGGCCTGTGGACTGGTCTCTCTCTCTCTCTCCGTTTCCCAAAGGAAGACGGCCGCCCGCCTGGAGGGGGTAGGCTGGAAGCGGGAGAATGACGCGTGAGTCAGGCACTGATACTCGGGAAGTACTCCGTCGGAACGGGAGATCGTTTTGGACACCAGGCGCGGGCGCAGCTCACAGCCTGCCTGAAGGCGCTGAAAGCGGGCAAAGAGGTGATCCCGGTGTGGAACAAGTCGAACCGGGAGCACAACCTGATCGGGTCCGAGCCGGGAGCAGTGCGGGAGGCGGCGGATGCGGCCGTCCAGGCGCTTGGCTGGAAGCTGCCCTACTTTGTCGACGCCGATCACATTGGCGAACAGACGGTGGACCGATTCCTGGGCGCCTGCGACTTTTACACCATCGATGTCGCCGACTACATCGGCAAGCCCGCTCCCGAGGCGGAGATCCAGGGATTCGTGAAGGCCCATGGACATCTACTGGGGACGCTCCATCTGAAGGGCATCGACGAGGCATTCACGATCTCCAGCACGGAGTTGGAGGAGACGGCGCGCAAGTTCCTGTTCGCGGTGAAGACCGCGGGCCAGGTATATCGCAAGATCGAGGCGGCGAAGGGGAAGGGAAGTTTCGTCCCGGAGGTCTCCATGGACGAGACCGACCGCGCCCAGAGCCCGGCAGAGTTGCTGATCATTCTGGCTGCGCTTGCCGGCGAAGGCATTCCCATCCAGACCATTGCGCCGAAGTTCAGCGGGCGATTCAACAAGGGCGTGGACTACGTGGGCGACGTGCAGCAGTTCGAGCGGGAGTTTTCGCTGGATGTGGCGGCCATCGCGTACGCTGTGGAACACTTCGGCCTGCCCGCCAATCTCAAGCTCAGCGTTCACTCCGGCAGCGACAAGTTCTCGATCTACCCGGCGATCCACAGGGTGATACAGCGCTTCGACGCCGGTGTGCACCTGAAGACGGCCGGCACCACCTGGCTGGAGGAGCTGATCGGCCTGGCGGAGGCTGGCGGTGAGGGGCTGGTTCTGGCCCAGGAGATCTACGCGGAGGCCTTCGCGCACCGGGAGGAGCTCTGCGGTCCCTACGCCACGGTGATCGACATCGACCCCGGCCGGCTGCCCTCGCCGGACACCGTACGAAGCTGGGCGTCTGAGGAATATACGTCGGCTCTTCGCCACGTGCCCGGCAACCCTGCCTACAATCCCAGCTTGCGGCAGCTCTTGCACGTCGCCTTCAAGGTCGCCGGCAAGATGGGAACCCGCTATCTGGGACTGCTGGAGAGCAACGAGGCAGTCATCGCCCGTAATGTTACCGAAAACCTCTACGAGAGGCACATGGCGCCGGTCTTCCTGGGGCGCTAGCCGCAGGGAAGATGCTTCGCCAGGATTTACGAATCAGGATTTGCGAACCAGGATTTGCGAACCAAGACTTACCAACCAAGATTTACTAAGTTGATACCTGATCCGCGGAGCTGAGCACCGTTTTCATCCCGGAGGCGGTTTCCGGCCTGGTGCGTTGCACGGGTGAGTTTCGCCTGACCACTGCAACCGGCGGCATCAATTCCGGCCGACAGGATTTCGCTGGCTGCGCGTCGGATGAAACGGCGAGGCTCTGTGGGGTTGAAGGCGGAAGTCGCCAAACTACCCGCAAAATCCGCGCAGATGCAGTGTTCGCGGGGGCGAGGGTGCGGGGGCCCCGGCGAGGTTACAAGCCCGTGGGGACCTTGGCAAGGCGTGGGGGCGAGGCCGCCGGGCAACGCCAGAGTTTCGGCACGGGGGCGGGCCTGGAAGCAGGCATCCGGCGCCCTTTCCCGCTCACCGCAGTTACCCCTTTGATTCGTTCCCTATATCCCCCAAAAGTGTTAGGAAAGTCATAGTGCAAGTGTTATTGTTCTGACAACAGCTAGACACTAATTTTGATCATGCAGGCGTACCTTCCGGCACGCGGGAGCCCGGACCAGCCGCATGACAACTGGACCAGAATGGACGGAAAAAGCACGACCGCCCGGAGGGGTCCAAGGTGGGGAAATGGCAGAGCGTAAAGCACTTGTAGATCCTAATGATACTCCCGAAGACGTAGCGACTTTATATTCCTGGGCGAATCTGCACGGGGCCAAGTATCGAGACTTTAGTGCTTCGCGTGCTCAGACTCGTGAGAAGGCGCGCCAGCGGGTGCAGGAAGCCATGGAAGCAGAACGCCGCCGCAGTCACGACGAGGCCGAAGCGCAGAAGAGCGCCGAGATCCTGCGTGCGGGCGAAGCCGCCCGCCAGGCGGAAGCCGCACGGCAAGCAGAGCTGCTGGCCAGGCAGAATGCGCAACGGGCCGCGGAGGCCGCCGCGCAGCAGCAGCCGATCTTCGGAACTCCGCTTCCTGGTCCCGCACCGCAGCCGCAATCGCACGCACCCTACGCCTGGCAGGCTCCCGCGCCCGCTTATGACATTCCGCCCGCGCAGCATCCGCCCGTCGCACCGGCACACGTGCCTCCGCCCTCCTATGCGCCGCCCGCTCCCGCGTATGCGGCGCCTGCTTACGCCGCTCCCGCCTATCAAGCTCCCGCGCCTCCCGCTCCCGTCGCGGCTCCGCCCGCGCCTCCGCAGCACGCTCCCGTTCCTCCTCCCATGTCGAATCCAGTTCCCCCGTATCTCTCCCAGCCACCGGCCGCGCCCGCGACGAACGGCGGATATATGCACGGGACGGCCCCGCAGCCGTCGTATAACGCGCCACCGCAACAGCCTTCGTTTGCTCCGCAGCCCCCTGCGCAACCTGCCTACCCGCAGCAGGCGCGCGAAGAGTTCTCGCTCCAGAGCCGGACCCCTTGGACGTCGTCCGAGCCGCGCGAAGCGGCCGCCCGTCCCGCGTGGCTGAACTCGGAGCGCAACGATGTTCCGCCGCCTCCGCCCGCGGTTCCGCAGCTCCCCGATGACACCCTGCAGGCCTCGCGCGACCGCCTCACGTCGCGCTGGTTCGCGCTGAAGGGCGTCTTTTCCGGCAGTGCGCCGCAGGCTGAAGCCGCGCCGCTGCCCCCGACCTCCCGCGCTCCCGTTCTTGCGGTCTTCTCGCTGGCCGGCGGCGTGGGCAAAACCAGCCTGGTGGCGACCCTGGGACGCGCTCTCTCCGCGCGCGGCGAACGCGTGCTGCTGGTGGATACCGCCGCCTTCGGCCTCCTGCCCTTCTTCTTCGGCGCCCGCGATCAGCGTCCCGGCGTGCTGCGGACCTTTACTCCTCCGGGCGTGAGCGGCGATGCGCCCATCCAGATGTTGACCGTGGATCCCGACACGCTGGGCCCGGAGAACACGCAACAGGAGATCCTGACGCAGGAGATCTCGCGCAATGGGCGCGGGGCCAGCCGCGTCATCGTGGATCTGGCGACCGCCTCGGGCGCCACCACTCGCCGCATTCTGCGCATGGCGCCCACGGTGCTGGTTCCGGTGATTCCGGACATGAGCTCGGTGGTGAGCGTGGGCTCGATCGACACTTTCTTCCAGCGCAATGGGAACGCGACCGGCCAGCCGGTCATGCCCTTCTACATACTGAATCAGTTCGATCCGTCGCTTCCCCTGCACCTGGACGTGCGCGAGGTGCTGCGCGAGCAGTTGGGCGACCGGCTCCTGCCGTTCGTGCTGCGGCGCACCCCGGCCGTCAGCGAGGCCCTCGCGGAGGGAATGACGGTCGTAGATTATGCGCCGAACTCGACGGTCGCCGAAGACTTCGGATCGCTCGCGGTTTGGGTCAAGAGCCTCGCGGCCCCCGCCACGACTGGATTCCGCGGCGTTCGTTGGAGTGAGCGATGACCGCAACAGCCCTCTGGCAGGACATCGGGGCGGGAGAAAACTTAGTTACCAGGCTCCTGCGGATGATCTTCCTGCTGCTCGCAGTGGTCGTCTTTTACTTTCTGGCCGTACTTCCGCTGACCTGGCCGCAGCAGGCGGTCTGCGGACTGCTGACCCTGTTGATGGCGCTGGCGGTGGCGCGCAGCTCCGACTCCTACCTGGTCACCCTGACCCTGATGATCATGTCGATGTTCTGTACCTTCCGGTACGGATATTGGCGCATCTCCGGCACGGTGCAGTTCTTCCGCGATCCGGCGAATCACTGGGGCGCGCTGGACGCGTTCTTCATTCTCAGCCTGATCTTCGCTGAGTCCTACGCCTTCTTCATTCTTTTCCTGGGCTACTTCCAGACCATCTGGCCGTTGCGCCGCGCACCGGTGGCTCTGCCGGATGATGAGCGGGAGTGGCCGCACGTCGATGTGCTGATCCCCACGTATAACGAACCGCTGGATGTGGTGCGTTACACGGCTCTGGGAGCGCTGAATATCGACTGGCCGGCCGACAAGCTGCACGTGTACATCCTGGACGATGGCCGGCGCAAGGAGTTTGAGAAGTTCGCCTTCGAGGCGGGCATCGGGTACAAGATTCGCCCGGACAACAAGCACGCCAAGGCCGGCAACATCAACACGGCGTTGAAGAGCATGAAGTCGCCGTTCGTGGCCATCTTCGACTGCGACCACGTGCCGACGCGCAGCTTTCTGCAGATGACGCTGGGCTGGTTCCTGCGCGACCGCAAGCTGGCCATGCTGCAGACGCCGCACCACTTCTATTCGCCGGATCCGTTCGAGCGGAACCTGCAGCAGTTCCGGATCATTCCCAATGAGGGCGAGCTGTTCTACGGCATCGTGCAGGACGGCAATGACTTCTGGAACGCCACCTTCTTCTGCGGATCGTGCGCGGTATTGCGGCGCACGGCGCTGGACGAGATCGGCGGCATCGCGGTGGAGACGGTCACGGAGGATGCGCACACCTCGCTGCGCATGCAGATGAACGGCTGGAACACGGCCTACATCAATATTCCCCAGGCCGCCGGCCTGGCCACGGAGCGGCTCTCGGCGCACGTGGGGCAGCGTATCCGATGGGCGCGCGGGATGATCCAGATCCTGCGCACGGATAACCCGCTCTTCGCCCCGGGCCTCAAGTTTCCCCAGCGCCTGTGCTACTTCAACGCGATGTGCCACTTTCTGTATGCGATTCCGCGCCTGATCTTTTTGAGCGCACCGCTGATCTACCTGATCCTGTCGCATACCAACGT
This sequence comes from Acidobacteria bacterium AB60, assembly GCA_008682415.1. Taxonomy (GTDB): domain Bacteria; phylum Acidobacteriota; class Terriglobia; order Terriglobales; family Acidobacteriaceae; genus Telmatobacter. The sequence goes on along the minus strand of VANK01000001.1, from coordinate 937,096 downwards.
GCCCGGCTACTGGGCGGCGATCCTGGCGTACGCGCTGCCGCACCTGATCCTGTCGAACGTGACCAACTCGCGCATCCAGGGCGAGCACCGGCATTCGTTCTGGAACGAGATCTACGAGACGGTTCTGTCGCCGTACATTTTGCTGCCCACCATGATGGCGCTGATCAATCCCAAGCTGGGCAAGTTCAACGTCACGGCCAAGGGCGGCATCGTGAAGCGCACGTTCTTTGACAGCAAGATCGCGCAGCCGTTTCTGATACTGCTGATCTTCAACCTGGCGGGAATTCTGATCGCTATCCCACGGTATTTCATCTGGGATCGCGACCGCCCAGGCACCGTGATCATGAACGTGATCTGGTGCTGTTTCAACGTGGTGATCCTGGGCGTGACCACCGCCGTGGCGCGGGAGATGCGCCAGTTGCGCACGACGGTGCGCATCGCCATTGTGACGCCGGTGATGGCGCGCATGCCGGATGGAACGCTGGTGGCAGGCGAGACCATCGACATGTCGTCGGGGGGCACCAGCATTCGCTTTATCGACCCCGTCGAGATTCCGCCCAAGACCGAGGTAATGCTGGCCTTCCCCATGCCGAGCGGGACGAGCGAACTGCGCGCCAGCGTGGTGTCGTCGGAAGGGCCGGTGCTGCGCGTGAAGTTTGAAAACCTGACCATCGGGGAGCAGGAGGTGCTGACCACGGTGCTGTACTCGCGCGCCGACTCCTGGCTCGGATGGGGCGAGTCGCGCGAGAGCGACAACGTTCTGCGCAGCATGGCGCGCATCTTCACCATCTCCATGCATGGCCTGGTGTCGACGTTCCAGAGCCTGGTGAAACCTCCGGCGAAGAAGACCAAGAAGCCGGTCCGGCTTCCCGCGGCGGCATCGATGCTGGCGCTGGCCGCACTGCTGGGGTGGGGGGCGGCCGCTCCCCGGGTTCAGGCGCAGGCCGCGATCAATGCGGACGGGCAGCAGGCGGGCGCCATGCCGGCCAAGGCCAATGCGCCTACCGTTCCGCCCGGACAGTTTCGCGATACCTTCAGCCTGGGAGACGCGGGCTCGTCGCAGGTGGAGCTGCACGGCATCGACAGCAACCACACTATCTACTTCACGCTGCCGCAGACGCACGTGGCGCGCACCGCGAAGATCCACGTGTATTACACGTTCTCGCCCAGCCTCCTTCCGCAGCTCAGCCATATCAAGCTGATGATGAACGGCACGCTGTTTGCGACCATCGAGCCGACGCCCACCGCGGGCGGGGGAAGCTCGAGCCAGACCGGCGAAGCCGAATTCACCATCCCTCCCGAGCTGATGGTCCACAACAATGCCCTGACCATGCAGTTCATCGGGCACTATGTGATGGTCTGCGAGGACCCGGCCAACACCACGCTGTGGGCCCGCGTCCATCGCAATACCTATCTGGATGTCCAGGGCGACCTGCTGCCGCTGGCCGACGATCTGAAGCAGATGCCGTTGCCGTTTCTGGACCCGGCCATCGTGCAGCCGTTGAGCGTGCCGGTGGTCTTCGGCAGCGAGCCGTCGCTCAAGGCGGTTCAGGCCGCGGGCATCGTGACCAGCTACTTCGGGATGATCTCGGAGAGCCGGCCGGTGCGCTTTCCGGTGAAGATCGGGGAGATGCCGCAGGGCAACGTCATCGTTCTTTCGGATAATCCGGCGAACCTGCCGGCGGGGCTGGGCATGCCGGCGATCAACTCGCCGACGATCGCCATGCGCACCAATCCGGCGGATCCCTGGGGGAAGGTGCTTGTGGTCGCCGGGTCGGATCCGGATCAGCTGGTGGTGGCGGCGCAGGCGGTAGCCATGCACAGCGACCTGATCCAGGGATCGCTGGCGACCATCGATACATTGAATTTGCCCGCGCGGCAGCAGCCGGATGGCGCGCCCCGCTGGGCGCGCACGGACCAGACGGTGCAGCTCTGGGATTACTCCACGGCTGAGGCTCTGCAGGGGGACGGGTCGGCGCCGCTGAACGTGTACTTCCGCATCGCTCCGGACATCTTCTACAACGAACGGCCCAACGCGGTGCTGCGGCTGTCGTACCGGTATAACTCCATTCCCATCGGGCCCATCTCGAGCATGCAGGTGCGCGTCAACAACGCGTTCCTTGGCTCGGTTCCATTGATACCGGGACAGGAGGCTTCGCGCAAGAACCAGCTCGATGTGCCGGTGCCGATCGTCAACCTGCGCCCGTTTTCCAACTCGCTTTCCTTCGACTTCACGTTCCAGCTGCTGAAGAAGAGCAACTGCCAGGACACGACCCCGATCAATATGCAGGGCGCCGTCCTGCGCGATACCTTCCTGGACCTGCGCGGCTATCCGCACTACGCGCCCATGCCGAACCTGGAGATCTTTGCCAACGCGGGATTCCCGTTTACGCGCCTGGCCGACCTTGCGGGCACCACGGTGGTGATGCCGCCCAGCCCGACCCAGCAGGAGATCGAGATGTTCGTCACCCTGATGGGCCATTGGGGACGCCAGACCGGCTTCCCGGGTCTGCGCGTGACGGTGGCTGGTCCGGAGACGATGGTTCCCGGCGCGAAGACCGACTTCCTGGTGCTCGGCACGGGAGACGATCAGCCAGGCTTCGAGAAGCTTGAAGAGTTCCTGCCGGTCGCTTTGCGCAGCGGCCGCATCCAGGTGCACGATACCCAGGGCTTCTTTGCGCCCATCCACCACGCCTGGTGGAAGGTGCAGAGCGACGAGCACAGCGAGTCGGGCGATCTCACCAGCTCCGGCACGCCCGACGCGATCATTGAAGGAATCGAATCGCCCTATAACAAGAGCGACAGCCGCAGCGTGGTGGCGATCCACCTGAAGGACGCGGCGACCTTCGATGCCTTCATGCAGACGTTCCTCTTTGTGCAGCAGGCCAGCGATATCCAGGGCTCGGTCTCGCTGCTGCTGGGGACGCGGTTCCAGTCGTTCCGCATCGGCGCCACGGTGTATCACGTGGGAGAACTGCCGTGGTGGACGCGCCTGACCCTGTGGTTCATGGAAGTGCCCTGGCTGGCTGCCGTCGTAGTGCTGGTGCTGGCGTTCCTGCTCGCCATCTGGACGCGTCAATGGCTGCGCCAGAAGGCCCGGGCGCGCCTGAAGATGATCGAGGACTAAGCGTCCCCAGGAAGCGGACTCTGCCCGTTCGAACGGCCCGGCTTCGCGGGCCTCAGCAAGTGAGTTGGTGCGCCGGTATTCCGGCCAGCGTACCTGATAATTAGACACGCCGGAAAACTAGAGGAGCGCGGAACCGCATGAGGCACGGTACAACCCTGAGGAAGGTTCCGCTCACGCTGATGCTGCTTCTCTCCGCTGTGAGCGGCGGCTGCAAACAGGGACCGTGGACTCTCTGGAACTCCTACGCGGCCAAGTTCATCGACTCCCAGGGGCGCGTCATCGATCCCCAGGGCGGTGACCGCACCACCTCCGAGGGGCAATCGTACGCTCTGTTCTTCGCGCTGGCAGACAACGACCGGCCGCGCTTCGACCAGGTGCTGGCCTGGACCCGGACCAATCTCGCCGGCGGCAACCTGGGAACGCGCCTTCCCGGCTGGCTGTGGGGCAAGGCGCCCGACGGCCAATGGAAGCTGCTCGATCCCAACCCCGCCTCCGACTCCGATTGCTGGATTGCCTACTCGCTGCTTGAGGCGGGCAGGCTCTGGCACAACCCCGCCTACACCGCGCTCGGTCACCAGGTGATGGCCCTGATCGCGAAGCAGGAGGTCGCCGAGCTTCCCGGCTTCGGCAGCATGCTGATGCCCGGGAACACCGCGCTCTGGGTTCACAACCAGACCTGGACGGTGAACCCCAGCTACCTGCCGCTGTTCCTCTTCGACCGCTTCCAGCAGGAAGATCCCGCGGGACCCTGGGGCGCCATCGCCATGAACGTCCCCAACCTGCTGCGGCAGAGCGTGCGCCACGGCTTCGTCATGGACTGGGCCGACTACGTTCCCAGCGACGGTTTCTACCCCGCCGCGCCTCCGCTGCAGCCGGGCAAGCCGCAGCCGCAGGCGGCCGGCAGCTACGACGCCATCCGGGTGTACCTCTGGGCGGGCATGCTCGATGGAGGCGGCCACCGGCGTACCGATCTGGTCGGCGCCATCTCCGGAATGGCCTCCTACGTTGCCAATCATGGTGCCCCGCCGGAAAAAGTGAACGCCGACGGCATCCCCCTGGAGCACGATGGCCCCATAGGGTTTTCAGCTGCCCTTCTGCCCTACCTGAAGGCCTTGCCGGACATGGGTAAGACATCGGCGCAGCAAAGAGTTAGGATGAGTGAACAACTCGATCCATCGACTGGTTTGTACGGAAAAGACCCCGCATACTACGATCAGAATCTTGTCCTGTTTGCGACCGGATATCTGAATTCCAGATTTCGATTTGGAACGCACGGGGAATTGAGTGTGGAGTGGACAAGGGAATGATGGTAGTTCGCAGGGTACTGGGGACGTTGGGAACAATCGCAGCATGCACGGCGCTGCTGTTTGAGCCGGGTTTTGCGCAGAAGCCGAATGCCCCCGCCGCTGCCGGTCCGGAGCGGACCCGGCAGATCCTGGTCACGAACGCGCACGCGCTCGAGTCGCGCGGCCGTCCCGACATGGCCATCCAGCTCTGGCAGCAGATCCTGCTCTCCGATCCCAAAAATCCCGAGGCTCTCGCCGGACTGGCGCGCGACTACAAGCTCAGCGGTCAGGCCAAGGAGGCCGACGCTGCCCTGGACAAGCTGCGCGCGGCCAACCCCAACGATCCCAACATCTCCAAGATCCAGGCCCTCACCAGCACGCGGACCCAGAGCGATCGCCTCCGCCAGGCCGGAGAACTGGCTCGCCAGGGCAAGAACGATGACGCCATGCGCATCTACCGCGAGCTCTACGGCGACCGCCCGCCCGACGGCGACATCGCGCTGGCCTACTACCAGACTCTTTACGGCACCGCCAGCGGCAAGGAACAGGCAGTAACCGCCATGCGCGCCCTCGCCGCCCGCAATCCGGGCGACCCGCGTTACTCCGTCGAACTGGGCACCATGCTCACCTACGACGCCCGCACCCGCGAAGAGGGCATCAAGATTCTGCAGACGCACCCGCAGGATCCCAACGCCCGGCAGGCGCTGCGTCAGGCGCTCATCTGGAACTCCGCCAACCCGGCCTCGGCCGCGCAGCTGCGCCAATACCTGAAAGACCATCCACAGGACACGGAGATCGCCGGCCGCCTCAAGGAAGACGAGTCGAAGCTGGCGCAGATGAACTCGGGCATCGCGCGCACCCCCGCGGAGCGGGCCGCCTTCGCCGCGCTCAACGCCCATCACCTGGACGACGCGCAGGCCCGCTTCATGGACCTGCTCCAGAAAGATCCCAACAACGGCCGCGTCGCCGCCGGCATGGGCTTTCTGCGCATGCAGCAGAACAACTTCAGCGGAGCCATCAGCTATCTCACCCAGGCCGAGGCCAACGGCTACAAGCCCGCCGTGGTGGAGAACGCGCTGGCCACCTCGCGCTTCTGGTACACCATGGGCGAGGCCTCGCAGGCCTTCGATGAGAACCAGTTCGATGTCGCCGGCCAGAAGTATCGCGAGGCGCTGGCCATGCGCCCGCGCAGCCTGGAGGCGCTCAACGGCCTCGCCGGGCTGCTGGTGAAAGAGCAGCAGTTCACCCAGGCCGTCCCGGTCTACGAGCAGATCCTCAAGATCCAGCCGCGCGACCAGAACGCCTGGCGCGGCCTCTTCCTGGCCTACGCGCGCGACGGGCAATCTGCAAAAGCCCTGGCCACCGCGAACCGTTTCCCGCCCACCGTCAAGACGGCGATGACCCGCGACCCCGATTATCTGCGTACGCTGGCCACCATCTATAAGGCGCAGGGCCGCTCGGCCGACGCGCAGCGCGTCCTCTCCCAGGCGCTGGCTCTCCCGTTCCCCGAAAACGGCGTTCATCTCAAAGAAGACACGCGGCTGCAATACGCGGGCATCCTCATGGAGTCGCGCCGCTTCGACCAGGCCGCGGCCATGTACGACAACATCCTCCAGGAAGACGGCAACAACCTCTCCGCGTGGATGGGACTGGTGAGCGCCCATCACCAGATGAACCTCGATAACGAAGCCATCAACGACGTGGAGAAGATGCCGCCCGCAACCTACGAGGCGTCGCTCAACGATCCCGGCTTCCTCTCCATGCTCGGCTCCATCTACCAGCAGGCCAATCAGCCTGACATCGCGCAGGGGCTGCTGGAGCGCTCCGCGAAGCTGCAGATCGCCGCCGGCGGGCAGCCCAGCGTTCCGCTGCAACTGCAGCTGGCGGCCATCTACCTGCAGCGCAACAACACGGCGCAGGCCTATGCCATCTATCGCCAGGTGCTCACTGCGCATCCCGACCGGCTTGACGCATGGAAGGGCCTGATCGCCACTCTGCAGGCGACCAACCACACCAACGAGGCCCTGCAGGAGCTCGCCTACATTCCCACCGCGGTGCGCCAGCAGCTCGATCAGGATCCGGAGTTCGTGCAGTCGGAGGCGAGTCTCTACGCTTCGGCCGGCGATGTTCCGCATGCCACGGAGTACATGAATCGCGTGATCCGCCACTATGCGGAGACGCGAACTCTCATGCCCGCGGATCTTGCCATCCAGAACGCGTGGATTCTCTACAACACCCGCAACGATCGCGCACTCTATCCGGCTCTGATGAACCTGGGCGGCCGAAAAGATCTCACCGTGGCGCAGCGCGAGACGATCCAAACCATCTGGGCGAACTGGGCAGTTCGACGCGCGGGCACCGCCATCGACAACGATGACAACAACCGCGCCGTCGAGATTCTGGAGGCCGCGGCCGCTGCCTTCCCGGACAATGTGGAAGTGCGGCGCGTTCTGGCCGGCGGCTACCTGAAGACCGGAGAGACGCGCCTCGCTCTAAACATCTATAAGAGCCTGCCGACGCAGGACGCCAGCGCGACGGATTTCCAGGGCGCGATCGGCGCGGCCCTTGCCGCTAACGACAAGGCGCAGGCGGAGACCTGGCTGCGCGAGGCGCTGGAGCGGTATCCGCAGGACTACAAGATTCTCGGCCTCGCCGCCCGCTTCGAACAGGCGCGGGGCGATAACCAGCGCGCCGCCGATTTCTGGCGCGCCTCCATTGCCGCCATGCCGCAAGGCACGCCGACCGATCGGCTGGCCCACGATCTCGCCTATCCTGACGTGAACACCAAGCCCCACACGGCGCGCACCGCGGGCGACCTTGCCCGGCTCCTCGACCCGGCATACGCTGCGGCAACGGAACCCTTCCCCAAGACGGTGAAGCTGCCGCCGCTGCCTGCGTATGGTCCCGACCCTTATCTGGGGCAGGCGCCGGTGATCGTCGGCAACCAGCAGAACACGATTGCGCGCCAGACGGAGTTGCCCACCGCTCCTTCCACCACGCGCATCCCCGTGTCCCAGAGCGCGACGCAGCAGCCGCCGGCCAGCGCCAACCCAACCACGCCAACCCTCCAGAAGCGGCGCCGCAAGTCCAGCAACAACGGAGCGCAGAACTCCGGCTACACGGGCCAGATGAATCTTCCGCCCGCGGAAGAGAACATCACCAACACCGACGTCAACCCGCCCGCGACTTCGCGGGCCCCGGAGCCTTCGCAGGCCGCGCCGGCGCAGCCGGTGTGGATCCCAACGCCGCAGAACAACGACACTCTGCCTCCGTTGCAGACGCAACCGCAATCGAGTCAGCCGCAGCAGGCCGCGCCGCAGCTCCGGCCCACGGCTCCTGCCATCGAGGTGCCGGTCACCCCGCCCCAACAGCAGCAGGTGCCTCCCCTCTACATCCCGCAGCCGCAGTCGCAAAACAGGGCTCCCGACGCCGGTACGCAACCGGCGTTGCGTATTTCACCGCAGCCGATGAATGGGAACGCGGCGCAGGTCCAGGCCCAGTTCGCAGATCAGATCGATGGCCAGCTGACCCAGGGCTCCGCGTCGCAGATTCGCAATCTCGGCAACGCGCCCATCACCCTGCCGTCCAATCCATCGCCCGGTCAGCAGACCGCGTCCAGCACCTCCGCGGTTCATCCCGTGTGGAGCGACACGCAGTACACGCCCTCAGCGCAGGAAGCTGCCACGGGCGCCTACTCCGCGCAGAAGCCGCAGAACCAGACCCGCCGGCAGCAGCAGGAGCCGGCTCCCGCGCCTGCCCAGCCGGCGCCGGTGCAGCAGAACGCTCCGCAGAGCACCCAGCCGAATGCAACCGGAACCACCCCCAAGCGGAAAAGCCGGCAGGGCACCGCCTCGGTTCCTACACTGGTGACGGCTCCCCACGAGGACAATGGGCAGGTGCAGGCGCCCGAGCCGCAACCGGAGCAGGAAAATCCCGCGCAGGCGCAGCCGGGCATCTCCGACGAAGAGCTGCAGCAGCGCAATCTGCCTCCGCTGCGTGGGCCGTGGGTGCGTGTGCGTCGCGAGGCGCAGCCGCTCAACCCGCGCGACGAGGCTGAGCAGCAGTTGCGCTCACTCGAGAGCGGCTATAGCGGATGGATGGGCGGCGATGGCTCGTTCAACTATCGCAGCGGCGACATCGGATTCGATCGCCTCGCATCTCTCGAAGCGCCCTTCGAGTTCTCTGCGCCGCTGGGCTATCACGCGCGCTTCACCATGTTGGCCAAGCCGGTGTTTCTCGACTCCGGGCAGGCCGATGGAAACAGCGTGATCACCGTGCAGGAGTCCACCACGTCGGGGCGCACCCTGGTGACGATCCCCCAGCCTCTGGGTACCGACGTCAACACGGGGTCGGCCGTTGGAAGCACCGCCGCCATCATCACTCCCCCGCAGCAGAATGCTTCCGGCATCGGCGGGGAACTGCAGCTTGCCTTTCCCCAGCTCTCGCTGGCGGCGGGCTACACGCCCTTTGGGTTTCTCGTTGCCAACTGGACCGCGCGGGCCAACTGGCGTCCCGGCAATGGACCCTTCACGTTTACCTTTAGCCGCGACTCCGTAAAGGACACGCAGCTCTCCTACGCGGGCCTGCGCGATCCCGGCAGCGCCTCCCTGAGCTTCCCCGGAACCATCTGGGGAGGCGTGGTCGCCAATCAGGGCAACGTGCAATACGCGCGCGGCGATGCAATGTCCGGCTTCTACGTGGGCTTTGGCGGACAGTACCTGACCGGCTACCAGGTGGAGAGCAATAGCCGCTTCGACGGAACAGGCGGCGCCTACTGGCGCATCAAGAGCTTCCCCGAATATGGCAATCTCAGCATCGGCGCTAACTTCTTCGGCATGCACTACGCGCACAACGAGCAGGCCTTCACCTTCGGCATGGGCGGTTACTTCAGCCCGCAGGCCTACTTCCTCGCGAACGTTCCCGTCACCTGGGCCGGCCACTACATGACCCACTGGCACTACGAAGTGCTCACCGGTCTCGGCGTGCAGGCCTTTCAACAGGACTCCGCTTCGCTGTTTCCTCTCGCGGCGCAGAAGGCCAGCGAGATCGGTCTGAACAACGCCGCGTTGCCGGCGCTCACCAGCGTCGGCGCCAACTACAATCTGCGCGGCAACGTCTCGTACCAGATCGGCCCGCACTGGTTCGCCGGCGGCTTCTTCAGCGCCAACAACTCGCGCAACTACGCGACTGTCTCCGCGGGATTCTCGATTCACTACATGTTCCGCTCGCAGCCCTCTGCGGTGCTCGCGCCTACGGGCTTGTTTCCGAGCGACGGGCTGAGGCCGTTTACCGTTCCGTAGTGCCAAGTTCACGCAGCGTCGCCGCGCGATGGCGATTGCTCAAGATTCGTTGCCTCGCACCGCGTCGATTGTGAAGATTGCGCGATTCCTGCCCGGAACGCAACTCCGACCCTCAGAATACGCATCTATTCATGCAAACCAAACCTGTTGGGGTGCGGCTGTCGTGTGGCGGCGCGCTTCGCTGGGGTGGTTACCCTTCCGAGGTGTTTCTCTTGCGCAGTCTCATGCGAAATTCCACGGTCCGCGTGACCCTTTCGTCGTTATTTCAGGCTGTGCAGGGCGGGTTAGGCGTGAGCGTTGTTCCCTCTCACTTCTATTTCCCTGTGCCCAAGCTCAAGTCTTTCCAAGGAAAGGATTGGGCTGCCTGCCGCCCCTGCCCCGGAATTGACTTCCGGCTACAAGAACAGATCGACCGCCTGCACTCCGACCTGCTTCCCTACTCCGAGGAATGGACCTTCCCTGAGATCGCCAACGGCGATGCTCATAAATTTCATTTCAACAACGGATTCTTTGAGCGCGTCGACGCCGAAATTGCGTACTCGTTCGTACGCCATCGCAAGCCGAAGCGCATCATCGAAATCGGCAGCGGCAACACCACCCTGGTGATGGCTACCGCCCTGCGCAAAAATCAGGCCGAGGGCTACAACTGCGAGCTCACCAGCATCGAGCCCTACCCCGCGCCCTTCCTCAAAGACGGGCTCATCGGGTTGACTCAGCTGATTGAGAAGCCCGTGCAGCAGGTGCCCGTCGAGTTCTTCAAGACGCTCGGCAAGGGCGACATCCTCTTCATCGATTCCAGCCACGTGGTCTCGATGGACAGCGACGTGCTCTACGAGCTCCTGCGTATCGTCCCCGAGATCGCGCCCGGCGTCCTCATTCACTTCCACGACATCTTTACCCCGCTGGACTACCCCGAGAAGTTCGTGATGACCAATCTCTGCTTCTGGGGCGAGCAGTACATGCTCGAATCCTTCCTGGCCTTCAACTCGGCCTTCAAGGTGATGTGGGCCTCCAGCGCCATGCAGCAGGCCCATCCGGAGGTCCTGCGCGGCGCATTCCCGGCCTGGGAGGGCAGCTTCGAGCGGATGCCGGCGGAACTGAAGGTCTTCGCCCCGTCGCTCGACGACAAAAACGTCATGCCCTGCAGCTTCTGGATCGAGCGAATTTAACCACCGAGAGCGTGACGGCACGCCGCTCACGCCAGCCTCACAACTCTTCTCCTCTGGCCGCCGGCTTACCCCGGCGGCCATTTTCTTTGCTCGCAGCCGCGGACGCTGGTAACCTGCGGGTCCGCTTCATAAATATCAATCATGAATCCCAAAATAAATTGAGAAATTCAAGTGTTGATCTTGCAATTTTTAAAAATATGAAGCATACTCCTTTCTGTAATCAAGGAAGGGCTTCAACGCAATGTCCTCTGAACGCAAGTCCGGCACCGAATGGCAGGAACTCCTCCGGATGGCCCAGGGCGCGTCGCTCCTGGTCGAGCGGGTTCGCATCCCGGAGAAGGGAATTACCGTCGACGGGCCCTTTGTCCTGCCGCAGCTGGCGCGTTTAACCCTGGAAGACCAGATCTTCATCACCGCCTTCCTGCGCGCGCATGGCTCCATCAAGGAGATGGAGCAGGTCTTCGGAATCAGCTATCCCACCGTCAAAGGGCGCCTCAACCGCATCGCCGCCCAGCTGGAGTTCGTGGAGAACAACCCCGCGCCCTCGCGGTCCGAGATCCTGGAGCGCCTCAACCAGGGCGAGATCACCGCCGACGAGGCGATCCGCCTGTTGCAGGAAATCAAGTAAGGAGCCAGGAAGCCATGACACCCAACTTTGCCGTCGTTCAGATCGAGATGCCGCACTGGCGAACCTTCCGCTTGTGGCTTCCGCTGTTCCTCTTGTGGATACCGCTCATCCTGCTCTCGCCCATCATTCTCATCGTTGTGGTGGCAGTCTGCCTGGTGGGCCGCGTCAGCCCGCTGCGTGCGCTCGGTGCCTTCTGGGCCATCACCTGCAGTCTGCCCGGAACGGAAGTCACGGTCCACACCGACGGAAACCATGTGCGGGTGAAGATTCTCTGATTTCGCACGCAGATCGCATTGGGCGGCGCCGCGCGTGAGCCGCACCAGAGGAGGTACACATGACCGACGAACGCCGAGCCATCCTGTCGCTGATCGCCGCGGGACGCATCACGCCGGCGGAGGCGGAACGCTTGATCGCGGCATGGCAGGACGCGCGGGAGTGGGTTTGGCTCGCGCTCGGATGCCTGGCCGTCTGCCTGCTCGGCGCACATCCCCATTGGGGGATCGACGGTCTGCCGGGCCTGTTGCACTCGATTGTGGCTCAAGGAACAAGGCTGCTGCATGCGGCTGCTGTTGCAGGGATCCAAGGAAGGGGAGGAAGCTTATGAACGAGAATCGCCGACAAATTCTGGAGATGCTGGCTGGGGGAAAGATCACAGCCGATGAAGCCGAGCGGCTGCTGGCCGCGCTCGATCCGGCGCCCACCGCGGTGCCGGAGTTCACCGGCACCACGTCCAACGGCGCGCCCGTGCGCACGCGTGCCAAGTACCTGCGCGTCCTGGTGGAAGCCGACGAGAGCATGACCGGCGTGAAGGGGCAGACCACGGTGAATGTGCGCGTGCCCATGCAGCTGCTGCGGGCCGGCGTGCGCCTTGCCAGCCTCATCCCCGCCCAGGCCCACAATCAGCTCGACGAAGCCTTCAACCGGAAGGGCATTCCCATCACGCTCTCGCAGATCAAGCCGGAGAACCTGGAAGAGCTCATCGACCATCTGGAAGATGTGACGGTGGATGTGGACGGCAGGGACGGCAACATGACCAAGGTAAAGGTCTTCTGCGAGTAGGCGGGAGCGGTCAGGCGCTCTGGATTCCCATCCGCGACTTGAGCGCCCGCACCCGGTCCCGGGCCACCGTCAGCTGCGTGTGCTGCGCGTCTTTGAGCGTGACCACCACCTTGCCGCCGAACCACGAGTTGAGTTCCTGGATCCAGTCCACGTTCACCAGTATGGCGCGGTGGATGCGCAGGAAGCGGGCGGGATCCAGGCGGCCTTCGAGGTCGGAGATGGTCTGGTCGACGCAATGCTGCTTTCCGTTCACCACGGCGTAGGTGAGCTTGTCGCTGGCCATCACGTGGGTCACGTTCTCGAGGTCAAGAAAGGTGATGCGCTCCCCCACGCGGGTGGCGATGCGGCGCGGGTACTCCTGGCGTTCGCCGCGCAGGTTCGCCGCCAGTTCCTGCAGCAGTGTGGAGAGCTCCGGCCGTTGCTGCCACTCGGGCCGGGTTCCCGAGCGCCTCCGGTCGAGCTTGTGGAGCGCGCGTTCCAGCTGTTCCGCTTCCACGGGTTTCAGCAGGTAGTCGATCGAGTTCACCTCGAAGGCACGCAACGCGTACTGATCGAATGCCGTTGTGAAGATCACGAAGGGCTGTTCGGCGAGATGCGAGAGAAGTTCAAAGCCGTTCATCCCCGGCATCTGGATGTCGAGGAAGAGCACGTCAACGAAGTCCGCGCCCTTCGCTGTGAGTTCCTGCAGAGCCTGTTCCGGGTCGGTCGAGCTGCCCACGATACTGATCTCCGTATGCTTCGCGAGCAGCCGTGAGAGCCGATCGATGGCAAGCGGTTCGTCATCCACCAGGAAGGCGCGCAGCGGAGCGTCGTTCATCTCAAGCCTCCGCGGGGGAACTCGAGTCCGACCACCGTCAGCTCATCTCTTCGGGTTACGAGCAGCTTGCCGCGTTCCGCAAACAGCAGCTCCATGCGGGAGATAAGATTGCCGAGGCCGTGATCGGGGCTGATCGCGTCGAGGGAGAAGCCGGGGCCATCGTCGCTCACTTCCAGCCGCGCCATGCCGGCGTCGAGCCACCCTGTAATGCGCAGCCGCGCGCCCTGCGGCCGCTGTGACACCACGTGCTTGACGGTATTCTCCACCAGCGTTTGCACGGCCATGGGCGGAGTCTTCACCTCCAGCAGCGCGGGCGGTACGTCGATCTCATAGTGCAGCCTTGTCCCGAAACGCGTCGACTCGATCTCCAGGTAGTCGCGCACGAACTTCAACTCCTGCGCCAGCGGCACCAGCCCGGCGGAACTGCTGGCCAGAGAGAAGCGAAGCAGGGAAGCGAGCTTGCCCACCGTGTCTTCGGCGCGCTGCGGGTCGCGCGGAATCAGGGCTGCAATCGAGTTGAGGGTGTTGAAGAGGAAGTGCGGATGCAGGCGCGACTCAAGGGAGGAGAGACGGGTCTCGGCCAGCAGCTTGTAGGCGCGCTCCTGTTCCACCTGCCGGGAGCGCAGCTCGAGCGTGGCGGCGTGCAGCTGGTACCGCAGGTTCTGGTACATGATGGTGGTCAGTCCCGTCACCATGGTGATCACAATGGCGAAGGGATAAGAGCCGCGAAACTCGTGCCAGTAGCCCCCGGGCGGCACCAGTCCGATACCCCGGCAGACGAGCGCTGCGGCAAGCGACCCCAGCGTCGCCATGGTGAGGAGCACGACAGACTGCAGCACCACCACGGAACGGCCCTGCGGGAGGCGGAAGCTCATCCAGGTCAGCACGAGCGAGGACGGTGTTCCGATGAGCAGCGTATAGACGAGCGCTCCGATGAACCGCGAGCCGGTCTCGGAGATGCGGGCGTGCCCCATCACCAGGAAGAGGATCACGATCAGCGCGGCAACGCCAGGCAGCACCAGCAGAGATCTGAAGATGACCTGCCGAAAGAGGCTGTTTTCTGCTGCCTCCGTGGAGCTGAATCCGGGTTTGACCGCGGCGTCGTTCATAGCTGGAACCGTAGTCCGAGAGAGGTTGCCGCGGTGTAAGGTGCGGCCCCGTACTGCGAGTTCCTGCTTCCGTTTGGGACCTCGAGGTGCAGGTATGCCGAGACATGCTTGCCGAACCAGCGGTTCACGTCGGCAACTCCGGTGGTGCTGTGGTCATCGAGGTTGGCTACCATGCCTGCGGAGACGTCCCACTCCTTCCAGCCGGGAAGCTCGCGCAGCCGCGTCTTGCCGGCGTTGACGAATGCGTAGTGCTGCCGCCCTGCGGAGAGCGGGACTCCGCTGCTGAAGTAGGGCGTGTTGGGCGGCGTGAAGAACTCGCCGATGAAGGTGACGCCGCTGGCCATGGTGTATTTCGCTCCCAGCAGAACTGCGGCCTGTTCGCGCCACGCCGCTTCGCCGTGGATCTCCCACGCCTGTCCCATCACGCGGGTGAAGGTCAGCGCTCCGAACGAGTCGCCGCCGCGATCGTTGCCTGCAATCAAAGCCGTGTCGAATCCGTGTACCAGTACGTTATACCGGAATGCCGCGGTGTCGCGCATATGCGTTCCGCTGCGCGCCAGGGCTGCGGTGGACCATGCGGCCGAGAGCGCGTGCGGTCCATGGATCCAGTCCACCTTCACCATATCGCGGCCTTCATTGAGATTGAGGCGGTCGGAGGGGTCAGTGGGAATGCGCGGCGGGTCGAGCACGCCCGCCGCGGTGAAGGCGTAGCCGGTTCCCCAGCGCACCATCTTGCGCCCGGCGGTGAGGTCGAAGTCGCCGGCGGAGAGACCGGCATAACCCTCGCGTACCAGGACCTGCGAGGCGGTGTGATCGCGGGTGGTGGAGACCTCGATCAGGCTGGTGGAGAGGGTAAGGCGGTTGTCGAGCTTGAGACCCAGCGAGGGTTCCAACAGCAGGCGATTCAGGGTGGCGGGGGCGCGGGCGGGGAGACCGGCGTAGAACGTGGCGTCATCGATCACGCCGATGGAGTAGCGTGTTTGCGTGCGACTCTCGGGTACGGAGCTGGTCTGCGCCGCCGCCCCTATCGCCAGTGCGCAAGGCAGCAGGAGGAGCGGGATGGAGACGGAGGGTTTCATGGCGATGCCTCTCAGAAGCGGTCGGAACGGCCCTGGTAGAAGAGCTTGTCGGGCAGGCTGCGCGGCGCCGATCCCGAGTACTCGAGCACGCTATGCGAGTTGTGGCGGATCTCGTCGTAGAGGGTGAGTTTGTGCAGCAGCAGCTTGCCATCAGACTCGCGGTACTCGTCGAAGCTGGCGGACTTGATGTGCTTGCCCGAGGTGAGATAGAACTCGGCCTTTACGGGACGCGCATCCGACGCGCGCACCCAGTAGAGGATGCGCTGGTAGGTGGCGCCTTTGCGATTGGCGGTCAGTTCCAGCACGTGGCAGTCTTCGGCGCCCACTTTCTCGCTGCGGACGTAGGCGGGTGTGTAATCGGTGGCGTAGTTGGTGCGGGCCACGTCTCCGTTGGAGGCGTCGCCACTGAGGCGCTCCAGGGGCGTGATCCGCACGGGGCGGCTGGTGTCAGGAAGGTAGACCCACATCTCGTCGCCCAGCATGAGCAGGTGGCGCCCCTTCTCGCGCGGGCTCATGAACTCCACGTAGGTCTTGTCGGTGCCCTTCTGCGAGACCTCGTAGAGCTTCTCCTCGTCGGGCTTGCCCGACTCGAAGTTGGTGATCTTGACGTGGGTGACGAAGGAGGGCCAGCCGTTGCGATACCCGTCGGAGCGCTTCAACAGGTCGGCGGCGTTGGGGACCGGGGCAGTGCCGGTGGCGGCCGGCTCGGCGCGGAGCACGACCGCGCACGTAAGGACGAACGCGATCAGCATGAAGAGCAGGAGACTGCGCAGGATGCAGTTGATGTTAGACATGGGCGAGAGCCTCCGCGATTTGCAGCCGCGATGCGCGGATCGCGGGCAGGATGGAAGCGAGCGCGAGCGAGACCATGACCATGGCGGCTGAGCCGATCATGATGCCCGGCACATGGAGAACGTTGAAGAGCATGGGGACGTTGCTGCCGGGCGGCGGGGGCAGGTGCAGGCCGGAGGCGTTGAGGGCCGAGCCGAGCAGGTTGCCGCCGACCAGGCCGACCGCCGCTCCCAGCAGGCCGGTCAGGGCTGCCTCGAGCATGACGAGGGCGACGATCCAGGCGCGCGGCGTGCCCATGGCGAGCATGGTTCCGATCTCGCGGGTGCGCTCGAACATGGCCATGAGCAGCGTATTGACGCTGGCCATGAGCACCATGAAGAAGACGATGATGCCGAGGAAGAGGAAGATGCCGCTGAACAAGGTGCGGACCTGCTTGTAGTAGGCGGCCAGGTCGATCCACTTGCGCATGGCCATGGGCTGCGAGAGGCCCTGAAGGCGCGGCCCGAGCGCGGCCGCCACGAGGTCAGTGTTTTCGGTCTTGTCGAGGCCGACCACCATGTTGGTGACGCGGTCGCTTTGCAGAAGGCGCTGCGCCGAGGGCAGGGTGATGCGGAGGTAGCGGTCGTCGAGATCCTTGAAGCCGGTATTGACGATGCCGACGATCTGCACATCCATGCCGTTGAGGGCGCCATCGGCAGTTACGGCAAGAATGGTGAGGCCGTCGCCCACCTTGACGTTCATGGAGCGCGCCACGCCGGTTCCCACCAGGGCCTCGACTTCGCCATCGCTGCTGGCGTTGATGTCGCGTCCGGAGACGACGTTGGGCGTGAAGCCCATGTCGCGCTCTGTGGAAGGATTCACGGCGCTGCCCATGAAGACCGAGGACTTCACGCCGTTGGAGAGCATGCCGTAGAACTCGATGCGAGGGGCGACGCCGCGCACGTGGGGGACGGCGCGGACGCGCTGTTCCACCTTGGTCCAATCGGAGATGCCGGTGTCGAGGACGTGGACCTCGTCGCGGGTGAAGTGCTCGGCGGTGAAGATCTGGACGTGGCCGAGGCCGTTGCGGATGGTGCTTTCGCGCAGGCCGCGGAACATGAAGGCGAAGAATCCGCCGACGAGCAGGAGCCCGGCGACGCCGCCGCCGACCATGAGCAGAGTCATGAGGGTGCGCCGGCGGTTGCGGAAGACGTTACGAAACGCAAGCAGCAAGAACTTGGTCATGGCTCTCTCCCTGGTTGTCTGAGGCGATGCGTCCATCGGTGAGGCGGACGATGCGGGGCGTGTGTTCCAGCAGGCGCTGGTCGTGGGTGGAGAAGATAAAGGTGAGGCCGAGGGTGCGATTGAGGTCGCGCATGAGGTCGATTAACTGGGTGGCGTTGTGGGTGTCGAGGTTGGCGGTGGGCTCGTCGGCGAGCACCAGCGAAGGGCGGTGGACGATGGCGCGCGCGACGGCGACGCGCTGGCGTTCGCCGCCGCTGAGCAGGTCGGGACGCTGGTTGGCGCGCTTGCCGAGGCCGACGCTCTCCAGAGCGGCGGCGGCGCGGGCGGCGCGTTCGCGGGCGGGAACCTGCTGGACGAGGAGGGGATACTCGACGTTTTCGGCGGCGGTGAAGACGGGGATGAGGTTGAAGGTCTGGAAGACGAAGCCGATCTTCTCGCGGCGGAGCTGGGTGAGCTGGGCGGCGCTGAGGGTGCTGAGGTCGGTGCCGGCGATGCAGATCTGTCCGGTGGACGGGCGGTCGAGACAGCCGATGAGGTTGAGCAGGGTGGATTTACCGCTGCCGCTGGGGCCGGAGATGGCGAGGAACTCGCCGGCGCCGACACGCAGGCTGACGTCGTCGAGGGCTTTGACGCCACTGTGGTCCATGGCGAAGACGCGGGAGACGTGTTCGACACGCACAAGAGGTGAGGGCATCGTCGTCCTTTCGGTGGAAGCAGGTTGCCTCTGGAGGGGAAGTTAGCCTGCGGGCGGGGGCGGGGGCGCGGGGTTTCGGATGGAGGGCAGGAAGAGGCGGATGAACGGTTGCGGCGGGGAGATGAAGGGTGGGGCTGGATGACGAGGGGCTCTTTTGGGGGTGGGTGTCTGCTAAAACCTTTGCTTTCAGCGCCGTTAAAATCGGTTGTTTCGCCTATTGTTCGCCTCGTCTTGAGTTCTAAATAGTTGTATTATCAATTAGTTGCAATTTTTGTATAGCGAATAGATGGCGAAATCTACATAGGGGAGGGGGGCTTCAAGGTTCCCTGGCGGAGGGTCAGCGATTTTCGGGCACAAGTTCACCGCGACCTTCCTTTCCGTGGTCTCGATGAGTATGCGGGTGGGGAGGATGGGGGTTCTGTGCCGGCGATCACGTTAGGCGAGGAGGCGGAGATTCGGCGAAGATAGAGGAGTGAAGCGCACCGGTACCGCCGATCTTCCTCTGCATGGGGGACGTGTGCCTGCGTGGCTGGCGGAACGGATGACGCTGCTGGGCACGGCCATCGCAGAGCACGTGGTGCAGAGCTACGGGCCGGGGGAGTTTCTGACCCGGCTGAGCGACCCGTTCTGGTTTCAGGCGTACGGGGCGGTGATGGGGATGGACTGGCACTCGTCGGGGATCACGACGTCGGTGATGGGTGCGCTGAAGCGGGGACTGAATCCGCGATTCGAGGAGCTGGGGTTCACGGTGTGCGGCGGACGGGGGCGGCACTCGAAAAAGACGCCGGCGGAGCTGCGGGCGTTCTCTGAGCAGACGGGTCTGGACGGGGATGCGCTGGCGCGCACCAGCCGGCTGACGGCGCGGGTGGACAACAACGCGATCGCCGACGGGTTCCAGCTTTACCTGCATGCGTTTGTGATTCACCGCGGGGGCGAGTGGGCGGTGGTGCAGCAGGGAATGAATGACGCGACGAGCCTGGCGCGGCGGTATCACTGGCACTCGGCGAGCGTGCGGGATTTCGTGTCGGACCCGCATACTGCGATTGTGGGTGAGCCGCAGGGAACGATTCTCAATCTGGTGGACGGGCGGGCGTCGGCGGCACAGCGGTCGCTTTTGGAGATCGCGGGTCAGCCGGTGGAGCGGTCGCTGGACGAGGCGCGCAGGCTGGTGATGCCGGCGCACCACGATGTGCGTGCGGAAGATGTGGACTTAAAGCGTCTGGGAGCGGTGCTGGCGGTGGCGCACGAGCAGGAGCTGCGCGATTTTGCGAGCCTGCTGCTGGTGGAGGGGCTGGGACCGCGAACGCTGCAGTCGCTGGCGCTGATCGCCGAGGTGGTGCATGGGGCGCCGAGCCGGTTCGCCGACCCGGCACGATTCTCGTTTGCGCATGGAGGCAAGGACGGACATCCGTTTCCGGTGCCGCTGAAGACGTATGACGAGTCGCTGGGAGTGCTGCGGCGGGCGCTGGATGCGGCGAAGCTGGGGTATACGGAGAAGGCGGAGGGGTTTCGGCGACTGGACCGGCTGACGCGTTCGGTGGAGGAGCATCGCGAGCCGCTGGCGGAGTTCGGGGCGGCGGTGGCGCATGAGCGGCGGATCTCGCGATCGCTTGGCGGGCGCACGGTTATGGACGATGCGCGGGCCTCGAGACGGAAACGGCCGGGACAGTTGTCGCTGTTTTGAAAAAGACAGGGAATAGGGAACAGGGAATAGGGAAGAGGGAAGAGGGATCACTTTTGCGCCGGGTTGTTGCGGGGGATGACCAGGTTGCGGAAGATCTTCCAGGTGCCGTTGGGCTGACGTTGCCAGACGGTGAGGTATGGTTCGACGAGTGTCTTCCCGTTTTCCAAGGAGGCTTCGGCCTGGCCCCACTCGTAGGCGAAGTTTCCGTGTTCGGAGTAGCCCCAGGTGGTGACCCGGGCTGAGCGCGCGCGGCCCAGGGCGGCGAGCTGCGCGGTCATGGCGCGTTCGATGGCTTGAATGCCCTGTGTGCATTCGCCGGCGGCGCTGCAGTCCACGGCGTCTTCCGCATAGGTGGCGAGGATGGGCCGGATGTCGCCGGCTTTGATGCCGTCGATCCAGGCCTGATTGCCGGCGTCGATGCCGCGGCGCGCTGCATCGGCAGGTGGCCGGGCCGCTGCCGTGGCGGCAAGAAGGGCGATTGCTGCGGGTGTGAGGATTCGCCTGGTCATGAAGCTTCTCCTTGTGCGTGCGTGTCAGGCGCTGCCGACTTCTCTGCGATAAGCGCCGGGCGGCGCGCCGAGGTTGCGCAGGAAGGCGCGGCGCATGGTTTCACTGGAGCCGAAGCCGCACTCGGATGCGATCTGGTCCAGGCCCTGAGTGGTTTCTTCGAGCCGGCGGCGTGCGGCTTCAAGGCGCAGAGTTTCGAGGAAGCGCGCAGGGGTGACGCCCAGCGCGGCAACGAACGTGCGGGCGAAGTTGCGGAGGCTCATATGCGCCTGGCCGGCGAGGTCCTCGACGGTGAGGGGGAGATGGAGATGTTCGAGCATCCAGAGCTGCAGGTTGCGAAGTGGCTGGTGGTGGGACATTTCGAGCTTGAGGAGCGGGCTGATCTGGGCCTGGCGTCCGGGCCTGCGGAGGAACATCAGGTTGGCGCGGGCGATGTCGGCGGCGAGGGAGGGGCCAAGGTCCTCTTCGATGAGGGCGAGGGTGAGGTCCATGGCGGCGGTGCAGCCCGCGGAGGTGTAGAACTTGCCGTCGCGCAGGAATAAGGGCTCGGGGTTGACCTGGATCTCGGGATAAAGGCGGGCGAGGGATTCCGCGTGCTGCCAATGGGTGGTGACGGCGCGACCGCGGAGGAGGCCTGATTCTGCCAGGCCGAAGATGCCGGTGCAGATGCTGCAGACGTGGCGGCATTTCCCGGCGACCTGCTGCAGCCAGGCGAAGAGCGCGGCTTTGTTTGAGACGCGACCGAGGGAGTCGGGTTCTCCGGCGATGAGGAGCGTGTCGGGGGTTTCCTGATAGGTATCGAATGCGCGGGCTCCGGTGAGGCTGAGCCCTCCGAGGGTGGGGATGCTTTCCCCGTCGACGCCGAGCAGTGTTACGTTGTAGGCGGGGGTGGAGAGAGACAAGCGCTGCTGCGCGGTCTGGGCGGCGAGGAGAAATGCCTCGTAGGGTCCGGCGATGTCAGACAGAGCCGAGCCCGGCAGAGCGAGAAAGGCGATGCGGCGCGGCCAGGCGCCCGGCGACGTGCCGGGATCTTTTGCCATGACCAGCTGCAAGCGTCCGCGGGATTGATTGTCTTTCGCGATCAAGCGCAGGCTCCGCGCCGTAGTAGCCGTTGATGGGCGCGAGTCCATTGTCGTGCAAAGCCACGCGCGACGCGAGGTCAAAGACCCCACCATTCCTGCCAAAGATTGCGTGCCGCGGGCTGGCCGAGAAGGTGGGGGGAATGTCCTTGCCGGCGGATCGGGGAGCGACGAATATCCAACAAGATGCGGAGGGCGGGCGAAGAGCGCGCGCCGCGACTCTCAGGGAGGATCATGCAGCTTACGCGCCGAAGCTTTGCGGGTCTGTTTGCGGGGATGACCGCGATGGAATGGGGTTTGATGGCGGAGACGCCCTTTCTGAAGCGGCTCGTTTACGACGTGTTCGGGGTTCCGCTGCGCACGGGGTCGCTTGTTCCGGGAAGCGAGAATGATGGCGCGGCGTTTCGCGAGGCGAGGCTGGTGGAGCGGCTGCGAGCGGCGGGGGTGCTTGTGGAGGACCAGGGGGATGTTGCGATCCCCGCGTTTCTTCCGCACCATGCGCTGCCTCCGGTGAAGAACTGGCCGGGGCCGCGGATCGTTTGGGATTGCGTGAGCGAGCAGTTGGGATCTGTGCTGAAGCAGTCTAGCCATGTTCCGCTGCTGATTGGGTGTGACTGCAGCATTGTGGTGGGGACGGTGCAGGCGCTGGCCCGTGCGGGGTCTTCGCAGGTACACGTGATCTACATCGACGGAGACTACGATGATGCCGCTGCGGATGCGCGCGTTTGCAACAGCGCGGCGAGCCTGGCGACCTGGTTGTTGACGACGCCTTCTCCGTTCTGGGCGGGTGCATGCCTGGAACGCTCGCAGGTGCCGTATGTGGGGTGCACGGCGGCGCCGCAGTCCTCAGGTGTGCCGCTGGTGTCGATGCCGCGTGCGGAGATTGTGCGGATAGGGCCGGGTGCGGCTGCCGCACGGGTGCTGGCGGGGATTCCAGCTTCGGCCGATGTTCTGATTCACCTGGACATCGATGTGCTGGCGAAGCGGGAGATGCCGGCTGCGTATTTTCCGCACGAGGAGGGGTTGAGCCTGGCGAACTGTGCGGAACTGCTGCGTCCCCTGGTGCACGACTCCCGGGTTCGGCTGATTGAAGTGAGCGAGTACGCCTCACTGCGGGATGCGGAGGGAAGCGCGGCGCGGGCACTGGTGGATCTGCTGGGGCGGGCGCTGGCGTGAAGAACCATCGGACTTCACGTGAGCAAAGATGCGCTCAGCATTAGAGGCAATTTGCCGATGGAAGGAGCAATTTGGCGAGTGTGGGGAACGCCTACATTTGCAACGCGTGCCTAAACTCATCCCGCTCTTCCGGCGTAAAGCTACTCATTTCAGATTGCTCGAACTTCTGGAATCTCCGAAGCACGGCTCCCTGGAAGTAGCTGCCGTAGTCACAATGTGCAAAGCAGAAACTCCAGAAGCCACGCTGCCTGATGACCGCAAGAGCGACTTCCTCGCCAATCTCATCCATCTGCTTGATGTCCAGATCATTGAGCCACTTTTCTCGAAGGCGCTTCAGCTTTTCCTGCATTGGGATCGCGTTTACTTGCGAGTCATACCAAGTACGCGCACCCTCAAGCGAAGCAAGGTCTTTGTGGTGTAGCCACTTCCAAAGAGACCAGCTGAACCATGCGGGGAGGCAGTACCAGGTACCAGGATTGAACCAGCGAATCCAGACGCAGAAGGCCAGGTAGATATAGGGTGCGATGAGGAAACGCTGCCCCCAAACTGAGAAAACCAGGAGGTTAGCAAAGAGCCGGCTATGCAGCAGCACGCTCAGCAGCATCATCTTCACCACCCAGAAATCAGTGGAAAACTCGACTATCAGAGCCAGTGATCCTGCCAGGCAGAGCCCCCTGAAGGAGAGGGTCGAACACACGAGGGAGGATCCGGCCAGTGCCGCTCGTATTTGGTCGGACTGTTTACCTGGAGGGTTATCCAGCTCGCGAAGTATTTTGAGGCCCTGAACGAGGAAGGCTAACCCGACCCAGCCCGAAGCTGATGAGATCACGGTCAGAGCTAGCACCGACAATGGAGCCGGCAGTGTCACACCCAGTCCGGGCACTTTCGCGTTCGGCGGATCGGAACCGAGGAAGTCAAGCGCGCAGATCGCGAAGGCGGAGAATCCCGCTGCTACGCCCGCGGCAATGGACTTAGCTCCCGCCGAGGCACAACGCTGAAGTCCGGAGAGCTGCGCGTCGTTCATCGCTTCCCCAGTCGGAAAGGGATTATAGCTCTGTTTCGTTGAGCGAGGTTTGAGAAATTTGGGTTGTGGAGGTTGAGAGTGGTCTCGCCCGCCCTGTCTTCGAAGTTTCTTGTTGCGTTTAGGATCGCTCCGGGGTATTTTACTAACTAGATAGTTTAACCAACTGTTTAGTTAACAAAATGAGTGATCAGTCCAATTCGGCCGGGGAGCGTTCGGCGGAGACGCGGGCGCGGATTCTGGATGCTGCGCTGCGCGAGTTCGCAGCGCATGGACTGGCGGGGGCGCGAACCGAGCGCATTGCCAGCGCGGCGGGTGTGAACAAGGCGCTGCTGTACTACCACTTCGACAGCAAAGAGAAGCTGTACCTGGCGGCGTTCGAGAAGATTGCCGAACGGGTGCGCGACAACACCATGGCAGTGTTGATGGGGAGCGGGACCGCCGGGGAGCGGGTGTTGCGGGCGGCGCTGGCGCACTTCGATCGCATTATCGGGCAGCAGGAGTTTCAGAGCCTGATGCAGCAGGAGATGATGCGTCTGCACAAGGGCGAGTCGGGCGTGATGCCGGTGCTGCTCAAGCGGGTGTTCGAGCCGGCGCTGATCTTGTACCGGACGATGGTGCGGGAGGCGGTGGACACGGGCGAGATTATCAAGGCGGACTGGATGCAGATCCAGCTTTCGTCGCTGGGCGCCAACGTCTTCTATTTTCTGAGCGCTCCGATCTGGAAGATGATCCACGGCGAGGATCCGCTGTCGCTGGAGGCGTTGACGTCGCGGCGCAAGGCCATTGTGGAGTTTCTGGGGCAGGCGCTTTTTACGGATCGGACGCACGGCGCGGAGCTTGCGGCGAAGGTGATTGCTGACACGCCGATGCCGGCGATTAATGGATATCGGGTCAATCTTGGGAGGAACGTGTGAACCCACGTAATCGTGTCTTTATGATTCTTGGCCTGCTCACGGTGGGGTCGCTGATCTGGTATTGGTTTACGGCGCGGCCTACGAGCGACCTGCAGCTGATTGGCACGGTGGACGCCAACGAGGTGGAGGTGAGCTCGAAGATTCCGGGTCGGATTCAGACTCTGCTGGTGCAGGAGGGGCAGCAGGTGACGGCGGGCGAGCTGATTGCGACGATCGAGAGCGATGACCTGGCGGCCGCGCACGCGGCAGCGGAGGCTACGGTAGCCAGCAATCAGCAAAAGCTGAACGAGACGATCGAGACGGAGCGGCAGACGCAGGGGGAGACCTCGAGCCAAGTGGTGAATGCGGAGGCACAGGTGCGTGCGGCGCAGGCGGCCCTGGCGCAGGCGCAGGCGAATCTTGCGAAGCAAAAGGCGGACACGGAGCGGACGGTGGCGCTCGCGAAGCAGGGGATTATGAGCGTGCAGTCGGGCGACGTGGCGCAGGCAAGTTTGAATGCGGACCAGGCGGCGGTGACGTCGGCGGAGGAGACGGTGGCGGCGGCAGAGGCCTCGCTGAAGCAGGCCAGGGCGCATGAACTGCAGGCTGCGGCGGCGGCGCGCACGGTGGCTTCTACGCGCGACCAGGTTGCGAATGCGCAGGCGTTGGCGAAGCAGGCAGCGGTGGAGATTGGGTACGCGAAGGTGTACGCGCCGGTGACCGGCAAGGTGGATGTGTGGGCTGCGCGACAGGGCGAGGTGGTGGGCGCGGGCACGCCGATTGTGACCATCATGGATTTGAGCCAGACGTGGGTGTACGCGCCGCTTCCGGAGACGCAGGCGGACGCTGTGCAGCTTGGCGATGAACTGCGGGTTGTGCTGCCGAGCGGCGCGGAGGTGCAGGGCAAGGTGATTGCGAAGGCGGCGGAGGCCGATTTTGCCACGCAGCGCGACATCAACGGCGGACGCAAGCGGGACATCAAGACGGTTCAGTTGAAGCTGCAGATTCCTAATCCCGGCGAGAAGTTTGTGCCGGGGATGACGGCGAACGTGTATCTGCCGAAGGCGAAGCTGGTGAAGCAATGAGCGCGCCGGTTTCGTCCGCGAGCCCGGGGAGCGCGGCGGCCGCGGCGATCGAGGTGGAGAACATCGTCAAGCGCTACGGCACGTTCGAGGCCGTGAAGGGCGTGAATTTCGCGGTGGAGAGCGGGGAGATCTTCGGCTTGCTGGGTCCGAACGGAGCGGGGAAGAGCACGCTGATCCGCATGATGACGACGCTGATCCCGGTGACGAGCGGACGGGCGCTGGTGGGTGGCCACGACGTGATGAACGAGCCCAATGCGGTGCGCAACATGATCGGTGTGATTCCGCAGGCACTGACCAGCGACCAGGACCTTACGGTGGAAGAGAACCTGCTGATCTACGCGAAGCTGTACTCGGTGCCGCGCGCGCGGCGGCAGAAGAACATTGACGAAGTGCTGGAGGCGGTGGATTTGAGCAAGTGGCGCGACGCGCAGACCAAGACGCTTTCCGGCGGGATGCGGCGGCGGCTGGAGATTGCGCGGGGGCTGGTGCACGATCCGCGGATCTTTTTTCTGGATGAGCCGACGACGGGGCTTGATCCGGTATCGCGGATTGCGGTGTGGGAGATGCTCAACAACCTGAAGAAGAGCCGAAATCTGACCATGCTGCTGACGACGCACTACATGGAGGAGGCGGACCGGCTGTGCGACCGCATCGCCATTGTGGATCACGGAACGCTGGTGGCCTTGGGGACGCCGACGGAGCTGAAGCAGAGCGTGCCGGGGTCGAACGTGGTGGAGATCAAGTTTGAGCATGAGGATGAGCGCTGGATGAGCCGCCTGAAAGGGCTGAACGATGTGACGGACGTGCAGTCGCAATCGGGCGGGTTTTACCGGGTTCTGACCTCCAATGGATCGCAGACCACGACGCAGCTGGTGGAGATGGCGGCGGGCCTGGGCGAGCAGATCACGTCATTGAGCGTGCAGAACACCACCCTGGACGATGTGTTTGTGCACTACACCGGCCGCCAGCTCCGCGATGAGACGGTGAAGGCGGTGTTCATGATGCCTCCACGACCGGGAGTGAACTGATCATGAATCGAATGTTCGCGATTATCGAGCGGGAGATGCGGAAGTTCTTTCGTTCGCCGGTGCTGATGATTATGTCGATGATGCTGCCCATCGTGCAGCTGGTGATTCTGGGGCACGCTTTGGGCGGGCACATCAAAGGGGCGCGCGTTGCCCTTGTCGACCAGGACCACGGCCCGCAGGCGGTCAAGGTGAAGGAGGCGTTCGACACGGTGGCCGTGAATGTGGCCACGTTCGTGACGATTCCGTACAACGACGAGCACCAGGCGAGGGAGGATGTGCGGACCGGCAAGGTGGACGCGGCGGTGATCATTCCTCCGCAGTTCAGCCGGCGCGTGTACGCGAAGAACGATGCGCGCATTGGGCTGGTGGTAGACAACACGGACCAGGTGATGAGCGGGGCGATCGAGTCGGAGATGCAGTCGCTGGTGGATGCGCTGAACCAGCCGGAGATTCCGGATCGGGTGGTCAAGAACATTGCGCTGCGGATCGTGGAGATCTACCCGTACGTGGAGTACATGAAGTATCTGCTGTCGGGCTCGATTGCGCTGGCTATGTACATCTCCGTGATGATCGGCGGAGGGATGCTGTACATCGATGACAAGGCGCGCGGGGTGCATGAAGGCTACCTGGTGACGCCGATCAGCAAGCTGGAGCTGGTGATGGGGCTCAACGTGGCGGGCGCGATCAAGGCGGTGCTGTCGGGGATATCGCTGACGATCATCGGCTCGCTGATGGCGGGAATCGGGGTCATCTTTCACCTGGATGCGATGTTCGAACTGCTTCTGTTGATCCTGGGGACCTCGATTGCGTTCAACGGCATGATGTTCCTGATGATGGTGCGGGTGGACGATCCGCTGGTGCCGCGCGCGATGTTCGGGGTGCTGAACACGCTGCTGTTCTTCCCTTCGGGCGCGATCTCGCCGATTGCGCAGTTTCCGGGGTGGCTGCGCTGGATTGCAGTGATCGATCCGTTTACCTACGCGATTCACGGATTCAAGTCGATTCTTCTGAAGGATGGTGGATTGATCTCGATCCAGACGGATCTGGCGTTTTTGTTCCTCTTCGGGTTTGGGACGCTGTTTATTGCGACGCCGCTGTTCAAGCGAACGTTGTGAGAGGGCAGGGAATAGTGATCAGTGATCAGTGAACAGACGGTTCCTTTGACGGGGAATTGAGTTTCCGGGCGCATGTGTCTCCGGAATGCAGAGAGGCGGTCCACTCCTTGTGGGAGGGTGGACCGCCTCGATGTTTTTGGAACAGTGAACAGTGGACAGTGGGAGGAAAGAGGTGAAGAAGTGACAGGGACAAGAACGGGGAGTGCTATAGTTGCGGGGCAAGGAGGCTCGCTCGATGGCTCCTCGGACTGTTCGGCGTGGCGGATTTCTGGTTGTGTTCGTGATGCTGGCGATGCTGTGCGTGCCGGCCGGACTGACGCTGCACACGGCGCGGGTCGCGCCCCAGGTTCCGGGGCCGGTGGCGGCAGCGTCTCCTTACGGCTATTCCGTCAGCTTGCTGCTCTTCCTTGTGCCGATTGTGGTGATCCTGTTCTGGCTGGTGCCTGCGGAGCATTTGAAGATTTCGAAGAAGGCGTTTGTGCGGACGATTGGGCTTCTGTTTCCGCTGGGGGCGGGGCTCGATTTCTTCTTCGCGCGCAGGTTTCTCACCTTTCCGAACCCAGAGGCGACGCTGCGCATTCCGGCTCCGGCGATTGGCGGCAGCGTGCCGATCGAGGAGTACCTCTTCTACCTCACGGGATTCGTGGCGGTACTGCTGCTGTATATCTGGCTGGATGAGTACTGGGTTTCGGCGTACAGCGTGCCGGTTGATTCCGCGGAGCGCACCAACTTTGCGCGTCTGCTGCAGTTCCATCCGTGGTCGCTGATTGTTGGTGTGGTGCTGATGGCGGGCGCGATCGTATTTCGGAAGGTCTTTGTGGCGGAGCCTGGGTTTCCGGGGTATTTCGTCTTCCTGGTTGCGGGCGCGCTGACTCCTTCGGCTCTGCTGCTGCCTTCGGCGAAACCGGTGATCAACTGGCGGGCATTGAGCCTGACGATGTTCTTCATCCTGTTGATGAGCCTCATGTGGGAGGCTACGCTGGGCCTGCCGTACGGCTGGTGGGGTTTTCAGGAGCCGCAGATGCTCGGCATCTTCATCACGGCGTGGAGCCGGCTTCCGATCGAGGAGGTCGTGGTGTGGATCGCGGTGACGTATGCAACGTGCATTGTGTACGAGGTGGTGCGGCGCTGGCAGTCTTCGGGCAAGCGCCTGGGGCATGCGTTTCTGGGGTCGCCAGGGGTGGCTGCAGAGGAGGGCAAGGACGCGCCCGCGGTACGTTGAGGACGCTATATCGGCGCATTCAGGTTTTACTCTGCAAAGGCTTGGAGATGGCCTCCAGGCTCTTTCCCGCGGCTTCCACCCCGATGAAGTATTCGCAGACGGCGCCCCCAATCATCAGCACGGCGCCGACGCCGTATCCCAGGGCGACATTCAGGCGCGAGCCGGTGGCGATGAGGACGCCGAAGAGGAGAGGCGCGCCCACGCCTCCGATCAAGGTGCCGATGGCGTAGAAGATGGCGATGGCGAAGGCGCGGATCTCGAGGGGGAAGATCTCGCTGACGGTGAGGTAGGCGGCGCTCGCTGCCGAGGACGCGACGAAGAAGATGGCGCTGAACCAGATGCCCATGCCCAGCGGACCCAGCATGCCGGCAGCGAAGGGATAAAGAGAGGCTGCCAGCAGCAATCCGGCGATGGCGTAAGTTGCCGTGATCATGGGCTTGCGTCCGATGGTGTCATAGAGCTTGCCGAGAAGGAGAGGCCCGAAGAAGCTGGCGACGGCAAAGGGCAGGAGATGGAGGGGAAGTTCGCGGTCCTGCACGTGGAAGAATTTCTTGACGACCAGTGCGTAGGAGAAGAAGACGGCGTTGAAGAAGAAGGACTGCGAGCCCATGAGCACGAGAGCGAGGATGGAGCGTTTGCGATTCTCGCCGGCCATGTTGGCAAAGATTTCGTTGAGCGGTGTGTGATCGCGCACGGTGATCTTGAGCTTGTCGCCTTGCGGGACAGGGAGGCTGGAGGGGCTGCCGTGGGCAGCGGCGTTTTCGATACCGCCAACGACTTTGCCGGCCTGTTCTTCGCGCCCGCGGAGCATGAGCCAGCGCGGGCTTTCAGGCACGAAGAGCCGCAGGATGAGTACGAGGATGCCGAGAGAACCACCGACGCCGAAGGCGTAGCGCCAGCCGGTGTTCTGGGGCAAGTGGCCGGCGAGCAGGAACATGGCGGCCAGCGAGCCGATGGTGGCTCCCAGCCAGAACGTTCCGTTAACGACGAGGTCGACGGTGCCGCGCACCTTGCCGGGGATGAGCTCGTCGACGGCGGAGTTGATGGCGGCGTACTCGCCGCCGATGCCGACGCCCGTGAAGAAACGGAAGACGGAGAAACTGGCGACGCCCCAGGAGAAGGCGCTGGCGATGGTGGCGAGGGAGTAGGTGGCCAGGGTGACGAGGAACAGCTTGCGGCGGCCGAGCCGGTCGGTGAGATAGCCGAAGAGCAGGGCGCCGGAGACAGCGCCGGCGAGATAGGTGGTGGCTGCGCCCGTGACCTGGGGATCGGTAAGGCGCAGACCGGATTTGCTCTCGAGGATGCCGGAGAGCGAGCCAACCATGGTGACCTCGAGTCCGTCGAGGAGCCAGGAGGTTCCGAGGGCGGTGAGAATGCGCACGTGCCAGCGCGACCATGGCAGGCGATCGAGCCTCTGGGGGATGTCGGTTACGACTGTGGCGCCCTGCTTCGGATCCGCCATCGTTAGCCTTCTTTCTTGAGAACGCTGATCTGCCCGTTGCGCTCGACGATGGCGTAGTCGATGTCTTCGACGCGCAGCAGGTTTTGACCGCGGGCGGCGGCCTCGACATCGACGCGCGCGACCGCGGTCTTGTGCGCGACTTCCTGCTGCCATTGCCCTTGTTTGATGAGCACCACGGGCGTGCCGTCGACGATGGCTCCGACGCGCGGGCTCTTGCTTTTGGCCCAGCTGATGGTGCGATGAATGAAGCCGACGGCGATGACGGCGCAGGTGCAATTGGTGACCGATCGATCATTCCCCACGGTGGAGAGGATCACGACTCCGCCGATGAGGAAGATGAGCACGAACTCGAACATGGTCATCTGAGCGCCGGGACGGCGCTTGAGGACCCGGACGGTGAAGAGCAGAACGAAGTAGCCGAGTACGGCGTGAAGGATGGTCGCCATAGCTACGGCACCACAAAGATGTTGCGGTCGATGGGGGTGCTGCCCTCTACTTGCACGCGAAACGGATGCAGACCGGGAAAGGAGGGGTCCATCTCGATCTGCAGAGATGCGGGGGACTGGGTAGCCGGGATGACGTAAGTGATTTCGTTGTTTCCCACGACAGAGAGCGCAGGTTGCGGGGAGATGCGCTGAGCGCCGAGCGGCTTCACGATGGAGTCGCTGACGTGGAGCACGATACGGCCATTGTGGATGGCGGGTTCGCCGAAGTGAAGAGTCATGATGGAGGGGGTGCTGGCGCGTTCGATGCGTTCGTAGTCGAGGCTTAAGGCGTTGTCGGGCGTGGCAGCTTTTGCCTTAGCCAACCATCCGCGTCCGAAGAGACCAACCACATCGGCCACGATGATGAGCACGAGGATGGGCCAGATGATTTTTTCAAAGCGCCACCACTTGCGCTGAAAGTCCAGATCTTCGCCGACGGCGACCTCATCGGCGACTTTGGGGACGGAGTCCTCGACCGGCGTCTCGAACGGAATGTTAGGCACTACCCCTCTCCCTTCACGTCGGTTGGCGGGTTCTTTTGCGCGGGGATGATGTTCAATTGACCAAAGGTTTCAAGAACGGCGACCCGAATGCCGGAGAGATCGCGGATGCCCTGTTCACGTGCCATATCCATGACGTCGTCATCCTGGAGGAGAGCCTGGCTGAGAGACTTGCTTCTCCACCGGCCATTGCTCATGAGGAGTAGGGGCGAGCCACACAGCACCTTTTGAAACGCGGGGAAGCGGAGACGGAGGACACTGAGCACGTAATGACAGAGCGCGATGGTGAAGATCTGGCATACGGCGTTGGTCAGGGACATTTCGGTTCCCACCATGCCCGTGAGGGTGAGGCCGCCCAGGTAGAAGACCAGAACGAATTCAAACGGAGTGAGCTGTTTGCCTGGCCTTCTTCCCACGATGCGCGTCAGGAAGACGAGGAACAGATAGCCGAACGCAGCGCGCAAGACAGTGAAGAGTGCCACGCGATTCCACCTCGCGGATCAGAAGCCTATCGATGAGGGAGCCGCATGGGCCCGCGCTCAGAGTGCTAAGAGGCGGGGGCGCAGAGTAAGGTTGCCGAACGCGGATGGGCGGGCGAGAGGCTGGAGGATCGCGCCGAGATGTTCAAAGGGACTGAACCGGCAGCAGGGTGAGATCGTCGACGAGGCCAACTTCTTTTTGGACGAAGGGTTCGCCGTAGAGAACGCCTGCGAGCAGTCCGTAATGGCGGGCCTCGGCGAAGGTGCGTTCGCGGATCTCTTCTTCGGGAACGAAGAGACCGCCGCCCGCGGGCTGGTTGGCGTACTGGGAGCGATAGGCCATGAGAGAGGCGTGGCGCTGTTCGATGAAAGGGGTGATGTCCACGATGAAGGTGGGCCGGACATCGGCGTAGAGGCTGGCGTAGACGATCTTGAAGGGGCGATGCGGAGGCGTACCGGTGTCGATCTTGGCAAGGCCGGAGAGGAAGCAGGCCTCATACCCGAGCGAAGCGACGATGGCGTGATCGGGATGGCGCGCCTGCCAGTAGGGAAGAATCACAACCCGGGGGCGCACGATGCGCAGAACCTGCACGATCTTGATGCGATTCTCGAGGGTGTTGGCGATGGCGCCGTCGGGAAGATCGAGTGCCTGCCGCCAGGTCACGCCAAGGAGGCGGGCGGCATCGCCGGCCTCGCGGGCGCGGTCTTCGGCAGTGCCGCGCGTGCCAGCTTCGCCCTTGGTCAGGTCGAGAATCGCGGTGCGCAGTCCGCGGGCGGCGCTGCGCAGGAGGGTTCCGCCGCAGGTTTGCTCGACGTCATCGCGATGGGCAGCGATGGCGAGCACGTCCGCAATGGATTCCGCAGCCATGCTTGTTTTGTTGATTCCTAGTAGACGGTGTTGTTGGCGTCGCTGTTGCCGTCCATGTAGGCAACGTCCCAGGCGGTGCCGGTGACGGTGACGTACTGATTGTTCAGCGCGCGCCCGTCGGTGGTGGCGTAGACGTAGACCTGGCCCCCCTCGGCGACGTAGACCTTGTGCAGGCTGGTGACGGCGGCGATGCCGGTGGCGTCGCCCTGGTAGGGCTCAATCATGGCAACCGTGTTGGAGGCCGTGTTGAACATGGTGAGGCATCCGTAGGGTTGCCCCTTGGCGTAGCGCTCGCCGTTGGTGCACTTCGTCATTCCGATCCAGAGCGTGTTGTCGTCGGCCTGAATGATGCGGCTCATGGCACCGGGGGCGCCGTCGCTGATGGCAATGGGAGCGGCGGCGGAGTTGTTGGTGAGATTGACGATGGTGAGATTGCCGGTGAAGAGCCCATCGGGCAACAACTGCTGGCCCACGACATACATGGTGGAGCTTGCGATGAGCGCGTTGCTGGCGCCGCCGGGGGTGGAGATGCTGGTGTAGGGCGCAGACTTCGCATTCGGGCACGGCGCCACAGCGGCCTGATTGCAGGGCAGCACACCGGATCCCTGGTTCTGCGTGAAGATCATGGGCCCTACGGGAAGCAGGGCAATCGAAGAAGCAGTGCCACCACACTCGGCTCCGCAGTTGAGCACATAGGCCGTGTTGCCGTCATTGGAGAAGACGGCTTTCACGGGGCGATCGAAGGCGAGGGGCGCGCCATAGCTGGTTCCGGTGGCGTCAACCGCGTCAGGGCTCTGCGCCTGGAAGAGGCACCAGGCTGGGGCGTTTTGCGGGGCGCAGTCGACCGCGGCCTTGGGCCAGGAGCCGGATCCACCGGAGTAGGCGAGGGTCTGCGCGGCGTTCAGCTTGACGGGGTAGTAGATGTAATTCGAGTTTTCGACAAACGCCAGCGCGGCCGACCCGCCAGGGTTCACGCTCACGCGGTAGATACCGGGAAGGCTCAGAGCATAGGGAATGCCGGAGTCCACTACGGTCATGATGTGGTTCGGCTGGCTGGCGGAGAAGATGAAACTCCGATTGCGGGTGATGAAGACGCTGGAGGAGAGGCCATTGAGGCCTTTCTCCGCGCCGGAGCTGCTTTCCTTCTCGTAGTCGGCGAGAGTGAGGCTACCGTCCCCCGACCCGTAGATGGCGCCGACCTGTTCTTCCGGCATGTTCTGGATGGTGACGGGGAGGGCGCCGGAGTAGCCGCCGATGGAGAAGGTGGTATTGGTGTCGTTGTACTTGTAGCGGATGTCGTAATAGGCGTCGAGGATCTCGAGGGCGCCTTTGCTGGCGACGCTGGGATTCTGAATGGCCACCAGGACGCGGTTGCGGAGTCCGCTGGGCGGCAGAGTGCGGCCGGCAAAGTATTGGGTCTGCCCACATCCCGCCAGCGCAATGGCGGCCCCGAGTGCCCCGAGGGCGCTCAACCAAAGACTGCTCTTCTTCAAAATCCCTTACCTCGACGGAGTGTGCGGCATCGTGCGATGTGACGTGCAGCCCAGGTGGCAGTTCCGGCATCCCGCGCCGTTTGGGGAGCAACCGCGCTCCCGTGTGGAGATGCCGCCTGATAATGCGTTTGACTCCCGAAGTATAACAAAGCAACCAGCGGCTCTGTCAGGCGAGGCTTTGTCCAGGAAGGTATCGGGAGTTGGGCGGACAGGCCGGCTAGAGCGTCTCGCAGAGCTGAACGACCGGCTGCACGTTGGTGTAGTTCGGGATGTCCGCGATTACTTCTGCGCGGTGCCGCGCCATGGCGTCCTGCACGTGTTTGACAGAGGGAAAGAACAGCTCGGCAATGAGTGCGTACGCGGGGGCTGTTCCGTCCAAGGTTCCCTCTCCCCGGAATAGGCGTACGTCCGTCATGCCGCACTCGCCAAAGCGGGCCTTCGCCAGAGGGATGTGCTTAGCGAGGTAGTAGTCGAAGTCGAAGGTGGAACCCTCCGACCTGGGGTACATCACGGTCACAACGGTCATGGCCGCATTCTATCGTGTACCCGACGCGGCTCTTCGCGATGGTTGGATTGCGGGAGCACGAGAAGGGGGACGGGACGAGCGGCCGGTCCGGGCCAAACGTGCGATCAAGCCAGGGTCCAGAATGACGAGGCCGTCCTTCTTCTTTTCGGAACGCGACTTGTCGGAGGGACGGCTTTCCTGGTCACCATTGCCGGCGGGCTGGTTCGGCGGCTCGGCGCCCGAGAGGCTCAGTTCAAGCGCGTAGGCATGTCGGTAGTGCTCGAGCGCGCTCTCGGCAAGCGTTAACTGCAGTTCGAGGTCTTCGCGCTCTTCGACGGTGTGCGGCGTGTCTGCGAGGCGGATCCTGAGGTTCTCAATCGTGCTTTCGAGGTAGCGGACGTGTGCGTGCAAGGAGTGTCGCATGGGCCTGGGGGGAAATCCAATACGAACTACGCTATCTATCTTCGATGCAAGAACGAGCGTAACATCCGCATACTCTTTCACGCATGTGGGAAAAATGGGATTGAAGGAAAAGGTTCCTGAAGGATTGCTGAAGATGTCGCCAGTGCGCGGCTCTACGGCTCGAAACGCCACCGGGGCATGCCGGTCAAGGCTCGAGACGATCCCGGCTGTCGGCGGAGCTCTTTCGCCCGGCTCCGAGTGCGATAGCATGAAGGCACAATGGCGTCCTTCTCTGATATCTTCGGCGATCGCCCTGTGCTTGCCGATGGGGCCATGGGCACGGTGCTCTACGCGCGCGGCATTTTCATTAATCGCTGTTACGACGAGCTGAACCTGTCGGATCCGTCCCTGATTCTTGCCATCCATGAAGAGTACCTTCAGGCCGGGGCCGAGATCCTGGAAACGAACACGTTTGGCGCGAATCGTTTTCGTCTTGCTCGTCACGGTCTTGCCGGAAAGGTTGCGGAGATCAATGCCGCCGGGGTGCGGATCGCCCGGGACGCCGTTCGTCATCTCAAGGACAAGCAGGCGGGAGAGGCCTGGGTGGCGGGAGCCATCGGCCCGCTGGGCGTTCGCCTGGAACCACTGGGCAAGACGGGGCTGGACGAGGCGCGGGCCGCCTTCGCCGAACAGATAGCCGCGCTTCGCGATGCCGGCGTGGACCTTCTCATTGTGGAAACCATGCCCGCCCTCAATGAGGCGCGGGAGGCGCTCCTGGCCGCGCATGATACCGCCCCCCACCTTCCGGTCCTCACGATGGTTACGGTGGACGACGAGAGCAATTGCCTCGACGGTTCCTCCCCTGCGCATGCCGCGGCTGTGCTTTCGGAGTGGGGGGCGAATGCAGTGGGGGTCAACTGCTCCTCGGGACCGGCGACGGTTCTGACCGCGATTGAAACGATGCGGGCGGCCACCAGCCTGCCGATTGCGGCGATGCCGAATGCGGGGTTGCCGCGGGCGATTGAGGGCCGCAACATCTATCTCTGCTCGCCCGAGTACATGGCCAGTTTTGCCCGGAAGGCGATCAACGCGGGCGCGCAGATCGTGGGCGGCTGCTGCGGAACCACGCCCAACCACATCCGGGCCATGCGTTCCGCGATGCGGGCCATCGACGCCCAGGCGCGTGTTGTCGAGGGAGAGACCGTGGTGCCGCTGGAGACGGAGACGCCCCCGGCTCCCCTGCGGGAGCGTTCCCGGATTGGGGCACTGATCGCGGAGAAGCAGTTTGTGACGCTGGTGGAGATCGTTCCGCCGCGCGGCATCGATTGCCACAAGGAGATCGAGGGAGCCCGGCTGCTCGCTTCGCTGGGCGTTCACGGCATCAATGTTCCCGATTCCCCGCGGGCATCCGCGCGCATGAGCGGCCAGAGTTTATGTGTGCAGATTCAACAGCACACCAGCATCGACACGGTCCTGCACTATACCTGCCGCGATCGCAATATCCTAAGTATCCAGTCGGATCTTCTGGGGGCGTCTTCGATCGGATTGCGGAACATTCTGTGCCTCACGGGCGATCCGCCCAAGCTGGGAAACTATCCCGACGCTACGGCGGTCTTTGACGTTGATTCCATCGGGCTGGTGAACATGGTGCGCCGCCTGAATCACGGACTGGATATCGGATCGAACTCGATTGGCTCGAGCACCAACTTTACGATTGGCATTGCGGCCAATCCAGGGGTTCCCGATATCGAACATGAGCTGCGCCGCTTCAAGTACAAGGTGGAAGCGGGCGCGGAGTACGCTATCACGCAGCCGGTCTTCGATCTCAGGCTGCTGGAAAGCTTCCTCGAGCGCATTGCTGAATACCGCATTCCGATCATCGCGGGGATCTGGCCGCTGACGAGCTTGCGGAATGCGGAGTTCATGAAAAATGATCTGCGTGTCTCCATGCCGGAGGAGATCATGTTGCGCATGGCGCAGGCGGACAGCCCGGAGGCCGCAAGCCGCGAGGGGATTGCGATCGCCCGGGAGATGCTGGAGGCGGTCCGTCCTTACGTGCAGGGAGTCCAGGTGAGCGCTCCGTTCGGGCGGTACACCGCCGCGGCGGAGGTGATTGCGAGCGTTCTGCCGCAGCCGCAATCGCAGCCTGCGAGTACCGGCGTCTCGTGACGAGGCGGATTAGGAGGGCCGGGAAGATGGCCCTCCTTCTTCACCGTGGTCGCAGAACAGCGTACTTGGCTGTTGTGTAGCCGATGGAGGCTCCGAGGAAGACGTCGGACGTAAAGTGGGCATTTTCCGTGATGCGGGACGTGCTGATCGCCGTGGCGAGTCCGTAGGCCAGGATCGGCACCCAGCGTTTGCGGCTGTAGCGATTGGCCACTACGGTCGCCACCGAAAACGCGGCGGCGGAATGCCCGGACGGGAAGCTGCTCCCTTTGAAGGGCGACTTGCCGCCGTTGAAGAAGGTGTTGGTGAAGGGGTGGCCCGGAGGAATATCTGAGGGCCGCTGCCGTCGGGTTACGGCTTTGATGGCGAGATCGACGATGGCGCTGTCGCCGTAGGCCTCGGCAGCCATCAGGGCGGTGCTCACTTCACGCGGTTCGTGCCGCAGGTAGCCCGCGACCAGAAGGGACGTGGGGAGCGCAATCACCTCTCCGGTGGTAATCATGGGGTCGAAGACGTCGTTCACCTTGTCCACGTTGCGCTGGTGGGAGCGGAAGTAGGAAGCGACGTGAGGATCGGCTGCAAGAAAGGCCGCTGTACCGCCCACCACGACGATGGTGGGGACCCAGTGATGACCTTTGGCGAGCTGCACGGGGAATGTCCAGATGTCCTTCTGGTCATGCAGGAAGTCCATGGGGAGCGTGCGCCAGGTGGTTTCGCGTTCGCTTGACCCGGTGGAAGCAGCTCCGTCCGTCGCCGTGGGCGCGTCGGGAAGGTTGGCGTCAGCGAATTGGGTGGTTTGCTGGGCGGCGACGGGGATCGCGGCCCAGGAAACCAATCCGAAAAGGAAAACATGAATAGAGTGTTTCATCCCAATGACTTCGATGCGTGTTGGCGTTGTCGTGGGAGGGGATGACAGACTCTTCATCTACTTTCCCGGGCAGCTCGGGGAACCGTCAGGTCAGGAGGATAGTTGATCGCCGCTATCGCCCTGGGGCGATTATCGCTTTTTGTTCGCCCATGCGCCCGGGTTTTGGGGTATGCTTGGCACGCACCACGGAGGAAACCTTTGGACATTCAGAAAGACCTTGTAGCGGAGTTCGATCGCGAGGTGGGAAGCACCCGCAAGTTGCTGGAAGCGATTCCGGGAGAGGCGGACTTTTCGTGGAAGCCCCATGAAAAGTCGATGGCGTTGGGCAAGCTGGCGGGACACGTTGCGGATACCGCCGGCGACTGGGCCCTGCATACCCTTACGATGGACAAACTCGTATGGGATCCATCGATGAACGCCCCGGCTCCGAGCAGCAAGGCAGAACTGCTGGAGAGCTTCGAAAAGCGAGTGGGGGACGCGCAGCGGGCGTTGGCGGCCATGACACCCGAGCGGTGGGGCTCGAAGTGGAAGTTTGTCGCTGGTGATCAAACCTGGATTGACGACACCAAGTAGAACGTGTGGCGGATCTGGGTGATCAATCACATGGTGCATCACCGTGCTCAGCTGGGAGTGTTCCTGCGTTTGTTGGGCTACAAGATTCCGGGAATGTACGGACCTTCGGCCGACGAGATGTGAAGGGACCCGACGTTCGCTGACAGGTTTTGGGGAGGGGGTAAACCCATCCTTCCTGCTATTGGCCGGGGAGGCTCTGGCGGGCGACGCCTTTACACTGGTTCCGGTACGCAGAGCCTTTCGCCTATGAGCTTCAAGTTTCCCAGGGTCTATCCGATTCTCGACGCCTCCTTTCTGCCGGCCAGCGGGCGGCGAGCGTTCCTGCACGATCTGGGGTCAGCCTTGGCGGATGCGGGCGTGACCTTGCTGGAGTACCGCAACAAGTTTGGCTCGGACGCGGAGATTCGAGCGGATGCGGAGGCCCTGCGTGCCGCGATGCCCGAGGAGCAGGTGAAGCTGATTCTGGATGATCGCGCCGATCTGGTTGAGGGTGTTGGGTTCGACGGGGTCCACGTGGATGCGGGCGACGTACCGGTGCGCGAGGCCAGGCGAGTGGTGGGTTCTGGCCGGTTGGTCGGCACTTACGCCGGGGGCGAGACGCTGCTGCCCGGAGTTCTGGATGAGCCGGCTAATTATTTCGCGATCGGACCGGTTTTCTCGACGACGACGAAGCAGACGGAGAAGCGCCCCATCGGGGTGGAAGGAGTCCGGCGGCTGCGCACGCAGGCAGGGCCGGAGGTGGTTTTGACGGCCGCGGCGGGGATCACGCTGGAGAGCGCGCCGCGTGTGATCGAGGCCGGGGCAACCACGGTGGCCGCGGCAGCGGCGATCTTCACCGCCGACGACCCGGCGGCCGAGGTGCGTCGCTGGCTGCAACGTCTCGCGGAAATCTAGAGACAAGCGACGGCAAAATCAGTTACAACACTTGCAAGTGACGACCCAACACCTCAGTTCCCGCCCCGAGGCCGCCGCACCCGCAAACGCAAGTCCCAAGATGGTGCAGACGCTTGGCCTGTTCAGTTCGACCGCGCTGGTGATCGGATCCATGATCGGCTCGGGCATCTTTCTGGTCGATTCCGATATCGCCCGCCTGACCGATTCGCCGGCACTGTACCTGGGTGCTTGGGTGCTCACCGGAGTGCTTACGCTGATTGCGGCCTTGAGCTATGGCGAGCTGGCAGCGATGATGCCCCAGGCAGGCGGCCAGTATGTTTACCTGCGGGAGTCTTTGGGGCCGGTGTGGGGATTTCTGTATGGCTGGACTCTCTTTCTGGTGATTCAGACCGGGACGATTGCCGCGGTTTGCGTTGCTTTCGGCAAGTTTCTGGGAGTGTTCTTTCCCTCGGTTTCGACGACGCACTGGCTGTGGCACATTGCCCACGTGCCTCCGGTGCGGGTGGGGCCGATGGTCCTGGGCAACATGGATATCGGCGTCAACACGGCCAATCTGGTGGCGATCGCGATTGTCCTGCTGCTGGCGTTCGTCAACATCTTTGGCGTGAAGCTCGGGTCGATGATCCAGAACGTGTTCACGTCGGCGAAGGCGTTGTCCCTGGCAGGGCTGGTGGTGCTGGCGTTCACGATCGGGCGCAATGCGACTGCCTGGCAGGCGAACTTCGGCTCGAACTGGAGCAGGTTTTGGGCGAACGCCGGCTGGAGCGCGATGCATCCGGTGCAGGTGGGCATGGGCGGACCCATTGTCCTGGTGAACGCGCTGGTGATCCTGGCGGTGGTTCAGGTGGGCAGCTTGTTCTCGTCGGATGCGTGGAACAACATCACGTTCACCGCGGGCGAGGTGAAGAATCCCAAGCGGAATATTCCGTTGTCGCTGGTGCTGGGCACGGGATTTGTGCTGACGGTGTATTTTCTTGCTTCGCTCTCGTACCTGTTGGTGCTGCCCATGCACGGCGATCCGAACGGCGCGACAGCGCTGGCGCGCGGCGTCCAGAATGCCACGGAAGATCGCGTGGGGACGGCGGCGCTCGAGCAGATCTTTCACTCCAGCGGCGCGGATCTGATGGCCGCGGCGATCCTGATTTCGACGTTTGGGTGCGCGAATGGCCTCAGCCTGGCGGGGGCGCGTGTGTACTACGCGATGAGCCAGGACGGGCTGTTTTTCAAGTCTGTAGGCAAACTGCACCCCAAGTACCACACGCCGGTGGCCGGACTGATCGTGCAGGCGCTGTGGACCTGCGTGCTGTGCGTGTCGGGGTCTTACGGGCAACTGCTGGACTACATTATCTTCGCGGTACTGGTGTTTTACATTCTGACGATTCTGGGACTGTTTGTTCTGCGGGTGAAGTGGCCGGCTGCGCCGCGACCGTATCGCGCGCTTGGCTATCCCGTGCTGCCGGCGCTGTATATCGCGCTGGCAGGATGGATCTGCTTTGTGCTGCTGCGCTACAAGCCTCAATACACATGGCCGGGACTGGTTCTGGTGCTGCTGGGCATTCCGGTGTACTTCCTGTGGTCGCGCCGCGGGGGCGAGGCTTCTAACACGTAGAGATCGATATCTTCGAGATCCTTGAGGAGAGGTCCTCACCTTCATGGCTAACCCGCTCTTCGCAACAAAGCCCATCAAGACAATTCTGGCGGAAGCAGAGGACAGCGGCGGCGAGCACGGCTTGAAGCGCGCGCTCGGCCCGATCAACCTGATCACGCTTGGAATTGGCGCGATTATTGGCGCGGGCATCTTCGTTCTTACGGGCACGGCGGCGGCGCAGTTTGCTGGACCGGCCATCGTGATCTCGTACATCATCGCCGGCATCGGCTGCGTCTTCGCAGGACTGTGTTATGCGGAGTTTGCCTCGATGATGCCCATTGCGGGCAGCGCT
The DNA here is from genome assembly GCA_008682415.1 of Acidobacteria bacterium AB60. Taxonomy (GTDB): domain Bacteria; phylum Acidobacteriota; class Terriglobia; order Terriglobales; family Acidobacteriaceae; genus Telmatobacter. The sequence continues at coordinate 895,364 of VANK01000001.1, read as the reverse complement.
TACACCTATGGGTACGCCACGATGGGCGAACTGGTGGCGTGGGTGATCGGGTGGGCCCTGGTGCTGGAATACGCCTTTGGGGCAGCGACGGTTGCGGTTGGATGGAGCGGATTTGTGAGCGACCTGGTCAGCTTCTTCGGCGTGACGCTGCCATTCAATGCCAACCCCAAGCTGGCATTTTCACTTTTTGGCCATCCGATGGCGGCGCAGGTAGATATTTTTGCGTTGTCGGCGCTCGTGATTATCACGATCATCCTGGTGGTGGGCGTGAAGGAGTCCGCCAACTTCAACAGCGCGGCGGTTTTGATCAAGGGAGCCATCGTGCTGGTCTTTATCGCGATTGCGGCGATGTTCGCTTTTGGGCACTGGCCCCATATGACGGCCAATTGGCATCCCTTTATCCCGCAGAACACGGGGCAATTCGGCCAGTTTGGGTGGTCGGGCATCATGCGGGGGGCGGGAGTGGTGTTTTTCGCCTACATCGGTTTCGACGCTGTGTCGACCGCAGCGCAGGAGGCGCGCAACCCGCAAAAGGACATGCCGTTCGGAATCCTCGGATCGCTGGTGATTTGCACGACGCTGTACATTCTGGTCTCAGGGCTGCTGACCGGAGTGGTCAACTTCTCGAAGCTCAACGTGGCGGCTCCGGTAGCTGATGCGACCCGGGTAATCGGGATGGGCTGGGCGACTGTGCTGATTGATCTGGGCGCGATCGCCGGCTTGGCGTCCGTCATGATGGTGATGATGCTGGGGCAGTCGCGCGTCCTCTACACCATGTCGCGGGACGGGCTGCTGCCGAACTGGGTGGGCGAACTGCATCCTCGCTTTCGCACTCCGTATAAAACCTCGATGATCGTGGGGGTCTTCGCGGCGAGTCTGGCGGCGTTCTTCCCGATCACGTTGCTGGGCGAACTGGTGAGCCTGGGAACGCTGCTGGCGTTCACGATTGTGAGCCTGGGGGTGTGGGTCATGCGGGTGCGGCATCCGGAGATGCACCGACCCTTCCGCACGCCTCTTGTGCCCGTGGTGCCGATCTGCGGAATGCTCGTGGCGCTGGCGCTGATGTTCTCGCTGGACCGGCCGGCGTGGATCGGATTTGGAAGCTGGTTGGTTCTGGGGTTGTTTATCTACTTTGGCTACAGCCGCAGACACAGCCGGGTGCAACGGTCGTTGACGGGCAGGGCAGGAGACTAGTGGCCGAGGTACGGCGTGACGGGGACGAGCGCCCGCTTCCCGCCAAATTGGGGCGATGGTAAACTAGACTAACTGGACTTAGTCCGTTTGAGGTCGCCATGAAGACGGTCAACATTCACGAAGCCAAGACCCATCTATCGCGACTGGTGGATGCGGCTGAGCGGGGAGAGGACACTATCATTGCGAAGGCCGGAAAGCCGAAGGCAAGGCTGGTCCGCTTCGAGGGTGCTAAGGAAGAAACGAAGCGCCGCATCGGCTTCTTGAAAGGGAAGATTAAGGTTCCAGACGATTTCGATACGATGTTCGCCGAGGACATTGAAAAGATGTTCCGTGGTGAGTCGTGAAACTCCTTTTGGATACGCACCTGCTTCTTTGGACGGCCCAGAAGTCGACACGATTGTCTGCAGCAGCTTTAAAGCTCATCAACGATCCAGCGAACGAACTCCTGTTCAGCGTGGCGAGTCTGTGGGAATTCGGAATCAAGTACGCCAAGGTACCTGACGACTTCGGCGTATCTCCGAGTGAGCTGCGGGAAGCATTACTTCAAAACGGGTTTGTTGAAGTCGAGATTACAGGAAAGCATGTTCTCGCGATTTCGAACCTGCCGGCGCTGCACGGAGATCCGTTTGACCGCCTGCTTGTGGCTCAAACCGCGGTGGAAGGGATAACCTTGCTCACTTCCGACGCTCGAGTAGCTCAGTATCCCGGTTCCATCCGCAAGGTCTGAGTTTATGCGGTGGTTTTGGTGCAGAGCTCGTCGAAGGCGCGGACGAGTTCGCCGGCGATCTGCTGGGCGGTGGCCTGCTCGATGATGTAGCGCTGCATGAGGTAGACCAGCTTGCCGTCGCGCAGGATGGCGATGGCGGGAGAGCTGGGCGGATTGCCCTCGAAGTAGCTGCGGGCGCGCTCCGTGGCTTCGCGATCCTGGCCGGCGAAGACAGTGATCTTCTGATCGGGCTGATTGGCGGAGTTGGCAAGCGCCAGGCGTACGCCGGGGCGCATCTTGCCTGCGGCACATCCGCAGATAGAGTTCACCACAACCATCGTGGTTCCGGGAGCGGCGAGGGCGGCGTCTACCTCGTCGGCGGTGCGCGTCTCTTTGATGCCCGCGCGCGTGAGCTCTTCGCGCATGGGGATAACCATAAGCTCTGGATACATTGAAACCTCCGGCAACGGATTGCCTGACTCCATTTTAGAGCAAAGCGTGTGATGTAGCCTCGTAGATGTGCTGATCGAGGAAAACAAAGCTCTTGCGCCGTTCACGACGTTCGGTATCGGAGGGCCCGCGCGGTGGTATGTGGAAGCGCGAACCGAGCAGGAGATTGGCGACGCGGCGGAGTGGGCGCAGCAACGCAATGTGCCTCTTTTTGTGCTGGGTGGCGGAAGCAATCTGCTGGTGGCCGATGCCGGGTTTGGCGGACTTGTGCTGCACGTGGCGAATCGGGGCATCGAGATTGAACCGGGGGGGGACGAGGCTGTATTTCGCGTTGCCGCCGGCGAAGACTGGAATCTGGTAGTGCAGCGGGCGGTTGCGGGGAATTATGCGGGAATTGAGTGCCTGGCGGGGATTCCCGGGACGGCGGGCGGCACGCCTGTCCAGAACGTAGGCGCCTATGGACAAGAGGTTAGTACGGTCATCGAGCGAGTTCGCGTCCTGGATCTCTGCGAGGGCGGGATAGTGGACTTCGGCGCGGGGGAGTGCGGCTTTGGTTACCGCAAGAGCCGATTCAACACGGAGGATCGCGGGAGGTATGCGGTCGTGCGTGTGGATTTTCGGCTGAGGCAGAGCGGCGCTCCGTGTCTGCGCTATGCGGACCTGCAGCGTACCTTCGCGGGAGCGGATCGACCGACTCTCATGGAAGTTGCGGAGGAGGTGCGCCGCATTCGGCGAAGCAAGGGCATGTTGCTGGTGGAGGGCGATCCGGACTGTCGCAGCGCAGGGAGTTTCTTCAAGAATCCGGTGGTGCGGGAGGATGCGGTGCCGCGGATTGCGGCGCGGGCGGGCGAGGAGCCACCGCGCTTCCCGGGGGGAGAAGCGGGACTGATGAAGATTCCCGCAGCGTGGCTGATCGAGAAAGCGGGATTCCGAAAGGGATACGGGAAAGGCGTGGCGGGCATCTCGTCGCGACACACGCTGGCGCTGATTAACCGGGGTGGTGCCAAGGCTCGGGATGTGATGGCATTGGCTGAGGAGATTCGCGGGACGGTCGAGCAGCGTTTGGGAGTATTGCTGGAGCGGGAACCGGTATTGCTGGGATTCTGAACTCCGGAAAGACAGGAAGTTCAGGACAGACGGCCGATGAGCCGGTTGCGTTCTTCGGCGAGAACTGTCGTAGCCGGCCCGAGGGCGACGAGCCGGCCTTCCCGCAGCAGGGCGACATCCGCGGCAGTGACGAAGGCGTCTGCGGCGTCATGGGTAGCGAGAATCGTTTGTACTTCGTGCGCCTTCACCCATGCGCGCAGGCGGTCAAGCAATACGTCGCTCGTGGCTCCATCGAGGGCAGAGAAGGGTTCATCGAGAAGCAGGAGCTTTGGTCCGGGTGCGAGGGCGCGCGCCAGGGCGATGCGTTGTGCTTCGCCACCGGATAGTCCGTGAGGGCGACGATCCAGGAAGTCGCGCGCGTCGACCAGATCGAGCATCTCGCGAACGCGCTCGTCGCGCTGGGTGCGGGAAAGCTGAACTAAGCCGTAGGCCACATTCTCAGCGACGGATAGGTGAGGGAAGAGCGCGGTTCGTTGGGTGACGAGGGCAGTGGAGCGCTGTCCCGGGCGGATCCAAACACGCGCGGCAGTGTCGGTCAACGGGACACCGTCGAAGAGGATGCGGGCATGGCCGGGGAGCGCCGGAGCGGAAGGGTCGAGGCCCGCGAGGAGCCGCAGGAGAGTGCTCTTTCCCGAGCCGCTGGGGCCGAAGATTACCGTCCACGGCTGGATGAATCTTGTTTTCATTTGCAGGTGAAATGCGCCATGCCGCACCGCGCAATCGATCTCAAGCACGGGTGCCTCCGCGTCCGCGCAGCACCTGGCCCGCATCGCGAGCCTGTCCTGCCGCGTAGATAGCGACGAGCGCAGCGAGACTCAAGGTGAGCAGCACGGCGGCAGTGCGCGTGGCGGCGGGGTAGTCGAAGTTTTCCACCTGGTTGTAGAGGAGGATGGAAAGGGTGCGGGTAGCGCCGGGGATGTCGCCGCCGAGCATGAGCACGACGCCGAACTCACCCACGGTGTGCAGAAAGCTGAGCACGGCGGCGGCGAGCAAGGAGCGCCGGGCGAGGGGGACGAGTAAGGTTCGGACGAGGCGTGCAGGGCCGGCTCCGAGAAGACGGGCAGCGTCCAGAAGGGATGAGTCGATGGAGGCGAATCCCGCCACCAAGGGCTGGACGGCGAAAGGCAGGCTATAGAGTACGGAACCAACCACCAAGCCGGAGAACGAGAATGCCAGGGGATGCCCAAGCAGCGCCGTGATTGCTCTGCCGATGGCTGTGCGAGGTCCAAGCAAGACGAGAAGGAAAAAGCCGAGAACGGTAGGGGGCAGAACAAGCGGCAACGCGGTGAGCGCCTGAACGAGAGGCAACAGCCGGCTGCGTCCGAGCACCAGCCAAGCCGCCAAGGGAATGGCGATGAGGAGCAAGAGCGCTGTCGTAAGGGAGGCCAGACGGAGCGTCAGGGTAAGTGCTTGCCAATCCATAGCGTTCTCAAAAGGATACCTGCCGGCGATCACTCGGATTGCGCTAAATCGCCCGTCAGGGAACAGGCCTGGAGGGGGTCAGGCCGTATTCCCGCATCCCCTGTTGCACCGGGGTGGACATGAGGTAGACAAGAAACGTCTTCGCCTCAACGCGATGGGGGGCCTTGGTGACAAGAACCGCTCCCTGCTCGATGGGGTTGTACAGGCTGGTGGGAACTACGGTGAAATTTCCCTCAGCTTTGAGCCGCGGTGTGCTTGCGGAGGTGAGGGAGAGGAAGCCCACGTCGGCGTTGCCGCTATCGACGAACTGGGCAGCCTGAGAGATGTTCTCCGCAGTCACGAGGCGGGACTTCACGGCCTCGTAAAGACCACTCTTCTGGAGAGCCGCGACCGCCGCGCGCCCATAAGGAGCACGATCGGGATTGGCGATGGCGATGCGCTGGATTTCGGGGCGCCGCAGGAGGTCCATGGAGAGCGCCGGCAGGTGCGCGTCTTTGCGAGCCCAGAGGACAAGGGTTCCATGCGCGTAGGCGATGGGTGTTCCGTTAGCGCCATCCCCGAGTCCCTGCGCCAGACCCGCGGCGATGAGTTTTTGAGGATAGCCGAGATCGGCTGAGAGGAAGATATCGAAAGGCGCTCCATTTTGAATTTGCGCGGTGAGTGCGGCCGAGGACTGGTAGGTGGCGTCGGCATGGATGCCGGTCTCCTGCTCGAATTGCGTGAGGATGGCGGGAAGGACCGGCTCGAGGTCGGCGGCGGCGGCGATGCGCAGGGAGGTTTGTCCGATCAGGGCTGCGGGGGCAGTTGAAAGCACCACCAGGAAGAGGATCTGAAGGAAACTCACGGATTTGGATCGCATTCGGGCCCTCCCGCGTGGGCGCAGGGCAAAAGTGCGCCCTCACTGGTACGCTAACACCAGGCATGAACGACAATCTGCATCAATTGCGTTGTTTCGGCTGCGGTGCGCGGATCTCCGGCAGCGAGGTGAAGCCGGATTTCCGTTGCGTAGACTGCGGCGATCTTTTCGAGGTGGAGTACCCGGGCTGGGCTCAGCGCAAGAGCCTCGATCGCCCGAACGCGGGGGCGCTGAAATGGCTGTGGCGGGAGCGTCGGTGCTCGTCGGAGGCGCTGGACCATTCCGGGGTATGGCGGTTCCGGGAACTGCTCCCCATTCTGGACAGTTTTGGGAACGCGGTCTCGTTGCGCGAAGGCAATACTCCGCTTTATGCGCTGCCGAGATCGGCAAAGGCGCTGGGGATGGACCAGCTGTTTGCGAAGCACCAGGGAATGAATCCCACCGGATCGTTCAAAGATACGGGCATGACGGCGGCGCTGAGCGTGGCGCGCGAGCGAGGGTTCCAGTGGGTTGCGTGCGCGTCGACCGGGAACACCTCGGCAGCGATGGCGGCTTATGCAGCGAGAGCGGGACTGCGAAGCCTGGTGCTGATTCCGGAGGGCAAGATTGCGTGGGGGAAGTTGTCGCAGGCGATGGACTATGGCGCCGTGACGTGCCAGCTCAAGACGGACTTCGATGGATGCGTCCGCGTGCTAACCGAGATCGTGCGCGAGGCGCCGATCTATCTGCTCAATTCGGTGAATCCTTATCGGCTGGAGGGACAGAAGACGCCGGCTATCGAGATTGCGGAGGCGTTGGACTGGAATGTGCCCGATCACCTGATCGTGCCGGGCGGGAACCTGGCCAACAGCTCGGCTCTGGGCAAAGGGTTTCAGGAGATGCGCGAACTGGGCCTGGTAGCCCGGATACCGCGGATCACGGTGGTGCAGGCGGAAGGAGCCAATCCGCTGGTGCGCAGTTTCCGGGAGTCGCGCGGTGCCGAGATGCAGCCGGTTGAGGCGCACACGCGGGCCACGGCGATCCGTATCGGCAATCCAGCGTCGTGGCGCAAGGCCGCGCGGGTGGTGCAGAGCACGGATGGGTGGGTTCTGGAGGCGACGGAGGCGGAGATTGCGGTTGCCAAAGCTGAGTTGGGAGCAGAGGGGCTTGGCTGCGAGCCGGCCTCCGCGGTGACGCTCGCGGGATTGAAGAAGCTTCGCGCCGCCGGAACTGTGGGCGATAGCGAGACGGTGGTGCTGGTGCTGACCGGCCACACGCTGAAGGATGCTGATTACACGATCGACTTCCATCGCGGCACGCTCTTGCGAGCCGAGGAGTCCGCGGGCTACGAGCGCGAGATCGCCGCGCTTCGCAGGGAGGCGCGGAATGTGGACGCCACGCCCGGAGCCGTGCTCGCGGCGATGAAGGAAGCCGCGTCATGAACGGATGCGCGCAGTCCCCAGGCAAGATGCGTCTGCGCCTTCCCGCTACCTCGGCGAACCTCGGGCCCGGTTTCGATACCGCGGCAGTGGCGCTGAATCTTTATCTTCACATCGAAGCGCAAGCGGCGAGCGAGTTCTCCATCCGGGCCAAGGGACGAGATGCGGAACGCTGTGGCCGCCTCGACAACAATCTCATCCTTGATCTCTACCGCACGCTGCTCGAGGAAAACGGTCGTCCCGTCGTTCCGCTTGCTATCGAAATGGAGAATGAGATTCCGCTCGGGATGGGCTGCGGATCGTCCGCTGCGGGCCGGCTTGCGGCCATAACGCTTGCAAACCATTTTGGTTCTCTGAACTGGGACAGCGACCAGATTCTGGCGAAGGCATCGGCGCTGGAGGGCCACCCGGACAACGCCGCCGCATGCTGGCTGGGAGGGTTCGTTGCAGCCGCGTCGAAAGCCGCACACGTGTCGGTGGCGCGGGTTGTGCCACCGGCGGAGTGGAGGCCGATTGTCGTGCTGCCCAACGAGCCGCTTGCCACGAGCAAAGCACGTGCGGTTCTGCCGGAGACCTATGCTCGCGCGGATGTGGTTGCGAATCTGCAGTCAGTGGCGATGCTGGGATTGGCATTCGCACAGGGGCGTGGGGATCTGCTGCAGGCCTCCATGTCCGACCGCATTCACCAGCCTTACCGGTCGGGCATTTGCCCACAGCTTCCCAGGTTATTGCCGCTTGCCGGCCTGGAAGGGATTTTGGGCGTTGCCTTGAGCGGGGCAGGGCCGGCCGTGTTGGTGGTGGTTGACGGTCAGCATCAAGTGGGCCGGGCGACATGCGCCATCGAGGAGGCGCTTGAGGGAATGTCTGCTCCTGAACTTCTGGTCTGCTGCTTCGAGGCGAGGGGCGCAAATCGATTCGATCCGCTGGAACCGACGTAACTCGTTTGAGGTCAATTCCCGCGCGTGGAAGAAGGGGTAGCATTTCGAATAACCCCAGCGATCTCAGTATTATCCAAATTCAAACTCCCACGATGGTGATCACGGCCGGAATTACCTAAGATTCCTTGCCTTTCCTCTCAGGAACCCCTACATTCACAACGTGGGCAGTTCTGGGGGAGGGCTGCTCTAGCGCCCGTGATTCCTTGATAGGAGTCCGGGCGCTTCTGATTTTGGGCTCGAATTCGGATATCGCTCGCAGTGCCGGCCTTCCGGATCCTCTCCTTGCCAACGTTCCGCGACGTTGGTCCTTTCCCGCGGGACATTACTCGATTTGACCCCTGTGCGACTTTACAGAGACCCGACGCATCCCATGATTGGATCGTTCGATTAAACTGTCGAAGGAAGGAAGGCAAGGAGGCACATGGCGGGAGCAGGTGTTTTGGAAGTAACGGATGCGAACTTTGACCAGGAGGTGCTCAAGAGTGAGCAGGTCGTCCTGGTGGACTTCTGGGCGGCATGGTGCGGCCCCTGTAAGATGATCGCTCCGGCTGTGGACAGCATCGCGACGACGTACGCCGGCAAACTCAAGGTAACCAAGGTGAATGTGGACCAGAACGGCGCGACTCCATCGCGGTACGGGATTCGCGGGATCCCAGCTCTTCTGTTCTTCAAGGACGGCAAGGTAGCTGACCAGATCGTAGGGTATGTTCCTCAGGACGTGATTGAGGAAAAGGTACAGCGCCTGCTTGGGCAAGAACAGGCGCAGCGCTCGCTCGCGTAATTTAGTAGATCGGAAACAAGAGCCCGGCCCGAAAGGGCCGGGTTTTTTTGTCTCGAAAAGGTCATAGTCCCGCCGGATTTTTCCGCTGCATCAAGATCTTCACACTCATCCGGAGTATCCGGAAAACTCAAGTGCACTCAAACGTAAACCAGGGACAAAGAATCACTTAATCACCGACCAGTGTGTCAGCCGACACGCGGAGGGAGCGGGCAGGCAGGCGGAGAATGATGGAGTTTTCCATGTACCTGTTTCGCACCTTTCCTCAGGGAAGCTGTGGGATGGGGGCGAAGGTTGTGAAGGTCTCGCAGGCGAATTGATTCTCCCCCGCGGTTTTGGTTGAGAAAGCTGAATAGTGCAAGGAGTGCATATGAGTTGGAAGAAGCGCGGTGCAAGATGGGCGCAGATATTTGTGCCCAGTGCCCTGGTGGCGTTGACATTTTTTACCGGCTGCGGAGGCGGCAGCAGCAAAAGCAGTACGACGCAGACGACTCCTGCTCCGGTTGTGAGCAGCTTTATCAGTTCGGCTCCCTCGATCACTGCGGGCGAAAGCGCGACTCTGACCTGGACAGCAAGCAATGCAACGACGTTGTCGATCGACAACGGCGTGGGCACGGTGAATGGCACCAGCACGAAGGTCAAGCCCACTGCAACCACGACGTATACGCTGACGGCTTCCAACAGCGGCGGCACGGTGTCGGCGAAGGTGACTGTGACGGTGGTGGATGCTGCCGCAATCAACAGCTTCGTCGCGAGCGACAAGATGCTCTCTCCGATGACCGTGGGGCCGGGCAGCACGACCTTGACCTGGGACGTGAGTGGCGCCACGACCGTATCCATCGACAATGCCGTGGGGACAGTCACCGGAACGAGCGTTTCGGTTTCCCCGGCGGCCACCACCACATACACCCTGACTGCCGCCAACTCCCTTGGTAGCACGGTAACGGCGACCGTGACTGTGGCGGTACGCAGCAATCTCAGCGTGCTGAATGGAACGGCGTTTGCGGGCACGGACCGGCTAAGCTATCTCAGTTCCATGACTCTGTGCGGCACCCCGAATTTTATCGCGACCGACGGGGCAGGCAATATCTATGCGACCGATCAGTACAATGCGGCGGTCTGCAAGATTACGCCCGCAGGGAACGTGACCGTGCTGGCCAGCAACGCCGGAAGCGGCAATCGCTATTCCGCCGGGCAGTCTCCGACTCATGCAATGGTGCGCGGCAACACCACGAACACTGCCAGCAAAAACAGTTCTCCGAATCCTCTGCTGATGGCCCGTTCGCTGGCAAACAAGAACGCGTCGCTAACGACCATTGCCGCATCGAGCCCCACCAATGTTGGAGTTTACGATCCGCTCGCTATCGCTGTAACACCCGATGGAAGCGCTATTTATTTCTCGGATGATGATTACGAGAGCATTCGCAAGATCACGATTGCGAGTGACGGGACCCCTTCTGTCTCGTTTGTGGCGGGCGTTCACTACGGATATGTCGATGGACCGGGAAGCACGGCCGAATTCGGGTATCCGGTCGGACTGTCGCTCGATCAGGCAGGGAACCTGTATATAGCAGACGAGGACAATTGCGCGGTCCGCAAGATCGCCTTCGCAGAGGACGGATCGGCAACTGTTTCCACGCTGGCGGGAGGAACCTGCGGTGAAACAGAAGACCCCTCTGCAAGCCTGGGCGATGTGGAAGGCGTCGCGGCGGCGCCGGACGGCAAGACCGTCTTCGTTTCCGATTGGAATGGGTATATCCGGAAGATTGCCATTGATGATAAAGGCGCTGCCACCGTTTCCACCGTAGCTGGAAATGGGTGGGGATATCTGGATGGTCTGGGTTCGGAAGCCAGGTTCGAGGGACCCATCGGAATCGCGTTGACCCCTGATGGTTCGGCGCTCTACGTTGCAGACGCCCGCAACAATCGCGTTCGCAAGGTCGCTCTTAACTCCGACGGTACCGTGGGTGTCTCGACCGTAGCAGGAGCCGACCAAGTCGACGCCGACGTGGATGGCCCGGGTAATGTCGCTTCATTCCTCGATCCGCTCAGCATCGCATTGGGCGCGAACGGCACCTTATATGTCTCCGACAGCGGCTATAGGTATGACTCCGGGGACTCGGCTCTTGCGCAATCCGCGGGGTATCCCTCGCAATTCTTGAGGTACGGTCTCTCGTTCCGGCTGCGCCAAATCGACGTGACGACGCAGAAGGTCTCTTCGCTGGCGCTGAGCGTATTTGGCAACACCGCTGGGAGCGCGGACGGAGTCGATGCCAAGGCCGCATTCAACGTCCCGTTTAGCATGGCTTCGGATGCGACGGGCAATGTCTACGTCTCCGACTGGATGAACGGAACAATCCGCAAGATCGCTCTGGCAGATAAGAGCGGAAGCTCGGTGTCCACCGTGGCAGGCACGCCTGGATTGATAGGCTACGCGGATGGCGTGGGCGTAGACGCGCGGTTCAACAACCCTCTGGGCATGGCCATAGATCCATCTGCCAACCTTCTGTACGTCGCGGATACCGGAAACTCTGAGATCCGCAAGCTGGATCTCGCCGACGGTCATGTCACGACTCTCGTCGCCTCCGACCGGTTCGGAAGCGTGGGACAAAACTTCCAATTTGAGGACCCTGTCTGGCTGGCCCTCGAAGGCGGCAGTCAAGTGCTGTACATCGTGGATGCCTCCAGGGATGGCATCTTCTCCATGGACCTGGCAACGGGCGACATTGCCCCACTCAAGGTGGACGATGCGGCTTTGCTCGCGGCCGATCCGAATTTTGACTCGTTGAACGATAGTCGTGTCATGGGCTTGGCGGTGTTTGTCAACGCCGATGGCTCCGAAAAATACCTCTATGCCTCGACCGGTTGCGCGGTGTATCAGATTGACCTCGCCACGTCGAAGGCGGCTGCCGTCGCCGGCTCTACGATGACCTGCGGATACCAGGACGGAACCGGTGTGAACGCTCTGTTCAGCGGGATCATCAATCTCGATACCGACAGCCAGGGCAATGTGTATGCGGCGGACGCAGATAACAGCGTAGTGCGGCGCATCACGCCCAAAGGGGTGGTCTCAACCGTTGTAGGCACCTACGGAAGCTCGGTGACGAGCCTGACGACAGCCCCGGGTTCGGTCTACCTGCCGCTCGGTGTCCTGGTCGATTCCACTGACAACCTGTTGACCACGGTTCCTAACGCGGTTCTCACTCTCAACCAATAAAGCAAACGGGCAGGGGATGGAAGGGATCTCCTGCCCGTTTGCCTTCTAGCCAAAACCGATCGGTCCGCTGTTCAGGGGGGTGGGGTCCGGCCTTCTTAGCAATGCCGTCCGCGCGCCGACGGGCACTGAGGGCGGACTTCTGCTCGTTGTCTCAGCGATTGCGCGCGTGTCTGCTCAGTGGTACTTGCGCAGCACGCCCAGCACGCGGCCCTGGATGGCAACCTGTGCGGCGGGCACGAATATGGGCTCCATCTCAATGTTGGAGGGCTGGAGGCGGACTGTGCTGCCCTCGGAGTAGAAACGCTTGAGTGTCGTCTCCGCGCCGTGAACCAGAGCCACCACAATCTCCCCCTGGCGCGCCGTACGGGTCCGTTCCACCAGCACGTAATCCCCGCTGATGATGTGCTCGTCCCGCATTGAGTCGCCCCGAACCTCCAAGGCAAAGACATCGCGATTGCCCACGACATCGTGCAGGGAGATGCTCTCTGTCTGCTCGGCGGTTTCGACGGGCAGACCAGCGGCGATCCGTCCGGCGAGCGGCAAGCGATCGCTCGAACGCGTACGGGTACCCGGTGGTAGCACATCGATCGATCGGCTGCGGTTGTGGACGCGGTCAAGAACGCCCTTCTTCTCAAGGTTCGTGATGTGCTTGTGCACCGTCGCCAGGCTCTTGAGACCCATGCCGCGGGCGATCTCCTCGAAGGAAGGGGAGTAGCCGTTGCGGGTCACGAACGATTCGAGGAAATCAAGAATTTCTTTTTGACGCCGTGTGACAGCCATGCGCGAATTATAGCGAAGGAAAGGCGAATTAAGACAAGTCTTTTTTGGGGCAATTCTTCCCAAAGGTACCTATTTGGAGATGGGACCCCTCAACGATTCGCACAGATTTGCCGATAGGAGGAGGGAGCTATCCGTGTGCCGGGGAAGGATGTGGCCATGATTTCGATTCGAAAGTACCTCGATGCCAGTCTCAGCAACGCGGATGCTCCGATGCCGGGGGCCGAAGAAGGACTGGCAGGTCGCGCCATCGCGTCAAGCCGGGATCCGGTCGCCGCATTTCTCGATGCGTATCGAAGGATGCTCAGCGGGGTAGGTCAGGCGGGCATGGAAGCCTGTCCCGCACTTGGGAATGCGCTTGAGGCAAATCTGGCTGCCATCGGGCAGTCGTTGTCTACATCGCCGTCCGGCGAGGCGATAGGGCTGGCCGGGGAAAAAGCCACGACGGAGATCAGGAATTGGGGCCGCAGCACGGCACGCCACTATCGCCAGAAGGCCGCCGAGGTGAAGGAAATGCTTCTGGCCATGGCCAGGGCCGCTGAATCCGTAGGGGAACGCGACCAGCGTTGCGCGCGCAAGCTGCATGAGGTGACCGCGAACCTGAGAAGCATTGCCAGTCTCGACGATCTCTCGCAGATCCGCTTCTCCATAGAGAAGAGTGCATCGGAACTGAAAGGGTCTATCGACCGGATGACCGCGGAAGGGAAGGAAGTGCTCGGCCGCCTGCAATCGCAGGTAAAGACCTTCGAGGTCAAGCTGGCAGAGGCAGAGCAACTCGCGTCCGTGGATGCTCTGACACGCCTGCGCAGCCGTTCCTGGATGGAGAATCAGGTCGAGCAGAGGATCGCAGCGGCCGCACCCTTTTGTGTTGCGCTCCTGGACCTAGATGGTTTTAAGCGGGTGAATGATGATTACGGACATGTGGTTGGCGACGAGGTGCTCAGGCAGTTTGCGGCCGAGCTGAAGTCGGTCTGCCGTTCCACCGACCTCGTGGGCCGATGGGGCGGAGATGAGTTCCTGATCCTGCTGGACTACGAGATAGAAGCTGCGCGCGCCCAGATGGACCGGGTGAGAGAATGGGTGTGCGGTGCTTATACGATCCAGCGCAAGGGCGGTCCTGTTGTGCTGCGCATGGGGGCGACGATTGGACTCGCCGCGTTTACGCGGCGGGAGACGATGACCCAGCTGATTGATCGCGCCGATGCCGCCATGTACGCGGGAAAGAGCGAGGCGCGACGGAAGGCGTGAACTTTCCCAGCACTTGAGATCGGGAAAGAGGCCGAGTTGCTCAGTATCCGCCGTCACCTAACGACGTTCATCGGTTCCATTCAGGACTTCGTCTGAAGCGCGGTTCGTCTCAGAACTGCCGCATCGATTTCGACACTATCCCACCTTGTCTTCCGATCGCTTTGGGGCGAATGTGGATTCGGGCCACATTAGCGAGCCTTAAGTGGCTGGTCCAGAAGCAGGCAGCAAGCGGGTTCGAGAGGTTGATTGAAGCCCTCTCCGCATGCCTGAGGAAAGTGCGATGAGACTGCTGATTGCAGATGATGACCGCGCGCTGGGGATGTTTCTGACGCGCGGCCTGGAGGCAGACGGACACCGGGTGCGCGTGGTCGTCGACGGCGGCCAGGCGATCGAAGCCTTCCGACAGGATCTGCCTGACTTGACCATTCTGGACCTCAGCCTGCCGGTCGTAGATGGGGAGCAGGTATTGGAACAGATCCGGCGTACGGACCCAGATCTCCCGGTTCTGGTGCTCACCGCGAGCCAGGAGATGGAGACGCGCGTGCGCTGCCTGGATCGCGGCGCGGACGATTTTATGACGAAACCGTTCAGCCTGCATGAGCTGCGGGCACGATGCCGGGCTTTGCTGCGTCGTAAGCGGGAAGCGCGGCTGCTGCTGCGAACGGGGGACCTGGAACTCGACCGTATGGAGCACGTGGTGCGCCGCGGTGGGCAGCCGGTTCCGCTGACCAACAAGGAGTTTGCGCTTCTCGAACACCTCGTGCTCAACCGCGGACAATGCGTCTCCCGCGTAGAGCTACTTGAGTCCGTGTGGAGGATGGAACCGGCCCAGACGACGAATATCGTGGACGTCTACGTCAACTATCTTCGCCGCAAGCTGAAGGACCAGCCTCCCGGGCGCCTTATTCGCACCGTTCGAGGCCAAGGTTATATGGTCCCATCGGAATTTGCTCTTCCAGCGCCGCCGCTGGTCACCGGCCGCAAGGAAAGAGCAGTTGTCGAGAGCTGCAACGTGGTTCACTGATCGATCGGCAAGCACCCTGAATCGATCTCATTCTGTTTTGCGAATTTGAGGAGGAACTTCTGTGTCGGCCACTCTATCGGTACCCCATCTTCCATCTGCGCCGTTGACTCACTCCCGTCATCGCACCGCGTTGCTCGCCAGCGCCGATTCGAGTTTCCGGCAGCGTCTCCGCTTTACCCTCACGGGTCTTCGCTGGCAGGTGCGAGAAGTCGAGTCGGGGGCCGAGGCTTGGGCTGCCGCGGAGAGTGGGGCGCCGGAGGCTGTGATCGTCGATTCCTGGCTCCCCGATCTCGAGCTGTCAGAGTTTCTGCGCGAGTTCTGTCGGTCCTTTCCATCGGTGGACGTGATTGATGCCGCGGGAACAGCCGCCGGCGAAGGCCCCCGCAGCATTCATCGCCAAGAACTTCTTTATGCCTTACGCAGCATCCAGGGAGAAGATGCGGCGGCATGGGGCGGATTACCGGATGAGGGCGCCGTTTCCGCGGACCGGGAGGAAAGGAAGCCACCTGCTTCGGTGGGCCTTGCGGAGGCTGCCGTGCCAGACGAGCGGTCTGCAAGCTCACCGGGGCCTCTTCTCGTATCCGCAGAACGCCAAGCCGGAGGTGGAAGCGGCGAACCTGGGCTGACGGAGCTGGTCGGCAATGCGGCCTGCATGCTCGATGTGAGCCGCCGGATCCGGCTGGTTGCACCGCGCAACACGCCCGTATTGATCGAAGGTCCGACCGGCTCGGGGAAGGAGCTCGTGGCTGAGGCCCTGCACCGGCTCTCACCCCGTAATCGCAAACCATTTATCGCGATCAATTGCGCCGCGATCCCTGAGGCGCTGCTCGAGGCGGAGCTCTTCGGGCACACGCGCGGCGCATTCACCGGTGCGGTGCACGGCCGGGTGGGGCGTATTGAGGCAGCCGACGGGGGGACGCTCTTCCTCGACGAGATCGGAGAGATGCCGCCGGCTTTGCAATCAAAGTTGCTGCGTTTCGTCGAATGCGGGGAACTCCAACGTGTGGGGGATAACGACACGCTTCGGGTGGACGTGCGGATAGTCGCTGCAACGCACCGTCAACTTGGCCGCCGGGCGCAGGAAGGCACCTTCCGATCGGACCTCTACTATCGGCTGGCGGTCTTCCTCATCCGCACTCCGTCACTGATGGATCATATGGAGGACCTGCCGTTGCTCGTTGGCCATTTTCTGCAAAAGATGGGCCGCAACGAGCCGGTCAAACGGCTCGATCAGGGAGCCATGGCCAAACTCCGGCAGCATGGCTGGCCGGGGAATGTGAGGGAGTTGGAGCACGTACTCGAACGAGCAGCAATCCTGACGGGCAGCGCGAATACGATCACTGCTCAGGAGATCGACTTTGGCCTGGTTCTTAACTGATCGTAACCGTGGGGCGGAAGACCTTCATGCAGATTGACACGCTCACAAGCGATGAAATCGGGCGATACCTTGACCTCACCGCTCAAGCAACGAAATTAGCGGCGCAAAACGTGGCCAATATCGACACTCCCGGTTATCGTTCCCTGGGGATTGACTTCGAGTCCGAGATGAGAAAAGAGATCGGTCGCGCCGAATCCAAGGGCGGCCCTGACGGCAAGCAGACTGCGCAGGTAAGGTTTGAGGACGGGCTGGTTGCGCGTCCCGACGGAAACAATGTTTCGATGGATCGCGAGAGTCTCAACCTCGCCTTGGCGCAACTGCGATTCAAAACGGGGATCGCCGTTCTTCGACGGCAATACCAGATGATCGCCGACGCCATCCGCGCAGATGGCAAGTAACACGATGGGGGGGAGGGGCAAATCATGAATCTGTTTGGCTTGATGGAGACCTCAGCGAGCGCGATGCAAGCCGAACGCGTGCGCGCGGAGGTGGTCGCCGCGAACATGGCGAATGCCGAAACCACGCGCACGATTTCGGGCGGCCCCTATCATCGCCGACACGTCGTTTTTGCAGCGAACGTCGAGGGCGCGTCATTCGCCAATGTGTTTTCCGACAGCAGTCGTATGCGGTCAATTGCGCCGCCGCTTGCCTTGGTGCGGCCGTCAGCCTCGGCAGAGCCGGCGGGCGGAGTTCACATTGCTCAGGTGATTGAAGACCCCGCTCCGCCGTTGCAGCGATACGATCCAAGCCATCCGGATGCGGGCCCCGACGGCTACGTATCCTATCCCGATATCAATCCCATCACCGAGATGGTCGACCTGATGGGAGCTACGCGCGCCTATGGCCTGAACGGATCCGCCATACAAGCGGAGAAGGGAATGATCAGCGCGGCGCTCGAGATTGTCAAGTATTGAACCAACCGGCGCGGGGGCCCGAACAAGGAGGAGGGACTGATGGCTACGTTCGATCAAGTCACAGGTGTTGGCTCATCATCGATATCGAGCAGCATACGCGACACCGGTTCGCAGATCGCGGGCCACGCGCCTTTCTCGAGATTGATGACCGACGCAATCGGAGAAGTCGAGGCATTGCAAGATCAGGCTGCAACCGCGGTGAAAGGGATGATGACCGGCTCTGGCGTCGATGTTCATCAGGCGATGATCGCAACCGAGAAGGCCAGTATGGCGTTTGAGCTCGCTCTGGCAGTGCGCAATAAGGCGGTGCAGGCGTATCAGCAGGTGATGGGGATGCAGTTTTGATCTCTCCAGCAAGGGGATCAGCAACGAAGTAACGCCGGAAAGGTGACGGAGTAGTGGAGGCATGGCCACGGGCACCCAACTCGACAAGGCTCAGGCACTCACACCTTCCAATGCCGCGGTTAGTGCTGGCGCGGGCGTTCTTTGGGCGCGCGCTCGAGTACTGTGGGCGGGAATGGGAAGACGCCAAAGGTCATGGACAGCGATTGCGGCTCTCCTGTTGCTCTGCCTTTCGGCACTCCTTCTCTGGAGTGCTCTGCGCACCGATTGGAGAGTTCTATATGCCGATCTCGATTCTGAGGATGCGCGGCTGATTGGCCAGACGCTGACCCAGGCGCAGATTCCCTTCGATGTCGGTGTGAGTGGCGGGGTACTCCGGGTACCGGCTCCGTTCCTGGATAAGGCGCGCTTGGCGACGGCGGCCAAGGGCGGGAGTAAGAGCGGCCGCCTGGGGTTTGAAATTTTTGACAAGCCCAACTGGGTGGGATCGGAGTTCGATCAACAAGTGAACTATCAGCGCGCGCTGGAGGGCGAGTTGGAGCACACGGTTGGATCTTTGGCGGACGTCGATGGCGCACGCGTTCATCTGGTTCTGCCTCGCGACTCCTTGTTTCGCGATCAGTCGCGGCCTGCCAAGGCCTCCGTCGTTCTGAAGCTGCGTCATCGCGGCCTGGCGGAAGGAGAACCGGATGCCATTCGGAACCTTGTGGCTTCAGCAGTCGACGGGCTGAGCCCGGAGCGCGTTGTCCTTGTGGACGCAGCCGGGCATCTGCCACTAGGGCCCAAAACCGCGGAGGCTGCCCGGCTGGAAGCCGAGCAGGTGATGGAAGAAAAGCTGATCGCGACGCTGGAGCCGGTGACAGGCGCAGGCAACGTGCGCGCCTCCGTCACCGTGGAATACGATGACGCTGTCACGGATCAGACCGAAGAGACGTACGACCCCGATCAAAGCGCCACATTGTCGATGGAGCGCAGGGAGGAGACCGCAGGCGCCCAAGCCGTCGCAGCCGGAGTCCCGGGAAGCGCGTCGAATGCTCCGAATGCGCAATCGCTCCCTGTCTATCCGCCGCCATCGACACCTCCGCAGAGTGCGAAAAGCGAATCAAGTACCTATGGCGTCTCGAAGACGGTGCGCCACATCCAGCAGAATCCGGGACGCGTGCGACGCCTTACGGCTGCGATTGTGGTGAATGACCGCATGATCCAGGCAGCGGTGAAGGGCAAAGCGGCTGTATGGCAACCGCGTTCTGCAACGGAGCTGCGCGACCTGAATACGCTGGCGCAGGCTGCGGTGGGCTTCGATGCATCGCGGGGTGATTTGCTTGCGGTTCAGAATATCGCCTTCGATGAAAACCGATCATCGGTCGTCGAGTCACCTCTTGCGCGAGCATTGCGGGAGGTGGAGCGAGCGCCCGAATTGATGAAGTATTGCTCTTTTTTTGCCGGCGTGATGGCCCTCATCCTCTTTGGCGTGCGACCCGCTCTCAAGCGCGTGTGGTCTCCGTCAGGGCCTAAGGGGCCGGGACGGCAGCTACCGCGGGCAGACGCGGCGCCTCAGTTGCCAGCCGACGCACCGTTGCCCGAGTCACAGAGGCCGCACACCCAGCAGGTGTTCGAGAAGGTTGCGGAGCATCTGAAACGGGACCCAGCGCAGAGCTCGCGTTTGCTGCAGAGCTGGATCCATTCCGAATAGCAGGGCGACGGTCCTCGGGTATGTTCGAAGGGGCGCGCCAGGGTCAAGATGGCGGAGAACAGCGAATTCGGAGCACGACCGCACCGCACGGCTCAGGTCGATGGCTTGCGTAAAGCCGCTATCCTGCTGGTCGCCGTGGGCGAGGACCTCGCGAAGGAGATACTGCGCACCCTCCCAGAGGCGGACGTTCAACGCCTTACCGAGGAACTTGCCGATCTAGGCACGGTGCCACCGGAGATAAGCTCTGAAGTTGTTGAGGAGTTCTGGCAGCTGCTTGAGACGCAGCACTTCATGGCGCACGGAGGGTTGGACTATGCTAATCGTCTTCTGGTTGAGGCATTCGGAAAGCAACGGGCCGAGGACCTGCTGGCGATGGTACGTCACTCCCAGGAGGAGGCGCACGGAAACCTGGCCAAGCTGCAGAACACCGACCCACAGCAGTTGGCGAAGTTGCTGGATGGCGAGCATCCTCAGACGATTGCCCTGGTGCTCGCCCACCTCGATCCGCGCAGGGCCTCGCAGGTGCTGGACGGCTTGACCGAGGAGCACAAGGTCGTCTCCGTTCAGCGCTTGGCGGAGATGCGGCAGTTTTCCCCAGAGATGGCCCAGAAGGTGGCGCAGATTCTCCACCGCCGTTTGGAGAGCATGGGCGACACGGGGCGCAAGAGCTACTCGGGCTTCAAAGCCGTGGCCGACCTGCTGAACCGTCTCAATGCAGAAGAGTCGAAGCATATCTTGGAGACGATCGAAAATGCTCAGCCGGAGCTTGCGCTGAGTATCCGGAATCTGATGTTTACGTTTGAGGACCTGGTCACCGTACCAGCTGCAACGATCCGGGAGATCGTATCGGGTGTTGACAAGCGGCAACTGGCACTGGCCTTGCGCGGCACCAATGAGGAATTGCGGGCGCAGATCTTCAAGGCAATGAGCTCGCGCGCCGTGGAGATGTTGAAAGAGGACATGGAGGTGCTGGGGCCGGTCCGGTCACGGGAAGTGGCGCAAGCCCAGCAGGAGATTCTGAATCTGGCGAGACGGCTCGAGGCCGAAGGCAAGGTGATCCTGAAGCTCGAATCCGGAGATGAGATGCTCGCTTGATTCTGGTTGTGTTCGGCAGTAACGGCGGATCCAGGAGGGAGGGGAAGTGCACAGATCAGGGAAGCCCAATGCGCGGCTCGAAGTCATTGAGGCCGTATCCTATCCGCAGCTTGAGGACTGTTCGATTCCCGCATGGGAGCTTTGGGGAGGGGGGAAAAACTCCGGGGAGGACGAGGAGACCGTTCGGCGCTTGAGCGAAAGAGACACGCAGATGGGCGTGGAGCATCCTGCAGAGATGGACGAGAGGCTTGCTGAGGAAGCCCGCCGAAGCTTTCAGGCGGGCTATGGCCAGGGTATCGAACAAGGCCGGGTTCAGGAGCGCGATGCGCTTACCGCAATACGGAAGCAGGTTGCTCAGCAGCTCGAACAGCTTGCCACCGCATTCGCACAGGAGCGCGACCGATATCTGCAGGCAGTTGAAAAGGAAGTAGTGAAGCTGTCGCTTGCGGTCGCGGCGCGGATTCTGCGCCGAGAATCGCAGATGGATCCACTGCTCTTGACCGGGGCAGTACGCGTAGCTCTTGGCCAACTCACCACGCCGACGAAGGCGACGCTTCGCGTACCTGCTGCCGAAGCTGAACTTTGGCGGGAGTCGATCGCTTTGCTGCCTAACATCGCAGCCAAGCCCCAGGTGCAATCCGAACCGGGCATGCGTCTGGGGGAGTGTGTACTCGAGACGGGACTTGGTTCAGCAGATCTGGGATTGCGAGCGCAACTCAACGAGATCGAGCGAGGATTCTTCGACCGCCCCGGCTGTTCTCATCCGGAGGGCGCGTTGGAACTGGGGAATGCGGGAGCGGGGAGATGAACGAGTTTCTTGGTTCTTATTTCCAGAGGCTTATGCGGACCCAGCCTTGGCGGTGGCAGGGGCAGGTACTCGAGTCGGTCGGACAAACAGTAGAATCGGCGGGACCCGTTTCCGCGGTGGGAGAGTGTTGCGAGATTCTCGATCAGTGCGGGGGCAGGCATCCCGCGGAGGTCATCGGATTCCGCGGTCCGCGTGTAATTACCATGCCGGTGGGCAGCGCGGAGGGAATCCGTTACGGGGATGTTGTATCGGCCTGCGGCAGGATGCCCGAGGTGGAAGTAGGGACCGGGCTGATTGGTCGAGTACTTGATGCGCACGGGCATCCCCTCGATGGCTCGCCCGGATATGCGGCAGACTCTACCCGTTTGCTCGAAGCCAAGATAAGGGCACCGCTCGATCGCGTACCAATTCGAACTGCTCTTGGTTCGGGCATACGCGCTCTGGATGCTTTATTGACGATAGGGCGGGGCCAGCGTGTGGGCATCTTCGGCGGATCCGGCGTCGGCAAAAGCACCCTCATCGGGATGATCACACGCAACACAGAGGCGGACGTTACCGTCGTGGGCCTGGTAGGCGAGCGGGGCCGCGAAGTAAGCGAGTTCCTCGATCATGCCCTCGGGCCGGAAGGCCGGGCTCGTTCTGTCGTCTTTGTCTCCACGTCGGACCAGAGTCCCTTGCTCCGGATACGTGCGGCTCTCGCCGCCACGGCAGTTGCCGAGTACTTCGCTGCCCAGGAGAAGCACGTTCTACTCGTACTGGATTCGTTGACTCGTTTTGCCATGGCTGCCCGAGAAATCGGGCTAGCGGCCGGTGAACCGCCCACCGCGAAGGGCTATACTCCGTCCGTTTTCAGTCGCCTTGCTCGACTCGTCGAACGGGCCGGGCAATTCCGCGCCGGATCCATCACGGCACTCTATACGGTATTGATGGAAGGCGATGATCAGCAGGATCCCCTGGTGGATGCGGTGCGGTCGCTACTCGATGGACATGTGATCCTCTCGCGAGCCCTGGCGGCCGAGGGTTGGTACCCCCCGATTGCGATTCTCGATTCGATCAGCCGTTTGATGCCGTCCGTTAGCGACACGGAGCACCGCGAGCACGCAGCCCTCATCCGGCGGCTCCTGGCTGTCTACGCGCACTCTGAGGATCTGGTTCGAATCGGCGCCTACAAGCCCGGTTCGGATCATGAGCTTGATCGGGCCATTCAAGCGCGCGATTCCATCCGTCGGTTTCTGGTTCAAGATGCAGGCGAGCGGGTTACGTTCCCGAAGACATTGAGCGCTCTTTCTGCTCTCGCAACGATAGTGTGACCTGATGTCTCTCTCGCCCGCTTTATCCAGACTTCTCCGCATCCGGGAGATCGAAGAGGAGCAACATCGCGCCACTCTGGAATCCGCCCTAAGCGAATTGCGAGCTCTGGAAGAAGCTCTCAGCGCGGCGAACGCGCGCAAAGTTGCGGGAGAAGGACTCCTGCTCGATCAGCTTGGCTCAGGAGACATCGCAGACAAGATTGCCGCTCGAGTCGAAATAGAAGCCGGACTTCGGCGTGCCGCCGTCCTTTTATCTCACGTGGAGGAAGCGCAGCGAGCCCTGGGTGAGGTACGGCAGAGATACCTCGCTAAACGGATCGAGCGAAGGCAGGCGCAGTCTCTCATCGAGGCAGCTGAAGCTCGGGCATCCCGTAACGCAATTCGGCGTGTCCAGCAGTCTTTGGACGAGGATTTTGGTTCTCGCTTCTACCATCAGGCGCGCTCTGCGGAACCAGGTCTGCAGAACCCCGCACCTGCGCACCCTCCAGACCTCAGCTCGGATATATCTTGCCTCGAAGATTGATGATCCGGAGAATCTCGCAAACCTGAATCCGGGAGAAGCGTATTTGTGACAACTCTCTAACCCAAGAGAGTCGAAGGTTGGCATAGCAGATGCACCTTCCTGGAGACATGCAGCTGAATCCTTCACTGCCGATAGAGACCGCCACGAGTGATGCGACTCCAGGAGCGGGTGTTTCGGTTTCTCCGAGAGAGCACGCCGACCTTCCTCTCGGATTTAGCGAAGGTCTGCGGCAGATCCTCTCCGAGGTCCGGGATGACACAGGAGTGCGCTCACCTTCCTTCGGGTTAACGGTTACCGAGCAACAAGATTCCAGGTATGCGGCTAGCACGGTTACGCTGCTCGTTGGGGCGGATGCAATCGAACCTCCGGTGGCGGATCCGGGGCTCATCCCTGCGACGAAAGGACCGCGTCACAAAACGTCTGCCCCCCTTTTCTCGAAGGATGTAAAAAGCTCGTCAACGCGAGACAAAGCACGCGGGGAGGAGCGGCCCAGGGATTTGCGCGACGCTGTACCTAGTAAACTTTCCGCTCATCTGGATCCGGCTCCCATCCCGACCCCGGCTTTACCTGTTCAAATCACCCCTGACGGTCTTGAGGTTGGCTTACGAAAGCAACCTCCCGCCGCGGAGGTTGTCGCTGCCAGAATCTCCGTGACTCAGAGTGAGGGCTCTCCGTTCGCTGACTGGGAAGGCAAGCCGCTGCCTCTCAAGCAAGGCTCGGGAAATGAATTCTCAAAGGTCGGTGGAGCGACAACGCCAAGCATCTCTCAAGAATCCCCAATCCAGGGTCCTAATCTGAAGCATGCGGGACCGCCCGACGGATTGGTAGATTTCCTTCGAGCTGACCCCCCGCAAGGCCACACGGTAACATCGCCGGACCTTGAGACAAGGCTCACTCGGGACAAGGCTGACAAGCCGAGGGAAAAGCCTTCACCGCCGCCGCTGCGCAGCGCCGCGCCTTTTCCCGTCGCCAACCCTCCCGCCCATGGTGCGGGACAGGGCGCAGCGTCGATAGCAGTTCCCTCGCACGGACCGGCAGCCGGAGCTGCTCTTCCGCCCGTAACGGTTCTCCATCCCTTAGGAAGTCCGGGAGCGGGGCGCGATGCCTTTGCCGTACTCGACGGGGCGGCAACGGAACAAACCACTACCTGGATTCATCTGAATTCGCACCGCGCGGAGGCCGGCTATCTTGATCCATCACTAGGCTGGGTGGGCGTTCGCGCGGAGGCAAACGCTTCGGGGGTGCACGCCTCGCTCCTGGCAAGTTCGTCTGAAGCCGCCTCGGCTTTGGGCAACGATCTGCAGGGCCTCAACGCGTTCCTTGCCGAACACCATAATCAGTGCGCAACGGTGACAGTCGCGCCCGCAGCAGAAGATTCCATCTCGGCCGGCTCATCTTTTGATCGTTCGATGAGTGGTCAACATGAGGGCCGACCGGAACCCAATGCGAGGCAGCCGGGCCGGGACCTTGAGGCTCCGGGCCCGCTCGCGATGAGGCGGGCAAACGGTCCCAATGGCCCGCACGCGAGTTTAACGGGGCTGGCATTCAATGGAATAGGAGTTCACTTGTCGGTGGTCGCGTGATCGGCCACCAAACCGCAATCAAACGGCAGGAGGATCCATGGCGACAACTGGAATTTGGAATCACCCGGGTTACGCAACCTCGCTTGCTTCTGGAGCGCCCGCTTCCTTCGATGCTGTCCGACCGTCGAGTACGGATGAAGGCACGACTGCGGCGATCTCTGGGAACGATTTCCTCACATTGCTGGTGACCGAGATGAAGAACCAGGATCCAACGGCCAACACCGATCCAACCGAGTACATCAACCAACTCGTGCAGGTGAACAGTCTGCAACAGCTGATCAGCATCAACGAGACGCTCACCAAGGATCTGGGCGGGCAGGATGCCAATTCGGATCTTAGCCTCCAGAAAGGTCAAGGTACAGCTGCAGCCGATATCGTTTCGAGCAAGCTTGCACATCCCATGGAACCTGCTGGTGGCGACCACGTGAGCCTTCCCGCACTTTCGTCGGTGCAGAGCGTTAGGCAATCCGTGCATCCGCAAAGCCAGAGCGTCAGACCGAGTTTGTAACCCAGTCTTTCTTCTTCGATAGGAGTCCTCCAATGGCCAGCTTCTTCATCCCACTTACTGGATTAAACGCTGATTCCACCTCGCTTAACACGATCGCCAATGACCTCGCAAACATGAGCACAACGGGTTTCAAATCGCAGTCGGCCACGTTTTCCGATCTCTTCTATCAGCAGATCGGGGCGACCGGCTCAGGAGATCCCATTCAAACTGGAGCAGGCACGAAGATCGCCACGATCACGACCGATTTCTCCAATGGAACTCCTAATGCGACTGGGGTAAACACCGATGTCGCTCTGCAGGGCAATGGCTTTTTCATGGTAAGTAATTCCGCCGGCTCGTACCTCACGCGGAACGGTCATTTCAGCACCGATTCTGCCGGCAATCTCATTACAGCGAATGGGATGAGCGTCATGGGATATCCGGCGAAAAATGGGGTGGTCAATACAGCAGCGCCGATCGCCCCCATCAATCTTCCAATCGGCCAGGTGTTGTCTCCGAAGGCGACAACTTCGTTGAGCATGACCACCACGCTTGACTCTTCGGGGAATAACGCCGTTTTTCCAGCGACGATCGACGTATTTGACTCGCTTGGAGAGATGCACACAGCCACGATCACTTATACCCAGACTGGAGTCAACGCGTGGAGCTATTCGGTAGCACTTCCGGCTGCCGACACGGGTGGAGTGCTCAGTCCGGTTACGGGGACGATGGCCTTTGATGCGAATGGCAACCTCTCTACTGTGAACGGGGCTGCGGTTGGAACAGCTCCCGGTCAGGTCTCCTCGATTCCGTTGGTGTTCAATGGCCTAACCGACCAGGCGAACAACCTGGCGATCTCCTGGAATCTTATGAGTAGCGCGGGAACCCCAATCATCTCGCAGGTCGCTGCGACGTCGGCAGTTTCATCTCCCATCCAGGATGGGTACGCCAGCGGGCAATATAAGGACTTTTCAATTGGTTCCGATGGTACTGTGACGGTGACGTTTTCTAATCAGCAGAAACTGAACGTCGGCCAAATCGCGCTCGGAAATGTTACCAATCCGCAGGGATTGAAAGCTCTCGGGGACGGTAATTACAGCGCGACTCTGGCAAGCGGCGCAGTCGCCGTCGGCACATCCGGAAGCGCGGGCCTGGGCACGATCCAGAACGGAGCCCTTGAAGGCTCGAATGTCAACATCTCAGGGGAGTTCTCCGCACTGATTATGGCGCAGCGTGCCTTCGAGGCGAACTCAAAGACCATCACCACATTCGACACAATCACTCAGGAAACCATCCAGATGATCCATTGACCAGAACAGCCGTCCGTGAGGTTGTGAATTGAGCCCCTGGTGCATCCCTCGGGGAGTATCGGAGTCGTACTCCAATACAGATGTCGGGGGTGACTTTACCTGCGAGGGTGCACTTAGCCCCGACCGACGGGAGTCGGGGTTGTGCCTCCCTGATTCGTAGCTACTTCGACGAACAGACCCTTTCCCGTCGCCAGGGTCACGCCCGCTGCGTCCAATATTCTGGCTTCGGTCCAGTGTTTACGTCCTTGGCTGTTGGTTAGGCTCCCTTCGAGACGGAGCGGTGTCCCTGATTTGACGGGCCGCCGATAGTCTACTTCCATGTGCCGCGTCATCGCTACCAGCCCATGGGAGCGCACCGCTTTGCTCATGGCCTCATCGAGCAGAGTGGCGATGATTCCTCCGTGTACGTATCCTGGTGGCCCCTCGTAGCTATCGGGCACTTGTGGGAGACAGACCACGCGTTTGTCCTCACTTAGAAAGAAGTCGAGACGCAAGCCAACTGCATTTGCTCGCCCGCAACCGAAGCAGCGGTTTTGTGCGGCGTGCGCCAAGGGTGTTAGATTCTCATCTGCCGGATCAGTCATCCCCGCCTTCACCGCCTTGATCAAGTATTTTCTGGTACACGCTGCTATCCACATTCCCGCCAGTGAGTACGATTCCAATACGTTCGCCGTGCGACTGAATTTCCGACAATGCCCCTGCGAGAGCGGCCGCTGCGGCTCCCTCTGCAACATTGTGCGTGTCCTCGAAGTAAATACGCATCGCTTCTTCGATCTGATCGTCCGTCACCATGAGGACGCGAGCAACGTTCGCCCAGATTGCTTCCATGGCCTGCGAATCAGGCATTCGGCATGCCAGGCCATCCGCAATGCGGGTTTCAGATGGGGCTTCGACGACCCTCTTCTGCGAAAAGCTGAGCGCGTACGAAGGGGATCCTGCGGCAACCACGCCGACCACCTCGGTCGTTAGGCCGAGGGCATTTCGCGCGGCGCACATCCCGCAGATGGAAGACCCGAGCCCGATAGGCACATAGACTCGCGACATCTCCGGGGCGCCTTGAAAGAACTCCATCGCGTATGTTGCTGTCCCCATGACAAGCCGCTCGTGGAACGAGTCCACCATCACCAGTCCACGTTCCGCCGCCAGACCGCGCGCATACTCCAGCGCCTCCTGGAAATCATATCCATGTTCCAATAATTCGGCCCCTTGCGCCTTCATCGCACGGTTCTTCTCTTTGCTGTTGCCGCGGGGAACAACGATCACGGATTGTATCCCCATGAGCCGTGCTGCCATGGCTACTCCTTGTCCGTGATTGCCGCGAGTGGCGGCCACTACCCCTTGCACGCCAGGCCTGGCTGCCAGCAGCCAAGCCATGTACACCAGTGCGCCTCGCATTTTGAAGGCACCAACAGCTGTGTGATTCTCGTGCTTGACCCATGCCTCTGCTTGCAGGCGTTCGTTTAGCAGCGGCCAGGTATGCTGCGGCGTTGGCTGCATGAAGCGATGCAAAAGATTTTGCGCCTCATGAATGCGCTCGAGCGAAGGCAGTATCATGGGATAAGCATAACCAACGTCAGCGAGATGCTCGTACTCGCTCCGCTCTCGCCTGTTCTGATCTTCCTTGGTTCATGATTCCCGACACCCAATTTACTCGGAGGAATACCGACTCGAATGATGAATCGTCCAATGGAAATGCAACCTAAGATCGGTGGGAGAGCTCATTTGGCGCTTCTCGCAACAGCACTGCTGCTCACCGCTCCCGGCTTTGCGCAAGCCCCAAAAACTGCACATGCCGATATTGCAAATGCGCAGGGAACCAGTATCGGGCATGCCACCTTCAGCCAATCGAAGAATGGCGTAAAGGTCACGGTCAACGTTTCTCAACTCACTCCCGGCGAGCACGGCATCCATATCCACACAGTCGGGAAGTGTGAAGGTCCTGGTTTTACCAGCGCCGGTGGTCATTTCAATCCCACGAGCGCGCATCATGGGATTCACAATTCGCAAGAGCCGCACCCACATGTTGGCGATTTGCCGAACCTCATTGTGAATGACAAAGGAGAGGGTAAGCTTAGCTTCATGATCCCGGGGGCGACCCTCGGCGACGGAGCGAACTCACTCCTGCCGGAAGGCGGAACCGCTCTCGTCGTTCACGCCAAGCCTGATGACCTGGCCAATGATCCGTCAGGGAACTCCGGCGACCGCATCGCCTGCGGCGTCATTTCGAAATAGCGCACCCGTTCGGCAGCAGCCCGCTACCATCGTCGGTTGCGGGCTGTGGCAGGCGGCGTTCACAATGAAATCCATGCGTTTGGGTGTCAGCAGCGCGTTTGCCATGGCGCTCGCTTTTTCCGGCTGCAGGCCAGCGTCGCTGAACGAGCAGCAGATGGAGGGGCGCACTCTCTACGAAGGGCGTTGTGCGCACTGCCATCGTGACAATGATCTTGCGTTGAAGAAGGTCCCGCCCGATTTGCACGAGATCTTTCGCCACACGGCTCTTCCCAGCGGAGCTCCTGCGAATGATGCCGAAGTGCAGAAGGTTATTCTCTACGGCAAGGGAATGATGCCTGCCTTTGCGGGCCGCTTTACACAAGAGCAGATGTCGGCGCTCCTGGCCTATCTCCACACCGGGCTACGTTAAGAGCATAAGTCAGCGCGTCCGTCATCATTCATAGCGAATTGCCACCAGGGGATCAGTCGCCGCCGCTCGCTTCGCGGGAATGGCGCTCGCGAGCAGGACCACGAATATCAACGTGCTGGCTGCTACCAGCATCAACAGTGGATCGCGCGAACTCGCCTGGCTCTCAGGCGACCAGCGTGACATAAGGTGACTCAGGGCAAAGCTCAGCGTCAGGCCGAGTGCGGTGCCCATCCCGACGGCACCCGCCATTGCGCGAAGCACCAATTGAAGAATGTGCAGCCGTGGTGCCCCCAGCGCCAGCCGTACCCCCAGTTCATTCGTCCGCTGTGCCACCGTATACGAGACGACGCTGTAGAGCCCCACGGCTGCCAGCGCCAGCGCCAGGCCAGCAAATCCGCCGAATAGCCACGCCACCAGGTGCCCGCGCGCCCACTCCGGAGTCTCCTGAATCCAGTGGTCCAGGTCCCGGACACGTGGATTCGTCTGCTGAGTATGATCCACCGACCCTACTCCTTCCTGGATGGCATGGAGCAGACGCATTGGCGACTCCTGCGATTTCACCAACACCTGCGCGTACATTCCCATGACGAATGGGTAGGGGACAAACGCCTCCGGCACGATGGGGCGTGCCATGCCGTCGTCGAGCTTGTCGCGAACGATTCCCACAATCAATACCGGCCCGCTCGCCGCCGGCGAGACCAACCGGTAAGGCGGAACCTCCGTCGCTTCAGGCAGCTTGATGGAGTGTCCAATCGCGTCGCCATTCGGGAAGTACCGCTTGGCGAACGTCTGGTTGATCACCGTAAGCGCTGCTCCCTGGTGGTTCTCATCCGCGTCCCACAACCGTCCCTGCAACAACGGAACCCCGAGCAGCGAGAAGTATTCGGGGCTCACCATGTTGACGCGTGTCGACAGCGATTCCTGCGAAGGCTTCCCCACAACTTCGAACCGCGTCTGGAACCCGTTTTCGGGCGGCGTCGCATTCAGCGATACTGCCGCCGTAGACACTCCCGGCACCTGGCGAATGGCCTCAAAGATCTTTTCGACATACGGAGCGCGTTCGGACCATTTCGTGTGTGTCCCCTCATGAATGGGAATGCCCACGGACATGACGTTATGAGGATCGTAACCAAGTGGCCGGTTGGCCAACTTCAAAAACCCTTCAATCGCAGCGCCTGCCCCCGCTAAGAGCAACAAGGTGAGCGCGATCTGTCCTGCGATCAAGCTGGCATGCAGCTTTTTGCCCCGCACTCCAGTAGTGGTCTTTCGCGAGTTGGCCTGGATCGCTTTGGCGATGTCCGGCTTCGAGAGCTCCAGCGCCGGCCACAGCCCGAACAGGATTCCCGTACCCACCGCAACGCACACGCTGAAGAGTAGTACGGGAATATTCAAGTGAATTGCCGCCTCGTGCGGGAACGAGAACTCAGGCAGGTTGGCGACGATCACACCGATTGCTTTCCACGCCAGCAGCACTCCTAAAGCAGCTCCGGTCAACGACAGCAACAGCGCTTCCGTCAGCAGTTGCCGGACGATCCGGCTGCGACTTGCTCCCACCGCGGATCGTACCCCGAATTCACTCCGCCGCGCGGTTGCGCGGGCCAGCAGCAATATCGAGACATTCCCGCAGCCGATTAAAAGCAGCAAGGCAACAGATCCGAACATGAGGTAGAGTGTGCCGCCGATATCATGCATGAAATCGTCGTTGAGGCCAACTACTGTGAAACGAAAGTTCCCCTGCGGGAAGTGGGTGGGCGTCTCCTTCCGGAACTGCTCGATCAGCGGCGAGAGCGCAGAGTTGGCCTGCGCGTGCGTCACTCCGGGCTTCAGCCGCACACCCACGTAGTAGGAGAGTGCGGTTTGCTGGGTTATCTTTTTGGGTACATAGGCGTCTGCATCGTCCCAGGTAAACCTGGGAGGCGCAACCCCGACGACGGTGTATGTGTTCTGCAGCAGTTTGATCTGTTTGCCGATGACACTTGTATCGCCGTTGAAATGGCGTTGCCAGAACTTGTAGCTCAGCTCAACGACAGGTTGCGGATCTTGTCCGTCAATTCCGTCGGATGGCTGGATATTGCGGCCGGCAAATGCGGGCACTCCCATGAAACTGAACATGTTTGTGCTCACGTAGTCTGTCTCCACATTTTCCGGCAAATCTCCGCTGGTCATGGTTAGGCTCCATGTCCCATCGGTCAGGAACGCGTCCTCGACGACAGGCGATTGGCGAATCTTCTGCCACTGTCCCCCGGTCAGTCCGAAGCCCCGGTTCTGACCGTCCTGTTGCAGCATCCGCATGTGGACCATCCGGTCTGAATTCGCATAGGGGTAGGGATCGAACACGATCGCGTATACCACGCTGAACACCGCCGTTGTGGCTCCGATTCCCAGCACCAGCGAGATGATTGCGGTCAACGAGAACCCGGGCATCTTCGAAAGCTGCCGTGCTGCGTACCGTAGATCCTGCAAAACCGTCCGCATGCTGCGCTCCTGTTCAATCTTCCTTGTGAAAATCCGCCAGATGACCGCGCACCCGGTGACCCCTCTCCAGAAGTGCCGAGAATACTCAGGCTTGCCGTTCGTCGAAGTAGGTCGCCTGTTCCTTATCCTTCTGCATCTCGCCAGCCACCGCATCCCGTCCCTAAGTTCCACATTCTGCGATGACAGCGTGACGTTTTGACCGTGCCAGAGTGTTCATTTCTTCAGGGCTCTGTCCGCAAATGGACGGTGCCTTGGGGGATGCGGCCGGTTTCGATCGAATTGCAGTCTCGAAAAGCGGGTTGAACAAGGGAGCCCCGAGGATGCCGCCCCGCGGAATTCCCGGCCGATGGAAGGCTCAGGGAAAGCCGATTGCTTTGTGTTGGGCGGAGGGAGAGAAGGCCGACTACTTTTTGCGGGCAATCACCGGTCTTGTTCTTGTGGATATGGGCAGATCCTGCATCGCGCCATGTGGAAATCCGGTGGTCTCGCGGACAACCAGGTGGGTATCGATATTGCGTTCGCGGACCGGCTCGGAACCTTCAAGGTGCGAACGCAGCGCTAGCACAGCCGCGCGCGCAAGCGCATGGCGGGACATATGAATCGACGTGAGCGGCGGGATCGTGGTCATGGCCATGTGAATGTCATCGAAGCCAATGATGGAAAGATCGTCCGGAACTCGCAGCCCTGAACGATAGAGTTTATGCAGGACGCCAATTGCCGTCATATCGTTGGAGCACATGATCGCCGTAGGCCGCTTCGCCCCTCCCAGGATCTTCTCCATTGCGGCAATCCCGCCTTCGAGCGTGTGATCGCCTTCCACGAGCCACGCTGGGTCCGGGGCAATTCCGCACTCTGCCAGTGAGCTGTTGAACGCGCTCAGCCGAGATTGCGCGGAGTGCAGCCGCTTGGGGCCGGAGATGAATCCGATCTTCCGATGTCCGAGCGCAGCCAGATGCTGTACGCCTTGGCGAATGCCATGCCGATAATCCACCTTGAGGAGGCTGAACCCGGGACGGTCTGGACCCACGTCGACCGTGACGATGGGAACGTTGCGGATCGTGAGTTGATCGAGCAGAGGTTCTTCGATGCCGAACGTCATGATGGCGACACCCTCCGCATTGCGCTCGAGCATGCGGCGAATGCAAAGCGCCATGCGATCTGGATCGTAGTTCGTGGAACTGACGAGAATTTCGTATCCGCTTTCGACGGCAACGTCCTCAAATCCCTGGATCAGCTCGGGAAAGAACGGGTTGGTGATCTCAGAAACGACGAGACCCAGCAACTTGCTTCGGCCCGACACAAGGGCGCGCGCCTGGGTGTTCGGAAAGTAGTTTAGCTCGCGAATCGCGTCCCATACCCGCTTTGCCATCTGCGCATTGACGGTGGGCACATGGTTGATGGTGCGCGACACCGTGGCGATGGATACGCGGGCCAGTTTGGCCACCGCGTTAATATCCATGCGTCTTGTCTTCCCAGCAGAGGCTGACTTCGGTTTCAGCTTCCTTGTAGCCATTGCAATTCCTGCGCGCGGGATCGAGAAATCATTTTCTCATAATGCGCGACGTCGCACGTCGTGGGAGCACATGAGCCTTCGTCTATACCGATAGGAGAGATTGCCTGGTGCCTGGCGCCGCTCTTCGAGTAAACGCTATCCGTTGCGACCCTCAGATGACTTCAATTATCATTGCGGGTCAAAACGAGCGAGCGATTTGTAGAGAAACGGGGCAAGGTATGAAGCGGAAACTGCATGACACAGGCCAAGGCCGACCCAAGCAAAGTCAGGAGTTTCTGGCTTCTCCAAGTCGCCGCGAATTTGTAACCGGGCTTGCTGGAGCGACTGTCATCGGTATCTTGGGAGAGCCAGTAGCATCGGCGCAAGGAACTCAGGCTACAGTCAATTTAGCCCGCGTTGCCGTCCCCTCCAGTGTGGCGATCGCAAGCGAGAACAAGATCGGCTCACTGAACGACGGGTTTCTGCCTGCCGACTCGTTCGACCGCAGCCATGGCCGCTATGCCCTGTGGCCTGATCGAGCTGATAACGGCCGCAAGCCGTGGGTCCAGTATGAGTGGAGCCAGGCAGTCAGCATCGATAAGATTGAAGTCTACTGGGCGCTCGATCGTCCGACCCCTGCAAACCTTCCCGGCGCCGAGTGGCCGCACATGCTTGCCCCCGCAGACTATCGCGTCCTGTATTGGACAGGAGGGGAGTTCGTCCCGGTTGAAAACCCTAAAGGGCTTGGCGCGCTGCCGGACGCATTCAACGCGACAACCTTCGATCCGATCACTACTACCCGATTGCGGCTCCAAGTAGTCCCGCAGAAGGGGAAACCGGCGGGGATCCTGGAGTGGAGGGTGTTCAACCACGGATCTATCCCCACGATTCCTCCCCTCGTCGACGCGGGCGTCGATCGTTCCGTCGTGATGGGCGGCAAGACCTACCTCGCCGGCAAAGCCACCTGGCTCCAGGACTCGCCCGCGAACGTGACGCGCTGGAACAAGGTATCCGGACCAGGCGCCGTGACGTTTCAGGATGCAGCCGCGGCGATCACCACGGCTACCTTCGCGGCCCCGGGCGACTACGTGCTTTCTTTAGGCGCATCGGGATCGAAGGTTGGTTCAGAGCCGATCAGAGTGCACGTGGAGGCGAAGCCGCCCCGAGATCGCCTCGATGTGGTCTACACGCGGAGGTATACGATCGACAGCCCGTTTTGGAAGGAGCGGGCGAAGACGCTCATCGTCAATTGGATTCCCCACTGCATCGCGATGTGCGAGCGAACTGACATCCCTGTCATGCGCGGTGATGGAGGCATTGACAACTTCATTGAGGCAGGCAAGGCCAACCGCGGTGAACCCCACGGTCTGCACAAAGGGTACGTCTTCTCGAATGCGTGGGTACATCAGACCGTCGAGTCCATGTGCATTGCTTTGATGGTCGATGCCCAGGGAGATCCGGACATCCTCGCTGCGCAGCAGAAGATGCGCGCCACCCTGGAACGCTGGATTCCGATTATTCTCAGCGCCCAGATGCCCGATGGGTACCTGCAGACGGCGTACACACTGGCCGATCGCAAATCGTGGCCGGAGCGCTGGTCACCCGACCATCGCGGCAATCATGAGGGATACACCGCAGGGTATTTTATCGAGTCCGCAATCAACCACTACACGCTGACGGAGGGAAAGGATCAGCGGCTGTACAACGGTGCAAAGAAGCTGGCTGACTGCTGGGTTGCGAACATAGGACCCGGCAAGAAAGACTGGTTCGACGGACATCAGGAGATGGAACAGGCCCTGGTCCGCTTTGGCCGTTTCGTCAACGACCAGGAGGGTCATCATCGAGGAGACCCGTACATCGCTCTTGCTAAGTTTCTGCTGGATTCGCGCCGAGGTGGCTCGGAATACGACCAGAGCCATCTGCCGCCAGGCCAGCAATACGAGGCAGTCGGGCACGCGGTTCGCGCAACCTACTTCTATTCGGGCATGGCTGACATCGCCGCGGAGACCCAGGACCCCGACTACCAGAGCGCGGTGATCTCCCTCTGGGACAACATGGTGAACAAGAAGTTCTACCTGACCGGCGGCATCGGCAGCGGTGAAACCTCCGAGGGGTTCGGGCCAAACTACTCGTTGCGCAATGAAGCTTACTGCGAGACGTGTTCGAGTTGCGGGCTGGTGTTCTTCCAGTACAAGCTCAACCTCGCCTACCACGATGCTAAGTACGCCGACCTGTACGAGCAGACCATGTACAACGCACTCCTGGGTGGAGTGGCCCTGGATGGAAAAAGCTACTGTTACACCAATCCCCTGGTCAATACGGAGCGTGCGTTGTGGCACGTATGCCCCTGCTGCGTGGGCAACGTGTCCCGGACCTTGCTGATGATTCCGACCTGGAGCTACGTGAAATCTCAGGATGGGCTCTACGTAAACATGTTCGTAGGCAGCCGAATCAACGTGGGCCAGGTAGCGGGCACAGAGGTTGAGGTCATTCAGAAAACCGACTATCCCTGGAAGGGAAGCATTGTCATTACCGTGAACCCGAAGGAGGCGAAGACATTCTCGATGTATGTCCGAGTCCCCGACCGATCCACGAGCAAGCTCTACAAAGACTCGCCGGAAGTTCGCGGGGTAAAGCGCTTATCAATTAATGGGAAAGAAATCACTCCAGAAATCCGCAGGGGCTATGCTGTCGTCACTCGCGAGTGGAAGGCTGGCGACCAGATCGAGATGGAACTCCCGATGGAGCCGCAGCGCGTCACGCCGGACGATCGCATCCAAGCCGATCTTGGCGACACTGCTCTCAAGTACGGTCCGATGATCTACAACGTCGAAGCGGCGGACAACTCAAACATTGATCGCAAATTGGGCGATGCTCCCCTGAGCGCCGAGTGGCGGGAAGACCTGCTCGGCGGCGTCATGGTGATCACCGGTAAATGGAACGACGGCTCGGCCATGACTGCGATTCCCAACTACGCTCGTATGAATCGCGCCGGCGTTCCCCCAGAGTATCCGCACGAAGACGAACGGATGTCTGGACCGGCGAAGTCAAAGGTTTGGATCTAACTTCCCTCGTAGAGTGACGAAAGGCCCGGTCGCCCGGGCCTTCTGTCGTTCTGGTCGATCGCTGGTCCTTAGCCCCGCAGCATGTCTTTCGCCTTCTGAACGAGGACGTCGCGGCCCACATCTGAAATCGCGTCCGTAAGCGGAATGCTTTTAGGACATACCTCGACGCAATTCTGGGCGTATCCGCATTCCTGAACTCCCCCGTCGCCGGAGAGCGCCCGCAGCCGTTCCTCCGCTAGAACTTTGCCTGTCGGGTGCATGTTGAAGAGCTTTACCTGAGCGATGGTGGCCGCCCCCACAAACCCGGTGGACTCATTGAACTGCGGACAGACCTCCATGCAGCACGTGCAGGAGATGCAGTTCGAGAGCGGGTAGCGAACCTCTTGTTCCTGCGGGAACATGCGCGGACCCGAGCCCAGATCGTAGGTGCCATCAACCGGAACCCATGCCTTGACTGCCTTGAGGTTCTGGAACAGGACAGATCGGTCGACCGAGAGATCGCGGACCAGAGGGAACTTGCTCAGCGGTTCAACCTTGATCGGCTGTTCGAGATTATCCACGAGCGCCGAGCAGGCCATGCGCGCTTTGCCGTTGATCAGCATCGCGCAGGAGCCGCAGATCTCCTCCAGGCAGTTGGAGTCGTACGTGATAGGCGTGGTCGCGCGGCCATCGGCAGTCACAGGATTTGTGGCTATCTCCATCATCGAGGAGATAACGTTCATACCCGGACGCCATTCCAGCTCGAACTTCTCCCAGACCGCGGGCGCGTCAGGGCCGGCCTGACGCTTGATTTCGAATTGAACCGTTTTGTTTGCCATGATACCTTTCAGTTTTCTCGAGCCGTTTGCCACCAGACGCGCACACCCAGAATCACTTCGCGGCGTCGTACCGTCGCGGCCGAGGCTTGATCCACTGCGTGTCCACTTCTTCAAACTCGAAACGCGGACCCTCAACAGCGCCCGTGAAGCTCGCCTTAGTCGTCTTGAGGAATCTCTCGTCGTTGCGATCCGGAAAGTCTGGCTTATAGTGCGCGCCGCGCGATTCATCGCGCAGCAGCGCCCCCTGCACAACCACCCTCGAAAGTTCCAGCATATTCTTCAACTGGCGCGCGAACGCAAAGCTGGTATTAGCCCATTGGCTCTTGTCGCTGAGGTTGACCTTGTCGTACCTCTCCATCAACTCCACAATCTTTGCGTCTGCTTCCTTCAGGCCCTTGTTGTAACGGATCACCGTAGCGTGCTCCGTCATCGTTTGACCAAGTTCGCGCCACAGGCGGAAGGGGTTTTCGTTGCCCTGATTATTGATCAGCGCCTTGTTGATCTCGTTCTGTCGCGTTACTTCCGCAGCCGCGCCCCCGTCGCCTTCGGCGCCAGGCAGGTTCTTGGCGTACTTAAGCGCGATGGGCCCCGCAACAAACCCCCCGTGAATGCAGCTGACCAGCGAGTTCGCACCCAGCCGATTCGCACCGTGATACTGATACTCGCATTCGCCCGCGCCGAAGATCCCTGGGATATTTGTCATCTGGTTGTTGTCGACCCACATCCCACCCATCGTGTAGTGCATGCCAGGGAAGATCTTCATCGGCACATCCCGCGGGTCTTCGCCGACGAACTTCTCGTAGATCTCCAGAATGCCCTCGAGCTTGCGGTTAAGGGTCTCGCGATCGATGTGGGTCAGGTCGAGATAGACCATCGGCTGTCCATCGATTCCCAGGCCGTGTTCGTAGACCACCTTGTGAATCGCGCGGGTGGCCACATCGCGTGGAACAAGATTTCCGTACTTCGGATACCACTCTTCCAGGAAGTACCAGCGCTCCGACTCCGGAATTTGCTTCACGGGGCGCTTGTCTCCTGGGGTCTTCGGCACCCAGACACGCCCCCCTTCGCCGCGAGCCGACTCCGACATCAGCCGCAGCTTATCTTCGCCCGGGATCGACGTCGGATGTACCTGGATGAACTCCCCGTTAGCGTAGTACACGCCTTGCTGGAAAACGGCAGACTGAGCCGAGCCGGTGCACACCACGGAGTTCGTGCTCTTCCCAAAGATGGCTCCGATGCCGCCCGTCGCCAGAATGATCGCCTCCGCTGGGAACGCCCGTACCTCCATCGTGCGCAGGTCCATCGCGGTGATCCCGCGAGCCACCCCCTTCGCATCAAGGATGGCCGAGAGGAACTCCCAACCTTCATACTTCCTGACCTTGCCTTCCGACTCGTAGCGGCGAACTTGCTCGTCCAGTGCATACAAAAGCTGCTGGCCAGTGGTTGCCCCGGCGAACGCGGTGCGGTGATATAGCGTTCCGCCGAACCGGCGGAAGTCCAGAAGGCCCTCCGGCGTGCGGTTGAACGGCACGCCCATACGATCGAGAAGATCGATGATCGCGGGAGCAGCCTCGCACATTGCCTTCACAGGCGTCTGGTTCGCTAGAAAATCACCGCCATAAACTGTGTCGTCAAAGTGCTGGGCGGTGGTGTCGCCCTCGCCCTTCAGGTTTTTGGCGGCATTGATACCGCCCTGCGCGCAGACCGAGTGAGAACGCTTGACCGGGACGATCGAGAACAGGTCGACGCTGCCGCCGGCCTCAGCGATCTTGATGACCGCCGCGAGTCCGGCCAGTCCGCCGCCGACCACGATGATTCTTGGTGATGCCATTCCTTACGGATCCTTTCGGGGACGCCAACTCGATCCCGGTCAATTCTGCAAAATCGTCGCAGCCCGCGACGCATTCTCGGTGCCCTCTTGTGGAATCGGAGGGCTGAAGCGCAACGGCGCCGCCACCCGATTCCAGGCATTGATCTGGGCGATGGCCGCCGTCAAAAATCCAACCTCGCGCTCCGCAAAGTGCTCGCGCACCGATGCATACGCAACATCATCAACATGGTGCGCGGCAATGAGCGTCAGGCGCTCTGTCCATTCCAGCGCCGCGCATTCTCGCGCAGAGAAGATGCCCGCATCTCGCCACGTGGAGAGCAAGTCGAGCTTGGCCGCCGGAATTCTGAGCTTCCGCGCATCATTCAGATGAAACTGCACGCAGAATGCGCATCCATTCAGCTGCGACGCCCGTATCTTCACCAGCTCGCGCAGCTCTGGCTCAAGACCCGACTGCTTGAGCGCGCGCGTGATGCCTGCCATGCTCGTGGCGAATTCGGGCATGATCTCCTGAAACGTTTTGTAGTCAATTCGCGGATTTATCGACTCGTCCGACATGAAACTCCTCGTTCAATGCAACTGACCCGTGATCGGTGCCACGACGAGCGTAACGGGCACGTTATCCGGAGCGTTCCGGTATTTGGGCTCCACAAACGCCCAAATGCTCGCGAGTCCGAACAACGTCAGGGCCACTCCGAAAACCAGACAGATCCAGCCGAAGCGCCGGCGCGCGGTTTCACCCGGCGTAATGCCCCATTTGGCAGCAAAAAGCCAGATTCCGTACGCGAAGTGCCAGCAGACTGCGATCATCGCCACAACGTAGAACGCCAGCAAAAGCGGATTCGCGAGCTCATGCTGAACTTTCGCAAAAGCCATGCCGGGGTTGTCGGGTAGATCGGCTCCGAGGAAGCGCTGCCGTAACACGTGCTGGATGATGTAAACGAAGGCAATGCCGCCGGTCCAGCGCTGCGCCACATACAGCCAGTTACCCGCGTATGGGTAATAGACCACATTCGACTTTCCGCGGAGCCAGATGTAAAGGCCGTAAAGCCCGTGATAGAGAATGGGGATGAAGATGAATGTCCACTCCAGCACACGCACCAGCGGCAGGGAATTGAGGAACTTCACCTGCTGCGCGTAAGCGACCGGCCCCTTCAGCGCTTCGAAGTTGGAGATCAGGTGCTCGAGCAGAAATGCGCCAATCGGAATGATGCCGAGCAGCGAGTGCAGCCTTCTCCAGAGGAACGAGCTCCTCTGGCCGGCGCGAAGCGGCTGGACCCCGCCCCGCAATTTGGGGGCGGCAGGATTTTGGGCAGTTGCCATGAAGATTTGAGCTCCTTCGAGCTGGTTGCGACGGGTCTGCGCAACGGATCGTTCCGGATTGAGAGACGAAGGTGGGACGCAGGTTACCCTTTGCATTATTCGGAAACCGCGTAAGTGTCGTCAAGCACAAGGGCTTCGCCCGTTGCACTTGATGAAAGAGTCCGGCCCGACTCTTCCGGAATATCGCCTCACTTCCTCATCAGCGGAGATCTTGTCGCACGATTCAAAATGCGCCCAAGCTCCAGCATGAGTCTGTCGGTCATTCTCGTCACAGGCCCAGCTTGGGCAGCAACGACCAAAAGGCCCGGCCGCGATGACTCAGCGAAAGCTTGGTCTCCAGATCGATTTCCGCCATCGTTTGCTCCAGGTCGGGCAGGTAAAACAGCGGGTCATAGCCGAACCCACCCGTACCCCGTGGCGCTTCCAGGATTACCCCCTCCACCGAGCCATCTGCTGACGCGATGACCTGCCCGTTCCGAGCCGCCACCAGAACACAGCGGTATCTGGCCGAACGCTGGTCCGCTGGCACGCTGACCATGCGCTGCAGTAGCGTGATGTTGTTCCACACGTCGGTGTTGTCCGTAGCCGCGTCGGGCGAGTCCCTGAGGCCCGCGTCGGCCGCGAAGCGCGCCGACCGGACCCCCGGCTGACCATTGAGAGCATCGACTTCCAGTCCGGAGTCATCAGCCAACACAATTTTGTCTGGCGCGAATTCAGAGTAGTAGACCGCCTTAAGCCGTGCATTTTCGGCAAACGTCGTCCCGGTCTCCTCAGGAGCGGGAATAGACTCCAGGCCGGGAAGAGCGTCAATATCGATCGCGTATTTCGCAGCCGCGGTGCGAAAGTCGCGCAGCTTCCCCTGGCTGGTGGTGGCGGCGTAGAGGCGAAGAGCCATTCCTGAATTCTATCGAGCGGGGCAATGCAAAACTCACTCACCGTTCCTTCGGAAAGTCTTTGACAGGTGCACGTCGCATTCCCTAATTTCGAAGGGCAAACAATTCCCAAAAACGGGATTCGAGTATGGGAGAGGGCTATGAGTGGTCAATCAGGCAGATGGGTTGGATTGTTAGGAGCAAGCCTTTTGGCTGTCGGAATTGCCTCGATCCCCTGTTCTGCGCAGGCGATGGCGCAACCCGGCCCTGTGAACCTCGAAGTCGACAACCTTGAGCTTCCCCTGGGTATCGATGATCTTGCCCCGGCATTCTCGTGGCAATTGTTTGACAGTGCTCAAGGAGCCCACCAGACCGCGTACGAACTGGCCGTGGCTAGCTCGCGCGACATGCTCGAACATCGGGCAGACATTTGGTCCAGTGGCCGGGTGCAGTCCGCCGAATCATTGAACGTGCGCTATGCCGGGCCAGCTCTTAAGCCCTTCACACGCTATTTTTGGTCGATCAGGCTCTGGGGTGCTGACGGAAAGCCTTACTCCACCGCCAGCAGTTGGTTTGAAACAGGCCTCCTGAACCAGAACAACTGGAAGGCAGCGTGGATTGGATTCGAAACAAAAGAGGAGGCTGCGGTACGTCGCGCGCCCGCGGCCTGGATCCAGAGTTCCGAGCCCGAAGCGCGGGTGACGGCGCCAGGCGCCGAGTCTCACATCGCATACCGTGCCACCGTTGCTCTCGAAAAGCCAGTTAGCCATGCCACCCTCAACGCAACCGGCCAGGACTCCGTCTCCGCCTGGATCAACGGAAAGCAGGTTCTGAAGGCAAACCCGTTCCCCGCCTGGCGCCAGATGCCATGGAAGAAGTTCGTTCGGGCCGACGTCACATCCGATCTGAAAAGCGGCTCAAATACGCTGGCGATCGAAACCGTGCGCTACACCGCAACGAAGAACGAGGCGCCGCCCATGATATCCACGCTCTATGTGGAGTACGCGGACGGGTCGACCGCGACGTTTGCGAGCCAGCCTGGTTGGAAGTGCGCGTATTCCCCGGCGCGGGGATGGGAGCAGCCGGGATTCAACGACACGAACTGGAATGCCGCGGAAGAGTGGAAGCAAACCCCCGGACCGGACGCCAAACCGCTCGGCCATCCTTGGGTACCCGATTCAGTGAAGGCGCTTCGTCACTCCTTTGCGGTGAGTGCGCCGGTCAGGTTGGCACGCCTGTACGCGACCGCCCTGGGCGCCTATGAGATATTCCTCAACGGCAAGCGTGTCGGTGAGGACGTGCTCGCCCCGGGATGGACTGACTATCGCGAGCGGGTCACCTATCAGACCTACGATGTCACCTCGTTGCTCGCGAAGGATGCCAATGTAATCGGAGCCCTGCTGGCGCCGGGATGGTATTCGACCCCCTTGGAGTGGTTCCAGCAGCCGAACAACTACGGAGATACTCCGCCCGCCCTGCGCGCTCAACTTCGTCTCGAACACACGGATGGAAGTGTCGAATGGATCACGACAGATTCCAGTTGGGAAGCCAATGAATCGGGGATCCTGAGTGCTGAGCTGTATGACGGGGAAGTCCAGGACGGAACTCATCCCATTTCCTTCCAGGGCTCGTGGACGTCGCCCTTAGCGAAGCAGGCAGGATGGCCATCGGCCATCTCGATCGAACCAAGGCCTGTCGTGATCCAAGCTCAAGACTTCCAGCCGATCCGGATCGAACGTCAGGTGCCCGCCAAATCCATGAGCCAGCCAAAACCCGGAATCTACATCTTCGACTTCGGACAGAACTTGGCGGGCGTAGAGCGCCTCCGTGTCTCCGGTCCCAAAGGCACTTCCGTCCGCGTGCGATTCGCCGAAATCCTCAACGACGACGGCACGCTTTACACGGAAAATCTGCGGACCGCAAAAGCGACGGACACCTTTGTCCTCTCTGGCAACGGAGTGGAAACCTTCACGCCTCAGTTCACCTTTCATGGCTTCCGCTATGCCGAGATCACCGGCTTGCCCCAGCCGCCCGCCAGCGACGCTCTCACCGCTCTGGTGATGCACACCGAGGCTCCCTTCGCCGCGCAACTTACAACCGGCAGCAAACTCATCAACCAGCTTTGGAACAACATCCTGTGGGGCCAGCGGTCGAATTTTGTCGGCCTGCCCACGGACTGCCCTCAACGCGACGAGCGCCTTGGCTGGATGGCCGACGCGCAGGTGTTCTGGAGGACAGCCAGCTACAACATGGATCTCGCGGCCTTCTCCAGAAAGTTCAGTGCGGACATGCGGGGCACGCAGGCGGGCACTGCGTTCTACGGCATCTATGCTCCGGGGACCGTTCAGGAGAACGCGGGGTGGGGAGCGGGGTGGAGCGACGCGGGCGTGATCATCCCCTGGACCTCGTGGCTGCAAACCGGCGACAGCCGCATCATCGAGCAAAACTGGAACGCGATGACGAAGTACGTTTCTGCGATTCAGGATGCAAATCCCGATGGCCTTTGGCAAAACAAGCAGGGGATTCCGTTTGGAGACTGGCTCGCGCCTGAAGGCAAGACCGACCAGACACTCATCGCCACCGCAGAGTGGGCCTACGATGTGAGCCTGCTTCAGCAGATGGCGCACGCCACAGGCCGTACATCAGATGAGCAGCTCTACCGGGGTCTCTTCGAGAAGATCCGCTCCGCATTTCAACAGAAGTTTGTGCACGACGACGGGTTCGTCGCCGGCGCTGATAGAACCCCCTCGCCGTTCGGAGAGCGGAACAAGCCGACGGAAAGCGTCACCGGCGATACGCAGACCGGCTACGTTCTCGCACTGCACATGAACCTGCTCCCGGAATCGCTTCGTTCTGCTGCGGCGCAGAAACTGGCCGGCAAAATCGAAGCCAACCACGGTCTGCTTGCGACCGGATTTCTCGGAA
The DNA here is from genome assembly GCA_008682415.1 of Acidobacteria bacterium AB60. Classification (GTDB taxonomy): domain Bacteria; phylum Acidobacteriota; class Terriglobia; order Terriglobales; family Acidobacteriaceae; genus Telmatobacter. Next base: position 851,347 of record VANK01000001.1, on the reverse strand, counting down.
CGCCGTATCTGCTCGAGGAACTCACAAAGGCCGGATACGCCAGCCTTGCCTATCAGCTCTTGCTAAACACAGAGTACCCATCCTGGGGATACCTGGTGCAGCACGGAGCCACAACGACTTGGGAACGCTGGAACGGAGACCAGATGAAGTCTGATCCCAGCATGAACTCCTATAACCACTACGCCTACGGCGCAGTAGCCGACTGGATCTACCGTTACGCCGCAGGAATTGACGCAACCTCAACGGACGCGGGTTTTCACACCGTAGTCCTTCACCCAGTCTTTGATAAGCGCCTGGGATCCGTTGCTTTCACCTACCCCTCACCGTACGGAACAATCCGTTCCGCCTGGAACATCTCCGGAAACACTGCCACATGGGAGGTCGCTATTCCCGCAAACGCAACCGGCTGGCTTGAGCTGACCCCTGCGGGCGCTGCGAAGTGGAAGCTCAATGAAGCTCCTCTGGGTGCCAATAGTAATGTGCAGCCCGCTGTTCGCGAGGGTCAGGCCGGCTATAAACTGGTGTCAGGCTCCTATACATTCAAGGTCGAGTTGTAAGCAGAGTCTGCTGCCAGCTCCGCAGTCCCTGGAAAATTAGCTTATGGCAACAATCAATGCGCCGGTGCGTTCTCTTGCTGCTCAAGCCTCTTTGGACCCAGCAGCGCGAAACGGGGTCTTTCATCTTACGATGGCCGCCTTAACGGCTGCGCTTCTTGCCTCAGCCACGGCTGCGCTCACGAGCTTTGGCTACCGGATGCCCGCCTCACTTTCAGATCTCTATACCTTCTGTGGCGCCCTTGGGATCGCCTGTGCTTACTGCGCTTGGGCCAGGCTCTGGCGTCTGCTGCAGAGCTGTCTTCTCGTGCTCTGGTCGTGCGTGCTTAGCCTTCTCCTGAAATTTCCCATGTACCTGGTAGCGCGCTCTCACATTCCGCTGAAAGACCACGCGCTGGCGCAGATCGATCAATCGTTCGGCTTCAATGTCTCCACGCTGGTTCAGGGTATGGCCCTCCATCCCTGGATCAGAGCCTTCTTTGCCCTGAGCTACCAGGCGCTGTTCCCACTCATGGTGCTGGCGGTGCTCTTGCCTGCGGTCCGTTACCGCTTCCGGGCAGTGAAGGAGCTGATCATCGCCACCGCCTGCGCCACTCTCATGGGCGCAGTCCTGTTTCGCTGGGTACCAGCCATCGGCCCCTGGGTGGTCTACGGATACACCCCTGGTTCCAGCCAACTCCGTTGTCAGGATCTCCTCTTAACCTTGCGTGCCGGGAGCGTTCACGTGTTGGACCTCAACGAATCCGGCATCGTCTGCTTTCCCTCGTTTCATACCGTGCTTGCCATCGTCTCGTGCGTGTCCCTGTGGTCGATCAAGCCGTTGCGCATCCCAGCGGCTGCGGTTGCGGCATTGATCGTTATCTCCACCCTGACGACCGGCTGGCACTACCTCGTCGATGTCCTCGGTGGTCTTCTCCTGGCGATCCTCTCGGTCGCATGCGCGCGGAGCTTCACGGCATTCGAACAACGCATCCAGCAGCGAAGCTCCGCAAACTAGCTCATACCACCCGCCCGCGTAGCATCTCCTCAGTCGACATCCTCATGCAACCGCAGATCCCGCGACGACGCCCCCACGCTGATCGTCCGCTTCCCGGTCGGCGTCGCCCACTTCTGCTCCTTCGTCGACCAGTACTGCAACTGCCGAACCGGAATATGCATGCTGATCGAACGCGTCTCGCCCGGCGCAAGATGGATCCGATCGAAAGCCGCCAGCGAGCGGACCGGGAACTGAACGCCCTCCGGAATGTCGCCAGGAGCGCTCACGTATACCTGCGGCACTTCATCCCCAGGCACGCTGCCCGTGTTTTTGATGCTCAAATCCACATCGAACCCGCCATCGTCGGTGCGCAAGACGCCCAGGCCCGAATATTCAAACTTCGTATAACTCAGCCCATGCCCGAAGGCGAACAGAGGCTCGACATTCTGCTTGTCGAACCAGCGATAGCCCACATTCACGCCCTCACTGTAGGTGGTCTTGTGGTCCACACCCTTCTTGGACCGCTCGGGATACTTCGGGTCGGTTGCGGGATAATCCTCGAGGCGCTTTCCCCAGGTCACTGGAAGCCGCCCCGCCGGGCTCACCCGTCCCAGCAGCAGGTTGGCCGTTGACCAACCCCCCTCGTCGCCGGGCCACCACATTTCCAGTACCCCTTTCACCTTGTCGATCCAGGGCAGGGCCACGGGTTGGCTGGTGTTGAGCACCACAACCGTGTTCGGATTGGCGGCAGCCACCTCTTCCACCAGCTTGTTTTGATCGCCAGGAAGCCCGAAGACCGGCGTGAGCCGCGTCCACACAAAAACCACCGCGATCTTCGCTTTCTTGGCCGCTGCGATAGCCGCCTCATGGTCAGCTTTACGTTGTTCCGGCGTGTACCAGTTCAGCCGTACCTGCACCGGCGCGCCAGAGGTATCCAGGCTTGTCTTGATCTCAATCGCGTGCGGCCCGGCACTCAGTTCCACCGCGCGCCGCACGTTGTCCAGCCCGTCTGGCGTGGGAATCACGTTGTCCTGGTTCGCCTGCAGAATGTCTCCGTGCACCCCTCCCTGGAACGCTCCGGTCGCCGCCAGTCGCTTGCCGTCCAGCAGGATTTGCGCATTGGTTCCAAGCGCCTGCAGATATAGCCAATAGGTCCCGGCGTGCGGCGGTGTCAGCGTCCCCTTCCAGTCCGGAGTCGAATTCGCCGGCAGCGCGTTGCCTTTCGCCGAAGTGAATTCCACCTGCTCATCCGTGTGGCTCCCGCCGCTGCCCGTCCGCGCCAACCCTGGCTTGCCCTCATGACTCAGCGCGCTTGCAGGAATCGGCGTCCCTGCCATGTCGTCATCCACCGCGAACTGAATGCTCTGAATCCCGGAAACCTTCCTCATCGCCGCCAGTGGACCTACCTGCCGCTCCGGCAGACCCACGGACCGTTCCCCGTTGATTCCGATCGAGTCAACCTGGCCCGCGGTCGGACCGATCAGCACCACTCCGTCCAGATCGCCATCCTTCAGCGGAAGAATGCTGTCGTTGTTCTTCAGCAGTACTGCCGCGTCTTCCCCCGTCTTCTCGATGATCTTGGCATTCTCCTCGATGGCCTGCCTGGTCACGGAGTGCTTTTGCATGCCGTCCATGTAGCCAAAGTGAACAATCTCGTAGAGCACGCGCCCCGCCGCTCGCGTTACCTCGGCCTCCGTCACCGTCCCATCCTTCAGGGCCTCGGGCATCTTCTTGGGGTCGAGCTTCACCCCGAAGTCCCCGAATCCTCCCCGCGCAGGCGGCGGCTCCTCCGGTATGTGTCCCCCGAACATCCCTACGTTGTCCTCGAAGGCGTGCGGCGAGGGCGGGGGAGGCACCGGCTTCGAGTCGAAGAAGGAAGGAATAACGAACGAAGCTCCCGGAGCAGGCTCCCCCGGCATCTCCATATCCAGCCCCGCGCCGATGAAGTTCACCGCATGAGTTGCGCCCCAGTCCGAGGTGACAAACCCCTTGAAGCCGAGTTCATCGCGCAGAATCTTGGTCAGAGAATCCTTATTGCCGCACGCAAACGTGCCGTTCAGCCGGTTGTACGAGCACATAATAGACGACACTCCGGCTTTCACGGCCGCATCGAACGGCGCAACATACACCTCATGAAGCGTCTGGTCATCAATCACCGTACTGGTCGCGTCGGAGTCATAGCCCAGGTAGTGCTTCACCTGCGCCATTACGTGCTGCGACTGGATTCCCTTGATCTCCGCCGCACCCATGACCGACGTCAGGTACGGGTCTTCGCCAAAGGTGTTGTACCCGCGCCCAAACTCCAGGTCTCGATCGATGTTCACGAACGGCTGCAGCGATACATCAATCCCCAGCGCGCGGTCTTCACGCCCGATGACGACGCCATTGTCTTCCGCGTCTTTCACGCTGAACGTCGCGGCCACGCCCATCGTAGCCGTCTCCCCCTGCGACGGATGGCGGGTAAGCACTCCCGGAGGTCCGTCCGCGAACCGAAGCCCCGGAATGCCCATCCGCGGCACCCCGGCCAGATAACCGGCCTGTCCCTGGTAGACCTTCGGATCTTCCTGGGTTCCGTGGATCAGCGTCAGCTTCTCCTGCAGCGTCATCTGGCTCAACAGCTTGTCCACCCTGGCATCGCCTGTGACGGGGGGAATGTCCTGACCCGGACACATGGGTGCGCTCAATCCGGCAAACACAACCAGAACTGCTGCAACCTTCGAACAGACCCTCTGCGCTTCCTGCAATGGCATCGCTTGCTCCTGAACTTCGCCGAAATGGCCGTAGCTCCATACCCCCGAGCAAGCGGTACGAGTGAAGCCGGCCTTTCCGCGGAACGAAGAAGTGTATCACCACCGTGCAGTTGACGTTCCCGCACCGGACTCCCTCATAATTGAACCCGCAATTCACGCTCGAGCTTTGCCGATGGATGGGAGGTCTCTTGCGGAACCTGGTGCCGTTGCGTTCATCTCGCGAGTTTGCCCGCATTTCCCGGCGACTCTTGCCTGTTCTGGCCATCTGCGGATGTCTCCAGCCTTGCTGGAGCCAGGCTTCGTCCGACGCCGCCTCCGTGACGCCGGCTGTTTTCATCACGCGCGCGACCGTCCCCGCAAAACCCCCGCTTGAGAGCGAACTGATCTACGAGGCAGCGGCTTCCTACGGGCATTACAAGATCTTTGCCAGCGGCTCGGGTGACTTCCTCTATACGGCGGGCATGGAGTACGACCTCAACTGTTGGGGCCGTCTGTTGGGAGCACGGTTTGACTACGCCGGCGAGATCCTGCCCCTGGTCCTTCTCAAGCAAGGCAACAAGCCGGACATCTGGGGAACGCCGCAAGCCCCTGGCTACCACATGGTCTCGGGTCTCGCGGTATCGCCCATCGGGTTCCGCCTGCTGTGGCGCGATGGTAAAGAGTGGATGCCTTACCTCGAAGGCAAGTACGGGATGATTGGCTTCACGGAGAAGGCGCTCTCCAATCGGGCCACCTACGAAAACTTCAGTATGCAGTCCGCCCTGGGTGTCAAACTGGCCTTGAGAAGCCGCTACGACCTTCGCCTCGGCCTCTTCAGCGACTTTCATTTCTCTGACGCCTTCATCGTTCCGGTCAATCCCGGGCTCGATGTGATGAATGCCAATCTTGGGCTGGTCTATCACCTGCGCGGCGCGCGAGCGCCTCGCTGATACGCCGCCCAGCTTCTCTCTGCTGCCGCACAACGCTCCCGCCGGCCTATCTTCAAGCGGAGACTCGCTCTTCCAGGCGCTTGGCAGCGGGACGATAAGATATTCGGGTATCGAATAGTTTCACTTAGCTGCACGAATAGGAAAACATGCGGGCTCTTGCGTCCACTTTCCCAGAATTACGTCTCTGCGTCCGAAGCCTGGCACTCGTCGTTCTGTTAGCCCTTCTCGGCTCGCAATCTGCGCAGCCGGCGCGGGCCCAGGACCCCAACGCCGCCCCAGCCGCCGGAACGACTCCAACCTCGCCGGAGAGCGAACTCATCTTCGAGGGCCTTGGCTCCTTCGGGCACTTCCACATCTTTGCCTACTCGTGGTGGAGCTATCTCGACGTCGGCGGCATTGAGTACGATCGCCACTCATGGGACCGTTTCCTCGGCGCCCGGCGGGACTACGTCGCCGAAGTCCTGCCCGTCGCCATCCTTCGCCAGCCCGCCAAAACCGACGTCTTCGGAGACCCCCTCAGCAGCAACCACAAAATCAACTACGGCGTGGGCATCTCCCCGGCCGGCATGCGGCTCATCTGGCGCGATGGTAAAAACTGGAAGCCTTACTACACCATCAAGGGTGGCGTCATAGTCTTCAGCAAGAAGTCGCTGTCCGAGTACGCCTCCTACCAGAACTTCAGTCTCCAACAATCCCTCGGCGTTCAGTTCAAGGTAACCTCGCGCTGGGATGTTCGCGTCGCCTTCAGCGACTTCCACTTCTCCAATGCCTTCATGGTGCCCGCCAATCCGGGCATCGACGAGATGATGTACGGCGGCGGCCTTTGCTATCACCTCGGCAAGCCGCCTCGGTAGACTCAATTCCTACGCCAACGCGGAGACGGGCAGGTTGCGATCCAGGCCTGCAGCCTGCAAATCGGCGCGGAGCTTCTCGACCGTCGTGAATTCAATGCCCACCATCCCGAGGGCATTCGCTGCTTCAATATTGACTCGCTTGTCGTCTATGAAGAGCGTCTCCTCCGGCCTGGTCCCGAGTTTCTCGAGAATATAGCGGTAGATGGCCGGGTCCGGCTTTGCCATTCCGAGCTGGAAGCTCCAGACCAGAACGTCGAAGTTGGCGATCCACTTGAACTCCCGTTCGATGCTGGCGAGAACCGTGTCCCCCATATTGGAGAGGATTCCCGTCCGAAGCCCCGCTTCCTTCAGGCTCCTCTGCCAAGCCACCATGGCAGGATTCTGGGTCGTCCAGTAACGTCCATCAAGCCGATTCAGCTCTTCCACCTGGTCCGTTGTTAACGACAATCCGCCATCCCGCGCAAACTTCTGCCAGAACATGACTCCGTTCAGCTTTCCCTCGTCATAAGCGTGCCGATCTGCCCAATACAGCTCCTCAAACCGGTCCAGACTCAATCCCGTGAGACGCACCATCGCCTCGTGAGCCTGCTGGTCAGGCTGTCCCGTGAGGACCATTCCGTAATCGAAAACAACCGCGCGCAAAGACAAGAAAACCTCCCGTGCTTCGTTCTGGCCGCCAGTCCTCAACGACCGGATCGTCCGTGGCCCTTTATTGTGAGAAAGGAGCCCTCGGTTCCATTTTTGCACCCGTGGGGGAGGGAACTGGGATGCGGTTTTCGCAACGCACCAATTGGAATACCGACGAGAGCGAACTGGCCCGCGCCTGCCGCGAACGGCGGAATGCCGGACTGCCGGTTGCCGACCTCACCGCCTCCAACCCCACCCGCTGCGGATTTCAATACGCCGAAAGCCTGCTCGCGGCGCTCACCGACCCTCACGCCTTGGACTACGATCCACAGCCAACCGGATTTCCCGTCGCTCGCGCCTCGGTCTGCGCGTACTACGCGGATCATGGAGTGCACACATCGCCGGACCAACTCGTTCTCACCACCAGCACCAGCGAGGCCTATAGCTACCTCTTCCGCCTTCTTTGCGACCCCGGAAGCGAAGTCCTCATTCCGCAACCCGGCTATCCGCTCTTCGACTTCCTCGCCACCCTCGACGACGTCTCTATCAAACCCGCTCCGCTGGTCTATGACCACGGCTGGCAGATCGAACCCGAAGGCCTCCGCCGGGCAATCACCGCAGCAACCCGGGCGATCGCCATCGTTCACCCCAATAACCCCACAGGGCACTTCACCAAGCCATGGGAAAGGGAAGAGCTGGCAAAGCTCTGCCGCGAGTTCGATCTTTCCCTGATCGTCGATGAGGTCTTTTTGGACTATGGGTTCGATTCCGCGAATCCGGGAGCAAGCTTCGCCTCCGGCCTTGAGGACGTTCCTGTCTTCGTGGTCAGCGGCATCAGCAAGATCTGCGGACTGCCGCAGATGAAGGCAGCCTGGATCCTCGCCACCGGTCCCGAAAAGAGCCAAGCGATCAGCCGCCTGGAGGTGATCGCCGACACGTTTCTCTCCATGAATGCGCCCGTCCAGTGGGCGCTGCCGCAGTGGGTCGCCGGACGTTCGGCCATCCAGTCCCAAATTCTACGGCGCGTTCGCGCCAATCTCGCCGGCCTCGATCAGCAACTCGCACCCCAGCAAACCGTGCGCCGCCTGGAAGTCGAAGGAGGATGGTACGCAGTCCTGCGAATTCCCGCCCTCGCCCCCGACGACTTCACCGTCCGTGAACTTCTCCGCCAAGGCGTCTGGATCCACCCCGGGCACTTCTTTCGCATGCCCGAATCCGGCTGGCTCGTCCTCAGCCTCCTTGCTCCGGAGGCCGAATTTCGCTCCGGGGTAACCACCCTCCTTGACTACTTAAGCAAGCATCACGCGAGTAACGGAGGAGAGGGCGCGCTTCAAGAGCCTCTTTAGCGATCCCCGCCAAATATTTCTTATTAAATGGCTTATTGATTTGCCCGAGCCGAAGCGAAGTTTGCTCTGGAGCAACTTAGACGAAAAATGTCCAATCCTTCCCTTTACAGTCCTTCGGCCTACCAGCCTCTCAGGAAGGGATTGCTCGCCCGCTCTTCGCCGATCGTTGTGTCCGGACCATGTCCCGGAATCACCCGCGTCTCCTCCGGCAAAGCCATCAACCGCGTCTGAATCGACTCGATGATCTGCCGCCCGTTCCCGCCCGGCAGATCCGTCCGGCCAATGCTGCCGGCAAAGAGCGTATCCCCCGCGATCACCATCTTCAAGGGCGCAAAATGCAGGCAGACCGATCCCTGCGTGTGCCCCGGCGTGTGCATCACCTGCGCCGGGAACCGGTCCAGCCCCACCACCAGACCCTCCGCAAGACTCCCATCCGGCGGAGCCACCTCCGGCGTCTCCGTACCCAGCCATCCCGCCTGGACATCCATCATCTTCAACAGCGGCAGATCGTTCTCATTGATCAGGATCGGAGCACCCGTGAGCTTCTTCAGCTTCACCGCCCCGCCCACGTGATCGATGTGTGCATGCGTGATAAGTATCTGTTTCAGTTTTAGCCGCAGCTCATTGAGACGATTGAAGATCCGACTAACTTCGTCACCGGGATCGATGACAATCGCCTCTCCCGCCTGCTCGTCGCCAAGCAAGGTGCAGTTGCATTGCAGCAGGCCGACGGGGAAAGTCTCGAGGATCATAAATCTATCTTACGGGCACGACAAAAGGCAGGCCGCCTCGCCTACCTTCCGAGAGCTATTCCTGAACCGGCTGCTTACTTGCCCGACTTCGCCGGAGCCGATGCCGGCGCACTTCCCGACAACACCGACCGAGAATGATTCCCGCGCATGTACAGAACCGTCAGGCTCAGCGACGTGATCATGAAGATCACAGCGCTCCACGTCGTCAAACGCGTCAGCACATTGGCCGCGGCCCGCGGACCGAACGCGGTCTGTGACCCCTGCCCGCCAAAGGCGCCGGCCAGGTCGGCGGAGCGGCCCTGCTGCAGCAGGACAACACCAATCAAAAACAGGCACACGATCACGTGCACCGCGACGACAAAGTAGAAAAGAATGTTCATTCTTGTAAGCTGCTTTCCGGCGGAACTTGGTGCGGAGGAGGGGACTTGAACCCCTATGCCTTGCGGCGCAAGCACCTCAAGCTTGTGCGTCTGCCAATTTCGCCACCTCCGCAAATAGGTGAACTATCCGAGTATAGCAGAGGAAATGCGCGCCGAACCCGCCCCGCGCTACCGGTCGGCCGCCTCCCCCTTGGCCATCCGGGCACGCATGCGCTTCTCCGCGTCATCGCTCCAATACCGGCAATTGAGCCGCACAAACACCGACGAATACGGCACCGCGATCCGCGATTTCAGAACCAGAACGTGCATCGTCCGTCCCGCCTCGTCCACCCGCCCAATCAACTGCTCATGGGGCAGCGACTCCACCGCATACCCTCCCAGCGCCGCCTGCAGCTCCCGCCGGTACGACGAGATCCCCGACGCATCCTCCTCCGGCACAAACGCCAACTCCCGGTCCACGAAGATGTCCGGCCGCAGGTGCACCGACCGGTCAATCGCCCCCAGAACATGCCGCAATACCTCGAGCTGCGGCGCATCCGTCTCAATCGTCTCCACCCCGGGCGAGGCCTGCAGCGGGTAAGCCGAGTCCACAATCAGGATCCAGTTGCGATGCCCCAGTAGCGGCAGTTCGTCTTCCAGCGTCCCCCGCCAGTCAGGACGCGGTGCCGCCTGCGCCGCGCAGGCCATCGTAGTGGCAAGCAAAACCAGGAGCGTCGACAGACGGCGCATGGCAACTCCTTCGGGCAATTCGGCTAGCCGCTAGTCTCGCACAGCCTGCGATACCTCCGGAAGCCTCTGCGCCTCTCCGGCTTGGCCCAGCAGCCAGTAATGAAATCCATCCACAATGGCCATCAGCGCCGCCTGGTTCATATCGCTGCTCACCCCGGCCGTCACCCACGGCTCATGCCCGTCCGCCTCGAAACTCACAATCACGCGCACGTACGCGGCCGAGTCATGTGCCGACACGTCGATAGCCGTCACGCTGAATCGCCCCAGACGCATCTGCTGCAGCGCCGGATACCACTTCTCCAACTCCCGCCGCATCGCCCGCGTCATCGCGTCCACCGGCCCAGCACCCTCCGCCCTCGTGGTAACAATCGTCTTCTCCCCGATGCCCAGCGACATGAACGCCTGCACAAAACGCGTCCCCGCCTCGTCCGACTCATCGAAAACCCGCCACGTGCGCACGCTGAAAAAGTTGGGAAGATCCTTCCGTGCCTCCAGGCACGCCAGCCGGAACGAAACCTCGCTCGCCGTGAATCCGCCGCCCTCGATCATTGCCTGGTTGTTGTCCATCAGCTCCTGCGCCTGTGCCGGTGTCAAAGGCACCCCCAGCGTCTCCGAGAGAAGCAGGATGTTCGCCTTCCCCGACTGCCGGTTCACGCCGATCGCGGGTGTCGCACCCACGCGCGCTGGATCGCACCACAGGTAGGCCCCCGGGTTCTTCCGCTCGCTCGACCCGTGCATCCCTGCCCACGTCCCAAACGCTCCATGCCCCACGATCGGTGCCCCGTGCGGCACATCCAGTGAAAACGCCCCGTATGCCGCGTGCGCCAGGCTCGTCAGCCCCGCCAGCGACTTGTCCGGCACAAACTGTGCCTCCCCGCGCAGCTGCATGCTCCCGATCAGCGTCGTCAGGTTCACATTCCCGCAGCGCTCGCCCGTGCCCAGCAGCGTCCCCTGCACGTGCATGGCGCCGGCCAGGATGGCCGCGCGGCTGTTCGCCACGCCAAAGCCCCGATCCGTATGCCCGTGAAACCCGACTTGCATCCCCGGATACCGGCGAACCAGTTCGCCGATCACCGCCGTCACCTCCTCGGGACTTGCTCCTCCCGTCGTGTCGCACACCACCACGCGCTCCACCTGCTGCTCCGCGCACTGTGCCACCACCTGGTGGAAATATTCCAGCGACTCCGCCCCAAAACTCGCGTCGCACGGCGCTCCGCACTCGCGCCGCCCGCAGGCCGCATCCATCGCGTGTTCCAGGTCGACAATCACCTCCAGCCCCTGATCCTGCAGGTAGCCGATCGTCTCGCGCGCCATCAGTAGGTTCTCTTCCGGCGTGGTCTCCAGCGACTTCCCTACGTCCAGCAGCCGCGACTTCAACACGATCACCGCCACCGGAACACGCGCCTTGTGCTTCAGGATGAACTGCACGTCCGGCCAGTCGGCCACCCGCATCCCCCGGCCGCGCGAGCGTCCAAACAGCGCCAGCTTCATCGCTCCCGTCTCCGCCTGCGCCAGCGCCGCCGTCAAATCCTCCACAAACTGGTGCGCTCCCGCGAATCCAATCTCCGCGTACCGCACCCCGAACGCCGACATGCGCTGAAGCAGGCTCACCGCCGCGGGCACTGAGATCTCCAGGTTCGGCTGCTGCATGCCGTCGCGGAGGCTGGTATCAAAAAGTTCGACCTGCGGAACGCTGCGTTCAGTCATGATCTCCTGCTTTCCAAATCGGGTAAGGTCACCTCGCTCCGCGGCATCAGGCGCTCCATCCACCGCGCCAGTTCCCGCTCATCGTCAGAACCTGCCGCCTGTGCGCGCCAAATGTTCTCGCGCTCTGCCGCCGGCCGGTTCTGGCTCAGCTTGAACTTGCCCTCGATCCGCGCGATCGGAATCCGAAATCCTGTAATCCCCGCCAGCATCGACCGGCGGAACCCCTCGGGCATGCCCTGCCACTGGCTCAGGTACCCCGGCTCATGCACCCGGATCAGTTCTTCCAGCAAATCGGACTTGATCGCCGGATCCTCCAGCGCCTCGAGCCTCCCATAGGCATGAACGGTGATGTAGTTCCACGTGGGCACCGAAAGCGGTTCCGCATAGAGCGAGGGAGAAATGTAGCTGTGCGGTCCCGGGAACACCACCAGCGTCTCGCGTCCCGCGAGAGCCGCCCAATGCGTATTGGCTTTGGCAAAATGCCCCAGCACAACGCCGTGCTCTCCCTCGTCTCTCACCACAAGGGGAAGATGCGTCGCCTGCATTCCACCCTCTGCTCCCCCTCCACTGGCTCCGAAGAGGATCGCAAAGGAATAGCGCTGCATCGCCTCCAGGAGCACCCCGCGCTCCGTGATCTGGTTGAACCTTGGGATATACATGGTTGCGGCGATTCCCCCCGTGAAAATGAAAAAGCCACCAGCCCGGCTGCGGGCGGTGGCCTGGATACTGCTGTGATTCTTGACTCTCCGTCAGGCTCCGATTCCCGCATGCACGTTGTGCGTGCTAATTCGAATGGCGGAAATCGCGCGCCCCACCACAGCCGGAATAGCGACGATCTGTGCGCGGCGCATCTGCATGACGATACCCGAAGTAGAGCAGAGCCGCGCCACGGAAGTCAAGAAGAGGCGCTGCGCGCCCCTTGCGCGCATCGGACGGGGCTCAGCTAGGCTGCGACGGATTCGTCTTGGATATCCAGAAGAGGCAGGGGAGGCTCGACCAGGTGAATGGTCTCGCTCGCGGAATCGGTGTCTTCGTGGGAGATCTCCGCTACCGATTCAATCTCAGCAGCGTGAACAATGTATGTGCAGGTGTGCATCTGGGGATACCGCGCCGGGCGGTTGGTCGCGAGCACGTCGACCATCACGTCCTCGCAATCCTCGCTTGAGCAGGTCAAATGGGCAGTCGCAATTTCACCGTCGTCGAAACCGATTTTCACAGTCTTGTTGTGAAATGCCTTGAGCTCGCAAGCAGTCATCTGGGAAGCCTTTCCGTTTCTGGTGGAAGAGTCGTGCGGCCTTCCTTCACAACGGCCGCGCTCTTCTCGATTCGGAAGATTGGATTCCGAAACAACCGGCAAAGGTTGTGAAGCGAACAGAACTGGGATTGTCCCGCGTTGCCGCCAAAGGCGCCTGCTCCCGAAGGAGTTGCATCTTTGAAATTCCCGCTCGGTGCTCCGAGTTCGACGGACTGAACCTAGAAGATCTCTCCGAGCCGCGCAAACCCGTCCAGCTCGAGCAGGTGCCGCCCGGCCTCCGGCCGGCCCAGCTCCGCGTGCTCCAGCACCCAGGTGTCCTTATGGAATAGGTGCACCGCATTCAAACCCGCGGCCAGCGCCGGGTTGATGTCGCTCTTCGGGCTGTTGCCGATCATCCAGCTCCGATCCGGCTCTAGCTCGTGCCGCAACATCACCTCGCGATACACCGCCTTGTCCTTCTCCGGAACGATCTCCACTGCGTGGAACAGCGGTGCCAGCCCCGACCGCGCCACCTTGTCGGCTTGCTCCGCGTGGTTGCCCTTGGTCAACAGAATCAGCCTGTGCCGCCCCGCCAGTTCGCGCAGCGTCTCCTGCACGCCGGGCAAAAATTCAATCTCTTGGTCAGAGATGATGCGGCCGAAAGCCAGCACACGCTCCCGCTGCTCCTCGCTTACGCCTCCCGCACTCAGCCGCTCGTAGCAGGTCACCAGCGACCGGATGAAGCTGGTCAGCCCGTACCCATGTGCCAGGATCGTCTCGCGCTCCACCGCGTTCAGAGTCTCCCGCACCTGCCCCGCACTGTACGTCTCGTGGTTGAGATAGCCGATGAACGCGGCAACCGCCCGCTCGAAGTAGACATTGTTCTCCCACAGAGTATCGTCTGCGTCAATCAGAAGGGTCTGTCCAGCAGGGAACCGGGGCATACCTTCATCGTAACCAAACACAGCCGGTCCACCCGGCCAGAGAGATATCATCCCGCATACCGCGCTAGCGCCAGCGAGATGTCATCCCGCATTCCTCCCATCTCACAAATGCCCGCTCTTCCAGGAAAGGTGTCATCCCGCACCCTGAGCGCAGCGAAGGGGAAGGGATCTGCAGTTGTTCTTGTTGTTGCCTGTTTCAAGGTCCGCACCGCGCCGTGGAGGACTGCTTGAAAATTCCTCCCATCCCACAAAAGCCCCGCTCCTCCAGAGACGCGTCATCCCGCATTCCTCCCATCCCACAAAAGCCCGCTCTTCCAGGAAAGGTGTCATCCCGCACCCTGAGCGCAGCGAAGGGGAAGGGATCTGCAGTTGTTCTTGTTGTTGCCTGATTCAAGCCCCGCACCGCGCCGTGGAGGACTGCTTGAAAATTCCTACCATCCCACAAAAGCCCCGCTCCTCCAGAAACGTGTCATCCCGCATCCCTCCCATCTCACAAAAGCCCGCTCTTCCGGAAAGGTGTCATCCCGCACCCTGAGCGCAGCGAAGGGGAAGGGATCCGCAGTTGTTCTTGTTGTTGCCTGTTTCAAGCCCCGCACCGCGCCGTGGAGGACTGCTTGAAAATTCCTCCCATCTCATAAAAGCCCCGCTCCTCCAGAAACGTGTCATCCCGCATTCCTCCCATCTCACAAAAGCCCCGCTCCTCCAGAACGTGTCATCCCGCATTCCTCCCATCTCACAAATGCCCGCTCTTCCAGAAAGGTGTCATCCCGCACCCTGAGCGCAGCGAAGGGGAAGGGATCTGCAGTTGTTCTTGTTGTTGCCTGTTTCAAGGTCCGCACCGCGCCGTGGAGGACTGCTTGAAAATTCCTCCCATCCCACAAAAGCCCCGCTCCTCCAGAAACGTGTCATCCCGCATCCCTCCCATCTCACAAATGCCCGCTCTTCCGGAAAGGTGTCATCCCGCACCCTGAGCGCAGCGAAGGGAAGGGATCCGCAGTTGTTCTTGTTGTTGCCTGTTTCACGCCCCGCAGCGCGCCATGGAGGACTGCTTGGAAATTCCTCCCATCTCACAAATGCCCGCTCCTCCAGAAACGTGTCATCCCGCATCCCTCCCATCTCACAAAAGCCCGCTCTTCCGGAAAGGTGTCATCCCGCACCCTGAGCGCAGCGAAGGGGAAGGGATCCGCAGTTGCTCTTGTTGTTGCCTGTTTCAAGCCCCGCAGCGCGCCATGGAGGACGGCAGTCGCTCTTGCCTTCGCTTCTCCTCAATCCCGGCAAGGAATGTGTCCCCGTTTTTTGGTACCAGCGTCCCTCCATCGGCCCTCGTCACTCGTCCGCCCCAACCCATCTCCCCGCATGCTAAACTCGCAATGCTTTCCTTGAAGGAGATCAAAAATGAGGGCTGTACTCGCGTCTCTGGGGCTGGTTCTTGCATTGTCTGTCGCTCGCCCCGCGTCCGCCGCGGACGTCAGTGGAACCTGGAAGGGCGCATTCGATTTCAACGGCAACAGCGTCCCGCTGGTGCTGAATCTGAAGCTGGCCGGAGCTGACGTGACCGGAACCGTCGAGGGTCTGCCCACTACCCCTGCCGAGATCCACGATGGCAAGGTCGAAGGAGACAGCGTGACCTTCTGGGTCAACTCCGACTACCAGGGCCAGACCTACAAGCTGGCCTACAAGGGCAAAATCTCCCCGGACCGGATCGACTTCGAGTTCGGCACCGAGGACGGAAGCTGGGGCACCACCATGACCGTTACCAGAGACGGAGCGGCTACGCCGGCTGCCTCGCCCGGTTCCACGCCCGCCGCCGCCCCGGCCGCCGCTGACGTCACCGGCGTCTGGAAGGGCAACTTCGACATGAACGGAACCGCCCTCCCCATCACCTTCAATCTGAAGAGCGCCGGCGCCGCCGTCACTGGCACCGCCGAAGGCATGGGCGCCGCACCCATCGAGATCCATGACGGCAAACTCAGCGGAGACCTGCTCACCTTCTGGCTCAATGCCGACTACCAGGGCCAGACCTACCAGCTCAACTACAAAGGCAAAGTGACGCCCGGCCAGATCGACTTCGACTTCGGCACCGCCGACGGCGGCTGGAGTGCCAACCTCTCCGTCAAAAAATAGCCGCTCGCAAACACCAGCTGTTCGGTCCCTTTTTATCCGAGCCCCGGGGGAGAACCTGTCCCCAACGCTCGCCTCGTGAACCGCACAGCCACCTGTGATCGCCGGCACACAGTTGAATTCCCGCTGAGCGCATACTCGACTCGAGGCTCCTCTGGAGCCAGAGGATACTGTTGCCTCTTTGGGGCGTCGAACGAGGAAAGCCGAGGTACCCCTCCCCCCCCCCCGCTGGATATCCCGATCTTCGCTTTTAGACTTATCGAATTACATATGGAATCAATAACATACGGTAAATATTTTCATCCAGCCTTCGCTTTTTGGGGATATCCCTCCCAGACCGTCCCAGCCCTCGCATCGGCTCCGTCCCCCGCTCCTCCGTCGCCTTCGTGCTTCCAAACCTCAAATGCTATAGAATCCCTAAATTCTCCGTCCAAGCAAGGTCAGGAGAATACCAAGAGAGCGGAGGACTGACCATGGAAGTGGAGTTGACCGCCAGACAAGTTCGCATCTCCAAGGCCCTGCGCACGCAGGCCGAAGAGGGTATGGATCGAATCGCCCGGATTTTGGGCAAAACCACCAGCGCCGCCATCACGTTCCGTGTGCAGCGCCACCTGCACATCGCCGAACTTACGATCAAGGCGCGCATGCAGACGATCGCCGCCGCCGGACAGGCCGACAGCATGGAAGCGGCTCTCCGGGCCGCCCTCTCCCACGCCGAGCATCAGGCCTTGCGCTACCGCGACCGGCACCTCACCCGCAAGCGCCTGCCTAAGGAAGAGAAGAGCCTCGCCGTTCCGCCCGTAACCCGCCCCAAGACGCGGCCGGCTCCCAACGTTGAGTCGAATGGAACCGCCGAGGCGGCCTCGCGCCCACGGGCGGCGATCGCCGTGCACTCGTTCCCCGCCCGCCCCACCCTCGTCGAGCCGCATATCGTCAAAAGTGCCGACGCCATCGCCCTTCGTCCCATGACCCTCGAAGAGGCGGTGAAGGAGACTGAGTTCCGCGACCGCGACCTGCTGGTCTTCCGCAACCCCGCCGGCGAGCTTTTTGTCCTGCATCGCCGCCGCGACGGCCAGATGGAGCTGATCGAGATTCCGTAAAGACTGTATCCTTGACAGGACGTTGCCGTTTTGTTTGCTTTTCCTTCGTCCTGAGTCAACTTTCTGTTGGGTGCTCTCCGCCGCGCAGACGGGTCACAGCCGGACTCCCTGACCTCCGGATCGTCACGGGGAAACCCTCGCATTCACGCAGTAACCACCCTCTTTTGGGGGATAGATTGCCTGGGAACCGGGGACTAGCATTCATGAAAGCGGCGCAACCGCACTCAATCAGGAAGACCGGTCCCCCGTTCGACACCGGAATCTTGCCAATCCACGCGTTCGAAACCGGTGACATGGCCTGCCTGGCAGTGCTGCTCGCCTGGAGCACGAGCGATTGAATCTGCCTGAGAACGCGAACTCCGTACAGCAGCGCGAGATCCTGGATGCGCTGCCCGCGCTGGTCTTCCTCGAGCGTGCCGGAAAGATCGTGTTCGCCAACGCCGCAGCCCGGCGCGCCATGGGCGTCGCCGACGCCGAATGGGTGCAGAGACCAGTCGAGGAAGTCGTCTGGGGCCTCTTCCCCGGCGCCGCCGAGCCCCACAGCCTGCTACCCGGAGCCACCGGCACCAGTGCGTTTCACGCAACGCTCGCCTGCAAAGGCGGCATGGCGCCGCTCGAAGGCACCTATTGCATCCTCAACCCGGAGCTGCGGGAAGGGATCATCGTCGCCAACCTGGCCACCCGGGATCGCAGCGCCAAGCCGCGACTCATGGAGGATGTGCTCGCCAGCATTCCGGAGGCGGTGGCAATCGTGGGCAACGGGCGCGTTCTCTACATCAACCCGGCGTTCACCCACATGTTCGGCTTCCAGCCGGAAGAGGTGACGGGGGGCAATCTGCGGGACTTCATCGTCCCCGAGACCCGCCAGCATGAAAATGCCATGCTGAACAAGCTGCTCACCGAACAGGGCCGCGCCTGCGTCGAGACCGTTCGCGTGACCAAGGGCGGGGAACTGCTCGATGTCGCCATGCAGATCGCTCCGTTGATGGTCAACGGCGGCGTCTCCGGCCATGTGATGACCTACCGCGACATCGGCGAACGGAAACAGGTAGAAGCCAAGCTGCAGCACGACGCCATGCACGACGTGCTCACCGGCCTGCCCAACCGGGCCCTGTTTTATGACCGGCTTCAGCTGGCGCTCAGCCGGCGGACGCGGCGGAAGGACCAGGGCTGCGGGGTGTTGTTCCTGGATCTCGACGGATTCAAGAAGTTGAACGACACCCTCGGTCATGCCGCCGGGGACATGCTCCTGATCGCGGTTGCGCAGAAGCTGCGCGCTGTCCTCAGGCCCCAGGATACGGCGGCTCGTTTCGGGGGCGACGAGTTTGGCGTGCTGGTGGAGAACATTACGTCCAGCACCGATATGGATACCATCGCGCAGAGATTGCTGTCGGAGCTGGACCGGCCCTTCGATATCCTCGGCCACCGGGTGCGGGCGGTCGTCAGTATCGGAGCAGCGATGGCCGGCCAGGAGCATGACTCGCCTGACCTGCTGTTGCGCGACGCGGATTTTGCCATGTACCGCGCCAAACAGGAAGGCGGGCATCGGTGCGAGATCTTCGACCGCCAGATGAAGCTGCACGTCACGTTTCAGCAGGAGCGGGAACGCGAGTTGCGCCACGTCCTCACGAAGCGGGAGTTCGAGCTCTGGTATCAGCCGGTCTTTCGCCTCTCGACCGGCCGCGTGGAGGGGTTCGAATCGCTGCTCCGCTGGCGGCGAGCAGATGGATCGATTGACAGCTTCCGTGACCTGTTGCCCGTTGCGGAGGACACAGGTCTCTCCGTCAGTATCGGGAGAGACACCTTTGAGATTGCATGCCGCCAACTCCAGTCGTGGATGGCCACCATTCCCGGCAATTCGCTCATCATGAGCATGAACGTCTCCCAAAGACAGTTCTTCCACGACGACATGATCGGGCAGTTGCGGCGCGTGCTGGAGTCCACCGCGGTGGATCCTTCGCGGCTGATGCTCGAAGTTGCAGAGAGCACCATCAATGAAAGCCCGGACAGGGCTTTGGCCATCTTCCAGCGCATGGTGGATTGCGGGGTTCGTATTGCGATCGACAACTTCGGATCGAACCTGGCGCCGCTCAACCACCTCGTCCGGCTGCCGATTGACGTGGTGAAGATGGATCCCAAGCTGACGATTGCGGCAACCGGAATCGGCCGCCAGTTGGCGCTGGTGGAGTCGCTGATTCACGTGTGCAAGTCCGTGGGCGTACAGCTCCTGGCGCAGGGAATCGAGACTCACGAACAGCTTCGGGTATGGCAGGAATTAGGCTGCGAGCTGGGACAAGGTTACCTGCTGGCGCACGCCCTGGAGCCCGCGCGCGCCCACAGCCTGGCCGCGCGAAGCCTGCGGGCGATCACTTCCAACGTGTAAATAGAGCTTTACGCGTCCCCGCCGTTGTACGATGAGCGCATGGAACAATCGAGGAGATCCACGCGAGCGCAAGTTCCCTCGCCAGCAGAGGTTGTCAAAGGGTCCGGCAAGGAACTGGTGATCGTGACAGGGATTTCGGGCGCGGGCAAGGCGTCAGCCCTCCGAGCCTTTGAAGATTTGGGGTTCCACGCGGTCGATAATCTGCCTCTGGAGTTACTCCTCGAATTTGCCCGGCTGGTGGAGAAATCCTGCGAAATTCAACGTGCCGCCATCGTTGTGGACGTGAGAGAAGGGCAGACGCTTGACCGGCTTCCCGACATCCTCAAGAGCGTGAAAACGGTGCTTCCCACGAGGGTTCTCTTTCTGGACGCGCAGGACAGCGTGCTCGTGCGGCGGTACTCGGAGACGCGGCGGCCGCATCCTCTCCGCAAACAGGAGACTGTTTCCCGTTCCATCGTGGAGGAGCGGCAACTGCTGGATCCGATCCGCAATGTGGCCGATACGCTCATCGACACCTCGACCTTCAACGTGCACGAACTGCGCGCGCATATTCAAACGCGATTCTCCCAGGGGAATCACCGGGCCTCGCACCTGCTGGTGAGCTGCCTGAGTTTCGGGTTCAAGAACGGAGTGCCGCTGGATGCGGACCTGGTGTTTGACGTGCGTTTTTTGCCGAATCCCCACTTCGTTCCGGAGTTCCGCAAGAAGACGGGCAAGGACCCGAAGGTGGCGGAGTATGTGCGCAGCTTCCCTCAGACTGTGGAGTTTCTCGATCGCGTGTCCGATCTGATGCTTTATCTTTTGCCGCACTACGTGGGAGAAGGGAAGAGCTATCTCACGGTCGCGTTCGGCTGCACGGGCGGACAACATCGCAGTGTGATGATGGCGGTGGAGGTGGCCAAGCGGCTGAAGAAGGCCGGCTACAAGGTGAAGGCGCTGCACCGCGACATCCCTCGCTGAAGCTGGCCGCGATGAGCCGCGCCTTGCACGCGTCGCGGCTCGTTCTTGCGTGATTGCCGGTCCCGGCTACCAGGTTTTCTTGATCAGGGTATCTACCGCAAACCCCCCGTTGGGATCGCGCGTGGCGCTGAGCGCCACCTTGGGCGTGATCTGGTATTGGCCCTGAATCACCTCGCTTTGCGTCGTGGCCGTGTTGGTGGAGAAGGTGACGAACAGGTTCCCAGTGACCCGCTGCTGAATGGTGATGTTGGCGCCGGCCCCCTGGCCCGTGGCATTGCCGAGCACGGGGCTGATGGAAAGCTGAGAGATGCCGGCCACCTTGGAGATACGGCTGGTGATCTGGCTGGACACCTGCGAGGCAACGAGGGACGCAGCCTGCTGCGTTACGGGGGTCGAAGGCTCGTTGCTGGCGGTCTGCCCCGCGGCGGCTCCGCTGGTCTGGCCGAAGGCGAGCAGGTTCAGGATGTCGGCCTGCGGCAGCGCGGGATCCGAGTTGTACTGCGTCTGCATCTGGCTGGCCGGCCCGGTGAATCGCATGCTGATGTCATATTGCTGAATAGTCGTCTTGACTCCGACATTGAGCACCGGCTCGGTCTGCGATGGATTCACGAACTGGATGGTGCCGCCCGTGAGCACGAATCGGTCGTTGTGCAGGATCACGTCGCCCCCGGTCAGATTCACGCGTCCCAGGATGACTGGATCGGCGGCCGTGCCGCGCACCTGGAGATTGGCCGAGCCGTTGATGCTGACGGTGCTGCTGACCAGGTTGACGTTGTTGGTGGAGTGCAACGCGAGATTGAGATTTACGTTCTGCGCGAATCCCTGCGAGGGCGGCGGAGTGACTCCGCTGGAGAACTGCCCGATAAAGTTATCGAGATCAAACGCCGGCGTGAACGAGATGTCGGCAAGATTCACGGTGCCGCCCAGCGTGGCGTTCTCGGTGGTTCCGACCAGGCGTATGTCGGCATCGACCGCCTCCCGCATGCCTTGCGGGTAGAGCATGCGAATGTTCTTGGCCGCGAGCCCAAGATTGAACTGGATGGCGGGCCGGTAAGCCACTCCGCCCTGCGCGATCACGGTGCCTCCGCCCACGGTTCCCTGGAACGA
The DNA here is from genome assembly GCA_008682415.1 of Acidobacteria bacterium AB60. Taxonomy (GTDB): domain Bacteria; phylum Acidobacteriota; class Terriglobia; order Terriglobales; family Acidobacteriaceae; genus Telmatobacter. The sequence goes on along the minus strand of VANK01000001.1, from coordinate 829,894 downwards.
CTTGATGTTGATGCGATCGGTGGTCAGGGTCAGGGCCCCGTTTCCATGCTGGAGGCCGACGGGAAGGTCGCCGGAGGCGTAGTTTGCATCGACGATGTCGATCTCGCCGCCGATATCGCGGCCGGTGGCGCCGTGCGAGTTGATGTTGAAGCGAACGTTCCCCGAACTGCGGATGGTGGGATCGAAGAGCTGCGCGAGGCGCAGGTTTACATCGCCCTGCAGCACCAGCGACATGGGCGCGCTGCGATCGATGACCGGGATCGAGCCCTGGAAGTGGAGCTCTGTCTCAGTGCCGCTGATCTCGCCGCGCTGCAGGTCGAGCACGCCATTTTTGTAGTCGGCCTTGATGGGGCCCTGCGAGGCGAGCTTGATGGTGTTGTTGTAGTCCAGGTTGAGGTAGGGGATATTCAGGTGGGCTTCGAGCTGGGCCTTGTTCTTGATAGGTCCCCTCACCGTGGCATGAAGTTCGGTCTGGCCGGAGAGAGTCGCGGCCTGCGCAGGCGAGTAGGCCGCCACGATGGGCTGGAGCGGGATGCCCTGCGTATCAATGGAGGCATCGGTATCGTAATCGCCGGTGAGATTGACCCGCGCCTTTGCGCGGATGGACGTATTGACCGCTGTGGAGTTCAGCGTCGCGTTGGCCACGTGATTGGCCATGTCCATATCGAGATTGATGTTCTTCACCGTCTGTTTCTGGATCACGAGCGTAGGGATCTGAATGGCCGCGGTCAACTGCGGGTTATCGAAGCTGCCCTGCCCGTGCGCGTTGATCGCCACTACGCCGGTTGCGTCCACATTCTTCGCCTTGAGCGTCTCGAGCTTGGTGAGATCGATGCCACCCGAGCTCAACTGCGCCGTGTACGTCTTCTCCTTCGGCCGGACGCTTACGTTGCTCTTGACGCTTCCCGCGGGGAGCTGCACATCGAGATCGGCATGCGCCTCATCGCCGGTGCCGTTGAACGTGACCTGAATCGTCGAGATGGGCTCGTTGTAAGCGACGACCTTGGTGAGCGAGACGTTCCCGTTGCCGATGGGATTGAGCTCGGTGCCGTGCAGCGTTACGTGGGTATTGAGTGTTCCCGTGACGGGGATCTGCTGACCAGCCAGTTTGACCAGGTCGGCGACGTCCATCTGCGACGCATTGAGATCAACCTGGATGGGGCTGTCTTTGGTGAACGCCCATTTGTGCAGGCCGGTGCTGGCATTGAAGGTGATGCGCCCTTTCGCCTGCGGTTCAAGATCTGCGTTGCGCAGGCTGGCGCCTGTCGGGCTGGCATCCACATTGGTGCGGAAGACCTTCCAGGCGGTTCCGTTGACGCGCAGGTTCGAGGCGCTGAGTTGTCCAGCGAGATGGGGCGCCGACGTTGAGCCTTGCACCGTTCCCTGGAAGTTGGCCTGCCCGGCGAGATCAAGTGCCGGTGGGGGAGGCTGGCCCGGTTTCGGGGTGCTGAAGAGTCCCGCGAGCGTGGCCACCTCGCGAAGATCGTTGGCCTGGAGGCGCAGCGCCAGGCTGGAGCGATTGCTCACCACGCCATTCATGGTCAGGCTGGTTTGAGGCAGACGCAGATAGCTCTGCTGGAGCGCGATCTGTTTATTGGCGCCCGTGTACGTGGCGTGAATCTCGCTTTCGATCGGCAGTGTGCCTGCCTGCTGAGATCTGGCGGTCTCCTTGCCAGTGGCAGCGCCGTGGATCGATGCGTCCGTATGGGCGGCCAGGTTATCGAGGCTCTTGTCCCAGGATGCCTTCGCATCGGCATTTAAAACGCCGCTGAGTTTGACGGGTTGCGAGGAGGCTTGCGAACCTGCGAGCCGCATCGCCTCCCCCAGCGAGATGTTGTGCAGCCCCGCCGTCATCTCCGCGTGCGCGGTTCCCGCCAGGTCCTTGATCGTCCCCTGAGCGTTCACTTCTCCTCCGAGGAGACCGGCGCGGAGGTCGTGGAGTGTTGCGTTGCCGTGGTCGAGCGCGTAGTGTGCCGAAAGGCTCTCAATGGCGGCCTGCACCGAACTCGTCTTGACCAGTAGCTGGCGGCTGGTCAGGTCGCCATTCACCGTCAGCGTCGCAAGAAGAGGCTGATTGGGGAGGTCCTCATACTGGGCGGTTCCCGTTGCTCGGATGGCCCCGGTCGGGATCGAGGGGTTCTTCAGCATCCGCGCCATCTGGGCGCCGTCGAGATCGACACTGTAACGCGCGCGGACAACGGGGGCATTGAAGTTGGTTGCCGTCGCGGCGAGATTGACACGGGTGTTTCCGCTTGAAAGCGTGGCGTGGTGCAGCTGGAATGTGGAGGGTGTCACATCGAATCGCGCGTCGAAGTTGTGCTCGAACGGCTCATAGGCGCCGAACAACACGCGGCCGTTGCTATAGGCGAGATGTCCGGAGTACATCTTGAGCGGCACATCGAAGCCAGCCTGGAAGTTCAGGTCATGCACGTCCGCGGCGAGAGCGCTTTTCTGAGCGTTGTAGTAGATCTCGCCCTGGTCGAGGATGGCGTGGCGGATGCCCAGATCGAAGATGCTGGTATTGCTCTTGCTGTTGCTGCTCTTGGGCTTGGGAATGTTCGAGGCGCCGTTCTTGTCCACGAACACCTGCACCACGGGGTGATCGACGCGAATGCTGGACAGGTACCACTTCTTTTGCAGCACGGAGGTGATGCCGACACCCACTTGGGCGTGCTGAACCTGCAGCAGGGGAATGTTGGCGTAAGGGGCCGCGCCGTGGATCGTGACGCCGTAGACGTCGAGGCCGAGCGGGGAGAGATGCAGCGCGTAGTTCTGCAGCTGAACTTGGGCGCCGAGGCTCTCGGCAGCCGCGCTCTGCGCTTTGCTCAGCACATAGTTGTGGAATCCCTGGCTGTTGAGGAGCACGATAACGGTGATCGTGGTGACCAGAAACAGGAGCGTGGAGACTCCCATGAACCAGGCGAGGATGCGCCTCAAACGGTGCGTTGCGGGGCGGTGTGTCGGACGTGGGTCGGGCGGAGGTTCGGGAGCGAAGAATGATCGCGCGGTGCTCATGCGGGGCCTCCTTTAAAATGCCTGGCCGATGCCGATGAAGTACTGGGTGGCCTTGATGCCGCTGACGGGGTTCAGATTCTGCCCGAAATCCAGGCGAATGGGGCCGATGGGGGTCGCGTAGCGCAGGCCGATTCCTACGTTGTTTGCGTAAAGGGACGTGAACTGGTGGAAGCCGACGCGCGGGAAGACGTTGCCCCCATCATAAAACGGAACGATGCTCAGGCCTTTCTTGAGGGGAACGGGAATGCGCGCTTCCGCATTGAAGATGAGCATCTCGTTGCCGCCGGCGGGGACCTGAATCTCGGTGCAGGCGGAACTGGATCCGCTGCTGCACACCTGTACCTGGCGCTGCGGGCCGGCGCTGTCCAGGGGAAAGCCGCGGAGGGAATTGCCGCCGCCGGTGAAGAAGGCTTCGCTGATCGGCACGCGGCTGTTGCTAAAGGGCTGAGCAAGGCCGACGCGTACGCTGCTGGCCCACACGATGTCGTGAAACTTCTGTTTGTAGAACGCGGCCTGGCCGGTGAGCTTGGCGAAATCGACGCTCGAGCCAAGCTTGCTGGTGTTGAAGTCGAGTTCGAGGGAATCAAGCATGCCCTTGTGCTCGTCGAGGGGATTGTCGCGGGTGTCGCGAGTGAAGTTTGCCGAGAGCGTCGAGAGGCGGACGTTCTGGTCGGCCGGTGAGATTAACTGCTGAATCAGGACATGGGTGAGATTTGTGTAGCTGTATCCGTATCGGAAGAAGACGGTGTTGGTGTGGTCGTGATTGATGAATCGCTGGATCTGGAAGGTAGCCTGTTCCTGTTGCGAGGAGTAGATCGGGTTCTCCTCGTTCTTTTCGTAGGAGAGGGAGGGCGTTGCCTTCCAGGGCGACCAGCGGAACGTTGGATCGATGTAGAACACGGCAAACCGCTGATCGAGCCGGCCCGCGAAACCGGTCAGGCTGAGCGTCTCGCCTTTGCCGCGGATGTTGTTGCGGGTGTACTGGAAGGTGCCGCGGGGGCCGTAGAAGGTCTTCTGGCTGGTGGTGAAGCTGGAGGGAAGGCCGACCGGCGGGAGGTTGGGCAGAGCCACAGTTCCGCTGGGGATGCTGCCGCCTCGATTGATCACCTCGAACCCAAAGCCGTATTGAATGCTGTTTCGCTGGCCTTCGTGGACCTTTACCAGGACATCTTCCACGTTCTGCGTGGTCACCGGCCGTTTGGGATCGACCTCCGCCCAGTCGAAGACTCCGGTGTGCTCATAGAGCCTCGAGCCGGAGGTGAGGAGGTTGGTTTCGGTCAGCGGCGCTTCGGGTTTGAGTTCCTCGATATCGGATTGGATCATCCGTTCCCGGGTGTGCTCTCGTCCCAGGGTGATGACATCGCCCGTGACCACCTTCGGCCCTTCGTAGATGTGGTAGACCACATTAATGTGGTGCGGATCGGACTTCGAGTTGGCGGAGGCGGTTTCGCGGAAGTTGCTGTTCAGATAGCCGGCTTTGAGGTAGTTCGCCACAATGATTTGCCGGTCCGCTGAGACGTTGGCCGAGGAGTAGGGCTTGCCGACCTCGGTCTTGAGCCCTCCAGGAGCGTACTGCGCAGCAGGGAACGTGTCGGCGCCTTCAACCTTGATGGAGGAGACGATGTCCCGCGGGCCTTCCGTCACGTCAAAGAGGACATCGATGTTTCCGCCTGTGTTCTTCACATTGGGGACAATCTGGGCCTGGCTGAATCCCTGGGACGCATAAACGGCTTTGAGATTCTTCACGCTGGTGCGGACCAGTTCATCGCTGAACTTGCCGGAAGAGAAGAGATGTTTCTTCTGCACGGCGATGTGCGGCGTCAGTTCGTCGGGCTTGAGCGTGTGATCGCCGGTGATTGTGACTTCATCCACTTTATGCTTCTTTTCTTTGGCAATGTGGTACTCAATTACGTCCCCCTTCGGGGTGGCCTTGAAGTTGGCGTCGACCTTCACGTCGAAGTAGCCCTTCCCCTGGAAGTATGACGCGAGCGCCTGGCGCCCCTCCTGCACGGTCTCCGGATCCGCGGGCACGCCCTGGTACATGGGCAGAAGGGACTTGCGGGTCCAACTCCAGAGGTGGGCTCCGGTGATCTTGACGGAGATCTCGGGCCCGGGCTTCACGTCGAAGTGGATGTCCGCACGGTTGGTGTCAGCGTGGTATTCCGCGCCGGAGAGTGTCACCTGGGCTCCCAGCAACCCCATCTTTTGCAATTCACCCTGAAGGTACGTGTTGGCCTTGGTGAGCGTGGCATGGTGGTAAGCCTTGCCAGGGCGGATCGCAGCGGTTCGGGCGCGGGCCAGGATCGATTTGAGGCTGTCCTGCAGGTGCTGCTGCTTGTCGTTGGGTAGCCCGCTGATAATCACCTGGCCGAACTTCGCGCGCCGGCCCATCCTGGTAGGGAACTCGATGTTGGCGACGGCATGGGCCGAGTCGACTTTGACATTCGCGCTTACCTCGGCCTGGAAATAACCCTGCTGCCGAAAGAAATCGAGCAGTGCCTGGCGGCTCTGTTCCACGTCGGCGGCGCTATACGGGGTCTGGGTCGGATAGTTCGCCACCTGGATCAGGCGCGAGTAAGGAAACTGAGCCGCTCCAGGGAAGGTGAAGATCCCGAAGTAGTCCGCCGGCTCGACGATGAACTGGACGCGGACTCCATTCGCTTCAGGATTTACCTGGATGCGAACGTCCTGGAATTTGCCCGAGGAGCGAATGGCGGCTGCCGTCTTCTCCACATTCTCTTTGGCGAAGGGCTGCCCCGCCTTCTGCGCGAACAATGGAGTAAACTCCGATTCCTTCAGGTCAGGGCGTCCGGCGACCTCGATGGCCGAGACCGTTTGACCTTCATACGACGAGAACATCTGCAGAGCCGACTGCGGCGTGCGGGGCACGTCCTTTGAGGATCGCTCGTCCTGACCACGGGCCGGCACGGCGATCATCAGGCAAATGACACCGGCTCCCAGCAACACCTTCCATTGGCGGCGATCTTCCATCAACGTTCTCGATTTCATCGTGACAGGCCGGAGTACCTCCCACGATCAGATGCCTGGCTGAATCCGTTGGTTGACCCCTGCTGGTGGAGCGATTGACGTTACGGCGCTGGCCGTTTGTTCCTCAGAACCACTTCCCGTTCTATTTCGGCATCCATGCGGTTCAGAGGGAGTTGGGCCCCGGGGCGGATAGGATCATGTCTGCTGACTCTTCGATCGTCGATCCGCGTCTGAACGAGTGCGAGCGTCACGTCTGGGAGGTTGTATCCAGTGCGCCCGTTCCCAATCTCTGGAGGGTGGAAGGGCTCTCAGCGCGGACGATCGTCAAGCGGGTCTGGAACGCTTCCCTGCAAGATCGCATCTTCGGCCATGCTGCGGAGCTTGCCTTTTACTTCCTCTTTTCTCTGTTTCCCACCTTGATTTGCGCCAGTTCGATCCTCGGACTGGCGGCGCGTTCGGCACATCAAATCTACGACCAGCTGCTGGGCTATCTTGCCCTGGTTCTGCCCACATCCGCCCTGAGCACCGTTGTCAGCGTATTCAACCAGACGACCGCCGCTTCCACTTCAGGAAAGGTCACGTTTGGTTTGATCGCGGCAATCTGGTCCGCTTCCGTTGGGGTTTCGGCGTGTCAGGGGACGCTGAATGCGGTTTACAAGGTCGTGGATCGGCGCTCCTATCTCAAGGCGCGCATCTATGCCATTGGACTCACCATCGTCCTGATTGTGACCATCTCGCTCTGTCTTGCCTCTATGTTTGCGAGCAACTTCGGGGTCGTTTGGGTCCGGGCGCACCTTCACGAAGCCTACCTTCGGGATCCGGCCGTGGTACTGATCAGCCTGGTGGGCTGGACGATTGCGACCGCGTTCCTGGCCTTGTCATTCGCAGTGGTTTACTACTGGGCCCCGGACGTGCGGCGCCGCCGCTGGCGCTGGCTCAGCCCCGGCTCAGCGATCGGGCTGGGGGGATGGCTCCTCTCCTCCGTGGGCTTTCGGGTCTATTTGCATTTCTTCAACAGCTACACCGTCACCTACGGCTCCCTGGGCGCAGTCATCATTTTGCTCATGTGGTTCTACATCACCGGGCTGATGCTGCTGGTTGGTGCGGAGATCAACAGCGAGATCGAGGCCGCTGCGGTCGAGTCACTGTCTCCGCCCGCTCCGGCTGCAACCACTTTCAGCAATCCCGTGGCGCCAGCCGCGTGAGTCTGCTTTTCGCCCCGAAGACCTGAAGCTCACTTCAAAACTGCAACTATACCCGGGTGCATTTCGTCTGAAAAAATGCGTCGAAATCGCGGCAACCTGGCAGTCATAACCGGTTGTGGATTCAGAACTTCCACGCCGGGGCAGGGAACACGCGCAAACAGGCGCTGGGGCTGGGCTGGATGGTAAACTTAGCGATTCATAGCAACTTCCGTCCCTGGATGGGGATGCCGATCGCAAGCCCTCAAGACTCCACGACACTTCGCAGGAAATCACAAGAGAAGACATGGACCCGAGATCATCTGCATCGCACGATATTCCGGCGAGCCAATCGGCCGGAGATGCGCGTACCCCAACTCACAAGCGTCGACACCGCTGGGTGTGGGCAGTCGTCCTGATCCTCTTTGGGCTGCTTTTCTATTGGGTCATTCAGCATCAGCAGAAGAGCCAGACCGCGGCCATGGCCGGCGGCCGTCGTGGCGGTTTCGGCCCCGTGCCGGTAACAACCGCCACCGCCCACAAGGGCAGCGTGAACGTTTACTTTGACGCGCTCGGGACTGTAACCCCCGTCTATACCGCGGCCATCACCTCGCAGGTCACCGGGGTCGTCACGGCGGTCCATTATCGCGAGGGCCAAATGGTCAAGAAGGGCGATCCTCTGATCGACATTGACCCCCGGCCCTTTGAAGCCACACTGCAACAGGCGCAGGGGATTCTGGAGCGTGATCAAAATCTTCTTGCCCAGGCCAAGATGGATCTCGAGCGTTACAAAGGGGCCTGGTCGAAGAACGCCATCCCCCGCCAGACCCTTGAAGACCAGGAGAAGATCGTTCTGCAGGACCAGGGCACCGTCAAAAATGACGAGGGCACGGTTCGTTATGACGAGGTGCAGCTTGGGTACTGCCACATTGTGTCCCCGCTCGACGGCCGCGTCGGATTGCGGCTTGTGGATCCCGGCAACCTGGTCACCGCCAACTCAACCACCACTCTCGTGGTGGTCACCCAGATGCAGCCGATCACGGTGGTCTATACCCTGGCGGAAGACAACCTGCCCCAGGTGCTGAACCACACGCGCGGCAGCCAGCAACTGAGCGTGGAGGCCTATGACCGCGGCCAGCAGACCCTGCTGGACAAAGGAAGGCTCACCTCGATCGATAACCAGATCGACACCACCACCGGCACGGTGAAGCTGCGCGCCGAGTTTGCCAATCGCAAGGGCGTCCTCTTCCCCAATCAGTTCGTCAATACCCGCATGTTGGTGAACACCCTGCAGAACCAGGTCCTGGTTCCGTCCTCGGCCATTCAGCACAATGGAAACACCGACTTTGTTTTCCTGATCCAGAACAACAAGGCGGTCCAGCACACGGTCAAATCGGGAGTCTCGGATCATGGCGAGACCGCGGTTGAGGGAATCAACGAAGGCGATGTGATAGCGGACAGCAGCTTCGAGAAGTTGCAGAACAATTCCCCTATCACTCTCTCCCGGGCGAAGCTTCCCAGCACCTCAGACGGACCGGTGAGCACCGCCCCATGAACCCGTCTCGCCCCTTCATCCTGCGGCCCGTGGCCACGGCCTTGTTGATGTTCGCCATCCTTCTGGTGGGGATCGTCTCCTATTTCCAGCTGCCGATGTCCGCGTTGCCGCAGGTCGACTACCCCACGATCCAGGTGGTTACGTTCTACCCCGGCGCAAGCCCTGACGTGACGGCGATGACCGTGACGGCGCCGTTGGAGCGCCAATTCGGGCAGATGCAGGGGCTGAGCCAGATGACCTCGACCAGCGCGGGCGGGGTCTCGGTCGTTGTGCTGCAGTTCGACCTGAGCCTCGCCCTCGACGTGGCTGAGGAAGAAGTGCAGTCGTCCATCAACTCGGCGCAGTCTCTGCTGCCCGCCGATCTTCCCACCCCGCCCGTCTACAACAAGACCAACCCTGCGGATGCGCCGGTGCTTACGCTCGCGGTCACGTCCGACGCGATGCCCCTGTCGCAGGTGGAAGACCTTGTCGATACGCGACTGGCGCCACGCATCTCGCAGCTTGCGGGGGTCGGCCTGGTCAGCATCAGCGGCGGCCAGAAGCCCGCCGTTCGGATCCAGGTCAATCCCACGGCGCTCTCCGCGCATGGGCTCAACATGGAGGACGTGCGCACCGCCCTCACCCAGGCGAGTGTCAATTCCGCCAAGGGCAACTTCGACGGACCGCGCCAGGATTACCAGATCGATGCCAACGACCAGATTACCGAGGCCGCCGGATACAACAACGTCGTCGTGGCCTACAGCAATGGTGCTCCCGTCTTCGTCAAAGACGTCGCGAAGGTCGTGAATGGAGTGGAAAACGCGCGGCAGGCCGCGTGGATGAACACCAAACCGGCGGTCATCCTCAATATCCAGCGACAGCCGGGCGCCAACACCATCATCGTGGTCCACCGCATCCAGCAGATTCTTCCACAACTCGAAGCAAATCTTCCCGCCACCATCAAGGTCACCACCATGACCGACATGACGACGAGCATTCAGTCGTCTGTCAACGACGTGGAATTTGAGTTGATGCTGACCATTGCGCTGGTGGTGATGGTCATCTTCCTGTTCCTGCGCAGTCTCTCCGCCACCATCATTCCCAGCGTCGCGGTTCCGCTGTCACTCGTCGGCACACTGGCGGTAATGTACCTGCTCGGGTACAGTCTCGATAACCTCTCGCTCATGGCGCTCACCATCTCCACCGGATTCGTGGTGGACGACGCGATCGTGATGATCGAGAACATCTCCCGCTATCTCGAAGAGGGCATGCCTCCGATGGAGGCGGCACTGACCGGCGCGGGACAGATCGGCTTCACCATCGTCTCGCTAACCGTCTCGCTGATCGCGGTGCTGATTCCCCTCTTGTTCATGGGCGATGTGGTAGGCCGGCTCTTTCGCGAGTTCGCGGTCACGCTGGCGGTGACCATCATCATCTCCGCCGTGGTGTCGCTCACGCTCACGCCCATGATGTGCGCGCGCATCCTGCGGCACGATCCAGCGCATCAGCAGGGACGATTCTACCGCTGGTCGGAGAACATGTTTGAGCGCATGATCGCCTTCTACGGGCGCACGCTCAAGTTTGTGTTGCGATTTCAGACCATCACGCTGCTGGTTGCGGCCGCAACGCTCGTCCTCACGGTCGTGCTCTACATTCTTATTCCCAAAGGCTTCTTTCCCGTGCAGGACACGGGCGTGATCCAAGGGATCTCGCAGGCGTCGCAGTCCATTTCGTTTACTGAGATGTCGCAGAAGCAGCAGCAGCTGGCGCAGATCATCCTGCAGGATCCGGCGGTGGAGAGCCTCTCCTCGTTCATTGGGGCTGACGGCCAGAACACCACGATGAACAGCGGCCGCATCTCCATCAACCTCAAGCCCATCGAACAGCGCGACCTGAGCGCGGCCGACGTCATTCGCCGCCTGCAAAACAATCTGGCGCAGGTCGCCGGGATCCACCTTTACATGCAGCCGGTGCAGGACATCACGGTCGACGACCGCATCAGCCGGACCCAATACCAGTACACGCTGGAAGATCCCGACAGCAATGAGCTGAACACGTGGACGGATCGCTTTGTGACCGAGCTCAAGAAGATGCCGGAGCTCGAAGACGTGGCTACGGACCAGCAGACCGGCGCTCGCGCTGTGTCGCTCACCATTGACCGGGTGACCGCGTCGCGCCTCGGCGTTGCGCCCACTACCATTGACAACACTCTCTACGACGCCTACGGTCAGCGCCAAATCAACACGCTCTATACGCAAGTGAACCAGTATCACGTCATTCTCGAGACCGCGCCGGAGTGGCAGCGCAATCCGGCCAATCTTTCGTCGCTCTACATCCAGTCAAACGCCTCTTCGGGCGCGACCGGAGCAGGAGCATCCACCAGCTTTTCCTCTTCGGCATCGCAGTCGGCGGGATCGAACGCGCTGACCACGTCCGTGAAGTACACGCCCTCGTCCACGGTGCTTGCGGCGCCTGTCAGGGCGGTTGGGCCGGTTGCGTCGACGGGCGGGTCGTCAGCCACCGCGGGGGTAACCGCCGGAACGACACCGAATACCAGCGTCTCCAGCGCGGGCACGCGGGCCATACCGCTGGGCGCGTTCACGCACATGACCGACACCACGGAAGCGCTGGCCATTACTCACCAGGGGCAGTTTCCGGCGGTCACGGTTTCGTTCAACCTGGCTCCGAACGCATCGCTCGGCACGGCGATCACGAAGATCGACGATCTCGGCAAACAGATGAACTTCCCCGCGACCGTGCAGGCGGACTTCCAGGGCACCGCCGCCTCGTTTCGCAACTCACTCTCCAACGAGGCGCTGTTGATTCTCGCCGCTCTGGTGACCGTGTATATCGTTCTGGGCGTTCTGTACGAGAGCTTTATTCACCCCATCACCATTCTCTCCACGCTGCCGTCCGCGGGCGTGGGCGCGCTGCTGGCGCTCATGCTCTTCCACCAGGACCTTAGCGTGGTCGCCATTATTGGCATCATCCTGCTCATCGGCATCGTGAAGAAGAACGGAATCATGATCGTCGATTTTGCGCTGGAGTCAGAACGCGAGCGGGGCAAAGACTCGACCGAAGCCATCTACGAGGCGAGCCTCCTGCGCTTCCGGCCCATCATGATGACCACTATGGCAGCGCTGCTGGGCGGCATTCCGCTGGCCTTCGGGTCGGGACTCGGATCCGAACTGCGCCGGCCCCTCGGGATATCTATGGTGGGCGGGCTGCTCCTTAGCCAGGTCCTCACCCTCTACACCACGCCGGTCATCTACATCTTTTTCGATAACCTCGGCCAGCGGCTCACCGGCCGCAGGCCTTCGCATACGGCTCCGCGGAATCAGCCTCCGCGCCCCGAAGTGGAGCCGGCATGAGTCTTTCCTCACCGTTCATTCACCGGCCGGTCGCCACCACGCTGCTCACCATCGCAGTCGCGATCGCGGGCGCGATTGCATTTACGGTGCTGCCGGTGTCGCCGCTTCCCCAGGTCGATTTCCCCACGATCAACGTGCAGGCCAGCCTCCCCGGCGGCAGCGCGGAGATCATGGCCGCTTCGGTTGCCACGCCGCTGGAACGGCAGTTCGCGCATATCGCCGGTATCACCGAGATGACCTCGTCCAGTCAGCTCGGCAGCACCAACATCACCCTGCAGTTCGAGCTGAGCCGCAATATCGATGGCGCGGCCCGCGACGTGCAAGCGGCAATCAATGCTGCGCGCACGTACCTCCCCGCCAATCTGCCTTCAAACCCCAGCTATCGCAAGGTGAATCCGGCTGATTCGCCGATCATGCTGCTGGCTCTCACGTCGGACCAGTATCCGATCACCAAGATCTACGACATCGCCTCCACCGTTCTGCAGCAGAAGATCTCGCAGATCGAGGGCGTTGGCCAGGTTGGGGTGAACGGCGGCTCCACGCCCTCCGTCCGCGTTGAAGTCGATCCCATGAAGCTGCAGAGCTTCGGCATGACACTGGGCTCGGTCCAATCCGTGCTGAGTCTGCAGAACGCGCATGAGCCGCGCGGGCAGCTCTCCGACGGCGACCGCACCGCCGATATCCTGACCAACGATCAGATCTCGAAGGCTGAGGAGTATCGGCCCCTGATCGTGGGCTATCGCAATGGCGCCGCGATCCGTCTCTCCGATGTGGCCGACGTCATCGACTCCACGTCCAATATCCGCACCGCCGGATACATGGATGGCATTCGCGGCGTCTTCATCATCATCTTCCGTCAGCCCGGCGCCAACATCATCCAGACCGTCGACCGGGTGAAGGCCCAACTGCCGTTCCTCGAGGCCGTTCTGCCGAAGGGCATCAAGACCACCGTAGTGCTCGACCGTACCACCACCATCCGCGCCTCGATGAGCAACACTTATATCACCCTCATCGGCTCGATCGTTTTGGTCATTCTGGTGGTTTTCCTCTTCCTGCGCAGCCTGCGCGCCACCGTCATCCCCATCGTCGCGGTCCCCGTCTCCATCATCGGCACCTTCGCGGTGATGTATCTGTTTGGCTACAGCATCGACAATCTATCGCTGATGGCATTGACGATCTCCACCGGCTTCGTCGTCGACGATGCCATCGTGGTGATGGAGAACATCACGCGCCACCTGGAGCGCGGCATGGAGCCCTTCGCAGCCGCCCTGCAGGGCGCCAAGGAGATTGGCTTCACCGTTTTTTCCATCAGCATGTCGCTGATCGCGGTGTTCATCCCCATTCTCCTGATGGGCGGGATCATTGGCCGGCTCTTCAGAGAATTCGCCGTGGTCCTCTCCACCGCCATCCTGGTGTCGATGATCATCTCCCTCACCACCACGCCCACCATGTGCGCGCACCTGCTTAAGGCCCACCAGGAGGGCGAGCGGCATAACTGGTTCTATCGGGTCAGCGAACGCACGCTCAATGGCATGGTCGCGGTCTACCGCGTGTCTCTCGCGTGGGTGATGGACAATCCGCTCCTCACCATCATCGTCCTGGCGCTCACCATCGCGTTGAATGTCGTGGTGATCGTGCGCATTCCCAAGGGCTTCTTCCCCCAGCAGGACACCGGCGTCATCATGGGCATGGTCCAAGGCCCTCAGGACGCATCCTTCCCGCTCATGAACTTCTCCGTTAAAGAACTGGTGGGCATCATCAAATCGGATCCGGGAGTCGACCACGTCAACGCCTATACGGGGCAGGGAAATGGCGGCTTCATCTTTATGGCGCTCAAGCCGCTGGGTAAAGAGCGCAAAGAGGATGCCTTCGCCATCATCAATCGCCTCAGGCCCAAGATGAACCGGCTGCCGGTGGCGTCCGCCTTCCTGCAGGCTGCCCAGGACCTACGTATCGGCGGGCGCGGCGGCGGCGCCCAATATCAGTACACCATCCAGACAGAGAATGTCCCGGACCTTGCGCACTGGGGACCCATCTTGCTCGCCCACATGAAGAGGCTGCCGGGATTGCAGGACGTAAACAGCGATCAGCAAAACGGAGGACTGCAGGCGCAGCTTACCTATGACCGCACCACCGCGGCGCGTCTGGGGCAGACCGCGCAATCGCTCGATCGCTCGCTCTACAGCGCCTTCGGCCAATCCCAGGTCTCGGTCATCTATACGCAGCTGAACCAGTACTACGTGGTGATGGAGGTCGCGCCGAAGTATTGGCAGGACCCCTCGGGGCTCAACAACATCTACTTCACCCCAGGCGGCGGAAGCGGACGCGCGGGCATCAACGCCGTCTCTCCTTTGCTTACCACCATGAAGCCGAAGATCGGCACCACGCCGCTGCAGGTGAATCACACCGGCCTCTTTCCCAGCGTCACCGTATCGTTCAATCTTGGCCCGGGATACTCTCTCAGCGATGCCACGCGCGAAATCACGGAGATGGAGTCGAGTCTTGGCCTGCCACCGACGGTCCACGGCTTCTTCGCAGGGACTGCGCAGGCGTTTCAACAGTCGCTGGCCAGCGAGAAGTACCTCATCATCACGGCCCTGCTTGCCGTCTACATCGTGCTGGGAATCCTCTATGAGAGCCTCGTGCACCCGGTTACGATCCTCACCACCTTACCTTCAGCCAGCGTCGGGGCGATGATTGCGCTGATCCTCTTCAGCATGGACCTGAATGTCATCTCCATCATCGGCATCATCCTCCTCATCGGAATCGTGAAGAAAAACGCCATCATGATGATCGACTTCGCGCTCATGGCCGAACGCCAGGAAGGCAAGAACACCTACGACGCCATCTTTGAAGCCTGCATGCTTCGCTTCCGCCCCATCCTCATGACGACCATGGCGGCCATCTTCGGCGCGCTTCCCCTGGCCTTCGGCACCGGCACGGGATCAGAGCTGCGCCGGCCGCTGGGAATCACGATCGTCGGCGGCCTTGTGCTGAGCCAGCTGCTCACCCTCTACACCACCCCGGTGGTCTATCTGACCATGGATCGCCTGCGGCTTCGCACCCTCGGCCGGTCCCGCGACCAGCTGGCGCAGGAGCCCGCAGGAGCCGCATCCTGATGCGAGACACTATGAACACACGCCATCGAACCCGGAGGATCGCAGCGCTCTCCGCGCTCTCCGCTGCGCCCTGCCTGGCATTCTCGCTTTTCCTTGCGGGATGCCGGGTAGGGCCCCGCTATCATGCTCCCGCGCCGCCTTCCGCGACCGCCCCCAACTACAAAGAATCGACCGTCAACTTCAAGGACGCAGACGGATGGAAGGTGGCCAGCCCGCAAGACGCCATGATCCGCGGCAAATGGTGGGAGATCTTCAACGAGCCGGAGTTGAATGCCCTCGAAGAACAGCTCAATGTCGACAACCAGAACATCAAGATCTCCTTCAACAACTTCATGGCAGCCCGCGCCCTTGTGGCGGAGGCGAAGGCCCAGTATTGGCCGACCATCACTCTCGGCGCCGGCTGGAGCCGTGGGAAGACCTCGGGAAACCTGCGCAACTCTTCCACCGCGAACAGCGGTTCCACCTCGACCTTGTGGAGTCTTCCGCTGAATGTCTCGTGGACGCCTGACCTGTGGGGCAGGATCCGCAACCAGGTTCGCTCCGCCGAATACGGAGCGCAGGTAAGCGCTGCTGACCTGGAACTGGAGAAGCTCACCGAACAGGCTTCGCTGGCGCAGTATTACTTCGAGATTCGCGGCCAGGACAACCTGCAGAAGATCCTCGATGAAACTGTCCAGGCAGATCAGAAGGCCCTCGACGCAGCGAAAGGCGCGTACGATGCCGGCGTCGGCGACTATATCTCGGTGGTGGAAGCGCAGGCCACTCTGAAATCGGCCCAGTCGTCTCAAGTCAACGTTAGCCTGCTGCGCGCCCAGTATGAGCACGCAATCGCCATGCTGGTGGGCAAGGTTGCTACGGATTTTTCAATCCCGGCGCGTCCCATGATCTACACGCCTCCAGCGATACCCACCGGCGTGCCCTCGCAACTCGTCGAACGCCGGCCCGATGTCGCCGCCGCGGAACGCACCCTCGCCGAAGCCAACGCAACCATCGGCATCGGCTACGGAGCCTTCTTCCCGCAGATCACGCTGGGGGTCGGCGGGGGACTCAGCAGCTCCACGTTCAAGCACCTCTTCGATGTCGCCAGCCGCACCTGGTCCATCGGTCCTTCCGCCTCGCAGATCATCTTCAACGGTGGCCTCTACCGCGCGGAACTGCACCAGTACCAGGCCATCTACAACGCGGATCTTGCCATGTACCGGCAAACCGTGCTGACTGCCTTCCAGCAGGTTGAGGACTCGCTCTCCGCAACGCGCGTCTACTCGCAACAGATCCTAGCGCAAGGGGAGGCAGTTAAGTCCGCGCAGGAGTTTCTCGATCTCGAGATGCAGCGCTACCAGAGCGGCGTTGATCCGTTCGTCAACGTGCTGACCGCCCAGACTACGCTGTTGAATGATCAGGTGACTCTGAATGCATTGCACGTGAGCGAGATGCTCTCGTCCGTGCAACTCATTCAGGAGCTCGGAGGAGGATGGGACCGTTCGCAGCTGCCTTCCCCCGAGCAGGTTGGCGCCAAGGTGCCCAACTCCGACTACACCATGAAATAGCAGGGCTGGTCCGATCGCGGCTCAGTGGATCCAGGTCTCCTGCGGAATCGCATGGATCTCCTGTGTCCATTGCAGCATGCGTGCCCGCGCGGTCGCTGCCTCCGCTTCTTTCAGATGGCCGGCGCGCCGCAGCGAAATGGAGAGCGCCGTATGCGAGAGCGGGTCGTTGGGGCTCAGCGTTGTCAATGCCGTCGCCGCGGCAATCGACTGCTCCAGCCGCCCGGCGGCGCGGAGCGCCCGTACCAGGCCATGATGCGCTTCAAAGTACCTGTCGTTCGATGCGATCGCGGCGCGGAATGCCTGCGCTGCTTCAGCGGGACGGCCTGATTCCAGCAGGTCGAGTCCCCGCTGCGACAATAGTTCCGCGGCGCGGGAATCAGCTAGCGTTGCCATGGACTTACGATAGGGGAAGGCCGCCCGGCGCGTTTTGCCCTAGGTCAACTCGGCAGGAGAGAGATGAAAAGTTATACCGAATACCTCGTCTTTGAGACCAAAAAGCGCCGCGAGATGGTGCACATTACCGATCAGGTCGAGCAGATCGTTAAGCGCAGCGGGGTCCGTGACGGTCTGTGTTTCGTAAGTCCCATGCACATCACCGCGGCCGTCTACGTCAACGATCACGAGAGCGGCCTTATTGAAGATATCGGTAAATGGTTGGAAGAACTGGCCCCCGCCCGGCCCGAATACAAGCACCATCAGACCGGCGAGGACAATGCCGATGCGCATCTGAAGTCGCTGCTATTGCATCATGAAACAACACTGCCGGTTACCGATGGGCGGCTCGACCTCGGAACCTGGCAGCGCGTCTTCTACGCCGAATTCGACGGGCAGCGCAAAAAAAGGGTCATTATCAAAGTACTGGGTGTCGAGTAGGCGGATCGTTCGCCGGAACTTCGCTCCGCAGCAGATCAATCGCCGTCCGTGATCTTGCGCCATGAGCCGGTTTGCCGGGAATAGCCAGGCGAGGAAAAATCGACCGCCGAGCGCGGCAGCACCACCAGGTCCACCCGCCGGTTGTTGGCGCGCCCCTCAGGCGTAGCATTTGTGTCGACCGGGTGAAACTCGGCGTATCCGGCCGCGGACACGCGATCCGCGGAGATAGCGTGTAGCTCCAGAAGCGTACGCGCAATGTGCGTTGCCCGCGCCGCTGAGAGCTCCCAGTTCGACTCGAACTCCGGGGTGTGGATCGGGACCGTGTCCGTGTGTCCTTCGATGCGCAGGTCGTAGGGTGTTCGCCCCAGCGCCGCCGCAATCTGCCCGAGGGTCCTGATCGTCTCCGGTCGGGGGATCGCCGAGCCGGAATCAAAAAATCCGGCTTCGCGCAGGCTGATCACCAGGCCATCCCTCCCCATCTTCATAGCTACCGTATGCTGCGCAACCTGGTTGGACAAGCGTTGCGTCAGGTCACGGCGCAGCGCTTCCAGGTCCTCCTTGACGCGCGCCGGGGACAGGACCTCATCCCCCATCACAATATTCATGGGAATCGCCGGCTCGTCCTTCCCTCCGGACGGGCTGGAGGCGCGCGCGGGAACTCGGGATGAGTCCGGGAAGAGACCGAGCGCCTTGAATGCTGCATCAATCGCAACCGGAATCTGCACCTGTTGCTTGTGATCGGCCCGGGCAAAGGCGTAGAGCACCACAAAGAATCCGAACAGCAAAGTAATAAAGTCGGCGTACGACACCAGCCATCGGTCGTGCGTCACGCGGTGGCGTGGAACGCGGGATCTCATGCGGCGCGCTCCTGCTTCTCCTCCTTCTCTCGATCGACGAATCCCGAGAGCTTGACCTCCAGCATCCGCGGGTTCATGCCTTCCAGGATCGAGATCACTCCCTCCAGCATCATCTCCCGCTGCAGGCAGTCTTCGCGGATGCGCAGTCGCATCTTGCCTGCCAGAGGCAGAAAGAAGAGATTCGCGATACCCACCCCATAGATGGTGGCAACGAATGCCACGGCAATCCCGCGACCCACTTCAGAGATATTGTCCAGATGCTGCATCACCTGGATCAGTCCGAGCACCGCGCCCAGGATGCCGATCGTGGGCGAAAAGCCTCCCGCCGATTCGAAGACCGAGGGCAGCCGCTCCTCGCGCTCCGCGGTCGAGTCCAGCGAGACCTGCATGATCTTGCGCAGATCGCCTGGCTCCGTTCCATCCACCGCCAGCATCACTGCCTGCTTGAGGAAAGGATCCTGGATGGTTTGAAGGTCTGCGTCCAACGACACCACGCCGCTCCTGCGCGCTTTGTTGGCGAACGCGATGAGCAGCCGGATGAGATGATCGTGCCGCTTCCGGGGAGCGGCAAAGACGTGTGCGATGGAGCGGAAAGCGGTGGCAACCGTGTTCAGGGGGTACTGCAACAGCACGGCCCCGATCGTCCCACCGAACACGATGAGAGCCGCGGTCGGCTGCAGTACCTGGCCCAGATTTCCGCCCTCCATCAGCAGCCCCGCGATGATCCCCGCAATCGCCAGAACCACGCCGGCAATGCTCGACTTGTCCATAGACTCCTCGCTGCTCGGCCTGCTTACCGCGGCTTGGCCTGGTTCTCGGTTGCTTGTTCCTTGAGGTTGGCGCTCGCCAGCGAAACGACGCGCAGCAGATCGGGACGTGCCGGCAGCCTTCGTGCCACGGCCCCCAGCAAACGCGCACGATACGCCAGCACGCGGCTTGTGACCTCCTCGCAGCTTTCGCGCACGATCAGCTTCTCCCCGTTGACCAGGGTCAGCATGGTGTCGGGCGATGCCTCGGCGGTCTTGATTAAGTCGCTGTTAAGCACCATCGGATTTCCGTTCAGGCGCGTGAGCTCAATCATGGTTGGGAAGCTCCCTTACCGTCTGTATCGGCAGGGCTCGCGGAATGCCCAAAAATTAAAGTAACGGCCGCGCCCCTGTAGCGCTCTGCGACACTCCCCCAGCTTCATAAAGTCGCGCATACCCTCGCCGAAGAACCGTCAAGATGCGACGGCATCACCCGCAAGCAGCAGCCCAGCGCAGCACACAACATGGGCGCGAGCATCCGGGACCAAGGCCGCAAATCCACGCATCGCAAGGAGAAGCCCATGTCCCTGGGTGTCTTGAACAACCTGTCCGCGATGTATGCGGCCAATAACCTGAGCAACACGCAAAACAGCCTCTCGAAGACCCTGCAGCAGCTCTCTTCGGGATCCAAGATCAACTCCGGCGCCGACGATGCCGCCGGCCTCTCGCTGATCAACGGCCTGCAGGCCAACGCCACCGCCCTCTCCCAGTCGCAGACCAACGCCGCGGAAGGCGTGGGCCTTCTGCAGGTCGCAGACGGCGCACTCTCGCAGGTCACCAACCTGCTCAATCGCGCTGTCACGCTGGCCACCGAGGTCTCCAACGGCACTCTCAACAGCTCGCAGCAGTCCGCCGCCAATCAGGAATATCAGTCCATTCTTTCGGAGATCTCCAACATTGGCTCCACCACCACCTACAACCAGAAGACCGTCTTCGGCAACACCGGAGCAAACGCATTCAATATTTATGTCGGCGATTCCAGCTCCACCGGAGCCTCGATCGACAGCCTCAGCATCGGAGCCCTCTCTTCCGGCTCCGTGGGCGAAACCAATGGAACCATGAGCTACAACAACGCGAAGTCTGTAGTTGTGGATCTGGGCAGCCTGGCCGCCAACACCAACACCGCGTTCAACGGCGCCGGCGCAAGTACTCTGACATTCTCCAACGCAACGGGAACGGTAACCACCGTCAATCTGAGTGCGGCGGAAAACGTTGGCAATGTCATCCAAGCCATCAACAATGCCAACATCGGCGTGACCGCCTCGTTTGTTGCGGGAAATGCCGCCACCGCTACGAATGCCCAGCTTGTGATCTCGGGGGATATCGAAACTGGCGCCGCTCCCTCAGGAGCCGAGGTCAGGGTGGCCGTCGCTACCGGAGCCCTGGCGGGTGGCCTCGTGTTCGCCAACGGAACCAACGGAACGGCGGAGATCACCTACTCGGCAAGCGCGGGTGTGGATCTGTCCTCCACCGGCCTGACGACGCAGGCCAACGCCCAGAATGCCCTGACCCGCTTGAATTCCGCCATCAGCGCAGTGGCAGCCCAGGACGGCTACATCGGCGCCCAGATCAACACGCTCAATGCCGTCAGCTCCGTCATGAACACCCAGCAGCAGAACATCGTGGCGGCGCAGAACGCCGTGCAGGCCACCGACTATGCAACCGCTTCTTCGAACATGGCCAAGTTCCAGATCCTGAGCCAGACCGGCATCTCCGCCCTGGCCCAGGCCAACAGCATCCAGCAGCTGGTGACCAAGCTGTTGCAATAGACCTGGCTTGTCTCCATCTGCTCCAACCGAAGGGCGTCCGCAAGCGGGCGCCCTTCGCCTGTCTTGCAATGTGTGAGCCTCCTCTAATCAACCCCTCAACGCACCGGCCATCCAGCTGCTCCACCCCGAACGGAGAATTTCATGGGCACAGTCGGACTGAACTTCGGGTCTCCCACCAGCGGACAGGGCTTCGACGTGACCGCCACCGTCTCGCAAATCGTCACCAATCTGCAAAAGGTCGAAACGCCCTGGAAGAACCAGCTCACCGCCCTGCAAAGCCAGGACACCGCTCTGTCCAATCTCGGCACACTGCTCTCCACCGTCTCCACGGATCTAAGCAGCCTCACGGATTTTTCTGGCGTGATGGCCCAGAAGACCGGCTCCAGTTCCGACAACAACGTCCTGGAGCTGACCAGCGCCTCCTCCTCGGCTATCGCCGGCACCCACACCATAGCCGTCGCCAGCCTCGCAAAGACCTCCAGCGGGTACTTGACCGCTCTGGCCGACCCCTCGGATGAGCTCTCTGGTTCCGTCAAGATTCAGGTCGGCGCCGGCGTCGTGCACACCATCAACGTCAGCCCTGCCAACAAAACGCTGGGCGGCCTGGCCGCTGCCATCAATGCCGCCGGAATCGGTGTCACCGCCAGTGTCCTCACCGACGCATCCGGATCCCGTCTGAGCCTCGTCTCCGGTACCTCCGGAGCCTTGGGAAATCTGAGGGTCACGTCCTCCCTCGCAGACGTCACCACGCCGACTGCCTCCCTTGCCTACAAGTCTGTCGTAACCGGCATCGATGCGGTCTTGAATGTCGACGGCGTCGATCTCAAGAGTGCTTCGAACACCGTCACCGGCCTCATTCCCGGACTCACGTTTCAGTTGCTCGCGCCCAGTGCCACCATCGCCGACGGCTCGCTCGAAGTCGTGCAGGTCGTCATCGGCAACGACAACTCCGGCGTGGAAGCCGCCGTCAGCAAGCTCGTATCCGACTACAACGCACTGATAGGCGCCATCAACACGCAGCAGGGAAGAGACGCATCCGGCGACCCCGAGCCGCTCTTCGGCTCGCCCACCCTCTCCCTCCTGCATCAACAGCTGATGACCGCCGCCAACCTGCAGAACCCGAACGGCTATCTCAATGCCGTTGCCCAGGACGCGACGCTCTCCGGCTCCATCACCATCCGCGTGGGCACAGCCACCGCGCAAACCATCAATGTCCCCGAATCCGACACTTCGGTGGCCGGGCTTGCGGAGGCCATCAACGCGGCAAACATGGGCGTCACCGCGGTGGTGGTAACCAGGAACGGGGAATCGAGCATCACCCTTCAGTCGCAGACCGCCGGCCCCGCAGGCTCCCTCGACGTTCAGTCCAACCTTACCGCAACATCCGACTCGATCTCGACTAGCCTGAACTACACAAGCTCGTCCAACCTCTCCACGCTGGCCAATCTCGGGAGCAGCGTCTCCGCCAAAGATGATGGCACCCTCACCTTCGACCAGAGCACGCTCGATGCCGCACTGAACTCCAACTTCAGCGGAGTCCTGGGCTTCTTCCAGAATGCCTACAGCTGGGGACAGACCGTCTCCAATATCCTCAACAGCGCAGGAACCAAATCATCCACCGGAATTCTATCCCTTGCGCAAAAATCCAACAGCTCGATCGAGTCCTCTCTCAAGAAGCAGATCTCCAAGCAGGAAGCCTCGATTGCCGACCAGCAGAAGCGGCTGACGGCCGAACTCAACCAGGCGAATCAGATCCTCCAGGCCCTGCCCAACCAGCTCAACGGCATGGAGATGCTGTATGCGGCCATCACCGGCTACAACCAGAAGGGTTAGGACTCGAATCGCGATGGGGAACTTTCAGGGATATGGACTCGAAGGCGCTTCGGCGGTGGATCTGGTCGTCGCTCTTTACGACGGCATCATCCGTTTCCTCCATGCCGCGGCCGACGCTGTGGAGCGCGGGGATACCGAAGGTCGCCGCGCCGCTGCAAAGCGCGCACTCGACATCATCCTTCACCTCCAATCCAGGCTTCGCATGGACGTCGGCGGCGCGCCGGCACAGGCGCTCAGTGAATTCTACGCGGCCATCTTCGCGCAGATCCTCCAGGCGTCGCAGGCAGCGTCGCCGCAAAAGTTTCAGCATGCCATCGAGTGTGTGCGCAATGTGCGCGATGCGTGGCGCCAGGTAGCGGCTGGTCCCGCTCCGCCGCCCCAGCACCTGTCGCAGGCCGGCGACACCCCTTCGGTAGGCTCACGCTGGAATGCCTGATCCGGCCGCCTAACCCTCGACCGTGAGTTCTTCCTCGAGCTGCTGCTTCTGATAGAGCCCGGCATAATACCCGTCGAGCGCCAGCAACTCATCGTGCCGCCCAAGCTCGACGATCCGGCCGTGATCGAGAACCGCGATCTGATCGGCATCCCGTACCGTCGACACCCTGTGGGAGATCAGGATGGTCGTCGACGTTGCCGTATAGCTGCGCAGCCCACCGAGAATGCGTTCCTCCGTGTAGGTGTCTACCGAAGCGAGCGCATCGTCCAGGATGAGGATCGAGGGTCGCCGCAACAGCGCCCGCGCGATCGCTGTCCGCTGCTTCTGTCCGCCCGACAGCGTGACTCCGCGCTCCCCGACCACCGTCTCGAATCCCTGCGGAAATTCTTCAAACTCACAGCGGATATGCGCAGCCTCCGCGGCCATCAGCATCTCCTCCGTGCTGGCTTCGGGGGCGCCAAACCTCAGGTTCTCGCGAATGGTCTCGCTGAATAGAAACGTTTCTTGCGGAACCATCCCGATATTCCGCCGCAGCACCGCCAGCGGATAATCGCGCACCGGGCGGCCATCGATCAGCAAAGCCCCCGGGGGAGCCTCATACAGACGCGTCAGCAGGTTAACCAGGGTTGTTTTGCCGCTCCCCGTCGGACCCACGATCGCAAGGCTGGTGCCTGCTGGAACGTGCAGCGAAACATCGTGCAGCACCTGCGTGCCGCCATAGCTGAAGTCCAGGTGGCGCAGCTCGATCTCGCCGTTCAGCGTAAGATCTCGCGGGATGGAGGTATCGGCGGAGCTGTCGTCGATAGCCGGAATCTGCCGAAGCAACTCGTCAATGCGCGTCACCGAGGCCGTGCCGCGCTGGAAGATGTTGACCACCCAACCCACCGCGATAATCGGCCAGATCAGCAGGATCATGTATGTGTTGAATTCAACAAACTGGCCCACGCTGATCCGATGTTCCAGCACCAGGTGCCCGCCCGCCAGCAGCGTCAGGATCATGGACACGCCGAGGATGAACTCCAGCGTGGGCCACAGCATGCCCATCAGCTGGACCAGGCGCAGCGCCCGTGCGATGTACTGCCGATTCAGGTTTTCAAAGAGGCTGATCTGCGACTCTTCCCGCGCGAAGGCGCGCACCAGCCGGGCTCCCGAATAGTTCTCCTGTGCCTGCGCCGAGATCTCGGAGAAGCTGGCCTGGATGCGTTCAAACCGGTCGTGGATCCGCCTGCCCAGGTACTGCACCACAATGCTGGCGATCGGGGCGGGAGCCAGCGCCACCAGGGTCAGATAGGGGCTCACCCGCAGCAGGTAGAACACGGCGCCCACCGTGAACATGACCGTGTTGGCGCTGTACATGATCGCCGGACCCAGCAGCATGCGCACGGCGTTCAAATCGTTCGTCAGGCGCGCCATGATGTCGCCGGTCCGGTATCGGTGATAGAACCCCGTGTCCTGCCGCTCCAGATGAAGGAAGAGATCGTTGCGCAGGTCGAACTCGATCTCCCGCGAGATTCCGATCAGGATCCACCGCTGCGCGTACAAAAAGATGCCCTTGACGATATAGATGGCGACCAGGATTCCCGCGAAGAACAAGACCCGGCTGTGCGTTCCGGCCGGATTCTTGAGATAGTCGATCGCCCGTCCCACCACGCGCGGGAACTGCACCGAAACCGCATTGGTGGCGATGACCGACAAGCTGCCCCACAGGTAGCTCCACCGGTAGCGTCGCATGTAGGCGAACAGGGGGCGCAGGTCGCGCAGCATGATCCCATTGTAGATGGCGCGGCCTGCGCTGGTGATTCAAGGTATTTGCAGCCTCGGCCGATAAAGCTGATGTATCGCCCTGCCCGGAGCGGCAGCCGGAATGACCGAGCCACATGAGCCCAATGGAGCAGAACGGCGGCGTCACGCGCGATTTCCCTGCGAAGGCTTCGCCGAGGTAATCGCCTTCCACACCCAAATCGTCTTTCGCGGCAAGATCCGCGACATAAGCCGGTCGGGATGCTTCGTCGAGACCCGCGCCCGTCTCAGTCTGCCCCGTCTCACGGAAGTCGAGGTGCGGTTCACGATCGCAGGTCTGCGGCAATCGGTCCTCGCACGCGTGATGGATGTGCGGCCCGGCAAGGGCGCCGGGTTTGAGTTCCTGGCCGCGGACCCCCGCCTCGGGCAGGCCTTCCTCGGTTTCCTCGATCGCATGAGCGCCCAGGCCCCAGCCGCGCCGTAACGCCTCCCGAGAGCAAGAAACTCGCGGCCGTGCCATGAAACCCGAGACTCCGCGAGACCTGGAATCAAGTGGGCGTTCGCAGCAGCAGATATCCGCCCGTCAGCGCAAACAGCACGTCCGACGACCACGCCGCCATCGGCGCGGGCAGATAATTCACGTTGCCCATCGCCGCGAACAGCCCATCCACCACCCAGTACGTGAGCGCCAGGGCAATCGCCATGGCGATGCCCGTCAGCGAACCCCGTCTTCCCATCGACAGAGCAAACGGAATCGCCAGCACCGCCATGACCACGGCAACCACCGGATATGCCAGCTTGTGCCACAGAGCTACCCGCAGCCGCATCGTGTCAAATCCGCTCTGCCGCAGGTCGCGGATATACCGTTCCAGCTGCCCGAAGTTCATCTCCTGGGACTGCACGCTCTCCTTCTTGAAGTAGTTGGGCTCCTCATGAATCTCCGGAAAGGTGGTGTTGATGAACTCGCGAAAGCTCTTCTGGTTGGCGCCCTGGAAGTCGCGGACCCATCCGTTCTGAAATCTCCAGCCGTCGGCATCGGGGTCCCAGAAGACCCGAGCGGCGAAGATGCGCCTGGACAGGGCAAACGTCCCGGGGTCGAACTCGAATACCGAAAGATTCGCAAACTCGTTGCGGTCGCGATCAAAGAATTTGTAGTAGAAGATACGCGCGGGTTCGCCGGTTCGCGGATGCCCGAAGATCCACGTCTGCTCCGGATGCAGCACCGTCTGCGGCGGACGTCCCTTGATGAAGTTGCGCAGCGCCTCCTGCCTGCGGTTGGCCTGCGGCAGGTAAAACTCGTCGAAGAGGAAGAGGCTGACGGACAGAATCGCGGCGATCGATACGATTGGCACTACCAGCCGATACAGGCTGATTCCCGTGGCCTTCATCGCGATGATCTCGCTGTTGCGGTTAAGCACGCCGAACGTCACCAGGGCCGCGATCAGAACCGCAAGCGGCGCGATGGTGTACAGCATGTTGGGCGTCAGATTCAGCAGGTAGAGCCCCACCTTGGTCAGCGGAATCTTGTTGCGGATGATGTCCCCAACCAGCTCGAAGAAGGTGAACACCAGCATGAGCAGGACGAATCCGCACAGCACCATGAAAAACATCCCCAGGAACTGGCGGATGACGTAGTCGTCCAGAATTCGCGGAAACGCGCCCCGGGCCTTGCGCACCGGTCGCGGCTGCAGGCGGTCGATGAACTTGCTCAGCATGGCCCCATTCTCGTGCAGCGTCGGCGTCACCTTCAGGCTCGGCGCGCGGGCCGTCAGGTTCACAAGCGCGCTCAGCACCCGGCCCCCGCTCGCCATCTGCCACAGCAGGAATACGCCGCCGGCCGCAAACAGCAGGTTCGCCAGCCATACGGCCAGCACCACCGGGAGCTTGTCCTGACGCGCCAGGGCCACTCCCGTGTACGACAGGATGTAGTACAGGATCACGAGCAGTAGCGTGAACACAAACCCCGAACTCTTGCCGCCCCGCCGCGACATGACGCCCAGCGGAACGCCTACCAGCATCAGGACCAGGCACGCCGCGGGGTACGAGAAGCGGTTGTTCAGTTCGATGAGATATCTCTTCCGGTCCGGCCCATGAATGCGCTCCAGCAGCGTGGGCGTCGGCACGGCGTAGATGGCAGTGTCCATCCGTCCCAGGTGCACATCGCTCTGCGGGCTGAGGCGAAGAGGCAGATCCGTCGTGCTGAATGTCGAAACGTTGTACTGATCCGGCTGCGCCGCCACTGTTTCGTGTTGCTGGCCGTTGCGCAGGCGCATCAGCAACTCCTGGGTGGAGTCGTTGACCACCGTGGCCGACTGCGCGGTAATGATCTTGGGCGCGTTGGGATCCGTCAGCTCCGCCATGAAGATCTGGTCCCAGTTCGAGGCCCCCGTGCCAGACCGGACGTTCTGCACGTACAGCACGGCGTTATGGAAGTCCTCGTAGAACACATGCGGCTGAATCTGGTAAGACGCCTGCGACATGGCCAGAGACTGCTGCATGTCCAGGATCGCCTGGTTCGCGTGCGGAGCAATATACAACGAGTTCACCAGCCCCAGCAGCGCGCCCGCTACCGCCACAATCGAGGAGACGCGTACAAAGTAGCCGATGCCCATGCCTGCGGCCCGCATGGCCACGATCTCGCTGTCGGAAGCAAGCCGACTTAACCCTAGCAGGATGCCTACCAGCACCGACATTGGCACCGTCACCCAGAACAGGTTGGGCAGCGTGAAGAGGAAGATCTCCAGAACATTGGTGAAGGTGGAGCTGTTGCGCACCACGATCTCCAGGATCTGCGGCAGGTGCGGCATGAACAGCACAAAGGTGAACAGCGCGCACCCGATGAGCGCATGAGACAGGATTTCGCCGAGGATGTAGCGGGTGAGGATGCGCACGTGCGTTGCCTGCCAGTATTTTAGCTTGAGTCCCAGTCTCGCCCGGCGCGGTTAGCCTCGCGATGTCGACTGGAATTGAGTTCAAATCCCCGCCTGCCATCGCCGCAGCCTCAGGCTGTTCGCCAGCACGCTCACCGAACTGAACGCCATCGCCGCCGCGGCTATCCACGGGCTCAGCAGAACATGAAACGCGGGGTACAGCACACCGGCTGCCAGGGGAATGCCGAGCAGGTTGTAGCCAGCCGCCCATCCCAGGTTCTGCCGCATCACCCCCAGCGTTGCGCGCGCCAGTGACAGCGCCGCGGGAATGGCCGAAGGCTGCGCCCGCAGCAGCAGCACATCCCCTGCCTCCTGGGCCAGGTCCGCTCCCGTCCCCATGGCGATTCCGGCGTCGGCCTGGGCCAGGGCGCCCGCATCATTAATGCCGTCGCCAACCATGCCCACACGCAATCCGCCTTGCTGCAGCTGCCGGACGCGCGCCAGCTTGCCCGCGGGATCCAATCCCGCCTCTACCTCCACCAGTCCGGCCGCGGCCGCCATCGGCGCCGCCGCAGCCGCCGAATCGCCGGTCAGCATCAGCACGCGCAGGCCGCTCTCCTGCAGTGCCCCCACCGCCGCACGCGCATCCGGCCGCAGCGCATCCCGCGCGTCAAAATAGGCCGCCGGCTTCTGATCGAGCGCCATCCAGAGCCGCGTCACCCCGGGGGCCGCCGCCGGAACCCCAGCGGGCAAGGAGATGAAGTACTCGCCCAAGAGCGCCTCATTTCCGAGCAGACACTCGTGACCTTCGACGGTCGCCATCAGCCCGCGTCCGGGAAGCACCTGCACTCCGTCCGCCGCCTCCCACTTCAGCCCGCGCGCCTTCGCGCCGTCGACAATCGCATGCGCCAGCGGATGATTGGAGCGCTCCTCCGCCGCGGCCGCCAGCGCCAGCAGCCGATCGGAATCCATGTCGCCCAGGGGATGAACCCCCTCCAGCACCGGCCGCCCCACCGTCAGTGTGCCTGTCTTGTCCAGTACCACAACATTCAAATTTGCCAGCCGCTCCAGGGCCTCTCCTCCCTTGAACAGCACGCCCAACTGCGCCCCCCGCCCAACAGCCACCGTGAGCGCCGCCGGAACCGCAAGCCCCATCGCGCATGGACACGCAATCACCAGGACCGCCACCGTATTGGCCAGCGCCAGCGGCAAAGACCGCGCTGACGCCATCCACGCCACAAAGGTAAGCAACGCCAGCCCCAGCACCACGGGAACAAAGATGGCGCTGGCGCGATCCGCCAGCCGCTCCATTGGCGCGCGCGAGCCCTGCGCCTGTTCCACCATGCGCGTGATCTGCGCCAGCACCGTGGCTTCGCCCAGCGACTCCGCGCGGCACACCACCGCGCCGTCGTAGTTCAGCGACCCCGCAAGCACCCGGCCTCCGACCCCGCGTTCCAATGGAGTCGATTCGCCCGTGAGCATCGACTCATCCACCGTCGTGCGGCCATCCACCACCGTGGCATCCACCGGGAACCGCTCACCCGGCAAAACGACCACGTTGTCGCCGGGCCGGATCTCCTCCAGCGGCACCAGCGTCTCCACTCCATCCACAATCCGCCGCGCCGTGACCGTCTTCATCCGGCTCAGCGAGTCCAGCGCCGCCATCGCGCGTCTCTTTGCGCGCACCTCCAGGCTCTTGCCCAGAAGCAGAAATCCCAGGATCAGCAGCACCGCGTCGTAGTACACCTGCATGCCCGGAGCAGGGAAGACCGTGGCATACGCCGAATAGAGGAAGGCCACACTCGTTCCCAGAGCAACCAGCGTGTTCATGTTGGTCGTGCGATGCAGGACCCCCCGCCACGCATTGACAAAGATCCCCCGGGCCGCCCACGGCACCAGCACGACGGTCATCAGGAGAAGACCCCAGCGCAGCCCGTCGGGCGGCGCAGCATACAGCCAAGGCAGACCCCGCATCAGCCAGTGATCGAGCGTACCCATCTCCGTGCCGAGCGGCATGGCTGCGAACATCGCGATCGCTCCCGCGGCCAGCATCGTGTACGCCTTCTCCGCTGAGCCGCCTCCGGACGGCTCGCTTTCCTGTTCTCCTGCGGACTCGCCACGCGGCAGCACCGCATCGTACCCGGCGCTGCGGATGGCTGCAACCAACGCCTCCGGCCCGGAGACCGTCGGGTCAAACGTCACCCGGGCGCGGTGCGCCATCAGGTCCACACGCGCTTCCGCCACCCCCGCTGTGGCCCGCAGCGCGTCTTCCACGTGGTGCTGACACGCGGCACACGTCATCCCCACCACCGGCAGCGTCACCAATTCTGTCGCGTCGTCAGCCACGTCACTGTCCCGCCGTAGCCGTAGTCTCGGGATGCGCCGTGTACCCGGCCTTCGCTAACGAGGCAATGGCCTGATCTGCCGCATCCGGCCGGTCACTCTCCAGCCGCGCCGCGCCAATCCGCACCTCTTTCACTTGCAGGCCCTGGGTGGACGACAAGGCTTGGCCTACCCGCCGAACGCAGCCCCCGCAGTGCATCCCCTCGATTCGCAACGTAATTTCAGACATGACTCCCCCTCTCCCTCAATGATGACACCGACCGGGTTTGGATTCAGTGGGTCCGCCGCGGGATGGATGGAAGAGGCTAGGCGAAGTAGGCGGCCAGAGCGACCAGCCAGATCGTCAATCCCGCCCACGCAAGCCAGCGGGGCGGGTCCAACCGGAGCGGTCGCAAGGGCAGGGAAGGAAACGAGAGCGGCCGGGACCGGAACGACAGGAGCCTTGCCGCCTCCAGACAGCGCTGGACCAGATCGGGGGCGAGGGCCAGGAGCAGAAGTACGCTGCCCATCCACAATCCGTTCACGAGCTGCCCTGCGTCGATCACGGCACCATCATACACCGCACCGGATTATGCGTGGGCGCGTCTCACGCTCTATGGTTAAGGCATGCTGCAACGCGAATACCCGGTTGCTCCGCTCGTCGGGGTCGGCGCCGTGATCGTGAACGAAGGCCGTGTTCTGCTGGTGCAGCGCGCTACCGAGCCCGCCCTCGGCCGCTGGTCCATCCCCGGAGGTCTGATCGAGATCGGCGAGATGCTCACCGGGGCCGTCATCCGCGAGGTGCTGGAGGAGACCGGTCTCGAGGTGGAGCCGATCGAGCTGGTGGAACTGCTGGACCGCATCCACCGCGACGGCGATCGCGTCCGCTACCATTACGTGATCGCCGACTACCTTTGCCGCGTCACCGGCGGCACGCTGAAGGCCGCCTCCGACGCCGCCGCGGTGCGCTGGGTCGAGCGCGCGGAATGGAATAGCCACAGCGCGCTCATCCTCGATCCCATCACCGTGCGTGTCATCGAGGCCGGATGGCAGCGGGCCACAACCCTCGACTGGCAGGCGCTCGACGGCCCGGGAGGAAAAACCCGTTGACACCCGTACGCAAGCTCGTCTGGACACTCGTCGTCATCGTGTCCGTGGTTATCGCCATCGCCGTCGCCTTCTACGAGCGGCCGGTCAGCTTCTTCAATCGCCTGCTGTACACGCAGATGGCCCTCGCCGGCGTGCACAGCCATTACGTGATGGTGGAAGGCCATCGCATGCATTACTACGTCGCGGGTCCGAGCGACGGTCCGGCGGTCGTGCTCGTTCACGGCCTCGGCGGTCAGGCAGAGGACTGGCGGAATCTCTCCCCCTTCCTCCGCGCTCTCGGCTACCGCGTCTACCTGCCCGACCTCTTCGGCTTCGGCCGCAGCGATCGTCCGGTCGATTTCTCCTACTCCATTCCCGACCAGGCCGCCTCCGTCTTTGCGTTCATGGATGCCATGAACCTGCGGCAAGTCGATCTCGGCGGATGGTCCATGGGTGGCTGGATCGTGCAGCGCATGGCCGCCGATCATCCCGAGCGCATCCGCAAGCTCATGATCTTCGACAGCGCCGGCCTGTATGTTCAGCCCGCCTGGAACACCGCGCTCTTTACCCCCACCACGTCTGTTGAGCTCGACCAGCTCGACACGCTGCTGATGCCCCAGCCGCCGCAGGTCCCCGCGTTCATCGCCCACGACATCCTGCGCATCGCCCGCAATCACGCCTGGGTGATGCACCGCGCGCTCAACTCCATGCTCACCGGCCAAGACACCACCGACGCGCTGTTGCCGCGCCTCAATATGCCGGTGCTGCTCGTCTGGGGGCAACTGGACCAGATCATGCCGCTCGCCCAGGGCGAAAAGATGCATCAGCTCATTCCGCAGTCGAAGCTTGAGGTCGTGCCGGACTGCGGGCATATGGCGCCCGTGCAGTGCGCCGACCGGATCGGGCCCCAGGTCCAAGCCTTTCTCAAACAGTGAGCAGCCTTCGCCAAAACACGAAGACGCCCCGCATGGGAGCGTCTTTGCATACCTGCAGCCGGTCCTGCGCTAGACCGCAATGACCGAACAGAGTTCCTTCACTGCCTCCGCGCTTCTCTTGAGGGCCGCGTCTTCCTCGGGCGTGAGCTTGATCTCGATGATCTTTTCCAGGCCCGCCGCGCCCAGCTTGCACGGCACGCCGATGTAGTATCCCTCGATCCCGTACTCGCCCTGCAGATAGGCCGCGCAGGGAAGAATCTTCTTCTTGTCCTTGAGGATCGCCTCCACCATCTCCACGGTGGCCGCCGATGGCGCGTAGTACGCGCTCCCGGTCTTCAGATACTTCACAATCTCCGCGCCGCCGTCGCGGGTGCGCTGAATCAGTTGTTCCAGCCTCGCGGGTTCAATCAACTCGGTGATTGGAATGCCCGCAACGGTGGAGTACCGCGCCAGCGGAACCATGGTATCGCCGTGGCCGCCCAGAACAAACGCAGTCACGTTCTCCACGCTGACGTTCAGCTCTTCCGCAATGAAGGTGCGGAAGCGCGCCGAGTCCAGCACGCCCGCCATGCCGATCACGCGCTCGCGGTTGAAGCCCGCCTGCCGGAAGGCTGCCTGCGCCATGGCATCCAGCGGATTCGACACGATGATCAGGATCGACTCAGGCGACTGCGCCACCACCTTCGACACCACGTCCGACATGATCTTGAAGTTGGTGTGCAGCAGGTCGTCGCGGCTCATGCCCGGCTTGCGGGGGATACCGGCGGTGATGACCACAATGTCGGAATGCGCCGTGGCCGCGTAGTCGTTCGAACCCGTCACGTGCACATCGCGCTTCTCGATCGGCATGGCCTCCAGCAGGTCCAGCGCCTTGCCCTGCGGCACGCCATCCACTACGTCGATCAACACCACGTCCGCCAGTTCCTTCGACGCAATCCAGTGCGCCGCCGTGGCGCCCACGTTGCCCGCGCCCACAATTGATACCTTCTTCCTCATGACTCTCCTCAATCGATCAGGTTCCCAAGATCAGCCAAAAATCGAATGTGCAGACTTCGTGCCGGCGCGCCTTCTGATCGCCGGCTGCTCTCGCTCACATATTCCCGATAATGCGAGTCGCAAACTCGCTGGTGCCCACCTTCGTAGCCCCCGCCGTCTGCCGCTCAAAGTCATACGTCACAAACTTCTGCTGGATGGTCTTTTCCATGGCCGTCTCAATCATCCTGGCCGCTTCCTTCCAGCCGATGAACTCCAGCAGCATCACGCCCGAGAGAATCACCGATCCCGGATTGATGACATCCTTGTCGGCGTACTTGGGAGCAGTTCCGTGCGTGGCCTCGAACACCGCGTATCCGTCCCCAATGTTGGCTCCGGGCGCGATTCCAAGTCCGCCCACCTGCGCCGCCGCCGCATCCGAGATGTAGTCGCCGTTCAGGTTCGTCGTCGCCAGAATGCTGTAGTCCGCCGGCCGAATAATAATCTGCTGGAAGATCGAATCCGCGATGCGGTCGTTCACCAAAATCTTGTTCTTCCACGCGCCGTTGCCGTGTGTCTTGCCGATCGCCGCCAGCGTGTCGCGAATCTCCTGGTAGAGCGCGTCGCGGAAGGCCTGATTCCCAA
The DNA here is from genome assembly GCA_008682415.1 of Acidobacteria bacterium AB60. GTDB lineage: Bacteria > Acidobacteriota > Terriglobia > Terriglobales > Acidobacteriaceae > Telmatobacter. The sequence continues at coordinate 795,992 of VANK01000001.1, read as the reverse complement.
ACTCCAGGCCGGGCTCGATCAGCGCCGCATTCTCCTCCACCGTGATCTTCGGATTCGCGTCGACATTACCCAGGATCCAGCTCTCCCGCTCCGTCACCGTATGCTCGCGAAACTCCTGCGTGGCTACCTCGTAGCCCCACTCGCGGAAGGCGCCCTCGGTGAACTTCTGGATATTGCCCTTGTGCACCAGCGTCACCGTCTTGCGCCCGGTCTCCAGCGCGTGCTTGATCGCGTACCGCACCAGCCGCTTCGTCCCGAAGATCGAAATCGGCTTGATGCCCACCCCCGAGTCCTCGCGGATGCGCTTCTTGGTCTTGCCCAGCATCTCCGTGTTCAGGAAATTGATGATCTTGGCGGCGTCTTCTGTGCCCTGCTTGAACTCCACCCCGGAGTACACATCCTCCGTGTTCTCGCGGAAGATCACGATGTCCACCAGCTCCGGGTGCTTCACGGGGCTGGGTACTCCCTGGTAGTACTTCACCGGCCGCACGCAGGCATATAGGTCCAGGATCTGCCGCAGCGCCACATTCAACGAGCGAATACCGCCGCCCACCGGCGTGGTCAGCGGCCCCTTAATGGACACGCGCAAGTCACGGGCAGCGTTCACGCTCTCGTCCGGCAGCCAGTTGTTGAACTGCCGGAATGCCTTCTCGCCGGCGAAGATCTCGAACCACTTGATGCCGCGCTTCCCGCCATAGGCCTTGGTCACCGCCGCGTCGAACACGCGCTGCGATGCCTTCCAGATATCGCGGCCCGTGCCGTCGCCTTCAATGAACGGGATGATGGGATGGTCAGGGATGGTGAACTGGCCGTTGGCGTACTGAATCGGCTGCCCGTCCTTGGGCAGTTCCAGCCCGTTATAGGTGGTTTGCATGGTGTCGTTCAGGGTCCTTCCCGCGGGGTACGTTCAAAAGGGAAGGCTAACATCCCACCTGCGCCGCGGCCAACTGCCCTCCGCCTTTGCTTCCACAAAGTCGGATTCGCCCGCTTCCCCGGCCTGCGTTGGATCAATCCTCTCCACCCAGCCTGATTTTTCCCAGCTTACCGCTGCGTCATGCCGTCATCCTCGAACTTCGGTATCCCGAAGTGTCCGCGCAGATGCAGCAGGTCCACCGTGCTCAGGGTCCCCGCAATCGTCACCAGCGTCACGCTCTTCGGCGTCTCCGCCAGCACCACCGCCCCGCGCACATTCACCCCGTCCAGCACCATCCATACATCCGTGGTCCCGCTGTGCACCGGACCGCCCCCGTGCGACGTGGTGATGATATGTTTCCACCCCCGCAGATGATAGGAGTCGCGGATCGCATCCACCGCGCGCTCATCCGGAACGCCGTCGTCGCCAAAGCGCAGCACATGCACGCTCACACCATCCAGCTTGCCAATCGCCTGCTTCGCCGGAGCATCCGAATCCGGCAGCACCGACGCCGCCGCCCCCAGCAGATTTCGATCCAGCGTAAAGCTGTTCTTCACCGCCGCCATGCTGCTCAGCTCCGCCAGAGCCGGAGGCGTCCAGTCCAGCACCACCGGGCTGTCGGAGACGGCGACGGCGGTCGCCCCTTGAGCAAAGGCTACCCCCGTGGAAAGGGCAATCGCGAAGAGGGCGTGAGTCAACTTCATGGGTTGTTAAACCCGCGCGAAGCGGGAAAGTTTCGCGAGATTTTCCTGGAAATGGGGTGTGTTCCCTCCGCACCCTCCGTCCCTCATGTTCGCTTGTGGCTTCAGTCATACTGATAGGGGAGGCAGGGCATGCTGGCGAATCGCCTGCGGAGGGTGACTCGGGACGGCCGGTGGATTCGCGAGGTCGATGGCCTGCGTTTCCTCGCCATCGCGTCTGTCCTCCTCTTCCATCTTTTTCGCCAGCTCGACACTCACATGGGCGCCCCAGTCTCCATCGAGCCCCGGCTTTGGTGGCTGGAACAGTTGTTGCGGAATGGAGAACGCGGCGTCCGGGTATTCTTCGTCATCAGCGGCATGATTCTCGCGCTGCCGTTCGCACGACACTACCTGGCCTCGGGGAAAAAAGTCTCGCTCAGCCACTACTACATGCGGCGCCTCACGCGGGTCGAGCCCCCATACATCGCCGCGATGACCATAGCCGCGATCCTGATCGCCGTCTACGCGCACGGGTTCGCTCCTGGCTTCTTCCGGCATCTCCTGGCCAGCCTGGTGTATCAGCACGGCTTGTTCTACGGACAACTCAATCCCCTCAACCCGGCTGCCTGGAGCCTCGAGGTTGAGATCCAGTTCTATATCCTCGCCCCACTCCTAATGATGAGTTATCGGATTCGGCCTGCAACACTTCGTCGTGGAGTCATGCTTGCCGTGATCTTCGCTCTCCCTCTCGCGCAACAGCCCATCTACACCCGTGAACGCGTCTATCTCAGCATCGCCTTCTATCTGCAGTATTTCCTCACCGGTTTGCTGGTGGCCGACATCTTTATTCTCGACCTCGAAAAGATTCGTGTGTCCTGGATTTGGGACCTGGTCGGATTCGCCGCACTCGCCGCCATCTTCTGGCCGCGCCCCCATGCCTTCTGGGCGCACGCCGTTCTGCCCATTCCGATCGCCTCCCTCTTCCTTGCCGCGATGCGGGGCACGGTCGTTCGCGCATTCTTTTCCAACACCTGGGTGGCGGTTGTCGGGGGCATGTGCTACTCCATCTACCTGCTTCACCTTGCCGCCATTGCTTTGGTCTTCAAGTTCACGCGCCATGCCATGATTCCTGACGCGAATTTTTTCATCAACTATTCAATACAGTTGCTGCTGACCGCGGTGCCCGCCGTAATGTTGTGTGCCGTCTTCTTTGTCCTCGTGGAACGCCCATGCATGGATCCCGACTGGCCCGCTAAGCTGTGGCACAGGCTCACGGGCCGCCCCGCGCGCGAACTCGCCGTGATGGACACCAGCGGGTTCTGAAACAACAATCTGGTACAACTGCATTGGAGCGACACTGAATGTCTGGTACCCGCAAATACAAAGTCGGCCTTGTGCAAATGAGCATGGGCCCAGATCCCGAGGCCAATCTCGCCGCCGCTCTCGAACACGTGCGCGAAGCCGCCCGTCGCGGTGCCGCCGTTGTCTGTCTCCCCGAGCTCTTCAAAGCGCAGTACTTCTGCCAGCGCGAAGACACCCGCCTCTTCGAACTCGCCGAGTCTATCCCCGGCCCCTCCACGGCCCGGCTCGCCGAAGTCGCCCGCGAAGCACGCGTGGCCATCGTCGCCTCCCTCTTCGAACGCCGCGCCCCCGGCCTCTACCACAACACCGCCGTCACTCTTAACAGCGACGGCGCCATCGTCAGCGTCTACCGCAAGATGCACATTCCTGACGACCCGCTCTATTACGAGAAGTACTACTTCACCCCCGGCGACCTCGGCTTCAAAGCCGTCGACACCGCCGCCGGCCGTATCGGCACGCTCGTCTGCTGGGACCAGTGGTATCCCGAAGGCGCCCGCCTTACCGCTCTTCAGGGCGCCGAAGTCCTCTTCTACCCAACCGCCATCGGCTGGCATCCCGCAGAAAAAGAAGAGTTCGGCGCCGCCCAGTACGACGCATGGCAGACCATCCAGCGCGCCCACGCCATCGCCAACGGCGTCTACGTCGCCGGCGTCAACCGCGTCGGACACGAAACCGGCGACATCCTCGGCAATCGTGTGGAAGGACCCGGCCTCGAGTTCTGGGGCGGTAGCTTCCTCGCCGACCCCTTTGGCCGCGTCCTCGCCAAGGCCTCCCACACCGCGGAAGAGATCCTCATCGGCGAAATCGACCTCGCCCTCATGGAAGACACCCGCCGCAACTGGCCCTTCCTCCGCGACCGCCGCATCGACGCCTACGCCCCCATTACCCGCCGCTTCCTCGACCCCGTTCACGCCTGGGCTCCCGACGGCGAGGCCAAGTAAGCATGACCGGCACGCCCGTGGAGACCCCACGCCAACGCAACTATCGCATGCCCGCCGAGTGGGATGCCCACGACGCCACCTGGCTCGCGTGGCCCCACAATCCCCAGGACTGGCCCGGCAAGTTCCAGGCCATCCCCTGGCTCTACGCCGAGATCGTCCGCCTCCTCAGCGCTCGCGAGCGCGTCCACCTCGTCGTCCAGAACGCCAAAGAAGAGTCCCGCGCCCGCGGCATCCTCGAACGCGCCCACGCCCATCTCGACAACGTCCGCTTCCACCAGTGGCTCACCGACCGCGTCTGGACCCGCGACTCCGGCCCCATCTTCGTCCGCAACCCCGAAGGCCAGGTCGCCATAACGAACTGGCGGTTCAATGCCTGGGCCAAATACGACGACTGGCACAACGACGACCAGCTCCCCGCTCACGTCGAACAGCTCCTCGGCCTGCCTTCGTGGCAACCGTCTGTCCAAAACCAGGACGGCACACAGCACCGTCTCGTCCTTGAGGGCGGATCCATCGACACCAACGGCGAAGGCGTCCTCCTCACCACCGAAGAGTGCCTCCTCTCTGGAGTTCAGCAGCGCAACCCCCGCGTCTCCCGCCAGCAGCTCGAGCAGGCCTTCCACGACTACCTCGGCATCGACCAGGTCCTCTGGCTCAACCGCGGCGTCGCCGGCGACGACACCCACGGCCACATCGACGACATCACCCGCTTCGTCGCGCCCGACACCATCGTCACTGCCGTCGAGCCCAACACCGCCGACTCCAACCACGAACCGCTCGCGGAGAACCTCGCCCGGCTCAAAGCCGCCCGCACCCCCGCAGGCAAGCAGTACACCCTCGTAGAACTCCCGCTCCCCCGGCCCGTCGTCTTCCGCGGACAGCGTCTCCCCGCCAGCTACGCCAACTTCTACCTCGCCAACGGGCTCGTGCTCATGCCCACCTTCCACGACCCTAACGACCGCGTCGCGCTCGGCATCCTCAGCCAGCTCTTCCCTGGCCGCGACGTCATCGGCATCCACTCCGTGGACCTCATCTGGGGACTCGGCGCCCTCCACTGCATGACCCAGCAGCAGCCGGCGTCGCTGCTGCCCTCGCAGCTATGACCCCCGAAGGTCCGTCCCCCCTGGATCAGGAGGCAATGGCCATGGCCCTCTCCAAGGCCATGCTCGCCGCCGAGGCCGGCGAAGTCCCCGTCGGCGCCATCGCCGTCTACCAGGGCGAAGTTATCGCCGGCGGCCAGAACCGCGTCCTTCGCGACAACGACCCCACCGCCCACGCCGAAATCATCGCCCTCCGCGGAGCCGCCGCGGTTCTCGGCAACTACCGCCTCAATGGCGTCACCCTCTACGTCACCCTCGAACCCTGCTCCATGTGCGCCGGCGCCATGATCCACGCCCGCATCGACCGCCTCGTCTACGCCGCCCTCGACCCCAAGGCGGGCGCCGCCGGCTCCGTCCTCGAAGTCCTCAACCACCCCCGCCTCAACCACAAAATGCGAGTCGACTCCGGCCTCTTCCACGCCGACTCCGCCGAACTCCTGCGCCGCTTCTTCCGCGAACGCCGCCAGTAACATTCGGCCCTTGGCCCTCGAAACTTGGCCCTCGCCTCTCGCCTCCGCCCTAATTCTCCACAAAAGGGAACTGGATCTCGAGCATGCGCCCAAGGCTCAACTCGCGCTTTGGTCCAGCAAGTCGATATCCTCTCAAGTGCAACCACCGTCGAATGGCCTCGTATGTCTGCTCGGCCGCTTCGTCCTCAGGATCCGAATAAGCGCAAGCCAGCGTTGCCTCCGGCAGTCGGCTCACGGTGCAGCCGGCCCAGCCGGGGACCGGCCGTCTCAGTGCGATGAATGGCTCTGCCTCGAGTGAGCCGGAACCGGCGCAACGATGCCAGAGCACTCCGCGAAACGCGCACCCGCATTCCGGCGGCAACGCCTTCGATAACTCGTCCTCCGCCTCGGCGACTTCCTGGTAACTCTTCGGCCGGATGCGCACCGAGGCAATGGATGTCGCAGGTCGCCGCTTCACCAAAACCGAGATGGGAACTGGCGACGCGCCCTCTTCCTCCAGCGCGGCACTGATCCAGTTCAGCGATCGAGTCGCAGTCTGGATGGACTGCTCCAGCGTGCGCTTCATCTCCTGGAGCATCGCTTTTCTCTGCGAGGGGCTGCTCTTCCTGTGGTTGAGTTCGCGCACCTGCGCCAGCGGCAGCCCCAGACCTTTCAGCATCAGTACCGAGGCCAGATCTTTCAGTTGCTCCGGCAGGTATCGTCGATAGCCCGTTCGGGGGTCAACGCTGGCCGGGCTCAGCACCCCAATCTCATCGTAAAAACGAAGGGTCTTCACGGAAACCCCAGCAAGTTCGGCAAATTCGCCGATTCTGTGACCCACGCTCATTGTGGACCCCCTGGTGCCCAGGCGTATCTCCAAACCATCCTACCGGCATTCCGGGCCTCCGCACCCTTGAACCCTCCCCTGCACTGGAATGATTCACTCAGAGTCGGGCACACAACATTCTCGAGGGAACTCCCAAAGATGCAGCCAAGACGCAGAACCTTTTTCCTCATGTTTGCTTTCACCATCACGGCAGGAGGAGTGACCGTGGCTCAGGAGAGTCCAAGAAGCGCCATCGAGCTATATTTCAAGGCGCACGCGTTCGGGAACAGCGACTACATCAATCAGGCGTTTTCGCCGGATGCCAGAATCTCTTTCATTCAGCAGGGACAAGCCGCATCGTGGACCCGCGAAGAGTTCGCGCAAAGATTTCAACAGCCCGCACCCGACGAATACAGCCGTGTGCGGCGCATCGAAGAGCTTCATGTCTCCGGAGATGCCGCCAGTGCCGTCGTAACACTCAATTACCCGCAGGTCTTGTTCACCGATCATCTCTCCCTCTTGCGCATCGGAGACCAGTGGAAGATCGTGAACAAGGTCTTCCACGCAGATCACCGCGACCGGGCTAAGGCTGCAATCGACAACACACTTCAGGACTGGTCCAAACCCTTCGAGCCAAGGCGGATTGTCGGAAACATCTACTACGTCGGCTCCAACATGATCAGCTCATTCCTCATCGCCACCCCCCAAGGCGCCATCCTCCTGGATACAGGCACAGCGCAGATGCTTCCTCAAGTCGAACGCAACATCGAGCGGCTCGGCTTCCACCCCGCCGATGTCAAGCTCCTGCTCAACACTCACGCTCATTTTGACCATTGCGGAGGCTTCGCCGCATTCAAACGCCAAACCGGAGCCGCCGTGGTGGCAAGCCAGCTGGATGGAGAGCTGATGCAACGCGGAGGCAAAGGTGATTTCTATTGGGGCGACGAGCTCGCGTATGAGCCCGTCAAACCAGATCGCTCCGTCAAAGACGGCGATACCGTTGAGTTAGGAGGTGTAACGCTTACCGCCCACCTCACGCCGGGACACACCAAAGGCTGTACAAGCTGGTCCATGCAAACCATCGAAGGGGGAAGACCGTACAACGTCCTGTTCCTGTGCGGCCTGACCGTATCCCCATACAAGCTGACCAACAATGATCGCTACCCGAACATCGTCAACGATGCCCGCAGCTCTCTCAAGAAGCTCCAGCAGATGCACGTCGACGTCCTGCTGGCCTCCCACGCATTCTGGTTCGACCTGGAGAACAAAGCAGCACGGCAAACGGACGGAGGACCAAATCCCTTTGTGGACCCGGCAGAGCTGGGACGCCATCTTTCGGAGATGAGCCAGGACCTGGAGCAAGCCCTGGAGGCACAGGAACGCCAGCGATAACCACTCGTCCCTCGTCTCACCCTGCCCATCACCTGGCGCTACATTGGCATGATCGAATTCCACTCCACCCAAATGGAGGGCGAAAGGTTCTCCATTGCCCATTGAGGCCCGATGCGGAGCGAAGCCGGGCCTTCAGCCAGGCGCCGCACCTCCTCTTCGCCATGGATCGCTGGTAGTGGTTCCTTCAACCTCGGCAGCTCAGCGAAAAAGCCACGCGGACTGCCGTTCGATAGGTAACTCAGGCGCTCTTGCCGCCAGTTGAGAACAGGTTCGCTCAATATCAGCCGACATCTCCCGCCCAAGTCTTGTGCCGCGTATAATGGCGAACACCGCGACCTGTTCAACTTCTAAGTAGTCGATCTCAATTACCAAGTGAGGGAATTTCGGTGTCTCATCGGGCTGCCCTGCGGGGCATTATGTTCGCATCGACCGTATATGTCCTTGCGCCTTGGGCGACTGCCGCAACCAACAGTGGCTTTCGGTCGGAGACGCTCTTCGACCCGGTAATGCGCATGAATGCGTACACCGTGAATATTCCGGCGGACTGGAAGATGGAGGGCACGGTGGTCCAGGGCACCCGCTGTAAGACTGATCCGTACCCCGTGTTCCGAGCGTACGCGATGGATGGGCTGACAGAGTTCCGTCGCATGCCGCGGTTTGACTGGGGCAGCTCGAATTCCAAGGTGGGAGGGTCAGTGCTGGCGCAGTGTCCGCAGTTGAGCACGGACATTTCGGCGCGGGAATTTCTCCGTTATGTCGCGCACCTGACCAATGCGGACAACGTAGCAGACTGGCCATTGCCGCCGGCAGATCGCAGCGCATTCATGAGGTCAATTGAGCAAGCGAATGCGGGCTACGCGCAATCGGGGATGAGGGGGTACAGCATGCGCGGCGATATTGCGGCCGTGCGTTCCCTCATGCACAACGGGACCTTCGAGGTTGAGCAGCAGTTGCTGGTCGCCCTGGTTTGCACCCGGACGCCGCTGCCCGACGGAAACTACGTGATTGGCTGCACCGCACAGGTCCGGGCGCTGCGCGCGCCCAAGGGCAAGCTTGAATCCCTCGTGGCATTGATCAGCGGCCATCCGGGAAGCGGGGCGGTGGAGAATCCGGGCTGGCGGCAGGCGCTGAATCAGGCCGTCGCCATGCACGACCAGCAGATCATGCAGCAGCGCGAAGTGGCTTTCCGGCAATGGTCGGCGACAATGGCGCACAATCACCAGCAGTTCATGAACCAGATGTCGGCCGAAGGTCAACAGCGAGAGGATCAGTTCCGGGCCCATATTGCAGCCAAGGACACCGCGACTTCAGACTGGGTCGATTACGCGCTGGACCAGCAGACGGTGGTGGGGTCAGGCGACCTGGCGAAGGCATCGAGCGCGTACACCTATACGTGGTCGAACGGCCAGGGGCAGTGGTATCAGACCAACGACCCGGGAGCGAATCCTAACGCGGCGTTCAATGGAAACTGGTCGAAGCAGCAGGTGGTGCACGGGAATGGAACGCCGTATTGAGGTGGTCGAACAAGTGATGATTGTATGTGGGGATTACTGACGCTGATCGCGAATCTGTTTAGCGGCTATCGCGCATACCGCGAGGATCGGCGCGCGGGACGTTGGAGTACGAGCAGGTTTTTGGTTGTGATTGCGTTTGCGGGGTTGGAGGTGGGCTTGGTGCTGGCGCCGCTGGCGCTGCCAATGGCCAGCAAGCTGTTTTCGCCGGTGCTTCTCGCTGGATGGTTCCTCGCGCTCGTAAACTTCGCCTGGTTCGTTCCGCTGATGCGCAAATGGCGTACTGTAAGAAATGAACGGCGGTGAGGAGTATGCCAGGGGAAGTCAGTTCTCGGGACATGGAGAAGTATCTCGCAACTCCCTCGCTCCGCATCAGCCGGGGACCTGATTGGCAATACCTGACGGTTCGAACCCGACTGGAACCAGCGAGCTGCCGTTACCTGCGGATTCCTGCCACCCCAGACCCCTGGCTGGTACTCACAACCGGCGGCGGGCCGCGGAAGACCGAGGTGCGAGGTAGGAACGGCTGGAGTTGCGCAGTGAGTGGTCCTGGGAGCCTTGCTCTGACTTCTCCGGGCAAATCTACCGAAATCCGCTGGGATCACGGAGACGGAAGTGGAATCGAGACCATCCACGTCTGCATTGACGCCGCTCTATTTCATCGGTTCGCCTCAGAGAATATCGAGTGCGATCCTGCTCGCGTGGAGATCATCGACGGCTTCGCTCAGCGTGACCCTTTAATGGCCCCCATCGTGAGTTCTCTTGGCGCGGAACTGATAAATCCGGACAGCGCATCCAGGCTCTTCCTCGATTCAGCAGCTCAGATGCTTGTTGCACAGCTGCTCCGCAAATATTGTGCATTTCCGTTTACCTCCCCGAACCGGCAGGCACGGTTGAGTTCAAGAAGGCTGCGGACGGTTGAGGATTACGTCCAGGCTGGATTGGCCTCCAGCCTCACTCTCGAAGATATAGCTGCGAGCATACATATGAGTGCGTATCATTTTGCGCGCACATTCAAAGCGACAACGGGCGAAACGCCTCACGCCTATGTGACCCGCCTCCGTGTGGAGCGAGCTCAGGAGCTTCTTCGAACATCTACATGGTCCATGTCGGCGATTGCACGACGCGTGGGTTTTTCCAGCAAGAGCCATTTTGCAGCGGTATTTCTCCGATATACCGGAATATCGCCTCATCGGTTTCGAGGGGCGACGCGCTGTGATGGAAACGACGAAGAGATGTAGGCGGCAAGTCTGAGCGGAGTGATTCAAACGAGAATCGTTCCGCATCTCGGCGTCACGCCCTCGCTTCCTTTCTGGACATCGCAACACCTCACAGCTCGTTTGCCGCGTTCAGAAACGTTCAGGGTGCCTGCCACTCCAGAGCATAGACTTCCTGTGTGCTTGCGTCGCGTGATAGAAGGAATGAGTCGTCAGGCGCAAGGCCGCTCCACTGCCATAAGTCTCCGGAGAATCGTCGGACGCCCGCGAGGCTAATCAGCCGTTCCAGTTTGTGGTCGGAAACCCGGATACGGAACACAGCCGGACCGTCTTCGCGACCTTCGAAATAGACATACTTGCTGTCATGCGACCAGTTGGGGTACGCGATCAGTCCCGTAACCCTGAGCAACTGGGTCCACTCTCCGGAACGCAGACGATACAACATGAGCTTCTTCGAATCGGTTGTCACAGCAACCAGGAACATGCCATCTGGAGAGCAACGTTGAGAAAAGAAATGGGCGGACCCCGGAAGTTCGGAAATCGCCCCAGTCGTCAGGTCTAGTTTCGAAATCCCGCCTCCTTCGCGAAATGGAACACGCAGAGAAACGAAGACGGATTTCCCATCTGCCGACCAGACCGGGTCGAAGCCCGCGTGTGCACCCGGAATCAGTTCCCGTAGTCCTTCTCCGTTCGAACTGATGAGGTAGGCGTGCCACTCAGAATTCGGCAGTCGGCCCATGAAGGCGATGTGTTCTCCGTCCGGCGCCCATCGCGGCGAAGCCGCCCGCAGCGGCTCATGGGTCAACTGAATTCGTTCGCCACCGTCAACCTTGCTTCGCCACAGAGTCCCATCAGGATCCGATACGTACGCGACCCGGTCTCCGTCTGGGGAAAAGGCCAATCCCTCCGCAGACATGCCTCCCAGGTACGGCATAAAGCCGGCCTTCGGATCGTAGCGGACCAACTCAGCGCGCGCATGTACTCCGACCGTGAAGATCTTCGTGCCATCCTTTGCGGGCAACGGGGCTCGGAAATCCAGAGGTCCATTCGTCAACTGCACCGGCGCCGAACCGGGCAACCACCGCGCTTGCTCGCGCAGGGCCCAAACGTCGTTTCGGCCGTTTCGAAGCCGTTGGAAAACGAAATACCTGCCATCCGCGGTCCAGTTGCCGCAGCAATCGTGCGATTCGGTTTGTGATGGGGAAAACAGCGGCTTCCGACCACTCCCGTCAGAGTTCATCTGCCACAACGAAGAAGAGTTCTCGGTGCGGAGTGTGAAACGAACTTGGTCTCCTTTTGGGGAGAAGCGAAGATCTTCCGCAGTTCCGTCTAGGGCGGCGACTCTCCGGAGGACTGTTCCATCGCCTCTCGCGACCAAAAGAGCACGATCCTGCGAAACCATGAGTTCGCCGTTCGCTGGGGACCACGCCGCCGAATGAGCAAAAAGATTGCCGAGCCGGAGGGGTGCTCCGGATGGCAGGGGCATTCCCCACAACGAATTCTCGCTGCCGGTCTCCTCGGTGGCCCGCACCAGGAGTGCAGACCCGTCCCTGGACATATCGTCAATCTCCATGCCCCCGTCAAACGGCGCATCCAGAAGGGATGTCTCCCCGCCCAGCACCGCCACTTGGGCGATCACCGATCGATCGCCCCGTGACTCCTGGATGTACAGCCGCGCGCCATCGGTCAGCAACCTGCTGTCAAAAACCTTGATCTCGCCGTCGCGCGTGATCTGGAGGAAGTTCGTGACTTTTGGCCGCCGGAAGGCGCCGGAGAAGACAATCACAAGCGCAGACGCGGCCAACGCAATGAGTGCGGCGAAGAGCAGATAGTTAACCGTGGAACCCGGCGCAGTCGCCGCGGGCGCGGGTTGGAGGGTTGGGCCGCCAGGTACGGGCGCAATCAGGGTTGCTCGGTCGTTGACCGGCGCAACGAATCGGTATCCCCTGCCATGCAGCGTCTGCACGTATTTCGGATCCGCCGGATCGTCCCCGAGCACTTGACGCAGCTTCCTCACTGCGCTGTTCAGGCTTAGTTCGACATCGACCAGTGTGTCGCCGGGCCAAAGCCGCTTTTGCAGCTCATCGCGCTCTACAACCTCTCCAGGCCGCTCCAGGAGCATTTCGAGGACTTGGAATGGCTGATCCTGCAGTCGGACGGGGACGCCTCCCCTTCGAAGTTCGCGCGCGACCAGACTGAATTCAAAGTCGCCGAACTGCCGCGATGTTGAATCCATGACTCTCCCCGAACCGGTTGCCCGATATCCCGAGAGTTTACATCGGCGTGTCCCCCGTTCGCACCCTGCCGGGCTTTGATCACATTTCGCGAATGCATTCATTCCCGGCCACTTGCAAGATCACAAATGATTCATATTTGGATCATTGCCAGCCTTTGTCTCCCCGCCCAAGATGGGCCATCAGGAGGACACCCCGTGGGTACAGAGGCGTTGGCAACGACAAAACAGGCAGGACGGACCGCTCGTTGGCGCGCACATCGAGCTTTCTTTGTGGGCTTCAGCTTCTCAATCGCTTTCACCGTCTTTGTCGGGTTTGCGCGGACCTATTACCTCGCCGGCATGTTCCTGGCCAAGCTTCCCAGCCTCGTCGTGCACATCCATGGCCTCGTCTACACAGCGTGGGTCGCATTGCTGGCAGTCCAGGTGGTCCTGGCTGCAATGGGACGGATACGCTGGCACCAACGGGTGGGGATTGCAGGAATATATCTCGCGCCGCTGGTGGTGGTGCTAGGCCTTGTCACACTCGCAGACGCCATACGCCGGCGATTTGTGCCCCCTCCAATACTCGAGATTATCGCGGCTACCGACTGCCTGCTTCTATGCGTCTTCAGCATCATGGCGCTCTGGGCCTTCATCGCGCGCCACAATCCAGCCGCACATAAACGCGCGATTCTGCTTGCAACTCTGGCATTGCTCGGACCCGCGGTGGCGCGCCTGCCTTTCATGCACGGGTCGCAGCTTGTCTTTATGGCGATTTTGGACGCATTCGCCGCGGTGCTTGTCGTCTTTGATCTGTGGACCCGGCGTTCGCTGCACCGTGTCACCGCCGTGGGGGTGTTGCTGACGCTCGGCTGGCAGGTCGCATACGCGCCGCTGGCCCGGTCGGCCGCGCTGGATCACGTTATCCAATGGCTGCAGGCTCCCTGAGTTAACCTGGGTTCCTGTCTTTGGCCCGACTCGGCCCCTCGGGCGCTTGGCGAGTGATATGTCGCCAAATGACTCTCGTCGGATGCTATCCATCATGCCGGGTTCAAAACGGCTGAACCGGCCCCCCTGGTGGCGAGCCGACTGCCCTCCTGGGCGACGAAATTCCCGCCCCAAAGCAGTACGCTAAGCGCAGGGCATCGCCGCCGCCCCGGAGCCCATCTGATGAAAAAGCTTGCCTTCTTGTGCCCTCTTCTCCTGGCGTTCGCGCCCCGTGTCCATGCCCAGAACGCCGAGTTTCACAACCCGCCGGAACTCGCCGCGCCCAATGGCTACACCCACGCGGTCGTAGTGAATCGCGGCAAGCTGGTCTTCGTCTCCGGGCAGGTTGGCCTGGACAAGGACGGCAAGGTCGCCGGAGACTTCGCCGCTCAGGCCCGGCAGGCCTTCGCCAACCTCAAGACCGCGCTGGCCGCCGTCGGCGCCAGACCCTCCGACCTCGTCAAGCTCAACTACTACGTGGTCGGCCTCAATCACGACAAGCTGGTGGCCCTGCGCGAGGCCCGCGACGCCGTCATCGACAAGGCCCACCCGCCCGCCAGCACCCTCGCCGGCGTCCAGGCCCTCTTCCGCGAAGACGTGCAGGTCGAAATCGAAGCCGAGGCCGTCCTCCCATGACACGAAGACCGGGGACGAACACCGGGGATGATTCCACACTCCGCTCTGCAGGCACCAAGCCCCCCCCTCACGAAGCCTTCCTGTAGGCTGGGGATTTATCCTCGGCGCTGACCCTCGCCTCACGAAGAGGTTTTAACCCCTGAGGTATGCCTCCCGGCTCCCCCGTTGCTCTGTTCACGAGGCCTCCGGTTCTTCGCATTTGCTGACGGGGCCACCGCTCGGTTCTTCCGTCTCGTGAGACAAGTTTGGACTGATTCCACCCAATCGTAGTATTTGCTTTTCCCGATTGGGCTGCAAAGATCTGCACCCCACCCCGCGCCGACACTCAAACCTGATCAATCTGAAGAAGTCAGTTTGGCTCGATAGTTGCACCGCATCGGATGGGCCTCGCGTACCGCCGGCAGCAAGGGCATGCGTTTGATGAGACTCGATTAGGGGGGTAATGAAAAGGCCAGTGCTCGTGTTTGTGCTCTTCGTGATTTCTGCAGGCTTCGCCCACGCCGATGCCTTCACCGGAACGATCGTTTATACGCCCGGCGATTCCGGTCCACGTCGGGTCACCCTTTCCTTTTCCGGGGATGGTTTCTCATTGCATAGCGGGAACGGAAATGAAGTTGGATCAGGTGGGCGACTCCCATCGGGCCCCGTCACAATCGATACGGGATTATTTGCGGAACCTAATTACTGGGCGATGTCTGTCAGTGGATATCCGGATGCCTACGCGGTTGGTTCCAATCCTAGACTTTTGGTGGACCTGCGTCTCCTATTCTCCACCGTCATCCCCGCCAGCGACGATCCCGGCTTTATCGACTCAAATCTGATCACGAGCGCGATCACGGGATTCCTGAGCGGTTACGCGAGCGCTATCGACCGTAATGACCAATCCGCACTCTACACGATAATGATCAACGGGGTTGGCGAAGGCACTGCCTACTTCCAGCGCGCAGGTGACCTAGTTAGTTTTACGCGGGCGGACTTCGACATCAACGGCGACGCGTCGGTAGTTCCAGAACCCTCGACAATCAGCCTGTTCCTTGTAGGCTTGGCCGCCGTCTTCCTCGCATTCCGGAGAAAGATAAGTGGCAGGCTGGCGCGAGTCGACACGATCTAACCTAGCCACCATCCCACCGGGCCTCGACATAAAAGGCGGCTTTTACGGTTCAACCCAGCCCAAATGTCAGGCCCCAGGGTTTCGCGCTTTCCGAGACCTGGGATACTCTGCCCTTCACCCGGCGCTTTTCTTCTGGTAGGCCGGGGATTCATCCCCGGCGCTTAACCCAGGCCTCGCGAAGGGGTTTTAACGCCTGAGGCTCCGCGCCACTCAGGTTTTCTTAACGTGAAGCCGCACATACATCTCGTCGTACAACAAGCCGCGCCCCGGCGTGTACGGCTGAAACCATTCGCCGTCAATCACCAGCTGCGGGATCGCCCGCTTGCCCACGTGGCGCATCACCTCGTCCGAAGCCGCCTCGTCCGCGTCCACGTTGATCTCCGTGTACTCGATCCCGTGGGTGTCCAGAAACTGCTTCGTGGCCCGGCAGTCCCTGCACCAGGAAGCCGAATACAACTTAACCTTCATAGATCGCCATTGTAAATCGTGCCGGCTGCTACCATCAGCCCCATGCTTACCGCCCCCAGGCTCACCGCACCGGAGATCAAGGCGCTCCTCCAGCTCGCTCCCCACCCCATCGAGGGCGGACACTTCCGGCGCACCTATACCTCAACCCTCCAGGTGGCCGCCCCCCAGGGCCCCCGGCCCGCCGGAACCGCCATTTACTACCTCCTTGAACCGGCCACCTTCAGCGAGATGCACGTCCTCGCATCCGACGAGATCTTCCATTTTTACCTGGGCGACCCCGTCGAGATGCTCCAGCTGCTCCCCGATGGAACCTCGCGCGTCCTCCGCCTTGGCCCGAATCTCTCGTCAGGCGATGAGGTGCAGGTCGTCGTCCCGGCGGGGGTCTGGCAGGGCACCCGCCTGGTCGGGGAAGGGCAGGTCGCGCTCCTCGGCTGCACCGTCACCCCCGGCTTCGACTTCGCTGACTACCGCAATGCAGGCTTTCAGGAACTCGCCGCCCGCTGGCCCGCCGAACGCGACCGCATCCGCGCCCTCACCCGCACTTGACCAGGCCCATTCAGGACCCACGGGCTCTCCTTCAAACCGGACCGAATTTGTCGACAACCCCGTCCGTTTCAGTTTCGGACCAACTCGACCCAATTACTACAAGTGTAGTTTGATTTTGCCACGAAATTTTAGCGAAACAGCCCGCAAAAGTGAGTTGGATCACATTCGTGTGCAAACCGCGCCCTACGCCTCCGCCTTCCAGATGTAGGCGCCGGACTGCGGCAAACCGAGGTGGGCCAGCACCCGCGCGCAGAACTGCCGCGCCATCTCCGTCGAGTCGATGGGGTGGTTATAGAAGGTAGGAATCACCGGGAAGATCACCGCGCCGGCCTCGGCGGCCAGGGTCATGTTGCGCAGGTGGATCCGGTTGAAGGGGGTTTCGCGGACGCAGAGAATTAGGGGGCGGCGCTCCTTCAGGGTCACGTCGGCGGCCCGCGCGATCAAGGAGTTGGCCAGGCCGTTGGCGATTGCGGCCAGCGTACCCATGGAGCAGGGAAGGATGATCATCCCCGCTGAGGGATGGCTCCCCGAGGCGATCGACGCGCCGATATCGGCGTCCCCGTGCGGCATCGTCTTCTTTGGCTCGGCGCCCAGCAGCCTGGAGAGCAGATCGGTGCGGCCGGAGAAGCCCAGCTCCTCAGCCAGGACGCGGAGGGAGTTCTCCGACGCGATGAAGTGGATGCGCTCGACGCGATCGTCGGCTTCGATCGCGCGCAGCATTTCGCGAGCGAAGACGGCACCCGAGGCTCCGGTGATGGCAAGGGTTAGGTTCATGAAAGACCAGCTATTGGCTTTTAGCTGTTAGCTCTTAGCTTAAGCGGTCAGCCTGGGCCCGTCAGTTCGCGCCTTTGCTGTAAGTGGTGAGGAAGAGTCTGGTCCAGGTGTCGCCTCGCTGCATTTCGAGCAGGAAGGTGAGGGCGTCTTTGGACGGGCTCTCGTAGGTGGCGCGCAGGACCGGGGCGCCGGGGGCGGCGGCCTTGCTGGTGAGGACGAGCTTGTTGGCGGTGAGGTCGCCTGTGAACTCGGTGGGGTGGGTCGAGGTGTCGTTGAACCACCAGGCCGTGTACTTACCCGACTGCTTGTCGTAGGAGAGGAAGTGGCGGGTGTCGGTGGGCTTGCGGCCGGGCATGGTGGTGGAGAGCTGCTCGCAGAGGTACTTGGCGGCGATGCAGATGTCGATGCGGTCGGTGGCGTCGCCGGCCATGGCGGGACCGTTGGGGTTGTTGAAGTTCTGCTTGCCGGTCCAGTTGCCCTGCAGGAAGGCCAGCGCGTCGAGCGGGGATGCGGCAGGTTGCGGGGGCGGGGTTGGTTGTTGCGCGATGATCCGGGCCACGACAAAGAGAACCAGCAAGGCAAAGACAGCCAGGTAGATGAGTCGTTTCATGGAACGCTCCCTGTGTTGCAGAAGAGTAACAGATGGGAGCGGGATGAACCGTTTTGGGGAAGTCATTGGCGCAGATGTTTGCGCCGTCCCTACGCGGTGAATGTCATGTGTGATGGTTCCGGTGAAGAAGCCAGAATACAAGTCCGAACCAGAACGGCAGGCTGGTTAACAGACAGGAGAACCACAACCCAGCTATAAAGAGCCTCTTCGCTCGTGTTCTCTGTTCGTCGGGCTTTCGTGGTTTGGCGGCAAGCTCAATGATCCAGCCAAGGGTGTAACAGAGGTCGGCCATAATTGCGTAAACAATGACGCCAAGAGCGAGCGCGAATGGCTCAACGGCATCTTCACCGACGGGGATCACCTTTCCCATCAGCCATTCCATCGTCATGATTGAAGTGATTCCAATCGCGAAGAGGACGGCGTTGTAGGCTATCCTGCGAACTTCCCACCAGCGGATGACCTCCCAGGTTGTCATTTCGCGCCCCGGGAAAGTCCGAGCTCATTTCTACTCGTGTCAGGCCGGTCCGTTGTGCGTAGAGGCGTTTGGAGGACCCTGACGATCGTCGTCTGCCGGACAAAGAAGAGTAAACGCAAGAACAACTTCAGATTCCTCCGCCCGCTTGCGCGGGCTGCGGAATGACATCTCTGAGGGAGAACCAATTTTGAGTGGAGAGAGGGAGCATATCCGGATTAGTCGCCGAGGACGCGGGCGAAGATGGCGTCGACGTTGCCTAGCTGGCGGGTGTAGTCGAAGGTTTTTTCTAGCTTTTCGGAGGAGAGGAGTGCCGTGATCTGCGGATCGTGGGCTACTTCGTCGCGGAAGATGAGGTCTTCTTTCCAGGCGCGCATGGCGTGGGACTGGACCAGACGGTAGGCATCTTCGCGCATCATGCCGGCTTCGGCTAGGTCGAGGAGGAGCTGGCCGGAGAAGATGAGGCCGCCGGTGGACTCGAGGTTCTTCTTCATGCGCTCGGGGTAGACCAACAATCTGTCGATCAGGTCGGCGGTCTTGGCGAGCAGGTAATCGGCCAGGATGGTGGAGTCGGGGAAGATGACGCGCTCGACTGACGAGTGAGAGATGTCGCGCTCGTGCCAGAGGGCGACGTTTTCAAAGGCTGCCTGGGCGTTGGAGCGAAGGACGCGGGCGAGGCCGCTGATCTGCTCGCTGGTGATGGGGTTTTTCTTGTGGGGCATGGCGGAGGAGCCCTTCTGCTTTTCGCTGAAGTACTCCTGTGCTTCACGGACTTCGGTGCGCTGCAGGTGGCGGACTTCGACGGCGATCTTGTCGAGGGTGCTGCCGAGGATGGCCAGGGCGGAGATGTACTCGGCGTGGCGGTCGCGCTGGATGACCTGGGTGGCGACGGGCGCTGGCTTGAGGCCGAGGCGGGCGCAGATGCGCTCCTCGTGTTCGGGCTTGAGGTGGCCGAAGGTGCCCACGGCGCCGGAGAGCTTGCCCACGCGCATGGTCTCTGCGGCCGCGTCGAAGCGGGCGAGGTTGCGCTGGGTTTCGGCGTACCAGTTGAGGAGTTTCAGGCCGAAGGTGGTGGGCTCGGCGTGGATGCCGTGGGTGCGGCCGATTGTCGGGGTGTGCTTGAACTCGAGGGCGCGGCGCTTGAGCACCTCTGCGAGAGCGAGGATGCCGTTGCGGAGCAGGGCGGAGGCCTCTTTGACTTGCAGAGCCTGTGCCGTATCCACAATGTCGTTGGAGGTGAGGCCGTAGTGCAGCCAGCGGGACTCGGCATCGAGACCCTGGGCCTTGAGGCTCTCGGCGACGGCGGTCGTGAAAGCTATGACGTCGTGCTTGACCTCGGACTCGATCTCCTGGATGCGCTCGACGGAGAAACTGCTTTTCGTCGCGATGGCTTGGGCGGCGGCCGTGGGGATGACGCCGTCTTCAGCGAGGACGGCGCTGGCCGCGGCTTCCACCTGAAGCCAGCAGCGGTACTTGTTTTCTTCGGTCCAGATGCGGCTCATGGCTGGGCGGGTGTAGCGGGAGATCAAGGGGCCTCCTGAAGGCAGGGAACAGGGAACAGCTCAGTGGTCAGTGGTCAGAAAGCATGTGAGCTAGTGAAAAAGTGAAGAAGTGGAAAGGTGAAGAGGTGAAGAAGTGAAAAAGTGGAGCAAAAGCCAGGACCAACACACTCCGCCAACACACTCTATTGTACGGCGCGGGATGTGGGTTGCCGGAGGGCGGAGGGAGGTGCTCCGAAGCACTGGATCCGTCTTTCGCTCGATGACCGCGTCAAGAGAAATTCTCTTCTTCCGATGCTGAATTTCGGTTGACCGGGGCTATTTCTTCGCGCATGATGAATTAATTTGGGAGCGGGGATGGCGGAGCGCGGGTATCTGGGGGAGTTCGAACTGATGCTGCTGCTGGCTGTGGTGCGGCTGGGCGATGAGGCCTACGGGGTGCCGATTGCCCGGGAGCTGGAGAAGCACCGCGGCAAGGACGTGTCGGTGGGCAGCGTGTATGCGGCCCTGGAGCGATTGGAAGGAAAGGGGCTGGTGGAGTCCTCGCTGGGCGATCCGACTCCGGAGCGCGGGGGCAAGGCCAAGCGCTACTTCCGGATCACGCGCGAGGGGTTGAGACAGGCGCAAGAGACGCGGCGGGTGCTGACCGGGTTATGGAAGGCGCTGCCGGAGCTCAAACGTACGTTGGAGGGTCTATGAACCGGATGCAGCCTCCGCCGATCGCTGCGTGGATTCTGGAGCATCTGACGCCGCCGGAAGGGGATGAAGCCCTTGCCGGCGATCTGCTGGAAGAGTTCGCCAACGGGCGCAGCAACGGGTGGTTTTGGCGCCAGTCGCTGGCGGCATGGGCGGGGTCGTGGGCGCGTTACCTGGCGCGGCGGCGGTCGGTGCTGCTGTTTGCGCTGCTGTGGTCGGCCCTGGCCCCGGCGTGGACGGCGGTGATCGACCGGGTGGAGCGCGAGGTGCGGACGATCGGGCGGGGGTTCAATACGCCGTTGTCCGGGCTGGGCACGCTGATGCTGTGGCTCTCGCTGCAACTGCTGTTTCTGTGGGTGGGGACGGCGGTGTATTTTGCGGGGTTTGCGCGGAGGCCGCGACCGCGGGGGGGCGTGCTGCGGGCGTGCGGCGTGGCGGCGGGGCTGTTTCTTCCCATCTACTTTGCGACGTTCATTCTGATGAACCTGTTTGCGTGGCCGGGTCTGGACATCGACCGCACGCGGATGACGCCGCTGGCCGAGATTGTGGATCTGCGGACGTGGGCGATGGCGATCCGCCTGCCGTATCTGCTGACCCTGTTGTGCGCGATGTGGCGTTCGGTGCCGCAGCTGGCGACGGGTAGCGGTCCCAGGATGCACTTCGGGGGAGCCGTGGCGCTGCCGCCGATTCGGCCGATGGCCCGGGAGGTGGACGCGTATACGGTCTCGCGATTCTTTGGATTCGTGGTGGTGGCGGGCTTGATGAACGCCACCATCGCCGGCTTTCTGCTCTGCCGGCTTCCCGAGGCGCATCATCCGACCCTGAGCTCGGTGGTGGTGCGGGCGGTGGTGTATGTGGGGTTGGGAGCGGTGGCCGGCATCATGGGGGCGTGGGTGTACTGGAACAATCCGGCGAGTCCTTTCCGGGAGGAGGCGCCGCTGCCGTTCTCGCTGTTTGCAACGGTGTGCGCGGCCGGATGGATCTGGGTTCCGGCGATGGTGATCCTGTCGGAGCAGGTGTCGGTGGGAACGGCGCTGGTGGCGGCGGCGGGAGCTCTGCTGCTGGGCGTGGGGCTGCGGTCCGCGACGCTGCTGGTGTTCGGGATGACCGAGCCGGTGGTGGCCTTGCCGGGCGAGCGGCCGATCTTCGCCGAGTCGCTGTACGAGGTGCCGGGCGAGGCCCACGGGTATTTCATTGCCCTTTGCCTCTATGCCGGAGCGTGGGCGCTGTGGGACCGGTCGAACATGACGGCGGCGGTGTTGCTGGCGGCGGCCACATTCCTGTTCGCGTGGATCCGGGCAGGAGCCCGCGGGCTGGGGGGCAGGCCGGCGGAGAGCCGCACCCAGTACCGGCGCGCCGCCCTACGGCTGGCCGCGGTGATTCTGCCGGCGGTGCTGGCGACGGTCTGGGCGCTGCTGGATGGAGTGGCGCACCGCAACCAGGCGGGGACGGTGCAGGCTGCCGGCAACGGCGGAGAGGCGGGTCCCCACAAGTCCGCGGCTACAGGAATCGGGGGATATGAGAGCGTGATCCTGTGGCCGTATCCGGAAAAGAAGCAGATTGAGGCGCCGATCAAGCTGGAGGAGAGCCTGCTGGCGCCGGGGACGACGCGGCCGGTTGTGGTGCGGTTCGACGGTCCGTACTGGTATGTGCAGCCGCCGGATGAGCGGCCCGGACCCAAGGCGCACCAGGCGCACGGAACGCCGTTGAAGGTGGGGATCGAGTCGGGGAACCGTCTGCCGCTGATCATGGAGGCGCACCAGCGGCTGCGCGGGCTGATCCGGCTGTCGCGGTGCCGCGAGATCGACATCGACGTGATGAACCGGGACAACTCGCCGGGGGCGATCGCCCTGGCGGTACGGCTGGGCAACTCGCAGGTGCCGGGCACGATCTGGGTGCAGTTGCCGGAGCAGCCGCTTGTCTCGTCCGAGCCGGGGCATTTCACGGAAAAGACCGCGCCGGTATTCGAGACCCTTCATTTTGCGGTGCCGGCGGCGGCACGGATCCGGTCGTTCAACGAAATCACGGTGGTGATGAAGCCGGATGCCGCGCACGCCAAGATCGGACCGCGGATCGCGATTGAACAGTTCGCGTTTGTTCCACGGTGAGGGGAGGACGGGACTCCCGGGCTCAGGGGCCCGGGTTGGGAAATTCAGGGGCGATTGCGGTCTTTGGAGAGGAGGGCGGCCTGGGCGCGGTTGTGGAGCTCCTCGGTGTACCAGGCGGGGGCGTACTCCTCGAGCAGGTCAAAGAGCTCCTGCAGGACGGCGCGGGGGGTGGGAGCGTGGAGGGGGGCCTGGGGGGTGGGGTCTTCGCGGTTAATGCGAGCAGTGGCACGTTTGCGACTCAAAGGAGCTCTCTCCGGGACATGCGGAATTTCGAAAGAACTGGGCCGTAAACAACGCAAGGGCAATCGCCAACTGCTATTGGATTGTTGGGGTTGATGATAGCCGCCGCACGTATGTCTGCCTCGAAGCAGACTATCATTTCTCTCTTGAGCCTACGGAAAATGGAGCCAATCTAGTAACCAGATGTTTGCACGTTAGTACCGTGCCATCTCGATTACTGTAGCACCCCAGGGATGATTGTTTCCTAGGGATTTGTGGCAGGTAGCGGGGGAGTCAACAGGAGGGGGCGGGCGCTGGCAGGGAGGCGCAGGTTACGCCGCATCAAACGCGCCCAAAGCGGGGCGAAGCGGTCCGGGCCACGAGCCATCCCGGGCTGGTTTTCGGCGGCAGGTTCTCAGAGCTATCCCGAGGAGAGCTGCCAGGCGATGCGAAAGTGGAGGGGCGTTAGTGGATGAACGCGCCGGTCTCGGTTTTGGAGTAACGGGTGGTATTGGTGGAGGGAGTCTGGGAGGAGGTCCCGGTGCGGGCGAGCTCGACCTGGGGTTCGGATTTGAGGAGATGAAGGGCCGGCTTATCCGCGTACTTGTCGGGATAATGGAGTGCGGCCATGGCGCGATCGCGCTGCTCCTCGGTGTACCAGGATGGCGCGTAGGCTTCTAAAAGTTCAAACAACTCCTGCAGGACTTCTTTGGCTTTCATCGATCCGGCCTCCTCGGGGGATTGGGCGCTGGAACGCCCAAAAGGTGCCGCCCGCCCTTTCCGTTCGGGAAAGGGATATGTTTGACGGCAGTCTACGGGAGATTTGGTGACCAAAGTGTGCGCTGCCTCAAACAGGCGACAAAACTGACGGATTCTTCATGAAACGAAGGAATTGAGGTTGACACCGGCGACCGGGGGCAAAGATACTGCAAGCCATGCGGAGTTCGCGCACGTCCGGACGGGAGGCCATGCTCATGTGTATGCGTGGACAGGTACGGGCACGTGTGGCTCACGAGACGCGAATGCGTTAACGCAGACGAATCGGAAGCGAACGGCCCGGATCCTGGAGAGGATTCGGGCTTTCTTGTTTTAAGAACAGGGTCAGGGATCAGAAAAGAGAAGGAGCGGAGAGAGATGGCGGAAGAGAAGAAGTTGCAGCTTGCCACCCTTGCGGTTCACGCGGGTCAGTCGCCTGACCCGGCGACGGGATCGCGCGCAGTGCCGATTTACCAGACGACGTCGTACCTGTTTCAGGACGCGGACCACGCCGGGCGGCTGTTTGCGTTGAAGGAGTTCGGGAACATCTACACGCGCATCACGAATCCGACGACCGATGTACTGGAGAAGCGGATTGCAGCGCTGGAGGGAGGGGCGGCGGCGCTGGCGACGGCTTCGGGGCAGGCGGCGGAGACGCTGGCGATTACGACGCTGGCCGCAGCGGGGGACGAGATTGTCTCGACGACCTCGTTGTATGGCGGCACGTACAACCTGTTCCACTACACGCTGCCGCGGCTGGGGATCACGGTGCGGTTTGTGGATGGGGACGATTTTGCGGGCGTGAAGGCGGCGATCAACGAGAAGACCAAGGCGGTCTACACGGAGACGCTGGGCAATCCGAAGCTGGACATTACGGACATTGAGAAGCTGGCGGAGATTGCACATGCAGCGGGGGTGCCGCTGATTGTGGACAACACGGCGGCGTCGGCGGCGCTGGTGCGGCCGATCGAGTGGGGCGCGGATATCGTGGTCAACTCGGCGACGAAGTTTTTGGGCGGCCACGGGACGAGCATCGGCGGGGTGATTGTGGATGCGGGGCGGTTCAACTGGGATTCGCCGCGATTCCGGAAGGAGTTTACGGATCCGGATCCGAGCTATCACGGGTTGTCGTACACGCAGACGTTCGGGCCGTTGTCGTTCATCCTGAAGTGCCGGATCCAGGGGCTGCGGGACACGGGGGCGGCGCTGTCGCCGTTCAATGCGTTCCTGATCCTGCAGGGAATTGAGACGCTGCATTTGCGGATGGAGCGGCACTCGCAGAATGCGCTGGCGGTGGCGCGGCACCTGGAGAAGCATCCCGGGGTGGAGTGGGTGAATTATCCGGGGCTGGAGTCGAGCCCGTACTATGCGCGGGCGCAGAAGTATCTGCCCACGGGGCAGAGTGCGCTGATCACGTTCGGCATTAAAGGCGGGTATGAAGCGGGCAAGAAGTTGATTGACTCGCTGGAGCTGTTCTCGCTGGTCGCGAATATCGGGGATGCGAAGTCGCTGGTGATTCATCCGGCGTCGACGACGCATCAGCAGCTGAGCGAGAGCGAGCAGAAGGAGACGGGAGTGACGCCGGAGCTGGTGCGGTTGTCGATCGGCATAGAAGATGTGCGCGATATTCTGGCGGACCTGGACCAGGCGATCGAGG
The DNA here is from genome assembly GCA_008682415.1 of Acidobacteria bacterium AB60. Lineage (GTDB taxonomy): Bacteria > Acidobacteriota > Terriglobia > Terriglobales > Acidobacteriaceae > Telmatobacter. The sequence continues at coordinate 770,847 of VANK01000001.1, read as the reverse complement.
CGGCAAATGGGGCGAAGTGTAGCGATAGGGCGGCGACGCCGGCCCATGCGGCACAATGAAGACAATGGCCGAAGAGACGACGGGCGCAGGCGGTGCGGTATCTTCCCAGGTTTCCGGTGAAGGGAGACCTGGGGAGGGGCCCGATGCGGCGCCGGAGGGTAAGGGGCCTGCGACGCCGGTAAAGATTGTGCCGCCGAAGCCGACGTACGAGGGGGACTTCGTCCTGGAGGAGCACCTGCTGCTGGAGTGCGGTCGAACACTGGCGGGGGTGACGCTGCATTACGCGGTGTATGGGCGTCTCAATGCGGCGCGGGACAATGCGGTGCTGGTGTGTCATGCGCTTTCGGGGTCGGCGCTGGTGGGCGAGTGGTGGCCAGAGGTGTTTCGGCCGGGAGCGCTGCTGCGGCTGGACCAGGATTTTGTGATCTGCGTGAACCTGCTGGGTTCGTGTTATGGATCGACCGGACCGGGCTCGGTGAATCCGGAGACGGGGGAGCCGTACGGCGCGGATTTTCCGCTGATTTCGATCCGGGACAATGTGCGGGCGCAGGCGCAGCTGCTGGATTCGCTCGGGGTTCGCCGGCTGCGGCTGGTGGTGGGCGGATCGATGGGCGGGATGCAGGCGCTGGAGTGGACGGTACTTTATCCGGAGCGGGTGGAGCGCGGGGTGATCATCGGGGTGGCGCCGTTGGGGGCGATGGGGTTGGCGTTGAATCATCTGCAGCGGGCGGCGATCCAGCGGGATCCGGAGTGGCGGGGCGGGAATTATCTGCCGCAGAAGCCGCCGCGGCAGGGTCTGTCGCTGGCGCGGCAGATCGCGATGCTCAGTTACAAGTCGGGCGGGCTGTTTGAGGAGCGCTTCGCGCGCAATCCCAACCGCAACGGCGAGGATCCTTGGGGTCTGGACGACTGCGGGGGCGGGCTGATCGGCGGGCGATTCGATATTGCCGGGTACCTGGATGAGCAGGGCAAGCGGTTCGTGGACCGGTTCGATGCCAATGCGTATCTGGCGATTCTGCGAACGATGGACACGTGGGACCCGCTGCGGGGGCATGTGTCACCCGAAGATGTGTTTGGGAAGATCAAGGCGCATTTGACGTTCGTGGGGATCAGCTCCGACTGGCTGTTTCCTCCGGAGAGCGTGCGGGCATTCGCGGAGATGCTGCGGGTTGCGGGCGTGCAAGCAGATTATCGGGAGATGACCAGCGATCACGGGCACGATGCGTTTCTGGCTGAGCAGGCGGAACTGGTGAAGCTGCTGTCCTAAGAGGTGGCACCGGCGGCGCAGGGAGAAGGCGAATCGCGCGCCGAAGTGGCAGCCCGGTCAACGGAATTTTACGAGGTGCATCCAAAGTGCCCAGGAACTGTTTTGGAACGGGCGGTGTCTAATGCCGGTATGAGTGGGGCACGCAGCCGCCGGGATGGATGCGCGGGTAGATCGGGGGCTGTGGGGCTGTGATGAAGCCGGCGGGGGGCTGGGAGAGGATTCACCGAACTGGTGCGGCAGGCGACCGAATGGTGCGAGCCGCGGGTGGAATTCTTTGCCGATGTGCGACTTCGCTTGTCAGCCGGGGCCCGGCTTTCTATAATCCATCCATCACCGCATTGGACGCCGTGGTACTGCTATCCTCTTCGCCGCGGTACTCAACCGCAAACTGTGGCACGGTTGGCTCGGCGAGCGAGTGCTTGAAGATTGATTCCATTTCCGTATTTCCCAGGAGCACTGAATGAAGAAGTTTGTTCTCGCGTCGACGATGGCGCTGGCGAGCATTGCACTCGTGGCTGCGCCCCAACTGCAAGCGCAAGGGTCGGATTCGGGCCAGATCTCGATCAAGGATCCCGCGGAGTTCAACGCCTATCAGATGTTCAACACGCAGACCGATCCCAAGGCGAAGGCAGCGGCGGGTGAGAGCTTTTTGAAGACGTATCCCCAGAGCCAGGTAAAGAACCTGGTGCTGGACTCGCTGATTGATGCTTACGGCCAGGCGGGCGACCAGGATGGCGTGCTGAACGCGGCGAGCCGGCTGCTGCAGGTGGACCCCAACAACCTGAAGGCAATCATCTACTCCGTCAACATTAAGAAGGGGCAGTGCGCGAAGACCAGCGACACGCAGACCTGCGATGATGCGGCTGCTCTGGCGCAGAAGGGTCTGCAGCTGCAGAAGCCCGCGAATACCGCGGATGCGGACTGGCAGAAGATGACGGGGGTGGCATTCCCGATCTTCCGCTCGACCATTGCGGCTGATGACACGGTGAAGAAGGACTACAAGGCCGCGCAGGATATGTACACCGAGGAACTGAAGAACCTCAGCAACGATGAGTCGAGCAAGGGGCAGGCGCTCAACGATACGCTGCTGCTGGCGCAGGCGTACAGCCAGCCCGGTTCGACTCAGGACCTGAAGAATGCGGTGTGGTTCTACGCGCGCGTGTGGAACTTCGCTCCGCCGCAGTACAAGGCGCAGATCGAGCCCAAGCTGGAGTATTACTACAAGAAGTACCACGGCGGCCTGGACGGACTGGACCAGATCAAGCAGGAAGCAGCGACCTCGACATTCCCGACGGCGTCGTACAATCCGCCGCCTGCCAAGAGCCCGGCCGAGCAAATCCATGACCTGCTGGCGTCCACGCCGGACGGCGGCAAGTCTCTCGCCCTGGCGGACAAAGAGACCGTGCTTGCTGTGGGCAGCAAGGAAGATGCGGACAAGCTCTGGGGCCTTCTGCAGGGTCAGGAGACGCCGGTTCCAGGCGTAGTGATCGAGGCCACGGCGGACCAGGTGAAGGTTGCGGTGACTGAAGATGCCAAGGCGTCGAAGGTTCCGGACTTCATCGTGAACATGAAGAAGCCGCTGACCGAGGCGGAGCTGAAGGTAGTTCAGCCCGGCTTCGAGTTCAAGACCCAGCCGGATGCGACCCTCGTCGGCACCTACGACACGTATCGGCAGGTTCCGGCGACGGACAAGACGTCGGCTTCCGCTGAGATCGTGCTGAAGGACGGCGAATATGTTGCCGCGGAGAAGAAGAAGGCTACCAAGCCTGCCGCGGGAGGAACGCATCGGCCGGTTCATCGTCCGACGCACCAATAGCAACGATCTGGGAGGAGCGGCGCAGTACGATCTTTCCGGATTTCCTGGGAATCAAGAGGGCGGCCCGCAATGCGCGCCGCCCTTTCTGTTTTCAGGCGCTGCGCAGGGACGCGCTTTCCTCGGTCCGGGAGAGCCCCTCCGGATCGCAACGGTGGGAGAAGGGCAGATGGTAGTCTGAGATCGAATGATCCGGATTTTGTTTCGATTGACGCTGTTGGCGGTGGTGACCGCCGGAACCGCACTGCCCGCGCAGAACACAGGTGAGATTCCCGGCACAAAGGTGAGACCTGCGCCGCGGGAGGAGAACGTCCCGACCGATCCTCGTTTGGCAGGGGAGGGGAGCTTGCCCCTGCATGTCGCGGTTCAGCCATGGGCATCCATGGGACAGGCGGAGAAAGATCTAGCGGCGCGGGCCTCCGCATCGATTCGTGAGCAGGCGAAGCTCTATGAATTGGGATTCGGCGAGGGTGCGTGGCAGCAGAGCGAGCTGGATTGTCCAGCGTTCCCGCAGCACATGTTCCTTCGGTTCACGCGCGATCGCGGGGCCGGCGATGTGAGCATGTTTACGGCATCGATTCCGCGCGGGGGGCAGGGGCGGGTCCGGGTGATCCCGATTCTGCGCAGTGGCTATTCGGTGATCCTGCCAGCGCCTGAAAGCAAAGTGACGATCGCCGCATTCAATCAGATTCTTGGCGAGGAACATCTGGGAGCGAAGCCGGACTGGTCGGCGGTGAGCGTGTGCTACGCGGCGCTGACGAGCGAGCGCTGGAAAGAGGCGCAAAGTCTGGTGGAACTGGTGATGGTGGGATCGCAGACGCTGCAGCTTCAGCAGCATGGAGCGCTCAGCGTCGCGTTGGAACTGGCGGAACCGGCGCCGGGCCGTTGGGTGATTGTGTACGGTGGTTCCGCGCGGGTGGTCAGCACGGAGTACACGCCGTTCGGCGATCTCACGTGGCGGCCTCTGCTGAATCCCACTCCCGAGGTGCATGGCAAGCCGCTTCCTTCGCCTCAAACGGAGGTCCAAGGAAGACCTGTGCCAGTGGGCGCGGCGCCTTCCGGCAAGCAGGTTCCGGCGCCCTCGTCCGGAGAGGCTCCGAAGCGGCAGCAGTGAGCTATTCGCCCAGCATGATGCGCTGAATGGATATTGCGCGACCGGTGCGTTCCTCGCAGTGGATGAGGGCAGCGCACATCTTGGGATTGCCCCTGGCGGCTTCAAACTTGCCGGGCATGCCGGTCAGGAAGCGGTGCAGGACGAGGTCCTTTTCCACGCCAATGACGCTGTCATACGGGCCGGACATGCCGACATCGGTCTGGTAGGCCGTGCCGTGGTGAAGGATGCGCTCGTCGGCGGTGGGGACGTGGGTGTGGGTTCCCAGCACGGCGGTCACGCGACCATCTAGGTGCCAGCCCATAGCGACTTTTTCACTGGTCACTTCGGCGTGGAAGTCGACGAGGATGACTTTGGCGGTGATGGTCTTGAGGGCGTCGTCGATGGCGCGGAAGGGATCGTTGGTGCCGTTCATGTAGACGCGGCCCATGAGATTGATGACGGCAAATGGGACGCCGGAGTGGGTGACGCCTTGGAAGAGGCCGTGGCCGGGAACGCCGGGGTAGAGGTTGAGGGGGCGCAAGACGCGTCGCGGGTTTTGCTGGCTATCAGGAGGAACGGAGTTCAGGTAGTCGATGAGCTCCTTTTTGTCCCAGACGTGGTTGCCGGTGGTGAGCACGTCGGCGCCGAGGTCGAAGAGATCGTCGGCGATCTGCGGGGTGACCCCGAAGCCGCCTGCCGCGTTCTCCGCGTTGATCACGGTGAGGTCGACATGGTGGGCTTCGCGGATGTGTCCGATGTGCTCAGCGACGATCTTGCGACCGGCACTGCCGAAGATGTCGCCGACAAAGAGGATATTCACGACAGATTGAGGCCTCGGAAAGCGAAGTTGGCGGAGTTGGCGGGGCTAGTGTTCGGCATCTTTCTCGGCAGCATCTGTTCCCTGATCCTTGTTCGCTGACACCTGTGCACGCATCAGCGGGAACAGGATCACGTCGCGGATGGATTTGGAACCTGTCAGCAGCATGGTCAGGCGGTCAATACCGATGCCTTCGCCGCCGGTAGGAGGCAGGCCGTAGGCGAGGGCGCGGACGTAATCTTCGTCCATCTGATGTGCTTCGTCGTCGCCGCGACCGCGCTCGGCGAGTTGCTGCTCGAACCGCTTGTGTTGCTCCACCGGGTCGTTGAGCTCGCTGAAGGCATTGCCGATTTCGAATCCCCCGATGAAGAACTCGAAGCGTTCCACGTGATCGGGGTCGTCGGGCTTTGCCTTGGAGAGCGGCGAGACAACAGTGGGGTACTCGTAGATGATGGTGGGCTGCACCAGAAACGGCTCGACGATCTCCTCGAAGAGGTTGTAGACGGTTTTGCCGATGGGCGCATTTTTGGCGGAGTCGGCGTACACGGCGCCTATACCGTCTCGCACGGCCTTGAGCAGGGCGCGGCGTTCTGGAGTAATGCTGGAGCCCTCTGCCATGGCTTCATTGAGCAACCCGAGCGCGGCGAAGAGGCGTTCGCGCAGAACCTCGGGTGACTCGAAGGCTGAGAGTGCGGGCTTGACTCCGGCTTCGCTCGGCCAATATTGCAGGATGGCGTCGGTCATCTTGAGCCGCTGCCATTTGGCGAGATCGATGGTGTGCCCGTTGAATTCGGTGATGGTGGTTCCGTTGACCTCCTGCGCCACGAACGCGATGAGCTCTTCGGTGAGCTGCATCATGTCGAGGTAGTTGGCGTAGGCCTGGTAGAACTCCAGCATGGTGAACTCGGGATTGTGCTGGGTGCTGACGCCTTCATTGCGGAAGTTGCGGTTGATCTCGTAGACGCGATCGAGGCCGCCGACAGTGAGGCGCTTCAGGTACAACTCCGGGGCGATGCGGAGGAAGAGCTCCATGTCGAGGGCGTTGTGATGCGTCTTGAATGGCCGTGCGGCGGCGCCGCCGGCGATGGGCTGCATCATGGGCGTCTCGACTTCAAGGTAGCCGCGTTCGTCGAAGAACCGGCGGATGGCGCGGAGGACCCTGGCACGCTTGACGAATACTTCGCGTGCGTCGAGGTTGGCGAACAAGTCGACGTAGCGCTGGCGATAGCGCGCCTCGACATCGGAGAGGCCGTGGAACTTCTCCGGCAAGGCGAGCATGGCTTTGGCGAGGAAGGTGAGCTTTTCCACGTGAATGGTGAGCTCGCCGGTGCGGGTTCGGAAGAGATATCCGGCGGCACCGATGTGATCTCCGAGATCGAGCAGCTTGTAGAGGGCGAAGCCCTGTTCGCCGACGGCGTCGAGGCGGACGTAGATTTGAAGGCGCTGGCCCTCCTGCTGGAGGGTTGCGAAGCCGGCCTTTCCCTGGGCGCGAATAGCCATGATGCGGCCGGCGATGGCGACGTTGACACTGCTGGACTCGAAGGAGTCGGCAGGGGTGTCTCCCCACCGCGCGCGAATGTCGGCGATGGTGTGGGAGAACCGGAACTGGTTGGGATAGGCCGGCTGCCCGAGTTTCTCGATTTCCTGCAGCTTCTGGCGGCGCAACTCGAACAGATTGCGCTCAAAATCCGATTCGAACACTCTGATTTCCTTTGGCTTGTGGCTGGAGACGATCCAAGGGCCAGTATAGCCGGTCAATGGTGCGGGCCCGGGTCGCGTGAGCGGCGCCGGAGCGTGTATAACCACGATGGATGCCCTATAACAATCCCATTCCGGAGCACCGGCGACCGAAGCCGCAGCCGCGCCGGGATTCGGGCGGGCTGGCGACCCTGGTGCAGGCAGAAAAGATGATGCAGATTGCCATTCTTCTGCCGTCGGCGGCGTTTATCGGGTGGCTGGCGGGGACGTGGCTCGACAAGCACTTTCACCAGTCCTGGATCAGCCTTGCGGGGATGATCGGTGGCGGGATAGCGGGGCTGGTGTACGTGGTGCGGCTGGTGCTGACCACGAATGCGGATGATGGGCAGAAGCCGGGCGGCCGGGCTTTATGACGGGTGAGTCTCATCCAGTGGCAGGGCTTACCGATGAGGCGCTGCACGCGTTGTTGCTGCGCGCGACGCGATTGACGGCGGTGCTGGGGGCCGTGCTGGCGGTGATCCTGTGGATCGCCATGAGCTGGCGGGATGCGGCCATGATGGCGGTGGGGGCAGCCATCTCGGCACTGAGCATCCTGGAGTGGCAGCGGCTTATTCGCCTTTTCAACGCCCGTATGGACCAGCAGAAGATGCCGCGGGGAGCGGTCATGGTGGTGGGGTTCTTCCTGCTGCGGCTGTTCCTCTTTGGGGCGGCCATTTATGGTAGCCTGAAGTGTTTCAAAGGCTCGGCAATCGCGCTCCTGGTTGGTCTAGGCCTGGCCGTGGTGGCCACGATGTGGCAGGCTCTCAGGCTGCTTCGGGATTAGCCGGGTGGCCGGTGGCAGGTTGGCGGCGCGGAACGAGCGTATTTCAAAAGCTGAATCATTCTTTTGGGGGGCCGCAGGCCCGGAAAGACCTCTGTACCGATGGCTCATTCGTACCTGATTACGCGACTTTTGGATCATCTTTTTGGGCCGGCAATTACGGCGTTTTTGAACCTTATCGGGGTGCATCCCACCGACCCTGCTTATCCGATCAACGACAGTTTCGCCCTCGAACTCCTGGTGGCGGCCGGCCTCATCCTGTTCTTCATCGTGGTGCGGATGACGCTCTCAGTGGAGAAGCCAGGCGCGGCACAGCATGTCGCGGAGCTGATTCATGAGTTTACCGGGAGCCATGCCGAGCAGATCATCGGGCATCATTACGATCGCTTCCAGGCCTTCACCACCTGCGTTTTTCTTTTCATCCTGCTCAACAATCTGCTAGGGCTCATTCCCGGGATCGTAACGCCAACGAGCGCGCCGGTGGTGCCGCTGGGGATCGCCTTGTGCACCTGGCTTTACTTCAATTTCTACGGCTTCAAGGAGCAGGGTTTCGTCGGGTATCTGAAGCATCACGCCGGGCCAATCTGGTGGATTGCGCCATTGCTCTTTCCGATCGAGATTGTCTCGAACCTGGCGCGCATCATGTCGCTCACCATCCGTCTTTACGCGAATATGTTTGCCTCGGACCTGGTCACGCTGGTGTTTTTCTCGCTGGTGCCGATGGCCATTCCGGCGGTATTCCTGGGCTTGCATGCCGGCGTCTCCCTGATCCAGGCGTATGTGTTCATGCTGCTGTCGATGATTTACCTGGGGATCGCCACGGCGCATGACCATTGAGAAGCGGTGATCGGTGAAAAAGTGAACGGGTGAACAAGGGCGGGGTACTTTTCACTTCTTCACTCATTCGCTTTCACAAGATTCTGCCGGAGGGGCTTCCGCTCCGGGTACACAGAAGGGCCGTAAGCGTGAGGGGGTCAGCACGGTGAACCTCAACCACCCACTGGCGGCCAATTTATCGGGAAGCTGGAGAATCATGAAGAAGCTTCAATATGTGTTCATGACGCTGGCGGCTTTGTGTTTTGCCGTTCCGGCGTTTGCGCAGGCGGGCGCCAGCCAGCCGGTCAACCTGGTGCCGATCGGCGCCGGCATCGGCATGGCCATCGCCGCTGGCCTTTGCGGCCTGGGACAGGGCAAAGCCACTGCTTCGGCTACCGAGGCGCTGGCTCGCAACCCCGGAGCGCGCGCCGGCATTCAGCTGCTGCTGGTGCTCGGTCTGGCGTTCATCGAGTCGCTGACGCTGTTCACCCTGGTCATCATCTTCGCGAAGGTAAACATCTAGCTGCTGCTTCAAAACTGTCAGCTCCCAGCCGGCTCCCGCTCCCCAGGGTTAATCCGAAATAGGGTGCGGGAGCTGACTGCTGGAATTGTAGAAAGAATCATCTTCCTGGGGAGCCGGCAATCGCGGGTTGTCCTTCCCGGAGCATCGCAATCGCCTGTTGATATCGCAGATCTGCCGGGACCGGGCGATAGTCTGTTTCTTCCTCGATGGTGTCGAAGGTCTTGGTGCGGATGAGCAGGCGCCCAGTCATCTTCATCTGGAACTTCACGACCCGCCAAGCGCCCTCGCCGACATCGGCCTGATCGATGATGATCCAGCCACCTTTGCTCAGCCTTCCCAGAATGCCCCAGCCGAAGTCGACGTCCTGCTGCAGCTTCGCCTCCAGCCGCACCACACGCGCGTGTTCTGGATCGACGAGGATTTCGCCAGCCATCTGCGTGAGCACCTGCGTCTCCAGATCGGGCGGATTGAACCGGGGATTGGGCGTGAAGCTGAACTTCTCCACGGGAAGCGACCCCTCGGTCGCAGGTCCGGCGTCGGTGTAGAGAAACGCATTGGGCAGAACGCGAAGGACCTTGAGCGCGCGGGCGGTGTCCTCGGCTTCGGACTGCCTCCGGTGGCGTTGCCTGCTGGGATCAGTGAGGAGCACCTGCAGCCTCGATTGCTCTTTCGCGAGATCCGCCGAGGTCAGGGGCTGATCGTTAACCGCCACCAGCATCGCTACCGAACCATCGCGCGTTTCAATCAAGTCTTTGGTCGTGGCGAGGCGAGGCGTGGCCTTATGCAGGCGGTAGCGCATGGGGTGCGACTCGTCCTGCGCAGCGCTCAACTCATTGGCCAGGGCTGATTGGACAAGAGCTGGCGGATGCGCGGGGGGCACCTGCGATCCGGTCTCGTTCTGGCCCACTGACGCGGCGGCCAATGCGACCGGCAGCAGAGGAATCAATTTCAGAAAATTGCGCACGCAAGAAAGCCTGTTCGTCGCCTGAAATTGGGGAATCAGCTACTCCGTTAGACGCTGCAGGCCCCCATGGGATGCGAAGTTTGAAGGCGGAGCGGTGGGTTCAGTATAGTGCGGGCAGGCCGTGTGTCCTTTGGAATGCTGCCGGCGAGCGAGGGTATTGTGCCCGGCGCGTCTCAATTGGATTTGCCGAGCGCGTCAAAAAACGGGTAGGGCGCAACAAAGAAAGCAGATACACTGGAAGCACGATTTTCGAAATGCATGGCGGGAAGGATTGAGAATCTATGGCTGTTGAGAACGGCAGCGCGCGCATCGGCAAGACCGTAGTGATCCGCGGCGAGGTGAAGGGCGGAGAAGACCTGACCATCGACGGGCACGTAGAGGGCACGATTCAACTGGCGGACAACCGGTTGACCATTGGGCCCAACGCCGACGTAGCCGCCGATTTAACGGCGCGGGACATCCTGGTGATGGGGAAGGTGAAGGGCAACGTGGTTGCGACGGGGCGGGTTGAATTGCGCTCGGGTTGCCTGCTGGAAGGCGACGTTCGCGCCATGCGCCTGGCGATTGAAGACAATGCTGTACTCCGCGGCAAGGTGGACCTGACGCAGGGAGCCAACCGCTCTGCGGACGTGGCGGCGCCGGTAGCAGGCTGAGTTTGAGAGTTGCTCTTTTCCGGGGTGGAAGGACTCGCCCTTAGCGTCGGCCTGGCAGGTCCGGCCGCATGCCCGGCCGGAGAGGTTTTGGATTGATTCGACGTTTATTCGAGAAGAAGCAATCGGATAAGAATGCGACACCGCAGGGCCTGGTTGGCCCGCGCGTACCGCGCTATTCGGGCGGATGGGCGGTGCTGCGCAAGCGGCTGCAGACCGAGCCCGGTCTGCGTGTCGTTGATGTCGGGTATACTTCGCCGTCGAATATCAACTACCTCACGAGCCTTGGCCAGAGCGTCTACATGGCCAATCTTGTTCACGACGCTTATAACGGCGAGTGGAAGAAGGGTACCGACGAGGACGGCAACGATATCTGGGACGTGGAGGGCTACCTCGAGAACAGCCTGGAGTTTTCCGGCAAATTTTTCGATATCGTTCTTCTTTGGACCACTCTGGACTATCTTCCAGAGCCGCTGGTCATTCCCGTGGTCAATCGCCTGCACGCATCTATGAACAATGGCGGCCAGGTGCTGGCCCTCTTCCACACGCGCATGCAGGGGGAAGAGACGGTGCACTGCCGCTATCACGTCACGCCAACGGATGAGGTCGAGGTCCAGCTCACGGAGCAATTTCCCATCCAGAGAGCGTTCACCAACCGGAGCATCGAGAAGGTGTTTTCCGGGTGGCGAGGCCACCGCCAGTTCCTTGCCAAGGACAGCGTCTCGGAAGTGTTGATGACCCGCTGAGGGCGACCCTCACGCGAACCGGTTGGCACCCTCTCGCTCCGCGCGGCGAGTGAAGACAATGCCGGCGCATTGAAAACCGAGCGCAATCGCGGTGCATATGGCAACGGTGGCGACGAACTGCAGCTTCTGCTTTTCGACACCCTGATAGGCGAAAGCGTGCACTCCGGCGAGCGCAAACACCGCATAATTCCAGCGCTGGAGGCGTTTCCACGGCCGGGTGTGCAGCTTTCGAAGAGACCAATCGTTGGACGTGGCGAAGAGTAGTATCAGCAGGAGCGTGCTGACTGCTCCCGTGTAGTTTGCCAGTCCAAACAGGTCGTGCCGTATGCCGCGGTGGTGTTCCTGAGGCCCGTAGATGTAGTAGAGCCAGGGCCTTCCCCGCAGGTGAACGCACTGTCCCACGGCAGTGTGGAGGACACCGAGGATGCCCGCCCAGATGCCTACATCCCGCCGCAGATCACTGGAGATGGGGTTCGTTCGCCTGCGCACGAGGTTCCATGGTCCGAGCAGGAGCGTGGCGGCGAGCAGCGCCAGCGCCGGATAGGCGGTGGCGAAGCTGGTGCGGGTGATAACGTCCTTGAAGTCGCGAGTTGCATAAAGTGCACTCACCGCAGCGAATGAGGCGAGCAGCAGCGGAAGATGGTGCCGCAGGAGGCGTCGTTGCAGGCGGGGTTGAATCATCGAAAAAAGAAGGGGCCCAGGCAGAGGCCATTCTACCTGCCTGAGGCCCCGAAGGTGCGATCTCCTCTCAGGATGCGAACGGGAGCCACGGTTGAAGCTCCACACGGGGCTCGGGCATGGCTTTCGCCGGGGGCATCTCTTCATACCGCCGGCCCAGCTTGTACTCGCGGCAGACGGAGTCCACGATCTCGGCGACCCGTTTGCGGTACTCGGGGGATACGAAGGCACTTTCCTTGTAGCGTTTCTCGTAGGCGGGAAGCTGAGCGGGGAAGTGCTCCTTTACAAACTGAAAGAACGTTGGCAGAGAACAGGGCTTCAGAAACAGGGCTCCCGCCGCCATGAAGCTCGCACCCGCCTCGGCGGCGGCTCTGCCGACCGCCGCAATCGAACTGCGGGAGTCGGTGATGCCGGGCATGAGCGGGGAGCATAGGATTCCGGCTCGAAGTCCGGCTGACCGCAACCTGGAGAGGGTGTGCATGCGGAGATCGGGGCGCGGCGCGCGGGGCTCCAGGATGCGCGCAAGATCGGTCTTCATCGTGGTCACCGTGAGGTGGATGGTGAGCCTATGCCGTCTGCCGACCTCCTGGAGAAGCTCCACGTCGCGGGCAATCAGTGCCGATTTGGTGACAATCCCCAGCGCGAATCCTCGCGTCTGGGAGAAGACCTCGAGGATTGAACGCGTGATCCGCTGCTTTCGCTCGAGAGGCTGATACGGGTCAGTGGCGGTGCCGAGCGCGATCTCTGTTCCGGGCTTCAGCCGAGCCAACTCCTGTTTCAGGAGCCAGGAGGCGTTTTGCTTGTAGAAGATCTTGTGCTCGAAGTCCTCGGGGGTGCGCTCCAGGAACTCGTGGGTATAGCGAGCGTAGCAGTAGCGGCAGGCGAACTCGCATCCCCGGTAGGGGTTGATGGCATGGGTGAAGGGAAGACCGCGGCGCGAGGTGGTCTTGCTGCAGATGGAGCGTACTTCGATGGGGCGGTACTCGGTAAGGCAGCCTGTGGACTCAAGGGGCGCATTGTCCGCTGCACGCGCGAGGGTGCCGATGCGGCGATGGAGGGGGATGATGGGGAAGAGCTCCGCTGTTTTCGCCATTTGTTCGCCTATCCCGAACCTACACTTGCATTCGCACGGCGTCAAGCGATAAAGGTGGGATCGCGGCAGAAGAGTCGGAGCTTGGGAGGGCGGCGCGACTCCTCCGGCGAAGATCTCATCCAAGCCAAGGATGCCGGGCCGCCGGCAGGCGACTATTTTCGGGCGGGAAAACCGTTTCCAACCCAAATTGGAGAGAGCATGGCAAGTGATCAGACGCGGATTACCTGGCTGGGACACGCCGTCACCCTGTATCAGACAGCCAAGGGAACCAGCATTTTAGTGGACCCATTCATCGAGCAGAATCCCAAGTATCCAAAGAACTTTGCGCTTCCCGCGAAGATCGACTACATCCTGTTAACCCACGGCCATGGAGACCACATTGCGGACGCCGTGCCGATCGCGAAGAAGCACGGCGCGAAGGTGGTGGCGATCTACGAACTGGCGGACTTCGTGAAGCAGCAGGGGGCACCTGAGATCGTGGGATTCAACCATGGGGGCACAGTCCACCTGGATGAAGTGGCGGTGACGATGGTGGACGCCCGACACTCCTCAGGCGCCACCGACAAAGCCGGTACGCACTATGTGGGAACTGCGGCGGGATTTGTGATTGCTGCTCCGGGCAGCCCGGTGGTTTACCACGCTGGCGATACGAATGTTTTCAGCGATATGCAGCTTATCGGGCAGCTGTATCAGCCGGAGATAGCCGTGCTCCCCATTGGGGGCCACTACACCATGAGCCCGAAAGAGGCGGCGCTAGCCACGCGTCTGGTGGGAGCCAAGACGGTGCTGCCGATACACTTCGGAACGTGGCCGCTGCTTGCCGGAACACCCGCGGAGTTGGCAAGTCTGGTGGATTCGACGGTACGGGTCGTTACGTGGAACCCGGCCGACTGGTTCCCCTCGTAATCAGCTTGGCACAAGCAAAGGGGCCGGCATCGCGCCTGCCCCTGGAACTTGAAGGCAGGCTACCGTGGGCCGGGCAGCGTGCCTTGTCCTGCCTGGGTAGAAGTCGCTCCCTGAACACCCGCCTGGTGCTGCGCGTCCGCCTGATTGGCAGCCCGGTAATTGCGGAGATCGCGAAGGATATCCGCCTTCTCTCGAGCGTACTGGCCGGCCAAGCGGGTCAGGGCGTAGGTGATGATGTCGCTGTGGTGCAGATCGCTGACGGAGGGGTCGCGCCGCATGTTGAGCCAGAGCCTGTGCACCAGCTGGACGTCGTCGGGGCTGAGAACCGGCGCGTGCGGTCCGATATAGAAGACCTTCGCCTGCCCGGTGGCATCGACCACGTAGAAATTGAACTGACGCTTCGGATCCGGGAGAGCTTCCCAGGCCTGTCCGAGGTGATAGGCCTGCTCCTCGGCGGTCATCTTCGTGGAAAGACCGGAGACGACCGAGTCGACTTCGAGGTTGTTGGCGCTTTGAGCGAGGGCGGCGAAGATGTCGCCGGCGGGGACGACGAGCAGGGAGACGGTTTTGCCAAAGCTCTCCGCGACGGAGATCGCCTTCGTGAAGAGCATCTGCTCGTGTTCGCTGAAGGTCTGTTCTTCCGGACCGAGGTACTCCGGGCCGCCGACACCCATGATGCGAACGCTTAGAACGACGATATCGGTGTTGTCATCGCTGGCATGCCGGGCCAAGGTCCACTTGAGGGCGAACGGATTGGCTGCGTCGCGCATGGTGACCATAACGCCGCCGGGACGGAGCGCCAGCGACTGCCGGCTGATGTCGTCCTGATGCTCCAGCTGAAAGTGGTCTTTCATCTGGCGGGCGGTGAGGGCGTGCTTGCGACGGTTTTCGCGTTCAGAGATGGTAAAGATCACGAAGAATACCGCCGCGAAGGCAATGCCGGAGACGGTGGCGACGGATTTGGTGAACAGGTTGACGACAGCGGTCGAGAGCAGGACCAGGAATACGCACAAGAGGCCGACGGGGATCTCGGTCTTGCCGACACGGATATTCGGGGGGACCTTCCATCCGCGCTCGCCGTGGTACTTCCAGCGCAGCACCAGCATGGCGAGGGAGTTGAAGGTGAAGGACCAGATGACGCCGAAGGCGTAGGCCTCGCCAAGGGTGATGACGTTGCCGGCTGTCACGATGATCGTGAACATCTGGAGAGCAAAGACGAGGTTCACGATGCGATAGCTGGTGCCGAACTTGGTGTGCGGCTTGCGGAACCAGTCGGTGAGGACGCCGTCTTCGGCCACGCGCATTAAAACGCCGGTCGATCCGATCATCGAGGTGTTGATCGCACCAGAGAGGATCAGGAAGCCCACCACGACCACGAAGATGCGAAAGACGATCTTCAGAACATCGGGTCCGACCATGAACATGGCAAGGCCGGCGATCAGGTTGTCCTGGTAGACGTGGGTCCGCTCGTAGGTGGGGATCAGCATGGAAGCCAGAAGCGTGGCCCCGCCGGTGAAGATCAGACTATAGATGGCGATGACGATCGCCGCGCGCTTCAGGTTTTTGAGTTTGGGGTGCTCGATCTCGCGATTGACCTGGGCCAGGCTCTCCTCGCCGGACATGGCGAGGATGGAGTGCCCGAAAGCCATGATGATGCCGAACAGCCCGAACATCGGGATCAGCTTTGATCCCTTGAGGAATCCGAGGGCGTCTTCACTGAAGTGAAGGTTGGCGGGGGTGGGGGCGGGCGGCAAGACGACGCCCCTGACCAACACGGAGTACACGCCCCAGATCATCAGGATGATCACCATGACGGTGGTGATCTGCATGACGCGAAGGGCTTTGTCGCTCGACTCCTCGATGCCCTTGATGTTCTGCCACCAGTAGTAAACGGTGACGAAGGCAGCGAAGACGGCGGAGGTGTGGTTGACGTTGAACTGCATGGCATGCGCGTGGGTATCCATCAGCGCCGGCGGGAGCCACCCGCGGGATGCACCCACCACCATCAATTCGTTCATCAGGCCCACGATGTACTGTCCGGCGGAGACGCCGGAGATTGGACCCGTGAGGATGTAGTCGAACATCAGGGCGGAGACACTCAGTTTGGCAAAGGTGCCGCCCAAGGCCTCTTTCACCACGCGGTAGACGCCGCCGCGCGTGAACATGGAGCAGCTCTCCACGTAGACCGCGCGCACGGCGAAGCTGAAGAGCATGATGCCGAGGATGAACCAGGGGGCGGAGGCGCCGATCGCCTGTTCGGCGATGCCTCCGGCATAGAAGGCTGAGGAGCCAAGGTCGTTCAGGACGACGGCAGCAGCCCGCCAGAAGGAGATGAACGTGAGCATCACGGAGGATGCCACGATGAGACGCACGCGGTCAGATGGAGGGGCTACGGTCGTTCGGTTGGATGCCATCGCGAGTTGCCGGAACCTACCCGGCTGCTTGCTTTCCTGGGGTAAAAAGTTGCCAGTGCGTCGTTCGCTCTGCGGTGAGTCTAGTGTGGTTCTGCAGGGGTGTCAATCAGGATTCGCGGATGCGCCTGCCGTTGCAACAGGGCGTACGCGTCAATCCTCGCCGAACAGTTCCTTCGCATCCTCAATGAAGCTGATGAGAACCACGATGGTAGCCCCCGCAAGTCCCACGAAGAACAGGATTTCGAGGAAACGCATGGCGAAAATAGCAATGGAAGCCATAGGACGATTTTATCGCCGATGCCAGACGGGGAAATAAAGGAGGTATAAGGATGTTCGTGTTTAAAGCTGGGGGCGGCGAAGGGGCTGTCGTGGTTCGGGTACGGTAAACTCACAACCGTATGCACCCAATGGCGTGGCGATTCTGGGCCGCCGCAGTGCTCTCCGCGGTTCTGCTGGAACTGCCTTTTCCACTGGCGGGTCCGTTACCTCCGGCGCGCGGTGTCATCGCCTGGTTTGCATTCGTCCCGCTCCTCTGGGCGGTACTGCGCCTGGCATTCGAGGATCGGCAACCGCTGCGCAGGTCGTTTCTCGTCGCCTATCTGTGCGGGATTCTGTGGTACGCAGGCAATTGCTATTGGATCTACGACACGATGCTCCTGCACGGGGACTTGCCCCCGGTGGCCTCCGCCTTGCTGTTACTCGGTTTCAGCGTCGTTCTAGGCTTGTACTTTGGGCTTTTCGGGCTGGGACTGGCATTCGTCGCGCGGAGGCTCGGGCTAACCCGCGCTCTGGTTGCGGCACCCTTCTTCTGGGTCGCCCTGGATTTGGCCGCTGCCCGGGTCACGAGTGTTCCCTGGGATCAGCTCGGCTACTCCCAGGTCGATAATTCCTTCCTCACCAGCGTGGCCCCGTGGGCGGGCGTTTACGGGATCACCTTCCTCTTGATGGCGGGCAACGCGCTGCTGGCCGGTTCCCAGGTCCGGGGTAAACGGAATGTTGCCTCGGCATTGGGCGGGCTGGTTCTCATCGGCATCAGTCTCGGCGGGATTCTTCATTCTCCACCGAAACTCTCCACCTCCGCGGAGGCCGTTCTGGTGCAGCCCAACCTTGACGTCACGCAGGAGGACGCCAACGTCTGGGACGCTCCGCAGGTCTGGTCCGCGCACATTTCTCAATTCCGCCAGCTCGCTAACGAGCAGTGCAAGACGTACATCGCCGGTATCCCACAAACAGGTGCGCCAGACGGCGAGGTTGTTTGCCCGCCGTACGCGACGCATCCTGACCTGGTGGTTTGGCCGGAGGCGCCTGCCTTTTCATTCCTGGAGTCCGATCCGCGATTTCGCCAGACGATGTCGGACATGGCACGGACCGAGAAGACGCCCTATATTGTCGGGGGGGTGGGGGTGGACTTCTCCTCGGCGGCCAATCAGTATCGCGACTTCAACTCCGCCATGCTCTTTGCGGCCGACGGCTCCCGTATTGGGCGCTACGATAAGATCCACCTCGTTCCCTTCGGCGAATACATCCCTTTCAAGGATCTGCTGACATTCGCTCACAAGCTCACCGGAAAGGTTAGCGATTTTTCCCGGGGAGCTGACCGGGCGGTCTTCCGGATTGTTGACCAGCATGGCCAAGCGCATCGCTATGGCGTATTTATCTGTTACGAGGCCGTATTCGCCGATGAGGTTCGGCAATTCGCCCGCAACGGGGCCGAGGTTCTTGTCAACATCAGCGACGATGGATGGTACGGCGATACCAGCGCTCCGTGGCAGCACCTGAACATGGCGCGGATGCGAGCGATTGAGAATCGACGCTGGATTTTGCGCGACACGAATAACGGGGTGACTTCGGCAATCGATCCGAATGGGCGCGTGCGGCAGAGCATTCCGCGGCATGCGGTGGATGCACTGCCGGCTCAGTACGGGTTTCGCGACGATGCGACGTTCTATACCGAGCACGGGGATGTGTTTGCGTGGGTGTGCGCGGTCTGTGCGGCGGGCGCGATCGTGTGGGCTTGGAATAAGCGGGTCGGCAAGTCCGCGAGTTAGCGTGGGAGTAATAGACTTAGTGCTCTCTGGGCGGTTCACAACGCTTGGTATACTCACGACAGGTGTGGCCGCGACTGCCGATCAGGAAGAACGCTGACTGGCTGATTCGCCGACACTCCCAACTTGCTGCAAAAGTCAGGTCATCAAGAGCAATCATGGCATCTGTACAAGATCTCGAATTCGCCTATGCTCCCGTGCGCGACCAAGTGCGCGACCTGCGGGAGTATCTTTGACCCTGCCCGCCTCCGCAGGGAATTAGCTGAAATTGAGAAGAAACTGGCCGATCCTTCGATGTGGAGTGATCCTGCGGCTTCAAAGCCTCTGATGCGCGACCGCAAGCGTCTTGAGGAACTGGTCTCGAACGACGAGGAGCTCGTGCGCCGCTCCAGCGACGTAGAGGCGTATTTCGAGCTTGCGCGCGAGGGCGAGGATGTCATCGCCGATCTGGAGCGCGATATCAAAGCTCTGGGCGTGTTCGCCGAGGAACTTGAAGCCAGAACCATGCTTTCCGGGGAAGCCGATTCTCTCAATGCCATTGTTACGGTGCATCCGGGCGCCGGTGGAACGGAGAGCCAGGACTGGGCGGAGATGCTCGAGCGCATGTACCTGCGCTGGGCGGAACAGCAGGGCTTCAAGACGACGATCAACGACGAGCAGCCCGGGGAAGGGGCGGGAATCAAGTCCGCGACCTTCACCATCACCGGGGAGTACGCCTTCGGTCTTCTCGCCGGGGAAAGTGGAGTGCACCGCCTGGTGCGAATCTCGCCGTTCGATGCTGCCAAGCGCCGTCACACGTCGTTTGCGTCGGTGTTTGTCTCACCAGAGATCGACGAGACCATCCATGTTGATCTCAAACTCGAAGATCTGCGCATCGATACCTATCGCTCCGGCGGCAAAGGCGGCCAGCACGTCAACACCACCGACTCGGCAGTGCGGATGACCCACATTCCCACGGGAATCGTGGTTCAGTGCCAGAACGAACGCTCGCAGATTCAGAACCGCGAAAAGGCGATGAAGATGATGCGCTCCCGCCTTTACGAGTATGAACTGGAAAAAAAGCGAGCCGAGACCAAGAAGCTGGAAGACTCCAAGCTTGACATCAACTTTGGCTCGCAGATCCGATCGTATGTCCTACAACCTTATCGCATGGCGAAGGACCATCGCACCAAGGTGGAGGTGGGGGACGTGGACAAGGTGCTGGATGGCTATCTTGAGCCGTTCCTCCGCGGGTATCTGCTGGCCAAACGCCGGGGTACCGCGAGCGATGCGGCCGACGATGGCGAGATGGCAGTCTAGACCGCAGCTCTCAGGCCAAGGAAAGAGGAGAGCCCGCAGACCTGTGAATCGTGGTTCAGTCGACAGCATGTGGCTGTCAGCTGTAGGGAGACTCAGTGAACGGGATCGTTGTTTCGGTGAGCGCCGACGCCACGCACCGCTTTTGCAAGCCGGTAACGGCGAGCATTTGGTTGCTGGAGGGGCTGGGCGTGAAAGGCGACGCCCACTTCGGCGTCACAGTGCAGCATCGGTCACGCGTGGCGAAGGATCCTACGCAGCCCAACCTGCGCCAGGTTCATTTGATCCAAAGCGAGCTGTTCGAGGAACTCGCTCTTGCCGGGTTCGAAGTTCATCCCGGACAGATGGGAGAAAACGTCACGACGCGTGGTATTGATCTGCTCTCCCTCCCGGCAGGCGCACACTTGGAATTGGGCGATGCAGCCGCGATTGCAATCACTGGCCTGCGGAATCCCTGTTTTCAAATCGACCATTTTCAAAACGGACTGATGAAGGCGGTTCTCGATCGCGATGAGGATGGCGCTCTGATTCGCAAGGCAGGGGTTATGGGGATCGTTCTAAAATCGGGCGAGGTGAGGCCGGGAGACGCAATTCGTGTAACTTTTCCGCCACAACCCCATCAGCCTCTGCAAGTGGTCTGAATTGAAGAGGAGTTTGAGGAACGGATGAGCCAGCTGGACGTGATTGCCGAGATGTTGCGCGAATCAAAGAACATTGCTGTGGTGGGCATGAGTGACAAGACGACGCGGGCCAGCCATCACATCGGAAGATATCTCGCCGATCACGGGTATCAGGTTTTCCCGGTGAATCCCAGCGTCTCGGTTGTGGCGGAGATGACCTGCTATCCCGATCTGGAGGCAGCGCAGACGGCGGCGAAGGAACAGACGGGCGCCGGAATAGATCTGGTAGACGTCTTTCGCGCTCCAGAGCATGTCCCGGCAATCGCAAAGGATGTAATTCGGCTGCACATTCCATATCTCTGGCTGCAGGATGGAGTGATCCATGACGAGGCGATTGGCTGGGCAGAAGGCGCGGGAGTAAAGTGCGTCCAGAACGACTGCATCTTCCGCCGTCATGCCCAGATGGCTGAGTGATCACTTTTGAGTAGGAACGCTGCGACAAAAGTCTGGACACTTGAGTCCAATCAGAGAAAGCTCTTAGACATGCGAATCGTGCGTTTGATCCTGGGGATTTTGTGGGTGGCCGTCTCGGCGATGCAAGCGGTGGCGGCATCCGAGTCCGCGGACGCCCGGCATGTGCACGTGCAGCTGATGACCGCAACGGACGGGGTCGCGGTGCCGGGGAAGGTCGACGCGGGGCTCTTCTTCAAGCTGGAGAAGGGCTGGCATGTTTACTGGCTCAATCCCGGCGATGCGGGCCAGGCTCCCAAGATTGTGTGGACGTTACCTGCCGGGGTGACGGCCGGTCCTATGCAATTCCCCGCGCCCAAACGCCTGCCGCTCGGTCCGCTGATGGATTTCGGTTACGAAGACGAGGTGCTGTTTCCATTCACGGTTGATGTCGACTCCTCGTTCAAGCCCGGTTGGGCGGTCCGTCTCGCGGGCAAGGTGAGCTGGCTGGTCTGCCGCGAGACGTGCATTCCTGGCAAGGCAAACCTTGAGCTCGATCTGCCGGCGGCCGTGAACCCACCCGCGAATGCGGCGAGCGCTGCCGCGATCAGCAAGTTCACGGCTCTGCTGCCCAAGCCGATGCCGATTGGCAGCAAGGCCGGATTTACCCCGACCGCGGATGGATGGAAGTTGACCGTGATTACGGGCCAGCGGGAGAGCGAGGCGCAGTTGTTTCCCGCCGACGCGGACCTGATCCTGAACGCAGCGCCGCAGATTGTGACGCCAACAGGGAAGGGGCTGACGCTCGAGCTCAAGAAGGATCCCAATGCGCCGCCGTCCAAACCGACGCAGCTTCGCGGGCTGCTGGAACTGTCTGGCGGACGGGCCTACGCGATGTTGGCGCGACAAGGGGAACCATCCGCGATCAGGCAAGAAGACCAGGCTGCTTTGACTCTCTCGCAACCCGCGCGTAACCAGGGTCAGGTGCCGGTTCCTGCCGAAGGCGCTCCTGCTGGCGGGGCGGGGGAGCGTATGGTGATCGCGACGGGCCTGCCGCGGATTCTCGGGCTCGCATTTCTTGGTGGCATCATCCTCAACCTCATGCCATGCGTTTTCCCAGTGCTCTTCCTGAAGGGTCTGGCGCTGGTGAACTCGGGAAGCGAGGAACGGCACAGGCTGCGTGTGCATGGGCTCGTCTACACGGCTGGGATTCTAGCCTCGTTCTGGGCCTTGGTTGGGTTGCTGCTGGCCCTGCGGGGCGCGGGAGCGCGGCTGGGCTGGGGATTCCAGTTCCAGTCGCCGATTTTCCTATCCCTGATGGCCTGCCTGCTGTTCTTTCTGGGTCTGTCGCTTGCCGGCCAGTTCGAGATTGGTCTTTCGCTCACCAGCGCTGGCGGGGCCCTCGCGGCGAAGCAGGGCTACACGGGCAGCTTCTTCACGGGAGTTCTGGCGGTGATTGTGGCGACGCCGTGCACGGCGCCGTTCATGGGCGCAGCCATCGGCTATGCGCTTGCGGCGCCCGCGGTTGTCACGTTTGGCGTGTTCACGGCGCTTGCCCTGGGTCTAGCCGCACCTTACCTTGTCTTAACCCTCCAGCCTGCGTGGACCCGGGTGCTGCCCAAGCCGGGGGCATGGATGGAGTTATTGCGCCAGGCAGTCTCTGTTCCGATCTTTGGAACCGTGATTTACCTTGCCTGGGTGGTGGCCAACGCGGATGGCGCGATGTTGCTCGCGGCATTGCTGATCTGCTTCCTGCTGCTGGCCATTGCGGGCTGGTTTCTGGGGCGCTGGCCTGCCCGGACCTGGTCGAGTTTGGTTGCCGGACTGATCGCCCTAGCCGTTGTCGGGCTTAGTGTCTACTCGGCAGAAAATCTGATGCAAGCCCCCCGCACGACGGCCGTTGCCGTAAGAAGCGGAGACTGGCAGCCTTGGTCACAGGCGAGCGTTGCTCAATACCAAGCCTCGGGAAGGCCGGTCTTTGTGGATTTCACGGCGAGCTGGTGCCTGAGCTGCCAGGTGAACGAGCGAGTGGCGCTGACCCGACCGGAAGTAATGAAGGCATTCACAGACGCACACGTCGCATTGCTGAAGGCTGACTGGACGCAGCATGATGATGCCATTGCGCAGGAGTTGGAACGGCTCGGGCGTAACGGAGTTCCCACGTACGCCCTCTATATCCCGGGCCAGGGTTCGCCGAAGCTTCTCCCGGAAGCGCTCACGCCAGGGATTGTTCTGGAGGCTGTAAATAGCTTGCCGAAGGCCTCGACCCAGAGTGCTTCGGCGGCGGTTTCGTCACGCGCGAATTAGGAAGGGAAGAATCCTGGCGTTGGGGAGAGGGTCGCGCCCCTGCATGGCAGTTTAGGACCAATCGTGCGGGTCTTCGAGCCGAGCCCCAACGAAAGTCAGGCAAATCATAGAGCCCACGGTCCAAGTCCGAATGCCGCGGGGCTCGGGAGCGCTTTGCTACCAGGTGAAGTAGTGACGGCCCATGGCTTCCAGGCTGGGGTGCATGGGAAGCGCTCTACCGGGTTGGGTCTCTCCCGCTTTGAAGCTGTAGCTCGGCACACCGAAGGGAAGTCGGTGGATCCAGGCCTGGCGGGCTTCTTCCTTGCTCATGACGCGGAGATTGGTTTTGACGCGGACCGGCACCGCCTGGTCTGCAGCATTGAGATTGCCGTCGAATTCCTTGGCGTACTCGTATTTGTTGCCCTGCGGAGACATAAGGACCTCCCATCCCCGGTTCTGTTGCAACAACACTGCTCCTTTATGTCCGCGCCCGACATTGCTCGCGGACAACTTCTCTACAATGAATCTACGTTTTTCGAGTAACCCCGTTTCCGATTACCCGGCGACGAATCTTCGCCGCCGAGACTCGGATAAACCAGTTCAGGCGCCCTAGCTGACTACGCTTGTTTCTATTTCTATCGGCTCGACGAATCTATTTGTCTAATCACGCTTGGCTGCCGAATGAGAACCAGGTACGGCTGAGATCGGCTTTGCCTTAGGCCTGGATCGCCCTTCCCACTGCGCGTGCTCCGATGAGAGTCTGCAGTTGCGATTCTTGCCTTCCAGCGATGCCTTTCTTAAAGCATGCATCGTGCCAAAGCTATTAAGAGCCGCCTGGGACTCTCAACTCCTGCAGAATTGAGGCTTAGAGAGGGCCTGCGTCAAAATCCGCACGGTCGTTGCAGGACGAGACGAGATTCCCGTGACGAAATGTCGACGCGCAGACCAAATACCGTCACTGAATCGCTTTTCCTGAGGATAATTCGCGATCGGAGGATCTTAAGACATTCCAATCGAAGGCAGTGAACTCGCCAGGCCTCCTTCGAGGCCTGGCCGTTCCGGAAAAGAAAGGCTACAGACAGAGAACGGATTTATTTCGGAGCCGGGGCGGGTTGACCCTCGCTGGTAGGCGGCACGATGCCTTTGAGGCGCATGTAGGTAACCATATTTCCATAGTGCTCGTCGGTGTGCGCCGTGTTGAGTGAGAGCAAGGTGAGTTTAGCCATATTGAAGCTTCGGAATTTGGTCATCTCACTGCCGCTGACGTCCGTCATGCCGTCGAAAGTTTTGACGCAGTAAGCGACCGCGTCCTTGATCGCAGCGACCAGGTCTGCCTTGGAAGTTTTGGATTTCTCGACGTTCTTCCCGGGGTTCGGCTCTCCGGCGGCCTGCGAGCAGAACATGTAATTGGCATCGGCAACATGGCCCACGAGCTGGCCGAAGCTGCGTACCTCCGGTGTGGGCTTGAAGGAGTAGTTCTCCTCGGGCATCTTTTCCGCAGCTCGGACGGCGGCGCTGCTCAGGAACGAATAGAGTCCTTTTTCACTGACGGTGATGGGATTGGCGGGTTTAGCGGCGGATGCTTCGGACTTCTCCTGCCCCTGAAGGCCGGCGGGAGCCATAGCCATCAGGGCAAGAAGAAAGCAAAGTTTCTCTTTCACGAGTACCTCCGGGGAAATCATGCCATATCGTGCAGGAGATGAGCGGAATATGGAAGGAAGCGAGATCCGAAAGTCTGAGACCCTCTGAGCTTTCAGAGCTTCTTGATCCACTGCTCCGTGAGATTTGGAACGAGGAGTTGATAATCCCCGCCAATGAAGAAGACGTTGTTCTGTTCCGAGGGATGAGCTGGATCATCGAATTTGCGCTGCGCAGCGGTCTTGCCGACGTACCCCCAGACAGGCTTAAGGAATTGGGCTTTCAGGAGGGCGTCCATCCGGTTCCACTGCTCGGTGACAGCGTTTCTGGAACGAGCAAAATCCTGGGGGCGGCCGACGCCGCCCGCGACATTTCCGTACCGTGTTCGAAGCTCTTTGAAGCCGGGTATCTCCAGCGAGCCGGTCTTGAACCTATTCCACGGCGACCAGTATTCGGTAATGCGCCCGGTCTTCGGCTTGACCAGAGGATAGGAGGTCCATTTATAGACACAGTCTCCCGCCTCGAAGCGGGCAAGTACGGGAACAGGTGATGGACGAAACGACTCCTGCTGGGCGGTCGTGAGGGAGAGAAAGCCCAGGCCGGCATTCAGTTCGGAGGGCATCTTTGAGCTCCTAATGCGGATTAGCGATCATTTTTGTCGAGGAAAGAGAGAGAAGGAGTTAGGAATTCTCCTCGTGGCGTTTGGCGCGGATGCGTCGAATCTCTTCAAGTCGCTGGGCGAGCTGTTTTTCGCGGCCCTCCTGAGTGGGCTGGTAGTATACGCGTCCCTTGAGGCTGTCGGGTAGGCAGTTCATATCCGCGACCTTGTCTTGCTCGTCGTGAGCATATCGGTACCCTTGGGAGTAGCCCAGATCCTTCATGAGCCGGGTGGGCGCGTTACGGAGGTGGAGCGGGACGGGCTCCTGGCGGGTGTGCTCGATCTCGCTCCTGGCCGCCGCATAGGCCGTGTAAACAGAGTTCGATTTGGGTGCCAAACACAGATAGACGACAGCTTCGGCGAGAGCCAGATCGCCTTCCGGTGATCCAAGGAAGTCGATCGTCTCCTTCGCGGAAAGACAAAGGTTGAGGGCTTCCGGCGCCGCGAGGCCAATGTCCTCGACCGCCATGCGAACGACGCGACGAGCGAGGTAGAGCGGGTCTTCGCCGGCCGCGAACATGCGCGCGAGCCAGTAGAGCGCAGCATCGGGGTCGGAGTTGCGAACGCTCTTGTGCAGAGCGGAGATCAGATTGTAGTGCTCCTCGCCGGACTTGTCATACGTGAGCACGCGCTGTTGGATGGCCTCCGTGGCGAGGGGGCGATCGATCGGGCGAGCGCCCTGATCGCCGAGTTGGGCGGCGACCTCGAGGGTGTTATAGGCGGAGCGGACGTCGCCCGAAGAGTAGGAGGCGATGAGGAGAAGCGCTTCGTCGTCGGCCGGAATATTCAGATTGCCAAGGCCGCGCTCCTTGTCTTCGAGAGCGCGACGAAGGAGGCCGGCGATGCGATCTTCGCTGAGGGGCTGGAGAACGTATACGCGGCAGCGGGAGAGCAGCGCGGAGATGATCTCGAAAGAAGGGTTCTCGGTGGTCGCGCCAATGAGGCGGATGGTGCCGCGCTCCACGTAGGGCAGAAACGCGTCCTGCTGCGCCTTATTGAAGCGATGGATCTCATCGACGAAGAGGATGGTGCGGGAGTGCATATGAGCGGCCTGTTCGGCCTGCGCCATGACCTGCTTGATCTCCTTGATGCCGGAGAGGACGGCGGAGAACTCGATGAAATTTGCATGGGTGGATTCGGCGATGATCTTGGCGAGAGTGGTTTTGCCAACGCCGGGCGGACCCCAGAAGATCATGGAGCCGAGTTCGCCAGTGCCGGCCGCTTCCCGATCAATCTGCACGCGCAGAGGCTTACCGGGTGCGAGAAGGTGTTCCTGCCCGCTGTATTCGTCGAGGCTGCGGGGACGCATCCGCTCGGCCAGGGGTATCGCATGCTGCGGCGTTCTGGAGGAACGTTGAGCGGAGGGTTCCGGAGGGTGCAGATCGAAGAGGCTCATCGGAGGCTGCCTCGTTTCCCCTGCGGCCCCCCTGTCGCAGATTGTCGTTGACGGGAGGATTCGTAGAGCAGGACGCTTGCAGCTACCGCGGCGTTCAGGCTTTCGACAGGACCGGGGCAGGGAATCGTCACGGCCTGGTCGGCATGCGCGGCCAGGTTCGCAGGTACCCCTTTCCCCTCGTTTCCGATGAGAATGGCAATCGGGCCGGCGAGGTCCACGAGATCAGCCGGTTCAGCGGCACCGGGAGTCGTGGTCAAGATGCGGACTCCCTCCTCCCGTAGCGCCGAGATTCCGGCGTCAGCGTCCATTGCGACCACGGGCATGCGGAAGATGCTGCCGGCCGAGGCGCGAACTGCCTTGGAGTTCCAGGGGCTAACGGTTCCCGGCAGGGCGAGGATCCCTGTGGCGCCGAAGGCTTCGGCGGATCGGAGAATGGTGCCCAAATTGCCGGGATCTTGCAGACCAGTCAGAACGGGGATCAAGGGTGCGGAATGTCTGGCGCCGAGAACATGGGCAAACGTCCAGTCGGGAATTTCGACCGTTGCGGCCACCGGCTGGGGGGTTTCGGTGGGGAGGGCAGACGAGAGAATGGCCCGAGGGACCAGGAAGATCTCCGTGGCGGAGGAGAAGGTTACTGCCTCAAGCAGAGGCTGCGCATCTTCGGCGAGAAACACACTCGTGACGCGCAGACGTGCGCGCATGGCTTCCTCCAGGAGATGGAAGCCTTCAATAGCCGCCAGGCCCTTGGCTTCACCACCAGGTTTCAGGAAGGCCTTACGGAGTTCTTTGATCCTCGCGTTCTGCTTGCTCTGAATGAGGCGCGGGGACATGGAAGCGAGATCGCGCACTCAGGCGATTCTAGTCTGTCAGCGGAATCCTCGGCTAACTCCTGCTAGACGAGGGGAGGGAGCTGCCGCCAGACTTGCACGTGGACTCTTCGTGTGTTAGTTTCCGTCTTTACGGCACTGAGGGCGTCTGCGGAGATAACGTAGCCTGATTGAGTTGTTTGGGCGCTCACCTCGGTTGCTCCGGGTACTGATAAGAATCACCGGATTGTGCGATCGAGACTGCTTGCCGAAGATGTTTCAGCGTTTGAATTGAGGTAGACCTTCTTGTCCGCGGAAATCCTGCGCGTCCATCCCGATGAGCCCCAACGAGAGCGAGTGGACTATATTGTCTCGTGCCTGCGCAAGGGAGACATGGTGGCCATGCCCACCGACACGTTTTATGGTTTGGCCGTGGATCCTGTGAACCTGCGGGCCGTGGAGCAGATCTATCAACTGAAGACGCGGCAGAAGCACAAGCCTCTTTCTCTTTTGATTTCGGGGCTGGCGCAAGCCTACGAACTGGCGCGCGACAGTGATCCCATGCTGGACAAACTGGCGGACAAGTTCTGGCCTGGTCCCCTGACGATCATCGTTCGGGCGGGGACCAAGCTCCCCTTGCGGTCGACTGCGTACACGGGGAACGTGGCGCTTCGTGTCCCGGATGCGGCGATTCCCCGGGCGGTGGTGGAGCGCTTTGGCCTGCCCATTACGGCGACGGCGGCAAACCTGCAGGGAGCGTCGGAGTGCACCAATGCTGCCTGTGTCCGGGACCAGATCGGTGATCGGATTCCGCTGATCGTGGATGGCGGGCCGACGGGCCGCGCGCTGCCGACAACGATTGTGGATCTTTCGCTCGGACCTGGGCGGTGGATGATTCTGCGTGAGGGAGCCATCCCGACGCATGAGATCGTGATGGTTCTCGAACGCTAGGCGCCAACGATGGGTACGGCCTCTGAGGGCACAAGACAGACGACGCCGCGGCTAAGGCGTATTTGGGCCTTTCTGTGGTTCTTCGGGGTCCTCGTGGCGGCGGCCGGTGGATGGTGCTGGTGGGTTTACGGGCAGATTCTGCATTACGCCACGTCCGATCAGGCGGCACCGGCGAATGCCATCGTCGTCTTCGGGGCGGCTGAGTACGACGGACGACCTTCACCGGTGTATCGCGCGCGGCTGGACCACGCGAGAAATCTGTACAGTCGCGGCATCGCCCCTCTGATCATCACACTCGGGGGGCCCGGCGGCGATGGGTACTCCGAGGGCGAGGTCGGACGACAGTACCTGATCGGCACAGGCCTTTCCGATGACTATTTGATTGCCGAAACGCAGAGTACCAGCACCTCAGAGTCGGCGCGGCGACTTGCCGTGATTGCGCGCCGGAACCATCTGCAGCGCCTTGTCGTTGTGAGCGACTCGATTCACCTTTTTCGTATCCACGAGATCTGCGCAGCCGATGGGCTGAACGTACTGACGTCCCCCCGACCGCGGCTAACCACCGAAGAGAAGGCACGGGATACGGATACCATCTCGCACGAGATACTGACGTATACGCTCTGGCGGCTGCACCTGGATTAGTTAGGGGATAAAGGCCAGCAGCACGAGGCTGGAGAGGGCCGCGCTCGCGGTTGAAAGAAAGTTAACCGCATCATTGTTGAGCAGGCCCTGGCGCTCCAGGGTGGCGCCTAGCAAGCTGTCGAACATGAGCCCGAATACCGCGGCAGCCCAGGCGATGGCGAGCACCGAAGCGCTTGCCTCGAGCAACCAGCACCCAGGAACGGTCACAAAGCCGGCGGCAACGATGCCCGCGAGCGAGCCGGTTATCGTAACGCCGCCGTCTTCTCCGGCCTCAACTGCTTGCCAGGTGGTGACCAGCCGTGGGGTGCCTCCGAGCACCTGGCCAATCTCAGAGGAGACGGTATCGGCGGCGGCTTCGGCGAGAGCTGCCAGAGCCGGAACAAAGATGCGCAGGGGCTCGGTGCTTGATGCCGACAAAAAACCCTGATCGATGAGCAGGATCTGGATCGGGGTTTGGGCGAAGAGAGCTGACACGCCGAGATTGGCGCAGACCTGGGAGGCGACGCGTCCACGGCGCTCTTCGGCGATGCCAAGGCTCTCTTTTCGGTGGCGTCCGAACCGGGTGGCGATCGACGTCAGCAGCATGAGCATGACTACGGGGAGCAGAGCCGTATGAGCTGCGTCGAAGGGCGTGGGTACGGTTGCATACATCAGTGTGGCGGTGATCAGGGCTCCCATCATGGCCGCGCCGGGCGTGCCCGAGCGGACTACCCAGGCCAGCAGGCCCAGTAAGGCGCTCAGTCCCATCGTCCACCAGGCCACATTCGGCGAATCGCCGTTCAGCCAGTCGCGTGTGACGAGGAAGAGATCGATCGTCACCCAGGGGCAGACGATGAGAACGATCAATTTTGACTGCCACTCAGGAGCGCGATCGGAGTCCACCGCAATATGGTGGCATATCCATCTGGGAGGACCTGGGAGATGCCCGCCAGGAGGGTCCGGAGGAGGGAGCTTAAACGGTTTATCTCAACAGGCCGGGGTTCGGTCGGCTACACTCAACTGTCCAGCAACTCTCAACGCTCTTCATCTTGCTATGGAGTGAGAAATGAAAAGGTATACAGCACCCCTCGGATTCCTGGCCGGTTTGGCTCTCTTTGCCTCGGTGGCGGAGGCGCAGAACGGCCAGCGACTGGAACTCACCGACAGCCCGGGGGAGACGATCGTACTGGAGCCCTATGCGCCGAACATTCTGCGGGTTTCTATCAGCAAAGATGCCGCCGCGGCAAAGGGAGCACCCGGTTATGGTTTCGCAGCCATGCCCGACGGGGCAGGCTGGTCATCAAGCCAAGCGGGCGGGGAGGACATCTACAAGTCTGACCGCATGGTGGTCACGGTTCACCGCTCTCATCCGAATCCGAACGCAAAACCTGGAAATCTGCCGGAGACTGCCAAGTACTTCAGCGGATCGGCACCCTGGACCGACCTGGTTTTCAAGACGACCGATGGGAAGCAGTTTCTCGAGATGAGCGGGTGGGATCAGGCTGACTATAACCAGAAAGACGGAACAGCGCCCCTGGTGCACGATTTCCGGCCCACAGATCCGCCGTCATTCACCGTCGGAGCGACCTTCGTATCGCCGGACGATGAACATTACTACGGACTGGGGCAGAACCAGGAAGGGTTTCTCGACCATCGCGGTCATACCGTGCACTGCTGGAACGACTATCTGGCCCCGGCGGCGCCGAGCACGTGTCTGCCGCTGGTGGTGACCAACAAGGGATACGGTCTGCTCTGGGACAATCCCTCCAAGACGACATTCATCTCTGGATTCAACGAACAGACCAAGTGGTCCTCGGAGGCGGGGAATCGCGTTTCGTATTTTGTGATTCTGGGCAAGAATACCGATGAAATCTATGCGGGTTATCGACTGCTGACCGGGCCCACGCATATGCTGCCAAAAGCAGCCTATGGGTACATTCAGTGCAAGCAGCGCTACCACAGCCAGGAAGAGCTGATGGCGGTCGCCAAAGGCTATCGTGAGCGCCACCTGCCCGCAGACGTTCTTGTTGTGGACTGGTTCTACTACACGAAGATGGGCCAGATGGACATGGATCCGAAATACTGGCCTGATCCAAAAGCGATGAACAAGGAACTGCATGACATGGGATTCGAGACCATGATCAGTGTGTGGCCCCGCTTTGTTCCCGAAGACCGCTTCTACGACACGATTCAAAAGAATGGATGGTTTGAGCACCTTGCTGACGGCAAGCCCGTGGACGGATTGCCGTACGACAAGGCAGGGTCGGACATCGATACGACCAATCCCGATGCTGCGAAGTGGTATTGGAACGTTATCAAGAACAACATTCTTTCTCTAGGGTTTGATTCTCTTTGGGCCGATGAGACGGAGCCGGATCTGGCGCCTAACGGAGCATTTTTCTACGTGGGACCTGGAACACAATACTTCAATGTGTACCCATATTTCCACACTCGCGCCCTGTATGACGGGTATCGCAAGGATCTGCCCGGCAAAAGGGCCCTGATTCTCTCCCGCGATGTCTACACGGGCGCCCAGGCCAATGGAGCGATCTTCTGGTCGTCGGATATCTTTCCCACCTGGGACACGTATAAGCGGCAGATTCCGACGGGGCTGGATTTCGCGGCCTCGGGTGCCACCTACTGGTCCAATGACACGGGCGGCTGGCAAGGATTGCCGCGCGAGCATCACCCGGACCATCCTCCGCTGCTTGATCCCAGCGATGCCCGGGACGTTGTGGGGGGCTACGACGATTTTCCCGAACTCTACACGCGCTGGTTTCAGTACGCGACGTTCCTCCCCGTCATGCGCACCCACGGCAGCCGCAAGTACAACGAGACCTGGAGTTACGGAAAGCAGGCGGAACCAATCCTCGAAAAGTACCTCAAGCTCCGCTACGAGTTGATGCCCTACATCTATTCGCTCGGCTATCACACATGGGAAATGGGCGCCCCGTTCCTGCGCGCGTTGCCTCTGGATTTCCCAGACGATCCGAAAGTGGCGGATCTTCGTGATGAGTACATGTTCGGGCCGGCATTTCTGGTGGCCCCGGTGACCGAGCAGGGAGCAACGAGCCGAACGGTCTATTTGCCGGCAGGCACGGATTGGTATAACTACTGGACCAACGAGCGCGTGAAAGGCGGGCAGACGGTCACAGTTTCGGCGCCCATCGAAACGATTCCTCTATTCGTGCGCGCGGGTTCGATTGTGCCGTTCGGGGCCATGGTGGAGAGCACACACCAACCTCAGTCGATCGCCAAGGTGCGCGTGTACCCAGGATCCGACGCAAGTTTCACGCTCTTCAACGACGATGGGACCACCTATGCTTACGAGACCGGTGGAGGACAGGTGACTCATCTGCGTTGGGATGATGGCGCTAAGAAGTTTACCCATGACGGCGCGGCACCCTGGACAGCACCCGACGCATCGATCGTTGAGGTCGTGGGAAAGTAGGCCTAAACGTGTGTCACTGACCTGACAACCATTCGTAGCTCGTGCGGAAATCCGCCCCAGACTCTCGCGTGAGCTCCTTGTGAGACACCTCGGTGAGCAGTGCGTCTAAACCGTAGCATCGACTTGTGTCCTGTTCGATTCCGGGCTCACTCTGCTGAGCCGTGGTCCCGTTTGCCTGATTTACAATGACTTGAGTAAGCAGGGTCGAAACTGAATGAGTCTTTCTTCTTTACGTACAGGCCAGGCGCATGTGCGGTTGGTTCAGGCCAGCACTGTGCTTTTGACCGGTGCTTTGATCGCCGGGTGCGGTGCAGGTTACCGTCCCGTGGTTTCGCCGATCAACCCCAGCGGTCCCGCGTCGCAACCGCAGACGTTCGTCGGGGTGGTCTCCTCCCCCTCTCCGACAGCTCCAGGCGTTCTGAGCGTCGTAGATTACGCGGGCGACACGATCATGGCGCAGGCGCCAATCGGCCCCGGACCGCTCTCTTTTACTCTGGACGAGACCGGGTCCAACGGATACACCGTTAACAGTGACGGAACTCTGACCAACTTCCAGGTCAGTTCCAGTTTTCAGGCCAAAAATATCCAGTACACGACGCTTCCAGCGACGGCCAATGTTGTGAACCTGTTCACGCCCTCTGCCGGAATTTGGACCGCCGATTTGACCGGCAATGTGATCGACGTGCTAACCGGTTTCCCCGGAACGTTCAAGCTGGCAGTGCCGGTGGCAACGACGCCGGTGACAATTGTGGGACCAGGCGTGGTAGGTCAGCGCAATTACGCGATCGCGCAGGATCTGAGCGACACAACGGGTGTGTTGTGCAACGTCTCGCCGCGAACCGTCACAGCCAGTGGCGAAGCGGATGCAATTGAGCAGGCCAGCTTCACTGTATCCAACAAGATCCCACTGGGAAAATGCCCGGTGTACGCTCTGGAAACTCCTGACTCGAAGCGTGTTTTCGTGCTGAATCGCGGCGATGACACAATTACCGTGATCAACAGCCAAAACAATACGCTGGATGCCTGTACCCCCTTCCCCAATCAATCCGGTCAGACGGTGACCTGCCATCCTAGTCTTCCGCTTTCTACGTCCGCGGGATTGACCGGGACCAATGCACCGGCCATCGCAGGGCCTGTCTACGCTGAGTACAACGCGGCGACCGCGCAACTGGTGGTGGCCGACTACGATGGGAACGCGGTGAGCGTGATCGACGTGAGCCTGGATATTTACGGCAATGACAGCCCCACGTTTGGTACGACATATACGATCCCGGTTGGGGCAAGTCCGGCCAGCGTGACCGCGCTTTTCGACGGCAGCCGTGCATACACCGCCAATCAAGCCGATGGAACGGTGACGGAAGTGAACCTGGTAAGCCACACGCCGATCAAGACATTGCCGGTGAATGGGCACCCGCGGACGGTCGCGAGCGTGCAGAATTCTCTGTATGGGAAGGTGTATGTGGCTTCGCCGGACAGTCCCTACCTCACGATCATTCGCACCGACCAGGACATCATCGATGCTACGGTGCTTGTCCAGGGCAACATTGTCGATGTACGTGCCAGCAACCAGAACGGGACAGCTGGGAATGCAATCGTGTCCAGCCGCAAGCCCGGATATGGACAGCCTTGTTATCTGCCGCCGAGTTTGTTGAGCAACTCGACAATTCAGGCGAATCCCAGCGCATGCTCGACGTTGCCTTAGAGCCCGACGGGAAACTGGGCAGAGTGTCGCAGGCGGAACTATCCTGGCCCAATCGGCTTTTCATCCATGGACCCGCAAGCGAAATCCCGTGGCAAGTCGCGGCTCGATGCTCTACTGGTTGAGCGGGGGCTAGCGGCCAGCCGCGAACGCGCGCGTGCGTTGATTCTCGCAGGGCGCGTGCTGGCAGATGAACAGAAGGTGGATAAGCCTGGAGCGGCCGTGCGGGCGGACGCCGTCGTGCGGTTGCTGGGGGAAGACCTTCCCTACGTGAGCCGCGGCGGCCTGAAGCTGGCCGGGGCGCTGGATCATTGGGGCATCGATGTGAGCGGACGGGCGTGCCTGGATGTGGGCGCATCGACGGGCGGGTTTACCGATTGCCTTCTGCAGCGCGGAGCGGCGCACGTGACAGCAGTCGATACGGGCTTCGGTCAGATCGCGATGAAGCTGCGCAACGACGCGCGCGTGCGACTGATGGAGCGCACCAATGCGCGGATGCTGGAAGCTGGATCGCTGGAGAGCGCTGCGGGTGTGGCGCCGCTGACGCTGCTGGTGATGGATGTGTCGTTTATTTCGGCGACGCTGTTGCTGGAGCCGGTGTTGGAGGCTGCTCCGGCGCTCGAAGAGGCGGTGGTTCTGGTCAAGCCTCAATTTGAAGCGGGCCGGGAGTTTGTCGGCAAAGGTGGCATTGTGCGAGATCCAGCTGCGCACCGCCTGGCGATTGAGCGCGTGACGGGGGGCCTGCGTGGATTGGGGTGGGTGGTGGAGGAGGCGATTGCTTCGCCAATAACAGGGGCGGAGGGGAACCAGGAGTTCCTGCTGCACGCGAAGAGCTCGCAGCGGGGGTGATGGAATTGCAAAGGCCCGCTAACAGCGTTAACCATGTCGTTCCGTTACACTGAGACCGCATGAAGCACGTCGCGATTGTATGCAAGCCGCAGAAAGACGAGTTGGTGCGGTTGCTGCCGGAGTTAATCCGTTGGCTCCGCGAGCGCGGTTATGAGCCGGTGCTGGATCGCGAGGGAGCGAGCTACATCGAAGACGGTACCGTTGTTCCGCGGGAGCAACTGCCGGGATTTCGCCCTGAGCTTGTCATCGTTTTGGGTGGCGATGGGACGCTGCTTGCAGTAGGTCGAATCTTTGCGGCGACGGGCACGCCGATTCTTAGCGTCAATCTCGGGACGCTGGGTTTTCTGACAGAGGTGCGTCTCAATGACCTCTATCGCACGCTGGACAGCTGGTGTAGCGACTGCCACACACTCGAGCCCCGCGCAATGTTACGGGCCGAGCTGTGCCGAGGTGGAGGCATTCACTCTACCTATGATGCCCTCAACGACATTGTCGTGACCAAGGGCGAGATCGCGCGCATGGGCGACTTTGCCGTGGAGCTTGACGCCAAACTCGTCGCGCGATTTCGCGCGGACGGCGTCATCGTGTCGACGCCTACTGGCTCCACGGCCTACTCACTGGCCGCGAATGGGCCGATTCTTCCTCCCGACGTGGATGCGATGGTCGTAACCCCAATTTGTCCGCATCTGCTCACCTTGCGTCCTATTGTGGTGCGTGGCGACTCCACCCTGAGCGTTCGCGTAGAGGGCATTCCGAACCTGGCATTGTTGACAGTCGACGGTCAGCGTGCCGTGGAGTTGCAGGTCGGAGATGAGATCCGCTGCCAGAAGTCGCCCTATGCCGTGAACCTGCTCCGGCTGAGCGAGGGAGGATTCTTCGAGGCACTCCGAACCAAGTTGAGTTGGGGAGAGAGGTAGATTGCTCACGCCAATCCAGAATCGCCTTATTGGTTTAGCTCTCCCAGCAACACCTTGGCCTTAACTGCCAGGGTATGGGCCCCTTCCACGTCATTCGTGGTGAGCGCGGCGCGAGCCTGCTTCAAAAACTCGCGGATCTGAGCGGAGGTTTTGGTCTCCTGATCGCTTAGCTTCCGATTGATGCCGTTCAGACCCCTCTCCGTGTCCGAGATCAAGGTTTGTGTCTGGTCCTTAAGGTTGGAAGGATCGCCGGAAGAAAGATTGCCAATAGCTGGGACTTCAGGCGGATTATTGGACGCCTGCTCCGTCGTGGAGGCCGCCGGGGCAGGAGCCTGGGCCGGGGGCTTGGCTGCTGGACGCTTCTTCT
Organism: Acidobacteria bacterium AB60; assembly: GCA_008682415.1. Classification (GTDB taxonomy): domain Bacteria; phylum Acidobacteriota; class Terriglobia; order Terriglobales; family Acidobacteriaceae; genus Telmatobacter. The sequence goes on along the minus strand of VANK01000001.1, from coordinate 734,499 downwards.
TGGGCGCCGGCTGTGGCGGCGGAGGTGTCGTCGTGGCCGGCGGTGACGGCGCTGGATTCTTGTCAGGCAGCGAGATCACCGGAGGCGGGAGATTGGCGGGGGCGTTATCCGGCTTCGGCAGGGGGGCGTCTTCAATTGGGGGCGCCAGCGGCGGCTGGATTTGGGCCTGGTTAGTCTTATGAACACAGGAACTTAGCAGCAATGGAAGAACCAATGCGATGCCGCTAAAGTAACGCTTCATTCCCCCGGCCCCTTCTCACTCTGTACGCTTGCCGGTTGCAAATGCCGGCGGCCCCCATCTGCACTGGACAGGGGTATGCGCAGTCTGAACTCTGTCCCTCGTTCTATCCTCGATTGTACTTCCACATTGCCATGGTGCAACTGCAAGATTCGGTACGTCATTGCCAGACCGATCCCGCTACCCTCGCTCTTGGTGGTGAAGTACAAATCGAAGATCTTTTCCCTGATCTCGTCTGGGATACCGGTACCCTCGTCAAGGATGCGCAATGAAGCAAACTTGCGGTCCGTCTCCAGCACAACCTCCAGCCGTCCCCCGTCCGGCATGGCCTGGGCCCCATTCTGGATCACGTTCAACGCCGCCTGCTTCAGCAGATCGGCATCAACGTTGGCAATCACCGGTTTGGATGGCAGAACACTGACAAGAGTAACACTGCGCGTGGATAGTTCTTCGGTGGCCAAAGCCAGCACGTCTCCGATGACGTCGCGAAGATCCTGTTCGCGCAACTGCAACTCCACGGGCCGGGAAAAATCCACCAGAGTTTGAACGACGCGGTCCAGGCGCCGGATCTCCGCTTCGATCACATCGAGATGGCGCATGGCGCTTGGACTGGTCGTGTCGAGCTTCGTCTTCAGCAACTCCAGATGGACGACGATGGCGTTGATAGGATTTTTGACCTCATGCGCCACTCCGGAGGTAAGCCTCCCGATTGCTGACATGCGGCGGGAGAGCTCGAGCTCTGATTCGATCGCCTGGACCGATTCGAGGTCCCGCAGGGTGACGAGAGCACCAAGCCCCTGGCCGGTCATGTCATCGTGAATGAAATCGACCGAGGCCGAGATGCGGCGGCCATTCTCCGTTCGGACCTCTTCGTTGATCAAGGCGACGCGCGCGTCGAAGGCCTCCCGCAATGTGCGCCCAAGCACCGTTCCTCGATCGAAGATTTCGCTGGCATGCAGTCCCAGAATCTGGTCGCGGCCAACCTGAAGGAATCGCCTGGCGGCATCGGACACCAATACGGCGCGTCCGTCTTTGGTGAACAAAAGAATTCCATCCTGCAGATTCCCGAGGATTTGATCGAGGTTGGTCTTGAGCGTGGAGAAGACCTCCTCCACGTTGCGCATGCGTTGCCCGAAACGCTCAATCTGGTTGGAGACGCGGGTCCCCAGGTCCTGCCGCGTCTGTTCCTTTTCCGCCCCGCCAAGCTCCTCATTTGCAGGGCTCCAGTAGTCCAGCTGCATGCTGATCTCTTCCAGCGGCCGCAGCGCCAAATTGCTTAGCAGAAGCGCCACCAGCAGCGCCGTTCCCAGAGCGAACCCCATGAGGGTGAAGGCCTCTTCAAGCCACGGCGCGTAAACCTCCCGCAGAAACGTCGTGCGTACCCCCACATGCACTGAGGCGAAGGGGTCGCCATTGCGCTTTAGCGCAACCGCTATATCGTAGACCTGCGGCTTCTTGCCATAGACCTCGCGCGGCAGTTGGATTTGATTTGCGTTCCGCAACTCGTTGTAGTCCGGACGCACAGGCAGGGGTTTATCCAGGTTCTCCGGATTGGTGCTGAGGATAACTCGGCCAACACTGTCGCCGATGTTGACGTCGAAGCCCGTTAGCGAGTGCCGATTCACGGATTCCAGGAAATCTCTAAGGGCCTGGTCCTTGCGAATCGCTTCAGCCTCGAGTGTGCGCAGCTGTTCAGGGTGATGGGGATCGACGGTATGCCCTTCCAGCCCGGTTTGCAGCGCCTTTTGCAGCGCCTGCAACACCAGCTCTGCAACCATGTGGTTGTTCTCGTACGACTGCTCCACCGCCGTGTGCAGCAGCTGGCTGACGTAGACCATCGACAATAGTCCGGAAATCAGCAGAACTAGGGCCGTTATGGCCAGAACGAGTTTCGTTTTCAGGCGCATAGGGGGAGATCTGAAAGTATAACTTTAGTCGCTCTACGCGGACTGCGTTTCGCGGGCCTGGCTGTATTCCTTCAGCTTATTGTGAAGGGTCTTGAGGCTGACGCCAAGTATTTCCGCTGCCCGGGTCTTGTTTTGGCCCGTGGCTTCCAGCGTTCGCAGGATCAGCATCCGCTCCGCTTCGTCCACGGTATTTCCCACTCGAACCGGCACGACGCTGGTGTCGTCCGGCATGGGGGCGGACCCCGCCTGCGCCTTGCCAAAGCCAGGTGGCAGGTGGCCGGCGTCGAGTGGCATGCCATCCGGGCACAATATCACTGCACGCTCAATAGTGTTGCGAAGCTCGCGAGCGTTTCCTGGCCAGTTGTACGCAATCATGCGGTCCAGGATGGAGGGTGCGACCCCAGAGACGCTGCGATGGTGTTTCGCGTTCATCTCTTCCAGCATGGCTTCCGCCATGGCGGGCAGATCCTCAAGGTGGGTTCGCAGCGGCGGCATGTGGATGTGAAAGACATTCAGGCGGTAGTAAAGGTCGGCCCTGAGATTTCCGGAGGAGATCGCCTCTTCTGGGTTGCGGTTGGTAGCCGCGAGCACGCGAACGTCGACGTCGACCTCAGTCCGCGCGCCCAGCCGCCGCAGTTTGCGTTCTTCCAGGACGCGCAATAGCTTGGCCTGTGTGCCGATCGGCATCTCGGCCAACTCGTCCAGCAGCAAGGTGCCCCCGGCCGCCAGCTCGAAGCAGCCGATGCGGCGTTCGACCGCTCCTGTAAAGGCACCCTTCTCGTGCCCGAAGATCTCGCTTTCAATGAGCGTTTCGGGAATGGCGGCGCAGTTTACGGCGACAAAGGGGCGCGGCTTGCGCGGGCTCAGGTCGTGCAGGGTGCGGGCCACCAGTTCTTTGCCGGTCCCACTCTCTCCCGTGATCAGCACAGACACATTGGAGGGTGCGATCTGCTCGATCAGGCCGAAGATCTCCCGCATCAATTTGGAGCTGCCCACCATGGCGCCCAGGACGCCGGTCTCGCGGAGACGGCGCCGGGCGATCTCGAGCTCGATCTCGGTCTGACGCTGGCGGGTGGCATTACTGAGGATGTTGCGGAGCCGGGTGGAGTCGACTGGCTTGAGCAGGAAATCGTACGCCCCCAGCTTCATGGCGTCCACCGCAACCTGGATGGAACCCTGGGCCGTCAGGAGCACCACTGCGATGTTCTGCTTGAAGTTAGGGCCTTCTTCCGCAAGCCGGCCCAGCAGGCCCAGCCCGTCCAAGCGGGGCATTTTGAGGTCGGTGACGACGATAGCCGGCGTCCAGGAAAGGATCTTCTCCCAGCCCTCGATTCCGTCCCGGGCGGTCTCCGTGCGGTATCCCCAGCCGGAGATCAGTTCGGCAAGTCCCATGAGCGCATGGGGTTCGTCTTCAACAATCAGTACTTTCTCGGCGTTGGACATAGGCTATCGTTCGGCTAGATTTCTCCACGCCGTACCTTACTTTCTATCACGGGCCGTGGAGCACCTGACGTCCGATTAAGCCGGCTGTTGAAGTTGCGAACACGGTAGCTTGACACGCAGGCGCCGGAGTTGACGTCCTCCGAGCTTTTGACAATTGGGTGACAAGCGGCTGACAACTACCGCTCGCATGGGCGGATAGGTTTGTGCTGTCGATACGGCATCCGCATTCGACAGGAGGCAACGATGCGCTGTTCCCTGAACACCCTCGGCGCGTTTCGCGCGGCGATGATCTTGTCCGGCTCCGCGGCTCTCGCAATCCCTGCGATGGCACAGCACTACCAACAGACCAATCTCACCGCCGATCAGTCAGGTGTGGCGACCAACATGGATACGAACCTCGTTAACCCGTGGGGACTGTCCCGCAGCTCCGGATCTCCCTGGTGGATCTCGGACAACGGAACCGGTCTCTCCACGCTTTACGATGGCACTGGGGCGGCCAAAAAGCTGGTGGTGACGGTGCCGACAGCCGACCCGAAGGCAAGTCCCACCGGAACGCCAACCGGGACGGTCTTCAACCCGACCACGAACTTCGAGTTGGTAGCAGGCACAGCCGGCACACAGGCGTTCTTCTTGTTTGCTACCGAAGACGGAACAATCTCCGGCTGGAACCCCGGAGTAAACCCGAGTGCAGCGATCATCAAGGTTTGCACCAAGATGAAATCGATGTGCACCTCAGGAGAATCGGTGTTCAAGGGTCTTGCCATGGCGACGATCACCACCTCAACTGGACCGGCCACATACCTGTACGCAGCTGATTTCCGCAAAGCTCGCGTCCAGGTCTATGACACGAACTTCAATCGTGTGCACTTCGGCGACGACGCCTTCCAGGACGAGGCAATTCCGAATGGATACGCACCGTTCAATATCCAGAACATTGGTGGCGATCTCTATGTGACCTTCGCGCAGCAGGACGCAGCAAAGCACGACGAAGTCGATGGCCCGGGACTGGGATATGTGGACGTGTTTTCTGCAAGCGGGCAGCTGTTGCATCGATTTCAACATGGAGATTGGCTGAATGGCCCGTGGGGGCTAGCGCTGGCATCAGGTGATTTCGGAATCTACAGCCACGATCTTCTGGTCGGCCAGTTCGGCAGCGGCAACATCGCTGTTTACGAGCCGCAGACCGGCCGGTTCCTGGGTATGCTTCAGGACAAGACCAACACCCCGATTACGATTGACGGCTTGTGGGGACTGTCATTCGGGAGCGGCACAACTGGGTCGGGACCTGCGACCACCCTGTACTTCAGCGCCGGGAGCGACGGTGAGCAGCATGGGCTCTTTGGAACCATCACGCCCGTCGAGAACACGCTCGGCAATGGACGTTGAACTACTTCCAGCCGGGGCGCGCTTTGGGTTGGCGCGTCCCTTCTTTTTTCAGAGCCATGTTCAGGCAGTTGGTCCCTGGATCATTCACGAGTCATCCCGCTTTTTCCGTGAGCTCCGCCCAGCGCTCGTAGAGAGCTTCATTCTCCTGGCGCGCCGTCTCCAGTTCCAGGAGCGCGTCCTGCAATTTCGCGGCATCCGTAGCGATCTGCGGATCTTCGACACGGGCGCGAGCGGCACTCAATCTTGCATCCGAGGCCTCGACCCGCTGCTCGATAGACGCGAACTCCCGTGCTTCAAGGTAGGAAAGCTTCTTCCTAGGGGTGCTCGAGGGAGTGGTTGATTCTGAGCCATTCAACCGCTTTTCCGGAGTTGTTGCCTCCGGAACCATGCTTTCCGAATTCTCGAGCCACGTCTCCCATTGTCCGAAGTCAGCGAACTGCCCGATCCGGCCTTTTCCGTCCAGGCCCAGGACGGTCGTCGCCACCCGGTTCAACAGGTAACGGTCATGTGTAACCAGCACCAGCGCGCCGGGGAATTCAAGCAGATTGTCCTCGAGAATCTCCAATGTCGGAATATCGAGATCGTTTGTCGGTTCATCCAGGAGCAGGACGTCGGCCGGCTCCAGCATCAGCCTGGCGATCAGCACCCGTGCCCGCTCTCCCCCGGAGAGATTGCGCACCGGCTGGTTGAGCTGCTCGCCCGCAAACAAAAAGCGCGTGGCCCAACTGGCCACGTGGACAGGCCGGCCATTGTGGATGACCGAGTCGCCTTCTGGCGCGAGTGCGCGTCGCAATGTGAGCGACTCATCCAACTCCCGCATCTGGCTGAAGTAGACCAGGCGCAGCGCCTCGGCGCGTCGAATCGATCCCGCCGCGGGTTCGATCTCGCCGCGAAGCAACCGCAGGAGCGTGGTCTTGCCGCTCCCATTCGGGCCCACTAGTCCAACCCTGTTTCCGGCGGTAAGGGCGAAATTCAGATCCGAGAAGAGCCGGCGGCCGCCAATCTCGCATGCGACGCCCTCGAATTCCACCAGGCGCTTGGTCTTGCGCTGACTGGCATTGAAATCGATTCCCGCGGTACCCGTCACCGTGCGAGCATTCATATCGGCAAGCTGCCCGATCATCGCGTTGGCGGAGTCAATGCGCGCCTTCGACTTGGTGGTACGGGCTTTAGGCCCTCGGCGAAGCCACTCAATCTCCGTCCGGACTCGATTGCGCAGCGACTCCATCTGGCGGTTCTGCGACTCAAGACAGGCCTGCTTCTCCTCGAGGAACCGGCTGAAGTTCCCCTTCACCCGCAGAAGGCCCTCCGCATAAACTCGATTCAGCTCAACAATCTGCGTGCAGGTCGATTCAAGGAAATAGCGGTCGTGGCTCACCGTGACTACCGCGTGGGGCGCGCCCTTCAAGAGCTCTTCCAGCCACTCGATCCCCGCCAGGTCCAGGTGATTTGTCGGTTCGTCCAGAAGGAGTACGTCCGGTTGAGTCACTAGTGCCTCTGCGATAGCGAGACGCTTGCGCCATCCTCCGGAAAGCGACGCGGCTTCTGAATCCAGACTTGAGAAGCCGGTGCGTCCGGCGAGCTCCTGAATCCGCCCCTCGCGTTCGTTCTCTGGTGTGCCGGCAGCGACCAGATCCCTTTCGAGTACCTGCCGTACGGACAGGCCCGGCTCGAAACGGGAATCCTGTGGAACGTAGGCGGCCCGTGCCCGCTTGCGGACGGCCAGTTCTCCCTCATCGGGCTCGATCTGACCTGCCAGCACCGCGAGCAGCGTCGACTTTCCCGCTCCATTGGGGCCAATCAGGCCGATGCGGTCATCATCCTCCACCGTCATCGAGATGCGACGGAAAAGCGGCTGGGCGCCGAACTGCTTCGTGATGGATTGGGCGTTGAGAATCGGCGGCATCACTCCTAGATTAATGCTCTGGTCCGACGAACCCCGGCGCCCTTTACCTCCTGCCCCGATTCCGGATCGGCCTGGACCTCCTGCGATAATCAGTCGCTATGAACCGCTTTGGCTTCGTTCTTGTGATGGCAGCCATTCTGGCACTCGCCTGCCCATCTCCACATGCGATCGCGCAGAACCCTGGGTCCGCATCCGACCGCGCCGCGCTCATGCGAACCGGCGACGCCATTCGCGCGGCGTTCGCGGCAAGTGATGTCGACGCGATCCTGAAATACCACCATCCTGAGGTGGAGAAATGGCTGAGCCCGACCTCGCACACCGTTGGGCGGCAGGCTCTTCGGGCTGAACTGCTGGAGACGTTCAAGGCGGTGCGGCTCCAGTTCGAAGACAATCGGGTGGAGAGCACGACCTTCATGGGCGATGCCGCGGTCGAAGTCACGGCATTCACCATCCGCGTCACACCGATGAATGGGGGAGCGTCCACGGCGGTTCGCGGACGCGCGATGGTCGTGTATGTGCGGTCCGCCCAAAGCCCTACGGGCTGGTTGTCTCTTCGCGAGCTGATTCAACCTGCAGAATGATATGGTGGTCCGGTTCGGAGGGAGACATGCGGCAGTGGCGCACTGGGATGATGTTGTTCTTCGGTTTAATGACGGGCTCGGAAATGCTGTCGGCAGCCGACTGCGCGGCCATCAAAGATCTCAAGCTAGAAGGAACCACGATCACCGTCGCCACGGAGGTGAGCGGTAGTCTGGAGCTTCCCGGAATGGCGCCGCTGGAGGGCCTTCCCGGGTTTTGCCGTGTCGCGGGAGTGCTGAGCCCCAACGCTGACTCGAGAATTCATTTTGAAGTGTGGCTTCCGGAAAAGGATTGGAACGGCCGCCTGCTCGGTACCGGCAATGGCGGCTTCGCCGGGCAGATTTATTACCCGCAGCTCGCAGCGTACCTCAAGCGCGGCTTCGCGGTGGCAGGATCGGACGCAGGCCACCAGGCGGAGAACACAGACGCCACCTGGGCTTACGAGCACCCCGAAAAAGTGAAGGACTTTGGCTGGCGGGCGGTGCACCAGATGACCGAACACGCCAAGCAGGTCATCCAGGCCTACTACGGCAAATTGCAGAGCAAATCATATTTTGACGCCTGCTCCGACGGCGGCCGCGAGGCTTTGATGGAAGCGCAGCGCTTCCCGGAGGATTACGACGGCATCCTGGCGGGGGCGCCGGCAAATGCCTGGTCGACCATGCTTGCGGCGGGTATTCGAGCCATGCAAAAGCTTGGGGATCCCCAAAGCTACATTCCAGATGGGAAGCTGCCGTTCATTCAGGCGAAGGCGCTTGAGGCTTGTGACACTCTGGATGGGGTGAAAGACGGGATTGTGAGCAACCCAGCCGCGTGCAAATTCGACCCGTCCGTACTGCTGTGCAAAGGCGAGGATGAGCTGAGTTGCCTGACCCGGCCGCAGCTCCAAACGCTGCAGATTCTGTACGGCGGCTTCAAGGATGGCGCCGGCAATTCGATATGGCCGGGATACGCCGTGGGGGACGAAACAGGATGGCGGCAGTGGGTCGTCGGCGAAGACCCGGAGTCATCCTTAGGTGCCCGCTTTGTGCGGAATTACTTCCGGTACATGGTCGCCGACCCCAAGTGGAACGCGCAGACCGCAGATGCCCAGGCCATGCTGAACCTTTCCCGTACCAGGATGGCCGCTGATCTGGACGCGACCGATCCCGACCTGGGCAGGTTTGCCGGGCGCGGAGGGAAGTTGATCCTGTACCACGGCTGGGATGATGCGGCAATCTCCCCCTGGAACTCGGTGTCCTACTACCAGCAGGTGCAAAAGACAATGAGCGTCGAAAAAGCAGCCGGGTTCGTCCGCCTCTACATGGCGCCCGGGATGGAGCACTGCAGCGGTGGTCCCGGACCGAGCGCCATGGGTCAGTTCGGGATGGCTACTGCCAAGGGACCGCAATTCGGGCTCTTCGACTCTCTGCAGCAATGGGTTGAAAAGGGAACGCCGATCGAGGACATCTTCGTCACCAAATACGGGTCTGGGCCGGACGGGAAGATCAAGCCGCTCATCACGCGCCCCCTCTGCGCGTATCCCAAAGTGGCCAGGTATAACGGTTCGGGAGATGCAAGCGACGCGGCGAATTTTACCTGCGCGCAGCCTTAGGGGTCCTGTTTTTGAGCGTCGATCCGTCCGACTTGTTAACAACTGTGATGCTCGTCACCGACTTGGCCCCGCTTTCCGCCAAGTTGAGTGACTTTGATCACAACATTACCCCTGGAACCTTCATAGACTGTTCGCATCCCCAAGGGGGGATTATTTATGAATACGGAAACCGCCCAGCTCGTCGATTCCATGGGGCAGCGCTACCGCTCCTTACAGAAGACCCTGAACGATCTCAGCATCGACGCGGCCATGTATCATTCCACGCTCCCGGTTCATGATGATGTGAGCCGGAATCTATTCAACGCCCTTTCCCGGATCATGGCGATCTCTGATCAGATGCATATGGCCCTGAGCATGATGGGCGAAGACGTTCGGACCGTAGAAGAGACCCTGTCGGACCCGCTCACCGCCTTCTGGCGCGAGCAGCTGGAGGAGGGGTTCGACGAGTGGATCTGCAACCCCCCTATGGCCAACGCGAAGGTCCATTGATGAATGCGCTTTCGTAGTCTTGTTTCTCCTCGGGGCCGGCGGTCGATTCACGCTCGTTCGCGAAAGTCCTTACGCGTCTATCGCACCCGACGCGTTCCCGCGTATTCGCTCTCTCCTCGCTACCCCCGGCCGTACACTGGATTCATGCTGGATTACGAGATATCGCCCACGGAAGCGGCCAACCTGCTTCAGACCAACGGAGCCCGCTTCGTTGACGTGCGAGAAGCGTGGGAGTACGCCACCGCAAGGATTGGCGGTAGTGTCCTGATGCCCATGGGCGATGTGCCGTCGCGCGCGCACCAGGAACTCGACCCAGATGAGCGAATTGTCGTGCTATGCCATCACGGCGTGCGCTCCATGAATGTCGCCGTCTGGCTGCGCAACCAGGGATTCGAGAATGCGCAGTCGCTGCGCGGCGGCATCGATGCGTGGGCCTCGGAGGTCGACCCCAGCGTTGGCCGGTACTGAATGGCCATCCACCGCCAGGCCAGTCCTGCATCCTATCTTCCGATATGAAGAACTCTGGGAGATTGTTCTTTTGAGCTGAAATAGCCACCGAGCCTGGATCGCCAAAGGCGGGCCGGAATCGGGACGGGATCACGATGGGTTCCAGACGCAGCTGAGCGGCCGGACTCGCCTATACTTTGGTGTTGCTGCCATTCTTTTAATTGGACTGGAGTGCCACCGATGTCGACAACTGCCGTGGACTATGCGCGCGAAAACCATCCGCGCTTCTTGAATGAGCTCAAAGACCTGCTGCGGATCCCGTCAATCTCCACGCTGCCGGAGCATGCGGGCGATTGCCGCAAAGCGGCGCAAAAGCTTGCTGACGAGCTGCGTCGCATCGGGATGGAGAATGTCCGGCTCATCGAGACCAGCGGACACCCCCTCGTGTATGCGGACTGGCTGCATGCGGTTGGAAAGCCGACGGTCCTGACCTACGGGCACTACGATGTGCAGCCGGCAGATCCGCTCGAGGAGTGGCACACCCCTCCGTTCGAGCCCACGGAACGGAATGGCAATCTATACGCCCGCGGTGCGGTCGACGACAAGGGGCAAATGTACATGCATGTGAAAGCCCTGGAGTCACTGCTCAAGACCAATGGCGCTCTGCCTCTGAACGTGCGTGTGCTGCTGGAAGGTGAAGAGGAAGTCGGCGGGGAAGGGATTGCTGCCTACGTGGCCTCGAAACCCTCGGATTTGAACGCAGATTTCGCTCTGGTCTCTGATACCGAGTTGTTTGCGCCGGGACTTCCCACCCTGTGTGTGGGCCTCCGCGGCATGATTTATACCGAGCTAGAGGTGCGTGGCGCGAAGACCGACCTGCACTCCGGCATCTATGGTGGCGCCGCACCCAACCCGTTTGTCGCTCTGGCACAAATCATCGCCCGTCTAAAAGACGAATCAGGTCGTATTCTCATCCCCGGCTTCTACGACGACATCATTCCCCCAAGCGCTGAGGAACTGGCTGCCTGGAAGAGCCTTCCCTTCGACGAAGAGGAGTATCGCAGGACCGAAGTCGGATCGAAGGAACTGGTCGGCGAGCCCGGCTTAAGTGTCTTGGAACGGACGTGGGCGCGGCCTACTCTTGATGTGCATGGGATGCCGGGCGGGTTCATCGGGGCGGGAGCCAAGACGGTCATTCCTGCGCGAGCAATCGCGAAGATCTCCATGCGCTTGGTGCCCGCAATGACTCCGGCCAAAGCCTTCGCCCAATACAAGGAGTATGTCGAGGAGATCACTCCATCCGGAGTGGAAGTGCAGGTGCGTTTGATCCATCAGGGTGATCCCTGCCTGATTCCGGTCGACAATCCATACATTCACGCCGCCACCCGCGCCCTACATGAAGTCTGGGGCAAGGACACAGTGTTCATCAGGGGTGGCGGTTCGATCCCGATTGTGGGAGATTTTGCTAAACATCTCGGTCTGCCCAGTGTCATGATGGGCTTCGGACTGCCTGATGACAATCTCCACGCCCCCAATGAGAAGTTCCATTTGAAGAACTTCGAGCTCGGTATCCGCTCCATCATTCGCTTTCTCGAAGAGGCAGGGCGTTGACTCATGATCAGGCGCAAGACGTCGCTGGATTCGTTCTCGCCGGCGGCAACTCGATTCGAATGGGGCGCGACAAAGCAGTCGTCGAGATTCAGGGCCACACCCTGATCTCCCTGGCGCTGCAGACACTGCAAAGCGCCGGCCTGAGCCCGGCAATCTCCGGAGCACGTTCCCAACTGGCTCATCTTGCCGTGGTGATCCGCGACGAACTGCCGGGGGAAGGGCCCCTGGCAGGAGTCTGCTCGGCACTGGCAAACACAGAGGCGGAACTCGTCGTGTTGATACCCATCGACCTGCCGCTCGTCCCGCCATCGCTTCTGCGAATCCTTGTGAGCGACGCCAGGATAACTGGCTCTGCCGTCACCCTTGTCTCCGCAAATGGATTCCCCCAGACATTCCCGGCGGTCATCCGCCGCTCTCTCCTGCCTCTTTTGCAGCAGGAATTGCATTCCGGGCGACGCGGATGTTTCGCGGCTTTTGATGTCGCTGCAAAGCAGATCGATGGGACAGCGCGCATCATCCCGGCAGAATTGCTGGCGCAGGCGGGTTTGGTGCACCACTCGCACGCCATTCCCGTCTTCCAGTGGTTCTGGAACTTGAACACTCCCGAAGAAGTGCGGCGTGTCAGCCGGCTTCACGTAATCTGAAGCCAGGTATTCTGTCCCGAACGAGTGGGCATCCTGATTCGGATAAACGATAGCCTATGCCTGATCCCTTCGATCACGACGATTTCCACCAGGAAGAGCAATTGCCCGAGTTGCCTCGGCCCACTGGGGATGATGAAAATGTCCCGGAACCGGCTGTTTCGATCGCAGAACTGGCAGCCCAGCCGGAAATCGTGTTCAAAGATGTCTCAATCTCTTTCGGAGATCGCGCAGTACTCGAGCAAGTCAGTTTCACGGTCGAGCGCGGTCAGACCCTCTGCATTCTCGGCAGGAGCGGGGTAGGGAAGTCAGTCTCCTTGCGGATCCTCATGGGCTTCCTCAAACCCGATGCCGGCTCGGTTCGGGTGGAAGGACAGGAGATTACGACGCTCAACGAAGAGGGAATGCAGGCCATCCGCAAGCGAGTCACCATGGTCTTCCAGAACGGAGCCCTTTTCGACTCACTGACGGTACGCGAAAATGTGGCCTTCCCGCTCCGGGAGAGAGGCGGCCTTGAAGAGGACCAGATCCAACAGGTGGTCGAGCGGCTCCTGGGCCTCGTAGGAGCGGAGGACGTGGGAGATCTGCTGCCCGCAAGCCTTTCGACCGGACGGCGCCGAGCCGTAGCGATTGCCCGTGCCCTGTCCGCCCAGCCTGAGGTGGTCCTCTACGACGAGCCCACAACCATGGTCGATCCCATCATTGCCCGCCGCCTGGGCGGGATTATTCAACGCCTCAAACATCAGCTTGGGTTTACCAGCATCGTCGTCACCCACGACATGCGATTCGCCCAGAGACTCGCCGACTTGGTCCTCTTTCTGCACCAGGGCAGAGCGCACTTTTTCGGAGCCCTCAAAGACTTCCTGACCTCGGAAGACCCCGACATCCAGCAGTTCCTGCTTCTGGACGCTTACCGCCTCCCCGGCCGCTAGGGGTTACCAAAGCACTAACCGGGGCACAAACCATTTTTCAAGATTTGGCTTGCAAACTTCACCCCGTCGCGTAATGCTGAAGAAGTCATAAGCAGTCATTCATGTGGTTCCCGCGGTTTTGTGGAATCGCAACTTCTTCCCCGGCGATTTTGTTATACTCGTCTTGTTTCCATCATTTTTCTGCCCGCAGGGTTCTACGTTCCGACCGGTAACTCTGTTTCCCCACCCCTCGCAGGCGGAGTCCGGCTCTGGGTTCCTTAGCTAGTCGTAACTGTTTGGATTAGGCAATAACAATAACCAGCGTTTCTATGTTCCTCAGCTCTTCGACGCTGTCCACCCCGGGGGCATCGCGGTCCGTGTAAGTCTGGCGTCGTGCCGGGTTTCCTAATCCGTTCCCAAAACGCGTCGAAACGACACCTTGTATCTGTTTGCAGGGATCACTCCTCGGATTGGTTGGAGAGAGTGGAACCGTAGCGATTGCTTAGGTTATGTGGTGAGGTCATAATGGCTACTTCGGATTTCTGGCAAAGAGTTTCCGCGACAGCCGCTTCTTCGGAGTGGATGGAGGAGGCGCAGGGCGCAATCACCCGCAACTCCCCCCGAACCTCGAAGCTCTGGATGCTCATGGATGCCGTTACCGTCTTGGCGGCGGTGATTGTAGCCACCAGCGTCGAGGCATATATCAAGCTCTTTCCAGGTGTTCGAGAATTCTGGCAGATGGGTTTGATCGACAGACGATCCACCGGACTGCTGGTGACGCTTCTTGCCGGATTCATCTTCGCACTGATCTACATCAGCGACAGGCTCCATCTCTACTCCCCCGCTCGGCTCGGCGGCTTCCTGAGCGAGCAGCGGCGCACGGTTCAGGCCTGTTTCACCTCCGGTCTGCTCCTCACCGGAGCCATTTACCTGGTGCACGCCTCCAGCATTCCACGTGGCCTGGTTCTCATTAGCCTGGGCCTGGTGCTGATCTCACTGAGCGTTCGTCGCCTGGTCTATCGCGTCTTTCTCTATCGCCGTTTTGAACGGGGCGTGGGTACCCGCAATGTCCTGATCATCGGTACTGGCCCAGAAGCGCACGCGCTGCGGCACCACGTCGATAACATCCGCCATCTTGGATACACCTTCAAGGGATTCATCGAGTTCCCAGGGGCGAGTTCGCGATTTGTCGCGGAATCAGGCGACGTGGTCGGTGATCTTGACAGCATGTTTCAGCACGCGCGCAAACACTTCGTCGACGAAATCTTTTTCACCACTCCGCACCAGCGCGAACTAGTGCACGAGGTTCTGCAGAAAGCCCGCCATTACGGCATCAACCTTCGCGTAGTCCCCGAGATGTACGATGGACTGGCCTGGAACTCGCCCATCGAATATATCGGCCAGTTCCCGACGATCCCTCTGCACTGCGGCCACGTCCCTGAATTGGCGCTGATGTTGAAGCGGGCCGTCGATGTCGTTTTCTCGGCACTCGCCCTTGTGGTGCTCTCCCCCTTAATGCTGGCCCTGGCCATTGCCATCAAGCTGGATTCGCACGGACCTGTCTTTTACGCCTCAGAACGCATCGGCAAAAGGGGACGAGTCTTCCGTTGCATGAAGTTCCGCACCATGGTCCGCGACGCGGAAAAGCGTCAGGCCGAGATCATGCACATGAACGAGCGCCAGGGGGTTCTCTTCAAAATCTCCAACGATCCTCGCATCACCACCCTCGGCCGCTTCCTGCGAAAGTACTCCCTGGACGAGTTGCCCCAGTTTTTCAACGTCCTCAAGGGCGATATGAGCATCGTGGGCCCGCGGCCTCCGCTGGCCAGTGAAGTGCGCGAGTATAAATTGAGCCACCTTCGCCGTCTCGACGTCACTCCCGGCATCACTGGACTATGGCAGGTCCAGGGCCGCCAGGATCCCTCGTTCGACAGCTACATCTCCCTCGACGTCACCTACATCGAGAACTGGAGTGTTTGGTTGGATATCAAGATCATCCTGCGCACCGTAGTGGTTGTCTTCGCGGGTACCGGGACCTAGGCCTGCCCCGCGCATTTAAACTGGAAATGTGAAGATCGCGCTGGCCCAGATTGACCCCACGATCGGGGACTTTACCGGGAACCTTGCCAAAATCATCGATGCGAGTCGGCGTGCTGCGCAGATGGGTGCACGCCTGGTGGTCTTCTCCGAACTCGCTATCTGCGGGTATCCGCCCGCGGACTTCCTTGAAAAGCCCAGCTTCCTGGCCCGTTGCCGCAGCGCCGTGCAGGAACTCGCCGTCGCCACCCGCGAGCTTTCAACTGCCGTCGTGGCAGGCGTTGCCCTTCCGGCAGACGGGATCAGCGACAAGCGTGCCGTGAATGCCGCTGTCCTCATCGACAAGGGGCACGTGCTGCTGGAACAGCACAAGCGCCTGCTTCCGTTTTATGACGTCTTCGATGAGCAGCGGTACTTCTCCCCGGCCAGCTCCCAAAGAGTCGTCGAACTTGATGGTGTGCGGCTGGCTATCTCGATTTGCGAAGATGCCTGGAATGACAAAGACTTCTGGCCCAACCGGCTCTACTCCATCGATCCGATGGAGGAGCTCATGGCTCAGGATCCACACATCCATATCAATCTGTCGTCTTCGCCCTTCTGGCACGGCAAGCGCGAACTCCGCCGCAAAATGCTCTCGGCTATCGCTCACCGAGACGGGATCCCGGTACTGATCTCGAACCAGGTGGGCGGCAACGACAGCCTCATCTTCGACGGCTCTTCGCTCGCTCTGAACGCGCGGGGTGAGTTGATCGCGCAGGCAGCCTCCTGGAGAGAGGACATGGTGGTCGTGGACCCCTTCGCTGACACGCCAATCGCGGATCCGCACTCCGACGACACGGAAGCCGCCTGGCAAGCGCTCGTGCTCGGCGCGCGCGACTACGTCCGGAAATGTGGGTTCAGCAAAGCTTTGATCGCTCTCAGCGGTGGCATCGATTCCGCGCTGGTGGCCGCCGTAGCTGCAGAAGCGCTCGGTCCAGAGAATGTGATGACGGTTGGTATGCCAAGTCCGTATTCCTCCCAAGGCTCCATTGACGATAGCCGCAAACTCGCGGCCAATCTCGGTGTTTCCTACGAGGTGATCTCCATCAGCGCGCTATTCAGCGAATTCCGGCTCGCCCTGGATCAGCTCTTTGCTGGACGCGAACCGGATCTCACGGAAGAGAACATCCAATCCCGTATTCGCGGCACGCTCATGATGGCCCTGTCTAACAAGTTCGGTGCACTCGTCCTCACCACCGGCAACAAGTCCGAGATGGCCGTAGGCTACTGCACCTTGTACGGCGATATGGTGGGCGCCCTGGCGGTGATCGGAGACCTGGTCAAGACACGGGTCTACTCCGTCTGCCGCTGGCTCAATCGCGAACGCGAGATCATCCCCGAAGCCATCCTCACCAAGGCGCCTTCCGCGGAACTGCGTCCTGACCAGAGAGATACCGATTCGCTCCCGCCTTATGAGGTGCTCGACCCCATCCTCGAGGGTTACGTCGAGCGTTACGAAAGTCCCGAAGACATCGCCCGCGTAAACAAATTTTCACTTGACTTGGTCAAACAGGTGGTGCGGTTGGTAGAGCGCTCCGAGTATAAGCGCCAGCAGGCCGCGCCCGTCCTCAAGGTCACTGCCAAATCCTTCGGCATGGGGCGCCGCTTTCCGATCGCCGTCAAGGTCCAGGTATAGTGGGGCGGCGCTGCGCCGCGTCGGTTCAATTTTGCGCCATCCGGTGGCGTGCGGCACGGCGGGACGTGATAATGAATGCATCGCATCAAGGAGAATGGGTTTTGATTCGACATATTGGCCGTCTTGCCGGCGGCGGGTTGCTGGCTGCAACCGCCCTGCTGGCCGTATCTGCGAGCACACTCGAGGCTGGCGCGCAGCAACAGGTACCCGCCGCACCTCCCGAAAGCCCGGCAGCGCCTGCGCAGTCCCAGGCTCCGTCCGCTCCCGCACCCACCGCGGCGCCGGTCTTTCCCAAGCCCGACCCTAAGAACTTCACCGCGTCCGGCCCCAGCAAGGAAGAGATCAACGCCTTCCTCAACGCAAGCTGGGGATACGATACCGATCGTATTTGGGAGGTGGAGGCGATCCTCAAGACTCCCATCGAGGGCCTCAGCAAGGTCATCGTCTACATCAGCGAAAAGAATGCGAAGGACAACAAGCCGCAGCCGTTTCTCTTCTGGGCGATGCCCGACGGCAAGCACATTATCGCCGGGGAAGATGTCTACCCCTTCGGCGATAAACCTTACGCTGCCTATCGCGCTGAGGTGCAGCAGCGCGCCGACGGTCCCTATCGCGGCTCGGCTGACAAAACCCTCGAACTTGCGGAGTTCGCAGACTTCCAGTGCCCGCACTGCAAAGACGCCCAAGCCAACATGGAGAAGCTCATAGCGGATTTCCCCAAGGCGCACATCGTCTTCCAGAACTATCCGCTGGAACGCATCCATCCCCAGGCCAAGCTGGCTGCTGAGTACGGAGCGTGCGTGGCCAAGCTCGGCGGCAGCAACGCCTTCTTCCAGTTTGCCGGGGCTACCTTTGAGGGGCAGGATGGCCTCAATACCGCCGATGGAGCGCAGCTCACGCTCAACAGCGCGGTGACCAAGGCAGGCCTTGATCCCGCCAAGGTAGAAGCCTGCGCGAAGACACCAGCAACCAGCGACGAGGTGGAGAAGTCCGTCAAACTCGCAGAAGATCTGAACATCAACTCCACCCCCACTCTTGTAGTGAACGGCCGGCAGGTCCCGATCGCCGGCGTTCCCTACGACACCCTTAAGAAGATCATTGAGTGGCAGGAGAAGCTGGACGGGATCGCCCAGTAGTCCCAAAACTCACGAAACCGAATGCCCCGGCATCCGCGATGTCGGGGCAATTCTTTATGCTGGCCCTCAGCGGGCCAGCCTGCGCTCCACTGGCATCATGGGCGAGTGCCCCGTTCCATGCGGAACGTGTACCAGGCGCGGCGTCATGATGATGAGCAGCGTCGACTCGTTCTTCTGCACGTTTTTGTCGGTGATATTGTTCAGCCCCGGAATTTCGGTTAATCCGGGCCAGCCGCTCACGGCGCGCGCCTCATTGCTGTTCATTTCGCTGGCAATCACGAACCCCTCATTGGCCCGAAGGGTCGTCACTCCAGAGTAGGCCCGATTCGCCAGCACCGGAACGCCGTTCAGGCTAGTCCCCGCCAGCGACGAGATCTTCATATCCACATTCAGGGCGACGTTCCCGGAGCGCAATACGCGCGGGGTGGCCTTGAGAACCAACCCAAGATCCTGATACTGCACCATCGGAATCGCCGTGTTCGCGCCTAGCAGAGAGGACTCCAGGCCCGCCAGGCCCCCTGACGTTCCCGCCGAATTGAGCCCAGGGATGTTTAGAGAGTTCGCCGATAAACTGGAGTACGACGAGGTCTGGATCGGGTACCGCGTGCCGCTCTTCAGCGTGCCCTCCTCCCCGTCTTCCAGTCGTAATTGAAAATCGTCAAGCTCGCGCGAATCCGACGAGTTCAGACTCAAATTGAACTGTACCGGCCCCGGAGAGAGGCCAGACAGCGTTAGGCCGCCGCCGAACAGCGCGATGCCATTCTGGAAGATCGAACTCGACACCTGCCCCGATGCCAGCAGAATCCCAAGGATGGCCAGCGTATCCCCGGGCGAGGCCAATCCGGACGAGATGATCTGCTGTACCAGGGCCTGATTCTGGTTGAGAATCGACTGCTCTTCGCTATACACGTTGAAAGCAGTGACCGTCTGGGGTGGCGTCACCCCCGTGTTACGCGTATGCGTGTGCGCCAGTTGAACCAGACGCACGTCGATCATCACTTCGCTGCGTCCCGCGTTCAGGTCGCGGTAAGTGGCATTGAAAGCCTTGAGAGCGTCTTCGGGAGCGCGCAAAGTAATGGTGCCAGCCGTGGGATCGACTGACACCTGTTGAATCTCAAAGACATTCCGGGCCATGCTGCCCAGATCGTTCATCTCCGTATTCGTCAATCCGGCTAGCGAGATCGTTTCTACACCCTGCCTGGTGAACTGCTGACGAAGATCGCGCGTGTCGCGTGCCACCACCGCTCGATGAGGATCAAGGGGCACGTAGAACGTATCGGTCAGGGCCGATACCGCGCGTGTCGCCTCGGCGAAACTCGCATCCTCAATATCGAGCCGGGCCACGTTTCCGCGAACGCTGTCATCAACCGAAGGCTCCACGCCCCACGCCCGAAACACCTGCTCGATGATCTGTCGCTGATTGGCGCGGATATGGAAGCTCCGCGCGCCCTGCGCTGGAGCTAGGTGTTCCAGGCCGCCGAGTTCCGGGCCCGGTCGCGCGCCGCCTGGATCTGAGTTCTCAGCGACCGCATCGTCAGCCAACTGGTGCAGATGCTCGGTGACCGAGGCATTGGCCGGATCGAGCGCTAGAGCCCGTTGCAGCGCCGCCCGCGCGCCCGCGCGGTCTCCGCGCGTCCGGGCCTGAGCCGCCTCCTGCAGCAGTGCCGTAACGGCATGGCTCTTCGCAACCTCTTCCGACATCTGGTAGTCGCTATTCGTCGGGTCAAGAGTCGCCGCCTGTCGATACAGCTCGAGCGCCTCTTCAAAGCGCCGCTCCTGGTACCGCTTCGTGCCTTCCAGATAAAGCTTTGTCGCGCGGCGCCGTTCCCCTGATTTCGGCAGCTTCGCCGGAACTTGGCTCAGTGGTGGCCGCGCGGCTTGCGGTGGCACTTCCCGGGATTGCGTCGGTTCCTGCGGAGACTGCATCACTCCGGTCGTCGGCGTTTGCGCTGCGGAGAGAGCCGCAACCAGCAGGAAAGCGCATCGGCTGATGAGTCGCGGTCTCACTGTGCCTGCCCCGTTTCTGCCATCAGATCGGCAAGCGAGGTGGCACAAGCCTCCGGCTCCAGCGCGCGTAGCTCCTCGAACGAGTATCGCCCGGTAGCCACTGCAATGACGGGAAGGGAATTCGCGTGAGCGGCCTCAACATCGCGCGGCGTATCGCCCACCACGCAGACCTTGGCCTCCGGCCCGGCGAGCTCGCGGGCCTTCGTCGCTGCATGGCCAACCAGTTCCGAACGCAACGGAAAATTGTCGCTGAATCCTCCGAAGCGAAACCATTCGCGTAGCCCGACCTGCTCGATCTTCACCCAGCCAATCAGCTCCAGGTTGCCCGTGGCAACGCCCAGCAGCTTGCCCTTTGCGGCCAGGTGCCGAAGCGCGTCTTCCACGCCCGGCATCCGCACCAGCTCCATCTTGTGCCGTTGCTCCGTCACGCTCGTGCACATTGCTTCCAGAATAGCGCCTGCCTGCGCCTCCACCACGTCTGGAGGAATGCCTGCTTGGCGGCAGGCTTCACGCAGAATCATGGTATCCGTCGCGCCGTCAGTGCAATACCCGTCAGCGTGACTTCAAATCCCGTCACTCGCCGGACGCTCTCAACGAAGCTGTCCACGTGAATGCGATCGCGGCTGCGCAGGAGTGTGCCGTCAATATCGAATAGGTATGCGTCCTGCGCATCCCACACGAAGGCAGGCGCAAGACTTACCTGGGGTTTTCCGGTTTGCTGGAACCAATTTTGCATGCTGCCGTCGCAGCCCGGGTGCGCCGATCAGCCCTGGCGGACTGTCTGCCGCACCGTGCTGAATACTGGACGTTCGCTCCGCGGCGGACGCTTGAGACCGGCGCGCACTTCGGCCAGGCTCAACCCCAACTCCGCCATTGCCCGGCTCAGGGTGTTGCGGTGCATTCCCAGTTCTTCCGCCGCCTTGCACTGATTCCCGCGGTTCGAGATCAATACTTCGCGCAGGTATTGCCGTTTGAACTCGCGCACGGCCTCATCGTAACGGATTCCGCTGGAATGCATCTGCGTCACCAGGCTGTCCAGTTCTCGTTTCAACACGCCACCCCTTGCTTTTGGCTCTCTCTAGATTGCCACACTCTTGGTCCCTGCGGACGTGTGCGGTCTTGTGCAAAACCCGTCAATTTGTCCGCTCTGGATGCATCCATTGCGGCGTCTCCGCTTCCCATTGATGCAGGCCCGAACGCACACGCTCACCCAACTCCGACGGCGTAACGTCGGCGCTTACATGGCATGCTCCGAAGAACATGCGGGGCACACGTGCATCCGCAAGCCAGTGGGTCTGCGGAAAGAACGCCACCACCACCAGTATTCCGATGACGACGAGCACTACCCCCTGAAACAGACCGAAGATTCCACCCGCCAGCGAATCCAGCCACCCGAGCCCCAGTAGTCGGAAGGCCTTCGCCAGAAGGTTCCCCAGCAGCCCGATGAGGGCTGACACAAGAATCGCGATCAGCAGAAACCCTATTGTATTCGCAATTGCCGGGATTCGGACAAGTGGTAATAACAAAGAGGCGAGATGACCATAGTTCCATGCCGCAATTACCAGGCCAAGGATCAGCCCGCCAAGAGAACAGATTGAGCGAAAAAAACCCTGCGCAAGTCCCCCCAGGACAGCACAGATCAGGATAATGACCACTGCCCAGTCCACCAGCGTCATTGAATTTTCTCCGTGCGCGTTGGTACTGAATCAGACGGTTAGATGCCGTCCCGTGAGAAGGCGGAAGGCCTCGAGATACTTCGCTTGCGTCCGCTTGGCAACCTCTTCCGGCAGGCTCGGCGCCGGTGCCTGCTTGTTCCAGCGAATCGATTCGAGGTAGTCCCGCACAAACTGCTTATCGAACGACGGCTGTGCGCCGCCCGGCTTCCATGCCGATCCGTCCCAGAAACGCGAAGAATCCGGCGTCAGCACCTCGTCCGCCAGGATGATCCCTTCGTCCGTTCTTCCAAATTCGAATTTCGTATCCGCAAGAATCAGCCCGCGCGACTCGGCGTGCGTCGCCGCTTTGCGGTAGATGGCGAGCGTGAGACGTCGCAGTTCCGCCGCGTCCGCTTTGCCCACTACGTCCTCCACGCCTTCAAAAGAGATGTTCTCGTCATGCGAGCCATCCTGGCTCTTCGTCGCCGGTGTGAAGATCGGCTCCGGTAGCCTCGAACCATCCTGCAGACCCGCCGGGAGCGGAATCCCGCAAAGAGCCCCCGTCGCCTGATAATCCTTCCACCCCGACCCGGCAAGATAGCCCCGCGCCACGCACTCCACCGGAAACATCTGGGCGCGCTTCACCAGCATCGACCGTCCCTCCAATTGGTCGCCGTAGGCTTGCAACCAAGCAGGGAACTCCCTCACCTCGGCCGTGATCAGGTGATTGGGGACAATATCGCGCATCATCTCGAACCAGAAGAGCGAGATTTGCGTGAGGATCTTGCCCTTACCAGGAATACCCGTTCCCAGCACGTGATCGAACGCCGAAATGCGATCGGTAGCGACCAGCAGAAGCTTGTCGTCTACTGCATACAAATCGCGCACCTTACCACGCCCCAGCAGAGGTGTGGTTCCCAATTTTGTCTTGAGGAGAGCAGTCACAGGAAGGCCATCCGTTGGGTCATTCTGAATCTCCGATTGTCGAAGCAGGTGCCTTGTTTGTCAATCCGTCCAGAGCTGCTAAGACCAATGGAAGCGCTGCTTTGAGCCCTGGGAAACAAAAGTCGATTTTCCCACAATACCCTGTGACGGCCGTCACGGACTCCCTGGACAAGATCGGAGAAACTCCAATTGTCAACATGGTTCGGGTGGCCGGCAGTAAACAGACCGCTCTTGAGCCGGGCGACACGAGGCAAGTTGTGGAAAGGGGAAGCCGCAGCCCGTCTCGTTAGTGCAGGGATCACCAGTAGCCGCGTGCTACCGACCTCCAGTGCCGGCTACTGGTCCCCGTCATTATCCTTACTTGGTCTCATACAAGCGCCTCCGAAGCGACGAATTCCTTCGGAGGCGAATTTTTGTCTTCCTCCCTGACCTTCACACGGACCATCACACGCGGTTCGTGGCTCTCTACACGATCCGGCGCAGCCCCGGCATCCGCACCAGTGGATCAGCCACCAGCCACGTCCCCACGCAACTCAATGCACCCGCCGCAGCAAACTTCACCAGCGCCGGCGCAACCCACCGGTGCAGCAGCAGCGCTACACCCACCAGCACCACGGGATGAATGATGTATACCGCATACGCCCGTCGATTCACCCAGGACCAGAAGGACGACGGACCGTTCATCTTCGCTCGGAACACCAGCAGCCACGCGGCGATCAAGCCCCACGCGACGAACGGTTCCCAGAACGCGTAGATCACCGCTGGCCACGCGGATCCTCCACCGAAGCTCGCCCGGCTCTTGAGCGCGAATGCCGCCACGATGGCCGCCGGCATCACCGGCCAGCTCAAGGCCAGCCCAAGGACCCACCAGCGCGCGTGCTTCCATTGCAGTTGGGAGAGCCAATCGTGCCGCCATGCCGCAATCCCAAGGGAAAAGAGAAAGATGTACGCCGCGAAATACCCCAGCTGCAGACCCATTACGTTGACGCCTACAGGAACTGCCAGCCGAATCAGCCAAGCCGCCGCGGCCACCAGAAGTGCGCTCGCCAGCCACCAGCGCTGCGCCGGAATTGGAGACGCTTTTCTCTCTCCTTGTGAGAGCAGTGCTCCCCCGATCGCGCGCCACCCGCAATAGCCCAAAGTGAAGATCAGCAGAGCCTGCACAAACCACATGGGCCCATTGATGATCGTTCCGTGACTCCAGAGCCATGCCAATGTGCCCCAGAAGCTCTTCCCTTGTCCGGCGGCCGCTACTGCTACTGTCAGCGGGCCAATCAGCAGAATGAAGGCGAGGAGTGGCAGGCCCAGCCGCAGAAATCGATCGCCGATAAACCGTCCGTATCCCTTCCGTTCCAGCGACGAAGGCGTGAAGTAGCCCGCCAGCAGAAAGAAGAAGCCCATGAAATAAGCCTGGTTCGTGGCAACAAAGAAGGTCAGCAGGATGCTAGAAGCGGAGCCGGAAGGCTTCAGTTCGTAGTAGAACCATCCGCCCGGCGCGCCGTAGGTGATTGCTACGTGGTGCAGGATCACCAGCGCGGTCATCACGCTGCGCAACCGGTCAATGTACTGATCACGGCCCGGAGCTGCCGTGGTCGACGGGAACCTGTGGTCTGCGGAGGCGACGGGCGTGGAGGCTAGCATGAACCATGATACGTCCGGCGGCGGCGAGCCGTTCGCGGCCGGACGCACGCATGCTTGTGAGGTCAGTACTTGACGATGGCCGTGAAGGAATCCGGCTTGAGGCTCGCTCCTCCCACCAGGGCGCCGTCAATCTCCTCCTGGCTGAGCAGTGCGGTGGCATTGTCCGGCTTCACGCTGCCGCCGTACAGGATCCTCATCTTATTCGCGACATCGGCGCCCAGCAGTTTGGCGACCTCAGCGCGCACAATGCGATGCGCATCCGCTGCCATCTCTGGGGTTGCCGTCTTGCCCGTTCCGATGGCCCAGACCGGCTCGTACGCAATCACGATCAGGGAGATCGCTTCGGGCGAGAGTCCGTTGATCCCCGCGAACGCACCCGTCACCTGCGTCTTGAGCACGTCCTCTGTCTTGCCCGCCTCGCGCTCAGCGAGCACTTCACCGATGCAGACCACCGGGACGATCTTGTGCTTCAAAGCCGTGTGCAGCTTCTTGTTCACAATCTCGTCCGTCTCTCCGAAGTACTGCCTGCGCTCCGAGTGCCCGATCAGCGTGTGGGTCCCGCCCACGGCGATCAGCTGGCCAATCGACGTCTCGCCGGTGTACGCGCCCTCCTCTGCGAAGTAGATGTTTTGAGCGCCCACCGCTACCTGCGAGCCTTTGCAGGCCGCGATGACTGCCGGCAGCAGCACCGGAGAAGGAAAGAGCGCGATCTCGTCGCGCGTGTGTCCGGCGACGAGCGGAAGAAAGGCCTTCACAAAGGCCTCCGCCTCGGTTGGGGTTTTGTACATCTTCCAATTGGCGGCAATCAGAGCTTTGCGTGACATGGTTCGCTTGGGTCCCTCGCCTTTGATCGTTGATCTTCTGCTCTGATTTTAGAGGACGGAATTCGAGCCGCCGGGTGATGACCGGCACATGAATGTTTTGCTCGTCCTGAACCGAAGCCCCATTGGTTCGTCCGACCATCGTAACGGGTCGGACGCTATTTTTTCATTGCCGCCCGAATCCGCACTGTGGGACGATGCTGCCAGTCTTTCCCACGGCCCCCTACATTTCAAGTCGGAGTTAAGCCATGAGACGTTCCCCCACTCTCCTCGCTGCCTTCGTGTGCGTGCTCGCCGCGGGCGTCGTGTCCGCGCAGAACGCCGCCACCTCGCTCGCCCACATCCCGGCCGGCAACCTGCACTTTAGTTATGACGCGCAGCATGGATCCGTGAACGCAACCGGTGTGCAGATCAGACCCGCGGTGCAGTCCAGCGCCATACCACCCACCACAGGTACGGTCAGCGTCGCCATCAATATCAGCGCCGTCTCGCGCTTCTCGCGTGACACGCGGTTCCACTGCTCCCTGACGCTCATCGGCGGCATCCTCGACCTGAACAATGCGGCAGTGGTCGGCGGCATCGAGACGGCCAATGGCATCGCTACCTCCTCCGGCCCCGGGGCCGCCACCTGCACCCTCACCATTCCCTATTCCTGGACCATCCCCCCCGATCCGGCGGCCTCCAGCGGCCTCGTCATGGCCTTCGGCGTCTCCGCCGTGTCCTTCCACGAGGGCGAGGCTGTCGTGCATCGATCGACCCTTCAGGTCGATGGCATTGAAAACCTCCCGCCCAGCGGATCGAATCAGACGTTCGCCTTTAACGTGACTCTTTAGCCTTCCTCTTCGCGCATCGAGCGAGCCTCCTTCCACCGTGAGCGAGGCTCTAGTGCCGTCAGTTATTGCGGCTTCTGCTCGCGCGGCACGCCCCGATCTTGTGTTAGCCTTCTCCGTTGTGCAACGCCAGGGCGCGCGGCGCGTGCCCACAAGGACTCCCCTATGCCGGAAGTGCGACTGCAAATGGAACACTACTTCAAAGACCTGGGCACGCTGCGCGGCGACATCAAGCTCGCCCGCGCCCAGAACAAGTCGGGAAAGATGACGATTAAGGTGATTCACGAGGGCGACTCCGTCGACCTGACGATGAAGTTGGAGAACTTGTACATCATCGGCTTCAAGGGCAAAGACAAAGAGTACGAGGTGGAGAAACTCTGCGGCGAAAACTACAACAATCTCGGCATGCCGGCTAAAATGAACGCCTCAGACTTCAAACGAATCACGAAGCTGGCGTCGTTCTCCAAAGGCGACAAACTGGACAGCGAGGGAATCACGCTCGCTGCCATCGTGGTTTCGGAGGCGGCACGTTTCTCCGGCGTCATGATGCACGTGCAGGGGCTGCTGTCCGGCGCATTCACCGAGATCTCGCTGGCCTCCCTGAACAAGAAGTACTTCACCATGTGGTCGGATCACTCCGACTTTGTGCGAAGCGGGCAGTTCGTTCCCGGCGAGCAGATCCAGGTCGACGTGCTGCTCTAGACCCTACTGCTCCCGACCCGTGGAGGGCTTCACGGGAAGGTCGGCGGGCGCTTCGCCGCTGACAAACGCGGCACGATGATCGGGATCGCCGAGATCCATGGTGAAGTGCATCCAGGTGCCGTCCTGCAGGACCGCCATGTTCCAGGGTCCTGAAACTCCCTCGGAGAACTGCCAAACGATGTGATACCCCTCCTCGTTCGTGAAGCCTTCGTTGTCGGCCTGCAGGATGGCTTCGCCTCGCTCCCACAAGGCCGTGCGCAGTGCATGAAGGGCATTGCTGCCGTCCACCGTTTCGGACCCCTGTAGATGCTGGAAGGCATAGATCGTCTTTACCTCGTCCAGGTACTCGGTGAGCCATCCGACATTGGCCTCCGGCTTGGCGTCGGAGAGGTCTTCCAGAAAATCCGCGATCTCATCTTGACCGATCGACCCGTCGAATACGGGATTCCGCTCCAGAACCGCAACCTCGACCCCATCGCTCGATGCGAGCAGCAGACTCTCCCATTCCTCCGCGGAGCCCTCTTCGAGAATGAGGCGGAAGTCGGGGTGGTTTGCCCGCAGTTGATCGGATAGTTCTTCGAGAGCAGGGAATTCGTCGTGCTTTGAGAGGACGCGCGTGTAATAGGGCACCAGGAACTCCTGCGTTCGATACTACGGGAGCGGCGCGAGCCGATCAGGGATTGCCGGAATGGAGAGTCAAACCGGTTGGTGCTCGCTATTCTCCCGGCCCGTGTAAGCATCTCTTCCTCATGCAACGGCAACCCTCATGGCGAATAAATGGCGAAATCTGTCCCGTGTGTCCGAAGAAGCTGAAACCGGGCTGGGAGTGGCTTAGCACCGCGCATTCTGAGCGGTACGGCGATATACCCTTGCTCGAGGGAATGAGCCGCAGGGCGGCAACAAACGGTGTGCTGTTTGAACCACCAGACTTGAAGATTTCATTTCCTCATGCGTAGTATTCCGAACTTTCAACTTCAAGGAGAGATCAGGCAAAATGGACGACCTCAATCAGAACAGGACTCCACTACGGCTGGGAACAGCGCAGCGCGCCATTTTGTCCATAGCCTGTGCATTGCTCATGAACGGCTCGGCGCACTTGGCAGCGCAGAGTGCGGGGGAGGGTGGCAATAGCCTTGGTTTTGATATGGCCCCCGAGACGAGCCAGCGTGTAGTGGAAGATGCTGTCAAGCAGATTCCCACCCCCATGGCTCCTGGACCAGTGAAACCAACCTGGGAATCGCTCAAGGAGAACTATAAGGTCCCTGCCTGGTTCAGGGGAGCAAAGCTGGGCATCTTCATGCATTTTGGCATCTTCTCAGTGCCCGCGCACGGCAACGAGTGGTACGAGAAGTTTCTGTATGCGGGCGGGGATGACAGCGTATTGAAGGTGCTGGGCGGAAACGATTTGTCTCTTGGAAGCAACAACGGTCCCAACAGTACGCGCGCATGGCACACGCAGCACTTTGGGCCGCCGGAGAAGTTCGGCTACAAGGACTTCATCCCTATGTTCAAGGCGGAGCATTTCGATGCCGACGCCTGGGCCACGCTGTTCAAGAAAGCGGGTGCCCAGTACGTCATGCCAGGCGCCCAGCACCACGAGAACTTTGCCATGTGGGACAGCAAGGTAACGCCGTTCAACTCCATGCAGATGGGACCGAAAAGGGACATCATCGGCGAACTGGCAGTTGCCGTACGCAAGCACGGAATGAAGCTGGGAGTCGCGAATCACGGGATTGAAAACTTCGAGTTCATCAATCCACCGCTCGACCTGGCCGAGAAAATGAGGGCCGAAAAGGTCGATTTGTACGACCCAAAGTGGGCTGACTTCTATAACTACGCCGACCGCAGTAATGCAGCTATGAAGCGCTTTCTGGTGAACTGGTATGAGCGCAACGTCGAGCTCATCGATAAATACCAGCCCGACCTTATCTATTTTGATAACGGCGTCGACCAGCGGCACATCGACCCCCTGAAGCTGCAGATTGCCGCGTATTACTACAATCGGGCCAGGAGCTGGGGCAAAGAGGTGTCATTCACCACCAAGAAAGCTGCCTTCGCGCCATCCGGAACAAACACCAAGACAATCGGCTCGATCCTAGATTTCGAAGGCGGCCCGCCCGACGGCATCCGCTACGGCTCTTGGGTTGTGGACAGGCCAATCGGCAACGGCAGTTGGGGGTACGTCGAAGGTCTCAAAGCCAATTCGCCTCAGACTGTGATTGCATGGTTGGTAGATACGGTGAGCAAGAACGGCACCCTGTTGCTCAACGTTTCGCCGAAGGCGGATGGAACCATTCCCCAGGATCAGCAGGACACGCTTTTAGCTGTCGGCAAGTGGCTGGATATCAACGGGGAGGCGATCTACGATACCCACTCGTGGACCAAGTTCGAAGAGAACGGCAACGAGCACATCTACTTCACAGTAAAGAAGGATGATCTCTACGCGATCGTGATGGATCGGTCTACCGGAACCGCCGTTACGATCAGCTCTTTGCCGCAGAACGGGCCCGCGGGATCCGTCCGCTCTGTAACCCTGCTCGGAGGCCAGGGGATACCGTTCAAGCAGGATGCTTCCGGGCTCGTGGTGAGCCTGCCCGCAGATGCGCAACCTCACGAGGCTTTCGTCTTGAAGATTACGGGACTGAAGACAAATGCGGACACATACACGGACTCCGGAAATCCGCCCTGCCAGTGTGGGCGGCCGGAGTAGACGAGCATCGTAGCTGCGGTGAGGTTGCCGCAGACTGCCGCCTAGTCTGCGGCAGATCGGATTTGATCTGCCGTACACAACTGGCTACTTGCTACTTGTCGGTGAGCGCTTCCACGCCCGGCAGTTTCTTGCCTTCTAGAAACTCCAGCGAGGCGCCCCCGCCGGTGGAGATGTGCGTGATCTTGTCGGCCACACCTGCCTGGTTAATGGCGCTCACACTATCGCCGCCCCCAATGATCGAAGTGGCGGCACGATTGGCAGCCACCGCCTTCGCAATGGCGTTGGTCCCCTTGGCAAAGGTGGGGAATTCGAAGACGCCCGCAGGGCCGTTCCACACGATCGTTCGAGCTGTCGAGACGACCTCTTCAATAGCCGCAACCGACTTCGGTCCGATGTCGAGGCCCTGCCAGTCGGCAGGGAAGTTCTGGCTCGAGTCCCACACCTGCGTCTTGGCGTCATTAGCAAAGCTGTCGGCGAGAACGTTGTCTTGCGGGAGCATCAAGTTAACGCCCTTGGCTTTTGCCTTGGCGAGTGTCTCCTTGGCAAGCTCGATCTTGTCCTCCTCCACCAGCGACTTGGCGGTGGAGACGCCGAGCGCCCGGTAGAAGGTATAAGCCATGCCACCCACGATCACCAGCGTGTCGACCTTGTCCAGCAGGTTTTGAATGACGTCGATCTTGCCCGAGATCTTCGACCCGCCGATGATGGCCACGAAGGGCTTCTCGGGCGACTCAAGTGCCTTCCCCAGATAAGTAATCTCTTTCTCCATCAACAGGCCCGCGACCGAGGGCTTGAGGTAGTGCGTGATGCCCTCGGTGGAGGCATGTGCGCGATGCGCGGATCCGAACGCGTCATTCACATAGATCTCCGCGAGCGAAGCCAATTGCTTGGAAAAATGTGGATCGTTGGCCTCTTCCTCGGCGTGATAACGCGGGTTCTCCAGCAGCAGTACTTGGCCGGATTCCAGCTGACGCGACATCTCCTCGGCTATCTCGCCGACGCAGTCCGGGGAAAAGGCCACGTTGATGGAGTAGTTGTCTTCCTTCTTGTCCAGCAGCTCCCGAAGCCGGTCGACAACCGGACGCAGCGAATACTTTGGATTGGGCTTGCCTTTGGGACGGCCGAGATGCGACGCAAGAATCACCTTGGCGTGATGGCGAATGGCGTACTCGATCGTTGGCAGGGTGGCCACGATACGCGTGTCGTCGGTGATCGTCTGGCCGTCTTCCGTGAGCGGCACATTGAAATCAACGCGAATGAAGACGTGCTTGTTCTTGAGATCGATGTCGCGAATGGAGAGCTTGGGCATGGCCGGCCTTTCAGTGGACTGTGGTCAATGAAGAAGTAAGTTGGTGATCCAGTGAACAGTTCTCGAATTTGAGTTCGGTTCACTGCCTTTAGTTGTCTTCAGGCTCGGTGCCCTCTCGAGCGTCGGAGATCACAGCGTCCATCTCGATTTCGATGCGCCAGTTGGGATTGAGTAACGCGGCGACAACGACCATGGTGGCGGCGGGACGGACGGAGCCGAAGAACTCGCCGTGCACGCGACCGATGGCTTCCCAGTCTTCGGTGTGGGTGAGGTACATGCGGGTGCGGACGACGTCATGGAACGTTGCACCGGCTTCGCCGAGGGCCTTTTCCGCGATGGCGAAGATGCGCCGCGTCTGCCCGGCGGCATCTTCATTGTCCGCGCCTACCGGGCCAGTGCCGGCAAGATGAACAATGTTCCCCACGCGCACGGCGCGGGAGAAGCCGATGATGGGCTCGAAGGGAGATCCGCCAGAGATGTTTTGTCGCATAGGCACCAGTGGTCAGTGAACAGTGATCAGTGGTCAGTGATCAGAAACAGGCAGATCATTGACCACTGTCTCCAGTTAGAGGAGCGGGCCAGTGCTCGGTGTTCATGTGAAAAGCGAAGACTGATCACTGAACACTGATCACTGACCACTGCCTTACAGGCCCTTGGAAGCCAGGAAGCCAATCAGGTCGACGACGCGGTTGGAGTAGCCCCACTCGTTGTCGTACCAGCTAATCACCTTGGCGCTGTTACCCACTACTTTGGTCAGCAGCGAGTCGAAGATGGAGCTGCGCTTGTCGCCCTTGAAATCGGACGAGACCAGCTCATGATCTTCGTAGCCCAGGATCCCCTTGAGTGCACCCTGCGACGCGGCCTTCATGGCGGCGTTGATCGCCTCGGCCGTGGCGGGCTTCTCCGGAACGAAGGTCAGGTCGACCACCGAAACATTGGGGGTTGGAACGCGAATGGCGAAGCCGTCCAGCTTGCCCGCTGTCTCCGGGATGACCAGCTTGAGGGCCTTGGCGGCTCCCGTCGAGCTGGGGATCATGTTGATCGCGGCGGCGCGGGCGCGGCGCAGGTCCTTGTGCGGAAAATCCAGAATGACCTGGTCGTTCGTATAGCTGTGGATGGTCGTCATCACACCGCTGACGATGCCGAAGTTCTCGATGAGGACCTTGACGACGGGCGCCAGGCAGTTCGTGGTGCAGCTGGCATTAGAGATGACGTTGTGCTTGGAGGCGTCGTACTTGTCCTGGTTTACACCGAGCACGAGGGTGATGTCTTCGTTGGTGGCGGGGGCGGAGATGATGACCTTCTTGACGGTGGTGCCCAGGTGCGCCTTGGCCTTGGTGGCGTCTGTGAAGTGGCCTGTGGACTCGACAACGACTTGCGTGCCATGGTCCGCCCAAGGCAGCTTCGCTGGATCCCGCTCGGCGTAGACCCGAATCTTCTTTCCATCCACGACGATGAAGTCGCCGTCGACGCTGATCTCGTTGGGAAGATTGCCGAGAATCGAGTCGTACTTGAGCAGATGAGCCAGGGTCGCGGGGCTGGTGAGATCGTTGACGGCGACAAAATCGAGCTCGGAATTGCCCAGGGCGGCGCGCAAAACGTTGCGTCCAATCCGGCCAAAGCCGTTGATGCCAACCTTAACTGCCATGCGGGTATTCTCCTTCGTACGCGTTAAAACTGGGATTGAATTCGAGGCGTTCGGCGGCTGGACCGGCACAACGAAGCGGCCAGCAATGCAGCCCAAAAGGCAATTCCACCAAACCCATGATCCTAACACTCTTGTCAACGGGAACCAAATCGACCCGCCGACCGCTTTGTACTCCAAAGAGCGCTCAACGCCAGTTTGCGGTGCCGGACACACATTGGTATGTGACGGAGTGCACATCATTTGCAGCGGGCGCGGGCAGTGTGTTATCCCGATACTAGTAAATGGCTAAGCCGGCATGAGAAGACGCTCAAGACGCGCACCGAACCTCTCCGAATCCACTGGCAAGATCGGCCAGGAACTTCCTGCAAATCAACCGGCTCCGCTGGTGCCGAGCTATCTGGATACGCCGTCCCAGGATTCCGGCGACGCTTCATGGGGCAGTTCGCCCGAGCCCGCTCCCAGCCGATATCGCGAACCCCGGCAGGAGCCCTCGCCGCAGGGACGCGAGCAGCGACCACCAACGCCCCGCGCTCCCCGTGCTCAGCCCGAGTGGAATCCCCAGGCAGCTCCGGGTCGGCTGGAGGTCGAAACGCAGCCGGAGATGCCGTCCCTGCCCCCGCCTGAGCCTCAGGCTGCTGACCGCTCCGCGCAAGCCCCCAAGGGATACGTTGTGCTGGCCATCGGTCTTCCCGGTTCCGGTAAAACGACCTGGTTCCGTCGCCGCGGTGTTACGCCTCTGTCCAGCGACCTCCTTCGCAACATCCTCTTCGATGACGTCGAAGAGCAACGCTATCAGGGCCTGGTGTTTTCCACCTTACGTTCTCTGCTGCGCGCCCGGCTCATTGCCAAGATGCCCTGGAACTACGTGGACGCCACCAACCTCTCCATTCACGAGCGCCGCCAGTGGATCAAGATGGCCAAGAGCTTTGGATACGAGGTGCAAGCGGTCTTTTTTGATGTGCCACTTGAGGTGTGTCTCGATCGCAACCGGCAGCGCGACCGCTCCGTAAGCGAAGAGGTGATGCGCAAAATGGCTGAGCGCCTCAAGCCCCCGGTCTTCGAAGAAGGATTCGCCAAGATCACTGTGGTTCGCGTAAAAAGCGCCGGCTAACCAACGCAACTCCGGATCCTTCCAAAACCTTGGTACCAGATCTTCGTGGGGTGTCGCCCCGGCCATTCCCAGTCACGCATGGCGCGACGCAGGCTTCAGCCTTTGGCTGCCGTTGCCAATTTGCGCAACAACCACTTCCGGAAACGGTATACTGCCGTTAAGTACCCCGCCCGCCCGAGAATGTCAGACCCATTCCTATCAGGAGATTTGGCCTTAAATGGATAAATCGCAGATCTACGCCCGGCTCACGGACATCTTCCACGATGTGTTCGACGACGACTCCATCACGGTGACTCCCGAGCTCTCTGCCAAGGACGTCGACGGCTGGGATAGTCTCACCCACATCCGGCTCATCCTCACAGTGGAGAAGGCGTTCAAGGTGAAGTTTTCGACATCGGAGATTGGGAAGCTCAAGAACGTGGGCGATCTCGTTAACCTCATCGAGGCCCAGGCGGCGTAGTTCGTTATTTCCCATTATCTGCGTCAATATTTGAATTAAGGAATCAGGAAGGTCATCCCCATGAACCCTCTCTATTCGGAATTGCATTGGCTTCCCCGCGCGCCCCAGGACTTCTCCGCGCGCCTGAAAGCACTCGCCAGCACGCCAGCCCCGCTCGGCAGCGAACTGCAGGCCCTTGCCTTGCACGCGCTCGACGTGAATCAACTCACGCGCCTGGCCAAAGCCATGGGGAGAGCGCGCGCGGAAGGGAAGTCCCTTGACCCTCTTTCGCCATTCCGTCTGGCCATCCTGAGCAACTCCACAGTCGACATGATCGTTCCGGCGCTCGAAGGCAGCGCCGCCCGCCACGGTATTGCGCTCGAAACGATCCAGCCTCCCTACGACCAGGTCGCGCAGGAGGCGCTGATTCCAAACTCCATGGTCAACAGCTCCAAGCCTGACGCGGTGCTGTTTGCCTTCGACTATCGCTCCCTGCCGCTCAAGCTCACCCTGGGCGACGAAGAGGCCGCGGCGGCGGTTGTCGACGGCGCCATCGGCTATCTGCAGGCCCTGCGGAACGGCATCAAGACAGGCTGCAACGCAGTGTGTATCTTCCAGACCTTCGCAGCACCTGCCGAGCCTCTCTTCGGCAGCCTTGATCGTGCCCTGCCAGGAACCCTGCGCAGCCTCATCGATCGCATCAATCTCAGGCTTGCCGAGTTCGTCCTCGCCTCCGGCGACGTGCTGCTCGATGTGGCCGGAATCGCCGAGACGGTCGGCCTCGCCGCATGGCACAACCCGCAGCTCTGGAATATGGCCAAGTTCTCGTTCTCTGACGAGCTCATTCCGCTCTACGCTGATCATGTGGCCCGCACCGTCGCAGCCCTGCGTGGCAAGAGCCGCAAGGTGCTCGTCCTTGATCTCGATAACACCGTGTGGGGAGGGGTTATCGGCGATGACGGACTCGACGGAATCCAGATCGCCCAGGGCGATGCCCGCGGGGAAGCCCATCTCGCCGTGCAGCGCCTTGCCCTCGACCTGCGGCAACGCGGCATCGTCATCGCCGTGTCATCCAAGAATACCGACGAGGTCGCGCGCGAGCCATTCGAGAAGCACCCCGAGATGCTCCTCAAGCTGCATCACATCGCCGTCTTCCAGGCCAACTGGAACGACAAGGCCACCAACATCAAAGCCATCGCCGAAGAGCTCAATCTGGGCCTCGACTCGCTGGTCTTCCTCGACGACAATCCGGTAGAACGCGGCCTGGTGCGCCAACTGCTGCCCCAGGTGGCCGTCCCCGAACTGCCTGAGGAACCGGCGTTTTACGCCCGCACTCTCGCCGCAGCCGGATACTTCGAGGCGCCCGCTTTCGCCAGCGAAGATCTCAAGCGCGCCGGCTTCTATCAGGACAACGCCAAGCGCCTCAACCTGCAAAAGCAGGTGGGCGGCGTCGACGCCTACCTCGCGTCGCTGGACATGACCATCACCTTCCAGCCATTTGACGCCACGGGCCGCGCCCGCATCGTCCAGCTGATAAATAAGTCGAATCAGTACAACCTGACCACCCGCCGCTACACCGACCCCGAGGTGGTGGAGGCCGAGAACGATCCCTCCGTCTTCACGCTGCAGGTGCGGCTGGCCGATATCTTCGGCGACAACGGCATGATCTCCGTCGTGATCTGCCGCCCCGGCGAGCCCCAGACCTGGGAGATCGACACCTGGCTCATGAGCTGCCGGGTGCTCGGCCGCAAGGTGGAACACATGATCCTCCGCGAACTCCTCGAACACGCGCGCGCCGCCGGCATCCGCAAGCTCGTGGGCACCTACAAGCCGACCGACCGCAACAAGCTTGTAGTCGACCACTACGCCAAGCTCGGGTTCACCAAGATCCTCGAAGAAGCCTCCGGCCTCACCCGCTGGGAATTGCTCACAGACGCAGAAGGCCCTGAAGCCGCCCCCATGAAGGTGGTCTCGCTCTTCGCCCCGGCAGTAGAAGGCTCACTTGTCTGAGATCTGATTCAGCGGAAACGTCCCGTGGAGCTTACAGACCTTGAAGTCGCAATACCAATCCTGACCGCTTCGAATGTCGATAAACTCCTTGCCCCCCTCGGGCGTTGCTTCGCCGGCTTGCGGAATCAGATAGCCGTGCACGAGCCCGGCGGCTTGTGCGTTCACGGATTGCGGAGTGCCCAAGGGTCTGATGGCAATGACAGCCAGAAGCAGCGCGATAAGCGTCAAAACGCCCTTCGTATACCCGTCGACGTGCATGGAATTCTCCTCTCTCGCGAAGGAGAAACGGTAGCATCCGGGGCACGTGAAATGTAGAGGTCACGATCACAATCGACTGTGACCCGCCCTCGACCTTACCGGTAATGCTTCGTCCGGAATCGCGACACCGCTACATAGAACGTATTCGCATCCGTGCCCGGATTGTGATGACTGATGTTCGCGTTCGAGAGGTGCTGATAGCGGTATCCGAGGGAGATCGCCTGCCGCTGCTTGCGGAAGATCTGAATGCCGCCTCCGAAGTCGATCGTGTACATGAACTGCGATCCCTGCGGCGAGAGCACCCGCTCATCGAAGTAGAGAAACCCTCCGTTGGTCGAGAAGAAGGGCTGCACCCGGCTGTTGGGGTAGAACGAAGCTCGAAATCCAACCGGACTCACTCCGCTGCCATAGGTCCGCCGGCGCTGCGTGAAGCGATCCTTTGCCGCCCAGTTCGGCTCATCAAGCATCGCCAGCGCAGTAAGTTCAGGGGAATACCTCAAGTTCCACTTCGACTCGCCCGTGAGCAGATAGGAGTACGTCACATCCACGGGCATGTACGTCACATCTTTCCGGTAGCCCCAGATCGGCCCGGAGAATCCCGAGAATCCCCACCACGCCCCAAACTCGTGCACCCCGCCCGGGTGTGGCCATTCGGGCAGGTTCTCCGCGACGCGCCGCCTCCCGGCCATCACGCCTTCGCCGCCCTCCGCTCCGGCGCCCGCCGCCAGGGCCTTATCCTCCTCGTCGGGCTCGCTCCAGAACGTATTGGCGGCAACGCGACGGTCATCGCGATACCACGGCGGACGGAACCGGAAGATGTTTGCCGTGGCACGGGTCGGCGTCAGAAAGCTGATCAGCAACAGGGAGAGCGGGCCGCGGGGCGACTCCTCAAATCGCCGCACCAAGTGCTTGTCCAGCGCATCTTCCGCCAGCGTCCAGGCGAATCCACCCACGGGCGTGGTCACCAACTCCACCCAGCCGGTCTCGTTCGTCCACACCTTGGCATTGTTCTGCGGGACAAGATGATCGCCGTTATGCCCCACGCCGGCCTCGCCGAACGGACCCAGCTTCCACTCGAAGCTGTACGCCGTGGAGAAAACAAACGCGCGCAGCCGGCTGTTCCAGTACTCCGGCGTGTTCCCCTGCTCGACCGTCATCCCTTTGGGGTCATTCTGGATCCAGAGATAGTTGGTGATGCTGCCCATGAACGGATGCGCAACATAGTCATCCAGGACTGGATTCTGGTCGTTCCAAACGTTCCAGCGCCAGCCCTCCGCGCTGTTGATCCAGCGGTCGAACCACTTCCCGTGCGTGGTCTCCCAGCGGTACCAGTAACCGGTGTACGCGTTTCCTGCATTCTGTAGCGCATTGAAGGCGGCAGTCGAAAGCAGCAGTTGACGCCAATGCACCCGGCAAGACTTGGCCCGCGTCATGTCGGTCGGGCACTGATCAAGACTCACAAAACGCGGCGAGCGGGTGCTCACCACCGATGCTGTCGCATCGTCCGGGTCAAATCCGAACGTCATGCTTCGGCTGGAACTGTCGGCAAATCGGGCTCCCGCAATTACGGAAAGCGGCCTGACTGCGTCATCCGCGCGCACCGGCGCATTTGGAAGCTCCGCAGCTGTGACCACTTTTGTTGGCCCAGCGGCTTCTTCTGTTCCGTCCGGCAGGTGTGGATGTCCCGCAATGGTTGCGATTGTCGCGTCTTCAACAACTTGGGCAAACATGCGGCTCTGGTACCCGCCGGCCCCGCTGAGCAGAATAAATAAGAGAATACCTATGCTCCGGGAGGAGCTTAGAGGGAACTGCATGATCCGACCCCCAAAACCATCTTGATGAAATGTAGAAACGGCCGCCGAACTTCGTGAGGGAAAGCAGCCCGAAAGGTCTCGCTCCGGCTGGCCTGCATATCTGGCCGGCCCTTCGCCACTTCATCCTATCGCATATTGGCCGCGATTCGAGAGATCGAAAAGGAGGCTCCTTTCGCCTCGAGAAGCGGCAAGCGCTTACTCATACCGCCTCCACCCATCAGAGGAGGCACCTCGGGCGTTAATACCTTTCCGCATGAGGCCTGTGAAGAAAACGTGAACGACGAGTTTGCACATGTTAGGTTGAACTCAAATTCCAGCCGCCCATCGGCGGCCTAGCTTTGTCGCGCTCTGACTTACCAAAAACACGCGCTGCATTGAATCGCACTACGCGGGAAGGAACCTTATATGCGCACTCGCCTACCTGAATATGCAGGATTCATTCTCGCTTTGGGAGTCCTGATGCCGCTCTCCGGAGCCGCGCAGGATGCACCCAAGCCCGCTTCTAAGCCGGTGGCCGCCACGGATTCGCCTTCTCGCTGGGATATCTTCGCCGGTTATAGCTATCTCGCTCCCAAGGGGACCATCGAGGTTATGCAACCCACCCCGGGGAACCCCGTTGTCCCCATTAGTTATAACTCCATGGACGCCGGCATCATCGGCAGCGTCGCGCGGTACTTCAACAACAATGTCGGTTTGCAGGCCGAGAGTAGTACCCACGATACCTTCACCAACTCCACCAACAGCAACGGAGCCATCACCACGGTCCAGGGCGGTCTCATCTTCCGATTCCCCTTCGACGACATCACTCCCTTCATCCACGGATTGGCCGGCGGCTCCTACATGGGCGGTCCCGAACACGAGCCGTATAAGTGGGGACCCTCCCTGACGGCCGGCGGCGGCATGGACTACCAGACCCCGCTCTTCAATCACCACCTCGCCATCCGCCTTTTTCAGGCCGACTACCAATACATGCACAACAACTGGGGGCCCGGCGTCTATGGCGGTCGCGCCAATATCGATGCGGCCCGTCTCAGCACCGGACTCGTCTACCACATCGGCACCATCGCTCCTCCTCCCCAGTTGACCGTCTCTTGCTCGGCTACCCCGACCTCGGTCTTCCCCGGCGATCCGGTGAATCTCACAGCCACGGTCGGTTCCCAGGATCCCAAGCTCAACGTGGTCTATGGCTGGTCGGGCGACGGCGTAAAAGGCAACGGCGCCAGCGCCACCGTCGATACCTCCTCCCTCGCGCCTGGCGCCCACAACGCAAAGTGCGACGCGAAGGAGGGCAAGCCGGGCAGGGAAGGCCTCAAGCCTTGGGAGGTTGCGCAGCAGGGCACCGCCGCCTATACGGTGAAAGAATTCGAGCCGCCTACCATTAGTTGCTCGGTAAGTCCGACCACCATCAAGCCCGGCGATAGCGCGACCATCACGGCTCAGGGCATGAGCCCGCAGAATCGCCCCCTTACCTATTCCTACGCAGCCTCCGCCGGGACTGTGAACGGTACTGGCAACAGCGCCACCTACGCCTCCACCGGCGCGCCCACCGGCCCCGTCTCCATCACCTGCAATGTGGCTGACGACAAGGGCCACAATGCCTCCTCCAACGCCAGCTTGAGCATCGAAGCGCCGCCCCCGCCCCCGCAGCCGCACACCCAGGCCCTCTGCTCCATCAGCTTCACGAACGACAAGAAACGCCCCACGCGCGTGGATAACGAAGCGAAGGCCTGCCTCGACGAGGTCGCGCTCGACCTGCAGCGTCAATCCGACGCTTGGGCCGTCGTGGTCGGCGAATCCACCGCCAAAGAACGTGCTGCCATGGAAAAGGCCTCCCGCCGCAAGCACGGTAAGCCCATGCCCAACCCCGCTGCCCAGCGCGCGGTCAACACCAAGCAATACTTGGTTGCCGACAAGGGCATCGATGCCTCCCGTATCACGGTGGCCACCGGCTCCGCCGACGATCAGAAGGTCGAAAACTACCTTGTGCCTTCGGGAGCGAAGTTCTCCTCCGATGTGCAGGGGACCACGCCCGTCGATGAATCCCAGGTAAAACCGCAGGAGCGGAAGACTCTCCCGCAGCGTCATGCCCCGCAGCGTCATGCCGGTCACGCCTCCGCGAAGCACGTCCGCATGAAGCACACCGCCGCCAGGGCGCCCCGGAAGCACCACGGCGCGCGGCGCGTCTCTCTCATCCGCAAGCACGGGCACAAAAGAAGCTAGAGCGGAAGGCCAACCTTCGCCGTGCGAAGGTTGGTTCTCCCACGTCTCCAGGCATCCTGAGCCGGCGGGTTCATACTGGCCGCTTTCTTTCAGGCATCAAGGCCACCCCATCGACCGGTCGCCGATGCGCAACGTCGTAGAATGAACACAGCACTCGTCGAACGTTGCCCCATATCCACGAAAATCTGCCACGTTACGCCACCTGTCGAGGGAAAACTCAGGAATGTCGGATTCGGTCTCTATATGCGTCATCGGCTCGGGGTACGTCGGGCTCGTTGCCGCCGCATGCTTTGCCGAAATGGGTCACCAGATCGTCTGCGTCGATAACGACGAGGCCAAGGTAAAAACTCTCCGCGAAGGCGGCGTGCCGATCTATGAGCAGCACCTGCCCGAGTTGCTGGCTAAGCATCGCGGCGGACGCATCCAGTTCACCACCGACCTGGCTGACGCCGTCAACCGCAGCGAGGCGGTCTTTATTGCCGTGGGAACCCCTCAAGGCGAAACCGGCGCCGCCGATCTGTCGTACGTGGAGGCCGTGGTCTCTGAGATCGCGCGCGCCATCTCCTCCGACTACAAAGTAATCGTGGAGAAGAGCACCGTCCCCGTCTACACCAACGAGTGGATTCGTCGCGTCCTGCATCGTCACGGCGTCGCGCCCCACCTCTTCGACGTCGTCTCCAATCCCGAGTTCCTGCGCGAAGGCTCCGCGGTGACGGACTTCATGCACCCTGACCGCATTGTGGTGGGCGCAGGAACCGACCGCGCCATCACCCTCCTCAAGCGCATCTACGCGCCTCTTACCGATGGAACCTACTACACTCGGCCAGAGGCTCTTCCCGGCGTCTGCAGCGCTACCCAGCCCGCCACGCTCCTGGTCACCTCGGCGCAAAGCGCAGAGATCATCAAGCACGCCTCCAACGCCTTCCTGGCGCTCAAAATCTCCTTCATCAACGCTGTCGCCAATCTGGCCGAGAGCGTGGATGCCGATATAGAGGACGTCGCTGCCGGCATGGGACTCGACAAGCGCATCGGCATGAAGTTTCTGCGCGCCGGCCTCGGATACGGCGGCTCATGCTTCCCCAAAGACGTCGCCGCCTTCCACTGGGTCGCCCAGCAGAAGGGGCTCAACTTCCAACTCCTCGAAGAGGTGCGCCGCATCAATGACGCCCAACGCGACGTCTTCTTCAACAAGGTGCGCGCCGCCCTCTGGACCCTCCGCGGCAAGCGCCTCGCCGCGCTGGGACTCGCCTTCAAAGGTGAGACCGATGACATCCGCGAGTCGCCCGCCCTCGATGTCATCCAACGCCTGATCGCAGCGGGCGCCCACGTGACCGCGTATGATCCTGCCGCCGTCGAGAGAACGCGGGCGGTGCTGCCCGCCTCCGATTGCCTGGCCTATGCGTCTGACCTCTATGAAGCCGCGCATAACGCCGATGCCGTGCTCATTCTCACCGACTGGGCGGAGTTCGCTGCCATCGACCTTCCTCGCCTCAATCGCGCACTCCGTTTCCCGATCGTGATTGACGGCCGCAATCTCTATCTCCCGGAGAAGATGGCTGAGCACGGCTTTACCTACGTCAGCATCGGCAGGCCCGCCATCTACAACGAACAACAGGGCAAGCCAAAATCCGCGATCCTCTGATCCGCGCCCCATCGGTCCCACGCATGCGCCGGTCTGTGCAAAGCGAAGTGTGAATGGTAGCATCGAGTCAAGTCCGGTCACCCTCACTCAACGCGGTTCGCGAAGCAACTTCTCCGGGCCGAAGAGGGTCGCCAGGGTTCCGTGAGCGTCTGGCTCAGCCGCTGCCCCGTATCGCTTTTCTAGATTCTGTCGGCGTCGCTGCGGAGCATACGTGTTCGAGTCATCCCGCCACGACTTCGCCGCAATAGGAAACGTCCCATTGAAGAAAGCTCTCATCACTGGCATCACCGGCCAAGACGGCGCATACCTCGCAGAACTGCTGCTGTCCAAGGGATACGAGGTGCATGGCATCAAGCGCCGCACCTCGCTCTTCAATACCAATCGCATTGACCATCTCTACCAGGATCCTCACGACAAGACGCCCCGCTTGGTTCTCCACTACGGCGATCTCACCGACTCCAGCGGGCTCATTCACGTGGTCCAGAAGGTGCAGCCCGACGAGATCTACAATCTGGCCGCCCAGAGCCACGTCAAGGTTTCTTTCGAAGAGCCCGAGTACACCGCCAACTCGGACGCGCTCGGCGCCCTCCGACTCCTCGAAGCCATCCGCATCACTGGCCTCGAGAAAAAAGCACGCTTCTACCAGGCCTCCACCTCCGAGCTGTACGGCTTAGTCCAGGAGATTCCGCAGACGGAGAAAACGCCCTTCTACCCGCGCTCTCCCTACGCCGTAGCCAAGCTCTACGCCTACTGGATCACCGTCAACTACCGCGAGGCCTACGGCCTCTATGCCTGCAACGGCATCCTCTTCAATCACGAGTCCCCCACCCGCGGCGAAACCTTTGTCACGCGCAAGATCACTCGCGCGCTTGCCCGCATCAAAGTCGGCCTTCAAAACCGCCTGTACCTCGGCAACCTCGATGCCCTTCGCGATTGGGGACACGCACGCGACTACGTCGAGATGATGTGGCTCATGCTCCAGCAGGAGCAGGCAAGGGACTATGTCATTGCCACCGGCGAACAGCATAGCGTGCGCGAGTTTGTTGAGGTCGCCTGCAACCAGCTCGGTATGCAGATCCGCTGGCAGGGAACCGGTGCCGACGAAAAGGGCTACGATCAGGACGGCAATCAGATCGTGGCGATCGATCCGCGCTACTACCGTCCAACCGAGGTGGACACCCTGCTCGGCGATCCCGCCCGTGCCAAGGCCGAACTCGGTTGGGAACCGCGCATCCGCTTCCATCAACTCGTCGAAGAAATGGTCGCTGCCGATCTCCAGGCTGCCGAAAGAGACGCCCTCGTCAGCAAGCACGGCTATACCGTCTTCAACTCGCACGAGCACTGATCCGCCCGGCTGCCATGGCAATCTCCACCGCCGCCCCCGCCCAGCGCCGCTACCAGCGCCTCGAGGACTTCCGCGTTCCCCACGGATTCCGGGGGCGCTCCGCCCTCTACACCCAGCTCTGGTGGATCGTGCAATCCACCCTGTTCGGAATGTCCCCGCAGGCGCTCTTCGGTTGGCGCCGATGGCTCCTCCGCGTGTTCGGCGCGAAGATTGGTAAAGGCGTCTTCATCCGGCCGTCGGCGCGCGTTACCTATCCGTGGAAATTGTCCATCGGCGACCACTGCCACATCGGCGATGAGGTGGTGCTCTATACCCTCGGCGAAATCGAGATCGGCGAATGCGCCGTCGTCTCGCAGCGTTCCTACATCTGCACCGGCTCGCACGACTACACCAGCCCCACCTTCGATCTCTACGCCAAAAAAATCGTGATTGAGCCCGAGGCCTGGGTGGCCACAGATGTCTTCGTCGCACCCGGCGTGCGCATCGGCACCGGCGCGGTGATCGGCGCGCGCAGCTCCGTCTTTACAGATGTGCCGCCAGGAACCATCTATGTGGGCACTCCTGCCCGTCACGCGGGCGTCCGCACCATGAAGTCCTGAGCGCTGCTCGCGAAGCGCCGATCGCATCGCGGGTGCTGCATCCGCCCGCACCGCTGCCCAGGTACAACCTTCGGGGCATTCTGGTTAATTTCTTGGGCGTCGGCCCCAATTCCTTGCAACATTCCAGCCAAAATGAGTTATAAGAGATGTAAGCACCCGCGTAGGTAATAAAAATAGGAAACCTTGGTGTACTCGGGCGTCGGTTGTGGCTTTTCGCACAACAGGCTCTCCGGCGAATAGCTTAGGGCGCGGGCGAGCTGCGTTGCCGCCAACACTTATCAAGTTACGGCATCTGGCTCGACATATGTATTTCAAAATATTTTGCGTTGACTCTCTTTCTCTCCCGATTCTGCGCTCCGTAAGAATGATGCGTTTCCAGGCGTCGACCCCTGTTTGTCGTAACGTCCTTCCAGTCTTTTGTCGTCTGAGACTGTAATGACACATCCCGCCGCCCGGGAAACCGCATAACCTTCCGGCCTGTTTCAGCTCGGCATATGTGTACTGGTCGAGGTAGCAATCTATGGCTGTCGA
Organism: Acidobacteria bacterium AB60; assembly: GCA_008682415.1. Classification (GTDB taxonomy): domain Bacteria; phylum Acidobacteriota; class Terriglobia; order Terriglobales; family Acidobacteriaceae; genus Telmatobacter. The sequence continues at coordinate 690,262 of VANK01000001.1, read as the reverse complement.
AAAGGCCCTTCGCCTTGCTGTTCTTCAGTTCTGGGGCATTGAAGGTTCGGCCGCAGCACGGCGACTACTAGATAGGAGATGCGGCATGGTGTCATTGCGTAGCTTGAAGCTCTTGGTCTTTGCGGTTCTCATCGCAGCAACGCTTCCACTCTTTTCTCAGGTGGTCCCCGCGGCCAGCGAACGGGGACGTATGCCGATTGCCTTCGGCGTCGGCAGATCCGACTTCTCCATCGACTGGGGACCGGGCCGCAGAATGTCCGGAACCACTGCCTGGCTTGACTGGACCGGCATCCCCTACACCCCCAAAGTTCTGCGCGGCCTCGGCCTCGACATCGAAGGACGTGATATCAACAGCGGCCTCCCCGCCGGCGTGCCTCGCATGCGTCAGGACACCGCCCTCGGCGGCTTCAGCTACACCTCCCGCAGATTCGGAAGAGTGCAGCCGTATGGCAAGTACCTCGTAGGCTTCGGCAGCATCGACTTCGGCCCCCTGCCCATCGCGCCCCGTACCTACACCCACGACACCCGTACCGTCTACGCCCCCGGCGGCGGCTTGCAGGTCCAGGCATTCCGGGGCCTCTCCGTTCGCGCCGATTACGAATATCAGTTCTGGCCTCGCCTCTTCGGACCCCACTCCCTCAACCCAAACGGCTTCAGCTTTGGAGCGATGTACACCTTGGGAGGCCAACCAAAAAGCTGGTGAGGCGGACCGGCGAGGAAGACTCGGGCGGTCTCACCGCGTTCGCGTGGCGATTCACGCAAGTTTGTTTCTCGTCGGAGCAGTTATGAAAGTAAAAAAAACTCTTCTCCTCGCTCTCCTGCAGTCCGCCTTCGTCGGCGGGCTGTCTGCCCAAACCTCCCCGGCTGCGTTGACCCCCAGCACCGTCTACGTCGGCGCGCTTCCCACCACCGTCAACCCCGACTGGGGCTGCGCAAACAACTCTCCGGTTAGCTGCTGGAACCGCCAGCTGTTCGGCGTCGAAGCCTACGCCGGGGTCGCCAATATCTGGAACCGCGTCGGCATCGAAGGCCAGGCGCGCTGGCTCCATTGGCGCGGTGTTCAATTGCCCACCGGCAATCTGGCCGAGAACACCTACGTCATCGGCCCCACCTTCCGCCTCTATACCTGGCATAGTCTCTCCGCCGGCGGCAAGTTTCTGGTCGGCGTCGGATCCATCACCATCCCCAAAGGCTACGGCCCCGGTCAGGGCAACTATCTCGTCTATAACCCCAGCGTCCACATCAATCAACGGATCACTCAAGCACTCACCCTGCGCTACGAGTACGAGTACCAGATGTGGCCCTCCTTCTCCGGCGCGCTCGGCAACCACGGCCTCACCCCCAATGGCTTCGGCGTCGGCGTCACCTATCGCATCCATTCCAGGGTGTACTAGGCCTGGCAGAGCAGACCGGAGCCTCTCGCGGAGCTCCGGTCTCCGCCCCAATTTCGATTCACCGCCAGCTGATCCCTCCCAGCCAGCCGTAACTCCGGCGTACCTCCTTCGAAGGTCCTGACCCGCGCCTGCGTGGTGACCGCGCGCCCCCTCCCTTTGGCGTACTGGCGTCGGTGCGACGCCCAACTTGACTGGCGTCAAGCTTGTTTGCTGCTTCCATGCGACAATTTACCCACTTGTAACCATCCCCACACGCCTGGTGCATGCTTCCAGATCCCTGGAAACCGATGACTTTCTCCGCAAACCGGGGAGCGTCGGAATGCGGCGCGCTGCGGCGTGACTGGTATCGGACGGCCACATCGAAGGAGCAACAATGGCATTTAAGAGAAGCCTGATTGTCCTCGGATTCATCGCTGCTTTCGTGAGCGCCCTGAATGCCCAGATTCAGCCCGCCGCTTACACGGCAAGCGCCAAGTACGTGGGCGTGATGCCCACCACCGCCAACCCCGACTGGGGATGCCCCGGCGACTCTCCCGTGAGTTGCTGGGATCGCCACCTCTACGGCTTTGAAGCCTATGCCGGCGTTAACAATGTGTGGAACCGCATCGGCCTCGAAGCCGACGCGCGCTGGCTGGCCTGGCACGGCGTTCAGCTTCCCTCGGGTTCGCTGAAGGAATACACCTATGGCATCGGACCCAACGTCCGCATCTACGCCCGCCCGCGCTACACCATCTCGGGCAACGCCTTGGTGGGCATCGGCTCCATCACCATTCCCAAGGGATACGGTCCCGGCGACGGATCGCACTTCATGTTTAATCCCGCGCTCCAGGTTGAGCCGCGCCTGACCGAAAGCCTCAAGCTCCGCGTCCAGTACGAGTACCAGATCTGGCCCTCGTTCCAGGGATCGCGCGGCACCCGCGGACTCACGCCCAACGGCCTGGGCGTAGGTCTCACCTACACCTTCCAGGCGCACTACTAATAGCGGCTTCCCCTGCGGGCATCCTCTACCGTCCGAAGATGCCCTTCAGGAACCCCCGCCGCGCCGGCTGGGCCTCTTCGTAGATGGCCAGCGGCTCCGGCTGCAACTCCAGCAGCTCTCCGTAAAACGCGGCCCGCGGATTGCGCTCGCAAAGACGCTCCGCGGTGTCCCTGCCAAACTCCTGCTCCAGAACCTGGTAGGCCTCCCGCATCGCCGGCGGACGACCTCCCATGCTGTGCGCATCGCTCGCAATAAAGTGCACCCAGTTCTTCTGGATCAGGTCGAAGCACATCGCCTTGGCCCGCCGGCCGAATCTGCCAGTCAGCGACGCCGCCGTCACCTGCACCAGGCACCCCCCCCGGATCCAGTCCGCAAGCCGCCGCGGATTTTGCACGAGGATGGGATTGCGCTCCGGATGCGTAATGATCGGCAAGAGCCCGTTGAGCTGCAAATCGTACAAAATCTCGCTCGTCACCGCCGGAATCGACGCATCGGAAAACTCCACCAATAAATACTGCTTCCCGTTGATGGTGTACTTCGACTGATCCCGTCGCAGATCTTCCAGATTCTCGTACGAAAGATGAAAATCGCACCCCAGACCCAGTGTCAGCCGGCCTTCCAGCCGCTCGTTCAGCCGCTCCAGCTTCTCCCGATTTCCCGCCAGATCGAAACGGTGCTCGTGATTCGAATGCGGGGTCGCCACAATATGCGTGACACCCTCGGCGGCCGACGCATTGGCCAGGGCCAGCGAATCTTCCAGCGTCCGGGGACCGTCGTCAACGCCGAACAACAGGTGGTAATGAATCTCAACCAATGCTCAACTTCCTTCCGCTGCCACAAGCACGAGCCCACGTGCCAACCAACATCATTAGGATACCGTGCGCCCCCGCGTCCAACCCGTCGCCGGCCCAGGCGGCCGCCGATATGATGAGAAGGTGAATTCTCGCTCTCCCCTCATGAAACCGACTTCTCCCGCAGCATTGGCCGGAGTGCTCCCATGAGCCGGCTCGGCCGCGTCCTGATCCTCGGCGCCTCCGGGCAGGTCGGCCGCGAACTGCAACGCACCTTCGCGGATGCCGCTCAATTGATCCCGCTCGACCGCCGCCAGGCAGACCTCTCCCACCCCGACGCACTGCGTACCGTCGTACGCGACGCCGCACCCGACCTCATCCTCAACGCCGCCGCCTACACCGCCGTCGACCGCGCCGAATCGGATCGCGACGCCGCCTTCGCCATCAATGCAGAAGCCCCCCGCATCCTCGCCGAAGAGGCGCGCACCCGCGACATCCTCCTCGTCCACTACTCCACCGACTACGTCTTCGACGGCTCTAAAGACTCTCCCTGGCTCGAGACGGATCCGACCAACCCGCTCAACGTCTACGGCGCCAGCAAGCTCGCCGGAGAGCGCGCCATCACCGCTGTCGGGGGCAAACACCTCATCTTTCGGACATCGTGGGTCTACGGCCCGCACGGCAAGAACTTTCTCCTCACCATGCTGCGCCTGGGCGCGGAACGCGACCGCCTCACCATCGTCAACGACCAGACCGGAGCGCCCACCACATCCATCGCCCTGGCCGACGCCACCCGCACCATCGTCGACAGCGTCTCGTCCGGCGCCGCGGGTACACCCCCCGACTACTCCGGCATCTACCACATGACCTGCGCTGGAGCCACCACCTGGTACGGCTTCGCCCAGGAGATCTTCGCCCGGGCCGGCTCCCTCCTCCCCAAAACGCCGGAGGTCGCCCCCATCAACTCAGACCAGTACCCGACCCCCGCCCGGCGCCCCGCCAACTCCGTGCTCTCCAACCAGAAGCTCGCCGCACGCTTCCGCGTCCATCTCCCCAAATGGGAGGCTGCCCTCGACGCCTCTCTGGCTCAACTGCGTCCCTGACCCCTGTTCACTGACCACTGATCACTGACCACTGACCACTGTCCTTCACCCCGCCGCCAACTGCTTCGCTCGCTCCGTTGCGCGCATCACAGCCTTGATCAGCGTCACGCGCAAACCGCCCTCTTCCAGCTCCAGGATGCCGTCTATCGTGCATCCCGCCGGCGTGGTCACGGCGTCCTTCAGCAGCGCCGGATGATATCCCGTCTCCAGAACCATCTTGCCGGCCCCAAACACCGTCTGCGCGGCCAGCTGTGTCGCCGTATCGCGCGGCAGGCCTACCTTCACGCCCGCCTCCGCGAGGGCCTCAATAATGATGTAGATATACGCCGGCCCCGATGCCGACAGCCCCGTCACCGCGTCCATGTGCTTCTCGTCCACCACCACGGTGCGGCCCACCGTCTCGAAGATGCGCTGCGCCAGCTCCATCTGCTGCGGCTTCACAAAACGGCCCTTGCACAGCCCCGCCGCCCCCGCGCCCAGTGCAGACGGCGTATTCGGCATCGCGCGAATCACCGCGATTCCCATCCCCGCCGCCTCTTCAATCGCGCTCGTCTTCACGCTCGCCGCAAACGACACAATCGTCTTCTCCGGCGTCAGCGCCGGCTTGATCTGCGCGATCAGCTCCGGCACCTGGAACGGCTTCACCCCCAGCAGAATCAACTCCGCCTGCCGCGCTGCCTCCAGGTTGTCTGTTCCTACGTCCACCCCCCACTGCGTGCTCAGCGCCAGCGCGCGCTCCGCGTGTGCTACCGTCGCATGAATCTGTTCCGGAGCAAACAGGTTCTGCTTCAAAAACGCCTGCAGAAGAATGCCGCCCATCTTGCCCGCACCCAGCACCGCCACCCGCACATGCGGCAACTGCGCCGGCGTCACCGGTATCTCAATCGCTATCTCACCCATGTTGTTCCCTTTGCCAAACTTCCGGAATCATTGCAACCAGAATACCCGCAACCCCGTCTCTTGATCACTGAACACTGATCACTGATCACTGTCTCCCGATCCACGCATTGATCCGCGCATCCAGCATGTCCAGCGGCATCGCTCCGGCATCGATCACCTGGTCGTGGAACCCCTTGATATCGAACTTTTCTCCCAGCGCCTTCTTCGCCCGGTCGCGCAGCTCCAGGATCTTCAGCTGCCCCACCTTGTACGCCAGCGCCTGGCTTGGCCACGCAACGTAGCGGTCCGTCTCCGCCTGCACATCGGTCTCCGACACGGACGAATGCTCGTGGAAGAAGTCGACGATCTGCTGACGAGTCCAGTGCTTCGCGTGCACCCCCGTGTCCACCACAAGCCGGATCGAGCGCCACTGATCATTCTCCAGCCGCCCATAGTCCGAATACGGATCCTGGTACAGCCCCAGGTCCTTCCCGAGCCTCTCGGAATAGAGTGCCCATCCCTCGCTAAATGCCGGGAAGAAGTCGTACTTGCGGAACTCCGGCAAGCCGGACATCTCTTGAGCAATCGAGAACTGCATATGGTGACCGGGAATTCCCTCGTGATACGCAATGCTCTCTACCTCAAACAGATTACGGTCGGGAGCGTTATACGTATCGATTCGCAGCCTCCCGGGGCGTTTTCCGTCTGGAGTGCCCGGCTCGTAGTAGGCCGCCGCTGAGGACTTCTCCAGATAATCCGGGACCGGGGCCACCTCGAATGGGGCCTTGGGCAGCGTCCCAAAAAGCTGCGGCAGCTTGGCCTGCATTGGCGTCAAATAAGAGCGGTATGCCGCTAGTAGCGCCTCCCGGCCCGCGGGATGCAACTTTGGATTGCTCTTCAAACTAGCGTAGAAACTCTTCAGATCCGTGAAGCCCAATTTCTGGGCGACAGCAAGCTCTTCGGCCTCGTTCCTCTTCACTTCATCCAGCCCGATCTGGTGAATCTGCTCTGCCGTCAAATCAGTAGTAATCGCAGTGCGGATCAGGTACTGGTAATACTTCACCCCATCCGGCAGCGCCCAGATCCCCGGATCCGTCCTTCCCGCCGGGATATAGCTCACCTCCAGGTATCGCGCCAGCCGCTGGTACGCCGGCAGGTCCCGCTTGGCAATCACCGCCAGCATCTCCGTCTTGATCCGCTCCTGCTCAGCAGCGGAAATCGATGCGGGAAACTTCTTCAGAGGCATCCCCAGCGGCGACTCCTCCGCCTTCTGCTCCGCCAGTTGCTTCACCTGCGTCAGCGTCTTCTCCAGCAGATACTTCGGCGGAACACGGTGGTCCTCCACGCCGATCGACATGTTCGTAATCGTCTGGTCGAACGCATCCGGCAAAGCCTTCAGGCGCGCAATCCAGTCGTCGTAATCCTTCACCCCGCTGAAGTCCAGCTCCTCCACCAGCTGCGGATACGCCGAATAGATGCCGCCCATCTGGTTCATCGGCATCTCCCACTCCTTGAAATCCGCGCCCTCGATATCGTTCGAAAGATCCCGCAGCAGCATCTCCCGGCTGCTCTTCTCGGCCTCCGTCATTCCCGCGGTGTCAATCGCCGCCAGCTTCAGCATCCAGTCCTGTTCGCGTGCCAGCCAGGCGTTCACCGCCTTCACGGAATAGTCCATGGTCTTGTCGTTGTAGCGCTTGTCTCCAATCGACGACGCGAACTCGGGATGCGCCTCTAGGAACGCCTGCCAGTATTGATCGAACAGCGCATTCAGAGCCTTCCGCCGGTCCTCCACAGGCTCTGGCTTCGCATCCGCCTGCGCCCGTAACTGCGCAGGGCCGACGACGGCGGGGAGGAAACACAAGAAGAGAAGGGAAGCAGCAGACAGGGGAATGCGGCGCATGAACACGTCCTCGAAGGGAAGATCTCTTCCCACGAGTGTAGTTCACCGCGCCGCCAACTCCCCCCGTTCCGCACCGCTTCGTCACAGGGAATGAAAAGCCCGCCGCCCTCTCGCCCTTCCCGCCTCAGCGCAGCGCCACGGCGCTGATCGAGCACCCCATGCACTGCCGCCGGCTGTCGTCCGTGAGCAGCGACTCCGCCGTCGCCTTCAGCCGCGCGGCCTCCGCCCGCGACCCGCTTGCCTCCAGCACCCGCGCATACGCCAGTTGCGCCAGCAAGACATGCCGGTTCTGTTTCCCCAGCGATTGCTCCAAAATGTCCCATCCCTTCTTGACATCCTTCATCGCCGCGTCCAGGTGGTTCGCCGAGGCCTCCGCATCTCCCAGCAGCACGTATCCCCATCCGGTCGTCGGATGTGCGTCGCCATGCAGCTGCCGCCACTGCTCCAGAGCCTGCCGGTAGCGGTTCACACTCCCCGACTCGTCCCCGTCGTGCCACGCCTTCCACCCCTGCAGAGACAGCAGCGCGGCCGTATCATCCTTGTCCGGCGCCGCTACCTTCCGCTCCTCCTTCACCGCCCGCGCCAGGAATTCATCCCCCCGCCGCACCCGGTTCTGCCGATAAGCGCTCAGCGCCAGGTCGATCGACGACTCCTCGATCCCTTGATGGTCTCCCGCCTTTTCATAGATCCCCAGAGCCTTGGTGCGCAGCTTATCCGCGGCCTCGTACTCCCGCATCGTTACGTACACTCCGCCCAGCCCGTCCAGTGCCATCGCGTAGTCGCGTTCGTTGGGCAGCGTTTCGAGAATGCGGATCGCCTCCTCATATGCGCGCCGCGCCTCCTGCAGCTCGTCTTCATCCTCGTAGGCGAGACCCATCACGTTCCACGCCTTGCCCGTCTGCTGCGGGCTCAGCACATGCGCCTCCAGCAGCTGCTGCACCGCGGCCACCGACTGCGCCGGCTTGCCGCCCCGCTCCAGCGCGAACGCCGCCTTCAACTGCTCCTCCGCACTCTGCCCGCGCGCCGCAGCCGTTGTTCCCGCCACCGCGGCCATCGCCGCGACTACCATTCCCGCCACGCTCATCCGTTTCATCGTCTCCTCCACGGCGGCAGGCGCACGGCTCCCTCGCCGCCTGCGCAGCCACCTTCCGTTGCCAAAGATTTTGTGAGTCGCTGCCCGCTGGTCCTCTGCAGCGCATCCATTGCGAATGCGATTCTCTACGGATGCAGATCCGCGCCGCTCATGCGGTTCGCCATTCCTTCCAGCCGCTCATGCCACTTCTTCGCGAACGCATCCGCCTTCGCGCGCTGCTCATCGTTCAACACGCCGTTGTACACCTTTGCCCGAAAGCGCTCCTTCTCCACCAGCAGCTTGGCCACCGTCTGTCCCTGCCGCCCCGCAATCTCGCGCACTCGCTCGTCGTCGACCGTCCCTTTCGCCGTCGCCGCATCCATCTCCCGGCTCTCGTCCGCCAATTCCTTCAGCAGCGGAGCCACAACCGGCCGCTCTCCCTCCCACGACGTCTTCACCTGCGCCCGCTGGGCATCGCTCAGGTTCAGCGCATGCCCCACTATGCCCAGCGGACCTCCCCCAAACGCCCATCCCCGGTGGTGCCACCCGCGCCATCCACCCTCGTCCGCCCGCACCATCACGACGCCCGCAATCACCAGCAGCAGCGCCACACTCAAGATCCCGATCCATCGCTTCATGCGTACACCTCCTTGCCACACGTCGATTCCAGCACCGTAGTGAAGCGCGCGCGATAAAGATTGGCGAAGTTCCGTGAAGTCTTGTAAAGCCGCTCGAGACGCCTTGGGGTGCCCCATCCTAAACACGGCTTCATCGTGTTTAGGGTGGGACAGCACGAACGCAACCTCGTGCGATTCACCTGAGCACGCCTCATAGAGTTCAGAGCTCGGACACAGCACATCACGCAATGTAAAGATCGGTAAAGCCCGTCATCCTCTACGAAAAGTTGTTCTAGTATGCAGGGAAGGAGTGGGCCCCGGCCGCGTGGATCGCGTTCTCATCATCGACGACGACATCGAGCTCTGCCGCTTGCTCCGCGAACGCCTCAGCACCGAAGGATTCGCCTTCGAGGCCGTGCACGACGGACAAACCGGCCTGCAGCGCGCCCTCTCCCCCGACTACGCCCTCATCGTCCTCGATCTCATGCTGCCCGGCATCGGCGGCCTCGACCTCCTCCGCCGCCTGCGCGCGCACTCCCTCGTCCCCGTCCTCATCCTCACCGCTCGCGGCGACGACGTCGAACGCATCATCGGCCTCGAGATCGGCGCCGACGACTACCTCCCCAAACCCTTCAACCCCCGTGAACTCATCGCCCGCATCCGCGCCATCCTGCGCCGCGCCGCCCGCCCCGCTGCACTCCCCGCTCATCTCCACAGCGGCGACATCCGCCTCGACCGCGCTGCTCGCGAAGTCCGTCTCCTCGATCAACCCCTCAACCTCACCAGCGTCGAGTTCAGCCTCCTCGAAGTCTTCCTCCAAAACGCCGGACAGGTCCTCACCCGCGAACACCTCACCGACGCCGTCCTCGGCCGCAAGCTCGGCCCCTTCGACCGCGTCATCGACGTCCACGTCTCCAACCTGCGCAAAAAACTCGGTCCCGCGTCCCACGGCGAACGCATCAAGGCCGTCCGCGGCTCCGGCTACCTCTTCGTGGCGCGCACGGAGCTGCCATGAAACTCGGCGTCGGCAGCCTCTTCTTCAAGATCTTCCTCTGGTTCTGGGCCACCGTCATCGTCACCGGCGTCGCCCTCCTCTTCACCTTCATCCTCGGACCCCACAGCGTCCCCTCCCAGTGGCGCTCCACCCTCAGCCGCACCGCCGCCTTCTCCGGCACCATCGCCGTCGCTGCCGCCGACCACGAAGGCCCCGCCGCTGCCTCCGCCTACGTCGAACGCCTCGAACGCGAAACCCACCTGCGCGCCTGCCTCTTTGACAGCGCCGGACACCCCCTCGCCGGCGCCCGCTGTGAAACCTTCAGCTCCATGGTCAGCAGCGTCCTCGCCGGACAGCCCTCCGTCTTCGCCATGCGCTATGGCATGGCCCGCATCGCCCAGCGTCTTCACGGCTCCTCCGGCCGCGACTACATCTACGTCACCGACCTCCCCGCCGGCCCCCGCGCCGCCTTCGGCATCGACCCCCTCCACATCCTCAGCCAGTGGGGCGTCGCCCTGCTCGTCTCGGGCTTCATCTGCTACCTGCTCACCCTCTCGATCGCTACCCCCATCCTTCGCATCCGCCAGGCCTCCCAGCGCCTCGCTGCCGGCGACCTCTCCACCCGCGCCGCCCCCCGCATCGAATCCCGCAACGACGAACTCGGCGACCTCGCCCGCGACTTCAACACCATGGCCGCCCGCCTCGAACAGCTCGTCAACCAGCTCCGCCAGCTCATCACCGACGTCTCCCACGAACTCCGCTCCCCCCTCGCCCGCCTCACCGTCGCCCTCGACCTCGGCCGCGAACGCAAAGGCAGCGACCCCGCCTTCGATCAAATGGAGAACGACCTCGCCCAGCTCAACAACCTCATCGAACGCCTCCTCACCCTCGCCCGCCTCGGCAACTCCGCCGCCCCCCTCCCCATGGCCTCCGTCAACGTGGCCGAACTCCTTCCCGCCATCGTCCGCAACGCCGAGTTCGAGGCCCGCAGCCGCCATGGATCCCTGCGCCTGCACGTGCCCGAGTCCTCCCCTGACACCTGCCTCGTCCGAGCCAATGAGCCACTCCTCTACAGCGCCCTCGAAAATGTCATCCGCAACGCCGTTCGCTACGGCACCGGCGAGACTCCCATCGAGATCGATCTGGAATCGGAAGACCGCCAGGGAAGCCCCTTCCTCCGTCTCACCGTGCGCGACGACGGCCCCGGCGTCCCCGAAGCCGAGCTCGCCAAAATCTTCCAGCCCTTCCACCGCGTCCAGAACGCGCGCGACCGCCAGTCGGGCGGCGTCGGCCTCGGCCTCGCTATCGCCGAGCGCGTGATCCACCTCCACGGCGGCTCCATCTGCGCCCGCAACCGCTCCCCCCACGGCCTCGAAGTCGAGATCCTTCTCCCCGCCGCTCCCCCCGACCCGCAACCCGACCCGCAAGCCTGACCTAAGCCCTCCCCCGGCCCGACTCAGTGCGACAGTACCGCCTCGTTCCCCAAAATCCGGTACAGCGTCGACCGGCTGATCCCCAGCTGCCGCGCCGCCCGCAGCTTGTTCCCGCGGTTCAGGTCCAGCACATACTGCACATGCCGCCGGATCGTCTCATCCAGGTTGAGCTCCCGCGGCGGAGCCTCGCCTGCTGGTTCCGCGTGGCCCGCCTCGCCCCCTGAAAACGACAGGTCGCCCGGCCGGATCACCCCATCCTCGGTCTCCAGCAGCGCCGCCTCCAGCACGCACGCCAGCTCCCGCACATTCCCCGGCCACCCGTGCTGCAGCAGCTTGCTCAGGGCCCCCGGACCCAGCGTCACCGGTCGATGCTGGTATCTCCCGCAGATTGACTCCAGCAGCGCCTGTGCCACCGGCCCAATATCCTCACGCCGCATCCGCAGCGGCGGAATCGCCAGCCGCACCGCCGTCAGCCGGAACGCCAGGTCCGGCATCAGCAATCCCTGCCCCGCCATCTGCCGCAGCGGCGTCAGCGACGACGCCACCAGCAGCACCTTCCCCAGCGGACGGTCCTGCAGCCCCTTGAGCACGCTCAGCAGCAACCCCTGTCCCGGCCCCGCCAGCAGATCCACCCGGTCCAGATACGTAAACCCCGCCATCGTCCCCGGATCCAGATCCGTCAGCAGCCACTCCCGCGCATCCCGCCGCCGGAACGGCGACCCCGCCAGCAGGGAATGACCCAGAAGATACCGCGCCAGCGTCTGCTTGCCCGACCCCGGCTCCCCCTCGATCGCCGCCACCTGCACATGCGGTCCCGCCATCTCCGCCTGCAGCAAAAGCTTGCGCCAAGCCGCGCTCACTCCCGCTACCGGAAACCCGCCCCGCTCCATCTCCACCAGCGCGGGCCTCGCCAGGCAAACCGGCGATTCATACTGCACAGCGTTCTCCATCACTCTCCGCGCGCCTCCTGCCCCGGCCGCCCCACAGGACCCACCGTCGATCGCGACATCCCCACGTCCGGCCCGTCGCGATGCGCCTCCCTGTGGCCCGTTTTTCACCACTCCGGCCAACACCTGCTTCATCGGCGCACACCCCGGAAACATGAACCCCACCCCCCCCCCGGCACTCCAGGCAACAGTCCGCCCGCCACCCCGGCATCCAAATCCCAGGGCATGCCAGCCCCTTCGGAGACCCGCAGTGGACCTCAAACGCCTCGCCTTCCTCTTCCGCCGCAGCTTCGAGGATTGGAACCAGCACAACGCCAGCCGCCTCGGCGCCGCCCTCGCGTTCTACACCATCCTCTCCATCTCCCCCCTCGTCATCCTCACGGTCTCCATCATCTCCCTCCTCTACAGCCAGAGCGACGCCAAGGCCCACCTCCTCGACCAGGTCCAGCAGCTCGTCGGATGGCAGGGGCGCGTCTCCATCCAGTCCATCCTCGAAAGCGGACGCCACTACAAGAGCGGCATCTTCTCCACCCTCGCCGGCTTCATCACCCTCATCGTCGGCGCCTCCGGGGTCTTTCAGGAACTCCGCGCCGACCTCAACCTCATCTGGAACGTCGATCCCAAATCCGCCTCCGGCATCCGCGGCATGCTCAAGGAACGCGTCTTCTCCTTCGGGCTCGTCCTCGCCGTCGGCTTCGTCCTCCTCGTCTCCCTCGTCGTCAGCGCCGCCCTCACCGCCATCTCCCAGTTCTTCAGCCACCTCCTCCCCATCCCTCCCATCCTCCTCGAAATCTTCAACAACCTCGTCTCGCTGGTCGGCATCGCCCTGCTCTTCGCCGCCATCCTCAAGTACGTCCCCGCCTGCACCGTCGAGTGGCGCGACGTCCGCGTCGGCGCCTCCCTTACCGCCATCCTCTTCGTGATTGGCAAGGCCCTGCTCGGCGTCTACCTCGGCATGTCCTCCACCGCCTCCAGCTACGGGGCCGCCGGGTCTCTCGTTGTGCTCGTCATCTGGGTCTACTACTCCGCGCAGATCTTCTACTACGGCGCCGAGTTCACCCACGTCCACGGGCTTCACAACCGCGGCAAGCTTGAGCCGGCTGCCAGCTCCCCCCTGAACAAGGCCGCCTGAACTGCTGTCAACCTACCGCAAACGCAGTAAAATATCTTGCCCTGCTGTGGACCGCACAAATCTCAGACAGACGGGCGCCTCCGTCCCGGACGGGGAACCGGCACACGGGGGAAGGAACCGGCGCCCACTCATACCCGCGCGGCGCAGAACCCGGCTGAAGAACGGGGGCCGCTTCGTAGTCCCAGCTTGCGATATTTTTGGACGCCGCCGCGTTTTGAACCGAGAAACAAACCCATTCCTCTCCCCTGCATCCTTCTCCAGCAAGCGGCAAAAGTGAGTCCCGAGTACGTGCGTCGCGAATTCTCCCCCCCAGGATGGGTCGTGTCTCGTTCTTTTTACTTTTTGTTTCCTCCCAAGAAACTTCCTGACGCTCCCAAGATCGGCCAGCGCGTGCGTATCGAAGGCCAGCCCGGCACCTATATCGTGCTGCACTTTGACACCCGCCGCATGACCGCCGACCTGATGTCCACCTCCGGCCAGCACGAGATCGAAGAGAAGGTGCCCTTCTTCGCCATCGAGCCCCTGGCAAACGAGTCCTCCGCGCAGGAGTCCGCCCCCGCGCGCGTCACCCGCTAACTCCACTCACACGGCGCCGCGGAGAGCCCCTCGCGGTGCCAGAACCCCACGCATCCTCACCCGCTCCCCCAGAACTTCGCGGACCGTGCGCAGCCCACTGCCCACTGCGGCCTTGCCCTGATCGCTGACCACTGTCGCCTGCTCCCTGTTCCCAAATCCCTGCTCCAAAAAAAATAGGCGCAGCGCCGAGGTGCGCCGCGCCCCTTGAGTTGGAGGAATGATACGTGTGGTATCACCCTTCCCTCAGCCTCCTCCTGCCCGTCGGCTGGGGTCAATGCAGCCGGTCACGCCCCGCCGCCACCCGTCACAAACAGCAAGCTTGCCCCTCGCCCCTCGCCCCTTGGCCCTTGGCTCTTGGTACTTGGCCCTCGTCTTTCGGTACTTGGCCCTCCTCTTTCGGTACTTGGCCCTCGTCTCTCGGTACTTGGCCCTCGTCTCTCGCCCCGTGACTCCGGTCACAGGGCAAATCGCCGCCTCTGCGCGACAGTAGACTCCATGCAGTCCTCGCCCCCAACGCAATGTGCCTGCGGCCACTCCCTCGGGGTGCACAGCGCGCACCATTGCCACTGGCCCGGCTGCAAATGCGCCGCCTACGCCCCCGTCGCGGCGAACCCCTCCCATCTCGCCCCCGCCACCCGCGCCTCCTGACTCCCTCCTCAATGTGCTCGATCTACGGGCGGAGGTGGCAGAAGCCACCCAAGATTGACGATTGCGCATACAGGTTGTGGAAGTCTGAATCCGGTCAAACTTGCATGTACGAGCCGCGTGTCCGATACGCCCGCGCGTCCCCCGAGCGACTCTCCCGCGCGAGTCTCCCGCTCACCACAAATCTGTCATCCTGAGCAGCCGTGGGTCCGATACGCCCACGCGTCCCCCGAGCGACTCTCCCGCGCGAGTCTCCCGCTCACGAAGAATTTGTCATCCTGACGAGCCGTGTGTCCGATGCGCCCGCGCGTCCCCCGAACGAGTCTCCAGCTCGAGTCTCCCGCTCACCACAAATCTGTCATCCTGAGCGGAGTTGATCGCAGAATGCGATCAACGCAGTCGAAGGACCCGCAGTTGTTTTTCGGGATTACTTCCGAGTTGCCGACAATCCGACCGGAACCTGTCAAATCTGCGTGGTACCGCACGTACACTTGGTCACAGGGCGATCTGCATGGATGACGACTGGTACGAAAGAGAACGCTTGCATCGCGCCGCAGAATCGGGTGACCTCGAAGAGTTAAAGGCGCTTTTGAAAGAGGGAATACCAATCAATGCATTTGACGAGGACCTGAGCCGAACTCCGCTTCATTATGCGGCTATAGAAGCTCATATTGACGCGGTTCGATGTCTGATCGAAGCAGGCGCTGATGTGAATGCACATGAGGAGGAGAAGATCGGCGAAACTCCTCTGGGTGCAGTCGCCGCCAACTGCAATTTTGAGATGGCCAAGATACTAATCGACGCTGGCGCTGACCCAACGATTCAAGGCTGGATGACACTCACGGCCTTGGACAGGAGTGCTGAGCGAAAGGAATCAGAAGGGAAGAAGGTTCACCAGCTTTTAGTCGACACAGTGAGGCGTCGCAAGCCGGATTGGTCGAGGCTTCCCGAGTTCATGTAGGCGTCCGTAAAGCAACAAACTCTTGGCCGGTCCACGAGCACCGGGCCGGGGGCGAAGAAACGGAGAAGAGAAGGATGGGCGACGATACGTCCGCGACGCTCGACGCTTTCGATTGCTTACCAGCCGAAATGCCCCTTCTGCGGTCCGACAATCGCTAATAGCAACAGAAAGAGGATGAACACCAGCCAGCCGAGCCAAGCCCAATATCGCGGCCTCTTCGCTTGCTCTTCCTCGCTTTCTGCGTGCTCAGCCGTTATCAGGTCAGCTTCATGCCGCAGCCCGCGAGTTTGAAGCGCGGTGAGCAGCGCGGACGCTGCGTTTGGCAAAAGCTCTGAACGCTGCGACCACAACTCCAAAAGCTCTTTGTCTGGACGCTGTTCATACTCTTTCGCGAACTCAGAGGTGGGCAAATGCGGCTCCTTCTGTTCCCGACCAGAGTCTACAACAGGGAGTTCCGGGCTGAGTCACCGCCTACTCGGAAGTTATAACTCATAACTCCGCCCCGACCGTCGGAGGGAGCCGTGGCCTTCAGGCCACGGACTCAAGCCGTCGCCAACTCCCTCCGCGCGGCCCACAGATCCAGGCGGGAGTGACAAGAGAGCGCCGCGCGAAACGGCCTACCCTGAGCGTGTGCCCTCCGGCTCCGACCGCGCTCCTCGAGCGCCTGTGACCTCCGAGTTGGCGACAAACCACAAACAATCGCCTCAAGCACGAACTTCGCTACCCCTAAACGCTGTCATTCTGAGCGTAGCGAAGAATCTGCGGTTGCTCTTGCGAACTTGCGAGTAGCGATACTATTCCGGATACGCGTCGACTCGGGCCATATTCATGTTTAAACCGCCGCAGCCGTCTTCCACATTTTGATCAATGAGCGCCAAGCAAGCCAAATACCCTTGCAGATCAGCCATAAAGCTCTACTCATACTCGCTTGGGCTTGAATCGAAAAGCGTTGATCATTCCTGCTATCCCCAGCGCGAGACAAAGAATTGTCCCCAACACTAGGAACGGGACTGGCCAGATTCCCGTGCGAATCTCTTCGACAACATCGGACGCCCACATGACGCCGCCCGCAAGAATAAATGAGGAAATCAATAGGACGCCGATACGCTGAACAGGCTTCAGTTTTTCCCCGTGCAGCAGGAATGCTCGCGTAAGCCTTGGGGAATCTCTAACCACAGACTGAAGTGGGTCCATAGATTGCCGTGCCGGCGTCCGACCTGCAGATGTATCGTTCTTGGCCATCGCACTCTGGAGAATACTCGATGGTAGCCGGCTTCCGAGCGGTCAACCGCTACGCGGAATTTACTAACTCATAACTCCGTCCCGCCAGCCGGAGGGAGTCGTGGCCTTCACGCCACGGACGCAAGCCGGCGCCAACTCCCCCGCGCGGCCCACAAACCCCGGCCCGGAGGGATCCACAAGCGCCGCGCGGAACGGCACACCCTGAGCGTGGGCCCCCGGCTCCGACCTCGGCCATCGAGCGCCTGTAACTTTCGGTTTACCGACCTCTCTCCCGTAATCAGGTAGTAGCCAGCAACTAAAATGCTTTCACGTATGAGCGTTGACGCCGATTCTTCCCAGCGGGCGTGCCTGGAATCTTGGCGACGGCATCGCTGGAGGTGCCGCTGGACCTGGGGACTCTTTGCCGGTTGGATTCCATTCGGCATGACCCTGAACTGGACTGCTCATGCGCTGCGACTACCGTCCTCAACGCCGGTCTTCATCGCCTTTGGTGCCTACATTGTCGTTTCAATGTCGGTGTCATTCTCTGTGAGCATGTTTCGCTGCCCCCGCTGCGCACACCGATTCTATGCATGGGGACCATTCGGAGTGGGGCACAACTCCTTTGCGCGGAAATGCCGAAAATGTGGCCTGCGCAAGTGGAAATGTGAATAAGGCGGAGTCGGAGCTTCCGAGGCAGAGGGATAGTTCCTGAATGACCGCCTACTCGGAACTACTAACTCATAACTCCGCCCCCCCAACCGGAGGAAGCCGTGGCCTTCAGGCCACAGACTCAAGCCGTCGCCAGCCTCCCCGCGCGGCCCACAAACCCCGGCCCGGAGTGATCCACAAGCGCCGCGCGGAACGGCAAACCCTGAGCGTGGGCGATTGACGCATGTGCCTATTCTCTGAAGGGACGTTCCGGCGAGTCACCGCCTATTCCTCCGCTACGATCCCGAGTTGTGCGTCGTGAGAGCGCGATCCCCGCGGCTATGAGCACGAAGGGAAGCGCGAGCAGGATGGAAGCGGGAAGCCAAGTGATCCTAACGATGAACATGTGATGGAGCCAAAGTGCGTATTCCACCACGGCTGCCGCCGCGAACAGAACGCCAATCCCGAGACCGACCAGCAGGAACCCCAGTTCTCGCCTGTTCATTCCGTCATTCTAGGGTTTCCAATTAGTTCCGGGCGAATGACCGCCTACTCGTAAGTCATAACTTATAAACTTATAACTCCGTCGCCAGCCGAGGGGGGTGGTGGCCGGCAGGCCACAGACTCGAGCCTTCGTCAACTCCCCCGCGCGGCCCACAAACCCCGGCGCGGAGTGATCCACAAGCGCCGCGCGGAACGGCACACCCTGAGCGTGGGCCCTCCAGCTCCGACTGCGGCCCTCAAGGGCCCGTAACTTCCGAGTTGCCGACGATCCACTCACAACCGGCAAACGGACCCGAAATCTGCGAGAGGTACACTCTTTCTGCGACATGGATGAACAACTGATTAAACGCCTGATGCAAGAATCAGAGCGCCTGAATGCGGATGAGCAAAGCGAGTGGTCATCTTTAGAAGCCTTGTGGATGCCCCATGTTGCCAAGGGCAATATCGAGGCCCAGTTCCGTCTTGCCTACTACTATCTCTTCGGATCCTTCGAGGAGGGGTCACAGAAACGCGCGGAGATGGAGGGACTGTTGCGAGGAGCCGCGGAGCGCAACCATCCCGATGCGACTAATTGGCTGAGTCACTTGTACGGTGAAGGCGCGGAACGCGATGCGCTCTTGTTGAGGGCAGGTGAGCTGGGAAGTCTGGCGGCGCAGCGTGATCTCGGCGCTCTCTACGCTACAGGAGACTGGACGGGACCGCATGATGCAGTTCGTGGTGCCGAATGGTATCGAGTTGCAGCGGAGCGTGGCCACGCTGAAGCGCAGTACAGTCTCGGTTTCATGTACCTGCGTGGTGAAGGTGTGCAAGCCGACCCAATCAAAGGATTGGAGTGGTTACGACAATCAGCAGGCCAGGGAGACGAGAGTGCCATTCGACTACTTGCCGACGTCTATCGCGATGGCACCTTCGGCATTCCGGTTGACGCTGCGGAAGCGCATCTCTGGAGGGAGAAATACCAGGCGACGGAACTCTATCGATTGCGAAAACAACGTTGGGGTGCAGAAGGAGCCTGATTCCACGATTCCGATCGAGTTACGCCTACTCGGAAGGTACTAACTCATAATTCCGTCCCTCCAGCCGGAGGAAGCCGTCGCCCTCAGGCCACAGACTCAAGCCGTCGCCAGCCTCCCCCGCGGCCCACAAACCCGCGCGCGGTGTGACCTACGAGCGCCGCGCGAATTGCAATCCCTTCGCGTTGGCCTCCGGATCATCCAGCCTCATCTTTACTACCCTGTGCCGCGGTGCGAACTCCGCGTCATCCGGCGGGGCGGGTAGGCCCGGCATTCCTGCCCCCTTCCCATACCCCCTCTGAGTCACCCCGCGCGGCCCACAAACCCAGGCGCGGAGTGATCTACGATTGCCGCGCGGAACGGCACCCTCCGAGCGTGGGCCCTCCGGCGCTTCTCCCGCCCTCGAACCGTCTGTTTCTTCAGATTTGCCGCCAATCCCCAGACGTGATGAAATCGGACCAAAACGCTCCAAAATATCCGAATTAAACTACATGTGTGGTACATTTTCACCACGAATAGATGGCGAAGTTTGTCGCTTCTGTGATTCAGATCACCGGGATCCCGCCTGTCGCCACACACCGATCAGGCCGTCTCGCCGCCCCGCCGGCACCTCCGCACCGGCGCCTGGCACTCGGGCCCTTGGCCCTCATCTCTTGGCCCTCGTCTCTCGCCTCTCGCCTCTTGTCCTCTCGCAACTCGAAACTCGAGACGCGACACTCGCAACTCGTAACCCGCCTTTCTCCACCCGTTCGCTCCAAAATCCTGTCAAGCCACCCTCCTGTGGAAAACCAACGTAAACTGCACAATCCACAAAGAAAATATTTCTCCCAAACCTTGGGGGGTAATTCTGCGAACCTGTCATACTGGTATCAGCAGTTCAAAGAAGCCCCTCCCGGACCCGCGTCCCGGAGGGGCTTCGTCATTGAAGAGAGGCTCCATGAATTCCAGGCCGCGCTTCCGTGCGCACCCGATCCCTGTCCGCCCGCATGCGCCCTCCCCAACGCACGCTCTGACCACGGATCACTGTCCACTCAACCCTGTTTTCTGTGTTCCAAATCACATTCAACGCGCAAAACGCGCAGAATTGGGCTCAACCCTCTCACCCAAAAAGAGATGCTCGTTTTTTATTGTGTGCGCGCGGGCGGATCACTCCTCCCGCAGCAGCATCAGCGGGTCGACGGAGAGGGCGCGCCTCGCCGGCAGCATCGCCGCGGCCAGGCCCAGCAGGAGCATCGTCGCCGTGACCCCGGCCAGCACGATGGGATCCTTGGGCGTGGCCTGGTACACGATGAAGCTGAGCACCTTGGTGGCCAGCAGTCCCAGCACGACCCCCACCACCGAGCCGGCGGCCAGGAGGCGGAAGGCGCGGCCCAGCGAGGCCTTGAGGACCTCGCGGCGGCCCGCGCCCAGCGCCACCCGGATGCCCAGCTCGCGCAGCCGCCGGCTGACCGTGTAGCTGGCCATGCCGAAGATGCCGGTGACGGCGAGCATGGCGCCGAGCAGGCCCAGGACGCCCAGGGCAACGCTGGCCACCCGCGCCGGGAAGAGGGCGGTGCTCATCTGCTCGCTCCACAGGCGCGGCTGCGGGGGCAGGCTGGAGTCGAGCGCGTGCACGGTCTGCATCACCGGCGCGGCCAGCTGGGAGGCATCGCCGCGTGCCCGCACCACCAGCACGCTGCTGGAGGTCGGCTGCTGCAGGAAGGAGAAGAACATGGCCGGCTGCTGGTCCTCGGTCAGGGTGCGGTACTTGCCGTCTTCCACGATGCCTACGACCTCGGCGCGCTTGTCGCCCCAGTATTTGAAGTGGCCGCCCAGAGCCTTCTGGATGGAGCCGAAGACTTTGACGGCGAAGGCGCGGTTGACCAGCACCACGTTGGGAACGTTTTTGTCATCGCTGAAGGTGAGGTCGCGGCCGGCGAGCAGGCGGGTGCCGGAGGCCGCCAGGTAGCCCGGCGAGATCTGGTAGTTCATGGCGTCGGCGGCGTAGTTGGTGGGCTTGAAGTCAGTGGTGGCGTCGGTGTAGACGTACGAATCGCCGCCGCCCAGGGCGAGGGGGAGATCGCTGACCAGGCCCACCGAGGCCACGCCGGGGAGGGCGCTGACCGAGTCGAGCATACGGCGCTGGAAGGGAACCTGGCGGTCCTCGGTGTATCCCGCCATGTGAAGGTCGTTGGCCATGACGACGGCATTGCCGGGATCGAAGCCGAAGCTGGAGTGGAGCGACCGGACCAGGCCGCGGACGGCCACCAGCGACGAGGTGACGAGGACGGCGCAGATGGCGATCTGGACGACCAGCAGAATGTCGCGGATGTTGAAGCGGCGGCCGCCGGAGGTGCTGGACATGCCGGTGCGAATGATCTGCCAGGGATCGGCGCGCAGCACCTGGCGCACGGGAACCATGCCGAAGAGGAAGCCGCTGCCGAGCGAGAGCAGCAGGGCGACCGCGTAGGTGCGGACGTCGGGATTGACGGGAACGTTGATGGGGATATCGGGGATGGGCTGCCAGGCGGAGAGGAGGCGTAGAACGATGACGCCTCCGATGAGTCCAAGCAGGCCGCCGGCGAGGGAGACGGCGACGGCTTCAGTGAGCATGCGGCGGAGGATGAGACTGCGGCGTGAGCCGAGGGCGAGGCGGAGGGCCACGTCTTTGGAGCGATCGGCGGCGCGGGCAGCGAAGAGACTGCCCAGGTTGGCGCAGGCGGCGAGGAGGATCAATCCGGCGAGGAGCATGAGTCCGGTCATGAAGGCACGGGCAGGGCCGCCGAGCATATCTCCCACCAGGCCGGGGCGAGCAAGGGAGAACTTGAGGCCGTCGTCATCGGAGGGGTAAGTCTTGGCCAGCCAGGCGCCGATGGCGTTGAGATCGGCGGTAGCCTGCTGCGGGGTGACGCCGGGGCGGAGCCGCCCGATGACCCAGGCGGAGTGATTGCCGCGATACTTGCTGCTGCTGGAGCCGCGGACAAGATCCAGTTCGGCCATGGGGAAGTACAGGGCGGGGGCGAAGAAGAGCTCAGTGCCACGGAAGGCCGGGGGGGCCACGCCAATAACGGTGAGGGGGTGCTTGTTGATCTGGACGGTGCTGCCGAGAACCCTGCGGTCGGCGTGGAAGTAGTTGTTCCAGAAGGCGTAGCTCAGGACCACGAAGGGGGCGCTGCTGTCGCCTTTTTCCTCCGGCGCGTGGAAGAAGCGGCCCAGATACGGCTGAACCCCGAGCGAGTCGAAGTAGTTGCCTGTCACGGCTACGGGCCAGGCGGTGGTGGGATTGCCGCCGGTGTCGACGCCCACGGGCCCGATGATGTTGGTGGCGAAGAGGCTCTCGAAGGTGCGGTTGCGGTCGCGCAGGTCCTTGTAGTCGGGGTAGGACTGAGAGGGGAATTGGAAGCGCTGCACCATATAGAGGTTCTGCGCGTTGGGGAGGTTGAGGGGACGCAGAACGATGGCGTTGAGGACGCTGAAGACCACGGCATTGGCGCCGATGCCGAGGGCCAGGGTGACGATGGCCGTCAGGGTGAACCCTGGCGAGTGGACGAGTTGCCGCAGGGCGGACTTCAGGTCAGTCAACATGATGATCAGGCTACGCGAGGTGGTGGCGGGGAGTTCCGGGAAAAGTGACGAAAGACAGGGAACAGGGAATAGGGAATAGGGAATAGGGAATAGGGAACGGGTGCGGTGTTCGTAAGTGGACAATTTAGGTCAAATTCGCACAAGGAGACGGACGGACCGCATAGAAGCGGGCGGCTATCTTCAAGGAATTGCGCGTTTTTGACGTGCGGGCGTTTGGCTGTGCGGTTGCAGATCCGGGAGCATTCCTTGATTTGGAGGCTTCATGGGGATTCTTGTCCGGGACATCCGCTTCGCGTTGCGCCAGCTTGGAAGGGCACCGAGTTTTGCCATCACTGCTGTTCTGACGCTGGCGCTCGGGGTGGGCGCGAATACGGCGATCTTCAGCCTGGTGAACCTGCTGCTGCTGAAACCACTGCCGGTGCCGAATGGGCAGCAGATTATGACGGTAGCGTTCCGGGAGAACCACGGGGGTCTGCAACAACAGTTCTCGTGGACGGAGTACAAGGAGATCCGCGCGCAGACGGGCAAGTCGTTCAGCGACGTGTTTGCGTACGATCTATCGGTGGATGCCCTGGCGATGCCGGGGCAGCGGCCGGATCGCATCCTGACCGGGTTCGTGAGCGGCAACTACTTTGAAGGGCTGGAGCTGAAACCGGCGGTCGGGCGGCTTTTCCGGAGGGATGAGGGGGAGGTGCTGGGGCACGACCCGGTCGTGGTGTTGAGCTACGACTACTGGAGGAGGCGGTTCAACAGCGATCCCGGGGTAGTGGGGCGGGCCGTGTCGATGGACGGCCATCCGATGACGATTGTGGGTGTCGCCCCCAAGGGCTTCCACGGAACGCAGAGCTTCGTGGACATGGCGGCGTTCATGCCGTTGTCGGAGCTGGTGATCGACACGCCCGCGGACTTGATCCAGGGGCTGCAAAACCGGATCTACCAGGTGGAAGGCCGGATGCGTCCGGGGGTGACGCGGGAGATGGCGGATGCGGAACTGGGACCAGTGGCGCAGAGCCTGATGCGGCAGTATCCGGACTGGGAGAAGAAGCTTGCAATCGAGGCGCACCCGGAAACGAGCATGAGGATCAATACGGGCGACCCGAGTGCGCTTGCGGTGATTGCGGCGCTATTCCTGTCGCTGGCCGGAATGGTTCTGCTGCTGGCGTGCGTGAACGTCGCGAACCTGGTGCTGGTGCGGGCGACGACGCGGTCGCGGGAGATGGCGATCCGCACGGCGCTGGGAGCGGCGCGCAACCGGCTGTTCCGGCAGATGATGACGGAGAGCGTGCTGCTCTCGCTGCTGGGCGGGGCGTTGGGGGTGGTGCTGGGCATGCTGGGCAGCATGGAGCTTGGCCACATGGATCTGCACGCCGATGTGCCTATCCTGCTCGACTTCAACTTCGACTGGCGCCTCTTTTTCTACTCGTTCGGCGTGGCCGTGATCGCGGGAGTGGTGGTGGGGCTGGTGCCGGCGGTGCGGATCGCGCGGGCCAACGTGAACCAGGTTTTGCATGAAGGCAGCCGTGGGGTGACGGGAGGGCGGCACCGGCTGCGCGACGGGCTGGTTGCGTTGCAGCTTGCCAGTTCGCTGGTGCTGCTGGTGATTGCGGGTCTATTTGTGCGCAGCCTGACGGCGATGCAGACGGCGGACCTGGGCTACCGGCCGGATCACGTGATGAACTTTGTGGTGGATACGAACCTGGTGGGCGTCAAAGGCGAACAGGCGCGTGCACTGCATGACGAGATGCTCGCCGGTCTGCGCAGGCTGGGTGGCGTGCGCTCTGCCAGCAGCGCGAGTTCTGTTCCATTTGGCTATTTCGGGAACAGCGACCGGCTGCTGATTGACGGGGCGGCGGCTCCGGCGAATCCCACAGATCGCGACTCGAACTATAACGTGATCTCGCCGGAGTACTTCCGCGTGATGGGGATCGACCTGGTGGCCGGGCGCGGGTTTACGGACGCCGATAACTCCCAGGGGCGGGACGTGGCGATTGTGAGCGAGAGTGCGGCGAAGAAGTTCTGGCCGGGCCAGAACGCCATCGGCCGCACCTTCCGAACAGCGAGCGACAAGGATCGCAGGTTGGAGGTGGTGGGCATTGCGCGCGACGCCGAGTTCCAGATGTTCAATGGGGGCAAGACCCAGAACTATTTCTATGTACCGTATGAGCAGCATGTGAAGGGGAACACGCTGATGGTGCTGCAGGTGCGGACCGAGATGGATCCGCTGGCGATCCGGACGGAGGCGGAGAAGGTGATTCGCGCGTTGTCGCCGCAACTGCCGGTTTTCCAGGTGCAGACGATGCACGAGGCGCTGTTCACGCTGAATGGTCTGTTGCTGTACCAGGTGGGAGCGTCGTTGGCGGCGGTGATGGGCGGGTTGGGACTGACGCTGGCGATCATCGGTCTGTACGGGGTGGTGTCGTACGCGGTGAGCCGGAGAGTGCATGAGATTGGGCTGCGGATGGCGCTGGGGGCGACGCGCGTGTCGATCTTCAGCATGATTTACCGGCAGTCGGCGGTGATGATTGCGAGCGGGTTGGGGCTGGGCGTGGCGCTTGCGCTGCTGGTGGCGAAGGCCTTCGGGGCGGTGGTGGCGGTGGACGTGTGGGATCCCGCGACCTTTGTGACAGTGGGCGCGGTGCTGGGAGTGGCGGCGCTGCTGTCGTGTTATTTCCCGGCCCGGCATGCGATGGGGGTGGAGCCGATGGAGGCGCTGCGGGAGGATTGAGGGAGGAGGGAACAGGGAATAGGGAATAGGGAACAGGGAATAGGGAACAGGGAATAGGGAACAGGCAAGGTTCTCTCAATCAGGATTTTGAAAATGCCGTTAGGGGGCATGGTTTGCGTTGACGGGGGGGTGGGCGCGGGATCATGATGATTGCGCGGAGGTGCATCGTGACTGCCTTGCTTGAGGCACGTTTGTATCGGACCGAAGAGGTGGGAGGAGTCTGCGGAGCGGATCGCGCCCAGGGGATTGATGTGGAGCGGAATCCGTCCGAGGTGTTCCTGGCGGAAGAGGAACTGCACCCGTCGCTGGATGAGATCTTTCGGCAGATTGATGCGACGCACCGGCGGACGCTGGAGCTGGAGCGGACGCAGTGGCATCCGGCGCACGCGCGGCACGGGGCCAGGTGAAAAAGACGAGGGCCAAGGGCCGAGCGCCGAAAAGCAGGGAACAGGGATGAGGGAATAGGGTGGTATGTTGCTTCTAGCGGATGAAGCGACATGTTCTGGTGTTTGGGGTGGTGGGTGGGGTGCTGGTCAGTTTGCTCCGGCTGATCGAGTACCGGTTTTTGATTCTGGAGCACTCCTTTGAAATTTATGGCGGGCTGATTGCGCTGACCTTTGCGGGGGTGGGCGTGTGGCTGGGCGCGCGTGTGGCGGCGCGGCGGCGCGAGGTAATCGTGCGCGAGGCGCGGGTTCCGGTGGAGATGCCGGCGCCGGTCGCGGCCGGTGTGGCGCCCGTGCCGAGCGGGAACGACCGTAAGCGCGAAGAGCTGGGCATTACGCCGCGGGAGATGGAGATCCTGGGGCTGGTGGCGCGCGGGCTGAGCAACCGGGAGATCGCGGGCACGCTGTTTGTCAGTGAAAACACGGTGAAGACCCATTGCAGCCGGGCGTTCGAAAAGCTGGGGGCGAAGAGGCGGACGCAGGCGGTGCAGCTGGCCAAGGAGCAGGGGCTCTTGTGAAAAAGACAGGGCCAAGGGCCGAGGGTCGCCGGAACGGATGATTTTCTTGGGTTCGCTCCAAAATCACACGAAAGCATGACGACAGACGCCCGTCGTTCCGGGGTAGGTTGGGGGTGGTTGTGTCGATGGAAGACGTGGGGGAGAGATGAAGAAGACGGTTTTGACGTTCGGGGTGGTGGGCGGGCTGATTGCGTCGGCGCTGATGCTGAGCACGCTTCCGCTGGAGCACAGGATCAGTTCGGAGCGGGCGCTGATCCTGGGGTATACGACGATTGTGGCGTCTTTTCTGATGGTGTACTTCGGGATCCGGTCGTACCGGAACAAGGTAAGCGGGGGGCGGATCACGTTTGGCCGGGCGTTTGTTGTGGGGCTGCTGATTTCGCTGATCACGTGCGTGTTCTATGTCGCGACGTGGGAGGTGATGTACTTCGGGTTCATGCCGGACTTTATGACGAAGTACACGGCAGCCCAGATCGCGAAGGTGAAGGCGTCGGGGGCGAGCGCGGCGGTGATTCAGGAGAAGACGGCGGCCCTGCAGCGGGCGGCCGCGGCGTATAACAATCCGCTGGTGAATATGGCGCAGACGTTTCTCGAGCCGTTTCCGGTGGGGCTGCTGATCGCGCTGCTGTCGGCGGCGGCGCTGCGGAAGGCCAGCGCCAAGGGCCAAGGGCCGAGGGCCGAGGAGGGCGAAGGGACAAGGGAAGAGGGGGTGCAGGTATGAAGAGGGCCAAGGGCCAAGTACCGAACGCCGAGGGCCAAGTACCAAGGGCCAAAGGCCGAGACGGTGTTCGGTTATGGACAAGGTTTACCGGATTCGTACAAGCAGACACGCGGCCGCCCTCGGGCGGCCGTTCCTATCTCCAATGATGTGTTGGGAGATGGGCCGGAAGTGGTGTGGCCGCGCGCGTGCAAATTATCGAGGCGTTCGACCCTTTGCCGGGTTTGTGTGCGCGTACAGAGCTGGTATGACGCACGAGGGGATGGCGGTCACTGGTCTCCCAACCATCCCCTTTTTTTTAGGGAATAGGGAATAGGGAATAGGGAATAGGGTGCGATGCCTATTCCCGGGATGGCGTTAGCGGCGGAAGCGCTTGGAGGGCTCGTCGGAGAAGATCTGTCCGTCGCGGATGTGGACGACGCGATGGGCGTGCTCGGCGATGTCGGGCTCGTGGGTGACGAGGACGATGGTGTTGCCGCGGGCGTGGAGGCTTTCAAAGAGGGCCATGATCTCGACGCCGGTCTTGGAGTCGAGGTTGCCGGTGGGCTCGTCGGCCAGGATGATGGAGGGGTTGTTGACGAGCGCGCGGGCGATGGCGACGCGCTGGCGCTGCCCGCCGGAGAGCTCGTTGGGCTTGTGGGTCATGCGGGATTCGAGGCCGACGTCGGTGAGTGCCTTGCGGGCGCGTTCGAGGCGTTCGGTGGTGGGGGTTCCGTTGTAGATGAGGGGCAGCTCGACGTTGTGCAGCGAGGTGGCGCGGGCCAGCAGGTTGAAGGTCTGGAAGACGAAGCCGATTTCCTTGTTGCGAATGCGGGCGAGCTGGTCGTCGTCGAGTTCGCTGACGAGCTGATTGTTGAGCCAGTACTTGCCTTTGGAGGGTGTGTCGAGGCAGCCGATGAGGTTCATGAGGGTGGACTTGCCTGAACCGGACGGCCCCATGATGGCGACGTACTCGTTGTGGCGGATGCGGAGGTTGATGCCGCGGAGCGCATGGACCTGCTGTTCGAAGCCCATGTCATAGGTGCGCCACAGATCCTCGACTACGATCACGTCGCCGCTGGGCGCCGTTACAGGTTGCGTGAGCACTTCGGTGGTGGTGCTGTCCAAGGTCGTCGTCCCCATGTGTTCCTCTGGCGTTCTGTGATCCGCGGTGGTTGGGCGCCGGGATTCACTTCAGGTCCGTACACGGTTGTACGGAGTTTTCAGCCTTCGGTTCCCGATTTCAGGTTGGATGCTGCTTGTTGCCGGTTCTGTTCGCCGGGCGGATGGTTGCGGCTACGAGTTATTGGACGGAACGGGAGGCTTTTCCGTGTCCCGCTTGACGAGGGCATTGTCTTTGAGTCCGCGCAGCGTTTTGTAGGGGCCGGTGACGATCTCGTCGCCCTCTTTGAGTCCGGAGAGGACTTCGATATCGGTGGCGCCGGTGATACCGGTGTTGACAGGCACGAAGTGCACACGCAGCTTGCCATGGGCATCCTTGCTGACGACGTAGACGCCCTGCTGCTCCTTCTCATTGGGGTTGGCGGGGGCGCTGGACGCGGCCTGAACGCTGCCATTGTTGGCTGTCTCCGGCGCGTGCATGGTGAGGGCCTGGATGGGCAGCGACAGAATGTTGTTCTTGTGCGCGGTGGTGATCTTGGCGGTGGTGGAGAGGCCGGGACGGAGATCGTCGCTGGGCTGATCGAGGGTAACGACGACTTTAAAGTCCTTGGCTTCTTCGGTGCCGGAGGTCTGGGTGGAGGTGGCGAGGCCGCTGGAGCGAAGGAGGGCCTGATCGCCGACCAGGGTGACGTGGCCCTTGAAGATCTTGCCAGGGATAGCGTCCACAGTGACGTCGGCGGGTTGGCCGATCTGGACGTTGACGATATCGGTCTCGTCGACCTTGACTTCGGCTGTGACCACGCTCATGTCGGCGATGGTCATGAGGGTGGAGCCCTGGGCGTTCTGGATGCCTTCGACGACGGTTTCCCCTTCGCGGACGGGCTCGTCGGTGACGATGCCGTTGAAGGGAGCAACGGCGATGGTGCGGTTGAGCATGTCCCTGTTGGCGCGGAGGGTGGCCTCGGCGGTACGGAGGTGGCCGCGGGCGGATTCCGTCTGTGCCTTGGCCTGATTCAGGGCAGCCTCGTTCTGGGAGATGGTGGCGACGTCGGTGTCGTAGGCGGCCTTCTTGGCGTCGTAGTCCTGCTTGGCCATGATGCCGGCTTTATAGAGGCCCTGGGCGCGATCCCAGTCGAGCTTTTTCTGCTCGAGGTCGGCTTTCGCGCGGTCGAGGTTGGCCTGGGCGGTCTTTTCTGCGGCGACGTAGGAGGCGATGTCGGTATTGCCGGCGGCAATAGCGGCCTCCTGGCCGGCGACGTTGGCTTCCTGCTGGATGTTTTCGATGGCCGCAACCTGCTGGCCGGCCTTCACGTGGTCGCCCTCTCTGACGTAGAGGTGGGTGATGCGGCCCATGGCGGTGGCACCGAGGACGACGTAGGTCTTGGCTTTGATCTGTCCGGTTCCGCTGACGACGGTGGAGAGATTCGCCTTCTGGATCTTGGCGGTCATGACCTTGGTGTAGCCGGACTGCTGTTTCACGACCATGAACGTTACAAGGCCTGCGACGACAACAAGGACGGCAATTATGATCAGGATTTTCTTCATTGTCGGTGGTGCTCCGAGGGTTTCTTCATTCCAGTTTACGCAAAGACTTCGATCGCGGTTCCCGAAAATGGATGGGGGCCGTGATTGTGACAGCACCCCTCCCCGGAGGGCCGCGTACTTCGTCGCGGAGAGACGATTCCGGGGGAGCGCCGGGGCCCGCTTGTGGGGAGCGGAAGAACCCGGAAGAAAACAAAAACAGGGAGTGCGTCAATTCATAGGACGGAGCGCGGCCGCGGCAGGACTCAAACGCAGATCAAGGTACGCCAGTTTTGTGAATACCCGGTGACAATCTGGCGCGGGGCGGGGGTGGGCAAATGGAGGTGAGCCGGGCGAAATCCGGGGACGGACCGGTGACCAATCGGGATCGGAACGAGTCCAACAGGGAGCAAACTCCAGAGGCGGAGTCTTGCCCGGCAGTGCCGGGGCTCGTAAAATGGGGCAATCCAGGAGTTTCCGAGGCAATGATGTACACCCGCCGTCTTTTCCCAGCCGCTGCCATGCTTTGCGGCTTGACGTTTCTCTCCCCGTTCCGGCTGCCGGCCCAGCAGTCTCCTTCCACGTCAGCGCCTCAGGGGCAGGATGTGGATCCGCTGAAACGCCAGCGATCCGACGAGGAGCAGTTCAAGGCGCAGAAGGAACTGAAACGGGAGTTGCACGGGGCGTACAAGACCTGGCTTGAGCAGGATGTGGCCTACATCATCTCGGACGAAGAGCGGAAGGCGTTCAAGAATCTGAGCAACGACGAGGAACGCGAGGCGTTCATCGAGAATTTCTGGCTGCGGCGAAATCCCAATCCGGATTCGCCGGAGAACGAGTTTCGCGACGAGCACTACCGGCGCATTCAGTATGCGAACGACCACTTTGCGGCGGGAAAGCCGGGGTGGAAGACGGATCGCGGTCATATCTATATTGCATTCGGCAAGCCGGATTCGATCGACTCGCATCCGTCGGGCGGGGCCTACAACCGTCCGATGGAAGAGGGCGGCGGTTCGACGTCGACATTTCCGTTCGAGGTGTGGCACTACCGCTACCTGGAGGGAGTGGGCGACAACATCGATATCGAGTTTGTGGATACCTGCCAGTGCGGGGACTTCCATTTCACGATTGACCGGAGCGAGAAGGACGCGCTGCAGCATGTTCCGGGGATGGGCCTGACGCAGTGGGAGGCGATGGGGCAGTCGAAGAAGGCCGATCGTTTCCGCGGGGGCACCGAGAACCTGGGCACAGGGCCGCTGGCGGCCAGCCAGGGCTCGAAGGAGTTTGACCGCATCGAGCTGGCCGCGAAGCTTTTTGCGCCGCCTCCGGTCAAGTTCAAGGATCTGGAGGGGTTCATCAGCGAGCACAAGATCCTGAATGGGCCTCCGTTTCCGTTCGATGTGCGCACGGACTTTGTGAAGGTGACGGAGAGCACGGTGCTGGTGCCTGTCACGGTGCAGATCCGGAACCGGGATATCACGTTCGAGACCAAGAACGGCGTGGCCACGGGGACGGTGGACATCCTGATCAAGGTCACGACGCTGACGCACAAGACAGTGCAGACGGACGAGAACGTGGTGGAGGTCGAGCAGCCGGCGGAGCTGCTGGAGAAGAGCCTCGACAAGAAGTCCATTTACTGGAAGGCTTTGCCGCTGCTTCCGGGGCTGTACCGGCTGGATATTGCGATCAAGGACGTACACAATCCGGACCACGTGGGTCTTTATGGCCGCGGGCTGGAGGTGCCGACCTACCACGATGAAAAGCTGGCGACCTCGAGCCTGATCCTGGCGGACAACATGGGTACGGTGGATTCGCACTCGATTGGGGCGGGGAACTGCGTGATCGGGAACACCAAGATCTGCCCGCGGGTGATGCCGACGCCGGGGATGCCGGTGAATTTCAAGAGGAATCAGCAGCTGAACTTCTGGATGCAGGTGTATAACCTGGGCATCGACGAGGCGAGCAAGAGTAACCTCGCGAAGGTTACCTATCAGATTGTCGACAGCGCAACGAACAATGTGATCTTCGAGAAGGAGATCGATTCGAAGGATTTAGGCGCGCACAGCGACCAGTTGACCGTGGAAAAGACGCTGCCGATGGCTGGTTTGCAGCCGGGCAAGTACAAGGTGACGATCAAAGTGAATGATGAAATCTCGAAGCAAGAGATTGCGCAATCGGCACCCTTTGTCGTGGAATAGAATGCAATCTGCCGCGCGAGATGGGGAACCGGCTTGAGATCGGCAACCCGCGCGGGAATTGATGTTTTGACGATCGCCAGCGACGCCGCCAGATCACCGTTAACCGTGATATTGCGCAGGGTCCATCTCGCGTTGTTTGTCTTGCTGACCGGCCTGGTTTCCGCTCCTCTCCATGGAGCGTCGACGGCCACGGTCACGGGGACGGTGCGCGATTCGGGGGGCAACCCCCAGATCGGCACGATGGTGCAGCTCCTGCGTCCTGACCTGAGCGTCATCACGAGCGCCTATACCAATCAGAAGGGGCATTTTTCATTCGAGCTGGTATCGCCCGGCAAGTACGCCGTGAAGGCGATGGGCGCGAGCTTTCTTCCGTCTTTGCGGGAGAACGTTCGGGTCCACGCGAACACGGTGGTGAACCTGACGCTGAACACCCTCTACGAGGTGATGCAGTGGCTTCCCGCGGAGCCGCGCAGTGCGGATGCCCGGAAGGATGACTGGGCGTGGACGCTGCGCTCGCCGGCGAACCGCCCCCTGCTGCGGTGGCTGGAGGATGGGCCGCTGGTGGTGGTCTCGGAGGGTCCCAACGCAGCGCCGAAGCTGAAGGCGCGGCTGACGGCGGTGGGCCAGGAGGGCTCGTTCGGTGAGGACGGCCAGCGGATCTCAGTGGAGGTGCAGGAGACGCCGAGCAACAGCCGCGAGCTGCTGGCGAGCGTAGATTTCGCGCCTGGAACCGATGGCCGGATGCGGTCGGCTCTGGGATTCCGGCAGGATCTTGGGTTTGCCGGTTCGGTGCAGTCGCTGGCCGCGGTGGCGATCCATCCAGAGGTTGAGGCGAGCGGAGCCGAAGGGTTGGACGAGGCCGCGATGCGGACGTGGCAGACGATGAACCTGGGCGACGAGTTCGAGGTAGAGACCGGCGCCGAGCAGGTGCTGGCGCGTTTCGCCCAGGGCGGAACGAACACGGTGTTCGCAGCGCTTCCATTCATGACGCTGGGATGGCGGGGCGGGGACTCGACGGTTCGGTATCGGGTCGCGACGGCGGTTCCGGGAATTGGTGGGGAAACGGCGGGCGACGCCGCGATGCCGGCGCTGGCGATGAGGAACGGCAGTCTGCGGCTGGAGCATGGACTGCACCAGGAGATCAGCTGGGAGCGTCAGACCGACGCCTCGGGGATGTCGGTGTTGGTCTACCGCGATTCACTGAGTAATCCGGTGATCGAGGCAACGGTGCCTGGCGGGGTGGACGGACTGGATACAGCCGGCGAAGGGCTGGTGGATCACGCCAGCGGGCTGCTGCGAGCGGCGGGGCCGGAGTACAACTCGGCGGGAGTGGTAGCCGCGGTGGAGCGGCGTACGGCGAGCGGCAATTCAGTTCGCTTGAGCTATGCGAACGGGGATGCGCTCGTGATGCCGGCGGAACAACACCCGACGCCTCTGGGCCTGTTGATTGCCGCAGCGCATCCGCGGCGGACACAGATGTATTCGATCTCGCTTTCAGGGACTCTGGATGGAACAGGCACCCGGTGGCGGGCGAGCTACCGCTGGCAGCCGGAGAACACGGTCACACGGGTGGCCCCGTTTGCGAAGGACGCGGCGGAGCCTTACCTGAATATTCACCTGCGGCAGCCGGTGTGCTTGCGGCGGAACGGTGTGCGGAGCCTGGAGGCCATGTTCGATATGCGGAACATTTTGGAGCAAGGTGATCGGCCTTTCGTGCTCAAGGATGGATCGCTGCTGGTGTTCGCGCAGGACCAGCGCAGCGTGAGCGCGGGGCTCGCATTTACGTTCTAAGCCACTGCACGAAGATCGGGAATACATTCTGAAGAAGCGACTACGGCGATGCGGGACCTCCGCGCAATTCTGCTTGTCTGCATGATGTTTTGAGACGAGGAGTGAGCGCTTGGGGGTGGTTTGGCTGCGTGGTTTCGCTGTGTTATATTTCTCTAGTGCGCATGCGGCATTGGCCGCGCGCGCAAGCCCGCCTAATACGCATGGACGCGTAGCTCAACTGGCAGAGCATTCGGCTCTTAACCGACAGGTTGAAGGTTCGATTCCTTCCGCGTCCACCATGCTTTTCTTGTTTTGCTCACCTTTGAATTCGGTTCTGCCCTACGCAGGCGAAGGTGCGCGCGTGGGAACCAGGTCGCTGCAGGTGACGATTGTTCGATGGATCTGGTTACCTCGGCGGAATAGTCATTGAGTGATCCGGTTATATCCTTGAGTCATATCAAGACGCACGACTGCTTGCTCTGTCATCTTGCATCTGTCGGAATTTCCCAGGTCCGCTTTATGCCGAATATTCAGATTCCAGAGACACATCCCTGGTGGTTGCGATACGGGAGCTCGGTGGCGGCTGCCGCCGCGGCGTCAGGTGTGTCGTGGATTCTTGTGCTGTGCGGGTTGCACATGCATTCCAGTTTTATGCTTTCGGCGGTGATGCTGACGGCGTGGTTCGGCGGGTTTGGCTCGGGGCTGCTCACGCTGGCGCTGACGATTCCCATGCAGTTTCTGCTGCAGGAGCCTTCCAACAGCTTTGCGATTCATGGCAGGGCGGGGTGGGCCGGGCTATTTGTTTACCTGTTTAATGCACTGATGATCTGCGTGCTGTTCCGGAAGAGGTATCTGCAGCGGGCGCGGAGCGCAGTGTCGCCGGTGGCGGTGACGGGCGGCTGGATGTGGAAGCTGGATCCGGCGGACGGAGGCACGGTAGAGACGTACTCGCCCGAGTTTCCTCATCTTTCGGTGATGCGAACGTTGCCGATGTGGATGGAGATGGTGCACCCGGAGGATCGTGCGGGGCTGCAGCGAGAGATCCAGCGTGGCCTGACGGAGGGCAAGCTGACGGCGAGTTTCCATCTGCGCCGGGGGGACGGGGAGGTCCGACGCGTCTCCATGCTGGGGGTGAAGATGCGCGAGGATTCCACCTCGCACGAGTACCTGGTGGCCACGTGTATCGAGATGGGGTCGCACGAACGACCGGAGGGGTTGAGCTGGCGGGCTCTGCCTACTGGTTGACGGATTGGTGACTGGAACGATGAAGGCCGCGCCTCGAAGGCGCGGCTTTTCGTTATTGGACCGGACGGGGCGGGTCAATGATTCGTGCCGGCGTGGGGTGGAGTCGGCTGGTTCTCGCTTGTCTCAAGATTGCCGCGAAGGCTGCGCAGCCGGGCGGTGAGTTCGTGGAGCAGGGTGATTCCAGCCTGACGCGCGGTAAATCGTTCGTGGTAGCAAGCGCCCGCGGCGTGCTTCCTGTTCACGCGCTCCGCTTCCGGGAGAGTCAACCACCTTCGCAGCAGGCGTTCGGTGCCGTCGAAGGTATCGGGTTCGACGAGGCCTGCTCCGCAGCGGAGGACGTCGGGCCAGATCTGCACCTTATCGCTGATGAGCACCGGCGTGTCGACTGCCATGGCCTCGATGGTGGCGATGGCGAAGTTTTCCTGATGGGAGGGGAGGACGAAGGCGTCGGCGCCGCGCAGGAGCCCCCATTTGAGTGAACCGGTGACCATGCCGGTGAAGAGGGTGCGATTGTCGAGTCCGGCTTGCGTGAGTTTTTTCTGAAGGAGGTTGAGGTAGGGGGCATCGCTGGGGCCGGCGATGACGAGTTGGAGGTTGGGGGCTTCCCGGGCAACCTGGGCGAAGGCGTGAACGAGCAGTTCGCATCCTTTTTTGGGATGGACTCTGCCGAAGAACAGGAGGAAGCGGCGACCTCGGAGTTGAGGAAATCGCGTGTGGATTTCGGCAAGCTGGGCGGCGTGGTCGCCGGGGGGCTCGGCGATGCCGAGGGGCGCGACGAGGCCCCTCCACTGGAAGGGGAAGAAAGCGCTGATGGAGCGCTCCATCTCTTTCTCACAGGTGAAGATGACACCGGCGGCTTCGTCGAGGTCGCGGCGCATGTGGAGGCGCCAGTAGAGACTCTTCTTGAAATGCTTGAAGGGAAATCTCTGATTGAACCAGGGATCGAGCATGCCGTGGGTATAGACGAAGTAGGGGACGTGTCCGGAGAGGGCCACGCGCGCGGCGTGGGTGGGATACTGCCAGAGGCCGTGGACGATGGCAGCGTCGAAGCGGCGGCCATTGGCTTTGAGCCAGCGTGTGAGCCTGGGGCTGAAGCCGTAGGCGAGGAGGCCGGGGCCCAGTGCGTGGGTGGGGAGCGGCATATCACCTACTGCGGGGGATCCAGGCGGGTCGAGAGAGACGGCTTCGATGGTGTGGCCTAACTCCTGGTGCAGCGTGCCGATCTGCCGCAGCGCCTCAACCGGTCCGCCGGTGCGGCGATCGACGGATGGAATCACGTGAAGGAAACGCACACAACCTCATGATTGGGGCGAGGCCCACGAAATTTTGGATGCCGCGCCGGCGGAGGGCGCGGGGGACGGAGATCGAGCTGTAAACAGGATGACAGATTTCCCCTGTCATGAATGGCGACGAGGGGGAGCACGGCTTATGACAACCATTCCCAGATGGAGCAGTCTTCGTGGGGGGCAGAGGCGTATTCGCCATCGGGCTGGTTGGCGAGGATGCGGTGGTCGGCGAGGCGATCCTGAGAGGATCGCTGGATGGGGCCGTGGAACAGTCGGACCAGATTGGGGCGAGGATCGTCGGGATTGCCGCGAGAGGAGAGGCGACTGAGGGAGGCACGGACCTTTTCGAAGACGTCTTCCTGCTCATTGTTCACGTAAAGGATGGACAGCTCGCCCGGGCGATTGGCGAAGGCTCGAACGGCGGCGAGGAGCCAGCGGCGCATCACGACCTGTCCGAAGGGGTTGAACAGAAAGGCGACGCAAGGGCCGGGTGGAAAGCCAAAGGCAACGGCGTCACCCGCGTGGAAACGGATGGGGCACCGGGCGCGTCCGGCTTTGCGCCAGATCGCGGCGTTGCGTCGAGCGCTGCGAATGAGAGTGGGATGGAGTTCCACGCCCAGAGCGCGGCGAAAGCCCAGCTCGGATGCAAGCAGGACAGCGCGGCCCATGCCTGCGCCGATGTCGATGAAGGTAGTCTTGTGGAGCGGTGCGTGGTGGAGCTTGCGCCAGCGGGCGAGGAGTCCCCGGAAAACGGAGGGGGCAACGCCGTAGTACGCGGTGATGTGGCGATCGTGAGCGTGGCCGGCGCGGAGATGGCGGCCTGCGACCAGACCGCTGGTGCGCACGCCATGGGCTTCGTCCCAGGGATGAAGGAGGAATCCGTCCTTGCGCGCGAGGCCCGGCAGGAGGCGCGGGGCACGTTGGGGTGCTGTTCGGGGCAGGTTCACATTGCAGATTACACAAGCAAGCTACAATTTCGGACGGAAGCCGAGCGACGGTTCCGGGGGCTGTCGGTCGAGAAGGCAGGGAGGCGAGATGCGAATTGGGTTGGGAGTTGCATTACTGTTTTGTACGACAGGGGCAGCCTTTGCCGCGAAGGATGTACCGGTTCCGACGAGCTGCACGCCGCAGGTGAATGCGGGGCTTGCGCAGATGATCGCGCAGCATCCCACACGGGACATTGATAACGTGATGGCCTGCGGCATTGCGACGCAGAGGTCGCGGGTACAGCGCGGCGGACCGCACGGGAGCCATCATGTAACGACGATTGCGGTGACTCTTCCGGATGGACAGAAGGTGAATGTGCAGATCGTTACGAACGATGACCTGGATGGGCCCGTAGTGGTGCAGGTGAACGATCCGGTGTTCGCGTACGGCCAGGGATATATCTCACATGGCCTGTGGGCGGCGGGCATTCACGATACGCACTGCTCGACTCATCGCGGGGCAGACAACGGATGGGTTGTCGTGGCTGGAGTGAAGACTCCGAAGAGCTGTCCGAATACCCGCTGATCGGCCGCTCAGAGCGGAGTGAGGAGGGCACGGCCGAGTGCGCCGGTGCTGACATCCTGCGCAGAGAGTGCGGCATCGCGCGCGAAGCCGTCGAGATCGCAGAGCACGCCGGCGAAGTCCCAGGCGGCATCGCGTGCGGCCCTGATATCGAACGAACTCAGGAGGCGGCCGACTTTGCCGGAGTCTTCGGCAGCTTCTCCGAGGGGACCGGCGGAGAGCATCTCCAGCGCCTGAGGCATGACGGCGTCGAGCAGATCATTGATCGCGAGATAGTCGGTGTGTTCGGGGCCGTCCTCCTGCGGGTCGCGTGCGAGATCGAGGTTGGTCTGGACCAGGGCCACCGCGAGATCGCGATTGATATGCGCGTTCATGCCTGCCAGGGCGAACTGAATGCGCTCGATCCCAGGGAGGTGACGCGCTTCGAGCAGCACCGACCAGGCGGTGGGAGTGGCGGTGTCCTGGGCCAGGTATTGGCGGATGGCGCGGAAGTACAGTCCAGCGAACACGACGTCCAGATGCAGGAGCCATGTGGGATCCTGCCATGCGCCTGCGGGTGGATTTGTGTCGACCTGCCGGGTCACCATCAGGTAGAGCCGGTTGAACCATTTCAGGCCGTCATTGTCAGGCAGCAGCTGGTCGATCGCCTCCATTGTGGTGATGACGTCTGCGATGGTGGTGAGGGCGGCACCGGAGACGATGGCCGCCAAGGGATTGGGCCCTGCAGACGGCTCTGTGACGGGAGAGGGAAGAGTAGCCAATGCGACCTCCGGGGAGTGCGTGCAGTATAGCGAACTCGCGGTGCGGCGCGCGCTCTCAAAAGTCTTCGTGCTCTTCGTGGAGCATGGCGACGGGATGCGTATGGCCTTCCCCGGCGATCAAGGATGGGGACGCATTTGATTCTTCGGCTTTTTCTCGCAATTTGGCCACCGTGAGCCAGTTGTCTTTGCGCGCCACCTCGGGGATCCAGGGCGGAAGGGGCATGCAGAAGTAGCGGCTGAGAGTTTCGGCGTAGGGCTCATAGAGGCGGCGAAGTTCGCGGAGGCGCTGCTCTGACGAACCGTCGCGGCACATGCTTACGCCGGCCTGACACAGAGACGCGTAGAGCTGGTTATAGCGTTCCGGGGGCAGGCGGTCGGAGAAGCCTGTGGCCAGGTTTTTGGTCAGGACCTGGCTGAGGTCGACCATGGCGTGGCGGGCCATAGCAAAGGTCAGCTGCGCCTGACGGGCCTCGTGGCCCTGGACCCCTGCGATGAGCAGAGCTGAGGTGTCGAGAATGCAGGTGAGAGCGCTGATCCAGCTTTGATTGGTGTGTTGGGAGCGGAAGTAGCAGAGCAACGGGAAGGAGATGTGGCTCTCCAACAACTCGGCCGACCAGCGTTCCCATTCGGTCAGGAGGATGGAAAGCGCCTCAGCAGCGTCGGGATGGGCATGGCGGCGGAGGAGTTCCGATGCAGTGGGCGGCGAGCCGGCGCGGGCATCGAGGAGGGAGATGCTCACCTCACGCCGCGAGAATGCACCGTAGAGCACCGGGAAGTAGCCCATGATGACGGCGAGGAAGCCGAAGCCAGTGCCGGCCTCGACTACCATGATCCAGCGAGCGATTCCGGTGAGCGGCCCAGCGTCGGTGGGGCCGAGCGTGAAGATGGCGGTGCCGCTGATATAGAGGTCGGACCAGAAACCGGTGCGCTGTCGGAGGTCGTACATCGGCTTATCGAGAGAGTAAAAGAGCAGTCCGAAGCCGAGGAGGATGAGGGCGGCCCACACGACGAGCAAAAGAATGAGCGAGAGGGGGCCGTAGTAGCTGAAGGCGGTCTCGCGCTTGCGGGGCTGAGGCAGGCGGTTGGCGAGAAAGACCCAGGGCGGCCAAGTGAAGATGTAAAAGAGCCGGGTAAGGCGGACGCGCCCGATTGCGCGCCGTGGCAGGATGATGGTCTGAAAGGCATCAAGCAGCACAATAAAGATGCAGGCAATACCAGCTACCATCGCCAAAGTCTGCATGCTTCTCCAGTGCCTGAGGACTCGCTGTGCGGCGAGCGGGATTGCTTTATTCTAGCCGTGGACGGGCGACTGGAGGCCAGGATGGTGCAGTTGGGGAAGGCGCTCCTTGGACTCGGAATTCTTCTTGTGGTTGCGGGTGGAGTGTTGATGATGGCGGGCCGCGCCGGCCTGCCGTTGGGAAGGCTTCCTGGCGATTTCAGCTTTCGCGGCAAAAATGTACAAGTCTATTTTCCCCTGGGTACATCGCTTGTGATCAGCGTGATCCTGAGCCTTCTTCTCTATCTCCTGTCGAAATGGCACCGGTAACCGGGTTTAGAGGCCAGACTTTTTGGATTAGGAATCGCCAGCGAACAATCCCATTGACTGGTATGTGCATCGGACCCATCATTGTGTCGGCTTGGAACGCGAGGATGAGGAGGCATAATCATGGCAGCTGCCCAGGCAACGAAGAAATGTGCAAATGCGGCCTGTAATTGCGCCGCCCGCGATAAATCGAAGTACTGCTCGGCTCACTGCGAAGGGGTCGGCGAAAAGATTGAAATTCTGTGCACGTGCGGTCACCCAGGGTGCGACGGACATCCTGAGTAAGACCCTCCGACAAAAGGGGTTGGTTTTCCAGTGAACCGCGGCGCGTTGCGACCTCCAGAAGACCGGAGGCGTGCTGTGTCGAGCGGATTGTCGGTTGACGAACTGGCCCCTGCGGAACAAAGCTATCCTCTGGCAGTTTCTTCCCCCAAACGGTCCTGACCAGAACGGCCGTTGGTCCGCTGCCGAGTGGGTGGTTATGGAGCCGCATCTGATCCTGGGAATCGGCGAGCTATTGTGGGATCTGTTACCGGCTAAGCCGGAGATGGCTGGAGCGCCCGCGAAATCGGTAGGGTCGCTGGGCGGAGCGCCTGCGAATTTTTCGGTGATGGCAGGCCGTCTTGGCAGCCACGCCGCCATTCTCAGTCGCATAGGACGCGACGATCTCGGGCGGGACGCCGTGTCGACGCTCGATCCCTTTCCAGCCGACACGGGTTTTCTTCAAGTTGATCCAGACCATCCCACGGGAGTGGCGACCGTCGAGTTCAAAGACGGTCAGCCGCAGTTCGTGATTCACCAACCTGCCGCGTGGGACTTCATGGAGTTGAACGACGACTGGGTGCGCCTGGCGGAGAGAGCGGATGCGATCTGCTTTGGTTCGCTGGCTCAGCGCGCGCTCGAGTCGCGCCAGACGATCCAGACGCTTGCCGCGCAGACGAGGTCGGATTGCGTGCGCGTGTTCGACGTGAATCTGCGGCCGCCGTTCTACTCGAGCGAGGTAATTCAGGAATCGCTGGAACTAGCCACAGTGATGAAGATGAACGATGCCGAGGTCCCTGTTGTGCTCGGGCTTCTCGGTCTCAGTCCGACGGAAAGCGATGATTCCGCCGCTCTGCGTCGTGGAGGAGAGCGGCTGTTAGGCGAGTTTCCTACGCTGCGCATGGTGGCGATTACCCGCGGGCCTCAGGGAAGCATGCTTATACGGCGCGATGAGACGCATCAACATCCCGGACTTCCGACCAAGGTGGCCGATACGGTGGGGGCGGGCGACGCGTTTACGGCCGCGATGACGCACTACCTGATGCTGGGGGCCGACCTGGGGACAATCAACGAAGCGGGAAACCGCTGGGGTTCGTGGGTGGCGTCGAAGGCAGGCGCGATGCCGATGCTCTCGGCAGAGGTTCTGGAGCACATGAAAAGAGCGATCGAACAATCCGCCTGAGATTGCGCCGAATCGCGCGAAGGGTGCGGTCGCCGGCAGCCGCGGGTGCAGCAATCCCGTCAAGTAAAGTAGGGATTGTGATCATCAACATTGCCCGGCGCGCGCACGACCATAATTGGGAGTTGGATCCCATTGTGCGGTCGGTGCTCGACACGGACTTCTACAAGCTGCTCATGCTCCAGTTCATCTGGAAGCATTTCAGCAGGACCCGAGTCTGTTTCTCGCTGCAGAACCGCACCACGCATGTGCACCTTGGAGCAATCATTGATCCCGAGGAATTGCGCGAGCAACTGGAATCGACGCGTCGCCTGCGGCTCCACAAATCGGAGCTGATCTGGCTGGCGGGAAACACCTTCTTCGGCCGCCGCGGCATGTTCGAGCCTGCGTTTCTGGAGTGGTTCGACCGCGACTTTCGGCTGTCGGATTTCGAGTTGTCCCTGGAAGATGGCCAGATTGCGCTTAGCTTTGAGGGCCTGTGGACCGAAGCTACGCTGTGGGAGATCTACGCGCTTTCCATTATCGATGAGCTCAAGACACGCGCGGCGCTGAAGAAGCTGAGCGAGTTTGAACTCGATGTGCTCTATGCCCGTGCCAAGGCGCGGCTGTGGGAGAAGATGGAGCGACTGCGCGGCGTGCCCGGCCTGAGCCTGAGCGATTTTGGCACGCGGCGGCGGCACAGCTTTCTGTGGCATGAGTACGTGGTGTTGGCGATGCGCGATACTTTGGGCGCGAGTTTTACCGGAAGCTCGAACACGTATCTGGCCTACAAACACGATCTCGAAGCGATGGGCACGAACGCACATGAGCTTCCGATGGCCCTGGCAGCGTTGGCCAACACGGAAGACGAATTGCGGAGCGCGCAATATCGCCTGCTGGAACTGTGGCAGCAGACTTACCAGGGGGAACTGCTCATTCTGCTGCCCGATACGTTCGGCACCACGCAGTTTCTGCGCGAGGCGCCGGATTGGGTTGCGGACTGGACGGGGCAGCGCATCGACAGCAAGGACCCGTTTGCCGCGGGCGACGAGTATATTTCGTGGCTAATGAGCCGGGGCAGAGATCCGCGACGCAAGCGGCTCATCGCCTCCGACGCTCTTGATGTGGATCGCATCCTGGGGCTGCACGCCTATTTCGGCGGAAAAATTTTAACGGGAACTCCGGCGGACTTCCGCGGTGTTGCGGACTTCCAGGATCCGCAGCGCTGGCGGCACGAGCCGCGCATTCGTTTTAGCTCGGGCTGGGGGACATTCCTGACCAACGATTTTCGGAATTGCGATCCGCAGGGCAACAGCAATTTCAATCCGATCAGCCTGGTGTGCAAGCTGAGTGAGGTGGATGGACGTCCTACGGTGAAGCTCTCCGACAATTACGCCAAGGCCATGGGGCCGGCCGCGGAGATCGAGCGCTATCGCCTGGTATTCGGAACCGAGGGGATCTCGAATCTGCCGGTTGAAGCGTAGTTCTAGATGGGAGCTGCAGCTCCGGGCATGAGGCGCAGAAAACCATCGGCTCGCAGACGCGCGCCCGGAAACACGCGCTCCAGATTGTCAGCGCCGAGGGTCTTGCTGACAACCTCGCCAAGTACGGCACGATAATCGGTGGTGAGGGCGAGATCTCGGCCTTCATTGAGTTGCTCCTTTTCGAGCCCGGACCAGCGTCCGTACACTCTACCGCCTTTGACCCCTGCGCCCAGCACGAACATGGCATTGGCGTGGCCATGGTCTGTGCCTCCGGTGCCGTTTTCGCGCGCGGTGCGGCCGAATTCGGACATGGTGACGAGGGTGATATCAGCTGCTTCATCGCCCATGTCCTGCCAGAAGGCAGCGATGGTGGACGAGAAATCGCGGAGCCGGTTGGAGAGCTGCCCATCTACGCCGCCCTGATTCTGATGGGTATCCCAGCCGGTGACGTCTGTGAAAGCGGCCTCAACGCCGAGGTTGGCCTTCAACAGCTGCGCGATCTGTTTCATGCTGTTGCCGAATTCTGAATTGGGATAATCGGCGGCAGGCTTGTACTGGGCGGGGTTGGCGGCCTTCAACATCTTCACGGCGTCGAAGGTCTCTTCGCCGGTGGCGTGGAAGATGCGATCGCCGCTGGAGCCGTACATTGCCTCGAAGGCGCTTGCTGCGGGGGAGGCAACCGGTCCGCGGCCTCCGACGGTGAAGTTGGCGACGTTGCTGATCGCAATGGCGGGAATGGCACCCGCGAGAGTGCGCGGCACGTCGGCTCCGAGCGCGAGAGCGCGGAATGCGGTGTGCTCCTGGCGATGACGGAGGTCTTCGGCCTGCAGGGCACGGTTCAACCATCCGTCATCCGTGCCTTTCACGCCCGGTGTTCCCGATTCCATGAAGTCCTGCGCATCGAAGTGCGAGCGCGTCACATCGGGCGAGCCGGCAGCGTGCACGACCGCAAGGTGTCCCTGATCGTAGAGGGGCTTGAATGCCGCGAGCGATGGGTGCAAGCCGAAGAAGCCATCGAGATCGATCACCTTCTGTTGCGGAATGGCAATGCTCGGCCGCATAGAGTAGTAATTCTTTTCGCGATAGGGCACTACGATGTTGAGCCCGTCGGCCGCGCCGCGCTGAAAGACGACGACCAGCCGCCGGTGTGGCTGGGCCGATGCCTGTGCCATGACGGTGCGAACCAGGAAGTGCGGGATCGCGGTGGTGCCGGCCAGTGCCAGCGCTCCTTTGTGCAAGAAGAAACGACGATTGATCTGCATCGATACCTCGTTTAGCGGCGCTGGAATTCGGGACTGCCGAGCAGCAATCCCGCGAGCAACTGATCCTGCTTCTCGATGGGGAGGGGCGCTGGGCGGGTCTGTTTCTGGTTCAACATGGCGGGCGCAGTGGCGGGCATGCCCTGGCTCTGCTGCGCAAATTGTTCCAACACGGCGATTCGGGTTGAGTCGCTCACGCTGCCGCCAATCAGCAGGGATTCCAGGCGTGTTTCCTCCGACTGAGGGGTTGGCTGAAGGCTAGCAGGAGTGGTGGCTTGCACCGGTGGCGGGGC
Source organism: Acidobacteria bacterium AB60 (assembly GCA_008682415.1). Lineage (GTDB taxonomy): Bacteria > Acidobacteriota > Terriglobia > Terriglobales > Acidobacteriaceae > Telmatobacter. Next base: position 646,092 of record VANK01000001.1, on the reverse strand, counting down.
TGCATCGGAATCGAGATTTGCCAGCAGGTTCAACGCTGGTTGTTTTGCCGTCAAGGTCGGAGTTTCCTGGCTGGTCCACGTCGTAGTGACGCCATTGAAGCGGTTCGCCGCGAGCGACAGCGCGAAGTTCATACGATTGACCAGCGCGCCGGTGGACACCCAATCCGCCGCATCCCATTTGTATCCGGTGGGGGGAATGCATCCATACAGCGGCATACCCATCTCGCGCAGAGCAGCCACCAGAGGCTGCACATTGGTGAGGTTGGAGTTCGTAGCCCGCGTGGCCGAGACGACGGACTCCAGGGGGGTCTTGACCTTGGCGCGGTAGGTTTCGGTGGACCAGAACTCCGGGGAGCGGAACATTGTCTTCAGAACGGCAGCGATGTCGCCATTGCTCGAAAGAAATGTCTTTGCCATGCGGTCGACCAGTTCCTGGGGAGGATCATCCGAGACGAAGCGCACTGCCAGCTTGCGCGAGATGAAGCGCGCGGTCGAGGGATGGGTGGCCAGCATGTGAAGAAGCTCGCGACCTTCTCTCTCTCCCTGTTCTTTGAACTTCTTGCCGAGGACTTTCTTCGTCCCGGGTTCGTGACGGCGCGGATCGAATTGGAATCCCCCGCCCCGCTGGGGACGCTCGACGGTCCACCCCGTCAAGATGCGCGCCGCCTGGATCACGTCCTGCTGGGAGTAGCCGCCGTTCACCCCGAGCGTATGCAGTTCCATCAGTTCGCGCGCGTAGTTCTCGTTCAGGCCTTCGGGGGCTTTTTTCTTCGTGTCGGGATCGCGCGCCGCGGCAATCTTTGCGCGCTCCGCGGCCATAGAATCCGGCCCGATGCTCTGCATGTTGTCCAGATAGATGAGCATCGCCGGGCTGTGCGCGGTCGCCTGGAGCAGATCTTCAAACTTGCCCAAGGCGTGGGGGCGAATCACGTCCCGCTCATAGCTCACAAGGTAGTAGGGCGTGGCTTCATTCTTGCGCAAAAACACGTTGAAGTGATTCATCCAGAAATCGGTCATCACTTCCTGCAGCTGGGCGTTGGAGTACACATCGCGGATGAGCCTTTGGGCCATCAACTCTTCCACCACCACGCGCTCGGGATTCTCGAGGGCGCCGAGCGTCTCGCGCAGGTCGGGCGACAAGTCGCTCATCAGCAACTGGCGCTGAGGACCCTTGATGGATTTGATGAGGGAGTCGTACTGCGGCTGGGGCATCCTTGTCATGCGCAGCACCCGGTCCCGAGGCGGGAGCGCCAATAATGCGGAGACCAGGTTCGGATCGGTCTCAGGAGCTTTCACTTCCGCCGGGGATTCCATTTGGGTCCCGCTGGCCGAGATTTGCTGACCATCGGCAATCTTCGAATCGCCGGCGGTTTTGACCACGGTGGCGACCGCTGCCTTCTGCTCCTTTTCCTGGCGTTTGGCGGAGAGTCGTGTTACTTCGTTTTCATAGACCGCATAGAGCGCACCCTGCTGGGGCATGGGTGCCTTGCCATCGATCACCTGCCGGATTACCGCCTTACTCGGCAGCCGATAGAGTAGATCTTCGGGGGACCAGGTCATGGCGGGGTATTCGGCCAATCGCACCTGAAGCGCGGTGTCGTTGATGTTGGCCGGATGCAGTTGCTCCTCAAACCAGGTATCCAGGCTCATCCGCCTCACGGCTTCCAGATCCCCCGGTCGCGGGCCGAAGGTGAAACGGTTGAGCGCATGCAAGATGCGTTCATCTCCCTCGATTTGTGCTGGATAAGCGGATCGATTTGCCGTCTTGGCGGGAGGCGCTGCCGAGGGCGCAGCCATACCTGGGGTAGACGAGACCACGAGGCTGGCGCAGAGGGAAGCGGCCCACAGGCCCTGCAGATGCTTCATTGGGTTCTCCGATGGCGGGCGGCCGGGCCGCGATGCGGCTTAGGTCGCCATCTAGTGGGACGGAGTTTCCCTGCGGAAGTTGCGGTCGGGTTCGGTTACGAGATGCTCACCGCGCACCCGGCTTTGGTAATCTCGCGAGCCATATCGACTCACCGCGTGAACTCGAGCCTTTGGAGTGTCGCGGCGTGCAGGACGAAGCCCGATACCTTGCGACTTGCTCTTGAGGGGCAGGAGCGTGAGTCTCCCGGCGCAAACCTCAATTTTATGTGACAGGTCCGTGACCCGATGGCTACAATGCTGCGTGTCATGGAAAATCGATTTTGCAGGGGCGCGGCATTGGCTTGCGCCGTGGGCCTGAGTTCGTTAGCGCTGTCATTCAGCACGCCAGCTTCTGCAATTACTTGCAACGTCACCAAGCATGCCGCTCCCTCGGACGCGGAGAAGTCGCTGCTGGCAGGGGAGTATGCGCAGGCCGAGACGCTCTACCGAGCCGAGCTTGCGAAGAGTTCCACAAGGCCGGAGCTTGTTGCGGGTCTTTTTCATGCGCTGTTACGGGAGCGCAAGCTCAAGGATGCCGAAGAGCTGGTGAAGACGAGCCTTGCCGGGCAGCCGGCCAGCGCTGTTTTCCTCAGCCTGCGCGGGGAACTGCAGTTCCGCGAGGGGCAGCCCTGGCTGGCCGAGCAAAGCGCGGTGGCCGCGGCCAAGTCCGACCCCTGTAATCCGCAGACGCGGCTGTTGTATGCGCGGGTGGCGCAGGCCAGCTCGCGCAATGCGGTGGCGCGGCAGCAGTTCGGACTGGCGCACCAATTTGATCCCGAAGACCCCGAGATCCGGGTGGCATGGGCGCAGACCTTGCCATTGGAACAACGCGGAACGGAGGTAGAGAGCGCGCTGTCGACGCCCAGTGGGGAGGATGCGGCGACGATGGGTGTTCTACGTGGGGAGGCGGAGAGGTGGAAGAAGCTCGGGGGGCAGCCTGTGCGGGCGTGCAAGCTGACCGCGGGCGCGGCGCCGGGAGAGGTAAATTTCATCAAGCTGGCGGGATACGCAGGACACATGCGCGCGCTGGGTCTGGAGGTTGGGCTCAACTCCGCGACGGCGCGTATCGAACTTGCCGGCGGGGAAGGCGGCCTGACGGTGTACAAGGCGCTGGCGGAGCGCGCGGGGCTGCAGCGTATCAGCGAGGACGAGAAGCCGGCGTTTCCTGGAGCGAAGCCTGCCTATACCGCATTTGCTGAGAAGCTGAAGATTGGGAGCCTGGAGTTTCACGACTGCGTTCTGAAGGTGATTGACGGCGCCAGCCCATTTGACGATGGGGATGGCAGCATCGGCTTCGACGTGTTTGGCGATTTCCTGGAGACGGTGGACTATCCGATGCGCAAGCTGCAATTGGCAGCGCTACCTGCGTCGCCGCAGGAGGCGGGATACACTCCGGCGTTGCATACTGACGTGAATGAAGGCGACGGCGCGGCGAGCCCGCATCCGGTGGATCGTGTATTGAGCGCGGAAATGAAGGACTGGACGCAGATCTATCGCGCGGGTCGGAGCCTGATTTTGCCGACAGCTGTGAACGAGAACCTGCTGCAGCTTTTCGTACTCGCGATCGGCAGTCCAGAGACGACCGTTGCGCCCGAGGTGGCCAAGCAGGTCTCGAAGACCTACGAGAAGGAGGTTGGCGGGTTTGGCGGGGCTCCAGCTGTGAAGAGAACTTACGCGAACGAGATCACGTTCAACTTTGCGCACTTTTCGCAGAAGATCAACGATGTTCCAGCAAGTGATACGTCGTTTGCCACGGCGATGGCGGGGATGGAAGTTGGCGGCAACATCGGCGCCGACACATACGAGAAGCTGATTCTTCACCTCGATTATCGGGATGGTCTGGTGAAGTTCGAGTTCGTTCCTGATCACGGTTTCAAGTTCAAGTAAGAACGGGCGCGGGTGCGCTGGGTGGCGCGGCGGAGAGGCTGCGCGGACTATCGGGTGCGCCTGCGCTCGTCGAGGACGACGGTTTCCGCCAGCCGGTCTTGCGCGCACATGCGGTTGTGGCTCCAGAAGAACTGCAGGAAGCCGAGGCCACACTCCAACACGGCGGCGCCGTAGCCGAGGGCGCGTTCGATGGACTGCCAGAAGCCCATGCGAGCTCCTGTGAGAGAGACGGCGCGGGTGCGCGCGATCCATTTGCCCGGGGTACGGCCATTGCCGACGTAATTGGCAAGCCCGTAGTAGAGGACGAGCACGAGAACGTTGCCGATTTCATGGAAGTCCCAGGCGATGTGGACGTCTTTTTCGTGAAGGACGAGGATGCGCCAACCCACCTCGAAGGGAGCCCAGAGGACAATGGCGAGGACTAGATCGATTACGTAACCAAGAAGGCGCTGCGGGAAGGTGGCGAGCGGGGATCCTTCCAGCTCGCGTAACCGGGGAGTCTCGTGCGCATGGAAGGTGAGAGAACCGCCGGGCTTGGCTTCGGTAGTCACGCGGAGCCCCACAGGTGAAGGTCTCCCAAGACTAGCACGGATGAGAGTGCGCGGGGTGGGGGCAGGACCGCTCATTGCTCGCGAATAGCGGCTACCGGATCGAGGCGCATGGCGCGATAGGCGGGCAGATAGGACGCCAGAAGCGCGATGGCACCAAGAAGCAGGAGCACGCCGATCATGGTTGCCGGGTCGCTTGGGCTGACTCCATAGAGCAGTCTGGCGATGAGGCGGGTAAGGCCGAAGGCGAGCAGCAGGCCCAGGGCGAGTCCGATACCGGCAAGACTCATGCCCTGCCGGAGCACGAGCCGGAGCACGTCGGTCCGGGAGGCGCCGAGGGCGACGCGCACGCCGATTTCGTGGGTGCGCAGCTGGGTCCGATAGGCCACCACTCCATAGATTCCGGTGGCTGCGAGGATGAGAGCGATCACGGCGAAGATGGCCGCGAAGGTACTTTGCATGACCGCGAAGATGCTGGCTACTTGGGTGGATTCCCGCATGGACCGCACATCATAGACGGGAATCTGCCTGCTGATCTCGTGGATGGCGTTTTCAATTGCGGGCGCATAATCGTCGGGATCGCCCTGTGTTGCCACCTGCAAGTTCGTCTCGTTGTCGGACTGCTGAAAGTAGCTCAGGTACAACATTGGCTCGGGCCGCTCATTCATGAACTGGTGCGTGGTGTGTTTGACCACACCAATGACCGTCTTCGGTCGCCCCCAGACCATCAGTTTCTGGCCCACGGGGTCCTTTTCGGGCCAAAACCGGTGAGCTGCCACCTCGTCGACGATAAGCACGGCGGGATTTTTGTCGTTGTCGTTCGGCGAGAAGTCACGCCCTTCGATGATCGGAATTCCGAGGGTCTGGAAGTACCGAGCGGTGACATCGGCTCTTCGCACTTCAAGAGATTCGTGCAGACGAGGAGCATATCCCTCAGGATAGGCGTCGGCCGTCTTGCGCATGAAGCTCATGGGCAGCCAGTCCGTGAGCGAGGCTACTTTCACGCCGGGGAGGGCGGAGACGCGCTCGAGAATCTTGTGGCGGATGATGCGGACATCCTCGTTGCTGTATCCGGCGATATTCAGGCCGATCGATGCCACCAGGATGTTGTCCCGGGAGAATCCAGGGTCCGCCCCAGCGATGTTCCGGAGAGTCTGCAGAAACAGAGCCGAACTCACCAAAAGGGCAAGAGACATTGCGATCTGCACGACCACCAGGCCGCTCAACAGCCGACGATTGCTGGAGCCACCGGAGATGCTCGCCGCCTCATCTTTGAGCACTTCGACAGGCGGAATCCGGGAGGAGCGCCACGCCGGAAGCGCGCCGCAGATTGCGGTGGCAAACACAGCCAACAGAAACATGCCAAGGACGACGTCGCGATCGACTGTGCCGTTGAGCACGATGGGATTGGCATTCGGCGGAATGAACCACGCGAAGGTCTTGGCTGTCCACGTGGTCACCAGGAGCGCCAGGGCAGAGCCAGCCAGAGCGATGATCAAACCTTCGAATACAATCTGTCGCATTAGCTGAATGCGATTCGCCCCGAGTGACTGCCGGATGCCCAATTCCCGGCGGCGCGAGACGAGTCGCACAAGAGCGAGAGTGGCTACATTGGCACACGTCAGGAGCAGCACGACTCCGGCGATGGCCAGCAGGATAGGCAGGGTTGAGGCCATATATCCGTTCGCGCCAAAGGGCGAGCGCCACATCGGATCGAGCGTGATGGTATTGGCTCCCATGTGATCGTTGGGATACGCCGCAACGAGGTGACGCATCAGCCGATCAAGCTCTTCCTCTGCCTGTAGGCGGTCCACTCCGGGGCGCAACCTGCCCACTACGTTCAGGAATGCGGCGCTGCGGTGGGTCAGGCGCCAATTGTTTGACCCGATGGGGTTCAGGCTGAGCCATGCATCCTGGCGAATGCCGGGCATGGCGCCCATAAACCCTTCAGGTGCGATCCCGATGATCGTGACCGGATGTCTGGCGACCTCAATGGTTTTCCCAACCACCGAGGCGTCTCCCGCGTAGCGTGTCTTCCAGACCGAGTAGCTCAGGATGATGTAGGGAACTGCGTCCGGTCGCGTCTCTTCCTGCGGCAGGAAGAAACGGCCGAGGAATGGCCGAACGCCCAGTACATCGAAGTAATTCGAGGTAACGTTGGCGATGTAGACGCGCTCCGGCGTCGCGCCGGGTCGTGTGATGGTGATCCAATCGTGGTTATACGCGAGGATTCCCGAGAAGCTGCGGTTTTGATCGCGGAGATCGCGGTAATCGGGATAGGAAAGCGGGGGAACGGGAGAGACGTTGCGTTCTCCGCGCTGCAGAGTGACCAGTTCTCCAACTTGGCGTGCGCCCGGGATCGGATGCAGCATGGTCCCGCTGATCCAACTCAGCACGGTGCCATTGGCGCAGATCGCAATGGCCAGCATGGCCGTCGCAGTGACGGCAAATCCCGGGTTCTTGCGTAGTTGCCGTAAGGCAAAGCGCGCATCCTGAAGCAGTCCTGCCATGACCGCCCCCTCTAGGAATTTCGCTCCGGGGAATGAGAGTATTGCGTCTTACGGATGCAAGCTGTGCGCCAAAGCACGTGTTCTGTAAATTGAACGAAACGAGCGACTTACATAGGATTTTATCGGTGTCTGGGGGAAAGGATTGTTCAGAGTCAGATGAGCTTGTCCGCTTTCGGACACCCGTCGAATTTCCTTGATCCGGCAGAGTCGTCAATTTCAGCATCAAAGTACGCGGCTTTCATTTTCTTGCGAGGGAAATCAAACGATGCCGCAGCTAGCCGAGAAGGATCAACACCAGGAGCAGGACCGCAAACAGGCCATGAAGGAACTCGTAGATGCACTTAATGAGGATCTTGCGCGGGAGTACCAGGCCATCATCGCGTACACGGTCTACAGCAATGTCCTCAAGGGCGCGCAATGGATGAACATTGCCGACGAGCTGAAGAAGCATGCTGCTGAGGAACTGCAGCACGCGTTGATTATCGCGGATCAGATTGATTATCTCGGCGGTATGCCGACGGCTACTCCAAAGCCCGTCAAGGTGAGCGAGAAGCCGGAGGAGATGATCCGATTCGATCTCGATAATGAGACAGAAACGATCCGCAATTACCGCCGGCGGGTGAAACAGGCCGAGGCGATCGGACACTATGCGCTGGCGGAGCAGCTGCGGACGATCATCTCGCAGGAGCAGGAACACCAGCATGATCTGGCAACAGCGCTAGGTATCGATGTTCCGGACGTGTTCTGCGAGGGAGCCTAACTCAAAGGAGACCGCAGCGCGATCCTGGCAGCTCAGGCAGGTCTGGCTGTCGGACCATGGGTCGGTTGTTCTATTCCTGGATCATCTTCTGGGAGTTCGCGGAGAGGTTCACCGTTCCACGCTTCAGGAAGGGCACGATGAAAGTGAAGGCGTAGTTGACCTTGACCTTCACCATGCAGCCCTTGCTGTTGCTGGTGTTGCAGACTGAGCAATTCTTGGAGCAGTTTGGCGTGGTGCCGGGCCAAGTGGTGCTGACCGTGAGATTCGCGGAGTTGAATCCTCCCAGGCTCTGGACGTAGTTCTGGACGTCATTGGCTGATGCCTTACAGCCGAAGTTCAGAGTGAAGTTCGGCGGCGCCGAGGTGGAGCAGGAAGAAGGCCAGGTTGCGCCACGAACTATGGCGTAACGGGTGGCGCGTTGGGCACCATATGTGACGATGTGATAGGCGTACATGGCGCGGCAGACGTCGATGGTCCCGAGCACCAGCATGGCAAAAACGCTGGCACAGAGGGCGAAGTCGACCAATTCGCCCCCGCTTTCGTCGCAGAGGATCTTGCTGAAGCCCCGTTTCATTCGGTGCAGGTTCATAGCCTCAGCTCCCGGACCGGACCGTGGCGGTTTGCGTGATGGTAATTGTTGAGGGGATGCCCCTCCAGGGATAGATGGTGCTGTAGGTGGCGGATGCCTGCACCTTTACCCAATAGACCATGTTGTAGGTGCAGGCCGGCTTTTTAGAGCAACTGGCGGAGCTCCCGCTGCCGTCGGAGCACTCGCAGCCCCACGTAGGCGTGGTTACGTTGAGATTCGGGACATCGGGTGCATCGGCGATGGCGGCAGCCTTCATCCCGGCGGTGTCGGAGTGGCTGGTGATGCCGTATTCGGCCCCAGCGTGGGCGGCGCCCACCAATTCCGTGGACAGATAGTACGCCCGGGCAAAATCGATGGCCGCGAGCAGCAAGAGCACGAGGATGGGCGTGACCAGGGCAAGCTCAACCATGCTCGAGCCCTCATCCTTATGCAGCAAGCGGTTTAGAAATCGTTTCATGGTTATTCCACCAGGTTGGTGAGCAGGTTCTGTTTGATGGGACTGCCGTTCGGGAGCGAAGAGTAATCGCTGGCAATGGTGAAGTTCAGGTTTCCGTTGTCGGTGAGGGTCTGCGACACCAGGAAGCTATAAGCGGCCACGTTGGCGCCACCGTTGAGCAGGATGTTGGCGTCAGCAGCGTAAATGGCGCCCTGCCACGACGAGGTGGAGTCGCCGTTGATGATCACGGTGCTGGAGTCGGTACGGTCCTGGAAGTAAAGAATGCCGGCGTAGCTGCCAGTGGTGGGTGCACTGAAGGCGGCATGGCTGTTGCCGTTCATTGTCAGTGACCCGCCACTCGTGAGATAGAAGGTCACGCCAGTCCCGGTCACTGTGTCATTGCCGTTCAGGATCATGTTTCCCTTGACGATGTAGGTGCCGGCGGTGAAGTTCGCAGTGGCGTTGCCGTTGATGATGATGCCGTTACAGTAGACGCCCGGGTTGAAGGTCACCGTCGAGTTGCTGTTCACCACGACGCCATTGCCGCCGTTATACGGACTGCTGGTGCTGCTTCCGCATGCTCCGATGGTGGGGGCAGTGAGGTAGCTCAGGGGATCGGTGACGGAATTCGCACCGGTATTCGGGGTGGGTGTCAGGCTGTTGTTGCCGTTGTCGCGGTCGCCGCCCACGATGTCAGTGGCTGTGGTGGTGACGGTGGTGTGCCCGTTGAAGTTGGCTGCCTCCGACGCGCTGGAGTTGTCGATGATGCCGCAGTTCGCGGTCAAGGTGGTATTGCCGTTGAAGACCATGGCATCTGTCCCGCTGGAACTGAGCACATAAACGCAGTACTTGGGTTTGGTGCCGCCTGCCTCCGATCGCGCCTCCACTGTGATCGACGGCTTTCCGATCACGGCCCCAAACATGGTCTTGATGGGCTGACTGAGGACTGCTTCCACGTAGTTGCTGTTTCCGTTGTATGGGTCAGCAGCCCCCATAAAGCACGGCCCATTGTTGACCATCAGAACGATTCCCGAGCCGCCGCTGGAGCTGCACTGAGCGACCGTGGTAACCCCGGTCACGCCGTTTTCGGCTAGCGCTGAGCTGGCCGCGTTTTGGAGTGCGGAGCAGTTCGAGGTGTTGCCGCAGGAGCCGATCTCGAGTGCTCCAGCGAGCGCGGCGGCGTCGGCCAGCGTCTGGAGCTGGCGTTGCATGTACATCACCCGTCCGGCGTCAATGCCAATCGCCATCAGACCGCACAGCAAGGTGGCACCGCAGGCGGCGAGGACGAGGATGTTTCCTTCGTCTGCACGCAGCCGTCGCACCCAGCGAATCAAGAAATCGCCCCATTTGGTCACAGGACCAAACACCCCCGGCTAAAGACCAAGCAAATGGCGAACCAAACAACCGGATTTAGTCAAACCATGATCTTTGAGTGGGAAACCAAAAATGTGCGAATGCAAGCCTGTAGACGGGGGGTTACAGGCGTGGACGGGAGGAGACAGCGGCGGAAAGTATAAGGCCGGTAAAGGTCTGCGCACAATGGCCCCTGAGGGAAGACCTCAGGAGCCATTGTGCGCGTAAAGTTCTGCTATTCGTCGGTGCCCGGACGAGGAGCTGCGGGCTCGAGGCGGTTGGCGCCCTGGAACGGAAGCATCCAGCCGGGGTACTCGCGCGGGAGCCTGCTGACCGTGTCGAGCTGTTCCAGCTCGTCTGAGGTCAGCTTGAGATCGACGGCGGCGAGATTGTCCTGCAATTGATCCGACCGCTTGGCACCGATGATGGCGGAGGTGACGGCGGGCTGATGAAGGAGCCACGCGAGGGCGACGCGGGCCGGGGAGCAGCCGTGGGCGTCAGCGATGGGGCGCATAACATCGAGGATGCGCCAGACCCGCTCCTTATCAACGATGGGGAAGTCGAATGCGGAGCGGCGTGAGTCTTCGGGCTTCTGGTTTTCGCGGGTGAACTTGCCGGAGAGCAGGCCGCCGGCGAGGGGGCTCCACACGAGCAAGCCGGTTTTGGTGTGGCGGAACATGGGGATGAATTCGCGTTCGAGGTCGCGCCCGGCGATGGAGTAGTAGGCCTGCAGAGTGTCGAAACGCGCGTAGCCCTTCAGCTCCGAGACGGTGATGGCGCGGGAGAGCTTCCAGGCTTCCCAGTTGCTGGCGCCGATATAGCGGACTTTGCCCTGCTGGACGAGAGTATCGAGAGCGCGCAGGGTTTCTTCGATCGGAGTGATGGCGTCATTGCCGTGGATCTGGTAGAGGTCGATATGGTCGGTGCCGAGGCGTCGGAGACTGGCTTCGACGGCATCCATGATGTGCCCGCGGGAGGCGCCCACGTCATTGCGTCCGGGCCCGGTGCGGCCGTAGACCTTCGTGGCGATCACCACATCTTTCCGGGCGATTCCCAGGTTTTTGAGGGATTGTCCGAGTGTCTTTTCGCTCTCCCCCTCGGAGTAGACATCGGCGGTGTCGAAGAAGTTGACGCCGGCATCCAGAGAGCCTTTGACCAACGCGTCTGCGCCGGCCTGGTCTACTTTGCCCACCACGCTCCAGAAGCCTGAGCCGCCGTGGAAGGTCATACAACCGAAGCAAAGGGAGGAGACAAGGAGGCCCGTGTCTCCAAGGGTCTTGTATTGCATGTGCGGGGGTCCTCAGCCGATGGAGTCGGCTCGGCTGATTGGATGCGACGAGCAGGGGATTGATTCATCGGAGCGATCCCCGGGTCATGTCACAGCCGATCGTGATCGCACGCACTGTCGCGAATGCGAGTTCGCTTCAATCTCCTGCTCATCGCCTGACCGGGCGAAAGGAGGCGACGTGTGGGTAACGAACATCAATGGAACCGCAACGGGTGATTGCGGCTGCGGCAGCTGGTTGAATCACTGGGAGAATCTCAGCGGCCGGCCGGTTCCACAGACGTGCGCGGTGATTACCTGCTATTACCGGCCCAGCGCCGGCGCGCATGTGCAGAAAGAAGACGGGAGCGATTCGTCGTGGTTTATTGTTCCGCTGTGCGAGGATCACAACGAGTCGAACAGCACTCTCGATGTGGGGAGCACGCCGCTGGTGCCGGCGGAAGCGACGGAAGCCTGCGCGAAGATCGCTTCCGGCCGGAGCAGTGCAGGGCATGCCTGGTAAGGTGCCGGAACTGGAAGACGGGTCCAAACGCAACAACGGCCCGGGAGGGTTTCCCGAGCCGTTGCCGGTGAACTGTTGGGATTGGACTAAGGCCATCGCGCTGCCGCGAGTCCATTAGGCCCGGCGGATGCTACTGTTCCCCCCTCGAACGCTGGGCGTCTCCGGGGCCGCTGGGGTCTTACTAAGGGGTCTGGGGCGCGATGCCCTAGGCCTCAGTCACCTCACGTATCGAACAACTGGAACAATCATTTTTCATCAGCTGGATCAACCTCCTTTCCCGTGTAAAGACAGATTAATGCGGGTGGGGAGGAGAGTCAAATTCAAGGCTAAGGGCCGAGAGGCAGTGCGATTTAGGTGAGCGCCAGGTTGAGGTTGTCGATTGCTTCGTCGATCTCCTGGTTGCTTTTGAAGCCCACGGTTACGCAGTCGACCTTGGCGGTGTTGAAGGCGTAGCGCATCGCGGCTACGCGGTCGGCGTGTTGGGTGAAGGTTCCATCGCCTACCAGCTTCATGCTGATGACGCCCATACCGTCTTTCTTGACCTGATGGACGTGCTGAACAACTTCGGGGACGTGATCGGGGTTGTCGTTGTCCGCGTAGGTGGGGCCATCCATGCGAGTGCCGTTGTGGTTCATGCGAATCATGGCGACCTGGAGCCAATTGTTGCCAGGCATCTGTCGCAGGGCGGGGAGGCCGTGGACGCTTGCGCCATTGGCATGAATCAGCTTCTTCGATTGAAAATGATCGATGCCTTCCTGCCAGCGCTTCGTCTCGCCCACCCACTTGTCATCGTGCTGCCAGTGCAGAAGCATGATGTCGAAGTACTCGGTCTTGGAGGTACGAAGCATGTCCTCGAAGCGCTCTTGCGGGTTGGCGTCGGGGTCGGTGGTGACCTTGCTCATGAGCACGTAAGAGTCACGGGGATAGGGCTTGAGGGCTTCGCCGAGCATCGCCGGGGTCATGTAGGACTCGGCGGTTTCGTAAAAGCGGATGCCGCGTTCCCAGGCATAGCCGACGAGCTTGTTGAATTTTTCCTGTCCCAGAGCGTACTGGACGTGGCCGTTGTTGCTTCCGGTGCCGAAGGCGAGGCGGGTGACGCTGAGGCCGGACTTGCCGAGGGTGACCTTGTCGAGCGCGGTACGTTTTTCCGCAACCAGCGGAGCGCCGACGCCGGCGATGGTTCCGGCAGCAATGCCGGTTTTGAGGAAGTCTCGACGTGAATAGCTCATGGAGCGAACCTCCGGAGATTCCGGCCAGGGGCCAGTTGCGGTGATGGTAACACGCGCATGATCGGGTTGTCGGAGGGGAGTGACGAAGGGGAAGCACCAAAGGACAGCCGGATTGCACCGGAGCAATGGATTGTAAGCACCTATGAAATCCGCAGGTTAGAGGCCACCCCGAGACGGTGAGCGGCATCGATGGATAGGACGGGGTTAAACGTGAGCCTGCGCGCTCCTAAAGACACAATTGAGTCGCTGCGGCTGATGCTGCAGAGGCTCGAGCAGACGGCCGATCCGGGACAGGATCCGGATTCGCGCGCTGAATTGAAACGAATTCTTCTGCTGAGGATCGCGAATCTGGAGGCCATCGAGGTTCTCCGGGCCGAGGCCCTCAAGGGGAGCTTGGCGGAGAAGGCAAAGGCTGCTTTGCCGGCGACGGCGAGTCAGTCACAGACGCTACCAGCCGAGCCGTCCAGCGTGACGCCTCCCGGCGGGGTTGCACCGGCTGGAGCTCGGTCCGACGGGGAATTGGGGAGGGTGAAGAATCCGCTCTCTGTCGGGCAGCCGCGCCGAGGCCGAGGAGAGCGGATACGACCCTAGCGGGCGTGTTCCGCCAGCCATCTGTCCAGGTTGGGTCCCTGCAGCTTGCGCAGCTCCATGCAGCCGTTAATGCGTTCGACGGCATGTTTGGCCGCCTGATCTGCGGAGGCTACTTTGTGAGCCGAGAAGAACTGCTCGATCTGTTCGCGCGATTCCTCGGAACAAAATGAACCAGTAGAGCCGACGAGGATGTTGCCCAACTCCGGAGTAAGCAGGCCGTGGATAGCATCCCAATGGTTCTGTATGTATTGCCAGGCTTGTTCGCGCGTCGCCTCGGCCTGCATCTCGATGGCGAACTGAATCGCGGCATCCTGGCTGCGCACCTTATCTGTGAGTGCATAGTCCATCGAACGTTTGGCGAGGTCGGGATTTTCGAACTGAGCAAGGACTTGCAGGGCGGACGATTGGAGCTCCGGACTGTTGGAGGTCTCGTAGACTTTCTGGAGACGGTTGAACAGATCGGCATCTCCGTTGCGGGCGGCGATGGAGAGCGCCGTCTGACCTAGTGTGGCATCGATGGCGGCGGGATCATCGAGGTATCTGGTAGCGATCTCCCTGGCTTGGGAAAGTATTTTGGGATCGCGCGCATAATAGCCGAGCACGCCAAAGAGGCGGGCGCGCAGCTCGCGGGTGTTAGGGGTGTCCAGATCCGACGGGGTCCCCAGCCTTTCGTATGCCGGCAAGAACGTATCCCGGACCCACTTCGCGATGCCATCGCGTTGTTGTTGGGTTGAGGCGATGCGGTCGTAGATGACGCCAGCCTGACCCAGGGCCGTACTCACGACGGCTGCACTCTTGTCAGCCTTCACTGCCGCGACGAGGTTCAGATAGTCGCCCACGCTGGCCTTATCGGCGCGCACCTGCGCCCATTCATCGCCCAGCAGGCTGATACGCTCGGTCGGCCTGAGGTCACTCTCCACATGAGCCACGATGGTGGCATATACGTCCGCGGGGTAGGCGATCCGGTAGAAGCCCTTACCTCCAGCGTTGGCGAAGAACAGGTCCGTGGTAGGGGTGCGCAGGCTGGCTTCGCCCGGAGTGAGAACCTCGCAGGTCTCGGTGCCTGCAGCTGTCCTGAAGCACACCGGAACGGTCCACTTCTGCGCGGCGTTTGCTTCGATCTTAGGCGACAGATAGAAGCGCTTCTGGGTCAGCGAGACCCGGTCGTGGGCGGGCTTGCCGAAGGTAAGAATCGGCACGCCCGGTTGGTCGACGTAGCTGGACATGATCTTGTCGACCGGTTTGTGGCTCGTTTCGGTCTGCGCGTTCCAGAAGTCCTCCGCGGTGGCGTTGCCATACAGGTGCGCGGCCAGATAGGCGTGTACGCCTTTGCGGAAGGTGTCTTCTCCGAGGTAGTTCTCGACCATCAGGAGGACATCGCTGGCCTTGCCGTAGGAGATGCCGTCGAACATCTGCTCAATCTCTTCGCGGGTATCGGCCTTGGCTTTGATGGCGCGTGTCGTGGGCTGCGCATCGAGATTGAGGGTGCCGTCTTCCTCCGCAATGACATCCTGATCGAAGTTCCACTCGGGGTGCATGGCTGCGATGGGCTTGTTTGACATCCAGGTGGCGAAACCTTCGTTCAGCCAGACATTGTTCCACCACTGCATCGTCACCAGGTCGCCGAACCACTGGTGCGCCATTTCGTGGGCGATTACGCTGGCAACCTCTTTCTTGGATTCAACGGAGGCAGTTTTTGGATCGATGAGCAGCGCTGTCTCGCGGTAGGTGACGGCGCCGAAGTTCTCCATGGCTCCGGCTTCGAAGTCGGGGAGGCCGATGAGATCCAGCTTTTTGAGCGGGTAGGGAATGCCGAAGTAGTTGTTGTAGTAGTGCAGTACGTACTTTGCGATTTCGACACCGAAGTGAGTTAGCTGGACTTTGTCTGGCGTGGAGCACACGCGGATCTTCACGCCATCCTGCTCATCTCCCGTGCACTGGAAGTCGCCGATGAGGAACGCGACCAGGTAAGTGGACATCTTGGGCGTGGTATCGAATGCGATGGTGTGCTTGTCATCTCCGGGACCAGGCGTATCGCTCTTGATCGGACTGTTCGAGAT
The DNA here is from genome assembly GCA_008682415.1 of Acidobacteria bacterium AB60. GTDB lineage: Bacteria > Acidobacteriota > Terriglobia > Terriglobales > Acidobacteriaceae > Telmatobacter. Next base: position 630,437 of record VANK01000001.1, on the reverse strand, counting down.
GGCTGTATCGCCTCTGTCGACCACCAAGGCAACGTTGTAGGTCGCTTTGAAGGCGGGCTCGTCGAAGCTGGGAAAGGCGCGGCGCGCGTCAGTGGATTCGAACTGAGTGACTGCATAATTGCGCTTGTCAGTCTTGGAGAGGTAGAAGCCGCGCAGCGCGTTGTTCAGGATTCCGCTGTAATGGATGGTCAGTGTCGCTTTGCCGGCCGGAATCTGCTGCGGGAAGGTGAAGGTGGTCTGCTCCTTCTCCTTGTCGCTCGCCGTCGTTCCCGTCTGTTCGTTGCCCCCGGCGCGTACAGTGACGCTCTGGAATTCGATTTCGGCAGAGTTCAACGTGATGGTGGCTGAAGCCTCCTTCAGCACAACATCGATCTGCTCTACGCCGGAGAACTTTGCGTTCTTCAGGTCGGGTGTGAGTTTGAGATCGTAGTGCTCGGGAGTGACGGTCTGTGGAAGCCGCTCGGCGCGGGCGGGAAGGACAGCAGTGATCAACAGGGCTGCGCTTGCAAACCCCACAATATTTCGAAGGAGATTCATCGAATACCTCGTGTAAACATCCGGGCTGCCGGGTAGCCGACCACGGCGACCATTCTAGGGCAAAACGACGCGTGCCCGATTGATGCCGCGAGGAAGGGCAGGCGCTGTCCTCGCCGCAGAAAGGTTTGAAATTTGGTCACTTTCTTATGATCGAGCGGCGAGAGGGTCTTGGAACCTTTCGCCAACTGCTGTTCGTCACGTCGACGACGCAGTTCGTCACAACGAGCCGGCTTCTTCCTTGCTGGAGCGGACGTCACCGGCGTTCTGGGCCGTCTCCTGTTGCGTCTCCCGGTTGCGCAGGGAATCCAGCAGCAGGAGGCAGGCTCCGCTGACCACGGCGCTGTCGGCCACGTTGAAATCGGGCCAATGATAGTTGAGAATGTGAACTTCGATGAAGTCAACCACCGATCCATAAGCGATGCGATCGTGAACGTTGCCGATGGCTCCGGCCAGAATCAGCGCGAGTGCGACGGAGGCGACGGAGAAGCGATTGCCCAAGCGCACCAGCGCGAAGAGCACCGCCGCGGCGGCAATCAAGGTGAACGTGACCAGGCCCCAGCGCACGGCGTGCGGGGAAGCCGAATCCGCAAAGAGCGAGAAGGCGGCGCCGTCGTTGGTCCAATGGGTAATGCGTAGCACGTTGGGAACGACGGGGATCGCGCCGCCCAGCAGGATGTGTTTTGCCACCCAGATCTTGGTTAGCCGGTCCACGACGAACACTGCGACCGAGATCAGCAGGAGCCAGGGCAAACGGCGTGGCACGAGAAAGTTCAAGCGACTGCCTCCCCGTCTTCTGGCGGATCGATCTTCATCTCGCGCAACGCGCTCTGGCAGCGCGTGCAGACATTTTCCCACAAACCGTAGTTGGAGACCTCGGGCATGAAGTTCCAGCAGCGTGCGCATTTGTGGCCGCTTGCAGGCAGAGCACTTACGGTGAACTCCGAAGCCGCGACCACGGTGACGCGGGATACGTTCAGAATTTCCTTGAGCCCGTCGGCGTGCTTCTTTAGCAACTCGAGCTGGTCTCCGGCGGCTGCGATCTCGAGCTCCGCCTCCAGGCCCTTGCCGATGCGCTTGGCCTGGCGCGCTTCTTCGAGGACGCGCAGCGCCTCGTCGCGCACCGCGAAGATACGTTTCCACTCTTCCAGCAGCGTTGCCGGGTCCTGTGTGAAGACCTCTTCCGGCCTGGGGAAGAGCGCCAAATGCACGCTTTTCGCGCGCCCTGCAAGCTCGGGCATGTAGTCCCACACCTCATCGGCCGTGAAGCTCAGGATGGGGGCGACCAGCCTTACCAAGGCCTCGGTGATGCGCCACAGCACTGTCTGCGCGGAGCGGCGCGCCAGGCTGGAGGGAGCAAAGGTGTACATGCGGTCTTTCAGCACGTCGAGGTAGAACGAGCTGAGGTCAACAATGGCGAACTCGTTCACTGCGTGATAGACGCGGTGAAACTCGAAAGCGTCATACCAGCCGAGGATCTTCTCCGCAAGGTCGCGGGTGCGGGCGAGCATGTAGCGATCGAGGGGCAGCAACTCGTGCTCGGGAACGTGATCGCGCGAAGGATTGAAGCCGTGAAGATTTCCCAGCAGGAAACGGAAGGTGTTGCGCAGTTTGCGATACAGCTCAGCGCAGCGCGCCATCAGATTTTCACTGGCGGCCATGTCTTCACGGAAGTCGATGGACGCGACCCACAGGCGCACGATGTCGCCGCCCATGCGCTGCGCGATGTCGACTGGATCGACGCCGTTGCCGAGAGACTTCGACATGGCGCGCCCCTGCTCGTCGAGTGTCCACCCGGCGGTTGCCACGTGCGAATAGGGGGCGCGGCCGCGGAGCGCAACGCTGGTGAGCAGGGAAGAGTGGAACCAGCCCCGATGCTGGTCGCCGCCCTCGAGATACAGCACAGGAACCGCGTCTTCCTGCTGGAATCGTGCGTACGGCTCCTTGAGGTCCTCGTCGGATTCGCAGACCGCCAACCAGCTGGTGCCGGAGTCGAACCAGACGTCGAGAATGTCGGTTTCTTTTCGGAACTCCTTGCCGCCGCAGGTTTTGCATACAGCAGAGGACGGAAGTAGAGCCGCTGGGTCGAGAGTGTGCCAGGCCTCGGCGCCCTCGCGTTCGAACAGGTCCACGACCTTGCGGTTCAGAGCCGGATCGATGATGGGTTTGCTGCACCCGGTACACATGAACACCGCGATGGGCACGCCCCAGATGCGTTGCCGGCTGATGCACCAGTCGGGCCGGGTGGCGATCATGTTGGTGATGCGCTCCTTGCCCCATCCGGGATCCCACAACACCTTGTCGATCTCTTCGATGGTGAGCTGGCGGAAGGTCGTTTCCGAACCGTCAGCCCGTTTCATGGGTGTCTCAAGGCTGATGAACCATTGTTCGGTAGCGCGGAAGATGACTGGGTTATGGCAGCGCCAGCAGTGCGGATAGGAGTGCTGCAGGTCGCTGGATGCCAGCAGCGCGCCGCGTTCTTTCAATAGACCGAGGATGACCGGATTGGCCTTCCAGACAGTCAGGCCTTCGTACGGCGCCTGTTCTGGACCTTTCCACGCCTCTTCGTCAGCATGGATCCGTCCTGCCGCGTCGACCCGGCAGGTCAGGTCGAGGCCGTACTTCTGACCGGTGTAGAAGTCGTCTGCGCCGTGCGACGGAGCGGTGTGTACGGCGCCGGTACCGGTATCGGCTGTGACATAGGTGCCCAGCACGCCAAGGATGGAGCGCTCCAGGAACGGATGCCGGAAAGTCGTTCTCTCAAGCTTGCTTCCTTTGAAGCGGGCGATCTCGGCGGCTCCTTCGAGCTTGCACGCAGCGACGACCGCCGCGGCCAGCTCTGCGGCAACGATGTAAACGGGGCCGGGCTGTCCGCTCTCGCCCGAGGCCTCCAGCGCCACATACTCGAAATCGGGGTGGAAGGTGACGGCCAGTGACGCCGGAAGCGTCCAGGGCGTCGTGGTCCAGATGATCGTGTAGACCTCGCGTTTTGCCAGAGCCGGATCCAGCGCCGCCGCATCCGAGGTCAGCCGGTAGCGAACGTAGATGGACGGGCTCGTGTGCTGCTCGTACTCGATCTCCGCGTCAGCGAGGGCCGTGCGGTCGTGGATGCACCAGTACACGGGCTTCAGGCCACGGTAAACAAATCCCTTTTCGAGAAAGCCGTAGAAGGCCTCGAGGGTTCGGGCCTCGTAGCCGCGGGCCATCGTTTTATAAGGGTCATTCCAGCGACCGAAGACGCCGATCCGCTCGAACTGCTGGGTCTGCAGATCGATGAACTTCTGCGCATAGGCCCGGCAGGCATCCAGAACAGCCGGGGCGGGCATCTCCAGTTTCCGGCGGCCGAGTTGCTCGTCGACCTTGATCTCGATTGGCAGCCCATGGCAGTCGAAACCGGGAACGTATGGAGCATCGAAGCCGGCCATGGTCTTCGACTTGACCACGAAGTCCTTTAGGCCTTTGTTGAGGGCGTGCCCGAGGTGAATGGGCCCGTTGGCGTAAGGAGGGCCGTCATGAAGGATATAAGCCGGACGACCGGCACCTGCCCGGCGCAGCTCCTCATAGAGGCGCATCTCCGTCCATCGTGCCAGACGAAGTGGTTCATTTTGAGGAAGATTGGCCTTCATGGGGAAGGTCGTTTGAGGCAGGGTCAGAGTCGCCTTCAGTTCCGGCGCTGCGGGCATTGGTGCTCCATTACGGCTGAAAAGTCGTTCATCCCGTAGTGTATCGTGCGCTGAACCGAATTTTCGGGTAACAAACCCTTTGTAGGTCGCGTCTATTGTGTATGGGATTCAACGAGTCCTCGGACTATGAGATTCTGGAACGCGATGGGCTTATAGCAGCCGGGGTTTCCCGAATTTCGGTCTCCGAGACCGGCCAGAATCCTGGATCGCCCTCTTTGCTAAACGCCGGGACAAATCCCGGCGCATTCGAGCATAATGGAACATCGGACAGGAACAACTCGTACCGGTCCCCAGTAAGAGCGGAAGGCCCCGCCTTTCGTAGAGATGGCAATTTGCATATGACACAGCCAGATACCCCGGCCCCTGGCACCGAGGGCCACGAACTCGATTCATTCCTGGGGAAGGCTTTTGAAGAAAAGCCCATCTGGACGGAGCTCTACGAGAGCGTCCGCGACACGTTTTTTCCCCCCAAGCTGCCACCCCTGGAACTGACATCCACTCCCATTCCGGTTCCCGACCGGATGGCGGTGAAGACCAATCCGTGGGCAGTGGGCACGGCCACGGTGGTCAATGGCGGAATTCTGGCTCTGATCCTCTTCATGGGGGCGCGAGCCATCATCCAGCACATTAATCCGCCCATGATCACCACGCCCATCGATGTGGGCTCCTTCAAGCTGGACGCTCCGAAGTCGGCGGCGGCGGCCGGCGGCGGCGGTGGCGGCGGCTCCCACGACATGGTGGACCCCATTAAGGGCAAGCTTCCGAAGCTTGATAAGGCGCCGGTCACTCCGCCCATGGTCCCGATTCTGGAAAAGCCCAAGCTGGCAATGGAGCCGGCGATTGCGGTCCAGGACAACATCAAGCTTCCTGATAATCCGTCACTGCTGAATATTGGTGTCCACAACTCCGCGAACGTGACCCTGGCTTCCAATGGGCAGGGAACTGGCGGGGGCATGGGCACGGGGTCGGGCGGCGGCCTTGGATCGGGCACCGGCAACGGCTACGGTCCGGGAACCGGCGGCAATACGGGCGGTGGCGTCTTCCGCGTGGGCGGACAGATCTCCGCCCCGGTGGCGCTCCTGACTCCTGAAGCTGAGTTCTCTGACGAAGCGCGCCGCGCCAAGTACCAGGGCGAGGTGATGATCACCCTGATCGTGGATGCGCAGGGCAATCCGCAAAACCCGCGGGTGGTTCGGCCGCTGGGCATGGGCCTGGATGAAAAGGCGCTCGAAGCAGTAAGGAAATACAAGTTCAAGCCCGCTTTGAAAGATGGAAAGACGCCGGTTCCGGTCATCATCACGATTGCCGTCAACTTCCGTCTGTATTAATCTCTGCCAAACCTGCGAAGCGCTCCCGCATCGGGAGCGCTTTTGCTTTGCCTGGAACCGGAGATTGCGGCGTTCGCGATTACTTGGCCAGCGAGATGGCAGGTGTTCCGGCAAGACGCTGCGCGAGGTGCTGCCCCACGCGGTCGGCGAAGCTCCCTTCTTTGCCGACCGTGGTATTGAGCAGGACCACGCCGCCGTAGTTCTCCTTGGGATTGAAGAAGGCATAGGAGCTGTACCCGCCAGTCGCCCCATTGTGCCAATAGTTGCCGGTGGCAGGATCATAGTGCCAGGCCAATGCTATGCGCTGGCCTCCAAAGGCGTCCGCACGCAGCTCATGACTGTCAGCGAGAGCCTTCGGTAGGGTGGCTGCGTCGCCCGTTTTCCCCGCTGGCTTCAGTGCTTCAGGACGAAGATTCGCTTCCACGTAGGTGAGCATGTCGCCCGCGGTGGAGCGAATGCCTCCCGCGCCCGCGAAGGCATCGAGATCCCAGGCGTGCGCGGGCCCGTGAGTGCCCGTGTGTCCCGGAAGAAACCGCGCCTGCTGGCTGCCGGAGAGAGTGATGGCCGTGTCGTGCATGCCGAGTGGATCGAGGATCTCATCCCGGAGAAGCTTCTCGTAAGGAACTCCAGCTCGTACGGCAAGCGCTTCTCCGAGCAGTCCAAAGCCGAAATTGCTGTACAGATAGCCCGGGGTTTCAGGCTTGCCCACGCCTTTCTCAGCAAGGAACGCATACATCTGGGCGGCGTGATAGTCCACATAGGGATTCCCGCCATCGGCTGGTTTGAAGTTGTCGGGCATGCGTGGCAGCCCGGAGTGCTGGGTTGCGAGATCCACCAGCGTGATCTCCGCCCCTTGAGGCTTGGCGACCGTGCCGACCGGCAGAAGCTCGCGCACGGGTTGATCGAGCCGCACCTTCCCCTGTTCGACCATCTGCGCAAGGATGATTGCGGTGAAGGTTTTCGTGATGGAGCCGATCTCGAAGATGGAGTCGTCTTTCGCCGCTCCTATGCTGAAGACGCGCCGCTGGCCGTTGACGACAACGCCAATGGCAAGACCCGACCCGGTCGCGGGTGCCAGCTCTCCGGTGGCGAGCGCGTCGGCGAGATCGGTCCGGATGATCTCCGCGATGTTGCCAGGTCCCGCCGGCTTGAGGGCGGCGTCGAAGACAGCGGCAGGCGGCGGATCGGGGGACAATGCCGATGTCTCCCGCGTGAAGTTCAGGGCCATCGCCGTTCCCTGGTTCCACGTGCCAGTCAGGGAATTGCCATCGGCCCCCAGTGTTCCTTCCCAATGGCCGTGCACAACTGGGATGTCGAAGGAAAACTTGTCTCCGGCAAATTTGACGTTGGCGCATTCCATGGCCATGGCGTGCTGATCGAGACTGTCGCCAGTGCAGAACTCCTCGCCAGCCTGATTGCTGCGGACGTGCAACTGCACGCGCAGCGTGGCATTGCCAGTTCCCAGTTTGCCCAGCCAGAGGCCGTCAACCGCCGAGGGCTTCGAGGCGGGAACGAAGGTATCGCGCGTGAACGTGAGAGGCATGGGCGCACCTTGGTTCCAGGTGCCGGTCAGGGTCTTGCCATCGGGTGATACGGTGCCCTTCCACGTTCCGTGCACTGAAGGAACGGCGAACATCAGGCCCTCGCCGAGATGGACGAAGTCTGCACATTCCAGCCCCATCGCACCCTGGTCAAGACTGTCGAGCGTTCCGCTCAGCTTACCGCTTCCCTCAACCTTCAGGTGCAGTTGCAGGCGGAGTTCATTCAATTTTGCGGTATAGTCCCCCGCCAGTGTGCCCGCCTGCCCGAGAGCGAGAGGTGCCTGAATGAGGCAACCAAGAGCCGCGAAGAAGAGGAGCCGACGCGAGAGAACTCGCCGGGAAGTACCCGTACCAGGGAGCATGGCACCCATGCTACACCCGCGCCGGATTCGAACACCGCTTCGTAAACGGCCCAGCGACCCTGAAACGAGCAGACACCACAGCCGCAAAAAAAGCTTGACTGTTCTTCGGTTCGTGATAACTTACGGTTAGTGGACGCTTACCTACAAGCCGGGCTTGATGCACTCGGCGACGCCACCCGTATGGCGATCTTTCAGAAGCTCGCGAGTGGGCCGATCGCGGTCAACGAGTTGGCACGGCAATTGCCGGTGAGCCGCCCCGCGGTGTCGCAGCACCTGAGGGTGCTGAAGGATGCGGGATTGGTGACGGACATGAAGGAAGGCACACGGCGGCTTTATCAGCTTGACCCGGAAGGAGTGGCGCGGCTGCGGGCCCACTTCGATCAGATGTGGACGAAGGCGCTGACCGCTTTCAAAGACGCAGCGGAGAAACCCACGACAGGAGAGAAGCATGGCCAACCAAGCAGAACTCGCACTAAGCGTCTTTAAGAGCGTGCGCGTAAAGGCGCCCATCGAACGGGCGTGGAGCGTGTTTGTGGAACAGATGGAGACGTGGTGGCCAGCGACCCACCACATCGGCACTACTCCGTTTGAGGCCATCTTTATTGAGCCGCGCGTGGGGGGCAGGTGGTACGAGCGCAACGCGCAGGGCGAGTTGTGCGACTGGGGCACTGTTTTGGGTTGGAATCCGCCGCATGCAGTGAGACTGTCGTGGCATGTGGGACCGGGACATGATTCGCCGGACTGGGTCGCCGATATGGACATGGCGAAGGCCAGCGAACTGGAGATCCGGTTCACCGCCGAGCCCGCCGGAACGACGCTGGTGGAGCTCACCCACAGCAAGCTGGAGCGGCATGGCGAAGGAGCGGAGCAGCTGCGCGCCCTGTTCGATGGACCGGGAGCTTGGGTCACGATTCTGGGGATGTTTGCGAAAAAGGTGGACGAGGGAATCGCGTAAGGAAGCATGGAAGAGAAGAAGGCGAGGAGGTCGTGATGAAATCAGCGTTGTTTTTGCGGATTGCTTCGGTGCTGACGGTGGTGCACGCGGTGCTGCACACCATTGGCGGGGTATTTGGATCGATTCAACCGGGACCGGCGACAGTGGCGGTGACGGCGATGAAGGCAAATCAGTTCATGGCCATGGGGCACCTGCGGAGCTATTGGGATTTCTTCCGGGGAATGGGGTTGGCCATGACCATCGCAATGATGATGGAGGCGATCGTGATGTGGCAGCTGGGGGCGCTGGCAAAGACGGAGGCGGCGCGTCTGCGGCCAATCACGGCCACATTCCTGGTGGGATATCTGGTTTTGAGCGTGAATTCGAACCGGTACTTCTTCTCCGGGCCGGTCATCGTTGAGATCGTGATCGCGCTCTGCCTGGCTGCTGCGATCGGCACCGCCAAGGCGCCAGTGAGGGCGGTGCGCCCTGCTATTGCCTGAATGTCCCCTCCAAATGAAAGCAGGCGCGAGGCTTCAGCCGCTCGCGCCTGCTTTGCTTTTCCCGGAGATTACTTGCGGAATACCTGGAGCATCGCCTCGTCCTGCGCGCGATTGAGCTGCGCGAGTGTCTGCTCCACAAGCGGCCGATCGTCGAAGCTGCCCGCGTGCAGCATCTCGGCGAGGCGGAACGAGGTGTGGCGGAGGAGGATCTGCGCGTCCTTCAGCCGCTTGTCGTTCCCGGCGAGAGCCATGTGAATGCGGTGAGTGAACTCCTGCGCGCGTTTCAGCAAACCCGTGGCCTTTTCCACGTCACCGGCGGCCACCTGGCGCGCCGATAACTCGATCATCTGGTGCACCAGCTGCGCGTAGAGGAAGCATTGCTCCTTGGGCTGCGCGACACTGGCGCGCTGCTCTAGGGCGTCTAGAGTTTGCTGATCGGGGAGCTTATCGTCAAGAGAAGAGGCAAACGCCGGGATCGAGAGTGCGCTGAATAGAACTATCGCCGGGACTATACGCATAAGAACCCTCCGCACATGCGGGACTCGCGTAAGTTTCCAGCCCTTCCCTGAACACGCCCTCGATGCAATAGTGCTTCATTCTGGACCTAAACGGTCTGGAACGGGCAGTCAATCGGGTGCCGGAAACGAGGTGCACTCTTGGGCCGAGAATATAGGAGCTTTCAAGAGAAGATGCAAGAGAAATGTAACGAAATTGTCTTTTCTCTCAGCTCTTGTATGTCACGGCTGTGGGTATGACGAATGTGATTTAGATCATCGCCCGCTTTATTGCTTCTTTTCAAGTACTAAAAGACGTTGTCGGGCTTGCCACTCTTGATCCGGGAACTTGCCGGCCGCCGCCTCCAGAAAGTGGTGATAGTAACTGATGGCCGCTACCCGGTCGTGCAACGTATCGTAAGATGTGGCCCATAGAAAGTATGTAGATGCATTTTCCGGAAGAAACTTTGACCGCATAGAAAGAGCATGAAGAGCCACGGAAGGCTGCTTGGTTTTAGACGCCGTGAAGGCCAGGCCGCTCCAGGCATCCCCGTCTCCGGGAGCAATCCCGCTTGCTTGCTCGAATGCCTGAAAGGCGTCGGCATAGCGTAGTTGGCGAACCAGGTTTTGTCCATGGGCGATGAGTAGGCCGGCATCTCGAGGGTGGGCTGCGAGGAGAGCGGAATCGAGCTGGTCCGCCTCCGCGGCCTCTCCGGCTTCCGCGAGAACCTCGGCAAGCATTCGGGTTACGTTCTCGTCGTCGGGGCGGCTTGCATGCAGCTTCTGAAGCAGGGGCAAGGCTTCTCCTTTGTCCTCTGCAGCCAGCACGGTCGCAAGCTGAGCGGTTAGCGTCGGGTCTTCGGGCGCTTGCCGCAGAGCCTCGCGAAGGAACGACTCGGCATCGGGGTATTTCTTTTCTGCGATCAGCAGATGGCCGAGACCGGCTGTGGCCTCTGCATTCCTGGGGTCCTTAGCCAGCACGCGACGATACGCCGCCTCCGCTGACTCAGGCTGGTTTGAGGCATCGGCCAGCTCGGCGGCGAGAAGCGTGTCGCTCGTCGTCTCTGGCGAAAGCTTCAGTGCTTCGAGCAGATCGCCGGAGGCCTGGGACGGGTTATCTCGTCGGTCTATCTGGGCTAATGCGCGCCATGCGCGTGCCTTCACGGCGGGTCCGGCGTCGCCCGGGTCCAATTGGGTGGCGGCCGATATTTCGGGCCGAGCTCGATCGAGTTTCCCCACGCGCGCCAGAAGCAATCCCAGGGAAAGGTGCGATTCGAAGTTGTTCGGATCCGCCTTCACGGCGCGGCTGTAGAACGCGACCGCATCTTCCGTCTTGTTCTGAGCGTCGGCGACATAGCCGGCGTCGAAGAGTGCGCGGGCATCGCTGGGATGGCTGGCGAGATAAGTGGAGAGCTTTGCCTCCGCAGCGTTCCAGTCGGCCTTGGGAATCAGCGCCTCCGCCTCGGCCACCTCCGGCGCTGCTTGAGAGACGGCCCTCCGGCTGTCGGGAGGCGGGGTTTGTTCGGTGCCAGCATGCGAGGGAGATTCGCCGGACTGAGCCGCGATCTGAATGTTGGTCTGAGCGCAAAGGCCGGCGGCCGAGCCGGCGAACAGCAACAGGATGGCAGAAAGGCGCACGAATACCCTCAATGTCCAGTTTACGGCTCGACTGACTCTTAGACGGACAGTGACAGGAGCGGATTGGTGTGTCTCCGCAGGAGGGCTTGCTCCCGAAGGTTCGTCTCAGAATCGCCAGACCATACCGGTTGAGAGGCGCGCAAAGAAGTTCGGCAGTCCTGGAACGCGGTAAGGGACGATATCGGGTCTGGGCCCCTGCAGGGCGATGTTCTCGTAGATGAAACCGGCGCCGGCACGCGCGGCGAAATGCCGGGAGAGAGGCACGTCGATGCCGCCTCCCAACAGAGTAGCGAAGGAGGCCGTCTCGCCGGCGCTCTGATTGGCCCCCCAATTCCGGTTCATTCCGACGTCCCCAGCCAGACCTTCCACGAAGACCGTCTCGCGCCCCAAGCGATGGCCGTACTGGCCTCCTCCCATGATGAACATGGGCTGTTGCGGTGCTCCCAGGTTCGTTCCGCGATAACTGAATGTCTCCGCCTTGAACCGCAGACCGTGCCAGTAGCCGAGAGCGAGAGAAGCGTCCCAACCGTTCAGCGACTGGCGCGCCCCAGGAACGCCATTGAACGAGTTCGAGAGCCAGGTATAGCCCACGTAGACCTCATGGCGCAGGGGTGGCGCCGCCTCCTGTGAGACGAGCACGGGCATGCATGACAGCAGCACCAGGGCAGGGAACAGACGCGAGAGGGACGGAAGAGAAGGACGGGGCACGCAACTATCCTAATGGGTCGGATCGGCTCCGGAGTGAAGAGCCGAGTCTTGTGGCCGGAGGTTCACCCGTCAGGGGTTGGCTCAAGCGCCAGGAGCGCAGACACTTTAGAGTGCCTGTCGCGCTTTTTGCCGTCGCCTGATCAACTTCGTGTGTGTTAATCTCCCCCGCAAGATGCCAAATGAACAGGAAATGGAGCTCAACCCGGTTCCGGGCGACGTGCCCCAGTTTGCCACTGCGGAGTACGCGCATATTCCAGGCACGGAACGATGCCGGATCTGCAACAGCCCAATCTTAGAGAGCTATTACCGGGTAAACAGCCAGATGGCCTGCGCCAAATGTGCGGGCGAAGCACGACAAGGGCAGCCGTCCGACAGCCACGCGGCCTTCGCCCGGGCCCTGCTGCTGGGCGGTGGCGCAGCGTTGGTGGGCATGGCACTGTATGCCGCGTTCACCATTGCGACAAGCTTCTACTTTGGCTATATCGCGCTGGGCGTGGGGTGGTTGGTTGCGAAAGCCATGTTGAAGGGCGCGAATGGCATCGGCGGCAGACGCTACCAGATTGCCGCCGTGCTGTTGACCTACTTCGCCATCTCCGTCTCGGCCGTACCCATCGGAATTTCCAGCGTCATCAAGCACAACAAGGACAAGGCCGCCCAGCAGAATCAACCGGAGCAACCAGCGGACTCGGCGGCGACCTCTTCTGCGTCCCAGTCCAGCGCCCAACCGGCTCACGGTGTCAGTAGCATCAGCGGGGTCCTGGCTCAACTCCTCTTCTGGGGGCTGGCGTCGCCGTTTCTCGAATTGCAGGATCCCGTGCACGGCCTGATTGGCCTGGTGATTCTTTTCGTGGGGCTGCGCATCGCATATCAGATGACCGCTGCCCGCGCCCTTGAGGTCGATGGCCCCTATGGCATAACGGGCGCCTAGGGAACCGGTTTTGGCGACTTTGGGGGAATCCGTCACTCGAAGCTGTCCGCAGTGCGGGCATGATCTGAATCTGGGTGCGCTCGCGTGCCCGGAGTGCCACTCCCTGATCCACACGGCTGAGCTGAGTGCTTTCGCACAAGAGGCGCGCGCCCTGGAGGAAAGGCGAGACTTCGCACAGGCGCGGGAGATCTGGCAGCGGTCGTTGGCCCTGTTGCCTCCCGACTCCAAACAGGCCGATTGGATTCGCGACCGCCTGCGTGTCCTGGAAAGTCAGGCCAACCTTGCCGCTCCTGCTGACACGCCTCGGAATTACTCCTGGGCGCGCAGGCTAGGGCCGCTGGCCCCCGTCGTGGTTCTTCTGGCCAAAAGCAAGGGCCTGCTGCTCGCCATCTTCAAGCTCAAGTTCCTCTTCAGCTTCTTCTCGTTCATCGGGCTGTACGTGATGATGTTCGGTTGGCGCTACGGCGCTGGCTTCGCCGCCTCCATCCTGATTCATGAGATGGGTCACTTCATCGACATCAAACGGCGCGGCTTGCCTGCGGAGATGCCGGTGTTCCTTCCGGGCTTCGGCGCCTATGTGCGCTGGAACGCGCTGGGTGTGACGAAGAGGCAGATCGCGGAGATCAGCTTGGCGGGGCCGCTGGCGGGATGGATGGCGGCTGTTGGGTGCTACTGGATATTTCTGCAGACGCACGACCCGGTGTGGGCAGCGCTGGCGCGAACGGGAGCCTGGCTGAACGTGTTGAATCTCATCCCGGTATGGACTCTGGATGGAAGCCAGGCCATGCGCGCGCTGGGGATGGTGGAGCGGCTTGGCGTGATGGCGGTGGCGCTGGCGCTGTGGTCGTACACGGGGGAGTGGGTGTTCTTTTTCGTGGTGCTTGGCGTGGGGTGGCGGCTCTACACCAAGGACAAGCCCGAACAGGACGACTGGCGGACTTGGATTTATTTCGTGGCCGTGCTGGCGTTGCTGGGCGTCATGCTGCACGCGCTTCCAGCGGTTCCGCGGAATGGCGCGAGCCCTATCGTGATGCCGATGCGGTGAACATTGAGGGGCGGGGTGAGAGTTTGAGTGCATGCTCTTGTTCTGCCGAATGTTAAATCTCGTTCATGCTCGAGCCGAGTCTGGTCTTTCTGCACTGGATTGAGTACATTTCCGGCCAAATATTCAAGCCTGAGCGCGAGGCCGTAACGGGGGTGAAGCCCTGGACAGAATTCACAGCCCAGTAACTTTCCCGTAAACAAACAGATGATCGGGATACCTATAGTTCTGCCGGGATAGAGAGTTTCCGGGTCCCCTCTCGCAAACGGATTTCTCTGTCTGCTAATGCGACAAGCTGGGGCGCTCGCATCCGTGCATCTCGGATGCGTCGGGACTCTCGCGTCTCAAAATCCGCCAACGATATTTCTTTTTCCCAGTGTGGAGGCAAATCGAAATGAATTTGAAGAAAGCAGCTGTACTGCTCGGCTTGACCGCAATGGCTTCAGGCGTTGCCGTAGCGCAGGACGACGATCACGGCCGTATTCCTTCTCTCGATCACGTCTTCGTGATCATGATGGAGAATCACTACATTGACCAGGTGCTGGGACAGACGTTCACGCCGTTCACCAACAGCTATGCGGCATCTGCGAACCTGGCAAAGAACTACTGGGCGGTGGGCCATCCGAGCCTGACAAACTATCTGGAAATAGTCGGCGGATCGAACTTCGGCATCCAGAACGACAACTCGCCCGACTGGCACAACACGAACTGCGTCTCCACGCTGCAGGTGCCGGTGGACGAGTCCTCCGCCCCCGTGACCTGCCCAATCTCGGGCTCCGGCATAGATGCTGCGACTCCCGCGCTCGACACCACGAACGAGGGCACGCCTACCGAGCCCATCCACAATATCCCGGTTCCTGCCGCCAAGACGGTTGGCGTCAACATCGCCGATCAGCTGGTGGAGCACGGCATGACCTGGAAGTCCTACCAGGAGAATCTTCCGCCTTACGGCGCTGACAAGGTGAATAACAGCGACGGACTGGTCTCGGATGTCACCGCGTCTGAACCCGGGATGCCCAAGCTCTACGCAGTCAAGCACAATCCCTTCGCTTACTTCGCGAACGTCCAGGCGGGCACCAATCCGGCGCTGAGCCTCAAACAGATCGTCGACTTCCACCAGCTCTTTGCCGATCTGAACAGCGGCAATGTTCCCAATCTGGCCTTTATCGCTCCCGATCAGTGCCATGACCAGCACGGCCGCGGATCTAGCGAGATGGGCACCGGCTGCTCCGTCGATCAGAACGCCATTGCCTCAGGCGACGCCGCTCTGAGCGTCCTCATCAAGGCGATTCACAACTCTCCGGCTTGGAAGCAGGGGCGCACCGCGATCGTCACCGTTTGGGATGAGAACGACTACAGTTCGCTTCCCAACAACGTGGTTGCCATCGTGGATACAAACTACGGAACGCACGGCAAGACCAGCAATGTGATGTACAACCACTTCTCGCTGCTCAAGAGCCTTGAGGATGGCTTTGGACTGCCGCACATCAACCACGCCGCAGACCGCAACGTGAAGGCGATGTCGGACCTCTTCGCCGCTCACTAGTCTCTCGACTCGCGCGCGAGAGCCGGCAGGGTGGAAGCCCGGCCGGCCCTTTCGTGCGAGACCTGCCGGGCAGCGGCTCGCTCCCCCCAACATTGCCCGAATCCTGAATGCGATCCGGGAGAACTCTTCTCCGGAGCCGCGCTCGATGGTTCGGGAGGCCACACGATCTACGACTCGCCCATTCATTGAGGAGGATCTATGCACAATCGTTTCCCCGTTCTTGCGCTGGCGGCCGCGTTTGCCGCTGCCGGTGTCCAAGCACAGGACGCCGCCCCCATCAAGCACATCATGCTGATCAGCATTGATGGAATGCACGCCGTCGATTTCAAGAACTGTTCGCAGGGTGTTGCGGGCGTGAACGACGGCAAGCCGTATTGTCCGAACCTTGCGGCGCTGAGCCGCCGCGGCGTGACGTATGTGAATGCCAGCACGTCGAAGCCGTCGGACTCGTTTCCAGGGTTGATGAGCATCGTGAGCGGCGCGTCACCGCGAACCATGGGTGTGTACTACGACGTGGCCTACGACCGGTCGCTCGACGGGCCTGCGGTGACCACGGGCAACGGGAACGCTGCTGCTCCGTGTGATGCCACCAAGCCGCCGACGGGTTACACCACCGAGTACGAGGAAGGCATTGATCTCGACCAGACGCAACTGAACGGCGGAACGCCCGGAGCCAAGCTGATCGACGGTACCGCTGCCGCGCTTGACTACACCAAGATGGATCGAGATCCTGCACGCGGCTGCGCTCCGGTATCGCCGACGGACTTTGTTCGCACGAACTCCATCTTCGGACTGGTTCATAAGGCCGGCGGATACGTTGCCTGGTCTGACAAGCACCCGGCCTACGTCTCTGTTGCCGGTCATGGCGGCTTGCTGGACGACTTCTATGCGCCGGAAATCAACTCCAATGTGGTTCCCCTTCCTGGAGTGAAGACTCCCGATGGAATCGATTGCTCGGCTGTTCCGGACGGCGCCGCCGACCTGACCTCCTGGACCAACAGCTTCGTCAACGTGAAGTGCTATGACACGCTGAAGGTGAATGCCGTGGTGAACTGGATCAACGGCAAGTCCCACCTCGGCGACAAATCCACGCGGACGCCGAACCTCTTCGGTATGAACTTCCAGTCGGTCAGCGTTGCGCAAAAGTTGATCGAGAACGGCGTCAAGGGCGGATATCTGGACGCCGAGGCCACGCCGAGCGACGCCGTCTTCAGCGCCGTCGGGTATGTGGATGACTCAATCGGGGAGATGGTGAAGAACCTGGAGAGCCGCAATCTCCTGGATTCGACGCTGATCATCATCACCGCTAAGCACGGACAGTCTCCCATCGATCCGAACGCGTTCATCGAGAAGAAGCACGGCGCAATCCAGATCACCACAACACCGGCTACGTTGATCTCGGATCAGATGAATGCGGCGATGCCTCCGTCAGAAGACCCTAATGGGCCCGGAATCGGTTCAACGGAAGATGATGTCTCCCTGATCTGGCTCACCAAGCCGTCCTACACTGACGCTGCGGTCAAGCTGCTCGAAGCCAATCGCACCGCCTGGGGCGGCGGCGCCATCTTCTACGGCCGGAGTGTTGCGCTCAGCTATAACGATCCCACCCGCGACCCTCGCACGCCGGACATCATTGTCACCCCGACTCCCGGCGTCGTCTACACCGGCAGCAGCGGCAAGCAGGAAGAGCACGGCGGGTTCGCGCACGACGATACCAACGTCATGCTCCTGGTGGCCAACCCCGCTCTCAAGCAGCGCACCGTCTACTCGGAAGTGCAGACCATGCAGGTCGCGCCAACGGTCATGTCCGTCCTTGGCCTCGATCCCAACAAATTGGATGGCGTGCGGCTGGAAGGCACTGCCGGCCTCCCCGACCTGACGTGGAACGGCAACGAGTAGCTTTCACCACCATCGAATCTGTGCGGGCAGCGAATCTGCCCGCCCAGGTTTTCTTCGGCAACTGTATGCGGACGACTATTTCAAGAGTCCCTTGATGTTGGCGCGTATGTCAGCGCGGATTACTGGGTTTGTTGTTGTCCCCGTTACCGTGAGGGGAATGCCGCGCGCTGTGTTCGTTGGAGTTGGCGCAGAGTTGGCCCCGGGGTGTAGAAAGCCCCCAATCAGACCCTGTACCTGGCTACGGGCCGTGTTCATCGCCTGATTCGCCAGCGCGCCCACGGCATTATTGGAGGAAAGGGTCGCGACCAGATTGAAGTTCAATTCCCCAGACGGGGACACGGTTCCAGCACCTGTAGCGGTTCCAATCTGGGGAATATTGGCATCGATATTGCTGATTTTCGTGACCTGCGGAGTCGAATCGACCACTGCGGCGAGCTTCTGGATATCCGTTCCTCCGCCCGTTCCGCCGAACGGGTTCAGCCCCTGAATCTTGGAACCAAGGTCAAATCCGGCCAGCTTGGTGTTATCAATTTCTACCGGACCCTCTAAGGTCGTCTCCGTCGCAGGCCCGCTGATGTTGAGGTTCGCCGTCAGCGTCCCCCCCTTGAGCGATGACCCGGACGGAATTTTTACCCCGACCGCGGGCAGCAACTCCTCCAACTGTTCCACCGGTAGATTCGGCGCCGCCAGGTGGAGGTTGAGGAGAATCGCTGCTGGGGTCATGCGGTAGCTGCCGGTGACGTGAGCCGCCACCGAACCGGTGTGAAGCGCGATGTCGGAGACTTTCCCCGAACGCGACACCAAATCGCTGGAGATCTTGTAGTCGATATCGACGGGCTGAGGGGCGGGAGAACCGGCGCGTGATAGCTGTAGGCGCGCCGCCTTGATCTTGCCGACACTGTTGAGCTGGGTCCCATTGGAATCGACCTGGGCATCAATATCCGCGATCGTCGAGACACCCTTGCTCGCTTCTATGATTCCGGCCGCAACCGGATCGAGATGCGCGATGTGCAGGCTGGCGTGTACCGGGGTTTGTGAGGCGTCCTTCTCCGAGATCGGGCCGGCGGTGCCATTGAGCTTCAACGTGCCGTTTGCGGGCAGATTTGCCGACAGATCAAAAGGAAACTTGTTCCTAAAGGCAAATTGCTTGACGTCCACCCCAACCCCCGAATAGACGAAAGGCTTGGCGGTGGGGGGGACGGAGGAAACCTGGGCACTCCCATTCGTGATCTTCAACTCGCCGACACTTAGCTCCGGCGGAGCCGAGGACTTCTGCGGCGCGGTGGGATTGTTGCCGCCGATCGACGAAAAGTTCCATTTGCCCGCCTGGTTCTGCACTAGCCGAATTGATGGCGTGTCGATGAGTAAGCTGGTTATCCTGAGCTCCTTGTTGAAGATGAGAGGCTGAAGTTCGACCCCCACCTTAAGTTCCTTTGCCTGAATGAAAGGCGAATCGCCAAATGCGGGATCATCCGCGATCGCGATATCGCTGGCAACCAGGCTCCCGGAGAAGAGAGAAAAGGAAAGGTGCCCGAGAGTCACCTTGCGGCCCAAAGCCGCTGTCAGGCGATTCTCCAAAGTGGGCCGGAACGTCTCCCCGTTCACGAGGAACGGGACCAGGATGAGGACAACGAGGATCACTCCGACGACCGCAACGAGAACTTTCACACCCGTACGCATAAAGTTCCTTTCGCACAAGAACTTCGCCGCTGGGAGTGTAGAACAGGGGGGCGGCAATCACCAATGGCCGCCCCGCCACTCTCAAGCCGACATCTCTTGGAACTCACTACCACGGAAGCGGTTGGCCCAGGTGAAAGAACCCGCCCGTCGGGCCATCCTCTCCCAGGGTCGCGAGGTCCACGCTGGTTCTCGAGCCATCGCTCAGTTCCATCGGCGCCTGATCGCCACCCATCGCGGTTTTCACCCAGCCCGGGTGCGCCGAATTCACCTTGATCTTAGTCTTGCGGAGCTCATAGGCAAGATGGATAGTGAATGCATTCAGAGCCGATTTGGATGCGTCGTAAGCGAAGGACTTGGCATGGTAGACGGGCGACTTGGGATCCGCATGGTAGGTGAGGGAAGCAAGGATGCTGGCGAGGTTGACAATTCGTCCGGCCGGGCTCTTGCGGATCAGAGGCAACAGCGCCTGCGTTACCGCTACCTGCGCGAAGAAGTTGGTCTCAAAGACCCGCCGCAACACATCCATCGGAACCTCACCCGCGGAGTGGTCCGGCCCGACCGGAGGGAATCCTCCCGCTGCTACGCCCGCATTATTCACCAGAACATCTAGACGCCCGAACCGGGAATTGAAGTATTCGAAGGCGGCCTTGTGGTGGTCCGGGTTGACGACGTCAAATTCGATCGCGTCCGCGTTCGCCCCGGGTCCGAGCGTCTTCACCGCTTCCTGACCTTGCTTGAGGTCGCGTGCGCCGATCACCACGGTGAAGCCTGGCAAGGTCGCCAGGTCCTTCGCTGTTTGCAGGCCGATCCCGCGGTTTCCGCCTGTGATAAAGGCAATTTTCTCTGCCATAATCGGATGTTTCTCCTGTCTTGCCTTGGATTCGAGCCGCCAAAAAGAAGGTGCAAAGAAGAGTGGGGCTTTGGTAACGTGCCTTACCCGGTTCCTCGCCCGCAGCCTGGGACAAGGATGGTGGTCTGTCAGGTTACTTTTTTTCAGCAAGCAAGCATTCAGCGCGCTACCGGGGGCATGATGCAAATCTCGCAAGATGACCAAATAAAGGGCTTTTGCCTTGCCCAGGCGCAAATAAGCACTTTCGTAACACCTAAGCAGTATTGCACGGTGATAATGAACACAATATTGTGCGTTGTAGGAATCTCGGATGCGGCCCTCTAACTCCCCAGAGCAGGACGCGGCGGCGGCCCTGGCGCGAAAGCACCGCGCAGAGTTCGCTCGAATAATCATCGAGAACCACTTTGCGATTTCCCCGGACTCGATCCTGATATCGGATGCAAGCGGTGCCATCCGCGAGGCCAACCCTCGGGCGCTGGAGATGTTTGGGTATTCGAGAACGGAGCTGATCGGAATGCGCGTGGAAGACTTGGTTCCGGTGAGATTTCGAGGACGCCACCCCGTCCATCGAGAGAACTTCAATGCGCACCCGCGTACCCGGCAGATGGGCGCGGCCATGAACCTGTTTGCGCTCCGCAAGGACGGCACCGAGTTCCCCGTGGACATCATGCTGCGTCCCATCGGGACTGAGACGGGACCCGTCGTCGTCAGCTTCATACGCGACGTGACCGAACAGCGCGCCGCCCAGGACGAGCTGCGCCGCCAGGATCAGCAGCTTCGCTCGATCGTCGAAACGGTCCACGATTACGCCATCTACATGCTCGACCGGGATGGGCATGTGGCGACCTGGAATCCTGGCGGCCAGCGGATCCACGGCTATGCCGCCGACGAGATTCTCGGCAGGCACTTCTCCCGTTTTTTCACCCAGCGCGAACTGGACCGGAACCACCCGCGTGAGATGCTGCGCCAGGCCGCCGAACGCGGTCGCCTGGAAGACCAAGGCTGGCGCGTGCGCAAGGATGGCACCCGTTTCTGGGCCGAGAGCGTGCTCACCGCCATCCGCGATAACAACGGCGAGGTGACCGGGTTCGCCAAGATCACGCGAGATTTCACAGATCGCAAGCGGGCTGAGGAAGCGGTCATGCTGCAGATCAGCAAAGCTCTCATGCCCAACCTCGATACCCGCAAGCTGCTGGCAGCCTTCTCGGCGAGCATCGCAGAGGTCATCCCCCACGACGCCGCTACTCTGGGCTTGTACGATCCGGAGAGTGAATTGATCGTGGTTCAGTTCCTAGGCGGCGATGGAGAAACCCGCTGGGGCGATCTGAGGCTCTCTCCCGACAAGTCGCCCGCCGGCGACGCCTTCCGCCACCGCGAGCCCGTTGTGCTGGCGAACTTCCGGGACGCGCAATATGGCGCAGGAGGCCTTGACCACCTCACCAGCCTCGGGATGCAATCTGGCTGCTGGGTTCCGCTTATCTATCGCGGCGATGCCATCGGAACCATCAACGTGTCGAGCCGCAAAGGAGGCGCCTACACCCTGCGTGAGGCCGAGATGCTCTCCGACTTCGCCGACCAGGTAGCGGTCGCAGTCCACAATGCCGTCGCCTTCAAGAACATGGCCGACTCGCGCGATCGCCTTAATCAGGAAAAGCGCTACCTCGAAGAAGAGATCAACCTCGACAATCGCTTCGAAGATATCGTCGGGGAAAGCTCCGGACTGAAGCAGGTGCTGCGGCAGGTCGAGACCGTCGCCCCAACGGACGCCACCGTCCTCATTCAGGGCGAAACTGGAACCGGGAAGGAGCTGCTCGCGCGCGCGATCCATCGTCTCAGCCCCCGCAAAGACCGCACCTTTATCAAGCTCAACTGCGCCGCGATTCCCGCAGGCCTGTTGGAAAGCGAGCTCTTCGGCCATGAGAAAGGAGCCTTCACGGGGGCAATCGCTCGCAAGATGGGACGCCTCGAATTGGCCAGCGAAGGGACGCTCTTTCTGGACGAGATCGGCGAGCTTCCCCTCGACCTGCAGCCCAAACTGTTGCGTGCCTTGCAGGAGAGGGAGATCGAACGCCTGGGCGGTTCGCGCCCCATCTCTGTAAACGTTCGCCTGATCGCCGCTACTAACCGCGACCTCGGAAAGATGGTGCAGGAGAAACAGTTCCGCGCCGACCTCTTTTACCGGCTCAAGGTTTTCCCCATCTTCTCTCCTCCGCTGCGCGAGCGCGTTCACGATATCCCCGTCCTGGTCCGGCACTTCGTAGCCACCCACAGCCGCCGCATGGGCAAGAACATCGAGACCATCCCGGACGCCACCATGGAAGTGCTCACCCGCTGGAAATGGCCCGGCAACATCCGCGAGCTCGAAAACTTCCTCGAGCGAGCCGTGATCCTCACCCGCGGGTCAGTCCTGTACGCGCCTCTGGCCGAGCTTGAGACTGAAGTCGAAGAAGATGATGCAGACGAGATGGAGAATCCGCTGCTCCACGCGGCAGAGCGGGAACACATTCTGCGCGTCCTCCGGTCCTGCAGGGGAATGATCGGCGGCACGGACGGAGCCGCCGCACGCCTGGGGCTGAAACGCACCACCTTGAACTCGAAACTCAAGAAACTCGGCATTGAACGGCGTGATTACATGCCGTGACGAGCGAGTCCCGTGACTGAATGTAGTCGCGTGACGAAATAGCGTCTTCGTCAGTTGTCACAAGAGAATTCTTCAGTATTGCGATTTACTTGATGCATTTGCCCTAAATTCATTGCCTTCAATCTGCACCAGGAAAGTAACTGCAAGCACCGGTTTTTGGCACGCTACATGCAATAAATAGGGCGTGGCCAAAGGGCGGGCCAGCATACGCTTCGAATTTCGATTCAGGAATTGGACACCAAGGTCGGCTTAACGCTGGAAGGGCGGCTTGCCGGTCCGTGGGTCGATGAGCTCAATCGGGCCTGGAGAGACGTCGCTCCCCGCCTGAACGAGAGATTTCTGTCTCTGGATTTGCGGAACCTTACGTATTCCGATGCATCGGGCAAAAATCTTCTGCGCACGATCTATCATGAGACCGGCGCGGAAATCGTTACAAGCTCACCCTGGAGCCAGTATCTGGCGGATGAGATCAGGAAAAGTATTCAGGCGATATAAGACGGAGGCCTAATTTGCAAACGATAGACAACAGCACCAGCGGAAGCAAAAAGATCAGGAACCCACGCACGAGCGAGTTCTTCAAGAGGCTGTCCCCGGCGCTCATGGAAGACTGGAACGCGATGGAGTTTCCCCACTCCTACGGACCCAACGTGGTCCTCTTTGCCGAGAAGGAATCGTCGCGCGGAATCTTCGTTGTCCTCGAAGGCGAAGTCAGGCTTTCGATCAATTCCAACGACGGCAAGCGTCTGAGCCTCCGCATTGCCCGCAAAGGCGACATTCTCGGGCTCTCCTCAGCGCTCACCGGGAACAACTATGAGATGACGGCTGAGACGCTCTATCCCGCCAAGATCGGCCACGTGGGCCGCGCCGAATTCCTCAACTTCCTCGCGCGCCACCCCCAGGTCTATCCGAACGTCACTGAAGAGCTAAGCCGCCAGATGATGATGGCGTGCGATCAGCTCCGTACCGTCGGCCTCTCCCAATCGGCTCCCGAAAAGCTCGCTCGCCTGCTCCTGGAGTGGAGTGAGACCGATCAGTCCAACGAGACCGGCGGCCGCGTGCGCTTCTCGCTCACCCATGAAGAGATTGGCGAGTTTATCGGCGCCTCGCGCGAAACTGTCACCCGTACCCTCAGCAACTTCAAGCACCGCCAGCTGGTCTCGTTCCGCGGATCGATGCTGGAGATTCCAAGCCGCACCGCGCTGGCTTCCTATGCAAACTCCTAAAGCTTCCATGAAATCGGACGATTAGATAAATAGAGGACGACGGCTCGGGAATAGAGAACGACTCGCTCACCGCGTGCATATCGTAGAGTTCGAATGTTGAAAAAGCTTGATGTTCTGCAGTGGCGCCCGGACACTGCAGCGGGCCGAAAACTGGGGATCCGGGCATTGCATCTCCTCCCCCAACCCTGCCTCTGACAACGAAGACTCCCCGCGTACAATCAATCTCATCTTCGCGTGAGGAGGCTTCGTGCCTAAGCTGCTCGTTCTTCTGCTTTTCCTCTCTGCCGCTTCTCTCTCCGCTCAGGGCGCGCCCCCGCAGGGTGCCGCCGATCAGCCCTACACCGTCGAGTACTACTACAAAGTGCAATGGGGCCACCAACAGGAGTTCCTCGACCTCTTCCTCAAAAACCACTTCCCGCTTCTGAAGAAGATCGTTGCCACCGGACGCATGCTCAGCGTGAAGATCGAGTCACCCGCCTACCACACCACCGAGGACGGTCGCTGGGACTATCGCGTCACTATCCGATTCAGGAACTCCACGGCCGCTACCACCACGAATCCCGACGAAGAGCGCCTCATCCACGAGCTCTGGCCCGACCAGGCCACCTACAAGCGCGAAGAGCAGCGCAGGTTTGAAATTCTATTGGCGCACTGGGATCTGCCCGTCACCGACATCACCCCAAAATGATCCGCATCGCGTGAACTGTCTTGGCCGAGTTCGCCCTAAATACGCTGGCGAAATTGCCGCACCAGGTCTGCCGCCGCTTCACCCCAGGTAGGGAACTGGAACTCAAATCCTGCCCGCAGAAGGCGCGCCGGAATCACGTTGCGACTCTTCAGTACCAGTTCGGATTCGGTGCGCAGGAGGAATGCAGCCAGTTCAAGGAGTGGGGCAGGCGCAGCGATGCCATTGGGCATGCCCCACGACTCGCGTAGGGTTGCCATAAACGCGCGATTGGGGACAGGCTCCGGTGCTGCCAGATTGACCGGTCCCTCGAAATCCTGCTGCGCTATGACAAACTCGACTGCCCTTGCGAAGTCCAGCCCGTGGATCCACGACACGAACTGGCGTCCATTGCCCTGAGTTCCTCCGAGGCTCCAGCGCACCAGGTTCAGTAGCAATGAGAATGCGCCGCCGGTCTCAGGACTCATCACGATCGCGCTGCGCAGCGCTACCTTGCGTGTACGGGGAGCCAGCGCCGCAGCAAAAGCTGCCTCCCAGTCTTTTGCCACCCGAACCGAGAAGTTCCAGCTTTCCGGCGCGCGACGCCAGGGCGAAACAACCTCGTTTCCGCCTAACTCGCCGGTGTATTCATCCATGGGGCGATCTGGCGCGTGGCGGTAAATGGTCGCCGTCGACGCGTTGAGCCAAACTCGCGGGGCATCGGCGAGTCCCCCGATCACATCGCCCAGCAGTTGTGTCGTCTCTATACGCGAGCGATAAATCTCCTCGCGATGGGTACGCGTATAGCGGCAGTTCACACTGCGCCCGGCAAGATTAATGCAGACGTCTGCCCCGTCCAGGTGCTCGATCCATGGACCGGTATGCTCGCCATCCCAGTGCACCGTATTCCACGAGGCCGCATAGGGGCTTCGCGTGAGCACCGTGACATGATGTCCGAGCCGTTGGAAGTAGTGCGCGAGCAGGGTTCCAACATGACCGCTGCCGCCGGGAATAACAATGCGAAGAGGGCGGGAAGAGAGCACCTGTATTCGTGTGAAGCACTAGCGCGGAGGGAAGGGGTAGCCGCGCATGAAATGTCGGCGGCGCTGCGCCCGCACCTCCCGCACCACCACAAAGATCACCGCCACCAGGAGCAGGAAAGGTCCCCAGAAAAGCCATCCGGGCTGTACCACCCGGTCTCCTCCCACGTTGACCGTCGACGCAGTGCGGACCGCACCGAACATTGCCACCATGTCCTTCCCCACCGACACATTCTCGCCCAGGCGCACCCGTCCGAAAAAGCTTACCAGGTCATTGCCAACGCTGGAGTTATCAGAGGCAGTTACGTCGCCGAAGAAATTCACGACATCATGATTGGCGTGGCCGTCGATGCGAACGTTGCCGAAGAACACCACAACGTCGCCTTCGATCGATCCCCGATCGTTCACGCTGCAGAAAAAGCACACCGTGTCGTGAACCGTGGCGTCAGGCGCGATCTCAATGTTGCTGCCGAACTGGACAACGTCTTTGCTGGCGTGGGCCGGCGACGCGAATATCGCAATGACCGCACTGAGCACGGCGAGGTACAGCAGGCGTGCGCGCATGAAGCCTCCTTGGTGCCAATACGGACGCATTGCTGGAATAGTTCCCGAACTGTCTGTATTCAGCGCAACCAGTGTAACGCCAGGCCGTCGATTCGTCCGCTCTGGAATCCGCACCCTTGCTATTCCGGCCACGCCTTTAGAACTCGAAGCGCATACCGAGTTGCAATCGCCGCGGCGCACTCACTGAGGTCACCTCGCCGTATCCCGAGGAAGTCGTGACAGTATCAACAGACGATGCGTTCTCATGATTCAGGATATTGAACGCTGCCGCCGAAAATCCGAGGTGCGGCGACTCCTCCTCCTTGCTGCCTGTCAGCGCGAAATCGTGCCCCCAGCGCAAATCGAGATCGGTATAGGAGGGCAATGTCTCGGAGTTCCGCCCCACTCCATCCGGCCGCGCGTTGAACAGACCATCCCCGTACGGATCCGTTCCCGTCGTCGGCGTCCACGGCCGGCCTGTGTTCGCAAAGATGCCCGCCGAGAGATTGAACACGCTCTCCGGGTGGAACATCGCGTAGAATCCCAGCCGGTTCCGGCGATCAAAACTCGCCCGCGCCCACTCGTCGTGAGGGGCATACTGATTCTCCGGGTACCAGCCGATTCCGTCCGTGTTCGACTCGTAATGCGACCATGTGTACCGGCCCCAGCCCGTGAACCACTTGTTCAGTCGTCCGCGATAGGAGACGTCCATGCCGGAACCCGTCAGAAAACCGGCCGGCTGCATCTGCCGGATTCTTCCGTACGCCGGATTAGGCCTCTCGCTATAGCCCGACTGCGGCGTCGGCGCATTCACATCCACCGATCGGGATGCTCCAATATCCCGCATCGAATAGACGCTGACCACGGCCGTCGCCTTCTCCCCCAGTTGCCGCTCGATCGAGAGCCCGTATTGTATTTGGTAGGGAATTCGCAGATCAGGCGAGAGCTCCACCCGCTGCACCGGAGCCGTCGCCAGGTTGACGCAATTGCCGACTGGATAGCAGCCCCCCTCCGGCTCGTTGTCCGGATTGAATGTCACCGTCACCGACCGGCGCCGCGGCTGTACCCCTTCATAACGGACCAGGTCGAGCAGCGATCCCGAGCCGGTCCGGTCGTAATAGATGCCGCCCCCGCCTCGCAGCACCGTCTTCGAGTGTTCATCCAGTACCCACCCAAACGACACGCGCGGGCTGAAACCAAGCCGCTTGGTGGCCAGAAAATTCTGCCAGTCATAGCGGAGCCCAGGCGTTATCGAGAACCGTGCGTTGAGCTTGATCTGGTCCTGGAAGTAGGCTCCGGCCTCCTGCTGGTGATACACAAAGTGCACGTCGCCGGAGTTCTGATAAAAGCCGGATGGCTGGTGATTCTGGTAGTGCTGCAGTGCCGACACCAACACCGTTACGCCGTCCGCCGCCAGGGTAGGACCGAAGGTGTAGGCCCCGTGGGCATTCGTGTTGTCGTCGAACACGCGACGATTCAAATGCGGAACACTGGCGCCGAACTTGATGAAATGCCGTCCGTGCGTCCACGTCATATTGTCGTAGATCCGCAGGTTGTAATCCGTGGAGAGCGAATCGTTGGCGGATGACCCCGTCGTGAAGTATCCCGCAACGCTGATCCTGGGTGCCTCGTTGGCCGCGGTGTTCCGGCTGAACACATGTTCGCCCACAATTGAGAACTGGTTCAGCAGCACCGGCGATAGTGTCGAGTCCACATGAAACTTCAGGTCGTCTTCGTGATACCTGTTGCGGTAACCCGCTTGCGCCATCGATTGCCCGCCAACCCCCTGGTTCACTCCTGTCCAGTCCTCGTAACTGTATTCGGCGTAGCCGGAGTGACGGTCGTTGAACTGATGTGCTGCCCGGGTGCTGAATTCGGTATCGCGCGTTGGCGCGGGCACATTGGCATTGAAGTGTCCGCCGGGATTGTCCGCTGTCGCGCCCAGGTTCGCGAACACTACCGCGTCCACATCTTCTTCCTCGCGATTGAACGATCCTAGGAAACTGCTCTTCGGCGCGAAGAAGATCGGCCCCGTCGCGTGTCCCTCGTACACCCGCCGCTGTTCCGCCGGCTTCACGGGGGCCAGCGCATTCTGCGCATTCAATGCGGCATCCCGGAACAGGAAGTTGAATTGCCCGTGATAATGTTCAGCGGCAGATTTGGTGATGATCTCCATCTGCCCACGTCCCGGCCAGTAGTACTGCGCCGAGTAGGGGTCCTGGTTGATGCGGACCTCCTGCACGGCTGAGGGGGAAACCGTCGAGCGGTTCGCCTCCACCCCGTCCACAATCAGCCCCGACCCGCTGGTTGCTGTCGCGCTGTCATCCAGAAACGCGCTCATCGCGCCCTGCAGATCGCTGTCGAAGATAGGGAGCGCCTTCAATTCTCCGGCCGTCATCACGGACGCGTCCTGGTTGTCCTCCGATGAGGTCAGGTCGTCGTTGGTCTCGGCGCTCACGCGCACGTTGGTCGACAGAGCCGCGATCGGAAGAACAATCTTCAGCGGCACTGCAAACGGACGGCTCGGCCCCGCGGTGGACGTAACTGCCACGGGCGCGGCAATCACCACCGGCGTTTTGATCGTCTCGAATCCCGGCTCTGAGATCACCAGAGTGAAGCTGCCTGGGTGCGGCGCTGTCACTTGGAAGCTGCCGTCCCCACCGGAGTGATAGGTGCCTGCCGTTGTGCCATCGGCTTCCACAAGGTCGATCTCCGCTCCGGGGACGATTGCTCCCGTGGGATCTGCAACCACTCCTGTAATCCCCGGGGACGCCGCGGAGGCGGGCTTGGAATCGGTGGAGGCAAATAATGCCGGGGAAGCGATGAGAAGAAGCAGGAAGGCGAGACTGCGGACCATGAAAAGCTCCAAAGCAAAGCTCGCTCCGTTCCACCTGCCAGGCAGGTCCAAACGGGCGAAAAGGTTTACATTTAGCAGCGCACCGTGGCACGCCTGCCTTTGTCTGTAGCCAACCGAAATCAAAAAAACTGCTCAACGCCTCGGCAACGGAGTCCGTCGTCCGATGACGCAGCTGCAACGCCGGCGCCCTAGATTGCCGAAGAAGCAGCTGAAATTGCCTGTGCTACTGCTCCCTTATTTTCGCAGGGATAAGAGCTGCAGTCCAGTCAGAAGCCGAGTCCACAACCAGGTCTGGTGGCTCTTCCATCAGGTTCTGCGGACCAAACCCGAACTGGCATCCAAGGCTCCACGCACCCGCATTCCGTGCCGTCTGCACATCCACCTTGCTGTCCCCGACCATGAGCGTCTCCTCCGGCCGGACCTTCGCCTCGTTCATCAGCGACCGCAACCCCATCGGATCGGGCTTCTTCAATGAAAAACTGTCCCCCCCGCAGATTCGAAAGAAGTACTGTGCCATCCCGAGCCCTTCGCAAATGGCCCGTGCTGGCCGCACCGGTTTGTTGGTCAGCACTGCCATCGCGCGCGACGTCCCGTCCGCCACCCGGTGCAACGCCTCCAGCGAGTCCAGCACGCCTTCATACACTCGGGTAAAGTCCAGCTTGTGCTCCCGATAATGATCCAGGAAAAACGTATAAGCCGTCGCCAGCTCCTCGTCGTGAATCTCATCCGGAGCCACCCCGTTCTCCACGGCAAGCGACCGCCGCACCAGCATCGGCGCACCGTTCCCCACAAAGCTGGCGATCACCCCATCTTCGAGCGGAGGACGTCCCATGTGTTCCAGCGCCGCATTGACGCTGTTACACAAATCGCGCGCGGAGTCGATCAGCGTTCCATCCAGGTCAAACACAATGAGCCGGATCCGGTCCACCGGCACCGGACGCAATGCACGAATCATGCTCTCAGTGTAGCGGCGGAAGGCCTTCGTTCCCGAAGAGCTATCACTTCCCTGGTCTTCCCCGTAAATCCGTCGCAGCGATAGGAATCGCCTTCAATTCAGGGGCAGTGATGGGAATCGGCTCTAACTTGAACTCCGGGAAATACACCGGGATCGGTTCCAGCCGTGCCGTTTCGATCGGAAGCACCTTCAGGTCGGGGTACAGACTGTTTGCCATTGGTTTTCGGGGCGGTTGCTGCCGGAATGCGTCCATCGGCGGCCTTCGGATGATCTCCCGATCCAATTGGCGCCCGCTCATCTGTGGGACAGTTGGCTGCATCAGGAATGGTCGGGAGGGCACTCGGCCGGCAAAAGGGAAGTCCGGTGCCTCGGCTTCCGTCGTCGGTGCTTCCACACCTGGAACCGCCTTCTGCAGGAACGAATGCTCGACCGCGCTCTGGGGCGTCTGGCAGAAAGCCGGAAACGCCGCCCCGATCAAGAGAACTGGAAGCAGAGGTCTCATACGTCCCTCCTGACCTCTAGGACCGCTGGAGCCGACTCGAAGTTAGCAGAAAATTAGCGTGCTACTCGTACCGGAGCGCTTCCGCCGGTAAAATCCGCGACGCTGCATGGGAAGGGTAGATCGTCGCCAGCAGAGAAATGCCAATCGAAACGGCCGCGACAATCACGCCATCGAGCGCGCGCGGCGCAAAAGGTAGCGTGTCGATCGAGTAGACATCCGGCGACAGCGGGATACGGTAATGTGCCCCCGCCCAGGAGGCAATATAGCCGAGCACCACGCCCAGCACTGTCCCTGCAATGCCGATAAGCACGCCCTGCAGCATGAAGATGCGATGCACCTGGCTCGGGGTCACCCCGAAGCTCATCAGCACGGCAATATCCCGCGTCTTCTCCATCACCATCATGGTGAGTGCGATGAGAATATTCAGCGCCGCCACAATCACGATCAGCGTGATAACGATGAACGTGACAATCTGTTCCAGCCGCAGCGCGCGGAAAAGCTCCTTGTTTTGCTCCATCCAGTTGGTCGTCTGAAACCCTTTACCCGCCATCTGCTCGATCATGCGCCCAACCTCGGCCGCCCGGTTGAGATCGTCGAGCCGGATGCTGATGACCGATACGAGATCGGGTTCGTCGAAGAGCCGTTGGGCGTCGGCCAGACGGATATACCCCCACGCCGCGTCGTATTGATAGAACCCGGTGTGGTACGTGCCCACCAGCCGAAAAGGCATATACTGCGGCACCACCCCGATCGGTGTCAGCTCGCCCTGGGGACTCACCAGCTTGATCGCGTCCCCGGGAGCCACGCCGATCGAGTCAGCTAACTCGTTGCCGAGCACGATTGGGGGAACTCCGGAATTACTGGGCCCCGCGGACTCCGATTCCGGCTGCAAAGCAGCGATCGCACCGGAACCGGCATGAGCGAGCAAAGCGCTGACACTTCTCTCCGCGTCCGGCAGAATGCCCACCACCAGCGCAAACCCATCGCGCGCGCCATGCGCCACCATCACCTGCTCGTTCAACTCCGGCGACGCGGCCACGACATGGGGAACGTGGCGAATCCTCTCAAGAAGCGGCTGCCAGTTACGAATGCCGTCCCCCGCAACACGCATGAGCTGCACGTGGGCGCTGGTGTCCACCAGCCTGTCCTGCAGATCGCGACGCATGCCATTCGTGATAGCCAGCGCAATGATGAGCGCTGCCACGCCTGCCGTCACCCCCGCTACGGAGATGCCCGTCACCACGCCCACAACGGCCTGTCGGCGCTTGGCCCGCAGGTAGCGTGCGGCTACGAATAGTTCGAAGCGCATCTTCTTACTTGGCCGGGCTCGCCGGTCCCGCAAAGGTAGTCTTTGCGAGCCCGGTGTTGTCGTGGCGATCCGACACGCGAACCGTGATCAGCTGCTCCCCGGATTTGCCTTCCAATGCAGATGCGGGAATCGTGAAGTCATAATGCTCACGGCGTGCGTCAGAGAGCCCACCCACCGGCTCCACATACTGCCAGGGACCCGCGTCCAGCGAATACTCCGCATGCACTACGGCGGACATCGCATCCTCCGCATCGAACGTCACGTGCAACGGGCAGGGCGCATGTGCGCAGGAGCTCGCCTGGCTGGCCTTCAACCCGCTCACCACCGGTGGGGTTGTGTCGATCTCGAACCGTTCGCTCACCTTGTCTCCTGTGAGCGCCTCGGTCGGCGTGTGCGAAGGCACATCGGACGCCACGACCTTGAGCTGATAACCCCCATCCGGAATCAGCGTCTGATCGAAGCTGTAGGCCTTCTCCGTTACGTTGTCCTTAAGAAGATGCCAGTCCTTCTCGCCATCGCCGCGGAGAAACAGGGAGTAACTCAGGTCGTCGCCGTTGTCGTCGTGAGCGGCCCAGCGAGCGGTGATAGCAGTGCGGTCCTTGATCGCCGTGATGGGGTTGTTGTTCGCTCCTCCATCGAAGCTCACCACCCCTCCCTGGTTGGCAGACGGCAGGTTGATGTTCACCGTTGCAGGCTGCTGTTGCGGCTGCGCCTGGGGATTTAACCGGGCCCCTGGCACGACGACAACGTCCTCCACCACCGGGGCGGCATTTACCGGAAGGTAGTTCACGCCCACTCCGGAAAGCGATCCGCCAGGTCGCAACACCGCTTTCCATTGCAGGAATCTGCCCGCGGGCGAGGCCACACGGTCGCTGGAAACCGGCTGCCAGTCCGTCCAGCCGCGTACCGGCTGCTCGATATTGCCCGTGCGTGTAAACAGGTCGTATCCGCTCGAGTTGGGCTCAACTTCGATTCGTCCGTAGCGTGCCAGCGCTCCCGCATCGAGCACATCGCTCGCATACTCGTGCGGTCCCTGCAGCCCGAACCGCACCAGCTTCCCGGTGTTGCCCGTACCTATTAGAACTTCGCCTTGAGCACCTGCAGCCGTCAGGCAGAGCCCCTGCTGTGCTTCAAGGTGACCCACATCCGCGTAATCGCCGTTGCTCTCGATGCGGAAGATCCGCCCGCGATTGCCGCTGATCGCTAAAATGCCGTCCGCACGCGATACAAGCCCATAGACCACTTCGTCTTTGCCCGACCAGACCTTGCGTGGCGCCTGGCTCTCGTCAAGTGCATAGACATCCGTGCCCTCCGGCGCCGAACTGCTCGCGTTGGCGGCTTGCTGCAATGACCCCGGCTGAACCACTGTGATCGTGACAACGCCGGCGCCCTGTATCGGCAGCGGGGGCAGGGGATTGTGGGTCTTGTCGCCCACGCTCGCCGCATAAATGGTGCCCTTGCCATCTACGGCCAGCGCTGGAATCTCGCGCCGCGGCGCTTCGAAAAGAACGTACCCTTTCCCGTCTGGGCTGATTCGGTATACCAGGCCCGTTCCGTCTGTTCCCGCGATCAGGTTCCCCTTCTTGTCCCACGCCAGCGCGCGAATATGCTGCTCGTCGCTCTTGAAGAACTCCTCGGCCGCCATCTCCGGCTTCGACAGATCAATCCGGTACACCGCCGCAGGCCCGCCAGTCGCAACATACAGCCGCCCCGCGGGGTCGAACGTCATGTCCCAGATGTAGCGCTTCGCGTCGGCTTTATCGCCGTCCTTGTCCTCGGCCTTTTCCTCTTTGCCCGCCCCGGATTTGCCCTCCGGTTTGCCCGCGTCCTTCGCCGCTACACGCGATGCGTCGAATACCACGCTGGCTTCGCTCTCCGTCTGTTTTGTTGTCGCGTCGGGCTTCAGCTTGTACACCTTGCCGCTGGGAAGCGTTGCCGCGTACAAGTTGCCGTCCGGCCCCAGTCGAACCACCTGGACTGCCAGATCGTGCGTCTCGAAAAGCGTGAACGCCTTCCCGTCGGCCCCCACGCGCTGCACCGTTGCCGGAGAACCCGTGCCCAGATAGGCCGTCCCGCCCTTATCCGCAGCCACTGACCACACGAACGTCGACGGTGTAGTCAGAATCTCCTTGAGCCCCGGTCCCTCCCGGATCTCGCCGTTGCTGGTCAGCGCAACACCTTGTGGCGTGCCCTTTTCGAACTCCTCAAGACGCGATTGCGTCCACAAGCGCGTCCCCTGGCCAAGCGTAAGGGGAGCCAGAAGGCTTGCTAGGACGGCAGATAGGACTAATTTCGGAGTACAACGAAGGAGGCTGTGGGGACGAGCTACTCTCACCATGCTGCGTCGAGTCTACTAAAATTGCCCGAACCGGCACTAGCGACGAGGAGCGCTGCCTTCAGCGTCCCCGAAATTGAATGATGCGCCGCCGGTCCCGCTTGCTGGGTCGTCGTTCGGGAAGGGGAGCGAACTCCTGCATTGCTTTGCGTTCCTCGGTCGCTCGCGCACGGGCCTCTTTACTGGCCTCCGTCTCGCGATACAGCTGCTGCGCCACCGCTGCCGGTCCCCGCATCTCGCTCAACCCCAGCACGTCGATCTCGAACTCCCCGCCTTCGTTCTTGATGTTCAATCGGTCGCCAGCCCTGACTTCGCGCGCGGGTTTCGCTTCGATCCCGTTGGATCGGATCCGGCCCAGGTCGCAAGCCTTCGAGGCCAAAGCTCGCGTTTTGAAAAACCGCGCGGCCCACAACCATTTGTCAATGCGAACAGACATAGCGAGTCAGTAGTCACACGTCGCGAGGCAGAACAATCGACCTGGCCTTACTTTTCCCCTTCGGTTCGCCAAACGTACAAGAACTCCGCGTCGCTCGAGGTGGCGATCTCCATCCCCCTCTGGTGCGTGGCGCGGTTCAGAGCGGATCGGATGTTCTCTTTTGAGTCGGGCAATGCCGCAATCGGAATCTTGAGCGCCGAGCCAGCCGCCAGCTGATCGAGGTCGCTTAGCATCTGGCTCACGATGGACTTGTGCTTGCCATCCCGACCCTTCGGTACCTCGTTCTGCAGGATGGATTCGAAGTTCATCCGAACCGGTTGATCATCCCTGTTCGACATGGATAGCCGCCACCCATCCTTTCTGGCGTATCGAGCGCAGCGCCATCCTGACCACAACGTATGCTAAACCGTCCTCAAAAGTAAAGATGACGAAGCCTTACGAACGGATTCCTCACGCTATTTTGAATTTGTCGAAACCAAAACGTACGGCAAACGAGCGGTACCCCTCTGAGAATCCCTCCACTTAAAGAGTTTCCCCGTATTCCGCCGACCCTGCTACGGTGGGTTTTGAGAGGTTCGACGTGTCCACGCATTTTCCTACCGTGCCTGTCGAAGCCGCCCGGCAGCACCCGGCAGCTCTTCCATCCGGCCCACTCCGGCCCCTTGTTCTGGTGGTTGACGATGAGCCGCTCATCGCTCAGACCCTGGCTGCCATCATGGACAGCCGAGGTTATGCCGTGCTTACCGCGTCCGACGGCCTCGAAGCTCTTGAGATCTGCGCTCTTATGCCTCCCGAACTGCTCATCGCAGACGTCAGCATGCCAGTGATGAACGGCTTCGATCTGGCTATCGAGGTAAAGCGCCTCGCTCCCGATTGCGAGATCATCTTCTTCTCCGGTCAGCCAGGCGTGCCTGGACTGTGTCGAGAACTCGGAGAACCTGGCAGAGACTGCGTGGTCCTTCTTAAGCCGGTGCACCCAGCCGATCTCCTGGAGCAAGCGCGCGAGGTTCTCCGCCGCCGCGGCCGCATCCTCCAGCCAACCGCCCTTTCCCGCACCCAGAGCTTGTACGAATTCCTCTCCTCGGTCGTTCGGGATGAGGACGTGAACCCCTCTGCGTGGTCCCTGACCTTGCGCGAACGCCAGCGCGACGCCCGCAATCTGGGCTGAAGATCGCGTCAGTTCGCCAGCACCGCGCGATACCGCACCTTATTTTTCTTCACCCGCGTTAGCGCGTCGTTTACGCTGCCCATCGGAAAGCATTGGGTAATCGCCTTCACCCCGTGTCGCGCCGCCACATCCAGCATCTCGCGGATCATCGCCGGGCTCCCGATCGGGCTACCCGTCACACTGCGCATTCCCGCGATCATCGGAAACGCCTGTACGGTAACCGGGGACGGGGGCACCCCCACAAAGCACAGCGTTCCCGTCGGACGCAGCGCCTGCACGTAAACGCTCCACTCCTGGCTCGCATCCGCCGTGCTCAGGATGAAGTCCAGGGAACCGGCCACCTCTTTCAGTGCCCGGCTCTCCCGCACGTTCACAAAGTGATGGGCGCCAAGCAGCCGTGCCTCCTGCTCCTTCTCAGAGGAAGTCGAAAACGCCGTCACCTCGGCGCCAAATACGCGTGCAAACTGGATCGCCATGTGCCCGAGCCCGCCGATCCCCACCACGCCCACCCGCGAGGAAGGGTTGACCCCATGGGTCCGCAGCGGATTGTAGACCGTGATTCCCCCGCACAGCAGTGGCGCCGCCTGCTCGCTGTTCAAAGCATCCGGAATCGGAAAAACGAATCGCGCGTTGGCCCTCACCCGTTCCGCGTATCCTCCGTGCCGGCGGATGCACGTCGCCTCCATCTGCGCGCACAGGTTCTCCATGCCTCGGCTGCACCACTCGCACTCCCCGCAGGAGTTCGACTGCCATCCCACGCCCACCCGCGTGCCCGCAGGCAGGGCATGCACCTCATCCCCCGTCGCTTCCACCGTGCCGATGATCTCGTGGCCCGGGACAAACGGATATTGGCTCAATCCCCAGTCATTGCTGATCAGGTGCAAATCACTGTGGCAGATGCCGCAGTGCGAGATGCTGATCTCCACCTCCCGCGCCCCAAGGTCTCCCGGGTCGTACCGAAAAGGCAGTAGTTCCGCGCCCGCGGCGTGCGCTGCCAGGCCTTTAATCTGGGACATCTCGATCGATTCCTCGCTGGCTGCCAAAGTCTATCGCAAAGCGATCTCGTGCAACCCGGCCCCTCGCAGATTGGGTGTGACTGCGATCAGTGTATCCCGCCGCCAGGCTCGATGCGCAGGTTGAGCACCGTGAATCCGCTCAGCACACCATCCGCCGGCGCATCCGCGGCAACCACCGCGGACTCGCCGTTGAGCGTCACGTCAGGACCCGACCGGAGCGGCTCCAGAGCATTCGACATCGACACGGGAAGGCCGGTCAACGTTCGTCCCTCCATCCCGGCCTGTGTCTCCGGAACCAGCAGGCTGACGTACACCCGGTCCGCGGCATGGGCGCTTCCCGCCTGGGCTAGCGCTGAATCCATGTCCGGCTGGTGCGGCACAAACTTCGGCTGATCCATCGTCCGGTCAAGCGTCGCGCCATCCGAAACCAGTACCCGCAGCGTCCCTGCCTGCAACCGCGCCGGCAGCGTCACCGGCACTCGAACGTTTCGTTCCGGCTGGTGCCAGGGCTGGATCGTTGCCTCCACCGTGACCGTGTCCCCCGCATGCACGATATTGCTGGAGATCACTCGCGCCGATTCCAGCACGACTGCCACCCGCCGCGGAATCGCTTCAATATCCAGGTTCAACCCACGGATCGTCCCTTGACGCGCGTCATTGTTGTAAATGCGCATGAACCGCTCAAAGGTCTGCATCGCCGCCTGCAACGACGAAGGCAGCCCGTCGCCGCCCGACGCCCACACATCCAGCGGCGCCGAAGGATAGTCCTCCATGTCGATCTTGCCTTTGAGGTGATAGCTCGTGTCGATCGTCGTCTGGTTCGACTGCAGGAGGCATTGGTAGATCCCAATCAGCACGATCTGGGGCGTAATTGCCGGCAGGTCCACCATCTCGAAATCGAGATGCCGCGGCTTACCGTCCCCGTGGACCGACAGGTGAATCGGGATCATGCGCGCCTGTGCCCCAAACACGCCGCTGATCGCCGAGTCCCGATCCTGGGTGAAGGCTCCGATGGTCTCGCCCGTATTGATGATCTTGAACGCCTCCAGCGGCGACGCCAGCGTTGCAATCACGTCCGTGCTCGTCATCGGAACCGATTCCGGTCCCGCCTGCAGCACCGGATGACCGCAGGCCAACAGCCGCTTCGGATCCACATACGTCACCGTGCAGGTTGCCGCGATATCCAGATCCCCCCGGACCAGCTGCATGCTCACCGCTGATCCCGGCACGATCGCCGCCGCCGCCGTCGGCGAAAACTTGGCGCTGTCTTTCAACGAGCTGCCGGACCCTCCGCCCGCGGCAACCACGTCCAGGCCCGTTCCCTTCATCTTGTCCTGCCAAAGCCGGATCGCCTCCGGTGCGAACCCGCTCATGACCAGCGGCGTCTCCATCGCCTGGAACTGGGTCGCCGAAGGCGAACTCACCCCCGCCGCTGCCACCGGCGCCAGTTGCGCCCGATCCATTGCATCCCGATCCCGCGATAACGGAAGATCGCGAACCTCCAGCATCTGCTCAATCGGCGTAATCCCCGCGATTGGATCCTTGCTGAACTGCCCGATGCGATACGAAATCGATCCCAGCAGCTTGTTGCCCACGTAGACCGGGCTGCCGCTCATGCCCGCCACCACCCCGGTATACTCCGGCTTGGCTCCGTGCAGCTGCGCCAGGATCATGTCGTGCCCGGGGCCGCGTCCTCCGCGCAGAACGCCCAGAATCTCCACCTGCATTGGCTCCGGCTTCGTCCCGCTGAACACCGTCCACGCCGTGGCCTGCAGCCCGCGGTGCACTTCGCTCAACGGGTAAAATCCGCCCGTCGACGGAGGCGGACCCGCCGCAGCGGCCTCCTGGCCCGAAACTGGGCCCGGCGCGAGCAGCGCCAGGGCAACAAGAACAGCGGCGGCAAGAGAGCTACGGGTTTCTTTCAATCCGGTATCCACGTCTATTACTGTAACCGGCTGCAAGGTCGATCGGCTTGAGGATCCGCACGTGCCCCGCACCGGTGCTTACAAGAATGGACGTTGCCCGGCGCGGTTCGTTGACCGATAGTTTTCGCCCGGCCAACGCGCGGTACCCTTATCCTGTTGAACACAGAGGTCCCTATGTTATTCGTGCACGACTACGCGCTCCATCTCTCCCGCCTGTTGTCCCGGTTGACATTGGCTGTGGTCGTGGGATGCGGAGCGGCGACGCTGACCCTGGCCCAGAGTTCTTCGCCTCAGCAGCAGCCCCAGAAGCCTGCTCCTCCCGATCAGACCGTCCCCGACAGCGGCGGCCCCACCGGTGACAACGGCGGTATCGCGCTGCCCAGGAAGAAGGAATCCGACGAACCTCCTCCGCCCGCTCCGGCAGAGCCCAAAATCAAAAATCCAGAAGGGGCAGGGAACTACAACCTTCGCATCGAGGTCCCCGAAGTCACCGTCGACGTGGGCGTCATCCTTGAGAAGACCCACCAGTTTGTCCCCGGTCTCAAGCCCAACAACTTCAAGGTCTTCGAAGATGGAATCGAGCAGAAGATCTCCGGCTTCAAGCGCGTCGAAGCGCCCATCACCGCCCTCCTCCTCTGCGAGTTCGCTGGCAACAACTACACCTACGCCTTCAATTACGACATGCTGAACGCCGCCTACTCCTTTGCCCAGCAGCTCCGTCCGCAGGACTACGTGGCCCTCATGACGTTCGATATGAAGACCCATATCGTCACGGACTTCACCCAGGACAAGCGTCAGGTCTACGAAGCCATCAACACCCTCCGCATCCCCGGTTTCAACGAGCGCAATCTCTTCGACGCCCTCTACGAAGCGGAAGACCGCCTCAGCCGCATCGAAGGCCGCAAATACATCATCCTGCTCGCGTCCGGTCGCGACACCTTCTCCAAGATCACCTTCGACCAGATCCTTAAAAAGGTAAAGAACACCCCCGACATCACCATCTACACCATCTCCACAGGGGGCGCCCTGCGTGCCCTCACCGAAGGCCGCGGCGGATTCGAAGGTCAGCTCCGCGACATCGATTACCTCCAGGCCGACAACGAGATGAAGACCTTCGCCAAGCTCACCGGCGGAGACTGGTACTCCCCCCGTTTTGAAGCCGAGTTCCCGGAGATCTTCGCTGACGTCAACAAGAACATCCGCTCCAAGTACCAGCTCGTCTACCACCCCAGCAATCCCAAGCAGGATGGAACCTATCGCAAGCTGCGCGTGGAACTGGTCGACGACGAAGGCAAGCCCCTGCGCTTCCAGGACGAAAAACACAAGCCGCTCAAGTACGACGTCATCGCTCGCGACGGCTACAAGGCTGCTCCAGAAGTGGAGTAAGGTTTACGATGCTCCCGGTCCATCAATTTTCAGGGATCGGGAGCGGGCGAGACGTCCTACGCCGCCGCCTTCGCCAGCCAGCCCTTCATCGT
Source organism: Acidobacteria bacterium AB60 (assembly GCA_008682415.1). Lineage (GTDB taxonomy): Bacteria > Acidobacteriota > Terriglobia > Terriglobales > Acidobacteriaceae > Telmatobacter. The sequence continues at coordinate 590,675 of VANK01000001.1, read as the reverse complement.
CGACGCATCCACTAACCCGGCCTGTTGGAACTTGAGGGATCCCTCGGCAAACACAGCAAAGTTGGGGATCCCCTGCACCCGGTACCGTGCTGCGAGATCCGGCTGCCGTTCGGTGTCGACCTTCAACACAATCGCCTGCCCGGCCATCTCCCGCGCCACCTGCGCCACGTGCGGCGCCGCCATCCGGCAGGGCCCGCACCATGCTGCCCAGAAATCCACAAGCACCGGCACCCGGCTCGCTCGTACAATCTCGTCAAACTCCGCCGTGCCTACCTCCAGCGGCTCGGCCATAGGCGCCAACGGCGATTTGCAGGCTCCGCACCTTCCCGTGTCGGCAAGGTGCTGCGGCGGAATCCGGTTTGGCTTTCCGCAAGTCGTGCAGTTCCGGACGACGGCCATATTTCAGCTCCTGGCGTTTGATGCGATACACCCCCCAATATGCAACAAACCAGCCCGGAGGAGGGAACCGAATGCATTCCAACCGATCCATTCCGCGAGGTCCGGTCATCCCGGTTCTGGCGTATCCCGACGTCGATCAGGCCGCCAGCTGGCTCTGTCACGCCTTCGGCTTCACCGTCCGTCTCCGCATCTTGAGCCATCGCATCCAGCTCAACTTCGGTGAAGGCGCTCTGGTCGTCCGCGAGCTGCGTGAGGGAGAAGCCAGTCAGAGACGCGGCATAGGCACCTCGGTTTTAATCCGGGTCGACGATGCCGACGCTCACTGCCAACGCGCACGAGAACGTGGGGCGCGCATTACCCAGGAGCCCACCACCTACCCCTTCGGCGAACGCCAATACACCGCCGAAGACTTCGCCGGGTACTCCTGGACCTTTTCGCAGTCCGTCGCCGACGTGCACCCCTCGGAATGGGGAGGAGTAGCCGAAGAACTCTAACCGTGCGCTAGGTCTAGTCGTTTCCATTACTTACCCGTAAAGCGATTTTTTAAAGAACTTTTTCGCCACATTGAACAACCCTTCGACGCGCCTCTTCATCTCAATAATTCGAGCAGAGTTGTGGCTTCTTACTTTTCATCACATCAGGCTTGGCGAGCCCCGAATTCGGCGACCATCCTTCTCGTTGACGACGATCCCTTTCAGGCTCACATTCACCGGTCCGCATTCCAGTTCGCTTCCGTGGAACGCGCAGCCGATGCTGCCGATGCGCTCATCCGTATCGAAGAGCCGGAACTCCGCCAAACTCTTTCCCTTGTCATAGTCGGCCTGCGCCTGCCGGGCGTTGCTGGCCCCACCTTCGTCAGAGAACTCGTCACCCGTTTGCCGCAAACCCCTGTTCTGGTGATCGGCCGCCCCGGTGAGACAGCCTCTGACTACAACGGTCTCAATGTCTCCTTCTTCCCCGCCGGCTCTTCCGAAAAGGATCTCCTCCCCGCCGTGCGTAGGTTCCTCGCGAGCCGGCTGCGCCAGGTCGCGTAGCCCCTTCACCGCGGAACTTCCCGGATCCGTTGGCCTTATAGGTCAGCCTGGACCCCTCTTCACCTTTTACAATCGTCAAAACTGTGCACCGGCAGACGCAGTTTCTTGCCGCATTCCATCGATTGTGTGAGGTAGATCACTGGGCGAGCCACTAAGATAGGGAAGAATACAGGTGCTGGCCCGTTTCCCCTTGCAGAGCCCTACCGGGAGCACCGAACGAACATCTGGTCCGTTCAGCCGACGCAAGCTTCACACAGCGAAGGCCTTGTTAGGGCGTCCAATGGTTAAACGTGGCCTTGGAGGGTTCGGTCTCGCCAGCCGGCCTGCGACAATCGTCCTGGAGCTCTGATGGCAACATTTGGTAGTTTTGCTCTCCTCATCGCTCTCGCGTTGGCAGCTTACAACCTGCTGGCCGGAGGCGTAGCGCTGCGTCTGCTGGCCACCGGTCAGCCCGCCCCCATTACCCCTGAGCGCCTCGCCGACACCGCGCGCCGCGCCGGCATCGCCTGCTTCTTCGCCGTAACGGCAGCTGCCTTTGCGCTCATCTACTCCGTATTCACCAACGACTTCTCCATCACCTACATCCTCGAGCACTCCAATCGAGCCCTCCCCGGAGCCTACAAGTTCTCCGCCATGTGGAGCGGCCAGGAAGGCTCGCTCCTCCTGTGGGCCTGGCTGCTGGCCACCTATGGCTTCGTCCTTCGCCTCACCCACAAGATGGACGTCAAGCTCTACGCCTACGCCGGCACCATTCTTGCCGCCGTCCAGGTCTTCTTCCTCGCTATCCTCAACTTCGCGGCGCCGCCCTTCGCCCTGTTCCGGGGAGAGATCCCGCCTGATGGCAACGGCCTCAACCCCCTCCTCCAGTATCCCGAGATGGTCATCCATCCGCCGATGCTCTACCTCGGCTACGTCGGCTTCTGCGTCCCCTTCTGCTTCGCTCTCGGCGCGCTGATGATGCGCTACCCCGGTGAGAAGTGGATCAAGATCACCCGCGGCTGGACCATGGTGACCTGGCTCTTCCTCACCTGCGGCATCTTCCTCGGCATGCACTGGGCCTACGCCGTCCTCGGTTGGGGCGGCTACTGGGGATGGGACCCGGTCGAGAACGCCAGCTTCATGCCCTGGCTCACAGGCACCGCCTTCCTCCACTCCGTCATGATGCAGGAGAAGAAGGGCATGATGAAGAGCTGGAACGTGTGGCTCATCTTCGCCACCTTCCTCCTCACCATGCTCGGCACCCTCCTCACACGAGCCGGACTGGTCAGCTCCGTTCACGCCTTCGCCCAGTCCTCCATCGGCACCTGGTTCTACGTCTTCATGCTCATCGTGCTGGGCACCTGCATCTTCACCTACGTACTGCAGCGCTCCCACCTCAAGAGCGATGCCCACGTCGAATCCCTCGTCAGCCGCGAGTCCAGCTTCCTCTTCAACAACCTCGTGCTGCTCGTCGCCTGCTTCGTCATTCTGTGGGGAACGCTCTTCCCCATCCTGAGCGAATACGTCCAGGGCTCCAAAGTGACGGTCTCCGCGCCCTTCTATAACGCGGTGGCCATCCCCATCGGCCTGTTCCTCCTCTTCCTCACCGGCGTCGGCCCGCTCCTGCCCTGGCGCGCTGCCTCGCTCCGCGCCATCAAGCGCAACTTCATCGTTCCGGTCATCGCCTTCTGGGCCACCGCGATCGTGGTTCTCGTCGCAGGCGACCGCCCCTGGCACGATGGCGCCTTTGACAGCGGCCAGTTTTACGCTCTCGTCGCATGGTCGGTCTCCGCGGCTGTCTTCGCCGCCATTCTCTCCGAGTTCCTTCGCGGCGGCGCCGTCATCCGCAAGCAGACCGGCAGCAATCTCTTCGCCTCCATGGTCCTGCTCACCCGGCGCAACACCCGCCGTTACGGGGGATACCTCATCCACATCGGCGTCGTCATCATCGTCATCGGCCTCGCCGGGGCTGCCTTCAACCGCAGCCAGGAGCAGGAGCTCGGCCTCCACGATCGCCTCGCCATCGGCCCCTACACGCTCGATTGCGTTGGCTTCTCCGACGACTCCAACAGCAACTACGACTCCCAGTTCGCGCTTCTCGACGTCTACAAAGGCGGCAAAAAGCAGTTCCAGATGTCGCCGGAAAAGCGCACCTACCTCGCCAGCCAGCAGCCCCAGACCATGGTGGCCATCCACTCCACCCTGGAGTGGGACCTCTACGTCGTCTACGAGGGCGTGAACCCCTCCAACGGCCACCCGATCATCAAGGCCTTCCTCAATCCCCTGGTCAGCTGGATCTGGGCAGGCGTGCTCCTGATCATCTTCGGCACCTTCATCGCCCTGGCCCCGCCCATCACGCCCACCACCGCGGCCCTCCGCGTTCCCGTGGCGCGAACCGTTCCAGCCGAGCCGGCCATGCACGGGGGCCAGCCATGAAGAAGGTCAGCCGTCTGAACTTCTGGCTCAAATCCGCCCAGGCCGGCGCGCTCGCCATCGCCGTCTGCTTCACCCTCGGCGCCACCGAGCCGGCCTCCCGCTTCAATACCCTCAGCCACAAGCTCATGTGCACCTGCAGCTGCGCGCAGATGCTGGGCGAGTGCAACCACGTCGGCTGCCCCAACTCCACCGAGGAGCTGGCTCTGCTCCGTACCGGCGTCGACTCCAACCAGTCCGATAAGCAAATCTTCGACTCCTTCGTCGCCCAGTACGGCGCCACCGTTCTGGCTGCCCCCACCAAGGAAGGCTTCGACCTCGTCGCCTGGATCGCCCCGTTCGCCGTCTTCGCGGCCGCCCTGCTCGGAACCGTCCTGCTCATCCGGCACTGGGTCAGCACCCGGCCGCGCCTGGAGCCCGCCGCCGCCTCTCCGGAAATGGACGCGCTCCGCGAACGCATCCGCCGTGAAACCGAAGCCGATGGAGGATATCCGGTATGAGCTCAACCTGGGGAATGATCGCCGGATTGATTCTGGCCATCGCCGCATTCGTCTACACCTTCTGGCCTGAAAACAGCTTCGCCAGCCAGCGCCAGAAAACGCGCCTCGATTACCTGCTGGAACGCAAGGAACAACTCTACGAGAACCTGCGCGACCTGAACTTCGAGTACCGCGCCGGCAAATATCCTGAAGAGGACTACGCCGCGCAACGTGCCGTCCTGGAGAGCGAAGCCGCACAGCTCCTCTCCGAGATCGACTACCTGCAGCAGGCCTGAAGGTAGGCTGTCATTCTGAGGCACTGCAGCAGGCCTGAACGTAGGCTGTCATTCTGAGCGCACGGGGCCCCAAACGCTTTTCAGTTTGGGGGTGGTAAGCGAAGAACCTGCAGTTGCCGTTCGCATCCTGAATCACCGAACACAGGTGGGGCGCGCAATAAAGCTCTTGCCGGCTCCACTCAACCAACTCCGCTGTCTCGAGTTTTTGAAAGTTACAAGGAACACCTTCATCATCATGCGATCGATCAAATCCGCCTGCACCGCTGCTGCACTTTTGCTCTTCTCCGGCGCTTTCGCCCATGCCGTCACCGTCTCCGGCACCGTGACCGACAAGACCACCAACAAGCCTTCGCCCGGCGACAAGGTCGAACTCGTCGACGTGCAGCAGGGCATGGCCGTCGTGGCCACCACCACCACCGACGCCAAAGGTCACTACAAGCTCGAGAAGACCGGAGCCGGCCCCGAGCTTGTCCGCGTGACCCACCAGGGCGGCCAATACTTCATCGCCGCTCCCGAAGGCGGCGAGCCCGGCGACATTCCCGTCTACGACGTCGCCGCCAACGTCGAGGGCCTGCGCATCGAGGCCGACGTCATCGAGGTGGAGACCCAGAACGGCCAGCTCCAGGTCACCGAGCGCTACTTCGTCCACAACACCGCTCAGCCCCAACACACCCAGTACAACCCCAACAAGGGCTTCGAAGTAGTGATCCCGGCCGGAGCCATCCTCGAGGGCGCCTCCGCCAAGCGGCCCACCGGGATGCCCACCGTCGTCACCCTCAAGCCCGGCAACGGCAACGGCCACTACCAGTTCGACTTCCCCATCCAGCCCGACGAAGGCGACAAGGACACCCTCTTCCAGCTCGGCTATCACGTGCCCTACAGCGGCAGCTTCACCTTCCACCCGCAGATCCCGCTGGCCGCCGACAACGTCGCGGTCCTCCTGCCCAAGAGCATCAGCTTCAAGAGCGAGTCCGGCGCCACCTACCAATCCGTACCCCAGGACCCCTCCATCCAGACCATGCTCGCCAAGAACGTCGGCCCCGGCACGGCCCTCGACTTCACCGTCTCGGGCGAGGGCTCCATGCCCCGCGAGCAGCAGGGGGCACAGGGGCAGGCGGCCCAGGGGCAGGCAGCGCCCAACGGCCCGGGAGGCGGTATCGGCGAGCCCATCAACACCCCCGACCCGCTCTCCAAGTACAAGTGGTGGATGCTGGGCGGCATCTTCCTTCTGCTATCCGCCGTGGCTGCCTTCCTCCTCCGCAAGCCCGCCGCGGCCACGGCCGGCGGTCCCCCCATGCCCGCGCCCGACATCACCCGGCCAGTTCCTCGCGTCCCGCGCGCCCAGGCGGCCACTGCCGCTCACCCCGCTGCGGCTCAACCGTATGCCGCCGCACCCTCTCCGGCCAGCTATGGCGACCACAACGCCACTCTCCTCCACGTCCTGAAAGAGGAGATGTTCGCCATCGAGAGCGAGAAGCTCTCCGGCGTGCTCAGCCCGGCCGACTACGCCGAGCAAAAGTCCGCCCTGGAGATCGTGCTCAAGCGCGCTCTCCAGAAGAAGTCCTAGCCGAATCCTGGCCGTTGGGGTCTGCCCTGGGGACCCACCCCCCTCCCCCCCCTGTGCACCGTTTCTGGTGCAAAACTTGAGCCCACAGGGGGTCTGTTTGGGTCGAGAGAGAGCGCCTGGAGACACCTCTCCCCAAGGTTTAGCGAACCTCGATTCAGTATGAGGACGAGGGCTGGCGCCGGGATGTGCTCAGCCTCACTGGCGGGTGTGACATCTGCTGACGGCGTGATCGACAGAAAGCTCCCTGCGATTTCTAAGTTTCCGAAGACAGACCAGGAAGCCGAAGAAACGGATTAGGTCCGGTTCGCCGACACTCGAACTAACGGCGACAACTTGGATTCCAGCCACCCCAGACCCATGGCTCCGAGGTGCGAAATAGTGAGGCTGGAACTGCGCGTTCAGCGGCCCAGGAAATCTCGCTCTGACCTTTCCGGGCAAATCTACCGAAATCCGCTGGGACCGCGGTGACGGAAGCAGAATGAGACCATTCACATCTGCATTGACGCGGCTCTCTTTCACCGCTTTGCAGCAGTGAATTTCGAATGCGACCCCGCTCGCATCGACATCATGGACGGTTTCGAACAACAGGCGGGCTCTACGCACAGGCGATGATTCATTGTCATCCGTCTGACCACGACGAGGCTGCAATTCCTCCTCAAAAAATGAGCAAGATTCCGGCCCGAGCAGCAAGTAAATGCTCCCGGAACAGCAGTATTGTCACGTCGAGAGGAGGATAAACAGGCGTATGGCTCTCACCCCTGAGCAGATTTCAGACCGCATCGAAATCGAGGACGTTCTCACGCTCTATTGCTACGCCGTGGATGATCGTGAATGGGACGTATATCGAGGCTTATTTACCCATGATGCTGTTATTGACGATCGCGCTACCGGAGGGATTCAGAGTGGTGTAGAGGAACACATCCAGTATCTGCGAGGGGCACTCTCCAAAGTCGTTCTGTCGCAACATGCGATTTCGACAGCTCGTATCGACTTGAGCGGCGATGCCGCGCAGGTTCGCGCCCACTGCTCCTGCCCAATGTTGATGAAGCTCGGAGAAGGAAAAGATCACGTGTTCTTCCAGGGATTGTGGTATCGCAATTCGCTCGTCCGCTCGCATGAAGGTTGGAAGATCTCCCGTTTAGTTGAAGAGGGGTATTGGACGTATAACATGCCCCCCAATTTCACGTTCTGACGTTTGCGGTTTCCCAGATTTTGCCGATCTCCATGTTGGATTTTGACCCGAGACGATGAACACTCAATGCAAACAGATCAGAATGGCGCTCGCGATCGTCATGATCGCACTTGGATGTACTTCCAGTACCGCCCAGGAACAAAGAACTCCTGAAGGCACGTCAAATCCAGCCGCATCGATTGAGAGCCTGAATATACCGGGTGGAGATGCCGCACTTCCTCCGCTGTCGGATAGCGCCATCGATGTGAACTCACCATTTCGTCAGGTGCTGTGGCATCGTGGGCTTGCACTTCGACTCGTCAATACCACGCGGTATGCGCAAAATACTCTTCAGGCCCCGGTTCCGGCAGATCAACAGGTCTATGTTGGTCAGCATCCGTTCCAGGGTGAGGTGATCAACCCGATTCTCACATGGGATCTCCGGCAACTCGGCCTCAGGCACGCGCAGTTTGATGTGAGCGGAGCATGGCAGTGGGTGAGTTGGGAACCCGCAGGACCGAAGGCGTTCGGCCTGTGGACACTTTACCTTTACAAGGAATTCGGCCACGACCGCGTCGAAGTCAAGACTGGCTACGATTCCAACGACATTGAATTTGTGGGCATGCAGGTCGGTGGCTCGACGGCCGGTGGTGTACAGGGAGTCTATGCGGTGTTGCCTTACGAGGTGGGAATGGCCTTCTTCCCATTAACCGCTCCTCAATTGAATCTGAAGCTCAATGCGCCAGGGCGCACGTATTTGAAGCTCGGATTCCAACGCAGCCTCGATGCCGAAGGGGGGCCGGCAACTGAGGCCCGCAATCACACCGGCGTGCGCTTCGACCCGAAGGGCGACAAGCTACTCTCCATTGGAGAAGCTGGTTTCAGACGTCCAGCCACCAGCTCGGAGCGTGCAATATGGTTCCGTGCCGGCTATTTGCACAACACTACGCGATATCTGAATTTTGCCAGCGGCAGGTATGAGCCTGGGAATCACGTTGCATTCGCGCTGATCGATGACCAGCTAACCAGGTCTGGAGTTGAGCATCATCCGGAGCGGGGTATCTATATTGGAGCTTCGGCCATGACTGCCGCTTCTGATTTCAATGCTTACGATCGTTATTATGAGGCGAGACTTTACAAATTAGGCCCCTTTACCTCCCGCCCACTGGACGTCGCTTCCTTGGTCTCGACCTATACCGGATTCAGCAAGAGTCTCACCGACTCGCTCGTTGCGAATGGCGCAAGCGTGTGGCGAAACAGCGCATCAGCCACCGGGAGCTACAACTTCCATCTCGCTCCCGGAAACTACCTGAGCGTGGGGCTCAGTTACGTTCACGGGCCGGCTGTAAAGCCGAAAGCTGACGATGCACTCACCTTCGCCGCGGTATACTCCGTATTCTTCTGAGGCGCTGGCCGACTGAGCGAAATTTCGCGTATTCGGGCTCAATACTTCCTTCCTTCGACGGTGAACAGAATGGGCGTTTTGGAAGAGCGATAAATCGCCAATGCACTCACCAAGCCCAGGATCCATTCCCGGCGAGTCTCCCGCAACTCGTCAGTTACTACTTGATCAACCAGCCCTGTTCCTGGCCCTCTTAGTCCCTTGAGTCCCACACCCCTCAGTGGTCCCGCTTTCCAAACCCTGGTCCCTTAAAATTCATCCATGTTCACCGGCATCGTTGAGCAGACCGGCACCCTGGTTGGCCTCGAAGTTCGCGGAGGCGTGCACCGCATCACCGTTGAGGCCCCCGGCATCGCCGGGCGTCTCCGCGAGGGCGACTCGCTCGCCATCTCCGGCGTCTGTCTGACCGCCCTCGACGTGGACCCCACCTACTTCCATGCCGATCTGGCCCAGGAGACTCTCGACCGCACCTCCCTCGGGTCTCTCCAGCCGGGCAGCAGGGTCAACCTCGAACTCCCCACCGCCGCCGGCAGCCCCCTGGGCGGTCACGTGGTGCAGGGACACGTCGACGGAACCGGAATCCTGATCGCGCTGGACCCCGTGAACGATCCGGCCAGCCCCGGCTACGATCCCGGGACCACCGACTGGACCCTTAAAGTCAAACTTCCGGAAGATCTCCGTAAGTGGATGGTTCCCAAGGGGTCTGTCGCCATCGAGGGGATCAGTCTCACCATTGCCGGCATCGACCGCGACGAGATCACCATCGCCATCCTCCCGCTCACCTACCAGCGCACCAACCTGCACACCCTCGCCCCCGGCGCCCCGGTCAACATCGAAGCCGATGTGCTCGTCAAGCTCGCCTACGCCCAGATGCAAGAGCAGAAGAGGCCTGGGTTTGAACTCACCGAGGCGTGGCTGGTGGCAAACGGATACTAACTGGGCTACACTGGACTGGTCGAATTGACTGGTCGTAATGATGGAAATCATTCACGCATCGGAAGCCAAAACCCAGCTCCTGCGGATTCTCGATGATGTCGAAAAAGGGAAGACGGTCGTCATCACGAGACACGGCAAGCGGATTGCGCGCATCTCCCCCGAGCCCGAAGTTGATCGCGAGCGTGCCATGCGGGCGTTTGCCAGCATTCGCGCATTGCGCGCCTTGAACTCCCCTGTCACCGTGGAAGAACTGCTGTCGGCGCGCGACGAAGGACGGCGCTAAGCCGTGCCTTTCGTATTGGATGCCTCCGTAACCGCCAGTTGGGCGTTTCCTGATGAGCAGGATCCCGTGGCTGATCGCGCGGGGCAGTTGTTGGAGTCGTCTTCCGACAACGCGATCGTCCCCTCTTTGTGGTGGTTTGAGGTCCGCAACATCCTGCTGGTCAACGAGCGGCGAGGCCGCACAAACGTCGCGCGCAGCGCGGTTTTCCTCGAGCAGTTAACCCAGCTCGCCATTCAGATCGACCACGAAACTAATTCTCCTCAGATCATGGATTTAGCGCGGAATCACCGGTTAACGGCTTACGATGCTTCCTATCTTTCCCTGGCGATTCGGGAGCATCTTCCCCTGGCGACCCTCGACCAAGCCCTGCGACGGGCAGCTACTTCCACCGGAGTGGCATTGCTGATCTGAGTCGTTCGCGCGATTCTTTCTCTGAGCGCTTGCTCCGTAGCAACGTCTATGGGTTGACACCGCTGGTAGCCTTGGGCTCGAGAAAGCTGCAAAAGGGGGAGTTATATCCGGCGCCCAGGCCGGTTATAAAAAGCTATGGCAGAGTTCGTCATCAAGCTGGCCGATGAGCGCGGCCGCGTCCAGGAACAGGTGCAGACCGCAGCGACGGCCGAGGAACTGCGCGCCCGCTTCACTCACGCCGGTTACCACGTCTTTTCCGTCAAGGCCCGCGGCAGCGGCATCACCGGCGTCTCCCGCCGCAAGGTGAAGCTCGAGCCCTTCCTCATCTTCAATCAGCAGTTCCTTACCCTCATCCGGGCCGGCCTCCCCATCCTGAGCTCGCTCCAGATGCTGGGCAAGACGCAACGCAACTCCAACTTCGCCGCCCAGCTGGATGACGTATCCACCCGCGTCAAAACCGGGGAAAGCCTCTCCGCCGCCTTCGAGGCCCAGAGCGGGATTCCGCTCATGTACACCACCACCCTGCTCGCCGGCGAGCGCTCCGGCAACCTGCAGGAAGTCCTCGAGCGTTACGTGAACTTCCAGCGCGTAAGTCTGACATTTCGCAAGAAGTTAGTGTCGTCGCTCATCTATCCCTGCGTGCTCATCACCCTGGTGCTGGGCTTGATGACCTTCATGTTCACGGTCGTCATCCCCCAGTTCGCAACCCTTTACGACCAGATGGGGAACAAGCTCCCCGCCATCACGACCGACCTGCTTGCCTTCGGGAAATGGCTGCAGGGCAGCATCGTCTACCTGATCGTCGCCCTGGCGCTCGTCATCTTTGCCGTCTGGCGTTTCGCCCGCACCGACCGCGGCCGCGACACCGTGGACGGCCTTCGCATCAAATTGCCCGTGCTTGGCAAGATCTGGCTCAAGTACCAGGTGGCGCTCTTCGCCCGCACCCTCTCCACCCTGCTCACCGGCGGTCTGCCCCTGGTGCCATCGCTGGAGACCGCGGCCAAGTCCATCTCCTCGCGGCGCGTCTCCCGCTCCGTCATGAAGTCCATTGACACCGTGCGCGAAGGCAAGTCCCTGGCGGATTCGCTCAACTCCACCGGCGTCTTCCCCACCATGGCTACCGAGATGATCGGTGTCGGCGAACAGACCGGCGCGCTCCCGGCCATGCTCAACTCCGCCGCCGAATTCTATGAAGAGGATGTCGCCACCGCCCTCACCGCGGCGCTGGCCCTCATCGAGCCCGCCATCCTCATCATCATGGGTATTGTGGTTGTATTCATTCTTATCTCGCTTTACCTGCCCATCTTTTCGATGGGCCAGGCCCCCACGGGCCAGATGTAACCCCATTAGAGACAGGACAGGTATAACGCATGGCTGACTCCACCGTTCTTCCCATCCCGCAGCAGTATGACGAGCGCACCGTAGCCGAGGCGATGGCCAAGCGCTATCGCGCCGAGTTCGTCGACCTGAAAAACTTCAAGATTCAGCACGACCTGCTGCGCACCGTCCCGGTGGAACTCATGTTCCGCTACAACTTCGTCCCCATCGAGCAGCAGGCCGACGCCCTCGTGATCGCGGTCTCGGACCCGTCGCAGCTCATGGTCCTCGACGAGATCTCCGGCCTCCTCGGACAGAGGATCGTCGCCCGCGTCGCGACGCTTTCTCAGATTACAGACCTGCTCAAGAAGACCGAGCAGTCGCAGCGCGTGCTCGATGAAGCCAGCGAAGGGCTCACCTTCGACGTGGTCACCGGCGACGACAACGCCGACGAAAACATCTCCATCGAGAAGCTGACCCGCGAAGAAGACATCAGCCCCATCATCCGGCTGGTCGATACCACCATCTTCACGGCTCTCGAGCGCCGCGCCTCCGATATTCACATCGAGACCAACGACGACTCCGTGGTCGTGAAGTACCGTATCGACGGCGTGCTGCAGATGGCCATGGCGCCCATCGCCCGCGAGCACCACTCCACCATCCTCTCGCGTATCAAGATCATGTCGGAGCTCGACATCGCCGAGCGCCGCGTCCCGCAGGACGGCCGTTTCCGCGTCCGCTACAAGGGCCGCCTCATCGACTTCCGCGTCTCCATCATGCCCACGGTTCACGGCGAAAACGCTGTCCTCCGCGTGCTCGACAAGGAATCGATGTCGGAGAAGTTCCGCAACCTCACGCTCGACGTTGTAGGCTTCGCGGAATCCGACCTGCGCCGCTTCCGCCGCTACATCCGCGAGCCCTACGGCATGGTGCTGGTCACCGGCCCCACCGGCTCCGGCAAAACCACCACGCTCTATGCCGCCCTCAACGAGATCAAGTCCGACGAAGACAAGATCATCACCATCGAGGACCCGGTCGAATACCAGATCCGCGGCATCACGCAGATCCCCGTCAATGAGAAGAAGGGCCTCACCTTCGCCCGCGGCCTTCGCTCCATCCTCCGTCATGACCCTGACAAGATCCTCGTCGGCGAAATCCGTGACCAGGAGACGGCGCAGATCGCCATCAACTCGGCGCTGACCGGCCACCTTGTGTTCACCACCGTTCACGCCAACAACGTGGTTGACGTGCTCGGCCGATTCCTGAACATGGGCGTCGAAGCCTACAACTTCGTGTCCGCGCTCAACTGCATCCTTGCCCAGCGCCTCGTCCGCACAGTGTGCGATTACTGCGCCCGCCGCGTCCGTTACGACGACGAAACGCTGCTCGCGGCCGCGCTCGATCCCGCCGAGTGGCGCAACTTCGAGTTCCGCGAGGGCAGCGGCTGTATCGAGTGCGGCGGCACCGGCTATCGCGGCCGTACCGCGATCCACGAGCTTCTCGACCTGACCGACCCCATTCGCGAACTGATTCTCGAGAAGAAGCCGTCCTCTGAAGTCCGTAAGCTGGCGCAGAAAGAAGGCATGAGCTTCCTCCGCGAGTCCGCCATCGATCGCGTCCGGCGCGGCCTCACCACCCTCAAGGAGATCAACAAGGTCACCTTCATCGAAGCCTCCCGATAGATCGAGGCGCCCCTGACGGCTCGGCGTGCCCCGTCCTGACGTTTCAGGACGGGCGCAACGCAGACTGTGCACGGGTTCACATTTGTCATGACTCGTAGTGGTGTTCAGGGTTTTGTGCCTTGGGAAGGCCTTTCACCCGCTAGAATCGAAACCGACCGGCTATAAAGGGAGAACAGCCTGCCGGACGACCCTGACCCGGCAAGGTAGATGGGCAATTCCGCAACGATCGAAGGAGAAAGCGTGGCCGCACTATCAAGCAAGAACACCTCAGGAGCCCAGCCCGGAGCGCGTCCACTGGCTGCTGTCGAACTCGCCCCGGAGGGCGCACTCGCCGCCGCCGTTTCCGCTCCCGGGCAACCGGCCCAGTATGCCTTTTCCAGCCTCCCGGCCGGCTCCCTCGCCCCCGGCATCGCCGAGTCCAACCTCCGCAATCCTGAGGCCGTGGCCAACGCCCTCCGCACCGCCCTTGAAGAGGTCTCCCCCCGCAACCGCCACGTCACGCTTATCGTCCCCGACGTCGCCGCCCGCGTCTTCGTCCTCGACTTCGACACACTGCCCTCCAAGTCCATTGAGGCCGTTCCCGTCCTGCGCTTCCGCCTCCGCAAAATGGTCCCCTTTGACGTGGAACACGCCGCAGTGAGCTACCAGATCCTCTCGCAACGCGATACCGGCGAGAAGGCCGGTTCCATCGTCAAGGTGCTGGCCACCATCATGCCTGGTCCCATCCTGGCCGAGTACGAAGCTGCCGTCCGCGCCGCGGGCTTCGAACCCGGAGCCGTCCTGCCCTCCAGCCTTGCCGCCCTCGCCGCTCTCGACTCGCCCCACCCTGTCCTTGCCGCCAGCCTCAGCGGTCTCGCGCTCACGACTGCCATCACCAGCGGCGACGACCTTCTCCTCTACCGCACCGTCGAACTGCCGGAAGACCCCTCCGCCCGCGTCGCTGAAGTCCAGCGCAGCGTTGCCGTGGCCGCCGCCTACTTCGAAGACAAGCTCAACGCACCGCCCCGCGAGATTCACTACGCCGGAGCCATCGATCCGCGCGAATTCTCCCGCGCCATCGAGGATGCCCAGCTGAAGGTCCTGGAAGTGGCCCCGACGCCCTCAACTGGCGCCGCCACCTCCCTCGGCCCAATCGGCTTCGCCGGCGTGACCGGCGCCCTGGCGCATACCCAGGGGTAGCCTCCTCCGCCCCAACGAGCCTTCGTGAGCATCCAAGGGCGTAGTTGCGTCATACGTAGGGACCATTGGGAGCAGGGCTCGTGCACGCAATCGGCCCCCGGCGGCGGTTCACCGGGAGGCAAATCCATGCCGCAGCAAACACTCTGCCCTGACCCGTCTGGAGTAGCCTAGATTCATGCGGATTACCGCCAATCTTGCCTCACGCCCATTTACCGACGTGGGGCCTATCCTGCGGCGTCTGCGCATCGCCATGGGGATCATGATCCTGGTTTCCATCGCTCTCGGCGCCGGACTTTACGCGCTGCACGCACGCGCCGTCGCCGTTCGCGCCCGCGAGCACTCCCTTGACACCAGCATCAACACCGTCCGCGGCGAAGAGCAGGGCTACGAGAGCCTCGTCCGCCAGCCGGTCAATGCCACCACCCTCGAACACGCCGCCACGCTCAACAAGCTCTTTGACGCCAAGGCCTTCTCCTGGACCATGGCCATGGAGGACCTCGAAACCGTCCTCCCCGGAGGCGTCCAGGTCAGCACCCTCGAGCCCATTCGCGATTCCAAGGACGGCCACATCACCCTCCACCTCCGGGTGGTCGGACCCCGCGATAAAGCCGTCGAGCTGGTCCAGAATCTTGAGCGCTCCCGCCACTTCCTCGCCCCTCGGATGACCGGCGAGGCTTCGGAGAATGCGGACAGAAACGCCAACCAGATTCAGGAACCGGTCGGTCTCGCCAATCGGGTCACCTTCGATCTCATGGCCGACTATAACCCTGCTGCTCCAAACGATCGTCACGCCGTGAAAAGGGAAGCGAGCCTGGAGAACGTCTCGGCCCCCGCGCCCGCGCGCCACCGTGCCCAGCGCGTGCCCGGTCCCACGGGCCAGCAAGTTCCCGCGATGCCCGTGCGCAAGACACCAGCTCCGCAGGGAGGCCCGCAATGACGGAAAAACGATCCGCATGGCAGGAGCGCCTCACCTCGCCGCTCACCTGGCACTATGTTGCGTTTTCGCTCGTGCTGGCCGTCTTCATCGTGCTTGCCACCCGGTTCGCCCTCGACTGGGCGGCCCTCAGCGCTCACACGACTGACGTCCTCGCCGGCAAGCAGGTCGAGCTCCGCGCGCTCCAACTGCAGACCCGTCCTCTTCGCGGCCTCGACAAAAGCATCGACAAGACCCGGGACGAGATTCAGGACTTCTACGACAAGCGCATCCCGGCCAACTACTCGTCGATCCTGGAACGAATCGGCGAACTGCAGGTCAAGTCGGGTGTCCGCCTCTCCCGCATGCAATACGCCCAGGGTCTCGCCGGCCGTGACCTCACCGAGATCTCCATGGACGCCGGCGTTACCGGCGAATACCCCCAGATCATGAAGTTCATCAACTCCCTCGAGCGCGATAAGACCTTCTTCGTCATCCGCGCCATGGGCCTCACCGGGCAGCAGGGAGGACTCGTCAACCTCCGCCTCCGCGTCTCCACCTGGCTCCGCCCGGAGAACGTTCCCAGCGGACTCCCCCCGGCCAGCGACCTGCGCAACAATATCTCCGGAGAGGAGGCCCAGCAGCGATGAAGACCGGTACCGAAGACCGTCGCAAGGTCATCCTCCTCATCGTGCTCGCGGCCATCGCCGTTCCCATCGGCATCTGGGAACTCCACGGCTACTTCTCCACGCCCGCGCCCCGCACTGCGGCGGTTGCGATCACTCCTCCAACCGGCGCTACCGCGCCTGGTCAGGCGGCCGATCCCGCCGGTCCCGCTGCCGAAAAGATCAACAACATCGACCCCACCCTGCACCTCAACAAGCTCGCCCAGAGTGAAGACGTGGACTACCACGGCACCGGCCGCAATATCTTCTCCGCCGAGTCCGCCCCCGTCGTCATCCCCAATCCCGTAAAGTCAGCTCGGCCCAATCCTCAGCCGGTCGTGGTCTTGCCGCCACCGCCACCCCAGGCCCCGCCCATCGACCTCAAGTACTTCGGCTACTCCGAAGACAAGGCCAATCGCGGATCCATCAAGGCCTTCCTCGTCCATGGCGACGACATCTTCATGGCCCGCTCCGGAGAAGTCATCGACCACCGCTACAAGGTCGGCGCCATCTCCCCGGGCAGCGTCCAGGTGACCGACCTCGCCTACGACCACACCCAGACCCTGCCCATCTCCGCCAACTAGTGGAGGGAGCAGGGGTCTTCCCGGCCCCTCAGCCTCGATGTATGCCGCTTGAGCCGCGGGCACTCCCCGATCCCGAGCGGCACAGCGCGTTTCCCCGTCTTTAACCACAGACGCGGGACTCGCGCCACGAGTGGGAGTGCCTCGTCCGAACTTATCAGGGCGGAGGAAAGCAAACCGGTCACAAAATCAATAACCTCAACAAACCACGGGCCTCCTGAGCTATCCTTCTCACCATCTCACCAACCGGCACCCGGCCCTGAGACGAAGTCCCGCCAGGGGAATCTAATCAACTAGGAATGCGTTGCGCCGCCCCAACCCGCCCCCGCAACCCGGCCGAAGCCGGATACATGCTCGTCTCGGTCATCATCCTTCTGGCCATCTTCCTCATCGCCATGTCTGTCGCCGCGCCCCGGGTCGCCGACAGCATCCGGCGCGATCGCGAGGTCGAGGCCATGCATCGCGGCAAGCAGTACATCCGCGCCATTCAGCTCTACTACCGCAAGTTCCACGCCTACCCGCCCAATCTCGACGCCCTCGTCAAAACCAACGAGATCCGCTTCCTGCGCAAAAAATACGTCGACCCCCTCACCGGCAAGGACGATTGGAAGCCGATCATGTTCTGCCAGAACAAGACCCCGATGGCGATGGGCTTCTTCGGCCAGCCCCTCGGCGGCACGGGCTGCGGCGCCATCGCCGGCATCGGCCCCAGCGGCGGAAACGGCATGCAGGGCGCGAATCTCCTCAGTGCCTCCACTACCCCGGGCGGCATGTTCTCCAACACCGCTGGCGCCACCGGCTCCACCGCCGCTGTAGGCTCCGCGGTGGGCGGTACGGACTCCTCGGCCCAGGTCGACGCGAACGGCACCCCGATCAACAACTCCGGCAGCCCGATGGGCAACGGGCCAACCTTCGGCGGAGGGGGCATCGTCGGCGTCACCATCCCCAACCCCAAACAATCCATCCTGGTCTACAAGAAGAAAAACCACTACAACGAGTGGGAGTTCCTCTACAGTCCGCTTCAGGATCAGCAGATCATGGCGGGTGGCAATGCGGGGGGCATGGGCCAGCCCATGAACGGCACGCCCGGCATGACCCAGCCCGGCTCAGGCATTCTCCCCAACGGCATCGGCGGTCCCGGAACCAATCCCTCCAGCGGCATCGGTTCTTCGCCGTTCAACAACAACGGCAGCACGCCCATCCAGCCGCCCCCCGACCCGCCCAGCACCACACCCCAGTAGTATGCTGCCGCGGAGCTTCGCGTCTGTCCAGGCTTAGCCTGAGGGGAACTTCAAACCGAATCTCCCGCTCAGCGAGTCACCGGCGGCCCTGCCGTCCCGTCAGACCAATTGCCGACCCACACCAGGAAGATGGTCGCGGCTTCCTCCGAATCGTTCGCAGCCATCACCGGGGAACCGGCTAAGTCGGCGCCCCACTGTTTTCCCGCATCTCCCGGCACAAAAAACATCAGGTGCGGATGCCAATGGATGCCTTCATCGCTCAGATACTGCTCCCTCGACATCATGTATGCCATCGCGCCCAGTTCGAGAGGCGGCAGCTCTTTTTTCTCGACCGCCGATTGGACTGCCCGCACGAACTCCGCCTTCGGCCGTCCGGCAAGCACCAGTCTGGTCTTCATCAAATAGCGCGGCACATAGGTCCGAGCTGCCGCAGCGTTAAAGCAAACGGGGGAACGAGTCTTGGGGTTCCAGAAATCCCGGTCCGTGGTCGACGCGCCCCAGGACCGCTCGACCATGCAAATGAAACCATTCCGGCCTGGCAATGCGGTGGTGTACCCCGTCCGCTCCAGAACCATCACCTCGGCAGCATCGGAGATCGACGGAGGCGCCGCGCTCCGCGCCAATGCGATCTCTGCGTTCTTGTCGGCAATCAGATACTGATCCAGCGGAGCCATCCCCGGGTAAGGAGTACTTTCCGGCTGCCCCTGTGCCACAGCCATTGCGGCGGAAAGAACCGCCGGCGCAACCACCACGAAGGAGAGTAGCCTCATGGTCACAATCCTCAGCCCATCCCTCTGGGGCGGGGAAGGGAATGTTGCCAGGCGGCTTTGCTGCGTCTTCATTCGGAGGGATAGAGCCGGCTTGCCGCAACACTCCATCCAGCTGCCTGCCCGGCTGGGGCGGAACGCCGGTCCGCAGAGAACGTTCCCTCACCCCGCGGAAGCAGTCTCAGCCGTGACCGGAAGCTGCACGCTAAACGTCGAACCGAGGCCGGGTGTCGACTCCAGCTTGATCTCGCCCCCATGGGCCTCCACCGACCACTTCGCAATCGCCAGTCCCAGGCCCGCGCCGCCCGCGTCGCGCGCACGGCCTTCGTCGAGACGGTAGAAGCGATCGAAAACCCTCTCGGCCACGCCGGCCGGGATTCCCGGTCCCTCGTCTTGAATGGCAAGATAGACGGCATCGCGAGGGCTGGCCATCGTGCGCGCCTCCACAACTACACGGATCGTGCCGCCGGCCGGCGAGTACTTGACCGCGTTGTCGAGAAGATTGATGACTGCCATTCTCAGGAACCCGCGATCCGCATGAACCGAGATTCCCCGGTCGCCCTTCACCACAAGGCTCTGCCCCTTATCTTCCGCCAGAACTCCCACCACGTTTACGGATTCATCCACAAGATCCATGATGGGGAACACCGTGCGATCCAGCCGGATCGCGCCCGAGTCGGCGTGAGCGATGGTGAGCAGCGTATCGATCATGCTCGTCAGGCGCGCCACCTCTTCCAGCATGCTGCCGATAATGTCGCGGTACTCCTCGTGAGAGTGGCTGCGCTGGAGCCCCACTTCCCCCACGCTGCGAATCGACGTCAGAGGCGTGCGCAACTCGTGCGACACATCGGAAGTGAACCGCTGAAGCTGCGCGAAGGATTCCTCCAGCCGCTGCAAAAGCCCGTTGAGCACCCGGGCCATATGACCGAGTTCATCGTCCGGGTTCTCCACAGGAATGCGGCTGCTGAGGCGCCGCGCAGTAATCTGCTCCGTACGCCGCGCCATCGCCTTGAGCGGGTTCAGAATCTTGCCCGCAAAGTGGTACCCGGCGATGCCGGCGGGAATCAGCGCCAGCGGAAGAACCAGCATGAGCAGGCCGAACAGCGTAACCACCCGCCGGCGCAGCGGGTCCGTGCTGTAGGCCACCCGCAGAAACAACATCTTTCCCTCAACCGGGTGGCGATGACTCACACCAAGAACGTGCCGTCCATCCTCCAGGCGCAGCGTCCAGCTGGTGTGCCCGTCCGTGAACTCCCCCGGACGCGGTAATCCGCCCAGCGCGGCGCCCTTCAGCTGTGGATTGCGAAACAGCACCGCTCCGTCGGAGCCGCGAACCTCCATCAGCCGGTCGATGATGAGCTTGTTTTCCGGCCGGCTGTGGTACGACTCATTCAGTTCCAACTGCCCGCTCGGCGTGAAGTAAAGCAGCCCCTCCACCGTCTCCATATCTTCCACTTCTTCGTGGAATAACTGGTCCGTGAGTTGCCAGTACTGCACCACGCACGCCCCGCACACGTACAGAAGCATCACCAGGCTGAAGATGGCAAGGTACCAGGCCGTCAGGCGGGTCCTGATCCGCACTCAGGCCTCCTGCTCGCCGCGCAGAATAAATCCCACCCCCCGCACCGTGTGCAGCAGCTTCAGCGCGAACGGGTCATCGATCTTGCGCCGGATCCGCGCGATGTGAACGTCGATCACATTGTCCAGCGACGTGTACCGCACATTGGTCTTCCAAACGTCTCGCGCCAGCATCTCCCGCGAAATCACCGTGCCGTGGTGCACCATCAGGTATTCCAGCAGCTCGTACTCCCGTACCGTCAGTTCGATCGGCATCGGGCCGCGCGTAACGCTCCGTCCGCGCGTGTCCATGCGAAGGTCGTCCACCTGCAGCACCGATGGCGAGTTGGGATTGGCCCGCCGCTGCAGCGCTCTGACCCGGGCAAGAAGTTCGGGAAATGCGAACGGCTTCACCAGGTAGTCGTCCGCGCCGCAATCCAGGCCGCGCACGCGATCGTCCACCGAGGCGCGCGAGGTCAAGATCAGAACCGGCGTTTTCACGCCGTTACGCCGCATCTCCCGCAGCATCTCCAAACCACCCGTGCGCGGAAGCATGACGTCCAGCAGAATCAGATCGAACGACTTGTCCTCCAGCAGTTGCAGGCCGTCCTCCCCGGTATGAACCACGGTGGCCGCGTAGCCGGTCTCCTCCAGCCCTGTCGCGATCGCCTGCGCGAGTTTGCGTTCGTCTTCGATGATCAGAATCTGCATAACCGTTCTATCGTGCAGGGGGGCCGATACCCCAGGGCCGCCGGATTCTCCCACGGCTCGATTCAAGAGTGACTCCACGGACACGAAGATTATCGCTTTGACTGCGGCACACGCGAAATGCGCCACCGCAAGCGGCGCTGTTGCAGGCTCTCTGATTCAGATTTCAGGGCTGTTCCCGTGCGTCTCTGCTGCGCAATACCTGGGCCGGGCCGAAGGCCTTGCGACCCTTCCCATCCAAAAAAAGGCAAACTCCCACGCGTTCGCCGGTGCATGAGAGTTTGCCAGCCAAAGAACACCTCCCCAGGAGTTCTTTGGAGAGGGGGTGCGAAGGGGACGCACACTGTTCTCGCGACAGCGCGCGTCCCCGCCACCCACACATTCACAGACAAGTTGCTTCAAATACGGAAGTACTCCCTCAACGCATCCTGCACAAGAGCGCGCGTCTCCCGCGTGTACCACAGCGGACCGTACGCTTCCAGCAGCTCATAGAGCTCCCGTAGCGCGACCATCGGGTGCACGTACCTCTTTTGGAAATACTCGTCGATATAGACCATCTTCTCTCGATCTATGGTTTCCAGACGCTCAGTCTTCATCGTCTTCCTCCGGGGATATGTATTGACTCCAGGGACGCATCGTTTCGGGAGAGTCGTCTCACGGACCCATCTATTCACGAGAACCAAGGCCGATGGGCTCCGTCATGCTCTATGGCATTTCGCTGGACTCATCTCACCACGATTCCGGCTAAACCCATCCTGAAGAGATTCTGAACTTTTGGCAGCAAGCATTCCAAAGCCCTCATCCTGCCTGCGCATCCCAATACTGAGCCAGCTTTTAACGACGGAGGTCGAATGGCAACAACCACTGCTCCTGCCCCTGCGAGCGCTGAATGAGGTTCCTGACGACCTCAGGCCGCGCACTCCGCCCGCGCCAATACTCCGCAGCCAGAGTGTCGCTCTTAACCAGGACGCGTGGAACTCATCGCGGGTGGGAAGCCGCTTCCGTCGGTGCCGTTCCTTCAGCCTCGGCGAAACCGAGCCAGATGCCGTGCGCCACAGCAGGCGCAACCCACACCGCCTCTCTCCCGCAGCGCTTGTCGATCTTCGTTTGCACCTTCGCTTCGTCGAGCACTGCCTTCAGCGCCGATAGCCCGCGTACCTCCACGCGGGCTGCAATCACACTTGCGCTCCCAGGGCGAACCAGGTACAGATCCCCCTCCGGTAGCGATGCCCGTATCTCCGCAGCGACTCCCGGAGGTCCGCAAGATCCCGTCGGCGTCAGCGCCACCCCCAGTGCCGTGAGCGCCTGACGCAACTCCGGGCTGTCGCGCACCCACAGCGCAGAGAGCCTGGTTGCACCGTTCCGATGAGCGAAGTATTCCGGCTTGTCGGTCGAAGTCTTGTTGCGTTGCCCCAGAAACAGCGGGTGCAGCGCACTCGTTGCAGGAAAGGTGAAGCTCCCCGACTCGTCCTGCGCCGGGGTGCCCGCCTCGGTCAGCCGCTTGGCCACAGCCTCGCGGTCGGGAGCGTAGAGGCCGAAGTACACCGGACCTTCGCCCGATTTCATCCTGGCCAGATACTCCGAAGCGAGTTCATCGTTAGCAGTCGTAGCCGTGATCAGTTCAATCTCCGTGCCGTCCGGGAACTTCACGTGCCCATTGCGTATCCCATCGCCGTGAAGTCGTCCCGGCTTGAGGACAAACCCCAGGGCGCGAAAATCAGCCTCCGCGCGATCAAGATCTCTGACCACAACAGGGATATGATCCAGGCCCCTCACCAGTGGCTCCGGAGCCTGAACGGGGAAGGGAACCAGGGCCAGCAGCAGTGCCGAAACTCCACCCCATTGCGTCAACGCCACCCTGAGCAAGCTGTTCCGTAACATGCGGCCTCCCGGACCCAAGTTGATCGATCGCAATTTTGCGGACGCCTGCCTCGCCACGCGTTTTCGAACCAGCAGAATCAGCCTACACAATCGCAGCCAGCGCAGATACGTTAGCAATCCACTGCTTACCGCGCGCCGAACCGCCATGGCAGGGGTCTCCCGCACGCCTGCCGCCCGCGCGTATGCTCTTCCTCTTGACAATCAAGAAGTGCGGTTATAACCTCTCGATTGTCAAGAGGAGAAGGAATGGGCCGGAGAGATGTTGTTCAGGGCACGCTCGAGATGCTGATTCTCAAAACCCTCGCCCTCGAGCCAATGCACGGCTATGGCGTCGCCACCCGTATCGAACAGACGAGCCAGGGCGTCTTCCGGGTCAATCCGGGATCGCTTCTGCCGGCGCTGGCTCGTATGGAACGCGCCGGGCAGGTGAGGAGCGAGTGGCGCGCCAGCGAGAATAACCGGCGCGCCAAGTACTACACGCTCACCCCCCGCGGCCGCAAAGCTCTCGGCCAGGAGGCCGAGGTCTGGAACCGCCAGGTCTCCGCCATTGCCCGCATCATGGAAGCCTGACTGCAATCCACCGAGGAACTCCTATGCGCCTTCCTGCGAATCTTTCGGCAATCTTTCGCTCTCTCTTCCGCAAGCCTCACCTCGAACGCGAGATGGATGAGGAACTGAGCAGCTTCCTCGAGCAATCCACCGCCGACAAGCTGCGCCGCGGAGTCCCCGCCGATCAGGCCGCGCGCGCCGCCCGCGTCGAAATGGGCAGCACCAATGCCGTGAAGCATCACATCCGCTCCGCGGCTTGGGAAACCAGGCTCGAGATCCTCGGCCGCGACCTGCAGCACGGAATGCGCACGCTCGCCCGCAGTCCTGGCTTCACCCTCATCGCCGTGCTCTCCCTGGCTCTCGGCATCGGCGCCAACACCGCCATCTTCACTCTCATCAACCAGGTCCTGCTCAAAGCCCTGCCCGTGCGCGATCCACAACAACTGGTCGCTTTCGGAAAATCAACCGGGGCGGCATTTTGGGAGGAATCGACCTGGGCACCGCCGACATGTTCACCTACGACTTCGCGCGTAGTCTCGAAATCAATCCAGGTCCCTTCCAGGGCGTGGCGGCCTACGGCAGCTTCTCGCCCAAAGTCAACGTGCGTGTTCCCAACTCCGCCTCCGCCCTCCAGGTTCCGGCCAGCCTCGTCTCCGGCAATTTCTTCTCCGTTCTTGAAGCCACACCCTTCCTCGGCCGCACCATCGCTCCTTTCGATGCAGATGCCCCCGACCGCAGCCCTGTGGCCCTCGTCAGCTATCACTTCTGGCAGCACTCGCTCTCCGCCGACCCGGCCATCCTCGGCAAAACCATCACCGTCAACGCTGCTCCCTTCACGGTCATCGGCGTCATGCCTGAGGCCTTTCACGGCATCAAGCAGGAACTGGAGCCGCCCGATCTTTGGGTGCCCATCACCATGGTCCAGCAGGTTTTCCTGCAGCCAGGCATGCTGCGCCCGCGCAACTTCTACATCCTCCACCTGTTCGCCCGCCGCAATCCCCAGTCCGCGCTTGCCTCAGACCAGAACTGGCTCGACCGCCAGATTCGCGATTATGTGCGCGCCGGCGAAGGTGCTTCCATCGCTCCAGCCCGCCAGCAGGAGATTGAGCGCATCTCAGTGAAGCTCATCCCGGCAGCTCACGGCGTCTCCGGGCTGCGCGACCTCTACCAGGACTCCCTCTTCATCCTCATGGCCATCGTCGCCCTCGTGCTTCTGATCGCCTGCGCCAATCTCGCCAATTTCCTTCTCGCCCGAGCCGTGCGGCGGCAGCGCGAATTTGCCACCCGCCTCGCCCTCGGATCCAGTCGCGCTCGCATCATCGGGCACGGCGTCATCGAAGCGCTTCTCCTGTCCCTCTGCGGAGGCCTGCTTGGTCTCGGCCTGGCCTTCGTCGTCACCCGCGCGCTGATCGCCTTTGTGGTGCAGGGCGCCGCTTACACCGGGCTGGACTCCCGCCCCGACGCTGCCGTACTCCTCTTCACGCTCGGCGTTTCGGTGCTCGCGGGCTTGCTCTTCGGACTCGCGCCCGCCCTCTACGTAGGCGGATCGTGGGCTAAATCTTCGCTCCACGCCGGTACGCGGGCAGCCATCAGCAGCGGAGGACGAGCCAGCCGGTGGTGGCCGAAGGCACTCGTCACCGGCCAGATCGCCCTCTGCGTGCTTCTTCTCGTAGGCTCCGGCTTGTTCCTGCGCACGCTCCTCAACTTGCAGAATCAGGACTTCGGCTTTGCCCGCTCCCACCTGCTCCTCGCGTATTTCGACCCGCGCATCGCCGGCTACAAGCCGCAGCAGGTGCCCGCCCTCAATCAGACGCTCGTCGAACGACTCTCGGCCATTCCCGGCGTTCGCTCCGCCGCGCTCGCGGCCGTCCCTCCCATCGAATTCGGATCCTGGACATCCAGCCTCTCCATCTCCGGTTACAAGCCACAGCCCAGAGAGGACATGGGTGCGGTGCTCAATCGCGTCTCCCCCGGCTACTTCGATACCGCCGGCATTCTCATCCTCGCCGGAAGGACGATTGCTCCCTCGGACACCCCGTCCACCCTCAAGGTCGCCCTCGTCAATCAGGCCTTCGCGCAGCATTACTTCCCAAAGGGGGATGCCCTCGGGCACATGTTGAAGATCGACATCGCCGAGCCAGGACCCTGGCAGATCGTCGGCATCACCGCCGATACCAAATCCGCGGGTCCGCGCCAGGACACCCCGCGCACCGTCTATCTGCCCATCGCGCAGCTGACCGGTCCCCATGGCGAAGGAACAGACGACAGCTTCGCCTGGGTGATCCTGCTGCGCACATCGGGCGATCCCGCGCAAGTCATCCCCAGCCTGCGCAACGCCGTCGCCAGCGTCGATCCCAACATCCCCATCTTGCGTGTTCGAACCATAAAGGACCAGCTGGAAGCCTTCGTGAGCCAGGAAACGCTGATCTCCCGGCTCACCGGGGTCTTCGCTGGCGTCGCCGTCCTGCTCGCGGCCATCGGCCTGTACGGAGTCATGCACTTCAACGTCGCCCGCCGCACCACGGAGATCGGAGTGCGCATCGCCCTCGGCGCCAGCGGTTCCGGTGTGCAATGGATGGTGCTGCGGGAGTCACTGGTCCTCCTCGCCGCCGGTCTCGCTCTCGGCCTGCCCATCGCGTTCTATGCGGTGCGGCTGCTGCGCTCGCAGCTCTATCAGTTAAGCCCCTTCGATCCCGCCATCTTCCTCGCGGCCACTGCAGCCATCGCGCTGGTCACCATCATCTCCGCCTGGCTCCCCGCTCGTCGCGCCGCTGCCGTAGACCCCATGACCGCCCTTCGATGCGAATAGGGAACACCGCGTCTTGCTATCCACCCCAGGCCGGTGCGCCCCAACAGAGCCATCGCCCCCTAGGAGTGACGCGGGACCGCTGTCCAGACCAGCGGTTCAAACTTGCGCAACTCCACGATCTTCGTCGCCTTCCCCTTCTCATCCAGGCAGAAGACCCACTCCCCCAGGCTGCCCTCGCGCGTAAACACATTCGGCCCGATCGGTATCAGGCGCTTCAGCTGCTTCGGATCGCGCCCCGCATACAGTTCCCCATCCTTCATCGCCACATGCAGCACCCAGCCATTTGGCAGCAATTGATACGTGCCCGCGAACGCCGGCCAGTCTCTCCGCGATACCTCTTGCGCAGGCGGATCAGACGTGACCACGCTCTGGTGCGAGGCGATCATCTTCCAGCCGGCATCCCTCCGCACAAACGTGTCGGTAGATCGGTAGCCGGTCTTGAGGTGCTGCCCAAACACCGTCTCCGTCTCGTTCATGCGAAACCGAACCACCGCGAAATCCCCTGCCGGCTGCACCGTCAAATCGACAACTTCAATCGCGCCCGACAGTCCCGGTGGCAGCCCCGTGAGCTGCTCCAGCAGCTCCTTCTTCCCCAGCACCTCCCCTTCTTCATTGGTGACGACGCACGCCTCATCGAGCACATCATTCCACAGGGCCTTGTTGCCCACAGCCACCGCATCCATCAGAGACTGCTCCGTGCGCTGGAAATAGCCTTTCAGTTCACCCGCAGATTGCCCCGCCGCGGCCTGCCCCTGCAGCGCCGCCGAACCTGCGGCAGCAACAACCGCGAGAAATGCCCATGCGAAACCGCGGCCTCGCCCGAACCGCGCCCAAGGGAAGGGAATCGACGTCATGATCACAACCTCTGCGCCCAACTGTACTCTCACGGAACAATATAACCAGAACCAGCCCTCCCAGCCCTGCGCCACAACCCCTCGCAGAGGCAAACAAACCTCGCATCAATGCTCGTCGCTGGCTGTTGCCTGAAGAAATGCTCGCAACGCGCCCTCGAATCGGTCCGCGTCTTCGAGAAAAGCGGCGTGGCCTCCGTCGAAGGTTTCCACGTGATATCTCCGGAACCGGGAAAAATACGGCTCCGCGGATTTCAGCGGCAGCACAAAATCCTGCCGGGCCCAGGCCAAAAAAACAGGACAACGCACATCCGGCAACAGCGGCAGCAGATTCTCGTCCGCCCTGGCGAAGCTCCTCCAGGCTTGCTCAAGCACCGGTGCGATCTCATACGCCGACCGCACAATCCGCTCCCGCTCCTCGCGCGCGGAATCCGCCAGCAGCACCTTCCGGTAATAGCGATCGAACGCCCAGGGATACCAGAATGCGCCGCGGCGGCCCGCCGCAAAAAACTGCACGAATCCTTGAATGAAGATGCGGCTGATCGCCGTGGGCTCCCCCAGCCCTCCCGTATCGCAAAGCACAAGCGCTCGCACCCGCTCCGGGTGCTTATGCGCATAGCGGATCGCTGTGGCCCCGCCGATCGAGTTTCCGAGCAGCGTCACTGAGCGAAGATCGAGACGCTCGATAAATTGGGCGAGAAGTCCGGCGTAGCGTGTCGCGCTGGCCGGTTCCCCATCCGGCCCGGACCTCCCCTGTCCGGGAAAGTCCAGCGCCACCACGCGATACTGGGGACTCAGCCTCCGGCTCAGGTCTTCAAAGTCGCGCGCCCCATGACCGATCGCGTGAAGGCAAAGCAGAACGGGGCCGCTCCCGCCCGAATCTGTGTACGCAATATCGACGCCGCTGAGAGTCATCACCCCATTCGGTTGTTGCGCTCCCACCGCCGAACGATAATTCGTGTGGCGCGTCTGCGGAGCCGCGGTGCCCAGAAATCCGGCGCCCACGCACAGCAATACCAGCGCCACGACGCCCCCCGCGGCAATCCACATCCTCGGCCCCCTCCGCAATGCAGCGCCTCCTTCAGGAATGTACAGATTCACGAGCGTTGCATCGATGAATCGCTTCTCGCATCCAGGCTCACCGGGCCGGCCCCGAACTGCGCAATCAGAAGCGCTGCTCCCAGCATGGCAACATTCTTGCCGAACATGGCCTGCTGCACATGAATGCCTTCCGGATCGGCCAACCGCCAGTACCCATGCATCCACCACGTGACGGGAACCAGGAAAGCGACCAGCATCCATGCCCCCCAGGGGGCTCTATAGCCGATCGCCACACTGAGCCCTCCCAGGAGAGCCAGGACTCCCGCGAAGGGAACGAGCACCCCGGCAAAAGGAACTCCCAGTGCGGCTGCATGTTGAATCCCCTCCTGCGTGAAGTGCCGTGGAGCGGCGGCGATAAAGATCAGAGAGAACAGGAAGCGGCCGAGGGGAAAGAAGAGCTTCATTCAGAGAGGCCTTTCACGGTCATGTTGTGGTGATAAAACTATCACTTGGTAGTGATACTGTTATCATTAACCTGAGGCGTTGTCAATCCAATGACCGGAAGTTCTTCCCTGAAAGGAAATGCGGACCGGCCGCGGCGGGGTTCGCCCGAGCAAACCCGCGCACGGCTGGTGCAAACCGCAGCCGAGATCTTCAACCGTCTCGGCTACCACGGAACCGACTCCAATCAAATCGCGCACCAGGCCGGCTATTCCACCGGAACCTTCTACAAGCACTTCAAAGACAAGAAGGAGATCTTCCTCACGGTCTATGAACACTGGGTCACGGAACAGTGGAACGCCATTCTCGGCGCCATTGAAGCCGGCCGGACGCCGCGTGACATCGCTCGGGAGGTGGTCCGGATTTCCATCGACTTCCGTACAAAAGGGCGCACGCTGCGGTCCTCGTTGCAAGTGCTCGTCTCCTCCGATCCCGACGTCCGCCGCTTTTACCGCACGCAACGCCGCCGGCAGTTGGACACGATGAGCCGGATCAGGAAGAAGATCGGGGCGACCCCCCAGACGCGCGAAGAGGATGCGATTCACCTCTACACCACCGAGCGGGTCTTTGACGCGATTGCCAACGGCGAGCTCGCGCCCTTGGGCCTCGATCGCAATGCGGTGATCGAGCAAATGGTCGGAAAAGTCCAGGCACTCCTCGGCTACAATTCAGCACCTCCAGAGTTGCCGAGACGGCGCACGCTCGGTTCCACCACTCTCCAATAGGGTCGCCGGCAGTCGCACGGTGTGTCACACCCGCGGAAGGTATGATCAGCTCATTCCCAAACGGAGGTGGAACCAGTTGACGAAGACGATCTTCCTGCAAGCGGCTCTGAATGGAGATCGGATTCACCCTGCCGTGCCGCGCCACTCCACCGCAATAGCCAGGGAGGCGCGCTCGGCCATCGATGCCGGCGCCCACTCCGTGCATGTCCATGCCTTCGATGAGCAGGGCCGCGAGACGCTCTACGGCCAGGCTTGCGCCAAGGTTCTGCGCGCCATTCGGGCGCTCTGTCCGGCAACCCCCATCTCCCTTACCACCTCGGCTACCATCGTGCGCGATCCGGCAACCCGCTATCGCACCGTCGAGCGATGGCATGAATTGCCTGATCTGGTCACGGCCAATCAGGGGGAAGCGGGAATCGTCGAGCTCTGCGAATTGCTGCTCGCGCGCGGCGTGGGCATCGAAGCTGGATTGCTGACGGTTGAAGACGCAAGGGCGTTCGTGCGTTCCGGGTTGGCAACTCGTTGCCGGCGCGTCCTGATCGAACCTCTCGAGGATGATCCTGAGGTATCCCTTGAGAACGCCGCCAGGATCGAAGACATTCTCCACCAGGCCGGCATCACCCTCGAGCAGGTTCATCACGGCTTCGGAGCGGCCTGCTGGCAGGTCAATCGGCGCGCTCTGGCCCGAGGTCACGGCATCCGTACCGGACTGGAAGACGTTACCGTGCTTCCAGACGGGAGCGACGCGCAGGGAAATCGAGATCTGGTCGCCGCTGCCGCAGATCTGATCCGGAAACACCTGCGAGGCGCTATTTGATGCGGCCTCCGGTCAGAGGCGGATCTGGAAGACCCGATGGCCTACGGTTGCGGAGACCGCGATAAAGATTATCTGTCCCAAAAAGTTGACCGGGCCGAAACGGAAATCTGCTTGAAAATCGAGTCTTTCGTTGCGGTGAATGTCACGCTTGGACGTGGGCCATCCTTCCACGGCCAAAGTGACCGCCAACACCGCCCCCGCGGCCGCCAGGATCAGCAGCGTGCGCCGAACGGCGCAGGTTGCCGACGGCGCAATCCATCGTAGCCAGTACGTCACCTGTGTCCCTCCTCCGCGAAAAGCCGCAGCCCCCTGCCTGACGCCCAGTTTCCCCTAAGCGCGCCTTCGCCGCAAGGAAGCGGCCTGGCGTCGCACCGCGGCTACAATCCATTGCCAGTTCATCGCGATGTGCAGTCCGACCCCGAGGCGCAGGAACGAGGCCATGCGGTTGTGCAGAAAATGCCAGGCGCGGTCATCCACGCTCGGAACGTGAAACGCCGGAAGCACGACCTGGGAGATGACCAACCCGGCGGCAATCGCGACCGCGGTGATGGCAAAAAGGAGCGAATTCAAGGAGTAGTTGATGCGGGTGCGCCACGCCCCCGCGCTTCGCAGCCTGTAGGTCGCACTTTTGATCCAATTCCAGGAAAGGAGAAG
This sequence comes from Acidobacteria bacterium AB60, assembly GCA_008682415.1. GTDB lineage: Bacteria > Acidobacteriota > Terriglobia > Terriglobales > Acidobacteriaceae > Telmatobacter. The sequence continues at coordinate 559,847 of VANK01000001.1, read as the reverse complement.
ATGCACCACAAAGAACAAAGCAAAGGCCGTTCCCAGGATCTCGTGGATAGCCAGCCCGGTAAGGCGCGGAGCCATCGTCAAAAGGAATAGCGCCAGGAGGGAAGCATCGAAACCAAGCAAAAACGAGACCCGCTTCGCGCGCACAGGGAGACCCGCGGGCGAAGGGAGGGCTGGTTCGGACGCATGGGGAAGATCGTTCGGCGGCAAGTCCTTCCGTCCTGGGTTCAATCGAACCGCGAGCAAGGCGCCTGGGCAGCGAAGCGCCTTCGCTTCTCCCCAGGGGTCTTTCCGGTACCTATACGACGAAGAGGGACGCCCCAAAGTTCGCGAATGTGACCAATGGCTGGCGTCGGCAGGGAAATCGCAGGCTGATCCGGCCGCGGTGCGAACCCTCCGCAGGCGCGGAGAGGCAAAACGCGACCTTGAGGGTCTGATTACTGCAAATGCAGTTGGAAAAAACCACGCTGTTCCGGTCCGGTATTCGCCTTTGTTTCGCTTGTCCGGGTCTCGGTGACCAACATTGGGCGAAGAAACAGCAAAGGCCCATCCCTGATGGGACGGGCCTCCGATTTGCCGAAAACCTCAGCTTAGACGCTGAACGAGGAACCGCAGCCGCACGTGCTCTTCACCTGCGGATTCTCGAACTTGAAGCCCGCCGCCTCCAGCGTCTCCACGTAATCCACCGTGCAGCCATTCAGGTACACCAGGCTGGTCGCGTCGATGAACACCTTCAGATCATCGAAGCTATATACCTTATCCATCATGCCGCTCTGGTTTTCGAAGGCCATCGAATACTGGAACCCGGAGCAGCCGCCGCCCACCACCCCAATGCGCAGCCCCGCCGGCAGCGGGTCCTGGGTGGCCATGATCTCGCGGACCTTGGCGATCGCCTGCGGCGTGAGCGTGAGAGGCGCCTTCTTGGTCTCCTGACCCGGCGCAACGGTCGTGGTTGCCATGTTATCTCCTGTGAAATCTTAGTTAACTCTACTAGCTTCCCGGGGAGGGCACAAGCCTCTCGCCGTTACCAGTTCATTCGATGCGCCCAGTCGCCCCGCGGTCGCAGGATCGCTCCCGGGCCCTCCTCAGGCGGCTTGAGCCTCTGCTCCACCGTGAGCAACATCACGTCCGCGCCTCGCGTCCAGATCCTGTCAAGACCCAGCGAAAACCCATTTCTGTGGAAAACAGCCATAAATAGCTCAAACGATGGGGAATAGTAAATTTGCCAAATGTGGAAAACCGTTGGGGGTTAACTCTCGGGACCTGCCACAATGATTGGAGTGAGGAAGAGCGCGGCGGGCCCACCCCGCGGTAAAGGGGCTTCAGGGGGGGTACACCCCCCCTCCCCCTATGTAGATTTGCTATCTATTCGCCTGTAACACTCTTGCAAGTCTTTTATTATCAAGTTATTGCGCTCTTAGTTGAGGCGAATAAAGGGCGAAAAAAGAACAAAAGGCGAATAACGTATCACGCTGACCAGCTGAGACTTGCGCGCTCCTCCTGCCACCCTCCGAATGCCTGCGGCCTCCGCGGCATTACCGGCTCCGGTTCCGGCTCCGGAGCCTTCGAGGCCTGCGCGTCCAACTGGTCTTGCCAGCCCCGCCGGATCGTCAGCACCAGCTTGATCTGCTCCTCCAGCAGCTCAATCGACTGGTTCGCCTGCGCTTCCAGTAACTTGCGCTGCAGGTGCGCGTAAAACGTCGACAGGTTCCGCGCGAACTCCGCGTCCTGCTCCCCGTTGATCCACTGCACCAGGTAGCCCAGAACCTGCAGGGCGTGCGCCACCGCCTTGCTGCGCGCCGGGATGTCGTTCTTCCGCATCGCCGCGATCGCCCGCCCCATGTCGCCGGCCAGCGTATCGTACAGCGCAATCACCAGCTCCACCCCGCTTGCCCCCACCGCGGCCGTCTTCCTGTAGCTCAGCTCCGTACTGTAGGTGCTCATTGGCCGTTAACCCCCGTTCGAGTTGTTGTTGTTGAATCCAAGCTCCGCATTGATCCGCTGCATCGTCTGCGACAGGCTCTGCAGGGCGATTTCCGCTTTGCTGTAATCGCTTTGCAGCTGCGACTGCAGCGGCGTGATCACGTTGGTCTCGTAATCGTCGATTTCTTTCTGCAAGTCGTTGTTCTGCGTGTTGATGCTCTGCAGGTCAATCGTGAAGGCCCCATGCGCGGGGCTGAGAAAGCTGGTCAGCGCCTGGTCGAACGAGTTCGCGAACCCGTTCAGGCTGCTGCCCTGAAACAGCGTCTGCACGTCCCCAAAGTCGTTCTGCAGCGAGTTATCCAGGGTTGTGGTGTCCACGCTGAGGGTGCCGTCGTTGTTCATCGAGATGCCCAGCGCACCCAGCGTTGCAATGTTTGTCGACCCCGAGTTCACGTAGGAAAGGGCCTGCATCATGGCGTTCTGAAGGCCCCGGATGGTGGGGTCGTTGGCCAGCGGCGGCTCATTGCTGGCGCTGTAGACAAACTGCGCATTCACCTGGCCGATGGCGGTGTTGTAGTCGCTCACAAACTGGTTGATGGAAGATGCCACCTGCGAGGTGTTCGGGGAAATGGAGAGGTTGATCACGCTCTGCGGGTTGGCGTTCATCAGGTTGAGGGTGAGGCCGCCCACCGCGCCTTTCACGGTATTGCTGGCGCTGGTCACGGGGATGCCGTCGACCGTGAGCTGCGCGTCCGCGCCGGTTACCGCCTGCGTGAATCCCATATCCGACGCGGCCGGATCCCGGCTGATGGTAAACGTCTTGGTGCTGCTCGAATCGGTATCGGCCAGGGAGAGATGCGCCCCGTTGCTGTCGGTCACCACCGTGGCCGTCACGCCCAGGCCCAGGCCATTGATGCCTGCCGCCAGCGTAGTCAGGGTGTCGCTGGAGGTAACGGTGAGGGAAGCCGTGCCGGAGGGCCCCGCCAGCGTAAAGGTCCCGGCCGGAAGCGCCGTCGAGGCATCCGCCACGGATGCCGAGGACCAGGAGGTCGCGGTCAGGGGGTAGGAGTTCGAGGTGGACAGGGTGAAGTTGCCGGCCGTCCCCGCGGAGTTGCTGACGATGGCCAGCCGCGCGCCGGTGGTATCGGTGACCACACGCGCGGTAACCCCGGGATTCTGGGCACTGTTGTTGATGAAGTTGGCAACATCGCTCAGGGTGTTAACGCCGCTGCCAACGGTCACGGTCAGGGCGGAGCCGCTGGCCGGAGTGATGGTGAAGCTGCCGGCGGGCAATGCGCTGGTGCCCGAGGAGACCGAGTCGGAGTACCAGGAGGCCGTCTGTGCCAGGCTGTCGACCACCACCGTGTGATTGCCCAGGGCCGTCGCTGAGGCTGCCGAACCCGAGACCGCCGCTGCGTTCGACGAGGTCACCGTGCGGGCCGAGAGAGGACCCACGAGGCTGTTCAGCGATTGCATGTCGTTATCAAGATTGGTCACTGCGGTCTGCAGGGTTTTGAGGGCGGTGGTCTGATTGCCAAGACCGGTCTGCTGCGACTGCCAAAGCCGCTCGCTTCCGCGCGCCGCGTAGATTCCAGCCTGCACCGCTGCATTGACGTCGATACCGGGCGTGGAGGTTCCGGCGACCGCCGCCAGGATCGAACTCAGGTTCGCCGCATTCGAGGAGGACGAAGAAGAGGAGGTGGAGGAGAGGAGCGAATTCAATGCGGAGACGGAACTCATAAGCTTTCCTTGTTGCCGCAGGACGCGGACAGGCGACCGCGATTCGGCGGTTGCCTTGAGGACAACCGCCGAATACATCGGCACATGCGTCTTCGTTGTTCAGCCCTCCCAACAAAAAACCGGCAGCAGGCTCTTGTCCCGCTGCCGGTCACCCTAGGACTACTGGAGCAGCTTCAGCACTGCCTGCTGCGCCTGGTTGGACTGCTGCAGGGCGGACATGCCCGTCGACTGCAGAACGTTGTACTGGGTCATGTTGGCAACCGTCTTGCCGATGTCAGCGTTCTGAATGTTGTTCTGAGCGCTGGTCAGGTTCTGGACTTCGTTCGTCATAACGTTGGAAGCCGCAGTGAGACGGTTGATGGAGGCGCCGATGCTGCCCCGCTGCGCCGAGACGGAGTTGATGGCGCTGTCGATGGCGAGCAGGGCCGTGGCGGCGTTGCCAGTGTTGGTCAGGTCCTTGCCGTTCAGCGACAGGGCCGTTGCGGAGAGCGTGTTGATGGTGGTGGAGATCTGGGTGTTGGCCTGGCCGGTCAGCGTACCGTCATTGATGTAGACCACAGCCGAGTTGTTGGACGCGTTGGTCGGGGAGAAGCCGCCCAGCACGGTGTCGCTGCTGTTGACGCTGAGCGAATCGCCGGAGGTGCTGGTGGCAACCACCACGTGGCCGCTGGTCACGGCGACAGAGGCGCCGGCGCTCAGGGTTCCGGCCGTTACTGCGTTGCTGACCGCGGTGGCCAGATCGGCAACCGTGGAGCTGGAGCCCGCGGTGAACACGAAGGTGCCGCCCGTGGCGCTGTCGGTGATGGTGGTGGTGGAGCCGTTCGTCAAGGCCGTGGTGGTCGCGAGCGAACCCTGTGCCGAGGTGAAGGACGGGTTGGTGTTGCCGGCGAACACGTTCTGGCCGTTGAAGTCCGTCGACTGACCGATCTGGTTGATTTCGGAAAGGATCGACTGGAACTCCGTGTTCAGAGCGGTGGCCTGGCTGGTGGAGCCGCTGCTGGTGATGCCGCCGTTTGCCGCCTCGGTCGCCAGGGTCACTGCGCGGTTGAGGAGCGTGGTGACCTGTGAGAGCGCGCCGTCAGCGGTCTGCAGGAGGCCGATGCCGTTGGATGCGTTCTGCACGGACTGGTTGAGGGCGGAGATGTTGGCCTGGAGGCCGTTCGCGATGGACAGTCCGGCCGCGTCATCCGAGCCGGAGTTGATGCGGAGACCTGTAGAGAGCTGGGTCAGCGATTTCTGCAGGTTCGCCTGAGTCATGGACATTGAATTCTGCGCATTCAGCGACGAGATGGAATTCAGGATACTCAGCATTTGGGTTTGCTCCTTATATCGAGTTCCGCCTGCACCGAACCAGTTGCGCCTAGGTCCAGAATCGCTACTTGGAGCAGGTGGTTTGTGTTGCCGCGGACTCTATCGGCCAACCGCTCCGAGGATTTCAGTGCCCTGTGCATTTTTTTCTAATTCTGGTGAAGAGAATCTTGACAAGGAGCGGGAATCATGCGGTCGAGCGCTGCTCGTGCCGCGGGTCCTCATGAGAGCCTCACCTTCCTGTGTCTATATATGGATTCGTTGAACGCACGGCGAAGAGATGCCGATGTATGGGCACGCAAACAACGTTCTTCAATGTGCGGCATGGCAGAACGAGATCATGCCTCGCGTTGAGCCCAGCGAGAAGATTATGGATGGCATGGACGAAATCTTTATTGAGTTCCTGAATGAGGCCAACGAGGTACTCGATAAGTTCGATCGCGACATGGTGGAGCTGGAGAATGATCCTTCTTCCCGCGCGCTGCTCGACCAGATCTTTCGGGGCATTCACACCATCAAGGGAACCAGCGGCGTCCTTGGCCTGGATAAGCTGGTCTCGATCTCTCACTGTGGCGAGAATCTTCTGTCGAAGATGCGCGAGGGGGAGATCCTTCTCACGCCGGATTTGACCACCGTTCTTCTGACCATGTCCGATGCGCTGCGCCAGATCCTGGGCTGCATTGCGCAGTCGGGTACAGAGGGCGATGGGGAATTTTCAGCGCTGGTGGAATCGATTACAGCGGCGACCGAGGGGCGGAAGGCAAAGCGCGCCACCGCGCGCAAGCCCAGAAAGACCGCGGCCAGGAAGAAGTCTTCCGTTGGTTCGGATGCGGCGGCAAAGAACACGGCGCCGCCGGCGGCCACCATGGTAGCGGAGCCGGCGCCTGATCCTGTTCCCGCAGCCAAGCCCAAGCGCAAGCAGGAATCTCCTGCGGGCGAGATCAAGACGCAGAGCGAGCCGCCGGCGGAGTCGCAGGTCAGCTCGATCCGTGTGGACGTAGGGCTGCTCGACAAGCTGATGAACCTGGTGGGCGAACTCGTGCTCGCGCGCAACCAGATCATGCAGTTCACGACCGCCGATAACGGCACCGCGATGAGCGCAGCGGTCCAGCGCCTGAACCTGATTACCGCGGAGTTGCAGCGCGGAGTGATGAAGACGCGCATGCAGCCCATCGGCACCATCTGGAACAAGCTGCCCCGGCTTCTTCGCGACGTGGCGCGCGGCTGCGGCAAAGACGTGGAGTTGAACATGGATGGAGCGGAGACGGAGCTGGATCGCACCATTCTGGAAGCGATCAAAGATCCGCTCACGCACATCATCCGCAACGCCGTGGATCACGGCATCGAGCCTCCCGCGGTGCGCGTGCAAGGCGGCAAGAATCCGGCCGGCCTATTGACCCTGAAGGCTTATCACGAGGGCGGCAAGGTCAACATCGAGATCAGCGACGATGGCGCGGGCATCAACACGGAGGCCGTGAAACAGAAGGCCATCGAACGCAACCTGGTGTCTCCGGCCGAAGCGCAGCGGCTGAGCGAGCGAGAGCTGTACAACCTGCTCTTCCAGCCGGGATTCTCCACCGCGAAGGAAGTGACCAACATCTCCGGCCGTGGCGTGGGGATGGACGTGGTGAAGAGCAACATTTCCAAGATTGGGGGCACCATCGATCTCCAGTCGACGCCGGGTCATGGCACCACGCTGAAGATCAAGATCCCACTGACGCTGGCGATTGTTCCCGCGCTGATTGTGACCAGCGCCTCGAATCGATTTGCCATCTCGCAGGTGAATCTTGTGGAACTGGTGCGCCTGGAGGGAGCGGCAGCACTGAGCGCGATCGAGTTCATTCACAACTCTCCCTTTTACCGCCTGCGTGGAACGCTGCTTCCGATTGTCTATCTGGATCGCCAGCTTACCGGCTTTGACGATCGCGGCGGATCGCATCGCGACGTGATTACGATTGTTGTTCTTCAGGCGGATGACCGCTTGTTCGGCCTGGTGGTGGATGAGGTGAAGGATTCCGAAGAGATCGTCGTCAAGCCGCTGGGGAATCTGCTCAAGGAGCAGAAGTGCTTCGCAGGGGCGACCATCATGGGAGATGGGCGAGTGGCGTTGATTCTTGACGTGATGGGTCTTGCGCACAAGGCGGAGGTGCTGGGAGAACAGCGGTCACGCACCAACTCTACTGCGGTGCAAAAGGCGGAGGTCAAGGCGCAGCTGGATGAATGGCTGCTGGTGAAGGCGGGACGGAAGCATCACCTGGCCATTCCCCTGGCGCGGGTAGACCGGCTGGAAGAGATGGCGACGTCGCGACTGGAATGGTCGGGCAGCCAACTGGTGGTGCAGTACCGCGGTGAGATCGTGCCGGTGATCTCGGTAGCCGAGACTCTCGGATTCTCGGTGGGGCAAGAGCTGCCGCCGGTGGTGGCCGTTGTGGTGGTGTCGTGGAAGGGACGCCGATTCGGGCTGCTGGTGGAGAAGATCTCCGATGTGGTGCAGGCGCAGATCACGATCGACAAGGCCCGCCAGAGCCAGTATCTCAAGGGATCGGCGGTGATCGACAAGCGCGTGGTGGATGTGCTGGATATCGACGGAATCATTGCGAACACCTGTTCGATGGTTGAAGAGCTCGAGACCGCGGTGGGACAGGGGGGGAGATGAGTAAGCAGTTCTGCACATTTGTTCTGGACAGGTTGCTCTTCGGGATTGAGGTGGAGAAGGTGCAGGAGGTCATCCGGTACCAGGAGATGACGCCGGTCCTGACCGCGCCCGATTCGATCGCGGGGCTGATGAATCTTCGCGGACAAATTGTGACCGCAGTGGATCTGCGCCGCCGTATGGGGCTGCCCAAGAACGAGGAGGGCGGGCTGCCGATGAATGTGGTGATCTGTACGAGCGAGGGCGCGGTAAGCCTGCTGGTGGACCGCATCGGCGAGGTGGTGGAGACCGAGCCGGAGACATTCGAGTCACTTCCCGATAGCGTTCGGGGAGAAGTGAGGCAGACGACCACCGGAGTGTACAAGCTGGAACACGGTCTTCTGCATGTGCTCAACCTGGGGGCGACGCTGGATGGGATTGTGACATCCGGGGGAAGTCCTCGAACCATGGCGGCGGCATAAGAAATCAACAGGGGCACCTGACAGGGCAGGCGTATCAGGCGGGTGGCTGGGTCCTGGGGGAATAGCGGGAAGAAACATCTTGGAGATCAGGGGAGAAGCATGAAAGCACTCGTTGTAGACGATTCGAACACGATGCGCGCGGTATTGCGCCGCATCCTGAGCATGCGCGGATTCGAAGTGGCGGAGGCAAAGCACGGCGTAGACGCGCTCGATGTCTTGACCAAAGGCGAGGTCCCGGATGTGGCTCTGGTTGATTGGAATATGCCGGAGATGAACGGCCTCGAGCTGGTGACGGAGATCCGCAAGAGGCCGCAGTACGAGCAGATGCGGATCATGATGGTGACCACGGAGACGGGGATCAAGGAAGTGCAGAGCGCCCTGAACGCGGGTGCGACGGACTACCTGATGAAGCCGTTCAACTCGATGCAGGTGGAAGAGAAGCTGGCTCTTTTGGGGTTGATCGCAAATGTCTAACAAGATCAGGGTGCTCGCAGTGGATGATTCTGCAGTGATGCGTCGCTTGCTGTTGGAGGCGATTGCGTCCGACCCGGCGCTGGAACTGGCGGGCACCGCGGGCAACGGCCTCTCAGCATTGGCAATGATTGAGCGGCTGCAGCCCGACATCGTCACTTTGGATATCGAGATGCCGCACATGAATGGCCTGGAGACGCTGAAGGAGATTCGCTCCAAACACGCCAAGCTCCCGGTCATCATGTGCAGCAGCCTGACATCGAAAGGGGCGACGGCAACGATCGAGTGCCTGTCTCTGGGAGCCAGTGACTATGTGACGAAGCCGGAACGGGTTTCGAATCTGGACATGGGCATCCAGATGCTGAAGGACACGCTGATTGCGAAGGTGCTTGCGTTGTGTCCCAAAGGCAGCGGAACCGCGCGCAGCAGCAAGCCCGTCGGCGGGGGGTGGAATTACGCGCATCCTTCGGGGGGAGCGATTGACGTTGTGGCGATCGGTTGCTCGACCGGCGGCCCGAAGGCTTTGGCAGAGGTTTTGCCGTCGCTGCCGGGCGATTTCCCGGTGCCGATCGTGATCGTTCAGCACATGCCGGCGGAGTTTACGCGGGCGCTGGCGGAAAGGCTTTCCGGCATTTGCGCGCTGCCGGTGCGCGAAGCGTACGAAGGAGCGGAGCTTCTTCCGGGCGCGGTGTGGATTGCGCGGGGCGATTATCACATGACGGTCGTCCGGCAGGGAACGCGCTGTTATCTGGCGACTCCGCAGACGGAGCCGGAAAACTTTTGCAGGCCCTCGGTCGACGTGCTGTTCCGCTCCCTGGCGGATGCGTTCGGGGGACGAGTCCTGGCGCTGGTACTTACGGGCATGGGGCAAGATGGGCTGCGCGGCTGCACGCGCCTGGCGGAGCTGGGAGCGCAGGTAGTCGTTCAGGACGAAGGTAGTTCGGTGGTGTGGGGAATGCCGGGATTCGTGGCAAGGTCGGGCCTGGCACAAGCTGTTCTGCCGTTGAATCAAATTGCCTCGGAGGTTGCGTTTCGAGTCAATGCATCAAGGTCCGCCGCTGCATAAATCCTCGGTGAAAAGAGCAATCGCATGGGCATAGCAACACACGAATTCGAATACCTCAGGAAGCTGGTTCGCGATCACTCTGCGATTGTTCTTGACGCGGACAAAGCTTACCTGGCGGAGTCAAGGCTGGCTGGCATTGCGACGTCGAACCAATGCCGGACCGTGAGTGATCTGATCTTTCGTTTGCGCACGGAGCCATTCCATGAAGCGCATGGAAGAGTTCTGGACGCGATGACCAACAACGAGACGTGGTTCTTTCGCGATCTCGGGCCGTTTCTGGCGCTGGAGCGGGTAATCATCCCCGAGCTTTTGAAGAAGCGCGCGGCGGAGAAGCGCATGCGCTTCTGGAGCGCGGCGGCGTCGAGCGGGCAGGAAGCATACAGCGTGGCGATGCTCCTGCACAGCAAGTTCAACCTGCCCGGATGGGACTACGTGATCCGGGGAACCGATATCAGCGCCTCGATTCTGGAGCGCGCCCGCATCGGCAAGTACACGCAGATGGAGGTGAATCGCGGGCTTCCCGCGGCGCTTCTGGCGCGCTACTTCCACCGCGAGGGCTGTTCGTGGTTCATCAGCGCGGAGATCAAGAAGAAGGTGGCCTTCGAATCGCTGAACCTGGCGGAGAGCTGGCCGACCACGGGGTCCTTCGATGTCATCTTCCTGCGCAATGTGCTGATCTATCTGGACATGGATACCCGCCGCAAGATTCTGGCGCGGGTGCGGCAGGTGCTGCGGCCGGATGGGTACCTGTTTCTGGGCTGCGCGGAATCGATGCTGAATCTGGACGACAGTTTTGAACGAATCCAATTTGAGTCAAGCGCTTATTACCGTTTGAAAGGACAGGGGAGGTAACAAAATGATCGATCAGATTAGTCTTTCTGACATCACAGGGTTTACGCACGAGATCTGGTCAACAATGGCGGGAACCGAGCTTACGCTCTCGGGCGACGAGGTGAGCATCAACAAGGCGTCCGGGTACGTTGTGGCCAGCGTTCAAATCGTCGGGGATCTACAGCACGTGGTTCGTCTCGATCTGGACGCGAGCCTGGTTATGCAGGCGGCCTCGTCGCTGCTGGGCGTGCCCGCCTCCGATCTGTCTCATGAAGACATGAGGGATGCGGCCGGCGAGCTGGCGAACATGACCGGCGGATGCGTCAAGGCATTGCTTCCGGAGCCGAGATCGCTGACGCTGCCCTCCGTGGTGGTGGGAACCGACTACGAGTTCGCGGTTCCGCAGGGATGCGGCGTGCTGGAGTGCTCGTTCGCCTCCGACTTCGGCAACATGAAGCTCTGCATTCTCGAACGTCGCCAGTAAAACTCGCGCCCGCGCCGCCGCTGAGCGGCTGTTCTCGGCCGGAACGTCCTCGCCTGTGGAGGATCGCTCGCTGCCGGGGACGCCAGCATCTTCCCGGCGCGCTTTGCGGGCTGCAACGCGGCCAGGAGTCGTGATTCGCTTACCCCTGGGCGGATCACCTCCACTGAACCGGACCGCGATCCGGGCCTGTCTTCCCAGGCCCGGCGGACCACCTCTCCCGTACGTCCTAACCTGGCTGGCCGCGATGGCGCATGTGGCGCGATCCAGCGCAGGTGCGTTTCTGCGCAGCCACATCGCACGGGTTTGAGAGCGGGCGGGAAAAGTGCAACAAGTGCTCTGGACAACTGACCATGCAATGCCGATGTAATGGCCGCCCCAAGTGAAGAATCAGCAATGCAGCACGCGCACCTGGCGTCAATGTGTTTCCCAGGCTGCAGGGCGCGATCGATCGACAAACTTTAAGGAGTCCTACATGCAAGTACGCAACGTAATTCGGGTGATGGTGGCTGCCGCTCTCAGCGTGGCCGGCGTCTGCTCCGCGCAGAGCCTCGACGACCTGAATCTTCAGATCCATGGCTACGCCACGCAGGGCTTTCTCTATACCACGCAGAACAACATCCTCACGGGCCACTCGAGCGATGGCGAGCCTGCATGGTCAGATGTGGTGGGAAACGTGACGGCGGTGCCGGACCCAAAGTTGCGGATTGGCGTGCAGTTGCGCTATTTCATGCTGGGAAACCTGGGAAAGGATATAACTCTGGACTGGGCCTCCGCGGACTACAAGGTCAGCGACAAGTTTGGGGCGCGTTTTGGAAAGGTCAAGACTCCTTCGGGGCTGTTCAACGATATTCAGGACATCGATCCTTCCTACATGTGGTCGCTGTTGCCGCAGAGTATCTATCCGATTTCCAGCCGCAACTCGGTTCTGGCGCACTATGGCGGCGTGGTCTACGGCTCCGTGCCGGTGGGCGAGCGTTTCGGCCGGGTCGAGTATCGCGGGTGGGGTGGAGAAAGGAACCTGTCGGCCGATGACGGGTACTTCACCAACTTCCGCGAGCAGGGCATCAACCTCAAGGATGGCCTGAGCGGCCCGACTTCGGGAACCAGCCTGCACTGGCGGACGCCTCTGCCGGGATTCATGGCGGGCGCCACTCTGAGCCACTCGAACGAGTGGCAGGGCGCACTGGTGGACACCTATATTGTTCCGGCCGGCCCCGCGCAGGGTGTGACGATCACGACCTCCGGCACGATGGTTCTGAATCCGATCAATGTTCTGAGCTACTACGCGCGCTTTGAGCGCAAGCGCCTGATGGTGGCGGGAGAGTACGAGCGGCTGGCTGGATCGTACATGCTGCGCGGCCTGGCGCCGGCGCCGGGTCGGTTCGATCAGCGTCCCTGGTATGCAATGACCAGCTACAAAGTGTCGCAAAAGGCGAGCGCGGGTATGTACGTGACGCAAGAGGTGGACCATCAGGCGTTGCTCGGTCCCGCCCGCTTCTTCAAAGACTGGGCTTTCTCCGGCCGCTATGACTTCAACGCGTTTCTGTATGCCAAGGCCGAACAGCATTTTATCGATGGCACGTCGGTGGGCTATGACATCGATGCGAATCCGCACGGCTTGAAGCCCGACACGCGTCTCACTCTCCTCAAGCTTGGGGTGAGTTTCTAAAAGCGATCAACGAGGGAGAAGACCGAAATGAAAAATTTCCTATTATTCGCATTCCTGTTAGCAGTAGCGTCTGTATTCAGCGTCCGGGGTAGCGCTCAGGTGATTGTGATCGCCAATCCCAGCGTCAAGAGCGGCGAAGTCACCAAGGATACCCTCCGCGACGTGTTCAGCGGGAACGCGTCAAGTCTTAAAGATGGGTCGCGGGTGGTCCCGGTGTTGTTGAAGGACGGACCGACGCATCAGGCGTTCCTTGCCGAGTTCGTCGGCAAGTCCGACTCGGCGTTCAAGGCGGGATGGCGCAGCCTGGTGTTTTCCGGACAGGGATCGATGCCCAAGTCCGTGGAATCCGACGCGGCCATGGTGGAGTTCGTGGCGCACAATCCGGGGGCCGTGGGCTACATCGACAAATCCAGCCCTCATGATGGCGCCAAGACATTGCGGGTGTACTAGGCAGCAGCACAAGGATACGGGGAACAAACCTAACAACGAGGTGGAGCGATGAAGCTGGCAAAAAGAGGAATTCGTCTCAAGATCTGGCTCTGCATGAGCATTTTTGGCGCAGGTTTTCTGATCCTGCTTCTGTTTGTGCAGGCGACGGTACTGCAAACCAGGATGCACATGAAGACGGCGTCGGAGTCGCTCTTTCCGGCGGCGACCAGCTGCCAGAACGCCAGCGCATCCTTCGAGAAGCTGGTCAAGAGCTATAGCGATTCAGTGATGCTGCAGGACAAGAGCGTGCTGTCGACGGCCGATCGCGAAGCGGAGGCGGTCGTTTCGTCGCTGCAGGCGGCCTCGGATAAGGACCCGAGCGCGAGCGACCGGGCGCAGTTGGCCGACCTGATGAAGCGGGTGCGCGACGTCCAGACGCGTTCGCGCGCGGCGTATGGGGCAATGATTGACGGCAAGGAGAATGTCACGCAGAGCACCCAGGACCAGCTCGCCTCGCTGGCCAAGGACGACAAGGAGATTGCCGACGCCCTGGATAAGATGCACGATCGGCTGGCGAACGGCTTCAAGTCGGAACTCGACTCGGTGGTGACCTGGATCCAGCGCCAGCAGATCTTTGGCATCGTCATCTTTTCGGTGGTGGTGGTGGTGGCGTTCCTCCTGATGAACCGGATGATTGCCAAGATTACCGGGCCGATGAAGATGCTTACCGATGTTGCGGGCAGGATGTCTGAAGGCGAGGTCAACCTCTCGATCGACTACGAGTCGGGCGACGAGGTAGGTGTGTTGTCCGACGCGTTCCGCTCGATGTGCGAGATGATTCGCGAGCGTGCCAAAGCGGCGGAGCGAATCGCCGCGGGAGACCTGAGCACGGACGTGACGCTTCGTTCCGACCGTGATGCGCTGGGCAAGGCGCTGATCGCCTGCACGGAGAACGTCAAGGCTCTCATCAGCGACATGAGCGGGTTGACCGACGCCGCGATCCAGGGCAAGCTGGATGCGCGAGCCGACGCTTCCAAGCACAAGGGCGACTTCCGCGCGATTGTGGAAGGCGTGAACCACACGCTGGATGGCGTGATTGGGCCGCTGAATATCGCGTCGGATTACATTGACAAGATCTCCAAGGGCAACATCCCCGAGCGCCTGACCGCGGACTTCAAGGGAGATTTCAACCGCCTCAAGGAAAACCTCAACACCTGCATTGCGACCCTGGACAACTTTGTTGCGGCGCAGAACCACCTCAAGGCCATGCACGATGCCGGCATGATCGACGAAGTGCTTCCCGTGGACCAGTTCTCCGGGGTCTACGCCAAGATGGCCGATGGCATCAACAAGCTGGTCAAGTCGCACATCGATGTGAGCACGAAGGTCGTTGAAGTGGTGAGCCAGTATGCGATCGGCAACCTGTCGATCGACATGCCGAGCCTGCCGGGCAAGATGTCGGCCATCAAGGAGGCGATCGACGAGGTTCGCCGCAGCATGCAGTCCGTGCACGCGGAGATCATGGTCCTGGTGCAGGCGGCACGCGAAGGGCAGCTGTCGGTACGCGGCGACGTGGGCAGCTTCCAATACAGCTTCAAGGAGATGATCGCCGGAATCAACTCGATCCTGGACGGAATTGTTCTGCCGATCCGCGACGTGTCTGCCGCGCTGGGATCGATGGCGGGAGGCGACCTGACGGTGCAGATTCGCACCGAGTACGCGGGCGACTTCAACTCGTTGCGCCTGGCGGTGAACTCGGTGGCCACGCAGGTAAGGGCAGCGGTTCGCGAGATTGCCTCAAGCGCCCAGGCACTGGTGAGCGCATCGGAAGAGCTGACCCGTGTGAACCGGCAGATGACGGCCAGCGCGGACGAGGCTTCAGGACAGGCGAGCCTGGTGTCGGCGGCCAGCGAGCAGATCTCCAACAACGTGCAGACCGTGGCTTCGGGCGCCGATCAGATGGGCGCCAGCATCCGCGAGATTGCCAAGAGCACGGTGGAGGCAACCAAGATTGCCAACCAGGCGAAGGACCTGTCGCAATCTGCCAATACCACGGTGAAGAAGCTTGGATCGAGCAGCGAAGAGATAGGTCAGGTCATCAAGGTGATCACTTCAATTGCGCAACAGACCAACCTGCTCGCCCTGAACGCTACCATTGAGGCTGCGCGCGCCGGCGAGGCAGGCAAGGGCTTCGCGGTTGTGGCCAACGAGGTGAAGGAACTCGCCAATCAGACGGCCAAGTCCACGGAAGATATCAGCCGCAAGATCCAGGCGATTCAGCAGGACACTGGGGAAGCGGTGAAGGCTATCGGCCAGATCACGGGAGTCATCGAGCAGATCAACGACTTCCAGAGCACCGTCGCCAGCGCGATCGAAGAGCAGAGCGCGACAACGAGCGAGATCAGCCGGGCGCTGGCGGAAGCGGCACGCGGCGGCGCGGAGATTACACAGACGATCGCTACAGTTGCGGATGCGGCAAAGAGCACGACCGATGCCGCGGTCAAGACCCAGGGATCGGCGCGGAGTCTGGAATCACTGGCCGGAAAGCTGCAGGCCCTGGTCTCGAAGTTCAATTGCGACGAGACGCCTGCGACAGTAACTTTGGCGCGCGCGAGCTAAACCAAACCAGTTCCCGCACGACTACGGTTGCGACGGGTGGAGTCGAGTTGACTCCCCTCGTCGTAACGGTATCTGCATTTGGGGGGCATCACGCGGTGATCGGATCGAGAGCGCCCGGGACTATGGCTCCAGCAGAATCTTGCCGGTGGTCTGGCGGGACTCCATGGCAGCGTGGGCCTGGCCGGCGTCGCTCAGCGGGTAGTCATGCTCCATGCGCAGCTTGAGACTGCCGTCCGCGACCCAGCCAAGAATCTCTTTCGCCCGCCAATCCAGTTCTTCGCGGGTAGCGATGTAGTGCCAGAGGGTGGGCCGGGTCACGAACAGTGATCCCTTGCCGCTGAGCTGAATCAGATCGAACGGGGGCACCGCGCCGCTCGATCCGCCGAAGAGGGCCAGCAGCCCGCGCGGCCGCAGGCAGTTGAGGCTTCCGTCGAAGGTGGTCTTGCCCACCGAGTCGTAGACGACGTCGACGCCCTTGTTGCCGGTGAGGCGCTTTACTTCGGCCACAAAGTCTTGTTGCGTGTAGAGAATCACGTCGGCTGCGCCTGCCTCCCGGGAGAGAGCCGCTTTTTCCTCGGTGGAGACGGTGGTGATGACGCGCGCTCCGATGCGAGTGGCGATCTGCGTCAGGAGCAGCCCCACGCCCCCGGCCCCGGCGTGGACGAGCGCCGTTTCGCCCGCCTTCAGCGGGAAGGTGGAATACGCCAGATAATGCGCGGTCATGCCCTGCAGCATGGCGGCCGCGGCTTGCTCGGGGCTTACGCCGGAGGGGACTTTGACCAGCTGGGCCGCGGGCACGAGCGCGTACTCCGCATAGCTGCCCAGCACGCCGACGGAGGCGACCGCATCGCCGGGCGCGAAGCCGGTGACGCCGGGTCCGAGTTCCTCCACGGTGCCGGCCGCCTCGCTGCCGGGCGTCAGGGGCATGGTCGCTTTGTACTGACCCTTGCGGAAGTAGATCTCGATGAAGTTCACGCCCACGGCTTCCACGCGGATGAGCACCTGTCCGGGTCCCGGAGAGGGAATCGGCAGCTCCACGAGTTGAAGGACTTCGGGGCCCCCGGTTTGATGAATCTGGATGGATTTCATAACGGACAAGGATACTGCAACCGGGTGGGTTGGCGGCCCGAAAGTGGCGAAGGACAAATCGGACGATCTAATAGGAAAAGCCCCGCCGAGATGTCGACGGGGCTGGGACTTGCTCTTCTTGGCTTAGTCGCGATCCGAGAGGATGCTCGGCTCTTCCGGGGCGCGCAGGCGGACGAGGCGGTCGATGGCGTAGGGGGTGTGCTGCTGCGACGTGTAGTAGTGCCGCACCTGCAGTTCGCCCAGGAGGCCGATGGCCAGCATCTGGATGCCCGCCACGATCAGGACGCCGGCGATGACAAACCAGGGTCCGTGCTGGTCCATGATGTTGACGTGCCAGTTGGCCAGCTTGAGGGCGAGCAGTACTGTCGAGATGATGCTGCCCGCCAGAATGCCGAGCGCGCCGAAGGTTCCGAAGAAATGCAGCGGCCGGCTCATGTACTTCAGGAGAAAACGGATGGTGAGCAGATCGAAGAAGACGCGGAAGGTGCGTCCGATTCCGTAATGGCTTTTGCCCCGCTCGCGCTGCACGTTCTTGATGGGAATCTCGCAGATGGAGGCGCCGTACCAGCTGGCCAGGGCCGGGATGAAGCGGTGCATCTCGCCGTAGAGGGGGATGTTCTGGATCACTTCGCGGCGATACGCCTTGAAGGTGGTGCCGAAGTCGTGGATGTTGACGCCGGAGAGCTTGGCCATGAGCCAGTTGGCCACGCGGGAAGGGAAGCGCCGCATGACGAAATTGTCAATTCGCTTTTCGCGCCAACCGGAGACGACGTCGTATCCCTCCTCCAGCTTTTCGAGGAAGTTGGGAATCTCGTTGGGATCGTGCTGCAGGTCGCCGTCCATGGAGAGGATGAACTCGCCCGAGGAGTGGTCGAAGCCGGCGGCGAGGGCGGAGGTCTGCCCAAAATTGCGGCGAAGCTTGACGACCAGGACGCGGCTGTCGACGGCGGCGATCTCTTCCAGGAGCTTGTAGGTGCGGTCGCTGGAGCCGTCGTCCACCAGCACCAGCTCAAAGCTGTCCCCAATCTGTTCCATCACCTGCTTGAGGCGGGCGTAGAGGGCGGTGACATTTTCTTCCTCGTTATGGAAGGGGACAACGATTGAATATTTCGGCATATCAATAGTATAGATGCCGGCAAGTTCCAAAAGAGAGCAGAAATCTCGTGTTGCCGGCGGGGGTGCTTCCTGGTAAACCCGGTCAGCGGGCCAGTTCGTCCAGCATGCCCTGCATCTCGCTGAGCGCATGGCGGTTGCCGGTCCGCGCGGCACAGCTGATCCCCAGCTTCAGCCGTTCGATGGCCTCCTGGGTTCGTCCGGCGCGGGACAGGGTCTGCGCGGACATGAAGTAGCCGGCGGTGTAGTCGGGATCACTCTTTAAAAGCTGGTTGAACTCTGCCATGGCTGCTTCCACCTCGCCGCGGTTGGCCAGTTCCACGGCAATCCCATAGCGCGCAAAGCTGTTCTTGGGATCCAGGGCAAGGATCTCTCGTAATCCTGCAATTTTGTCGGTGGTGCTCATATTGACGTCAGGGTCACCTGCGGGGATTTGCTTAAATCGGAGGGATTGCCGAAACTGGAAGAGTGCTACCGATGATCGGATCCCGTGGGACCATTGTAGCCGGAGAAGCCCCTTTCCGGTTGCCTGTTGAAAAAGGAACGGAGTAGCCAGCCAAAATGAGTTCCAGCGAGAACCTTTCCGCCCCGGCACGTCTGGTCGCCGACTCTCAATCCGAGATGACGGAGATCGTTTTGCCGAACGACACCAACACCCTCGGCAATCTGCTCGGCGGGCGACTGATGCACTTTATCGACCTGGTGGGGGCGATGGCGGCCTACCGCCACTCCCGGACCCACGTGGTGACGGCCGCCATGGACCACATCGATTTCCTGCAGCCGGTGCACGTGGGGGATCTTCTCACCCTGAAGTCGAGCGTGAACCGCGCGTTTTCCACCTCGATGGAAGTTGGCGTGAAGGCCTGGGTGGAGAATACCCAGACCGGCGTCATGCTGCACGTGGCCAGCGCCTACCTCGTCTTTGTGGCCATCGATCAGAATGGCCGCCGCGTGCGTGTGCCTGAGCTCAAGCCGGTCACGGCCGACGAGATACGGCGGTTCGGGGATGCGCTTCTGCGACGCGAGCACCGCGAGTCAGAGCAGGCCCGGCGCCGCAAGGCTCGGCAAGCGACCGCAGCGCTCGAGAATGCCGAATTCGCCCGCTGAGCTTCGCGCATGGCTGCTGAGTTTCCGGCCCGCATTGTCTGCCTCAGTGACGAAACCACGGAAACGCTCTATCTGCTCAAACAGCAGCACCGCATCGTGGGAGTCTCCGGGTTCTCCACGCGCCCTCCTGAGGTCCGCAGCAAACCACGCGTATCCACCTTCAACAGCGCCAACGTGGAGGAGATCGTTGCGCTGAACCCCGATCTCGTCCTCACCTTCTCGGACGTGCAGGCGGAGATCACCCGGCAACTGGTCCAGCGCGGCCTCACCGTCTTCAACTTCAACCAGCGGACCGTCGCCGGCATCTTCGACATGATCCGTACGCTCGCTCGCATCGCCGGGGTCGAAGCGGATGGAATCGCCCTCGTCGAATCGCTCCAGCGCGGGATCGACGCGGTGGTTGCGAGCGCCGCCCTCTTCGCCCATCGCCCTCGGGTCTACTTCGAGGAATGGCACGATCCGCTCATCAGCGGTATCGGATGGGTGGACGAACTCATCGAAGTCGCCGGTGGCGATTCCATCTTTTCTGAACTTCGCACCCAGGGCAAAGCGCAGGACCGCGTGATCGATCCCGCGGAAGTTGTGCGCCGCGATCCGGAAGTGATCTTCGCCTCGTGGTGCGGCATGAAGGCCGATCTCAAGGCGATCGCATCGCGTCCCGGCTGGGGCCAGGTCAGCGCGGTGCGCAGCGGCCATCTCTACGAGATTCCCTCCAGCATCATTCTTCAGCCCGGTCCCGCGGCGCTCACCGACGGTCTGCGCCTGCTTCACGAGCATCTTGGGAACGTCGCGCGCGCGAACGCGGCGCGCACCCTCCTGTAGAATTTTGGAGGAGGGACGTTTTCTCGCGATCGAAGCGCGGCTCTCCAGAACGAGCAAGCTCTCTACGGAGAGCAAACAAGGAGTCAGCACTTATGGCGCATTCTCATGCCATGCCTCAGCCCGTGGCGCTTCCGGGCGTATCCAAGATCATTGCAGTTGGTTCCGGCAAGGGCGGAGTCGGCAAGACCACGGTTGCCGTCAATCTGGCCATCGCGCTCTCGAAGCTGGGACAACGCGTCGGTCTCATCGATGCCGACATCTACGGTCCCAACGTTCCGCTCATGATGGGTTCGAGCCAGCAGCCGCGTGTCGGTGCAGGGAACGTCATTGAGCCGAACCTGACTCACGGGATCAAGACTATCTCCATCGGCTACATCTCCCCCGGCGACAAGCCGATGGTGATGCGCGGCCCCATGCTCCATCAGATCATCCGCCAGTTCCTGCAGCAGGTGAATTGGGGTGAACTCGACTACCTCGTCATCGACCTGCCCCCCGGCACGGGCGATGTGGTGATCTCACTCGTCCAGACTGTGCCCCTCACCGGGGCAGTGGTGGTCTCCACGCCCAGCGACGTGAGCCTGCAAGACGCGCGGAAGGCGCTGGAGATGTTTGCCCAAGTCAACGTAGAAGTTCTCGGGATTGTCGAGAACATGAGCCACTTCACCTGCCCGCACTGCCATCACGAGATCGATATCTTCTCCAAGGGTGGCGCCGAGCGCACGGCGCAGCAGTTCAACGTGCCGTTCCTGGGTTCCATTGAGCTGATTCCGTCGATCCGCGAAGGTGGCGATCGTGGTCTGCCGGTGGCGCTGGCCGGCCCCAAGAGCCCGCAGGCCACGGCCTTCTACGATGCTGCGCAAAAGCTGATGGAGCGCGCCAACGCCGCGGCGGCCTCAAGCAACGACGTCATCGAAATCAGCTAGGGAACGCATGCTCACGGTTCGCCCCGTAGTGCCTGCCGACTTCGATCAATGGAAGCCCCTGTGGGACGGCTACAACGCCTTCTATGGCCGCCACGGGGCTACTGCTTTGCCTGACGAGGTGACGCGTCAGACCTGGTCGCGTTTCTTCGATGCCTACGAACCAGTTCACGCGCTGGTCGCGAAGAGCGCCGACGAGCTGCTCGGGATTGCTCACTTTCTCTTTCACCGCAGCACGATCTCCATCGCGCCCAACTGCTATCTGCAGGATCTCTTCACGCTGGAGTCCGCGCGTGGAAAGGGTGTAGGCCGCGCCCTCATCGAAGCTGTGTATGAACGCGCCAAAGAAGCCGGCTGCCCTCGCGTCTACTGGCACACCCACGAGACCAACACCACCGCCCGGCAGCTCTATGACAGAGTCGCGGAGAACAGCGGCTTCGTCGTGTATCGCAAGATCCTCCAGGATCACTCCTCATGAAGCGAATCCTGCTCTCCTGGAGCAGCGGCAAAGACTGTGCATGGGCGCTTCACCTGTTGCGGCAGCAGCGGGACATCGAGATCGCCGGCCTGCTCACCACAGTCAACAGCGAATTTGATCGCGTCGCCATGCACGGCACACGCCGCGCAGTTCTGGAAGCGCAGGCTGAAGCCGCGCAACTTCCGCTGTGGATCATCCCTCTTCCATGGCCGTGCTCCAACGAAATCTACGAGCAATGCATGTCTTCTGAATGTGAGCGCGCCATCCGTGAGAACATCCACGCCATTGCATTCGGGGATCTATTCCTGCGCGATGTGCGCAGCTACCGCGAAGCACAGCTTAAATCCACCGGACTGGAACCATTGTTTCCGCTTTGGGACTTGCCTACGGACGCGCTCGCGCGGGAGATGATCGCCGGTGGACTGCATGCCAAGCTGGTTTGTGTCGATAGCCGGCAGCTCGACGCACGATTCGCCGGCCGGGAGTTTGACCTGTCGCTTCTTGCCGAGCTTCCGACGGCCGTGGACCCCTGCGGCGAGCGAGGCGAGTTCCATTCCTGCGTCTACGACGGCCCCATGTTCGCGCATCCCATCGCGTTCGAGCCGGGCGAGGTCGTCAACCGCGACGGCTTCATTTACGCGGATTTTCTTCCGGTCACAGCAGCGGGCCCAGGGCGGGGAAGCACGAGCCGGTCGGAGAAGCCTCCCACGATGGCGCCGATGGTCAAAGCGGCCAATAACACATAAGCGCCTTCGATCCTCTGTAACTCGCGTGGGAGCCGCGCAATACCGGACCAACTCGCCGCCACGATGGCCCCTCCCAGCAAGATGGCCATCAGGATGCCCGAAAGGACGCCCTTGCGGTGAATGACGGCGAGGAGCCATGCGACGCCGTATGCAAACAACAGGCAGATAGCTGCCGAGAGCAGATGAGGCCAGAACCACCATACGGCCTGTGACACATCCTCCCGCGTAAGACCGAGGGCAGCCAGCCAGCGCCCTCGAAAAAGGTATTGGGAGTGCCAGACCGCGCCGATGTACCAGGCGGCAAATGCCGCGAGGACGATCGGGAGGTGGTAGATCTGTTTACGCCCCACCCTTGGCTCGACTTCGAGGTCGGAATCATGGGCAACCACCTGCCCCATACAGGCCTGGTTGCAGTGCGCGCGCTCGGGCCAGCGCGTGCACTCGCACAGGCGCAGGTCCGGAGATGCATCCATCCCCGTCTCTACGGCGCGCCAGGTGTCGATATGGACTGCGGAGGCCTTCCGGTCCTCCGGACAGGACACCAGGCGAGTGCCGGAGTATTGCCGGTAGAGGGCGCAGAGCCGCAGGGCGAGAGGAAGCAACATCAGGGATGCGGCGGCGAGGCAGAGCACGAGCCAGAGGACTATAAGCATGGCCCACCTTCTTGCCTCGGAGTCTGCGCCGCTGAGGTTTCAGCTTCAGTGATACCCATCACGTGAGTCCGGGCAATGTCGAGTCACAATCGAGGCTCGGGCGCATGAGGGACCCTATGTAGAAAGCTACTTGACTTTTCTTACTGCCGAATGCTACATAGGTAGGACCATGCTGGAGCTTCGCCGCCTCACCAAACACTACGCAGGCATTCCGGCCGTCGATGATGTCTCTTTCTCTGCCCGGCCCGGCGAGGTTACCGGCTACCTCGGCCCGAACGGATCCGGGAAATCCACGACCATCAAGATGATCACCGGCCTCATCGAGCGCACCGCCGGCCAGATTCTTTACTGCAATGAGCCCATTGACGACGACCTCATTGCCTACAAGCGGCGCATGGGCTACGTGCCGGAAGAACCGAACCTCTACAACCACCTCTCCGGCCTCGAATATCTGGTGATGGTGGCGCAGCTGCGCGGACTACCCTCGCGGGAATCTTCGGAGCGCATTGACGGCCTCCTTCGGCTGCTCAACCTTTACGACGACCGGCATGCCTCCATCTCCGGTTACTCCAAGGGCATGCGCCAGAAAATTCTGATTGCGGCCGCGCTGATGCACAACCCCGACCTGGTGCTGCTGGACGAACCCTTCTCCGGGCTCGACATCGGCTCCGCGCTCATCCTGCGCAGCCTCATCCAGGAGCTGGCGTCGCGGGGAAAAGTCGTGCTGTTCAGCTCGCACGAACTCGACACGGTGGAGCGCATCAGCCACCGGGTGGTCATCCTCCACCGCGGCAAGCTCGTCGCTGACAACTCGATCGAGCGCCTGAGATCGCTGATGGAACTTCCCAACCTTGAAGCCATCTTCTCGCAGCTCGCCGTGGAGCAGGACACCGCGCAGATGGCGCGCAACATCGCGGACCTGATCCATGCCTAGCCCGCTCGCCGTTCTTACGTCACGGATCGCCCGCCGCCTGCCTTTGCAGTTCCGCGTTCTGCACCGGCAGTTTCTGTTGCGCGTTGTCGACCTCGAAGCGCTCTCCATTGAAGCCGACATCCCGCGCTTCCTTGGGCAATTCGCCGGCATTCTCATCTTCATCAGCCTCATGCGCGCCATTGGCGCACTCTGGTTTCCGCCCCCTCCCGATCAGGCCTGGCGCATCCAGCAGGGCCAGATCGAGAATATGCTCCTGGTCATCGGCCTCCTCACCGTCATTACATGGGACTCGACCTTTCCCGATCGCCGCGACCTGGCCGTTCTCGGCCCGCTGCCTATCCGTCCCCGCACCATCCTGCTCGCCAAGCTTGCGGCGACGTGCGGCCTCCTCGGCATCGCCATCGTCGCCCTCAACTTCGCCTCGAGCTGCTCGTGGTCGCTGATCTTCGGCGGCATGGGCGGCGGCTATCTGGGCATGGCGCGCTTCTTCGTCTCCTTCTGGTTCACCCTGGTCGCGTCGTCCGCGTTTCTTTACGGATCGGTCCTCACCATTCAGGGAATCTCCGCGCTGATCCTTCCGCGCAAGCTCTTCCTCCGCCTCTCGGCGATGCTGCAGCTCTGCGCCTTTGCCATCTTCCTCGGCGTCTACTTCCTCCAGCCCACCCTCGCTACACCGGCTGACTTCACGAATCCCGCCAACCACTGGCTGCTGGCGGTCTCGCCGGTCTTCTGGTTCCTTGCGCTTCTGAATCAGCTCAACGGCTCACTGCCCGGCGACTTCTCCTGGCTCGCCGTGCGTGCGTGGATCGCATTGTTTGTGGTTATCAGCGGGGCGCTCGGTTCGCTGCTTCTCTGCTATTTCAAGACCATGAAGAAGACGGCCGAGCAGCCCGACCTCGTCCCCGGAGCCGGTGGCTTGCACCTCATGCCGCGTTTCGGCAACGCCCTTACCACCGCCATTGTCACCTTCAGCCTCCGCTCTCTCGCGCGCAGCCGGCAGCATCGCGTGGTCTTCGCGTTCTATCTCTCCATCGTCTTCGCTATCGCGCTCTCGTGGCTGCACCACGAACTGACCGCGACGGCGCACGAGGCCATCCCCACGGACTTCATCGTCTCGACCTTTCTGATGATGATCTTCGGGGTCTTCGGACTGCGCGGCGTCTTCTCGCTGCCTATCTCGCTGCAGGCTAACTGGGTGCTGCGCGTCACCCAGCTTCAGCCCACGCGCAACTACTTCGCCGCTACGCGGCTCGCCTTGCTTCTTTTCGGAGTTGCGCCCGTGCTCCTCGTTGCTGCGCTGCTGTCCCTCAACTTCAGGCCGTGGATTCACGTCGCGCAGCACCTTGCCATCCTCGCCTTACTGGGCCTTTTGCTTGTGGAAGTCGGCCTGTTCAAATTCGACAAGGTGCCTTTCACCTGCTCCTTCCTGCCCGGCAAAACCAACGTCCAGGTCATCTTCTGGGGCTTCGGATTCATCGTCAGCATCTTCGGCATCTGGAGCTCACTCTATGAGCAGTCCGGACTGCACGACATAAGCAAGTTCCTCAACATGGCCGGCGTGCTCCTCGGGGGCGCCATCGCGCTGGGTATCGTGAACCGCCGCCGCGCGCGGAATGCCGTGCTCTACTTCGAAGAAAAGCCGGAAGAGATCATCGCCCGGCTGGGGCTCCTGTACATTCCGCCCGAACAACCCCGGGACCTGGAGCGCTCTCCGATCGGGACCAGGGCAGGGAACTAGGATTTCGGCGCGAGTTCAACGGCCCGCGCTCGCCGCTACAATCACTATCTGCGGATCCTTGAAAAACGCGGCGCGCTGGTGCCGACGGCTCCCCGCGGGCTGTGTTAGCTTGGCTACGGCTACCGTAGCCGGCGGAACGAGCTGCGGAGCTTGCCAGGAGCGGCGGCATACCGCAGCGCCTGTATTGAGGAACCGCAACATGAAAGCTACCGCAGTCGCCGCGGCCTTGACCGCGTGTGTCTCTATCTCGCTGTGCCTGCAGATCGCAGGCCAGCAGCCTTCAACAGCCAAGCCCGACCCCTGGTGGCGCCATGCCGTCATCTACGAAATCTATCCGCAGAGCTTTCGGGATTCGGATGGAGACGGTGTGGGTGATCTGAAAGGCATTACGTCGAGACTGGATTATTTAAAGGACCTCGGCATCGATGCCATCTGGATCACGCCCATCTATCCGTCGCCGGGTGTGGACAACGGCTACGACATCGCCGACTACACGGCAATCGATCCGAAGTACGGAACCATGGCGGACTTCGAGGTGCTGGTGACGGAGGCGAAGAAGCGCGGCATCCGCATCCTCATGGACTACGTCATCAATCACACGTCGGATCAGCACCCGTGGTTCCGAGAGTCGCGTTCGTCCCGCGACAATCCCAAACGGGACTGGTACGTTTGGCGCGACGGGAAAAATGAAACATCCACCAGCCCGGGACAGCCGCCGAATAACTGGCAATCGTGGTTCGGGCATTCCGCTTGGCAATGGGATGAAACGACACGCCAGTACTACTATCACTACTTTTACGTGCAGCAGCCTGACCTGAACTGGCGCAATCCTGAGGTGCACAAGGCCATGGATGGCGTGCTCGACTTCTGGATGCAGAAAGGCGTGGCCGGATTCCGCATCGATGCTGTCTCGCGGTTGTTTGAAGATCCACAGATGCGCGACGATCCTTATCTTCCCGGGTACAACGTCTACGGGGACCGCAACATCAAGCATCTCTACACCGACGATCTGCCCCAGGTTCACGTCGTGCTGAAGGAAGTGCGGAGGGTGGTGGATAAGTACCCAGGGGACCCGGTGTTGGTCACCGAGGCCGACGAGCCCAACATTGAGGCACTGGCCAGGATGTACGGCGACGGCGACGAAGTGCAGCTGCCCATGGACTTTCAGATCGCCGACGTGAACCAGCTGAATGCGCCGAAGTTCCGGCGTCTCTTCAACGAGGTGGAGAACAATTCAGCTCACGGGCAGCCGGAGTACTTCTTCTCGAATCACGATCAGCCCCGCCAGCGGGATCGCTATGGCGACGGCCGGCACAACGACCAGATCGCCAGACTCATGGCGGTGCTGGAACTCACCACGCGCGGTACCCCGCAGATGTACTACGGCGAAGAGTTGGGAATGAGGACCACCGATCCAACGCGCATTGAAGACGTCCACGACCCCATCGGCCGCCTGGGCTGGCCTAAGGAGAAGGGCCGCGACGGCGAGCGAACACCCATGCAGTGGGACGGCGCTTCCAACGCGGGCTTCACTACCGGTACGCCCTGGCTGAAGGTGCCCCCGAGTGCGCGGCAATACAACGTGGAGGCGGAAGCTAAGGACAAGGACTCGATCTTGAACTGCTACAAACATCTCCTTGCCCTGCGGAAATCAGAGAGCGCTCTGCGCGATGGGGACCAGGTCAGTATTAACAATGACGATTCCGAGGTCTTTGCCTTCGTGCGTAAGAGCAGTGATGAGACCGTGGTCGTTGCGTTGAATATGAGCGCCAAGGCGCGCAGCATCCAACTTGATCTCAAAACTGCGGGTGTGCGCGGATCGCAGCTCGTCCCGCTCTACTCCGCGCCGAAGTTCACGGCTGAGGGATCGGATCGCGTTACCTTGGCTCCGTTTGGAGCGCTGGTGGCTCGCTTCGAGTAACGCTGCGGCCGTGTGGGCTTGGAGTGGCATCCGGGAAGCACGGAGAATGGGAGCGCGCAAGTAATCGGCGCGCTCCCTATGCTTCTACGCGGATCGCGCCATCAGAAATGAAACCGGTACCGCAGCTCCGCTGATATCAGCCGCGGGTCGTTGTAGTGGAAGCCGCCGATGGTCACCGAGTTATCCGTCAGCACGCGGTGGTTGGTCACGTTCACCACGCTGGCCGATACCTTCAACCGCTCGCCCAGGCTGTGTCCCGCCGACACGTCAAACGTGGTGTGCGCGGGAAGGTAGCTGCCCTGATAGGGTCCCACGCCTGAGCCCGCAAGACCGTTCACGAACCCTGAGCCGTAGTACACATTCGTGGCAAACCATGTATGCGCGGGCAGGCTCGCTGTGAAGCCGGTATTCAGCGTGTGCCGCTGATCGTGATCCACAGGCTGATAGGCAAAGTCACCCGGATCGCACGCCGCATCTCCAGGGATGCTGCACGTGAAGCCGCCGGTGATGGCGCCGCGCTGCTCCGCAATCTGGTTGGAGTACGCCAGGTGGAAGTTGCCGAAGTGCGCCAGCTGCGGCGACCGCAGCGACAGCTCCCACGAGCGCACCAGGGCTCCATCCACTGCGATGGGGAAGTACATGTTCGACTCGCCGAGGTTGGCATGATCGAGGAAGTTGTTCACCCGGTTCTTGGTGTTCGCCACATCGAGCAGCCAGCCCTTGTAGGGAATCTGAATGCCGAACTGGTGCTCCTCATCGCGCTCCGAGGGGATCGGCGTGAAGGCGTTCTCGCCGCTTGGCAGGTTTGACGCGTAATTCAGCACCGAGCTGGACACGGTCTGCATGGGCGCCGGCTGGAAGAAGTGCCCGTAAAACCCGCGCAGCACCCAGTGCAGCCGCGGAACCTCCACGGTCGCGCCGATGCGCGGATAGACGGCGGTCTCATTCAGCGCGGCACGAAATATCGAGATGCGCTCCCCGCCGAGCAGCGTCACGTAGCGGCCCAAATGCAGATGGTCGGAGAGGTAGAACTCCACCAATCCGCCCGTCGCGTCGGCGGTGGTGTTCGGCTGTGAGGGAGCCGACCCATCATTGATTCTCGCTCCGAAGAGATCATTCTCATCCTGGTAGAACGAGTACAGTCCCGCCGAAAAGCTGTTGCCTTTCAATTCCGAACGGAAGTCGCTCTGCCCGCCGGCGTAGTTTGAGGTCTGGTGCCATGTCGTCGCTACGGGCTGATCGTTGGCCGGCGCGTCGTAGTTTGCCTGGTTGAAGTGGTAGAAGGGCGCGACTGTCAGGATCGCTTTGGGGGAGAAGGTGTGCACCCAGTTCGTGATCAGGAAGGCATCGCGTTCCCTCTGCCCATCACGCAGGCCAAACGACTCGTAGTATTGGCTGGCCTGCTGCCAGTCGTTAGGGTTGGGATCGTAGGGAATCTGGAAGAAGTCCTGCCGGTACTGGGCCGTTACGCGCAGTTGATCATTGGCCGTCTGGTTGCGAATCAGCGACACAAAACCGCTCCCCGAATTCGTGGCATCGTGATAGATTCCCGGTACCGGTGTCGCCAGGCCAAAGTTCGATCGCGATCCGGTCGCGCTTGCATACCAGGCGGTGGCAGCGGAGTGGTCGCCGAAAGACAGTTCCGCTTCCCCGGTGTACAGATTGCCGCCACTCACGCGCAGTTCGCCCTCCCGGTTGCGCTCGAATCCGTTCCGCGGCAGCACGTTGAAGGCGCCATAGGTGCGATCGCCCACGTCGGACGAGTAACTGCCGCGCTGCACTTCGAGGGAATCAATGTCTTTGGGATCGATCTGCGGACCGACATTGGCGCCAATTTTGGTATTCGGAATGGCGATGCCATCCAGCAACCAGCTTGTCTGGTGGCCGCCGTCCATGTGCAGCATGTCGTGCGTCATGTACGCGCCCGGAACGTAGTCGGTGATCATCTGCATGCCCAGCGTGCGGCTTGCGCCTGGAGTTTCGTCGATATCGGCGCGGGTCACGAGCGTGGTGGGCGTGACGGAGTCCGTGGCGATGGTGGTATCCAGTCCGTGGACCTGGACCGAAACGGTTGCCGGCCCGACGGTCAGCGCGATGTGAAGCACAGGGTTGGTTCCGGAAGCCAGCGCCACAGGCTCGGCGAACTGCGCGAAGCCGTCTGCGTCCACGGTCAGGTCATACAAGCCCAGCGGGGCCTCAGGCAGGGCAAACTCTCCGTCCTGATGGGTCTCCGTGTGCAGGGAGAACTGCGAGTTGGCTGCCTTGAGCAGGACATGAGCGCCTGCGACCGGGCGGTGTTGGGGATCGTGGACCACCCCCCGCACCGTGGCAAAGACAGTCGCCCGGGCAGGCAAGGGATGGAGCAAGGGCAAGAACAGGAGCAAGGCAAGAAAGCGGCGGAACATTGCGACCTCACTGGCTAAGGCGTTCGCGTCCCGCCGCGGCAAAGGGAAGCCAGGCGGGAAAGAAATTCAGATGCAGGGAATTTCAACGAGTGCGTTGGTCAGCAGGCTGCAGGTGGGCCGCGATCGGAGGCGGTGCGGAGCTGAGCACGCCGTGCCTGCGAATCGGGAGCAGCGGGTGCGGGCTGCCGCAGAGGCGTCATCACGGGAGGGCCCGCGGGGAGAAGAAAGGCGGCGAGGGTCGCAGGTCCTGAAGGGTTGAAGCGGGGACACCTGGAGGGAGCCGTGAAGTGGGTAGCTCCCCCAGCGCCTTCCGGAAGATCTGAGGAGGCCGCGCAATGGTGGCTGCCGTGGCGCCGGCAGCATGCGGGAAGGCTCGATTCATCCACACCCGGCAGCCAGGTCATCAGCGGCGCCAGCAGGAAGAGAAGAACCAGCGAGATGGAGAAGCCGCGCCTCATCCTAAGAATGCATGCTACACCAGGTCTGATGCGGCTGGTTGCCGGGAATCAAAGAGACCATATCTCCTGAGCGAACAAGGCCGACCGTCCAGAAAGTCTTCGGCTCTCAGGTAGAATCGGGGCATCGCAGCTTTTATTCCCAGGGGTATCGCCTGTGCCTGAACCAAATGCGTCGGTTGGGTCTATCTCCGTGCAGGAACCGCGCAATCTGCGGCCGTTGCGCATCGCCATCTTCGGGTTCGGGACGGTTGGAAGCTCGGTGGCCCGCATTCTCGCGGAGTCGAAGCCGGAAGGCCTGCAACTGACCCATGTCTACAACCGTGGTGTCTCCCGGAAGCGCGTCGACTGGGCGGCAGGCGTGACCTGGACCGAGGACGCCGACGCGGTGCTCGCCTCGCCTGAAGTGGATGTGATTGTTGAGCTTGCAGGCGGCCTTGACCCGGCTGGGTCGTGGGTTCGGCGAGCGCTCGAATCGGGCAAGAGCGTGGTTACGGCGAATAAGAAACTGATTGCCTTCCACGGAGTGGAACTGGAGCGCCTGGCCGCGATCCGGGGCGGACACTTGAAGTACGGCGCTGCTGTCGCGGGCGGTATTCCTGTGATTCCGGGAATCGAACAGGGCCTTGCCGGCGACCGCATCGAGCGCATGGAGGGGATCCTCAACGGGACTTGCAACTTCATCCTCAGCCAGATGGAGGCGGGCGCGGATTATGGAATGGTACTTTCGCAGGCTCAGGCTAAAGGCTATGCCGAGGCTGATCCCACCGAGGACGTGGGCGGCTTCGACGCCCGCGCCAAGCTGGCGATACTCATGCGTCTGGCGCTGCGAGTGGAGGTAAATCCGGAGGAGATTATCCCCCGGGCCATCGGCGACGTGGCGGCCATCGACTTCAGCTACGCCAAAGACCTGGGGTGCACCATCCGGCAGGTGGCGCGTGCCCAGAAGACCGACGGCCAGGTGGCGGCGACGGTGGGGCCGATGCTGGTGGACCTGCGTTCGCCGCTGGCATGGTCACGTGGCACGGAGAACATGGTGATTCTCAGCGGCCACTACGGGGGAGATGTGGTGTTTTCCGGCCACGGAGCGGGAGGGCATCCCACCGCGGTGGCGGTCGTCAGCGACCTGCTGGCCCTCGCGCACGGCTCGCGGCGGGTCGAATTGCCCGCGGCCAGGGCCAAGGTGGCCGTGGAGTTTGAAGTGCCGCACTACATCCGCTTCCTGGTGGACGACCGGCCGGGTATCGTTGCGGAGATTACGGGAGCCCTGGCCCGGGAGCGGATCAACATACGGGCCATCATGCAGAAGGCGGGGTACCCCCAGCACGCATTGCCGTTTGTGGTCACCGTGGAGCCGTGCAAGTCGTCGGCCCTGCAGCGGGCGCTGGAAAGCATGCGCTCGATGGACTGCCTGCTGGAGCCCCCGCTGGATCTCCAGATGCTTGAATAGGGCAGGGAACAGGGAATAGGGAACAGGGAACGAACATTAAAACAGTGGAGATGGTCAGGGATAAATGACCAGCCGGAGGCAGATGTGATTGAGGCAATGTATCGATGTGAAATCTGTGGAGAAGAGACCCAGCATCCGATTCGCTGGTTTGTGATCAACTGCGGGGATTCCCAGCTGAAGATCATCCGGTGGTCGAAGGAGGCCGCTGACGCGCCGGGAGCACGGCACTATTGTGGCGAGTCCCACGCCCAGGTGTACATCAGCCGGTGGTTTCAGACGTTTTGCGGGTGATCTTCAGGAAAAGCTGGCAAGGCACGCACCAGCGTTCCCCAAAACCCCGCCGCGGTGGAGCCTCTCGGACGATCTCTACCGGGCCCTGGCAGGGCCGGTAGACTCGCGCACGATCAGCTCGGGAGCCATGACGATCTCCGCCGGGTACTCCTTTTCCCGGTTCGCGATCCGGTCGAGCAGGACCTCGGCGCCGCGCCGCCCCATCTCCATCAGGGGCTGACGGACGGTGGTGAGAGAGGGCGTCGAGTAGGCCGCGGACTGGATGTCATCGAACCCGACAACCGAGACGTCTCCGGGAACGGAGAGGCCGGCGTCGGTGAGCGCGCGCAAGGCGCCAATGGCGGCGATGTCATTGAAACAAAAGACCGCGGTAAAGTCGCGCGTCTTCTCCAGCAGAGCCTTCATGGGTTTGTGGCCGATCTCCGGGGCCATGGGGTGGATTCCCGCCTTCATGGACCAGCCCGCGGTGTCGATGCGGATGACGTGCTCGGGATCGATCTTCAGATCCATGTCCCGGGCGATCATCTGGATGCTTTCCCAGCGGTACTCGGAGTCGGGAATGGCGCGGGGGCCGCGCATGAACGCGATCTTGCGATGGCCCAGTCCGTAGAGGTGCTTCAGGGCCCGCTCCACCGCGGCGTGGTGATCGAGGACGATGTTGGTGACGTTCTCGGCGGGGCTGTGGGCGGAGATCGCGACCACCGGTACAGGCACCTGCAACGTCTCGGCCGGGGTATTCAGCAAAAGGAAGCCGTCGACGGCGCGCTCGACCAGCATGCGCGGATACTGCTCGATCAGCTCCTTCTTCCAGTCGTGGCAGGCCGTGAAATAGAAGTAGTGAGCGGCCGTCAGCTGCTCCACCACGCCGCTCATGACGCGGGTGAAGTAGCCCTCGCTCAGGTCGGGAGCCAGCACCCCAACGCTCATCGAGCGGCTCTGTCGGAGGGAGCGGGCGAAGTAGTTAGGCCGGTAATTGAGCCGCTCGGCCGCGTCGAGTACGCGCTGCCGGGTCTCCTGCGGAATGGACTTGGCGGAGGGGGAGTTGTTCAGAACCAGCGAGACGGTGGTCTGGGAGAGCTCCAGATGCTCGGCCAGCATCCGCAGATTCACGTGGCCCGGGGCCGGCGGGCTCTTGACCTTTGACATGTTGGAGTTGTAACACGGTTTACTGCCATCTGAAACCCCTCGGAGGGCTGGATTCGCGCGGGCGCATCCGATTGGTTCTCAAATCCGCTGCATTTCTGGCGGAAAGAGCAGCTCGAGTGAGTTGGATCACCTTGAGGTTACCGGAAGGCCCGGCGAGAGTTACTGGAAGCCGATCGCGGATGGGCGTATGCGTTTGATTTTGCGAGGTTGTAACCTTCCGTTCACACAACGCCGGTAGCCTGACGTAGGTGATCGAACAAGTGCCTGAGACCCGCGTTCCGAAGGTCAATCTTCCGCATCAGTCTGTGGCTTCTCGACCGGCAACCGCGCCGCCGGGGGAGTCTGCGCCGCTGTCTCCCGCTCCTCCTGCTCCGGATTCTGACATTCGCAAGTTCCTCCTGTCGCGGGGGAGTTCGGCGGTTGCCGACAGAGGCTTCCAGGTGCTGATGCTGCTCTGCGCCCTGAGCATCTTCGGAATCGTCGTGCTGATCGCGAGCGAGCTGGTGCTGCGGTCGGACCTGGCCTGGAAGGCCTTCGGAATACACTTCTTTTTCAACGCCGAAACGGATTCCTACACGCATCTTCCGCTGTACTGGGATCCGGTCAACGGCCATTTCAGCGCGCTGCCGTTTGTCTACGGCACCCTCGTCTCGTCGTTCCTGGCTCTGCTGCTAGCGGTGCCTCTGGCCGTCGGAGTGGCCATCTTTCTGACGGAGATGTGCCCGCGGGCCCTGCGCGGCATCCTTGCGTTTCTCACCGAACTGCTGGCGGCAATTCCCAGCATTATTTACGGGTTCTGGGCCCTGGCGGTGTTGACGCCGTTGATGCGGGAATATGTGAACCCCTTGCTGGTGAAGTACCTGGGCTGGTCGGGATTCTTCGCCGATGACAATCCCACCGGGCTGGGGTTCACGAGCGCTGCCATCATTCTGGCGATCATGATTTTGCCCATTATCTCGTCGTTGACGCGCGAAGTAATGGTGGCTGTGCCGCACTCGCAGCGCGAGGCGGTTCTGGCTCTGGGCGCCACCCGCTGGGAGATGATCCGCATGGGCGTGCTGCGGAACGCGCGCATCGGCATAGTAGGCGCCATCATCCTGGGGTTGGGTCGCGCACTGGGCGAGACCATGGCCGTCGAAATGGTGATCGGGAACACCCCGGAGATCCACCGCTCGCTGCTCGCAAACGGCACGTCGATGGCCGCTGTCATCGCCAGCGAATACGCGGAGGCGGTATCGGACCTGCACCGCAGTGCGCTCACGGAAATCGGCCTGGCGCTGTTTGTTGTCACCATTATTGTGAACGCCCTGGCGCGCGTGCTGGTTTGGGCGGTTACCCGCGGAACGCCAGCTCGCCTGGCTTAGACGACATCGGCAAGAAGGGAATTGCGTGAATACGGGAGCACAAACAATTCGGACCGGGGTTCGCGACTGGGCGGATCGGACCGTGACGTTCCTGGCCATTGCAGCTACGGTGATCGTGATTGCTCCGCTGCTTGCGATCTTCGCCTACCTGCTGTTCAAAGGCGCGGCCTCGCTGAATCTGGACTTCTTCACGAAGATCCCGCTCCCTCCAGGCGAGAGCGGCGGGGGCATGGCGAACGCGATCCTGGGCTCGGGTATCCTGCTGGGCATAGCGAGTGTCATCGGCGTGCCGATCGGAATTGGCAGCGGCATCTTCCTGGCCGAGTTCGGACGCGGCACGCGACTGGCCAATGCCGTCCGATTTACCGCGGACGTGCTGAACGGGGTGCCGTCCATCGTGATGGGCGTGGCGACCTATGCGCTGGTGGTCAGTCCGCACATCAAGTGGCTGCCCTTTGTGGGGCACTTCTCGGCTATGGCCGGCGGCATCGCTCTGGGTATCATGATGATTCCCACCATCACCCGCACTACGGAAGAGATGCTGCTGATGGTGCCGAATGCCGTGCGCGAGGCAGCCCTGGGGCTCGGTGTCCCGAACTGGCGCTCGGTCTTGTCGATCACCGTCCGCACCGCATCGCCGGGAATCATCACCGGCTGCATGCTGGCTTTCGCCCGCGTGGCCGGAGAGACGGCGCCTTTGATCTTTACCGCTTTTGGAAACAACTTCTGGAGCACGAACCTCAACGAGCCTATCGAGGCGCTCCCGCTTCAGATTTGGGTGTACGCAACCGGTCCCTACGAGGAGTGGCATCGGCTGGCATGGGCCGGCTCGCTGGTCCTGATCGTGCTGATTGTTTTTGCTGTCTCGCTGGTTCGCTTTGTCACGAGCCGCGGCGTTCTGAAGGGGAATAGCTAGCGCTTCAACGGCGAAACTGCCCCGGGCTGAACTCGACATACCGTTTTTGTTGCATCGACAAGGAGACTTACCCACGTGGGCGTCGGCATTGAAGTCACAAACCTGAACGCGTGGTACGGCACCAATCACACGCTGCAGGAGATCAATCTCAACATTCCTGCCAACCATGCCACCGCGCTAATCGGGCCCTCGGGCTGCGGGAAGAGCACCTTTGTCCGTTGCCTGAATCGCATGCACGAGACCAACCCCATTGCACGCGTTACAGGATCGGTAAAGATGGGCGAGATGGATATCTACGCGGGCGCCAAGCCTGTGCAGATCCGCCGCCGCGTGGGCATGGTCTTTCAGCGGCCCAATCCGTTCCCCACCATGTCGATCTACGACAATGTCGCCTCCGGATTGAAGCTCAACGGCTATACCAACCGGCGCGTTCTGGATGAGACGGTGGAGCGCTCCCTCAAGAAGGCGGCACTCTGGGATGAGGTCAAGAACGATTTGAAGAAGAAGTCGGGCGCCAGCCTCTCCGGCGGCCAGCAGCAGCGCTTGTGCATCGCACGGGCATTGGCCGTGGACCCCGAGGTTCTGTTGATGGATGAGCCGGCGTCGGCTCTTGACCCGGTATCGACTTCCAAAATAGAAGACCTGATCTTCGAACTAAAGTCGCAGTACACCATCGTGATTGTGACGCATAATATGCAACAGGCCGCGCGCGTGGCGGAGAAGACGGGATTTTTCTTGAACGGACGGCTGGTGGAGTTCGATTCGACCCATAAGATCTTTACCAATCCCAGTGATAAGCGCACGGAAGACTACATCACGGGCAGGTTCGGATGACACGAATTCGCTTTCACCAAAGCCTCGAAGACCTGAAGGAGAATCTTCTGGTGATGGCTGGGCTCGCCGAGCAGGCGATCCAGCGCGCCATTGAAGCGTATCGCGTGCGCGACATCTCCATCTGCGACCTCGTGACGCGCAGCGAGGTGGCGATCAACCGCATGGAGCGCGACATCGACCAGGCGGCTCTCGACCTGCTGGCAATGGAACAGCCCATGGCCGGCGACCTGCGTTTCATCCTGAGCGTGATTCGCATCAACGCAGATTTGGAGCGCGTGGGTGATGCGGCCAAAAGCATCAGCGATCGCGTCCGCCAGATGGACCAAATGCCGCTCGTGGAACTGCCGGTGGATATTCCGCGGATGGCGGCTCTGGCCGGCGACATGGTTCGCAAGAGCCTCCAGGCATTCATCGAGGCCAACGCCGAGCAGGCGCGCATTGTGCTCACCATGGACGATGCCGTGGACGCAATGAACCGTGCGGCCTACAAAGCTCTCACCAAGGTGATGGAGGAGCAGAGCCATCTGGCTCCCCAGGCATTGAGCGCTTTGATGATCAGCCGCAGCCTGGAACGCGTGGCCGACCACGCCACGAACATCGCTGAAGACGTGATCTTCTGGGTGCAGGGGACCGACGTCCGCCATAACAAGGGGCTTCCGGTGAAGCAGAACGCGACGGCGAATGCTGAGCCGCAGGCTTCCGCGGACTGACCCTCTCGGCTTCGAAGGCCAAATACGCCATCCGGGGCCCCGCGGTACTCTGATCAGAGTGCAGGGGCCCAACCCATGAGTCTGCCTCCAGAAGACAACACCTCGGCCGCATCCGAGTACGGCCGCCGGCTTGGAGATCTCGAATCTCTCCAAGGCCGCGATCGCCATCGCGACCGAGTCTTCGGGGTGAGCAAGCTGTTCATCGCGATGGGCGCGCTCGTCGCTGCTGGCCTCACCCTACGCTATTTCTATGCGGTTGTGTTTCTGGCTGCGCTTGCGATCGTCTTCATGGCCCTGTTCGTCGGCCACGAGCGACTGATCCAGCGAATGCAGGTTCGCTCCAGGACACTTCGTTATTACGAGCGAGGGATGGCCCGGCTCAATGGAACATGGCAGGGCCGCGGAGCGACCGGGGAGCGTTACCTGGATCCCGCGCATGTCTACGCACGCGATCTGGATATCTTCGGAGATGCTTCGCTGTTCCAATATCTCTCGACCGCGCTGACGCAACCCGGCGAGGAGACGCTTGCCCGATGGCTTCTTGAAGCGGTTCCGGTGGAGGGGATTGCGGCGCGGCAGGGCGCCATTCGGGATCTGGCGACGAGACTCAACTTTCGCGAGAACCTCGCGTCCGCAGGCGAGATCGTACGCAAGGGCGTTGATCCTGGCATGTTGATCCTCTGGGGAGAGAGCGCGCCCATTCTCTCCAGCCGGACGACAAAGATCGTGACGACCGTGCTCGGGATTGCGTGGCTTGCGGGAATCGTTGCCTGGGTCATCAGCGGATCTCCCCTGCCGTTATTGGCGCTTAGCGTGCTGAACTTTGCCTACGCCCATCGATTGCATGCGCGCCTCGAACGCGCGGCAGGGTCTCTCGAAAAGGCCGCCGCCGATCTTCGGTTGACGGCAGCGTTGCTTGGAATCATCGAGCGGGAGACCTTCTCGTCGCCATGCCTCATGGAACTCCAGGCAAAGATCAAGCGCGAAGGGGAGCAGCCTTCCGCGGCGATCAAGCGGCTGGCCCGGCTGGCCGAGGCGATTCAGAGCCGTCATAGCCTCTTCGCCCGCCCCTTCGATCTAGCCACGTTCTGGAGCGCCCAACTGGTGTTTATTGCCGAACGATGGCAGCGGCAGTTTGGCCCGTTGTTGCGGACCTGGTTTGACGCGGTGGGTGAGATGGAGGCTCTGGGATCGCTGGCGACGCTCTGCTATGAGCATCCCGAATACGTCTTCCCGGAGTTCGCCTCGGAGGCGCCGCTCCTGGAGGCGGTCGAGATGGCGCATCCGCTTCTGCCGGCAAGCGCGGTGAGCAACAACGTGACACTCCGGCCAGGTTCTCAGTTGATGATTCTGAGCGGTCCCAACATGGCCGGGAAGAGCACCTTCATTCGTAGCGTAGGTGTGAACGCGGTGCTGGCGCAGTGCGGCAGTGTGGTTCGCGCTTCCCAGATGCGGCTGTCGCCTCTCCGGGTGGCGGCGTCGATCTGCATCCTGGACTCCCTGAGCGGCGGCGTCTCCCGTTTTTACGCGGAGATTCGCCGCGTGAAGGTCATTACCGATCTGGCTGAGGGATCGGTTCCGGTCTTGTTCCTGCTGGATGAGCTTCTATCCGGAACCAATTCGCACGATCGCTTCATAGGCACTCGATTTGTGCTGCAGCAACTGGTTTCAAGAGGCGCCATTGGCATCGTGAGCACGCACGATCTGGCCCTCGCGCGTATTCCCGACGAGATGAGCGGGACCGCGGTCAACCAGCACTTCGAAGACCGCGTCGAGGACGGGCATTTGAAGTTCGATTACAAACTGAAGCCCGGTGTTGTGCAGACCAGCAACGCGCTTACGCTGATG
Organism: Acidobacteria bacterium AB60; assembly: GCA_008682415.1. Classification (GTDB taxonomy): domain Bacteria; phylum Acidobacteriota; class Terriglobia; order Terriglobales; family Acidobacteriaceae; genus Telmatobacter. Next base: position 521,256 of record VANK01000001.1, on the reverse strand, counting down.
CGTTCGATCGGGATCGGCGTCACCGAATCGTAGGAACGCACAATTTCAGGCGCGGATCTCCCACCAGTCGAAGAGAAGCATGCGCGGATAATAAAGGCCTGCATGGACGCGCGTTCCCGCTCCGTGGAGATTGCGCAGGACCTGCGCGTAAATTTCGAGTTGGGGCGCAAAAAGAGGGCGCGCCGCGCGGACCGTCTGCTCCGGGTCTTGACCTTTGCTGATGGCGGTCTTGTAGTCAACAATCCACCACGTGCCGTCCTCTGGCGCGAGAGGGGCGTTCCCGGCCTGGAAGACGCGATCCACGCGAAGTGTTCGCAGAGATCCGCCAATCATGCCGGTCCATCGGGTCTCAGCGCCGGCGCCGGGTCGAGGCGCAAGGAACCATGCGGCGAGGGGATCGTGGGTGGCGCGCAGAGCTGTTTGCAGGCTTTCGTCGGCGATGCGCTCCGCTTCGCCATGCGGATGCCCGGCGGCTCGGATCTGTGCGGCGATGCGGGGCCTGATCTGGGCAAGAGAGGCACGCGCGGCGTCCAGGGTCATTGTGGCATGCAAGCGTGCCAGTTCCTCGAAATACGCGTGAACCGCAAAGCCCAGCGCGCGCGATGCGGAACCGCCTTCATGGCGCTCATACAGGTCCTCGTTCTCCGAACCCGGGTCCATGCGGGGTGTCCTTGAGGGACCTTCCTGCACTTCAGGAGCCGCGTAGTCGAACGGAAGCCTCCGAAGCAGCGACGGGGTGGCGCTCACCGAGCCGAGGGGTAGCGCCATCTGAATGAGATTGCTGCCGCGGCTCTCTTCGGCGGCAGCCAGCGAGACCCGCTCTGCCTGCTGACGCTCATCCTTCCAGGTTGCGAAACGAGACTCGATCTCTTCCGCGAGCGCCGGCCACGCTGTGGAGAGGAGGCTCTCCCGAGGGCGGGCGAGGGCAAGCTCTCCCGATCGAGAGCTCCTGAATTCAGGCCGAGCGAAGAAGTGGAGCTCCTCGCGCGCGCGCGTGGCGGCTACGTACAGAATCCGGCGAATCTCCTGGGTTTCACGCTGGCGGTAGACGGCGTCGACCCAGCGCTTGGCCCGGCCTCGATCGCCTCCCCGGGGCTGCATCGGGGCGATCAGGAACTCGGTGACCTCATCGGAATGTTCCGGCTGTTCCAGGCCGCGCTCCAGCCAGGTAAGCATTCTGCGTGCGCCTCGGGCGGTGGGCGATTGCATCTCCGGAACGACGACCACCTCGAACTCGAGACCCTTGGCCTTGTGAATGGTCATCAGTTGCACGCCGTGCTCGCTTGCCGCATCCGGATCCGGCTGCGCCGTGAGAGAAGCGAGCGCGGTATCCAGGGAGGCGCCTAGCAGGTCGGGTTCTCCACCGGGAAGCGCGTCCAGGCACTTCCACAGAAGGTTGACGTTGACGAGTGCGGCCGGGGTCACGCATTGAGCTCCGCCCAGCTGCTGCCACACAGACTTCAGCCAGGTGCCGATTGTGGCTGTAGGCAGGCTCGAACGCAGTCTCCGGCTGGCAGCCACTCCGTCGAGCACCCGGGCCACCGCGCGCTGGCCCTGGAAGCTGAGGAGATGCTTGCGTTCCTCCAGGAGAGCAGGGATGGGCGCACGGACCAGCGCGGGATCGTCTGCGCCGGTGAGCAGGCAGATGTCCTTCAACGACAGCCCGCACCAGGGCGCGCGAAGAACGCCCAGCCACGCCACGCGATCCTCTCCGTTCAAGAGCGCGCGAGCGAGCGCGAGCACATCGAGCACCTCCTGGCGTTCGGCGAGCGGCTCCAGATCTACGGCGCGAAACGGAATCCCGGCATGGCGAAGCGCCTGCGCAATTGCGGCCAGGGAGGCTCGCGTTCGGCCGAGCACTGCGATGCGATACTTCTCGCCGCGGGCCTGAGCGGTCTGCATGCGTTTGCGGTGCCTGCGGATGAGAGAAACAATCTGCCGTGTTTGCCAGATCTGCGCGTCTTCACGCGCTTTGGCGATCGCCTCTCTCTCTTGTCTGGCGTTGGCCCCGCGGCTGCTCACTGGTTTGGGAATGAAATCCAGGTGAAGCGTGAAGTGCGTGGACCCGGTCGAAGCCCCACGCATGGGACTTGAGGAGGAGAACCGGACTCCGCTGCCGTCGTTCAGGCGAAATACGTCTTCAAAGAATGTATTCAACTTCTCGACGAGCTGCGGCGCGGTGCGGAAGTTCGACAGGAGCGGCGCAAACCGGAAGAAATGAGCGTCGCCCGTCGGCAGATCGAGCCCTCGGTTCTTGACTCGCGGGAACAGCTCGGCGTCGGCGTCGCGAAAGAAGTAGATGGATTGCATCGGGTCCCCCACGACAAAGACAGTCCGCCCCGCGGGATCGGGCCACGCGGCAACCAGGCTGGCGATCAACTTGTGCTGTCTGCGGCTCGTGTCCTGGAATTCGTCGACCAGCAGATGATGAATTCCATCGGCGACGGACAGAGCGGTGTCACTGGGCCACTCTCCGGGGGGCGCAAGGATGCGCTGCGCCGACTGCGCTACCTCGATGTAGTCCACCTTACCCGATTCGGCGAAGATGACTTTGAGCTCTGCCGCCGCGCGACGCAAAAGCAGAAAACTCGCGCGCACGATCTGCCACTCCTCTTCGGCGTAGCCCGCGGAGGGCAGCCGGCCGACTCCGGCCAGGGCTGCCTCGACTCCGTCCACAGTCGCAAGAGCGTTGGCGAGGCGGCTCAAACGCTGCTTCTCGAAATCGGAACCTGGTGGGAACCCGTCTGTCTTGTTCACGGATCGTCGCAGCCGGCCGTCTTTGGTCAGCAGCAGGTTCGCCACGCACGTCCACGCGAGGCGCGCCTCTTCCAAGTGGTGGGAGCTTGGGAAAGGGCCGCACGGAAATTCGGCCGCCTCCGCCAGATCCCGGTGCAGCACACCGCCGCTCTGTGCGCAGGCAAAACAGGCCAGCGAAGTTGCCTCTTCAAGCGCGCCTGGTTGCGTGGCAAACATGGACTCAAGCCGTTCCAGGGCATCCGTGACCGCTCGCACGAACGGTCCCTCCAGATTTGCACGCAGAAGGCCCCACTCCTGCTCGCTTTCCAGCACAAAGTCCTGCATCCATCGATCGCGCTGGCCAAGCATGTCGACCAGCTGCTCTTCAAGATCGGTCCAGTTGTTGTCGCGCCACAGGAGCAGCGTTTCAATGGCCTGCTTCAGTTGAAAGGAGGCGTCCGAATCGTCTGGCGAACCCAGCTCTTCAAGCGTGCGTCGAGCGGCGCGGCGGTAAAGGCTCCGCGGTTGTTCCGCAATGTCGAGTCCGCGTCCAAGCCCGGAGAGCAGCGGCTGCTGAATGGCCAGCTCCCGGCAGAATGCGTCGATGGTCGAGATGCGGAGCTGATTGGGAAGATCGAGAAGGTCCCATCCTCGAAGGCGTGATTGCTGCAGCGCCCGCCGGGCAAGGGCCTCGATCGACGAGTCATCGTCGGAACGGCTGGTGTCCGGCCCGGCGGCCTTCTCGATCTCGGAAAGGATGCGGTGACGCATCTCGCTCGCGGCAGCCTTGGTGAAGGTGATCGCCACAACCTGCGAGGCATCGTCGACCCCTGCCAGCAGCCGCAGGAACCGGCGGGTCAGCAGATCGGTCTTGCCGGAGCCGGCCGGAGCCTGCACCAGGACCGAATGACGCGGGTCAATCGCCAGCTCCCGCTGTTCCTGGTCGGGAGGAGCGAAGCGAGGCCGGCTACTCATCCTCCTCTTCCGCCTCCTCTTCTTCCTCGATAATCGTGACCGGTCTCTCCTGGATGCGGCACAGCACATGCAGTCCGCAACGATCGCAGGTCGTCTTCGGATCGCGGGGATTCACATCCGCTCGACCTTCGAGATATTCGCGCATCAGGCGAAGAATCTCCTCCCGCCAGTCGAGAAGCTGCTCCGCCGTCAACTGACTCTTGCCAAGTGCCGCAGCGTTGGGGAGCTTCTCGCCCAGCGTCGCAAGTGCGTTCCCGATGCGCCCCGCGAAAGACGCGTCCCCCGCGCGAATCTTTGCGAAAGCCAAGCCGCCCAGCACTCCGTCCGGCTCCAGTCCGAATCCCGCATACAGCGGCAACTGCACGTCCTCTGGCCGCGGCGTCTCCCAGACGCGTGTCTTCATGTCTCCGCTCTTGTAATCCACTACCAGCAGTGATCCGTCATTGAGCTGGTCGATTCTGTCGAGACGCAATTCCAGGCGAGCGTCTCCCACAGCGGCAACACTCTTCACCTCTGTAGCAACCACGGTGAAGGGAAGCCGCGTCGCTTCGTAGTCGAGCCACTCCGTGATCAAACGCGTGAGTCGCTTGACCTCCAGCTCGAGATAGCGGCCTGGCATCTGTTCGCGTGCCGAGTCCGGCACCTCATCGCGCATGACCTCCCGCACCCGCTCTTCCACGAAAGCCCGCCGGTCCGCGATCGCTCGCAGCTGTTCCAGAGTCCGAATCCCCAGCGGCGGCCCTCCCCAGATCGCGTGCATTACGGCGTGCAGCAGCTGACCGCGCACCGCGGCAGTAAGCCCCGCCTCGGCACCCTCCCAGTCTTCCGCACCCAACCTGCTGGTTGCCACAGCGCGGAACGCGCATTGCGACTGCATGGTCAGGAACCGCGCCCCCCCGCGAATCGTCAGTCCGTCGCCGCTCTCCTGGAAGCCGGTGCGCGGGAGAGGAATCGAGTAGTCATCGTCGAAGATCGTGGCGAGCGGCGCGGGTACGCGCTCACCAGCCAGCTCCGCGGGCACCAGGGCAGGCGCTCCGGCGAGTTGCAGAATCACTCGCGAAGCCCCGACATCCGTTCCTTCTACCTGTCGCGCGTAGCTGAAGCAGATCTCCTCAGCCGATGCGGCCAGGCGGCCACTGATCGCGCGGGCCAGATCCCAATCATCTCGCGGGGAAGAGTGAGGCATGCCGGCGTCGCGCTGCACCGGCGCGGGCAGCAGCGGGTGCATGTTTCCCCGCGCCGGCCAGGCCTCTTCGCTCGCGCCCAAAAACCAGATTGCATCCGCGGTCAACCCCGCCGACTCAGCCGGACCCGCAATCAAAATCGAAGGATCCTGTGACTCGGGCGCGAACAGCGTCTCCTCGGCGGCTCCCTCAAGCTCCCCGGCAAACTCTCGCCAGGAGATCTGGCGGCCATCGAAGCCGAGAGATCCGCACACATCGATCACCTGTCGCAGGCGGCGCAATGCCTGAAAATTCGCGCTGCTCGGGCCGCTCTCTCCGGGCCAGCCCGTGGCCGCAAGTACCTGCGGTGCGAGCTCAGCCCACTCAAGCGGACTCCGCGCCCGGTGCGATGCCGCCTGCAGCCTCTGCTGCGCTGTCCGCATGCGTTGTTCCCACGCGGCCGGGGCCGCGGGCTTGGCAAACTGCTGCAGAAATGCTTGCATCTTCCAATGCGTACGCTGCCTTTTGTGGCGTCGCAGGTCACGCATGCGCGCCTGTAGAGCGTCCGCTTCAAAGGCTGACGCCACCCCGTGCCCCGTAGAGATCAGCCAATCCAGTTCGTGCTCTTCCAGTGCGCCGTCCAGAAATCGGAGCAGGAGGATCGCGCTCCGCGCCATCGCAGTCTGCGCAAGAGGAACGCCCAGCGAAAACTCGAATGCCAGGGGCGGCTTCGATCCAAGAGACGCAAGAAAAGCGCGTTCAATCTCTCCACGCCGGCTTGCGACATCCTGCGTGATCACCAGAAGGCGTGCCTCTGGATCGCTCGCAAGCTGGTTTTTGCACCAGGTCGTGCAGGCGGTTAACTCTGCCTCGCGATCGCCGGCCTGGTAGAGACGCATCGCGCTTCGCTGTCTTCCCTCATCGATGCGCTTCCAGGTCCCCCAGGCTTCGAATAAGGTCTGTTGCACCGGCAGCACGCGATCAAAGCCTGCCAGCAACAGGGGAGCGCGCGGACGCCCATCCGCGTTGAGCATCGCCACCAACTCCAACGGCACCGCGTTCTCACTCACGGAACCGGTTTGAGCACATGTGGTATCGAAGCGCGCGAGCCAATCGCTGAAGGCAGCGGCGTCGCCTGTCCAGGCCCGCCGCGCACGCGCCTCCAGGAACCTGGGTGCGTAGGAACAGAGCAAAGCATGCGCATCCATTGCCATTGCGGAGAGCCGTTGGCGCGAGGGCGCGAGCGTGGCAGCCGCATGCCCTCCCGCTGCCACAATATCGGTCCACAGAGCCCGCTCCTGAAGATGGTTCAGGAGGAAGCGGCCATCCTGTGAGCGATGCTCCCACGCGCGACGCACAAACTGGGGCCAACTCAGAATCTCGGGAGAGGTCCACGCGGTCTTGCCCTCCCGTAGCCGTTCCCGGTGATACGTTCCGGCAAGGGCGCGCGCAGCTCGTTCGCTGGCGGTAACAACAACTCCGCCCTCGCGCAGCCATGCGTCAATCTCCAGGGCGTGAGTGGATCCCATTCCAGCGTTATACCGCCTTTCGGGGTGTCCCGCCAGCGGGTCCGGAAGCGCTCGCGCCGGTTGTACACTGAGAAGTGATTCGCGCCCTTCTCCGCTGTTCCCTCATCGCCGCGCTTTTGGCAGCGGGATGTCATTCCGCTTCCAGTCCCGGTGGCGAATCCGCTTCTTCCTCGGTCAAAACCTATCCGTTGCGGGGAAAGATCGTGTCGACGAATGCGTCCACAACAGAGGTCACGGTCAATCATCAGGCTATTCCTGGCTACATGGACGCGATGACCATGCCGTACAAGGTCAAGGACGCGAACATTCTCAGCGAGCTCCATCCCGGCGACGTCATCACCGCGGACCTGTTGGTTCCGCAAACGCCCGATGGCGACGCGCTGTTGGACCACATTGTGGTGGTCGGCCAGGGTCGGCCGGACTATCGTCCCGCGGCTTCCTACCACGTCCCCGCACCCGGCGATCGGATTCCCGATTTCAAGCTGCGCGATCAGGACGGGCACACCATCTCCCTGCAACAGTTTCGCGGCAAAGAGCTGCTCATCACGTTCATCTATACCCGTTGCCCGCTCCCCAACTTCTGTCCTCGCGTGACCCGGAACTTCGCAGTCATCCATCGTCAGCTTCAGGGCAATCCGGCTCTATCCCAGAAGACGCAGTTGCTGTGCGTGAGCTTCGATCCCGAGAATGACACGCCCGAACGCCTGCGCGCCTATGCGGCGCAGTACATGGGCGCCGATGCGCCCGAGGCTTTCAGGCGATGGACCTTTGCGATTCCGGAAAAGCAGACGCTGGAGAAGATGGCGCAATGGTTCGATGTGGGCCTCACCCATGAGGCCGACGGCACCATTACGCACACACTTTCTACCACGCTCATCGGAGCGGACGGGAAGGTCGTTCAATACTATTCCGGTAGCGACTGGACGGTGGACCAGGTGCTTGCCGACCTCCGGCGGGCCGCATCCAACGCCTGATCCGCGAGACCCGCGAGGCAAACATTGAGAAGCATGGAGCGAGAGCGATGAGCAACGGACTGCAGATTCGGAAGCAAGGAGAAGTTGATTTCCTCTCTCTGGGAGCCCTGGTTCATCGCCTGGATCCCGGCGTTGTGCCGTTTCGAAAGGCCAATCACTGCGAGATTCACGTGAGCGGCGGCGAGTTCAATGTCGCGGCCAATCTCGCAGACTGCTTCGGCATGAAGACCACAATCGTAAGCGCGATGTCCGACTATCCCATCGGCGACCTGATCGCGGAACGCGTGCGCGCCATGGGCGTCAAGCCCATCTACAAGCACTTCAAGCACAACGGCGTGAACGGCCCCAACATGGCCACCGTCTACAGCGATCGCGGCTTTGGCATTCGTCCGCCCGTGGTGTTCTATAACCGCTGCAACGAAGCGGCTGCACTGCTCAAGCCGGGAGACTTTGACTGGAATGCGATCTTCACCGGCGGCGTTCGCTGGGTGCACTCCGGCGGCATCTTCGCTGCGCTCTCCCCCAGCACCGCGGAACTTGCGGCGGAGATGATGAAGTTCGCCAAGCAGGCCGGGGCGGTCACCTCCTTTGACCTCAACTTCCGCGAGAAGCTCTGGAAGGTGGCGGGCGGGGAAGAGAAGGCCGTCGAGACCATCCATCGCATTGTTGAAAACGTTGACGTACTCGTAGGCAACGAAGAGGACCTGCAGAAAGGGCTCGGCATTCCGGGACCCGAGGTCGCCTCGAAGTCCAAGCTCGATTCGACCGCATTCTTCGGCATGATGGACAAGGTCACTCAAAAGCTCCCGCATGTGAAGATCGTGGCCACGACGTTGCGAGAGGTCCACTCAACCAACCGCCACAGCTGGAGCGCCGTGGCCTGGGTCGGCGGCAAAACGTACTCCGCCCCTACCGCGGAACTGGATGTTTACGATCGCGTCGGCGGCGGGGATGGTTTTGCCGCGGGCTTCATCTACGGGCTCCTGAACGGCGAAGAACCTGAGCAAGCTATCAAGCTCGGTTGGGCGCACGGTGCGCTGCTCACCACCTTCCCGGGAGACACCACCATGGCGACTCTCGACCAGGTGCTTGCGTTTGCCAAGGGCGGCTCGGCGCGTATCCAGCGCTAGCCGATTGGGCAGGATAGAAACAGAATCAACGCGCGACCGCCGTTCATCTCAACTGGTATTCTTGTCCGTGAATTACGCGGAGAGGTGTGCATGGCAAAGGTTTCGCTGGTATTCGCGGTGCTGTTGATCGTTCTGGGGCTTGGCAGCTACTTCGGCACCGGCAGCCAGCACCCCACGGCACTCATCCCCACGTGGTTCGGGCTGGCCATCGGGCTCTTCGGATTTCTGGCCATGAGCCCCGAGCCCGGCCGACGCAAGCTCTTTATGCATATCAACGTGACCATCGGCTTGCTCGGTTTTCTGGGCGCGGCCGGTCGCGCCATCACCTCCTATGGTCACGCGCGCAGCGAGGGCATCGATCCCGACCGCATCGCCCTGGGCGCGCAGATCGCCATGGCCGGCCTGCTGCTCATCTACGTGCTGATGTGCATTCGTTCGTTTATCGAGGCGCGTCGCGCCCGGACGGTCTAGTGCATGGGAACGATGCGCGGTTCAGGGCTCGGCATGGGAGTGCGCGCGGAACGCACGCCTCACTCCCGGAGCGCGCGCGCCGGTCAGCCTGAGCCGCCCAAGAAGAAGCCGAGCCTCAAAAAGCTGTGGCCGCAGATTCGGACTCTTGTCGCTCCCCGCAAAGGCCTCCTCGTCCTCGGTCTCATTCTGATGGGCATGAATCGCGTCGCCGGGCTTGCCATGCCGTATCTCAGCAAGCGGCTGCTCGATAAGGCGCTCAATCCCGCTCACCCTGCGCCGCGGGAACTCGCCACGATCATCGGAATTGTTGCCGTGGCGACCCTCATTCAGGCCATCACCTCATTCTCGCTCACGCAGTTGTTATCCAAAGCCGGTCAGCGCCTGATTGCGGAGATGAGGCGCCAGGTCCAGCGCCATGTCGGGCTGCTCTCCGTCGCCTACTACGATGAGAATCGGACCGGCACCCTGGTCTCCCGCATCATGACCGACGTGGAAGGCGTGCGCAACCTGGTGGGCACCGGCCTGGTTGAATTCGTCGGTGGCATTGTCACCGCATGCCTTGTGTTTTTCTATCTCCTCCAATGCAGCGTCATCGTTACTCTCACTGTTTTCGCCGTCGTCGGTGTGTTTGTCGTCGTGCTGCAATACGCGTTCAAGACGATCCGCCCCATCTTCCGGGAACGTGGAAAGATCAACGCCGAGGTCACCGGCCGGCTCACCGAATCGCTGGGCGGTGTTCGCGTCATCAAGGGCTACCACGCCGAGGAGCGCGAGGCCACAGTGTTCTCTGGCGGCGTGGAGCGGCTGCTGCAAAACGTGATGAAGTCGCTCACCATGACCAGTGTCCTCTCGTCTGCCTCCACCACAGTACTCGGGCTGGTTTCGGGAATCGTCATGTGGCTCGGAGGGAACGACGTTCTTCATGGCCACTGGACGGTCGGGCAATACTTCCAATACAACATCTTTCTCGCCTTCATGATCGCGCCGGTCTTCCAGATCGTGAACATCGGGACGCAGCTTACTGAAGCTTTTGCCGGACTCGACCGGACCAGCGAGATCATGGCGGAGCTCGAAGAGAACCAGGTACTGGGCCGCTCGCAGAAGATTCCCGCCATCCAGGGCAACGTGCGATTTGAGAACGTCGAGTTCGCCTACGAGGCGGGCAAGCCCGTGCTGCACGGCATCAGCTTCACGGCGCCATCCGGCAGTGTTACCGCCCTGGTAGGCTCCTCAGGCTCCGGCAAGTCCACCATCATCAGCCTCGTTTGCGCCTTCCATACGCCCACCTCGGGTTGTGTGACCGTCGATGACATCGATCTCGCCCATGTCGACTTGAACACCTATCGCTCCCAGCTCGGCGTTGTTCTCCAGGACTCGTTCCTCTTCGATGGGTCCATTCGCGAAAACGTCATGTTCTCCCGGCCGGAGGCGACCGAGGAGCAGTTCCTCTTCGCCTGCCGCACCGCGCGGGTGGACGAATTCGCGGAACGCTTTCCGGAGAAGTACGACACCATCGTGGGCGAGCGCGGGGTGAAGCTTTCAGGAGGGCAGCGCCAGCGCCTCTCCATTGCCCGGGCGCTTCTGGCCGAACCGCGGATCCTCATCCTCGACGAGGCGACCAGTTCGCTGGACTCGGAGTCGGAGGCGATGATCCAGGCCGGACTGAACCAGCTGATGCAGAACCGGACGACCTTCGTGATCGCCCACCGGCTTTCGACCATCCGCCGTGCCGACCAGATCCTGGTGGTGGAGCAGGGAAGAGTCGTCGAGCGCGGCAATCATGCCGAACTCTTCGCGCTGGGTGGCCGGTACTACGACCTCTATACCCGCCAGCACGGGCTCGAGGCGAATCTCTTCCTTGCACCCGGCGAGGGAGATGTGGTTCCGGCTGAGAGCTGAAGCAATAGCAGGTCCGGCCAAGAACCCCGGCCCGGAGCAAGCATTCAAGGCTTGGCCGCGCGTCCAAATGGGCTGCGCAATCGTCCATTCAAGTGGCACGAATCCAAAAAAGCATATTCTTCCCGATCCCCGCGTGAGACCTGCTCCCGGAAGGGCAAGGCGGCCCCAAGTAAACGTTTGACATGCCATTCTCAATCTGAAAAACTGGATGTACCTACTAGACGAAACGGAGGCTCACCATGCGAGACGCCGCTCCCCACGGGACCTATAAAGTACAGGCTTTGGATCGCGCATTCGCTGTCCTTGATTTGCTCGGCGAGAGTGAGACCCCGCTGGGCCTCGCGCAGGTGGCTTCCGCACTTCAGCTTCACAAGAGCACTGCCCATCGCTTCCTGATGGTTCTGGAGCGCCACCACATGGTGGAGCGCACGGTCAGCGGAAAGTTCCGGCTGGGGCTTCGCCTGTTTGACTTCGGCAACCGGGCCATCGAGCAGTACGACCTGCGGGATCGGGCGCAGCCTCACCTGCGCCGGCTGGTGGCCGAGACGGAGGAGACGGCGCACCTCTGCATCCTGGAGCAGGCGCGGGTGATCTACATCGACAAAATCGAACCGGCGCGATCGGTGCGCATGATCACGCGGATCGGCGCCAGCAATCCGGTGCACTGCACGTCGGTGGGGAAGGCGATGCTGGCGTTCCTGCCCGAGGATCGCGCGGCGGAGATCATCCGGCGGACCCGGTTTGAGCGCTTCACGAACCGCACGATTGCTACGGCGGACGCGCTGAAGACGGAGATCGAGAAGACGCGCCGGCGTGGGTACGCGGTGGATGACGAGGAACTCGAAGAAGGGCTGCGCTGCATTGCGGTGCCGGTTCTGGACGGGCAACGCCAGCCGGTGGCGGCGGTCAGCGTCTCCGGTCCGTCGTTCCGGGTTACGGCGCAGAAGCTGCCGTCGATTGCGAATCACCTGCTGCAGTGCGTACGCGGGATTTCGACCGATATGGGCTTCATCTCCGTCAACCGAAACAGTCGCACGGCGACGGCATGGAGCGCCTGATCCTGTTTGTCCGGCGCCTGGCAGGGCGAACAGGATATCCCGAAAAAGCGAAAGCCTCATGACGGAATCTTTGGTAAGTTGCTGATTATAAAAACAGAATAAGGGTAGCCGAGGCGAAGATCGGGATATCCCTACCCGGGGGGGAGGGGGGTACCTACCGGCCGGCCGCCGAGAGTCCTTGCGCCGCGTCCTCAGAAAGCCCCTTCGACAGAAAGCCCATTCGACAACTCTCCCCTCGGATTCCCGAATCCGGATCGAGTATGCGCCTGAGCGTTGGGATCGTATGTGCGGATCGTTACGCAGGGGTGTGATACCGGCTCTCCGGCAAAAAAAGGGCGAGACCCTCCGTGGCTCTCGAAGGTCTCGCCTGAGGAGTAACCTCGATGCGCAGCGGTCAGTGAATCCGCACGTCGCCCGAGCCTGTCTGGATGCGGACGGTGGGCCCGCCTCCATTGATTTTGCCGGTGATGTGGTGGTGATCGAACGAACCCTGGACGGTCATTTCGTGGTCAGAGTGGACGGTGCCGGACCCGGTGGAGGCATCCAGGGTCAACCCGGTGTTTCCGGGCCAGAATTCGATATTGCCGGAGCCGGTTTCGAGCTTCCACTCCCCGGCGGGGGAGCCACCGATTTTGATGTCCCCGGACCCGGTGCCGGCGCGCAGGCCTCCATGGAGATTCCTGAGCTCGATGTTGCCGGAGCCCGTCTGCGCTCTGACGTCGCCGGTGCCGTTTTGTTCGGCCACAATGTCCCCGGAGCCTGTGTTCACGGTAAAGGCGCCCTTAAGCCCGCTGGCGTGGATGTTTCCCGAGCCGGTGCTGAGCTTGGCGTTTTCGCCGACGCCCTCATCGTTTAGATCGCCGGAGCCCGAGCTGGCCTCGAGGAAGGAATCCTCGGGTGCCTGGATCTCATAGTCGATGCTGATGTTACGCCAGTTGTCGTGATTCTTTCCGATGCGGATGATGTTGCCGGTTTGCTCGATGGGGGGATTGGAGGCGATGTCATGGACCCGCTCTTCTCCGCCGCCCCAGCTGGACGACTTGACGCGTCCGAAGATGTGCACCTGATTCCCCGAGCCGCGCGTGAGGTGGATATTGCCAGAGCCCGTTGCGACGGAGAGTTCGACGCGGCCATTGACTTGAAGATTGCGCTCAAAGGTGGCTTCGGACGCCAGCGCCGGAAGCGCGGCCAGCGCGAGTGCCGCTACGGTAATGGCATATCTCATGGCATTTTCCTCACAACGCAGAGATCGTCGACCAAAATCGTGGGCCGGCGATTGTGTTTGACTTCGGACGCCGTCATTTCCCACCTGATGCGGCGATCGCAACACATATCCATCCTCCCGATAGCACCCGTGCAGCCAATCCGCCGTTCGTCACCTTGCGCAACAAAAGCGAAGGTTTGCGGTACACGGTCTGAAGCGGCGGCGGCGTTTCGGTGTTCGATTCCGAACAGCCCTGTCCAGCGTCGAACGGCGGAATCGCCGGCGGTGAGGCAATCCGCTTACTGCTGCAGGACGACCTGATCTCCTTCTTTGAGCCCGCTCAGGAGTTCGGTCACGGACCCATTGGAAAGCCCGACCTTTACGGGCACCTTGCGTTTGCCCTCCTTCTGGCTCTTGTCGGGAATCTCGACCGAAGCGTTCTTCTGGGCGTCATACATCACCGCGTTTTCGGGGACGGTGAGCACGCCTTTATGTTCGTCGAGGAGGATCTCGGCATTGGCGGTCATGTTGGCCTTCAACTCGCCGCCTGGGTTGTCAATGGAGACGCGCACCTCGAAGGTGGTGACGTTGTCTTTCTCGACGCCCAGCGGGGCGATCTTGGTGACTTTCCCGTTGAAGACCCGATCGCGGAAGCTTTCGACCTTAATGCGGGCGGGCTGGTTCATGTAGACATGGGCGATATCCGCTTCATCGACCTTTCCCTGCACGTAGACCTGGGTGGTGTCGCCTTCGGTCATGACGAGGGTGGCAGTGGAGCCAAGCACGAGGATGGAGCTCACGGCCGCTCCAACCTCCACGTCGCGGGAGAGAATGACGCCATCCATGGGGGCGGTGATGGTGGTGTACGCCAGTTGTTCCTCCAACTGCTTGAGACTGGCCTGGCTCTGCGCCACCTGGGCCTTGGCTTGTTTGAGCTTGGCCGTATCCACGCCGATCTGGGCTCTGGCGCCGTCGCGCTTGTTGAGTGCGGCAAGATAGTCACGGTTGGCGTTGTCCAGTGCCTGCTGGCTGACCACCCCCTCCTTGGCCATCTGGAGATTGCGATCCAGGGTTTGCTTGTACATGGGCAGATCGGGAGCCTCGGCGTTCACGCGATCCTGCTCGATATTTGCCTCAAAGGTGGCGACGTTGGCCTCGGCCGCCGAGAGCTGCGCCCGTTGCGCGTCGACCTGAGCGCGAATCTCCTGCTCGTCGAGCTGCGCCAGGGGCTGGCCCTTGGATACGTGATTATTGATGTCGACGTAGAGCTTTTCGACGATGCCGGAGGCCTTGGATTTGACCTCGACCTTGGTGATGGGCTGAATTTTACCGGTGGCCACCACGGAACGGGCGACGTCGCCGCGAGCGACCTTGGCGATGCGGTTGGGATCGATGGATCCCCCTGAGACCATGCGGGCCAAGGCCATGCCGCCCGCGCCCACGATCACCACCGCAACCACAGCCAGCCAGATCCAGAATCGCCTCTTCCGTCGCGCTGCCACCGACTACCTCCCGCGGCCCGCGCCGCTCCTCAACCTTGAACGTGCTGATTTGCCCTGACTCTAAGACGGCCGTACTGTGCCTTCTGTTAACTGTTTCCTGCAATTCGAGGGCAATTACCTAGGACCCAAGTACGCAAGCGCCGGGGAAATGGTTCCGCCGCGATGGTTCCGGGGGAGAACGAGCGGCAGATGCTATGCTCACAGCGAGATGCAAGGGCTTCTGCTGCTCCAGTGTGTCGCCGTCGCCATCCTCATTCTGGCCAACGGCTTCTTCGTGGCGGCCGAGTTTGCGCTGGTTTCCGTCCGGGAGACCCGCATCGAGCAGCTTTTGGCATCGCGAGTGCCGGGCGCGCGGGCGGTGCGCCGGCTGCAACGGGAGCTGGACGACTTCCTTCCCGCGGTTCAACTGGGGGTCACGCTCTGTTCCCTGGCGCTGGGGTGGGTGGGGGAGCCGCTGGCGGCCGGGGGCATCCTGGACATGCTGCGCTGGCTGCCTCATCCGCCGGCGCATGCGGCTCTTTTCGCGGACATTCTGGCCTGGGTGGCGGTGGTTCTGGGCTTCTGCCTGATCACTTACCTTCATGTCACGGCGGGAGAGCTGGTGCCCAAGTCGCTGGCGTTACGGCGTTCCGAGGCGATTGCTGTCGCGGTAGCGCCGCCGATGCTCCTGTTCATGAAGCTGGCGAGGCCGGCGGTCCGGTTGCTGAGCCGGTCCGCATCGGTGATTTTGCGGGGCTTTGACATCCCGGTGACGGAAAGAGGATCGATTCACTCGCCGGAGGAGCTGAAGCTGCTGGCTACGGCTGCGCGGCGCACCGGCCTTCTGCCGCGGTTCCAGGAGACGCTGATTCACCGGGCACTGGAGCTGAACGATGTGCCGGTTCGGGAGATTATGACCCCGCGGCAGAAGATCTTTGCTCTGCCGGCGAACATGCCGATCGAGGAGGCAGCGGCGCGGGTGATCGAGATGATGCACTCGCGGGTTCCCATCTACGACGAGATGCGCGGGCCGGAGAATATTGTGGGCGTGATCTACTCCAAGGACCTTTCGCGCCTGATGTTCTTCCGCCGTTCGCCGCAGCGGACGCAAGGGGTGCAGGGAGTTCCGGCGACTCCATTTGCGCTGCTGCGGATCAGCCAGATCATGCGCGAGGTGCTGGTGGTGCCGGAGACCAAGTCGGCGCTGGAATTGATGCGCGAGTTTCAAAAGCGGCATCGGCATATCGCGATAGTGGTGGATGAGTACGGGTCGACGGTAGGGCTGGTGACCTCAGAGGATGCGATCGAGCAGCTCACGGGCGAGATCGAGGATGAGTTCGATGATCCGGCGCGCCCTCTGATCACCAACCCGACAGGCGTGGTGCTGCTGGACGGCGGGGTCAACCTGCGCGACCTTGAGACGCAGATGCAGTGGAACCTTCCCCGCGACGGGGGCGTTGAGACGCTGGCCGGGTTCTTGCTGACGCGCCTGGGGCATATACCCAGGACAGGCGAGTTTGTGGACTTCGGCGATCGGCGCCTGACCGTGGTGGAGATGGATCAGAGGCGTATCAGCAGGATCCGGGTGGAACCGATCGAGAGCGCCGCGAAGATCCCTTAGGCCAGGACGTTCGGCCCGGATCGGTTGGACTTGCGGTTGGGAGGTGATTGTGGCCGGCGTGGAAGTGGTCATGCCGGAAGAAGGGCAAGTGGATATTGCCGCGGATTTCGGGGAAGTGGGAAGGTGGAGTCGAAGGGGACTCCATGACGTATCGCAATACGCTTGCCTGCGCCTTTAGCCTGCTACTTCTCTCCGTGACCTACATTCCCGCCGATGCGGGCGCCCCCGGGAAGCACGACAAGGGTGACAAAGACAAGAAGAGCATGGTGTATGTGTGTGCCTGCCTGCGCGACAAGTCGTGCTCATGCATGACGGAGGCCAAGATGGAAGGGCCGTGCGCGTGCGGAACGCAGGGAGGACCGCCGCTGAAGGCGGTGCCGGCTGATAGTGACTGGGCGAAGGAGAACCGGGACGCCCTGGCGAAATAGACAGCGTTGGCGTGCTTGAGACGCAGGCTGACTTGATGATCACCAGTATTGCGACCTGCGCAGGAATTTCAGAGGAGGCTCGCCGGTGACCGCGCGAAACTCGCGGATGAAGTGCGACTGATCGTAGTAGCCGGCGGCGTGGGCAATGTCGGTGAGGGTTCGTCCGGGCTGGTAGAGGTTCAAGGCGAATCGCAGGCGCAAAAGCGAGCAGTATTGTTTGGGTGAGGTTCCAACCTCACGACGGAAGCGCTTTTCGAACCGGTCCTGGCTGACTCCGATGTGCTGCGCGAGCCGCGCGATCGCGATGTTGCCGCGTCCGGCGCGCATGGCGCGAATCGCGGCCTCAACCATGGTGTCCGGGGGGCGCGTATTTTTCTGCGCCGCCAGGAAATCCTCGATCCGTGCGATGCGCGAGCGGTTGTCGTGTGCGTGGGAGAGGTTTGCCTGGAGACCTTCAAAGGATGGGTTGGGGAGCCAGTCCCGAAGGCTGGCGGTGACGTTGTACAGCTCAAGCACGGGCGCGGCGAATAGGCGGCTCGCACCGGTTTCATGGAGATTGACAACAATGAGTCCACCGCCAGCCGATGTGCAAATCCGGCGCGAAGAATCTCGAATCCCGGTGATGCTCCAGTCAGGAAGGTCTTCCTGCGGGGACGAACTACGAAGCAGGGCCGCGGACCCGCTATAGCGAATTCCGAGAAGCACGCCAGTTTCGGGAAGAAGGGTGCTGGTTCTTTCCGAGATGGTTTCAACGATCGTGAACGACCGCACAATGGCAGCCAACGCCGGGCACGGGTTGACAGTATGCATCCCGTGGTTCGGCGGAGGCACTCGAGCGGCTTCGCGAGCTTGCGTTGAATTCATACAATTTCCACTCTTTCGATGCTGGTAGGCTGCGTCCATGATTCGAATTCTGTTGGTCTTCACGGTGATGATGATGGCAACGAGCGCAGTTGAGCCCCAGGAAGTTGGGGGAGGGAACAGCAACAGGATGGATCCGCAAGCCACGAACAAGCGGGCGGTAACCGAGCTCTTTGAGAAGTGTTTCAACCAGGGCGACCTGGAGCGGCTATCGTCGCTGGTTGCGGAGGAATACCAAGGGCCTGGCGGGCTCAAGGGGCCGAGCGCTTTTGCTTCGACGATCAGCCAGATTCGCAGCAGCCTGAGTGGGGCTCACTACGAGATACAAGACATGGTCGGCGAGGATAATCGCGTGGCCGTTCGGTGGCAGCTTACCGGGAAGCAGGATGGTCCATTTCGCGGGTACCCGGCGTCGCACAACAGCGTCGCCACCACCGGCATGGCGATCTTTGCGTTGGAGAAGGGGAAGATTGTGCGTTCCTGGCTGCTCACCGATCAGCTGGGCTTTCTTCAGCAGATTGGGGTATTGCCGCGAGAGATCAAGCCGCCAGCGAGATCGCAAGAGGTGCCGGACGGAGTGCGCTAAGCGATGCAGGATCGGGTCCCTTTTTAGGCGGCAGCGGCCGAGCACGCCAATTCCTCCAGGATCTGCTGGACAGCTACGGCAACCGCGCCGCTGCATTCCTCGGTCAGTTCCATGGAGATGGACTGATGGGGGTCGATGCTAACGGTGAACAAGGTCACGTCGCGCTTGCCGCCCTGGAGGTAAAAGGCATCGAGGAGATCTTTCACGCCGATATCGTGAGCCGTCATGGTCGGGGGATAGTCGCGGGAAAACTGCGGCTTGGTGCGGGTGACGGTTCCTGCGGGCATTCCGTCATCCGTGGCGTCGATGAGAAGGATGCGGTCGGCCTGCTGCAGAGGTTCGAGGAGGACGAAGCCGCCGGTTCCGCCATCGAGGCATTCGACCCCTGGCGGGAGCGGATGCTGCAGTAGGGAACGCACGACGTGCACGCCTACGCCTTCGTCGCCAAGAATGATATTGCCGAGTCCGAGGATCAGGGTTTTTCCGGGGTGCGAGGGCAACGGTGCGCCTCCTCCACGTAATGCAAGATGACTGCGGCTGAAGCCGCTGCTTTATTCGTCGCTCTTTTCGCGTTCGAACTTCCAGCCGCCGACGATGGAGGAGATGGTTCCGCGTCCCTCAATGTAGTCGTGGTAGAAGCTCAGGTACACGTGGACGATGATGAAACCCACAAAGAACCAGAGAAAGAGGTGGTGCCAGTAGCGGACGCCCATTTCGCCGCCCATGAGAGGAACGATCCAGGTGAACAGGCGCGGGATCCAGGAGTTGCTCATGCTGGAGTAAAGGGCGAACCCGGTGATGGATTGCGCGCAGAAGGCGAGGAAGGTAAGGAAGTAGATGAAGGCGGCGAGAGAGTTGTGTCCGGTGGAGATGGCTCCGTGCAACTTGGTCTGGAGCACGTCGGTCTTGATGACGTCGACGATCTCCTCGCGCTGGCGCTTGGTCAGCGGGAAGAAGTTGTTCCAGCGGGCGTACTTGTTGCCGACGAATCCCCAGTAGATGCGGGCCAGGAAATTGAAGGCGTAGACGTAGGCGCAGGCGAAGTGGATGAAGCGGATCCAGCCGAACCAATATTGCTGGTAGGCTTCGACGGCGGAGAAGGCGCGGATTGGGGCGCCGATGAGGTAGCCGGTGATGCAGAGCGCCACGAGCGCGACGGCGTTGATCCAGTGGTAGAAGCGGACGGGAAGCTCCCAGACGTAGACGCGGCGATATTCGACCGGGTGGTCGTGCGCGTGTTTTACCGTGATGAAGGGTGTGCTCATCGCTTTACTCGAAAGAGACCTGGTGGAGGTGCCGGCCCTGCGGATCGTAGAGGTGTACGGCGCAGGCGAGGCAGGGGTCGAAGGAGTGGACGGTGCGCAGGATCTCTACGGGGCGATCGATGTGCGCGACGGGCGTGCCGATCAGCGACTCCTCGAAGGCGGATCGCTGGGAGCGGGCATCGCGAGGCGAGCCGTTCCAGGTGGTCGGCACCACGAGCTGGTAGTTGTCGATCTTGCCGTCTTTGATCCGGATCCAGTGGGCGAGAGCGCCGCGCGGGGCTTCCACGAGACCGACGCCTTCGCATTCCGCGGGCCAGGTTTTTGGATCCCATTTTTCGTTGTTGAAGGTGGAGACCTCACGGGTCTTGACGCGTTCCATCAGCTGACCGAAGAAGTCTTTGAGCCAGACCATGGCGAGGGCGGCGTCGATGCCACGGGCGGCGGTGCGGCCAAGGGTGGAGAAGAGTGCCTCCACGGGAACGTTGAGCCTGCCGAGCACCATGCCTACGAGTTCCTTGACGTCATTGTGACCGGCGGCATAGGAGACCAGCAGGCGCGCCAGGGGACCGACCTCCATGGGATTTTCCTTCCAGCGCGGGGTCTTGAGGAAGGAGTACTTGTCGTAGCCGGCGAGGGTTTCGAAGGGAGGCTGCGGCCCGGTGTAGGCGATTTTGGTTTCGCCGGCCCAGGGATGCATCCCGGTGGCATCGCCTCCCTCGTAGGCATACCAGGAGTGGGCGATGTACTCCTTGATCTCCTGGGCGTCGCGAGGATTGACGGGGTGCACGGTGGAGAGATCGCGGCCCATGACGGCTCCCCGGGCGAACCTGAAGGATTCGGTGTGCCCATAGCCCTTGGTGGGGAACTCGCCATAGGCGAGATAGTTCTTGAGGCCGCCGCCATACTTCGCCCAGTCTTTATAGAAGGAGGCTACGGCTAGCAGGTCGGGGATGTAGACCTCGTTCACGAACTCGTTTGCCTGAGTGATCAGGCTGGAGACGAGATTGAGGCGTTCCGAGTTGATCGCCGCTACCTCATCGGCATCGATGGAGCAGGGCACGCCGCCGACCAGGTAGTTGGGATGCGGGTTCTTGCCGCCGAAGACGGCATGGATCTTGACGATCTCCTTCTGCCATTCCAGGGCATCGAGATAGTGAGCCACCGCGAGGAGGTTGGCTTCAGGAGGCAGTTTGTAGGCGGGGTGTCCCCAATAGCCGTTGGCAAAGATGCCGAGGCCGCTGGCGGCGAAGGCCTCGATTTTGTTTTGCACTTCGGCGAAGTGCGCGGCTGTGTTGCGGTCGTAGCGGGAGAAAGACTGGGCCAGGTCCGCGGTCTTTTTGGGGTCGGCTTTCAGCGCGTTGATGATGTCGACCCAATCGAGGGCGTGCAGGTGGTAGAAGTGGATGACGTGGTCCTGCACATACTGGGTGGTGAGCATGATGTTGCGGACCAGTTCAGCGGTGGGAGGAACGGCGATGCCGAGGGCGTCTTCGACGGCCCGGACCGAGGCGAGGGCGTGCACGGTGGTGCAGACTCCGCAGACGCGCTCGGTGATGGCCCAGGCATCGCGTGGATCGCGGCCGATGAGGATCTTTTCAAGGCCGCGAATCATGGTGCCGGCGCTGAAGGCGTCGGTGATGACGCCATTTTCCACCACTGCCTCAATGCGCAGGTGGCCTTCAATGCGGGTTACGGGATCAACGACGATGCGTGCCATGGCGTCTCAGGATTCCTTCTGCTCTTCGGCATGAACTTCAGCGATGACTTTGTGCTTGCGGATGTTGGTGACGACGGCGTGTGCGGCGACTCCCGCGAGCGTGGTGAGGCCCACGGCAGTGCCGATGGTGTCGGCGGTGCTCTCAATCCCGAACCCGGGGAAGGCATTCAGGTGCTGGTAGAAGGGACCGTTGTCCCAGAAGCCCTCTTCGCTGCACCCGATGCACCCGTGGCCGGATTGCACGGGATAGCTGGTTCCTTCATTCCACTTGACCACCGAGCACGCGTTGTAGGTGACGGGCCCGCGGCAGCCGACTTTGTACAGGCAGTAGCCCTTGCGCGCGTTCTCGTCATCGAAGGACTCCACGAACAGCCCTGCGTCGTAGTTGGGCCTGCGATAACAGGTGTCGTGCACGCGGCGGCCGTAGAACTCCCGGGGGCGTCCCAGGGAGTCGAGCGCCGGAGTCTGCCCCAGAACCAGAAGGTGAGTTACAACGCTCATCATCACGTCGGCGATGGGCGGGCAGCCCGGGACATTGATGACCGGCTTGTCAACGAGCTTGTGAATCGGGGTGGCGCCGGTGGGATTCGGCTTTGCCGCCTGCACGCATCCATTGGAGGCACAACTGCCCCAGGCAACGATAGCGGCCGCGTCCTTTGCCACCTCCTGCAGGATCGATTGCGCGGTTTTGCCGCCGATCATGCAGTAGACGCCGTTGTGTTCGGTGGGGACGGCGCCTTCAACGAGGACAATGTATTTGCCCTTGTTCTTCTCCATGGTGTCTTTTAGGCTCTTTTCGGCCTGGAAGCCGGAGGGCGCCATCAACGTTTCGCTGTAATTCAAAGACAGCACATCGAGCAACGCGTCGGCGACGATGGGATGAGAGGCGCGTATGAAGGACTCACTGCAGCAGGTGCATTCCTGGAAGTGCATCCACAATACGGCAGGCTTTTCTTTCTTCTCAAAGGCTGCTGCCACCTGGGCCGCGGCGGTGCGGTCCAGTCCAGCCACTGCCGCGGCCATGCCGCAAAGCTGCAGAAACTGGCGGCGGTTATATCCCTTTTCCTGCAATGATTCCCAGATGGTTTTGCCCATGATTCCTCGCTTGCCTGATCGGCGAAGTGCAGCCGAGGGTGTGGCGCCGTGCGGATTTCGCCGAATGACGAGAGAGACGTTACCTAGCTTGAAATACGACCGGCTGTGAGCTGCATCACAACCGTATGTTTGGGCTCAGGAGAGGCACGGGGATCCGCTTGGGATTTAGATCACAAGAGAGGCGCTGGATTCATATCGGAAGGTGATCTGGGAGGGGATTTTTGAGTGTGCGCGAGGGGAAGGGGCGTGCAGACGGAATTCCTCACAGGAGTGGGCTGCATGCGCGCGTAGTCTGCAGTTATGCGCGTTCCGCCGTCTGATCGCGTCGGTAGGCAATCAGTACCAACAGCAATCTCTACTCCCCATTGACAACGGCGCGGAGGCGGAGGTGTGATTCGATCGCAAAGCGATGCTGCATGAGTCGTGCGAAGGGGTACCCGAGCATTGCCAGGGGATGACGCGGGCGGGAGATGGCTTCGAGGAGATACGTGACCGACTCGGTAGCGGGATCGTACACCAGGAGAAACCGCTCCCGGCCCATTTCCACGTGCAGGCGGGTTGTGGCGTAGATGAATCCAAAGAGCTGGGGGGTATCGACGGTTTCGGTGATGCGGCTGAGGTTCAAAGACCAGAGACCGAGGGTATGCGCCTGGACGGCGACGATACTTCCGGCGCGGACAGGAACGTCAGGGTTGGCCACCCGTACCCAGCCCAGGTCGAAGGGAACCCAGGCAGAGAGGGCAGTGCGCGCGCGTTCGAAGATCTCACGTCCCCGGCCGAGCTCGGTGCAGCGAACGTCGTGGACGAATCCGCGAGGCGGCTGCGGAGCGATTGGCCCGTCAAGAAGCGTAAGAAGCGCGGGCGTGGAGGCGGGAAGACTGCGCGCGGCCGCGATCGTGGTCTCGATGGCAGCCGCGGATGGTTTCAGGAATCGAAACATGGTTAATAGGACAACTTCAGTTCCACACCCTTTCCATTGTCAGGCACCAGGGCTGTGATGCGGTGGTGTTCAGGATCGTAGCTGGTGGAGAGGTTGGCGCTGCCGGAGCCGTCGAGGGCGGAGTAGCTGGCCTCGGCTGCGGCCTTGCCTGCGCCATAGACTTCCACGGACAGCAGCTTCCACCAGGGCGGATAAGTTCCTTCAGCCGCGGTTACGGCAACGATCAGCCCCTGGGGGGTCAGGCGGCAGGTGAAGTTTTCGCGATGAAACGCGTTGTTGCGGAAGGCAAAGGTGGTGCCGTCATCGACGTAGATGCTGCCCTTGCAGTCCTGGTTGAAGGCATCCGGAGGATAGACCCGCAAGGTCAACGGGCCTTCCGGCTTCTCTTCAGTGCTTTGGACGAGGGGCTGTTGGGGCACGATGGCGCCGGCGCGCGCGAAGACCGGGAGGGTTGCCAGGCTGCGGTGCAGGTGGACCCCAGTCGGAGGACTTACGGAGTTGTCGATGTTGCGGCGCGATCCGGTGCCGTCGATGCGGGCGCCGCTCCAGTAGTCGAACCAGCCGCCTGGCGGCAAGCTGACGAAGAGATCGTCGACTTCATCCGGGTACTGACCCTGGGCAACGAGCAGGTCGGGGCCGAAGAGAAACTCGTTATCGATGGTGGGGTCAACCGCCTGCTGGCCGGAAGCTGCGTTTGGAAACTCCAGGAAGAGCGGGCGCATGATGGGTACGCCGGTTCGACTCATCTCCTCGGCCGTGGTGTAGATGTAAGGCAAGAGGCGGTAGCGCTCTTCAATGTAGTGACGCCGCAGATCGAGGTCTTCGGGAGTGCCGTTTTCCCACGGTTCTTGCGGGTTGGTGCCTTTGGCGGTGTGATCTCGATCGATGGGCTGAAAGGCAGCCAGCTCGAGCCAGCGCGTGAGCAGCTCCGGTTGCGGCGATCCGGCGAATCCGCCCACATCCGCTCCGGCCATGGAGAAGCCGCTAAGGCCGAGATTGAGCAACTGGGGGATGGTCTGGCGCAGATGATTCCAGGTGGCCGAGTTGTCGCCGGTCCACGTGGCTGCATAGCGGTGGCCGCCGGCATAGCTGGCCCGCGTCATGACGAAGGCGCGGTTATCCGGCTGCAGCTTCAGGAGACCTTCGTAGGTTCCTCGAGTGTTCTGCATGCCGAAGACGTTGTGGATCTCGAGGTGGTTGGCGTTACGGCTGGCGAAGCCCGGTTCCTTGATCCGGTGCTGCACGTTGTCGGGCATGGTTTTGGAGGGAACCTCGAAGATGGCGGGCTCGTTCATGTCGTTCCAGAAGCCCGCCACACCTTTGGCGACGAAGTCGGCGTAGAGGGTGCCCCACCACTCGCGCGAGGGCTGGTGGGTGAAGTCAGGAAACACGGCTTTGCCGGGCCACACGACACCGACATAGGTGGAGCCATCGGGATTTTTGACGAAGTGATCACCGGCCGCTCCCTCGTCGTAGGGCTTGTAGCCGGAGTTGGGCAGATCGGCGATGTGGAGGTCGGTGATGACCACGGTGCGCAGATGCTGCGCGCGCAGATCTTTGATCATCTGGTCGAAGGTGGGGAAGCGCTCCGGATCGACGGTGAAGGGACGGTTCTTGAGCTGAAAATCGATGTCCAGCCAAATAACGTCAGCGGGAATGTGCTCGCTGCGTAGCCGCGCGGCGATACGCCGGACCTCGGCCTCAGGATAGTAGCTGTATCGTGACTGCTGATAGCCGAAGGCCCAGAGAGGCGGCATCGGCGTCGTCCCGGTGAGCCAGGTCCAGGACTGGACTACGGATTTAGGCTCGGGTCCGTAGACGATGTAGCAGTCCAGCGGACCGTTTTCGCTGCCGAAGGAGTAGGCGTCGCGGTACTCCTTGTTGAAATCGAAGGAGGCGCGCCAGGTGTTGTCGAGGAAGATGCCGGCGGCCACGCCCTGGTGGAAGGTGAGGAACCAGGGGATGGACTTATATATGGGATCGGTGGATTCCTGCCATCCGAAGGCATCGGTGTTCCAGTCGTTGAATGCCTCGTTGCGGCGATCGAGCGGGCCGGGCTTATCGCCGAGGCCGAAGTAGTGCTCGTCGAAGGGAGAGCGCATGTACACGCGGAAGGCGGCGCCGTGGTATTCGATGGGGCGATCGGGAAACTGTTCGGCAATGACATGGCCATCGAGATCCGTGATCCGGATTTCGAGTGGATCGCGATGGATGGCGATGCGCAGCTTGGCGGTTTTGAATCCGGTGGTGCCGTTCGAGGTTTCCTGGGTGACATTGACGCTGGACGTGCGCGCAGTGGGAAGAACAGCCCAGGAGGCGTCTTCCGGCAGCTGGCCGGCAGGGCCGACGCGCATGCGAAGAACATCGTCGCGAAGGGCGGTGATCTGGAGCACGGCGGGCCCGGAGTGAATCTCGATTCCGTTAGGGAGCGGCCGGGAAGCGGTGACCCGGTCGAGCCGCACGAATCCCGGCCTTTGCGGGGCTTGTGCGGTGGATTTCGCTTGTGTGGTTGCGGCTAAAAACAAGACTCCAAGTACAACAGAAAACGACTGACTTGCCCTTGGCACTCAGCACCTCATGGGAGCTAAATTGACCATCGCCAAGAAGGATACTGGACGGAATTGGGAAGGGGCGAGGACTTTGGGCGTCTGAGCGGGATGTTGGGGTTACTTAAGCGAGAGGCCTACAATGTGGGTTGATGCGCGAGGGACAAACTACGGCGGTGAAGACTGCGCGAGCAAATGGATGGCTGAGGGTGAAAACGGTAAAGCTTTTGGCTGCGATCGCTGTGGGGACGGGCTTGCTTGTTGCTTCAGGCGGAGGGCATTGCGCGGCGCAGAGCAGCCAGGCTGCGGCTACAGTTGAAACCGTGCGTGGCGTGGTGCGAGACGGTTCGGGCAATCCGGTGTCCGGAGCAACGGTGCGACTGGAGCGCAAGGGGGCTACGGAGGGGGCGGCGACGACATCCTCGAGCAGCGGGGAATTTCAATTCTCGCCGGCGGTGGCGGGAGAATATCGGGTGCGGGCGACCAGTGGCGCTTTTGCCAGTGAAGACGTCTCATTGGTGGTCGGATCGAGGAGTGGGGCGCCTGCGCGTCCGCTGGTGTTGATCTTGAAGGAGGGTGGCGCGAGTGGGGGCCTCGCCGCGCAGGCAATGGAGTTCAGCGATACGCCGAGCTTCACCATTGCCGCGGTCACGGACTGGACGGCAGCAGGCGGGCACGGCTCGGATACCATCCTGCGGACCAGTGAAGCGCTCACGCGTGATACGGTGCGTCTGCAGGGCACGGAAACGGCGATCGCCGATCCGGCGTTGAAAGAGGCGACATCACTTGAGGCCAGGGGCGATGTGAAGTCGGCGCGCCGCGCGGTTGGGGAACTCCTGGCCAAGGAAGAGACCGGGGAGCGGCTCCGTGTGGCAGGCGAACTGGACGAGAAACTCGGAGATCCGATCGCCGCGGTGCAGGAGTTTGAGAAAGCCGTGCGCCGGGACGGCAGCGAGGAGAACTACTTCGCGTGGGGGTCCGAGTTGCTGCGGCACCGGGCGATTTGGCAGGCCAAGGACGTATTTCAGGCCGGCGCGCACAAGTACCCGCAATCGGCGCGGATGACGACCGCGTTGGGCGCCGCGCTGTTTGCGTGCGCGCTCTATGAGGACGCGGCCAAAACTCTTTGCCGGGCCGCCACGCTGAATCCGGATGCGGACGAAGCCTACCTTTTTCTTGGCAAGGTGACGATCGCCAGCCCTGATCCGCTGGCCTGCGCCGAGGACAAATTGTCGAATTTTGTGAAGCGCCGTCCGCAGAATCCGCTGGCAAGTTACTACGATGCGATGGCGATCTGGAAGCAGAGCGGACGGTCCTCGGATCCGCAGGTGTTGGCGCGGGTGGAGGAGCTTCTGAACCAGGCAGTCGCGCTGGATTCGAGGTGCGCCGATGCCTATTTGCAACTGGGGAATCTGAACGTTGCCCGCCGTGACAGCGCGGGCGCGATCGCAGATTATTCCAAGGCTATCGAGGCAGATCCGCAGCTTGCCGAGGCGCATTACCGCCTGGGCCTGGCCTACGATCGGGTGGGTGAGAAAGAGAAGGCCAACCGGGAGTTCGCGATCCACGAAGAACTGGACAAGCAGCAGGCAGCGGAGATCGAACGCCAGCGCCGCGAGGTCAAGCAGTTCCTGGTGAAGGGAAGCAGCGCGGACGCAGTCCACCCTTAACGCGGCGGTTTGAAGGTCGCGATAATTCCGTCGCCCTCGCGAATCGTGAGGATCTGGTTGGGCTTGACCTGGGTGAAGCGCTCGATTTTTTGCGTGGTCGGCCACTTGATCTCGATGGCATCGATGATCTCGGAGGCACCCAGTCCGAAGTGAAGGCGCAGATCGCTCTGCGACATCACGCTGGTGCCGCTGTGCACCTCATCCATCTGAGTGTGTTTCCCGGTGATGACGCGGGCGCGTGCGCCGATGGCTGTCCGGTTGCACTTGGTTCCGATCAGCTTCAGCTTGATCCAATTCTGCTTGTTGCCGCCCTCGTTGTGGAGCAGAGAGGGCAGGTCGTTCATGTTGAGAATCAGCGCGTCCATGCCGCCGTCATTGTCGTAATCGCCAAACGCCGCGCCGCGGCTTGAAAACCGCTCGGTAATGCCCGGGCCCATCTCCGCAGAGACATCCTTGAACTTGCCGTTCCCCAGGTTCTTGTAGACCAGCCGCTGATTTTTGAAGGTCTCGCCGAAGTTATAGTGGTCGATCTCCGGATAGACGTGCCCGTTTACCTGAATGATGTCGGGCCAGCCGTCGTTGTCGTAGTCGACGAAGGCGCAACCCCAGGCTACATATTTATTGTTGATCCCCACGCCCGAGTTGAAGGAGAGTTCCGTGAAGGTGCCGTCTCCATTGTTGTGGTAGAGGTCGCTCGTGTCGTCGGCGAAGTTGGTCTTGAAGATGTCGAACCAGCCGTCGCAATCGTAGTCCGCAACACCGATACCCATGCCAGCCTGTTCGTGGCCATCGTCGTTATAAGCACAACCCGCAATGACAGCAATGTCGGTGAAAGTTCCGTCGTGGTTGTTCTGGAAGAGAATGCTCGGCTCCGAGTCCACTGCGACATAGATGTCAGGCCATCCATCGTTATCGAAGTCATAGGACACGGCAGTGATGGAATAGCGCGGTCCGGGTTTGTGGATCCCGGCTTTTTCGGTGACATCCGTGAAGGTTCCATCCCCGTTGTTGTGGTAGAGGATGTTGATATCGCCGGGAAGGCCGCGGGGGCCACACATGGTGGGCACACCCTTCCACTGGCAGAAGGCGAGGCTGTTGAGATCGATCGGGGCATCTGGATCCAGCTTGACGAAGTTGCAGACAAACAAATCGAGATGCCCGTCGCGATCATAGTCCAGGAAGGTGCAGCCCGTGCCCCAGCGGCCCTTTGGCTGAGTCAGGCCGGCTTTGTGTGTGACATCAGAGAATGTGCCGTTGCCATTGTTGTGGAAGAGGATGTTGTGTCCCCAGAACGTGCAGAACAGGTCATCCCATCCATCATTGTCGTAGTCTCCGACGCAGACGCCGGTCTGCCAGCCGGAGCGGCCCAGCCCCGACTTCTCGGTCACGTCTGTAAACGTGCCGTCACGGTTGTTCTTGTAAAGATGAGTGGTGGGCTCCTTGCCCTTGGGCCAGTGTTCCCCGAGCCGGCTGCCGTTGGTGAGGTAGATGTCGAGCCAGCCGTCCTGGTCGTAATCGAAGAAGGCGATGCCGCTGCCCTTCGTCTCTATGATGATGCGCTTCTTGTCGACCCCTCCCCAGACGTTGGGAGTGTGCAGTCCGGCCTTCTCCGCGACATCGATGAATTGCACCGGAGATGAGGGCGCGCCGGAGACTGCAGCCTGCACCACGTTGCGATTCCAGCGCCACAGGGGGGTGGTCAGTACATCGAGCAACGAACCGCCGAGCAGGAACATGGAAGAACCGAGGAAGCGCCGCCTGGGAATCATTATCGGAATGCAGTCTGCCTTTCTGCTGTATCGGGGTTGATTGTAAACCTGCTCAAGATCATTTTCGCGCCACCTTGGGGAAGGCGTGAGGGACAACTCCCTGGCCCTCCTTGACCGCGATGATGGAGTCGGCGTGAAGATCGGCGAGGTGATCTACCCGGCCGCTTGGCCATGTGATCGTGAGCGAGTCGACCTTTGTGCGCTTGCCGAGCCCAAAGTGGATCCGTGGATCGCTGGACGACATGTAACTCGTTCCCCCCTTGGCCTGGTCGATGCGGGTGATATCACCGGCCTTGAGCTTGAGCGTAGCGCCGATTCCGTCGCGGTTCGATTGAGTCCCGATCAGCAGTATCTCAATCCAGTGGTTGGCGGCTGCTCCGTCATTGCGCAGCAGTTCGGGTGACTCTCCGCGACAGTTCACCGCGATGCCCATCGTTCCATCATTGAAGAAGTCTGCGGTGGCAAGGCCGCGCGCAGCCACGGGGCGCGTGAAGTCGGCTCCCAAAGCGTCGGAAGACTTTTCGAAGTGCCCGCCTCCGGTATTGTGAAACATCAGCAACGGCTCCTTATAGGAGACCAGGCTGTGATAGAGAGCGACGTTATCGACCATGGCCCCATTGGCCTGAACGATATCCGGCCATCCGTCATTGTCATAATCAATGAATTTGGCTGCGACTCCGCTCAGCAGCATGGCTTTGTTGC
Source organism: Acidobacteria bacterium AB60 (assembly GCA_008682415.1). Taxonomy (GTDB): domain Bacteria; phylum Acidobacteriota; class Terriglobia; order Terriglobales; family Acidobacteriaceae; genus Telmatobacter. Next base: position 491,436 of record VANK01000001.1, on the reverse strand, counting down.
CAATTCCCGAACTGTAGGTGAAGTCGGTAAAGGTGGCGTCGCCATTGTTGTGATACAGACGGTTCAGTTCGAAGTCCAGATGCGTGATATAGACGTCGAGAAGGCCATCGCCGTCCACGTCTGCGGCGTCGATGCCCATTCCTGCTTCGTACCGGCCGTCCTCGCTGGCGGCCAGGCCTGAGATCAATGAGACATCCGTAAATGTACCGTCGTGATTGTTCTCGAAGAGGAAGTTGGGCCAGGTATCGTTGGCGATGGCCATGTCGGGCCATCCGTCGCCGTTGAAGTCCGCCAAGACGACACCCATGCCTTTCGACTCCGGAACCCCCACGCTGGACTTGAGGCTGACATCGGTGAAGGTGCCATCATGATTATTGTGAAATAACCTGGTCTTCTGCCCCTTGTAGTTGTTCGGATTGCAGTAGGAGCGATAGCCGGGCTTTTTTTCTCCACACCAGAGATTGTTCTTCGGGCTCCAGTCCAGATAGTTGGTCACGACAAGGTCGAGATAACCATCCTTGTCGTAATCGAACCAGCCGGCGCTGGTGGACCATTGTCCTTCATCCGCGACGCCCGCCTTTGCAGTTACGTCGGTGAAGGTGCCGTTTCCGTTGTTGTGATACAGGATGGCTCGTCCGTAGCCGGTGACGTAAAGGTCAGGGTAGCCATCGTTGTCGAAGTCTCCGACGGCAACGCCCTGTCCGTAGTGGCCCTCGCCTCCCACGCCCGCCTTCTCCGTCACGTCCGTGAAAGTGCCGTCTCCGTTATTGCGATAGAGGGCTGAGCGCAACGGATGAGCGGGCTTGTAGGCCTCGGTTGCGGCGCTTTGCACAAAGTACAAATCGATCAAGCCGTCCTGATCGTAGTCAAGAAAGGCGACGCCGGTGCCCATGGTCTCCAGGTAATATTTCTCGTCTGTCTGAGTAGAGTCCTGGACAAACGTAATGCCTGCAGACTGGCGAATGTCAGTGAAGCGGACGGGGATGAACGCCTCGGCGCTTTTGGGGGCGGCTTGCGAAGGGCCGGAAGGCGGCACGATGGGAGAGGCAAGAAGGACCAGCGCGCCTCGACGGAGGAAGGAAGCGATCATAGGGTTCGATCCGCGAGCGACAGCGCGATGCGGAGGAACTGCTCACGCGCTTCAGTATTCATTGCTTGTGCGTGCGGGTTGGGGGAAGCGGCAGCCTGATCGAGCGCTTGCTCGATGCGGCTGATATAGAGCGCACCGCCGACGGTGCTGTTTTTGAACCGATTGAGGACCTCTTTGGCCTTCTCGAACTGGCCGCTTTGGAAGTAGAAGACGCCCAGCGTGGAGTAGCCGCCTGGCCACTCGGGTAGCAGATCGACGGCGCGCTCGAACTGCTGGGCTGCCTGAGCGTCGTTGCCGTCGGCGGCGGAGAGCAGGCCGAGGCCCCAGTAGATCTTTCCGGATCCGGGGACGCGCTGCTGCGCCTTCAGCAAAGTCTCTTTGGCGCTGTTGCGATCGCCGACGCGGAGCTGAATGAGGGACAGGGAAAGGTAATCCTGATCATTGTCAGGATTGCGGGCGATGGCGTCGCGGTAGATGGCGGAGGCGCGTTGGGTGTCACCCGTATGCGCGTAGATATCGCCGAGGAGCGCCAGGTAGGCTTCGTCTTTCTGGCCCTCAGGCGAAACTTGCGTGGCGGCCTCGAGCGCCTGCGGGTACTGGTGCGCGCGGAACAGAGCATCGGCGAGATCGAACCGTACGTCATCGGCCTTGGGGTTGATCTTAAGAGCGGCCTGAAAGTGCTCGATTGCCGCATCGTAGAGGTGATAGCGAGCGAGCAGAACGCCTGTGCCGGTAAGGGTGCGGTAATCGCCATCGCTGGCCTTATCGAGCTGCGCGACGGTGTCTTTCGCATTCTCGAGTTTGCCGTCGCTGAGGTAAGCCTCGGCGAGAAGATACAGGTCCTCGGCCTGATCGGGGTGCTGTTTGATGCGTTCGGTGAGCTGGCTAATGTCGAGCTGACGGCGATCGGAGGCGGCGAGCTGCGAGCGGTTGTCAAGAAAGTCGAAGAGGTGTTGATAAGGAAACGGACCTGACAAAGAGGGCGCCGACCGGGAGACATTCTTAAAGATGGCCAGGTCGCGCTCGGCGGCAGCCGTGTCGTGAAGGGCACGCTCGATCATGGCGAGCTTGTAGTAGCCGGTGGCCGGATCGCGGCTTACCTTGACGTAGTGGCGCAGAAGCTCGGCGGCCTCTTGGCGTTTCTGTGCGGCGATGCGCAGGTTTGCCAGTTCCAGGAGAGCGTCAGCGAAGTCGGGCTTTAGTTGCAGGGCTTTTTGCAGATAGGTTTCCGCCCCGGCCGCATCTCCCTGACGCGCGGCGATGTATCCGAGATTGAAGAGGCACAGGGCATTCTTCGGATCCAGTTTCAGGCCTTGTTGGAACTGCTGAATGGCTTCGTCGAAGCGGCCGAGATTGCGGTAGGAGAGGCCAAGAAAGGCGTAGGAACGGGCGGAACCCTCTACTTCGATCAGCTTGTTGAAGATCTCGATGGACTTTTCGGATTGGCCAGCCATGAAGTAGCTTTCGCCGAGGGCGGCGAGCAGGTCGGGGCGGCTCGGTGCGGACTTCAGGCCTGATTCCAGCAGGGGAATGGCATCTTCAAAGTAATCCTGGGACATGCTGATGCGCGCCATGAGGAAGACGATGTCGATGTTTTGGGGGTCAGCCTTACGAGCGCGGATGAGCAGGTCAAGAGCGTCAAGGGGGCGTGACTGGTCCACGTCGACCTGCGCCATCAGGTAAAGGGTCTCGGGCGAATCAGGCCGGGCGCGCAGGGCTCGCGCGAGGACGGCCTGGGCGGCACCGAGATCGCCGCTGCGATACAAGTCCTCGCCGAGGTTGAAGAGAATTTCAAAGGTGCCGGGTTGCAGGGCATCGGCTTTTTCCAGTTCCAGTTGGGCTGGCTTGTACTGCTTCTCTGAAGCCAGGAGCACTCCCAACGAGAAGTGGACCTGAACATTCTTCTCTTGCTCCGAAGAGAGCGTTGCGGCTTCGCGCAAGGCCAGCGCCGTCTGTTTGCTTGCGAAGTAGGCGCGGACCAGTTGCAGGCGCGTGGGAGGATCAGCGGGATGTACTTGTTGAAACTGCGCGACGGCAAGGGCAGGCGCGCCCTTCAGCATCAGCAGAACTCCCAGGTTGTAATGCGCGTCGCGATTCGCTGGATCCTCCTTGAGTACTTCGCGAAATTCTTTTTCCGCGAGATCCGCTTTCTTTTCGGCGGCATAGAGTCCACCCAGGTTGTTACGCGCTCTGGTGGACGACGGTTTCAGTTGAAGCGCTTTCTTGAACGATTCCTCTGCGCCCTGAAAATCCTGAAGATTTGCCTGGATCATGCCGAGCAGATTGTAGGCGTCAACATTAGAAGGATTTCGGCCCAACTCCTCCATGGTCCTTGCCCGCGCCTCTTCCATACGGTTTTGGCTGATCAGCGATTCAATCTGAGCGAGAGGTGCGTTGGGGTCTGAAACGTGCTTCTGGGCAAGCGAGGGGGCCCCGCACGCGATCCCAATCAACACAAGATGGACAACTTTTGTGAGGATTGCGCTCTGACACCGCCGCGTAGTGCGTTTTGTCACCTTTTGGCTTGGCACGGTAGGGGTCATTGTAGCAATTCCAGAGCTTGCTTCGCGCTTGGGTTCTGCGGTTGTACCTGCAGCAAGTCGCGCAGAACCTGGCGTGCTCGCTCCTTGTCATTTTGCAGCACGTAAAGGCGCGCGAGATTGAGATAGGACTGATCGAACTGCGGCGATAGACGGATTCCGGTCTTGAATTGTTCTTCGGCTTGAACGAAGTCCTGCTGCCGCACGAAGACGATGCCCAGGTTGTTCAGGGCCTCACGGTAGTCAGGTCGCAGCTCGACGGCTCGCTGAAGGTATTGGATCGCCTGCGGCATCTGGTTCTGCTGAGCATAGAGCATCCCCAGACTGTAGTTGATCTCCGGGTCATCGGGAAGCAGAGCGAGGGCGCGGTTGAGGCTGTCGCTGGCCTTGTCGAAGACCTTCTGCTTGCGATAGAGATTGCCGAGGTTGAGCAGCGCGATGGCGTAGTTCGGGCGTTGCGCCAAGGAGCGATTGAACGAGTCGATTGCTTCCTCGAAGTTCTTCAGTTCGGCCGCGATCATTCCCAGATTGTTCCAGGCTTCCGGGTAGGTGGGTTGCAGCTTGACGGCCTTCTCCAGGTAGGTGCGTGCCTGTTCCAGGTTGTGCTGGCGCAGGCTCAGCGTCCCGAGGTTGTAATAGGCGTCGGCGTTGTCGGGCTTGCTGGCGAGAACCTGCCGGAACGACTCGGCGGCCTGCTCGAAATACCCATGCTGAAACATGGCTACGCCGTAGGTGAAGTCGTTGCGAACGAACCTGTCGTCGATGACCACACCCGGAAAAGGTAAGGCTAAATGCTTCCGTTCCGAAGCGGTAACGGGAATTAAGGAAAGATCGGGAACGAGTCGGGCCGGATCGAATGTGCCCTGATACGCCTTCACGATGATGTTCTCTTGATCGAGAAGGAACGCCAGCGGCACAGGCATATCCCGGCGTCGCTCGAACATGTAACGGTAGATGAGGTTGTAGATTCCCGCGACGTCGGACGTCGCGAGAAGAACCGGGAAGCTGAATTTTTCGCCGGCCGCCAGTGCGCGCGCCTGATCATGGTCTTGGGGATCATCGACGCCGATCGCCAGGACCTGCAGTCCCGCCGATCGCAATTCAGCCTGCCGCTGCTGAATGCGCCGCAACAAATCGATGCTCTTCCCGCTCTTGTGGGACCAGAAGACCAGCAGGCGTTTTGTGCCCTGCGAGTTCAGATCGTGAACCGTGCCATCGATCGCTGAAAGGGAAAAGGTCGGCGCCTTGAGAGGCTGGATGAGCCAGGTCTCCGTATCCAGCGGCATTGCCTCAATCTTTGCCGGGGCTGCAGGTTGCTTGAATGCGACCGGCGCCGCGGAGAAGGCCGTGGCCTTGTATGTGGTATCGCCCTCTTCGATCAGAATCCGGTGGCGAGGGGGTACATTATCGAAGGTCTGCACCAGGCCGCTGGGCCATCGGATCTGCGCGCGGATTCCGCCGGTTGCTTCGCCCACCCCGAAGAACAGCTCTTTCGCATGCTGCGCAAGGAAGCCGGATCCGGCCTGCAGATACTTTGTCTGTCGAAGTCCTGCGGCTTCCACGGTGATGGCCGCGCCAATCGCATCGCGATTGCTCTTCGTCCCGCGCAAGCGGAAGCTCAGGGACCCGCCAATCTCCTGCATGACGTTATGTAGCACGCGAATCTGCGGCGCATTGCGATTCTTCAAGACGACTTCGAGCCTGCCATCGTGATCCAGGTCGACGAGCGCGAAGGAGCGGCTGTCTTCCAGAAAGTCGAGGCCGACGGCTCCGGAAGCCTCGGCGAATCTCCCCTCCCCACAGTTCAGGAACAGAACGTTCCGGGCCCGGCCGTGCCATGTGTGGTCGGAGCGGACCAGTTCGTTGATGGCGTTCCAGCCGTGTTCGTAGGCCAGGGAAGGAGTCGCATCCTCAGAAGACTTCGCCACCACCTGCCGCCAGAAGAAACCAGCAAGGTCGTCTTGATCAGGCTCCGATAAGTATCCATTGGCCACGTACAGGTCAGCGTGCCCGTCGTGATCCATATCCCAGAAGTCAGAGGACCACGACCAGCGTCCCATGGCCACACCGGCGTCCTGGCCCACGTTCTCAAAGCGCCCGTCTCCTCGATTGCGGTAAAGAGCGTTTCCCCTGGCATGCCGCTGGTACAACTCGCGAATGCCGGGAGAGGCGTCATGGTGAAACTGCGGCTGATTAGCGACCCGTTGTCCGGCCGCCTCCCACATGCTGGGCACATAGACGTCCTGGTGTCCGTCGTTGTCGTAGTCACACCAGCTGCAACCCATGCCCGCGCCTACGCTCTCGACGTTCGATTCGCGCGAGGCCACCCGAAAGGTTCCGTCGCCGTTATTCCGATAGAGCTGTGAACTACCAAAGTCATTGGCGACAAAGAGGTCTGGCAGGCCATCATTCGTGGCATCGCCCCAGGCGCAGGCAAAACTGTACCGATCGTTATCCGCGTTCATGCCGGCTGCTTCCGTCGTCTCGACGAATCTGCCCCCGCCCTCGTTGTGCACCAGGATGTTGGGCGGGCCGTTGCGCGCGTCGTAGTAGGGAATGGGGTAGTGATACTGGTCGAGCCCCAGGTAGTACATGTAGGTGCAGAAGTAGATGTCCAGTCGGCCATCGCGGTCGTAGTCGCAAACTGCAGCGTGCGTAAAGGAGCCCCGGGGCGGATGAGTGAATTGAAACGCGTCCCGCTTCAGCGAGAAGGTGCCATCTCCACGATTGACGAAGAGAACTGGCCCCGTTGCGCAGACTACGAGCAGGTCCTGGAGTCCGCGGTTGTCGAAATCGGCAAATAGTGCGCAGGCAGTACTGTCCAGGACTCCCACGCCGGCCTTCTCGGTCACGTCTTCGAACGTGCCGTCGCCCCCATTTCGGTAAAGCCGGTTGGGCAGACCTGCGGGCTGGCACACGTAAAGATCGTCAAAGCCGTCGTTGTCGTAGTCTCCGGCGGCGATGCCGTTGTTGCAGTAGACATCAACTCCCACCGCGCCATCGAGCACCGTGCGCCAGTAGTCCGCTCCATTGAGGAGCTGCTTGCGATAGGAAAGGACATCGCCGAGCGCGCGCTCGGTTACATCAACAAAAACAGGCCCGCTCGCCGAGGACACAGTCTCCTCGCCTGCCTCCCAGCGATGGGCGATCCACGAACGGTCCGCGTCCTGCGTCCAATCCATGCGCCACGTGCCCACACGCTCCTCGCGATGTTCCTTGGAGCGAAGCAGAACCAGGTCGTATCGCAGTTCGATGCGCACGGAAACTGGCGAAGAACTCACAGTGTTGATTCCAAAGATCTCAAACTCCGCAGTTTCGACTTTTCCCGGCCTATCCATCCAGCGGTCGAGTGCGGTCAGGCAAGCATCCCGGCCCACAGCAGTCGCACCGTCAAATTGTTGGCGAGCGACGTTCAGTCCATACGCGGAGCGCAGAGTCTTTTTCCCCGCGATCTTCCAATCGGTGGACTGAATCGCCGGATCGAGCGCAGGCTTAATCGAGGAGATTGCGACTGGGGACTCGATCATCCGTTTGCCCCAGTCCTTCAGGATGACTTCAATCTCCGCTGCGAATCTCTCGGTGAGGTACTCATCCGAACCCGGAGCGATGCGAGTCATCACATCGGCCAGTGGAGACTGCGCCGGATAGTGCGGGACAAACCTTGTCTCCAAAAGAGGCGCTGAAGTCTTGTCGGCTTCCGGAAGAAACCGGGCGGGCGCAATCGCTCCCAGCAACGGCGCCACGCGAAAAAAGCCCGGAGCCATCGCCAGGCTCTTCAGAATTGCTCGACGGGAAGGGAGGGGAACTGCGGTTTGGTTTCCAGATCGAGCCATCTCTGAGAAGGGAACGCTGCTGTTACGGCAAGAATGTTCGAATGATAGCACCCGTTCTCGAGGATCCGGGCGGGGCGGAGGTGCGCACCCGGCCGGTCTGAATGCGAGTCCACGGCGACGTCTCGGGAGGGGTATCCCAATCGCTGTCCAGGGAAGAATCCGACACTCCCGCCTCGCCTCCCGGAAACGTTATCTTGAACAGAAAACCGATTTACCGAGATCGACCCAAGACCCCCCTCAATCTTGCCGTCAAACCCAGGATTGCAGGGCAAATCCGGCCCAAAATTCCATCTCCACCTTTTGGTTGACAAAGATCATGAAAATCGAATACGCTTCCACCCATCAAAAAGTAACCGTTTACAGGGATCTTGAAACACGCTTCAGGTTTTCCCCGGGAGACGTACACAAAAAACAAGAAGCAAGCAGATCGGAGGGTATTTGGATGGGCCGTGCGCGCAGCACATTTTGTCGCTTGAGGGTACTCAGCTACGTCGTCCTGGCGACCTTGGGGTTATTCCTGGTCGCTCCGCGCGACGCATTTGGCCAGGTGGACGAAGGCGCTATCACAGGAACCGTCCTGGACACGACAGGTGCCGTTGTGCCGAATGCACAAGTCACCCTGCTGAATGTCGACCAGGGCACCACGCTTGAAACCAAAAGCAGCGCGAGCGGAAGCTACACGTTTTCTCCCGTGCGAGCCGGCCACTACTCCATCACGGTGACCGCCTCCGGTTTCGCCAAGCTGACGCAAAACAAGGTCGATGTGAGCGTCGCCCAGGTTCTGCAGGTGAACTTGACACTCAAGCTGGGTGCTGCCACGGAGACCGTCGAAGTCAACACCGCGCCCCCGCTGTTGCAGACCGAAGAAGCTTCGGTGGGCCAGGTGATCGGCGAGCAGGAGGTCAACAACCTTCCGCTGAACGGCCGTAACTTCACCTTCCTCGCGCAGCTGGGTGCCGGCATGCAGACCCCGCAGGCTGATACGCGCGGCAACGCGGCTTCCGGCGCCTTCTCGGCAAACGGCCTTCGCCCGGCGCAGAACAACTACCTTCTGGACGGCATCGACAACAATTCGAACGCCGTCGACTTCCTGAACGGCACGAACTTCGTCATCCTGCCTCCGGTGGACGCAATCCAGGAGTTCAAGGTGCAGACGGCGGACTTCAGCGCTGAGCTGGGCCGTTCGGCCGGCGCCGTGATGAACGCGACCATCAAGTCCGGAACGAACAGTCTGCATGGCGCTGTCTGGGAGTTCTTCCGTAACGACAAGCTCGATGCTGCCGACTTCTTCGAGAACAACAACGGCATCAAGAAGGGCGAGCTCCGGCAAAACCAGTTTGGCGCCTCTATCGGCGGCCCCATCATCAAGAACAAGGCGTTCTTCTTCGGCGACTATGAAGGGTTCCGCCGCGTGCAGGGTTCGCCCTCCAACGGCAACGTGCCAACCAAGACGATGCGTAGCAGCGGGTACACCGATCTGACCGACATTCTCGGATTCAACTCGGGAACCAGAACCGATGCCATCGGCCGCACAATTCCGAGAGGCACGGTTCTTGATCCCGCCACCACGCGCGGCGTTGGATGCGGAGTGCCTGACCCGGTGAGCGGCCTGCCCGGACCGGCCTGCGGCGCTGGCGTTGCAACAGGAACGATTGTGGCCTACGTCCGCGACCCCTTCGGCAGCTGCGGACCCAGCACCACGAACTTTACCGCGGGGGCCTGCGGTTTGAACCACCTTCCTTCCGGTCGCATCGACCCCGCAGCGGTAAAAGTCCTGAACCTGTTCCCGGCGCCGAACTCTGGCATTCAGACGTACAGCTCCAGCCAGAACATCTTTGAGCACAGAAATCAGTTCGACATTCGCGGCGACGTGAACCCCACCCAGAAGGACCAGGTTTTCATTCGCTTCAGCTACTCCGATGACCCGCAGTACATCCCGGGGATCTTCGGTGGCATTGCGGACGGCGGCAGCTTCGATCAGGGTATCCAGACCGCCAAATCCGACCAGGCGGTGGCGGGATATACGCACGTGTTCACGCCCACCACCATCAACCAGATTCGCGGCGGGTTCGCTCACCTGCACACCACCCGCTTCGGACCGGAAGGCACGGTTAACGGCATCCCTGGGCAGTTTGGCATTCAGGGTATCCCGCAGGGACAAGAAAACGGCGGTCTGCCGGCGTTCGGAATCGGCAACTTGCTGCAACTCGGTAGCAACGCCTTCTTGCCGTCGGACGAAGTCAGCCAGACCCTTCAGGTCACCGACGACTTCACCAAGATCTACGGCAAGCACAGCTTCAAGATGGGCATCGAGTACCAGAACGTGAAGTTCTCTACGCTGCAGCCGGCGTGGTCACACGGCCAGTTCAACTATGGCGGTGGCTTCACTGACATCCCCAACCAGGGGCAAACGACAGGCGGCGTGGCCCAGTTTGTTCTACCGCCAGTAGCCGCTCCGGCCACCATCGCTGGAAATCCGAATCCGAACGGCTTCAGCTACTCGGGCGGATCCGATGGTGTATACGCCTCGAACATCAACAAGACCTACGATCAGAAGATGTACTTCGCCACGTACTTCCAGGATGACTGGAAAGTCAACGCGAAACTCACCCTCAACCTCGGCGTCCGTTGGGACTACTTCGGTCCCATCAACGAGACCAACGGCGGCCAGGCGAACTTCATTCCGTTCCCGCTTCCCAGCAGAGGGATCGGCGGCCCAACCTTCATCATCCCGGCCCATGGTAAAGATGGTCGCGTGTTGTCCACAGATGCGACGTGCGCTGGTATTGGCTGCAAGGGTTTCGTAGACCTGTTGGCCCATGACGGTATCGCACTGGAGATGACCGATCGCTACGGACAAGGGTTGGTGCAAACGCAAAAGACGAACGTTGCCCCACGTGTCGGGTTTGCCTACGAGATTTCACCGAAACTCGTGGCGCGCGGCGGACTCGGACTGTTCTACAACTCCTTCGAGAACCAGGGCTATGGTCCGAATATCGGAGAGAACTACCCGTTCGTGTACAACCTGTCGTACTTCCCGAACTCTCCTCAGGGTTTTGTGGGTCCGTCCGGTGGGGTTGCGCCTGTCAGCTACAACTCGGCGTTCTCCAGTTGCCCCACCGCTGGAGGAGATCCTTCAACCGGTCATGGGACCGCTAACTTCGAGTCTGGGTTCTCTTGCATCCCCCTTACCTCATCGGCGCTAAACGCCAAGGGCTTGGGCCTGCAAGGTCTGCAGTTCGATTACCAGACGCCGCGAACCTACAGCGCCAATCTCACCTTGCAGTATTCCGTCACGCGGAGTTTGGCCGCCCAGGCATCGTACGTCTTCACCAAGGGGCAGAATCTGCAGGAAGGAACTTCCACACAGAACGTAACTCAACTCCTTCCCGCCGGCACGGACACCAAGAACTGCGGCGCGTTCGCGGCGTTCCCCGCGGCCATTGGCAATACCTCCGGAAGCTGCGTGCCATTCCCCGATTTCGGCGGTGGCAGCTATCACCAGACCTTCGGAGAAAGCCAGTATCACGGCCTGCAAACCAAACTCGAAGATCAGTTCTCGAACGGGTTGATGTTCCTCTTGACGTACACCTGGTCGAAAACTATGTCTGACGCGGGCGACCTGCTTAACGGAGGCAGCACCGGCGGCCTTCGCGCCTTTGCAGTCCCCGGTCTCGGTCCAAGGTTTGACTGGGCTCGCGCCAACTTCGATGTCCGCAACGTTCTTCACTTCAGCGGCGGATACGAACTTCCCGTGGGCAAGAATAAGCAGTTCCTCAACCAGGGCGGGTTCACCAATGAAATTCTTGGTGGCTGGGCGGTGAACTGGATCGTCACTGCGCAGGGTGGTCAGCCGGTCAACTTCACTTGCAATACCTCAACCACCGCTGGCGCTGGCCAATGCGATGACGTTCTTGTTCCCGGCCAGAGCCCGCAGCTGGGCATCAAGCTGAAGACTGTCGGCAACGATCCGGTACCACGCCCCTTCTGGGTGAACAACTCGAAAGCCTTCAACCAGGGCTGCAAGTTGATCGGTACCCCTGGCGCTCTCACACCGGATCCTGGCTCCGTTTCGGGAACCTGGGGAACCTGCATCCCGCTCAATGGAGCAGCAGCACTTGGGTCAACACCGGGTCAGATCTCCGGGCCGGGAATTCACCGGTTTGACTTCTCGGTGTTCAAGAAGATTCCGATCAACGAGCGCTTCTCGGCGGAGTTCCGGTCGGAGTTCTTCAACGTCCTCAACCACCCGAACTTCAATGCTCCGAACTTCGGCGGCAATGGCGTGGTGGCGATCGGCGGCTCGGGAGACTTTACCGATCCGCACTTCGGCGAAGTCGGATCCACCCGGTTTGAGCCGTACGATCCGCGTCAGATCCAGTTCGCTTTGAAGTTGTACTACTAGTCTGTGGAGTTTTCCATCCCGGGAAGCGCGCTTACCAGCGCCCTTCCCGGGAACTGTTTTTGGTGATACATTGCTCACGCGGCGATGGTGGAGGAGCATAGGTGAGCAATCAGGTCGTTTCGCGATTGTTTCTCATGAGCGTCCTCGTCTGTTCGTTGGCGTCCGCTCCTGGGCAACAGCCTCCCCCGCAACAGCTAGACAATGAGTATCAGTTGGCGGTGAAGGACTACGAAGCGGGCCGGTATGATCAGGCCGCCGGTAAATTAGAGAAGTTATTGCCCTATGCCGTATCCAGCGCCCCGGTGCACGAACTGCTTGGCTTGGTCTATGCCTCAATGAATCGCACGGATCAAGCGGCGGAGCAGCTCAAGCATGCGGTCCAGATCAAGCCCGACTGGGTGGAGGCGCGGACCAATCTGGGCGCCGCTCTTCTCCGCGCGGGCAAGAACGAAATGGCCGGCGAGCAGTTCCGCAAAGCGCTCGAACTTGACCCGCACAGCTACGCCACCAACCATGACCTGGGCGAGTTCTACGCGCAGTCTGGAAAGATCTCGGAGGCGTGCCCGCTCTTGGAGCAGGCCCATCAAGCCGCTCCTGACGACTTTGGCAATACCTACGATCTTGCCATGACCGATTTTCTTCTCGGTCGTAATGACGAGGCGAGGTCCCTCGTGCTGGATCTGGTGAAGCAGAAGGACGAAGGCGATCTGCATAATCTTCTTGCCAGGATCAACGAGAAGCAGGGCAAATACGTCGAGGCAGCCACGGAGTATGAGCGGGCAGCCCACTTGGATCCGAGCGAAGATAACCTCTTCGATTGGGGAAGCGAGATGTTGCTGCACCGCACCTACGATGCCGCCATCACCATCTTCCAGGAAGCCGCCCGTCGCTATCCCCGGACTCCACGCATGCGCATCGGCCTTGGCCTCGCGCTGTACTCGCGTGGGAAATACGACGAGGCGGTGAAAGCCCTGCTCGCGGCAATCGACATCAACCCTTCCGATCCGCGCGCTTACGTATTTCTCTCCAAGGCGTACAACAGTTCCCCTCTGCAGGCGGATGAGGTCGTCGAGGCCTTCAAACACTATGCGGAGATGCAGCCCAACAATGCTCAGGCCCAGTTCTATTACGCCGTTAGTCTCTGGAAAGGGAAGAGAACTGAGGATACGACGCTCGATCAGGCGGCAGTTGAGAGTCTTCTGCTGAAGGCCGTGTCGCTCGACGATTCTCTCGCAGACGCCCATGTGCAGCTGGGAAACCTGTACGCCGATCAACACAAGTACGACAAGTCCATACCGCAGTACCTTCGGGCCCTCGCCCTCGATGCCAATCTGGCCGATGCGCACTACCGCCTGGGAACCGATTATGTGCACGTAGGCCAGAAGGAAAGTGCGCAGAAGGAATTCGCCATCTATCAGAAACTCCGGGCACAGCATCTTGACGAGGTCGAAAAGGAGCGTGCCGCCGTCCAACAGTTCGTTCTCGGTGCGAAGTCCGATGAGCCGGCCCCGCCGGATCACGTGAATTGAGAAGGAGACACCGGAATGCCGAATGATCTTCCCCTTGATCCTCTTGCCGAGTGCGCGGCAGCCGTAGATCCCAACTCCATCATCGATTCCTCCCGGCGTTCCTTTGTCCAGGCTGTGGGCTTGCTCGCCGCGGGCATGCTGCTTCCCAAAACCAGGGCGTACGGAATGGCCCCCGCCACCGGCGGCAGCGGACACCGGATCATTCTCGTGGTCATCGGGGGCGTGCGCCGGGCTGAGACCTTTTCTCATGAAGGGCTGGAGTACATCCCGCATCTCGCCTATGACCTGATGCCTCGTTCGCTCTTTTACAATCACGCGCGCAATGAAGGGGTCACCGCACACTTCAACGCCATCTCCAGCATCCTGACCGGCAATTGGCAGCGCGTCGATGACTGGGGCAAGCTCGCGCCGACCACGCCAACGCTCTTCGAACAGTTTCGCAAGAGGACGCGCGTTGACCGCAGCGATACTTGGGTCATCGCCAGCAATAAAGCGCTGACCAGCATGATCGGAGCCAGCTCAGCCTCCGGCTACGGCCCTGACTTCGGCGCCAATGTGGTGTTCCCCAAGCAACTCATGCTCATGGCGGTAGCGGATGCTCTGCGCGGCGGGCGCACCGCGAATCTGGCCGATCGCAGCAAGATCGAGGCAGAGCTTGAGAGCGCTATGGAGGGCAGCAACTACGAGGGACTCGGATGGAACGTCTTCGAGGCTGCAGACAAGCTGGATCCACGGGTGCAGGAGACCATCAAGAACGCGGTCGCCCGCTTCGTCCGCAGTGGCGGCCCCACCTCCGGCGACGAGCTGACCTTCTTTATGACCCGCGAGATCATGCGTCGCTTCTCCCCGCAGGTCCTGGTCGTCGCTTTCTCTGACGTGGAAGCCGCTCACTTTGGGTCCTACGCTTTGCATCTCTCCGGGGTAAAAACCGCGGATCGCCTCATCTATCAACTCTGGAATGAAGTAGAGGCCAATCCTGACTATCGCGGCAAGACAACCATGGTGGTCCTCCCCGAATTCGGAAGGGATCCGGACGGCTCGGTCACCAACGGCTTTTTCAATCATCGCGCCAACGACGACTCCACGCGCGACACATGGATGATGGTGGTTGGCTCCGCGGTCGATCGCCCGAACGTGATCGAGCGCCCGATTCGCCACGTCGACGTTTGCCCGACCTTGGCGGGGTTGCTGGGATGCCGCCCCATCGAGTCTCAGGGCAGCCTGCTCTCCGACTTCCGGCTCTCGTAATGGATCGTGCCATGAATGCCCTCGGATCACTCCCGGAAAGCCTCAAGGCGGCCGTCGAGCACGGCGTCCTCAAGCGTCTTCCCACTACCTTCCTGCCCTTCGCCAATCAGCAGCTTCGGGAGTGGGAATACCTGTTCCCTAACGAGCGCCAGTCGACGGAACGTCTATTGCTGTACGTCGACAGTTTGACTCCTGAGCAATCGAGCGCCCTGTTTCGGAATGTTCTGGATCTGGAAGACAAGATGGAGGTCCGCAGCTGGAAGTTTTCCACATCCGAGCAGACCATCGAAAACGCATCTCTCCTCGCCCGCTCATCCTACTACCAGCAATGGCGCAGCGCGGTGCAGGCGGTGTTTGATGCCGCCGACCGTTATGCCCAACGCACGGGCAATTCTCGCGGCAGCGGCAATCGAACCATCCTGCTGTCCCTCCCGCATCCCCTCGCTCTCAACGCCGCCGATCCATGGCGTCGATGGCAAAACGCCGGGAGAGCAGTGGAACTGGATGCCTCCGGGCCCGGCCAATCCGACGGCGTGCTGGAGACCCTCCTTCTCGCCAGCCCTGCGCAGGGCAGCACGTCCGCGGAAAGCCTGCTCGGCAAGGTCGCGAGCCGCCCCGGGCACGAGCCGGCCGATACCTGGATCATCGACGCAGGAAGGGGACTCATCGATCGTGTCATCACGCATCCGCTCCATGCGGGGCAGGGCACTGACCCCATCCTGCTCAGCTACTCCCGCCTCGATCAATATCGCGAAAGCTTCTCGCATGAAATGAACACCATGCGCAAGGACCTTACGGACGCCGACGCCGTGTACGATCGCCTGCGCAACGTAGACGTCAAGCCCTGGTGCCCCCCGGAAGCGGAGAACGCTGCGGTGCGCGAATATCTGCGGACCCTTTATCTTAGCGGCAACGGCGCCGTGATCTTCGGCAACTCTTTCGTGCAGTGGGGAGCCTCTGAGGCTCTGCGTCGTGCCCGGCCCCGCTTCCTCGCGGCGAAATTCAGCGTTCGCAGCAAGCCCAAGCCCTTCACTGGCGTCGCCGTCTTTGATAATCCTGACCAGATCAACCCGCTGCCCGCCGTTGACGACGTGCCCGGCAGCACCATCGACGCGCAAATCCTGGCCGCCTACATCTGGCTTGCCGCGGCCCGCTACGGCGAATACCAAAGCGGCACGGCCTGCGTCTGCATCGCCGAGAGCCTGTCGCAGGCGTACCTTGTCGCTCCGCCTGAGTTCCCCATCAGCGCGCAGACCAGCCGGGTCTCTGTCGACCAACTCTCAGGCGCGCTGCGCCAATGGACCTCCTGAGGACCCGGGGCATCTGCTACTTCGACCAGAGGGGTTCATCCAGCCCGCGAAGGGAAGTGGCAGGCAGATCGTTGTAGTCGAAAACGACTACGTCATTGTCTCCCGCTCGGAGCCACGGTGCTGGCACGAAGATCGACTCTTGCGGACCGATATCCCAGGTCCGGCCCAGGTTATGCCCGTTCAGCCAGACAAATCCCTTCTTTAGCGCACTCGTATCCAGGTAGGTATCCGTCACCTTGTCCAGATGGAACGTCCCCCGGTGAAACGCGGGGCCGGCCGTGCTTGCTTTGCTCCAGTGCTCTACCGCCCCGGGCGCGTCCATGGGCAGAGAATAGATCTTCCATCCTTCCACCGCCTTCCCGTTGACCCTGACTGACCCAACTATTCCCGCGCGGCCATCGGGGAGGTGCGGCCCAAAGTTGATGCGGCCGGTGTTCTCCACCAGGATGTCGAGCGTCGCTCCGTCCGCGGGAATATCCACCGACACCGAAGACTGCCCCAGCCGCCGATCCATTGTCCCCGCGTCCTTCCGGTCCACATAAACGGCCGCGTAGTCGCGTAGATCGTCAATCCTTAACTCGCCCTTTTGCGGACCAGCGATCTTCGCGCGGTACAAGACGTATCCGTAACTTTGGCCCAGGGCCTCCATCGCTAGCGGCTCGCGTGACTCCATGGGAGGCGGCAGATTATCCCACAACGAGGCGGACTCCGTCAGCGCAAATTCCGGGAACGACGAAAGGGGCTGACCCTTGGGCAGAGCGGGCGCCTTGATGCCCGTGTGCTTCTCGATCACATCCCGCAGCAGGAAATACTTTTTCGTGGGGCGGCCCGCCTCATCCAGGGCCGCGTCGTAATCGTAGCTGGTCGTTTGTGGCTCATAGCGCGCCTCTGCTCCCGAACCCATGTTGGCGCCATTCATGAAGCCACGCGTGGTTCCCCCGTGGAACATGTACAGGTTCAGGGAGTAGCCCCGGCTCAAGATCCAGTCGATCTCTTTCGCTTGCGCCTCGGCATCGGTATGAACGTGCGGTTTACCCCACGCATCAAACCACCCATCCCAATATTCCCCGGTCATCATCGGCTGGTGCGGCCGCAGCTGGGCCAGTTTCGCAAAATCGCGCTTCGCGTCACCCGGCCCGAAATTAATCACAGCCAAAATGCCGGGCAGGGCATCGTTCGGGAGCTGATCCGCGCCATCCGAAGTGAACAGCAGGGAATCGCCGAACCCGGCGTGAATCAGCGCCTGGTGAATGTCTTCCATATAGTCTTTATCGTGTCCGTAGGAGCCATATTCATTCTCGATTTGAACGGCGATGATCGGACCTCCATGTTTCACCTGCAGACCGCCCACCTCCTTGCCCAGGCGATCCAGATAGCGTTGCGCAGCGGCCAGAAACTTCGGGTCCCGCGTGCGCACCTTTACGGTGGGGTCTCCGATCAGCCACGCTGGCAGTCCGCCTGCTTCCCACTCAGCGCAGATATAGGGACCCGGGCGGAGCAGCACGTTCAGTCCCTCCTCCTGCGCCATGCGGATGAACGCCGCCACATCTAACTGCCCACTGAAATCGAAGACGCCGGGCCTGGGTTCATGCAGGTTCCAGAACACGTAGGTCTCCACCGTATTCAGACCCATTGCCCGTGCCTTCCTCAGGCGATCGCGCCAATACTCCCGCGGCACCCGTGGGTAATGAATGGTGCCGGAGATTATCTGGTACGGCTTACCCTCGCGCACAAAGTGATCGCCCTCGATAGCGACTGGCGCCGTTCTTGGTTGCTGGGCGAATCCAGCCGGTCCCCAGATACAACCCTCCGCCAGCATCGCCAGCACAACGCATCCAATGAGAACCATCCGCTTCATCAGGGCTCCACCAAAAACGAAAGAGCAATTCTACCCGGCCTATGTGGCCTATCCAAGCAGCCTGGTGAGTCTCACGAGAGACGCCGCATCGCCGTTGGTTCCTGTAAGCTCATGGGGACGGCGCTCTGCGCGACACGAATGACCAGACAACACTCGGATGATACGGTCCTCTCCGCCTCCAAGGCGCCCCAACGCAGCATGACCCATCGGCGCTGGCGCATCGCAGGCCTGCTGGGAGTAGGCGTTCTAGTCAACTACTTCGATCGCGTCAACCTCTCGGTCTCGCACGCGGCCCTCACGCAGTCCTTCGGGGTCTCCGATTTCACCTTCGGCCTGCTTCTGGGAGCCTACAACTGGACCTACGCGCTTTGTCAGCTTCCCATCGGCGTCGTGCTCGATCGCCTGGGCGTCCGTCTCGTCGGCCGCATCAGCACCCTCATCTGGAGCATCGCCTCCTTCGCGGCTGCGGCCAGCCCGAATCTACCTAGCCTCTTCGGCGCGCGCTTCCTGCTTGGAGTCGGTGAAGCGCCCACCTTTCCCGCAAATGCCAAGGCCATCGGAGCCTGGTTCCCGCAGCAGGAACGCAGCTTTGCCACCAGCCTCTTCGATTCAGCGGCGAAACTTGGCTCAGCCGTCGGCGTTCCTGCAATCGGGCTCCTCCTGTTGCACATCGGTTGGCGCATGAGCTTCGCGGCCACCGGCCTGGTCAGCGTCCTGTACTTCTTTCTCTTCTCAGCGATCTACTGCGAACCTCGCGAAGACCAGAAGATCAGCAGGGAAGAGTTGCAGCTGATTGAGCGCCCCGTGGCTCACCACAGCGCATCGAACCAGGCTACCTTCACACTGTTCCAGTTGCTTTCACGGCGCAAAGTGCTGGGTTTCGCCATCGGATTCGGGTCCTACAACTACGTGTTCTATCTTTTGCTCACGTGGCTGCCCAGCTATCTCGCCGAGTCCCTGCATGTAGACCTGATGCATTCGTTCCTGTTCACCGGCGTGCCCTGGATCGTCGCCACCGCAACCGATCTCCTCATCGGCGGCATCCTGGTCGACGCACTGGTGCGCAAAGGGTGGAACGCGAGCCGCGTTCGCATGACCGTGCTCGTGGTGGGAACCACGTTCGGCCTCGGCATCGTCGGCGCCGGATGGTCGCACAGCCCGCTCCGGGCGCTGGCCTGGATTACGATCTCCATCGGCGGCCTCTCAGCAGCAGCGCCCGTCGGATGGTCCATTCCGTCGCTGATTGCACCTCCCGGCAGCGTGGGGCGCGTCGGCGGAATCCTCAACTTTTCCAATCAACTCTCCGGCATCGCCGCGCCGGTCATCACCGGTTTCCTGGTCTACAAACTGCACTCATTCACAGCTGCCTTCGCGGTGGCAGGCGTCTACCTGGTCATCGGCATCGGCGCATATCTGTTCATGCTGCGCGACGTACACCCCATGGCCTCATAGCTCTACGATTTCTTCTGCACCAGTGCCTGCGTGCGGCCAACAGAGATGCCTCCATCCACCAGCAGAATCTGGCCGGTAATGTAGCGGCTCGCCTCCGAGGCGAGAAAAACCACCGCCCCATCCAGATCCCCAGGCATGCCCGGCCGCTTCAGCGGAATGCGCTCGATCAGGTAGTCCACCCATTCGCGGCTCTCATACATCACCCGGTTTTGCGCAGTCTTGAACCATCCCGGCGCCAGGCAGTTCACGGTGACTCCGTGCGGCCCCCAGTCATCCGCGAGGCTCATGGTAAGCTGCCGGATTCCGCCGCGGCTCGCGCCATAAGGAGCCAGGCCGCCATACCCAAACACGCTGGTCACCGAACCAATATTGATGATCCGCCCGTATCCCCGCTCGATCATCCCCCGTGCAATCGCTTGCGCCACAAAGAAGCTCCCGCGGAGATTGGTGTCCAGAATGAGGTTCCAGTCCTCCCAGGTCACCTCAAGGGCCGGCTTGCGGACGTTGCATCCGGCGTTGTTCACCAGGATCTTGATCGGACCGAGAGCCGTCTCGGCCTCCGCGGCCATGCGCTTGATACTCGCCTCGTCGCGCACGTCCAGGTCAAGGCTCACCGCACGGCGACCGAGCGCGCGAATCTCCTCTTCGAATTCTTTGAGAGTCTCGCGCTTGCGGCTGGTGAGAATCAGATCGGCCCCGGCCCTCGCCAGGGCGCGCGCAAAATACTGGCCCAACCCGCGGCTGGTGCCGGTGACCAGCGCAACCTGTCCGGATAAATCGAAAAGGGAACCGCTCATGCTGCTCCCTCGGATCCGGGCACAAGCACGATCTTCATCAGGTTGGGTTCCCGGGAGTGCAGGCGTTCAAACCATTGCGGCCCATCCGCCAGCCCGCTCACCTGCGTGATCAGAGGCTTCACCTGGATCCGGCCGGAGCTGATCAGCGCAATCGCTTGCGGATATTCGCCCGACGATGCCGCCGTACCCTGTAAGCGCAGCTCGCGACTCACCACCTTCTGCAGTGGGATCGTCACCTCCGGAGTCACGTTGCCGATCAGCGTGATGGTCCCGCCTTTGCGCGTCGCCTCGATTGCAACGTTCACAGTTTCGTTGCGTCCCACCGCCTCCAGCGCCACATCCACTCCGGCCCCGCCGGTCAACCGCCGGCACTCGCGCACCAGTGCGTCGCCGGAGAGGGGAATCACCTCAGAAGCTCCCATCGATCGCGCCAGTACCAGACGGGTGGCGTCGATATCCGCCACGAAGACTCTGCTGCACCCCGCCGCAAAGGCCGCCTGCATCGTCAGCAGGCCGATCATCCCCGAGCCCACCACCAGGGCCGTCTCGCCGCCGCTCAGCCTGGTCACAGCCACCGCATGCAGCGCTACCGATACCGGTTCCAGCATCGCCGCTTCCGCAAAAGACAAGTTGTCCGGGATGGGATACACAATCCGTTCCGGCACGGCGATGTACTCCGCGAACGCTCCATCCCGCCGGTACTCACCGCACGACACGCCCACCACCTCGCGCCGGTCGCAAAGATTGATCGCGCCACGCTGGCAGAACCCGCAAGCGCCGCAGCACACGGTCGAATCAAAGGTCACCCGGTCTCCGGCCTTGAATCGGTCGGCACCCGCTCCGGTCGCAACCACCGTGCCCGCAGCCTCATGTCCCATCACAATCGGCGGAATGCGCCGCCCGGACGAACCGTCGTATCCATGAACGTCGCTGCCGCAGATACCGCACGCTGCCACGCGAATCAGAACCTCGCCGGCCGCGGCTGTCGGGGCTGGACGATCGCTCAGCTCCAGATGTCCGTATTCTGTAAGAACCAACGCTTGCATAGGTACGATTCTTCCACACCGAACATACGGGCTACCAGCGATCGGAAAGCCAAGGTCCCGCAACAGGGAAGTCGAGTCGACTCGCTGGGATGGCCGCGAGTTGCCCGCCGTCCGGCCGCCCAACTATGCCACGCACTTACTGTACAGAATACCTGTTATCGGACATGATCAAAATCAGAACCTGTAACCACCCGGGCGTACGCAACGAGCCCCAACCAGCCTTTCCAGCCTCAATCACCACGGAACGCCTGGAAGCAAAGGAAACTCTCTCCATTGCATTGAGCGTGAGAGAAGGTTTCAAAGACATCCTCCCTACTATGGGTCAAGCCGGACCATCCCTCATGCGGGCCCTACCATCCTGTCCGGACGCAGGTACCGCTCGAACTCCTCCTCCGTCAGATACCCCAGCTCTCGGTTTGCCTCCCGCAGCGAAAGCCCTCGCTCGTGGGCCGTCTTCGCCAGCTTCGCGGCCTTGTCGTAGCCAATGTGCCGATTCAAAGCCGTCACCAGCATCAGGCTGCTCTCCACATAGGTCTCAATCCGTTCCAGGTTGGCCCTCATGCCCCGTACGCAAAAGTCCGTGAAGCTCCGGCATGCATCGGTCAGCAGCCGGACGGAATGCAGAAAGTTATAGATCATCACTGGCTTGAACACGTTCAGCTCGAAATTTCCCTGGCTGCCGGCGAACGCGATCGCGGCGTGATTGCCGTGCACCTGCACCGCCACCATCGTGAGCGCCTCGCATTGCGTCGGATTCACTTTGCCCGGCATGATCGAACTCCCCGGCTCATTCTCAGGCAACAACAGCTCCCCCAATCCACAGCGCGGCCCCGATGCCAGCCACCGTACATCGTTGGCAATCTTCATCAACGATCCGGACAGCGTCTCCAAAGCTCCGCTGGCAAACACCAGCTCATCGTGCGCGGACAATGCGGCGAACTTGTTGGGATGCGATCGGAACGGCAGCCCCGTCAGCTCCGCGATCCGCGCCGCCATGCGCGCCGCAAACTCCGGGTGCGTGTTCAGGCCCGTTCCCACCGCGGTTCCACCGATCGCCAGATCGTACAGCCCTTCAACCGCCGCCTCCATCCGCGCGGCATCCCGTTCCAGCAGACTGGCCCAGCCGCCTATCTCCTGCCCCAGCGTCAATGGCACCGCATCCTGCAGGTGCGTGCGCCCGATCTTGACCACCGCCGCGTATTCCCTGCTCTTCTCCGCGAGCGCCCCCCGCAGCTCTCCCACCGCGGGCAGCAGCCGCTGCTTCACCCCCGTCGCCGCGGCCAGATACATTGCCGTCGGAAATGTATCGTTCGAAGACTGCGACATGTTGACGTGATCGTTCGGATGAACCGGCGTCTTGCTGCCGCGCGCTCCTCCCGCAAGCTCAATCGCACGATTTGCGATCACCTCGTTCACATTCATGTTGGTCTGCGTGCCGGATCCGGTCTGCCACACGCGCAGAGGAAACTCCTCCCGGAGCTGGCCGGCCATCACCTCCTCGGCGGCGCGCACAATCAGATCCGCGTTCTCCGCGGACAGCCGCCCCAGGCCGCGATTCACCTCCGCCGCCGCCTTCTTCAGGATCCCGAAGGCACGGATCAGCTCCTCCGGCATGCGCTCGTCCCCAATCGCAAAATGATGCAGCGATCGCTCCGTCTGTGCACCCCAATAGCGATCGCCCGCAACCGCAATCGCGCCCATGCTGTCCGTTTCCATGCGTGTCTCGCGCCTGGCGCTCATCGCCGCTCCTTGAAACTCCCCGGCCCGCTCTCTGGGGCCTGGAGCATCGATGCTATTCTCGCGCCGTTTGTCGCATGAACGCCAATTCCGCCGCGTTACCCGATCGCGCTCTCGATGGTTCGCTCCGGATCAAGCACCAGCAACAGCTTCTCCTCCAGCTTGAATACCCCGCGGATCAGCTTGCGCGCCGAGGCCTCCAGGTTCACCGGCGGCGGCTCGAAGGCCGTTTCCTCCAGCTCCAGGACGTCTCCGATCTCGTCCACCAGCAGACTCATCGCTCCGGCGTCCGTGCGGATCACCACGTTCATCGGCGGCGATCCGCTGGCCCGCTTCGGCAGAAGCAGCAGCCGCCGCATGTCGATCGCCATCACAATCTGCCCGCGCAGATTCATCAACCCCTCAATCACCTCCGGCGCCTTTGGCACCCGCGTCATCGGCTGATGATGCAGCACCTCCTGCACCCGCAGCACATCAATCCCAAAAAACATCTCGTCGACGTAGAAGGTGGAGAAGCGATCGCTCAGCTGTGTCGCTCCGGAATGTGTCCTTGCCCTCTCGGTGGCCATCATCTCCTCCCCTCTCCCGCCGCTGTCACCAACTCCGCTCCGGATCGTTCGGAGAGCGAATCAAGAAACGAAAGCACGTTCTTCCCGCCGCCCCCACCTTCGTCCACGAGTCGTTCGCCCTGCGCCGTCATCTCCATTACCGGGATCGACGACCACTCCGCGCGCCGCCGCATCGCCTCCGTCAATGCCCCCGCCCCGTCCGGAGGAAGATTCTCCGAAACCAGTACCGCGTCGGCGCCGTGCTCTTCCAGCCTGCGCATAGCTTCCTCCAGATCGCCCGCCTCGCGCACGGCGTATCCGCTCATCTCCAAGGCACCGCGCATCAAACCGCGCGTGAACGCTGAACGATCCCCTACCAGCACCGCCTTGCCGCTTCCGGCCGCGTGAGCCTTCTGCGACCATCCCACCTCGGCCGAGCGCAGCAGTGCCTCCACATCCAGAAAATCCGTCACCCGCCCGTTCACCACTGCCGAGCCCAGAAACCAGCCGCGCTTGGCCTTTTGCCGGATCGTAATCGTCTGCTCGGCGATGTCCACGATCTGATCCACCACCAGCCCCAATTGCCGCTCTCCGTCATCAAACACAATCACCGGCACCGGATCCGGGAGCGCCTCCACACCAGCACTCTCCAGCAGCTCGCGAAGGACAATGAGCGGAAGAATGCGCGCCCGGTACTGCACCGCGATCGTATCTCCGGCGTGCTCGATCGACGTGCGCGGAAACTCCTCCAGCCGCCCTACCAGCGACAACGGGATCGCAATCCGCTCGTGGGCTCCGGAACGGAACAGAAGCAGGCGCTGTTGATCCTGCTGCGCCAGTTCCGCCTCCGCCGTGGCGCCGCGCACCTGCTCCTGGGTCTCGCCCAGCACCCCCGACGCCTGCCCGATCCCATGCACGTCCAGGATCAGCGCCACCCGGCCGTCCCCCATGATCGTCGCTCCGGCATACAGGCTCAGACCCTTCAGCTGCTTGCCCAGGGGCTTCACCACGATCTCCTGCGTATCGTTGATTCCGTCCACCACCAGGCCGTACTGCCGGTCATCCGCCTGCAGCACCACAATGCTCACCGCATCTCCTCGAGCCGTTCGCTCCAGGCTCAGCACGCGGTTCAGGTACGCAATCGGCAGCAGCTTGCCCCGTCGCCGGTAGACTGGCGTTCCATGCACGTGCTCAATGCGCCGGGCCCCCGCATCGCCCTCCAGGTGAATCAGCTCCAGCAGGCTCACCTGCGGTATCACAAATCGCTCGCCCCCGCTGCTCACCACCAGGCCGGGAATGATCGCCAGCGTCAGCGGAATCTTCAGCTTCACGGTCGTGCCTTCGCCAACCCTGCTGGAGACCTCCACCGTTCCCCCGATCTTTTCAATGTGGGTCTTCACCACATCCATGCCCACCCCGCGCCCGGAGATGTTGCTGAGCGCTCCCGCGGTCGTAAAGCCGGGGCGGAAGATCAGGTTGATCGCCTCCCGTTCGTTCATGCGCTGCGCCACTTCAGGCAGCAGAATTCCCTTCTCGATCGCCTTCTGCTTCACCCGGACCGCATCAATGCCCGCGCCATCGTCGCCGATCTCAATGTTGACCTGCCCGCCCTCGTGATAGGCCCGCAGCGTCAGCGTCCCCTGCGCCGGCTTTCCCTGCTGCAGCCGGATCTCCGACCTCTCCACGCCGTGATCGCACGCGTTGCGCACCAGGTGCACCAGCGGATCCTTGATGGCCTCGATAATGGTGCGGTCCAGCTCCGTGCCCGCGCCGTCCATCTCGATCCGGATCTGCTTGCCCAGCCCCACAGCCAGGTCGCGCACCACCCGCGGCAGCTTGTTCCAGATCACCCCGATCGGCTGCATACGGGTCTTCATCACCCCCTCCTGCAGCTCCGTGGTGATCAGGTTCAGGCGCTGCGAGGTCCCTCCCAACGTCAGGTCGTCGCGCTCCGCCGTAAACTGCAGAATCTGGTTGCGCACCAGCACCAGCTCGCCCACCAGATCCATCAGTTTGTCCAGCAGCCCAACACCCACGCGGATATTGCCCTCCGCTGCCCCCGGCTTGCTCGTCGCCTCGCTGGGTCTTTCTTCGCTCCCTCCATCCTCGGGCTTCGGCGTCTCCTCTCCCTGGGCGGGCGCGCTGGCGACGGTATTCCTCGCGGCGCAAGAGACATCCTCCGTTCCCTTCCCCTCGGCCGCCTGCCGCAGCCGCTCTTCCAGGCCCTCGAAGGATTCCCCGCCTTCACTCCCGTTTGCCTCAATGGAGCTCAGCACCTTGCGCGTCGCATCCACCGTCTCCAGAATCAGCGACACCATCGCCGGATCCAGCCTTCGCTTCCCTTCGCGCAGCTGGCTCAGTAGGCTCTCCGCCTGGTGCGAGATCTTCTCCAGCTTCATGAACCCGAGAAAGCCGCAGGTGCCCTTGATCGTGTGTATCGTCCGGAATACGCTGGCCAGTAAATCGCCATCCTGCGGCCGGCTCTCCAGCGCCACCATGTCCTGGTCGAGGCGGGCCAGGTTCTCATTGCTCTCTACGAGAAACTCCCGCACTACTTCCTGATCGTCGTCCATATCCCAGTGAATCGGCATCAATCGCCGTTCCTGTAGCCCGAAAACAAAACCCGCGCGATTCGTGCTTGCTCATGGGTCCGCGCCCCCTTTCCCCTTCCCACAGCCTCCCCTCTATGTGTATGTTGAGCTTGAGACAGGGATTGCCGTTTTCACCCCTCGTTCATCCCGGTCTTCACCGCACGCAAATGGACTGAACGCTGCGTGTTGCCGCAGTGTTCCCGGGTGCGCGATACTCGTAACTGCCCTTGTGTTGAATGCATGCACGTTCTTTGGCCGCGCTGCTTCCTCCGCAGCTTCCAAAGAACCCACGAAAGCCGTACTGCGCTGACTTCGCTTGGATACCTGATTGCCTTCCCGGTTGCGCGGCTCCATCGAAGACCGCATTCCTAGCAGCTGTTAACTTGGCCAACCAGGCACGCAAGGCAACTGATGCACACTGGAGCAGTTCGTTACGCTCGCCCATGGATCCTGTTGCTCCGGCTCGCTTGCGCCGGGATCGCCCTCTTCCTCGTCCCCCTCGCCGCCCATAGTCAGATCTCGCCCGGCCCGCTCGCGCGCGCCCATCAGGGCCTCAATGGCCCCGCCAACTGCACCCAGTGCCACATGGTCAACACCCGCTCTGCCTCGTTTCGGTGCAGCGAGTGTCACCGCGAGATCGCCGCGGAGGTCCAGGGTCACCACGGACTGCACTCCACCTATCCCCTCCCCGGACCTCCCGGCGCCGCCTGCGTCAAATGCCACTCCGACCACAACGGCGAAAACTTCAACATGCTCCACTGGGATCCCACGCCCAAAGGCTTCGATCACTCCAAGACCGGCTATGTGCTCGATGGAAAGCACGCCTCCACCCCCTGCCGCAGCTGCCACGTCGCCAAGAACATCCCCCAGTCCGCCCGCGCCCTGCTGAACACCAAGGACCTGAATCACACCTGGATGGGCCTCACCACCACCTGCAGCAGCTGCCATGAGGATCACCACCAGGGCCGTCTCGGCCAGAACTGCCTGCAGTGCCACAACACCACCACCTGGAAGGGCGCCAAGTTCGACGAGCAGACATTCGATCACTCCAAGACCCGCTATCCGCTGACCGGCAAGCACACCGCCGTCCCCTGCGCGAAGTGCCACACACCAGGCCCCGATAACCTGCCCCGTTACGCCGGCATCAAGTTCCTCTACTGCAACGACTGCCACGCCGATCCGCACAAGGGCGAGTTCAAGCAGGGATGCGATACCTGCCACAACACCGCCTCCTGGATGCGCACTCCCTTCACCACCAAGTTCGATCACTCCAAGACCCAGTACCCGCTGGTCGGTAAGCATCGCGAAGTAGCCTGTGACGCCTGTCATAAGAGCGGCGACTTCAAGAAGCACATTCCCTTCGCCGCCTGCGCCGATTGCCACCAGGACGAGCATCAAGGGCAGTTCGCGCAGCGTACCGACAAGGGCAAGTGCGAAAGCTGCCACACCGTGCAGGGCTGGAGTCCCTCCACCTTCACCGCCTCCGATCACGCCAAAACCAAGTACCCGCTCGTGCCTCCGCACGCCAACGTCAAGTGCGCCGCCTGCCACGTCCCCGCGGGCAAGGACACCAAATACAAGCTCAAGTTCGCCGCCTGCACCGACTGCCACAAGGACGAGCACGAGGGACAGTTCGCCGCCGCTCCCTGGAACAACCGCTGCGAGCAATGCCACAACGGCAATACCTGGAAGGTGACCAACTACACTCTGGCCAGGCACCAGAAGAGCAGCTTCCCGCTGACCGGCGGCCACATCGCCGTGGCCTGCAACGACTGCCACAAGCCGCCTTCTCCCAATGCCAAGGCTCTCTACCACTTCCCCAACCTGAGCTGCAGCTCCTGTCATGAAGACATTCATCATGGAGAGTTCGCCCAGCGCATGGCCGCGAAGAATGCCAAAGGCCAGCCTCTCGGCTGCGAGGCCTGCCACACCACCCGGGAGTGGAAGGACATGACGGCGTTCGATCACTCCACCACAAAGTTCCCCCTCATCGGCTCCCACCGCGCCGTCGAGTGCGCCGATTGCCACAAGCCGCCCAATCTCGAACGCACTCTGCTCCACGTCGACTTCAGCAAGGCTCCCCACGGCTGCAGCGACTGCCACGAAGACCCGCACGGCAAGCAGTTCGCCGACAAAGAAAACGACTGCGCCTCCTGCCACAACAGCAATAAGTGGAAGCCCGCGCTCTTCGATCATGAAAAGACCGCCTTCTCCCTCAAAGGAGGACACGAAGGCGTGCCCTGCGCGGATTGCCACAAGTTGAAGAAGGAAGTGGAAGGAAAGGATGTGCTCTTCTACAAGCCCACGCCCGTCGCCTGCGAAGCATGCCACGGCATGAACGTCCCCAAGGCCACGCAGAAGTCTTCTCTTCTCCCGTGGCCGCGCGGACTCGGCTCAGAATTCCCTTTTCATGCCACAGAATCGAATGTTAAGATGCAGAAAACATCTTTACAGCCCACGCTCTCTAACTCCCCGCATGGTAGTCTGAGTAAGTTAACTCGGGCCCATACTTAACCTTCGTTGCCTTGTTCTATCAACCTGCTGGTCGCGCGCTCCTCCTCTTGCTCCGCGTGCGAAAAGATATCGGATAAGAATGTCTGCTCAGACGATCCGAATATCTCCGGCAATCAGGAAAAGTTACAGTACAAACAGGCACTAAGTGGTGTTTCCTTCTCCCCTCGTGCCGGTTGCCGACTTTCTCCTGGGCCTGTCTGGCCGTGGAACGATTTGCCCGATTCGGCGTAACTTTCCGAACGGGATTTTGCAACGGAGATGGTAATGAACTTAGCCCTCAGGGCTTTCCAATTGCTTCCTTGCTCTTCCCAGACTCGTGCAGTCGCGTCTTCGCGCGTGCCCCAATCCTCGTGCGCGCCCCGCCTCGCCCCGGCGGCCCTCCGATCCGGATTCTCTGCCTCGCTCGCCGTTCTGCACGGCTTCCGCGTCTCCTGCAAGAAAGGAATCTCCCCCATGCGCGTGCGCACTTCTCTTCTCGCCTGCACTTTGGCCGCAGCCGTGATCGCCCCGGCGCAAACCACCCCCGGCGTGCCCGTTCAGGCACAGAAGCAGGTCGTCCAGTACATCTCCCAGCTCGGCAACCTGCACTGCAAGGAGACCGTGACCCAGGAGAAGCTCACCCCCAAGGGCCACGTCGAAACCACCGAACACAGCTCCTACGACTACCTCATCATGATGGATGGCAGCGGCGACGACTTCCAGCTCAATGAGTCCCGTCTCGAAACCAAGGCCGCTCCCCACAAACAGCTCCCCATGCTGGTCACCAACGGTTTCTCCACCCTGCTCCTGGTCTTCCATCCCTACTACAGCAGCGGTTTCCAATTCGAGAAGGGCCCCGACGACACCATTGACGGTGTGGCCGCCAGCACCATTCGCTTCACCCACATCCGCGGACAGCGCACCCTCGCCGCCCTCTCCCTGCGCAATCGCGAGTTCCCCCTCGAGCTCAAAGGCACCGCGTGGCTCGACAAGAACACCGGCCAGGTCTTGCGCATGGAATCCACCCTCGTCGACGACATGTCCGACATCGGCCTGCGGTCCCTCAACGTGCACGTCGACTATCGCTACGTCCAGCTCACCAAGAACTCCGCCGCCCTCACTCTCCCGGTCCTCGCCACCGTCGAAGTCACCACCCCCAAACAGCACTGGCGCAACACCCACAAATTCACCGACTACAAGATCTTCGGCGCTGAAGCCGAACAGGATCCCAACGTCAAGGTCAAGCCCGACAACAAAGACGAGTCAAAGCCCGATGCCCAGCCCGCTGGGCATCCCAAAAACTGATCAGAGGCTCTGAACATGGCTACCGTACAGAACAGCCCAACCCTTGCACTCTCTGCCCAGAAATCTGCCGAGCGCGGTCACCTCGCCCGTGTCCGAACCGCCGCGCTGTCTTCCGTGCTCTTCCTCATCGGCCTCTGCGTCTACGGCTTCAATTACTACACGCTCCCCCTGGAAGAGAGACCCTACTCGCCCAAGCACGAACTCCTTCGACCCAGCGGCCTCATCGGCATCAACCTCGGCATCCTCGGCACCGTCCTGTTCTTCATCATCTTTCTCTATGCCCTGCGCAAGATCTGGCCCTGGCTCGGCCGCATCGGAACCGCCAAGCACTGGATGGACTTCCACGTCATCGCCGGCGTGACCGCGCCCTTCATCATCGGCTTCCATGCCTCCTTCAAGTTCCGCGGCATCGCCGGCATCGCGTTCTGGATCATGGTGGCCGTCGCCCTCAGCGGCGTCATCGGCCGCTACCTCTACAACAAGATCCCGCGCTCCGTCACCGCCGCCGAGCTCTCCCTCGGCGAGTTGCAGAAGAACGAAGCCGAGCTCAGCATCGCCCTCGCCGCCCAGTCCATCTACACGCACGAAGAGCTGGAGCAGGTTCTTCGCGTTCCCACCCCTGATCACATCCGCCGCATCGGCCCTCTCTTCGCCCTCGTCGAAATGCTCGCCTTCGACTTCCGCATGCCCTTTCAGCTCGCCGCCCTGCGCCGCGCTTCCGCCTCCAGCTTCGGCGCCAAGATCCTCTCCTTCGGCGGCCTGCGCGCCATCGCCAATCCCGAAGTCGAGCGCGTCGTCCGTCTGGTGCGCCAGAAAGCCTCTCTCTCCCGTCGCCTCATCTTCCTCAATCACAC
This sequence comes from Acidobacteria bacterium AB60, assembly GCA_008682415.1. Classification (GTDB taxonomy): domain Bacteria; phylum Acidobacteriota; class Terriglobia; order Terriglobales; family Acidobacteriaceae; genus Telmatobacter. Next base: position 460,800 of record VANK01000001.1, on the reverse strand, counting down.
CCAGAAGGTCTTCCACCTCTGGCACGTCGTGCACCGCCCCTTCAGCTACGCCTTCGCCGTGCTCGCCATCATGCACATCGTCGTTGTTACGGGATTGGGGTTCCACTAGACCATGGAAACGCTCTACACATGGCTGATCGCCTTGGCGGTCCTCGGGTTCTTCGTCGTTCGCTACTGGTTCAAGCACCGCCGCAAGGAAGCTGAAGCCCGCGCCGCCGCGGAACGCGGAGGACTGTTCTCCGACGGCCCCAAGTCGCAGCACCCCCACATCCACGTCGATAACTGCATCGGCTGCGGCACCTGCGTCAAAGCCTGCCCCGAAGGCGACGTCCTCGCCGTCATCAACGGTAAGGCCGCCATCGTCAACGGCCACAAATGCATCGGCCACGGCCTCTGCGCGGACGAGTGCCCCGTCGGCGCCATCACCATGGTCATGGCCGCCGCCAGCGCCACCGCCGACATGCCCCGCCTCACCTCCGAGAACGAAACCAGCGTCGACAATCTCTTCATCGCCGGCGAACTCGGCGGCCTCGCCCTCATCAAAAACGCTGTCAACCAGGGCCGCGACTGCGTCGACGTCATCGCCGATCGCTTCGCCAACGCGCCCGCCGTCGAAGGCCGCGACATCTTCGACCTCGTCATCGTCGGCGCCGGCCCCGCTGGCATCAGCGCCTCCCTCCGCGCCGCCGAAAAGAACCTCAAGACCATCACCCTCGAACGGGACGAAGTGGGCGGTACCGTCAGCAAATACCCTCGCCAGAAACTCGTCATGACCAGCCCGGTCGAGTTCCCGCTGCACGGCAAATTCAAGAAGACCTCCCTCTCCAAAGAAGACCTGCTCGCCTTCTGGCAGGGCATCATGCAGCGCACCGACCTCTGCATCAAGACCGGCGAACTCGTCGAGCGCGTCCAAAAAGACGAGGACGGCCTGTTCAGCATCAAGTCCGCCAGCGGCCTCTATCGCGCCCGCGCCGTCATCCTCGCCCTCGGACGCGCCGGAACGCCCCGCAAACTCGGCGTCCCCGGAGAAGAGCTCGACCACGTCTACTACCGGCTCATCGAGGCCGACCACTATACCCACAAGAACATCCTCATCGTCGGCGGCGGCGACAGCGCCGTCGAAGCCGCCATGGGCCTCGCCCACCAGCCCGGCAACAAGGTCACCCTCTCCTACCGCCGCGGCGAGTTCATGCGCCTCAAAGACCGCAACCAGAAACGCATCGACGAGCACATCAAGCACCGCAAGCTCGACGTCGTCTTCAACTCCGCCCCCAAGCAGTTCCAGCCCGGCAAGGTCATCCTCGAGTGTCAGGACGGCGTCCGCGAGATCCCAAACGACTTTGTCTGGATCTTCGCCGGAGGCATCCCGCCCTCCGACTTCCTCAAAGCCGCAGGCATCGCATTCGGCTCCAAGGACATGCGCGAAGAAGCAGCCGCCCTCATCGGCGTCGGTTAACTTCATCCCTGCTTGCGCTCGCGATGAACGAGTCGTCAGTGCCCGTTCATCGCGCGCTCATCGTCACGCCGTATACTCAACCGGTTCCCAGACTCTTCAAGGAGTTCGCCCGGCCGTGAACTGGCTGCAGTTCTTTCGCAAAACCCATCTCTACATCGGCGTCTTCACCGCGCCCGCCATCCTCTTCTTCGCTCTCACCGGAGCCCTGCAGACCTTCTCGCTCCACGAATCCGCACGCGACAGCAACTACAAGCCGCCGCAGTGGATTCTCCTTCTCGCCCAGATTCACAAGAAACAGACCACCCAGATCCCCGTCCGCAAAGCCCAGCCGCAATCTGCCCCTGTGAACGCAGCCGGCGAAAAGAAACCCGACGAAAAGAGGGCAGAGCCCTCCGCTCCCACACAGCCGAAACGGAATGCCCTGCCCCTCAAAATCTTCTTCCTGATCGTCGCCCTGAGCCTCTTCCTCTCTACCCTCTCAGGTCTTTATCTGGCCTGGAAATACCGGCGCGACCGCATCCTCGCCACCGCCCTGCTCCTCGCCGGCATCCTCGTCCCCATCCTCCTCATGCAGTTCTAGCCGCCGTCCACTGACCACTGTTCACTGTCTCAGTTCCGTATCCCCGCCAGCAGCCTCTCCACCTCAGCCTTCTCGTCCGCATTCAGCGGAAGCAGCGGCGCTCGCGTCCGTCCCCCGTAGTACCCGTTGAAATCGCACCCGTATTTGATCCCCGCGATTCCCAGCGCTCCCGCCACGCGCTGGCCGGCCGCCGCAATCCGCTGCTGCTTCTCTGCGGCCAGCCCCAGGTCGTGATCCTTCCACGCCAGGTACACCTCCTGGCATGCCTGCGGTGCGCACGCCGCAAACGCCAGCACTGCGCCCGCCGCGCCCGCCTCCAGCGACTCCAGTAGCGAACCGGCCGATCCGCACAGCACCTGGAAGCCAACCTCCTTCGTCCGCGTCTTCATCGGCGCCGCGGGCTGCTTCACCGCCACAGCGACGCCGCCGCTCAAATCCGCTGCCGGCACAAACCCGCCCTCCACATCCGGCGCCGGAGCCAGCATCCGCCCCGTCACCGCTTCGAACACCGGAGACACCGTCACCGTGCGCCGCGGCGCAGCTTTGGTCGCTTCCACCAGCGCGCGCACCCGCTCCACGTCTCCCGTCGAATCCTTGATGCCCACAATGTTCCGGTGCTCCGACAACTCCGCCACCACCTCCACCGGAATCGCATACGGCGCAAACTTGGGAATGTTGTACAGCAGCACCGGCAGCGGCGACCGGTCCGCCACGCTGCGGAAGTAGTGCACCACCGCCGCCCGCGACATCTGCGGCGCATAGTAGGTCGGCGTGCGCGCCAGCACCGCGTCAAAACCGCACCCCGCCGCATGCTCCGCCAGCTCCACCGTCGCCTTCACGCTCTCCCGCGAGATGCCGGCGATCAGCACCTTCTCCGGCGCCGCCGCCTCCGCCGCGGTCTTCAACACCGCGCGCGTCTCCGCATCGTCCAGTTCCACGCCCTCGCCGGTAGAGCCCAGCACCACCATCCCCGCCAGCAGGCTGCGCGAGTAGCGCGCCACGTTGGCCTCCAGCTTGCGCAGGTAAACTCTCTCATCCGCGTAGAATGGCGTGGTAATCGCCGCAAACATCCCTTCGATCAGCATGCCTTCATTGTACGAGGGGGTAATCAGGATCGGAACCGCCCGCCCCTACACTTCCGGCGCTCCGATTCCACTTCCGCGTATACTTGAAGCAAACAACTACCTAGATCAGTGTCCCCGAACAGGAGCACGCTATATGGCAAAAACCGTGATCGATGACGATGATGATGGCAGTGAAAAACTATCCCAGCAGGCCATCTCCTTCTTCCTCCACATCCTCTTCGCCCTAGGCTCCTGGATGGGGATGATGATCATCGGCTACGCCATCGATCCGCGCTCCGTCAACCAGATGATCATCCTCGGCCTCTCCATCCTCGTGCCCATGGCCTTCGGCAACCTCATCACCCGCTTCAAGCCCGACGAGATGGCCGGCCACATCTGGCTCTTCGGCCTCATCTGGATGCTCATCATCAGCCTCTGGATCCTCGACATGCCCACCGGTCCCAATGCCTGCCTCGAGTGCGGCGCCACCGAAAAACTCACCCGCACGCTCTTCAGCCTGCCACGCCCCAGCGGCCTCATCGACAACAACGGCCCCTTCTTCGGAACCTGGCCCGCCGCCGCGCTCCTCGGCTACTCCATCGGCGCCCGCATGGTCCTCACCCGCCGCCGCACCCGCACCGCGTAAGATCGTCGCAGTTTTTACGAAATGCCGGATGCCCCGGTCCTTCGAGCTCTCGCACAACCGAGGGTGCCCCAGGTCTCCTTCCGTTGGAGACCTGGGATAGCACGAACCCACCCATCCGTCTGAGCTCTCGCACAACCGAGCGCGTCCCATTCAACGCGGATTGAAAAATCCGCGCAGGGCGGGACAGCACGAACCCTCCCTCCATGCAATGCTGTGTTCCTGAATGAAGTGAAGGATCCGCGGTTGCTTTTTTCCCAGTTCTCGCACGACCGAGGGTGCCCCAGGTCTCCTTCCGTTGGAGACCTGGGATAGCACGAACCCACCCATCCGTCTAAGCTCTCGCACAACCGAGCGCGTCCCATTCAACGCGGATTGAAAAATCCGCGCAGGGCGGGACAGCACAATCCCTCCCTCCACCGAATGCTGTGTTCCTGAACAAAGTGAAGGATCTGCGGTTGCTCTTCTCCCCGTTCTCGCACGACCAAGGGTGCCCCAGGTCTCCTTCCGTTGGAGACCTGGGATAGCACGAACCCACCCATCCGTCTGAGCTCTCGCACAACCGAGCGCGTCCCGTTCAACGCGGCTAGAAAAATTAGCGTAGAACGGGCAGCACGATCCCTCCCTCCATGCAATGCTGTGTTCCTGAACGAAGTGCAGGATCCGCGGTTGCTCTTTTCCCCGTTCTCGCACGACCGAGGGTGCCCCAGGTCTCCTTCCGTTGGAGACCTGGGATAGCACGACCCCACCCATCCGTCTGAGCTCTCGCACAACCGAGGGTGACCCCTTCAACGCGGCTTGCCAAATCCGCGCAGGGCGGGAAAGCACGAACCCCAACCACTCGGCCCTCGGCACGAACCCAAACCCTCGTGCCCTACCCCCGAACAACCACCCGTTCTTCGTGCAAATTCTGCAACGCGTACGCGGTCGTCTGCTTCCGCTGGATCGCCGCAATTCCCTCCGCCGCCGCCTGCGCCGCCGCAATCGTGGTGATCGTCGGAATCCGCGCCAGCACCGCCGCCCGCCGAATCGCCTTCTCGTCGAAGAACGTGTCCTGTCCCCGCGGCGTATTGATCACCAGCTGAATCCGCTCGCCCTTGATCAGGTCCACCACATTCGGCCGGCCCTCCTTCACCTTGAAGACCGTGTCCACGTCAAACCCGAGCCCTGCCTTCAGCACCGCCGCCGTGCCCTCGGTCGCCACAATCTTGAAGCCCAATTCGACGTACCGCCGCGCCAGTTCCACCGCCGCTGCCTTGTCGTGATCGTTCACGCTGAAAAACACCGTCCCCGAGGTCGGCAGCACCTGCCCGGCCGCCAGCTGCGCCTTCGCAAACGCCTCGCCAAAGCTCGACGCCACGCCCATCACCTCGCCGGTCGACTTCATCTCCGGCCCCAGCACCGTGTCCACGCCCGCAAACTTCGACCATGGAAACACCGGCGACTTCACGTAGTAGTAATCGCCTATGCCCAGGTCCTTGCCGCTCGCCAGCTCCTCCGGCAGCAGCTCGCGCAGCGTCCGGCCCGTCATCAGTCGCGCCGCCACCTTCGCCAGCGGCACGCCTGTCGCCTTCGACACATACGGCACCGTCCGCGATGCCCGGGGGTTCACCTCAATCACGTACACGTGATCCTTGCCCTCCCCATCGCGCTGAATGGCGAACTGCAGATTCACCAGCCCCACCACCTTCAGCGCCAGCGCCAGCTTGCGCGTGTACCTGCGGATCGTCTCCAGCGTCTCCTCGCGAATGCTCACCGCCGGCAGCACGCAGCTCGAGTCGCCGGAGTGAATCCCCGCCTCCTCGATATGCTGCATGATCCCCGCAATAATCACATCCTTGGAGTCGCACAGCGCGTCCACATCCACCTCTACCGCGCTCTCCAGGAAGTGATCCACCAGCACCGGCCGCTCCTGCGAGTACTCCACCGCCTCCCGCATATACTTCGCCACCGCCTCGGCGTCGTACGCAATCACCATCGCGCGTCCGCCCAGCACGTAGCTCGGACGCACCAGCACCGGGTACCCGATCCGCTCGCCGATCGCCAGCGCCTCGTCCACGCTCGTGGCCGTGCCCCCGGCGGGCTGGGGAATCACCAGCTCCTCCAGTAGCTTGCCAAACCGCTTGCGATCCTCCGCCAGGTCGATCGACTCCGGCTGCGTCCCGATAATCGGCACCCCCGCCGCCTTCAACCGGCCGGAAAGATTCAGCGGCGTCTGCCCGCCGAACTGCACAATCATCCCGATCTTCGCCCCGCTCTCCGCGACGCCCTGGGCCTCGTGCTGGTACACCGCCAGCACGTCCTCCAGCACCAGCGGCTCAAAGTACAACCGGTCGCTGGTATCGTAATCGGTCGACACCGTCTCCGGGTTGCAATTCACCATGATGGTCTCGTAGCCGTCGTCCTTCAGCGCGAAGGCCGCATGGCAGCAGCAATAGTCGAACTCAATCCCCTGCCCGATCCGGTTCGGCCCCGACCCGAGGATGATGATCTTCTTCTTGTCCGTCGCCGGCGCCTCGTCCTCTTCGTCATACGTCGAGTAGAGATACGGCGTCATCGACTCGAACTCCGCCGCGCACGTGTCCACCAGCTTGAACACCGGCTTCACGTCCAGCCCCTCGCGCAGCTCGCGCACCTGCTTCACGCCCTCGTGGCCTTGCAGCTTCCACTCCGTCGCGATGCGCTCGTCGCTCAGCCCCATTCTCTTCAAGCGCCTCATAGCTTCTGAAGTCAAAGCCGCGGGAGCGGTCTTTGCAATCTTCTGCTGCTCCAGCGTGATCTCACGGATCTGGTGCAGGAACCACGGATCCATCCCCGTCAGCCGGGCCACCTCGCGCACGCTCATCCCGAGCTCAAACGCAAACCGGATATACCCCAGCCGCTCCGGCTTCGGCGTCACCAGCATCTGCGTCAGCCGTCGCCGCTCCAGCACCTCGGCGCCGGTCTTCTTCCCCGTCTCCAGTGCGCGCCACGCCTTCATCAGCGACTCTTTGAACGTCCTGCCGATCGCCATCACCTCGCCCACACTCTTCATCTGCGGGCCCAGCGTGTCGTCCGCTCCTGGAAACTTCTCGAACTGCCACTTGGGAATCTTCGTCACCACGTAGTCGATCGTCGGCTCAAAGCACGCCGGCGTCTTCCGCGTAATGTCATTGGGAATCTCATCGAGCGTATAGCCCACGGCCAGCTTCGCCGCAATCTTCGCAATCGGGAACCCCGTCGCCTTCGACGCCAGCGCAGACGAACGAGACACGCGCGGGTTCATCTCGATCACCGTCATGCGCCCGTTCGCCGGATTCACCGCGAACTGCACATTCGATCCGCCCGTCTCCACCCCGATCTCCCGCATCACCGCGATCGCCGCGTCCCGCATCCTCTGATACTCGCGATCGGTCAGCGTCTGCGCCGGAGCCACCGTGATCGAGTCGCCCGTATGCACGCCCATGGGATCGAAGTTCTCAATCGAGCAGATGATGATCACGTTATCCGCGAGGTCGCGCATCACCTCCAGCTCATACTCCTTCCACCCCAGCACGCTCTCTTCAATCAGGCACTCGTGCACCGGCGAGAGATCCAGCCCGCGCGCCAGAATCTCCATCAGCTCTTCGCGGTTGTACGCAATGCCGCCGCCCGAGCCGCCCAGCGTGAACGACGGCCGGATCAGCACCGGGAACCCGATCTTCCCCGCAAAATCCAGCCCATCGCGCAGATTGTTCACCAGCGCCGACTTCGAAACCTCCAGCCCGATGCGCAGCATCGCATCCTTGAACAGAAGCCGGTCCTCGGCCTTCTTGATCGCCTCCAATTTCGCGCCAATCAGCTCCACGCCATAGCGATCCAGAATCCCCGCATCCGACAGATCCACCGCCAGGTTCAGCGCCGTCTGCCCGCCCACCGTCGGCAGCAGCGCGAACTTCCCGTGAGAAGCACCGAGCATCTCCGCCTCGATGCGGATAATCTCCTCCACGTACTCCCGCGTCAGCGGCTCAATGTACGTGCGATCCGCCAGCTCCGGATCGGTCATGATGGTGGCCGGGTTCGAATTCACCAGCACCACCTCGTAGCCCTCCTGCTTGAGAGCCTTGCACGCCTGCGTGCCCGAGTAATCGAACTCCGCCGACTGCCCAATCACAATCGGCCCCGAGCCGATCACCAGAATCTTCTGAATGTCATTTCTGCGTGGCATGTGTCTCTTCTGATCCCTAGTAAGAATGTCGGGTATTGCGCCGAATGATCTGCTGAAACTCTTTCTTGCTCGTCAGCACCGACGAGCAATCGTCACTGCACGCGCCCGGCCCCAGAACCACGTACAACTGCTTCCGCCCCAGCGCCGAGATCTCAAACTCCACCACCACGTCCCGCGCCGCCTCCGCGTACCCCGGTGTCTTCACGCGAAACACATAGTGCCCTTCTGCATGCTCGAAATCGAACCGCCCCGCCGCATCAGTGTGCGTCGCATACGCCACCCGGTCGTCCTTCACCAGGCTCACATCCGCGCCCGCCACCGGCTGCCCCTTGGGATTCACCACCACCCCGTGCAGATGCACCACGTGAATCGCCCGCGGCAAATCAAGTTGCGCATGAACAACCGGGCACGCCCCAGGCGCCGCCAATGCCGCGCCCAAAAAACAGCGGAGCCAAAAGCCCCGCTGTCCGGCAATGCCCAACCTCACGCCCAATCTCGCCTCCATCGCCCTACGGCCCGGTGTAAACCTCTTCCAGCTGCTTCCCGTACCGCTTGATCTGATCCTTGAACCGCCCGTTGTTCGTCGTCGCAAAGCTGCAGCGCGTCCCGGAGAGCCCCAGCACCACCCGCACCCGCGCTGTGTGGAACAGCCCCGCACGCTTGTTCACCCGCACATTCAGGTCCAGCGTCTTCGACCCCATGAACTGGATCCGCACCACCACGTTCCCCGGCGCCACTCCCTTGAACTCGAACCGCCCCTTGTCATCCGTCTGCGCCTGGTTCACCGGGATGCCGTCCCGCATCACCTTCACCACGATCTGCGGCAGCGGCACCCCGCTTGGCCCATACACCGTGCCCTGCAGCCGCCCAATGCTCATCTCCGGAATCGGCGCGCAGCTCGCCGCCGCATAGCTCTTCGCCAGTCCGGATGCCAGCGCCAGCCACCCCAGCAGTCCGGCAGTCAAAAAACAGCGGAGCCGAGGCCCCGCCCATCTACCGCATTTGTAGTTGAAGCTCATCCCTTCCACTCCTCCATCATCTTGCGGAAGTCGCGGAACAAATAATGCGAGTCGTGCGGTCCCGGAGCCGCCTCCGGGTGATACTGCACGCTGAACAGCGGCAGGCTCTTGTGCCGCAGCCCCTCCAGCGTGTTGTCATTCAGGTCCACGTGCGTCAGCTCCACCTCGTTCGCGTTGATCGACTCCGGATCCACCGCGAAGTTGTGATTGTGCGCCGTGATCTCCACCTTGCCCGTGGCATTGTTCTTCACCGGATGATTGCCGCCGTGATGCCCGAACTTCAGCTTGTACGTCCGACCGCCCAGCGCCAGCCCGCACAACTGATGCCCCAGGCAGATCCCGAACACCGGCACCTTGCCCATCATCCCGCGAATCGCCTTCACCGCGTACTCCACCGGCTCCGGATCGCCCGGGCCATTCGACAGGAACACCCCGTCCGGCTTCATCCCCAGCACGTCCTCCGCTGAGGTCTCCGCCGGAACCACCGTCACCTTGCAGCCCTCGCGCCCCAGCATCCGCAGAATGTTCTGCTTGATCCCGAAGTCGTACGCCACCACGTGCAGCTTCGGCCCGTCCACCGCCTTCGACAACAGCGGATCTCCCGCCTGGTAGCGCGGATCGCCCTCGTCAAAGTGGTACACGGCCTTGGTCGAAACCACCTTCGCCAGATCCGTCCCATCCATCTTGCGGATCGCCCGCGCCTTCTTCACCAGCGCGTCCGCATCCGTGGTCTGCGTCGAGATCACCCCGCGCATCACCCCGTGCGTCCGCAGGTGTCGCACCAGCGCGCGCGTGTCGATCTCCGCCAGCACCGGCACCTGGAACCGCTCCATGTACTCGTCCGTGACCTGCTCCGACCGCCAGTTCGAGCTCACCGCGGAAAACTCGCGCACGATCAGCCCTTCGATAAACGGCTTCGCCGCCTCGTTGTCTGCCTGGTTTGTTCCGTAGTTCCCGATCTGCGGGTTGGTGAGAACGACAATCTGCCCGGCATAGGAAGGATCGGTTGCGATTTCCTGGTAGCCGGTAAGGGAAGTATTAAAAACGACCTCGCCCGAGCATTCACCGGGGTGCCCGTAGCCTTGCCCCTTGAAGATGCGCCCGTCTTCGAGCGCAAGAATTGCCTGCATCGCCTCTCCGAGGAGTGGATTCAATAGATTTTAGCAGCTAACTCCGGCCGCGCGCGACGCCGAATCTGTGGAAGTTTTACCACACGCCAGCTCTCCGCGGCCAAAACCCCTGCTAGAATCAGCCATCTCCTCTCGCGAGGTGCTTATGCGCATCGCTCCCCCCGACCAGGCCATTCCCGCCTACGTTCGCCGCGAGCCCGCCTCCGTCCGCCCCCTCTCCCCCGAAGCCTCCAAAGCACTCATCGCCAGCGGCGTCTTCGATCACGGCGAGCAGAATGTCTTTGCTGCCTCGGCCCAGGGACCTGTCAAAAATCCGGCCACCGCGCCCTATCTCTCTCCTCAAGCCAGCTCGCCCTTCGAGGAACTCCGCCAGGTCGCCGAACTCTCCCTGCCTCACCTCGAGCAGGCACAGATCCCGATCGCCGACGCCGTCGCTCTCCTCGTCGATGGCCCCAAGGTCCTCAACGCTCTCGCCAATCGCAACATCGGCAAAACCGAGAAGGTCATCGTTCTCGGAACCAACGCCATCCGCGTTCTCAAGCTCGGCAACGAGCTCGTTCACATCCCCTACCTCGGCCCCACCCTCGACGCCGCCGCCGTCGTCTTTAAACTCGGCGACCAGGTCTTCCTCGCCGACGAGCAGCACACGGCCCCTGCTCGCTGATCTTGCTTCTTGTGCAGCTAAAAGTTCCCGTTCGATGCGGAGAGAACCCTTCCCCTGGCTGCCCCAACAGAATCCCCCCGCTTCGTCACACCTCGCGCCCAGCCCCCACACGCCATTGCTACAATCAGCACCCCATGCGAACCCTAGCCGTCGCACTCCTGCTCTCCGTGGCCGCATCCGCCCAGTCCCCGCCATCCGCGCGCGACTCGCTCAAAGACCTGCAGGCCAAAACCCTCGCCGCCGCCCAATCCGGCGACCAGCCCGCCCGCATCGCAGCCGATCTCGATCTGCTCCGTCTCCTCAACCACGCCCCCAGCGTCCTCGAAGCCCTCGCCCGCGCCTACACCGCCGCCGGCGACACGCAGAAGGCCCTCGCCGCCCTCCGCCAGTTCGCCGACCTCGGACTCTCCGACGACAACCTCCTCAACGGAACCGACCAGCGCCTCGCCGCCCTCGCCTCCCTCCCCGAATACAAGCAGATCCTCGCTCGCTTCCGCCAGAACGAAACTCCCGTCTCCCTCGGCACGCCCGTCCTCACCTTCCCCGACCCCGGCCTTCTCACGGAAGACATCGACTACGACCCCACCACCCGCACCTTCCTCGTCACCAGCGTTCTCCAGCACAAGATCGTGCGCGCCACACGCGACGGCAACGTCACTCCATTCGCTGTGTCTCCCAGCGGCTGGCCCATGCTCGCCATCAAGATCGACGCGCCCCACCACCGCGTCTGGGCCACGGAGGTCGCACTCGACGGCTTCACCGCCGCGCCTCCATCCGCGTGGGGCCGCTCCGCCGTCCTCTGCTTCGATCTCGCCTCCGGCAAGCTCCTGCGCCGCATCCAGGCGCCCGCGCCCAGCGCCCTCGGCGACATGGTCCTCACCGCGGAGGGCGACCCCATCGTCAGCGACGGGTCCGGCCCTCTCTATCGCCTCTCCGGCGACGAGTTCCGCCCCCTCAACACCGCCGACTTCCTCTCGCCGCAGACGCCCGGGCTGCTCCCCGCAGATCGCCTCGTGGTCCCCGACTACGTGCGCGGCCTCGCCATCCTCGACCTGCACACCCGCCAGGTCTCCTGGCTCAACGCCGACGGGGCCGGCAAAGTCGCCCTCACCGGCGTCGACGGCGTCTACCGTCACAAGCAGCAGCTCATACTCACCCAGAACGGCACCACGCCCCAGCGCGTGATCGTTCTCGATCTCGACTCCACCTTCACCCGCATTACGGCGACCAGGATCATCGAGCAGGCCTCACCCGATCGCGGAGACCCCACCCACGGCGTCCTCATCGGCGACGACTTCTACTACCTCGCCAACACCGGATGGAACCAGCTCGACGACCACGGCGACGTAAAGCCCGGCTCAAACCTCACCCCCGCCCGCCTCATGCGCTACACCCTGAAATGAGTTCCCGACCGAGCATCCGCCATGCTCAACCAGGCATCCCCCTCTCGCAACTCGCAACTCGCAACTCGCAACTCGCAACTCGCAACTCGCAACTCGCAACTCGCAACTCGCAACTCGCAACTCGCAACTCGCAACTCGTCCCTCGGCCCTCGTCCCTCGTCTCTCGTCTCTCAACAAGTGAGCAACCCCATCATCCTCGTCGACTACGATCCCGCCTGGCCTCGGCTCTTTGACGCTCTCCGCGCCCGCATCGCCGAAGCCCTGGGAAGCCTCGCAGCACGCATCGAGCACATCGGCAGCACCGCGGTCCCCGGCCTCCCGGCCAAACCCGTCATCGACATCGATGTGCTCCTCGCGTCCGATCATGCGCTGCCGGAAGCCATTGCCCGCCTCGCGCGTATCGGTTACACCCACCAGGGAGACCTCGGCATCGCCGGACGCGAAGCGTTCCAAGCTCCCGCGCACGACCCCGCCCACCACCTTTATGTCTGTTCTCCCGACTGTGCGGAGTTCAAGCGCCACCTCGCCTTCCGCGATCTCCTCCGCGCCCACCCCGACCAGGCCAAACTCTACGGCGACCTCAAGCGGTCCCTGGCCGCGCAGTTTCGTGATGATCGCAACGCCTACGTCACCGCCAAAACAGAGTTCGTGTCGCGCCTGACCGACCAGGCCCTCAACCGCAACCCGTATCCCTGACGACCTTAGAGTTTGTGTCAATCGGAGGGAGCAGGGGCCTTCAGGCCCATGAACAGGGCCGGGCGGAACCGCGGCCTTTAGCCCCGAACGGCGTCATCACATTTTGCTTGCAGGGCGCAGCGAATCCCTTCGAGTCTCTCCTTGGCCCTTGGCCCTTGGCCCTCGCCTTCACTCCCCCTGCCACTTCAGCAGCGCCACCGGATACTCCAAATCCCCCCACGTGCGCATCTCGAAGTCCTGGTCCTCCAGGTTCTTCTTCGTGTCGTCGTCCAGCTTGGGCTCCGGTATCGGCTGCTCCTGCAGATTCAGGAACATCGTCGACGCCCGCGCAAACTTTCCGCCCGAACGCAGCTCCCAGCGCACGTCGTAGCCCCAGCCCTGCTCGCCCGGCGCGTCCTTCTCTTCGGGAACATTCCAGCTCACCGACTCCGCCGACGTCACCTGCTTGCCCAGCAGGCACGTGAACATCCGGTAATAGTCGCCGCTGTCCGCCTGGATCCCCCACTCCTCCGTCACCACCCGCTGTCCCGACTGCCAGAGCTCCAGCGTGAAATACGAGTCAGTCTCCTGGTTCTTGGGACCCTCGGAAAGGCTCTTCACCACCTTCCAGCGTTCTCCCGCCTTCTCGGCATACTTCGGCGTCACCTTCCCTGCATCCACCCCGCACGTCCGCGCAAACCGCTCCAGCGCCGGCTCCGTGCGCCGCGCCCGCACTCCCGTAACATACCGGTCAAACGGATTCAACGCGTACCCGCCCGCGCCAGACGTAGGCGCCGCCGGACGCACCCCCGCAGCGCGAGACTTCTCCCCCGTTTCCTGTTTTCCTTTTTGCACTGGAAATCCGCTCGCCCCCGAGATGGTCAAAGCCACCATTGCGAGCCCCGCCAACCACCGTCTCGACCAATGCCCCGCGCTACTCATCGCCTGTCGAGTATAGCGGCGCCCCCGCCGCAGTTCTTTGACGCCCGCCGCGCTCGGCCCTTGGTACTTGGCCCTTGGCCCTAGTTCTACTCCACCACTCCCGCATCCCGCGTCGGCCAGTACACAAACACAGCCTTCCCGTAGATCAGATCCCGGTCCACCGGCCCAAACTCCCGGCTGTCCGACGAGATCGAGCGGTGATCCCCCATCATGAAGTACGTGTCCTCCGGCACCCTCAGCTCCGGCATCGACTTCAGATCGCGGAACTCCTCCGGCACATACGGCTCCTGCAGCGCCTTGCCGTTCAGATACACCTGCCCGTGATCGATACGCAGCCGGTCCCCCGGCACCGCGATCACCCGCTTGATATAGCTCTTCACCGGATCGCGCGGGTAATGAAACACCACCACGTCGCCGCGATGGATCGACGTGAAGTGGTACACAAACTTGTTGATGAACAGCCGGTCGTGATCCTCCAGCCGCGGCAGCATGCTCGTGCCTTCCACGCGCACCGGCTGGTACAGGAACATGATGATCAGCACCGAAGCCGCCACCGAGATCAGCACATCCCGCATCCACAGGCCGATCCCGTCCCCGCTCCCAGCCGCCGCGGACTTGGCTTCCGCCTCTCCGGACCCGGACCCAGACGCAGCGCCACCGCCCGTCTCAACCTGCCCCGGGCTCAACACGCTGGAGGTGACACTTTTGTCTTCGGCCGACACAACGGCCTGCCCTTGCGGCGGGATTTTCTCTGCTTCCGGTACCATCTCGTTCTTCTACTAGCTTACTCGCAACCAAGCCCGCCCGGGGGACACATAATACGCGCCCGCGTCGGCTTCTCCAGCGGCTTCGGCTGCTGCGCTGAAGGAACCAGCGCCGGCGCCGTTACCGTCCCGCCCCCCGCACTCAGATTCGCGTCTTCCAGCATCAGCGGCCGCTGCAGCACCATCTCCACCTGCGTTCCCTCGGGGATATTCACATCCGCGCCGCGCGTAAACAGGCTCACCAGCGCCGCCGCGCCCACCCCTCCCGCAATCCCCGCAATCCCGCCCGCCAGCGGATGACCCGACCCCAGCCCCGCCACCGACCCTACCGTTCCCCCCGTCGGCACCGAAACCTCCGCCACCTTGCCCATGTTCCGGGTCTTGTCTCCGTTCTGCTCAATCGTCCCTTCCCCGTCGTCCTTCACCTTCTGGTTTGAAGCCCCCGGCAAACTGTTCACCAGCCCCGGAATCTCCACCACCGAACCGTTGGGAAAAATGATCGACGTGAAGTGCATGTCCACCTGCGCCCGGCCCTTCACATGCCCCGCGCGCTCCACCCGGTCCACCGTCCCCTGCACATACACGCCCGCCGGAATCATCACCCGGTTCCCCACCACCACCGGAAATGTCGACGCCAGGTACACCCCGTCGCCCACCTTCGCGCTCTTGCTGTTGATCGCGCTCCGCAGCTGCAGCAGCACCTTGGTCCCCGCCGGAACCGTATACGTCCTCTTCTCCGCCCCCGCACCCTGCCCCGCCTGCTGTCCCACTGCCGCCGCAGGCGCCGCAATCGACACCGCTGAATCCGCCGTCTGTCCCGCTGCCTGCGCCGCCGGAGCCTGGCCCGCCGCCCCCTCCGCCTGCCCCCAGACCGCCAGGGGCAGCCCGGTCGCACCCGTGACCAGACTCAGCACCATTCCCACCTTCGCCGCCCGGCTAACCCCCATTGGCAACCTCCCTGATCCCTGCCCACTGTCCACTGTTCACTGCCCACTGTTCACTGATCACTGATCACTGACCACTGTTCCTGTAGACGAATTCCCCGAACGCAAGGATAGCCCCCTTCCCTCCTCCCGGGGTCCAAAAACGCAAAGATCACCGTTGCCCGCCCGCATTTCGGGTTACGATGCTTGCATCATGGCTAGCGAAACGATACCGCCCTCTTTCGCCGCCCCGGCCGCGCCCGGCTCCCCGGCTTCCCCCTTCGCCTCCGCCCAGCGCGTGCTCCACGATGCCATCGCCGCCCGCGCCTTCCCCGGTTGCGCCTACGGCGTCTTCGCCAACGGCCGCGTCGTCCTCGAAGACGCCCTCGGCACCTTTACCTATGACGAGCCCTCCCTGCCCGTCACCTCCCACACCCTCTACGACGTCGCCAGCCTCACCAAGGTCGCCGCCACCACCGCCGCCGCCATGCTCCTCCACCAGCGCGGCCTCCTCGACCTCGATACCCCCCTCGGCGATCTCCTGCCCGGCTTCATCATCGGCCGCCCCGCCGGCACCCAGGCCCGCCACGTCCGCGTGCGCCATCTCCTCGCCCACAACTCCGGCCTTCCCAGCTACGTCGAGTTCTTCAAGACCCACGCCAACGCCACCGGCCTCCTCCGCGCCTGCCTCGAACTCCCCCTCGAAGCCGCACCCGGCGAGCGCGCCGAGTACTCCGACCCCGGCTTCATCCTCCTCGGCAAGGCCCTCGAAGTCATCCTGCGCGAGCCGCTCTGCGCCTTCCTCCACCGCGAGCTCTACCACCCCCTGGGCATGCACCACACCCGTTTCAACCCCGGCATCACCCAGCGCCTCGCCATCCCTCCCACCGAAGACGACATCGCCTTCCGCCACCGCATCATCCAGGGCGAGGTGCAGGACGAGAACGCCTGGCTCCTCGGCGGAGCCGCCGGCCACGCCGGACTCTTCTCCAACGTCCACGACCTCCTCCGCCTCTCTGAGGCCATCCTCGCCTCCGCTGGTCACCCGCTCGCCCCCGCCAGCCGCAAAGTCTTCGACGCCCCCACCGTCGAGCTCTTCGCCACCCGCCAGGAACCTGCCAACAGCTCCCGCGCCCTCGGCTGGGATACCCCATCTGCCACCGGCTCCTCCTCCGGCAGCCACTTCTCCCCCCACTCCATCGGCCACCTCGGCTACAGCGGCTGCTCCCTCTGGATCGACCTCGACGAAGCCATCGCCGTCGTCCTCCTCACCAACCGCACCTGGCCCGATCGCCAATCCCAGCGCATCCGCGACGTCCGCCCCGCCTTCCACGACGCCATCCGCGAAGCGCTCACTCAGTGATCAGTGCTCAGTGGTCAGAGATCAGGAAACAGGGATCAGGGAACAGGGATTAGGAACCGCGATTGGCTGCTTAGTCCTCAACCCACCGCGAGACCAGAGCTCCCTGTTCCGCCCATGCCCCCTCGCAACTCGCACCTCGAGGCTCGCAACTCCCCTCGCGCCGTGGTACTTGGTACAGGGCCCTTCTTGGTACTTGGCCCTCGGTACTCGTCCTCGTCCCTCGTCCCCTCTTGGCCCTTGGCCCTTGGCCCGCGTTTCTCGCCTCTCGCCTCTTGGTACTCGCCCCTGCCGTAAATCGGTTTGCCCTTAGATAACGCATTACTCATTTCCAGTTGCCGAAATCCGAAGTACAATGGTAGTAGGGACCAACTTGATGTCTTCGACAACTACGACGCAGCCGAACGCTGCTGCCCAGAAAACCGAGGCGGCCAAAAAAGACCAGGCGTCGCTGCTCCAACACCTCATCACCGAAAGCCAAAACGAAGCCTCTCAGGGCTTTGACACCAAATCCGCCCTCGAAATCGCCCGCATCATCAATCACGAAGACAGCAAGATTGCCGGCGCCGTCAAGAAGGCCCTTCCCGAAATCGCCGAGGTCATCGACCACGTCGCTCGCAGCCTCCGCGATGGCGGACGCCTCATCTACATCGGCGCAGGCTCCAGCGGACGCATCGCCGCTCTCGACGCCTCCGAGTGTCCCCCCACCTACTCCACCGCCCCCGGCCAGGTCCAATACATCATGGCCGGCGGCCCCAAGGCCCTCGCCTCCGCCGTCGAAGTCAATGAGGACTCCGAAGAGCTCGGCCAGCGCGACATCGCCCGCCGCCGCCCCACCCGCAAAGACGTCGTGATCGGACTCTCCGCCTCCGGCCGCACCCCCTACGTCGTCGCCGCCACCGCCTACGCCCGCGCCCGCGGCGCCTTCACCGCCGCCGTCACCTGCAATCACGGCACCCCCATCGCCGATGCCGCCGATATCTGCATCGTCGCCGAAGTCGGCCCCGAAGTCGTCTCCGGCTCCACCCGCATGAAGGCCGCCAGCGCCCAGAAGATGATCCTCAACATGATCACCACCGGCGCCATGACCCGCCTCGGCTACGTGTACGAGAACCTCATGGTCAACGTGCACATGCAGAACTCCAAGCTCGTCGAGCGCGGCATCCGCATTCTCATGAAGGCCTGCAACATCGACCGCACCACCGCCGTCGAGACCATCAAGAGCGCCGGCCGCAGCGTCCCCGTCGCCCTGGTCATGCTCAAAGCCAACGTCGACAAGCCTGAAGCCGTCCGCCGCCTCGCCAAGTCCGACGGCAACGTCCGCCTCGCCATCGAAGACACCGTCCTCGAACTCTAGCGCGTACTTCCACATAAGTGTCATCCCTCAGCACGCGCAGCGTGCCGAGGGATCTGCAGTTGCTCTTGCCGTGCCTTTCCCCCGAAACCCTCAAAGGCCAGCCGAAACCCATCGAATCCCTGACCTCTGATCTCTGACCTCTGCCATCAGATCTCCGCCAACTGATCTCCGCCACCACGCCTGTACCAAAGACGTGTCATCCCGCAGCACGCGCAGCGTGCGGAGGGATCCGCAGTTGCTCTTGCCGTTGCCTTTCCCCCGAAATCCTCAAAGGCCAGCCGAAACCCATCGAATCTCAGATCTCCGCCATCTGATCTCCGCCATCTGATCTCTGCCATCAGATCTCCGCCAACTGATCTCCGCCACCAGCCCATACTTCCACCGCGGTGTCATCCCGCAGCACGCGCAGCGTGCGGAGGGATCCGCAGTTGCTCTTGCCGTTGCCTTTCCCCCGAAATCCTCAAAGGCCAGCCGAAACCCATCGAATCTCAGATCTCTGCCATCAGATCTCCGCCAACTGATCACCGCCACCACGCCTGTACCAAAGACGTGTCATCCCGCAGCACGCGCAGCGTGCGGAGGGATCCGCAGTTGCTCTTGCCGTTGCCTTTCCCCCGAAACCCTCAAAGGCCAGCCGAAACCCATCGAATCCCTGACCTCTGTCACCACGCCCCCGGCCCCGGCAGCGTCCGCGTGTGGTTGAAGGTGTACTCGCCCAGCACCCGCTCCTCCCCGGCCTCGCCCACATCGATCAGCCGCGCCACCATCGTGCTGTTCGGCGCCGCCTTGGCAAACGTGATCGACTGCTGCCACAGCACGCTCCCCGCGCCCGCCGCAAAAGGAATATCCGCCAGCCGCATCTGCTCCTTGCCCAGCGGATCGCACAGGCTCAGATCCACCCGCCTCGCTTCACGCAGATCCACGGCCAGCCCGCCAATCAGCAGATCGTCCTCCGCCGTCACCGTGCACTGCACCCCGCCGCCCTTCGGCGGATCGTAGCGCCGGATCCGCTTCCCCTCCTCGGCCGCCTGCTTCAGAAAGCTCTCGCTCACCACCATCAGCAGCGAACCTTCCCGCGCAAGCCTGCGAACACCCTCCGCCATCTCCGCGACTCTGGCCAGCCGCGCGCTGCACTCCTCGCAGCCGAACAGGTGCTCCTCCAAACGCTCTGCCTCGCTCTCCGCCACCAGCCCAAGCCAGTAATCCGCCAGAACTGCCGCGTCCAGCCGCGTCTCGCAGCTCATGCCGTCACCCCCATGCAGCCGCGCAACCCGTGAATCGCTCGGTGCCGGATCACCCGCACGTTCGCCTCGGAGACCGCCAGAAAACGCGCCACGTCCGCCGCCGTCTCCTCGTGGTAGAACGACATCACGATCACCGCGCGCTCGCGCTCCTTCAGTCCCTGCACGCAGTTGGCCAGCTTCTCATGATCCAGGCGCGGCGCGGCCGCGGCCGCCGGTGCCAGCATCTCCGCCCCGAATTGATCCAGCAGCTGCTGCCGCCGGCGCACCCCGCGCCGCTGATCCATCACCGTCATCCGGCACGTCCCCAGCACAAACGACGCCAGCTTCTCCGGCTCGCGCAGTCCGCCCGACCGCAGCGTCTGCAACGCCGTGAGCAGCACCTGCTGCACCAGGTCGTCGGCTCCATGGCTGTCGCGCAGATGCCGAAGCCCATACAGGCGGATGCGCGGGCCCATCATCCGGCAAAACTCCGCCTCGGCCTCCCTATCGCTTCCACCCGCGATCCGTCTCACCAGCTCGGCGTTGCTCCCATTCATCACCACGAGCATACAAGGTTGATGTGTAACGATCCGCCCACTCGTTACACATCCGGTTCGAAGCGAATCAGTCAAAGCAAAGCAATACAGGTTCGCAAGCACAAATCCCGCAAGGAGACACAATGAAAGCGCAGGACGCAAGCTCCACCCCCGCGATCAACCTCAAAGGCGATGCGGCGTTTCGGTTCCTCGGCTGCCCCACCCAGCTCCGTGCCACCGCCGAATCCACAAACGGCGCCTTCGGACTCATCGAGCATTGGGAGGTGCCCGCCGGATTTGCCTCCCCCTACCACACCCATCGCCGCGAAGATGAATCCTTCTACATCCTCGAGGGAGAAGTCGCCTTCGTCCTCGACGGCGCCTGGCAGCGCGT
The DNA here is from genome assembly GCA_008682415.1 of Acidobacteria bacterium AB60. Taxonomy (GTDB): domain Bacteria; phylum Acidobacteriota; class Terriglobia; order Terriglobales; family Acidobacteriaceae; genus Telmatobacter. The sequence continues at coordinate 440,481 of VANK01000001.1, read as the reverse complement.
CGGCCCCGGCGCCTTTCTCTTCGGACCGCGCGACATCCCCCACGGCTTCAAAGTTGTCGGCACCCAGCCCGCGCGCATGCTCCTCCAGGCCACCCCCGGCGGCTTCGAGCAGTTTGTGCTCGAACTCGGCCAGCCGCTCAACGCCCCCGTCGCGCCCCCCGATATCCCCACCATGATCGCCACCGCCGCGCGCTACGGCATCGACATCCACGGCCCCCTCCCCGAAGAGCCGGAGACCCTCGCGAGTCCCACACCGTTATCCTGCGATCCCAAGGACCTCAACCGCCGCTGGATCACCGCCTTCAACGAGCGCGACTGGGCTACCGAGCGCGCGGTCCGCAGCGACGACTTCCGCGCCACCGTCTCCGGCGCGCCCGCTCCCCTCGACAACGCCGCGTGGACCGGCTTCCTTCAGGGTTTCGTGGCCGCTTTCCCCGACTCCTTCATCCACGTCGCCGTCTGCATCGCCGAAGGCGACACCGTCGTCTCGCGCTGGAGCATCACCGGCACCCATCAAAGCGAGTTCCAGGGCATCCCCGCAACCGGCCGCGCCGTGCAGCTCCACGGCCTCGAACTCAACCACGTCCGCGACGGCAAGATCGCCGACCACTTCGCCCAGTTCGACCTCCCCGGCCTCATGCAACAACTCACCGCCTGAATCCCCGCCCATTCAGGCACTCGACGAACCACGACCGAGGGTGCCCCGTTCTAGGCGCGTTTTATGCGCCTAGGGCGGGAAAGCACGAACCCCACCCAGCCGTCTGAGTTCCCGCACGACCGATCCCAACCGTCTCCGTTCCCGCACGACCGATCCCAACCGTCTCCGTTCCCGCACGACCGAGGGTGCCCCATGTCTCCCGTTGTTGGAGACATGGGATACCTCAAACCTCTCCTCACGGTTGTTCGTTCCCGCACGACCGAGGGTGCCCCATGTCTCCCGTTGTTGGAGACATGGGAAAGCACGAACCCCACCCAGCCGTCTCAGTTCTCGCACGACCGATCCCAACCATCTCCGTTCCCGCACGACCGAGGGTGCCCCATGTCTCCCGCTGTTGGAGACATGGGATACCTCAACCCTCTCCTCACGGTTGTTCGTTTCCGCACGACCGAGGGTGCCCCGTTCTAGGCGCGTTTCATGCGCCTAGGGCGGGAAAGCACGAACCCCACCCAGCCGTCTGAGTTCCCGCACGACCGAGGGTGCCCCATGTCTCCCGCTGTTGGAGACATGGGATACCTCAACCCTCGCCCCTGTTCCCTAGTCCCTCTTCCCTGCCCCTCCGCAACTCCCTCGTCGAATCCGCGTCTGACCATACATCCGGCTTGCAAGCCAGCCGGAAGGGAGAATAGATCCACTATGCATACACTCAAGGCAACACTCGTCGTCACCGCGCTTCTGTCCACCGGCATGCTGGTGGCGCAGCAGCCCGCGACCCCAGTTCCAGCGATACCCAGATCAACCAACCCGCTCCCCAGGCGCAGACCGAGGGCCACGGCCGCCATGCCATGAACCCCGACAAGCAGGCGAAGCACCTCGCCAAGGAGCTCGGCCTCTCGCAGGACCAGGTCGCCCAGATCAAGCCCATCCTCGCCGACCGCGACCAGCAGATCCAGAGCCTGCGCGCTGACACAACGCTTGCCCCGCAGGACCGTCACCAGAAGATGCGCGCCCTCATGCAGGACAGCAAATCCAAGATCGAAGCCGTCCTCAACGACAGCCAGAAGGAGCAGTTCGAGCAGATGATCGCCAACCGCCGCGGCCACCACAAAGGCGCCCAGCCCTCCGGCCAGTCCTCCTGACCACCCCCGGGGTTTTCGTCGGGCATACTCCAACCCTGAGTTCTCCGGGCCTCTCAGCACTCAACCCAGCACGACCAAGGACACAACCACCGGTCCGGTCTTTTACCACTCAACCAAGCACGACCGAGGGTGCCCCATGTCTCCCGTTGTTGGAGACATGGGATACCTCCACCCTCCGTTCTCCAAGCTTTTCAGCACTCAACCCAGCACGAACAAGGACACAACCACCGGTCCGTTTCTTTACCACTCAACCCAGCACGACCGAGGACACAACCACCGGTCCGGTTTTTTACCACTCAACCCAGCACGACCAGGGGTGCCCCATGTCTCCCGTTGTTGGAGACATGGGATACCACGAACCTCACCCAGCCGTCTGCGTTCTCGCACGACCCAGGGTGCCCCATGTCTCCCGCTGTTGGAGACATGGGATACCTCCACCCTCCGTTCTCCAAGCTTTTCAGCACTCAACCCAGCACGAACAAGGACACAACCACCGGTCCGTTTTTTACCACTCAACCCAGCACGACCCAGGGTGCCCCATGTCTCCCGATTTTGGAGACATGGGATACCACGAACCTCACCCAGCCGTCTCCGTTCTCGCACGACCGAGGGTGCCCCATGTCTCCCGTTGTTGGAGACATGGGATACCTCCACCCTCCGTTCTCCAAGCCTTTCAGCCAGGGTGCCCCATGTCTCCCGTAGTTGGAGACATGGGATACCACGAACCTCACCCAGCCGTCTCCGTTCTCGCACGACCGAGGGTGCCCCATGTCTCCCGTTGTTGGAGACATGGGATACCTCCACCCTCCGTTCTCCAAGCCTTTCAGCCAGGGTGCCCCATGTCTCCCGTAGTTGGAGACATGGGATACCACGAACCTCACCCAGCCGTCTCCGTTCTCGCACGACCCAGGGTGCCCCATGTCTCCCGTTGTTGGAGACATGGGATACCACGAACCTCACCCAGCCGTCTCCGTTCTCGCACGACCCAGGGTGCCCCATGTCTCCCGTAGTTGGAGACATGGGATACCACGAACCTCACCCAGCCGTCTCCGTTCTCGCACGACCAGGGGTGCCCCATGTCTCCCGTAGTTGGAGACATGGGATACCACGAACCTCACCCAGCCGTCTCCGTTCTCGCACGACCGAGGGTGCCCCATGTCTCCCGTAGTTGGAGACATGGGATACCTCCACCCTCAGTTCTCCAGTCCTTTCCAACACCCAGGAATAAACATTTCTAGACCAATCCACTCAAATTACTACAAGTGCAGTAGCAATTTGCCACAACTTCCCGGAGCAAGCAGACATTCTTTCGCCAGACATTCGCCTATTAGAAGACCTAAGGACTCTCCTCTTGGCCCCTCGCCTCTCCCCCTCTTGCTCCAAAGCAAACCTCTTTCATTCCCCCAAACGCTAGAATCGCTCCAAGGGAGAACCCCAATATGCGCCCCACTCCTTATCTCCTCTCCGCACTCCTCGCCTGTGCCCTGCTCCAGGCCCAAACTGTTGATGCGCAACAGGCGCAGCCCCCCAGCCTCTCCACCCCCCTGCCCGTCCCCGGTGGAGGCGCAGGCCTCGGCCCGGGCGGCATCCCCGAGCCGGCCGACCGCCCCGCGCCCACCAAGGAAGAGACCCTCCAGAAGGCTAAGGCCCAGTCCGATCAGATCGCCGACATGCAGGCCCGCCGCATCGCCCAGCAGCTCAACCTCAATCAAAACCAGCTCGCCCGGGTCCGCGCCATCCTCATCGGCCGCGAAGACGAGCTCCGCAAGGCCTTCTCTCCCGACGCGCCCGGCGCCAAGGACCACCCCCTCACCGCCCAGGAGCGCCAGCTCAAGATCCAGCAGGTCCACGACGCCACCATGAAGCGCATCGAAGCGGTCCTGAACCCTCAGCAGAAACAACAGTTTGACGCCATGCTCGAACGCATGCGCACGGACCGTGCGCACCGCGCCGGTATGGCCGCCGCCCGGCAGCGCCACGTGATCGGCGCCGGGTCGCCTGCGTCCGCGCCCACCACCCACGCCCCCGATTCCGCTCCCGCCGCGCCCACGTCGGCCCCGGATACAGCCCCTGCCGCTTCCGCCCCGCCCCCCTCCCGCTGAGGGGACCCCCGACCGGATCCCATCCGAAATCCTGTCAAGCCCGGGCGAAAAATCAAAGCTGTGGAAAACGAACCTAAACGGCACAAAGGAGAGATCATAAAAAATCCCCGAAATGTGGAAAACTTTTGGGGATTAATTCTCGCAACCTGCCATCATGGTTGTAGAGAAGCAGAAATCGCCCCTCCCGGTCCACGGTCCCGGAGGGGCTTTCCTTTGGTGCCAAATTGTCCTCCGCCTCAACAACCCGCCGCTTCCGCCGGTGCTCGCAGCAATCCCGGTCCGCTTGCCTTTTGGATCGCCTGGCCCTCGGCGCGTGCTTTCACGCTTGCACCTTCATCTCTGTAATCAGTCGTCTGTTCTCTGCAATCTGGTGTTCCAAATCACATTCGCGAAGCAAATTCTGCACTTTGTCCCCTAATTCCAACACCCCAAAAGGCTTCCCCGTTTTTATTTTCGGTGCGGACAAGAAACTCCCCCACGCCAAAAACTCCTGTCCCGGGCGTCGATTTAGACTGAAAAGCCAGGAGCGCAAACCAAAAAACCAGGAGCGCAAACAGCGGATGGACAAGTTTCTGGTGACCGGCGGCACCCCCCTCGTCGGCACAATCCGGGTCTCCGGCGCCAAGAACGCCGCCCTGCCCTGCATGGCGGCCGCAATCCTCACCGAGGACGAAGTCATCCTCGAAAACATTCCCCACGTCCGCGACATCGACACCGAGCGGAGGCTGCTGGCCTCCATGGGCGGCGAGGTCGACATCTTCGACGACGGCACCAACCGCACCACCCGCATCTGCTGCGCCACCCTCAGCGACCCGGTGGCGAAGTACGAGATTGTGAAGACCATGCGCGCCAGCTCCCTGGTGCTGGGGCCGCTGGTGGCGCGCACCGGCCTGGCGCGCGTCGCCATGCCCGGCGGATGCGCCATCGGTGGCCGCCCCATCGACCTGCACCTCAAGGGGCTGGAGAAGATGGGCGCCGTCATCACCCAGGAACACGGCTACATTGAAGCCCGCGCCGAGCGGCTGCTGGGCGCGCACATCGTCTTCGACAAGATCACTGTCACTGGCACCGAAGATCTGTTGATGGCGGCGGTGCTCGCGGAGGGCGAGACGCTGATGGAGAACTGCGCCCGCGAGCCGGAGGTGGTGGACCTGGCGGGTCTGCTCAACGCCATGGGCGCGAAGATCGAAGGCGCCGGAACGCCCACCATCCGGGTGCGGGGCGTCGCCCGGCTGAAGGGTGCGCGGCACCGCATCTGCCCGGACCGGATCGAGGCAGGAACCTTCCTGATCGCGGGCGCGATCACCGGCGGCGACCTGACGGTGGCGGGCTGCAATCCGCGCCACCTGGGGGCGGTGATGAGCAAGCTGGAAGAGACCGGCGCGCGGGTCGACATTCTCCGGCCGGACGCGGTTCGGGTGCAGGCGGAGGGCGCGCTGAAGGCGGCGGACGTCTCCACCGAGGAATATCCGGGATTCCCCACCGACATGCAGGCCCAGTACATGGCGCTGGCCACCCAGGCCGATGGGGTCAGCATGGTGAAGGAGAACATCTTCGAGAACCGCTTCATGCACGTGCAGGAACTGGTGCGCATGGGCGCGAACATCAAGGTGGATGGGCGCGTGGCCACGGTGCGCGGCCGGACGCCGCTGAGCGCGGCGAGCGTGATGTGCTCCGATCTGCGCGCCTCGGCGAGCCTGGTGCTGGCGGCGCTGGTGGCCGATGGGCAGAGCGTGCTCGATCGCGTGTACCACATGGATCGCGGCTATGAACGGATCGAAGAGAAGCTGCGCGGCGTGGGAGCGAAGATTGCGCGGGTCAGCCACGTCCCGGCGGGCGTGGCGGAAGAGGCGTATGCCTGACGGAGTTGCGAGTCTCGAGTTGCGAGTTGCGAGGGACCGGTGGCTCGAGGGCTAAGCGCTAATAGCGAATAGCTGTACTAGCGCCAGCTTACGGCGAGGTGCCAGCGGAGGCCGCGGTGGGCGGTCTTGCGCAGGACGCGCTCGTATTCGCGCAGCTCGGAGAGGGTGGCGGCGGTTTCCGAGCCGAGGGCAGCGGGCGTTTCTTCGAGGAAGTCGATCAGGGAGCAGATGGTCACGAGCCCGGAGGCGGGGTCGAACCATTGCGGTTTGGGAAGGTGGCGGGCCCACTCGGGGTTGCCGGCTCCCTGTTCGAGAAGCAGGGCCATGGAGTTCTCGTCGGCGGAGAAGAATTCCAGCAGGGGGCTGACCCGGAGGCGCTCGGCGAGGCGCTCGAGGGCGTCTTCGTTGCGGGCCAGGGCGTGGCCGTTGACGAAAATATCGAACCCGGGGTCATCCCCTTCGACAACTATGTAGAGACTGGCTGCCATCAGAACTAGTGTTACCTTTCAGCCGCAACGGCGCCAGCGAAAACGTCGCTGGAGCATCGTGCAAATCAACGGCTGGGCGGCTGCGAATGACACAAGTGTATCGAAAAGTTTGTCGTATGCACAGGAAGCGCGCCCTATAATCGGTCAAAATACATAGATCAAGTTGTATCCAGACTGCTGATCCCTGAGGTGTGCAGGTGGATTGGAGCAAGCTCCCGGACGTACTGGCGGTAGGGCTGCTGGCGTGGGGTTTCGCGTCGGTGGCGCGCCGGAGCTATGCGCCGGTTTCGGCGCACTGGATGACGGGCTGGGTGCTGATCGTCATCCACTTCACGTTTCTGATCTTCGTGAACGGGCCGGGCAAGCTGGGCGAGTGGGCGGACACCGCCGAAGTGCTGGCGCTGGTGTTAGCGGGCCTGTTGTTTACGCGGGCCTCGGTTCCGTACAAGGGTGAACACTCGAGCCGCCTGATGCTCTGGGTGCTGCTGGCGGGCTACACGGTGTATGTTGCCGCGCTAATGCTGGAGGCGCCGGGTTGGGTTCTGAACGCGGCGGCTGCACTGCTGGGGATCGGGCCGCTGGCGGTGGCGTTTGCCTATGTGCGGCGGTTCAATCACCTGCTGCGCTGGTTCACGGCAATTTTGACTGCCGCGCTGGGCGTGGTGCTGCTGGTGGTGCAGAACCGACCAGACGGCGCGGGAGTTGCGCTGAACGCGACGCTATTTACGGTGTACCTGAGCTGCGCGGTGCACTTTGCCTACATGTACCGCCGGGCGACGGCGGGCGCGCTGATCTCGATTATCGGATTCTTTCTCTGGGCGTCGGTGTTTGTGGTGGGCCCGCTGATGATGGCCTTCTTTCCCGGCGTGCACCTGGAGAGCGAGGTTTGGAATCTGCCGAAGTACGTGGTGGCAGTCGGGATGATCCTGCTGCTGCTGGAGGATCAGATTGCGCATACCAAGCACCTGGCGCTGCATGACGATCTGACGGGGCTGCCGAACCGGCGGCTGTTCCAGGACCGGTTGGCGAGCGCGGTGGAGCGGGCGCGGCGCACGCGGGCGCAGACGGCATTGCTGATGATGGACCTGGATCATTTCAAGCAGGTGAATGACACGCTGGGGCATCACGCGGGCGATCTGTTGCTGCAGAACGTGGCGCGGATGTTCAGCGGCCGGGTACGGCGCTCGGACACGGTGGCGCGGACGGGCGGCGACGAGTTCGCGGTGATCCTGGAGTCGCCGATCAGCCGGGACGAGGCGATGCATGTGGGCGAGGACCTGCTGAAGCTGCTGAACGAACCGATGGTGCTGAAGAACCGCACGATCCGCGTGGGCGGCAGCCTGGGCATTGCGTTGTTCCCGGAGGATGCGGGCGACGTGGAGTCGTTGAGCATCACGGCGGATATGCGGATGTATGAGAACAAGCGCTCGAATGCGCGCGAGGGGGATGAGGCGTTCCGCTGTGACGAGGTTCTGGCGGTGGAGCCGCGCTCGGGGTTACGGATGGTGCAGTGAGGGTCTTGTGGAGTGGAGGAAGGCCCGGATGCGTCCGGGCTTTTCGTTTGTTGGGGTGGTTATGTGGCCTTCGAGCGACTGACGAAGAGAGAGCAAGAGATTGCGGTGCATGAAGGGTACGGCCGCGTATATCGGGGCTTGGTGTCGATTCGGAGACGCTTCTCCGGGTGATCTCTCGATGGCCGGCGATTGATGACCTGAAGGATGGGGACGGTTTTCTCGCCATCAACAACAGCCTGAACGAAGTCTGTCACGGATTCCGGATACCGGAATCGGAATGGAACCGATGGTTCGATTCATCGATTGAAGAGGTTGACTGTGGCTGATGTTCAATGAGACTCCGGGCGGAGTTCGATGAGAGTGGAGTTGCCCGACGACCGCAGTCATCCATGGCGCCTTGCGGCACCCAAGAGCCTGAAAAGAGCAACAACAAGAGCAACTGCGGATCCCTTCCCCTTCGCTGTGCTCAGGGTACGGGATGACACCTCTTTGGAAGGGCGGACTTCGTGGTGGGAGACGAATTTTCAGGGCAGATTCTTCACGGCGTTGCTGCTGCGCAGCCACTTGTTCAGGAACACGACGGGTTCACGAAAATTAGGCCGGGTAGCGATGCGGCATCCAAGAGCATGAAAAGAGCAACAACAAGAGCAACTGCGGATCCCTCCGCTGCGCTGCGGGATGACACCTCTGTGGAAGGGCGGACTTCGTGACGAATTCTTCACGGAAACTATGCCGGAGAGCGATGATATTCCGGGGCGACTGAGGACCTTCTCAGTGAATGACGGTTCCGCGGATGAGCTGGAGCCTGCCGTGGGCAACCGCAGTCATCCATGGCGCCTTGCGGCACCCTGAAAAGAGCAACAACAAGAGCAACTGCGGATCCCTCCCCCTTCGCTGTGCTCAGGGTGCGGGATGACACCTCTTTGGAAGAGCGGACTTCGTGGTGGGCAACCGCAGTCATCCATGGCGGCTTGCGGCACCCAAGAGTCTGAAAAGAGCAACAACAAGAGCAACTGCGGATCCCTCCCCCCTCGGTGTGCTCAGGGTGCGGGATGACACCTCTTTGGAAGAGCGGACTTCGCGGTGGGCAACCGCAGTCATCCATGGCGCCTTGCGGCACCCTGAAAAGAGTAACAACAAGAGCAACTGCGGATCCCTCCCCCCTCGCTGTGCTCAGGGTGCGGGATGACACCTCTTTGGAAGGGCGGACTTCGTGGTGGGCAACCGCAGTCATCCATGGCGGCTTGCGGCAACCAAGAGCCTGAAAAGAGCAACAACAAGAGCAACTGCGGATCCCTCCCCCCTCGCTGTGCTCAGGGTGCGGGATGACACCTCTTTGGAAGAGCGGACTTCGTGGTGGGAGACGAATTTTCAGGGCAGATTCTTCACGGCCTTGCTGCTGCGCAGCCACTTGTTCAGGAACACGACGGTTCACGAAAATTAGGCCGGGGAGCGGTGCGGCACCCAAGGGCATGAAAAGAGCAACAACAAGAGCAACTGCGGATCCCTCCCCCTTCGCGCTCAGGGTGCGGGATGACACCTCTTTGGAAGAGCAGACTTCGTGGTGGGCAACCGCAGTCATCCATGGCGCCCTTGCGGCACCCAAGAGCCTGAAAAGAGCAACAACAAGAGCAACTGCGGATCCCTCCCCCTTCGCTGTGCTCAGGGTGCGGGATGACACCTCTCTGGAGGAGCGGACTTCGTGATAGGAGACGAATTTTCAGGGGGGATTCTTCACGGCGTTGCGGCTGCGCAGCCACTTGTTCAGGAACACGACGCTGTAGAGGGAAGACATGAAACAGAAAGGCCCGGAGCTGGTCCGGGCCTTTTTGCGTTGCTGGGTTGTGAGGGTTAGCTGTGGTGGCCACCGCCGCCACCGCTGGGACGGCCACCGCCGCCACCGGGGCGACCGCCGCGACGGCGACGCCGCCGGCGATTGTCGCCGCCACCGCCCTGGGGACGGTTCTGGCCGCCGCCCTGGTTGGCGCCGACGGGGACCGGAGCGCCTTCGATGCGGTTGAAGTTGGGTTCGTTCTCCTCGTCGAACTCCTCGGTCTCATCGTCGTCGAAGTCGTCTCCGCCTTCGATGAGGATGGTGCTCTGGTTGGAGCGAGGCTGCTTCTCGTCGAACTCATGAACGGGGCGCTGCGGACGGGGAGGCGGCGGAGGCGCCTGCTGCTCGCCTTCGGCCTCGACGGGCGGGGCCTGTTGCGGATTGGAGGCGGCCAGCTTGGCCTTCTGTTCCTTGATGAGGGCCTTGCGGCTGAGCTTGATGCGGTTGCCCTCGATGGCGAGGACCTTGACCATGACCTGATCGCCTTCGCGGAGTTCGTCCTTCACTTCCTTGACGCGGTGTTCGGCGATCTCGGAGATGTGAAGGAGGCCGTCTGTGCCGGGGAAGAGCTCGACGAAGGCGCCGAACTCAGCGAGGCGAACAACCTTGCCGAGGTAGATCTTGCCAACTTCGGGGACGGCGGTGATGTCGCTGATCATGGCGAGGGCCTTCTTGAGGCCGTCGGCGTCAGAAGACGCGACCGAGACGCGGCCGCTGTCGTCGACGTCGATCTTGGCGCCGGTCTGCTCGATGATGCCGCGGATGGTGGCGCCGCCCTTGCCGATGAGGTCGCGGATCTTGTCGGTGGGGATCTGCACGGTCTCAATGCGGGGCGCGTACTTGGAGCGCTCGGTGCGGGGCCCGTCGAGGACCGCGTCCATCTTGTCGAGGAGGAAGAAGCGGCCGCGGCGTGCCTGGTCCATGGCTTCGGAGAGGATCTGACGGGTGAGGCCGCCGATCTTGATGTCCATCTGGAGGGCGGTGATGCCCTTGCGGGTTCCGGCCACCTTGAAGTCCATGTCGCCGTAGTGGTCTTCGGCGCCGGCGATGTCGGTGAGGATGGCGTAGTCATCGCCTTCCTTGACGAGGCCCATGGCCACGCCCGCGACCGCGCCCTTGAGCTGGATGCCGGAGTCGTAGAGGGCGAGGCTGGCTCCGCAGACCGAGGCCATGGAGGAAGAACCGTTGGACTCGAGGATGTCGGAGACGATGCGGATGGAGTACGGAGAGTCTTCCGGGTCGGGCAGAACGGCGGAGATGGCGCGCTCGGCGAGGGCTCCGTGGCCCACTTCGCGGCGGCCGACGCCGGTCATACGTCCTGTTTCACCAACGCTGAACGGCGGAAAGTTGTAGTGAAGCATGAAGTTTTTCTTCATCTCACCTTCGTAACTCTCCATGCGCTGCGCGTCATCAGCGGTACCCAGGGTGGCGGTAACCAGGGCCTGGGTTTCGCCGCGGGTGAAGAGGGCGGAGCCGTGGGTGCGGGGCAGGACGCCGGTCTCGATGCTGATGGGGCGGATCTCGTCGAAGGCGCGGCGGTCGGGACGGATGCGGTCCTTGGTGACCTGCTCGCGGAAGGTGCGTTCGCGGAGGATCTCGTAGTAGGTACCGAGCTTTTTCTTCAGGCCGGTGGTGTCGTCGGCGGGGATTTCGGCGGCAGCTTCATCCTTGATCTTCTTGACCAGGGCGTAGCTCTCGATCTTTTCGTGGGTCTTGGTGTCGAGGGCGTCTTTGAGGCGTTCGCCGACCTTGGCCTTGAGTTCGTTGTAGTAGGCCTCGTCGAAGTCGGGGGGAGTGAAGGCGCGCTTGGTCTTGCCGCCTTTGGAGACGAGGTCTTCGATGGCGGCGACGATCTTTTTGATCTCGGCGTGGCCGAACTCGATGGCCTCGATGACGACCTCTTCGGTCTCCTGCTTGGCGCCGGCTTCAATCATGACGATGCCGTCTTTGTGTCCGACGACCATGATGTTGAGGGTGCTTTCGGCGCGCTCGGAGTAGGTGGGGTTGATGACGAGCTGGCCGTTGATGCGGCCGACGCGTACGGCGCCGACGGTAGCGCTGAAGGGGATGTCGGAGAGGGCCAGGGCGGCGGAGGCAGCGTTGATGGCGACGACGTCGGGATCGTTTTCCTTGTCGGCGGAGAAGACGAGGGCGATGACCTGGGTCTCGTTGCGGAAGCCGTCGGGGAAGAGGGGGCGGATGGGGCGGTCGATCTGGCGGGAGGTGAGGATCTCCTTCTCGCTGGGGCGGCCTTCGCGCTTGATGAAGCCGCCGGGGATGCGTCCGCCGGCGTAGGTGTACTCGCGGTAGTCGACCGTGAGGGGGAAGAAGTCGATGCCCTCGCGGGGATCGGGGGAGGCGACGGCGGTGGCCAGAACGACGGTTTCGCCGGTGGTGACCAGGGCGGCGCCGGAAGCCTGCTTGGCCATGCGCCCGGTCTCAAAGACCAGGCGTTTGCCACCGGCAAGCTCGACGGATACTTCATGCTTCGTCGACATAGTGTCCTCTTTTCGTGTTTTCGCTTGGGAAATCTGGGAAGGGGGCGCCGCGGAGGGGCGGATCTGACGGAGAGGCGGGTGACGGGGATGCCGACCCGGGAACCGCGGGGGGACCAGCGACGACGCCTTGCGAGAGGCGACAGATGTGCGGAGGTCCCGGCTGCGGTTGAAATTCGCCAGGTACACCACGGCCCCATGCCGTGGGAGGTTCAGGGGCCGTGACCAGTAAGCGGTCTGGGCGCTTCCTAATCAAAGATGAGCTTTCTGTTGTGTCTTGGCTACTTGCGGATACCCAGTTTGCCGATCACGTCGCGGTAGCGGTCGGTGTCGTGCGTTTTGAGGTAGTCCAGCAGGCGGCGGCGCTTGCTGACGAGCATGAGGAGGCCACGGCGTGAGGCGTGATCCTTTTTGTGGGTCTTGAAATGCTCGGTCAGCTCGCCGATCCGTTCACTCAGAATCGCGATTTGAACTTCGGGGGAACCGGTATCGGACTCGTGGGTGCGGAAGCGTTGAATCAGGTCAGTTTTCTTAGCAGTCGCCAGCACGGCGTGTGTTACTCCTCTTGCGTTCTCAGTCCACTCTCAAGTGTCTAATTGAGATTAACAGAAATGGGGGTTTGGCGCGAGGGCGGCGGGGTGCCGGAGGGGGTTCCCGGGAGGGTGCGCCGCGCTGGGAGAGGCGGGGCGCATCGGGCTGAGGAGGCGATGGTTGCGATCGCCGGCGGCGTCAGATCCATACGTCGTTGGGGGCGGTGCGCTGATTGGGATCGAGGTCGCCGGTGTTTTTGACGCCGCGCGGCTCGATGAGGAGGATCTTCACTTCCCTTTCGGCGAAGGGTTTGTGTTCGACGCCTTTGGGGACAATGTAGAGTTCGCCGGCGTTGAGGGTGACGGCGCCATCGCGGAAGTCGAGGCGGAGAGAGCCTTCGAGGACGAGGAATGCCTCGTCGGTGTCGGCGTGACTGTGCCAGATGAAGTCGCCCTGGAGGCGGGCGATTTTGAACTGGTAGTCGTTCATCTCGGCGATGACGCGGGGCTGCCACTGGTCGGTGAAGAGGGAGAACTTCTGGGCGAAGTTGATGGGGGTGTGGGACATTTTTGGCCTCGGATTGAGGATTTCACGGGCTGTCGTGACTGGTCGAGTGGCGGAAAACGGAGAGCGGAGGGTGGAGGGATCCCATGTCTCCAACTACGGGAGACATGGGGCACCCCTGGTCGTGCTGGGTTGAGTGCCGAAAGGCCCGGAGATTGAGGGTTGAGGGATCCCATGTCTCCAACACCGGGAGACATGGGGCACCCGGACGAGGGCCAAGGGCCGAGGGCCGAGTACCAAGGGACGAAGGGAGAGGAGATCCTTCGCGGCATCTTGAGGTCAAGCCGGAGCGGGAGACGGGTGGGTTAGGTTCGTGGTATCCCATGTCTCCAAAATCGGAGACATGGGGGACCCCTTGTCTTGGCTGGTTGAGTGCCTAAAAACCGGGGAGGGTAGGGCGTCTACTCGGTGCCTCCGATATTGGCTTCGGGGCCTACCCAGTAGTTGGCGCGGGCGGTGACGCGGGCGCTGTAGTCCTGGGCGAGGTGGACCTGGATGGAGTGCAGGCCGGGGGTGGGGTCGCTGGGGCTGAAGGTGAGCAGGTAGCGGTTGCGGGCGTGCTTGGCGGCGTCCTGCACGCGCTGCTGGAATTTCTTGTCGCTGATGAAGGTGGTGTACTCGCCGCCGGACATGGTGGCGATCTCCTTGGAGACGTTTGTCTTGAGCGCCTGGACGAGGGCGAGGAGGGCTCCCATCATGTTGAGGGTGCGGCTTTCGCCGTTGTCTTTGACGTCGTGGAGGAACTGGGCGGTGAAGGGAGAGAAGGAGACGGTGAGGACGAGGACGTCGGACTGGCCGATCTTGCGGATGAGGCCGGTGATTTTGGTGTGCTTGCTGCCGTGATCGCGGGGCTCGCTGATGAGGAGGAGGACGCGGCGGTAGGACTTGGGCTGAGTTTCGAGGAGGGTGACGGCGTAGTTGACGGTGTCGAGGATGGCGTTGCCGCCGTCGCCGGGCTCGAGGGTCTTGAGGGACTGGCCGAGGTCTTCGGTGGAGTGGGTGTAGTCGTGGACGAGGTGGGGGACGGAGTCGAAGCCGATGACGGCGCCCTGGCTGCGGGGATTGGAGAGGAAGCTGTCGAGGAGCGGGCCGAGGTGGGCGAATTTTTCGAACTCGAGGGCGCTCATGCGGCCCTGCTCGACGGCGACGACGAGGGCGACGGGAGCAGTGTCGAGCTCTTCCTGAACGCGGAGCTTCTGGGGGGCGCCGTTGTCGGTGAGGATAAAGTCGTCGGGCTTGAGGCCGTAGAGGATGGTGCCGTCGTGGGCTTCGACGAGGGTGGGGACGAGGACCTCCTGGGTGGTGACGCGGAGGGTGGGTTCGTCGGGGTTGGAGCCTGGGAGAGGCTGGGGCGGTTCGGGCGGCGGAATCTGCTGCGGCTGCTGCGCGGAGACGACGACCGCGGAGAGAAGAAGGGCTGCGGCGCAGCGGGTGAGGAAGATGGCCGGATTCATTGTCTCCGAAGGTGCTCCCGAGTCGATGATACGAGGCGGCTGTGGGTGGGACGCAGGGGAGCAGGCGAGGTCAACGGGGGTGCGGAACCGGAGACGCACCTGATTCGTACTGTGCTGCGTACGGACGGGAGGATTTCTATGCGCTTTAGGAGTGGCGGGGCCGGGCTTGTTGCGCTGGGTTGCGTGGGGTTGTTGGTGCTGGCAGGGACGCAGGGGCATGCACAGAAGTCGGGCGGCGGATTCGAGGTACATGCGAACGGCGATGTGACCGCGGCGGAGGTGGGACTGCCGGTGTATCCCGGGGCGAAGCTGGTGAAGTCGGACAACAACTCGGCCGTGGACATGGGATTCACTTTGGGCGATTCGCACTTCCGGCTGATTGCGGCCAGTTACACGAGCGAGGATGCGCCGGAGAAGATTCTGGACTTCTATCGCAAGCCGCTGGGCCGTTATGGCGAGGTGCTGGAGTGCGATCACGGGAAGCCGGTGGGCAGTCTCAAGGTGACGCGCAGCGGGCTCACCTGCGGTTCGCAGAACAGCAAGGATCACATGAATGTGCAAGGGAGCGTGGATTCGTCGGAGGATCACGAGTTGCGCGCCGGAACGCCGGAGAAGATGCACATTGTGGGGATCGGGGAGAAGCAGGGAGCGGCGAATCACTTCGGTCTCGTGTATGTGGAGTTGCCGAAGGATGGCGGGTCGAAGGCCAAGGCGGACTAGAACCACCGGGAGCGGGAACATCGAGGGGACAGAATGCCCTACTCCCGAAATCCACCACCAAGCGATTGGGAGGGACTATTCGATGAATGTGGGAGAACTTGAAAGCGTTCTTCTGTTTGTTGCCGATCTCAATGCGGCCAAGGCATTCTATGTCGACCTGCTGGGCCTCCCAGTCCTCTTTGAAGACGGCATTGTGGCAGTGCTCAGGGCGGGTTCAGGAAGAGTGGTCTTGCACCGCAACGATCGCGGACACGACGAACGTGGAATTTTCCCGGTCGGAACTGGCGCGACTGGTGTCGCTGTGCGCTTCAACGTTGAAGATCCTGATGCCTGGGAGTCAGAGGCAAAGACCAGAGGTCTGTCCATTCTCTGGAAGACCCAAGAGGCCTCATGGGGAAGATTCGTGGTCATTGGCGACCCAGACGGCAGGCCAGTCGTTCTGGCAAAGATGAAAAAGTTCGGCTGAGCAGGATGGGAGTCCGGCAAATGTTGCATACCGCCCAAATCACTTTCCAGGGTGGTTTGCATGCGTGATTTGGAGTAGGCACTGATGGACGGGCTTCCCGTCAGCCTGCGTCGTTTACCGATTGGAAGGAAGTACCACATTCCAGAATCCCCCGGCAGGCTTGTCATTGCAAAGGCAAAATCGACATCTCAGGAAATTAGCGCCTCGGTGCTCCCGGCAGTGTGGGTGGAGAGCGCTGGGCGAGATGCTTATGGACGAGCAGGCATCGCTGGATGGTCACTTATCCCGTCTGTGAGGCATTTTGTGACATTCCCAGGGCAGGATTGAAGCGTACAGCGTACATTTCTTCCAAAACGCGAGAGGCGGTTCGGAATGAGAAAGAGGTACGGTGTCGCTTGCATTGTTTCTACAGCGATTGTGGTTGCTTGTGCGGCCTTGATAGCGCGTGCTGAGCCTGTGCCGCCCAAACCTCCGGGGAAGCTCGTGAGCCTGGGAGGGCACAAGCTGCACGTCCACTGCACCGGCCGCGGCGTGCCGGCGGTCGTGGTCGAGAGCGGTCTTGGAGACTTCTCGTTCGATTGGATTCTGGTGCAGGAGCAAGTCTCCCGCTTCACTCGAATCTGTACCTATGATCGGGCAGGTTATGCGTGGAGCGAACCCGGACCTAGGCCTCGCACCTTCGATCAACTCAATCTCGAACTACACGACGCCCTGCTCAAGCTCGGCAAGCGCGGCCCTTACGTGCTGGTGGGCCACTCCTATGGCGGGCCTGTAGCAAGAAACTTCGCTTTGACCTATCCACATTTGGTTGCTGGATTAGTCTTTGTGGACTCCGCCTTTGAAGGGGAGCGAATTCCAATCGGCGGCGGGAAGACGCTTCGGCTCGGGGATGGGGCAAAGGGTGTAGCAATTCCAAGCCCGCGTGAGACAGTGACTGAACCTGATAGGCCAACGATGCGAGCGGAGGACCTTCCGCCCGAAGTAAAGTCCCTTGACCCGATGTTCAAAGCTCTTCCTCCGGCTGAGCAAAAACTGCAGGTATGGGCGCAGCAGTTGCCAGGAGTCTACGGCGCTGAAGGCAGCGAAACCGAATGGTCTGCGGATTACTTTACGCGATGGTTAGCCAAGTCCCAGGCTGGCGCATTGGGGAAGATTCCCGTGGTCGTGCTGACGCGCGCCGAAAGCGGGTACGGGAATGATCTGGAGATTCCCGCGGCGCAACTGGATAAGGAGCGAAAGGACGGCCAGGCGCGACTCGCATTGCTTTCGAGCAATCACAGGCAGATCATCGTTCACAGCGGCCATAACATGAACCTCGAGGCTCCCGCGGACGTGACGGCAGCGATTCGAGAGGACGTGGAAGCAATCCGGAACAAATCAAATCTCGAATAACGGCGCGAAACCCAAACGGCATGTTCGCAGATTGCGCGTGTATGATCGCCCGCGCTTCCCTAACCTGCCGGGTTCCTAGCGGCCCGCGACGGCGCGGTGTCACGCGCCCAGGAACGCCGGAGATCAGTAGTTACGCAACCAGCCACAGCCATAAAACTTTGGATCCACTTATCTCTTTCAGGGAGTTTTCCGCGCTTCCCGTGATGACCAGATTCGACCCTGTCCAGAGATCGATGTGGTCGCCGGTTCCTCCATGCCAGAATCCGCCCAGATACATGACGCCACGCTTGTTGTGGTGTGGGGACTTTAGAAAGTCGGGACCGGAGCCCGCAAAGTCCGGCGGTCCATACCGGTCGCGTATGGCGGCGGCAAGGTCCTTTGCCTTCACGAAGAATTTATCCATGAAAGGCTGGTCGAACGGGCCAACGGACTCATCATATCTCTCACCGAAGAGCGGAGCTAAGTGATGCTTGGCGAGATTTGCATACTTATACTCGGCGGACTTGGCGAGGTCACGCATGGTCACCTCTCCGCGGTTCTTGCGGGGATGTAGGTGCAGCGCAACCCCCATCACCATCGCGCATCGGTTACCGTGCTTGATGTCGGTTGTCCGTCCGAGTTGAATGGCCCTTTGCAGGTTTTGGGATAAGTGGGCAAACGTAAGTCCACGGATCAAGTGGGATGACTCCTATGGAGGTTGGTCGATTCGAATTCTAACCCCTTCGGGAGACACTCCCGCTTCCCGCCGCACGGAATCGAACGGGCTGCGCATGGGTCCCGACCAACATCAGCACGGCGTCAGAGTGAATGCGGTCAACCCCGGCCTGACCGTCAAGCTGGTCCCTTTCTCATTGCTCTTGCGGCGTGGGCGGAAGGCTTGCGGGCGGGGGTGCGGTGGTGGGGCTTCCCTGCACGCGGAAGGGCTTGTAGAGGCTGTTGGGGTCGATCTGCGGGGTGGCCGGGGCGGCGGGCGTGGCGACGAGGGGACGGGAGTAGTCGATGGCGTTGCGCAGCGCGATGAAGGCCGGGGTGGGGCGGTAGTCGTCGTCAAAGGGCAGCGGGTGCTGGCGGAAGCCATCGGCGCGGCGGATCCATGGCTCGCTGGATTCGTTGAGGAAGGTGTGGGCGGCGGTGATGCCCCAGGTGAGGACGACCGGGACGTTGGGTTCGGCGAGGACGAGACCGAGATAGTTGCGATAGACCTGGGCGACGGCGTAGTCCTGCGCCTCGGGGCCGCCTTCGAGATTGTGGGTGTTGACGTCGAGTTCGGTGATGTAGGCGTCGAGGCCGAGCTTGCGCACATCGCGGATCAAGGTCTGGAGGCCGATGCCCGGTTGCGGGCCGGTGGCCTGGAGATGGCTCTGGATGCCGACGGCGTGGATGGGAATGTTGCGCGCCTTGAGGCGGCGGAGCAGCATCATGACGTGGCCGCGCTTGGCGGCGTCTTCGGCGGTGTCGAGCTCGATGCCGTACTCGTTGTAGACGAGCTTGGCGCCGGGGTCGGCGGCGGCGGCGGTCTGGAAGGCGAGCTCGATGTAGTCGGGGCCGACGAGGCCGAGCCAGGGAGAGGTGCGGAGGCCGTCGGGGCGGCCGTCTTTGGGCTCGACGGCTTCATTGACGACATCCCAGCTGTGGATCTGGCCTTTGTAGCGGCCGGCGACGGTCTGGATGTGCTCAACGAGAAGATTGCGCGCGTTGGTGGTGGTGGCGGTGGCCTTGAACCAGGCGGGGAGTGCTTCGTGCCAGCAGAGATTGTGGCCGCGGACGCGCTGCTGGGCGAGGGTGGCGAAACGAAGGAGCCGGTCGGCGGGAGCGAAGTTGAAGGTGGCGGCGGTAGGACGGAGGGCCTCCCACTTCATGGCGTTCTCGGCAACGAGGATGTTGGCCTGGGAGACGACGAGCTCGGTGTAGGGATCGGCGGTGTTGCCGTTGGCCAGGCCGTCGAGGTCAAGGAGAGCCGGATGAACGGATGCGCCGTAGAAGAGGCCGCGAGCCTGAGCGTGGGCGCGGAGGGAGTCGGCGCCGGTGAAGGAGACGCGGGAGTCCGGACCGAGCTGGGCGGCCGGGAGCCAGCGCGGCGCGGCGAGGGCGCCGGCAGCGACGGCCGCGGATTTCAGGAGGGTTCGGCGGGTCATAGCGGGCCGGGACGCGGGGAGGAGGGGTGCTGCCATGAGATCACCTGGGACGGGTCTGGGACGGGTGTGGGACGGGTCTGGGGAGGATTATGGGCGGCGGCGCGCTTCGCGCTGCACGCGGCCGGTCCAGAAGAGAAAGCTCAGGAACTCCCAGCGCTGCGCCCAGACGAAGCTGAAGATATCGCGGAGCTGCATCTTCTCCGCCCACATGCCGGAGTAGGTCTCGAGGCGCCAGCGAAGATAGGGGCTGCGCCATGGGGCAAGGCGGGAGCCGCGGGTCGCGTTCCAGAGAAAACGGATGGGTCCGAACATGGAGTCCTGTTGCAGTAAGTATAACGGGGGCAGCTTTGAGGAGTGGCGGATGAAGGGCGGCGGGGGGACGTGGGGAGGGGGGGACTACATCTTGTCGAAGAGGCTGCCGGAGCCGAGGCGCGCGATGACAGCTTCGAGCGCGGTCTGCTGGGTCTCGGAGAGCGAGAGCTGGGTGGCGATCTGGGGAATGTCGGCCTGCATGAGCGTGGTTTGGGCGGCGGTGAGCTGGGTGCGCTCGGCGGTGACGGCGTTGGAGCTGTCGGTGAGCTGGGTGGTGGCGTTGTCGAGGATGACGCGCTGCTGCGAGACAAAGTTGAGAGAGGTGCTGAGGGCCTGCGTGTCGTTGATGGCGGCGGCGACGTTGAAGGCAGGATTGGAGTAGTCGGCGACGAGGCTGTTGAGGGCGGCGAGCACGCTTGCGCCGGGCCCGTCGAAGATCTCGGTGCCGGGCAGGTTGAGCTGAATCTTCTGGCCGCCGGGCGTCTGGAGGTAGTTGACGATTTGATTGCCGGCATAGTTGATGGTGGCCGGTGTGGTGCTGTTGTCGAGGGTGAAAGGGGGCGCGGACGTAGCGGTGCCGGCGAAGATGTACTGCCCCTGGTAGCTGGAGTTGGCCAGGGTGAGGATCTCGCCGCGGATGCCGGCGATCTGGTTGGCGATGGACTGGCGGTTGCTGGCGTTCATTGTGCCGTTGTTGGCGCTGGTAGCGAGGGAGACGGCCTGGGTGAGCTGGGTGACGACCTGGCCGAGGGCGGAGTCGGCGACCTGCAGCTGGCCGGTGACCAGGTTGGCCGATTGGGTGAATGAATCGTCCTGCTGCATCTGGTTGAGGAGACGAACATTTTCGCCGGCGGCCAGGGGGTCGGCGCTCAGCGAGGTGACGCGAACGCCGCTGGAAAGTTGAGACGAGAGCTGCTGCGTGGAGGCCTGCGCGGTGTTGAGGGCGGCGACCAGGCCGGTGACGTAGTGGGGATCGACGCGCATGTGTTCCTTTGCGAAGGGCTCAGGCGACGGTGGACGGGCTGCCCAGGTTGAGAGCCGAGGCCATGAGAGAGTTGAGGATGGCGAAGACCTGCGATGCCGCCTGATAACTGCGCTCCAGCGTAGTGAGGGCGGAGGCTTCATCGTTCAGGTTGACGGCGGAGAGCGCATTGTTCTGCGTCTGCAACTGGGTGACGGAGGCGCTGTGTGCGGTTTCTTCGGTTTGCACCTGTGCGACGAGGGAGCCCAGCGAGGTGACGAGGCCGGAGTAGTGGTTGCTGGGCGTCTGGCCGTTGAGCAGAGTCTGGCCGGGAGCCAGCACCGTGCCATCCGGAAGAACGAGGCCGTTGAGAACAGACGGATTGGCAAGAGTGCCGAGGTTGGCGAGGTCGATGGCGTTGCTGTTATCTCCGCTTCCCTGCCCGACAGCTCCGGCGGCGACGAGGTTCGGACTGGCGATGGCAACGCTCATGCGGACAGCGCTGCCGTAGTCCACCGGTTTGCCGGCGATGGGCGCGGGTTGCTGGAAGAGAGCGACACCGGGATTGCCGTTGAGATCGACGCCCTTCTGGCTTTGCGCGTTGACCTCGGTGGTGATGGCGAAGGCGAGCTGGTCGAGGCTGCCAAGGAGATTGGGAATGTCCTGATCGCGCGCGGTGAGGGTCCCGCCGAGCTGACCGCCGCCGCGCGTCAGGCTGGCGGTGATGTCGTTGCCGCCGAGGAAGAAGTGCGTGCTGCCGCCGACCATTCCGGCGGTGATGGCGTGAGCGACACCGTGAGAGAGCAGCGTCTCCCCCGAGGTGGCGGTGACGGTGAGTCCGTTGTTCTCGGTGGCGATCTGGTTGATGCCGATGAGCTGGGAGAGCTTGGAGAGGTCCAGCTGGCGCTGGTCTTCGAGGGTTCCGGCGTCTGCTCCGGTGGTCAGCGACTGGATCTGCTGGTTGAGGTCGGCGATGGCCCGGGTGAGAGCGTTGACCTGGGTGATGACCGCCGCGGCCTGCTGATCGAGCGCCGCCTGCTGCTGGCCAAGGGCTGTCGCCGTGCCGGAGATGTCGGCGGCCAGGGTAGAGGCCCGTGAGAGGACCTGCTGGCGGAGCGCGTTGTCGGTGGGATTGGCTTCGAGCGAAGAGAAGGAGTTAAAGAAGTTTGAGATATCGCTGCCGATGTTGCCGGCTGCGGAGGCTGAGGATCCCGAAGCGGGCGTGAAGAGGGCCTGGACGTTGTTGAGGGCATCGAGACGCGCCGCGGAGGCGGAGGCGAGCTGCTGCTGCTGATCCAGGCGCTGGAGGAGGACGCGGTCGCGCAGGGAGGTTGCGCCAGTCTCGCTGACGCCGGCGCCGTACGAGACGCCGTTGATGACGACGGGAGGGTTCTCCCGGAAGTTGGGAACTTCGCGGGTGTAGCCGGGAGTATTGGCGTTGGCCACGTTGCCGGCGATGATGCTCAGTCCGGACTGGTCGGCATCGAGGGCTCCGGAGATGATGCTGAAGGCGCTGCTAATCGTCCCCATGGCCGCTCTCACCCTGCCTGGTTGGGTTGTACTCGAGGCTGCCCTGGCGCAGCGCACGGAGGCGGCGCATCACGTCCAGATTCGCGCGGGTGGCCTCAAGGACGCGCGCGAAGACGGCCATCTCCGGAGCAGCCTGGCGCACCTCGACAGCGAGTGCCGGGGAGGATGCGGGGCGGGCGGAATCGCTGATGAGCTTCTGGCAGGAGGCGGCCAGTTCTTCGAGGCGCAGGACATCGAGAAACGCAAGCGCCTGGGAGGCTTCGCGGACGATGCGGCGCAGGTCGGAGGCCTGCAGTTGCGGCTGCGGCAGGTTAAGCTGCCGCTCCGGGTTGCCGGCGCCGGTTTCGAGCTTGGCTGCCGCTGGCATGCGATCCTTCCTCTCAAGACTGCGACGGGTCCGTGGGCTCAAGCATGGCGTCAACCATTCTGGAGGCTACCGCGGAGGCGGGAACGTTATACGCGCCCGAGGCGAGGGCGGCCTGTATGGCGGCGACTTTGTCCATGCGGACCTCGTCCCCGGCAAGCGCCTGCGAGGCGAAACTTCCCGCCGTGGAAAGGTGGCGCGGTCGGCGTTGAAGGCCTCCGAGGGCTGGCCGGTGCGGACCTGCTGGGCCTGCGACGCGGGCGGCTGCGAGACGCCGAAAAGGGATCTCAATCCATCCATGCTGCTTCGTATGTCCATGCACGACTCCTTGAGGCGATCATCGGCGGCGCTGCTGATCACTTTAGTCATTCGGCGTGTCCCGGCACGGTATTCTCGTGCGGTTTCGCCGTTACGGGTGCCGATCCGGTCCGATTACCGGATTGGGAAGCGGCGGCGGGGATCTGGGTCAGAAGACGGTTGGCGATGCCGAAGCCTCCCTGCCGGCTGAGGGCGGTTCCCAGAGCCTCGGAGGCATATTCCCCCAGAGCGTTGGTGGAACCTTCGCCCCCTTCTTCGTCTTCGCTGCGGGTCAACGGCTTCAGCAGTTCTTTCAGAAGCTGCGCCTCGAACTCGTGGGCGGCGGCGACCAGGCGCGGCTCTGGCGCGGCAGGTGCTTCCCGGAAGGACGGCTGGAGGGAGGTGGAGAGCATCAGAGCACCTCCAGGTCGGCCTCGAGGGCGCCGGCCTCTTTCATGCCCTGAAGGATGGAGATGACGTCGCGGGCTCCCGCACCGATCCGCTGCAGCTCCTGAACGAGATCTTCGACGGTGGCGCCCTGCTTGAGTTCGATGCGGTTGACGGGCTTGTCTTGCGCCTCCACGGAGGCTTGCCGGACCACCTGGGTGGTGCCGTTGGAGAGCGGGCCAGGCTGGGAGACCAGCTGCTGGGAGACGACATTGACGGAGAGCCCTCCGTGCAGAATCGAGACAGGCTGAAGACGGACCGTGCCTCCGATCACGACAGTCCCGGTGCGTTCGTTGACCACGACGCGGGCCCGGGGGAAGACCTCGATCTCGATGCCTTCGATGGTATCGAGGAGGGTGGCGCGGTCCTCGTCGGGCGCAGGGGTGACCTCGACGCGGCGGCTATCGACGGCGTGCGCGCGGGAGGCGCCGAGCGCCTGATTGGTGGCCGCGGCGAGCCGTTCGGCGGTATGAAAATCGGCGTCGTTCAAGACGATGGTCAGGGTGGTGAGCTGACGGAGGTCGAAGGGGAGGGATCGCTCCACCAGCGCGCCGCCGGGAATGCGGGCAGTGGTGGGATGGTTGACCTGGCGGGCATTGCCGGAGGCGGAGGCCATGTAGCCGCCCAGAACGAGGGCTCCCTGAGCCTGGGCATAGATCTGGCCATCGGGTCCGTAGAGCGGGGTCATGAGCAGGATGCCGCCCTCGAGGGAGCGGGCGTCGCCCGCGGAGGAGGCGGTGATGTCGAGCTTGGAGCCCGGGCGGCTGAAGGGCGGCAAGGTGGCCACGACGAAGACCGCGGCCATGTTCTTGACCTGCATGTTGGAGGCGGAGTTGGAGCCGGTCTGGGGAACGGTGATGCCCATCCGCTGCAGGGCGGAGACGAGGGTCTGGGCGGGAAAGACGGTCTGCGAGCTGTCGCCCGTACCGCGCAGGCCGACGACGAGCCCGTAGCCGACGAGCTGGTTGTCGCGAATGCCTTCGATGGTGGCGACGTCTTTGACGCGGCTGTGGCGCGGCGGCGCCTCCATCTGGGCGCATACGATGCAGGGCAGCAGAAGCAGGAAGAACGCTGCCGGGCGAACCAGCGGGCCGAATTTTCCGGGCGAGGGCATGATCACTTCCCTGCTCCTAAAAGATCAAGATTCTTTCCAGGAACCGGACGAGCGGATTCTGGCGGTAGGTGGAGTCATTGATGATGCCCTTGCCCGTGACTTCGAGTTCCAGATCCGTCATGGCTGTGGAGAGAATCTGGTTCTGGGCGCTGACGTCCTCCGGACGAACCAGGCCGCGAAGCCGGATGAGCTGGGTCTGCTGGGAGAAGGTGAGCTGGCGGGTGGCCTGGACCACCAGCATGCCGTTGGGCAGCACGTCGATCACCTCTCCGCCGAAGGTGGTGGCGAGGCTGGAGTTGGTGGTGCTCTGGCCCTGGGCGGTGAGCCCGGAGGAAGAGGTCTGGCCCACGAGGTTCTGCAGGGCATTGCCGGCCTTCACCGCGCCGAAGAGCCCGGTGATGCTGGAGTTGGCATTGGAAGACCGGGTGTTCTTGACCTGGCCGTCGGTGGAAGCGGCGAGACTCTCGGTGACCACGATGGAGACCACGTCGTGGAGGCGAAAGGCCTTGACGTCGGTGCCGAGCCGGACGAGCTGGCCGTTGGGGCTCCAGATGGAGCCGGAGGTGCGCACCTCGGCGGCCTGCTGCGCGCGGACACGCTCGACGTAGGAGCGAAGGGCGGCCTCCGGGGGATTGGGCCGGGTGTTCTGCCCCTTCTTCCGCGCGGCGGAGGCTTGCAGGGAGAGCGAGAGCGCGAGCAGCGCAGAGACGAGGGTCTTCATGGGTGAGCCTCCGTACCGGATCCGGCGAAGAGAGCGCGCCCGCGGCCGGATGCGATCGCTGTCACGACCCTGCCGCCGATGCGAAGACGCGCGCGCAACCGAGCCCCCAGCTTCGCGGGAGTGAGGGCAACACCCTCCAGCCAACTATCCACCGGTCCCTCGTGGCGCTCCAGGATGATGCGATCGCCGGTGCGGATGATGGGGGCCGCCGGCTCAGGAGACGGAGAGGGGGTTGGAGTGCCGGGGCTGGGTATCCCGGGGCGGGCGGTCAGAGGCGCGGTACCGGCGGCGAGGACGAGGCGTCCAGGGCCGCCGGGATGGCGGGCGTCACGCGATAACTGCCAGTGCGCGCCAAGAGAGAGATCCACCAGATCGCGGAGCACGCTCTCCGCCGCGTTCGGCTGTGTCGCGTGGACCGGGAGAGGATCCGGAACAGTCTGGGGATGGGATGCGGCGGCGGCAAGAGCTAGAACGAGCAAGCCCGCCCAGCGACCCCGAAGATGGCTTTCAGGCTTCATGCAGTGCTTTCCCATCAGCGACTCATGTTGTTGACCTGGGAGTACATATCATCAGCCGCCTTCACCACCTTGGAGTTCGATTCGTAGGCGCGCTGGGCGAGGACCATCTGCACAAATTCGGTCACGATGTCGACGTTCGAGTTCTCCAGGTAGCCTTGTTCGAGCGTACCCAGACCCTCCGTGCCGCCGGGGTTGCCGAGGAGCGGATCGCCGGAGCTGAGGGTGGCCTGCAGGAGGTTGGCGCCCAGGCTCTCCAATCCACCCGGGTTGGGAAAGGTCGCCAGCTGCAGCTGCCCGAGCTGGGAGGGATTCTGCTGGCCCGCGAGGGTGGCGTTCACGACTCCGTAGGGGGTGATGGTCACGGCGGTGGCGTTGGCGGGGATGGTGATGGTGGGGATGATGGGATCGCCTTCGGTGGTGACGATGGTTCCCTGACTGTTGAGATGGAACTGGCCGGCGCGCGTGTAGCCGATGGTGCCGTCGGGCCTCTGAACCTGGAAGAAGCCGGAACCCTCGATCGCCACATCGAGGGGGTTGGAGGTCTGATTCAGAGAGCCCTGGGTCATGATGACCTCGGTCGCGGCAGACTTGGTGCCGAGGCCGATCTGAAGTCCCGCCCCCACGGTCGACTGGCTTTGCGCGGCGCCGGGGGTGATGAGGTTCTGGTAGACCATGTCCTGGAACTGGAGGCGGAGCTGGCGAAAGCCCGTGGTGGAGGAGTTCGCCAGGTTATTGGCGATCGTGTCCAGATTCCTCTGCTGTGCGCTCATGCCGCTTGCGGCGGTGTACAAGGCTCGAATCATGGGTTCCTTTCAGCCGGCACCTCTATGCCCCGGGTGCCTGTCTATTCCCTAATCCCTGTTCCCTGTTCCCTGCTTTTCACACCCGGGGCAGATCCTCGGTGGCGAATTTATTGAAGTCGGTATGGAAGACGGTCAGCGCCTTTTGCATCATCTCCGCCTGGCGCTGCATGACGATGAGCTCGAGCGTGCCCTGGATTGCGTTTTGATTGGCCGATTCGAGGGACCCCTGATGGAGGACTGCGTCGCGAGACGGAATGGGCGTCACGCCCGCCGGGGCCAGATAGCGGTTGGCGCCTTCCGGCCTGAGCGCGGCGGCCGCGGGAAAGTTAAACACACCTACCGTGGCGACGGCCCCTCCGGCGACCGAGAGCACTCCATCGGCGCCAACGGAGACCTGGCCGGGGGGAACGGGAATGGGATTGCCGGACGATGACAGCACGGGCTCGCCTGCGGCGGTGACGAGCTGTCCTGTCTGAGAGCGATGGAAGCTGCCATCCCGGGTGTAGCGCAGGCCTGCCGGGGTGCGGATCTGAAAGAACCCCGCTCCTTCGATGGCCAGATCGAGCGGGTTGCCGGTTGGCTGGATGGGGCCCTGCCCGAGATCGAGCCGGTCCCCGCCGAGCAGCCCGAAGTTGTTCATCGTCATTCCCAGCTGCGAGTCGAGGGCGTCAGGGCCCAGGAGCACGGAGCGAAAGAATTCGCGCTCGGCGCGATATCCGGGAGTCTGGGCGTTGGCGAGGTTGGCCGCGGCCGTATCGAGCGCCTGCGTGCGCGCCAGCAGTCCGGTCATCGCCGCGTAGTATCCGCTGTCCATGGGCTCCTCCGACAGACAGAGGAGTTGCAAGCTTCAGACCGGCCCGAAGGGCTGTGCATTAAACGACTCCAACATTTCGGGACAGGCGACGCTAGCGCAGGTCGTCGCAGAGGAGGGTCACCAGGAAGAAGCTCTCCGCGAAGCGGTAGGCCCGGCGGACGGTAAACCTGGGTTCCTGCACGCGAAGCTGGTAGTCGCGTCCGGTGATGACCGCGGGGACCGAGAGTTCGCACGCGGATGCGAGCTCGGGCACGTTCCCCTTCCATGTCCCGGCGATCATGTTGCAGACTTCGCCCATTGCGTCGCGGACGGTGTCGTCGAGGACGGCGAAGTGCGTGCCGGTCATGCGGGCGGCGATGGCACGGGCCGTATCCGGGGGGCAGGAGAGAACGCAGGCTCCGGTGAGAGCTCCGCCGAAGCCAACCATGGCTGTCACGCTGTCGGCCGCGGTCTCCGCGGGAGGCGCGCCGGGACGGCAGCGCACGCCCACCATCAGCTGGAAGACCTCATCGACACTAGCGTCAAGGCGGGCCGCGTTGGAGATGAGGGAGGCGTCGAGGCGCAGTGTGGTCATCCTTTTTGTTCCTTGGGCAAAGGCGAGAGCGAGGCCGGGCGCGGCGATCAGGGGCGGCCGGGCGCGATTCAGGCGTCGATCAGAGAAAGCACGCGTTGCTTGACCTGCTCGGCGGTAAAGGGCTTGCGAATATAGCCGCGCGCCCCGGCGGCGATCGCCTGCTTGACGTGCTCCTCACTGGATTCGGTGCTGATCATGATGACCGGCACCCCGGGCGCGAGGTTGCGGGCGAGGATCTGGCGCAGGAATTCGAGGCCGTCCATGGCGGGCATGTTGATGTCGGAGAGGATCAGGTCCACGGAGTGAGCGGCGAGGACCTTGAGGCCCTCGTGGCCATTGCCGGCTTCGTGCACGACCAGGGCCTCCAATCCGGCCTGGCGTAGAGAGCGTTCGATGATCTTCCGCATCACGGAGGAGTCGTCGACGATCAGGGTGGTGATTTCTCGCATGCGCGAATGCCTCTCTCCGATGTATCGGCGCTGCGCAGGCGCACTTGAGCTACTGGGAGGCGATGGTGCAGAGAATGTCCTGGACCGCGGCGCGATCCGGAACCGGGCCATTCTGCGGCGCCGTCCAGAGGCGGACCCAGAGACAGTCATGGACGCGGACCATGCGGGTATCGAGGGGCCGCATCCGCTCGATCCTGCGGGTCAGGGCCGTGACGAGAGCCGGCGCGGAGGCGGCCTCCAGCAGCTCCACCGGCGGGAAGTCGCACTGGAGCATGCGGGCGTGCGCGGGCTGAAACAGAGAACCCTGGACCAGTCCGCTCTCCACGCGCAGCCCCGAGATGCGCTCGAGAGCGAGGGCGAGAACGGGATCCAGACGATCTTCAAAGCCAAGATAGACGAGACGGCCCGCGGCCACGCGCAGAGGCAGCGCGCCGAAGGCGTCGAGAAAGAGACGCGGCAGAAGCGGCGCCAGGCCCTCCGGATCGTGAGCCTCTAGGGGGAGCACCGGACAGCTCCACTGGAGGCCGAGAGCGCGGGTGACCAGGCGCTCGGGCACTCCTTCGCGGGCGACCAGCCACTGACCCAGCCGTCCCGATCCCTGCTCCCGCTGGCTGGCCAGGGCGCCGCGGAGCTGGGCGGCCGTAATCCACCCGTGCTCAAGCATCAGCAACCCCAGCGGCACGCGATGACGGTGCGTCTCGACGATGCCTCCGCGGCCATCGAGCTCCCGCGCCACGGCGGCCTGCAGCCTCTGGGCGGTACACGCGGCGGAGCAGGTCCAGCCGCCTTCGACGAAGGGAGCCGTGCGGCTGCGCCAGAGATGGAGCCAGCCGGAGGCGCATCCTGGATTCGAACAGGTTTCGAACAGGCTGCCCCGCACGGCACGCTGCGGATACGGAGGCAGGATCGTTCCCCGAGGAGCCGGGGAGGAGAGCGGACTGATTCCTTGGGCGGGGATGCGGCGGATCAAAACAGACATCGGACACTCTCCAGGCGCTTGCGGGGAGCGGCGACCTCGGTGACGCGCAGGCCGAAGCTGCCGTTGACGAGGACGACTTCGCCCCGGGCGACAATCTTGTCGCCGACGACGAGGTCGACCGGATCGTGGATGGTGCGGTCCAGCTGCACAACGTCGCCGGGCCCGAGTTCGAGCACATCGCCGAGGGGCAGCTCGCGACACCCGAAACGCAAGGTCGCTTCGAGCTCGATGTCAAGCAGCAGATCGAGTCCGGACGCGGGAGCCGGCGTTTCTTCAGCCTTCTTTTCGGTCTCCAGTCCGTCGTGGACGCGCATCGTCCAGGCGCGCTCCGGCGTCTGGAGCAGGAAGGTGCGTCCCCCGGCTGGGAGCGCAGTCGTATCCTCAAAGGCCTCCATCCGGACCTTGAGGCCGCTGCGGGCCAGAGCGTCGCCGGCCGCGGCCTCGGCCACCTCGCGCAGCAAGTCGCTCCAGGCAAGCTTCTGGTCGGCGCCCTCCCCGAGAAGGGGGCTGTCGAGGACGGTGCGGTCGAGAACAACCGTGAAGTCTCCGCTCGCGTCCCCCCGAAACCGGGCAATGAAGCCGAAGACTTCTCCGGAGAGGGCGGCGGCGGGCGATTCGACCAGTTGCGGCTCCCCGGCCAGGGCTTGAGAAAAGAGGGCGCGGGCGGCATCGATCCAGCACGCGCTGTACGGGCTCATGGCTTACCTCCCGGAAGATATCTTTCGAGGCGGGCGGAGCGGCGTTCTCCCTGGATCACCGGCTGGGCGGTGGCCAGAGGCTGTCCCCCGACACACCACAGCGGAGCGGTGGCCGCCGGCAGATCGAGACAGACGACCTGGCCGGGGGAGAGCTGCTGCAGTGTGCGAGCGGGCACGCGCACGCTGGGCAGCTGCAGCGATGCCCCAAAGCGAATGCCGCGGGCGGCAGCCTCCATACGGGCGCGCATCTCCGGCCCGTGGCTCCGGCCCCGGGCCCAGTCTGACGTGAGCCGGCGGAGGATGGTGTTGGAGACTACGGCGGGAAAGGCGAGATTGAGCAAGCCTGCGCTCTGCGGCATGCGGATCTCGAAGCTCAGGCAGAGTGACTTCTCCGTCACGCTCATCATGCGCGCCACCTGGGTCTGCATCTGGCGCCGTTCGAAGGTGAAGGAGAGGCCCACCTGGTGCCACGCGCTGGTGAGCTCGCGGCAGACGAGCTCGACCACCGAGCCGAGGATGGACTCCTCGATGTCGGTGAGCTCGCGCAGCGGCCCCTCTCTGCCATCGCCGCCCAGCAGCAGGTCGATGATGGGCGGGGCGAGTGACATCTCCAGCTGCAGCACGGACAGCGCGCCGAGCGGTTCCAGGCGCACCGAGGCGACGTAACTAACCTCGGGAATGCGCAGCAGGAATTCGCTGAACGGAATCTGTTCGGCGGAGACCAGGTTGACCTCGAAGCGGGAGCGCAGCGACGCGGCCAGGTTATGGGTCAGATTGCGGGCAAAGAGGTCGTTCAGAATGCTGATGGCGTGCAGCTGCTCGGTGGAGATCTGTCCCGAG
This sequence comes from Acidobacteria bacterium AB60, assembly GCA_008682415.1. GTDB lineage: Bacteria > Acidobacteriota > Terriglobia > Terriglobales > Acidobacteriaceae > Telmatobacter. The sequence continues at coordinate 409,706 of VANK01000001.1, read as the reverse complement.
GAGGTGAAGCTGTACGGCGCGGAGGCGGCGTGCTCTGCGGCGGGCGCGGAGGGAGACCCGGCGCGCGCTGTCTCAAAGAGGGCGTCGATCTCTTCCTGGCGAAGTTTCTTGTCCATAACCAGCCTCCGGGCGTTCAGGCGCGGCGTCCCGGGCGCGCGGTGGGAACAGCGGCAGCGGCGGTGGCCAGGTCGCGAAGCGCCGCGCGAAGGTGAACCACGGCCGAGGCATGCACCTGGGAGACGCGGGATTCGACGACTCCCATGGCCAGGCCAATCTCGCGCATGGTCATCTCTTCGTAGTAGTAGAGGGTCATCACCAGGCGCTCCCGATCGGGCAGCTCCTGGATGGCTTCGGCGAGTCGGTCTACCATCTCTCCGCGCAGGCACCGGAAGAGCGGATCATCTTCGGGACGTCCGGGGATGTAGGCCAGCTCTTCATCTCCCGAGTCGTCGTTGTGCTCCGTGTGCAGCGTGCCGATCTCGAGGCCTTTGAGCTCGCCGAGCAGCTGCTGGTACTCCTCCAGCCTCAGGCCCAGCTCGGCGGCGATCTCGGGTTCTCCGGGAGGATGACCCAGGCGGGCGGTCAGCACCCGGATCGCCTCCTCCACCGCGCGGCCCTTGCGGCGCAGTTCGCGCGGACTCCAGTCCAGGGTGCGCAGGCTGTCGAGGATGGCGCCGCGAATACGGAACTGCGCATAGCTGCGGAACTGCACGTTCTTGTCGGGGTCGAACTTGGCGAAGGCGTCCATCAGGCCAAGAATGCCGGCCGAGATCAGGTCTTCGATGTCGACGTGCTGGGGCAGGCGCTCGTGAATGCGCCGCGCCAGGAAACGCACCACCGGCAGGTGCTCGAGCAGCACCCGCTCCTGTTCGACGGTCAGGGCGCCGGGGAGCCCGCTGGGAGGATAAACCTCGGGCAGCGCCGGGCGCCGGCTTCGGGTTCTTGCCTGGGTTGCTTGCGCCATCTCCAACATCGCTTCCTCCCTCGTCTCGCGCCCCATCTCCGGAATGCAGCTTCAACGCACCGTTCCCACCAGGCGGAGCCGTACCTCGGGTGGAATCTCCGCGGCGGAGACCACGGAGAGTCTGGGGTAGACCGGCTCCAGCCACCGCCGCACGTGGTAGCGGGCGGGACTTGAGCAAAGGAGCACGGGAGGGGCCGCTGGCGCTCCCGCAAAGATGAGCGGCTTCAAAGAATCGACCAGGCGGCGCACCAGGGGCGTGGCGGGCGCGGCTGCCACGGAGAGCAGGCGGCTGCCGGATTCGGGGGAGACCGTGGCATGAATCTCCTCCTCCAGGGGAGGATCGAGGAGAAGGACGGGAAGCTGGCCGTCGGCATCGAGCAGCGGCTGCACCAGCCGCCTCCCCATCGCCTGGCGGGCCGCCTCGACCAGCGCGTCGGTACTCTTGTTGACCGGTGCGGTCTCCAGCAGAGCTTCCAGGATGGCGCCCAGATCGCGAAGGGAGACGCGCTCGCGCAGAAGCTGTTCCAGCACCCGTGCGACCTCGCCCAGGGTCAGCAGCTTGGGAACCAGCTCCTCCAGCAGCTTGGGGTGCGACTCATTGAGGCCGTCCAGGAGGCGCTTGATCTCGGCGCGGCCCAGCAGCTCCCCGGCGTGCTGACGAATCAGTTCGCCGAGATGGGTGGTCATGACCGTAACCGCATTCACGACCGAGTAGCCGGAGGCGATGGCCTGCTCCTCGAGGTTGGGCGCGATCCAGACGGCAGGGACGCCAAAAGCGGGCTCCCGCGTTTCCCGGCCGGGGAGCGGGCGGCGGTTGGGATCGGCCGAGACGGCCAGCAACAGGGGTCCCTCGGTCTGCCAGCGGCCGATCTCAAGCCCCCGAAGGGAGAAGACGTACTCCCGCGGCTTCAGCCGGAGGTTGTCCGAGATATGGATCGGGGGGATGAGGAAGCCCATCTCCGCGGAGAGGTGCCGGCGCAGAGCGCGCACCCGGTTCAGCAACTGACCGCCCTGATTCTCGTCCACCAGGGGGATGAGCTGAAAGCCGATCTCCAGGGTCAGGTCCTCGAGCCGCATCATGGCAGCGATCTCGGCGGCGGGCGCCTGGTCCGGCTTTTTCGATGAGGAGGGCGCCGTCTCTCCGGAAGCGGGGGTGGAGGCGCTGGCCGACACGCGGCGTGCTCCGAGGAAGAGTCCCGCCGAAACCAGCAGAAAGGCAAACTTGGGCAGGCCCGGTATCAGGCACAAGGCGCCCGTGACCATGCTGGCGAGGTAGAGCGTGGCGGGGCGGGCAAGGAGCTGCTGGCGAATCTCGCCGCCCAGGAGGCCCGCCGAATTGGCCCGGGTGAGGGTGATGCCGCCGGCGACCGAGACCAGCAGTGAGGGGATCATCGTGACCAGGCCATCGCCCACGGTCAGCACCGTGTAGGTGCGTACGGCCTCGCTCAGATTGACGCCCTGCTGCAGCGTGCCGATCAGCAGTCCGGCGATGATGTTGATCGCGGTAATAAGGATGGTGGCCAGCGAGTCGCGCTGGTTGAAACGGGCCGCGCCATCCATGGCTCCGTAGAATTCGGCCTCCCGGGCGATGGCCTGGCGGCGGCGGCGCGCCTCCGCCTCGTCGATGAGGCCGGCATTCATGTCGGCGTCGATCGCCATCTGCTTGCCGGGAAGAGCGTCGAGGGTGAAGCGCGCGGTGACCTCGGCGGTGCGCACCGCGCCGTGCGAGACCACCAGAAACTGGATGGCGATGAGAGCCAGGAACAGGACAAAACCCACGACATAGTTGCCGCCCACCACGAACTGGCCGAAGGCCTCGATGACCTTGCCCGCCGCGGAGGTCCCCTCGGAGCCGTGCAGAAGAATGCGCCGGCTGGAGGCGATATTGAGGGAGAGCCGGAAGAGCGTAAGCAGCAGGAGCAGCGTGGGAAAGACACTGAGCTCGACCGCCCGGCGAATCTGGACCGAGGAGAGAAACACCACCATGGATGCGGCCATGGAGAGGGCGAGCAGCAGATCGAGAACCGCGGCAGGGAGCGGTATCAGCATGACGAAGATCACGCTGATCGCAGCCAGGGGAAGAGCGTAGTCGCGGAAGCGGGTCAGAAAGGCGAGGGGGCGCAGCGGCGCAGGGTTGGCTACAGCGGTGCTCATTGCGATGCTCCGGCAACGGGTGGGTTAGTGCGGGAAGGACGCGCGGCGGTGGCGCGACGGCGGCGCTCCCGCACCTCGGCCTCGACCCGCTGGCGATACAGGTAGGCGAGGATGGCGGCGACCGCGGCGTAAAGGTCGACCGGAATGGACCGGCCCACCTCGACGGAGCGGTAGAGGGAGCGCGCCAGAGGCGGATTCTCGACGATGGGCACCCCTGCCCAGCGCGCCTCGGCTTTGATCTCTTCGGCCAGCAGGTTGCGCCCTTTGGCGAGCACCTTGGGAGCGTCCATGGTGGTGAAGTCGAAGCCCAGGGCCACGGCGTAATGGGTGGGGTTGGTCAACACGACCGCGGCGCGTCCTACGTCCGCCTTGACCTGGCGGCGCCGCATCTGCCGCTGCAGGCCGCGGATGCGGCTGCGAATCTGGGGCGAGCCTTCGGTCTCCTTGAACTCGTCGCGCACATCCTGCTTGCTCATGCGCAGCCGCGACTCCCGGGCCTGCCACTCCACCGCATAGTCGATCAGGGCCCAGGCGAACAGAAGCCAGGCCGCCGCCTGCAGGAGACCGCAAAGATCGGCGGCCAGGGCATGCAGCCGTTCCGCAGAAAAAGGCGGCAGGGTGAGCTGGCGGGCGACACGCTGCACGGCGAAGACGGCCAGCAGGCCAGCCGGGATGAGCGACTTGCCCAGCCGGGACAAGCCTCGCACCGAAACGAGGTTTTTGGCATTGGCCAGGGGATTGATGCGGCTGAATCGGAATCCCGCAGCCTCGGCGTGGAGGCTGAGGCCGCCGGTCTGAACGACTCCCACGGCCAGAGCCCCGGCGGCCACAGCCGCCATGACTCCGCCCACCGGCATGAGCGCGACCAGAGCCAGTCTGCGCAGAGCGGCGAGTGTGGACCCGAGCGAGGCCGGCTCCCATCGCGAAGCCTGCCCGAGCTCAAGGAATCCGGCGTATGCCGTGCGCCATGCGAGCAGAAACCGGGCGCCCAGGAAGGTCAGGGTGAGAACACCGGCCAGGGTGCCTGCCGCGGCGGTGAGTTCGCGGCTGTGCAGAACATCGCCCTCTTTGCGCGCCTTCTCGCGGCGATGCGGAGTGGCCTGTTCGGTGCGGTCGCCGGGCATTGGTCATCCTCCCAGGGGCTTCGCGGCGGTGCCGGCGATGAGCTGCTGGGCGAGGTCGAGGAGGGCGCTGAAACGCGCCTGCACGAACCGCGGCCACAGCGCCAGAGAGCCTGTCAGGATAAGGAACCCGGTCAGCGTCTTGGCGGGAACCGTCAGGGACATCACCGGCAGTTGGGGGCTGAGCTTTCCGATCAGGGCGATTGCGATCTCAACCAGGAGGGTGGCCGCCAGCAGGGGGGCGGCGAGTTCCACCGCCGCCACGAAGATGCCGCCGGCAGCGCGTACCAGGGCGAGCCCACCTGCGGGAACCAGCGCGCAGGTTCCCAGCGGAACCGCCCGGAAGCTGCGTACCAGCGAGGCGAGGAGGATGCGATCCAGGCCGGCGGTAATCAAAACCAGGGTGCCCATCAGCTGGAACAGGTTGCCGAGCAGCGGCGTCTCAATGGAGGACGAGGGGTCCATGAGGTTGACGAGGGAGAAGCTGAACTGCGCACCGGCGATCTGTCCGGCGAAGAGCAGCATCTCGTTGAGCATCGCCAGAGACAGGCCGTAGAGCAGCCCTACCGCAACTTCTCCGAGCAGAGCGGCCAGGGTGATCTCCACGTGCGCCCGGGGCAGCGCCGCCACAAGCGGAGCCAGCAGCCATGCGAAGGCGAGAACAAAGACCGCTTTGGCGCGGATGGGGAGAGCGGTTGACGAAAAGAACGGAGCAAAGGCGACGACCCCGCTCACGCGGACCAGCGCGAGGGTGAGGGCGGCGAGATAGGAACTCCACTCCGGCATCGGGTTCTCATCCCAGGTAGCGGTGCAGATCGAGGAGCAGCAGACGCGTATAGGCGGTCATGCGGCTGAGGAACCAGGGCATGCCGGCCAGCAGAAGCAGAGCGATGGCCAGCAGCCGGGGCACGGAGGTCAGGGACTGATCCTGCAGGCTGGTGAGGGTCTGCACCAGGCTCAGGACAAAACTCAAGGCCACCGCGATCAGCAGCACCGGCCCGGCCAGAATCATCGCCTCGCGCATCAGCTGGCGAAGAAGCTCGGCAACCATATCGGGATTCATGAGCGACTCCGGAGGGTCAGAAGCTCTTGAGCAAGGAGTTGGCCAGCAGATTCCATCCGTCGACCATGACGAACAGCAGGATCTTGAGCGGCGTGGACACGACCACCGGCGGCAACTGGAACATGCCAATCGAGGTGGTGATGGAGGCGGTCACGATGTCGATGAGAAGAAACGGGAGAAAGAGGACTGCGCCGATGGCGAAGCCTGCCTTGAGCTCGGAGAGGACATACGCCGGGAGCACAACGCGCAGGGGCAGATCATCGGGCCGTGCCGGCCGGGCCACCTGCCCCGCGGCGGTGAAGAGGGCCAGATCTTTCTCGCGCGCGTAGTGCAGCAGAAAATGTTTCACCGGCACGGAGCCTCGGGCGATGGCCTCCCATCCGGTGATCTGGCTGGTGCGATAGGGCTCGACCGCCTGCTGATCGACCTGGGTGAGGACGGGGGTCATGAGGAACCAGGTCATCATGAGGGCCAGGCCCAGCAGAGTGGGATTGGAGGGCGCGGTCTGGGTGCCCAGCGCCTGGCGCAGGAAATGAAAGACCACGAGCAGGCGCACGAGGGGGGTCATGGCCATCAGCAGAGCGGGCAGCAGCGTGATCAGGGTGAGAACGAAGACGATAGTCCAGGGCGTGGAATCTGAGGGATGAAGCCGGGCATTCAGGTCGGGGATCAGAGGAACCGAGGCAGCCGCATGTGTCGCCAGGATCACCACGAGGTCCTCCGCGCGTGCGCCTGGGATCGGCCCGGGCGAGGCTCTTCGAGGGCGTAGAAGGCGGGTGTTCCCTCCGCCGAGGTGGCGATGAGCAGCCGGCGTCCATCGGCTTCGACCAGGGAAAGGGTCTGCCGCGGGGCCAGCGTGATGCGCTCCCTAAGAACAAGTCCGGGCGGCCGATCGAGGCGCGAAGAGGGCAGAAGGCGCAACACCCACCCAAGCAATCCTCCGATCCGCGCCGGAGCTTGCTCCCTCTTCCCGATCTGGGCAGGTCTGGTCATGGCAGTCGCGTGAGACGGACAGCGAGGTGCGTGTCCACAACTTCGAACTCGCTCCAGGCCAGGGGGTGCTGGCCGGAGAGCACAGGCAGGTCGTCGGTATGGACCCACTGGGAGGCGATTACGGCGCCGGGCGACAGGGACAGCAGGTTGCGCAGGCGGAACTCGCGGATAGGAACGGCAACATCGAGTTCAACCGGCAGGCGTGCGATCGAGCCTTCGATCCGGCCCTCGAGGCGTTTCTCCTGCGGCGGGGCGGGAACCAGCGCTGTGGGGGAGGCATTCTCGTGGGAGGTCGCACTGGGTGGCGCCGCCGGCTGAGCCTGGGGAGTGGAGAGAGTGGCCATGACCCACGGTGAAGCAGCACTCTGACCAACATTGGGGCGAGTGGATTAGAACGGACTCACAAATGCGCCCGCGCGCGAGTCGTCGCATCCCTCTGCCGCATCCATTCACTGTTACACTAGAGATTGTCATCCACGAGCCGCCGAGAGGTGTCTGAAACCGCGGACGCGCCGTGCAGCAGAGGTTACTCGTCATGTCGGAACTGAACGGAAACAAGAGCTTTACGGGAACGGGCCTGCGCCTGAAGGTGGGGCTGGCGGAGATGCTGAAGGGCGGCGTCATCATGGACGTGATGAACGTGGAGCAAGCCCGGATCGCCGAGGAGGCAGGCGCCGTCTCGGTGATGGCGCTGGAGCGCGTGCCCGCCATGATTCGCGCGGAAGGCGGCGTGGCGCGGATGGCCAATCCGAAGCTGATCCGGCAGATTGTCGAGGCCGTTTCGATTCCAGTGATGGCGAAGGCGCGCATTGGGCACTTTGCCGAGGCGCAGATTCTGCAGGAGCTCGGGGTGGACTTCATCGACGAGAGCGAGGTACTCACCCCCGCCGATGAAACGCACCACATCGACAAGCACGCCTTCAAGACGCCGTTTGTCTGCGGCGCGCGCAACCTGGGAGAGGCGCTTCGTCGCATTGCGGAGGGCGCGGCAATGGTGCGCACCAAGGGCGAGGCGGGCACCGGCGACGTGGTGCACGCGGTGCAGCACATGCGCCAGATCGTGAAAGAGATGAAGGCGCTGACGGTGCTCAGCGAGCAGGAGTTGTACGCGGCGGCCAAGGAGCACCAGGCTCCCTACGAGCTGATCCGCATGGTGGCGCAGACGGGCAAGCTGCCGGTGCCAAACTTTTCGGCGGGAGGAATCGCGACGCCGGCGGATGCAGCCCTGATGATGCAATTGGGGGCAGAGGCGATCTTCGTGGGGTCGGGCATCTTCATGAAGGAGCGTGCCACGCCGCTCGATGTGGAGAACAATCCCGTGGAACGCGAAGAGGCAGTCTCGCGTGCCAAGGCGATCGTGATCGCGACGACGCACTACAACGATCCCAAGATTCTGGCCGAAGTCGCCGAGCAGGTGACGGGCACCATGAAGGGCCTGGCGGCGGCTGCCATTGAAGAGGCGCAGTTGCTGCAGACCCGCGGCTGGTAGCGGCTCCGCTCCGGGGATTTGCGAATTGACGTGGGCCGGGGAGATCTCCGGCCCTTCGCTTTTGGGGCAATCATCATCCGAAGAGGAAAATTGAGCTCACACGCAAAGCCACGCATTGGTGTCCTCGCGATCCAGGGGGATTACGCCGCACACGCAGAGGCGCTCGCCGAGGTGGGCGCCGAACCTGTCGAGGTGCGGAATCCTGAGCAACTCGAGGCGTTGGACGGCCTGATCATCCCCGGCGGGGAATCGACCACGATGCTGAAGTTCCTGGAGCGGCGAGACTTCTTTGATGCGCTCAAAGAGTATGTCAACGCGCGACCGGTCTTCGGCACCTGTGCCGGAGCGATTCTTCTTGCGCGGGAGGTTCGTCATCCCCATCAGCGCAGCCTGGGTGCGCTGGATGCGGTGGTGGAGCGCAACGCCTATGGACGTCAGATCGATTCGACGATTCTCCGCGAGCCCACTTCCCTTCCCGGCGAGCCGCTGGAGATGGTATTCATCCGCGCTCCGCGGATCACTGAAGCCGGGGCAGGCGTCGAGGTTCTTGCCCGCCGCGATGGATTCCCGGTTCTGGTGCGCCAGGGCAAGCTCATGGCCGCAACTTTTCATCCCGAACTCTCGAGCGACCGCCGAGTGCACAGAATGTTCGTGGAGACTGCGATAGCGCAAAAGAAAACCTAGGGGTTGGTGCCATATTGAGAAATGGTGAGGGGTTGACCGTCAAATAAAACCATCTCATCTGAAACTCCGTGCGTCCAAGGAGAGGTGGGGCTGCACAACTCCTGAGTGACGGTGGCTGGAGGCGGCACAACAAAGTCGGCGTGAGCTCGAAGGACCAACCCACGTTTTCTCGTGGCGGGACCGGCGAGGAACGGCGACCGTACGGCGCCAAAAAAGTCACAGTAAATTGGGAATTGCCGTAAGATATCTCCACCATAGAGGCCTCCCCGATGCCCATCGCCTTTACCCGAGCCCCCGCGGAAATCGAGAGGAAAGAACCAGGAATTGGCGGCAAGCCACCCGTAGATCGCCGTCCAACCGGTGGTGGAGGCGGCGGAGGCGATGACGACTGGCAACATCCTCGAAAAGGACCTCGCGAGCGCCTGCAGCGGATTCGTTTCTTCGTGTTCTTTGCTCTGGCCGGCGACATGATGTTCTTTGCAGCGCTGGTGGTTCTTTTCTTTGCGCGCCAGGCCGGCATGCACATGGATCCGCGCAGTCACGAACTGATCGGCGACTGGCATCCGATCCAGCTTCCTCCCATCGTCTACTTGAATACAGCGGTGCTGCTCCTGAGCAGCCTTGCCATGGAATTTGGCCGGCGCAATATATTTCGTGAAATCGATGTTCTGGAGGAGTGGCTCGGCCTGGGCCGACCCGCCCTGCGCCGTACGCTTCCCTGGGTCGGAGCCACGCTGGTTCTTGGCGCCATGTTCCTCACCGGCCAGGTGATCGCCTGGAAGCAGCTCACGGCGCAGGGGTTTGCATTCGATCGCTGGCACACCACTCCAGCCAGCTACTTCTTCTACCTGGTCACGGGCCTGCATGCGGGCCATCTTTTCCTGGGCGTGGTGGCGCTTGTGCTCTGTCTGACGGCTCTTGGCCTCTTCCGCCGTGTGGAGCAACGGCAGATCGCGGTGGACGTGACGGCGTGGTACTGGCACACACTTGGCGCCGCGTGGATCCTATTGCTGGCTGTTCTCACCGTCGGTCAATAGTGCACCTCTCCCCTCAGTCCGGATGGCTGTGGACCTTTCCGTGCTTTTGCGCCGCCCTGTTCGCGACGCGCGCGTCGGCTTCGACGGCGAACTCATCTTTGACCTCCGCTTCCAAGCTCGAAGCCTCGGGATCTTTGACCTTCCACATGACGGCATGAAGCTTGTGATTTGCAATGTCGACGACCAAATAGTGATAGACCGGGTAGCCGGTGTCCCGGTAAAGGTCTCCCCCGCCTCGAATTAGCACGGGATACGGGATCGCTCCTCCCCCGCCGGTCACCACGTATTCCACTCCCCGGCGCTCGAAGCGCTCGTAGTTGTGAATGTGTCCATTGAAGACGATTACCCGGGCATGGATTCTGGGCAGACGCGCCTCCAGAATCTCGCGCAAGGCAAGCGCTTCCTTGGTGGGCAAGCCTACGAACACCTCCGATTGTCGGTCGGCCATCCAGGGAACGTGGTAGAGGATCATCAGGAACTCGACCTGCGCCGGCAAATGGTCCAGCTGCGCGGCGAACCAGCGGCCCTGCCCGGAAGAGGCGCCGGACGGCTGCGTGCAATCGAGCGAAATCACTTCCAGACTGCCCAGCAGAGCCGAGTAATAGCGATGCCGCTCGATCTCGGGAAAGTTCTGGAAGTAGTTCTCGATCCAGATCGGACCACCGAGACTCTCATGGTTGCCGGTGGTGGGCAGCTGCAGCGCTCCCGACGTTCTCCAGGACTCGGTCTCATGCTGGAACACCGACCAGTCGGCGGCATTCCCTCCGTGGAACGGCGTATCGCCGGTCAACAGAATCGCCTGGGGGTGCTGCTCCCCGATCTGTTGCGCCAGCCATTGGCGCACCCGGGGATTCGTGACCCCGGTAATGGAGGGATCAGTGAAGCGCGTGTCCCCGTAGGCGACCAGGTGCAGCGGTTGACCCGGTGCGAACTTCGGGAAGACCAGCGTTGGATGGGAATCCGCAACCCCTTGGGCAGGAGGGGGCGGTGTTGAGGAGGCGAAACGTGAAAAAAAGGCTAGAAGAAGGGCCAAGCCGACACGGGTCATGCCCGACTGCGGAGAGCGCACGCGCTTAATCTATCATCCGGAACGGTGGAACCGGACGCGGAGGATGCGGTCAATGTGTCCGGGCGTGCAACAAGGAGCGGAGCCGGTCCGCCAGGGACGGAACCTCGGGGCAGCTGAAGTACACCTCCCGGTTCAAGGCCATTAACAGCTGAACAGCTTCCACCTGGGGATCACTCGCGGTCATCTCTCCGCCATTGTGGACGAACTCGTCGGAGAGGTACTCGATGGCGTGTCCCAGAATTTCGAGCGCATGTCCAGCTTCAGGGCTGACCCGCCGGGGTCGCTTCGTACGGGTGACACGGGTAACCTCGGCCGTCAGGGCCGAAGGCGCGTGCAGCGAAAAGCCGGAAGTTGTGGAGGCAGCCATTCCTCAATCCTCGCCTTCTTCTTGAATCGTGGGACGATCCGAATCCGCACAGGGCGAGATCGCCTTCCCTTCCTGGGAAAGCGCAAGTCGGACCATTCCGTTCCGGCAACTATGAACTTTGCTAATGTAGGGGAAACAGTCCCTGATCATACGTGATCGCGCGCACATTGCAAATGAAAAGTCTCGGCGGACTTCAAGGCCATTTCTTGACGCGGCGGGGCCTGTGCCCCATTACGCTTGCCCTTACGATGCAAGAATGCGACGAATGGTAGCTGCCTTGACTGCAGCAACCTGAGCACCTAATCTCAAACCATCGGCCTGAGACAGCGGAGTCGTCGATGCCCAGGCTCAAAGATCGATTTTTCTTCAACATTTTGGGGCGCTACGATGATTCCCTACCACTGGCAGTATCTGCCGTTACTCATGCAAATTGTCGTGGCCTTCGGCATGGGCGCGAGTATGGTCGCGGGCTCGTATTTCATCGGCCGCCATCGCAATACCTCGGTAAAGTTGTCTGCTTACGAGTGCGGCATTACGCCCGTGGGCGATGCTCGCGGCAGGTTCAGCGTGCGCTTCTACATGGTCGCCATGCTTTTCATCCTCTTCGACGTAGAGGCGGTCTTCATGATGCCCTGGGCGGTGATCTACCGCCAGCTTCCTCAGATCACGGGGTCCAAGCTTTTTGGCTTCTGGGAAATGATCGTGTATCTCGGCTTCGTCGCGGTGGGCCTGTTCTACATTGTGCGCAAGGGCATCCTGGACTGGAGCCTGGATAAGGCGGACCTGTAGATGGTGCAGACCCTCGATCCCAAGCTCACGCTCCTGGACAAAGCCGCTGTCCTCGAGGCCCTGCCGGAGCATCCCGGCATCAAAGCCCTCCTGGCGTGGAACGGCGACGCTCTCGTTGATGCGAAGCTCGATCGCGGGGAGGTAACCCTGACGATCGCACCCAACTGTATCCGCGAGGCCTGCAGGGTGGTTCGCGATGCCGGCTATAAGGCATTTCAGGATATGACCGCGGTTGACTGGCTTCCTTCAACGCCCCGCTTTCAGCTCAGCTATCACATCTGTTCGCACCAATACAGAGAGGTGCTTCGGCTGCGGGTGATGGTCGATGAGTCGGAGGCTTCGGTGGAATCGATCACACCGGTATGGGCGGGCGCGAATTATTACGAGCGCGAGGTGTTTGACCTGTTTGGAATCCGCTTTGAGGGGCATCCTAACCTGCGACGCATCATGATGCCCGACGAATGGGTCGGCCATCCGCTGCGCAAAGATTACCCGGTGGAGGGCTATCGCTGATGCCCGACGTTGGCACACCCATTCTGGACGTTCCTGTAGCCGAGGGTTCGCGCGACCAGCACATGGTGCTGAACATGGGCCCGCAGCACCCCTCGACTCATGGCGTGCTGCGCCTGGTCCTGGAGATCGATGGCGAGATCGTTGTCCGACTCTATCCGGAGATCGGGTATCTGCACACGGGGATCGAGAAGACCTGCGAGGCCAAGTTCTATCAGCAGGTCGTGCCGCTGACCGATCGCGTCGATTATCTTGGGCCGATGGCGAATAACCTGGTGTATTCGCTTGCCGTAGAGAAGTTGCTGCAGCTGGAAATTCCGCCCAAGGCGCAGTGGATGCGCGTCCTGCTGGCCGAGATGACCCGGATCAACTCGCACCTCATCTGGTTAGGGACGCACGCCATGGACATCGGCGCGCTGACCGTGTTTCTCTACACCTTCCGCGAGCGCGAAGAGATTCTGCGCATGTTCGAGATGATCTCGGGCCAGCGGATGATGACCAGCTACATCCGTATCGGCGGGTTGGCCCTGGATCCGCCGTTGGATTTTCTGCCGCGGGTGCAGGCATTCCTCAAGACGTTCCCGGAAAAGATCGACGAGTACTCCAATCTTCTGACCGGAAATCCCATCTTCATGAACCGGTTGAAAGGCGTTGGATATCTCTCCGGCGACGACGCTCTGGCGCTGGCAGTCACCGGTCCGGTCATGCGGGCGTCTGGAATCGACTTCGACGTGCGGCGGGATATGCCGTACTCCAGCTACGAAAAATTTCAGTTCAACGTGCCGGTGTCCAACGTCGGCGACTGCTGGGCACGGTACGAATGCCGTCTGCAGGAGATGCGGGAGAGCGTGAAGATCGTGCAGCAGGCATTGGACGGTATGCCGGAAGGCCCGATCAAAGCCGACGCTCCCAAAATCATCCTGCCTGACCGCGAGCAGATGAAGACGCAGATGGAGGCGTTGATCCATCACTTCAAGATCGTGACGGAAGGCTTTGCCGTGCCGGCCGGCGAGGTGTATCAAAGCATTGAATCGGGACATGGGCAGGTCGGCTACTATGTCGTTTCAGACGGCACGGCGAAACCCTGGCGTGTGCACATGCGCTATCCGTCGTTCGCCGACCTGCAGGCGTTGGAGACGATGTGCCAGGGGCGGCTGCTGGCCGATGTGGTCGCAGCGATCGGATCCATCGACATTGTGCTGGGGGAGATCGATCGCTAGTCGTGGTGCCAGAGCCGGATTTTGATCAGCTGTACGTGGAGCTCTGGGTATCGCTGGCTTCCCTGCTCCGCAGCTACACCGCGGCGCACGGGCTCAACAGGAACACGCAGGCCACGGTGGAACTGGGCGAGGAACAAATTACAGTCCGCCACGGGGATGACTGGCTGAAGTTACAGCGCGACGGGGCAATGATCCGGTGGGGCCGGCAGAACGGCAAAGGCGGGATCCTGGAACTCACCGCGGCCGGCCGCCTGAAACGGTCTGAAGGGGATCACGAGGAAGAGATGGATATGGTGGCAGAGGCATGGGCACGGGAGCTGATGGCATGACCCCAAGGGAATCCGAGACCATGTCGATCTTTTCGCCGGCGCTGGCCGCGCGCTTTGACGCGCTGGTGGAGAAGTATCCCGTCAAGCGCTCGGCGCTGATCCCAATGATGCTATACGCGCAGGACGAGATTGGCTATCTCTCCGACGCCGTCATCGCGGAGATTGCCGATCGCCTGGGTTTGACCGAACTTGATGTTCGCAATGTGGCGAGTTACTACTCCATGCTCCGCTTCAAACCTGCGGGGCGATTCAATATCCAGGTGTGCACCAATATCAGCTGCATGCTGCGCGGGGCCTACGACTTGTTTGACCGGTTCCAGGAAGAACTCGGTGTTGGCCACAAGGGCATCACGCCGGATGGAGTCTTCTCTCTCGAAGAGGTCGAGTGTATTGGCGCCTGTTGCTGGGCTCCTGCTATCCAGGTGAACTACGATTTCCACGACGAACTGGCCGCCGACAGCGTACCGGGCATCCTGCAGCAGTACCGCGAACGGGCCGCTGCGAACGGGGGACGATAGTATGCCGAGACTGGTCTCCCATCCCGATGAAGTGAAGATTGTCACCCGGCGATTCGGCCAGGGCGCGGCCAATATCGAGAAATATCTGGAGCTTGGCGGCTATGAGGCAGCCAAGAAGTGCCTGACGCAGGGTCCGGACTGGATCATTAACGAGATGAAGGCTTCGAACCTCCGCGGACGCGGCGGTGCGGGCTTCCCCACAGGATTGAAGTGGTCGTTTGTGCCCAAGCAATCCGCCAAGCCCAAGTACGTTCTGGTGAACGGCGATGAGAGCGAGCCCGGCACCTGCAAGGACCACCTGATCTTCCTGCACGATCCGCACGCCGTGATCGAGGGAACCATCATCGCCGGGCTGGCCATCGGCGCAAAGATGGGCTTCATCTACCTGCGCGGCGAGTACCGGTACCTGCTCGAGATCATGGAGAAGGCAGTTGCCGACGCCTACAGCAAGGGGTTCCTGGGCAAAGGGATCTTTGGCTCGGATACCGAGTTCGAGGTAGTAACGCAGACCGGAGCCGGAGCCTACGAGGTTGGCGAAGAGTCCGCTTTGATGGAGTCCCTGGAGGGCAAGCGCGGCGTACCGCGCATCAAGCCGCCGTTCCCCGCGGTTGTAGGCCTCTACGGTGGACCGACCGTCATCAACAACGCGGAGACCATCGCGACTGTCCCCCACGTGATTGCGATGGGCGGCGCGGCCTATGCGGCGGTCGGCTCGGAACGCAACGGCGGCACGCGTCTCTTCGGCTTGAGCGGTCATGTGGAGCGTCCTGGCGTCTACGAACTGCCCATGGGCTACAACCTCAAGAAGATGATCTATGAGGTCGGAGGCGGCGTTCGCGGCGGCCGGAAGTTGAAGGCCGTTGTTCCCGGCGGCTCGTCGACACCGGTTCTGCTGCCGGAAGAGATCGAGAACCTCGGCATGGACTTCGACCAGGTGGGGAAAGCTGGATCGATGCTGGGATCGGGCGGCGTGGTCGTCATTGACGATCAAACCTGCATCGTAGAGTTCGCGCTGCGCACCATCAGCTTTTATCAGCACGAGAGCTGTGGCTGGTGCATCCCCTGCCGGGAGGGCACGGACTGGCTGAAGAAGTCGCTGACCCGCTTCCATGCGGGATTCGGCGAGGCGAAGGACATCGACAACATCCGCTATCTTGCCGAGAACATGATGGGCCGCACCTTCTGTCCTCTTGGCGATGCGGCAGCAATGCCTACTCTCGGATTTGTGAAGAAGTTCCGCAAGGAATTCGAGGACCACCTGAACGGAAAGCCGTGTCCATTCGCCAAGCACGTGGAATTGGCCGTGGTGTAGAGATTCTGGAGAAGAATGGCTGACGTAACCTTTACTGTCGATGGCAAGAAGCTGACAGCGCCCGCGGGAACGCTGCTGATCGAGGCTTGCCGCAAGGCGGGCATCGAAATCCCCGCCTTCTGTTATTACCCCGGACTCAGCCTGCAGGCGGCGTGCCGCATGTGCGTCGTGCGCCAGGAAAAGGTGCCTAAGCTGCAAACCGCCTGCACGACCACCGTCGCCGAGGGACAAGTCTTCGTCACGGAATCGCCCGAGATCGCGCAGGCGCGCAAAGCTACGCTTCAATTACTGCTCGGGAACCATCCCCTCGATTGCCCGGTCTGCGATGCGGGCGGCGAGTGCGAGCTGCAGGACATGACCTTCAAATACGGTGCTGGGGAAAGCCTCTACGCCGAGGCCAAGCAGCACCGTGACGAGCAGCAGTGGTCGCCGGCGGTCTTCTTCGATCGGCCCCGCTGCATCCTCTGCTATCGCTGTGTGCGCATGTGCGGCGAGGGCATGGACGTGTGGGCGCTCGGCGTGCAGAATCGCGGCGTCAGCTCGGTCATTGCTCCCAACGGGGAAGATCATCTGGACTGCGAAGAGTGCGGCATGTGTATCGATGTATGCCCGGTGGGCGCGCTCACCAGCGGCAGCTATCGCTACAAGACGCGGCCCTGGGAGATGAATCACGTCTCCACCATCTGCACGCACTGCGGTGACGGCTGCAAAGTGACGCTTGGCGTCCGGCAGTCCCATGAAGGCACTGACCTGGTGCGGGGTGATAATCGCGACAAGAGCGGCATCAATGGCGATTTCCTTTGCGCCAAGGGGCGCTTCGGCTTCGATTTCGTGAATAGCGAGGAGCGCCTGGCCAGGCCGCTGGTGCGCAATGCGTCGGGCAGGCTCGAACCGACCACCTGGGAAAACGCTCTCCGCGTAGCGGCCGCCAAGCTGAAGGAGGTCCGCGACAGCCGCGGCGGCGACTCGATTGCCGTTCTCGGTTCGAATCGCACCACCAACGAGGAGAACTATCTTCTGCAGAAGCTGGCGCGCACGGTGCTGCGGACCAACAACATCGACCACGTCCGCACCGCCGACTACGCCACCTTTGCGCGCTCTCTCGCGGGCCAGGAGCATAAAGCCGCCAGCCTTCGCGATGCCGGGAACGCTCCCGCCATTCTTCTTGTCGGCGGCAATCCCACTGAAGAGCATCCGCTGCTTGCCTGGCAATTGCGCAGCAATGTCCGCTTGAACAAGGCGCGCCTCTATGTCGTGAATCACCGCACCATCAAGCTGGAACGCCAGGCGAAGGCAGTGCAAGGCGTGCCGCCCAACGGCTATCGCGACCTGACTGCCTTGCTTGACCGCAACGAAGGCGATCTGGCCAAGGCAGTCATGGCGGAAGAGTCCCTGCTTCTGATCTTCGGACAGGAGTACCGTGGCGAGCAGATGGAAGCGCTCGTCTCCTGGGGACTGAAGCGCGGCAATGTGCGCTTTGCCTATCTCGGAGATCACTCCAACTCCCGCGGCGCAGCCGACATGGGTGTGCTTCCCGATCTGCTGCCTGGATACGTCTCAGTGAACGCGCCGGGCGCCTTCGCAGAAGAGTACGCGGGCATGCCGGCTGCTCCCGGCAAGACGGCACCGGAGTTCTTGGAGATGGCCCAGAGCGGGCAGCTCGGCGCGCTTGTGGTGGTGGGCGAAAATCCTGCCCAGCGTCTTGGCTGGGCGCCGGATGCGCTCCGCAAGACCTTCCTGGTGGTACAGGACCTGTTTCTTACCGAGACCGCGCTGCAGGCCGATGTCGTCTTCCCTGCCGCGAGCCTGTATGAAAAGACCGGCACCATCACCAACACCTTCGGCGATGTGCAACTGGCGAAGAAGGCTGCGGATCGCCCCGGCGTTCGTCCCGACTTCGAAATTCTTGTGCGCCTCGCCGATGCCATGGGTGCGGACGTGAAGGCGCTCGTCCCCTTCGGCAAGCGCGGCATGCGCGCCGACTTTGGCCAATCGCGTGGCGCGCAATCGGGGGAAGCCGACCGCCACGCCGTCTGGCTTGCATCTCATGGACTGGAGCCAAAGCTGAGCCCGTTCGATCCGCTGGCAGTCCTCGACGAAATCGAACGGCTCGTCCCGGCCTACAAACTCGATCGCCTGAACCTATTCGCAGGAAACGATGTCCCCACCGAGCCCGCGTTTGTTCCTGTCTCGGCCCTGACGCAACCCCGCGCTGACCTCGTCAACCCCGCGCACGACGGACTGTTCACCTCCGGCACCCTGGGCCGATACAGCGCCTATCTGCGCGAGATCGAGGAGCACCAGGCGCACCAACTCGCAGAGACTGCGGCAGACTGACTTTTTTTTTGGAGAGAGGCTGAAGGCACGTGACGATTCTGCAGTTCTTTTTGTGGAGCTTGCTCAAGATCATCGTGGTGACGGTGGTGCTGCTCATGGGCGTCGCCTACACGGTGCTGCTGGAGCGCAAGCTCGTGGGCCGCATCCAGAACCGCTGGGGCCCCAGCCGCGTGGGGCCGTTCGGGCTGCTCCAACCGCTGGCTGACGGCGCCAAGTCCTTTTTGAAAGAGGACATCATTCCCACAGCGGTGTACCGCCCTCTTTATCTGCTGGCGCCAATCCTATCTCTCGGCTGCGCGCTCGTATCCATCGCGGTCGTGCCCTTCGGCTCGCCCAATGTACAAACAGACGGCGGCTTCCGGTTCTTCGAGATCTCCGATGTCAACATCGGCCTGCTGGTGATTCTTGGCATCACCTCCATTGGCGTCTACGGCATCGCGCTTTCCGGCTGGTCGTCAAATAATAAGTACTCTCTCCTTGGGTCGCTGCGCTCCTCCGCCCAGTTGATCAGCTACGAACTCGCGCTTGGCCTTTCTCTCGTCGGCGTTGTCTTACGCGCCGGATCACTCAACCTGCGCAGCATCGTGGAAATTCAATCGCGCCACGGCATTCTTAGCTGGAATCTCTTCGGCGGCTTTCAGTTCGTGGCGTTCTTCATCTACTTGATGGCGGCCTACGCAGAAACCAACCGTGCGCCCTTCGACCTGCCGGAAGCGGAGAGCGAACTCACCGCGGGTTACCACACCGAGTACAGTTCCATGAAGTTCGCCATGTTCTTCATGGCTGAATACGCGAACATGATCACCGTGGGCTGCGTGGCCACGTTGCTCTTCCTCGGCGGATGGACGAGCCCCTTCGGCGATCTGATTCCGATGCCGCAGGTGTGGATCCTCCAGGCCTTCGTGCCCATCTTCTGGTTTGTCTTCAAGGTCTTCTCGTTCCTCTTCCTCTACGTTTGGGTGCGCGGCACGCTGCCTCGCTTCCGCTACGACCAGCTCATGAACTTCGGATGGCGATACCTGCTGCCTTTGGCCATCCTCAACATCGTAGGAACAAGCCTCTGGCTTGCCTACAAGTAGCGTCACTACTGCGCCTGTTTCGAATAATCAGAAGGCCCGGCGCAGCCAACAGGCTCATTTACAATCGGAGAGGTTCTTTTCGTTCGAATCTGCCCATAACCTCTCCTTAATCGGCGGCCCTGGCGGGCTCGCCCATTGCAGTACGCGACGGAACGATGCACCTGGTCCTGTTTATCGTGTTTGCCGGTTTGTGCCTGGCCGGAGCTATCAATCTCCTGCTCCAGAGCCATCCCATCAATAGCGCACTGTCGCTGGTGGTGGTCATGAGCTCTTTGGCTGTGCTCTACCTGCTTCTGGGGGCGGAGTTCCTGGCCGCCGCGCAGGTCATCGTGTATGCCGGCGCCATCATGGTCCTGTTTACCTTCGTCGTCATGCTGCTGAACGCCGGCCGAGAGGAGCGAACGCTCGGTAGCCGCTCCGCCAAGGCTATCGGCTTCCCAGCGGTGGTGGCGGTCCTCAGCGTTATCGCCACCGTGATTCTGAAAGCCCAGGGATTTACCCCTGTTGCGCTGAGCGATAACATCACGTCGACAGCCGATCTGAGCAAGGTGCTCTTCCACGAATTGTTGCTGCCGTTTGAAGTCACATCCGTGCTGATCCTGATCGCCATCCTGGGTGCAGTGGCGCTGGCGCGCCCTGCTCATGACGAGCGTCGCGGCCGAACGGAGGCCGGCAAGTGATCCCCTTGAGCTGGTACCTGCTGTTGAGCGCGGCCCTCTTTTCGCTGGGCGTGATCGGATTCCTCATCAAGCGCAACCTGATCACCGTCTTTATGTCCATTGAGCTGATGCTCAATGGCGTCAATCTCTCCTTTGTGACCTTTGCGCACCAGTGGCACCTGGTAAAGGGGCAGATCTTTGTGTTCTTTGTCATGGTGGTTGCTGCCGCCGAGGCTGCCGTCGGCCTGGCCATCATCATCGCCATCTTCCGCACCCGCGCCACCCTGGCCGTTGACCGAATCGACCTGATGAAACTATGAGCGGACATCTATATCTGTGGTTGATTCCGGCGCTGCCTTTTGCAGGATTTCTGCTGAACGGGATCTTTGGCGCAAAGCTGCCCAAATCGCTTGTCACAACAATCGCGCTTCTGGCGCCACTGGGCTCGTTCGCACTGGTGGTCAATGCCGCGGCGACCATCTTCCTCTACGTGAGCAGATGTAAGCTATGCGGACCTCCCGATTACGGCTGGAGCATCCTTCCGCTGAACGAACTTCACGGTGCCTGGATCACGTCAGGCCGGTTGCAAATTGATTTCAGCTTCGTTCTCGATCAGCTTTCGCTGGTCATGCTCCTCATCATCACCGGAGTTGGATTCCTCATCCACATCTACTCCGTCGGCTACATGTCTGAGGAACGGGGTTACTGGCGCTATTTCGCCTACCTCAACCTCTTCCTCTTCTTCATGACCGTCCTGGTGTTGGCCGGCAACGCGCTTCTGATGTTTGTCGGCTGGGAGGGAGTAGGTCTCGCGTCGTACCTGCTCATCGGCTTCTGGTTTCAGAAGACCCCCGCCGCGGATGCCGGCAAGAAGGCGTTCGTCGTCAACCGCATCGGCGATTTCGGCTTCCTTATCGGTATCTTCCTGCTGCTGAGCACCTTCGGCAACCTCACCTTCGCCGAGATCGGCGCTCGGCTTGCCGCCGACCCGGCAATGCAGGGCGGCGTTGTCACCGCGATTGCCCTATGCCTGCTCGTTGGAGCGACCGGAAAAAGCGCGCAGCTCCCGCTTTACGTCTGGCTGCCCGATGCCATGGAAGGTCCCACCCCGGTCTCGGCTCTCATCCACGCAGCCACGATGGTCACGGCAGGCGTTTACATGATCGCCCGCACCCATGCGATCTACGACCGCTCTCCCTTTGCTCTGTCTGTGGTTGCCATCGTCGGAGCCGCCACCGCTCTCTTTGCGGCAACTATCGCCCTTGTCCAGACGGACATCAAGCGCGTCCTCGCCTATTCCACCGTCTCCCAGCTTGGATACATGTTCCTGGGATGCGGCGTGGCGGCTTATTCCGTCGGCGTGTTCCACCTGATGACCCACGCCTTCTTCAAGGCGCTGCTCTTCCTCGCTGCGGGCTCCGTCATCCACGGCCTTGGTGGGGAGCAAGACCTGCGCAGGATGGGCGGCCTGCGCAAAAACATGCCCATCACGTTCTGGACGATGACCATCGCCGTTGTGGCCATCGCCGGCATCCCGCCCTTCGCCGGATTCTTTTCCAAGGACGCCATCCTCTACGCGGCTTACCAGGAAGGCGCCGGCGGCAAGATCTTGTGGTTCGTAGGTTGGCTAACCGCTGGGCTGACCGCCTTCTACATGTTCCGGCTCTGGTACCTGGCCTTTTTGGGCGAAAGCCGCGCCGATCTCCACGCCGAGGACGAGGGCGCGCTGGTTCACGCGCGCTCCGACACAAAGTTGACCCTGGAAGCCGAACATCACCACACGCCGCACGAGAGCCCCTGGTCGATGCTGGGGCCGCTCGTCATCCTGGCGGTCCTCTCCGTCATTGGGGGCTGGGTCGGCGCAGGCCGCTTCGGCGCATTCCTCGCACCTTCGGTCGGCGCCAGAACCGCGGAAGCCGCAAGCAATACTCTCGAAATTACCCTGACCGCGCTGGCCGTCCTCATCGCGGTCATCGGCTGGTTTGTGGCGCACCGCCTCTACCGCAACTACGCCGGCGAAGAGCCCTTGGCCAGGGCGTCGTTCCCCTACAAGCTCCTGACGCACAAATATTGGGTCGATGAGCTCTACGGAACTCTGATCGTCAAACCCATCCTCGCCGTTTCGCGCTTCGTCCTCGAAATGCTCGTGGACTTCGCGATTCTGGGCGGAATCGCCTGGCTACTCGCCGGAATGGCCAGCTTCGGCGGAGCCCTTCTGCAGCGCTGGCAGTCCGGCAACCTGCGCTCCTACGCGGCCTGGCTTGCCGCCGGAGCCGCCGCGCTCCTGCTCTTTGCGCTGGTGCCATGGACCACGGTGCTGGCAGACGTCGGCATCCACTTGAACTCGGCGGGGCACTGAGAACATGAATGAATTGAATCAAACGATTCTCACGTGGATCCTGCTGGTCCCCATCATCGGCGCCGTGGTTATCGCCATCCTGCCGGATCGGGGAAAACTCTCAGCTTGGCTGGCCCTCATTACCGCGCTCGTGAGCTTCGGCCTGACGCTGCACCTGCCCACGCACTTCATCGTCGGTCAGCCCGGCTTTCAGTTCGAGATCAACAAGCCCTGGATCGACAATCCCGCCATCTTCTATCACGTCGGGGTCGACGGCCTCAGCCTCTGGATGGTCGTGCTGACGGGACTTCTCGCCCCCGTGGGAGTGCTCGCCAGCTGGAACCCCATTCGCCAACGCCAAAAGATCTTTTACTCGCTCTTCCTGGTCCAGCAGACCGCCATGTTCGGCGTCTTCGTCTCGCTCGATCTGATGGTCTACTACGGTTTCTGGGAACTGTCATTGGTCCCGATGGCGATCTTGATCGCCATGTACGGCCGCAAGGATGGCGTCAAGGCAGCCATCAAGTTCTTCATCTTTACCTTCGTTCCCTCGGCGCCTTTGCTGGTCGCCATCATCTGGCTCTACGTTCGCACTGGTTCGTTCAACTTCAGCGACCTCCAGATGCTCGTCGCCAACGGCTCCTTGCCCGCTGACGCGCTTTTCTGGACGGCCCTGGCTTTCCTCTTTGCCTTCGCCGTCAAGGTTCCCGTATTCCCCTTGCATGGATGGCTCGCCGACGCCTTCTGCGAAGCCCCCGTCGCCCTGGCCATGGTCATTGCCGGCAAGCTTGGGCTCTACTCCATGCTGCGCTTCCACGTCGGGCTGTTTCCCGTTCAGGCACGGGCCATCGCTCCCCTGCTCATCGCTCTCACCGTCATCGGCATTCTCTACGGAGCATGCGTGGCGCTGGTACAGCGTGATTTTTGGCGCCTGATCGCCTTCGCAACCTTGAGCCACTTCAGCCTGACCACCCTCGGCATCTACGGCCTCAACCTCACCGGCCGTAACGGCGCCATCTACCAGATATTGAATGAAGGCGTGATCGAAGGCGCCTTATTTGTCTTGCTCGGCGTTCTCGATACGCGCTACGCCAACAGCCAGATCGCCAGCTTCGGCGGAGTCGCCTCGCGGCTTCCCCGCACCGCAACCTTCTTCGTCATTACGACGTTAGCCATGGTCGGCCTTCCCATGCTCAATGGCTTCGTTGGCGAGTTCCTCATCCTCTCCAGCACCTTCATGAACGTGAGCCGGGGATGGGCCGTCGCCGCCACCCTCACGATCATCCTGGGCGCCGCTTATGCGCTCTGGCTCGTGCAGAGGCTCTTCTACGGACCGCAAAGCCAGATGACCGCCGCCACCCCCGCCGCCGACCTGCACCTCCACGAATGGGTCGCTCTCGTGCCACTTGCCGTCCTGATGCTGGTCATGGGCGTGGCGCCATCCCTGTGGCTGCGCTCGATCGAGCGCTCCACCGCTCAGCCTCCAAGCAAGCAGGCCATCGCGAACCCTGAGTTGTTTTCTAATTCTCAGCAGGAGACCGCCCGATGAACTCCGCCGACAGTCTCCGCATCCTGCCCGAGATCATCCTCACCCTCACCGGCGTCCTGCTCATGCTGGTGGATGCATCCCTCTCCCCCGCTGTCACCCGCCGTCCTCTGGGCTGGATCGCCGCCTTCGGCACCATGTTTGCCCTGTGGGCGAGCATCTGGCAGCTGAGCCTCGGTACCGGTACCGGTTTCTTCGGAGCCGTCGAGACCAGCCCCTTCACGGTCTTCTTTCACGTGCTCATCTGCGGCATTGTTCTGGTCGCCATCCTCATCGCCCTCGATTCTTTGCCGGAAGAAAGCCACCACCAGGGCGAATATTTCGCGCTCATCGTGTTTGGTGCCGTGGGGATGTGTCTCCTCACCAGCGCCATCGAACTGCTGGTTGTCTTCATCGCACTCGAAATCTCCTCGATCTCCACCTACATCCTTGCCGGATACCGCAAGCACAATGCGCAGGGTCCGGAGTCCGGGATCAAGTACTTCCTCCTCGGGTCATTTGCGACGGCTTTCCTGCTCTACGGCATTGCCCTCATCTTCGGAGCCACCGGCACTACACAGATTTATGAGATCGCTGAAAAGGTCGGCGGCTCGCAGAATCATGCTCTGGTCGTCATGGCTCTCATGCTGATGATGGTGGGGATGCTCTTCAAGGTCTCTGCGGCGCCGTTTCACCTGTGGACGCCTGACGTCTACGAAGGAGCGCCTTCCCCCGTAGTTGCACTCCTGTCCACCGCGCCCAAGGCCGGAGTCTTCGCTCTGCTGTTGCGCGTGACCTATGAGATGCTGCCCGCCCTGCGATCTGTATGGGAACCGCTACTCTGGGCCGTCGCCGTCGGGTCCATGACCATCGGCAATCTGGCTGCCTTGCGTCAACAGAATGTCAAGCGCATGCTGGCCTACTCCTCCATCGCGCATGCCGGCTATCTTCTCGCAGCATTCGCCGGAATGGGCCCCAGCGGCATTGCGGCCGCCTCCTTCTACACCGCTGCGTATGCCGCCATGAACGTGGGCGTGTTCGCCGTCATCACCGTGGTTAGCGGCTATGACGATCACCTGCCCCTGATCCGCGACTTTCGCGGGCTGCTCTACCGCTCGCCGTTCTTAGGCATCCTTCTCATCTTCTTCTTGATCTCGCTGGTCGGAATTCCGTTCACGGGCGGCTTCTTCGGCAAGTTCTATGCGTTCTCTGCCGCCGTGGGCGGCGGCGCCGTCGCTTTGGCGATCATTGGCCTTCTCAACTCCGGAATCGCCGCAGCGTATTACCTGCGTCTGGCCTTTGCGGCAGCGCAGCGGCCCGCTGATGGCGACGAACCTCTTCGGATCGCTCTGCCCCAGTTGGGGGTTGCGGTGGGTGCGGCACTGCTCTTTACCACCGGAACCACCCTCTGGCTGGGAATACGGCCAAACGCAGTCCTCCGAGCAGCCGAGATGGCTGCCCACACCCTCCAGGTTCCTGCCGGGGAAGCTCCGGCCGCCGCAGTGAATCAGCCCGGTGTCAGTCAGTCGCCGCAGCCGCATCCGTAATCGAAAGAGCTGCGCTTTTTCCCTCCCTTCCCTCTACTAGCTCCCGGTACCATTGCACCGTCCGCGCATGTACCCGCTCTTGCGGAAAGTGCTCCACCACCCAGCGACGTGCCGCAGCCCCCATCTGTTTCCGGCGTCCCGCGTCTTCCAGCAATTCCATCATGGCGTCGGTCAGTGATCGTGGGTCGCCCTTCGGCGTGAGAAGCCCGGTCACCCCGGGTAGAACCGCGTCGCATGCTCCGGTTGCTGTCGTCGTAACCACCGGCAGTCCCGCAGCCGCTGCCTCCAGCACCACGTTGGGAAGGCCCTCCCGGTGGGTCGGAAGAACCAGGAAATCCATCATCCGGTACCACGGCGCTGTGTCAGGAACAAAACCGGTGCACCAGATTCTGGGGTGCCTCTTGATCCATTCGCGCAGCTCTGGATCCAGGGCATCTTCGGACTCATCGAACCATCCCACCAGCAGGAGTCGCGCCTTTGCTTGTCTATCCAGAACGGCATCAAAGGCACGCAGCAACTCGGGAATGCCCTTGTCGCACGTCAGCCGGCCCACGAACCCAATGATCTGCTCGCCTTTGGACCACGCGATTGCCGCCTCGCGGGCTCGCGGCCCTGGCGCGAATCTCTGCACGTCTACTCCATTGCTGCTCCCGTACCCCAGCAGATGGAGCTTTTCCGCCCCGGCAATACGAAGGTCCAAAGCTTTGCTGCGCAGGCTTGGGCTATTGCACAGCACGATATGACTGCACGCCGCCGCAATCTTCTCCGTCGCGGTCAGAACCTGACGTGTGATACCGCGAGCGGTCTCCAGTCGCAGCCCGCGGAGCACATAGATTCGACACGGAACCCTACAGAGCAACGACGCGATGCTGCCCAGCAGCCCGGCCTTCGGCGTACTGAATTCCGTCATTTGGGGACGGAGCCGGCGCAGCGCGCGAACCAGCCGTAACAGAGACACGATGTCCGCCAGCGGCTCAATTCCGCGTCGCATCGGAATGGGAAGCGCTGCGACGCCTTCCTTCCTCGCCGTCGATTCCAGCAAGGCTCCGGGCGACGCAATGAGGACTACCCGAAATCCAGCCTGCCGCAGCGCCCGCAGTCTCCCCGTCATCACCAGACACGTCTGTGGATTCGTGATCCCGATCACGATAAGTGGCCGGCCCGCCGCGAGAGACGCCTCGCCACGGCGCGATTGAGCCTGGTAACTCCCCATGGATGTGCCTCAATCCATCGGTTCTCAATAGTCGCGATGCATCGATCCTGAGAATGAAGTGAATGAACTGTAGCAATTCGCAACAGTAAAGTTTGTGCCTCCCGTCACGGTTTCATACAGCACACACGTGTACTGTCGTACCGAATCCGATGGCACGAAAGTACACCATTCTGTTACTCATTCCCCACCTTGGGGGTGGAGGAGCGGAGCGCGTGATGGCGCATCTCGCCCGGTCCCTGCCGTGTTCGCAACTCGAGGTGCACCTCGGCGTTGTCGTGGGGAGCCCCTCGTCCTCCGACGCACTTTTCCCGCGGCTGCATCGCATCAAGGCCACCCGTGTCCTCTTCGGGACTCCCGGGCTCCTTCGCATTGTGCGGCAGCTCAAGCCCGACCTGATTCTCTCCGGGATGTTCCATCTGAATCAGGCGCTCCTCCTATTGCGTCCCTTATTTCCTCGGACGACTCGCATCCTCGTTCGGCAAAATGGAATGCTCGCCGGCCGGATCCCGGCCCTCTCCCGATGGGAACGCCTTCTCTATCGCGTCACCTACCGCAAAGCCGAAGGAATCATCAGCCAGACAAGCGACATGGCAAAGGAAATCACACAGCTGCTCGGGCAGCGCGCGCCCGTCCACGTGCTCCGCAATCCAGTCGATTTGGACGGCATCCGGCGGTCCTCTGAAAGACTCCCGACCCGGTGGGGCGGCCCTGGTCCTCACCTGCTGGCAATCGGAAGGCTCTCTCCAGAAAAAGGATTCGACCTGCTTCTCGATGCCTTCGCCGAAGTGCGTCTCCGGCACCCGCGGGCCAACCTCACGATACTTGGAGAGGGTCCGGATCGGCTCACCCTGGAGGCCAGATCCGTAGCTCTCGGTCTCGGAGGCAAAGTTCGGTTCGCAGGATACGTCTCCGACCCTGCCGCCTGGTTCCCCGGAACATCCCTACTGGTCCTTCCCTCGCGAAACGACGCGCTGCCCAACGTGCTTCTCGAGGGCGCCGCCGCCGGGCTTCCGATCGTGGCGACACCCTGCTCGACTGGCGTAGCCGAATTGCTGCATGGCAAGGCGGGAATCTGGCTGGCCCGCGACTGTTCTGCCGCGTCTCTGGCAGAATCTCTCAAGGCTGCCCTCGCTGTCCTGCGGACCGGCCAGCGCTTCCGTCACGATTGGCTTGAGCCCTTCAATCTGCCGCGAGTTACCGCCCAGTACCGGCAGCTCATCCTCCAAACTGTGGGCGCGGAATGATGCACGTTGCACTCATGCTTCCAGGACTCGATGTCCTCGGCGGAGCAGAATCCCAGGTGCTCCAACTGGCGTTCTCCCTTCACAAGCGTGGCCGGCGCGTGACCGTGATCGCTCTCTCCGGCACGGGCGATGCCGCTGCAACGGAATTGGCCAAAAGTGGCATCGATTTCCTTACCCTCCGGATGCGCAAAGGGTTGGCTGATCCGATGGGCTGGTTCCGTCTCGCCCGTTGGGTTCATCGCCATCGACCGCACATTCTCCACGCGCATCTGCCGCACGCCGCCTGGATGGCCCGATGGTCCCGGCTGCTATCTCCGGTGCCTGTTGTTCTCGACACCATTCACAACTCGGCCTGGACGAGCGTTGGCCGCCGCCTCGGCTACCGCTGCAGCGATAGCCTCGCTGACGCGGTCACGGCGGTCAGTCCAGGCGCTGCGCAGGCATCCATCGACGCCGGCGTGGTTCTCCCAGAACGATTGATGATCATTCCAAACGGCATCGACACGCAGCACTGGCGACCTTCGCCGCATTCCGAACGCATCACCCTTCGCGCGCGATTAGGAATTCGAAACGAATTCCTGTGGCTCGCCGCAGGACGGCTCGAATCTGTGAAGAACTTCTCTTCCCTGCTGGACGCGTTCGTCACGCTCTCCCCAGAATCCCGTCTCGTGATCGCCGGGACAGGCCGGCTGGCCGACCCCTTGAGCGCGCAAATTCGGCGGCTCGGAATGGATAACCGTGCATGCCTCCTTGGCTTCCGGCAAGACATGCTTTCCTGGATGCAGGTAGCTGACGGGTTTGTCCTTCCGTCACTGGGCGAGGGCCTCCCCATGGTCCTCCTGGAATGCGGCGCCTGCGCCCTTCCCGCCGTCGCGACGGACGTGCCAGGCTGTCAGGATGTCATCGTTCATGGCAAAACCGGGCTACTCGCCTCCACGCCAGGATCCTCAGCCCTCGCCCACACCATGCGCACCTTTATGGATCTGGATCCCCTAACACGCCAGAGAATGGGAGCAGATGCGCGAATGCACATCCAATCTCGATTCGAACTCGAGACCATCGTCGATCAGTGGGAAGCCCTCTACGACCGTCTTATCCATTCCCGAGAACCAGTCGCATACGTCGCCACTCTGGACTCTCGAGCCAGATCCTGAATGCGCAGCGCGAGGCCCTGAGTTGGGTAGCGAAGGTTAGCTGCGCACATCCCGACGGCGTTTCATCCGGAGCATCACTCGCCGCATCGCATACTGCGCATACACTTGCTCCGCAAGGCCAAGCCTTCCCGGCGGATCATGTGCGATCACCTCCCCGAATGAGGTGAATTGATTTGCGTGCCTCCGGAGGAACCTGCGGAGTTGTTCGATCTGCGCGGATCCCGCGGTATTCGGGTGCAGGCAGATCGTCCATAGCCCCGCCTGCCGCCGTGAAGGGCCCCATAGCTGTTGCGGAATCCACGTGACCCCATCTCGCTGAAATGGGACCCGCGCAAACCCGTCGCAGATGTAGGGCAGACCCTCTGCGCAAAGAGCCTGCAACGTTACGCGATCGAAGCTGTGTTTTGGCGCGACAAACAAATGCGGATTCAATCCCTGGTCTCGCAGAAGTTGCAGTCCGGCACGCACATCCGCACATTGCTCCGGAAAGGGGCGGCCCGCAAACTCAGACCGGTGGTGCAGAGGCACAAGACTCCTGGCGCGAATGCGGCATGCATGATGCAAGCCGTGCATCGCGATCGTCGCGCCGGCCTCCTGCATCCCGCGCATCTCCTGCCAGAACTCGGGATCGGCCGGAGACTTCTCCATCGCCTCATCCTGGTTGTCGGGGATGATGGCAAGAATCGGCCGGACGCCGAGCTCCTGCACCAGGGCGCGGATCGCACCCCAGCGTTCGCGATGCACGGTCGGGCACAGATCGTCGACTCTCAAGAGGTAACGCGCTGGTTTAGGTAGGCTCTGCATGCCGGCGCTCCTAGCTTCTCCTCTGCCCAGATTCTTCGATCCCAGTCACGAAGCCTCCGCTTGCGCCAGAAGACGTTGTGCACAAACGCGGAAGAAAACCCATGTGCTCACGGCCCATAGCGAAGTGGCCAGGGCAAGCCCCGCCACGCCAAAGTATCGCATCAGCACCAGATCGAGAGCGACGTCCAGAACCAGGTTGAGAACTCCGCAGCGGAGCACCAGATCGGTGCGCCGCATCGCCAGCACGAATCGATAATCGACGCGGCTGGCTGCGAAAAACGGGATCTGCAGGGCGTACATCGCAAGCACCCGTCCTACCTCTGCGGTGTCGCGCGCACCAAAGACACCGTGCTGCAGTGTTATGCGCACCAGCGCCGGTGCACCGGCGATCATCGCGAGGGAAATCGGGAGAGTCGCCGCCGCACTGGCGAGCATTCCCCGCCGCAACGTTACCCGGCAAGCCTTCCAATCGCTCTGCGCCGCCATCATTGAGAAGTACGGCGCCAACGCCGACGATGCGGCCCCCGCAATCAGCGTGAGCACGACTCCCACGAAGCGCCCGGCGTAGGCCATCGATGAGACGCTCCCCGCGGGAAGGGCCGCAGCCAGCGCCTGATCCACCAAAAGTCCCGCCGATGCCACCACCGCGCTCAAGAGAACTGGCCCGTACTGCCGCTGAACCTCTCTTTCCGCTTCTCCCGTCGCACCCCAGTGCCATCGCAGCGGATAGCCTTGCCTCGCCATGCTTCTGGCAATTGCAACCTGCTGCGCTGCCGTTCCCAGAACCGTTGCCCCCACCACCGCCCAAATCCCCAGTTGCCTGTGCAGCAGCAACGCTCCTGTTATCACAAGAATTGACACCACGGCCGGAGCCAGGGCGGGCAGCACGAAGCGTTCGAGCGTGTTCAGGACCGCTGCACCGTTGGTCGCCATTCCAGTGATCAACACCGTGGGTAACAGCATCCAGAAGATTCGAACGCACAAATCCACTTTTGCCGCCGGAAAACCCCAGGTAATGATCGGAAAGAACAACCGGGCCGTGAACGCCATCACGCCGCAAATGACAGCCAACAGCGCCACCAGGCGCGCCATCGCGTTCGAGAGCAGTTCCTGAGCCCGCTCCTCTCCCTCCCGCAGGCGTACCCGCACCAGCGTCGGAAGGAGCGCCTGATTCATCGACTCGGAGATAACGTTAACCAGCAGGTTGGGAATCAGCAAAGCCGCCAGAAACGCATCCATCGCGTCGGAACGCCCGTAGACTCCCGCCAATACGATCTCCTTGACCGTCGCGATCACCTTCACCAGCAAACTGGCTGCGGTCACTGAAACCGCCGCGCGCACGATCTTCTGGCCGTAGGCATTCGGCCTCGCAATCGCGTCATTCTCGATAACGGCCGCAGGAGTCAACATCAGGCATGACTCCCGGGATCGGCCATGCGCCACCCCCGCTCCGTACGACAATCCGAGACCTTGGACACGGCCGGCGACTCCGATGCAATCCGTCCGGCCACAGCCACCACCGCCAGCACGAACCAGGTGGACCGGTTTGTCTCCACCGTGGCCACCGCGGAGCTCACCGTCCAGACCATCAATGCTGTTCCCAGTGCTAATCGAACCGGTCCCTGCGTCCTGGCCCACGACACGACCGAACTAAGCAGGATCCCGCAGCCAAGCCCAACGGCGACCAGCCCTCCTTCGACCCCAAGGGAGAGCGCGGTGTTATGCGCGGTATCAATCCGTGCAAGGTGAGCGGCCTCCACGAAAGCTCCCGCGCCCCATCCCGCAAAAGGCGCGCCGGCGAACGCTCGCCAGCCAAAAGCCCAGATATTCAATCGCTGGTTGAGATCGCCACTTGTCAGTTGCTGCGGAATGGTCGCGATGCGTGCAATCGTGGCCCCCGGTACCGTCAGCCATAGCGCGAACGCCAACGGCGGCAAGGCCATGAGTGCCTTCAGTAAACGCACACGATGGAAGCGAAGGAATCGCAACCCGCAACCAGCGATAGCAATCGCTGCCACCAGCGCTCCGCTCCGGGAAGCAGTCAACATCACCGCCAGAAGACCAATCGGAAAATAGCCCAGGGCAAGCGTCCGCGCCCACCCTCGTTCTTCCCAATACGGCAGAAGAGCCGCGAAGGGAAAGCCCAGGTTCAAAAAGCGCGCGGCGTCGTTTGGATCCTGTCCCGCCGCCACAAACCGAATCTGGCCCGCATCAGCGGAGGACACGAAGTCGGCTAGCGTCAGCAACGCGAGAACCCAGGCTCCTCCCACGTAGGCGCGCAGCAGGTCGCGAAGATCCTCCTGCCCTTCCGCCAACTCCCACACCAGCGCCACGATCATCATCACCTGCGCGTAAGTCCGCAGGCGCTCCAGGCTGGCAGTAGCGTCGATGCTCCAAAGGCAAGTACAACAAGTCCATAGATACAGCGCCAGCGCCAGTCCGTGGAGCGCTCCCGGCCTCCGGACTCGTCCCGCCTGCAGCACAGCCGGGATAAACGCGAACAGGGCTGCGGCTCCCGCGATGCGTGATACATTCCCCAGCGGCGCGCCAAAGTCGAGCGAATACTCCCAGGGAATCGTGAAGGCAAAGAGCAGCAGCAATCCCCAGGCGACGCGGCGCATGATTAAAACCTCTGCGAGTAAACCAGGCCCGCGTAGATGCTGACCCCGGCCGTCGATTGCACCACCGACTCCATGGTGCGGTTCCACAGATTCTTGACCGCCGAATTCGGCACAAACAAGATGTCGCGCTCGCCGATCGGCACATCCGGATCCTGGCCGCGCAGCATGCGCTTCAGATCCAAAGTCATCACAGTGCGGCTGCCGCCCGCCTGCTCCCGGATCAAAAGCGTCTTCTTCAGCGCCGCATTCTGGCTCGGTCCCCAGGCCAGCGACACCGCTTGCAACACCGTCATCGGATGTCCCGGATCCAGGACGAAGCCCCCCGGCCGCATCACGTCGCCCACCACGTACACCAGGCCGGAGCGGCTCATCTGCACCGTGTCGCCGGGCCGCAACTCAGGATTGCTCGCTCCCTCAACATCCTTCCCGCTTCGATCGAGCGCCACCGCGTGCGCGATCGGATCATCGCGATGAAAGATATACGCCAGCGTCCCGGCCACAGGCGTCGTTCCTCCCGCCGCGGCAATCAGGTCAAGCAGCTGGTGATGAACACCGTACGGGTACACTCCCGCACGCATCACCTCCCCCAGCACGCTCACATCCTGCCCCATCGAAGCGATCACCAGCACATGAACCTGCGGATGCCGCAGCATCCCCTTCTCCGTGAGTGCTGCCGCAATGGCCTGCGCCGCCTGCGACTCGTCCATTCCCTGCACCGCGACATCTCCCGC
Source organism: Acidobacteria bacterium AB60 (assembly GCA_008682415.1). Lineage (GTDB taxonomy): Bacteria > Acidobacteriota > Terriglobia > Terriglobales > Acidobacteriaceae > Telmatobacter. The sequence goes on along the minus strand of VANK01000001.1, from coordinate 376,835 downwards.
CAGGGGCAGCCGGATCATTCCCCCCGCCGTCACGCGCACGGTGGAGTGGAACTCCGGTGTGTGAAACTCGCTCACGTCCAGCAGATCACCCGGCCCAATCGGGGCTGGCACCGCTCCCGTAAGACTCGCAACCGGTGCCCCCGCTGTTGTTAACCTGCCCGGGGCCACCTCCGGGGGAGCGTCCCTCGGATCGGGCATAGGTCGCGTATCGCTACTCTGCGGAATGCGCGCCACTCCCGTGGGAAGCCCCGACGTGCTCGGCGTCGGCGCTTGGCCCCGCATCGTTGCCGGTGCCAGCACAACGGCCAGCAACAGAACCAGAGGACTTCTCGCCCTCGGCCATCTCGATTCCACAGCGAACGCCATACCCATCGCCACCCATGCGGCCACAAATAGCGTGATCGCCGAGTAAAGCAGCAGGTTCGGCGCAATCGGCTTCGCCGCAATGCGGGGCTCGTCCACAACCCGAAACTCCGGATTCGGCACTCCCGCTGCCAGTCCCGCCTCCTCCGCCTTTCCCTGCGCCTTCAGATACAGCTCCCGGCTCGCGTCCGCCTCCCGCCGCATGGCTTCAAATTGAAGAGCCGCGGCGTTCGCTTGCAACCCCTCCGCGGTTCTCTTCTCGAGATCCTGCTGCAGCATCTGCTCGCGTTGTGCCGACAGCTCCCAGGCTCGCCGGTAACGCTCGCGCAGCCTGCCATCCTCCGTCTGTAACTGCTTCTCGAGTTCCGCCAGCTCTTCCCGGATCTCCACCACCCGCGGATAGTTGGGTCCGCGTTCAGGGTTCAGCTGCGAGAACTCCTCCTGCAGGTGGCTGCGGCGCTCACGGATTTGGCGAAACACCGCGATGAGCGCATCCCCGCTGTCCTGCCCCGCCCGCGGATCGGCGGCCAAAACAAGCTCGGGGTCCCCTTGCCAAGCAGCGCGATACTCCGCCTCGCGCAGAATCCGCTCCGCCCTTGCCGCGGCCAGCTCCCGCGCCAGTTCGTCCAGAGCCGTATACGCGGACACATGTTGCACGTCGCTCGTACTGCCATTCGAGAGAACCTCGGGTGCGATCACCAGCCCATGCTCGCGCTGAAAGCTCGTCAGGCGCTCATCGTCCTGGACCGACTTCGTCTTGAGCGCTCGCAGTTGCTCCCGTAGCCAGTCCGCGGCCTGCGCCGTCGCCTGTACGCGAGCCTCCTCTTCCTGCACTCCGTAGGCACGGATCAAGGCCTGCACGGTCTTCGCGGCGATCGCTCCATCGCCGCACCGGAAACCAACCTCCAGCAGCAGCGTGCGCGGAATGGTGCTCACGCGCAGGCGGTCTTCGAATCGGCGTATGAGGTAAGCTTCTGCCTCGGGCGTTGGGCGCTCCGCGTGAAAACCCGGAAACCGGCGCGCGAAGTCCCCCGAAAATGAAGGCTGGCGATATAGCCGCTCTTCCAGAATTACGCGCCACGCAAGCTGGTCGCTGCGGAACACGCTCGCCAGAGTCTCCAACTGCGTCTGCCCGGAGGCCAGCGACCCCGAGAATGACCCTTCGCCTGCGTCCATCCGCAATGTCGTCGCCGGCGTCGTCCGCAACGCCAGCCGCGCGCGTGACTCATACTGCGCCGGAGCCAGCGCACAGTACACCAGACAAGCTGCCAGCGCCCCAGCCACGATCGACAGGACAAGCCCTCGCCGGCTCACCAGAACACGCCATGCCGCTCGCAGACTCAGATTGACGTCGTGTCGCGAGGGAGGCTGCGGGAGCACACCTGTAGTGAGGTGCTCCGCGGGATGTTCGAGTGCGGCTGCGTCCGCCAATCCCAGAACCTCGCCACCTAGGAAATTCTTCGGCGGACGGCTCCTTTGCAAACGCGCATAGCACCCGCCGAGATTACCTCAGCAGTGTCCCCCACGCGTTTCCTAATCGCTGGTGAGTCACATCACACTTGTCGGGGTAGCCGATTGTCTCTCTTCCACTTGCCGATACCAGGCCACCGTGCGACGCAGGCCTTCTTCGAAGTTCACCTGCGGCGTGTATCCCATCAGATCCCGGGCCAGACCGATATCGGCGAGCGAGTCGCGGATGTCCCCCGCCCGCGGCGCAGCATAGGCGGGCTCCCCGCGGTATCCGGTCACCCCGCACAGCGTTCGGAAGGTGTCATTCAGCGTGATCCGCGACCCGGTTGCCGCATTCATGACCTGCCCCGCCACCTTCTCGCGCGGCGCCGCCGCGGCCAGCAGATTCGCGTGCACCACATTCTCAATGAAGGTGAAATCCCGGCTCTGTTCGCCGTCCCCGTAGATCGTCGGCTGCTCTCCTGCCAGCATCTTGCGGCAGAAAACAGCCAACACGCCCGAATAGTGCGAGTTCGGATCCTGGTAGGGCCCAAACACATTGAAGTACCGCAGCACCACCGTCTCCAGCCCGTACACGCGCCAGAAGGAGCGCATGTAATGCTCGCCCGCCAGCTTCGCCACCGCGTACGGCGAAATCGGACTCGGCGTCATCTGCTCGTGTTTCGGCAGCGTCGGCGTGTCCCCGTATGCGGAAGATGATCCCGCGTAGATCACCCGCCGCACCCCTGCGCTTCGCGCCGCCACCAGCAAATTCAGCGTGGCATCCACGCAATTCACATTGGTCCCGATCGGATCCGCCACCGAGCGAGGAACCGATGCCAGCGCGGCCTCGTGAAAGATCACCTCCACGCCGTCGCAGACCGTGCCGCAGACGACCGGGTTGGCCAGATCGCCTTCGACGAACTCCATCCCCTCGAGTCCGGCAAGATTCTCGCGCTTCCCAGTGATGAAGCTGTCCACGCCGCGCACCGTCTCGCCCCGCGCCAGGAGCGCTGCCGCAATCGAACGGCCAATGAATCCCGCAGCGCCCGTCACCAGATACTTCGCCATTCCCGCCCCCTCACCGACTGCCGGCCGCTTCTGCTGAGCCGAACCTTCAGAATACAGCCGTCGCGGGGCGAAAATTGTGATAACGCTCTCGTGTCATCCGTTGCAAGCGTACAATGTTCCCCATGACTACAATTACTGCTGGCAGCTCGCTCGCGGAGCTGAAGCAACGTATTGCCTCCCGTGAAGCCCGTATTGGAATCGTGGGCATGGGTTATGTGGGCCTGCCTCTTGCGCTTCTCTTCAGCAACGAGCGCTTCCGCGTCACCGGCTTCGACATTGCAGCCGATAAAGTCAGTACCTTGAACTCCGGCGGTTCTTATATTGTTCGCATCTCCCCGGAATCCATTCAGCAGGCGCAAAAGGCTGGCTTCCGCGCCACCGCCGACTACTCCGAGATCGCTGCCATGGACGCCGTCATCATCTGCGTTCCCACGCCCCTCAACGAGTACCACGAGCCCGACCTGAGCTACGTCACCGGCACCGTGCACTCCATCGCCCCGCACATCCGCGAAGGGCAGCTCATCGTGCTGGAAAGCACCACCTATCCTGGCACCACCGATGACGTCGTCGTCCCCATCCTCGAAAAGAACAATCCGCGAGGCCTCAAAGTCGCGCGCGGATCGGCCGAGCAGGGCGTGCACGTCGCCTTCTCCCCCGAACGCGAAGATCCCGGCAACGATACCGTCGCACGGCACGACATTCCCAAGGTCGTCGGTGGATGCGGCCAGGGTGCCTTTGAGCTTGCCTCCGCCATGTACGGCTCCATCTTCCGCCGCGTGGTCGCCGTCAGCAGCCCCGCCGCCGCCGAGATGACCAAGCTCCTCGAAAACATCTATCGCTGCGTCAACATCGCCCTCGTCAACGAGCTCAAGCAGCTCTGCATGCGCATGGACATCGACATCCATGAGGTCATCGACGCCGCCAGGACCAAGCCCTTCGGTTTCCAGGCCTTCTACCCCGGACCCGGTCTGGGCGGCCACTGCATCCCCATCGATCCCTTTTACCTCTCCTGGAAGGCCAAAGAATACGACTTCCGCACCCGCTTCATCGAGCTCGCCGGCGAAGTGAACACCGCCATGCCCTATTTCGTGATCGAGCAGACCGCCTCCGCCCTCAACGAGCGCTGCAAATCCATCAAGGGCTCCAAGATCCTCGTTCTCGGCCTCGCGTACAAGCGCGACATCGACGACCTCCGCGAATCTCCGTCCCTGACCGTCATCGAGCTGCTCCGCGACAAGGGCGCCCTCGTCTCCTACAACGACCCCTTCTTCCCCACCGTGGGCCGGGGACGTCACTACGACCTGAACATGGTCAACACGCCCCTGGAAAACCTCGGCCAGTTCGACGCCGTCCTCATCGTCACCGACCACACCAGCTACAACTACCGGGAGATCGTGGCTCAGGCACAGCTCGTCATCGACACCCGCAATGCCACCAAGGGCATCCAGTCCCCGAACGTCGTTCGCTGCTGAGAATCGGCAAGCCCATGTCTCCGATTCCGGAGACACGGGCCACCCCGGTTTTGACAGAAACCGCTCACCCCGAAGTCGAGCGCTTCCGCCCGAGAAAAATCCCTCCCGGGGCGCCCTCAAATACCTGCCGAACCCGAAAAAACCCTTCAATTCCCTTGAAGTAAATCGAGTGAGCTAAATCACAGACTTTCCATCCAGACGATGCGAAAGTCATATTCAACCAATCGCTGAGAACTTGAACGGGTCCTGGAGCTGGAGGGAGTGGCACCCTCTGGTGAAACGGTTACTCATGGTCCGGGAAACGCCGGGTTCGAACGCATACAGTTTGTTCGGTACGTCTTTTGGCTCTCGACGACACGGAATTCAGGGTGTCTTCCGTGTTTTGCTCTCTTCCTCTGCGGATCGATTTTTGAGATCCGTCACCAACGACCGTTTGCCTGTTGCTTCGTTCACCGCATCTTCGTTCACCACGAACCCAACCAACCGGCCTGCCGAAGACGACCTCGGCAGGCCGTTCGTTTTCTGCCGGCAGCACCCCTCCCGCCCTTCTCCCCCCCGACAGCCCTCCAAAGGCTAAGAGCTAAGAGCTAAAAGCTCCGTCCCGCCCCCCAGACGACGACCCTCCCCCCCATCCCCGGGTTCCCCACCGACGGGTCTTTGTTCGTGGGGTGGGTTCATCGTGTATCTTGAGGGGGTTCGTTATGACTTCCCTCTCCGCCACCCTGGCTGAACCGCAACACTTTAGCCTCCCCGAAAAACTTCTCTTCTTCCTCCTTCTCTTCGCCTCCATCTGGCTGTTCTGGCGCCGCTTCGGCCCCATCCTCGAAAAAATCCTCAAATCCCGCAAAGATCCTGACTTCCGCCTCGCCCCCATCGGCCGCCGTATCTGGGACTTCTTCACCGAGGTCATCTGTCAGGTCAAAGTCATCCAGCAGCGTCCCCTTCCCGGCCTTGCCCACGCCTTCGTCTTCTGGGGATTCTGCGCCTTCGCCCTCGTCACCCTCAATCACGCCGCCGTCGGCTTCGGTGTCGGCTTCCTCGATCCAGCCGCCTGGTATGGCCGCGTCTACTTCTATCTCGCCGCCGCCTTTGCCATCGCCTGCGCTATCGGCATCGCCGGACTCTTCATCCGCCGCTTCTTCGTCCGCCCCCGCTGGCTCGGCAAAAAAGTCTCCAATGAATCCGGCGTCATCGCAGGCCTCATCTTCCTGCTGATGGTCACCTACCTGGCCGCCTTCTTCACCACCGACGCCGCGCCCGCCGCCCGCCTCCTCTGGTGGATCCACACCCTCACCCTGCTGGTCTTCCTCCCCCTCATCCCCCACACCAAGCACCTCCACCTCGTCCTCAGCCCGGCCACCATCTTCCTCAAGCGCGACGGCTTCTCCCACATCCCGCCCCTCGTCGGCGATGAAGACTTCGGCCTCGTCGCCGGCAAAGACATCACCCAGCTCGTCAGCCTCCAGGCCTACTCCTGCGTCGAGTGCGGCCGCTGCAGCGAGCACTGCCCCGCCACCAACACCGGCAAGGAACTCAATCCCAAGGAAATCATCCTCGGCATGCGCGGCTACCTCAACGGGCCCGGCCCCGCATCCGAGCAGGCCATCCTCGCCGCCGAAGACGGCACCGCCTACGTCTCCCAGAAGGCCGTCTTCCAATGCACCACCTGCGGCTCCTGCGAGTTCCAGTGCCCCGTCGGCATCCAGCACCTGCCCATCATGGTCGGCCTCCGCCGCGGCGCCGTGAACACCGGCACCTGGGAAGACGACTACGGCGCCAAGCTCTTCAACCAACTCGAACGCGGCAGCAATGCTCTCGGCATCAGCGCCATCGAGCGCGACAAGTTCATCCAGAAGCAGGAGCTCCCCCTCTTCGACGGCACTCAGGAATATTGTCTGTGGCTCGGCTGCATGGGAGGATACGACCCCAAGGGCCGCGATATCGTCGCCGCCTTCGCCCGCGTCATGCAGCATCTCGGCACCAGCTTCGGCGTCCTCAAAAAGGAAAAGTGCACCGGCGACCCTGTCCGCCGCCTCGGCAATGACCTCGTCTTCCAGACCCTCGCCGAAGAAAACCTCAAGAACCTCGCCCAGAACAAGGTCAAAAATATCATCTCCATCTGCCCGCATTGCGTCCGCACCATCCAGGAGGACTGGAAGGCATACGGCACCCCACCGGAGATCGAGCATCACACGGAGTTCATGGCCCGCTTCGCCGATCGTCTCCAGCCGATCCAAAGTCAGGAAAAAATCGTCTTCCACGACCCCTGCTACCTGGGCCGCAACCGCAACGTCTACGACCAGCCCCGCCAGCTCGTCCAGATCACCGGTACCTTAATCGAAGCCCCCCGCCATCGCGAACGCAGCTTCTGCTGCGGAGCCGGCGGCGGCCTCGCCTTCCTCGGAGAAGAGACCGGCGACCGCGTCAGCCACACCCGCGCCCAAGAACTCGTAGCCACCGGCGCGCAAACCGTCGCCACCGCCTGCCCCTTCTGCAACACCATGTTCCGCGACGCCCTCGGCGAGATGAACGGCACCGCCCCGCAACTGCTCGACGTCGCCCAGCTCATCGCCCGAAACCTCGATAGCTGATTCCGAGCGGTCTCTTGTTCACTTTTTCACCTGTTCACTCATTCACTCCTGTTCACTGTCCACTGGAGTTCCATGAAAATCATCGTAGCCATCAAACAAGTCCCCGAACGCGACGCCCAGGTCCGCATCGACTCCTCCGGCAAATGGATTGAAGAATCCGAAGTCCAATACGCCATGAACGAGTCCGACGCCTACGCCCTCGAAGAAGCTCTCCAGCTCAAAGAGAAGCATTCCGGCGAAGTCGTCGTCGTCAGCGCCGGACCCGAGCGCGTCGGCACCACCATCCGCGAAGCCCTCGCCAAGGGCGCCGACCGCGCCATCCACATCGACTGCAGTGACCTCGCCCAGCGCGACGCACTCGGCTCCGCGCGCCTCCTCGCTGAAGCCATCCGCGGCGAGAACGCCGACCTCGTCCTCACCGGCCTGCAGTCCGACGATCTCGGCTACGGCCAGACCGGCGTCATCCTCGCCGAGCTCCTCGGCGTCCCCCACGCCACCCTCATCCTCCACGTCGAAAAGACCGACGCCGGCCTCAAGGTCAAACGCGAGCTCGAAGCCGGATGGTTCCAGGAGATCGAGCTGCCCCTCCCCGCCGCCCTCACCATCCAGTCCGGCGGCAACAAGCTGCGCTACGCCACCCTCATGGGCATCAAGAAGGCCAAGACCAAGGAGATGCGCGTCGTCAGCGCCGCCGATCTCGGCGCAGCCGCCACCCCCGTCGCCACTCTGCAGTCCATCGAGCTTCCCAAAAAGCAGCGCTCCACCCAGATCATCGAAGGCGACGCCAAAGCCGCCGCCGCAACCCTGGTCGAAAAACTCAAGTTCGAGGTGCGCGTCCTGTGAGCCAAGTCTACGTAGTTCTTGAAGAACGCGACGGCCGCGTCAGCCGCGCCAGTTGGGAAGCCCTCGCCGCCGGCCAAAAGCTTGCTTCGCAGTCCAGCGGAACCGTTACTGCAATTGTAGTAGGCGGCTCCACCGAATCCATCGCCAGCGAAGCCGCCCAGCGCGGAGCCGCCAAAGTCATTCGTGTCGAGCATCCTCTGCTCGCGCACTACACCTCGGACGGCTACACTCTCGCCCTGCAGCAGCTCATCGAAAGAGAAAAGCCGGCATTCGTGGCATTCCCTCACACCTATCAGGTCCGCGACTTCGCGCCTGCACTTGCGGCGCGGCTCAACGAAGTCCTCATCAGCGACGTCGTCGCCATCGCCGACGGCCCCGTCTTCACCCGCCAGCTGCTGCAGGGCCGCCTCGCCGGCAACTACCGCCACCAGGGCAGCGGCCCCTGCCTCATCTCCGTGCAGGCCGGCGCCTTCCGCGCCGAAGAGGCCCCCGCATCGGCCTCCGCCGAGATCACCCCCTTCGCCCCGCAGATTGACGCCGCCCAGATCCGCACCAAGCCAGGCGAGCCCTTCCGCGGCACCGCCCAAACCGTCGACCTCGGTTCGGCTCCGCTCATCGTCAGCGTCGGCCGCGGCATCAAGGAGGCCGACAACCTCCCCGTCGTGCAGGAGCTCGCCGCCGCGCTCGGCGCGGAACTCGCCGCCTCCCGCCCCATCTGCGACAACGGATGGCTCCCCATGGAGCGCCAGGTCGGCAGCTCCGGCCAGACCGTCTCCCCCAAGCTCTATCTCGCGGTGGGCATCTCCGGCGCCATCCAGCACCTCGTCGGCATGAAAGGCTCGCAGTGCATCGTCGCCATCAACAAAGACCCCGACGCCCCCATCTTTGAAGTCGCCGACTACGGCATCGTCGGCGATCTCTTCGAAGTCGTCCCCGCCCTGACCGAAGCCCTCAAAGCCGCCAAGGGCTGAGAAGCTGCTTTGAGTTGATCTCCGGCTCCAAACATCCTTACCCACAGAGGTGTCATTCCGCAGCCCGCGTATGCGGGCGGAGGAATCTGCAGTTGCTATTGTTGTTCTCCTTTCTCAAACCACAAATCGCGGGGCCACGGTCTCGATCCTGAGACCGGGGATCCCACGAACCCACGCCCCACCCCCTCCCTTGCCCAACAACCTCCCCTCCTCACAGAGATGTCATTCCGCAGCCCGCGCATTGCGGGCGGAGGAATCCGCAGTTGCTCTTGTTGTTGTTCTCCTGCTCAAAGTGCAGATCTGCCGGGTGCCCGATGTTTCTCGGTTGGGACCTCGAATAGCATCAAAGGCTGCTGCGGACCCTTCGCCTGGGAAAGGTTCTCAGTCGGGATTGCCCTTTCCGCCTTTTCGCCCTATGCTGAAGCCCATGGACTACTCCAAGATCATCACGATCGAACCCGGCAAGCGCAGCGGGAAACCCTGCATCCGCGGCTTGCGAATTACGGTCTACGACGTCTTGGAGTATCTCGCCTCCGGCATGACAGAGGCTGAAATCTTGGCCGACTTTCCGGCCCTTCGCGCCGAGGACATCCGCGCCTGCCTCTCCTTTGCCGCCGACCGCGAACGCAAATACGAGATCCTCTCCGCGTGAAATTGCTATTCGATGAGAATCTCTCCCCACGCCTCATCGAAGCTCTGAATGATCTCTACCCCGGATCGGCCCACGTTGAGGACTGCGGCTTGATCAGCGCTCCTGACGAGCAAGTTTGGAGTTTTGCAGTACAGAATGGCTTCACCATCGTCACCAAGGATTCTGACTTCTCAGAGCGCTCTGTTCTCGAAGGCTGGCCACCCAAGGTCATCTGGCTTCGCATTGGGAATTGCACCACGTCGCGTGTTCAAGCCACTCTTCGAGATCACGTGGACCAAGTTCGGGCTTTCATTGCATCGGAGAAGGACTGCTGCCTAATCGTGTCGTTCCCTCCCGTGAAACCTTAGAACTTGCACCCCCCTCACCCTCCGCGCTATCGTTCGTCTTTCCACGTTCTCCGGAGCCGGAATGTTCCTCCCGCAGACCTACGCCGCCGCCCTGTCACTCATGCTGCTCTCAATGCTCTGCTGGGGCTCCTGGGCCAATACCCTCAAGCTCACCCCCGGCTACCGCTTCCAGCTCTTCTACTGGGATTACGCCATCGGCGTCGTCCTCGGCGCCCTCGCCTGGGGCTTCACCCTCGGCTCCTCCGGCAGCTCCGGCTTTCCCTTCTGGGAAGCCGTCACGCACACGCCCGCTGAGGCCATCGCGTACGCCCTCTGCGGCGGCATCATCTTTAACATCGCCAATCTGCTCCTCGTCGCGGCCATCGACATCGCCGGCCTCGCCGTCGCGTTCCCCGTCGGCATCGGTCTCGCCCTCATCGTCGGCACCGTCTCCAGTTACTTCGTTCACCCCGCCGCCAATCCCCTGCTCCTCTTCGGCGGAGTCGCCCTCGTCACCATTGCCATCATTCTCGACGCTGCCGCCTACCGCCGCCGCGAATCCACCGCCCAGGCCACCACTACGCGCGGCATCGTCCTCTCGCTCGTCGCCGGCCTGCTCATGGGCAGCTTCTACCCGCTGGTCGCCCACGCCATGGCCGCCGGCCCCACCACACCTTCGCCTGGCCCCTACGCCGTCGCTCTCTACTTTTCCCTCGGCATCCTCGCCTCCACCGTCCCCGCCAACTGGCTCCTGATGAAGAAGCCCCTCGATGGCAAGCCGCCCGTCGACGGCTCCGGCTACGCCCGCGCGCCCCTCGGCTGGCACATCGCCGCGCTCATCGGCGGCGTCACCTGGTGCTGCGGGGCGGTCGCCAACTTCGTCGCCTCCCAGTCCCACGTCAACATCGGCCCCGCCGTGTCCTACTCCATCGGCCAGGGAGCCACCATGATCTCCGCCTGCTGGGGCGTCTTTGTCTGGCGCGAGTTCGCGGGTGCCCCCAACTCCGCCCGGACCCTCCTCGTCCTCATGTTCGTCTTCTTCCTGCTCGGCCTCGGCACCATCGCCGTCGCCCCGCTATATTGAATCAAGAATGCCTAAGCCCATCGTCGTCATCGGCAGCATCAACATGGATCTGGTCGCCCGCACCCCGCGCATCCCGCTGGCGGGCGAAACCCTCACCGGCTCCGCATTCGACACCACCTCCGGCGGCAAAGGCGCCAACCAGGCCGTGGCCATCGCCCGCCTCGGCCACCCCGTCGCCATGCTCGGAGCCCTCGGGAACGACGTCTTCGGGGACGCCCTGCTCAAAAGCCTCAAGGCCGAAGGCGTCGACACCTCCGGCATCAGCCGCATCCCCGGCCCCTCCGGCGTCGCCCAGATCCAGGTCGCCGACAACGGCCAGAACAGCATCGTCGTCGTCCCTGGCGCCAACGCCAAAGTCGATACCACTCTGCTCGACCAGCAGAAGGCCCTCATCGCCTCAGCCGGCATGGTGCTCCTTCAGCTTGAGATCCCCCGCGACACGGTCCTGCACGCCATCGATCTTTGCGCCGCCGCCCGCGTCCCCGTGATGTTGGACCCCGCGCCCGCCGCTCCCCTGCCCGAGTCCCTCTGGTCCCGCATCGCCTGGTTTACCCCCAATGAGACGGAGGCGCCGGTCTATGTCAGTGCCAAGCTCACCGTGAAGGACGCCGCGCAGCAACTCATCGCCCGTGGCCTCAAAGGCGTGGTGCTCAAACGAGGGGCGGAAGGCGCTCTGGTCGCGGCCAGAGACGGGCGCGCCAAGTGGCTGCCCGCCTTCAAGGTCAAGGCCATCGACTCAGTCGGCGCCGGCGACTGCTTCAACGGCGCCCTGGCCGTAGCCCTGATGGAAGGTCAGGACCCGATCGTAGCCGCGCACTTCGCCTCGGCTGCCGCCGCCCTCTCCGTCACCCGCCGCGGCGCGCAGGCCTCCATGCCCACCCGCGCCGAGCTGGACCGCTTCCTGGATACGCACAGCCTGTAATGCAGCTTTTAGCTTTTAGCTGTTAGCTGTTAGCTCTTAGCCGCCGAAGTCGAAGCGGCAACAATCGCGGCGGCATCAACGGCTGGGATTGGCGCCAGCGGCATCTTCGGAAAATGCATTCGCGTCGAGCCCTGATCAAGAGAATGTCGGTTCCCGCACTCCCCAGCTCAAAGCTAATAGCTAACAGCTAAAAGCTGCCTCTAAGCCACTTCATTCTCCAGCACCCCGATCGGATCAATCGTGATCCGGATGCGGTCTCCGCTGTGCAGCGTGAAATCGGACGGCGGCACAATTCCGGTCCCCGTCATCAGAAAGCACCCCTTGGGGAACGAGTTATCCCGGAACAGATACTCCACCAGCGACTTCGGATCGCGCTTCAACTCCGTCAACTTCACGCAGCCCAGGAACGCGCAGTGATCCTCGCGATCGATCTCGATCTGGATCTCCGTCGTCTTGGGCAGCATTGTCCCCGATACCAGCACCGCCGGCCCCAGCGCGCAGCTCCCGTCGTACACCTTCGCCTGCGGCAGGTACAGCGGATTCTCCCCTTCGATATCGCGCGAGCTCATGTCGTTGCCAATGGTGTAGCCCACGATCTTTCCCGCGGGGTTGACCACCAGGGTCAGCTCCGGCTCCGGCACATTCCACGTCGCGTCCTTCCGGATCCGCACCTTGCCGCCCGTGCCCACCGTCCGGCTCGGCGTCGATTTGAAGAACAGCTCCGGCCGCTGCGCCGTATACACGCGGTCGTAGAAGTCGCCGCCGCCTGCGTCCTTTGACTCCTCCATGCGCGCGCCGCGGCTGCGGTAATACGTCACGCCCGCCGCCCATACCTCCTGGCTCTGAATCGGCGCCAGCACCTCCGCCGCCTTGAACCCATCGCTCGCCGCACCGCCGGAGATCACCGAGCGCAGGTGCCCTTCCAGGTCCTCCATCCCCAGCAGTTCATCCCAGCCAGACTTCAGCGCGAAATACCGCCTTCCCTCTTCGACAAAACAGCCTTGCGTCGTCCGATAGAGCCTCACCTGCCGCCTCCTGCTCAAGGCCCATCCTACAACCCCGCCGTCGCCTCGCATGCCATCAGGCGAACCAGATAGGAGGGGAAAGCTCGTTGGCGGCTACTACTAAAACTCCCCGTTCCGCACCGCGGCCGCAAGCGCCTCGATATCGCCTGCCAGCACCCGGTCCTGCTCCAGCCGCGGCACTACCCGCCGCACCGCCGCCAGCACTTTTTCCAGTTGCGGACTGGATTTCAGCGGCCTCCGGAACTCCACCGCCTGGGCAGCGCACATCAGCTCGATGGCCACAATCCGCTCCGCGTGCTCCACGATCTGCCGCAACTTCAGCGCCCCCGTCATCCCCATGGACACGTGATCTTCCTTGCCGCCATCGGTGGGAATACTCCCGGTCGAGGACGGGTGGGCCAGCACCTGGCATTCGTTGATCAGCGCGGCGGCCACAATCTGCGCCATCATGAACCCGGACGACAGCCCCGGATCCGGCGACAGGAACGCCGGCAGCCCCTCATTGATGTCCGGGTTCAGGAGCCGGTCGATCCTGCGCTCCGTGATTCCCGCGAGATCCGTCACCGCTATGGCTGCGTAGTCAAAGGCATACGCCAACGGCGCGCCATGAAAGTTCCCGCCTGAGAGCACCGCCCCGCCCGCTAATCCATCGTCGGGAAACACCAGCGGATTGTCCGTGGCGGAACCCGATTCTGTCTCCACGACGCTTGCCACGTGCGCCAGCACATCGCGCACTGCCCCGTGCACCTGCGGCATGCAGCGCAGGCAATACGCATCCTGCACGCGCGAGCAGTGCTCCCGGTGCGACTCCCGGATCTCCGATCCCCGCATCACCTCCACCAGGTGCGCCGCCGAAGCCACCTGCCCCGCATGCGGGCGCGCCGCATGGATGCGCGCATCGAACGCCACCGGCGTGCCCAGGAGCGCGTCCAGGCTCATCGCCCCGGCCACGTCGGCCAGTCGCGCCAGCCGCTGCGCCCGAGCTGCCGAAAGCCCACCCACCGCCGCCATCGCCTGCGTCCCGTTCAGCAGCGCCAGCCCCTCCTTTGCTGCCAGTCGCACCGGCTGCAGCCCCGCCCGCCGCAGCGCTTCACCGCCGGCCACTCTGACCCCATCGAACCATGCCTCGCCCTCCCCGATCGCCACCAGGGCCAGGTGCGCCAGAGGAGCCAGGTCGCCACTCGCCCCCACGGATCCCTTCTCCGGAATCACGGGACTCACGCCTGCGTTCAGCATGCCAACCAGCAGATCCAGCACCTCCGCCCGCGTTCCGCTGAATCCCTTGGCCAGCACGTTGGCCCGCAGCAGCACCATGGCCCGGGACTCGGCCTCACTCAGCGGCTGCCCCACGCCCGCGGCGTGACTGCGCACCAGGTTCGTCTGAAGCTGCGCCAGGTTTTCCTGCGAGACCCGCACGTCCGAGAGCTTCCCGAAGCCCGTGTTTACGCCATAGACGGTCTGCCCGTCGGCCACAATGCGTTCGATCAGCGCCCGGCTGGCCGCGCCTCTCTCCCGCGCGCCTGCCGACACCTCCACGCGCCGCCGCGCAACGGCGACGGCCTCGATCTCAGGCAGGCGCAACGCCTGCCCATCCAGGGTCAAAGCATCCATGGAGCGATCGTAGGCGCGCTCCGTCCCGCCCGTACAGGCCGATCCGGCACCCGCACCGGCGGTTCATGGTTACAAACCGCTATGATGAACGCCTATGGCAATGGATTCCACGGCTCTCATGGACAGCTACGGCCGAAAGCTCCTGCATGAGCTCCAGACGAACGCTCGCCTCAGCGTTGCCGAGCTCGGCCGCCGCATCGGCCTTTCCGCCACCGCCACTGCTGAACGCATGCGGCAGATGGAAGAAGTCGGCATCCTGTGCGGCTACACCATCGCGATTGATCGCGAGGCTCTGGGTCTCGAAATTCTCGCCTTCATCCGCATGAGCTGCAACGGCCAGCAGTACCATCGGCTGCTCGACTACGTGCAAACCCTGGAAGAGGTCCGCGAGTGCCACCACCTCACTGGCGGTGACGATCTGTTGCTCAAGGTGACGACCACCGGCCTGGCGGACCTGGAAGCCCTCATCGAAGCGCTGCTCCCGTATGGAACGGTGAGCACCAGCCTGGTGCTCTCCACCCCTGTTGAGCGCCGCAGCTTTGCCGTGATGGGCAAGCTGGTGAGCGTGACGAAGAAGCGGCACCCGCGCCGTTAGACCAATAGGGATATCCATCAAAAGCGAAGCTCAGATGAACGTCTTGAGGCTTAAGTATATGATTCTATTACCTTCCTGCGATTAGCCAAGGCGAAACCATGGATATCCGTGGGGGGGGGGGGTACCTGCCTCTCCGCATGTTCAATCGAACCGCGCATAGACACAACTCCCCCTGGTTCCCGGAACCTGAAACGAGTATGTCTCGATCGAAGCGGGCCTGCTGTGCGATCGATCACCAACGGACGTGATTGCGGGCGGGGGGCTTATTGGTTTCGGCGCCGCAAGTTCTACGTCTTCGGCATTGGTCAGAAGCAAGCTGCCCGCTGCATGTATTTCCACTTCCGATCGCCTATTCAAACCGCAAGGCGGTCATGGGATCTACGCGCGTTGCCCGCAACGCGGGAATCCATGTGGCAGCCAGGGCTACCCCGCCGAGCAGCAGCGGCGTCAGCACAAACGCGAGCGGGTCCCAGACCTTGACGTCGAAGAGAAAGCTGGCGAGGAACCGCGTCAGCCAGAAGGCCGCACCCAGCCCGAGCACCACCCCGATGAGGGTCAGCACCATTCCCTGCCGCAACACCATGTTGCGAAGCTGACCGGTTTGCGCGCCCAGGGCCATCCGGATGCCCAGCTCCTGGGTGCGCTGCTCGACGGAAAAGGCCATCAATCCGTAGATGCCTGCCGCCGCCAGCAGCAATCCCGATGCGCCGAACACCGTCAGAAGCAGCATGTTGAACCGTTGCTGCGAGATCACCAGGCGATCGATTTCGTCCATGGTGCGCACATGCGCCACGGGGAGACCGCCGGTTGCCTCGCGCAGCCCCGCGGTGATGGCTGCAACCATCGCATGCGGATCTCCCTGGGTGCGGACGACCCACCAGAGCGGGGCCACCCGCGAGTTCAGCGCCGTCTCTCCATCCGGCATTTGCGCCAGCGGGATATACATCGTGGGGTCGGGATCGCGATTCGGCCCCTCGTCGCGCGTGTTGCCCACGATACCGATCACCTGCCGCGGGGCCTCGGCGAAGGCAGGACCTGCCCCGGGAGCCTTCTGAACGCGGTCCTTGAGCGGATCGCCCTTCGGCCAATACTGCCTGGCCATGGCCTCGTTGATGATCATTACCCCGGGCGCGGACGCGTCATCGTGCTCCGAGAACATCCGCCCCCGCACCAGCGGAATACGAAAGACATCGAAGAAGGTCGGGGACACCGAGTAATATCCCGCGCCTCCGGTGAACGGGTCGTTGCCTTTCGGCCGCCCCACGATATCGAAGGGCAGCCCAAAGGCGCCCTGCATGGGAAGCCCGTTGCCGGCGCCAGCGTTCACGACTCCGGGAATCGCCCGCAGCCGCTCTGTTCCCTGCCGGATCATCTGCGCTACCGGGGCGCTCGTCTGGAAACGGCTCCCGCTGATCGACATCGCCATGGTCACGGTGTTGTGGGTGTCGAACCCCGCGTCCACCCCTTCCAGCTTCAAGTATGTCCGGATCAGCAGGGTGGACCCGATCACCAGCACCAGGGCCAATCCGATCTCGGTGACCACCAGCACCGAGCGCAAGCCTGCGCTGCGCAGTCCTGTGCCGGTGCGGCTTCCGCTCTCATTCAGGCTGGCCAGCAGATTGGGCCGCGACGCGCTGACTGCCGGGAAAAGTCCAAACAGGATTCCAGTCAACACCGAAGCGGTCAGCGTGAACAGCAACACCCGCCAGTCCAGCGCCACCGCGGCCCCATCCTCTCCCAGCCGCGGCAGGCCGCCCACATTCACCCTGAGCAACAGCCGGACGCTGGCATAGCCCAACCCCATGCCCAGCAGCCCGCCCGTGACCGACAAGAGCAGGCTTTCCGCCAGAAGCTGGCGGATGATGTGCCACCGTCCTGCCCCCAACGCCGCGCGCGTGGCAAACTCGCGCTTGCGCCCCGAAGCCTTCGCCAGCAGCAGGTTCGCCACGTTCGCGCAGGCAATGAGCAACACCAGAGCCACCGCGCTCAGCAACACCAGCAGCGGCGTGCGGGTATCGCCCACCATCCACTCCTTCAGCGGAATCACCCCGAAGTGGTTCTGTGGCCCGATGGCGTTGGGCATCATCCGCCGGTACGCGTCGGAGGCCAGCTTGAGTTGCGCGTTCGCCTGCTCCAGGCTGATGCCCGGCTGCAGCCGGGCGCTCGCCACGAAGTAGTGCGCCATATCCCGCGTGTTCAGGTCGAACTGATAGGGAATCCACAGGTCCGCCGGCGTATCGGTGACAAAGTTGCGCCCGATCACACCCACCACCGTGTAGGGCGTGTTGTCCAGCTGGATCGTTTGGCCGACGATGCGCGGATCCCCGCCGAACCGCCGCTTCCACAGCCCGTAACTGAGCACCACCACGTTGCCGCCGTGGGGCCGGTCTTCCTGTTCGGTGAAGGTGCGTCCCGCAATCACCGGCGCCCCGAACAGCGCAAAGTAGTCATGCGTCACGTGCACGCCCTGCAGCTGCAGCGGCTCATCGCCGCCGGTCAGGTTCATGCCCGCGCCGCCGGTGTCATAGCCCGCCACCTCGCGCAACACGGCGGTCTGCTGCCGCCACAGGTTGAACTCGGGCACGCTCGCTCCGCCCAGCGGGCGTTGCGGGGTAAACAGAACCAGCTTTACGAGCGACTGTGTATCGGGATAGGGCAGAGGCTGCAGGAGCACCGTGTTGACCACGGAGAAGACGGCGCTGTTGACCCCGATTCCCAGCGCGATAACCAAAAGGGCGACGACGGTGAGGCCCGGCGCATTGCGCAGCGAACGCCAAGCCGTCCGGAGGTCGCGGAACGCCCCCTCCGCAACGGGCAGCGTGCGGTACCGCCATATCCGCTCCCGCACTACCTGCGGGTTTCCGAACCGCAGACGAGCATGCCGCCGCGCCTCTTCTTCGGTCAGGCCCCGCGCCAGGTTTGCGTCGACCTGATGCGCGAGGTGCGACTCCATCTCCTCGGCCAGATCCCGGTCCTTCTCGGAGCGATGCCGAAAACGATCCATGCCCATGCCAACCTCCTGCTCACCCGTTGGATTCGCCCAGAATGAGTGCAATGGCCCGCGTCATCCGCCGCCAGCGATTCGTCGCCGCCGCCAGTTCCTTCTTTCCGTTCGGTGTCAGCCGGTAAAACTTGGCCCGGCGGTTGTTCTCGCTCACGCCCCACTCCGAGGCGACCAGCCCGCGGTCTTCCAGCCGGTGCAGCGCCGGATAGAGCGACCCCTGTTCGACCTCGAGGGCCTTCTCTGAGGTCTGTTCAATGGAGTGGGCGATGGTGTACCCATGCGCCGGCCCTCGGATCAGGGTGCGCAAGATCAGCAGATCCAGCGTCCCCTGCAGAATCTCGCCTGCGTCTGGTGGTCGATTCATCGCCATTCCTTGCCTGTCCCTTCCTGTGAAGGCGCGCCTTGGCTCGATCGGGTCCCCGCCGCAAGACCGGCGGGTGAGGCGGTTCGATTCGAGTGGCTATGGGAGATACCACTCGAATGCCTATGGGAGGTCATTCTACTCCACTCGACTGACTATGGGAAGGCCCGTTCGTCACTTTCTCTTGCGGCGGGGATGGATAGCCGGGGCGCTTGGAATGCGTCGCGGTGTGAGGATGGCGCGCCAGCTCCAGCCCGAGGCTCCCGGGACAGCGCGGGGACGGTAGAGTTCCTGCAGCCTCGTCACATCTGGCTCGACAATCAACATCCCCAGGTTGCATACTGCCTGGTATGTTACCGGGAACCCTTGATCTGCTGGTGGGCAAGAAGAGGCCGAGGCGCAGCGGTGGCGCACTGCGGGATCCGGAGCGGACCCGGGAGCACTTGTTGCAAGCAGCGTTTCGGGAAATATACAGATCGGGCTTCCAGAGTGCCGGCCTGGACGCGATTCTGGCGGCCGCGGGTGTCACGAAGGGTGCGTTGTACCATCACTTCGCCAGCAAAGAAGCCTTAGGGTACGCCATCGTTGAAGAGATCATCGGCCCCGACAATCGCGCTCAGTGGCTGCGTCCTCTCGAGGACTGCGAAGACCCGATCGGCGTCTTAATCCGCACCGTGGAGGGGTTATCCGTGCAGCCCGAGGCCGTGCGGGGCGGCTGTCCGCTGATCAATCTTGCGCAGGAGATGTCTCCTCTGAATGCGGGGTTTCGCCAGCGGCTGGCGGCGATCTTCCGAGACTGGCAGGATGGAGTCGCCGTCGCCCTGCGGCATGGTCAGACTCAGGGAAAGGTGCGCCGCGACCTCGAACCCGCGCAAGCAGCAGGATTGTTGATAGCCATGGTGGAAGGCTACGGAGCGCTTGCCAAGAATGCCCAGGATGCGAACGTGATGAAAGAGGGAATCAGAAACATTGTGGAATGGCTGCGGTCGTTGCGGCCTCCGGCCAAGCGGAAGCGGAGCTAAGAGGGCCTGATCGCCCTGAATCACTAACATACCAACCGGTCTGTACATAACGGAAACAACTATATGGGCAGGACGCAGGTGCGGCGATCTTGTACGCACTGAGAACGGCCCCAGAGGCCACCAACCCCAAGAACCTTGAACAGGAGGATTGAGATGAAAGGAAACGGGATATCGCGGCGGAAGGCGCTTGAGGGCGGAGCTTGCGCACTGGTTGGAGCGGCGGGACTGCTGACGGCGGCGAGCGCGCGTGCAGAGAATGGTCCAGCGGGGGCGGTCGAAGACATCGTCCGGAGGTGGTACAAGGCGTGGGTGGAAAAAGACGAGGCTGGATTCGAGGGCATGATGGCCGAGAATTTCACATTTTCGAGCGCGGCCGGTGACGACCACATCAGCAGAAGCACGTTCAAAACGCAATGCTGGGACACACAGGCCAAACTGATTGCGCGTTCGGATCTGGAGCGGGTGATGACCAATGGCAACGAGGCTTTTGTGAAATATCTTTGCCAGACGACGAACGGTAAGTCGTTCCGAAACGTGGAGTATCTCCGAATCAGCGACGGGAAGTTGGAGGCTCTTGAGTGTTATTTCGGCGGGGCCGGCTATCCGTCGGCAGCAAGCAAGGGCATGTAACGAGGTATCGGCCAGCCTTTTTTGCCCGACGGAGATTCGGGGGAGGGGCTGGCCTCGATAAGGCTATTCGCAGGTGATCGGCTTGCACTGAACAGGTCGGGGAGTGGGCACCAGCCGACGGGAAACTCCGGGGCTGGTGCACATTCGACTCACCCCAGCCCCAGGATCCTGCGGTTGCGTGCGGCGTCGGAGCCGGCGCCGGCGAAGTCGTCGAAGGCCTTTTCGGTGACGCGGATGATGTGCTCCTTGATGAAGGGGGCCCCTTCGGCCGCGCCGGCCTCGGGGTGTTTCAGGCAGCATTCCCACTCCAACACTGCCCAGCCTGGGTAGTCATACTGCGCCATCTTGGAGAAGATGGCCTTGAAGTCGACCTGTCCGTCACCGAGCGAGCGGAAGCGGCCGGGGCGGTCGACCCAGCCCTGGTAGCCGCCATAGACGCCGGCGCGTCCGTTGGGACGGAACTCGGCGTCTTTGACGTGGAAGGCGCGGACGCGCTCGTGGTAGAGGTCGAGGAAGGCGAGGTAGTCGAGCTGCTGCAGGACCATGTGGCTGGGGTCGTAGAGGATGTTGGCGCGGGGATGGTTGTCGACCGCTTCGAGGAAGCGCTCGAAGGTGGCGCCGTCGTGCAGGTCTTCGCCGGGATGCAGTTCGAAGCAGGCGTCGACGCCGTTCTCGTCGAAGGCATTGAGGATGGGCAGCCAGCGGCGGGCGAGTTCCTTGAAGGTCTCGTCGACCAGCCCGGCGGGGCGCTGAGGCCAGGGATAGAAGAATGGCCACGCCAATGCACCGGAGAAGGTGGCATGCGCGGTGAGGCCGAGGTTGCGGCTGGCGCGGGCGGCCCAGTGGAGCTGCTGCACGGCCCACTGCTGTCGCGCCTGCGGATCGAGGCCGGCGGGGGCGAAGCCTTCGAGGAGCGGATCGTAGGCGGGATGGCTGGCCACGAGCTGGCCTTGGAGGTGGGTGGAGAGCTCCGTGAGCTCGAGGCCGGCGGAACGGACGGTGCCGAGGATCTCGTCGCAGTAGGCCTGGCTCTCGGCGGCGGCCTTGAGGTCGAAGAGGCGCGCGTCCCAGGAGGGGATCTGGATCCCAACGAATCCGAGCGATTTGGCCCAGCCCGCCATGCCCGCGAGGGTGTTGAATGGCGCCGTGTCTCCGGCGAATTGCGCCAGGAAGATTCCCGGCCCTTTGATGGTCTTCATGATTTTGAATCTCCTGCGTGAGAGCGGTGTTAGCGTTGCTGGCGGAGTTAGCGGAGTTCGTCAGGCCACGAGACTACTGGCTCCGCGAACCCCGCTAGCTCCGCTCTTAAAAGTCGACCCATTGGCCGGTCTTGTTGCTCTCGATGGCGCGCTCGATGAAGCGCATGCCGCGGACGCCGGCGCGGATGCCGGGGAGCGTGTCCGGCAGGGTTTCGGCACGGTCGGCGCGCCAGGCTTCGAGTGCATCGGCGAACTCGCGGTAGAGGACGGCGAAGGCTTCGAGGTAGCCCTCGGGGTGGCCGCCGGGGAGGCGGGTGACGGCGCGGGCCGCGCCGCTCAGGTAGGCAGCGCCGGCGTGGCGAGTCTCGTCGGGACCACTGCTGCGGCGGATGCGCAGGATGTTGGGGTTCTCCTGCTCCCAGTGGATGCTGGCGTTTTCGCCGTAGATGCGGAGGCGGACGCCGTTGCCTTCGCCGGCGGCGATCTGCGAGGCCACAATCACGCCCTCGGCGCTATTGTTCAGCTTGAAGAGCGCGGTGCAGTCGTCGTCCACACGGCGGCCGGGAACGACGGAGCGCAGCTTGGCCTGGAGTGCGGTGATGTCGAGACCGGTGACGTACTCGACGAGGTGGAAGGCGTGGGTGCCGATGTCGCCGATGCAGCCGCCGGGGCCGCTGAGGGCGGGATCGACGCGCCAGCCGGCCTGTTTCTGGCCGGTCTGCTCGATGGGCGCGCTGAGCCATCCCTGCAGGTACTCGATGACGACCTTGCGGATGTTGCCGAGTTCCCCGCTGGCGCAGATGGCGCGGGCGTCGCGAACGAGCGCGTAGCCGGCGTAAGTGTGGGTGAGACCGTAGGGCAGACCGGCAGCCACGACGATCTTCTCCAGTTCCAGAGCCTCGTCGTAGGTGGCGGTGGCGGGCTTGTCACTCATGACAGGAATGCCTGCCTCGATGGCTGCCCTGGCGATGGGGAGGTGGGTGTTGTTGGGGGTGGCGATGACAACGAAGTCGATACCGTCCTCGCGCTCCTTCTCAGCTGCAAACATCTCGGTGTAGCTGCCGTAAGCGCGGGCGGGGTCGATGCGGTAGGAGGCGGCCGCCTGTTTCGATCTTTCGGGAGAGGAGGAGAACGCGCCAGCAACCAGCTCGATGCGTCCGTCCAGTTCCGCGGCGATGCGGTGCACGGGTCCAATGAAGGCGCCGGGGCCGCCGCCGGTCAGACCCATTCTCAGCTTGCGTGATTCTGCCATGGTTCGATTGACCTCAGGGGTTTCAGGGTTCGAGTTCAGCGCGCCGCAGGCCGGGAGCAAGGGTACGCAGCAGCACGAGCGCGATCAGGTAGGCGCAGCCCGAGTAGACAAAGAGGGGGACGAATCCGGACTGGGTGTGGTTTTCGCGAGCGCGCTGCAGGATATCGCCGGCGATGGGCTGGAAGATGGCGCCGCCGAGCGCGCCTGCAACCTGTCCGAAGCTTACGACGGTGCCGACGTGCTCAGACGGGAACATGTCGGAGACGGTGGTGAAGATATTGGCCGACCAACCCTGGTGGGCCGCGGCGGCGAGGGAGAGGAAGGCGATGGCGATCCACTGCGACCCGAGGCTGCCGGCGGTGACGACGGGCAGAACACAGCAGGCGCAGGTGAGCATCGCGGCGAGCCGGGCGCGCTTCAAATCCATGCCCATGCGGAGGTAGCCCTTGGGCAACCAGCCGCCGTAGACGCTGCCGATGGTCGACACCACGTAGACAGCGACGAGCGGCGGGCCCATGTGGGTTAGATCGAGAGCGAAGCGGGAGTGGAAGTACTGGGGCAGCCAGAACAGAAAGAACCACCAGACGGGGTCCGTGAGGAACTTGCCGACCATGAAGGCCCAGGCCTGGCGATAGCGAAGCAGGCGCCACCAAGGAAACACATCGGCGGGCGGAGCGGCGACGACATGGCCGCGAGTCCAGTCCATGGTTTCGTGGGGGCGCCGGTAGCGAAGGGACCACCATACGATCCATGCCACGGAGAAGAATCCGGTGACGAGAAAGGACGCGCGCCAGCCGAAGTGCAAGGCGACGATGGGCACCATGATGGGAGCGACGATGGCTCCGACGCCCGCGCCGGAGTTGAAGATGCCGGTGGCGAGGGCGCGCTCGCGGGGCTGAAACCATTCAGCCGTAGCCTTGATGGCGGCGGGAAAGTTGCCGCTTTCCCCCAACCCGAGGAAGAAGCGCGCGATGCCAAAGCCGAGAACCGAGCGCACGAACGCGTGTGACACGGCAGCCAGGCTCCAGATGCCGGTGACCAGAGGGTAGCCCTTGCGGCAGCCGATGCGGTCGACCAGACGGCCGGCAAAGACGACGCCCAGCGCATAGGCAAACTGAAAGGCGCCGAGGATGTACCCGTAGGCGTGATCGGTGACGAGGATGCGCGTTTCAAATGCGGGCCAGCCGGAGAAGAACGGTTGCAACTGATGAACCTGGCCGTCGAGGGTAGGCTTGAGGACGGACAGGACGGTTCGATCGACGTAGTTGATGGTGGTAGCCACGAACAACATGGCGCAGATGGTCCATCGGCCTTCGAGCGCGGGCGGCTCCGCCAGGGGTTCAAGGGGTTCTTCCGTGCGGGGTGTCTGGTTTCGCATGGGTTACCAGTCCGTCAAAGTGCCGTCGATTTTGCGATTCACGGGCAGATAGGCGCGCTGATAAGGATACTTCTCGGCGAGCGCCTCATCGAGGTCGACGCCCAGACCGGGCGCATCCCCCGGGGTCATGTAGCCATCCCTGAAAGCGTACTGGTGCGGAAAGACGGCGTCGGTTTCGTCAGTATGGGGCATGTGTTCCTGGATGCCGAAGTTGTGAATGGCGGTATCGAAGTGGAGGGCGGCAGCCATGCACACGGGGGAGAGATCAGTGGCTCCGTGACAACCGGTCTTGACGTGGTAGAGCTCGGCGAAGTCGGCGAGTTTCTTGAGGTGGGTGATGCCGCCGGCGTGGGTGACGGTGGCGCGGATGTAGTCGATCCACTGATTGCGGATGAGGTCGTGCGCGTCCCAAATGCTATTGAAAACTTCGCCGACAGCCAGCGGGGTGGTGGTGTGGTCACGGATGATGCGGAAGCCCTCCTGCAACTCAGCCGGGGTGGGGTCTTCAATCCAGAAGAGGTGGAAGGGTTCCAGTTCTTTGCCAAGGCGGCCGGCTTCAATGGGGGTGAGGCGGTGGTGGCAGTCGTGGAGGAGGTAGAGATCGTCGCCGCCGGTTTCGCGCACGCGTGCGAAGAGCTTGGGGACATGGCGGAGGTAAGGCTCGGTCTCCCATTCGTACTCAGAGGGCAGGCCGCGCTCGGCGGGCTCGTAGCGACCCGCACCTTTGGCGACGCCGTAGGTGCTTTTGAGGCCGGGCATGCCGCTTTGCACGCGGATGGCCTTGTAGCCCATCTCCTGGTGCTTGCGCACATCGTCGAGGGCGGCTTCGATGTCTTTGCCGAAGGCATGGCAGTAGACCAGGACCCCGTCGCGGCTCTTGCCGCCGAGCAGGTTGTAGACGGGTGTGTTGAGGGCCTTGCCCTTGATGTCCCAGAGGGCGACGTCGACCGCAGCGATGGCAGCCATGGTGACGGGCCCGCGACGCCAGTAGGGTCCGCGATAGAGGTACTGCCAGATGTCTTCGGTCTGAAACGGGTCGCGGCCGAGGATGCAGGGAATGACGTGGTCGGTGAGGTAGCTGGCGACGGCGAGTTCGCGACCGTTGAGCGTGGCATCGCCGAGGCCATAGATGCCTTCATCGGTCTCTACCTTGAGGGTGACGAAGTTGCGCCCCGGCGAGGTGATGTTGACGTAGGCATGCCGAATCTTCACGCGCGATCCGCTCCGGGAGTTCGACCGGTTTATTGATTGACGCCGCTAGCCAGGAATCCGCCGTCGACGGCGACGATCTGCCCGGTGACGAAGGCGGCGGCCTCGGAGGCAAGATAGACGGCTGTGCCGGCCACCTCATTGGCTTCGCCGAAGCGGCGCATGGGGGTGCGCAGGACGAGTTCTTCGCCGCGAGGCGTACCCATGATGAGGCTCTTGTTGAGAGGTGTGGGAAAGACCCCAGGGGCGATGGCGTTGACGTTGACGCCGGACTGGGCCAGTTCCACGGCGAGCACCTTGGTGAGGCCGCCGACGGCAGCCTTGCTGGCGGCGTAGGCGCCCACCTGGCTGAAGGCGACGAAGGTGGTGAGGGAGGCGATGTTGACGATGCGGCCGTATCCGACCTTGACCATGGTTTTGCCGAAGATCTGGCAGGCGCGCAGGGTTCCGGTGAGGTTGGTTTCGACGACCCGCGCCCACTCCTCTTCGCTCTCGTCGAGGGTCCAGGATTTGTGAGTGACGCCGGCGGCGTTGACCAGGATGTCAATCTTGCCGAAGTGCTGCAGGACCTGATCGTGGAGCGACTGTACGGAGGGCCGATTGAGCACGTCGCTTGTGAGGAGGAGGGAGCGCCGGCCGAGCTTTTCGATTTCCGCGGCGACTGTGTTGACCTGCTCCGCGCGGCGCGAGGTGGCGACGACGTCGGCGCCGGCCTCGGCGAGTCCCAGAGAAATTGCGTATCCCAGACCCGTGGTGCCGCCCATAACGACCGCGACTCGTCCGGACAGGTCGAACAGATTCCGGCTCATTCCATATCTCCCGTTGCGATGCGGCCGATGGTAAGACCGGGCACGCCCAGCGGCAGCCGTGACGCGCATGCTCGCCAAATCAGGACTTTATCATGCGGGGGCCTCGTGATCTTGAGGGCGCTGCCAGGGGCGGTCCCGGCTAGCGGTACAGGAGGCACGACCGCGGGGCCGCGCACTGGTTTACAAAAGTAGCTATGGACAAGATCGAAGTTCCCGATTCAAGCCGGCGCTGGGATTGCGTTTCGCTGGGCGAGGTGATGCTGCGGCTGGACCCGGGCGAGTGGCGCATCCATACGACCCGCCGTTTTGACGTGTGGGAAGGCGGCGGAGAGTACAACGTGGCGCGGGGGCTGCGGCGCTGCTTTGGGATGCGGACCGCGGTGGCCACGGTGCTGGCTGAGAATCCGGTGGGGCGCCTGGTGGAGGACCTGATCCTGCAGGGCGGCGTGGATACATCGCTGATCCGCTGGGTTCCGTATGACGGCGTGGGGCGGACGGTACGCAACGGGCTGAACTTCACGGAGCGGGGCTTTGGACTGCGGGCGGCGGTGGGTTGCTCGGATCGCGGCAACACGGCAATCAGCCAGGCGAAGCGCGGGGACTTCGACTGGCTTTCGATCTTCGGCTCCGGGAATGGATCGCGGTGGTTTCACCTGGGCGGAATCTTTGCGGCGCTTTCGAGTTCGACTGCGGAGGTTGCCGCGGAGGCAATGGACGCGGCGCGAGCCGCGGGGACGCCAATCTCATACGACCTGAACTTTCGCGATTCGCTATGGCGGTCGATTGGGGGCAAGAGCAAGGCGCAAGAGGTGAATCGCGAACTGGTGCGGAAGGTGGACCTGCTGCTGGGGAACGAGGAAGACTTCAGCGCGATGCTGGGCGTACCCATCAAGGGCGTGAGCGAGGACTTTGCGGAATTGCCGATTGGCGCGTATGAAGAGATGCTGCGCGAGGTGGCGGCGGCGTATCCGAATTTGAAGATGGTGGCCAGCACGCTGCGCACAGCGCATACGGCCACACGCAACGGGTGGGGCGCAATTGCGCTGTACGAGAACGAGATTGTGCATGTGCCGCAGCGCGATGTGGAGATTCACGACCGCGTGGGCGGCGGGGATAGCTTTGCCTCGGGATTGATCTACGGATTTTTGGCGGGCAAGCCGGTGGAGTACGCGGTGCAGTGCGGCGTGGCGCATGGGGCCCTGGCAATGACGACTCCCGGAGACACAAGCATGGCGACGCTGGCGGAGGTGGAGCGCACCATGAAGGGCGGCGGCGCGCGCATTGCGCGATGAGGAGAGCTATGGCGGAGACGACTGCAGGGAGATTGGAACGTGTCGGGCTGATCCCGGTGCTGCGGGCGAAGAACACGAAGCAGGCGCTCGCCGTAGTGGACGCCATGATCGCCGGCGGCGTGACGGTGGTGGAGGTCACGATGACGTGTCCGGATGCATGCGGCGTGCTGCGGGCGCTGAAGAGTCAGTATGGGGAGCAGGTGCTGCTGGGGTCGGGGACGGTGACGAAGGCGAGGGATGCGGAGGCGACGATTGAAGCGGGCGCGGAGTTTGTGGTGAGTCCCAGCACCCATGCGGAGGTGATTGCGGCGACCAAGGCGGCGGGCAAGCTGAGCGTCCCGGGAGCTCTGACGCCGACGGAGGTGATGACGGCGGAGGAGGCAGGGGCGGACTACATCAAGATCTTCCCGTGCTCGGCGGTGGGAGGCGCGCCCTATCTGAAGGCGCTGCTGGCGCCATTTCCGGAACTGAAGCTGATCCCCACGGGGGGCGTGACGGTGCAGACGGCGGAGAGCTTTTTGAAGGCGGGAGCGCGGGCCTTGGGTGTGGGAAGCGATCTGGTGAACCTGGCGGCAATCGACGAGGGGCGTCCTGAGGTAATCACCGAAGCGGCGAAGGCGTATCTTGCGGTGATTGCAAAGTTCCGCGGGGTGTAAGTCAGCGTGGGAGGACGGACTGGCCGGGGGATGCGTAGCCCGTCATCTCAAGATAGCCGAGGCCGTGGAGAGCAGCACCCGCGCGCTTAGCCGAGATATTGACCGAGCCTTCCCAATAACTGGGGCCATAGGTCGCGACTAACTCCTGCTCGCGCAATGGGGTAGTTACATCTAAGTCGAGGGATAACTTTGGAATCGAGATATGCCAGCGCTCTGGGTAAGTGGCTTTTGTTCGGGGGCTGGTCCAGTTATCGCCGGCGGGAGTCATGGTGAAGTCACGCAAGGGCAAGAAGGTGGCGCGACCCTGGGGGTCAATGAAGGTGCCGGAGAAGTAAGGGTCGAGGGTGCCGTCGCGGTGGCGGAGGCGGTAGAGCATGAGTTCGGAGTTGTCTTCGAGCTGGATGCTGAGCCAGTCCCATCCGGATTCGGTATCGGCCATGGAACCGGTGAAGAACTCGTGGTCCATCCAGGAGGCGCCGTCGACCGTGTAGGGCTTCCCGTTGAGGGTGATGATGCCGGAGGTTTGGAGACGCGTGAGGGAGATGTAGTGTGACGCGTGGCCGGCGCCTTCAGCCTTCTGGCTGATGCCATTCTGGCCGTGTATGACGGGAGGTTTGGCGGGGATTAGCTTCAGGTTGATTTGAAAGCTGGATGCTACGGCGCTAAGGTCGTGCTCTCCCGGGCGAATGAGGCCCTGCCAGTTGCCGTTCCAGATCTGGGCGGAGGGTTCGTCGACGCCGGCAAGGCCGGGGCCGGAGCGGTTGAGGCGCTCTTCGTGGTAGAACTTCTGGCCGGTAAGGTCACTGAGTGCAAGGTGGGCCATCCACAGGTCGCTGACGAACCACGGGTTGGTGCTGGGTTCGCGCGAGACCCCCTGGCGGAAGAAGGTGAGTTCGAAGCCGAAGCGATGGCCGTCAGAGGAGCTGAGATTGCCTGTGTAATACCACCATTCCGTCTGATAGCCCTCGTGGTTGAAGTGGTCGCGAGGAAACTCGTAGCGATAGCCGGGCTGGGCGGACTGATAGGTGGTCTGTGCGGGCGCACAGAGTGGGACGAGGAGGAGGAGGGCGATCCACTTACTCTTCATGCACCACCTCGATGGGGTTGAGGCGGACGGCGATGCGGGCGGGAGCGATTCCGGCAAGCACGGTAGCAACGTAGACCAGTGAAAGCGAGCTGAGCAGGACGGTCACAGGCCAGTGGAACTGGATGGTCCAGCCGAAGGATTGCTTGTTGATGACGTAGATCAGGACGAGGGAGAGGACGAAGCCCAGCGCCAGGCCGGTGGCGTTGGCCAGGAGGCCGATCAAGCCAGCTTCCACAAGGGTGAGCTTGCGGATCTGGGAACCAGTGCCGCCGAGGAAGCGGAGTATGCCGAACTCACGGCGGCGGTCCATCACAATTGATAGAAGCGCGCCGGCGATGCCGCCGATGGCGACGAGGATGGAGATGGCCTCGAGGGCGTAGGTAATAGCGAAGGTCTGATCGAAGACGCGAATGCCTTCGCGGCGGAGGACGGCATTGGAGAGGATGAGCAGGTCGCTTCCGGCGACGGCCTTCTGCACGGCCGCGCGCGTGGATTCCAAATCGGCGCCGGGTTTGAGGAATACGGCGAGATTGGTGGGGGCGGGGTTAGGCAGATACTTCAGCATCGTTTGGCGGGCCAGAAGGATGTAGCCGGCTTCGTGGCCGTAATCGTAAAAGATGTCGAGGATGCGGAAGGTGGGGCGGGTCTCGCCCAAGGGAAGGGTGATGGTGTCGCCGGCTTTGACGTGGTGCTTGTTGGCAAAGGGTTCGCTGACGAGCGCGTTATCGCCGGCCGCGAGTTCGCGAAGAACATCGACCGGGGGACGGCCGGAGAGGAAACTAAGGCTCTGCTCGCGGCGATGGAGGTCGATGTCGACGCCTGCGAGGGTGGCGGGGAGGCCCTGGTACTCGATTTCGTAAGCGCGGAAACGGGCGACGCTCTCGACCCCGGGCACGCTTGCAATGCGCTCGGCTACTCTGGGCGCGATGGTGGGGTGCTGATCGGCATTGAGGGCGCCGGCGGGCCGCAGGTAGAGGTCTCCCGAGAGCTGTGCGTCCATCCAGGTGAGCACGGTCTGGCGGAAACTGCCGACCATGATGCCGACGGAGGTCATCATGGCGATGGCGGTAGCGAGAGCGCCGACGAGCACGCTGGTGCGCCGCAGGGATCCGCCGAGGCTGCGGCAGGCAAGGAGGGCTTCGACGCCCATGAGCCGCCGCATCAGGCCCGCGCCCGCGAAGGTGACCGCGTGAACCACAAGCGGGGTGAGCAGGGCCGACGCGCCGACGAAGAGCATGGCTGCGAGATAGCCCATGAGTGGCTTGCCGGCGATCTCCGGGGCCTGAGCCGCAACCGCACCGAGGACGGCGAGAATGAGCGCGATGAGGGCGTCACGATGACGCTCGATCCGGACCTCGTATTCGCGGCGACCGCGGGCCATAGCTTCAGTAGGCGGGACCTGGCTGGCCTCGCGCGCCGGAGCGAGAGCAGACGCGAGGGTGACGCCCATGCCGGCGATCAGGGCGAGCAGCACCGATCCGGTGGTGATCCTCAAGGCGCCTGCCGTGCTGGACACATAGAGGGCATTCACTGTGGTGGAGAGCATGCCCACGGCACCGGAAGCCAGGAGCCGTCCCAAAGGCAGTGCAGCCAGCGAGCCAATCAGGCCGAAGAGGGAGGACTCCAGCAGGAACGCGCTCAGCACCATATTCCGGCTGGCACCAAGGGCGCGCACGGCGCCAATGTCGGCGCGCCGCCTCACCACGGAGACGGAGATCGCGTTGTAGATGAGGAAAGCGCCGACGAGGAGGGCGATGTAGCTGAGCACGCGAAGATTCCAGCGAAATGCAGCGAGCATCCTGCGGTTAGCAGCTGTTGCGCTGCCCTGCGGCGAAAGCATGATCCCAGCAGGCAGGGCACGGCGAATCTGCCGCTGCCAGTCGTCAAAGGAGCCGGATCGCGGAGTTTTTATCAGGATGCGGTCGACACGACCGGATTTGCCGGTAGCCTGCTGCGCGGCTCTGATGTCCATCAGGATCGCGTCACCGCCTAACTTCGCAGTGTCCGGGACCAATCCGCGGACGGTGTAGTCGCGCGTTTGGTCGTTGATGAGCAGGTCGATTTTTTCCCCGACTGCTTTGCCCAGCGCGCCAGCCACCCAGACCGCATCGGGATCGTTGATGTGCTGTATCGGATCCCGAAGCCCTGCCTGATCGAGCCTCTGCGCAGCCTCGCCGTTCGCCTCCCCGACGAGATCAATGCCGATCAGCGGGACGGTTTCACCCGTCGCGACGATGGTTGCATGGTCTTCAATTCGAGGGCTTAGGCGCAGGTCCAGGGGAAGACGCGCGAGCTGGGCTGCGATTGTCTCGGGAACGCCACCGGCCGCGGTAATCTCCAGGTCGTTATTTCCGGTAAAGGACTCCATGGAGGAGCGAAAGGAGCCCGCGGCGGCGTCGCCGGCCATGTCGATAGCAACGACGGCGGCATCGCCCAGAGCGATGGCGAACAGGATGAGGAGCGCACGCCCGGGACGCTGCAGGAGCGGACGCAGCATCAGGCGATACAGCAGAGTGAATCGTCCCATACTCAGTCCTGCACCATCTGTCCGTCACGCATGTGAATGACAACGTCGGCGATCGCAGCGGCTTCAGCGCTGTGCGTGGCCATGAGAATGGTCAGTTTCTGTTCCTCGCGAATTTGACGCAGCAGGTGGAGGATGGCATTGCCCGTAGCCGTGTCGAGATTCCCGGTAGGCTCGTCGGCCAGGAGAAGACGGGGGCCATGAACGAGGGCCCGGGCAATGGCGACGCGCTGCATCTGGCCGCCGCTGAGCTGGTGGGTCATGCGATGGGCGAGTTCTGCAAGGCCAACGCTTGCCAGGCGCTCCATCGCAGCAGGTCGTGGGTTTCTGCGGCCCGCCAACAGCAGCGGAACCTCGACGTTCTCGACGACGCTGAGGGTGTTGAGCAGTTGGAAGGACTGGAAGACGAAGCCGACCTTCTCGCGCCGGAGCCGCGTCAATTCCGGTTCGGAGAGCGCGTCGGTGGCGAGGCCCTCGAGTCTTACGTGGCCGGCTGTGGGGAAGTCCATGGCACCAGCCAAATGCAACAGCGTCGACTTCCCGCATCCACTGCGCCCGACGAGGGCAACAAAGCGACCCGATCCCACGGAAAGCGAGACGTCGTTGAGGGCGCGCACACGTTCGCCCTCGGCGGCGTAGTCCCGGGTTACATGCTCCATGGAGAGCAGCGGGGATCCTGCGCCTGCCGGAAGGGCGGAATCTGGGTGATCAACCTGCATTCTGTTCAAGCTATAAATTCGATGTCGCACCTGTCTGCCCGGCTGAACTTTCGCGGCAGGACTTCGGCGAGATCAAAAAAATCTAGAGCTTGTATGCCTTTCGTACCAGACCTACTGTCAAGTCGGTCGCCAATTCCATGGCTTCGTCTTCCTCAAGTTTGTGCTCCGCGACCTGACGTCCGAGGAAGGCTGCATCGATCCTTCGCGCGACGTCATGGCGCGCCGGGATGGACAGGAAGGCCCGGGTGTCGTCATTGAAGCCCACGGTGTTGTAGAAGCCGGCGGTTTCCGTTGCCCTCTCGCGGAAGCGCATCATGCCTTCCGCGCTGTCGTGGAACCACCAAGGCGGGCCGAGCTTGAGGCACGGATAGTGGCCGGCGAGAGGCGCCAGTTCCCTGCTGTACGTGGCCTCGTCGAGCGTAAAGAGGATGATGGTAAGGTGTCTTTCATTGCCAAAGCGGTTCAGGAGCGGGCGCAATGCCTCAACGTAATTCGTTGGTGCAGGGATGTCTGCGCCCATATCCCGACCGTACTTGGCGTAGAGCTGGGCGTTGTGGTTGCGCACGCTGCCGGGATGGATCTGCATGATCAGGCCGTCTTCGAGGCTCATGCGCGCCATCTCGGTGAGCATCTGGCCGCGAAAGATCTCCAGATCGGCGGCATAGGCGGTGCCTTTGATGACCTGCTCGAAGAGTGCGGCCGCGCTGGTATCCCCCAGGTCCTCCGTCAGGGCGGTGGGATGGCCGTGATCGGTGGCAGTGCAACCCATTTGCCGGAAGTACTCCCGCCGGCGGGCGAGGGCGCGCAGATATCCGCGCCAGGTGAACGTGTCCTCGCTGGTGAGGGTGCCGAGGGCGCGGATGTTATCGAGGAAGCCGGGGTGTTGCGGGTCGACGAGCGGGTCTGGCCGGAACGTGGGGATGATGCGGGCGTTCCACCCCGAAGCACGGATGGCCTCGTGGTCAGCCAGAGAATCGAGGGGCGAGTCCGTGGTGGCCAGCACCTCAATGTTGAATCGCTCGTAGAGGGTTCGGGGAAGGAAGTCCGGAGTTTGCAGTTGCGCCGCAATGGTGTCGTAGTAAAGATCGGCGTTACTTTCCGAGAGCCGCTCGGTCAAACCGAAGAGTTCTTGAAACGCGTAATCAAGCCACAGGCGGGTAGGGGTTCCGCGGAAGAGGTAGTAGTGGCTGGCGAAGGTGCGCCACACCTTGCGGGGATCATCGATCTCCTGCTTGCCGATCTCGAGCTCCTCCAAGGTGACGCCCTGGCTGTAGAGCATGCGGAAGACGTAGTGGTCGGGCTGAACGAATAGCTTCACGGGGTCGGGAAACGGCTCGTTCTGGGCGAACCAGCGGGCCTGCGTGTGGCCGTGCGGGCTCACGATGGGCAATCCCTTAATGCTTTCGTAAAGCCGCCGGGCGATGGCCCGCGTTCGCTCATCTGCCGGAAAAAGCCTGTCTTCATGGAGCAGTGCCACCCGCAATCTCCTTCCCTACCGAATACAACAGTATCGGTCATGAGGCCGCCCGGGGGATGCTGGCGTAGTAGCGGCGTCCCGCCTGCCGAACCGGAGCAAGTATTCTGGGTTCAGCGCAAGATACTTGGAAGACGAGGAAGCGCTCCGAGATGAGTCCTGACCAACAACCCTGTTTCCGCCTCGACGGCCGCCGCGCGCTTGTTACGGGAGGGGCGAGCGGCATTGGCGAGGCAACCGTGAAAGAGCTGGTGCGCGCCGGAGCCCATGTGGCCATCGCTGATATCAACCTTTCTGCCGCGGAGGCCCTGGCGGCCGCGACCGGATCGGCAACGGCGGTGCGCATGGATGTTACGGGCTCGGAGTCGATCACCGCCGCGGCCTCCCAGATTGGGCATCTCGACATCCTGGTGAATAATGCCGGCATCGGCCACGTGGGATCCATTGAGGCGACCGAGCCAGAAGACTTCGACCGCTTGATGAACGTGAACGTGCGGTCCGTGTACCTGGTTACGCGGGCCTTCCTGCCGTTACTTTTGGCCGCACAGGACAAGGGGCACACGGGAACGATCGTGAACATCTGCTCGGTGGCGGGCCAGGTAGGAATCAAGCAGCGGTTCGCTTATTGCACAAGCAAGGGGGCGGTGCTGGCGATGACGCGGCAACTGGCGGTGGAGTACCCCCGGACCCTGCGCGTGAACGCGATTTGCCCCGGCACTGTGGAGACCCCGTTCGTGGAGGGATATCTGGAGAAGTTCCACAAGCACAACAAGGAAGAGACCCGTGCGGAGTTACGCGCGCGGCAGCCCATCGGGCGCCTCGGCCGGCCCGAAGAGGTCGCCTCCATGGTGCGCTACCTGGCTTCCGACGAGGCTGCGTTTATCACTGGGGCCGCCATGGCGATCGACGGCGGCTGGACGGCGGCCTGATTTCCATTCCGTGAACTCACTTCCCGCAGAGACCCTGGAGGCCTGATTCATGAAGCTCGTGTCTTATTCGATCGGCAGCAGCGCCATCACTCCCGGCATTCTTTTGCCGGACCTTCATCAAATCATCGATCTGAACGATCTGGGTTACCCGACGCTGCTCTCCTACATCGAGGCCGGCCTGCCGGCTGTCGATTCGCGCGATGCGATCTCCGCCGACCTGGTGCGGCTGCATGCGCCGCTTCCCAAGCCGCCGCGGATCTTTGCGATTGGACTCAACTATCGCGATCACGCGCGCGAGTCCGGCATGGCGATCCCGACCACGCCTGTGGTCTTCTTCAAACTGGCGACATCGGTGATCGGGCCTGGCGATGCGATTATTTTGCCGAAGAATTCGACGATGCCGGACTGGGAGGCCGAGTTTGCATTTGTGATCGGCAAGGGCGGATACCGAATTCCTGGATCAGCCTGGAGGGATCACGTGTGCGCCTACACCAACGTGAATGATGTTTCGGCGCGGGACGTGCAGTTTTCGTCGACGCAGTGGTCGATGTCGAAGAGCTTTCCCACGTTCTGCCCATTGGGGCCGTACCTTGTGACCGCCGACGAGATCGAGGATCCGCACAACCTGGACATTTCCCTGACTATTGATGGGGAGAGGATGCAGCACTCGAACACGCGCGAGCTGGTCTTCAAGATCCCCGACCTGGTGGAGTATCTGTCGTCGATCACGCCGCTGCTGCCAGGGGATATTGTGTCGACGGGGACGCCGCCGGGGGTGGGGCTGGGCCAGAATCCCAAGCGCTGGTTAAAGGCTGGCGAGACGGTTTCAGTGACGGTACAGGGACTGGGAACACTGACGAACCCGTTGGTGGCGGAGTAGGGATGTGGTAATCCCGTAGGGCCGCTCTCTGCAGTTGGTTCAGCCGCGGGCGACCTGTGGATCCGCGGCGATTTCTTCGGGGTCGGGGTCGGCGGCGAGCCATGCGTACAGGGCCACACCCAGGAAACAGAGCGCAGGGACGACGTAAGAGAGAGCCACTCCGGCGGTATCGCCCACTTTGCCCATGAGCGGGGGGATGGCTGCCCCGCCGACGATGGCCATGACGATGAAGGCTCCGCCTGTCTTGGTCTTCGGACCCAGTCCCTTGACACCCAGGGCGAAGATGGTGGGATACATCATGGACATGAAGAAGCTGACGGTGACGAGGCAGCCCACGCCAAGCCAGCCGGGGCGCAGGACGGCGAGGGCGCAGACCACGGCATTGATGGCTCCGAACCAGCCGAGAAGGCGCGAGGCGGGCACGAACCGCAGGAGCCAGGTGGAGAAGAATCGGCCGGTGGTGAAGGCCACCAGCGCGGCGGTCAGCCAGTACCCGGCGTTGCGCTCGCCGAGACCGGTGTAGGTCTGCACGTAGGGGATCTGCCAGCTCCAGGCGCCTACCTGAGCTCCGACGTACAGGAATTGCGCGAGGACAGCGAAGACGAAATGCTTGCGCGACCACAGGGACTTCGACGCGTCGTGTTCAAGGGAGTTGCGGGAGTAGTCCAACCCGGTGTGCGGAAAGGCTGTGCGGGCAATGAGAACCGCCCAAAGGAGGACCAGTGATCCGAGTACGAGGTAGGGCGTGACGACGCGGAGCGTTTCTCCTTTGAGGTAGGCCTGGTAGGTGCCGGCGGCCTGCAGTGTGGCGATCTGGTCCGGCTTGAGTTCAATCCCCGAGAAGATGAAGCGGCTGCCAATGAGCACGGCGGTGATGCTGCCCAGGGGGTTGAATGCCTGGGATAGGTTGACGCGCTGGGCGGCGGTCTCGGGATCGCCAATCTGGATGATGAACGGGCTGGCGCCGGTCTCAAGGAAGGCGAGGCCACTGGCGATCACAAAGAGAGCGGTGAGGAAGAACCAATACTGTCCAACGTGGGCGGCCGGATAAAAGAGAATGCAGCCGACGCCGTAGAGACCGAGGCCAATCAGAAGGCCGGCTTTGTAGCCGGCGCGGCGCATGATGATTCCGGCGGGGAGAGCCAGGAAGAAGTAGCCCATATAAAAGGCAAACTGCACCAGGCCCGCCTGAAGGCGGTTGATCTCGAACGACTTCATGAACTGCCGGATCAGGATGTCATTGAAGTTATTGGGGATGGCCCAGAGAAAGAACAGCGCTGTGACGAGCACGAAGGGCAGGAACCGCCCCTCTGGAACGAGGGGGGCCCGGCTCGGCCGCCCGGCTCCCGCAGCAGTGACCACCGGCCCAGTATGCAACACGCGTTCCTCCTGACAGATGAAGTAGCAGGAAAAGGTTTTCCGATCCGCTCGAACCGTTCTACAGAATCTGAGCGGTCGCTGGCAAACGGAGGCCAAAGAGATTCGACGTTCTCCGGGGGGGAGCGGACGCTGCGATAATCCAAGTGTCATGAATCTTACCGGCACATCCTTTCTCGGCTCTCATCGCGGTACTGCCACTGGAACTGTTTTCCGAGCGAAGAACCCGGCGAACGGCGAAGACCTGCAACCTGCGTATCACGCTGCTGGTCCCGAAGAAGTGGATCAGGCGGTCAAGCTTGCAGCCGAGGCATTCCAGGTTTATCGCAACGTGTCGGGCAAGGCCAGGGCGGGGTTTCTCCGCCGCTGCGCGGATGCGCTGGATGCACACAAGCAGGAGTTGGCGGAGCGCGCTCATCTTGAGACGGCGCTGCCGATGGCGCGCCTCACAGGCGAGGTCGGCCGGACGTCGAACCAACTGCGGTTGTTTGCCTCGGTGGTTGAGGAGGGATCGTGGGTAAACGCTCGGATTGATCCAGCTTTACCGGACCGCCAGCCGCTTCCGCGTCCGGATCTACGATCCATGCTTCGTCCGCTGGGTCCGGTGGTCGTCTTTGGAGCCAGCAACTTCCCTCTCGCGTTCTCCGTCGCGGGCGGCGATACGGCGTCGGCACTCGCTGCGGGATGTCCGGTGATTGTCAAAGCACATCCGGCGCACCCGGGTACCAGTGAATTGGTGGCCGCGCTGATCACCGAGGCGGTAGCTGCGGAATCCCTGCCGCCCGGCACGTTTACGATGCTGTTCGACGCCGGCATTGAGGTTGGAACCGCTCTGGTGAAGCATCCTATGGTCGCAGCGGTTGCCTTCACGGGGTCCTTGAACGCGGGCCGCGCCCTGATGGATCTGGCGGCGGCCCGACCCCAACCGATTCCCTGCTTCACCGAGATGTCGAGCGGCAACCCGGTATTCGTTTTGCCTTCGGCGTTGCGGAAGTCGCCGGCGGAGCTGGCGAAGAACCTTTTCGGGTCCTTCACCCTCGGGGCCGGCCAGTTCTGCACGAAACCTGGCGTTGTGCTGGTTCCCGAGGCACCGGGGGCTCAGGCCTTCTTCGACGAGTTGAAAGCATTAGTGGAGCAATCCGCCTCATTCGATCTGCTGACGGAGGGCATCGCCCGGACGTACCGGCGCGGAACCGCGCAGCGGGCGGCGCGCGTTCCGCTCGCGGCTTCCTCATCCATGCCGACGCCCCACGGGGAGACCGCGGCCAATGCGCAGTTATTCGCCGCATGCCTCGATCAGCTTATCGAGGAGCCGGAACTGGCAGAGGAGATCTTCGGGCCGGACACCCTGCTGGTCCATTGCGGCACGGCCGAGGACTATTTGCGTGCGGCACAATCGCTGCAAGGCCATCTCACCGCTACGCTCCTCGGCGATGAAGACGACTTGCTTTCCCACCGCGCATTGATCCAGGTTCTTGAGCAGAAGGCGGGCCGTCTGCTCATCAATGGCTTCCCCACCGGGGTCGAGGTCGGCCACGCCATGGTGCATGGCGGCCCGTATCCCTCAACTTCGGATCCTCGCTTTACCTCGGTAGGCGCACAGGCCATCTATCGGTTCGCCAAGCCGGTCTGTTATCAGAATTTCCCGCAATCGCTGTTGCCTGCAGAATTGCAGGACAGCAATCCTCTGGGGATACGACGGCTTCGCGAGGGACGCGCGGAATCGGCCGGCTGAGGGCAGTTCCGGTGTGATTGGACGAGCGGGTTTCCTAGAGAAGGACAGATGAAGATCGGCGAACTAATCGAGAGACTGGGCGGCACGATGGTGCAGGGGAGTCCTGACCACCGTGTCCGAGGAGTCGCCGCCGCTGGGTCGGCTGCCCCTGGCGATCTCGTGTTTGCGGAGGATCCGCGATCGGCCTCGGAAGCTCTCGCGAGCGCGGCCAGAATTCTTATTGTGCGACCGGGCCTCATCCAGGCCTATCCGCAGCAAAAGTGCGTTGTTGAGTCGCCGCAGCCCCGCCTGTGGTTTGCTCGTGCTGCCAAGCTGCTGAAGCCTTCCCAACCAGGGTCGGGCGTGCATCCGAGCGCGGTGATTGGGAAGGATGTCGAGATAGGGGCCGAGGTGAGTATCGGCCCGTGTGCAGTCATCGAAGACAACGCGCGCATTGGAGCTCGTACGCGTATTGGCGCCGGAGCGGTGGTGGGCCGAGGCGTCCGTGTCGGGGAATATTGCCAGATCCATCCACGCTCGGTCCTTTACCCCGGGACGACGATCGGGAATTGGGTCGTGGTCCATGCCGGGAGCGTCCTGGGCGCAGACGGGTTTGGGTACGTGCGCAATCCCACGACCGGAGCTTATACGCAATTTCCGCAGCAGGGCACGCTTGCGATTGAGGATGAGGTGGAGATCGGCGCGAATACCACGATCGATCGAGGAGCTCTCGGGGAGACGCGCATTCGCCGCGGCACCAAGATCGACAATCTCGTGCATGTCGGCCATAACTGCGACATTGGCGAGGATGTGATCCTGGTAGCCCTGACGGGGATATCCGGTTCCAGCTCGGTGGGCAAGGGCGCGGTGATTGCGGGACAGGTTGGCATCGGCGACCACGCTCACGTCG
Source organism: Acidobacteria bacterium AB60 (assembly GCA_008682415.1). Classification (GTDB taxonomy): domain Bacteria; phylum Acidobacteriota; class Terriglobia; order Terriglobales; family Acidobacteriaceae; genus Telmatobacter. Next base: position 337,434 of record VANK01000001.1, on the reverse strand, counting down.
GTCCGGGGGTGATCCTTGGCGGCCAGGCAGGAGTGTTGAGCGGCAAGACGGTGACCAACGAAGGGCTCAAGCCGGGTACCGTGCTTTGGGGAACGCCCGCGCGCCCTCTGAAGCAGGTTCTGCGCGAACAAGCTGTTTTGACCAGACTGACGAGAAGCCGAGGTGGAGACAAGACCGCTGGCCCGAATGAGTAGCCTTTGAAAAAAATGCGTCAGGTTCGCACATTTTTGGCCGCCGGCCCTTAACGAATTCTCTGCAGATGCCGATATCTCCCGAGAGGGAGAGAACCATGGAAATCAGTCCGATCGCCGGCCTGCGCCCCATGCCGGCGGTGAAGTCGTCAAGTGCTCCTTCAGATCCGTCGCGGATTTTTGCCGCCGAATTCCGGAAACAGGCACAGCAGGAAACCGGGGAAGACAACGATTCCGCGGGCGATGCCGAAGGTGGGAAGGAGACGGCGAAGGGAGAAGGAGAGCAGGGATCTCCCGATGAGTCTTTGCTCGATAGTGCCTCGAATTCGACGATCAGCTTTTTTGCCTAGCCGGTTTGGAGCGAGTTAAGAACGAACCGCCGGTCAGCGGTGGTTATGATTCGCAGCTTCCGCGGCTTCTTTCAACTCGTGGTTCGCTTGTTCTAATAGCTCTTTTGCTTTAGCAGCGTGACCACCCATGTCGAACTCATTGGCCTGCTGCGCCGCGGTGATCTTATCGAAGGCCTGATCCACGAGACGCTGTGCTGCGGACAGATTGGATGACGACGGCCGATATCGTGTTCGGGACGATCCTGCGCGATGATGGCTCCGCCAGCCAGTAGAGTCAAACCAGTTACGCTTACCAAAAGCTTTCCCCTAGGATTCATTGGCCAATCAACCTCCGCTCGAAACCATACTTCCCCATTTATTACGTTTGCAACGTCTTTTGAGGAGGCTGGGCCCGAGCGGAGGAATCGGACTCAATGAATGCGGCTCTCGCGGCCATTCCGAGGGCGCTTCTTCGATGATTATTGCCGGTGATCAGGGCTCCTCTGGTGGTTATTTCGCGGCGCAACCCTGACCGACGAGATGACGCCATCCGGACCGGCCTGGACGTAGTTGCCGTCGATCTGCCGCCACTCGTGGCCCTCAGGAGGCCGCCGGAGATGGTGCTCCCGGTAGTCCACCCTCTGACCCCGATCCCAATCTTCATGGGAAATATGTGATCCCTTCTTCCAATCTTCGTGATGGCGGTAGCTGCCGTTATCGTGGCGGTCTTGGTCCGCGTGCTCCTGTGCAATTCCCTGAGCACCGGTAAGAGCCAGGGCCAGAACGGGGACTGCGAACAGTTTGTTCAAGCGATGCATGCAAAACTCCTCCGGGGCTTCGATTCGGAGGCAGGCTGGCTCGTTGTCTGGTCGGAAGAACGATTCGAACTTGAGATGACTGATCTACCGCAACTGCTTGTATCCTCAGGCCTTGCGCGTGGATTTCTGCATTGGAACGACCTGGACCGTAACGTCGCGGACCTCGGAGAGGAATCGGTTCAACACGGATCCCCGCAGGAGGATGTCAAATCGCGACCGGGCGGACTGTCCGAAGACCACGTGGGAAATACTTTCCTGCTGGGCGAATCGAATCAGAGCATCGGAGACATTCTTTTCGGTGAGGCTTACCACTTTGGCGCCCAGGTCGCGGGCCATCTTCTGGTACTCCTCAAGGCGATGATGGGCCTCGGGGTCGCCGTGGCCTTTGTCATCGTCGGGACGGGTGACGTAGACGGCGTACCACTCAGTGGACAGCCGTCCGGCGATGCGGGCCCCCACACGAAGGAGGCGTTCCGTGCCGGGACGCGTACTCAGGCACACCATTACCTTCTCCGGGACGGCCGCCTGTTCTAATCCCTGAGTGCGCCGGTACTCGGATTCGCGCCGGCTAACCTGCTCGGCTGTCGTACGCAGGGCAAGCTCGCGCAGCAAGTTGAGGTTGCCGATGCGGAAGAAATTGGCCAGCGACTGCTCCACCTTTTCGGGGGCGTAGATCTTCCCCTGCCGTAGCCGGCTGCGCAGCTCGTTCACGGTGACGTCGACGTTGACCACTTCATCGGCACGCTTGAAGAAGTTGTCGGGAACGGTCTCGCGGATGGTGGTGTTGGCCGACCGGTTCACCGCGTCATTGAGAGTTTCGAGGTGCTGAATGTTGACGGCGGTCATCACGTTGATGCCGGCTTCGAGCAACTCCAGCACATCTTCGTACCGCTTGCGGTTTTTGCTGCCAGGGACGTTGGTGTGCGCCAGTTCGTCGACGATGACCGTGTTCGGGTGGCGCGCGATAATGCCGTCAACGTCCATTTCTTTGAGCGTGACCCCGTGGTAGGGGATCTCCCGCAGTGGAATGCGCTCCAGGTCGCGGATACGGGCTTCAGTCTCCTGACGCCCGTGGGTTTCCACCAGCCCGATGACCACATCGATGCCCTCCTGGTGTTTCATGCGATAGGCATCGTTGATCATGTCGAAGGTCTTGCCTACGCCGGGGGCCGCCCCCAGGTAGATACGCAGCTTGCCTTGTTCTTCCCGCCGGTCAAGTTTGATCTCCCCCATGCTCAGCCCACCTCGACCGGATGACGGACTTCGTTGACGACTGCGACGGGCAGGGTGAACTTGAAGGTGGTTCCGTGTCCGAGGCGGCTCTCGACGGCGATCTGCCCGCCGTGGAGTTCGATCAGTCGCCTTACCAGTGCCAGGCCCATCCCGGTGCCCGCCTCGGAAGAGGCATTGAACCGGTCGAAGATGGTGGCCAGGCGCTCGGCTTCAATGCCACGGCCGGAGTCACGCACCGTGAACTGGACGGCGTTCTTGTGCTCCTCGGCAGCGATCAGGATCTCCCCTCCTGGCGGCGTGAAGCGCAAGGCATTGGTCAGCAGATTGTCGAAGATGGACCGGACAGAGCGCCGGTCCGCGCGAACGAACGACAGATCGGGAAAGGCACTCAGTTCGATATGCACCCGTTTCTCAGAGGCCTGGTCTGCGTATCGATCCACCGCTTCTCTGAGGATGGAGATCGGGCGCAGGTTTTCGACCTTCATCTCACGTTTTCCGGTGTCAATTTCGGCGACCTCGATGAGGTCGGACATCAGGTCATCGAGCTTTTGCGATTCCTCGCCTGCCGCAGCAACCAGTTCGGCCTGGAGCGGCGTGAGCTCGCCGGCAAAGCCCTTGCCGAGAGCATAGAGCCCGCGGCGGAGCTGGAGCAGCGGATCGCGCAGTTTGCGGCTGGCAACGCTGATGAATTGGGTTTTGAAGCGATCGGTATTCTGCAGGTACGTCACATCTTCCAGGGTGGTGACGGTGCCCAACAGGCGTCCTTCGGAGTCGCGCATGGGGGTGGTGCGGAGCCGGAAACTGCGCTCGTTGTTGCCGAAGCGCATGGGCAACAGCGCCGCTTCGTCTTCGGCAGCCACGGCCTTCTGCAACGAAACGGCATCGCGGATGGCGCTAAGGATCTTCTCGCCTCCAGGTGTATTGTTCAGGGCCATCCGGTCGCCCGCTGCAGCGCCCAGGAGCTCAGTCGCGGCCTGGTTCAGTTTGAGCAGTTGCCCTTTCGCGTCAGTCACGATGATGGGCTCAAAAATTGACTGGAGCACGGCATCGGAGAGCTGGAACTCCATCTGCCGGCGGCCGGCTTCTGACTCACGCAGATCGCGAAGGCGCACCGCGAGTCGGTTGAGCTCCGCGGCAATTGATCCGAAGCTGTCCCGGCCGGAGATATCCGAGCGGTGTTCCAGATTGCCCTGGGCGATGCGCCGCGTATCGCGTGCCAGCGAACGGATGGGGGCAAGGACGGCCACCGCTGTTCCAATCGCGATTACCACGGCCGCCAGGGGCAGCACATCGGCGAGCCATCCGCGTCCGACCCCAGCCAGATGGGAGTGGGCGGCGAAACCCAGCCAAACCGTGAGACCGGCAAGGATCGTACAGCCCAGAATCAAGCGCTGGGTCAGGTTGAGCATGTCGCGGTCTCCAAAGGCGGCTCTGTTCCTCAGTCAGAATAGCGCGTTCGCATCCCCGGGGCTGGTAACCGACCGGGCGGGTACCATCGCCCAATTGAATGCCTGCTCACCGTGAGGAGCGTTCTTCGTCTCTGCAATTTAGCGGGTTCGGCACATTCTTCTTGACATGCATAGCCTGTACAATTGCCAGTAATCACGAACGAAATCGCTCGCCCAGCTTGCCGCGCCGCTGCATACGGAGCTTATTGAATTGAGATCAGGACGTAGAGACATCCTCCCCCTTCTGGGGCTTGCCGTTGTGGCGTTTCTGATTCACGGATATCATCCTTTCTCTGAAGATGCTGAGACGTATCTCCCCGGAATTGAGCGCCTTCTCAATCCCCAGCTTTTTCCGATCGGATCGGAATATTTTCAGCTGCACGCACACCTCACCTGGTTTCCACAACTGATTGGGTATTCGGCGCGCATTCTCCACGTTCGGTTGGAGTGGGCGCTTCTTTTTTGGCAGGTCGCCAGTTTCTTCCTTTTCCTCCTGGCGTGTTGGGACTTTGTCAACCTGATGTTTCCGCGCCGAATCGCGCGTTGGGCCGGGGTCTCACTGATTGCAGTGCTGTTCACCATGCCGGTCGCCGGAACCGCTTTGTATGTGATGGACCCGTTCCTTAATCCGCGCAACATCACCGCGTTCGCTGAGGTTTTGGCAGTCACGTCTGTGGTTCGCCGCCGATATTGGATCGCGGTACCGGTGCTCATTTTCGCCGGCAGCATTCATCCGCTGATGACAGCGTTTACGGCGTCACTCTGCGCGCTGGTAGTAGGCTTGGACCGGATCCCCGAATGGCTGGCTGGAAGGGGCGCGTTCGGCGAGTCGATCCCGAAAGAGCAGTCGAATCCGGCCCTCCCGGCAGCCGTCGGGATTGCCTCTGTGAACGGGATCTTCAGCGCGCCCACAGAGGCTTACGATCGCGTCGCCGCGAGCCACCGTTATCAGTTCCTTGTTCGATGGACGTGGTACGAGCTGGTTGGCGCGGTTGCGCCTATCTTTCTGTTTCTGTGGTTCAGTTCCCTTGCCCGCGCCCGCGGGATGCGCAACCTCGATCTGCTTTCAAGAGCCATCGCAATCTTCACCACGATCTATTTCGTCCTGGGACTTGCCGTTTCCATTCCGCACCGGCTGGAAGTCTTCTCACTGCTCCAGCCCATGCGGAGCCTGCGCATTGTCTACATCCTCATGATCCTGATTGGCGGGGGACTGGTCGGCGAATACGTCCTGAGGAATCGTATTTGGCGCTGGATCTGCCTCTTCCTACCCTTGTCCGCGGGCATGTGCTGGGCGCAACGCGCGCTCTATCCGGCTAGCCCGCACCTGGAGTTGCCAAGCGATCATTTTGCGAATCCCTGGGCACAGGCGTTTCTGTGGGCGAGGGAGAATACCCCTTCGCAGGCTATCTTCGCCCTCGATCCTTTCTACATGAACGAGCCGGGCGAAGACTCACATGGTTTTCGAGCGATCGCTCAGCGCAGCCGGCTTGCCGATGGGACGAAGGACAGTGGCGTTGTGGAACTGTTCCCTGAAATTGCAAACTCCTGGATGCGCCAGGTGCAAGCCCAGACGGGAATCGATCAGTTCACCCATACCGACTTTGAGCGCCTGAAAGACCAGTTCGACGCCTCCTGGGTAATCTTGCACACGTCAAATCAAAATGAGATTCCATGTCCGTATCGCAATTCCGCAGTCATGGTCTGCCGGATTCCGTGACCTGCGTCTAACAGGGGAAGAACAACCGTCCAACTGCAGAGAAGGTTTTACGAGAACCTGATTTTGAGACCCGGCCGAGGTACACATGACTTCTCCGTCGACAATCGACGTTGCCGCTCCCGCGGATTCTTGTTCCCCGTTCCCGTTGCAACGCTGGCAGGCAGGTTTACCCCACCTGGGCGATGCTTATCGATCCGCAAAGCCTGTGCCGCACATTTACCTGGATGAATTCCTTGTGCCCGCGGCCGCACGCGCTCTGGAGCAGGAGTTCCCCAAGCCCGACTCAGATGCTTGGACCCACTACCAGCACCAGAATGAAAACAAGCACGGTATGACCAAGCGCGAAGCGTTTCCGCCTCAATTGGGAATGACTGTCGACGCGCTCAATTCTCCACAGTTTGTGGCCTGGCTTTCCGAACTCACCGGCATCCCCGGTTTGCTCGCCGATCCCATGCTCGAAGGAGGCGGACTGCACCAATCAGGCCGTGGCGGATACCTCAACGTGCATACCGATTTTTCGCATCACCATTATCACCAAAATTGGAAGCGCCGGGTAAACCTCATTGTTTATCTGAACGAGGGCTGGCAAGACGAATGGGGCGGCGCGATCGAACTCTGGGACTCGTCCATGCGCCACTGCGTTGCGAAGTACCCGCCTCGCCTCAACTGCGCCTTCCTGTTCAACACCAACGATATTTCGTATCATGGGTTCCCTACCCCGCTCACCTGCCCGGAAGGCGTATCCCGCAAGAGCCTTGCGCTCTATTACTACACTGTGGAAAGCGCGGCGCATACGCCGGTCCGGTCCACGAACTATCGCGCGCGGCCGGAGGACGGGCCTGTGAAATCGGCTCTCATCTGGCTCGATAAGAAGGCGGTCGATCTCTACTCTCGTGCCAAGGCGCGGTTCGGCTTCTCCGATGAGTTCGTCAGCCGGGTGCTGGCGCTGTTATCTCGCAAGAAGTAGACGTTCGCTAGAGCTGCACACCTAAATTCCCGCCGCTCTTGGATGAAATCATCCGTTGCGGAAATTGAAATCGAGGCGACATTCGCAGGCGCCGTTTCGCCAGCCAGCAATCGAGAGTGGTGGTGAGTACGCCCAGCCCGTATTTCATGCTGCGCTGAAAGTTGATCGACGAGGCTTCCGGAAAGTAGCGCGTTGGGCATGACAGCTCTCCGATGCGGGCCTCAAGAAAGATGGCCTGAGCCAATAGCTGGTTGTCGAACACGAAATCGTCGGAGTTCGATTCCAGAGGTAGGGACAGAAGCATCTCCCGGCTGTAGGCCCGGAAACCGGTGTGATATTCCGAGAGCTTTGCCCCCAACGCGAGATTCTCGACGAAAGTGAGCGCGCGGTTGGAGACGTATTTGTAGACGGGCATGCCGCCTTTCAGTGCGCCGCCGCCAAGGATCCGCGACCCGAGCACCAGGTCGTAGAGGCCGAAGGCGATCATGCTGGCCATTGGTTCCACGAGCAGTGGCGAGTACTGATAGTCCGGATGCAGCATCACAACGATATCTGCACCCCGCTCCAAAGCGGAACGGTAACAGGTCTTCTGATTGCCGCCGTAGCCACGGTTTTGGGGGTGCACCACGACCTTAAGCCCAAGCTCACGGGCCATACGGGCGGTTTCATCGGTGCTATGGTCGTCTACCAGTATGCAATCGTCCACCGAGGAAGGGATCTCCTCGACGGTTCGCAACAACGTCTTTTCGGCGTTGTACGCCGGCAAAACTACCACGACTTTCTTCCCGTTGATCATTGCCGAGACCTGCAGTTTAGATTTTTAAAACTGATGTTAAGTGAGCAACCGCGAGCTGCGAAAGAGTACTTTCGAGGTCACGGAACTCTGCACACCGCCAGGGATTCATTATGCCAGCGGCAATCGAGACCTCCGGGCCCAGGATAGGCGACGATTACCCAGTCTGATCCAAAGTTCGCTCTCAACCGCTGAAAATCGCCGAGTTGAAAGTGACTCCAGCCCAGTGTCGCATGCACCTGTTTTGACCATAACGGTCCGAGCTGCGGCACCTGTGTCACGACGGCTGTGTCCTTTACCGCGTCCGCGAGTACGCTTCGTTCTGCAAGCGCACGGAAGCCATGAGCGTCTTCTCCGGGCGCCTCAAGGTAGTAGGGATCAAGAGCGAAGTAGGCGTCGCGCGGAGTGTTCGCACGAACCCAGGCAAACGCCTGCAACCAGGGATTGGACGGGTTCTGCCAGGGAATTTCAAGGTGCGGGCTATGCGCGTATAGGACCCTCTGGGCCGCGAACATTCCCGCGCACGCCAAGACTAGAAAGGCCGACCACCGCCAGACGTTCGCTTTGAAAAGATACTTGTAGAAGAGGCAGCCTGCGACGAGCACGAGAAACAGATAGATCAGGTGCAGGTAGCGCATCGGTTGTAACGGTGTGAGCCGGATCAATGAGGGAGGTGTCAGGATCACGAGTGCCATCGCCTGGTGAAATATCCCGTAGACCACAACGCAAAGCGAGAATCGCGCGAGGGCAAGGTTCCCTCTGTTATGTGCCCACTTATAGAGTAACCAGAACAGTAGTAGAGGGCCTACCGCCCCCAGCCACTCATACCACGTCCAGCGGAAAAGGAAGTAATACCGGCGCGTGTTTAATGCTTCGCGCCAAGTGGCGGATGGCGGTTGGAAGATCCATCCGAGAGGTACCGCGGCCGGTAACGCACCTCGCCAACTCCGCGGCCAAACAAGCTTGCGTACGGGATATAAGAACGCAAGGAAGATGCAAAACGAGATCCCGAAGGCCGCCATGATGGGGTGCAGCAATAGAGCCAGCATCAGCCAGGGAGCGGACTGGAGCGGTCGGTGGGCAAGAACTCGCGAAACCGCCAGCAGAATGAATGCTGTCGCCAGATTGCGTGGATGCAGGTGCTGGTCCGCCAGAGATAGAGCAGTTCCAGCAACGGGCAGGGTTAGCATCGACGCCACCATGGCTACGCCGGCCCACCTCACTTTTTCCCGATCGAATAGTCTATTGGCAATGGCATACAAGGCGCCCAGGATGCAGAACAGCGATCCAAGTTGCCAGGTTAGTTCAGCCCAGGCAACAGGGATATGCGTTACTTGCACGAATCCTGCAATCACTCGGTCAAACAGCGTCGCCTGCAATTGCAATCGAAAGAAGTCGGAATCATGGGGGTAGAGATCCGGGGCAAGATCCGACTTCACAGCAGAGAGATACACACCGTCGTCTTCGATTCCAGGATGGTATCCCATTACCAGGAACCCTAGGAGGGTGAAAACCGCAGTCAGCAAGAGCCTCGACAGAACTCTGCGGCGATTGAGAACTGCGGTGCGTTCGATCACTCTTGGCTGCTTATGTCCTCAATATCGGTAGAACCATGCTACATTCCGCTGAACGCGTGCGCAACGCAATCGCGAGCCATGACCGAAAAGCTAACGCTCGTGATTCCGACCCTCAATGAAGTCGCGAATCTGCCACTCCTTCTTGAGCGAGTCACCGCGTCGCTAGAGAAACAGCCTTTAGCCTTTGAGATTCTCATTGTGGATGACGGGAGTTGTGACGGCACAGAAGAACTGATTTCATCGATCATCACGCGTGATACTCGCATCCGCCTCCTCGTCCGGCGAGAAGAGAGAGGTCTCTCGGGCGCTATTCTTCACGGCTGGGAGAACTGCAGCGCTAGCATTCTGGGCGTCATCGACGCGGATCTGCAACATCCGCCTGAGTTGCTTCCCGCGCTCGTTGGGGTCATCCAGGAAGGTTATGACGTCGCTATTGGTAGCCGCTACGCCCGTGGCGCTCAGGTTCATCATTGGAGTGGCTTGCGACGCTTGCTTTCGATGGCCGCGGTATGGGTTACCTATCCGATACAGCGCTGCACTCTCAAGGCTCAGGACCCAATGTCGGGCTATTTCCTCGTACGCCGGAAATGTGTCGAGAAAGTCGAGTTCCAGTCCACCGGCTTCAAGTTGCTTCTGGAGATTCTGGTGCGGGGGCGGGTTGCGTCAGTGCAGGAGGTGCCGATCATTTTCGGCCGCCGCCTGACCGGGCGCAGCAAAGCAAATCTTGGGGTCGCATGGGAGTATCTGCGCCTTCTTTCCCGTCTCTATGCCAGTCGATATGTTCGAAGGCCGTCGGCCCGGCTGACCATCGATCCGCAGCATTATGTCGGCGACTGATCGCCCTGCGCGAAGCGTTCAGAACTCACGGAAGACGGTTGAAAATGCCCCGCGCAAGTCGTGAAACGTTTGGAACGGGCCGGACACCATACATGCAAGAAAGGTTGCTTCATTCTCCAGAGTTGCCTTGGTTCGCTTTCGCCTGACGTATAGGGGTACGGAGGGCGGTGGTTGCAGGTCTCGCTCCCACGACGGTGAGACCTGCAATGCCATCCCGCACCGTCAGTTTCCTTGGAAGAACCTTTCATCCGCCGTTCGACGGCATCCTCTTGACGATCGAGACTGCGCTCCGTTACTAGTGGTACCTCCCCCGAGGAGGACTTCCATGCGCATGTTGCTCAGGGCATCGATCCCTGTCGAAACCGGGAATGCCGCGGTCAAAGCGGGCACGCTCGGTCCCACCATCACCCAGATACTCGCCGGTATCAACCATGAAGCAGCGTATTTCTACGCGGATGACGAGGGACGCCGCTGTGCTTCCGTCGTTCTCGACATGAAGAGTTCATCAGAGATGCCGGCGCTCGCTGAGCCTTGGTTTCTTGCCTTCAACGCCAACGTGTCCTTCCGGCCCGTCATGACCCGGGAAGATCTGGCAGAGGGCGGACCTGGGTTCAGCCAGGCGATCCAAGACTTCGGGAAATAGAAGATGTGCGACCGTTGCAAGTCCGGCTCGATGAGACCTGCAACGGTCGTATCGAGCGGTCGCTGCTAGAGGGCCTTCGCCAGCCATTGTCCGGTATGAGACAGCAGGTTAGCCGCGATCTCTTCGGGCGTGCCCGTGGCCACTACCCGGCCGCCCCCCTCGCCACCCTCCGGACCCATATCAATCACCCAGTCCGCGCTCTTGATCACATCCAGATTGTGCTCGATCACCACCAGCGAGCCGCCGCCATCAATCAGCTTCTTGAAGGCTGTGAGCAGCTTCGAAACATCATCGAAGTGCAACCCGGTCGTGGGCTCGTCAAGAATGTAGAGGACGCGGCTCGCCTGACTGGGCTTCGCGGTAGCATTAGCGCTCCGTACCTGCGCCAGATGCGCCGCAAGCTTCACCCGCTGGGCTTCGCCGCCCGAGAGAGTTGTTGCGGACTGGCCTAGGCGCAGGTATCCGAGACCCACCTCATCCAGAACCGCGAGCTTCTCCACCAATCGGTTATTACCGGCAAAGAACCGCAGCGCCTCCTTCACGGTCATCTGCAGCACTTCATTGATATTCTTGCCTTTAAATTGCACTTCCAGAATGCGCGGCTGATAGCGGGTGCCATGACAATCCTCGCAGGGCAACTCCACGTCGGCGAGAAACTGCATCTCCACCGTCACCGTGCCGTCTCCCTCGCAGGTATTGCATCGTCCCCCCGGTACGTTGAACGAGAAGTGACCCGCCGTGAGCGACATCTTCTTGGCATCCGGCTGTGCCGCGAACAACTCACGCACCAGGTCAAATGCTTTGAGATACGTCACGGGATTCGAACGCGGCGTTCGTCCGATCGGTGTCTGGTCTACGAGAACCACATCATTCAGACGCTCCGCACCGGTGAGCGACTTGAACGTGCCAGTCGGATCGGCGCCATCCGTCTGGCCGAGAGCTCGCGCCACGGCCCGATATAGCACCTGGTGAACCAGGGTGGACTTGCCGGAACCTGAAACCCCGGTAATGGCCACCAACAGCCCCATCGGGATCTCCACATCCACCCCGCGAAGATTGTTGGCGAAGGCGCCCTTGAGCACGAGCTTTTCGCGCCCGGGCTCGCGGCGCCGGGTGGGCACCGGAATCGTGATCTGCCCCGAAAGATAGCGTCCCGTCAGAGAATTCGGATTGGCCTCGATCTCCGCGAGGACCCCCTCTGCCAGGACCTTTCCGCCAAACTCTCCGGCCCCTGGCCCAAGATCCAATAAGTGATCGGCTGCCCGCAAAACGCCGGGATCGTGCTCCACCACGACGATGGTGTTTCCCAAGTCCCGCAGTTTTTCCAGAATGCGGATCAGGCGTTCGGTGTCCCGCGTGTGCAGTCCAATGGATGGTTCATCCAGCACATACAGAGCGCCGACCAGTTGCGATCCCAGCGATGTGGCGAGCTGAATCCGTTGTGCCTCACCGCCCGACAACGTCGAAGCCAGGCGGTCCAACGTCAGGTATTCCAGTCCAACAGCATCCAGAAACGTCAGCCGCTGCCGCACTTCCTCCAGGATTGACCCGGCGATCTCCTCCTGCATCGCGGTCAGTTTTAATCCCGCGAAGAACGTCTTGGCCTTCGCGATGGTCAAAGCCGCCGCCTCGCAGATATTCAACCCGTTCAACCGCACGGCGCGGGCCTCGGCTCGCAGCCGCTGTCCGCGGCACTCCGGACATTCGGCGTAACCGCGGTACTTCGACAGCATCACCCGCACGTGAAGCTTGTACTTCTTGCGCTCCATCTGCGCGAAAAATCCCCATACGCCTTCAAAGCTGCTGCCCTTGCCCCGCAGCACGGTCTCCCGGGCGTCATCGCTCATCTCACGCCACGAAACATCCATAGGTATTCCGAGCGCTGCGGCCTGCTTCTTCATGTCCGTAAACCAGGAGCGATACTTGGGCCGGTTCCACGGGTCAATGGCTCCCTCGTTAAGCGTCAGGCCCTTGTCGGGAATCACCAGATTCAGATCGAAATCGACGGTGTTTCCAAACCCCTGGCAGCGCGGGCACGCTCCAAAGGGATTATTGAAGCTGAAGAGGCGCGGCTCAGGCTCGCGCCCAGGTCTGTGACAATTCGCGCATTCGTAGGCCGCAGAGTAGCGAAGACGGCGCGGCTCCGCCCCATTCTCCTCGCCCCGCAAAGCCTCTTCAAAGATCACCTCGCCTGCCTCGCGGTAAGCGATCTCCACCGCGTCAACGATGCGCGCCCGATTCTCCACGTCCACCACGATGCGGTCCACCAGCACAAACACCGGCAGCGTGAAGTCCAGATCGAGTAGCGACTCCGGATTCGAGAATTCGAAGATCTGGCCCCGCTGATAGAGCCGGTTGAAACCTCCGGACCGGAGCTCCGTCAGACGCGCCTTCAGCGCGTCTGTCATTGGTGACTCGACCGCAGCCTTTGCCGCTGCTTTCGCGGCCGCGGCCCTGGCCTTGCGAGCGGGCTTCTCCGCTGGTTCCTTCTGCTCGACGAGAGGTGACGCTTTCACCGGAAAAAGGACGTTCAGCCGGGTACCGTCGCCCAGGGCCAGCGTTGCTTCAGCAATCTCATCCACCGAGTCACGTCGCACCAGCCCATCGCAGTAGACGCAGTGCACGGTTCCGCAGCGCGCGTAGAGCAGCCGCATGTAGTCGTAGATCTCGGTTGCCGTCGCCACCGTCGACCGTGGATTCCTCGTAGTGTTCTTCTGCTTGATGGCAATGGCCGGCGCCAGGCCATCGATCTCATCGACGTCAGGCTTCTCGATTCTCTCCAGAAACTGGCGTGCGTATGCTGAAAGCGACTCCACGTACCGGCGCTGCCCTTCCGCATAGATAGTGTCAAAGGCGAGCGACGACTTCCCGGACCCCGAGACACCACTGACCACCGTCAACTTTCCGTGTGGGATCTCACAGGAAATGTTCTTGAGATTGTGCGTTCGCGCCCCACGGATGACGATCGCTTCGTTCGGAGAAGTCAAGAGGAGATGATTTCCTTGAGAATTCGGCCACCGCTCGCCATGAGCACCGGGAGGGACTCAGGGCAGGCAGGCCCATTCTTCATTATAGGGCGACGTCCCCGCCCATCTCCATCCGAGCGATCTGCCCCATCCGTGCGTCATAACCCCGGTGACTCTTTTACAATGAGTGCCGCCGCGGAGGCCCTCCCCATGCGCTGCGTCTCTGTCATCTTGCTGCTCTGCTCCGCAACCCTACTTGCCGCTCAGTCCCGCGCGGACCTGCTGAAGAAGGTAGCCGCACGCTACAAAAGCGCCGACACCTTTGCCGTCAAAGGCACCGCAACCGCTCAAATCGAAGGCACCTCCTGGAAGGTTACCTACGAATACAACACCGAAGCAGCTCAGCCGTCTTTTCTGTCCCTCGATGTGCGCAAATCGACGCAGCAAGTCATCTCGATGGTCGGCAAGATGACGATCACCCAGACCGATTCGAAAGCTACGGATCCTAAACCTGATGGGAAGAGCTTTGCCCTGCTACCGCTGGGACAGTCAACCGAAGTCGCAACCCGCCTGATCGACGCGCAGAAGACCGGCGAGGAAACCGTCACGATTCAGGGGCATGCCTACGCCTGCGAGGTGATCGAGGCGGTCTATGACTACTCTCCTGAGTTCAAACCCAAGTCCGCTATCGAGCACAAACGGCTCTGGATCGCGCCCGACGATCTCATCGTTCTGCGCGAAACTAAGCGCGGCCCCGATGGCATGAAATGGACAGGAGAGGTCACTTCGTTCTCTTTCGACCAGCCTCCCTCCGAACGCCTGGTTCAGGCCCTGCAACGTTTCGCCGCACAGCCGAAAGACCGATCAGACTGGGCCGGTCGCGCCGCTCCGGACCTGAGTCTCCAGCAGCTCTCGGGTGGCAGCGTCCAACTCTCCGGCTTCCGCGGCCGTCCTGTCCTTCTTGACTTCTGGGGCAGCTACTGTGGTCCCTGCCGCCGTACGACCCTTCATGCCCAGGATTTGAAATCACGCTATGAATCTCAGGGGCTAGCGGTACTCAGTCTCACCCAGGACACCCCGGCCGACGCCAAACTCTGGACCGACCACTACCACGTCACTTTACCCGTCCTGCTCGACCCGGATGGAGCTGCCTTCAAGGCATTTGAGGTCGAAGGCGTACCGGTTGCCATCCTGATCGATGCTGATGGGAAGATCGCTAAGTATTGGGTCGGACTAGACGATCCCACAACGATGGATTCTCAGGTAAACGAAACCGTGTCCACGGCGGGTGCGCATCGGGAAAGATGAACCATCTCAGCCTCCTCCATCCAGAGGCTGCCCTTCAAATCGGTCGAGATGTTCTTCGCACTCCCGAACTCCTGCTTCGATCCGAAGGGCAGCATAGAGGATTCTTGCCTCCTGCCAGAGTTCGCGCGCGACCTCGCGGTTCCCGAGTTGCGATTGAAGCAAGGCGTAAGGACGAACTGTATTCGCGAGATCAATCAATTTTGTGTTGAGACTGCCGCGATAAAGCTCCAGTGCTTCTTCGTAGAGGGGCTGAGCGTCGGCGTGACGGGATTCCTCAAGAAACATATCTGCGATATGCCTGATCGTATGCGCGTAGGCAAGTTGGTCATCGGGGCGGTAGAGTGCGGCAGCCTCAGCGTAAAGCCGTCGCGCATCGCTTAAGCGATGTTCAGGGCGGGCTCTTCGCCCATCAGCAATGAGTTGCGTCGCGGTAGCCAAACTGCATGAAGATTATCAGAAGGCTGAGCGACTCAGTAGAGCGGCGCCTGCCCGGGCGGCCGCGTCTTCCATCGCTTGTGAATCCAGAGCCACTGATCGGGATAGCGGCGGATCCAGGATTCCAGGACATCATTGCATTGCTGGGTGGCTGCGAGAATATCGCCCTCTGTGTCACCAGTCGGGCAAAATGTCAGCTCTTCTCCAAAGTGCAGAACATAGCGGCCTTCATTCGGCTCCCAGAGCAGAAAACCCGGTAACACGGCTGCACCGGTTCTGAGAGCCACCCGCGCGAGCCCGGAGGCCGTACACGCTTCAACCCCGAAGAAGCGCGCAAACACGCCTTGGGGAGGAGTCATATTCGTATCCATCAGGATGCCGACAGCCTGCCCGCTGCGCATTGCGGTCAGCAGCCCGCGCGCGAAATCGTCTTTGTGTAAGACGTGGTTGCCGCGCATGCAGCGGATACGGTTTACGTATTCATCAAGCCGCCTGTTATCCAGCCTCCGGATCACCATCCCCATGGGGTGGCCCATCAGGGAGTGATAGAAGCTGGATAGCTCCCATGCTCCCAGGTGCCCGGTGAGAATCAGCACGCCTTTGCCGCGCGCTTCCGCCGCAAGGTAGCGTTCCAGGCCCTCGGTGCAAATCCAGTCGGCAATGTTCTCCGGAGTATACCGGGGCATTCGGCAGAATTCGACGAGTTGCCATCCCAGGTTGCGAAAGAGGCGGCGCAGAGTCTTTCGCCGCGCTGCCGCAGAAAGTTCTGGCAACGCCAACTCCAAATTGCGCTGCCCAACCCTCCGCAGGCGAGCTAATAGAACGTACAACAATCCCGTGATGAGCCCTGTGATCAGCCGCGCTGCAGGGCGCGGTAATCGGCCCAGACCGCGGGCCACAACCGTCACCAGCCAGAATTCGATGTTCTCTCGCAATTTGGATTTCAAATCACAAGTCTAATGCGCGAGGAAGAGACCTCGGAGCAAGATCTGGCAATCCGACCTGGCGAAGCGGGTTCGCCGCCTTTGATCCCGCAGGACGCCTATTGATGCTTGGCCTCGACGAAATAGTGAGCCACGTCTTTCACGAAGGGGACAGCTCCTTGCGGCACTTCGACAGAGCCCTTGAGGATCGTGTCGAAGGGATAGGCGTGACCGTAGTAGAGCTCCGTATCGTCGGTGTTCTGGCTCACAACAGTGCCATCCAGATCGATGCCAGCGAAGAGCCCCTTGCTCCGGGAGTACGTCAGGAGTTCGGCATTCATCTTCCAATCGGTCGCCGCCTGTCCGTTGCGCCCCACCGGACCCGCGGAAGCGGCGGCATCTCCGCCGATCTTGAATTTGTTCTTGAGCAGATCCTGGAAGCCGTGCTCATTCACGGCGACCAGCACCAGGTCTGTCGATTGCCCGCCAATTTGCAAGCCCCAAGATCCCCCGGCCATGCGGATGAACACCGGAGCACTCCATCCATGCCCTGTCCGGCAGGTCACAACCCCTTGTCCGTATTGAGCACCGAATACGAACGCGCCCTTGATCAAGCCGGGAACAACCCCCACGCAGGTGGCTTGCTCCAGAATGTTCATGGGAATGCTGCGATCACCACCCGCCATAATCTGGTCGAGCACCGTCTTGGCCGAGTCCACGCGGGCCTGCAGGTCTTCGTGCGATGCGGCGAATCCAGAAGAGCTCAAAGCGAGGCACAAGCACGCTGTAGCCATCCACTTCTTCATGCGACACCCTCCATCCGCGGCAATCGCGGGGTTGTTGCGTGTTCAGACGCATCGGAACAGCAGAAGTCGCGGTAGCGAATCAAGAGGAACCAGGGACGCAACCGCCGGGTTCAGGCTATCGCACCGGAGTGGTCATGGCGGGAGACGGTATCTCGAATTGCAATAGCAGTTCCCTTTTGCGGCTTTTCAGGGGCGCGGCCAACGCGCCTCGACCGTGGTACCGATCCCCCCGCGTGGACGAAACACGCCCTTCACTACCGCCCAAACAGGATCGGTGGCTTTCACGACATCTTCGAGAACCTGGTTCACGATGTTTTCCTGGAATATCCCAAGGTTGCGATAACAGAAAAGGTACTCCTTCAGGGACTTGAGTTCCAGGCATCGCTCCCGGGGCATATACCGGATGGTAAGCACACCAAAATCGGGCAGACCCGTCTTGGGGCAAACCGAGGTAAGCTCCGGGTCGTCAATGACGATCTCGTAACCGGGAAATTGATTCTGCCAGGTCTCGATCGCGGGAAAGTTGAAATCTAGCCCAGCTTTGGCGTGATCGTCGGAATAACGGCGCTCAACAGTCTGCGGTGTTGCCATGCTCCTATTGTAAAGAAGGTAACCTTCCTGCAGACAAAGCTTTGGACGAAATTCGTGCGACCTCGAGCTTGATCGAGCGTCCGATATACTGACTCGGGTTGCATGAATGGCGAAACAGAGTAAGGAACTGAACTGGCGCTGGGTCTGGCTCGGCGCCGGCATCATTCTCGTGTTGGTTTTTTTCTCGGTACGTTCCCTCACCCGGGACCGGCTTCAGGTACGTGCCGTGCAGGTAACACGCGAGTCGATTGAGAGCACAAGAAGCACCAACGGCCGGGTCGAGCCGGAGGAGAACTTCGAGATTCATAGCCCGCTCGCAACCACCGTCAAACGGGTCTTTGTCCAGGAAGGCGACCGGGTCACAGCCGGCAAGGTCCTGCTGGAATTGGACGACATTCAGGCGCGTGCTCGTGTAGCCACAGCGGAAAGCGCTCTCAAGTCCGCGCAGGCAGGTCTAGACGCGGTAACCCACAACGGCACCCTCGAGCAACAACAGGCATCCACCGCGGATGTGACGCGAGCCCGTCTCGACCGCGACTCTGCCCAGCGTGACTTGAATGCCCTGGTCAAGCTCAGCGCGAACGGCGCCGCATCTGCCGGTGAAGTGGCGGCTGCGCGGCAGCGGCTGGATTCGGCCAATGCGGCCTTGGACGCGTCGCAGATCACCGCCAAAGGGCGCTACTCTCCTGCCGACATGGCTCGCGCTCAAGCGGCTGTGAATGATGCCGAAGTCAACCTCGATGCTGCCCGGGATGTGGAATCGAAGACAACTGTCCGTGCGCCAATCGCCGGTACTGTTTACAACCTCGACGTGAAGCAGACCGACTTTGTCGAAGAGGGCAAGCTGATCCTACAAATGGCCGACCTGCACCACGAGCGGGTTCGCGCCTATTTCGATGAGCCGGATATCGGCCTGCTGTCCGTAGGCCAGCCCGTTCTCATCAAGTGGGATGCACGACTCGGCCAGGTATGGCACGGTCGCATCGAACGCGTGCCGATCACGGTGACTACCTATGGCACCCGTAATGTCGGCGAAGTCCTCGTACGGATCGATGACAATGACGGACAACTGCTCCCCGCCACCAACGTCGCGGTGACGGTGACCACGTCTACCGAGTCGAATGCATTGAGCATTCCACGCGAAGCCCTCCATGTCGAGAACGGGAAAGCGTTTGTCTATCGGATCGTTGGCGATCAGCTGAAACGGACGCCGGTCACCTATGGCAGCCAGAGCCTCACCCAGGCTGCAATCCTCTCCGGCCTGAATGCGGGAGACTGGGTCGCGACCGGTTCTATAAGCGGTCAACCCTTGCAGCAAGAGGTTCCGGTGAAGGTGGTGAAGTGACCAAGCGAGTGCCAGGTTTCGGCGGCCTTGTGCGTCGCGCAGTTTCGGCGATGGGCACGGGACTTTTGACACTGGCACTCGCTGCCCTCGCTCCGGCGCAGGCGTCTCACAGCGGTTTGGCAGAAGCAAATTCTGCGCTGCAGGCAGGCCAGGCCGACAAAGCTCTCGCTCTGTTGCAGGCTCTTCCCTCAGGCGAGGCCGGCTCCGCGCAGGCTCACAACCTCCGTTGCCGCGTACTCTTTACGATGGAGCAGTGGGACGCGGCCGTGAGGGAGTGCCAGCAGGCCGTCACCCTCGATGACCAGAATTCGATGAATCACCTCTGGTTGGGTCGGGCACTGGGCGAGCTGGCGGACAAGGCCTCGTTCGTTTCGGCGTATGGCCTTGCTAAGCGGGCACGCGCCGAGTTTGAACGCGCGACCGAACTGGATCCCCGCAACCCGGAGGCGCTGGCCGACCTCGGTGAATTCTACAGCTCAGCTCCGGGGGTGGTTGGTGGTGGAACCGACAAGGCGGCCACAATCGCCAGCCGTCTCGATCACGTGGATCCCGCCCGAGCGCACGAACTGCGCGCAGCGATCGCTCAGGAGAATCACGATTCCGGAACTGCCGAGCGCGAATTCCGCCTTGCCATCACAGCCAGCGCGCACCCCGCATTTCAATGGATGAGACTGGCCAGCTTCTACCGCAAGAACAAGCAATGGTCGCAGATGGAGAGTGCCGTGCAAAGCGGAGTGGCTGCCGCCCAACGCGATCACCACGCTGGGGTAGCTCTCTTCAATGGAGCCTCGGTCCTTATCAAGGCTAATCGCGATCCAGAATTCGCACAGAAGCTTCTGCAGACCTACCTGGCTTCCAACAACACCGAAGAGGCCCCCGCTTTCGTCGCTCATGTATGGATGGCACGTCTCAAAGCCCGCCAGGGCGACACCGCCGGGGCTCGCGAAGAACGAACCGCGGCGTTAGCTCTCGCCAACGGCTACAAACCAGCGCAGGATCTCAAGTTCTAACGGGGCACACACTGTTGACTATGACGCTCCATTACCGCGGCTTTGCAAAGCTATCGATTGCGTCGGCTCTACTGGCCGCCTCCGCAAGCGTGGCCGCACAGGTTTCTCTCGCTACGGTTGTTGACCTGGCCCAGCGAAATAGCTCCGCGGTCAAGATCGCGCAGGCCGACGTAGCCAAGGCCGATGCAGTGTACTCCGAAAGCAAGGACGTCATCATCCCCTCCCTGAGCGTTAGTACTGGCGTGCCTGTCTTTCCCGAGGTGGGATTCACTGGCCAGCCGCCCTCCATCTGGAGCGCCAGCATGCAATCGCTGGTTTTCAGCATCCCGCAAAAGCATTACATCGACGCAGCGCGTTCAGGGTTGCGCGCAGCCACCAGCAGGCTCAAGGACGCGCGCGAACAGGCCGCTCTCGACGCCAGTTCCGCCTATGTGGAACTCGATGCGGTGAACCGCGAATTGGAGGCGGCCCATCAGCAGGAGACCATGGCGGCCCGATTGGTGGAGATCGAGCAACAACGGGCCGAGGCCGGAGTGGATCCCCTCAGCGAAATGCTGCAGGCCCGACTGGTTGCCGCCAACGTCAAGCTGGCTCGTCTGCACCTGGAGTCTCGGGCAGCCCAACTCTCCAAACAACTCGCCTCCCTCACCGGCCTGCCGCTGGGCTCCATTGCGCCTGACCACGCCAGTATCCCGGAGATTCCGGAGGTCCACGCTGAAGACAAACCCCGCACTCTTCCGGGAATTGACGCGGCGCGCCTGATCGCCCGCTCCCGGCTCGACCAGGCAAGGGGCGATCAGGAGACAAACTACTTTCCCCAACTTGGATTCGCGCTCCAGTACTATCGCAACACGACCATCCTGAACAGCGTGAATCAATTTTTTGCGAAGCCTCTTCCCGCCAACAACTTCGCATCCGGCATCTCCATCCAGATTCCTCTGTTTGACATGGGGCACCGTGCCAAGGGCCGCGAGTCTGCGGCCGACGCTCTACGGGCTCAGGTTGAAGCAGAACAGGCGCAGCGTCAGAACGATCTTGCGATTTCAGACCTGACTACCTCCCTGCGCGAACTGGATGCGCAGGCTGAGGTCGCCGCCCTCAAACAGCAGATTGCTGCCGAGCAGGTCCGAACCGTCGAGACCCAGCTCGAAAATGGCAGCGGCGCAGGTTCCGCCTCCGGCGCCGCGGCCCAGCTCTCGCCACGCGCTGAACAGCTCGCCAAAATCGATGAACGGCAAAAATTCACCGACTCCGAGGAAGCTTCACTCGGCCTTGCCAGGGCCCGGCTGGGGCTTTTGCGGGCCCTGGGCCACATGCAGGACTGGCTCAACGAGTTGCACACAAAGTAAACAACTTAGCCCTTAGCTGGCCGCGCAAAGTTAGCCGGATGTTAAGATGAAAGAGATGCCTATGCCCCTGAAGACACTGTTTTTGAACCCGCCTTCGTTTGAGAATTTCGACGGTGGCGCGAGCTCGCGCTGGCCTGCAACGCGCGAGATTGAGTCGTACTGGTACCCGGTGTGGCTGGCCTATCCGGCCGGTATGCTTGAGGGCTCGCGGCTCCTCGATGCTCCCCCGCATCACGTCTCGGCGGAAGAGACCATCAGGATCTGCAAGGATTACGAGTTCCTCGTGCTCTTCACGTCCACCGTGGGCTGGGAAGGTGATCAGCGTCTGGCAGAAGCAATCAAGACAGCGAATCCCTCGATTCGTATCGCCTTCGTCGGGCCCCCGGTTACGACCGACCCCGATCGCGCATTGAACGAGTGCTCAGTCCTCGACTTCATCTGCCGCCGCGAGTTCGATTTCTCCGTTGTCGAATTTGCCCAAGGCAAGCCACTCGATCAGATCCTTGGCATCAGCTACAAGAAGAACGGCCAGATCGTTCACAATCCCGACCGGCCGCAGGTTGAAGACCTGGACGCGATGCCATGGGCTACCAAGATCTACAAGCGCGACATGGACGTCACCCGCTACAACGTCCCCTTCCTTCTGCATCCCTATATCGCTCTCTACTCCACGCGCGGGTGTCCTGCTCAATGCACCTTCTGCCTGTGGCCGCAGACACTCAGCGGTCACGCCTGGCGCAAGAGGTCTACGGACGATGTAGCCGCGGAACTCAAGTGGGCCAAGGAGAACTTCCCCGAAGTTAAGGAGTTCTTCTTCGACGACGACACGTTCAATATCCAGAAGGCGCGCACGATCGAATTGTGCGAGAAGTTGAAGCCGCTGGGCCTGACCTGGAGCTGCACCTCCCGCGTGACCACCGATCGCGAGACCCTCAAGGCCATGAAGGAAGCCGGCTGCCGGCTGCTCATCGTCGGCTTTGAGTCCGGCGATCCGCAAATCCTGAAGAACATCAAGAAGGGCGCCACCGTCGAACGCGCGCGCGCCTTCGCCAAGGACTGCCACGACCTCGGCCTGGTCATCCACGGCGACTTCATCCTGGGACTTCCCGGCGAAACCAAGGAATCCATTCGCAATACGATCAACTTCGCCAAGAGCCTCGATGTGGAAACCATCCAGGTCTCCATCGCCCACGCATATCCCGGAACCGAATTCTACGAATTCGCCAAGGTCAATGGCTTCATCACCAACGAGAAGATGGAAGACGGGGGCGGTCACCAGATGGCCCACATCGAATACCCCGGCCTTCCCGTCGACTACGTGATGGAGATGGTGCACCGCTTCTACGACGAGTACTATTTCCGTCCCAAGGCCGCATTCCGCGTGATCTGGAAGGCCATTGTGAATCGCGATGTGCCGCGACTGTACGTGGAGGCCAAATCGTTCCTCAAACTCCGCGCCGAGCGCAATCGGGCCGTCAAAGAGAAGCGCAGGAGCCAGGCCGATCCGCCGGCGGCGGTTGGCGCCGGCGCATAGTTCGTGCATTTATGCGACCTTTAGCACCAACATCGCATTCTATGAAAAAGGGCGGCGTGTCCGCCCTTCTTCTTTGCGGCTGAGGGACCGCTCGTTTTCATGAAGCATCAACTTACCCCGCACCAGTGGATGATCCTCGGGCTGGTGGCGCTCTGCGCCCCGCTCGGCGACACATGCCTCTCGCGCGGCATGACACACCTGGCGCCCATTTCGCTCGCGCATCCCGCAACGCTGATCGGGGCGGTTTTCACCCCCTGGATCGCCACCGGAATCGCGCTCTTGATCGGCTTCTTTGCCAGCTACCTCACCGCCCTCTCCTGGGCCGATCTCACGTTCGTTCTTCCAGCCACCGCCTTCGGTAACGTCATTGTCGCGCTGCTCTCCAAGTTCTGGCTCCACGAGCCCGTCTCGTTGGAGCGCTGGGCTGGCATTGTGCTCATAACCGTGGGCGTCGGATTCGTGGCGCACGGTCCGGCGTTGACCGAACGTCCCCCCCAAGCGATTGCCGGCCTCCCCAGCCCCATGGAAGAGGAGAGGGTGTCGTGACGATTCCCTTGCCCGCCGGCTCCGTGAATCCATGGGCGGCAGTCGGCATGATCGCCGCCATCGTGCTCGCCTCGACAACCGGGGAAGTGCTCACCGCCGCGGCCATGAAGTCGATTGGCGACCTCGACGAGATTCGCGCCCGCGCCGGAATGAGAGGCGCGATCCGCGCCGTCATCACATGCCCGTTGTTCTTCGCGGGCGTGGGCTTTCTGGCGCTGGCTTTTTTCTCGCTACTCTTCGCGCTGAATCATCTGGACCTGAGTCTGGTTGCGCCAGCCGCCGCGTCTCTCACACTGGTCACCAACGCCGTTGCAGGAAAGCTGTTCCTGCATGAGAACGTCGACCGCCGCCGCTGGACAGCCGCGGCGTTGGTCTGCGTCGGCGTCTATCTGCTGGCTCACTAGCGTAGCCACTTCATCAGCCCTTGCGGTCTCAAATCCGGCACAAGAAAATTCTGCGCGCGTCCGGCGGCTTGGGAAAGAGCCTCAGCCGCTAAGTGTCCCGATCGCACTCCACTCTCCATGGTCGATGGCCAGCCGGTGGCAACCCAGTCTCCGGCCAGAAACAGATTCGGCCACGGGGAGATCGCGCCGGGCCGCGCCGCATCGATCCCCGGCGGTACGCCAAACGTTGCGCGTACCTCCTTGATCAGCGCCGCCTTTTCCAACCTGGCCGTATTCACTACCGGGAAAAATTCCGCCAGTTCGTTCATAGCCTTCGCAATCGCCTGGTCACGCGACAGCAGCGCAAACTCTCGCGACGCGCTTACCACCAGCTCCACATAGCTGCCCCTGAGCTCGCGCCACGGCTGCAGCTTGCCCTTGTTGTAGAGCCAATGAATCTCGCGATCGAGCAGCACCGCGTGATCAAGCTCTGTAATCTCGCGATCGAACCAAAGATGCACGCTGCAAATCGGCCAATGCGCGTGTTGCTCAAGCTGCTTCGCCAGATCCGCAACTCCCGGCGCCTGCGGTAATCCCGGCAGCAGTTTCTGCAGACCTTCGAAAGGCAAAGCCATCACGACGTAGTCCGCGGTAACCGGCCCCGTGCGCGTTGTAACCGTCCATCGCCGCGATAAAACATCCCAGCTCAGACCTTCGACATTCGCATTGAGCACCACACACGATCCGTGTTCTTCCAAAAATCTCTTTGCACCGTCGTAGAGTTCGCTCAGCGGGACGATGCTCATTCCCATGCTTCCCGCCTCAGCGGAATTCATGAATAGTTCGCGGACCACCTTGGCCGCGTAGGGGACGGCGATATGTTCGATATCGGCGTTCAGGGCGCTCGCAATCACCAATCGCCAGAAATGGTTCATGGCGCCTTCTGTCTGCCGGTGGCGTCGCAGCCAGTCCCCCAGTGTCTCCTCAGAGTTCGAAAGCGACCCCGGCTTCATCATGCCCCGAAATGCCCGTGCCAGCGCAAGCTTATCGGCTACTCTGAATGCGCCCGCCCGCAGGAGCGCGGGCATCCCGTGCAGAGGGGCAGGAAGTCTGATTGGACCCATCTGGAATGGCCCAAGCTGCGATCGCCGTCCCCCCGGCTCGATCATGGTCATGTCGCTGGTCCAGTGAATTTTGTTCGCGACGCCAATCCGCTCGTAGAAGCCAACGATGTTGGTGCAGCACCCGAAGATCACGTGCTGGCAGTTGTCGATCACTTCGTTCACGCCGGGATGCAGATAGGACGACGCACGTCCGCCCAGATAGCCTCTCCGCTCCAGCAGACTCACGTGGAACCCGACGTCCGCAAGCGCGCAGGCAGCACTCATGCCGGCGACACCGCCGCCCACAACAGCCACTGTCTTTCTTGGGGAGTTCTCGGGCATCGATTGCATCAGCCTGTATTGTGCACCAGGCGAGCCCATCTCATGCGTATCATGCCCACAGCCAGAATCTCGAGCTTCATGAAGGTGGGCACGCTGATGCGTCGCGAGAAGACGTCATAGCGGGCGCGCCTGATCTGAATCAGCAGGCGATGATAGATGCGCACCAGCACCCACAGCGCAGGCCGGCTTTCGCGGTCGATCAAAGGCAGAAGCTCGCGCGCCGACTGATAGTAGTGCTCCGCCCGCTTGCCAATCTCCGCCAGCAGCGCCCGCTCCTGAGCACTGGGCGGAGAACCCGCCTGGCGGTGCAGCAGCTGCTCAACCGAGAGCTGATGCGCGGCCAGGTCCGCAACCGGCAGATATACACGCTTGCGTTCCGCGTCCTCCGCCACATCGCGCAGGATATTCGTCAGCTGAAACGCAATGCCCGTCTCCTCCGCCAGCTTCTCCGCGCGCGGATCGGTATACCCAAAGATGCGTATGCACACCAGTCCCACAACCGACGCAACCAGATAGCAGTAGCGATAGAGATCTTCGAACGTCGCGTAGGTGTCCGGGGTGTCCTGCGAAGCATTCTCGAGATCCATCGTGGTCCCCGACACCAGCTCATCCAGCAGCCGCGTGGGAATCCCGAATCGCTCTACCGCATCGCGCACCGCAATGAACACTGGATCGCTCGTGTCCTCGCCGCTCAACACCTTGTGCCATGCGGAACACCACTGATCCAGATCGATGCGCCGCTGCTCGCGCGAGCGCGACTCATCATCGGCCAGATCGTCAGCCTTCCGCATGAACGCATAAATCGCGCAGATCGCATTGCGGCGCGGCTTCGGCAGGGCCACAAACGCGTAATAAAAGTTCTTTGCCTCGCGACGGGCGATCGCTCGACATTCCGCGTATGCGCGATCGATCACCAACTGATTCGGTTGCACGGCCGTGATCAAGCCGCCATCCTCGTTGCCCGGGGCCCGAGGCGCAGGAAAGGCAAAAACTTGCCGCTGAGCGCACGAAAGGCCAACTGCAGCTTCGTGCTCTTGCTGATTGCCGGCCGGGCGCTCAGCACATCGTAATCTTGCTGTTCAATGGCCCGAAGGATCTCCAGTCCACCGCGGC
The DNA here is from genome assembly GCA_008682415.1 of Acidobacteria bacterium AB60. Taxonomy (GTDB): domain Bacteria; phylum Acidobacteriota; class Terriglobia; order Terriglobales; family Acidobacteriaceae; genus Telmatobacter. The sequence continues at coordinate 311,124 of VANK01000001.1, read as the reverse complement.
TGAATAAATCCAGATCGATCGCCAGTTCGCGATTCACCCTTCCAATGAGTGGAAGTCCCCGTGCAAACAATTCGCGCGCCAGCTCCACTTCATAACGCAGCAACTCTCGAAACTCTGGCGTCGCCTTCCCCGCCGCAATCGCCTCTTCGCTGACGCCGAACCTCTGCATGTCATCAACCGGCAGATACACACGGTTGCGCACCACGTAATCGCTCCGCACGTCCTGCCAGAAGTTCGCCAACTGCAAGGCTGTGCACGTCGCGTCCGAAAGGGAAAACTTCTCCGCGATCGTATTCGGAGTCACCTCCCCGCACGCATATAAAACCAACCTGCCCACAGGATTCGCAGAATACCGGCAGTAGGCAAGCACATCCTGCATGGTGGCAAACCGCGTCACTGTCTGATCCTGGCGGAAGGCTACCAGCAAGTCCGCAAATGGCTCCTTGGGAATCCCGCACGCGCCGATCGTCTCGTGCAAAGCGACAAATACCGGATGCCGTGCACGCCCTTCATAGCACGCATCGAGTTCGCGGCCCCACAGATCCAGCAGCGCCAGAGCCGCCGAGGTGTCGCCTACTTCATCTCCGAGGTCATCCGAGATTCGGCAGTAAGCATATATCGCGTGGAAGTGCGGCCGCAGCGCTTTAGGCAAGAACCAGGACGCTACGTGGAAGTTCTCGTAATGAGTCTCTGCGAGATGTTTGCAGTAGGCGCGCGCCTCTTCCAGCGTCGGAGCAATTTCCGGAATCCGGTACTCCGGCGGAAGCGCTGCCCAGCCGCGCTCAATCAACTCGCTCTCGCTTCCGTGTTCGTGGGTCGCCGTGTTCATGAAAAACCTTACGGTACAATCGCCGTCTTGATCTCGCTGCTGCGATTCATCAGCTTCTCGAAGACGCGGTTCAGTTCATACAGGTGCGCGTGCCCGGTGATGAATGCGCTCGCCTGGAACCGGCCCCCCGCAATCAAATCCAAAGCCTTGCGGCAGATTGCCGGAGTATGGTGGAACGTCGCGCGCAGCGTGATGTCGCTATAGTGAATGCGATTGGTATCGAGCGTAACGTGCGTGCCTACCGCGCATCCGCCGAAGAAGTTCACCGTCCCGCCCTTGCGCACCAGCTCGACAGCTTCTTGCCACGCCTCAGGCACTCCGACCGCCTCGATCGCGATGTCGACACCACGGTCCTTGGGAGTCAGCGCCCGCGTCTGCTGGATCGCTTTTCGCACGCTGGATGTCTGCACGATATGCGTCGCGCCCAGCTGCTGCGCCGCCTCCACCTGCCCATCGTGCTTGACGATCGCAATCACCTCGCATCCGGCCAGCGCGGCCACGTGCACCATCATCAGACCAAGCGGGCCCCCGCCAATGATTGCGACGGTATCTCCCGGGTGCGGTCGCGAATCTTCGAATCCATGAACGGCACACGCCAGCGGCTCCGTCAACGCAGCGTGCTCCAACGGAACGTGGTCGGGAATGTGCAGGGTGTTCTTGGCCACAATGCGCGCTGGAATGCGAATGAACTCGGCGTACGCGCCATTATTGAACAGGAGATCGTCGCAGAGGTTCTCCTGGTTGCGCTGGCAGAAATAGCACTGCCCGCACGGGGCTGAGTTGAGAGCCACCACCCGGTCGCCCGGCGAAAAATCCGTCACCCCTTCCCCGGACTCCACGACAGTCCCCGCAAGCTCGTGTCCGAACAGCGCCGGCGGCACGATCATCCGCGCGTGGTAGCCGCGGCGGAATACCTTCAGGTCAGTGCCGCACGTCAGGGCCGCGCCCACCCGCACAATCAGCTCGCCTGGTTCCGCTTCGGGAACCGGCACCCGCTCAATGCGAATGTCCTCGCGCCCATGGAGGATCGCGGCCTTCATCGTGGTCGCCATCGGACCTCTCCTTACTCTCCACCCCTGCCAGGGACCGGCTCGATCATGATCTTCATCGAGTCAGCCTTCGGATGCGAAGCGATATCGATCGCCGCTACCGCCTGCTCAAGCGGAAAGCGGTGCGATATCAACTGCGTCAAATCGAACCCATTGCGATAACCGCCAAAGACCAGATCGGTCACTTCGTCCAGAATGCCGAAGGACGAGGAATAGGATCCCAGAAGTGTCTTCTCGTCCATGCACACCGCGCCCGGATCGAATGTCGCATCGCCATGCTGCGTCTGCGCGAACAGCATAACCTTGCCTCCCGGGCGGCATGCATCCATCGCCGTCTTGATCAGCGCATTCCCGCCCACGGCCAGGACGACCGCGTCCGCTCCCCGCCCGTCGGTCTCCGCGTACACTCGCTCCACCACATTCTCGGTTGCCGCGTGAATCGGGTTCTTCAGTCCATACCGTGCCGCGATCGCATGACGCTCCTGGTAAAGGTCTGAGGTCAGTACACGAGCCCCCGTGCGGCTGGCTAGCACCGCATGCATCAGTCCAATCGGTCCCTGGCCGATCACCAGCACCGTGTCATCCGGCGCCAGATTCAACATCTTCACGCCTTTGAGAACCGTGTTCACAGGCTCCACAAAAGCCGCCTGCTCAAACGGCACGCCCGCCGGTATCCGAACGACCCCGCCGTTGGTCACCACGAAATCCATCACCCGGATATACTCGGCGAATCCTCCCCCGGACGGCTCAAATCCCGCCGTTACCCCGGTCTTCTTGTACAGCGGACACTGTGCCGGAGTTCCTTTGCGGCAGTAGTAGCATTCGTTGCAGGGCACGTGGTGATGAACTACAACCCTCTCCCCTACTTCGTATCCGTTGACCCCTTCACCCCGCGCCACAATGGTTCCGGACATCTCATGCCCGAAGATTCGAGGAGCCGAGTGCGAGCCAAAGTGTATCTTCTTCAGATCCGTTCCACAGATGCCACAGGTGGCAATCCGGACCAGCAGCTCGCCTGGTCCAATGCTCGGCACCGGTACCGTTTCTACGCGCATGTCATTGATGCCGCGATACACCACCGCGCGCATCGTCGCCGGGACTGTCTGCACCGCCAGCGACTCAGGGCTTGAGATTTGGGTAGCCATTCGGTTTACTGATGTGACCTCGTTCATCAAAGAACTCAAATAGGGACTGGGCGATATTTTGGGCAGCCTTCCTGCTATTTTCGCCCATCTGGACCAGTGCCGGCCAGTACCAAGGCCTCACCATCACAAAAAGAAGGAAAGCAGCCAGCCGGAAACCGCCGTCGTGCCGAAGGAAACGATTCAGGTCGGGCAGCCGAGCCCGCACGCTATCGCTCACCCCCTTGATGCAATAGAAGGGGATCTCCCGCATGGACGCCAGTCGCGCCACCGCCGCTCCCTCCATATCCACCAGCGCCGCGTGGTAAGTGTTGGCAAGCCTGCGCTTCTCCATCTCATCCGCCACAACCGGGCTGGTTACCAGCCAAAGCTCCCCGGCCCCCGCATCGCACAGGAACCGCTCTCCCGTCCGCGCATCAATCACTCCCGCGACATTATGAGCGCTGCCCGCGGCCACATCGGCTCGCAGCGCACCCGCCCATCCCAGCGAAATCACCAGGTCGATCGGGCCTCCATCCTCGAGCGCGGCGAACGCGCGGGTCGCTGCGTCCTGCCCGGCGCCGGCACATGCCGCAATCCACTCCTCTTCCTCGTTCCGTTGCGCCCAGAACTGCACCCCGTTCCGCTTGCTATGCGGCCAGTGCCGCACCAGCGGCCGCAGCTCGCCGGGAAATGCCGCGATCAGGGCGACTCGCGTCATGCCCGCCCTGCAATGGCCGGCTGTGCCGTCAGCGCGGAGGTGGGTGCGTATCCATGCGCGCAAAACCACTCGATGGCCGCGCGCATCGCAGGATATACCGGCAAAATGCGGAAACCCAGTTCCTGTTGTGCCCGTGCCGAGGAGGCGAACATCTTCTTCCGCCCCATCCGCACCTCTTCCAGCGTCGCCCTCGGTTCCCTGCCGCGAATCCGTCCAGTAATCAGTTCCTCGAAAAACGCATAGGTCGCCGCCACCGCAAAAGGAATCTTCACAGTCGGCGACGGTATTCCCGTGATGGCCGCCATCTTGTCGAGGATCTGCTTCAACGTGAGATTCTCGCCGCCCAGAATGTACCGGCGCCCTGGCGTGCCCGTCGTTAGCGCCAGAACATGCGCTCGGGCGACCTCGCTCACGTCCACCAGGTTCAGCCCCGTATCCATATACGCTGGGAATTTGCGATTCAGGAAGTCCACGAAGATACGCCCCGTCGGCGTCGGCTTGGCGTCGTTCGCGCCGATTGGCGTCGTGGGGTTCAGCACCATCACCTCTTGCCCATCCTGCGCCGCGGCAATCGCCTGCTGCTCGGCCATGAACTTCGATCGCTTGTAGTGCCCCACCATGTCCGCCAGCGAAACCGGCGTCTCCTCATTCACCACAATCCCATCCGTCCGGAAGTGCATGGTTGCCACACTCGACGTGTACACCACCCGCCGGACACCTGCCTCGCGCGCCATCCGCAACAGATCGCGCGTGCCCTCCACATTGGCGCGGTACATCGCATCCGGATCGCGAATCCACAGCCGGTAATCTGCGGCTACATGCATCACGGCGTCGCAGCCAGCCAGCGCGGGCCGCAGCGACTCCGGCTGGCCCAGGTCGCCCACATGCGTGTCGCCGGGAATGCCCTCGAGATTCGCCAGGTTGCTGCTCTTGCGCACCAGCATGCGCAGCTCCGCGCCCTGGGCGGCAAGCGCGCGAGCCACGTGATGACCGACAAATCCGGTAGCGCCGGTAAGGAAGACTTTCATGGCACAGTGAACCGTGGTCAGTGAACAGTGATCAGTATTCACATCGGTCAGTTCGGATAGATCAAAAGGCAGCCAGGGTTCGACTGGGACAGTATCTGATCACTGATCACTGTCCACTGATCACTGGCCTAGTCCAACTTCTCCGGCGCCAGCGCGATGTTCTTCTCCCCCGCCGCCTTCTTCTCGTTGTACGCCTTCACCCAGTCTTCCCAATGTTTCCCGGCCGCGCGATCTTTGCCGGTAAACTCCAGCCGCGCAATCTCCGCATAACTCAACCTGCGCTTGTCCTCGGCCTTGGGCGTGAAGTATTGCACGTACGAATCGGCGAGAGTCGCTCCGGACTGGCGATTGAAGATATATGCCTCGATCTTGTCCCCCGACTTGGTCGTCAAGGTCACATCGCCGCGATAGTCAAAGGCCTTCTCCAGCGCGATGCGCAGATCCTCGTCGCTTGCCAGATCGGGAATCCAGCCCTCCAGCTTCTCGTGCTCCGTTCCCGGAGCAATCTCCATCTGCTCCACTTGCTCTCGCGTGTACTTCAGCACCTCGGCGCTCATGCGTTGGTCTCCTCAAGGCTCCGCGTCGCGCTCTCAATCTGCACCAGGGGAGCCGAACCATGCTTGGTGTCCCACTCGTTGAGCTGCTTCAGCGCGTGCGGGTTCGTGTAGCTGGAGAAGGTGCCCTTCACCATGCCCCAGAAGCCCTTCAGCGAGAGAAAACCATCAATCACGGCCGTTGGCTCATACCCGCAGCTCACCATGCAATTCGCGCACTTCGGATTCCCGCTGCCGACGCCGTACTCCTCCCACTTCGTCGTCTCCATCAGCTCCTTGAAGGTCGCGGCATACCCGTCCTGCAGCAGGTAACACGGCTTTTGCCAGCCAAAGATGTTGTAGGCCGGCGAGCCCCAAGGCGTGCAATCGTAATTGCGGTCGCCCATCAGGAACTCAAGAAATAGCGGCGACATGTTGAACTTCCACGACTTCTTCCGGTTCGACAGGATTGCGCGGAACAGCTTGCGCACCCGCGCCCGGCCCATGAAATGCGTCTGGTCCGGCGCCTTGTCATAGCTGTACCCCGGCGACAGCACGATGCCTTCCACGCCGATCGCCATCATCTCGTCAAAGTGCGCGCGCACACTGTTGGGGTCCGTGCCGTCAAAGAACGTGGAGTTCGGTGTCACGCGGAAGCCCCGTTTCACCGCCTCCTTGATACCCTCCACCGCAATGTCGTATCCGCCCTCGCGGCAGACCGAGAAGTCATGGTGCTCGCGTTGCCCATCGAGATGGACGCTGAACGTCAGGTACTTCGACGGCGTGAACTCATGCAGCCTGCGCTTCAGCTCCAGCGCGTTCGTGCACATGTACACGTACTTCTTGCGCGCCACCAGCCCGTTCACAATCTCCACAATCTGCGGGTGCAGCAGCGGCTCGCCGCCGGGAATCGCCACCATCGGCACGCCGCACTCTTCCACCGCGGCAAAGCACTCCTCCGGCGTCAACTGTTTCTTCAGGATGTGCGGCGGATACTGCACCTTGCCGCACCCGGCACACGCCAGGTTGCAGCGGAACAGTGGCTCCAGCATCAGCACCGTGGGATAGCGCTTCTCACCCTTCAGCTTCTTCTTCCACACATAGCTGGCAACCGTCCACACCTGGGACAAAGGAATAGCCATCTTCGAAAGACCCTCCGATAAGCCCTCGGCTATCAGCTCTCAGCTTCTAGCCCAAGACCATCAACACCTGAAATCTCAAAACTCGTTCTCGCAACGAACCGCTAACAGCTAAGAGCTAACCGCTAAAAGCTGCTTCTCCATCGCCCGGCGATACGCCGTCAGCGCCATCAGCGGGAAATACTGGCGATACAGCGTGTACGCCAGGTAGAACACCTTGGGGAATCCCGTTCCGGTGATGATGCTCTCGCGCTTTGCGCCCTCGCCCATCGACTCGTCCCAGCTCCCGTCATCCTGCTGTCGTTCCAGCAGCCATCGCACACCTTTGGCAATCGAGTCGGATCGATCATCGCCCGCCGCCAGCAATCCCAGCAACGCCCATGCGGTCTGCGAAGGCGTGCTCGGCCCCTCGCCCCGGGTGTTGGGATCGTCGTAGCTGCCGCACGTCTCGCCCCACCCGCCATCGGAATTCTGCACCATCCGAATCCACTCCGCGGCCTGCTGGATCTGCGGCTCGTTATGGTCAAACCCAATCGCATCCAGCCCCCGCAGGACCAAAAACGTACCATAAATGTAGTTAACGCCCCAGCGCCCAAACCAGCTGCCGTCCGGCTCCTGCTCGCTGAGAATAAACTGAATCGCCCTTTCGATCCGCTTGTCGCCGCGCGAATACCCGTATGCCGAAAGCATCTCCAGCATCCGCCCCGTAATATCCACGGTCGGCGGGTCCAGCATGGCATTGTGATCCGCAAACGGAATGTACTGGAAGATCATCTTCGTGTTGTCTTTGTCGAAGCTGCCCCATCCCCCGTTGCGGCACTGCATCGCGAACTCCCACGCAATCGCCCGCTCGGCCACCTGGTGCTGGTAGCGCTCCTTGGGATGATCCACCTTGTTCAGCGCCAGAAGCACCTGGGCCGTGTCATCCGTATCGGGATAAAACTCGTTGTTGAACTCGAAATACCATCCGCCGGGCTCGGTGTTCGGCACCTTCACCGCCCAGTCGCCCTTGTGCCGCACTTCTTTTGATAACAGCCAGTCCGCCGCCTTGACCATTCGCGGATCGTTCCGGGGCACGCCCGCCTCGCCCAGCGCATACAGCGCCTGCGCCGTATCCCAAACGGGGCTCATGCACGGCTGCATACGGAACGTTGGTTCCGGCATCGCTTCGCTCGCCGCCTCCTCGATCCCCAGCTTTTCGAACTCGTCGCGGGCCCGGATCACCTGTGGATCGTCCTCCGAGTACCCCAGGCAGCGCAGCGCAATGATCGCATTCATCATGGCCGGATAGATCGCGCCCAGCCCATCCGTCATCTCCAGCCGCTCCAGCATCCACTTTTCCGCGCGCTTGAGCGCCAACCGCCGCAGCGGCCGAATATGCACGGCCTCGAACCAGTGCGTGATCCGGTCGCAGACCAGAAAGAAATTCCGCCACGACAACGGATTCTCGCGATCCATGCGCAACCGGAGAACGGAGTTCTCCCGGCCGCCCACAAACAGCTCATCGATTCCCTGCTCGGGCGGTATCTTCTTGAACGGCTTCTTTGCGTAGATGATGGCCAGCGGTACCAGGATCGATCGCGACCACGAGGAAATCTCGTAGATGTTGAAGTAGAACCAGTTCGGGAAGAGAACGATCTCCGGCGGGATCGCAGGCACTGCGTCATAGTCGTACTGCCCCAGCGCGCAGAGATACATCTTCGTGAACGTGTTACACGCCACCACCCCGCCATGCGCCAGGATCCAGGCACGGCACTTCGCCATCCGCGGATCATCCGCCTTCAAACCCATCAGCTTCGCCGAAAAGTAGCACTTCACCGACAGAGAGATATTGCCGGGCCCCCCGGGATAGAGACTCCAGCTCCCATCTTCCTTCTGGTAGCGCATCATCTCGGCAAACGCGCGCTTCAGCCGTCCCGGATCACCACTCTCCAGCAGCGTGTGCAGAAAGATGTAGTCAGCCTCGAGCATGGCGTCCGCCTCAAGCTCGCCTGACCAATACCCTTCAGGATGTTGCCGGGAAAGAAGGTGCTCTGATGACCGTGAGATCGCTGCCTCAACCTCGGCCAGATCCGCGTCCAGTCGCCCAAATCGAGGCGTTGCGGTTTGTTTAATCCCTTGCGGGTTACTCATGCGCTTCGAATCGCCTCAGTGTTGCCCAGGAGTTCCGGCCCCTTTTCAAAAAAGAGGCTCCTGCAGGACTCTGCATTTCCTACGTGAATCCCCGTTCGAAACTCCGAAAGACTTGCGTACCTAATAGATTCCGGTCCGCGCCCTAAGGCAGCGTGATTTTCGTCAGGAACCGGAAATATTACCGAACCGGCACCGTTTCCGCGCCACCCACCCCGCCGATCGCCTGCACGATCTCGGGGGGCAATCCAAACCGCACGTTCTCCGGCATGACCTCTACCTCTTCGACGCTGTCATACCCGTTTTGCCGCAGATAATTGACAACATCTTCCACCAGTACCTCCGGAGCGGACGCCCCCGCGGTAACTGCAACCGTGTCAACTCCCTGCAACCATTTCGGGTCGATCGCCTGCGAGTTGTCGATGAGGTAACCCATGGTGCCCAAATTGCGCGAAACTTCAACCAGGCGGTTGGAGTTGGAGCTGTTCGTCGACCCCACCACCAGCACCAAACCCGCATCGTGCGCGACGTTCCGCACCGCCACTTGCCGGTTCTCCGTCGCGTAACAGATGTCCTGCGAGTGCGGCCCCACGATATTGGGAAACTTCTCCTTCAGTGCGTGAATAATATCCCGGGCCTCGTCCAGCGAAAGCGTCGTCTGCGTCAGGTACGCCACCCGGTTCGGGTCCGGCACCTCAAGGGCCGCGACCTCCTGGACATTCGACACCACCTGGGTCGCGTCCGGAGCCTCGCCCAGCGTGCCCTCAATCTCGTCATGATCGCGATGCCCGATCAGCACCAGCGAATACCCCTGCTTGGCGAACTTCACCGCTTCGATGTGCACCTTCGTGACCAGGGGACAAGTCGCATCAATCACTCGCAGGTGACGCGCCTTGCTCGCATCCCGCACTGCCGGCGAAACGCCGTGCGCCGAGTAAATCACCCTCTGGCCATCGGGCACATCGTCAATCTCATGTACGAAGATCGCGCCCTTCTCCGCCAGTTCATTCACCACATAGCGGTTATGCACAATCTCCCGGCGCACGTAAATGGGCGCGCCAAAGGTCTCCAGCGCAATCTTCACAATGTCGATCGCGCGCACCACACCGGCGCAAAAGCCGCGGGGTTTGAGCAACAACACCCGCTTTTGGGTGGGGGAAGTCGCGTTCAGGCTGCCGTTCGAGAGATTGTCAAGCACAGGAGAAGTCACACAATCAGTATACCAATCCACTACTTCCTGGAGGCAGCCATACCGGGCTCCCGACCCACGCCCGTCAACTCGCCCGATCTGGCTCCCGCGTCCCAGCGTGGGTCAGAACAACGAAGCCCGTGACCGTACTTTGGTTCGCTACACTGTTGCCGCTTGCGAATCAACTTCCCCAGAGGTCTCCTCGGATGCCCCCCGCTCCCCAAATAAAGGTCGGTCCCCTCAAAAAAGGCGAACTCCCCGAAGCCGATCGTCTCTTTCGTCTGGCCTTCGGCACATTCCTCGGTCTTCCCGATCCCGCCACCTTCATGGGCGACCGCGATCTCGTCGCCAGCCGTGTCCGCGCCAAACACGTACAGGCCCTGGCGGCGCGCGAGCATGGCCGCCTCGTCGGCTTCAACCTGCTCACCATCTGGGGATCCTTTGGCTTCTTCGGCCCCCTCTGCGTCTCCCCCGAATACTGGGACAAGGGCGTCGCGCAAAAGCTCCTCGAAGCCACCGTCGCCGCCTTTGACCAGGCGAAGCTCCCTCGAACTGCGCTCTATACCTTTCCGCACAGCGCCAAGCACGTCGGCCTCTACACGAAATATGGCTATTGGCCCCAGCAACTCACGGCGCTGTTTCGGTACGCGCCAGTCAAACCCAGGGACTGGCAACCCGAACCCGGCACCAGCGTCCTGCATATCACGAAACGTTGGCACCGCACCCACGACGATCATCTCGAAGACTGCCGCAAACTCACCCAGCGCATCGATCCCGGCCTTGACCTCACGCAAGAGATTCGCAGCCTCCTCAACCAGGACATCGGCGAGATCCTTCTGACGTTCACGCGCAAGACCTTCGACGGCTTCGCCATCGCCTGCACCGGAAAAGGCTCCGAAGGCGGAGCCGGAGTCTGTTACCTCAAATTCGCCGCCGTACGCGGCGGCAGCGGCGCTGACGAACGCTTCCATCGCCTCCTCGACGCCTGCGAAGCCTTCGCCGCCTCCCGTAACGTTCTGCTTGAATTCGGCGCCAGTTTCGCGTGCGAGAAGGCCTACCGCTGCCTCCTCTCCCGCCGTCTGCGCCCGCTCACCCACGGCATCACCATGCAGCGCCCCCATGCTCCCGGCTTCTATCGACGCGACGCATACGTCCGCTGCGACCTGCGCTGAGAGACACTGCCACGCCGGGCAGCTGACGGGAAGAGCCCGCCATTCGCTTGGCGTAGCTTCGATCCCGCGTGGCAACAGCCAGCTTTCTGAATGCTGCGAAGAACCACACTCGCCCGCCGGCCCTCCGCCCGATTCGCCTACCACCTCCGCCTGTGGAGAAGACCGTCGCTCTCCGGCTTGCACCAAAAATGGTTCCACGTGGAACAATTCTGGTAAACAGTAACTTCCCGGATTCCAGCGCCTTCGACTCCCCGCTGCACGATTTTACTTGCACTGTACTAGAATACTGGTACACTATTTATGTAATGAGCTATGGCGCCACCCCCGAGCCTCCCCCCTTCCGCTTCCGCCTCGACGACCACTCCGGCGTCCCCGTCTATCGCCAGATGATCGATCAGGTCCAGGGCGCCATCGCCATGGGCGTTCTGCGCCCCGGCGACCAGCTCCCGACCGTCCGTTTGGTCGCGGTCGAGCTCGCCATCAATCCCAATACCGTCATGCGCGCCTACCGCGAACTCGAAATCCGCGGCATCCTCGACACCCAGCAGGGCACCGGCACGTTTGTCGCCGACCGCCCCGACGGCATCTCCCAGGAAGACCGCGAACGCATGCTCTTTCAGCTCGTCGGCGAGTTCGTCGCCCGCGCCGGAGCGGCCGGCATCACCCTGCAGGAGCTCGCCGACGGCCTCCGCCACTTCGCCGGAGACGCCCGCGCCTCCCATCCCCCCACTCCACCCCAGATCTCCCCGAGGAGAAAGCCATGATGCAATCCATCGCCTATCAGCAGAAGCAGGTCAGCCGGGTCGGTCTCGTCGTCTTCTTCCTCTGCCTCGCGGCCGGCTTCCTCATCACTGCCCTCACCCACTCGCCGGTGGCAGCAGCGCTCGGTGCCGGGCTCGGCGTCTACTTTCTCTTCGCCATCAAAGTCGTCGATCAGTGGGAGAAGGTGGCCATCCTCCGCTTCGGCCGCTTCCGCCGCCTGCTGGGACCTGGCGTCTTCCTCATCGTCCCCGTGGTCGACACCCTCAGCCGCTACGTCGATCAGCGCGTCCGTGTCACAACCGTCAGCGCCGAATCTACCCTCACCCGCGACACCGTGCCCGTGAACGTCGACGCCATCGTCTTCTGGCTCGTCTGGAACGCCGAAAAAGCCATCTTCGAGGTAGAAGACTTCATCGAGGCCATCACCCTGGGTTCCCAGACCGCCCTCCGGGAGTCCATCGGCCGCCACCAGCTCGCCCAGATGATCACCGAACGCGAGACCCTCGGACGCGAGCTCCAAAAGATCCTCGACGAAAAGACCACCCCCTGGGGCATCACCGTTCAGTCTGTCGAAATCCGCGACGTCCGCATCCCCCAGGCCCTCGAAAACGCCATGTCCCAGCAGGCCCAGGCCGACCGCGAACGCCAGGCTCGCGTCATCCTCGGCGATGCCGAAGTCCAGGTCTCCCAGCAATTCGCCGAAGCCGCGCAGGTCTACTCCGATAACCCCGTCGCCCTCCACCTCCGCGGCATGAACATGCTCTTCGAAGCAATGCGCGAAAAGGGCTCGATGGTCGTCGTCCCATCCTCCGCCCTGGAAACCATGGGCCTCGGCGGCACACTTGCCACAGCTTCTATCGCGGCAAAATAAGGCAACTCGCATGAGATGCTTACGCCATGTTTTGAAAGTGTCACATCAGCGTGTTGGCGGAGCTGCGTGCTCTCCTCTATCAAGGTCATAAGAAGCGGAAGCATCACTTGATGTGTGCGGCACAACTTATTGATTAAATGAAGTCTCTCGCCTAAACATCACCACCCCAAGGAGGCCCGTCATGAAGCTCTCCGTACCCGCGATCGCCCTTTCCCTGCTAACCCTCCCCGGCCTCGCCCAGCCCACCATCTCCAACCCATGGGTCGGCCTCTGGCAGGATCAACAGCCCGGCGTGCTGCTCACCCTGGGCGACGACAACGGGCAGCTCGCCGGCGGCATCGTCTTCAACATCGTTGCGCACAACGGCGGCCAGACCTACCTCGCCGGCCGCGACGCCCACGCCATTCTCACCCCGCGCGTCGATGGCGACACGCTCAGCTTTCAGGTCATCCGCCGGCCCGACAGCCGCAAGCTCGACATCACTGTCCGGATGACCGCCGACGGCAAAGCCACTCTCCATTGCCGGAACTGCGGCCCCGACGCGCCCACGGTCGAAATCATCCGCGAGCGCTGATCAGCAGCCCGCGGTGACCTCCCCGCTTGCCGTGCAATCCGCGTCAATTCCCTGGAACGAGAGCCGGGTATCCCAGGTCGCGATTCTGAGACCTGGGATACCCCCTCCCCATACGCGAGCGTTGATCGTACTTCTGGAGCACATTCATGAGAGCACTCACCCTCCTCCTCTCCGTACTCGCCACCTCCCCGGCTATTTGGCAGGCAGCCCCGCCCAAACCGCCCGCACTCCCCACCCCCGCCGGTCCGTACGGCATCGGCCGCGCCGGCTATGAGTGGACCGACACCTCCCGCCCCGATCGCTATGCATCCACCCCCAACGCGCCCCGCCGCCTCATGGTCCACGTCTGGTATCCCACACAAAGAAATCAGCTCGCCACGGGCGCATACCTGCCCGGTGCCCAGCAGCTCGATGCCGACTCCGCGGCCCAGCGCTCCATGCGCGACGACCACGGCGCGAACTGGCCGCTGATCGTCTCCGGCGCCATCCACTCCCACGCAATCGAGAACGCCCCCATCGCCAGACAGCCGGCGAAATTCCCGGTGATCGTCCTTTCTCATGGCCTGGGAGGGTCCGGCTTCGGCTACACAGCCCTGAACGAATACCTGGTCAGCCGCGGCTATGTCGTCGCGGCCATTGAGCACACCTATACCGCCGGCGCTGTTCTCTTTCCTGATGGCAACATCGTCCTGCAGCATCAAGACCAGCCGCCCCCCGGCCTCAGCCCCGAGGAGCGCTTCAAGCGCATGGCAGCCTCCGTGACCGAAACCATCACGGAGGGCGCCGCAGACGTCCGATTCGTTTACGACCGGTTAGTCGCGCTCGACAGCGACTCCCGTTCCCCGCTCGCCGGACACCTCGATCTGCATCACGTCGCCGCGATGGGCCACTCCGCTGGAGCCGAGTTCGCAGCTCGCGCCTGCCAGCTCGACGCCCGCTTCCAAGCCTGTGTCGATCTGGACGGAGGCATGGTCCCCGTCGCCGCCCTCCCTGACTACTCCGACGGCGCCACCATGAAACAGCCGCTGCTGTTCCTCGAGGCCGTTAATCCAAAGGAGAGGATGTTTGGCTCCCCCGACCAGATCGCCGGCTACCTCAAGAAAAAAGACCAGCAGCTCCAGACCTGCTGCCCGCCCGGAAGCTATGCCGTCGAACTGCACTCTCCCGGCATCACGCACGGCAGCTTCAGCGACGATCCCCTGCTCGGAGCTGGCGACTCTGTCTCCAGTCAGAACGCCCGCCACAACCTGGACCTCATTGAAAGCGTCATCGGCGACTTTCTCGACATCACCCTGAAGGGCGGCAAAAGCACGCTGCTCGACAGCCCTGCCCCCCAATCGCCCGAAATCGCAATCCGCAACCTCGGCCACTGAGGACAAGAGGGGCGTCCCAGGTCTCGCGGGTGAGATCTGGCACACAGCTCGGCTCTCCGCACATCGCCTTATCACGAGTGCCGGTGACTGCCGGCACAGTGCGAAGGGGGTTACCCGTCTACCTTCATCCTGTGGAAGTGTCCCCGAAATCCCCTCTTGCGGGCACGTCCAGCCATTTGCACCGAAGATGGTGCATCAGAGGGGGGGGGGTGGGGGGTCCCACCTGGCTGCTTGCCCTTCGCTCCTCGGAACGGCTTTAGATTGCCCCGGATTTGGTGCATTTGATAGGGGGGTGGGGTGGGGCTGCCTTCCCTGTTCCCTGCTCCCTGTTCCCTTACTCCGCATTCCGCCAGGTCATCTCCACCTTCACCGGAATCTCGTTCTTGATCGGCACCGTCAGGAACGTCGGCCGCTCAATCTTGAAATCCGAGCAGGTCGCCGGCATCGTCCCCGTGATGCGCACATCCTTACCCTGCCCGCTGCGCTGAAAGGCCACGTGCTGGTAGCGCGCCGTCTGCCCGGCAAACTGGACTTCCAGATCGGCATACAACGTGGAATCGTTCAACTCCGAAGCCGGAAAATGCGTCTTCACCACCACCATCGGAAACTGCGCGCCCTTGGTGGTCTCCAGCATGTGCAGATCGCGATTCGTGTCTCCCGAGTCGAACGTTCTAACCGGAGCCGCAATCAGGAAATCGCACTGTCCGTCGTGGCACACGCCTTTGCCCTTGGCCGCGTGACTTACCCCGTCTACCTCGTGCATGGGATGCGACATGTGATAACTCAGAGTCGACTGCTCCAGCACCCACTGCGAATCGGCCTGCGCGCCCGCCGGGATCGCCGCAACCATCAACAGCAACAATGCGGCCTTCACTGCTTCTTCTCCCAGAACTTCACGTGAATCGGCCACGACACGGCAATCATGGAAGTCCCATAAGCCAGCGTCGTAATCACCGCCACAGGCCCGTGCGCCGAAGCGATGCCGTGCACATGCTCCCCGCTGCTCTCCTGCTTGTACGCCATAATGCCAAGCACGCCGGTCGCCAGCATCCCCGGCCCGTGAACCCACGCCAGGGCCTCATGAAACCGGATAGCACCGTGCTTGTGCGAACCCGGCACGCGCGGTGCGCGAATCGCGTATGAAGCCGTCATACCGTACATCGCGCCGGTAACCGCACCCAGTGCGGTGTGCAGATTCAGGTTCGTGTCGTTCACCTTGCGCGTGTTGGGCGTAGCCGTTCCCTCGCCCTCCCGTTCCACCTTCGCCTCGCCCCCGGTGAACAGGGTAGCCACCATCGGAATCGTGGTAATCAGCCCCAGCCGCTGATGCATGCGCAGCATCTCTGTGCGCTTCTGCAACAGAGCCTGCAGCTTGGGATCTGCCTGGGTCTGCTGGCTGCTGAATCCCAGATCGCTCAGGGACGGAGCGGAAGGGTTCGCCGGCGGCTGCGACTGCGGGCTCAACGCAACATCCAGCAGCCCCGGAGTGCCGGTCACGATCACGTGCACCTTCTTCTCCGCGAACCCCGCTCCCGAAACCGTCAGATCGTACTCACCTGGGCGCAGATGCGTCAGAGCGAACTTCCCCGCGGCATCGGACTCGGCCGTGGCCACCCCCTCCCCGGCTGCGGTCTTCAGCACCACCACAGCGTGCGGCACGGGTGTCCCGCTCGCATCCGTAACCGCACCCGAAACGCTGCCGGTCGCCTCGGGAGCCTGTGCGGCCGCGACCTTGCCGGCGATCTCCGAAAAGCCCAGGGGCAGGAATAGTGAAAGAGCGAGCAAGGCCGTGGTCCGGCGCATGGGCGAGTCTCCTGGTTGAAGCGGGTAGTACAACAGAGACGTTTACGAACTCGAGTATAGATCGAAGGCAAACAGGCCGGCCGGGGCTGCAGCTATATGACGCAAACTTCATAGCGCGCTCTGCGGGCGCGCCAGCAGACTCTTGCTCCGCTGCGCATCGCGGCGGCTCTAACTCCGCGACCCAAACTTCAGATCGCGCGAAACCCACCACAGCACCTCGCCAAACACCTTCCAGCGCGAGGCATTGCTCACATCCAGCGGCAGGTAGTTGGAATTGCTGGAAATCAGAAGGTCGGTACTCGGAAGGCGCTGCAGGCGCGCCACCTTGAATCCCAGGTCGCGATGCGCCATGACCACGATCTTCTGGTTCAGCTTGTCTCGGTCCGTCTCCTCTGTATCGACAAAGAGGATCGAACCGGGAGCAATCGCCGGAGACATCGAATCACCCACCAGGTGCATGCTGATCATGCCCTCCGGGTTGGGACACCAGTCCAGCGGCGCAAGCAGAACCTCTTCCACCTCCGCGGCCGCGAGACTCACGTTTTCGTCCGGAGGCACCCGGTCGCCGTACGCCGACACATTCAGCAGCGGAATCGCCACCGCCTTCCGGTGCCCATCCAACTGCTGCGAGGCTCTCCGGCTGCCGACCACGGCGAAATCCTGCAAACTCACCTGCAACGAAGTCGCAGCCTTACCCAGGCTCGCGTCGGGAAAACCCGAGACATCAATTCCCGCGCGCTCCCAGAAGTACACGCCTTCGCTCCGCGGGGCCAGGTTGCCCAGGGAGACATACCCCTCCGCCGTAGGCTCAATCTTTCCCTGGATCCAGCGGGAGACGGTGGCCGGAGACACGCCCAGGCGCTCCGCCAGCCCGGCCTGCGTCAGCTTCAGCTCTTCAATCAAGCGCAGAATCCGCTCGGACCATTCGGCGGCGGCAGGCCTGTTGGGATCGTGCGTGGCCATTGGGGGGAACTCCACGTTGAAATTGGAGCTGGCTGCGATCAACTCTGGCAAGCAGCGTTCCAGGCCCGGGGTACAGATATCCTATCAGGATCATACGCGCATCTAACCTGAGTGAGTTATTGCGCGTCCTGTGCAACAGCCGGCCAGCTGGTGGGAAGCTGGCCCCGCAAAACAGGCGTGTGGTAACGATACACTTCAGTTCGTGCCGGCAGGTTGAAACCCGCTTCGACGCGCAGTCCTCAATCAGCGGAGCGCTTTTAATCGGCAGGAGGCGAGGAGCTCCATGCCACCAATTCTGGGAAGCCGCAAGATCATGATCGTCGACGACGAGGAGACGATCGCGGATACCCTTGCCCTAATCTTCAGTTCCAACGGCTACGATGCGCGCAGTGTCTATTCGGCCGAGCAGGCCCTGGAGACCCTCGAGGTATGGCGCCCCGATCTGGCCGTCATCGACGTCGTGCTGCCCGGCATGAACGGAATCGAGTTCGCCATCTTCCTCAAAGCAAGCTACCCCGACGTCCACTTCCTGCTCTTCTCCGGCCAGCCCGGCACCGGTGGACTGCTCGAGGAGGCCAAGAAGAAGGGGCACCTCTTCGAGATCCTGGCCAAGCCGCTCCATCCTACGTTCATGCTGGCGACGGTCGCCAACATGCTCTCCGCACCGCCCAGCGACGCCAGCCACCTGCCCAACTGATTCTGAGGGACAGTGAACAGCGGTCAGCGATGCGCACTGGCTTCTGTGCACTGACCACTGACCACTGATAACTGCCTTTCACTTGCTCGCCGCAATCATTTGCGCGGCGTGCTGCAGGCTGGTCTCCGTCACCTTCGCCCCGCTCAGCATGCGCGCCACCTCGTGGGTGCTGGAGCGCTGATCGAGCAGCCGGATCTGCGTCTTGGTGCGTCCATCCGCCTCCCGCTTGTCGATCAAAAAGTGCTGGTCGGCAAACGCCGCAATCTGGGGCAGGTGCGTCACGCACAGGATCTGCTGACCCCGGCTCAGCGCCTTCAGCTTCTGCCCTACCGCCTCAGCAGCCCGTCCCCCGATCCCGATATCAATCTCATCGAAAACCAGGGTGCGCGGCGTCGGGTTCTTCTTTCTCGTCTTCGAAGACGTCTCCTCCACCGCAACCTTCAGCGCCAGCATCACGCGGCTCATCTCGCCCCCCGAGGCGATCTCGTGCAGCGGCTTCATCGGTTCGCCCGCGTTCGTGGCAATGCGGTACTCCACCTCATCCCAGCCGGTCGCCGTCCAGTGCGACTCCTCCTGGTTCGGCGCAACTGCAATCTCGAAGCGCACCTTCATGGCCAGCGAGTTGATCTGGGCCTCGGCTAGCTTGGCAAGCTTCGTAGCGGCGGCCTGCCGCTCCGTTGACAAAGCAGCTGCAGCTCTCTGATATTCCTCTGCTGCCTTCGTCACGGCTGCACGCAAGCCCTTGAGCAGCCCGTCGCGATCTTCGACCTCAGCCAGCTTGCGCGTCACATCCTCGCCAAACGCCAGAATCTCCGCGACCGTCTTGCCATACTTGCGCTTCAGCCTGTCCAGAATCGCCAGCCGGTCTTCGATCTCAGCCAGACGCTCGGGGCTCGCGTTGATCCCTTCGCCGTAGTCGCGCAGACCGGCAGCCACATCGCCCACAATGGCCCGCGCCGACTCCAGTTGCTGCACCGAATCCGTAAACCTCGCGTCGTACCGCGCCAGCTCCTCCACATGCTTGAGCGCCGCGCGCAGGCAGACCTCCGCCGAGATGCCCCCTTCGTAGAGCTGATCGAATGCGCCCATGGCCGCCGCATACAGCTTCTCCGCGTTGGCCAGCACCCGCTTCTCCGTCTCCAGCGTCTCGTCTTCTCCAGGCTCCAGTCGCGCCGCTTCAATTTCCTTGCGCTGATAGGTCCACAGATCCACCATGCGCAATCTGTCTTGCTCCCCCTGCAGCAGCTCCTCCAGTTTGTCGGAAGCCGCCTTCCACCGGGCGAACGCCTCGGCCACCCCCTCCATAACGAGATTGCCGAATCGATCAAGCAGCATGCGCTGTTGCGACTGGTCGAAGCTGGAGAGCGTCTCGCTCTGCGCGTGCACCAGCGCCAACTCCGGCGCCAGTGCCTTCAGCACCGCCACGGTGCAGGGCTGGTTGTTGACGAAGACTCTTCCCTTCCCGCCGGCCATGATCTCGCGGCGGAGAATGATCTCGGTTCCCTCCGCGTCGATGCCGTTCTCTTCCAGAATGCTCTCGGCGTTTGCCGTCGATTCGAAGACGCACGAGACCGTGGCCTTGTCCGCGCCGTGGCGCACCACCTCGGCCGACGACTTCCCCCCCATCAACAGCGCAAGTGCATCCACAAGAATGGACTTGCCGGCGCCCGTCTCTCCCGTGAGCAGGTTCAGCCCCGGCCCGAAGACAGCGATGGCGTGATCAATAACAGCGTAGTTTTCGGCGCGGAGCTCGATGAGCATTTTGGGAACGAATCCGAGCGCAGCATAGCATGCGGCGCGGGCGGTTTGCCCTGCCGCGCTGCATCAAGGCCTCCCGATGAATCTGTTAAATAACGGGGATTTCGTGAGATTCCCGCCTCTGCAAAGAGGTTCTAAGACTCCTGAACGAACCAGCGAAACGGCCGTATACTGATACTCCTAAACTTTTCGGACTGGAGGGCCTCCGATGTATCAGTCCGCCCAATGGTTGAATTTTGGCCGAGTGTTAGCGGTGATCACCGCCACAGCCTGCACTGCGGCGTTTTGTCAAACGCGACAGCAACCAGCGCAACTTGAATTTGAGGTGGCCTCGATCAGGCTACACGCGAGCGCTGACAACAAGGCGTATGTTCAGGCCCTTCAGGGAAGGCTTGTCATGCAGAACTTTTCCCTGAAACAGCTCATCCTCTTTGCCTATGACGTGCCGAATAACCAGGTGCTGGGCGTTCAGGACTGGATGGATTCCAACCACTTCGACGTCCAGGCAACGACGGCGGGTAACCCAACTGTCAAGCAAGTGGAGGGGCCGATGCTGCAGGCACTCCTTGAAGAAAGGTTTCATTTGAAGGTTCACCGCGAATCGATGGAACGCCCTGTATATGAGATAACCGTCGAAAAGGGCGGTCCTAAGATGCAGCTTTCGAAAGAAGGCAGTTGCACCCCCTATTCCATGGAAGCCCCGCCGCCTGTGCCTGCGCCAAACGCACCTCCGCCCATCTATTGCGACTTTCCCCACCTTTCAGGCGACGGCACCAACTGGACACTCGATGGGACCGGAGTCAGCATTCGTAAGCTGGCCACCAGCCTATCGCGATCTGGAGTCGACAGACCTGTGATTGATCGGACCGGACTTGCAGGAAGATTCGATTTGCACCTGAAGTGGGCTGCAGATGCACCCGTGAGCGCCCCGGCATCCGCCATTCAAGAAGATCCATCAGGCCCTTCGATCTTCACAGCGCTCAAGGAGCAACTCGGCTTGAGACTCGAATCTGCCAAAGGGCCAGTCGAAGTCCTTGTCATCGACCACGCCGAGAAACCTTCTGAGAATTGAATGAGGCCACCTGAGTTCTCAATCCGCACCAAAGCCCAAAGCGACGCTATTCCCCAAAGCGACGCTATTCCGTTGATGCGAAAGTACTCTCGCCCATCCACCGCCTCCCGCATCTAACTGGATAACTAGGACTGCATCCTTGCGTCTGTTAACTTTGAATGTGAGGTGAAAGCCTATTTTTACTCCTACGTTGCTCCTATTCCTCCAGGCTGACAACGAGGCTTCTCCTGCCGGAGGCGGGCTCGCTCACGGCGCCAATGCGCTGATGGATATGCTCTCGAACATCGGCGGAGTCGCCCTCGGCGTTCTCATCGTTCTGCTCTGCGCCAGCCTCTATTCCTGGACTGTGATCTTCGGCAAATGGTCCACCTTTTCCAAGGCGACCACGGAAAGCAAGCGGTTTATACGCACGTTTCGCAAGGCCTCGCGGCTGCAGGAGATCGCCGCGCTGACTCCTGACTTCAAGGCCAGCCCGCTCGCCCAGGTCTTTGAAGACGTCTACGAGACCTACAAACGTCAGACCGGCGGCTCGGGTCCGCCGCGCAATCTGGTTCCGCTCGAGCGCTCCGCGCAGACCGCCGCCAGCGAAGCCGTCACCAGCCTGGAACGCCGCCTGACCTGGCTCGCGACCATCGCAGCCACCAGCCCCTTTGTCGGCCTCTTCGGCACGGTGATGGGCGTGGTCGACGCCTTCCACGGTCTCGGTACCGCGGGGGCTGCTACTCTGCGCGCCGTCGCGCCCGGCATCTCCGAAGCCCTCATCACCACCGCTGCCGGCCTCTTCGTCGCAGTGCCGGCCGTGGTCGCCTACAACCAGTTCACCGCGCGCATTCGCGTGTTCGCCTCGGCCATCGACGACTTCAGCCGCGAGCTGCTCAATTCGCTGGAAGAGATTCCGGCGCGCGCCGGATCGGCACAGGCCTATGTGGGCCCGGCGCAGTCCGCGCCTGCGCCTGCCACAGCGCCGGCATACAGCACAACGCGCACTATCCCGGAAGGCGGCCGCGAGCTGCCCACGCGAGGTTGAGCCGTGGCCTTCACTACTGCCAACGGACGCACCGGCACCTCGTTAGCTGAAATCAACATCACCCCGCTGGTCGACGTCGTGCTCGTGCTGCTGGTGATCTTCATGATCACCGCGCCTGTGCTCCAGTCCGGCATTGAAGTCTCGGTGCCCAAGACGCGCACGGTTCGCGAGATCACCGAACAGCGCGTTGTCCTCACCATCGATCGCGAGGGCAGCATCTTCCTCGGCGATAATCCCATCAACATTCACGACATACCCGCAAAGCTGCGCCAGCCCGGCGCCGATCCGTCCAAACAGGTGATCTACCTGCGCGCCGATCAGCGCGTCACCTTTGGCATCTTCGCCAGCGTGATGGACGCGGTGAAGCAGTCGGGCATCACCAATATCTCCATCGTCACCCAGCCGCTCGAGAAAGGAAAATAGACCGATGCGGCAGGCTGTTTTGCTTCTTCACTCTTTCACTTCTTCACTTTTTCACTTGAAGTCCCAATGAGCGAACTCCTCGAAGGCGATGAGCGGTTGGAACGCGAACTGACGGGCGAGCCCGTCAAGATGCCCGCGGCCAGTTCGCTGCTGCTGCACGTGGGCCTCGCCGGAGCGATCGTCGCCTATTACGTCATCGGAGGCTTCTTCCACTCCAACATCTGGGGTGGCTCCAGCTCCGGCGGCGCCATTCGCGTCCAGATCACCAGCGCCATCCCGCTCCCCTCGGATCAGCCTCCCAACCAGAACGTACTGGCGACGGAGAAGCCCAGTCCCGCGCCCGCGCCTCCCGCGCCGAAGACGGCCCCCGTGATCGACGACAAAGCGATCGCCATCCAGGGCAAGCAGGCGAAGGAGAAGCCAAAGCCCACGCCTGTCCCGCCGCAGAAGATTCAGCAACAGCCCGTACCCCAGAACAAGGCGCAGTACGGCGAGCAGGCCGCCAACAACATGCCCCGCGCGGTTCAGGGCGTCTCCACGCCAGGGCCCACTTCCATCGCGCAGGGCGACTTCGGCAGCCGCTTCCCCTGGTACGTGGACGCCATCAATCGCAAGATGTCCCAGAGCTGGAACAAGGGCGAGGTGGATCCACGTACGCCCAAAGGAACCCGCGTCTTCCTCGATTTCACCATTCACCGCGACGGCACCGTCGCCGCCAACGATGTCCGGGTGGAACGCTCCAGCGGCAGCTCCACCCTCGACCGTTCCTGCATGCGTGCCGTGCAGCGCGTCGATACCTTTGGAGCATTGCCCGGCGGCTACAGCGGAAGCTCCCTCAATGTC
Organism: Acidobacteria bacterium AB60; assembly: GCA_008682415.1. Classification (GTDB taxonomy): domain Bacteria; phylum Acidobacteriota; class Terriglobia; order Terriglobales; family Acidobacteriaceae; genus Telmatobacter. Next base: position 288,047 of record VANK01000001.1, on the reverse strand, counting down.
TCGTACTACTGTGAATATTGAACCCGTGGGCGCATGGCCGCCCCTCTTCCGACTTGTTTCGTGGGCGATCCGCTCTGAACCGGCGCCCTCCCCCTTGATTACTTACGCAGGAAGGATCGCATTGATCATGAAGGCAAAGTCCTTGCCGCTCCTTATCGTTCTACTCCTCGCCGCGCTGTCCTCTTCCCTCTCCGCCCAGGACTGGGTCCACACCGGCACCAATCTCGGCAACCAGCGCATCCGGCTGGCCGCGGCCGACTTCAAGCCCGTCGCCGCCGATCCCGATACTCCGGCTCTCAAGGCCACCTTCGACGCGACCCTCGCCTCCGATCTGGCCAATGCTGGTATCTTCGACATGGTCTCCAAGTCCATGTCCCCGCAGGCCATGCCCGGGTCGCCGCAGGAGATCAACCTCCCCCAGTGGGCGGCCGCTCCGGCCAGCGCTGAGATGGTCGCCTTTGGCGCGCTGAAGGCGGAGAACGGGCGCCTGGTCGTCTACGGATGGCTCTTCGACGCCCGCAGCAACTCGCAAGTCCTTGGAAAACAATACAATGAGGCCGCCAGCCAGGACATGGCGCGGACGGTCGCCCATCGCTTCGCCGATGCCATCATCCAGCAGCTCGGCGGGGGCATCAACGGGATCGCTGAAACCAAGATCTACTTTGTCAGCAACCGTACGGGAACAAAGGAGATCTGGGCCATGGACTACGATGGCCAGAACCAGCATCAGGTCACGCATCTGGGCAGCATTTCCCTGTCGCCCCGCATCTCACCGGACAACAGCCGAGTTGCGTTCGCTTCCCTCTCTAAAGATGGATGGTCGATTCGGATGTATTCGCTTGACCTTGGACGACTGGTCAGCTTTCCAGGAGGAACCGCCGGTGGCTCCAATCAATCCCCAGCCTGGTCGGCCGATGGATCAAAGGTCGCCTTCTCATCCGCACGATCCGGTGACCCGGAGATATGGGTCGCCGACGCGAGCGGTGGAAATCTGCATAAGCTCACGTCATTCCACGGACCCGACGTCTCGCCCACCTGGAACCCCAAGACCAACGCGCAGCTCGCGTGGGTGAGCGGCCGCACCGGCCTTCCGCAGATCTACATCATGGATCAGGACGGCGCCAATATTCAGCGCCTCACCGATGGCGGCTACGCCATCTCTCCCTCCTGGTCCCCCTCCGGGGACATGCTCACCTTCAGCTGGAACCGCAAATACGGGCCCGGCGCTCCCGGCGGCCAGGATATCTACATCATGGACATCGCCAGTAAGCGCTGGATGCAGTTGACCCACGACGCCGGCACCAATGACTTCCCCAGCTGGGCCCCGGATGGCCGCCACATCGTCTTCGAGCGCAGTATCGGCGGTCACGCCGAGATCTGGTCCATGCTCGCCGATGGCACGCAGCAACAGCAGCTCACCAAGGCGGGCGGCAACTTCATGCCCAACTGGAGCTGGAAATAACCGCGCACGCGGGCTGGATTTGTCACGTAGAGATGTGATCGGCAACACGATGCACCACTTCGTGCAACAGCCAGCCCGCTTCGCAGCGTTAGAATGTTGCTTGTCGTCCTGCTTCATGCTGTCCATGACACCAGATGCAAATCCACCTGGGATGAATATCCGGGCCGGTACGGCTCGATACCTGCTCCCGGCTTGCCAGGTTGGCTTTCTTCTCCGCGTTGCGGCCGGAAAACGCTGCTCGACTGGCCCAGGAACCTGCCGCACATCGTCCCGGATCGAATTGCAGGCTTCATTCCGTACGTACGCTCTCGCCGGTTCTCGCTTGCGCAGCTTCGATCGCCACGGCCGGCGCCCGCTCGCCCGCAGAGCTTCACTGACGACCAGAGATTCATTGGTATTGCCGTAACCGCACAAGGAGACCCATCTTGAAACAGATTCTTCGCTTTTTCGTCCCGGTTTTGCTTCTCGTGGCGTTGATCGGAGTCGCTGGCTGCAAGAAGAAGCAGAAGCCGCTGCCCCCCGCTGAAACCGCCCCGCCGCCCACCGCGCCTGCGCCCACCGCCCAGCTCACTGCGACGCCCTCCAGCATCACGGCCGGCGATCAGGTCGTCCTCTCCTGGCGCACCACCGACGCGACCAGCGTCTCCATCGAAGGCATCGGCGACGTGCCCACCTCCGGCGTCAAGAACGTCACCCCAAGCGCCTCCACCAGCTATCACCTCGTCGCTCGCGGCGATGGCGGCACGGCCGACGCAACTGCCCGCGTCACCGTCAATCAGCCTCCCGCCGTTCAGGTGCCCACCAAGACCATGAGCATCGAGGAGGAGTGGAGGACCAACGTCCAGGACATCTTCTTCGACTACGACTCCGCTGACGTTCGCCCCGATGCGCAATCCACGCTCTCCCGCGACGCGGCATTCTTCAACAGCCATCCTGACGTCAAAGTGGTCATCGGCGGCTACTGCGACGAGCGCGGCTCCAATGAGTACAACCTGCAGCTCGGCCAGACCCGCGCTGAAGCCGCCCGCAACGCGCTGATCAATGCCGGCGTGCCCGCCAGCCGCCTGCGCGTCATCAGCTATGGCAAGGAGAAGCCCTTCTGCACCGAGTCGACCGAGGAATGCTGGCAGCAGAACCGCCGCGCCGGCTTCAGCATCGACCGCTAAAATAAGAAAAGCAAGCCGAACCGCCGCGGCCCGCGCACCACGGACCGCGGCGTTCCGCATAAACAAGACCTCCCAGGCCAGGCAAAACATACGCTTCCGTCGATCGCACATCTCGTTCCTTCTCACGACTCCGCGCACCCTCATCGCTCATGCCGCGCCTCATCCGCATTGCTGTCGACTGATGACTGCCCACTGATCACGGACCACTGCCCTTTCAGGTGACCCCCATGTCGAAAACCAGCACAATTCGCAATCGCCTCCTCGCCGCGGCCCTGCTCGCCTCCGTCGTCACGCTCGCTCCCGTGCGCGCACACGCGGCATCGAAGGAAATCATCGAACTGCAGACGCAGGTCCAGCAGCTCCTCGATATGGTGCAGCGCCTGCAGTCCACCATGGACACACGCTTCGGCGTCCTCCAGCACCTCGTCGAACAGACCGCCGACAGCGCCAACCGCATGTCCGCCTCCGTCGATACCCTGCAACAGAAGATCGCCGCCCAGAACGAAGCGATCAGCGGCAAGATCGACACCAGCACCGGCCAGGTGCAGTCGGTCAGCGACTCGGTTGACGAGCTGAAGTCCCGCCTCGACAAGCTGCAGCAGACCGTTCAGGCCCTGCAAGGCCAGCTCCAGAACATGCAGACGCCGCCCGCGATGCAGCCTGGCGGCACGGCCCCCGCCGGCGGTGCCGCCCCCGCGCCCTCCGGCCCCGGAGCCGCCGGCGCCGGCGCTCCTCCCGCCGCCAACCAAGCCCCTCCGCTGCAGGACACCTTCCAGGCCGGCGTGCGCGACTTCAACGGCGCTAAGTACTCCGTCGCCCAGGGCGAATTCCAGGACGTGATCCAGTACTATCCCCAGGACGATATGGCCGGCGCGGCTCAGTTCTACCTCGGTGAGATCGCCTACCGGACCCAAAACTACGCCGACGCCATCAAGGCCTACAACACCGTCCTCGAGAGCTATCCCAACAACAGCAAGGCCGCCGCTGCGCAACTCCACAAAGGGCTGGCGCTTCTCCGCCTGAGCAAACGCCCCGCCGGCATCCAGGAGCTGCGCTCCCTGATCCAGCGACATCCCCAAACCCCGGAAGCCGCGCAGGCGCGCAGCAAGCTCAATGAGCTGGGCGTGCGCGTCTCCGCCTCGGCTTCCGCCCGCCAGTAGCCCTCGCCCGACTCGCTTCCCCCGGGCGGCTCCGCCCTTCTGGCTTCCTCATCATCACGCCTTCATCGCATCTGTGCCACAATGGCCGATCAGGAGGCGCTCATGTCCATTACCGCCCTCGCCGTCATCCCCAACACCACCATCCAGGCTCCCGGCCTCTTCGTCTACTCCGGCATCGTGGAGTGCGTGTTCAAGGGGGCCGACGGCATCATCGTCCGCGACACCCTCAGCTTCGTCCTCAGCAGCCCCCGCATCAGCCTCGCCATTGAACCCGTGCAGGCCAGCTGCATCGTCTCCCCCGCCAGCTTCGCCTACGACGGCAATGTGAACGACGCGCTCTGGGCGGTCGACACCACCTCCGTCACTACCACTCAGGAAGACCGCGGCACCGGAACCGCCGCCCTTGAGGTCTTCGCCAACCTCGCCGTCCGTGGCGCCAATGGCGTCATCCTGCGCGTCAACTACACCGTGTTCGTGAAGCAATGAGCGGCTTCAATCCTCATGGCTCGCCACCCTTCCGCCACGCGGTCACTGGTGCAAAATCGGAACCAGTAAGACTCGGCGCCACATCATGATGGGTCCCTAAGCCGGCTTGATGTTCTGGTTCCGCCGCAGAACGTTCTTGGGATCATACCTCTTCTTCAACTCCACAAGGCGCGCGTAGTTCTCTCCGTAGCACAATCTCACCAGTTGATCGCTGGTGTCGCCCAACTGATTCACGTACGCTCCCTGCGCCAACGGCCGCAGTCTGTCGCGTGTGCTCTCAACCCACCGCACCACGTCTGCTTTCTCCTCCGGACTGTTCCAGACCCCCGCGATGTCGATCTCGAAACCGGGCTGCCGCAGTGCGAACGCCATCTCACTCACCTTCACCCGGCTCACCGCTCCACCCAGCGGCACCAGGATCAGCTTGCACCCCGCCGGCGCGTGCTGCACCGCGGTCGCGAGTGCCGAAATGGCGGACCCTCCAAGATCCCGGAGAAACAGGTTCGTCTGATAGTGCGCAACCGGCTTGAGAAGAAACCCGCCCGCCGCCTGCGCTTCCAGATAAGACATGACCCGGACGCTGTCACTCTGCGGCTTCAAGGTACGCAGAGGCGCAATCAGCTCTCTCCCCTCTCCCGGCTCCCCGCAATGACACACATCGATCTGCAGCCGCGCTCGCTCTCTCGAAGGCACGATTTGAGCGAACGCGTTCATTTCATCGGATGCACTCTCCACGAACCGCGCGAAGGCTTGCAGAAGTTCTGGGAGGCGATCGGATTCATAGACCAGTGCGCCGGAGAGGACCTCGCCCACTGGATGAACACGGTACTCCAGCGCGGTGACCACGCCAAAGTTTCCGCCTCCCCCGCGGATCGCCCAGAAAAGGTCGGGATTCGACTCCTCACTCGCCACAACAACCCGCCCATCGACCGTTACCACCTCTGCGGACCGCAAATTGTCGCAAGCCGCTCCGTACTTGTTCATCAAGCGGCCTTCGCCTCCTCCCAGCGTGAAGCCGGCGACGCCCACCGTCGGACATCCTCCCGAGGTCGTCGCCAGTCCATACCGAGCCGTCGCTTCATCCAGGTCGCGCACCAGCGAGCCGGCCTGAGCCCGCCCTGTTCGCTTCCCGGCGTCCACATCCACCCGCCTCATCGCAGAGAAGTCCAGTGCCACGCCTCCATCGCACATCCCATATCCCAAACGGCTGTGCCCTCCAGCGCGAACCGACAGTTCCAGACTCGCCGTCTCCGCGAACTCCAGCGCGCGCTGCACGTCAGACGAGCTCGCGCAACGCACGATCACTCCCGGGCGCAGGTCAAACGCCTTATTGAATATCGTGCGCGCCGCGTCATAGTCCGGCGCCTCCTGCGTAATCACGCGGCCTTGCACCTTGCCCGATAACTTGCGCAGCGCATCCGCGTCGATCGAGGCTCTCGGACCATGCTCGCCCGAACGCATCCAGGCCTCACTGCCGCCGCGCACCGCCCCGCCGCAGCACAGCGCTGCCATCGCCGCCTGGCGCACAAAATCTCGCCGCGTCGAAAGCCCCATCGTCAGCTCTCCTCGCACACATCACCCGCCCGCTCAATCCGAGGAAACGGGTCCTTCTCAGCGCACCGCCGCGGGCGACGCGATGCCCCACATCACTCAGGAACTCAGAAGCGCTTGGAAGAACGGGTTCAGAAACCGTCCCGTCGGGTCCGTGCTGTGCACCGCATCGGAAAACTGCTGCCACCGATCGCCAAACGCCCTCTGCACCTGCGCCTGCGTCACAAACGGGCTCTGGTTCAGCAACGGGATCCCTCCGCGCTGCGATGCAAAATCGTTGAAGCCCTTGAGAAAAGTATTCCACGCATTCTGGTCTGTCGGCGCGTGGATCGGGTCAATCGAAAACACCTCGCCATCGTTCGTATACGAGAGCAGCGAGCTCTGGTCCTTGCGCACGTGGTAAGCCCCCAGCGGCATGTTGCAACGAAACCCCGTCTGTTTAAAATACTGATCCGCCCAGTCAAGATACGCACGATACGTCTCCAGCCACTGCCCCCGCGGAAACGCCCAGAAAGTGAACGCATATCGCGCCTCCGGCGGTGTCTCGTGGTAGTCGATCGTCTTGTCCGGAGCCAGCAGCGTGATCCCGCCTGCCAGGTGCAGCGTCTCGTAGAGCAGCTGTTGAAAATCGAAGTTGCCCTGCTCGATCGCGTCCCGCACATCCTTCTGCATGAACTGGTCAATGGTCCTTCCCAGAAACGCTCCCTGGAAGTTCCACAGATCGCGCCGAACCGCCGCCTGCAGCGCGCCCAGAATTCCCGGGTGCTGAATCTTGTGCCGCTGCTGAAACACCGCCGTGCGCCCCACCGTCCAGCAAATCAGCCCCTCGGAGTTGTCCAGCAGGCTATCCACCTCAGCCTGCGTCAGCTCATCCACCGGCCGCGGCAGATACGTAAAATGCAGCGCCTCGATGGGCTTGATTCGGAACGTAACCTCATAGATGATCCCCAGCAATCCATAACTCGACCGCATCAGGCGCATCAGCCCCGGATCGCTCGCATCCGATGCCTCCGCCAGGCTGCCATCCGGCGCCACCCACTTCATCGCCGTCACATACGAGCTCACCTGCCCGAACTCGATTCCGTCCAGCGCGTCCTTGCTGTGGCAGCACGCCGCCGCGCCCACCGTCATGTTGCCGATCTCGATGTTCAACATGAACTGAAGATTCTTCGCACGCAGCGCCTTATTCGCGTCGATCATCTGCAGGCCGCCCTGCGCCGTGAAGGTCAGGTTCCCCGCGTCGATCGAGATCACCTGGTTCATCTGCTTCATGTCGATCATGGTGCCGTCCGACGAGGCGCACGGCGTCAGCGAGTGATAACTGCCCATCGCTCGCACGGGGCTGGGATAGGTCGCCGTATCGCGCACCGCGTTCTGAATGTCTTGCACGCTCTTCGCGATGACCAGCTGTTGAGGCGAGGCGCTGATGCTGCCGTCGTAATTCACGACCTGGGGCATACGGGGGAGTCCTCCACGGGGGAATGGGAGAGTCTGCCGAAGGGGTCTTTGAAGCGGATTCAGAGTAAGCCCCAGTCCCGTCACGGCGCAAGATAACGGAGAACCACCTCGCTGCTCGCCCGGTAGAATGCCTCACATGAGCACGGGTCCCCACACCTTCTCCACAACCAGCCCGGACCTTCGCGCTGTCCTCGAAGAACTCAAGGTCCGGGAACCCATCTTCCACGCTCCCGGATTCGGCAGCTCCCCGGCAGACTGGGAGCGTTCCATGGCTCCCGATTATTGGGAAGTAGGCGCCTCCGGACGCCGCTATAGTCGTGCCTTCATCCTCCGCCACCTTCAGGAGCATCCGCCCGCCGATGCCGAAGCGAGTGGATGGCAGACCCGCGATCACTCCATCCTTCCGTTGGGGCCGGACACCTACCTGATCACCTACACCCTGCACCAGCCGGAGCGCATCACCCGCCGCGCCACCATCTGGCAGCGCACAGGCCGGCAGTGGCGCATCCTCTATCACCAGGGCACCATCGTCACGGCGGGGGAAGACGATGCAGTCCCCGCTTAGAGCGCTCGCCGTCTGTGTCACCGGAAACGAAAAGCCCCGCCATCAGCGGGGCCTTTCTGTTCCCTGTATTCTGTGCTGCTTACTGCAGGTTTGCCATCAGCGCGTCCAGTGCCGACTTCGGCGGCCGCGTCAGCGACTCCGGCAGCGTTCCCAGCGGCTCATCCACCACGTTCAGCAGATCGATAAACGTCGGCTTGCTGGTGTCGATGTAGAACACGCCCGTCAGCACCTCGTTGTTCTCGTGCGCTGCCATCAGCGTCCGCACCGCCTCGGCCTTGTTCGTCGGATCGTAGTCCTCCTGCAGCTTGCGCAGCCGCAGGCTCGACCCGTCGTGCATCTCCACCTCATACACCTGGCCGGAGTCGTAGTCCACTGAAATGTCCTCGAAGCTCGCCACAAACCCGACCTCATTGATCGGCTCGTCGTTCTCCTGCATGAACTTGTAGCTCTTCGTCGAACCCTCGTGATCATTGAACGTAACGCAGGGGCTGATAACGTCCAGCATCACCGTGCCCTTGTGCGCGATCGCCGCCTTCAGCATGGCCAGCAGCTGCTTCTTGTCGCCGCTGAACGAACGGCCCACAAACGTTGCGCCCAACTGGATCGCCAGGGCGCACGTGTCGATCGCCGGAAGATCGTTGATGACTCCCGTCTTCAGCTTCGATCCAATGTCCGCGGTCGCCGAGAACTGTCCTTTGGTCAGCCCGTATACGCCGTTGTCTTCGATGATGTAAATCATCGGGAGATTGCGGCGCAGCAGGTGTACGAACTGTCCCATGCCGATGGAGGCCGTGTCGCCGTCGCCGGAGACGCCGATCGTCGTCATCGTGTGGTTCGCGAGAATCGCGCCCGTCGAAACCGACGGCATGCGTCCGTGAACGCTGTTGAAGCTGTGCGACCGGCTCATGAAGTACGCCGGGCTCTTCGACGAGCAGCCGATGCCGCTCATCTTCATCACCCGCTCCGGCTGCACGCCCATCTCGAACATCGCATCGATAATGCGCTCGGAGATCGCGTTGTGCCCGCATCCCGCGCAGAGCGTCGATTTGCCGCCCCGGTACTCCACGATGGGCAGGCCAATATGATTCGTCTTTGGTGCTGGTGCCGCTGTTGCCATTTTCAAAATCCTTTGAGGGGACTTCCCTCCGCTCAAAGCCTCAGCCCTCAGCCGCCAGCTCCCGCACAACGGGCTAGGAGCCAACAGCTAAAAGCTAATAGCTGCTTTACAACCCTTCCTTCGTGGCAAACTCTTCGGTGATGCTGCGCGCATCAATCGGCAGCCCGTTGTAGTGCAGAATGCTGCGCAGCTTGGTCACCTGGTCCGCCGGAAGGTCCAGCTTCAACAGGCTCGCCAGCTGGGCATCGCGGTCCTGCTCCACCACGTACACCCGCTCATGCTTGGCCACAAAGTCGTGAATCTCATGCGCGAACGGATACGCCCGGATCCGCATGTAGTCCACGTCCTGCCCATGTTCCTTCTTGATCTGGTCCATGCTCTCGCGCAGCGCAAAGTCCGTGCTGCCGTACGCCAGGAACCCGATCTTCGATCCCGAGTCCTTCACGGCAATCGGCGCCGGCACCAGCGTGCGCGCCGTCTCGAACTTTCGCGTCAGCCGGTCCATGATCGCCTGGTACTCGTCGGGCTTCTCCGTGTAGCCGGCCGCATCGTTATGTCCCGAGCCGCGCGTGAAATACGCCGCCTTGGGATGATCCGTGCCCGGCAGCGTGCGGTACGGAATCGCATCGCCGTCCACATCGCGATAGCGCGCGAACCCGCCCAGCTTCTTCAGATCCTCCGCTGTCAGCACCTTGCCGCGATCCAGCGGCTTGTCCGGATACTCGAATGGATCGGACATCCAGTTGTTCATGCCCAGGTCCAGGTCCGTCAGCACAAACACCGGCGTCTGCAGCCGCTCCGCCAGGTTGAAAGCCTCGTAGCCGAACTCGAAGCACTCCTTCACCGACGACGGCAGCAGGCACACATGCTTCGTGTCCCCGTGCGACAAAAACGCCGTCGACAGCAGGTCTGCCTGCGACGTGCGCGTCGGCATGCCCGTCGAAGGTCCGGTCCTCTGCACATCGAAGATCACGCCCGGAATCTCCGCAAAGTATCCCAGTCCCGCAAACTCCGCCATCAGCGAAATCCCGGGCCCCGAAGTCGACGTCATCGACCGCGCGCCCGCCCAGCCGGCGCCCAGCACCATGCCGATCGCTGCCAGCTCGTCCTCGGCCTGAACTACCGCAAATGTAGCCTTCCCCTCCGGCGTCACCCGGAACTTCTTCAGCAGGTCCGTCGTCGCTTCAATCAGAGAGGTCGACGGCGTAATCGGATACCAGGCCACCACCGTCACGCCCGCGAACACCGCGCCCATGCCGGCCGCCGCGTTGCCGTCGATGATGATCTTGCCCGCCGTCTGATCCATCTTCTCGATCACAAACGGATCCTGCTTGACCAGCTTCTCCTGCGCAAAGTCGTACCCGGCCTTCACCGCGCCGAAGTTCAGATCGAACACCTTCTGCTTCTTCGCAAACTGCTTCTTGACGCTCTTCTCCACCACCGCGAGGTCCAGGCTCAACAACTGCGCCACCACCCCCACGTACACCATGTTCTTCACCAGCTTGCGCAGCTTGGCCTCGGGACAGACAGACGCCGTGATCTTGTCGAACGGCACCGGATAGCACACCACATCGCTGCGGTGCTGCTTCAGGTTCATGTTCTCTTCGTAGATCGCCGCGGCGCCGGCCGGCAGTCCCATAAAGTCGGACTGTGCCGTCTCGGGGTTCAGCGCCACCAGGATCTCGGTATCGCGCTTGCGGGCGACATAGCCGTCCTTGCTGGCGCGTATCGTGTACCAGGTGGGTAGTCCGGCGATGTTCGACGGGAAAAGGTTCTTGCCGCTGACGGGCACGCCCATTCCGAAGATGCTTTTCAGCAGTACGCTATTGGCGGATTGCGAGCCGGACCCGTTCACCGTTGCTACGTTGATGCTGAAGTCGTTAATCACGCGCGAACGCGCGTTCAGAGCGCCCTGTTCTTGACCCAGGGCCAGGTCTCCTGTCGCCATTTGGCGGGATTCCTTCCAGTGAATTCTCTAAGGGAGTGGGGACTACTAACTCCCATGTAATTATAGTCACCCGGCCGACCCGCGCGTATCACGAAGGTGGATAGCCGTTACAACTCGAGTACCACCAGCCCCCATCTCCTCCCGCAACCTGCGCTCCTTAGCCCAGCACCAGCGGCCTCGCCGAATCCTTGTGCCACCGCCGCAGCAACGCGCACGAAATAATCACCAGCGCCAGCGTTAGCCCCGTCCACAACCCATAAATCCCCCAATGCAGCACAAAACAAAGCACAAACCCCAGCGGCAGCCCGATCACCCAATACCCCACAAAATTCACAATCATCGGCGCGCGCGTCTCCCCCAGCCCCCGCAGCGCCCCCGTCGACACCGTCTGAATCCCATCAAATATCTGAAACGCCGCCGCAATCCACAAAAGCTTCGGCCCCACCGCCATCACCTGGGGATCCGTCGTGTACAGCGAGATCAGCGGTCGCGGCGCCACAATAAACACAATCGCCGCTCCCAGCATGAACGCCACCCCCAACCCCTCCGCCAGCCATCCAGCTCGCCGCGCCCGCGCTGGATCCCCTGCCCCGATCGCGTGCCCCACGCTCACCGCCGCCGCCGCCGAAATCCCCAGCGGCACCATATACGTTAGCGCCGCGTAGTTCAGCGAAATCTGATGTGTCGCCAGCGCCACCGGTGTCAGCCACCCCGCCGAAAACGTGCCCAGGTTCCAGGCCCCAACCTCCAGCACAATCTGCCCCGCCGCCGGCGCCCCGATCTTCACCAACTGCCGGATCTTCAGCAGGCTCGGCCGCGCCCAATGCCGGAACAGCGGATGCCCCCGCGACCGCTCGTACCGCCACGCAAAGCCAATCAGCGCCACGGCCATGCTGATCCGCGCCACCACCGTCGACCACGCCGACCCGTTCACCCCCAGCGCCGGCATCCCCAGTTTCCCGTAGATAAAAATCCAGTTCCCCGCCCAGTTCAGAAGGTTCGCCACCACGAACGTGACCGTCACCACCCGCACCTGCCCCACGCCCTGCAGGTAGCGCCGCGCTCCTCCATACAGCAGCAGAGGCAGCGTGCTCAGCGACAAAATCCGCAGATACCCGGCCGCCGGCCCCGCCACCTCCGCCGTAATCCCCACATGCCGGAATGCGTAGCTTGCCGCGATCAGCAGCACCGTCAGCGGCGGACTGACAATGCACGCCAGGTAAACTCCCTGCGCCAGCCAGTGATGGCACGCCTCGTGGTCGCGCCGGCCGTACGCATGCGACACCAGCGTGTCCAGCCCCAGCAGCAATCCGATCCCAAACAGCGACGGCGTGTAGTACACCGCGTTCCCAAGCGCCACCGCCCCAATCGCCGCCGGACCCAGCTTGCCCACCATGATGGTGTCCACCACGCCCTGGGCCATCCACCCCAGCTCGCTCAGGACGACCGGCACCGCCAGCGCCACCATCGCGCGCAGTTCCCCTCTCCATTCCGCAGTCGTGGTTGCCGGTCGCGCCATCTCCCTAATCTAAACGGCGACGCGCGTTGTCCCGATTTCGCCCCGTCCTGCACAGCCCCCTCTTCGGCCCCGTCATCTTTCGCCGGTTGCCCGGGAGCCGCACGGGGCGAAGAAAAGGATTAGGGAAGCATTGCCGACAGCCACTCGCAATTCCTGGTTATGACCGCCGCAGCCTGCACACACAACGTCCGATTACGACTCCTTAGGAGCGTTAACACTCGCGAAGCTGTCGGCCCTGTCGCCCTGCAACAGGATGCCGAAGTACTTCACCCTCGGCTCAGTGGTTTCCAGAATCCCATCCCGTAGCAAACCCCAAGAGTGTTGTCGCCACAAGCCATCCTCGCTTAGTGCATACCCGGTGGCGATACCGATGATTCCGAATTTGCGAGCCTTCCATGAGGAGGCGACGTTCTGGTGACACATGCTGGCCTTCCCACGCTTCAGCTTTGCAGTGCCGCTCATGACGAAGCCTGAATGGAGCAGTGTCGGGATGTCCTGATCGGGCTTGGGAGGAGCAACAACGAAAGTTCCACCAATCCGAAGCAGAAGAGATTTTAGGCGCTTCAGGTCTGGTTGTTCGACCGACGCCTGTCGCAACCGTCGTTGGAGAAATTTCAGTTGTTCTGAATCCACCAATTGAGATTAGCAGTTGCCCAGTGAGATGGCGGGCGTATCACGGACACCTCCGACTCCGCCTTCCCCTTTCCAACCCAAACCCGCCGCCCACCCCGCAACGCCGTGATAAGGTGGCCCGCAGCGGATTCTTCTGCCCAAAGAGTGAGCAATGCAGAGACGCACGTTCGTCAACATGGCCGCCGTCGCCACCGTCGGTGCCGTATTCGACCCCTTTGCCGCCGCGCAGGAACCCAGGCGTCCCACGCCCTACCCGGACCCCGCCGTCGAGATCGTAGACCCGCGCTTCGCCAAATATCAGGTCCAGAACGCAGCCGTCGAGCGCCTGTTCACCGGCGCGCGCTGGGCCGAGGGCCCCGTGTGGTTCGGCGATGGCCGCTACCTGCTGTTCAGCGACATCCCCAACAACCGCATGCTGCGATGGCTCGAAGAAACCGGCGAAGTCACCGTCTTCCGCAACCCCTCCAACTACTCCAACGGAAACTGCCGCGACCGCCAGGGCCGCCTCGTCACCTGTGAACACGACACCCGCCGCGTCACCCGCACCGAGCATGACGGCACCATCTCCGTGCTGATCGACAGCTTCCAGGGCAAAAAGCTCAACGCGCCCAACGACATCGTGGTCCACTCCGACGGCGGCATCTGGTTCACCGATCCCGGATACGGCATCATGTCCAACTACGAGGGACACAAGGCCGAATTTGAGCTCCCCGCCAACGTCTACCGGCTCGATCCCAAAACCCGCACCGCCACCGTGGTCGTCAGCGACCGCTCCAAGCCAAACGGCCTTTGCTTCTCTCCCGACGAGAAACTGCTCTACGTCGTCGACACCGGCGTGCCGAAGAACCCGGGTGACCCCAAGCCGATCTGGGTCTATGACGTCGTCGATGGCGTCAAGCTGGCCAACGGACGCATGTTCGTCAACATGGCGCCGGGCTTCTCTGACGGCATCCGCTGCGACGTCGACGGCAACGTCTGGTCCGCCGCCGGGTGGGCCGGCGACGCCTTCAACGGAGTGCACGTCTTTGCCCCCGACGGCGCCCTCATCGGCAAGATTCACCTCCCCGAGACCTGCGCCAACCTGTGCTTCGGCGGCGCGCGGCGCAATCGCCTCTTCATGACGGCCAGCCAGTCCCTCTATTCCCTCTACGTCGGGACAGAAGGCGTCCCGCTGGTCTGAGCCCCGTCGCCACCGCCCCGCCTGATCTCATCCCGGGCGCGCAGACCACCCATTCGCGGTATCATGTGCCGTCCCTGTTGCCATACCTGGTGCAGTCCTCTGTGCTCACCCCACTTCACGGAGAGTCCCCATGAGATCGACGCTGCCCGCCTCCCTGCTCCTCGCCCTCGGCTGCCTCTCCCACTGCCTGGCCCAGACCGACGCCTCCCTGCCCAAACTCCCCCACGTCGACCTCACCAACGTCGACCCCTCCGTCAGCCCCTGCGCCGACTTCTATCAATATGTATGCGGCAAAATCAACGCCGCCAACCCCATCCCTCCCGACGAAATCTGGTGGGGCCCCGCCGAAGAGCTCCAGAACTGGAACCGCGCCGTCCTCCACCAGATCCTCGAAAAGAACAAGGCTCCCGACCCCGCTCGCTCTCCCAACGAGCAGAAGATCGGCGACTTCTACGCCAGCTGCATGAACCAGCCCGCCGAAGGCGAGCTCGCCGAGATCCAGCCGATCCTCGAGCGCATCAGCGCCATGAAAGACAAGCGCGACATCGCCGCCACCCTCGCCCTCATCCACTCCTCCTTCGGCCGCGCCTGGGAGGGCTCCGACAACCAGACCAACGTCGCCCTCCTCGGCTACGGCCCCGGCGCCGACTACAACGACGTCAGCCGCGTCGTCGCCGGCGTCGACCAGGGCGGACTCGGCATGCCCGGCCGCGACTTCTACCTCAAATCCGACGACGACTCCAAAAAGATCCGCGACCAGTACGTCACCTTCATCGTCTCCCTCCTCAAACTCACCGGAGTTGGCGACGCCGACGCCACCCGCGATGCCGCCACCATCCTGCGCGTCGAAACCGCCATGGCCCAGTCGCACATGGATAACATCACCCGCCGCGATCCCAACAAGGTCAACAACCGCTACACCCTCGCCACCCTCAAAGCGCTCACCCCCGCCTTCGACTGGGACGCCTACCTGCGCGGCCTCAACGCCCCCCAGGTCCCCCTCTACGAGGTCTCATCTCCCGACTTCTTCCGCACCCTCAACAAGCTCCTCACCGCCGAAGACCTCGCCACCTGGAAGCTCTACCTCCGCTTCCACACCCTTCGCTCCGCCGCGCCCCCGCTCGGCAAGGCCTGGCGCGATGCCTCCTTCGAACTCCTGAAGACCCTCCTCGGCCAGCAACAGCAGGATCCCGACTGGCGCCGCTGTGCCATCGCCGTCGATCACTACATGGGCGAAGCCCTCGGACAGGTCTACGTCGCCCAGGTCTTCCCCCCTGAGAGCAAGGCCCGCGCCCTCAAGATGGTCAAGGACATCGAGTCCGCCATGGGCCGCGACATCGACTCCGTCTCCTGGATGCAAGCCACCACAAAGAAGGAGGCGCACCAGAAGCTCGCCGCCGTCATCGAAAAGATCGGCTACCCCGACAACTGGATCGACTACAGCTCCCTCTCCATCTCCCGCGACAGCTACCTCGCCAACGTCGAACGCGCCACCGCCTTCGAGCTCAAGCGCCAACTCGCCTTCATCGGCCACCCGCTCGACCGCAAACAGTGGGTCATGACCCCGCCAACCGTCGACGCCTATGAAGACCCGCAGACCAACACCATCAACTTCCCCGCCGGCATGCTCCAGCCTCCGTTCTTCGACGCCGCTGCCGACGACGTGCTCAACTACGGCGCCGAAGGCGCCATCATGGGCCACGAAATGACCCACGACTTCGACGACCAGGGCCGCAAGTTCGACGTCAAAGGCAATCTCCGCGACTGGTGGACCCCCGAAGACGCCAAACAATACGAGCAGCGCGGCTCCTGCATCGCCCACGAGTACACCGGCCCCGTCCCCGGCATCGCCGGCGTCGAGCAGAACGGCAAGCTCACCCAGGGCGAAGACACCGCTGACAACGGCGGCATCTATCTCGCCCTCGCCGCCTTGAGCGAAGACCTCAAGCAGCAAGGCAAGTCCCTCGACGACAAAGACGCCGCCGGCCGCACCAACCTGCAGCGCTTCTTCATCGCCTTCGCCACCGGCTGGTGCGACCAGATCCGCCCCGAGGCCATCCGCACACTGATCCTCACCAACCCGCACTCCGCGCCATTCCTGCGCGTCAATAACGTGGTCGCCAATATGCCCGAGTTCCAGAAAGCCTTCGGCTGCAAAGCAGGAGACGCCGAGGTACATGCGAAGCAGTGCCGCGTGTGGTAGGCGAGATCTTCGTGATGCCCATTGCGGCTGCCACCCTGGGCCCTCTTCGCCTCACCGCCAATCGTGATCGCAGTCACAAGCATCCTCCCGCAACCGGAGCATACTCGGCAGAGGTTCCCAGGAACCAGAGGGGCTGTGTTGCCTCAAAAGTTCTTTTCCATGGCAGCGTTTCGCTGAATCCCGAAACTGGGGGGGAGGAACCGACCTCGAATTGCACCAAATCTGGTGCACCAAAGGGGGGGGGGTGGGGGGTAGCTGGGCATACGAAAGCTAACAGCCGGAAGATGCCCACCCCGAATCTGTCCGTGACATTCCAGTTATCGTTAAAGTAGACTGGCGCGAGTCAAAATCTCCGAGGCAAACACCCCAATGAGAATCAGCCGCAGACGAGCGCTCGCGCTCATGGCAGGAGCCCCCGCTCTCCTCTCTCGCACCGCCCGCGCCCAATCCTCCCCCGCCACGCTCGAAATCGCCCCCGGCCCCTTCAAGCCCACCCGCGAATCCCTCCGCGAATGGCAGGTGCCCGACTGGTATCGCGACGCCAAATTCGGCATATGGGCTCACTGGGGTCCGCAGTCCGCCCTCGAATACGGCGACTGGTACGCGCGCAACATGTACATCCAGGGCAGCAAGCAGTACGAGTACCACGTCAAAACCTACGGCCACCCCACCCGCGTCGGCTACAAAGACGTCGTCCCCCTCTGGAAGGCAGAGCGCTTCGATCCCGATCACCTGCTCGGCCTCTACAAGAAGGCCGGCGCGCAATACTTCTGCAGCATGGCCGTCCACCACGACGGCTTCGACCTGTGGAACTCAAAACATCAGCCCCGCTGGAACGCCGTAGCCACCGGCCCCAGGCGCGACATCGTCGGCGAATTCAAAGCCGCCGCCGAAAAGCACGGCCTCCGCTTCGCGGTCAGCGATCATCTCGCCCCTGGCTATCACTGGTTCTGCACCTCGCACATGAGCGACACCACCGGCCCGCTCGCGGGCGTCCCCTACGACGGCGCCAATCCCGCATACGCCGACCTCTACCACGAATTTCCCCCGCTGTACCCCTACAGCGACCGTCTCCTCAACGATCGTCAGGCCCCCGCCGCCTGGCAGCAGCACTACTTCAACCGCATCAAAGACCTCACCGACAAGTACCAGCCCGACCTGCTCTACTCCGACGGCGACATCTTCTTCGAGGAATACGGCCTCGCCCTCGTCGCCAACCTCTATAACATCGATGCCCGCCGCCGCGGCGGCCGCTCCGAAGCCGTCTACTTCAGCAAGCTGCCCAGCGACTGCCAGGTCGGCACCTGCGTGCTCGATTGGGAGCGCGGCGTCGCCGCCGGCATCCAGCCCAACCCCTGGCAAACCGACACCTGCATCGGCGACTGGCATTACAACCGCGAGGCCCGCTACAAGTCGCCGAAATACGTCATCGACATGCTCGTCGACATCGTGAGCCGCAACGGCAACCTCCTCCTCAACTTCCCCCTCCCCAACAGCGGACAGCTCGATTACGAAGAGTCCGTCATCCTCGAAGAGATCACCAAGTGGATGGCCGTCAACAGCGAGGCAATCTACGGAACCCGTCCCTGGAAGATCTTTGGCGACGGTCCCGTCGCCGGCGCCCCGCCCGCCGCGGGCGGCACCCGCTTCAACGAGTCCAGCCGCACCGACCTCACCGCCGAAGAGGTACGCTTCACCACCAAAGGCGATACCCTCTACGCCTTCCTCATGGGCTGGCCGCAAAACCTTGCCCTCATCAAGCCCCTCGCCACCAGCAGCTCCCTGGCGCCTCCAAAGATCCGCAACGTGGAACTTCTCGGCTTCAAAGGCAAACTGGACTGGGCCCAGGATGAGCAGGGACTCACCGTAAAGATGCCGCCGGAAAAACCCTGCGAGTACGCCATCGCCCTGAAGATCGTCTAGCCTCAATCCCCTGGGAGCCGGTCTTCGCCGGCGGCCTACCTTATATAAGGAGGGGAATCGGGGCTCGCGACGACAGTATCAGCATCCATCCGGCGGTGCCTCCCACGGCGAAAGGTTTCCCCGAAATCGTCGCCGCCTGCACCCGCGAGTCAACTTCGCCGGATGGAACACTTTTTTGCTCTCGCACCTTGCCCCAAACCCCCTTGCCGCCAGTCGCGAATCACCGCCGGGTTGAACCTGCTGTGAACTGCGTACCAGTTCTGTTAAATAGTCCAAACTAAAGCCTTTGGTTTTTGAAAACTACGCCAGCGGACGGCCCTGCGTACAACTTCGTACATCTTTAACCTTCCCCAGAAACAGGGAGACGAAGTCTACTCATCCCCGTTGTCGGTGCCCGGCACCTCGTCCTGGCGATCGACGACAAATAAAAGACCGGACATCCGGTCATCCCGATTCGGAAAGGAATCGTTTTTCTCATGATGAGGACCCCCCTGTACTCGTCCCAGCAACCTGCACGCTCGTGCAGCCTCCGTACCTTTGCTCTCGTCGCCGTTCTGCTCGGCTGCGGGTTCGCCGCTTCCCCCGCGAAGGCGCAGACCTCCGCCACGGTTAGCGTCAATACCTCGTCGGCCATGGGCAGCGTCCCGTCCCAGGGAGGCTATGGCGTGGACTCGTCGGTCTACGACGGCTACATGACCAACCAGGGACTTGGAGCCGCACTGAAAACAGGCGGATTCAATGCCATCCGTTACCCCGGCGGTTCGTATGCCGACATCTTCAACTTCATCAGCGGCAGCGACAACACGCTGAACGCCGGCGGCTACTTTGCCGCCGGAGATACGTTCGACAACTGGATCGCCGACCTGATTAAGCCCTCCGGAGCCAAAGGCGTCATCACCATCAACTATGGGTCCAACACAACCAACAACGGTCCGGCCACCACCAGTGAAGCCGCGAACTGGGTGCAGTACGCCAACATCGCCAACAACGAAGGCATTGTGTATTGGGAGATCGGCAACGAGATCTACGGCAACGGCTACTACGCCAGCGGGAACTGGGAGTACGATCTGCACGTATTGAATCAATCGGCGTCGGCTCGCCAGGGCAACCCGGCGCTCTCTCCCTCGGCTTACGGAACCAACGCCGCGGCCTTCATCAAGGCCATGAAGGCGGTTGATCCCAATATCAAGTGCGGCGTATTCCTCAGCACGTCTCCCTGGGTTCCGGGCTGGAACCAAGGCGTGCTGCAGGCCATCTCCAGCGGCCTCCAGGGCACCGGCTACACGCTGGATTTCGTGATCGATCACTGGTATCCCGGCGGAACCGATGCGCAGGTTCTGGCTGCCCCGTCGACGGTCAGTTCCGAGATCTCCACCTTCCGGTCCGCGATCCAGCAGTACTACACGCTCGGCAATGGGAGCCAGATTCAGATTCTGGTGACCGAGACGGCGGCAAGCCGCAACGGTGGACTCTTCCCCTATCTCTTCACTGCCGACGAGTTCCTCTCCTGGTTCGAACAGGGAGCGTCGAACGTCGAGTATCAGGAGTTGAATAGCGGGGTCTTCGAGAATTCCTCGGCGAACACGCCGGACGGCCCATGGTATGGCGTGCAGTTCGATTCCATCGTTGCTCGCCCCGGAGACCGGCTGGTCTCCGCCAGTTCCTCCAATTCCCTGTTGCGCGCCCATGGCGTGCGGCGCTCGGACGGGCAGGTCAGCATCGTCCTCATCAATGACGATCCCAACAACAGCACTAACGTTTCCGTCAGTGTCTCTGGTGGCTCGCTCTCCACAAGCGGCACGAAATACACCTTCGGCAACGCCAACTTCTCCCCAGGAGCCAACACGCCCAACTCCGGCATCAGCTCCAGTTCCATCAGCGGAGTGGGCAACACCTTCACCATTTCCGTGCCGGCGTACACTTCGGTTGCTGTTGTCATCCCGCAGGCCTCAACTAATACGGCCAACCTGATCGCCAACGGCAACTACGTCATCTCCAACTATCAGACCGGCCTGGTGCTCGACGACCCCGCATTCAGCAAGACCAATGGAGCCTTCCTGGATATGTGGCCGACCAACGGCGGCAGCAACCAGACCTGGACCGTGACGAATCTGGGGAACAACTACATCTCCATCACCAGCGCGTACAGCGGCCTGGCGATGGACGTGTATGGAGGATCGACAAGCTCCGGAGCCCAGATCGACCAGTGGCCCTGGTCCAACACCTCCAACCAGATCTGGAAGGTGGTGAGCATGGGCAACGGCAATTACGAGTTGTTGAGCCAGAGGAGCGGCCTGGCTTTGGGCGTTCCTGCGGAAACCTCCGGCAGCCGCTCCAGTTCTCTGCTGAACGGGACGGGCCTCGACCAGGAGACGGTCACAGGCGCCGCCGATCAGCTCTGGTCCTTCAACAATTAGGCTGCAGTCTCAAGGCCTTCGCGCTTGGTCCTTTGCCCTTACCCGGGCACGACCAGGGGTATCCCAGGTCTCCCGCTGTTGGAGACCTGGGATACCGCGAACCCACCCCAGCCGGTCTTCAGTCTGGCACGATCCCGGGCAGCCGCCGAGAATCGGACCAATTCAATCGTTTTACTACATATAGGGTAGCCATTTACTACGGAATTGCGGTAAAAAACAGACACAAAGGCGAAGAGGCAGCGAAGGATGCCGCGCGCTTGTCCGCCTGAGAAGGATCCGCCCTCTCCTCTCCATCTTCGCTTCCTTCTCCCTTTCGAAGATCAACCGGATTGCACCACAATGAATGCAATCCAACCCCTTGCTTTAACATCGAAGAGGATGGTCGAAGCCTCCCCAAAACCCGCCGTCGTCCTCCTGAGCGGCGGATTGGACTCCGCCACGGTCGCCGCGATCGCCGCCTCCGAGGGCTTCGCCGTGCACGCCCTCTCCTTCGATTACGGCCAGCGCCACCGCTGGGAACTCCAGGCGGCTGAACGGGTTGCCGCCTCCCTCAAGGTCGCCGCGCATCGCGTCGCCCGCATCGACCTCCGCGTCTTCGGCGGCTCCGCCCTCACCAGCGACATCGCCGTTCCCAAAGGCCGCAGCAGCACCGACATGGGCGTCGGCATCCCGGTCACCTACGTGCCCGCCCGCAACACTATCTTCCTCTCCTTCGCCCTCGCCTGGGCCGAGGTGCTCGGCTCCCAGGATGTCTTCATCGGCGTAAATGCCCTGGATTACAGCGGTTACCCCGATTGCCGCCCGGAGTTCATCGCCGCCTACGAGACCTTGGCCAATCTCGCCACCAAGGCCGGGGTGGAAGGCCGCCAGAAGCTCAAGATCCACGCGCCGCTGATCCAGCTCACCAAGGCCCAGATCATCCAGCGCGGCCTGGCTCTGGGCGTCGACTACAGCCTCACCAGCAGCTGCTACGACCCGGACGAGCACGGCGTCCCATGCGGCCAGTGCGACTCCTGCCTGCTTCGCCAGAAGGGCTTCCGCGACAACGGTTTGGAAGACCCTTTGCGCGCGCGCAGCGCTTCCGGAGCGGCATGAGCTACGCGGTCAAAGAGATCTTTTACACCCTGCAGGGCGAAGGCGCGCAGGCGGGGCGGGCGGCCGTCTTCTGCCGCTTCGCCGGCTGCAACCTCTGGTCGGGCCGCGAGGCCGACCGCAAGACCGCGGTCTGCCGCTTCTGCGACACCGACTTTGTGGGCACCGACGGCCCAGGCGGCGGCCGCTTCGAGAGCTCCGAAGCGCTCGCCGATGCGGTCGCGCAGGAGTGGCGCGGCAGCGGATCCGGACGCGGCAAGCTCGTCGTATGCACCGGCGGCGAACCGCTGCTGCAACTCGATCCGCCCCTTATCGAGGCGTTGCACGCGCGCGGATTCGAGGTGGCGGTGGAGACCAACGGGACGGTCGCGGCGCCGGCGGGAATCGACTGGATCTGCGTGAGCCCGAAGGCAGGTGCGGAGCTGGTGCAGCGCAGCGGCGATGAGCTGAAGCTGGTGTTCCCACAGAGAAACGCGGAGCCTGCGATGTTCGAGGATCTTGCATTTCGGAACTTCTTTTTACAACCCATGGACGGGCCGGAGCGCAGCGCCAATACGGCACGCGCGGCGGTCTATTGCATGGAACATCCGCACTGGCGGCTGAGCCTGCAGACGCACAAGATTGTGGGGATCCCGTAGCGATGGAGATCTTCAAGGAGTTCACGCTCGAAGCCGCGCACTGGCTGCCCAACGTTCCAGAGGGGCACAAGTGCCGCCGCCTGCATGGGCACAGCTTCCGCGTGCAGGTTGCGGTGAGCGGTCCGGTGGATGAGCGGCTGGGATGGGTGATGGACTTCGCCGATCTGAAAGCCGCGTTTCAAACGATTGAAGACCAGCTCGACCATCGGTGCCTGAACGATGTAGAAGGGCTGGAGAATCCCACCAGCGAGAATCTTGCGCGCTGGATCTGGACGCGCCTGGCGCCGGATCTTCCCGGCCTGCAGCGCGTGATCGTGCGCGAGACGTGCACGAGCGGCTGCGTCTACGACGGCCGCTAAATCTCCCCTGAAACACTCCCCGAAGCTGCTGCAAACCGGTGCAATGCGACGTGCATTCGCAAGGGTAAACGCGGCAGCATTCGCAGTGATGCGAGTCACGAAGTGCAGGCACGCGGCCGAACGCGATGAGTAGCAAGCGGTCAGTTGCACAAGCAGTCGCAGCGAAGGCCGTGCGATCACTTGCAGCTTCCACAAGCATTCATTTGTGCGCTCAATCAGTCCCGGGATTAAGGAATGTGGGGGCTTTGAGTGCTTGTGATGCGAGCATTGCCTCTGCTCTGCGAGGGCCGTCGTTTGTTGGTTCCGATTTACGCAAACGAAGAAAAATTAACAGATTGGTTCGATTCCTGACATTCCTTGCGCAAAGGCAACTCGAAAAAGGGCCTTCGCCGAAAACACTGATCCCCAGGATAAGACGGCGGCAATACCCCCTCAGCGAAAAACAGCGTGACGTCGTCAGCGGTAGGAGGAGAAGGCATGTCGAGCAGAATCGCGCGCACCATTCTGTCTCTCTCGGTGCTTATGTTTGGAACGTTTGCTGTCACGGTAAGCGCACAATCGTTCAGAGTTCAGTGCCCCACCAGCACCATCACACACCCCAGTTCTCTGGCGCCCTTGGGCAATAACGGCGAACCGGCCTACGCGGGCCCGACCACACTGGTTGCGGGCACCAATGGATATCTCGTTCCCTCGGCGAATCTGAATGGTGCCATCAAGTGCCAGCAAGTGTCCGGCGGCGACGGTTACTCGACCATGGCCAACGGAACGCAGACGTTCATGTTCTCCTTCGGCCCACTCTCGGGTTTGGCGGATATCGCGAACGGGCAGCCTGGAACGGAGTTTCCGGCGACGTTCAACCAGCAGTACACGGGGACGTTTCTGCCTGGCGACCCGGCGACCACGGATGGGATCGTGGCGGGAACCTGGCCGACGTGGCCGGCCGCGAATTCGACGACTGGATTCAGCTTCAACGGGTCGGTCGGTCTTGAGCCGGACATCGCGAACATCGTAAGCGTGTTCGATATCGAGGAGGACGCGAAGACGTCGGCCACGCCGAACCGGGTGACGGTGCAGTTGAACGCACCTCTCGGAGTCGGGGTGGGAGACACGGTCGTCATCAGCGGAACGGGTCTTCCCTCGAAGGGCGGCTTTGACGGAACGTGGACGGTGTCCAGCGTGGGCTTCCCCGCCCCGGTGCCGGCGGCCGGCACAGCCAACGCTGCGGGCGTGACGAACTACGGGTTCACGGCGAACCAGGTGTTCACGTTCACACTTCCGGGCTTCACCGGACTGGCAGCGCAGAACGAATCGGCGACCGCGGTGGCCTCGCTGCCTCCGATGATCGACGGGCACGTTGATCCGCGGCAGATCATGGACGTGGGCGTGATGAACGGGAGCATCCCGGCTCCGCTGGTGGCGTTTGACGAAGACGATGAGCTCTTCCTGACGCTGACCAACGTGGGCATGATCATGCGCCCCGATCTTTTCGAGCAGCACACGATTCACTTCCACGGCTATCCCAACGCCTCGTCGGTGTATGACGGCGTGCCGGACGCTTCGGTGGCGATCAACATCGGCGGCAGCTTCACGTACTACTACCTGGCGCCGGATGCGGGCACGTACTTCTGGCATTGCCACATCACGCCTCCCGAGCACCTGCAGATGGGCATGGTCGGGCAGCTGTACGTTCGTCCCCGCCAGAACCGCCTGCCGCAGGGAACGAGCCTGTACACGGGCCTTCAACTGCAGAACGGGCAGGTTGTGGGGCAGACGGTTGATCTTCGCACGGTGTGCAATCCCGCGGCGGACATCCTGTGCAGCGCGGTGACCCCGGCAGTCAACACCGGTGCGACGCAGGGCAAGGACAAGCTGGGCAACCCGCAGAAGTATGCCTACAACGACGGCGACGGGTCCACGGCGTACGACGTGGAGTACCCGCTGCAGATTCACGGCTTCGATCCCAACTTCCACTTCGTGGGCATGACGTTCAACCCGGAAGGCTTCGTGGACATGAAGGACAAGTTCTTCCTGCTCAACGGGCGCAGCTATCCCGACACGACGACGCCGGGACCGATGGCGACCGAGACCTCTGACGGCCGGATGCACTACTCGCAGCCTCTGCCCTCGATCATCAACATCCCGTTTGGCGGCAAGGCGCTTCTGCGCATCGCGGACCTGGATGTCTCGGAGTACCAGACGCTGGCGTCGCTGGGAATTCCGATGAAGGAAGTTGGATTCAATGCCAAGCTGCTGCGCGACCAGGCGGGCAACAACATGGAGTTCTACACCAACTCCATCACGCTGGGCGGCGGCGAATCGCTGGATGTGATTCTCGACGCGAGCAACACGACGCTTTATCCGGCGGGCAGCACGTTCTACCTCTACACCCCGAACCTGGACCATCTTTCGAACGACCAGGAGAACTTCGGCGGGCTGATGACGGTGGTTCACGTGTGCAACAGCATCAGCGGTGCGGCACCGGCGAACAGCGGCATGACGGTTAACGACACCTTTGGCAACACCTGCAACTAGGAGAGCAGCAATGAGCGTAACCAAAATGAGAAAGATCATCTCGGTCGCACGAATGTTTGTTGCGGCGACGCTGGCTCTGTTCCTGGCGGACGCGGCTCACGCTGCTGCTCCTGGAATTACGGGTCCAACCTTCAACCTCACAGCCCAAACGGCGTTTCTGAACCAGCCCGACGGGGCGCAGGTCTACGCGTGGGGGTATGGATGCAACGGGGCGCCGGCGGGATTTGCGCCTGCGGCGATGGTCGGCGCCACATGTCCCACGATGCAGGTTCCCGGACCGACGCTGATTGTGACCGAGGGGCAGACGGTAACTGTGAACCTGACCAACAATCTGCCGGCTCCTGCCGGGAACACGTCGATTCTCTTCCCCGGGTTCAACGTGACCGCAACAGGAGGCACGGCGGGGGTACTGACCCAGGAGGCGGCCAACGGCGGAACGGTGACGTACACCTTCGTGGCCAACTCGCCGGGCACGCATGCCTACTACAGCGGAACGCAGGGCGATCTGCAGGTGGAGATGGGGCTGTATGGCGCGGTGATCGTGTTGCCCACGGGCAACGCGACAGTGACGGCGGCCTGCGGAACGTTGACCACGGGAGGGCTGCCGGCGACCAATCCCGGCAACAACGCGAAGGCGAAGGCGGCGTGGAACGAGGCGGATTTCCGTTTGGCGGCCTCGGCGTACGACAACCCCAAGACCTGCTATGACCGCGAGTACCTGTTCCAGTGGGCGGAGATGGATCCGCGGATCCACAACGAAGCTCTGGCGCAGGTGACGGCGCTGGGCAGCTGCACGGCGGGCGCCAACGGCTGCCAGCTGCAGGTGCCGACGGAGCCCTATCATCCCGCGTACTTCGTGATCAACGGCCGGTCGATGCCTGACCTGATGGACGCGAACTACGCTCCGGAGTATCCGCATCAGCCGTACAACGGCGATCCGCATATGCATCCGGGCGAGATGACGCTGATCCGCTCGATCGGGCAGGGGCGCTGGCAGCATCCGTTCCACGAGCACGCCAATCATGTGCGCATCCTGGCGCGCGATGGAAATCTGCAGCTCGCACCCGACGGCAACAATCTCGCCGGACTGCTGATGTTCAACACGGACACGACGCCGGGCGAGGCCTTCGACGGAATCTTCTACTTCACCGGGCGCGGATTGAACTGGGACGCGTACGGCCACAATCCGAGCTCGGCTGATGCGAGCGCGAAGCTGCCGTGCACTCCGGACGCGAACGGATATAACACCGGGGCGCCCGCGGCGATCAACTATTTCGAGTGGTGCCAAGACCACAACAAGCCGGTCGAAGCCAATCCGATTGGCGATGTTCCGGGTGGCGGTCCTGTGACGCTGCCGAATCCGAACATTCTGACCAACGGTCCGTGGTATGGCGGCACGCCTTACCTGGGGCCGGATGCTTCGATCCGCGGCGGCGGCACGCAGGCCTGCCTGACGAACAACGGGGGCACGACGGCGGGCAATCCGGCGGACTCGCTCTGCACACCGCTGCAGCCTTCGAATATCCAGGCGAATCCGGGGAATGAGCGCGGCTGGGCATACATGTGGCACTCGCATAATGAGCGCGAGATCACCACCAACAACGTATTTCCGGGGGGAATGCTGATGATGATGCTGGTTGACTCCCGGGAATTCGTGATTGACGAAAACAAATAGGCGAGGAGAACAGAAATGCGAATGTCCTATCTCAAAGCGATTCTGAAGCGAGCTGTTCAGGGAGCTACTGTTCTCCTGCTTGCAGCGGGGATGGCGAAGGCGCAGACGCAGGGGGTGGTGGCCATCACGGCCGGTCCCGCGACTGCGACGATGCCAGACGGTTCGAACGTGCCGATGTGGGGATACTTCTGCGGAACGGGCGCGAGCAACGCGACGTGTAATTCGCTGAATCCCTCGCTGGCCGCAGCGCCGTCGCCGACGGCCTGGTCGCCGATCGTGATCACGGTTCCCACGGACGCGACCGGCACGGCCAGCCTGAGCATCAGCCTGACCAACAACCTGACTTTCACGCCGACGACGGTGGGAGCGACGGCCAACACCATTCCCACGTCGCTGATGATCGTGGGCCAGGTGGGCGGCGGCCTGGGCTCTGTGACCGCGAGCTGCCAACCCTCGGGTTCGGCAACGACCTCGGCTACCGGCTCGACCTGCGCGGTGAGTCCAGATCACTCGCAGCTGAGCACCAATGCAGTGACCTGGGCGACGGTGGGGACCTCTCCTTCGTTCACGCCTCCTCCGCAGGGACCGCGCGTGCAGTCGTTCGGCACCGAGGTTGCGGCGGGCGCAACAACCACGCTGACCTGGCCGGCTCTGAAGCCGGGCACCTACCTGATCGAGTCGGGCACACACCCTTCGATCCAAGTGCCGATGGGCTTGTACGGCGTGCTTGTGGTGACGCAGCCGCCAACAGCGACGTCGGGCACGGAGACAGCGGCAGGATGCGCGTATCCGGTGGGCGCGGTGGCTCCGGCGACGGCAGCAACGTGCGCCGCGGGAGCGGGATATGACGGCGAGGTGGCGCTGGCGCTGGGCGAAATCGATCCGGTGCAGAACACCGCGGTCAATCTTGCGGTGAACACCAACGGCTTCAGCGAATTCAACGTGTGGTCGGGCCAGCCGAACCAATGCGGCAATCCGGCCTCAACCAACTACGGCACCTGCTATCCGCCGGCGGTCAACTACTCGCCGTTGTACTACACCATCAACGGCGTGCCGTTTAACAAGACGAACGCGATCGGTTCCGTGATGGCGGTAACGCCGAACATTGCGCCGGCCGCATCGACGACCGGCACAGTGCTGGTTCGCCTGGTGAACGCCGGGCTGAAGATGCACGTTCCGTCGATCGTGGGATCGCAGGTGGCGGGAGCGACGGGCGGCACCAATCCCCTCGTGACCGGCTTCAAGGTTATCGCCGAAGACGGCAATGTTCTGCCGGGCGTGCCCAAGATCAAGAGCGAAGTCTTCATGGCCGCGGGCAAGACGTTCGATGTGCTGATCAACGGCGAGCAGACCTCGAGCACGGGGACGATTGCGACCTACCCCAATGCGCTGGCGGTGTTCGATCGCGAGTTGAGCTTGTCGAGCAACGCGGTGGGACATGATGGCGGCATGATCGCGTACATCGGGATCAACGGCGGCACGCTGCCGTCGAACCCGGCGTTCAAGGCAGCGCAGGCTATCAACGACACGTACAACGGGCTCTCGAATGTGTGCACGGCGGCTCCCTGTCCGCCGCTGGTGATCTCTGACCCGGGCAAGGGCGTGATCGCCAACGACATCAACGTCTACGGTGTGGCGCTGTTGCAGGCGCCGACCAACGGCACGGTGGTGCTGAACCGGAACGGAACGTTCACGTACACACCGACGGGCACGGCGAGCACCGATACGTTCACGTACTGCGCGAACGGGACGGTGGCGGCGGGTCAATGTTCGTCCGGAGTCACGGCGACGGTGACGCTGGGTGCGTCGACGCTTGCCGCGGACACGATTACCTGCGCGTCGTCCACCTGGAACTCGACGATGGCCACGTATCTGGCCGCGAAGACACCTGGTGTTCTGGCAGCGTGCTCGGACAAGAATGGATTGCCACTGACGGTGGACGTGAACACCATCAAGCTGCCGCAGGGAAGCACGCTGAAGATTCTGCCGGATGTGAATGGCGGATTCACGGCGGTGGCCCCGAGCGCGGGGAGCTACTCGTTCACCTTCCAGGCGATGAACTCGCAGACGCTGCACAGCACGGATACGACGGTGAACCTGTCGTTCCCGGCGGGCAGCGGGCTGACGCTCAACGTGCTGGATGGCCAGGACAAGACGACGCAGATCACGGATTATCGCTGGATCATCGAGGAGGATCGCACCTTCTACGTGAACCCGGCGTGCGCGACGAATCCTCCGGACAAGACGAAGTGCCCGAGCTGGGGCGCGAGCGGGATTGTTCCGACGCTGGGCACCAACTTCCACACCAGCCATATGCCGTTTGTGGCGCAAGGCTGCACGGGGCCGAAGAGCTGCGAGGCGGGCCAGACGGTGCTGGGAAGCCCGGTGGTTTGCGACGTGAGCAACGGCGTGTGCCGGCCTGATCCTACGCAGGCGGGTATGACGACGGTTCTTCCGGGACAGGTGGCGCTGGATCCTTCGAAGCGCTACTACGTTTCGATTCTGCCGGGCGACGCTTCGGATCCGTTCGTGGCGGGCTTTGGCGGAGCGGATTGCCAACAGGGGTCGGCAAACGCCAATGGCGCGACCTGCGGTCACGGGATGGGCGGCGCGCCGATTCCGATTCTGTGCACCCCGACGCCTCCGGCGACGAGCTGCAATGCGACCTATGGGACAGTGACGGTGGTTACGCAGCCGACGCCGCTGCCTCCGGGCGAGCTGTCGATCATGGTGTTTGAAGACGACTTCCCGCTGAACGGCGAGCAGGATGGCGGCGGCGGCGTGGATGTGATCTCGCCCAATGAGCCGGGCCTTGGCGGCTTCCAGATTCACCTCTGGGACGCGATGGGCGGCAATGGCGACTTCACCGGCCAGATGACGTATGACATGTTCAACCAGCCGCTGACCAACAGCCTGGCGGGAACGAAGGACCCCAACAATGGTCTGGATGCCTGCCCGGTGGGAACCAACGAGTTGAGCGCGACGACGGCGGGAAGCCCGACAACGCTGACCTCGGATCCGACGGCTACGGGTATTACGGGCATGATTGTGACTTGCCCGAAGTTCGAGTCGGATGGAATCACCTTGTCGCCTCTGGCGGGCCAGGCGCTGGTGAAGAACCTGATGCCGGGACGCTGGGGCGTGATTGCAACGCCGGGGGCGGATCGCATCGCTCGCGGTGAGGAGTGGCTCCAGACGAACACGCTGGACGGCCAGAAGGCGCATGACTCGTTCGTACGCGTGGGCGAGCCCGGCTACTTCCAGGAGTATGGGCCGGCTTCGTATCACGTGACGATCGGCTTCGCCAACCCGAAGATCATCAACGACCGTCACCCCTACGTTTGCAACAACACAGACCCGAACTTCTCGGGCATCAAGAACTGCGTGAACACGCTGACCGGCCGCGTGACGGGCGAGCACCTGAGCCGTACGCCGGACGAGCGGCTGTACAGCAGCGGATCGCACGACACGTATTACTGGACCCAGTGCTACGTGAGCTTTGGCGATCCTGACGGCGAAGACTTCGCGTTCGCGAAGTGCAACAACGACGGCACCTTTACGCTGACCGGTCTTCCGGACGGCGACTGGCGGCTCACGGTCTTCGACCAGTGGAACGACCTGCTGGTGGACGGCCTGTCGACCCCGGTGGCGCTGAACAGCAATGGCGTGGCCACCACGACAAACATCGGCGACGTGGCAACGACGCAGTGGGAGACCAACCTCTACACGCGCACGTTCATGGACGACAACAAGGACGGCGTTTCGCAGTCGACCGAAGACGGCGTTTCGTTCGCCAACGTTGCGGTCCGCCTGCGCGACGGCAGCCTGGAGAATCTGTTGGTGACGGACTTCACCGGCACCGCCAACTTCAACGAGACCTTCCCGCTGTTCAGCTGGTACACGGTGGAAACCGATGTGACCCGCTACAAGAACACGGGCACGCACGTGGTGTATGACGTGGGCGGCCCGGTGGATGGAACCTGCACGATGGGAACGTCTGGCGGGAGTGCTACAAATAGCACCACCGGCTATCCGCCGTGCGGCAACTCGATGATTGCCAAGAACCTGGCCAACACCGCCGAAACCATCTCGCTGCCGACGGCTCTGCGCGTCCCCGGCTCGGTGTATTGCGCGAACGCGGATTGCACCGGCAAGTCGATTCAGAATGGCCCCGCCACCAGCGATCCGCCGAGCGCCTGCACAACGACGCCGGCGGCCGGAACCACACCTGCAACGACGAGCTGCTCGACGATCCTGTCGTCGGGCCGTATTGACAACCCCTGGATGGGCGGCGTGGAAGGCTGGCAGGGCTTCCCCGGCCAGAACAGCTTCGTCGAGTTCGGCAAGGAGCCGTACGCGGCGGGGGAAAACGGCGGCATCAAGGGCCACGTGGTCTATGCCTCGACGCGGCCTTTTGACGATCCTCAATTGCTGGTCCAGACGCAGTGGGAACCCCTGGTGCCCGACGTCCGGATCAATCTGTACCAGGAGGGCATCGCCAGCGACGGAGTGACGTCGACGCTGAAGCTGGTTGACTTCACGTACACAAGCAGCTGGGACGACTGGGCGCAGGGCTTCCACCTGGCCGCCGACAACGTCACGCTGGTTCCCAACATGAACTGCCCTGGACAGGCGGCAAGCACCGGCGTCACGCCCGACCTGTTCTTCTTCTCGATCTACGACCAGCCCAACTATCTGGACTTCTACAACAACGTCCAGCATGGCGGGGCGAGTGCAACGGCCCTTCCCAACAACTCGCAGTTCAAGTGCTACGACGGCATGCACAACTGGAACCAGGTCCAGCCGGCTCCGTATGACGGCATATACAAGTTCCCGAGCATCACGGCGTACGACCCGACCACCGGCAAGCCGAAGAGCACCAACTGCACGATCTGCACGCCTGACACTGCAGTTCCCAACACCGACCTGTTCTACGGCACGCCCATGCTGCCGGTGGGCAAGTATGTGGTGGAAGTGGTTCTGCCTCCGGGCTATGAGCTGGTGAAGGAAGAGGACAAGAACATCCTCATCGGCGACAACTTCATTGCCCCGGCAACGCAGGAGTTCGGCGGACTGGGCAACGTGTTCATCATCCCCGACCAGGCTTCGGTTGCTGCATCGAACCAGGCTCCGGGTGTGGGATACAACGCCAACAACGCGCAGAATCCGACGCAGAGCCTTGGCGCGAGCCCCGAAAACGGGATCGTCCCCGGGTTCATTCCTGAGCCGGTGTGGCCGTGCGTCGGCGAGGCGCGCATTGTGCCCGACTACATCAGCCTGTTCCCGCAGTCGAAGCAGGTTGCGCCGTTCGCGGGCTCGACCCGTCGCCTCTGCGATCGCAAGGAAGTCACCCTTGGCGATCAAATGGGTGCGATTGCGAAGTTCTACGTCTACACGTCAACCCACATCGCTGCCAAGTTCACGGGCGGGATCACGGACGACTACACGTCGGAGTTCGATCCGTTCTCTCCACAGTTCGGAGAGAAGTTCGCTCCGCCGGATCTGCCGGTATCGGTCAAGGATTGGGCAGGCAACGAAATCTCCCGCGTCTACGCCGATCATTGGGGCGCTTATGACGGCATGACGTACTCCACCTGGGAGGTCAATCCGCCGAACCCGACGGGTTACTCGCCCAGCATGATGGTTCTCTGCATGAACGATCCGGGACCGATTGCCGGGCCGAATGGTACGGTGATCACGGATCCTGCATTCACCCCGGGCTACAGCCAGTTCTGCTATGAGCTGCCATTCATGCCCGGCAACACGGCGTATCTCGACACCCCGGTGGTGCCGACCTCGGCATTCGCGGGCGCGGGATACAACAACGTGGATTGCGCGTATCCGCCGATGACTCCCGCGATTGCGGAAGTCGACAGCGATGCGGGCGTTGGACCCTGGGTGCCGACTGGTTCCGGCCACACCCTGACGATCACCGCGCTGGGAGACCAGTCGGTTCCGAACAATGCCTACATCGGGCCTTCGGCAACCACCGCTCCCTACAACCAGAAGATGATCTCGCGCCACTATGGCTTTGGCGGCACAACCGGCAAGGTCACCATCGGCGGCGTGCAGGCGACTGTGACTGCCTGGGCCGACCAGTCGATCACCGTTTCTGTACCCACCACTCTTGGCGGGAACACCGGAGTGCCGCAGTGCGCGGTGACCCAGCAAGCACAGTACGGCGGCTCGACCGCATACTGCGGCGAACTGGTGATCACCACCTCGACTGGATTGCAGTCGGTTGACACGGTCACCGTAACCATCGGCGGCAAGACTCCGACGCATGTCGCGGCTTCTGCCTCCATCCAGGCGGCGATCGACGCGGCGCAACCCGGCGATATGCTGATCATCGATCCGACCTGCGTCACGACCGGGGCGACGCCCACAGCGGTGGGCTGCAGCACCTCGGCGCTTCACGCAGCCACACCCACTCAGGCGATCACGCAGTCAGCTCACCAGGAAATGGTGATCATGTGGAAGCCAATCCGGCTGCAAGGCGTGGGCTCGGCGAGCAGCACCATCGTCGCGACCACTCACCCTGCCGGGAAACTCGATCCCTGGCGCCAGAAGGTGGCTTGCCTGTTCGGCCTGAGCATTCAGGGAACGCCTCTGTCGTCTACCAACCTGTATGATCCGACCGGTCAACTGACCTGCGGATCCACCAATGGCGTCAACTGGGTCGGCTTCAACGAGACCTACGACACCGGCGCCAACAGCCCCAGCAAGGGCATCATCCAGAACGCACAGGTCGACCCGCTGCCTCTGGAAGCCATTGTGGGATGGGATGCCTCGCAGAACGGCAACCTTGCACAGCTGCTGCAGGAGCCGACGCTGATGGGCGCGCTTGAGGGAGCCGGAATCACGGTTCTGGCCAAGGGCGTCAACTTCCCGACACCGCCGAACACGCCGGCAGCTTCAGCAGGCGGCACGCTGGGCTCCTTCCCGACCGGGACCTCGCTCCTGAGCGGCACGGTGGGCTCCACGGGCACCTACAGCCTGGGCACGGGCGACAACAACCGGAACTGCCACACGAGCAACCGGGTGACGACCAACCCGTTCCCCAGCAACTTCATGTGCAACCCGTCGAGCATTGACGGCGTGGCCATCACGCAGAGCTCCCAGGGCGGTGGCGGCATCTACGTCCACGGCTGGGCGCACAACCTGCAGATCGCCAACAACCACATCTACAGCAACGCCGGCACACTCTCCGGCGGCATCAACCTGGGCCAGGGCGAATTTGCCCCGTCCAACCTTCAGGGCAGCACCACCAACTCGCCTCCGGGATCGTGCGAAGACGGCTTTGGAGCGCGCAATATTCCGGCCGGGCAGGTTGAGCCGTGGTGCGAAAACCTGAACGTCAACATTCACAACAACAACATCTCGTTGAACTCGTCGACCGGTGACGAACTCTTCTCCGGGACCCCGGCGGGCGCAGGCGGCATCAGCATCTGCACCGGCTCGGACTACTACAAGTTCAACTACAACTGGGTCTGCGGCAACCTGACCAGCGGTGATGGCGGCGGTGTGGGTCACCTGGGCGTGAGCTACAACGGCACCATCTCCAACAACACGATCATCTTCAACCAGAGCCTGAATCCGACGATTCCCGCGAATGGCGGTGGACTGTTGCTGATGGGCACGCCCGACGTCGACACCGTTTGCGGTGGAACCATCGATATCGACTGCCTCGATCCGGCTGCAATCCGTTCGCCCAGCGACGGTATTGGGCCTGGTCTGCAGGTGAATGCCAACCTGATCATGGGCAACGCGGCCGAATCCGGCAGCGGCGGCGGTCTGCGCCTCCAGAACGTGAACGGCAGCGACATCGCGGCGTTCCCGAGGACACCCAACAACTGGTGGTCGCCCAGCATCACCAACAACATCATCACCAACAACGTGGCTGGATGGGACGGCGCCGGTATCTCGCTGTACGACGCGCTGAACACCAACATCATCAACAACACGATCGCCTTCAACTCGACGACGGCCTCCGCCGGCATCCTGTTCACGACGATCGGCGCTCCGCTGGCGAGCTCGGATCAGGGCCCGCCGACTTCCTCGACCGGTCCCAACCAGGGCAACCCGGACCCGAGCGGCGCGTATAACTGCACGGCCAACAATCATTCGACGTCGTGCCCGCAGCCTGCCGGACTTGTTGCGGTAGAAAACAGCGCGTCGCTGCAGTCGAGCCTGCCGGTCAGCATCACCTGCCCGGCGTATCACTCGCTGACTGCGACGGGCGGCCGTCTCTCGAACGCAACGGTCAGCAACGGATCGTGCCGTACGTACTCCTATCCGCTGCTGCTGAACAACATTTTCTGGGACAACAGCGCGTACTACATCGGTGTAGGGGCCCTGAGCAACGGGTTCCAGCAGAATGTGGTCACTCTGTACAACGCCTTCACCACGACGCCGGCGGCCAACCAGACCGCAACCGGCCAGTGCGTAGGGGGATTGAGCTACTGGGACATTGGCGTACGCGGCGACATGACGGTGGCGGGACACGAGTCCGGCCTCTCGCTCCTGCCGCTCTACTCGCTGTTCGACTCGAGCAACTTCGTGGCGCCGTACAGCAACGGCACCTACGGCACCAGCGCGGCCGCCAGCGGCAACCTGACGAACAACGGCGCGACAACGCCTGCGTTCGTGAGCTCCTACTGCAACGGCGCCCGCATTCCTCCTGAGGCGCAGTCCACCGCGGGAGGTTCTGGATGGGATGTGCCGCCCGGTATCGCCGACGCCACGGTTCCCAACCCGATCTTCAGCCTGACGCCGGTGGCGACGGTTGACGAAGGCAACAACTGGATCAACCTGCGCTGGGGCCCGCTGTCGTTGTCGAACTCGGCAACGGCAACGCCCACGGCGGCTCCGCAACTGGGCAACTACAGCCTGAGGACGGGTATCAGCACGTCCAATACGAGCGAGCCGAACTTCAGCCTCGTTCCGCACCTGGACTTCTTTGGCAATGCTCGTCCGACGACCAACAACACGCTGTTCGATCCGGGCGCGGTGCAGTACCAGGTACCGCAGGTTCCGGTGCTGGCGGTTACACCGACGTCGCTGACCTTCTCGACTGTGCAGGGAACCACCAGCACAGCGCAAACGCTGACGCTCAGGAACTCGGGCGGTGCGGCGGCATCCGGTATCAATGTAGCGATATCGGCGCCGTTTGCCCGCGCGAACGCCTTCCAAGGCGGAGCGGGGAGCTGCGGGGGGACGTTGAATGCCCTGAGCACGTGCACCATCAACGTGGTGTACAGCCCGGGAACAGGCGTGACCTCGTCGACGGGAACGGCGGCGATTACGGCAACCGGCGTCACCGTAAGTGGCTCGCCGGTGGCTCTCAACGGTACCGGCCTGGCTCCGACGCACCTCGCTTCGGTAAGCCCGAACCCGCTTGCCTTCGGAAACTGGCCGGCAGGTACGACCAGCAATTCCATGGCCCTCACCGTGACGAACACCGGCAATTCACCGCTGGCTGGCGGCACCTTCACCTTCGGCGGCGGCACACCGCAGCAGTTCTCGCGGCCTGCAGGCGCTGCCGGTGGAACCTGCGGTGCGAACCTGGCAGTCGGCGCGTCGTGCACCATCAACGTGCGCTTCGCTGCGGGACCCTCGTCGGGCATCAACTACAGCAGAACGCTGACGGTGGCGTACACGGGAGCAACCGTGACACCCACAGCAGTGACTCTGACTGGCTCGGCAGTGGGAACCAACGCTACCGTAACGGTCACGCCAAATCCGCTCACGATCACCGATGCTTCGGGAGTCTTGAGCAATACGGGAGTCATCACCTTCACGAACACCGCAGCAACGGGCGGAGCGAACGTGGCGGTGACCAACGTCGGAGTCAGCGGCGCGGGCCTGATCTGGGGCTTCGTCAAGAGCACTGACAACTGCACGGGGGCGAACCTGGCGCCCGGCGCATCCTGCACGGTGACGGTCACCTTCGCTCGCATCGGTTCGATTGGAACTCACGCGGGCGCGATCACCTTCACCGACACGGCCGGCACGCAGAGCGGCGTCCTTAGTGGCGTAGCTCAGTAACCGGTAGACTGAAGCCCGGAGATGCTGCTCGCGGAATTCTCGCGAGCAGCATTTGCCGGTTTTATGCGCAGAATCTTGGCCGGGCTAAATCGTACCCGGTGTGTTTGCAACAGAACAAAACCACTTCTCGCTGTTCCGGATAGGATGCCCTTGGGACATGCGGAAGGTTCCTATCGAAGAGGTGAAGCAGCAATGAATGCCCGAGTTTATCGCTCGCTCTTGTTCGTCGGCGCGCTTTTGGTTCCGCAGCTTGGTGGCGCGCAATTGCAGATTCCTACGCAGGCTTTCGGAAAGATGGAGAGTGTGCTGGATTTCTGCGCCAAGAACGCTCCCCAGAACACTGCGAAGTTCGACGAGCTCAAGAAGAAACTGGCGGCAGCACTGCCGGAAGACCAGATAGCAGATCTTCGCAAAACCGAGGAGTACAAAGACGCATACGACCAGGAAAAGACCGAGCTGGCCAAGATGAGCAAGGAAAAAGCTGCGAAGACCTGCTCCGCTTCATTGGAGCAGAAGTAAAGACAACCGGATCAGACAGGCAGGAATAGCATGCGCTACAGGATGGTGGCTCACAACAAGTTGTTGGTGGTGGGATTGGCGGGCGCTCTGCTTGCGAGCGCGGGGCGGGGGCAATCACCGCAGACTCCATCCGCGGGGACGGCCGCCGCACAAGCTGCCAAATCGGCCCCTGCACCGTACCGCAATCAGCCGGTGCGCATTTCCAATCGGGAGGCCGCGGTTCTCGACGCGGTCTGGGGGATCGAGTCCCCTGTGGTGAAGGCGGTCGAGTCGGGGCTGATTATCAAGTTCAGCTACCGCGTTCTTGATCCGCAAAAGGCGAAGGTGCTCAGCGACAAGAAGTTCACCCCCTACCTGGAGAGCGAGGACAAGGGTCTCCAGTTGGTGATTCCCACCATGGAAAAAGTGGGGCAGCTGCGGCAGGCGCCGCACGATATCGTTCCGGGGGAGACGTATTGGATGGGATTTTCCAACCCCGGCCGGCAGATCAAGCCCGGCGATCACGTAGACGTGACCATCGGGAACTTCCATGTGCGGGATCTGGTGGTCGAATAACGACAAGACTTGCCTCGCCGCTCGATTGACGGCCCGCAAAGAGGCTTGCCCAGGGGGACCCTATACTCACTACTTCAGGAATCCATTGGGGAAAAAGCAGCCATGAATAAGAATCGCTTCGCCCAGAGTCTGCCCGTAGCCGCCGCCCTGCTCCTGCTGATTGGGGCAACCAGTGCCGTCCGTGCAGACAATGCCCAGAGCCGTCCCATGCAGCCGTCCATTCAGGCGAGCCAGGGCACGTCCAAGGCGGCCTCGCTCGAGGAGGACTTTGCCGGTCTGGACCTCAGTGATGACCAGAAGACCGAGATCGCTAAAATCCGCCAGGACGCGGAGACGCGGAAGGCTGCAGTGGCGAAGTCGACCACGCTCAACCAGGATCAGAAAGACGCGATGATCCAGGGATATACACGACTTCAGTATGGCGAGATGTTCCGCGCTCTCACCCCTGCGCAGCAGAAGGTGGTGCGGAAGAGGATCGCGGACCAGCGTGCCGCGGACGCCGCGGCGAACAAGCGGCCGGCTCCGGCTCGCAGCAAGTAGCCCATCAGCACGAAAACTACGAAGGCGGACCAGCGGCAACGAGCGTTGGTCCGCCTTTGTGTTTTCAGTAGGTAACGGGAGCTAGCGCTTGGGCGCTGGCGGAGAGGGTGGGATTCGAACCCACGTTAGAGTTTCCCCTAAACACGCTTTCCAAGCGTGCGCCTTCAACCACTCGGCCACCTCTCCATGGTGGGGTTGACTCTCTGAATTTACCACAGTGACCTGGTCCCCTCCCTCAGGGGTGATGCCCGCGTGCAAAACCCAAGTACCGCAATCAGATTGGGGAGCGCGAGAACCGCTCAAGGCAGAGAATGAAACCGTTTACTTCGGGGGCTGGGTGGTTTATAGTCGCCTGTTCCACTCATTTTCAAGATCGATCAACGATCGGCAACGACTGCCCGTCGGAGGCTTTATGGCTGATATCTCCCGTCGCGATCTGCTCTCGTCTGCATTGGCGCTGAGCGCTTCTTCCCTGGTGTCTCGTTCTGCCTGGGCGCGCGCAGCAAAGGCTCTGGCCGACTCGTCGCAAGGATCCGCTGCTGCCCTGCCCGCAGTCGCTCCACGCGAACAACTTTTGTTCGACTTCGGCTGGAAGTTCACCTTCGGGAATGGCAGCGATTCGACCAAGGATCTCGGCTTCGGATACGGACAGGGAGACTTCGCCAAGACCGGTGATTTCAAGTTCTCCAAAGCCGGTTTCGACGACTCGAAGTGGCGAACCCTCAACCTGCCCCACGACTGGGCCGTGGAACTGCCGTTCGTGCACGACGACGAACAGCTGTCGCACGGCTACAAGCCGCTTGGCCGGAGATATCCGGAAACGAGCGTGGGGTGGTACCGCCGAACCTTCGATATTCCGGCCAGCGACCTGGGGCGGCGCATCTGGGTGGAGTTCGATGGAGCCTTTCGCGACGTGCTGGTCTTCGTGAACGGCTGTTTCATCGGCCGCAATAACAACGGCTACGCACCTTTCCGCTTTGACCTGTCCGACTTCCTGAACTACGGCGCCAAAAACTACATCGTGTTACGGGTCGACGCGAGCTTCGGAGACGGATGGTTCTATGAGGGCGCCGGCGTGTATCGCCACATGTGGCTGACCAAGACGGACGCTGTGCACCTCGGTCGATGGGAGAACTGGATACGGCCGACGCTCAACGGCAGTTCTGCGACGCTGGCACTCGGGACCATTGTGGAGAATCATGCGGGGGTGGCTGCGAACGCAAAGGTCAGTTGGAAGATCATCGACGCCAAGGGCGCGACTGTAGCCAGCGCGGATGCGCCGCTGCAAAGGATCGCTGCGGATGGCTCCGCGACCATCACCGCAACCGCCAGGCTGGCAAATCCCGCTTTATGGTCCGTCGAGGAGCCAAATCTTTACTCGGCAGTCGTGACGGTTGAGACTGAGGGCAAAGTGCGCGATGCGGAGCGCGTCACCTTTGGCGTGCGGACCGCCGAATTCACCGCCGACAAAGGCTTCTTTCTCAATGGTAAGCCGTTGAAGATCCAGGGCACGTGCAATCACCAGGATCATGCCGGGGTAGGCGCGGCTCTTCCTGACCGCCTGCAGTGGTTCCGCCTTGGCGTGCTCCGGGAGATGGGCGGCAATGCCGTGCGCACTTCACACAACATGCCCACGCCGGAGTGGGTGGATGCGTGCGACCGAATGGGCATGATGATGATGTGCGAGACGCGTCAGATGAGTTCGAGCCCCGAGGGGCTTGAACAGCTGGCCACGATGATCAAGCGTTACCGCAATTCTCCGTCGATTATTCTCTGGTCGATCGGGAATGAGGAGTGGCTGCTGCAGGGCCAGATGGCGGAGCAAGGCGAAAAAATCGGCGCGAGCATGGTGCGGCTGTGCCATGAACTCGATCCGACCCGAGTGGTTTCAGCGGCTGTGAATGGCGACAACGAGAAGGGTCTCTCTCTGGCGCTCGACGTCATAGGGTTCAACTACAACCAGAAGTTTCCGGATGAGTATCACAAGAAGCACCCGCAAAAGGCCTTGTACGGCTCTGAGACCTCGAGCGCTATCAGCACGCGAGGGGTGTACTCGAGCGACAAGCTGCGAAACACTGTGAACTCCTATACCGGGGTTGTGCCGTGGGGCGAAACGCCGGAGGGATGGTGGTCGTTCTACGGTTCGCGCGACTGGGAGGCCGGAGGGTTCGCCTGGACCGGATTCGATTACCGCGGCGAGCCTACCCCTTATGGATGGCCATCGATCAACTCGCAGTTCGGCATCGTGGATATGTGCGGGTATCCGAAGGACTACTTCTTCTACTACAAGGCCTGGTGGGGCAAGGAGCCTTCCCTGCACCTCTTCCCGCACTGGAACTTTGATGGCCGGGAAGGCGATGAGATTTCCGTGTGGGTGTACACCAATCTTGAGGAGGTCGAGCTCCTGGTCAACGGGAAAAGCTTGGGTTCAAAGAAGGTTCCGCACCTGGAACATGTGGAATGGAAGGTCAGATTCGAGCCCGGGCAGGTTGAGGCGCGCGGCTCGAAGGGTGGCAAGGTGATCCTGACGGAGAAGCGCGAAACGACGGGGCGGGCGGCTGCCATCCGCCTCACCGCCGATCGTACTGAGATCAATGCCGATGGGGAGGATGTGGCGATTGTCAAGGTCGAAGTACTTGACAAGGACGGCCGGCTCGTTCCGACCGCCGACAACAAGATCGCCTTCAAGGTGACCGGTGCCGGAGCACTGATCGGCGTAGGCAATGGCGATCCGAACTGCCAGGAAAGCGACAAGGAACCCAAGCGCTCCGTCTTTAACGGACTGGCGCAGGTGATCATTCAGAGCACCAAGAGCCCGGGCGAAATCCAGGTGGAGGCCACGAAGGACACCCGAGAGGATGCGAACCTGACGCCAGCCAAGATCACCATCGCAACCCAGAAGGTCGAGGTGCGGCCAGCGGTGCCAGAGATCTGAGCCAGGTGGACCCAGAGCGCGAGGGAACATCATGCGCTCCGGGTTCCTCTGCTGTTGGGAACAGACGCCCTCCCTACTCCTTCGCCGCGGATTGTTTCAGGAGCGCATCGGCCTCGTCATAGCCGGTGGGAATTTCGATCGCATTGAGGGAGGCGCCTGCTGCAATCAGGGGCGCTACCCAGCCGATTGTCCGGCGCTGCTTCCAATAGGAACTCGTGCAGGCAAGCAGAGCGCGTTGCAGAGGCGACCTCCCTTTCCCATCCAGCGCGTTGACATTGGCCCCTCGAGCGAGCAGAAGCTTTGTCACCTCAGGTTCCCCTCGCCATGCGCTGACATGCAGCGCGGTTGAACCGGGAGCGATATCGAAGTAGCCGTCGCCGCTGTAGAAGGTGTCCACAGGAACTCCGAGGTCCAGGAGGCAGCGGACTCCAGGCTCATTGCCCACGCCCGCGAAGTGCGCCAGCAGGCTTCCGCCCGTGGTCAGTAGTTGTGTCTGGAGATCCGGCTCTTCCTGAACAACGGCTTGGACCGTCTTGTCTTCGCCGAGAGCGCAAGCGGCAATCAACCGATCCACACCCTGGAAGCCCGGATCGACATGCCGCTCCATCAGGAGCCGGACCACGTCCCCGCGCCCCCTTCTTGCCGCCAGAACGGCCGCGGACATGCCGTGCGCGTTGGGTTGAAGAGGGTCACCCCCTCGTTCAAGAAGAAGGCGGATGATCTGGATGCGATTGTCCCGTTGAACCGCTTGTTGCAAACCCGTGTTGCCCCATCGGGGGATGTAGTTGGGGTCCGCGCCATGATCCAGGGCCAGCTTGATCCCTTCAATGTCGTGCCAATCTGCCTTGCGAACAAGAATCCAGCTTTTGCTGCGCTCGTTCAGCTTGCCGCTCTCCAGCAGGATCTGGACCACCGTGTTGTCGTAGTTTTCCGGCGCATGATAGCAAGTCTCCTCATCGTTG
The DNA here is from genome assembly GCA_008682415.1 of Acidobacteria bacterium AB60. Classification (GTDB taxonomy): domain Bacteria; phylum Acidobacteriota; class Terriglobia; order Terriglobales; family Acidobacteriaceae; genus Telmatobacter. The sequence continues at coordinate 245,405 of VANK01000001.1, read as the reverse complement.
GGATCCGCCCCGGCTTGCAGCAGAAGACGTGTCATGCCTGGGTGCTGGGCGGCGCCGGCTGCACCATAGATGACCGACTCAAAGATGGGCTTGTTATCCCACTTGTCGTGAAAGCCAGTGTTGGCGCTTGCACCGGCGTCCAGCAAGAGGCGCGCGGTTTGGACGAACTCTTCCGATCGAGCGCGATCGAGCCGCAAGTACCGTGAAAAGCAAAGGTGGGTGAGAGCGTCCCATCCGTACGGACCGCCGGTCTTCGTGCTCAGGGAGCCATCCGAGACAAGGAATGCGCGGACCGCGGAGTGATCGCCCAGCGCGGCAGCGGTATAGATGTTGGCCTGGGCCACCTGGGGATAGCGGGCCCGGATGGCTTCGGCCTCATCTGTGGTTCCGGAGTTATGCGCCTGAAGGGGCACGCAGGCAGCGACCAGGAAAGCTGAAATGGGGTCGGTGACCGAAGCCACCAGGCGCTGAATGCGCAGCTTCTCGACGTGTTCTGAGAACTGCGGCCAGCTCGCAAATCCATGCTCGCGCGCAATCACCAACTGCGCGGCCGTGAGCGAGACAGGCGCACGATCCTGGTCAGGATGGTAGTGCCGCAGGCGAGCAAGGGCGTCCGCCGCACCGGCGCGGCAGTCGCGAATCAGGTCCTTGGCTTGTTTCTTGTACTGTTCAAGATTGGGATCGGCAGGCAGGGTCCTGTCGGGCATACGAAGCTCCTTTCGTGGTTCGCCTGGAATCCGCGCTGATCAGGCAGGAAAGAAGTTTCGTGAAATTGTGGGATGCAAGGTGGGCACGGCCCTTTCCGCGGACTGGATGCGCCCTTCGCGCTGGTACCCACAGTAAGGCACGCGGTTGAGGGCGTCAAGCAAGTGCGCGCGGATTGCGATCAGAAGCGGTAAGCCGGTTTGAGCTCGCAACGGTAAACGGTTGAACTGGCGCTGTCACGGCTGGCTCTAGCGGTGCAATTCGCCCAGCTCAGGAAGAGCTCCGGGCCTAGCGGAAAGACCATCGGGGTGCGGTCCAGATCGGCTTCAATACTGACGCCTTCTGCGGTGGCGGGCAGAACAAAGTTGAGCGTCCGAGCGAAGATGACCGGATAGGATTCGCGCACGCTGGATGCGATCGAGGTACGGAAGACCTCAGCCTCAACAAGGAAGGTGGCCGTGTCCGACCAGTCGAGCGCCCGGGCGGTGATGACGCGGCCCCCGTGTTCAAATCCACTGGGGTCGATGCGGGTGAAGGGGCACGGCCCGGCGATGCAGGAAGCGCTCACGCTGCGAAACGTGTTGCTCGGGCCGGCATCGAGGGTGATCTCACCGCTGGCTGCCTTCCACATGCCATCCGGCGAACACGGACCCTCGCCATTGCAGGGCACGTTGCTTTTGTTCACCACCTGAAACGTTCTAACTGCGCTGCCGATGTTCTCGTCCCCCTGCTGATTGACCGTGTAGCGGATGCGGATGTTGGAGACGACGGAAAGCTTCTTCCCAGGCAGGGGCTCGGGCTCCGGAGTTGTGGGGATGAGTTCGGCGATATAGAGCCGCTTGGCGGCGGTGCGCAGGCCTACCGGCAACGTCATCTCCAGCGGTTCGTACTGGGGGTCGTGGAACGACAGCCGGATCTTCTGTCCGGGCCAGAAATTCTCCTTGAAGTTGAGCTTAAAGTAGCCCGAGGCATCTGACTCAGTGGCCAGAGTGAGCACGCCATCCGATGCAGTGACCGCGACATCGCCGACGGGCAGTTGGCGGCGCGGATCCTGGTCTCGGCGCACCACAGCTCCCTGAATCGTGATGTTTCGAGGCCGCCAGCGAGCACTGCGGACCACCAGCACAGCGGCCACGCCGCCCAGCGCCGCCACGATCGCTACCCAGAGGATCACACGTTTCCAGTTCATCAATCCGCTTCTTCGGTCAAAATGATTGGACGCGTTGCCCTATTGTTTCGATGTACATCCGCAAAGTTCGTCACAGCTTTTGAAAGCATCTAAAATCGAGGCAGTCGAATTCGCTTGGCCCCCGGCCAGACCGGCGGAGAGCTCTCATTTGAAGCCATCCCATAGAACTGGTCCAATCCTTCCCCCCGAGTTGGCCGCGCGCAATGATCGTAACCTGTTGCGGATGACGCGGCGACAGGCTCTGCGCCAAATGGCGTCTCTGGCGGCGTGCCTGCCTCTGGCGCAGAGCCCGTTCGCTGCCGCGCTTCAGAAGCAGGCGAGCAGACGAACGGCGGCAGAACCGCCTCCCACCCCCGCTTCCAGTGGATTGACTCCCGCCGATGATCAGTTCCTGAACGATCTGGAGCATGCCAACTTTCTGTTCTTCTGGGAGCAGGCAAACCCGGAGACCGGGCTGGTCAAGGATCGCAGCAATGTGCGCATAAACGATACGAGCATTGTGGCCAGCAGCGCAGCAACCGGCTTTGGGCTTACCGCAATCTGCATTGGCCAGATGCGCGGCTTTGTCAGCTATGAGGATGCTCGCCACCGCGTGATCTCCGCGCTCTCGTTCATCTGGCACAAGATGCCCACCCACCGGGGCTTCTTCTACCACTTTGCCAACATCAATACCGGCGAGCGGGTCTGGGACTCGGAGGTATCTTCGGTCGACACCGCCATGCTGTTGTGCGGGATCATGACCTGCAAGCAGCATTTTAATGACAAGGACATCCAGGAACTGGCACATGCCATCTTTGACCGCGTCGACTGGACCTGGCTTTCAGAAGATACCAGCCTGCTTTCCCACGGCTGGACTCCGGAGTCTGGATTCATCCATTCACGGTGGGACTATTACAGCGAGTTGATGATGATGTATCTGCTGGGGATGGGCTCGACTTCGCATCCGCTCTCCAGCGAGGCGTGGTTCGCGTGGAAACGGCTCACCTTCGAATACGATGGGATGCGCTACATCGGGTCATTCGCACCGCTGTTCGTGCACCAATACTCGCAGGCCTGGTTCGATTTTCGCAAGAAGCGGGACAAGTATGCCGATTATTTCCAGAACTCGGTGATCGCCACCGACGTGCACCGTCGCTTTTGTGTGGAGATGAACCCGCAGTTTCCGGACTACAGCAACGCACTGTGGGGCATCACCGCCTCCGACTCAGCCAAAGGATACGTGGTCTGGGGCGGTCCTCCCGCGACGGGTCCGATCGATGGAACCGTCGCGCCGGCTGCCGCCGGAGGCTCAATTCCCTTCCTTCCCGCCGCCACCCTGCGGGTGCTGCACACGATTCACGACCACTATCCCAAGGCCTGGTCCCGCTACGGCTTCGTGGACGCCTTCAACCCTCTCACAGATTGGTACGACACCGATGTTGTCGGAATAGATACGGGCATCACCATGCTCATGGCTGAGAACGCCCGGACCAGCTTCGTGTGGGATACTTTCATGAAGAACCCCGAGGCGCAGCGCGGTATGGAAAGCGCAGGCTTCAAACCCTACGAGTCTTGATCTGCTTGTAGTTGCCTGCTCCCCTGCAATCCCACAGGGAGGCAGACCTTGGAACAACAATGCCCCTGCAGCGCGCATCGTATCCACTAGGTACGGTCCCCCCACTCTGTGGGCGCCTGTAAAGGTCGGCGGCTTGCCCGACGCAGTCCACCCATTCCAAAGGAATCGACGGAAAAAGGAAGTTCATGCCCCCCGAACTGAAGCAGTCGGAAGTTGCCGGTGCATCCAGCGGAGCGATTCAGGCCCGCGGTTCGGGTGACGCCGGCGATGGGAACTCCGCGGCGCCCCCGGAGAAGATGGGAAGCGCCTGGGGAGACCGCGTCCGTGCACTCAAGAATGTGCCGCCTGTACTGCACTTCGTCTGGGAATCCGGGCCGTCGGTGGTCTTCTGGAACATCGCCATTCGAATTATCGTGGCGTTTCTGCCGGTCGGGATCGGGATCATCGGCCGTTACATCATCGATGGCGTCAATCGCATCCGCCTGCACCAGCCACTTCCCGAGCATTTCTGGTGGCTCGTGGGCTCGGAGATGGCGCTGGCCGTCATCACCGGCATCCTGGCGCGCTCGGTCGACTATTTCGATAACCTGCTTGCCGATCGGTATACCCACCACGTGAGCGTCGAGGTGATGCGCAAGGCCGCAGCTCTCGACGTCACCGTCTATGAAGATCCGGTCTTCTACGATCGCCTGGAGCGTGCGCGGGTTCAGGCAACAGACCGCCTGGCCATGATCCAGCAGATGGGCCGGCTGATCCAGCAGTCCGTGACGGCCATCGCCTTTTCCGCGGTCCTCATCAAGTACTCGCCGTTCCTGCTGCTCCTCCTGGTGGTGGGCATTATCCCAGCATTCCTGGGAGAGAGCCACTTCGCCTTCCTGACCTACGCCAAGAACTTTCGCCAGACACCGCTTCGGCGCCAGATGGATTACCTGCGCCAGGTGGGAGGCAGTAAAGAAGCGGCCAAGGAACTCAAGCTCTTCAACCTGAGCAAATACCTTACCGATCGCTTCAGCGCACTCTCCCAGAGGATCTACGAAGAGAATGTGGCCCTGAACAAGCGACGGCTCTTCTGGGGCGGGGTACTGGCGATCATCGGGCAACTCGGCTATTACGGCGCGTACGCCTACAGCATCTGGCGCACCATAACAGGGCACTACAGCATCGGCGACCTCACCCTGATCACCACCGCGATCATGCAGGCGATGTCGAACATCCAGCAGGCATTCTCCACGGCGTCGGGCGTGGCCGACCAGGCTCTCTTCCTGACGGACCTGCTTGCCTTCTTCGAGATGAAGCCGCGGGTGGAATCGAAGGTCAACGGTCTCCGGGTCCCGCGCCCAATTCGGCGGGGATTCGAATTCCACAACGTTTCGTTCGCCTATCCAGGAACCAATCGTCGCGTGTTGAAGGATTTCAACTTCACCTTGCAGCCTGGGGAACGTATCGCGCTTATCGGCGAGAATGGCCAGGGAAAAACGACGGTGGTGAAGCTCATCACCCGCCTTTACGATCCGACGGAAGGCCAGATTCTACTCGATGGCGTGGACCTGCGCGAGTATGATTTGGACGACCTACACGCTGAGATCGGGGTGATCTTCCAGGATTTCATGCGCTACGAGATGACTGCGCGAGAAAATATTGCCGTGGGCCGCATCGAGGTGCCGCACTCGCCCGGTGAGATCGAATCGGCGGCGCAAAAGAGCCTTGCCGCAGGCGTCATCGCCAAGTTGGGCGGCGGCTATGACCAGATGCTCGGCCGACGCTTCGAGGGCGGTGTGGATCTATCCGGAGGCGAATGGCAGAAGCTGGCCCTGGCTCGGGCCTATCTTCGCGATGCGCAGTTGTTGATCCTCGACGAACCAACCGCTGCTCTGGATGCACGCAGCGAATTGGAAGTGTTCGAGCGCTTCGCGGAGCTTACCGAGGGGAAGATGGCGCTGCTGATATCGCACCGCTTCTCGACTGTGCGCATGGCCGACCGTATCGTCGTTCTGGAAGGCGGGCGACTGGTCGAAGAGGGCAACCACTCACAGTTGATCGCGCTCGGCGGCCGCTACGCCGAGATGTTTGAAATGCAGGCCGCCAGCTACCGCTGAGGATTTGATGAATGAGACCATTTCCATACTGGATGCGCAACGCGTGTTGAACGGAGACCGGATCGAGGCCATCAAGCAGGCCGCCCGCTCGTCGGGTTCGTGGGATGTTTCTCTTCGCCCCACTGCCCCCGGAAAGTTTCAGGAGAGAGTTCTCGCCGCGCGCTCGGGTGTTGAGCACCTTGAGAAAGAGCTCGCGCGCTTGCCCGACATTGGCGCGGGCAACAAGCCCATCATCGGGCTGCTCGACTTGCGATCCAATCCCCGATTGCTGCGTGCCGCGGTGGCCGCCGTGACTCCTCAGCCTCGCGACCGCGACAACCTGCCACGAGTCCTGCTGTCGGGCAATCGGGAAGAACCTCGCGTCGCAACGCTCGCAGCCACCTATCTGGATGCAGTGGGAGGGGAGATCTCCGCCCCGGGCCTTGCCCTGTTCGCCAATGAACTTCAAGCGAACGAACCGCTCCTTCTGGTAGAGATCTGGAATATACCTGCCTACCTGAACTTCGTGTTGCTGGAACGCATTCTCGCCATCGCGAAGCAGTCCCTTGCCGGCGATGCTCACGCTGACACAACTCTTCGCACTCTGTTCTCAAGCCTGCGCACCTCCACCAATACGGAGTGGAGCAGCATTCTTGAATCTCTCATCGTATTCGACGCGATTCTGCGGCAGGATCCGACCGGCACCTATCCAAAGATGGACTTGGAGACGCGGCAGCAATATCGTAATCGCGTCGCGTTGATTGCGAGCAACTCTGACTTTACCGAGTCTCACGTCGCTGCCCAAGCCCTCGAACTTGCTCAAGAGGGTGCTCGGGGTACCTACACCGATCCGCGCAAGCAGCAACGCTGCAGTCATATCGGCTACTACCTGATTGATAAGGGATTCGGCAGGCTCGCGACCTGTGTCAACTTTCATCCGCCTGTATCTTTCCGGCTGCGGTCGTTCATCCGCAGAAACGCCGATGATTTCTACATAACCAGCATTGAACTGGTTACCATCTTCGTGATCGCGGCCGCGGTCTTTCCCCTGCTGCCGAACTACCCGGTCTTTGGCCGCCTCGCCATCACTTTCCTGCTGATGATCATGCCGGCGATGCAGTGTGCCGTCGAACTGGCTAATAACAGCGTCACCTCCATCTATGATCCCGAGTCGCTGCCCAAGCTTGATTTCTCCGAGCGCATCCCGGCGGAGGCGACGACGCTCGTCGTTGTTCCCACTCTCCTCCTGAACGAGAAGCAGACCCGGGAGATGGTGAATGAACTAGAAGTCCGCTTCCTGGCCAACCGCGATCCGAATCTTCACTTCGCTCTCCTCACCGACCTCCCGGACTCGGTCAGCAAGCCCCATGCGCACGACAGCAATCCCCTTGTCGACCTCGCGGTGCAGTTGATCAATGATCTCAACACCCGCTACGCGTCACCCAACAGCGGCTCGTTCCTCTTCCTCCACCGCCACCGTATCTTCAATGTGCGCCAGGGCGTCTGGATGGGCTGGGAGCGCAAGAGAGGCAAGCTTCTCGATCTGAACAAACTCCTGGTCGGCGAATACGACGCGTTTCCGATCAAGGCCGGGCGGCTCGAGGCTCTTCGTGCAGTCCGATATATCCTCACCCTCGACTCCGACACACAGCTTCCGCGCGGTTCCGCGGCCAAGCTGGTTGGCGCCATCGCGCATCCCCTCAATCAGGCCGTGATCGACCCGAAACTGCGGGTCGTCGTCGAGGGATACGGGATCCTTCAGCCGCGCGTCGGCGTCAGCGTCAGTTCTGCGTCGCGCTCGCGCCTTGCAGCGCTCTATTCGGGTCAAAGCGGCTTCGATATCTACACGCGCGCTATCTCGGATGCCTACCAGGACCTCTACGGCGAGGGAATCTTCACGGGGAAAGGCATTTATGAGGTTGCCGCGCTGCATGCGGTCTTGAATCGCCGCTTCCCGCGCAACACTCTGCTGAGCCATGACCTTATCGAGGGATCCTACGCGCGAGCCGGATTGATCACCGATGTTGAGTTGATCGACGACTATCCGAGCCACTACAGCGCCTACACGCGTCGCAAGCACCGCTGGGTACGCGGCGACTGGCAGATTGCCCGCTGGATGTTCTCGCGGGTTCCCGATGAATCCAATCACCTGGTTCCCAATCCGATCTCGACCATCTCCCGCTGGAAGATCTTCGACAATCTCCGTCGATCGCTAGTGGAGCCCTTTACCTTCATCCTGTTCGTCGCCGGCTGGCTGTGGCTACCCGGCGGCCCGGTCTACTGGACCATCGCCGCCCTGCTGCTTTTCTTCCTCCCTACCATCGTGCAAACGGCCTTTGGCCTAGGCCGTGCCATTCTGAGCCGACGTGAGGGCGCTATTGGGGGCGCCATGGCGGGAGCTGGTCACGCCGCTCTTCTAACCCTGCTCAATCTCTTCTTCTTACCGCACCAGGCAATGCTCGTTCTTGACGCCGTGCTGCGCGCTCTCATTCGTCGCTTCATTACCGGAGAGAGGCTGCTTGAATGGGAGACGGCCGCCGAGGCAGAGTCTCAGGCCAAGAAGTCGACTCCGGTGGATCGCTACCTCGCGCTCATGCCGGTGATCGCCTGCAGCCTCGCGGTCATCATCTATCTGTTCGCGCCGCACCATGCTGCTTTTCTGGTCGCCGCTCCCATTCTTCTGGGCTGGTGCATGTCCACGGTGCTCACCGCGTGGCTCAACCGGCCCCCCAGAGAGGTCCAGCAACTGAACTCCGCGGATCGCAACTTCCTGCTCGGCCATGCCCTGAGAATCTGGCGCTACTTCCATCAGTTCGGCGGCGAGAGCCACAATTACCTGATCCCCGACAACGTGGAAGAGAACGGCCTGAAAGAAGCGGCGCGCGTTTCGCCCACAAACATCGGGCTTCTTCTCAACGCGCGCCAGGCCGCCTGCGAATTCGGCTTTCTGACCGTTCCCGAATTCACCTTTCTGACCCAGAAGAGTCTCGAGACCATCGGCCGCCTGGAGAAGCTTCGCGGTCATCTTTACAACTGGTTCGATACCCGGACCTGCCAGCCGCTCGAAGCAAACCCCTTCGTCTCATCCGTCGACAGCGGCAACTTTGTGGCTTCGCTCTATACCGTCGCCGCCGGCACCCGGTCCCTTTTGCGCAAGCCGCTCCTGTCACGGCAACTCTTCGCCGGTCTCCGCACTCATTGGGATTTGGTGACCAGCCAGGGCAAACTCTCGCCTGCTCTCTCCAAGATTTCGTTGCCCGGTCACTCCGCCACTATCTCCGAGTGGCTTTCCTGGCTGCCCGCTGCAACTACGGCCCTTGCCTCTTCCACTCCCGGAACAAATGCCGGCAACGATCCCTGGTGGAACGAGGAAACGAGTCGACGTATTGCCGCGGTCCAGATGCTTGTGCACGATTTCCTTCCCTGGCTCGATCCACAGTTCGCGCCGCTCCGGGAGGTCTCGGAGTACGACCTCAACGCCAGTTCAGAGCTTCTCAGCATCGACCAGGCCGCCCTTTTCGCAGAGATGCTGGAGCGCCGGCTTGCTCCGGATTCTCAACTCGCCAATGACACGCGCGCACTCGCCTCGCAACTGCACGCCCTTCTTCCCTCCGCCATTCGGAATCTCCGAGATCTGGCAGCGGCCCTGCACCGCGTCGCGCACGCCGCACAACGCTTCGCCGAGCAAACCGAGTTCGGCTTCCTCGTCAATCCGGGGCGCAATATCCTCTCCATCGGCTATGACGTGAGGAACCATCGCGTTCACGATGCCTCCTACGACATGCTCGCCTCGGAAGCGCGCATAGCCACGTTCCTCGCCATCGCGCGAGGCGAGCTTCCGCAGCAAAGCTGGTTCAAGCTTGCGCGTGATCACACGTTCGCCTTCGGTTCGCACATCATCATGTCGTGGACCGGTACGATGTTCGAGTACCTGATGCCGGCGTTGTGGATGCGCAGCTATCCCAACACCATGCTGGCCGACACACTGCAGTCCTGCGTGCGCGTACAGCAGGCCTTCGCGCGCAGTGTCGGTATTCCCTGGGGCATCTCGGAGTCGGGTTCGGCGCGCCGCGACGACGCCGGCAACTACGGATACTTCGCCTACGGCGTCCCGCACATCGCGCTCTCCAACGACGCTACCGCGGGCCCGGTGGTGTCCCCTTACTCCACCTTTCTTGCGCTGATGATCGACCCGGCGGAGTCCATCCGCAATCTGCGCCACATGGCCTCCGCGGGCTGGGTGGGCGCCTACGGTTTCTACGAGGCCACGGACTACACCACCTCCACCCACCGCGGCGATCTGGTTCGCGAGTGGATGGCTCATCACCAGGGCATGTCGCTGCTCGCTCTCCTCAATTGCTTGTGCGATAACATCGTCCAGGAGTGGTTCCATGCCAATGCGCTGATCCAGTCCTCCGAACTGCTGTTGCACGAGACTCAAATCAGCAAAGCAGCTCTCAAAGCGATGATGAAGGACTTCGCCTTCATCCCGCCCAAGGCCGCCGCAGCGGCCTGAAGCATTACCTTTTGACCTGGATCAAAACAAGCGCGTTGGGGTCCAACCTCAATTGCAGCCGCCCCCCGTCAAGTCTTCTCTCTTCGGGGGCCGGCAATGCAGTTTGGCGGTTGAGCTCTTCCACCTGCGCCGGTGTGGGGTACAAGGGACTGCCCATCTTGGCATAGATCGGCAGCACATTTCCGTGAACCTCGTCGACGCTCTGCAACGTAACGCGCGCATTCGGCGGCAATTGATCGAAAACGAGAGTCATGGTTCGCGCACTTCCCTTTTCACCAGGGTCCACGAGATTCCACGCCGCGATCGCAAGCCCTCCATCACGCGTCTTGGTCACGATCACGTTCTTCGAGGCATTCGCGATCCGCTGGTCCCCTAACTCGTGCAGCAATCCGTACGCATAGTAGCTGGGTTTGTTGATGCCGCCCTCGGCGCGCAGCCCGAACATTCCCACGAAGGGCTTGGGGATCGGCCCACCTTCCTCAAACACATCCGAGAACGTCCAGAACGACATCATGTTCGCCAGGCCATCGCATTGCCGGATCGTGTTCGCCAGCGCCGGTCCTACGAAGGTCGTATCGCGCGACTCGCGCTGCCCCTGCACGTTCCACTCGGTTAGGAAGAGCGGCAAGTCAGGCTGACTCGAAGCCTTGATCTCCTCCTGCACCTTCGATAACGCACGAAACTCGCGTTCATCCATGGGAATGTCTTCCTCTTTCCCGAACAGGTCAAGCGTCGTGTCATCCGCGTAGGCGTGCGTGGAGACAAAGTCGACCGGCACCTTATTGTCGGCCGTGAACTTCAGAAAGTCACTGATCCACGCAATGGCTGCGGTCGCCGGCCCGCCTACTCGAATCCGTGAGCTCACTCCCTTCAGATCCCGGGCCGTATGCGCGTAAAGGTCGAAGTACGAGCGCTCCCGGGGAATGCCATTCCAGAAATCGATATTCGGCTCGTTCCAGACCTCGAAGTACCACTGCGATACCTCGTCGATTCCATAGCGATCCACCAGGTGCTGGGCCAGTTGCTTGATCAAATCATCCCACCGCTCCAGGCTTTTGGGCGGCGACACGTTCTGCTTGTACCAGAACGGATGCAGCGCATCGGGATTGAAGGCCAGCTTCTTCGGCATGAAACTGATCTCCACAAATGGTTTCACCCCGTTCTTCAGCAGTCCATCATAAATCTGGTCAACATAGGCGAAGTTATAAACCGGATTGCCGTGCTCGTCCTCGTTGTATACCCCGACCTCGTCGTGAAGAATGGCATGAAACCGCACATAGCGAAAGTCAGCAACCTTCTTCACCGCGCGCAGATCCTCGCGATAGCTCTCGCGCAGCGAGAGAATAGCGCGCCCCGAGCCGAACATCTGTTCCCAGAAATGCGGAAACGGCCTGGCCTGAGATTGAACATCAATGGTGACCGTCTCCTGGGCAATCGCATGATTCAGCCCAAAGAGTGTCACGGAAAGGACCATCAAAAACTTGCGGAGAGTCACCAGCGGAAGCATGCGCTACCCCTTGAACAGATATTTGCATCGCGCGCCCTGCAGGCGGCGAGCCAACGAAAGCAGCTCGATTCTACAAAGACACACGTGAGGTTTGACGACTAAAGGCGGGCTGAAAGAAAACGAGGGCCCGCCAGGCGAGCCCCCGCTGACAGAGGGTTGATGGTTAGAAGTGGAACCGCGCCTGCAGCGTCACAGTACGCGAACCCAGCGCCGCGGTTGCCTGGCCAAAGTTCGGCGACTGAATGTTGTCGGAGACGCCGCCTCCCACAGAGGATCCCGCAGGCTTGAAGTTCAGAAGATTGAAGAGATTGAATGCGTCGGCCCGCACTTCGATTCCCGCGCCTTCCCTCTTCCACCCCGGTATCCCGAAGCTCTTCGTCACCGTGGCATCCACGTCGCGATACCCAGGGCCGGTCCACGAATTGCGGCGAATGCCCGGAACCGGAACCACTGCGCCACTCGCCGGAAAGGCGGGTCCGGCGGTCAACGCTGGAGGCGTAAAGTACGCAAGCCCTCCCTGCGGGAAGTTCTTGTTCACTCCATTCCCAACGCCCGGCCCTGATTTGTAGGCGTCGTTGCCGTAGTCCTGCCCGGCTCCGCCCAGATATGCCGAAGGCAGAACTTGCGTGTACGGACACGTGGAGCAATAGAGATTCCCCACGTTGCTGTTGTAGATCGGCGTCCACGGAAATCCCGTATGCACGTTCAGAATCCCGCTGAACGACCACCCGCCTGCGATCTTCTCGGCCCACGAATGTCCTTTGAAGAAGACCGGCTGCCACAAACCATAGAGCCGCTCCTGGCGCGTGATGTTGTAGTCAGAACGGCCCCAGTTCAAGCTCGTATCGTAGGGATAATCCTGCTCGCTGTAAGGAGCCGAACTCGTGTCCATGCTGCGCCCCCAGGTCAGCTGTGCATCCAGCATGAACTGGTGCGAGAACTGGTGCCGCAATCCCACCAGCATGGCGTTATAGCTGGCGTGCCCGGTGTTGTCGAAGTAGTTCACCGAGTTCACCTGCGGATTCAACGGCACACCGCGCGCCGCGGCCACCGCGTTGGCGTCGTAGTGGAAGTAGGTGTGACGCGCGACGTTCCCCTGGTAGCCCAGCGAGAAGATGAACTGAGCTCCGAGATCGGTCTCCGTATCCAGCGAATAATGCTCGGTGTACATGGTTGGCAATTCATTGCGGAATGCTGTGACCCCAATCTGCCCGGTCGCAGGCAGCCCGTTTGCCCCGAACGTCGCAATCGTGTTGGGGTTCGGCGGGTATCCAAACAGCGAGTGCACGTCCGTTGGAATCGCATACACGATTCCGGGATTGGGGCTGGTCGGAGTGCTCATCGTGAAATTCGGAGAAACCTGCAGTCCCGGATTGCCATACACGTTCGCCGAGATCGCAATCTCCTCCTGGTTGTAGTTCATCCCGAAGCCGCCGCGGATGACCACACGTTGATGATAGAAACCAGGCGTCCACGCGAACCCAACCTGCGGTCCAAAGTTGTACTTCTGCGGAGTCCAAAGACTTCCTCCCCGGCGTACGTTGATGCCCGTCAGCATGTCGGCGCCGCTGCCAAAGCGCACCGCAAACATGTTGTTCTCCTTGGAAGAAAGCGCGTCGAAGTAGCTGTAGCGCAGACCAAGATTCACCGTCAGCGACGGCTTGACCTTCCAGTCGTCCTGCACAAAGAGACCCCAGAGATTTTCGCGGTTATCCTGCCTCCCCTGCGTCGGAACTCCGGTCGTGGGATCGAAGGTCCCGGTCTCCGACATCGGCGCGTCGTTCAAAAAGTCCCAGACATTGAAGAAGTTGAACGTAGGACGCGCCGCATACGGAGCCGAGTTCAGGTAATACAACCGCGTCAGCTCTCCTCCGAACTTGATGGAGTGATTGCGCAGAATCTTCGTTGCGATGTCCTTGTAGTTATAGGTCCATTGATCGAAATCCGTGGGCCCTGGCGCGCCGAACGCTTGCACCTGGGTTCCATTTCCGATCGTGCCGAACGAGTCCGTCGGCAATCCAAACGGTTCCTGCGGATTGGAGGCGATCTCGTTCCAACGCCACCCCGCCGCATTGGCGCGCGCTTCGTTCAAGAATGTCGGCGAAAACGTATGGTTCCAGATGCCCGAGAACGCATCATTGATTGCCGAGTGGTGCCAGAGGTTATACGCCCGCGTCGGACCGTTGTAGTAGGTCTGGTCGACCGGCACCCAGTAGATGGCAAACGTGGCATGATCCTTTTGTGTCACGTCCGCGTCCAGGCGCCCGTTGAACTGCTGATCCACCACATGGGTCGGGTTCAGCGTGGTGTACTCCGCAATGTCCGCCGTGGTCGGATCGAGTCCTCCACCCACTCCCGGGTTCGTCGCGCTCTGCCAGCTAGGGTCGTGCGTGCCCAGTGGCGTCTTGAGCGGAGATCCGATGTTCAGTCCCTGCCCCGGAACGGTAATGCAGTTCACGCCTTCGCTCAGACCTGCATCGCTGCACGTTGCATTGATCAACCCTGCCGCACTCACTCCGCCGCCGGGAAAGCTGAGGTACTTCGAAGAAATGCTGCCGTTAGGCGCCAGCTTGTCAAAAGCCGGCGTTTCGTACCAGCCCGTGCTGGTCACGCTGGAGTTGTTGCGCTCCGTCTCATATGCAAAGAACGCGAAGACGTGATTCTTCCAAAGCGGGCCGCCAATGCTGCCGCCCATCTGGTTGAACCTTTGCGTGTCCTTCAAGAGACCCCGCTCGGACGGTGTCCCCGGCTTCAGAGAAGCCGGTCCGTTGTAGCGCTGATACGCATTCAGTCCCGGACGCCATGCCTGGAAGAAAGCCGTTCCGTGAATGGTGTTCGTGCCGCTCTTCGAGGTCACTTGAATTTGCGCGCCGCTGAAACGCCCGTTCTCCGCGTCGTATGAGTTCGACACCACCTTGACGTTGTCCACCGACTCCTCTGAAGGAGTCACCACAGACGTGCCGCCCCATACTGCGCTGACGGTTGTGATGCCGTCGATGGAGATGCCATTGCTCTCATACTGCTGCCCGCCCGCAAGCGTCTGCGGCCCGTTCTCCGTGGCAAAGATGCCGGTGTTCGATCCGCTTCCACCCGGTCCCTGCGTCCCCGGAAGACTGAAGGTGCCGCCGCCCGCGGCCTGCGACTGGTCTCCCGTCGTGCCCGGAGCCAGGCTCGTCAGTTGGAACACATCGCGCCCGAACGAAGGCATGTGCTGAATCTGGTTCTCGCTGATCGTTCCCCCGATCGTCGCAGTCTCCGTGTCGAGCAGCGGCGCATTTGACGCATCCACCGTCACGGTCTGCGCCTGGGCCGCGACGTTCAGCTGCACGTTGATCGCGTTGGGCTGTTCCGGGATGATGCTCACATTGTCCAGCTCTTTGCTCTGGAAGCCCGCGGCCTCCACCACCAGCTTGAAGTGACCCGGCGGAAGAGCATTGAAGTTATACACGCCCTCCCCGTTCGTGGTTCTCGTCTGCGTCTCGTTGGTGTCGGTGTTCGTCAGGGTGAGCTTCGCCTTCGGAATCACCCCGCCCTGCGGGTCCGCAACGGTGCCCTGAATGGACGCGCGGTATTGCCCGAAGGCCGAGGGAGGGACAAGAAAGATCGTGATCGCGGCGGCCGCCAGCGTGCGGAATATAGCAGTCGCGTAGAGTTTGCGGATACTGGCCCAGAAGAGGGGAAGGTGCATCGTTTTTCTCCTTGGTTGCGCGCATGCGCACGACGCACGTGTCTGTCCAGGACGTTCCCGGTCGACTCGGATGTGGTTGTTCTTTACCTGGGGACCGGCAGCGGCCGGTAGAAATCAATACAAGCAAAGCAAATCTTGCATAGGAGTCTTGAACAGCCGACAACGATAGTCGCGTGCGCGCACGCACTCTTACGGGCTACTTAGATGAGCTCCCTGCACAAAGAGTGGTCCCAGGGAACCCTCCACTCATCCCAAAAGCGCCGGGAATCATCACCATTTCCTTGCACTCCGCTCGTCTGTTAGCGTGAATCATCGCGTTCTTCCCGAGGTCTCCATTGCATGTTCGAACCTGAGTTGGACCCCAGTGACGCTGAAGCGGTCACGGCACACCCGCCCGCCGTGATCGCCGGCTTCTCCGGCTGGCTTCTTGACGCCTTCGATTTCTTTCTCGTCACCTTCTGCCTTACCGCCATGGCGCGGGAGTTCCACAAGAGCGTCCCCCAGATGTCGTTGGTCATCACCATGACCCTGCTCCTCCGTCCCGTCGGAGGCTTCGTCTTCGGCATCCTGGCGGATCGTTACGGCCGGCGCATTCCGCTCATGATCAACATGAGCGCCTTCACCATCGCCGGCATCCTCACCGGCATGGCGCGCGACTACAATTCCCTGCTGCTCATCCGCGCTCTCTTCGGCATCGTCATGGGAGGAACGTGGGGCGTCGGAGCTTCGCTCGCGATGGAAGGTGCGCCTCCCCAACGCCGCGGGCTGCTCTCGGGTCTCCTGCAGGAGGGCTATGCCGCCGGCAATGTGCTCGCCGCAGCTCTCTACTTCTTCCTCTTCGATCGACTTGGCTGGCGCATGCTCTTTGTCCTGAGCAGCCTCCCCGCAGTACCCCTCGTCCTCTACATCCTCTTCTTCGTCAAAGAGTCGTCCGTCTGGAAACAGGCCGCCAAGCGCAAGCTCACCTGGAGCGAGCAGCATCGGGAAGTCCTCTCCCACTGGAAGCTCTTCCTCTACCTGCTTGTATTCATGACCGCAATGATGTTCTCCTCGCACGGCACGCAGGACATTTACCCCACCTTCCTGGAGAAGCAATGGCACCTCGCTCCCACGCGCCGCGCGGCCATCACCGCCATCTCCCAGGTGGGGGCCGTCCTGGGAGGACTAGCCTTCGGGTTCTTCTCCGATAAGAAGGGCCGGCGCCGCGCCATCATCACCGCGTTTGTACTCGGCATCCTGGTCATTCCGCTGTGGGCCTACGCTCCCAACCAGGCTCTGCTCATCCTCGGCGCCTTCCTGATCCAGTTCATGGTGCAGGGCGCATGGGGCGTGATTCCCGCGCACTTGGCAGAGCTCTCCCCCAACTCCGTCCGCGCGCTTCTTCCCGGGCTCGCCTACCAGAGCGCCGGAATCATCTCCAGCTCAGTCGTCTACATCCAGTCGTTTTACGCGGAACGAACCAGCTACGCCACCGCCATGGCCCTCACCGCGATCAGCGTCTTTGTCGTCGCCATCTTGATGGCCTGGCTCGGCCGCGAACGCCATGGCCAGCGCTTCGGCGCAGCCGCATGATGCGATTGTGGCAGCGCCTACGCTGCCAGATCCTCCGCGGTTGGGAAGTTATGCTGCTGCCGTCCCAGGTCCCCGTCGTATTTCATCGTGCTTTTGAACAGCTCATACCGTCCGTCGTTGAACTGGCGCCCATGCTCCCGCAATGCCTCCAGCTGATGTTCGTCGAGCGCCTTGAACGCGTGCAGGATTTTAAGATTTTGATCCAGCACCTGCATCGAATCCATTCCCGAGATCGTGGTCGATACTCCCGGCACGCTCATCGCATAACTCAGCGCCTCCGTCGGCGTCAGAGCACCGTGCGCGATCGACTCGCCTGATCCGCTCATGCTCTTCATCGAAAAGACTGCCATCCCCTTCTGCATCGCGACCGGCAGCACCTCCCGTTCAAATGAGCGGTAGCTCGGATCGAACGGGTTGATCGGCATCTGCACCGTGTCGAAGGCGTATCCCCGATTCAGCATGTCCAGATGGATCGATGGATTCTTGTGCCCCGTGAATCCCACAAAACGCACCTTGCCCTGCTGCTTTGCCGCCGTCAGCGCCTCCAGCACGCCGTCATGGACATAGGCCTTCTCCGGATCGTTGTAGTAGATCACTTCGTGCACCTGCCACACGTCCAGATGATCGGTCTGGAGGCGCTTCAGCGACTCCTCCAGCTGCTGCATGGCCACCTCCTTCTTGCGTCCATGCGTGCAGACCTTCGTCATCACAATCGCCTGGTCCCGCTTGCCTTTGAGCGCAGTCCCCACGCGCTCCTCGCTCATCCCCTTGTGATACTCCCATGCGTTGTCAAAGAAATTGATGCCGTGGTCCAGCGCCTTCGCCACCATCTCCGTCACTTCCTGCTGCCCCGACGCCGTGCCCAGGTGGTAGCCGCCCAAGCCAATGATTGACACCTGTAGACCCGTCTTCCCCATCGCCCGCTTCGGCACCTGAAACTCCGGCACTTTGTCTCCGTACTCTCCCGAAAAATTCGGGATGATCGGATTCGGCCCTCCAGCTTCCGCGCTCCTCGATCGTGGATCCACTGCCTGCGCTCCTCCTGCCACGGGCCGTTCCATCGCCTCGCCGCGCGCCGTGTTCCCCGCCCTGGCTGCCCCTGGCACCATCGCGGACGCGCCCGCCACCGCCGCGCCCTGCAAGAACCGCCGCCGCGATACCCCGTTTCCGTTCGCGGGTCCGTCTTCGCAATCCCGTCTCATCTCGTCCTGTGTCCCCCTGGCTAAACGCCCGGCGAGTCCTTCACCTGCGGATACGCACGTCCCGTATTCTGTGTCTCGTAAATCATCTGCCGCACCTCTGCCTGCCCCATATCCAGCGGAAACTCGTGCGCCAGACGCGCCTCGGGATTATCGAACTTGATCGATGTCTTGTAGAGCTCGAAGTGCCCATCCCCCGCGTATGGCTTGGCCCGCTCTCGCAGTTTCTGCATCTCGCCCTCGCTTAACGGCGTGAAGCCCTGAGCGATCTTGAGATTCTGCTCAAGAATTCCCATATCCGCCACGCCCGTAATCGTCGTGGTAACCGGCAGGCTCATCGCGTACTTCAGTAGCTCCTCCGCCGTAAATACACCTTGCTGCACCGGCTCGCCATGTCCCCCGATCGGCTTCATCCCCAGCGCCGCAATCCCGCGCTGATTCAGCACCGGCAGCACCTTCTGCTCGAAGCTGAAAAAGTTCGCGTCGAAGGGATTCAGCGGCATCTGCACGGCGTCAAACGCAAACCCGGTCTGCAACATTGAGAGGTGAATCTCTGGATCCTTGTGCCCCGTGAATCCCACAAACCGCACCTTGCCGTCCTTCTTTGCCTTCTCCAGGGCCTCCCTCGCTCCGCCCGGCCGCGCAAACAGCTCCGCATCGTTCTGGAAGCTCACGCCGTGAATCTGCCAGAGGTCCAGATGGTCCGTCTGCAGTCGCCGCAAGCTCTGCTCCAGCATCTGCAGTGCCAGCTTGCCGTCGCGCCCGTGCGTGCAGACCTTGGTCATCAGGAACACCTTGTCCCGGATCCCCTTCAGCCCCTTGCCAAGCCAGTCCTCTGACTTCCCGCGGTTGTACTCCCAGCAGTTGTCGAAGAAGGTCACCCCTCCATCCACCGCCCGGTGCACAATCTCCACCGCATCCTTCTCGCTCTCCGCCGATCCCAGGTGGTGTCCGCCCAGCCCGAGCGCCGAAACCTGCACATCCGCCTTCCCGAAACGCCGCATGGGAATCATGCCGCTCATCCGCCCCTCACTCTCGGCCATCATCCCCGGCCGGCTCAGCCTCGCCCGGCACAAAGACTCTCCCGGTTCCGAAACTGCGGGAAATAGATGCCGCCCCACCCCGCCATGTCGCCTCTCCTCAACATCCTGCGGCGCTCCAGCCCCGCGGCGTCCCTTCCCACCGCGCGCTTACTCCCGCAGCAACAGGTTCTGAAATGCCCGCATCCCACCACCCGAACCAAACTGACTGGAGGGACTCAAATATGAAGGTCGACAATATGGAGAAGTTGTTTCTGAACGAGCTGAAGGACCTCTACTCCGCGGAAAAGCAGATCACCCGCGCGCTCCCCAAGATGGCTAAAGCCGCCACCAACGAAGAAGTGCGCACCGCCTTTGAAACCCACCTCAAGGAGACGGAAGGGCAGATCGAGCGCCTCGATCGCGTCTTCGAAATTCTTGGAAAGCCCTCCAGCGGCAAAACCTGCAAAGGAATGCAGGGCGTTATCGAAGAAGGCTCCGAGACTATGCAGGAGATCGAGGAAGGCGAGATCCGTGACGCGGCCATGATCGGCGCCGCTCAACGCGTCGAGCACTACGAGATCGCCGCCTACGGCACCGTCCGTACCATGGCCGAACTCCTCGGCCAGAAAGAGATCGCCCAGCTCCTGCAGGAAACCCTCGACGAAGAAGGCAATACCGACAAGAAACTCACCCAGATCGCATCCAAGGTGAACAAGCTGGCCCAGAAACAGGCGGCCTGAATACCCCTCATCCCGTCCGTTTTCCCGGTCCATCTCCCGGACCCGGGAAAACGGCACCATAATTTGCTCCTCTCCGTGATGTTGCTTGCTATTACTAAATGCCGTCCCGCCCATCCCATAGCGGGTGACATTCTCACCCTGTCCGGGTTAGCCTTAAGGGGTATTCGCGCAAGCTCGCGATGCAAGGAGCGCACTTCACTTCAATGCCAATTCAACCGACCGCCAATATTTGGCACAACGGCAAGCTCATCCCCTGGGAACAGGCCACAATTCACGTGATGAGCCACGTGGTCCACTACGGCTCCAGCGTCTTTGAAGGCATCCGCTGCTACTCCCAACCGCAGGGTGCGGCCGTCTTCCGCCTGCCCGAGCACATGCAGCGGCTGATCGACTCCGCCAAGATCTACCGGATGACGATCCCCTACTCGCTGGACGAGCTCTGCGCCGCGGTCGTCGACACCATTGAAGCCAACGGCGTCGCCCCCTGCTACATCCGCCCCATCGTCATCCGCGGATACGGCGAGATCGGCGTCAACCCCAAGGGGTCGCCCATCGAGACCTACATCGCCAACTATCCCTGGGGCAAATACGTCGCCGGCGGCGAAGCCGCGGACGTCTGCGTCTCCAGCTGGAACCGCCTCGCCCCCAACACCATGCCGGCCCTCGCCAAGGCGGGCGCCAACTACATGAACTCCCAGCTGATCCGCATGGAAGCCGACACCAACGGTTACGTCGAAGGCATCGCGCTCGACGTCAGCGGCTACGTCAGCGAGGGCTCCGGCGAGAACGTCTTCATCGTCCGCAACGGCGTCCTCTACACGCCGCCGCTCGCCAACTCCGCCCTGTCAGGAATCACCCGGGACTCCGTGCTCACCCTGGCCCGCCACCTCGGCCTCACCGTCATCGAGCAGGCCATCCCCCGCGAACTCCTCTACATCTCCGACGAGGTCTTCTTCACCGGCACCGCCGCCGAGGTCTCGCCCATCCGCTCCATCGACCGCATCGTGATCGGCGACGGCAAGGTCGGCGAGATCACCAAGAAGATCTCCGACGAGTTCTTCGCCATCGCCAATGGCCTAAAACCCGACCGCTTCGGCTGGCTCACCCCGGTCAAGGTCAACTCCGCCGAAACCGTCTCGGCCTGACCCTCAACTGAATCGAACGCAACGGGCCGCCCTCGGCGCGGCCCGTTGCATTTAATCTGGCCCTGCCTAGAAACAAAAGAGGCTGGCCATGTTCGCCGGCCAGCCTCAGAAAACGTCGAAAAGCAGATTTACTTCTTCGTCCCTCCTGTCTTCTTTCGGGCCGCAGACTTCTTCTGATCCAGGAGTGTCATAGAATCGGCCGCGCTGAACGGGAACTGCTTCACCGACTGCTGCCCGGTGGTGCTCAGGCTTACGTCGACGCGCCGGTTCTGCGCCAGCACGATGATGCGGAACTCACGCAGCGCCTTCTTCCGCTGCGCCTCAGTGATCTGCTGATCCTGTTGCAGCATCTCCTTCACCTGATCCGCACTCATCTGCTGCTCCTTGCCCACCGCCTGGGTCTGGATGCTCGCATCGGGAATGCCATGTTCCACCAGGAAACTCTTGGTTCTCGCCACACGCCGTTCTGAGAGCGCCTGGTTGAACTCCGCCGATCCTCGAACGTCGGCATGGCCGGTCAGCGTCAGCCTCGCGTCAGGCTTGATCTCAAGGTAGCGCTTGAAGTCGGTGGCGAGCGCCAGGAGCGTCGCTTGCTGGCTCTCCACCAGTCCACCCTCCGGATGCTTCGCTGTAGGCTGAGCGGTTGGGAAGAATACGCTGTGCAGCGCCAGCCGCTGCTCCAGCTGTACCTGCTCGGGCGTCGGTCCCGGCGGAGGCGGCGGAGGCGGAGCAACAATCTCCAACGGGGCCGTAGAAGACGCGCTGTGACCCTTGTCGTCGACAACGCTGCAGTTCACCTGCACCGTTCCCGGCTGCGCTCCAGCCGAGTTGTAAGTCGCGCTCCCGCCGCTGCCGTTAACACTGCCTGACTGGGCCGCGTACGTGTAGGTCAGTGGCCGATTCTGCGGGCTCACGGCGGTCGCCGTAATCGTGGCGCTGTCGCCCGGCTTGATCGTCGATGGGCTGGCCGAGCAACTGATCGTCGGCGGCTCGAACTCCTTCACCGTGAACGTTGTCGAACTGTCGGCGACCTGCCATGGCTTCAGGCCTTCTTTGCCCGGCTTGCCTTCCTTCACGCCGCATTTCACCGTATGGGGCCCGGGGGCCAGGTTTGAAGTGTCGACCTTTGCTGTGCTGTCAGAGCCGGATACCCCATCCCCACTCCAGCTATACAACGCGTGCTCCTTCGGATTGAGCCCGTTAGCGGTCGCGGTGATCGTAACCGGCTCACCCGGGAACACCGAGCTGGGATTGGCTGAGCACGCGAGAGTTGGAGCCACCGGAGGTGCAATCGTACCGATGTGCCATACCAGGCCGGCGCTCAAACGCGCATTTTTGAAATTTCCCCGTGCCCCCGGCCCAAAGTTCTCATGAGTGTATTGGTAGTCGGCCTGGAAAAGGCGCAGGGCCAGGTGATGACTGAACAACGGAGTGCTGTAGTCCATGCCGCCTCCGGCCGTCAACACCACACCCCACCGCTCCGGCTGGTAATAACTGCCCACATGCTCGCCGCCCACCAGTCCGTGCACAAAGGGCGTGATCTCTTCTGTCGGAAAGCGGAAGATCAGGCCTCCCGATCCGCCGCTGAAATCGTTATTGGGCTGCGTCTTGCTGATATGGCCGTCTTCAGGCGTGAGCAAATGAACGTCGCCCTCACCCTGAAAGCCGACATAGTTGTTGAAGTACCGCGTAACGCTGGCGATTCCGCCGTAATTAATCGCGTTGTACGCGTATCCGTTCACAGTCCCGTGCGGTGCAAGGTAGCTGTAGCCGGCGAAGATATCCCATCTGGAAGGAGATTCATTCGTTGCGCTGTGAGCGGGGGTTTTCGAGGAGTCCTGGCCTCGGGATGCATGCGGCGCAAAGAGGACGCAAACGAACGCGACGACTCCGCATAAATTGAACCTGAATTTTGACATGTACGATTTCCTCCACAAGGTGTGCTCGCAATGGCCACCGCATGTTTGCGGCTCGCCGGTTTGGGGGGATGGCGCGTTTCGACCTGGGTGAAGTGAGACGGGAAGTTGTTGACAAACAAACATGTTAAGACTATCACGGGCAGGGTGGATTGCGGCGGATTCCCATCCCGCATGACGATCTGCACGCTGGATAAATCGCCTTTCTCGAAAATGTCCCGTTGTTGGCCCCTAATAACCCTCACCTGATCTTCCGCTGTTTGCTGTCGTTCGTCGCTAGGGAGCGAGACGGTGAACTGCGCCGAGAGCCGTTGAATCTCATCCCCCAAATCGTGTGCGTTCAATCAGAATGTAATCCTCTGTTTTTATGATTGCAGTCATGTCTACAGCCAGACCCGCTCGCCGGCCCCGCCACCTTGCTCTGCTCTTCTTCTGCTTTGCTCTGCTCTTCTTTCCCCGTTTCACCCCCGCCCAGGTCTACGCCGGCAAACCGAAACTCATCGTCATCGTCGTCATCGACCAGTTCCGCGGCGATTACCTCGCCCGCTATCGTGCCGACTTCAAAGGCCGTGGCTTCCGTCTCTTCCTCGACCAGGGCGCCTGGTTCACCGACTGCTACTACGACTATGCCAACACCAAGACCGCTCCCGGCCACGCCACCCTCGGCACCGGCGCCTACACCGACGGTCACGGCATCGAGTCGAACGAGTGGTGGGACGCCTCCCGCTCCGACGCCCACAAGGTCTCCGCCGTCGAAGACGAGCGCTACCAGCTCGTCGACTTGCCCGCCAGCTCCACCCCCGCCGGCCAGCCCAGCGCTCCCGGTACCGCCGCCACCTGGGTCGTCGGCTCCTCCCCGCGCAACCTCCAGGCCACCACCCTCGGCGACGAACTCCGCCTGGCAACTCAAGGCAAATCAAAGGTCTATGGCGTCTCCTTGAAGGATCGCGCGAGTATCCTGCCCGCGGGACAGTCCGCCAACGCCGCCTTCTGGATCGACCCCATCAGTGGCGTCTTCACCACCTCCACCTACTACATGGAGCACCTTCCGGCCTGGGCTAAAGCCTTCAATGCCTCACCCCGCCGCGCCCAAGCCGAGCGCGAAGCCAACGTCGACGAAAACACCACCCAGTTCTATGAGCTCGTCGGGCGCACCCCCGCCGCCAACTCCTACGAGCTCGACTTTGCCAAAGAGCTCATCAAATCCGAGAAGCTTGGCCAGAACGGCGTCACAGACCTCATCACCATCTCCCTCTCCGCCAATGACCTTCTGGGCCACCAGTTTGGTCCCGATTCCGACTTCGAGAAGCAGATGGCCCTCGGGCTCGATCACGACCTCGACGGTTTCTTCACTTGGCTCGACCAGAACCTGGGCCTCAAGAACGTCTGGCTCGCCCTCTCCGCCGATCACGGCGTTGCCCCCGTCCCCGGTGAGGCCGCCAAACTTGGCATTCATGCCGCCCCCGTCAATGTGCAGGCCGTCTACGATCGCCTCAACGCCCGCCTCAACGCCCGCTACGCCTCGCCTTCCAAGATCGATTTCCTCATGCCCGGCCCCGACCTTCCCTGGATCGTCCTCAACAAGCACGCCTTCCAGGCCGTCGGTCTCAATGAAGAAGCCGCCGAAGATGCCGTCGCGGCCATGCTGCCCGAAGAGGTGGCCGCACTCGCCCCCAAGCCTCAGTCTGACGAAACCCCGCCCTACCAGCACCGCCAGCCGCCCCCTCCCCAGGTCGCCGGCGTCTATACCCGACTCGCCCTGGCCCACGGAGAGCTTCCTCCCAGCGAATGGGGACGGCTCCTCGCTCATAGCTACTCCCAGCACGGCAACTGGTACGTCATGATGATCCTCTCCGCCTACCAGCTCGAAGCCACCGGTCCGTTCGCGGGCACCACCCACTTCAGCCCCTGGTCCTACGACCGCCACGTCCCACTCGCCTTTTACGGCGAACCGTTCCTCCCCGGCGAGTACCACCAGCGCGTAGCCCCCGTCGACCTAGCCGTCACCTTTGCCTCGCTCGCCGGCGTCAATCAGCCCTCCGCCGCCGTCGGCCGCGTACTGACCGAAGCCTTGAAGACTTCCAAATGAGGGTGCCCTCGGTCCCTCGCTATCGGGGACCGAGGAGCGCGCTCACCCTGTCGCGAGCGCACCGCACTGCACGATCATCGCCGACCCGCCTTTTTGTCACTCTGTCCCTTAATCCCTAATCCGAAGCAAGCAAACTAAACTAGAACTGTGAAACCCGACATGCAAGTGCAGCTGGCCGGCCTTACCCTGGTCAACCCGGTCATCGCCGCCAGCGGCACCTTCGGTTACGGCATCGAATTCGAAGAGATCGTCGCGCTGGAGCGCATCGGCGGCTTCGTCACCAAGGGCATCTCCCTCCAGCCCATGACCGGCCACCCCGCCCCTCGCATCCTCCAGACCGCCGCAGGCATGCTCAACGCCATCGGCCTCCAGAACGTCGGCGTCGACGAGTTCATCGCTAAAAAGCTCCCGCCCCTCCGCCGCTATCAGACGGCGAACGTCATCGTGAACGTCTTCGGCTACACCGTGGGCGACTACATCGCCGTCATCGACCGTCTCAACGCCGCCGAAGGCATCGCCGCCTACGAGATCAACGTCTCCTGCCCCAACGTCCACGCCGGCGGCATGGCCTTCGGCGCAGATCCCGGATCGCTCGAATACCTGGTCGGCCGCGTCCGCTCCCACACCCAGCGACCCATCATCATCAAGCTCTCGCCCAACGTCACCTCCATCGCGCAGATGGCGAAGGTCGCCGCCGGGGCTGGTGCCGACGCTCTCAGCCTCGTCAATACCTTCCTCGCCATGTCCATCGACGTGGAAACCCGCAAGCCCCGCCTCAGCAATATCACCGGCGGCCTCTCCGGGCCCGCCATCAAGCCCATCGCCCTCCGCATGGTCTACGAGGCCTCCAAAGCCGTCTCCATCCCCATCCTCGGCATGGGCGGTATCATTACCCCCGAAGATGCGGTAGAATTCCTGCTCGCCGGCGCTACCGCCGTGCAGGTCGGCACCGCAAGTTATGCCGATCCACGGGCAACCGAGAGGCTGGCCAAAGGACTCGAATCGTGGTGCCGCAACCACCACGTCGAGCGCGTCTCCACCCTGACCGGCGCCCTCGATGTGCCCAAAAGCTGACTGCCCGTTCCACAAACATCCGGAAGAGTGAATCAGGAAAATCGCAATGCCCTTTCCCATCAAAGAATGCGTCGTCTGTGGAGAAGAATTCGAGCTCAGGCCAGACAAGCCGGGCTTCGCCAACCGCTGTCCCTCTTGCAGTACACCCGAAGCCGGCGACAAGCCGAGCGAGGGCGACTACCGCACCGATAACGCCGAGCTCAATGAAGCCCGCCGCAAGACCATGCGCGAGATGCTCTACAAGAAAGAACAGTAAGCCGGCGCCGACCTCTCCAAAGGGTCCCTAACTCGAACGCACATCCGTGTGCGGAAAGAACACGGAAAACACGCTTCCGTGATGCGCCGCCGCCGTGCTGCTGCGCACCCACACCGTGCCGCCGTGCTTGCCGACGATCTCCCGCGTCACCCATAGCCCCAGGCCCGTTCCAGTGGTCCCCTTGGTCGTGAAGAACGGCTCCCAGATCTGCCGTACTGTCGCCCGGCTCATCCCCAAGCCGCTGTCAGCCACCGTCAGCCGTGTCCCGGCGCTTCCCGTGCGCGGATCGCACGCCTCCCGCACCCGCAGGCACAGCCGTCCGCGCTCGAACCCACTCATCGCATCGATCGCGTTGCCCACCAGGTTCACAACCACCTGCCGCAACTCGTTGGGAAAACATAGCAGCGGCCGCGGCTCCTCATAGTCCCGCTCCACCGTGATCTGCGCCGCCTTCAGCCGCGCCTCGTGCAGGTTCACAACCGACTCGATCAGATCGCTCAGCTTCACCTCGGTCGCCCGTGTGTTCTGCCGGCTGAAGCGCAGCGTCTCCACCGTGATCTGGCTGACGCGCAGCAACTCCGACTGCGCCAGCTTCAGAAACTGTGCCGCGTCCTCCGGCAGATCCGTCCGCTCCATCAGGTACAGCAGATTGGTCACTGCCTCCAGCGGATTGTTGATCTCGTGCGCAATCGAGCTGGCCAGCCTGCCCACCACCGCCAGCTTCTCGGTCTCCAGCAGCGCCTTCTCCGTGCGCGCGCGCTCAATCGCTACCCACGTCCGCTCCGCCAGCTCCTCCAGCAGCGGCGCATCCGTCACAGCCCAGTTCCTCGGCTCCGAGCTGGCCACCACCAGGTCCCAGATATAGTTCCGCTCGCCCTTCCGCAAAACTGCCGCAAGGAACGCGCCAAAGCCCAGCCCTCCCAGCGCCGCCTTGTCCCGCTCCGATAAGGCCGCATCGGCTCCCACGTCGCGGAAAACCATCGTCTCCGTCTCGGCAATTCGCATCACCTCGGGAAAATCGGCGAGATTCACCTCGCCCTCTACCGACGCGAGCCCCGGCCGCCTCGTCTCGTGCTCGATCCACGCCTTGCCCGCCTCCCGCGCAATCCGCGAGATGAAGCACCGCTCCACCTGAAAATGCTCCGCCACCAGCGCCGTCGCCGTCTTCGCAATCGCCTCCGGATCGTTGAGCGACCGAATCGTATCGCTGAACCGCAACAGAAACTCCTGCCGACGCTCGCTCTCCCGCAGCACCGCCTCGGCCTGCTTGCGCTGCGTAATGTCCTGCATCACAATCAGCAGCGTGTCCGCGTCCCCGTCTTCCATGCGGGTGACAAACATCTCCAGAAACTTGCTCTGCGGCGCCGACTCCCGCTCAAAACGGATCGGCATGCCGGTCTCCAGCACGCGATCGTAATCGTCGTACCAGGCCTCCACCTCGTTGGGAAAGTTGTCGCGGATCGATTGCCCCGTCAAATCCTCGATCCCAAACATCCGCCGCATCGCACCATTCATCGCAAGATACCGATAGTCCCGGCGCCCGTCTGCTCGCAAGGGCAACCGCTCAATCAGACACACCGCCTCATCCACAGACTCGAATACCGTCCGGTACCGTTGCTCACTCCGGCGAAGAGCCGACTCGGTCAGCGCGCGGGAATCTTCGCTTTGCACAGGGCCGTCCATCGTCGCAACTCGGACTTCATTCTAAGCGGGGCGCCTTCGCGCGATCTGCCGCATGCGCATCCTGCCCCAGCGTGCCCGAAGCAAGCCAGATGCCATACCCGCAGTCCGCCCTTGCACCGGCCCTGCTCCTTCAGCCGGAGCTCATCGCCGCGGTTCGAACGCCGCCCACAACTCGATCAGCAATATCAGCACCACCACCACCTCGAGAAAGAAGGCCCGGCTCTCGTTGAACTGCTCCGTCATATCCTGGTGCAGCGCCTCGGCTGTCTTGAGCTTCTCCGTCACCAGGTCTTTATAGTCCGGCACGCCCACCTTCGCCGCCGCCACACGGTACAGCCGCGCCGCAAACATGTCGCTCAAAAACTTGATCGCGTTATCGGCATGCTCGGTCAGCTCCCCGATCTCCAGCAGTACGCGATGCAGGTCGCTCGCCCGCCGCGCCAGCCGCCACCGCGCAAACCGCCCCCGCCTCTCCGCCAACTGGTCGTACACCTCGTCCAGCACACCGGTCAGCAGCTCGTCGTAGTGCCGGAACTCCAGCAACTGCGAGTTGGCATACTCCAGTAGTTGGATCGCCGTCTGCGCCCCCAGCGCCGTGTCGTACAAAAACGCCGCATTCCACCCGATCACCGTCAGGTCCTGCGCGTAATACGAGATCTGCGACTGCAGCACCTCGCTGCACTCGCCCTTTGAGAGCGGCGTGCGATCCCCGCGCACCACCTGCGCAATCTTCAGCCCATCGGCCGCAACCAACTCCGCAGCCGTCGGATTCCCCGGCATCTCGCGCACATGGAAGATGAAGTAGTCTTCGCTCAGCCATCGCGGGTACGGCTTCACCAGCGCCCTCGCCGAGCGCTCCAGCCTGCGCCGCACAACCGGCTCCACCCGCGACGCAAAATCCACATCCCACACCCACCGCGCGGAAAGCTGTACCAGCGCGTCCCAGTCCCCCGCAAACGGGATCTGGTACACCACGCTCACCACGCCGTAGTCGTAGAACTTGATCTCGCCTTCCAGTTGCTCGCCCGTCTCCAGCACCAGCGGCTCCACCCGCTCCACCAGCGGAGGCCGCTCATACCGCACATACGCGGGAGCGGCCTGCTTGGTGCTGGGCTGCTTCACGGTGCGCGCCGTCTCGCCCTGCCCGATCTGGTCCAGCCGGATCTCCTCGCATACATCGAACTGGATCAGCACCAGCACGAATCCGCGAAGTAGCGCACTGCCGGGTGTTGCCGTCGCCGTCTCCATAGCCATCGAGCCTGCCGGCTCTCAGCCATGGTAGCCAACTCCCCCACCCTGCGTCCCTCGCCTCTCGTCCCTTGGCCTTCATCCCTCCTTGGCCCTTGGCCCTCGGTACTTGGACCTCGCCTCAATCCCTTACGCTGAACGCATACACCTTGTTGTTCACCGTTCCGCCGGCGTTTGGAAAACCCGAACCCCAGTACACCACCCCGTCCACAATCGAGGGACCATCCACCACGGTCCCGCCGCTATTGAAGCTCCACAGGATCTTTCCGGTGGCCGCATCAAGCGCGTACATGTAGCCGGTTATGGAATCCGTGTAGACCACACCGTTCGCCACGCTCACCGCTCCCATGTCGATCGCCCCCGCCGTCGGGTCTGGCGTCTGCCACAGGATATTTCCGTTCAGATCGAGCGCGCTCCACGACCCCCAGGTAATCGTCTGGCCTGATTTGAGCGTGTAGGGCGTATGCAGGCTGTCGGAGATCGCAACATAGATCCGCTGCCCATCCGTCGCTGTACCCCACTCGATCCCGCCCAGCGTTCCACCCGGTCCCACCGGCGTGCCCCACAGTACGCTGCCATTCGCTGGATTCAGCGCCCAGTAAATCCCGCTCTTCTGCCCAAACCCAACCAGCTTGCTCAACAGGTTCCCGCCCGAGCCGCCGAGATCCCAATCCGGCCCCGCCGGAGACGGGCAATTCGCAGCGGTAGGCGACGAAAGACAAGCCACGGTCCAGGCGTCATATCCCGCAAGCCTGCGTGACCAGTGAACGGCGCCGCTGTGCAGATCGAGCGCAAGCACCGACTCAAAGTAATCGTTCGCAGCCGTGCAGTTCGTCGCCTGCGGGTTCGCGGCCTGGCACTGCGACACCGCGGCAGGAACGGTGTAGTTGTTTCCCGTGCCCACGCTCACCACGCCACGAGCCGTGTCGACCACCGGCGGTTGCCAGATCGCGCCGCCGCTGTATCCGCCCGGGACCCCGCCATTCTCCGGCATGTCATAGGTCTTCCAGACGATCTGCCCGCTCCTCAGATTCAGAGCCACCATGCTTCCCCGGAAGGTGCAGCACGGATAACTCGCCTGCGTTGCCAGGTTCTCCTCGTTCGACGAAACCCCCTGGTACACCAAGCCGTTGTAAGTCGCGGCGGAGCCCGTCACTACCGCCGCGACATGCGCATCAATCTGCGTCACCCACACCCGCGCACCCGTGAATCGATCCACCGCAATCTCATTGGCCCCGTTATGAATTCCCAGGTTCGCTTGGTTATCGCCGAATACCAGCAAATTGCCATACACCGCGGGGCTGGTGCGCGAGAGATCCCCGGCAACTCCCGTGTAACTCGAAACCTTCGCCGACCAGATCTGCGCGCCGGTGTTCTTATCGACGGCGTAGAGATTCCCGGCCCAATCCGGGAAATAGACTTCGTTTCCGGCAACAGTCGGCGTGGCGCTCACGCTGCCGCCGGTGGTGAACACCCACTTCGGCTTCAATGCCGCAGCATTCGAGGGGCTGATCGTTGTCTCGGAAGGCTGACTCCTCGTATCGCTCAGGTTCTGGCCCGCCACGGGCCACTGTTGATTGAGTCCCGACGAAGTCGATTGACCATGAATCGAGATGACTGCCACTGCAAACACGAGCACTGCGCCGCCGCGCAGCACATTGGTCCATTCGGTGAGGCGCATAGATTCTCCTGGGGAAGAGTTGACGCAACGCCGCGAGCGCCAGCCTTTGCTTGGCTCGCGGACAATCAGGCCCACGCGGGTCGAACGCAGCACCGTTGCGGTCGCTCCCGGCGAAAGATTCTTGTGTCCAAGGGAATTCGTGCAGTCGAACGAGGATGCGGAAAATGGACGAGACTCCGCTCTTGCTCATTCCTCTCTGCGGAGAAGAAGGCTGGGAATGGATAGCGCTTGCGCGCTGTTGGCGAGAGTCCGTGGCCCGTCGTGCCCCGGATAGGATGACCGGATCAATTAAAAGGGTTGCCGGCCCGCGCTGCCAATCCACAACCGCCGTGCATTAGACGAAGGGTCCTATTAGCGAAGTTGTTACAAACTCGATTTGCTTCCCGTGGAACGTACAATGCGAATGCATGGTCGATTTGGAGCCGAACTGGAATAGGGCAAAGCCAACTCGGGAAGAGGCATGGAAAATGTGCAGCGAGGTCGCTCTTTCTCTGGTTAGAATACAGGCCGATCCGATCACGCAGGTGTTGAATCGCCTGCGTGATTCCCATTCAAACGGGGGAGCCTTCCTGAATGCCGTTCTTGTTGGGCATAGCGAAGTTTTCGATTGGTTTGCGTCTCGGAACCGGCTACTGGAATTCGAAATCCTACCGAGGTTGCTGCGTCGAAACGAAATCAGAGATTCACTTCCTGAACTCAGAATTCAGGCCGATTACGTGTCTGACCACGAGACCGATGGTTGCAGCTTTGCATCTTCGGGCGGCTTCAAATTCGACAACCCTTTCTTGCTAGACGGACAATTGGCCCAGAGTCTCTTTGCAGGCGGAGCATACCCGCCCTCAACAAAGATCGAGGGAAAGACCGCCAAACGCCTTGCAATGGAATTCTGCGAGGTCATCTTCGATCAGAGATATGAGGATGTCAGCCTCTACAGCAGCTACGAGGCGTGGACGCCATGGTTTGCAGGAATAGCTTGGGACTGGACAGCAGTCCTATTCGATAAGCGCACTCGAACTCTCTGGATACTTGCTGTAACAGATGAGGACTAACAACCAGTATTTGATCGCAGATAATCAGGTATACCCCGAGGGATATTCAAAGACGTAGATCCAAAATCCAAGTACGCGATCTTCTACACTTATTCACTTCTTCACCCCTTCACTTGTTCACCGCCGCAGTCGACGTTCTCGACGGCGAATACCGGCTAGAGCCAACACTGGAGGGAGTCGTTCTGCATCTCGTCAGCCACGAACGGCTCTCCACCCACTTCAATCCGCATGCCGCCCTCTGGACCGACTCCGTCATGCGCGCCATCCAGGGACAGATCCTCGTCGTCATCAAAAACCGTTGTGAATCGACGACAACTGGACAACGATAAGGCCCGCCATCGGCGTGCAAGGCCTCCAGCCGTTTGGCTGGAGGCCTCGTTACATCTATACAGATTTCCTCCCAGAGTGGAACCCGATCCAGCGGCGCGACAAGGCCCTAGCGTCGCGAATCGTTCATGCGGTCGAACGTCATCGCGAGCACGTGAGCGGGAATTGTCATGCCGTTCGGGATGGTCACCGTGTCCAGAGTGACGTTGTACACCATCCCTCCATCCTTTCCGACCAGAAGTTCCAGGTGCGAGTCCGGAGCCCCGGTGTTATCCCGCTTGGTCATCATCCCCGTGCAATCGGGATTGATCTTGTACCACCCCGTTGCCACGCGAGGAATGATCATCCCGTTGAGCGCCAGGGTGTCCCACCAGTCAAATGTTCCGGCCCCCGCGGGCGCATCGGAAAATCCTGACGGAGAAGCATACGGATGGAAGCGGATGCTCCCAACCGCGCTCCCAGGCACGTACCCGCCCAGTTCTTCCGCGGGTTGAGCACCGAGAATGGCGCCTAAAACCCACCCCTGGCCGTTCACAGCGTAGTTGGCATTGATCGTGTCATTCGAGCACCGTCCCGTATGCATCCGCGACATGAGTACGCTGACAATCAGGCCCGGATCCGTGTGAATCAGATTCACAGTCCCGCCGTCGTTCGAAACCTCCATCGCGAAGTTGTACTGCGTGCCACTGGGATCGAAACCTTGAACTGTCCCGGAACACACGATAGGGCTCCGGTCGGTGTCCCAGGCGACTGAATAGGTTCCCTTGATCGGAAGATCCCGTTGGAGTCCTATCATTCCAATGGAAAGCGTCTCAGTGTTTGTCATCTTGCCGTCAGGCAGAAACTTCATCGTGCCGAGTCCGCCGTTGGGAACCACTCCTAGTCCAGGAGGAGGTGTGATGCCGAACGGACGGAAGTATGCCGGCACATTGAGAAATCCATTAAATTGATTGCCGTAGGTCTGGTTGACCACCAGGTAGCTGCAGTCAGACCAACTCGACGGTCGCTCAGTGGCCATCGAAGCCAGGGGAGCCGCGATGGCGAGAAGAAGGAAGGTCAGTCCATTTCTGAAGCGCATGTGACACTCCTTTCCTTGAAGATTCGTGACGGTGCCCGTGGTTCGCCTGCTTCGGGAAGGGGCAAATTGTGACGAGAGCCATTCAGGCGAAGCCCCGAGTCAACCTCGTGGCGGGATTAAAACAGAGCGATTCGATGCCATCCGGGAGAGAGGCCCTTCAGAAGTCAACGCCGTTTACCGGGGCAGGTCCGTGATGGGAAATACGATTTGTTGTGACAGGCGCGATTCTCGGGCGGAACAAGCTCGAACAATTAGCCTCGAGTTGCAGCGGCAGGAGTCCGACAAGGTCCTGCCCGAACCCGCAAAAAAAGGCCCCCAGCCGAAGCTGAGGGCCCGAGGACCATCTTTTTTCTGTTCCCTGATCACTGATCTTTGTTTCTGATCACTGATCACTGACCACTGTCTTTAGTACATGCCTTCCATGCCGCCGCCGTGGCCGCCTGCGGGCGCCGCCGGCTTGGGCTCCGGCATCTCCACCACCAGCGCTTCGGTGGTCAGCAGCAGGCCTGCGATCGATGCCGCGTTCTGAAGGGCAGTGCGGGTCACCTTGGTCGGGTCGATCACGCCGGCCTTCACCAGGTTCTCGAACGTGCCCGTGGCCGCGTTATAGCCGTAGTACGCTTCCTTCGACTCCAGCACCTTGGCCACAACCACCGCGCCCTCTTCGCCGGAGTTGGCGACGATCTGGCGAAGCGGCTCTTCGAGCGAGCGGCGCACAATCTGCGCACCGATCTTCTCGTCGCCCTGCAGCGTCTCGATCAGCTTGTCCACCGCCGGAACCGTGCGCACCAGCGCCACGCCGCCGCCCGGGACAATGCCTTCCTCCACCGCGGCGCGGGTCGCGTGCAGTGCATCCTCGACGCGAGCCTTCTTCTCCTTCAGCTCGGTCTCGGTGGCCGCGCCCACCTTGATGATGGCAACGCCGCCCACCAGCTTGGCCAGCCGCTCCTGCAGCTTCTCCTTGTCGTAGTCGGAGGTGGTCTTCTCGATCTGCGAACGGATCTCCTTCACGCGGCCGTCGATGTCGGTCGCCTTGCCGGCGCCGTCCACGATCGTGGTGTTGTCCTTGTCGATGGTGATGCGCTTCGCCTTGCCCAGATCCTCGAGCTTCACGCCTTCCAGCTTGATGCCGAGGTCCTCGGTGATGGCCTTGCCGCCGGTCAGGATCGCGATGTCGCCCAGAATGGCCTTGCGGCGATCGCCGAAGCCCGGAGCCTTCACCGCCGCCACGTTGAGCGTGCCGCGCAGCTTGTTCACTACAAGTGTAGCCAGAGCCTCACCCTCAACGTCTTCCGCGATGATGAGGAGCGGCTTGCCGCCGCGTGCCACCTGCTCCAGCAGGGGCAGCAGATCCTTCATCGCCGAGATCTTCTTCTCGTAGATCAGGATGTACGGATCGTCCAACACCGCTTCCAGGCGTTCCGCGTCCGTCACAAAGTACGGGCTCAGGTAGCCGCGGTCGAACTGCATGCCATCCACCGTCTCCAGACCCGTGTGCATGGTCTTCGACTCTTCGATCGTGATCACGCCGTCCTTGCCCACTACCTTCACGGCATGCGCGATGATGTCGCCGATCTCCTGGTCGCCGTTGGCCGAGATCGCGCCAACCTGCGCCACCGAGCCCTCATCCACAGGCTTCGACAGATCGCCGAGCGCGCCGTTCGTCGCCCACTTGCCGTCCTTGTCGCGCGTGCCAATCACCGCGCTCACAGCCTTGTCGATGCCGCGCTTCAGCGCCGTCGGGTTCGCACCCGCAGCCACGGTCTTCACGCCTTCGCGGAAGATGGCCTGCGCCAGCACCGTCGCGGTCGTCGTGCCGTCACCGGCCACATCCGAGGTCTTCGAAGCAACTTCCTTCACCAGCTGCGCGCCCACGTTCTCCAGCGCGTCCTTCAGCTCGATCTCCTTGGCTACCGTCACGCCGTCCTTGGTGATCGTGGGGGAACCAAACTTCTTCTCGATCACCACATTGCGGCCCTTCGGGCCAAGCGTCGCCTTTACCGCGTCCGCCAGGGTGTTGACACCCCGCAGGATCGCCTGGCGCGAATCTTCACCATGCAGAATCTGCTTTGCCATCGTTTCTCTCTCCTAAGAGCAGTGATCAGTGTTCAGGGAACAGTGATCAGTTGGGAATGTCACTTGAATGAAGAATCTTGTTCGTGGTCGGTCAGTCTGAATCAGTGACATCGTTTCTGATCACTGACCACTGATCGCTGACCACTAGCGAGCGCGCAGCGCTCGCTACTTCTTGATGATTCCCAGAACTTCCTCTTCGCGCATGATCAGGAACTCTTCGCCGTCGATCTTGATCTCCGTGCCCGAGTACTTGCCGAAGAGAATCTTGTCGCCCGCCTTCACATCGAGGGGGAACACCTTGCCTTCATCGTTGCTCTTGCCCTTGCCCACGGAGACCACTTCGCCTTCCTGCGGCTTCTCCTTGGCGCTGTCCGGAATGATGATGCCGCCACGAATCGTCTCGCCCTCTTCCAGACGGCGAACCAGAATGCGATCGTGCAGCGGAGTGAAGGTCGTCGTTACCGATGTTGCTGCCATTGCTTCGCTTCTCCTTCAGGCGCGGAGAGGGCGTCAAACCCACCCGCGGAGTTGTAAATTGGAATGGACTGCTGAATTCGACTGGGCTCCAAGCGTTTGCCGCTGCGGCCCCCGGAACTGCTCCCTCCGGGAATCCAGCCCACAGAGCAATCCCGCCTGTGAACTGCTAGCACTGTCGCCCTTCAATTGCTAACAATAGGAAAGCCTGCTTCCCCTTGTCAAGGCCCTTTCATTAAAAATGTGAGTACATCCGACTAAAGATTGATCACTGCGCCTCGATCACTTCACGACCCCGCCCCACCGCCGTTTCCACCACATCCATCCCCGTGCCCGGTCCCTCCTCAGCCAGGAAAACGGCCAATTTCACTCCACATTCAACAATCTCCCTGCCACAGCCAGGAGCTAGGAGCTGACAGGCTAATGGCTTGCAGCGCGGCCCCACCCACTCGCCCCCTCCGCAACGCCCGCGATAGAATCATTCGCATGTTGTGCCGTCGAAACATCCGTATCTCTGCCTATGTCGCCGTCATTGGCCTGATCACCACCGGCCTCCTCGCCTCTGCCCAGAGCACCGACCGCCGCGGCCGCAAATACAAGGCTCCGCCCGCCACCGCCCGCGTCGAAATCACGGTCCTCCGCGACACCGACGCCAAGCCCATTGAGAACGCCGCCGTCATCTTTCACCCCATGGTCCACGGCCGCGACGAAGGCAACATGGAGCTCAAATCCAACGAGGACGGCAAGGCCGTCATCGACGTCCTTCCCATCGGCAACACCGTCCGCCTTCAGATCATCGCCAAAGGCTTCCAGACCTATGGCCAGGACTACAAGATCGACAAGGACCAGATGGCCTTCGAAGTCCGCATGAAGCGCCCCGGCGGCCAATACTCCGTCTACAAGCCCGACAACGACCCGCAGCACGAGCTCAAGAAAGACGACGGCAAGGGCGACGACAAGAAAGACAGCGACAAGCCCGCCCCCGACGACAAGCCCAAGCCGTAGGGCAGTGTTCCTCAGCAGGGTGCCCCGGGTCTCCGCGTTTTGGAGACCTGGGACCGTACGAACCCCAACCTCCATCCCCATGCCGCTCCTCCCTCTCTCCGGAAAAACCGCGCTCGTCACCGGGGGCGCCAGGCGCATCGGCCGCGCCATCTCCCTCGCCCTCGCCCGCGTCGGCGCCGATGTCACCCTCACCTACCGCAACTCCGCCGACGACGCTGTCGAGACCGTTGACGCCATCGAGCAGCTCGGCCGCCGCGCCTTCGCCATGGAGTGCAACGTCCGCTCCGAATCCTCCGTCCGCGTTGCCGTCACCGCCGCCGTCGCCCGCCACGGCCGTCTCGACCTCCTCGTCAACAACGCCGGTCTCTTTGAAACCGCCCCGCTCGACCAGCTCTCCCTCGCCCAGTGGGACGCCATCTTCGAAACCAATACCCGCGGCCCTTTCCTCGTCGCACGCGAAGCCCTCCCGCACCTCCGCGCCTCCAAGGGACGCATCATCAATCTCGGATCCCTCGGCGGACTCCGCCCCTGGTCCACCCACGGGCACTACTGCGCCTCCAAGGCCGCGCTCCACATGCTCACCCAGGCCATGGCCAAATCCTGGGCTCCCGACGTCACCGTCAACTGCGTAGCCCCAGGTTGGATCCAGATGGATGCAGAGGACAAAGACGCTGCGAAGCAGTTCGCCGCCAAAACCCCGATGCACCGCAACGGCACCGCCGAAGACGTCGCCCAGGCCGTCCTCTACTTCGCCACCATCGCCAGCTTCACCACCGGCCAGATCCTCACCATCGACGGCGGCCTCGGCCTCTGACCGGCTAAGAGCTAATAGCTAAAGGCGCCTCACCGTGCCTGCTACCCTAGAACCATGAAATTCGGCGTCCTCGTCTTTCCCGGCTCCAACTGCGACCACGACACCTACAACGTCATCGCCGAGATCGCCCACCAGCCCGTCACCTTCCTCTGGCACGACTCCAGCGACCTCCAGAACGTCGACGCCGTCCTCGTCCCCGGGGGCTTTGCCTATGGCGACTACCTCCGCACCGGCGCCATCGCCCGCTTCTCCCCGGTCATGGGCGCCGTCAAGACCTTCGCCGAACGCGGCGGCCTCGTCCTCGGCATCTGCAACGGCTTTCAGATCCTCACCGAAGCCGGACTCCTCCCCGGCGCCCTCATGCGCAACGCCGGCCTCAAGTACATCTGCAAGCAAGTCCACCTGCGCACCGAAACCGCCAACAGTCCCTTCACCGCCAACCTTGCCCCCGGTGAAGTTCTGCAGATCCCCATCGGCCACATGGAAGGCAACTACTTCTGCACCCCCGAAGACCTTGGCCGCCTGCAAGCCGAAGACCGCATCGTCTTCCGCTACGCCACGCCCGATGGCCAGGTCACTCCCGACGCCAATCCCAACGGCTCCCTTGACAACATCGCCGGCATCCTCAATGAAGGCCGCAACGTCCTCGGCATGATGCCCCACCCCGACCGCTCCAGCGAGCGGCTCCTGGGCAGCGCCGATGGCTGGAAGATCTTCGAGTCCATGGTCAACGCCCTCGCCAGCGCCAGCGCCTGACCCTGCCGCCACGCCGTCACAACATCCTTCCTCCGGCTGCAGTCAGCGGCTTATAATCGGCGCGCGCCGTCCGCGCAGGAGAAACCGCGCATGAACACCCTCCGCCGCCTCTCCCTTCTCCCGGCCCTCTTCGTCCTCTCCCTCGCCGCCTACGCGCAAGCGCCCAGCCCCTTCGAGGGCAAGTGGGTCTTCAGCCCGGCCGACTCTATCTTCAGCCCAGGACCGCTTCCCCAAAGCGAGACCCTCACCTTCACCAACGGTGCTCTCACCGTCGAGGGCGTTGGCCCCAAAGGCCAGAAGTTCCTCTGGTCCTTCACGCCCGTCGCCGGCCAGCCCGTGCTCGTCACCGGCCGCGACCACCTCACCGTTGAAACCAAGGAGACTGCCGACACCATCGTTCACATGTGGAGCGACGCGAGCGGCACCTCCTACGGCGAAGGACACCTCTCTCCCGACGGCAAAACCCTTCGCTACGTCCTCACCGGAACCCGCTGGGGGAATCACGTCTACGAAGTCAGCGTCTTCAATCGCGCCGACCCCACCGTAGCCACTACCGCTCACTAAGCCAGACAAAAGAACCTTCTCTGACCCGCCCCGGCGGAGGGAGCAGATCCTTCCGCGCCTCGAATTGCTACAGCAGGAACAGAGGGAGCAGGGGCCGGCTGTGACTAGTCTGAGCATCAACGGAGGGAGCAGGGCCCTTCAGGGCCTTGAACCGCGCAACAAACATGGTTTTCAGCCCCGGGCCTGATCGGAGGGGGAGCGCAGCCTCAGCTCGGCCCGTCCTGGCTCTCGGCCAGCACCCGCCGCACCGTCTCCTCAATCCGCAGCAGCATCCCCACGGAGTCATCCACCAGCGTCCGCATATCCTCGGTCAGATCGGGATGCGTCTGCAGCAGGTGCGTCGTGAATACCAGCGCCGCCAGGGGATTGTTGACCTCGTGCGCCAGCCGGTTGATTACCGCATATTTGGTCTCCCACTCCCGCACCTTGCGTTCTGCCGCCTGCAGCTTGCGCTGCTCCGTCAAATTCACCACGTAGGCTGACCACTGCAGCGGCTCAATGCTCAGCCGCACCGCGCCAATCAGAAACGGCAGCATCCGCCCGTCCGGCAGCATAAACTCCTTTTCAAACGGCACACAGGCCCCAAACTCCCGCAGCTGCTCCACCGCCGCAAAATCCTGCGATCGGTACCGCTCCGGCGTCATCGCCAGCCAGTCGATCTCGCCCCGCACCAGCTCGTCGCGGTTGTACCCCACCATCCGCAAGAACGCGTCGTTGGCGTCAATCACCCGGTGCTCGTCCGCAATCACCACTCCCAGGTAGGGCGACTTGTACAGCATCGAAAACGAGGTCTGCAGCGACGACGGAATCTGCGCCTGGTACGCCCGGATCGAGATCTCCACATGGGCCTGCATCGCCTGCCCGATCTCCAGCACATCCGGCACCAGCCGGCTCAGGTTCAGCGTCAGCAGGTTCTCCTCGATGATGTCGCAGATC
This sequence comes from Acidobacteria bacterium AB60, assembly GCA_008682415.1. Taxonomy (GTDB): domain Bacteria; phylum Acidobacteriota; class Terriglobia; order Terriglobales; family Acidobacteriaceae; genus Telmatobacter. Next base: position 205,466 of record VANK01000001.1, on the reverse strand, counting down.
ACCTTCTCCAGGATGCGTGTCTCGAACAGCACCTGGGGAATGGTGTACCCCTGGTGGTAGCGCGTCCGCCCATGCTTCTGCGATAACCGCACCGCCTCCGCGCTCAGCTCCTTCGCATGCTCCTGCAGCTGGTTCGCCAGCTCTGGCAGCAGCTCCGGTACATGATCGATCCGCTCCTCCTTGCTCAGCGGCAGGGCCGAGACCTCCTCGCTGCGGATCACCTCCTGGAACCATCGCTCGCAGATGTCCGTCGCGCATTCCCGCAGAACCTCCGCCACGCTCCGGATCCGCGGCGCCTGCACGCGGCGGCTTCCCCGGGCCCGCGTTCCCTCGATCGCCATCAGCAGCTGATCAACCCGCAGCGGTTTCACGAAGTAGTCATCCACCTGGTTGCGGATCGCCAGGATCGCCGACTCAATATCCGGATACCCCGTCAGAATGAACGTCGACGCCTTCGGCTGTACCCGCCGCATCGCCCCCACCATCGTGAATCCGTCTCCCGGCTCCCCGATGTTCAGATCCGCCAGCAGCACGTCAAACTGCTTCTTGCCGATCAGATCCAGCGCCTCCGCCACCGTCTCCACGGCCGATACCTCCAGCCCGCTCTGCACCAGCACCGCCTCCACCGAGCGCAATACCGCGGTATCGTCATCCACCACCAGAACTCTGGTTGCGGCCGCCTGAGACACACCCAACCCATCCCTCATGCACCATAAGATGACTCCGCCCCCGGCCGGGACGACTCCGCGCGCCAGTTTTGCGCGGTCCATCTTTCGCCCGCCGTCACTCCCCTCCAGCCAGCCCAAAAAGCCCCCGTGCTTTTCACCGGTTCCTGGAAGCAACCCAGGTGCCCCATGTCTCCCGCTGTTGGAGACAAGGCGTAGCACGAACCTACCCGAACCATCTCCGTTCCCGCACACCCGAGGGTGCCCCATGTCCCCCGCAGTTGGAGACATGGGATAGCACGAACCCCACCCCAACTGTCTCCGTTCCCGCACGACCGAGGGTGCCCCATGTCCCCCGCAGTTGGAGACATGGGATAGCACGAACCCCACCCCAACTGTCTCCGTTCCCGCACAACCGAGGGTGCCCCATGTCTCCCGCTGTTGGAGACATGGGATAGCACGAACCTACCCGACCGTCTCCGTTCCCGCACAACCGAGGGTGCCCCATGTCTCCCGCTGTTAGAGACATGGGATAGCACGAACCTACCCGACCGTCTCCGTTCCCGCACGACCGAGGGTGCCCCATGTCTCCCGCTGTTGGAGACATGGGATAGCACGAACCTACCCGAACCGTCTCCGTTCCCGCACACCCGAGGGTGCCCCATGTCTCCGGTTGATGGAGACATGGGATAGCACGAACCCCACCCCAACTGTCTCCGTTCCCGCACGACCGAGGGTGCCCCATGTCTCCCGCTGTTGGAGACATGGGATAGCACGAACCCACCCCAGCCACTCTCAATTTCCGCAAGGCCGGATGGATGAGCGGAGGGCCCAGGGGCCTTTCAGGCCCCTGGGCCAGGCAACCATGAACGGGGCTTCAACCGCGGGCAGTCTCCGAGTTCCCGCACCCCCGGAGTGGGACCGCGAGTAGATCGATCCAGAGTCTGCCATGCTGACGGAAGTCGGCGCGGTACGCCGTCGCTCCCTCCTCGAACCGCAATCATGCAATCACAGCGTTGGTCTCTGCCTGACCTCGGCCCTTGGCCCCTGGTACTTGGTCCTCGCCTCTAGGCCCTCGCCTCTTACCCGTCGCTCCGCATCGGCAACGGCGCCCCCACCAGCCCCGCAGAACGCCGCGGCGCGCAGCACGCCTTCTCCAGCCGCGCCGCGTCCGCCTCCATCGCCTTCTCGGTGCGCAGTATCTCCAGCGTCTCGGCCAGCAGTCGCGCTGCCCCTTCATGGCGCGGCGGCACGATCCGGTAGTGCATCCACTTGCCCTCGCGCCGCGCCGCCACCATCCCCGCGCGCCGCAGATACGCCAGGTGGCGCGAGATCTTCGGCTGTCCCTGCCCCAGGTTCTCCACGAAATAGCACACGCACACCTCGCGCCCGTTCATCAGGTTCAGCAATCGCAGCCGCGTCGCATCGGAGAGCGCCGCAAAAAACAGCGCCAGATCATAACTCTTCGGGGAACGTTCCACTCTTTGATTATATGCGGATTGACAAATATGTGCGGCGTGGAATATATTCGGCTAAACGAATACGAGGAGGATGGTATGGCATCGCCGGAAGCTGCAGTGCGCGAGCAAGTGAAGGAAAAGTATGGCAGCGCGGCCCGCGCCGTCGCCGAGTCCGGCAGCGTTCAGGCCTGTTGCGACCCCGGCCTGCGTTGCTGCGACCCCATCACCACTAATCTCTATAGCGCCGACCAGAAGGGAATCATTCCCGCGAAGGCTGTGCTGGCCTCTCTTGGCTGCGGCAATCCCACCGCTCTCGCGGAGCTGCGCGCCGGCGAGACCGTCCTCGACCTCGGCTCCGGGGGAGGCATCGATGTGCTGCTCTCCGCCCGGCGCGTCGGTCCCACGGGCAAGGCCTATGGCCTCGACATGACCGACGAGATGCTCGCGCTCGCCCGCGAAAACCAGCGCCAGGCCGGCATCGACAACGTCGAGTTCCTCAGGGGCGAGATCGAGAACATCCCCCTCCCCGACAACTCGGTCGATGTCATCATCTCCAACTGCGTCATCAATCTCTCCGCCGACAAGGATCGCGTCCTCCGCGAGGCCATGCGCGTCCTCAAGCCCGGCGGCCGCTTCGCCGTCTCCGATGTGGTGGTGCGCGGCGACGTCCCCGAGCAAGTGCGCCAGAGCATGCTCCTCTGGGTCGGCTGCATCGCCGGAGCCCTCGACGAGAACGACTACCTCGCCAGGCTCCGCGCCGTCGGCTTCGAGAACATTTCCATCGAGCCCACCCGCGAGTACAACGTGGAAGACGCGCGCCACTTCCTCACCGAGGCGGGAGTGGATGTGGACGGCCTCGCCGCCCAGGTGGATCACAAGTTCTTCAGCGGCTTTATCCGCGCCACCAAACCCAGCAATTCCTGCTGCGCCCCCGGTTGCTGCGGAGATTAGGCATGGCGGAGCATTACAACGTCCTCTTTCTCTGCACCGGCAACTCGGCGCGGTCGATCATGGCCGAGGCGATTTTGAATCACAATAGCCTCACTCTGGCGGGACCGGCCCGCTTCACCGCCTTCAGCGCCGGCAGTCACCCCTCTGGCCACCCCCGCCCGGAGGCCCTCCGGCTCCTGGCAGACTGCGGCATCTCCACGGCCGGTCTGCGCTCCAAGTCCTGGGACGAGTTCGCCGCCCCAGACGCGCCGAGGCTGGACTTCATCTTCACCGTCTGCGATAACGCTGCCGGAGAGCAGTGCCCGTACTGGCCAGGGCAGCCCATAACCGCGCACTGGGGAGTCGCCGATCCCGCTGCTGTCCAGGGCACCCCCGAAGAGATCGCTCGCGCCTTCCGCGAGGCGTTCACCGTCCTCGACCGCCGCATCGGCCTCTTTCTGGCTCTCCCCCTCTCCACCCTCGACCGCCTGGCCATTCAAGGCGAAATGAGTCGCATCGGCCGTGCTCCTGACCATCCCATCGAGTTATCGTGAACCATCGATAAACCCGATCTGGACTCAATCGCTCTATTTACCACAAATATAGTGCGAAAAAACCACACATCTCAGGTCCGGTATTCGCCATACCTTCTCTTGTTCGCTGTCTCTTCGCTGTGCGTCGCCCAGCCTACCGGACAAAGAGGGAGAGGGGAATCGAGGCGGCCATCGCCTTGTACCCGGCCGGGGAAGGGTGCAGGTGATCCCCGCAATCGTAGGCCGGCAAGAGCTGGTCGGGGTGCTGCGGGTCCTTCACCACAGCGTCAAAGTCGAGCACCGCGTCGAAGTGCCCGGTCGCGCGGATCCAGGAGTTCACTGCCTGGCGGTCGGCTTCGCTGAGCGGGCCAGGGTGGTAGTACCCCGAGCCCACGTAGGGCGTGATCGTGGCGCCATAGACCTTGAGCCCATGCGCGTGAGCCCGTGCAACGATCTGCTGATAGATGGCCAGAACCCTTGCGACCAGCAGGGCGTGGTCGGCGGGAGGAACCTCGCCCGTGCGAGCCAGGCCACCGAGATCGTTGACCCCCTCGAAGACGATGAGCCACTGTGCGCCGGCCGGGGCGAGGATGTCGCGGTCGAAGCGGGCCAGCGCGTTGGGGCCCAGCCCATCGATCAGCAGGTGGTTGCCACCGATGCCCTGGTTGGAGACGCCCAGCTCCATCTTCGCGGCCTGCAGGCGCTGGGCCAGCACGTCGGTCCAGCGGTCGTTGCCGTTGGTGGCGGCGCCATGCCCGTCGGTGATGGAGTCGCCCAGCGCGACGATGGCAGCGGCGGCGGGCGGGGCCTGGACGTCGATGGCGGTGACCGTGTACCAGTGGTCGACCGAGCGAGGGTTGGTGAGCGTAGCTGCGGAGACGAGGTCGCCGTGCACGTAGTAGGAGGTGGCGCGCGAGCCGGGGTGGCCAGTTTCGCGCGCCGGAGGCAGGGAGAGATGAAAGCTCACTGCGACGTCGGAGAGCGGCGCGATCGGGAAGGCGAGCGGATCGGAGACAAACTCGGCACCCGGAGGAATGAACACATCCGGATTACCGGCGAACGTCAGCGTGTGGTCGGTGGTGGGATAGATGGAGGAGGACGCGGGCGAGAGCGATCGCGCGATGTGCGCGGCCGTGACGTGAAGAGCTTCCGTGCCGAAGGCGTTAGAGAAGTGCACGCGCAGCACCGGGCCGCCAAGCGAGACGTGGAAGATCTGGCGCAGCGTGGCGTCGGTGAGGTCCTCGGGCGCGAGGGCGTTGTTGGGCTCGGGAATCTGCTGCGAGGCGCCCCAGTTGGAGGGCTGTGCAGGCGCGGGAAAAGTGAGAGCGCAGGCGAAGAGGGCGAGGAAGAATTTTCGTGCAAGGGTCATGGGCGGCACTTTAGGATGGGACCCGAATTAAATCGGTTTTCCGGACGAGGGCCAGCATACCACCGTCTCGTCTGCGGGAGTGTTCGCGTGTCCTTTCCTGCGAGATTGTCTTTGCTGTTTTTGAGCTGCGTTGTGGTGCTTGCGGCGCAGGAGCAGAAGCCGCCAGTGACGTTCACGGCCGAGCAGGATCACCAGAACATGATGGACCAACTGGGGATCAAGGCGCTGCGGCCAGGGCCGAGCGGGAATGAGAAGGCGCCGAACCATGCCAACTACGACGAGTCGCTGGCCAATCCCTATTCCAACGTACCGGACCCGCTGGCGATGAACGACGGGCGCAAGGTGACGACCGCGGAGATGTGGTGGAAGGAGCGGCGGCCGGAGATCGTGGAGGGGTTTGAGAAGTACGTGTACGGACGGGTGCCGAAGGATGTGCCCAAGGTGACCTGGAAGACGGGGATCGTGGACCACGAGTTCCTGGGGTTCACGCCGGTGACGGCGAAGGAGCTGTACGGCGAGGTCGACAACTCGGGCTATCCGGCGATCACGGTGAAGATGCACGCGATCGAGGTGTTGCCGGCAGCGGCGCACGGGCCGGTGCCGGTGCTGATCCTGTTCGGGCCGGCACGCTTTCCCAGCCCCAACGAGCCGCGCGGCGACGAGCTGGCGCGCGTGAACAAGGCCTACAAGGCGATGCTGCTGCAGCAGGACCCGTCGCTGAAAGAGGTCTTCGAACGGCATCCGGCATGGGAGCCGCTAAAGGAGCCGCCGTTCTTCCAAAGGCCGGAGCTGAACGAGGACGGCGATCAGCCGAACGTGTGGCAGCTGGCGGCGGCGGGGTGGGGGTTTGTGCTGTTTGAACCGGCCAGCGTGCAGGCGGATAACGGGGAGGGAATCACGCGGGGGATCATCGGGCTGGTGAACCAGGGCCAGCCGCGGAAGCCGGCGGACTGGGGGGCGTTGCGCGCGTGGGCGTGGGGCGCGGGCCGGATGCTGGATTATCTCGAGACCGATAAGGCGGTGGACGCCAAGCACGTGGGCATCGAGGGCGTGTCGCGGTACGGCAAGGCGGCGCTGGTGACCATGGCGTTCGACCAGCGGTTTGCGATGGTGCTGGTGGGGTCGAGTGGGAAGGGCGGGGCGACCCTGCTGCGCCGGAACTTCGGTGAGGCGGTGGAGAGCCTGACAGGCGGCGAGTACTACTGGATGGCGGGAAACTTCATGAAGTACGGAGCCTCGGACGCGACGTTCGGCAAGATGACGCCGGGGGACATTCCGGTGGATTCGAACGAACTGATCGCGTTATGCGCGCCGCGGCTGACGTTTATCAGCTACGGAGTTCCGGAGAAGGGCGATGCCAAGTGGCTGGATCACGAGGGCAGCTTTATGGCGACGATCGATGCCAACCGGGTGTGGAAGCTGCTGGGCGCGAAGGGACTGGATCTGGGCACCGACTATCACACGGCGAAGATGCCGCCGGTGAACGAAGGTCATCTGGATGGGGAACTGGCGTGGCGGCAGCACGACGGCGGGCATACCGATGCGCCGAATATGAAGTGGTTTCTGCAGTGGGCGGAGGCGCAGATGGTGGTGAAGAAGTGAAAGGGTGAAGACGTGAAACGGTGAAGAAGTGAACGGGTGAAGAGGTGAAATGGTGAAGAAGAAGTGATGAAGTGATTGAGTGATCAGGTGATGACGAAAGGCCCGCCGAGGCCTCCAGCCAAGCGGCTGGAGGCCTTTTTGTGGAGAGAACGCAGAGGCTGAGGAAAGGAATTGGGGAATGGACTCCTCTTGATCCCGCGAGCAGGGCGGGTGCGCGGGGGAGTTCTCAGGAGGCGACGCGCACCGCCGAGATGGAGGTAACGGTGGCCGTTGGCTGCTTTTTCAGTGGGCGAAGCCAACCGGCAGAGAGCCAAGAGTCAGGAATCGAAAATTCAGACCAGCCGCAATCGAGACAGACACTCACGTCTGGCGAGGGGTTCATAGGCGGGTGGCTAAGGGTGCGCGGAAAATTCCGGTACAGGCGAATCTCCGCAGGAACAGTTGCGACGGCATCAGAGTGACACTTCGGGCAGTTCACACGTACCTCTGAGTGGGTCTTCAGTCCTTGAGGGAGACAACTATTGGTTACCACGAACAATATCGTGAGTGTTTGCCTCCGATCAACCGCGGAAATGAACAATTTGAAGTGATTTCCGCAAAAGGTTGCTTTGCGGTTCAATTTATTTTCATTTTGCGAAAACAATATGTAGTACTGACAATAAATCGGTAAATTGAACCTCTTCAGGCACTTGGCAAGCGGCGATTTGTTCCCGATAAACGGAGCCGCACTGCCAGTGGTGCAGACCGCCAGTAACCAGGAAAATACCCCGGTTGACCTGCGAGGAAAAATATGGGTGCACCGGGGTTGCGGCAATCGGAGGAGGTACTGGCTGCCGCGGTTAGCCGGGAGGACGTGTCAACACGCCCCGGAAACAGGACCATTTAGGTTTGGGTGACTGTTCTGGCAGGTGAGCCGGGTCAGCGGCCGCTTCCCTTCCCCCACTGGAAGCGCATGCCGGCGCGGAAGCTGAGGGGCAGGCTGACGTAGCCGATGGAGGCGATGTGCTGGTTGCTGGCGAGGTTCTCCGCGATGCCGTAGACACCAAGCCACGGAAGGAAGTCCCAGGAGCCGCCCAGGTCCATCTTGGCATAGCCGTAGTCCAGGTTGCGGTTGGGCAGGAGAAGGCTGTTGCCGCCGGTGGCGTCGGCGAAATCCAGGTAGGTGGAGTCGTCGGAACGGCTGGCGAAGGCGGCGTTGGCGATGGCCGCGATGCGGCCGGTGGACCAGGTGGCCGTGGCGAAGCCGGTATGAGGCGGACGGCGGAAGGGCCGCGCCCCGACGAGCGGCGACACGGCGCCGATGGGAATGCCGTTGTAGGTGGGGGCGTATCCGCCGGTGAGGGCTTCGTTGTCGCTGTCGAAGGAGCGCTGGACGACGGCGTCGAGCCAGGTGTAGCCGCCGCGAAGGAAGAGGCTGCGCCCGATGCCGCCTTCGAGGGTGGCTTCAATGCCCTGGGCGCGGAAGGCCTGCGTGTTAACGGCGAAGCTGAAGGCATTGGGATAGGAGGCGAGGGTGTCGCCGAGCTGCTGTTGCTGAGAGGGCGTGAGGTTGAAGAGGAGGTTGGGGAGGAGGAACTTGTCCACGTACTCGAGCTGGCGGCCGAACTGGTTGTGGAAGTAGGAGGCGCGGAGAAGGATGTGCTCGCTGAGAAAGGTCTGCTCGAAGCCGCCTTCGTAGGTGCGGGCGGTTGGAGCGGCCAGGGGCGTGACGTGCAGCTGCTGGGCCGCGGCCTGCAGGCCGTTGGCGGTGAAGAACTGATAGAGCGAGCCGAACTGGTCAGTGAGGGCTGGCTCGCGCACGGCGTCGCCATAGTTGAACAGGATGCGGGTGCCGCTGAAGATGCCGGAGCGGGGACGCAGAGCGTAGAGGGTGAAGCCGGCGCGCGGGGTGGTGGCGACGCCGAAGAGGGAGTAGTGCTCGAGACTGCCGCCCAGCGTGTAGAAGAAGCGCGAATGGAAGTCGCCGTGTACCGAGGCGCGATAGTCATAGTTGGTGCGCTCGGTGGCTTCATTGATGAAGAAGCTGGGGATGCTCTCCGAGCCGCGCTCGTCTTCGAACTGGAAGCCGATGAGGGCCTGCAGGTGCGGGGTGAAGGTGTAGTCGCCCTGGTAGACGAGCTGGTCGCGGTCAGAGACGAAGCGTTGCGTGAAGGGATACTGTTCGTCGAAATCCAAGACCGCCCGGCCGCTTGCGGAGGAGCCGTTGGCGCCTTTGATGGTGACGGGATTGCCGAGGTAGGCGTTGTCGCCGAAGCCGTCGTAGTTGGCGACGAACTGGCCGGAGGGCTGCCAGAGCGCGTACTGCTCGCGCTTGCGGGCAGCCCCGTAGCGGACGAGGTTGTGGAAAGACGCGGTGGTCTGATTGTCTACCGAGGCGCTGACGTAGAGGTCCTGGTCCTTTTGCGTGGCGTTGTCAGCGACGCGGTAGAAGTCCCAGGCGTTGGGTACGCCGGTGGAGGCGACATTGTAGTGCGCCGCGCCGCGGAACTGGGTGGAGGCGATCGGCTGCCAGCCGAGGTTAGCCGCGGCGCTGCCGATGTGGAAGGCATCATGGGGCAGCGAATTGGCGGTCTGGAACCAGTCGTAGGCGCCGAGGTAATCGAGCTTGCTGCGCGCGCCGGCCAGGGTGAACTGCTCGTGGTGGGTTTGAAAGTTGCCCCCGTCGCCGCGGAGGAAGAAGGACGGAAAGCTGGTGGTGCCGCGGGGGGTGGTGAGATTGAGGACACCGCTTTCGGCATCAGCGCCGTAGAGGCCGGAGTTGGGGCCGCGATAGACTTCGGCGCTCTGCATGGCGGTGGTGGGCAGGTTGCCGAAGTCGAAGCGTCCACCCAGGTCGGTGGCCTTGATGCCGTCGATGAGGACGGCGTTGTCGTCGGAGGCGCCGCCGCGGATGAAGAGGGAGGTCTGCGCACCGCGCTCGCCGATCTGCTGGACGGAGGTTCCAGGCATGAGGCGGAGATCGCTGGCGAGGGTGCTGTGGAGCTCTATGTCGGTGGGCCCGATGACGGTGGTGGCGGCGCTGGTCTGCGGCTGCGGCGTGGGCGTGCCGGTGGCGGTGACAACGATGGACTGGCGCACCCACTCGGGCTCCAAGACCATGTTGCGCTCGACGGAGTCGAGGCGACCGGCGTAGAAGCCGGGAGTCTCAAGCTGGCGGAAGCTTTTCGCGGAGACCACGATGTAGAAGCGGCCAGTGATGCCGGTGAGGATCTGGTAGCTGCCGTCGGCGGCGGAGACGGCAGAGGCGACGACCGAGCCGTTCTGGAGCAGCGCGACAGTGGCGCCGGTGACCTTGGCGCCGGAGGCGTCAGTGACGGTACCACGGACGGAAGCGGCGGAGGCCAGGACGGAGAGCGCGAGCAGGAGGGCCACGACGGGGAGAATTCGAAGACGATGCGGGGCAGCCGCGCAGACGCGCGACCGGCGGACGCGCAGGGAGAAAACGATCATGATGGCTCCTTCGTTCCCCTCGGAACGCAAGCGGGTTAAGGCGCCGAGGACCGGTCTCCTGACTTGCGCTTTCTCCAGTCCCCTTCCCAAGACGGCCATGGCGCGTCTCAGTGGGCGGCGGACTCCGGCATGGCGGAGGGCCTGACTGGCGATCCCGTTACCTCTCGTTGAGACGGAGAGGAGGGCGGGGGCGCTCACAGTTGCGGGGCAGTAGCGGAGTTTCACCGCTTTCCCGAGCATCCTGGCGATAGCTGGAATGTGTGGTGCAGCGCGGCCGGAGTGGCTGGACGGGCTGCCGTTTGGCGAGACTACTGTGTCATGAAGGCAACTTCCATGACATGAACGTTTATAGCGGGTGGGGGGTGGGTCGGTCAAAGGGCCACGCAGGGTGAGGGACGAACCGGTGGCGACTTGGCTCGGTATGGATTTCGGGGTGTCAGGGGAGAATGGTGACCCCGGGCTGATTCGAACAGCCGACACGCAGTTTAGGAAACTGCTGCTCTATCCATCTGAGCTACGGGGCCACTGGGCTGGGTCCGATTTCGCCGGAGTGGCGCTCTCTTCTTTCACTATACCCGCTGTCGAAGGGATGGTTTGAGGAGCGTGGGCTGCTTGAGGTGCAGTGTGAGTGCCGGGACCGCTTATCGTTGGCGCCGGCAGTGAGGGTGTAGTTGCGCACCATCCACTCGCAACGCGCCGTCAGATGCTTGGCGTTGCGGCGACTAGGATGAAGGCATGACAGAGCGGATTCTCATCGGCCCGGCGGACCGGGTGTTTGTGCTGACTGGCGCGGGGATCAGCGCGGAGAGCGGGCTGCCGACGTTTCGCGCCTCGGATGGACTATGGGCTGGGCATCGCATTGAGGATGTGTGTACGCCGGAGGCGCTGGAGGCGAATCCGGCGCTGGTGTGGGAGTTCTACTCGCTGCGCCGGGCGCAGGGGGCGGCAGCCGAGCCCAACCCTGCGCACCGGGCGCTGGCCGAGCTTGAGGCGAAGCTGGGCGAGCGGTTTCTGCTTTGTACGCAGAACGTGGACGACCTGCACGAGCGAGCGGGATCGCAGCGGCTGATTCACATGCATGGGGAACTGGCCAAGTCGCGCTGCCAGGCGGAGTGCGGGCGTCCTCCAGTCGAGGACCGCACGGTGTACCGCAGCCTGGAGGAGGTTCCGCTCTGCGCATGTGGCGCACGCTTACGGCCGCACATCGTGTTCTTCGGGGAGACGCCGCTGGAGATGAAGCGCATTCAGCGCACCCTCGAGGAGAGCACGCTGATGGTGGTGATCGGAACTTCGGGATCGGTGTACCCGGCGGCGAGCTTCGTGAACTGGGCGCGGCAGGCGGGTGCGCGCACGGTGTACGTGGGCCCCGAGCGGCCGCTGAATGCAGGGGCGTTCACGCGCATTGTGGAGGGCAACGCGGGCGCCGTGTTGCCGGGGCTGTTTGAAGTCAGCTGTTAGCTTTTAGCTGTTAGCTCTTAGCTGCTACGTCGCTGCTCATTCGAGGTTCGTGCTTTCCCGCCCTGGCGGCAGGAAGAAGCCGCAAGGACGGGGCACGGGATTTTTTCGCGCGGATCGAGAAGGCAAAAGCAGTGAATCGCGAGGTCAGGCCTGGGCAGCGAGGGAGGCTTCCATCTCTTCGGAGAGGGCTTGGGCTGCGGCGACGCAGTCTTGGCGGCTGACGTCATAATGAGTGACGAGGCGGAAGACGTGAGGACCGACCACGCTGATGAGCACGCCTCGCTCTTTCATGCGCGCGGCAAGGGCTGTGGAGGTGAGGGGCGGCTGGAGCCGGAAGATCACGATGTTGGTCTCCACAGTCTGCGGGTCGACCTCCAGGCCTTCTACATTGGCCAGCGCTTCGGCGAGCAGGCGGGCGTTGGCGTGATCCTCAGGCAGGCGCGCGGGCATCTGCTCCAGCGCAATGAGGCCGGCCGCGGCCAGCACACCGGCCTGCCGCATGCCGCCGCCGAGGGCCTTGCGATAGAGACGGGCCTGGGCCATGTGTTCTCCTGAGCCGACGAGCATGGAGCCGACCGGGGCTCCCAGTCCCTTCGAAAGACAGAACATCACGGTGTCGAATCCGCGGGTGAGGGTCTTGACGTCGATGCCGAGAAAGGCGGCGGCATTGAAGATGCGGGCGCCGTCGAGGTGAACGGGGAGCTTGCGCTCTTTGGCGTTGGCCCAGATCTCTTCCAGCACGGGGAGGGGCGTGACGCGGCCACCAGCGAGATTGGCGGTGTTCTCGATCTCGATGAGGCCGGTGGCGGCGCGGTGACTGCTGCCGCGGCCGAAGATGACGGGTTCTATGTCTTTCCAGGTGAGGATGCCGGAGGCGGTGGGGACGGCGCGGATGAGGCATCCGGAAAATACGGCGGCGGTGGCCATCTCCCAATCGAGGATGTGGGCGCGCGATTCGCAGATGATCTCCTGCCCGGGCTGGGTAAGCAGGCGGAGGGCGATCTGGTTGCCCATGGTGCCGGTAGGGACGAACAGCGCGTCTTCCCGGCCGAAGATCTCGGCGGCGCGGCGCTCGAGCAGGTTGATCGTGGGGTCTTCGCCGTAGACGTCATCGCCCACTTCGGCGGCAGCCATTGCGACGCGCATCGCAGGGGTGGGCCGAGTCACGGTGTCCGAGCGTAGATCGATCCAATCCATTGACCCCATCCGTATCTCCCAAACTGTCCGTACCCTCCCATGTCTCAAACCGCAGATATGGGCACTTCGGTCTTTCGTTCCCTGATCCTTGTTCCCTACTCCGTATTCCCTATTCCCTGTTCCCTGTTCCCTGCCCTTAAGGAATCTGCGCCATGGGCAGTTCCATGATGGGCGTCACCTTGCCGGCGTTGGCGGCGTAGGCCCACATGCCGTGGAAGCTCTGCCGGAGCATGGGCTGAGCCTTCAACAACGCACCCAGCACGGCGATCGCCTCGGTGCGTTGCGCGGCGGGGTCGCTGACCCCGGCCGATTCATAGGTGGCTTCCACGTCCGCCTCACGCAGAGAGGGATCGAAGCGCATGCCTTGAACCTTCCAGGTGCGATCGCCGGCGGTCACGGAGTAAGGGAAGGCCTCGGCGGGCGAATTTTTGAGCTGGCCTTGCTCCTGCTCGAGTTTTTCCAGGTTGGGCGAAGAGATGAAGTCGACGGGAAGGAGCAGGTAGTGGGCGGCCTCGTAGCAGAAGTAGGCCACCCAGGGAGACTGGGTCGTCATTTGCCGTGCGTGTTCCCAGTACCATACGCCGTCGTGACCGCCAAGCATTCCGGGGCGGACGAAGGCGCCGCCCAGCTTCCAGGCGTTCGCGTCCCAGCCGAGAATGAAGGCCATCTGTCCGGCGAGAGGGGAGCCCGGCGCGTCGGCCAGGGCAATGGCGTAGCGTCCCGGCGGCAGAGCGCGCATGGAGATGGTGACGGTGGTGGAGCCGTTCGCGTTGGAACAGAAGAACTGGGTATCTTCGGGGGCTTTGAGCGAGGTCGCGTCCATTAAGTAGAGATTGCGGAGTTGAACCTGGCCGCCCTTCACGTCCGGAGCGCCCTGCTCGATGGCGCTGCGGATGCCGTCCCAGTCGCGCACCACAGCGGGCAGCAAAGCGGACTGGAGGGCGTTCATGTCCTGATTGATGACGGCGATCCCGAGGCGCTGCGCTGCGGCCGCCAGGGCATCGCGGTCGGTGGGAGTCATCTCCGCCTGGGTGGTGCAGTTGGCCGCGTGCGCGAGGGTGGGGGCGGCGAGCAAAGTGCCCGCCAAAGCAGCCGCCGCGAAGGAGACAGACCTACAGAACGGGAGGCGCATCAAACGATTTCTCCGCCCGCGAAGGTTCTTGAATTGAGCGTTCGCGAGCCTCTTGTAGTCTAGTACAGAGGGGCGGACGATGGACTCGGCGCCCGCCCTCCGCGAAAGGCATAGATTATGACGTTCTCGGCGCGAATTCGCATGATTACAGATCGTTTCCAGGCACTGCCCCGACGGGTGGCGGTGAGTTCCTGTATGGCCGCTCTGGTGATGACGGGCGGAACGATCGTTGGAGTGGCGCAAGGGAATCCAGGCGCCGCGCCGGGGCAGCCGGGGCCTGCCGCAAAGGTTGCACCGCACCGCAAGTCCAGCCCGGCGAAGCTCGCAGCCGCCCCTGTTCCTGATCCGCCTCCCCCGCCCCCTGCTCCCGAGCCTCCCAAGTGGCCTGTGAACGACGCGCCCGCTCCGCCCTCGGTGAAGTGGAACAGCCAGGGTCTGCAGGTGGAGGCGCCCAATTCCAGCCTGAAGCAGATTCTGGATGACGTGGCGACCACGACGGGAGCGAAGGTGGAAGGGCTGGGACCGGACGAGCGCGTCTTCGGGAGCTATGGGCCGGGTCCGGCGCGGGACGTCCTCTCGCAGATCCTGCACGGCTCAAGCTACAACGTGCTGATGTTGGGGGACCAGGGCGAAGGCACCCCGCGGGAGATCATCCTCAGCCAGAGATCGAATGCTCCAGCGCCCAACCAGGCCAACAACCGCCCTGCGCCGCAGGATGATGATGCCGATCAGGCACCGCCGCAGATGCCCGAGCCGGATGAGCCGAACCGGCAAACCGTGGTTCCGCCAATGAATCAGCCTATGAACCAGCCGATGGTGAACCAGCCCAACGGGCCAATGACCCCGCAGCAGCGCATGCTGGAGATGCAGCGGCAGCAGATCATGATGCAGCAGCAACAGCAGATGCAGCAGGGTCAGCCGATCCAGCCGCAACCACCGCAGCAATAACGATGGGCGGCACGCCGGGAGCGCGTGCCGCCATCGCGATTCCGCAGGATGAGAATTCTAGAGAACGACTTCGGGCTGGGTTTTGACCGCCACGGTGCGCGGGCGGGGGCGCATCAGGGAGAAGCCCATGCGAAAGATTCCGTAAGCGGTGAGGACGCCGAAGGCCATGGACCCCACAATCGCGCAAATCAACATTCCTAAGTTCAGTGCATCCGCCATCTAATTTTCCTCTTACATGAGCCTTTCGAAGCGGTTCAAAGTATTGGCCCTACCTGTTGCTCGGGGGCAGACATCCATGCGAGTACTTTGCGATTCTCGCATTCTTTTCTTATCGGACCGTTTCGTTGACCCTTGATTCTATTGACCACTAGAATACCCCCAGGACCGTAGCTCTGAACTGAATCCAGCCGAACAGGTGTGACTTACGTCACCTACCGCTCCCCGGTTTCCCCATCATGTCGATCTCACACATTTCGGTCCGCGGAGCGCGGCAGCACAATCTTCAGGACATCAGCGTCCGGATCCCGCGGAATACCCTCACCGTCGTCACCGGACTCTCGGGTTCGGGCAAAAGCTCCCTGGCCTTCGACACCATCTACGCGGAGGGGCAGCGCCGCTACGTGGAGACGCTCTCGGCGTATGCCAGGCAATTCCTTGACCAGATTGAGCGGCCAGACGTTGATTCCATTGAAGGATTGAGCCCGGCGATCTCGATTGAGCAGAAGACGACGAGCCGGAGCCCGCGGTCGACCGTGGGAACCATCACCGAGATCTACGACTATCTTCGCCTGCTGTACGCCTCGGTGGGCACGCCGCATTGCCCGCAGTGCGGCAGGCCAATCGCGCGGCAGACGGCAGCGCAGATTGTGCAGAGAATCCTGCAACTGGGAAACGGCGAGCGCGTCACGGTGATGGCGCCGGTGGTGCGGGGGCGCAAGGGCGAGTTTAAGGAGTTGCTGGATCAGATTGACCAGCAAGGGTTTCGCGCGCGGGTAGACGGCGAGATCAAGGATCTGTCAGAACCGGTGCCTCTGGACCGGCGCAAGAACCACACCATCGAAGCGATCATCGACCGGGTGCTGCTGAAACCACCTGCGGCCGAGGTGGCGTCGACGGCGCCGGGCAAGCCGTCGCTGGAGAAGCGCCTGGACGGCGCCGTGTCC
The DNA here is from genome assembly GCA_008682415.1 of Acidobacteria bacterium AB60. Lineage (GTDB taxonomy): Bacteria > Acidobacteriota > Terriglobia > Terriglobales > Acidobacteriaceae > Telmatobacter. Next base: position 189,559 of record VANK01000001.1, on the reverse strand, counting down.
AAGGCGCTGCAGATGGCCAATGGGCTGGTGCTGATCCAGCTCTCCAATGGCGAAGAGCAGCTGTTTTCGTCGTCGATGGCCTGTCCCGATTGCGGTCTGGACGTGCCCAAGCTTGAGCCGCGGTCATTCAGTTTCAACTCCACCTTCGGAGCCTGTCCCGAGTGCCACGGGCTGGGGTCGATGTACGATCTCGACCCGGCCAAAGTGATCACAGACTGGTCGAAGCCGCTGCTGGATGGGGGCCTGGGGCCGGGGTCGGCTTCTCAGTACTTGCTCAAGCTAATCCATCTAGCTGCAGAACGTTACGACATTAACCTCAAAGTTCCGTTTGAAGATTTGCCGCCGCGGCAGCAGCACATCCTGGTGTACGGGCCGCCCAAGAACGAGACCTCGCGGACGGGATTTCACGGCATTCTGAGCTACCTGCGCGACACCTTCGAGGAGGCCCGCAGCGACGGCTACCGCGACTACATGATGACGTTCATGTCGGCGACGCCATGCCCGGCCTGCCGGGGCAAGCGGCTGCGGCCCGAGTCGCTGGCGGTGAAGATCAACGGGCTTTCGATCGCCGACTTCACTGCCCTCTCGCTGAACCGCGCTTTGCAGGCGGCATATGAGCTGAGCTTCACGGAACGCGAGGCGCTGCTTGCGGACCGCATCCGCCGGGAGATCATCGAGCGCCTGGAGTTTTTGTGCGCAGTGGGGCTGAGTTATCTGTCGCTCGACCGGAGCGCGGCGACGCTTTCAGGCGGCGAAGGGCAACGGATCCGGCTGGCCACGCAGATCGGGTCGAAGCTGCGCGGGGTTCTCTACGTTCTGGACGAGCCGTCGATCGGGCTTCACCAGCGCGACAACACGCGGTTGATCGAAGCGCTGGTGCAGTTACGCAACCTGGGCAACACGGTGCTGGTGGTGGAGCACGATGAGGAGACGATTCGGCACGCCGATTACGTGGTCGACCTGGGACCGGGCGCCGGTCGCCTGGGCGGCAAGGTGGTGGCGGAGGGCACACCCGATGACATCATGCGCAGCCCGCAATCGCTCACCGGGAAATATCTGTCCGGCGAGATTGGAATCGTGCACCGGCCCAAGCCGCGCAAGATCAACGGCAAATGGCTCACCATCACGGGGGCGCGCGAGCACAACCTGCAGGATGTGAACATCCGCATCCCGCTGGGCGTGATGACGGTGGTGACCGGCGTGAGCGGCAGCGGCAAGAGCACGCTGATCAACGACATTCTGTACAAGTCGCTGGCCAAGACCATCTACGGATCGCGCGAGGAGCCGGGGTCGCATGACGAGCTCTCCGGGGCGGAGAACCTGGACAAGGTGATCCGCATCGACCAGTCTCCAATCGGCCGAACGCCGCGGTCGAATCCGGCGACGTATACGCAGGTCTTCGGGCCGATTCGGGACTTGTTCGCGATGCTCCCGGAGGCGCGCGAGCGCGGGTACAAGCCAGGGCGCTTCAGCTTTAACGTGGCGGGCGGCCGGTGCGAGGCGTGCGAGGGCGACGGTCAGCGGCGGATCGAAATGAACTTCATGCCCGATGTGTACGTGCAATGCGAGGTATGCAATGGGCGCCGCTACAACCAGGAGACGCTGGCGGTGAAGTTCCACGGCTACTCGATCGCCGACATTCTGGATTTGACGATCGAAGACGCGCTTGCAGTGCTCAAGGACGTGCCGCAGGTGAATCAGAAGCTGCAGACCCTGGTCGACGTGGGTCTCGGCTACGTGCACCTCGGCCAGAGCGCAACCACACTCTCCGGCGGAGAAGCACAGCGCATGAAGCTGGCGCGCGAGCTGTCGAAGCGGCAGACGGGACGGACGCTGTATGTCCTCGACGAGCCGACCACGGGGCTGCACTTCGACGATGTGCGCAAGCTGCTGGAGGTGCTGCACCGGCTCACGGACCTCGGCAATTCCATCATCATCATCGAGCACAATCTCGACGTGATCCGGAACGCGGACTGGATCATCGACCTGGGACCGGAGGGCGGCGAGAACGGCGGACGCCTGGTGGCCGAGGGGCGCCCGATCAAGGTGGCGGCGAGCGAAGAGTCCTTCACCGGGCAATTTTTGAAGCGGTACTATGCCTCTGTGGACGGGCATCTCGAGGCGGTGGAAGAAGAACCGGAGGAGCAGCCGGAACTGTTTTCCACAGAGACGCCGGCGGAGGCGAATGGCCGGAGTCAGGATTCCGCGGAGAACGCGGCCACAGCCAGGAAGCGCGGCAGACCGGCCGGGTCCAAAGGGAAGCCAAAGGCCCCGGCGAAGAAGAGCAGGAAGCCGGTGCGGGCATGAACGGCTCTTCCGATGCATCGTGGCCGCAGAGCGGCGATCCCCCGGACGCATCGCATATAGCGCAGGAACCCGCGGCTGAGCGGACGGAACCGGAGAGCATCGCGGAGAACCCATCCGCCGACTCCGCATTGCCGGAATTCCCGGGATCATTCTTCGCCTCTTATGCGGATGCCACGCGGCCGGTGCGCCTGCCGCCGCGGATCCCGAACATGTTCGATGTTTCGCTCCTGGGGCTGGTCCTGTTCTTCAGCTGGATATGCTCGGGCGCCGTGTTTGCCAGTGCCTTGCATCTTCACCTCTGGGGCGTGAAGGATGCCAAGCAGGCGCTCAACGATATCCACTACACGCTGGGAACGCAGGTGGTGTGGTACTTCATCGCGTTCGCCGGGTGCCTGGCCGTGTTTCCAGCCCTGTGGCATCTGCACTACTTCTCGGCGCTGGAGTGGAATGCCAGGGCGGCGATGCGCAAACGCTGGCAGCTGATCACCGCGGCCTTCGCTTGTTTCGTACTGGCGATTGCGGATGGAATCCTCCTGCCGGGTCCGCAGGATACGCCCATCGACCAGGTCTTCCGGATGCCGGGCGCAGCCTGGCTGCTCTTCGGCTTCGGCGTAACGCTGGCCCCCTTCTTCGAGGAGATGGCCTTTCGCGGGTTCCTGCTTCCCGCCCTGAACACCGCAGCGGATTGGACCGCCGAACGCCTGCTGCACCTGCCTACGCCGCATCCGGACATGGAGGGCAAGCCACGCTGGTCGGTGGGCGCGATGATTGTGGGGTCGGTGCTTACCAGCATTCCCTTTGCTCTGATGCACGCCTACCAGACCGGCTACTCGATCGGGCCGTTTCTGCTCCTCGTCTGCGTCAGCCTGGTGCTGTGCTGGGTGCGCCTCAACACGCGGTCGCTGGCGGCCAGCACCATGGTGCACTCCAGCTACAACCTGCTTCTGTTCCTGTTGATGATTGCTGGAACGGGTGGGTTCAAGCACCTGGACCGCATGTAAGCCGGCGAGAGACCAGCCGAAGCCGGTCTCTCGCTCCTGCCCCTCAATAGACGGTGCGTACCTTCGGCTCGCGGTCCCAGATGCGTCCCAGCGCCGCGGCGGTGAGGAAAGCTTCGGGATTGGTTCCCACCAGCACGCCGGCATCGGGCATGACTCCCGCGGCATCGAGCAGTGGCTGTGCCTCCTTGGTGGCGCCGATGACCTTGAGATGAGCGAAGGCATCGTGCACAAAAGCGACGGCCGCCGCCTCCTTCAACAGCAGTTGCACGCCGTCTGCGTCTGCCGCGATGAAGACGGCGTCGAAGAGAACCGACGGTCCACCGGCCAGTTGGAAGTCCGCTTCGATGATCGTGCCGTCTGCCGCCTTTGCGCCACCACGCTTGGGCGCGATGATGGCGAAGTCGGCCTTCTGTCTCTTGACGTCGGCGCGCAGGGAGCCAATCAGCCCCGCGTGCACGCCATCGGCAACCAGGCAGCCGATCTTGCGGCCTTCGACCGTGTTCTTCAGCTTGCCCAGAATGCTCAATGCGGGGGACGCCGGCAGATCGGTGCGTGCCTTGACCGCGGCAGGCACCGGCTCGATGCTTCCCTGCAGACCAAGGCCCGCCGCCACGCGCTCGGCGATCCGGGGATCCACGTTGGCGAGCTGAGCGACCATGCGTTCTCGTACAGCGAGATGATCGACCTTGCTGAGCTCGAAGATGAAGGCCGACACGATGTGATTCTGCTCCGGCTCCGTCTGCGAGTAGAAGAACTGCCGCGCCTGCGAGAAATGATCGGCGAACGAAGCGGCGCGGATGCGCAGCTTGTGTCCTTCCATACCTTGTGGAAAGGCGGTCAATCCACGTTGCTGATCCTGCCGCGGGGAATCGGGCTGCAGAGAGCTCGGCGAGTAGTTCACGCGGCCCTTGGGGACGCCCATCTGCATATGGCCGTCGCGCTGGAAGTGCATGACCGGGCACTTGGGCGCGTTAATGGGGAGCTGCTGGAAGTTCGAGCCGCCAAGACGAAGAAGCTGCGTGTCCTGGTACGAGAAGATGCGGCCCTGCAGCAGCGGATCGTTGGTGAAGTCGATGCCCGGAACCACGTTGCGAACGCAGAACGCCGCCTGCTCCGTCTCCGCGAAGAAGTTGTCGACATTGCGATCGAGGACCAGCCGGCCGACCGTACGCAGCGGCAGAATCTCTTCCGGGATGATCTTGGTGGCGTCTAGAACGTCGAAATCGAACTTGTCGGCGAACTCCTGGTCGAAGAGCTGCATGCCCAGCTCCCACTCTGGGAAGTTGCCTTCACTGATGGCGTTCCAGAGATCGCGCCGATGGAAGTCCGGATCTGCTCCTGAGATCTTGAGCGCTTCATCCCAGACCACCGACTGCATTCCGAGCCTGGGGCGCCAGTGGAACTTCACGAAGGTGGATTTGCCGTCCTCGTTTACAAGGCGATAGGTGTGGATGCCAAAGCCCTCCATCATGCGGAAGGATCGCGGGATCGCGCGGTCTGACATGACCCACATGAGCATGTGCGTGGATTCGGGCATGAGCGAGGCGAAATCCCAGAAGTTGTCGTGAGCGGTCTGCGCCTGGGGGAAGTCCTTGTCGGGCTCCTGCTTGGCAGCGTGAACAAGATCGGGGAATTTGATGGCATCCTGAATAAAAAAGACGGGAATGTTATTGCCGACCAGGTCCCAATTCCCTTCCCTGGTATAAAACTTCACCGCGAAGCCGCGCACGTCGCGCGCGAGATCCGTAGACCCCTTGTTGCCCGCTACGGTGGAGAAGCGCACGAAGACCGGCGTCTTGACTCCCGTTTCATTGAAGATGGCAGCGCGGGAGATGCCCTTGAGGGAGTGCGTGAGCTCGAAGTAGCCATGCGCGCCAAAGCCGCGGGCATGGACCACGCGTTCCGGAATGCGCTCATGATCGAAATGCTGGATCTTCTCCAGCAGGACCGGATCTTCGAGGAGCGTAGGACCGCGTTCCCCGCCACGCAACGAGTTTTCATCGTCGGAGACGACGACGCCGGTTTGTGTGGTGAGGGGTGGATGTCCGCCGCCGGCAAGCTGGTGGAGTTCATCGCCGTTGCCGGTCATGCCCGGCTGCTGAGGTTTCCCTGCCATAACTTCTCCCGTGCGCGCGGTGCATCGGCTGGCCCATAGGTCCGAGCAAAATCGACGAAATGTTGGGTAGACGGGCCGGGCGTGGCCTTGCGTGTGCGCGACGGTGTTACGACGCAACGGACTCTTTGCCGGTTGCCCGGAGCAGCGGGCGGGACGCTGTTTCAAAACGATGACTGAGGGATGGTTCGATAGAATCGAGTTCCGGTTCTGGAACTCTTGACTCGAAAGGACGTCGCAATGCCCCTCCCCCACGACGAACGCGTGGTAGCCCTTGCCAACGATCTTCTGCAGCAGTTTGACACCTTGTTCGGTGTCCACCCCGGATTCCGCGCGGCCCATGCGAAAGGGCTGATGTTGAGCGGAACCTTCCAGCCGAGTGCCGCAGCAAAGAATCTCACCCGGGCTCCGCATGCGGTTCGGGAGTCGACACCGGTGACGGTGCGCTTCTCGAATTCAACCGGGATTCCGCAGCTCCCGGATAATGTTGCCGATGCGAATCCGCGTGGCATGGCGATCCGGTTCAATCTTGCCGAACATGTGCACACGGACATCGTGAGCCACTCGACCGACGGGTTCCCCACCCGCGATGGATATCAGTTCCTGGAGATGCTGCGTGCGGTTGCGGCCAGCGGAGCGGACGTGCCGTCGCCCAAGCCGATCGAGGTGTTTCTGGGATCTCATCCCTCGGCGCTGGCCTTTGTGCAGGCGCCGAAGCCGTTCCCCTCCAGCCTGGCGCGGGAGACCTACTTTGGAGTGACGGCGTTCGCGTTCACCAATGAGGCGGGACAGAAGAGCTTCGGAAGGTACCGCATCGTGCCGGAACTGGGGAACGAGTATCTGACAGATGAGCAGGCGACGAAGATTGCGGAAAACTACCACTTCGATGAGATCGCAAAACGCGTGGAGCGGGGCCCGGTGCGGTTCCGGATCCAGGTGCAGATCGCGGCGGACGGAGACACGGTGGACGATGCGACGATCCACTGGCCGGAGAGCCGCGAGAAGGTCGAGTTCGGCACAATCGAGCTCACGCAGGTGCTGCCGGATTCTGCCGCCCAGCAGAAGCACATCATCTTCGATCCCATCCCGCGGGTGGACGGAATCGAAGCTTCGGCTGATCCGCTCTTGGAACTGCGGGCTGCCATCTACCTGCTGAGCGGAAGGCGGCGACGGTCGGCGTAGACGCGCGGTGGTCCCATTAGAATGATCTCTGATGACCACGCCAACGCACGCACAGCAGCTGCTCACTCTCCTCGCACGCATCAGCTTCAAATTGGGCCAGTTCAAGCTCTCCTCCGGCGGCACCAGCGACTACTACATCGACTGCCGGACGACGACGCTGCACGCGGAGGGCGGACGGCTGACCGGACATGCGGTTCTGGAACTGCTGGAGCAGAACGGCATCGAAGCCGACGCGGTGGGGGGGCTCACCATGGGAGCGGACCCCATTGTCTCCAATGTGGCCACCGCCAGCGCGTGGCGCGCCCAAAGCAGACCTGACGCGCCGCTGCTGCATGGGTTCCTGGTGCGCAAAGCGGAGAAAGCGCACGGCACCGGCCGGCGCATCGAGGGATTCTTCCGGGAAGGGGCACGGGTCGTGATCGTCGATGACGTATGCACGACGGGTGCTTCCACCATCAACGCCATCGAAGCGGCCCGCGAGGCCGGCATGCCGGTGGCGGCGGTGGTTTGCCTGGTGGAGCGCGAAGAGGCTGGCGGAAGGCCGGCAGTGGAAGAAGCCGCCGGGGGCGCGCCGTTTCTGCGCCTGTTTACCGCCAACGACGTGCGCGCCGAGCACCTGAAACAGAAACAGTCAGCTTGATTGCGCGTCGAGCCTGCCAATGAAAAGCCCCGGCTTCGTGCCGGGGCTTTTCTCGCTATAGGAGCGATCTGGGGAGAGCAAAACGAAGGGAGCCCGCGGCAATCTTAGTTGCCGCTGGGGGAGGTGGCGGCCTGCTGCCCGTTCTGCCCGCCGCCCATGTTGGTGAGCAGGTGGACTTCAACGCGCCGGTTCTTCTTGCGGTTCTCAGGCGTGTCGTTGGGAGCCACTTCCTTGTCCTTGCCGATGCCGATCAGGTAAAAGCGGTGGGCGGGGACGTTGTACTTGGAGGCGAGGTACTGCACCACGGCGTCGGCGCGACGCTGGCTGAGCTCATAGTTGTACTGCGCGGGGCCAGTGGAGTCGGTTCCGCCGGTCACTTCCAGAATGTAGCTTTTCTGGTTGTTCAGCTGCCCGGCAAACTGATCCAGCTGCTCCTTGTCATCGTTGGTCAGAACGGCCTTGTCAAAGCCGAAGGTGACCGCAACGTCGGCAGCCGACTTGTAGTTGTCCAGGCCCTTCACCACCTGGTCCAGCGAATCTGCCCGGTGCACCGCGTCGTTGGCTGCGGTCATGGCGTCGCCGGCAGACTTTTGAGCGTTCTGCGCATTCTGGGTGGCGCTGTCGGCCGCACCCTGCGCCTGCTTGATGCCGGACTGCGCGCGCTGATCCACATCGTGGATATTGCGGTTGTTGTCAGCAGTCTTATCCTCGAGAGAGTTGGTGTGATCAATCAGGGGCGCGGTCTGGCTGCGCACGTAATTTTTCGTGGAACAACCCACGACTCCTGCCAACGCCAAGGTCGCAACACACAGCCCAATGCGGTAAATCATGGTTCTCCGTTCCTCCTGCTGTCATCCGAAACCGGTTGAGCTTGCGACCGGGATCCCGGAGCAGACTGGTGATCTGCATGGCAGTAAGATGCACGGCGAAGGCCAAACCGCCGCTCGGCGTACATGTTCTTCCCTTGGATAGTCTTACGAGCGGGATCTCACCCATTTGTGGAGATTAACTAGTATGTAAACTTTACCCTTTCGGTAAGCTTTGCCGCTGCCGGCCGATGCTTGCTTTGCGTCGTTGCGCTACCGGGCGAATCCAAAGAGAAGATCGCTTTAGAATAGAACGGGTTGCCTGCCCCTCCCCCCGCATGGATCTCATCGAAAAAATACGAACCCTGCCCACGCAACCGGGGGTGTATCTCTACAAGAACGCGGAAGGCGAGGTCATCTACGTCGGCAAGGCCAAGAACCTGCGCTCGCGGGTTCGCTCGTACCTGCTGAGCGCCTCCCAGGCGAACGCCAAGACCGGCTCGCTGATGCGCGAAGCGGTCGACCTCGACTACATCCTCGTGGCCAACGAGCATGAGGCGCTGGCTCTCGAGAACAACCTGATCAAGCAGCGCAAGCCACGGTTCAATATCCTGCTGCGCGACGACAAGACGTACCCATTCGTCAAACTTACGCTGAATGAGCGATTTCCCAAGGTTTTCGTCACGCGCCGCTTGAAGAAAGACGGGGGCGCCTATTACGGGCCGTACTTCCCCGGCAACCTGGCCTACCGGGTGGTCGAGCTCATCCACCGCAGTTTCCTTCTCCCAAGCTGCAAGGTCGATCTGAACCGCTACCACCCGCGTGCCTGCCTGCAGTACTACATCCACCGGTGCCTCGGCCCCTGCGTGGAAGGCCTGACTACCCCGGAGTCCTATCGGCAGGCGGTGAGGGACGCGCAGCTGTTTCTGGAGGGGCGGCAGGCGGAGCTGGAGCGCTCGCTCACGCAGCGCATGATGGCTGCGGCGGAGGCCGAGCAGTTCGAAGCCGCGGCCCGGCTGCGCGATCAGCTCACGACGGTCCATCAACTCCAGGAGAAGCAGCGGATCGCCACCGTGGAGCACGATGACGACGCCGACGTCTTCGGCTACCACTTCGAGAGCGGCAGCCTTGCCGTCAATCTCTTCCACGTCCGCAACGGCAAGATCGTAGACCGGCGCGAGTTCTTCTGGGAGGATGTGCCCGAGCTGCTGGAGAGTCTGGCCGCGGAACAGAGCTTCGAGCCCGGCGGGACGTTACCGGACGCCGCTTCGGCGGGGCCGCTCTTCAACGCCGGGCAGGTCTTCTCTGCCCTGTTGAAGCAGCTTTATATCGACCAGCCGTACGTGCCGCGCACCATCCTAGTGCCGGTCGACTTCGACGATCGCGACGCCCTGGCGGCGTTGCTCAGCGAGCGCGCCAACCACAAGATCGAGCTGGCCGTCCCGCAGCGCGGCGAGAAGCGCTCGCTGGTCGACCTGGCGGGGCAGAATGCCAAGCAGTCGTACACCCAGCGATTCCGCGTGCTCGAGCCCTCGCGTAAAGCCATCCAGGAGGCTCTCGCCGACGCGCTCATGCTCCCCGAGAATCCCAAGCGCATCGAGTGCTTCGATATCTCCCACATTCAGGGCGCGGAGACCGTGGCCTCCATGGTGGTGTGGGAGGACGGCAAGATGAACAAGTCCGAGTACCGCAAGTTCAAGGTGATGACAGTGCTCGGAGTCGACGACTTCGCCTCCATGCGCGAGGTAGTGCATCGGCGCTACAAACGGGTGAAGGAAGAGCACCAGCCGATGCCCTCGCTGGTGCTGATTGATGGCGGCCTGGGCCAGCTTCACGCCGCCGCAGACGCTCTGGAGGAGTTGGGACTAACGTCCCAGCCGCTGGCTTCCATCGCCAAGAAGGAAGAGGTGATCTACCTCTACGGCAGCGAGGACGAGCCGGTGGTGCTCGACCGGCGCTCACCGGTGCTCCACCTCGTGCAGCTCATTCGCGACGAGAGCCACCGGTTTGCCGTCGGCTACCACCGCCAGCGCCGCGCCATGCGCGACCGCGCATCCGCGTTGCTGGATATTCCCGGGGTAGGGGCGCTCACCCGGCAGCGCCTGCTGGCGCACTTCGGGAGCCTGCGCGACGTGCAGCAGGCGACGGCCGACTCCCTCGCCGCCGTCGTCCCGCGCAAGACGGCGGAGAGCATCTGGAAGCACTTCCACCAAGCTGAGAACCAGACCGAACCGACTCCTCTGCCGTAAGGGCGCGGGCTTTGCTGGTCAAGGGGCTTGCGGAGTACTCGCTGCCGCGCCGCCCGTCATGCGCACCAGCACCTTCCCGATATAACCATTGCCGCTGAAGGCATCCGCGGGCAGCACGCCGACAAAGCGAACCTTGCCCTCGTGATCGAGCACGATGCCAAGCGGGAAATCGAGGATCCCCAGAGCGCGCGCATCTTTCCCATCCACAACCAGGGTGTTGGTTCCCTGCACATCTCTCAGGCTCTGCTCGTGTGCGGCGCGCTTCTCCTCGGCAGTCTGATCGAGGGCCGCAGGATCATCGAGGAACATCAGGCCATATGCGTGGATCGGCGTGGTCTTGTTCGCCGCGCCAAACTCCGTGAGGGCCTTCATCATCTTGCGGCACTGCGGGCACCAATCAGGAAACACAACCAGCACCGTGGCCGCGCCGAAGTCCGGACCGATCTGCGCCGGCGGCTGGGATCTGGACAGTTGGGCAGCCGCGGTCTTCCCCTTCAGCCTGGGCGGCTCGTCAACAGCGGTCGTCTTCAGCGCCGGCAGCGGTTTGCCCAGCAGAGCGTATTGCGTCCGCACGGCCTCGATCCGCAGCCTGTCTTCGGCTGACAGAGCGGCGCCCTTCGCCAGAGCTTCGTCAATGTCGTTAGCGGTCGTGGCGGCATCGGCATCGCGATGGCGATAGCGCTGCCAGAACGCCAGTTCCATTGCCGACTCGTAGAGCGTGCCCAGACTCATGACCGCCTCGCCGTGCGCCGCCTTCAGCGCAGTGCCGTTCTGCAGAGCCTTCACGATCTCCGCGTGTTCCGATTGCGCGAGATACGCGGCGGACGGATCTCCCGCCTGCTCCAGCGCCTCCTTCAGGTAGCGCAGCGCATACGCGGCCTCCGCATCGAAGGGCTGGTTCTCCATCATGCTGTGCGCGGTCTGCACCGCCAGGTCGGCCCCGTTCAGATGCATCAGGGCATTGATACTGAGCGCAAAGGCCTGGGTGCGATGCGGCTCGGCGCGGCTGTCGAGATACCGCGTAGCCGCCGTGTTCGCTGCGTTCCAATCCTGTCCCAGAGAGCAGAGCCGCGCCAGGTCGTAGAGATCGTCGCCGCCGTAGGTCTCCGGCGATGCCTGACCGCAGGCCTCCTTCGCCATGCGCACACCCACCAGAAACGCGCTCATCTCCGTGTCAGACCAGTTGTCCATCGACGAACGCACGACATCCAGCGGATGCATGGCCTGCTTGTAAAGCTCCCCAGGGGTCAGCGCGGACGGGGCGCTCGGACTCTCCGGTGGCGGAGCCGGCTGTTGCCCGCTGGCCCACGCTCCAGAACCCAGGCAAGCCGCCAGAACCATCGCTGTACCACTCAGCTTGACGAACAAATGACTTCCCCTCCAGGAAACCAGCGCTCGACGGCTCCGGGCAGACTTCGCCCGCTTCGCCATCCCTGTGAGTTAGACACCGCGTACGCCCGGCGAGTTCCCTTCCCAGTTCATTACAAGGTGCCATGTAGCCCTCGTGCCCCGGACCAAAAGCCCGCTCCCAAAAGCCCGCTCCTCGACCAGCGACCTGCGTGCCAGCAATTGCATGACGGAACAACCACGCATTTTCCCGGCGGCATCGCACGCTTTTGAGCGGAGTCGAATCCATGCGAAGCGACATTGCGAAACCCGGAAAACTTATCGTTCCATCAATTCTCGCGATCGGCACGTCGGCCGTGGCCCTAATCCCGATGCTGGGGTGTCAGGCCCAACATCCTGACGACAAAAGCGCCGTCTATCAGAAGCTCACCCAGAACGACCTGGCCAGCGTAGAGGTCTCCCAGGACCGGCACGCCGGCGTGATCACGCTCAAGGGCGTGGTGGGAAGCCAGGACAGCAAGAAGAAAGCCGAAGACCTGGCGGCGCAAGCAGCGCCCGGGTACACCATCCAGGATCAGCTTACGGTGCAGAACACCGGCATCACGAGCATGGCGAAGCCCAATGCCGCGCCTCCCCAGGTGACTACCGAACCGGCGAAGTAACGGCGGAAGGCGGCGTGCTACGCTCAATCAACCCATGAGCGACGCCCTCACTGGACAGCCGCCTTCCACCACGACTCATCCGCCGCACACCGCGGCCGATCTGCCCCGCGTGCTTGGCGCGAGCCAGGCCACGGCGATCGTGGTGGGCACTATCATTGGCAGCGGCATCTTCCTCGTCCCGCGCGAGATGATGCGCGACGTGGGCTCGTCCTCGCTGGTTTACCTGGCGTGGATCATCGGCGGCATTCTCTCGCTGATTGGCGCCATGACCTACGCGGAACTGGGCGCCATGATGCCCTATGCGGGCGGCGAGTACGTCTACCTGCGCGGAGCCTATGGCGATACCACTGCATTCCTCTATATGTGGACATGGTTCGCCGTGGCCAAGCCGGCCTCCATCGCCGCAGTCACCAGCGGACTAGGCCGCACGCTGGCCGTCTTCCCTGCCTTCCACTGGCTGGGAGCGCATGTGCTGGGCACGCCCCTGCTGGGATCGCAGATCTTTGCCATCGCAGTAACCTGGTTCATGACGGGACTCAACTATCTCGGCATCAAGAAGGCCGGCGACTTCCAGCTGGTCTTCACCGTGCTGAAAGGCCTGCTCATTCTCATCGTCGCGGCTTTTTGTTTTGCGTCCGCTACTGGGTCGTGGAGCAACTTCACCACCTCCCTGCCGCACGCGACCGGTGGATTCACAGGCTTCATGGCCGCGCTGATCGCAACATTATGGGCCTATGACGGTTGGAACGATCTCACCATGGTGGCCGGCGAAGTGCGCCGTCCGGGCCGCAGCCTGCCCGTCGCGCTGATCGGTGGCTTGTGCGTCGTTGGGATGTTGTTCATGGCCACCAATGCGGCGATCCAGTACATCCTTCCGGCGGAGAAGATCGCTGCCAGCCAACAGCCCGCGGTGTCTGCCCTGAGCGTGGTGGCGGGCCCCCGCGGGGCGGGGTTCGTGGCCGCCGCCATGGCTCTCAGCATCTTTGTCACGCTCAACGGCACCGTGATGTCCGGCGCCCGCATCCCGTTCGCCGCGGCGCGCGACAAGCTGTTCTTTCGCCAGTTCGCGCACATCAACGCTCGGTTCCAATCGCCGTCAACCTCCCTCATCGTGCAAGGAATGCTGTCGACCATCCTGCTGGTGTTCCTCAGCCAGTTCCAGCAGCACTTCGAACTAGCCGTGTTCAGCGAGTGGCTCTTCTACATGCTCACCGCCACATCCATCTTCATGTATCGCCGCAAGCAGCCCCACAGGCCTCGTCCCTATCGCGTGTGGGGTTATCCGGTTCTTCCCGCGGTGTTCGTCTTCTGCGCTGCCGCCGTGCTGGTGGCCAGCTATGCCAGCAATCTGCAAGGATCTCTGATTGGAACAGTGCTGATCCTGGCGGGCCTTCCAGTGTTGTGGATCGTGCGCCGCGCCTATGGCGCATCCATCCCCGTGGACGAGACCAACGCAGCCTGACAGCCTGCGAGCTTCATTCATTCAAGCAACCTTTTGGGCATCTCACATTCCAGGCGCGCTCGCCTTGCGTCCCCGAGGATCGCAAAATTACACTCATCCGGAGCAGTAACCGCCCCTGACCCAGCGCTCGCGGCCGCGCACGTTCCGAGCCCGCGCAGTTCGCAAATTCCCGGCCCAGACAACACCGAATCGCCACGAGGATAAAAGCATTGCGAGTTGGCCTCTTCACACGCGAATATCCGCCCCAGGTCTACGGGGGAGCGGGAGTGCACGTTGACTATCTCAGCCGCGAGCTCGCCCGCGAGATTGAAGTCGAAGTGCGCTGCTGGGGTCCTCAGGACGTTCACAACGGCAATCTCCGTGTCATTGGGCAACAGCCTTGGGATGAGATCACCAACGGCACTGAAAGCAAGTTCAAAGGCGCTCTGGAGGCCTTCAGCCTCAACCTTACCCAGGTGAAGGAACTCGAGAACATCGACATCGTGCACACCCACACCTGGTACGTGTCGATGGCCGGCTTTCTCGCCAAAAAGCTCTACCGCATTCCGTTTGTGCTCACCACGCACTCGCTGGAGCCTCTGCGCGCGTGGAAGGCCGAACAGCTGGGAAGCGGTTATGCGATGAGCTCATGGATGGAGCGCACCGCTATCCTCGACGCGGATGCGATCATCGCCGTCTCGGAGGGCACGAAGGCCGACATCCTGCGCGCCTATCCCGACATGGATGAAGATCGTATTCACGTCATCTACAACGGCATCGATCTGAAGGAATACCAGAAGACCTCGGAGACGAAAGCGCTCGTCCACTACGGCGTCGATCCCAAAGTCCCTTACGTGCTCTTCGTCGGCCGCATCACGCGCCAGAAGGGCGTCACGCACCTGGTGGACGCCATCAACTACCTGCCGGCCGATACTCAGGTGGTTCTTTGCGCGGGCGCGCCCGACACACCCGAGATCGCCGATGAACTCCGCACCAAGGTGGAACGCGCGCGGCAGAAGAACCCGCGCATCGTTTGGATCGAGAAGATGGTCACCCGGCCGGAGGCAATCCAGCTCTACAGCAACTGCCGCGTCTTTTGCTGCCCGTCTGTCTACGAGCCCTTCGGCATCATCAATCTCGAAGCCATGGCCTGCCGTGCCCCGGTGGTCGCCAGCTCCACCGGCGGCATCAAGGAGGTCGTGGTGGAAGGCGAGACCGGTTATCTCGTCCCCTTCGAGGGCGATCCCGGCAGCGGATTTCCGGTCGATCCTGACGCCTTCGCGCAGGACCTTGCCGTGCGCATCAACATGCTCCTGCAGGACCCGGAGAAGTGCGAGCGCTTCGGCAAAGCCGGGCGCAAACGGGTGGAGGACATCTTCAGTTGGGAGGCGATTGCACAGCAGACCATCAGCCTCTACCGCAAGCTGCTGGAAAAACACGCAGCCTCTAAACGCTGACACTTCGAATCGTTTTCACTTCCAGACGAATCGAAAAGCCAGATGCCCGGAGAGCTGCTCGACAATCCCATCTGGAACTCCCTGCGCACCGAACACGCCGGGCTAGCGCTAGGCGATGAACGCGCGCGCCGTTATCCCCAGGAGATCGGACCGCTCAGCGGCATTCCCGATCAATCCGCGGAGAGCTACGCGCGACTGCGCGAACTCGCGGGCGAATACCCGGTTGTGCTCTTCTCCAGGGAACCGTTCCTCATCCCTTCGGGCTGGCAACGCCTTCGCGATGGCCAGCTTGTCCAGATGGTTCGCAGCTCTGCGCCGGCGGATCTCGACGGGCTGAAGGAGCGGCCCACGTTTCGACAACTCACCCCGGCCGACGCGCCGGCAATGGTGGCGCTGGCGGAGCTCACCGAGCCGGGGCCCTTTCGGCTCCGTACTCTGGAACTCGGCAACTTCTATGGCATCTTCCACGGCGACGTGCTGGTGGCCATGTCCGGCAAGCGCATGCATCTTCCCGGCATGGTCGAGGTCAGCGGCGTCTGCACACACCCCGACGCGCGCGGGCGCGGATACGCCGCGCACCTCATGTCGATCGTGATTGGGGAAATTGAACGCGAAGGAAAGACCCCGTTCCTGCACGCGTTTGCCGAGAATCCCGCCGTGCGACTCTACGAGCGCCTCGGGTTCAGGCTGCGGCAGCGGTTCGAACTCGCCGTGATACAGCCCAAAGACTAAGCGCTAGGCGACTGGCCGGGTAACGGTGAGCGCCTGCAGAATGCGGTCCGCCACGCGATACTCCGGCTGCGCGCCGCGAAACTTGCGCATCAGCCGCTCCGCAAGGCCCTCGGGCTCGGGCGGCTCCTCGGCCTCCAGATACTCCACGTTCACCAGGTGCGGCGGCCACACCACCCGCGACGCCCAACGCCGCGAAGCGGTCAGCCTCATCTCCAGCGCGCCCCCCAATTGCTTCTCCAGGTCTTCCAGCACCGTGTTGATCCCGGCCGCGCTCATCGTCACGCTCGAGTAGAAGAGCTCGCCGCTCTCCCGCGTGACAAAAACCAGGAAATAATCGTCCACGGCGGGTCCGCTGTCGGTCGTGTACTCCGCCACCAGCACGATATCGCTCACCCGGATCGACCATCCGGGGTCGGTCCCGTCGCTGCGGCAATGCACCGTGGAGTCGGCAATCCAGAGGTAGACCATCAACGCTTACTCTAAATGGAGACCCGTGAACCTAAGTGTAACGAAAGTGCTAATCGCCCGGCGCGCATCCTCCGGCAATCCAAATCCCTCAGTGCACTACCATCGAATCTGAACATGCCCTCCAAGCCCAAGCTCGGCCAGAACTTTCTCCGCGATCACAATGCAATCCGCCGAATCGCCGACGCGCTCGGCGATATCGCGGAACAGACAGTCGTCGAGATCGGTCCGGGCCAGGGAGCCATCACCCGCATTCTCGCCGAACGCGCTCGACACCTGATCGCCATCGAACTGGACCGTGAACTCGCCCCCGCTCTCCGCACCCAGTTCCCACCCGATCGCGTGACCGTCATCGAACAGGACGTGCTTTCCTTCGATTTCAGCGCAGCCGCGTCAAGTGCAGGACAGAAACTTGCGGTCGTCGGCAATCTCCCCTACTACATCACCTCGCCCATCCTGCTCAAGCTCGCCGCCAGCTGTGCGGCGCTGGATCGCGCGGTCCTCATGGTGCAGCGGGAGGTCGCCGATCGCATCACTGCCGGCCCCGGGTCCCGCGACTACGGCCTGCTCTCCGTCACGGTGCAGATGTACGGGCCGGTGGCATCGCTCTTCACCCTCCCGCCCGGAGCCTTCTCCCCGCCCCCCGAGGTCCACTCCTCCGTCTTCCGCTGGCGTTTCGCTCCACGGTTTGCCGAGCTGGGTGTCGAGGAACAGCCGTTCCTGCGCTTCGTCCGCCACTCGTTCGCTCAGAAGCGCAAGACCATCGCCAACAATCTGCGCGGCGCCCAGTACGATTCCGAAGCGATCCATGCGGCTCTTGAGGCAGCGCAGCTTCCCGCGCAGGCACGCGCCGAAGAGCTCTCTATTCCCGAACTCGCCGCCCTGCATATCCGCCTCGATCGGCACCCCCAAAGCGAAGGGCCCGCTCCGCAGAACGAAGCGAGCCCTTCCGTCTGAAGCCAGCCGGGCCTATTTGGGATGACTGGCCGCCGGCGGAGGCGGCGGAGCGGAGTGCACGGCCGGAGGCGGGGGCGGCGGAGCTGAGCGAGGCGGCGGCGGTGGCGCGGAGCGCATCGTTGGCGGAGGTGCCGGTCTTCCGCCGCGGTCCTCACCCCCAAACGACGGACGCGGCATCACCGGCGCCATCGGCCGTGTCACGTTCGGAGGAGGCGCGGGCCGTCCCGCGTCCCCCGGCCGCACCGGAGGAAAGGTCCCGCGTTCCGGCGAGTTCTGCTGCGGGCGTCCATAGATCGGCCTCTCCGGCGAACCACCCGGCATCGGCCGCATGCCCGGCGCCGGCTGATGATTGAACATCGTATGCACCGGCTCCGATCGCACCGTCGTGGCCACGTTTCCGGCAATCTTTACCGGCGCGTCGTGGTCGCGGCGCGGCAACGGCCCGCCCTGTAGCGGTAGTGTGCGATGAACTGGAATCACAGGCATCGGCCGGCGCAGCACGGGATGCGGACTGTGCGGGATCGTCGGACCAGGCCGGATCGGCAGCTTGTACCAGCGCGGCACGCTCGCAACCGTAAATCCCCACCCGCCTCCGCCTCCATAACCGCCGCCCCACCAGGGCTGGCACCCGCCCGGAGCCCAGCCCCAGCCAAACGCGTCGTAGTAGTTCCACGCGCCACACTGGTAAGGCATGTAGCCCCACGACTCACCCGATACCCACACGTAGCCGTATCCAGGCGTCCACATCCAGTACCCGGTCCCAAACGGATCCCATCCGGAGTTGGAAGCCTCATACGGCGACCACACGTACCCCTGCCCCGGCACGTCATACCAGGCTCCGCTGTTGTTCAGATCGCTCCAGGCCGGGTTGTTGCTCTGCGGCACATCCGGATTGCCCGGAGCCGTCTCCGCCGCCATCAGCGCCTGGTCGCGATCGGAGTTCCACGCGTCCCACGAGTCCGGCTCAATCGACTCGGCCACCGTGCCATCGGCGGGATTCGGCGTGGTCAGCGCCAGGCTTTCGCCCCCGTGCAGATCCACTGATCCCGCATCGCCCTCGATCCGGGCGTTTCCTGAGAACACCGCCACGTTGGGCGGACCATCGTCCAGCTTCACGCGAGCCACGGTAAACCCGCTCGCCGTCAGCACAGCCGACCCAAACCGGACGCGCATCGGCCTGCCTTGATTCCCGTCCTGCAGCTCGAAGTAACCCATTCCGCTATCGAGCTGTATCTCCGTATCCCCATCCGGCCGCAGCACCACCAGCGTCAAGGTGCTCTGCGGAGGAATACGCGCGACGCTGCCGTCCTCAAACTGCACCTCGGCTCGGCCGTCATTGCCAGTGTTCAGTTGGGACCCTTCAAACAGCGGCGTGTTGGCGACTGCCTGGTCGGTCAACACCTGGCCGCCCTGCATGATCTGCACCGGACCATCCACGCTGCTCAGCCGGACAGCCCGTCCCGGCCCGCCATTCTGGTCCTCATCGTCCGCGTGCACCACCGGTGCGAACCCCAGGCCCAGAACCACACCCAGAACAAGCCCCCACCCCGAAACGGCCCCCCACATCCTGCTTCCTGTCTCCGGCTTCATGACGACACCCGCCTTTCCACCGCGTCTACCAACACCACTTCATTCACACTAGTTAGACACGGTGAAAGACGGCAAAGTCGCGCGCTCCGCTCGACTCAATTCTGGGCCCGGTCGGTCTGCGCACGATCCAGCAGCGCACGCGCTCGGCGCCGCACGCGCTCCAGCACCGATTCGTCATCCGCAAGTCGCTCCAGAATGTCGCGAATCGATCCAATCTGCTGCGCCCGCCCATCGGCAGCGGACTGCGTCAGCAGCTCCGTCTCTCGGTCCAATCCCAGCCGGTCGTGCAGCAGGAGACTCTGCAGCCGGGCCCCCTCGATCATCGTGTTGGCCACGGAGAGCAGGTCATCCCCCAGGGCCTGGATCTCGGGATCCTTCGAGTAGTTGAATTCGCACGCCCCCTCGCCCTCCGGGCCGGAGTACGCCAGCATCTTGGTTCCCTGGAAGGCCACTTTCATGTGGCTCTCGCACTCCACGCGAAACAGCCTCTTGCGATGCGCTATCCCGAAGATCCGATCGGCGAACTTGTTGCTCAGCCGGATATCGCGGTCAATGTCAGGAGCCTCGATCCCCTCGCCCTCTACCCGCGCCGCACTGCCGCGCTGGGTCCGAAAGTGCGCACTGCCGTCGGGATGGATCTCAAGCGTCCAATGCGCCGGAACCAGCCCGGGGTTCGTATACTCGGCCCGAACCATCGGTTCGCTCGCGCCCACCGCCGGAACCGCCAGGGCAGTCAAAATTGTGCCCAGAATCAGGCCTCTCATCGCCCTGCCCCCTGCATCTGAAGCGTCTGGGCCGTGTGGATGTGGCAGATGGCGATCGCTAATGCATCCGCGGCGTCTGCCGGCTGCGGAAGTTCCGCTAGCCCGAGCAGCCGCGCCACCATGAACTGCACCTGGTCTTTGGCCGCCAATCCGTACCCCACGACGCTCGACTTTATCTTTAACGGAGCGTACTCCGCAACCGCCAGCCCCTGGCACGCCGCCGCCAGCAGCGCGACCCCGCGCACCTGGCCCAGCTTCAAGGCCGACTTCGCATTAACAGAATAAAAGACCTCTTCGATTGCCACCACATCCGGCTGCCAGATCGCCATCGCCTCCGACAGCTCCCGGTACACCTGCTCCAGCCGTTCGGGGAGCGTCTTGCCCTTGGCCAACTTGATTCCGCCCAGCGCCCTGCACGCCAGCGCAGAATCGCGGCCCCTTTCACAGCTTTCCACCACCCCGAAGCCCGTGACTTCCGTGCCGCAGTCGATCCCGAAGACACGCATCGGGGCCAGTTTACCCCAGGCGAGCCTTCACAGGCGCATCCCAATTCGCGCAGGAATCTTGCACATAAGCAAACGTTGTGAGCCCCGTCACCGAGAGCAGCCCGCCTACCCTGAAACACTCCAGGGAATGTCTGACTTTCCCCGAATCATCCAGGGCGGAATGGGAGTTGGGGTCTCCAACTGGCGACTCGCACAGGCCGTCTCCAGCCTCGGTCAACTTGGCGTCGTATCCGGCACCGCCCTCGACCAGGTCTTCGTCCGTCGCCTCGCCGACGGAGACCCGGGCGGCCACATGCGCCGTGGCGTCGAGGCCTTTCCGTTCCCCGCCATGGCCCGGCGCATCTGGGAGCAGTTCTTCATTCCCGGGGGAAAGCCCGCTGGTGACCCGTATCCCGTCACCCCCATGCACCACCGCCGCGAACCCCGCAGTCTGGCCGAGCTCTCGGTAGTCGCCAACTTCGTCGAGGTCTTCCTCGCGCGCCAGGGTCACTCCAACCCGGTAGGCATCAACTTCCTCGAGAAGGTGCAGCTCCCGCATCTGGCATCCCTCTATGGAGCCATGCTGGCTGGAGCGGGTTACGTCCTGATGGGCGCCGGCATTCCGCTGCACATTCCAGCGGTGCTCGACGCCTTCGTCACCCACTCCCCCGCCGAGTACAAGCTCTCCGTCTCGGGTTCCCTCCCCTCCGGGGTTGAAGACCCTGGCATGCGTTTCGACCCCGTCCAGTTCGGCGAGCGTCCGCTCCCCGCTCTCGCCCGTCCCCGCTTTCTGGCAATCGTCTCCTCCAACGCGCTGGCCTCCACCATCCTTCGCCGCGCCTCCGGAGTCGTCAACGGACTCGTGATCGAAGGTCCCTCGGCGGGCGGGCACAACGCGCCTCCCCGCGGCAAATTGCAGCTGAACGCCGCAGGCGAACCGCTCTATGGCGATCGCGACCGGGTCAGCGTCCCCGAGCTTCGCGATCTCGGCGTGCCGTTCTGGCTGGCAGGCGGCTATGGCAGCCGCGAGCGGTTGCTCGAAGCTCTGTCGCAGGGCGCCGCCGGGGTGCAGGTAGGAACCGCGTTCGCATTCAGCCGGGAGTCGGGCCTCCGCGAGGACCTGAAGAGTCGACTACTGGCCCAGGCTGTCGCCGGCACGGGTCGCGTCACCACCAATCCCCTCGCCTCCCCGACCGGCTACCCCTTCAAAGTTGCGCAATTGCACGGCTCGCTCTCGGATGCCGCGACGTATTGGGCACGCCCTCGCGTCTGCGATCTCGGATTCCTGCGCGAGGCCTACGCCACTACCGATAGCAGCATCGGCTACCGCTGCTCCGCCGAACCCGTGATCTGCTTCCTGAAAAAAGGCGGAGACGAGGCTGCGACCACCGGCCGCATCTGCCTGTGCAACGCCCTGCTGGCCAACATCGGCCATGCGCAGATCCGACGCGATGGCCTCGTCGAGCCTCCCCTCGTAACCGTGGGTGACGACCTCAATTCCATCGCTCGCTTCCTCAGCCCCGGAAGCAACAGCTACAGCGCACAAGAGGTGGTCGAATCCCTCCTGGGACCCACAGTCACTCCGCCCATGCTGTTCCAGTAACGGTGCCTGCGCCCCATCTTTGCGACATATCCAGGGTCCCCGGCGACGTGGTCTTTGTCGCTGGGGGTGGTGAGCACTCGGTCGCAAACGCGGGGATACGGCGGAAGCAAGCGGCTTACTCTTGGTCCAACAATGCCCCCAGCCGGTCCAGCTGCTGCTCCAGCTGCGTCCGGTGCGCCTTCACCCAGGCCTCCAGTGCATCCAGTCCCGCGGAAGCGATACGGCACGTGCGCACCCGGCCCACCTTCTCCGTGTGCGCCAGTCCGCACTCCTCCAGGATCTGCAAATGCTGCATCACCGCCGTCAGGGTGACTCCCAGAGGCGCCGCAAGGGCCGACACCGACGCGGGCCCCTGGCTCAGCCGGTCCAGCATCGCCCGCCGCGTGGGATCGCCTAGCGCATGAAATAACCGGTCGATGTCCACATCACGGCCCCCACCACCCGGACCTCCGGCTCCCGCATTCACTCCGCCTCCAGCAACTTGCCCATCCGCGCCAGCAGATCGGTCCAGCCCTGCCTCAGCATATCGGGCATATTGGCCGGGCTTCCCTCGAAATACGCGCCCTGGTGCGTGCAGATCAGATCCGTGCCCTGCGGTGTGGGTACCAGTTCGAAGGTAATCTGAGTCGCAAGCATGCGTCGCCCGTTGAACTTCATGGTCGTTGCCATTACCACCCGGTCGTTCGGAACGATCTCTTGAAACCGCGCCTCGCTGTCGATCACCAGTCCGGCCACCGGAGTGCCTTCTCGCATCCGGTAAACAAGCCGCTGCGTCCCCCCCTCCATGAAGTTCAAAGTGAACTCAATCAGATCGTGTTTCTCACCCTCGGCATACCACGCCTTCACCTTTTCAGGCTTTGAGAGCGCCGCGTATACGGCCTCCACGGGTTTAGCAAAGCTCCGCTCCACAACATAAGTGCTGTGCACCACCTTGGGATCCGCCATTGCTGCTATTCCTCCTTGGCTCACTCCCATCAGTGAAGCCTATGCCTGAGTATTTACTTCACTGGTGCCTTTGTCAAGTATCCACTTCAGTATTTCCCGAAGATTTCTCGCCGGTTTCTTCATCCCTGGTACATGGCATCTCCATCCGACTCTCTTCCCCTCGGCCTCGTGGCCGGGCTTGGTCTGGGCGGCGGTATCTTTTACTACCGCTCCCTGGTTCAGGAACACATGGCCCGCGGCCTTACGCCGCGCATTCTCATGACCCACGCAGAGGTCGCGAGAGTCCTGGATCTGGCCGCGGCGCGTGCCAAACAGGAGTTGGCGGAGTATCTTGCGGACCTCCTCGGCCAGCTTGCCCGCGGAGGGGCGCAGCTCGGCATCATTCCCGCCTTTGCGCCCCAGGTCTGCGCGACCGAGCTCGCCCGGCTGTCTCCCCTGCCCCTCGTAGACCTTCTGGACGCCATCGCCGGCGAGGTGACCTTGCGCCATCTGCACCGCGTCGCCATCTTCGGCGCGCGCGTGACCATGGAGACCGCCCTGTTCGGCAGGCTTCACGGTGTCGCTGAAGTCGTCGACCCCCAGCCGGAAGAACTCTCCCGAATCGCCGATCTCTATCGCCGCATTGTGGAGAAGGAACGCGCCTCCGAAGAAGAGTTCGAAATTCTGCGCAATCTGGCGCACACCCTCGTCGAGCGCGAGCGTCTGGATGCGATTCTCCTTGCCGGAACCGACCTCTCTTTCGTCTTCAAACCCGATAACACCGACTTCCCTCACGTCGATGGAGCGCGGGTGCACATCGCGGCCATCATGCGAAGCTGCAGCGCATAGCGGCGCCATCTGCCAGTTCGCAAAGCTCGCCCATTACGGATTCGGACCGTCCCGCCGAGAAGCACTTCCGGGCTTGGCCGGCTGCTCTCCCGGCAGGATCGTCATCTCCGATCCCAGCCGGTGATAGTCCGAAAAGAGGATACGGTTCAGCATTGCGATCGGCCTCGGCAAAGGCCGCTTGTGCGCGTCACAGGAGTCGGACTCCTCCACCGTGAATGCCAGGCTGCGCACCGGACAGATATACCGGCGGCTCCCCATCGTGACCTCCCCGTACTCAATCACGGATGCCACCTGCGTGATGGGATCGCCTTCGCGTGACTCCGCCTGCACGGTGAAGCGCAGCAGGACGCCAGTGGCCGCATCAACGGAGATCTCTCCGTGATACGCCGGTTGCGCATGGAACGTCAGGCTTCCGTGGCAGGCATATTTCACTTCGTAATGCGATCTCTTGCTTGGCACGCTATAGCGAAACACCGCAACCGGGCCCGTATCCCCCCGCACCCAGTGATGGAACTCGATTGTGCCTTGGCGCAGATCGAGCATCACAGTCGCGGCCTCGGTCCCGAACTCCCCCTGGCTCTCTAACTCCGTATCTCTCTTCTGCTCCTTGGCCCCGTTCAAAGGCCCCCGCGCCGAGTCAAACACTTCCCTGCCGTTGCTGAACGTGATCTCCCGCTGCGAAGCACCCACGCGATGCATTCCCGGCGAACTCGACAACAGCGCACCGCCGGCGATCAGCGGGCCATCGCTGAAGTTCGTTGTGGTGAGCAGGGCGAAAAAATCCGGCAGGTGCTGCAGCCGATCGAAGACGAACGCGCTCGCCTGCGCCAACATGGCTCGCTGCGCCGCCTCATCCGGCGCAGGCATCGCCAGCATTTCGCTGGCCGGCGGATCGAGCGGCGCCGACCGGTCCCCCAGTAGTTCCAGAGCCGCCTTCGTCAGCGGACCCAGCTTGTACTGCGACTCCAGCCGCATCCGCTCGCGATTCGTCAGCCTTTCCGTGAGCTGCATGGCAGCCAGCCGCGGTGCCAGCGCATCTTCCCGCTCGATCTGATCGAGCAGATCCGCCTCCACAACCGCTCCTGCACCCGACCCTGCTTTGCCTGAGCCCGCCAGGATGCCCTCCAGTTCCTGCACGGTGACCCGCTGTCCCGCCGCAACACCCAACGCCGCCAACCCCAGCAGCCCCAGCAGAATCGCCCTTCGCATCCCCATTGCTGATCGCGGACGGCCAGCCCTCGCTCCGCGCCTCGAACCGATCATAGCCGCGGGGCCTCCGCTTCCGTTCGCGCAGATGCCGACCGGCTCGCCGCCTTGACAGCTCCCGCCACCCACAGCTAGAAAGGCCGGTTCACATCCCCAGGCAATCAGGAAGGATACTGATGACCATCTCCTCCACCCGACGCAAGCTGCTCGGCACCCTCGGCTCCGCCGGCGCGCTCGCCTCCCTCGGTGCCGCTCCCCGCATCGCCGGCGCTCTTCCGCCCGACGCGCCCTCCGTCCCCGACGGCCTCCTCGACCTGGCCCGCCTGCGCTCCTACAAAGCCCGCCGCTCCTCCTCCTGGGATCGCACCGGGGGCAACGCCGATGCCGTACCCGTGGAACCCGGCGCCACCGCCACCCTCCTCGACGTCACCGGGGCCGGCGCCATTACCCACATCTGGTTCACCATCAGCACCAAGGACCAGCACCATCTCAAGAACCTGGTCCTGCGCGCCTGGTGGGATGGCGAATCCAGCCCCTCCATCGAAGCCCCCATCGGCGACTTCTACGGCCTCGGCCTCGGCGAGTACTTCACCTACCAGTCCGAGTTGCTCACCGTCGCGCCCGTCAAGGCGCTCAACGCCTACTTCGAGATGCCCTTCTCCTCCGCCGCCAAGGTCACCGTGACCAACCAGGGCAAGCAGCGCGTCGACAGCCTCTACTACGCCCTCGACTACGTCACCCTGCCGTCGCTGCCCGCCGACATCGGCCGCTTCCACGCCCAGTACCGCCAATCCGCTCCCCCCAAAGCCACGGTCGAAGACTGGCAGGTCAACTGGGATAAGTCCGTCGACGGCATCAAGAATCTGAAAGGCGAATCCAACTACGTCTATCTCGAGGCCACTGGCCGCGGTCACTTCATCGGCGTCACCCACGCCGTCGAACAAAACCAGGAGGGCTGGTTCGGCGAAGGCGACGACATGTTCTTCATCGACGGCGATCAGTTGCCCACCATCAACGGCACCGGCACCGAGGACTACTTCAACGGCGCATGGGACTTCAACGGCCAGCCCTTCTCCTACGCTCATAACGGCGCGCCCTGCATCATCGATGCCGAGCGCATCGGCGGACGTTACTGCCTCTACCGCTGGCACACCGAAAGCCCCATCACCTTTGAGAAGTCCATCAAGGTCACCATCGAGCACGGCCATGGCAACCATCGCTCCGACAACTTCTACTCCGTCGCGTACTGGTATCAGACCGAACCCCATGCGCCCTTCCCTGCGCTGCCCGCGCCCGAAGACCGCATCCCCCGCATCTTCGCTGTCGGCGGAGCCGGCGCGGCCAAACCAAAGGAGTAGCCAAAAGCTGAACGCCGCCTGCGGTGGTAATCTTGCCCCAGCGCAGGAGGGCCCCCGTGAAGCGCCTTGCTCTTTGTCTTGTTGCCATCGTTCTCACCCAAACAGCAAGCACCTTCGCACAAAACGCGCCGGCCGATCCCGACACCACCCTGCGCGTGAACAGCCGCGCCGTCCTCATCGACGTCCTGGTGACCGACCGCGGCGGCAATCCGGTGACCGGCCTCAAGCGGGAAAACTTCACCGTCACCGAACAGGGCAAGCCCCAGCCGCTCAACTTCTTTGAAGAACACCGCGCCCTCAGCTCCGCCCAGGCTCAGACCATCCAGTTCCCTCAGCTTCCCCCTGATGTCTTCACCAACTTCTCGCCCATCGCCCCGCCGCCCGCCGTCAATATCCTTCTGCTTGACGCCCTCAATACCCCCATGGCGGACCAGATCTATCTGCGGCAAGCAGCCCAGCACTTTCTCAAGACCCTCAAGCCCGGATCGCGCCTGGCCATCTTCACCCTCAGCCAGCGGCTCAGCTTCGTCCAGGGCTTCGCCGACGATCCCTACCTGCTGGCCCGCGCCCTCGGCTATCGCAAGAACGACAAGCCTGAGCCCGCCGTCCTGCTCCAGTCCCAGGAAGAAGCCACCGCGCAGGACACCGTTGTAGGCCTGATGAATCAGATGGTCGGCGCCGGTCCCGGAGCCCTCACCACCGCCGGCCCGGCCAACATGATCGAGGCCTTCCAGCAGTTCCTCAAGGAGACGCAGTACGCCCAGACCTCCGACCGCGAATACCGCACCACCCAGGCCCTGCAACAGCTCGCCTCCTACCTCGCCGCCTTTCCCGGACGCAAAAACCTCATCTGGATGACCGGCGCCTTCCCCCTCGACATCTTCGGCCTGACCGATATGCGCTTCGACGACATCACTCCGAAGACCGTGAACCTGCTCTCCGCGGCCCGGGTCGCCCTCTACCCCGTCGATGTCCGCGGCGCCTGGACCCACTCCCTGCATACCGCCGAGCACACCCTCGACCCCACCATCGGCAACGCGCAGCAGCTGCTCGGGCCAGCCGCCGGATTCGCCCCCTCTACCGCCGACTCCTCCAACATCGTCACCGGACAGGCCGCCGTCACCACCGCCAGCGGCGGATTCGATCACGCCCTCGCCGGCGAAGACATCGCCAATAACTCCAGCAACGCCGCCATGGACATGGTGGCGCAGCAAACCGGCGGCCGCGCCTTCTACAACGGCAACGACCTCGCCTCCATCGTCGACAAGGTCGTCTCCACCAGCTCCGACTTCTACACCCTCTCCTATTCGCCCAGCGACACCAACATGAATGGCGCTCTCCGCAAGATCCACGTCGATGTCGCCGGCGGCTCCTACACCCTCTGCTACCGCCAGGGCTACTACGCGCGCGACGAAGGCCTCCCCGGCGCCGCGCAAACCGCCCAGAGCCGCGCCGTGCAGCAGGCAGCGCACAACGGCGCCAATCCTCTCCAGCCCTTCATGGACTTCGGCCTTCCCCAGACCGGCCAGATCCTCTACAAGGTGAAGATCCTTCCCGCATCGGCGCCGGACACCGCCCCCGCCCCCGCACCCGACAGCCCCGTCAAGGGCCCCCACGATCGCTACTCCGTCGACTTCGCCATCGATCTCAAGGACCTCGATCTCCCCCTCGATCCCGCTGACGGCCTCCACAAGGGCACCCTCAACCTGAACCTCATCGTCTACGACCGCTATGGCCAGATCGCCAATCGCCGCGATCACCTCGTCGCCCTCAACATCAAGCCCGACATCTGGAAGATCTTCGAGCAGACCGGCGTGCAGCTCCACGCCGACATCGACGTCCCCCGCGGCCAGTACTGGCTTCGCACCGGCGTCTACGACGCCTCCACCCGCAAGGTCGGCACCATGGAGATCCCCTTCAGCTCCGTGCATCCCCTGCAAGCCTCAGCACAACAGCCGTAGGAGGAACGCTGCCTCTCTTCCTGCCGCCACCTGGCTGGGCGACCCTGCTCCTCGGTACCATGAAGGCGTGCCCAATCCATGGCTCGCCATCTCCCTTGAGGACTACGAAGGCCACATGAGTTCCGAGGGTGTGCGGCAGACCCCCGCCCTCTCCCAACTATTTCGGCGCGCGCTCGATCGCTTTCGCCCAGCCAGTGTTGCGGTGTTGGGAATCGCCGGCGGAAACGGCCTCGAGCACATTGACTCCGCCGCCACAAAGAGAGTGGTGGGTGTCGATATCAACCAAAAATATCTGGACCAGGTTCATCGGCGATTCCCGCAGCTGCCAGGCCTGGAGTCGCACTGCCACGACCTGGCACACGATGTCCTCTCGATCCCTCAGGTCGACCTCGTCTACGCGGCGCTCATCTTTGAACACGCCGGCCTGGGACGCGCACTCGACAATGCGCTCGCCCTGGTCGAACCCTCGGGTACTCTTGCCGTCGTATTACAACTGCCGAGTGACACCGCCCAGGCCGTGGCAGCGACCAGCTACGCCTCGATGCAGGACCTCAAGCGCGACTTCGCGCTGATCGACGTGGACGGTCTTGTGCGCCTGCTCGCAGAAAAGGGCTTTCCGCTGGTTGACAACACCCGCCAGGAACTTCCCGCAGGCAAGGCATTCTGGTACGGAGCCTTCACCCGGCGCTGATCCAGCACTGCCGTTAATGCACCCGCTCCACCTCAGCCGGTTCCCGTTCCTTCTTCTCGTCCGCCGTGTGTACCGATGTACTGAGGCAACTAGCATCTGGTCACTCAATCACGGCATCACTCGATCGCGCTGGGGGAAAAACACCTAAAGTCAGCAGCAACGAACGCTGCCGCCCAACCCGACCCTGTCCGTTCCCTGTTCCCTATTCCCTATTCCCTATTCCCTCTAATTCCCCCCTTTCCCTCCAAAATCTTGTCAAGAGGCAAAATCGAAAAAAGCTTGTAACCGCCTTTAAAATCAGCGCAAAAAACTTGTTCCAGACTGTGAGTTAATTATGCCGTTTGTGCCATCATCGTTTTAGATACTCATCTGAGCAACGCCCGCGATCCGTCGCGGGCGTTTTTCATTGGGGCGCAGTCGGAGCCGCTCTTCCTCGGGCCGGCTTTAGCGCCTCCAAGGAGCCGAAGAATGCTGCAACTTCCTGAAGTACTGCCACCCGCCGAGGTGACCTCGCCCGTCTGTGCAGCGGTCGAGCGCTGCCTCGCTGCCTACAAACAGGCCTACCGCGCCGCCGGTACCCTCGGTGCCGATCAAGATACCCGGCATGACGCCGCTTGCCACGCGTACCGTCTCGCCTTGCCACGCACCGAAACACCCACCGACATCCAGGCCTTCATCAACTGCGTCACCTACGGCATGGCCCTCGGCGCAATTGATCGGGAGGAATCCACGCATCTCCTCTATGCGGCACAGGTCTCTCTCTCCGCCGCCAGACGAATGTTCGCCAAACAATGACGACTGGGCCATCCCCGCACCCTTACATCAAGTCTTCACCTATTCACCTGATTGCATCCGCACCAAAACCGGTGCAAAGGGGGAGGGGGTGGGGGTGGGTCCGCAACCCGATCACCTCGTCGCTGATCACCGGGGGCACCCATCACCTTTTCACTTTTGCACCAAAACCAGTGCAACGAGGGAGGTGGTCGCAACGTGATCACTTCATCACTCAATCACTTCATCACTCAATTACCCCGCGTCGGGCACCATTTCACCTTTTCACCCCTTCACCTTTTCACTTTTGCACCAAAACCGGTGCAAAGGGGGAGGGGGGTGGGGTGGGTCCGCAACTTCATCACTAGGGGGATCGCAGCTTGCATCGCCTCATCACGCAATCACTTCATCACTCGATCACCGCGTCACCACTTCACCCATTCACCTCCTCTTCACCCATTCACCTTTTCACTTTTGCACCAAAACCAGTGCAACGAGGGAGGGGGTGGGCACCCTTCACCTTTTTACCCGTTCACCTTTTCACCTTTTCATCACTGGATCACCCGCGTGGGCCGTCTTCAGATACCCCTCAATCGCGGCCTGCCACTCTTTACCGGCAGCCCGATCGCCGTCGGTCAGGACCTTCACATGCTCGTCACCCTCGGCGGTCACAGCCGTCCGCGCATAGGTGACGCTCACCTGGGTCATTCCGGAGTTGATGGGTCTGAATCGCACGTCGATGGTTGTCACCATGATTTCCGGCATGAAGTACACGTACTGGAAGTGCCGCGCCTCCAGGTCGCGCCGGGCAGTCACCCACGTGGCCTTCAAACCGCCGCGATGGGTAATCGTAAACACGGCTCCCTCCCTGTCCTGGCCGGGAGACGGGTTGTACAGGTACTGCGGGTCCCAGTGTTTTCCAGCCCACGCGCGCTCGCCCTCCGGGCTGAACAGCACCGCCGCCTCCGCGTAGCGCGCGTGCACTACCACTTCGAATGAGGTTTCCGTATGCATACGACCCTCCTCCTGGGCCGAACAGGCCTGTCCGGCCAACCAGAGAGCACCAGCCATCAGCAAACTCACGGCCCGCCTCATCGGCGCCTCTCCTTCAGGTTGTGGCTGTCGGAGGCGCGCAGCGTCATTCCATAGAGGACCTTGAACTGCTCGATCTCCTTCAGCGTCTGTTGCGAGAACGGCGCCTTCCCCTCGAAGGCATGCAGCACGATGCCCTCCAGCAGGTCGCCCAGCGTCATGTCCTTCTGCTCGGCCACCGCCTTCAGCACCTTCAGCATGCGCTTCTCCAGCCGCACGCCGGTCTGCACCCGCTCCACCTCCACCGGTTCCCGTTCCTTCTTCTCGTCCGCCATGCGTACCAATGTACCTTGATACATAGATAAGCACAAGTCATGGAGCGAGGTGAAGAAGTGAAAAAGTGAAAAGGTGAACCGGCAAGGATCTCAAGACTGGCGTCCGATTCATCCTTGGTTCACTTCTTCACACCTTCACTTCTTCACTCGCGCATTCAGGGGTTCGCCCATCTGCCCCCAGCCTGCTATGGTCTTTGAGGAAGCACATGAATCCCCCGCAGGATCCTCGACCGCATGTGGAAGCGTTGGCGAACCCGTATCCTTTTGTTTCTCGCCGTGCTCGGCCCCGGGTTCATCACCGCCAACGTCGATAACGATTCCGGCGGCATCCTCACCTACTCCCAGGCCGGCGCACAGTTCGGCTACACCCTCCTCTGGACCATCCTCCCCATCACCATTGCCCTGATCGTGGTGCAGGAGATGTGCGCCCGCATGGGCGTGGTCACGGGCAAGGGCCTCAGCGACCTCATCCGCGAAGAGTTCGGCCTGCGCCTGACCTTCGTCCTCATGATGCTGCTGGTCGTCGTCAACTACACCAACGTGGTCACCGAGTTCATCGGCATCACCGGCAGCCTGCACCTGTTTCACGTGACGAAATGGTTCAGCGTGCCCGTCTGCGCCGCCCTCGTGTGGCTCATGGTCGTCAAGGGAAACTACAAGAGCACCGAGAAGATCTTTCTCATCGCCTCGGTGGTCTACATCGCCTACATCTTTACCGGCGTGCTCTCCCAGCCCAGTTGGCACGATGCCCTGCTGGCCACCGTCAAGCTGCCCGCGCGCAGCGTGTGGCACGACAAGGCCTACATCTACACCGCCATCGGCGTCGTAGGCACCACCATTGCCCCCTGGATGCAGTTCTATCTGCAGTCTTCGATTGTGGAAAAAGGCATTCGCGTCAAGGACTATCCCGCATCGCGCCTCGACGTCATCGTGGGCAGCTTCTTCACCGACCTGGTCGCCTGGTTTATCGTCGTGGCCTGCGCGGCCACCCTCTTCGTGCACGGTATGGGCGCCATCCAGGTAGCGGCAGACGCCGCTGAAGCCATGCGCCCACTGGCCGGCGACTACGCCTTCGTGCTCTTCGCCTTTGGCCTCTTCAACGCCTCAGTCTTTTCGGCGTCCATCCTTCCCCTCTCCACGGCCTATACCGTGTGCGAAGGCCTCGGCCTCGAGTCCGGCGTGGACAAGAGCTTCCGCGAGGCGCCCACCTTCTACTGGCTCTATACGCTGCTGATTGCGGGCGGCGCGGCCACCGTGCTGCTCCTGCCCGACGCGCAACTCATCAACTTCGCCATCCTCTCCCAGGTTCTCAATGGCGTTCTCCTCCCCGTCGTCATCATCCTCATGCTGCTCCTCATCAACCGTCACGATCTGATGGGCAGCCACAAGAACTCGCGACTCTGGAACGTCATCGCCTGGAGCACGAGCATCATCGTCATCGGCATGACCATGGTGATGCTGTGGGGCATGATGCCGGGACATTGATGCGGAGCGGCGACTCCTTCCTGCATCTCCGCCGCCCCGCATCCGCGCGCTACTTCTTTGCTCCGCCCTTCTGCTTTTCTCCGCCCTTCGCGGGCGCGTCGCTCGTATCGACAGCGGTGTCTCCAAAGTCCTGAGCGCCGTAGTCGTAATCGCGGCCGCCATCGTAGTTCTGTTTCTCCAGCGGAGTCTTCGCCCGCTGCTCCTCGTTGGTGTCCCAGCCCTGCTCGCGGGCGTATTCGCTGGCCAGTCCGCCGCTGCGGGGCGTGAACCCTGAAGGCTCGCGCTTTTCCTGCTCCTTCTCTGCCATGGCTACCTCCCGTACCTGTTGCGCTCTGGGATGGAGGAGAGATTGGGCAGGGATGCCCGGCGATACAGCTCGTCCTCCCTCCAATCGCGGGAGCAACCGACTCCGCGCCTCGCGCTTCCGATTGGTCGAAAGGATCTAATCCATGCCCAGGAAACCCGAGACAACTTCGACCCAGAATGACGCAAAGCAGAACACCGCCGAGGCCACCGACGCCGGCAGGCACCATGTGGGACGCACCCTCGAATCCGACCCCGAGTACAACGATCAGCCCGCCCGGGAGCTCGCGCCCCAGGCCGGCCTCATCGATCCCCATGGCAACGACCTTACTGCCAGCCCCGACCTGCGCGACACCAGCCAGCGCATCCGCGAAGACACCGGAGGCCGTCCCGAGCCGCTGAAGACTCGCCTGCCCGGAGATACCAGCTCCGACCCGCACACCGACCTTGGACCGGACAACGCCACCACCGTGCAGCACCGCGGAGAGGACGATCAGACGCAATCGCAACGGAGTTGAGACATGGCCAACAAGAGTGAGCTGGTCGAGTTCCTCGACCGGCGCGTCTTCGATCCCATCCTGCACGCCTCCTCCGAAGGACGAACCGAGCACGAGCGCAATGAACTGGAGGACGTGCAGCGCCGCACCCGTACCGAACAGGAGCGGTACCATCACTATCCCAGCGCGGAGAAGGTCATCGAGATGTACAAGGACGATCTGGGCTCCGAGAAGGCCCGCCCCGTGAACGCGAAGCTCCGTCGGCTGCGCCTCCCGACACTGCCGGATGTGAAAGAAGAGTTCGAGCGTCTAGCCACCTGACCGGCGGCGCAAAGGTCTAGAGGAGCTTGCCCGAGGCCAGGTCGCGGATGAGACCTCGGTCGGCGGGAAGAAAATCGTAATCCGGCAGCTCCTCGAGCCGCGTCCACCGCAGTTGCGCGAAGATACGGTTCTCCAGCTCTCCGGAGAACTCGCGCACCGCAAAGAACTGCAGGTCCACCGCGCCCCCATGTCGGTAATTGTGGCGGATGCGCGTCACCAGCGGTCCCACTTTGGCGTGGATTCCCAGTTCCTCGTCCAGCTCGCGTACCAGGGCCTGCTCCGGGCTCTCCCCGGCCTCGATCTTGCCCCCGGGAAACTCCCACTGCAACCCCATCGGCTGATCGGGGCGCCGCTGGCAGATGAGCACCTCCCCGCCGCGCACAATCAGCGCCGCCGCTACAAAGCGAAGCGCGGGACCGGGCGGCTTGGGATGAGCCTCATGCTGTTGTTCTTCCACGGCTTTAGTGTACCTGTCGGCCCGCATCCGCAATGTGATAGGAGGTATCCCCGGAAGCTCCGCCGTTACGGCTGGCCCAAATCTGAACCGCGCCTGGCCGAACCGTTGCTACTTCACCACATCGCTGCTCATGGCTTCCGCGCCGGCCGGGCGGAACCATGCCCACCCGTGATGCATAGCCTTTTGCAGAAGAGCGGGCGTGGGATTGATGGCGAAGGCATGCGCCGCAATCTCCAGCATGGCGTAGTCGTGGATCGAGTTGCCGAAGACCGCGTCCGGCCGGTCGAGCCCGGCGCGCCGCAGCGCGATTGCCTTGCCCTCATCGGTAGGAACATCGACCAGCGTGCTCGTGATAAGCCCTGCCACCACAGCGACCTCGGCCGCCAGAACCCGCTCCTCGGGAATCCCGAACGACCGCACACCCTCCGCAATCACCCACTTGTTCGTGGAACTCACCGCCCACAGCTCGGTGCCCTGCTTCCGCAGCTCCGCAACAAGTCCTTCCATCTCTTGAAAAATCCGCGGCTTCACAAATTCGTTCACGTACCGCGCCGCGGCAGCCCGCAGCTCAGTCTCGCGGAGCCCTTCATAGATCTGCACCATCTCGCCGCAGATCTGCATCTCGCTCACCGCGCCCGCCCGGTACGCCCGATGCCGCGTGTCAATCCAGTCGCTCGTGGACCGCGAAACCAGCCCCTCTTCCAGCGACCAGTTCATGAACCCGAGTCCCGCGTCTCCATCCCAAAGGGTCCCATCGCAATCAAATACCGCTACCCGAGGCTTTAACTCCAGAACCCTGCGCTTCAACTCTTCGGCCTTTAAGGGCGCCGTCTCCAACTCTGTTGTCATGGAACGATCGTCAGTCCTTCTCTCTGCAGACATTTCCCTTCTATTCTCCGCCATCGCGGTCGGAATTGCACGTCAACGGACGGTAAATGCAATGCTTGCAACAGCCAAACCGACTTTATCGCGGCGGCTGTTATGCTTGCCTTTGCCTTCCCGGGAGCTCGTCATGCGTATCGGTCAAGCAGTCTTCACCCTCGCCTTTGCCGCCGGCCTCCTGATGCCGCGGCCCCCTGCCGCCGTGGGCCAGGCTGCGTCCGCCGCGATCAGCGCAACCACCATCCCCGAGGCCAGCCAGATGCAGCCCGCGGACCTGGCAAAGATCCTCGCGTCCGGCGGCGCCAAGCCTCTGATCCTCCAGGTCGGTCCCAAGGTCTTCTTTGAAGAGAGCCACATCAAGGGCGCGAAGTACGCCGGCCCCGGCTCCCGGCCGGAGGGCCTGCAGCTCCTCGAAAAAACCGTGGCCAGCGTTCCGAAGGATGCTCCCATCGTGATCTACTGCGGCTGCTGCCCCTGGAACAAGTGCCCCAATGTGGGGCCTGCCTTCGCCCGACTCCACGACCTGGGATACAGCAACGTGAAGGTCCTCTATCTCGCCAACAACTACGGCGACGACTGGGCCCGCAAAGGCTATCCGCGGGAGTAGCCCTTGGCGCATCCGGCAAAACCTCCCCGCGTTCTGGCCTTGTTGTTGGCCCTCGTGATGCTGGCTGCGGCGTCTGCCCAGAGTGATCCCGCCGGCCTGCTGCACCGGCCCGCCCCACGCTTCCAGCGAACCTCCCTCGAGGGCCGGCGCGTGGATCTCGCCGACTATCGCGGCAAGGTCGTCCTCCTCACCTTCTGGGCTACCTGGTGCGCCCCCTGCCTCGTCGAGATGCCCCGCCTCATCGACTGGCAGAACCGCTACCGCTCCGACGGCCTGCAGGTTCTCGCCGTGTCGCTCGATGATGACGCCGAGCCGGTGCGCGCTCTCACCGCCGAGCGCCACCTCAACTATCCCGTCATGATGGGCGACGCGAATCTGGCGCGCGCTTACGGCCGCATCCTCGGTCTGCCGGTGAGCTTCCTGATCGACAGGCACGGCAAAATCGCCGCAGTCTATAAAGGCGAAACCGATCCCACCACCATTGAGAGCGGCATCAAGCCCCTCCTCGCCGCCCACTGATCCGCGCTGGCCGATTCCGTCTCCGCGTCAAGCAATCCCACTCTCAATTTTGTTGGCGGACTTGATTCCGTGATGAACGAGGTACGGTAACCCGCCCCTGCACAGACGCTTACCGCCGCGCCCACGCATAATCGGGAAAGTGAGCGCACCCGGCCATCTCGACGCCAATCTCACCCTGCTGCGGGACTACCACGTCTACCTCCGCGTCGAAAAAGGCCTCCGGCCCCTCAGTTGCGAGGCCTATCTCTCCGACCTCCGCACCTTCGCCGAGTTCCTGGAGAGACGCCACGGCCTGCTGCACACCGCCGCCCAGGACGATGTCGCCGCTTTCCTCGAGCACCTGCGGCAGCACGGCATCGAATCCCGCTCCGCCGCGCGCAAGCTCAGCTGCCTCCGGGGCTTCTACAAGTGGCTGCTCCTCGACCGCCGCATTCACCACGACCCCACCATCAACATCGAGTCGCCCAAAGCCTGGAAGGTTCTGCCCAAGTCTCTTGCGGAGCCCGAAGTCAACGAGATGCTGGAGCGCGCCGCCCTCGCCGCCTCCCATCCCCAGGCCCAGGCCACCGCGCTGCGGGACCGCGCTATCCTCGAACTCCTCTACGCCGGCGGCCTCCGCGTCTCCGAGGTCGTCGCCCTGAACACCAGCGACCTCGCCCTCGATACCGGCAGCGTGCAGGTCCGCGGCAAAGGCGATAAGGAACGCATCGTCCCGCTCGGGCGCGCCGCGCTCGAAGCTCTCGAAGGCTACATCACCCTAGGCCGTCCCCATCTCGCCCGCATCGGGACCGCGCGCCACGCCGCAGGCCACGCCAACAACGCCCGCCTCTTCCTTTCCCTGCGCGGCATGCCGCTCACGCGCCAGTGGGTCTGGTCTCTGGTTAAGCTGGCCAACGGATCCGCCAGCCCCCACATGCTGCGCCATAGCTGCGCCACCCACATGGTGGAGCACGGCGCCGACCTGCGCAGCGTGCAGACGCTCCTGGGCCACGCCGACATCGGCACCACCCAGGTGTACACACATCTCGCGCTCGGCCGCCTTAAAGCCGCGCATCGCCAGTTCCATCCCCGCGCCAAGCGCCGCCTGCCCAGCGAGCCCCCGGAGCCCGCGTCTCCCGCGGAGCCGGCCGCGATCGACGAGTCGCTCGAGGAGTCCGCGTGAGCGACGACACGTCCCCGTCTCCCCTGCTTACCCTGGTGGACGCCTACCTCCGCGTTCTCGCCAACGAACGTGGCGCCTCAGCGCACACCCTGCGCGCCTACCAGCGCGAGCTCGGTGACTTCGCCGTCTATATCACCGCCACCTACGGCGCGTCCCAGACTCCCGACCGCATCGAGCACACCCACATTCGCGGATACCTTGGCACGCTCTATGACCGCGGCCTCTCCAAGGCATCGACGGCGCGCGCCCTCGCCGCCATCCGCAGCTGGTTCAAGTGGCTTGCCCGCACCGGTCGCGTGGAGCAGAACGCCGCGTCCCTGGTCTCCACGCCCCGCCTTCCGAAACATCTGCCCCGCGTCCCTTCCATCGAGCAGATGAACCGCGTCGTCGATACCGTCGATGATGAAACCGCCGCATGGCCCGCCCGCGATCGCGCCATCCTCGAGTTGCTCTACGGCTGCGGCATCCGCAACGCCGAGCTCGTCGCACTCAATCTCGCCGACATCCATTGGGCCAACGAGGCCATCCTGGTCCGCGGCAAAGGCCAGAAGCAGCGCTACGTACCCCTCGGCGACGCAGCCGCCGAAGCGCTCCGTACCTATCTCGCCGAGCGCAGCGCGCGCATCGCCGCCGCGTCACTAGCGGCGCGCGCATCCTCGCCGGCGCTCTTTCTGAATCTCCACCTGCGCGGTCTCAGCAAGCCCGGTGGCGAAGCCCGCCTCACCACCCGGAGCGTGGGGCGCATCGTCAAGAGGCTCGCCGTCCAGCACGGCCTCTCCTCTGACGTCCATCCGCACACTCTGCGGCACGCCTTCGGCACCCATTTGCTGGAAGAGGGCGCCGACCTTCGCGCCATTCAGGAGCTGCTGGGGCACGAGCGCCTCTCCACCACGCAGCGCTACACCCAGCTCACCACCAATCAGCTCACCCAGGTCTACGACTGCACCCATCCACGCGCCAAGTAGCTAGCGGCGCGGTCTCTTCGCGGAGAGCGGCGGCCGCAGCTCTCCCGCAAAGCTCTCTTCGATCTCCCGCCGCATGCCCCGCCGCAGCAGATTCTTGCCACGCAGGTAGCGCTCCATATTCACCACCGCGTCGCCGTGCCGGCCGGGCTGGCCCTTCACCCGAAAACTCGCGCACTCAATCAAGGTCGCGCCGCGATCTCTGCGCGCCCGGTCGATGGCCTCGTGCGCCACCCGGTACACCGCCACCGCGTCATAGCCATCCACGATGATGCGCGGCAGCTCGGTTCCCGGCTCAAGGTTGCGTCCGTCCTTCACCGGCTCGCTCACCGGGCACACCAGGATCAGGGGCAGCGTGTGCGCCCGCGCCATCTCCTGCACGTCGCGCCACAGCTGTTCCTCGGCATCGCGCCACAACGCAATCACCACCCTGCCGTCCTTTTTGGTCCGGCTCGCCAGCGCCGTTCCCACGGCATGCAGCAACTGCCTCGCGCTCTCTTCCCGCGTCTCCCGCGTCCGCACCACGGCGGTGGCCTTCTCTCCCCGTATCAGGCGCGCAATGGGAATCTCCGCCGCCGCGATCACCAGGTCCTCTGCGCGCGTATCCATCAGCACCGCCGCGCTCGACGCCTTCACGGCGTCCCACCCCGCATCGCGGACCGCCTTGCCCCGTCCGATCCGCGCCTCCAGCACGCGTGCCTTCAACAGGTTCCCGTATATCGTTTCCAGCGTCGCCGGCGGGATCAGGGAGAACTCAGTCTTCTCCCCTGGCGCGCCGCCCGGCGCACTGAAATTGCTTGCCTCTTTTTTCATGATGATGAAGCCTCGATCTCTGCGATTGTAAATGCCCGCTGCGGATCTCCATTGACAAGCAATCCGGCCCGGGCATAGGTTCGGAGACGCGCGAACCCGCCGTCCCCGGCTGCCTCGCGGAGGTCCATCCATGAAGCCCCGTTCCCTGGCGCTGCTCGCCGCGGCCCTTCTGTGCTGTTCCCTCGCGCACGCCAAACCCAAAAAGGTGCAGGTCCCGGAGATCTTCCAGACGGCGCACACCTTCTACGTCGAGTGCACCGATGGCGATCTCTCCCGCCCCGGCCTCTCGCCGGCAGACCGCGAAGCCATCCTCCAGGTGCAGGAGGCATTCCGCCAATGGGGTCGCTACGCTCTCGCGCCCAGCCGCGACAAAGCCGACCTGGTCATCGTGGTGCGCAAAGGGCACGCCGTGGGCGACCAGGATCATCTGGGCCTCGGCCCCCATCCCGTTATGCCCCAGCCCGGAGCCATGCAGCCCGGCCAGGAACGCAGCCTGCAGGCCCATCCCACCGACCAGAACGCCTCCGTTGGCACGGGCGGCGACGATATCGCCATGCAGGACGTGCTGCGTGTCTACACTCTGAATGAAAAAGGAAAACTCAAAGGTCCGGTCTGGTCCCGCGAACTCGACGGCGGCCTCAACGGCCCCATCGTTCGCCTCGTCCTCGACCTGAAGGCAGCGGTCGAAATCACCTATCCCAACACCAGCCCCGCCGCGCCCACATCCCCGCAATAGCAGCCGGTCTCACTGTTCACTGTCTGCCTACGTCGAGTAATCCGCATTGATATGGACATACTCGGTCGTCAGGTCCGTCGTCCAGAACACGCACGATCCCTTCCCCTGGTTCAACTGGATCGCAATCGAGAACTTCTCCTGCTTGAGATAGGCGTGCGCCTTCTCCTCGTCAAACTCCTCCGCGCGGCCGCCGTTGCGGCACACCGGCAGTTCGCCAAAGGAGATGTCGATGCGCTCCGGATCGATCTGCGCGCCGGAGTAGCCCAGCGCCGCCACCAGCCGGCCCCAGTTGGGGTCGGCGCCGGCCCAGGCTGTCTTGACCAGCATGCTGTGCGCAATCGCCTTGGCCGCCTTCACGGCGTCCGCGTCGCTCACCGCGCCGTCAATGCGCAGCTCCACAAGGTGTCCAATCCCTTCGCCGTCGCCCACCACCTGCTTCGCCAGCGAGGTGCACACCTGCGTCAGGGCCTGGCGGAACTCCTCGTTCTCCGCGCCGATCGTCACGCCGCTAGCCCCTGAGGCCAGCAGCAGCACCGTGTCGTTCGTCGATGTGTCGCCGTCCACGGAGATGCGATTGAAGCTCAGCTCGATGGCGCCGTTCAAATAGCTCTGCAGCGTCTGCGGCTCGATCTCCGCGTCAGTGAGGATGTACACCAGCATGGTGGCGTGCGGCACCAGCTGCGGGTGGATCATCCCCGAGCCCTTGCAGGTGGCGGCCATGCGCACCTCGCGCCCGTCCACCTCGAATCGCGCGAACGCCGTCTTCTCCACCGTGTCCGTGGTGAGAATCGCCAACGCCACCTGCTGAAAGTGATCGGACGCCGAGCCCAGCCGCGAGGCCAGCTCCGGCATCACGGCAATCAGCTTCTCCGCCGGCAGCGGCACGCCGATGATGCCCGTCGACGACGGAAACACCTCCTGCGGGCTGCAGCCGAAGATCTCCGCCGCGGCGGTGCAGGTGGCTCGCGCCGCATCAAGCCCCGCCTGTCCCGCCGCGCAGTTCGCATTGCCGGCGTTGATGGCCACCACGCGCACGCGGCCGCCCGTGGCTTTCAAATTTTCTTTATCGACGGCGAGCGGCGCCGCGCTCACCTTGTTGGCAGTGAATGCAGCCGCCGCGCAGGCCGGCTCATCCGCCACAATCAGCGCAAAGTCCGTTCGACCGCTTGCCTTCAATCCCGCCTTGATCGCTCCAAAGCGAAAACCCCGGGGAATCACAAAATGTGAAATCTCGCTCATCATCCTCAGTCGCCACGGCCCGTTCAGCTCTCTCCGGGACGTGGGCACAACAATTTAATCTAGCAGCTTGGGGGTTGAATGCCTGAGAGCCTCAGCGCGGCCGGTCCAGGCGCGCCACCCGTCGATCCGCATCAGTTCCTTGAACTGCGCAACGTGAATGTCGCGCGCGGCGAACGCGTCGTCCTTCACGACGTGAACCTGTCCATACGTACCGGCGAACACGTCGCCATCCTCGGGCCGAATGGCTGCGGCAAATCCACGCTGATTCTCACCATGACCTGCCAGATCTACCCTATGCCGCTGCCAGGCATGCAGGTCCGCATCTTCGGCCGCGAGCGCTGGGATCTCACCCAGCTCCGCCGCCACTTCGGCGTGGTGGGCGCTGGGTCCACCGGCCAGGAACTCCCCGGAGAACGCACCGCGGTCACCACCGGACGCGATGCCGTCACGGCCGGCTTCTTCTCCGCCTCAACGCTGTGGCCCAATTTGCACGTCACCCCCGAGATGCGCGAACGCGCCATGGAGGCCCTCGCCCGCATGGAGGCTACCCACCTCGCCGACCAGCTCGTCGGCGAGATGTCCGCCGGAGAGAAGCGCCGCATCCTGATCGCTCGCGCGCTCGTCCACCGCCCGCGTCAACTCCTGCTTGACGAACCCTCCAACGCGCTCGATCTTGCGGCGCAGCGGGAACTGCGGGAGACTCTCCGCAGGCTGGTGGCCGAAGGAACCGGGCTGGTCCTCGTGACTCACCACCTCGCCGACATCCTCCCCGAGATCGAACGCGTCATCCTGATGCGCGCCGGGCGCATCGTAGCCGACGGTCCGCGCGCCGAGCTTCTCACCGAACCGCGCCTCAGCGAGCTCTTCAATGCGCCCATCCGCATCGGCCGCGATGAGGAGTGGCTGCATAGCTGGTAGCGGTTCGCGCAAAACCGCCAGTCCCGGTCTCGATGCTCAGACCGGGATCTGCACTATCCGCGGAACTCAGCCTTCACTCGGCTTCGCCCCCGGCAGTCTCTTGCGCAGTAACGCAATCTGCCCTGTGTGATGCGCCTCGTGCTCGCATACGTGGAACCACTTGCACAGGTTGTTCGTCGGTCCCCAGGGGAAGGTTTTATCGACGGCCAGCAACCAAGCGTCATCGCGCTTGCGAAACTCGGCGAGCGTCTTCTCCCGCACCTCGTGGAGGATCCCCACGTAGTACTCGCGGTCGTGCCCCTTGATCTCCTTCCGTCCCGCGTCTCCCAGGTCCATGGCCGCGTCCCACTTCTTCTTGATGTCCTCCCCCCAGCTGTTCCACTTCATGCCCTCGAAGGTGTGCAGCTGGTAGTAGGTCTCGGTCGCCGCCAGGTGCAGCATCAGCGCGCCGATTGTGTTTGCATTGGCGTCGAACAGCGCATCGAGATCCGCCTGGGTCAACCCCTTCGTCGCGCTCAGCACGCCGTTCTGCTCACGCATCCAGGTAAGCATCGAGACAAAACTGCCGATCTGCGGTGTGAACCCTGCTCGCGGCCCCAGCACGTTGGGCAGCTCCGGCTGCGCCGCGGCAGCCTTCTGCTCGAACAGCGCGCCGCAAAATCCGCTGGCCACGGCGGCTGCGGACCCGCTCAGAAATCCTCTGCGCGTCGGCGTCAACTGCCGGGAAATCGACCGTGGGTTCATATTTGACCTCCGTGAGAGTCGAATGAAGGGAACGGAAGCCAGTATAAGACCGCCGCGCCGGCGGAACATCCCTCATTCCCTCGGCTCTTTTCACCGCTCCTCGCCTGTGTTCCAATGGGACGCGTCGGGGGTCCACGCATGCGCCGTTGCCGCTTCGCCTTCTTCCTTCTTCTCGGTCTGTCCCTCGCCGCCGGCCTCGCCGCGCAAAAGGAGCAGCGCCAGCCCCTCACCGAAGAGCAGATCGACAAGATTCGCGAAGCCGGTATCGATCCCGACCAGCGCATTCAGCTCTACACCAAGTTCGTCGATGAACACGCCGACACCATCAAGGGACTCATCAATCGGCGCCAGTCCGTCGCGCGCGGCAAACGCATCGATGACGAGTTGCTCGACCTCACCTCATTGATGGACGAACTCGGCTCCAACCTCGACCAGTACTCCGAACGTAAAGCCGACATGCGCAAGGGCCTGCAGAAGCTCAATGACGCAGCGCCGCGCTGGCTCAACATCCTCCGCACTCTCGCGGGAGAGCCGTACTTTGACGAGGCGCGCAAAGAAGCCATCGAAGCCGGCGAAGATCTATTGGGCGATGCCAAGCGTCTGCTCGAAGAACAAACTGCCTACTTCGCCGAGCACAAAGACGAGAAAGGCCAGGAGCGCGCTGAACCCAAGCCTTCCACACCCAACTAGCCGGCGCGCGGCCATCCTGCGCAACGTGCCGCCTGCCTCGGGCATCCAATAGGCGCGATAAGGAACGCGTCGGCGCGTTGCAAATTCCCTGCCGACGCGCCGTGCTAACCTTCACCTTGGTGGCTTCCGAATTTATTCCTATCTTTCAGGAAGAGTATCGAGCGTTGCGCCCGCGTGCGCCGATGCCCCCCATCTCTGTTCGCTTCCGGCGCTTCGTCTCGCTGAACACCACGATCCGCCTGCGCGAAGGCCACATCTACGTCTCGCTCTCTGACATCCTCGAAGGCGCGCCCGATCCTGTCATTCGCGCCATCGCTCACATCCTTCTCGCCAAGCTCTACAAGAAGCCCATCGAGCCGGCGCACAATCATCGCTACAAGCGCTTCGCCTCCAGCGCCGCCGTCACCCGCCAGACCGAACTCATCCGCAGCGCCCGGGGCAGCAAGCGCTACTTCGGCCCCGAAGGGCGCTACTACCACCTCGAAGAGGTCTTCGACACCCTCAACCTGCGCTTCTTCGGAGGCCTCCTCGGCCGCCCCAATCTCACCTGGAGCGAGCACATGGCCAAGCGCTCCCTCGGCCACTACGACGCCGCCCACAACACCATCGTCGTAAGTCGCGTCTTCGACCGCCCCTCCAGCCCCCGCTACGCCATTGAGTACCTGCTCTACCACGAGATGCTCCACCTCAAGCATCCCGTCCGGATGAACGGAGTCCGCCGCTGCGTCCACTCCCGCGAATTCAAAGCGGAGGAACGACAGTTTCCGCAGCTCAAAGAAGCGCTGGCGTTCCTGAAGCGGCTATAGCCAGTGATGAAGTGATCAAGTGATCGAGTGAAAATCCCCGC
The DNA here is from genome assembly GCA_008682415.1 of Acidobacteria bacterium AB60. Lineage (GTDB taxonomy): Bacteria > Acidobacteriota > Terriglobia > Terriglobales > Acidobacteriaceae > Telmatobacter. The sequence continues at coordinate 145,449 of VANK01000001.1, read as the reverse complement.
AGCTTGTGCCAAAAAGCAAAACGGCCGCATTCTCGCGGCCGCATCTCCATCACTTGATCACTCTCTCACTTCATCACTGTCTTCACGCCGTTTTCTCCACCGCCAGCGAAGCCCGCTCCACCGTCCGCCGCGTGCTCGCCCAGATCAGCAGCAGCGCCCCTGCCACCACCGAGCCCACACTCGCCAACTGCGCATTCGACAGCCCCCAAAGCACCCGCGGATTCCGCCGCAGAAACTCCACCAGGAACCGCGCAATGCCGCTCAGCACCAGGTACTCGCCCAGCATCGCGCCCATTGGCCGCGCCTTGCCGCCCCGCATCCACAGCCACGTCCCGATCAGCAATCCGCCGCCCAGCTCATACAATGGCGTGGGATGCACCGGCACATACACCGGCTCGATCCCATGCGGAAAGCTCATCCCCCATGGCAGCTTCGTCGGCAGCCCGTAACATCCGTCCCCTGACAGAAAGCACCCGATCCGTCCAATCCCATATCCAAACGCGGCCGCCGGAGCCGCCAGGTCCAGCGTGCGCAGCGCTCCGATTCGCGCCATCACTCCCTGGATCACCAGTGCCGAGATCCCCGCCACCAGGCCGCCGAACCAGGCAAAGCCGCCCGTATCCCAAAGCACCCGCCAGCCCTGCTCGCGAAACTCCGAGGGCGTATCCAGCACGTGCCACAGCTTGGCGCCCACAATGCCGGCCACCACTGTGATCGCCACCATGCCCACCGCATCGGCGTTGATGCCATGCCGGCGAAAGTTGCGGTCCATAATGTAGCCGGCGGCCACGGCAGCGACCCACAGCATCAGCCCAAACGTCGGAATATCATGAGGCCAGAACGGAATGTGAATGTACGGAAACATCTTCTCTTAGTATAGACGCGCCTCAACTTCCCCACGTTACAGGCGCCGTATCCGCCCGCAGCCCGCTCCTCCGCTCTCCCAGACTTTTCCGCCCCGCCTTGCCTCCCGCCCGGGTGCTCGGGCGATACTGGCAACATGGCCACAACTGTACGTCAGGGAACGCAGATCCTCTACACCCGCCAGCAGATTGCCGACCGTGTCGCGGAGATGGGCGCCGAGATCACCCGCGATCTCAACGGCGAAAAGCTCGTCATGGTCGGCGTGCTCAAAGGCGCCGCCATCTTCCTGGCCGATCTCGCCCGCGCCGTGCAGGTCGACGCCACCTTCGACTTCGTCGCAGTCTCCAGCTACGGCAAAGGCCAGCGCTCCTCCGGCGCCGTCAAGCTCATCAAGGACCTCGATGAGCCCGTCGAAGGCAAAAACGTCCTCATCGTCGAAGACATCCTCGACACCGGCCTCACCCTCGCTTACCTCCGCAAAATCATCCTCCAGCACCACCCCAAGTCCCTGCGCATTGCTGCCCTCCTGGACAAGCCCTCCCGCCGCATCGAAAAGATCGACGCCGATTACGTTGGCTTCTCCATCCCCAATCTCTTCGTCATCGGCTACGGCATGGACTACGCCGAACGCTATCGCAACCTGCCCGACATCTGCCTCATGACCCCCGATCACCCGGAGTAGCCCCGAAGGAGTTCCCCATGACCGATCCGCGTGACCTGCTGCGCGCCATGTACCGCCAGTTCAACGCCCGCGAGATCGACTCCGTCCTCGCCCGCATGCGCCCCGACGTCGTTTGGCCGAACGGCATGGAGGGTGGCTACGTCTATGGAGTCGAAGCCGTCCGCGCCTACTGGACCCGCCAATGGGCAATGATCGATCCCAAGGTCGACCCCGTCTCCATCGCCCAGGACCAGAACGGTCGCTGGGTCGTCGAGGTCCACCAGGTCGTCCACGACCTCGCCGGCAACCTCCTCCTCGACACCACGGTGCACCACGCCTACCAGATCGAGAACGAGCAGATCGTCCGCATGGACATCGAATAATCTCGTCCCTTAGCCCTTGGTACTTGGCCCTCGTCTCCCTATTTGTTCCCACCCAACGACCGTTCACTCTGATTCAACCAAAATTGGGTATCCTGGGGCCCGTCTTCGCCGTCGAATGTTGTGGCGGCCGTCACTTGGAGTCGGAGCCGACTAAGCTCTATACTCTTAGCCCGGGGACCGCAAGGAAGAGCGCCATCTGAGAGCGCTCAAGCAAAAGGAGCCTTACGATGGCAGCAATTACCCCTGTACCAGATTCGGACGTTGACTTTGATCACGGAAGCTTCGACGCGCCCGCTTTTACGGCGCAGACACTCTCCAGCTGGCAGTCACTTGCCGCAGTCATCGACCACACCCTCCTCAAGCCCGACGCCACCCGCGACCAGGTCGAGACCCTCTGCGACGAAGCCATCCGCTATCGCTTCGCCTGCGCCATGGTCAACCCCGTCTGGGTGCCCACTGCCGTTGCCGTCCTCTCCGGCACGGGCGTGCCCGTCGGCGTCGTCATCGGATTTCCTCTCGGCGCCACCCTGCCCTCGACCCTGCGCCAGGAGGCCGCCGCCCTCACCCGCCTCGGCGCCAAAGAGCTCGACATGGTCATTCCCATCGGCCAGCTCAAGAGCGGCAACCACCACGCGGTCGAAAACACCATCCGCGCCGCCGCCTCCGTCGCGCATCACAACGGAGCCATCCTCAAGGTGATCCTGGAAACCTGCCTGCTCAGCGTCGAAGAAAAGCTGCGCGGCGCCGAGATCGCCATCCAGTCCGGAGCCGACTTCCTCAAAACGTCCACCGGCTTCTCCGCCAGCGGCGCCACCGCGCCTGACGTCGCCCTGCTCCGCGGCGTGGCCGGGGGGCGATGCGGCGTTAAAGCCTCTGGAGGCATCCGCACCCTGGCCGACGCCAAGACCATGCTCGACGCCGGCGCCAACCGCATCGGCGCCTCCGCCAGCGTCCTCATCGTCCGCGAACTGGGCGCCGACTAACCCAGTTTGCCGCTATCGTCCGAATGCTTATGAAGAGGTAGGGAGCCCCAGGTCTCCCGATTTTGAGACCTGGGTAGCGCGAACGCTCCGTCCCTCCAAGATCAATAACTCCGCAGCAGCAACTCTCGCGCGCTCCCCAGCACCTTCTCCCGCGCCTCGGGATACGGCAGAATTCGCGCCAGCGCAATCGCCCCAATCATCGTCGACCAGATGGCGAAGAACGCCTTCTCCCGGTCCTCCTTCCGCCGCCCCGGCATGAACGGCAGCATCCGGTCCCGGTACCGCACCAGCTCCCCCACAATCGCCCCCCGCATCGACGGATCCACCCGCGCCAGTTCCGGAGCCAGCGCCGCCACCGGACACCCCGTTTCGATGCGGTCGCAGTGCTCCGCGCTCAGATACATCTTCACCATCGCCTTCCACCCCGTGCCCGCCTTGGCCTGCTCGGCCGCATGCACCAGGGCATCCTCGAAGTCGCCGAAGCCGCGCCGCAGCGACTCCAGCAGCAACTCCTCCTTGCTCGCAAAATGCTTGTAGAAGCCTCCGTGCGTCAGCCCCGCATCGCGCATCACCGCGGTTACCGCAGCGCCCGTCAGGCCCTCGCTGCGCACCCGCTGCGCTGCGTCTTTCACAATCCGCTCGTGCACCTCTGCCTTATGTTCCGCTGGATATCGCATAGCTCATTCTAGGATCCCTCCGCCGCAGCCATTCCCGCCATCCCGGTTTGCAAAGAAAAAAGAGAGTCGATAGGATTACGTTCATAATCCTATCCGGCAAAGGAGCAACTTCCATGTCCCTGTCTCAACCGATCCTCGTCACCGGAGCCGCCGGTGGCGCGCAGGGTTCCACCGGACGCGTCATTGCCCGAATGCTGCTCGATCAGGGCCTTCCCGTCCGCGCCTTCGTCCACAAGGTGGATAGCCGCTGCGACGAGCTTCGCGCCAAAGGCGCCGAGATCCTGGCCGGCGACCTCCTCGATCCCGCCGCCGTGCAATCCGCTCTTCACGGAGTCAAGCGCGCCTACTTCACCTATCCCGTCGCCGAGGGCCTCCTCGAGGCTTCCACCATCTTCGCCGCATCGGCGCGCGACGCGGGCCTGGAGTTGATCGTCAACAACTCTCAGTTCCAGAGCACGCCTGAGGCCGAGGACTTCCGCGGTCTTCGCCACGCGGCTTCCTTCCGCAACCTCCAGCACCGCCTCGCGGACCGCATCTTCGACTGGGCGCAGGTCGGCGCCGTTCACCTTCAGGCGCCGCCCTACTACGAGAATGTACGCGCCCTCGTCACGCGCAGCGTCGTCGCGCAGGACACGGCCTTCCTCCCCTGGGGCGAGGGCGCCGCCGTCATTCCCCTCGCCGGCGCGGAAGACGTGGCCCGCGTCGCCACTGCCCTCCTGACGAGCACCACCCATCCCACGGAAACCGTCTACCCCATCGTGACCGAAACTCCCACCGTGCACCAGATCATCGCCACCCTCAGCCGAGCCATCGGCCGGCCCGTTCGCTACGTCCCCATTACCGACGAACAATGGGCCCAGGGCGCCAGAGAACGCATCAACGCGCACGCCGTCGATCATCTCAGCCATCTCTGGCAGTACTTCCGCAACGGGGGCGCGCGGGACACAATCACCGACACCATCCGCAACGTCACCGGCCGTCCACCCCAGACGCTCGAGGAGTTCTTCCGGCTGAACGTCGAAGCCTTCCGTCCCGCTGCTTCGTAGGGCCGTTCTGCACCGGATGCGCTTCATTCCGCGCCAACGGATGATATGGATCATCCCATCACTCAGGAGGTTCTCTGTGTCCAGCACCGCGATCTTCAATATCCATCTCGTCCTGGGCTACGTGGCGTGCCTGCTCGCCTTCGGCACCTATATCTTCCCCCGGCTCAAGTCCATGGACCGCTTCCGCGCCCACCGCGTCATCGCCACCATTCATAGCTTCCGCTTCTTCGGGCTGGTCTTTATCCTCCCCGGAGCTGTCGGAAATCTCCCCGCCGGATTCGCGCCCTTCTGCGCCTGGGGCGACTTCGCCACAGGCGTCCTCGCCCTCGCTGCCCTGCTCACCGTGAGGATCCGGCCCCTGTTCTGGTCCTTCGTCGTGGCCTTCAACATCGTTGGCGTCATCGATATCCTGGGCGACTACTACAACGCCGTCCGCCTCGGGCTACCCCAGGTCGCCGGGCAGCTCGGCTCCACCTACATCATCCCTGTCCTCTACGTGCCCATGATCATGATCACCCATGCGGTTGCCCTGTACTGGCTGGTCCGCCCCCAGCACAGTCCGGCCTCTGCGCTGGCCCACGATGGCTTCGCCGCCTGAACCGATCAAGCCCGCTTCGGAGAACCCCATGACCGACATCGTCGAGAAAGCCCGCGAATACTACGCCGCCACCCGCCTGGTGGACCGCATCCAGTCAGCCCTCCTGAACATCGCGCCCGAGCAGCAGGCCCTCACGGTTGCGCAGCTCGCGCCGCTCGACCAGTTTCATACCCGCGGCCTTCCGGCCACGGCTGAGCTGGCGCACGCCGCCGGCATCACTGCCGGAACCCGCGTGCTCGATCTCGGCTGCGGCATCGGCGGCCCTGCGCGCTACCTCGCCTCCACCTTCGGCTGCCGAGTCGTCGGCGTCGATCTCAGCCCCGGCTTCATTGAAACCGCGACCTATCTCAGCCGGCGCACCGGCCTCTCCGATCGCGTCCTCTTCGAGGTCGGGGACGCGCAACGCCTTCCCTTCCCCGATGCCGCCTTCGACCTGGTCTTCCTGCAGCACGTGGCCATGAACATCGCCGATCGCGCCGCTCTCTACTCTGAGGTGCGCCGTGTCCTCGCCCCCGCGGGACGCCTGGCAACCTACGACATCTTTCAACGCGAGGGAGACGTCGTCTATCCCGTACCCTGGGCCCGCGATGCCTCCGCCAGCTTCCTCCTCACCGAGAACCAGACCCGGTCCACGCTCGAGAAGGCTGGCTTTCACGTCACTCTCTGGCGCGACGACACCCAGGTTGCCGCGGAGTGGTTCCACGCAACCATGGCTGGTCCCCCGCCCGGCCCTCTCAACCTGGGCCTCGTCCTGGGAGCAGACTTCCGCGTCGTCGTCGCAAACCTGGCGCGCAACCTCCGCGAAGAGCGCGTGGGCGTCCTCTCCGCTGTTCTCACCCGCAGTTGAACGTCGGGGTCTGCTGTTTTAATAGCAGGCAGAGGAACCTTCGTGATCGACGGAACCCGCTTCGCCCTCTTCCTCAGCGCCGCCGCTCTTCTCGCCCTCACCCCCGGGCCCGGCATCCTCTACGTGCTGGGCCGCACTCTGCATGGCGGACGCCGCGAAGGCGTCCTCTCCGCCTTCGGCACCTTCGTCGGCGGCTCCGTACACGTCCTCGCCGCCGCCCTCGGTCTCTCCGCTGTCCTTGCCACCTCGGCCCTTGCCTTCGAGATCGTCCGTTACGCCGGGGCCGCTTACCTTATCTATCTCGGCGTCTCTATGATCCGCACTCGCCGTGCTCAACCCGCCGCGGACCTGCGACAAGGCGCGCCCCATCAGCACTTCCTGCAGGGCATCACCACCGAGGTTCTCAATCCCAAGACCGCTCTCTTCTTCCTATCCTTCATTCCCCAGTTCGTCGCACCGGCGCGCGGCCACGTAACCGTGCAGTTCCTATTTCTGGGAGCCATCTCCGTCACCCTCAACACCGCCGTCGATCTGCTCGTGGTCCTCTTCGCCGGAGCGCTCGCGCGCAAGCTCCAGCACGACCCCAAATTCGGAGAGAAACAGCGCCTCCTCTCCGGCACCGGCATGATCACCCTGGGCGTCTACGTCGCCGCCTCCAAGTAGCGATCCTGGACCCCTGATCTCCGATCTCTTCTCACTCCGGCCGGCCGAAGAACAGCACGTATCCGTTGGGATCCCGCACCTCAAATCCGCGCAGATTCTCCGACGTGATCCCCAGCGGCCGGTGAAACGTCGCGCCGTTCGCCGCAAACTCCGCCGCCAGCGCATCCGGATCCCCCACCGACACGTACGCGTCCCACTTCATCTCCGGCATTGCGACAGGATTGGGCCGGGGCCGCCCGTCCCCATGCTTGAGAAACACCATCATGCCGTCCCGCTGCACAATCGCAAAAAACGGATCGCCCGCCGGATCCTCGAAGTACACCTCGAAGCCCAGCCAGTCGCGATAAAATCCGATCGTCTCGCTCACGTTGTTTACCACAAAGCACGGCGCAATCGATCCGATCCGCGCCTTGCCCACAGTGGCCTTACTCCCCGTCGTCTCGCTCACAGTCGCCATTCTCCATCCTCCTCGCGTCCGCGCGTCTCACGGCCCATCCAGTCTGCCACACCCTCTAGTTCCCCACCCCCCACTCCTATTCCCCATTCCCTCTTTTCCGTCTTTCTCGCCCCGTGGCCCCTGGCCCTCATGCCTGCCTTTCTATTCCCTGTTCCCTATTCCCTGTTCCCTCCATTTATCATTTCCCTTCGCATGCCTTCGCCGCCGCCACCCAATCCCGAGGTCGAGTTTGAAGGCGACTACCGCCCCTCCACCGGCACCCACCTCGATCCCGCCAACGTCCGCGTGGAGCCAGCCGACCTCGCCTACCTGGCGCAGATCGCAGACGCACTCAACACCACCCTCGACCTCCAGACGCTCCTCAACCGCACCTCCGAGCTCGTCCGCGCCATCATCCCTTACCGCATCTTCGCCATCTTCCTCCTCAACGACCGCACCCACGAATTGCGCATGCGCTTCCAGATCGGACACACCCCCGAAGCCGAGCGCATGCGTTTCCCCATCGGCAAAGGCATCATCGGTCAGGTCGCCCTCACCCGGCAGGCCATGATGATCAACGACGTTGCCACCGAACCTAACTACATCGCCGCCAACCCCGACGTCCGCTCCGAGCTCGCCGTCCCCCTTATCGCCAAAAACCGCCTCATCGGCGTCATGGACATCGAAAGCGAGCAGCCCAACTACTTCCGCGAGGAGCACCTCCACCTCCTCATCCTCACGGCCTCCCGCATCGCCCAGGCCATCGAAAACGCCCGCCTGTACAGCCGCGTCTCCCGCCAGGCCCGCACCCTCGCCGTCCTCAATGAGATCGCCATCGAGCTCACCTCCATCCTCGAGCTCGATCCCCTCCTCGAACGCGTCGGCCAGCTCCTCCGCCGCCTCATTGACTACCAGATGTTCACCATTATGCTGCTCGATGAAAAAGGCGAAGTCCTCATCACCCGCTACGCCTGGCGCTTCGGCTACACCCACGCCCCCCGCCGCCGCATCCCCATCTCGAACGGCCTGGTCGGCGCCGCTGTCCGCGAGTGGCGCGTGGTCAACGTCCCCGACGTCCGCCGCGACCCCCGCTACCTCGAGATGAACCCTGAGACCCGCTCCGAGCTCATCGTCCCCCTCTTCTACAAGGGCCGCGTCATCGGCGTCCTCGACCTCGAACACACGCGCTCCGGCTACTTCAATGAAGAGCACGAGCGCATGCTCACCACCCTCGCCGCGCAGATCGCCATCGCCATTGAAAACGCGCGCCTCTACCAGGCCGTGCGCCGGCAGGAACGCCAGCTCGAAAAAGACATCGCCATGGCCCGCGAGGTGCAGCTCCGCCTCCTCCCCTCGCAGCCCCCGCAGCACTCCAATGTCGACATCGCTGTGCGCTTTCTTCCCGCCCGCACCATCGGCGGCGACCTCTACGACTTCCTCGAATACGGCTCCACTGAGAGCGCCATCGTCCTGGGCGACGTCAGCGGCAAAGCCGCCCCCGCTGCGCTATTCGCCGCCCTCGTCAGCGGCATCATGCGCTCCGCCGCCATCCAGCGCCTCTCCCCCGCGCAAATGCTCGGCCAACTCAACGACGCCCTCCAGGAGCGCAAGCTCGACTCCCAGTACGTCACCATGCTCTACGCCGTCTGGAATGACGACGATCGCTGCCTCCAGGTCTCCAACTCCGGAGCCGTCCAGCCCATCATGTGCCGCAACGGCCAGTCCACCGTCATCAAGGCCGAAGGCTTCCCGCTCGGCATGTTCCCCGACGTCGCCTACGACGAGCACCGGATCGAGACCCAGCCCGGCGACGCCATCATCCTCGTCTCCGACGGCATCCTCGACGCCGAAAACGAGAACGATGAGATGTACGGCGACGAGCGCCTCGCCAGCACCCTTTGCGGTCACCGCCAGATGTCCGCCGCCGACATCGCCGAAGCCATCCTCGCCGACGTCTCCCGGTTCCAGGACGGCGCCGACCGCTTCGACGACGAAACCATCATCGTCCTCAAAGTCCGCTGAACACGCCAGTCTCCAATCCGATCTAATAGCCGATCGACATCTGCGCATGCTCATGAGCAGGCTGTTCCAGCTCATCCGCCAAAGCGATGGCGTAATCCTCCAGGGAGATGCGGCTGTTCCCTTTCTCGTCGGCAATCAGATCGGTTCGGCCGAGCCGGAATTTGCCGGTGCGCTCTCCCGCTTCGAAGAATGCCGCGGGACTGAAGTAGGTCCAATTGATATCCGACGCCTTGAGCCTGGCGAGAGCCTTCGCGTGCGAGGTTGCGATGGGAACCCATGCTTGCGGCAGGTGCCCGGATGCCAGCAGTGTCACGCCGGGAGCAACTTCAAGCGATCCGGCGCCGCCCACGACCAGAAGCCGCGGAACTCCCGCCTTGCGCACTGCCGCAATCAGACGTTCCGTTACGGCGATCAGTTGGTCCGTGTCCTCATGGGGGGGCGCGTAGGCGCTCACCACCGCATCCGCCCCTCGGATGGTCTGCGCAATCTGGTCGGCGCTTGCAAGGTCGTCGCGAACGCTCGGCGTGTTCGCCGGAAGCTTTTCGGGATGTCGAACCGCTGCGATTACCTCGTGTCCGCGAGACTGCATCTCGCGGAGGATGCGGCTGCCGGCCTTGCCGGACGCGCCATACAGAACGATCTTCATGAATCTGCTCCTTGTAGGAATGTGCTGCCTTCCTTTGATTCAGGTACAAACAATACCGTCACAAAAAAAGTTACGATACACGCGCAGAGCAGTCAAGCCGATATAACCTCGAAGTATGAACTCCCGGTTTTCCACCGCGGTGCACATTCTTACTTTGCTCGCATCCACCCCCGGCGAGCGGGTTACTTCGGAGTACATCGCAGCCAGTGTGGGGACCAATCCGGTAGTCATTCGGCGTCAGCTCGCATCGCTGAGAGAGGCGGGACTGGTCGAATCCAAGGGGGCGCGCGGCGGCGGATGGGCGCTGGGGCGCGATCCGGCAAAGATCACCCTGAAGATGGTTCGACACTCCCTCGGCGCGGACGCGAAATTCAGGATGCACAGGAATGACCCCCACCCTGAATGCCCGGTTGGCCAGAATGTGCGCAGTGTTTTAGAGGATGTCTACGAAGAAGCGGACCGGGCCGTAATGAGGAGCCTTGAGCAATGGACGATCGCCGACATGCTCAAGCGCGTGCGTCGGATCGCGGGAACTGAATAGCCCAGAGTCTCCTCCCGCGGCAACACCACTCTTCCTGATCCCGCCCTGAGCCGGGCCAATCTTTGAAAAGCACGGAGATTCCCAAGAAGTCGACGTGCCTGAGCGCCGGTGAAACCGGTTCTCTGCCCCTAGCCGCCTGAGACGCGGTGCCTGGCAAGGATCAAGGTGTTGTCATCGAACTGCTCATCCGAGCTGAACCTCTGGATCTCGTCCAGAGTAGACCGCAACATCTCCTCGATCGGCAAGCCCCGATAACGGGACAACGCATCGATCAGACGCTGTTCTCCGAATTCCTCTCCGTTTGCGTTCGCGGCTTCGGTGACACCGTCTGTGTAGATTGCCAGAACATCTCCCTGACGCAGCAAACACTCTCCCATGGCACAGTCCCACTCTTTGAAGAGTCCAAGGACCGTGCCGGTCGCATCGAGGCGTTCCAGGCCGCCATCGGCGCGGACCAGAAGGCCGGGAAGATGACCGCAATTCGCATAGCGCACGCGCCCGGTTGTGTCGTCGTATTCGGCAAAGAAGAGCGTGGCGTAGGCGCTGTCCGCGGTGTTTTGGTAGAACAGCTGGTTCACCGATCGCAACAGGCGTTGGGGTTCGTCCAGCGCGCAGGCGCTCTGGCTGCGCAGATTGGCCTGCAGGTTGGCCATTAACAGAGCCGCGGCAATTCCCTTTCCGGAGATGTCTCCCACGATGAAGCCGAGCCGTTGTTGGCCGAGTTCGAGGAAATCGTAGTAATCCCCGCCAATCTGGCGAGCCTGCAAACAGACTCCCGTGTATTCCAGAGTCCGTAGCGCTGGCCGCGTTTGCGGAAAAAGCTTGGCTTGCACCTGCTTGGCGATCCCTAACTCCAGCGCCGTCCGGCGATCTGCTTCCTCCTTTGCAGCCAGCGCGCGCCGTCTTTCGTCAAAGGCTCGCGTCAGTTCGTCAACTCCTGTCAGAGTGAAGCGATTGCCATCAGGGTCTTCGAACTCGGCATAGAACGGGCGGCCGCCGCCTGCCATTTGCACCGGCTGCCGAAAGGGCACTCCTCGCGAAGACCATTCGTCAAACTTGTTCTCCACATCATCCGTAAGGAACACAACGGGGCCGGAACGCCCGATACGCTGGTAATCCCGCGATTCCGCGTCCGGCGCTCGCAGGGAAAGCAGCGCCGTTCCGTCCGGAGGAGCCACCGCAACGCGTCTTTCGGCGTCCGTCGGCCGCGCCTCCGAAATCACCTTGAAGCCAAGCCGCTCCACAAAAAACTGGATGCTTCGGTCAAGATCGCGCACGAACACCGGAACGAATTGTATGCGGAGATAGGGATCCGTGCGGTCCGGACGAAGCGACCGTTCCACCCAGTCGAATGCGGAGGCGCTGCTCATAGAGCACGATCATAAACGCCCGGGTCGATCCCTCTCATTCACCGCCCGCGAACAGTCTGATTAGGCCCTCCAAATCCGCGAGGCATCGAACGCAAAGCGCTCGTATGCCATTCACGCTTCAATCGGCTCAAAGAGCGATTTGGCGGTTTCGCGTCAATTGACTCCGGGAGTAGCGGCACCAAACGAGGCACAAGCCAGGTCTCTCAACAGATGGAGCGAGACGTCTCCCTCTCCGGCCGCACGTGCTTCAACAAGAAAGGACAATTGAGCAGTTGACATCCAGGCTGATTACCATCACAATGTAGTTCTAATTATGGTTGGCGAATTTGAATACCTCATCCTTTCGGCGGCGGCGCATCTGGGCGAAGAGGCCTATGGCGCGGCAATGCGCGAGAGGATCGAAACGACCGCGGGGAGGAGCTGTTCTCTGGGCGCGCTTTACACAACACTTGATCGTTTGGAAGCCAAGGGGCTGGTCGAAACCTGGATGAGTTCACCGACCCAGCAGCGTGGTGGGCGAGCCAAACGCATGGTGAAGGTGACAAGAAACGGAGCCCGTGCGGCGCGAGAGTTCTATGAGGCTGTGATTCGGATAAGCCGCGGAACGGCATGGGGAGAGGGGCAGCTCAATCGCTTCCGAAGGACGCCGTATGAAGGCTGAGGCCCGCATCTCTGGCGTGGGATGGCGATGCATTGAAGCCGCCGCGGCATTTCTGACGCCTTTGGAACGTGAAGTAGTGCTCGGAGATCTGGCCGAAACGGATCGCGGGGCATGGCGGGGACTGGGCGATGTAGTGAGCCTGATGGCGCTTCGGCAACTAGCGTTGTGGAAGAACTGGCGGCCATGGGCGGCAAGCGCCGGGTTGGCGCTGCCGGCGAGTCTGTTCCTGATGGGATGCTCGTTAGCGGCGAGCGGTACGGTTTCCCATCTGTTGCATGAGCCGACGAACGGTTCGCTGTTGTGGCGGTCGGCCTCGCGGCTGTTTCTGCTCGTGAGCTGGGCGTGGATGGCGGGGTTTGCGGTGGGCGCAGTCTCGCGGGGAACCCTATGGGCAAGCATGCTGGGTTGCTGCGCGCCTTGTTTCTATTGCCTGTCGAAGTGGCCCGGGCACGGACTCTCGGAGTTACAGCTGTTCCTCTTTCTCATGCCAGGGCTATGGGGCGCCTGGCGGGGGAGAAAGCACCTGCGGCTCGGCCTTGGCTGGGCACTGTTTCTGGCCACGATGGCAATGTTCACGCCCTTGATGTGGGCCAGGGGCGGATGGATATATGGCTGCTGGCTGTTGTGGCCGGGATGGTATCTCGCGGCCACCGCAAAGCGCGGGCCGGCTTAGATAACCAGTTCTTACAAGATCACTCCGGGGAGGATGAGGACCATGGTTTGCATGGGATGGCGCATACGTGTGTTTGCCGCGGCACTTGGAGTCGTGCTGGGGCCGGCGATTTCGCATGGAGCGGACGGCGGCCGGGTGGTGCTGCGCGACGTGCGCGGGGAGAGCCTGACGCACAATTTGATTGGAACTGATCCTGTGCGCAAACTGGCTGTTTATCTGCCACCCGGATATGAGAGCTCAACCGAGCGCTATCCAGTGATCTACTACCTGCCGAGTCCGGTGGCCAAGTTCGACGAAGAGTTCTATCAAGGGCCGGCGCGGGAACTGCTGGACCGCGCTATTGCCGCGGGGGAGATTGGCAACGCAATTTTTGTGGCGGTAGACATGGCCACGCCGCTGGGGTGCTCGTGGTATGTGAACTCGCCAGTGACGGGCAACTGGGAAGACTTGATGGTCCGCGAACTGGTCCCCTATGTGGACGCGAACTTCAGGACATTGCCTCAGCGTGATTCGCGGGGAATCCTGGGCGATTTCATGGGCGGATACGGGGCGATCCGGTTTGGGATGACGCATCCGGAGGTCTTCGGGACGGTATATGCACTGCACCCGGTAGGAACGGGTTCGGGGATCTACACAATGTATTCCCGGCCCGACTGGAAGCTCTTCGAGCACATCCAATCGATGGACGAGCTGAAGAACAGCCCGTATGCAGTCATCTTCACTTCCATCTTTCAGGCCAGCGTACCGGATGTGAACAAGCCCCCGCTGTACATCGATCTACAAGCCCACCTGCTTGGCGGCAGGCTCGAGATCGACAGCGCGGTCACGGAGCGTCTGCGAGATAACTTCCTGTTGGAGACGATGATCGGAAAATATGCGGACAACCTGAAATCATTGCGCGGGCTGCGGTTTGACTGGGCACGGAACGATGGGAATCAGGATCACGTGTATTCCAACCAGGCCTTTACGCACAAGCTGAATGAGTTCGGGATTCCACACGAAGCGGAAGAGTACAACGGGGTGTGGGGAACAGGAAATTGGGGGGCCGAGGGCCGCGTTTACACCGAAGCGCTGCCATTCTTTGCAAGGCATCTCGCCTTTCGCCCGCCTCCGGCTACTGCTTCGAAGCATTGAAAAGGATCTGCCATTCCGCAACTGTTCTTCGGAGCACGATTGTGACGAGCCGGCGAACGTTTCTCATCCAGAGTGCCGCAGCCGCAGTAGCCGTAACTCCGTTCGCGGTTTCAGACCTCACGCTGTCAAAGCAGCCCGATACTGCTGATTTGATGGACTTCGTCAATCCGGAACTTCGGCCCGCCTTACGGCAAGCCTCGCCATTTCTTTCGGAACTGACGTATAACGACGCGTCCTTGCCAAGGCTCCGGCAACTCATGAGGACATGGGATGCGCCACTGGACACGCCCGAAGTAACGCAGCACCTGATTCCGGGGGCGGAAGGCGATCCCGGCGTGCGTGTTTACGTCACTGGTAATGCAGCCGGTGCATCCAAGCCGACGGTGCTGCACGTTCACGGAGGCGGCTTCGTAGCCTTCCGCGCCAAAGACTCACTTCGCGCGATCCAGAAAATAGCGATAACGCACGATTGCGTTGTGGTAACGGTGGATTATCGGCTGGCGCCGGAGACACGCTTCCCTGGGTCTCTTGAAGACATCTACGCAACACTACGATGGATTCATCAGAACGCCAAAAGCCTCGGCGTCGATACACGAAGAATTGCTGTCAAGGGTGAAAGCGCCGGAGCCGGACACGCTGCTGCTCTTGCGATCGCTGTGCGCGACCGCAAGGAGTTTTCACTCTGCTTGCAGGTGCTGGAGTACCCGATGCTGGATGATCGGACTGGATCTACGAAGCGGCTTCCGCCACAGTTTGGCAGGTATGTATGGAATTCCGAGGCGAATTGCTATGGATGGACCTCGTTGCTTGGAGTCCCTGCAGGCTCTACACGGGTCCCAGAGAAGGCCGTGCCCGCGCGCGAGAGGAACCTGGGAGGCCTTGCCCCTGCATTTATTGGAGTGGGCAGCATCGATTTGTTCGCGCCCGAAGACATCGACTACGCACAACGAATGATGATGGCCGGGACATCCGTTGAGTTGCTTGTGGTGCCCGGCGCATACCACGGGTTCGACGTTCTCGCTCCGGATACAAGTGTCAGCCGCCAATTCACGGCAACTTGGAATGAAGCACTACGCAGGGCCTTCACCAGAGAACGATTGGAGTAACGACTTCAGCCCAAATCACTCTGGAGCTGACCCAGAACACTTTCTCTTCTGCAGAGCTTTCGAGTCACACCCCCTGCACAGAGTCGACTCCCCCGCCTCCCTCCCCCCGCGCCCTGTGCAAAACGATGTAGACAATCTACGTCCCATGGGAGTAGAGTGCCTACATCGATGAGCGAAAAAGACCAGTACAAAAGCCGGATTGAGCTGCTGCAGGGAACCCTCGACATGCTGATCCTTCAGACCCTCCAATGGGGACCGCAGCATGGCTACGGCATCGTCCAGGCACTGCGCCTGCAATCCGGAGATGTGCTTCAAGTGGAGACCGGATCGCTCTACCCGGCCCTTCACCGCCTGGAGCGCCAGGGCTGGGTGCAGTCGGAGTGGAAGCAGTCCGAGAGCAAGCAACGCGCCCGCTACTACAAGATCACGGCCAGGGGGAAAAAGCAGCTGGCCTCGGATCTGGGCCGATGGGAGCGCATCGTCGAGGCGATTGGGTCGGTGATGTACGTCAAGCCGAAGGAGAGCGAGTCATGAAATTTCCGGGCTTCGCCTTTCAGCGCCGCAAGAGCGAACTGCAGGAAGAGATCGATGCCCACCTGCAGATGGCGATTGCCGATCGGGTGGCGCGCGGCGAGACCGCCGAGTCGGCGCGCCAGGCCGCGGCACGGGAGTTCGGAAACATTCCCCTGGTGCAGGATGTGACGCGCCAGATGTGGGGTCAGGGCTGGCTGGAACAGTTCGGCCGGGATGTCCGCTATGCCCTGCGGCAACTGCGCAAGAGCCCCGGCTTTACGATCACTGCGACGACGATGCTGGCCGTCGCGATCTGCGCCAACAGCACCGTATTCAGCTGGATTGACGGCACCATGTTGCGTCCCATTCCCGTCGCGCGCGACACCGGCGATCTTGTGAGCCTGCAGCGCGGAGAACGAAGTTTTTCACCCGTTCCGCCCTTCTCGTATCTCGACTATCGCGATCTGCGCGAGCAGAACCACACCTTGACGGGACTGCTTGCCTATCACCACGACTGGATCACGCTCACGGGCGGCGCGCAGCCGGAGCGTGCGTACATTGCGAATGTGTCGGCGAACTACTTCAACGTGCTCGGCATCAAGCCGATGCTGGGGCGTTTTTTTGTGCCGGAAGAAGAGACGCGTCCCGATGCGGTTCCCAACGTGGTGCTGGGTTACTTGCTCTGGAAGACGCGCTATGGAGCAGACCCGGCGATTGTGGGCAAGCCGATCGAGGTTGCCCGGCATGCTGTGACGGTGATCGGTGTGGCGCCGCAGGGCTTTGTGGGAGCGATGCCCGGGCTGCGCGACGACCTGTGGATCACGCTCAATCCGCTTGGAACGAATGTGTGGAGGATGACGCATCGCAGCAGCAGTGGCGGCGCTGTGTGGCTGAACGTGATTGGAAGGTTGCGCCCGGGCGTGAGCCGGGGCGAGGCGACCCAGGATCTCGACACCGTGATGCGCAATCTCGTCGCCGCGTATCCGGACGATCATCTGGGTGAGAACCGGATCTCGCTGGATCCCATGTGGCGCTCGCCATTCGGCGCTAATGGATACATGGCGGCGACGCTGCCCATTTTGCTGGGCATTGCCGGCCTGGTGCTGTTGCTGACGTGCGCGAACGTGGCGACGCTGACGCTGGTGCGGTTTGTCTCGCGGCGGCGCGAGCTTGCGATCCGGCAGTCCCTGGGGGCGAATCGCATGCAACTGGTGCGGCAGATGGTGCTGGAGGGTGCGGTGCTTTCCACCAGCGCTGGAGCTGTGGCGCTGGGGTTGACGTTGTGGACATCGAAGACATTCGCATGGTTCTTTCCGGCGAACGCAAATCCGGTCATCTTGAACGGGGCAATGGACTCTCAAGTGGTGATCGGGATCGCGGTGGCAAGCCTGTTGGCCGGCGTGCTATGCAGCGCGTTCCCGGCGTGGCGTTCGTCGCATGCGCCGGCCATTGAGGTGCTGAAGGCGGAGTCGGCGAGTCTCTCCGGCGGCTCGCGCAACCGGAGATTGCTGAGCGGGCTGGTGGTGGCGCAGATCGCGCTCTCGCTTCCGCTGCTGTTGTGCTCGGGGTTACTTCTGCGCACGCTGCGGAATCTCGCCGCGGCGCATCCTGGATTTGAGCAGGAACACATTCTCACTGCGTCGGTGGGTACGAATAACGCCGGCTACAGCCGCGATGAAGAGAACGTGATCCGCCGCAAGATCCTGGATCGCGTATCGGCGTTGCCCGGGGTGGAGGTTGCGTCGCTCACGGACTGGGTTCCGATGACGCTCAGCCACAAGGGGGAGGATGCGTATCCGGAAGGGTATGTCCCGCACCCGCATGAATCGTTGCAGGTGGTGCATGCCGAGGTGTCCGCCCGGTACTTTGAGTCGCTTCATATTCCTGTTCTGGAAGGGCGCGAGTTCACGAAGGATGACGACGAAAAGGCCCCGAGGGTGCTCATCGTGGATCAGACTGCGGCGAGGCGCTACTGGCCTGGGCAGGATCCGCTGGGAAAGAAGCTCAGGGTGTGGGGCAGCCTCTTCACGGTAGTCGGCGTGGTGAGAAATTCAACGCATACCTTCGTGAATGAGGCGCCGGAGCCGATGGTGTATATGAGCTTCTTCCAGGCGGGGTATGAGACGATCGTGCAGGTGAAGACCGCGGGGAATCCGGTAGACCTGGCGCCGGCGGTGGAGCAGGCCATTCATGATATTGATAGACGGCTGCCGGTTTTCGATGTGCGTTCCATGCGCGAGAGCACCCAGATAGCGAGTAGTTTCGCCGTCATTCAGAGTGCCCTGGCGGGAATGTTCGCGCTCATCGGCCTGGTTCTTGCGGTAACGGGAATCTACGGAGTCGTCGCCTATCGAACCCAGATGCGCACCCACGAGATCGGAGTGCGCATGGCCCTTGGAGCCTCCCGTGTCGACGTCCTGCGCCTCGTGCTCGTGCAGGGACTCTGGCTCACAGTCACTGGCCTGGCGCTCGGACTGGCCTTTGCGCTGGGACTCACGCGCGTCATCGCCCGCCTCTTGTACGGCATCAGCGCCAACGATCCGGCCACCATGGCCTCCGTCATCGCGCTGCTGGGAGCCATGTCTCTCCTGGCATGCTACTTTCCCGCGCGTCGCGCCATGCGCCGAAACCCCGTCACCGCCATCCGCGAACTCTGACCCGCATCTCAGCCCACGCGCATCGCGCCTCGAACGTGAGTCCCGCAGCATCCCCCGAACATCGAATCGATGCCATACGGAGCACGAACCCCTATTCGCCCTCGCTCGATCGGCCCTTGGTACTTGGCCCTCGTGTCATTCACTGGGCCGGACAGTTCTTCGTACCCGTGTCAGCAACGCTGGCGACGAGCCACTTTCCCTCCACGCGCACCATATTGAAGAGGTCGGTACCGCAGTGGTCCACCTTTCCGTTCACCAGGAAGTCGAAGCGGGCCCAGACCACGGCGAGATCGTTGTCGATGCGGACCAGCGGATCGTGGATGCGTTCTTCAATCGCCGCGGGAGGCTGGGCAGCATTCGGCGAGGGCTTGCCGACACGCTCGGCGAAAGCCTCAAAGGTCATCTGCGTAGGCTTGCCGTCGCGCATCAGCACCATGCTGCCGCCGGGCAGCGTCGGCGCCTTCATGGCCGCCGCATCGCGCTTCGCCATGCCATCGAACATGGCATGGATAGGCGCCAGGACGGCTTGTTCCTCGGCCGATTGCGCAAGGACGGGAGTAGCGAGACTGGTTGCCAGAATCGCGGCAAAGGAGAGGACGTAGGCTTTGGGGTGACAGCTCATGGGGGACATTCTATCTTGAGCACTCTCAAAACTGCGGGACCCGGGAGCTGATGTTTCTTGCAACCTGCAGCCATCTCCGCGAACGGTATCACTCCCGGAAATCCCCAGCTGCTCGGCCGCACGGTGCATCAACTAATGCCGACAGAATCCGATTGAACGCTTGCGGTGTCCCTGATTGGGTGCCCGCACAATAATCCGGTTGACAAGACAGCGATGGAGTAAGTATAAACTTACGGTAAGCTACTGCTAACCACGCGAATTGAGCTCTTCAATTCTCCCGGGCAGCACGAAACAATGGCAACCGCTCAAAGAATCGAAAAGGCCTTTGACGCCCTAGGAGACCCGACTCGACGGGCCGTATTCCGACGCGTACGCAGAGGCAATCGTTCCGTCCGCGAGATCGCCGACGGGATGAAGGTCAGCCGTCCGGCCGTGTCGCAACACCTCAAGGTGCTCAAATCGGCCGGCCTCGTACTGGTTCAGGTCGATGGTGCACGCCGGCTCTACGGCATTGATCCAAACGGTATCGAGACCCTCAAAGAGTGGCTGGATGGATTCTGGGACACCACACTTGAGGCATTCAAACGAGCAGCCGAGCAAGAGCAGGCGAGATCGGAGAACTGACATGGTGGAACAAGGCATCGCTGATCCCAACAGCATCAGGAAGGTGACCATCGTTGCAGCCGAGCAGAAAATCGCGTGGCGTGTATTCACTGAAAAAATGGGGCGTTGGTGGCCGCTTGCCTACTACAAGATCGGAAAGGCAAAGGCTGTGGACGCTGTGATCGAGCCACGCGTGGGCGGCCGCTGGTTTGAGCGCGGGGAAGACTCCAGCACCTGTCAATGGGGCAGCGTGCTCGCATGGGAACCTCCGCAGCGCCTGGTGCTCTCGTGGGATATCAATGCCGACTGGCAATATGACCCCGAGCTGAACACTGAAATCGAGGTCCGCTTTATCGATGAAGGAAGCAAACGCACGCGCGTAGAGTTTGAGCACCGCCGGCTGGACCGTTACGGCGCTCGACGTGACGAAATGCGGCATATCTACGATACCCAAGGCGATTGGGGCAAACTCCTCGAAGCATTCGCGCACGTGGCGGCGAATTGGAAGGAGGAGTAACCATATGTCGAACATCGAACAGGCTCGACAAGCCCTGCTGCGAAGAGTTCTTGAAGGAGACGGGAAAGCCTCCCTGGCTGATCGCCGAGCCGCGTTCAACAACGGCGCCCTTGCCGAGCCGCTGCGGCGGCTGGTCAACACGGTAGCTCGCAACCCTCGGGGGATCGCCGAAGACGACATCAACCGAGCCAGGCAATCGGGCCTGAGCGAAGACCAGATATTCGAAATCGTGGTATGTGCCGCGATTGGACAAGCGAGCCGGCAGTACGATTCAGCGAAAGCGGCTCTCGAAAAAGCGAGGGAGAATGGAAGATGAGGCTCCAAATCCTCGATAACGGTCACAGCTTCGGTACCAAGACGCTTTTCGCAATCATTCAGACCGTGTCGCGTCAGCCGGTCCTTGATGTGATCAAGCTGGTCAAGTATCGCCCGGATTTTTACGGCACGCCGATGTCCGACGTGACCCAGCAGGCCATGCGCGGACCTTCTCCCTGGTCGATCGCAGATCGCGAGCTCATGGCCGCGTTCATCGCCAAAACCAACCAATGTGAGTTCTGTACAAACGCGCACTCAGCCGTTGCGGATCTTGCGCTTGGCACGGAGAAGCAGGCTTCTGCCATCTTGTGCGATCTCGATAACCCCGCGGTCGCCGAACCATTGCGGGCCACTCTGCTCATGTTGGGCAAGCTGACCAGGGAGAATGCCGTTGACGCCACCGATATGCGAGCCGTTCTCGCAGCCGGCGCCTCCCTGCAGCACATACACGATGCTCTCGCAGTCTGTTTCTGCTTCAATGTGATCGGTCGGCTTGCCGACTCATTTGGCTTTTCTGTACCCCCAGCCAAGGCGTTCGATGCCGGCGCAAAGTACCTTCTCTCCCGCGGATACCGCTGAAGCCATCAGCAACCTCGAGCCGGCCACTACAATCCCGCGGGAGTTGATCTGAACCGTCGAAGCTAGCGCCCCCTCTGTGCAATCAGGTCCCTCGCTTCTCAGGACCAGGGTCGATCCATTACCTGTGGCCCGCAGTCATTCCGCGAAAAACTGAACAATTCGCGTGCTCCCTCAGTGCCCGCCCCCGCAAGCCACCGGCTTGGGGAGGACCAGCGAGGGCAGTTGTCGAGAACCGCGGCGAAGGAGAGGATTATGCCTTGGGGTAGCTGGTCATGGGGGACATTCTACCTTGGGCGCTCCTAGAGAGAGTGAACCCGGTCCGCAAATGCGAGGGAACGACGCGCGCTCAGTGTTAGCTCGATGAACTCGTGAGGGCACCTGCCAGTGGAAGGGATGCGGCCCCCATCCGACAAATGAATTGGAAGACGTCCGGGTAGCCCACTAGGCTCTCGCACTTCCGAAGAACCGGATCTGTTTCTGCTGCATACACCCCCGCGACGGTCAATTCTCCGATGGCTTTTCGATATGCGCGATCTCCAGATCTTCCACCGGTCCTTCCGTAGCCTTGAGCCGTAGCCCGAGCTGATCCTGAAGGGCGGTGAAAATGGAAGGCCCTGGATTATCGGGCGAGGCGGAACCGGTGCCAAGGGAGGGTCCTTGCATCATTTCCGGCGAGTCAAGGTCCGGGTTCCACTTCAGTTCGACATCGTACTTTCCGCTAAGTCCCGTTTGATCGACGAGTGGGCGACCCAATCCCCCCGCCTGGGATAAGAACCGCACGAGTATAGTCATCGGAATCCCATGCCCACTCAATTCGCCGCGGCCGCCGGAAAATTGCACTCGATGGTCCCCAGCTTCGATTGGCGATTCACTGCCCGGAACCGTCTCACGAATTTTCGGGCCCCCATTGGCGAGAACCAGGGCATAGATTGGGCGGGTCACTGTCGAATCTTTCGCCACCAATTTGAACCGATCAGAGAGCAACGACTGCACCATGAGCCGAACGTGCACAATTTGTTCGTCGTCAGAGAGCCTGGCGATCAGGGCCGTTTGCGAATCGTCCAACTTCGCATCGATGTCATATCGCTCGGACCTGATCCAACTCGGCCCTCCTGAAACTTCATTGCTCGGCAAGGGGATAGAGGTGCCACCAAATGCCCAACATATCAGAGCCTCGGCGGTGATATTTGTCGCGATGAACCGATCTTTCGGTGCGGCGTGGCCTGCGGCTCCGATCATGGTCGGTCCAGCCCCCGAATGGTTCGGCTTGATCGAGGCCACTTCAAAAGACGGCAGCGGACCCGAGGCATGAAGAATCTGTCCCTTCGGAGCGGTGTTCTGCATCATTCCGAAGGCGAGGGGTCCGGCAACTGCGAACATTGCAAACAGCGCTAGCACCAACCGTTTCCCAATTCCAAGATCGATGCACTGAGCCGACATGATGGAACGGATGCGCTTGCTAAGATCCGATCCGTTGATCCCCGCCACGCACGGCATCGGAAATTCTGCGCAGAAACGGCTTACTCTCAGGAGACCTTCTGCGTAGATTTCCGCCAGGTTACTCAACTCCACGACGGCTTCATCGCACGCTCGCTCGCGTTCCTGAATCATCTTGCTCTCAATCCACCAAACAAACGGATGAAACCAGAAGATCGCCTCGACGATCATGTGAACCGCGGCAGCTAGATTATCGCGACGTTGCACGTGCGCGACTTCGTGCACCAGAATTGCTTCGAGATGTGAGTCATCCAGTCGCTCGGACAGCCTCTCCGGCCACAACAACACCGGACGGATTATTCCGCAGACGCCGGGCTCCATCACGTCGTTCGATACGAGGAGTCGAATCTGGGTCCGAGTGTTGTTATCGTGCTCGATGCGGCGCAGGATTCCAAGTTCGCGGCTCTTATCGTTGGGTACGGACTTTCGCAGCAAATTCGAGACCTGTTTCCAACGAAAACACCAGGTCAACCAGACCGCCACGAACCCTGATGCCCAGATTGCCGCCAACGCTATAGGAAGCCACGCTTCCAGTGCGGCGAAGAGCTTCGAAGGATCAGAGGCTTTTGTGATTTCGGTTGCGGAGAATGGCTGATTGACAATGGAAACAGCAGAGATCAGAGGAGATTCCGCCGCCTGAGTGCGATGTGGGGAATGCGGCACGAGGCTGCCCAAGGCCATCAGCGCTGAAAAGGGAATCAGGAACTTCGCGGAGGCCCAGAGCCAAAGGACGTAACGTACGCGGGCGCGGTTCCTTCTCAAAAGGACCGTCAGCAGACTGACCGCTACCACGAAGACCGTTGATTGCCAAAGATGATTCGCAATGGATGGCCCCGCCACTTGCATCAAGGAAAAGATTGTAGCTCTCATTGGCCCTTCTCTCCCTTCTGCATCTGCTTTAGAGTTGCCTCCGCAAATTCCACATCTTCAAGTGTCAATTTGCTGGCTCCAATCAAATGGGCAATGACTGGGCGCGACTTGCCCCCGAAGACCGTCAAAAGATCGTCGATCAATTTCCGCTCGATGGATTCTCGCGTTACCGTTGCCGCGAACAGGTGGAAATTACCGACCTTTCGGACACGGCGCAGGACCTTTTTGTCCTCCATTCGGTAAACCATTTTTTGGATGGTGGTGTACCCGGGCCGCTTCTTCGGCGGAAATGACTCCTGCATCTCCCGGATGGACGCCTCACCCCTGGCCCAAACGGTGTCCATGATTTCCATTTCAAACCTGGTTAGCCGTATGCCCGCCATCTATAAGACTCCTGTCATTTTTATTAAGACAGGTGTCATAGGTACTGTCAACCAGGGGCCGAGAAGAATCTGTGCGTCTCCGTCTATTCGAAAATATGTTGTTTCTTCGTATCCAGATGCTGATCGACTTCGACCAAGCACCCCGCGCGCCTTCTCAGTGCACGCCCACGCAAGCCACCGGCTTAGGGACCCTCTCATCCTTATTCGCCGAAGAACACCACCCCACCACCGCATCGGGATACTTGCCCCCATTCACCCGCTGCAGGTCTTCCGCGCTCACCTCTTTGAAGTCAAAGTGAATGGACCCATCCGACATCACCGTCCCCAGCAGATACCCATACACGTCCGTGCGCGCGAACCGCGTCCCCATCTCCGCGGGCAGGCGGTAACGCACCGCCCCCGCCGTCCCCACAATCCATCCCGGCAGCACGTGGTCCCCCCAGTACGGCGTCCGGTATACATCTTCCGCAACAAAATGCGAGTGGCTGGCCAGCACGTACACATGTTTGCCCGCGGCCTGCAGACTCCACAACAGCTCATACACCTCGCGCCCCGTCGCAATCCCCTCCCCCGAATCGCACATCGAGTGGCTCAGCCCCACGCTTCCCGGCAGCGCCTCGTGCATCCCCACCACCACCGTCTTGATCCCGGCATCCTTCCCATCAGCGTCCAGCCGCGCCCGAATCCAATCCATCTGCCTGCTGTCGAAGGTGCTGTCCGTCGCATTGTCCAGCGTCAGAAAATCCACTCCGTCCTTCACCCAGTGGTAGTAGGTGCGCAAGCCCTCCCCCAGGTCGTGATCCTGCGCCCGCTGCACCCGGATCGCCGGCTGGTCGAAGTACGGTCCGAACTGCAGCAAAAAAGCGTTCCGGTCCTTGGGCGGAATCATCTCGTGGTTCCCTACCCCCAGAAACACCTCCAGGTCGCCAAACGGAGAAAGCTGGTTCTTGATGAAGTCCGGCCACGCCCCCGCAAGATAGTCGCTGATCGTCATGTGCGGCTGCTTCACCTGCAGCGCCGCCGGCGCCACCATGTCTTCATCGAAATCATAGATCGCCCGGTAGTCCCCCAGGTGCCAGTAGAACGCGGGGTCCTCCTGGTGGACCGCCGCCGCAATCGCCGGCATCACCACGTCCCCGCAGTTCCGCGAGTCGCCCGACACCGCAAACCGGAACACCGGCGTCGGCGCGCCCGCGGCGGCCTGGCAGAACCCCGGTTGAGAAAAGACAGGAGACAGAACCCAGGCGAGGGCCGCCCAACGCAAGGAATGCATACAAACTCCCTCGGAGAAGATCGCGCTGCTTGCGTCCAGACTAAACGCGGCAGCCTCAGGCGGCTACGAAAACCGCGGCCCGCAGGCGCCGTGTCTGCGCATCCCTCAGCGCTCCGCTACCTGGTCGAGAAGGGTAAAGAACTCCGGGAAGCTGATGGCGGCCGACTCCGCCCCCTGGATCAGCGTCTCCCCCTCGGCCCGCAGCGCCGCCACGCTAAACGCCATCGCAATCCGGTGGTCGCCTCCCGCGTCGATGGTCGCCCCGTGCAGCCTCTGCCCGCCCGGCACATCCAGCCCGTCCTCGAACTCCATCACCTCGGCCCCCATGGCGCGCAGGTTTTTGACCACCAGCGCAATCCGGTCCGACTCCTTCACCCGCAGCTCCTTGGCGTCACGGATGCGGATGCCGCCGCTGGTGTACGGCCCGATGGCCGCCAGCACCGGCAGCTCGTCGATGAGCTGCGCGGCCAGCGCCCCGGTGATCGCGGTGGTGGTGAGGCCGTCGCGCGGTGCGGTCACCTGCACGGTGCCCACCAGCTCGGCATTCTTCTCTTCCAGGTTGAGCACCGCAATGTTGGCGCCCAGCGCCGTGAGCACATCGAGCAGGGCGGCACGGGTGGGATTGAGGCCCAGCCAATCCAGGATCAGCCCGGAACCTGGGAAGAGCGCCGCCGCGCAGAGAAAAAACGCCGCGGAAGAGAGGTCGCCGGGGACTGCGGCCTCGATACCGTGGAGGGTCTGCGGCCCCCGGATCGAGATCGAGTCGAGTGTCCGCTCCAGCTCGGCGCCGAAGGCGCGCAGGGCCAGTTCGCTGTGGTCGCGGGTGCGCACAGACTCCCGCACCGTGGTGAGGCCGGGGGTCTGCAGCCCGGCCAGCAGCACGCAGGTCTTCACCTGGGCGCTGGGCACGGGCGTGGTGTAGTCGATGGGCCGCAGGGGCGTTCCCTCAATGATGATGGGCGCGTGGCCGTCGGTGAGCGTGAGGCGCGCGCCCATCTCGGCCAGCGGCTTGCGGATGCGCTCCATGGGACGGCGGGAGAGCGAGTCATCCCCGATCAGGGTGAAGCTTCCCTGCTGGGGGGCCAGCAGGCCGGAGATCATGCGCATGGTCGACCCTGAGTTGCCGCAGTCGAGCGGGCCTTCGGAAGGGGTGACGCGGCCTCCGACGCCGGTAACCTCCACGATGCCCTCGTCGAGGTGCCGGACCGTGGCGCCGAGGGCCTCCATACACTTCAGGGTGGAGGCGCAGTCGGCTCCGGTGGAGAAGTTGCTGAAGCGGGAGGCGCCCTGCGCGAAGGCAGCGAGCATGCCGTAGCGGTGGCTGATGGACTTGTCGCCGGGGAGGCGGAGCGACCCGAGCACGTTGCGTGCGGGGCGAACGATGCGTTCTTCAGTAGCGGTATGCAAGACGGCTCCGGGAGCGGGGATGTTCCCAGTTTAAATGCCGCAGAACGGAGCGCATCGCTCCGGAAGCGAAGGCAAGACGAAAGGCCCGGCGGGATCCGCCGGGCCTTTCGGGTGTGCTTCCGAGTGCCTACTGTTGCGTCGCGGGCGGCGGAGCGGTGGGAGCGGGCTGGGTGCTCTTTGAGGGAACCAGGCCCGGGACGACCGGGGAGTTCTTGATCTCGCCGGTGGCCGCATCCACCAGGCTGATGCCGTACTGGGAGAGGGTTTTAGCCAGAATCTGGTAAAGAGCCGCCCGATCGGTAGCGTAAGTGGCGGTGGCGTTGATGAGCGTGTTCTCGGCGGTGGCCAGGTCGCGCTCCTTTTGCAGCACGTTGGTGCTGGTGGAGGCGCCGAGGCCAAGCTTCTTCTGTTCCGCTTCGAGACTCTGCTGGGCATAGTCGCGGGCGGCGGTGGCGGCCTGCACCTGGGCGCGGTCGTTGGTGAGTCCGTAGATCTTGTTCACGACCTGCATGTGGATCTGGGTGTAGAGCTGTTCCAGGTGGAGCTCGGCCTGGCGGTACTCGACCAGGGCGCGGGCGTGATCGGCCTGCGCGGTGCGGTTGCGCAGGGGGATGTTGAGGGTGAAGCCGATGCCCTTGTCGGGCGAGCTCGAGTTCACCAGACCGTTCAGCACGTCGCCGTAGTCGGTGGTGCTGGGCGCGGCGCAGTTGAAGCCGAAGATAAAGCAGTTCTTGTTGGGAGCGCCGCCGAGGCCCTGCGCGCCATAGAACCCATAGGCGTCGAAGACGGGCAGAAGCCCATTGCGGGCGCCGCGCAGGGTGATCTCATCCTTCTTGAGGGAGAGGACGGCCTGCTCGAGCTCGGGACGGTTGACGAAGGCCTCGCGCACCAGTTCCTCGGGCGACTCCTTCTCTTCGGGGAGCTGATCGAGGCTGATGCGGTCGGTGGGGATGACGGCCGCGTTGACCAGCTCCGGATCGTTGAGGTTACGGGCGATGGCCTGCTTGAGGATCAGCTGCTGGTAGTTCAGGTTGCTCTGCGAACTGATGAGGTTCTGCTTGTCGGTGGCCACGGTGGAGTTGGCCTGGACCACGTCGAGCGGGGCCATGGTGCCGATGTCGAGCTGCTTCTTGGTGTCGCCCAGGACCTGGGTGCTCTGCTGGAGGGCACGTTCCTTGGCCTGCACGTCCTCATAGGCGCTCACCACGACCCAGTAGATGTTTTCGACCTGGTTCACCGTGGCCAGGATTTGCTGGCGGAAGGTGGAGTCGGTGATGCGGCGGTCGAGGACGGCCTCGTACATGAAGCGCTTGTTGACCCAGACGCCGGCCCCCTGCAGCAGGTGCTGGGTGACAGTGGCCTTGAAGGTGGAGCTGAGGTCGGGACTGTAGCTGTTGAACCCGCCGAAGGTCGTCTGGCGGCTGTTGTTGAAAGCCAGCTGCAGCGAGGTGCCGGGGACAAATCCCTGGCTGTACGTGAAGTTGTACGTATTCGTGTTGGTGAATGCCCGCGGCTGGAAGATGCTGACCTGCGGCGACTCCTGGCGTTCGAACTGGACAGTGCCGCCGAGGACGGGATCCTCGTTCTCCGGCAAGGGGCCGGCGCCGTCGGAGGAGAGGACGATGCCCAGGGTGCCGGTGGTGGCGCCGGTTGCGCCGCCCGGCGCGCCGCTGGAGCTCAGCGTTTGGGAGGTGCCGCCGATGGTGTTTTGCAGGACCGAGGCGCCGACGCCGCGCAGGCCGGATCCGGCCTTGGAGCGGAGGATATCGAGATCGGCGATATCGAGGTAGTAGCGCGAGATGGCGATGTCGTAGTTGTTTTCGAGGGCGAGGGCGATGGCGTCGGAGAGGCTGAGGTAGATCTTGCCGTCCTTGACGAGGTCGCGCAGGCGCACCGAGTTCTCAAAAGAAGATTTGCTGATGGAGGTCGGGAGGTATTCGCGCCACGGCTGCCGGAAGATATCGCCGGCGGGCTTGGTGAAGTCGCGGGAAGAGGGCCGCAGATAAAGCGGTTCGGTGATGACGGGCGTGGGAGCGGGCGGAAGGTTGGAGGCTTCCTTATTGGGTGTGGTGGAGGCACCGGCGGCTTTGTCGGGGGTGGCGTTGGTGGGCTGCTGCTGCTGTGCCCACCCGGAAGGCATACTGGTGGCGAGCGTCAGCATCACCGCCGCGGCGGCGCGCAGGCGCGCGGTAGCCTTTCCGCGGAGTGCGGGCGTGTTGCCACCCTCGCCCCTTGTATCAAGGTGGCGTTGCACAGACACACGAGTAGGGTACAAATGCATGTTTCCTCTCCAAGAATCTGTTGAGGCATGTGGGGTGCCAGTCATCAAGACGCCCGGACTGGTGCGCCGGACGCAAAATCTCTTCACCGGGGCGGCTGGGCCGCGCCACATACTCCCCCGAAGCCAGCTACATGGAGGCATGTACGAGTACGGCGAGCAATTCGTTCCCGCGGTTCGACCCCATGGAGCCAGAAGGTTCGAGAAAGCTTGAGTATAGCCGACGCAGGGGGGTGGGAAGGGCCGTCTGGGAACATGGGGTATCCGAGCTATTAGCTGTTAGCCCTTAGCCTTTAGCTATAGCTCCTTGAGATACGAGGGCGATGGAAGAACTGGACCAAAACGGGCGGGACTCCGCGAGTACGGACGTCGTGCGCGGGCCGCAAGCGGGGCCTCGGAACTGGAAGCTGACGCTGGCGTATGACGGGACGGAGTACCACGGCTGGCAGGTGCAGCCGGGGCTGCCGACGATTCAGGGCGAGTTGCAGGCGGCGCTGGGCCGGGTAACGCGGGAGAGTCCCCTGCCACAGGGTTCAGGGCGGACCGATGCGGGCGTGCATGCTTTGGCGCAGGTGGCGAGCTTTGTACTGGAGGCGGGGATTCCCGGTGAGAACCTGCTGCGGGCGCTGAACCGGACGCTGCCGGCGGCCATCCGGGTGCTGGAGGCGCGGGTAGTGGAGCCTGGGTTTCATGCCCGGCACTCGACGGTGGCGAAGACGTATGAGTACCGGGTGTATGGGGAGAGACAGGGCCAAGGGCCAAGGGACGAAGACCAAGGACGAATTGCGAGTGATGCGGGGCGAGGGGCGAGGGTGTGTCCTCCGTTTCTGGCGCGGTATGTGTATGCGTATCCGTGGCCGCTGGACCTGCAGGAGTTGCAGAGGGCGGCGGACCTGTTTGTGGGGACTCATGACTTTCTGAGCTTCGCGGCTACGGATCCGGATTTGGGGGCTCGCTCAGGCGAGGCGGCTCGGCCGATGGCCGGGGGCGGTTCGCACGAGGAGGCTCCGAGCGGGGCGCCGGAGCTTTCTCCCCGGTCCCGGATCTTGGATGAGGACGGGAAGGCGGGGTCGGCCGTGCGGACGATCTTCGCGTCGGGTTGGGAGACGCGGGAGACGGCCGACGGGCTGCTGCTGGTGTACCGGGTGCGCGGGGAGGGGTTTCTGCACCACATGGTGCGCAACCTGGTGGGGACGATGCTTGATGCGGGGCGGGGGTATCGGCGGGCGGAGGAGATTCCGGACATGATCGCAGCGCGATCGCGGGCGGCGGCCGGACCGACGGCCCCGGCGCGGGGGCTCTTCCTGCACTCGGTAGAGTATTGAAGGCGAGGGCCAAGGGGGCCGAGACCAGAGGCGAGTTGCGAGTCTCGAGTTCCGAGTTGCGGTACGAGAGACTTGGTACTCATCTCTTGGCCCTGTCTTTCTATCCCCTGTCCCCTTCTTTCGCACTTGGCCCTGCCTTTCGGCCTTGGTACTCGGCCCTTGGCCCTCGTCTGCCGACTGCTACCCTTGAATCGAGCGATATGCCTCTACTGTCTCGGACGACGGCGTTTTCCCGAGTGACGGCGATTGCCGCGCAACGCGCGGTGCACGGGGCGTTTGCGTGGATTCACGGGAATCCCAAGACCATTCTGGACTGGCAGCGGGAGCTTTGCGCGATTCCGGCGCCTCCGTTTGGAGAGGCGGAGCGGAGTCGATGGCTGGCGGCGCGGTTTGGCGAGTTTGGGCTGGAGGGCGTGGAGACCGATGAGGCCGGGAACGTGATGGGCTATGTGCCGACGCCGCACTTGGCGCCACAGGCAAATGCTGGGCGGGAAGGATCGCGCGATACGGGCGAGTACAGCGGGCCTGTGGTGGTGCTGTCCGCGCATCTGGATACGGTGTTTCCGGCGGGCACGGTATTGCAGCCGGTGGTGCGCAGCGTGGACGGAACGGACCGGCTGGAGTGTCCCGGGGCGTGCGACAACTGCGCGGGCGTGGCGGGAATGCTGGCGGTCGCGAGGGCTCTGCTGAGTTCCGGGGCGGCGCTTCCCTGCCCTTTGCTGCTGGTGGGCAACGTGGGCGAGGAGGGCGAGGGCGATCTGCGGGGCATGCGACACCTGTATGGCAACGCGAAGCTCGCGGGCCGGATTGCGGCGCACGTGGTGCTGGATGGGGCTGGCGCGGATTCGGCGGTGACGCAGGCTCTGGGCAGCCGGCGGTTCCAGTTGACGATTGCGGGGCCGGGCGGACACAGCTTTACGGACGCGGGCACGCCGAACCCGATCGCGGCGCTGGCGTCGGCGCTTGCATCGATTGCCGCGACGGTGCTGCCGGACGAGCCGCGGACGACGCTGAACCTGGGGACGATTCACGGCGGAACGAGCGTGAACTCGATTCCGGAGAGCGCGACGGCGACGGTCGATTTCCGGTCGACCAGCGCGGAGGAGCTGATCCGGCTGGAGGTGGCGCTGCACCGAGCCGCGGAGGACGCCGTGCTGTATTGGAACGGGCGGGCGATGGCGCGCACGCGGGGACTGTTGCGTTACGCGATCCAGAAGATTGGGGACCGGCCGGCGGCGGTGTTGCCGGAGGACTCGCCCGTGCTGCACGCGTTGCGGGCGGTGGATCGCCACCTGGGGCTGCAGACGGGAGCGCGGCTGGGATCCACGGACGGCAATATTCCGCTGTCGCTGGGCGTGCCGGCGATCTCGCTGGGTGCCGGCGGCGAGGGAGGCGGCGCGCACACGCTGGGAGAATGGTATTCGACCAAAGATCGCGAGGTGGGGCTGCGGCGGGTGCTGCTACTGACGCTGGCGGTGGCGGAGTGGGCGGCGGAACAGTGACAGAACCGGAGCCAAGGGCCGAAACACCAGGGCCAAGGGCCAAGGGCCGAGAAAGACAGAGAACTGGGGCTGTAAGGCTTGATGGCGCGGCTGGAGCCGCGCCATTTTGTTTGCGGAAAAGAGCGGTTGAGGTGCGGAACGGGGTCGCCCTCAGTTCCAGGGGAGGGGCAAGGGCTGGACGATGATGCTGCCGGGGCTGGCGATGGAGTAGGGCGAGCCGGGGGCTTCATGCGCCGCGGTGGCGGTGATGGTGAAGACGTGCAGCTTGTTGGCGGTGGTGCTGATGGCGTAGAGGTGGTTGGCGTTGTCCCAGAACATCTGGGTAATGGGGTCGGCGGTGAGCAGGCCGGTGAAGTGGGTGATGGGCGCGGCTCCGTTGAAGTGGAAGACCTGCAGGCCTTCCTGGCCGGCGAGGGCGAGGAGCTTGCCGGAGGGCGCCATCTTCATGTCATAGGGACTGGCGATCTGGGTCGTGGGCATGTTGGCGGCGGTGTTGGCGGTGGAGAGGTTGCCGGAGCCGTCAGCCGTGTAAGACGCGAGCTGGAGAGGCGCGTTGATGCAGCCCGGGGGATAGCCGGGATACATGACGAAGGCCACGTGATTGGTGGGGTCGGCCGCGGAGAGAGAGGGGATATAGCGGGTGAACGTGGAGGGCGGCGTGGGGAGGTTGTAGCTGGCCGGGATGGTGCTGAGCAGGCCGTTGGCGGCGCGCTGGAATCCGTAGATGTTGTAGTACATGCAGGAGTCGTTGTCGGCGGCGTAGGCGTAGAGGTTGTTCCCGGTGAAGTAGGTCTCGTTCCAGTTGCCGGGGAAGGCGCCGGTGATGGTGTTGCCGAGGTAGGAGAGACCGCCGGTCCATTTGTTGACGGCCCAGGAGGAGATGCCGGTGTTGGCGCAGTCGATGTTGTACTGGGTGACGTAGAGGTCCTGGCCGGAGTGGTCGAAGTAAACGTGGCCGGAGCCGCCGCAGCCGTTGGTGTTGGGGGCGGCGTAGTCGGTGGTGGTGGCCAGGGAGAGGGCGCCGTTGGGTTCGATGTGGTAGGCGTTGACGTCGGGGCCGGTCTGGCTTGCGCCCATCAGGTAGAGGCCGTTGACGGCCATGCTGGTGACGGCGTAGGGAAAGGGCGAGCCGGGGACGGGGACGAGCTTGCCGTTGGGATCGGCGGCGAAGGCCTGGACGTCGTTGACGCTGCTGCCGGCGGGGGTGTTGGCCACGTAGACGTAGGCCACCGGGGTCTTGTTGGGCTGGGCTGAGACGGTCTGGGCGAGAGCGGTTGCGGCGCAGACGGCGGCGCCCAGACACACGAGTCTCGTGGTCGACATGGGGAAAACTCCTTTGGGTTTGTGGTCGCTCCCTGGGGTGGAGGAAACCGGTGGCGTCTAGATGAGATCGATCGTTTCGTATGTTTGGTTTTATGAGGTGCGGGGCGTGCTTGTCTTTAAGATGCGGCGGCGCGAGAAAGGTGGTTTCGCGAGTAAGTTACGAATGATGACGAGGGACATTGCGGCGAGGTAACAGAGTGGGAGGTGAGGAGGCGGCTGGCATAATGCGGGAAGAATGAGACTGCGCGCGTACCTGCTCATGCTGTTCGTGGTGGCGGTGTGGGGATCGACGTTTGTGCTGATCAAGGGGGCGCTGCGGGATGCCACGCCGGCGGCGTTCAACCTGGCGCGCATGACGCTGGCGTTTGCGGTGCTGGCGGTGGTGTATCGCGGGGCATGGCGGGGGATGCGCGGGAGGCATGTGGCGGCGGGGGCGCTGGTGGGGCTGTGCCTGGCCGCGGGGTACCAGTTTCAGACGATCGGGCTTGCGCGGACGACGCCGTCGAAGTCGGCGTTCATTACGGGGATGGTGGTGGTGCTGGTGCCGCTGCTGTCGGCGATTCCCGGGGTGCGGCCGCCGGATGCGCGGGCGGTGCGCTGGAATGCGCTGGTTGGGGCGGCGCTGGCCTTTGTGGGGATCGTGCTGCTGACGGCGCCGACGGGTTCGGGCGCGAGCGGGGTGGCGGGGCTGCTGCCGGATTTTTCGACGATCAACGCGGGAGACGTGCTGACGTTTGGGTGCGCGGTCAGCTTCGCGTTTCACTGCATCGCGCTGAGCCACACGTCGCCGCGGATCGACTTTCGGCGGCTGGCGCTGCTGCAGGTGGGATTCTGCGCGATGTTCATGGCGGTGAGCCTGCCGCTGCTGGAGCGGCCGCAGGTGGCGTGGACGTCTCGGTTGTTGACGGCGCTGGCGGTGGCGGCGGTGCTGGCGACGGCGGCGGCGTTCTCAATCCAGAGCTGGGCGCAGTCGATCTTGCCGTCGACGCATACGGCGCTTCTGCTGACCATGGAGCCGGTCTTTGCGTGGCTGACGGCGTTCCTGGTGATGGGCGAACGGCTGGGATTAAGGCCGGGGATCGGAGCGGGGATGATCCTGACCGGGATCGCGATCACGGAATTGGTGCCGCAGGCGCACGTGCCCACGGCACACGAAGCCTGAGCTTGACTCAATCGGCGACAGCAGGAGCGGGATCGGCCAGGCTGATCCGGCCTTGGGGTTCGCGCCCCGGCTGGAAGGCGGGATCGCGGCGGAGCAGAAGGGTGCGTTCGATGATCTCGGCAGCCATCGCGGGTCCGTTGATCCCGGCCATGGCTTGTTGCAGGGATTGGGCGGCCCGGCGGTACAGAGGATCGGCGAGAACAGCGCTGACGGCGGCACGCAGCTTCGGCACCGTGACCCGGGAGGCGGGGACAACCAGGCCGGCTCCGCGGGCCTTGACGCGCGCGGCCACACCGGGCTGGTCGTTGCCCTGCGGAATCGCGACGAGGGGCACGCCTTCCGCAAGGGACTCAAGGACGGTGTTAAGACCCGCGTGGGTGATGACCAGTGCGGCGCGCTTCACGATTTCGAGCTGCGGGGCATAGGCGACAACGAGCGGATCCCCGGGGAGAGCGCCGAGGCGCGCGGGATCGAGGCCACCGCCGAGGGAGAGCACGAGCTGCGCGTCCAGGCCGGCGCAGGCCTCCGCAATCGTGCGGAAGATGGACTCTGAGCCGTTCTGCAAAGTACCGAGGGAGGCGTAGATCAGAGGACGGCCATCGAGGCGCTCCCACGGGAACGGCACGGGCGGACGCTGCTGGTGGTCGACGAAGGGGCCGGTGTAGTGGAGAAACGAGGGGCGGCCGGGGACCTCGAAATCGAGCGCGGCGGGTAGCTGCGCAATCTGCGCCAGGGGGGAGAGCGCGTCGGTGGAGCGCTTGAGCGGCTTCAGACCCCAGGCGCGGCGCTGGTCATTCACCACTTTGAAGATCGGAGCGGCGACCCGGGAGAGCAGCCGGACCCCCAGGCGATTGCGCAGGCGGCTGAGGGAGTCAAGTCCGGGTTCCCAACCGAAGCAGAAGGGCGGGATGCGATCGTCCTGGATGAGCGGCGGGAACATGGCAATGGAGAGGAAGGGCAGGCCGAGATGCTCGGCCACGCTGCCACCCATATCGGCTTCGTCGACCAGGAGCGCCTCGACCTTGGCGGCGCGCACGGCAGCGGGGCCGTCGCGCAGGATCATGCGCGCGGTGTTGCGGACACGCTCAACGGTGAACTTGAAGGTGGCCAGGCCCTTCATCTGCCCGAGTTGTTCGTCGAGGCGGCGAAGCGTGCCAAGGGGGTAGTCCTGATCGCCGATGCGGTGGTACTCGATACCGGCAGCGCGCACGCGTGCCTCGGTATCCGCGATGCCGAAGATCACGACCTGGTGCCCGCGGCGCTCCAGGGCGCGCGCCAGAGCGGTCATGGGATTGATATGACCGGTGCCGGGGAAGCAGAAAGCTCCGAGCCTTGCCATAGATCGACCTCAGTTGGAAATGGGCCCGATGGATGTACGCAGGCGATGGGGAATGAGATTGGGCTCGCTTGCATTGTGCGGCCACGAGACAGACTCCGCAAGAGGTTTGTTGAAGGCTGAGGGCCTGCCGCTTTTCTAACGGGAAAGCGCGAAGCGGTATCAGGCGGACGCACGGCGACTAGAATGGCTGAGTCATCTATGCCTGGAACCGGCACTCTTTTGCTCCTCGGATTTGCGGCTGCGGTCATCGCGGTTCTTCTGGTTTCCCTGCACCTGACCCGGCTTGGTTTTCTGGTCCGCAGCACGATTCCCGACCGGCCGCGGCGGCGCATGTTCCTTGCCTCGGTCTCGTTCTTTCTGACCTTCGGAGGGGTGCGCCTGCTGGTGAGCCTGATCGTGCACAATCGCGGTCCGTTCGGGTGGGTGATGGTGCGCGGGCACCATATCCATCACCTGGTATGGGGCATTCTGATCCTGCTGCTGGTGGGCTATGGATGGCTGCTGGACCTGGGGCGGGCGCACTCGCCGATGTCAATCTTCCTGAGCCGGTTGATGTCGGTAAGCTATGGCGCGGGCGCCGCTTTGACGCTGGACGAATTTGCGCTATGGCTGGACCTGGAGCCGGACGCGTACTGGTCGCGTCAGGGGCGCTTGAGTATCGACGCGGTGATCCTGTTCGGCAGCCTGTTATGCATCGGGGCTTGGGGCGCGCCGTTCTTCCGGGGACTGCACCGGATGTGGACGCGACGCGGCTCCAGGGGCCGGGAGGAGCAACCGGAGGGCGTTCTCCCTACTCGCCGCGTGCGGTTGCTTCGTCCTCGTAGAGCGCGGCGACGACCTCCGCATAACGCTCCGTAATGACCCGCCGCTTGAGCTTCATGGAGGGCGTGAGCTCGCCGGAGTCGAGGGACCACTCATCCGCGACGATGCGGAATCGTTTGACGGTCTCAAAGCTGGCCAGGCCCTGATTGGCTTCGCGCACGATCTCCTCATAGAGAGCGACCACCTTGGGATGGCGAACAAGGTGAGCGCGCGTGGGGGTGAGATGACCGTGGTGGCGTGCCCACTCTTCAAGAGCCTGGAAGTTGGGCGAGATGAGAGCTGATATGAACTTGTGCCGGTCGCCCACAAGCGCGGCCTGCGCCACGAGCAGGTTGGTCTTGAGCCTGTTTTCGATGGGCTGGGGTGCGACCATCTTGCCGCCGGAGGTTTTGAGGAGTTCCTTCTTGCGGTCGGTGATGTAGAGGAAGCCCTCCTGATCGAGATGGCCGATGTCGCCGGTACGGAAGAATCCCTCGCCATCGAAGCAGTCGGCGCTCGCCTCCGGCTTCTTCCAATAGCCGGGGAAGATGGAGGGGCCGCGGACGAGCAGTTCGCCGTCTTCGTCGAATCTGATTTCCAGATTGGGGAGAGGCTTGCCAACCGCGCCCATGCGGTGATTGGCGGGCGAGTTCAGGGCGATGACGGGCGAGGTCTCTGTGAGCCCGTAGCCCTCCCACACGGCGATGCCCACCGAGGCAAACCACTTTGCGGTGTCGACACCGAGGGGCGCGCCTCCGGAGATGAAAAAGCGGGCGCGGCCGCCGAAAGCCTCGTGCACTTTGGCGAAGACGAGTTTCTTGGCGAGATTCCAGGAGCGCGCGCGCGGCTGGCCGCCGCCGTAGACGACATCGGCATATTTGGCGCCCAGCTTGACAGCCATGCGGAGCAGACGCTTTTTCACCGGGCTCTGGGCGGCGCGGCGCTCCACCTCCTGGCGGATCTTTTCGTAGACGCGCGGAACGCCAACCAAAACCGTGGGCTTGACCTCGCGCATGGCGAGGGGCAGCTTCTCAAATTGAGGACAGTAGGCGATCTGGGCGCCGCGAGCGTACATCACGTAGTCGAGAGCGCGGGCGGTGATATGCGAGAGGGGCAGGAAGGAGATGCAGGCGTCGGCGGCGCCGAAGGAGTACTCCGAGGCGCAGTAGTTCTGATTGCTGGCGATGTTGCCGTGGGTAAGCATCACGCCCTTGGGCTCGCCGGTGGTTCCTGACGTATAGATGATGGTGGCCAGGTCGTCGGGCCGGACGGAACGGACGAGGCCATCGAACTCGGGATCGCGCTGGCTGCCGCGGGAGTCCGCCTTCTTGATGAGATCCGTAAAGGGAATGGCTCCCTCCGGCGGGTTGAGGCTGTCCATCAGGACGACTCGTTCGAGCAAGGTGCGGTCGAAGACGCTCAGGATCTTGTCGTATTGCTGGCGAGTGGAGACGATGGCGGTGCGGCAATCGGCGTCGCGCAGGAGACACGCGATCTGCTCGGCGGTGAGGGTGGGGTAGATGGGCACATCCACGGCGCCGAGCGCGAGGATGGCGAAGTCGCTTACGGCCCACTCCCAGCGATTTTCACCGATGATCGCGACGCGGTCACCCTTCTGCGTCCCCCACTGGTTGAGAGCGTGAGCCACAGCCCGGACGCGCTGGTAGATCTGATCGGAGGAGATGGGCTGCCACCGGCCCAGGCCGTCCTGCCACAGGACAGCGTCGGGCCGGGAGGCCTCCGCCACCCGGAGAAACAGGTCGTTGATGGTAGCGATTGCGGTGGAAGTCATGCGTTTGGACCCAGATATACCCGAGTGCCACGTAGTGTAACACTCGGAAGTGTAACAGCCACACAGACGACGTATCCCCCGAAAGTGTCTGAATTCAATGCAGATTTCTTTCCGGTCGATGCGAAGTAACGGTACACTCTAGGAAACATCCATACACGCACCCAGCTTCCAGAGGCTGGATATTTTAGGAATGTACGACCGCAATCAAGCGACCGATCTGCGTCCATTTCACCCGCACGCGCCCTTTCGCCTGGTCGCGGTGCAGGTGGTGTGCCTGTGCGCGGGCGGCCTGATTGCCCTGGGTGCGCTTCTCTCTTCCATTTTGAACCTTACTTCGCGCGGGGCGACCGCGGAATGGGTGGGGATCACCTGGAATCCCTTGATGGCGGCGGTGGGT
Organism: Acidobacteria bacterium AB60; assembly: GCA_008682415.1. GTDB lineage: Bacteria > Acidobacteriota > Terriglobia > Terriglobales > Acidobacteriaceae > Telmatobacter. The sequence continues at coordinate 106,983 of VANK01000001.1, read as the reverse complement.
TGCGGCGCAAGCCTGGCGTTCTGTATTGGGCGTCCGACGAAAGGCCAGATTCTGGCGAGCCGTTTTCTGGCATGCTCAGCCGCGGTGCCGGCCTTCGTGGACCTTGTTCTGCGCTTTCGCGGAGCGGGTTTTCACGTGGCGCTCACGGCTGCGAACGAATTGCCAATCCACGCCGGGGGCATGCCGCCGGTGGCGGGAGTTTCGTTCGTGCTGCTGGCGTCGCTGCTTTGCATCATTCGCATCGACAAGGGAGTGCTGTCTTACGCAGCGGATTGCATCGTGTTCGCACTCGCTCTGCTCGTGCTTTCCCTGATCTTCGGGTGGTACTTCGCGGTCACACGCGTGTTCGGCACCACTCCAGTCGATCGGGCGCCCGCCGCGGTGCTGTGGATCCTGGCCCTGCTGCTGGTGGTGGCCTTCAGCTTAAGGGCGCAATACGGCGCCTTCCATGTCTTCGTCGATCATGGCTTGGGAAGCCGCATTGCCAGGATGCTGACGCCCATTGTGCTGATTCTTCCGCTGCTCCGCGAGACGGCACGAGCGCGAGTGATTCGCCTGCACCTGGTGCAGGAGGGAGCCGAGGCAGCCATCCTGAGTTCCATCACGGCCGTGGTGGCGCTTGCGCTTGTTCTGGCGATCTCCCGCCACATCCGGCGGATGGAAGAGGAGATCCAGGGGCTCACGCTGCGGGATGAATTGACGGGACTCTATAACCTGCGCGGATTCCGGCTGCTGGCGGAACAGGCCCTGCGGCTGGCGCGCCGCTCGCAGATGCCCTTCAGCGTGCTGTTTGTAGACGTGGACGGCTTGAAGCAGATCAACGATTCGCTGGGGCACGCGGCCGGGTCAGCTCTGCTGGTAGAGACCGCCGAACTGCTGACGGCAAGCTTCCGCGAGAGCGATGTGGTGGCGCGCCTGGGCGGCGATGAGTTCGCGGTGGCAGGACAGTTCAGCCGGGCCGGCATCGAGACCGCGGCCCAGCGTTTGGAGGACCAGGCCTCAGCGACGCGTCTGGCGGCGGCCGGCGGCAAGCGGCTGAGCCTGAGCGTGGGATTCGCGACCAATGGCGAGCACCGCCGGCAGTCGCTGCAGGACCTGCTGGATGCGGCCGATGCCGATATGTACGACAGCAAGGGCCGCAAGAAGCTGCAGGTCGGGTAGGCACCGATCCACGGTCGTTCGGGTTAGTGTTGCGGACGTGGCGTGAGGCGCACGAACCGGGCACACTGCCGGTCCCAATCCTGAAGGAGAAACTCGGCCCGTTTGCTGCCGGTCTTGCGGGCGTGAGTTTGTACGAGCGCATGGATGGCAATGCGCGCCTCGGGCTCGAGCTCGTCCCAGGTGTGGGGCTGGAGGAAGCCGCGGTGATAGAGTCCATTGGCCAGGAACCTGCCCTCCTCGTCGTAGATCCAGGCGAGGCCACCGGTCATGCCGGCGCCGAAGTTGATGCCGGTTGAGCCCAGCACGACTGCCAGGCCGCCGGTCATGTACTCGCAGCCGTGGTCGCCGACGCCTTCCACGATGGCGATGGCGCCGGAGTTGCGGACAGCGAAGCGCTCGCCGGCGCGTCCCGCAGCGTAAAGGGAGCCGGCGGTGGCGCCGTAGAGCGCGACGTTGCCGAGCAGGGTGTGGCTGGCGCTATCGTGGGCGGCGCGGCCCTGTCCGCGAAGAATGAGCTCGCCGCCGCTGAGTCCCTTGCCCACGAAGTCGTTGGCCAGTCCTTCGAGTTCCAGCGACATGCCAGAGACGGCAAAGGCGCCGAAGGACTGCCCGGCGACGCCGGTGAACTTGAAGGAGAGGCAGGCCGAGGGTGCTTCGGGATGGGCGCGGCGCAGGAGAGCGAGCTGGCCGGCGAGGCGCGCGCCGAGGGTGCGGTCTTCGTTGGTGACGCGGGTTTCGATGTGCATGGGGCGGCCGGCCTTGGAGGCTTCCAGGCACGGCTGAATCCAGGCGTCGTCGATGGGCGGGTGCGGTTCGGGGCGGTCGTTGCGGATGCCGGCCCAGCGTATCGAGGCGCCGGTGGCCTCGGCGATAGTGGTTGCCGCGAGCGCGGGCTTGAGGTCGAGGTGAGCGTCGAAGCGCACCTGCTCGAGGAGATCAGTGCGGCCGGTGGCCTCGGCGAGGGAGTGGAGGCCGAGTTTGGCCAGGAGTTGGCGGACGTCGGCGGCGAGCTCTTCGAGGAAGCGGACCACGTGCTCGGGCCTGCCGCGGAATTTGGCGCGCAGGTCGGGGCGCTGGGTGGCGATTCCGGTGGGACAGGTATTGAGGTGACACTGGCGCGCCATGTCACAGCCGAGGGCGACGAGGATGGAGGTGCCAAAGGCGAACTCGTCGGCACCGAGCAGCGCGGCGATGACGATGTCGCGGGCGGTGCGAAGGCCGCCATCGGTGCGAAGGCGCACGCGGCCGCGGAGTCCGTTCTGGATGAGCACCTGCTGGGCTTCGGCAAGGCCCAGTTCCCAGGGATTGCCGGCGTACTTGATGCTGGAGAGCGGCGAGGCGCCCGTGCCGCCGGAGTGTCCGGCGATGACGATGTAGTCGGCGTAGGCCTTGGCCACGCCCGCGGCGATCGTGCCGACGCCGCATCCTGAGACGAGCTTGACGCCCACGGCGGCGCGGGGATTGACGCGCTTCAAGTCCCAGATGAGCTGGGCGAGGTCTTCGATGGAGTAGATGTCGTGATGCGGCGGCGGCGAGATGAGCTGCATGCCGGGCTGGGCATGGCGCAGCCGCGCGATGAGCTCGGTGACCTTGTGGCCGGGGAGCTGGCCGCCTTCGCCGGGCTTGGCGCCCTGAGCGATTTTTATCTCGAGCTCTTCGGCGTGGGCGAGGTATTCCGCCGTGACGCCGAAGCGGGCGCTGGCGACCTGCTTGATCTTGTTGTTGAGCGGCGCGGGGCCCCCGTCAAGAGGCGCGTAGACGTCTGGGTCTTCCCCGCCCTCTCCGGTGTTGGAGCGCGCGCCCAGCATGTTCATGGCCTGCGTGATGGTCTGGTGGGCCTCCGGCGAGAGAGACCCGAAGGACATGGCGCTGGCGATGAAGGTGCGGGTGATGTTGGAGGCGGGCTCGACGAGATCAAGCCCAAGCTGAGGGCCGGCGGGACGAATCTCGAGCAGGTCGCGCAGATAGGTCGGTTGCGGCTCGGCGGCCTGGGCGGAGAACGTCGTGAACGGGGCGAGCGCGACGGCAGTTCCCTGCTTCGTGGAGCCGACGACGGTTTGCAGCGCGCGTACGGTGGTGGGCTGCCATGCGTGCGACTCGGCTTCCTCGGCTTTGCGGAAGCGAATGAAGCCATAGTCGGGCAGGTCAACCGCGGGGGTTGCGCCGCTGCCGTTGCGCGACGGATCGGTGTTGGCCGGCGCCGCGGACCAGAGCTGACGGACGTAGGCTTCGAGCTCCTCGAAACCGACGCCAGCGATGGGCGCGGGCACGCCGGGGAAGCACTTGTCGACCACGTGCTGGCTGAGGCCAACGGCGTCAAAGAGGTGCGCGCCGCGGTAGCTGTCGACGACGCTGATGCCCATCTTGGACATGATCTTGGCGAGGCCCAGTTCAAATGCCAGAAGCAGATTCTCTTCGCCTCGCTCGGCCTGCAGGTGGCGCGCCGTTTCGAGCGCGAGCCAGGGACAGACCGCGCCGGCGCCGAAGCCGAGAAGCACGGCGACGTGGTGGACATCGCGGCAATCTCCCGCATCCACGGCAAGGCCGACCTCCGCGCGGACACCGGCCTTGGTGAGGGCCTGGTGGACTGCGCCGGTAGCCATGGCCATGGGAATCGGCAGCGCGTCCGGCGAGGCATCGCGATCGGTGAGAACCAGAAGCGCGGCGCCTTTGCCGACCAGCTCCACGGCACGGGCGGCGAGGATGTCGACGGCAACCTCGAGAGAGGTCTCCGCGGAGAAAACGCAGTGGAGGATGGCGTGCGGCATGTTTGCACCCTGCGCGTGATCGCCGATCTTGAGGGCGTGCATCTGCGCCAGCGTGATCAGCGGCGTCTTCATGGAAAGCCCGGGCAGGGGCTCGCGCAGTTCCAGAATGTGCGGCCAGGGTCCGAGACGGGTGTGCATCTTCAGCACCACCGCCTCGCGCAGCGGATCGATGGGCGGATTGGTGACCTGGGCAAACCGCTGGCGGAAGAACGCGTAGAGCGGGCGCGGCGCGCGCGCCAGCGGCGCAATAGCCGTGTCATCTCCCATGGACCAGACTGCGTCTTTACCCTCGGCCGCCATGGGCGCCAAAATCATGCGCACGTCTTCGCGGGTGAAGCCGAAGCGGTGGTGAAAGCGGTTCAGCACCCCGTCTTCCAGCTTGCCGGGCATGTATTCGGAATCTTCGAGCGGCGTATCGGCGCGGATCAGGTCCTCGTAGTTGCGCTTGCGGTCAAAGATGCGGAGGATCTCCTCGTTCTCGAAAAAGCGGTGGAACTCGAGATCGGCGACGATCATCTGTCCCGGACCGAGGCGGCCGCTGTGTACGATGCGCTCGGGATCCATGTCGACGAGGCCGGCTTCCGAGCCGGCGACCACGAGACCCTGGTCATCCAGAGCGAATCGACAGGGCCTGAGGCCGTTGCGATCGAGAATTGCGCCCACCTGGACGCCGTCAGTGAACGCAAGGGCGGCAGGACCATCCCAGGGCTCCATGCAGTCGCCGCTGTACTGCAGAAAGGAGGAGCTGTTGCCCGGATTGGCCGGCGGCAACAGCATGCGGACCGCCTCGGCAACGGTGCGGCCGTTGTGAGAGAGCATCTCCACGATCTCGTCGAGAGAGGTGGAGTCGGAGCCGCCCTCGCTCAACACCGGGTGCAGTTCGAGCGGCAGCGTGGCGGCACGGGCTTCCATGCGAGCGCGATTCCCCCAGACGGTGTTGATCTCCCCGTTGTGCGCCAGGGTGCGCAGCGGCTGTGCCCGATGCCATGTTGGCAAGACGTTGGTGGCGTAGCGCTGGTGAAAGATAGCAAATGGGGTTTTGAACTCGGGATGCGCCAGGTCAGGGTAGAACTCTGCCAGCAGACGCCCGGCGCACATTGCCTTGTACACCATGATCCGCGACGAGATGCTCGAAACATAGCCGGGCAGCTGCGAGGCTTCGAATTGCTTGCGAGCGAGAAACAAGCGGCGATCGAAGTCTACTTCGCTGCCGGAGGTGATGAGCACGTGCCAGATCTCGGGACGAGCGGCGTTGGCGATCTCGCCGAGCACCTGCGGACGCACGGGCACAGAACGCCAGGTCAGCACCCGGCAATCCTGGGCGGCCAGCGCTGCTTCAATCTCCTCGCGCTGCGCGCTGCTCTCTTCAGGCAGGAAGACAACTCCCACGCCGAAAGTCTGCGACTCGGGCAGCTCGACGCCGGCCTCCGCCAGGAAGAACGCCCGCGGGACAGCGGTGGTGACGCCTACGCCGTCGCTTGACTTTCCGTCCGCGGCAACCGCCCCGCGGTGCTCAAGCCGTGCGAGAGCGGTGAGCGCATGATTCAGGATGGTCCGCGAGGCTTCGCCCGAGAGGTGGGCCACAAATCCCACGCCGCAGGACTCCTGATCGAATCTCGGGTCCACGAGGGTATCTCTGAGATGGGCAGGAAACGGCGCCGGGTACTCCCGCGGACGCGAATTGTCCTGGCGCTCGGTAATAACGATATCTGGAGAATGGCGAGAGAAGCCCATGAGTAACTATACGACCTTTGCAAGTAAATTCCGAGATGCGGACGGCCCTGCCCAGGGTTTGCGCGAGGGCGCAGACTCAATTCCTATCCCCGCCCGGAAACTTGCGGGGATGTCCGCGACGGCAAGGCGTTTGGGGGGATTTCCGAGGAAGAATCCTCTTTGCATAGTTATACATTCCGTTGTATATTTATGCGAGTGCGGCCGCTCCATGCGGGCCGCGCTTTTCACTTTGGCGTCAGAGAAGGTTGGGAATCAAATATCAGCGGCACAATGCGATACGAGAGCTGGTGGGGAGTGCGCCCGTCACCAATCAGGACGAGTTGCGCCGCAAGCTGCGCCGCCGCGGATTTGAGGTCACCCAGGCCACTCTTTCGCGAGATATTCACGAACTCCAGATCTCCAAGGGGCCGGACGGGTATAGGCTGCCGAATGGAAACGGGAACGGCGGACACGCGGCCAACGGCCGTCCCGCGGTAGAAGAAGTGTTGGAGAGCTTTGGTTTGCAGGTGCGCCGGGCCATGAACCAGGTTGTGGTGCGCACGGTGATGAGCGGCGCGCAACCGGTGGCTGCTTCCATTGACTATGAAGAGTGGCCGGAGGTAGTGGGCACGATCGCCGGCGACGACACGGTTCTGGTGATTTGCGAAGACGCGCGTCATGCCACCGAGGTGGAGTCGCGGCTGAGGGCTATTTTGGAATCATGAGCGATGCGATCCAGACTGCGGTAATTGGAGTGACGGGCTATGCCGGGGCGGAGCTGGCGCGGCTTCTGCTGCATCACCCGCGCCTGAAGGGCACGCCGCCGGTCTTTGCCGGGCGCGTGGATGAGAGGGATGCGGAGCGCGGAGGAATTCCATTAGGCGAGATTCACCCCGAACTGACCGATAGCCGGGGCAGCGGCGATCTCCGCCTCAAGCCCTTTTCGTGGGAACTGCTGTCGGACCTCGATGTTCAGGTTCTTTTCCTGGCAACGCCTCACGAACAATCGCGCTCGTGGGTGCCGGAGGCGCTGGCGCGCGGAATCCGTGTGATCGACCTGAGCGGCGCGTGGCGGTTGAAGGAAGCGGCCAACCGCGCCGTGTACGCCTTTGAAGATGAGGGCTCGGCGAAGGCCGAGGAGATCCAGCAGCAGGCCGTCTATGGTATGCCGGAGTTGCATCGCCGCGCGATTGCCGGGGCGAAGCTGGTGGCCAATCCCGGCTGTTACGCGACATCGGTGATCCTGGCGCTCAAGCCGCTGGTCGCCGCGGGGCTCCTCGACACCGAATATGGAATCATCGCCGACTCCAAGAGCGGTGTGAGCGGTGCGGGAAAGGCCCCCACTCCCAAGACGCATTTCATGTATGCGGCGGACAACTTGTCAGCCTACGGAGTCTTTACTCATCGCCATACCGGCGAGTTGCTGGAGCAGATCAGTATCGGCGCGGACTCCATCATCTTTACGCCGCACCTGCTGCCCATTCCGCGCGGCATTCTCTCCACCATTTATGTAAAGTTCCGGACGCCGCAGAAACGCGCCGCGGTCCTGCACGCCTATCGCGCTTTCCTGGGACAGAGCCCTATGGTGCGGCTGCACGAGCACGGCCTGCCCCAGATTCAGCACGTGGTGCGGACTAACTACGCGGACATCGGATTTCAATTGTCTCCGGATGGCTCGCGCGCAGTGATTGTGAGCTGTCTGGACAACCTGCTCAAGGGAGCATCCTCGCAGGCGGTGCAGAATCTAAACGTGATGCTTGGCTGGGAAGAGTCGGAGGGCCTGGAATGAAGTACGTGGTGAAGCTGGGCGGGGCAGGGCTCGAGACTCCGGCACTTCTGGAAGGCTCGATGCGCGCGATTGCGGAGCTGGTGCGCGACGGCAACCAGGTGGCGGTTGTCCACGGCGGCGGCGTGCAGCTTACCCGCACGCTCAAGGCGCTGGGCAAGCAGAGCGAGTTTGTGAATGGCCTGCGCGTGACCGATGCGGAGACGCGCGATACCGCTCTGATGGTGCTGGCCGGCAAAGTGAATAAAGGCCTGGTTGCCGCCCTGGGCGCGCTGGGCCAGCCAGCGATTGGCATGTCGGGCGGCGACGGGCTCGTGTTTCGCGCGCGCAAGAAAAGGACCTCACCGGACCTGGGCTTTGTGGGTGAGATCGCCGCGAGCGACCCACGCTGGCTGGAGGCAATCTGGCAGCTCGGCGGTGTTCCGGTAATCTCGTCGATGGCGCTGGGCTTCGACGGCGAGTACTACAACGTGAATGCCGATGAGATGGCAGCGGCCTGCGCCATTGCCTGCCGGGCCGACGCGCTGGTGTTTTTGACCGACGTGCCCGGGGTGCGCGGCAGCAACGGCGAGGTGATGCGCTGGCTCTCGATCGATCAGATTGCGGAGATGGCCAAGACCGCGATTATTACCGGCGGCATGCTTCCCAAGCTGGGTGCCTGCCGCGAAGCGCTGCTGAACGGCGTGAAGCGCGTGCGCATTCTGCCCGCGGAGGCGGCCGGTTCCCTGCCCGACCTCTGCACCTCGCGCGTAGCTCATGGAACTGAAGTGATGGTGGCCTAAGGAGAAGAGCCTTGTCGAAACTGGATCAAATTCGCGCCGCCGAATCGCGGCTTCTGCTGCAAACCTACGAACGCAATCCCATTCTGTTTGTTCGCGGCGAGGGCGTCTACCTGGTGGATGAAGGCGGCGAGCGATACCTGGATCTGTTGAGCGGGATCGGCGTGAATGCGCTGGGCTACGGCCACCCGGCAATCGAGCAGGCCATCGCCGCCCAGAGCCGCGCGCTCATCCACACCTCGAACCTCTTCTATCACGAGGGGCAGGCAGAGCTTGCGCTGCGCCTGACGGAGCGCACCGGCCTCGACCGCGTCTTCTTTGCCAACACCGGCACCGAGGCATGGGAAGGCGCGATGAAGCTGGCGCGCGCGCATGCGGGGCTGTTGCGCAGTGAAGGCCGGGAGATCGGCACGAAGTTCCTGGCGCTGGAGCAGAGCTTCCACGGACGCACCTTTGGTTCAGTCTCGACCACGCACAAGGCCAAGTACCGCGAGCCGTTCGGTCCCGTGGTCCCCGGCGTGGAGTTCGTGCGCTTCAACGATGTTGCCGATCTGCGCGCGAAGTTCTCGCACGAGGTCTGCGCCATCCTGGTGGAAGCGATCCAGGGCGAAGGCGGCGTGCGGCCTGTCAGCCATGAGTTCCTGGCGGAGGCACGTAAACTGGCCTCGTCAACCGGCGCGCTTCTGATCATCGACGAGATTCAGGCGGGAATGGGCCGCACCGGAAAGTGGTTCGCTTATCAGCAGTACGGGATTCAGCCGGACGTCACCACACTGGCGAAACCACTGGCCGGAGGCATCCCCCTGGGCGCGGTGGTCTGCGCGGAAGAAGCGGCGCGCGCCATTCATGCTGGGATGCACGGCACCACGTTCGGCGGCGGCCCGCTGGCATGCGCAGTGGCCATTGCGGTCATCGACACAATTGAGCGGGAGAAGCTGCTTGCGCATGCGGCTGAGCTGGGCGAGTACTTCATGGCGCAGCTGCGCGGATTGGCCGCGAAGCACGAAGCGATCGTGGAGGTGCGCGGCAAGGGTCTGATGATCGGGGTCGAACTCGACTCGGCCGACCTTGGCAAGCTCACGGTGGCCGAGATGCTCAAGCGGCACATCATTATCAACTGCACCAGCGACACGGTGCTGCGTTTCCTGCCGCCGTTTACCCTGGAGCGCGCCCACGTCGATACGGCGGTGGCGGCGCTGGACGAGATCTTTACCCAGCACGCGGCCGCATTCAGCGGCGCGCAGAACACTTCCGCCGCAGGAGGACAGAGCCGTGGCTAGCAAAACCACCGTGGAACAGCGGGAATCCGCCGTGCCCGTTCAAAACGATCCCGATATCTTGAATGCCGCAGCGCGGCTGGCCGGGGAAGACCTTTGCTCCATCGCCGATCTCTCCAGTGCGGAGGTGCGCGCCATCCTGAAGCTCGGCCATCACGTCAAGCGTGATCCGCGCGCGTATCGCAATGCTCTGGATGCCAAGCAGATGGTGCTGATGTTTGAGAAGGCCAGTCTGCGCACGCGCCTCAGCTTTGAAGCTGGGTTCAGCACCCTGGGCGGCAACGCCATCTTTGTGGACCACACCAGTTCGCCGCTGGGCGAGCGCGAGTCCATTGCCGACGTGGCGCGCAACGTGGAGCGCTGGGTCGACATCATCGTGCTGCGCACCTACGCGCATGACACCATCACGGAGATGGCGGCCCGCGCGCGCGTGCCGGTGGTGAATGCGCTCTCGGACTTCGAACATCCCTGCCAGGCGCTGGCGGACTTCATGACGCTGGAAGAGCACTTCGGCTCTGTTACGGGTCTGAACTTCACCTATGTCGGCGACGGCAACAACGTATGCCACTCGCTGATGATGACCGGCGCGCAGCTCGGAGCCAACGTGACCGTCGCGACTCCGCGCGGCTACTCGCCGGACATCGAGATCGTCACCAAGGCGCGCGAGATCGCCGAGGCCAACGGATGCGAGGTGAAGCTGCTGCAGGATCCACAGGTCGCCGTCGAGAACGCCGACGCGGTGTATACAGACGTGTGCGTGAGCATGGGCATGGAGCACGAGTCGACCAAGCGCGCGCCCATCTTCCGCCCGTTCCAGGTGAATGAAGCGCTGATGGGCAAGGCGCGGGAGAACGCGGTCTTCATGCACTGCCTGCCCGCGCGGCGCAATGCGGAAGTGACCGACGCGGTTCTGGACGGCCCGCAGTCCATCGTCTTCGATCAGGCCGAGAATCGCATGCACGCGCAGAAGGCGCTGTTGCTGCTGCTGCTCGGCGGGTTGTCGAACGTGAAGAACTTCAGCTTTTAATTGCCGGTCTCCGGCTCCCAGCATGGAAAGGTCATTGAGGATCTCTGCGCATGTCGGTCATTCTTGAATCACTCCCGGTCGGCGAGAAGGTGGGCATCGCCTTCTCCGGCGGGCTCGACACCTCCGCCGCGCTGCACTGGATGAAGCAAAAGGGGGCGCGTCCTTATTCGTATACCGCCAATCTCGGGCAGCCCGATGAAGCCGACTACGATGAGATCCCGCGCAAGGCCCTCGAGTACGGCGCGGAGAAGGCTCGGCTGATCGATTGCCGTGGCCCGCTCGTCCGCGAGGGCATCGCGGCACTGCAATCCGGCGCCTTCCACATCAGCACCGCGGGCGTCACGTACTTCAACACCACGCCCATCGGCCGCGCCGTCACCGGCACCATGCTGGTCTCCGCCATGAAGGAAGACGAGGTCAACATCTGGGGCGACGGCTCCACCTTCAAGGGCAATGACATCGAGCGCTTCTATCGCTACGGCCTGCTGGTGAATCCCGACCTCAAGGTCTACAAGCCGTGGCTCGACGCGGCGTTCATCGACGAACTCGGCGGCCGGGCGGAGATGTCGGCCTTCATGCAGCGCTCCGGCTTCGCCTACAAGATGTCGGCAGAGAAGGCGTACTCGACGGACTCGAATATTCTCGGCGCGACGCACGAGGCCAAGGACCTGGAGCACCTCTCGTCCTCCATCCGGATCGTCGTGCCCATTATGGGTGTCGCCTCCTGGCGCGACGACGTCGAGGTCCGGCGCGAAGAGGTGACAGTCCGCTTTGAAGAGGGCTTCCCCGTCGCCCTCAACGGCAAGCACTTCGACGATCCCGTCGAGCTCCTTCTCGAGGCCAACCGCATTGGCGGCCGCCACGGGTTGGGCATGTCCGACCAGATCGAGAACCGCATCATCGAGGCCAAGAGCCGCGGCATCTATGAAGCTCCCGGCCTGGCGCTGCTGTATATCGCGTATGAGCGCCTGATCACCGGCATCCACAACGAAGACACCATCGAGACCTACCGTGAGAACGGCCGCAAGCTCGGCCGCCTGCTCTACCAGGGCCGCTGGTTCGATCCGCAGGCCATCATGCTGCGCGAGTCGGCTCAGCGCTGGGTCGCCAAGCCCGTCACCGGCGAGGTCACGCTCGAGCTGCGCCGCGGCAACGACTACTCGATCCTGAACACCGAGTCGCCCAACCTGACCTTCCATCCCGAGCGGCTCAGTATGGAAAAGACCGAGTCCACCTTCTCGCCGCGCGACCGCATCGGCCAGCTCACCATGCGCAACTTGGACATTACCGACACGCGCGACAAGCTTCTTACCTACGCGGCAACCGGCCTCCTCACGCTGAGCCAGGGTGCGGAGATGCCCCAGCTCAAGAACAGCCCGGAGAAGCAGTAGGCTGGCCTGCAAAAATCTAAAGAGACAGAAGATCAAGTAGATGTCGAACGAACAACAATCCGGAAAGATGTGGTCGGGCCGCTTCCGCGAGCCGCTCGACACTGAGTTCGAGCAGTGGCAGCGCTCCATCGTCTTTGACTGGCGGCTGCTCCCGCAGGAAGTCGCTGCCAGCAAAGCACATGCATCGGCTCTCCACGCAGCGGGCATTATCACGCAAAGCGAGACCGCCCAGATCCGCGCGGCGCTCGACGCCATCGCCGCCGATCACGCCTCTGCCAATGGCAAGGCCACCGTCCGCGAGCACCCCGTCGCCGAAGACATTCATCACTTCGTCGAGCTGTCGCTGGTGGAACGCGTCGGGTCGTTGGGCCTCAAGCTGCACACTGGCCGCAGCCGCAACGAGCAGATCGCAACCGACCTGCGCCTCTATGTGCGCGCGCAGATCGAGTCCACCATCCAGGGCCTCGCCGCCTGGGCCGCGGCGCTCGTGGCGCAAGCCCAGGCAGCCGGCGATGCCGTCATGCCCAGCTATACGCACCTGCAGCGCGCCGAGCCGGTCCTCGTAGCGCATTGGTTGCTCGCGTATGCCGAGATGCTGCTGCGCGACATCTCCCGCCTGCGCGACTGTGCCGCCCGCCTGAACTATTGCCCCCTCGGCTCCGGAGCCGTCGCCGGGGCAACCCTCGCTCTCGATCGCACCATCGCGGCGCGTGAGCTCGGCTTTACCGCACCCACCGCGAATTCGATGGACGCTACCAGCGACCGCGACTTCGTCCTCGAATATCTGCAGGCCCTCAGCTTCGTCGGTCTGCACGCCAGCCGCTTCGCAGAAGAGATCACGCTCTTCGCCACCGCGGAGTTCGGTTTCGTTCATCTCCCCGAGGCCTTCTCCACCGGCTCCAGCGCCATGCCGCAGAAGAAGAACCCGGACCTCACCGAGCTACTGCGCGCCAAGGTAGGCCGCATCCACGGCGCCGCCGAGGCCGTCACACTCCAGCTCAAGGGCCTTCCCCTCGCCTACAATAAAGACATGCAGGAAACTCAGGAACCGGCGTTTGCGGTGGAGTTCGTTCCGCAGATGTTGAACCTCGTCGCGCGCTTCACCGGTGCGCTCCAGTTCAACTTCCAGCGGATGCAAGCCGCCGCCGAGTCCGGTTACCTGAACGCCATGGCCGCGGCCACCTATCTCGTTCACAAAGGAGTTCCCTTCCGCAAAGCGCATGAGAAGATCGGCAATGCCGTGCGCTACGCCTTAGAGAAGGGCGTCGAACTCGGCGAGCTCTCCCTGGAAGAACTGCACCAGTTCGGTCCCGAGTTTGGGCCGGACTTCTTCGACGCCGTGACGCTGCGCGCAACACTCGACTGTCATGACGTGATCGGCGGGACTGCCCGCAACCGCGTCCGCCAGGCACTGGCCGAAGCCGCGGCGCGCGTCGCCGCACTGACCGCGCCCGCCCGGGAGAGTGTCCATGCAGGTGCGTAAGGCGCGGCTCCAGGACGCCTCCAATGTCTACGACCTGGTGAACTCCCTCTCCGGCGACGGCACCCTCCTCAAGCGCCCCTTCGCGGAGATCTGCGAGAACATTCGCGACTTCACCGTCGCCGAGTCAGACGCGGGCGTGTTTCTCGGCTGCGGCGCTCTACACCTGTATGGGCCGCACCTCTCTGAGGTCCGTTCGATTGTGGTGAAGCCTGAGGCCAAGGGCCAGGGCGCGGGCGGGCGCATTCTGAACGCCTTGATTGACGAAGCCGAGGAACACGGGATCGCATCCGTTTGTCTGTTCACCCGCATCCCCGACTTCTTCTTCAAGTACGGGTTTCGCACGGTCGAAGACAAGACCGATCTGCCCGACAAGATCTTCAAAGACTGCCAGGTCTGCCCGCGTCTTCATCGTTGCGACGAAGTAGCCATGGTTCGCGGCCGCATTCCCCGTATCTCCATCCTGGGCCCGCGCGTCGAAGCAGAACAACTGGTCAAGCTGGGTTAGCGCGCGCGCAGAATCGCCGCGGCCACCGCCGCCTGCCCATAGCTGAGCCCGCCATCACCGGGGCTCACGCTGCGGTGCCGCAACACCCGGAACCCCTGAGTCTCCAACTCCCGGCGCAGCAGCCGGGTCAAGCGCCGGTTGTGCATCACGCCCCCACTCAGCACCACGGTATCGATTCCTGTGGCCTCTCGCGCAGCACCCGCTGCCTGCGCGAAGCCGTGCGCAATGCCGGAGTGAAAGGATGCGGCAATCCGCGCTTTAGGCACGCCGGTCTTCAACTCCTGCAGCATCTGGCGCCATAGCGCATGCACGTTCAGTCGCGCAGGCTCACGTGGCCATTCGCCGCTCTCCAGCGCGATCGGGTACGGAGCCGCGTCATCCGGTTCCTCTGCGGCGATCCCTTCCAGCTCGATCGCGGGCTGCGCCTCGTAGTCCACTTTGCGCCGGCCCAGAATGACCGCTGCCGCCGCGTCGAAGAGCCGCCCGAGACTCGACGTGAGCGGGGCGTTAATCTTGCGCTCAATCATCTGGGTCAGCACGCGCGTCTCCTGGGCGGTCCCGCCCAACAGGCTCAACATGGGACCCGCCCCTGTATCCAGCCCGGCAGCGTGCAGGTGGCCGAATGCCATGCGCCATGGCTCTCGCACAGCCGCATCGCCGCCCGGCATCGGCACGTAGTCAAGATGAGCAAAGCGCGTGAACTCGCGCAGCGAGCACACCAGCACCTCCCCGCCCCAGATATGCCCGTCGGTCCCGTAGCCGGTTCCATCCAGCGACAGCCCAATCACCGGCCCCTCCGTCGCATGTTCGGCCATGCACGCGGCGATGTGCGCGTGATGATGCTGGACTGCGATCAGCGGCAAGCCCCGCGCTTCCGCCCACGTCCGGGCCCATGACGTGGACATGTAACCGGGATGCATGTCGTGAGCAACCGCCTCCGGCTCAATCTCGAAGGTGCGCATCAAGTGCGCCAGGGACTCTTCAAAGAAGCCGAGCGATGAAAGCGATTCAAGATCGCCCAGGTGCTGACTCTGATAGGCAAATCGCCCGCGCGCAAGCGTGAACACGCTCTTCAGATGGCCGCCGACTGCCAGTAGCGGGGGCGCATCGATGGGCAACTCCACCGCGAGGGGTACGAACCCGCGTGCCCTTCGCAAAAGCTGCGGCGCTCCATCGACAACCGCCACAACGGAATCGTCACAGCGCTGCAGAATCTCGCGATTGTGCATCAGGAATGCATCGGCGATTGCGCCGAGCCGCGCGCGGGCCTCGTCATTGTCAATCGCGATCGGCTCTTCACTCAGGTTCGCGGAGGTCATCACCAGGGCGCGCACGCGGTCGTCAGCGAACAACAGGTGCTGCAGCGGCGCGTACGGCAAAAACACCCCAAGCCACGGAACCCCCGGCGCGACCGATGGGGCGATGCCATTGGCGTCCTTCGACCGCGCCAACACAATCGGCCTCGCCGGCAAGAGCATCAGGCCCATCTCGTCCTCACTAAGTTCGCAAAGCTCCCGCGCCACCTCCAGATCGCGCACCATCACCGCCAGCGGCTTCCCCTGGCGTCGCTTCCTCTCCCGCAGCCGCATCACCGCCGGCTCATTCGTTGCGTCCACGCCGAGGTGAAATCCGCCCACCCCCTTGATCGCCACGATCGCGCCCGCCATCAATCGATCGATGCAAGCGGTGATCGGATCGTCTGACGGAATCTCAAGGCCATCGGCGTCACACAACCACACATGCGGCCCGCACTGCGCGCACGCATTGGGCTGCGCATGAAAGCGGCGATTCCGCGGATCGTCGTACTCCGCCTGGCACGCGGCGCACATGGGGAAGACCGCCATCGAAGTCTGCGGACGGTCATAGGGAATGCTGCCGGTAATGGTGAAGCGAGGGCCACAGTTAGTGCAGTTCAGAAAAGGATAGCGATAGCGCCTGTCGTAGGGATCCATCAGTTCGCGCCGGCAATCAGCGCAGGTTGCCGCGTCCGCCGGGATACCCGTGCTCACGCGCCCCAGCACCAGGCTCTCGACGATCGAAAACCCCGCTTCGCCCGTCGGCGGGAGCTCCCCCACCTCGATCGAGTCGATCCGCGCCATCGGCGGCGCTTCCTCGCGCAACCGCGTGAGAAATCGCGTGACCTCGTCGCTGCTCCCTTCCACCTCGATCGTCACGCCATCGGTGTCGTTGCCGATGTGTCCCGCCAATCGGCCATCGCTTGCAATCCGGTAAACGAAGGGGCGGAATCCAACCCCCTGCACGACTCCGCAGACGCGCACCGAAATCCGCCTGCGACCGGTTGCAGAAGAGAGTTCCACGTAATCTCACCTATGAAAAGCAAGCATACTGCACAACGCGCCGCAGCTACCCAAATTCCTGATTCCGCGAAAGTTTCGTGAGCCGGAAGCACTCAGGCAACTACCCATCCGGGCAACCATTGGACTCCGGATGTCATTTAACTCAATAGCAGTTATGGCGCTACGAAAAGCCTGCGCTGCGGCAGATTGGCGGGTAGCGATTGCCCGTACTCAGAAGTTCCCGTTTGTTCCAACGCGAGGAGAGAAAGTCCATGAAAAAGAAAATCACAGTGATGACCGCGGTGCTGGGCGTTGCCAGCCTGGCATGGGCCGCAGGCGACACAACACCCCGCGAAGCAGCAACTGATCGCCTCGACAAGGCTGCGGACGTACTGCACACCATCATGGCCTCGGGCGATAAAGGCATTCCCGAAGAGGTTCTTGATCACGCCAAGTGCGTTGCCGTTGTCCCCCATATGGTGAAAGGCGGCTTCGTGTTCGGCGCCGAGGGCGGCCGCGGCGTGGCGACGTGCCGCACTGCCAATGGCTGGAGCGCACCGGCCTTCTTCTCCGTCGAGGGCGGAAGCTGGGGCCTGCAGATCGGCGTCGAGGGCATCGACCTGGTCATGATCGTTCAGAATGACAAGGGCATGGAACACCTGCTCGACAGCAAGTTCAAGATCGGAGCCGACGCCTCGGCAGCGGCCGGCCCGGTTGGACGTCATGCCTCCGCCGACACCGATTGGAAGATGAACGCCGAAATCCTGACCTACTCGCGCGCCAAGGGCGTATTCGCGGGGCTGACTCTGAACGGCGCCGCGGTCCACGAAGACAAGGACTCCATGAAGGCCGTGTATGGCGCTGACACCACCGAGCGCGAGGTTCTCACCGGCAAGGTTCCTCCTCCGGCATCGGCGCACGCATTCCTGGCGGCTGTCCGGGGCGCAAAAGCCCAGGCAACTGCCGAGAAGTAAACCAACACTCCACATACAACCCAACAGCAGCCCTAAGCCCCACGCCGCGCGCACGAACCACGGCATGGGGCTTTGGCCTTTTTTGCACGATCCGGCCCGCCCCCGGCCCTACGCGCCTCTCGTGTAAGCCACGCCCGCAACGCGCCGCACGTGTTGCGGGCGTTCGGCCTCTCTCAGGAGGAAGTGCGCCACATCGGCGCGGCTGATCTTGGCGGCTCCTCCTCCCGATCCAGGCGGCAGATGATCATCCGCGACTCCGTACTGCCCCCGCGCTGCGCCGTTCGTCAGGCGCGGCGGTCGCACAATCGTCCAATCAAGGCCGCTGGCCTGCACCATCTCTTCCATCCTCGCCGAATCCTGCGCAACGTTGCGCAGCAGTGTCGAACGCAACAGGCGGGCCAGCGCTCCCCCATCGTCAAACAGCATGGCAACGCCCACCACCAGCAGCCGCCGCACACCCGCCGCCCGCATGCCCGTGATGGCGGCACGCGCGCAGGCGCTGGTCACCGTCGAAGGGCCCACGCCGGGCGGTCCGATCGCCGACAGCACGGCATCGTGCCCGCCAAGAACCGAGGCAATCGCGCCCGCATCCAGAGGATTGCCGCGAACCACCGTCAAGCCCTCGCGCGGAACGCCGATCTTCTCCGGAGACCGCACCAGCGCCGTCACCCGATGATTGCGCGCCAGCGCCTCTTCCACGATCTCCTGCCCGGTGCGGCCGGTCGCTCCCAGTACAAATAGACGCAGCGATGCAGCTGTATCCATCTTCAAATTCCCTCCCGTGCCAGAAGTCTGATCTCCCGCCGGCAGCTACTGCAGGTTTGCAGGCGCGTTGTAGTAGCCAAGCGATGCCGTGATGCCCAGCCGCGTCAGCGTGGCCTGCACATCGAACCCGATGCTCTGGTAATAGGCGCGCACCTTCTCGCCCGCCGCCGCAATGGCTTCGGCGCTCTCCCACACCGCGATCGTCACCAGGTTGAACTCGGTCGGGCCGCTGGTCTTTTCAAAGACCATGTGGTGAAGAAAGCCGGGCAGCTTCTCCAAAAAGGCGAGATTCCGCCGCATCGCCGCTTCAAACTCCTCGCGTGACGCCGCCGGAATCTTGAACGCGTCGATCCGGAACTGAAGGTTCGGGTTTGCCTCTAGATCAACAATCATGGGCGACTGCATGGTCCTCTTCCTTTCTCCTGTTCTCTGTCCAGTTGCCGGGATGCCCAGGGCCAGCGATCCCCAGGCCCACGCCAGCGCAATGTTGAACTCTCTCCGATTCATGCCTCTGAAAGCGCTCCGTACATTCAGTAGAGATAACTCTACTGAATAAAGGTTGCTATATTTTTTGCAGACGATGAAAAAGACCAGACAGGAATACCGCTCTCCGCTCCGCGAACGCCAGGCCGCCGAGACGCGCCGCCGCATCGTCGAGGGCGCCCGCCGCCTGCTGGAAAGCGATGGCTACACCGGAATGACCATCGAGGCGGTTGCGCAACGCGCCGGCGTATCCACCCAGACCGTCTACGCCGTCTTCGGGTCCAAGACCGGCATCCTCCGCGAGCTGCTCAATCAAACCACCTTCGGGCCCGACTACGACGACATCGTTCGCGACGCCATGAGCGAGCCCGATCCCGAACGGCGCCTGCGCAAGGCGGCCGGCATCGCCCGCAAGATCCATGATGCGCAGTCAGCCACGTTCGAGCTGCTGCGGGGCGCGGGCGTGGTTGCCCCCGAACTCGCCCAATTGGAAGAAGAACGCGAGTGCCTGCGCTATGAACGGCAGAAGTCCATGATCGACTCGCTGCGCGAAGCCGGAAGGATCCTGCCCGAACTCACCTCCCGGCAGGCCCGCGATATCCTCTGGACCCTCACCGGCGGCGACCTTTACCGCATGCTCGTGCGCGAGCGCGGCTGGAGTTCGCAGCGGTACCAGGCATGGCTGGCCGACACGCTGGTCCGCTCCTTGCTCACCCGCCCATGACCCTCAAAAATCGAAGCTTCCCCGCCTCTCCCGCATCTAGAATGGCAAAGCGAGGATAAGCTTGTGGCCACCCTGGAAATCTCCTTCCTGCAGAGTCAGCTCGAGAAGAGAAAAGAACGCCTCCAGCAGGCCCTCGGGCTGGCTCCCCAGAACGGCAAGCTTTCAACCCTTCTGCGCGAGGTCGACTCCGCGCTGCAGCGCATGGACGATGGCACCTACGGCTTCTGCGAGGAGTGCCACGACACCATCGAGCAGGATCGCCTGATCGCCAATCCCCTCTGCCGCTACTGCCTCGATCACCTCACGCCGCCCCAGCGCACCGCCCTGCAACGCGACCTCGATCTCGCCGCCGACGTGCAGCGCAATCTCCTGCCCCAGGCCAATCTGCGCACCGGCGATTGGGAGACCTGCTATCACTACGCTCCGCATGGCCCGGTGAGCGGCGACTACTGCGACCTGATTCCCTACGACGGGCAGCTCTTCTTCGTCCTGGGCGACGTCTCCGGCAAGGGCGTAGCCGCCTCCATGTTGATGGCCCAGCTCCACGCGCTCTTCCGCAGCCTCACCGGCCTGCGCCTGCCTCTCGCCCAGATCGTGGCCCAGGCCAACCGCGTCCTCTGCGAAAGCGCCATGGCCGGCCAGTACGCCACTCTCGTGTGCGGCATCGCCGGAGACGCGGGCGAGATCGAGATCTACAACGCCGGCCATTGCCCCGCCATCGTGGCCACCGGCAGCGGCGCCGTTCCAGTGGACTCCATGGGCCTGCCCATCGGCATGTTTGCCGAAGGCGAGTTCCCTGCCACCCGCCTCGGGCTCCAGCCGGGCGACACCCTCTTCCTCTACACCGATGGTCTCTCCGAGGCCAGCAGCGCCGGCGAGGAGTATGGGGTCGAACGCATCAGCCGCTTCGTCCACCAGCAGCGCAGCAGCCAGCCTCCGCAACTGATCGCCGCTTGCCTCGAAGATCTGAAGTCCTTCATCGAGGGAGGCTCCCTCTTCGACGATCTGACCGTCCTGGCCATTCAACGCCGCAGCAGCTGACACGCCGCGTTCCCGCGGGCGTTTAGGAGCTCTAAGCCCCAATCATCGCTCGGAATTCGGTTCCACATTGCGGGATTGACGCGGCTGCATGTGTCTCGCATCACAGCGACAGAGACCCCTCGGGAAGAGACTCACGGTAGCAGATTTGCGGTGCTCCGGCGTGTGCTTGCATCAGCCGCCGTGACCCGATATCCCGCGCCGATGCGCTGTGAGGACTTGTATCCAATGAGCGAAAAGCAAATGGTCATTATGGATGGGAACGAGGCCGCCGCGTCGGTCGCCTATCGCCTCTCCGAAGTGGTCGCGATCTACCCCATCACTCCCTCCTCGCCCATGGCCGAGTGGGCCGATCAGTGGCGCTCCGAGGGGAAAAAGAACATCTGGGGTGCGCTCCCCATCGTGGAAGAGCTGCAGAGCGAAGGGGGCGCCGCCGGCGCCCTCCACGGAGCGCTGCAGGCCGGGGCCTTCGCCACCACGTTCACCGCATCGCAGGGCCTGCTGCTGATGATCCCCAACATGTTCAAGATCGCCGGCGAACTGACCCCGGCCACCATGCACGTGACCGCCCGCACCCTCGCCACGCACGCGCTCTCCATCTTCGGCGACCACTCCGACGTCATGGCGTGCCGTGCGACCGGCTGGGCCATGCTGAGTTCCAACTCCGTGCAGGAGGTTGCGGACCTCGCCCTCATCGCCCAGACCGCCACACTGGAGTCGCGCATTCCCTTCATCCACTTCTTCGATGGCTTCCGCACCTCGCACGAGGTCGGCAAGATCTTCCCCATCAGCGATGAGACCATCCGCGGCATGGTCGATGACAGCCACATCATCAAGTTCCGGCAGAATGCCCTCAGCCCCGATCGCCCCATCATCCGCGGCACCGCCCAGAACCCCGACGTCTTCTTCCAGGCGCGCGAGGCCTGCTCTCCTTACTACGCGGCGGTTCCCGGAATCGTGCAACAGGTCATGGATCGTTTCGCCTCTCTCACCGGCCGCGCCTACCATCTGTTCGACTACTACGGCGCGCCCGATGCGGAGCGCGTGATCGTGATCATGGGCTCCGGTGCGGAAGCGGCGGAAGAGACCGTCGATGCTCTGAACCGGATCGGCCAGAAGGTTGGGCTGCTGAAAGTTCGCTTGTATCGGCCCTTCGACGCAAGCGCCTTTCTGAAAGCCCTGCCCGCAACCGTGAAGGCGCTCGCAATCCTCGACCGCTGCAAGGAACCGGGCGCAGCCGGAGAGCCCCTCTATCAGGACATCGTCACCGTGCTGGCGGAGAATGCCGATTCCCTGCCCTTCGCCAGGCCCATCGTAATAGGCGGCCGCTACGGGCTGTCGTCCAAAGAGTTCACCCCTGCCATGGTCAAGGGCATCTACGACGAGCTGAAGAAGCCCGCGCCCAAGAACCACTTCACCATCGGCATCGATGACGATGTATCGCACACCAGCCTCTCCTACGATCCGGAGTTCTCCACCGAGGAGCCGCGTACCGTCCGGGCCCTCTTCTACGGCCTCGGATCCGACGGCACCGTCGGCGCCAACAAGAACTCCATCAAGATCATCGGCGACCAGACCGACAACTACGCCCAGGGCTACTTCGTCTACGACTCCAAGAAGTCGGGCTCCATGACCACCTCGCACCTGCGCTTCGGCCCCCATCCCATCCGCTCCAGCTACCTCATCTCCAGGGCAAGCTTCGTCGCCTGCCACAACTTCAGCTTCCTCGAGAAGATCAATGTCCTCGAGCCGGCGATTCCCGGAGCCGTGTTCCTGCTGAACTCTCCTCACTCTGCGGCCGACGTGTGGAATCACCTGCCCAGAACGGCCCAGGAAGAGATCGTCCGCAAGAAGATCGACTTCTACGTGATCGATGGATACAAGGTGGCGCGCGAAGCCGGCATGGGCACCCGCATCAACACCATCATGCAGACCTGCTTCTTCGCCATCAGCGGCGTACTCAAGCGGGAAGAGGCGATCGCGCAGATCAAGAAAGCCATCCAGAAGACCTATGGCAAGCGCGGCGAAGCCGTCGTCCAAAAGAACTTCGCTGCCGTAGACCACGCGCTGGCGCACCTTGAGAAGGTCGACGTACCATCGGCGTCAACCTCCGGGTTCGACATAGAGGGGGTCATTCCCTCGAAGGCGCCCGTCTTTGTGCACAACGTCCTGGGACAGATCGCCTCCGGACACGGCGACAGCCTACCCGTCAGCGCCATCCCGCCGGGCGGCGCCTTTCCCACCGCAACCGCGCAATGGGAAAAGCGCAACATCGCGCAATTCATCCCCGTATGGGACAAGGACCTGTGCATCCAGTGCGGCAAATGCGTGATGGTGTGCCCGCACGCGGTCATCCGCGCCAAGGTGTACAGCCCCGACCTCGCCACGGACGCCCCGGCCACCTTCCAGTGGGCGAAGCCCAAGTGGAAAGGCATGGAGCAGGATCGCTACACCTTGCAGGTAGCTCCCGAAGACTGCACCGGGTGCGGCGTTTGCGTGGAAGTGTGCCCGGTGAAGAGCAAGAGCGACGTAAGCCACAAGGCCATCAACATGGCGCCCCAGGCTCCATTACGCGAGCAGGAGCGGGCCAACTGGGACTTCTTCCTCGGCCTGCCTGAGGTGGATCGCAGTAAGCTCTCGCACGGACAGGTGAAGGACCTGCAGCTCCTGCAGCCGCTCTTTGAATTCAGCGGCGCGTGCGCCGGCTGCGGCGAAACCCCGTACATCAAGCTGCTGACCCAGTTGTTCGGCGACCGGCTCTACATCGCCAACGCAACGGGCTGCTCGTCCATCTACGGCGGCAACCTGCCCACCACACCCTACTGCACCAATGCGCAGGGACGCGGCCCCACCTGGGCCAACTCCCTCTTTGAAGACAACGCTGAGTTCGGCTTCGGCATGCGCGTCGCCCTCGATCAGCAGAAGGACTTCGCCGAGCTCCTGGTTCGGCGGGTAGCACCTTCAATCGGCGATGAGCTCGCCACCTCCATCCTGACCGCCTCGCAGAAGGCGGAGCCCGAGATCAACGCCCAGCGCGAGCGCGTCAAGATTCTGCGCGAACGCCTCGCCGGGGTGGTCTCCTCCGATGCGAAGAACCTTCTCGCCATCGCCGACACCCTGGTCCGCAAGAGCGTCTGGATCCTGGGCGGCGACGGCTGGGCCTTCGATATCGGCTTCGGCGGCCTCGATCACGTGCTCGGTTCCGGCAAAAACGTCAACATCCTGGTCCTCGACACCGAGGTCTACTCCAACACCGGCGGCCAGACCTCCAAGGCCACGCCCCGCGGCGCCGTCGCCAAGTTCGCCGCCAGCGGCAAGACCAGCAGCCGCAAGGATCTGGCCATGGAAGCGGTCAGCTATGGCTATGTCTACGTCGCCCAGGTTGCGCTGGGCGGCAACGACTCCCACGTGGTAAAGGCCTTCCAGGAGGCCGAGGCCCACGAAGGCCCGTCGCTCATCATCGCGTACTCCAGCTGCATCGCCCACGGCTATGACCTCGTCCACGGCCTGGAGCAGCAAAAGCTGGCGGTGCAGTCCGGCTATTGGCCCCTCATGCGCTACAACCCGGGTCTCCGCGAAAGCGGCAAGAACCCATTCCTGCTCGACTCCAAGGCGCCCTCCATCCGCCTCAAGGAATATGCCTATCGCGAAGCGCGCTACACCATGCTCGCCCGCGGCAACCCCGATCTCGCCGCGGAGCTCTTGAAAGACGCGCAGGATCACGTGGAACGCCAGTGGCGCGTGTACTCGGCGCGCGCGGCCATGCCCGGCCGCGCGGAGACCCCGCACATTGCGCCTGAAGAAAAACCGGCAGATCAACCCCAGCCCGTGCACGCCGGAGGCAACGAATGATCAACCTGAAGACGTCTTATCTCGGCCTCCCCTTGAAGGGACCGATCGTCGTGTCCTCGACTCCCCTCTCCGAGTCGCTGGACAACGTGCGCCGCATGGAGGATAGCGGCGCCGCTGCCGTCGTCCTCACCTCCCTCTTCGAAGAGCAGCTCGTGCTGGAATCGGGAGCCCTCGACGCCGACCTGTCCCGCGGCACCGAATCCACTCCCGAATCGCTCGATTACCTGCCCGACCTCGCCGATTACCGCATGACCCACGAGGTCTATCTCGAGCACCTCCGCCGCTGCAAAGCGGCCGTCGAGATTCCCATCATCGCCAGCCTCAACGGCGCAACCACCGGCGGCTGGGTCCGCTTCGCCCGCGAGATGGAGCAGGCCGGCGCCGACGCCATCGAGCTCAACACTTATGCCCTCGCCACCGAGCGCAGCCAGACCTCGTCGGAGATGGAGTTGCAGCTGCTCGAGCTCACCGACGCCGTCTGCCGCGCCGTCAAGATCCCCGTCGCCGTCAAGCTCTCCCAGTCCTTCACCAGCCTGCCGCACCTCACCGCCCGCCTGGAAGACGCCGGAGCAACAGGCATCGTGCTCTTCAACCGCTTCTATCAGCCCGACTTCGATATCGAAACTCTCGAGGTCCGTCCGACCCTCCACTTCTCCACCCCCTCAGAGCTGCTCCCCCGCCTGCACTGGGCCGCCATCCTGTACGGCCACCTGCGCGCCGACATCGCCATCACCGGCGGCGTCCACACCGCCGAAGACGTGCTCAAATCGGTGATGGCCGGCGGCACCGTCGCCATGATGGCCTCCGCCCTCCACATTCACGGCATCGGGCACATCGGGCGCGTGCTGGGCGACATCGAGTACTGGCTGGAAAAACGAGAGTACGCCGCGCTCTCCCCTACTCGTGGCTGCCTCAGCCGGCGCTCCGTCCCTGACACCTCGCCGTTCGACCGCGGCAACTACATCAAGACCCTCAGCTCCTACAGCCTCCGCCAGACCGTCGCGGCCTTCTAGCCATAGCTTTCTCGAGAACCCCACAGCGACCGCCTCCATCCCGGATGGCGGTCGCTCGCTTTTGTGCCCGGGGCGGCGACGCGGCTATCATGCGAGGGAATCGTGGGAGGGTTGGGCATGGCACCGAAGCTCGCAATCGTGGGGATCCTCGCAGCCGCATGCGCCGTCTTCAGCGCAAAGGCGCAAAACGCGACCAAACAGGACGCGACAAAGTACGAACCAACCGTCGAGTCGCTGGACCGGCACCCCCTGCCCGCCTGGTATGCCGGCGCCAAGCTGGGAATCTTCATCCATTGGGGCCTCTACTCCGTCCCCGGATGGGCCCCGCTCAACCACCCGGACCACGACTTTTCGTCGGCCGATTACATCAAGTACAACCCCTACGCCGAGTGGTACCTCAACGTGCTGCGCATCCCCGGCTCCCCCACGCAGGCCTACCACCGCGAGCACTTCGGCGCCAACTTCGGCTACTACGACTTCGCCACGGAGTTCAATCGTGAATCGAAGAAGTGGGATCCCGATGCCATGGCCGCCATCTTCCGCGAAGCCGGCGCGCGCTACGTGGTCCTTACCAGCAAGCACCACGAGGGATTCACGCTCTGGCCCAGCAAGGCCGTCAATCCCAGCCCTACCCTCAAGCCCGAACAGCTCCACGCCGAACGCGACATCGTGGGCGACCTCACCCGGGCCGTCCAGAAACAGGGCCTCAAGATGGGCCTCTACTACTCCGGCGGCTACGACTGGACCTTCAACACCGGCCCCATCCAAACCGACAAGGACTACCAGGCCGTCAAGCCGGAGTCGCAGGCCTACGGCGACTACGCCTTCGCGCAGATCCACGAGCTCATCGACCGCTACCACCCCGCGGTTTTATGGAACGACATCGACTGGCCCAAAACCGGCAAGCCCCTCCAGGTCGAAGCCGATTACTACAACGCCGTCCCCGATGGCGTCATCGACGACCGCTTTGGCGTCCAGCACGCCGACTTCACCTCGCCCGAGTACGCAAAGCTCGACAAGATCAGCGAAAAGAAGTGGGAGGAATGCCGCGGCCTCGGCCGCTCCTTCGGCTACAACCGCGCCGAGGGCGAGAAGGAGACCATCGCCCCCGGCGAGTTGATCGCCCTCCTCGTCGACATCGTCAGCAAGAACGGCAACCTTCTCCTCGACGTCGGCCCCGAGGCCAACGGCACCATCCCGCCCGTGCAGATGGAACGCCTCAAGGCGCTGGGCGCCTGGCTCAAGCAGAACGGCGAAGCGATCTACGACACCACCCCCTGGACCCGCGCCGAAGCCAAAAGCGCCGAAGGCGACGACCTGCGCTTCACCCGCAAGGGCGATGACCTCTACGTAACAGTGCTGGGAAAGCCGAAGGGAACGACTCTGACATTCGATGTTGGCTGGAAGGCGAATCCGAAGGCGCTGACTCGAGAGTTGAATGGCCCGCAGATGGTTGCCACGTTCACTGCCTCGGGCGAGCCGCGGTGGCTCAAATACAAGCAGACGGAGAACTCAATGACAATCACGCTCCCCGATCATCTTGAGGGCGACTATGCCTATACCTTCAAGCTGATCGGAACGGGACGTTAGCCGAGCAGGGTGCTAAGGGTATCGCGGAGGAGGCGTTGTACTTCGGGCATGGCGGCAGCGACGACGGGACTGAATGTCTCGCCGAACTCAGTGCTGCCGGCACCGATGGTGAGCAGCAGGGAATTTCGCGGAGCAGCCCCGTAGAGTTCCCGCGCGAGCGCAAGCAGTTCGGCGGCTCCGGTGTGGTGCGTGGCGATGCCCGGTTTAAGTTGAGCTGGCTCAATAGCACGCAGCTTGATCTCGCCCGGGATTGATTCGACGGAGCAGTCAAGGAAGAGGACTGTCTCTGCGCCGGCCAGGTCGGCGGCGAGGTCGGGCGTCCACTGCTGGCGGGAGATGATGTGGACGCGGGGTTCGTCCCCGAAGTGTTCTTCCGCCCAGTCCGCGAGCCAGGGACCGACGCCGTCATCGCCGCGGAGGGTATTGCCGCAAGCGAGGATGAGGCACGCGATCTTCGGTTGACTCATTACTGAATCTTAGTTCGGATAGGCGAGGCTCATGCTCTCCCACCCTTGCGACCAAGTGCATGTCGCAAGGATGGGGCACGGGAGACTCGTTCTAACCGCGAACGATTTGATCCACGGTTCCGCCGTTGGCATCCACCAGCGTCAGCGCCAGCGGCATCTGCCCGAACGCATGCGTCGAGCAGCTCAGGCACGGATCGAAGGTCCGCACCACTGCCTCGACCCGGTTCAGGATGCCCTCCGTAAACTTGCCGTCCTTCACGTAATGCCGCGCCGCCTGCAGCACGCCCTTGTTCATCGCGTTGTTGTTCTGCCCGGTGGCGATCACGAGATTGGCCCAGGTGATCAGGCCGTTCTCGTCCACCTTGTAGTGGTGGTGCAGCGTGCCGCGCGGCGCCTCGGCCTGACCCGCGCCCTCCAGGCGATTCACACCCGCAATCGCCCGCACGTGCTTGTCCAGGATCAGCGGATCGGTCAGGATCTGCTCGATCTTCTCAATCCCATACAGGATGTCGATCAGGCGTGCGTGGTGATAGTAAAACGAACTCTGCACCGGCCCCGACGCAAGCTGCTTGAACTCCGCCAGCTCCGCGTCCGCCAGCGGCGTCCCCATGGAGGTGGCGATATTGAGCCGCGCCAGCGGCCCCACGCGATAGCTTCCCTCGGGATAGCCCAGCGGCTTGTAGTACGCGAACTTGGTGTAGCTGTACGGCTCCACCGCCTCGCCAATCACCTCGGTGAACCGTGTCGCCGTAATCCCGTCTTCAATCACGTTTCCGGCCGAGTCGATAAACCGCAGCGCTCCATCGGTAAATTCAACGCTCCCGTCCTCATTCACCAGCCCCAGGTAGTTCGACTGGAAGTTGGCGAAGACCGCGATCTCCGGCTGGAAGCTCTCCGCAATCTGCTTGTACGCCGCAAGCGCCAGCTTGATCCCGTGGTACGCCTCGGGCATCATGGCCAGAATCTCGTCCCGCTTGGCCGGCGCCAGCGGCTCGGTCACGCCCCCGGGCACAACCCACCCCGGATGAATGCGCTTGTTCCCCAGCAGCTCGATGATGCGCTGTCCGAAGCGGCGCAGCGCCACTCCCGCGCGTCCCAGCTCCGGCTTGGCCGCCACCACCCCGAAGATGTGGCGCCCGCCCGGATCGGAATCCATGCCCAGCAGCAGATCGGGCGAGGATAAGTAGAAAAAGCTCAGCGCGTGCGATTGCACCATCTGCGCCAGATTCAGCATGCGGCGCAGTTGGGCCGCCGTGTGCGGAATCCGCACCGACATGATCGCCTCGCACGCCTTCGCCGACGCAATCAGGTGCGACACCGGGCAGATGCCGCAGATCCGCGCCATCAGGCTCGGCATCTCGTAAAACGGCCGTCCCTCGGAAAAGCGCTCGAACCCCCGAACCTGCGTGACATGGAAGTGCGCGTCCTCCACCTCGCCCTGGCCGTTCAGCTGAATGGTGATCTTGCCGTGGCCTTCCAGGCGTGTGACCGGATCAATCGTGATCGTCTGGGGCATGTTCGCTCCTTATCTCCTCGCCTTCTAGGCTCCGAAACGGGTGAGGGCGGGAATATCCAAGGGACCGCCCGTGACCAGCGCGGTCAGCGCCGCGTGAAAGGTGTCCGCCGACGGCGGACAGCCGGGCAGGAAGACATCCACATCCACAAACTCGTGGATCGGCCGCACCGTCTTCAACAGCTTGGGCACCACCACGCACGGAATCTGCGGCTGCGCCGTCGCATTCTCAATATAGGCGCGATTCAGAATCGCCTCCGCCCCGATCGGATTGCGCATCGACGGAACATTGCCCGCTACCGCGCAGTCGCCCATCGCCACCAGCGTCTTGCAGTGCGCCCGCACCTTGCGGATCTTCATCTCGTCGTCCACCGAAGCCACCGCGCCTTCCACCAGCGCGATGTCCACCATCTCGGGGAAGACCTTGGCGTCCACAATCGGGCTGAACACCACGTCCACCAGCTCCGCCAGGTCAATCAGGCGCTCATCCATGTCGAGAAACGACATGTGGCAACCCGAACATCCGTCCAGCCAAACCGTCGCCAACTTCAATTTGCTCATTGCGCTTCCCTCATCATGTTCAGATAGGGCAGAAAGTCCGGATACTTGGGGTGATCCGAGCCGATCTTGCTCTTGTCGAACAGCGCGCCCGTCGGACACACCTGGACGCACTTCCCGCACCGCGTGCAGGAAGACTCGCCCCAGGGCTGATGGAGATCGGTGATGACCATCGAATCGATGCCCCGGCCCATCACGTCCCACACGTGCGCCCCCTCGATCTCCGCGCACACCCGCACGCAGCGGGTGCACAGCACGCAGCGGTTATGGTCCACCGTGAAGCGCTCATGCGATCCATCTACCGTCAGTTCGGGATTCCGGTACGGCAGCCGCACGTGGGTCATTCCCTGCTGCTGCGCCAGCGTCTGCAGTTCGCAGTGGCCGTTCGAAACGCACACACTGCAAATGTGGTTGCGTTCGGTGAACAGCAGTTCCAAAATCGTGCGGCGGTGTTTCTGCAGCCTCTCCGAGTGCGTGCTGACCTCCATGCCTTCAAACACCGAGGTCACGCACGCCGGAAAGAGCTTGGGACTACCCTTCACCTCAACCACGCATAGCCGGCACGCGCCCACATCCCCCAGGCCATCCAGGTGACACAGCGTGGGGATCTCGATCCCGTTCTCCCGCGCCACCTCCAGGATGGTCTGTCCCGCGCGCGCGCTTACATTCTTGCCGTCGATGACCAGCGTTTTGACGTCTACGGCCGGGCTCATGCCAACACCTCCTGCGCCTTTCCAGCCGCAACGGCCACGCCCATATTGCAGACGCCCGCCGGACAGCGCTTGTGCACAATGTGCTCGATGTACTCATGCTTGAAGTAGCGCAGCGTGCTCAGCACCGGGTTGGGCGCCGACATGCCAAGACCGCACAGGCTGGTCTCGCGGATCGTGCCGCACAGATCCACCAGCAGATCAAGATCCTGCATCGTTCCCTCGCCCGTGCAGATCCGCGTCAGCAGCGTGTACATCTGCGCCGTCCCCGCGCGGCACGGGATACACTTCCCGCACGACTCCGTCTTGCAGAACTCCACGAAGAACCGCGCCACGTTCACCATGCACGACGTATCGTCCATCACGATCATGCCGCCCGAGCCCATCATCGACCCAACCTGGATCAGCGACTCGTAGCTGACCTCGATGTCGAGAAGCTCCTCGGGAATGCACCCGCCCGAGGGCCCGCCCGTCTGCACCGCCTTGAACGTGTGCCCCCCCGGCACGCCGCCGCCGATTCCCTCGATAATCTGCCGCAGCTTCATGCCCATGGGCACTTCCACCAGCCCGGTATTGGTGATCTTCCCGGTGAGCGCGAAGACCTTGGTCCCCTTGCTCTTCTCCGTGCCCAGCTCCGCGAACTTTCGCGCGCCCATCCGCAGAATCGGCGCGATATTCGCGTAGGTCTCCACGTTGTTGATCAGGGTCGGCTTGCCCCACAGCCCGCTCACCGCCGGATAGGGCGGCCGCGGCTTCGGCTGCCCGCGCTTGCCTTCAATCGACGCGATCAGCGCGGTCTCCTCCCCGCACACAAACGCGCCCGCCCCCAGCCGGATCTCCACGTCAAAGCTGAATGGCGTATTGCAGATGTTGTTGCCCAGCAGGCCCCGCCGCCGCGCATCCCGCAGGCACGCCTGCAGTCGCTGCACCGCCAGCGGATACTCGGCCCGCACGTAGATGTATCCCTTGCTCGCGCCCACCGCGTAGGCCGCGATCGCCATGCCCTCCAGCACCCGCTGCGGATCGCTCTCGAGCACGCTGCGGTCCATGAACGCTCCCGGATCGCCCTCGTCGCCATTGCAGATCACGTACTTGATATCCCCGACTGCCTTGGCCACCGTGCCCCACTTCAGCCCCGTCGGATACCCTCCGCCACCGCGCCCGCGCAGCCCGCTCTCCGTGATCTCCTTGATCACATCGAGCGGTTCCATCTCCGCCAGCACCTTCACCAGCGCCAGGTAGCCGTCGCGCGCAATGTAGTCCTCAATGCGCTCGGGATCGATATGCCCGGAGTTCTCCAGCACCACGTGCACCTGCTGGTCGAAGTGCTCCCGCAGATCGCACTGCAGCGCCGCCACCGGCTCCCCGCCCAGGCTGGCCACAATCTCGCGCGCGTTCCCCGCATTGCAGCGCTGGTACAACACCTCTTCGGGATCCACCAGCACCAGCGGCCCTGCCGCGCATAACCCCATGCATCCTGTCCGCCGCACCAGCACCTGTTTGCCGCTGGCCGCCACCTCCGCCGCCAGCGCCTCCTTCAAACGGTCGGAGTGCTGGCTCAGGCACCCGGTGCCCATGCACACATTCACTTCGTGATCGAACTTCGCGTTCTCCTGGCGAACCGATTCGGCGATCTGCTCCAGTTCTTCGAGATTCATTCCACCGCCCACCTTTCCAGCTCGGCCAGCATCTGCTCTCCGGTCACCAGCCCGTTCACCTCGCCATCCGTCAACACCACCGGGGCGCGGCCGCAGGCGCCCACGCAGCGCGCCGTCATCAGGCTGATCTTGCCGTCCTTGGTGGTCTGCCCCTGCGCAATGCCGAGCCGCTTCTCCGCCTCCGCCACCAGCTTGTCCGTGCCCTTGATGTAGCACGCCGTTCCGGTGCACACCGTCATGGTGTGCTTGCCCGGCGGCTTCAGGCTGAAGTAGTGGTAGAACGTCACCACCCCGTACGCCTGGCTCAGCGGCACGCGCAGCGAACGCGCCACAAAACGGATCGACTCATCGTCCAGGTAGCCGAACGAAGACTGCACGGTGTGAAGCGTCTCGATCAGCGCGTGACGGGCAAACCCGTTCTTGCGCATGGTGCCGTTCACGATCTTCCATCGTTTGTCGTCGCTGGGAAGCGGCGGAGGGGTCAGGGCAGCCACGGTTCCTCCTGCAGAATCCGGCTCCAAAGCGCAATCCCCAACTCCCAGGGAGAATCGCCCTTCGGGCCTAGTGTTGTTGTATGGGGAGAGTTGTCAACCGCACGGTGATGATGGTCACGATGCTCGCAGAAAATCTCAGCACATGGGATGAGTCATCAACCATGAGCCTTACCGCAACCTGCGGAAGAACCTGCCCTTACCCTCAATCGAAGATTTCAGCCCAGCTGCGGTAGCCGTCCGGAGATCCCGAACAGAAAGATCACGCCGATCACGAAGCTGTACGCCGCGCCCATCCACGCAATCGCATGGTATAACCGCGGATGGAACGCGCCCCGATTGAATGCCCCTCCAATCGAAGCCGTCATCAGCCCGTTCATCGCCACCAGGCCCGCACAGAACGCCGCCAGTCCCATCATGCCGTTCGCCGTTCCCCCCAGGCTCTTGGCCAGGAAGAACAGCCCCAGCTGGCTCGGCGTCTCCGCCCCGATCCCATGCAGCATGCCGATCAGAAATACCGACCTGCCGCTGTACATCCACTGGAATCGCTGCGGCGCCTGCGCCGTCGGCGCCCACAGCCGCCGCACCCGCCACGCCGCCCACAACAACCCATTGATGGCGATCGCCAGCCGGCTCTCGATCCTTCCATGCGCGTGGCCGTGCCCGCCCTTGCGCACAATCCCCGCCACCACGCCCACCGCCAGCACGATCAGCGTCAGCCCGATCAGCCGCTCCGTCAGGCTATCCAGCCCCGCCGGCAATCCCACATGCAGCTCCAGAACCGCCACGCCCAGCAACGCCACCATGAACGCGTGCCCCAGCGCATACGTCACGCCCAGCCGCAACCCGCTCCTCCAGTTGCGCTGCACCGCCGTGATATCCGAGATCGCCGCCAGATGGTCGTAGTCGAACCCGTGCCGCAGCCCCAGCACCAGGCACGAGCCCAGCGCCGCGTCGAGTTTCCAGTCGCCCGGCAGCACCATCACGAGTTGAAGTATAGTGCAGAGCCCAATTCCGGCTGTGACCCGCGCCCTAGTGCGAGCCCGCCGCGACTCCCGCCCGCCGCTCGATCTGATACCCGCTGTAGGAAATGTCGATCACCGTCTGCCCCAGCAGCCAGCTCGACGACGTCGCCGACGCATGCGTAGCCATCGGAAACCCGTCCACCATTGCGTACTTGCGCGTCACCTGCGTCGTTCCCGCCAGCACCGACGGGCTCTTCACCGTCGCGCCCGCCAGCTGCACAATCGAGTAATCCTGCGCATCCACCCACAAGTCGCCCTGGAACAGGTATTGCCCTGCGCGCCGCGGCACGAGGGTCAACGCAATGCACGGGCGCCCGTCCACCACCTCCGCGCCCTTCACGTGCAGGTTGTAGTTGGCCGAATCGATCAGCGCCGTCACCCGGTTGGCCGGCGCCGTGGCAACCCGTTCGCTGTCCAGCACCCGCCCCAGCACCTGCTTGCGGATCAGCTCCGACCCGCTCTCGCGGAGCACCTGGTAGCTCTTGCCCTTGTCCTTCCGGTAGGTTGTCTTCACCGTCATCTCCGCCGCCGGATGCGCCGTATCCTTGCTGCGGTAGACCGAATAATGCTCCGTGACCGTGTACCCCAGCAGATTCTCCTCGCGCGCGCTCACCGACGCATCGATGCCGCGAATCACATTCCCTTCATCAATCTGCGACGGAAGCGGCGCCGCCATGCCCAGCGCCAGACAGACACACACCACCCAGCGGGCCACCGCCCGCCCCCCACGAATTCCCATCATCTGCCCCAAGTCTAGCAACGCCCATCCAAGATGCCGTCCCAAGCGCGCCCCGCGCCATGCCGCCCGTCACACCACGCAGGATCACGCAAGCCCAAGTCCCCCGCGGTGCAACACAAGCGAGCTCCCATAGCATCTCGTCCCTATTCCCTATTCCCTATTCCCTATTCCCTCGCCGTTCACTCGGCCCGCAGCGCCTCCACCGGATTCACCCCCACCGCCCTTCGCGCCGGCCCCACCGCCGCAAGCAATCCGCACACCACCAGCCCCAGCGACATCACCCCCATCGTCCACGGGTCCGCCGCCTTCACACCAAACAGAAAGCCCTCCAGCAGCGGCCCGCACAGCAGCGCAATCCCGATCCCGCCGGCCGTGCCCGCCAGCAGCAGCGCCAGCGTATGCCGCAGCACCATCCCCAGCACCCGCGCCCGGTCCGCCCCCAGCGCCATGCGGATCCCGATCTCCTGCGTCCGCTGCGTCACCACGTAGTGCAGCAGCCCATACACGCCCACCACCGCGATCAGCAGCACCAGCGCTCCAAACCCCGCAATCACCTGCGCCACCAGCTTCTGCGCGCCAATCGAGTCCTCCACCGCCTCCGTCATCGTCATGCACGCGCCCAGCGCCAGGTGCGGATTCGCCCTCGGAATGCCCCGCCGCAGCTCCTCGATCATCCCCGCCGGAGGCGCATCCGTTCGCACCGCCACCTGCAGAAACCGCCCCAGCAGCGCCCGGTAGATCTGCTGGTCAGGACCCAGTTGCGCCACGCTCAGATAAAACTCCGGCTGGCTCGCCCCCGCCACGCTGTCCTGGTGCACATCCTCCATCACGCCCACCACCGTTGCCGCGCGCGGAACCCGCCCATACCGGATCACCTTCCCGCGCGCATCCCCGCCGCCCAGGTAGCGATCCACAAACGTCTGGTTCACCACCACCACGGGCAGACTGCTCGCCGTATCCTCGGCGGTGAAGAACCGCCCGCTCCGCATCCGCACGCCCAGCGCATCCGTCAGCCCCGGCGTCGCCGCGCGCACTGTCGCGTTCCCATCCCCGTGCATCCACGCGGTCGCATACACCACCGTGATCAGCTCCACCGGGTGCTGAATCGGCAACACCGTCGACAGCGCCGCCGCGCGCACCCCCGGCAGTCGCCGAACCTCCTCCAGCAGCGGCTGCCACACCGCCGTCCCCACATTGCGGTCTTTATACAGATCGTTGGGAATCGTCACACTCGCCAGCACCAGGTGATCGCTGCGGAAGCCCAGGGGCACGTGCCGCAGCGCATACATCGTGCGCAGCATCAGCCCCGCCCCAATCAGCAGCGCCACTGACAACGCCACCTGCCCCACCAGCAGCAACGTCCGCGCCCGGTTCTGCCCGTGATCGCCCGCCTGCGCCTTCCCTCCGCGCTTCAGCGCCTCGTGCACCTGCGTGCGCGCCGCCATCAGCGCCGGTGCTGTCCCAAACGCCAAGCCCGTCAGCAGCGTCAACGCCACAAGGCCCATCCACACGGCCCAGTTCAAATGCAGATCTCCGGCCAGCGGCACCTTTTGCGTCAGCAGATGTCGAAACACCTGGAGAATCGCCGCCGCAAGTCCCAGCCCCGCCAGCGCTCCCGCACAACTCAGCACCACGCTCTCCACCAGCAGTTGCAGCGCGAGTCGCCACCGTCCCGCTCCCAACGCCGCCCGCACCGCCAGCTCGCGCCGCCGCGCCATCACCCGCGCCAGCATCAGCCCCGCCACGTTGCTGCAGGCAATCAGCCACACCACGCACACCGCCGCGCTCAGCGCCAGCAGCGCCGGCCGCACATCGGCCACCAGCAGTTCCCGCACGCCCACCAGCCGGATCGTCGTCTTCGCGTCCTTCCCATACCGCGCATGCACCCGCGCCAGAGCCGTCTCCACCGCGCTCAACGGAACGCCCCGGTTCACCCGCACAACCGGCGCAAAGAATGCGCCGTTCACCCCCGTCGCCCCGGCTCCGCGATCCGCCGGGACCCACAGCTCCGGCCGGTCGTCCCACACGGGATATAAGAACTGCGGCGGCATCACTCCAATCACCGTCCGCGGCACCCCGCCCACGTGCAACTGCTTCCCCACAACCTGCGGATCGCTCGCGAACTCCTGCTGCCACAGGGCATAGCTCAACACCGCCACATTCGCCCCCTGCTCCGCCTCCTCGTGCGAGAACCCGCGCCCCATCAGCGGCCGCGCGCCCAGCACATCGAACAGGTTCCCGCTCGCGTCCACCTCTGAGATCAGCACCGCCCCGCCGGGACCATCCGCAATATTCAGTCCGCCGCTATGGAACGCGATCTCGGCGCGTCCCTGCGCCGCCTGCTGCCAGTCCCTCAGTTCGTCGTTCCGAACCTGCACCCCATCCTCGGCCTGCGGGCCCTTCTCTACCGCCTGGTACAACCGTCCGCCGGCCTGGAACGGCAGCGGCTTCAGCAGCACCGCGTAGCAGATCGTGAACATCGCCGTAACCGTCCCGATCCCCAGCGCCAGCACCAGCACCGTGAACCCCGCATACCCCGGCACCCGCCGGAACTGCCGCACCGCAAATCCCAAATCGTTTCCCATTCCCATGCGCATCTAACCTATTCCCTATTCCCTATTCCCTATTCCCTATTCCCTATTCCCTATTCCCTATTCCCTATTCCCTATTCCCTATTCCCTATTCCCTATTCCCTATTCCCTATTCCCTCGCAACCCGCAACTCGCGACTCGCAACTCGCACCGCGTTCACCGCGCCAGCGACGCCGTCAGCCCCGCCGTCAGCTTCCCAATAATCTGGATGTAGTGGTAGATCCCGAACCGCGGCTGATCCTGGAAGTACTCGGCCAGGTTCGATCCATCCGCCGCCAGCCCGTCGAAGTGGTGCCCCGTCGCCGTCGTCTCCGGCTCATACAGCCGCAGCGCGCCTGTCGCCGCGTCCTTCACAATCAGCAGCTGGTGGCCCATCCTGCGGTCGCGCGCAAAGTTCAGCGCCGTATGCGGCGGCCGCTGTCCCTCATTGATTCGTGTAATTCGCGCCTGCCGTCCGTCCGAGTTCACGGTCGCACTCTGTCCCTCGCGCACGTGGATCCCCTGGGCCTCCAGATCGTCGAACGCCCAGTTGAGATGCACCGTCCACTCATCCACCAGCAACTGCTCCCCGTTCTGCAGTTGATTGGCCGCCGCCATCACCTGCTGCGGGTTGTCGCACCACACATCCATCGGCTGCATGTTCTTGGTGAAATCGAAACCCGGCGCCACCTGGCCCGGAATATCCGCCAGCGGCGTTCCGCTCACATCGTCATAGAACAGATCGTGCAGCGCCTCCTGCGCCCAGGAGAGGTCGCCATACGTCGCATGCTTCATCTCGATCCGCGACTGGATGTACTTCAGCACATCCATCGCCGTGCGCTTGCGCTGGTCGAAGTTCCCCGTCGTCATGCCCTGCAGGATCATCGCGCCCAGATACGAGCTCACCGCGCTCGGACCGTCCGGAACGCGCGCCGCCATCCCCACCGCCTGCACGCAGCGCAGCGAATCGCTGTCCGTTCCCGCGATCCGGTCGTACTGCCCCAGCCGATTCAGAATGGTGGTCCCGTCCCAGCCATTCGGCGTAAACGGCAATGGCGTTGTGGGATCCACCGTGTTCCGCTCCACCTCGCCGGCGTCGTGCTCCATCTCCACCGTCTCCGGCGTCACCCCCGCCCCCTTGAGCCGGTCCAGGTGCGGAACCGCCCTCTCCACCGGGTTCAACGTGCCCTGCACCTGCAGCGGAGGCATCTGTGTCCCGGTGGGCTGCCGCTGCAGCATCGCCTGTCCGCTCCGCATCTGCTGCGCCACGTGCACGGCCTCGTGCGCAATCAACTGCTGCCCAATCGCCGTCTCGGGCCGGTACTGCCCCGCCCCAAACCAGATGTCGCGCCCCACCGTGAACGCCAGCGCCTTCTCCTGCTCCGCCAGCCGCGCCGCCCCCGGCCCGCTGTGCACCCGCGCCTGGGCCAACCCCTCGCGCACCAGGGGATGCGGCTCCCCCGCCTGCAGCACGCCCTGCGACACCCGCCGCGCCTCCTCCTCCAACCCCTCCGGCCCCGCACGCAGCGGCCCTCCGCCCCGCGGATGCACCGGCACCCCGCGGAAATCCCAGGATCTCGGAATGGGCGAAGAGAACGAACGCGCCGGATCAGCCGCCCTCCCCGAATCCGAGGGCCGCAACTCCTGGCCCGTCTTCGCGGAGTTCAAGCCCTGGCCGGCAGTCTTTTTCGCAATGGGGACAGACTTCAAGCGATACCTCCGGGGAAGAGGCGGTAGAGTCTGCATTCTCCCACACTTCCAACCCAGTTGCGAGTTACGAGTCCGAGTTGCGAGCAGGTCCAGCCCTTCTCCCTCGCCTCTCGTCTCTCGTCTCTCGTCTCTCGTCTCTCGCCCCTTGGCACTTGGCACTCGCCTCATGTCTCCCGTCGTTGGAGACATGGGATACCTCCACCCTGCGTTCTCCCATTTCTTCTTCCCTCAACCCAGCACGACAAGCGGGGTGCCCCATGTCTCCCGTCGTTGGAGACATGGGATACCACGAACCCAACCCAGCCGGGTCTCCGCTTCCGCACGACCGCGGTCTCAAAGTAGACTTGTTCCGTCCAGAAGGGCCCATTGGATCAAATAAACTCCAATCACTACAAATGTAGTGTTGTATGACCACGAATATATAGCGAAACTTGAACTTCACGTGATCTGCATCACCACTCGCACATCCGCCCAGTTGGATTCCACACCGCCCCTCTCCGCCCCATCCCCAAACTCTTGTCAAGAGGCAATTCTGTGGAAAACGCCCCACGCCTCTCAGAACACAAGGCAAAAAATAAAAAATAGTTTGGAGTTTAATTATTTCGTTCTGCCATACTGATTCTAGGAATAAGAAACCAACGCCCGCAGGCACCCGGCGACCATCACCGGCCCATGCGGGCGTTTCTTTTTGACCTCAGGAGACAACGTCATGCCGGAATCCGCACAAAAACCCGAACCCTCCGCAACGCGCCCCCCGCAGCACGACACCGAGTACGCGATGCCAAAAGCCACCCTTCCCCCCGCCGGCTCCTCCCCCGATCAGGCCGTTGAGCATTGCGTCCAGGCCTACGACCGGGCCTTCAAAGAGAATCAGGTGAAGGGAAGGCACTACTCCGCCTGCAAATCCGCCGCGGGCGAGGCATTCCGCCTTGCCATGCCCTCCATGGGGACCCTGGAAGGGGTCATCGCCTCCATCGCCTGTGTAGCCCACGGCTTGCGCATCAAAGTTTGGATCTCGAACGAAGCCAATGAACTCCTTTACGCAGCCCAGGTCGCCATGTCCGCCTTCAAATGCGCTCGGGACAAGAAGGGACCCCCCTCCCCTATGTAGATTTCGCCATCTATTCTCTCTAACAAAATCGCAAGCCACTGATCCAAAAGAGGCTACGCGAAGCAAAACAGAGAAGAAAGGGCGAAACCGGTCGTTTCACGCCCTATCATTCCAAAGCACTTAAGAGGCCCGTATAAAGAAATTCCAATCGCGTCAGGCGGCTGAACACCCAGCCCGCTCGCTCACTGTGCACTGACTGCTGTTCCCTGTTCCCTATTCCCTATTCCCTATTCCCTGTTCTCTATTCCCTGTCCTCCTACTTCATCCCCGCCATCTCCGGCGAGCCCAGCAGCTTCTTGGCCTCTTTGGCGTGCTTGGAGTCGGGATCGTACTCCATCACCTTCTCGTAATTGGCTTTAGCCGCCGCAAACTGCCCCAGGTGACGCTGCGACTCGGCCAGGGCCCAGTACACATCGGGATTCTCCGGGTCCAGCACCACCGCCGACTCGAACCGCGAAAGCGCCGCCCGCCAGTTCTTCTGCGAGAGGTACAGGCTGCCCACGTCCTCGTCTTCCTTGGCCGTCTCCTGGTGGACGTCCGGCTCCTGCGGACCCTTGCCGCGGTGGCGGCGGGTCGGCTCCTCGTCGGGAGGCGGCTGAATCTTGTCCAGCCCCGCGCTCGACGAACTGAATTCGCTGTTGCTGCCCGCCTCGGGATCGCCGACTGGATCATCCGGGCTGCGCACCGGGTCGTCCGCCCCCGACGGCAACGCTGGCGGAGCCGCGTTCGCCGCCGGCGCCGCCGGCGCATTGCTGGCCGGAACCACCGGCACATTCGTCGTGTCTTCCGGAAAAGGATTGCTCTCCGCCGGCGGCTTCGACGGCGGGGCCTTCTGCGGCTCCGCCGGCGGCTGCTGCGCCCAGACAAGCCCGCAGGCGCCCAGCACCGCGGTGAGGATCAAGGTTCGTCCGCGCCGGATTTTGAAGGTATACCGCTGATTCATCTCGACGAATCCCGCTCGTTCAATGGTACGATGCGAGGCAGAGAGCGCGGAATGCACTGATGCCGGTGCATTCGCATCCATCATCCCCGAAAGAGCATCGCACACCTGCATGGGACTGATCATTCGCTCGTCTGCCATTCACGCCGCCGGTTGCTACACCACCGCGCGCATCACAAAGGGCAGGCGCGTGGCCGAGTACACCGGCCCGCGCATCACCAAGGACGAGGCAGATACCCTTTACGAGGATTCGCTCGTCACATACCTGTTTGGACTCGGCGAGGGCGCGGTCGTCATCGACGGGCACTGCATGGCCATGTTCATCAACCACAGCTGCGATCCCAACTGCGAGACCGACGAAGTGGATGGCCGCGTCTGGATCACCGCCATCCGCAACATCGCCCCCGGCGAGGAGATCACCTACGACTATTGCCTCTATGATGGCGGGGACGAGGAACAGCTCTGCAACTGCGGCGCCCGCAACTGCCGCGGCAGCATGTACTCCCGCGAGGAACTGCACAAGCGCAAACAGGCCGCCCGGTCCGCGGCCGATAATCCCAAGAGAGGGGTCCGCGCCGCGAAGTAGACGCAAAGGCAGGATGCATTGATTGACGAATCGGAGCTCCCGTATCTGACCCAGCACCAGCAGGACGTGCTGCGGCGCTTCGCGCTCTTCCAGGCCGACCTCGAAGAAGTGCGCCACGCCATGACCGGAGTCTTCGAGTTCAATCTGCAGCGCGGCCAGCGCGCCGCCCGCACCTTCTTCCGCATGCCCGAGCCGGCCATCGCCATCACCCGGCAACATATCTCCAACGCCCTCGAGCGCAAGCGCCTGGGCAAGATCACCGAACGCGACCTGGTCAACTGGGCCACCCTGCTCCTCCTCAACGACGCCTACGTCCTCGATCCCGGCGACGAGGACCTCATCGCCGAGTGGCTGAATGACATCAGCCTTCACCTCGACGCAAGCTGATCCCCTCCCCGGCGCGCTCTCTGAACGGGCCTTCATCTTGAGTTGACCCGGCTACAAACGCCGTAAGCTGGCTGCTAACCTGCCTAAGCTGCC
The DNA here is from genome assembly GCA_008682415.1 of Acidobacteria bacterium AB60. Classification (GTDB taxonomy): domain Bacteria; phylum Acidobacteriota; class Terriglobia; order Terriglobales; family Acidobacteriaceae; genus Telmatobacter. The sequence goes on along the minus strand of VANK01000001.1, from coordinate 65,799 downwards.
CGGCATCTCAGACCGGCAGCACATGTCCCCTCGTGTCTGCCCGTGCTCGCAGGCACAATCCGCAGAGTCACCATCATCCCCTCCGAACTTCGGAGACCGCAACCACCCCTGAAGGAGCGTGAAATCGCTGTCGGACTCGAAGGCAGGTCCTTCGCGCCGCACAGTCTTCGTGCGCGCCGGAATCTTCGAGTCGCTCGCCACCCCGCAACTCGCCTGCGGGCGGTCGCGCGAGTCTGAATCGCCGCCTCGCAACCTGCCGTCGCGACCCGCGGCGGAGGTGTGCCTCGATGAGAGTTTCTCCCCTGATGTGTCGTCCCTCGGCCTTCGATTTTTTCGCCGTTGTGCTCGCCGCAATGCTGTCTTCCACGGTCCTCGCCCAGGAGAATCTGGACTGGCCCCGCTACGGAAATGACCTCGCCAACACCCGCTTCCAGAACGTCGACCAGATCACTCCCTCCAACGCGAGCCAGCTGAAGGTGGCGTGGGTCTTCCACACCGGAATCAACGATCCAAACATGTCCATAGAGATGACCCCCCTCGTCATCGGCGGAACGATGTACGTCACCAGCGGCAACGATGACGTGTGGGCCTTGAACGCCGCCAACGGCCGCCAGCGCTGGGTCTATCACCCCACGGATATGCCGCCGCTCAGTTCCTTGCCCTTGTGCTGCAGCCACAACAATCGTGGGGTGGGTTACGGCCAAGGCTTATTGTTCCTCGCGCGCCTCGATGCAACACTCGTGGCCCTCAATGCTGGAAATGGAAGCACGGTATGGAAGACCGCCGTCGACGACTGGCACGCCGGCTACAGCATGACCATGCCGCCGCAGTACATCAACGGAACGGTCATCGTGGGGACGTCAGGCGGCGAATACCTTACCCGCGGCCACGTGGATGCCTACGATGCGCGCACCGGCAGACACCTGTGGCGCTTCTGGACCACCGAACCGACCACATGGGCCGGAAGCTCCTACCTGCAGGGCGGCGCGCCCGTGTGGCAGTCGCCAAGTTATGATCCGGCGCTGGGACTCGTCTATGTCTCCACCGGCAACGCTGCCCCGGACATCAACGGCGTGCAACGCGCCGGAACCAATCTCTACTCCGTCAGCATCGTCGCGCTCGACATCACAACCGGGACGCTGAAGTGGTACTACCAGGAGGCGCACCACGATCTCTGGGACTACGATGCGACGCCACCAACCGTGCTCTTCACCCTGAACGGCGTGCCCGCGATCGCTCACCAGGGCAAGACGGGGTACACCTTCATTCTCGATCGCCGCACGGGCGCACCGCTTTACCCCGTGACCGAGATCCCCGTACCCACAACCCCGAGCTGGCAAAACCCCTGGCCCACTCAGCCCATCACAAACATCGAGAGCCTGACGCCACACGACGTAGGCCCCTTGCCCGCCGGCTACACGGCGGCCCCCATGTGGACCCCACCGCAGGAGCAGACCCTGGTGATGCAGCCCGGCGCCGACGGTGGCCAGGAGTGGCCTCCCGACGCCTACAGCCCGCGCACCCACTACCTGTATCAGCACGGGCGCTACATTCCTGAGTCGTACTACACCACTCCCACCAACACCAGCGGCGGCACGCTACCCGGTTGGGGTTCCGTCACGGATACGGTTCCGGGCGTGAACAACTACGGGCTCTACGGAGCGGTGGACACCACCACCGGGAAGATCGCCTGGCAGATTCAGTCTTCCCTTCCTGCCGACTCGGGCTTCGTCATCGCCGGCGACGTAGCCTTCTTCGGCGAGACCAACGGCCTATTTCACGCCGTGGACGCCGCCAGTGGCGCCATGCTGTGGACCTTCAACGCCATGACCATCAAAGGCGCGGGGGGCGCCACCGCCGCTCCGGCCGCGTACATGGTGGATGGCCGCGAGTACATTGTGAATGCCTTTGGCGGCAATCCCGGAGAAGTCACGCCCAACCTTGGAGACGCCATCATCGCCTTCGCTCTGCGCGGCGACAACTAGCAGCTACGCTGCCTCCGCCCTCGCATGGACACGAGGATGGAGGCAGCCTCAACCGCATCAACGCTTGCTCAGCGCGGCGGCAAGCCGCATGGCTCCGTTGCGAATGGCCTTTTCATCGAACGCGGCAAAGCCCAGCAGGAGTCCTCGCGGATCAGGACGCGCGAGGGTGAAGCGGTCGAGCGCTCTCGTCTCGATGCCATGCTTTGCCGCAATCGTCTCCGCCTGGCGCGAGGTCATGCCGTTGCGGAGGAAGGCCGCCGTGTAGAGCCCTGCGTTGATCTCAGAAACCTCGAGCACGCCGGAGAGATAGCGCCGTCCGCTGTCTTTCAGCGCCTCCAGGCGAGCCGCGTACAGACTGCGCATGCGCCGCAGATGGCGGGCGAAGTGTCCCTCCGCGATGAAGTCACAGAGGACCGCCTGATCCATGCCCGAGGAGCGAAGGTCCGTTCCCCGACGGAAGGCGGAGAAGACCTCCACCAGGGGCGGCGGCAGGACGATATAGCCCAGCCGCAATGCGGGAAACAGCAGCTTGGTGAAGGTGCCGATGAAGATCACGTTCCCGTTGCGGTCCAGCCCTTGGAGCGCCGGCGAGGGGAGGCCTTCAAACCTGTACTCGCTGTCGTAGTCGTCTTCCAGGATGAAGGCGCCGGTGCGCGCCGCCCATCGCAGCAGTTCCACGCGGCGATCGAGCGACATGGTCATGCCCAGCGGATATTGATGGGCCGGAGTGACGAACACGCCGCGAGGATGAGCGCACGCCTTGACTCCCGCGACGATGGAGAGGCCCTCGTCATCCACGGGCACGGGAACGATCCTGGCGCCGGCTCGCTGGAATGCGATCGTTGCGCCGAAGTAGCCGGGATCTTCCATCCAGACCGGGTCGCCCGGTTTGAGCAGGAAGCGCGCCAGCAGATCGAGCGCCTGCTGCACCCCGGAGACGATCACGATCTGATCGGGGCCGCAGTTGACTCCGCGCGAGGAACCGAGATAGTGCGCGATGGCCTCGCGCAGAGGGCGATAGCCGCCTCCGTCGTCTTCTTCGCGAACCCAGGCGTTGAAGGAACGGGCGCGGCGCGACGCCAGGCGTCCCCACAGCTCTGCGGGAAACGCGTCGAGCGCCGGATCACGCATCTTGAAGGGGCGTGTGCCGCGGAGCGCGACCCAGTTCACGAACGGCTTGGGATGCTTGTACCCGGAGATTGCCCGATCGATATAGGCGGGGACGGCGGAGGGCGCGCAGCGCGCGATCCCGGTGGCGGCAACATTGGGGTTGACCCAGGTTCCGATGCCGACGCGCGAAGACAGATACCCCTCGTCCTGGAGCCTCTCAAATGCACTGAGGACGGTTCCGCGCGAGATGCGCTGCTGACGGGCAAACTCGCGCGTTGCGGGCAGTGTGGTTCCGGCCTTCAGCCGGCCTTCGAGAATCGCCGCGCGCAGCTCTTCGTAGAGCCAGCGCGAGAGGCTCTGGCCGCGCGATCGCGGGTTCAGCGAAAGCTCGAAGGAACTGGCGACCTTGCTCATCGCTCCTCAATGGCCCATACGATTCCGTCGAAAATGGATCTACCAAGCATACCAATCCAAAACATAGGATGAGGAGCATTGTCAGTTCTCCGAGAGGACTTTGCTCATGATTCGTGAACAGCAGCCGGCAATCTCCGTGTTCTCCATCGGAATGATGGGCATGGGCGTTGTCTCCGTCGTGTCCCGTGACTTTGCGTTCGGATGGCAGCCGGTGCCTGAGTTTCATCCGGGGTGCGAGGCGCTCGCGGTGGCTTGCGGACTGTTCATGATCGCGGCAGGGGCGGCGCTTCTCTTCAAGGCGGGAGCAGCGAAGGCTTCGCGCGCGCTTCTGCCGTTTCTGCTGGCTTGGTTCTGCCTGAAGATACCCGCGGTGGTGCTGGCGCCGCAGATTGAAGGGGTGTGGATCGGCTTCGGCGAGATTGGAATGCTGCTGGCCGGAGGATGGGTGCTGTTCGCCCGGCTCTCAGGTCTCGCGAACACTCGGTTCTTGGGGCCTCTCACCGGAGCCCGCGGCGTTCGAGGCGCGCAGATCCTCTTCGGCCTGTCCACTATTCCGGTGGGGCTTGGGCACCTCTTCTACACGCCCATCTCCGCCACGCTGATTCCCGCGTGGATGCCTTTCCGCTACTGGCTCGCCTTTGGGACGGGCGTGGCGCAGATCGCGTGCGGCCTCGCCATCGCATTGTCCTTATTCGCGCGCGCGGCGGCGCTGGTGGAGACCGCGCTGCTGGCCATATTCGCGTTCTTCGTGTGGGGGCCGAACACCTGGTTCGCGACGGCCCCCAAGATGGCCGGCACCCCGGCCGGCTGGCGCTTTCCGCTGACCGCTTTTCTGATCACCTGGGTGATTGGCGGAGCGGCGTGGCTGATTGCCGACAGCGCATCGAATCGGCTTCCCTTTGCCCGCAGCCCGGAGCGCCTTCCGCAGAGGGACGCGAGCCTCAGCGGCGCGGAGCGTTAGAGGGCTGCCGGTCGCGCGCTGAGCCGGCGGACCCACGGAGGGTTTTCCACGCCCGGCGGCCGATGCCCGGAACGATACAATCAACCTCAGGCACCTGATCGATTTTTGGCGGTGTTTGAGGAGTCGCGAACGGGATGGGTTACCAGGTTCTGGCCAGGAAATATCGTCCGCAGCGGTTTGCCGACGTGGCCGGCCAGGATCACGTGACGCGCACGCTGCTCAATGCGCTGAATCAGAACCGGATCGCGCATGGGTACATCTTCTCCGGGCACCGCGGTATCGGCAAGACCACCATCGCGCGCATCCTGGCCCAGGCGCTCAACTGCCGGACCGAGATCGGCAGCGCCCAGCGGCCTACGCCGGAGCCGTGCGGCGTGTGCGACTCCTGCATCGAGATCCGCCAGGGCAACGCCGTGGATGTGATCGAGATCGACGCGGCCACCAATCGCGGCATCGATGAGATTCGCGAGTTGCGCGATGCGGCGCGGTACGCTCCGGCGCGCGACCGCTTCAAGATCTACATACTCGACGAAGCGCACCAGATCACCGAAGCCGCGTTCAACGCGCTGCTGAAGACACTCGAAGAGCCGCCGGCGCACGTGGTGTTCATGATGGCCACCACCGAGCCCGAGAACATCCCGCAGACCATCCGGTCGCGCTGCCAGCACTTCAGTTTTCATGCCGTCAAGTTCGAGGACATTCTGGGCCAGCTGAACCTGATCGCCGCGCAGGAGCAGGTGGAGGCCGAGGAGGCTGCGCTGGCGCTGCTGGCCGAAGCCGGCGACGGGTCCATGCGCGACGCGCTCTCCATCATGGACCAGGCGATTGCGTCGGCGCCCTGCAACGAAGCGGGCAAGCCGGTGCTGGCGGCCCTGCAGATTCGCGACCTGATGGGCTCCGTACCCAACACCGTCTTCGAACGGCTGCTGGAGGCGGTGGCCGCGGGGCAGAGCGCCGAATTGATGGAGCAGCTGAATGTCCTGCTCAACGCAGGCCACAGCCCCTCCACGCTGGCGCGGCAGATGGTGCGCTACCTGCGCAACGCGCTCATGGCCAAGCTGGGCGGCGAACAGACAGAGCTGCTGCAGATCTCGGCGGATGAGCGTGCCCGCGCCGCACGCAGCGCCCTGCTGTTCAGCGAAGAGGATTTGACGCGCAACCTGCAGATCATGCTGCGGACCTTCGATGATCTGAACTACCGGCAGGAGCAGCGCTTCCACCTGGAACTGGGAATGCTGAAGCTGGTGCACGCGCAACGGCTGCTGCCGCTGGAGGAGCTGCTGAGCGGCGTGGCGGGCGGCGCTCCGGCGAAGAGCCCGGGAGCAGCAAGCCGAGGCCCTGTGCCCCGCAGTTCGGTAAGCGCAGCAGCACCTCCGCCCCCGCGCCCGGCAGAACCGGCGAGAACGGCTCCCGCGGCGCCGCCCGCCGCGCCTTCCATCTCGCCGTTCGGATCATCAGGCGGCGGTTGGGGCACGGGGCCTTCCATTAAACAGAGCGTTGTGCCGGAGCGCGTGACGGAAGCGCCTCCCACAGAGGAGAGAGAAGAGCGGGCGATCGCCGCACCCTCGCTGCCGGAGGAACCCGCCATCGCGGCTCCCGGACCTGTGGCCGTCGATCCTCCCGCGCCTCGGGTGATGGCGGAGGCCATTGCCGAGCCGGCCGCGGCGCCCATCACGCCTGCCCCGTTCCCGGCGGCTTCGGCTCCGCCAATAGGTTACGTGGAGACCGCTACGGAAGGGGCGCTGGCTAAAGCGCCGGAGCCTGCGCACGCCGAGGGCGGACCCACCGTAGAGGCACTGCGGGCCGGCGTGATCGCCGCGCTCGCCCAGGGCGGACACGCCTCGGCGTCTACGCTGCTCGCTTCAGGGAATTGGATTCTGGACGTGGCCAGCCTGCGCATCGAGGTGGCGGGTCTGGGGAAGAAGATGCTGAGCCTGACCGTGAATCCGGCGGCGGAGAAGATCATCCGTCAGGAACTGGCGCGGCTCGGCGGCCCGGCTCGTTTCATGGTGGTGCCCGGGGAAGGCGCTCCCGGAGGCGCACCGCAGATGGCAGCCGCTCCCCTGGCCGGCAGCATTCAGGAAGAGGCGATGAAGAATCCGCTGGTGCAGCGCGCCAAGGAGATCTTCAACGCCGAGGTGCGGAGCGTGGTAGACCTGAGAACGAAGTAAGAGGCGAGGGGCGAGGATAAGCACATGTTCAACCCGGCGAAGCTTGGCGAGATGATGGCGCAGGCCACCCAGATGAAAGACGAGATGCAGCGCAAGCTGGAGCAGACGGTGGTGGAAGCTTCGAGCGGGGGTGGCGCTGTCTCCGTCACCATGAACGGCAAAAAGCAGCTGCTGAAGCTGAAGATCGATCCCTCCGCCGTCTCCAGCCTGAGCGGCAACCAGGCCGACGTGGAGATGCTTGAGGACCTGATTGTGGCCGCAGTGAACGCCGCGGGACAGAAGGCGGAAGACGCCATCCAATCGAACCTGAAGGGCATGCTGGGCGGACTGAATATTCCAGGGCTCACGTAACAAGAACAGCAGTCATGCGGGAATCAATCATCTCGTTTTGGGGGTCGGATGATGGCATTGGATCGCAGGCAGTTTTTCGGGATGGGATTGGCAGCAGGAGCCGCGGCCCTGGCGCCGCGCTGGGCAAGAGGACAGGGCGCGCAGCTTCCCGATCGCGTGCTGCAAGGGCGCGAAGCGGCGCTGAAGACGCCGATCACGACTACCAAGCTCTATGACAACGTCTACCTGTTGCAGGGCGCGGGCGGCAATATGGCGCTGCAAACCGGCAAGGAGGGCCTGGTGCTGGTCGACTCCAGCTTCTCCACCTCGGTTCCCAAGGTGAAAGACGCGATCGCGGCGGTGAGCAAAGATCCCGCGGATGCGCTCATCAATACCCACTGGCACTACGACCACACCGACGGCAACGAGGGGATGCGCGCGGCCGGATTCACCATCTTCGCTCACCAGAAGACCCGCGAGCGCATGGCAACGCCGCAGACCATTACCTTCTTCAAACTCGTGATGCCGCCCTCGCCGGAGGCCGCTCTTCCCACCATCACGTTCAGCGACACCATGCGCGCCTGGCATAACGGCGACTCGCTCTTCCTGGCGCACTTCGATCCGGCGCATACCGATACGGATATCTACGTTCACTTTGAAAAGGCCAACGTGCTGCACGTGGGCGATACCTGGTTCAATGGCTTCTATCCGTTCATTGATGAAGCCACGGGCGGCCGCATCGGGGGCATGATCGATGCCTCGAAGAAGGCGTTGGAAATCGCGGACAAGGACACGAAGATCATCCCCGGACACGGCCCGTTGGGTACGAAAGCCGACCTGCAGCGCTATCACGATATGCTCACAGCGGTGCGCGACAAAGTGGCGGCGCTCAAGGCATCCGGCGTGAGCGAGCAGGACGCCGTAGCCAAAAAGCCCACCGCGGAGTTCGACCCCACGTGGGGCAAGGGCATGTTCAATGGCGACGTGTTTACCGGACTCGTGTATCGCACCATCTAGCAGAGTTCGCCGGAAGACCAGGAGGGGTCGCCCGTGTCACGTTTCGCCGAGCCGATGGCGAGGCTCATCGAAGAATTGAAGAAGCTGCCGGGTGTGGGAACCAAGAGCGCGCAGCGCTTCGCGTTCCATATCCTGCGCGGCAGCGACGCCGATGCAGCCGCACTTGCCGACGCAGTGCAGGGGCTGAAGGCGAGCCTGCGGCTGTGCTCCTTGTGCAACAACGTGACGGACGTCGATCCGTGCGTCTTCTGCGCCAACCCGGCGCGGAATCACCGCCAGGTTTGCGTGGTGGAAGAGCCCACCAGCATTCAGGCCATCGAGCGCACCCATTACGCGGGGATCTATCACGTGCTGCATGGAACGCTGTCGCCGCTGCATGGGATCGGGCCGGATCAGCTGCGCTCGCGCGGCCTGCTGGAACGGGCGGAGCGCGGCGAGATCGAGGAGATCATCCTGGCGACGAGCCCGACGCTGGAAGGCGAGGCGACGGCGACCTGGCTGGCACAGGCCATGCGCGGCTCAGCGGTTCGGATCACGCGGATCGCCACGGGCGTCCCGGCGGGAAGCGACATTGAGTACGCCGATGAGGTGACGATGGCGCGCGCCATGGAAGGCCGGCGGGAGATCTAGAAGGCGGCCGGAAAAGTTCGCCGCGCAATCCGGCGGGATGCTCCCGGCGCGACTTAGGCGACGTTCTTCATGGGCAGGGCGCTGTGCAGCTTGCGCAACAGGTCCTGGGGATGAACGGGCTTGGTGAGGACCTCAAACCCCAGGTCGCGCGCCGGAGATTTGGCGATCATGTCGGCGGTGCCCGTCTGTCCGGAGAGCAGGAAGACCTGCAGTTCGGGCAGCAGAGCGCGCATCTCGATCGCAGCGTCTACCCCGTTGGTGTCGCTCATCAGGACGTCGGAGATCAGCAGGTCGGGCCGAAAGGCGGACGCCAGTTCCAGGGCATTGGCGCAGCTGTACACCGCCCGGGCTTCAAACCCGGTCTGATTGAGGATCATGGCGAGGCTGTCGGCGATGACTTTCTCGTCATCGGCGATCAGGACCTTGGGGCGGAGTATCGGCTGGGACATGAGTGGCCCTCGGGTGCGAACAGGCCGGAGTAAACGTCCGGCCGGCGTGGAAGTTGATCTTGCAATGATCGATGGCTCCATCCTCTGCGGGAGGTGCATCGGGCCCGTTGCTTACGGCTTAGTTCACGCTGCGCAGCTTGGTCAGAAGGTCCTGGGGATGAACTGGCTTGGCCAGAATCTCAAAGTCGTACCCTTGGGCGTGCGCCTTTTCCAGCAGGTCCGCGGTGGCGGCCTGTCCGGAGAAGAGCAGGATCTTGATGGAAGGCAAGAGAGCGCGAATGCGGATGGCGGCGTCGATACCGTTCAGATCGGCCATGATGACGTCGGAGATCAGCATGTCCGGCGCGAAGGTGGGCGCCATCTCCAGGGCTTTCTCGCCAGAATAGACCGCACGCGCCTGAAAGCCGCTTTGGTTCAGGATCATGGCCAGAGTGTCGGCAATGACACGCTCGTCATCGACAACAAGGACTTTGGGCTTTGAATTTTGGTCGGGCATATGCTCCTGAACATTGTGATGCGGTGAGCGGCCACAACGTGCTGGGGAAAATTGCGGCCGGGGCTAGTCTACGGCACAAAACGGGGCGATGGGTAGACCGTTCCCCGATGATAGGCTCAGGTTCAGAAGGATGTGGTAGCTCAACCGTCCTCCTGCCGAAGTCCATTTTACCTGATTGCAACCCCGCAATCCTAAACTTGAAACAATTCGGTCCGCCTTCTCCCCGCCTTCTGAAAAAACCTTACTTGGAGTCGACTCGCATGCCGGAAGCCGCAGTGCAAAACGAAACGCTCGCCAGGACCGGGGAGGCCATCATCCGGGCCCAGGGGATCGAGAAGTACTACGAGCAGCCGAGCCAGAACCGCATCCAGGTCATCTCCGCCACAGATCTGGAGATCGTGCCGGGGGAGATCCTGGCGCTGCTGGGGCCCTCGGGATCGGGCAAGTCCACCATGCTGCGGATGCTTTCGGGGCTGTCGCGGCCCTCCGCCGGGGAGGTGTTCTGGCATGGCAAGCCCATCGATCAGGCCGAGATCAACGTCGCAATCGTTTTCCAGAGCTTCGCGCTGTTTCCGTGGCTGACAGTGCTGGAGAACGTGGAGGCTCCCCTTCAGGCGCGCGGGATCGATCCGGAAGAGCGCCGCGAACGCAGCCTGCGCATGCTCGATACGGTCGGCCTGGACGGCTTTCAGGCGGCGTACCCCAAGGAGCTTTCGGGCGGCATGCGGCAGCGCGTCGGCTTTGCCCGGGCGCTGGTGGTGGAGCCCGAGGTTCTGTTCATGGACGAGCCCTTCTCCGCCCTGGACGTTCTCACTGCCGAGAACCTGCGCAGCGAGCTGCTGGAGCTGTGGGCCAAGAAGACGATGCCGACCAAGGCCGTGTTCATCGTGACCCACAATATTGAGGAGGCGGTGCTGCTGGCCGACCGCATCATCGTGCTGGGCAGGAACCCGGGCCACATCCGCACAGACTTCCGGGTGCAGATTCCGCAGCCGCGCGACAAGAAGTCGGAGCCGTTCACGCAACTGGTGGACTACATCTACAAGGTTCTGACGCGGCCCGACGTGATGCCCCAGGCACCCGACCAGACCGGCACCAAGGTCCGCGACCAGCGGCAGATGCACTACCAGATGCTGCCGCACGCGCGTCCTGGCGGAATCGCCGGCCTGCTGGAGCTGCTGCTCGACAAGGGAGGCCGGGACGACGTCTACCGCCTGGCCGACGACCTGGCCTTCGAGATCGACGATCTGCTTCCGATTGTGGACGCAGCCCAGCTGCTGGGCTTCCTCAAGGTGGAGGAGGGCGACGCGGCGATTACGGAGACGGGCGCCGAGTACGGCAACTCCGAGATTCTCCGGCAGAAGGAACTTTTCCGCGATGCGGCGGTGGAACACGTGCTGCTGCTGCGGCAGATCCGGCGCGCGCTGGAGGCCAAGAGCGATCACACGGTTCCGGAGGAGTTCTTCCTCGACATGCTCGACGAGCAGTTCAGCGAGGAGGAGAGCTTGCGGCAGCTGGAGACCGCGGTCAACTGGGGCCGCTACGCCGAACTGTTCGACTTCGACGCGTCGCGGCGGCGCTTCGTTCTGCCGGAGACGCAGGAAGAAGAGGCCGGAGCAGGAGAGGAAGAGGCATGAAGATCCAGGAACCGTTCGCGCGAACCTTCGTGACGGTTCGCAAATGGCCGTTCTTCATCGACGTGGGCGTGGGGCTTTGCGCGCTCGCGGTCTTCTTTGCGGTGGTGCACACAGGAGAGTACTGGTTGGGACGGCCGGTGCCGGTGGTGCCCATTTCGCTGAAGAGCTCTTCCCTGCCCCTGTACGCGCTTTACTCGGTCATCCGGATCGGGATCGCTTACGTGCTCAGCCTGGGGTTCGCACTCGCCTACGGCTACATTGCGGCGTACAACAAGCGCCTGGAGCCGTGGATGATCGCGGCGCTGGACATCCTGCAGTCCATTCCGGTGCTCAGCTTTCTGCCGCCGCTGCTGCTGGCCATGATTGCGCTGATTCCCACCCACCAGTTGGGCATCGAGCTGGGCGTGATCCTGCTGATCTTTACGGGACAAGTGTGGAACCTGGCGTTCAGCTTCTACTCTTCGCTGAAGGCGATTCCGCGGGAGATGATGGAGGCCTCGCGGATCTATCGCTACTCGGGATGGCAGCGGTTCTGGCAATTGGAGATGCCCTACTCCGCCATCGGCCTGGTGTGGAACTCCATCGTCTCGGTCGCCAACGGCTGGTTCGCGCTGATGGCCTGCGAGATGTTCCAGCTGAAGGAATCGAGTTATCAGCTTCCCGGGCTGGGCAGCTACATCCAGACGGCGACCTACGAAGGCAACATGGGCGCGCTTGTTGCCGGGATCCTGACGATGGTACTGATCGTGGTGGCGACCGACCAGTTGCTGTGGCGGCCGCTGATTGCCTGGAGCGAGAAGTTCAAGTTCGAGCAGGTGGAGTCGGCCGACCGCGTCACCTCGCCGGTTCTGGAGCTGCTGAAGCGCTCCACCCTGATCAACTCCCTATCCACGCGGATCGTGACGAGCATCGGCGAACCGATCTATCGCAGCCTGGCGAAATCCGATAGCTGTCGCGTGGTGAAGCCGATCGATGACGATCAGAAGCGGGGCGGATTTGATGTGCTGAGCTGGATCGTCGCCTTTGCGGCCGTGGCTCTGGTGGGCTGGGGAGCGACTCGCGGCATCCTGTTGTTGCGCGCGGTGAGCGGCCACGAACTGCTGATTCTCCTGGCCGGGGCGGGAGCCACATTTCTGCGCGTGAACGGGGCGTTGCTGATCTCGGCGCTCTGGACCATTCCGGTGGGTGTGGCGATCGGCTTCAATCCGCGAGTTGCGGCCGTGATCCAGCCGGTGGCGCAGGTGCTGGCATCGATTCCGGCTACGGCTTTCTTTCCCATCCTGCTCATCGGGCTGATGAAGATCGGGGGCGGACTGGGGATCGGCGCCATGGCACTGATGCTGCTGGGAACGCAGTGGTACATCCTGTTCAACGTGATCGCCGGGGCGATGTCGATTCCCAGCGATTTGAAGGAGGCGGCATCGCTCTATCGGTTCACGCGGTGGCAGCGCTGGCGGACTCTCATTCTGCCTGGAATCTTCCCGTACCTCGTCACCGGCATGGTGACGGCTTCCGGCGGCGCCTGGAACGCGTCGGTCTTCGCGGAGTACACCAAGTTGCAGAATCGGACGCTGGAGATCACGGGGCTGGGCGCTCAGATTTCAGCGGCCACCGACAGCGGCAACTTCCCGGTGCTGCTGATCGCGACCATCCTGATCTCGCTGATGGTGGTCACGGTAAACCGGCTGCTGTGGAGGCGCTTGTATCGCCTCGCGGAGACCCGCTACAAGCTGCTGGGCTGAGGCGGGAGGCTGGGAAGCTGGGAACAAACGAAACGCCGGGAGGGCCTCCCGGCGTTTCGCTGTTCCGATCCACTCCATCGGTCGGACAAAGTTCCTGAATGCGCAGTCTGGGCAGTGTTCAAGCCACCAGCGATGGCATGTACGTGTAGGTCGCGTGGGGGATAGCTTCTGCGGCTACTTCCTCACGGTTGAGAACACTTGCCAGCCCCATAAGAACCTCCGAGGCGCAAGCCGGGCACCGCCGCGAGCAATTCGAGACGCAATTGCAGTCCTGGCAAAGGTACGCGGAAGTGAGCGGAATGTGGAAGGGCATAGGGGATTGCATATCGTCACCTGACCGTTTCGTGATGAGGGATAGCATAGGGTGTCACCAGATTCCCAGCGGGTATAGCCCGTCTGGCTTAGCTAATGGATGCAGACTGTCTGCTCCAGGTTGGTTTCTCGTCAAGTTTGCCAAAGAGGACGATTCTGGACTTGCTGTGGCGCAAACTTGGCGTCCAGGCCCTGTTGAGAAGTTGTCAAGGAAATGCGGGAAAAGAATGAAGGAATTGAGCTTGGGACATCGCACGCCGGCTGGGAAAAAAACTGCCTACACCAGCGTGCGACCTCCGCGGTTACTGGGGTGATTCCTAGTTGATCTCAGATGGAAAACGTGTTGTGGTCGCGGTCGTATTCCTGCTGTGTTTTGTTGGCCTTATGGGCTGCGCGATCGGCCACGCGTTCGGCTTTCTCGTGCAGTTCGGTGTCCTGATCGGAGTTCTTGTCGATCACGGTTGGTTTTTCAGGTTCCGGGTGCTTGGCGGGTACACGATTGACCTTTGTCGTCATAGTCATCTCCCGCCCAGCTACGATGCCGGGGCTTGAAGGGCAAGATGCATTTCGGATAAGTAGTGACGACGGGGCTCTTGCCGTTACAGGTCGAGGCTGTTTCGCCCTTTGTTCGCCATCACGGTATAATGCTGGGCATGGACTTTCAGCTGGTCACCTCCTACAAGCCCCGCGGCGACCAGCCGCGCGCCATCGATGAACTGGTCTCCGGCCTGGCAGCCGGGGAGCAGCACCAGGTGCTTCTCGGCGTGACGGGGTCAGGCAAGACCTTCACCATGGCCAAGGTGATTGAGCAGTGCAACCGGCCGGCGCTCATCCTGGCGCATAACAAGACGCTTGCGGCGCAGCTCTACCACGAGTTCAAGCAGTTCTTCCCGGGCAATGCGGTCGAGTACTTCGTGAGCTACTACGACTACTACCAGCCCGAAGCGTACATTCCGGCGGGCGACCTGTACATCGAGAAGGAAGCAACGATCAACGAGGAGCTCGACAAGCTCCGGCTGTCGGCCACGCGGTCTCTCTTCGAGCGGCGGGACGCGATCATTGTGAGCTCGGTGAGCTGCATCTACGGCCTGGGTTCGCCGGAAGCGTACTACGGGATGCTGCTGCTGCTGGAGAAGGGGCAGCGCATCGCGCGCAAGGACATTACGCGCCGGCTGGTTGAGATTCTGTACGAGCGCAATGATGCCGATTTCCGGCGCGGGACCTTTCGGGTCAGGGGGGACATCATTGAGGTGTTTCCCACCTATGATGAGAGCGCTTATCGGATCGAGCTGTTCGGGGATGAGATCGAGTCGCTCTCCCAGATCGATCCGCTGTTCGGTACGGTCAAGCAGAAGTTTTCGCGCCTGCCCATCTACCCCAAGAGCCATTACGTGGTGCAGCCGGAGCGCAAGGCGCAGGCGATCGAGTCCATCGTCAACGAGCTGAACGAATGGACCGCGGTGCTGGAGTCGCAGGGCCGCATGGTCGAGGCGCAGCGCGTGAATCAGCGCACGCGCTTCGACCTGGAGATGATCAAGTCGATGGGCTACTGCCACGGGATCGAAAACTACTCGCGGCATTTTTCCGGGCGGCTTCCGGGTGAGCCGCCACCGACGTTGCTTGATTACTTTCCACGCGACTTCATCCTCTTCATCGACGAGAGCCACGCGACTGTGCCGCAAGTGCATGGCATGTGGTACGGCGACCAGTCGCGCAAGCAGAACCTGGTCGACTACGGGTTTCGGCTTCCGTCAGCGCGCGACAACCGGCCGCTCAAGTTTGAGGAGTTCGAGAACCGCGTGCACCAGACCATCTATGTTTCGGCGACGCCGGGTCCGTACGAGCTCACGCATTCGGCGGGCGTGGTGGTGGAGCAGGTGATCCGGCCGACCGGGCTGATTGATCCGGAGGTGGAGATCCGTCCCGTGAAGGGGCAGATCGACGATCTGCTTGCGGAGATTCGGGACCGTGCCAAGCGCAATGAGCGGGTGCTGGTGACGACGCTGACGAAGCGGATGGCGGAGGACCTGGCCGGCTATTACACCGAGGTGGGGGTGCGCTGCCGCTACATGCACTCGGAGATCGAGACGCTGGAGCGCGTGAAGCTGCTGGCGGGTCTGCGCAAGGGCGAGTTCGACGTGCTGATCGGGATCAACCTTCTTCGCGAAGGACTGGATCTGCCGGAGGTCTCGCTGGTGGCGATTCTCGATGCGGACAAGGAAGGCTTTCTGCGGTCTTCCGGATCGCTGATTCAGACGATTGGGCGCGCGGCGCGCCACGTGGAGGGCCGCGCCATCCTGTATGCCGACAACATGACCGACTCGATGCGGCGCGCCCTGGATGAGACGGAGCGCCGGCGCGTGATTCAACGGGCCTATAACGAGGAGCACGGCATTACGCCGCAGTCGGTGATCAGCAGCATGGACATGGGGCTGGCGCAGATTCTCAAGGCCGACTACGGCGACATTACCGAAGAAGAGGTAGCCGGCGTTCCGGAGTTCACCTCGCAGGCCGATGTCGACCAGTTCATCGCCAAGCTGGAGACGGAGATGCGGGACTCCGCGCGCAAGTTCGAATTCGAAAAGGCGGCCAAGCTCCGCGACCAGATCAAGGAGCTGCGCGATAAGGAGTTTCTGTTCGGATAAACAAAAGAGTCGGCTACGATCATCTACCCAGTGAAGTGCCCGCAGGCTGCGAGCCAGTTGAATTCAGTGGTGGATCCAGGCCGAAAGAAACCCACGCGAATTGTTTCCTGCTTCCATTCGCCGGATGTTATGATTGCCACAAATAAACATCCATTGTTCCTCCTTCCGAAGACGCGCTCGTTGCGCCTGGGGTGAACAAGGCGAAATTATCGGATCACTTCTCCTTGAAAGTTTGGGAAAGTTCTTTTGCGCGTCCTCCCCATGCATGATCCGCGGGAGCTGCCGTCTGTCGTACTCCGCCTACCTACCAAGGAGCTAACCTGTGCGCTTCCAAGAGTTTTATAGAAGCAATCCTCTTCGTGTGTTCGTCTGCCTGAACCTCTTTGCAACCACCGCATCGGGCGTGCTGGGACAATCGATCGAGCCCAGCAAGTGCTATCGTCCGGCGGTCACGCCGCCAGCGTCGTTCGTTCAGACGCCGCTGAGTCTTTCTCTTCCGGCGGCAACGACCAAGAACGTGCGCCTGATGGGCGCGTCCGGCAACGGGACCACCGTCGACAGCAGCGCAATCCAGTCCATCATCGACTCCAATCCGAACGCGACGATCTACTTCCCTCTCGGCCTGTACCGGTTGCATAACCTGAATCAGCCCGGGCTCCAGTTCAATAATTTTCACGGCACTGCGGTGATGCAGAATGGCGCGCGCTTCCTGTGCGACACGATCACGACTCCGTCGGCCGGCACCTGTATCCGCTTCGTGAATTCCTCGAACGCGACGGTGGGAAATTTTGAGATTGGCTACATCGGCGACAGCGCGCTTCCGCTGCCCCGGTCGCAGGCCGGCAACACAGCGATGCTGATCGAGAACTCGCAAAACATCACGGTCAACAACACCACGATCGAGCATTCGCCCGGCCCAGGGATCTGGGTGGACACCAGCACCAACATCCAGTTTCTTGGCGGCACCAGCGTGAACAACACGGCGGCGGACGGGCTGCACTTCGAGAACGTTGGAAGCGCGGTGGTGAACAATTACTTTTCGCAGAACACCGGCGATGACGCGCTGGAGTGGAACAACACGTCCACGGGGACGGTGAACTGCGGGCTGACGGCATCGAACATCCAGATCTACCGCAGCTTGTCCAGCGGCATCGCGGTCCGGGGCGGATGCGGCTCTACGTTTTCGAACTTCTACATCGATACGACAGCGAACTCCGGCCTGATTGTGGCGCAGGATCCAAACTTCGGCACGCTGGTTCCCAAGAACGCGACCTTTACCAATGGCACGGTGCTCAGTTCCGGGCGGTTCAGCTCTCCGGTGGTCAGCGGTAAGGACTGCATCGATGTGTCCACGAGCCAGAATGCGACGTTCAACAACATCGCCTGCATTTATCCGCTGATCAACGGGGCCCGGATCGATGGTGGCGCGAATGCGGTCACGCTGAACGGCGTAACGGTGGACGCCGCACCGAACGTGGGCTTTGCGGTTACGAATGCCACCAATGTCTGGTTCACCAATACGGTGAGCCGGGGTTCGGCCGGGGGCGGGTATGTGTTCAACGGTGTGACCGCCGGCTCTGTGAACGGCGCGTTTGCCTGCAACTCCGGGGCTTACGGCTATTACCACGCGGGCACGTCAAAGCTGGCGGAGACGAATTTGACTTCGTACGACTCCTCCGAGGGGAACTCCTCCAACCGCGCCTGGTGGGCGGAGAATGGCTCGTCGGCGATCTCTCTCAACGGCATGTCTCTGGTGGATGACCAGACTGCGAATCCGATCGTGGTGGGAGAGGTGGGCGGCAATGGCAGCATTACCATCAGTGGTGTTTCGGTTTCGTCGCCTCGCGCAGGATTCGTCGTCCAACTGCATTGAACCGCGACATCAGCCTGTTTGAAAGGATCGCCTCCGGGAGCTGCTTCCGGAGGCGATCGTGCATTTCGGCGCATCTTGACTGACGACTGATCTGCCGGCATGATGCTCCCGGTGCGTCCGACTTCGGGTTCGGTTTGAGAGGGCTGCAATGATTCGGCTCAGGATGAAAGAATAACGCGACGAGTAGTTCACTTCCGGAGCAGAGAGACGGGGCAATCGACTCGATCAAAAGGCAGACCCGCAACGGGTTCTCGCACGAGTCGCGACCGCTACGTTGAGTAAAGAACGGCGCGCACTCGAGGGCTGAAGCGCACGGCAACTTGGAAGGTGCCGACAGCTTCTATGTAAGCGCACGCGCACGCCTCCCTATCCAAATAGAAAACTTCAGGAGTCACCCAGTGTCGTATCGGAGCAGTAGTCTTGCAGCCGTCTTCTGCACGATGGCGCTAGCGGCCACGTGTGTCGCCCAGTCTTACACCAGCTTCAATATCGTTCAATCCAACGATCCGTACACCGCCACCGCGGGTTGGACACCGGTGAACGTCTATGCCGTCGACGTGAACAATGACGGGATCCCAGACATCATCCAGGACCAGGGCCAGACCTCCGCCGGATCCGTGACGGGGACCTTCGGGGTCAGCATCGCCAATGGCGATGGGACATTCAAGCCGGCAGTGGCGTACAACTACCCGCCCGGCGTCCTCCAGTCGCCGATGACGTTCGGCGACTTCAACGGCGACGGCAAGATCGATATTGCCATGAGTGCCGGGAACCGAACCATCGCCGCTTACCTGGGACGCGGGGACGGCACCTTCGTGAATCCGTGGTACTCGGTCATTCCCATGGCTTCCGGCCAGTCGATCTCCGGATTCGCTCCGCTGGTGGCCGCAGACTTCAATCACGACGGCAAACTCGATCTCGCTGTGGTGGGGGGAAACACCCCGTCGACCAGCGGAACCACCACGGTTTACATCGTGCCCGGGGAAGGCAACGGGCTCTTTTCGCAGTCGATCGGCGTGCTCAGCGCGCCCACCGGTATCAACTCGACAAGCTCGGCCGTTCAGACCATGTTCGCCGGAGACTATGATTCCGATGGCAACGCCGACCTGGCGATCGCGGTGACGACCGGCAACAACCAGGGAGAGACTGCCAGCACGACGGTGCATGTCCTGTATGGAGCGGGCAACTTTGCGTTCGAAGACACCGCGCCCATCAACTTTGCCGGTCCGCTATTGCTGAACTCCGGCGATCTGAACAGCGACGGGTATACCGACCTGTTTGCGCTGGATAGCAACAGCTACAGGCTCGACACGTATTACGGGCAAGCGGGCAGAACCTTTGCCGACTACACGCAGCAGCTTCCGCAGGTCTTCTTCGAAGGGTTTGGGCTGTCTGTGCCGCATGTTCTGATGGCGGATTTCAACGGCGACAATCGCATGGACCTGGCGACGCTGGCCACTGATTACTCAGGAACGATGTACATGCTGTTCTTTCTGGCCACAGGTTCGCCGGGACAGTTTGACCTGCAGACCTGGAATGTTCCCAATCCGATGCGCAATCCATCCGCGACCGGCGACCTGATGATGCCGGTGGTGGGTGACTTCAACCACGATGGCAAGCCCGACTGGGAGATCGTGAACGTTTTCGTGCCGGGATCGCAGTCCATCTTCTATACCGGGTTGAACACGACCGTGGGGCAGCTGTGGGCCGACTGCGATTATCCGACGACCGGGCGTGGGGTGCATGTGTGCTCGCCTGTCGCGACCTCCGGGGGTGCCGTGAACTTTAACGCCACGGCGCACTCCTTCGGCTCGCTGCGCAAGATGGAGTTGTGGGTGGACGGAAAGAAGCTGGCCGAGCAGCATCACACGTGGGGTGGCAATGCGTGGTTCAGCCTCAGCTCGACCCTGTCGCCCGGAACGCACCAGGGAGCGATCTTCGCAGCGGATATCGACGATACGCTGCAGCTGAACCAATTCAGCTTCACCGTGCCGTCATCGTGCGCTGCGCCCGGATCGGCGGGCGTGCATATCTGTGCTCCCGTGAATGGATCGTCCACGTCCTCTCCTGTCACGGTCATGGCGAGCTCAACCGTTAGCGGGACTCTGGCGCGCATGGAGATCTGGGTGGATTCCACCAAAAAGTACACGGAGACCAATTCGACGTCCCTATCCGCCGCAGTCGTGATCCCGGCGGGAACGCATACGGTCACGGTGTTCGCGGTGAACACCAGCGGGACGGTGTGGCGGGCAGCCTCGTCCGTCACTGTTCCGTGAGGGTGACAGTGCGTCAGGAAAACGAACGCCTCCAACCACCTGGTTGGAGGCGTTGCCGTCTCTGGATGGACTCACCCCCCGATCCCGGGATCGGACCACACAACATCGGCAGGCTGCGAGGGAGCCGTCGGCGGTGAGCTAAATTGACGATGCCGCTACTTGAACTGGTTGACGATGTCCAGGATGTAGTAGCCGATCACGAAGACGGTCGCGACGGAGGCCAGGATCATGGATACGCGGAGCACGGGTTGGATCTTGTTGACCCTGGCTACGATAGCGGCCTGAGCACTTCTCTCATGTTCGAAGGAGTCGTCCAGGAAGATCTGATCTTCCTCGTCGCGTTCCAGCCGCGAGCGGTAGATGTAGAGGGCGGCGAGGATCAGAACCAGGGCGGCCCAAACCGCCCACATGACAGGGACCATAAAGCACCTCCAGTGATGTTGCTCCCAGTTACCGGCGGGTCCGTGGAGGAATCGCGGTCTCGGGTAGAGGGGGCCTTACGGTTGATCATCATAGCTCCACAATTGGGCTGCGGTCGTGATCCGCATCACAAGCGATTTTCAGAATCTGAAAAGCTCGTTTAGGTCCGTTTCGCGGGTGGCTGGGCATCTCAGGGTAGGCGAGCGGGCTGACGGGCGCCCCGGAGGGCGGTCGGGGGCGGCGTGTTCTCCGCGGGGCTAAGTTCAGGCGGAGCGTTACTTGAGATAGCTGAGGAGCGTGTTGGGAAGCACCTTGGCGGCGGCGGCCAGCGCTGCCTGGTTCTGGATCTCGGCCTGGCTGAGGGCAGTCGCTGCCTTGGCCATATCGACGCCGACCAGCGACGTTTGCTGGGACTGCAGGTTGACGCTGTCGTGCTGCAGGTAGGTGTCCTGGGCGTTCAACTGGCTCTCGATGTTCCCGTAGGTCACGCGCTGCTGGTTCACATTATCGAGGGCGGCGCTCACCGCGCTGGTGGCGTTTCCGATCGCTGTCGTATTGCCGCCCTGCAAAGCGGTCACAAGATTGGCGAGGGAACCCAGGACGTCGCCACTGGCATTCGAGAAGATCTGATTGCCGGCCACACCGGTGGGCACGTTGAGCTGGTCGCCGATGGCGACCGAGTTGACGTTGCTGCTGCCGTTGTAGGCGTAGCCGGAGGGCGAGGTTGAGCTGGCGGTGAAAGGCACGGTGGTGTTTGCCGTTCCTCCGAAGAGATAGACGCCCTGATACTGCATGTTGGCCTGGGATAGCACGCTCTGCAGAATGCCTTGAACCTCCTGCGCGATGGCCTGCTGGTTCTTGCTGTTCACGGTTCCGTTGGCGCCCTCGGTTCCGAGGGTTACGGCCTGTGTCAGAGAGGTCACGACGGAGCTGAGGGAGGTGTCGGCCGTCTGAACCATGGCCAACACGCTGCTCACGTTCTGCGTGTACTGATCCACTTGGCCCTGGGCGACGACGTTGCCGACCATGGCAGCGGAGGCCGAGGGATCGTCGGACGGGCGCGCTACCCGTTTGCCGGTGGCGACCTGTGTTTCCGCAGTTTGCAGCGCCTGCTCGGATTGCTGGATGCCCGCGAGCACATCCGGAACGAGATTTGGATTGATGCGCATGGTAATCAGAAGCCTCCGCCGGAGCCCATATTCAAGATGACGCTCCCGAGTTGCTGCACGGTGCTGATGACGCGAGCCGCGGCCTCGTACGCCGTCTGGAATCGAATCAGGTTGGTGGACTCTTCATCGATGTTGACCCCTGAGACGGAGCCCTGCAGGTTGGTGAGCTGCGTCAGGCTAAGACCGAGGGCCGAGGATTTGGCAGTGGCCTCGGAGCTCAGGTTTCCAACCTGGAAGACCATGGATGCGTACGCATTCGACGGTGTTTGCCCGGAGACGATCGTGCTGTTCTGGACGGCCAGAAGGTTGGCGACGTTGCCGTTACTTCCCGCGGTGCCATCGGAGCTTGCCGCGACCAGGGTGGGATCGGTTGTGGTCACTGCGATAGTGGCTGCCGCATTCGCGGGCGTGAAGGAGAACAGCGCCTGGCCGGCCTTACCGGACTGATCGAAGCCCGAGGCTTGCGCCGCGTTGATGGCAGTCGCGAACTGGGAGGCAAGCGTGTTCAGCTGAGACACCAGGCCGGTGATGTCGTGATCCCTTACCTGGATTGCTCCACCGATGGAGCCGCCCTGCAGGGAGGCAGTGATATCGGTTCCGTTGGAGTCGAGGACGTGCTGATTCCCGTCGGTTCCGGTGGTGGTTTGCAGGGCGAAGCTCTTCCCGTCAACGACGAGCGGGCTGCCATTCGCAGTGGTGATCGATTCGCCCCCGCTATCCCTGGTGACTGTGATGCCGGTGAGCTTGGAGAGCTTGAGCACAAGCTGATCGTGCTGATCCTGAACCGAGCCGCCGTCGGTGCCCGCCGCTTTCATCTGCGCCAGTTGCTGATCGAGTTGCGCGATCTGCGACGTCAACTGATTCACCTGCAGCACGTTTTCGTCGATGGTCGTGTTCAGACCGGTGGTGGCGTTGGCGAGGCCCGCGGCAGTCGAATTGAACGACGTTGCCAGGGTCTGCGCGGCTGACAGGACTCCCTGACGCGCGGCGGTGCTGGCGGGATTGGCCGAGAGCCGCGAAAGGCTGCTATAGAAGGCGGAGAGCGAGCTGGCGATGTCGGAGCCGGTGTTGCTGAAGACGGTCTCGATCTGCTGCAGAGTAGCCGACTGGGTATCGGCACTGCTCTGCTGGGAGGTCTGCTGCGCAATCTGGAGATTGAGAAGCTCGTCGCGAATGCTCTGCAGACCCTGGAAGTCGACGCCGTTGCCGGTGAGAATCGGCCCTTCCTGATCGGGAGCAGCCTCGGTGAAAACGGCGACCTGCCGCGAGTAGCCGGGCGTATTGGCGTTCGCGATGTTGTTATTGGTGGCGTCCAGCGCGCCCTGATCGGCCTGGAGCGCCCGCATGGCGATGGAAAGC
Source organism: Acidobacteria bacterium AB60 (assembly GCA_008682415.1). GTDB lineage: Bacteria > Acidobacteriota > Terriglobia > Terriglobales > Acidobacteriaceae > Telmatobacter. The sequence goes on along the minus strand of VANK01000001.1, from coordinate 42,803 downwards.
GATGTGTTCAATCCCGACATAGGCTACATTCGGCAGGACCAGGTCTGTTGTTTCGACGACCTGCCGAAGTCCTCCCGCATCTGTCCCCCGAACGAGTGGCAAAGGGAGATCATCCGTTGCACTGAACGAGTCGACTCGTTGATCAAGGCTGCATAGGTACGGTTCAGCTGCTGAAGGCGCAGGTAGGCATCGCGAATCTGCGCGCGCAGGTTGGGATCGAGCTCAGAGGCAAAGCTGGGGACCTGCGGGCCGGCAGAGACGCACGATGCAGACTCGCTGAGCCGCGCGGCCAGCTCGGCCTGGGTGGAGACGCTCTCTTCGAACCCGGCGAGTTCATTGCGAGCGATGGCTTGCATGCCCCGGCCCAGTTCGGCCGCCATGGACTCCAGGAGACGGAGACACTCCTCGGCGCGCTTGTTCCCCGTTTCTTCTGCGTCGGTCATGGCGAGGTTTCCTATTCCGTGGGGGACTGAGGCGATCGCCCTTCAGGCATGCTCATCAGGCATGCTCATCGAGGATCGCGCCTGCGATCTGCGCCGGATCCAGCTTGTATTGGCCACTGTTGACGGCCTGACGCAGGCTGGCCACTTTGTCCTGACGGATATCCGGGGACTGCATGGCGACACCCACGAGGGACTGCACATCGGCTGAATCGGAGGTCAGCGTCGTCCGGTCCTCTTGCGCAATGTAGGCTGTCTTGTTCGCGCCGCCAGAAGCAACCTGACGCGTGTCCTGATCGCTGGAAATCTGACTGGCAGCCGAACTATTCAAATCGATTCTCATCACGACTCCTTAGCCTGCGCAGCGTACCTATCGGCAATCTTGCCCATCGATTTCAATGGATTTCCAATTTTTCCGGGCCGATTTAACTCTTTTCCAAGAATTCGCGCGGGGTTCCCTCTCATTTTGCCCCGCTATTGGCTGCCACAGGCGATTTGTTCTCTGTTTCTTCGCTTCGATGCAATGCACCTGCCACCATCTTTGCAATTCCGATGCCACCCGAGGCTGCGATGGAGGTGGAGAGGGCCTGGACGCCCATACTCATCATCTGTCCCTTGCCGGCGTCGTCCTCTTCATCGCCTCCCGGCACGGTGGCAAAGGATTGTTCCGCCTGCTGCAGCCAGGTGCCCACCAGGATGGCTTCGAACTCCCGGGCACTCTTGTTGATTTTGCTGGCGTCGTCCTTGCCGGTCGAGAGGCCGTGGTTTTGGAGCAAGCGTGCTTCCCTTGCCTGCATCAGATCGCTGGGCGAGGAAGGGAGAGCGAAACCGACGTTTGTGCTCACTACAGCACCTCCAATTCCGCCTCGAGGCCGCCGGCGGCTTTGATTGCCTCGAGAATGGCGATGATGTCGTGCGCCGTGGATCCGATGGTATGGAGGCCGTTGATGAGTTCCTCGACACTGGCGCCTTCATCCAGGCGGATCACCTGCGCCGGCGCATCGTTGGCCGTGATCCGGACATCGGGCACGGTTTTGGTGGTTCCGTTGGACAAGGGCTCGGGCTGAGAGACCTTGTAGCTGGTGGCGATTTGGATGGAGAGGCTGCCGTGAATGATGGAAACGGGAGACAGCCGGACACTTCCGCCCATGACGATGGTTCCGGTGCGCTCGTCCACGATCACCTTGGCCGGCGCACTCGCCACGAGCGAGAGATTCTGCACCTTGGAGATGAGCACGGGCACCGAGTTGACGGCTGCGCCGGCAACGTCAATGTCGACACGGCTGTTGTCACGGGCTGTCGCCACCTCTTTGTGGAATTCGCGGTTTACGGCATCCGCAACGTCTTTCGCGGTTGTGAAGTCGGGGTTGCGGAGCAGGAACGATACCGTCTTGAACTGGCTGAGATCCACCGAAGCATCGCGCTCGACGATTGCGCCTTCCGGGATGCGACCGACCGTAGCGTGGTTGACCTGCTTGGTATTGCCTCCACTGCCGACGGAGTAGCCGCCCAGAACGACCGGGCCCTGCGCTTCGGCGTAGACCTGACCATCCGGCGCGTGCAGGGCGCTCATCAGGAGAACGCCTCCTTCGAGGCTGCGCGCATCGCCGATGGACGAAACGGTGATGTCCAGCTTGGTGCCGGGGCGCGCAAAGGGAGGCAGCGAAGCCGTGATAAAGACGGAGGCGACGTTCTTCACGACCACTTGCGAAGGCGATATCTGGACTCCCATACGCTGCATCGCATTGGCCAAGGTCTGGACCGTGAAGAAGGTCTGCTGGCGATCGCCGGTGCCGTGAAGCCCGACGACCAGGCCATAGCCCACGAGCATATTGTCGCGGACGCCTTCCACGGTGGTTATGTCGCGCACCAGAACGTGCCGGCTGGTATCGATAGCGCGGGATGTGGAGGCGCTGATCAGGATCAGCATGCCGCATCCCAGCGCTCGCACGATGCGAATGATTTTCGAAAATTCAGAGTTCATCGGCTTAGAATCCCAGGACCCACATCACCATGCGGGTAATTGGATTGGGGGGACGCGTACTATCCGAGATGATTCCTTTTCCCTTCATCTCAATCTCGAGATTGCTGAGCGCAGCGGAGGGAACCGTGTTGTTCGGGCCGATATCTCCGGGCCGCACGACTCCCCGGACGGTTACGGTCTCTCGCTGGTTATTCATCATGATCTGACGCTGTGCTTCGACTACCATGCTGCCGCTTGGCAGCACGGCGATGACCTGGGCGGCCAGGCTGGTCTGGAAGGTGGTGTTGGACGCAGACTGTCCCTGGCCCTTGAGCGCGGAGGATGAATCAGCGGCGATGAGGGGGTTGACTCCCTTGACCTTGAGATCGCCTGGCAGACCACTGATCGAGGATTTTGCCGCAAAGGTGCGCTGGCTGTTCACATTGCCGCTCTGCGCAGCAGACGTTGCGACGGAGACTTGAATAATGACGGTGTCATTCAGGTTTCGGGCCTTGTAGTCGGAGGAGAAGTCATTGAAGGCGGCGCCCGGCGACCAGAGACTGCCTGTGGTGCGAATGACTCCCGAAGGAGCCTCCTGCTGCACCCGTGCCAGGTACTCATCGCGCAGTTGACGCGGGTCCTTCTTCTCTTTCTTTTCGGCGTGCGCAGAGCCCAGCAGGATGGCTAGCGCAGCGACCGAGACCACTGAGGTCCGAAGAAGATCAAGGGAGATGGAGCGTCTCATTTGATTACATACTCCTTTTCAAGAGCGTGTTGCTGACGACCTGAGCGGTATAGGTGCGGCGATGGTCAGTGCTGGTAACGAGAATCGAGGTCCCGGGCGCTCCATTCTGCAGGCAAATTACCGGGATTTCGATTTGGGTGCGTTCTCCTTCGATCCGCAGAGTGGCCGATGAGCCGGAGCGTACGCCGACGGCCTGAGCCCCCACCAATGATGGAGATGAGCCGCCATTTTGGCGAAGGGCTCTGTTCCAGCGGGGTTGGTCGTCGCCTGTCCACGCTACCGAGACGAAGAAAGGCAGACACTCTTTCGAGACGGAACACGCACAACGAACGCGAAGGCGATGAGTTCCCCAAGGTTCGACTGATTCAATCTTGAGGACGGGATTTGGGGAAGCCGCAACAACATCGGCAAGCATCGACACCTGATCGGGGGAGACTGCGATTCCTGCGGAGCGGATGGCGCTCGCCACCGTCTCCTTACCGATCTCGGCGTAACTGGACGCGCGCAGGGAGCCGGTTAGCATCCCTGCGCACAAAGCTGCGACAGCCATTAATTTTTGGAATGACATCACGCAGACCTTTATTGAGCCAGCTGGTTCAACTGTTGAAGCATCTCGTCTGAGGCCTTGACCACCCGCGAGTTGGACTCGTAGGAGCGTTGGGCCAGGATCATTTGCACGAACTCGTCCACGACGTTGACGTTGGCCTGCTCGAGCATGCCCTGCTGCACGGTACCCAGACCGTCGGAACCACCCGGGGCGCCGATCACGGGATCACCGGAAGCCGTGGTCGCCAGGTAGATATTGTTGCCGACTGCGTTGAGGCCGCCGGGATTCGCAAACATGGCGAGTTGGAGGACTCCGACTTGGGTTGCCTGGGTCTGGCCCGGCTGGGTGACGCTCACTGTACCGTCGCTCCCCACGGTGACGTTGGTGGCGTCCGGGGGGATGGTGATCGCCGGCTGCAGGGGATTGCCATTGGCGGTGACCAGCTGACCCTGGTTGTCGGTCTGGAAGGAGCCTGCGCGGGTGTAGCCGGTCTGCCCGTTGGGAAGGAGGATCTGAAAGAACCCTGGTCCCTGGATCGCGAAATCCAACGGATTGCCTGTCGAGCTCAGGTCGCCCTGCGTTTGAACGATCTCTGTATTGCCGGGGCGAGTTCCCAACCCGATCTGCAGGCCTGCCGCAACCGTGGTCTGCTGCGTTGCCGCCGCACCGGGCATGACATCGCTCTGGTAGAGGAGGTCAGTGAACTGAAGGCGGCGCTTTTGAAATCCGGAGGTGCTGGAGTTGGCCAGGTTGTTTGCAATGTTGTCGAGATTCAATTGCTGGGCGGTCATTCCGCTGGCAGCGGTATACAGAGCATGAAACATGGTTGCACTCCTCAGCCGACTTTCGGTAGATCCTGTGTTGCTGTCTTGTCCATCTCCGAGCTGAACATCGAAAGCGCCCGCTGCATCATTTCCGCGGATCGCTGCACAGTGATGAGCTCGACCATTCCGGCGACGGGATTCACATTTGAGCTCTCGAGCATTCCCTGCCGGATGTTGAATTGATTCGCGACTCCCTCCGATGACGAAGGCGCAGAGTAATAGGAATTGCCAACGCTTTCGAGGGCAGTGCCGGGCGGGAAGTCGACGATCTTGAGCTTGCCGGCAACGGCGCCTGCGGACGAGATGGTGCCATCGGGGCTGATGGTGACCGATCCATCCATGAGGGAGATCGGACCACGATCGCCGAGGACCGGGTCTCCGCTTGCGGTCACCAGTTGACCCTTCGCAGATACCTGGAAGGCGCCGTTGCGCGTATAGAACGTTCCATTGGCGGTCTGCACGGTGAAGAAGCCGGGCCCCTCGACTGCCATGTCAAGGGGATTGCCTGTCTTCTCCAGGGCGCCCTGCGTGAGATCGAGACGGGTTCCGGTCAAAATGCCATAGTCATTGGCCGCTCGATTGAGTGCAGAGATGGGTGCATCACTCGCCGCTGCGAGGACGGAGTTGAAGACGTCGCGCTGTGCGCGGTAGCCCGTGGTTCCTGCATTCGCGAGATTGTTCGCAATGGCATCCAGTGCCTGCGTGCGAGACATCAGAGCGGTGCATGCTGCGTAGAAGCCGCTGTCCATTGGCTCTCCCCGCCTGCATTTATGCACGGCGAGGGCCATTCCCAGCAGCTATTTCCGATCGAATTTAGCGTGCCCAGGGGGAGCAACTACTCATTCCGATTAGGAATGAATGAGAGCCCGGCGATTCCAGCCTTGGCGGCCAGAGGAGCGGCGGAACCCTCTAATGGCGCGGCAATGGTGGTTGTCTCTGCTCGCTCAAGAACGTGTGACCGGAATGGCATTCGCGGCTACCCCTGTCTTTGCAAGTTCGTGAGCGGCGAGCACGATCCCGGTCCAGCGAGCAGGACGGAACGAAGAGACCTCCAGCATCGAATCGGCAATGACGTCCGGCAACAGCCACTGCTTGGCCAGGATGTATCCCGCGGTGGCTTCGTCCAAGGAATCGTTCTGCGCGTGCTGCCATCCGAGAATTCCAGGAAGCGCACCCAACTCGTGAAACAGGCCGACCAGATATGCGTCCTCGGTGTTCATCTCCTCGAGCTGACCGGCGAGAAGGTGGCAGTATTCTGCGATCTGACGGGAATGAGTCCAGCACGCGTGGGCTCGTGGGTGCCGCTTGTCCACGGGCCAGGTGCCCATGGCTACCGCTTCAACGCAAAGCTCGAATCCCAGGCTGGCGATGCAGTCCTGGATTCGACGAGGGCAGCCTCCGGAAGCGCCGAACTCGCGTCCTGCCAGGCGGAGAATCTGCAGCGTGGCACCGAGGTCTGCGAGGATCACCTCGGTAACAGCTTTCAAATCGACGGCTGACTCCTGGACCATGAGGTCGAGAACAAGCAGGGTGCCAGGGAGACAAGGAACCGCGGGTCCGAAGAGGAACTCGACAGAACGTCTCCAGTGAGCCTGATGTTCACCCGATTTGCGCACAACAGGACGAGGGAAGGATGGATTGAACACAGGTGGCACCGCCTGGGAGAACTATCGGCACTTCACCTGAATCGTTCACTCACGCGGGCTGAGCAAGCACTCCTCGAAGGATCAACAGTTATTGAATGCTTCCACGGCGTCATCCATTCGGAAGAGCAGGTCAATTTTGCGGCGCTTTCCGATAAGCCTGGTCCAGAAGAAATAGCCACAATCCGCGAAGGAAGCCTCGATCGGCGTGAAACTCTCGGCCATGCGCTGCACGGTTTCCGCGATTTCTCTTGGCGTCAACCGTTCGCCGAAGACCACTTCCTCAAACTCTGAGTCGCGATTCCGCTCGATCTGTCTCTGCATTTCGGACGGCGTGATGAAGCACGCTTCCACTTTGTTCCCGGTAACCTGTTCAATCGAACTGAGCAAGGAATGTCCTACCCTGAAGACAAATCCGAGCAGGAGCCGGGCCGAGGAGGGCGAGTGATGGAGCGGGACCGCTCCGTAGGTTCGCAGCAGTGTCCGCGGAATCATGCTTTCAACCGGCTCCGCAACGCTGGTTCGATTGAAGACGGGGAAACCCCATTGGGCAGCGCGTGCCGCGGTTATCTGTTCCTCCGATGCAAGTCCCAGGTCGACCAAAGCATCTTCCACCGACTCACCGGACTTGCTCGCGTGATCCATAGCCGTACGGAGTTGCTGTTGGGTCAGACGCCGCTGGGACAGCAGAATGAGTCCCACGGAATAGCGCGGGGGGCGAGCGACGGCGGACAGGCGCGCGTCAGGCAACGCAGTGAGCCGACTCAGCAGGGCCTGCGCCAGGCAATCCCCGCTGCAAAACCAGGAGCCGCTCCGCTTGATCCGGGGATCGCGCACAATGTTGCTGAACATCCGCTTCTTCTTGCAGGACGGAAGCGCACAGGCGTCCTTAATGTAGTCAACGCCTTTCTGAACCACCGAGCGTTGCAGAAATCGAGGACTCGACCAGCTCATACCGATAACCTCACCGAGTGAATTGCGATGTCATTGGATGTGGAATCTCCGTCACCCGAAGTCCGTAGTTGCCATCGACGATAACGGCCTCACCCCTGGCGATGACTTTGCCATCCAGAAGAAGCTCGACGGGGTCGTCTACCTGATGGTCCAGCTCAATCACCGAGCCGCTCCCCAACTCCAGTACCTCTCGCAGGGGCAGATGGCGCTGTCCGAATCGGAGAGTAACGTTCAACTCGACATCCATCACGAGCTTCAGGTTTCCGTCTTGGGTGATCGCAGGGGGCGCCTGTTTTTCCACAGGCGGTTTGCTGGCAGGCTTCTGCGGCGATAGACCGTCGACGAGCGCCGTATTGAAGTAGAGAAGGATAGATACAGGCTCTCCGTCTTCGGATGTGGCAGAGAGAGGAACGATTCGCATTGCCCCGGGAGCGATCCCGTTCGCCGATTCAACCTGAATGGTGATCAGGCCATGCTCCGGCGATACCGCAGCAATCAGCCCGATTGTCGCAGAAGAGATCGCAGTGGTGAGCGCTTCGGCGTGTTCCTGATCGAAGGCTGCAAGTGGCTTGCCAACGAGACTGGATCCGAGTTGCGCAACCTCTGAACGATAGAACTCGACGAAACACTCTCCCCGAACCGCGCCATCAACGGTCATTCGGACGTGGAAGGGAGAACCGCGCCGGGTGGAAAGATTGGGCTGTTCGACGGCCTCGACCTTCCAGGCCGTGCCCGTCCTCTCAGTGAAGACTTCCGCAAGGGATTCTGCGAATGCCGTAGCGAAAAACTGTGATGCCTCAGAATTCCTATTTTCCATGGATTACTCCTTCGTCCATGCCGGGCGTTGAATCCGCTGGCCGAGCTGAGCCGCCTTTTGTGAGCCGTTGCGAACCGGCACCGCTTGAAAAAGATCGTGACCCTCGACCGTCAGCATGCCAGCCTCTTTGACGGGCGCCCGCAGGCGCAAAATCTGGCCTGGCTCGAGCCGGACCAAATCGCTCACCCGCACCCGCGTATTGGGGACATCCGCCGACACGAGAACATCGCAGTCGAGAATGCGCTCGCGGATGTTCGCGCGGGGGAAGAAGCGCACCCTACCTCTCTTGCGCATTTGTTCCGCCTTCGCCTGCCTGGTCAGAATGCTCGCGAAGGACATGGGAAGGATGATGTTGAAAGGGCCGGTTGTGCCCGTAACATCGATCTCGAACATTAACAACAATGCCTTCTCATTGGGCGGGAAGTACTGATGAACCACCGACGATTTGACACAGTGGCTCACGGTCAATGAAACGTCGAGGGGCTGCCAGGCGCGTTCCACCTGCCGCGCGATTTGCGAGGTAACACTCTGCATGATCTCCTCATCGATCTCCGAGAGCTCGCGCGGTCCTCTCAAGTCCGCACCCGAGCCACCGGCGAGCAAGTCGATGATGGGGAATACCAAGCCGATGTCGAGTTCCATGATCATGGTGCTCTCCATCGTACTGAGGGAGCACGGAACGATATAGCTGCTCGGAGACATGGCGGAGATGTAATCTTCAATCGAGAGCTGATCAAGCGAGAGGAGTTTGACCTCGAGATTGGCCCCCAGGTATGCGTCCAACACGCTGGTGAGATTCCGGGCAAACGTCTCATGCAGCGCCGTGAGAGAACGGGCATTCTCGTTGGAAAGCCGCCCGGCTGAGCGGAAGTTGCACGTATATACGGAACGTGGCTTGACTCCACCCGCCTGCGCCGCCCCGCGGCGCGCGGCTTTTACCATTGCATCAATTTCTTCCTGGCTCAGAACGCTCATGCGGGTCTCCCCTTTCCGAGGCGGTTATCTCTGCCCGTGGGGGACTGCAGATGGACGAGGGATGCCCTGAGTTTCGCCATCGCCGCGCAGTGGATCTGCGAGACTCTCGAGACCGCGACACCCACGACCTCGGCCACTTCTTTCATCGTGAGCTCTTCGCGATAATAGAGGGAGATAATCAACTGCTCCCTCTCACTGAGCTTAGCGACAGCTTCTGAAAGCTTTTCCTTCACTTCCCCCTGCAGGCACAGATCGAAGGGGCTCGGATCATCGAGACTGGGAGCAGACTCGATGATGTCGAGCTGCTCACTTCGATCTGGCGAGGCGATCGACTGCTGATTGACCACGTAGAGGCTATCGAGCTGAGCGAGCAATTGCTGAAGCTGCTGCTGATCGATCTGCAATTCCTCCGCGATCTCCGACTCAGCGGGTTGCCGTCCAAGCTTCGCCTCCAGACGAACGATGGCGTCCGAAACGGCGCGTCCCTTGCGGCGAAGAGTTCGCGAACCCCAATCAAGTTCGCGAAGGCTATCGAGAATCGCGCCGCGAATGCGGAACTTGGCGAAGGTTTTGAATTGGGCATTCTTGGAGCTATCGAATGTCCGACTGGCCTCAAGCAGCCCAATCACACCGGCGTTGACCAGGTCTTCCAGTTCGACGTGGTTGGGAAGGCGGCCATGGATTCGCGCCGCGATGTAATACACCTGTGGGAGCTCCTGCATTGCAAGCCCGTTGCAAGCGTCCACGTCGATCATGCTTGCCTTATATGCCAATTCTGCTGGTGTCATCGTTTTACCTCGTTATGGCGTACCAGGATCGCCGGTTTATCGGACAGAGCCCAGGGACTGCACGTGAATCATTGGTGGAATTTCAGTGGGGGAAATGACTACAACCTTGGGGACAAACGGCTCTAACAACCTGCGCAAGTAGAAACGGCCGGGCGAGGAGCAAAGCAGAACGGGGGGAGCCATGCCCACCTGATCGCCCAGCATTGCTCTCAACCCATCCAATACTTTTCGTGCTACCGAGATCTGCAGCCCGCTGACGCTCCCCTGCTGCGAGGGTGCGCAGGCTCGCGCGCATTCTTCTTCGATCGAACTGTCGAGCGTGACCACCTTCAGTTGCCCGTTTTCATCCAATAGCGGCCGGATGAAAGAACGGCCAAGGGCGTGACGCACCGCTTCGACCAGGTGGATCGGATTCTTGTTCGCAGGCGCAGCTTCAGCGAGCGTCTCTAGGATGGTTCCAAGATCGCGGATGGACACCTGTTCTCGCAACAGGAGCTGCAGGATCTTCTGTACTTCGCCAAGGCTCATCAGCTTTGGAACCAGCTCGTCTGCAAGCTTGGGATGAGAATCCGCAAGCCGGTCGATGAGCCGCTTCGTCTCATGGCGCGTCAGCAGTTCATGCGCGTTCCTCTTGATGATTTCCGCGAGGTGAGCGGCAAGAACGGCGGTCTGATCAACAACGGCATAGCCGGCCGCGATTGCCTGCGCCTGGATCTCCGGCGCGATCCACCGGGCCGGCGAATTGAATGCAGGCTCCTGGGTCTGGTGGCCGGGAAGTTCGGCCGCATTCGGATTCGAGCTGATGGCCAACAGGCATCCCCGCCGCATCTCCCATCGTGCAATCTCGACTCCACGAAGGTAGACGACGTACTCGCGCTCCTTGAGCTGCAGATTGTCCGTGATGTGAATAGAGGGCACGAGAAAGCCCAGTTGCTGGGCCAGGTTCTTCCGCAGGGACTTAACGCGCGCCAGCAACTGTCCCCCTTGCTTGGCATCGACCAGGGGCACCAGACCAACACCCACCTCGAGCATCAGATCGTCGAGTTTGAGCGCAGCGTCCATCGGATCGACAGCCGGAGAACCGGGGGCCGCGGGTTTCGCTGTGGCTTGAAGAGCAGATTCCTGATCAGCCTTGGAGGGCTTTATCTTCCGGGCAAGGAAGATGGTGACTCCGGCCATTGCGATAAATGGGAGCTTCGGAAGCCCTGGAATCAGCGCCAATGCGAGCAGAACTCCACTGACAATCCACAGCTGACGAGAAGATTTGAATAGCTGCTTGCCGATGTCCGTACCGAGAGAATAGTTGGACGCTGCACGCGTCACGACAATGCCGCCCGCCACGGAAACCAGCAAGGAGGGGATGATCGCCACCAGGCCGTCCCCTACAGTCAGGATTGTGTATGTTTTCAACGCCTCCTGGAACGGCACTCCCTGTTGAAAGACGCCAATGAGGAACCCAGCAACGATGTTGATCGCCATGATCAGGATCGTTGCCAGGGAATCGCGCTGGCTAAAGCGTGCCGCACCGTCCATGGCGCCGCAGAACTCTGCTTCGCGAGCTACCTGCTCGCGGCGCTGCCTCGCCTGGTCTGAATCGATGAGCCCGGCATTCAGGTCCGCGTCGATGGCCATCTGCTTTCCGGGCATGGCGTCGAGGGTGAATCGGGCCGTCACTTCCGCGGTTCGCACCGCACCGTGACTGACAACCAGATACTGGATAGCTATGAGGGCGATGAATAATACGAAGCCGACAATGTAGTTACCACCTACTACGAACTGTCCGAATGCTTCAATCACCTTCCCTGCCGCGGAGGAACCCTCATTGCCGTGCAGCAGAATGCGCCGGGTGCTTGCCAAATCCAGCGAAAGGCGCATCAAGGTGAGCAAAAGAATGAGGCTGGGGAAAACCGAAAACTGTACGGGACGCAGAATCTGAATCGCGGTGAGCAACACCAACACCGACGCGGTAATGCTGAAGGTGAGTAGCAGATCAAGGACGATGCCCGGAAGGGGAACGAGCATAACAAAGACGAGCGCCACCGCGGATGTGGGCACGATCCACTCGGAGGAGGCTCGCATTGAGGCAAGAAGTCCGGTTTTCTTGGTCATAGCAATGGTGCCTTTCCGGTGGGATTACCGCCCGCACGAGCGGTCCGATTGCGAACTTCTGCCTGTGCCTTGAAGACCATCACGAGGATCTCGGCCACAGCGTGGTAGAGCTTGGATGGGATGGCATCGCCGACCTCAACGCTCTTGTAGAGAGCCTGGGCCAGCGGGCGGTTTTCAATTGTGGGAATATCGCGCTCTCGTGCAATCGCCTTGATTCGTTCGGCCAAGAGGTTAAGGCCCTTGGCAACCACGATCGGCGCTTCCATGTTCATCTCGAAGCGCAGGGCCACTGCATAGTGGGTCGGATTGGTGACTACCACGGTCGCAGTTTCCGTGGCCTGGAGCATCTTCTTGCGGCGGAGTTGCCGCTGAATGCGCCGTATCCTCGCCTTGTTTTCCGGGCTTCCATCCGACTCCTTGAGCTCTTCCTTGATCTCCTGCCGGGTCATCTTCAAGTCGCTCTCGTTCTTGAACCACTGGAAGAGATAGTCGACGCCTGCCCAAATCAGCAAAATCAGCCCGGATTTCCAGCCGATCTCCATGATCATGGAGCCGACAAGCCCGGTGAATGCCCGCAGACCCATGTTGGGGCTGAGCAACATGGCATTCCAATGCAACGTGATGGAACCGATTCCGACCCACAGAATGCCTGCGAACGGCAACAGGGACTTGAGGACCTGGGAGAAGGAGGTGATGGAGAACATCTGTCCCAGCCGCGTGGCGGGATTGAAGCGATCGGGCTTAAAGGCGAGCGCGGCCGGAGCAAAGACGAATCCTCCTTGCGCAAAGCCGACGCCGAGGGCAATCATCAGGGAGGCGAGCAGGATTGGAACAATCCATCGCAACACTTCGATACTGGTCCAGAAGAGAAGCGGCCCATTTGGCTGAATCTGCTGGGTCGCGGCATAGTCCAGGACGGTGCGAAAGAAGACCGTGAGATGAGCTGCGCCGACCTGCGTCATCAGCACTGTTACGCAGACTGCACCGCCCATGGTCAGAATCCCTGAAAGCTCGCGGGATCGCGTGACCTGGCCTTGCTCCTTCGCCCGGAGCCGTCGCCGCGGTGTTGCCTGCTCTGTTTTGTTCGAGTCAGCCATATCGTTTCAGCTAGCTAAATGCAAGATCCGTTCTCCGCTCTCCAACGACACCAAAAAGAGGTGGCGAAAGAGATCGGGCCAATACCTGAGGGAAGCGATGAAGATGAGAATCCCGAGCACGCTCTTTACCGCAGGCCCCAGCAGCATGAGCGGCATCTGCGGCGAGGCCTTGCCAAGCAAGCCAAGAACGATATCCGCCACCAAAGTAGCTGCGAGTACCGGCGCGGCAATTTGCACGCCCACACTGAACACCTCGCCCGCGGTGCGAAAGAGCGAGAGCGTAAAGAGCGAGCTCAGCTTCAGTGTTCCTGCGGGCAGGTAGAGAAAGCTCTTGCCCACAGCGCGGACCAGCCAATAATGCACGTCCATACGCAGGAACAGGAGCATGACGATGCTCTGCTGAAAGAGAGCTACTACTGTCGTGTCTACCTGTGACTGTGGATCGAGGATGTTGACCAGCGAATAGCCCATTTGAACGCCCAGAACCTGCCCTGCCATATTGACCCCGTCGAACACCAGGTTCGTGGCGATACCCATGGCGGCTCCTACCAGGAACTCGGTGAACACAATCAGGGGCCATTCTCCGATCTGGTGTACATCGACGTTTCGCCCCACAGATGGAAGAAGTACAAAGGTGACAGCCAGGACCAGCACCGCCTTGATTCGCATGGGGATGACCACGCTTCCGAAGAACGGCGCAAAGAGCATCAGACCGGAGACACGAATGCCTACAGTCAGGAAGCGCGCGATCATGGCGATAAGAGCTGTGTCAGTCATTGGAGGTAAGGGTTGAAGTTGGACAAGATGTGAAACGTATAGTGGGCGAGATGCCGCCACATCCAAGGCATGAAGAAGAACAGAGCGGCGCCTGCACCCAACAGGCGCGGGATCGATGAGATGGTCGCGTCCTGCAATGAAGTCAGTACTTGAACGATGTTGACGACCAGGCTGATACATACGGCTACCGCCAGAATCGGCGCGCTGAGGACCAGCACTTCCTGGAGCATCATTTTTCCGAGCATTACTGCCTGATCTGTTTCCATGGCTCTAGTTGAAGCTCCTCATCAATGAACCAACCAACAAATGCCATCCGTCCACAACCAGAAATAGAAGAAGCTTCAGCGGCGTGGAGATGACCACCGGCGGAAGCTGCAGCATGCCCACGGACGTCGTGATCGAAGCTACGACCATGTCCACCACTAAGAAGGGGAGGAAGAGTACCGTGCCGATCTGAAAGCCGGCCTTCAGTTCCGACAGGATGTACGCCGGCAACATGACTCGCATGGATAGGTCGTCCACTGATGCGGGACGAGGTTCCTTGGCGAGTTCCACAAAGAGAGCGACATCTTTGTCGCGCACATAGTGCGCCATGAAGTGGCGCATCGGTCCGGAGGCGCGTCCGATGGCGTCGACGGCAGTGATTTGACCCGATTGAACCGGCACGATCGCCTGTTGATAGATCTCCAGGCCCACCGGCTGCATCAGGAAGAAGGTGAGAATCGAGGACAACCCAATCAGCGTTTGATTTGAGGGCGTCGTCTGCAACCCAAGCGCCTGTCTGAGGAAATGAAAGACAATCAGCAACCGTGCGAACGGAGTCATGCACAGCAGCAAACTTGGGACGAGGGTGAGAAATGTCAGAAGGACAATGATGGTCCATGGCACGGACCCGCCGTTAACTCCCGGTATCTGCACTCCGTTCGTGGAAAGTGCGGGCTGCACAACCGTGCCGATGGAAGCGGCGGATGGCTGCGAGGAGACCGCGGGAACGGCCGGGGACGATTCCTTCGTTGACGTAATATCCCGGACGATGCTGCGCTCTGGAGCAGCGGAAATTGGGATCGACGTCGTTACCTTTCCCAGGCTGAGCGGCGCGTGATGGACACGAAGCTGCGCTAACGCAGGAGCAGTCTGGAGCGCCAGCAGAGTGACGGCGGCGGTTAATCTGACTAAGCTCTGCGACCATTTGGGGATCATCGTCAGTGACTCCCCATCTTTTCCCGAACCAAAGCGGGAAAATCACGTTCGCCGTCCAATTGGGCCAGGAGAGCCACACCTGTCGACCCACCGCCCACGAGGAATCGGCGACCGTCAATTTCCAACAGCGCGACGATTCGCTTTTCTCCCAGGGAAACGGTTTCTTGCAAGCGCATTCTCTTGGCGGCAGCCTTCGCCCGTGTCGCGCACAGCCATGCCCACGCATTCATCAGGAAGCCAGAGTTCGTCGATCCGCCGAAGAAAGCCTGAAGATGATTGGCGCGCGGCTCTGGAGGGGTGAACTCGACGGTCAGGTCGTCGCTGGAGAGTCCTTCGGCCAAATCGGCCTTCCCCAATGCACAAGAGTCCAATGCGACCGCGGAGGTACAGTCGAGAGTTCCCGGCTGATCAGAAGAACCCGCGACTGCTTCGTCGGAACACTCGACAGCGGCGCTCTGGGAAAGATCATCTGATTCGACGACGGCAACGGATTCGCTTTCTTGCTCGGTTGTTGTGGTCTCAACCGCTTGCACAACCTTCTCAGGCTGCGCGTCGGCCGAATGATCTAGAACATCCGCACTTGAAGGGTACCGGGACGGGGAGAGTAAATCGAGTGCAGGTTCGAAGAACATCTCGAAGCTCTGCGATTCGACCGATCCGCTACGACTGCAAACCGATGGTGCCGCTTCCGACACGGCATTGTTCGAACTGCAAAGTAGAGAGCTATCTTGCGTCGTTTGGAAGGCGAAGTGGTGCGAAGGGGCTCTCCCGACCGTGGGGATTGGCTCTCCGCTTGGGGACTGCACAAGCCTTCCTCGCGGCGGAACCGCCGAGGCCAGACGTGCATCACTGCGTGCGTCCTCCTGCCCATGCGACGCGGCATGGTATTCGGCACTGAGCAGTGTCAACAGACTGGACAGATCAAGACTCATGCTTGGTCCGTTATGCGTACCGCCAACCGGTCGCCGATCACTTCGAACTCGGTCCAGCCGACCAGCAGCTGGTTCACGCGAAGGGGAACATCGCTCGTGTGGTGACAAGCTGTCTCGACGATCGAACCCTCGGCAAGCTTCAGCAGGTCACGAATCGTGAAATGGACGACGGGGATATCGAGAGTGAGCGTGCACGGCAGCCAAGGCATCGTTTGCAGAAGCTCTTTGGCATTGGCCGCCTCGGTCAACTGCAACGGCTTGGCTGGTGCGGACTCGATGTTTTGGATCGCGGAGCTCATCTCATACCTCGAAGGCCCTGACTGACACTGCCGCAGAAGTGTTACGTCTTATCTGGCGAGCTGGAGTGTGCAGGGCGTCCTGTCTCCCATAGGTGCAATTAGGAGACCGAAGTCAGAGGACGCGACGAGAATAATGAGGAGGGAGGTGACGGGGGAAGTTTGTTGAAAGCAAGCGAGATAGAAACAGGCGCGAGCGGTAGCCCGCGCCGCCTCAGGTGAGACATAGATGAGAAGGAGATGGAAGCCGCGACATCGCGCCGGGTCATGATTCGACCCGGCGGAAGTCTCTAACCAATAGTTAAGATCGGCGCTCCGACTAGCTGATCGCCTGCATGGTGCTCTGGGAGACCTGATTGAGGGTGGTCAGGACCTTGGCGTTCGCCTGGTAACCCTGCTGAGCGACGATCATCTTCGCAAATTCGGTTGCCAAATCCACGTTGGACAGTTCGAGGGAGGCGCCGGCGATGGTGCCTCGGCCGCCGGTTCCCGCCTGACCGACAACCGCGGTGCCCGAAGCAAAGGTGGGCAGGTAGTCGCTGCTCCCTACCCGTTGGAGCCCTTGTTCGTCAGCGAATGAGGCAACCGCGACCTGACCCAAAGCCGAGGTCTGACCATTGCTGAATTGGCCCTCAACCGTTCCGTCCGCCTGAACGGAATACCCAGAAATCGTTCCCACCGCGTACCCGTTTTGCGTGGCTGAGCTGGTGGCGCTCGCCGACGCCAACTGCGTAATCGTAGGAGTTCCTGCGGAACCATTCAGGTTCCAGGTCAGATTCATTGCCGCTGCTCCATCTGCCAGACCCGTGATATTGATTCCGGCGATCGTTCCAGTGGGAGTCAGCAAATTGCCACTGTTGGGATCGAAGGTCATGGTGCCGGTGGAGACGGTGGTGGCGGCCCCTGTACCTCCCGTATCGGCAGCAGGCAGGGTGATGCTATAAGTCCAGGAGTTGGCCGCTGTCTTGGTGTACTGAATCGACAGGATGTGCTGGTTCCCGAGCGAATCATATACAGTCAAGGGCGTGCTCGGAGACGAGGCACCGACGGCTGCGCTGGCATCCAGATTGGTGTTGGTGTTGAAGGTAGAGGTCGCACGGCCGGCAATGGTCACGCCCTGACCCACGGCAATGGGCGCGAGGGCCGAGTTGGTTGACACTACCCCGGCCGAGGCAGGATATCCCATGACCAGAGCGCCTTCTGGAGTCGTAAGCTGTCCCGCAGCATTCACCGAGAAGTCGCCAGACCGCGTATAGCTCGTCACGCCATCCTTCTGCACCACAAAGAACCCGTTCCCCCGAATGGCAAGATTCGACGCGATCCCGGTTGAATTCACGGTGCCATTGTTGAAGTTCGAGGTGGTCTGGCTGATCTGCACGCCGGTGCCAATCCCTACTGGATCACCATTTCCGGACGTCCCATTCAGCTGGTAGAACATGTCAGCGAAGCTGACGCTGCTGTCTTTGTATCCGTCGGTGTTGAGGTTCGCGAGATTGTTCGAGATCGCATTGAGCGAATCCGAAAACGCCTGAAGACCAGAGAGCGGAACTGCGAAGCTTGACATTACTTGCCTCCTGAAATGGTTTGAAATGCTCCGGACACCGGAGCCGTGAAATTGCCGTACAGATTCATGAGTGAATTGGCGCTTAGGCTCGTTGGACTTGCGGCCTGCAAAGGCGCCGGGGTCTGCGGCGTGATGCCGACGCCCGCCAGCAGCCCGGCTGTAGCCGGCCCGGCAGCAGAAGGTGTTCCGTTGGCCCTGCTCGCCGGAACAGAACCACTCCCGGCGGGAGTCGTACCGGTTCCCGAACCGAATGATTGTTGCAAAACCTGATTGATCGAGATCAGCTGATCCAACTCGTTGAGCGAGACCATCTGGCCGACCATCGCCGTCGGGTCAACTGGCGACGTCGGATCCTGATTCTGAAGCTCCGTCACCAGCAGGTTCAAGAATGTCGTCTGCAAGCTCGAAGCAGAGGTGCTTGAGTTGGAGCCGCCAGTCGGCGAGCTGGCGCTGGCAGTCTGGCCAGCGACGGGGGCGCTCATAGCCGGAGTCAGTCCTTGTATTGTCATTCGTTCTCTCCTTCGTTGCAATCTGCGCTACGCGCGAATGTCCAGCCGCCCATTTGTCACTTCACTCACCAAAGCCGTCGAGCTCTCAACTCGTGGCTCGCTGCGATTCCCGGCCTTGATCGGGACGCGGTCGAAAATGCGGCGATCATCACCCTGAGACTGCTGACCGGTACCGGTCGAGATCGAACCATCCTGGCTGCGAATCTCAATCGATGTGTTCAAGCCGAATTGGTGGACCAATTTCTCCTGCACCGCCGGCAAGTGCGCATTTAGCGCTTTCGATAGGTCACCGTGATCGACTGTTATCTGCGCGGCCAGTTGCTGTGCGTTGATCGTTGTTCGAACAGACAAATTGCCGAACTCGGCGGACCCAAATCCGATACGCATCTCCGACTCAGTCATCGTTTGAATCAACCTGGAGGTGTTGAGGCTCAACGCATGCCCTTCATGCATGACAACGGGAGCGTTCAGCACTTCCCCGTGCGGATTGAAGGACATTCTGGGGCTTTGGACCTCCGAGCCAAGCGCCTGGCCTTGGGGCTGAGCGACTATCGCATTGGTGACCACGCCAGGAACTCGATCCGCAAGAGCCACCTCGCGTGGTGCAAGCGCGGGCGCAGAGTCGCTGTTCGTGTGCACGGTCGTTGCAGCGTCGTGCGCATCGGCCCCCTGAGAGGACAAATTCGTGGCCGAACCTGCCGTGCTCTTCCCAGCATCAATCTTGCTCACATGACTTGAGCCCTGAGCTAACGTATGCTTGGCCGGAGTGAAGCCATCCTCCCGAGGATTCCCCAAATTGAGTGCCGGCATCGCAGAAGACATGCCCGGCTGTCCCGTCGCAAGCTGATGAATCGTTTGAAATCCGGGATGCACCTCACGATTCGATGCAACGAACCGCATCTCGCCGGGCCTGCCGCCAACCTGCGCTTGCGAGGTTTGCGCCGCGGAATCGTGCGTCGGGATCGCAGCACTCGGGTAATTGCTATCGTGCTTCGCGGGGTTAAGCGCCTCGATCCCCGTCCCGCGTCCAAACAACGAACTCCATGCTGAATCGCTGGATTGATCCGCTGTCAGCAGCGCGGGGATTACAGCTTCTTTCGTAGGAACCTGCGGCGTGTGAACCGGGGATTGTTCTGCGTTGGTCCCAGGCCCCTCTAGCGCGACCTTCGCATGAGGGGCGGGATGCCTGGTCGAAGCATCCAGGGACGGCACGGCCACCGCCTGCTGCTCACCGCCTTCATGCTGCGCCTTGACTGAATCGCTGGCGTTGGGGGCGGGCACTGTCGCGGTGGACCCGACCGAGGTCGCAAATAGATTCTTAACCTGGCCGCCATCTTCGTTGGGGAGCGATGGCGAAATCTCAAGCTGACCGTCGCCGGTTCCAGGCACTCTGGAGGGAAGACTCTTTGGCTGGATTGCGTCGAGGCTCTTATTGCGGTCGAAAGGCGGGGCCTCCACACGCGGCAACCGAATCGCCGGAACTGCCTGAGCCTGAAATGCCTGGAAGGCAACGCCAACAGTCGAATGGACCGGTATCACCGCGTTCGGAAGTTCATTTTCAGGAGAAGCCTGGGCAGAAACAGCCGTGGCGATCTCGTGCTTCCGATCTTGCGAGCCCTCGCTCGGAGACTTTGATCTGCGATCATGCTTGGACCCACGGCCTACAAATGCCCTGTTCTGCGTCGCGCCTGGCGCGAGCCCATTCGGGCTTCTCTTTGCCACTTCACTCGGCGCGGTTGCCATCCTGTCGCAGGCCACCTCTTTCGAGGTGCCTTGAGGCACTGCGCTCAACTTTGTAGTCTCGCCTGTTTCGGAATCCTGTTCAACGACAACATTCGCTGCCGAGCTTGCTGGTTCGGCGGGGACCTGCAGTCTGGTTGCAGGTTCATCAACTGCCGTTGGATGACTTTCCAAGAGAGCGACCGCGTCCACGGGGTCTTCAATCGTCTCCTCTTGGGGGATAGCGGACAACTCGCTTCCCGCGCTGCAGGAGACACCCGTATGGTCAACGGTGACCAATGCACTCTCTGCGTGACTCGGGTTTTCCGGATCAACCAGACCGGCCTCAGTGGTGTCAATCAACCCCGCGCTGCCATTCTTGGCTGTAGAAGCTTCACGACCGACGCTGGAAGGCCGATTGTTCACGCTGGCGGAGGGCGGCAGAGAATTCGTGATTTCAGGATTCTCGGTCGCCTGCTCCTCGGAAGTACCAGAGAGAGCTCCATCTGCTCGTCCAGTGTTTTCGATGCACACGTCCGAAGCTAGCCTCGCCAAGCTCATCTCTGCGTGCCTCCCGACGTACGACCGGGCCGAGCCATTGCCAACTTGCTGAACGATTTCAACTCTGACCTCCGCCGCCGTGAATGCATCGAGAAAGCTACTCGCAGCCGATGACTGTTGAACTGGCTGACCAGGAATGGGCCCTGCGAGTAAAGCTTCGATTCGCACGCTCTATCTATTGCATTCCGATAACCACTGGCGGACCAACGCGCGAAACACCTGGCGAAAGAACTCGGCGTTGACAGCGAAGAAGTTGCGGGCCGAGGGATCGCAACGACCACGAGTGCTGCTTCAACACTCGGCAATCATTGCCGCTCGGTAGGCAAGGCTTGCCCAGTACGGCGCCCCAGAACAACAATCAGCATTTGACTGGGAGGAAGCGAACAACAGCGAGGTACACCACGCGTGGCGGTGCTTCGCTATCTTCGTTTAGCGAGGCCGCGGTAATTGAAGAGGTCGTCGAGTCGGCTCTGCTCGCGGCGGTCCGACTCCTGACCGTAGATCTCTTTGCTCTTCACGAACATATCGGTGAGTAGCTCGCGATCGCGGTGGGAGGCCATGTACAGCAGCATCTGCCTGTCTCGCTGCTCGGTCGCGACCTGCAGTTCCTTGGTTAAAGCTTGCCGATACTCCGTTAGACCTATCAGCGACTGCTCCAGGCTGTGAAGATGGACTGCCGCAATCGATCGTTCGATCGCCTTCAGGCGAAGATCGAGAATACTCCGCTGCTGCAGGTCAAGTTCGTCGAGCTTCTGAGATAGCTGCGATACCTTGGTTTGCAGTTGTTGCAGTGCGCGCTCCTCGCGCTTCTCAATGCTCTCGCGGACACGCAGAACGGCGGCAAGCGGGAATCGATAGGCCATACTCAGCTTGGCAGTTTCATGATGAGGCCGAGCGTCTCATCCAGAGTCGCAAGGTTCTTTGGCTTCTGTTGAAGGAACTCATTCAGCGCGGGAAGGCATTGCACAGCCCGGTCCAGTTCGGGATCAGTTCCCTTCTGGTAGGCACCAATCCGGATTAGATCCTCGGAACGAGCGTATGCAGCCAGGAGCTGGCGCAGAGCTCGGGCTTTCGATAGATGCTCCTCCGACGCAACATTCGACATGAGTCGGCTAAGGCTATCAAGAACCGAGATTGGAGGATAGTGATTGCGCATGGCCAGGTTTCGATCAAGCACCACGTGGCCATCGAGAAGCGAGCGCACCGTATCCACCACGGGATCCTGTTGATCGTCTCCTTCCATGAGCACTGTGTAAAACGCGGTGATGCTGCCTCGGCTGAATCGACCCGCTCGTTCCACAAGCCGCGCCAGCATATTCAGCACCGAAGGCGTGTATCCCTTGGCAGTCGGGGGTTCGCCGGCCGCCAATCCAATCTCTCGCTGCGCCATCGCGAATCGGGTGAGCGAATCGACAATCAACAAAACGTTCTTGCCCTGGCTTGCGAAGTACTCCGCGGCAGCAGTAGCAGCCAACGCAGCGCGAATACGCAAAAGAGGAGATTGGTCCGATGTTGACACGATAACGCTTGATCGCGCGAGCCCCTCCGGCCCAAGAACCTCCAGAAATTCCCCCACTTCCCGTCCGCGCTCGCCAACGAGCGCCAGAATCGTGAGGTCAGCACTCGTTCCGCGCGCCATCATTCCGATGAGCGTACTCTTACCGACGCCGCTGCCGCCGAAGATTCCGACTCTCTGACCACGTCCGCAAGTCAAGAAGCCATCGATGGCGCGAATCCCGCAGCCGATTGGTTCCCGTATGGTCACTCGCTCAAGGGGCAACGGCGCCGACCCGTCGATGGGTACCGTGTGGGTCGCGCGATAGTCGCCTTTGCCATCCAGAGAAATTCCACAGGCGTCGATCACCCGTCCCAGCAACTCCGGGCCAACGCGGAGAGAGGGGCGAGATCCCCAGGTCACAATGCGATCTCCATAGCGGATGCCTTGTGGCTGGTCTGCAGTCATCGACAACATAGTCGATCCGCGGAAACCGATGATCTCACCTGCATACTGGGACCCATTCCCACCAAGAATCTGGCAAGACTCTCCGACCGATCCAAATGGCCCCTCTGACTCAATCAGGTTACCCACTACCTGGCTTATCCGGCCAACCCAGCGGACCGTCGAACCCACGCGAAGATGATGGAAGTAGGGAGACAGAGCTGTCGGCGTCATCGCGAAGCGGGCCTCAACGCCAGCAGATCAAAGAAGCCCTGCTCGACCTCTTTCAGCTGAGCATTCAAACCGATATCGGCTATTCCCAGTTCGCTTTCGAGAATGCAGTCCGACTCCGAGAGATCCGGATCCGCGATCACCTCCGGACCCGACACGCCGTCGCGCTTCGCGAATACGGTGCTGAACACCTTGGCTTGGCTGGGGCTCACTTTCAACGTCACGCTTGATCCCTCTCGCATCCGCTCAAGCGCTACCTTCACGAGAGCGGTGAGCAGCATCGGGTCAACCTGGGCTTCGCGGTGAATGATCTTCGCTGCGATCGCCAATGACAGCTGGACAACCTCCGCCTCCACCTTCGCGAAGTATAAGTCCTTTTGAGCCTCGAACGCCGACACCGCAGTCTGCATGCGTGCGCGCTCTTCGTTGACTCTGGTTTCCGTCTCGCGGCGCATTCTTTCCTCGACTGCACGAACGGCGTCCGACGTTTCCTTCCTGATTCTCTCCATCAGTTCCTGTTCGGTCAGGACGATCTCATTCGGGCGCCTCGGCTGGTCAGCGCTTTCCCGGCTCGGAATCCTTGTATCAGTCACAGCAGCGGGGATCTCTGGCACAGCGATATTGCGGTACTGGAGAGCAACCGCCGGGATCGGCATGTAGCAGTTCAAATCGAAATTAGAGGACATACTGGTCGTCTCCATCACCCTTCAGTGAGATCCTGGCCTCGGACTCCAACTTGCGTGCAATCGCAACAATCTCTGCTTGCGCCTTCGCCACGTCCCTGCTCCGCACGGGTCCCATCAAGTCCGAATCCTCCTTCAGCATCTCGATAGCACGGGACGACATAGTCCTGAAGAAGTGATTTCGCAAGTCCTCCTGTGCGCCCTTAAGTGCCAAAGTCAAAGTCTTCTTGTCGATTGCACCCATGAGCTCCCGCAATTGCGGTTCCGGGACCTCAATGAAATCGTCAAACGTGAACATCAGATCGCGGATGTTCATGGCGAGCTTCGGCTCTTCCTTCTCGATGTTCTCGAGGATCTCCCGCGCGGTAATAGAGTCAAGCCGATTCATCAGCTCGGCTACATTCTTGAACCCGGAATAGGTCCGCTTGCCTTGATCCCCCATGGAGCGCAAGCGCCTGTTCAGAACCGAGGTAACTCTCTCCGTAACTTCAGGAGACAGCTGCCGAAGATTCGCGAGCCGGCGCACGACATCCGCGCGCGTATCCTGCTCAAGATCCATCAGAACAGCCGAGGCCTGTTTTGCTTCGAGATGTCCAAGAATCAGCGCGATTGTTTGCGGATGTTCATCGGAAAGGAACCTTGCGAGGTGCTGCGGATCGGCGCGCTTGAGAGTCTCAATCCGTCCGGCGCTGAGTTCGTGCGCCTTGGTCAGCCTCTCCACCATGCTCTTGGCGCCAACTTCTCCGAATGCTTTGATCAACAGACGGGTAGCGCACTCATGCCCACCCTGCGCAATGTACTCCTGGGCTTCCATCATCCGCTGATACTCCTCCAACACGGAGATGGTGACCTCAACGGGAACATGTCCCATATTCGAGACTTCTTCCGTAATGCGGTGCAGGTCCTCGTCGGGAAGGTTCTGGAAGATCGTGGCTACCGAGTCTTCTCCCAGCATCACGCAGAGAATCGCGGCCTTTTGAGTACCGGAAAGGTGGGTGCGATCACTTAGCATCAGGTCGTCTCCTCCCTCAACCACGCCTGCACGGCGCGCGCGGTATTCATCGGTTGGCGCTTGATGAGTTCTGCTGTGGCTTGCTTCAGCTGAATCGCGCGTTGTGCAGGATTATTGTTCTCATTCGACGCGGCTTGAATCTGTTGCACAGGCTGGGCCGGCAGTGCAACTGTGGAACCCGCGCCGGAGCTGGACGAGCCAAGCAATTGCTTTTGGAAGGGTCGCAGGAACAACAGATACACCAGTAGAAATGCCGCAACGAGCGCCGCCGGGCGCAGTATCGAAGAGAAGTCGGTAACTGTCTTGCGGACGCGCTCCAGAGGATCCGGCGGCAGAAGATCCGCAGTAACGCCGGTCTGGAAGGAGAGGTTCTCGACGCTTACCGAATCCCCGCGCGCAGAATCGAATCCGATAGCTGCCTGCGCAAGATCACGAATCTTTGCGATCTCCTCGGGAGTTCGCTTGCGACGCACAAACTTTACCTTTCCATTCGATTCTTGTCTCTCCTCCGCATCGTCCACCAGAATTGCGGCGGTGAGCCTGTGAATCCTGCCCGCCGGTTGAGTGGTGTGGAGGATGACTTTGTTGACGCCGTAGGTAGCACTCTCAGATTTGGAACTTTGGCCGGGATCCCCGAGAGCGCTGGTCGTCGTCTTGAATTGTGACGGCACATTGCTCGTGGTACCCGCCACCCCACCGGCAGCGCCCGAAGCTCGTCCCCCAATTGTCTCTTCCGTTCTCTGCATGGTGAGAGGCACGCTGACGCTCGGATCGTATTTCTCCTGGCTCTCTTCGGATGTTCCCTGGTCGTACTCCACATTGACATTCGCGCGGATCTTGTCGACGCCCGCAACCGGCTCAAGTGTGTTGATAAGTCGCGCAGTTAAATCCGACTCAGCCTCCCCATTACCAGGTTGCGCCGTGCTTGCCACCAAAGAAGTGTTCGAGTCGGCATCGATGATCGAGACATCTTCAGGTTTCAGATCGTCAACCGCTCCCGAAACGAGCCGGGCGATCGCCTGTACCGACTTCTTGGGCAGCGTTCCACGTCGAAGCTTCACGATAACCGAGGCCTTGGCCGCGTGCTGGCGGTCAATGAATACCGAATCCGTGGGCATGACAATGTGCACGCGCGCGCTCTCAATTCCGTTCAGGGTACCCAGTGTTCGTTCGAGTTCTCCCTCCAGGCCACGTTGGTAGTTCACCTTTTCGTCGAACTCCGTCTGGCCCCAGGATGCCTTATCGAGTAACTCAAATCCCATGCGGCCGCTATGGGGTGCGTCGTGCGAGGCTATTTCAAGACGAGCTTGATCAAGCTTGTCGGCAGGGACGCTGATCGTCTTCCCGTCAGGGCTGGTTTGATGAGGAATTCCTTTCGCCTCCAGTTGCGCCCCGAGACTCTGCGAGTCTCCCGCTTCGAGTCCGGTGAATACCGGCTTGTAGTCAGGACTTCCGATCATACGGACGAAGAAAACGAGGCTCGCAACTGTCGCGAGCGCCCCTGCGACGAGGAACGCCCGTTGACGTGCGTTGCGAGTCTCCCAGAATTTTCTTGCCTGCTCAACGGCGTCATTCCACGCGGCCATAGTTCCTCATTTGCTAGAACTGCATCTTTTCAATATCTTGATACGCACTCACAATCTTGTTCCTGACTTGCATCATCAACTGAAACGCGACATCGGCCTTCTCTACGGCGATCATGACGTTATGTACGTCTGTGCCGCCTCCTTGAATCAGGTTGCTGATCTGCGCGTTCGCACTTCCCTGGAGATCATCCACAGAGTGGATTGCGCTCTTCAGCACATCTCCAAAGCTCCCAGACGCGTCCGCACCACCTTTGACCGCAGTTGGGTCAGGCGGGAAATATGGCATTCCGAGTCCACTGATATTAGTCATCTGTAGCCCTCCCCTCTCTCGCTGATCAGCTTGTCTTCAGAATGTCGATTGACTGTTGAATCATCTGCTTGGACGCGCTGACCGCCGAGGCGTTCAACTGGTATGCGCGCATCGCACCCATCAGATCCACCATCTCCGCCACAGGATTGATCGCGGGATAGGCGACATAGCCGTCCCGATTCGCGTCGGGATTGCCTGGCTCAAAGCGCATCACGGGAGGAGTGGTATCATTGACCACTTCCGTCACCTGAACAGATCCGGCAGGCGCTTCTCCCGATCGTCCAAGACGATGGAAAACGGCGTTGAAGGGCGAGGCGCCTGCGCTCCGAAACACGACTTCCTTCCGAACAAAAGGGCCGCCTTGATCCGTACGCGTGGTTTCGGCGTTGGCAAGGTTCGCCGCCGTAATGTCGGCCCGCAACCTCTCAGCCGCCAAGGCCGATCCGCTCACCTGCAAGCTGTCAAACAATCCCATGACTAGTTCCCTTCCTTGATCGCGCTTAGAAGCCGGTGGAACTCTGACTTGATCAGTTGCACGCCCATCTGATACTGAAGTTGAGTCTGGGAGAGCAGCAGGCTTTCCCGGTCGAGATTCACGTTGTTTCCGTCAGGCCTCTCCATCAGGCCCGACACTTCCTGCGACACCGGCTGAAGCACACCTTCATCGCCGCCGGAAACCGCTCGCCGCAGCGCCGCGTGAAAGTCCAGGTCCTTGGTGTGGTAACCCGGTGTATCCAGGTTTGCCATGTTCGACACGATGAGTTGCTGCCGCTGGGATGCAACGTCCACGTATCCCTGCAGGAGTTGGAGTAAGGGTGAGCTCGCCATGATCAAGCAAACCTCGCGGGCGGAAGCCCATACTCCCGGATTTTGTTGCGCAGCGTACGAAGACTGATGCCCAGCATCTCGGCTGCGTGGGTCCGGTTCCCATTCGTCAATGCCAGTGTCTTCTCCAGATGGGCCCTCTCCACCTCGCGGATCGGCGCACCGGCGACCATGGACGGCTGTTCCTGAAGGTGAGACGCAAGGCTCAATGTGGTCGGCCTGAACTCCCTTTCGAAGCATGCGCCGTCCAGATCGCACCTGCCATTGAGAGAGAGCACTCGCCTCATGAAGTTTGAAAGCTCTCGAACATTTCCCGGCCAATCGTATGTCTGCATCCGCTCCAGGAAATCCGGAAGCAGCCTTGGCACCTCAGTCCCTACTTGCTTTGCGTGTTCGCGCGCGAAGTGCCGCGCCAAAATCGGAATGTCATCTTTGCGATTGCGCAAGGGAGGAAGTGAAAGAGGTATCACGTTCAGCCGATAGTAAAGATCGGCGCGGAATTTGCCCTTTGTGACCATCGACCACAAAGAAACGTTCGTTGTTGCGATGACGCGAACATCCACCCGCGATGACCTTGTCTCGCCAAGCCGCTCAAATTCACGCTCCTGCAGAACCCTCAGCAGCTTCGGCTGGAGGTGAACGGGCATTTCCCCAATCTCATCCAGCAACAAGGTGCCACCATTGGCGATTTCAAACTTCCCGGGCTTTGCCGCAATCGCGCCTGTGAACGCCCCCCGCGCATGGCCGAACAGTTCGCTCTCCAGCAATTGCTCCGGAATAGCGGCGCAATTGACGGCAACCAGCGGTTTTGAACTGCGAGGGCTGCTGCGATGGATAAGCCGCGCCAACAGTTCCTTCCCAGCGCCGCTCTCCGCCTCGATCAGCACATCAGCTCCCGTGAGCGCTGCCGCATGCGCTCGTTGCAGAGACTGCAACAATGCAGGTGACTGGCCGATGATCTCTCCGCGAGTAAAGCCATCTGGATTCGAACCGCTTCCTTCACCTGCAGGTTCTTTCGCGCGATGCATCACCTGCGCGGCTCGTGCGTGCAGTTGCTCAAACGACACCGGCTTCACGAGATAGTCCAGAGCCCCATCCCGTATCGCCGTCACAGCGTCCGGAACCGCTCCATAAGCGGTCAGCAGTATCACCGCGGTCTCTGGGGATGTCTGTCGCGCAGACCGCATGACCTCCATCCCGCTGCCATCCGGCATGCGCACATCGGTTATCACGAGATCGAATTGATTGCCATCGAGACTGCGCATGGCCTCCTGGACTCCCGATGCCGTCTCGACACGCCAGCCGTGGCGAAGAAAATTCGCGCGCAGGGCGGTCCGAATACCTGGCTCGTCATCGACGATGAGTACTGACGTTGGCTTGACGCTCATAGCAAAGGAAACTCCAGTCGAAAAGTACTTCCAGCATGCAACCGGCTTGAAACCGTGATCTTGCCACGATGCGAATCGATGATCCTCTTGCACACGGCTAGGCCCAGGCCCGGCCGGTCACCGCTCGCGCTGAATCCCGGATCGAAGATGCGCTCCAGAAGGTCTCCAGCGATGCCGCTGCCCGTGTCCACCACCTCGACCAGGGCGATCCTTGCTGGTCCTGTCGCCTCTGTGCTTACCTCGATCGAGATGAGGCCTCGGCTCGGAGTGTGGCGAATCGCATTACAGACCAGATTCAGAACTACCTGCTGTAGCGCACTCTCGTTTCCGAGGATCTCGACTGGAGCCTCACCCCCCTGAAATGTGAGAACCACACCGGAATTGGCAGCGATTGGCTGGGCGAAGTCCACCGCACGGCGGACACAGGCGGCCAGTTCCACCTTCTGGAACTCCGCGCACCCGCCGGCATGCATATTGAGGACGTTGTTCACGGTCCCAGACAGATGCCGAATGCCGGCGCGAAGATGAGAAACCCATTGCGACGCGTTCTCGCCATCCTCAAGAATGAGGCCCGCAAACAGCTCCATGCTCGCTAATGGATTCCTAATCTCGTGGGCCAGAATGCTTGCGACCTCCGCAAGAGCCATTGCATTTCGCGCGGCTTCGCGTTGTTCGCGGGCCTGCTTGCTCGCTGTGACATCGACGAACATCCAGATGGTCTGGAGTTCAACCGTGCCCCTGGCCGGCTTCGCTAGACATGGGAGTCTCCGGCTTCCGACTCCGAGCCACCGATCGCCACTTGCAGTCGAAAGACACAATTCGCTGTTGATCGTATCGTCGGAGCCCGATTCGAAAAGTTTGAAATCGATTGGAGTGAGTTGGATCAGATCTCCCAGGCTCTCGACACTAGCCGCTCCAAGATCGAGTAGCCTGCGCCCCTCTGGATTAATCGTGATGATCCTCTGCGCCGAGTCAACCACCAGAATTCCGCAGGGCATCGACTCGATGATCTGTTGAAATGCCGCGCGCATCTGCTCATTCTCAGCCACGCTCCGCGTCAGCTTCGCATTTCTCTCCGCAAGTTCGCCACCGAGCAGCGACACCTCTTGCTGGAGTTCGCGATAGGATGCTTCAAGGCGAGAGGACGCGGAGACAAATTCCGCGAACGCATCGGCCAGCAGCATCCTGTCCTGCCCCAGGTAAGCCTGCGCGAGATTGATTGGAACGGAATGAGAACCGGGCAACATTTGCCTATTAGATATGCACGAGGTGTGCCAAATTGAAACGGGAGCGTGCCAAAAGGGAATGAACTTCTAAAGTACGATATGCTCTGCCTTGATTTCTCGTTGCGAGCCCACGAGGATGCTTGCACGCTCGATGGTGTTTCGCAGCTCGCGAACGTTTCCGGACCAGCTGTGCTGCAGAAGCACCGCGAGGGCTTCCTGGCTCAACGCTGTTCCAGGGCAGAACCTGTCCGCGAACGAAGCAGCCAGGCTTTCCAGGTCTTCCATGCGCTCCCGCAATGGCGGAATCTGAATCGGGAAGACCCTCAGTCGATAATAGAGGTCCTCTCGAAACAGCTTCTGGTCAACCAGCTTCTTTAGATCCGCGTTGGTCGCGGCAACCACGCGCACATCAACTTTCAGGTTGTCGTTGCCGCCGAGCCGCTGCACCTCACCCTGCTCCAGAAAGCGCAGCATCTTGCTTTGCAGAGAGAGCGGCATGTCCCCGATCTCGTCGAGAAACAAGGTGCCCCCATGGGCCGCGTGGATCCGTCCCATGCGCGACTGAACTGCGCCGGTAAAGGCGCCCTTCACATATCCGAATAGCTCCGACTCGAGGAGCGGCTCGGGGATTGCCGCGCAGTTCACCACCACAAATGGCTGCTTGCTGCGCTTGCTCACCAGGTGAATCGCCTGCGCGACTAAATCCTTGCCGACGCCGCTCTCGCCCGTGATCAGCACCGTCGTATCGCGCGCCGCCACCATTCTCGTGCTCGCGTAGACTCGCTGCATCCCCGCGGAATCGCCAATCATACCACGTAGTCGAATCCCCGCGGCCGCAGCTTCTGAATCGCTTCCCGTTCCTGACGGAAGAATATGCGGAGCTTGCATCGCGATGCGATTGTTCAGCAACTCCATCAATTTCGTCGATAAGGGTGTGGGAGACTGCCGGCCAACCAGGAGCTGCCCCGTGTGAGAGTTCAACGTGAGGATTTGCAGATTTGGGAACTCGCTCCTCACCATGCCGTCGAATTCCAACGGGTCAAGATCAGGCAGCATTGGATCGAGCAGCAGCACTCCATGCTCTATTCCGGTTTCATGCAGGCGCTCGAGCGCTTCGGCTCCACTGCCGGCATCAGACACGCGCCAGCGCGGCAAGCCTAGCCTCTCCCTTAGTTCTTGACGCAGTCTTGGATTCGGACTTACGACGATAGCATCGATGGGGAGGCGGTCCTCGCTGCGGACGTTCGAATACGCGGGGCTACTCATAATTTCGTCTACTCTATTTTCGCGAATCTCGTCCATCTTCACTGACCTCTATTGATAGAAACAGCCGCTGCCTGCTTCTCACGATCAACGCTCGTCGCTCACCGTGTAACCTATCCCCCGGATCGTGTGGATCAACTTGCGCTCGCCGGGCAGGTCCACCTTGTCTCGTACGTACTTCACGTACACGTCCACGATGTTGCTGGTGGCATCGTACGGAGTCTTCCAAACTTCCTCAACGAGCGTGGCCCGGGAAATGGGACGTCCCGCGAAACGAACCAGGTATTCCAGAATCGCGAACTCGCGGGGAGTCAGATCAATCCTTCTCTCACCGCGTCTCACCGAGTGCTCTTCGCGATTCAGAACCAGGTCAGCAACGCTGGTCACCGACGCGTTGATCCCAACCTTGCGCCTCAGCAGGCACCGAACACGAGCCGAAAGTTCGAGCACCGAGAAAGGTTTGCTCAGACAGTCGTCCGCGCCATTCTCCAGGGAATAGACCCGGTCCTCCGCACGATTTTGGGCAGTCAATTTCAGAATCGGCATGCTGGGCGTGGCCTTGCGCACGCGGCGAAGAAGATCAACACCGCCCTCATTCCGCCCATCAAGATCCAAAATGACAAGATCGTAATTTCCATGCGCAAGAGCATCGATCGTCGATTGACTGTCATGCACCAGGTGCACGGGAAGCGACTTCGCATGGAGTTCTTTTTGAAGAAATCGGGCCAGAGGCAAATCGTCCGCGGCGATCAAAACCTGGCGGCCGGCGATCGGATTGTATCCGCCTCGCTCACCGGAGGTGGGAAGATTCCAAGGCACGACCTGAGAGAAATACGACGGCAGTCCTTCATTCACAACTTGGGTCTGTGTACTCACGGCTCAGTTCTCGTCTTTTTTTGATTTTTTTGTGGCGAACCTACTACCGAAATTACCTACCGCATTACTCAGCAACAATGGCACTTTCATGGTAGGGTTTCATCGATGAGATCCACGGAAAAACGAAAGACAGCATTGCACTTCCGCCCATTGCCGTGGTCCCGATTCGAGGTCTCGATCCCCCATCGAGGGTGCCTTCATCGCGTGTGGAATGTACCTTGAATATTGCGTGACTTGAAGTGACCCACCTTTGTCATCCAGCAAGGACTCCCCGTTACCCTCGACCTCACCCCGGATTACCTGAGTTCGCACTCGGGTGCCGAAAAAGGATCATCTGGACTGAACTGCCCAGACAAAACTGCCGATAGTTGTCACTTGGAGTCTCGCCGCGCTTCATCGGCAACTCAGATTCCCGGGAAGGACCATGGAACGGTTCGAATATCGGTGGCCTCGATTTAGGATCAACGCTCCAGTCCGCATGACTTTTTGGAGATCCGACATCAGCGGACGCTGCGTGGACATCAGCGAAGAAGGCATGAAAGTGGAATGCCCACAAATAGACTCCGCCCACTCTCGCGGGACCGTCACCGTCATCCATCCCGCCTGGACCGTGGAAATCGCCGTCCAGATCGCCTACTCAACCCCGATTCACACCGGACTTAAGTTCATCTACCGGTCCGATCATGAACGGAGCATGGTCGCTCGGTTCGTTGCCTCGCTTGGCTATGCCGTGTGCACCATGCCTCGCTCCACTTGAAAGCCTCGCGGCGCTCGGCTACTAGCTCCCTGATCCCTGTTTGACCCCGCTCAGGGGACCGGTCAGTGGCATCTCGGCATCGTCCTTGACCAGATACTGAACGATCATCGAGATTCGCCGGTTGGAAGGGTCCTCCGGCGACTGCGGCTTGCGTAAACGTTGGTCGGCAAAGCCTCGAACCTGCGAGATTTGGTTGGGCCGGATGCCCCGTTCCTGCATGACCCGCCGTGCCGCATTCGCCCTGTCCGACGAGAGGTTCCAATTATCGTACGCGCTCTTCCCCGAATAGGGCTTGGAGTCCGTATGCCCTTCGATCGAAATTCTGTTCGGCATTGCTCCCAGTTGCTGTGAAAGCACCGTGAGCAACTCGATCAAGGAGTCGGTGGGCTTTGCGCTTCCCAGCTCGAAGAAGGTTCCGCGCTCCGATTCCATCAATTCAATCCGGAGCCCCTCTTGAGTGATGGTGATCTCAATCTGATTCTTCAGCTTCTCGAACTTGTCCAGGTGATGGATAGAACGCAGAAGCTCATCCTTCAACTTCTGCATGTCCTGCTTCTTCGGCGAAGCCAAGTCGCCGGCGCCCACCTTGTTGGTGCCCACCAGTTTGGCAGAACCGCGGGGATCCTTGAAATATCCGCCAACCGCCTGCTGCACCTCTTTGCTCGCATTCATCAGCCACAACACAATAAACAAAGCCATCATGGCCGTGACGAAGTCGGCGTACGCCACCTTCCACGCCCCGCCGTGATGCCCCTGGTGCGCATGCTTCTTCTTGATGACAACAACTTCAGCTTCCAGACCGTCCATGCCGCCCATCCTTATGCCGCCGCCGGAGCTGCTGCCTCGTCCTTCTGCCGGCAAGCCTTCTCAACTTCAACAAAACTGGGCCGCACATGTTCCGGGATAGCGCGGCGCCCCATTTCGATTGCCAGGATCGGCGAGGTGCCTTTGATGAAGGCAAGCATGATGACGCGCAGAACGTGATAGTAGGCCTGCTCCTCGCCAATACTCGCATTCAGGTTAGAGGCCAGCGGGCCCACCATCCCGTAGCAAAGCAGAATCCCGAGAAATGTGCCCACCAGGGCCGACGCGACCTTGTGACCTATCTCTTCCGGCGGACCGCCCAGCGCGCTCATCGTCACTACCACACCAAGCACCGCAGCCACAATACCGAACCCGGGCAGCGAATCCGCCACCGAGGTCAACGCGTTCACCGGCTGGCTGGCGCCGGTGTGGTGAACCTCCATGTCTAGTTCCATCATCTGGTCGACATCATGTGCGCTCACTCCTCCGGAGATCGCCATGCGCATGGTGTCGCAGACGAAGTTCCGCGCATAGTGCTCCTTGAGGAAGTTCGGGTACTTGGTGAAGACCGGGCTCTTCTCGGGAGCCTCGATATCCGTCTCGATTGCCACCAGACCCTCGCGGCGTGCCTTGTTGAACAGACTGAACATCATTCGGAGCGACTCCACATACCGCGCTCGCGAAAACTTTGAACCCGCAAGGATAGCGCGCCCGCCGGACATGATCTTCTTGAGAACATGCATCGGATTGGCGGCGAGAATGGTTCCGAGCGCCGAGCCCCCGATAATGACCAGCTCCGAAGGCTGCATCAATACGGCTAGCGGCCCCTTCTCCATCAGGAAGCCGCCCAGCACAGCGCAAATAACAACCACGATTCCAATAATCGAGAACATGGAGCCAACTCTCTTTTCCGACTGGCAGCCAGGCGGATCCGGCGTGAAGATTGTCCGGTAGGACGGGTCCCT
Organism: Acidobacteria bacterium AB60; assembly: GCA_008682415.1. Classification (GTDB taxonomy): domain Bacteria; phylum Acidobacteriota; class Terriglobia; order Terriglobales; family Acidobacteriaceae; genus Telmatobacter. The sequence goes on along the minus strand of VANK01000001.1, from coordinate 8,478 downwards.
TATCTATCGGCACTCGGATGCCGGGATTTCATGCGTGAAGCCTCCGTGAGGATCTCCCGATTCACAGCTTTTTCTTGGTCACGCCATCCAACGCCGGAGCTACCACAACAAGATCGACGCGCCGATTCATTCTTCGGCCCTCGGCTGTGCTGTTATCCCCCACCGGGTGATACTCTCCGTACCCCACGATCGATATTCGGTTGGGATCGAAATGAGATTCGTTGACCAGCAATAGAAGAACAGTCATGGCACGCGCCGTAGACAACTCCCAGTTGGAGCGAAACTCACGGTTATGGATCGGTTGATTATCCGAGTGCCCCTCTACCCGCACCTCGAGCCCATGGTTCATCAAGACCGTGGCGATGCGCTTAATCTTCTCTGCCGCTCCAGGCAGCAGCACAGCATCTCCGGAGTTGAAGAACCCTAACTCCTTCAAACTGACAACGAAACCCTCCGGAGTTACGTGGATCAGTACCTCGCCGTCCCGCAGCTCCTTCCCCATCGCCACTTCCAGTTGCCGCCGCAACTCAGCGACACCGGCAGGGGCTTTACCAGTCTCCGCCCTGGCGATTTGAGAAGAGCCGGGTTTGCCCGCGACGGCAGCGCCGGATTGCATCGCTGGTTCGGAGAATGCGCCCATGGAATCGAACCCGTGGTGGATTGCGCTCGACACCGTCCGGATGGATTGCCGGTCCCGATAGGCAAATGCAAATAGCACAACAAAAAGAGCGAACAGGAGGGTGATGAAGTCCGAGTAGGAGATCAGCCATCGGTCATTCCCAGCACTCGCCTGTTGATTCAACACTCTCATCGCGCCGCTACCTTCCTCGGAATCTTCCTCGGCCTGCCTGATCGGAGGCAGACGAGTTGCGTTTCGAGTGTCCTTGGATTCACTCCCTCGAGAATTGCCAGGACTGCCTGCAGCATCATCTCTCGGACCACTTGCCTCTCCCGCAACCGCAGCCGCAGCCGTCCTGCCCAGGGCAGAAAGAAGATATTCGCGGAGCCCACGCCATAGACCGTGGCCACAAAGGCCACCGCAATTCCCTTCCCCACTTCCCCTATGTCCTGAAGCCGCTGCATGATCTGGATTAATCCCACGACAGCTCCAAGGATTCCAAACGTAGGCGCAAACCCCGCTGCTGCCTCAAATACCCTGGGAATCTGTTCATCCTTCTCGGCCCGATACTCCAACTGCAGTTCCATCATCTTGCGCAATTCGTTGGCGCCCACGCCGTCAATCGCCAGCATCAGGCTGTCTTTCAGAAACGGATCTTCAATCTTCGCCAGTTCGACGTCGAGCGACAGAATCCCGTCGCGGCGAGCTTTATACGCATAGCGCATCAGGTTGTCGAACACGGGCTCCGCTTCTGCCTTGCGCTTCAGCAACGTGTCTCTTACCTGCTTCAAAGCCTGCAGCACGACCTCCAGCGGAAATTGCGTCAATACCGCTCCCGCCGTGCCCGCCAGAACAATCAGGGCCGCCGTGGGTTGCAGCACCTGCGCGAATCTCCCGCCCTCGAGCAAGAGGCCCACCACCACTCCGCCCAACGCAATGGCAACGCCCGCAAACGTGCTCTTGTCCACCCCAATCTCCTCTGTCCAATCCCAGGTGCGATGCTCATTGACCGGCTGCATCAGGCGAACTGCCTTCTTATCGGCACAGTTTCTTGTCCCTTCCATACCGGTTCGTAGCTTCCTTGCTCTGAACAAAGAAACCATGGCTGCCGATAGTAGCCGCACAAGCCTAGGGTTAAGGAGGCCCCCAAACCATGGAAAAACGAGATTTCTCTGCGACCATCGCGGGTGATTCGTTCTCCAGCATCGAACTCCCTCGCAACTCCCGTTCAACTTTCCGCTCTCTCAAGACTGCCGCCTTTGTTCTCGCACTCACGTTTGCAGTTTCGGCTTACGGCGAGGAACGTGTCGCCGAACGCAAGGTGGCGCCGGAATATCCACCCGCTGCCAAAGCACTCCGCCTCAGCGGGGTGGTTAAGGTTGCCATCACCATCAACCCTGCCGGGGTTGTCACCAAGGCAGAAGCGAAGGGCGGCAACAAGCTTCTCGGCACGCCCGCGGAAGAAGCCGTGCGCAAGTGGAAGTTTGCCGCCGCTGATGCCGAGTCGACCCAGGAAGTCGAAATCATCTTCAAGTTGAAGGAATAACGCCCCAGGTCAGGGTGGCTGCGTCTGGATCGAAGATCGCCTCACGAGCAGGTGCTGCGGCGAAAGCTGCATGCCAGCCTTCGTGTGCGCACGCGAATCCATTGCGTCTCCCGTCGCTTTGTAGCCCCGAGTGCGCGCCCGCAGCGTCGGGCACGGCAGTGGATGAATTGCATGAGTGACTTCGTTATGAGCCCAGATCCCACCGGTGCCCCGGGACTGCCGGACCTCGGACCCAATCGGTTCCTGGCGCGGCAGCCAATCCTGGACAAAGCGCAACGCGTGATCGGCTACGAAATGCTCTTTCGCTCCGGGTGGGAGAACGGCTTCAGCGGCGACCTGGACGACGCCACCCGGCAGACCGTCGACAATCTCCTCATCATGGGCTCGGACTTCCTTTCCGACCACAAACTCGCCTTCGTCAACTTCACCCGCAGTACCCTGATCAACGGCTTCGTAACCATCCTCCCCGCTAAATCCATCGTGGTCGAGATCCTTGAAACGGTGGAGCCCGACGATGAGGTGGTTGCCGCTTGCCGTCACTTGAAGGATCGTGGCTATCGCCTCGCCCTCGATGACTTTGTGCTGCGTGCCGACATGAAGAAGCTCATCGACCTGGCCGACTACATCAAGGTCGACTTCCGCGAGATGCAGGTGAACGATCGACGCAAGATCCTTAACGCACTCCGCGGAGTCAAGGTCGCCTGCGTCGCCGAGAAGATTGAAAATGAAGAGGAGTTCAAGTTCGCTCTCTCTGAAGGTTTCAGCCACTTCCAAGGCTATTTCTTCTGCCGTCCCACCATCATCGCCAGGCGCGAGATCCCTCCCACGCGGCTGAATACCCTCAGGGTGCTCTCCGCCCTGAGCCGGTCGCCCTTCGACTTTCGAGAAGTGGAGCAGGCGATCAAGGCCGACCCCGCCCTTTGCTATCGTCTCCTGAGACTTGTCAATTCGCCCCTCTACGCGGTCCGCAACAGGGTCGACAGCGTGCGCAAGGCTCTCATGCTCATCGGCGAACATGAATTCCGCAAGCTCGCCCTCATCGCCCTGGCTGTGTCTTCGCGAGGCCGGCACGCCAATGAGCTTCTGTTCCTCTCGCTGCAGCGCGCGCGCTTCTGCGAACTCCTCGCTCCCTACATCGGCGAGAGCCCTTCGGAACAGTACCTCATCGGACTGCTCTCGACCGCCGACGCCTTCCTGGAACTCCCGATGGAGACCATCGTCGACCACCTTCCCCTGCGCACCTCAACCAAGTCTGCTCTGCTCGGAGAAAATAACCCGGTCGCGCTCGGCCTTTCCGTGGCCCGTCGCTACGAAACCGGTGACTGGAGTTGGTCTCCCGAAGAGGAACGCGGCATCACCACCGATGCCATGAACATGAGTTCGATCTACGCCGAATCGGTCCGGTGGACGGACTTCACCCTTCACTCCCCCTCCTAGGTCGAAGCAGCTTCGTAAGCGTGCTCCATCGGATCATTTCCTTCTCCCACGACGAATAAGCCGCGAACGGCATCCCGTTCGTGGCGTTGACACGGCGTCTGCATTTCTGTGTGGAAGCGGAGATCTTCGCCGATCGGCTTCAGCGAGAAAGGGAACGGAGCTCCGGCTCCGACGACAACAATCGTGGTCGCCGCTCTCCTGCGGTGCCGCTTTCAGAGTTCTCGGGGAATCAAGCAGATGGGATCACCTGGCCTGAAGATCACTCCGGCCAGGTCCTACGGATGTCAGTCCGCTTCAGTCTTGTGCGACCGCGGCCACTCCCTCAAAGCATCTCAGAACCTTGGCCGAGAGGATCTCCGCATCGAACGGCTTCATGATGTACTCGTCCGCTCCGGCATCGAACGCTTCCTTCACGTGCTCGACATCGGTTTGAGTTGTGCACATAATCACTTTGGGCTTGAGCCCCCCGTCCATTCGGCGCAGGTTCCTCAGGAATTCAATACCAGTCATGACCGGCATATTCCAGTCAAGGAGAATCGACTGGGGCATACGCACCCGGCACGTCTCCAGCGCGCTTTGCCCATCTGGCGCCTCTTCCACCTCAATCTCAAGGCCGCGAAGAATTCTTGCCGCTACCTTTCGAACGGTGGGCGAGTCGTCCACGATGAGACAGTGCTTAAGCGAATTGGGAGTTGACGCATGATGCTGATCGAACACAATCCCGTCCTTCTTGTTTGGCTGTGTAGAGCGCCTGGTCAGCCCGCGCAATCCAATCTGATAACGCTTCTCCAGGGTAGTAGTTGGCCGCTCCAATGGACACCGTGACAGGTGCCATCCCTGCAACGGCTTCGATTCGGCATGGTTCCCTCAAAAGAAACTGGCGAATGTTTTCTCCCACAATGGCGGCCGAAGAGCAATCCGTGCGAGGCAACAGGATTGCGAACTCCTCGCCCCCGTACCGTGCGACCACGTCATCTCCGTGCACGCATTGTTTCAGGCAGATTCCCATGTACCGCAACACGAGGTCCCCCACCTGGTGTCCCCAGGTGTCATTGACGCTCTTGAAGTGATCGATGTCGATCATCAACAGGGAGAGTTCGTCCCCCGAGTTCATTGCGTCCCCCGCGAGCCTCCGCATCGACATATCGAAAGAGCGGCGGTTGGCCAGGCCTGTCAGCGCGTCCAGCGCAGCCTCGCGAAGCGCATCTTCGAGACTCTGCTCCAGCGTCTTGATCTTCTCGGCCGATTCCTGCATGCGAACCACAACGTATTCGCTGCGCCCGGCCATCCGCTGGCTTTCACTCACAAGATCCTCAATGAGCTTGCGAAGTTCCTCGATGGTTCGCTCAAAAGTAGCTGCTGACGCCAGGTTGCAGATCGCAGACCCAAACTCCTTGGTGTCTTCCTGAACGCAACTCACCAGCGAAACGATCTCCTGCAGCATCCCAACCACCCTCTTCGACGTGTCGCGCACGGCGCGCTTCTCCCGCGCCAGATCGAAGAAACTTGCATGCAGATCGTTGAGCGTCTTCTCATCAAAGCCGAGCCGATTGGAAATGATGGCATCAATCGTCCGGCACAAATTCACGTTTGACCCGGCGTGGTATTCGTACCAAAGCGCGTAGTTGTCCGGCGTGGCGGGAATCTCGTGTAGCCGCATGCTTCCGAGAACTGCATCGGCAACATTCCGTAAGTCATTCGCCCTGCCGCAAATCATCCGACTGCCCGCCCTTCCTGCTGACGTGAACATCGAGCATCCGTACGTCTTCACTGCCGATCGGTTCATCGGAACTGCATCGTCAAGTCCGAAACCACACGCAGACAAGCCTCGGCGGTCGTACGCACCAGGTAAGGGATCACCAATGACACACCGCCCGAAGTTGCCTATACATCGGCACAACGAGCGAAAAGGTTCATGCAGTTGTCATGAATTGTGAGGCAAGACTATGTGACACAATGCTCGCCTGAGCACTCTCAGGCCCCGTCGACGGGCACTACAAAGCGCACATTGCGACGAGAACGCGCAGGTTCAACTCTGGATCGTGACCAGGAGACTCCGCACCCTAAGCCGCCGTCGTTGATCGGTTCCGCAATGAGAAACGGGCCCGGCCCCTACATTGCCGGGCGCACTGGCTTCTTTTGCTCGGGATTCACCGGCTCGCCACCTTGCATATCCGATTGGCGATCCATCCACTCATCCAGGCGCGAGCGCTTGAAGCGCCACCGGTTGCCCAGTTTGAACGCCGGCACAAACCCCTCAGAGGCGTATTTATAAAGCGTATCGGGCGAGATCCCAAGATAGTCGGAGGCCTGACGAATGTCCATGACTTCGCGCACTTCAGGGACAAGAAGATTGGATCGCGCCGCGTTCCGCATAAGTCCTCCGAGATTTAAGTGGATGATTGCCCTCGAGAGCACCCGGCGAGTGCCGGTTTCCTCGGTTATACAGCGGTTCTGCCCGGAACTTCAAGGCATTTCCGGCAATTGGTCCCTTTTCCTCGCCTGACACTTGGACGAAACCAGCCCCGGAAGGTCGTGCATCGTGGAACCTCCCGGGATGTTGTAGGTCGCCCCGTTTCCAGCCCTATATTTTGGGGAGTTAACGAAGAAGAGACCACAAAGGTGAGGATCGCGTACCAAAGAGATGAGCGGTCAATGCCGGTGCCGCGACAGTCTCTACAGGGCTTTACGCCACCAGACGGTCGGTTCCGCCGATAGGAAACGGGTCTTTTCCCCGCGAGAGAGGTAGAAATCCAAAACCTGCTCCTTCTGGAAGGAGCCGCAGTCCGGCCAGGTTCCGTCTTTCTCCAGGTGGGTCGATTTCTGATGGGTGTCGAGTAGTGTAATCTCGTCTGCCGAGCATTGGATTACCTGCTGCGCCTTCAGCGAGAAAGCCGTTCCGGGAGGCGGTTCGGGGGGAACCTGGTTTGCGATCTTCGTCAGCAGAAGAATGAACGCAAACGCAGCAGCAAAAATAGCAAGCTTCTTCATAATTAAGGCACCTGGGCACCCGTCTAATTTGACCCATAATGAGTGCAAACCGGTGAAAGTCAACCGAAATGCTCTCGGATGTGTGGATAACCCGTCACTAGAGTAATGCCAGAGAGGGGAGCAGACAAGAAAAAGTTCGACAAAAACAGCGCGGGCGGGTCAATGACCCGCCCGCGCCCGTGGGTACCGAAGCTGGCTTACTGCTGTTGATCTTCGCGGCGATGAAGGGTCGGCCGATCATCTCCATTCGAACCGTCGGTCGTCTGCGCGTTCGGGTCGGTGCTGGCGCGGCGCAGCGACGGCTTCTTCGTATCCTTCGTATCCGTCAGCCGGCGCTTGTTCTCGATCCGGGCCAGGCGAGCCTTCACGTCGTCGAACTCTGACGTGGTCACGGTGTATTCGTCCTTGGGAGGCAGAATCCGGGCGATCTCCTCCTGCGAGTGGAGGATGCGGTCTGGAGTCTGCGGATGGTCGGAGAAGGCCTTGGCCACTAGGCCGGGTTTCCGCTTCTCCAGGGCCTGCACCTTTTCAAAGAAGGCGATGAATGCCTGCGGATCGTAGCCGGCCTTGTACATATACTGCAGGCCGAGGTAGTCCGCCTGCGCCTCGAAGTCCCGCGAGAACTTCAGGAAGGTGATCGGCACCGCAAACTGGGCCGCTTCATAGATGCCGTAGCCGGTCCAGCTGTAGCCCGTCATCATGATCAGCGGAATGGTGCCGAGCTGCGCATAGTTCATGCGGGTCATTTCCCGGGCCGCGTGATGAGCGCAAACGTGAGCCACCTCGTGCGCCATCACGCCGGCCATCTCGGCCTCTTCGTCGGCGTTCAGAATCAGCCCCGAATTCACGTAAAAGAAGCCGCCCGGCAGAGCCATGGCGTTGATCTCATCGGAATCGATGATCTTGATCGTGAATGGGACCTTGCAGTCGGAGTTCTTGACGATGTTCTGCCCGATGCGGTTCACGTATTCGGTGATCACTGGATCTGTGATGAACTTGGTGCTCTTCTCAATCTCCGAAGCGTAGGTCTTGCCCATCTTGATCTCGCTGTCGGTCGAGTACCAGTTGCCCATCCCACGGCCGCCAATCTCGCGATTCCCGACGGCATTTACGTCCTCAATGCTTCCCTGCTTCACATTGATCTTCTGGCTTCCGGGTTCAACCACCTTCTCCGGATCCACCGAAGCCGCCGGAACGTCCCCTTTCACCGGTTCGGTTCCAACCGACGCATCCTTATCTTTATCCTTATTCTTGTCCTTCTTATCTTTCTTGTCCTTCTTGTCGTTCTGATCGGGCGTGGCCGGCTTATCCCCTGCCACCGGCGTGGTGCCAGGCGCCTGCTGGGTCGTATCCGGAGTCGAAGCGCTTGGACTCGCCGGAGCCGGATCCGACTGCGTTCCCGGAGCCGGAGTCGCCTGCGGATCAGGCTGCGATGGATTTTGAGGAGCTGCCTGGGCCCAGGTCGCAGAGGTCATTCCCAATGCCAGAACTGCGGCGGCTACTGCTATTGTTTGACCCTTGATTGCTCTGATATTCCTGGTCATGACCTCACCTCTCGATACACGAAGGCGGACCTTCGGCCTTGCCTGCTGCGTTAGACGCTAGTATCCCTTGCTTGGGCAGCTATTGACCATAATTATTCCAGAAATCGATTGGCTCCCGCACTTGGGAGCCCGCAGGCCGTTGAATTAAAGTGGATTTCACCGGTATTGGAGGGCTCGTGCGCCGAGGACTACTCGTGGTGGCCATACTGGCGGTTTGCGCCGGAGTGCCGGGAGGGTCTCAGCCCCCAACCCATCCCCAGGGCCCCCTCGATCTGCTCGCGGGCCCCCACCCCCCCCGCCCCCCCCCCCCCCCCAACACCCCCCCCCCCCCCCCCCCCCCC
>VANK01000019.1 GCA_008682415.1 Acidobacteria bacterium AB60 | reverse complement strand
CCCCCACCCCCCTCCCCCCGCTGCAGTATTCGCCCTTTCTTCGTCTAAATGACTACCTAAACAACTGACTCCAAATAATTTGGAAGAATTCCTTGGACAAATAAAAAGCGAAACAAGCCAGGCCTGCCTCGCGTCCTTTCCACTCCGGCACTTCTGAAGCTTTTCTGGAAACAGGCGTCCTCCATGCAAGCGCGCCTCGGAGCTGCTTTACCATGTTCCGATGGATCGCCGCAGGTTCACCCAAACCCTCGCCACCGCGGCTCTTGCCGCCGCACAGCTGAAGATCGCCGCCGCCGAGCCGCAGTCCTCCGAAGCCACGCCGTTCCCGCTCTCGGTCATGCTCTGGACCGTCTTCAACAACCTGCCTTTCCCCGAGCGCCTCGCCAAGGTGGCCGAGGCGGGATACCGCAATGTCGAACTGGTGGGCGAGTACGCCAAATGGTCGGAGGCGGACTTCGACGCGGCTAACGACGCCCGCAAACGCCTGGGCATTCGCTTCGACGCCACGGCGGGACTGAAGCACGGTGTCGGGGACCCGGCGGTCCGCGACGCATTCCTGGCGGAGCTGGAAAAGGCGCTGGAGCCCATGCACAAGCTCGACTGCCCGGCGATGATCGTGCTCTCCGGCAATACCGTTGAAGGGCTCTCCCGCGAGCAGCAGCACCAGAGCTGCATTGAGGGTCTCAAACGTGCGGCGGCGCTGGTGGAAGGCAAGCAGATCGCGGGCGAGCCGGTCCGCCTGCTTCTGGAATGCATCGACCCCGAGGAGAACCCGCATTACTTCCTGCAGTCTGCCGCCGAAGCCATCGAGATCGTCCGCGCCGTCAATCACCCGCAGGTCCAGTTTCTCTACGATCTGTTCCACGAGCAGATCGCGGAGGGGAACCTGATGGAGAAGCTCGAGAAGAACATCGATGTGATCGGGCTGATCCACGTGGCCGACGTTCCGGGACGGCATCAGCCCGGAACCGGAGAGATCAACTACGACAACATTTATCGCAAGCTGGCGGAGCTGAAGTATCGCCGCATTGCCGCCATGGAGTTCAAGCCGCAGGGAGACGCGGTAGCCGCGCTGCAGAAGGCGCGGGTGGGGGTTGCGCTCGCAGTGAAGAGCTGAGCCCGCTGGCTGGAGTCAGTTCACCATCGCCGCTTCCAGTTCCTCCCGGGTGTAGCGCGGCGTGATGTGCTGGGAACAGTTCCAGTCGAAGCCCTCCGCGTTGAGCACGAAGATGCGTTCGATGCGCGCGTTCGGCTGCGGAATCAGCAGAGCTTCGATGCGCGGGTCCTCTCCGGGCTCGATCATCCGCGCGTGCCCCACGATCTTCAGCCGTGTCTGGCTGGGGTAGTCCATCATGAACATGGCGAACCGGTCGGTCGCACTGAGATTGCCGGCGGTGATGTATTGCTTGTTGCCGGCGTAATCGGCGAAGGCGAGGCTCCGGCCGCCGGTGACGGAGAGGAATCCGATAGGGCCGCCGCGGTGCTGGATGTACGGCCAGCCGTCCGGCGTCACCGTGGCGAAGTAGAAGCTGTCCCGGGACTGGATGAACTCGATCTCCTCGGGTCCGAAGGGCTGTTCGCCCACGCCGGCGTCGGTCATGCGCTGGTAGGTGGCCCTTGATCCATGCTGCTGCTGAAACTTCTTGACGGGTTCGGAGAATAAGACCTTGGCAAAGGAACAGCCCACGGCGCCCCCTAAAAGCAGAATTGCTTCTGAAGAGATAACTGAGTTCGGGGGAAGTTTCATCTTCTCCTGGCGATTTCGCCTTTGTATGTGATCTCCGCCGCATCGGGAGAAAGAAATTCGCCAGCGCTTTCCGGGCTGAAACTGGTCAGCCGCGGCGGGCTTCCGGCCGGCCGCGGCTGTCATTGGCTCGCCTGCGGGATGTCCCCGCCCGGCTCCCCTGGTTTTCGGCAAAAGGACCTGTAAGCCGAATTCTGTCGTGTGCGGTCATTCCTCTAGGCGCCGCGTTACCGCGGACGCTCATCAGCGACCTACCCGGAGGTTTCGAGGCCTTCCGGAGCCCTCTGAACGCATCGGGCCGATGCGCAGCGCGGCCCAGCTCCCGGCCCACGCTTCCCTCCCTATTTGGTCTTGCTCCGTGTGGGGTTTACCATGCCTCCGCCGTTACCGTCGGAGCGGTGCGCTCTTACCGCACCTTTTCACCCTTACCGGGACTGGCCATCCGGGCGATTGCCCTTTGGGCCGGTCCCCTGGCGCGGTCCGAAGACCAAACCAGGTTGGCGGTATGTTCTCTGTGGCACTGGCCGTCCACGGGCCTTGACGCCCGCGTCCCGGACGTTATCCGGCACACTGCCCTGCGGAGTTCGGACTTTCCTCCCCCGGCCGAAGCCGGCAGCGACCGCCCGGTCCTCCTGCCTGCTTCCAGTTTACCGCTTCTCCAGGAGCTGTTTCCGGTTCGGATCAGAACATTTCGGAATCCGGCACACTGCCTCTACAATCTAGAACCTGCAGCCTTCCACCACCTTTCGAGCACTCCCCAACGCAGGCTGTGAACCCCTTCGGCTCAAGGAGAAGTCCATGAAAATCGTCGTCCTGATTGCCCGCATTCTGCTGGGGCTGGCATTTGTTGTGTTCGGCCTGGACAAGCTGGTTCACTTCTTCCCCGTCCCGCCCCAGCAGCCCGGGGTGGCCGGAGAGTTTTCCCACGCGATGATGACCTCACACTACATGGCGGTCGTGGGCGTATTCGAGTTCACGGGCGGCCTGTTGTTACTGATCGGGCGGTTCGTTCCCCTCGGCTTGTGCCTTCTGGCTCCGGTGATCGTCAACATCCTCACCTTCGACATCCTGATGATGCCGTCCGCATTGACTATTGGGTTGGTGGTCTTGCTCCTGTGGTTGCTGATCTTTTACCGGGAACGCTCCGCATTTGCGGGCATATTTCGGGCCAAGGCGGCTTAGGTCGCAGGGCGCGGAATCCAATCCGCGGTCCTTACAATCGAATCAGTCATGATTGAGTACCTGTACCTCGGCCGCGTGGCGTACGACGACGCGCTGCGCTTGCAGGAAGAGCTGGTGGAGTGGCGACGCGAGCAGCGAATCGGCAACGTGCTGTTGCTGCTGGAGCACCCGCCGGTGTTGACCCTGGGCCGCCATGCCAACCGCGCGAACGTGCTGGCACCCCCAGAGTTGCTGGCGTCGCATGGCGTCACGCTTCACCAGATCAATCGCGGTGGCGATGTCACGTATCACGGGCCCGGCCAGCTTGTCGGGTATCCCATCTTCGATCTGCGCAGCCTGCAGCGGCCGAGTGGCGGGCGCATGGGCCCGGTAGATTTCGTTCGCGATATGGAAGAGGCCCTGATCCGGCTCTGTGCCGCTTACGGCGTCCGTGCCGGGCGCATCGCCGGGCTGACGGGGGTCTGGGTGCAAGACCCGGACGGAACCATGCAAACAGGAGCCCGCAAGATCGGCGCCATCGGGATCCATGTCTCCCGGGGAATCACCTCCCACGGCTTCGCCTTCAACGTGAGAACCGATCTTGGTGGTTTCGCTCTGATCAACCCCTGCGGCATCACGGACAAGTCCGTGACCAGCCTGGAGCGCGAAGCTCCTTCTAAGGAAACTCTGCCCGAACTGGAGACGATGGCCGATGAGGCCGCGCGGCAGTTCGGGAGCGTCTTCAAAGAACCGGTGGTTGCGCTGAAATCTCTTGAAGACTTGCGAGCCACGGCATGCGAGGCGAAGAGCCCGATCCAAACCCAGTCAGATTTCCCGGCGGAAGATACGCCAGTACAAATCCCCAAAGAAGTGCAGCGTCTGCGAGGCGAAGGATCCCGCATCGAACGCGCTTGAGACAGCTTTTATACAAGCCAACCGGGAGATTCCGGCCCGGGCAAGGGGCGCTCACCGACATTTATAATCCGGCTGGACCCAGCCTCCCGCGACCTCGGCAGAAGGCCGGCGGCCGGGACCCCGGGGAGGCGCGTTACCGTGTCCCCCCAACGCGGAGAGATCTCGATGCCAGTTGACGTAATCATGCCCCAGATGGGGGAATCGATCTTCGAGGGCACCATTACCAAGTGGCTCAAGAAGACGGGAGATGCGGTGCAGAAAGATGAGCCGCTCTTCGAGATCTCTACCGACAAGGTCGACGCGGAGATTCCCTCGCCGGTAACCGGCATCCTGCAGGACATCAAAATTCCCGAAGGCGAAACGGTTCAGGTCAACACGGTCGTCGCCATCGTCTCGGAAGAGTCAGCCTCCGCCAAGCCAAAAACACCCGTCGCCAAAGAGACTCGCCCCTCGGCAGCCGGTCCCTCCGCGCCCAAGCCTGCCCCTGCGCCATCCGGTCCTCCGAAGACCCCGGCCGCGCCTGAGGTGTCAGAGGGTACATCCGGCCAGGTGGACGTCATCATGCCCCAGATGGGCGAATCCATCTTCGAGGGCACCATCACCAAGTGGCTCAAGAAGGCCGGAGACACCGTACAGAAGGACGAACCGCTCTTCGAGATCTCCACCGACAAGGTGGATGCCGAGATCCCCTCGCCCATCTCCGGCGTGCTGGCCGAGTTGAAGGTCCCGGAGGGCGAGACGGTAGAGGTCAACACGGTGGTGGCGGTGATCGCCCCATCTGGCTCCAGGGCCCGGGCAATCGCGCAGCCGGATGGAACCCCAGTCTCCAGTGCTCCGCCGGTAGTGTCGCAGGCGCGCGTGGCCGCTCCGCCTTCGCCTGCCGCGATGCCGGGTCCCGGAGGCGAAGCGATTGGAACCCCGGACCAGGTCTCCGCCGACCCGCAGGAGGTCCGCTCTTCCCCGCTGGTGCGGCGCATCGCACGTGAACATCAGCTCGATCTCCGGCGCGTTTCGGGAAGTGGGTCGAACGGCCGCATCACCAAGGAAGACGTGGTGCGATACCTGCAGAACGGCGGCGCGGCCCGGGTGCCTACAGCCGACCGGTTGCCCTCCGCTCCGTCCGCCGTCACTCCGGCCGCGATCGTTTCTCCTTCCGCAACCCGCGCAACCCCCCCAGCTACGCCCGCGCCGGAGTTGATCGGCAAGCTCGAACCCATGAGCCGCATGCGCACCATCATCGCGCAGCGCATGGTGGAGAGCCGGCATACGATCCCGCATGCCTACTCCATCTACAAGGTGGATATGACACGCGTTGTGCGGATGCGTGAGCAATCGCGAGCCGCCTTCGAACAGCAATCCGGCGTGAAGCTGACGTTCATGCCCTTTCTTGCGGCCGCGGCCGTGGATGCGTTGCGGCGGTTCCCGGTCGTGAACGCGTCCATTGAGGGCAACGCCATCCGCTATCACGACCACATTCATCTTGGAATCGCGGTCGCCCTGGAGTGGGGACTGATCGTTCCCGTGATCCGCGAGGCGGAGCGGCGCAGTTTCCGCGACCTTGCTGTTGCCATTGCCGATCTGGCGGAACGCGCCCGCACCAAGAAGCTGAAGCCCGAAGAGGCGTCAGGCTCGACATTTACGCTCACCAACCCCGGTGTCTTCGGCGGCGAGTACGGCACCCCGATCATCAACCAACCCGAGGCTGCCATCCTGGCCATCGGCGGATTGAAGAAGGAGCCGGTGGTGCTCACCGATGCGGAGGGAAATGACACCATCGCCATCCGCTCAATGCAGCAGCATTGCCTTGGCTTTGATCATCGCATCATCGACGGCGCCGACGCGGGCAGGTTCATGACCGCCTTCAAAGATGCGCTGGAACAGTGGAGCACGCCCGTCCTCTAGATGATTCCGCGCAGCACACCACCATTTCGCACTCTCAGCTCTCTGCGATGTGAGGCAGTCCTTTGAAAACCTGGCAGAAGATTCTTATCCCCTTCGTGATCACCCTCGTCGTCGGCGGCATTTACCTGTTCGTCGTCTTCAAGCGCCGCCAGGAGCCCGGCGTGAACAAGCAGCAGTCGCAACAGCTTACCGCCGACCAGGTGGCCGTCGTGCGCCTCGAATTTCCGCAGCACTACGAAGATGTGAAGGAACTGGAAGGCAAGAGCGTGTGGATGAAGAGCGGCTACTCGATGCCCTATTTCCCGTACGTCGGGGGGCGCGTGCAGTTCGCCAAGCCGGTGGCTCTGATTCCGCCCGACCAGCCCCTCGACGTGAAGAAGGCAATCAAGGCGGTCGCACCCGCAGGGATTCACGACAATATCGAACACGGCGACCACCAGGTGCTGGTGGTCTTCGCACTCCCCGACAGTAAAGACCTTTACGCTACCCCGGTGGGTTTTACCAGCGGCCCCATCGAGGAGCACTACTACGACGACATGCTCTTCTACTACGACGACCCGCACGTCGTCTTTTCGAATTGGCCGAAGGATGTGTGGCAGGCCATCGACGCCCACCAGGTGAAGCCGGGCATGAGTGAGCTGCAGACGCGCTGCGCCATTGGTATGAAGGCGCAAGTGGATGGGCAGATCGAAGGCAGCCGCACCGTGGACTACGACGTGAACGGGAAGCACATTGTGGTGACCTATAGCCACGACAAGGCGACTGCCATCCAGGGGCAGTGAGCTGCGCCGTGCGCGAACTTGCGCGGCGCGTCGATGAAGAGCGTTCGAGAGGTTACTTCGAAGTCAACACGCCGTTCGGGCCTTCGCGATAGATCCTCGCCTGGTAGAGACGGATGGTCCGGCAGAGGCAGCACTCCCAGGGATAGAACCCGAACATTGGGAATAATTTGGTTTGGAGAAAGCCCCGCCGGGGCTCGCGTCGGAGCGTATCAAGCGCGCCGCATTGTTTACAGATCATATGCTTCAACTTTTAGGTTAATTCTGCTGCGAGTATACCAAAATTCACGGGAAAAAACGGGGCTTCCCTCTTTCCATTCCCGTGGGTAAAAAGTCTGCCCGGTAAACTCGGCCGGAGCCGCCGCTATGATGGGTCGATGCATAGACGCGCCCTCCTGAAAGCGACCGCGGCGGCCATGGCCGCGTCTGCCATCGGGGCTTCCGGCACCAGCGCGGCAGCGGTTCCGGTGATCGACGCTCATATCCACCTCTTTGATCCCACCCGCCCCGGAGGGGTTCCCTGGCCTCCGGCGTCCGACAGCGTCTTATCCCGGCCCGCTCTGCCGCCGCGGTACGAGGCGTTGAGCCGTCCTCACGGGGTGGTGGGCGCCATTGCGGTGGAGTGCAGCCCCTGGGTGGCAGATAACTTCTGGTTGCAGGATGTGGTCCAGCGGAACCCGGGGATAGTGGGCTTCATCGGTGACCTTGCGCCCGAGGCTCCCGAATTCGGCGCCGCCCTCGACCTTCTGCGCCGCGGCGAACTGTTCCTGGGAATCCGCTACGGGAATTTGTGGAATCGCGATCTCGCGGCAGCCGCGCACAACCCACGATTCCTTGCCGGTCTCAAACTGGTTGCGCAGGCCGGTCTGATCTTCGAAACGGCGAACCCAGATCCGCAGTTGATCGCGGCAGTCGTTGCAATCAGCGACGCCGTCCCGGACCTTCGAATCGTTCTGGACCACCTGCCCCACGCCGAACGGCCCAAGAATGCCGCGGCGCGCGACGGGTTCGACCGCAATCTCCGCGAACTGGCAAGCCGCCCCCAGGTCTTCGCGAAAGGGTCGGAGATCCTGAAGCAGAGCGAGGGAAGAGTTGCGGTCGACGTGAAGCTGTACCGCGACGGACTCGATCGCCTGTGGGACCTCTTCGGGGAGGATCGCATGCTGTTTGGCAGCGACTGGCCCAACAGCGATTCCCTGGCCAACTATGACGAAACCTTTGGCGTGGCGCAGCGGTACATCTCAGGCCGCGGGGGGAAAGCGCAGGAGAAGTACTTCTGGAGGAATTCGGTATCCGCCTATCGATGGAAGCCGCGGACCCAGGAGCAGGGGCAGCTGCGTTGAGCTGGTAGCGGAGCTTGATGAAGTAGGAAGGATCTTTCGGGAAAGCTTGGTGCCGAAGAAGGGACTCGAACCCCCACACCCTTGCGAGTACATGGACCTGAACCATGCGCGTCTGCCAATTCCGCCACTTCGGCACGGGACACAGAACCAGCGAGACTTGCCGGTCCGGCAGCATCTCCAAGTCTCGCAAATGCGGCCCGCAGTGTCAAATTCTCGGCACCGGTTGCCTTCGGTCGGCCATGCAGGAAGTAAAGCTCCGCTCAGCCCCAAAAAAGCGAGTCCGGTCCCACCGGACCGGACTCTCGTGTGGCTTACAGATGTCGTTGCTCGAGGCTAGCTAGACCAGCTTCGCGTCCAGCTCGATCTGGGTGTTGTTGGCGAAGAGCTTGGAGATCGGGCAGCCTGCCTTCGCATCGGCAGCGGCCTTGTCGAAGGCCTCCTTGGAGGCGCCCGGGACGCTAGCCGTGGTGGTGAGAGCGATCTTGGTCACCGCGAAGCCATTGTCGACCTTCGCCAGCGTGACAGCCGCGTGCGTCTCAATCTTTTCCGGGGTCAGGCCCGCGCCGCCGAGCTGTGCTCCCAGGGCCATCGAGAAGCAGCTGGCGTGAGCCGCCGCAATCAGCTCTTCCGGAGTCGTTCCGCTGGTCGCACCCTCAAAACGAGTGGCGAACGAGTAGTTCGCATTGTTGAGAACGCCGGTTGCCGTGGAGATGGTTCCCTTGCCTTCTTTCAGTGATCCGGTCCAAACCGCACTTGCCTTGCTTGCCATGCAAAATCCTCCTGTGTGGGGGTTTCGATCGTGGTTTCCGCTGGGCCGTGACACCTGCACCGGGGAAGTGGAAGCAGGCCGACGTGCTGCCGGTGCCCAGGGTTAATGCTTCGGGCACCCAGCCGTACTCCGCTGCGGGAAAGCCCTCTCTTCCATGCTAACCTCTCACCCATGCTCCCGCAGCTTCCCACAGCTCTCCAGGTGGATCTCTCCTCCGGCTTTTCACAATCCGCCGCATCGGGCGGATCCGGCGCATCCGAGCCGGTCGATCATCACTGCCAGATCTGTCCCACATGCGGAGACCGGCTCCAGGGCTATCGCTGCAAGCTGGTGTGCACGCAGTGCGGGTACTATCTCAGCTGCGCCGACTACTACTGAAATGGGGATGACCTGCGCTTGCGCCGCGGCTCACAGAGCTGAGCCGCAGGCCGAGCAGAAACGCGATCCAGCCACATTGGTCGTATGGCAGCGCGCACAGGCCAGCAGTGTTCCCGCAAGGGGCAGCGTGGAGACGGGATTCGCGGTCGCGGCGGCGGTCCCCGCGGGTGCCGCAGCCGGGACCGTCACGTTGACATTGATGGGCGGGAATCCCCATCCCGCCGGAACGGACATGCCCAGGGCCGCCGCGATTCCTGCGGCTTGAATGGCGTTAAACTCGCGCACCCGTCCCGGCATAAAGAAGCATTCGATGAACCCGAGCACCGTGGTGATGCCGGTCCAGCAGAAACAGCAATAGAGGATGCCCAAACCGGTGCGGCGCAAATAGAAATGGTGCGCTCCAAAGGTGCCCAGAAAAAGCGCAAACAGGATTCCGACCACCTCGTCGCGACGCACCGACTGGTACTGCTCATAGAAGATCGCCTGGGTATTGGGATACGGTATGCCGCTCATCGGAACTCTTCCTCTCGTACACCGATTAATACGCACGGCGGGAAAAAACGGTTCCGCGCCGCATCTGCTCCGATTGTGCCACGACGCGGATGTGATCGGCGTCTCCTCCGCAAGAGCAAACACAGGAGCGCGGTCGCCTTCACCCATCTCAGCAACATGGCCCAGGGAAGATCGGAGTGCGTTTAGCCACCCACGCCTTCTGCTTACGCCTGCTCCTTAAATTGACCGGCGGTACAATTGCTTGTGCCAGAGACTCTCCCCGGTTTCCGGCGGAAGCTGGCCAAGAATGCACGAAACCATCCTGTTGCCTTCGCGTTCGGGTATGCGCCCGCGGCATCGCCGCCTCTGGTTCTTCTTCTTCCTCATCATCGTTGTTTTGCTGTTCAGCGCGCGCACCGCGGTCTCCTATTATGTCGAGACGCTCTGGTTCCGGTCGCTCGGCTACGGCGATGTGTTCTGGAAGACGATCACCTTGAGCTGGGGCGTCTTCGCGGCCTTCGCGCTCCTCACCTTCCTTCTTCTCTACGGCTGGTTCCGCCTGCTTCTGCGAGTCGCGGCGCCCGATCTGCGAACCGCCAGTACCATGGTCATCGGCCGGCGGGTTATCAACCTGCCCGTCGAAGCGGCCATGCGCATCGGCGGAATGCTCCTCGCGCTTTTAGTGGCGCTGGGCGCCGGCGCGGCCATGAAAGGGGAGTGGCTTCGCTTCGCGCTCTACTGGTTCCGGCCCTCCGCCTCGGGGCCTGCCGATCCCATCTTTTCGCATCCTCTCAGCTTTTATCTCTTCACCTTGCCAGCCTGGCAAGCGCTCTCAGGCTGGCTGCTGATGCTGGCGCTGCTCTTATGCGCGTCAGGTCTCTTCCTCGTGCTCATCTCCACCGGGAGCCGCCTCACATCAGGTGGCTTTGACGGCCCCGTGCCGCTCCCGTGGCGCACCTTCTCGCTGGCCGTCGCCTTTCTGCTGCTGGTCATCGCCATGCGCGTCTATCTCGGGCGCATTGAGCTCCTGCTCGAGGATCACACCGTGTTTGCCGGAGTCAGTTACACCGATGCGCATGTGATTCTCGGCGGAATGCTCGCCGTGTGTGGAGCGCTCATCCTCGGCACCGCCATCAGCGCCGTAAACTGGGTCGCGCGGCCGCGCTTGAGCTGGCTTGTTCTGGCGCCTGTTCCCGCGGTCGTTTGCTACGTTCTGGTGCAGGTCGCCGCGTGGTACGTCTCCACTTTCATCGTCAAACCCAATCAGCTGGTGCGCGAACAACCTTACATCGCGCACAATATCGAGTTCACCCGCCAGGCCTATGGGCTTGATCGCATCACCCAGCAGGAGTTTCCGGCGGAGGTCTCCATTGGCGCGGCAGACCCGGCCAACAACCAAGCCACCCTGCAGAACATCCGCCTGTGGGATTGGCAGGCACTCCGCGATACGTTGCGGCAGCTGCAGGAGATTCGCACCTACTACGACTTCCCCGATGTGGACATCGACCGCTACAAACTCAACGGCCAAACGCGCGAGGTGATGCTCGCCGCGCGCGAACTGAGTGTGGAGAAGCTGCCCGGAAGCAGCCGCAACTGGATCAACGAAAAGCTCATTTACACCCACGGTTACGGCATCACCATGAATCCCGTGAATGGGTTCACGCCGGAGGGCCTTCCGGACCTGCTGCTGAGCAACATGCCCATCCAGAGCACGGCAAAGGACATCGAGGTCACACGCCCCGAGATCTACTTCGGCGAGCTCACCGATACGGATGTCTACGTCAAGACGCGTCAGCCGGAGTTCAACTACCCGCAGGGCGAATCCAACAGCCTCACGTCGTATGAAGGCCCCGGCGGCATTCCCATGGGTGGGCTCATGCGCCGCGTGTTGATCGCCTTCGATCGGGGCGATCTCAGCAAGGTTCCCTTCAGCGATGACATCGGCTCGGAGAGCCGCCTTCTGATGCGCCGCAGCGTGCAGGAGCGCGTCACCGCTCTTGCGCCGTTCCTCACCTTTGAATCCGATCCCTACATCGTGGTCGGTTCCGATGGCCGCCTCTCGTGGATCCTGGATGCGTTCACCACCGCCGACACCTATCCCTACGCCAGCCATTACATGCTTCGCGATCGCCCTATCAGTTACATGCGCAACAGCGTGAAATGCGTGGTGGATGCGTACACCGGCGCGACAACGTTTTACGTCTTCGATCCCCAGGACCCGATTATCGCTGCATATCGCGCCATCTTTCCCTCGCTGTTCAAGGACGCATCCGCCATGCCGCCCGATCTGCGCGGACACATTCGCTACCCGGAGTTGCTCCTCAAACTGCAGGCACAGGTGTACGGTCTCTATCACATGACAGATCCTGTGGTGTTCTACAACCGCGAAGATCTTTGGACCATCGCCTCGGAGATCGGCATGGGAGAAAACAACGAGCAGGCCACTCTGCCCCTGCAACCCAACTTCGTGCTGATGAAGCTTCCCGGCCAGTCCGACGTGGAGTTCGTCGACATCCTTCCCTTCACTCCCGCGAATCGCAACAATCTCATCGGCTGGATCGCCGGCCGCAGCGACGGCCCCAACTACGGCACCGCCATTGCGTACAACTTCCCCAAAACGCGCCTCGTCGACGGGCCCATGCAAATCGAGGCGCGCATCGATCAGAACGCGCAGCTATCCGGCCAGCTCACCTTGTGGAACCAGCAGGGCTCCCACGTGCGGCGCGGCACTCTGCTCGTGATTCCCTGCGGCAAGGCGCTCATCTATGCCGAGCCCATCTACCTGCAGGCCGAACGCAGCCCCATGCCGGAACTTCGCCTGGTGGTCCTCGCCCTGCAGGATAAGCTTGCCTATGCGCCCACCTTCGAGGGCGCGTTGCAGTCTCTCTTTGCCGGAGCACCGTCCTCTCTCAATGCAGAATCCGCATCCTTCAGCGCCCCGGCTGCAGCCTCTGCCGCAAAGACCGCGCCGGCAGATCGCAATTCTCTGATCAGCGCAGCCGCGCGCGATCTCGCTGACTACCAGCGCCTCACCGCGCAAGGCAAACTTGCTGAAGCCGGCCAGAAGCTCGAAGACCTGAAGCAGAAACTCGACGCGCTCATGCGCTGAACAACATTGATTTCAAATCGTAATGATCCATCGCATTGCGATGCGTTAAGATAACTGCGTCGAGATGTTCCGGCACGCGCGAGTGACTGGGATGCCGGTTGTCCCGCATCTTGCACACACGCTCTCCCTGAGTCCCCAAAAGGGCAACCGGCGTTCCAAGGCCCGCATCGTAAAGGTTTTCGCGATCCACCTGCAGCGCAAAGCCAGCATGCGAATTCGTCTCAATTCGACACGTGGCCTCTCGCGGATCATCGCGGCCTGCGCGGTGTGCGGCGCATCCCACATCGTGGCCGCCTCGTCGCCCACCTCGATCTTTTCTTCGCACGCAAGCTCAGCAAGCCAGCTGACGAACCTGTCGATCTTTGTCCTCGTCATCGCCGCGCTTATCTTCACGGGCGTTGCCAGTCTGCTGATTTATGCCCTGCTGCGCTTCCGGCGCCGTCCCGGCGACGTCAACGAACCCCCGCAGGTCTTCGGCAGCATGCAGATCGAGCTCTCCTGGACCATCATTCCCATCCTCATCATCGTGGTCCTCTTTCTGGGCACCGCGCGCGTTCTCTTCTCCGTGCAGGACGCGCCCAAGCCCGCCGGCGCCCTCAATCTCGTCGTCATTGGCCATCAGTTCTGGTGGGAGTTTCGCTATCCCGACTACAACGTCGTCACTGCCAACGAGCTGCACATTCCCGTCGCCAACGGCAAGGTGCCTCATCCCACGTTCATGAAACTCACCTCCGCGGACGTGATGCACAGCTTCTGGGTGCCGCAGCTCGCCGGCAAAACCGATGTGCTGCCCAACCGCGTGAACGAGATGTGGATGGATCCTCAGCAGCCTGGCCTCTACCTCGGCCAGTGCGCGCAGTTCTGCGGCCCCCAGCACGCCAAGATGCTTCTACGCGTCTACGTCGATACCGAAGACGAATTCAAGCGCTGGATCGCTGAGCAGCAGAAGGCGCAAGCCGAAATCACCCCTGCCGGCCAAGCCCCGCTGCCGCAACCCAATCCCGGCAATCAGAACCCCGCCGCTCATATCGCTCCCAACTCGCCCGCCACGCGCGGCGATGTCAGCTCGCAGTCGCCGGCCATCAGCAGCGCCATCAGCCCGCAGAACGGCCAACTTCTTTTTGAACAGCAGGCATGCATCAACTGCCACACTGTCGCGGGAACCGTAGCCAACGGGCGCTACGGTCCCGATCTCACCCACCTCATGAGCCGCACCACCATTGGCGCGGGAGCTGCAGAAAATACCCCGGGCAATCTCAACGCCTGGATCGCCGACCCCAACACCTTCAAGCCTGGAACCCTCATGCCGGCCATGCACCTGTCCGACCGGCAAAACGCGCAAATTACCTCGTATCTGCTCACCCTCAAGTAGCCAGCGAAACTGCGGAGAGTCGATGGACGCACAAGGCATGCCGGCCGCACGCGGAATCCAGGCGGGAATTGACCGTACTCCGGCGCAAACGGCGAGCGGCACCTGGCTCGAACACGTGCACGGCTGGATCATCACCGTCGATCACAAGCGGCTCGGCATCATGTACATCGTCCTCGGTCTCGTCTTCCTTCTGGTCGGCGGACTCGAAGCGATGCTGATCCGCATCCAGCTCGCCGTGCCTCACAACACCTTCGTCTCGCCCTACACCTACAATCGCCTCTTCACGATGCACGGCACCACCATGGTGTTCCTGGTGGGCATGCCGCTGATCTTCGGGTTCGGCAACTACCTTGTGCCCCTGATGATCGGCGCGCGCGACATGGCATTTCCCCGCCTCAACGCCTTCAGCTTCTGGGTTGCCGCCTTCGGAGGCATTCTCCTCTACTACAGCTTCATCGGCGGAAACGGACTGGCCGGCACCGGCACCGCCCCTGATGTCGCCTGGTTCGCCTATGCGCCCCTCACGGAGAAGGCCTTCTCCCCCGGCCACACCGTCGACTACTGGGCCGTGTCCATCTTCGTCAGCGGCATCGGCAGCATCGGGACTGCCATCAACATTCTCGCCACCGTCTTCTGCATGCGCTGCAAGGGCATGACCCTCATGCGCCTTCCGCTCCTTGCCTGGCTCTACGCCACAGTGTCCTTCCTCGTGCTCGTCGCCGTCAGCCCTCTCACCGCCGCGCAGGCCATGCTCGTCATCGATCGCTATCTGGGCGGCCACTTCTTCGATACCCAGGCCGGCGGATCCGCCATCCTCTGGGCCCACTTCTTCTGGATCTTCGGACACCCCGAGGTCTACGTCCTCGTTCTTCCCGCCTTCGCCTTTGCCAACGAAATCATTCCGGTCTTCTCGCGGAAAGCCATCTTCGGCTACGAGGCAATGGTGGCTGCCTCCGTCGGCATCGGCTTCATCAGCCTGGGCGTGTGGGCCCACCACATGTTCACCATCGGCATGACCTCCTTCGGCAATGCCTTCTTCACGCTCTCAACCATGCTGGTCTCCATTCCCACCGGCATCAAGACCTTCAATTGGCTGGCGACCATCTGGGGAGGCAAGGTGCGCTTCGAGACGCCCATGCTCTTCTCCATCGCGTTCCTCTTCCAGTGGGTTCTCGCCGGCCTCACCGGGATCATGCTGTCTGTCTCGGCGTGGAACTGGCAGTTGCACAACTCCTATTTTGTCGTCGCTCACTTCCACTACGTCCTCGTTGGCGCCATCGTCTTCATGATCTTCGCAGCCATCTACTACTGGTATCCCAAGATGACCGGCCGCATGCTCGATGAAACGCTTGGCAAGTGGCACTTCTGGCTCATGGTGCTCGGCTTCCACATGACCTTCGACGTCATGCACTTCCCCGGCCTGCTCGGCATGCCCCGCCAGATCTACACCTACGAGCCCGATCGCGGATGGAACACCCTCAATTTCATCGTCAGCGTGGGCGGCTTCATCCAGGCCATCGCGATCCTCATCCTCGTCTACAACATGGTGCACTCTTACTTCCGCGGCCGCGAAGCCGGTCCGGACCCCTGGGACGCATGGACCCTGGAGTGGGCGACGCCCTCGCCGCCTCCTCCCTACAACTTCCCCGTCGAGCCTGAAGTCTCAAGCCGCCGTCCGCTCTGGGACCTCAAACACCCGGAAGACCCCGACTCCGCGTTCGAATAAGGCAACTATGGCCACCGTTCCTCTCCAGCACGCAAAGTCCGATGCCGAGTGGCGGCAGCCCTCGCGCGGCGTCGTGGCCATGGCTAGCCTCATCACCGCTGAGTCCGCCATCTTTACCATCTTCGTCACCGCCTACCTCTACAACCTGGGCCGCGATGTCTCCGGACCTACGCCCAAACAGGTTCTCGAAGTCCCCTGGTTCTACTCGGTCTGCCTGCTCTCTTCCAGCGGATTCATCGTGCTCGCCGAGCACGCCATCGAACATGCGCGCATGGGCGCCTTCCGGCTCTGGTGGGCCGTTACCATCCTTCTCGGCCTCATCTTCCTCTACGGCACCGGGGCCGAGTGGCACAAGCTCATCGTCCACGACCACCTCACCATCAGCACCAACCTCTTCGGCACCACCTACTACTCGCTGGTCGGCCTGCACGCCTCGCACGTGGTCGTCGGCCTCCTCATGATGCTCGTGGTGCTGGCCTTCGCTCTCACCCGTCACGTGCGCCCCGAACACGCCTATCGCATTAAAGTGCTGGCGCTCTACTGGCACTTCGTCGACGCCGTCTGGGTCGTCGTCTTTACCGTCGTCTACCTGGTAGGCCGCTCATGACCAACCCTTCCAGCCATCACGACCCCCGCGCGCACGCCCCCAACGTGTCGCAGACCGGCGATCCGCATACCCACGCCGTGCATCTGCCGCAGCCCACCGCGTGGCCATTCCTCATGGCCCTCGGCATCACGCTCGCTTGCGCGTCCCTGGTCACCTCCGCGGCGCTCGGCTACCTCGGCGGGGTCCTGGCGCTCGTCTCCGCCATCGGCTGGTTCCGCCAGGTTCTGCCTCATGAAGCGCACGAAGACATTGTGGTGACCGAGCAGCCCGTCGCCATCGAACCCTCGCAGGGCACCGTGGCGCGCATTGAAGTCGATGAAACCCACCGCGCCCAACTGCCTCTCGAGACCTTCCCCATCTCCGCCGGCATCAAGGGCGGCATCGCGGGTGGCATCGCCATGGTCATTCCCGCGGAGATCTACGGCCTCATCCGCTACCACAGCATCTGGTACGTCGTGAACCTGCTCGGCGGCGCGGGCGTCGGCACCTGGACCAACCCCACCGTCGAGCAGATGCGGCACTTCCATCTCGTCGCGTTCATCACCGCCAACATCATTCAGGGCGTGACCACCCTCCTCGTCGGCGTGCTCTACGGAGCCATGCTTCCCATCTGGCCGCGGCGCCCCATCCTGCTGGGCGGCATCATCGCTCCGGTCCTCTGGACAGGTCTCCTGCACAGCGTCCTCGGCATCGTGAATCCCTTCCTCGCGGAAAACATCGACTGGTGGTCCTTCGCCGCCTCCCAGGTCTTCTTCGGCGTGGTTGCCGGGTACACCGTCACCAGGCTCGGACACCTGAAGCGCCTCGCTCAGGCGCCCCTCTCCGTTCGCCTCGGCCTCGAAACTCCTGGCCTCCACCCCACGCATGAGGGAGACGAAAGGAAGCAATGAAAGCGCTCCCCCTCTTCGCGTCTCTCGGCCTGTCGGGCGCCCTGCTCCTGTGCGCCTGCCAGATGCCCGGCAAGCCCCGTCCCGAGCCCGAGGTCCCGCGTCCGGAAGCCATCCTCTCCTTCGACCGCCTCTACGCCGAGAACTGCTCCGCATGTCATGGAGCGCAGGGCGAAAACGGATCGGCCGCGCAGCTTGCCAATCCCGAGTACCAGGCGCTCGTCGACGATGCCACTCTCCGCGATCGCATCGACAAAGGTTTCAAAGGCACACTCATGCCCGCCTTCGGCATGGCCAGCGGAGGCGAGCTCACTGAGCAGCAGATCGACGTGCTGGTCAAGGGCATGCGCCAGCGCTGGCGCAAACCCAATGCCTTCGGAAGCGACACGCCGCCCCCATACATTGGCACGCACCCCGGCGACGCCTCGAAGGGCGAGCAGGTCTATGCGACCGCCTGTGCGAGCTGCCATGGTCCCGATGCGCAGCATCCCGGCAAAAACGGTCCTATCCTCGATGGATCTTTCCTGGCCCTCATCAACGAGCAGACCATTCGCACCACGTTGATCGCCGGCCGGACCGACATCGGCCAGCCGGACTGGCGCAATGACGTCCCTGGCCACCCGCTCTCCGACGACGACATCAGCAACGTGAGCGCCTGGCTCATCGCGCAGAGGCCCCGTCTTCCCGGCCAGCCCTATCCCAATCTCTTTCCCACATCCCAGCTCCCCGCGGAGAAGCAGCCCAGCTCCGTTACGCCGGCGCAACGATGATCAGGAGAACGCGCAATGGATGAAAAACTCCCGCCGCCCAGCCCCCACGAACAGGACGCCACCCTCGCGCGCGAACGACATTCGCGCCGCACCTTTCTCATGAATGTGGGCATCGCTCTCAACGCCGCGGCGGCCGCCGTCATCGCCACTCCAGTCGTCGTCTATCTCCTGGGCCCTGTTCTGCGGCGCAACGAATACCGCTCCTGGGTCAGCCTCGGCAAAGTCTCTGACTTTCCCCCCGGCGAAACCCGGCTGGTGAAATACCGCAACCCCTACACCGATCCCCAGGACGGCGACACCGGCAACATCCCCGCCTACGTGCGTTGCTCCGAGCCCGGCAACTTCACCGTGTTCGCCATCAATTGCGCGCACCTCGGCTGCCCCGTGCGCTGGTTCGCCGAGTCGCAGCTCTTCATGTGTCCCTGCCACGGCGGCGTCTACTACGCCGATGGCAGCCGCGCCTCCGGCCCTCCCGAACGCGGCCTCTTCACCTACGAGCAGAAGATCGAAAACGGCAAGCTCCTCATCAAGGCCGGCCAGCTCCCCACCCTCAGGAACAAGGCGGCCGCCAAGCCCTGTCCCTCCCTCGACGCGCCGGCCCAACCCGCACTCCTCTCAAGGATCGAATCATGTCCGCCAGCCAGCCCTGGTACAAGCGCCTCTACGATTGGGTAGAACGGCGCGTCCAACTCGAAGGTCCCGTCAAGGACGCCGCGCTCCATCCGGTGCCTCGCAACACCGCAAGCTGGTGGTACGTCTTCGGCAGCGCCAGTCTCACCCTGCTCATTCTGCAGGTAGTCACAGGCATTCTTCTCGCCATCATCTATGTGCCTTCCGCCGCGCACGCCTGGGATTCCCTGCAGCTCCTCAATAACGGCCTGCCTCTGGGCTGGTTCCTGCGCGCCATGCACGGCTGGGGCTCCAACTTCATGGTCGCCGTCGTCCTCATCCACATGGCGCAGGTCTTTCTCTTCGGCGCCTATAAGTTTCCCCGCGAGCTCACCTGGATCGTCGGCGTCTTTCTGCTCCTGCTCACCCTCGGCATGGCCTTCACCGGACAGGTTCTCCGCTTCGATCAGGACGCCTATTGGGGACTCGGCATCGGCGTCTCCATCATGGGGCGCGTCCCCGTCATCGGCGGCTGGCTCGTGGACCTGCTCATGGGTGGTCCCATCATCAATGGCGCTACGCTCACACGCTTCTTCGCGCTGCATGTCTTCGTCATCCCCGGCACCCTGCTCGCCCTGGCCGGCCTTCATGTCTGGATGGTGCTCAAGCTCGGCGTTAACGAGTGGCCCATGCCCGGCCGCATCGTCCGCCGCTCCACCTACATCCAGGAGTACAACCAACTCGCGCACGACGATGGCATCCCCTTCGTGCCCGGAGCGGTCTGGAAAGATCTGTTCTTCTCCGCCGCCATCCTCTTCGCCGTCGCCGTCTGCGCCGCCATCTTCGGCCCCTACGGCCCGAAGGGTGTTCCCGACCCCACCATCATCAACACCGTTCCCAAGCCCGACTTCTTCTTCCTCTGGATCTACACCGTCCTCTCCTATCTCCCCCCGGAGATGGAGACGCCGTTCATCCTCATCGCCCCCGTTGTCGCTGTCGTCATCCTCATCGCGCTCCCCCTCGTCGCCGGCATCGGCGAAAAGAGCTGGTGGCGCCGCCCCGTCGGCGTCTTCATGGTCATGTTCCTCGCCGTCTCCTGGGCCGAGCTGACCCACCTGGGCACCTACACTCCCTGGAGCCCCAAGATGAGCGCCTGGAGCGGCGCGCCCGTCCCCATCGAGTACCTTCGCAACCGCACCCCGCTCGAACGACAGGGCGCCAACGTCTTTCAGGAGAAGCAGTGCCGCAATTGCCACTCCCTGGGGCATAGCGGAGGCCTGCGCGGTCCCGCCCTCGACGACGTCGCCACCCGCCTCACAGAAGACCAGCTCTATCGCCAGGTGCTGCTCGGCGGCGGCAACATGCCCGCCTACGGCAGCGCCCTCACGCCGCCCGAGACCACCGCCCTGGTGCACTTCCTCGACACTCTGCACCCCGGCTACCAGGCTCCCGCTACCGACGCCTCACGCACCGTGGCCGCGCAGCAGGGACAGGCTCCGCGTCCCAGCACCATCGAGAAGGGAGCCGGCCAGACCACCGTCCGCTAGAGCCGTTCACTGTTCACTGTTCACTGTCTTCCCTTCACCGCAGCACCTTGAATGCATGTACCCAGTCATTCTTCGTGAACCAAGGAAGGCACCACAGCAGGCAGAGCGGCTCGATGGCCCGCGCCGCCTCCACTTTGCCCATGTCCTCCACCTCCCAGCCAAAATCCAGTACGATCCGGGTCACAGTGCTTTTGGCCACATCATCGTTGCCGCAGATAAACATCGAGGGCTTGCCCCCGGGCAGCTTGGGATCGACCATCAATCCGCTTCCCACGCAGCTGTATGCCTTCACAAAATGCGCGGCTGGGAACTCCTGCTGAAGCTTCTCCATCAACGACTCGTTGGGACCGGTAAAAAACTGCAGCACGCCATTCACCGGCGGCGCCTCGGCAATGGGATTGCAGGTGTCCATCACCGGCTTGCCCTTCAGGTTTCCGGCGCCGGCCTCACGCGCTGCCTCGGACGCACCCGCTCCCTTGACCGCCAGTACCACCACTTCGCCAAATGCGGCCGCTTCGGCAAACGTCCCCGTCTTTCCACTGGAATGGTTCTCCGCCCATTCGCTCAACTTCTCCGGTGTCCGCGAGCCCAGCGTCACCTCGTGGCCATGCTGCAGAAATCCCGTCGCAAGTGTCTTGCCCACAATCCCCGAGCCAAGTACGCCGATCTTCATCCTCACCTCCATGGCCCCGAGTCTAGTCACCGCCCCTGACCGCTTCAACCCGCCTCCCGGACAGTCTCGATGGGCGATTCGCCCCGGATTTTCCCCTGGAGTATTCTTGAATCAAGCCTCCCAGTTGAGGACCACGCCCCCATGAGCCTCCAAGTCACCCGAGTCTGGGAGATTGCCGCAGGAGCCACGCTGATTGCCGGCGCAGCCGCCTTCGGCGCCTGGCTCTTCTTCCGCAAGCGCCCCACCGCCCAGGAGCTCGAGCTGGCCCGGCGCGTCTTCCTCACCCAGTCCGGCCGCCTGGTCGATGGAAACCTTCTCGAAGTCTCCCAGGTCCCCTCCGACGAGGAGGGCCGCACCCTCACCCTTCTCATCTACGACTACCGCATCGGCGGCGTCGATTATCAGTGCGCCCAGGACATCACCGACATCCCCGACGTCATCAGCCCCGAGCACGTCCGCGCCGGCTTTCCCTGCTCCGTCCGCTACCAGCCGGGACACCCCCAGAACAGCATCGTCGTCGCCGAAAACTGGTCCGGCCTTCGCAACCGCACCCCCATCTACACTCCCTTCCAGGCGCACACCGCCCGCGACCCCCACCACGCCAACGGCAAAGCCTAAATAAAGCAGCTTTCAGCTCTTAGCCGTTAGCTCTTATCTCCGGCGCCAGTATGCCGTGTCTTTCCGCAGTCCTGGCTCATAGCTCAGAGCTAAAGGCTAAGAGCTGCACTTCCCTGTTCCCTGTTCCCTATTCCCTATTCCCTCCGTCCATACCCAACCCGGGTTACACTAGATCCATGCATGTCCACGCGGCCGCTGCCCCCAAGTCCGGCCGTACCCAGTCCGTCCTCCGCATCTCCCTCGTCGCCACCCTGGCGTACGTCGCCCTGACTTTCGTCGCGGGGCTGCGCGCCCACTCCCTCGCCCTGCTCTCCGAAGCCGGCCACAACGTCTCCGACTTCCTCGCCCTCCTTCTCAGCTTTGTGGCGGTCTACTTCCAGAACCGCCCCGCCGACCACTCCCGCACCTTCGGCTACCAGCGCGCTGGCGTCCTCGCCGCCTTCATCAACGCCGCCACCCTCATCCTCATCTCCGTCTGGATCGCCCTGGAGGCCATTCACCGCCTCAGTGACCCGGTCCCCGTTCAGCCGCGCCTCATGATGATCGTCGCCGCCGCCGGGGTGCTCATGAACGGCGTCATCGCCGCGCTCCTCTGGGGCGTGGCCCGCGACGTCAACATGCGCTCCGCCTTCCTGCACATGGCCGGTGACACCCTCTCCACCGCCGCCGTCATCGCCGGAGGCGCCGGCATTCTCTTCACCGGCCAGAACTGGATCGACCCCGTCCTCTCCCTCCTCATCGCCGGACTCATCCTCTGGTCCAGCATCGGCATCGTCCGCGAAACCCTCAACATCCTCCTCGAAGGCACCCCCCACGGCATGAGCCTTCACGAGATCCGCAAGGGCATGGAAGCCGTCCCCGGCGTCCAGAACGTCCACGACCTGCACTGCTGGAGCCTCGGCTCCAACTCCCGCGCCCTGGCCTGCCACGTCACCATTCCCGACATCCCGCCCTCGGAGAGCGCCGGCATCCTCGAAAAGCTCAATCACGTTCTCAAAGAGCACTTCAACATCTGCCACACGACTATTCAGTTCGAGCACGAGAATTGCACGATCCTCGACCGGTGCGTTGTCCCCATGGAAGAGATGGCCTCCGGCGACTCCCACGCGCATCACCACGGCCACTCCCACTAAGCCGGCTCGTCCCCGATTCGCTGCTCCTGCCTTGCTGACGCGCTGCCTCCCTGACTTCGCTCTCGCGTTCTAGCCGCTACAATGGCTCACGGCCTCCGCCTCGGGAGAAATCCGTGCTCCAGAACGCGTTCCGCATCTCTGCTTTCGCCCTCCTCGCCACCTCCTTCGCCCTCGCCCAGTCCGCCGCCCCCATCGTCGAGCGCAACGTCACCATGAAGACCCGCGACGGCGTCACCCTCAAAGCCGACATCTACCGTCCCGCCGGCGACGGCCCCTTTCCGGTCCTCCTCACCCGCACTCCCTACAACAAAGACGGCATGTCCCCCATCGGCCGCGACGGCGCCGCCCGCGGGTTCATGATGGTCCTCCAGGACACCCGCGGCCGCTACGCCTCGGAGGGCGAGTGGTACCCCTTCAAGCACGAGATCGACGACGGCTACGACGCGGTCGAATGGGCCGCCGCCCTGCCCCACGCCAACGGCAAGGTCGGAATGTTCTCCGGCTCCTACGTCGGGGCCACCCAGATGCTCGCCGCCATCGCGCATCCCCCTCATCTCGCCGCAATCTGCCCCATCGTCACCGCCAGCAACTACCACGAGAACTGGACCTACCAGGGCGGCGCCTTCGAACAATGGTTCAACGAGTCCTGGACCGGCGGCCTCGCCCAGGACACCCTCAACCGCAAGATCGTCGCCGCCAGCAACGCCACCCTCGGCGACAAAGTGCTCCCCCTTACCCAGTTCCCCCTCTTCAACACCCACTTCGACCCCGGCTCGCCCGCCGCCACCAAAGACCTCGCCCCCTACTTCCTCGACTGGCTCGCCCATCCCCTCTACGACGACTACTGGAAGCAGTGGTCCATCGAAGAGAACTACCCCAACATCCAGGTCCCCGCCCTCCACGTCGCCGCCTGGTACGACATCTTCCTGGGCGGCTCCCTGCGCAACTACATGGGCCTCCACGCCCACGCCGGCAATGAGAACGCCCGCAACGGCCAGCACCTGATGGTCATCATCGGCGGCCACTCCGGGAACGGCCGCACCGTCGGCGAGGTCGACTTCGGGCCCGACGCGCCCTTCAACGAAAACAACACCATCCTCGACTTCTACGACTACCTCTTCCTCGGCAAGCAGAACGAGTTCGCCAACGGCAAGCCCGTCAAGATCTTCGTCATGGGCAAAAACGAATGGCGCTTCGAAGACGCCTGGCCGCTGGCCCGCGCCAAAGACACCCGCTACTTCCTCGCCTCCGAGGGCAAAGCCAACACCGCCTCCGGCGACGGCGCTCTCACCACATCCGCCGGCAGCCACGCATCCGACACCTTCGTCTACGACCCCGCCAACCCCGTCCCCACCATCGGCGGCCCGCTCTGCTGCGACAGCCAACACCTGGCCCCCGGCCCGCGCGACCAGAAAGAAGCAGAGGCTCGTCCCGACGTCCTCGTCTACTCCACCCCGCCCCTCGACCAGGACCTCGAAGTCACCGGCCCCATCACCCTCGACCTCTTCGCCAAATCCTCAGCTCCCGACACCGACTTCACCGGCAAGCTCGTCGACGTTTACCCCGACGGCCGCGCCATCAATCTCACCGAAGGCATCCTGCGCGCCCGCTTCCGCGAGTCCACCACCCACGCCACTCCCATCGAGCCCGGCAGGGTCTACGAGTACAAAATCGATCTCTGGGCCACCAGCAACGTCTTCCTCAAAGGCCACCGCATCCGCCTTGAAGTCTCCAGCTCCAACTTCCCGCGCTTCGATCGCAACCTGAACACCGGAAAAAGCGCAGCCGACAGCACCGCGTTTGTGAAGGCCACAAACACGGTTCTGCACGACAGCGAGCATCCCAGCGCGCTGATCCTGCCCGTGATTCCGCAGTAAGGTTTTAGGCGTGTGAAGGGACGCGCGTGGCCAGCAAACGCTTCACGGCCTGCCGTCCCAGCCGGATGCAGTCGGGAATCCCGATCCCGTCATAGGCGTTGCCGGCCAGGGCCAGGCCTGGCAGCGCCGCCACGTGCTCGTTGATCCGTTTCATGCGGTCCTGGTGTCCCACCGCGTACTGCGCCATCGCGCGCCGCCAGCGGTTCACCTGCACGTGTTCTGCCTCGATGTGCGTCCCCAGAATGCGCGATCCCAAAATCTCGCTTAGCTCCCGGCGCACCGTGGCGATGAGCACATTGTCCGGCTCGTTCATCATCGCCTCCTGGTTAATGCCGCCCAGGAACGCGCGCAACACCGCCTTGCCCGGCGCCGTGCGCCCTACGAACTTGCGGTGCGCAAACGTGCACGCCAGCATCGCCCGCCCCGAACTCGCCGGCACCAGGAATCCGAACCCCTCCGGCAGCGGCCCAATCTGCGACTCCTCGAAGATCAAATTGACCGTGATCGACGACGAGTACGGAATCGCCTGCAACTCCTGGCCCAGCTCCGCATCCGCCGCGCTCAACAGCGAGCCCGCCGCCCACGCCGGCGACGCCAGAATCACCGCGTCGTAAAACTCGCGCTTCCCCTGGGCCGTCAACCGCCACCCATCCTCCGCCCGCTCCAGCGCCGTGACCGGCGTGTTCAAGCGGATCGACCGCGGATCAAGCTTCGCCGCCAGCGCGTCCACCATCTGCTGCAACCCGCCCCGCAGCGTCGTAAAGATGCCCCGCGGCGCCGGAGGCTTCCCGGAAGGCGCAGCATTGGCCGCCGCCGCCCGCGCGGCCATCGCCGCCTTCATCTTCTTGTGTGCCGCCAGCATGCCTCGCGTTAGCGATCCGTACTCCGCCTCCATCTCCACCAGCTTCGGCAATACGGTCCGCGCGCTTAGTTGGCATGCATCGCCGCCGTAAATGCCCGATAGCAGCGGGTCGGCCAGACGTTCCACCGCCTCTTTGCCGAAGTGCCGCTCCACCATCGCCGCCACGCTCTCGTCTTCCACGCTCGGCCGCGGCGGATGCAGCAGCTCCAACCCCATCCGGATCTTCGCGCCCAGGCTGAACAGCGGCGACAGTGCCGTCGGCACCAGCTTCGTCGGCACCAGGAACATCAGCCCATCCGGCAGCGCTACCAGACGGTTCTTCACCACAATGAAGGTCTTGCGCGCCGCGTCGTTCGACGGCAACAGGTCCTGGCCCAGTCCAAGCTCCCGGCACAGCTCCGCTGCCGCCGCCTTTTCGGTCAGGAACGAGTCCGGCCCGCACTCCAGCACCGACCCGTTCACGATCTGGCTGGCAATCGCTCCGCCCAGCCGGTCGCGCGACTCAAACAGCGTGTACTCGATGGAGGAGTCTTCCCCGCGCGCTCGGGCAAGCTCGTAGGCTGCCGCCATTCCGGCAACTCCGCCGCCAATAATCGCGATGCGCATGGCCTTCACCTTAGTGCCAGCTTACCCCACGGTATTTAGTGATTGGAAAGATGCGCCGTTGCTGGGGAAAGCGGCTTTTTATCTATTTCGAGCCTACGCCCGCGTCAAGTCCTTTGTTGTGATTTAGATCACTCCACACGACGCTTTCCGACGAGCCCCAGAAGCCCTTTTCCGGTAGACGCGATCTCCGAAAAGGCGACGGCGCTGCCCAACCCACCACCACCCGGAAGCTTCGTTCAATCCATTGCAGTCAAATAAGTTACCCCTCGTCTCTCGTCTCTCGTCCCTACCTCCCCGGCATACCCTGTCCCTCACCCGCCCGAATGGCCTCGGCAGCCATCGTCTCCGCCCTGCCCAGCGCCTCGGCTGCCGGCACGCGCACATCAGGCGCGACGCCATGCCCCTCCCACAAGGCCTTGGGTTCCTTGAGCGCGGCTGCCGGAAGGTTCCCGGCTCCGGCGTGCGAGGCGCCGCTCGTGGTCTCCCCCACCAGCGTCGCGCGCTTCAAGGCCTGCATGTTGTAGGCGAAATGCTCCGCGCCGGAGAACGTATGGCTCGAGATAAGAACGAACAAGGGCTTGTGCACCAGCCCGCTCCCGGGCTCCGGGTTCGTGGCAAGCTGGGCCACGGAGGCGGCGCGCGGGTTATACCAGGTGACCGACCGGCCGAAGAACCAGCCCGCTACGCGGCGCACCATCTCCGGGTAGCCGCCGCGCGTCTCCCGCAGGTCAACGATGACCGCGTTGGTTTCGCCCAGGCGCCTCATCGCGGCATCCACAACCGCGGTGCACGACGCGGGATCGGCAAACCAGCTCAACTGCAGATACCCGATCTCTTCCGGATGCTCTTCGAGCTTGTCGATCGAGCACTGCTTCAGCAACGCCGCGCTGCGAAGTCTCTCATCGGCCTCCGCGGTTGCGGCGTCGCTTCCCGGGTTGGTCTGGCTGCCGGCCGCTGCGGCCCGCATGCGCTGGTTCCCGCTCACAAACGCGCGGCGCTCCACGTGACCCATCACGAACGCGAACAGAGCCAGCGCGCACGTGGCGCTCACAGCACCCATCGCAATCGAACCGGGACGAAGCGGCTCCTCCTCCAGGGTGCCAAAGACGGGAACTCCGGAGATCTGTGAACTCGCCGTTGCGGCGGCAGGCAGTGCGTAGCGGTTGCGCCACGCCTGCGGGAGGCCCGCCGCGAGGTCGGCGAAGAGCGCCACGCCCGCTCGTATCTTCCCGATGTTGGTGGTCTGCCGGCCCATGCACTCCCGGAAGTCCTCGAGAACCTCTTCGCCGTAGCGGTGCCGGAACGCCGAGGGGTACAGGCCAAGCAGCCAGCCGTAGATCTTCTCAGACATATTCCCCTCCCAGAATGTTCTTGGCGCGCGCGATGCGGAGAATGCCGGCAAGCCGCTCCGCCTCGGCCCGCGCGACGGTTCGTCCGTTGACGGTGAGGCGGTACCGTCGACGGCGTTCCCTGGGCGAGCCGGTGCCGCCCGGCGGATCGGTCGTTGCCGGGGAACCGGTTCCCTCCAGCTCCTCGATCAGCCCTTCTTCCAGCAGGGCCTGGATCGAGCTGTAGAGGGTTCCCGGACCCAGCCGCACCCGGCCCTCCGTTTGCTCCTCCACTCGGCGCATAATCGCGTACCCGTGCAGCTCCCCATCGGCGAGCGCCAGCAGGATGTGAAACGCGGCGGCAGGAAGAGGATCAAGCTTTCGTCGGGGCATCGTATACCTCGATAATCGATATACCGTTTATCGATGCACATGTCAAGCTGAGCAGCTACTCTCCTCCGAATCACTCCATTCAGGAACAAATGTTGGCTTTTCGAATCGTGAGATATGCACTCGTAACAGTGCAAAGCAGGAAGGTCCGTCCTGCTTTTGTGGTATTTAAAAACTGCATATGTAGTAGAACTTCGTTGGGCTCCACGAATCCTGACCGGGTCGGGAACCCGGCTCTTCGGGCGGAGTCGCCGCCTGTCCGGCACACTTCTCCATGAGAAGGGTAGCGCCGGCGGGGAAGGCCTTGCTGTGGCGGCGGTCACGGGGGCAAGTGATAAGAACGAGGGCCAAGAGACCAAGTGCCACGGGCCGAGAGCCGAAAGCTTAAAGCTTCATCAGGCCGTCGCAGCGTAAGTCCTTGCGCTGCCAGGGTGTGCATCCCTCCCGGAACTTGGTTGCCTGGGCGGGTGCACTTCCCGAAGAACACGTCGAAGCAACAATGCCGAAACTCTTCCCATCCATCTGTGTCGGAAGCATGTGTTGGAGGAAATCGGGAGGAGCAATGAGAACGACATCAATCGCGCTGGCCGCACTCACCCTGGCGCTCGCCACGACTTTTGGATCGGGCAGCCAGGCACGAGCCGCGGAACCTGCCGGAGCGCAGTGGAATATGCCCTGGGATCAGCCGCCCTCGGAGTTCAAGGAGATGGAGCGGAAGGGTTTCCACGACGGCGTGCAGGGCGCGATGAAGGACTACGATCATCACCGTTTTCCCGACGTGGAGCGGCGCTCGGAGTACAAGCATCCCCATGTGGACGCGAGCGTTCGCGAAGATTACCGCAAAGGGTATCGGCGCGGCTATGACGACGCCATGAAGCACTTGATGGCCAGCAACGGCCGGCATTCATAAAGCCGTTGCGCCTGGTTCGCCTTGGTTTCAGTTGTTGAATTGAGTGCTCTCACGCACAAGCAACAAACCATGCGCGCTCGCCCATCTATTGGAAACGGAGCGCAAGGAGGTTCCACGATGAAAGTGAAAGCCATGGCCATTCCGGCACTCGCCTTTGCACTGGCGGCTCCCGCTGGATGGATGAGCAGCAAAGCATATGCGGCCAGCCCGGCGCAGCCCGCCTCGGGCTTCTACCAGGAACGCGGGTGGGACGAGCCCCCCGAAGAGTTCCGCGACGCCCAGAGACGCGGCTTCCATGAGGGCATCGAGGCCGCGCGCCGCGACGCCGATCATCACAGCCGCAAGGACGCCGACGACCACGAGATGTATAAGCATCCCCCGGTAGAGCGCGAACTGCGCAACGACTTCCGCGAGGGCTTCCGGCGCGGCTACCAGACGGCGATGGACCATATGAGGAGTGACCATCGCGACCACGATCACGACGATCATCCGTACTAAAGCACGCTAAGTCCGGAAACAAAGAAGGCCCGCCTCGCATGAGGTGGGCCTTCTTTGTTGGGTGTTGAGAACGGCTACTGTCCGGTCTGGAAGCGGACCTCGGCGAGGGCGGTCTGGTAGGTGTAGCGCGCGTTGGCGTAGCCGATCTCCGCCTGGGTCTGCGCGAGCTGCGCCTGGGTGAGCTCGACGATTCCGCTGAGGCCCACCTTGTAGCGCGCCTGCGCCAGCTCCATGGCGGTGTTGGCCTGGTCGAGGAGCTGTTTAGAGACGGCGATGCGCTGAAAGGTCGCCTGCGCATTCATGACGGTAGTGCGCACGTCGCGGGCGATGGCATCGCGCAGGTTGCGCACCTGTTCGGACGCGGCCTGGGCGCGCAGGTCGGCTTCTTTGGCGCGAGCCGAGTACTCGAAGCCATTGAAGAGAGGGATGCTCAGGTTTGCGCCGGCGGCGCCATACCAGGAGGACTGGATCTGATCGGCGCGCACGGGGGTGCCGCCGGCTGTGGCCAGCGCGGAGAGAGTAGGACGCATCAGATCGTGCTCGGCCGAGGCAAACTGCTTTGCCGCGGTGAAGCGATCGTTCTGCGCGGCGAGATCGGGGCGGCTGCGCAGGGCCAGCTGCACCACGTCTTCGCTGTTGGCCGGAGGCGCGGGCGGATCGGCGGGTATCTCGTCCACGAGCTCGTAGGACTGGTTGGTCTCCGAGCCGAGGATGGCATTAAGCGAGGCCAGCGCGGTTTGGAAGGTGTTTTGCGCATCCACCGCCAGCAGCTGCGCCTGGGAGACCTGCACATTGGCCAGGCTCAGGTCGAGCGTGGAGCGCAGCTTTTGGGAGGTGAGCGCGTTGATCTGCTCTCCGGTGGCCTGGCGCGCGGCCACGGTTTGTTGCGCCACCTTGAGCACCGATTGCGCCGTCAGCGCCTGATAAAAGGCCTGATCGACGGCCAGGGTGATGTCTTCCACGGTGGCGCGTTCGGTTTCGAGCTGGGCCCTGGCGTTGGATTGCGCGTTGCGGATGAGATTGTGGGTGCGGCCGAAGTCGGTGATGAGCTGGCGCGCGGTCAGTCCCGCCGCCGCGCGGTCGTAGACGATGGGGTTGTTGAGCGCGCCGGTGGTGATGCGGCTGTTGTCGTGCGCGCCAACCCCGGTGAGGTTAGCGGTAGCGTCGGGCAGCTCGGCGGAGCGGGCTTCGCGCGTCCCCTGCGCCGCGGCCAGCTGCAACAGGTGCGCGATGCTGATGTTGGGGTTGTGCTGCAGCGCGATGCGTTCGGCTTCACTGAGGGTGAGCTTCTGGCCATCGGAAGGCTGCGGCTGCTGCGCTGGTGGGTTGGGCTGCACTTGCGGAGCGGCGAGGTTGGCGGCCTGGGCGAGCAGACGCGGCGCCGGAGGATCGGGAAGCGCGGCGTGCTGCGCGATGGCGAGCGGCGCTGCCATCCACAGGGCGAGAAGAGAGAGGGGAAGGTTCTTCATGCCGCTCCCTCCGCACTCTGCGCGGGTTTCTCATGCCGCCCGTGGATGGCGAGGAAGACAGCGGGCACAAGGAACATGGTGACGACCACCGACAGGCCGAGGCCGCCGATGATGGAGCGGGCCAGGGGTGCGTATTGTTCGCTGCCCGCCTCCAGGCCCAGGGCCATGGGGATCATGCCCAGAAGCGTGGCCAGCGAGGTCATGAGGATGGGACGCAGGCGCACCTTGCAGGCCTGCACGGTGGCTTCGAGCAGAGGGAGACCCTGGCGGTGAAGCACGTTGGAGAACTCCACGATGAGGATGGAGTTGGAGACCACGATTCCGGTCATCATGATGACGCCCATGAGCGACATGATGTTCAGCGTGCTGCCGGTGAGGAGCAGGAAGATCACGACTCCGGCGAGACCGGGTGGAATGGCCATGAGGATAATGAAGGGGTCTACGAACGAGGTGAACTGCGCCATCAGTATGAGGTAGACCAGGAGCACGGCTATGATGAGGCCGAGGCTGAAGTCATGGAAGGCGGTGTTCATGCTGACGACCGCGCCGCGCACGTTGAGGACGGTGTTGCAGTCGTGCTGGGTATGGGCGAGCAGGTCATTGATCTGCTTGCCTACGCCCTGGAGGGCCTCGGTGCGCGGCGCCACGTAGACGTCAATGACGCGGCGGATCTGGTTGTGATCGACCTCGGTGGGGGTGTTGATCTGGCGGATGTTGGCGACGGAGCCCAGCGTGACTTCGCCGGAGGAGTCGCCGCCGGTGACAAAGGCGGCGGGAGTGGGGCCGGCCTGGCGCGCGATCTGCATGGGCGCATAGCCCTGCGGCCGCTTGCCGTGAAGCGGAATGTTCTCGAGATCCTGCATGGACATGTTGTTGATCCAGTGATTGGCGTACTGGACGGTGACGAGGTAGTTGTTTCCGGTACGGGGATCGATCCAGTAGCTGGGCGCGACCATGCCGCTGGAGGTGAGGGCGGTGATGACGTCGTCGACCACGTCCTTGGCGGAGAGGCCCACCATGGTGGCGCGCTCGCGGTCGATGTTGAGTTCGAGGCCGGGGTAGTCGATGCTCTGGGGGATGTAGACATTGCTGACCCCAGGCATGCTGCGGATCTTCGTGGCCAGCCGGGTCGCGAGCTCGTAGGACTTATCCATGTTCTGCGACTTGATCTGGATATCAATGGGCGCGGGCAGGCCCTGGTTGATGACGGAGTCGACGAGGCCGCCGGCCTGGTAGTAGGCGGCCAGCTCGGGCATCTCGCGCGAGACGCGGCGCTGCACGCGGCGCATGTACTCGTAGCTGCCGACGCCGTGGCCTTCCTTGAGGCTGGTTTGCACAAAGGCGGTGTCCATGGAGGCGTTGGTGGTGTAGATGGCGGAGAGATCGGGATAGACACCGATGTTGGAGACGACCATATCGAGATCGGCGGGCTTGACCTCGCTGCGGATGATGTCTTCAACCCGGGCGATGTAGTCGTTGCTGGCTTCAAGGCGGGTGCCGGCGGGCATGCGCACGTTCATGATGAACTGCCCGGGGTCAGTCCGCGGGAAGTAGGCGCGGCCCAGGAATGGGAAGGAGACGACCAGCAGGAGGGCGACGCCGCCGAGGATGACGAGGGAGGTGAAGACGGGGCGCTTCATGGAGCGGTAGGCGAGGCGCTCGTACCAGTCGAGCATGGCCTGGAAGCGGTGGTTGAACGCGCGATCGAAGCGCGCGAAGAAGCCGGTCTTCTTGTTCTCGTGGTCGCCTTCCTCGTCGTGGAGGTTGATGAACTTGGCGCAGTAGAGAGGTACTACAGTCATGGCGAAGATGTAAGACGCGAAGATGGAGAGGACCACGCCCATGGCGAGCGGCGTGAAGATATAGCGGCTGACGCCGGTGAAGAAGGTGACGGGGAAGAACACGATGGAGGTGGTGAAGGTGGCGGCGAGCACGGCCATGGAGACCTCCTGCCCTCCGGTCTCAGAGGCGACGTAGGCGGACTCGCCCATCTCCATGTGACGGAAGATGTTTTCGAGGACGATGACGCCGTTGTCAATGAGACGGGAGAAGACCAGGGCCAGGCCGCCGAGGACCATGGTGTTGATGGAGCCGCCCATGTAGTTGGTGATCATCAGGCAGACGATCATCGACAGCGGGACCGACAACAAGACCGCCACCGTGGCGCGCGGACTGCCGAGGAAGACCAGGATCATGATGCCGGTGAGCACCAGGCCGATGCCGGCTTCGCGAACCACGTTACTGATGGCGAGCTTGACGAAGACGGACTGATCGAAGACCACGGCCGTCTTGAGCTGCTCGGGGATGTCAACGAGCTTTTTGACCGCGTCCTTGATGCCGTCGACGATGGTGATGGTGTTGGCGTTGCCGCCCTGCTTGAAGATGGGCACGTAGACGGAGCGCTGTCCGTCGATGCGCACAATGTTGTACTGCAGCGCGCCGGAGTCGACGGCCTTGCCCACATCGGCCACCAGCACGGAGGAATTGCCCACCGTCTTGAGGGGCATGGAGTTCATCGACTTGGCGTCAGGGAACTGGCTGTTGGCGTAGATGTTGAAGTCCTTGGAGCCGATGCGCACGTCGCCCGCGGGCAGAATCAAGTTGGAGCTGTTGACCGACTGCACCACGTCGTTGAGGCTGAGGTTGCGGGCCTCCAGCTTGAGCGGGTCCACGTAGATCTGGATCTGGCGGTAGGTGCCGCCGTAGGGCTGCGGCACGGAGGCGCCCTGCACGCTGGAGATCTGGTTGCGCACCTGGAACTGGGCCAGGTCTTTGAGGCTGGTCTCGTTGAGGCCCTGACCTTTGAGGGTGACCAGGCAGACGGGCTGGGTGGAGGCGTCCATGCCGAGGACGACGGGCGGCAGCGTGCCGGGAGGCAGGCGGCGCAGGTCGGCCATGGCGAGGTTGGCGATGTTGCTGACGGCGACGTTGGGATCGGTGCCCGGCTTGAAGTAGATCTTGATGAGGCTGACGCCGGTGAGAGAGCGCGATTCGCTGTGGTCGATGTTGGCGCCCAGAGTGAAGAAGCGCTCAAAGGTGTTGGTGATATCGGACTCGATCTGCTGCGGCGGCATGCCGTTGTAGAAGGTGGCAACGACGACCACCGGCATGTCGATCTGGGGGAAGAGGTCGACGGGCATGCTGAAGACCGCGAAGGTACCGATGAGAGCAACCACCAGGCACAGCATGATGATGAAGTAGGGATATTTGAGGGCGAACGTTGGCATTAGCGGTCACCTCCGCCGGCGGGGCGGGCGTTAGGTTCGCGCGCGCCCTTCTGCTCAACGCCGGGTTCGGTGGCAGAGCTCTTCTGCACGCCGATGTGTCCGGCATTGCGTTCGCTGGTGGATTGGGAGGAGGGCTGCGCGTCCGCGGCCTCTTCGCCCTTGAGGTCGATCATGCCGCCGGTCTGCTGCTGCGTCTCGGAGGCGGGCGTGGGGGCGACCTGGGGATCGACGGCCTCGCCTTCCTGGTAGTGGTCCTGGCCGCCCACGATGACGCGGTCACCGGGATTGAGGCCGCTGCTGATCTCGGCGAGTCTGGAGCCTTCCAGGCCCACCTGCACGGGGCGAATGTGCACGTGATTGTTGCTGCCCAGCACGTAGACCACCTGCTGGTTGCCGTGGATGACGAGCGCTTCGATGGGGATGGTGACGGCGTTCTCCACGTGGGCCAGGCGCAGCATGGTGTTGGCGTACATGCCGGGGGCGATGGAGAGGTCTTTGTTGTCGACGTCGACCTCGGTCTCCATGGTGCGGGTGTCGAAGTTCACGTTGCGGGTGAAGCGCACGATCTTGCCGGTGAGGGAGCGGTTGACGGCGTCGACGCGGACCTGCAGCTGGTCGCCATTGTGGACGAAGCGCACGTCCTCTTCCGGCACGGGGACGCGCAGGCGCAGCAGGGAGCTTTGGGAGAGACGGACGATGGGCAGGTCCTGGCTGTTGGAGTTGGTGCCGCCCTGGATGAGGGCGCCGGTATCGGCATAGCGCCAGACCACCACGCCGGAGATGGGGGCGACGACTGTGGTGTAGTCGTGGAGGGCCTGGACGCGCTGGTTGTCGGCCTGCGCGGAGCCCATGTGCTGTTTGGCGGCGGCCATGGCGGCCTTGGCAGCATCCACCTGCGCCTGCGCGCCGAGATCGGCGGCCTGGGCGTTATCGAGCTCCTGCTGGGCGATGAGACCGGGATGTCCGGCCGACGCCTCCTTGAGGCGATCGTACTGCTGGTGGAGGGCGGTGGCCTGGGCTTCGGCACGGCTGATCTCATGCTGCGCGCGGGTGATCTCTTCCTTGCTTTGTTCCACCTGGAAGACGGTCTGCTGCAGTTGGGCGCGGAGCTCGGGGACTTCGAGTACGGCCAGGGTCTGACCCTGCCGGACGATGTCGCCGATGTCGACGTTGACCTGGCGCATGTAGCCGCTGACCTTGGGATGGACGTCGACGACCTGATAGGGCTGGAACTGTCCGGCGAGGGTGAGGACGTGGGCGATGTCTCCGCGCTGGGCGACGGCCACGCGGGCGGAGGGAATGGAGGCCGCGGTGGCATCGGAGGGGGCGCTATCGGAGTGGCATGCGCTGATACCTAAGGCGAGCAACAGGGCGGCCGCGGCGAAGGCGCGATGGCGCCAGGCGTGCGCGACCGTCCCGGAGGGGATTGTTTCCATAACCAAGATGGCTCCTGCTTGCAATGTCCTGGTCCAGGCGTGGGCGGGAGATGCGATTGCGGGCACGCCGGGAGGTGATTCCCACGGCTGGGCCGCGCTTTGGAGTCACGGGGCGGCACAGCCAAAGGCTCGGTCACGGTCCCGGTTGATGCGTGTGGATGCGGGGAATGCCGTGGCCGAGCGGCGGAGACTTAGCGGACGGGAGGAGGACGGAAGAAGAGGGAAGGCGAAAAGCCGGGCGACGCTGGTACGAGCGGCGGGCGCTCGGGTTGGGCGATACGGGTGGCCGTGCGGCCCATCGCCACAAGAACAAGAAATGCGGCGAGTTCCGGGATCAGCGCGGTGAGGAAGATTGGCCCGTGGCTGGGGGGCGTGAGCTTGGGTGCGTCGGCGGGCTGCAGCTTGGAGGCGCTGATCTGCGCGGCGGGGCTGCCGGCAGGACCGAACCAAGCCATCTTGGCCTCGAAGGCGAAGGCCGCGGCGAGCAGGCACAGCAAGACCCCGAGTACCGTCGACTGCCAGCGCGCGGGGGCGTGCCTATGGTGCATATCTTGAGTTTACCACCCACTTTGTGAGACGCGCGAAGGGGGTGATTCGTTGTGTCAGCGAGCTTCGGCGGTGGCGTCCACCTCGTTGTAGCGGCGGGCGGCGTTCCACCCAAGCACGCTGGCCACGGCGGGTTCGCGCTTGCGGACGTCGGCGCCGCGGCGAGGTCCGGCGCTGTCTTCGATGGGGTCGGGCAAGATGCGGTTGACCAGGCTCATGGCGGTGGCGGTGACGGCGGGGGAGACCTGCGCCAGCCGGCCGGCGAGGGCGGCCTGCGGGGTAATGAAGATCTCGGTCTCGCGAGCCAGGACGGCGCGCACGATGCG
The DNA here is from genome assembly GCA_008682415.1 of Acidobacteria bacterium AB60. Lineage (GTDB taxonomy): Bacteria > Acidobacteriota > Terriglobia > Terriglobales > Acidobacteriaceae > Telmatobacter. The sequence goes on along the minus strand of VANK01000019.1, from coordinate 42,720 downwards.
GCGGGCGGCACTGCGGGCGCTGGCGGCGACACCGGGGGTAGTGGCGCCCAGGCTGAACCACTGGTACTCGCGTTCGGCGTTACCGGCGAAGAGGGCGTTGACGTGGGAGCCGGTGCGCATCAGGCCGGGGCACACGGTGAGCACGTGAATGCCCTTGCTGCGCATCTCGGCGTGCAGGCCTTCGGAGAATCCCACCGCGGCGAATTTGCTGGCGGTGTAGGGCAGCAGGTGGGGCACGGCGACTTTGCCGCCGATGGAGGTGATGTTCACGATGGTGCCGGAGCCGCGCTTCAGCATGGCGGGCAGTGCGGAGAGCGTGCAGTTGAGACCGGTGAAGAAGTTGGACTCCATGACTTCGCGGAAGTCGTCGAGGGACTGGTTCTCGACCGGGCCGACGGTGATGACGCCGGCGTTGTTGACCAGCACGTCGACCGGCCCCCAGGCTTCTGAGACGCGGCGGATGAGTTCTTCGGCGTCCTCCTTTTTGCGCAGGTCGGCGGGGATGACGAGGGTGTCCTGGGGCCCGGCGACGGCGTCGATGTCGAGGAGGAGCTGGTGGGCGCGGTAGAGCTCTTCGGCGTCGCGGGCGGTGAGGACGATGCGCGCCCCCTGGCGGCCGAACTCTTCGGCGAGGGCCAGGCCCAGGCCGCGGGAGGAGCCGGTGATGACCACGGTCTTGCCGCGCAGGCGTTCGGCGCGCCGGCGACGGGCGGCGGCAGCGGTAGCAACGGTTGCGGCGGCTCCCAGGGCTGCGACGCCGAGGATGGCGGCTCCACCGGCGGCCGCTACCTTGGCGACGGTGCGGGTGCGTTTCAGAAAACGGGGAAGGCGGAGGCTCGATTCGCCGGCGTAGTCGTCGTCGATGGCAGAGTTGCGAGGATAGGGGCGCATAAGCAGTCAGAGCCTCCCGCCGGAAACAAGGTTGTACGTGCCCGGGGAGCGAGGACGGCTCCGGGGTGGACGCAGGGTCCAAAAAAGCAACCGGCGCGGTGATTGTACCGCGCCGGTTGGTAGTGAGGGCAGAGTTGTGACTAGCGCTCGCGGGAGAGATTCCAGCGTAGTCCGCCCGCGTAGGTGGGGTGGTAGTACTCGCGCTGAATCATGTATTGGGGACCGCCCTGATAGAAGCCAAAGACCTCGTTGTTCAGGTTGAGGCCGTAGGCGTACACCTGAAAGCCCCGGGGCAGGCTGTAGCTCGCCTGGGTGTCGAACTGGAAGTGCGAGTAGAGGTAGACGTCGCCGGAGGGGCCGTGGATTCCGGTCGGATCGGCGCCGTCGCTCCAGTTGTACTGGTAGATCATCTTGTCGTCGAACGTCATGCCGACGCGCATAGAGAACTTCTTGGTGTCGTAGGTGGGGCTGACGTTCCAGCTGTTGGGAGCCTGGCGCAACAGGGCCGGGGAGTCGGACCGGCCCGCGATGCCGCTGGCCTGAGACTCCGTGTAGCTGTAGTTGGCGGAGATGCCGCCCCCGCTGAGGAAGCCCGGCAGGTAGGAGAGACGCTGCTGGTAGCCCAGTTCGATTCCCTGCACATGGGCGCTGCCGGCGTTTCCAGGCTGCGTCACGCGATAACCGGCGAAGGGCCCGGAGGTGGGCGTGTTGACCACCGAGGTGATGGGATCGGTGAGGTCCTTGTAGAAGTAGCCCGCCTGGATCAATCCCACGTGGCTCAGGCTTCTCTCGTAGAGGATGTCGTAGTTGTTGGCGTGTTCCGCCTTCAGATCCGGGTTCCCGATGCTGATGGTAGGCGGAGTCTGCTGCTTGTTGGGCTGGCCGACGGCCTTGGTGATGTCTTCGGGATTGGGCCGGGCGATTCCACGGCCGTAGACGAGGCGCAGGTCGGAGTCCTTGTCGAGGGCGAAACGCAGCGCGGCGCTCGGCAGAACGTCGGTGTAGTCTCCGCCGCCCTTGAAGGTGAGGTCTCCGGTGCTCTTGTCGAAGCTGGTGGTATCGACGTGCGTGGCTTCAATGCGGACGCCCGCGACGAGACGGACGCGGCTGGCAAGCTCGATGGTGTTCATGACGTAGCCCGCCGGGATGCGTTCGATCAGGTCATAGTTGTGGCTGTTCGGTCCGGGGCCGCCGAAGGCGGGAAGCGCCCCGGGATTGGCCTCCACCCAGGCGCGCACCTTGCTGTAATCGGTCACCGTGCCATAGTGGCGATTGCCGTTCTGATAGCTGCCGTCGTAGTAATCAGGATCGTTGAACGAGGTATTCCACTCTGGGTGCTGCTGCACCGGGAGGGGGTTAATGTAGTTCCCGTTGTCATCGGTATCCAGGGCGAAGCCGCTGTTATAGGTGTCATCGAACTTGTGCGCATTGCGAATCTTGGCGCCGAACTCCACCGTGCCGTAGTGGGCGCCGAAGTGATAGAGACGCGCATAGGAGCCGGCGGCCTGCAGGTTGAGCTGCACGCTTTGCCCGGAGGTGGGAAGATCGACCTCGCCCAGGCCATAGTTATTGCGGTCATAGGCGTTGTCGGCCCCGGTCACGGGATTCGCGGCGGTGCCGATGCAGCCGGTCCAACCCGGCCGATAGGGGCTCTTCGCCAGGCTCTGATCGTTGATGCAGGTGGCGTTGGGATCGCCGATCCATTGATAGTTCGCGCCGCCGCTGCCGCCCAGCGACCGCGATCGGCTCACCGCCACGTTCCAGAGAATGGTATTGGCGTTGAAGTTGTGTTTCCCCTGCAGAGACAGGCTGCCTACCGCCAGGTTGGGACGGCGCCAGTCCTGGAAGTACTGCGGCGCGCCGCCATCGATGAGGGTGAAGACCCACTTGTGTCCCCAGTTGCGGAAGGTGGAGAAGAGGGTGCGGAGGGAGATGCTCGAGCCCTCGTTGAGCTTGTAGTCCAGGCTGCCGGTTGCTCCCCAACGGCTGCGGTCGTAGATGTAGTCGCGCAGGTCGATGGAGTCGAAGTGCGGCGTTGCATCGCCCGCCGTGGGCACCGGTTCGATGTCGTAGATGCCGCGGCCGTTGTAGTCGTAGGTGCCGCCGATCAGAACGCCCAGCTTCTTGTTGGCGCCGAAGCGCTTGCCGATGGTACCGCCCGCCTGTTGGACATTGCGGCCGTTTCCGATGGGGGTGTAGCCGCCCACGCCGTAGAGGGCAAGGATGGGCGTGTCCGTGGCTGTCTTGGTGACCAGGTTGACGGAGCCGCCGATGCCATCGCCGTCGATATTGGCCTGCAGGGTCTTGTTGATCTCGACTGAGTCCACCAGGTCGGAGGCGATGGTATCGAGCTTGATCTGGCGAACGCCGCTCTCCGGCGAGGGGATGGTGACGCCATCGACCATGGTGTTGCTCAGGCGGGGCTCGGTGCCGCGAATCTGCACGTACTTGCCCTCGCCCTCGTCCCGCTCGATGGTGACCGACGGCATGCGACCGAGCGCGTCCGCGATGTTGGCGTTGGGCAGGGAGGTAATGACGTCGGCGGGCAGCACCTGCAGGATGTTCTCGGCGGCCACGGTGCGGTTGATGGCTTCGGCGTCGCCATGCGGACGCTCGGCGGTGACAATGACCTCGTCGCTGGCGGAGGCGACCTTGAGCACCGCGTCGAGCTGTGTGGTCTGCCCGGCGCTCACGGTCACGTCTTTGGTGAAGGGGACAAAGCCAACGAAGGTAACGGTGACCTTGTACGTCCCAGGCGCCAGGTTGTTGAAGTAGAAACCACCCTGCCCGTTTGAGCTGGCGGGCTGCGCCGCCGGTTCCAGCGTGACGCGCGCGCCCTGCAACAAGGCGCCGCTCTCGTCCTTGACGGTACCAGCCAGGATGGCATTCGAAGTTTGTGCCAGGATTGCGCTGGTCATCCAAAGCGCAAACGCGAGGGCGGAGAGTAACAGCCGGCGAGGGGTCCGCATAGTGCCTCCAAAGCTCGTGCAGGTGAAGAGATATGTGATCGGAATGATCTTTGTGGAGAAGCAGAGTGCCTCATTAAAGTCTGTGGGCCGCGAGCTGAAGACCTGCTGAACAGCGTGTAACAAAATCGTGAATTAATGCCCGGTAAAAACGCTTAGTTTCATGGGATTACAAGATCGCGGAGACGACTTCGGCCAAGCCGGGCGGCGCGGAATCAACAAGTTGAGGCGCCGGTAAAAGCAGTAAAATGAGCCGGAACGGATTTGCTCTCTTAAAAAATCCGGGGGCTCATCGCCCGCGTCGGGTGGGTTTGTTCAGGAGGTTACTTGCCGCGCCATTTTGCCTGCGCCATCTTGCTTTGTGTTGTCTCTCTGTCCGCATCGGCCGCAGCACGCCGGGGGGTGTCGCAGGCCAACGCCGCAAATTTGCAGGCGCTCGCCGGCGAGTACACCGATCCAAGCCAGCCCGACACGCCGCTCAGCTTTTATGAGCAGAATGGCCGCCTGGTGGTGGAGTCGGAGCGCGAGGTGCCGACAGAGCTGACGCAGACGGGCACCGCGGACTTTCTGGAACCCGGCGCGAAGACGACGTTCCACTTCACCCTGGACGCGGCCGGGCATGGGGCGAGCGTGGCCGACTCCTCGGACGTGCAGGCCGCGTACCGCCGGACCGGCGAGCCGGTGCGGCACACCTTCCACGACTATCAGCGGGCCGAGGTGATGATCCCTATGCGGGACGGGATCAAGCTGCATGCAGTGATTCTCAAGCCTGCGGATATCAACGAGCCGCTGCCGTTCCTGATCCAGCGCACGCCGTACGGGGTGGACATGACCAGCCGCGCGTTCTTTTTCCGGGCGCGGCCCGAGCTGGCGCGCGCCGGGTACATCTACGTGGGCGAGGACATTCGCGGCCGCTACAAGAGCGAGGGCGAGTTTGTGATGAGCCGGCCCCTGGCCGATCACCACGACCCCAAAGCGGTGGACGAGAGCACCGATGCCTATGACACGGTTGCATGGCTGCTCAAAAACGTCTCCGGAAACAACGGGCGCGCCGGTTTCATCGGCACCAGCTACCCGGGTTTCCTGGCGACGGTGGCGGGCATCGATCCGCACCCGGCAGTGAAGGCGATCTCGCCGCAGGCACCCATGATCGACGTGTGGATGGGGGACGATTTCTTCCACAATGGAGCCTTCCGGCAGACCTACGGCTACGACTATGTCTACTCGCTGGAGACGACCAAGGAGAACTCCGACGTCAGCTACGGCAAGGACAAGGACGGCAAGCCGCGCGATGGGTTCGACTTCTTTCTCGAGCGCGGGAGCTTCGCTGAGGACGTGAACCGCTCCGGGTCCAAGGTGCTGCCCACCTGGAAGCTCTTTCTGGATCATCCGGCCTACGACAGCGTGTGGCGGTCGCGCGGCGTGGAGCACTCGCTGAAGGCGGTGACGGTGCCGACGCTTACCGTCGGCGGCTACTACGACCAGGAGGATATGTGGGGTCCGCAGGCGGAGTACGCGGCGCTGGAGCCGCACGATGCGAAGCACGAGAGTTTTCTGGTGCTCGGTCCGTGGCGGCATGGGTACTGGTCGTCGTCGTCGCGGCACCTGGGGAATCTGGACTACGGCGCGCCGATTGGCAAGGAGTTTCGCACCCAGATCGAGGCGAAGTTCTTCGCGCACTATCTGAAGGATGCGGAGGGCAGCAACGCGTCAGGCTTCGATCTTGAGGACACGGCCAGCTTCCAGACTGGCTCCAATACCTGGAAGCGGTATGCGCAGTTTCCGCCGGATGGGGCGCAGGTTACGGCTCTGCACCTGGAGGGCGAGGGAAAGCTGAGCTGGGTCGATCCCAAGACGCCGTCGACGACCGCCTATACGAGCGATCCGGGCAATCCGATTCCGTATCGGCATCGACCCATCCAGCCCACGTACAGCGACGGCTCGCAGTGGTTCAACTGGTTGACGGAGGACCAGCGCTTTGTGACCGGCCGCAAGGACCTGGCTCTGTGGAAACTGCCGCCGCTGAAGAAAGACATGATTGTGACGGGCGAGGTGACGGCGGACGTCTTTGCATCCAGCTCCGGCACCGACAACGACATGGTGGTGAAGCTGATCGACCAGTATCCGGAGGACGATGCCGACTCCAAGATGCGTGGCTATCAGTTGATGATCAACGAGGAGATCTTCCGCGGGCGCTATCTGGATGGGTTTGACAAGCCGCGGGCGATGCGCACGGGGGCGGTGCGGGAGTACAAGTTCAGCTTGCACGACGTGGATCACGTCTTCAAGGCGGGGCACACGGTCCTGGTGGAGATCCAGAGCACGTGGTTTCCTCTGTACGATCGCAACCCGCAGACGTTTGTGCCCAACATCATGACCGCCAAGCCGGAGGACTACAAGCCGGCGACGATCACGGTCTACTCCGATACAGAGCATGACTCGAACTTGCAGATTCCGCTGATGAACGCGTGCGATGTGATCGAGTGCTTCTGATTTGACACATAATATGTGCACACGTATTATGTGTATATGAACATTACTCTCTCGATTGACGAGGCTCTCGTCGAACGAGCCCGGGAGAAGCTTCGTGCCACAGGCAGAACGATCAATCAGGAGATCCGCGAGCACCTGCAGCACATTGTGGGGGACGGTGACGACGAATTGGAGCGGGATCTGGAATTTCTAGAGAAGACGGCCGGGCGCGGGAACTCGGCTGGATGGAATTGGAATCGCGAAGAGCTGTATGAGCGCCGATAGCCTGCCGCGCAGCTTTTTCGATACGAATGTTCTAATCTATGCCGATGACGGGGCCAGCCCTGACAAGCAGCGGAAGGCGCTCGATCTCATCAAGAAGCATCTGCGCGGACGCACCGGTGCGGTTTCGATCCAGATCCTCCAGGAATACTTCGTTGCCGCCGAGAAGAAGTTGAGTGTCGATGCCGACCTGATTCGTCGAAAGGTCGAGGTCTACTCTAGATTTCACGTTGCGGAGCCGCGTGTTACCGACATTCTGGCAGCTATCGACTTTCATCGGCTGCACCGACTTTCTTTCTGGGATGCATTAGTGCTGCGAATGGCCAAGCAGGCGGCCTGCACCGTACTGTTGACCGAAGATTTAAATCACGGCCAGATCATTGACGGATTGCGCATTGTTAACCCATTTCTATAGCGGCGGTATAGTGTCGTGGATTTCGCGCTAGAATAAAAAAGTCGTGATCCTGCATCAGCCCATCCCGGCTCTCCTCTAGCGGCGCCCGCCGCCAAGACTCGTTTTTTCGTCTTTTTCCCGGATTTCTTCAAATACGAGTTCAAAACCCCTGCCCGCGCGCAGGAGGAGACTGTCCGCATGATTGACCGTTTAGAACAGATGGACCAGCGCTACAGCGAGCTGCAGGCCCAGTTTGCGTTGCCCGAGGTGCTCAACGATCACGAGAAGTATCAGAAGATCGGCAAGGCGCTGCGCGAGATTGAGGCGCCAGTAGAGAAGTACCGGGAGCTGAAGCAGTCGCGCCAGGGCCTGGCGGATGCGAAGGCGATGCTGGGTGAGTCCGACGCCGACCTGCGCGCCATGGCGGAGGAGGAGATCGCCGCGCTTGAGCCGAAGGTGGCCGCTCTGGAGGAAGAGATCAAGATCCTGCTGCTGCCCAAGGATCCCAATGACGAGAAGAACGTGATCGTGGAGATCCGCGCGGGCACCGGCGGCGACGAAGCCTCGCTGTTTGCCGCGGATGTCTTCCGCATGTACACCCGCTTCGCCGAGCAGCATCGCTGGAAGGTGGAGGTGATGTCGCTGTCGGAGTCGGGGGTGGGCGGCTACAAGGAAGTCATCGCCATCATTGAAGGCGACCGCGTGTACTCCCAGCTCAAGTACGAGAGCGGCGTGCATCGCGTGCAGCGCGTGCCCGCCACGGAGACGCAAGGCCGCGTGCACACCTCCGCCGTCACAGTGGCGGTGCTGCCGGAGGCCGAGGATGTTGATATCAAGATCGAGGCGAAGGATCTGCGCATCGACACGTTCTGCTCTTCGGGGCCGGGCGGGCAGTCGGTGAACACCACCTACTCGGCGGTGCGCATCACGCATATTCCGACGGGCACGGTGGTGAGCTGCCAGGACGAGAAGTCGCAGATCAAGAATCGCGAGAAGGGCATGCGTGTGCTGCGCTCGCGACTCTACGAGATGGAGATGGAGAAGCAGAACGCAGAGCTAGCCGCGGCCCGCAAGCAACAGGTGGGCTCGGGCGACCGCAGCGAGAAGATCCGCACCTACAACTTCCCGCAGAACCGGCTAACCGATCATCGCATTGGGCTGACGCTGCACCAGCTAGACTTGATCATGGAAGGGCGGCTGCAGTCGATTGTGGATGCGTTGATCGCCCACTACCAGGCGGAGCAGTTGAAGGCAGATGCCACGCAGGCCGCCTGATGCAGATACGCGAGGCCCTGGAACTTGCCGCCGCGCGGCTCCGCGGCGGCCCGCATCCGGACCGGGCGCGACGGGATGCGGAGTGGCTGCTGCTCCAAATAACGGGCAAGAACCGGGCGTGGCTTGTTGCCCAAGGCGATGAAGAATTCGGCGGCTGCACGGCCGTGCGCTATGCAAGCCTGGTGGAGCGCAGGCTGGCCGGAGAGCCCATCCAATACATCACCGGCGAAGTGGAGTTCTACGGGCTTCCCTTCCGCGTTACGCCGGATGTGCTGATCCCGCGCCCGGAGACCGAACACCTGGTGGAAGCGGCGATTGCGATCGCTCGCGGTTCCGAGGCCGCGCGCATCGTGGACGTGGGCACCGGATCCGGAGCCATCGCCATCGCTCTCGCGCACCATCTGACCTCGCATCGACTCACGGCGACGGATCTGTCCGAGGCAGCACTTGCCGTCGCACGCGACAATGCGCAGCGCAACGGCGTGAGCGTCCGCTTCCTGCACGGAGATCTCCTAGGGCCGGTGGCCGACGAAAGCTTCGGTCTCGTGATTTCGAATCCACCCTATGTGCCGGAGATCGACCGTCCCTCGCTTTCGGTCGAAGTGCGGGACTATGAGCCGTCCACGGCGCTCTTCGCCGGCCCCGAGGGACTCGACGTGTATCGAAGGCTGATACCACAGGCATTCCGCGTCCTGAATCCCAGAGGACATATTCTGCTGGAGATTGGCTACGGCCAGGCAGACGCCGTGCGCGCATTACTGGAAGGGTACGGTTTCTTCAGCGTGCGCGTGCTTCCCGATCTGCAAGGAATTCCAAGGGTGCTCGATGCCATGCGCGGCAAGGACTGAGGCGCACTAGGCCAGATGGCCCTTACATTAACCGGCTCTCACTCAGGTCCAACTCCCGCTCCAGCACGCGGTGCACGTTGTCGCCGATGCGACCGTCGGAACGCAGCAGATTCAGCTCTTCACGTTCCCGTCGGATGGTGTCGAGCATCAGGCGGCCCATCGTCACGCTCGCGGCCTCTTCTTTGGGGAGACTACCATCGGGACCGCATTGGTCGATCTCCGCCGCCTTATGTTCGAACTGGTGCAGCAGGTCGTCGTAGAGATGCGTCTCCTCCTCCTCGGTGGTGGAGTTGCGGCGCTCGCGGAGAAAATCGATGGCGGCCTGCAGCATGAGGTGCCGCGCTTTGCCTTCCTCGCAGACGCCTGTGTCCGGCTGTGCGAGACCGAGGGCGCGCACTAGCCAGGGCAGTGAAAGCCCTTGCAAGACCACAGTAACCAGGATCAGGGAGAAGGTGAGAAAGAGGATGAAGCTCCTCTGCGGGAAGGGCGTTCCGTCGGCGGTGGTCAAGGGCAGAGCGTCGGCCGCCGCCAGCGCGACTACGCCGCGCATGCCCGTCCAGCCCACTACGAAGATCTGATTGGCGCGAGGCTTCTCATAGTTCTGTTTGAGCAGGCAAGTCCGGGTCCACCAGGCCGCGCGCGCGGCCGGAAACATCCACAGGAGCCGCAACGCCACAAGGATGGCGGAGAAGATGGCGCCATAGGCGAGGAGACTCAGTTTGCTGCGCCCCTGGATGCCGGAGAGAACATAGGGCAGTTGCAGGCCGAGCAGCACAAAGACAAACCCGTTGAGCAGAAACTCCAGCGCCTCCCACACTGCCACCGCCTGCAGTCGTACCCTCGCCGAAAAGAAGGTGGAGCTCTGCCGGCTGACCACCAGGCCGCACGCCACCACGGCGATCACGCCAGAGCCCTTGACCGCGTCGCCGGCGAGATACGCGGCATAGGGCACAATCAGCGACAGCGCGATCTCCACCGGCCCGTCGTCGACCCAGCGCTCCAGCCACGTGACCACCAGGGCGATAACCACTCCCACAAGAACGCCTCCCGCGGTGAGCCAGGCGAACTCCAGGAGACCACGGCTGATGGTGGGGGTGGTTCCGCTGACCACCATCTCCGTGCCAAACTGCAGGGCCAGCAGGCCGGTGGCATCGTTCAGAAGGCTCTCGCCCTCGAGGATGTCCACAATGCGCTGCGGCATGCCGACGCGGCGGGCGATGGAGGTGGCCGCCACAGCATCGGTGGGCGAGACCACCGCACCCAGAAGAAACCCCAGACGCCAATCGAATCCCGGGAGCCACCACTGTGCCGCAAAGGCTACGCCAAAGGCGGTGAAAAAGACCAGCAACACCGCCAGGCTGGAGATGGAGACCAGGTTGTAGCGGAACTCCCGCCAGGAGGTTTGCCAGGCAGAGATGTACAGCAGCGGCGGAAGAATGACCAGGAAGACGACGGACGGGGGCAGCGGAATGCGCGGCACATGGGGCAACAGCGAGCAGAGCAGTCCGAAGATGACCAGCACAATGGGATACGACACCGCGAAGCGGCGCGCCAGGCCAGCCACGGCCGCCACCGCGAACAGCAGCCCGATCAACAGTACGAGAATATTGTCGAGATGATCCATGCGCGGGACGGCTCCTGAACTACAGCTCCTCTTCTACTTCTATCGCAACCGGCGGCAGCGCGCTCAGGCGCCGCGGCTTGACACCCGGGTTGCCGCCTCTTTATGGTTGCCGGAGTCTGCAGGCAACGGTTCGAAATCGGAGAAGAATGAAATCGACCTCCCGGCTCATGTGCGTCCTGAGTGACAGCCACTTCCTCATTCCCCTGGGCGTGTTTGTGCTCGGAGTTGCCCTGCTGATCGCCATGCACTAGAGCTACATGACGACTCCGTCCACGATCTCAACTGCCCGCATCAGAACCACCCACCGCCTGGGCGTGCTGTGCGGCGTGTGCGCGGGCGTGTGGCTGGGCGCGGCCGAGGCTCCCACCAAGCTGGTGAACAGCGGCCTCTCTCCTTATGCCATTTCGCTGTGCATGGTGGCCGGTGTTTTTCTGGCGCGATGGTCGGTGCCCACCCTGCTGAAAGGGACCCGTTCGGTCTTCGCCGACCTGGCGCGCAGCCCGCAGCTGATTCCGTTTGCCATCCTTGCGGGAATGCTGTGGGCGGTGGCCAACACGCTCACGGTGTTCGCCATCCGGGATGTGGGCCTGGCCATCGCCTTTCCGCTGTGGAACACCAATTCGCTGATCGGCATTCTGTGGGGCCGGCTGCTGTTTGGGGAACTGAAGGGAGCGGGTCGCGCCAATGTCGCCAAGGTCCTGCTCGGCACCACGGCCATCGTGTCCGCCGCCATCATGCTGGGCTTCAGCACCATGCACCAGCACGGCACGCATCCTGCCCACGCGCTCAACGGCATTCTGGCAGCCGCCGGCGCCAGCCTGCTGTGGGGCTCGATGTATATCCCCTACCGCAAGGCCTATCTCAGCGGAATGAACCCGCTGTCGTTCGTCACCGTGTTCACGGTGGGCGAGCTGGGAACCATGTTGGCGCTGGTGCTGGTATTTGATGGGGGAACGCACGCGGCCGTCTTCCACTCCGACACTGTCCTCCCCATGTTGTTCTGGCTGTTTCTGGGCGGATTCGTCTGGGTTATCGGCGACATCTTCCAGCAGTTTGCCACCAAGTATCTCGGCATCGGCCGCGGCATCCCGCTCTCCAATACCAACCAGCTTTGGGGCCTGGCGTGGGGCGCGCTGGTCTTCGGCGAGCTGGCGCACGACCGCAGCAGCCTCATGCTCGTGGTCGCGGGATCGTTGGTGATGATCCTGGGCGCGATCGCGGTGAGCTCTGCCATTGCGACGGAGCGGGAATCGCATAACACCGTGGGGGCGATCGAGAGAGAGTGCGCGCGCTACCAGCTCGACCAGGATGCGGTGAAGCGCGCCTTCGACGGGGAATCGATGGATCGCGGAGAAGGCCGCGCCTGGTGGGACTGGCTGATTCTGGCGCTGGTCACGGCGGTGTTCGTGGTGCTGGCGCTCAAGGCCCGGGTGCCCTCTCTGGGCATGAGCTTTGCCTGGACCGGCGTTCTGACCGTCGTATTGGTCGTGAGCGCGGTGGCCTGTGCGTGGGGCTTGTGGAAGACCACGCGATTCTCTTAGGCGGCTTGCGGCATCGATACATACAATGAGAACTATGTCACACGTGCCGATGGTGGACCTTGTGGGAGTGGGACTGAACGCCACCGACACGCTGATTCCGCTGGCGACCTTTCCGGAACGCGGAGCCAAGCTCGAATACACCGAATCCACCATCATGCCCGGCGGCCAAACGGCCAGCACCGTGATGGCGTGCCAGACCTGGGGTATGCGCACGCGCTATGTGGGCAAGATCGGCAGCGACGATGCGGGACGCCTGCATCGCAGCGAGTTTGCGCGGGCGGGCGTAGATGCCCGGCTGGTGGAGGTGCCAAACGCGCTCAGCCCCCAATCGCTGATCCTGGTGGATGGCGGCGGCGAGCGCACCGTGCTCTGCCGCCGGGACGAGCGGCTGCTGCTCACGCCCGAGGACCTGGATCGTGCATGGATCGCAAGCGCCCGCGTGTTGCACGTGGATGGCTACGAGACGGCAGCGGCGACGCTGGCCGCGCAATGGGCTCGCGCAGCGGGAATCCCGGTGGTGGCCGACCTCGATGAGATCTACTCCGGGGTCAACGATCTGATCCGCAACGTCGACTACCTGATCGTGAGCCGCGACTTTCCCGCCCGCCTCACCGGCGAGCGCGATCTGAAGCAGGCGCTGCAGGCCATTCGTGGGCACTACGGGTGCCGTCTGGCCGCGGCAACGCTGGGGCAGGATGGCGTGGTGGCCTGGGACGGCGAGCAGTTCCTGCTGCGCCCGGCCTTTCGCGTGAACGTGGTGGACACCACCGGGGCCGGCGACATCTTTCACGCCGGGTTTATCTATGCCCTCATGCAAGAGTGGCCCCTGAAGCGGCAGCTGGACTTCGCCTGCGCGGCCGCGGCGTTGAACTGCACCTCCCAAGGGGCGCGAGGCGGCATCCGCGGCGTGGATCACGTGCACGCGCTCATGCAGAATACGCCGCGCTACACCGAGCAGTGGTCCGCCATCAGCCCGCGCTGATCAGAAGCCTGGCGGATGTTCGCCGGCCACATTAAAAGCCTTTTCCAGCGCCATGCCTGCCTGGCAGACCGTTCCTTCATCAAACAACCGGCCAATGAGCGTGATGCCGTGCGGCACGCGCCGCGGCGGGTTGAACCTGGGCACCGGGTGCTGCGGATCCGGCGCCCAGTCGCTGCGCGCCTCCGCCACCTCCACAAAGCCCGCGCGCAGGGTCAGCGAGGGATGGCCGGTGTTGTTGGTGATGACGAGCATCTCATCGCGCAGCGACGGCACCAGCAGCAGGTCGACTGTCGCGAAGACCCGCGCCATCTCCTGCGCCACCTTGCGGCGGAAGCGGTCGGTCTGCACAAAGTCCACGGCGGAAAGGAAGCGCGACTGGCGGAAGACGTTGGGCCACGCGTCGGGCACCTGCGCTTTCAGCTGATCCAGCTTGTGGCCGAGCACCAGTTCGTCGAACGCGGCCGCGGCCTCCGCGAAGAGCATGAGGTTGAGCGAGTCGTAGGGCCAGTCGGGAATCGAGACCTCCACCAGTTCCATACCGACTTGCTTCACGGTCTCGAGTGATGCCCGATCGACATCGGTAGCCGGCGCCTCCTTCATCCAGCCGGGAAAGTACCCCACGCGCAAACCCTTCACGCTGGCTCCGGCGTGGAAGGTCAGCTTGCTGGGGACGGAGGCCAGGTCACCTGGATCAGGGCCCGAGATGGCATTAAGAACCAGGATCGTGTCCTCCACGCTGCGCGCCATGGGGCCGAGTTTGTCGAGCGACCAGCACAGCGTCATCGCGCCCGTCCGGGCCACCCGTCCGTAGGTGGGCCGCAGCCCAGTGACGCCGCAGCGCATCGACGGGCTCACAATGCTGCCGCCGGTCTCGCTGCCGATTGCAAAGCCCACCAGGCCCGCAGCGGTTGCGGACCCCGGACCGGCGCTCGAGCCCGACGATCCCTCCTCCAGCAGCCAGGGGTTCATGGTCTGGCCGCCGAACCAGATGTCGTTCAGCGCCAGTGCGCCGAGACTCAGTTTCGCCACCAGCACGGCTCCGGACGCGTTGAGCCGCGCCGCCACGGCACTGTCTTGGGCGGGAACGCGATTGCGATACGGTTCCGCGCCGTAGGTGGTCGGAATGCCCGCGGTATCGAGCAGATCCTTCGCGCCCCACGGAATCCCGTGCAGCGGGCCGCGATACTTGCCCCCCGCAATCTCCTTGTCTGCGTTGCGCGCCTGCTCCAGGGCGTGTTCGCGCGTCAGGGTGATGACGCAGCGCAGCTTGGGATCGAAGCGCTCCAGCCGCTGCAGGTAGATCTCCGTGAGCCGCTCGGAGGTGATCGCCCGCGCTTCGATCCAGCGCGCGAGCTGCGTCACTGGGGCGAAGGCGATTGCGTCCTCGCTCGCGGGCAGAGGCACGGCGGCAGGCCGGCTGCGCACAAACGCGCCGTCGCCCTCGTTCAGCGCGCCCACCTCGGGAATGGCCGGATTCCACAACGTGGCCGGTTGCAACGATGGTTCCAGTTCCAGCTTGCGAGGCCCCACGCGGAGCTCGTAGTTGGGCGCCATCTGCATGCGCCAGTTGCTTGCGGCCTGCTCGCGTTCCGCGGCGGTCATCTGGAACTGCACCAGCTTCTCCGCCTCCGCGAACGTGGCCGCGGAGACCTCCGGTCCCACCGCCGGCGAGGTGCCGAACGCGGTGGGCGCTCCCGGCGTAGTCTGTTGCTGATTCTGCGCGGGAGCCTGCCCGTGCAATGCGGAGTCGAGCGCCGCTCCCAGTGCGGCAAGGGAGCTGCAGGTCAGAAAGTCGCGGCGCGATGCGGACATGATGGTTCCTTCTTAGAGGTGAGTGGGACCAGGAACTGCGGCGACCTAGCGCGGTCCGGGCGGCACATGATCCTCCAGGTAGCGCGTCATGGTGCTGAACCAGTGATACGTGGTGCCCTTGCCCTCGCAGAGACAGTGACTGCGATTGGGATAGTCGAAGAAGTCGAACTGCTTATCGAGCTCGATCAGCCGGTTGATCAGCAGCTCCGATCCCTGGTAGTGCACGTTGTCGTCGCCCGACCCGTGAATCAGCAGCAGATGGCCCTTCAGCCCCGCGGCAAAGTTGATGGGCGATCCATCGTGGTAGCCCTGCTTATTCTCGTCCGGCAGGCCCATATAGCGTTCCTGGTAGATGGTGTCGTAATGGCTCTCGTCGGGCACCGGCGAAGCGGAGATCCCCGTGGAGTACACATTCGGATAGCGGAACATCACGTTCAATGTCTGCGACCCGCCGCCGCTGTGTCCCCAGATGGCCATGCGCGAACTGTCGATGTAGCTGCGCTGTTTCGCCAGCCACTGAATGGCCTGCGCCTGCTGTGCCGAGCTCAGCACGCCCACCGCGCCGTAGATGCACTTGCGCCACTCCCGCCCTTTCGGCGATGGCGTGCCTTCGTTGTCGAAGCTGACAACGAGATAGCCCTGCTGCGCGATGATCGCGTGGAAGAGACCGGTGCCGCCCGACCAGGCGTCGCGCACCGTGGCTGAGGCCGGCTCCCCGTAGACGAACGTCAGCACCGGATACTTCTTCGCAGGATCGAAGTTGGGCGGCTTGATCATCCACCCGTCCAGCGTGACTCCGTTCCCCACCGGCGCCTTGAAGAACTCCGGCGCGGCGGGCAGAAGTTCCTTCACCTTCTTCGACACCGCCTCATTGCTGACCAGCGTGCGCAGCACCTTGTGGTCAGGCAGGCTCACCACCTCGGAGTCGGGCGGTTTGATAAACGTGCTGAACTGGTGCACGGCAAAATGCCCATTCGGCGCGATGTTGTAGTGGTTGTTGCCGCTCAGGGCCGCGGGCGTCACGCGCTCCGGCGCGCCGCTGCCATCCAGCCTTGAGCGATAGAGATAGCGGCGGATGGGGTCGTCCGGCGATGCAATGAAGTACAGCCAGCCTCCCGCGGCGTCCACGGCCTCTACCGAGATCACGTCTCCGGCGAAGTTGGTAATCAGGCGCGGCTGCCCGCTCGTGCGATCGATGCGATAGGCGTGGCTCCAGCCGTCGCGCTCGCTCAGCCACAGCAGGTCCGGCTCCTTCTCGCCGCCTTTTCCAAGGAACGTCAGCGGCACCACGTCGACCCAGGCTTTGTCATCGTCTTCGAAGAAGAGCCTGGCGTCTCCGCTGTGCGCGTCGGCCAGCATCACCTGGTTGTGCTGCTGCAGGCGGTCGAGATATTCCAGCAGCACCTCCCTCGAGTTCCCCGCCCACTCCATGCGCGCAATATAGTGCTGCCGCGGATCGCCTTCCAGCTTGATCCAGGTGGTCGGGCCGCCGGCCGCCGGCACCACCCCTGCGCGTACCGCCGCGTTGGTCGTCCCCGGCTGCGGGTACTTGTACGTGAAGGTGGTGGGATATTCCCCCGCCGTATCGTTGATCAGCGTGTATTCGCCCACCCCTGACTGATCGAACTGCCAGTAGGCGATCGACTGGCCGTCGGGGCTCCAGCGAAAGCAGTCGCGCAACTCGAGTTCTTCTTCGTTCACCCAGTCGGAGGTGCCGTTGATGATGTCCGCCGACCCATCGTTGGTGAGCTGCGTAATCTTCTGCGTGGCCAGATCTTCCACGTATAGATTGTTGGCGCGCACCCACGCCACGCGCGTGCCATCGGGAGAGAAGCTGGCGAACATCAGCGAGGACTCGGGCGCATCGCCTCCCAGTTTGGTCAGCGTGCCGGAAGCCTCGTCGAAGACCCAGTAGTCGCCGCGCGTGTTGAGGCGCCATACCTTCCGGGTGTTGGTAAAGAACAGCAGCTTCTTGCGATCGTCAGACCACGCGTACTCGTCGATATCCAGCGGAGCCTTCGCACCTTTGGGCGTAAGCTGCACGGCCGAGATGAGCACGCTCCGCTTGCCGGAGGCGCTGTCGTAGGCCACAATGTCCATGCCCTTGCCGCCGCCGGGCTCCAGGATGGTGTAGATTTCGCCGTCCTTCTGCCATGCCAGCTGAATGCCCTTCACCGCGTACGCGTGTTTGTTGAAGAGCGCATCGAGTTGCTCGTGCACGTTGGGCGGGGTGGCACTTTGTGCGGAGCCGGTCGCAACAGACGCGCACGCCAGAAAGGCCGCGAGAACGCTCCCCGGCCACAGTTTTACCGCATTCGTCAAAAGGAGAACCTCCGCAGGGACGGGGCACGCCGGAACCGCGCGCGTGCAGGTGATGGAGCCAATTCCGTGCCCCGATTATAAGCACTCCACGCCATGCAGCCGTTTGCACAAGCGCCGCGGTGCGTCGTAAGATGGCTCGCTGAAATCGTTTTCAGGAGAAACCCTCCATGCGTCGTGCCACCTCGCTTACCCTTGCCTTGCTTGCCGCTGTAACTCTCTTCGCAATTGCACCGCGCTCTTCATCCGCGCAAACAGCCTCAGACCGGGCCGCGCTTACGCCGCCCATGGGCTGGAATAGCTGGAACTACTTCGCCGGCAAGGTCACCGATCAGGACATCCGCAACTCCGCCGATCAGATCGTAGCCTCGGGCATGAAAGACGCCGGCTACATCTACGTGAACATCGACGACACGTGGGAGGGCAAGCGCGACGAGAACGGCTTGCTGCACACCAACGAGAAGTTTCCCGACATGAAGGCCCTCGCCGACTATGTGCATTCCAAAGGCCTCAAGATCGGCATCTACTCCGGCCCCGGCAGCAAGACCTGCGCGGGCTATCCCGCTTCCCTCGGACACGAGGAGCAGGACGCCAAGATGTACGCCGAGTGGGGCATCGACTATCTGAAGTATGACCTGTGCAGCTTCATTCCCGAGGTCATGCAGAAGCAGCAGCCCAACGACAAGGCCGCGCAGATGAAGCTCATGCATGAGGCCTACGAGAAGATGGGCAAAGCCCTGCGCGACACCGGCAGGCCGATCGTCTACTCCCTCTGCCAGTACGGGTGGGACGCGGTGTGGGAGTGGGCTCCGGCGCTGGGCGGCAACCTCTGGCGCACCACCGGCGACATCCAGGCAAACTGGAATAGCGTCTACTCCATCCTGAGCGCGCAAGAGGGACTGGAGAAGTACGCCGGTCCCGGCCACTGGAACGATCCCGACATGCTCGAGGTCGGCAACGGCAGGCTCTCCATGGCGGAGAACCGCTCGCACTTCTCGCTCTGGGCCATGCTTTCGGCGCCGCTGCTGGCCGGCAACGATCTGCCCCACATGAAGCCTGAGGTTAAGGACATCCTCACCAACCGTGAGGTGATCGCGATCGACCAGGACAAGCTCGGCAAGCAGGCCTCCCGCGTCTACAGCGAGGGGGAGGTGGACGTGTGGCTGAAGCACCTTGAGGGCGGAGCCATCGCGATCGCTGTGCTGAACGCCGGAAGTGACCGCTATTCGACGCATCCCTTCCATCTGAGCCTGAGCAAGCTCGGGCTCCGCGGGCCGATGCAGGGCAAGGATCTATGGAACGGCAAGACCGTCGAGCTCACCGACAATATGCCGGTCGAACTCGCCGGCCACGACACGCTGCTCGTGCGGGTGGCGAGCCCGAAATAGCCGTCAGTCTGCCCGCGCCAGGCACACGGAGAACCAGCCCTTCTCATCGGTCCACGTCTCTTCGGGTGCGAAGCCCGCGGCGCGGAGAAGGGTCTCCGCCTGGCCGGGAAGGTACTTGTAGCTGTTCTCGGTGTGAATCGTCTCGCCCGCTTCGAACTCCACGCGCAGATCCAGCGACGGGATGTGAACCGTTTGCGGCAGCGTATTGCCCAGATGCATCTCGATCCGGCTGCGATAGCGGTTCCACACAGCGCGGTGCTGGAAGGCGCCCACGTCCAGGTCGGCGCCCAGTTCGCGGTTAATCCGCGTCAGGATGTTCTTGTTGAAGGCGGCAGTGACGCCGGCGGCATCGTCATAGGCCCGCAGCAGCGTTTCACGGTCCTTCACCATATCCACGCCCAGCAGCAGCGCGTCGCCGGGAATCAGCCCTTCGCGTACGTTCTCCAGCAGCTGCCCCGCTTCGTGCGGTTCAAAGTTGCCGATGCTCGATCCGATGTAGAGCACCAGGCGGCGTTCGCCGGGGCTGGGGGGCTCAAGCGAGAACTCGCGGGTATAGTCCTCCACGCGCGGACACACGACCACGCCCGGGATCTCGCTCTCAATCCGCTCCTGTGCCTGCGCCAGTGCGCTGGGCGAGACGTCCACCGGCTCGTACACCACGGTGTCTTGTCGCTCCACTGCCGCGCGCAAGAGGAGCCGGGTCTTGTCGCAGGAGCCGGCGCCCAGTTCCACGATCCGCAGGGCATCCCTTGCTGCGGCCCGCTGGACGATCTCCTCCGCCCGCTCGGTCAGGATGGATCGCTCCGTGCGCGTGACGTAGTACTCCGGCAGTTCCGTGATCTGATCGAAGAGCCGCGATCCCGCCTCGTCGTAAAACAGCCAGGAGGGAAGCCACTTGGGACGAGAAAGCAGGCCTTCAGTAACGGCCGCGGCAATCTGCGAATCGATTTTGACGCTGCTGAGAGGAAGCGAAGTTGTCGTCATGCAAGGACTTGGATGCGGCTCGCACCGGGTGGAGTTACCAACTTCCGTTAGAGTCAGCGGCTGGCCAGTCTGATTCCGGAAAATTGCCAGCGGGTGTCTGGCGGGAAGAAATTGCGGTAGCTGGCGCGGATATGCGGGCGCGGCGTCGCGCACGATCCTCCCCGCAAAACCATCTGTCCGCTCATGAACTTGCCGTTGTATTCGCCCAGCGAACCGGGAAGCGGCCGGAACCCGGGGTACCCCAGGTAGGCGCTGGCGGTCCATTGCCAGCAATCGCCAAAGAGCTGCCATGGCCGCTTGAAAGGGCCGGCCGGGTTATCCGGCAGGAGCCCAACCGCCTCTCCCGAGGGACCCGGAGCGTCCTCCCGCATCTCGCTTGCGGGCACCGGCATCAGCCATCCCGCGTCCAGCAGATTCCCCGCGATCAGCCGGCCCTCGGCGGCCGCCTCCCACTCGAACTCGGTGGGCAGCCGGTAACCCGCCCATCGCGCGTAAGCATCTGCCTCGTAGTAGCTTAAGTGGCTCACCGGGGCATTTTTTCTGAGCGCCAAGGCCTGCGGCCCCCGCAACGTGAACACCGACCACTCGCCGCTCTCGCTGCTCCAGTAGAGAGGAGCGCTCCACCCGTGATCCTGCACCGCATTCCAGCCGTCGCTCAGCCAAAGGTCCGGCCGGCGATAGCCGCCGTCCTCCATGAACTCCAGGTACTCGCCGCAGGTCACAAGGCGCTCGGCCAAAGCGTACGGCTCCAGCCACACCCGGTGCCGGGGAAGCTCGTTATCGAAACAAAATCCCTCTCCGGCGTGCCCCACCTCCTGCACGCCCCCTTCGAACCGCAGAAAGCGCAGCGGCCCCGCGGGCTCCGACGGGCGCTTCCAGAGCCGCGGCTCCGCCTCCGCCGGGCGATACACGGGCCGCAACGGGTTCACGTAAAAGGCATTGAGGACATCTGTGAGAACCAGCTCCTGGTGCTGCTCCTCGTGGTGCAGGCCGAGCTCGATGCGCTCCAGGGCCTCCGGCGGCGGATTCCCTTCCAGCAGCCTCTCCATCGCGTCATCCACATGGGCGCGAAAGCGCAGAACCTCCTCAATCCCCGGCCGAGAGAACGAAGAACGCAGCCGCTTCTCCGGGAACGACGCGAAGGTCTGGTAATAGCTGTTGAACAACCATGCAAAATCTGGATTAAACAGGCGATAGCCGCGCTGGAACTCCCGCAGCACGAACGACTCGAAAAACCAGGCGGTGTGCGCCAGATGCCACTTCACCGGCGATGCCTCGGCGGTCGACTGCACCATCATGTCTTCGGGGGTCAGCGGCTCCGCGAGAGCCAGGGTCCGCTGGCGGACCGAGCGAAACCGCTCGGCAAGGGCAAGATTTGAGGCCGGGGGCGTGGTCGTGCTCATCGAGGAGCTCCTGGTGCAGAGAGTGTAGTTCAATGCTGTTGGCTACCGCGCCCGCGAACGGGGAAGTTTCTTCGCCGGGTGTGAGCTGGATCACTGCCGCCCCGCGCGTTCCGGGGCACCATCATCGCACGGCGCAGGGACAGGCCGCTTCCATTCCGGTCCCCTGGATGTACGCTTCAAACGTTTTTGATGCCGCTTGGCTTCATTGGTAGCGCAGAAACCCGATTTGGTGGTTTAATTCTGCTTCAGATGATCGTCCCCCCGTGCGCGGTCATCCGAGCGTTCCTCCACCAAGAGGAGGGGGAATATGTTGCATTTATATCGTGCTCCTCGCATCCTGGGATGGCTGGCCGCGATCACCGCTACGGTGCAGATCCCTTTGGTGGAGGGCCAGCTTCAGTCCGCCACGCCCCAGGCGGTCACGTCTCCCCAGTTCAAGGCCACGCCCGAGCAGGTAGGCGACTCCCTCATGGCGCACCAGCGCTACCAGGCCGCCATTGAGGCGTACAAAAACGCCCCGCAGGACTCCTCCGAGATCTGGAACAAGATGGGGATCGCTTACCAGTTGATGCTGAACGTCGATGACGCCGCCCGTTCCTACCAGAAAGCCTTGAAACTCGATCCCAAAAACTCCGTAGCCATCAACAATATGGGCTCGGTCTACATGGCCAAGAAGGAGTTCGGCAAGGCGGAGAGGGCCTATCGCGAAGCCCTCAAGCTCGATCCCAAATCGGCGCTGATCCACAAGAACCTGGGCACCGCCCAGCTCTCTGAGAAGAAGTACAAGAAAGGCTGGGAATCGTATCAGGAGGCGCTCCGGCTCGATCCCGCCATCTTCGAACACAGCACCAGCGTCCGCGTAGAGAATCCGGCGTCGATCCAGGACCGGGGGGCGATGAACTACTACATGGCCAAAAGCTGTGTGAAGGCAGGCATGGTGGCCCGGGCCATCGACTACCTGCGCATGGCCCTCAATGAGGGCTTCACCACGCCCAAGAAGATTCTTGCCGATGCCGAGCTGGCCAGCCTGAAGACGGTTCCCGCCTTCCAGCAGCTCATGGCTTCGCAGGGGGTCTACCTGAGCCAGGAGAACCCCGCCGCCGTCGTCCGGCAGTAACCCCGGCTAGTCCGGCGCGCCTCGGCCTCCGTCTATACTTCAGGGAGAATCCCTCCCCGGAGTGACGATGAACGTCCGAATTCTATCGATATTTGTGCTCGGGCTGGCCGTGACCGCTGGTGGCTTCGCGCAGGACCAGGCGCCCCCTTCGGGTTCGACGCCCCCCGCCGGACAGGGCGCCGACGCCCACGGCATGCGTGGTCCGGGCGGCATGATGGGCATGGGCCGGGGAATCATGGGCATGGTCACGGAGGTGGCTCCCGACCACTTCCTGGTGAAAAATGCCGCCAATGAGATCTACACGATCCACTTCAGCGCGAATACCCACATCATGAAACAGCCCCAGCGCGCCGCCGGCCAGGAACGCGGGGCCGATCGCGGACAGGACCGCATGATGGCCGGAGGCTCTCCTCCTACCCCCATCAAGGCCAGCGAGATCAAAGTTGGAGATGCCATCGCCGCTGGCGGCGAGACCGACGACAAGGCCAAATCCGTCGGCGCCGTCTTCATCATGCTTCTCGACCCGGAGCGCGCCAAGGCCATGCGCGAACTGCAGGCCAACTTCGGCAAGACCTGGCTCATGGGTAAGGTCACCAGCATCAGTGAGACCAAGGTAACCGTCCACAGCAACGTCGACAACGCCGACCACACCTTCGTAGCCGACGAAAACACGGCCTTCCGCAAACAGCGCGAGCCCATCACCCTCGCCGATGTCCAGACCGGCGACAACGTCCGCGTGGAGGGCGCCACCAAAGAAGGCCAGTTCGTGGCAACCTCGGTAAACGTGATGGTCATGCCCCAGGCGCGCGGAGGACCGGTCAAGCCGCCGGGCGATAAACCGCCGCAGTAGCCACCGTCGAAGCATCAGCAGAAGGGCCGGATCGCGAGATTCGGCCCTTCGTCCGTTATGCCCCCATGAACATGCCGCCGTTCACGTCGAGCACGTGGCCGGTGATATACGCGGCGGCGTCGGAGGCCAGGAAGGCGACCGACTGGGCGATCTCAACATCGGTTCCCGGACGCCCCAACGGAATCTGCGCCATCATGGCCGTCCGCTGCTTCTCATCCAGAACCGCGGTCATGGGCGTCTCGATATAACCCGGCGCCACCGCATTCACAGTGATGCCGCGGGACGCCACCTCGCGCGCCAGCGACCGGGTCATCCCGATCAGCCCCGCCTTCGACGCCGCATAGTTCACCTGGCCCGCCTGTCCGGTGCGCCCCACCACGCTGGTGATGTTGATGATCCGCCCCCAGCGGTTGCGCAGCATGGCGCTGAGCAGCGCCTGCGTCAGCAGGAACGCGCCCGTCAGGTTGGTCTGCAGAACATCATCCCAGTCCGGCCTCTTCATGCGCAGCACCAGCCCATCCCGGGTGATGCCTGCGTTGTTCACCAGGATCTCGACCTTGCCCAGCTTCTCCAGCACTGCCTTCGCGCCGCTGGCAATCGAGTCCGCGCTGGCCACATCGAGGGCGAAGACCGCGGCCTTTCCGCCGGCGCTCTCAATCTCCGCGGCCGTCTCCGCCAGTTTGCCTTCGTTGCGTGCCGCCAGTGCTACGGTGGCGCCCGCCCGCGCCAGCTCCAGGGCGCATGCCCGCCCAATGCCCTGCGATGCGCCGGTCACCAGCGCGATTCTGCCTTCCAAACCTGCCATCGATTCCTCGTCCTGTGAGGCTGAGAAGCCCGAAGGTCATTATAGGCAGTCAGGCAGCGACAGCCGGGCATCGCGCCTCCCTGGATCCGCGACCCAGCCCCTACTGCACGTTCAGCGTCACAGTCGTGTTCGCGATCGCAGTGACACCGTTGGCGGCGATCGAAATCGTGTACGTTCCCCGCGTCGTTCCCGGATTCGATACCGGCGGCGGACTCGTAGTGCCGCTACCGCCGCCCCCGCCGCACGCCGTCACCGAAGTGGACAGGCCCGCCAGAAGCAGGACGCTGCCGAGAAGCCTGCGCCAGGCACGCCCCCGCTTGCCCAGGCCCAGCAGCAGGAACCCGGCCAGTGCGGTGCCGCCTGCCGGAATCCAGCGCAGCCGCGCAGCATGCGGTGCCATCCGCGTTGCGGCGCTCGGAGCGGTCGTGGTGATGGTCAGGGTCGCCGTACCCGCCGCGGTGCCCGTGATATTCACGGGGCTCGTCGTGCCGAAGCTCAGATCCGGAATGTACATCGCCCCCACCGGCTGCGATGTCAGAGTGGCGGTCAGGGAAACCTTCCCGGTATATCCGCCCGCCGGAGTGATCGTGACGGTCGACGTATTTCCGGTCGTTGCGCCGGGAGAGATGGTGACCGTTGTGGCCGTAAGCGCGATCGACAACGGTACAGGAGGCACCGTGACCACCACCGAAGTGCTGGCCGTCGCCCCGGTGTAGTTCGCGTCTCCCGAATAGGTCAGCGTGAGAGTGTCCGTTCCGGGCGCGAGCGCTCCCGCGGGGATCGTACAGATCAGCGGAAATGGGATCGCCTGAGGGCCGGAATCGTAGGACCCGCTGGTGAGTTCCACGGTTCCCGTCGGAGCTATCGAGTTCACCAAACCCGCAAGGTTGAAAAACACCTGCACGCTTTGTGCCGTCGTCGCCGGGGAGGTGGGTTGCAGAATCATGCCCGTGACCGCTTTGCCCACATTCACCGGCACGTTCACGGTGGAGGCGTTGTAGTTGCTGTCGCCGGAATAGCTGATCGCGACCACGTCGGAGCCCACCGGAAGCCAGCCCGGGCTGATGAAGATCAGGGTCTTGCCTCCATTAATCGTGCTCGGCTGTGTGTGGCCGTTGGCTGTGACCGTGACCGTTCCAGTGGGCGTTGGCCTGCCCGTCCCGCCGGCTACCTGTATCGAAAGATTGAATAGATCGGCGAGAGTGATGGCAGAGAGCGAAGGGACAGCTGTCACCGTGGGCGTGGTCTTGGGAACCGCGGTGACCGTCACGCTGCCGGAGCCGGTCGTGCTCGCGTAGTACTGGCCACCCGCCGTATCGGGGACGTACGTCGCGGTTATCTGGTCGGTGCCGGCCGCCAGAATGCCCGCGAGAATCGTGAGCGCCGTGCTGCCGCCCGACAAGATTCCACCCGCGGAGGTGGTCTGGTTAATCGAGATCCCACCCGTGGGAGTGGGATTGCCCGTCCCGCCATCTACCCGCACAAGAACCAGCAGATCCTGGGCCGTGGTAGGGTTCGCGGGATTAAAGCTCACGCTGACCGTCGGCGTCAGCAGCATCACCATCACACTGCAGTTCCCCCAGGCCGAAGCGTAGATCCCCGCGCTCGCGGGATCGGGTACATAGTCCACATAGAAGAAATGCGGCAGACTGCTCCCGGGAAGGTTTCCCGCGGGAATGTTGAGCGTGGCGGCGCCATTCACCAGCGTGGCAACGAGGGGTTTCGTCGATACGTCGAGCGCCAGGCTGACCGTACCGCTGGGCACCGGCTTTCCGCTTGCGCCGGCGACGGTGATCGACAAAGTGAGTGGCTGCTCGGCCGGGATCGTCGCGGCCGACGGCGTGACCGTCACGGTGGGCGTCGTCAGAACGGCGCCGAAGCCGTTGAGGAAGTTGCCAATGTCCAGAGATCCCAGACCTGTGACCAGGTCGTATCCCGTGGTCAACGGATAGCCGGCCTGGCCCCCCGTCAGGCTCCTTGTACCCGGCGTGCTGTTGTTGCACATGCTGGGCGTATTCACATTGCACGCAGCCACCCCGCTGCTCAGCGGCGTGGCATCGTGGAACACCGACGGCTGCGTCTGCGCCAGGGTGTAGAGCTCGGGGTTGATATTGCCCACCGCGTACTGCAGCTTCGAGTCAAGTGTTGCGGTAATCCCCGCCATGCTCGGCGCAGCCGCGCTCGTCCCGCAGATAGAAACAAACTGGGGCACAGAACTGCCGTTCTTTATGCAGTCTGCCCCGATCGCCGCCATGCAGCCGAAGTACCCGTCGTGGCACGAGGAGGAGAAGGATAGGTCCGGGGTGTAGCGTCCCGCGCGCGC
Source organism: Acidobacteria bacterium AB60 (assembly GCA_008682415.1). GTDB lineage: Bacteria > Acidobacteriota > Terriglobia > Terriglobales > Acidobacteriaceae > Telmatobacter. Next base: position 16,444 of record VANK01000019.1, on the reverse strand, counting down.
CGCCGGTACGCCCGGGCCCGTCTGCCACGCGGGCGTGGGGATGATGCTGCTGACGCCTCCCCCCGATCCCGCTACCTGCGGCGCCGACCTGGGATCGAGGGGCTCGTTCCACCCGCCCTCTGGAATGTAACTCGATGCCGAGGACAGGTCGGTTGACTCGGATCCCGACCAGTAGATGGAAGGGCTGCCGGCATCGTTGAACTCCGTGCCCCCCACGCAGGTCGCGTACGGAGACGAGCAGATGTAGTTGGGGCTGATCGGCACGGGACTCGGGCTCGGCGTCGTAAACGCCATCTCGCAGCCAGCCGCCCCGGAGTCGCCGGAGGATACGAAGACCGAGATGCCCTCCGCCGCTGCCTGCTGGAACAGCGTGTCCCAGAAATGCACGCCGGCCGGGCCTGAAGCCGATTCGCAGTTCCCATAGCTGATATTCATCACCTGCACGGGAACCGGCGTAGTTTGCACCAGGTACTGCGCGTCGGCGTCGATGCCGTCCGTCGTCCCCGTGACCTGCGAGACCACGAGCAAAAGGTTCGCCCCCGGCGCCAGGGTGCCGGCTCGCGTTACATCGAGAGTCGCCTCGAGCTGCTCGCCAAGATTCTGGTTCCCCGGCCCGGGCGGCGAGGTGAGCGCCGGCCCGGGATCCACTCCTCCGAACGCGGTAGGCACCACCTCCGTCGGCAATACGAAATACGCTTGCGTCAGCTGCTGGAAGTTGGTGAAGTCGGCCGCATCGGTCCGCGAACGACCCACGATCCCGATCGTCTGCCCCGTTCCGTCGAGCGCGCCATAGGGAATGTCGTAGAGGATCTTGAAATCGCCCGGCGCGATGAAGTGGCTGCCACCACTGGCGTTAAAATTCGGGCCTGCGGTCTGCGGACCGCTCACCCTGTGCATGGGGTGCGCCGGAATCGTGTACAGCCCGCGGACCGACTTCAACAGCGGCGCGAGTGCCGCCGGAACAAATGCCTCCGACGCGATCGCGGTCCGCACCTCTCCGCCGACGCGATAGTGATGCAGCGTGGTGGAGAACGCACGGCCCACACTCGCCGCCGAACCCCGGATCCCGACAAACGTCCGTCCCGGTGCAATCCACGACACTTTCAATCCCTGCGCCTCGATCCACCCGCGCACCGTCTGCAGATCGCTATCCGAGGCGCCAAAGCGCTGCCCGAACTCAACCGGAGTGAGCCAGTGGTGAAAGTCGGGCGACCCTGGGTTCAGCTGGTCCGCCAGCAGTTGCTGCAGGGCCGCCTCCTGCTGCGCCGACCGCGCCAGGACCAGCGTTACCCCCAGATCCTCGGCCGCCGGTCCCAGGTCGTTGGCAGGGCTCGCCCACTGCGGATGATGCCGCGGCAGCGGCTCTACGGCAGAAGTGTCCACCGCCTGCTGAGCCAGGTTCGGCGCTGCCTGAACCTGGGGGGCCGCCTGCGGCCGGATCGGGTCCGGACACAAGGCAACCAGGAGGATGCAGGGCAGGCACATCCGCCCGAGGTCGAGACGCTTCACAGAACTGCTCCTTCATACGGATGGAGAGATGGAGGGAATTGTATCCGGACAGCAACGCCGGCGTTCGTGAGATGGCTCACATCGATCGGGTCAGCCGATCCTCCGTTTTCCGGACCCTGCTTGCAGCCCGTGCCACGCATTCCCTGGCACAAAAGCAAAGAGCCTCCGCCCGTTGGCGGAAGCCCTTTGCCTTTTCTATAACCGCATTGCCCATGCGGGAGGTTGCTATATTCCCGGAACGCTCTTACCGTCCGGCACGCGTCTTGAAGCTATAGGCCACGCCAAACGAGGCGATGGGGTAGGTCTTTAATGGATCGAGATCTTTACGATATTTAGCCACCTGGGCCTGGAGGTTAGCCTGAATCTGCTGGTTCTGCGCGACGTCCACGCAATACACGCCGGTTTGGTCGCAGGCGGTGCCCGCGAGCGTCATGTTGAGCGACGGCGATCCGATAAAGGCAGCGCCGAGTTCCACAGGGAACGACCAGTGGCCCCCACGGCGGGAGATCATGTTGCCCCAGCCCGTGGTGGCGGTTAAGGCCTGCTTCCGGGTGTTCAGCCCCAGATTGGCCGTGGCGGTTACAGGGTTTGATCGGGACGAGTAGTAGGTCGCGTTGTTCAGGGTGAAGCTCTGCCCGGCAGCGACGGTGGCAACGGCGCTCATCCGGTTCTGGTTATAGAAAAGGACGCCTGGACTGAAACGGAGTCCGTGATTGGGAAACGGATAAATATCAATAGAGGTGCCCGCGGAGGCCAGATTCAGCTTTCCGTTGGCGGTGAATCCATTGGTCGTAAAGTTATTGACGCTGTAATTGAATATATTTCCGGTTCCGCGGAGATTCATATAGCGGTTCAGAATCGTGGCCGAGGACAGGCTCACGCCCATCGGCGAAATACCGCCCCCGAATGCCGTCCGCGAAAACGGCCGGTAGCTGGAAGCCGGTTCCGGACGCCAGCTGCGCATCGCGTGAACCCCGGCGCCGTCAGAATCGGTCGAGTCGACCAGCGTGAGCGAACTGGACTGAGCGGACAACGCACCGGCCGACAGCAAGAGCAAACAGAGAGAAGCAAGGCGCTTCATAGATAAGAACTCCTCCAAAACCGTTCTATGTACCGGGAACCCCTTGTGCGCGAGGTGAGCTGCTTTGTGCTCTCCCACCCCGGGCCAGGACCCCGTCAGTAACCTAGTTAGTAAACTTCAATGCCGATTGAGTATTGACTAGAAGTTACTTTTGATTTGCCCCAGCGCAAATACCCAGAAAGTGTCACGCCTTGCCACGCCCGCCCCTCTCCCTCCTGCCCCAGCCCTCCCATCCTCGCCCTCCTGCTGCGATACCCTCATACTCATGGCGTCCCGGCTCCGCGCGGAAACAACCCCGCAAAACCTTCAGGATCAGCTATCTGGCTGGTATGCGGCGCACCGGCGCGATCTGCCCTGGCGGCGCACCCGCAACCCCTACTTCATCTGGATCTCCGAAATCATGCTGCAACAGACCCGCGTTGCCGTGGTTATCGACCGTTATCAAGCATTCGTGAGCCGGTTTCCGACCGTCCAGGCCCTCGCCGAAGCCGGAGAACACGACGTTCTGGCCCTTTGGAGCGGCTTAGGGTATTACCGTCGTGCACGCATGCTGCACCAGGCTGCCCAGTTCGTCGTCCGCAATCTGGACGGACAACTGCCCCGCACCGCCGCGGAGCTGCTTCAGTTGCCGGGCGTCGGCGGCTATACCGCCGCCGCTATCGCCAGCATCGCCTACGGGGAACCTGTCGCCGTCGTCGACGGAAACGTCGAGCGCGTGATCTGCCGGCTGGCCGGATGGGACGAGGCCGAACCCAAGGGAAGCTCCGCCCACCGCCGGCGCATCGAGCAGATGGCGTCCCGTCTCCTCGATCGGACCCACCCCGGCGAGTGGAACCAGGCCATGATGGAGCTGGGCGCGACCGTCTGCCTTCCCCGCAACCCCCAGTGCCTCGTCTGCCCCGTCGCCTCCGGCTGCCAGACCCGCGGCGAGCACAAGACCCAGCCCCGCGCGCGCATGCTTACCCGCGAGGTCGCCCACGCCGTGGTCGAGCGCCGCGGCGCCATCCTTCTCGAACGCCGTCCCGCGGCCGAAACCGTCATGCCCGGCATGTGGCAGCTCCCCCTCCTCCGGCCTGCCGAGCCCCCCAGGGACCCTCCGCTCCTGACCGTGCGCCACGCCATCATGCAGGTGAACTACCGCGTCCACCTCCACGCCGTCGCGCCCGCCGACATCAACCGGCTCACCATCGCCGGAGGCGAGCGCCGCTGGTGCGCCAAGACCGATCTCGCCGGCCTGCCACTCACCGGTCTCGCTCGCAAAGTCCTGACGAAGCTCGGAAAGCTCACCACACACGCTCCCGCCGCCCGCCCCCGTCGCCTCCGCTCCACCCCTTAAGATGGACTTGTCTTGAGGCGGCCCGCCCCACGCGCGGAAAAGCCCGCCTCGTCGCGGAGACCTCATGCGAAAAAATCTTGTCTTCGTTCTGGCAGCGGCCCTTCCGACCGCAATCCTCTGCGCCCCGAACCGCGCATCCGCCCAACTCCCGCAGAACGCCCCGCAGAACGTCCCTCCCATCGCCGGATTCCCCGCCGACGCCCAGAAGGCCGCCGACTCCATCGAGCCCGAAAAGATCCGCGCCCACGTGCGCTTCCTCTCCCTTGACCTGCTCGAAGGCCGCGGCCCCGGCACGCGCGGCGACAAGCTGGCCGCCGAGTACATCGCCACCCAGTTCGCGCTCGAGGGCGTCAAGCCCGCCGGTGAGAACGGCACTTACTTCCAGAAGGTCCCGCTCCTTGCCGTGCACACCCTCGAAGACAAGACCCGCTTCGCGCTCGAACCCGCCACCGGCCAGCCCCTCGAGCTCAACTACGGCACGGAGATCGTCGCCAAAGATCAGACCGGCCAGCCCACCGCCGACTTCAACGCCCCCATCGTCTTCGTCGGCTACGGCATCAACGCCCCTGAGTACCACTGGAACGACTACGCCGGTGTGGACCTGAAGGGAAAGGTCGCCCTGGTCATCGTCAACGAGCCGCCCTCCGACGACGAAAGCTTCTTCAAAGGCAAGGCCCTCACCTACTACGGCCGCTGGACCTACAAATACGAGGAGGCCGCCCGCCGTGGCGCCGTCGGCGTGCTCATCATTCATCGCACCGACCTCGCCAGCTATGGCTGGGACGTGGTGCGCAACTCGCAGGCCATCGAAAAGAGCTATCTCCAGGGCGATCCCGACGCCACCCTGCGCGCCGCCGCCTGGATCCAGCACGACGTCGCCGACCGCCTCTTCCAAGCCGCGGGCCTGGGCGCCGCCGATGACCAGATCGCCAAGGCCGGCAAGCCTGGATTCAAAGCCGTCGAGCTGCCCGTCAAGCTCCAGGCGCACATCGAGAGCCGGGTCCGCCGCTACGACTCTACAAATGTAGTAGGCAGGGTCGAGGGCGCAGCCTCCGGTGCGAACGCCGTGCTCTACAGCGCCCACTACGATCACCTCGGCATCGATCCCGACGCCAAGGGCGACAACATCTACAACGGCGCCGCCGACAACGGCACCGGCTGCGGCATCCTGCTGGAGATGGCACGCGCCTTCGCGCAGGGCGGCGCTCGCCCACCCCACGACGTCTTCTTCGCCGCCGTCACCGCCGAGGAACAAGGCCTCCTCGGCTCGCAGTACCTCGGCATGCATCCTCCCGTGCCCGCCCGCGACATCACCCTCGACCTCAACTACGACATGTTGCTGCCCATCGGTGTGCCCCGTTCCGTGAACCTCGGCGGAGCCGACCGCATCGACTTCTGGCCCACAGTGCAGCGCGTGGCCAAAGACTTCGACCTCCAGCTCTTGCCCGATCCCAACCCCATGGCCGGCCACTACTACCGCAGCGATCACTTCTCCCTCGCCCGCGTCGGCATTCCCGCCTTCAGCCTCGACCAGGGCGAGCTCTTCGAAGGACACGACGAGGCCTGGGGCCGCGCTAAATCGGAAGACTACGTCGCGCACCACTACCATCAACCCTCTGACGAGTACCACGCCGACTGGGACTTCCGCGGAAACGCCAAGCTCGCGCGCTTCGGTTTCGTGCTCGGATGGCTCGCCGGCGCCCAGCCCAAACCTGTCGAGTGGAAACCCGGCGACGAGTTCGAAGCCGCCCGCAAAAAGACCATCTCCGGCTTCTGACATTCATCCGCCCGCAACCGGGCCCTGCCCTGCGTGCAAACTCACCTGCGCCCGCGCGTCCTGCATGGCGAAGTCGCCGCAAGCATCCGGAGCAGCGGGATTGCTTCTAATCGCGCGTGGGAGAACCGGCAGGCACACAAACCGTCGCACGGGCGACACACGGACGCGGCGCGCAGGTGCTGCGCTCCTTCGGTCTCGGCATCATCACCGGCGCCGCCGACGATGACTGCTCCGCCGTCGGAACCTACTCGCAGGCCGGCGCGCAGTTCGGCTATGCCCTGCTCTGGACCGCGCCCCTGCTGCTCCCCATGATGGTCACCGTCGTCTACCTCTCCTCCAAGCTGGGACAGGTCACCGGCCAGGGCCTCTTCGCCGCGATCCGCGCCTGGCACTCGCGCCCGCTCCTCTACGCCGTGCTCATCGCCGTCATCTTCGGCAACACCATCGAAGCCGGCGCCGATATCGGCGGCATCGCCGCGGCCCTGCGCCTGCTCGTGCCGCTGCCCCATCCCCTGCTGGTCCTCGCCGTCGGCGTGCTCTCCCTCATCCTGCAGATCTGGGGATCCTATCGCCTCATCTCCAATCTCTTCCGCTTTCTCTCTCTGGCCTTGCTGGCCTACGTCGTCTCCATGTTTCTGGCCCACCCCGACTGGCACGCAGTCACGCATGCTCTGATACACCCTGGGCTGCCGTGGAACCGCGACACCCTCGCCATCCTGGTCGCCATGATCGGCACCTCGCTCTCCGCCTACCTGTTCACCTGGCAGTCCAATCAAGAGGTCGAAGAGAAGATCGCCGCCGGCCAGGTGCGCCTGCATCAGCGTCGCGGCACCACACACGAGCGCCTGCAAAAGACCCTCCTCGATGTCCTCTTCGGCATGTTCTTCTCGGCCCTCGTCATGTACGCCATCATCCTCTCCACCGCCGCCACGCTTCACGGAGCCGGCCAGCACGACGTGCAATCCGCCGCCGACGCGGCCCGCGCCCTTACCCCCGTGGCGGGACGCGCCGCTGGCCTGCTCTTCACCCTCGGCATCGTCGGCGTCGGCTTCCTCGCCATTCCCGTCATGACCACCGGCGCCGCCTACGACATCTGCCAGAGCTTCTGCCTGCGCAACGGCCTCGATCTCAAGCTCCGCGAAGGCAAGGCCTTCTACGGCAGCATCGCGGCGGTCATCGCCGCCGCCACCGCCATCAACTTCGCCGGCATCAATCCCATGAAGGCGCTGGTCTTCGCCGGCATCGTGCAGGGCTTCTCCACGCCCCCGCTCATGCTGCTCATCCTGCTCATGACCAACAGCCGCCGCATCATGGGCGACAAGTCCAATCGCTGGATCGCCAATGCCTTCGGCGCCGCCACCACCCTGGTCATCACCGCAGCCTCAGCAGCACTTATCTGGATGTGGATAAAAACCCGCTTCTAGCCGCAGCCACCGCTGCCGAGTTCCTCCGACTGTCTGCTTGCGTCATCGAAAATTATTCTCAAGCGAAGAGGATCTTTGGCCCTATCCTTCTTCGTGTCTCCCCTCGTGCCCTGCTCGCCTCGGTCGAGCTTCACGATCTCTTGCCATCTTCCCTGGAGGACGAATGCCCCACATCCTGGCCCCCATACCGCCAAAAACCCTCGAAGGCACCTACGCCGGCATCGGCTACGTCAACGAGAGCGGCAAAGCCGAGTGCGTCGAGTTCATCCGCCAGACGCTTTCCGCCCCAGCCACGCGATTCTGGAAGGAAGGCAAAAAAATCACCAAGGGCGATCTGACGCCCCTCCCCGGAACCGCCATCGCCACCTTCGAGAAAGGGCATTATCCGCAGGATCGGGATACCGGGAAACACGCGGCCATCTACCTCGGGCAAGACGCCGACGGTATTCAGGTGCTCGATCAATGGAAGAGCCAGGGACACGTGGAAAAACGCACCATCCCCTGGAAACCGCACCGCGCCGGAGCCAGCAACGATGGCAGCAAATTCTCCATCATCGAGTGGTAGACGCATGAAGAACTCCTGTCTCTTTCTCTTCCTCGGATTCGCTCTGGGCAGCGCCACCGCGTGCCGTGCGCAGGCCCTCGCCTGCCCCGACACGGTCGACGTCAGGCAGGAACTCGCCACTACCGTCAGCGGCTGGGAGCCCATATCCAGCGACACTCCGCTGCGCCTGTCCTACGTCACCTTCTACGACGGGCCGCCAAAGGACAAGCAATCCCTGGTCAATGACTCCAGCAAAACCGTCGCGGGTCGCGAAACAGCCACCTGGAAGTTCCAGCCGGGAGGAGACCGCCACATCTGGCTTGCCTGCAGTTACGCCGGAACCAACATCGCGCTCGCCAAAGAGCTCCCCTCCACGGTGAGCTCCTGCTCCGTGACCTACAATCCCCGCCAGCGCGTGGCCGGCATGCCGGTCATCGAAAAGATGGTCTGCAAATAGTCAGTGCGTGGCTTCGGCACTCGCCAGCAGCGCCGCCGACTGGTTGGAAACCTGGTCGAAGTAGCGCACGAATCGCTGCGGCTCCGTGGCCTTGTACGGCTCGAAGTTGTGCGCCCACCGGAACCCCACCGGCTGATACCACAGTTCCGCCTCCACGTGGAACGGTCCCTGCGCGGATCCGGTGTCGATGCGGTACTGCACGGTGCTGCCGCCGCCCGTGAAGTTCGGGTCGTCCGCGGCCGCGCCCACCACCCGAATCTCCTGCGCCGCCGTCGCCTTGTCGAACCCGCGCGGCAGCAGCCGGTTGTCCTTGAGATAGTCCACCGCCGCGATCAGCCCGGTCGTCACGTGTCCGTGATTGTCCTTCAGAATGTCCTCGTAGATCTCCACCTGGTCGGGCCGCGTAATCTCCGTGTAGTGCGGCTCGAAGCGCCCGGGGTCCTCGTCGTTGTCGTTCCCCACGATCGACCCGTCGGGATTCAGATGCCCCGACTCAAACACGATCCTCCCATGCTGGTCGCGCACCGTAACGTGCAGCCAAACCCGCCGCGACGGAAACGCCGTGGGCAGCTTGTGCCCCGTCAGGTTCTCCGCATGCACCCGGAACGACAACGTGTGCTCGTCCTGCTGCAGCCCCTCCAGCGAGACCCGCGCCGCCTGCGTCTTCAGGAACTGGTAGATCCGGTCGAGCGCGGACTGCAGTTGTTCCGGCTGGGCCTTGGTGTCGAGTTCTCCCCGGTGATCCATCAGCAGGCGCGTCAGAACCAGATTGCCGCCCACGAAGACGTGGCGGTGCAGCCCCACCCGATCCGGCCCGTACACCGACGAGATCCGCGTCGGCTCGTTCACCGCCGGCATGTGGCAGTCCTGGCAGCTCTCCCGGCTCGCATAGTCGCTGTGCTGCCACTCCTGGTAGGGCATCTGCTCCGGCAGCTTCCCATCCACATTCCCCGCCTCATCCCGCGCCGTCGTGATCAGCGTATGGCACGTGGCGCACAGCGCCGCATTGCGGATATGCGCCGCGGACTGCGGCACAAAGCCCGCCGTCGACGACTGCATCACCCGCTGGTGCGCGCTATCCACGTCGAACGGCCCGTACTCCGCGCGATGCACATGATCGCTGCTCGGCGCAATCACCACCTCCCCGTTGTACGTGGCAGGCTCCCCCAGCCCCTGGTTCTCGATCTGGTGGCAAACCGAGCACGACACTCCATCCTCCGCCTCGGCGTTGCTCGCACCTCCCGTCTGCCGCAGGTTTGAGAACACCGGCGTCTTCTTCCCTTCATCCCGCCGGATCAGGTGCTCCATCTCCATGTGGCACGCCGCGCACTCATTCTCGATATCCGCCGTCGCTGCCGGATGATCCAGCGCCTCGCGCCGCACGCTCCCCTGCCAGTAAGGATCGCGCGCCGAATTCGCCATCACGCTCGCGCTCCACTGCAAGCCGATGGAGATGTCCTCGCCCTCCTTCGTCTTCAGCTCGTTGTGGCAAGCGACGCACCGGTCCGACGTGCGAAAGTCCCCCTTCGCCTCGCCCTTCGATGCCGCGCGCCCCGGCGCAACCCACGCCAGCACGGCAAACAGCAGGACCAGCCGCCGCATCACCAGCCCTCCCAGAACTTGCCGTCCGCCCAATCCCACAGCACATAGAACTCAACCTGCGGCGACCGCCCCGCCGTATCCGTGAACGGCGTCCGCACCCCCACATTGGCCCGGATATGCTGCCGCGGGCTCAGCGTCACCTGCATCTCCGGAAGCACATCCCAGTCCGTCTTGGCCCCGTCCTGAAGATCGCGCGCGGCAACAAACTCCACCATCGGCGACCACTGCCGGCCCAGCCGGTGATCGCCCGCAATCGTCTGCCCCACCGCGATATTCCCGAACAGGCTCTGCGGCGTGATCTTTGGATGCCGCGGCAGATCCGCTCCCATCTGCAGTTGCACCCACGTGTTCGTCGGAAACAGCTGGTCGAACGCCGCGAACGGCTCGAACACCGTCGTCCCGTTGCCCCCCAGCTTCGTGCTTCCCGTAGGCGGCAGAATGCCCCCTTGCAGCGCGAAGATCGACCCCGTCCGCAGGCTCGAAAACAGCACGTGCTTCAGCCCGAACGTCATGTCGCCCACATGGCTGGCATAACTGTGGTTTTGGTCCTGCAGGATCCACGGCGCGTCGATTTCAATCTGGTCGAACGGCCCGAAGCTCTGCTCGTGGATGAAGTGCGTCTCGTACCCCGGAGCCCCGCTGGCATTGGCCGCGGTCGTCACCACCAGCTCGTCCTCCGGAAACGCCTTCTCCGTCACGATCGCTCGCGGCAGATTCAGCTCCCCGCGCGGCCAGTGGCGCCGCGTGTTGTTCGCGCAAAACCCCCGCAGGTACGCGATCACGTCGTCGATATCGCGGTCCGCCAGCAGTTGCCCGAACGCCGGCATGATCGGCGAGAACCCGCGGTGCGGGCCCCCATGCACGATCACCGCCTTCCAGTTGGCGTCTGGCTCCGGCGTCGTCTGGTCGCAGCTCGTGAAATCCGGAAACGTGCCGGGGCGCCGGAATCCGGCCGACGTCTCCGGCGCACCCTTCCCGTCGGCTCCATGACACACAATGCAGCCGCCGTCATACACCGCTCTACCGTTGGCAACATTGGCCGACCTGCCAGGCCGAAGCTCCTGGGGGAGGAGCAAAGCAGAGAATGTGGCAATGACCAGGACAACGAAGAAAACAGCAATCCGTTCGCTCGCCGTTGAGCGCCGCTCCATCCATCTCCTCCCGGCTCTTGATGTCAGATGCCGTGGAGGAGGGGCGACGATGTACGTGCCGTCTCGCTCGGCAGTACGCGCGTCAACTGCGAAACGCGCTAGCGACGATCCGTGAGGCTCATCGCCGAAGGCATGGTCATCGGCCGGGGTACCCCCGCCGCTGCCACCGGCCGCACCGGCACGCCTGCCTGCACCGGAAGAGGCTGGTGCATGGTCACAATCAAAGCGCTTGCGGGCTTGGCTCCGTTACACACGTAGGAATGCGCGGTCGTCGAGTCGAAGTACACCGCATCCCCCGCCTCCAGCGTGCAGCGGTTTTCGCCGTGTTGCAGGCTCAGCTCCCCGTCCAGCACATAGAGAAATTCGTACCCGGGGTGCATGTGCGCCTTCGGCTCCTGGTTCGCCGCCAGCGGGATAAACTCCGCAAAGTACGGATCCATGTGGCGATCCGGTACCATGTAGCCCAGGCTCTCGAAGAAGTACGTGGGCGAGTCCACCCCCGTCTGCGGCATCCGCACCCGCTCTTTGCGGCGGTGCACGCGGAACATCGCCTGCGGCTCGGCTTCGAAGAAATACGACAGGTCCTTCGAAAACACCATCGCAATGCGCGCCAGGTTCCGGAGCGTCGGCACCACGCGTCCGGTCTCCAGCTGCGACAGGAAGCTCGCCGAAAGTCCCGTGTGCCTGCCAAGCTCCACCAGGCCCATCGACTTCTTCAAGCGCAGACGCTTGATACGCTCGCCTATGTGCTTTTCTGCAATGAAGCGCTCAGTGGTTTCTGTGTCCACCTGGGTCTTCTGGGTTGATTCTTTGGAAACGGTTGACGCCATATCCGACATGGGGAATCCCTCCGTTTGGGTGGGAACACTGGGCGAATGTTTGCCCAGATCAAAAACTGTTCTTATGTTACCAAAGCCCGACGAGCATGGGCCAACTCATGTGACGCGATGAAGCGAGTTTTCTGATGACACAGAACAACACATATACAACCGAAACGGTGCTGATCAGCGGTGCGTCTGGGATGTTGGGATCGGCCCTGAAGGAAGCTCTGCGCGAGGCCGGCACTGGGGTCGTTCAGCTGGTGCGTCGTCCTTCAGCACACTGTTGTGAGATGCAATGGGACGGAAAAAGCGCATTAGATGACGAAAAATTCAGAAAAGGTTTTTCCGCGGCAATTCATCTCTCCGGCGCCAACGTCGCCGCCCACCGCTGGAACGCCGCCTATCGTCGCGAGATCCGCGAGAGCCGCGTCGCCACCACCCGCAACCTCGCCCGCGCCCTGGCCGCGCTCCCCCAGCCCCCTGCGGTCATGCTGGTCGCCTCCGCCACCGGGATCTATGGAAACCGCGCCGACGAGGTCCTCAACGAGGACTCTCCCCCCGGCAACGGCTTCCTGGCCGACCTGTGCCGCGACTGGGAAGCCGCGGCTCAGCCCGCACGCGATGCCGGAATCCGCGTCGTCCATCTCCGCTTCGGCGTGGTCCTCAGCGCCGGAGCCGGCGCCCTTGGAAAGATGACGCCCCTCTTCCGCCTTGGACTGGGCGGCCCCCTCGGCAGCGGACGTCAGTGGATCAGCTGGATCGGCATGCCCGACCTCGTGCAGGCCGTGCTCTTCCTGTTACGGGCGCCCCACCTCGCCGGCCCCTTCAACATCGTCGCGCCCCATCCGGTCACCAACGCCGAGTTCACCCGCGCGTTGGCGCGCGCCCTGCACCGCCCGGCCTTCCTCCGCGCACCCGCCTTCGCCCTGCGCCTGGCCCTCGGACCCATGGCCGACGAAACCCTGCTCTCCAGCGCCCGCGTCCTCCCCCAGCGCCTCCTCGACGCCGGCTTCCACTTCGCAGGGCCAACCCTCGACCAGGCCCTCCCCGCTGCGCTGGAAGCAGCTGACCACTGATCACTGACCCCTGTTCCCTGAGCTCTGCCGGCTCTCGTCGGCAGAGCTCACTCATCCAGCTTGAAAATCTTGATCTGCACCAGCTTCGCCAGCGTCAGATCCTTGAACCCCCGCCCCTGCATCCTCCGGATGAACTCCGGCGTGACATGAAAGATCCGGATCTGGATCAGGTCATCAAGCGACGGCTGGTAGCCCAGCGCGCGAATCTGCCGGACCTCCTCGGGATCCACCTTGTGCACCCGGAACGCGATCAGCTTATCCGCATCCGGCATCGGATACCCCAACGCCGTGATGCTCGCAATGTACGCGGGCTCCACATTGAAGATGCGCATGGCCAGCAGGTTGTCCCCCGTCATGCCCTTCACGCCCGTCTGCTGCAGACCGTGCACCCAGGCGCTCTCCACATTCAGGAAGGCATAAGCCTCCAGCTTTTCTGAGGTGTAGCCGGAGAAGCCCATCTTCTCCATCCGCTCCACAAACGCGGCATCCGGCGTAAACACCGCGTTGCCGTGCAGCACCCCGTCCATCACCCTCCCGCTGCAGGTAAAGGTGCCCGCCTCCGCCGCCAGCGTCGCCGTCAGCTGCGCGCCGTTGCGGGAGAGATCGGAGCGCGTAATCCCCGTCAGACGTGTGAACGGATCGTGGTTGAAGTTCGAGTCGCAGTGCCGCCCGTCAAAGCAGTCCTCATCCCCCTCATACACGCGGATGCGGAATGCCCCCGGCTGTTCGCTCTCGCTCGGGCCGATCGAGCAGCGCGCGTGAAGAGGTTCCAGCGGTGCTGCCGGCAGTGCCAGCCGCGAGAGGCCGATCGTCGTGGCCAGAGCCAGAAAACGAAGCAGAGCCATGAGGTTCTCCTGTGCGAAGGCGCGGCTCTCCCGCACCGCGGAGCCAATGATTCCGCAGCGGAGAGCGCGCGTCGTTGAAGGGATTTACTTCTCGTCGTCCAGCAGGCCGGAGATCCGCAGCTTCACCAGCTTGTCCAGCGACAGGTTGCCGAACCCGTGCGACTTGGCCGAAGCGATGAAGTTCGCGTCGATGCCGAAGATCTTCGTCTTGATCACGTCATCCACCGTCGCCCCGGGAAACTGCTGCGTGATCGACCGCGCATACTCCGGCGTCACGCCCTGCACGCGCAGGCTCACCAGCTGCTTGCTCGAGAGATCGCCGAACCCCGCCGCCTTCATGCCGCCAATGAACTCGGGCGTCACCGAGAAGATCTTGTACGAGATGGCATCGTGAACGTTCTTCACGTCCAGGCCCTGCTTCTTCATCTCGGCAATCACCGCCGGGTCCACGCCCTGGATCTTGCACGCCACCAGGTCATCGGCGCTCAGCTTCCCAAAATCCAGCTTGTTCATCGCCGCCGCGTACTCCGGCGTTACGCCCTGGACCTTCATGGCAAGATACTTGTCCAGGTCTACGTCGTACCCCGCCGCGCGCATCCGGTCAATATAGGTGGAGTGCCCCGAGAAGCGCTCCCCCGCGGAGGGCTTTTGATCCCCCGCCGGAGCGTCCTGCGAATCCGTAACGACATCCGTGAAAACCATCGTCGACGCCACGACAGGCGCAACTTCCATCGTCGCCGCGGGCGCAGCGGGCATCACCGGGGCCACCGTCACCGGCGCTGCGGGCGTCACCGTCACTACGGCCGGAGAAGGTGTCACTGTCACCGCCGGCCGCGCCGGCGCTGAGGGAGCCGCTGGCCGCGCGGGCTCCGGTGCGGCCTCCTGCGGCATCAGTGCCGCCAGCCGCGGCGAGGCCATCGCCACCGCCGCCTTGGCCTTGGCCGCCGGATGCATGCTGGCCAGAACCTGCGATGTGGGCAGTACCAGCAGCATCAGTCCTGCCACGGCCACCGAGATCGAAAACGCGCGCGACGGCGTATGCGTCATGTGCGCCACCGGTTCTCCCAGGATGCGCAGGATGCGCAACCGCAGCGTGGAGCGGGAGCCATTGCCATCCAGAGCCATCGCCAGGCGCGGCTGCCGCACCCGCTGCTCCTCCAGCCGGAACAGCGCGCGCGCATAGGTCACCGGGTTGGGGCAGATCTTCAACGCCAGATCGTCGCAGCACAGCTCCCGCTCATTGCGCAAGCATCCCCCAATCCACCACACCGCCGGGTGAAAAAAGAACACCGTCTCCGCGAACGTCTGGATCAGGTTCCAGAAAAAGTCGGCCCGCCGTACGTGCGCCAGTTCGTGCGCAAACACCATCTCCAGCTCATCCGCGCTCAGCGAGGTAAGCGCGCACAGCGGCAGCAGGACCGTGGCCCGCAGCACCCCCACCGTCGCCGGACCCGAGACCGCGCCGCTGATGGCCAGAACCACCCCGCGCTTGATGCCCAGCGTCGCCGCGATGCGCTTGAAGCTGGCCATCGTCTCCGCCGGAACCGCCGTGCTGGCCGAGGCGCTCAGCCGCCGGATCAGCCACCACCCGCCCAGGCTCCGAAGCGAGAGCGCGAACACGCCCACCAGCCAGAATCCGTCAATCCACGGCAACAACGCTGGCAGCGACGGGAGCGCAGCATCCTGCGAGATGGCCGATGCTGCTGGAACGAAAGGGTGCGGCCCCGCCTCCGGCTTCGCCATCGCCGCGGGAGCCGCGGTCTGCCGTGCCGTGCCCGCCTCCCTCGCGAAAGCACCGTTGGCGCGAAGCTCCAACCCGAAGGTCACCAGCGCCGAACTCATCATCAAAAGCAGCGCCGTCAGCGCCGCCGTGTAGCGCGCGTTGCTGGAACGGCGGCTGAGCAGCAGGCTCGACGCGCCGTACACCGCGGCAATCGCCGCGGCCTCCCAGCAGAAATGAATCAGCGTCCAGGCGATTGAGGGAAGAAGGTGGGTCATGGCTGCTCCTCGCGGTTGCGGCTGGGTCGGATACTGGGGGTGAGGGAGGCCTCCCCCCCGGACGGGGACGACGAACGCTTCTCGAGCAGCGCCCGGATCTCATCCAGTTCGGCAGGCGATGCCGGCTCCATCGCCAGAGCATGAATCGCCAGCTGCGCGGCCGAACCGGAGAACAGCCGGACACTCAGATCGCGAAGAAAGCGGCTCTGCATCGCGTCCTGGGAGATCGCGGAGCGGTACAGGTGCGCGCGCCCCGACTCCTCGCGCAGCACCAGTCCCTTCGTATGCATGATCTGCAGAAGCTTCAGCACGGTCGTGTAGCCGAACGCGCGCTCGCGGTTCAGCTCATCGCAGATCTCCCGCACCGTCGCCGGCTCCTTCTCCCACAGCACCCGCAGCAGCTCAAGCTCTGCCTCCGTTGGTCGTGGAATCGAACTGGACAAAGTCGTCATGATGGAACCGACCTTATACGAAGCCTTTCGTAAATGTCAACGAAGATCTTCGTAGATCGCCGCCTTTCCGCCGGAAGTGTGACGAACCCCCCGATTCCCGGGACCAAATCCCACCCAATCAAGCCCTCTCATCCACCCCCAAACCCTGTCGCCCCTAAACCCCTGTCATTCTGAGCGAAGCCGGTGCGCAGCACCGGCGTAGTCGAAGAACCCGCAGTTGCTCTTGCCTTTTGCTCTTTCACCACCCCCCAACCCCTGTCATTCTGAGCGAAGCCGGTGCGCAGCACCGGCGCAGTCGAAGAACCCGCAGTTGTTCTTGCCTTTGCTCTTCCACCCCTCCACCCCTCAGCCCTCTCAACCACCCCCAAGCC
>VANK01000018.1 GCA_008682415.1 Acidobacteria bacterium AB60 | reverse complement strand
AGGAAGACACTGGGGGAACGGAGACGGGCTGGGTGGGGTTCGTGGTATCCCATGTCTCCAACAGCGGGAGACATGGGGCACCCTCGGTCGTGCGAGAACTGGGTGAATACGAGGGCCAAGGGACGAGGGAGGAAGACACTGGGGGAACGGAGACGGGCTGGGTGGGGTTCGTGGTATCCCATGTCTCCAACAGCGGGAGACATGGGGCACCCTCGGTCGTGCGAGAACGGGGTGAATACGAGGCCAAGGGACGAGGGATGAAGACACTGGGGATCGTGCGAGAACGGAGAGCGGTGGGCTGAGGTTCGTGGTATCCCATGTCTCCAACAGCGGGAGACATGGGGCACCCTCGGTCGTGCGAGAACTGGGTGAATACGGGGCCAAGGGACGAGGCACGAAGACACTGGGGATCCTGCGAGAACGGAGAGCGGTGGGGTGAGGCTCGTGGTATCCCATGTCTCCAACAGCGGGAGACATGGGGCACCCTCGGTCGTGCGAGAACGGGGTGAATACGAGGCCAAAGGACGAGGCACGAAGACACTGGGGATCGTGCGAGAACGGAGAGCGGTGGGGTGAGGTTCGTGGTATCCCATGTCTCCAACAGCGGGAGACATGGGGCACCCTCGGTCGTGCGAGAACGGGGTGAGTACCAGAGACAAGGGCCAAGGGCCGAGAGGCGAGAGATGAGGGCCAAGGGCCAAGGGGCGAGGGGTGAGGGGCTACCTGTAGTAGCATCGTTGCTCATGAGCGCGCAGGCCACGTGGACGCCGGGGGCAGCAACGATGGGTAGCGACAACTGAGTGCTGGTGGCGCAGTCGCGGCGGCACACGGTCGATGAGTTTCCCGGCCCGCTGTCGATCAAGACGGTGACGCGCGGGCGGGTAGTGGGGCGCAAGGTGGGCGACGAAGAGGTGGTGTTCTCCGTGGACCACGTGCAGGCGGCGTTTGAGGCCTTGAGCCGGGCGGGGATTGTGTTCGAACGCAAGCCGCATGAGCTGGCGGAGAACGCGTGGGCGGCTAGCTTCCGCGATCCGGATGGGCATGTGTTGTCGGTGTACGGGGCGAAGTGAGTTGCGAGAGGCGAGAGGGTTGCCTTGGTGCGGCACCGCGGCGTCATAGCTGGCGGCGAAATCCACCGCAGGCCTACATGGCGCCTTGCGGCACCCAGGAGCATGAAAAAGCAACAACAAGAGCAACTGCGGATCCCTCCCCCTTCGCTGTGCTCAGGGTGCGGGATGACACCTCTCTGGAGGAGGGGGGCTTTTGAAATGGGGAGGAATTTTCAGGGCAGCTCCCTTCGTCCGATCACCCCAGCGACGAGGGCCTGTCGCCGGGAGGGGCTGCGCGGACTGCGGGATGACGCCTCTCTGGAGGAGCGGAGTTTTTTGATATGGAGAGGAATTTTCAGGGCAGGTTCTTCGCGTGGATTACCGTAGCGCACCCTCTGCGGTCCCGAGGACAGCGGGTTGGGCCTTACTTTCTGCCTGAGGCCAGGTTGCGTTCGGCTTCCATGAGATTGAAGAGGATGTCATTGATGCGGGTGAGATGGCCCTCGCCCTTGGAGCGAAGCCAGTCAAGGACGCGGGGATCGAGACGAACGCTGACGGGCACCTTTTTTGGGATATCGCGAAAGCGGACCATGCGATTGAGCTGTTCTTCGGTCAGGCGGGGAATGTCTTCGTATTCTTCTTCCGGAAGGTCGCGGCCCTCGGCGCGAGCTTTGGCGGCTTCGCGAACAGCGCGCTTCTCGGCTTCACTCCACTGCCTGGTTCTGATATCTTCGGTATTCATTCTTACTAGCCCATCGCGCCGAGATGATTCGGGTGAGTTCTTCGCCATATTCGTCCTCTCTGTATACATGCACTACGGTGAGAACGTCCCAACTTCCCGGCTCGACCGAGACGGCGCCGAGCAGATGCCAACGTTGCTCGCCAGTTTCGTCCACGCGGTCTAGCTCGATAAGCCGCCGGTCATCTTCAAACGCGATCATGGCCAGCTCGAAGGACACGCCGCCATGCTTGCGCTGGTTCTCGCGGTTCTTGCGCTCATCCCACTCGTAGCGCATCGCGTATATACAATCGTATCACGAAACGTATTACTCCACGAGCTGAAAACCGGTTTCAGCGGTGGCCAGGGAGCTGCCGCCGACCCACACCTTGTACTGGGTGGGCTCGACGACCTGCTTGAGATCGACGTTGTAGAAGTTGAGCTCGTCGAAGCTGACGGGGAACTCGACGTGTTTGGTTTCGCCGGGGGCGAGGGTGACGCGGCTGAAGCCTTTGAGCTCGCGGACGGGCTGCTCGACGCTGGTGTTGATGTTGCGCAGGTAGAGCTGCGCGACCTCAGTGCCGGCGACGGTGCCGGTGTTGGTGACGTCGACCGCAACCTTGAGCACGGGCTCATGGCCGGAGTTCATGACCTCTTTGATGGGGAGGGTGGCGCGGGAGACGGTGGGATTGGAGTAGCTGAAGCGGGTGTAGCTGAGACCCCAGCCGAAGGGGAAGAGGGCGGAGTTCTCCTCGTCGACGTAGCGGGACTGGAACTTCTCGATGGAGTTGGTGGGCATGTGGCTGAGGTCGCCGTGGGCGGGCCGGCCGGTGGGCATCTGGGCGTAGTAGAGGGGCTCCTGGCCGAGGGCGCGGGGGAGGCTGGCGGGGAGCTTGCCGGAGGGGTTGACCTCGCCGAAGAGGATGTCGGCGATGGCGTGGCCGGCTTCAAAGCCGGGCGACCAGGCTTCAAGGATGGCGGGTACGTGGTTGGCGGCCCACTTGATTTCAAGGGGGCGGCCGGCGGCAACGATGAGGATGACGGGCTTGCCGGTGGCGACCACCGCTTCAAGGAGCTGCTGCTGGGCGCCGGTGAAGCCGAGGTGAACGCGGCTGGCGGCTTCGCCTTCCATCCAGTTGGCGGACTCGCCGAGGGCGAGGATGGCGAGGTCGGCCTTTTTGGCGGTCTCGACGGCGGCGGCGATGGATTTGGCGTCGTCGGGGACCTCGTTGCTGCCGCTGGCGGCGGCGGATCCACCGAAGTTGACGTGGTTGAGGACGACCTCGTCCTGGCCGGAGAGGAGGCCGCAGCCTTCGGCGTAGAGGACGTGATCGGCGCCGAGCTTTTCTTCGAGGGCTTTGCGGAGGGTGACGACGTACTTGGGATCGCCGGCGGACCAGGCGCCGAGCATGTCGCGCTGGCTGTCGGCCATGGGTCCGATGAGGGCGACGGTCTTGCCGGGCTTCATGGGCAGGAGGTTGCCGGCGGCTTCGACGGGGTCATTCTTCAGCAGGACCATGGTCTCGTCGGCGACCTTGCGGGCGAGGGCGCGCTTTTCGGCGGTGGGCTCGTAGGCGGGGCTGGCGGAGACGTACGGGTGATCGAAGAGGCCGAGGGCGAACTTGACGCGCAGGATGCGGCGGGCGGCCTCGTCGATGACGGACTCGGGGATCTTGCCGGAGCGGACCTGAGCGGCGAGGGTGGTGCCGTAGAGGTTGCCCTCCATGTCCATTTCGACGCCGGCTTCGAGGGCTTTGCGGGCGACGGTGGGGCCGTCGCCGATGGAGTGATTGATGAGCTCGGCGACCGAGCCCCAGTCGGAGACGACGAAGCCGTTGAAGCCCCACTCCTTGCGCAGGATCTTGTCGAGGGTGAGGGGGTTGGCGGAGGCGGGCACGCCGTTGATGGAGTTGAAGGAGGACATGAGGGTGGCGGCGCCCTCCTGAACCGCGGCGTGGTAGGGCGGCAGGTAGACCTGGCGGAGGGTGATGCCGCTCATGTCGGTGGCGTTATAGTCGCGGCCGGCGATGGCGGCGCCGTAGGCGGCGTAGTGCTTGACGGAGACGGCGACGGAGTCGGGCTTGGAGAGGTCGCCCTGCTGGTAGCCGCGGACCCAGGCGCGGGCCATGAGGGAGCCGAGGTAGGGGTCTTCGCCGTTGGACTCGATGATGCGCCCCCAGCGCGGGTCGCGGGCGATGTCGACCATGGGGGAGAAGACCCAGGGCACACCGTCGATGCGGGCTTCCTGGGCGCCGGTGCGGGCGACGATCTCAGCCATGGCGGGGTCGAAGGAGGCGGCGACGGCGAGGGGGATGGGGAAGGTGGTGTGGTGGCCGTGGATGACGTCGAGTCCGAAGATGAGGGGGATGTGGAGCCGCGACTGCTCCATGGCGATGTGCTGGTAGTGGTTGGTGGCTTCGGCGCCGACCACGTTGAGGAAGGAGCCGACCTGGCCTTTGGCGACCATGTCGTCGAAGCGCTGGTTTTTGCCCTCGGCGCCCGGGCCGGTGGCGAAGCCGGCCGAGAACTGGACGAGCTGGCCGATCTTCTCCTCGAGGGTCATCTTCTTGAGGAGGGCTTCGACTTTGGCATTCAGCTGGGGGTCGGCTAATTGTGCATTGGAGGGGTGCGGGGTTTGCGCGGTGGCAAAGACGCTAACCAGGAGTGCGATCACTATGCATGCAAAGGGCCTGCGAGCGGCGCGAAGGGCAAGGGTACTCATGACCCGGCCATGATAAACCGATCGAGGCGCGCCTGGCTGTGCGGGCCCTTGGACTCATCGGGGGATGAGGGGGAGGATGCCGTAGAGCATTCCGGGAAGCGAGAGTAACCCGTTTGTGGGGTATGGGCTCGCAGAAATTGCTTGAACTGAACCAGATTTGCGGCATACTGGGGTCATAGCGAAAATAAATGGAGTTTGGAATGAACGCTCTCTCTGCTTTCATTCTGCTGGCCGGCGTGTCGGGGGACCCGTCGATTCAGCACGTCAAGCCGCCTGCGCCACCGGTGACGAAGCCGGCGCTGGTGGAAAATCCACAAAGTCCGAACGGGCTCACGCTCTATAACGCGAACGGCGACGTTGTGGCGCGCTGCGAGAAGAAGGACGACAAGTTCGGCAACTGCAAGATGGAGCCGGGCTATAGTCTGGACGATCTGATGAATGCGTGGGTACACGCGTACGAGGATCTGGCGAAGTAAACCCGGGATCAGGGTTCGGCAACGGGGACGGGCGGTGTGTGAGCCGCAAAGGGTGTTGCGCGCGGGGTGGATGCACTACTCTGGCTGTGACGTATGCCGCGTTTGCTCCGGGTGATCCAAAAGACAGTGTTGGTGGCACTGGACCACGATGTCTTTAACACGGCCAAGGCGGCCGCGTACTCGGGGATGCTGTGTTTTTTTCCAGCGGTCCTGGTGGTGAGCTCGCTTCTGGCGCGGGCGCCGGAGGGGTCGAAGCTGATTCTTGAGCTGCGCTCCACGTTCGATGAGTTTCTTCCCGCCGGCTCGATCATTCTTCTGAACGATTCCATTGCAGCGAAGCATATGCGGTCGGGGCAGGTGCTGTTTTCCGCGGGAACGCTGGCGGTGTTTGCGGGACTGGGCGTGATGCTGTCGCTGATGGAGGGATTCCGCCGGGCCTACAAGATCCGCAGGGACAGCTGGGGGTTCTGGGAGAAGCGGGCGCGGGCGCTTCTGCTGGTGCCGATTGTGCTGGTGCCGCTGTGCCTGGCGAGTTTCCTGCTGGTGTTTGGCCGGGGCATCGAGACGTGGATGATCGCCAATGCCGATCACGAGTTGCGGACGATTGTGATCTTCTCGTGGAGGCTGGTGCGGTGGGTGGTCTCGGTGGCGACCAGCGTGACGGTGCTTTCCGCGCTGTATCACTTCGGAATGCGACAGAAGGAGCATTGGGGGTGGGTTCTGCCGGGGGCGGTGACGGCGTCGCTCTTGTGGTTTCCGGCGACGCTGGCGTTCGGGTGGTACGTGACGCGGGTGGCGGACTATTCGCGGTTTTATGGATCGTTCGCGGCGGGGATTGCGACCCTGGTGTGGCTGTATCTGACGTCATTCGCCGCGCTGCTAGGGGCGGAGCTGAACGGCATGCTGTTTCTGGTCCGGCAGGATCGCCTGGAGCAACTGAGCGCCCGCGCGGAGGCGACCCCGTCCGCACAATGAAAGCAGCGTAAATGCTGTATTTCAAAGGACTGCAGGGGGCGGCGGGAGGAGCCGTTGCCAGGGCTGCAGCATGTACAATAAGGTCAGCCGCACTCCTACATTCCCCATACCGATTTTGACAAGCATTGGAGCATTTTGAATGGCGTTTGCTGAAAACAGCCTGACCGATACTGCAACTCAACGACGCGCAAAGATTGTAGCCACACTGGGCCCGGCCTCGAATACGGAGCCTGTATTTCGCGAGCTGGTCCGCGCGGGCGTGGATGTGGTGCGGTTGAATTTCTCGCATGGATCGCACGAAGAGAAGCTGGGCCTGATCCAGATGATCAGGAAGGTCAGCCGGGAGGAACGGAAGCCTCTTTGCATTCTTGGAGATCTGCAGGGCCCGAAGATCAGGACCTCGAAGCTGAAGGATCATCAGCCGGTGCTGCTGAAGTCCGGCGGGCGGATCACGATTACGCCGCGCGATGTGCCGGGAACGGCATCGCTTGTTGGGACGACGTTCAAGACCCTGGCGGAGAACGTGGAGCAGGGCTCGCGCATTCTGCTATCGGACGGATTGATTGAGCTGCGGGTCCACGAAGTGGACGGCGGCGACGTGACCTGCGAGATCGTGAACGGCGGGCTGCTGGGCGAGAACAAGGGCATCAACCTGCCGGGGATTCCGGTGCGCGTGCCGTCGCTGACAGAGAAGGACGATGCGGACCTGGAGTTCGCGCTGAAGAACGGCGTGGACGCGATCGCGGTGTCGTTTGTGCGCACGGCGGAGGATATCCGGCTGGTCCGCAACCGTGTCTCAGCCTATGGCAGCGAGACGTGGATTATCGCCAAGCTGGAGAAGCCGCAGGCGATCGAGCAGCTGGATCACATCCTGATGGTGGCGGACGGGATCATGGTGGCGCGCGGCGACCTGGGCGTGGAGGTTCCTCCGGAGCGCGTTCCGGCGATTCAGAAGCACATCATCCGCAAGGCCAGCGAATACCGCAAGCCGGTGATCACGGCGACGCAGATGCTGGAGTCGATGATCGAGAATCCGCGGCCCACGCGCGCCGAGGCCTCGGACGTGGCCAACGCGGTGTACGACGGAACGGATGCGGTGATGCTGTCGGGCGAATCAGCAGTGGGCAAGTACCCGGTGCAGGCGGTGAGCATGATGAGCCGCATTGTGCACGAGGCGGAGCGCACGATGAAGGAGCAGGCGGTGTTCCAGACGCAGGTGCAGAAGACGCATCTGTCGATTGCGGAGACGATCTGCGAAGCGACGGCGCATGCTGCGGAGGATCTGGACCTGCGGGGGATTGCGCTGTTCACGGAGTCGGGAACGACCGCGCGGCAGCTTTCGAAGTATCATCCGCCGACGCCGATCTTCGCGCTAAGCCCGCTGGAGATTACGATCAACCGCCTGAACCTGCTTTGGGGAACGATTCCTATCCGGTGCCCGAAGGCGAACTCGACCGAGGCGCTGGTGGAGCTGGCGGAGAACCTGCTGACGCAGGGAGGCTATGTGCGTTCGCGGGAGATCATTGCCATTGTCGCCGGCACGCGAACCAAGTCGGGATCGACCAACTTCCTGCGGCTGCACGTGATGGGCGAGCACAGCCTGGAGACGCGGTTCCTCTCCCCGCACCAGGAAGAGGCGCCGGTGGAGGAGTCGCGGGCCAGGCGGGTTCCGCAGATGCGCCCGGTGAAGCCGGTGATCGCGCCTCCCGTGAAGAAACGATAACGTTTACCTGCAACCTGGCACGAACTCGAAGACGCTGCTCCCCTGGAGCGGCGTCTTTGTTTTTGCGGCGGAAGTCGCGGGCAATACGGAAGTAAACGGCCGGATAACCGTCCTGTAATGGAGCCGCATCGGAGGTGGGATAGGAGCGCTTTCCGCATGAATTTTCGCTCGTTATCTTGAACTGCCGGGAAGCGATACCGAGGAGCCCCTACGCATGAAAAAAGGCAAGAACGTTCCCGCCGAAACCACCCCTGAACATGAACGCGTCTCCCCCTCCGTTCCTCCCGCGATGCTGCAGGAGAACAAGCCGACGACGGCGCACAACCGCTCGCATGCAGCGCACCTGGAGCCGAGGCACCAGGAGGCGCATAGCAAGCCGGCAGGCGACCTGCGCCGCGGATCGTACCCTACCGGGCGGAAGCAGCCGTAGATCGGGCTTCAGGGGAGAGCGCATCCCGCTCTCCCGCGACCTTCTGTGCTCGTCTTCGTGAACCAACGCTTTTCAGAATTGAGGAAACATGGCAAAGCAGAGATCTCCGCACGAGCAAACGCAGCAGGATACGCACTTCGCGCAGACGGATGTGAACCCCGGCGAGCTGGAACAGGAGGTTGGGGTCGAGGTGGACGCAGAGGCATACGAGAACATGGACGGCGCGGAGACGGGCGCGGAGCGTTCGCCGAAGCACACACCGGGATCGGCCAATCCGCATAACACGGAGCCGCAGACAGCGGCCTACGAGGGTTCTCTGCGCAGCCGCACCTCGGAAGATGACACGCGGCAGGGAATCTCGAATCGATCCGCGAAGGCAGAGGCGAAGGGCCAGCGCAAGGTTGTGAGCGAGCGTGAGGACGCCCAGGCCGGAGTGAACCATAGCGACAAGATTCCGGACTGAGCAGCGATCTTCCGGAGTTGATTTCTATCGAAGTTGGAACACGGGAGTGACTGTGGCGAATGCGAAGGTATCACCGGAGGAGTTGAAGGAACTGTCGGAGTTCTGGGCAGAGGAAGGCGACGCTCTCACGATCTACGTGCAGGTGGCGACGCCGTCCGAGCTGTCGCATCGCGAGGAGCGGATTTCAGCGAAGGAGAAGATCCAGCAGGCGATGGGGTCGCTGAAGGGCAAGAGCGCGGCGGACCGTGCCGATGTGCAGCGGGTGCTGGAGACGATTGGCGCGATGAAGGGCAATGGCGGGCTGGCGAAGGTGATCTTTGCCTGTCATCGCAAGGGAGTGTGGCGGGAGTTCGACGTAGCCGGCGCGTTTGCGCCGCGGGCGGAGGCGGGAACGGCGTTTGCGCTGGGGCCGCTGCTGGCGCAGGAGCAGACGAAGAGGTACTGCATCGCCCTGGCGGACCGGAATCGCGCGCGGCTGTTGCTGCTGGAGGCGGGCGCGATCACCGAGCACAGCCAGTTACTGGACGAGGAGAAGGAGAAGATCCGGACGACGGGAACCAGCAAGTCCGTGCACCTGGAACGGCAGAAGGAGGAGGAGGCAAGGCGGCACTTCCAGTTCCTGGCCGAACATCTGCTGCACTTCTACGAGCACAAGGATTATGACTGCCTGATGATCGGCTGCCGCGATGAGACGTGGCGGGAGATCGAGGCGGAGCTGCACCCGGAGTTGAAGCGGATTCTTGTGGGGCGGTTTGTGGTGGATCCGGGGCTGGCGACCGCGGAGGAGATTCAGGAGAAGGCACAGGCGATTGTGGATGGGGGCGACCGCAAAGAAGAGGAACGGCTGGTGGAGAGAGTGGTGGGCGGCGCGGCGAGCAAGGGCCTGGGAGCGGTGGGTCTCAAGGACGTGATGGAGTCGCTGGAGAAGGGCGAGGTGCGGACGCTGCTTCTTCCTGCCCAGAACGGGCAACTGGAACAGAGTGTCTCCCTGTGCGAGCACTGCGGCCATCTGGAGGCGCAGGAGCTGACGAAGTGCTCCCTGTGCAACGGGCGGATGCGACGGTTCGCGCATGCCGAAGAGGCGCTGCTGCGTCACGCCGTGGGACGCAGCATCGAGATCCGGAGGATGCATTGGACGAAGCTGCCGGCGCCGGATGGGATTGCGGCGTGGCTGCGGTTCCGGGCGGAGGTGAATACGCCGCAGGCGCTGGCGTCTTAGAGGCAGCGGGGTAGGCGGAGTTAGCGGGGCTGGCGGTGCTAGCGAAATCGCCAGTCGTCCGCAGCGGATTTCGTGATGGCTTCTAGGGCCCCGCACGCATCAGCGCCCAATTTCAGGGATCGAGAGGCCCTTACAGATTTTTCGTGCGAGTAAGTCGGATATCTCTGTATGCCTTGGAACCGCTTCGGTTTGCCCAGTCTTTGGGTTAGTCCAAAGACTGTGACCAGCGCCCTCGCGTTTTAGAAAGCAGCCGTGAAAGCGCAGATGCCGTAATAGCGATTCCCGCTTCACTGAACTGTGACCGTCTCACGCAAGGCATCGGGTGGGACGCCACGCAACCCATCTTCACGACGATCTTCAAGAATCAGCTGTATCGCAGCGCTGAGGCTCTCACGACATTCTTCAAGGGTGCGTCCCTGGCCGTTTGCCCCAGGGATCTCCGGCGACCACGCGACGAACCAATCGCCATCCCGTTCAATCACTGCGGTAAATTCATTGCGCATGGCAAGGATTATATGCTTCCGGCTGAAGCTGAGCTCGGCCACGGGGTGCCGCTCCTTCCGCCGAGAGCTCACGGCGGAAGGAGCGCGATCACTTGCCTTGCGAGCCTTACTTCGCGGCCAGCTGACGAAGGACGTACTGCAGGATGCCGCCGTGCTCGTAGTACTCGATCTCCTGGGGTGTGTCGATGCGAATGCGGACGGCAAATTCCTTTGCGGCTCCGTCCGCAGTCGTAGCCTTCACAAACATGATGCGTGGATCTGAATTACGGACACTTTTGACATACCGCGACAGAAGCTCGGTTTCCTCTACTCTTTGTCCGCTGCGTATGGCATCCAACCGTAGTTTCAAGGCGGTGAAGTCGTAGGTCTCTTCGCCGGTGAGGCCGAGCGATTCCACGTTCTGCCCCTCTTCGAACTGCAGAGGCAGGATGCCCATACCGACAAGATTGGAGCGGTGGATGCGCTCGAAGCTCTCGGCGATCACGGCGCGGACGCCGAGAAGGTTGGGGCCCTTGGCGGCCCAATCGCGCGAGGAGCCCGAGCCGTACTCCTTGCCGGCGAGGATGACGAGCGGCACTTTGCGCTCGGCGTACTTCACACTGGCGTCGAAGATGGACATCTGTTCGCCTTCAGGGAGCAGGCGGGTAACGCCGCCTTCGGTGCCGGGCGCGAGCTTGTTGCGCAGGCGCACGTTGGCAAAGGTGCCGCGCACCATGACCTCATGATTGCCGCGGCGGGAGCCGTAGGAGTTAAAGTCGGCGGTCTTGACGCTGTGCTCGGTGAGGTACTTGCCGGCGGGACCCGCGGCCTTGATGTTTCCGGCGGGGGAGATGTGGTCGGTGGTGACGGAGTCGCCGAGAACGGCCAGCACGCGCGCGTTGGTGATGTCGCGAATGGGCGCGGGAGTTTTGGTGATGCCGTCGAAGTAAGGCGCCTGGCGGATGTAGGTGGAGTCGGGCTCCCAGTGGTAGACGTCGCCGGTGGGGAAGCTGAGGCCTTGCCAGTTGGCGTCACCCTGCGCGACGGTGGCGTACTCCTTGCGGAAGCCTTCGCTGGAGATGCCCTTCTCGATGGCGGCGGCGACTTCGGCCTGGGTGGGCCAGATGTCGCGCAGGAATACGGGCTGGCCGGATTGGTCGGTGCCGAGCGGGTCCTTGTCGAAGTTGTGGCCGATTTTGCCGGCTAGAGCGTAGGCGACCACGAGCGGCGGCGACATGAGGTAGTTGGCGCGCACGTCGACGTTCACGCGGCCCTCGAAGTTGCGGTTGCCGGAGAGGACGCTGACGGCGACGAGGCCGTGCTCGTCGATGGACTTGGAAACATCGGTGGGCAGCGGGCCGGAGTTGCCGATGCAGGTGGTGCAACCATAGCCGACGACGTTGAAGCGGAGCTTCTCGAGATAAGGGAGCAGGCCGGATTTTTCGTAGTAGTCAGTTACCACACGGGAGCCGGGAGCGAGAGAGGTCTTGACCCACGGTGGAACGGAGAGGCCCTTTTCGACGGCTTTCTTGGCGAGGATGCCGGCAGCCAGCATGACCGAGGGATTGGAGGTGTTGGTGCAGCTGGTGATGGCGGCGATGACGACGGAGCCGTGGTCGAGGTAGGTGTCGGGATCGACGTTGAAGCGTTCTTTCACAGTGGTGGTGACGTGAAGCGGCGCGGCACTGGCTGTGGAAGAGAGGGCCGAGGAGGTGGCGGGGCCTTCGTTCTCTTCGCGGGCGACAGCGAGAGCGGTGTCGGCGGTGAGGCGCGGCTCCCAGAGCGCCGCAGTGCGGGTGCCGAGGGGCTTGGCCGTGGGCGCGAGCAGGCTGGGGAGCTGCTGCTGAAAGCTGGCAGCGGCGTCCTTGAGGAGAACGCGGTCCTGAGGGCGCTTGGGGCCGGCGACGCTGGGCTCGACGGTGGCGAGGTCGAGTTCGAGGGTCTGGGTGTACTCGGCCTCGGGGGCGCCGGCGTTGTGGAAGAGGCCCTGCTCCTTGTAGTAGGCCTCGACGAGGGCGATCTGTTCGTCGCTGCGGCCGGTGAGGCGGAGGTAGCGGAGGGTCTCGGCGTCGACGGGGAAGATGCCGCAGGTGGCGCCGTACTCGGGGGCCATGTTGCTGATGGTGGCGCGGTCGGCGAGGGGGAGCTCCGAGACGCCGGGGCCGTAGAACTCCACGAACTTGCCCACGACGCCGAGCTTGCGGAGCGCCTGGGTGACAGTGAGGACGAGGTCGGTGGCGGTGGCGCCTTCGCGCAGCTTGCCGGTGAGCTTGTAGCCGACGACCTGCGGGACGAGCATGGAGACGGCCTGGCCGAGCATGGCGGCTTCGGCCTCGATGCCGCCCACGCCCCAGCCGAGCACGCCGAGGCCGTTGATCATGGTGGTGTGGGAGTCGGTGCCGACCAGGGTGTCGGGGTAGGCGCAGGGCTGGCCGTCGATGTCGGTGGTGAAGACGACGCGCGCCAGGTACTCGAGGTTGACCTGGTGGCAGATGCCCATGCCGGGCGGCACCACGCTGAAGTTGCGGAAGGCGGTCTGGCCCCATTTGAGGAAGGCATAGCGCTCGCGGTTGCGCTGGAACTCGAGGAGGGAGTTGGCGTCGTAGGCCTTGGGGGTGCCGAATTCATCGACCTGGACGCTGTGGTCGATGACCAGTTCGGCGGGGATGAGCGGATTGACGCGCTCGGGATCGCCCCCGAGGGTCTTGACGGCGTCGCGCATAGCGGCCAGGTCGACGATGGCGGGCACGCCGGTGAAGTCCTGCATGAGGACGCGGGCGGGCATGTAGGCGATCTCGCGGCTGGGCTCGGCCTTGGCGTCCCACTTGGCGAGGAATTCGATGTCTTCGGCGGTGACGTTCACGCCATCTTCGCGGCGGAGGAGGTTTTCGAGGAGGATCTTGAGGCTGAAGGGGAGGCGGGCTAGGTTGAAGCCTTTGGCTTCGAGCGCGGGAAGACGGAAGATGGTGTAGTTTTTGGAGCCCGATTGGAGAGTGGCACGGCTGTTGAAGCTGTTCATCGCTGGACCTTTCTATCCGCGCATGGCGGATGGAACGTGATTCCTGAATCCGATCAAGGGCGCCGCGTCGTTGGCGGGCGCGATCAAGAGGCCGGCGCAGGGGCCGGAGAAATGCGTCGGGAGATAGATTAAACAGCCGGCGGACTAACGTCCACGGTCATGCTTGCCGCGGCGGAAGCGCTTGAGACGGGGCGCGGGAATGGGTCGGGGGCGCATGGATTCCGGCATCTATTTTAGCGCGTGAGATGAAGAATTGGCAGCCGGTTGATCTGTGTGCCTGGGGCCGACTAGGCTTGCTGACCAGTGAGGGGTCCATGAATATGTGCAGGCCGGCCGTTTGGGGAATCGTGCTCGCCTTGAGCATGAGAGCAATGGGGCAGCAGGAGAGCCAGACACACACGTGGCCGACACAGGACGGGACGGTGGTGCTGAAGGATTTCAAGTTCGGCACGGGCGAGACGCTGCCGGAGTTGAAGTTGCACTACCTCACGCTGGGCCAGCCGCATCGCAATTCGGCGGGGCATGTGGACAATGCGGTTCTGCTGCTGCATGGGACCGGCGGCAATGCGCGCTCGCTGCTGAATCCGGCGTTCAGCGATGTGCTCTTTGTGCCGGGTGGCGTTCTGGATATCACCAAGTACTTCCTCATCTTTCCGGACGAGATCGGGCATGGGCAGAGCTCGAAGCCCTCGGACGGGCTGCACGCGCACTTCCCCGCTTACGACTACGACGACATGGTGCGCGCCGACCGCATGATGCTCGACGCGATGAAGGTGGATCATCTGCGGCTGATCCTGGGCACGTCGATGGGATGCATGCAGGGTTTCGTGTGGGGAGAGACGTATCCGGACTTTATGGATGCGCTGGCGCCCTTTGCGTGCCTGCCGGTTCAGATTGCGGGGCGCAACCGCATGATGCGCTACATGGCCATCCAGGACATCAAGCTCGATCCGGCGTGGATGGGCGGGGAGTACAAGAGCGAGCCGCAGGACGGATTGCGCGCGGCCAACGAGATGCTGATCATCATGGGCTCCGCGCCTCTGGTGCTGCAGAAGCAGGAGCCGACGCGGCAGGCTGCGGAGCAGTATGTGGATCAATCGCTGGAGCGAATGTTGGCGAGCACGGATGCCAATAACATGATCTATTACCTGAATGCGAGCCGGAACTACGATCCTTCCGCGAAGCTGGAATCGATCAAGGCGCCGGTACTGTGGATCAACTCGGCCGATGACTTTATCAATCCGCCGGAGCTGGGCATTGCGGAGAAGATGGTGACGCGCATCCCGCACGGCCGTTTCATCCTGATTCCGATCAGCGACGCGACGCGGGGACACGGGACGCACACCGTTGCGGCCGTGTGGAAGGACTACTTGGCCGATCTGATGCGCCAGACGGAGACCCGTTAATTGTCTGAAGAGAAAAAAGAGCCCGTGCCGGGCTCGCCATCGTTGACCCGGCACGGTTCAACCACGAGGTTGAAAGTGGAGAGAAGATTCAGCGCTCGACGTCGAAGTCGAAGGGCGGCGTGAGGCCGGTGTAGTCGCCGATCTGCTTGGCGTCATACGGGCCGTTGAGCTGGTTGAAGCCATTACCGAGCACATTGGTCTGGCCCTGCTGGAAGACGATCTTGCCGGCGGGCGTAACCTCGACGACGCGGTTATTGAACTGGTCGCTGATGAGCGTGTTGCCGTTGTGCAGCCGGACACCGCGGGTGGGATTGGGATTGGGGTTGCTGTTTGCACCGGTGTTCGTGACATATTGCCAGACGATGTGATCGGTGCCATCGACCTCAACGATGCGGTTATTGACGGAGTCCGTAATGAGCGTGTTCCCGTTCGGCAGGCGACTGGCGAATGCGGCGCCGTTGAGGGAGCCGCCGATTGTGAATGTCTTCACAATGGATCCGCCGGCCGTAATCTCGATGACCCGATTGTTGCTTTCGTCAGCGATGAGAATGTGCCCGTTCTCCAGCAACTCGGCGCTGTTGGGGTTGCTGAGCTGATTGGGTCCCATGCCGGAGGTGCCGGTGGTTCCGTACTGCCACACGATGCTGTGGCTGGCGAGACTGACCAGGATGACGCGCTGGTTCCCCTGATCGGTGATAAGCACGCCGAATCCCGGCTGCCCGGGAAAGTTGGATACGAAGGTGGACTGCACCGGCGTATTGAGCTGGTTTGCATCAGAGCCGGTGACGCCGGCCTGGCCATATTGCCAGACGATGTTGCCCGCATGATCAACCAGGAAGACGCGATTATCAGGACACCCATTCACCGGATCGGAACAACCGGGGAGGGGCGGATTGGCGCCGGGGATCCCCGTCCCCGCGATCAGCGTGAGCGGACCCACGCGCTGCACATCGTTGACGCCGACGACGCTGTGCGGACCTGCCACATCGGAGCCATTCCCGAAGGTCCACACGACTTTGTGGGTTGTTGCGTCGACCTCGATCACGCGATTGTTGAACTGGTCGGCGATGAGAATGTGGGCGCTCCGTTGCGCATGCGCGACCACGGCAGGCCAGGTGATCGTGCCAAGAAGCACAACCGCCGAGATGGTCATGCAACGCAATGAAGCGCGTGGAGAATACCGCATACTGCCTCCTAACGACCCAGGAAACCGGAGCCATTGGGGAAGACCGGTCCTGCACCGTCCGAGTCGGATTATAGGGAGCGGAATGCGGCAAAAAGCCGGGGATGACAATGAAATGACAAAGCGGTGACATTGCAATCGCCTTTCGTCGTCTGTCGCCGGCGGAACAGAGTTTTGCGCGAAAGCATGCAGTCGGATCAGGCTCCTATACTGAGACAGGCAGCAATCTTCGCCTTGAGGCTTGGACGTATATTGAATACTCCAGAGCGGATTGCGGCGGGCTGGTCACAGTTTCTGACGTGGCTGGTGCGGCGGCTTCCCAATGAGCAGCAGCGCTTACTGGCCTTCACCATCGTTGCCGGCGGTTTATGCGGCCTGGCTGCAGTGGCGTTCCACGTTGCGATTGCCCGTCTTGAAGCGCTGCTGATCGACCCGGCCAACCGTGCCCCAGGACACTGGTGGATCTTCTGGACGGTGATCAGCCCGGCGATTGGCGGGCTTGTGGTCGGGCTGGGACTGAACTACTGGGCTCCCGCGGCCGCGGGCAGCGGCATCCCGCAGGTGAAGGTCGCTTTCGCGCTGCGCTCCGGGCTCATCTCGGTGCGGGAGACCATCGGGAAGTTTG
Organism: Acidobacteria bacterium AB60; assembly: GCA_008682415.1. Taxonomy (GTDB): domain Bacteria; phylum Acidobacteriota; class Terriglobia; order Terriglobales; family Acidobacteriaceae; genus Telmatobacter. The sequence continues at coordinate 68,608 of VANK01000018.1, read as the reverse complement.
TCCTCTGCGCCTGTCAGATCGGGTCGGGAGCCTCTCTCGGGCTGGAAGGTCCCACGGTACAGATTTGCGCCGGCGTCAGCAGCCTGTTGGCGCGCGCTGCCCGGCTCAGCCCGCAGTACCGGCGGCGCATGACCAGCGTGGGCATGGCCGCGGGGATCGCCGCGGCTTTCAATGCTCCCATCGCATCCATCACTTTCACGCTCGAGGAACTGATAGGCAATCTCGATCAGACGATGCTTTCCGGCGTGATTGTGGCTGCCGCTCTGGCCGCAGTGGTGGAACACACCATCCTGGGAACGAACCCGGTGTTTCATGTCCCGCGCCAATATCAGCTGGGCAGTGCCTCGTCCCTGATCTGGTATGCGCTGCTGGGCGTGCTGGCGGCGGTGGTCTCGGTAGCGTTCACGGACTCGCTTTTATGGCTGCGCGCCAGGTTCAAGGGGCTCACAGCCATTCCAAAATGGATTCATCCCGCGATCGGAGGCGCCTGCACCGGGACCTTTGCCGCCCTGGGGTTGTATTTCTTTCACCTCAACGGCATCGCCGGCGACCCGTACAAGACGCTGACCATGGCGCTCACGGGCGGCCTGCCGGTGCTGCTGATGGCCGTTTTCTGCATCCTGAAACTGCTGGCGACGGTCAGCTCGTATTCCAGCGGCGGCTCGGGTGGCATCTTTGCGCCTTCCTTGTTCATGGGAGGCATGCTGGGCGGGGCGGTGGGTTACATCGATGTGACGGTGTTCCATCACTCGCAGGACGCCATCGGCGCCTTTGCCGTGGTCGGTATGGGGGCAGTCTTTGCGGGAATCGTGCGCGCTCCCATGACTTCGATCCTGATTGTGTTCGAGATGACCGGCGGCTATGGACTGGTGTTGCCGCTCATGATCGCGAATATCAGCGCGTTCGCGCTGGCTCGCTATTGGCGCGCCGATTCGGTATACGAGGCGCTGCTGGCGCAGGATGGAATCCATCTGCCGCAGGGCACCAAGCCGCTGGACCCGCCCGGCGAGGCGCCGCTGCCGGCCCACGGAATGTCGATGGGACCGACGGAGGATGCGACGGCTTGAGGCGGCCGGGAGCGCTTCCGCAGCTCTTGGCTGTTTGGCTTGGCCCTTGGCACTTAGCTCTTCGGGGTGGGCGGGGCGCTGACCTCAGGGGGAGCGTCCTGCTTGCGCAGGGCATTGACGGCCGAGTGCAGGGTGAATTCCAGTGACTCGCGCGGAATGCTCTCGACGAAGGGGCGCACGATCCACCCCAGGCCGCTGGGGATCGATCGTGTGAGCGAGACGGATTCGATCTGCAGGTAGAGACCGCCGTCGCGTTCTTCGCGGGTCCAGTAGGTGTTCAGACGCCAGAGGAAGCCGTGCTCTTTCTCGGGGGGCAGAGCATGCTCTTTGGGAGTACCCGCATCTTCGATCTCGGAGATCTGGGTGCTGCGCGAGAGGCTGTACCCGTGCTGCGCGTCGAGATGGGCGAAGGTAATGTCGTAGGTGGTGTCGAGCACGACCGTGATGACATGCTTTTGGCGCACGCGCATTTGCGCTACGAGGTGATCCCCTTCTCTGGACAGAACGGAGGCTTGCAGGACCTGCGGGGCAAAGTACCGCGGGTAGGCGTCAAAGTCCTGCAGAAGTCGTCCCACGTCAGCGGCCGTTGCGCCGGGCACGAAGGCCGTACCGCGCCAATGGAAGAGGAGTGCGCCGGGGAGTTCAAGCGGAGGATTTGGGGTAAGGTTCTCGATGAGGAACTCCCCCTTGCGCAGGCGCGCGCCAGCATCGGGCAGGTTGACCGGAGCGATGAAGTTGGCCACGTTGCGGTGCTGTTCGGCCAGACGCGTTTCCAGGGTGCGGGTGTAGGCATCGAAGCCGGCGTTGGCGGCGGGATCGGGCTGAGCGAAGGCCGGAAGCGATGCGGCGAGGGTGAGGATCGCAGCGAGACCGAGCAGAAAAGAAGGCAGTCGCAGGCGGCGCGACCCGGTCATTGCGGCCTCGTGTTGTACATGAACACGGCGCGCAGTTCGAGATAGGGCCCGTGAAAATCGCGGGGCAGCGGGGGGTAGTTGGATCCGGTGAGCGCGCCCCAAGCGGCGCGGTCGAGAGCGATGTCTCCAGAACGCCCCTCAAGGACCATGCCGCCGTCCATGAGCCTGCCGTTGGGCAGCACCTTGAAGCGGATGACGACCACGCCCGCTTTGAGGATGGGTGGATTGACCTCGTCGGGGATCAGCGGGTCCCAGGTGCGCTCGGTCTCGCGATGCCAGCGCAGGAGCCAGGAGCTGAAGTCAACGCCCTGGGTGTCTGAGAGGACCTCCACGCCGCCTGTGCCCGCGCCGGGATGCATGGAGAGGCCGCTTCCGGAGGGAGCCTGGGGCGCATAACCGGGGTTGCGCGCGGCGCCGCGCATGGCGTCGTGCAGCTGATCGGCCGGATTCTGCGAACCCAGGGCAAAGCTGGGGCGGGCGGGAACGGCCTTGGGTTGCGGCGCCTCCACCTGCGACTGCGACTGTGGATTCGGCGGAATCGGGGGCGGCTGCTGCTGGATCTGCGGCTGCTGGAGCTTGGGCTGTTCCGGCTCGGGCTGGGGCGCGGAAGGCGGCGCCGGCTTGTTCAGGGCCTCGAGGGTCTTTTTGTCGATCTGCGGACGCCGCTGCGGAACGGGCTTAGCGGGGGCCTTGGGCTGCAGCTTCTGCACCAGATCGGGAGGCAAGTCGAGGTAGCTCAGGTCTTTGCGCTGCTTGATGGCGTCGAAGGGGTCAATGACCGGGGGAACGCGGAAGACGTAGCGCGGGATCCAGGTAGCCGCCGAGACCAGCAGAATGTGAAACAGGAGCGCCCAGAGGATGCCTTCCCGGAGGCGTGCCCAGCGGCGCTCATCTTCGAGCTCGCTGATCATCTCCAGCAGTTCGTGGGTGTCGTAGTCGATCCAGCGGGAGCCGCGAACGACCGGGGGACGGTCGTTGCCAGAGTCCGGCGGAGCAGGAGCAGGGTCTCCCTGGGGTCCTGCAAGGGGCTCGTTCGGCTCGTTCACGCTGGGTGGCACTACGCTGAGAGGCATGATTCTGCGGGAAGCGGCGGAGGACACACCTTTCCCGCGGCTCCGGTCCGAGTCCTTTCCCTTATTCTCTCATCCATCGCTGATCGGGCCAAACCGGGGGACTCCCGTGGAAGCCGTTTCAAGGGTCAGCGGTCCGCTACGAAGATCGGGAGCAACCGCCACGTACAATGGACTTTCTGATAGACGGATGAGGCCGGGTTTGGAGACCCCTCTCCCGCGGAAGGGAACGGCAGGTTGAAGCAGTTCATGGCACGCTGGATGACCAAGTGGCAGCTCGTCATCCTGCCCGCCATTCTCAAATTCGGGGTGTGGGGAGCGGGGGCGGTGGCGGTCCTGGACTCCTCGACGATCCCCGTGCCCATGGACTTCTTCATCGCGGGGTGGGTGTGGAACGATCACGGGCGATTCTGGCTGTACAGCCTGATGGCGGCGGCTGGATCGGCCCTCGGTGGCCTGCTGCCCTACGGCCTGGGGCGCGCAGGTGGCGAGCTGTTTCTGCTCAAGAGGATCAACCGGGACAGATTTGAGCGCCTTCGGGAGCGTTTCGAGCGGCAGGAGTTCTTGGCCATGACGATCCCGTCGATGCTGCCCCCGCCCACGCCATGGAAACTGTTCGTCTTCGCCGCGGGTGTCTTTGAGATGCGCGTGGGGCTGTTTATGCTGGCGGTCTTCTGCGGGCGGTTCCTGCGCTGGATGATCTTGTCGCTGCTGGTGCTGAAGCTGGGGCCGGGAGCGGTGGACGTGGTGTCGCACCATGCCCTTACGGTGTTGCTGGCGGTCGCCGTGCTGGGGGCGCTTTGGTTCGCGTGGTGGTGGATGCGCAGGCACCGAAAGGGCATCGCAGACTGAGGGCGGCGGGACGGTGAATCAGTCGAGAAGCTTCTGGATCTCCGCGAGGTCGAATCGACCGGGGCATCCGGGCAGGTCGAATGCGGTTTCAGAGAGCTTTTCGAGGCTCCCGCCGAAGTAGCGACACTTCGAAGATGATGAGCCTCAGCGACGGAGGTTCTTCCAAAGGATGGCGGCGAGCACTCCTAGAACGGAGAGCAGGCGAACGGCGAAGATCCAGACCGCGCCTTCATTGGGGTGTTGCAGGCCCAGGCCGGCCGACCGGGTGACCCCCTGGACCGCGAAGAAGATCCCAAAAGCAAGGAAGAGCGGATCACGGGTGGACTTCCAGAAGCGGATGAAGAAGAGGAGCGCGACCAGGGAGGTGGCGACGATGAAGCCCAGCAGGAAGTCATCCAGCCGGGGGAACAGAATGGGACTGAGCTGGGTCATTGGCTCTCCCAGACCAGCCCATAGATCAGAAGGATCATGGCGATGGCGCTGCTGCCCAGACGGTAGGAATACAGGTCGATGCTGGGAAACAGCAGCAGGTCGCCGATGACAAGGAAGTTGGAAACCGTGAGCCACGCGAAACAGAGTCCAGCCCACAACAGGAGGCGACGACGCACGCGGAAGTACGCACGCAGGAGCAGGATGGCGCAAAGCAGGGTGGTCAGGGCCGTGAGGATGTAGAGCGTTGCATTCACTTGTCCTGCTCCTTTCTGAGCCGGAAGGCCCGGGCGAACTCGCGGACCGCGGAGGAGGCTTTGCGATGGATGGCGCTGGAGATCCGGACGAGATCTTGACGGTAGGCGGCGTCCACGTGGTGCATCATCTCATCCTGATCTGGAGTCCGGGAGTGGTAGGCGTATTTGTACGGCGAGGAGGCGGTTTCGCGGAGGAGTTCCGCGCGGGCCAGATCGCGAACGATGGAGTCCACCTGCTCCGGAGGCACGTAGAGTCGCGAGACCAGCTCCTCGGTTGTCCATCCGACCGGGCGGCTGTTCCACAGCAGGATGAGCGCCTCCAGGTGGGGCACGCTGTCGATGTGCGCTTCAATGAACCGATACGGATCAGGGGGTGGAGAGCTGCGGTCAGTCATCAGGGCCCGAGTTGACCTGGCGACATCCCCTGGAATAGAGACCGGCTGGAACAGCCTGCGGGGATGTCGCGAGAAGCCGTTGATTAGCGCGCGGGCAGCACCGGTGCCTGGCTGTGCTGCATGCGGCGGACCAGCGCCGGGACGCCGAAGGCGAGGCCGGCCACGATGGTGGTGGAGATGAGGTCGTTGCGATAGAACGGCAGCGCGGCGATGTAGCAAGCTTCAAGACCAGCCAGGGTATGGGGGTACATCGTGCCGCCGTACCAGACCGCGAAGTCCGAGATCAGGAAGAACGAAGTCGGACCCAGAAGGACAGCAGCGCCGAAACGAAGGAAGCTGGTACGCGCGTGCAACAGGATCTGGCCGAGGGCCATGGCGGCGACGTACCAGATCCAGGTGGGGATGTATCCCTGCCACCGGAACTCGTAATGGTATGCGTACGTGGTAAGAACGTAGTCCGCGGCCATAAGGGCGGCCAGGGGGGCAAGCATCTCGCGCCATGAGCGGCGGGCTCCGAAGTAAAGCAGCGCTCCGCCGACGGCGGTAAAGTTCAGCCAACTGGTGTGAGAGAGAACCGTGAAACGGCTCAGAATGGCAACAAGGATCAGCAGATAAGCGGGCATTTCGACCTCTGGGGTGGCAGACTCCGTCGTCCCCGTCGGACGACCGGCATACATACGATTAGCTCTCTTTCATTCTGCGGGTCGGAAGAGGAAGGGTCAACCTGCCCGCCCCCATATTTCAGGCCATGAACAATTCAGTTGATCGCACTACGATCTACCGGACGTTCATTTTTGCTCACGGCCGCCGATGTATTCGCCCCCGTCCTCGCGGCCGTCGAGGATGTAGACCAATCCCGTCAGGCCATTGGGCGGACGGGCGGAGCCGGTTCCGGTAAAGGCGTAGGCAAAGCGAAGATCGCTGAACTCCACGGTGGTCCAGGTGCGGCCGGCAGGCAGCTGCGGAGCAGTCGTTCCGGGAATCGGCTCCTGCCCAAGATCGCGGACCACGGCCCACCTCCCCCAATCCAGATAGGCCTTGCCAAGAGGGGTCTGTTTGGCGGCTTCCACGGCGGGAGTATCCGCCGCCTTGTAGAGAAGATCGAGGTTGGGATCGCTCTCAACCGAGCCGGAACGGGTATTCACTTCGGCGGTCTGAAAGAATCCCGAAGTCTCGACGATCCCGTGCCAGCGCCAGGGATTGACGGGGTACGGTTCGGCGGCGACGCGAGTGATGCGGGAGGTGGTGACTTCAGTCCCGCCGATCAGGTTGAGTGCTTCCGCGTGCTCGGCCCAGCGCCAGCAGCCGAGGACCAACTCCCCCGACAAGGCGAAGAGGGCCCAGCCCCGGCCGCGAAACAGAGGGCGGCGCGCGCCGATCTCGCGATCGGCCAGGCCGAGGAGCCAGGGCAGGATCAGCGCCAGCAGAAGGAGTGCCCACACGATGGGCTCGGCGATGAACATGAAGCTGCCGGCGTACCAGCGCGGGTTGAAGGGAAAGAACGGGCGCACGCCGTAGTTGTTGGTCCAATCGAGAAGAATGTGGCTCAGCGCGGCGATCAACGCGACGAAGTAGAGCCAGACCCACCGCAACGGCGGCTTGCGCCGGGAGCGCGGCAGGTCGTCTGCTTCCGGCGGCTGCTTCCGCTTGCGTGCACGGCGCCTTTCGAGAGCTTTGTAACCGAGTCCAATCACCACCACGATGAGGGCGGCTACGAACGGAGCGCCCAGTAACGTATGGGTGATGCCGCGATGGCGCTTGAGCTCTTCCACGGGGCCGTCGAAGCCCCACAGGATATCGAGGTCTGCGGCCTCCGCCGCCAGCGTTGCAACCACGGTGGCACAGGCGGTCTTGCGGTTCAGCCCGGCGCGGCCAAGGCAGGCGCCGGTAAGAAAGTGCGTGAGTGGCTCCATGCGTTGTGACCACCATACCAAAACCGAATCGCCAGCGCTGCGCGCCCTCGGATTGCGATGCGGGCGACCTCCTATAATCCTGCCCATGGATGGCAAAGGGCACAGCCGCGAGGAAGCTGCGAAGCGCGCCGAGGAACTGCGCGAACAGATTCGGCATCACGAGCACATGTATTTCGTCCTGGACACGCCGGAGATCTCCGACGCCGCATTCGACAAGCTGATGAAGGAGCTCAGGAAGCTGGAGGAGGAACATCCGGAGCTGATTACGGCGGACTCGCCGACCCAGCGGGTAGGCGGCAAGCCCGCGGAAGGGTTTCAAAAGGTCCGCCATTCCCGGCCGATGCTGAGCCTGGACAATGCCTATACCGAAGAAGAACTGCGCGACTGGGACCGCCGCGTGCACGAGCTGGCCGGAAATCTGCCCGTTGAGTACACCGGCGAGCTGAAGTTGGATGGTCTGAGCCTGGCGCTGCACTACGAAGGTACTTCTGACGGCGGAGCGCGCCTGGTGCGCAGCTTGACGCGCGGAGATGGCCAGGTGGGAGAGGACGTGACCACCAGCGTGCGCACCATCCGCAGCGTGCCTTTGAAGATCTCTCCCGAACGGCTCCGCAAGGCCGGCGTTCCCGTGGAGTTTGAGGTGCGCGGCGAGACGGTGATGCCGCAGAAGGCCTTCGAGCAGATGAATCAGGAACGCGAAGCCGAAGGCCTTTCTCCCGCGGTGAATCCTCGCAACGCGGCCGCCGGGACGCTGCGCACCATGGATCCGGGGATCGTCGCGCGCCGCCGGCTGGATGTGTACGCGTACTTTCTGCTCACCGGGGGCGACTACCTCGCGATCGGCCAGGAGGCGACGCTCGATGCGCTCACAGCTCTTGGATTCCGCGTGAATCCGCACCGCGGAAAGGTGCATACCGTCGCGGAGATGATGAAGTTTGTGCACGCCGCCGAAGAGCGCCGCGAGACGCTGGGTTACGACATCGACGGCGTCGTCTTAAAGGTGGACGCGCAGGCGACAAGACAGCGCCTTGGCTATACGGGGCGGGCGCCGCGCTGGGCGATCGCCTACAAGTTTTCGGCGGAGCAGGCCGTCACCCAGATGGTCGACATCATGATCACCACCGGACGCACCGGCAAGCTGACCCCCACGGCCATGCTCAAGCCAGTGTTCGTGGGAGGCGCCACCATCAGCCGGGCCACGCTGCACAATGCCGACTGGATCGAGCGCATGGGGCTGCGCATCGGCGACTGGGTGAAGGTGGAGCGCGGGGGCGATGTGATACCCAAGGTGGCGGAGATCGTAGAGGATGCGGAGCACCCCCGCGGCAAGGATCGTTACGTTTACCCGACCCATTGCCTCGTGTGCGGGCAGGCCGCGGTTCGCGAAGAGGGCGAAGCCGACTATCGCTGTGTCAACGCCGACTGCCCTGCCCTGCTGCATGGGAGCATCGAGCACTGGGGCAGCCGCGGCGTGATGAACATCGAGGGCCTGGGCGAGGCGTCGGTGATGCAGATGCTGGATCGGGGGCTGGTACGCAGCGTGGCCGATCTCTACTCCCTCACGGAAGAACAACTCGTCAGCCTGGAGCGCTTCGGCGCCAAGTCCGCGCGCACGCTGCTTGCCGAGATCGAACGCAGCAAGCACGCGGGCCTGGCGCGGGTTCTCATGGGCCTGGGTATTCGCTTTGTAGGCGAGCGCACTGCTGAGGCAATCGCCCAGGACTTCGGATCGATGGACGCCATCATGAACGCCAGCGCGGAGGAGTTGGAGCGCGTGGAGGAGGTGGGCCCGCGAATCTCGGCGGCGATCACGGATTTCTTTGCCCGACCAGCGAACCGGGAGTTGATCGCGCGCCTGCAAGCCGCGGGCGTAAAGATGACCGCGGAGAAGAAGCAGCGAACGACGCAGCTGGCCGGCCTCACTTTGGTTCTGACGGGAACCCTGCCCAACCTGACACGCGAGGATGCCAAGGCGCGGATCGAAGCCGCGGGTGGAAAGGTGGCCGGGTCGGTGAGCAAGAAGACCAGCTACGTGGTCGCGGGCGAGGAGGCCGGGTCCAAGCTGGACAAGGCGCGCGAGTTGAACGTGCCGGTGCTGGACGAGGCGGGTCTGCTAGAGTTGCTCGCGAAGAAGGCGGCCGAGTAGGCGATCAGACTGCCTTGCGATGGCGGATACTGCTGTCGCCGCGGCGTTCCGTGGCATGCAGGGCGCGCTCGCGCTCCCAGGCTTCGGCGCGCCAGCGGCGGGAGGCATAGTTTGGAACTTCGTCGAGAAGCTGCGCCGGCGCGGGGCTCTTCTCCTCGATCGCAGGGCGGGATGCGGGGCCGGAGAGAGCCAGAGGAACGACATTACGAGGAGATGCGGCGATGGGAGCGGTCGGACCCGACCCGTTCGCGCCACTCGCATGTTCGAGGTAAGCGCTCTTCGAGGTGAGGCTCACGTCCGCAGGCGGCTTGAGCGCAGCGGCGCCCGCTGCTTCGGCGGGAGGTGCTGTCGTCTTTGCCGCGATCGTGCGGGCCATGAACTCGTCCATCAATTTGTGAAGACAGGTCTGGCCGCAGAGGTGCTTGGTTCCGGCCCGCAGCCGATTGCGAGCGCCCCATCCGCTCACGCGCAGCTCTCCGCCTTGTTCGCTGGCGATGAACCAGTGGTTGGTCTGCTTCTTCTCCGCTCCGCAGACGTCGCACGATATGGCTTGCCGGATCATGCAACCCTCCCGTCGGCTCGCTCTCCTATTTCATCGCTTGTAGAGCGCGCGAGGATGAGGAACGGATCGTGTAAACCAGTTCGTTTGTCAATTCGGGAGCGACGCGAGGCGGGGCGTGTCGAATCAGGAACGCGCGCAAAGGCCGGTTCCATCCGCTCACTCCATGAGCCAGCGGATGGGAGCCAGCGGATGGAAGAATGTTATTGCTTGGGGAAGTAGCCCTTCTTGGCGCGGACCTGATAGCGCCGATCGTTGCAATACAGGTAGATGGGCCGGAACGGGCCGCCGGGCTTGAAGTCGGCGGGAATGTAGGTGAGCGCGTACTGGCTGCGCAGCTCCTGCTCAATGTCTTTGAAGCTGTTGCTCATCTCCTCCGCCGACGGTGGGAACAGGATCAGCCCGCCCGTCGCCTCCGACATCTCGGCTAACGCCTTGTCGCCTTTGCCGCGGCTGGGCGTCCAGTTGGTGTCGATGGTGTAGATGATCGTCTCCGCACGCTGGCACTCCTTGATGGCTTCGTCAGGACGCACGCGGCTCTGGTTGTCATCGCCGTCGGAGATCAGAATGATGGCTTTGCGCACGGGCTCCTGGCCCCGGGCCGTGTCCAGGAGTTTGTCGCGGCAGGCCGTGTATACGGCGTCGAAGAGCGCGGTGCCGCCGCCGGGACGAAGGCGATGAACACCCGACTCAAGCTTGTCCACGTCATTGGTCCAGTCGGCGGTCACGGATGGAGTGACATCAAAGCCCATGACAAAGGCGCGATCGCTGCGCGCCTTCAGCACCTGCAGCAGAAACTCGATCGCGGCCTGCTGCTCGAACTCGAAGCGCGTGCGAATGGAGGTACTGGCGTCGATCACGATACCGACGCGCAGGGGAAGGTTGATCTGCTGATGAAACGACGTCACCCTTTCGGGGGCCTTGCCATCGTCAAGCAGGGCAAAGTCCTGCAGCTTCAGGTTGGGAACGTAGTGGCCGTGCTTGTCGGTGACCGTGAAGATCAGGTTGACTTCGTTGGCGCCGATGCGGAAGACGGTGTCCGGCGCCTGGTCCGGCTGCTGGTCGGCCGGCTGCTGGCCTGGCGCAGGTGTCGTCTGCTGTGCCGGTTGGGCGGGGGCTTGCTGCGCGGGCGGATTCCCGGAGGCCGGCTGTTGCGCAGCAGCAGCCGTCGTGGCGGCGACCGCGATCAGCGCGGCGCACAGAAAAAGCGGTCTCCGGCGATAAAGGGCCGCCGGCACAGGAGGCTGTTTGATCATGTCTGAGCTATTTTATCAACGGATTTGGTCTTTTTAGTTCGACGTAGAGGATGCGCCAGGGTCACCCTCCAGGCGGTGCAGGAAGGCCTGGAGTTCAACGGGCAGGGGCGCTTGCAATTGCAGGAGCTTGCGGGTGGAAGGGTGCGTAAAGGCAAGCTCCGCCGCGTGAAGGAAATTTCTCCCCAGCCGCAGGCGCTCGGGTTCGGCATTACGCCGCGCGGCGCGGGACCTGGTTTGCAGCGGATCCTGCTCGGCCAGCTGTCCTGAGGCTCCATACAAGGTATCGCCGACAACCGGGTGACCGAGGGAAGCCATGTGAACGCGGATCTGGTGGGTGCGGCCTGTCTCGATACGAACGCGCACCAGGGTGAATTTGCCAAAGCGGGTTGTGAGCCGTCGGACAACTTCGTAGTGCGAGATCGCGGAGCGGGCATTCTCCTGCGGTTGCGTGGTCATGCGGGTGCGCCGCAGAGGATCGCGGGCGATGGCTGCACTGATGGTCCCCCGCTCGCGCGCGACATGCCCCTGCACCAGCGCGGTATAGGTCTTGTGAATCTGTCGCGAGGAAAAAAGACGCGCCAGGGCTGCATGCGTGCGGTCGTTCTTCGCCACAATGATGAGGCCACTGGTGTTTTTGTCGAGCCGGTGCACGATCCCGGGCCGGAGTTCGCCGCCGGTTGTGGAGAGCGCCTTGAAGTGAAACAGCAACGCATTCACCAGCGTGCCCCGGCTCCGCGCATCTTCGTTCTGCCCCGAGCCGGCGTGCACCATCATTCCCGCGGGCTTGTCGATCACCGCGAGATCCGCATCTTCGAAGACGACGGTCAGCGGAATGTCCTCCGCGATCGCTTTCAACGGAGCGGGACGCGGTTCCCCCTCGACGACGATGAGTTCTCCGCCCTTCAGCCGCAACGACGCCTTGGGATGCGAGCCATCGACGAGCACGCTGCCCTGTTCGAGAAGCAGTTGAACGCGGGAACGGCTGATGCCTTCGATCTGGGTAGCTAGAAACTGATCGAGACGCTGGCCGCGCGCCTCAGCCGGCACGACAAACTCACTCATGCGCGGCCTCGCTGGAAGACTGCTTCGTCGCGGGAGTCCCTTGCTCAGTCTGGCGGGGAGTTCGCGAACGCAGCGCGAAGGCTCCGCCGATCACCAGGAGGATCGCAGCTATCTGCGGCCCGTCGAGCGCGCCGCGCAGAACCTCGCCGCGTCCCTCCCAATCGCGCCAAAACTCGGTTGCGTAGAGGCCGACTCCGCCGCCCATGAGGCCAACCCCCGCGACGTCGCCGGCTTGCCTGCGCACCGGGAGCCACACCATCAGGAGGACCGCCAGCGTGAGGAAGGCGAGGGCCGTATAGCCCTGGACGGGATGCAGAGGAATTCCGAGCGGGGCCCCGCTCCAGCGATACGCGAGCGGGTTGGTGTAGGTGATGGCCCAAGGAACCTGCGCGCCCTTGCCAAAGCCCGAGCCTGCCAGCAGCGCGCCGAACTGCTCGCACGCGAAGGCAAGCGCAAGCGGCGCGGCGAGGACATCAGCCGTATTGGCAATCGACAGTCGTTGCCAGCGCGCGTAAACACCCGCGATCAGGACACCGATGAGGCCGCCGGCCGCCGCAAGAAGCGGATGATGAATAGTCGCCAACCCGAGCAGCCACAGCGGATGCCGCAGCAGATCACGCCAGTTCATGACGATCAGGAGCAGGCGCGATGCGACGAGAGCGCCGAAGAGCGCCAGCACGCAGAGGTTCCATATCTGATGAGGCGCAATGCCGGCCGATCGCGCATTCCGCTGCGCCAGCGCCAATGCGAACAGCACGCCGAGTGCCGCCATAGCCCCGTAGCTTGGGATGTAGAGCGCGCCGAGATGGAAGAGTACGGGATGCACTGAGTCGAGAATACGTCATGGACTCAGGCCAGGGCATCAGCCCAAAAAGGAAGAAGCCGACCCACGGGGCCGTAGGCGATGCGCCGGTGAACCCGTCCTAAGACGGTGGAGCTCCCCGCGGTTCATTAGGCATTCCGGACTGGCGGACACGGCACACAGAACCGATTGTCGAGTCGAGCTCCTGTTCAATGAATGTAGGTTCAACCAGCGTTGATCACCCACCTGCTTTGCAGGCCGGTTTCTATTGCGGATAGTATGGGTCTCCGCGAGGAATTGCAAGTCTTGTGCGCGGACTGCGAACTATGCTAGGACCCCGCCGGCACCCGCAACGACTGCTCTCTCCTCTTTGGATGCAGCAGGAGGGAAGAGGTTCGGGGAGTCTGGGGACACGACGGGATTCCGAGAACGTGGCAGCACGGGAAGAACGCTTAGGAAGCGGTCTTTCGCTCCTCTTCCAGAACTTCGTCGAGAAGGCCGCGCAGGCTGCTGGCCCGTGCATGGCCGACCCGCGCGGCAGCCCCGGTCCCGGTCGCCTGGGAGAGCTCGTCGGCAAGATTGAGCGCGGCCAGGACTGCCACGCGCAACGAATCGACCGTGCGTCCCTGCGCGGCAACCGCACGCATCTTGGCGTCCACTTGTGCGGCCAGGGAGCGGATGTGTTCCGCATCCTGGCCGGAGAGGTGATAGGTCTGATCGTAGATCTCGACGGTGACGTAATTGGTAGCGCCTTGTTCCATCAATCCCTCAAGCCTCCAGGGAATCCAGCTGCGACAGGAGCCGTTCCACCCGCTGCCGCACTTGATCGCGCTCGGAGCGGAGGACTTCGATCTCTTTCTGCAGGTTCTCCTTCTCGCGCGTCAGGTTTTCCGTGACCTGATTCTGCTCGGCAATTCTGGCTTCAGCGGCGGTGGCCCGCTCCTCCGCCTCGGTTTTGGCGAGACGCTCGCGCTTGACCAGATTGACTGCGCGCAGAACCCGTTCTTCCAGAGCCGAGAACTCGTCTGCACTCAACGCAAGGGTGCCGGGCTCCGCGCCGTTCTGCGGCTGGTGCTCGTTCCGTGTTTCTTCGGCAACCTCGGGGAAGGAAAACTCCGACATCGACAATACCTCCGTGCGAATCGCACTGGTTCGAGTATAGCCCCGGGTCGCCGTGGAAATTTCAAGTGCGAAGACGGCCGCCGGCCGAACCAACCGCCTCGATCACGCCCGCCTGGAACGCCTGCAGTTCCTCCTCCCGCAACGTGCGATCGGGAGCCTGGAAGGTGACTCCGAGCAGAAGCGAGTATTCGCGGGATCCAAGCTTCGGATCCCGGAAGACCTCGCGCGCCCGCCAGTCCACCAGCTCGGGCATCTGCAAAGCCGCGATGGCGCGGTCGATCTGTTCCCACGGCGTGCTGTCGTTCAGGACCAGCGAGAAGTCGCGACGCACCGGCTGGAAACGCGAAATCTCCGGCGCAGAGGGTTTGCGCAGCGGCAGACGGTAAAGACGATCCAGCGCGATCTCCCCCAGCAGCACACTCTGCTTCAGCTTGCGCGCCGCAGCTTCCCTGGGATGCAACTGCCCGAACCACCCCACCGTGGTGCCGTCCACCGCGATGCGCGCCGCCCGGTAGGGATGCAGCCACGCGGGCGTTAACCCCGCCTCCGCCGGGAACCGATCGAAGTAGATCGCTTCCACCTGGAAGCGGCTTAACAGCTGCTCAACCACGCCTTTCAGGTCGTGAAAATCGATCATGCGCGGAGGATGCAACGCGCTCTGCACGGGAATGGCGCCCACTGCCCCGAATGCGAGCGACGGGCGCTCCTCCACCTTCTCCACGGTCCCGCTGAAGACGGTGCCAAACTCGAACAGTCGCACGTCGGCCACATCGCGATGCAGATTCCCGGCGATCATGCTGAGCATCCCGGGAAGGAGCGAAGGCCGCAGCACGCCCGCCTCATCGCTCAGAGGATTGCCGAGCGGCACCACCTGGCCGGGTTGGGGCGCGGTGAGCGCCGCATCTGCCGCGGAGCAAAAGGTGCTGCCGATGGCCTCATGGAAACCGGCTGCCTGCATGGTGCGGCGAAGCGCCGACTCGCTCTCTGCCCAGGGCAGAGCCCGCACCCCTTCTCCGAAGGCAGGCAGAGTGTTGGCGAAGCCGTTGTAGCCATAGACGCGCGCGATCTCTTCGATGAGATCAATCTCCCGCTCGAGATCGAGCCGCCAGGTAGGGAGCGAGACGAGCCAGGTCGGATTTTTCCCCGACGCCGCGGGCTCCGTTCCCCGCTGGTGCGCGAGCGTGCATCCCAGGGCGGGCAGAACACTCTCCACGGTGGATGCTGTGATTCCTTCCGGAGCGGTGGTCTTTCCCAGAATGCGCTGCACTTCACTCAGCGCGAGCGCGATGGCTGGGCGATGCACGATGCGCGCCTCGGCCGACGCGACCCGAACGTCGACCAGATCCCCCTCAATCCACCCTCCATTCGCGAGCAGAATGCTGCTGACCAGCGCAGACGCCACGGGAGCAGCGTTGAAGTCTGCGCCGCGCTCGAAGCGATGACTCGCGTCGGTATGAAGGCCATGGCGGCGCGCGGTACGGCGCACGATCATGGGATCGAACCACGCCGCCTCGACCAGCACATTCTTTGTCTCGGGGGTGATCATCGAATCCCACCCGCCCATCACTCCGGCGAGTCCGAGCGGCTTGGCGTGATCCGCAACCACCAGGTCCTCGGGATCGAGCGCGCGCTCTACGCCGTCCAGCGTCTTCAGCTTCTCGCCCTTCCGCGCACGCCGCACCACGATGCCGCCCTCGATCTTGTCGAGATCGAACGCATGCGTCGGCTGGCCCATCGCCAGCCACGCAAAGTTGGAAGCATCCACGGCGTTGGAGATCTTCTTCTGCTCCAGCAGCGAGAAATAGGTCGCGACCTCCGCGCCCGGGAACCAGTCGCGTGATTCGCCAATGGTGATGCCGCGCAGAACGCGCGCGGTGAATCGGCCGCAGCCCGCCTCGTCTTCGATGCGCACGGAAAACGCCTGCCCTGCGCTTCGCGCGTCCGGCAACGGATACGACAGCGGCGCCAGCGTCAGACCGTAAATCGCCGCCGCCTCGCGCGCTACGCCGTAATGATTCATGGCGTCCACGCGATTCGTGGTGATGTCCATCTCGTACAACGACCCTTTGCCCGCGCCGAGATCGTATACGCCTTCCACCGCGATCCCGCGGAGCGTGAGGTCTTCGGCGAGTTGCGCGTCGTCTGCAGCGAGTTCCGGAAGGTAGGCTCTAAGCCATTTGGTGAGGATTTTCACATTGATGCTCTTTCAGCGAGTTAGCCGCGCTCGCGCGCGATCGCAAGTTAGCAGGTCAGCGAGTTTCTTTCTCAAGCACCCCGAGCAGGCCATTCATGAGCTTTGCAACTTCGACGGAAAGGTCTAACAGCTGCTCTGCCAATGCCGGCGCAATGAAGCTGAGACTGGTCGCCAATTCAGTTTGAGTTTGCAATTCGTTGAGCGCACCTCGCGCTGCACTCAAGCATTTGCGGTTTTCAACATCGGTGAGCCTTCCGTGCCCGTCTGCTATATGGCTCGCAACGCTCACTGCGGAGCGGCGAAGCTGCATTCGCAGGCCAAAGGTCTCCGACTTTGGGAATTCCTCGCTTGCCCCGTATATGGCACGCGCCAATTCCATCGACTTCTGCCACGCGATTAGATCGCGATAGTGCCTTGTTCTGGTCATACGCTAACTCGCTAACTTGCTACCGCGCAAAGCGCAGCTAGCTCGCTAAACAAACTGCCCCAGAAACCGCATATCTCCAGCATAGAATTGCCCGATCTCGCTGATGCCGTACTTCATCATGGCTATGCGCTCCACGCCCATGCCGAACGCGAATCCGGAGATCTTCCTGGGATCGTAGGCGGGCTGCTTCTCTGCCGCGAAGGCGAACACCGCGGGATCGACCATGCCGCAGCCCAGCAGTTCGATCCAACCCGACTGCTTGCACTTGCGGCAGCCCTTGCCGCCGCAGAAGATGCAGCTGATCTGCACATCGGCCGAGGGCTCGGTGAAGGGGAAGAACGAAGGAAAGAAGCGCGTCTTGACCGCCGAGCCGAACAGCGCCTTCATGGCGTGATCGAGCGTGCCCTTCAGATCGCTGAAGGTGATGTTGGTGTCCACGCAGAGGCCCTCCACCTGGTGGAAGATGGGCGAGTGCGTCGCGTCGGCGGCGTCATTCCGATGGACCTTTCCGGGAATCACGATACGCACTGGCGGCGGCTGCCGCTCCATGGTGCGCATCTGCACGGGCGACGTGTGGGTCCGCAGCAGCAAACGGTCCCGCAGAGACCGCTTCTCCTGGTTGGCGATCACCAGCGTGTCCTGCGTGTCGCGCGCGGGGTGGCCCGGCGGAAAATTCATGCTCTCGAAGTTGTAGTAGTCCGTCTCCACCTCCGGACCCACCCCGACCGAATACCCCAGCGCAGCGAATACCGAAACAATCTCATGCAGGGTCTTGGTGATCGGATGTTCCGCGCCGACGAGCCGCTGAGTCCCCGGCAGCGTGATATCGATGGCCTCCGCGGCCGGTGCCGCGTCCGTGGGACCGGAGCTCGCAGCCGCGTCAAGCAGGCCCTCCACCAGGTCCTTCAGGCTCTTGAATCGTTCGCCCACCGACTTCTTCGCCTGCGGCGGCGCGGCCTTCAGCCAGCCGGAGACATCGTTCAGCCGCCCTTGCTTGCGACCCGTCCAGCGCAGCCGGAACGCCTCCATGGATTCGGGTCCGTCGAGCGCGGCCGCGTCTGCCCTCGCCCGCTGTTCAAGCGCCGCGAAAGCCGCATTCAACGATTCGTCGTCGAAGGAACTCAGATGGAGAATCTCTTCGTTTGCCATGCGTATCCACTCCGCAGGGTTTCTGCGGTTCTCAAAGAAAGGAACAACGGCACAAGAAAACGGCCTGAAGCTGAGCTTCAGGCCGTCGCAAAGATGAGCGGACTCTGGCTCAGGCGGCTGCGGCGCTGGTGAGAGCGGCCTTCGCCTGCTCCACCAGCTTGGTAAAGCCGGCGGCGTCGTGCACGGCAATATCCGCCAGGATCTTGCGATCCAGGCCGATGCCAGCCTTCTTGAGTCCGTTGATGAACTGGGAGTAGCTGGTGCCATTCAGCTTGCAGGCAGCCGAGATGCGCACGATCCAGAGGGAACGGAACTGGCGCTTCTTCTGCTTGCGGCCGGTGTAGGCGAACTTGAGTCCGCGCTCCACGGCTTCCTGGGCAGCCTGGTAGAGCTTCGACTTTGTAAGGAAGTAACCGCTGGCCCTTTCCAGAATCTTCTTGCGGCGGTCACTCCGCTTGGTACTGCGTTTTACGCGGGGCATGGTGCAATCTCCGTTTGGTTACGTGGTCTACGCGGCTGGAGGCAGGAGAGCCTGACCCAAAGCCGGGCCGGCGTTCAACCTCTTCACTCGCTCGTTCAAGCCTTGATCTCTCGGCTCTCTTTCGGAGCCGGGGGCCTCTCCACCGAGGCCCGGAAGCGCTCCCGCAAGGGAGACGCAACGATCAGGCGTAGGGAATCATGCGCGCGACCTTCGCGTGATCGCCGTCGGCGACAATGGCGCTCTTACCGAGCTTCCGCTTCGCCTTCGGGGACTTCGACGTAAGGATGTGCCGCACCTTCGTATGGCCCCGCTTGATCTTACCGGTGCCAGTCTTCTTGAAGCGCTTGGCCGCGCCCGAATGAGTCTTCAACTTGGGCATTGTTTTTCTCTACGGGAATCCGCTTGACGCCGATTCCGGAAAAGCCTGAGGAGACAGGGACTTCCCTTCCTCTTTGAGGCTTCAACCAGTATAGCGCAAGCCCGGTTTTAGTGCCACGGCGGTTGGTCCCGACCGCTTATTCGAACCGGTACAGGCTCACCTTCTCCAGGTGAACACCCCGGGAATCAAAGCGCCAGCTCTGCCCCTGGTCGTTCTCATCCCCGTTCAGCCGCCGCCCCGGCACCCACTTCCCTTCTTCCATCCACCCCTCGTCCACGGCGCCGATTCCCACCGGACGGTCGGCTTCATGCTCCGCCCGGAGGGTGACCTTGAACCCGCGCCCCAGGCCCAGGAACTGATCCTTCCCGTCCCCGAGGATCAAGCCGTACCCATTCTCGGCGCGATCCCCAAACAGGTCGTCGAGCTGCACGTGGAGCGCATACCCGTTCATGGTGAAATCCACCGCCGGATGCTGCTTGCTCAGCACAAAGCCGTGCGCGTCCCCGGAGGCCTGGTGCTCCGCCAGCTGCGGCAGAATGCTGGCCAGTGCATGGTAGCTATCCGCCAGCTCGCTCTTCGGATCCGTCGCATCCTCGATCGCGAAGGGCGAGAACCCCATACCGGCCTCTTCCCCGAGCGCGTAGAACACGTTCGCCGCCCCCGCATTCCCGCCGCGGGTCTCCGGCATAAACAAGGGATTGCCCGCGCGGTGATACCGCCGGCTCCACTCCTCGAACTCGGAAGCGTAGAGATCGGGCGAGTAGAGATCGATCGCAGTCCCGGCAGCTCTCCACACATCCACTACCCAGGGCTCCGGGCATCCGCTCGGAAACGTCCCCGGAATCGCCTCCTCGCTTCCCAGCCAGGTGTTCACATACATCGGGAGATCGTAGGCCTGTTTGCCCTTGGCCATGACCGCCTGAATGAAACGCGCATAGTGCCAGGCCATGAAGATCTCGTCGCCCTTGGGCGTATCGCCAAAGACCTGCGCCCAGGTACCGGATGTCTTCGCGCCGTTCGCCTCCCACAACGCCCGCAGGCTTGGGTACAGGCTCTCGCGATGCGCCGCCAGGTAGCTGGTCAGCTCTGCCGGAATCGGCGAATAAAACGCCCGGTTCGCGGCCTCCGAGCGGTCGCGCGAGTCGCCCAGCACCCCCACCTCGTTCTCCACCTGCATCATGATCACGGTGTGCTGCGCGTCCACCTCCTTGATGTGGCGCATCAGCGCCGCGAACGCTCGCGCGTCCGCCTCCTGGGTCGCTGCGCTCATCGGGCTGAAGACCTCAATCTCCCTACCATGGATCACAACGCGCGGAAACCGCTTGCTGTCCTGCTTCACCCACACCGGCGCGTAGCTCGACATGCCGTTCTTCCAGCTTGCCAGCCAAAGAAACACCACGCGCTCGTGCGCCTCGCGTGCCTGCGCCAGCAGCCCGTCCACAAGGGCGTAGTCGTAGGAGCCTTCGCGCGGCTCGATCAGCTCCCAGCTCAGCGGCGTAATCACCGTGTTCAGTCCCATGGCGGCCAGCTTCGGCCACAGCGGCTTCATGTACTCCAGGTTCGAGGAGGAGGAGTTGTGCAGTTCCCCGCCGAGAACCAGGAAGGGCTGGCCGTCCACGATCAGCTGCGTGGTGGCGCCGCGCTTCTCCAGATGAGGCGCATTTCCACCCTGCGCGATGACAACGTTTACAAGCAGCGGTACGAGAAAAACGACAGACAGCAGGCGAAGTGCAGTTTTCATGACGGCACGGAGTCTAGCACACCCTTCCCCTCGCGCCTATGTCCGCCGCGGCAGTTGTTCGCACTGACCCAACACAAAGGCCGCCCCGAAGGGCGGCCCTGTCCCACCATAAGATTCTCCCGCCTACTGAACGGCCGGGGCAGCCTGCTGCGGCGCGGGCGCCTGCGGCTTGGGCTTGGCGGCTTCCTGCTTCTTTGAGGGCGCCAGGATCGCGTGAAGGATGGTGCCTTCCATGCGCGGCATAAACTCCACCACCCCCGCATCGCCGATATCCTGGATCAGCCGGTTGATGATGTTGTAGCCAAGCTCGCGGTGCGCCATCTGGCGGCCGCGGAAACGCAGGCTGGCCTTCACCTTGTCGCCTTCGGTCAGAAAGCGAACCGCCTGGTTCTTCTTGGTCTGGTAATCGTGTTCGTCCACCGTGACCGAGAACTTCACTTCCTTGATGACGATGACCTTCTGCTTTTTGCGGGCCGCGCGCTCGCTCTTTTCCTTCTCGTACAGATAACGGCCATAGTCCTGAATCCGGCATACCGGAGGTACGGCGTTTGGACTCACTTCCACCAGGTCCAGACCGCGCTCCCGGGCGATCTTCAGCGCCTCAAAGGGGGGCAGGATTCCAAGCTGTTCACCGTTCTCGTCGATGACGCGGATCTCGCGCGAGCGAATACGGTCGTTGATGCGAATAAAGGACTTTGCTGCTCGTTTATCGAAAGCGATGGTGCTCCTCCAGAACTGTTCGCGCCGGCCTCAGCATGGGCCCTTCTCGCCGCCGGCGGGCGAACGCACCCCTGAGTATAGCATCTGTTTGGTTGTGTTTGCGGCTGTCGCCGGATGCGCCTCGCAGCAAGCTCCGTGAAGCGGCTTTCGCTCCACGGAGCGCCGAGGCCCAGGCAGTGTTGCGGGCGCCGCCGGACCAGACGCCGGCTACGCGGTCAGGCGGGTAGGATGTCCCGGAGCCGCAACACTGCGCACCGAGCGCTTGCCGATAAAGATCTCGTCCACGGTCAACCGGGCATTGCCCTCCAGGTCGACGAACCCAACCCGGTTCTTCGCGCACATCTCCCGGTCCTGCGGAGAAAGGTAGGGCGCGATCAGCACCGGCGTCGCGTCGGTCTTCTTCCCATCGGCACAGGTGCGCAGCTTCTGCAGAGCGCGCTTCACATCGTCCGGCTGGCCGTCGGCCACGTTGCACACCAGGCGGTGACTCCGTCCGAGAACATCAATGTCGGCGAGAATATCGGACTTGCGGCGGGCCGGCTGAAACTTGATGTCGCGGGTCTTGATGGATGAAACCTGGTGCAGAAGCGAGTTCAAGGCCTCCGCTGCCTTCGTCTCCATTTCGTTGGGAATACGTGTCGCTCTCATCGACTTCTCCTTTGAGGATCACCGGTGAACCTGCGCGGGCCCCATCGAGGCCCGGAGTTTCCGGTGCACTGCCGTCTGGTTACGTTCTCGTGCGAGTCGTTCTCGTGCGTAGAGTCGTTCCAAGGCAGAGCCGCGAGAGTCGTGCGCGCAGCTCAAATTCGATCAAACAGCGGCCGGGACCATCCTCGTTGTTCTCTTCGGGGCAACCATGCGCTCCGAAGAGAAAGGGACCCACCGCAGCCGAAACGCATTCGCTCCAGCCTGCTCCAGTGCCAGAGACAGCGATTTTCGGTTCGTACCTACCCGAGACACCTTGTACTTCAACCATGCTCCCAACCGGGGATCTCGAATCTCGGGTTGGCTGTCCCAGAAGTGAGACGACAGTTCGCATTGAATGCGGAGATCGCCCAGAAGCAGTTCCACCGCACTCAGATCTCTGGGAAAGTATTTGCGTGCATTGGCCGCGCCAACACGCAGCCCAACGATTTCGCGACCGTATTCCTGAGTCGTGACAACCATTCACTCACCTCGCGCAAACGTGAGGTCAGCCGGGGGAAATGGATCAAGGGATCGGGTGCTTACTGGGGAATCGCGGTCCTCATCGAGTTAGGGACCCTTTTCCCACAACGTCAGTTAAGCCCATCCTGCGCTTGTTTGCATTGCCTGTCAAGACGCAGATAAAAGAAACCATTTACATCCGAAAAAACTTCCGATGTAGTAGTAAGGCTCATCTCCGCAGTGGTTTGGAGAACTTGTCCGTCTAGCTCGAATGGGTTCGCCGGCCCCTCAGAGAGCTGCGCACGCGGTCAGGGCGCCGTCCGCCCCGATGCTGGTGATCGCAACATCGGTCAATCGATTTGCCTCGACGACTCCCGCGATTTCCACAGGCAGAAAATTGTCCGTCAGGGCACTCGTGCGGCCGGCCGCGGAGAGACGCTCGGACGTATTCAAGGTGACGGCGCTCAGGACGCGCCCCAGAAACCGGCGACGGTGGACGAGCGTCTTGTCACAACCGAGTGTGACAAGAGCCGCGTGCCGCTCGGCAGCCACCTTCGGGGGAACCGGCGTCTCGGCGTGCATCGCCCATCCCCGCGTTCCGGGCCGCGCCGAAAAGGGAAAGACGTGCAGGTACCCGAAGGGAAGATCGCGAATCAGCCGACACGTCTCCTCAAACTCCTGATCGGTCTCTCCTGGAAACCCCACCATGACATCGGCGCCAAGGGTCAGATCAGGACCGAATGCGTCCAGAAGTTCCGACACCTTCTTCTCGTAATGCCATGGCCGGTACCGCCGGTGCATGCGGCGCAACACCGCATCCGACCCCGACTGCAGTGGGAGGTGCGCGTGGCGCGCCAACCGCCCCCCGGCGTGGTCGCGAATCACCGCCTGCAGGTCGGCGTCCCAATCCATCGGCTCAATGGAGCTGAGCCGAAGGCGCGGCAGGCTGGTCTCCGCGAAGATCTGCCGGACCAGCTTCGCCAGAGATCGCGTTCCGCCTTCCGCTGCCGGCAGGTCGCGGCCCCAGCGGCCCAGGTTGATTCCGGAGAGCACCAGTTCGTTTCCGCCGGCGGCCACAAAGCTCCGCACCTGCGCCAGCACCGAGTCCGCCGCCAGGCTTCGGGAGCGTCCGCGCGTCTGGGGTATCACGCAGAAGGTGCACCGGTTGCCGCAGCCCTCCTGGATCTTCAGGTTGGGCCGGGTCTGCGAGCCGGGAACGAGCTCCGCCTCTTCGAGGAAGGAGTGCGCGAAATGGTCGTCGGCCCAGATGGGAGCCGCCTGCTCCGCGCCCTGATGCAGCAGGGTACCCAGGGAGACAAAGTGCGAGGGAGCCGCGCCTGCCGCCAGATCCATGGCGATCTCCGGCGACAGCGCCTTGTGGCTGTTGCCGACCACCGCTGCAACGCCCTCCATACGGGCCAATTCTGCCGGGGCGCGCTGGGCATAGCAGCCGGTCACCAGAATCCGGGCGTCGGGATTCTGCCGGTGGGTGCGGCGAATGAACGCGCGCGCCGAACGATCGGCCTCCGCGGTGACGCTGCAGGTGTTCACAATCACCACGTCTGCGGCCGAGGGCCCCCGTTCCACCAGCCCGCGCGCACGGAGCCGCTCCGCCACCGCCTCGCCGTCGGCGCGAGCCGCGCGGCAACCGAAGTTCTCGACATGGAAGGCAGAGCTCACCCTCTCCAGTTTACGTGTACGTTGCACGGCCGGCGTGGGCGCGAAAATTGGGCTCCGATATACTGGAGTTTGAGCACCACGATCCACAAAAGCACCACGATCCGTACATTAGTCTCCCCAAACGACGCAATCTCCGCGTCCGAACCGATTGGCGGGCCGCCGCCGCGTTCCGGCCTTACCGGGCAGATCGTCGGTTACACCTCGTTTACGTTCATCGTCTACCTGGCCATCGGGCTCCCTCTGGCGATTCTGCCGGCGTACGTGCACCTGCGTATGGGCTTCAGCGCGGCCCTCGCCGGACTGGTGATCAGCGTCCAGTACATCGCCACGTTCCTCAGCCGGCCGTGGGCCGGCCACATCTCCGATCACGCGGGCGCCAAGATCGCCGTGATCTGGGGTATGGCGATGTGCGCCGGAAGCGGTGCGCTCCTGGTGGCCGCAGCGTGGCTGCACGGCACACCCTGGCTAAGCTTTGTCTGCCTGATCGGCAGCCGGCTTGCCCTGGGGGTGGGCGAGAGCCTGGGTTCCACCGGCGCAACCCTCTGGGGCATCAGCGCGGTGGGCCAGCAGAATACGGCCAAGGTGATCTCGTTCAACGGCATCAGCACGTACGGGGCGCTGGCGTTGGGAGCGCCGTTCGGCGTGGTGCTGGAGACGCACTTCGGCCTCGCGTCGCTGGGCTTCCTGACGGCGGCGGTCTGCGGAGGCAGCGTTCTGTTCGCCATAGGCAAGCGGGCGGTCCCGGTGGTTGCCGGCGAGCACCTGCCCTTCCAGAGCGTGCTGGGCCGCGTGGCCCCGCACGGGATCGCACTGGCCCTGGGCGGCGTGGGATACAGCGTGCTCGCGACCTTTGTCACCCTCTTCTACGCCAGCCGTCACTGGCAGGGCGCCGCACTGTGCCTCACGGCTTTCGGCATCACCTTCATTGCGGCGCGGCTGCTGTTCATTCACACGATCGAGCGATTCGGCGGATATCCGGTGGCCCTTGCCTGCCTGAGCGTGGAGTCGCTGGGAGTGCTGACGCTCTGGCTGGCGCATTCGCCCTGGGTGGCGATGGCGGCCGCGGCGGTCACGGGATTCGGGTTCGCACTCGTCTTCCCCGCGGTCGGCGTGGAGGCGGTGCGGCGGGTTCCCGAAAAGAATCGCGGGACGGCTCTCGGAGTCTATACCGGCTTCTCCGACGTATCGTTCTTCCTGGTCGGCCCGATCGCCGGAACGGTGATCGGCGCGTTCGGATACGCCAGCGCATTCCTCTTCGCACTGCTCTGCGTGCTGGTATCGCTTGGCATTGTCGCGATGCTCAGGCGACGCAACCACGTCCTCGCAGCCCTTTGACCCGGCGCCCGCTTGAGAACCGGCCGCGTCGCACGCGTCCGGCAGCGAGCCCGTTTCCGGAGCAGATACGGGCTCGCTGCTGAGGGCTACTTCGCAGGGACGACGCGGATGTGAGCCATCATGCCGCCGTCCTCGTGCTCGAGGATGTGGCAGTGATACACGAAGTCGCCCACCTCTGAGAACGGGATGCTCACCAGCACGGGGGCGACTTTGCAACTGCCGGAGCGCCAGGTGGCGATGGAGCCGTCGCAAGGGTCGCTTCCGTGGGGAAGGGGCACGTTATCCATGAGGGCATCGGGGGGAGCGTCGGTCGGCTTGTCGCCCAGCACGCGGAACTTTGTCTGGTGGATGTGGAAGTTGTGGTCCTCGCCGGAGACGTTCACCAGTTCCCACACCTCGGTCGCGGTGGCGTTGCCGGCGGCGAGCGGAAGGCAGACGTCGATCATGGCAGGGTCGAAGGGAGCGATGTCGCGGAAGGTTCCGGGAACCGGCCGGCCCTTGGCGTCGGCCTCCTCGTAGCCCAGTCCAAATCCGTCGGGGTTGGAGGCGGGAAGGCCGAAGAAGATGCGGCGGCGGTGCCCGGGAGGAAGAGACTCACAGGGAGCGCTCTGGATGTTGGCCGGCGCGCTGAGCGAAAGAAGGTGTTCGAGGAGCTGCGCCTGCGAGGCCGGGGCAAGTTTTGCCGCGGTCTGGCTGGCGGAGTCGAGGGCGAGCTCGCCGGCGGGACCTCCGTCGATCTTGACTTTAGAACCGAGGATGCCGGTTTTCGCCAAGAGGGCCGGAACGACGGGCCTGACGGTGAGGGCGCCGCTTTTTCCGGCGGGCTGCGCGGGGAACTCGACCGCGGCGAGCTGCACGTAAGGCCAGTCGTCGCCGGCGGGTCCCGTGCTGTAGTGGTCGGTGACCAGGACCGCCGACCGGGAAGCGGCGGCGGGCGGGATCCAGATCTCGGCGCGCGCCGAAGGCATCATGTGCAGGCTGTTGGCGCAGACGGCGCGAGTGCCGGCGAGGTGGGCGGGGCAGGTCACCGGCCGGACCTTGCCGCCGGTCGCCCGCGCGGTGGCGGCAGGATCGCTGTTCCAGTCAAGAGTTATTCCGTCGACGGCGAGCACCTGGAACGGAAGCGACTTGCCGGTAGCCGGATCCTGCAGCTGGAGCTGATAGGTGCGCGAACCGGAGGCGGACCAGATGCGCCAGATCTCGCCTTGCGGGCTGACGTGGATGGTGGGGTAGACCTGGCCATTGATGGTGAAGAACCAGTTGCCGCCGGCGTAGCTGGGCCCGGCGGCGCCGGGGGGACCGGATTGACCGGGGCAGGCGCCGTCGCGCGGGGAGGACTCTCCGGCTTCGGTGGGATTGCAGAAGCCGGGATCTTCCTGGGAGAGCACGGTTCCGTCCGCCCGGACCTCGATGTCCTTGAGGAGCATGTTGCGGACCGTGACGCCGGGAGCGAGCCCGGCAGGGACGCCCGGCCCGGCCAGGTAGTCTTCCGGCGATCCCACGGTGATGACGCCGGCGAGGCCGTAGCTGAGCTGGTTGAGGGCGAGGCCATGGACGTGGGGGTGGATCCAATAGGCGCCGGAGGGGTGGTCCTGCGGGATGTAGATGTCGTAGTCGATGGCGCGCTCGGTGGTCTCGAGGCCGGGCGTGGTCATGCCGGGCTTCTTGCCGGGCGGGTAGGCCAGGACGTAGACGTAGTCGCCGAAGGTGGGATCGGCGGCGGTGGCCCGGCGCGGCTCGACGATGAGGCCGTGGGTGTGGAGGTTGGTGGGGTTGGCGGCCAGCATGGCGCCCATGGGGTCGTTGAGGTGGTCGGCGTCGGGCGGGGCGGGCGGCAGCTGGTTGAGGAAGTGGATCTTGAGGTGATCGCCCTGCTGGAGCTTCAGCCACATGCCTCCGTATTCGGAGGAGGTTCGCGGGTTGTCGGGGCAGGCGTCGCCGAGGGCGTCTTTGCGGTAGCAGACGGTGTAGACCCAGCCCTCGGTCGCGACTTCCCCGAGATGGATGGGCCTGGCCGTGGCGATGACCTGGATGTCGAGGACGTGGTTGGAGCTGGCGAAGACGGGTAGCTCGCGCAGTTCCGGCTGCGTGGCGGCGCAGGCGGCGGTCACAGAGAAACACACACCGAGGCAAGTGAACAGGAGGGACCTTTTCACGGAAATCTCCTTGATTTTCAACTCATGCAAGACAGCAGACACACGTTTCCCGCGAGCGCGCGCGCGGCTGTTCGAGCGACGTGCGCCCCGGAGACCCCAGCTACTGATGGGAGGGGAAGCCGAGCTCCGCGCAGGGCGGAGATCACTGGTTTCGATTCGAATGTAGCGGGGTTTGGTGCCGGATGAGCGGATGGGAGTGCAAGAAGTTTTCGTAGGACGAAAGGAAAAACATGACGATTTGGTCATGTTTTGTAAACATTTTTTTACAGCGCGGGAGAGAGGGCAGTGCCGTAAAAGGGCCGCAGAACCGGGCCTGTCGAGCAGGTTTTAGGGCAGATCCTGGTCCAGTTGGAGGACGTCGGGGGCGGTTTGACCAGGTCAAAAGAGGCGCGGGCGGTTGCGCGGTGAGGAATGCTTGCTCGCAGTTTGCGCGGAAACCGCGCTCGGGCTCTCGCCTTTATGACAAATCTTTATATCAGTCGCGTAAGTGCTTTGGAATCTGAGCCGCCAAAATGGCCGGTTTCGCCTTTTCTTTGCTAAAAAGCTTGATGTAAGTCGTTCTTTTCGTGGCACTTGCGATTTCATGACGGAGAATATAGGGCGAAATCTACATAGGGGGAGGGGGGGTGAGTTGCGAGTTGCGAGTTGCGAGTCTCGAGTGGTGAGTGGTGAGTTGCGAGTTGCGTCTCGAGTTGCGGGTGACGCGTACCCTGCGGGCGTTGCGGTTCTCCGATCTGAATTCAGTATGGCAGGTTCGAAGAATTAGGCCCCAAACTATTTTCAACTTTCTTTCGTTTGTTTTGTGCGGGTTACGACGATTTTCCGAGAGAGGGGACTTGACAAGAAAAGGGCCAAGAGCCGAGGGCCGAGAAGCGAGAGCCGAGAAGCGAGAGCCGAGAAGCGAGAGCCGAGAAGCGAGAGCCGAGAGGCGCGCCGTCCGGCTGCCCTGAGGGACGGCCGCGCGGCGCGCAAGGGTGGGTGGGGTTCAGGAGGCGAGGGGTGCCGGAGCGGCCAGGGCATCGAGCCGGGCGTAGCTGGTTTCCATGCCTTTGTCCATGCCGGAGGCGAGCATCTGGCGGCGCGTCTCGGGATCCGGGAGGGTCATGCGCATGGTCATCAGGGTTCCGTGGCCGTCGGGCGTGAACTCGGTCACGACGTGGTTTTCCGGGGTGGGATCGGGCAGGAACATGCGCTCGACGTGGACGATGCGGTGGTATGGCTCGACCTCAAGGATCTTGCCCTCGATGTGGAAGCCGGGGCGGGTGGGGTGGGCCCACTCGTAGCGGACCCTGCCGCCGGGTCGAGCCTCATTGATGCAGACGGGCATGGTCCAGCCTTCGGGGCCGAGGAGCCAGCGCTGGATCAGTTCCGGTTCCATGTGGGCGCGCCAGACCATCTCGGGCGTGGCGGCGAAGTGCCGGGTGACGATGATGTGCTGATCGCCTTCGGTCTTCAGGCTCAAGCTCATGACTTTTCCTCCTGGGGTGTGTTGGGTTTCATGGCAGCGAGGACGGCGTCCAGGCGCCGGTAGTTCTGCTCAAGGGCGGCGCGCAGGAGATCTAGCCAGCGGTCGGCGGCGTCGACGCCGGCGCGGGCCAGCCTGCAGGGGCGTTTGGTTCCCTCGATCCGCCGTTCGATGAGGCCCGCGGTCTCCAGGACCTTGAGGTGCCGGGAGATGGCGGGCTGGCTCATGGCGAAGGGTTTGGCCAGTTCGAGCACCGTGGTCTCGCCCTGGGCCAAGCGGGCCAGGATGGCGCGCCGGGTGGGGTCGGCGAGGGCGGCGAAGGTATGGTCGAGAGCTTCCATAACTTTACAGTTATATAACTTTTAACTTATGTATTGGAGATTGTCAAGCGCAAGATGGTGAACGGGTGAAGTGGTGAAGAGGTGAAGCAGTGAAGAGGTGAACGAGTGAAGTGGCGTTGCAAGGTGCGCATAATCAGCGAGATATGGAAGACACAATATGTGATAAAAATACACTCATATTTTATGCATCGTTTGTGCTATAGTTTCCATCAGATGAGGTGAACGTCAGGAGCCGAAGCTCCTCTCACCCTCAAAAACTTTGGAAATGCATCGGAGGAACACAGACATGGCTATGAATCGTTGGGATCCTTTTCGCGAAGTAGTGGCACTGCAGAACCGCGTGAACTCTCTCTTCCGCGAGATGAACGAAGGGGACAGTCCGCTGACGACGGCCAGCTTTGTGCCGGCGGTCGATATCTATGAGGACACCAAGAAGGTTGTGCTGAAGCTGGAGGTGCCGGGCATCGAGGAGAAGGATCTCGATATCCGGGTGGAGAACAACACGCTGACGGTGAAGGGCGAGCGCAAGTTCGACAAGGAAGAGAAGGAAGAGAACTTCCATCGGATTGAGCGCCGTTACGGCAGCTTCTACCGGGCCTTTACGCTGCCCTCGACGGTGGACAGCGAGCACATCAACGCCAATTACAAGAATGGCGTGCTGGTGCTGGAAGTGAGCAAGAAGCCGGAGGCGCAGCCGAAGCAGATCAAGGTGAACGTGGGCGGCCAGAGCAGGCTGGAGAGCCAGGCTCCGCAGCAGAACAAGGCGCAGGAGCCGGAGCTGGTGGGCGCGCGGTAAGACGACAGCCAGTGGCCAGAGATGAGTGGTCAGTGGTCAGTTCCCTGTCCGAAAAAAGAGTATCTTTCGGTATCGGGACTGGAGCTGACCACTTTTTCTGTCCGCGCAAGGAACCAGCTCGCGGTAGCCAAGACGCGGGGAGCAACATCACATAGAGAGCCGTGACGTCAGGCGGACGTCAGGCCGCAAATACGGTCACTGATCCTGATCTCTGATCACTGATCACTGATCACTGATTACTGACAACTGGAGTTCACATGGCAATTCGTTGGGACAAATTCACCGTCAAGTCGCAGCAGGCGATGCAGCAGGCGCAGGAGCATGCGGCGGAACTCGGCAACCCGGAGATGCAGCCGGTGCACCTGCTGCTGGCGCTTGTGGAGGACCGCGAGGGCGTGATTCCCGCCGTGCTGGGCAAGATTGGCGTCCCCACGGAGCGGCTGGAGAGCGATCTGCACCAGGTGGAGCAGCGGCTGCCCCGGGTGGCGGGGTCGGCGGCGCAGCCCGGGCTGAGCAATGCGCTGAACAAGATTCTGGACCAGGCGTTCAAGGAGGCTGCGAACTTCAAGGACGAGTATGTGTCGACGGAGCACCTGCTGCTGGCGACCGCGCGGCAGAAGGGCGATGCCGCGCATGATGCATTGGCGGCGCTGGGAGCAACGCACGACGCGATTCTGAAGGCGCTGACCGCGGTGCGTGGCTCGCAGCGGGTGACCGATCAGAATCCGGAGGGCAAGTTCCAGGCGCTGGAGAAGTATGCCAAGGACCTGACGGAGCTGGCGCGGCGCGGCAAGCTGGATCCGGTGATTGGGCGAGACGAGGAGATCCGCCGGGTGATCCAGGTATTGAGCCGCCGCACGAAGAACAACCCGGTGCTGATTGGAGAGCCGGGTGTGGGCAAGACGGCGATTGTGGAGGGCCTGGCGCGGCGGATCGCGTCTGGGGACGTGCCGGAGATTCTCAAGGAAAAGCGGGTGATCTCGCTGGATCTGGGCTCGATGCTGGCGGGCGCGAAGTACCGCGGCGAGTTTGAGGATCGTTTGAAGGCGGTGCTGAAGGAGATCGAGGAGTCGAACGGGCAGATCGTTCTGTTCATCGACGAGCTGCACACGCTGGTGGGAGCGGGCGCCGCGGAGGGCGCGATCGATGCGAGCAACATGCTGAAGCCGCCGCTGGCGCGCGGGGAGTTGCGGGCGATTGGCGCGACCACGTTGAACGAGTACCGGAAGTACATCGAGAAGGATGCGGCGCTGGAGCGGCGTTTCCAGATTGTGTACGTGGGCGAGCCCAACGTGGAGGACACGATTGCGATTTTGCGCGGGCTGAAGGAGCGCTACGAGGCGCACCACAACGTGCGCATCAAGGACTCGGCGATTGTGGCGGCGGCGACGCTGTCGCACCGTTACATCTCGGACCGGTTCCTGCCGGACAAGGCCATCGACCTGGTGGACGAGGCGGCGGCGTCGCTGGCGATTCAGATTGGGTCGGTGCCGACGGAGATCGATCAACTGGAGCGGCAGTCCACGTCGCTGGAGATCGAGCGCGCGGCGCTGAAGCGGGAGACGGATCCGAACAGCAAGGGCCGTTTGGAAGAGGTAGATCGCGAGCTGGCGGCACTGAAGGAGCAGATCACGGCATTACGCGCGCGGTGGACGCAGGAACGCGAGGCGATCACCCGGATCAGCGACTTGAAGAAGCAGATTGAGGCGCTTCGTTTCGAAGCGGAGGAGAACACGCGGAAGGGCCAGCTGGAGCGGGCGGCGCACATCCAGTATGGGGAACTGCCGCGGCTGGAGGCGGAGTTGCGGAAGCTGAATGCCGCGCAGGACTCGGCGGGTGGCTCGCCGCGCATGCTGAAGGAAGAGGTGGACGAGGAGGACATTGCGAAGATCGTGAGCAAGTGGACGGGGATTCCGGTGTCGCGCATGCTCGAGGGCGAGGTGAAGAAGCTGGTGCGGATGGAGGACCGTCTGCGGGAGCGGGTGGTGGGCCAGGATCCGGCGCTTACGGTGGTGGCGAATGCGATCCGCCGTTCGCGGGCGGGACTGAGCGATCCCAAGCGGCCGATCGGTTCGTTCATCTTCCTGGGCCCGACGGGCGTGGGCAAGACGGAGACGGCGCGGGCGCTGGCGGAGTTTCTCTTCGACGATGAGCAGGCCATGATCCGGATCGATATGTCGGAGTACATGGAGAAGCACGCGGTGGCTCGCCTGATTGGCGCGCCTCCGGGATACGTGGGCTATGACGAGGGAGGGCAGCTGACCGAGGCGGTGCGCCGCCGGCCCTACGCGGTGATCCTGCTGGACGAGGTGGAGAAGGCGCACCCGGATGTGTTCAACATTCTGCTGCAGGTGATGGACGATGGACGCCTGACGGACTCGAAGGGCCGCACGGTCGACTTCAAGAATACGGTGCTGATCATGACCTCGAATTTGGGCGCTGCGCTGCTGACCGGCGATGCGCTCAAGACGGAGCATGACTTCGACATGGCGCGCGAATCGGTGATGCGGGTTCTGCGCGAGCACTTCCGCCCGGAGTTTCTGAATCGTGTGGATGACATGGTCATCTTCCGTCCGCTGACGCACGCGCAGATGAACGAGATCCTGGATCTGCGGATCGCCGAGTTGCAGAAGCTGCTGGAAGACCGGCAGATCTCGCTGGAGCTCACGGAGCCGGCGCGGCAGCTGGTGCTGGCGTCGGGCTGGGATCCGGTGTACGGCGCACGGCCGCTGAAGCGCGCGCTGCAGAGGATGGTGCAGGATCCGCTGGCCATGAAGATTCTGGACGGGGAGGTGCTGCACGGCGCGCACGTGCGGATCGATGTGGACCGCCGGAGCAATCACCTGGTGTTCGAATCGATGGGCCGCGAAGCCATGGCTTGACCGGCAAAGCGACGGCTGGACGATGCCTCGGGGGAAAACCCCGAGGCATTTTTTTGGTCGGGACGATGGAGATCGTCTCCGAAAAAACGGAGCAAAAATCGATAAATTTCCAGAATCTGGAAGATTTGGACGGGTTGGGGACTTTTTGTGGCGGGAGCGAAGGCGGTTGCTCATCCCTGGGAGCAGACGTCCTTCTTCCAAGGGGAGCCGTTCGTCACAAACTCGCGATGTGGGTTCATGTGCGGCTTGCCGGGTGCTTGTTCCTCAGCAGGCGAAGTCCATCATGAGTGCAGCAGCCCTAATCTACATCCCGTCTTCCGAGGTCGAAAGCAATCGTTCCGTCTCCGCGCATGCGTGGACGATCGAGCTGAGTGCATCGATCTGTTCCGATCGAACCCGTCTTCATTCCGTATTGACGATTCCTGAGTACATGGAGCTTTGGATGCGGTTGCCGGAAGCCGCAACCGAGGGCCACCTGGTGGTGCGCGAGTTTCCGGGGGGGTTCCGCGTTACGGGAGAGTCCTGGGTGCCTGCCTCTCCGGTCATCACGGCGCGGTACCGGACATCGCGCCGGAACAAGCTCATCTTCACGTGGGAGCACCAGCAGTTTGGCGAGACGCGGGAGAGTGTGGTGGCGATCCGGCTTGCGGGGGACTTCGGCAAGACGAATGTTCACGTGAAGCATCTCGGAACCGGCTCTCGTGAAGAGTACGAGTGGCACAGCTTTTTCTGGAGGCAATCGCTCAGCAGATTGAGCGGGCTGTTTCAAAAAACCGCATGAGATCAGGATCTTGATTCCTGCTCTGCGCAAGATGCCATCGCGCAAATCCGGGAATCTCGCCTGACGAACCCTCGATCCGCTGGGCGGGTGAGGATATTTACCCCGTTGCCGTTTCCCCATTTCTCGATTTTTGTCGGAGGTCATTGTGACTGCATCAGCGCATCTTCGCATTCGAAGCGTACTTGTGGCCCTGTTTGCCCTGGTGGGGCTTTTGCTTGGCACCAGCAGCGTATGGGCGCAGGGAATCATCACCGGTGGAATCACGGGAACAATCATTGATCCGACGGGCGCGGTGATTCCCGGCGCGACGATCAGTGCGACGAACGAGAGGACCGGGGCGGTCCTGAGGACCACGGCCAATGGGGACGGGACGTTTCAGTTCTCGGATGTGCCGCTGGGCCCGTATTCGGTCAGTATTGAAGCCCCGGGGTTCGGAGCGGGGCATGTGAGCCACGTGCAGGTGGTCGCAGGAAATGCGACGTCTCTGGGACGGCACGCGCTGACGCCCGGAGCTTCCGCGCAGACCGTGGAGGTGGAAGGCGGAGCGGCGGAGCTGATCAATACGGAGTCGTCGCAAGGCGAGGTGGTGATCGATGCCGAGCAGGTTGCGAGTATTCCCGTGAACGGCGCGATGGACAACATCACGCTGGTATCGCCGGGCGTAGTGATGACGCACGCGGACAACTTCTCCAATACGAACGGCGCCAATTACTCGGTAAACGGAGAGCGCGGACGGTCGAACAATTCCGAGATCGATGGCCAGTCGAATAACGACAGCATGATCGGGGGTCCGAGCTTCTTCTTCTCGAATCAGGACGCGGTGCAGGAGTTGCAGGTCATCACGACGGATTTCGGCGCGCAGTATGGCCGCAACATGGGCAGCGTGGTCAACTACATCACCAAAAGCGGGACGAATGCATTTCACGGTTCTGGATTCGAGTCGTACACGGGTTCGTTCCTGTCGTCGCTTCTGTCGGCGCAGAAGGATCCGCAGTATGGGTTTTGCCCGTCGGGATCGGATGCGACGTTTGCGGCAGCGAATGGCTGCACACTGATCACGGTTCCCCGGTTCGTGCAAAACAACTATGGCGGCACGTTTGGCGGTCCGATTCTCAAGGACAAGCTGTTCTTCTTCGGGAGCACGTTCTGGACGCGCGAGTACCAGGCGGGTTCGGTAAACACGTCGGGGGGCGCGGTTCTGCCGGATGCGAATGGCATGGCGACGCTGGAGGCGGCGTTTCCGAATAATCCCGGCGTGACGCAGTTGAAGAGCTTCGGGCCAACGGCGTTCAAGCAGGGGAATCCGGCTTTCTTTGGCACGCCCTCGTTCGTCCAGGTCACCGACGGGACCACCACGGCGAATGTCGAGGTGTCCCAGTACAAGCGCAATCTGAACGCGGCGGTCTTTGACCAGGAGCAGCTCGGACGGCTGGACTATCAGCTGACGCCGAAGGACCGGCTCTATCTTCGCTACGACTACCAGGACAATCCGTACGAACCGGCGTTTTACCTGTACACGGCTGCGGGAATTGCTTCCGGGGGCTACCAGGATGTGAGCGCCAAGACTCACCAGGTGGGAGGGGACTGGAGCCGCACCTTCACGACGTCGCTGGTGAATCAGCTGCGCTACGGATTTCAGCAGTCCGATCTGGCGTTTCAGGGCGGTGCCATCCCGAACTGCACGATCAGCAACTTCGCTCCCTGCTCCTCGGTAGTGGGGCTGGGGCCGCTGGGCGGCGGCGCCAACTCGAACTTCGGTTATGGATCCAACCCCGTCACCAACGGAGGCTTTCCCCAGGGTCGCTTCCTGAAGATGAACCAGGTGCAGGATAACGCGAGCTGGACGCGCGGGCGGCACACGGTTCTGTTCGGCGGGGAGTTCGATCATCAGAATTCTCCGGCGGGAGGGCTGCCGAACCTGGAAGGGACGTTCAACTTCTCTCCGGGAGTGGCCACGTATAGCTCCGGTCCGAACGCGGGGCAGCCCATTCCGCTGCGCTTCCCGGGCACCTACACACCGGACCAGATGCAGGCGGCTACGAACGGGCTCACGGGGATGCTGGAAGGCGTGGGAGAACTTACGCTCTCGCAGGGCAATCCCACTGTGCCTTTCAAGGAAGGAGATCTCTCCTTTTACGTTCAGGACAACTGGAAGGTGCGGCCCAACTTCACGCTCAACCTGGGACTGCGGTATGAGTATTTTGGCCAGAGCGTGAATCTTCTGCACGACGAGAGCGTGAAGCAGCAGACCAGTCCGCACCCATTCTGGAGCACGAGCCTGCCGCTCTCCGCCACGACGTTCCCGCACATCGACCCGAACTACAGAAACGTGGAGCCGCGCGTTGGAATGGCCTATACGCCGGACTTTGCGAGGAAGGCGGTGGTGCACGCGGGGTTTGCGATCAACGTGGATCCGGCGTTCTACAACATCTTCTTGAATGCAGCGCAGAGCGCTCCGCTGGTGAACGCCGGCAACTTTGGTTGCGATGGCGTCTCGATCAACTGCACGCCTTCAGGCGGCTGGACGTTCGCGACCATTCAAGCTGCCGACACGCAGTTTATTCCCACGGGTGGCGACCCGCGCCTGAACCCGATTTCTCTCGTTCCGAAGACCTTCAAGAATCCCATGGCGGAGACCTACACGCTGGGCGTGCAGTACGAGGTCTTCCCGGCGGCCGTGGCTGAGGTTCGGTATGTCGGCCACCATACATTCGGTCAGTTCCAATCGTTGAATACCAACCCTGACCTGCTGTCGGTTCAGACGGCGTTTCCGGGATATGGCGCAGGCATGAGCGTCTGCAAAGATCCGAATGCCAACGGTTACGGCCGCCCCAACTGCGCATACAACGCGGTGAACACGGTGGGGAACACGGCGTTTCTGATCTACAACGGCATGCAAGCGTCACTCACGATGCGCAACTTCCATCACTTCACGGGAACGGCCAGCTACACGTACAGCCGAGCGATCGATAACGTGAGCGAGATCTTCTCTACCGGCGGCGGAGGAACGACGAGCGCGTACGCGCCCGATCCGCTGAGCACCAATGCGGCGGAACGCGGGGTGAGCGGCAACTCCTATCCCAACGTCTGGGGCATTCAGATGGCGTACAACGAGCCCTGGTTCTCAAGCCAGCATGGATTGCTGGGACGGGCGCTGGGCGGCTACTTCCTGAATGCTTTCTACCAGTACAACGGCGGGCAGCCGTTCACGCCGTTCCAGGGCCTGATACCGGCGGCGGTAAATGTGCCGGGGCTGTTGCCCGATCCCAACGATCCTCTGGCGACGACGAGCTTCTGCGACTTCGGTTTCTCCTTGTCGTTCCTTGGCATCAACCAGTGCCGGCCAATTCTGGCGAATCCCAAGGCACCCTACAACTCCGTGGGCATCAACGTCGGCGGAAGCTACCTGAACTACAGCACGGGAGCCACGCAGTCTCGCGACTCGTTCCGCTGGCTGTGGAACAACAAATATGAGGCGATCGCCCTTGGAAAGCCGTTCCCCGGAGTTGGGCGCAACACCCTGCGCGGGGACAGCTTCAACAACGTCGACCTGACCCTGGGCAAGAATTTCAAGGTGACCGAACACGTGAACATGCTGCTGCAAGTGAGCGCGTTCGATATTCTGAACCGCGCCTACTACGGAACGCCTGACGCCAATATCGACGACAGCGTACTTCCGGCGTTTGGCGCGGGTATTCCCAACATCTTCCTGACGAACTACTTTACGGGCGGGAACCAAGGAAGCGTCGCCGCGAATGGCGCCTACTTCCAGGGATCCGGCAACCGCAACGTGCAGCTCACCGGCAAGATCACGTTCTAAGATCAAGCAGGTTGAAAAGCAGACGGCGGCGAGAACCACTCGCCGCCGTTTTGTTTTGTCCGAGGTGGTATTTCAGGACTGAACGGTTGCTTCGAGGTTGACGCGGTCGGCGATCTGAGTGAGCACGGCGTCGGCGTTTTCTTCTTCCGCTTCGATGGATTCGATCAAGGCCGCGTCCTGATCGAGACCCAAGATCTCCGCCCAGCGGCGCAAGGTGCCGTACACCGCAATTTCGTGGTGCTCCACCTGTTGGGCTGCACTGATGAGAGCGATGTCGCGAACGCCGGGATCGGTGGCGTCCTTGATGGTATCCGAGGCCTCGGTGGCCAATCCATTGATGACCTTGCATGTCTCCGTGGCGGCTTCGCCGATGTGGGTGCGGAGCAGGCTTTCCACCGTGGAGACGTGCCCGCGTGTTTCGTCGAGGTGCACGCGGAAGGCGTCGGCAAGTTCGGGGTCGGTCGAATTCTGAATCAGATCGTCGAGGGACTTGGTGATCTTCTGTTCCATGTCGAGCGCTTTCTTCAAATTGCTGATGTAGAGGGAGCGCAGGTCTTCAATGTGCGCTGAGAACAGCTTCATGGGTGATTCCTCCGTATTGGGGTTGAAGGTGCGCGGTTCCAGCGATCACCCGCGAAATGGGCCGATCGATAGCCGTTATGTGCGGACGGTGCTTCGTCCAGCTACTAGGAGAGGGGATAACGAGCGCAGGTTGCTCTTGGTTCGAAACCCCGGGGTGAAGGCGAGGGCCACTCCGCGCACGCGCCAGGAGGGCACTTCGCAGGCAGCTTGCAAGCTGACTCAAGCAACTTCCAGACTGCCCCTGCTCTCCTAGTACACGGGCTTTCGGCCGGTCGATTGCCAGGAGCCAACAGGAGGTTGCAATGAAGAGACTTAAAGTGCTGCCGGCGCTGGTGAGCGCTGGTTGCTTTGCACTGATGGTGGGCGCTCCGCGGTTGCAGGCGCAGGCGGGCGATGCCGGCGGCAGCATGACGCAGACAGGCGGCGGGAATGCCAGCACGGCGGACAAGATGTTTGTGAAGAAGGCTATGGCTGGAGGCATGGCGGAGGTGCAGCTTGGGCAGCTAGCGACGCAAAAAGGCAGCAGCGACGATGTGAAGCAGTTTGGGCAGAAGATGGTGGACGATCACACCAAGCTCAACGATCAGATGAAGCCGATCGCCAGTCAGCTGGGGATTTCGCCGCCGACCAGCATTCCTCCGGCGGAGCAGGCCCTTGCGACCAAATTGCAGGGGCTCTCGGGCGACAAGTTCGACAGAGCTTACATGCAGGCGATGTTGAAGGATCACCGCCAGGATCTGTCGGAGTTCAAGAAGGAAAGCTCGAGCGGTAAGAACCCCCAGGTGAAGGAGGCCGCGGAGCAAGGGTCGCAGGTGATCCAGCAGCACCTGCAGATGGCGCAGCAGATCGCGCAGAAGGTGGGCGCAGCGGGCCAGAACATGACGAACAAGAGCGGTTCGGGAAGCGTGAGCACACCTTCCGGTCCGCAGTAGTTGGTGAAGGGAGACGGAAAAGGCCGCCGTGGGCGGCCCTTCCTCTTCAATCCTCCGAGGGTCTTTCTTTTAGCTGACGGCCTTGACCTTCGCTTCGATCTGCCGGGTCTCGGATCTCTTCATCTTGGCCTTGTTATCGTCGAATTGCTTGGCAGCGCGGACGACGTGGTCGCGTGCGTACGCCGCGTCGTGCCAGCCCTTGATCTCAACCCGTTTGCCTTCCAGATCCTTGTAGATCGAGAAGAAGTGGGTGATCTCTTTCAGCATGTGCGGGTAGATGTCGGTGTAGTTCCACACGTTGGTGTAACGCGGGTTGTTCTTGCCGACAGCGAGGACCTTCTCATCGAGCACGCCCTGATCGAGCATCTCCAACAATCCGATGGGCCGCACCTCGTGAACACATCCGGAGAATGTGGGATGAGGCACGAGCACCAGCACGTCCAGCGGATCTCCGTCATCGCTCAGCGTAGAAGGAATGAAGCCGTAGTCGCCCGGGTAATGAACCGGCGAGTGGAGATTGCGGTCGAGCTTGAACACGTGCAGCTGTTTGTCGTACTCGAATTTGTTGGTGCCGTCCTTAGGGATTTCGATAACCGCCCGAAAGACCTCCGGGGAACGATCGCCGATGGGCAGCTCCAGATAGTTCACCATTTCACTTACTCCTCTGCATTTCGGTTGACCGGATACAGCAGCTTGGATGCGCTGGCCGATGTAGACAACGAGTCGGGATGAAAAAGAATGAGTCCGATCAGGCGCGTACTGGTAGAACGTCCATCGGGGAAGCGCGCCCAGCGGGATCAGAATCCGCCGGGGTCCAGCCGGCGGCCAGGGGGATTCTGCGCTGAACCCTCCCGCAGAACTTATAATCACGGATGATGAAGGCTCATGTCTACGTTACGCTGAAGCCCTCGGTGCTGGATCCGCAGGGCCAGACGATCCATAACGCCTTACGCAAGATCGGCTTCGGCCAGGTGGAGGGTGTGCGGCAGGGCAAGTTTTTCACGCTCAATCTGGCGGATGGGCTTTCGCCCGCAGATGCCGGCGCGCAGGTGGAACGCATTGCCCGCGAGGTTCTGACCAACCCCGTGATTGAAGAGTTCACCTATCAGATCGAGGGGTAAAAGCTTCGTCCAACCCTGATGACTGCCGTCACACGAGCCCAGATCTCGGTCGCATAGAATCGTTGCATGTGCGGAATCGTAGGCTACGTCGGCAAGCAGAAGGTAGTCCCTGTCATCCTGGAAGGCCTGAGGCGGCTGGAGTACCGCGGGTACGACTCGGCGGGGATTGCGGTGGGCAGCCCGCGCACCGCTCTTCTTGAGGTCTGCCGGGCTCCCGGAAAACTGCACAATCTGGAAGAGGTGCTGCGCGACCATCCGCTGGACGGGTCGTTTGGGATCGGCCACACGCGCTGGGCGACGCATGGGCGCCCGACGGAGGAGAACGCGCACCCGCATCGCGATTGCACGGGCCGCATCGTGGTGGTGCACAACGGGATCGTCGAGAACTATCTTGAGCTGAAGCGCAGGCTTATCGAGCAGGGTCACAAATTCGTTACGGAAACGGATACCGAAATCATTGCCCACCTCCTGGAGCAGGTGCAGAAAGAGGCGGAGGCAAGCGGCAAGAAAGTGACGCTCGAAGACGCGGTCCGCCGCGCGGTCAAGCAGCTCACGGGCGCCTTCGCACTGGGCATCCTCTCCTCCGCGGAGCCCGACAAGATCATCGCCGCGCGGTCCGGCCCGCCGGTGGTCATTGGGGTAGGCGAGGGTGAGTACTTCGTTGCCTCCGACGTGCCGGGCATTCTGCACCACACCCGCAATATCTACTTCCTGGCCGACGGAGACATGGCCATCCTGACGCCGGAGGGCGTCACCCTCACGGATTTTGACGGCAAGCCCATTCAGCGCGAGCTGCAGCGCATCTCCTGGGATCCGATTCAGGCGGAGAAGGGCGGCTACAAGCATTTCATGCTCAAGGAGATCTGGGAGCAGCCGCGCGCGATCCGTGACACCACGCTGGGTCGCTTCTCTCTTGACTCCGGCAAGGTCTTCCTGGGGGAGATGGCGATCGATGACGAAGAGCTGGCGGGGGCCTCCAGCATCAACATCGCCGCCTGCGGCACCAGCTGGCACTCCGCGCTGGCCGGCAAGTACATGATCGAGCGCTTTGCCCGGCTGCCCGTCGATGTGGACTACGCCAGCGAGTACCGCTACCGCAATCCGATCCCGGACCGCAATGCGCTCGGCCTTCTGATCACGCAATCGGGGGAAACCGCCGACACGCTTGCCGCGCAGCGCGAGATGAAGGCGCTGGGGTCGAAGACTGTAGCGATCTGCAACGTGGTTGGGGCGATGGTGGCGCGCGAGGCGCACGGGGCGATCTACACGCATGCCGGCCCGGAGATTGGGGTTGCTTCCACCAAGGCTTTTACGGCGCAGCTTACGGCGCTATTTCTGCTCGCCATCAAGCTGGGCCAGTTGCGCGGGCGGCTCGATACACCGCGGTCTGTCGCGCTGATGGAAGAGCTCAGCCGGGTTCCGGCCAAGATCGAGGAAGTGCTCAAGACGCGCTCGGCGCAGTGCGAGCAGCTCGCCGCCGGATTCAGCAACTCGCGTGATTTTTTGTATCTCGGCCGCGGTATCCACTTTCCTATCGCCCTGGAAGGGGCGCTCAAGCTCAAGGAGATCTCCTACATTCACGCAGAGGGTTACCCGGCGGGCGAGATGAAGCACGGGCC
This sequence comes from Acidobacteria bacterium AB60, assembly GCA_008682415.1. Classification (GTDB taxonomy): domain Bacteria; phylum Acidobacteriota; class Terriglobia; order Terriglobales; family Acidobacteriaceae; genus Telmatobacter. Next base: position 27,017 of record VANK01000018.1, on the reverse strand, counting down.
CAATGCGCTGATCGACGAGACGCTGCCGGTAGTGGTTCTGGCCACGCGCGATGAGACTGATCCGGCATCAAAGCTTCGCTACGAGAAGACCCTTTCGAACATCCAGGAAGTCACGGCACGGTCGGGGCGCGTCATCGCGGTTGCGACGGAAGGGGACACGGAGATCGGGGGACTGGTCGAGCACGTGATCCACATTCCGCCCGCCATCGAGATGCTCTCGCCGATTATCGAGATCGTGCCGCTGCAGCTGCTCGCTTACTACATTGCTGTTCGTCGCGGCGCGGATGTCGATCAGCCGAGGAACCTGGCGAAATCGGTGACCGTGGAATAACGAAGCGCAGCAAATATACTCGCTAGCGTGGACAAATTGGGTGCACCCGCGGAAGTTCCCTCGCACAAACCTTCGCGCTGGTTTGCTCTCCGGCTGATGGCGGCGATCGTTCTGCTGATTCCGGCAAGCTGGTTCAGTTGGCGAACCATCGACGGCTTGAACCAGCGCCGCGATTTGCGGACGGACCTGGCAGAGCTGGAGCACGTCCGCTACGGCCTGCTCAGCGCGGACCAATGGCGCACCCTCATCGGACCGATCCTGAACGCCCAGGTTGACAAGCTTAACCTCAAGGGCCAGACCAAGAATCTCAGGCCGATGGTGGAGCACTCGCTCAATTCGCTGCTCGATAGCATCGGGCAGCAGATGAGTGCACCGAAGCCGGCCAATGGCAAGGCGCCTGCGGCTCCCGCAGGATTCGCCGCACCGCCCATGCTGGTGAACATGATCATCAAATCTCTCCGGCCGCACATACCGGAGTACACCAACGTGGTGCTGGCGGAGCTTTCGAAGCCCCAGAATGAGAATGCGTTCAAGGAATCGATCCGCAGCGTGATCGCCGACGCGGTCAAGAACACCTTCGGGAATACCGATATGTCCACGTATTCGGCGATCCTGAGCCGCTACGGTTGTACGACTGGTCCTGCCTGCGAAGAGACATTGCGCCATCGCGTCAGCGATGCCGATGCGCAGCTCCAACGGGAATACCTCGTCGTGCTGGTCTCGGCGACATTGGCCTTTCTGCTGCTTGCACTGGGACGAGGAGGGCTGTCGCGCGCAGCCGTCATCGTGCTTATGTTGTTCTGCATCGTGATGCTCGTGGGGGGCGTGATGAGCCCGATGCTCGAAGTGGAGGTGCGGATGACGCGCCTCGATGCCACCCTGCTCGGATCGCCGGTCGACTTTCGCGAGCAGTCGCTCTATTACCGCAGCAAGACTGTGCTCGAGGTGTTCCAGTCTCTCATCGAGATGCACCGGCCGGCGATGTCGGCCGTCGCCGTTCTGGTGCTTCTCTTCAGCGTGGTCTTCCCTGCCCTCAAGATGCTGGCGCTCAGCGTGTCCTTGATCTGGCCATCGTTGTTGCGCACCAGCCGCATCGTCAGGCTGTTCGCCCTCGAGCTGTCCAAGTGGTCTATGGCTGACGTGATGGTTCTGGCTATCTTTATGTCGTTCGTCGCATTCAACGGCGTCATCGAGAGCGCCATGGCGGGAATGCGGTCCATGCCCCAGGTGCAGCAGCTCGTGATCCCGACCAACAGCTCGGTCATTCTTCCCGGCTACTACCTGTTTGTCGGATTTTGCGTGGGCAGCATCTTGCTCTCAAAGCGCCTGGAGCGTGGAATTGCCCTGCCGGCTTTGGGAGGGGATTGACTCTGCGCCTGGCGGCAACAATCGATTAAACTGCAGACGAGTTCAGCACGTCTTCCGCGTGAGCTCCCAAACCCCACTTGCAAAGACCCCGGTGACGCATGACGGCTCGTAAACTGTTCGCAACGGCCCTGGTAATGTTCGCTTTTACTTCTATGGCATCGGCTCAATCCGCAACTGTGGTGCTGCTCAACGGCAAGGTTTGGACCGAGAATCCGGCACAGCCGATGGTGCAGGCCGTGGCGCTGAGCGGCTCGATCATTGCGGCGGTTGGCGAGGACGCGCTGATCCGCAAATACATTGGGCCGCAAACCCAGGTGATCGATCTCAAGGGGCACCTGGTGCTGCCCGGGTTCAACGATGCGCATGTGCATTTTCTCGCGGGCGGCTCCTCGCTCATCAGTATTCAGCTGGGGAGCGCCAAGAGCCAGGCCGAGATGCGGGAACGCATTGCGGAATATGCAAAGACGCTTCCCAGCGGAGCCTGGATCCGCAATGGTAACTGGGATCATCAGCGCTGGAGCCCGGCTGCGCTGCCCAATCATCAACTCATTGATGAGGCCTGCGGCGATCATCCAGCGATGCTATGGCGGCTCGACGGACACATGGCCCTGGCCGACGCCCTGGCATTAAAGATGGCGGGGGTGACTCGCAATACGCCGGACGTGCCGGGCGGAGAGATCGAGCGCGATCAAGACGGCAATCCGACGGGCATCCTGAAGGACGCCGCGACGGCCCTGGTGGAGCGCATTATTCCGCCGCCTTCTCCAGAAGAGCAGGACCGTGCGATGGAAGCCGCTCTGCGGGAAGCCGCGGCGCACGGCATCACCAGCGTGCAGAACATGGCGGACTCTTCGGAAGATCATACGCAACCCGAGGTCTTTCGCGAGTTTCAGAAACTGGATCGCGCCGGAAAGTTGACGGTGCGCATCTATGAGGCGATGCCGGTGCGCGATTACAAGCTGCTGGCCGATCCCGGGGTGGAAGCGCCCTTCGGAGGGCCGCACCTGCGCCTCGGGAATCTGAAGGCATTCGCGGATGGAGCGCTTGGGTCCGCCACGGCATGGATGGATGCACCTTTTGCGAATCATCCCGAGAAGAGCGGCATTGCCAGCCCGGACCTGCTCGATCCGGAACGCTTTTACTCCGAGATGCGAGCGGCCGACAAGGCTGGCCTTCAGATCTCGATTCATGCCATCGGCGATCGCGCCAATCGGACCATTCTGGACTTGTACGCGCGCTTGGCGAAGGACGATGGGCCGGCCGACCGGCGGGCGCGCATTGAGCACGCTCAGCACCTGCATCCGCAGGATTTCGCGCGGTTCGCGAAGCTGGGGGTGATTGCCTCGATGCAGCCGTATCACGCGATCGATGATGGCCGCTGGGCCGAGTCGGTGCTGGGACCGGAGCGCATCCGTTCCAGCTACGCGTGGAAGTCGCTGCTGAACGCCGGCGCTACGCTGGCCTTCGGCTCAGACTGGCCGGTCGCGCCGCTTAACCCAATCCTGGGCATCTACGCGGCGGCCACGCGGCAGACGCTTGATGGAAAGAACCCGGGAGGATGGATTCCCGAAGAGAAGATCAGTGTTGCGCAAGCAGTTCACGCGTACACGGTGGGTTCGGCATTCGCCGAGCACCAGGAGAGCGTGAAGGGATCGATCGAACCGGGCAAGCTTGCCGACCTGGTGGAGTTGAGCGACGACATCTTTTCGATCACCCCGGAGCAGATCCAGAATGTCAGCGTGGAGATGACCGTCTTCGACGGGCGCATCGTTTATCAGAAGCGATGAATTTTCGCTCCTCACTTGTGAGATGAGTCACATTCGCACGAGTAGGAATCAGCATGCTTTGCGCCCTCGCGGCTTAGGGCCGGATGGACGAATTTCCTGCATGGAATGTGACTCAGCTCACGACTTTTCGGTTCAGTTGAGGATGAGTCAGTTGGCGGACTCGCGGTCAGGCGGTTGCGCCGCCGGGTCTTTCGCGAGGAGGCCGAGCAGGACTGTCGCGATGCCCGTGGCGAGAGAGACGATGCTGCCGGTACCGGCTTTTCCGAGCGTGATTCCCTGCTGACCGAGTACGCTGCCGATGCTCGCGACCCCGATTAAGAGGCCGGCGGTCGATGTGCGCGGGTGATTCCAGATGTTCGAGAGCGCGTTCATTCAAGCTCCTTGGAGAAAGTTGACGTGAGCCGGGTGAACGATCCCCCGGGCATGGTGCGGCCACTCCGCTGTAATGGAAGAGAGCCAGAGATGAGAGCCTGGCGCAGAGTCCTGGTTAGAACTTAACGCCCAGGCTGGTGAGGAAGATCTTGACCTCAGGCCAGACGGCCTTGAGGTCCTGCACGGTCCGGATGTCCAGTTCGATGTTCAGCGGGTTTGCGGAAACCGCAGCCACATCGCCGAGGGGCTTTTCGACGGCCCCGATGAGAGTTGCCAGAGCAGCCACAACAGCGGGGGCAGCTTTCAGTGCGCGATTGGCGCCGGAAAGCCATTTCAGAGCGTCCTCTGCCCCGATTTCAATGCCTTTTTCGATGTTTACGAGAATGTTGGCCATGGCGAAACGATCCCTTCTTTCTGACCTGCCCTGCACTCAGTGCGGGAGTCTATGGGGCGGCCGAAGCTGCGGCCGCCGGGCCGAAAACACGAATGCCCACCGGTTGGGCCAGGATCGGCTCGGTCCGGTGGGCGTGCGCTGGTTCGGTCCCGCATTCAAGATCGGGACAACCAGGTCTGTGTTTTTCGGCTTATTCTCAGCGTAGCAACTTCGAATAATTAAACCCCAACATTGGGGAGATTTATTTTCGCTTTGTTATGTTGAACTTGTCTCGATTTTCCACAGATGCGGCGCTTGACAGGTTTCAGGACTGATCAAGTCCGAAAAGCGCGCATGAAAGCTGTTTTCACGATCAGCCGATCAAGAATCCACAGCCCAGCGCAATGGCAATGGCTGCGCCCCAGGCGAGCCCGTAGGTCAGCCGGAATTTGGCGACCCGCCGAAGGTCGGCGAGCGCAAAGGCCATGGTGATCAGGATCAGAGCGGGCATCACGACATTTGAGTGGCTCATCCGGCACCTTCATCAAATGTGAGCCGATCTGGCAATCTCAGAGCTTGCGGCCCTGAAGCTGCTCCTCGGGGGAACCCACATTGCCTGTTCAGTGTGGAGGAGGTGGGGCGGGGTGAAATTTGCTCAAGCACACAGAGGGGCAATTTAACTGCTCATCGAATGTATGCTTTAGGGTGACGTAAGTAACTCTTTACAAGCAGGCATTCAAATCCGGGGAAAAGATCGCTCCAGAGCGACTATTTTCGCTTGGGCGAGCATTTTTGCCTAAAGTGCGGAGGGGGTGGTCACCCAAAACCTGCCTTTCGCATCCGTGAGGCAATGGAACCGAAGCACATTTCGACGTCGCAGTCCGGCTACCGGAACCGTATCCTGGCGCGGATTTCGGCCTCAGAATCGAGAGAACTGCTCGCCCAAGCGGAGCCCATCGATCTACCTCTGGGCAAGGTATTGCGGGAACCCGCCAGTGCCGATAAATTTCTGTATTTTCTCGAGGAGGGAATGGCATCTGCGACGGCCTTGTCGAGCGCAGGGGCATCGGTGGAAGTGGGTTTGATTGGGCGCGAGGGATTCGTTGGCATTAGTTCGGTGCTGGGCCATCCCGGCTCGCCCCACCACACAATCATGCAGGTAGCAGGGCGTGGGTTCAGCCTGCCCACGGGATCCTTTCGAGCCGAGTTTCTGAGGGGCGGCCCGATGGCACACGCGGTCCATGACTTTATCTACGCGCAGCTGGCGCAGGCGGCGCAGACTGCGCTTTGCAACCGTCTGCATGCGACCGAGCCGAGACTGGCACGGTGGCTGCTGATGACCTCCGATATTGTTGAGGCCGATACCCTGCAGCTGACTCAGGAGTTTCTTGCCCAGATGATCGGAGCGGAGCGCTCGACGGCGACGATTGCGGCGGGCGCACTGAAGCGCGCGGGGCTGATCGACTATCACCGCGGCCTGGTGACGATCATCAATCGCCCCATGCTGGAAGACGCCGCGTGCGAATGTTATTCACTTTTGCGCGCGCAATTCCGGGCGATCTTCGGGGCAGACCGTGCGTCTGTGGGGTGAGCCACAGACACCCGCGCAGGGATGCCGGTACAAGGAAGGAAAGGTCGACCAATTTCCTCGTCCGAGCGAACATGCCCCGAACACGAAAGCGCCACGCTGGTGCGCAGAAGCCGCGCGTGCTTCAAATCAGCGACGATCAGAACCTTGCGATCACCCGACTCCTGCTGCTGCAGAATCAGGGTTACTCCGCCGAGCATGTATTCAGCCGGCAGGTGGCTGAGTTCGCCCACTTCGGTGAATTTGAGATCTTCCTGATATGCCAGTCAATTGAGAGCGACCGGGCTCGCGAGTACATCGGACGGATCCGCCGCGAGGTGCCGGCGGCGCGCGTTCTACGAGTACGAACGGAGATCCAAGATCATCACGAGCAACAAGCGGACCTGAGCCTTGCTCCGCCGGCCGGGCCGTTTGAGCTACTCCGCGGGCTGGAGTGGTTATCTGGCCAAGTCGCGGAGGGCTGAGTCAACAGAACCCGATCGAGTCTGACGCGGTTCGATCGTCGGCCCAGGAGAAATGGCGCATGCCGTTTCGAGAACGGTCATGCGCAATCCAATCCGTCCGGTCAGATCTTACTGCACGTCCATCGCAACCTTCACCGATGCATCCACTTCAGACTTATGCAGAAAGCCCAGGGCGCCGGGGTTGGTCTTGACGAAGTTCTTCACGACCGCTGCGGAGGGCGCATCGTGGAGCGAAGCTGCCTGGTTTCCCGTGAACGCCGCCTGCAATTGCCGCCGCGTGTAGATGGTCTCGTTCATGCCGCAGACGCGCTTGAGAATGGCTTCGCGCTGGGGAGACCCCGAGGGCGGAAGAGCGATCACGACCTTGGCCTTATTGGACCAGGTTGTGGTCTCGCCCAGCAGCAGTTTCCTGGCGTCGTCTTTCGTGAGTCCCTGAGCGGCGTCGTTGGCGGAGTTCACCACCAGAACCAATTCGTCGGGCGACTGCGCGGCGGCCGGGGACATGGATGTGACGTAAGAGCAGGACAAGATTGCCAGCGGAACAGCCAGCCATTTCCTGGATCTCATGTGAGTTCACTCCTCAGAAGGTGTAGGTCAACTGCAGTCCCAGCTGGTCGAGAGACTTGTGCTGGACAGGCAGGGTCTGGGTTCCGGATTGATCGGCGCTGAAGTTCTTCCAGTCGAAGTGAGAGAACTCGGTCTTCAACGCGACGAATGTGTTGATGTCCCAACGAACACCGGGGCTTGGCCCGACCCAACGGCCAACCCATGCGTTGTTTGGATCGCGGAAGTTGGGATTCAACCACTGATAGCGGAAGTAGGGACGCATGGAGCCGAACGCCCGAGAGATTTGGGCGTAGCCTCCGGAGGTGTAGAGCGGCTGATTCGCGCCGCGGGCCCGGTCGCGAATCTCGGCGTCTTCTGCCATGAACTCGAAGGTTGGAGTGATGTAGATGGCGTGAGCGATGAAGATGTTCTGCTTGTAGTAAGAAGCGGCATTGGGGAACGGGAAAGCAGGCGTGCCATAGCCGGGCATCTGGCCGATCTGGGGAACGAGGCTGGCCTGATACCAGTTGAAGCCGGCGCGCAGGTTGTTTTCAGTGCGCGGGGTGAGGTAGAAGCCGATATTGGTGGATTTGCCAGTGTGATCGGCCAGCACGTTGGCGGGAGTCACGGTGCTTTGCAGCGAATAGGTTTGTTTGCCGTTGCCGACTTCGCCGAACCAATGCAGCTGCACCTTGTTGCCGGGGAGTTTGCCCATGGCGGAGACGCCGATGTTGTGAATGGGCAATGGACCGCCGGAGTCTTCGAACTCAAAGATGCGCGGACGGTCGATGGTGGTCTGGAACCAGGTTCCGTGATGGAAAGCGGAGTTGTAGTAGCCGAGCATGGCATGGGTTCTACCAGCGCTGAAGCTGAACTTGTCGCTTTGCATGTAGCTGATCTGGGCGCGTTCGAGGTCGACGCCCACGCCGTTCGAAGCCGGGTCAGCCTCGAAGCCGATCTCCGTAAGGTAGGAGAACTTCTCGGTGATCTGCGAGGTGACAAACAAATCCATGAGCCCGAGAGCGAAGGTCGCATTGCCGCCCTGCGTGGCAGGCGTGGGCGAGCCCGGCGAATTGGCCAGGACGGCCATGTTCTGATTCGCGACGAAGCCACGGATGTCGCCGAAGCCGCGGATCTTCAACTCGGGGATGTGAGGCAGGCTGATGGTCTCGCCCCCCATGCCGGCATCCATGGTGTCCATACCGCGATCGGCGGCTTCTTTCACAGCCTCCGCACCCGACGAGGGGACGGCCTGCAGGGGCGCTGGCTCAGGCGCAGGAGCTGTCGCAGATTCGGGAACAGCGGCGGGTGCGGCAGGGGAACTTTGCCTGGACTCAAGTTCCTGCAGGCGCAGCTCAATGCGCTTGAGTTCAGCTTTGAGCGCTTCCATTTCGGCGCGGTCGGCGCCAGGTTGCTGCCCTTGGGCCCACAGGGGAGCGAGCAAGACTCCCAGGAACAGGAGCATTGCACGACGGCATAGTTGATGCGTATTGATGGACACTGATCCCTCCGAGTCCGCAAGGCGGACACACCAGAATCTGGCGTTCGCGCAAGTAGCCGCGGTCCAGATGGTGCAGGAACGGGGCCCTTGGGCGCGGATCACCTCCGCGTGGCGGAGCGAGGCGGCACCAGATATCACATTCTTTTGTGACGCCTGTCACATCGGCACATTGGGCCGAAATGTTAACCGGGTGGGCTGACAGATTCAGGCGGAGGCGTAATCGGAGTTGAGGATGGAGAGCGTTTCATTGATGAAGAACGCCGGGTGCAGCCGCTTTGCCTGTGCCACAAAAACCGGCGGCAGCGTATCGACGTGGTATTGGCAGACTCCGCCCATCTGCGGATGTCTGAGGAACAGCTGTTCCAGCTGGCGCTCGTAGCGTACCAATTTCTCACTATCGCGATCGAGGCCCATCTCCCAGGTCATGTCACCGGTGGCCCAGAGTCCCGCGTAGCCATCGTCCAGGGCGCGCCGAAGCTCGGTGCTGAGGTCTTCGAGCATGGCCTCGTTGTTGAATTGGCCATCCACCAGATGGGGTCGTTCCGAGGAGAGGATCAGGTTGGCTTGCCGCACCTCGTCTTCGACGCCAACGTTGGCGGCGGCCAGGTAGGAGCACATTCCCGCCACCATGGGCTGGCTATTCAGATACACACAGCGAAAGCCCTGCCGCAGCTTTTCCCGAATGACCAGGGAGATGGCTCGCAGATGCGCGCTGGGCGAGCCGCTGTAGATGAGACATTGATGGCGAGGGAGGGAATCCATCCCTTTGAGGATAAAGCAGGCAAGGAGAATTGCGGCAGTTGCCGTGCCGGGCAGGCAGCTACCGCTCTTTTCTCACGGGATAGCAGCCGTTAGTGTTCGATAAGCGACACTAGCTGGGGCTCGTGCTGTTCGAGCGATGTACCATCGTGGCCCAACTTGAAGTGTCCGACCAGCTCGCGCAACCTGGTTGAGACCTGTTGCAGGTCCTGCGCCGAGCGAAACGTATCAGCGGCTCCCGCGGTGGTGGTCCGTGCGGCCTCAGCAACGCCCGCCACATTGCGGCTGATGTCGTGGCCGGCTCTGGCGACATCGGAGAGGTTGCGGCCCATCTCGGCGGTCGTCGCGCTTTGCTCTTCGATGGCGCCGGCGATCGTGATTTGAAGCTCGTTGATCTGGCGAATGACCTGGGTGATTGACTGCATCGCATTCACCGCATCCACCGTGTCGGTCTGGATGGCTTCGATGCGGCGGCTGATGTCGTCGGTGGCGGTGGCCGTTTCTTTCGCAAGATCCTTCACTTCATTGGCGACCACCGCGAAGCCCTTCCCTGCCTCTCCGGCGCGGGCTGCCTCGATGGTCGCGTTCAGGGCCAGCAGGTTGGTTTGCTCGGCGATCGTGGTAATTGTGCGGATGATCTGTCCGATCGCCTGGCTACTTTCCCCAAGCTTTTCAACTTTGCGATTGGTCTGGTCGACACTCTGTGCCGCCAGCTGCGCCACCTTGGTCGCATCCGCGGTAGCCTTGGCAATTTCCCGTATGGAGGCGCCCATCTCGTCGGCTCCGCCGGCCACACTCTGTACGCTGGTGCTCACCTGTTCCGATGCCGCGGAGACGGTGTTGGCCTGGGCCGCTGTTTCATCGGCACTGGCGGTCATGGAATGGCTGATTTCCTGGAGCGAGTCCGAGGAGTCGAGCAGAGTGCCGGTGGTCTCAGTAATCATGCGCATGGCTGTGCGCACGGCATCGGCGGAACGCCGGAGGGCAGACCCGATGTTCTCGAAGGCGAGATGCGCCGAAGCGGTGTGTTCATCGGGTGGTTCGACCTCGACGCTGAAGGTGAGATCGCCTTCCGCAAAGCGCATCAGGCTCTCGGTGAGTCGTTCTGCCTGACGGCTCTGATATGCCGCTACCTTCCTCGCCGTCTCCAACATTCCCTTCAGGTTGGCGCGCGTCTGTTCGATCGCATCGTTGATAAAGGCTTTTTTGCCAGGGAATCGCTCCAGGGGCGCATCGAAGTTGCCTTTGCCAAACTCAGCCACGCAGGCAATCGCCTTCTTCTTGACGGCGATATGACCAGCAATCATGGCGTTGATTCCTTCCGCCATGGCACGGTAGTCGCCGTTGAATTGCTGCACAGGAATCCGGTAGTCGATGTCACCTCTGTCGTGCTCCGCTGACATGCGGTTCATTTCGGAGATCAGGTTTTTCAGACTCGTCCTGATCTCTTCCACGATGGTATTGATGAAGGCTCGCTTGCGTTCGTACTGTGGGAGGGTCACCTCGAAGTTGCCCTTGCCGAACTCGCCGAAGCAATGGAGAACCGTCATGTTCAGCTCCGTGTGCTCGCGAACCATCTGATTGATCCCGGAAGCCACCTCGCGGTAAGCGCCACGGAAGCGATCCTGATCGATATACCGGTCGATCTCCCCGCGGGCATGTTCGGCGGCCATCATCGACATCTCGCTCATGAGAGACTTCAGCACGTCAGCCAGGGTGTTGATGCTCTTGGAGAGCGCGTCCTGGTCGGAGCGAACTCTCACGGCAACATCCAGGTCACCGGCAGCAATTCTTTCGGCAGCTTCGGTCCGGTGGCGAAGCGATTCCGCCATGGCCTGGAAACTGCGCGCCAGGGCGCCGAGCTCATCCTTCCCGTGGTCGGCGAGTTGGACGTGAACCTCGCCCCGGGACAAGCGTTCCGCCACATCCCGAAGCTCACGGATGGATCCTACCGTGTGCTTGATCAAGCGCCAGCTGAGAGTGAGGATGGACCCAATCGTGATGAGGCCAATACCCAAAAATCCCCATTCGGTCCATTGGACCGTTCTGGCGGCGCGGCTCTCCTGACGATTGATCTCCTCCGTGGTCATCGCCTCGAGAGTGTCCACTACGGCGCGGTGACTCTGGAAGATCGGATCGAGTTTGTCGTGGACGATCTGGTCCGCCTGCCCCATATCTCCGCGCTGCAGAGCTGGGGCATACTCGTCCAGTGCGACGCGAAGGTACTCGATCGCCGTAGAGTGCACGTTCGCGGACAGCGTGGTCCGGATCTTCCCCTCGGGAAGTTCCTTGATGTATCCGTCGTAACTGGCGGAATAGCGACTTGAGAAGTCCTTGAGAGCCTTCACATCTGCTTCGAGATCAGCGGCGGAATCGGAGCGCATTTTGACAACGAGGAACCTGGCATCGACGACGAACAGAACAGGGGGAGCCAGGTCAGTGCTCAAATTCTGGAAGACGTTGATGCGCTGGTAGACCGGTCCCGTCACCTTAACCGCGCGGATGGTGACCAGAGACAGAACCCCGAGAATGCCGAGCGCCACAAGACCGATGCCGGCCAGAAGGCCAAGTTTATTGCGCACGGAGAGATCGTTCAGACGTGCCATAGAGATGCCCCTGCTGCCATTCGCTCCGGATTGGGGGGCCCGAGCCAGCTTAGGAAAAGAGCGGACGTTGGTTGGATGCGATGGCTAAGTGTCTGTTCCTATCGGCAGTTCCGGCCGCAGCGTTCAAGGGAGGCGACGCCGGAGGTGGGTGCTCAACAAGGAGCAAGCGAAAAACGGGGTGTGCCAGTCAGATCACGTGGCCGCGGTTCTGAATTTGCTCCGCACGGTTGCTAAGCTGAACATGATCATGTTGCGCGTAGGACTCACGGGCGGGCTGGGGAGCGGCAAAAGCACGGTGGCCGGCTTTCTGCGAGATTTGGGCGCTTACGTGGTCGAGGCGGACCAGCTTGGACGGGAGCTGATGAGGCCGGGTCACGCGGTGTACGAGAAGATTGTGCAGCAGTTTGGGAACGAGGTGGTTTGCCCGGACGGAGAGTTAAACCGAGCCCGGCTTGCGGAACTTGCCTTTACCGGCGGACGGTTGAACGAGTTGAACGCAATCGTGCATCCGGCGGTGATCTCAGCGCAGCAACATTGGATGGATGAGGTGTTTGCGCGGGACACAGGCGCGATCGCCGTGGTGGAGTCGGCGCTGATCTTCGAAGTCGAGCGAGATGCGCGAGAGCGCGGAGAGTCGGAAGGGGTTCTCGCGGATTGGCGTCGCCGCTTCGACTGCATCGTGTTGCTCACCGCGCCGGACGAGACGAAGATCGAGCGGTTTGTGAACCGCGTGGGTTCCGACCCGGCGAAACGGGATGCTGCTGTTGCCGATGCTCGTCTTCGGCTTTCCAGGCAGATGCGGGACGCAGAGAAGGCGGCGCGGGCGGATTTTGTGATCGAGAACACATTGGATCGGGAACACCTCCGGCGCGAAGTGGGTGCGATCTGGAAGCAGCTTCGGGCTCTGGAGGAACAGTGTCGGGCTCAACATCGCCAGACTCCTGGTTCATTAAAATAGATATTGGTAGTGTCTGCCGCCGTGGCATGGCTGCGGTGCGCAAGGCGCCGCTCACCCCGATTGACGGGAGAGCCAAAGCAGGGTGTTGCGGTTGAGAAAGGCTTTGAACAGGTTATGAAGATCCGAAGGCTTCTGTTGGTTTTGCTTCTGGTGGGCGGATTCTGGTATGTCACGGCTCATCTTCCTGGAGATCTGCGGCATCTGGGACTGGGCGGGGGACGGGGGGCAACTTCGGCGCTTGAGCTGACCGAAGCTCATGCCGCGCCGGCCTTCGATGCCGAGGAGCAGAACAATATCGCGGTCTACAAGCGAGTGCTTCCGTCCGTGGTGAACATCACGTCCAATGCGCTGGTCTTCAACTTCTTCTTGGGTTCGGTTCCGCAACAGGGTCAGGGGTCGGGTTTCATCCTCGACAAAGGCGGTCACGTGCTGACCAACTACCACGTGGTGGAGAACGCCAATCGCGGGATCGAGGTGCAGCTCTCGAACAAGCATAAGTATTCGGCCAAAGTGATTGGGACGGATCGGACGCATGACCTGGCGCTCCTGCAAATCGACGCGCCGAATCTGCAGCCGGTGACGCTGGCGGACTCGACCGAGCTGCTGGTGGGCCAGAAGGTGTATGCCATCGGAAATCCCTTCGGGCTTGCGGGCACGATGACGCGCGGGATCATCAGCGCCATCCGCCCCATCAGGGGATCGGAAGGAGCGCCGATCGAAGATGCCATCCAGACAGATGCGGCCATCAACCCGGGCAACTCCGGGGGACCTCTGCTCAACTCGCGCGGAGAGGTGATCGGAATCAACACGATGATCGCGTCGAATGGCGCGGAGCAGAGTTCGGGCATCGGATTCGCAATTCCAATCAACACCGCAAAAGCGGTTTTGGCGGACCTGACCCGGTATGGGCACATCAAGCGGCCGTCGCTGGGAATTGTGTCGTTTCCGATTGGGCCGGATCTGGCGGAGCAGCTTGGTTTGGCGGCAGACTATGGAGTCTTGATCCAAAAGGTGATTCCCGGCGGCGCCGCCGAGCGCGCCGGACTGCGGGGTGGGAACCAGCAGGTGTATCTGGGGAACACTCCCATCATGATTGGAGGCGATCTGATCGTGGCCATCGATGGCCAGCAGGTGACCGACCCGCAGGACATCTCGACCATGATGGATAACCATCAAGCGGGAGATACGATTTCGGTAACGATTTTGCGCGGCAGGCGGGAGATCACGCTGAAGCTCATTCTGGGGGAGGCGCGCGGGACGAACGCTTAGGACCGACTTCCAGAATTATTGAGACCGGCTCGCGCTTATTTGAGGCGCGAGCCGTTTTTTCATTTTCCGGTGTACACAACGTGCCAGATGGAGTGCGTGCCGTCGTCCGAGACGAAGAGAGACCCATCCTCGCCTGTGGTGACGCCGACGGGGCGTCCCCAGACGGAGCCATCGCCCTCAGTAAAGCCGGTGAGGAAGTCCTCATATTCGCCGGTGGCATGGCCGTTCTTCATGGGGATGCGGATCACCTCGTAGCCAGAACGTTCTTTGCGATTCCAGGAACCGTGCTCGGCGGCGAAGGCGTCGCCCTTGTATTGCGCCGGAAACTGCGAGCCTTCATAGAAGAGCATCTCGAGGGAGGCAAAGTGAGGATTGACCAGGACATCGGGCGTGATGACCTTGGATTGCAGTTCCGGGTGCTTGCCGGGGTGGCGCGGATCCTGCACTCCACCGTGCGGCCCCATGTAGTACCAGGGCCAGCCGTAGAAGCCGCCCTCCTGGATGTGCGTGACGTAGTCGGGGACGAGGTTGTTGCCGAGGGCGTCCCGCTCGTTAGTGGAACACCACAGCTCGCCGGTTATGGGATTAATTGCCTCACCCACGCAGTTGCGGATGCCGGAGGCATACACCTTGACGAACTTGCCTTGAGGCGTGAATTCGAGGACATCGGCACGATGAAACTCCTCGGGGTGGGTGTCAGGATCGTCAACGTTCGAGTGGGAGCCAACCGAAGCGAAGAGTTTGCTTCCGTCTTTGGAGAAGACCAGGTCGCGAGTCCAATGGCCGCCTCCGCGAAGACGCCCGCCGCCGGGTAGTTCCGTGAGGTTCTGCATCGGCCCGGTGGCTTTGAGGTCACCACTCTTATAAGGAAAGCGAATGATCTCGTCGGTGTCGCCGATGTAGACGTACTGGGGATTGGCCCCACTGGGGTAGAACGCGATTCCGAAGGGCTGGTGCAGTCCTTCGGCGAAGACTGAGACCTGCTGGGGCTTGCCCTCCGAGGTGACGCCGCGGAATACCCGGATCTTGCCAGATTCACTCTCCGCGAGGAAGATGTCGCCGTTCGGGGCGGTGCGCATTGCGCGAGGATTATCGAGCCCGGTCGCGTAGAGCTCCACCTTGAAGCCGGCGGGCGCCTTGGGCCAGGCATTCGCGGGGCGAGGCACGAGCAAGGGCCCGTTGTCGACCGACTGATCCGGTTTGGGCCCGGGCAGGTCGGCTGCGGTCAGGTGGCGGCGGATGCCGGGAGATTCATGAGCCGCGTCTGTGAAAGCTTCTTGTCCGGTTAGAACTCCTGGTTTTTCTTCTGCGAATACCGTGGCGATTAGCAAACAAGCGGCGGTAACCACCGCAATTCGTACAACTTCTTTCATCTGGACCTCGAACCGGGGGAGCCGAGGGGATTTGGAAGCCTAATGGCTGCCTGGCGAGTTAACGGCACCTCCGTTACAACAGTGGATGCAGAATAGCGCTCCCGCGGCTTCCCTGAACAGTGCAGGTTGCAGTGCGCTCAAGGGTGGGTAACGGCTCTGCTAATGCGAGCGGGGGGCGGAAGAGGTTCAGTGCGAAGACGGCGCGTCTTGGCCGATCTGACCCGACTCGCCGGTATCCGCCAGGAGACCCATGAAGAGCGAGCCTGTTACGGTGGCCTTCACCGTCACGCGATTCTGATTGCGGGTCACCCGTGCCGTCTGCAGCAGGTCCTTGAGGGCGCCGTTCGCAGGATTTTCGCTCAGGGGATTTGTGTAGCCACGGGCCAGGCTGATGAGGCTGTCCAGCGCGGCGGCTTGACTCTGCGCGGCATCCGGAGAGGGAGCGATCTCTTCCAGGCGGAGCTGCATGGCGCCGGCCAACGACAGCTCGGGGGCAAGGCTGGCCACGATGGTGGAGTCGGCCTGGATGGGCAGCTGGAATCCGAGGATGGAGATGGCGCCGCTTTCGTTGAAGGGCAAGCCGATCTGGCCCACACCCCAGGCGAGGGAGAGCAGGGGCACCTCGTGGAAGTGGTCGGAAAGGAGGGTGGAGCCGGCGAAGGGGAGCGCGGCGGTGCGATGGCGGTCGAGGATGGAGTGAATCTTCTCAGGAGTGGGGTAGTTGGAGACAGCGATCATGTCGTAGCCCACCTGGGTGACGCGCACGGTGCGTCCGTCGGAGGGGATGTTGTAGATGGTGTGCCCGGCGTAGTTCTCGCGGCCGGTGGCGTGGTTGTCCAGCCAGGCGTTGAGGCGCTGGCCGGTGAGTTTGCCGACCAGGACCATGGAGTAGGCCGCCGGACCATTCGGGCCAGTGGGATCCTGCATCCGGTGGAGGCCGATGGCGGCCTGGTCCAGATCGCGTTCCCAGTCGATGCCGGTGGCGTCGACAAACTGCTGGTACTCGGGCACCCGCCGGGGAGGCTGAATCTTCTTGTGGAAGAGGGTGCGCACCGGCTTGAGATCGACGTAGAGGATGCCCTCGGACTCGGGGAGGAGGCGTGCGGCCTCGGGGGGCGCCTTGGAGCGAAGGAAGACGGCCGCGGCCAGGAGAGTGAGGACCGCGGCGACTACCAGCAGTGTTCTACGGGTGCGTCTGTTCATTCAATCCGACCGGAAGCATCAGAAAAAGGCTAGCATCTCCGGTCCGGCGACTTTTGAATCGAGTCGCGAAAGCATTGGTTGGAAAGGCACTCCGGGTAAAGGCTGTCGCGAGTTGTGTATGGGAATGGGAACAACCGCAGGGCTCTCCAGAAGCCTGCGGCAGCTACTATGCCCTTGCATCATGGCGGAGTGTTATTTCTTGGCCCAATCCGCGACGATGATTTCACAAGCCTTTTTCACGTTTCCGTTGATGCTTCCGCCCTCCTTGGTCTTCGAGATGAGGTCACCGTCATGGTTGGCAATTTGAATCTGGTTGTCACGCGACCATCCGATGCTCGATATGGTTCAAGAGAACTATGTAGTTTGCTACATTGTGATTGTAACCTTGACGTCAGGGCAGTTCTTCTCAAAATCCTTGCTCATTTCCATGGCTTGGTCACGGTGAGCGTTCCACTGGTTTCCATGGCTGGACGAGGATAGGCAAACCCGCGGTTTTCCCTTCGGGCCACCGGAGGGAATGGATCGAGCCCCTGAGGCAGAATCTAAGGCGGTGGACGCAGGAGCAGACCCCTTGGTGACAAGGGCGGCAACCACCTTGTCACTGACGCCGGCCGTCTTGAGCGCGACGAGGTCGTCGGCGGAGGTCTTGTACTCTCCGGGCAAGAAGTTGATCGCGGAGACGATGACGTCGTCGGAGATTCCCGCCTGACAGAGCTTGATGACGGAATCATTGTTCATGGACTGTTGCGCGAAGAGCAGTGGCGTCAACACAAGCAAGAGCCCCAGAGTGAATTGACGCACGAGATTTCCCTTCCGTCGCAGAAGTTGTTGGGGTGTTCCGGGGGACGTTGCCATCCACGGGAAGGCGGAAACGCGGGAAGGCAGTGCATCACCATCTCCTGTGACAACCGTCTCGGAGGTGCACCGGGGACCCGGGGCGTGTGCGGGGCGGAATCCTGTGGCATGTGGGAAGGAACTGTCGTAGACTCCACGTGTCTCCTTCCCCCTGGAGGTTATTTATGGCGGATGAAACGGGCCAGCGCGTAGGCGACTACGAGGTATTGGCAAAACTGGGCGCCGGCGGCATGGGTCGCGTGTACAAGGTGCGCAACGTGATCTCCAACCGCGAAGAGGCAATGAAGGTGCTGCTGCCGGATTTCGCCTCGGATCCGGACCTGGCGGCACGGTTCATGGCCGAGATCCGGACGCTGGCGACGCTGGATCATCCCGGGATCGCGCAGTTGCGCACGGCTTTCCAATACCAGAACCAGTTCGTGATGGTGATGGAGTTTGTGGAGGGGACCACGCTGGAGAAGCTTGCCTCCCAGATCCGCATTCCGCTGGATCATGTGCTGGATTACGCCGGGCAGGTGCTGGCGGCGCTGAGCTATGCGCACAGCCGGGGAGTGACACATCGCGACATCAAGCCCGCGAACATCATGATCACCACCCATGGTTTGGTGAAGCTGATGGACTTCGGGATCGCGAAGTCAACGAATGACATGTCTCTGACGCGGCCGGGGACGACGATGGGCTCGGTGTACTACATGTCTCCCGAGCAGGTGCAGGGCGGGACGGTGGACGCGCGCTCTGACATCTACTCGTTCGGCGTGACGCTGTACGAGATTCTGACGGGGCGCAAGCCGTTCCAGGCGGATACCTCGTACACGGTGCTGAACGCGCAGATCAATCAGGCTCCGGTTCCGTTGATTGACGTGAACCCGACGATTCCGCGGGCGCTGAACGAGATTGTGCTGCGGGCCATGGCGAAGTTGCCGCTGGAGCGCTTCCAGACGGCGGATCAGTTTCGTGAAGCGCTGAAGGGCGTGCAGGAGGCGGCGGCGACGGTGGCCGTTCCGGCGCCCCAGCCAGCAGCGACTTCTACACCGAGCGCGTACTTCCCTGCGGTTGCGCCCGAAACCCCGGGATTTGCGCCAGTTCCCCCGCCTCCCGGACCGCCGCCTGCCGCGAGCCGGAACCGGCGAGGATTGTGGATTGGCATTGGGGCGGCGACGGCGCTTCTGGCGTTGATTGCGGTGGGCGCCGTGGTGCCGCGGATGTTTTCGACGCACGCCAGCCAGCAACCGGCGGCGCAGAGCCCGGGGCAGGACACGACGGCAAGTGCGCCTGCGGCGCAGGTGGAGGCGCCGCCGAGTGCCGCGCCAAGCGACCCGGTGGCGGCGACGAAGGCTGCGCCGGACGATGCTGCCAAGCAGAGTGCCGCACCGGAAGCGCCGCGTGGAGCGAGCGAAGCCGCAGTGGCCCCGCATCAAGCCGCTGCGCGACCGGAGGCGAAGTCGAGCCATGCCGCAGCGGCCGTTCCGCCCCCACCCGCGCCGGTCGCGCCTGCGCCGAATGCCGCGCTGAGCGGACCGTCGCCGCAGGAGATACGGGAGGCGCGCGACCGGCTGATGAACCTGGACGCCCGGGCGCAGTCGGCTGAGGCCGGGGTGCAGCAGATCCGCAGCCAGCAGCAGGCGCAGGGCATGGATATTCGCGGCGATATCCTGGCCGCCATGAACCGGATGCATAACGACATGGCGCAGGCCGACGGCGCCATGGGACGTAATGACCTGGAGGCCGCTCATGACTACATGCAGCGGGCGGACCGCGAGATCGCCACATTGGAAAAGTTCTTAGGGCGTTGATTCCGCGAAGCTCGATACCGGCGGGCGGTGGTGGTGTCCGAAAACCGCGAGTGACGGGACGGCGATGGTGGGAGAATCGCGATATGGAGTTCTTCGATCGCGAGACCTGCTACCGCGCGCTGCAAGGCCGGGATGCCCGCTTTGACGGCCTGATCTTTGTGGGCGTGTCGTCGACGGGGATCTACTGCCGGCCGGTGTGTCCGGCACGGACTCCGCAATTGAAGCATTGCCATTTTTTTGGATCGGCGGCGGCCGCGCAGGAAGCGGGATTCCGGCCATGTTTGCGATGCCGGCCGGAGACGGCGCCTGATCTGGCGGTGTGGAAGGGGACGTCGAACACGGTATCGCGCGCGCTGTCCCTGATCGCGGAGGGCGCTCTTGATGGGCGCGGACGCGGAGTGAACAAGCTTGCCGAGCGATTGGGCGTAGGAGAGCGGCAGCTTCGGCGGCTGTTTCTGCAGCATCTGGGAGCGTCGCCGGTATCGGTGGCCCAGACGCGGCGCGTGCTGTTTGCCAAGCAGCTGATTCACGAGACACGCATGCCGATGACGCAGGTGGCGATGGCTGCCGGCTTCAGCAGTGTGCGGCGCTTCAACGAGATCTTCCAGGAGCTGTTTCGCCGGCCGCCAAGCGCGCTGAGACGCAAGGGAGCCGAGAACTCCGTTGGTCGCGAGGTGACGCTGCGGCTGCGCTATCGGCCGCCTTACGACTGGGAGGCAATGCTGAACTTTCTGGCGGCGCGCGCGATTGCAGGCGTGGAGGTGGTGGAGAACGATCGCTACTGCCGCAGCGTGGAGATCGACGGCGTGGTGGGCAGCATCGATGTTTCGCACCAGCCGGAGAGACACAGCCTCAGCGTACGCATCCTGGCGCCGAATGTGAGGCTGTTCCCTGCTGTTGTCTTTCGCGTGCGAAGGCTGTTCGATCTAAACGCGGATATTGGAACGATCGGAGCGCATCTCAGCAACGATCCGATGATGGCGCGGTTAGTGTCGCGACGACCGGGACTGCGCGCGCCGGGCGGCTGGGATGGATTTGAGCTGGCGATAAGAGCCGTACTGGGGCAGCAGATCAGCGTGGCGGCGGCACGAGGCTATGCGGAACAACTGGTGGAGAGGCATGGAACTGCGGTTCCGGAAGCGTTCCGCATTCATCCGCGGCTCACCCATGCCTTCCCGTTTGCGAAGAGAGTCGCGAAGCATCCGGTGGGTCTTGCGATGCCAATGTCGCGGCTCGATACGATCGAGGCGGTGGCAGAAGCGGCGCTGGCCGATCCCAATCTGTTTGTTGCGAAGGCCGATGTGGATGCGACGGTGGCGCGGTGGCTCGAGATACGCGGTGTGGGGCCGTGGACAGCCCACTACATCGCGCTTCGAGCTTGCCGGGAGAGTGATGCATTCCCGGCCAGCGATATCGGGCTGCTGCGCGGCGCGCACGCTTTGCTGGGTGCGAAGGTTTCGTCCGGAGAGCTGTTGGCGCGCGCCGAGGTGTGGCGGCCCTGGCGGGCGTATGCGGCGCAACATCTGTGGGCGGCTGATTGCGCTAAAGAGAATGTTGAGAAGCAGATTCGGCGCCAAACTCGAGTTCGGACGCATACCTCGGAGGAGATGGCGAACGAGAGGGGAGGTGCACCTGATGAGTCTCGTGTATAAGCTGATCGATTCACCGGTCGGCAAGCTCAAGCTGATAGCTAGCGAGGAGGGGTTGGTTGCGATCTTCTGGGGGAGAGAGAAGCCGTCGCATGCGGAGGTGCAGCTGGGGGCAATGCGCCCCGATGATGGCAACCGGACTCTGACAGAAGCGGAGCGGCAGCTTGAAGAGTACTTCGCAGGCAAGCGGCGGGAGTTCTCACTGCGGCTCGACATTCGTGGGACACCGTTCCAGAAGAATGTATGGGAGGCTCTGTTGGGAATCCCTTACGGAGAGACGACGAGCTATGGAGAGATCGCGAAGAGAATTGGCAAACCCAGTGCATCTCGCGCCGTGGGTGCAGCGAACGGGCAGAATCCAATCCCGATTGTGGTGCCGTGTCATCGCGTGATCGGATCAACAGGGAAGCTGACGGGGTTCGGTGGCGGACTTGATGTGAAGGAAAAGCTGCTTGGGCTCGAGTCACCGAATGAGCCCAAGCAGCTGAGGTTTTCGATCAAATGATGGTGATGGCGGCTACTTCATAGTCTGCGATCGAAGGAATGATGAACTGCAGCACGGAATCTTCGAAGTGGAACGGGACGGGAGCTTCGGATCGCAGCATCTCCACGGATTTAACCGCCGCGCCGGCCGGCAACTTCATCGCCACCCGCTGTTCGCCGAGGGGCTCTACTGATTGCATCCAGCCATGAAATGCGTTGGGATTGGAGTAGTTGAGCAGGTGCACGGCGTAGCCAGGTTTGGTTTCCCAGCAGAATATCTCGAGGAATCCGGAACCTTCGACGCGCACGGGAGACTCGTCGTGCGTGAGCCAGCGGATCGTGTTGTGAAGGAGGCGGAGGAGATCGCCGTGCCCGGTGATCCAGTAGGTGCGTTCGACGTCACCGGGCAGCCAGGCGGTGCGGCTCTGGCCGGACTCGCGCAGCACAACGGCAGGTTCATCGGTGTGCGAGATGGGTGGGTATGCCAGCTCCGGGGGATAGCGGACGAAGCCGGGAACGACGGTGAGGACTGGATCGGGTGCAGGTTTGAGGGGAACGCGGTTTTGCGCGCCCGGCAGCCAGTTCGTGTCATGGAATCCCTGCAGGATGGCGTGCTGCGTGCGGCCGGGCTCGATGCGCGCGTAGTAAGGATTGCCGTTGGTGCCGATGACTTCGCCCGCCTTGCTGGCACCGAAGAGATCAGAGAGGGCGAAGTCCGCCCGCGGTTCGAGATTCTCGTCATAGAGGCCGGTCTCGAAGCTGGCCATGAGTGAACCGCCGGATTTTGCGTAGGCGCGGAGTTGCTCGCATTGACGGTCGCTGAGCATCGCCACGTTAGGCAGAATCAAGGCCCGGTATTTGGCGAGGCGTTCAGGATCGAGGCGATCTTCGTGCACGTAGTCGAAGGCGAAGCGTCCGCGCAACATGGTCTCGTAGATCCCGTTTGTGGTCTCGTGCATGTAGCTGCGGGCGTGCATCGTTTGGGGACCGGGGTAGAGGAGTTGGGTCGATTGCCCGATGACGACGCCGATGTTGGCAACGGAGCGCACGGTGGCCAGATGATCGTCGTGGCGGGCTGTCCAGTCGAAGTACTCAGCTCCGGTCTTCTGCCAGCGGAGATCTTGCCCCCGGCCCGTTTCGGCTCCGACAAAGTGGAAGTACGGGCGCATGCCGCTGGCTGAGGTCTGGCTCAGCCACATGCGGGCTTCTTCAGGAGTCTTGGAGAGATTGCGCCACCCAGGATTGCCGGTGGAGTAGGCTGCAGTGACGTTGGCGGCGACTTTGCCGTCGAGGACGGCGTTGCAGACGCGACCCTGCAGGCTGCAACCCCAAACGGCGGGGTCTTCGTAGGTGCGGCCCTGGTTGTCGGCCTGGAACCATGCGAGGACCTTACCCAGGCGATCGAGGTTGGGGCCGCCGCGCACGTTGCCGCCGGAGTTGGCGAAGAAGAAGCTGTCGGGCTTCTTCTCTTTTGCGAGCGCATCATAGCGCTGCCAGAGGGTGAGGACGCGGTCGGTGAAGGCGCGCCAGTAGGCCGGCGTATTCGGTGCAGGGAGTTTGGTGCAGACCCCGCAATAGCACTCCGGCAGAGTTCCGAGCGGCGGCCAGCCGTTGCAGTAGAAGCAGTCGACCTCGTATTGCGTGTTGATCTCGCGGATGACGGCGGGCATGTAGTCATCCATGTAGGTGGAGAACATGCAGGTCTTGAAGAGGCGTGGGTCTTCGCCGCTCAACTGGGGCGAGCCGTCCTTGTAGCGCATGGCCCACTCGGGATGGGCTTTGAGCGCGTCTTCGGCCCAGTTGAGGTCGGGGCTCATGCGGGCGACTACTCGCATGCCGCGCTTCTTCGCGGCGGAGGCGCATTCGCCAAAGAAGTCGCGATCGTTGAGAAATCTTCCGTGCTTGTGGAAAGGGACCTTCGAAGGGTAGAAGGCGAGGATGCCGGTGACGCTGACGTAGACAATGTCGGCTTTGACGGAGTGCCAGTAGTCGGCCCAGGCGTTCACATCCATGACCGCGGGGTCGTGCTCCGTCATGTTGGTCTGACCGACGCGGCGGACGCGATTTTGCCACGGCTCGTCCGCGGGAGCGGTCGGAGGATGGCGCGGCGGGAGCACGACGAGAGTTCCGGCGGCAGTGCCCTCCTGGGGCGGGCTGATGTCAGCATGGTTTGCTGCAGCGCTGAGGGGAAGCATGGCAGCGCCGGATGCTGCGCCAGCCAGAAGAAAGTCTCGTCGGTTCAACATGCCAAGGCCCCCTGCGTTGAAGCAGATTCAAAACGGCGCGGGTCTGCGGACCCGGTTCGCGGGCAAGTATCGCATGCCAAGAGGGTGGGAAGGGTTGCAGCGGCTACGAGCGATGAGGAGCGTCGATGGTGGGTGGTTGATGCCCGAGCGGCCTCGCAGTGGGGGCAAGGCGCCTCTGCTTGCGGTAGACGTTGGCGACGGCAAGCGTCCACAAGGGAACGAAGTCGACGCCGGGAACGAGCTTGCCGAGGAAAGAGGGCAGGAATTCCCAGTGCCAGCCCAGGAGCACGGTCATGAGGGCGGCGATGCCGAGATCGAGCACATCATCGGCAGGCGAAGCTCCTCCGGCCACGAACAGAGGAAAGACGGCGATTTGAAAGATATCGGCGAGAATGGCGAGTAAAAGAGCTCCTCGCATGCGCGCATTGGGCGGTACGGTCATGAAATCGGAGCTCATATCGAATTAGATTCTTCCGGGGACGATCGGGATTGCCTGTTTGTTGGACGCTGCAGGATGCCTTACGCAAACCAGAACGCCCTGCCGGGCGAGGGCAGGGCGTGTGGTCGACTCAGTTAGCTTACTGCGTGACGGTTTTGACCTTGTCACCGATTTTGAATCCGGCGCCGGACACGGGCGCGCAGATCGCGGAGGTTGCATCCACGTCTGTGGCTTTGAGGACGCCGACTGTGCTGGCGAGACGGCGGATAACGGCGCCCGTGGCAGGATCCTTGATCTCCTTGGTGACGCGCTCGACGTTGAACTGATCGCCCACCTTGATGCCGGCATTGGAGCCGACGTTGAGGATGATCTGATCGCCTTCGACGGCGGCGACCAGGCCTTCGACGACGATGGTGCGGACACCGATCTTGGGGGCATCGGCCACGAGGTTGGTCGAGAGCTGATCGACGGCCTGCTTGGTGGCTTCGCCGATGATGGTCTGCTGGAAGCCGCTGTTGCTGAAGTCAGCGGCGCCCGCGCCGAAGCCGTTCCAGTTGCCGCCTCCGCCGAGCAGGTTGGTGCTGGATCGGGCGGATTGTCCCTTGCCGTCGGCAACGCCCATGATCTCAGCTGTATCCACGTTGATGATGCGCGCGGTGACAGCGACGTTTGCCTTGGAGTTGGAGTGGCCAACGTTGCCGAGGCCGACTCCGTGCCAGTTGCCGCCGATGCCGCCGAGACCGGTCTTCTTGGTTTCGCCGCCAAACTCGGTGATGCTGCCCACGATGATGGCGTCGACGCCGAGGAGCTTGCCAATCTTGGCGGCGCTGGTGGGATCGGCACGGTTGGAGTTGGAAAAATTCTGTTCGGCCATGATCTTGTCGAGGGCCTTGCGCTCGATGACCGAGTAGGAGCCGTCTTTAACCAGATCGGTTACGAGCATATCGACGATGCCTTTGCCGATATCCACGTTCGTCCCGAAGACAGCGGCCGAAACGGTCTGCACAGTGGCATAGTCGAAGTCCATGACGGCTACGCGGGGGCGGCGCTTGGAGGCGCCCTGGGCGTGCGCGGGAACCGGGTAAAGACTCAATAGGAGGGCGAAACCGGCCAAAAGAGTCGGCAAAATCCGCGGGGTCTTCATTGGGGTGTCCTCGGGAAGAATATCTCGCAAGAAGGTTCATTCCGGCTTAAGTCAATGTCAAGTCAATTTCGCCTTCTGGGAATGGCGGGAGGGGATGTTCCCTTTCCGCGCTCCTCCGAAATCGTGAGGCTGACGCGCGTTTCGTTACCTTGGAAGGACAATTTGGAAGCTCGGCATCCGAGGCCTGTGGAGGGCGGCTTCGATCTGCGGGCGATGGTTTGCTCCGGGTCCGGCTCTATGCTAATCTTGGGTTCTGTGCCGTGGTGAGAGCGGAGCGAACGTGTGTCCGTTCAATCTAGGGTTTCAAGTAGTCTTCGGGTGGATGGCGGGGCCCAAGGTGGAACGAACTTGGAAACCGCGAACGGGCTGGCGTAGCTCAGCTGGTAGAGCATCTGATTTGTAATCAGAGGGTCGGGGGTTCAAATCCCTTCGCCAGCTCCACTTAGAGACCTTTGGATCTCAGCGGCAAATTGGTTTCAACCGGTTCCGCAGGACAGGGACCGGGCCTGTCCTCTGCGGCGATCCCACTGAGGTGCAAGCACCAAAGTCCGGGCGATCCGGTTTAATCCGGAGAGATCCGGTGGAACGCTGGTGCGCTCAAGCGGGTTTTCGCAGGGGCTGTCAGGGATGGGCACAGGTGGCCGAGTGGTTAATGGCAGCAGACTGTAAATCTGCCGCTCCTTGGAGCTACGGAGGTTCGAATCCTCCCCTGTGCACCATAAAAGCAGTGATCAGTTGTCAGTGATCACAACGGTTGCTGGCAGGGGTGATGAAGATTGGGCGCCGGTTTGGATCTGGAGCGGAAATATCGGATCGCTCTGGCGTTATACGCTGTGCTGGCAGTGCTGGTGTGGTTTACGATGGGCGAGGGGAAGATCGAGGTTTTCCACAGGGAAATCGAGTTGCGGTGGGTTCCGATCTTTATCCTGGCGACATTTGCTTTTCGGACAGTGATGGCCATGCAGGCCGAACGCATTCGCAGGGGCAAGTAAGGCAGCTATTAGCCGTTAGCTATTAGCGTTTAGCCGGTGGTTGGGAGAGCGGACCTTGATGGTTCGCGAACTGGCTGAGGGCTAAAAGCTAGGGGCTGGGTTTAGAGGGCTGATGTAGCTCAGTTGGTAGAGCACTCCCTTGGTAAGGGAGAGGTCACCGGTTCAATCCCGGTCATCAGCTCCAGAGATGCAAGTGGACAGTGGACAGTGCACAGTGAACAGAGTGCGGGCGGCCTGTTGAGGCTGCAGCTGTTCACTGACCACTGTTCACTGTCCACTGAAGTTGGGCGGGAGTAACTCAGTGGTAGAGTCACAGCCTTCCAAGCTGTTGGTCGCGGGTTCGATCCCCGTCTCCCGCTCCAGGATCAAGTCGTAACATTTCAGAGGCAAAGATGGGGAAGATGTTCGAGCAGGCCGGGATCGCAGTCACCGACCAGCAGGGATACACGAGACTGCATGCCCTGATTGACGCAGCTTTTGATCCCCGGGATGTGGATCAGTTTCTGAGCAGGGTGACGGGAGCGAAGCTCCGGATCAGAGATTTCGAATCGGTACTCAAGCGGGGCTATCTCGGCAAGGAGACCATCAGTCTCTACAATGCCCTGCCGGTCTCCGATCAAGGATTGACACGCGAACGCTACCTGAGGCTGGTGGAGCAGGTTCCGAAGGAACTGCGGCAACGTTACTTCAAAGCGTACGCGTATTACTGAGAACCAGTGAGCAGTGGTCAGTGAACAGTGATCAGTTGGCGCAGCGGCGAGTGGAGCTGATCCGGCAGGCACAAACGAGAAGAACACTGACCCCTGATCACTGACAACTGGTTTATTGGGGCTGGAGCCGGACCGCCGGCGCCCTGAGGTCGCAACGGGAAGTACGAGCTACGAAAGGGAATCTGGACTTTTATGGCGAAGGAAAAAT
>VANK01000017.1 GCA_008682415.1 Acidobacteria bacterium AB60 | reverse complement strand
CCTCGACTCACAGCCGTCCATGGGGCATTCTTGTGATAGTCCATTCGGTCTCCTGAGTTTCTGATTGCTCGTCACAACCAGCTTCTCCGGTCCCAACCGAATGGACAACCTCTTGAAACATCACAGGTGCCCCGTTCTAGGCGCGCCTTTTTGCGCCTAGGGCGGGACAGCACCAAGCCCATCCCAGCCGCCTCTCCGTTCCCGCACGACCGAGGGTGCCCCGTTCTAGGCGCGCCTTTTTGCGCCTAGGGCGGGACAGCACCAAGCCCATCCCAGCCGCCTCTCCGTTCCCGCACGACCGCGGGTGCCCCGTTCTAGGCGCGCATTTTTGCGCCTAGGGCGGGACAGCACGACCCCACCCCAGCCGCCTCTCCGTTCCCGCACGACCGAGGGTGCCCCATGTCTCCCGCAGTTGGAGACATGGGATACCACGACCCTCACCTTGTCGTCGGCGTTCCCGCACGACGCTCGGCCCTTGGCCCTTGGTACTTGGCCCTCGTCTCTCGACCTGGGATACCACGAACCCATCCCAGCCGTCTCCGTTCCCGCACGACCGAGGGTGCCCCATGTCTCCTGTTGTTGGAGACATGGGATACCACGAACCCATCCCAGCCGTCTCCGTTCCCGCACGACCGAGGGTGCCCCATGTCTCCTGTTGTTGGAGACATGGGATACCACGACCCTCACCTTGCCGTCGGCGTTCCCGCACGACGCTCGGCCCGCAGCGCCACCGAGGTGCGGAATGCCGCGCCTCGGCCGCAGGCGCTCCTCCCACAACCTGCAATCGCAGCACACCGCACCCCGCCCAGCAGAAAATTGGACTAAAAGCCTCTTCTGGTCGCATTACTACAAATGAGGTATCAAAAAACCACGAAGATTTGGCGAATCATCCGTTTGACGTGACCCAGCTCACACCCGTGCGCCCCCTCCTCGACAAGCCCTCGGAAGCGTCCTCCACCCCCGTTCGCACTGCCCTCCTCCCCGGCGCCGAATGGTAGACACATCCCCAAACCATGTCTCCCGCCCTCGGCCCATCCCCTCAGGCTGGCCTTCAGCCTGCCCCCACTCTGCAGGCTGGTCCAGACGGTGTGCTAACCCCCTCCCTAACCGGCCCTGTGGAAAACCTGTCAAGCCCCCTCTCTGTGCAAATCGTTGCAGGCTACAGAAAACAAAGCGCAAATAAATAAAAATAATTTGGAGGTTAATTATTTCAACCTGCTAACCTTGAATTATCAGATCCAAAGAGGAAACAGAAAGACGGCAGGAGCGGCCGCGCTCCCGGGCGCCGGAAGGTGCCCCAGGATCGCCCTCGCCGGCCCCGCCGGGAAGGTGCGTCTTCCCGAATATCGCAAACAGGGATCTGCCTCTCCGCCAACCCGGGCACGCCCGGCCGGAGGGTCGATGTTTCGCCCCGAGAATGACGGTCTGGATGTGAGTTGAATCACATTCGACGCGGAAATTCCCCGATTTGGGCTGCAAACGGCTCATTCCCCACGGAATGGCCGTTTTTTTTGTTGCGCGGGAGAGCAAGTCCCGGAAGGACTGCAATGAATCGGAATCGCTATCAACGACGGAACCTGAAAACTGGCCTGAGTCACTGCGGGTCTGGCGCGGGGGTGGAACTGCTGTCCCGGGCCGCCGACGAGCAAGTCAAGAAGGAGTGCGACGAGATCGCGAAAGCCCTGGTGAAAGAGGCCCTCGAGGGCAATGCCAGCGCCACGCGGCTCCTCGTCGACCTCGCTGAAGGGGCGGAGTGGATCAAAAACCCCGCCACCATCGAGGGCGTCCTCAAGGTCATCCAAAAATGGGAGAAGGAACCCCGGTTCGAGGAACAGCCCGGCGACATGCCCGCCGGCGTCCTCGCGCCGCCACAGGAGTACGGCGCCCTTTCTTCCGGCAAACTCAACTCGAAGTACGTGAACTGATCGCAAAAGCTGCGGGCCGCGCGCGCCGGCCTCTCGAACCTGGGAGGCCGGCGCCGCGGCTCGTCCCATCTCCGGCGCGTTGGAACGCGCCGGAGATGGGAAACTACGAAGGCGATCTTTGGCGAGTTCAAGTAACCAAGGAAAGAAGACGGCGGAGATGACGCACATCGTTCAAAAGCTCGGGATGGCCGGCCTGGCCGGATCCGGCATCGCCCTATTGCTGTGCGCCCTTCCGGGGGCGCTCGGAGCGCAGGCCTTCGGCACCACCACCGTGCAGGGCACGGTCTACCTGGCCTCGGGCGCCCCGGCCTCCGGAAGCCTGCAGTTGAGCTGGCCCGCGTTCACCACCGCCGCCAACCAGGCGGTGGCGGCCGGACGCCTCAACGCGGCCATCGGCGCCGACGGCTTTGTGAGCGTGAAGCTCGCACCCAATGCCGGGGCCACGCCGGCAGGACTTTATTACACCGCGGTCTACCACCTGAGCGACGGCGCCACCAGCACGGAATACTGGGTAGTGCCCGCGGCGGCGCAGGCCAGCCTGGCCGCGGTGCGCGCCACCGTGATGCCCGCGGCACAGGCCGTGCAGGCGGTGTCGAAGACCTACGTGGATCAGACGGTGGCCCAGGCCATCGGCAGCCAGCTCACCGCCTCCGGCGGCAACCTCACCGGCCCGCTCTATCTCAATGGCGACCCCAGCGCGCCCACCCAGGCGGCCACCAAGCGGTACGTCGACAACCAGCTCGGCCAGGCGCTCTCCGTCAACGGCGGCGCGGCGACGGGCGCGCTCACGGCGCTGCAACTGGGGGCCGCGTACCAGGCCGACCAGTTCGTTCCGGGCGGCGACTTCGGCGCCAAGCTGCAGGCCTGCATCAACGCGCTGAACGGCACGTATGGAGGCACGTGCGATGCGCGCAACTTCTCCGGGACGCTGGCGATGGCGTCGAACGTGACGATCGGAAAGGCGAACGCGACGGTGAACCTGCCGTGCGCGACGATCGCTACCGCCAGCCAGATCGTGGTGACGGCGGGCACGCGCAACGTGACGCTGCACGGATGCGCGTCGCGGGGCACGACGGCAGCCAGCGGCAACCAGGGGGGGACGGTCTTCCTCTACTCCGGCAGCGCGGCGATGATCCAGGCGGGCGACTCAACCTACGCCGCGAACACCCTGGGGTTCCACCTGGACAATGTGGTCATCAATACGACGCCGGCGACGGCTGCGACGGCGCAGGCCATCGCGTTATGGCGCGCGCAGGAGCTGCATCTCGAGTCGCTGTACCTGCTGGGCAATGCGAACCAGACGGGCATCACGCTGGATGGAACGGGCAACTACACGGGCGGCACGCTGACCGATGTGGAGGTCAGCGGGTATCAGACGGCGATCAACGGCATCGGCCACCAGGTGGCGAATCCGGCGCCGACCGACTGGGTGAATGCGAGCACTTTTGTCCGGTTGCACATCGCGTGTCCGACCAGCAACGGCAATCCCATCGCGGGGACGACGGGGATCAACCTGCAGCAGGGCGACGGGAACATGATTACGGGCGGCGATGTGGAGGGCTGCGCGACGGCGCTGCATCTGGGGCCGAACGCGCAGAACAACACCATCGTGGGGCTGCGCAACGAGAACTCGACCTACCAGGTGGTGGCGGACGCGGGGAGCGCCTACAACAACTGGATGACCGGCGGCACGATGTTCACCGGCAAGCTGACGGACAACGGCACGCGCAACAGTTTTCTGGACACCTTCCATCGCAGCTTCAACGGGCTGAATGGCGACTGGTACGGAAGCCAGCAGGACGCGACCGTGATCAATCACTACCGGCTGGGCATCGGGAGCGGGAACGAGCGCGGCCTGCAGGAGCGCTACCAGACGGACCTGGGCTATCGCTGGACGACGGGGCTCAGCGACGCGACCGCGGGGGAGCAGTTTTACCAGGTGCTGGATGAGCTGAACAACGTGAACCGCCTCTCCATCGGGCAGTACAACAGCGCGCAGAGCGGCACCAACAACCAGACGGTAATCAACGCGGCGGGCACGGGCGCGATCGTGCTGAACGGATCGAACAACGCGGGCTCGGGCGGCGTGGTGTTTGGGTCGGGCGGTCCGGCCAGCACTACGGTGGCCACGGTGGACAACGCCGGCAACGCCCAGTTCACCGGCACGCTGCGCGTGGGCGGAGTCACCACCTTTAGCGGCTCACCGTCCGTGAAGAACCAGGCCGATGCCGAGATCGACTACCTGCTGCAGGCCGGGGCCACGGCGCCGCAGAAGGAGAGCGTGGTCTACAAGGACTGGAACGGGGCGAGCCAGTGGTACCTGGTGAAGGACGCGAGCAATAACTGGGCGCTGAACTCGGCGGTAGGAGGGGTGGACAGCTTCAAGGCCTATCAATCGACCAACAGCGGCGACACGTACATCGACGCGGCCAATAACACGGGCGTGGTGCGGGTGAACTACGAGCCGGGGTCGGGGTCCGCATTCAACGTGTATGGCGGCAGCAGCAGCAGCCTGTATGCGAGCTTCAACGGGACCACGGGGATCAAGTTTCCGGGGCTGGCATCGGGCAGCGGCAAGAACTGCGTGCAGATCGACAACGCGGGCTACCTGAGCAACACGGGGGCGGCGTGCGCAGGCAACAGCGTGGGCGCGGGCACGACGGGGCAGATTGCCTACTACCCGAGCAACGGCAGCGCGCTGTCGGGTGTGGCGTCGGTTCCCATCAGCGCCGGCGGAACGGGGGCAACCACGGCAGCAGGGGCACTGGCGAGCCTGGGAGGGCTGGCTCTCACGGGGGGCACTTTAAGCGGAGATCTGAGCGGGGCGAATGCCACCTTCTCCGGACAGGTGCAGGCCCAGAATGTTTCCGCGCAGAGTGTGGCGCTGGGCTCGGACCAGCCAAGCGGGCACCAGGCTGCGAGCGCCAATGCGGCGGTGCTTACCTACAGCGTGCGCGCGTATGGCGCGGTTGGAGACGCAAAGAGCAATATTTCCAACAGCTCTGGAACGTTTTACTTCACGGGGACGATGAGCGCCGGGAGCAACACCATGAGCCTATCGTTGTACGGCGCCGGCATGCCTGTGGCGGGGCAGTGGATCAGCGTGCAGAACCCCACGGCGCAACCCTTCGCGGACGTCCCGTACACTGCGCTTTCCAACTGGAGCACGAACAATGTGGCGCAGATCGTCAGTGTGAACGGGTCGAATGTCACGCTGAGCAAAGCGGCGCTCAACTCGTTTTCGGGCGGGGTGACGTTCGGTACCGATAACGCGACTCTGTCCGGCCTGGGGGCATTCAATGGCTGCGGAGCAGCAGCCTATACGCTGACGGGGGGCGGGGCCTGCGAGGTACCGGCGGGGAACTTTGGATTCTTCACCGCGCCTTACTACATTCTGCCTACCGCGCAGGATGATGGCGGTTATGGAACCAACGCCGGCGGTTCGGGCGCTTCGCTTAGCCCGGTTCTTGGTTCGGGCGCGACGGCGGGGCAGATCGTAAGCGTGACGATTAACAACGGGGGAGCTCACTACACACCGAACAGTCAGAACCAGGTGAGCATCTCGGGAGGCTGCAACGGGGTCTACGCCTGCGGACAGGCCTACGTCCTGGCGAATGCCGACAGCAGCGGCGTGATCAGAAGCGCTACCGTGGTGCATGGCGGGTTTGGCTTTGTGTCTGCGCCGACGCTCGCGGTCCAGGCCCTGGGGGGCGATGGCGCAGCGGCGACCGTTACGCTGAACGGCGGCAGCCTGAACGTCCCTGTGGTGACGGCTGGGGGCGGCGGGTACCCCGTGAGTTCTTCGAGCGCACAGCCGTGGTATGCATTGCAGGGGACGAGCGGGTGCAACACACTCAGTTCGGGAGCGGGCCGCCCGACCTATGTCGCTACCGGAAACGCGACATCCAATGCGTCCGGCCAGATCGTCAGCATGACGATTACGACGAACGCGAGCGGCTGCACCTCCGCGCCTGTGATTGTCTTTGGGCCGTATGCCTGTCCGGACGGTTCAGGCGGGTGGCAGCAGTGCTCGAATATGGCTCCTCTGGCGCCGCAGAAGGTGCCGGTGCACGTTTACACCGGAACGAGCGTCTCGTGGACCGGGCACGCGTCGTCGCGCGGAGGCGGCACGAACCTGACGGGATCGTGGGACTTGAAGTCGGTGAATAGCAATCAGCCGGCTCTTCTGGGCGGCGTGTACGCTTACTACGACGTCAAGAATCTGATTCTCAACGGTGCAAACATCGGGGCGATGTGGCCGATGAATGCGAACTACGGCCTGATTCAAGACGTCACCTTCAACACCAACTGGGGCATGTACACCTGGGCGACCGACCTTGGCTTCAAGGTGGATGGCCTGACGTTTTCAGGATGCGCGTCGTGGGTGAATGGCGGCATGTGGGCGCACCGCAGTGACTGGGCATCGGGCGGGGGCGGCTTCTTTGATGCAACCTCGGTCAAGGATGTCATCTCCCGCCTGTCAAACACATACACGGCGAATTGCCAGAATCTCGACAACTGGTTCGACCAGAACATCTGGCTGAGCTCCGCATCGGCCTATAACACGGACTTTATGGAGGCGCCGAAGTTTCCGGCGGCCGCAAGCCAGAGGCAGACGGGAGCGAACTTCACTTTACCTCAAACCGCAAACAGTCATGCGGACCCGGGTATCTCCGGCTGGGGAATGCTGATTCTGACCCGCGACAACCGCGGCACAGGCGCGGCGACGGTGGAGCATCTTGACGTGAAGCAGACGTTCCGGGGTCTCTTCTGCTGCAACATCGGCAGCATGAAGTTCTGGAATGCGGGGTCGGAAGGCATGTCTCCGCTCACCGGAACGAATGACCCGTATCGAACGGCCACTTCGCTGGAAGGGGCGATGAAGTTTGTGGAGTGCTCCACGGCCTTCCCTGGAGGGCAAGCGTCTGTGGACACTGTTTCGTACAGCGGCAGTTCGGCGTTCAACCGTGTGTTGTGGTCGATCAACAGCCAGGGCGATCCCAAGTGCGTCTCGTGGCGCGGCAATGGGGGCGGCGGGGCAAACGCACAGGCCGCTCAAAACATGAATCTCACCTCGCCCGAATCGTTTCCGCAGGGCATCTCCGTCGGGGATGCGGGGGTGAACTCCTCGAACTACCCGATCACGCTGAAGGGACCTTTCGGCACCAGCAACCTGAATGCGGTCACTGCGAAGATCCAGGCGGCATCGGGCGGCGGATCGTTGTACGCCTCCTCGAACGGAGGATCAAGTTATGCCGATGCGCTGGACTGGTACACGGGGAGCGTGAACGCAAATGTCGGCCTGTACGCAAAGTCGGGGTTCTACTCCTGTGCAAGCGGAACGGCGTACTGCGCAAGCCTGACGTTCAGCGGGACGGGCAACCGGGCGGTGAATCTGCCCGATGCCAACAGCACGACGGTGCAGGGCGCGGGAGGAGCGACGAGCGGGCAGGTGGTGCAGTACATCGACACCAACGGCGCGCAGCACTACACGCCTGCCAGCACGTACACGGCGGCGCAGATCGCGGCGCTATTCACGGGATGTTCGGGAGCCATGTACCTGGGGGCGGATGGGGCCTGCCATAACTCCACCTACACGCTGCCGGCGGCGACCACCAGCACGCTGGGAGGAATGAAGTGCGACGGTTCGACGATCACCTGCGGGGCGGACGGCACGATTACGTCGGTGAGCGGCAGCGGCGCGGGCATTGTGGCCAGCAGTGCGGGGACGTCCAACGGATCAGCCAACGTGGCGATGCTGAGCTACAGCACGCCGCCCGGAGCGGGGCACATGTACCGGATGTGCGCGCATGTGGATGTGGCCACGGCGGCGACGGCGGGGACGTTCACCACCTATGAGATTTACTACACGAGCGGTCATCAAGTGGGAGGCTTCTGGGTGGGAACGACGTCAGCGACCGGTTGGGCGTACAAAGACGGATGCTGGAACGGGGGAACGCTGTTTGCGGACGGCGGCACGACCGTCAGCCTGCAGCTTCAGTTCTCCGGCATCGCGGGCTCGCCGGTGTTCAACTATGCGGCCACGCTGGAGTTGCTGAAGTAGAGAGGGACGCCGGGACGGAAAGGCGGGTTCCGGACGAGGAGCCGGGTGCGGCGAGCGCGCCACGGCGGATGATGAGAGGCGAGATTGCGGCGCGGCAGCGCGGCATGGGGGCAGCTCCTGGGCAGAACGCGGGCAGGCGTTCTTGCCGCAGGGGGCTGCCCTTTTTCTCTGAGAGGAGCGGGTGGCGGCAATGAGAGAGGGAGTGGGGACGGGCGCGGATCTGGCAGCACTGCTGCAGACGGAGAGCCTGACGGCGGGGGATCTGGAGGGGCTGGGGCGCCTGCTGGATGCGCGTCCCACGAGCCTGCAGGGCGAGACGGTGGCGATGACGCTGGCGCGGACGTGGCTGCGGGTGCGGATGCGGGACGGATCGGTGGCGCCGCTGGAGGCCAACCCGGTGCAGCAGTTGTTCGAGCGGCGGCGGGGGCAGCGGAACATTGTGCTGAAGGCGCGGCAGGTGGGGCTGACGACGTGGACGGCGGCGCGGTTTTTCCTGAAGACGATTACGCACCCGGGGACGTTGACGCTGCAGGTGGCGCACTCGCGGGAGTCGGCGGAGGAGATCTTCCGCATCGTGCACCGGTTTCTGGAGTGGATGCCGGATGTGCTGCGGGAGGGGCCGCTGGAGACCTCGCGGGCGAATGCGCGGCAGATTGTGTTTCCGCTGATCGACTCGCAGTACCGGGTAGTGACGGCGGGGGATCGCAACGCGGGGCGGGGATTGACGGTGCAGAACCTGCACTGCTCGGAGCTGGCGCGGTGGCCGAAGAGTCCGGCGGAGATTCTGGCGGGATTGCGGGCGGCGCTGGCGCCGGGGGCGGAGGAGATTCTGGAGTCGACGCCGGAGGGGATGGGCGGCTGTTTTTACGACGAGTGGCAGACGGCCCCGGAGACGGGGATGGTGCGGCACTTCTTTCCGTGGTGGCTGGAGGCGCGGTATCGCGGGGCGGCGGTGGAGGCGAGCTCGCTGACGGAGGAGGAGCGCGAGCTGATGGAGCGCGAGGGGCTGGACGCGGAGCAGATCGGGTTCCGGCGGCAGGTGCGGGCGAACTTCAGGATGCTGGCGCGGCAGGAGTATGCGGAGGACGCGGAGCGGTGCTTTCTGGCGAGCGGGGATTCGGTGTTCGAGCGGGATGCGATTGAGGCGCGGCTGGGGCGTGTGCCGGGGGGGTCGCCGCGGCTGAACGGGCAGATGACGGTGTGGCTTCCGCCGCTGGAGGGGAAGCGGTACGTGGTGGCGGCGGATCCGGCGGGCGGGGGATGCGAAGGGGACTACTCGGCGGTGCAGGTGCTGGACCTGGAGACGGGGATGCAGTGCGCGGAGCTGGCGGCGCACATGGGGGGGCTGGAACTGGCGCAGGTCCTGGTGGAGCTGGGGCGGGAGTACAACGAGGCGGTGATCGCGGTGGAGCGGAACAATCACGGGTCGGGGGTGCTGGCGCTGCTGGAGCAGGTGTGCCGGTATCCGCGGATCTACAAGCAGGAGGGGCAGCTGGGTTGGCTGACGACGTCGCTGAGCCGGCCGCTGATGCTGGGGCGGCTGGGAGCGGCGCTGGTGGAGAGTCCGGAGTGCTTCATGAGCCGGGCGCTGCTGAACGAGTGCCGGTGCTTTGTGCGGCATCGGGACGGGAGCACGGGGGCGCAGATTGGGACGTACGACGACCGGCTAATGGCGATGGCACTGGGGTTCGCGGTGCGGGACGAGCTGCTGGGGAAGAGGCGGGGAGCGCGCGGGGTGGCGCGACGGGACGGGGGGACGACGGCGTTCGGATGGGATGCGTCCACGGCGGCGTTCTTTTCCGAGGCGTGAGGGGGTGCACTGCCGGGCGGCTGCGACGGCGGGTAGAATGCAGGGACATCGGAGAGAGAGCGGATTGGCGATCGTGGCGGTGCAGCATATCCGGCGAATGCGCGGGGGCGCGCAGGGACAGCTGATGCTGGGCGCGGATGGGCACGTGTACGTGGTGAAGTTCCAGAACAATCCGCAGCATGTGCGGGTGCTGGCCAATGAGCTGCTGGCGACGCGGCTGGCGGCGGCGGCAGGATTGACGGCGCCGCACGCCGAGCTGATGGAGGTGTCGGAGTGGCTGATCGCCAACACCCCGGAGCTGGAGATGGACCTGGGGCGACGGCGGGAGCGGTGCCGGGCGGGTCTGCAGTTCGGGTCGCGGTTTGTGGGCGGGCTGATGCCGGGGCAGGTGGTGGATTTCCTGCCCGAGGAGCAGCTGGGCGAGGTGAAGAACGCGGCGGAGTTTGCGGGGATCCTGGCGCTGGACAAGTGGACGGGGAACGCCAACGGGCGGCAGGCGGTGTTCGCGCGCAAGCAGCGGGAACGGCGGTACCGGGCGGTGTTCATCGACTACGGGTACTGCTTTCATGCGGGGGATTGGACGTTTGAGGATGTGCCGCTGCGGGGGGTGTACTACCGCAACGCGGTGTATCGGGGGGTGACGGGGTGGGCGTCGTTTGAGCCGTGGCTGAGCCGGATGGAGACGATGGCGGAGGAGACGGCGTGGGCGGCGGCCAACGAGATTCCGCCGGAGTGGTACGGGGGGGACGTGAGCGCGCTGGAGGCGCTGGTGGAGAAGCTGCTGCAGCGGCGGACGCGGATCCGGGAGCTGATCGAGGAGTTTCGCCGGTCGGATCGGGCGCCATTTCCCAATTGGGGTAAGGGGCGGGAGGAAATTGAGAGAGGGGCGTGGGAGGAGAGTCAGGATGGGGGTAGGATGAGGGTGAATTGATGGGAAGCGAGTGATCAAGTAATGGAGTGATGAAGTGATCAAGTCCGCGCGTCAATGACGGTACTTCATCACTGGGTCACTCTTTCACTCGATCACTTTCATGCACGCGGTATAACGCCATGGACGAACAAAGCCACCGTCGCGAGTGCACGTTTCAGCTGCTCCGGTATGTGCCGGATGCGGTGCGGAACGAGTACGTGCATATCGGGGTGCTTCTGCGCGAGGAGGGTGCGGGGGGGCGGATGGAGGTGCGCTTCACGCGCGACTGGCGGCGGGTGCGCTGTCTCGATCCGGAGGCGGATACGGGGCTGCTGGAGGGGATGGAGAGCGAACTGCGCCGGCGGCTGGGCGAGGACCGGGACGGGAGGTTGCAGAAGATCCTCGACGAGTCGCTGTCGCTGAGCGTGCAGATGACGGAGCCCAAGGCGTACCTGGCGGAGAGCCTGCCGGCGGGGGTGGACGAGCTGATGCGGCTATACGTGGAGCCGCCGCCGCGAGAGAAGGTATCGCGGCTGCGGGGGCGGGCGGCGATCCAGGCGGGGATGCGGGGAGAGTTTGAGCGCGCCGGCGTGTGGGACCTGCTGCGCAAGCAGATCCGCGCCGCCGACTACACCCGGCCGGGGGATCCGCTGCGGATCGACATGGGGTACCGGCCCAACGGGATGATCCGCATGTTTCACGCGGTGAGCCTGGAGGGCGGGGTGGAGATGGCCAAGGTGCTTGCCTTCTCGGCGGCCGGGCTGCGGGCGGGCGTGGAGCGGGTGGAGAAGGCCGGGCTGGAGCTGACGGCGATCGTGGAGCCGGCGGCGCGGCTGGCGGGAGAGGACGAGCCGGAGCGGCTGGAGATGTATCGCTTCGGCGTGGAGACGATGGAGGAGCATCAGATCCGGGTGCTGACGACCGCGGACATGGCGCGGGTGGCGGCTACGGCGCGGCGGGAGCTGGTGCGGGAGTGAGCAGTGGCCAGTGGTCAGTGATCAGTGGTCAGTGATCAGTGGTCAGCGGGAGTGAAGATGTGAATGAGTGAAAAAGTGAAT
The DNA here is from genome assembly GCA_008682415.1 of Acidobacteria bacterium AB60. GTDB lineage: Bacteria > Acidobacteriota > Terriglobia > Terriglobales > Acidobacteriaceae > Telmatobacter. The sequence goes on along the minus strand of VANK01000017.1, from coordinate 102,034 downwards.
GAGTGAAGAAGACATGAAGTGAGGGGGGCGCAGTGAGCCGTTTTCTGATCACCGAACCCTGATCACTGAACCCTGCAACAAAGGCACAGCGAACAACGCTGTGCCTTTTGTTTTTTGGGGCGCGGGCAACAAGGTCGATCGGCACGGGGCGCGGCAGAGCACAGGGACGGTTTTTCTGTTCCCTGTTCCTATTCCCTGCTTCCTGCTTTTTTCCAAGGAGCGAGACGAGTGAAGATTCGAGAACAGATTCGGGGAATGTGGGGGCGCGGCGGCCGGGGGAAGGCCAGGGCCGGCGGTCCCGAGGCGGAGCGGCGCACGCTGGCGTTGCCGTCGATCCTGAGCCCGGCGCCGGCGGCGGGGCGGTTGCTGCCCAAGCCGACGCCGGCCAATTTGCGCCGGTTTGCCGAGACGCCGGTGGTGCGGCGGGCGATCAACGTGATCAAGGACCGCGTAGCGGCGATGAACTGGCAGATCCGGGCCTGCGCGCCCGGCGATGGCTGCGCCGTCGGCGAGGGCGGCGCGCCCGGCGAAGGGCAGGAGAGGGCGGATCGGCAGAAGGCGTTGCGGCTGGTCTTGCAGGAGCCCAACCCCTCGGACAGCTTTCGCACGCTGATCGAGCAGGTGATTGAGGATGCGCTGACCGGCGGATATGGCGCGATCGAGATGGAGCGCACCGGGGACCCGCAGCGGCCGGCGATGCTGTGGGCGGTGGATGGCGCGTCGATCCGGATTAACGGCAAATGGGACGGCACGGTGGAGACGCCGCGATACGCGCAGGTGCTGCCCGGCCAGGTGGAGTCGGCGGCGGTGGAGCTGCGCGACGATCAGCTGCTGTATCTGCGCATGAATCCGCGAAGCTTTACGCCCTTCGGGCTGGGGCCGCTGGAGGTGGCGTTCGAGACGGTGAACGAGTTCCTGAGCGCGCACCGGTACGCGGGCAAGCTGGCGGCGAACTCGGTGGCGCAGTATGCGCTGTGGCTGAACGAGGCCACGCCCGCGCAGCACGACCGGCTGATCCGCTGGTGGCAGGACGAGATCGAGGGGACGGGCAGGGTGCCGCTGCTCTCGACCGAGCAGAAGCCGGAGGTGCTGCGCTTCGCGGCGGGCACGGACTCCGATCTGCGCCTGGAGTGGCAGCGGTTCCTGATTCGCATGGTGGCCAACGCGTTTGGCTTGCCGCCGCTGCTGCTGGGCCTGGAGAGCGACGTGAACCGCTCGACCGCGGCGGAGCTGGCGGACGAGGCCTTTCGCGGGGCGATCTCGCCGCTGGCCCAGCTGATCGCCGGGCATATCACCCGCGATCTGTTCGGCAAGTGCATTGGGTGGCGCGGCTTCGAGTTCGTCTTCAACGACCTGAGCGCGCGCGATGAGAACACGGAGCTTGCGGTGCAGGTGGAGCTGCTGAAGGCCGGCGTGCTGACGGTGGACGAGGTGCGGGCGATGCGCGGGCTGCCGGCGAGGACAGGGGACAGGGAGTAGGGAACAGGGAACAGGGAGTAGGGAACAGGGAACAGGGAACAGGGAATGAAGCGGTGAAGAGGTGAAGGGGTGAATGGGTGAAACGGTGAAGAGGTGAGGAGGTGAACGGGTGAAGAAGGAATGTGGTGACGAAGGGATGTGAGGGAGAACATTCCGCTCCCAATCGCACCAGCTAAGAGCTAAGAGCTAAGAGCGAAAAGCTAAGAGCTAAAGCGACAGCGACTGTTCACTGACCACTGACCACTGATCACTGTCCACTGTTCACTGACCACTGTTCACGGGAACCGGGCCGAACCTGGCCCACGAGGGGAAAAATCGATGCAACTGGAAGCAATGGCAGTGAAGTTGCCGGCTGTCGAGGGCCACCCCAACCGGGTGGCGTTCGAGGGGGTGCTGACCCTGGTGAATGTCGCGAGCGACAAGTCGCCGTCGGGGGCGCGCGGACACCGCGTGCTGCTGACGCGCGAGGCGGCGGAGAAGGCCTTGCCGTCGCTGCTGGGGATGGCGGTAGATTATCGGCCGGGATGGGATGGACATGATGCGCGCTGCAAGATCGGGCTGTTGACCGAGGCGGTGCTGAACGGCAAGCGGCTGGTGGTGCGCGGCTATCTGTACGGCCGGGATTTTCCGGACGTGGCGCAGGCCATCGAGGCGCACGGCCCGCAGGCGCTGGGGATGAGCTACGAGATCGCCGATGCCCACGTGGAGAACATGCGGGCCGAGATCTGGAAGCTGACGCAGGTGACCTTCACCGGCGCGGCGATTCTGCTGCGCGACAAGGCGGCGTACCGGGAGACGAGTTTCCGGATGGGGAATTAGGGACGAGGGACGAGGGAACAGGGAACAGGGAACAGGGAATAGGGAATAGGGAACAGGGAGCTCTTCGCGGGAGGCGGAGGGCTCTTCTGTTTTTGGGGCGAATCCCGGAGCGGCTTCGATGTGCGGGGCAGGGGGTGGCGCGGCAACAAACGCGGCACCGCCTCTCCGGGGTATGGAGAACCAGCCTTCGGCAGAGCGGCAGGGCAGAGTGAACGCGCGGGTCTTTCTGTCCTGTGCTCTCTGATATCTGTTTCCCTATTCCCTGTTCCCTATTCCCTGTTCCCTGCACTTCAGAAAGGAAGGAACGATGGAGACACGAGAACACGAGTTGCTGACGCGGCTTGAGTCCGCGGCGGCGTTGCTGGAACGAACGCTGGCCTGGATGGAGGAGCGCCAGACGTTTTTGAGCGGGCAGGTGGAGCGCATCTCGGCCACCGTGGAGCAGACGCGCCGCGAGGAGGAGCTGGCGCAGAAGCTGGCGGCCGCCGAGGAGGAGATCGCCTCTCTGAAGGCGGCGGTGCGGGAGCCGGCGGCCGGGCAGGGCGATACCGCGGAGGCTCTGGACGCGGCGGGCGCGGCGCCCAAGGCGCCTCCGGCTCCGGCGCGCAAGACCTTGCCGGCGGCGACCACGGCCATGCTGGCCAAGCATGGAGTGGGCGAAGGGCCGGTAGACGTGAAGGTGCTGGATGCGGCGCTTGCGGGGCTGAGCCTGGAGCAGCGGATTGCGGTGAAGAGCCAGCTGCTGCGAGCGGGCGCGATCGAGAGTAGCTATTAGGTCTCAGCTCTCAGCTCGATTCCCATCGCGCGGAGTTGCCTGGCTTTTCAATCGTCACTGCGCTGCGCCCATTCGCGCGCAAGTCAATTTCAACCGAGCTCGCACAGCTGCCGCTTCGCACCCTGCGAAGGGCGGCGCGGGCCCCTACGTGCCTTGAAGGCAGAAGGACATTATGAACGTATCGTTTGCTGATATTCATGCCGCAGCCGATTTCATCGGGCCCGGCGCCGTGGAAGTGCCGCTGTACCAGGCCGAGATTTTCGACATCTGCCGGCGCTCGAGCCCGTTTGGGCAGCGTATCAAGCAGGTGCCGGCCACCGGCCATCCCTCGCGCTTTTTCGAAGAGACGGCGCTGCCCAATCCGGGCACCGCGGGCTTTGTGAATCCGCGCGCGATTGTAGCTCCCACGGTGAGTCCCACGCGGGTGGAGCGCAGCGTGCCGCTGAAGGCGATTGTGGCGCAGATCAACTACAACCTCTTCGACGTGGAGTTGGGCAATCAGCAGCAGCAGTTTGCCTACCTGCAGGCCAAGGACCTGGCGGACACGGTGAGCGGGCTGATGGTGACGCACGATGTGGCGCTGTGGAACGGCAACGACACCAGCCTGAGCGCGCCAACCACGACCCAGTACATGGGCGTGACCGCGCAGATCGCGGCGGGGGGCAACACCACGACCATCGGCACCACGGCTTCGATCGTGGATGGATTGAAGTCGACGGTGGCGCAGATGGTGGCCAGCAACGGGTATCATGTGCGGCCCACGGCCATCTACGCCAACCCGGTGCTGCTGGACCTGATCGACCGGGAGATGAAGGCGGAGTTCAACGTGGTGCTGAACAGCGACCAGATCACGGGCGGATTCCGGGTGAAGATGCTGTCGACGCAGGCGGGCGACCTGCCGCTGATTCCTGACTGGAGCCTCAGCTACACGGGGACGCCGGGCTCGGGTTCGGCGGTGCTGCCGGCATACATCGTGACGGAAGACCTGATCGAGTACCACTGGTTGGGCGATCCGGCGCCGCGCATCTTCCAGCTGGGCATGCCGGGCTCGCTGACCCAGCAGTACGTGGCGGTGAAGTTCGGGGCGGTGGTGGTGAAGGGCGCCAGCTACGCGCACTACCAGGTGCTGGTGGATCGATAAAGACGAGTGATCAGTGGTCAGTGATCAGTAAGCAGTGAACAGTGAACAGTGAACGGTGGCAGTGAACAGGGAATAGGGAGCGAGGAACAGGGCGCGGGGAATATAGGCATGAGCCACGGCGGCTCGGGCTTTTTGTTCGCGCCCAGATCTGATCACTGATCACTGTTCACTGATCACTGTTTTTCGGAGGAGCATATGGCGTATCTGCAACCGGCGGATTACCCCAACTACGGATTGCCGGCCGCGACGACGGCCGATTGGATTACCGGGGCGACGGCGCTGATCAACAGTTACTGCCGTCGGGCGGACCTGAACGTGACGGAGTACACGGAGCGCATTCGCATGATGCGCGACGCGCAGACAGTGCGGCTGAGCTATCTGCCGCTGGCGCCGATGGGGGCGGCCACTTCGCCGCTGGTGAGCGTGCAGGGACGGTATGCGCGGCCCCGGCGCGGGGAACTGGCGGGCTATCCGCTCTACGACATCGCCTGGGCGTTTTCGCTGCCGGGGCAGTGGGTGGCGGTGGATGTGGACACGGTCGACTTCGATCCGCTGGGCGGGGAGTTGACGCTGCCCATGAACCTGTTCGGTATCGCCTTCAACGAACTCAGCGTGACTTACACGGCGGGGTTGAGCACGATTGGCGACGACGTGAAGACGGCGTGCGCGCAGATTGTGCGCAACGCGCAGGCCACGCCCGCGCTGAACGCCAGCCATTCGCGGGTGGACACCATGCAGCTGCAGTACTTCTCGAGCTCGCTGCTGGACGACACCGTGAAGCAGTGGCTGCGGCCGTACGTGGCCAGCAAGGTGGGGTGAGCGATGAGCGATACGGCACCGCGCAACCCGACGGGCGCGCCGCAGATGCTGGCCGACGCGCTGCTGCGCAGCGTGGGCGGCACCAGCGCCCAACTGCGGGTGAGCGCGACGACGACGGACGGCAACATGAGCGAACTGGGGCTGGTGGCCAACCAACTGGCCGAAGTGGTGCTGAGCCCGGCGGCGATGCGCAAGCTGCGGCCACGGTACCAGGAGGGAGGAGCGTCGCAGTGGGAGCTGCTGCTTTCCGCCACCAGCGTGGAACAGCAGGTGGCCGCGCTGGAGCTGGGCGATGCGCTGGCGTTGTTTGCCATGACGTTGACGGTGATGGTGGCCGGGCAGGAGTACCTGATCGAGTCGGTGGCCTCGAACGAGGCGTTTGGCCAGGTGTATCTCTATCGCCTGCTGCTGCGCGAGACGGGGCAGAAGGGAGTTTGAAAGAGGGAACAGGTTCCGGGAACAGCTGGAATGCTGATGGCCAATCGGGATTCTCGTCCAGCTCGAACATCAGGTTCCAAAACAAGTCTAGGAAAGGAATTGGGAATCAAGGGCCGGGTTGGCGGAACGGAGTCTTTTCTGTTCCCTGATCCCTGATCCTTTTTCCCTGCTTTTATGCAGAATGCGAAGGATTCGTTTTACATGGCGTTGCGCAATCGTCTGGCGGCACTGAACCCGGAGAGGACCATCCTTCTCCGCGGCGCGGTGCGGCCGGGGATCGTGGTGGAAGAGGCGGAGGCGCCGTTTGCGCAGATGCCGGCCGATGTCTTTGTGGTGCGATGGCTGGGCATGGGCGTGGAGGCGGACCTGGCCTCGAAGCTGGTGGGGCAGGAGTGCGAGATTGCGTACTGCACGTGTGGTAGCCAGAGTTTTGGGGGGCTGGACCGGGGGCGGGTGCTGAGCGACATGGATCGGGAGATCGGATGCCTGCTCGAGCCGTTTCGCGCGCCCAAGATGAGCTACATGGCCACGCCGCCGGCGCCGCTGTTGACCCAGGTTTTCTGGGACGAGCCGGTGTACCTGCCACGGGTGACGCAGCGGGATCGGCTGAGCCGGTCAGTGAAGGTGATGGTCTACAGCTATGAGGAGCAGGGGGAGTGATGGCAGCGAATTGTATTTCCGGCGGCGCGCCGGTGGCCCGGCGCGTGCGCGCGTATTTTGCGCCGGGGAAGAGGGGAGCGGAGGCGCCGGTGGTCTTCGATCCGTCGCGGCAAGGCGGGTTTGACCTGGATGCGCCGCCGGTGCCGTGGATCGACCTGGGGTCCATTCAGGGGTTTACCCGGAGCGGCACGAGCAGAACCGCGGTGATGGAGACTGGCGCGCCGGCCGCTGGGTTCCTGCAGGTGCGGGAGAGCTTGGGCGCACAGGTGAGCTTCACGTTTCTGAACTGGACCAAGCTGACGATGGCCCTGGCGACGGCGTCGCAACACATGAATGTGCTGGCGGCGGCGAGTGGCGGGGCGAGTGCGGCGGTGGGCGCGCAGGCCGCGCCGGCTGTGCCGGTGCAGAGCGGGTCGAGCGCAACTTCCCTGGTGCTGGCAGGCGGGGATGCGGCGCAGTTTGCAGCCGGCCAGATGATTGCAGTGGATATCGACTACAACGGGCAGACGGGTTTTGTGGGGACTCCGGTGGCAGGAGCGTATCTTCGCAAGCCGCTGGCCGATGTGGACTACGTCCGCCGCGTCACGTTCAATGTGGCGCTGGCGGCGGATGTTCATGCGAACGGCCTCACGCTGGCGCAGGCGCTGCCGGGGGGCGCGCCGGCAGCGGGCGCAAAGGTGCAGGCACTCACCGGCTTTGTGGATCGCGAGGGCGGCTCGTTCTTCCAGGAGTGGTCCGGGTTGTTCGTAATGGAGGGCGGCCTCGGCGATCGGATCGCCTACTACTATCCGCGGCTGCAGCCTGCGACGAGCGCGGAGGAGACGGCTCTGCCGCTGGCGGGGAAAGACAAGGGCAAGCTGGAGCGAATCGCCCTGCAGGCGCGCCTGCTGGCGCTGCCGGTCACCGATCCGCTCGACGGGGAGCGCGTGGTGTGTTACCGGAGCTTCGTTCCGGCGAAGAACGCGCTGGTGTAGAGAAGGGAAGAAGAGAGAGCACGATGAAGATCTCGATTGGAGGGCAGGATTACGCGGCCGCCCTCGATGCGTCCAGGCCGTTGCAGATTGTGCGCAGGCTCAATGAGCCCACGGCGTGTGAATTTACCTTGAGTCTGCCGGGGGATGGATCGCTGGCGCTGCCGTTGCGCATGGCGCCGGTGGCGGTGGAGGGGGATGATGGCACGACGTACTTCACCGGGTACGTTGCGGCGTCACCGTTGCCGGAGTATGCCGGGCTTGCACTCGATGGGCCCCGCTATCGCCATGCCTTGCGAGCGGTGAGCGATGAACTCCTTCTGGACCAGGCGGCGATGTCGCCGAGCCGAGGGATAGCCGGCCTGGACGCGGGAGCCGCGATGGCCAAGCTGGCGGTTCACTCCGGATCGGCTGCGCTTTCCACCGACGACCTGGTGCTGGCCGATCCCATAGCGAAGTTTGTGCCGGAGCCGGGCGCCGTCTTCAGCAAGAGCGCGGGGCAATTGGCCGCGCAGGCGCGCGCAAGCTATCGCGCCGCGGGCGGGGCCCTCACCCTTGCGGAGATTCCCGCGGCCGTTCACAGGCTTGCGGAGGAGGATGGAACTCTCGCGCTGGCGCACTTGTCGCTGGACTCGGGGAAAGGACGGGGGCTCGCCAACGACGTGACGGTATGCGGGGCGCATGAGCCTGCGGCGTATATCACGGAGTACTTTGTCGCCGACGGGGTGACCGCGCAGTTCAACCTGGCGGAGCCTCCCTACTTCGAGCCCGCGGGGCGATCGCCTTTCATCTCCGAGCTCTTCAATGAGCCGGCCATCAATTCTTCGCAATGGAGCGTGCGCGCAGGCGGAGATTACTTCGGTCTTGGGGCGCCCGGTCTCCTGATGAAGGGAGGAAGCGGGTACGACGGGCAGACCGCCGTTACGTGGCTGGATCCCGTGGAGATGGGAGGAACGCTTCTCCTCGAGGCCGAGGGGCTGACGCTGGCAGACGCGAGCACCGGAATTGTTGGCGGCTTCTTTACCGGCGCGCAGACGGCGCCCGAGTGCGTGGCGGGATTTCAGGCAGCGGCGCAGCAGGGAACGGGCGCGGTCTCCCTGCAGCCGGTTGTGCTGGGATCGGCCTCGGGAGCGATCTTCAACGTGGATCCCGCGCATCAATACACGCTGCGGATCCGGGTGCACTGTCCCGAGATGCAGCGCCGGCAGAACACATACCTGGCCTGCGGAGATGAGGGCCCGATCGTCTCAGGCGGCGACGAGGTGGCATCGCACGCGAAGCTGCTCTTCGAGATCCAGGAGTTCGTGAATGGAGTGGCGGGGATGCCGGTGACGCTTTACGACGGCGAAGTCTCGCATCTGCCCAGCGCGTGCTGGGTGGTTGCGGCCAGCAGCCTGAACCTGCATGGAAGCCTGCGCGCGCTGCGGCTGGCGTCCCTGGGCTCGTGCTGGGTCACGACGATGGCGCCCAACCAGACCGCGATCACGCGGCGCCTGGGCGCGGTGGCGCAGGCCGCCGAGTGCTCCCTGGAGCGCGCGGGCAGGCTCGTGTTCTACACGGGGTTTCTGCCCGGGGCCGGGGAGCAGATCGCGGTCCGCTATCGCGGGGTGCACCGCAGCGTGGGCCGGGCGGTGAATGCGGAGAGCCAGCAGGCGCTCTCCGGCACGGCCGCGCCGGTGTCCAGTTGGATCGGCTCGGTGACGGCTCCGCCAACGCGCAGCTCCGCGGACTGTCGCAACGCGGCGGCCGCACTGGCGCAGGCCGCGGCGAGCGCCGGCGCCCGGCTGAGCGGCACCTATCAAGCGACCAGCCTCGATCTTGGCGCGGATGTGCGGCCCGGGGACGCGCTGGCCCTCGACGCTCCCTCGTGCGGACTGGACGCACAGGTGGTGGTTCGCCGCGTCACCCTGAGCTACAAGGCGAGTGCGCCGGATGTCTTGCGGTATACGATCGCCTTCGCCAATGATTGGGCCGATGATCTCGCCATCAGGACGAGTGACTCCGTGCCCGCCGACGCGTGGCTGCCCGCGCCTGTGTCGCCGGTGGTGCTTCAAAATCTAAGCGACATCACGATCGCCGTGAGCGACGATACGGTCGCGGTAAGCCCTGGCGTGGCTCCGCCCCCCGGCGGAGGCTTCGAGGTGCGGCGGCGCGATTACGCCTTCCTGCCGGGCGAAGATACCGATCTGCTGCTGCGCGGGGCCGAGGCGCAACTGGTCTTGCCGCGCTTGTCTGCCAACGATCGCTTCTACATCCGCATGTTCGATGGAGCAACGCCGCCGAACTACTCGGAGTTTTCGGCGGCGGTGTTTCTGAATCTGCCGATTGCCGAGGGAACAGGGAACAGGGAATAGGGAACTGCGGCCGGGGAGATGTTGAGGGATTGACGATGCGCATGATGAATGAGTTCGAGGCACAGGTGTTGAGTGATTTGAGCGTGTTGAAGACGCAGATGAACGGGCTGATGGGCGATGGGAATGGCGGCCGCATCGGCGAACTGGAGCGCCGCATGGAGAGCCATGAACAGAACTGGTCGCGGGCCAAGGGCTTTCTTGCTGCGTTGAGCGTGCTTCTCGCGGTCATCGAGGTGGCGGTGGGGGCGTGGCACCGGAGGTAGGGAATAGGGAATAGGGAATAGGGATTAGGGATTAGGGAATAGATGCGCTCTGCTCGCCTCGTATAATTTCTCTATGAGCGAGCGGCCGCTGGTGGGTGTGGTGATGGGCTCGAAGAGCGACTTCGAGGTGATGTCGGCGGCGGTTGAGGTGCTGCGCACGCTGGGGATTCCGCACGAGGCAAAGGTGGTGAGCGCGCACCGCACGCCTGATCTTCTGTTTCAGTATGCGGAGACGGCGCGCGAGCGCGGGCTGCGGGCGATCATCGCCGGAGCCGGCGGAGCGGCGCACCTGCCGGGCATGCTGGCGGCTAAGACGCTGGTGCCGGTGCTGGGCGTCCCGGTTCCCGCAACGCAGTTGAACGGGCTCGACGCGCTGCTCTCGATCGTGCAGATGCCCAAGGGCGTGCCGGTGGGAACGCTGGCGATCGGCAAAGCGGGTGCAGCCAACGCGGCAATCTTCGCGGCGGAGATGCTGGCCACCACCGATGCGGCCCTGCATGAGCGGCTGGCGAAGTGGCGCGCGGCGCGCACGGAGGAAGTGCTGGCGCAAACGCTCGATGAGGGGCAGACCGCCTGATGTCGTCTCCAAAAATCATTCAGCCGGGGGGCACGCTGGCGATTCTCGGCGGCGGACAGTTGGGCCGCATGATGGCCATGGCCGCGCGCACCATGGGCTACCACGTGCGGGTGATGGATCCGGAGGCGAGGTGCCCGGCGAGCTATGTGGTGGACGAGACCATCGTCGGCGCGTGGGACAACGCCGTGGCTGCGCAGCAACTCGCCATGGGCGCCGACGCCGTGACGCTGGAGATCGAGCAGATCGGCGTGGATGCGCTGGCGCGCGTGGCGGAGATGGCGCCACTGCGGCCCGGAGTGGAGCCCATCCGCATCATCCAGGACAAGACGCTGCAGAAGGTGTGGCTGGCCGATCACGGCTTCCCGGTCGGGCCTTTCCGGGTGGTGCGCAGCCAGGCGGAGCTGCAGCAGGCCGTGGCCGCGCTTGGCGGCGACGTGTTCCTGAAGATCGGACGGGGGGGCTATGACGGGCGCGGGCAGGCGCGCATTCACGGCACCGGCGCGGGTGAGATTCAGAAGGCCTGGAGCGCGCTCGGCGGCAAGCCGTGCGTGGCGGAGCAGGCTTTGCAACTCGACTTCGAGATCAGCGTGATGGCGGCGCGCAACCCTGCCGGTGAGGTGCGCAGCTTCCCCGCGGCCCGCAATCATCACGAGAACCAGATACTGGCGTGGAGCGTGCTGCCCGCCGGCATCTCTCCGGAGATGGAAGAGCGCGCGGAGCGATTGGCGCGGGAGATCAGCGCCGGTCTTGGCGTAGAGGGCATGCTGTGCGTGGAGATGTTCGTGACCAAGGGCGGCGAACTGCTGGTGAACGAGCTGGCGCCGCGGCCGCACAACAGCTACCACCAGAGCGAGCGCGGGTGCGTGACCAGCCAGTTTGAGCAGGCGGTGCGGGCCGCGCTGAACCTGCCGCTGGGCGATACGAGCCTCATCTCGCCCTGCGCGATCGTGAATCTGCTAGGAGATGTGTGGGCGAATGGAGAGCCCAACTTTGCCGCGGCGATGGCCGTGCCCGGCGTGCGCGTGCATTTGTATGAGAAGCTCTCCGCCCGCCCGGGGCGGAAGATGGGGCATTTGTCTTCGGTGGGCGCCACAGCGGAGGAAGCACTGCAGCGCGTGCTGGAGGCGAAGAGAAGTCTGCATTCAGAGTAAAGTTGCCCCAGTCTCGAAGTGAGACCTGGGGCAACTCTGATCACTGATCACTGACAACTGTTCTTTAAGCTTCCACCTTCTCCCAACGCTTGGGCCGCCGGTTGGCCTGCAGGATCTTCTTCCGCAACCGCAGAGACTTGGGAGTGACCTCGACCATCTCGTCATCGGCGATGAACTCGATGGCCTGCTCCAGGTTGAGCGCGCGGTAGGGGACGAGGCGGATGGCCTCATCGGCGCTGGAGGCGCGCATGTTGGTGAGCTTCTTCTCGCGCACCACGTTCACGTCGAGATCGTTGTCGCGCGAGTGCTCGCCCACGATCATGCCCTCGTACACGTCGACACCATTGCCGAGGAAGAGGATCCCGCGCTCCTGCAGGCCGTTCAGCGAGTAGGTCGTCGTCACGCCCTGGCGGTCGGCGATGAGCGCCCCGGTGGGCCGCTGCGGAATCTCACCCTGGTAGGGGATGTAGCCGTCGAAGAGAGCATTCATGACAATCGTCCCGCGCGTCTCGGTGAGCATCTCACTGCGCAGACCGATGAGGCCGCGGCTGGGCACGCGGAACTCCATGCGCACGCGGCCGGAGCCGTGGTTGTGCATCTTGGTCATCTCGCCCTTGCGGGGCCCGAGTTTCTCAATCACCACGCCGGTGTGCTCTTCAGGGACGTCGATGGTGAGGTGTTCGACGGGCTCCATGCGCACGCCGTCGACGACCTTGGTGACGATCTCCGGGCGGCCGACCATGAGCTCGAAGCCCTCGCGGCGCATCATTTCAATGAGGATGGCCAGCTGCAGTTCGCCGCGGCCCAGCACTTTGAAGGTGTCGGGCGAGCCGGTCTCCTCCACGCGGATGGAGACGTTGGTGAGCAACTCCTTCTCCAGGCGCTCGCGCAGGTTGCGGCTGGTGACGTACTGGCCCTCGCGTCCGGCGAAAGGCGAGTTGTTCACGCTGAACTGGATGGCGATCGTCGGCTCGTCGATGACGATGAGCGGCAGCGGCGCGGGGTTCTCCACGCCGGTGATGGTCTCGCCGATGGTGATGCCTTCCACGCCGGCGACGGCCACGATGTCGCCCATGGCGGTCTCCTGCGTCTCAATGCGTTTGAGGCCGCTGAAGGTGAAGAGCTTGGTGATCTTGGTCTTTTGCAGGTCGCCGCTGCGCTTGGAGATCAGGACTTCGTCGCCGGCGTGCAGGGTGCCCTGGAAGACGCGGCAGATGGCGATGCGGCCGAAGTAGTCGGAGTAGTCGAGGTTGGTGACCAGGATCTGCAGCGCGCCCTCGGAGTCGCCGGTGGCCGCGGGGATGGTCTTTACGATGGTCTCGAAGAGCGGCTCAAGGCTCTCGCCAGGCTTGGCGAGGTCGAGCGTCGCGGTGCCCTGCTTGGCGATGGCATACAGAACCGGGAAGTCGAGCTGGTCCTCGTGCGCGTCGAGATCGATGAAGAGGTCGTAGATCTCGTTCAGCACCTCTTGAGGGCGCGCGTCGGGGCGATCGATCTTGTTGATGACCACGATGGGCGGCAGCTTGGCTTCGAGGGCCTTGGCCAGGACGTAGCGCGTCTGGGGCAGCGGGCCCTCGGCTGCGTCGACGAGCAGCATGACGCCATCGACCATCTTGAGGGCGCGTTCCACTTCGCCGCCGAAGTCGGCGTGACCCGGCGTGTCGACGATATTGATTTTGCCGCCGGCGTAGTTGATGGCGGTGTTCTTGGCCAGGATGGTGATGCCGCGCTCGCGCTCCAGTTCGTTCGAGTCCATCACGCGCTCGGCCACCTGCTCGTTGGCGCGGAAGGTGCCGGACTGGCGCAGCATGGCGTCCACCAGGGTGGTCTTGCCGTGGTCAACGTGGGCGATGATGGCGATATTGCGTATCGTCTGATTCACAGGCGCAGTTTTTCCTTCGATGAGTTCGGCCGTGCCGGGCCGTGATGATAACCGCCGCAATTCCCTGACTCTGCGGAGGTTAAGGGAATCAAAAAATACCGGTAGCCGCACAATACGGCAGTTTTTATTGTATCAGCAGGCCAAGTCGCGAGGGCTGTCGGGTGCGGTTCAGTCCGGATTGGCGTCTCGCCAGCGCGCATCGGCCAGCACTACGGAGGTTGCGATCTGACGCTCCGGAATGGTCCAGTAGCGGCGCAGAAGGCGTCCTTTCTCCTGGTGGCTTACCACTTCGAAACCGTGGCGGCGGTAGAACTGGATGGCCCACTCGGCGTCGGCCCAGGTTCCGATCAGGATGGGCCTGGAGGTCAAAGCCCGCAGATGCGCCAATAATTGGGCACCGATGCCGCGCTTCTGGCTGGTGGTGCGGACGTAGGCATGGCGAATGAGCGTAACGTCCTGCACGTCCTGGATTCCCATGACTCCCAGCAACTGGTCGTCTTCAGCGAAGCCCCAAAAGACCACGCCGGCTCGAATCTCATGCTGCAGTTCGTCGGCCGTCATGTAGGGATCGTGCAGCCGGTCCTGGGGAATCACCCCGCGATAGGCGGACGCTCCGTCGTTGATGATGGTCCAGATGGCATCAAAATCCTGCCGTTCACATACACGAATCATGGGTTTCGTCACAGTTTTGTTAAGGCCCACTTCATCCACCATCCGGTTGGACACGGGGGGCAGGTTTCATCTCGTATCGTAAAACCATGGCGCGGAGTTCGATCATCTTGAGCCTTGCTTTGTTGTTCCTTGCCGGCTCACTTCGTGCCCAGACGGGCAAGCCGACGGTCACGCCGTCCGAGCCCCCAAAACCGCAGGCGGCTACGGATGCCAAGGTCCCCCTTCTCGCGGGGCCCCTGCACCTGAGCGACTTCGAGGGGATGCATCCAAGCGCGGCTTTGCGCGATCAGCTTGTGGAAGTGAAGGATTTCATCCAGAACACCCCGCGCGACGGCGAACCGGCTACAGAGAAGACGGAGGTCTGGCTCGGCCACACCTCGTCGACTCTGTACTTTGTCTTCGTCTGTTACGATCATCGCCCTGGCGAGATTCGCGGGCATCTGGCGCGGCGCGAAAATATTCTGACGGACGATAATGTCTCCGTGCTGCTGGACCCGTTCCAGGACCGGCGCCTGGGGGTTCTCTTCACGGTAAATTCGGCCGGCGTGCAGGCGGATGCGGCGTGGAGTGAAAACTCCGATCCCGACTACAGCTACGACCAGGTGTGGGATTCCGAGGGCGTCGTCACCTCGAGCGGCTGGATGGCCCTGATCGCCATCCCTTTCCGCAGCATCCGCTTCCGCTCGCAGGGCCCCGACTGGGGTTTCGTGCTGATGCGAAACCTGCCGCGCAACAGCGAACAGGACTACTTCCCTCGCATCGCTTCGAACATCTCGGGCGTCCTCTCGCAAGAAGGGATCCTTCACGGGATCAAGGGCGCCGCCGGCTCGCGCAATTTTCAGCTGAATCCTTACGTGCTCGCGCAAAACGAGCGCCGCCTCAACCTGCTTGACCCTCTCAACCCGGCCTTCAGCTCCCGCCATCTCGAGGGCACCAGCGGGGGCGAGGCCAAGTTCATCATCAATGACAGCATCGTTGTCGACGGCACCGTCAATCCGGATTTCTCCACCGTCGAGTCCGACCAACCACAATTCACCGTCAACCAGCGCTTCCCCGTCGTCTTTCCCGAGTTGCGTCCGTTTTTCCTGGAAAACGCCAACTATTTCACCACGCCCATCCGCATGGTCTACACGCGCAACATCGCGCATCCGGAGTACGGCCTGCGCCTTACCGGCAAGTTGCGGTCTACCAACGTTGGCCTTCTGGTCGTCGATGACCGCTCGCCAGGCGAGTCCGTCCCTGCCGGCGATCCTCTCTACAAGAAGCGCGCCACCTTCGCCATCGGCCGCGTATCCCAGGAACTTGGTAAGAACTCCAGCATCGGCATACTCTATACCGACCGCGAATTCGGCGGCGGGTGGAACCGCATCGGCAGCGCCAATCTCGACCTGCGCCTCAACGACAAGTGGACGGTCGGATTGCAGTGGGCGGAAAGCTCAACCCAGCCTGACTCCGACTCCCCCGGCACGCGCTACGCGGCCGGACCTGCCCTTTTGTGGCAGGCTCAACGCAACGGCCATCATTTCAACCTTTACTCCTTCGGGCGCGACTACAGCACCGGCTTCCAGACCCAGGTCGGCCGTATACAGACCCCGAACATCCGTGACCAGCAAGCGCACTCCAGCTACCAGTGGTTCCCCAAGCACTCGCTCGTGCAGTCCTGGGGCCTGGAGAGCGACGGCGACATCGCCTTTGACCAGCAGGGAAACCGCTACTATCGCTACCTCAATGCGGATGTCTTCGTCGCACTGCCTCGCAACATGGTCTTTGCTCCCATCCTCGTTGCAAACTCCGATACGCTGGGGCCGCAGAGCGGCACCCTCTTTACGAACAATCACAACTTCTCTGAAAATGGCGCTGGGTTGGTCGCCAAGGGTTCGCCCCTGACGCAGGTGACTTTCAACCTGCAGGCCTTCCGCGATGGCTCAGTCAATTACAACCCCATCGTCGGAGGCGTGCCCTCGTTGATGGACCAGCAGACGGTGCAACTGCTTCTCACCCTGCAGCCCATCCGCCGCCTCACCGCAGACAACACCTACCTGCTCGATCGGGATCGCGCGGCTGCCGGCGGAGCTTTTGTCTATGAGACGCAGACATTTCGCACGAAGATGAATTACCAGTTCACGCGGGCTCTGTCGGCACGCGCGATCGTGGAATACGACACCACCCTGGCCAACCCGGCCCAGACATCGTTGCAGCGGACCAAGCAGATCGGGACCCAGGCGCTTCTGACCTGGCTCCCGCATCCCGGGACAGCCGTGTACATCGGCTACAACAACGACCTGCAGAACTTCGATCGCACCCTCTGCAACCGCCTGCAGAATGGCGCGTGCGACCCCAATGACACCACG
This sequence comes from Acidobacteria bacterium AB60, assembly GCA_008682415.1. Lineage (GTDB taxonomy): Bacteria > Acidobacteriota > Terriglobia > Terriglobales > Acidobacteriaceae > Telmatobacter. The sequence goes on along the minus strand of VANK01000017.1, from coordinate 85,682 downwards.
ATTCCCCGCGCCTCAAACTACATGAATGACGGAAAACAGCTCTTCGTGAAGGCCTCGTACCTGTTTCGCTTCTGACCCCTGAGTGCCCGGACCTGCCCGTTTCGTTTACACTGCTGGGCAAATGCGAACCCCGGTCCATTCCCCCGTTGCTTCCGTCCTGCGCGCGTCTGCCGTTCTTCTTTTTACGTTGATTGCGACCCTCTGTTGCCTGCCTTCCGTTGCAGCCCAGGGCACGGCGGCAGGCAAGCTGGCCATCTACTCCATCGACGTGGAAGGCGGCCAGGCAACATTGCTGGTCTCGCCGGAGAAAGGTTCGCTGCTGGTGGATACGGGCTGGCCGGGCAGCAACGGCCGTGACGCCGGGCGCATCGAGGCCGCCATGAAAGACGCCGGCATCAGCCAGATCGATCACGTCCTGATCACGCACTTCCACGTCGATCACGTGGGCGGGGTGCCGAACCTTGTCCAGAAGGTAAAGGTGGGCGAGTTCATCGATCACGGCGAGGACCGCGAACTCTCCAGCGATACCAAGCGCGACTATGCCGCATACCTCAAGGCTATCCAGGGCACGCCCCGCCGGATTGTGAAGCCGGGCGACACGATCAATATCCCGGGACTGAACGCGATTGTGATCACGGCTGATGGCGAGCACATCCAGTCCGTTCCGCGCGTCACCCCGCAGCCCAATTCCTACTGCGCGAGCGAGCCCAAGCCTGAGGCCGATCCCACCGAGAATGCGCGCTCCACCGGCGTGCTGATCACCTTCGGCAAGTTCCGTTTCCTCGACCTCGGCGATCTCACCAAGCAGAAGGAGATCGACCTGGTCTGCCCCAACAATCCGCTGCCAAAGATCGACGTCTATCTGGTGAACCACCACGGGTTCAATCTGTCGAATACCAAGGCATTTGTGGATGCGATCCATCCTCGTGTCGCCATCATGAACAATGGCGCGCATAAGGCGGGGAGCCCGGAGGCGTGGCAGACGGTGCATGAGAGTCCCGGCCTCGAAGACCTGTACATGGTGCACACCGCCGAGGGGTCCGACGCGGCGCATAACAGTGCCGAAGCGCTGATCGCAAACCCCAAAGGGGCCGGCGCAGACGGCGCCTACTTCAAGGTGGTCGCCGCGAAAGACGGTTCATTTTCCGTGTTCAACAGCCGCACGGGCGTGACAAAGAACTATCCTCGTAAGTAGGGCTGCGGTATCGCAGCCCCTAGCCGCAATCGAGAGAGCCCATGACCCTATCCCGCCGCGAATTTCTTGCCGGAGCCGCCGCAGCCGCTGCGCTCACCTCCCATGCGGTGCGCGCCTTTGCCGCTTCGTGTCCCTTCCGGGTCGCTGTCATCAACGATGAGATATCGCAGGATTTCGATCACGCCTGCTCGGTCGCGGCCAAAGACTTCGGCCTGGGCTGGATTGAGCTGCGCGGTATGTGGAACAAGAATCTGACCGCGCTCGATGCGGGTCAGATCGCGGAGGCCAAGGGGATCCTGACGAAGTACAACCTGCGCGTCACCGACATCGCGAGTCCACTGTTCAAAGTGGATTGGCCGGGGGCTCCGCTCTCCCGGCTCAGCGAACACCGCGATCAGTTCCACGCCGAAACCGACTTCAAGAAGCAGGATGAGTTGCTGGAACACTGCATCGAACTGGCCAAGGAATTCTCCACGGACCGCATCCGCTGCTTCGATTTCTGGCGGCTTGATGATCCCAAGCCGTACCGGGACGCCATCAACGACAAGTTGCGCGAGGCGGCGCGGCGCTGCGCCAAAGACAAGATCATCCTGGTGCTCGAGAACGAGATGTCGTGCAACACGGCCACCGGCGCGGAGGCCGCGGCTACACTGGCCGCCGTTACCGAACCCAACTTCATGCTCAACTGGGACCCGGGCAATGCTGCTACCTTCCCCGATACGGTCCCCTATCCTCGCGGCTACGAGATGCTGCCCAAACATCGCATCGGCCACTGCCATGCCAAAAGCGTGGTCCGCAAGCCGGAAGGCAAGTGGGAGTGGGCTCCGGTGGGCCAGGGCGTGGTGGACTGGGTGGGTCAGTTCAAGGCCTTGCAGCACGACGGCTATCACTACGCGGTGAGCCTGGAGACGCACTGGCGCGGAGCTGGCACGCCGGAGGCCTCCACCCGCGTCAGCATGGCCGGCCTGAAGGACGCGCTCGCCAAGGCGGGCACCGGCTGCTAATCGATGCGCACCCCGATCCTGATGCTCGCGGGGCTCCTGCTCGGGATCGCGGGGCGCGCGCAGTCCAACGTCTCTATCCCCACCAGTGACGGAGGCGTCATCGTGGCCGATCTCTACGGTCACGGGGACAAAGGCCTGGTGCTGGCTCACGGGGGCCAGTTCAATAAAGAGAGCTGGCGTCCCCAGGCTGAGCAACTCGCAGCCGCCGGCTTCCATGTGCTCGCGTTTGACTTTCGCAGTTATGGCAAGTCGCACGGCCCGGGCGACAAAGACATCTACACCGCTCCCCTTCATCTCGATGTGCTGGCTGCCGTGCGCTATCTCCACTCCGTCGGGGCGCGGACCGTGTCAATTGTCGGGGCAAGCCTCGGTGGGGGTGCGGCCGGTGATGCCTCCATGGCCGCGGCACCCGGGGAGATCGATCGCCTCGTCTTCCTCGGCTCCGCGCCGAACGGTCCGGCGGATAAGCTGAAGTCGCCCAGTCTGTTCCTGGTGGCACGCGATGATACCAGCGGGGAGGGCCTGCGTTTGCCGGGAATTCCGCGCACAGTTCGAGAAAGCACCTGGCCCGAAGAAACTTGTCGTCCTCGACGGCTCCGCGCACGCGCAGTTTCTGTTTCAGACGCCGCAGGCGGGGCGAGTCATGAGGGAGATCCTCGGGTTTCTGTCTTCTCAGGCCCACTGATCTTTCTCGCCCCTCTCCGAGCAGGCACGCTTCCAGGCCGCCGCGTTGAATATCTCGGCACATCTTGCGGAAGCATGCACGAGCGTGGGAACTCGCCGCGATTTTCGCAGGTCCATTTCGCCCGTTCAAAGATAGGATGGAGGCGATGTTCCAAAAACTGCGCTGCGAGTAAGCGCATTCAGGGCCGACCGTGACTGCTCCCACGATCTTCGCGATCCTTTACTGGGCCTGGATCTCTTCAGAGATTCTGCTGCAACTGGTTACGCCCACCACGCGTCGTCGCGGCAAGCTGCGCGACCGCGGCTCGCTCATCGTGCTGCTTTTCGTGATCTTTGCTTCATTCTGGATCGCCATGCAGTATGGCGAGTCGCACCCGCGCAATATCCTGGGCGGTGCTCATTGGCTGCGCATTCCTGCGCTCGTGCTGCTTGCCGGCGGATTGGCAGTCCGCTGGGCTGCGGTCTTCTCGCTGGGAGCCTCGTTCAGCACCAACGTAGCCATTCACGCGTCGCAAAAGCTGCGCACCACCGGCCTTTACCGGCTGGTCCGGCACCCGTCGTATACAGGGATGCTGATCATCTTCACGGCAGTGGGCCTCTACGAGCGGAACTGGCTCAGCCTGGCGGTGCTCATCCTCTTTCCTACCGCGGCCTTGTTGTACCGCATCCACGTGGAGGAGATCGCGCTTACGGAGCACTTTGGCGAGCAGTACGCAGAGTACAAGCGCAAAACGCGTTGCCTGATTCCGCTGCTCTATTGACTGACCCGGTGTTTACGAGAGCATCTGGTCGGCCCACTCCTTCACCTGGTATTCCTTCACCGCGCCTTCCAGCAGGAACGGGTCGTTTGCGGCGAAGTCTTCCGCCGCTTCCCGCGTGCGAAAGATCGCCATGTTTCCTCCGCCCGCGTCGGTGAAAGGTCCGACTCCCACCACCTGGCCGCGCGCCAGGAATTGATCGAGAAATGCCTTGTGGCGAGGAAAGATCGCCATGATCTCTTCGCGCGTTTTGCCGGCGCGGCTGCCAATCACTACGAACAGCATTCCTACCTCTCCTTTCCGTGTCTCCTGAAAAGGTCTTCCAGGGCGTCGCAGGCCGTCGTGGTGCCGTCTTCGTGCGCAATCTGCCGCATCACGCTCTCGGCGCGCCGGGCATACGTCGGCTCCTCCAGCATCTTGCGAATCTTGCGCGCCACGCGGATGGGCGTGTAGTTGCCGCGCTGGATGGTGCGCGACACCTTCAGCCGGCGCATGCGCCGCGCGTTGTCTGGCTGGTCGTGCGAGTAGGGCATGATCAGCATGGGCTTGCCGGCGCGCAGGCATTGCGCCGTCGTTCCCACGCCTCCCTGGTGCACCACCAGCGCGGCCCGCGAAAACAGCGCGGAGTAGGGTGCGTACTCCGCCACGCACACCGAAGGCGGCAGCTCCTGGCGCGGACGATTGCGCTCATCTTTGCCGATCAGTAGCACGGCGCGCGCTCCCAGCTTGATAGCCGCCCGCGCTGAGTGTTCGAAGAAGCGTCCCGCGGCCAGCACCGCCGCCGAGCCCAGCGTGAAGACGATGGGCGCCGGTCCTTCGGCCAAAAACTTCTCCAGATGCGGCGGCAGGCTGGCATCGCCGTTCTCCGCGTCGTAAAAGCAGAAGCCGGTGATCTGCGTGTTGGGCGGCCAGTCGCGCTGCTCCGTCCCCAGTACACGGCTGAACAAGGCCAGAACCAGGTACGGCGAGTGCTTGGCATCGAACAGCGGATTGGCGCCGCGCGGAAGTCCCAGCTTGCGGCGAAGCTCGTAGATCGGCTCCGGCCATCGCCGCGTGGCAAAACGCGCCAGGCGGCGCATCGCGCGGCCCATGCCGGGCACCGCCCGGTCCGCCCGCGACAGCCGTCGATAGGGCGGCAGCACCGGCGGATCGAAGGCCGAGAAGAACGACAGCGGCGCCAGCACGTAGCTCGCCCACGGAATCCCGGTCACATCGGCCACGATCGGTCCCGCATAATTCAACTCGCCCAGCAGCAGAAGATCCGCGCGCTGTGGCTTGGTCGCGGCCTCCAGCAGGTCGTCATAGGTCTGCCGAAGCACCGGGAAAAGAAAGTCGCGCAGGCCGCGCTCGGTGCCCTTCTTTACGTCGTAGATCATCTCCACCAGCACCGTGTTCTTGGGGTCGATATCGGGCCGGATCGCGTGAAACTCGATTCCCAGCGGCGCAATCTTCGGCGCATACACCGCGGGCAGAGCCATCACCGGCACGTGCCCGCGCCTCTTCAACTCCACGGCCAGGGCGATCAGCGGATGAATGTCGCCGTACGTACCAATATTCGAGAGAACAATGCGCACGAAAATCCCTGGAGGGCGATGGCCCGCATTTCTGACGGCAAATCCCTATTGTACGTTTCCAGCGATCGCTAATTGGTGAACAACGAAGGCGCGCAGGCCAGTCCCGCTGCACCCGGCAAAGCCCCTCCTTCATCGTCCCTTAAGCCTCGCGGTGGTATTCTTGCGCCGTCGTTCAGGAGATCGATCATGATCCGCCATTCGCGTGTCCACCTCGTTGCTTTGTTCGCGATCTGCCTCTCCGCACCCGCAGTGCTCTCCGCGCAGCAGCCCTACAAAGTCATCGACCAATGGAAGATCGGCGGCGAGGGCGGATGGGACTACCTCACCGTCGATCCCTCCGCGCATCACCTCTACGTCACCCACGGCCCCCGCGTCGAAGTCATCGATACGCAGACCGGCAAACCGGTGGGCGCCATCACCGGCCTCAAAGGCACGCATGGCGTGGCCCTCGACGACTCCGGAAAGCTCGGCTACATCTCCGACGGCGGCGCCAACGAGGTCGTGGTCTTCGACCGCTCTTCGCTGGAGAAGGTGGCCAGCATCCCCGTGGGCACCAACCCCGACGGCATCGTCTACGAACCGGCGACCCAGACCGTGTGGGCCTTCGACGGCCGCAGCAAAGACGTCAGCGTCATCGACGCCGCCTCGCGCAAGGTGGTGGCCACCATCCCGCTGCCCGGCAAACCCGAGTTCCCCGCAGTCGACGGACAGGGCACCGTCTTCGACAACATCGAAGACAAGAACTCCATCGTTCGCCTCGACGCAAAAACCAAGACCCTCACCGCCACCTGGCCCATCGGCTGCGAGTCGCCCTCCGGTCTCGCCTTCGACGTCGCCGGGCATCGTCTCTTCTCCGTCTGCGACGGCAAAAAAATGGCCGTGACGGACTCGAACACCGGCAAGTCCCTCGCTTTGCCCCCCATCGGCAACGGCCCGGACGCCGCCGGCTACTCGCCCGAGCACAAAATCGCGTTCGCCTCCTGCGGCGAGGGCGTGCTCTCCGTCATCAACACCGCCGAGCCAGGCTTTCCCTCCATCGAGACCCTGCCCACCCAGCGCGGCGCCCGCACCATGACCTACGATCCGGGCACCGATCGCATCTACCTGGTCACCGCCGAGTTCGGCGCGCCGCCTGCGCCCACCGCCGAGCATCCGCATCCGCGTCCGTCCATCGTGCCGGGCAGCTTTGAGATCCTGGTGGTCGGCCGCCAGTAACCATCGCGCATGGGGGCATCGTCCCGCGCATGCCCCCAGCCCTCCCTGACCATAAGCACCGCATGAAAGCCGTTCTCCTCATCGCCGCCATCCTCGTCATCGCCGGCTCCCTGGTGGCCGACTACATGTGGCGTCAATGGATGGCCGCGCGCCGCCGCGAGCACGAGAACGACCCCGACCGGCGCGCATGACCCCGCCTCGCGCGCCTCTGGTCGCTCGCCCCTGAGATCGATACAATCGAACACAGGAGCCGTCAAACCAGCATGCCTTTGTTCACAGCTCTCGCTTTTCGCGCCCGCCGGACCGTCGGCCTTGCGCCCCTTGTTTCCGCGGCCGTTTTCACCGCCGCCGTTCTCACCGCACCCGCCGCGCACGCGCAGTTCACCCCTCCGCCGGCCGGCACCCAGGTCCACGACCCCAGCGCCCTCAAGCCGCCTGCAGGCTCCCGCGTCGCTATCGTGGAGTGGGAAGACATGGAATGCCCCGACTGCGCCCGCGCCAATCCGCTGCTCCGTGAGGCCGCCGACAAGTACCACATTCCCTGGGTGCGCCACGACTTCCCCCTCTCGTTCCACCCGTGGAGCTTCCAGGCCGCCGTCAACGCGCGCTGGTTCGATACCAAGAGCAAGAAGCTCGGCGACGACTACCGCGACGCCATCTTCGACGCCCAGCCGCAGCTCGGGGAAGACCCGGCCAAGATGTCTGACTTCACCCAGAAGTTCGCCTCCGACCACGGCATTGCCTTCCCCTTCAACGTCGATCCGCAGGGTAAGCTGGCCGCTGAGGTCAAGGCCGACTACGCCCTCGGCCAGCGCGTCGGCATCGAGCACACCCCCACCATCTGGGTGGTCACCGATCACTCCAAGGGCGCGCCCTTCGTCGAAGTCGTCGATCGCACCAAGCTCTTCCAGTTGATCGATCAGGCAATCGCCGATACCCGCGGCGCCGCTCCCGCCAAGACCACCGCCAAGAAGTAGCCGCATCTCAGCCGGCGACGGCTCCTTCCCGCCGCCGGCTCCTCCACGCCCCGCCCTCGCCCCGCTGTGCCGTCACTCATCGCCTGTTTATAATCCACAGTCATGAAAGCACTCACCACTGGCATCCTTGTGTGCGCAAGCCTTCTCGCGTCGCACGCCCAGGCCCCCGCTCCCAAGAAAGCTCCCGCCAAGCCCGGCGCCGCGCATGCCGCGGGCCCCCGTCCCTCGCTGCTGAACCCCGCTTCGCTCAAGGCCACCGCCCCCGCTGTCTACAAGGCCCGCTTTACCACCACGGTGGGCGACTTCGTCGTCGAAGTGCATCGCGACTGGGCGCCCCTCGGCGCCGACCGCTTCTACAACCTGGTGAAGTATGGCTACTTCACCAACGCCTCGTTCTTCCGCGTGGTGCCCGGCTTCGTCGTGCAGTTCGGGCTCGCCGCCGATCCCGCGCTCAACAAGGTCTGGCACGAAGCCCGCATCCCCGACGACCCCGTCAAGCAGAGCAACAAGCGCGGCAGCCTGGTCTTCGCCACCGCCGGCCCCAACACCCGCACCACCCAGCTCTTCATCAACTTCGTTGACAACGCCCGCCTCGACGGCATGGGCTTCGCGCCCTTCGGCACCGTCATTGAAGGCATGGACGTGGTCGACAAGATCTTCCCCGGCTATGGCGAGCGTCCCCGCCAGGACCTCATCACGGAGCAGGGCGACGCCTACATCAAGACCAACTTCCCGGAGATGGACAAGATCAAGATGGCGAAGATCGTGCCCGCCGCCGCGCCCGCCGCGCCCGCCAAGGCGGCCGCTAAACCGGCAGCCAGGCCGGCCGCAAAGTCCCCCGCCGGCAAGTAGCCCGGCGCAGCCGGAACCGCCCGCCCCGCGCACAACCCTGCGCGGGGCCCGGAAGATCGGAGAACGATTCATGATCTTCTACGGAGTGCGCGGCAACTCCCTCCCCATCGCCGAGCTGGGCTCGCGCCCCTGCCCGCACTGCGGCGCCTGGCATGAGTTCCGCGCCCACGTCAGCTACACCTTCCTGCATCTTTACTGGGCGTTCGGCTTCGTGGTCAAACGCAAGTACCTCATCGCCTGCGACCACTGCGACCGCGGCACGATGGTCCGCCGCGACGAGATCCCCGGCGTCCTCGGCGACGATCCCATCCCGCTGCTGCACCGCTGGGGATTCGTCCTCATGCTGCTTCTCACCCTCGGCGCCATCGGCGCCCTCATCGTCTCCACCCGCAACGACTTCTAGCCAAAGCTCCCACCAAAAAACCAACGGCGCATCCCGCCGGATGCGCCGTTCCGATCACTGACCACTGATCACTGCCCACTGATCACGTAATCTGCACCAGCCCGCCCGCTCCCGGCGACGTCATGCTCGTCTGCGGCGCCCGCCAGTGGTCGATGTGGCTGATGCGATGCACGCAGCCGATCGTGCAGTTGGGCGCGCAGCGTCTGATGAAATGCTTGACAGCTGATGGCAAAGTTGATAATTAGACTACACTTACTTCCCTCACTAGGCTGTCCCGCGGGTGAGCAATTTGAAAGTATCAGCTGAGATGGTCGCATCCCTGCGGTACGGCATTCTGATCGCAGTGGGCATCGCCTTCCTCGCCCTCCTCGGGCTGATTAGCTCCGTTCGCTCCCAGGCAATCAAGCTCGTTAGCTACGTCGTCCCGTTCGGCCTTGCCGCCGTGCTGCTCAGCACCTGGGTTTCAACTGAAATCAATAATGAGCCGCATTTGCTCTTGCCCCATTTGGCGATCGTAGTCATCATTCTTTTCCTGATCTTCTTCAGCGATGCTCTGGAGGTTGCCTACACTTCCCTGCGTTACAAACTCGGTGACCAGTTCAGTGCAGTTGAGCAACGGATTCTAAGCGAGATGCACCAAGGAGACGAAATCCTGATTTATGAGGCGCGTGAGTGGTTGGTCACGTTTTTAATAGTGATCCTCACTCTCATGGGCGACTTTCGGACTGTCTACTTCTTCCGGTGGAAAATCGAAGATCTGCATGTCTGGGACTTCTTTTCCATTTCGGCGGGTACCTTGTTCTCACTTTTCTTTACGACATTTCCAGTTCTCTGGCTCGCGCAGGGCCTCTCCAAGCGCGTCGCGAAAGATTGCCCTCAAAAGATGCTGGCGACCGGCGGACTGGTTTGGATGTTAATTAAGACGATCGGCAAGATTACAGGGTTTTTGGGGCTCGACCGTCCGACGGAGATCATTGCACATGGGTTGAAACGGTCGCGAACCTTCAGTCCCGAACTTAATCTTCGGGCGAGTGACTATACCTATTACGTGGCCAGCCTCCTTCGTTATGGCTACGCTCTCCACGATCTGGATGTCTCAATTGTTATCGGTGCGAATGGTGCCTGTTTCGTTCGTCAACGCGTTCTCTACTACGTGGTCTCGCTGAGTTCCGACGTCTTCGTCCGAAAGCTAGAGACAGATTCAGAACCGGATTCAGAACCGGAAATCAATACTCTCGCCGCTTTCGTAGGTACCCTGGTTCGTGAATCCGACTCCCGTGGATCAAGCAGCGTGTCGGAATCCGATCCGCGCGGATCAAGCAGCGAACTATTCGAGGAGCTGGATCAGCTCGCGCGTGAGGGAGATGGCCTTGACACCACGAAAAAGGGCCTCTTCTCGCGTATCCCCGCCAATCTGAGCCTCCATGCCATCCACGAAAATCCGGATGATCGAAGGCGAGTACACTACCGAATTGATACGCACGGATCTGTGGATACTTCGGAGGCAGCTTTCGCGCAGCTCGTCGATTTCAAGACTCTCTGGAAACCAGGAGCCTTCCGCAGCTCGCCGAACGATCAGGATACGTATTACATGATGTTTGAATGTCCGTGCTATCGCTACCGACTGAGCATAGACTTTGATCCGCTCTGCAAGCTACGCATTTCCGACATCAAGGCGCAAGCCCTTTGTGGAAGAGATAATCATTGGGGAGAGCAAGATAGATTGCGTCGTTCTCTCGTCTACAACGATAATTCGCCTAAAGCTTTATCTTGCGAGCTGTTCTACCCTTTCCCCGGCATACAGTACAAGTTTAGTTGGACTGTATGCGAGGTGAAGCCGACGTCAGAAACCAAGTTGCTGCCCGCCACCACCACCACCACCATGAATAGTTGAAAGAATCTTCATATACCCTCCCGGGAGAATCCTACCATCCTTTGATGACCCAGCCTTGCTCAGGAACAACTTTAGTTCACACTTGAAGCCTGTTGCTGAATCATACGGATCCGAGGACTTTTAAGTTCCCAGTGCGCCTTTCACTTGCCTACAAAGCCAAATTCCGATTATAGCATGCCGCCGTCTTCGGGGGCTAGATCAGGAAGCTCGGATACGACCGGCTTGGCAGAACTCTATGAGCCAACACGCAATTACTGTTTACGTAATCTGCACCAGCCCGCCCGCTCCCGGCGACGTCATGCTCGTCTGCGGCGCCCGCCAGTGGTCGATGTGGCTGATGCGGTGCACGCAGCCAATCGTGCAGTTGGGCGCGCAGCTCTTCGCCGTCAGGAACTCGCGCTTCACATCCTCGGTCGTGTACTGTGCAATCGGAACCCCCGGATACCCGCGCTGCTGGCTGCAGTAGTGCACCAGTCCGTCCTCGCAGATATACAGGTAGCGCGATCCCGCGCGGCAGCGCCAGTCGTTGGGCCGCCCCTGCACAATCGCCTCCTGGAACTTGTCGAACTGCGCGTAGTTGGTCTTCTTGCGATTGGTCATCGCGAAGTAGACCTCCGCCTCCGCCGGCTCCAGCGGCTTCAACTGCCCGTCTCCGTCGTGGATGATCCCGATCGTCGACTCGAACCCAAGCTCCAGCGCGCGCTTCCCGATCGTCAGCGCATCCTGCGGATTCTTGATGCCCCCGCCCACCACCGAGTTGATGTTTACGTGGAACTCGGCATGATCGGCCAGCATCTCCAGCTTCTTGTCCAGCACCTTCAGGCTCTTCTTGGAGATCTCGTCGGGGTTCACGTTGTCGATCGAGATCTGCATGTGGTCCAGTCCCGCCCGGTTCAGCCGCTCGATCCGCTCCGCGTTCAGCAGGTACCCGTTCGTGATCATGCCCGCGATCGCGCCCGTGTGGCGCATGCGCACAATAATCTCGTCGAGCTGCGGGTGCGTCAGCGGCTCGCCACCGGAGATCCCGATCATGGCCGTGCCGAGGCGCCCCAGCGCATCGATCCTCCGGTACATCTCCTCCAGGGGGACAGGCTCGCTCACCTTGTCGTATTCATTGCAGTACGCGCAGCTCAGGTTGCAGAACCGTGCCGGCACAATCTGCGCCAGCACCGGGTGCGACGTGGACGCCAGCGCCCGCGCCACCATGGAGTACTCCCGCGCCTTCCGCGTGGCCCGAATCCACTTGCCCCGAGCCGTATCTCGCCTTCGTAAAGCCATCTCTTCTATTGAAACACACTGTCGGTAACGGAATGGGTAAATTGTTTCCTGCCAGTTACTTGAACTCCGCTCCGCCGCGGCCTTTGCGGTCCCGGCCCAGGATCGTCTGATGCCGCAAGCCAGGGGGAGCGGGCTGATCGCCCCAGGTCCGCTCCCGTCCACTCTCCTGACCGCATCAAGCTGGGTAACTACGGCATCACCGCAATCGTAGTATCCTGTAACCACAATGCTGAACATCCGCTCCAGCCTGCGCCGCGACCTGCTTACCTGGTTGAAGATGAACCCCACCCGCCGCATCTGGGTGCGCGGCCTGGCGCAGTTCATCGGCGCCGACCCGACCAACCTCTCCCGCGAGCTCGCCCGCCTCCAAGAAGACGGCATCGTGAGCTCCGAGACGGAAGGCCGCCAGCTCTACTACTGGCTCAACGCCGATTCCCCTAAAGTCGCTTCTTTCTTTGAGTTGCTGGGTAAATCCATCGGCGTGGAAGCTACCCTCGCGGCCGTCCTCGGCGAGGTCCGCGGCCTCGAGTCCGTCTTCGCCTATGTGCCTCGCTCCAAGACCCACATCCCCGCGGAGATCAAGCTGCTCCTGGTGGGAGCGGCCAGCGAGAACAAGATCGACGCCGCGCTTAACCGCATCTCCGGCATTCTCGGACGCCCCGTCAAGCACCACATCTTTACGCAAGCGACCCTGCAGCGCCGCATGGCTGCCAAAGATCCTTCCCTCAAGGAGTTCTGGCGCCTCAAGCCGATCTCCCTGAAAGAGAAGAAGTAGCCGCCTCGCCCCCTCAAGCAGCTGCCTTTGTTCCCTATTCCCTATTCCCTATTCCCTGTTCCCTATTCCCTGCCTTTAAAAGCTGCCTGCCCGCATAGGCTCCTGCTTTCGCTGATCTCTGATCTCTGACAGCTGATCTCTGCGTCTCACGCTTTGCGCGACGCACCAGCCAGCCGCCGCGATCACCCAGGTGATCCAGAAGGCCGTCCACGGCAGACGAGTCTGAGGATGTTCCAGCGTCCGGGGAAGCCAGACGAGGAGCGCAAAGAGGCTGACCTGGATTGCCTCTGCGATAGCTGCGACGCGCGGCAGCACGCCGATCAGCAGCCCCAGCCCGCACGCCATCTGCCCCACACCCGTCAGATCGGCCCAGAAGACCTTCCCCGGCAACCACGCCGGGACCAGCGTAACCGTCTGCGGCGTATACATCAGGTGCGACAATCCCACCGGCACCACCCACAGCCCGTAGAACCTCTGGGCCAGCCTCACTCCCCGATCGCCGGTGGCAAAGCTGAGCCACCCGTCGGTCGGTCCCTCCAGGCGCGCGAACAGCACCCAGCCACCGCTCATCAGCATGGCCAGCTCGCCGAACCCCAGCCACACGCCCTCAATCTGCGGAGCCACCACCAGCGCGGGCACCTTCAGCAGCATCCACACAATCAGGTACGCAAACAGCACCCGCATCGCGGCCTTCGCCGTCGCTTCGAATAGAATTCCAGCGCCGCATACCACCATCAGCACGGCCGCCGCATAGGCCAGCGCCGTCCGCCCCGGCACCCACGGAGCCACTGGCTGCCAGCCCATCGCAAAGTCGCCCACCACCAGGGCCAGCACGCCCATTGCCAGGATTCCGATCGCAAATAAAGCAAGGGCAGGTTGCAAGGTTCGATTCATTGCGGCCTCCGCACAATGACATCGATTACCCCACGACCGCGCCGCACTTGCCTAAGTGAAGGTTCTCAACCGGCCTCCGCGCCCCATCAAACGGAGCCCACCCGCAGCTCCGCAACCAGGCGCATCGCCAATCAGGCGCATCGCCGCCGGTGCTGCTCGGCCCCGGTCCAGGCCGATGCCTAGATCCCGTCCAGCGCCGTGTCGATCTGGTTCAGCAGATCCTGCGGAAGAAACAGCTGCTTGCCGCGATACAGATCGCCCGCCGTCTCCCAGCCGCTTGCCTGCACGCTGGTTTGAATGTGCTGCAGCCAGCTCGCTACCGTGGCCAGCCGCTCCAGCTTCATGTTGGCCTCAACCAGTTCCTTCTCCAGCTCGCAGGTCAGGCAATAATCCACGCCGTTGCGGTGGCCCGACGCCGCCGTGGCATGATTCGGCTTCCCGCACACATCGCCGACCGTCTCCTCGACCGCCACGATTTCATATCGCACCTTGGTCTTCATCTATCTCGCTCCTTCTAGCTAGCCGATATCCAACTCAGCCCTGGCGCATGGCCCCCTGGCGCATCGCCATCACGCACTGTTGCTGCAATCCGTTGCGCTCATGAAATGCCGGCAAACTTCCTGCTGATGTCATAGGATGCTCGACTCTCCGCCGCGGGCTTTTTGTGGTGTGCCAAATGCGCGCGCCCGAACCCTCGATTTCAGCGGTGTAATTGATATTCCAGCACGCACAATTGCCTTTGGATGTAACGCTCCGCACAGACCAGCCACTATGCCTCGCAGAACGTATCGGGCCTCAACGCGGTCAGGGCCAACGAGGTAGCGCGGGGCAGCAGGCTCACCCGTGCCCGCCGCATCGGTTTCCCCTCTGATGATTTCCCGGATCTCCCGCAGCTCCCCCAGATTCCATTGCCCCGGAATAACTCTGCAAACCCACTCCCACCCAGGAGGAGGTCAACATGAGACGACAACTCACCATTGAAGACTTTCAGATCACATCTGTCTCGGGGAAGATCGAACCCCAGCTCGCGCCCGGAGTAAGCCCCCTCGGACCACTGGCACAACTCGTCGGAACCTGGAAGGGAACCGGCTTCAACCAGATCTGGCGTCCCTTCCACGGCAGCCAGGATCGCTTCCTCGAACTCAACGAGACCCAGGAGACCCTCCAGTTCATGGAGATCCCCGGCGACATCCCCAATCGCGGCTTCCTGCAGGCCGACATCAATCTGCACGGCGCCACCTACCTGCAGAAGATCAATGACGTGAACGTGCTCACCAACGGCAAGCCCTCCGGCATTCACATCGAGCCCGGCATCTGGGTGACCGTCCCCAGCACCACCAATCCCACCGATCCCGCCACCGTGGCCCGCCTTGCCAACATCCCCCACGGAACCTCGCTGGTCGCCCAGGGAACCGCCTTCACCGTCAACGGCGGACCGGTGATCAATCCCGCCAGCATCACCCCATTCCTCATCAACCCCCCGCATACGCCCATCGCCTTCCCTGAGACCAACCTCGGCGTACCCACCACCTTCCGCACGCCGCCGGCCGACATCCCCCACGTCACCCAGGCCATGGTCAACAATCCCAACGTGGTGCTCACCAACGCCATCGCCGGCCAGACCATCACCTCCACCACCGTCCTCCGCATCTCCACCACCGATCTCAATCCCCCCACGTCAGGCGGCGGAACCTCCAACATCGCCTTCCTCGACGGCGCCGCCGGCGGCCCCAATGCCAAAGCCGCGCAGATGGACGCCATCTTCTGGATCGAGACCGTGCAGGGCAAAGACAAGGACGACGTCCGCCTCCAGCTCCAGTACACCCAGACCGTCCTGCTCAACTTCAACGGCCTGAGCTGGCCGCACGTCTCCGTCGCCACCCTCCGCAAGGTGCACGACGACGATGACGACTAGTACCCCGCGCCGCGGCTCCCCCGCGCAGCGGGCATCCTGATCCGCGCAGTGTCTCTGATCCAGGCCCCGAAAGCCTGGATCAGGGCAGCCGGACCTCGCCCCTCTTTTCCCTCCCGCGCGCCTCATCCCGCGCAACACCCAACTCGTCCCTCGCAACTCCCCTCGAAGTTCCCAGCCGGTTTCCCCGCGCCATCAGCCGGAGCGCCGCCCCGCCCCTCCCCCGGCTATACTCCGCTCATCACATTCCTCGAGGGGTACAACCCATGAAGAAGCCCGCGTTGTTGCTGTTGCTCGCGATCCCTGCCCTCGTCTTCGCACAGGACAAAAAAGCGCCCACCGATCTGCGCGGTGTGCTGCTGGAACAGCTCCGCACCACGCACAACGCCGAAGACTGGTTCGTGCCCGTCTCCATCGCCGTCGACGGCCTCACCGCCGAGCAGGCCCAGTGGAAGCCCGCCGGCAAAGACGCCCACTCCGTCGGACAGCTCGCCTACCACATCTGGTACTGGGACCAGCGTTCTCTCATGCGCTTCAAGGGTGAAAAGCCGCCCGCCTTCGATGGCAACAACAACGAGACCTTCGACAAGTTCTCCGCCGCCGAATGGGACGACCTGGTCAAGAAGCTCAACCAGGTCCTCGCCGACTGGGAGACCGCCGTGCAGCAGGCCGATGACGCCAAGCTCGCCGAAAATGCCTCCCTCATCGCCCACATCGGCGCCCACAACGCCTACCACGTCGGCCAGATCCTCTACGTCCGCAAGCTGCAGGGCTCCTGGAACCCCGACAAGGGCGTCAAGTAGATCCTCCTCAACCCTCCGGCCCGCTCCAGTACGATGGTGAGTTGCCATCCGCAACGGGAGCGGGCCAATGCACGCAGACGATGCAAGCACACAGGATCACCAGTCCAGCGAACTCAAACTGACCCGGCGGGAAGCCATCCAGGCACTCGCCGGAGTCGCCGCCGCAAGCCTCGTGCCCACGGCGGCCGCGGAAAAATCGAAGAAGCCCGCATCCTGGCCGCAGGAGCCATCCACCTTCGCGCCCCTCCCCTTCAACGACAACTGGCGCTTCCATCGCGGCGACGCTTCCGGCGCGGAGTCCCCCTCCTTCGACGACTCCTCCTGGCGCACCCTCGACGTCCCCCACGACTGGTCCATCGAAGATCTGCCCGGCCCCGAGCCGCTCAATACCGGCGCCATCGGAACGCAGGGCACGCCTCCCCTGAAGACCGGCCCCTTCGACTTCTACGCCAGCGAAGGGCAGATCGCCACCGGCTGGACCGTGGGGGGCATCGGCTGGTATCGCAAGACCTTCGATAAGCCTCAGCTCCCCCAGAACGGCAAAGCCGAGCTGCGCTTCGAAGGCGTCTACATGAACTCCGACGTCTGGATCAACGGCGCCCACCTCGGCAATCACCCCTACGGCTACACTCCCTTCGCTTACGACCTCACGCCCCATCTCAAAGACGGCCCGAACACACTTGTAGTAAAAGTCGACAACACCGGCCGCAACTCCCGCTGGTACTCCGGCTCAGGCATCTTCCGCAAAGTCTCGCTCGCCGTCTCCGGCGATCTCCGCATTCTGCAATACGGCGTGAGCATCACCACGCCCCAGGTCGCCAAAGATTCTGCGCAGGTCAACATCGACGTCACCGCCGAGAACGCACGGCCCGCAGCCCGCAAAGCCACGGTCCGTGTCCGCCTCCTCGACAACACCGGAGCAACCGCCGCGGAGACGCAGGCGTCCCTCGCCGTCCCGGCCAGCGCTGGCGCCACAGCCGCCTGCATCCTCAAGCTCGCCAACCCAAAGCTCTGGTCGCCTGCCGAACCCAACCTCTACCGCGCTGAGGTCCTTCTCGAATCCGACAATCAGCCCGCCGGCTTCGCCTCTCTCGCCACCGGCATCCGCAAAATCGAGATCGACGCCGCGCAGGGCCTGCGCATCAACGGCGATCCCCTCAAGCTGCAGGGCGGCTGCGTCCACCATGACAACGGTCTCCTCGGCTCGGCCTGCATCCCCCGCGCGGAGGAGCGTCGCGTCGAAACCCTCAAGGCCAGCGGCTACAACGCCATCCGCACCAGCCACAATCCCCCTTCGCCCGACTTCCTCGACGCCTGCGATCGCCTCGGCATGGTCGTCATCGACGAGGCCTTCGACTGCTGGGAATCCGGCAACAAAAATCCCCAGGATTATCATCTCTACTTCAAAGACTGGTCGCAGCGCGATCTTCAGTCCATGATTCTGCGCGATCGTAACCACCCCTGCGTCGCCTTCTGGAGCATCGGCAACGAGATCAACGAGCGCGCCGAACCCCACGGCGTCGAAATCGGCAAATCTCTCCAGGCCCTCGCCCACAAACTCGATCCCACCCGTCCCGTCACCGCCGCGATCTGCCACCCCTGGGACCACCCCAAGCAGACCTGGGCGGACATGCAGCCCGCCTTCACCTACCTCGACGTGGGCGGCTACAACTACCAGTGGGCCCAGTACGAGCCGGACCACGCCAAATACCCTGACCGCGTCATGATGGGCACCGAGTCCTTCCCCAACGAGGCTTTTCAGAACTGGCAGGCTGTGGAAAAAAGCAGCTTCGTCCTCGGCGACTTCGTCTGGACCGCCATCGACTATCTTGGCGAATCCGGCATCGGTCACGTCACCCTCGTCTCCGGCGACGCCCGCGACGTCTTCTCCCCACCCTATCCCTGGTTCAACTCCTATTGCGGCGACATCGACCTCATCGGCAGCAAAAAGCCGCAATCCTGGTTCCGCGACGTCGTGTGGCATCGCAGTCCCATCGAGATGGCCGTGCAGCGACCCGCTCCCGACCGCTGGAAAGAAACTGTCTCCCGATGGGGATGGAGCGATGAGCTGCGCAGCTGGACCTGGCCGGGCCTCGAGGGCACGCCCCTCACCGTGCGCGTCTACACCCGCGCGGAAAAGGTCACTCTCTTCCTCGATAACCGCCAGATCGGTTCTAAATCGCTCACTGAAAAAGACGCGCTCACCGCCGTGTTCACCGTGCCCTACGCTCCGGGCAAGCTGCGCGCCGTCGCCCACCACCAGGACCGCGAGATCGCCATGATCTCCTTCAGCACCGCCGGGCCGCCGCGCAAGCTGCGGCTCCGTCCCGATCGCCCCCGCCTCCGCGCCACGCGCGACGACCTCAGCTATGTTCTCGTGCAGGTCGTCGACGAGACCGGCCTTGCCGTTCCTGACGCCGTCGTCCCTGTCAGCTTCAGCCTCACCGGCCCCGCGGAGATCGCAGCCGTCGGCAACGCCAACCCCAAAGAGGTGGCCAGCTTCCGTCAGCCCCGCCGCAACACCTTCCATGGCGAGTGCATGGTCGTGGTACGCCCCACCGGAAAGCCCGGTACGGTGGAGCTGAAAACCGAGTCGCCCGGCCTCGACGGAGCCTCAACCAACCTCGAAATCACTGGCTGATCGCGCCGGCGCGGCCTCACGCAACGTTCGGCTTGGCCATCGCCACTGCATCGTCCAGCGTGGCCGGCGTGCCCACCGGCGGAATGCCAAGGAGGATGATCTGAACCGGCCACAGTGACGTCGGCGGCACATCCTCATCGTGGATCTCCAGCGTGAACGCGAGGCTGTCCACGATCGGAGGCGCATTAGGAATCTGCGCAATGCGAATGCTCGCTATGTCGGTCGTATGGACCGGGTACACCGCATTCGTTTGCGAAACCGTCCACGTCCCCGCATGCGAACCCTCGCCCTTCCTCGTGCTCACAAAATCGTTCTCGCCCAGCACCACGCGCGTGTCCGGCGATCCCCCCAGCACCACCATGACTCTCTGGCCCGGTACAAACCTCCCGCGGGCCGCCTCAAACAGGTCCGATACGTCCTCATTGCGCAACGCCGTCGAATTTTGAAACAGCAGCGGTTCGATCTGTGGTCCAAAGCCTAGCTTGATCAGCAACGCGGCTGTGAGCGTAAACGCAGCGTCTGTCGGGTACAGCCGCGCTGCCGAGAGAGCCTCGGCGTAGTCCAGCAGCGGCATGCTCTCCGGGTCTCCGTGAATCGCGGGCACATCGAAGCCCGAGGGTAGACGCGCCGTTACCAGCACCCGCAGATCGCGCAGCGAGAGCCGCCGCAGCGGCTGCCGGTTGCGCAGGTGCAGAATCATCGCATTCGCGCGTCCCCTGAAGTATGCATTCACCCAATCCTCGTCCCCCGCTTCGCGTAGGATCAGCGGGAGGACCTTCTGGTACGCGTGATTGATCCCCAGCGGGAACTGCTGGATCCACGCCCGGTCCAGGGGCGCCGGTCTGTCGTGCACCAGCCGGAACGCTGCGGCGACGAGACTCTCGTCTTTCTCAAACTCGCGGTCGAACTCCACCAGCATCGCGTCGATCTGGGGCGTTCTGAGCCGCGCAAAATCCAGGTTCCGCGCCACAAATCGCAACATGTCGGAACGCAGCCGCGACCCCGGTGCGCCCGCTTGGTCCGGGCCGTCCGTCCTCACCCGGTGCCGTTCGCAGCTCAGAAACTCTCCCAGCAGAATCGTCCGCTTCATCGCCGCCAGCGAGCCACGCACCAGGCCTGCGTACTCCTGGATCATCGACTTGTCGCTTGTCAGCGAAGCGTAGGTCTGCTCGACGGGCCCGGCGCCCGCATTGGCGCGATACTGGCTCGCGCAGGCCTGGAACGTGGCATACGTCGGCGCCACCGGCAGCAGGCGCAGCTCCGATCCCAACGACTCCAGCGTGAGCCGGTCATTGGTGTAGAACCGGATTGCCGCGTCCACCTGCTCCACCTCCTGGATTACGTTCAGTGTGTCCGCCACCGGGTCCTGTTGTACCGCCGCGGGCTTCAGCACGGCGGGCGCCGCGCCCACCACGGCCTCCGGCTCAGGAACCTCGACCGCGTTCGCATTGATGTCGTACTTCCAGTGCCATTCTTCCCCGACCTTCTGGAGCAGCGGATGCGCAGGAATCATGTCCACGACGGCGGTCCACTCGCTGCCGAAAGTCTTCTTCGCAACCTTGTCCTGAATGCTCGTCTTGAAGGACTCGTGATCGGAGAGAAGATTCGCGGCCTGCAGCACCGAATTGAACAACCCGCTGAAGTCCACCTCCGACAAGAGCGACGCGCGATCTGCATCGTCCTCCTCCCCGGCCGCCTCCCCTTTGCCATCGCCTTCCTGTGCGACCCGGCGCCGGCTCTCGTTCGTGCCCATCCGTGCCTGCAGATACGCCTCCACCTTCTCCGGCCTCACCTCCGGCGGCTTGTCCTGCTCCCACTGCCGCAGCAGGTAATACAGAGCGTCGTGCATCGATTGCGCAAAGTTCGGATCGCGCTGCAGCCGCCGCTTTACCGCGTCCTCCTCCAGCACAAACTCCACAACCGCCTGCATGTAGATCAGGTTCCGGTACAGGTCCGGGCCGCGCAGGTCGGGAAGATCCAGCAGGCTCGGCGATGTTTCGTTGCGCGGCAACGCCTCGATCTCCCGCCGCAGATCGATCGCGTGCATCTTCGATCGCGCCAGCAGCACATACGTCAACGCCAGCAGGTCGAGACGATCTTCCGGAGTGGTCCCGGCCTTGAGAATCGTTTGAAGATAGGCCCGCCACTGGCCCGGCGTCGCGATCACGTACAGACGTTCGGAGAAGAACGTGTGCTCCTTGCGCTGCGGCTCCACCCGGCTGATCGTCTGAATCCGCTCGAAGTACGTCCGGTCCACGAGAAAGCAGAACAGCGCGCGATCGGCAACAATATGCTTCAGCCGGTTGATCAGCCGCTCCAGCTTCTCCTCGATCTCGTTCACCTTGTCCAGCTCGTCGATCACGAACACCGGCGCGCGCCCTGCATCCAGAACTCGCGCAATGGAGAGTGGCAGCATCAGGTCCAGCGACGCCACCGAGCGGTCCCACTGGATGTTCTTCTCCCGCGACCGCGTCCGCGATCGGCTGCGCACCGAGGTGTAGTTCAACAGCAGCGTGGTCACCACCGCCGATACCACGAACAGCAGCCCCGCCAGCGGCCCGTTCTTGGCCAGCGCCGCCCCGCCTCCCGCCACGCCGCCGGCCAGAATGCCGGCCACCGCGTTCATCAGCTCCTTCTTCTCGGCCAGCTTCTCGATCTCGTGCGTCTGCCTGACCTCGGCCTCTGCCTTGAACTTGTCCGCATCGTCGATCTTGGCCACGCTGCGCGCATAGGAATCGCTCACGCAGCTCGCCGCCACAATCTCCAGCAATCCCTGCTTGCTGAAGTACCGCGTCCCCGTCTCCTCCGCCGAAACGTCGCGCCGCAGCACGCCCTGGTCCAGGAAGCCGGCCCGGTCCCACATCCAGCGCAGCCCGTCGGTCTCCACCAGGTCATCGAAGTCCAGTCGCAGTTGCGCGGCCAGCTCCTGCAGGTCGTCGGAACGGCGCTTGTG
This sequence comes from Acidobacteria bacterium AB60, assembly GCA_008682415.1. Taxonomy (GTDB): domain Bacteria; phylum Acidobacteriota; class Terriglobia; order Terriglobales; family Acidobacteriaceae; genus Telmatobacter. Next base: position 63,870 of record VANK01000017.1, on the reverse strand, counting down.
CGGCCGCCTGGCCTCCTCCAACTGCTGCGGGCTTACCCCTCGCTCGAACGACCAGCCCAGATCCGTCACAAAGGCCCGATGGAGCGCGATCGTCAGCACCCGCAGCGACGTCAGCGCCTGGTCGATCTCGTCCCGGTCCTTCTGCTTCGTCGTGCCGTCCGCAGGCGCGGGACCGGCGGCCGGCGTAGGATTGGGCCCGCTCGCTGTGCCCGGGCTCCCGTCCGCGGGCTTGGCCGCGCTCTGGGCGCTGTCCCCCTGCGGCCCCAGCACCGTCTCCCCTCCCAGCAGGTCGGGGCCGTGAATCTGCACGTACAGGGGGATGGCCGCCTGGCCCAGGTGCTGCCGACCGCGCAGCTCCTCGATCGCCGACTTCACCAGCGTCGTCTTGCCCGCGCCCCGGTGGCCCGCAATCAACACCGACCGGCCCGCGATCTGCCGCCTGCAGTAGCGCTCAATGATGTCCAGCAGCCTTCGCCGCGCCAGCGTCGCCGCAATCACAGGGGGCGTGGCCGCCGTTTCCCCTCCGGGAGGTCCCGCAAGAGGTTCGGAGGGAGCGGTGTAGGTAATCGCCACCGCGCTACTCCTTTCCCTTGGGCGCCGCAGGTTCGCTGCTGCCGGCCGCGCTGTCTTTTGCCGGCGCCGCCTTCGCCTCCGGGCTCTTCGCTTCTGGACTCTTCGTGTCCGGAGGCTTTGCGCTGTCGGGGGTCCCCTCGCTCTTCTTTGCTCCCTCGGCCGCCGCCGGGCTTGCGGCGCGCGACACCACCAGGTAGCTCACCGACCCGAACAGCAGCAGCGTTCCGAGCGCCAGGAGGCCGATCACCATGGTGCGGTTCACGCTCCAACCGCCCAGGCCCCGCCCCAGCCCGCCCCAGTTCGACTCAAACCGCGGGAAGTCCTCCTCCCGCGACAGCCGGATCAGCTCGGAGACGAGCAGGAACAGGAGTACGCCTAGAAAGATCAGGATCACCGGACCGAGAACGATCCGGAGCCATTCGCCGACAGCGGTCGCGTCCATAGGGGAAGACTCCTGCGAGGAGGACTCGTGCTGCTCCACAAGACTGAGTGGTGGCCCCAGCCTCCCACACGGGCTGGGAATATGCAAGACAAGTTTCCGCCGCCGCCCTCGCCCTTTTTAGCGGCTTCGGAGGCTCGGGAAGGATTTTTTGAAAATGTCGCCCGCGCACGAATAAAAAACGAGCAAATTGATTGTTTTGTTTGGGTTGGAGTCAAATTCGTGCATTTCCGTGCGCGAATGTGATTCAACTCACGGGAATCGGGCGTCGCTCGCGACAGAAGAACCGGAGGCGCGAGCATGGGTTTTCACTGTTCACGTGCAAAGGAGAAGGCCCGCCGGGAGCGCCGACGGGCCCTCTTTGACTGCAAGACCAGTATGGCAGGTCCCAGGAGTTAACCTCCAAACGAGAGGCAAGAAAGTGGTGCTTTCTTTATTTCACAAATCATTGAGGGTTCGGGAGTTCGGGTCCAAATCCCGCATTATGGCGTCCGTTCCCATTTTGACCTATTGACAAGAAATGGAGCTGGCGTAGAGCGAGGGTCTCGGCCGCCGCAGCCGTTCGAGTGAGCGGGCTGCTCGTAAACGTCAGAAAACGCGACACCTACTCCGAGGTGGTCGGGTCGATGACGGTGCGCACCTGGGAGATGGCGTTGGCCGGGAAGCCGCCCTGGCGGGCGTGCTCGCGGATGAGCTCCTCGCTGGGGGCGTTGTAGATGCAATAGATTTTGTTATCAGTGACATAGCTTTGGACCCACTGGATCTCGGGGCCGAGGTTTCGGAGGACGCCGCAGGAGGTCTGGGAGACGGCTTTGAGCTGTTCGGGGGAGAGGCTTCCGGCGCCTGGAATCTCCCGTTCGATGACGTATTTGGGCATTGGGACGTGCTCCAGAAGGGAATTGGGGCCCTGACCTACATACCGGAGGAGGGCCGGTTTCGCCTAATTTTCGTGGAGAAATCGCACTGCATATGTAGTAAAACGAGCGAATCGGTCCAATTGGGTTGAGGCGAATATGTGGCGAAGATGGCGGGATAGGGAATAGGGAACGGGGAATAGGGAATAGGAATAGGAACCTGAGGGGGCGCCGGACTCGCCGAGGGAATTTGTGCGGTATTCTGGAGAGGCGCGCCCGTAGCTCAGCTGGATAGAGCGAATGCCTCCGGAGCATTAGGTCGGGAGTTCGAATCTCTCCGGGCGCACCATCCCCCCTCAACTTCCATTCCAATTCTTCGGCCGATGTCTGTCCGGATCTCCGGGTTACCCGACGTGCCCTGGCTTGGGGCGCCCGGTTGCGTGCACGCTCTGCGTTGTGGCTTGGTTCCGCAGCCTGACGGCCGTGATTACGCTCTGGCAGATGTGGGCTTTTAGGCTTCGTCGTGGTTGGTCAACCGCCGAGGTTGAGGTCGTCCTTCGCAGGCATAGTTGAGAAACCGGAGGGCCGACGCGGAGGGGTGTGCGTTCCGCGCGGGGGATTTGGTTGTGGCTTGGTCCGTGGCCTGAAGGCCACGGCTCCCTCCGGTTGAGGGGTTCTCCATCGACGCGAATGAATCGTGGGAATTGGGGAGAGTTGCGTTCTGGGGAACCTTCGTCGTGCGACAAGACTGGTCCGATCGGGCGGGAAGGCAACCGCAGGCTCCATGGCGCGCTTGCGGCACCCACGAGCATGAAAAAAGCAACAACAAGAGCAACTGCGGATCCCTCCCCCTTCGCTGCGCTCAGGGTGCGGGATGACACTTCTGTGGGGGAGCGGGCTTTTGTGAAATAGGAGGAATCGTCGGGGCGGATCCCTTCCCCTTCGCTGCGCTCAGGGTGCGGGATGACACCTCTGTGGGGGAGCGGGCTTTTGTGAAATAGGAGGAATCTTCAGGGCGGATCCTTTGTCCCTGCGGTCCTCAGGAAGACAGCGCTGAGGGTGTCGGGAGGATTTGTGGTTTGATGACTACGGATCCCCCCGGCAGAAGCGCTCGGTTGACGTGAATGCGTCGCGAACTTTGAGAGTCTCGTTCCGGGTGTGACAGCTTATTCGAAGGCGAAGGGTGGAACCGGAGGGCCGACGCGGAGGGGTGTGCGTTCCGCCCGGGGGTGGCGGGTCACCGCGGGCAGGGTTTTGTGGGTCGCGCGGGGGATTTGGTTGTGGCTTGGTCCGTGGCCTGAAGGCCACGGCTCCCTTCGGTTGAGGGGCTCTCCATCGACGCGAATGAATCGTGGGAACTGGGGAGAGTTGCGTTCTGGGGATCCTTCGTCGTGCGACAAGACTGGTCCGATTGGGCGGGAAGGCAACCGCAGGCTCCATGGCGCGCTTGCGGCACCCACGAGCATGAAAAAAGCAACAACAAGAGCAACTGCGGATCCCTCCGCTGCGCTACGGGATGACACCTCTGTGGGGGAGCGGGCCTTTGTGAAATAGGAGGAATTGTGGCGGTGGATCCTGTACCCTTCGCTGTGCTCAGGGTGCGGGATGACACCTCTGTGGAGGAGCGGGCTTGCGGCACCCAGGAGCATGAAAAAAAGCAACAACAAGAGCAACTGCGGATCCCTTCCCCTTCGCTGCGCTCAGGGTGCGGGATGACAGGCCTCTGGAGGAGCGGGACTTTTTTTGGGATGGGAGGAATTTTCACGGCAGATCCTTCGTCCCCTGCGGTCCTCAGGAAGACAGTGCAGTGGGGATTTCCCCGGCGAATTAACGGAGATGCATGCTTACCACGAGTCCGTCGAGGATGGCGTGCAGACCTTTCTCGAATTGAGCGGCCAGGGCTGCGGTGCGATGCTGGGCCGCCTTCCGGGTGGGGGCGAATTGATCCTGCAGGGGTCCGGCCGGCTCAAAGGAGGCGAGGCGGGGGAATTGGCCGGTTGCCAGTTGCTGTCTGGTGAATGCCTTCGCGTCGGCGAGGAGAGCGGGGTTGTGTTTGCTGGCGGCCATGCGCGCGAGCGATGCGGCGGTGCGCACGGCGCTGCCGAAGACGTAGGCGTCGACGATGGCCCAGAGGGTGAGTTTGTCCTTGCGACGCAGCTTGAGGGGGTCGAGGGCGGCCAAGGATTGTTCGACGTGGCGCATGGCGTTGGGGCCAAACTGCGCGTCATGGAACGAGGCGATGGACCAGGGGTGGCACAGCAGGACATCCCGGGTGCGGCGGGCGATGGCACATACGGCCTGGCGCCAGTTTGCGGGCAGTTGGGGAAGCAGGAGCTCGGCAAGGATTGCGTCGTGCATGAGGGCCACGATGTCGGCCTTGGTGCGCACGTAGTAGTAGAGCGCCATGGTGCTGCAGTCGAGTTCCTGTGCGATGCGTTTCATGGTGACGGCGTGGAAGCCTTCGGTTGCGGCGACCTTGAGGGCCGCGGCGGTGATCTGCTCGCGACTGAAGCGGGGGCGGCGGTCGTTGGGTTGGGGGCGCAGCCAGATCAGGTCGGGAATCTTCGTCCGCGGCATATTCGTACATGATACGATTTGCTTGTTCGTATGATGTACGAATAATTGCAGCGTTTGGAGGGGTAGCTCCATGCCCGACGACTTCCGCGACTTATTGGCCGATTCCGGTGACATGCCGCCGGGGACTGAAACGAAGATCTTCGATCCCCGCGATGCGGCCACCGGGTCAGGCGGCGCGGAGGTGACGGATGCGTGCGTTGTGAAGAGAGGCAACCAGTGGTGGATGTACCTGGCCGGTCAGCCGAAGGGATACGGCGCGACGGATCTCTACAGCGCTTGCCTGGCCCCTGACGCGCCGCTCTCTGTGCGGGGCTGGACGCTGGTTCGGGAAGCGGACGGGAGCCTGAGACCGCTTGCCGGCCGCAGCCGGAGCGGGAACTGGGATGGTAAGGGCGGACGTCACTGTCCTTCGTATGTGCGCGGCTGGGACCCGGGGGAGGAGAGGTGGGTGGAGCGTATCTATTACGCAGGCGCGGCGGAGAATGTGTGGGGGCCGTACACGATTGGATTTCTGGAATGGGATGGGGAGGAGTGGGTGGATCAGGCGGAGCCGGCCTTCGCCGCCGAGGAGGATTGGGAGCACGGGAGCGTGTACGAACCGAACCTGATCTACCACGAGGACCGATGGAAGATGTGGTTCGTGGCGGGATCGAACCATGAGGATTATCTTGTGCATGGCTATGCGGAGAGCCGCGACGGGCGGACCGGCTGGTCGCAGCATGAGATGTTTGCGCCCGCGGAGATGAAGATGTTCGATTTCTGCGTTCGGCAAGGCGAGGTCGGGTTCGAGGCTGTGTATTCGCGCGTCTGGATGGGCACGGGGGCGCCGCCGCCCGAGACGGGGCTTTGGTGGTGCCGAGCCGAGGCTCCATCCAAAAAGCTTTGCGCGTGGGGCACTCCGAGGCAGATTCAAACCGCGGCGGATCGCGGGTGGCATTCAGGTGGATGGAAGCCATCGTTCCAGCTTGACGGGCCTGCCGGAAGACGAGCTTTTGTCTTCTTCGATGGCCTGTACAGAACGGAGGATCCCGGGCCCTTTCCCTTTGCGTTTACGGTTGGCTGTCTTGAAGTTGATTTGCCGGAGAGCCAGGGGCGAGTTGAGCGGAGCGACTGAGGGCGAGTGCTGCCGGAGGGCTCTGCCGGTGTAGGGGAGGGCGTCTGAGGCGTTTAGACTGAAAGCTGGCCTGAGGTGCTTGCGCTGCGGCCGGGATGGCACGGAATGCACTTTCAATTTCCCTTTACCGCGCTTTCAGTTCTGTGGACGCTGACGTTTGCGGCGCACCTGGTGCTGCTGGTGGTGTTGATGGGCCGCGACCGCGTGCGGCAGTTCCCGTGGTTCACGGTGAACATCACGCTGGTGGCGCTGCGGCTGCTGACCAGCCGTTTGCTGTTTGGGCGGCTGCCGCAGGTGACGATGGCCGAGGTGTTCATCATCATGGCCGCGGCGGGCGCGTTTGTGAGCCTGATGGTGGTGGTGGAGGTGGCGCGGCGGGCGTTCCGCGGGGCGCGGCGGGTGAGCTGGCTGATTGGCGCGCTGGTGCTGATGGCGGCGGGCGCGGCGGTGCTGCGGTTCTGGGGCCAGTGGCCGGCGTGGGCGACGTTCAAATCGGCTCCGCCGCTGAACGTGGCGCAGTTGCTGGCGCAGAAGGCGATGCTGCTGGCGGATGTGGAGAACATCGGGCTGGGGCTGCTTGTCATTTTGTTCGGCCGGCGGAGTGGGGCGGGGTTCAAGAGCAAGGCGCAGCAGGTGGCGATTGGGCTGATGACGGCGTCGCTGTCGCAGCTGGGGATCCAGGCGATCTGGGAGCGGATTGCGGCTACGGCACAACCGCACTCGCAGCAGGAGTACGAGCATGTGATCGGGCTGCGCGACAAGCTGTTCAACACGAATAACGCGGTGTACATCGCGGTGTTGATCTGGTGGATCGTGTGCCTGTGGATCGATCCGCCTAAAGAGGTGACGGAGGAGGAGCCGGTGCCTGAGGCGGTGAGCGGCTCGGTACTGAGGATCCCCATGCCGGTGGAGAGGCCTGCGCCCGTAGAGGATGTGGTGGCGGAAGATGGGTCGGTGCACGGGCGGGAGTTGCCGCGCGGGCCGGAGTAGCGACGCGGGGCCGGCGCGGACGAAGCGCGGTTCAGCAGAGAACTCGAGCGGGGCGGCGTGCTCCGCGATTTTGACTTACGAGCAACATGAGGCGCATTTTCCGCATCCACTCTCATCATCGAGAAGGTGCGCGTGCGTTCTGCTCCGGGCGGGAAGCATTGATTGAGGCGCCCGGTAGATCTTTACAGTTCTTCCGCGAGAATCCCGCCAAGTGGGGAAGCTTGAATTCAGCGACGGCACCGGCTAATTTCTCCAACTGCGATCGAGAGCCAATACACATTCCGGGAAGCGTGCAGGCGCATGGCTTCTTTCTGGGGCTGCAGCCGGATGCGGAGGATCGGTTCCGGGTGGCAGCCGCGAGCGAGAATGCGGCCGACTATTTGGGGCGACCGCTCGGTGCGATTTTGGGGAGCGACCTTGATTGGGTAGTGGGCGCGGGGTTTGGGGCTTCGCTGAACCAGGGCTTGCTGTCCGAGGGAGCGAGCGAAGGCTTCTCGCGCTTTGTGGGATCGCTGTGCCTGCCGAATGCGGAGGGCGGGGCGCGGGAGTTCCAGATTGTCGGGCACCGCATTGGACCGCTGTAACTGTTCCGCCCGTTCCAGACCACCAAGGGGGACCTGGGGAACGGGCTGGGGCTGTACGTCTCGAAGAATATCCTGGACCGGCTGGGGGGCGACCTGAAGGTGGAATCGACGGTGCACGTGGGGACCCGGGTGACTGCGTATCTGCCCCGCGTGATGCGGCCGGCGGCGGCATCTCCCGCATTGGTGGAGACAGAGATTGAATCTCGCTGAACTGCGACGGGAGACGCGACACGATCACGACGAGGTAGAGGGCGCGCTGCCGCTGATGGATGCCGGATTGAATCTGGAATTCTATCGGGCGGTGTTGTGGCGCTTGCTGGGGCTGGTGGAGGCCTGGGAGCAGAGCGCGCGGCTGGGGCTGCCGGAGCGGCTCGACGGCATGGTTGCCGAGCGCAGCCGGATGGGCCTGTTGCGGAGAGACCTGGAGGATCTGGGCGTGGTGGGGAAAGATGTTCCTCAGCCGCGGCTGCCGGCGTTTGAGAACCTGGCAGAGATGCTGGGCGCGATGTATGTGATGGAAGGATCGCGGCTGGGGGGACAGCTGATCGCGCGCCACGTGGAGGCTGTGCTGGGTCTGCATGAGGGCGCGGGCTCGCGCTTTTTTCGGGGATTTGGCGAGGAGACGGGGGCGCGCTGGAAGGAGTTCCTTGGCGTGCTCGCGACGGAGGTTGCCGAGGAGGAGACGCTGTCGGCGATTCGCGGCGCGAAGAAGATGTTCGGCGCGTTTGGCGGGTGGATGCGGGCCGCGCGGTGACGGACAGAATAAGCAAAGCGCCTGCCGATTCGGGCAGGCGCTTTTGTTTTTGACGCGGAGCTATCGTTGTGCGGTGAGGAGCGGCTTGGGCCGGGACGGCGCCGGCGGGTTGACCTTGGCATTGAGGAACTCGGTGAGGTCGTCCATGTCCTGCGGCGTGCCGGTCATGGGCGGCATGAACTTGTGGTAGGGCGAGTCGGGCTTGTCGTCGTGCAGCATGACGACGAAGTTGCGGATGCCGGCGCGGTCGCGTCCGTTCATGAGGCGGAGCAGGGAGCGATAGCCGTACATGGTGTGGCAGGAGCCGCACTCGCCGCGGAAGATGGCTTCGCCGCGGGAGTAGCTGGAGGTTGCGGCGCCGTCGGGTGCGGTCCAGACCCAGTTGGAGTGGGCGAGGTAGCCCTCGGTGTTGAGGCGGGCGATGGAGGGGACGCGGACGCCGTTGGAGTACATCCAGCGACCGATGACGAAGGGCTTGCGCAGCATTTCGCGGGCGTATTCGCCGGAGCCGGTGGCGATGAGCGCGAGCAGGAGCACGGCCATGGCGTGGGAGAGATTGAAGTCGGCGGGATTGCGCCAGGCGAGGTAGTAGGCGACGGCGACGATGGTGGCCGAGGTGATGACGATGATCAGCGCGATGCGGGTGACGGTGGAGAAGGTACCGCCGGCGATGGTGTCGATGCCGAGAGTGAGCAGGGTGCGCTGGGTTTCCGGGACCATGAAGAGATACCACGCCAGCAGGAAGGGTGTGGCGACGAAGGAGGGCACGAGCCACTTGACGCTCCAGCGGACCATGGAGGTTTTGAGGGCGGGTTGCTGATCGCCGTCGATGCGGCTGGAGGTGATGAGGGCCCAGATGCCTGCCAATGAGGTGCAGACGCCGATGCGGAGCAGGAGGCTGGGCCAGTAGGTGGGATTGAAGAAGGCATTCCAGAACTTGCTGGCTTCATGGCCGGTGCCGGCGACGGCGATCCACGTATCACCCGGGGTAAGCATGAAGGTGAGGATGCCGTTGATGATGATGAGGGTGGCGGCGGAGGCTCCGGCGTAGACCCAGCCCACGGTGAGATGAAGCCTGGGGTCGATGCGGTTCCAGGTGTAGTAATAGACCGCTACAGTGGTGAGCTCGATGATGAAGAAGACCCACTCGATGGCCCAGCCGAAGACGAAGTTGTGGATGAGGGTGCTGGTGGCCTCGGGATGGGTGAGTCCGATGGCGAACCAGATGCCGACGCCGGAGACGGTTCCGAAGACGCCGGTGAGGATGAGGAAGAATTTGCTGTGGCGGACGAGCTGGGCCATCCAGGCGTCGGCGATGGCGCGGTCTTTCATGCGCATGGCTTTGCGCTCGGCCATGGGCAGGTAAAGGCCGCCGCCCACAGCGAACTGCGAGATCATGACGTGGTAGATGGCGATGAGGCCGATAACCCAGCCGGAGCCGAGGTGCGGGATGTCCCAGAATGGGTAGTTCACGTGAAACTCCAGTGCTGAAAAGCGAGTGATGAAGTAATTGAGTGATGAAGTGATCAAGTGATTGAGTGATCGAGTTGGACCGCGATGTCAACCGGCGTTCGGATTCACTTTGGACAGCAGGCTTAACAACATCTTCCCTACTTCGAGTGCAAGTTCTTCTGCTCGCTTGAAGAGCGGGGGTTCCCCTAATTTGAGATCCGCCGCAATCTCCAATTGAGTCTGCAACTCCGAGGTTGAACCGCGGGCAATACGCAGGAATTGGTTAAATTCGCGGCGATTGGGGCGTCCGTGGCCTTCGGCAATGTTGCTTGGGATCGAGACTGCGGCGCGACGCAACTGGTTGGTCAGGCCGAAGAGTTCGTCTCGCGGAAATGTTCGAGTAAGGCGATAGACAGCCAACACCAGCGCCTTCGACTTTTGCCAGACTACTAAGTCGCGATGGGACTGGGTCCAGACGCGTGCCGCGGCCCTTGTTGAATTGAGATCCATCTTGATCACTCCATCACTTGAATCACTGCCTGATGGTCCAGTAGCCCAAAGCCGTGGTGGTCAACAGCAGAATGACGGCGAGGATGCCGAAGTAGTGGGCGGTGCGGGCGCGGCGGCCGGATTCCTTGTTGCGGTCGTAGAAGGGGATCAGGAGCCAGAGGAGGATGCCGAGGGTGAAGAGGAGGAGTCCGGCGATCTCGCCCATCTCTCCGGGGAGAACGGTGCCGAGGATCTTGAGCATCTCGAAGGGGCTCATGAAGTACCACTCGGGATGAATGCCGAGGGGCGCGGGGGCGAGGGCATCGAACTGTTTGCCGAGCGACCACGGGAAGACGGAGGCGAGGAGGGCGAGGACGTTGAGAGAGATGAGCCACATGGCCAGGTCCTTGACCAGGAAGCCGGGCATGAAGGCGATGGACTTGCGGTCGCTGGGGTGCTTGGCTTCTTCGCTGGGCGGAAGGGCGTTGCCGTGCTTCTGCACGAGCCAGAGGTGGAATCCGAGAAGGGGAAGAAAGAGTGCCGGGAGCACCACGACGTGAAGCGCGAAGAAGCGCTGCACGGTGAACTCGGTGACCTCGGCGCCGCCGCGCAGCATGGTGGCAATGGCGGGGCCGATGAAGGGCACGGCGTTGGGGATTTCGAGGCCGACCTTGGTGGCGAAGTAGGAGAGCTCGTCCATGGGCAAGAGGTAGCCGGAGAATCCGAAGACCGTGGCGATGGCGAGCAGGGCCATGCCGCTGAACCATCCGAACTCGCGCGGGCTGCGGTAGGCCTTCATGAAGTAGACGGAGAACATGTGCACAAAGATGGCGAAGAGCATGAGATTGGCGGACCAGGAGTGCGCCGAACGGATCAGCCAGCCGAAGTGCATGACAAAGGTGATCTGCCGGACGGACTCGTAGGCCTCCGCGCCGGGCCGGTAGTAGACCAGCAGCAGAATGCCGGTGAAGCACTGCACGAGAAAGAGGAACAGGGAGATGCCGCCCCAGTAATACCAGAAGGACTGGGCGTGCACGGGAACGCGCTTCAGGCGGGCAAAGGCGGCGATCTCGGAGAGGCCGAGGCGTTCGTCGACCCAGCCGTAGAGGGAATTGGTGAGTTGCTTGGTGGTCATGGATGCCTCGGTGAACAGTGAAAAAGTGAACCGGGTGAAAAGGTGAAGAAGTGAAAAGGTGAAGAAGTGATCTGCTTCTCAGGTGCTTTTGTTCTTGAGGTTTCCCAGCAGAGCGAAGAGCATCTTGTCTACGGAGTGAGAAGTTTGCTGGGCTGTTTCGAGCAACCTCGGATCTACAAAGCCCAGGACGCCGGAGAGTTCGAGCTGGGTTTGCAATTCACAATTGGAACCGCGCGCGATGAGCAGAAAATATTTGAACTCGCGTGGGTTCATGCGTCCATGGCCTTCGGCAATGTTGCTTGGAATCGAGACTGCGGAACGCCTCAATTGTGACGTGAGCCCGAACGCTTCTTCGCGGGGAAATCGCTGCGTGAGTCGATAGACAACGGCGGCCAGCTCCATCGCTTTTTGCCACACATTCAGATCGCGAAAGGATTGCAACCTCGATTTTGCGCGGGGTTTGTCGGTATTCACTGGCGAATCTCACTTTCCGTCAGGCACTGCGTTCGGTCTTTGAGTCGATTTTGTTCTTGTTCACTTCATCACTTATTCACCGCGCCGTCAGGCGCGGGAGACTTCTACGCCGGTGTCTGTGACGGCGACTTTGAAGAGCTTGAGAGGCTTGGGTGGGGGGCCGCTGACGTTTGCGCCGGTGCGGGGGTCGTAGACGCCGCCGTGGCAGGCGCAGTGAATGCGGTTGAGCTGGGGCTCGTACTGCACGGTGCAGCCGAGATGGGTGCAGACGGCGGTGAGGGCGACCCAGGTGTTGTCGGCGTGGTGGATGAGCATGGCCGGCGAGGGGCCGAACTTGAACATGAGCACGGAGCCGGCGGGGAGCTTCTGGGCGTCTTTGAGAGTGACCTCGGTGACGGCAGAGGCCGAGGAGGCCATCTCCGCGGGGGAGGCGAGGTAGCGGTAGACGGGATAGCCGAGGGCGGTGACGTAGCAGAGGCCCGCGGCTCCAGCGGCGATGAGGAAGCCGCGGCGGCTTGTGGTCTCGCCAGCGGGTTCCGTGACGGGATGGCGTGATTCTTCAAGGGCGATGTGGCTGGACATCTAGGCGGCTCCTTCCATGGGTTTTTGGGCGCGGGCGACGACGGAGATGAGCCACGCGATGACGCCGAGGCTGGCGACGAAGAGGACGAGGAAGAGTCCGACGACACTCCAGTTGGTGACGACGGCGCGATCCCAGACATCGAAGCCCTTGCTGAGCAGGGTGAGGTCGCGAACGGTGTCGCGGTAGACGGTGAAGGTGATTTCGAGAAGCACGGCGGTGAGCGTCGCGGCCCAACTGAGCCATGAGGCGGTGACTTTGCCGAAGCCGGCGATGGCGGCGAGGACGAGTGCGAGGGCCAGGCAGAGGAACCAGCCATACACGGCGTAGCCGCACCAGTGGTAGAGCGGGTGGGAGGCGAGTCCGGCTTTGACGGCGTCCGGCTGGACGGCGTAGGCCCAGAGGCCGCAGAGACAGTAAACGATGCCGCCGAGAAGAGCGGTCTTGCCGCCGGTTCCGGCCAGGAAACGCTTTTCTTCGGCGGTAAAGGTGGATCGGGCTGCGAGGTAGATCATCCAGAGGCCGGCGATGAGAAAGCCGCCGGCGAGCATGAGCAGCCAGCGCGGGGTGGTAGTGGGATCGGCGGTGGGCAGGTAGATGCCGGCGCCGGAGGCGGAGTACATCTGCCGCCAGGCTTCGGGGCGCAGCATGAGGGTCATGTTGGTGGAGAGGAGTCGGGCGATGAAGCCGGCGATGATCCATGCGCTGAGGCCTGTGAGCCATGCGGGTTTGCCGGCGTCGAGGCGGGCGGTGAAGCGGTAGAGGAGCCAATAGGCCAGCGTGAGCAGGGCGATGATGGAGATCCACCAGGCGCCGATGAGGATGCTGGAGGTGTAGAGGGCGCGTCCGTAGAGGACCTGGGCGAACAGCAGGGGCGGGACGCCGAGATTGATGACGTAGGTCATGACGACGGGGAGGCGGCGGGCGAGTGCGCGGGCGACGACATGCGCGGGCCCGCGGAAGAGGCTGAATAGCGCAGCGAGCAGCAGACCGCCCAGGAGCATCTCGACGGCCACGAAGTGGAGCGAGAGGGTAACGATGTGGAGGAGCTTGAACAGCCAGATAGGCGCTGGCAGCGGGATGGGATCGACGGCCGGAAATGAGGACGGGGTACTCAGAAGCATGGCGCTAAGGGAGTCCTTTCCAATAAGTGCGGAGCGAGCGCAGGGGAGTTGGACGCGGCGACGCAATGTGGACTTTTTGTCTCCAGATTGAGGAAAAGATAGCGAAGTATTCGAACATTGCGATGTGATGGTCAACACGTTTACTTGTGACCCGACGGGCTAAACTCGGAGTCAATTTGTCCGGTGTGAGCGTGAGGAAAATTGGGGTCGCCGCGCTGGCTTTGGAGAGATAACCGTGAAAGGTCGAAGCAAGACGAGTTCCTCGATGCAGTTGACGCGCGCTGCTGATTACGGGGTGCGGGTGATGATGGCGTTAGCGGGGATGCCCCCGGGGGAGAGGGTGTCCTTACAAGTGCTGACCAGGGAGACGGGAGCCCCGGAGAGTTTTTTGTCGAAGGTGCTGCAGTCTCTGGCGCAGGCGTCGCTGATTGCATCGCGGCGCGGCCAGGGGGGTGGATTTGAGATTGCGCCGGCGGGGCGGGAGGCATCGATCCGCACGATTGTGGAGGCGGTGGATGGCCCGATCGGGTTGAACGTGTGCCTCTGCGAGGGCAAGGAGTGCCAGCGCAAGGTGTGGTGTCCGGCGCACCCGGTGTGGGCGGAGGCGCAGAGGGCGATGTTCTCTGTGCTGGAGAGGACGCGGATGCAGGATCTGGCGGAGATGGGCGCGACGAATCAGTTCACGATTGTCGCGGCGGCGTGTCTTCAGTCGGCCGGGCCAGTCACTGCGAACAGCTAATCGTCGGACGGCCCGCATCGGGTATTCCGAGGGGTCGGGTTTGCCTGGGGTCCTTTGCACGCATCCAACCTCTGCCAGGAGGAGTGTGCATGCGAGGGCGAGCGATCTTGGGTTTGCTGTTGGGCGTGGCGGTCGCTGCGGGAAGCGGCTGCAAGAAGAAGAACGAGGTGGATCCGGGCGCGTTCAAAGCGGCGCTGAACAACTACTTAGGCGCCAAGCGGACGTGCCTGTGGGACGCGCCGATCAAGTTCCCGGTGCAGGCCGATACCAAAGACGACGAGCAGACCAAGCAGTTCGACGCGCTTACCGATGCAGGCATGCTGAACCGCAAGCCGGAAGAGAAGAAGCGGTTCCTGGTGGGGTCGAAGCAGGTGAACGACTACGACCTCTCCGACCAGGGGCGATCCCAGTGGACAGCGGACGCTGGCCAGCCGGGGTATGGGAACTTCTGCTATGGGCATGCGGAGGTGACGTCGATCGACGGGTACACGCCGGCGAGCGACGACGCGACGCAGTACACGGTGAGCTACCACTATGCGACCAACAACCTGCCGGGCTGGGCGAACTCCGCGGAGATGAAGACGGCGTTTCCGCGGCTGAATGACGTGAGCGCGCCGCAGCAGGGGACGGCGAACCTGGTGAAGAGCAGCGACGGATGGGTGGTGCAGAGGGCGCAGCCGAGCAGTGGGGAGTGAACAGTGGACAGTGAACAGTGATCAGTGGTCAGGGAAGAGGGCACGACGGTGCGGCGGGTTGCCTTCGCTTGTTAGGGATGATCCGAGGCGCTGGTGGTTTCAGGGAGAGCCCAGGCGAAGAGTACGCCGCCGCTGCTGGTGAGGACGAACTGGCGTCCGTCGAGTTCGTAGGTGATGGGCGAGCTCTGCATGGGGGCGCCGAGGCCGGAGTGCCAGAGGGTTTTACCGTCGGCAGTGTTGAGGGCCAGCATGTTTCCTTCGGCGTCTCCGGTGATGGTGACGCCGGAGTCGGTGGTAAGAACGCCTGCTCCTGCGCCGCCGCGGCCCACTTCGTGCGTCCAACGGATCTTGCCGGTCTGATAGTCGATGGCCTCGATGACGCCTTTGCCCCAGACGCCGTAGTCGGCGCCGGCCCAGCCATAGTTGCCGTCGGCGGGCTTGGCGAAGTAGATGCTCCAACTGGGGTGGGCGTCGACGATGAAGAGGCCGGTGGTGGGGTCGAAGCTGGGGGCGCGATAGTTGGTGAGACCGCCTTCATCCGGGGCAATGATGCGGCCGTCAGGGGCGGGCTCTTTCTCAGGATTGGGAATGGGGCGGCCCTGCGCATCGAGGCCCTTGGCCCAGTTCACGGGCCCATAGGGAACGGTGAGCAGGCTCTTGCCGTTGGTGCGGTCGAGGACGAAGAAGTAGCCGTTGCGGGAGGCCTGCAGGAGCATCTTGTGCGGCTCGCCGTGGAAATCTCCGTCGACCAGCACGGGCGTCTCCACTGCGTCCCAGTCGTGGGTGTCGTGCGGCGAGACCTGGAATCCCCAGGCGAGGCGGCCGTTATCGGGATTGATGGCGACGATGCTGCAGGTCCATGGATCGTCGCCGGGGCGGATGGCGCCGCTCAGCACGGGAGTGGGGTTGCCGGTGCCCCAGTAGACCAGGTGCAGTTCCGGATCGTAGGTGCCCATCATCCAGGTCATGCCGCCGGTGGTGGCGTTGGGGGTGCCGGCGGGCGGAGTGCTGAGCCACTGCCACTGCACGGCTCCCGACTCGGGCTCGAAGGAGCGGAGGTAGCCGGGCAGGTTATCGAAGTCGCCGGAGACGCCCACGATGACATGGTTCTCGACGACCAGCGGGGACATGGTGGTCCAGTAGCCGCGGTTGACGTCGGCGATGAGCTTATCCCAGCGGACCTTTCCGGTCTTGGCGTCGAGGGAGATGAGGTGGCAGTCGGGGGTGGTGAAGTAGAGCCAACCCTGGTACATGGCCACGCCGCGCTGGCCGATGTGATCGCCTTGCGTGGAGGGGCGGTTGTAGTGCCAGAGCATGTGGCCGGAGCGGGCATCGACGGCCCAGATGTTGTCGGGGACGGTGAAGTAGAGGATGCCGTCGACGAGAAGGGGCGAAGACTTGATGGCCGCGCTCTGGCCGGTCTGGAAGGCCCAGCTGAGGGAGAGCTCGTGGACGTTGGCCGGAGTGATCTGCTTGAGAGCGCTGTGGCGGCGGCCGGAGTAGTCGCCGTGATAGAGCGGCCAGGAGTCGGCCGGGGGATGCAGCAGTTGCTCATTGGTGAGATTTTGCGCGAGCGCCCCCGATGCTGCGACCAGCAAGGCAATTATCGGCATCCAGCGTGCTTTGTCCATCCCCATTTCCTGTTTCCACTCCCACTCGCTACTTCAGCGTCTGCAGATAAGCCATCAGGTTGTGCACGTCGTCATCGGTGTACTTGGGAAACTGATCCACGTGTGCTTCGGCGGGATCATCGATTTGGTATTTCACGCGATCGGTGCGCCAGGAGCGGTAGGCGCCGTGGGCATCGCGAAGGCCGATGACGAATTCGTCTTCGTAGGCGAGCGTTCCGGCGATCTTTTCTCCGGAGGGCAAGGTGACGGTGACCTTGGGCCGCGCGCCGCGCGGGTAGAGCATGCGCTGCTCGAGCTGGAGGCCCTGGAAGCGGGAGGCGATGCCGGCCAGATCGCCGGTGGGCGAATGGCATTTTGCGCAGCCGCCCGCGCCGTTGAAGTAGGCCTTGCCTTTTTCCGCGTTGCCGGTTTGCAGGTCGGCGACGGAGACGCCGCGGCGTCCACCGGGATGCTCAGCCGCGGCCTTGATGCGCCAGCGGATGAAGGCGATGAGGCTGGCGACCTCTTCGCTGGAGAAGTTGAAGGCGGGCATCTTTGGATCGACGCGGCCCTCGCGGATGGTCTGGGCGATTCTCTCGCCGGTCTTGTCGCCGATCACCAGCTTGGACTGGGTGAGATCGGGGCCGGTCTCGCCGCCCATGGCGTCGCGGCCGTGGCAGAAGGCGCAGTTTTGATGGAAGAGGGCTTCGCCGGCGGCGGCCTGGCCGGTGGCCTGCGCGCCTTTGGAGGCGCTGGCGACGGCAGGCGCCGCGGTTCCGAGATATTGCATAAGCGCGGAGAGCTCGCCGTCCTGGAGCTGAGGAAATGCGGGCATGCGGCCTTTGCCGGCATGGATGAGGGTGGTGAGCTGGTCGTCGTTCATGCGGCGCCTGATGCCAACCAGGGGCGGGAACCCGGGCAGATTGCCTTCGCGTTCGTCGCCATGGCAGACCGCGCAGTTGCGGGCATAGGCCTGGGCGCCGGGATCGTTTCCGGGGTGGGCCTGCTGCTTGACGGGCGGTGAGACCTCCGCGCCGGCGGCGGGGTTGGCCTGCGCCGCGGCCGGGCCGCATCCCAGAGACAAGATGATCGATACGATGCCAGAACAGGCGAGCCGATTGCGGTCCACTCTCTTGAAGCTCCTTCAAAATACTTCCAAGTGAGGCAAGAACTTACGCGTACTTGATCAATTGCATGAATCCGAAGTCCATGTGCAGCTGCTGGTGGCAGTGCAGCAGGGTGTCTCCGGGATTGTTGGCGACGAAATCGACTTCGACGGTCTGCAGCGGCATGAGGTTGATGGTGTCTTTCATGAGTCCGCTCATCTGTTTTTCGCCGATCTTGGCGATCTCGAAGCTGTGCCGGTGGAGGTGGATGGGGTGCTGGTCGCCGCTGCCGTTGCGGAAGACCATGCGATAGCGCTTGCCTTCATGGACAATGAGCGGGTCCACATCGGGCCAGGATTTGTTGTTGATGGTCCAGGTGTCGAACTTCGATCCCTGCTGCGGGCCGATGTCGCGGAAGGTGAGCACGAAGGTTTCGTCGGGCGTGGCCGCGGGGCGGGTGTGCGCGAATTGCGTGTAGTCCCACTCGGCGGGGGCGGGGTTCTTCCACACGGGCGTGCCGGTCTGGCCGGCGTATTCGACAACGATGCCGAGGCCCATCTGGCGCGCCTTCTCCTTGGTGGAGCCGAGGATCCAGACGCCGGGAGAGTTCATCTCGACGATAGCGTCGACGCGTTCGGCGACGGCGAGGGAGAGGACCTCGACGCTTTTCTGGACGGGGACGGGATTGCCGTCCAGGGCGAGGATGGTGAACTTGTGTCCGGGGAGCGCGAGCACGACGTTTTCGGTGGCGCTGGCGTTGAGGAGGCGCATGAGCACGCGCTGGCCCTGCTTGACGCGGAGGGGCTCGCCCGCGCCGAGCATGTGGGCGTTGACGGTGGCGTACTTGTAGCCCACGTCGGAGCCGGTGGTGAGAGGCATGTTGGCGGAGGCGTCGCGCATGGTGTCCACCATGGGAACGAACGATGGTTCCCAGTGATGGATGGCGAGGTTGACCTCCTGGTCGTAGTGCCCCGGCTCGTTTTTGCCCTGGATGATTAGAAAGCCGAATTGGCCGGTGTAGGTGCCGATGGCGAGGTTGTCGTAGGCAGCGGCGTGGGTGTGATACCAGCGTGTTCCGGAGGGGCGCGGCGTGAAGGTGTAGCGCTGGGTCTTGCCCACGCCGATCATGGGGGAGCCCTCTTCCATGGCGCCGTCGTTGAGGGAGTCGATGGCGAGGCCGTGCCAGTGGGTCAGGTCGGCTTCCGGGCCGTTGTTGGTGACGTCGATGGTGACGGGCGCGCCCTCGCGGAGGCGCAGAAGGGGTCCGGGCACCTGGCCGTTGAATGCTAACGTTTTCACCTGCACGCCGGGGCCGATCTCGAGAGTGCAGGGATCGATGGTGAGCGCGTGATCGGCCTTTCCCGAAGTTTGTGCCAAGGCGGCGTTGGCGCGTGCCGGAGCAATGGCTCGAAGGGAATGGGCCGCCAGCGCCATGCCGGCCGAAGACAAGAAAGTTCTACGATTCAAATTGAATGCAGTCATTGAAACCTATGTTCCGCGTGGTTGCCTTGAGTGGTGCGGCGAGCGGCATCCTCGCGATTGCGAGGCTTGGGGAAGCGGAACAAAGTAAGACTACAACAGACCGGGCACTGGTCGTCGACTGTGCGCAAGCGTGAATTGGAGAGCACTCGAAGCTCCGCGAAGAATTCCGGAGCGTGCGATGCGCGCTATCAACACGACATTCCTCGAGTTTTTTACGGGCTCTGCTACACTCCCGGCATGAAAGTTGCGGCACTTGCTTTGATGGGGTTTGTTGTTTCGGCACAGGTAATCGTGGGACAGCAGCCCTCGACGTCGATTGATGTTCCGGAAGGCGCGCATAGCGTGCTGCAGGCCCGGGGCGAAGGAGTCCAGGTGTATTCGTGCAACGCGGCTCCTTCAGGCCAGAAGTGGACGTTGAAGGGACCGGACGCCAAGCTGCTGGATTCGTCGGGGCAGGTGATTGGGACGCACTTCGCAGGCCCGACGTGGAAGCTGAACGATGGCGGACAGGTGCAGGGCGAGGCGATCGGGAACAAGGCGTCTCCGGAAGCGGGCGCGGTGCCGTGGCTGTTGTTGCGCGCCAAGCCTGGAACCGGCACCGGAAGCCTGGCTGGGGTTGGCTACATTCGGCGCACCGAGACGCATGGCGGCGCGGCTCCGGGGACGGGATGTGATGCCGCTTCGGATGCGGGCAAGACCGTTCAGATTCCCTACAGCGCTACGTACACGTTCTACGAAGCGAAGAAGGAATAAGGCCGCAACCCAGGTGCGATAGCAGGAGCCGCAATGCGCAGAGAGCGGCGGCACTCTTGCAATCTGGGTTCGTGTGACTTCATGAACCGGCGGATAACCGGGACGCTCCCGTTCGGCATCTCTCAGCAGGATCGCCGTGTTTGCGGTGATGGAGGGAGGGGGCGAACGCATGTCTGAGGAGAGGAAATCCGCATGGAAGGGCGTGGTGGCCGGGGCAGTCGGCGGCCTCGCTGCATCGTGGGTCATGAATGTCTTCATGGCGGAGGCAGGAGAGGCCGTAACCCACGCGGCCGAGCGATTCAGCGGCGGGGCAGAGAGCCGGCAACCAGAGCCCTCCGGGACCGACGGGGAGCCCAAGATCGACGCCACGATGAAGACGGCCGACGCGGTGGTGAGCACGGTGACGGGCGGCAGGCATCTTTCTCTTCAAGGCAAAGAGAAGGGCGGCCCGATTGTTCACTATGCCTTTGGGGCGTTGATGGGTGGCCTCTACGGAGTAGCAGCGGAGTATGCTCCGGCGGCGCGTTCAGGATTCGGAACGGCGTTTGGATCCGCGCTCTTCACAGGAGCCGACATGGTGGCGGTGCCGGCGCTGGGCCTCTCCGGATCGCCCAAGGATGCGCCGGCGAGTTCGCTTGCCTCGCCGTTCTCGGCGCACATCGTTTACGGCGTCACGACGGAGGCGGTGCGGAGGCTGGTGCGCGCGGTGCTCTGAGCGGCAGCGCGCTACACGCGCGCACTACATGGGAAAGAGACTGTCCGACTCGGGACGCACGCGAATGACCTTGGGGCGCTCGCGACGGGCAACCGGCGCCGCGTTCAGCAAGGCGATGATCTCGCGGAGCTCGGACTTGACACGCGTGATGGTCGCCTTCTGCGACTCGGTGCGCGCCTTCTCCGGGGCTGCGGCAGCATTGGACAGAGCGTTGGGGCGCCGTTGCCCGCTTTCCAGCGCCTGGCGGGCGCCCGCGATAGTGTATCCCTCTTCGTGGACGAGGCGCTTGATCTCGACCGCCATCTCCACTTCGCGCTTGCGATAGAGGCGCTGGCCGGTGCCGCTCTTGTTGGGCTTGAGCTGGGGGAACTGGGTTTCCCAGAACCGCAGAACGTAGGTTTCAACGCCGCAGATTTGCGCCACGTCGCCAATCTTGAAGTACAGGCGATCGGGGACCACGGGGGGATTGACCGCGCGTTTTGTCATTGGTTGAGCCGCCATTGTCATCCGCGAGGGTTGGGAACACCCCTCTTTCGGCAGTATAGGTCACGAGTTGCACAGAAAGTGAAGCGAAATCGGTGCAAAAGGATCGATTAAGTCATTGGTTCGAGGGAACCTCGCGCCGCCACTTGATGCGGGTGTACGCCAGCTGAAATCCCTGGCGCTCGGCGTTGCGCTGGGAGTCCGATCCGGCTTCCGCGACCATCATGGCGAGGTCGCAACCGTGATCGAGCGCGAATTGGAGCCGGGCCTGGAGGAGAGCGGCCTGCAATCCGCGCCGGCGCAGCTCGGGTACGGTGGCGGCTCCCGCCAGGAGCGCGACGCCCTGGTGCAGGAAGAGCGCTCCGGCCGCGCCGGGGCGGCCGTCGATTTCCGCGAGGAAGCAGGCGCTGCCCTCGCGGCTCACGAGCAAGGGGCCGGTCTGCTGCATGAAGTCGTGGAACTCGGGGTGCTCGTGCGTCCAGGCACGGGTGCTGACGCCTGTCCACACGGCCGATTCATCGCTCCCGATCAGGCGGACGTTGACGCCGGAATCGATGGCGGAATGCGACGCTGCGAGGGGACGGTATAAGACGTTGCTGACTTCGATGGGACGGTAGCCGTGTTCGCAGAGAAGAGCCAGCGCGGTAGGCCCGGCGAGGGGACAGATCTCGTGCATGGCAGCGCTGCCGTGCGCGAAGAAGAAGGATTCGGCTTCAGCGAGCAAGTCCGGCGTCAGTTCGTCAAAGAGCCCGAGGCCGAAGCTCTGGGTGGTGGGCGCTTCGATGCCGTCAAATGTGAGCAGGGCGCCGGCGGACTCAGTCCAGGCCGATTGGGAGTCCGGGTAGGCACGGCGTCGGGCGGCGGCGAACTGCGTGCAGGCGAAACCCTCGGTGCGTTCCAGGCGCCGCGCGAGGGCGAGATCTGCGAAGGGCATGGTACTCCATTTCTGAAAGGAAAGATGGGAAACCAGAGCAGAGGATAAGCTGAGAAGAGCTTTTATGCCTACTCTTGTTCTCGCTTCCGCATCGCCGCGCCGCCGGGAATTGCTGACCCAGGCCGGGCTGGTGTTTTCTGTCCACCCGGCGCATATTCCGGAAGACCCGTTGCCGGGCGAGGATCCGATCGCGTATGTCGTCCGACTGGCGCGCGAGAAGGCGGAGACGGTATTGCGGGAACTGAGCGGACCGGATTCCCCGGCGGATCTGGCGGTGCTGGGCGCGGATACGACGGTTACCCTGGACGGGCAGATCCTGGCCAAGCCAGAGGATGCAGAGGATGCTGCCCGGATGTTGAGGCTCCTTTCGGGACGCACTCATCGGGTGATCACGGGGGTGGCGGTGGCCACTCCCGGGCGTACGGAGGTGGCGGCGGAGGTGACCGCGGTGCGGTTTCTGACGTTGTCGGAGGAGGAGATCGCGGAGTATGTCGCCAGCGGCGAGCCGATGGATAAGGCGGGGGCTTACGGGATTCAGGGCCGGGCAGCGAAGTGGATTCCGCGTATAGAAGGTTGCTACTTCAACGTGGTCGGCCTGCCCCTGGCGTTGGTTGGGACCATGCTGGAAAGCATGGTGGCCCAGTAACTTGAGGCAATTGCGGGGATCCCAGGCAGGGTTATTGGGAAGTAACTGATAAGGTCACAAGGTTACCGCCAGGTAATCGGAAGCCTGCATCTGCAGGGGGAGAGCTGCCCGCCGCCACTGATTTCTCCTTGCTAATTGCCCTGGATTTCCAGCAGAATCGCGGAATAACTCTAGTTACTCGAATCCTCCCAAACAAGGATCCCCGATGCGGATTGGTGTCATTGTTCGCGGTGCCACGTTGTGCCTCTTTCTTGCCTCGCCTTTTCTAGGTCGCGCCCAGTTCCAGGAGCCGACCAAAGAGGAGCTAGCCATGACGTCCGACCCGAAGGCGCCGGGCGCCGCGGCCGTCTATCTTTACCGCGAAGAGACCGCCGACGATGCGCTGCACTACCACAGCTACTACGAGCGCATTAAAGTGCTCACGGAGAAGGGCAAGGAGCTGGCGACGGTGCACGTCCCGTATGAGCACGGCAACTTCAAGGTTACGGACATCAAGGGGCGTACCATCCATGCCGACGGCACCGTGATCCCTCTGACGGCGAAGCCAACCGACCTGGTGGAGGTAAAGACCAAGGGGTTCCAGGTGAACACCATGGTGTTCACGCTGCCGAATGTGGAGGTGGGCAGCATTCTGGAGTACCGGCTGCAACTGCGTTACGAGGATAACTGGGTGTCTTCGCCCACCTGGGATGTGATGCAGCCATACTTCGTGCACAAGGCGCATTACTTCTTCAATCCCTCGCACTCGGGTTACATCACCAACAGCCGCGGGCAGAACCTCAATCGGCTGATGTGGGCCTTACGCGCCGGGAAAGACGACAAGGTGATGGAGAATACGCGCGGCCAGTACGTGTTCGACGTGACGGACGTGCCGCCGATTCCTTCAGAAGACTGGATGCCTCCACTGAACAGCCTGAACTGGAAGGTGAAGTTTTACTACACGCAGTACAACAGCGGGGCGGACTTCTGGATGAACGAGGGCAAGCACTGGCTGAAGGAGGCGGATGAGTTCGCCGCGCCGACCAACACCCTGCGCCAGGCGGCGGGGCAGATTGTGTCTGCTGGCGACACGGATGAGCAGAAGGCGCACAAGCTGTACGACGCAGTGATGAAGCTGGAGAACACCAGCTTCACGCGGCAGAAGTCGGGCGCGGAGATCAAGCGGGAGAAGATCAAGCAGGTGAAGGATGCGACGGCTGCGTGGGAGCAGAAGCGGGGTTCTTCTGACGACCTGGCGCTGCTCTACGTGGCCCTGGCGCGTGCGGCGGGCCTGCAGGCCTGGCCCATGGCGGTGGTCGACCGCAATCGCGCGCTGTTCGATCCTGAGTATCTCGATGTAGGGCAGCTCGATGATTACATCGCCATTGTGAAGATCGGGGACAAGGACGTTTACCTCGATCCGGGAGAGAAGATGTGTCCCTTCGGGCTGCTGCACTGGAAGCACTCCTATGCGGGCGGGCTGAGAGGGTCGGCCGGAGGCCCGGGATACGGTACGACCCCGCCTCCGACGTACACCCAGTCAGTGATGCAACGCATTGGCGATCTGTACGTCGAGCCCGATGGAAGCGTAAGAGGCACGGTGCGCTACGTGCTCAGCGGGCAGGAGGCCTTGCATTGGCGGCAACTCACGCTGCGGAACGATGAAGACGAGGTGAAGAAGCAGTTTGATGAATCGCTGCGCGAGTCAATGCCCGATGGCGTGCAGGCGACCTTCGATCACTTTCTTGCGCTGGATGACTACTCTTCCAATCTCATCGCAGTGGTCAAGATCAATGGAAGCCTTGCGACAGCTACCGGGAAGCGGTTCTTTCTGCCGGGGCTGTTTTTCAGCTCCCACGCCAAGCATCCTTTCGTGGAGGAGAAGCGGACGGTGCCGGTGGACGTGAAGTACGCCCGGACGGAGAAGGATGATGTGACGTATCACCTGCCGGAGGGGTACTCGGTGGAGAGCGGCCCGCAGACGGCGAGCATTCCGTGGCCCAACCACGCCACCTTGCAGATCAAGGCTCAGCCGGGATCCAACAGTGTGGAGATCGCCCGCACCCTGGCTTACAACTTCACCGTTCTTGATCCCAAGGATTACGACAGCCTGCACGACTTCTACCAGAAGGTGGCCGCCGCAGATCAGCAGCAGCTGGTTTTGACCCGGACCGCTGTGGCCAAGGGGAACTGAGATGCGCGCAGGGAAGCGGAACGAGCTGGCGAATTCGGTGGTTTTGGCGGCGCTGTTGGCAGGGTGCCTCCCGGCGCATGCCGGCTGGTTCAACAAGAATCAGCCGGTGCCGGACTGGGGGATGCAGGCGTACAAGACCAAGACCCCGGACTACGCCCGGGACTCCGCCGCGGTGATTCTCTACGACGAATATGTTGAGACCATCGATGGCAATGGCCGTGCCGTGGAACGCGAGCGGGAGGCGATCCGCATTCTCAAGCCGCAAGGACGCGAGAACACATGCGCGGTCAGCTATGACGATTCGGAGAAGGTGAACTACTTCCGCGCGTGGACCATCGCCGCCGACGAGAAGCAGTATCAGGCCCAGGACACCGATTTTGTGGAGCATGGGGACACGGAGATTCCCATCATGCTTTCCACGCGCAAGACCAAGGTGGTTCACTCGCCGGCGGTGGATGTGGGCGCCACGCTTATCTGCGAGTCGGAGGAGCAGATGCGGCCGTACATGCAGGAGATGACCTGGCATGTACAGGAGGGGATCCCGGTTGTCTTCCAGGCGCTCGAGGTGGATCTGCCTCCGGGGCGGCCGCACGCGGAATCGTGGCACCGGCATGACCCGGTCAAGGCAGTCGAGGTAGCACCCAACCATTGGCGCTGGGAGATTCATGACACTCCCGCGCTGAATCTGCGCGATATTCCCTCGGCCCCGGCGTGGCCGGCGCTGGCGGCGCGCATGAGTGTGCAATGGGGGCAGGCTGCCATTGACGGCCGCGATAACCAGTGGCGGGCCATCGGGCAATGGGTTACGGACCTGGAGGCGAACCGGCCCGATCCTTCGCCCGAGATTACGGCGCGAGTGAGCCAGTTGATTGCCGGAGCGCCGGATTTTTATACCAGGCTGCAGCGCATCACGGAGTCGATCCAGAATGATATTCGCTACTTCATTGTGGAGCGCGGCATCGGCGGCTATCAGGCGAATCACGCGGCCGATATCTTCCGCAACCGCTATGGCGATTGCAAGGATAAGGCCACTCTGCTGATCTCCATGCTGCAGGTAGCGGGCATCAAGGCCAATTACATGGCGGTGGATGATGAGCGCGGGGTGGTGGATCCGGAGAGCCCGTCGATCTACGGCAACCATATGATCGCCGCCATCGAGCTTCCTGCGGATCTGAACGATGCGCGCCTCCACGCTGTGGCGAAGGCTAGCGATGGAAAGCGGTATCTGATCTTCGATCCCACGAACGAACACACGCCGGTGGGCAACCTTCCGTACTACGAGCAGGGAAGTTTTGGCATCCTGGCGGCCGGGTCGGCAAGCCAGATCCTGCAGCTGCCGGTGCTCAGCCCGGAGACGAACGATACGGTACGCACGGGGTCGTTTACTTTGGCTGCAGACGGGACGCTCACTGGAGCCGTGGACAGTTCCCATTCCGGTCCCAATGGCGCCGACCTGCGATGGATCATCAAGCACACCGACGAGAAGGAGCGGCGCGAATATTGGGAGACGCATATTGCGCACGATCTTCCCGGGGTGGTGCTGAATTCATTCCAGTTCGTGCAGGCTTCAGCGCTGAACAAGCCGCTGGAATTTCACTACAAGCTCACGGCAGGCCAGTATGCGCACAGCGCCGGGCCGCTGCTGCTGGTGCGGCCGCGGGTTCTGGGCTCGTTCGCCATGCCGTTCGATGACAAGCCCCGCTCGTTCCCCATTGACCTGAGCGCAACCGGTCACTGGCATGACAGCTACGACATCGTGTTGCCGGAGGGGTTTGTGGTGGATGAGACGCCGGATCCCATCGATCTCGACGTGGAATTCGCCAGCTACAAATCGTCCATCACGGCGAAGGAGAACAAGCTGCACTACGAGCGCGACTTCGTGGTCCGTCAGGTGGAGATTCCGGCGTTGAAGGCGGAGGCATTTCGAAAGCTGCAGAGCACAATTCTGATGGATGAGAAGGGAACCGCCGTACTCAAGAAGGCCGGCACTGCGGGGCTTTAAGGGCGGGAACGTGCCCCGGCGCGATGGAGCAGGAATTTGATGAGGCGTTCCTGCATCGCCTGATGCGTCGTTCTCATCTATGAGCGCATGAGTCATACCCTCTTCACTCCCCTGAAACTGCGCTCGGTGACGCTTCCCAATCGCATCGGTGTTTCGCCGATGTGCCAGTACTCCTCACAAGACGGATTTGCCAACGACTGGCACCTGGTCCACCTCGGCAGCCGCGCGACGGGCGGGGCCGGCCTGGTGATCGTGGAGGCATCGGCTGTGACGCCGCAGGGCCGCATCACGCCCGCCGACCTGGGCATCTGGAAAGATGAGCACATCGCTAACCTGTCCGGCATCGTTCGCTTTCTGCACAAGCAGGGGGCGCGGGCCGGGATCCAACTGGCGCATGCGGGACGCAAGGCCAGCATGAGTCCGCCGTTCAAGGCGGAACGTCTCCTGGGACCGCAAGAAGGCGGCTGGCCTACGGTTGCGCCCAGCGCGATTCCCTTCAGCGAGCGCTACAGCCAGCCCGAGGCGTTGGACAAGTCCGGTATCGAGGCGATCAAGGACGCATTTGTGGCTGCAGCCCGTCGCGCGCAGGCGGCCGGGTTTGACCTGCTGGAGATTCACGCGGCGCACGGGTACCTGCTGCACGAATTCCTTTCGCCTCTCTCCAACCAGCGCACCGATGAGTACGGAGGGAGCTTCGAAAATCGAACCCGGCTGCTTCTCGAAGTGACTTCGGCCGTGCGCAGAGCGTGGCCTGAGCAACTTCCGCTCTCGGTTCGGATCTCGGGAACGGACTGGGTGGAGGGCGGATGGACGATCGACGATTCCGTGGGGCTGGCGCTTCTGCTGCGCGAGTCAGGGGTGGATATTATCGATTGCTCTTCCGGAGGGAACGTGTCCAACGCGAAGATTCCCGTTGCTCCCGGGTACCAGGTGCCGTTTGCGGCGCGGATCAAGAAGGAGGCGGGCATCGCGACGGCGGCGGTGGGCATGATCACGGAACCGTTGCAAGCCGAGCGCATTGTTGCGGAAGGCGAAGCGGACCTCGTCCTTCTGGCGCGCGAGATGCTCCGCGATCCGTATTTCGCAGTGCATGCCGCTGCGGCGCTCAGCGAACCAGCCAGCTGGCCGGAGCAATATCTTCGTGCCGCCCCGCTGCATTCGTCGGCGAGGACTTCGATCGAGGAGTGAAGACTGGGAAATTCTAGTGCTTGTCTCCTGCTGGAGGCATGGCGTTCTCCCACCGCGCCACCACCACGGCCGCCATTGCATTGCCGATGACGTTCATGGCGCTGCGTCCCATATCCAGCAGGGTGTCGATGCCCAGCAGCACCAGGATCGCGGTTGTCGGAATACGCAGGGCGGCAGCAGATGCCATCAACACGACGAGGGTGGCGCGCGGCACGCCCGCCACGCCTTTGCTCGTGAGCATGAGGGTGGCCAACATCAGCAGCTGTTCGCCAAATGACAGGCGAATACCTGCCGCCTGCGCGGCGAAGATGGCGGCCATGGTGAGATACAGGCTCGATCCGGTCATGTTGAAGCTGTACCCGGTCGGCACCACGAAAGAGACAATCCATCGGGGAGCGCCGAACTCCTCCATGCGTTCCATGGCGAGCGGAAGGGCTGCCTCGGAGCTCGTGGTGGCAAATCCGATGGCCGCGGGCTCGGCGATGGCCGAGATGAATCCCCGCACGGAAATTCGTGCGATCAACAGAATCGGTACGAGCACTAGAGCCACAAAGACGGCCAGTGCTCCGTAGTAGGTTCCTACAAGCTTCGCCAACGGTAGCAAAGACAGCAGCCCCATGCTGCCTACCGTATATGCCATCGCTGCTCCGGCGGCGATGGGCGCCACGTACATGATGATCTTGGTCATGCGGAACATGGTGTCGGTGAGCGATTGCAATACGGACACCAGCGGAGCGCGCTTGGATTCGCTGAGGGTTGCGAGGGCTGCACCGAAGAGCAGCGCGAAGACCGCTACTTGAAGAATCTGGTTCTGCGCGACCGCCTGGGCGATGTTGTCGGGGAAGATGTTCAGGAGTATTTGTTGCCATTGCTCGGGGCGCGAGGCCGGCAATGCGCCTTGCGCCGCCGACGGGAGGGCCACGCCCACTCCGGCCTGCGAGAGATCGATGGCCGCCATTCCGATCAGCAGGCCAATGGTGGTGACCACCTCGAAGAACACGAGTGCCTTGACGGCGACGCGTCCAACGCCCTTCAGTTCGTTGTGCCCGGCGATGCCTGTGACGATGCCGCCAAAGATCAGCGGCGCCACAATCATGCGGATCAACCGGAGGAAGATATCCCCAAGGAACTTCATCTGGCCGGCGGCTTGCGGCGCATCCGACCCGAGGACGGCGCCGGCGAGCATGGCAAAGAACGTCCACACCAGGAGCGAGCGCCTGCGGATTACCACGGGTACGAATCCCGCGATGCCCACCCAGCGCAGCGTGATCCCGAGGGTGTCGCGGGCCGGGCTCAAGCCGATGAAAATGCCCGTCACAAACAGCGCCGCCGCGGCGAGGGCAAGCATGCGATCAACTCTGCGGTACGTACCTGAAGATGGCGCGGTGGCGTTCAAGATTTCATTATCCACGGCCAGGAGGAAGGCCGCCTATTCAGAGTGGTTTCCCTGACGATCGTTGGCCTGTGGTGCGGGCGGGCCAGCCTCCGGGTGCGAAGCATGCCATCCATGGCGGGGAAATACCACGAGCGTGACGACCACGGCCACCATGATTCCCAGAACCACCTGAATCACGCGGTCCAGGGCGACGGTGCGGGGAGAGTTGGACTGCACCAGCATCACGATGGTGACCGTGACGCCCGCCAGACGTGAGCTGTTGCGGAATCCAAGCAGGCCGCAGAGCATCAGCGCCAGGAACACGGCGATGATGTAATTCCAGGGAATGCCTCCGAAGAGGGTGCAGGAGAATCCAACCCCCGCACCGATGATGGTGCCGAGGATACGATCCCGCGATGCCTGTATGGTAGCGCCCACGTTCGACTGCAGGACGATGATCGCGCTGATCGCGCCCCAGTAGCCGTCGTGCAGCCCCAGGCGCGCCGCCAGCCACCAGCAGAGCGATGCGGCAATCGTGGTTCGGAGGGCGTGGATCAACACTCGTTTCGGATCGCGATGCAGCACCCGGGCAACTCCTCGCATGGCTGATCGCCGCCATTGAATGAAGCGTGTGCTTGCGGCCGGCATGGCGAGCTTGGGACTCATCTTCCGCTTCCCCTTCGACACCGAGTCATCCTTCTTAGCATCGCGTATGGCGACACGTGCCACCGTGACCGCTCTCACGCAAGACTCATAAATCTCTGATGCACGTGTAGCATGACTGAAGAGCGCCTATGCTTCGTGTTGGATACCCTGCAAAGCTGGACCCTTCTTTCCTGGATGTCATGCCACCGGGAGTCGAACTGATCGCGTTGCCGGACGATCTGGACCATGAGATTGCCGTGGATGTCTGGATTCCCGATCCGCTTTCCAATCGCGCCGTCCGCGTGTGGCCCTATCTTCGCTGTGTGCGGCTGGTGCTCTCCATGATGGCGGGGACAGAGTGGATTCCCGGTACCGTCGGTACCCATGTGACCATTTGCAACGCGCATGGAGCGCACAATATCGCAACCGCCGAGTGGACAGTGACGGCGATTCTGGCGGTACTGAAGAATCTGCCGCTGTTCCTCGATATTCAACAATCGCGGAATTGGCGACGCCGCAAAGAAGCGGATGCTGCATACGAGCGCATCACCGGTGACAGGCGCCCTCTGCATCCGCCGGTGATGCAGGAGGAACTTACCGCGAAGAAGGTTCTTCTCGTCGGCTATGGAGCGATCGGCAAGGAGATTGAGCGCATGCTGGCGCCGTTCCACGTTGCCATCACCCGTATTGCCCGCACGGGGCGCACCGATCCCGTCGTGCACCCGGTCGGCGAACTCGACGCGCTCCTGCCGGACGCAGAGATCATCATCCTGATCCTTCCGCTGACGGAGCAGACTCATGGGCTCATCGGGAGTGCGCAGTTCGAACGCATGCGGCAGGGAGCCCTCCTGGTGAACGCGGCCCGCGGGCCGATTGTGCAAACGGACGCGCTGATCGAGGCTTTGAACGCAGGGAGGATACGTGCTGCGCTCGACGTAACCGATCCCGAACCGCCGCCTGAAGATCACCCGCTGTGGCGTTGCCCCAACCTGCTCATCACGCCTCACATCGGCGCATCCACACCGGAGTTTGCGCGCCGGTCGCTGCAAGTGGCCGCAGATGAACTGCGCCGATACATGAACGGTGAGCCGCTGCACAACGCAGTTCAGCTCGCGGTTTGAGCAGCGACGGGCGCCCGCCGCCAGTCGCGCAATCCGAGCACGGCCAATCCCACAAGAAGGGCATAGAGCACCGTGGTGAACCACATGCTCTTGATCCCGTACTCGATGACGTAGAAGGTGTCGACCACGATCCAAAGCCACCAGTTCGCGATATGCCGGCGCGCATCCCACCAACTGGCCACCAGGCTGAAGCTCGCCAGAGCCGCGTCCAGATAGGGCAGGGAAGCATGCAGGCGAATGGCGATGGATGCCAGTACAAACGTGCCTGCGATTCCGGCCACGAGGGCGATGAGCGCGTTGCGCAGGGGAAGCGGCGCAACCGTAACTGTCCCCTCCCGGCGGACACCGGTTGCCCAGTTCCACCAACCATAGAGCGTGAAGACGATGAAAAAGATCTGCAGCAGCGCGTCGGATAATAACTGCGCGCGATAGAACACGATCAGGTAGAGCACATCCGCCGCCAGCGTGATTGGCCAGCACATCAGCTTGCGCCGCGTGGTGAGCCATATACCCACCAGGGTGGTGCTCCAGCCTGCGATCTCAACCCAGTTCACCACGAGATAGTGGGCGACCGCATCGATCATGCTCGCGTTCCCTCCATGCTGAGCGGGCGCGTTCCAGCCCACCGCCGCAACGCATCCAGCAGTTTGGCGCCGCCGCTCCTCCACCAGCGCGCATGCAGAACAAGGTAGCCTTCGCAGGCGTACCAAGCCTTCTCTTTCGAACCCAGCGCGCTCAGAAAATAGTCGGTCTCGGAGAGCGCGAATTCGGCGTGGCACAACGCCAGCATGGGGGCCAATGCGTGCGCCTCGGGTTGGGTAAGGCGGCGCACGGACTCGTAGCCCTCAAGCAACGCCCATAGCTGGTCGTAATGGATCGCGACCCGGTCGGGCTCGTGGGGATGGTTCAGCAGGCCGAGCCAGTCCACGATGCTTCGCTCGATTGCATGCGCCATGTCGTGCACAGCGTTTGTCCGATCGCATAGGCCGAAGTCGATCGCCGCCGTCACGTGCGCATCTGAGTCGGTGCTGCTCCAGAACACGTTGGACGGGTGCAGGTCGTTGTGCGTCCACATCGGCGCCAGGTCCTGCAGCAGCGGTTTCATCTCCGCGTGAAACGGCGTCAGCAGATCAAGCGCCTCCGCGCCGCAGCCGGAACCCGCCAGATACTCCTGAAGCGCCGGTCTCGTTTCGACGTAACGGTCGAAGGCCGCTGCCGGATCAGCCGCAGCGTAGATGCTGAATCCTGCCACCAGGGCATGGCCAGACCTTGGGGGAGCGTCAAACCCCTCGGCGGCCTGATGCAGGCGCGCCATCGCCTGCCCCAGCGCCTTCGCGTGCTCCACGCATTGGAACGGGGTCCAGGAGATGGCCTGTTCGTATGCGTCGACTCCGCGGGGCACGGACTGCACTTCGTACGTCCAGTCGCCCCGTTCGACTGCGGTTCGCCCGTCAATGTCGTTGAACACCTCGGGGATCGGCGCTCCCCGCTGTCGCAGGTGATTCATAAATCGATGCTCTTCGCCGACGCCTGCCGCGTCGCGCACCGCGCGCGCGTGGCGTTTGACGAAGACCCGCGCCTCGCGCGTCAACACCACAGCCGCGGCCGAAAGAGGGCGCGGGCTAACGCTCAAGATGCGGAAGGGCGGCAGCAGCTCAGGAAATTGCAGCAGCAGATCGCGCACCTCCGGCTCGGTCAACGGAGGCCAATCCGGCTCCGTCAGAGTTCCATCCAGCCCATGCGCCTTTGCCGTGCTGCTCACCGTTGCCTCTCGCAATCAGAACGTGTAATGCGCGGACAGCCGAACCGTGGTGGGCGCGCCCTGGTGGATAAACGTGTCGCCGAAGCTGGCGCCGGTGTCTTTCCAGTATCGCTTGTCGGTGATGTTGTCGGCGAAGAGCCGCAGAGTCATGCGTCCGCGCTCGCCCCCGGGCGTGTAACGGGCCCCCAGATTGAAAAGATTGTAGCCGGGCACGCTCACCGCATCATCGCGTGTGGCCTCTTTGGAACTCGTGTAGCTCCACCCGGGAAGCAGGTGCAGTCCGCCCGCGTGGGGCAAGGCGATGTCCGCGGAGACTGCGGTTCGCACCCGCGGCACGTTGATCACTTGTTTCCCGTCGAAGGCCGGCGTCCCGGTATCCGTGGAGTGCGCGCGAATCATAGCAACGGAGCCGTTCACCTGGACCCCGCTGGCCACCTTGCCCTGCGCGCTCAGCTCCACCCCGTCATGCGTCTCATGACCTTGCGAGACAAAGGTGAAGTTGTCATTCTCGTCGGGTCCCTGAGGATAAAAGAACGGCGCGCGCATGCGGAAGTAGGCGCCTGTTACCAGCACGTGCCGGTCGGCCTCATACTTGGCGCCTGCCTCCACCTGCCGCGTGAAGTAGGGGGCCAGGTACGCACTGGCATTGGTCACCCAGAAGGGCGCTTGTGGTCCCAACGAGAGCAGCTGCCCGTAGTTCACATACAAGTTCAGCGGCGCAACAGGCGCGTAGGTGACTGCATATTGCGGCAGCCATTCGCCGCGCGCGCCGGTATAGTTGAAGTCTTTCACCGACGCGTAGCGTGCGCCCGCCATCACGCTGACGCGGCCGGGCAGATCGACACGGTCCTGCAGCAGTCCGGAGACCTGGCGATTGTAGTCGGCCAGGACGGAGGGTCCGGCCTGCAGGTAAGGGATCTCCGGGCTCACCGGCTGACTGGGCTGATAGATGTTCTCATTGCCGATCCACGCGTAGACAATCGTCGGCGAAAGATCGACGGACCGATCGAACATGGAGCCGCCAAATGCCAGGTTGTGCGTGAGCGCTCCGGTCTTGAGCCTGCCCACCGCCAATGCTTCACCCAGGGCATCGATGCGCAACTCGCCGGGGCTGCGATAGTCGTAGATGGAGTAGCTGCCATCGGGGCAGAAGAACCAGTAGGGCGCATCGGGGCAGAGATCGTTGCCCTCCGCATCGTAGGCTGCGCCGTACGGATAGATCACGTTGTCATCGATCAGCGAGTGGCTGTACGAGCCGCTCAGGCTCGCAGTCCAATCCGATCCCAGCAGGCGCTGCACGCGCGCGCCGGCATTGAACGCATCGAAGGTGTTGGGCTTCGACCAACTCTGGTCCCCCAGCATGGTCGAGGGATGAACGCCTATCGGCACGGTTGTTCCGCCGAGCAGCTGATAACCCGCCTCCGAGCGCTCCACCTTGTGCTGATACTCAAAGTCGGTGCGCAGTGTGGTGGCGGGGTTAATTGACCAATCGGCGGCGGCCGATCCCATGGCACGCCAGCCATTGGCATCTTCCACGTAGGTGTGGATGTCCTCCCCAGCCGCGTTGAAGCGCACCCCGAACTGCCGGCGCCTTCCGAACAAATGCCCAAGATCCACGGCGCCAAAGGAGGTCCCACGATGATCGGTTGCCAGGTCGAAGGCCTCGATGGCCGCCGGGCGCTTGGTGACGAAATCGATCAGCCCCCCTGCCGACGTGATGCCGCTCTCCACCCCGGCGATTCCCTTCACAATCTCGACGCGCTCTTTGTTTTCGAGGGGGACATCCTGCTCGCCGGCAATCGTCAAACCGTTGATCTGCAGTCCGGTGGCGAGATCGATCGGGAATCCCCGAATCTCAAAGTCGCCGTAGTAGCCCACCGGCGCGTAGTCCTCCCCCACCGAGGCGTCGTTTTTGACCACGTCGGTCAACACGCGCGCCTGCTGATCGGTCAATACGCCGCGCGTAATCACGGATACGGAGAGCGGCGTGTCCTTCAACGGAGCTCCGTCCAGTGTTCCCGCGGTTACCGTGTCGGGAAGATAGGTGTTCTGGGTGTCCGCATGCACTTCCACGGTCGTGGTGGGGTGCGGCAGTTGCGGCTGCGGAGAACCGGCCGGCCCTGACGCGGGATCCTGCGCGACGGCCACCATGGAAAGGCCGGCGAACACGAGAATCACAAATGCCCATGCGCGCGCGTGTCCCTGACCGGACACCGGCCGTGGTGGCTCAAGCTGATTCGGGGGTTCTGCGGGTGCGGTCATACACTCCTCTTGCTTCCCACTGAAACAAGAGGCGACCAAAAGGCAAGATCGGTTGGAAGGCCGCTTCGCTTTCGGAAACTTCCCACGCCGGTATTATCCGGATCGGGTTCGAGGGTATTTCTCAGCCCCGCCTATCGGAGCACCCCTGTTTCAATTAAGTAAATTGGAACATCAGGAACCAGGATTTGCAAGTGCAGCGCATCCTCCCATCGCTCACTGACCAATGTTCACTGACCACTGTTCACTGCTTGCCCGACCCCTCCGTCAGTTCCACGATCCGATCCACCCCCGGCACGGTAAAGTGCTCCACCTTCCCATCCGGCCAGTGAATCTCGATGGCATCCACATTGCCCGCCGAGCCCAATCCAAAATGTGGCCGCAGATCGTTGCTCGAGAGGTAGCTTCCCCCGCTGATCACATCGCCGCGCTGCTTCATCCCGTTCGCCGTCACATACACGGTAGCCCCGACGGCATCCTTCGGGCTCTGACCGGTTCCCGCCAGCTTCAACTCCAGCCAATGGTTCTTATCCTGATCCACATTCTTCAGCAGCACCGGGTGTCCATCCATCACGCTGATCACGGCATCCAGCTTGCCGTTGTTGAACAGGTCGCCCACCGCCATGCCGCGCCCCGGAATTACCAGAGCGAGCCCCGATCCCTCCACCGCCGGAATTGTTTCGAACTTTTTGCCGGCAAGGTTATGCCACAGCAAGGGCCGCTCCGCCCAGCTGGTGCCCCAGGCATACTTGTCCGCCTCCGGATACACGTGGCCGTCGGCCATCATCAGGTCTTTCCAGCCGTCGTTGTCGTAGTCGAAGAACGCATCGCCCCAGCTGAGGAACGGCACCGAGACCTCCGCGATCCCTACGTGGTAGCTGATGTCCGTAAAGTTCGCGTCGCCCTCGTTGTGATACAGCGGCTTGTAGTCGTCGCTGAACGTGGTGTCGAACACATCCAGCATTCCGGTGTTCTCGTAGTCGCCCACCGCAATGCCCATCGATGCCGTCTCGCGCCCGGCCTCGTTCAGCGCAAATCCCGAAGCGTAGCTCACGTCCTCGAAGGTGCCGTCGCCCTTGTTGAGATAGAGATAATTCGGGGTCGAGTCGTCGCCCACCAGCAGGTCCGGCTTGCCGTCGTTGTTGATGTCCGCAAACACCGCGCCCAGCCCGTAGTACCCCGGCTTGTCCGCGACGCCGGCCTTCTCGCTGACGTCCGTGAAGGTACCGTCGCCGTTGTTGTGGAAGAGATGATCGCCCTCGCCCTTTAGCCCGCGCGGCCCGCAGCTTACCTTCTCTCCTCGAAACGTGCAGAACGCATTCGGCGCATCGCCATCGCCGGCCGTCGGCATGTGCTTGCGGTCGTAGTGCAGATAGCCCGCCACGAAGAGATCCAGCTTTCCGTCGCCGTCGTAGTCGCCCCAGGTCGCACCCGTATGCCACGCCGCCGGATCATCCAGGCCAACGCCCGCCTTGTCCGTCACATCGGTGAATGTTCCGTTGTGATTGTTGTGGTAGAGGCGGTTCTTCCCCCAGTTCGATACGAAGATGTCCGGCCAGCCGTCGTTGTCGTAATCGGCGATGGCCACGCCGAATCCCCAGCGGTCGTTCGTCACCCCGGCCTTTGCGGCTACATCCGTGAACGTTCCATCGTGGTTGTTGTGGAACAGAGCGGCATGGGGCGGCATTTCTTTACCGTCCAGGGCATTGAAGGTGGAGCCGTTCACCAGGTAGATATCGAGCCACCCATCGTTGTCATAGTCGATCAGCCCGACGCCGGAGCCCTTGGTCTCCACGATGTAGCCCTTGCCAGGCGTTCCCATCTTGTGCGTCCACCGGGTCAGCCCGGCCTTCTCGCTCGCGTCCTCAAACACAACAGGCCCGTCCTTGACGAACCCTCCCGCAGTGATCGGCCGATGTTGCGCGTCGAGTTGCACCGGATGAGGCGACGACACGTCGCTACCCTTGGCGGCTGCTTGCGCATCTTCTGCATTTTTGCTGCCTTGCTGCTGGAGTGGTAAGCCGCCGGCCTGCGCGGAAAGGAAGAGGGGAAGGCACGCCGTCAGCGCGCAAGCAGCAGCTTTGCGAATCTCCGTGAACATGGAGGCCAGTATAGAAGGCCGGGTGGAGAGCGGTCTCGACCGAACGGAGGAGCGGGAGGCAAGATCAGCCGGACGCGCTTTGCGCTGCTAGCGTTTGCGCAGCTTCCCCGCCACCAGCGCCGCGGCCAGGATGGCCGGGCAGAGAATGCAGACCCAAAGGCTGAACTGAGTGGTCAGGTCGCCCAGGTGCCCGCCAGAAAAAAAATGATCGACGGCCAGCCAAGCCAGCGGGCCCAGCACCAGCAGAACTCCCAGAATGGCCGCCAGCGCCAGCGAGAGGGTACGTTTGCGGACGGCCTTCTGATCGCGTATGACGCCGAGGGAAGCCATCACCACCCGGCGCGTGTTCTGGGCCACTTCACGATCCCGGTCGGCGCGCCCCAGGGAGGCGGCGACATCGCGGCGCGCGTCTGCGTCGTCCGCCGAACCGTTGCTCACCACCGCCGTCATCCGGCGGCCTCGGCGCCGCGTTCACTCATCTCCAACAGAGGCTTGATGGCTGCCAGACCCCGATACAGGCGCGATTTGACAGTCGAGAGCGGAGCGCGCGTGACCGTGGCGATCTCCTGCAGCGACAAGTCCTCATGAAACCGCAGAACCAGCACCTCGCGATAGAGAGTATCAAGCTCCAGCAACGCCGCCGCAATGCGCTCGCGATCCTCGCCGCTGGCAAAACGGTCAAAGGGGCCGGGCTGCACGTCTGTAACTTCAAAGCTCATCGGCCGATCGTCATCCGTCGAGCCCTCAAACAGCTCGTCGAGACTGGCCAGGGTGCGCTTGCGCCGGTAGTCGATCACCAGGTTGCGCGCGATGGTAAACAGCCAGGTGTCGAACCGGGCCTTGCCATTGAACTGGCCGCCGCGGACCAGCACCCGCATCCAGACCTCCTGAAACAGGTCCTCCGCCAGTTCCCGGCTTCCCGTGAGAAACAGCAGGTAGCGCAGCAGGCGATGTTGGTAGCGGACAATCAACTGCTCCAGAAGCCCGGCTTCCTGGTGCTTGAGTCCATCGGCGATGGCAAGGTTTTCCTGCCGGATCGCCTCCTGCTCGGCTGAGGCGGCCGTCGACGGGGAAAAGATGGATTTGACTGTGGCTATCGTGCTCATCTGGTCCAATTAGACGATAAACCGCGTCCGGAACCTACGAAAAACATGCTGCTTAACAATTCTTTACGTTCGAGTTACCGGATCTTCGCCTGGCCACGCAAAGCGCATCGTCGATGGCCTGCTGCACCCTCTGTTCGCGCCCCTGCGGTGTCTGGCGATAGAAGATCCCCAGCAGGTGATTGCGGCGCTTTGTCGGAGTCATCGCCTTCCACCCGGCCTCTGCCAGGGGCTGTCGCTGGAAGGCGGCGCGCAGAATCGGGGGAGGTTCCTGCTCGCCCTCCATCGCCATCAACAGCGCCTCCGCCATCTGCTCGGCACGCTTGCGGCGGCTCTCGGCAGATTTGGGCTCCGCGACGATGTTCGACAATCCCCTTTGCATCGAAGGGCTTATGCTCTCGAAGTACTTGCGAAGCCCGCGCGCTCCCTGAAACGCACGCGTCAACTCGACCGGCACCTCGAACGAGCGCCCCTCGAAATCCGGCTCCAGCGTGATTGTGACCTTCGCTCCCGGTCCCGCCCCCGCGCCGGCCTGCATCTTCTTGTTCACCAGCAATACGTATCGGGCGGCGCCCTTCTCCGGGAGCAGCGATGTGCGGAAGGCAAAGCCGTTGATTGTCCCCCGGACCCTGCGGCCGTTGCGCTCCGGCCAAGCCTTCGCGAGATCAAACGGCACCCGGGCGATCACCCAGTGCAGCTTGTCGCCGGCTGCTTCGAGGACGGCCTTGAAGGTTCGGGACTCGGGTGCGCTCATTCGATCGGCTCGACTTACCTTCTACACTACTGGTATGGAAATCCTCTACGGCGTGCATCCGGTCGAGGAGGCGCTCCGAGCTGGACGGCGTCGGTTTGACCACGTGTTGGTGGCCCGGGAGCGGCACGACGCCCGCCTGGAAAAGCTCGTCATCGCGTGCCGTCAGGCCGGGGTGCGCGTCCGTTCAGAGCCCCGCGAGCAGCTGACCCAGGTCGCCGGGACAGCGTCCCACCAGGGCATCGTGGCGGTCGTACGGCCCAAGGAGTTCCTCGCCATTGAAGATCTCTTCAAACTGCAGGCGACGAGCGAGGGCATCCGTGCGGCCCGCCTGATTCTCGCCCTCGACGGCGTGGAGGATCCGCAAAACCTCGGCGCCCTGCTCCGCGTTGCTGATGGCTCTGGCGTAGACGGCGTGGTTCTCACCGAGCGCCGTTCCGCTCCTCTGAGCCCCGTGGCGGTGAAGGCCAGCGCCGGCGCCGCCGAGCATCTCCGCATCGCGCGCGTGGTCAATCTCGTCCGGGCTCTCGAAGAGTTGAAGGAGCAGAACCTCTGGATCATCGGTCTCGACGAGCGCGGGACCACCGACTACGACCAGTTCGATTTCACCGGCGACTGCGTGCTGGTCCTGGGGCGGGAGGGCGCCGGCCTGCATGATCTCGTCCGTAAGACTTGCGACCACCTTCTGCGCATTCCCATGGCTGGCGGAGTCAGCTCGCTCAATGTCTCGGCCGCCGGCGCGGTCGTGCTGTATGAGGCCTTTCGGCAACGACGGGCTTCGGCGCGAAGGCAGGCAGGCGCTCTCGTCACGGGCCGCGATGCGTCCAAACCTTTAAAGCAGAAAGGTCTTGGTTCTTGATGTTTTCTTCCGCTCGCATCGTGCATGCGGTCGCGCTCCTCGTATCTGTCCCGGCAACCGTTCTGTCCCAGCAGTCCGCCCCGCCGCCCCAGGCGCAACCTCCCAGTGGCCATGTCGTCTTCTCCCGGTCCATGGATGAGAACGGGAATACCACCACGACCCAGAGCCAGCCAGGCCCAGCAAACGGCCAGATGGTTGCTGCACCCACGGCTACCGACGCGGAGCGCGAGGCCGCCACCATCACCGACTTCGACCTGGACGTGCGCCTGCGCCCTGCTTCGCACCAGATCGCCGCGCGCGCGCAGATTACCGTGCGCAACGACGGCAAGACCCCGCTGGCTCACATTCCGCTGCAGCTCTCCTCCCAGCTCAACTGGGAGCGCATCCGCCTCGACGCGAAAGACACATCCTTCCAGGTCGCCGTGCTGAACTCCGACGCAGACCACACCGGCCAACTGCATGAAGCGGCGGTCCCCCTCGCCACTCCGCTCGCGCCTGGCGGCTCCCTGCAACTCGACGCCACCTACTCCGGCGCCATCGGCGAAAATGCCCAACGGCTGCTGGCCATCGGCACCCCTCAGGACGTCGCCGTCCACTCGGACTGGGATCGGATCGACACCGGGTTTACCGGTCTGCGCGGCTTTGGCAACGTGGTGTGGTATCCCGTCTCTTCCGTCCCTGTGATCCTCGGCGATGGCGCCCGCCTCTTCGACGAAATGGGGACGCACAAGCTGCATCTCTCCGGCGCGCAGTTTCGGCTGCGGCTTACCGTGGAGTTCCCCCAGAACCAGGCGCCCACCATCGCCCTCGTCAACGGTCATCCCGTTCCGCTCAACATCACTCCGGCGGGCGGTGATGCCGACATCCTCAGCGTGGCCACGGCGGATACCGGCGCCACCACGCTCGGCTTTGAAGCGCCCAGTCTCTTTGTGGCCAGCCGCAAGGCGCACCAGGGCGCCAACCTGACCGCATGGACCACCCCGGATAACGACGTCAACGTGCAGTTCTGGACTGACGCCGCAACGGACGTGACCCCGTTCCTCCAGGGATGGCTCGGGCAGCGGCCGCGCGCGCAGCTCACCCTCCTCGATCTTCCCGATCCCGAAGATGCCCCCTGCGAGACCGGCGCCCTGCTTGTCACGCGTCTGCGCGATGGCGACGCCGAACAGCTCAAAGGCGTGCTGGCCCATGCTCTGACGCATGCGTGGATGCAGTCGCCCCGCGCCTGGCTCAGCGAGGGCGTCGCCCACTTCATGGGCACCTTATGGGTGGAAAAGCAGCAGGGCCGCGAGAAAGCTCTCAGCGCGCTCGAGGCTGGCCGGCAGGCACTCGCGCTCGTCGAACCCGAGAGCCCAGGCGCCGGCGCGGGCCAGCCCCTCGATCAGGCGATCTCTCCCGTCTACTACCGCACCAAGGCCACTTATGTTCTGTGGATGTTGCGCGACATCGCAGGCGATCCCACCCTCTCCGCCGCTCTGCGCGCCTATGATCCATCCAAAGATCTCGGCAACACCCATCGCAGCCAGTTCGAAACACTGCTCGAACAAGCGGGCACACGCCATGATCTCTCCTGGTTCTTTGCCGATTGGGTCGACGCCGACAAGGGCCTTCCCGACCTCGAGGTGGAGAACGCCTTTCCCACTGCGGCCGAATCCGGCAATTGGATCGTAGCCGTCAACCTCGCCAACGGCAGCTACGCTCAAACCGAAGTCCCCGTAACCGTGCGCAACGACGGCGCCTCGGTCACGCAACGCGTGCGGGTTCCGGCCCGCGGCAAGGCCGTCCAGCGCATCCTGATTCAAGGCAAGCCCGCGGAAGTTCAGGTCAACGACGGCACCGTCCCCGAGAGCCAGGCCAGCGTGCATGTTACAAAGCTGGAGAACGCACCGTGATCTGAGTGATCCAAGTGATGGAGTGATCGAGAAGTCAGACTGGCTTTCTTCATCACTCAATCACTTTTTCACTTGATCACTGTCTCTATTCCACCCTCCGATGGATGCGCTTCCCGGCCACCCATCGATTACCATGACGAGACCATGGCAGGGCTTCCCCAACAAGTTCGGCAGATGGGCGTGTGGTCTGCCACCGCGGTTGTCACCGGCGAAGCCATCTCGCTGGGCATCTTTCTCACCCCCGCCGGGATGGTCCGCTCCCTGGCGTCTCCCCTGCTCCTTGCCGCGGTCTGGTGCGGCATGGCGCTCATGACCCTGGCCGGCGCCTTCTGCTTTACGGAACTCGCCATCCGCAATCCCTACGACGGAGGCGAGTACCTCTACCTGCGCCGCGGCTTCGGGCGCAACGTCGCCTTCCTCTATGGCTGGATGGCCGCCATCGTGATGTATCCCGGCGTCTCGGCCGCGCTCTGCGTGGGGCTTACCCCCTACCTGCAGACGCTCCTGCCCCTCTCGCCCGCCGCCGCCCGCCTCGTTCCGGCAATCCTGATCCTCGCCTTCGGCGCTCTCAACTACTTTGGAACCCGCCTGAGCAGCGGCGTGATGAGCACCCTCAACTGGATCAAGGTTCCGCTCCTGGTCGGCCTGGTGGGCTGGGCCCTGGCCTCGCCCCATGCTTCTCTCGCCAATCTGTCTTCCGCCCAGCGTCCAGCCGGCGCCGACCCGCTCGCCGGCGCCATCGCCGGAGCCGCGGTCAGCGCCTTCTTCTGCTTCGGCGGATGGTGGGAGGCCGGCAAGATCGCCGGCCAGGTTCGCAATCCCGAGCGCACCCTGCCCATCGCCTTTACCGGCGGCGTTCTCGTCGTCACCGCCCTTTATCTGCTGCTCAGCCTGGCCTTCGTCGCCGTGGTTCCCAGCGCGCAGATCACCAGCGACGCAGGCTTCGTCGCGCAATTCGGAGCGGCGCTCTTCGGACCCGCAGGCGGCAGCGTGCTCTCCGTCTGCGTCCTGATCTGCGTTCTTGGGGGCCTCATGGTCCTCAATATGGCCGTCCCCCGCGTCACCTTTGCCCTCGCCCGCGAAGAGGCCGAGACCGGGCCGCTTGCCGTCTTTG
This sequence comes from Acidobacteria bacterium AB60, assembly GCA_008682415.1. GTDB lineage: Bacteria > Acidobacteriota > Terriglobia > Terriglobales > Acidobacteriaceae > Telmatobacter. The sequence continues at coordinate 21,223 of VANK01000017.1, read as the reverse complement.
CCCGCCTGCATCCCCGGTTCGGCACGCCGGCCAACGCCGTCCTGCTGCAAACGGCCATGGCTCTCCTCATCCTCTTCCTGGGCGCCTTCGACCGCATCCTCGCCTTCATCATCTTCTCCGCGGTCGTCTTCCTCGCCCTCACTGCCGCCACCCTCTTCCGCGCCATCACCCCGGTGCGCCGCTGGTGGTATCCCGTGGCTCCCGTCTTCTTCGTTCTCTGCTCAGCCGCACTGGCCTTCATGCTGCTCATGCACCAGCCGGTTCCGGCCATGGCTGGCGCGGCCATCGTGCTCGCCGGCCTCCCCGTCCGCGCCCTGCTCCTCCGCGCCGGCAAAAACCGCCCCAGCGCGTCTCCCGCCCTCGAACCTGAAACCTGACCACCCACGCGCGCCATCTTTTTCACCTCTTCACTTATTCACTTCTTCACTCATTCACTTCTCTCGGAGTCCCCCATGCCCCACATCCCTCTCCCCGACGATCTGCCCGGCATCCGCGGCGCCATGGCGTTCCGTCCCGAAACCGCACGGCCCCTCAATGCGCTGGTTGAAGTTCTGCTGCAAGGCCCCAGCACCCTCACCCGCGGCGAGCGCGAACTGATCGCCACCTACGTCTCCAGCCGCAATTGCACCCATTACTGCCACAGCATTCATGGCGCGATCGCGGCGGCGCACCTCAACGGTGACGAGGCGCTAGTGAAGCAGGTGAAGGTCGATTTCATGGAGGCAGCCATCTCGCCCAAGCTCAAGGCGCTGCTGGCCATTGCTGCCAAAGTGCAGCAGGACGGCAAGCTCGTCTCAAAAGACGATGTGCAAGCCGCGCGGCGCGAAGGAGCCACGGATCTCGAGATTCACGACACCATCCTCATCGCCGCGGCCTTCTGCATGTACAACCGCTACGTCGACGGCCTCGGCACCTACCAGCCTCAGGACGAGGCCTTCTACCGCGAGCGCGGCCCCCGCGTAGCCCGCGACGGCTATGTGAAGGTAAGCGAAGAGTATCTCGCCGCTCATGCATCGGCGGCGCATTCCTGATTCATTCACTTCTCTCGGAGTTCCCATGCCCCACATCGACCTCCCCGAAGGCCTCCCCGGCATCAGCGCCGGATTCGCATTTCGCCCCGAAACCGCCAAACCCATGCGCGAGCTGGCGCACATCCTGCTCCATGAGCCAAATTCGCTCACGCCGGGCGAGCGCGAACTGATCGCGACCTATGTGTCGTCGCGCAACGGCACCCAGTTCTGCGCCCTCAGCCACGGCGCGGCGGCCGCCAATCATCTTGGCGGCTATGCCACCGTCGAAGCAATCAAGACGGACTTCCTCCACGCCGAGATCTCCCCCAAGCTGAAAGCTTTGCTGGTCATTGCGGGCAAGGTGCAGCAGGACGGCAAGCTCGTGACCTCCGCCGACGTGGCGGCCGCGCGCCGCGAAGGCGCCACCGATCTCGAGATTCACGACACCGTGCTCATCGCCGCGGCCTTCTGTATGTACAACCGCTACGTCGACGGCCTCGGCACCGTGCAGCCCACCGACCCCGCGATGTACGACCAAATGGGCAAGCACCTCGCCGAGCAGGGTTATCGCACGTCGTCGATACGGCAGCCGGTGGAGGAAGCCGTGGCACGGTCCTGAGTCAGTTAGTGGGATTAGGTGGGAAGAGCTGAATCAGGTTTGTGGCGAACGGCGGCTGCACAATTGTCCCACCATTGATCGCGCCTCGGAAAACCCGGCAAATAGCCGGGAGCGGAATCAATCATCGATTCCCACCCCTTCCATCTCTTTATCAAACTCGAGAGATACGTCATCCATTTCAAATGCAAGACAGAGCAGATCTGTAAGCAAAGCAATCGCGCCTAAACGCCAGCACTCGCGAAATTTCGCTCCACTTTGCTGACAATCTTGAAACGGAGCCGTTGCTGAACCGCATCGTTCGTTTCACGCTTACGCCGTCGCAGAGAATCGACGCACCTTGTATTCTCGTGCTCATAGAACGGATCGACACTCGTCGCTATTCCCTATTCCCTATTCCCTGCATTTCTCGCCTTCACCTTGAACCAGATCGGCGTCCCCTTGAACCCGAACGCATCGCGAATCTGATTCTCCAGAAACCGCTCGAAAGCGAAGTGCAGCTTCACCTCGCGGTCGGTGAACAGCACAAACGTGGGCGGCGCCACCGCGGCCTGCGTCATATAGAAAATCCGGATACGCTTGGCCATCGGCACCGGCGCCCTCTGAAAATCAATCGATTCGAGGAACCGGTTCATCTGTCCCGTGGTCACGCGCTTGCGCCGCTCTGCCGCTACGGCCACAATCTCGCGCTGCACCCGCTGCATCCCCTTGCCCTCAAGGGCCGACAGAAAGATTATCGGCGCATAGCTCAGGTACTTCAGCGCTCGCCGCAGCTGCTTCTCGAAGATCTCGCGATCGGCGGGCGGCTTGCCGTCGGTCCGACCCGTCGTCACCGCGTCCCACTTGTTCACAATCAGTATCACGCTGCGGCCGCTCTCATGCGCGTAGCCGCCGATGGTCGCGTCACTCGCCGTCACACCCTCGGTCGCGTCAATCACCAGCAGCGCCACATCCGCCGCCTCCAGATGACGCCGCGCCATCACCACGCTCAGCTTCTCCGCCATCAGGTGGGTCTTGCCCTTGCGCCGGATCCCCGCCGTATCCACGAACCGCAATTGCTTCCCCTCGAACGCCACCACCTCGTCCACCGCATCCCGGGTCGTCCCAGCAATGGGCGACACGATGGCCCGCTCCGTCCCCGTCAGCGCGTTCAGCAGCGTCGACTTGCCCACATTCGGCCGCCCGATGATCGCAATCGACGTCTCGTGCTGCTCAAACTCCCCGTGCGTGCGATGCAGCTTCTCCCCGCCTGCCGCCTGATCCGCAGGGTCCCCACCGGCATTCTCGTCGTGGCCCTCATCCAGCGACGACGCGTCGGCGTCTTCAACTGTTCCCTGTTCCCTATTCCCTGTTCCCTGCTTTTCCGGCACTGCTTCGGCAACCGCATCCAGCAACTCCCCAACGCCCAACCCGTGTTCCGCGCTCACCGGATACACCGCGCGAATCCCCAGCCGGCGGAAGTTCTCCGCCTCCGCAGCAATGGCTTCGCCCTCCACCTTGTTGACCGCCAGAAACAGCGGCTTGCCGCCCCGCAGCAGCATGCGCACCAGGTCGTAGTCGGGGCTGGCCAGCTCCGTGCGCGCGTCCACCACCAGCACCAACGCGTCGGCCTCCTCCAGCGCCACCCTGGCCTGGTTGTAGATCTCCGTGGGAATCAGCTCCGGATCATCCGGCACAATCCCCCCCGTGTCCACCAGCCGGAACCGCCGCCCCGCCCACTCATACGCGCCGTAGATGCGGTCCCTTGTGATCCCGGGCTCATCACCCACAATCGAACGCCGCGTCTTGGTCAGCCGGTTGAACAGCGTGGACTTGCCCACGTTGGGCCGACCCACGATGGCCACCAGCGGCAGGGCCTCATCCTTGGCCGGCGACGGCACGACCGATCTGCGATACGTTGGCAAACGAACTCTCCCGGCCAGGCTCAGCTGGCCTTGTTAACGGCTTCCTTGTTCCATTCTCGCTTGTTCACTACCAGATTCGGGCCACACCGTACCGGTCAAAGACATCGTCGCTGCTCAGAATTGGGACATTGAGGTCGAGCGCCTGTGCAATCAGCAGCCGATCGAACGGATCCTTGTGATGCCGTGGCAGCAGACCGCTCGCAATCGCGTGCTCGACCGATAATCCGAGTAAGCTGTATCCGCCTGAAGCTAAGCGGCTCTCAAAGGCGTTCAAGATCACCGCTCCATTCTTCAGCTTCCCAATTCCCGTCTTGATGGCGATCTCCCACGGAGTGGCGATTGAGACCACCAGTTCGACTCGCTTGTCCAAGAAGATATCCCGAACTCGATCCGTGAACCGCTCCGGCGTCAGGATCGCCCACAGAAATACATGCGTGTCGACGAGAAACTTCACTTCGGCTCAACATTTCCAGCCGGCGGAGGCGCCAGGGGCACGCCAGCAAGATCGTCGAATCCCATCTCGATCAGATCCTCATCCGTCGCCGGAGCTAGCGCGCTGTCGTCAAATGCAATCTTGCCCCGATAAGCTCCCAAAAGCCGGAAAGGAAGCTCCTCTTTCCCAGGCTGTTCCACGGGCACCAACTTCGCCACCGGCTTCTTCCCCCGCATCACAATCACTTCCTTGCCCGCCTCGACCTCTTTCAGCAGCCGCGAGAACTGGGTCTTCGCCTGATGCACGGTATACGCCATGGACTAAGTCTACTTAGTCCACTTCTACGGGTCAATGATCCGCGGCATTCGTCTCTTCAGCACACCCTCACTATGATGAAGAGAGCAGCCCGCTCCAATGGCCTCCATCGACACCCAGGTCCGCGCACTCCCTACCCTGCACGAGTTCTTTGCGCCTGGAGGCATCCTCGCCGGTTCGCCCCTCCCCTACGAGTACCGCCCCGGCCAGATGGAGATGGCCAAGGCCGTCGAGCGCGCCATGGCCGAGCGCCGCCACCTCATCGTCGAGGCCGGCACCGGCACGGGAAAAACCCTCGCCTACCTGCTGCCCGCCCTGCGCACCGGCCAGCGCGTCATCATCTCCACCGGCACCAAGGCTCTGCAGGACCAGCTTTACTTCCGCGACATCCCCTTCCTCGAGTCGCTGCTCGGCAAGCTGCGCGTCACCATGATGAAGGGCCGCGCCAACTACCTCTGCCGCCACAAGCTCGTCACCCTGCGCAATCAGCCCATCCTCAACGGCCTGGAAGAGATCGACCAGTACCGCCAGATCGCCGAGTGGGAGCAGACCACCGAAACCGGCGACCGCGCCGAGATCTCCGGCCTCCCCGAATCCAGCGCCCTCTGGGCCAAGCTCGACGCGCGCTCCGACGCCTGCCTCGGCCAGACCTGCCCCAGCTACCAGCGCTGCTTCATCACCGAGATGCGCCGCGCCGCCCTCGAGTCCGACGTCATCATCGTCAATCACCACCTCTTCTTCGCCGACCTCGCCGTCAAGCGCGAGGCCGCCGGCGCACCCGACGCCGGCATCCTCCCCGAAGCTGCCGCCGTCGTCTTCGACGAAGCCCACGAGCTGGAAGAGGTCGCCTCCAGCTACTTCGGTCTCTCCGTCTCCAACGTGCGCTTTGAGGAGCTGGCCCGCGATGCCGACACTATGCTTCGCGGCAAAGAGGGCGCACTCGGCCTGCCCGCCCTTACCGCCCAGCTTCGCGATCGCGCCCGCATGTTCTTCGCCGGCCTTCCCATGAGCGGCGACGGCCGCCAGCCCTTCCTCGGCCGCGAAGAGTTCCTCGAGTCCTCCGGCGACCTCTACATGGGCGTCCGCGCCACCCTGCGCCGCCTTGAAGATGAGCTGGCCAATCTCAAGGAGATCGACGAGGCCCCCGGCCTGCGCAAACGGGTCGCCCGCCTGCGCAGCGAGCTCGAGTTCCTCCTCGAGTCCAACGCCAGCAATATCGTCTACTGGCTCGAACGCCGCGCCTTTGGAGCCTCAGACCGAAAAGCGCCCGCCCTCCGCACAGGAGCCCGCAACACGTTCGTTCAGGCCACGCCCATCGACGTCTCCGAGCTCCTCTCCGAGCTCGTCTTCGAATCCATCCCCACCGTTGTGCTCACCTCCGCCACCCTCACCGTGCAGGGCGGCTTCGCGCACATCCGCAAGCGCCTCGGCATGAACGAGGCCCGCGAACTCGTCGTGCCCTCCCACTTCCGCTACGGCGAACAGGCCCTGCTCTATCTCCCGCCGGAGATGCCCGACCCCCGCGAGCCCGACTTCGCCGCCGCCGCCGCCGAGACCATCCGCCGGGTCCTCGATATCAGCCAGGGCCGTGCCTTCTGCCTCTTCACCAGCTACAGCCAGATGCGCGACCTCTACGAGCGCCTGCTTCCGGTCCTCGACTGGCCCATCCTTCTGCACGGCACCGCGCCTCGCAAGGCGCTGCTCGAAGAGTTTCGCGCCACCCCCAACGCCGTCCTCTTCGGCACCTCGAGTTTTTGGCAGGGCGTCGACGTCCAGGGCGAAGCCCTGAGCTGCGTCATCATCGACCGCCTCCCTTTCGCCGTTCCCAACGACCCCGTCGTGCAGGCGCGCATGAAGGCCATCGAAGAGGCCGGCGGCAAGCCCTTCTTCGACTACCAGGTTCCCGAGGCCATCCTCACACTCAAGCAGGGCTTCGGCCGCCTCATCCGCTCGCTCGAAGATCGCGGTGTCCTGGTCCTCCTCGACCCCCGCATCCGCCGCCAACGCTACGGCCAATCCTTCCTCCAAAGCCTCCCCCCCTACCGCATGACGACAAACCTCCGGGACGTGGAGTCCTTCTTCGAAAAATGAGTCAGGAAATCAAGACGTTCCGCATCATTTCGGGCGCCCATAGTTTTTCACCCAGAAGAACACCCAAATAGACGTAGTCGCGCCGATCACGACGGCGACCGGAAAGCCGTAACGGAGAGGTGCCCATGTCGCTCGTTCCCCACTCAAGACCTGATCGGATACAAGTGAGGCTGCCAAAAACCTAAAGCCGCGGCGAAAATACCGGCAATAGATGCCGCCGAAACTGCAAAGAGAAATTCGCCGAAGATCGTAGACGATTTCGCCATATCGTGCCGCCGCTCGGCTATCGGAAGAGGACTCAGCACTAATTTGCGCGTGCCCCTCCTTCTCCCCAGGCGCTCTGTGAAAGGGAACTTTCTCGACGACTGAGCGGCGGGAAGTTGTAAGTCCGTACGCAAAGCCTAGGAGCGCCGGGAAACGCTGTCAAGCCGGCCTGCTATCGTCCTCCCATGATCCGCCCGCTCCAAACCTCCCGTCTCCTGCTGCGCCCTCTGCAACTCGAAGACGCCGAGGCAGCCGAGCGCCTCTTCCCCCACTGGGAGATCGTGAAGTACCTCACCTCCGCCGTCCCCTGGCCCTTCCCCCAGGGCCTCGTCCTCTCCAACTACCGCGATGTCATTCTCCCCGCCATCGCGCGCGGCGAGCAGTGGCACTGGAGCCTGCGCCTCAAAGAATCCCCCGCCCAGATGATCGGCAAAATCAGCCTCCAGATCGACGAGTGGGACAACCGCGGCTACTGGCTCGGACTGCCTTGGCAAGGCTGCGGCCTCATGACCGAGGCCGTCGCGGCGGTCAACGACTTCTGGTTCGACGATCTGGGCTTCCCCGTCCTCCGCGCGCCCAAGGCCGCCGCCAACATCGCCTCGCGCCGCATCTCCCAGAAGACCGGCATGCGCCTCATCGCCACCCTGGAGCGCGACTACGTCTGCGGCCGCCTCCCCGCCGAGATCTGGGAGATCACCGCCGGCGAGTGGCGCGCCTGGAAGACCCGCCCTGCCGCCCGCGAACCCGTATGATGGTCTCCTCCCATGTTCACCGCTCGCCTTTGGTTCTTCACCGCGCCGTGTTGGGTTCTCGCCCTCGTCTGGTTCGGCAAAGCCATCAGCATCCTGCGCGGCATGAACACCCTGCCCGACCTTAACGCCCTGTCCTCCGATTCTCTCGATCGAGACCCCGCCGCCGGCCCGCATCTCACCGTCATCGTTCCCGCCTGCAACGAAGAAGCCACCATCGCCGCAACCCTGCGCTCTCTTCTCGCCTCCACCGGCGCCAGCCTGCAGATCATCGCCGTGAACGACCGTTCCACCGACGCCACGGGCGTTCTCATGAACCAGATCGCCGCCGAAGTTCGCGCCACCGGCCCGCACTCTCTCGAAGTCCTCCACAACCGCGAGCTTCCTCCCGGCTGGCTCGGCAAGCCCCACGCCATGCACCTCGCCGCCCAGCGCGCCTGCGCCCCGTGGCTCCTCTTCACCGATGCCGACGCCCTCTTCGCGCCCCAGGCTCTCTCCCGCTCCCTGACCTGCGCCCTTGCCCACGCTGCCGACCACTTCGTGCTCGTGCCAACCCTCAAGAGCCACAGCATCGCGGAAAGCGCCATGATGGCCGCCGTTCACGCCTGCACCCAATGGGCTACCCGCTTCTGGAAGGTCCAAGACCCAGCTACTCGCGACTTCCTCGGCCTCGGCGGGTTCAACATGATTCGCACCCCGTCCTTCCACGCCCTCGGCGGCATGCATCCCCTGCGCATGGAGGTCATTGAAGACATGTCCCTGGGCTGGCTCGCCAAGCACTCCGGCTGCCGCTCCGTGGTGGCCGTCGGCCTCGACCTCGTCACCATTCGCTGGATCCAAGGCCCCTTCGGTATCATCCGCAACATCGAGAAGAACGGCTTCTCGCTCTTTCGCTATCGCCTCTGGCTCAGCGTGCTCGCGTGCCTCGCGCTTCTCCTCGACATCGTGCTGCCCCTCGCTGCCATCCTCGCCGGCGGCCCCTCTATACTCGCCGGAGTTCTCTTCTACGCCTCGATCGCGCTCATCCTCCACGCCAATCGCAGGATGAACTCCATCTCGCCGGCGGCCGCCGTTCTCTTCGCGCCCTGCGCCGCCATCCTGGTCGTCGCCCTCGCGCGCTCCGCCTTTCTTGCTCTGCGGCGCAATGGCATCCTCTGGCGCGGCGTCCACTATCCCCTCAGCGCCCTGCGCGCCCTCGCCGCCTCCTGGCGCTAGTCCCGGCGATCATCAATCCGGCGAAGGCGCCTCCGCGTGATCCACCACCATCACTTCAATTGGCCCCTTCGCCGCCGCCAGCTTCAGCCCCAGTTGCTCCTCCACCAACGTCAGAATCGACGCGCCCTGCGGATCCAGCATCGCGCTCGCCGCACCCTTCAGCGTGATGTCGTACACGCCTGCGATCCCCGTCCGGTCTACCACCGGCCGGTCAATCCCGCGCAGCTCCGTCAGTTGTTGCGCGAACTCCCCCATCGACACATTGCTGAATACAAAACTTCCATTCGCCACGTGCGGCAGCGACTCCCGCGCATACCCCGGCGGCAGCGTCGCTGACTTGTCCTTGGGAAGCTTCGCGCCGCCCTTCGCCACCACCAGCTCATACACAGACGCCTGCCTCTTCTCCCGGCGCGTCTGCAGCTTGAACCGCATCGCCAGCAGATCCTGCGTCATCCGGCGCAACCCGCTCTCCGTCACCCGGTCGCCGGCCCGCGCCCGCACATCCCACCGCTGGTTCTCCAGAACCGTGGTCTTAGCCAGCTCATACGACCCCAGCCCGTACGCCCACTCGATCATCTCCGACAGGTCGACGTTGTGCATCGTCACGCCGTCGAGGCTTACTTCAATCTGCGACCGCGAACTGCCCTCGCCCCCCTCGTGCGCCAGAGCCGCCGGCCGCACTGACGCCACCTCAAACGCCGACGCCTCCTTGGTCCCCGATTGCCCGCGCAGAGCCGGACACACCATCGCCGCCAAAATCAACCCGCCCGTCAACGCCCGAAATCTCATGGCCAGAATGCTACCGTAGCAGCAGTACGCACTGCCCATGCGCCCAACATCCCGCGACCTCCTTCTCATCGTCGACGTGCAAAACGACTTCTGCCCCGGCGGCGCGCTCGCCGTTCCCGAGGGCGATGCCGTCATCGCCCCCATCAACCGCTCCATGCAGGCCTTCGAGCACATCGTCCTCACCCAGGACTGGCACTCTCCCCGCCACCACTCCTTTGCCTCGGCCCATCCCGGCAAACAGCCCTACGAACAGATCGAACTCGACTACGGCCCCCAGACCCTCTGGCCCGATCACTGCGTGCAGGGAACCCCCGGCGCCGGCTTCCACCCCGACCTCCACCTCATCCGCGCCGAGCTCATCCTCCGCAAGGGCTTCCGTCCGGAGATCGACTCCTACTCCGGGTTCTTTGAAAACGACCACGTCACGCCCACCGGCCTCGCTGGCTACCTCCGCGAGCGCGGCATCACCCGCGTCTTCTTCGCCGGCCTGGCTTACGACTACTGCGTCGGCTACTCCGCCCTCGACGCCCGTCGCCTCGGTTTTGACGCTGTGATCCTGCGCGACGCCTGCCGCGCCATCGACCTCAACGGCTCCGTCGCTGCCATCGAACGGGAATTCACCGCCGCCCGCGTCAATCTCATCGAGTCCGCGTCACTCCTCGCCTGATCCGCCACGCACGTCCTTCGCGGCAACCAATTACCATCAATCCAAGCGCCGCATGTCGAAGAACTTCTACATCCTCGCCGCCTCGCTCGGCTTCTTCGCACTGCTCTCGGCGGGCATGTCCCTCGTTCCCTCGCGCTTCCAGCCCGGGCTCCCTGCCAACGGCCAGCTCTGGCGAACCCTCTTCCTGATCCTGATCCTCGCCGCCCTCGTCTCCGCCCTCATCGGTGTCATGAGCAACCTCTTCGAGCAGGTCGACCGTCGCAGCGAACAGGCGCGCCTCGCGCGCCGCCGCAACCGCCGCCCGCCCGAATAGCCCGCTCCGGCGACAGGCCTCCCGCCCGCACCCACTAGAATCAAAAACGAGGGATACTTTCCCGCACGCGAGTCTCAAGGCGCTTATGTATGAAGTCACCGTGGAGGCCGGCTTTTCCTCAGGCCATTACCTCCGCAACTACCACGGCCGGTGCGAAAACCCCCACGGGCACAACTACAAGGTCCGCGTCACCCTGGTCGGCGCCTCCCTCGACCCCACCGGCCTCCTGCTCGACTTCAAACAGCTCAAGCAGGTCATGCGCCCCGTCATCGACCGCATCGACCACCAGATGCTCAACGACCTCGAACCCTTCACCACCCTCAACCCGTCTGCCGAGAACATCGCCCACTACTTCTACGAGCAAACCAACAACCAGCTGGCCGCCATGACCGAAGGCCGCGTCCGCGTCAAAGACTGCACCATCTGGGAGACCGACACCACTTCGGCTACTTTCTACGAGTAGCCCGTCCCTATTCCCTAATCCTTATTCCCTGTCCTTAATTCATCGCGCTCGACTTCGACTGCAGGTATTTGTCGAACGGAATCTCGAAGTAGAACAGCTCGTTCCCATCCGCATCGCGCAGCTTGTGCAGGTGCAGCTTCGCCCCCTTCAGCGGATGATCCAGCTGCGAGACGTCGTAGAACAGGAATCCCGCCCGCGTCGTATGCGGCTCTACCACCAGCGCGCCATACTCAAACGCGTCAAAGTCCTCCTGGATATCCTTCGCGCTGCCCTTCGCCTTCAGCTTGATCGGCGGCAGCGGTCCCGGCAGCGGCACCTTCCCGCCCTCGCGGTCGCGCCGCGACATCAATCGCAGCACATCCTCCACCTCCGCCGCCTGGATCCGATCGCCACCGGCGGTCTGGAAGAGAATCCGCGCATCCCGCAGCGAAATCGGCCGGTTCCCGTTGTTCGTCACGATCAGCCGCACCGGCATCACCCCGTGCGCCAGGTAGTCCACCCGGAAGATCGACTCCTTCTGCTTGGTGTCGTAGGGCTCGGCGGCGATTGCCACGCTCTCCTTCTCGTGAACCTCCACCGCGGCAAACGAACTCGCCGGCTGCACCGGCGGCGGGGTGTGATCGCTGGCCACCGCGGGCGCCGCCATGCAGATCGCCAACATCCAGGGGATACGTCGAAGGGCGTTCATCCGGAACGACTGTATCATTTGAGGGTTAGACCGCCGAAAAGCTCAATCCGTATCGCATGATTCTGTTTTTCTACAACCTGGCGCTCCTCGTGGCGCTCGCCCTCAGCGCGCCCCTCTGGCTCTTCAAGATGGCCACGGCAGAGAAGTATCGCGACCTCTCTAAGCGCTTCGGCCGCCTCCCGCAGCATCTCCTCTCAAACTCCGCTGCGCAGCCAGTGCTGTGGCTCCACGCCGTCTCCGTCGGCGAGGTCCTCGCCATCACGCGGCTTGTACGGGAGCTCGATGCCGCGCTCCCCACCCATCGCATCCTCGTCTCCACCACCACCCGCACCGGCCAGGCTCTCGCCCGCCAGCGCTTCGGCGCCGACCGGGTCTTCTATTGCCCGCTCGATCTCCCCTGGGCCGTCCGCCGCGTAATGAAGGCACTGCAGCCGAAGATGCTCATCCTCGCCGAAACCGAGTTCTGGCCCAACCTCCTCGCCGCCTGCTTCCGCCGTCATATCCCCGTGGCAGTCGTCAACGCCCGCATCTCGGATCGCTCTTACCCCCGCTATCTCCGCCTGCGCTCCCTTTGGCGGCCTTTCCTCTCCCGGCTCTCCGCCGTCCTCGCGCAAAGCCCCCTCGACGCCGACCGCCTCAAAGCCATCGGCTGCGCCAACGTCTCCATCGCCGGCAACCTCAAATTTGACGTGCGCGCTCCCCAGGAGTCCGAGGCCACCCGAACCCTCAGGACCATCGGCTCCGGTCTCCGCTTTCTCGTCGCCGGCAGCACCCTCGACGGCGAAGAAGCCGCCCTGATCGCCGCCTGGCCCGCCCTCGTCGCCGGCAGCCCCGGCCTCGCCATGGTCCTCGCTCCCCGCCACCCTGACCGCTTCGCCGCCGTTGCCGCCCTCCTCAACGCCTCCGGCCTCCCCTGGCAGCTCCGGTCAAGCTGGAACACCACACCCCCGGCTCCCCTCCGTCCCGGCCAAATCCTCCTCCTCGACTCCATCGGCGAGCTCGCCTCCGTCTACTCCCTCGCGGCCGTCGCCTTCGTCGGCGGCAGCCTGGTCGAAGCCGGCGGCCACAACCCCCTGGAGCCCGCCCAGTTCGCCGTCCCCACCGTCATGGGCCCCCACTACGTCAACTTCCGCGCCATCACCGAAGACCTCCTCACCCACGACGCCCTCCGCATCGCCCAGCCCGATCAACTCGCCGCAACCCTCCTCGCACTCCTCCGCGATCCCGCCCAGGCACAGGCCATCGGCGCCCGCGCCCGCCACGTCTTCGAACAGCAAGCCGGCGCCACCGCCCGCTGCGTCTCCGCGGTCCGCGCCCTTCTTCCCGCCGCCGCCCCCCACCCCAGCCCTGAACCCGTCGTCCTGGGGCGACGCGCATGAGCGCCGCCCTGCGCCGTCTTCTTCTTCCTCTCACCCCCGTTTACGGCCTCGCCCTCATCCTCCGCGAACGCCGCCTCGCCTCCGGCCGCGAACCCATCCGCCGTCTCCGCTACCCCGTCATATCCATCGGCAATCTCTCCACCGGCGGGGCAGGGAAGACCCCCCTCACCATCGCCCTCGCCCAGGCCCTCACCGCCCGCGCTGCCAGCCACCGCGGGGAATCCGCAGAGCTGGCCCCACCGCAGGGGGTCGATGTCCTCTCCCGCGGCTACGGCCGTCGCTCTCGACTTCCCGCCAAAGTCGACGTCCACGGCTCTGCCCAGCAATTCGGCGATGAACCACTCCTGATCGCCCGCGCCGCCAACGTCCCCGTCTATGTCGCGCCCCACCGCTACCACGCCGGCCTCCTCGCCGAATCCGCACTCCCGCGAACGCCGCAAGGCGCGCCAGCCCCACCGCAGGTGGTACACCTCCTCGACGACGGCTTCCAGCACCGCCAGCTCCACCGCGACCTCGACATCCTCCTCCTCAGCCGCTCCGACCTCAATGACCGCCTCCTCCCCGCCGGCAACCTCCGCGAAGCACTGCGTGCAGCCACTCGCGCCCACATCCTCGCCATACCAGCAGACGACCCCACCCTCGCCGCCGACCTCCGCGCCCGCGGACTCACCCAGCCCCTCTGGCGTCTCCACCGCCGCATGCAGATACCCCCCAGCCTCGCCGGAACACCCGTCTTAGCCTTCTGCGGCATCGCCCGCCCCGCCCAGTTCTTCACCGGTCTCGAACAGTCCCGCATCACCGTCGCCGCCCGCGTCGCATTCGCCGACCACCACCCCTACACCGCCCGCGACCTCCAGACCCTCGCCGCCCAAGCCAAATCCGCCGGAGCCTCCACCCTGCTCACCACCGAAAAGGACGCCATCCGCCTCGAGGGCCTCCCATCCCCCCTCCCCATCCTCCCCATCCCCCTCCGCACCGAGATCGAAGACACCCCCGCCGCCCTCGACCAGCTCCTCCAGCTCCTTGGCCAGAAGAGCAGTTAAGAGCTAATAGCTAAAGAGCTAAGGCTGCTCAGGTGCCCCCCGTTCTCTCGCACTTGGAAACCGGGAGATCAGCCCCGCTAACCCCGCCAGCCCCGCTAACGCCGCTGCCTCCGCTAAAATTGAAATTTGCAGACCCAGTCCAGCTACCGCCTCCTGGTCGTCCGTCTCGGCGCCATGGGAGACATCCTCCACGCCCTGCCGGCCCTCACCGCTCTCCGCCGGCAACACCCCAGCTGGACCATCGACTGGGTCATCGAGCCCGCCTGGGCCCCCCTCCTCTCCGCCCGCAGCCAGCCCGGAACCGCAGACACCACCCAGCCTCGCAGCAGCGAGCAGCCCCTCGTCGATCACCTCCACCTCGCCGCCGCCAAGGCCTGGGGCAAGCAGCCCCTGGCCCCCCGCACCGCCGCCGCCCTCGCCGCCCTCCGCCGCACCCTCCGCGCCGGCTGCTACGACGCCGTGCTCGACTTCCAGGGAGCCGTCCGCTCCGCCGCCCTCGGCTGGCTTGCCGGCACCCGCCGCCGCATCGGCGAGTCCCACCCCCGCGAATTCGCCGCCCGCTGGCTCTTCACCGAGCGCGTCTCCACCCGCGGCGTCCACGTCATCGAGCAGGACCTCGAACTTGCCGCCGCCGTCGCCGGAGACGACCTCCAGCCCATCTCCCCGCTCCTCCCCATCGACCCCGCCGCCGAAGCCTGGTGCGACACCCTCCTCGCCTCCTGCCCCCCACCCCTCGCCTCTCGCCTCTCGCCTCTCGCCTCTGGCCCTTCCCCCGTCTGCCTCCTCAACCCCGGCGCCGGCTGGGGAGCCAAGCGCTGGCCCCTCGACCGCTACGCCTCCGTTGCCGCCACCCTCGCCTCCCGCGGCTTCTGCGTCCTGGTCAACGCCGGGCCGTCTGAAGAAGCAATGGCCGAAACCATCCGCGCCGGCTCCGGCGGCGCCGCCCGCCCCGTCACCTGCACCCTCGCCCAGCTCATCGCCCTCACCCGGCGCGTGGCCCTCCTCATCGCGGGCGACACCGGCCCGCTGCACCTCGCCTGCGCCCTCGGCCGCCCCGTCGTCGGCATCTACGGCCCCACCGACCCCGCCCGCAACGGCCCCTACGGCACCCGCTTCCGCGTCCTCCGCAGCCCCTTCAGCCAGCGCAACCACGCCCGCCGCGCCGAGCCCGAATCCGGCCTCCTCACCATCACCCCGGACCAGGTCCTCGCCGCCGTCGACGAGGTGCTGGCCCCCGCCGCCCCCCATCCCGAGCCCGTCCCATGACCGCCGCCCCCTCCAGCCCGCCCCCCAACCCCGACTGGATCACCCGCTGGCAGCGCATCGCCCGCCGCATCCGCGTCCCCCTCGGCTTCGCCACTGCCGCCTTGTATTTGTTCGAAATGGCCCGCCGCCCCCCCGTCCCCGGCGCCGTCGCCTGGAGCCTCCTCCTCGTCCTCCCCGGCCTCTGGCTCCGCGCCTACTCCGCCGGATACATCAAGAAGAATCAGGAACTTACCACCACCGGCCCCTACGCCCACGTGCGCAACCCGCTCTACCTCGGCTCCATCCTCATCGCCGCCGGGTTCGCTGTGGCTCTCATGAGTTGGCCTGTGGCCGTCGCCCTGGCCGTCATGTTCATCGCCATCTACGTGCCCGTCATCGCCTCTGAGGAGCGCTTCCTTCGCGCCACCTTCCCCGAGTTCCCCGAGTACTGCCGCCGCGTGCCCCGCCTCCTTCCCCGGCTCACCCCCGCCCCCAGCCCCCGCCCCGCCAGCCCCGACGACGGCGGCCGGTTTTTCCTGTCTCTTTACCTCAAGCACCGCGAGTACAATGCTTTACTGGGAGTAGCACTGCTGTACTTCAGCCTGGTCTTTCTCCGGGCCGCTTTGAACGCCGTCTTTCGCGTTCCGCAATGAGCGGCTCTTTGGGCGTTCACGTCCAACCACTCGGGTCTCGCGCGATCGCTCCTCGTCGCCGGGCACCTAAAGGAGCCGCATTCTGACGGTGAAGAAGCGCACGACCACCTTTCTGCTCTGTGCCTTGATTTCCGCCCTCGCCGCTCCCGGCCAGCAGCAGCCCCCCGCGCCCCCGGCGGCCAAATCCCAGGCGGCGCCCACCCTACCTCCTCCCCAGCCCGGCTTCACTTTCCCCCAGCGCCAGACCCTCACCTACACGGTCGACTGGCGCGTCTTCCCCGCCGGCACCGCGGTCCTCCACTTCGAGGCCGCCGGCGACCGCGAAAAAATCAGCGCCAACGCCGACACCATCGGCGCCATCAACCTCCTCTTCCACGTCTCTGACAAGTTTCAGTCCAGCTTCGACCGCGCCAAGGGATGCACCTACGAGTTCGACAAGCAGACCGTCGAGGGCCGCCGCCAGATCAGCTCCACCCTCCGCCTCGACTACGCCCAGTCCAAGTCCATCCTCGATGAGAAGAACCTCGTCAACGGCCAGACCAAGCACGTCGAGGAGCCCATCTCCGGCTGCCTCACTGACCTCCTCACCGGCATCTACTACGCCGCCAGCCAGCCCATGACCGTGGGCAAGAGCTTCGTCATCCCGGTAGTGGACGCCATGCACACCGTTCCCGTCACCATGAAGGTCGAGGGCAAAGAAGAGGTCAAGACGCCGGTAGGCTCCTTCCACACCGTCCGCGTGCAACCCACCGCCGACGCCGGCGTCGTGAAGAACCGCGGCAACATCTGGATCTGGTACACCGACGACGAGCGCCACCTCCCCGTCCAGATGCGCGCGAGGCTCTTCTGGGGCACCATCACCTTCCGGCTTTCCGCCAACGAAGCAAAGTAGACATAGCTCCTGTCAAATTCCCAGGTACGTTTTGGATGGGAATAAAAGTCAACTGGCCTCGCAATCTAGGAGCAAACGTGGCTGATGAAATAAAGATCGGAAGTGAATTATTGGCCCCGACAGAACAACAGCTCATCTCGGCGATAAGGGTCGAGAAGCTGTTTGGCCTCTACACATATCGCTTGCCCAGAGAGGGAGTCCTACCAAATGGAGCGATTCTTTACGGAGACAACGGGGTCGGAAAGTCAACAATACTTCGTCTAGCATTTCATCTTCTCTCGGCAGCAGGAAACCGTGGTCATCGTGGGGCCTTGTTGGAGGCTCCTTTCGAAATCCTAGAGGTCGACTTAACCTCTGGAGTCACACTGCGCGCTGCACGCACCGAAGTTGGGGGCCGACTCACTCTCGACCTATCGATAGTCCGTCTGAAGACGATGCTCGCACGCTGGATCTATTTCCCCGGACAGGAGAGTTCGCAGAGATTGCGCGAGAGCTTTCCGTCTTTTATCCAAATCGACAAGCGGGGAAAAGCGGTTCTCGTAGAGCCCAAGGTCAAGAAAGAACCGGCTCCCTTTCCCGAAGGAGAGGACGCCTACATTTCAGTGTTGAAACAGAATGCCCCAACGACATTCTTGCTGAATGCAGAACGTCGATTAGATAGCGATTCAGTTCCGGATCCAAGTGACGAAATGGAATTGCGCAGGGTGCTGCGTTACGAAGAACCGAAACGGCTAAACGACATTGTTGGTAGATCTCGCGAAATAGCCCTGTCGCAGGCATTAAGTACTGCCGGCACCTGGGTCCGAAAAAAGGCCCTCCAGGGGACTAACCAGGGTTCTATGAACGTTCACTCCGTCTACATCGATGTAGTGCGTCACCTTGTGACTCCATCAGCCGCCAACTTGGGATCCGAGCCCGCCGAGATCGGCGCCTTGGTCAAGCAATTGAGTCTCATCGAGTCCCGAACTAATGAGTTCGCCCGATATGAACTCGCAACGGAACTGTCAACCACAGAATTCAAGAAAGCCCTACAGTCACGTTCTCCTGCACAGAAGACTCTTGCAGCCGAGTTGCTGAAGCCCTACATAAAGAGCCTTGAAAGCCGTCTCGATGCGGTCGAGCCGATTTACACCCTCATCGATGAATTCGTAAGAACGATCAACGGTTTCTTGCGCGATAAGTCGATCTCGTTCAAACAGAGTGAAGGGTTCGCCATCCGGAATCGGTTGGATAGTCCGCTGAAACCAGCCGATCTTTCTTCTGGAGAGCAGCAGTTGTTACTTCTCTTCTCCTACGTCCTAACCGCAAGGGAAATGCCGAGCGTGTTCATTATCGATGAACCTGAAATTTCACTCAACATAAAGTGGCAGCGTCAACTCATTCAGTCGTTATTAGACATCACAAACGGAGCGAGGATCCAATTCATCTTCGCTTCACATTCAATGGAGCTTCTAGCTCAGCATAGAGATCGCGTCGTTAGGCTCGACGACAGAGGGTAAATTGTCGGAACGCAGAAAGCTTGAAGAGATCCTGGCTCGGTATGACCTCGAACCAGAATTGCAGGATGTGTATGTTGAGGGTTCTTTTGATAAGGAAGTATTGTCAAGGTGCTTTAAGAAGGCTAATCACACGGACCGAATAGTTTATGAGATCGATAGTGTCGAAATTACTGCAGAAGCCCTCATGCGACAAGGACTCACTGAAGGAAACAAGCAGCGTATCATCGCTCTCTCTCGAGCGCTTGATAATCTGCAACGAGAGTTTCGATGCAGATGCCTAGTGGATCGGGATCTGGATCATTG
The DNA here is from genome assembly GCA_008682415.1 of Acidobacteria bacterium AB60. Classification (GTDB taxonomy): domain Bacteria; phylum Acidobacteriota; class Terriglobia; order Terriglobales; family Acidobacteriaceae; genus Telmatobacter. Next base: position 2,692 of record VANK01000017.1, on the reverse strand, counting down.
GTTTGGCAGCCTAGAGCGAAATAGAGCACTCGTCTGGACCGAGTACTGTTCAATAGAACTGTATTTCCTCACTCACGAGGCTCTCCACGATCTACTATGTGTAGCTGCGAAAGCGCGCATCGAGGACCTGAATGAATTTGTCGAGTCCCTTGCGACGTGTCTGATCGATCTGTATACGATGAGGCTTGCAGACCGAGACCTGAAATGGTTAATGGACTGGCTACCGACGGCTAAGCATTTGAAGGCAAGTGGTAGTTCTGTTCTGTTCGATTCCGAAGAATACGCTAAACGACTACTCATGAAGAATGGGCGCTTCAGTCAGTTCGAGATTTTCATTGAGGCGCGAAGACGGTGGAGATCTAGGCTGACTGGCGATGCTCGCAATTCTGCTCGCGGACACGATCTAGTAGAAGTGCTTGCGTGGGTGGTTCGAGCGTTTGGAGGAATCAAGGAGTTTGCCTCAACACTAGCAATAGAGCGTATGTTTTTACTGATTGTCCCCAAAATCGATGGATTGATGAGCTTGTTCCCGCTGTCGAGCGAGAGAGAACCAGATTGATCTCGGATTAGAACTTTGCTGCAGCGCCGGCAAAGGCTCCGAAGAAGAAATAGCCGCGGACGCACTCCGGCAGCGCAGCAGCTCGTCCCGCGAACTCCGCTCCACCACGATCGCCTAACTCCGCTAAGACGCGCGCAGCGTGGCTAACTCCGCAAGCTCCGCTCGCCCCTTGGTGGCGTGGGCGCCGGTCTGCGTGTCCACAATCACAAAGGTCCGTAGGGATGGCGGAGGGGGCAGGGGCTTTCAAGCCCCTGAAACCAGACCAGGCAACAAGCGGCTTCAGCCGCGGGCCCTTCGGCGTCTACCTGGCGCCGCTGACTCCGCCAGCTCCGCTAGCCCCGCGGCCATCCGGCCCGGCCGTCCTTATCCCACCGGCGCCGTCACCAGCACATCGATGGTCGGCGGCGGTGCCACCTCCGGCAACTCGCCATGCAGGGGCGTGCCTTTGGCCACTTCCTCAAGCACTTTGTTTACCGTGTCTTCGGTCCGGGTCGCGCTGACGTGCAGCCGCCGCGTCGCACGCATCGTGGTGGTTGCCAAAAGAAAGCGGTTCTCTATCCTGAGTCCGGCCTGGTACACCAGTTCCGATCGCATCCATCTGCCTCATTTCCTGTATGTAATTTCCGTGGAACGTTCTCTCGTAGCGCGCGCAGGGGGATACGCCGCCGCATCGTCTGCGCTCAGGGGTGTCTTTGGAGGACAGTGATGCCCGACTCGAGGAGAGCCGCGGCTCGCAAAGATGGGTTGCCGAGCTCATCTTGAACCAGCATACGCTGATTCCACGGCTTTTCCCTAATCCGGGAAACTTCCGTCCTCACCGTCTCTTCTTCCTGATTTCCCGGCATTTGCATCACGGCGACCCCGGGAATCAGAGGCTGCGCCCGGCACGCAGGCTCCAATTCGTGTAGTCTGGAAGAGATCGAAGAATCCGATCTGGTCTTTTTTGCTTGTTCCGCTTCACCGCTACTCGCAACCAATTCCAAATTGAGTTCGGCGGTACATCCTTCAAAGGAACAAGTATTCATGGAACAGGGAACAGTGAAGTGGTTTAACGACGCCAAGGGTTTTGGCTTTCTCAGCCGCCCCAACGGGGAAGACGTCTTCGTGCATTTCTCGGCGATTCAGAGCGGCGGCTTCCGCAGCCTTCAGGAAGGCCAGGCCGTGACCTTCAACGTCGTCAAGGGCCCCAAGGGCCTGCAGGCCGAGAACGTGCAGCCTGCCTAAGTCAAGGGCAAACATCAGCGAACGGGGCGGTCAACTTGACCGCTCTTGTTCGTTTCAGGAAGGAAATCATGAAAAAGACCACGCTCCCCCGCGATAAGTACTTCCTCCGCGATCTCCACAAGGAGATCGACCTCTACGACCGCAAGCTCGCCTACCTCACCAATTACGTCGACTTTGCCACCCCCGCCGACCGCGAGGAAGCTCACGGAAAGATGCTCGCCAAGAGGGCGCCGCTCGAGAAGACCGCCCGGGAACTGGCCGCATCCGGCGTGGAATTCGAACAGAGCGAACTGCCGCGTTCTTTCCTCGCCTGAGTCACTTGCGGCACTCTGCCCGCTCTCTGCGGGGCCATCGATGACCTCTCGAAAACAATTCGCGCCTCTCTGCGATCTCCACCATACGGCGATGGATCGCAAGATGATTGAAGAGGACGGCGAAGAGATCCGCTCCTTCCACGCCTGCCGCCGCCCCGATTGCACGCGTGTCTTCCGCGACGCGCTGGGCTACCTGGATCGCATCGAAGGCGAGTTCGACGAATCGCGCGCCTCCCTCCAGCGATGCCCGCTGTGCGACTCCGTTCTCTTTCTTGCGGAGGTCGATCATGCGCGAAAGCTCGAAACCTGGGACTGTCCGCAGTCGGCCTGCCCGTTCTCGGCGGAAAACGCCTCTCCTTCCGCACGTTAGCCAGCCGGCGGAGCGCCCCGTCTGACCAAGGGCGGGTGCCTGGAAGGCTACTGCGGCGCCGAAAGAGTCAAATTGCTTCTGCACCGGAAATTGTGCAAACCGGGGTGTTTCGCCATAGTTTCGTGGTAATTCGCTACATTATATGTAGTAAAACGACCGTTTGAGTCCAGAATCGTCCGGGTGGAGGGGTCCACCCACCCCCCCTCCCCCCCCCCCCCCCCCGGG
>VANK01000016.1 GCA_008682415.1 Acidobacteria bacterium AB60 | reverse complement strand
AGAGATGCTCATCTGCAACCCTGGATCGACTACTACAACCGAGAAAGACCCCATGGTAGCCTCAACTACAAGCCGCCCATCAGCCGCTCCGACTCCGGAACAACCTCTTGATCATCTACAGGCACCCTCGATCGTGCTTGTATGAGTAGTAAAAGCCGGGAGAACTTGGGGTGGAGGTATCGCTCGTGGCTTGGAGAGTTAAAGACCTGGAGAGGTGAGGGTGGAGGTATCCCATGTCTCCAAAGGCGGGAGACATGGGGCACCCTCGGTCGTGCTTGGTGAAGAGCTGAAAACCCGGGGAGGTCTGCTGTGACTGGGCGGCGACTACAATCGAGGGGATGGCAGACGCGCTTTATTTGAGCTTGTGGTATCCGAATCTGCGGCTGGCGGCGCTGGCGGAGAAGCTGGTGGCGGTGCTGGGGGAGTTTGGCCGGCATGGGGGGGAGCCGCTGGTGTATTCGGCGACGGTGTGGCCGGTGAGCTGGCACGAGGCGCCGGTGTTTCAGCGGGTGTACGGGCGGGCGGTGCAGGCGGCCGGGGATGGTCCGGCGCAGCTGGGGGCGGAGCCGAAGGTGGCGGTGGAGGATGCGCTGGAGCTGCTCCACGACGATTATGCGTACGAGTTCCAGATCGGGTGGAGCTTGTGGGAGATCGAAGATGCGGGTCGCTGGGTGAAGGCGCAGCGGCTGGTGCGGGTGACGGGGTTTGGGCCGCTGTTCGATGAGGGGTGTTACGAGCAGGAGGGGCATATCCGGATCGACTTTGGAAACGACGCGCCGTTTCTGGAGGAGGATGCGGAGCTGGACTCCAATGCGGCGCGGCTGATGGCGGAGAACGTGCGGCGGCTGGTGGATTTGACCAACGCGGTGGAGAAGGCGTCGGGTGCGACGGCGCGGCTGCTGTGGAGCGAGCTGGGGGAGAGCCTGGCGCAGAGGCTGGCGGCGCGGTTAGGCAAGGGGAACTAGGTGCGTTTCACGATCGAACGGCTGCGGACGCTGGTGCTGATCACGGGCGGAGCGGTGATTGCCGCGCTGATCGGGTTTCTGGTGGTGGGGCGGTGGCGCAGCCATTTGAACGTGCGGGAGATTCCCAAGCGGCTGGGGATCGACGTGAAGCAGGAACAGAACGACGTGGTGTTTACCCATGCGCGCGGGGGGCACACCTATTACAAGCTGCGGGCCTCAAAGGCGGTGCAACTGGCGGCGGGGAACCGGCTGTTGCTGCAGCATGTGCAGATCGAGCTGTTCAGCATGGACGGCAAGACGGTGGACCGGATCGCGGGCAACGAATTTGAGTACGACCAGAAGGCGGGGACGGCGCAGGCGGCGGGTCCGGTGGAGATCACGATCGAGCGGCCGGGGGTGGCGCCGGCTATTGCGCCGCGAGCGGCCGCGGGCAAGGCGGTGGGGAGTCTGCCGCTGGCGGGCGCGACTAACGATGCCGCGGCAGGGCAGATTGCCGTGAAGACGAGCGGGCTCTTCTTCGATCAGAAGTCGGGGATTGCGCGGACCGAGCAGCGGGTGGAGTTCTCGACGGCGCAAGGCAACGGAAGCTCGGTGGGGGCGCTGTTCGATTCCGACACGGGGCGACTGACGCTGGACCACGCGGTGGAGCTGAATGTGCAGCGCGGGGCGGAGCCGGTGCTGCTGCGGGCGCAGCATGCGGAGCTGGCGCGCGCCGACCTGGTGTGCAGCCTGCGGGGCGCGGTGGCTCATTATCGCCAGGGAGAGGCGACGGCGGGGGCGGCGGTGATCCATTTTCGCGGGGATGGGACGGCGGAGCATCTGGACGCGAGCGAGGGATTTGGGCTGACCACGGCGGGCGGGGCGCATGTGCGTGCGCCGCGGGGGGCGCTGGACTTTGATGCGAAGAATCGTCCCCAGCGCGGACGGCTGGAGGGCGGAGTAACGATGGACTCGGCCGGCGAGGGGCGCACGCTGCACGGGGCCGCGCCGACGGCGGACCTGGTGTTTACCGGGGATGGGGAGCTGCGCCATCTGCACCTGGAGCGGAATGTGGCGCTGCACACCGAGCAGGCGACGCGGACGGAGGGGAATCAGCCGGAGCTGCGCGTGCGGCGCGATTGGCACTCGCCGGTGGCGGATGTGGATTTCAAGAGCGCGGGCCAGGGCAAGGTGGAGTTGGCGGCGGTGCGGGGCACGGGCGGGGTGGAGATTGCGAGCGAGACGCAGCGCGGGGATGGGCCGGTGAGGCCGTCGCGGATGGCGGCGGATGCGGTGACGGGAGTGTTTGGCGAGTCGCAGCAACTGGTATCGGTAACGGGGACGGGGCACGCGATGCTGGCGCAAACGACGGCGGCGGGCGCGCAGCAGACGACCAGCGGGGATCGCGTGGAGGTGCAGTTTGGCGGGGCGGGCGCGGGGAAGAAGGCGAAGAGCTCCGGGAAGGCGAGCCGTGGGGGAGATGCGGGCGAGATTGCGTCGGCGATTGTGGAGGGCAATGTGGTGCTGACGCAGACGGCGGCGGCGAAGGCCGGGGAGGCGAGCAACTCGCTGCGGGCGACGGCGGGGCACGCGGAGTATGAGGGCTCGGGCGAGTGGCTGCACCTGACGGCCAGCCCGCGGGTGGAAGACGGCGGGCTGGAACTGGCGGCGGACCGGCTGGATGTGTCGCAGGCGTCGGGGGACGCGTTTGCGCATGGAGACGTGAAGGCGACGTGGCTGGATCCGGGCGGCAAGAAGGGGGCGGTGGGCCTGGGGGGGCCGGGTCCGGCGCATGTGATTGCCAAGGAGGCGCAGCTGCAGAGGACGACGGGGGAGGCGACGTTTCAGGGGCAGGCGCGGTTGTGGCAGGACGCGAACTCGGTGGCGGCGCCCACGATTGTGTTGAACCGGACGCGGCAGACTCTGGTGGCACGGGGGACGGTGGGCGAGCCGGTGCGGGTGGTGCTGCTGGGGGCGGGGGGATCGCCGGCGGGGAAGGGATTGAGGCCGGTGAGCCTGCCGGGGAGCGCGAAGGGCAATGGGCCTTCGGTGGTGCGGATCCGGGCAGGCGAGCTGAAGTACTCGGAGGGCGAGCGGAAGGCGTTGCTGCGCGGCGGGGACGGGGGACGGGTGGAGGCGGACACCGGAGGGGCGACGAGCACGTCGAACGAGGCGGAGCTGGTGATGCTGCCGGCCGGGAACCATGCGGGGACAAATGGCGCGGCGGCGCAGGTGGACCGGCTGACGGCGCGCGGTCATATTGTGGTGACGTCGATGGGCCGGAGGGGCGTGGGCGAGCAGTTGGTGTATACGAGCGACACGGGCCAGTATGTGCTGACGGGGACGGCGGCGGAGCCGCCGCGGCTGGTGGATCCGGCGCACGGGAGCGTGAGCGGGGAGTCTTTGATTTTCAATAGCCGCGATGATAGCGTCAGTATCGAAGGCCAGGGCCAGAAGACGGTGACCGAAACCACTGCTCCGCGATAAAACCGGAGGCTGCTCCGCGATAAAGGCGGAGACTGCTCCGCGATGAAGGCGGAGACTGCTCCGCGATGAAGGCGGAGAGGGCACCGCGGTGATTGCGGCGGGATTTGAGGACGGCGGGGAGCAGGGCCTGCAAGGATTGAGTTCGCGAGCGGAATGGAAACATTGATCGCCGAGGGGATCGGCAAGACATATAAAGGGCGACAGGTGGTGCGCGGGGTCGACCTGAAGATCTCCCGCGGCGAGGTGGTCGGGCTGCTGGGCCCGAACGGGGCGGGCAAGACCACGAGCTTCTACATGATTGTGGGCCTGGTGGCGCCTGAGACCGGGTGCGTCAAGATAGACAACGCCGATATTACGCGGGTGCCGATGTACCTGCGGGCGCGGAACTATGGGATCAGCTATCTGCCGCAGGAGCCTTCGGTGTTCCGGAAGCTGACGGTGGAGGAGAACATTCTGGCCGTGCTGGAGGGGCAGCCGCTGAGCTACCGGGAGCGGCGCAAGCGCACGGAGCGGCTGATCAGCCAGCTGAATATCGGGCACATCCGGATGACGCGGGGGTATGCGCTCTCCGGGGGCGAGCGGCGGCGGGTGGAGATTGCGCGGGCGCTGTGCATCCAGCCGAAGTTTATTTTGCTGGACGAGCCGTTCAGCGGGATCGATCCGATCGCGGTGCTGGAGCTGCAGAAGATCATCTTCGATCTGAAGGCGAGCGGGATCGGGATATTGATTACAGACCATAACGTGCGCGAGACGCTGAGCGTGACGGATCGCGCGTACATTATCACGGAAGGGCGAATCTTTCGGACGGGAACGCCGCACGAACTGGGGAACGATGTGGAGGTGCGGCGGATCTACCTGGGCGAGGGATTTTCTTTGAACTAAACGTATCGTGATCCGGGAAACGGGGCACGAAAACTTCTGAAGTAAAGGGCTTACCGCGGGGCGGACCGCAGCATCCTAGAGCTCAATGAATTGGCCCGGATTTGTCTATTTTCATTCCGGGACCGCAGGACCGGCTGAGGAAGATTCCCGCTTTTGGGCTATGGCTCAAGATTTACACTTGAGATAGTCTTCGGGAAACTCCTCTTATGGCGCTGTTGCAACCCAAATTGAGCCTGAAGGTGGCACAACGCCAGGTCCTTACGCCGGGCCTGATGCAGATGGTGAGCGTTTTGGCGCTCAACAAGCTCGAGCTGAAGGAGATGATCGATGCCGAGATGGTGGAAAATCCCGTCCTGGAAGAGATCGACGAGACGGTCCCGATGCTGGACCAGGTGGCGGGGCGGGAGCAGTTGCTGGAGCGGGGAGCGGAGGAAGCCGCGGCGCCTCCTAAGGATCCCTTCACTGAGGTGGATTTCGGCTCCTATTTTCAGGAGTATCTCGATCCCGGATACCGGACTCAGCCGGAGTACGAGGAGAGCGAGAAGCCCTCGTTTGAAAATTTTCTTTCGCAGCCCACGAAGCTTTCCGATCACCTGGCGTGGCAACTGGGAGCCCTGACGCTGGACGCCGAATTGGCGACGGTGGCGGAGTTCGTGGTGGGCAATCTGGACGATGAGGGGTACCTGGCGGCGAGCGAAGAGGAGCTGGCCGCAGCGTATGAGCAACTGCTGGTGGAGAGCGCGCGTTTCAGCGAGGCTGCTTCGAACGGCGAAGGAGAACATGGTCCCAGCGAGAAGACGCGAGCGCTGGTGCGGCGAGGCATCGAGCTGGTGCAGCATCTTGATCCGCCGGGAATTGCGGCGAGGGATTTGCGGGAGTGTCTGCAGCTGCAGATTACGGCGCAACAGCACGAGTTTGCGCAGATGTTCGTGCGGCGCAAAGCCTATGAGGCCGAGCAGCCGCAAGAGGATCCGCACGGAGCGATGCGGCCGGAGGCGGACGCGCAGCTGGAGCGGCGGCGCCGGGCGATGGATGTGGCGGCGCAGATTGTGGACAAGCATCTGCACCTGCTGCAGAAGCGGGATTTGAAGGACCTGGCCAAGGCTCTGCAGGCTTCGTCAGAGGACGTGCATGGGGGCGTGGAGTTCATCCGCACGCTGGATCCGCGTCCGGGGCGAATGTACAACCGCGAGCAGACGCGGCTGATCGAGCCGGATGTGGTGTTTGTGAAGCGGGGGGGCGAGTGGGTGGTCTCAATGAATGAAGAGGACCTGCCCAGCCTGCGCCTGAGCCGGCGCTACCGGCAGATGCTGGTGTCCGAGAGCACCGAGCGGGAAGTAAAGGACTACGTGAAGGAGCGCTTCCGGTCAGCGCTGCAGCTGATGCGGAACATTGCGCAGCGGAAGAGCACGATTCTGCGGACGTGCGAAGTGATCGTGCGGCGGCAGCAGGATTTTCTGGAGTACGGGATTGAGGCGCTGCGGCCGATGATGATCAAAGAAGTGGCGGAGGAGATCGGGGTTCATCCGTCGACGATCAGCCGGGCTGTGGCCAACAAGTATGCACACACGCCGCAGGGAGTGATCGAGCTGCGCTTCTTTTTCTCCGAGGGGTCGAACGGGCCGGAGGGGGCGGACACGCCTCTGCTGGTGTTGAAGCGCAAGGTACGGAAGCTGATCGAAGAGGAAGATGCGCGGCATCCGTTGACGGACGATCAGCTGGCGGCCATGCTGCAGGCGCAGGGGATTCAGCTGACCCGGCGCACGGTGGCCAAGTATCGCGAGGACATGAATATCCCATCGACGCATCAGCGGCGCCGGCGCGACGGCTGAGTTCGAACTATCGTTTGCCCGAGGCGGAGCGTCTCTGGGGCTCCTGCGAATGTAGCGGAGCTGTGGGAGAGGGGCGCTTGACGCTGGGGCTATCGCCCACGAGCGACATGGTCTGCCAGGAGTAGCGGAGGCGGGCGCCACACTTGAGACAGACCTTGTAGGTCTCTCCCTCAGAGGTGAAGGCCCGGCTGAGCTCGCGATGGCGGCAACCGAACAGCAGATTCATGATGGCTCTTCCGATCGACACGCTGCCCTTTCCTCACGATGATAGTGCATCAGCGCGACGGAGACCGGACTCGCGCTGTGGGAGTTTTTTCTAAACAGATGGATGAGAACTGGGCCCGATAGGTGGCTTCGTCGATCCGGGGAACGACGGGCTGGAAGGTATCCGCACGGGTATGGGCCGGCAGTCCCGGATGGCGGTATTGCGGCTCGCCGCGTGCCAGAGTGAGCGTCTGCTCGCCGCGAGGGCCGCTCCAGTTTGCTCGGGGTCAACAACTCTGTAAAGTGATGTAAAAACAGACATTCGCCTGACAATTGCCAAGAATACCTATGCTACAGTCGTCGATACTTAGCGCACGAAAAAGGCGCGTTTTTCAGGTGTGACGAAGATAGGAAGCAAGGGTATTCAGGGACGCGGGAAGTTAGTCAAGCGCATGCGTTGAGTTATGGCCTGTAAGTCAAGCGATCGCGGGTTATAAGACGGCGCGCCCTGATTGTGAATCAGGAGGTACTAACAATGTCTAGCGCATGGAAGGGCGGCAGCCCGTCGCTTATTGCGTATGGCGTACTTACGGTTGTCCTGGGTATGTTACTCAGCGTCTGCGGCACGGTGATGACCAAGCCAATAACGGAAGAGTTGGGCTACCTGCTTGCCGAGGTGTTTACCGGGTTCTGCCTGCTGGTGGCAAGCGTGTTCGCGGGAATGATGAGGGCCCGGGGGGAATCGACGCGTAATATCGCGATCTATCTTGGCGCATGGACGGCCTCGGTTGTGCTCTGGTTTGTTTGCTGGCTGCTGCAGCCGGCCCGCGACGAGAGCCCGCTTTTGCTGAGCCTGACGGGCCTGCATGGGCTGTTCTGGGGATTGTGGTGCGTGGGTCTCGCGCTGCAGTTTCGGGCGCTGAAGGCGCGCGCGGCGATGCTGTGCCTGTTTGGGGGGAGCATGTGTTCGGCCGGCATTCTGCTGGCGACGCGTACGGGCATCAGCCGGCTGGCAGCGGTGACGGCGGCGGCGTGCTTCATGCTGCTGCTGGGGACGCAGATCCTGTTCACGGCGATCGTGCTGCACCGGGAATTCGCAAAGAAGAAGGTTCTGGCGGCGTAGTCAACCGCGGCGGAAGGCTGGTAGAGATAACTCCGCGAGGGAAGCTGCGCCTTGCTCAGCCGGGCTGAAGCCGGCGGGAAAAGGTTGGGACACTTTACAAGTCTTTACGGGTAACTTGCTTCGAGGCAACTCCGGCGACTTAAGGAATGGCTACCGTCGATTAGGTTCTGCCCCGGCACACTGTTTCACGGTTTCATTTTTCCGACTTATGAGGGTCCAGGAGAAACTAACGCGCCCGCGCGACTGAGGTAAGGGGCCCGCGGGAGGAGATTGGGTGAAAAAGATGAATCGGGTAGTCAGCACTTATTCTTCCAAGGTAATTACCGCACTTTTTGTGGGGTTGATTCTATGGGGCGCCGCGCCGAAGGCATCGGCGATTCCTGCGTTTGCGCGCAAGTATAAGACGGCCTGCGCAACCTGCCACAACAACTGGCCGGAGCTGAACGACTTCGGAAGAGCGTTCAAGATGAACGGCTTCAAGTTCCCGAAAGACGACGATCAGTTTGTGAAGGATCCGCCGCTGATGCTGGGAGCAGAGGCGCAGAAGGAGCAGTTTCCGTACTCGATCTATCCGGGCGAGCTGCCGATTCTTCCGATCGCATTCCGGTACTCGGGTTATGCGAACGTGAACGCCAAGCAGCCGGCTGAGGTGGCGGCGGCGAACGGGTTTGTTCCGCGCAGCACGCTGTTCACGCCGAACACTATGACGATCCTGGCGGCAGGCAGCCTGGGTCCGTCGCTCGCCTTCTGGATTGATGACGATCTTTCCACGGGCGGCTCGGGTGCGGCGGGAGGTCTTGGCGACGGCTATATCAAGGCGAACAATGCGTTCAGCTTCCTGCATGTTCCGCAGAACGACATGAACGTGCGGTACGGCCAGTTCGAACTGGATCTTCCCTTCACGCAGGCGCGCACGATCAACCTGACGGACTATGCCATCTTCGACGAGACGGCGACCGCGGCAACGGGTACGACGGCGAACCCCATGGCTCTGCCGGATGGGCACACGGGGATCGAGTTTGGAGGCTATCCCAACGGCGGAAACACGTGGTGGTCGGTGGCCGTGACGGATGGCGCGACCCCGCGCAATTCCAAGGACGTGTACGTGCACTTATCGCAGCGGTTCAACCTGGAACGCGAGGCGAGCGCGCGGAAAGAGGTGCAGGTATCGGGACCCACGGGCGTGCGCGATCACACCTCGCTGCGTGTGGATGGGTTTGCGTACTACGGCGTGAACGATCTCAACCGGGACGGAGCCATTGCGCAGGGCCTGGGAGTGGTTCATGAGCCCTTCTATCGCGCGGGCGGCGCGTTTGACTATAAGTTCCGGAATCGCTTTGAGCTTTGGGGATTATATGAGCACGGCCGGGATGTGAATAAGGCACTGAACGACGATCAGAGTGCCTTTGTGCCGGCGACGGCGGTGACGTTCAGCGGCGGATTCCTGGAGGCGGAGTACTGGGCCTATCCGTGGCTGATTGCGACGATGCGCTATGACGGGGTGAACTCTCCGAATGATGCGCAACTGGGTGTGTCGCGGCACGATACGCGGAACTCATTTGTGCCGGCGATCGATATTCTTGTTCGCCCGAACGTGAAGATCGAGGCCGAGTACACCTACAGCTTCGAACAGCCGGTGCCGGGGACGGATAAGTTCTACCGGGCGAGCCAGCTGATCACCGGAATCGACTACGTCTTCTAGAACCCCGGTGGGGCGGCCCATGAACGGAGTCGCGTGGATGGGCCGCTTCCGCACTGCAGTTGAGCAGACATTAAGTACCGATTGCCTTGGCGCGAGGCGAACGATCTCGGTCCTGTGACAATCGGGTTACATTCCGATGGCATTTGTTCCTCGCTCGATTGCTAGGCTCGAAGCATGGCGAGGAGCCTTTGGCAGGCCGTGCAGAGTTTACATCCTTTTACAAGTTTCTTGACTGCGAGCAACCTCGCAGCAATCGCAGAAAACATACCATCGCGACAAGCTACAGCCATCATGACGCAGGTGTGTCGATGGGGCTCACGCCGGTCGGCAGGAGAGGAAACAGGAGGCGGGATGAATATTTCGAAGGTGTCACAAACAATCGTTATGGCCCTGGCGGCGTGCGCAGCGAGTGCGGCGTGGGCCGGCGATGTGCACGGCAAGATCACGGCGCAGGGATTGCGCTCGGCGGAGAACATTGCGGTCTACATCGACAGCATTCCGGGAAAGACGTTTCCGGCGCCTGCGGAGCATGCGCAGATGAACCAGACGCACCTGGCATTTGTGCCGCGCGTGCTGGTGGTGCAGCAGGGCGCGACGGTGGATTTCAAGAACAACGATAACGTTGGACACAACGTGTACTGGCCGGCGATCAGCCATAACAAGAAAATGGCGCATAACCTGGGAACCTGGCCGATGGGACAGTCGAAGGCGTTCACTTTCACTGACGCCGGCGATGTGCCGCTGCTGTGCAATGTCCATCCGGAGATGGCGGGTTATATCTTCGTGGTTCCGACGCCTTACTTTGCGGTGACGGACAAGGACGGGAACTTTGTGATCAAGAATGTGCCGGCGGGTCAGTACACCGTGAAGACCAGCAGCGAGGGCGGCAAGCCCGCATCGCAGGCGGTGACGGTAGGAGCCGGGGCAGTGAACGTGAGCCTGACAGTTACCAAGTAACGGGATGAGATACGCGCAGTCTCGAAGGGGACTTATGCCGAACAGAAGAATGCAATCCGGGAGTCCATGGTTTGCTTACGGCATGGCGGTGGGCTGCGCGTTTCTCGTGTCGCTGGTGTACTGGCAGGCGCGAACTGACTGGCGGGTGTGGCGGCAGTTGACGGAAGGCCGCGTATTGCTGGCTGGAAGCGGATCGACCACGCTGGCCTGGAAGCAGCCGATTTTGCCGGCGCAGTTTGCGCAGGCGAGTTGCGGGGCATGCCACCACGATGAACTGGCGCAGACGCCGCGGCTGAACCACGGGCGCCAGCTCATGGTGAAGTTCAACTGCGCGGGCTGCCATCAGCTGCAGGATATTGCGCGGCCGGCCATGCTGGGGCCGGACCTGACCAACATCGGCACCAAGGTTACGAGGGAGTGGATCTATAAGTGGCTGAATGAGCCGCGCACGCTGACGGATGCCAACGGGACGGTGACGGTGGATGGCGTTGCGACCGACCCGCGGATGCCTAAGTTCAATCTAAGTGACGTGGAGCTACGGGCGCTATCGGCCTATCTCAGTGTGCAGCGGGTGAAGGCAGTTAGCCCGACAAGGGTAAGTTTCAGCCTGGCGCGGGACAAGGGTAAGGATCAGGCGGCGATTGAGGATGGACAGACGCGTTTCAACCAGATGTTCTGCGTGACCTGTCACTCGATTGCGGTGGACCGGGGCGGGGAAGTCAAGGTTATTGGCGGAGATATCGGGCCGGAGCTGACCAAGGTGGGCAGCAAGGTGCGGCCGGAGTGGCTGGTGGCGTGGCTCAAGGATCCGCAGGGATACCTGGAGCACACCAAGATGCCGCGGTTTGAGTGGAACGATAAGGATCTCTACAAGGTCAGTGAGTATCTACTGTATAAGTTGTCAGATCCGGAGTTGCTGAAGGATGTGCCGCAACTGGGCGCGCCGACCAGCGCCGAGATTGCGATGGGGCAGCGGCTGTTTGTGGAGAAGGGTTGCGCGGAGTGCCACGTGATGCGGGGCGTGACGCCGCGGCCGAACTTCGGACCGGATCTCTCCGCGATGGGTGTAGCCGGCGGCGTGCGGACGCTGGAGGCGCGGGTTCCGAAGGAGAAGACGTTCGCGGTGCACTTTGTGCGGACGAGCGTGGAGCGGCTGGATATCGGCGAATCGGTGGTACCGCGTTCGATGATCAACTACGTGGAGTCGAAGCTGAAGGATCCGACGTCGGTGGCGTTTGCGGCGCGGATGCCGCGGTTCACGATGAGCGACAGCGACCGCGATGATTTGACGACGGCGATCCTGAGCATGACGGGGCCGGCGATTCCCAATCAGCCGCAGAAGACGATTGTGGAGCGGCCGCACTCCGACTACCGGCCGGATGGCGCGGCTGGGGAGCTGTACGACAAGTTTCGCTGCAGCACCTGCCACATGTTCCGCGGGAATGGGGGAACGCTGGCGCCGGATCTTTCGTATGAGGGGAGCCGGTCGAACCGGGAGTGGCTGGTGCAGTTCCTGATGAATCCGCAGACGATTCGACCGAGCCTGACGGTGCGCATGCCGCGCTTCTCGATGACGCGCAAGGATGCGGAGGTGCTGGCGGATTACATTTCGGGGATGCTGCAGAAGAGCGATGTGAAGCCGTCGGCGGTGGACGCGGCGCAGTTTACGGCGGAGATGGTGAGCCGGGGCAAGAACCTGTTCGAGACGAAGTATGGATGCCAATCGTGCCATACCATCGGGTCGTCAGGCGGATACGTGGGACCGAGCCTGAACGATGTGGGCGGGTGGCTGACGGCGGCTTGGATTGAGGCGTGGCTGCGCAATCCGCAGGCGCTGGTGCCGGGGGCGAGCGAGCCGAAGCAGGCGATGAGCGAGAGCGAGATCCGGGATATTACCGCATACCTGCTGACCCTGAAGCAGGCGCCGGCGACGGAGACTGCGGCGACGGGAGGGCAGCAATGAAGATCCTGGCGCTGTACCTGGCGGTAATGGCGGCGGTGCTTTCGGGGGCGGCGATGGTGCGGCGCTCGGCGATGTCGAAGATATGCTGGTGCTGGCCGCCGGTGAGCCATACCGGTCCGCATGCGAAGCCGAAGACGGTGACGACGGAATACGTGGCGTACGGGTCGTATGGGACCGAGGCGGACTGGAACAATCCGGAGCGCATTTACCAGCTCAACTTTAACCAGGACCAGGGACGGCGGATCTTTTATCAGCATTGCGTTTGGTGCCATGCGGACGCGACACCTGCAGGGCCTTCGAACCGATCGAACGTGACGCCGGAGCCGCCCTTGATGAATGATCCGGCGGCGCTGGCAAAGGTAAGCGATGGTTCTTTGAGAAACATGATTGCGCACGGAGGCAGGGCCGTGGGTAAGTCAGCGATGATGCCGCCGTACGGAGATACGTTAACTGCGGAAGAGATTGACGATGTCATTGCGTACATTCGAGTAGTTGCCGCGCCGGAGCCTGTGAAGCCGGCGGGAAATGCCAAGTCGAACGGGGAGTAAGTTATGTTAGCTCGTGATGGTCTTATTTACAGCTCCTGCAAGTTAGCGGCGCTGGCACTGCTGGGTGGAGCGGTTACCGCGGCTTATAGCCAGGTTCTGCCGAGCGAGATATCGAACCCGCGCGCGCGCGCGGCGGAGTCGAAGTATCTGCCGCAGCTGGAGGCGCTGCAGCAGCAGATCGGGACGACGACGTTCCCGTTCCAGTTCCAGCTGGCGCGGTATGTGAACGCGAAGTCCGGACGGGCGGCGCTGGATCGCGATGGGCTGGAGTTTGTGAATTTTCAGCATCGAACGGTGCTGAAGGTTTCCGGGATCTATAAGGCTTCGTATGAAGCGGGGTCGCAGACGGAGAATGTGCGGGCGACGCGGGTGCTGCTGGATGCGGGGCTGCCGATTTTGCGGATGGCGGTGAAGGCGGTTCCGGACAGCGACGATTACGATGCGGTGGGCCTGGAGATTCTGTACAACACGCGGGATACGAGCAACGAGTACAGCTTTGAAGGCCGAGAGGTGTTGAGCGCGGTATTCAGCAGGGCGGATGCGCGCGCCTTTGCGGAGGCGGCCTCAAATGACGTGCGGCAGGAGATTCTGAACCGTTCCGATGTCTACGTGGACGGGCAGGCCTTCGCGGTGGCGCTGGGGCAGCGGACGCCGCTGGATCTGGCGGTGAAGGAAGACAAGGACGACGAGATTGCCCGGGCGGAGGCGAAGCTGGCGGAGTCGGCGAAGCTGGTGCGCGCCTCAGCTTCGCGCATCGTGGATGTTGCTCCGGCAAGCAGTACGGCGCCGGCGCGGGATGTGGAGACGAGCGGCGCGCATACGCCTGCGCAGGGGCTGCTGGAGCACTCCGGGGACAGGGTGCTGATGCACTTCAGCCTGCAGAACTCCCTGACGTTCAACGGAGAAAACTCCTCGATCTACAAGCGGGCGGCGCAGAGCTTCGACCTGTTTCTGGCCCCGCA
This sequence comes from Acidobacteria bacterium AB60, assembly GCA_008682415.1. Lineage (GTDB taxonomy): Bacteria > Acidobacteriota > Terriglobia > Terriglobales > Acidobacteriaceae > Telmatobacter. Next base: position 126,222 of record VANK01000016.1, on the reverse strand, counting down.
GCTGCGGTCGTTGATGAAAGAGCTGCCGGGCGATCCGACGTATGACGCGTTTGAGTTTTCGGTGGTGAACCAGGTGGCCAATGGGCTCACGCCATCGGAGACGGTGGATTTCATCTGCCCAATCAGCACGACGCGGGCGTTCCTGGATAACAAGATCACGAGCCAGGAGCTGATCAACCAGAGCACGGTGCTGGTGAACGGGATGCGCATCGGACTGGAGCTGGCGAAGGTGGAATAGTCTTCGTTCAGGAAATGAGAAAGGCCGCCGGGAGGAACCGGCGGCCTTTTGCTTTGCGCGAAGGATTACCAGCCGAGCACGTAGGCGAAGACGAGGGGCGCGACGATGGAGGCGTCGGACTCGATGATGAATTTTGGTCCTTTTTCGCCGAGCTTGCCCCAGGTGATTTTCTCGTTGGGGACGGCGCCGGAGTAGGAGCCGTAGCTGGTGGTGGAGTCGCTGATCTGGCAGAAGTAGGACCAGAGCGGGACGTTGTCGCGCTGCAGGTCCTGGTGGAGCATGGGGACGACGCAGATGGGGAAGTCGCCGGCGATGCCGCCCGCGATCTGGAAGAAGCCGAGGGGCGATTGCGCGGTGGTGTTGGTATACCAGTCGGCGAGTTCCATCATGTACTCGATGCCGGTGCGGACGGTGTGGACTTTTTTGACGTCGCCGGAGATGCAGTGGCCGGCGTACATGTTGCCGAGGGTGGAGTCTTCCCAGCCGGGGACGAACATGGGGAGGTTCTTCTCGGCCGCGGCGAGGAGCCAGCTGTTCTTGGGATCGATCTGGTAGCTCTTTTTGAGGTCGCCAGAGAGCAGGATCTTGTACATGAACTGGTGGGGGAAGAAGCGCTCGCCGGCCTGATCGGCACGCACCCACTCTTTGAGAACCTCGTTCTCGATCCGGCGCATGGCTTCCATCTCGGGAATGCAGGTGTCGGTGACACGGTTCATGTGGCGCGAGAGGAGTTTGGCTTCGTCGGCGGGGGTGAGGTCGCGGTAGTGGGGAACGCGCTCGTAGAAGTCGTGGGCGACGAGGTTGAAGACGTCTTCTTCGAGGTTGGCGCCGGTGCAGGAGATGCCGTGGATCTTATCCTGGCGGATCATCTCGGCGAGGGATAGGCCGAGTTCGGCGGTGCTCATGGCGCCGCCGATGGTGAGGAACATTTTGCCACCGGCGTTGAGGTGATCAACGTAGGCCTTCGCGGCGTCGACGAGGGCCGCGGCGTTGAAATGACGGTAATGATGGGTGATGAACTGCGAAATTGAGGACATTTCTGCTCTTTCTCCAAGTAGTAACCTAACACACCGTCATTAAGGATTCGGGCGGTGTGGGGAGCGCTGAGGACGAACTCAGATCACACCGTGCTGGACTGATAAGTGCCTGTGTGTGAGATAGATTGCAGGCCGTGTGGTCTCGCACGGGCAGGGATGGACAGGACGTTGTGACCCGAGTCACTGCCATACCTATTGCATCGGGAATTTCCTTATCCCAGCAATTCACTTTGACGAACTCGCGGGTTGGGGGCGAGGAGTGTCCGGGCACCCGGGGCTGCAGAGGCCTTCGGGCGCCGGAGAAAGCAGACGGCAGATGAATCGAGCCGCGGATGCAGAGGCATGTTCTGCAGCAGGAACACGGCACACGGGGTCGTGTGCGGGACCAGAGACGCAACGGGGAACGTGGGGTGTGCTGAGGTTGTTGCGCCGGTGTGACGGCGTGGGCTTGGGATGGACGCTGGTGCTGTTGGGGATGGCGGTGGTGCTGGCGTGTTCTCCGGCGAGAGGGTGGGGCCAGAGCGAGTGTCTTGCGTGCCACGCCGATCAGGAGATGAAGGACGCCGCGGGCCACAGCCTGGCGGTGAATGGGGAGAAATTCGGGCAGAGCATTCATGGCAGCCTGAGCTGCAGCGACTGCCACGCCGACGTTAAGACGTATCCGCACCCGGAGAAGGTGGCGAAGGTGCAATGCGTGACCTGCCATGCGAGCCAGGAGAGCGAGCTGAAGGGCAGCGTGCATGGCGATGGGCAGGAGCATCCCTGCACGAGCTGTCATGGCGATGCGCATGCGATTTTTACGAAGAGCGACAGGCGGTCGGCAGTGTATCCGCTGAATGTGCCGACGACGTGCGGGCACTGCCATGGGAACAACGGGATGGCGCAGAAGCATGGGTTGCCGAGCGTGTATCCCAACTACACGGATTCGATTCATGGCACGGCGTTGAACAAGGAGGGGCTGCTGGTGGCGGCGAACTGCCAGAGCTGTCACGGATCGCACCACATTCTCAGCCGCAAAGATCCGCAGAGCCCGACGTTCAAGGCCAATATTCCGAACACCTGCGGGACATGCCACGCGAAGATCAACGTGGAGTTCACGGAGGGCGCGCACGGGCATGCGATTGCGGCGGGGAAGATGAAGGCTCCGGTGTGCTCGGATTGCCACACGGCGCATGCGATTCTGCAACCGACAGAGGCGAAGTTCCGGATGCAGTCGACGCCGATCTGCGGATCGTGCCACAAGGACAAGCTCTCGACATATCACGACACGTTCCACTCGCAGCTGGGGCTGCTGGGCGGGTATGTGGAGACGGCGCGGTGCTGGGATTGCCATGGGGCGCATGACGTGCTGCCGGCGCGGAATGCGAATTCGCCGATTGCCCCGGCGAACCTGGTGACGACGTGCGGGCGCTGCCATGCGGGAGCGAACCTGAAGTTTGTGCAGTATCAGCCGCACGCCAATGCGCGGGACCGGAAGATGAATCCGGCGCTGTATTACGTGCGGTTGTTCATGAACCTTCTGCTGGCGGGCGTGCTGACGTTTTTCGTGATTCATACGATTCTGTGGCTGTTCCGCGCGCGGATGGAGCAGGTGAGGAGTAAAGCGGGAGATGGAGGGGACCATGCCTGAACTGGCAGAAGCACCGCAGGAGACTCGCAAGCAGGAGAGCGGCGGCGGACCCCGCTACATCAAGCGCTTCACGCTGGGGCAGCGCTGGCTTCACGCCGTGCTCTTCACGACATTTCTGGGATTGGCGGCGACAGGGCTTCCGCTGCGTTTCAGCGAGAGCATCTGGGCGCGGGCGATGGCCAGCTTTGTGGGCGGCTTTGGGGCGATTCTGTTTGTGCACAAGTTCTGCGCGATTGTGCTGACGGGGGCGTTCCTGGTGCACGTGAAGGATATCTTCACGCGTGCCTTGGTGCATCGGGAGAAGGGCGTGTTCTGGGGGAACACGTCGATGGTGGCGAACTGGAAGGATGTGAAGGACCTGTTCGCGCATCTGCGGTATTTTGTGGGGCTGGGCCCGAAGCCGCAGTTCGAACGCTACGCGTACTGGGAGAAGTTCGACTATTGGGCGGTGTTCTGGGGGATGCTGGTGATCGGCTTCTCCGGCTATGCGATGTGGTTTGCGCCGTTCTTCGCGCACTTTTTGCCGGGGTGGGCGCTGAATGCCGTGCTGGTGATTCACAGTGAAGAAGGGCTGCTGGCGATCCTGTTCATCTTTTCCATTCACTTTGTGAATACGCATCTGCGCCCGGGGAGCTTCCCGATGGATATGGTGATCTTCACAGGAGTAGAGCGCGAAGATGAGTTCCGGCACAAGCGGCCGATGGAGTTCGCGCGGGTGCTGCGGGATGGGAAGCTGGAGGCGCGCCTGGGCGAGAAGCCGCAAACGTGGCAGCTGACCTTTGCCCGGGTGATCGGGTTCACGGCGATCGCGATCGGGTTGATTCTGCTGGTTCTGACGCTGACGGCTTACTTTGGCTAGGTGAGCGAGGCAGTCGCAAAAAAGGGGAACGGAGCTGTGCGCCGTTCCCCTTTTGTTTTGCGAGCCGGAGGCTAGAAGCGGAAGCTGGGGCCGAAGGTAACGCGAAGGTTGTTGTGCGCGCCGTTGTCGAGGTAGATCTCGTCGCCGGCTTCAACACGCAGTCCGAGGGGGCCGAGGTAGGCCTCGATGCCGCCGCCGGGGTAGGCCGCGAAGTTGGTGCTGTTGCTGCCGAACTGGCCGAAGGCGCCGGTGAAGGTAGAACCAGAAGGCGATTTGCCGCTGGTGCTCCACTCCACGAAGCCGGCCTTGCCGGTGAGGAATGCGCGGAAGGGGCCCGACGTGCCGAATTGAAACTTAGGACCGAAGAGGCCGGTGAGGGGACGGACACCGCTGGTGATGGTGGTGCTGGAGGCGCCGGTGCCCTGGACCGTGGTGTAGTTTTGCTCGAAGTCGTAGTTCATCTCCCCTTCAAGCGCGACGTTGGGATGCACGTTGAATCCCACGCGTCCGCCGAGGCCGAGGAAGTTCAGCGTGGGGTAGTTCTTGGGCGAGACGCGGAACATGTCGCCATAGACGCTGAAGTCTCCGTGGTTCAAGTGGCTGGCTTCGCGGGGGGGATTCTGGACCACCTGCGACGACGCGGGTATGGAAAGCGCCAGAATAGCGGTCAGTCCAACACAGCTAAATATACGTTTCATACTATTCTCCTGAGAAAGATTGCGTTCGTATGTCACATGGCTCTCCGAGCCTGACCGTTGCCTTACTTTCGGCCAAGTGTCTAGATGCCATCGGGTATCGGCAGGTTGACCGGGCATTCGTGTTAGCGACCGCGGCGGCGGGTTGCCTAAGTGGTTCGTCTGCAATTGATTGAAGGGGTGTATGTTGCCGGGCACAGGCGAGGGTGACTCGAGTCACTGCATTTGAGGCAAATAGAAGCGTCTCCTGATTCGCGTGAACGCTCGGGTACTTTTCCTCGCTGCCAGATTTGCGCTGGTTTGTTTGTTTCTGACACCGTTGCTTCCTGCCGCACAAAAGTTGAAGGATGCGGATTGTCTTGCGTGTCATGGAGACAAGACGCTGACTAATGATGTGAATGGCACGCCGGTGAGCCTGTATGTGAATGAAGGCAAGTTGAAGCATTCCATTCACGGATCGCTGTTCGCGTGCGTGGATTGCCACACGGACGTGAAGACCCTGGTGCACGAGAAGCCGCCGCGGAAGGTCACGTGCGCGCAGTGCCATGCGGATGCGGAGACCGCGTACGGGCACAGCACGCATGCGATGGCGGCGAAGTCGGGGAAGAACCCGGCGGCGAGCTGCGTCGATTGCCATGCGGGGCCGCACGAGGTTGCCGCGGTGGAGGATCCGCAGTCGCCGGTGAACCATGCGAATATTCCCGCGACGTGCGGTCACTGTCATGGGCAGAAGTTTCTGATGGAGGCGAACGGGCAGAGCGCGCAGCCATTCCTGTCGTACCAGGAGAGCGTGCATGGGCGGGCGGTGGAGAAGGGGTCGGCGAAGGCCGCGGTGTGCACGGATTGTCATGGGGCGCACGAGATCATTCCCGCGAACGACGCGCAATCGCCGATCTACAAGTTCAATGTTCCGGGCACATGCGGAAAGTGCCACGCGGACGTGCAGCAGAAGTTCATGACCAGTATTCATGGGCAGGGGATCGCGCGGGGAAATGGGCTGGCGCCGGTGTGCACGGACTGCCACGGAATTCACTCGATTTTGTCGCACAAGAATCCGAACTCGCCCGTGGCGGAGCAGAATGTATCGCGGGATACGTGCGCGCCCTGTCATGAAGGCGTGCGGTTATCGCAGGAGTTCGGGTTGCCGGGGAACCGGGTGTCCAGCTACCTGGACAGCTATCACGGGCTGGCGACGCAGGCGGGGTCGGTGGTGGCTGCGAACTGCTCGTCGTGCCACGGAGTGCATGACATTCTGCCGTCGAACGATCCGCGTTCGAGTATTCACCGGGCGAATCTCGATGCGACGTGCGGCAAGTGCCACAAGGGTGCGACGCACAAGTTCACGACGACGCGCGTTCACCTGCAGGATGGGGTCCAGGCGCGAGACATCGAGTCCATCGCGGTGCGCTGGGTGAAGCGGATCTACATTCCTCTGATCATCCTGGTGATCGGGGCGATGGGGCTGCACAACCTGATCATCTGGCGGAGGAAGCTGGCCGACAGGCGTTCCCGGCATGGCGCGACGGTGGTGCGCATGACGACCAACCAGCGCTGGCAGCACCTGATTCTGTTGTCGAGCTTCATGGTGCTGGTGATCACGGGATTCGCCTTGAAGTATCCGGAGTCATGGTTTGCGCGCGTGCTGGGAATGAGCGAGCTGTTGCGGAGCATTGTGCACCGGATGGCGGGTGTGGCGCTGATTGCCGCGGGTATCTACCATCTGTTCTACGTGGCAGCGGCGCGCGAGGGCCGGAGGCTGCTGCGCGACATTGCACCGGGACCGCGGGATGGGTTGGATGCAATCCACGCGATGTTGTACTACCTGGGGCTGCGCGGAGAGAAGCCGCGGTTCGGCCGGTTCAACTACGCGGAGAAGGCGGAGTACTGGGCGCTGGTGTGGGGAACGGCGCTGATGGGGCTCACGGGCGTGATGTTGTGGGCGAAGGTATGGGTGGGCAACCTGCTGGCGCGGTGGTGGGTGGACGTGGCGACGGCGATTCATTTCTACGAGGCGATCCTGGCCACGCTGGCGATCCTGGTTTGGCATTTCTACCAGGTGTTCTTTGACCCCGACGTATACCCGATGAATAGCGCGTGGTGGGACGGGAAGATGCCGCTGGAGCACTACCGGGAGGAGCACGAGCTGGACGCGGAGACCCTGGCGCATCCGGAGAGCGAAGCCAAGGACAGGAAGGCCGAGCCGGGGTCAGCGCCGGCGTCTGCGGATTGAAGGGACGTTGCGGTTCGGTCAGCCTTGCGGGGAGAGCGCGCTGATCTGGTTGTGAGAGGGCGTGTTCTCCGGAGTGGCGGCGCCCGGGCGCACCTTTCCGTTGGCGGGTGCGGCGCGCGGGACACGGAAGTCGAGTCCGTTGGCGAGGTTGGTCTGGCGGGTGGCGTTGATGTCGATCTGATCGATCGGGATCTGGCGGTAGCTGTTGTCAAGGACCGTGAGCGCGGTAGAGGTGAGCAGGTAGTTGTGCACCTGGAGCTGCTGTCCGTCCTTGAGGATGACCTGGAGTGCGGGCTGGGGCGGACTGCTGATGTTCTGGCCGGCGTAGGCGGGGCGAGATTCGGGCGGGTCGTCAGGCTGCGGCTGCGTGTAAGCCTGGCTCGACTGGCTTTCGTACGTCGATGGAGCGGCTGGATATCCGGGGTAAGACATGGCGGACGCGGCGGGTTGCGGTTCGTACTGGCCGTAGGTGGCGGCATCGGCGAATCCGGGGCCATAACCTGAGCCGTACCCGTAGCTGTTGAAGTCGGAGGCGTCGCAACCGAGGATGCAGGCGCTGAGCAGGAAGGGGTATCCCGGCCACCAGCCCGGGTAAACGTAGCTGTAGTTCAGGCCCCAGCCGCGATAGTAGGGGTGGCGATGGTGGTCACCGTCGCCGTCGTGTCCATGATCGTGATTGCCCCAGCCGTTTCCGTGGCCGGAGCGGTGATCGCCGCCGGTATAGGGAGCGCGCGGGCCCTGATGGACGGGAGTTGAACCGCCGAAGCGCATGGGGCCGGGATGGGCGCCTGGGCCGGCCGGTCCAAAGCGGGCCACGGGGGCGGGGTGGCTGAGCGGTGGGGCGAAGCGGCCGACGGGCGCCGGGTGGCTCATGGGCGGGTTAAAGCGGGTTACTGGCGCCGGGTGGGTCATGGGCGGAGCGAAGTGCGGAGCCGGAGCTCCGTGTCCCATCGGGCTCATCGGTGCGGCGTGGCCCATGGGGGCTGAGTGGCTCATGCCTGCGGAGTGGCCGGAGAAGCCGCCGTGCGAGGCACCGTGTTGCGCTGTTGCGGGAAGCGCGACAAGACCCAGGGCAATCGTCACCGCGACGAGGAATTTCATAGGCAAAAGTCTACGCCTGTTTCGATGCGTTGCGGGGAGAGCTGGGTGCAGCTTTGGAGCAGACATGGCGCGCCTCCACACCTAATTAGACGCACGTGCGGAAGGGACGCTCGCTGGAGGCGATTCAGACGCGCCAGTGATCGGGGCGCCAGGCCTGGATGCGTTCCTTGATCTGCTTGCGGGTGAGGTTCTGCTCCAGCGCCTGGCGGGCGAGGGCAACCACCTCCTCGTCGGAGGCGAAGCGAAGCCCGATGCACTGGTCAGCGGTCAGGCTGTCGACCTGGGAGCGGAAGTCGGCGGGGGCGAGTTCTTTGAGGCGTACCCGCTCCTCGAGTCGGATGACGCGATCCTGCACCTTGAGCGCGTAGGTGCGAATGAGGAAGAAGGGAACGAAGACCGCGATGGAGAGGACCAGGAGCCAGGCATTCCACCAGCCGGGGTGGCGCACGAGATGGATGATGACGGCGATGAGGTTAAGCGCCAGGATGCCGAAGCTGAAGATGTGGAAGGGGAGATGGAGCCGGGCGTGATGCTTGAAGTCCTGGGGCGATTCGATCTTACTCATTCGGGCTCACGATCTGTTTCGATTCGGGGATTTCCGGGGCAGACGCGGACGGCAGGTCCGTGCTCGCAGGGGGGCGGGGCTGGATTTCGGCGTTGTCGGCATTCTGCCCAACCTCCTCTGGGGATGTCAACGGAAACAGCCTGTCGGGGCCGAGGATGGTGGTGTGTTTTGGAACCAGAGGATAGCGGCCGCGCACCAGGTAGTCCACGAAGATGCCACCGGCGAGATAGGGATTCACGATGGCCAGGGGAACCGCGTAAGCAGTCGTGGCGAGGGAGGCGGCCACACTCTTATTGCGGCGGCTGGGGCGGCGGTATCCGGGGATCTGGGGCACCATGAAGACGTCGAGGCCGATCTCGGGATGCTTTTTGGCGTAGCGGTCGAGCTTGAAGGTGATCTGGCGCGGGGTGGTCATGCCGGCATCGGGAAAGATGGTACGGCGGAAGGTGCGCGGGAAGTACACGTTGAGGATGCCGCGGGCGAAGTCGGCGCAGTTGGAGTAAAGCAGGTCGAAGTCGGAGCGATTGTCGCTGGCGTTGAGGCGCGTGATGAGCGCTTCGTCCTGCTCCTCGGTGGTGTTGAAGCGAAAGACGTAGATGCGGCGCTCGTAGGAGACGCCGACGAGCTGGGTCCAGCCGCCGCGCACCAGGTTTCCGGCGAACACGTCGGCTCCCAGCACACCGAGATGCTCTTCGCGGTAGTGCTCGCGCAGCCGGAGCACGGTTTCGCGATTGACATGGTCGGGGACGTCGGCCGTGTTCTCGACCGAGTAGAGGTAGGGGACGAGGGGCATGGCCACCCAGTCATAACCGGCGATGCCCTGGTAACGGGAGATGACGGAGCCGAGTTCGCCGGGGCCGCAGCGGCGCACCTTGACGGGGGTGTCGGAGCAGATGCGGGCGAAGTAGATGGCGGTGTGGCCGGTAGGATTGAGGGCGCCGAAGAAGCCGTAAGGCTCTTCCATGAGAAGGGCCGCCTGGCCGCGTGCCGTGGTGCTGAAGGAGAAGAACGCGGCGGAGAGGAAGGCAATCAGAGCTAGGAAAAGGGCCCGCTTTGATTGCATCCAATGCCTCCTCAGGCCAGTGTTCGGCTTACTTGCTCCCTGACCCATTTGCGGGCGGAATGTCGCGTTCGCGGTTCGTTTTGTGAGACGTGTAATCGTCGCCTCTGCTACCTTTCTTCTTCCGGCACTTGTACTGCGCGTACAGGCACGGAATCTGCAGAATTCAAATCGCTTGCGCGAGGTTTGCGATGAAACTCCGCTCTCTGATTCTTGGTGTTTTGATGCCTTCCGCGGTGCTTCCGGCCCAGATCAGCGTGTCCCGTGTCTTGTCGGACCACATGGTGGTGCAACGGGACCTGCCGGTGCATGTGTGGGGCGATGCTCCCGTTGGTCAAGAGGTTAGCGTGACATTTCGCGGCGAAACTGTGACCGGGAACACAAATGCCCTCGGTCATTTCAGCCTGTATCTCAAGCCGGGGGCGCCGGGTGGCCCGTTCGAGATGTCGATCAGGGGAGGGAATGCGGGTGGTTCCGCTGCAGGCGCGGGGGAGGTTGTGATCCACGACATCCTTGTAGGCGATGTTTGGATCGCGTCGGGCCAGTCGAACATGGAGTTTCCGCTCAGCCGCGCAGCTTCGGCGCCGCCGGACCTGCCGCATGCGGATAATCCGCGCATCCGGCTGATGATTGTGGACAAGAAGGCTGCCGATTACGCGGAGAACGATTTGCCAACGAAGGGCTGGGCGGCATCGACGCCGGAGACGGCCAAGGATTTTTCCGCGGTAGCGTGGTACTTTGCGCGGGAGATCGAAGCGCGCGAGCATGTGCCGGTGGGGGTGGTGGACTCGACGTGGGGCGGGACGGTGGCGGAGGCGTGGGTGCGGCTCACGGCGCTGGGGGAAGACGCGGCGCTGAATCCGCTGTTTGCCTCGCGGGGCAAGATGCTGGACCACGCTGTGGACACAGAGAACGAGCTCAAGGACGAGCAGCGCCAGAAGGATGAGGCGAAGGCGGCGGGCAAGCCGATGCCGAACTTCCCCTGGCACCCGCCGCTGGCAAGCTGGGGTCCGGGAAACCTCTGGAACGGGATGATTGCGCCGCTGGCGCCGCTGCCGATTCGCGGGGTGATCTGGTACCAGGGCGAGAGTAACAGCGCGCTGGAGCGCTGGCCGCTCTATGACCGCATCATGCGCACGCTGATTGAGGACTGGCGGCGGCAGTGGGGCGTTGGCGCGTTTCCGTTCCTGTATGTGCAGATCTCGAACTTCAAGTCCACGCCGCTGGAGGACTGGGCGAGCCTGCGGCAACAGCAGGTGAAGACGCTGGGGCTGCGCAACACGGCCATGGCGGTGACGATCGATATCGGCAATCCCGATGACGTGCATCCGACGGATAAGAGCGACGTGGGGCATCGCTTGGCGCTGGCTGCGCGCGCGCTGACGTACGGAGAGCGAGACCTGGAGTACTCCGGTCCAATGTTCCGGCAGGCGACGACCGAGGGTGGCTCGATCCGTGCTTGGTTCGATCATGCGGGCGGGCTGATCGCCAAAGGCGGCACAGTGACAAGCGTGGAGGTGGCGGGCGCCGATGGGAAGTTTGCGTCGGCGACCGCGAAGGTCGAAGGTGAGACGGTGGTGGCGACCAGCCCGGAGGTTCCGAATCCGGTGGCAATTCGCTACGGCTGGAGCAACAGCCCGCAGTGCAATCTGTTTAACGGGGAAGGACTGCCTGCGTCTCCATTCACCTCAGTGAAGTAGAGGGCTGCTCAAGCTGAATCAGATGAGTTGCGCCGGGATCGTCGATGGGCACGAAGCCGAGGCGCTCGTAAAGACGCGCGGCGCCGGCGTTCTCAGCGCGCAGACGGACGATGCGGAAGTTGGCCCGGGCCATGGCAAGCAGTGACAGGACCAGGGAGCGCCCGATGCCGCGGTTGCGCCACCCCTGCCGAATGTAGACGCGGCGGATGCGGCCGACGGAGGGATCGTCGATGTGGGGATCGCGGTTGAGGCCGCCCACGCCGACCAGGTCAGGGCCGTAGCATCCACAGAAGATTTCGCCCGGTGCGTCGAAGCGGTTGATGCCGGCGCGCCAATCTTCCACGAGCTGATCGAGAAAGCGGTAGCCCTCGCTGAGAGCCTCCTGGCGCAGCTCTTCGATGCCAGGGACGGGCAGGGTGATGGGGCGAACCTCAATCATGACGATTCCAGAATACCGGGCGATGCGGTGAGGAAGGAGCGCGCGTTACGTACGCGGCGGAACAATCACCGAGGTCTCCTGCATCTCGATGAGCCCACAACCGCAGCGCTGCTGCAGCTCGGGCAGAATCTGCTCGACCTTCTCGGCGGTATCGATGAACTCGATCTTGATGGGGAGATGATCGGAGAGCTCGAGGATATGCGCGGCGTGAATGCGGTGTCCCGCGCCGAATCCGGCGACGCCCTTGCAGACAGTGGCCCCGGCCACGCCGTTGCGGAAGAGGAAGTCGAGGACGGCCGTGTAGACCGGAACGCCTTTGTGCTTGGCACCGTCGCTCAGGTACACGGTCACCTTGGTGGCTTTGCCAGTGGTCAGCATGGCAGTTTCCTTTCACGCCCTACGTGACGAAGCGAGCCAAGCGGCGATTGGAACACCAATCGCTTCACTTTGCAAGCTTGCTGCGCTGTGCTGATTCCCGAGCGCTTAGGTTTAGATGCAGGCGAAGGCCGGTCTAGAGGACGTCGCCCAGCGCGGCGCCGGCCCAGGTAGCGGCCAGGCCCAGGGCCACACTGCCGCCGACATAAAGCGCGGCCAGGAGCACGGCGCCTGATCGCAGGGTTTCGAGCGCCTCCCATTCGAAGGTAGAGAAGGTGCTGTACGCGCCGATGAAGCCGATGGTGGCGAAGTAGCGCCACGCGGGATCGATCTCCACGCGCTTGCTGAACACCGTCAGGGTGAAGCCGATCACCAGGCAGGCGGTGAGATTCACGACGAGAGTGCCGTAAGGAAAGCGGACACCCACGCGGCTGCCAATGGTCGAACCGACCCAGTAGCGGGCCACGGAGCCCAAGGCGCCTCCCAAGCCAACCAGCAGATACTTGTGCAAAGCTGTTCTCCTTTCGATCAGCTTCAAACAATTCACGGCGCGTCCATGGGTGTGGACAGGCGCTGCGTTCACGGTGCACATCTGCAGGGAATCTGAGCCGGGACATGACTCCGCGGCAGGACCGCCTGCCAGGAGTCATCATCTGTCCGGTTCAGCAAGCCCGCCGGCGAGGGCCGACGGCGGAGGGACAGCGGTTAAGGGCGAACTCCATCGCCACCGCTTGTCATTACAACTCAGCGCGTCAACTGTGTCAATCAGTCAGACTCATTGGGCAGAATGGGGTCAGGCCGGAATAATCGCCGAATGGCCTTGCTTCCGCGCGAATTCATGGAGCGCGCGATCGAACGTCACCAGATTTGCCCGAGCGCTTGCGGCGAAAGCCAGAAGCCAGCAGTCACCCACCCACTGCGATGCGGTCTTTGCAGCAAACGGCTTGGTAGCGTGACGATAGGCTGACTCGGCTTCGCGCGGTTCCGGGTAGAACTCCACTCGTGGATCTTCAAGCCACCGGTCGTACACTTCCCAGGCTCCGCCGAGCTTGAGTGTTTGGTCGCCCATGACTGTGTTGTTCGTTAAGAGACGCAGCAAGCCAAGCTGGGTATATCGGGAAAAAATCAACCTTGTATCTTCTGACAGCCCGGAGATCCAGGCCCATGCGAGCGCGTTTTGCGAGTGGCCGCGAACCGAGAGCGCCAGCCAAACGTTGAGATCAGGAAAGAACAAGGTCATGGGGATTCTGGTCTACGGGGAACCGCGGGCCGAGTTTGCCCTTTCCGGTGATCAGCGGACCGGTCACTTTCCGTCCCTTTTGGGGGGCGGCATAGGTTTCTTCCAGCGCCCTCACGATGAGAGAACGAATGGATGTCCCCGACCTCTCTGCACGCTCTTTCAGTCGCTCGTGCAGAGGTTCTGGAATATCGACCGTGGTGCGCACTGCCATGACATGATTATGTCGCAGGTGACATAACAGTGCAATCGCTTAGTTGTGCTTGCCCTTCCACTCGGCATAGGGTCCCTGGAAGTCTTCGACCTTGCCCTGATCGAAGACCCAGAGGCGGGTGGCGACTTCGTCGATCAGGTCGTGATCGTGGGTGACGAGCAGGACGGTGCCTTCATAGCGCTGGAGCGCGATGTTCAGCGCATTGATCGACTCGAGGTCGAGGTGGTTCGTGGGCTCGTCGAAGATGAGGATGTTGGGCTTGGTGAGGATGAGCTTGCAGAAGATGAGGCGGGCTTGCTCGCCGCCGGAGAGCGCTTTGGTGGGTTTCTCGCCCTCTTCTCCGCTGAAGAGCATCTGTCCGAGGATGCCGCGGATCTCTTCGACGTGGGCCGCGGGGTTCCAGCGGTGCAGCCACTCGCTGACGGTGAGTCCATGTTCGATGGTGGAGCCCACGTCCTGGGGGAAGTAGCCGATGTGCGCTTCGTGTCCCCAGAAGACGGTGCCGTTGTCGAGGGAGAACTCGGGGTCGCTGAGACCGGGGTAGTTGGCGAGGAGGCTCTTCAACAGGGTGGTTTTGCCGGCGCCGTTGCGGCCCATCAGGCAGATCTTTTCGCCGCGGAGGACGTTGGCGGTGAAGCCGTCAAGGACCTTCTGCTCGCTGTAGAACTTGGTGAGGTGCTTGAACTCCAGCACGTGCTTGCCGCTGGGGCGCACCTGGTCGAACTTGATGAACGGGCGCTGGATGTTGGAGCGCGCGAGCTCGTTGGTCTGCAGGCGCTCCACTTCCTTGCGGCGGCTGGTGACCTGGCTGGAACGCGTGCCGGCAGCGAAGCGGGCGATGAACTCGTTCAGCTGGGCGATCTTTTTCTCGCGTTGCGCGTTTTGCGATTCCAGCGTGGAGCGGATCTGGGTCTTGGCCATCACCATGTCGTCGTAGCCGCCGGTGTAAGTAATGATGGTTTGGTAGTCGATGTCGGCAGTGTGGGTGGTGACGCTGTTGAGGAAGTGGCGATCGTGGGAGATGGCGATGAGCGTGCCATCGTAGTTCTGCAGAAAGTCCTGGAGCCAGTGGATGGAGTCGAGGTCGAGGTAGTTGGTGGGCTCATCGAGCATGAGCGCCTCCGGCTTGCCGAAGAGGGCCTGCGCGAGGAGCACGCGGACCTTCTGGCCGCCCTGCAGTTCGCCCATTTTGCGCTCGTGCAGGTCTTCGCGGAGGTCGAGACCGTCGAGCAGGACGGCGGCATCGGACTCAGCGGTGTAGCCGTCTTCATCGCCGATGACGCCTTCGAGCTCGCCAAGGCGCATGCCGTCTTCGTCGGTCATCTCGGGCTTTTCGTAGATGCGATCGCGTTCTTCGAGTGCCGCCCAGAGAGGCTTGTTGCCCATGATGACGGTATCGATGACGCGGTAGTTGTCAAACGCGAATTGATCCTGGCGCAGGACGCCAAGCTTGCGCGGACGCACGACCGTGCCCTTCTGCGGATCCAGCTCTCCGGTGAGGACCTTCATGAAGGTGGATTTGCCGGCGCCGTTAGGGCCGGTGAGGCCGTAGCGCCGGCCGGGGGTGAAGGTGACGCTCACATCTTCGAAGAGAACCTTGGCGCCGTAGCGCATGGTTACATTACTGACACTCAGCATTCCAATGAGTCCTGTAGGGAGACGGCCCGCGGAATGAACAATCGGGGCCGCGTGAAATAAGGATGGGCGCACACAGGCCAGTCCTGCGGGCTTACCGCTCTTCTCAAGTTTCTCATATTCCAGCGCGAGGATTGCGGCGCGGGAGCTGCCGTGCTTAGTTGCCCAGGCGCACTTTGAGGAGCGTGGCGATGCCCCAGGGATGTTCTCCATAGAGGGCTATCGCGGGAGAGGGAGTGTTGTATCCGGTGAACTGCGCGCCCAGAGAGGCTGCGCCGCCGGACCATTTTGCGACCTGGTGCGCGTAGCCGCCGGTGTATGCCTGAACGCGGCCCAGAAATGTCTCGTCACCGGGGGCGCGGGGTCCGAGCAGATCGGTGGTGCGGTCGGCGTTCTCAATGCGCGTCCACAGCGCCTGGCGGCTGCCCAATTGGAGGGTTCCTTCGAGGAGGTATCCGTTGGTGTTCTCGGCGGTGCCGAGGGTGTGGTTGCGGCCCCAGATCGCAGCGGCGTCGAGCGCGGCCGGGCCGAAGGCATGATGAAGGTGAAGAGAGGCGGTCTGGCGCAGGATGTCTTCCCCGGCATGCAGGGCTTCGGGAGAGTGCAGGCGTCCGACGGAGTACTGGCCGAGCCAGTCGCGCCCCGCGCTGACGGAGAGACGGCCGGACCACGAGTCGAGTGCGCCGGCTTCAATGTGCCAGCGATTCTCATCGGGCTCGCGGCCGTGGAAGCCGGAGGCTTCGAGGCGGACACCGGCATGGCCGAGGTTGAGGGCCGCTCCGCCGGTCAGCACATCGTAGGCGATGTGGGTGGAGTCCTGCAGGTGATGGGAGAGGGGCGCCAGCGGATCATAGGCGGCCGACGCGCGATGAGGAAAAGCGATGGGTCCAAGCGCGGGATCGCCGACGGGAGCGGCGTACAACGTGAGCAATCCGCGGCTGCCGGCCTTGTGGTCATAGATTCCGGCGATCTCCATGAACAGGTTGTGCGGATGCTGGCCGTCGACGATGGGGTGGCCGAAGGCTGTCTCTCCCTGCTGGAAGAGCTCGGGGTAGTAACGGCCGGAGATGGTGGCGGGTTCCAGGCTGAACATGGCGCGCAGAGTGAGCTGACCGGTTTCAAAGCTGCGCTGCGCCATGGGCATGACCCAGTTAGCGGAGAACAGCTTGTCGTTTCCTCGGGGGCCGGTCTGCTGCTGATCGACGACGAAGGCTTCGCCGTGCAGCATCAGCATCCATTGGCGGCTGGTCATCTTCATCAGCATGGGGGGAACGGTTGAGCCCGGCTCCAGGCTGGTTCCGGATCCGGCGTGGCGCATGATGTTCTCAGTCAGAGAGGCGGCGGGGCCACCCATGTTCATGCTGGACTGGGCGCTGATGAAGGGGGCAGGGAAGAGAAGAAAGAAGACGAGAAGAAAACGCATCAGTGATTAGAGTCGCAAGAGCGCGGCGAGATGCCACCGGGATCGTCAGGGAATCAACGCCATCACAACGTGATTCACCAGGAAGGCGGCGCCGTACGCGAGGACCAGCATGTAACCAAACTGTATTGCCGGCCATTTCCAGCTGTTGGTTTCGCGCCGGACGACGGCCATGGTGGAGGTGCACTGCATGGCGAAGGCAAAGAAGATCATCAGGGCGAGGGCTCCGCCGAGAGTCATGTCATGATGGAGCGCGGTTTGGAGGCTCTGAGATTGTGTCTCCGGGTCGGCGCCGTAGAGCGTGCCCATGGTGCTCACCATGACCTCGCGGGCCAAGACGCTGGAGACGAGGCCGATGCCGATCTTCCAGTTGAATCCGAGGGGCGCGATGAGGGGTTCCATCCAGTGCCCGAGCCGTCCGACCACGCTTTCGGCTAATTCCGGGGCTGTCCAGGAGCGCTGTGCCGTGTGGACGATGGGGAGGTGGGCGAGGACCCACAGCGCAAGCGTGACGCAAAGAATGACGGTGCCCGCCTGGTGGAGGAAGACCTTGGCGCGATCGACCAGGCGCATGCTGAGGGAGCGCAGCGTGGGCATGCGGTACTGCGGCAATTCGAGGATGAAGGGTGTTTCGCTTGACTTGAGGATGGAACTCTTCAGCAGACGGGCCGTGGTCATCGCCGCGACGAACCCGGCGAGGTAGAGGCCCAGCATCACGATGGTGCGCAGGCCTAGAAATCCGTGCAGGTAGGTCGTATTCGGAATGAATGCGGCGATAAGAAGCATGTACACCGGGAGGCGCGCGGAGCAGGTCATGAACGGAGTGACCAGGATGGTGGCGAAGCGGTCGCGCTTGTTCTCGATGGTGCGGGTTGCCATGATGGCCGGTACGGCGCAAGCATAGGCGGAGAGCAGCGGAATGAAGGCTTTGCCGTTCAGGCCGATGGTGCGCATGACGCGATCAGCAATGAGGGCGGCGCGCGCCAGGTAGCCGGAGTCTTCCAATACCCCGATGAACAGGAAGAGAAGCAGAATTTGCGGGAGGAAGACGAGGACCGAGGAGATGCCCTTCCACACGCCATCGAGGACGAGCGATTGAAGCCAGCCTACGGGTAGCAGGGGCCGCGCCAATTCGCCCAGCTTGACGAGCACGTCGCCGAAGCCGTCCGATAGAGGCTGTCCAATGGAGAAGACGACCTCGAAGACGCCGACCACCACGACCAGAAAAAGGAGAGGACCCCAGATGCGGTGCAGCAGAATGTTATCGAGCTTGCGGCTCCCGGCGGCGGAGAGGGGCGCGCGATAGCCGGTCTTGCGGCTCACCTGGGCGGCCCAACTGTGGGTGCTAGCGGCGTTGCCGAGCACGGGAAGGGCGAGGAGGCCGGCGTTGGAGCCGTTGGTTCCGCCGCTAATGGCGGTGCTCTTCATAACGTAGCCGTGGGCGCTGCTCGCGACCATGCTTCCGTTTCCGTTGGCTCCCTTGCCATTCTTGGAACGCGAGTTTAGGAAGAGGGGCACGGCCTCCAGGCCGCTGCCGTTGGTGGCGCTGATCTGGGCGACGGGCGCGCCGAGTTCGCGCGCGAGTTTGAGGGAATCGATGCTGCCGCCGCGCGATTCCATCAGGTCGGTCATGTTGAGCAGAACCAGCGTGGGGATGCCCAGTGCCAGCACCGGAGCGGCGAGCATGAGCTGGCGCGTGAGGTGCAGGGAATCAAGGACCAGAATTACGGCATCCGGCTTGGGGGTCCCGGGCATGTCGCCCTTCAATACATCGACCGCAACGCGCGCATCTTCCGAGTAAGGGGTAAGCGAATAGACGCCGGGCAGGTCAATGATGGTCAGGTCGTCGCGGCCGACCCCTGCCATGGGTCCCATACGCTGTTCTACGGTGACCCCCGGGTAGTTGGCCACCTTCTGGCGCAGCCCGGTCAACCGATTGAAGAGGGTGGACTTGCCGGCGTTGGGCGGCCCGATCAGGACGACAGTTCGCAGTTCTCCGTCGATCTGCGCCCTGGGTTCAAAGGCCGGAACCTCGCAGCAAGGGTTCATCGCACCGCCCCAAGAAGCTCCTGGGCCTTTTCCTGGGTCTCGAACTCGGCCGCGCGCACCTGGATGGCGTCCGCTGTTTCGCGGCGCAGAGCGATCTCCATTCCGTCCACCGAGTAGACCGTCGGATCACCAGCGGGGGCGCGGCGCAATGCGGTCACGCGGGCATCGGGGACAAATCCCATATGCATAAGGTGGTTCTGCACCGACTCTGCAAGATTCAACGAAACCACGATGGCAGTTTCGCCTACGTTCAATTCGCTCAGCACGCTCACCCGCCGTACTCCGTGGATTCTGCGAAACGGCAGAACCCGGGAACTGCGACCAGTTTGGTCGGATTTCAGTATACGACCAAATAGGTCTGAGTTGCAAACCCCTGCGAACCACATAGAATTCGGCCTCCGGGATGCCGCGCCTGGCTGTGAGCGACGGGCGCGGCAAGCTGCTCCCCCAAGAGCTCTTATGAGAGCTATCGGATCATCGAGACCTTTGTAGCAGGGACGATTTTTTGCGGATGTGACCCATGTCACGAGCCCGACGGAATGGAAACTGGCTCCGTCAGGTATCTGCGCCACTCATCGGATTCGGCGACGCGTTTGAGGAGTGCAAACCGGCGCCGCATCAGCCTGCGGATGTGCGGCAGAAGCAGGGCAGCGCCAATCACGTCTCCGCAGAGGCCCCAGCGCATGGAGAAGCGGACCTCGTCGCGCATGAGGACGGTCCCGTCCGGCTGCGGAAGGAAGGCGTGGTCATGCTCGAATGCTCCGAATCTGCCGGAAATCATCCGATCACGGAAGAAGCGGTACGGCTGGAAATCTTCAATCAGGCTTTCGTGGAATTGAGGAAGGCCGAATTTGCGCCCTCGCCAGTACACGGTGTCGCCGGCAACCACCAGACCGTGGGTGCGGCCGCGCACAGGCTTCATCTTCAACTCACGTGCGACGAGGGCGAGGCTGGTGGACAGCAGGAAGCATCGTTCGAGGGGGGCGGCGACGATCTGCTCGTCGCCCAGGACAAACCGCCGGGCCATGTCTCAATTTAGCTCTGAGAGGAAGTGGCGGGGTCTGAACTCTCGCCGGGGCTGGGAGGTCCCCAGCAGCCGGCCACCGTTTCTTATATGCTGCGATGCGGCTTCCATGCGTGCTGAGCTCGCTGTCACAGGTGCGGGCGGAACGGTGGCCGGCCATAAAGCCAAAATGCGGAGCAGACATTGAAAGTCTGCTTTCTTCGCGCAGGGCGCGGCTCCATTGCTCCGGAGCAAATGCCGCGCCAACGGCGAAGCTAACCTTATCGTGAGCGTCTCCGTCTCGTGGGTAGCCGCCTCTGGAAATCATCTTGAAGCGAGACTCTTGCCGGGGCAAATGTCTTGTCATGCCGGATCGGGCCAAATCGGGTCATTCTGACGATTTAAAGGGTTTAGCCTATGGCGTCATCGTATTCCGCGGATCCTTCGAAGCTGGCCAGGCCGGATCGTTCGGGGCGTCTGGACGGGTGGAAGGACATTGCTGCTTATCTTGGCCGGGCCGAGCGCACCGTGAAGCGCTGGGAACGGGAGCGCGGTTTGCCGATCCATCGCGTGCCGGGCGGGGCCAAAGGGTCGGTGTATGCGTTTGGCGAGGAACTGGACCGATGGCTGCTGCGATCGAGCGTTTCTGCCAGCGCAGAGGAGGCGGCTGGGGCCGACGCCGCCGGGGAGCCGGAGTCCGACGAAGTTCCGGCAAAGGAAGCGGCTCCTGGAGCCGAGCAGCGGTTGCGGCCGGTCAGCTCCTGGCTAACGGTCGCGGTAGCGGGATCGGCCTTGCTGGTGGTACTTGGCGCCGCGGTGGCTGAACTGTCTCTTCCGCGCAAGGTGCATGCCTTGTTTGCGGGGAAGGCGGCGGGGTCGACCGGGGTCTCTGCTGACGAGAAGAGGCTGGCACGCGAACTCTACTTGAAGGGCCGCTACGAATGGAACCAGCGCACACCGGAGAGCCTGAATCGTGCCCTCGATCTCTTCACCCAGGCAATCGTGCACGATCCGGGTGATGCACCTTCCTACGCCGGGCTTGCGGATACGTACAATCTGCTGCGCGAATATTCCACGATGCCGGACGACGTGGCGTATTCAAGAGCGATTGTGGCGGCGCGCAAGGCAGTGGAACTCGATGATTCCCTGGCCGAGGCCCACCGCGCTCTCGCGTTTGCCGAGAGGTATGGAACCTGGCAGTTCGAGGACGCGGAAAAGGAGTTTCGCCGGGCTATTCAGCTTGATCCGAACGATGCGCAGGTGCGCCGCTGGTATGCCAATGCGTTTGCCGTGCGCGGCCGTCTGGATGAGTCTCTGGCGCAGATCGATGCGGCCCAGGAGTTGGATCCGTCTTCGGACGTGACCCTGGCGGACAAGGGTCTGATGCTGGCGAACGCGGGACGCATACCGGAGGGCGTGCAGTTGCTGAAGGAGGTCGAGCGGTCAGCACCGGAGCTGAGCTCGCCGCACTCCTACCTTGCGCGAATCAGTCTTCGCCAGCGCGATTACGTGACGTATCTCGAAGAAGCGACGCGGGCTGCCGAGACGATGAATGACCCGGTGCAGAAAGATATTGCCGCGGCTGCGCGCGCCGGGTACACGCGAGCGGGAGCGCATGGGCTTCTGGAAGCCCTCTATGCAAAGCAGAAAGAGTACTATCTTGCCGGCAAATTTGAGGCTGCCTACTTTGCTCATACCTGCATGTTGCTGAACAAGCGCGAGGAGGCTCTGCAGGCCCTGGAGACTTCCTACGCTCGCCACGAGAGCGAAGTGATTGGCGCGCTGTCGGACCCCGCCCTGCTGGCTTTGCGGGACGAGCCGCGCTATCGGGCGCTGGTCTCCAAGATTGGCTTCCCGATGCGTCCCGCCAGGACGCCGCAGAGTGACTTGGAACGGGACGACTCACACTTCGCGATTCTCAACCCGCTGCGCTGACGCTATTCAATGCGGAGCGCGCTCATGGGGTCGATGGATGCCGCCCGCCTTGCGGGAACTGAGGCTGAGAGCATCCCTACCACGCACAGAAACACGGCAGCGCCTGCGTAGATCAGCGGATCGAAGGCGTTGCCGTCGAGCAGCCTGATGTTCGAACCCATGGCCGAGTTGGTGAACGAGACGCTCTCCACGGCGCGCGCCAGCGCAATGGACACGACGGCCCCGGCGAAGAGGCCTGCGATGGTGAGGGACAGGCCCTGTCGCACAACCATGACCAACACGTGAGACGGCCGCGCGCCCAGAGCCATGCGCACGCCAATCTCCCGGGTACGCTGCGCGACCGAGTAGGCGATCACGCTGTAGAGGCCGACGGCTGCCAGCAGTAGAGCGACTGCGCCCATGACGGTCATTACGGTTGCAGCAACTTTCTGCGGATAAAGCGAGGCGCCGATGAACTCGTTGAGAGGTACGGCGTCAAAGACCGTGATGTTGGGGTCGAGGGCCTGCACCTGTCGCCGGAGGGTGGAGAGAATGCTCTGCGGCTCGCCCGGGGTGCGGACATAGAACGCAAGGTTCATGTCTTCGCGATAGACCTGCTGGAAGGGCACGTAGAAGTAGGGTGGTGTCAATTCGCCGAGGTAGTGGTATTTGCTGTCGCGGGCGACACCGACGATGCGGAACCAGAGGCCCCATCCATGAACCATCTTTCCGATGGGATTGCCGCCGGGGAAGAAGCGCTTTACAAACGCCTGGTTGACGATCATAACGGCGGGCGCTTTCTCATTGTCCTGGTCGGTAAAGTTGCGGCCGTCCACGATCGGGATGTGCATGAGCGGCAGGTAACCCGGGGAGACGACGTTGCGGAAGATGCTCATGTTTTCGTCGGGCTGCGGCGTGTACCCTTCGATCTTCAGCTCCTCCCACCAGCTGGGCTGGAAGCCGAGGGGGATGCCGTCAGAGAATGCGACGCGGTTGACGCCCGGGGCGCTTTGCATGTGCTCTTCGAGCCGGCGGCAGAACTCCTTGCGCTGAACAAGGCTGTATCCATTGGACGACAGATAGAGCTGAGAGACGAGGACGTGGTCCGGATCGAATTTGGGATCGAGGTGCATGGTGCGTTCGAACCCTCGCGCGAACAGCCCAGCGCCAACGATGGCCACCAGCGCCAGCGCCACCTCGCTGATTACGAGAGCCGAGCGCATGATTTGCCGGCGTTGGCCGGCGCTGCCGCTGCGTCCGCCGCCGTTGAGGCGCGTGGTCAGGTCCAGACGGGCGACGTGCAGGGCCGGCAGAATGCCTGCTACGAGCGCGGAGATCACGCACAGGCTGGCGGTGAATGCCAATACGGGGAGGTTCGGGCGAGAGTCCACCGCGACCAGCATCTGCATGGGGCCGGGCGGCATGAGGAACTTGAGAGAGTGGCTGAGCCAGGGGGTGGCTGCGAGCCCGAGCATTGCGCCGGTGCCGGTCAGCAGGAGGCTTTCAGTGAGCACCTGGCGGGCCAGGCGCGAGGCCGGCGCGCCCAGAGCAAGGCGCGCAGTGAACTCCTTCTCCCGCGCCATGGCACGCGCAACCTGCAGGTTTGCCACGTTGGCGCACACGATGAGCAGCACCAGGACGCAAACCCCCATGAGAATATGCAAGGGGCCGGCCAGCAAACCCTGGGGGCCGTGCGGCGATTGCCACAGCGGCATGATGGTTGCGCTCATGCCCTGGCTGACGTTCGCGTTCAGGACAGCCATGCGTTCCGCTAGCGTCTTCAAGGCGAGCCGCGCCTGCTCGAGCGTGACGCCGTGCTTGACGCGGGCGATGCCCAGCAGGTTACGCGTGTGCCGGTCGCGCAGCATCCACTCCTGTACGCCGTTCAGTACGGGCTGTTGCATGTAGGGGATCCACAGGTCAAAAGCAGTGAGCGGGATGGACCCGTGGAACGCGGGGGGTGCGACCCCTACCACTGTGAGTTCATGCTGATTGACGCGGATGGTGCGGCCCACGATCGAGGGATCGGCGTTGAAATGCGATCGCCAATACCGGTCGCTGATCACCGCGATGGGGAATTTGCCGATGGCGTCGCCGAACTCGGCAGGCAGAAAGAGCCGGCCCTGTTCCGGCTTCACGCCGAGTACAGAGAAGTAATTGCCCGAGACGAGCTCGCCCCAGACGCGCTCGGAGTGCTCCGCGTTCCCGACGCTGAAGGCGCTCATGAGCGTCACCGCCATTCCGTCGAAGACATCGAGGTGATCGCGGAAGTCCATGTAGTCGGGATAGGAGGTTGTGACCCACTCGCCGTTGGGGGTGACCGACTCGAAGTTGACAAGCCGGTCGGGTTCGGTGACTCCGCCGAGCGGCTGGAGCTGCACTTTGTCGATCCAGGTGAAGGCGGTGCTGCTGGCGCCGATGCCGACGGCCAGGGTGAGAATGGCGATTGCCGTCACACCGCGGTTGCGGAGCATGGTGCGGGCGCCGAAACGCAGATCGTCAACCAGATCGCGCATCCACACCCAGCGGTCGCGCAGGTTCCAGCGTTCCCGCACGATGGTAGCATTTCCGAAGGCCAGGCGCGCTGATCGCTCTGCCTGTGCCTTCTCCATGCCTTCTGCTTCGAGGGCGTCGGCCTCCAGTTGGAGGTGGGCGCGAATCTCCTCGGCGAAGTCTTCTTCGGAACGCCGGCGCTTGCTCACTCAAGCCTCCTCGGGCGCGGTGGTCAAAACCATCTCCATTGCTTTGGCGAGCTTTTGCCACTGGCTCGACTTTTCTGTGAGCTGGGCGCGGCCCTTCTTGGTGAGGGTGTAGTAGCGGGCCTTGCGGTTGTTCTCCGAGACGCCCCACTCGGCACTGATCAGATCGCCATCTTCCAGTCTCTGGAGGGCGAGGTAGAGGGAACCGTGGTCGACGAAGAAGACGTCCTGCGACTGGCGCTGAATGGCGCGCGCGATTCCCTGGCCGTGACAGGCGCCGAACAGGAGGACGCGCAGGATGAGGAGGTCGAGGGTGCCCTGGAGAAGGAAGAGGCGTTCGGAGTCGTCCTTTCGGGTCGGCATACGACAGGAGTATCCTCCGGTTCGGGTCGGATGTCAACAGGAGATTTTCGGGTTGCAGCAGAGCATCGTTTTAGCTGCGTTCCAGGGCATGGATCGAGCGCAGGCAGAGGCAGAGCGGGATGCTGCCGAAGACGCCAAAGCTGCAGTCGATAAGACGCCAGGGAAGCGGAATCCCGCGGATAGGGCCGGCGATCAAGGCCAGGGGAAGGACGGAGGCGCAGGCGATGAGGCCGAACTGAATGACCCACTTGTTTCGCACCGGTTCCAGAAAGGGCCCGAGAAACGCAACGGCGATCACAAGATGCGCGAAGGCCAGCCAATCGGTCCCGTAGGCAAGAAACGGATAGCGAGCGTTCGTATCGGCCAACGCCGCTCCGACTCGTTCCAGCCAGGGGAGCAGATGGAGTGTCTGGGCTGGATTCTGCAGGGGACTGGCTCGCAAGGCGCCGATGAGCCACGATAATTCGGACTGCAATGGGAACGCCGTGATTCCGCTCAGCAGCAGGCCGCCGATGAAAATTGCGAGCCAGAAGCGAATGCGAGAGATGTGCTTGTCGCCGGACATGAGCGGGTTCCGTGGGAGGAGTCAGTACGAGGAAACAGTTGCTTGGCGAGCCGATGAGCTAGTGGGAACGCCGCCGAACCGGCGCTCCCGGTGGCGGAAGTCGTCCACTGCCGCATCAAGGTCGGCTTCGTTGAAGTCGGGCCACATGCGGTCGGTGAACAGGAGTTCGGCATAGGCCGACTCCCACAGCAGGAAGTCCGACAGGCGCTTCTCGCCGCCCGTTCGGATCAGCAGATCGACTTCGCCGCTTTCGGCGGTGAGCGCCTGGGTGAGGTAAGGGCGAAGCCGGTCGGGTTCGATGGGGTGGTTGAGGGCCCCAGCGCAAGCGGCGCGGACAATGGAGTCACGGGACGAGTAGTCGATGGCGACGCGCAGATGGATCCGCGTTCCAGCCGCCGTTGCGGCCTCGGAAGTTTCGATGACGCGAAGCACCTTTTCCGGGAGACGGTCGCGCCGGCCAATCACCTGCAGGCGTGCTCCTCGTTCGCGCAGACGGTCGGTCTGTAACCGCAGGAAGGCGCGCAGCAACCAGAAGATCGCATGGACCTCGGCTTCGGGGCGCCGCCAGTTATCGGCAGAAAAGGCGTAGAGCGTCAGGCAGGAGACGCCGATGTCGGGAGCGTGCTCCACGATCCTCTTGGCAGTTGCCAGTCCAGCGCGATGGCCGGCGACCCGCGGCAGCCCGCGCCGGGTTGCCCACCGGCCGTTTCCGTCCATGATGATGGCTACGTGGAGTCCTGCAGGAACACTGCGCGTCATTTCACATTACCTCGGGCCCAGATGATTGATACTTTGTACTGCAAAGTATTGGGACCCAAAAAATCAGGCTTTGGAGGGTGCCAGGCCGGTGAGGAGCGCCGGCTTCGCCTCCTCTGCATTGCCCTGCGCGGCGTCGCGCACCACCTGCTCCAGAGTTTGCAGGTATTCCAGATAACGCTTCTGTCCCGAGGCGGTGATGCGGCATATCGTCTGCGGGCGGTTGCGATCATGTCCTTTTTGGATGGCGACCATCCTGGCGTCTTCGAGGACGCGGAGATGCCGGTTGAGATTGCCGTCGGTGAGAGAGCACAGCTGCTTCAGGTCGCCGAAGGAGACACCCTTCGGATGAGTGATGAGCGATGTCAGCACGCTCAGCCGCGCCCGTTCGTGGATGACGCGATCGAGTCCTTCGTACGCGAAGCGGCCCTCATGAGACGGAGTCTTACTCTTCATCTTCGGCTTCCTCCCGGCGGGCGAGAACGAGAACGGCGGCGACCAGTAGCTGCCCTCCGCCATAGGAGATCCCCATGGTCCAGGGAGACAAGGCCCGTCCATCGGCCAATGCAATGCAGAACAAGCCGGTGAACAGGTACCACGCTCCTGCCGCGATCATGGGACGTGGAAGAAAGCGGCACGATGCAAACACGCCGAGGCTGAAGGTGATCTGCCAGAGGCCCGGCAGCATCCAGAGCGCGGTAGGGACATACATCAGCAACACGAGGGTCAGGAGCGCTCCGGCTCCGGCCGCCGGGAGGAACTGCTCGGCCGCCATGCGGATCATCTCGTCGGCCATCCCGGAGTGGATGCGGCGCGTGCGCGCATACATCTGGGTTGCAATCAAACAGGCCGAAACCAGCGCCGTCGACCCCCAAATCGCCAAATAGAACCGGATGTGATTGGCGGGATCGGCAAGCCAGCGTGTCTGCGCCGCGGCCGCGATGAAGGCAAACAGTCCTGTCGCGGCCAGAGTTGCAGGCCCGTAGCCCCCGAAATTCGGTGCTGCGGGCCATCTGCCTGCGGATGCTGCTGATGTCGCCAAGGGCTTTGTTGAGGTCGGTCAACGCGCTCTCACTTTGTATTGCAAAGTATCCCAACAGCGGTAGCTTGTCAACCGGTTTCGCTGGCGAGTCCCCCCGTGGCGAGTTTCGGCGGTTACTCGTTGGGCGAACCGCCCTGCGCCTCCATGCGCTGAATCCGGTTCAGCCCCTGCAAAGCGCGGTCGCGCGCTGACGGGCAGCCGACCACGTGCTGATAGGCGGCCTTGGCGTCCGGCAGGTCGCCATCATGCGTGTATCGCTCGGCCCGCGCAAGTGACCGCTGTATCTCCTCCTCGGTCAGATCGCAGTGCACCGCAGGCAGCGGGGGAGGCGCTTTGTCCGGGGTTGTGCTTTTCCGGGAGAGTTCGCCCAGCTTGCCATGTTTCGCGGAGGCTGGGTTCGATCCCGCGCGGGCGGGAGCGGCAGGAGGGCTCGAGGGGGCGGATGGGGTTTGAACGGGCGCAGGATGAGCTTCCTGGGAGGCCGCGCTCGGAGCCGGCACTGCGCTCTGCACCGTCGACTTGCGGGTGAGTACAAATGCGAGGACCACGATGATGAGCACCACAGCGCCGGCAGCGGCCATCATGGGGACGCTCAGCAGCTTGCGCGCGCTGGAGGGGGTGTCGTCAGCCGCGAAGGCCCGCGCCGCGGCCGGCGTGAAGACCCGTGTTGCCGCGCCGGCGGACTCTTCCGGGTGCGGGGTCGGGATTGCTGACGCGGGATCGCGCAGGCCGGCGTTCTGGAGCATGGTCAAAACCGCCTGCTCGTCTGCTCCAAAGCCGGCATTGGGGGCGGCGGACTTCCATTCCCAATCCCGGCAGCCGGAGGCGGTGACCTCGCCGAGGCTGATGCCGGGACCCCCTTCGAGGACGCTGCACGCCTTGGATCTCAGCAGGATCTTTCCGGCTTCGGCGCCCTCCCATTCCTGCGGCGAAGACTCCTGCAGACTGGCGGCTGATTCACGCGCGTCTACAATCATGGCGGCCGCCGCGCCGCGAAAAGACTCGTACTCGGTCAGGCCTTCCAAGGCCCATTGGATCCGACGCGCGCACTGCAGTCCGCTCACAAGATCGGGAAAAAAGGCAGCAAGGTGATCAGCATTCTCGGCGCCGGTGGATCCACCGGAGGCGTGGACCAGGTCGAGCACGAGGCCAAGCAGAGGGGGACTGCTTTTCGCTGGGCGGCAGTCCAGCCGTTTCCCGGGGCCCGCCCATAGCCGGACAAACAGCGCGCCGGACTGGGAACCGGCCGGGGACACTCCGGGCATGGTTGAGCGCACGAGCGTCTCGTCAGGCACTCGATCCTTGTTGGTATTGGCCATGCGGTGTGCCTGCGCGCGCCCCTTTTCCGCTCCGGTTGGTCAGAGAGGTAATTTTATTGCACCCTTCCGGCGGAGGTGGTATTTTAGCAGCCATGGCGAGCGGTCGCAAAGGCCGCCGTTGCTGCACCTTGCCGCCCCTCACGGCGGGGTGTCGCCCGGTCGAGACCGGACCGCAATCTCCGAAAGCTCTCGTTTTTCGAAACGCCGCGGACTGGGCCGTGGGACATATCATTGTGGACGTTCTCTAGGGGAAACGTATGACATCCGCCTTCGTGTCGAGGTCCAGGACCTCGTCCTCTGCGTTGATTGCCGTTGTGACTGCTCTTGGAATCTCGCCGGTCGCTGCCTTCGCCAAAGGGCCCTCCATCAATGCCATTGAGCTGTATGACGGGCCCTCCGGACCCGCTTATGTGCAGTTGGCGGACGTGCTTCTCAACGGCAAGACGGAGCTGCGCAGTTGCGCGTCGGCAGAGGCAAACGCGATCGACAAGTCTACGTATGGAAAGCTGCCGAAGCTGACCATCGTGGCAGGCGCCACCCTGGAACGCGATGCAGGCGGAGTCCTTCGGTATCACCCCGCAGACGGACAGGCGATCTGCGTGCTGCCGGAGAACATCAAGTTCGAACACAACGCGACGTTTACGGCGGCCGCAATTGCGGACATGGCGGACCTTCGCGGCAGGGCGATCACCGAAGGAGCGGCAGATGCGTCCGCGGCCCAGCCCATCAAGAAAGGGGTCAAGCTGGTATTCACGCTGGCGCCCGATCTGGAGAAGGCGGACTACCTTCTTGCGGAGCGCGTCGGCTCGCAGGATGGCTGGCAGAAATACCTGTCCAAATATCCGGCGGCTCCCCACACCGATACGGCGAAGCAAGCACTCGCCGGGCTGTGCGCGGATGCGGGCGATGCCTCGCTCAACTCCTATCGGGCCTCGGCCGCGGGTGCCACCCCGGCGTACGCGGAGCTGAAGGCCGCTCTCGCGCAGCAGGTACGGGTGCATGCGCTTCTGCCCGGTTCGGAGCGCGACACCAAGCTGGCAGGCGAGATCAAGGCGAGTCTTCAGCAACTGGTGGACAAGGCCGAGACCGAGCTGACCGCCTACCACGCTTCCTTGACGACACCCGCTGCGGGCTACAGCCACCTCAAGGTTGCCGGTGCTTATGCCACCGCCATTGCCGACGTTAGTCCGACCTTTGCTCCTCTCAGCAAGTTGCAGGCGGATCTGGCGAAGGATACGGATGCCTTCGAATCATCCGTGCGCGCTGCGCAGACGGCTGCCGAGAAGAAGAGCTGGGAGGAGTCGCTGAAGGCGATCCAGCCCTATCGGCAGTTTGCCGGGGAAGAGCCGCGTATTGCCGCGATCCTGAATGGCGCCTACGACGCGTATTTCGTGCAGGGCCAGGAGTTGGATGCCACAAAGGACTGGCAGGCCGCCATCGCCGCCTATCGCAATGCTCTCGGTGCCAGGGATACGCAGGACGCGCGCGCTGCGCTGGAAAACGTGGAAAAGGAGTATGCGGCGGCACAGGACGATGCGGCGGCCAAATCTGCTCTGGAGAAGAGCAAGAATTACGAACAGCAGCACGACATGATTCCCGCGTACGAGGTGCTGGCCAGCCTGCCGGTTCGGCAGCAGACGATCGTGAAAGACGACCTGACCCGCCTCACGCCCGAGTACGTCACCGCAGCTTCGGATAAGGCCAAAGACATCGCCCAGCTCTATGACACCATCAAGGGAATCGGCGACGAGAAAGCGGTCGAGACCGCGTACAAGTATCTCGGCAATGCCTACGATCTCTCGACAGACGACACCATCAAGCAGGGATTCCAGGTCCGCATCCAGAACCTGAGCGACGAGCTGTCGACCTGGTTCCTGGACCGCGCGAAGCATAATCTCTCCAAGCCGCTCGGCTCGGGCACGGAGATCGGCTGGGCCTACCTGAAGGAAGCGGAATCGTACAAGGCCGCCAATCTTGAGGCGGTGCGCGACCAGATGAAGCTGGCTGCCCTGGCCCATGACATGCACTCCAAGATTTCGGTGCGGGTCCAGTTCCGCGATCAGACGTCGCAGCGTCAGAGTGAAGGTTTTGCCAGCCAGATGGAGAGCGCTGTAGCCGCGGGCCTTGACGCCTCCGGCATGCCGGTGAAGATTGTCCGATCGGGAGACGCAACGCATCCCGATGTCGATCCTGATTTCTCCATCGCGGGCGATGTGCTGGAGCACAACATCTCCATGCCGCCCACGGTGGAATCGATAGACTCCACGTTCCTGGCAGGCACGCACGATGTGCCCAACGATGAGTACAACAAGCTGCTGCGCCAGTACGACTCGGCGATGGACGAGCTACATACGGCACAGGCGGCGCTGCAGGGAGCCGAGGCCAAGGGACAGAAGAAGGCCGTGAACGAGGCCAACAACAGCGTGCAGGCCGCGCAGAAGAAGGTGGACGCTGCGCGTACGCAGTTGGACGCGACGCCCAAGAACCACACCGAGGATGTGACGCGTCCCTATACCTACAAGAAGACGACCTATAACGTGGTGAACCGGATCGTGCTGCAGTTCCGCATCGACGACAACTTCGGCAGCCAGCGTGGAGAACCGATCCAGGTGGTGAAGGAAGAGCACAAGCAATTCGTGGTGCTCAGCGACGTGAACCCCACGGATACGAACCACGTGAAGAATGACGGTACGCTGCCTGACCGCGAGGAGCTTCAGAACCAGCTGGAGAACACCGCGCGCGAAGAGCTGATTGCCAAGATTCGGGAGAAGATCATCGAACTGCCGCACAAGGTCTATGAGGATGCGCAGCGCCGCGAGCACGATGGTTACAACGACGATGCCGGCGAAGCGTACATACGCTATCTCAACGTGGCTCCCGCCGAGCAGCTGGAAGAGCGGGAGCACGCCGAGCAGTTCCTGAAGGAACAGTTCAACTTCCAGTCGTTCCCCAACGAGATCCGTCCGACCTCCAAACCTTCTCCGCCGCTGGAGCAGGTGATGTCGCGCCCCGCGACCACAGCCAGCAAGTAAGGGAAGGCATACTTGGCGAACTCAGCGAAGGAAGAGCTCAAGCACATCGGCAAGTACGCGGTCCTGGAAGTGCTGGGCCGTGGGGGCATGGGCGTGGTGTATCGCGCCCTCGACAATCAGTTGGGCCGGGAAGTGGCCATCAAGACGCTCACCCGCGGGGTGGCGGACGATCCCGAGATGCTGGCGCGTTTCTACGAAGAGGGCCGCAAGACCGCGCGCCTCAAGCATCCGCACATCGTGACGGTGTACGACCTTGGCGAGGAGAATGGGATTCCGTACATCGTCATGGAGCGGGTGGAGGGCAGTTCGCTGGAGAAGCTGCTCCGCGATGACAGCCCCCTCTCGATGATGGACCGCCTGCGCATCATTGCCGAGATGTGCACCGCTCTGGGGTATGCGCACGCCAATAACGTGATCCATCGGGATGTGAAGCCGGCCAATATCTTTGTGCAGCCCGACGGCGGCGCCAAGCTTCTCGACTTCGGCATCGCGCGCCTGGAGCGCCGCAGCCAGGAGCTGAGCCTGACGCGCACAGGCCATATCGTGGGGACCGTGCCCTACATCGCGCCGGAGCGGCTTAAAGACAAGTTCATCGACGGCCGTTCCGATATTTTTTCGATTGGCGTGGTTCTGTATCAGTTGATTGCGGGCCAATTGCCGTTCAACGGCGAGGACCTGGTGCTGATGCAGAAGATCATGAATGAGCCGCATGTGCCCATCCGGCAGCTCTGCGCTTATGCCCCGATCGGAGTGGGCGAGATTGTGGACCGCTCCCTGGCCAAGCTGCCCGATGATCGCTACCAGACCGCGGAAGAGATGGCCGACGATCTGGAGACGGTGATGTCTGACCTTCGCCAGCAGGAGGTTCTGGAGCTTGTGCCGAAGGCGCGCCAGTGCATGGAGTCGCGCGATCTGACGCGTGCCCGCGTGTTGCTGCAGCAGGTGCTGAAGGTGCAGAGCAAGAACGTCGAGGCGCGGGAACTGCTGACCGAAGTGCAGCGCCAGCTCTTGCGGCGGCAGAGGGACGAGCGGCTGGAACAGATCCGCCAGCAGGCCGAGGAAGCGCTGAAGATTCGGGACTTCGAGCAGGGCATCTCTGTGGTGAGAGAAGGCCTGGAGCTCGATTCGAAGAACGTGCAGTTACTGTCTTTGCGCGACAAGCTGCAGGAGGAGAAGAAGCGCAAGGAGCAGCTCGACGAGCTGGTGCGTACCGTTGACAACGCTCGCCGCAAAGGAGACTACGATGCGGCCATTGCGTCGGCGCAGGAGGCGCTCAAGGTCGACAAGGCCAACTCCAAGCTGATTGCGCTGTGCAGTTCTCTGGTGGCGGAGGCGGAGCAGGCCCGGCGCAAGGTGCAGGCGCGGCAGCTTCTTGACGACGCGCGCCGGCAACTGCAGGGACGCTGCTTCGAGCGCGCGCTGGAGATTCTCACGCGGGTGGAGGAACTGACCCCGGCCGATCCCGAATTGCAGATCCTGCGAGCAGACGCGACTGCTGGATTCGAACAGAACCAGCGCAAAGGGACGATCGCGCGGCTCGAGGAGCAGGTCGCGCTGGCCAACACCCTGGAGCAGCTGCAGGAGTGTTCGCGGGAGATTCGCGGGGCGCTGGATCGTATGGCCTCTGAACCTGCATTGGTGCGCCTGAACATGCAGGTGGACCGGCGCCTGCGCGAGCTGGAAAAGAATCGCCTGGTGGAGGACACGATCCAGGCGTGCCGCGATCTGCGCCCGAGGGATGCGCTGGAGCTGGTGCAGCGTTCGCGCCAGCAACTGCCCACGGAGGAACGCCTGTTGGCCCTCGAGGCCCGGCTGATCGAAAGGATCCGGCAACAGTCCTCAGAAGAGCGGCGGACCGAGTATTTGTCGAGCGCGCACCAGGCGCTCAAGGAGCTCCGGTTTCACGACGCGGTGCGCATTCTCGAGGCCTGCCAGGGGCAGAGCCTGGGCAATGACGAAGTGACGGCGCTCCTGGAGTATGCGCGGGCGGAGGAGGCCGAACACAGCCGTGAGATGCGGAAGCGCAACACGCTGGAGGCGGCACAGAAACTGATCCAAGAGGGCGCCTACGACGAGGCTCTGGGTTATCTGCAATCGGCGCTCGCGGAGGAAGAAGATGCCGCGCTTCGTCTCCTCCACAGCCAGGCGACCACGGCACGGGCGACGGTGACGCAACAGGTCGAGACGGCGCTGCGTTCCGCGGCCAATCTGAGTTCTTCCGGCCGTTTGCAGGACGCCATCGGGCTTATCCGGGCGCTGCCGCCTGCGGCGCAGCGTTCTCCGCGAGCTCGGGCGGCTCTGGCAATGCTGCAGGACGAGCAGGACCGGACGTTGTTTCGCCACCTCGGGCGTGCGTACGCGCTTTTGGAGGCAGACCGGACGCGCAGCAGAGCAATCGCCCAGCGCATTGCGGCTGTGGCGCCGGCGCGCTCTGGACCCTCGGAACTCGCTCTGGCGATCGGCGAGCGGATCGCGCCGCGGCAAACTCATTGATCGGCTCTCTCTCGCTCGGACACCCGAAGCCAAGAGAGGCAGCGATGGGCCCGTACGGCACGTCGCAGGGATCAATTGTCAGACGGCGGATCGATGTGATCGATCACCAGGACCTGCACCGGGTCCTTTTCCTCTTTGAGCTGGAGCCCCAACTGCTCCTGCAACGCCGTGAAGAGTGATGGGCCTCCAGGCGCGTCCGGGCTTGAGGGCGTGACGTCATCTGGTACCCACTTGAGCGTGAGATCGAATCGCCCGTCGAGACCGGTTTTGTCCAGCACCACGCGCCCCATCGTTCTCGATAGCTGCTCTGCCAGAATCCGCAAAGTGTGGTCGCTGCCCTTGACCGTCATGGTGCTGCCGCCAGCCCCTTGTGAATTGCTGACCGTGGTTCCGTCTGCCTTTGAGGCGGAGAACCTGGGGCCGCCTCGCGCCACGACCAGCGCGTAAACCGGCTCGGTCCGAGTCTCCTGATGGACGCGAAGACCGAAGCGCTCGGCGAGCAGTGTCTGGATCATGCGCAATTTTCGCTGCCGCGCCTCTGCAGAGGGCAGCTTGCGGAACTCCTCATCGAGAGCGGCGTCGGACCTGGCCTCCACATCAAATGCCTTGGATCGGATCCATCCGGGACCTCCTTCGACCTGGAATTCTGGCATCTCGTAGGCGTACCGGATCAGCGCGAATGCCGTGACGTTTTGTGCCTTGAAATGGGAATCGGTAGGCGCACTCCAGATGTGGAAATGGGAGCTTCCCATAACGTCTCCTGCTGCTGTGGGACGGATGACCGCGACATCGAACCCCACCGGGCCGGCCTCTTTCAGCGCCGCGGCCGGAGTCTGGCTCATCGATGGCATCAACCCGAGTGCGAGAATGGCGATCACCCAATTTGCGCGTCGAAGAGTGGGCATTCTGTTCACTCCGCAGACCTCCATGATAAAGACGAATGCATACGTCGGAGCGCTTCATTCAAAGGGACACGCCGGAAGCAGTTGGCGGCCCCGCTGGTAAAGTGAAGCTCTAGAATGCCGGGGGAGGGAATCGCATCGCATGAGGTTTCGGGCACTGTTGGTCATTCTGTTAGCCCTGCTAGGCGTGCGCCCATCAGCAGCGCAGGCGCAGGCACCCGCGCTGCTGCCGCCTGACGACCGGTACAAGGCAGACCTTCTGCTCATTGTGGCGCATCCGGACGACGATGTGGTGGTGGGCGGTTATCTGGCGCGCATCGCGCTCGACGAGCACAAACGCGTCGCGGTGGTGTATTGCACCAACGGAGATGGCGGCGGGAACGCGGTGGGCAACGAGGCGGGCGCGTCGCTCGGACAGATGCGCGAGATCGAGGCCCGTCAGGCTCTGGCCAACTTCGGCATCCATAATGTGTGGTTTCTGGCCGGACACGACACGCCGGGCCAGAACGTGCTTCGCTCGCTGGACAGCTGGAATCACGGGCGTGCGCTTGACGAGATCGTCCGCATGGTGCGCCTCACCCGTCCAGATGTGGTGCTGACCTGGCTGCCGGACCCGGTGGTGGGTGAGAACCATGACGACCACCAGGCGTCGGGAGTGCTCGCTGTTGAGGCGTTCGATGCTGCCGGAGATCCCACCGCATTTCCGGAGCAGATGTCGCCACCGCGCGATCGCACGGGCATGGCCAACCTGACGGAAGGGCTTTTGCCCTGGCAGCCCAAGAAGCTGTATTTCCTGACGGACGCCTTTGAAGACTGGGGCCCGTACTGGCACGATCCCCAGACGGCGTCGCCCTATCGCAAAAGTATTGTCGATGGCACGGGACCGGTGTACGACACCACGACGATCTCTCCGTCGCGTCACAAGTCCTACGCCGAACTCACCGCCGAACACCAGGCCTTCTATCGCACGCAGGAGGGAGACCTCGGCGTGAAGGCGCTTCAGGCGGGAAAGTTCGAGGAGTTTGCCTACCCGGTACACCTGATCTTCGGAAAGTCTCTGGTGGGTGGAGATGTGACCGGGGAGGTATTCGAGGGCACAGCGGCCGGGCCGGCTCCGTTTGCGCGCGTTCGCGGCTACGTGGGCTCGCCGCAGCAAGGATTGTCCTTCCAGATTGGAGACCCGTGGCAGTTCTACCAGTTATTTTGGAAGGCGCACGATCTGGAACATCTCGCCGGGCTGATCCCCGTCCCTGAAGCGACGCCCGACGGAGTCGGAAAGCTGATCCTCGACTTCTTAGCCTGCAATCACACCGGGCAAGCTGCGGAGATCGAGGTGACGCCGACGTTGCCGGAGGGCTGGAACCTGCAACCGAAGTCCGCGAAGTATCCGGTGCAAGCTGGCGCGTGCTATCCGGCGAGCGTGCAGGTCACGGCGCCTCCAGCCGCGCAATCACATTGGGAGCAGCTCTCCTGGAGCGCGACGGCGGGTTCCAAGCCTGTGGGAAGCGTCATGGTGCGCGTCTTCGTAGGAAAGACCGGCGGACTGCCGCAATGACTGCCTCGCCGGGGAACAGATCGCAACCCTTCGCGACCAGCGGCGCGAGCCGCTACATTGGCGTTGTGCAATACCGCCTCTACCAGGATGGAGACTTTCCGCGCATCTACGCCATCGAGAACGTGTGCTTCAATCCGCCGCTGCGGTTTGGTCGGCAGATGATGCGGGAACTGATTGCGGGCGGTAACTCAGCTACGTGGATCGCCGAGCAGGAGAACGCCGTGCTGGGCTTCGCGATCGTCGAATGGGGCGACGACGGAGATGGCCTGACCGCATATATTCCCACCCTTGAAGTGCTGCCAGGCGAGAGGCGGCGTGGAATTGGGGCGGAGTTGTTGAGCCGCCTGGAAGCCTCCGCCGCGCAAGCGGGAGCGGGGCTGATCTGGTTGCACGTGGATGCGAAGAACGAAGCGGCCATCCGGCTCTACCGCGCCGCGGGGTATGAGCAGAAGGGCCGGCACGAGCACTACTACGCGCGCTATCGGGCAGCAGAGATTTACGCGAAGGCGCTTACCCCTGAGGATAGGCAGCCTTCGCCCGATGATGTGGAGACTTAAGACTAGTTAGAGCTGGTGGCCCAGATGATGCCGCGCCCGCCGGTCGCAAGATATACCGTGCCGAAGGTGCGCATGTCGCCGCATAGTCCGTTGAGCGCGCCGTACTGGTGTGCTGTGTCGTTGATCAGAAGCCACGTGTTGCCCGCGTCGATGGAGCGGTAGATCCCGGGGGTGGTGCCGACCTGGCCGTCGAGGTAAAGCGTTGGAACGGCGCTGCCGTTGGCCGGCGCTCCGAAGCCAAGGTGCCAGGCATCGGTCACTCCGGAGAGCGTGGTGAGCCGGGGAGCAGTGGCCATCCCCGTATTGCTGAATAAGCCCGCGGCCTGACCGGAAAGCCACAGATCGCCCTGCGCGTCGGGCAGCACCGTAAGGATGCTGCCCCCGGGGAGGCCAGTCTGGAGTGTCGCAAACGTAGCGCCGCCGTCTGTGCTCATCGTGAGGGTTGTGCCGGCGAATCCGTAGAACACGCCGGGAGCCACGCGATCGCTGACCACCTGGGCCTGCGCGGCAACGCCGGTAGAGGCGGTCCAGGTGGCGCCGCCGTCCTTCGAGTACCAGACCGACGAGGTGTCGGCTGGAGCCCACACCATCGACGAGCCATCCGGCGCGATGGCGATGGTGCCGCCGCCGGCCTGTTGATTCGCTTGAGGAGTAGAAAGGCCCGGCGGGGTCGTAGCAAAGGGCGTCCAGTTCATACCGCCGTCCGTGGAGATGGAGCCATACGGGGTCGCAATGGCGTTCACCCGAACCACCGTGGTTGGCGTGGACTGCTCAAAGTCCATGGAGCTGGGAGTGGCGCGCGGGCTCGCGTACATCTGCTGGGGCGGACTGATGGTCAGATCGTGGTGCGCAAAGCCGGCCACATCGTCGAGCGAGCTGAGCAGCACGGTGTATCCCGAGGGCGGCGCCCACAGCCCCTCCACTACCGTCTCCTCGATGCCGTTCGCTCCCACCGTCCAGTTGATGACGCCATTGGAACTGGCGGATGGGTCGGCGGTGGTGAGATTACTGGTCTTCCAGAGGGTCTGTCCCGTGCCATAGATCGCGTGATCGGGATTGAAAGGATCAATCGCGATGGCGGTGGCCCAGTTTCCCGTGGAGATGCTGGTGTTTGCTCCGCCAAACGCGAGCCACGGCGAGAGCGAAGCATCGTGAGTGGCCAGCCCGGGCGACACGCTCAGCGGCGCATCCGGGGCCTTGACGGAACTGACATCTCGCCAGGTGGCGCCATCGTCGTTGGAGCGGTAGATCACGTCGCCAGTGGGATAGTACTGATCGAGCGACCCGAGCAGAAGAACGCCGGGGTGGGCGGGGTCGAGGGCGATCCCCCCGTATCCGTTGGTGATGTTGATGGAGAACTCGTTGTTGGGCAGGCTGATCTGCGTCCACGTGCCCGTGGTCCAGCCCGCGGAGGGTACGAACTTCCAGAGCTCATTATGGGCCATCGTGTCGGGCCCGGTCTGGTCGCCGTAAAGAATGTAGAGAGCCCCGTTGGGACCTAATTTCGCCTGCAGAGGCGCCAGCGGTGTGGCGGCTGCGGCAAAGTTTGGTTGGCCTGCGACTGGCGCCCAGGTGGTGGTTGGCGAACCGGCATTCGTTGTGACGTAGAGGCCCACGGGATCGGTCACCGCATTCTGGGTGACGCCGGTTCCAGCAACCGCGGCGTAGACCACCGGGGTAGCCGAGCCAGTGGACCCGCTGGTCCTGATCGGCAGCACGGAGATGACCCCGTTCCCGTTCGCCGTCTTGGTCACGGGCAGTCCGGTGGTCTGCGCCCAATGCGCGCCGGAGTCGGTAGAGAGCTGCAGTCCGGCCACGCGCGTTCCGAAGT
Source organism: Acidobacteria bacterium AB60 (assembly GCA_008682415.1). Lineage (GTDB taxonomy): Bacteria > Acidobacteriota > Terriglobia > Terriglobales > Acidobacteriaceae > Telmatobacter. The sequence continues at coordinate 87,707 of VANK01000016.1, read as the reverse complement.
AGACGGTTGAGGGCAGGTTGGGATCCACTGCGATGCGGTCGCCCGTATTACGGCCTGCATCGTTCGATCCGTTCTTGAACGCAAGTGGAACCGTGGTGAACGTATTGCCCTGATCGTTGGACACCAGCATGGCGCCATTGCCATCCCAGTTCTCGTTGGCATACTCGCCCACCGCGATATAGAGCTTGTTGGGATCGGTGGGATCGAGCCCGATCGCTTCCACGCCCATCTGCCACCAGTTGGCGCGCGAGGTGAAGTCGAGCAGCGGCACCCATTGCGTGTCGGTTGGGCTCCAGCGGTAGGCGCCCCCCACATCGGTGCGCGCATACATCAGGTTTTGCTGCGCGGGGTGGAAGTAGACGCCTGTAATGTAGCCTCCGCCGACCACCTTCACGTTCGTAAAGGAATAGGTCGGGCCGGGCCCTGTCACGGTGAGGGAAACTTTGCTGGTGACCGCGGAGTAGTCCTGGTTGTCGGTCGGCGTGAAGACGGCGGTCAGAGTAGTGACGCCCGCGACCGTGACGACTGTCCCGGCGGGCGGAGTGTAGGTAAAGGTGCCCGGGATGCTGGCGACAGCATTCAATTGAATGTCGCCAAGGGTGGCGCCGGCTGCGACCGCGGAGGGCTGTGCCCAGGTGACCTGCGGGATGGCCTTGTTGACCACAATGGAGTTGCTTGCGGTGACCGTCGTGGCCTTGGTCGGGTCCGATGGAGTAAAGGAGGCCGAGAGCGTGTGCGTCCCGGCTCCGAGCACCGTCCCGCTGGCCGGGGAGTAGGTGAACGTGCCCGCGACGTTGGCGGTGGCGTTGAGCTGCGTGGCGCTCAGGGCGGTTCCGTAGGCGATGGCTGCAGGCGCAGGCCAGGCAATGACCGGCGTGGCCGGAGGGGGAGTCATGGGGCTGGAGCTTCCCCCGCCGCAACCGGCGAGGAGCAGGAGCAAGGAGCACGATACAAGAGCGGCTGGAGGAGTGTAGCTCTTTCGCTTCAAGGCATTAGCCGTCCAAATGTGAAATCAGCCTGCGAATCGGGAGCTTGGTCGTAAAGGAGTCTATCCGCTCGCGGAGGGATTCGCCAGAACTGGGAGGGACCCGTCCTGGCCCGGTAAGCCGGGCCATTGGACTCATTGTGTCGCGGAAGGAGGTTGGGGACTTTGCTGTTTGTCATGGAGCATGCAACAGCGGGGTAACTTCCCGCCGCCGCATGCTGCCGCCGCGATCTACTTGTCGGTCCGGGTAATAAAGGCGGCAACCCGGTCGTGAAGCTGCTTCAGGCTCTCATCGCGGACGTAGACCATGTGGCCGGATTCGTACCAGTCGAATTCGATGTTCTTGGTCAGCGACTGGGGGATCGGCAGGTGCTTCTCTTCGTACTGGGCGGCGAAGAAGGGCGTGGCCAGGTCGTAGTATCCGCCGTTGACCATGACGTGAAGACGGGGGTTGGTCTTCATGGCCTCTGCCAGGTCGTTGGCGACGTTGACACTGACGGGATTGTTGTTGTGCTTGAAGTCCCATTGCGCGCTGCCGAACAGTGCCTGGGGCAGGTAGGTCTGTCCCTCCCCGTACTTGAGATCCTTGCGCACGTAATCGTTGAAGAGCGAGACGTAGGCGGAGGAGATCGCCGAGCTCTGCGGGTCGTACTCGGCGCCTTCACTCAACGGATTGAGGGAGGGGCCCGAGAAGCGCGTGTCCAGCCGGCCGGTGGTGAGGTTCTCGTTGTCCTGCAGGTTCTTTTCGAATTGGCCGCCATTCACGCGGAGGTTGGCCTTGAGCCAGTAGGCCGTGGGAATCCCGGTGTACTGGTGCAGCTTCTCAGCCACGGACTGCTTCTCGTCGGCGCCAATATCCGTGCCGAGCGCCAGAGCGTGCTGATACGGACCCATGGCGAACTCTTCCACGTCTTTCAGGAAAGGCTCCAGAGCGGGCGCCTCCTGCGGAAGCTTCTTGTGGTACCAGGCGGTCGCGGCGTACGTGGGCAGCGCGAGCACGTAAGGCAGATCGACGCCCGGGTTCGCGTTCGGGATATCGATGTCGGTGGTGAAGTTGAAGATCTGCGAGAGCAGGATGACTCCGTTGATGTCGAACGACTTGGTGTTTTCAAGGATGTCGACAAGAACGGAGGAGCGGGTCGTGCCGTAGCTCTCGCCAAAGATGAACTTCGGGGAATTCCAGCGGTTGAACTTGGTGATAAAGCGCTGGATGAAGCGGGCGAAGGCGTTGGCATCCTCGTCGATGCCCCAGAAGGCCTTTTCCGGGTCTTTGCCGAGAAGGCGGCCGAAGCCGGTGCCGGGCATATCGATGAAGACCAGGTCGCTGACGTCGAGCAGGGACTCGGGGTTGTCGGTGAGCTTGTAGGGAGCGGCCGGCAGGTGCTGGTCGGTGTCCGTGACCACGTGCTTGGGGCCGAGCGAGCCCATGTGCAGCCAGACGGTAGAGCTGCCGGGACCCCCGTTGTAGAAGAACGTAATGGGGCGGTCTTCCGGCTTCGCGTCCTTCTTGAAGTAGGCGAAGTACGACATGCGGGCGGTGGGAGGCGCGTCCTTCGGTTCCTTCGGCTCATCCATCGCGAGCTGGCTTCCCGGTAGGGGCTTGCCGTCCATGCCCAGCTGCGAGTCCTGCGGATCGGTGGCGCCTACCGTGATGGTGCCCGCGACGGCGTTGTAGAGAATATGCTGGCCCCCCACATCGACCGAGCCGGAACTCGTGCTCTCCGCGAGGGCGGCTTTCTCGGCAACCTTCGCCTCCGGCTTGGGTTCGGGCTTGGTCTTGTCGTCGTCGGCGCGGAGAAGGGCGGGGGCAAGGCTTAGTACCAGCAGAACAGCAATCAAACGGTGGGGATGAGGCATCCATTCGCTCCGGTTTCTGAGTTGATTGAGACAGGGAAGGTTTCAGTATAGAGCCCGGGAAAGACGAAGGGCGATGCCGCTTTCAAACTCGGGGACTTTGATCGAGGTTTCGTCACCGCTGCTGCTCAGGTTGGTCACGGCATTTGCTTCACCCGTCACAACGTTGATCCACTCGCCGCGATAGTTTCCGGAGGGAAGGCGAAGGGCCAGGCTGCTGGGCCCCTTGCCATCGAGGTAGATCGCGAAGACACCCTTCCCATCGGAGAGTGCGTGCGTGGCTGCGCCCGCCGCATGGACCACTACGTTGTAGTCGGGATGCATGTCGACGAGCGGCAGAGCGGAGAGGAATCTCTGCAGGAAGCCGAGCTGTTTGCGCAGCGCGGGGCTGCCGCCGCCCGGCCCGTTCGGCTCCGTGTCCGTGCCGTTCTCGAATCCCACGGTGAACGAGTAGTCGAGGCTGTCGAAGGCGCTGCCGCCTGCGAGCATGAAGTTCCAGGCCTGGCGGCGGTAGGCATCATCGCTGCGCCCGAGGAAGCCGGTTTCGTCGTAGGCAATGGCCTTGTTGAGGCCATAGTTGAGGGTGACGGCTTCCGGGTAGGCGTAATGAAAGTTCACGACGCTCACCCCGTCGATGAGCTGCCGGACCGGGAGGCGGAAGTTGGAATAGTTCTGCGCGATCAGGTGGCGATGAGGGAGTTGTGCTTCCTCACTGGTGATCCATTGGGCGACGCGCGACTGCCAGGCGAGAGAGTCCAGGTCCGCCACTTCTACGGAGTTGGGGTACTGGTCGCGGCCGGTGAAGAGATAAGGATTGATGACGCTCTCAAGCTGCGGATGATCGGACCACGGCTCGTTCTGGAGTTCGAAGATGATGTTGGGAAAGCTGTTGAGTTCGTGCACGAGTTTGCGTACGTAGCGCTCCTGGAGGGCGAGGACATTGCCGTTCTGGAGCGTGTTGACGTGCTTGAGGTCGAGGCCCTCGGTGGTGTGGTTGATGTTGTTGGAAGCGTTGAAGGGGCTCACCTTCCACTGCACCTCGCCGTACTGTGAGGAGAACAGCGAGATCTCGACGATGACGCCGTGGTGTTGGGCGTCCTGAAGGAAATCGTGGAGCCGGGCGAAGTAGTGCGAATCCCATTGCGTCAGATCGAACTTGTTGCCGCCTCCGGCATAGCCGGGCTCGGCGCTGCGCGCCCAGGGGAGAAGAATACGGTCTCCGGGAGGGGCGATGGTGTTGCGCTTGATGCCGAAGGAAGTACCCGGGACCTCAACGTAGCTGCCGGGGAAGAGGCGTGTCTCATTGAGACCGTCGGCCTGCAGGGCGTCGAGATACTTGTGGTAGTTGAAGTCGGGATTGATGACCGAGCCGTAGTGCTCGCCGCTGGTGAGGAGCGCGATGGTCTTGCCGTCGTACTGGAAGTGATGCGGGTTCTTCGGATCGAGGCGGATGGGGTCTTGCGCGGCGAGGCACAGGACCGAGAGAAGCAGGGCCACTGCGAGGGCTGCGGCTTTCATGGCAATTGATCTTACCTGCACCCACCCCTCCCCCCCCCCTCGTGCACCGGTTCTGGTGCAAAACGTCGGATCGGATGGCGACCCACCCCACCCCCCTCCCCCTGCTGCACCATCTTTGGTGCAATTCTTGCCGGTCGGGAGAGACACAAACCCTCTGGGTTCCGGGAACCTGAATTGAGGATGGAACAGGTGAGGCTCATGGCCTGTGTCGGCTGATACAGGTGGCCGTGATGAGGTTCGTCGGCGGGTGGGGCTTCAGCCTTGATAAGGGCCATTGGACGAGGGAGGACAAAAGCAACAACAACTGCGGTCGTCCATCGCGCCTTGCGGCAGCCAAGAGCTGAAAGAGGCAACAACAAGAACAACTGCGGATCCCTTCGCTGCGCTGCGGGATGACAGCTCACTGGAGGAGCGGGCTTTTGTGAGATGAGGGGGAACTATTAGGGGTAGGTTGCGCACAGGGATACAAGGGTTGGTGGTGGGGAGTGGGCTGCGGGAAGCGCAGCGTCTTGCGGCAGGCAAGAGCTGAAAAAAGGCAACAACAAGAACAACTGCAGATCCCTCCGCTGCGCTGCGGGATGACAGCTCTGTGGGTGCGGGACAGCTCTGTGGGTGCGGGACAGCTCTGTGGGTGCGGGACAGCTCTGTGGCTGCGGGATGACAGCTTTGTGGCTGCGGGATGACAGCTCTGTGGCTGCGGGATGACAGCTCTGTGGTGGGGCGGGCTTTTCCCTGATCACTGACGACTGATCACTGACCTCTGACCACTGATCACTGACGACTGATCACTGACGACCACTGTCCGCCGGTCACTGCTTCTGCGGCTTGTCGAAGGGCTGCTTGTCGGTGATGCGGGGACGGTCTTCGGCTTGCAGCTGTTTGCTCACCTGCTCCACCTCGCGGAAGACGCGCATCAGGTTCCCGCCGAGGATCTTGCGGCAGTCTTCGGCGGAGTACCCGCGCTCCATCAGGGCGGCGGTGATCTTGGGCAGGTCGGCGGGCGAGTCCAGCCCTTCGGGAAGCTGTCCGGAGACGCCGTCGAAGTCGGACCCGAGGCCTACGTGATCGACGCCCGCCACCTTGGCAATGTGGTCGATGTGGTCGATGAGCAGCGAGAGCGGCGGCCGGGGGATGCGGTCGGCAAACTGGCGCTCCACCTTGGAGATCTCTTCATACGTGACCTCCTTGCCCTCCGCCTTGGCTTTGTCCTTCAAGTCCTGGACGGCCTTGTCAACCTCGGGCTTCTGGGCCTTCTGCGCCTCGCGATAGGCAGGGGACAGGAAACCAGAGTAGTAGTTCACCTGCACGACACCGCCCTTCGAGTCGGGGCCGCCGGAGTGGGCCACCGCGCGCAGCATATCGTCCGTCATGTTGCGCGGCACGTCGTTGAGGGCGCGGGCCGAGGAGTGCGAGGCGATCACCGGCGCGCGCGAGATGATCAGCGTGCGGTAGAAGGTACGGTCGGAGACGTGCGAGATGTCGACCATCATGCCCAGCCGGTTCATCTCGTACACCACATCCTTGCCGAACTCGTTCAGCCCTTCCTTGGTGTGGGAGATCGACGTGTCGTTGATGTCGCCCGAGCTGTCGGCCCAGGAGGTGGAGTTGGACCAGGTGAGCGTCATGTAGCGGACACCAAGCGCGTAGTACTGGCGCAGCAGGGCAACCGAGTCCTCAATGGAGTGCCCGCCCTCAATGCCCATGAGAATGGCGAGCTTGTGTTGGCGATGCGCCAACTCGATGCCCTCAGGCGAGGTCACGAACATCATCTGGTCGGGGTGCCTGGCCACCTGCTGCTTGACCGCGTCAATGAGCACCAGCGTGCGGCGCGCGTACTGGCCCTTGTAGAGCGAGGGCTCGACCCAGATGGACATGAACTCCGCGCCGAGGTTTCCTTTTTTGGCGGTCTCGAGATTGAGATTGCCCCCGTTGAGGGGATCACCCATGTCGAAGTTCTCATCAACGAAGCGCTGCGGCGTGTCAGCGTGGGTGTCGATAACCAGGGCGGAGCGGTGAACGGCTTCAGGAGAGAGTTTTTGCGTCATCTTGGGGGCGGCTTTGGCTGGCGCGGGCGAAGCAGGGGCTGCGGCCTGGCCCGGCAGCAGCACAGGAGCAACAGCAAGCAATGCGGCGATGAGGAGTCGGTCGGGCATGCGCTTGAAAGGCATAAGGCTTGGGATGAGTATAGACGGAGTGTCTACGGTTTCAGGCCCAAGGCTTTCACGTAGCCATCATTCACCTTTTCGCCGGAGAACTTCACCTTGCCCAGCAGATCGTCGAAGATGGCCTGCGCCTCTTCCGGCGAGGGGCGGGCAGCAATGCGCTTTTCGGCGTTGCCTGTGCCGGAGGGTATGGCGGCGAGGGCGATGACCTTGTCCCATTCCGCGGGCCGGTCAAAGGTGACGACGCTGGAGGGCGCGTCCATCTTCTTGTACGGCCAGAAGCACCAGCCGACGTGATTGTCCTCAAGTGTCTTCGTAAATGCCGCGATCCACTCATCCTTGTTCTCCCCGGACTCGCCCAGCCAAACGGGCACGTGGTACTTGTCGCGAAAGTCGAGGTAGTCGCGGATGACGCTGACGTCGGGCGCGGTCCAGTACTTGTGGAAGGTGTACATCACGTTGCCGTCGAAGGGCGGTCCGAAGACAGCGAAGTTGGAGTCCCACTGCGCGCCGCCGAGGATCAGGACGTGGTGCGTGTCGACTTCGCGTATGGCGGTGCTGAGGCGACGATAGAGAGGCTCGAGATCCTTGTCGTAGCGGCGCAGCGGTGGAAAGTGCGGAATCGGTTCGTTGAGCAGGTCGTACCCCAGGACGAGGGGTTCATTGGCATAGTGGGCGGCGATGCGGCGCCAGAGCGCAACGGTCTGGGCCTGCGCCTCAGGGCTACTGAAGAGCCAAGGATATCCGTCACTGTCATCGATGTTGGTGCCGGTCTGGCCACCCGGCGCGCAGTGCAGATCGAGGATGACATAGATCCCGTCTTTCCGGGCCCACTCTACCAGCCGGTCCATCAGCCGAAAGCCCTCGGCGTTGTCGGCGTTGAAAAACTTCCAGTGAATGGGAACGCGGACGGAGTTGAATCCCATTTGCTTGAGGCGGTCAAGGTCGGGTTCGGTGATGTAGGTGTCGCGCCACTGGCGCCAGAAAGCCTCGGACTTCTCGGGGCCGATCAACTCGCGCGTGAGCTCTTCAATCTCACGCGGCGACTGCGCGCCATCTTTGAAGTGGAACATGTACCCCTCCGGCTCGAACCAATTGCCCAGGTTGATTCCGCGGAGCATGAGGGGTTTGTTGTTGCCGTCCACGAGAGCGGCTCCGGATGTGTGGACAAACCCCTGTTGGGCCAGAGCGGCGGAGGCGCAGAACAACAAAAGATAGAGGAGACGCGAGCGATGGAAGATCATGGCGAGGTGAGTATAGCGCCGGGAGCGCGGGCCGCAGGAAACAGCGCGGGTACGGTTTTGAAACAACCCTGTAGCGGTTCCACCAATCCATGCTCACAGCAGTAGGGAAGCAATCTTTCCTGAGAGTCAGGAGTGGAACAATGGCCTTATCGAAGACGACCAGAGATCACGACGAAATCCGCAAATGGGCTGAGGCCCGGGGCGCGATTCCGGCGGAGGTGAAAGGCACGGAACGCGGCGGGGAGCCGGGAATTTTGCGGTTCGAGTTCCCCAAGGCGGCGCAGCACAACGACAGCAAGCTGCAGGAGATCTCCTGGGAGGACTTTTTCGAGAAGTTCGACGAGAACAACCTCGAACTGCTCTACCAGGACCGTACCGCGGAGGGCGAACAAAGCAACTTCAACAAACTGATCCACCCGGAGAGCGAGGAGCACTCCTCGCGCAAAAGCAACACCAAGGAACACAGCGGGAAGAAACACAAAGCTGCCTAGGCCGAAACGCAAGCGGGGCGCGAACGTGTCGCGCCCCGCTCGAGAACGATCGTCGGATGCCGTTAGTCCTTGCGGACGCGCGCGTTCCGTTTGCGTACAGCCGTAGAGTGCCTGTGCGTGAGGGAAGCGCGGTGCAGCGCCGCACCGTGAGCTCTGCGCGTACGAGCCGGATGCAGGATCGCTCCAATGCTGTGCTCCGCTCCGGCTGGATTGTCAACGTAAGCGGGATCGAGCATGGCGATCACCGCCGTTGCCCGGGCGCGATAGAGCCGCGCCCATTGGCTCTGGACCAGGCTCATCTGCACACTGCGCCAGTAGGCCGGGTCGGCCTGGGCCATGGCTGCGGCAGCTTGGTCGATGCTCTCGCCGCGGCGGTTGATGAGGTCCAGAAAGGTGCTGAACTCCTCAAGGTTCACGCCCATCTGGTAAACAAGCTGCGTCATGGCCATCTGCTGGCTCGCGCTGAGCGCGTCGAAGTGGCGGCAGTAGGCCTTGGCGTTGTCGATCGACTGAATGATGCCGATGCGCAGCAGAGCGTCAGCGTCCTGATCGGTGATCTGCGGGTCCAGGTTCCAGATCTGACGACGGAAACCCTTCTTGTTCCACGCGCCGAGGCGGTCGTGGAATTGGGTCAGGATTTGCTGGAGTTGAGCAGGAGGAAGTCCCGCAGCCTGCCAGAGATCGGCCGACGAGGGCTCCAGGAACATGTGCGGGTTCAGAGGATCGCGCTGCGGGTGCTCGCGGGCGGGGAGATCGAGGCTGAATCCGGCGCCGATGAGCGGCTGCGCGGTCTTGGGATCGGGATACGCGGCGAGGACCCATCCTTCGTGACGCTTGTCACGGAGGATATCCATCAAGGTGTCCAAATTGAATTTGACGTCGGAGGGCTGGAAGCTGAGGAGAGTCTGTACGGCGGGCGAGAGCGGTTGGAGTGCGGCATCGGCAGTGGCGGGCGCAAGGACGGTCGCGTCGTTGACTGTGGGTGAAGGGGCCGGGGTGTCCTGGCCAATCGCAAAGGTCACGGAGCACACAACGCTCCCCGCAAGCAACAGTACTGCTCTGAATCGCTGTAATTTCGTCGTCACGTACCCGGCAATCCCCTGAGGGATCTCCCCCTGATCTCACGATGCATGAAAGCTGACTTTTGCACAATGACCGAAAAGCATCATGAATGCAAAAGGTCATCAATTTTCGCTCATCTTGGCTCTGCCGTCCTTGATGGATATCAACCCGGACTGCGGAGCTGAGTTGCTGACTGGACGGCATCCGGCCGGGTTCCGTCCCGTGCGCCGTATGCTGAGTGCATGAAAGTCCTGCCGAGGATCGCCCTCCTGGCCCTCGCCTCCGGGATGGCAGTCGCCCAATCCGCTCCGGCACCCGAGGGGAGTGCCGCTCGATCCCGCCAGCTCATTGAGCAGCTTCACCTGTCGGTGCTGGCCGGGGAATCAGGGTACCTGGGGCTTATTGGGGACTCGGCGCAGAAGGTGCCGGTGAACGGACGGCTGCTCAAGGTGCAGAGCCAGGTCTATTACCTGCTCACCCGGGAAAAGCCCATCAACTACCTGCACTGGCTCGCTTCGGATGACACCCACATCCTTATAGAGGGAGGGCCGGTGGACTACTTCATCTTCCATCCCGATGGGCGGGTGGAGAAGCAGGTGCTGGGGCGGGACCTGGCCGCCGGACAACGGCCTGTGGTTGCCGTACCGGGCGGATGCTGGAAGGCGCTGCGGCTGCACGAAGGAGCAGATTACGCGCTGATGGCCAATGCGCTGTCGCCGGAGTGGACCCCGGACCGGGTGCGGATCGGGGCAGGGGAGAGTTGGGTCAAACGGTTCGCCGGGAAATCGGAGTGGGCGACTCCGGAAAATCTGCGGGCGCTGATCGGGCCGAATTGGAAGCCGTGATCGAGAGCGGCTATGCGGCCTCTCCTAGAAGATCAGCGATGGCTTCGGGATTCCTGGCAATGACGGTGAGATACGCGCGCGCCGGTGCGTCCGGGAACTTTCGGCCTTGCTCCCAATCGCGCAGGGTTCCGATGGGGATGCGATAGGTCGAGGCGAACTGTTCCTGGGTCATTTTGAGACGGGCGCGGAGCTTGTGCGTGTTGACGACCCGCCGCAGGCCTAATATTTCTAGCTCCTCGTCGGTGCCGAGGGGAATCGGCTGGGCATCGGGATCAGAGAGAGCAGCGGCGTGGATTTGCGCATCGGTGAGTGCAGCAACCGCAGCCCAATCGGTATCGGTCTTGATTGGGGGATCGCCGGGGTTATGCTCGACCGTAATAACGCGTGACTTCTTCATCTTTCGCCCTCCTGACTGAGATAATGCGCATGAGTTCTGGTCCACGTTCAGTAGAAACTACAAACAGGATCCTATCGAGATTCATGCCGATAGTCGCGAGCCGCTCCTCCAAGTAATCGAAACGGTCATCGATCCACGATTCGCGCTCAGGGTCCTCGAGGGCAGGAATACCATCTTCCAGACGCAAGCCATGCTTGCGCAGGTTCAGGGCATCTTTCGCCTGATCCCACTCGTAGCGCATGCGTATTGGTACGGCTAAGCCGTAGTTTGGTCAATCACTCGGCTGCACCAGCGGACTGACAGACCCTGCCGCGATTTCGCGGCTTTGTTCGGGAAGTTCAGGAGTTAGGGCTGGGTTTTCCTCAAATGTACCCAGATCTGCAACATCCGCCCGAAGACTAAAATTGACCTAGACATGCCCGAGTTCACGCACCTTCATCTGCACACGGAATACTCCCTCCTCGACGGCGCATGCGACGTCTCCAAGCTCATCGATCGCGTGGCAGCGCTTGGCCAGAAGTCGGTGGCCATGACGGACCACGGCAATATCTATGGAGCTGTGCACTTCTTCAATGCGGCCAAGGCCAAGGGCATCAAGCCCATCCTCGGCTGCGAACTCTACGTGTGCAAGAACGAGGACCATCGGGCGCCCGCGCAGGGCGACGACTACAACCACCTTCTGGTGCTGGCGGAGAACGAGGAAGGCTATCGCAACCTGATCCGCATCACCTCCGAAGCATCGCTCTACGGCTTCTATCGCAAGCCCCGCGTCAGCAAGGCCTACCTGGCGGCCCACTCCAAGGGGCTGATCGCCACCTCCGGCTGCCTCTCCGGCGAGCTCTGCGAACTCCTCGCGAATGAGGGCGGCAAGCACGATGCCGCCACCGCCTTCGCCAAGGCCAAGGCCGTCGCCACCCAGTATCAGGACATTTTCGGACGGGGCAACTTCTACCTTGAGATCCAGGACCAGGGGCTGGAGGCCGAGCGCAAGATCCAGAATGACCTGTTTCGTCTGGAGAAAGAGCTCGACATCCCGCTCGTCGCCACCAACGACTCGCACTATCTGTGCGGCGAGGACTCTCACGCCCACGACGTGATGCTCTGCGTCCAGACCGGCGCCAAGATCCATGACACCGACCGCTTCAAGTTCGACTCCGACCAGTTCTTCGTCAAAAGCGGCGACGAGATGGCGCGGCTCTTTCCGGATTCCCCCGGCGTGCTCGCCCGCACCATGGAGATCGCCGAACGCTGCAACTTCAAGCTGCAGCCGGTCGAGAATCCCTTCCCGGAGTTTGCCGTACCGCCCGGGCACACCATCGACACGTACTTTGAAGAGGTGTGCCGCGAAGGTTTCAAGAAGCGGCTCGAGACCGCCGTCCGGCATCTGGAATCGCGCGGCCAGCTGCGCCGTCCCATCGCGGAGTACGAAGCCCGGCTCAACTACGAGATCGGCATCATCCGCCAGATGAAGTACTCGGGTTACTTCCTCATCGTGTGGGACTTCATCAAGTACGCTCGCGACCACGACATTCCCGTCGGCCCGGGCCGCGGATCGGGCGCCGGGTCGCTGGTGGCCTACTGCATGGAGATCACCAACATCGACCCCATGCAGAACGTCCTCCTCTTCGAGCGCTTCCTCAATCCCGAGCGCGTGTCCATGCCCGATATCGACGTGGACTTCTGCATGAACCGTCGCGGCGAAGTCATCGAGTACGTCACGCGCAAGTACGGCCGCGAACAGGTGGCGCAGATCATCACCTTCAACACAATGGCCGCCAAGGCTGCCATCAAAGACTGCGGCCGCGCCCTCGACATGCCCTACGGCGACGTCGACCGCATCGCCAAGCTCATTCCCGCCACCGTGGGCATGACCATCGACAAGGCCCTCGAAGAGTCGCCCGACCTGCGCAAGGTCTACGACAGCGAAGCCCAGGTGCGCGAGCTGATCGACACCGCCAAGAAGCTCGAAGGCCTCGTCCGGGGCTCCGGCGTGCACGCCTCCGCGGTAGTCATCGCCCCTCGGCCCCTCACCGAACTCGTCCCCGTCGCCAAAACCAAAAACGACGAAATCGTGACCGCCTATGACATGGTCGCGATCGACAAGATGGGCCTGCTCAAGATGGACTTCCTCGGCCTCACCACCCTCACGGTGATCACCGAGTGCCTCAAGCTCATCAAGCTGAACCGCGGCATCGACGTCGACATCGAGAAGATCCCGCTCGACGACGAGGAGACCTACAAGAAGGTCTTCCACGCCGCGCTCACCTCCGGCGTCTTCCAGTTCGAGTCCAACGGCATGCGCGACATGCTGCGCCGCTACAAGCCGGACAAGCTCGAAGACCTCACCGCGCTCACAGCCCTCTTCCGGCCCGGCCCTATCCAGGGCGGCATGACCGACGACTTCATCGAACGCAAATGGGGACGCCGCAAGGTGGAGTACATGCTCCCCGAGCTCGAAGGCATTCTCAAGGAGACCCTGGGCGTCATCGTCTACCAGGAACAGGTCATGCAGATCGCCAACGTCCTCGCCAGCTACTCGCTCGGCGAAGCCGACCTGCTCCGCCGCGCCATGGGCAAGAAGAAGCCCGAAGAGATGGCCAAGCAGCGCGACCGCTTCATCTCCGGCGCCATCGCCAACGGCCACCGCAAAGACATCTCCGCCGAAATCTTCGATCAGATGGAGAAGTTCGCCGGCTACGGCTTCAACAAGTCCCACTCCGCCGCGTACGGCCTCGTCTCCTATCAGACCGCGTACCTCAAGACTCACTATCCGGTCGAGTTCATGGCCGGCCTGCTCACCTCTGAAGTCTCCAAGCCTGACAACGTCGTCAAATACATCGCCGAGTGCAAGGAGATGGGCATCGCCGTCGATCCGCCCGACGTGCAGGTCTCCGGCGCGCAGTTCACCCCCCACGGCGACGCCATCCGCTTCGGTCTCGCCGCCGTCAAGAACGTGGGCGGCAACGCCATCGAGTCCATCATGAAGGCCCGCGAAGAGGTCGGCGGCCGCTTCACAAGCCTCTGGCAGTTCTGTGAGAAGGTCGACCTGCGCGTCATGAACAAGCGCGTGCTCGAGTCGCTCATCAAGGCGGGTGCTCTCGACTCACTCGGGAAACGCGCCGCGCTCTTCACCGCCGTCGACAAAGCCATGGAACGCGCCCAGAAAGCCCAGCGCGACCTCGAGCAGGGCCAGCACGGACTTTTCGGCCTCTTCGACGAGACCCCCGCCAACGGACACCGCAATGGCGATGACCTCCCCAAAGTCGCTGACTGGGAAGAGAGCGAGCGTCTCGCCAACGAGAAAGAGGTGCTCGGGTTTTTCGTCTCCGGACACCCGCTCGACAAGTACGCTGAAAAGATCCGCAACCTCTCCGGCGTCATCACCGTGGCGGAAGCGCTCGAGCGCAAGCCGCCGGAGCGCGCCTGGGGACGCCAGGCCGACCCCGCCGACGAGATCCAGGTAGCCGGCATCCTGCACGGAACCGGCTCGGCCCGCAAGAGCAAGCGCGATGGCAAGCTCTACGCGCAGGGGCTCATTGAAGACGCCACGGGCAAAATCGAGGTCATCTGTTTCGCCCGCGACTACGAGCGCCTTTGCGAGCAGCTCAAGATGGAAGCGCCGGTACTGATCCGCGGCATGCTGATGGGTGAAGAGGATTCCGCTCCCAAGATCTCCATCAGCGCGGTCCACGCCCTCGACGACGTGAAGGTCAAGCTGCCGGGCGGAGTGCGTATTCGCATCAACCTCGACCGCGCCTCGGAGGAGATCTTCTCCGCGCTCAAATCCGCCGCCGAGGCCGCCCCCGGCCCTGGCAAAGTCATGCTGCAGCTTGAGCGCAAGGGCGAGTACGCCGTCATCCTCGAGCCCGAATCAATGAACGTGGCCGCTGACAAGGGCTGGGTGGAGCGCGTCGAAGACCTCATCGGTAAAGGATGCGTGCAGGCCGTCGGCTAGGATCTACCCATCATCCCGCACCAGCACCACGCTCAAAAACCGCGGCCCGTGCACGCCCTTGATTCGCGTCATCTCAATGTCGGCCGTGGCGCTCGGCCCGGAGATGTAAGTCGCAAGCCTGGGCGGCTCCGCGCATCGCGCGAAGTACTCCGGCAGCGTCTCCACCACATCGCGCGTGCGCAGCACGCACAAATGCCAGTCCGGCAGCAGGGTCAACACGCGCCGCCCTTCGCTGGGCGAGTGGTGCAGCACAATCGTCCCCGAATCCGCCACGCCGCAGAACGACGCCGTCACCACTCCCTCGGCCTCCTCGATCTGCGCATGTGTGAGTTCATGATCGACCCGCCAGTCGGCGCCCTTGACCAGCCATGCCGCCGGCAGCCCGCTCGGCGCAACCAACACGCGCCGCCCGCTGCGCGCAATCTGAGCGGCAATCGTGGCCGGCAACTCCGGCTCCGCGCACTCCGCGACCTCCGCGTCGTACTCGTGCAGCCGTTCGATCAGCAGCGCGATCTTCTTCTCCGCATCCAGCGTTCCGTGTTGCCGGTAATCCCGCTTGAGCGAGGCAGAGCGCCCTGCGCCGTCCTCAACGACTCCGCCAAGCCCGGCGCGAATCCGGTCCATCACCGCTTGCCGCGATCCCGTCATCGCCCGCGCTCCTTCGCCCACCACTCCCGGAAGGTCTGCTGCGGCAAGCCCCGTAGATCGCGGGTCATCGTCCAGCGCCCGCCTACCCCCGGCAACGCGTGGATCCATCCGTCTTTGCGCGTAAACAGCCGCAGCCCCAGGCGCGCGGCCCGCTGCGCCAGGCGGAAGCGTCCTGCGCTCGCAAAGACCCAGTTCGCCACCCGCATGCCCACGTAGATGGGATCGAAGAACCGCCGATCCTCCGCGCGCTCCTTCTCGGTCACCTGCGCGCGCAGATCAATCAGCACCTCGGGAATGTTGATCTTCACCGGGCACACGTCATAGCAGGCTCCGCACAGGGAACTCGCATAGGGCAACGTCTGCGCATGTTCCAGCTTCTGCAACTGGGGCGTCAGGATCGCGCCAATCGGTCCGGGATACACCGACCCGTACGCATGTCCGCCCGTCTGCCGGTATACCGGGCACGTGTTCATGCACGCGCCGCAGCGGATGCACTTCAGCGTCTGCCGCTCCATCTCCCGGCGCAACATCGCGGAGCGTCCGTTATCCAGCAGCACCACGTGGAAGTGCTGCGGCCCATCCCCAGGCGTCACCCCGGTCCACAGCGAGGTATACGGGTTCATGCGTTCCCCCGTCGCCGACCGCGCCAGCACCTGCAGCATGACCTCGAGATCCCGGAAGCGCGGGATCACCTTCTCGATCCCCGCCAGCGTGATCATGGTGCGCGGCAGCGTCAGGCACATGCGCCCGTTGCCTTCTGACTCCACGATCGCCACGCCGCCCGTCTCCGCAATCAGGTAGTTGGCTCCGCTGATCGCCGTCGGTACCGTGAGAAACATCTTGCGCAGGTAGGTTCGTGCCGCGGCGGTCAACGCCTGCGGATCGTCCGACAGCTCGGGCAAATTCATCGTGCGCGCAAAGATCTCGCGCACCTGCGCCCGGTTCACATGCAGCGCGGGAACCACCACGTGCGAGGGTTCATCCTCTCCAAGCTGCAGAATGATCTCCGCCAGGTCCGTCTCGTAGGCGCGGACTCCGTTCTGCCGCAGGAACGGGTTGAGCTGGATCTCCGCCGAGGTCATGGTCTTGATCTTGATGACCTCGTCGGCTTTCTCTTCTTGCAGAATCCGCAGGATGATCTCTCGCGCCTCGCCAGCATCCGCCGCCCAGTGAACCACGCCGCCGGCCAGGGTGCAGCGCTCTTCAAACTCCGCAAGGTACTCGCCCAGGTGCTCCAGCGTATGCGCGCGGATGGCCGAGGCAGACTCCCGCAGCTCCGTCCAATCCGTCTTCTCCGCCACCAGCCGGTTGCGCTTGCCCTGGATCACGTCCGTCGCGTGCGCGACATTCTTGCGCAGTTGCGCGTTGCGCAGCACGGGCAGCGCCGCCGCCGGGAAGGGTGGGGCCGCGGCCGGATCCAGGATCGGGTGCTGGGCGGGTGCGCTCATGCCCTCGCCTCGGCCACAGTTGTTTCGGTGCTGGCCAGGATCTCCGCCATGTGGATCGTGCGCATCGCCGCAAACTCCCGGTGCAGCGCGCCGCCCAGGTGCATCAGGCAGCTGTTGTCCAGCGCGGTGCAGAACTCCGCGCGCGTCGCCATCACGTCCTGCAGCTTGGTCGTCAACATGGCGCTGGAGACCTCGGCATTCTTCACGCTGAAGGTGCCGCCGAATCCGCAGCAGCGGTCCAGGTTCTCCAGGTTCGCCAGTTCCAGCCCGCGCACCCGCTTCAGCAGCCGCAGGGGGCGGTCGCCCAGGTGAAGCGCTCGCAGTCCGTGGCAGCTGGCATGGTAGGTCACGCGGTGCGGAAAGTAGGCGCCTACGTCCTCCACACGCAGCTTATCGATCAGAAACTCGCTCAGCTCGAAGACCCGCGGCAGCAGGGCATCGAAATCCTGCTGAAGCGAGGCATTCCCCAGCTCGGACACCAGCCCCGGGTACTGATCGCGAATCATGGCCACGCAGGAAGAGGAGGGAATCACCACCGCCTCGGTATCGACATACAGCTTGATAAACCGCTTTGCCTGCGAAAAGGCCTCGCCCCGGAAGCCGGTATTGGCATGCATCTGTCCGCAGCAGGTCTGTGCCGGACGAAACTCCACCTGCACACCCAGCCGCTCCAGCAGCCGAACCACCGCGCGTCCGGTCTCCGGGAACAGCGTGTCGTTATAACACGTGATGAACAGGCTGGCGCGCATGCTGCTGTTCATTCTCGCAGACCGGCCTTCGCTGGCAAATGATTCATCCTTTGAAACGGCCACTCCCCAATGACTTTCCCGGCAGACTTCGATTTGCAGGCTTCTGTCATCCAATCCTGTGCAAGAAGCGGGATTTGAAGTGTGCTTGTCTGCTTTTGTAATCAGAGAGGACACACAAGCCGTCAGTTACCATTACCCTGCGCGTTTTCCCCAGGAAAGGTCAGAAAACGAACCATGTTCCCCCTCCGTTTGGCTTCCCGCCTTGCCTTGGTCTCCTTATTCCTTTCAGTCGTCGCGGTGTCGGCCTCCGGGCAACTGCCGGACCGGCGCATCGTTGCTCCCGTAGACGAGTCCTCCCGCACCGTATTGCGCGGTAACGTCCCCTCGCTCGCCCGTCCTGACTTTGACCAGGGAGAGGCTCCCCCCTCCACCGAGCTCACCTCGCTTCGCATCGTCCTCGTGCGCTCGCCTCAGCAGCAGGCGGCCCTCGATGCCTTCATGGCCCAGCAGCTGGATCCCTCCTCGCCTAATTTTCACCACTGGCTTACGCCCGACGATTTCGGCAGACTCTACGGCCCTTCCGACTCTGACATCGACGCCATCTCCGCATGGCTGCAGTCGCATGGCTTCCACATCGACGACATTCCCCCCGGGCGCACGAACATCGCCTTCTCCGGATCGGTGGCGCAGGTCGAGGAGGCCTTCCACGTCTCCATGCACGCCTTCCAGGCCAACGGCGAGCAGTTCCTTGCGAACACCACTGATCCGAGCATTCCCGCCGCTCTGGCACCAGTCGTCAGCGGCGTCGCCCAGCTCAATACCATTCGCCCACGGCCCGCGAGTGTGCCCTCGGCCCCCGGTCAGTTCGATCCAGCCTCGCACCGGCTTTTGCCCCAGGCTGCGCCTCCTTCGCTAGCCCGGCCGGCGCTCACAACCGGCATGCCGGGCAGCTACGCTCTCTACCTGGTTCCTTCCGATGCGGCGACCATCTACGACACCCCCAACAGCTTCAACGCGGGCTTTGCTTCCGGCGCCACCAGCTACACTGGCTCGACCGTCAGCATCGGGATCGTGGGGGATGCGCTCATCAACCCCGCAACGGTGGTCAACTATCGCAGCAGATTCCTCAATGACACTACCGCTCCCACCATCAACAACATTTCCCCGGTGGCCGTTGCGGGCGCCGACACCGACGAAGCCTATCTCGATGTGGAGATCGCCGGAGGCCTCGCTCCGGGAGCCAGTATCACCCTCTATACGTCGAACACCCTGCAGACCGCCATCCAGACGGCGGTCAGCGCGAACGCGGTCGATATCCTCAGCGTCAGCTTCGGAGAGTGCGAGCAGAACCTCGGCACCTCCGGCAACCAGTTGCTGAACGGTCTCTGGCAGCAGGCTTCGTCGCAAGGTATGGCGGTGGTGGTTGCCACCGGCGACAATGGCTCTGCCGCCTGCGATGACAACACCACAGAGACCGCCGCGGCCAAGGGCCTGCAGGTGAGCGGCTTCGCCTCCACGCCCTACAACCTCGCCGTGGGCGGAACCGACTTTGCCAGCCTGATCGGCGGTTTCACAACCTACGTGAGCACCACCAATTCAACTGCCGCCTCCACGCCCTACCTCTCCGCGAAGAGCTACATTCCCGAGAATGTGTGGAACAACTCCTCCATCAGCCACACCACCGTGAGCAATGATGTCCCCGCGCAGGGCCCGCCTCCGGCGAGTGCTTACAACATCCTCGCCGGAGGCGGCGGGGTCAGCGCCTGTTCCACGGTCACCGCTGCGACGTGCACGGCGGGATATCCCAAGCCCGCCTGGCAGCGCGGCGCCGGCGTCCCCGGCGATGGCGCGCGCGACATCCCCGACGTGTCCCTCTTCTCCGGCAATGGTGTTGACGCCGCGTCGTGGCTCGTGTGCACCGACGACCCCGTCTCCAGCACACCCACTCCAACCGACAACTGCGACCCAGCGAACCCACAGTTCGCCTTCATCGGTTTTGGCGGTACCTCCACGTCTACGCCTGCCTTCGCTGGCATGCTCGCGCTGGTAGAACAAAAAACGGGAGCACGGCTCGGCCTTGCCGCTCTCGAGCTCTACAACCTCTTCAACAGTTCCAGGGCAGGCGTCATCTTCCACGACATCACCGCCGGCAACAACGCGGTCGTCTGCAATGCCGGAACACCCAATTGCCAGAAAAACGGCGCGGGCTACACCTTCCTTACCGGCTACGACGCCACGGCCGGCTATGATCTCGCCAGCGGCATGGGCAGCGTCGATGTCACGCAGCTCGTCGCCAACTGGGGCGCCGTGAACGGCAGCGCCGCCGCCACCGTCACCCTTACCCCCTCGGCCACGTCCATCACCTCGATCCAGGGGCTCACGGTCAACGTCACGGTCGCCGGATCGGGCAGCGCGGGCACGCCCACCGGCACCGTCACCCTCAGCGACGGCGGCAATTACAGCGCAACCGCCCCGCTCGCCTCCGGCGCAGCCTCGTTCCAAATCGCCGCCGGCACCCTCCAGACCGGCACCGACAGCCTCACCGCGACCTACAGCGGCGACGTGAACTACGCCACCACCTCGAACAGCGTCCAAATCACCGTCTCCCCCATCAGCTACTCGCTCACCGCCACAGCCCCCGCCGCGGTCACGCCGGGCAACCAGGCAACGTCCACCGTCACCGTTACCAGCGGCAACGGCTACACCGGCTCGGTCGCCTTGTCCTGCACGGCGACCAGCACTCCTGCCAATGCCATCGACGTCCCCGCCTGCACCATCACCACCGGCTCTCCCGTGACCCTCACCACGACGTCCAAAAGCGGCACCGCCACCATCACGTTCAACACCACCGCTCCCATCGCCGCCATGACGCCGCCTCGTTTCAGCGCCTGGCCGAGCGCGGGTGCCGTCTTCGCCGCACTTGTCTTCTTCGGAATTCCCGCACGCCGTCGCCGCTGGCAGTCGCTCCTGGGCGGCCTCATCCTCGCCGTCGCCTTCCTCGGCATCTCCGCGTGCGGCAGCACCCACACCACCAACGGCACCGGAGGATCGAACAGCAATCCCGGAACCACCGCCGGCAGCTACACCTACACCGTCACCGGCACCGGAACCCCTGCCTTCAACCCGGCTCCCACCACCACCATTACGCTCACGGTCAATTGAGGGCCGGCCCTAAGCCGGCTCGCCCTTCCAGTTGCACTCCACCTCGCAGTGCTTCTCCGCGCTCTGCATCGCCCACTCCAGCACGCGCGCCACGCGCCACGCATCCGCCGCTGTCACCGGAGGCTTGGCTCGTCCCTCCAGCGCATCGCGCACCCCGGCATAAAATCGCCGATAATCCCCGGCCAATGTCGCGAACGGCCGCGTCACCATCCCGCCCTCCACATCCACGTGGAGCATCCCCCACTCGCTCGCCGCCTCTTCCCCCCAGCCCTCGCCGCGAATCTGCGTGATCCTGTTCAGCGCCGCCTCCTGCGGATCCACGCCCTTTTTCCGGAAGTTCCCCCGCGTGCCCCGCACCACAAACCGCGCTCCCGCCGGCGACGACAGCGCATTCGCCTCCACCGTCACCCGCAAACCCAGGTACCGCAGCCGCACCGTGAACGCATCGTTCGCGCCCTCCCCATCCCGCTCCCGCAGCACCTCCGCGCTCACCGCCATCGGATTCCCAAACAGCGCCAGCGCCTGGTCCACCAGGTGTGTCCCCAGGTCCAGCAGCACCCCGCCGCCCTCCTCCGGAGCATCCTTCCACGCCCGCCGCGTCGCCCCCGGATTCCACCGGTCCATCCGCGACTCCAGCGCCACCACCCGCCCCAGCCGCCCATCCAGCAGAAGCTTCTCCACCGTCAAAAAATCGCCATCGAACCGCCGGTTATGAAACGGAATCAGCGCAACCCCGCGCTTCTTCGCCAGCCCCGCCAGCGCCGCGATCTCGTGCGCGCTCGTCGCCAGCGGCTTGTCCACTACCGCCGGGAAGCCCGCCTCCAGCACCCGCTGCGCCACCTCGAAGTGCGTCCCGCTGGGCGTGGCCACCACAATCAGCCCCAGCGTCCGGTCCGCCAGCATCGACTCCAGCGAACGGTGTGTCGTGATCCAGGGATACCGCTCCTTCGCGTGGTCCGTATGCCGCTCCACCACCGCCGAAAGCGCCAGCCCCTCTACGGAAGAAATCAGCGGCGCATGGAACACCCGCCCCGCCATCCCGAATCCCACCAGGCCAACCCGGATCATCGTCGCCTCTCCCTCTGCCCATCATAGGGCGGGGAACCGGGCGCGCATCCGTCACCCGCTACCGCACAATCGCCCGCCAGCGCGGCGCGGCCAGCGCCACTCGCGCCGTCGCCGCCACCACCCGCTTCTGCTCCGGAGTCAGCAGATCCGACACCACGTTCCCCTCATTCGCTGGATCCACGAACTGCGCATGCGCAAACGCGTCGCGCAGATACTCCAGCACCGTCGACACGTTCGCCGAAACATACGGCGACGACCGCGCCGCTAGCGCCCGGATAATCACCAGCTCCAGGTACAACGAGGGAAGATCCAGCCGATGCTGCTTGCTCCACAGCTTCAGAATGCGCGTCTCATCCAGCCGGTTCGCCGACCGCACGTGGGCGCTGTGCCGCGCCGGGTTCGTCCTTACCACCACGTCTCGCCCCGGCAGGTAGAGCTGATGCTCCTCGCTGTCCAGCCTCTCCCGATAGCCCGGCAGCACGTCCACCGAGTACCCCTGCACCCGCACGTTGATGCCCGCCCCATGCCGCCACGGCGAATAGCCCGAGGCATACAGCAACGAGAAGAGCAGATCGTGCAGCTCCCGCAGCGACTGCCCCACCCCTGGCGCAATCGAGAGCAGCAGATCCAGGTGCGCGCAGCTCCGGATCGCCGTCCCTTTCACAAACGCGCCCGTCGGCTCCACCGCCAGCAGCCGGTCCGCCAGGCAATTGCGCAACAGCGGCAGCAGCCGCGCCCGCACCCCCATCACCGGCGCGGCCGCGCTCGTGTCTACAGCCTCCGCGGCCAATAGTTTGTGCAGATACCCATCGGCTTCAACGACATCGGAGAGAACTTCCGCGGCAAGCGTCATGCTGGAGTTTGGTCGCGGATTCTCCTTGAAATCTGTGCTGCGGATCACTGCTTGCAGGGAATATCCGCCTTCTGACGAAAAGAGGCCGCCCGCAGGCGGCCTCTTCCCCACATAGCCAGCTTCTACTTGCCCGACAGGCAGCCCTTCTGCCCCGAGCTGTTCGGGTAGCCAGTCCCCGCCGTATATGCCGCGTTCGACCACTCGCCCTGGATCTTCCACTGCGTCTGATTCGAGAACGTCACCAGCGGCGCCCCGAAGGTCCACGCGCACTTGTCGCCATTCTCCGCGCCCGACGAGTCGTACCACGCGCCCGGCGTTGCAGGATCGCTCCGCGCCTCCGACAGCTCGTGCCCGCTCACGTTGGCAATCGCCGCCAGCCCCTGCGAGTGCAGCCCCGACGTGTCCTGCGGATCGCAGCCGGCATCCCCATCGAGCTTGAAGAAGTACGCGAACTGCACCGGCTTGCCGCCGCACGTGCCATACGAGTGCCACGCGCAGTAGTTCGCGTTCCCTCGGGGCGTATCGGTATACACCGCGTAGTAGCCGTTCCCGCTCGCGTCCGGGCTCACCAGCTTGCACACTTCGTTCAAGATCGTGCTGGTGCTGCCCCCGCCCGTCGAAGGCGAGGTGTCGATGATGTGCCCCAGGTGCGTGGTGGTGGCCGTTACCTGCCCATTCGTTCCCGTGTACTCGTCGGAGGTCTTGGCGTAGTTCGATCCGTTGAACCCTTCATACCACTGATCAATCCCGGTGATCTTGTCGCCGCTGTAGCTGCCCCAGCTCGTGCCCCAGAAGATCGCCTGGGTCGTCGCCGTGGGCATGATCTTGCCGCCGTGGTAGGTCATGTTCGCGCCGCGCCGCGCAAACGCCGCCTTGGCGTCCTGCTGCGCGCGCGCTCCCGGCTGGAAATCGTGAGCCCAGTGAATCCCGAGCATCGGCGGTTCGTTCTGAACATTCAGGTTTTCCGGCCCATGCTGCGCCGGCATCACGTCCGCGTTCTGTGCAACCGCGAGTCCTGTCGCTGCACACAACAGGAGGGGGAGGAGCGATACCTTCATTCTGTTCTCCTGAACTGGAAATAAGTATGTTTCTCATCCGCGGACGGCGAACGGGGAACCCGCGGATATTGCAGGCAGATTGCACGAGTGTCGTTCCATCTGTCAAATGACTTTGGGGAAGTTGTTGAGAAGGCACATCTGGGATCAAATGACCTGTTCAGGGGACGAATAGCCGCGTCCCAGGGGCGAGTGGAAGCTCTTTTCCCGCGACGAAACCCCGGCCGGACCGTCGTCTCTTCCCGTTCGCGCGCGTTGCGGAAGACTCACGAGTAATTCCTCAATAAGCTGTCATTCCGTAGCGCAGCGGAGGAATCTGCAGTTGTTCTTGCTTTTGCTTTCCAAGCGACTGGCCCATGGACATCCTCGCCGCGTACATAACCAGTCCGCACCTCCAACCTCGGAGAAGTGACCTGGTTCATTCCAACAAAGAGCTGACACTCCCACAAGACTGTCATTCCCACAAAGAGCTGACACTCCCACAAGACTGTCATTCCCACAAAGAGCTGACATTCCCACAAGACTGTCATTCCCACAAAGAGCTGACACTCCCACAAGACTGTCATTCCGTAGCGCAGCGGAGGAATCTGCAGTTGTTCTTGCTTTTGCTTTCCTCACCTGAGCACAAATGCAGCCCCACATCCCGGCTTTGCGGCCCGGGATAGCGACTGGCCCATGGACATCCTCGCCGCGTACATAACCAGCCCGCACCTCCAACCTAGGAGAAGTAACCTGGTTCATTCCCACAAAGACTGTCATTCCCACAAAGAGCTGTCATTCCCACAAGACTGTCATTCCGTAGCGCAGCGGAGGAATCTGCAGTTGTTCTTGCCTTTGCTTTCCAAGCGACTCGCCCATGGACATCCTCGCCGCGCCCATAATCAGCCCGTACCTCTAACGCCGATCGCCTCTCGCCTCTTTGCCCTTGGTCCCTCGGCCCTTGCCCCTGATTTATCATCGAACTGCATGAAAACTGGCATCATTGGCCTGCCCCAGGTAGGCAAGACCTCTCTGTTCAAAATCCTGACCAAGGCCAAGCTCGAAGATCGCGGCTACTCCAATCCGCGCGAGGCCCACATCGGCGTGGCCCGCGTTCCCGACGATCGCCTCGACAAGCTCTCCGCCCTCTACTCCCCTAAAAAGACCACCTACGCCACCGTCGATTACGTCGACGTGGCCGCCATCGGCCAGGAGGCCCTCAAGGAGACCGCCTTCCTCACCAGTCTCCGCAACGTCGATGCGCTCATCCACGTGCTGCGCGCCTTCGAGGATGAGTCCATCCCCCACGTCGGCCCCATCGATCCGCTCCGCGACATCAAGAACGTCGAGTTCGACCTGATGGTCAGCGACCTCACCCAGATCGAGAAGCGCCTCGAGCGCGTCGAGAAGGACCTCAAGAAGGGGCGCACCGGCGAGCTGGAACGCGAGCAGGCCCTGCTGCTCCGCTCCAAGGAGGCGCTCGAGAAAGAGCAGCCCCTCCGCGAGCTCGACATGACCGCCGACGAGAAGAAGCTCATCAAGGGCTTCATGTTCCTCTCCCAGAAGCCGATCCTTTACGTCCTCAATATCGGCGAGAGCACCTCGCTCGGCGCCGATCTCGACGCCGCCGTCGCCAAGTACAAGCTCGACGAGGTCGCGCATCGCCCCAACGCCGGCGCCACCGCCATCTGCGGCAAGGTGGAGGCGGAGCTGGCTGAGATGGACGACGCCGAGGCCGCTGACTTCCTCTCCAGCTACGGCCTGCACGAGAGCGGTCTGGTCCGGCTCATCCGGAAATCCTACGAGCTGCTGGGCCTCATCAGCTTCTTCACCGCCGGCGAAGACGAGTGCCGCGCCTGGACCGTGCCCGTCGGCTCCAAGGCTCCCGCCGCTGCCGGAGCCATTCACTCCGATCTGGAACACCACTTCATCCGCGCCGAGACCATTCGCTGGGACGCGCTGCTCGACGCCGGCTCCGAGGCCAACGCCCGCTCCCGCGGCACCCTGCGCCTCGAAGGCAAGGAGTACATCGTCCAGGACGGCGACGTGATGCACATTCGCCACAGCGGATAGCGGATGATCCGTCTCTCCATCCTGCTTGGGCTCCTCGCCGCCCTGGCCGACATCGCCGGCGGCCTGGTGCTGGTGCGGGCCCGCGGGGTGGAGCGCTACCTGCGCTACTTCGTCGCCCTGGGCGCCGGCTTCCTCATGGCCGTCGCCGTGCTCGAGATGGTGCCGGAGAGCATCCGCATCAGCTCTGTCCTGGGCCCCATCCTCATCATGGGCGGCTACTGCGTGGTGCACCTGCTGGAGCACACCATCAACGCCCACTTCCACTACGGGGAAGAGACCCACCACCACGAGTTTGTCTCCCTGCACACCGGCTGGTCCGTCCTGGGCGGGCTGAGCGTGCACGCTCTCTTCGACGGGGTGGCCATCGGCTCCGGCTTCGTGGTGTCGCGCGCGCTGGGGTGGCTGATCTTCCTGGCCATCTTCCTGCACAAGGCGCCGGAGGGCTTCACGATGGCGTCGGTGATGCTGGCCAGCGGGCGCAGCCGCAGGGCCGCCTTCTACTCGGCGGTGGGCCTGGCGGTGGCGACGCTGCTGGGGGTGCTGGTCATCGAGCTGCTGCCTTCCTGGCTGCCCTACGGCCTGCCGATCTCGGCGGGGGTGGCGCTGTATGTGGGGGCGAGCGACCTGGTGCCGGAGGTCAACCGCGAGCCCGGGATCCGCATGGCCCTGGTTTTCTTCCTGGGCGTGGCCGGATTTCTGCTGCTGCGGATGGTGCTGCCGGCGATTTGAAGTTTTCGCTCACACACTCAAAAAAAACGAGCATCTCTCAATTCCTCAGCGGCTTAGGCCCGATTTTGCGCCCTTTGCGTGTTGAATGTGATTTGAAACACAAGTTGCCAGTTTCGAGTCTCGAGTTGCGAGGCTGGACTGGGGCGGCGGCACCAAAGAGAAAGGCCCGCGCCGAGACGCGGGCCTTTCTTCACTCTGATACCAGTATGACAGATCCCGGGAATTAATCTCCAACATTGGGGAGATTTATTTCACCTGTGCTTTCTTGAGGATGCGGGCGTTTTCCACAGGGAGGGGGATTGACATGATTTTTAGGGAATAGGGAATAGGGAATAGGGAATAGGGAATAGGGCCGAGGGCCACGGGCCAAGGGGCTGGAGGCCGCGGGCGGGAAAAAGTGGAGCAATGAGGTCTGGAAAGATTGGTTTCGCCGAATATTCGTGGTTAAACAGAACCATACATGTAGTAAAAGAAGCGATTTGGTCCGAATTCTTCAGGTGGGCGGGAGGGGCGAGGGGCAAGGGCCGAAAGAGCCAGGGCCAACTGCCAAGGGCCGAGAGGGGGTGTCAGCGGCGGGATTGGGGGATGCGGCCGAGGCGGGGGTCGTGGCGGAGGAGGAGGTCGCAGGCGTGGAGGGCTTCGGTTTCGAAGTCGGGCCCGTCGCTGGGGATGAGGAGCCAGTGGCCGATTTTGCCGCGAAGGAGCTCGATGGGACGGAGGGAAGGGAACTGCCGGCGGAGGTCGGGGTCGGCGGGATCGGCGGTGTCGGAGAGGACGAGCCAGAGGCCATTGTCCTGGGGAGACTTGAGGTGGTCGCGGAGCATGCAGCAGATTTTGTCGCCGAGGTAGACGGCGAATCCGGAGAACATGCGGCGGACCTCGGGGTGGAGGGGCGCGAGCGCCTCGAGGACGAAGGCATGGGGTGGTTTCTGTCTGGGCTTGGCGGGCATGGCCTCAGCAGCACCTTAGCAGATGCGGCGCCCTCTGGGCTTACCGGTGATGATTGGGCGACGGGTTCCGCAAGCGGTTGGACGGGCGCTTGGGGAGCAACGACAAGAACAACTGCAGATTCCTCCGCCTCGCTTCAGCAAAGACCGGCCGATGGGGACCCCTGCACGCGAGGCTGCGGAATGACAATTCTTTGGGGGTATGGGCATTTTGCTCGGCCTGATTGGGCGACGGGTTCCGCAAGCGGTTGGACGGGCGCTTGGGGAGCAACGACAAGAACAACTGCAGATTCCTCCGCCTCGCTTCAGCAAAGACCCGTTGATGGGGAGCCAGTACGCGAGGCTACGGAATGACACTTCTTTGGGGGTATGGGCATTTTGCTTGGCCTGATTGGTTCCGCAAGCGGTTGGACGGGCGCTTGGGGAGCAACGACAAGAACAACTGCAGATTCCTCCGCCTCGCTTCAGAAAAGACCCGTTGATGGGGACCCAGTACGCGAGGCTACGGAATGACACTTCTTTTGGGGGTACGAGATCCCTGCACGCGAGGCTGCGGAATGACACTTCTTTGGGGGTATTGGCATTTTGCTCGGCCTGATTGGGAGACGGGTTCCGCAAGCGGTTGGAAGGGGGCTTGGGGAGCAACGACAAGAACAACTGCAGATTCCTCCGCCTCGCTTCAGCAAAGATCCGCTGATGGGGACCCCTGCGCGCGAGGCTACGGAATGACACTTCTTTGGGGGTATGGGCATTTTGCTGGGCCTGATTAGGCGACGGGTTCCGCAAGCGGTTGGACGGGCGCTTGGAGAGCAACGGCAAGAACAACTGCAGATTCCTCCGCCTCGCTTCAGCAAAGACCCGCTGATGAGGATCCCGGCGCGCGAGGCTGCGGAATGACACTTCTTTGGGGGTACGAGATCCCAGCACGCGAGGCTGCTTCAACGCCCTGCTTGCAAGGGGCGGGACGGAACTCCCTGCCACGCGGGCGCGCCGTCTTCCCATTGGTTGTCGGTGAGCTGCTCCACTGCGGTGCCGTCAAAGCGCATCACGAAGATCTCACCGTAGGGCTGAGGCGCATCCGTGTAGGCGGCTTCGTCTTTGAAGCCCATCCGGGAACTTGCGAAGGCAATGGACTCACCGTCGGGCGACCAGGTCATGTGAGCGTCGTTGCCACTTCCGTTCGTGAGGCGCTTGAGGCCGCTGCCATCGGGCCTGATGGTGTAGATGTCGTAGGTTGCTCCGGAATCGTAGTTCCCAGTGGACAGGCGCGCAAACATGATCACGTCGCCGCGAGGAGACCACAGCGGGAAGTTGTCATATCCGTCGGTCAGCCTGGTCACCGCTTTAGTGTCCAGGTCCATGATGCGCAGGCCCATTCCATTGCGGCTAAACGTGCGATACGTATCACGCGCTGCGCGACTGCGGCGTGACGCTGATGCAGGGGTATTTGTTCGCCCGGCCGGTGTTCGAGCGGCTTCCTGACTTCACGATTCCGCGCTGATATTTTCGAAGAGATTCCAGGTACGCCGGACCGGGCCGGCCGATGTGCAGACCTAGCAGGCTGCGCATCGGCCGGCTTATGGTTTGGTGGCGAGGATGAGCGGAGAGGGGCCGGGGGCTTCGAGGAGGCGGGGATCGCGGAAGCCCGCGTCGCGGAGCCATGCGCCGATTTCTTCGAAGGACCAGGTGTCGCCGTGCTGGGTGTTGACGAGCATATTGACGGCGAAGAAGAGGCCGTTGACGGGGCCGGTGCGCTGAGGGTTGACGAGGAACTCCTGCACGGCGATGACGCCGCCGGGGGCCAGAGCGGCGAAGGTCTTGGCGAGCAGCTTGCGGCTGCGTTCTTCGCCCTCGCTGTGGAGGATGTGTCCGAGGGTGGCGAGGTGGAAGCCGGAGCCGAAGTTGACGTCGAGCAGGTCGCCCTGGACGAAGCGGAAGCGGTCGGCGAGTCCGAAGCGGGCGGAGGTCTTTTTGGTGATGTCGATGACTTCTGGCCAGTCGACCGCGGTGACCTGGACGCGGGGGGAGGCTTGCGCCTGGGCGATGCCCCAGACGCCGGAGCCGGCGGCGAGGTCGAGGACCTGCATGGGTTCGCCGGAGGAGCCGTAGTTCAGGTGGGCGGCGAGGGTCTGGGCGGCGGGGTAGCTCATGGGGAAGATGTCGAGGACGAACTCATGGAAGAATTCGCCGCCAGAGCTTTCGACGTTGACGGGGGTGACGGGATTGCCGGTGGCGACGACCTGGTTGAGGTGAAGCCAGCGAGGGATGAGCTGTTCACTGGAGTGCTTGATGAAGCCGCCCTGGAAGGAGGGTTTGGTGCTGACGAGGAAGGTGGAGCTTTCGGGGGTGAGGGCGTAGCGGCCCTGCTCGTCTTTGGCAAGGAATTCGAGTCCGACGAGGGCGTTCATGAGCGCGGTGAGTCCGCGGGCGGAGGCGCCGGTGGCTTTCTGCACCTGCTCGAGGGTCTGCGGGCCCTGGTCGAGGATGTCGAAGACGCGGTGGCGGATGGCGGCTTCCAGGAGCAGGGGCGGAACGTAGCCCCAGGCCATCTGCATGATGCGTTCAGGGGAGACATGGGTATGCGGTGCGGAGGCGGCGGTTGCCATCGTGGGGAGACCCTCGTGGTGAATTTGCGTTCGGCTATTTCGGGGAGTTCGGGGACGTGAAGGAGTGTAGCAGGCGGGGAGGAGAGCAGGGCCGGGGCGGCCGGGCGACCGTTCCGGCCCTGCGATGGGGTGGTGTTTAGAAGGGGCTGCAGGCGGGGCCGGCGTCGCCGGTGATGGTGTTGTTGTTGGAGTACCAGCCGTTCACGCCGATGGAGGGGCCTCCGTAGAAGTAGGAGAAGAAGGGCAGCTCCTGGAGGGTGTACTGGAATCCGTTCTTGCCGGTGACGGGGGGCATGAAGAAGCCGGTGAGCTCGTCGCCGGTTTCGTAGTTGCCCTGGCAGGAGACGGGTCCGGTGGGGTCGTTGACGAGGTTGTAGTACTCGTTGGTGTTGTAGGCCTGGACGGCATTTCCGGTCGTGGGATCGTTGGACCACTCGGAGATTTCGTGGGAGAGGACCATGGCGTCGGGCCAGTTGAGGATGAAGTTGTCGTCGCCGAAGGCGGCAACGCCGTAGGTCTGAGCGGGATCGACGCTGCTGTAGCTGTGGTAGCCGGCAGCCTGACCTTCAAAGTAGGGGAGCTGGCCGATGACGGCGCCCCAGATGATGTTTCCGCCGATGAAGAGGGGGAAGTTGCCGGAGTTGACGCCGGAGGAGGCGAGCTGCGGGAGGGCGATGTAGTCCAGGTACTCGTCGAAGAGGTTGAAGTCAACGAGGACGGTGGGGGCGCAGGCGGAGTACTTGAGCAGGCTGCTGGACTGAGGCATGCCGATGGCAGTGCCTTTGGGGAAGTCGATGACGAGGGGGGGCAGGACCTTGGTGTTGAGGCGGAGGCCGTAGCTGCCGGGGTCGTCGCCGTTGGCGTTCCAGTAGTTGGCGCGCTGGAAGGCGTCGATGTACTGGGTATTGCCGAGGTCAGTGCCGCCCCAGACCCAGTGGTGGTTCTGGAAGAGAGGGGACTGGACGGCGAGGTTGAAGGGAACGTTGTTTTTGCTGCCCAGGCAGGCGGGCGCGGGCTGGGTGGGATCGAAGGTGGCGTCCTGGTCGACGATGCCGGAGAAGATCAGGTTGCCGCTGGCGTCGGTAGAGAAATCGGTGGCGACCTGGTGCACCTTGATCACGAGGGGGACGAGATAGGTCTTGACGGTGGAGACGCCGGCTTCATGGGAGAAGGGATTGTCGCCCACGAGGTAGCCGTAGTTGTAGGAGTGGCTGCGCGAGCTGGGCACCATGAATGGGGAGACGATGGGCCGGGGCGGATCGACGGGCCGGGCGGCGGCTAAGGTCTTCGCTGCGGACTGGGTGGAGGAGTCCGGGAGGTGATGGATGGACTTGTCGGGGTGCCCGTCGAGGTGGCCGATGACCTGGGGGAAGTGTCCGTTTTTAAGGGAATCTGCGGAGATGCGCTGCGCCGCTGCGGGGAAGGAGGCAAGGGCGACGGCGCCTACGACGAGGAGGCTCTTGATAGTTGCACAGCCGGG
The DNA here is from genome assembly GCA_008682415.1 of Acidobacteria bacterium AB60. Taxonomy (GTDB): domain Bacteria; phylum Acidobacteriota; class Terriglobia; order Terriglobales; family Acidobacteriaceae; genus Telmatobacter. The sequence continues at coordinate 56,397 of VANK01000016.1, read as the reverse complement.
TGTATGCATGAATGTCCTCACGGTTGGAGTTAATGGCCAGAGTTCGGAAGTCGGGGGAAGACGCCGCAACGAGCCGAGCAGCGAGGAGTTGATTTTCCTGGGCGGGGTAAAGCGTGTCAAGAGCATTTGCGTCCCGGGACCGGGGAGGGATCGGGGCAAGCAATGGTTTGGGGCTGGATGGGGGGCGGGTGAAGTATTGCTTGGGGATTACCAGCCCATCTGACGCATGCGTTCTTCGATGAGTTCGCTGTAGCGGTTCATGCGCTCGGGGCGGCGCTTGAGGGGAGCGGGGAGGATGGCGGCGAGGCGGGCGGCCTGATCGCGGGTGATGCGGCGGGCTGTGGTGCGGTCGTGGTAGGCGCATGCGGCCTCGGCCCCGTAGACGCCGGGACCCCATTCGACGACGTTGAGATAGAGCTCGAGGATGCGCTGCTTGCCGAGGACGAGCTCGGCGACGGGGACGAGGGTGAACTCGGCGGCTTTGCGCAGGAGGGAGCGGCTGGTTCCGAAGAAGAGGTTTTTGACGAGCTGCTGCGTGATGGTGGAGGCGCCGCGCATGCGCTTGCCTTCCATGTCTTCGTCGGCGGCGATCTGAATCTCGTGCCAGTCGAAGCCGTGGTGCTGGAAGAAGCGGGCGTCCTCCGCCGCGACGACGGCGTGCTGCAGGTTGGGGGAGATCTGGGAGAGGGGAACGAAGGTGTGGTGCTTGCTGTAGGAGCCTGCGTGGAAAAACGACTGCATGCGGCGCTCGATCTGAACGGCGGTGGTGGGCGGATCGATGACGCGGAGCGCGATGAGGGAGAGCGCGGCGAGCAGCCATCCGGCGGCCAGGACCAGGAGGAGGAAGAGCAGCGCATAGCGGAAGATGTTGTTGCGCGTTGGTTTTGGCAGGCGCGGCAGTCGGCGTGGGATCACTGGAGAGCATTATCGCTGGTCGGGTGGAGGAGGGACGGTGATGAGGTGAAAAGGTGAAGGGGTGAAGAAGTGAAGTATACTTCGGCCACACTGAGGGGATGCTATGACGACGAAGCTATCGCAGATTCAGGACTCGTACTCGATTTCGGAGAAGGTGCACGGCACCGTGGCGCTTGGCCCGAAGACGCAGTATTACAAGAAGAACACGTCAGTTCCGTATCTCTACCTGGCCGCCAAGGGCGACGCTGTGAAGGACCTGACCGATCCGCACATTACGATCTGGGGCAATGAGGCGTCGGACTCCAAGATCACGTCAGTGGAGTTCAGCTGGGCGGGAGCGCGGCACGTGTACTACAGTCCGAGCAAGAAGACATTCTCGGCGCCGAATATTCCCACCAGCGACAAACCCGTGGCGGCGAAGCTGCAGTTGTTGCTGGAGCTGTTTTTGAATGCGGCAGGCATCGCGACGATCACTACGACCGCTGCGGCGACCACGACGACCGCTCCGACAACGCCGATCCAGAGTCATGTGAACCTCAGCTCGAGCAGCCCGACCTACAGATCGGATTTCCCCGCCTTAGGGCAGTGAGGCTGTTGGTTCGATCAGTGTTGTGGGGCGCGTGAGCCAATCGGGAGGTCGATCACGCGCAGGTCGGTGTCGCGGTCGCGGGCGGTGAGGAGGATGCGGCCGGTGGCGTCGGCGACGAAACTTGATCCGCCGTATGTCCATCCTGCCCAGGGGCCGTGCGTCATCTCGCCGACGAGGTCGACGCCGGCCATGGGGCACTGCACCTGGGCGGCGCGGCGCTGGACCAGGCCCTCGAGCTCTTTGGAGTGCTCGGGCCACTTGTCATTGAGGGCGGCCCAGCCATAGGGCACAAGCATGAGGTCGGGACGGAGGGACTTGAGCCGCTCCACGTAGGCGTCGGTGAAGGTGTCCGCGCAGATAAGCACGGCGATGCGTCCGTACTCGGTGTCGACGATGCCGATGTCCTGAGGCTTGCCCTGGGAGTAGGGCGGGTTCATGAGCTCGGGGAGGACGTTGATCTTGCGGTGCTTCCAGAGGAGCTTGCCGGTCTTGTCGACGAGGATGGCGGAGTCATAGAGCTTGTCACCGTCCTTCTCGTCGAGGCCGATGGCGATCATGAGGCCGTGTTTGCGGGCGAGGGCGGCGATGCGGTCGCTGTCGGGGCCGGGGATGGGCGCGGCGAGGTGATGGGCTTCCGGATTCTCCCAGCCGAGGAGAGAGGATTCGGGAAAGACGGCGATCTGGGCGTGCTGCGCCTGTGCTTGTTCTAGTGCGTATTCGATGCGGCGGAAGTTGCCCTCGCGGTCGCTGTCGATGACGAGGATCTGGCAGATGGCGAGGCGGACGGTGTGGGGCGCGGATTGAGCGGCAGAGGTGAGCGTGAGGATTGGGGTGAAGGCGCACGTGAAGAATGCGCAAGTGAAGAAGTGAAAAAGTGAAGAAGCGAAAAAAAAGCGCGTGATGACGTGATGAAGTGATGACGTGATCGAGTCAATGCCGTGCCGGGATGAGGCCACATCGTCCTCCGTGATATGCGTTGCCAGCATAACGCGTGCAGGGTGAAGGATGAGGGGAGAGTGACGGAGGGGTGGATGGGTGAAGAGGTGAAGAAGTGAAGAGGTGAAGGGCGAGTTTTAGAAGCCGGCCCAGGTGAGATAGGTGGCGATGATCTGGCGGCCCCAGAGGGAAGTGACGATGCCGCCGATGCAGAGGAAGGTGCCCAGGGGGAGTTTCGCGGTGGCAGCGCGGCGGGTCAGGATGAGGGGCACCGCGACCAGAGCGCCCAGCACAACGCCGAAGAAGAAGCTGAGCAGCGCGCCGGGGAGGCCGAGCCATGCGGCAAGCAGCGCCATGAGCTTGGCGTCGCCGAGGCCGATGCCTTCCTGACGGCGGAAGAGCCAGTAGATCCAGCGAATGACGACGATGAGGGCGGCGGCGAGGAGGATACCGAGGAGCCGCTGGCCGACTCGCTTGAGATCTTCAGGCGTCCACCGGTCATGGAGCGCGAAGTCGATCTGTGTGCGTTGCACGACCCACCAGCAGAAACCGAAGGCGATGCCGGGATAGGTCAGGAAGTCGGGCAGCCAGAGATAGCCGGCGTCGAGTGCTGCGAGAGCCACCAGGATCCAGAGGAGGAACATCATGCCCACGGCGAATTCGACGGGGAAGGAGGCCTGGTCGGAGCGCCAGACAGCGAGCGCCCAAAGGAGGGCGACGGCTGCTTCGACGAGCGGGTAGCGCCAATGGATGGGCGCGTGACAGGTGCGGCAACGGCCGCGGAGAACAAGCCAACTGAGCAGGGGAATGTTCTCCCACGACGTGAGCGTACGCTTGCAGCTGCGGCAGTGGGAGCGGGGGTGGACGATGCTTTCGTCCTCGGGCCAGCGACTGAGGCAGACGTTGAGAAAGCTGCCGAAGGCGAGGCCCAGCAGGGCCGCAAAGATCGTGGCGAAGACGTGGAGCATTGAGAGCAGAGTAACAGTGGAGAGGGAACAGGGAGTAGGGAACAGGGAATAGGGAATAGGGAATAGTGGTCAGTGGTCAGTGGTCAGCTTGGAACTGACTCTCGCGCTTCCTGATCACCGGTTGCTGGTCACTGCGCAGTAACTGTCCACTGTTCACTGATCACTGTGCACTGCGATTCACCGCATGGCGGTGGCGGGGAGGGGATGGACGCTGGTGCGATCGAGGCGGGTGAGGGCGATCTTCTGGGCGGCGACGAGGGCGTTCCAGGGGGCGGCGGGGACGTCGGGTGTGACGCCCTGGCCCTCCCAGTCGCTGCGCGTCACGGTATTGATGTAGCGGTACTCGGGTGTGGCGACGAAGAAGTGGTCGTTGATGCGGTGATTGCGAGTGGGGTGCGCGGCGCCGCCGGTGCGCTCGCCGATGAGGACGGCGCGGTGCAGGTTGTGCAGGTCGTAGCTGAACTGCTCGGCTCCGGAGAAGGTGAGGCGCGAGGTGAGGACGTAGATGGGCTGGGTGGGGAGCCGGTCGGCGACCTTCTCGGGCGTGGCCCAGTATTGGGTGGTCTTGTTCTCGCGACGGTTGTAGAGGTCGTCGAGGTGGACGGGGCGATCGAAGAGGTAGGAGAGGAGCAGCGCGACCATGGCAGGATCGCCGCCGCGATTCTGGCGCACGTCGAAGATGAGCGCGTCGGCGTGGGCGACGAACTTGATGGCAGTGGCGGCGGTGGGACCGCAGACATCGGGCGCACCGAAGAAGTTGAACTGCACGTAGCCGATGTTGCCGGGGAGAATCTCGACGCGCTGGAAGCCGCAGTTGGAGCGGACCAGCTCCTGGCGATATTGTTGCTCTTCTTCGGCGCTGGGGCCCCCTTCTTCGGCGGGGAGCCGGGAAGCGGAGTACTCGATGCGCAGATGACGGTCGCGGCTGACGGCCTGCAGATCGCTGGTGAGGCGGGCGGCGAGGAGAGCGCCGTCGGTGATGCTGTCGTAGTCGCCCTGCTGCTGGTGGGACTGGAGGGAGTCAGCGAGCTGCTGGGCCATCTCGGGCAGGATGTAGGAGCTTCGGAGGCGCGCGGCAACAGTTTCGATGACCTGGCGCCTCTCGGCGCTGGAGAGGTTGGGCGTCGCGACGGGGACCGGTTCGGGGAGGGGCGCGGCGGGAGCGGTGTCGGGGGGAGGGGGCGCATTGAGATTGGGACGCGGGAACGAGACGCCGGGGGGAGGGCCGGGCAGCTGGGCGCTGGCGATGGCGGTCGAGAGCAGGACGAGTGGGAGCAGCCTCCGAAGCATGGAACGCCCTCCAGAAACCGAGTCCGGCGAAAATGCCCGGTGAAGTTGGGATGCGTTACAGCGGGGGAACGTGAGCAGAAATTCGATTGCCGGCGATTGAAACACAGAATGGGAACCGTTGCGAGCTGCGTGTTTCGAGTTGGGAGGGTCGAGTTGGGGCTCAGGTAGAATGGATGTAGATGGAATCCCAGCCTGACAGGGAAAAGGAACAGGCTCCAATTCGCTCAGCGACCGATCCGGCGCGGGCGGGGATTCTATTTCAGGAATCGGCAGCGATCATGGCGCGGCTGCGCGCACCGGGGGGATGCCCGTGGGATCGCGAGCAGACATTCGATTCCATCCGCAAATACACGCTGGAAGAGGCCTACGAGGTCTTTGACGCCATTGAGCGAAGGGACTTTCCGCACCTGGCGGAGGAGCTGGGCGACCTGCTGCTGCAGGTGCTGTTCTACGCGGAGATGGCGGCCAACGAGGGGCATTTCACCATCGCGGACGTGCTGGAGCATTTGAACCGGAAGCTGATCCGGCGTCATCCCCACGTGTTTGGTGAGGAGGCCTCGCGCGCGGCGGGGAATGTGGCGGAGGTGGACGCGGACGTGGCGGGGTCGTCGGCCGCCGTGTTGCGCAATTGGGAAGAGATCAAGGCGCTTGAGAAAGCGCGCGTAGTGGAGCCCAAAGGTCCGGTTTCGCGATTAGACGGGGTTCAGCGGGCGATGCCTGCGCTGGCCGAGGCCGCCAAGATCGGTGCGAAGGCATCGAAGGCGGGCTTTGACTGGCCGCATTGGCGAGATTTGCTGCCGAAGATCGCAGAAGAGGTTGCAGAGCTGGAGGCCGAGGTTGAGGCGGGCCGCACCGCGGAGGTCGAGGCGGAACTGGGGGACCTGCTGTTCACGGTGGTGAACCTGGCGAGGCACCTGGGCGTGGATGGGGAGATGGCGCTGCGAGGGTGCAATCTGCGCTTCCGGGAGAGGTTCCGGGAGATGGAATTGGCTTCAACGCAGCCACTGGAGGAATTGTCCGCTCCGGAGCTTGAAGAGCTCTGGGAAGCCGCCAAAAGGCGGCTGAGAGATCAGAGAGCAGAAAAGCAGGGAACGGGGAACAGGGAACACGAGCCCGGGACATACGAGAATTCCGGCGAAGGTGCACCTCCGGGAGAGCGGGCATGATCGTGATCCGGGAGTGCGAGGGGTTTGACGAGCTGGAGGCGTGCGTTCAGCTGCAGGTGGAGACCTGGGGGTATGACGCCAGCGACCTGATGCCGCGGAAGGCGTTTCTGGTGATGCAGAAGGCGGGCGGGCAGGTGGTGGGGGCGTTCGATACCGATCTGCACCATGCGGAGGGGCGCGGGGATGCGAATTCGATGATTGGATTCGCCTTGTCTTTGCCGGGGGTGAAGAGCGGGGAGAAATTTCCCGATGGGGAACCACGGCCGTATCTTCACTCGCACATGCTGGCGGTGAAGGAGGCGTACCGCAATCGCGGGGTCGGGGCGAAGTTGAAGCTGGCTCAACGGGATGAGGCACTTAGGCGGGGGATTCGGCACATGGAGTGGACCTTCGACCCGCTGGAGATCAAAAATGCGTACCTGAATATCCACAAGCTGGGGGCGATCGTTTGTCACTATCGTGAGAATTTTTATGGTGTATCCTCTTCTCGACTACAGGGCGGATTGCCTACGGATCGTCTTCTGGCCGAGTGGTACCTGGACTCGGAGCGGGTGACGGCAACTCTGGAGGGACGCGCTGTGGCCGCCCCTCACGTCGAGGAACGAATCACGGTACCCGCCTCCATCTACGAATGGAAGTCCTCCGAGCGGGACCGCGAACTGGCTCTTGCCGTACAGCTGGAGAATCGCCGCCGATTTCAGGAGGCGTTTTCCAAGGGGCTGGCGGTGGTGGGCTTCCAACGGGATGCAGACGGAAACGGGATTTTTGAGCTGGGAGCCACAACCCAGCTGGAAGCGGGCATCCAAACACTCCAAGGACAAGCAAGAGTATGAGAATTGATGGAATCATCCTTCGTGAACTCCACATACCCCTGGTGCGCCCATTTGAGACGAGCTTCGGGGTCACACGCGATCGCCGGATCTTGCTGGTAGAGGTGCGGTCTGAGGGGTTGACCGGCTGGGGCGAGTGCACGGCGGGCGAGCGGCCGTATTTCTCGGGCGAGTCGACGGACACGGCCTGGCAGGTGATTGTGAACGAGCTGGGGCCGATGCTGGCAGCGGCCGAGGACGTGGAGCACGGGGGAGACTGCCCGAATCTGTTCAAGCGGGTGCGCGAGAACCGGATGGCCAAGGCCGCGGTGGAGAACGCGATCTGGGATCTTGAGGCGCAGCGCGAGGGGGTTTCGCTGTCGCGGCTCCTGGGCGGGGTGCAGGACCGGATTCCGTGCGGAGTGTCGATCGGGATTCAATCGTCCATCAGCGAACTTATGAATGTGATTGAGCGCGAGCTTGCTGCGGGTTATCAGCGCATCAAGCTGAAGTGCAAGCCGGGCTGGGATCTCGAGGTCTTCGAGAGAGTGCGCGATCGCTGGCCGGGGATCATGCTGAGCTGCGATGCGAACTCGGCGTACCGGCTGCATGATGCGGAGCGGATCCGGAGCTTCGACCGGTTCGATCTGCTGATGGTGGAGCAGCCGTTGTGGCACGATGACTTCTTCTATCACTCGATGCTGCAGCGGCAGTTGAAGACGGCGATCTGCCTGGACGAGTCGATCCGCAATCGCCGGGACGCGCTGGCGGCGATCGAGATGGAGTCGTGCCGGATTATCAATATCAAGCTGGGACGCGTGGGTGGATTCTCCGAGGCGATTGCGGTGCACAATGCGGCCATGGAGCGAGGCACGCCGGTGTGGTGCGGCGGCATGCTGGAGTCGGGCCTTGGCCGGTCGCACAACATCGCGCTGGCGTCGCTGGAGAACTTCACGTTGCCAGGCGATGTGTCGGCGTCGGCGCGTTACTTCGCGGACGACATCATTGAGCCGGAGGTGACGGTCACGTCGAAGGGCGAGATCGAGATTCCGGATATTCCCGGGCGCGGGTACGAGGTGCGGACGGACCTGGTGGAGCAGCTTACGGTGCGCAAGGAGACGATCCGGGCGTTCGCGATGGCCTGACGGCGAGTGAAGAGGTGAAGAAGTGAAAGAGTGAAGAAGAACGGCGCTCTTGTTCACTTTTTCACCAGTCCACACTTTCCCTGAAATAGAAATGCGGAGACCCAATCGGGTCTCCGCATTTCTATTTGCGCGGAACTGGAGGAGGGAGAGGATTACCAGCGATAGACGGTGAGGTTGTCGAGATAGACCGTCGCGCCGCCGGGGAGGGCTGTCATGCCGTCGATCTGGAGGTTGGTGATCAGCGAGGATCCCCATCCCAGGGCGAAGGAGGAGTAGGCGGTGATGTTGAGGTCCTGCTGCTTGCCGTCGAGCCACACGGACTTGTAGGTGACGTTGCCGGAGTTGTCGCGCGAGTAGCTGATCTGCACGTGGTGCCAGGTGTTGGGCGTCCAGGCCTGCGGGTTGCAGGTCTGATTGGAGTGCAGCCAGCGATCGCTGAAGTTGGTGGCGGTTCCGGTGTTGACGGTGTAGTCCCAGGTCTGGGACCAGCCATCGCACTGGAAGCCATAGATCACCGTCTGGCCGTTGGACATCACCTGGTTCATATCCATCTCGACGTTGGCGATGTCGTTCATGGGGGTGGCCAGGTAGATCCAGGTGTCGTAGACGAAGTTGGTGGCGGCGGTATCGGCGTCGAAGTGGACCCAGTAGCGTTCGCCGCCGTAGTTGGCGTAAGAGGTGACGAACTTGCGCGCGGAGCCGCTGACGGCGGGGGTGGGAACCAGGCTCTGGACGCCCGAGGAGCTTGCGCCCCCGGTGGTAATGCCGGTATCGAAGGCCTGGGTCCAGTTAGGCAGGTTCTGGATGGCCTTGTCGGCGATGGCGTTAGCCGGAATGACGGGGCCAGATGTGGTGGCGGCAGGCGCCCCGGTGGCGATGGTGAGGGGGAGGTCCGTCACGCAGGCGGCGTTGTTCGGTCCCCAGGACTTGATGTGCAGCGTGTGGCTGCCCGCCGCGCCTGTCACCTGGGCGGAGACGGTCTGCCCGTTGACGATGGTGGTGGTGGCGCTGTTGTCAAAGGAGTAGCCGAAGGCGCTGATGTGCTGGCCCTGGCAGAGGGTTCCGGAGGCGGAGAGCGCAAACGGAGAGGTGACCGTGGCACCGCTTGCGGGGCTGCTCACGGTGACATCCGTGGTGCCTGCTGTTGTCGAGGCGGATGCGGCCTTGGGCGCGGCGTTCACGGTGATGGTTACGTTGGTAACGCAGGAGGCACCCTGATTTCCCCACGATTTGACGTGGAGGACGTGGGTACCCACGGGCCCGGCCACCTGGGTGGCGACTGCGGCGCCGGTAAAGAAGGTGTTGGCAGAACTGTTATCGAACGAGTAGCCCATCGAGACGATGGGCTGCGAGGAGCAGGAGCTGGCGCTCGCGCTGAGCGCGAACGGTGAGGTAACGGCTGCACCATTAGCTGGGCTGGTTACGGTGACGGCGGCGAACGTTGGCACGCTGGCAATTGCGGCCAAAAACCAAAGGAAGAGAGCTTTCATACTTAAGGGGCCTGACTCTTTCCTCCGAGAACACCTGGTCGTCTTGCTGGATCGCTTTGCGAGAGACAGGGGCACACGCCGGACAGGCAGGAAACCACTGCTCTCTGGTGATCGAATCGATCGGTAACTCTGGATTATTTGTTTTGACCATACGCAAAGCAGTAACCAGGGGTCAATGACCAAAAGGGCATTGACCTAAAGGGTGTGACGCGGGTCACAAAGTGTAACCGGCAGTAGACAATGGGGGAAGGGACGGCGGCGATAAGGCGAAACAGAGGCGCTGCCCGTCCTCAAAAGTTCGCCCCGCAGACGCACAGATTTCCTCGCTGGAACTGCTACGCGGACGGCTGCGTACCTTGGAGACGGCAGGGCAACTTCGGAGGGCGGCATGCGTCTCAATCGGGAGGCGCGGCTGAAGCAATCAAGTAGCTGCTGCCGGAGGAATTCTGAGTGACTCCCCAGGAACAACAGATGCTCATGTCCTTGACCCAACGGGTCAACCAGACTCAACTGCAAGAAAAGGATCAGGATGCGGAGAACTTGCTGGGCCGGGAGCTGGGCGCGAATCCGGACGCGCTCTACATCCTGGCGCAGACAGTGTTGGTGCAGGATATTGCTCTGCAACAGGCCAAGGCGCAGGTGACCCAGTTGCAGCAGCAGGCACAGCAGCAGCAACAGCCCGCGAAGGCGACGAGCTTTCTGGGAGGGCTGTTCGGGCACAAGGACGACCCGCGGCCCGCGCAGGCGCCGCCTCCCCCTCCGCAGCAGCAGGCGGGGCAGGCTCCGCCGTATCAGCCGGTGCCCGGCTACCAGCAGGCGCCGCCGGCGTATGTCCAGCAACCGCAGTATTATCCGCCGGCGGGGCAGCCGCAGTACGTGGGGGCGCCGGTGGGGCAGCCGAGTTTTCTGCGCGGCGCGATGCAGACTGCCGCGGGCGTGGCGGCAGGAGCGCTGGCGTTTGAGGGCGTGGAGTCGATCCTGCACGGCTTTGGCCACGGTGGCGGATACGGAGGCGGTTGGGGCGGCGGCATGGCGGGAATGGGACTGGGACCGGGCGGCGGCTTTGGCGGCGGGTTCGAGCGACCCATCGAGGAGACTGTAGTCAATAACTACTACGATGGTCCGGGCGGAGGCGGCGACCGGCGCTACGAGGGTGGAGAACGCCACGATTCCTCCGACCAGTTCGGGACGGCTGGGGGCACGCATCTCTCCGATGCCGCGTACAACAACCCGGACGCCACCAATGATCCTGGGGCGGGCGGGTATAACAACGCCGACGCCAACAGCGAGGCGCAGGGGAACGACGACCTGGGACAGGGCGGATACGATCAGAACCTGGCCGACGACTCTGCTGCATACGACAACAGCGTGGACGATGTGCAGATTGCCGATGATAGCGGCGGTGGATTCGACGATGGCGGAGGTGGATTCGACAACAGCAGCAGCGACGGGTTCTAGGAAGCTTTTAGCTTTAGCTTTAGCATTTAGCTGCTTGGCGTTCTGTGTCTGGTGTGGCAGACGCTTCGCGCAGCAAGGTTTCGATTGCGTTGCAGGCCGAGGAGAGACCTTCTTCGGCCTGCATTTCTTTTTGGATCGCGGCTGCCGATTGGCGGAAGCCGGCATCTTCAAGGAGCGTGCGCAGGGCGCGGGCCGCGCGTTCGGGCGTGTAGCGGGCTCGGGCGAGTGTGAGAGCGCAGTTGCGCCGGCCCAGTCTCGCCGCGTGATCGGGCTGGTCCCAGCCAAAGGGGACGAAGAGCTGGGGGCGGCCGGCGCGCATGGCCTGGCCGGTGGTGCCTGCGCCTCCCTGGTGAACGATGGCGGCCGCCCGCGGGAAAATCTCCGCATATGAGGCGTAGGGGACGGCGAGAACATCCGCGGCAGCGGGAATCTCCTGTGGGGACGCACCAATCAACAATGCACGGCGGCCGATGGAGCGTGCGGCGTCGATGCTTACGCGGTAGAAGGCACCGGGATGATGCACGGCGGTGGATCCCTGGGTAAAGACGACGGGCGGATCACCGCCTGCCAGGAACTGCAGGATTCTCTCGCTTTCCGGGCTGGGGTCGAGCGGGCGGTCGAAAAAGACGAAGCCGGTCTGCACCGTTTGGGTAGGCCAGTCGGGTTGTGACGCTGCGAGGCTTGGGGAGAACATCGCCAGAACCAGCGGCAGGGCGAACTTGTCTTCGAGAAGGGGATTGCGGCCGGGGCTCAGCCCTTCCGCGCAGCGAAGTGCGCGGATCGGTGTCCACCAGCTCTCGGTCAAGATGCGGCTCAGTTGCAGGATGGCGCGATTCACGCGAAGCCCCGAGTTGCGGAGGAGGAGCAGCTCCGGCGCGGAGACCAGCAGAGACGGGTCGTGCGCGGAGAAGAAGGAGCAGGGCGAGAGGATGGCCGATGCCCAGGGGAGCCGGAGCTTCTCGGCGACCAGCGGCGCGGCGTACACCAGCTCGCCGGCAATCATGAGGTCGACGTGTTGCGCCGCGATGAGCAGGTCGGCGTAGGTGTCGCGCAGGTGGGGCAGGATCATCTTGCGGATGAGGATCTCGGGCCCGCGGCGGATGTTGGCGCATTGCGCGATGAGCTCGCCGCTGGTGGGGTCCCAGTCGGGACGCACTGGGGCGAATGCGATCCCGAGGCTCTCCACCTTTTTGCGATACCACGGGGTGGCGGCGATGGTGACGTGGTGCCCGCGGCGCTGGAGGTCGAGACCGAGGGCCAGGCAGGGGTGCAGGTCGCCGAGCGAGCCGATGGTCGCGAAAAGGATCCTGCTCATGGGTGTGTCAGCAAGGTCAAGGTTGGCTGGCCTTCGGGTGGGGTTCGCCGTGGCCCCAGTTGAAACGGCGCCCGAGGATTCCCTTGATGATCCAGTGATCGGTGGCGGCCGTGGGTCCGATGCCGACGCCGAAGTTGATCTCCCAGTCGGGAGAGAGGTTGAGGTCGACGGCGGGGAAGATCTGCTGCTGCTGGTCGTGCAGGGAGGCGATGTCGCGCAGGCTTCCGTAGTCGGCGTAGTACTCCAGTCCGGCGGTGAATTTGCGGGTGAAATCCCAGCTCACCTTGACGTTGGGGGCGAAGTCGAGGCCGAGGTTGACGTCGGGGCCGTGCCAGGTGCGCTCGAGGGCGGGGTTGATGGCCCAGTAGAAGCGGCCCTTTTGGCGATCGACGATGGGGCGGATCTCCCAAGTCCAGGTGTCGGGCGAAAATTTGGCGCGCTGGTAGCCGGCCTCCATAGAAAGGCTGACGCCGACCGGCCATCGCCAGGAGTCGGGGACGCGGACGCGGGGGCGGATGTGGTCGCCGACCCATTGGGTGCCCAGACCGCTCTGCTCGGAGGTGAAGAGGTAGAAGCCGAGCTCGGACCAGTCGGTGAGTCCCTGGGTGATCTCAATGGTCTCGTGCTCGGCGTGGTAAGTGGGGGCGGTGCCGTTGGGAGGATGGCGCGCCCCCTGCGCGGTGAAGTTGGAGTGGAGTTCGACCATGGTGCTGTGGGGGCGCATGGTCTCCGAGCCGTAGACCTGGATCTCGTAGTTTCCCTGGGCGAGGGCGGGCGAACAGGCGAAGGAGGCAAGGACAAGAGCAAAAAGGAGAGACTTCACGGGGGCTCCTGGTGCGCGTACGAAGGAAATCCGAAAAGCCAGAGAATAGGGGGCCGTTGTCTTTGTTTATACGATTGGCGGGGTTGGAATGTCGCGGGGACGACGTGCGGAAGACGATCTTGTTGTGTTGGACGAAGGGCCGGGAGTGCAGACGAAGGGAGGGGGAAATTCGCGCGTGGGCCAGGCGGCGGGAGGGGGTAGAGCCAATCATCCCGGTGATATACTCGCAGGGGCGGGGCGCGGTGAAGCGGTCGGAACCGCTTGGCGCACCGGCATTTCACGACGATTCAGAGGTTCCCATGTCCGGCCATTCGAAATGGGCCACAATCAAGCACAAGAAGGGCGCGCTGGACGCGAAGCGCGGCAAGATATTCACCCGCCTGATCAAGGAAATCACCATTGCCGCGAAGGCGGGCGGCGGCGATCCCGACGGGAATCCGCGGCTGCGGACGGCGATTCTGGCGGCCAAGGCCGAGAACATGCCTGGCGACAACATCAAGAAGGCGATCCAGCGGGGCACGGGCGAACTGGAAGGCGTGAGCTACGAGGAGATCACGTTCGAGGGCTACGGGCCTGGCGGCGTGGCGGTCATCGTGGACGTAACGACCGACAATCGCAACCGAACCGTAAGCGAGATCCGGCATTGCTTCTCGAAGAATGGCGGCAACCTTGGATCGACCGGCTCGGTGATGCACATGTTCTCGAAGAAGGGCGTGATCGCGGTTGCCAAGGGCGCGGCCTCAGAGGATCAGCTCATGGGGATCGTTCTGGAGGCGGGCGGCGAGGATCTGAACGACGAAGGCGATACCTGGGAGATCATCACCGATCCAGCGAGCTACGAGACCGTGCTGAATGCGGTGAAGGACGCCAAGATCCCGGTGGAGAACAGCGAAGTCACGATGATCGCGTCCACTTATACGCAGCTGGAGGATGTTGCCGCGAAGCAGATGATGCGCCTGCTGGAGGCGCTTGAAGACTTCGACGACACGCAGAACGTCTACTCCAACTTCGACATGACGGCCGAGCAGATGGAGCAGGTGGCCGGCTGAGGCGGGTTCCGCAGACGAAATCCAAGGGCCGCCAATCTCGGCGGCCTTTTCTATGGAATCTTGAGGTGTGAGCTTTTAACCTTCTGTTTTGCACAGGGGAAAACTCTTTGATTCGTAAGCTGGCTTGCTTGCTGCTCCTCGTGTCTGCCCCGGCAGTGGTCTTCGCGCAAAGCGTTCGCAACTCTTCCTTGATGGCATACCCGCAGGGCGAGGCTGGGGCGGCAGCAGTCGATGAACCCGCGGAGTCGCCGGTTGCGGAAGTACGCAACGCACGTTCCTGGGAGATTGCCCCGTTTCTGAACTGGGGCAAGGGCGTGGGCGACCGCTCCGATTTCAACTTTCTGTGGGGCGGGGTGGAGGTAGGGAAGACGCTGACGCCGGTGCTGAAGCCGGGGCCGGGATTCCTCAGCGGGCAACTCCAGCTTGCCGGCAACATCATGCCGCTCTGGCTGGCTTTTACACCGGCTCCGCACTTGCAGACGTTCAAATACAAGGGCGCGACGTATATTGCCCGGGTGGGCGGTGGAACGTATTACGGCGTGAGTCTGACCCCGGTGATTCTGCGCTGGAACTTTCTAACGAAATCGAAGCGGGTGCAGCCGTGGTTCCAGGGCGCCGGCGGGCTGATCTACACCACGCACAAGTTTCCGCCGGACGTGTTGATTCCGCACGGAACGCCGGGGGCGACCTCGGTGTGGAATTTTTCGCCACAGGGAGGCGTTGGCATTCACTATTTTTTGCGCTCGCGCCGGTCCATCGATCTGGGCGTGAATGCGGTGCATATCTCGTCGGCGTCGCTGGGCGATCATAACCCCGGCGTGAATGCGAGCATCCAGATTCAGGTGGGGTATACGGTTTGGAAGTGAGTGAAGCGGTGAAGAAGCGAACGAGCGAAGAAGTGAAGAAGTGAAGAAGTGAACGGCTTGACCGGGACATGAATCCAGTGACCACTCCCATCGTCGAATGCGTGCCCAATTTTTCAGAGGGCGTGGACGCGCGCAAGGTGGAGGCGATCGTCGCCGCCATGTGCGTGGAGGGGGTGCATCTGCTGGACTGGTCGATGGACGCGGATCATAACCGTTCGGTGGTGACGGTGGCGGGCGATCCGGCGGCGGTGGTGGAGTCGGCGGTGCGTGGGGCAGGCAAGGCCGCGGAGCTGATCGATCTGACGGTGCAGCAGGGCGTGCATCCGCGGATCGGCGCGGCCGATGTGATTCCGTTCGTGCCGATCTCCGGGATCAAGCTGGAGCAGTGCGCGCTGCTTGCCCGGCAGGCGGGCAACGAGATCTGGCGGCGGTTTGGGGTGCCGGTGTACTTCTACGAGGCAGCGGCGGCGCGACCGGACCGGGCCAATCTCGAAGATGTGCGGCGCGGGCAGTTCGAGGGGTTGCGGGAATCTGCGCGGAAGGATGCCTCGCGGCGTCCGGATGTGGGCGGTCCGGGCCTGCATCCTACGGCGGGCGCCTGCGCCGTGGGGGCGCGTAAGTTTCTGGTGGCCTACAACATCTATCTCGATTCGACGGACGTGGCGGTGGCCCGCGCAATCGCCAAGGAGATACGGGCGGCGGGCGGCGGTCTGAAGGGTGTCAAGGCGATGGGAGTGGTGGCGCACGGGCGCGCCCAGCTCTCCATGAACATCACGGACTTCCACGCCACGTCTCTGTCGCAGGTGTACGAGAAGGTCTCCCGCCTGGCGCAGCGGCACAAGACGGCGCCGGTCGAAGGGGAGGTCATCGGTCTGATTCCGGAGGCTGCCTGCGAGCGGGAAGCCGAGTGGATGCGTCAGTTAGGACAGTTCGATCCGGCAACCAAGATCCTGGAAGGCCGGCTTGCCAGTCCCATGGCGTGGCCGTCGCGAGGATGAGTGACACGGCCGCGTGATCCGCGTCGAATTGGTTAGAAGGTAGAATGTTGGGAAGGGAGTGCGTATGACCATTGGGTCTATCTGCCTTAATCGCCTCGCAGCGCCCTCCCGGAGGAAGAGATTTGTACAGGAACACCCGCACGTTTAAAGTTTCCGTCTTTGTGGGCGCCTTGATTGCAGCGTCCGGAATTACAGCCTACGCTTCGCAGCTTTCCACCGATGCCCGTTCCGCGATTCCTCGCGATGTGCAACAGCTGGTGGTGATCGATTATCGCGCCATGCAGAACTCGCAGACAGCGATGGATCTGCGGGATCGTGTGATGCCGCCGGAGTTGAAGCAGTTCGACGAGGCGCTGCGCCGCTCCGGCCTGAACGACAATCACGACGTCGACCAGCTTGCCTTTGCGCTCTTCCGTCCCAAGCAGGAGAACGAAGAGGTGGTGACCTTGGGGATTGCGCAGGGGCAGTTCCCGGTGCAGGACATCGTCGCGAACTTCAAGAAGAAGGCCGTGAAGCCCACGGTGGTCGGGACCAACCGGATCTATCCGATGACCAAGACCGGCATGATGCTCTGCTTCATCGACCAGTCGACGATGGTCTTCGGCGGCCTGGATGCGATCAAATCCTCGCTCGAGGCGCGGGATGGCGACGTCTCCAGCATGCTGACCAACTCCACGATGATGGACGCGATGCGTTCGGTGGACTCTGAGCCGCTGTGGAGCATTCTTGACCAGAAGGGAACGCAGACGATGATGAAGCAGCTGCTCGGCGAGGCCGGGTCGCTGGCGGACTTCGAGTCGGTGCGGAAGCGGATGCTGGTGTCCTGGTACGGCATGGACTTTCAGCACGGCGTGAAGTTTGACCTCACTATCACCACAGGGGACGCGTTTGCGGCGGCGACGGTTTCGTCGCTGCTGAATGCAGCCGTAGTGGTGCGCAAGTTGAGCGGCTCGGATTCAGAGAAAGCCGCGTTGGCGGATACGGATGTCAGCTCCAGCTCGGGCAAGCTGCTGATCCACTTTGCTGCGTCGGACTCCGACTTTGCCAGCCTGCTGCGCTCGCCGCTCTTCCAGAGCGTGGTGCGATAGAGACCGGAAGCAGGCCGCCGGAAGCAGGAACAGAGAGGGCCGCATCGCGAATCGCGATGCGGCCTTTGCTTTTGGTCGGTTCGCGTCACTGCTCCAGCCAGGGCTCGAGGCCGGGAGGAGGATAGTGCCTGCCGGCATCATCCAGGACAAGAACCCAGTCCGGCCCGTATGGCGGCGAGGTGAAGGACTGGTTCGAACTTTTGCCATCGACGGCGATCGGGGCTCCGACACCGGTGCGCGGGTCATACCACCAGGCGCGGATGGTCTTCCCCGTCAGCTTGCTCAGATCGATTCTGGCGGTGAGATCGCTGGTGGGGAAGTAGACGAAGGCGTAGGTGCCTTCGCGATTCCGCGTCGCCTGGAGGTGGTTTCCGCCCTCTCCAGGATCGGAGGCAATGAGACTTTGATCCGGGATGCGGGTGAAGTACGGACGAGACTCCATCAGTGCGCGCAGGTAATGCATCTGCCGGCCTGCGGGACGCTGCAGACCATCGATCCAATCCCGATCGGCATGGTTGATGACCGGGTTGCTCTTCCCAACGAAGCCCCACACGGCGTGATGGCCGTAGGTGACGCCGCACGCTCCAGCGAAGACGGAACGGTAGACCTGCTTGCGCACGTCGTGGTCGCGAAAGTAGCCAGTGGAGGGATCCCATTCCGGCCAGGGATTGTAAGGGTGATCCTCGTAGTTCGGCTCCAGATCAAGGGTCGGCTTGGCGGGCGTCATGGAGTAGTCGCGCGCAATCCAATTCCAAACCGGAACGTCATGTCCGCCGCCGTGACCGCTCTGCATGCCATTGAGTGAGAGCCAATCTTCGTGGTGAAGGAATACGGAGGAGGACTCCGGGCCCCCCTGCGGGTGATAGACGATGACCGGTTTGCGGCCCAGCCCGTCTTCGAGCCCGCGCGCGAGCTCCCGCCAGATCGGAGTCCAATCCTGGTCGGGACGGAACCCTGCCGATTGCGCCATCTGCTTGAGGTAGTCGTTGTGCATCCCCTCGAGGCGGGCCGGCCGGTCGCCGCCCAAGATCCAGAGGAGGTTCGTGCGGTCCTTCAGCCGATCCGCCAGGGAGCGCGCGAACTCACGGGCGACGGGCAGATTCTGCGTGGTGAAGAGCCGCGGGCCAGCGCCCCAGGGAGCGGTCAGCTTGTCGCCCCAGACCGGGACGAGCGCCACATAGAGTCCGCGGGAGGCGGCTTCGTCGACGATCTCCACCACGCGGTCAAAGTACTTTGGATTGGGACGGGAGGGATCCTGGTCGATCAGGGGATACTCGCCGAGCGCGCTTGGCTTGGTAACGCCATCGAACTCCGAGAGCACCACGGTCTGGATGACCGTGAAGCCCTGCTCGGCGCGGGTCTTGAGGTAGTAGCTGCACTCCTCGCGGGTGGTGTGGTGAATGAGTTCCCAAGCGGTGTCGCCGAGCCAGAAAAACGGGCGACCGTCTTGGGTCTGCAAGAAATGGCCGCCGGGGTGGACCTGGATGCGCGGCAAGGGTTGAAAGGGAATTCTGTCGGGAGCCGGGGAGTTCGGATCGAGGGCGGTAAGGGCGGCCGGACCGCCTACAAACAGCGCGAGGAGGAGGTATCTCAGGAGTTGCCGCCGCATATCCGTTCGGATCCTACGGAGGGATTGTAACGGCAGCATTTCAGGCACCTCTTCTGGAGTCGTGCTTTGGGTGCCCGGTGTATCTATTGCTCAGGACCTTTACCGCTCTGGGGGATGGAGATGGGCTTGAGCTCGGGATTGAAGTCGGCCTTGCCGCTGGGCTGGAGGATGATGGCGAGCTTGCCCTCCTGCCCCTGGGTGACGGCTGGACCTTGTATCTGCACCTGGTGATTGTCCGGCGTGGTGTACTGCACCTTGAGCGTGCCGTTGGCTGAGAGCTGGATGCGGTAGTGCATCACCGCCCCGGCATCCAGGCTGTCGGCGCCAAAGCTGGCGCTGGGGTAATCCACTTCGAGCAGGCGGATCGGGCCGCCAGTGCGATTCTCCACGGTCATGTCGACGTGATAGGAATGGCATCCGATGGGTCCGGCCAACCAGAGAGCGGCCGCGATGCCCGTGACGATCTTGATTGAGCGTTTCATTCCTGGGCGACCTTTCCGTCCGGCTCGGGGCTGGCCTGAACCCGCTTCTCCAGCCGGTCAAGGCGCTTGAGCAACTCGGGGAGACGCTGAAAGATGGTAACGGCTCGCAGCCAGATGCGGTTGTCGAAGGCCGGCGAGCCGGAGAGCATCTTGCCTGCGGGAACATCGTGCGAGACCCCCGACTGCGCGGTGAGGATGACGCCATCGCCGAGTTCGCAATGGCCGGCGACGCCGGCCTGTCCTGCGAGGATGGCGTTGTCGCCCACGACGGAAGAGCCGGCCAGTCCTGCCTGGGCGCAGAGCAGGGTGTTCTCGCCGACGCGGGAGCCGTGCCCCACCTGGACGAGGTTGTCGATCTTGGCGCCGGATCCGATCTCCGTGGCTCCTACGGTGGCGCGATCGATGCAGGCATTGGCCTGAACGTCGACACGGTCGCCAAGCCGCACGGGGCCCGATTGGGGGATCTTCTCCCAGTGGCCCGCCTCGTTCTTGGCAAACCCAAAGCCATCGGCTCCGACGATGGCGCCATTTTCCAGGGTGACATGGTCGCCGAGGACGCAACCCTCACGGACGACGGCATGGGCGTGGGCGAAGAGGTGGCTCCCGGCCTGAACGCCCGGATAGAGCACAACGTGGGGCAGAAGTGTGGCGTGGGGCCCAAGCCGGACCCCGGCGCCGATGACCACGTACGCCCCGATGTGGGCACCCTCGCCGATTTGCGCACTCAGGTCAATGACCGCGGTCTCGTGGATCCCTGGAGGATACAGCGGTGGCTGGTAGAAGAGGCCCAACGCCCGGGAGAACGCGAGATAGGGGTTCTTCAGGCGCAGAGTGGGCCTGTCGATCTCAGGGAACTCGGGCTCAACCAGAACGGCCGCGGCTTTCGTAGTTCGGGCCAGTGCCGAGTAGCGGGGATTGGCAACGAAGGTGATTTCGGTGGGACCCGCGATCTCAATCCCTTTCACACCTGTAACTTCCACGGCGGGATCGCCGCGCAGCTCCGCACCCAGCCGACTTGCCAGCTCGCCTAACTTCATCGCGTCGATTGTAACGGAGCAGGCGGAGTGGTTCTTCCTGCGGCGTTGCTTCTAGTCTTCAGTTCCCCCGAACAGCTCCGGCTGGGGTGCTTCGGCGCTGCGGCGCCTGGCCGCTCCGATCAGGCTTACCACCTCCAGCGACTGAATCGCGCTGCGCGGCACAAAGATGCGCTGGGTGTTGGAGCGCTGGTCGGGTGGAGTCAAGAGCAGGCCTGCGCCGTCGATGAGGGTGCGGTCATTGGCCGCCAGGCCCTCGAGCTCTTCGCCATCCTGCAGCGTCATGCGGAGCCACAGGCCGGCGGTGCGGGGCCTGATGGTAAAACGCTTATGAATCAATCGTTCGGGATTCCCCTGGTCGGCAGGGGAGACAGCCAGATCGCGGACATAACAGACCCACTTGATGGAGTTCCAGGCGAGCCGCAGAACCTTGCCGGCGGTGTCGAGAACCTCGAGTTCGGGCGCGTCCGACAGAAAGACGGAGGGGGCATAGCCCGCCAGCCAGTCGCGGGTAAACCTCCGTACAATCACCGGCTTGCGTTGCGAGGCCATCGTCAAGGATTGTCGCACGACGCTGCAGGAGTGCACCAATCGTGTTGCAACTTTGGGTCAGGCGAGGCATCACAAAATGAAACCGTGGCGCGGCACCGGCGTCCCATTCCGAGACGGGAGGTGCTGTGCTGGAGGAGCGCTGACAGGCGTGGGCCGCATCAGACTCACGTCTAGCCAAGGTTGGCCGGTTGTGATAAGGTACACCTTTGTTACTGTGCCCGTCACTCCGTAAGAGGTTCTGCATCAGGCACTTGTAAGGGAGAACAAGGGAGCGGGATGCCCGATTACATTTACCTTCTGGAAAACCGGCTTTCTCCAGACCAGAGGAACGCCCTGGGTCTTCTGCGGGAAGCGGCGCGCGAAGCGGAGATGATCCTGTTCCTGACCGGCGATGCGGTCCGCGACCTGACCAGCGGCCACGCCGTTCGCGACCTTGAAGTAGCGGTTCATGGGAACGCGCTCAAGTTGAAGAAAATAATCGAGAAGGCTGGCGGCAAGGTATGGGGGGAGGATGCGCCCTCGCAGTCTCTTTATCTATGCTTTCCGGGCACCGTCCGCGTGGATGTGGTGAGCACGCACTCGGTGGAGTACAAGAAGCCGGGCCAGCCGACCTATCACTTTGCGTCCATCCAGGAAGACCTGCGCCGGCGTGACTTCACCGTGAACGCCATGGCCATCTCGTTGAACGAGGGATCGTTCGGCCTGTTGATGGATCCGTTGAACGGCGTGGCGGATATTGAGGCGCGGGCGCTGCGCCTGGTTTCAAACTACGGGTTCATTGAAAATCCCGGGACCATGATCCGGGCGACCCGCCTGCGGGCGCGGCTTGGTTGGGAGATGGATCCCAAGACGCAGACGCGCTATGAGAACGCCAAGGCCGAGGAGACGATCCAGTATCTGTCAGAGCTGGAGCGCCGCCGGGAGCTGGAGCAGATTGGCCACGAAGACGACGCGCTGCGGATCATGCAGGCCCTGGAGGCAGAAGGCTGGATGAAGGTCCTGGACCCGCATTGGACCTCCGCGAAGGCCGATGAGGGCAGGCTGAAGGCGCTTCACGATCTTGTGGTGGAGCTGCTGATGCAGGGCGTCCATGCCGACACTTCGGCCGCGCAGATGCAGCTGCTGACCTCCAAGATGCCGCCCAAGGATCTGGCCGCCCTCAAGAAGGAGATGCTGCGGCCGGGATTCGTGGAAGAGTGGAACAGCCTGGACAGCCTGGCCGCCGGATTTGCCAAAGTTCTGCTGGCGAAGGAGAATCAGACGCCCTCGGCGAGCTTCAAGCTGTTTACGAGCTATGACCCGGAAGCGGTTCTTTGGCTTGGGTTTACGTCGAAGGATCCCGCGGTCAAGGAGCGCTATCACAACTTCCTCAAGGTATGGCCGGAGGTTCGTCAGAAGATCCCATACACGTTGCTGCAGGAGATGCGGATCCGGCCCGAACTGGCCAACTACAACGAGATTCTTCATGTCATCTTCCTGGAGCTGATTGACGGGAAGCTGACGACCCCGGAAGAGATGAAGGCCTTCCTGGAGCCGTACTCCCCGCCGGCTCCGCCACCGCAGATCACGATTAAGCGGACCCGCGGCCGCCGTGCCGAGGCTAAGGTCAAGGACTTCGAGGAGGAGGAAGAGGCCGAGGAGTCCGGCGACGAAGATCTCGACGATATGGGTGGCGGGGACGATGATGATATCGGGCTCGGCATGCCCAAGGTCGATATCCCCCTGGATGTGGACGAGGGAGCCGACGAAGAAGAGGAAGAAGAGGGCGGCGAGGACGAGGAGTCCGAGGACGAGGAAGAGGAGCCGGCTCCCAAGCGGGGCAAGGCTGCGAAGGGGGCTGCCGCTGTAGAAGCGAAGCCGGCCAAAGCGGCGGCTCCTGCCAAACCTGCGCCGGTTCCGGAGAAGCATGGCCCCGCGAAGGGGGCAGCACCGGCCAAAGCGCCTGCGAAGGCCCCTGCTGCGCCGGTGAAGGCTGCGCCCACGAAGGCTGTGGCGGCTCCGGCGAAACACGCTCCGGTAAAAGCTCCCATTGGCAAAGGCAAGCCGGCTCCGGTTGCCAAGACCGCTGCTCCCGCGAAATCCGCTGTGAAGAAGGCCGCGCTCAAGCCTCATACCAAGCCCGCGCACAAATCTGTGCCCAAGGCGCCCGCGAAGCCTGTTGCGAAAGCGGCGCCCAAGCCGGCCGCCAAACCGAAGCCGCACAAGGCAGCCAAGCCCGCACCGAAGAAGGCCGCCAAGCCCGTCAAGAAGCGGTAACGCCTGCTGAACCGAATCTGAGCGGATGTCCTAGCGGGCCTTCGCGCGCGGCGGCGGATCGCCAGCGGTGTGCTATCTTCACCTCAATCCCGGAGGAGATTCATGGCGCTTCGCCGCAACCTGCTGACACTGGTTTCCTTTCTGTCTCTCGCGATCGCAACGAACCTGTCCGCGCATGCCGCGGAGACGGCTGCATCGGGGCATGGGTACCGCCTGGCGAAGGGCGGATGGACGTTTGTGCACCTGGAGGGAACGCCTGCGCAGGTCGGGTTTCAGCATGGAGCACTGCTCACCGCTGAGATCGAGGACATAGTGAGCGTTTACAAGGTGGAGACCGCGCACTCCACGAAGCGCGACTGGTCCTTCTATCGGGATGCGGCGCGCACGCAACTCTGGCCGCACATCGAGGCCGAGTATCAGCAGGAACTGACCGGGATCGCCAAGGGCCTGCAGTCGAAGGGTTCCAAGCTGGACGTGTGGGACGTGGTGGCGCTGAACGGCATGGAGGAACTGCCGGAGTACTACGTGCCCTGGCTGAACAAGCGGGAGAAGGCCGCCAATGCGCCGCATATCGTGCCGGAGGGGCGTTGTTCCGCCTTCATCGCGACGGGCAGCTACACCAAGAACGGCAAGATTGTGATCGCCCACAACAACTGGTCGAGCTATGCCGAGGGGGCGCGGTGGACGATCATCTTCGACATCATTCCGGCAAGGGGCCACCACATCCTCATGGACGGCCTGCCGGGCGTGATCACCAGCCAGGACGACTTTGGGGTGAACGATGCGGGCATGATGATCACGGAGACGACGATTACTCAGTTCGAGGGCTGGGATCCCGAGGGCAAGCCGGAGTTCGTGCGTTCGCGCAAGGCGCTGCAGTATGCGGCCTCGATCGATGACTATGTCTCCATCATTAAGGATGGCAACAACGGCGGCTATGCGAACGACTGGCTGATCGGCGACCGCAAGACCGGAGAGGTTGCTTATCTCGAGCTGGGCCTGAAGAATACGCCGCTGTGGCGCTCGAAGGACGGCTACTTTGTCAGCTCCAATTTTGCGCGCGATCCGAAGGTCATCAAGGAAGACACGCCGGAGTTCGATCCCAAGAATCTTGCCGCCTCAGAGAATGCGCGGCGCGTGACCTGGGAGAAGAAGATGGCGGGGGCCAAGGGCCGCATCGACGTGGAGATGGCGGAGCAGTTCCTGGCCGATCACGAGGACAGTTACAGCGGGGGCACCGGGGCGAACGAACGCACGCTCTGCGGCCACGTGGACACCGTGAAGGCGGGGATTCCCGAGTGGGAGTGGGGCTCGTACTACCCGGCCGGAGCGGTCACGGGGAAGGTGGCCGACTCGGATCTCGCAGCCAACATGTCTCTGATCGCGCACGCAGGGCATCCGTGCGGCGAAGACTTCCACGCGGCGGAGTTTCTTAATGGCCACCCGGAGTACGCGTACCTGAAGCCGGTGCTGAAAGATATGCCGGCGGGACCGTGGACGGAGTTCCGGTCAGGGGAGAAGTAGCCAGAGCGCAACTGCAGCGATCATTTGTACTGCAGATGAATCGTGACCTCGGTGGCGGGGCAGCCGACGTGCACCTCCGCTTTGTCGAACGAGGGCGCGCTCAACGCGACGTGCGGATTGTTGGCGAAGCCGAAGCCTTCGCGCGGTATTCCGAACATATTGCGGTCGAGCTTCGCGTTGCTGTTCTCGTCGTGGATGGCGGCGACGGCATAGTTGCCCGGCGGAAGGTCGGCCCACACGGCAACCGCAGTCCGGCTCGCTGGATCGATGGGCGCGGGGCCGCGGCGGAAGGCTTTTGTGGGGCTCTCCGGCCAGCCGTCGGGGGAGGCGAAGACGACAGTTCCCAGGTTGCCGCGGGTGTTGCGAAACCCATCCACGTGAATGCGCAACGTGCAGCCGGATGCGTTTCCGTCTTTCCCCTGCGCAGACGAGACGCCCACCATCATCGCAAGGAGGAGTGCGACCCGGAGCGGCGCAATCGATTGTGCGCCCTTGTTCGACACACCAATGGCGTTCAAGTTGCGCCAGAGGGGAAGGGGGCCAAATCGCACGCCGCTATGGAGTCGCTTGAGGCTTGTTGGGGAGTTGAGATCCGGCCAGATCGTGGGGAAGAGCCGGATGTTTGGGATGAAGGCTAGTAACGACCGCGCGATCGACCGCCGCCTGCGCCCGCGCTGCTGCCTTTGCGGGACTGGTAGCAATCCCGGCAGAAGACGGGGCGATCGCCGCGAGGTTCGAACGGCACGGTAGTTGGCTGACCGCAGCCGGAACAGATCACGGGTGTACCCTGTGCCGGAGCCGAACGGTAGCCGCCGCCACCACCCCCCTGGTCGTTCTTCTTCGCCATGCGGCAGGGCTTGCACCGCTTCGGGGTCGAGTAGCCGCGCTCCTGGAAGAACGCTTGATCAGCAGCGGTGAAGGTAAAGTCCTGCCCACAATCGCTGCAAGTGAGTTGAATGTCGCCGGCCATGGGTCTCCTCGTGCAGAGTGTACAGCCAACTGTACCATTTTTGACAGAAGAATCGAGCAAGTTCAGAAATGTTCATGCTACCCACGGGCTTGCGGCAGCGGACAAAACTAAGATGCCAGGGGTGGAAGGTATAGTCTCAAGTAAGAATCTCGGCGCCTGATTTACTGAGCCGGTCGTCGCCCCTGAGCCCTGTGCCGACATCTTCCAGCCCGGAGTTCGAAGCAGAGTGCATTCGCCGTATCCTGGCGGGCGAGAAGCAGCTGTTCCACGAACTTATCCGGCCCTGCGAGCGATCCATTTTCTTTCTCCTGCTATCGCTGCTGGGAAATGAAACCGACGCGGAGGATGCGGCGCAGGAGACGGTCATTAAGGTTTACCAGAACCTGCGGCTGTTCCGGGGCGAGTCGCAGTTTCGGACGTGGGTTCTGTCGATTGCGCGCAACGAGGGGCTGGGGCGGCTGCGCAAGCTCCGCACGTTGCGCGAGGACTCCCTGGAAGCGGACACCGACGAGGTGACCGGCGACTACACGCCGGCGATCCTCACAAGCTGGCGCGAGGTGCCGCTGCAGGCTCTGGAACGGCAGGAACTGGCGGCGCTGCTGCGGGAGGCCATTCAAAAGCTCCCCGCGATTTACCGTAACGTCATCATGTTGCGGGACATCGAAGAGATGGATGTCCGTGCGACGGCGCAGGCGCTGGGCATCACCGAGGGGAGCGTCAAGGTCCGGCTGCACCGCGCGCGGGCCATGTTGCAAAAGGAACTTGCGCCGAAGCTGAAAGGATATGCGCCGGAACGCAAGCGAAGCTTCTTCGGGTGGGGCTCATGAGGATCGACTGCAAACACGTGTGGGATTACCTCTCCGCCTATATCGACGGCGACGTCGACCCGGACTTGCGTGCGCAGATCGACAGGCACCTGGAGACCTGCGAGATCTGCTCGGCGGTGCTGGACTCCACGCGGAATGTCGTGGTGCTGATTGCGGACGAACGCGTGTTTGAGCTGCCCGCCGGATTCAGCAAACGGTTACATGAACGCATTGACGCCATGATTGACGCGGACAGCGCCTCGGGGTGACGAATCGCCCGCTATTGGTGATAACCGGCGGGAGGCGGCCCGGTGCGATGGATGAGCGTGTGTGTCCACGTCTCCACGCCGACGAGGATCAGCGTAATGACGGCAAGCACAATTTGAAGGCGCTCCGACCGCTTCTCTCGCGGACTCAATTGCCGGCGCCGCCATTGTGCGGAAGGGCGACTGCGCAGGTGGCGAATCCACGCGAGCACGGCCAGATTCAAGAGGGCTCCGATAGTGGCGAGCAGAAGCATGGGAATGCGAATGGCATCTTGGTGGAAGCCCCGTGCGGGCGCATAGATTCCGCTGATCGCGGCGAGCGCGGAGAGGCCGATCGCGACGCGGATGCCGCTGATGGTAAACACAGCGGTGCAGAGACTTTGCAAAAGAGCGAAGAGGAAGCCGGCGGCGCCGAGCACGGGAACGGCTTTTGATTGGGCGTCCGCTGGATTGCCTGCTGCTGTAGTTCCCACGGGAGGTTGAGCGGGCTGCATGCTCTTACAAGCCTAAACGGGCGTTTTGAAATCGGCCAATCCAAATCCTTGTGAATCCCGTTCATGATGCAGGAAGGCCGTCGAAAGAATTTCATTTTCATTCGCACGGGTTTCCCTGTAACCTTTCGCGCAGGTTCCGACTCATACCAGCGGAACTTGGAATGCGCAGGAGCAGCCCCCTCAGGAACCCTGCGCCGACCCCATCGCGGAGCTATCCGCCCCAACCCCCAACGAGGTCACAATGAAGAACCTGAATGCACTGCTTCTGACGGCTGCACTTTCCGGATTGATTGGCGGAACGACGGTTGCTGCCAACGCCGCGACTCACTCGAACGGCGCGACGGTGAAGGCGGCCAAGGCCGGCCTGCGCCATACCGGTCAGGACGCGCCTGCGAAGCACTCCTGTAAAGGCAAAAACGATTGCAAGGGCCAGGGTGGCTGCAAGAGCAGCGACAACGGATGCAAGGGCAAGAACAGCTGCAAGGGCAAGGGCGGCTGCGCGACCGACGGCTCCAAGATGCCGAAGGCGATCTAGCTCTTCGCCGAGGGACCAGAGACCGCGTTGTATCGAAGGAACGGATGCAACGGCCGCGCTTCTGGTCCCTATGTCTTTTTAAGCAGGTTTTCCGGTTGCTCGCGAGACGACTCGAGGCGGCCCACAGCGTCTTCAGGACTTTGTCTTCATGCAAAATCGTTTCAATGCGTTCTCGAATCACGGCGTGGGCATCGGGCTGCGCATTCCCCATTACCAGCACATTTTTTCCCGCAAGCCGGTGGTCGACTGGTTTGAGATCATCTCGGAGAATTTCATGATCGACGCCGGCCGGCCGCTGGCCACGCTCGATCGCATTCTGGAGCAGTATCGGGTGGTGCAGCATGGGGTGTCGATGTATTTCGGTTCGGTGACTGCTCCCGATCCCGAGCACCTGAAGCGGCTGAAGACCCTGGTGCGGCGCACCAACACGCCGTGGCTCAGCGATCACTTGTGCTGGGGCAGCGTGGACGGCACCTATACCCACGACCTGCTGCCGCTGCCCTACACCTGGGAGGCAGTGCAGCGCACCGCGGAGCGCGTCCGCATGGTGCAGGATTACCTGGAGATTCCGGTAGCGGTTGAGAACGTCAGTAGTTATGCGGCCTTTACCGCGAGCGAGATGACGGAGTGGGAGTTTCTGAACGAGGTGGTGGAGCGCGCCGACTGCGGCATTCTGCTTGACGTGAACAACATCTACGTCTCGGCCATGAACCATGAGTTCAATCCGATGGCCTATGTGAATGCGGTGCCGGCGGAGCGCGTGGCGCAGATTCACATCGCGGGGCATTCCAAATACGAGAAGTACATTCTGGACACGCACGACCATCCGGTCATTGATCCGGTGTGGGAGCTTTATGCGCGCGCCATTCAACGCTGCGGGCCAACTCCGACGCTGCTGGAATGGGACGACCACATTCCCAGCTTCGATGAGGTGCATGCCGAGGCGAAGAAGGCGGAGCGCTACCTGCGTCACAGCGAAGGAGCGCCGTCATCAGCCGCTCTGACAGGAGCGGCGCAATGAGCCAGGCATCCATGGGACTGGAAGAGATTCAGCGCGCGATGGCATCGGCCGTAATGATGCCGCTGACCGCCGACGAAGATATGCGGCAGCACGCTCCGGACGGGCGCGCGATGACGCACGTAGCCGCGGAGTTCATTGCGCCCAACAGCAGGCTGACGCCGTTTGAACGCCTGGAGATCTATAACCGCCAGTACTGGTATCGCGTGCTTGGCGCGCTCGCGGAAGACTTTCCGGCGGTGCGCGCGGTGGTTGGCGCGAAGAAGTTTGAAGCGCTCTCGGTGGCCTACCTCGCACAGCATCCGAGCCGGTCGTTTACCCTGCGTAACCTGGGATCGAAGCTGGTGGAGTGGCTGGAGGCGCATCCGCAGTTCGCGGGGCGCCGGCACGCACTGGCGGTTGACATGACGCGTATCGAGTGGGCCTTCGTGGAGGCCTTCGATAATCCCGAGCATGAGCCGTTGACGCTGGAGCAGATCGCGACCCTCGATGCCGACTCGCGCCTGGCGATTCAACCTCATGTCCGGCTGATGGCACTCAACTACGCGGCGGACGAGGTGACGCTTTCTCTGCACAGCCGCGAGAAGCGGCAGGCGAGCGAGGCAGGGGTGAAGCACGACGACGGTGAAGACGCCCCGGTGCGGCTGCCGCGACTGCGCCGCCGCGCGCTCTGGGTGGCCGCGCATCGTGTGGATCTCTCGGTTTACTATCGGAGACTGGAACGCGAAGAGTATCTGACCCTGGAGGCGATCCGCGCAGGTATGCCGCTGGGTGCCGCGCTGGAGGCTGGGTTCCGTGACTCCAGGATTCCCGCGTCTGGGCGCCCGGGCAGAGTGAGTGCGTGGTTCGGAACGTGGGCCGAGTTGGGATGGATCTGTACTCCGGACCCGGGATCGTTGGTTCGCTCCCAGGAAGGCTGATGCATGCACGACATCTTGAATCGGGTACGGCTCTGGTACGGAAGAGCCGCGACGGGACTGAACTACCTGCAAAGCCCGCTGCTGCTGGCAATCCGCCTCTACTGGGGTTGGCAATTCATGCAGGATGGCTGGGGCAAGTTGACCCATTTGAGCAAGGTGGCGGAGTTTTTTGGGAGCCTGGCGCTGCCCATGCCCGCCGCCACTGCCTTTGCCGTGGGAATGATCGAGCTGGCGGGCGGCTTCCTGTTTACCTTCGGAATCGCGTCGCGGCTTGTCTCGCTGGTGCTGTTCCTCAACATGACCATGGCGTACCTGTCGGTTCCGGACGACCGTACCAACTTGTCCCACATGTTCTCGAAGCCAGAGGACTTTTATGGCGCAACGCCATACACGTACTGGTTTGCTGCGTTGTTAATTCTTATCCTCGGACCGGGCGCCGTGGCGGTTGACTGGATTCTGGCGCGGAACTGGCGTGCGGCCGCGGTTGCGGAAGAGTCGGCATCGACGAGCCTTCGCTAGAAGGCGTTCAGGCATCACATCGCATTGCGCGCAGACGGAGGTATTCTCCGGCCATTGCAGAGATGGCTGCGTACATGCGCGTTGCATTCATGCTCACCTCGCTCGGAATCGGCGGCGCCGAGAAGCAGGCGATCGCCCTGGCCGAGCGGATGCACGCACGCGGGCACGACGTTCTGGTACTGGTTTTATCGCGGCAATTGGGCGAGGAATGGCCCGCCGCAGTTGAGATTGTCCATCTGGGGATGCGGAAGACGTGTTGGAGCGTTCTGCGGGGGGTGAGGCGCGCCGTGCTCGTCTTGCGTGCGTTTCGGCCGCAGATTCTGCACTGCCATAACTTCCACGGGAATGTTCTGGGTCGTCTTCTGCGTGTGGCGCTCCCGAGCCTCTCCGTCGTCTCGACCATTCACAATGTGTATGAAGGAGGCTGGCTGCGCATGGCGGCGTACCGGCTCACAGATCGTCTGAGCCGATGCACGATCGCCGTGTGCGATGCCGCGGCAAAGAGTGCCCTGCAACAGGGTGCAGTACGCGGAGCGTGCCGGGTGATCGCAAATGGTATTGACTTGACTGAGTTCGTGCCCAGCCGCGCGCGTCGCGAAGACACGCGGAGAGCGATGGGAGTTGCTGACGAATTCCTCTGGATCGCGGTGGGGCGGGTGGTTCTCGCAAAGGACTACGAGAATTTGCTGCGTGCGTTCGCGCTCCTACGAGAGATTCACACGCGGGCGAAGTTGTGCATCGCGGGCGAGGCAACCAGCCTGTACGCGGAGTGCATGATCGCTCTTGTCGGCGAGTTGGGACTGGCGAGGGCGGTCCGCTGGCTGGGATTGCAGCATGATATTGCGTCTCTCCTGGATGCCGCGGATGGGTTTGTCCTGGCCTCGGCGTGGGAAGGGATGCCGCTGGCGGTCGGCGAGGCTATGGCGATGGAAAAGATCGTAGTCACAACGGACGTGGGCGGGGTGCGCGAACTCTTAGGCGATAGTGGCTTACTGGTCCCCGAGAGAAATCCGCGGAAACTGGCCGAGGCGATGCGTAGGGTGATGAATTTAGCCGATTGTCCGAATACGCAGCGGATGCAAAGAGCCGCCCGCGATCGCATCGAGCAGCGGTTCACCATGGAGGCGAGCGTCACCAAGTGGGAGCAATTGTATCGTTCCGTCGCAGGCCCAAAGGCATAAAAACGAATGGCCGGAGCAAACGCCCCGGCCATTTTCCCACCTTGCTTCCGAGAAACTAGAAAGAAAAGCTCGCCTGCAGGAAGATGCGCCGCACCGCAGCGCCGCTACTGAACATCTGCCCGGCCAAAGTCGTCGAGCGATCGAAGTAGCGGGAGCCGATAGTGCCGTTGGGACCGCCGTAGTTGACGTTGTTAAAGAGATTGAGAGCCTGCGCGCTGAAGGTGAGCGAGTACTTGCGGTTTGAGCCGCCGCCGAACATCCCGCGCATGCCACCGGGTCCGCCGCCCAGGCCGCCCGGCCCGAGACCGCCTCCCGGAGGTCCACCGCGGCCGCCGCCACCTCCACCGCCGTGCTCGCCCGGCGGAGGACCACCGCCTCCCGGCCCATTGGGTCCGGAGGAACCGCCTACCTCAGGACCGAAGCCGAATCCGCGGCTGATGCGGAGGTTGAAGGCAACGGCTGCCGGCCCGCGCCCCAGGTTGGCGGGAATCAGCGCTCCCGTGCGCGCGGTCCTGTCCAGCACCCCCCAGGGAGTGGAGACCTGGTCTTCGAGGGGAGTAGCAGCTGTGGCAAAGGTCGGCCGCTGGTTGAAGAATCCGTTGATGGGATCGGTGGGCAGCACGATGTTGAAGGGCTTGCCCGACTGCGCAACCATGAAGGGATTGAAGCGAAGTCCCCAAGGGCCGTTGTAGTTGGCCATGGAGAAGATCTGGTGGCGCGAGACGAATGTGGCCGGACCGTAGTCCTGGGCGAGATTGTACGCATTGGATGCGTTCGATGCCGCGCCGCCGTCGCTGTGGGCAAAGCCAAGCGTGTAGAAGCCAACGAGGCTCAGGTTGCGCGTGAGCCGAGCGTTGACGCTGGTGATGACCTGGTCCTGCTTGAACACTGCCTCGGGGTAGAACTGGTAGATGTAGCCTCCGGCGGGATCGAGGGGGTAGTCGCCATTCGCGTCGAGCTGGTTCGCGTTGATCGAAACCAGTTGGTGCGCGCCGAATGAATGGAGGTAAGTGACGGTCGCGCTGGTGCCCTTGCTGATTTGCCGCTCAATGCTGGCGCCTGCCTGCCCCGTATAGGGAGCATGAAAATGGCGTGCGACCTCATAACGCACCGGCGCGTTAGCCGAGGTTGCCGATGTCCCGTTGCTCTGGCACGAGGTCAGGTCGAGCGTGTCGAGAGAGGTCGAGTTCGCGGAACACGTGGGATTGTTCAGCACGATCTTGGTCTGCCGCGTCTGACTCTGCGCACCGAGATGCTGCACTGTGATGAGGTTCCTTGTGTCGAAGCGATCGTAGAAGATGCCGTATCCGGCGCGAACCACCGTCTTGGGCTGCTTGCCCTTGCCGCCGTCCAGAGCATAAGCGGCAGAGATGCGGGGCGCCCAGTCGTTGTGGTCGGAGATATGGTTCTGCGATTCCCAGCGCAGACCACCCGACATCGTCAGGCGCGGGCTCACCTTCCAGTCGTCCTGCGCAAACAGCGCGGCATCGAACATGTTCGCAACCGCTGACTCCGGACCGGAGGTCTGGCTCGCTTCAATGGGACCGAATCCTTGCGCGACCAGCGAATTGAACGATTGTCCCTGGGCCAGGCCGTTCGCCATCCCAAGATAACTCTGAGGAGTGGCGAAGGTGAGCGTGCCGTTGTAGTTGTTGCTGGTGAAGTTGGCATCCCGCGAGTCCCGCAGCCGCGTACCGAACTTGATCGCATGCGCGCCGTGGCTGATCGTGGTCAGGTTCTGGAACTCGAGCCGGGTCGCGTGATCGCGGCTCACCTGGGCGGTATAGCCGCCCGCTGTGAAGTCGCCCATCACCTGGATGGTGCGCGCGGCCGAGTCCGGGTAGTGGTTCTCGTTCTGGCGCTCATACTGCAACCGCGTTTCGTTCACCATGTGATCGTTGATCACCACGGCGTCGCTTGCCTGGATGGTATGGTCGGTGTTCGATTCGTGCGTCGATGCAGTCGGGAACGAGCCGGCGCTCAGGTTGCCGTGCTCCGACTCGCTCCAGAAGCCATAGCGGACGGTGAAGGTGTTCTTGGCGCCGAGCTGCCAATCAATGCGGGCCGAGGCATTGGTGCGTTCGCGGCTGTTCGGCGAATCCACGTTGATGGGACCAGCGTCGTAAAACGCGCCCGAGCTGTCCTGCAGCACAGCCTCGGGAATCAGCCAGGCATTGGCCTGCCCAATGTTGCGGCGCTCCGCGCTCACAAAGAACGACGAGGTCTTGCTGATGGCTCCGCTCGCGGTCCCATTGAACTGATAGCTGTAGTACGACGGGATCGAGGGCGCGACACTGGACCCGGGAGCTGCGAAGACGTGATTTGTGTTGAACGCGCTGTCGTTCCCCATGATGAAGAACTGTCCGTGCAGCTTGTCGGTTCCGGGCTTGGTCAGGATCTCAATACGGCCATAACCCAGGCGATCGTACTCCGCGGAGAAGGGGTTCTGGTTGATGCGGATCTCGCGGATCGCCGACTTGGGAGGAAGCTGTCCGCCGGAGAAGCCATCGATGAAGATCTGCCCGCCGTTAGGTCCCGCCGACGGACCGGCGAGCGCCTGCAATTCATTGGAGAGCTCGTCGGGATCGTCCGAGAGGGCATCGATGTCTTTGCCCTTCAGCACAATGGAATTCGAGTTTCCAGACGCCTCCACATTCACAGTAGGCGAGTCATCGGTCACCGTCACATTCTGCTGCTCCACCTCGATTGCCATCGCGATGTCGACGCGCTTGGCCTGTCCCGCGCCGAGCACGATGATCTGCGACTTGAAGGGCGCGAATCCGGCGAACTCTGCCTGGACCACGTACCCGCCGGCGGCGAGTCCGTGCACCTCGTAGGCTCCGGCCGCGTCTGCCGTTGCCGTGCCCGCTGTCTTTCCCTGGGCCGAGAAGACAATGACCTTGGCTCCCGGGATGAGCGCGCCGGTCTGGTCCGTGATGTGGCCGCGCAGAATGCCTGCGCTGACGGTGGCTTGTGAGCCGGCAGGAGCCTGCGTTCCCGCGGCAGCCTGACCGTCGTCCGGAGTCACTAGCGCCTGGCCCGAGAGCGTGACGCAAAACAGGGAAGTCCCACAGGCGATCGCCGCGAGCGGCAAGTATCGATGAAGGCTTTGCAATCGTGAATGCACGTGATTCCTCTTACTTCGCAGTTAATTCGAATGAATGAAAGACTATTGCGGGCCCGCGCCGGCGGCCTCTCCGCCGCCTCCACCCATGCTCCAATTGGAGAGCAGGTTGGTCGCTGCCGGAGCTTCAAGAAGTGGTTCCACGCCTGCCAGGACCGTGATGGCATTCACATCGGTGGCGCCGTCCGTCGCCACCACCATGATTGCCTCTCCCTTCTGCAGGTCAGCCAACTTGATGGTTGGCGCCATGGAGAGAAAGCGCTGTGGATCGCCATTGCCCGCCCCGCCTCCCTGGCCCGCGAACTGGCCGCCGCCGGGCCCGCCGGCCGCAGCGCCCGCCCCAGGTGCGCCGCCGCCAGAGCGTGCCTGCCACCCGCCGGCAGGCATGGTGCCTTTCAAACGGGCCGCGAGCATCTGCGCCATGCGATCCGGAATCCGATGTAACTGGGCGTCCGCCGTGACATGAATGGTGACCGGCTTCTTGGTGGCAAGGTCCTTCACCACGATCGTTTGTGCGGCCGGGTCGATTGCGTTGATGGTGCCGGCCACGTTGCGGAAGGTACCCGAGACCACATCCTCCGCGTCAAGCTCCGTACCGTCAGCGTTCTTGGTGCCGCGAGCACGAAGCTGATCGCCGGAATGAACCGCGTCCAGCGGCGCCGACTGTGCATCCGCAAAGCGCACCGAACCAGGCGCGTAGCGTTTGAGGGTAGTCGTCTTGGTGGTCTTCACCGTCACGGTCTTGGTCGTCGGACCCGCGCCGGTGGTCACGATAATTGTTCCGGCCGCCGGATCCACGCTTTTCACCAGGCCGGCGACCCCGCGCTTCTGCCAGTCAGCCTGATCCTGCTGCTGCTTCTTGGCCACGTCAGCCTGCTTGATGGCAACCACCAGCGACGCTTGCGGAGCGGTTCCGGTCGCATTGGGGTCGAGCTTCACCAGAACGCGATCGCCCACAGCGAGATCGGTGAAGACCATGGTTGCCGCAGAACTCAGATCCTTCTGACCCGGCTCAATGCGCTTGAGCGTGGCTTCCGCGGGAACTTCCACCGTCTTCTGCTCGCCCGCGTCGGTCTTTACCGTGAGGGTGTTGCCGCTGATGCCTGTAACGGATCCCATGAAGCGAGCCGCCGTCTGTGCCTGCGCCAGAAGAGCGCAACACACCATCGCCACCGACAACGCGTACACCCGCGCGTACTTTCTTTGCTGCTTCACTCTGCCTCTCATCTCTCAACTCTTAAAGCGAAATCTGAGTCTCATTGGGGTAGACGAAAAAGCCCGGCAAAAGGTCGAACTCCGGGAAATTCTCGGGCGGACCCAGTTACTTCTTTGGATTCAGATCAATGGACGAAGCAGAGTGCTTTGGGGACGCAGCAGGAATCGGGCGCAATTTCGACTTCTGAGACGGAGCACCTAACCCGTGCGGTTGCGCGGGGCGCTAAGCCGCTCCCGTCACCAAGGCAGAGTACGTAGGCGGAGCAAGAAGCAGCGAGCACCCCTCTAGACATACGTCAGCTGGCCCAGGATCACCGCCCGCTTCGCTCCCGTGGCCGCGGGAACATTGGCCGGCAGGCGGTGCCACGTGTACCACGCCAGCAGCGCGAACGCCGCTGCTTCCTTCGCCTCCGGAGGCAGACCGAAGTCCCCCGTCGCGGCAAGCTCGCATCCCAACGGCTCCAGGCGCGCGGCAAGCATGGCCATCAACGTTGCGTTGCGCGCGCCGCCGCCGGAGACGATGTAGTCCACCGGCGCTCCGCGCATCACCGGCGACACAAACCGGGCGTACCCCCGCGCAATCGTCTCGGCGGTGAGCGCCGTTGCTGTTGCGAGCGCATCTTCCGGTCTCTTGCTCACGCCTCGGCATGCGGCAAGGAATCGCATGGCGTACTCGTGTCCGAACTGCTCACGGCCCGTCGACTTGGGCGGCTTGGCCTCGTAGTACTTGCCGCGCAATTCGGCCCGCAACACCTTGCGCAGCACTGTGCCGCGCGATGCAATCGCTCCGTTGCGATCGAATCGCTCTCCGAACAACTCCTGCGCCAGCGCGTCCATCACCATATTGCCCGGCCCGGTGTCGAACGCCACAACCTTGTCGGGTCCGGCTCCCGCGGGAACAGCCGTAAGGTTAGCGATGCCGCCGATGTTCTGCAGCACGCGCCCCCGCTTGCGATCCGAAAACATTACATAGTCGAGCAAGGGGACCAGCGGCGCTCCCTGTCCGCCTGCCGCCATATCTGCCGGGCGGAAGTTCGAGGCCACCGGAATCCCGAGATCCTGTGCCAGAACCGCGGCCTCTCCCGTCTGCCATGTGCAGCGGAAGCTCCGACCGGAATAGGCGGAGGCCGCGCCCTGGTGATAGAGCGTCTGCCCATGGCAGCCAATCAGCTCGGGTTCGACGCGGTGCCTGGCGATCGTGGCGCGCACGGCCTCCGCGTATGCCAGCGCCAGACGCCAGTTCAAGCGCGCCAACTCCGCCGTGGTCGTGGAAGAGGCATTCATCGCGGCCAGTACGGCTCTGCGCAAGGACGCGGGATAAGGGAAGCCTTCATGGGCGAGGAGAGTCACTGTGGGCCGGGCGCGCTTCGTCTCGATGCGGACCAGCGCCACGTCAATGCCGTCCGCCGAAGTGCCGCTCATCACGCCGGCAACGATCATGGGCCTGGCCCTCAAGCCGTCTCCACCACAGAACGTGATTCGCGTTTGACCGCGGAGGAGGTCTCGGCGCTCGTCTTGGCGATGCGCTCGCCAAAGCGCTGCATGCGGGTTCGCAGTTGGTCAAAGTCGCGCGGCGTGAGCGCCTCGGAGAGACCGGAAGCAAACATCCGTTCCCGCCGCCGCGCCGCATCGCGGGCGCGTTGCAGCAGCACCCACCGAAACGCCGCCGACGTCTCCGCCTCGTGCAGCAGCGCTTCGTAGGCACGCAGAATCAATTCTGGGCTGTGACAGATCTCGAGGGTATTCATCCCCGCACGGATCGCGGCGACGGCTGCCTCCTCAATGGACAGATACTTGAGGATCCCACCCATCTCCATATCGTCCGAGAAGATGAAACCGCGATAGCCAATCTTCTTACGCAGAACCTTGGCGATCCAGAATGGCGATGCGGTGGCGGGGAGTTCTTTGCCAGGCGTCAGCGGATACGAGGCGTGGTTCACCATCACCATTGGCATCTCGTCACGAAGAGCGCGATAGGGCGCCAGGTCCTCCCGCCAGAGATCCTCCCAGGTGCGATGGATCTGCGGGGTCTCCGCGTGCGAGTCGAGTGTGCCGCCGCCGAGGCCGGGAAAGTGCTTGCCGCACCCTATGACTCCCTGCGCGCTGAGGCCTGCAAAGAACGCGCGCGCAAAGGCGGTCACCTCGTCTGCGTTGCCTCCCGCCGCGCGCGTGCCCATCACTCCCGCCGACTCGGGCAAGGCCAGGTCAAGCACCGGCGCCAGCGTCACGTTGAACCCGAATGCCTTCACGCCCTGCGCAATCAGCTCGCCGAATTCGCGCACCAGCTCGGGACCGGCGTCGCGAGACGCTCGAGCGACCGCCTGTGCCGAAGGCATCGCCGCCAGCGCGTCCCGCAGGCGATCGACCGTGCCGCCTTCCACGTCCACGCAGCGAAACGCATGTGCGGCGCACAGGCTCGTCGCCTCCGCCAACAGCAGACGCGTCTGTTCGGCGTCGGCAATATTGCGGCGGAAGAGAATCACGCCTGCAGGCTGCACCACCCGCATCCAGGCGCGCTCCAGCCCGCTGCCTTCGGTGCCGGAGATCCCTACGACCAGCAGGCTTCCGGCCGCGCGCCGCAGATTCGCCGTCATGCCTTCTCCTTCAGCTCCTGCTGCAGCTCTTCCAGCAGGTTCAGCGCCTGCAGTGGCGTCAACGCGTTCACATCCACTGATTCAATTCGGTCAACGATGCGCTGGGAGAGCGGAGTGAAGATGGTCATCTGCAGCGGCTCGGGCGTCGTCTCCACCTGCACGCTCTGCCGCTCCTGTTTCTCGTGCTGGCGCAGAATGCGCCGCGCCCGTTCGATGACGGCCGGCGGCAAGCCCGCAAGCTTGGCGACGTCGATGCCGTAGCTCTTGCTCGCCGCGCCCGGCTCAATGGTGTGCAGAAAGACGATCCCTCCCGGCGCTTCCTTGATGCCCACGCGCAGGTTGCGCACTCGCGGCAGCTTCTCGGCCAGCATCGTCAGCTCGTGATAATGCGTGGCAAACAGCGTGCGCGCCTCTATCTCCGCGTGCAGATACTCCACCGTCGCCCATGCCAGGCTCAGGCCGTCGAAGGTCGCCGTCCCACGACCCATCTCATCCAGCAGAATCAGCGAGCGCTGTGTAGCCGTGTTGAGGATGGTGGCTGTCTCCGTCATCTCCACCATGAAGGTCGATCGTCCCCGCGCCACATTGTCGCTCGCGCCGATGCGCGTGTAGATGCGGTCCACCAGCCCCATGCGCAAGCTCTGCGCCGGCACAAAGCTGCCCGTCTGCGCCATCAGTACCAGCATGGCCGCGGTGCGCAGATAGGTGCTCTTGCCCCCCATGTTGGGCCCGGTAATCAGCAGCAGGCTCGGACCATCCTCGCCCGAATTCAGAAAAAGATCATTGGCAATGAACCTTCCCTCGCGCGTCTCCTCCATCCATTGCTCGATCACCGGATGCCGCGCCGCCACGGCCTCCAGCACTGGCTCTTCAACGAGATTAGGCCGTGCGTAGCGCCGCATTGCCGCCAGGTGCGCGAAGTTCGCCAGAAGGTCCGCCTCCGCCACTACCGCCGAAGAGCGGCGAATGCGGCTGGCCGCACTCAGCACGAATTGCCGCAGCTCGGCGAAGATGCGCTTCTCGATCTCGATGCACCGGTCGTGTGCGGTCAGGATCTTGACTTCGTACTCCTTTAGCTCAGGAGTCGTGAACCGTTCCGCATTCACCAGCGTCTGCTTACGCTCGTAGTCCGCGGGTACCTGGCGCAGGTTGGCCTTCGTAATCTCGATGTAGTACCCGAAGACAGAGTTATACCGCACCTTCAGCGAGCCAATGCCCGTCCGCTGCCGCTCGCGCTCCTCGATGGCTGCAATCGACTGCCGCCCCGTTGTGGAGATCGCGCGCAGCTCATCCAACTCCGCATCCACGCCCGGACCCACCGCTCCGCCGTCCGCCATGGTCAGCGGAGGCTGCGCCACCAGCGTGGTGGCTATGCGCGACGAAACATCCTCCAGCGCATCCAGCCGCAAGGCCAGTCCGCGCCACAGCGGCGCCTGCATCGCTTCGACGGCTGCCTTCAGCTTGGGCAGCCGCGCCAGGCTCGCCGCCAGCGCGCACACGTCGCGCGGTCCTGCCGAATCCAAAGAGATGCGCGCCAGCAGCCGCTCCAGATCCAGCACGCCTTCGAACGCCCGCCGAATCTCTTCCCGCCGCAGCAGGTCCCCCAGCGCCTCGCCCACAGCCTCATAGCGCGCCTGGATCATCGCGCCATCCACCAGGGGCCGCAGAATCGTCGCGCGCAGCATCCGCTTGCCCATCGGCGTGCAGCACGCGTCCAGTGTGTGGAACAGCGTGGCGCGATCGTCCTGCCCTGCGAACAGCGGCTCCACCAGCTCCAGGTTCCGCACCGTCACCTGGTCCAGCTCAAGCTCGTTGGCATGTTCCTGGAAACGCAGCGAATCAATATGAAGCGCTTCGTTCTTCTGCGTGGTCCGGACATAGTGCAGCAGCGTTCCTGCCGCGATGGCCGCCGCATCGTGCCCCACCAGGCCAAAGCCCTCCAGTGTCCGGACCTTCAACTGCCGTTCCACCAGCGGCACCGCAAAATCGTGCGTCCAGACCCAGTCATCCACCCGCGTGCGGGCCGCCGTCGTGCGCTCCAGCCCGGCCGGAATCTCCGCGCTCACGGGCAACAACACCTCGCTGGCTCCGGCCATCACGATCGCGTCAATCGCCTGACTGCGCGCGTGGGGGCCCGCGAACTCCAGTGCGCGAAACTCCCCGGTCGAAACATCGAGCAGCGCCACCGCCCACACCGGCGCGCGGCCCTTCTCTGCAGAACACTCCCACAGCGCCGCCAGAAAATTGTTCCGCTCCTGGGCCAGCGCTGCGTCCAGCGCCGTTCCCGGCGAGAGCACGCGCGTCACCTCGCGCCGCACAATCTTCTTGGTCAGCTTGGGATCTTCCATCTGCTCGCAGATGGCGATCCGAAATCCGCGCCGCAACAACCGCGTCAGGTATCCCTCAACGGAGTGGTACGGCACCCCGCACATCGGCACCTGCCGCTCTCGGTCGCGCGCCGTCAGCGTCAGTTGCAGCTCCCGGCTGGCCACTACCGCATCGTCATAAAACAGCTCGTAGAAGTCCCCCATGCGGAAGAACAGCAGCGCATC
Source organism: Acidobacteria bacterium AB60 (assembly GCA_008682415.1). Lineage (GTDB taxonomy): Bacteria > Acidobacteriota > Terriglobia > Terriglobales > Acidobacteriaceae > Telmatobacter. The sequence continues at coordinate 15,841 of VANK01000016.1, read as the reverse complement.
GGGGTTCTCGCGCTTGGCCGCGGTCCACTGCCGCATAAAAGGCGTGAGCTCCGCAGCTGGCTTCTCGGCGGCAGGCGCAGCCGGTTGCGTCTCCGGCTCCTCCGCGCGAGGCATCTCCGGTTCAACGACGGATTGAGGTTCTTCGCGGATCACGCTGGTTCCAGACTACCGGGTCCCGCCGGGGAACGGTAGACCGTTCCCTGCGCCAGACCGCCCCCTTTTCCACACTGTCGTCCGCGGCGCAACGCAGGCATTAGAATGGCTCCCGCAATCAAATCACTCGTCCAGACGAGGACTGCCATGCCCATCAAGCGGCGAATGCTCTGTATCGCTCTCCTGTGTCTCCTTGGGATCGCCGGTGCGCCGGCTCTGCTGGCCAAATCCCCGAAACCCGTTCCGGCCAAAAAGTTCGACGCCGCCGCCCGGGCAGCCCTCGCCGCCATGAAGGCCAAAGCTGCCCAGCTGAACATCGCCGGCGTCGCGGTCGTCTCCTTCGCCCCCGGCGACACCCTCGAAGGCTGGTCCTCGCAGATGGCCGTCGTCGGTCGCATGCTCGACACCAAGGCCGGCGAGAAGGGCAACAACCTGCTCGCCATCGCCTACGCCAAGGCAGCCGAGATGGCCCGCACCGGAAAAGACAGCGGCACCTCCGGGCTCACCCCCATGACCGGGGAATTCGGCTGGCAGGGCGGCGTTACCGCCAAAACCGAAAAGGGCTTCCTCATCGTCGCCTTCAGCGGCGGCAAGTCCGAGGACGACGTCGAGGTCTCCAAGGCCGGCCTGGCCGCACTCAAGGCCGGACTCTGAGCCTGACTCCGCCCCCCCGCCGCCACTCAACCCCGCCGGCCGCCGTAATGTTACCCTGAGTAGAGACTCGGTCGGGCTCTCACAACGCTCTTTCCCGGCTCCCTTCGGTTGCGCTTCTGTTCTGCCCTGGTTCGCCGGTCCATTTTGGTCAGTACGTGATCTAAATCACAGTACGCCGGCCAGGAACGCCTTAAGGTTAAGAACGGAATGTACTTACTTTGGTTGAGAGTGGCGGTCTTCCTCTACGCAGGCGCGAGCTTCGCCGCCTTTCCCGCCGTCCTCAATAGCAGCCCCCGCTGGCGCAGCATCTGCGTCCACCTCGGCGGCTTAGCCCTTCTTCTTCATAGCGTTTCGGTCGTCGAGATGCTCGCCCTGGCCCACCGCTGGGTGCCTTACGGCGTCCGCGAGGCCGAATCCATGCTCGGCCTGCTGGTGGCCGGGCTCTTTTTCCTGGTCTGGTGGCTCTACGGCGCCGTATCCCTGGGGATCTTCGCTCTCCCCATCACCTTCTTTATTGTCTTTATCCCCGCGTTAGGCACGGAGAAGTACGTCTTCCCCTCCGAAGGCGTCCGCATCAGCTGGCTTGTGGCCCACATCGTCGCCCTGCTGGCGGCCTATGCCGCCCTCGGCTTCAGCATCCTCGCCTCCGCCCTGTACCTGGTTCAGGAGCGCCGCATCAAAGCCAAACCCATCCCCGGCGGCAAGTCCGACTGGTTTGAATGGCTTCCGCCCCTCGACACTCTGGAGCGTGTGGCGCACTCCACTCTCCTGTTCGGATTCCCCTGCATGACCGTCGGCCTGGTCATCGGCTCTGTGCTGGCCCAGGAGACGGTCCTCGGTCCGGCCTACTTCCGCGACCCCAAGGTCATTGCCTCCTTCATCATGTGGGCGGTGTACGTGCTTCTGCTCTTCGTGCGCAGCACGGCCGGGCTCCGCGGACGCAGGGCCGCCTATCTCTCCGGCGCCGTCTTTCTGGTGATGCTGGCGGTCTGGGCCGCCAACACCCTCAGCCAGGTGCACAGGTACGGTGCCCCATGACCCTCGCCGTCCTGGGTGTCAACCACAAGACCGCGCCCATCGAGATCCGCGAGCGCATCGCCATCTCGCGCGAACAGCTCCCCGACGTGACTCGTGCGCTGGCCGACATGCCGGGCGTCGCCGAGTGCATGATCGTCTCCACCTGCAACCGCGTGGAACTGATCACCGCCCTCGAAGGCAAAGGGGAGGGCAAGGACGCCGACCTCGCCGGCTTCCTCTGCCGGCACTTCGGGCTCGATCCCGGCGCGCTCTCCAGCCACGTCTACGAGCATCGCGACCAGTTCGCCGTCCGCCATCTCTTCCGCGTCGCCGCCAGTCTCGACTCCATGGTGGTCGGCGAATCGCAGATCCTCGGCCAGGTCAAAGAGGCATTTGCCCTCGCGCGCAGTACCGGCACCATTGGGGCCCAGCTCGAGCACCTTCTCCAAAGCGCCTTCTCCGCCGCCAAGAAGGTCCGCACCGAGACCGAGATCGGCTCCAGCTCCGTCTCCATCGCATCGGTTGCAGTTGAATTGGCCCGCAAGATCTTCGGATCGCTGCACGGCCGTACCGTCTTCCTGGTCGGCGCCGGCAAGATGAGCGAGCTGGCGGCCCGCCACCTGGTCCAGCAGGGCGCCGGCAAGATCCTCGTTACCAACCGCACCCTCGATCGCGCCAAGCGCATGGCCGAGCCATTCAAGGGACGCGTCATTCCCTTCGAGCAGGTGTACGACGCCGCCGCCGAGGCCGACATCATCGTTACCTCCACCGGCGCGCCGCACCACATCTTTACCCGCGAGCACGGCCAGGCCTTTCTCCACAAGCGCCGCAACCGGCCCATGTTCTTCATCGACATCGCCGTGCCCCGCGACGTGGACCCGGCCATGAACAAGCTGGAAGGCCTGTTCGTCTACGACATCGACGACCTGCAGCAGGTGGCGGCGGCCCACATGGCCGAGCGCAGCCGCAGCGCATCCGATGCCGAGGCCATGATCGCCACTGAGGTGGAGCGCTTCCACCAGCGGCAGCGCACTGTGAACGTTGCGCCTGCCATTGTGGCGCTGCAGAAGCAGGCCGAAGAACTGCGCCAGGCGGAGTTGCGCCGCGCCCAGGCAAAACTCGGATCCCTCACCCCGGAACAGCTTGAGGCCGTCGAGGCGCTAACCCGTGGGCTGGTCAACAAGTTCCTCCACCCGCCCATGCAGGCGCTCAAACAGGCGGCGCGCGAAAATAACGGAGCCCGCATGGAGGCCCTGTGCGAGACCTGGTCGCTGCCCGCAATTCCCGATCCCTTACTCGATCTCGATGCGAACCACGGCACAACCCAAACCCCCGTAGCGGAGGACGTTCCCGTGAAGCAAGCCAGCGTGGCGGCGCGCCGATGAAACTGCGTATCGGAAGCCGCGGATCCCAGCTCGCCCTGTGGCAGGCAAACCACATCAAGGCTCTTCTGGAAGACAAGGGCCACTCCGTCACCATCGAGATCATCAAGACCACCGGCGATCGCCTGCAGGCGGTGACCTTCGCCCAGGTCGCCGCCCAGTCCGGCACCACCAAGGGCATGTTCACCAAGGAGATCGAGGAAGCGCTGCAGGAAGGCCGCGTCGACCTAGCCGTCCACTCGCTCAAGGATCTGCCCACGCAGCTGCCCGAGGGCTTCGCGCTGGCGGCGACTCCGGAACGCGTGGATCCCCGCGACGTCCTGGTGTCGGTCAAGTACGACGATCTGGCGTCGCTCCCGCAAGGCGCCGTCGTCGGCACCAGCAGCCAGCGCCGCCGTGCCCAGCTTAAGGCGCTGCGCCCCGATATTGAAGCCGTCGAATTCCGCGGCAACGTCGACACGCGCCTCCGTAAGCTGGCCGAAGGACAGGTGGATGCCATCCTGCTCGCCGCCGCCGGCCTCGATCGCCTGGAGAAGACCGAGTGGATTCGCCAGCGCATGGAACCCAAGGACTTTTGCCCGGCCGCGGGACAGGGCTCGCTCGGCATCGAGACGCGGGAAGGCGACGACGTCACGCTCGGAGCCTTGAAGTTCCTCGATCATCCCGACACGCGCTATGCGGTTACCGCTGAGCGTGCTGCGCTGGCCGCTCTCGGCGGCGGATGCCAGGTGCCCATCGGCATTCATTGCCGGCGCATGCTCGCCGGCGACGTGATGGAGATCTACGGCGTGGTCGCCGATCCAGCGACCGGCAAAACGATCCGCGCTCACCAATCCGCCGATCGCGCCGGCGTTGCTCCGGCAGACCTGGGCAAGCGCATTGCGGAGCGCCTGGTGGAATCCGGCGCTGCTACTCTGCTCAACGGCTCAACCGAAATTCCCGCGGGAGCCTGACACCTCGATGCCGTCGCTCGCCGGCCGTCGCATCCTCGTCACCCGCGCCATCGAATCAGCCGGCAACCTCAGCGAGAGCCTGCGCGCGCTCGGAGCCGAGCCCGTCGAAGTTCCGTTGCTCGGATTCTCCCTGCCGGAAGACCCCTCCTATCTGCTGGAGTGCCTGCGCCGGCTGCGCTCCTATGACTGGCTCATCTTCACCAGCGCCACCGCCGTCCGCATGTTCTTCCACGCCGCCCAGCTCCACCGTATCTCGCTAACGGATATCCCTGGTCGGATCGCCGCCGTCGGCCCCGCGACCGCCAGGCAGGTGGTCAACGAAGGATGGAAGGTGGACTTCATCCCGGAGAAGTACGTTGCCGAGAATCTGGTGGCGGGGTTCCCCGAGGAGGTGAAGGGTAAGCGCCTGCTGCTGGCGCGCTCCGCACTGGCCCGCGATGTCATTCCTTCGGCGTTCCGTGCCGCCGGCGCGGTCGTCGACGCCCCTGAGGCCTATCGCAACGTACTGCCCGAGAACGCGCCGGAGGCCCTCAAACAAGCGTTGGCCAAGCCACTCAACGCTGCAACCTTCACCAGCTCCTCAAGCGTGACGCACCTTGCCGAAGCCGCAAACAAAGCCAACATCCCTTTCCCGTTAGCAGGCGTCCCCGCCATCTCCATCGGCCCCATCACCACCCAAACGCTACAAGAAAACAACTGGCCCCCCGCCGCCGAAGCCCATCCCCACGACATCCCCGGCCTGGTCGCCGCCGTAGAGCACGTCCTGACCCGCACGTAGCGCCGGTGTCACCCTTATGGGCGCCCAAGGTCCCGATCTTGGGAGCTGGGATAGCACGAACCTACACCTGGGATTTCAAGCTGCCACCCACCTGGCACACCCCGGAACTCCACTCCCCACAGAGCTGTCATTCCGCAGCCTCGCGTAACCGAGGCGGAGGAATCCGCGGTTGCACTTGCGGTTGTTCTTTCTCAACCCAGCACGACGCGAGGTGCCCATTCTCAGTCGATCCCGCAAGAATCGGCCCTGGGCACTTACGAGACCCGCTGAATCGTTAATCGACAACGCGAGTATCGGTTGCAATCCAATTCAGTTCCCAGGTCTTGCCTCCATCGTCGGAGAACGACTGTTCAAAGCGGCACGAATTCGGAGTGATGTCGGTGATCACAAACCGCACAAGGATCGCTCTGCCGTTGACGGGTTCCTGGTCGAAGAACTCGCCGCGGCCGCTTTTGAATTCCCCAACCGTGGGCTGGCCCAGCGTCCCGCCCTTCGCATTGGAAAAATTGAGGCTCCATTGGTGGGCCTGCGGATTATAGAGCCGCAAATTCAGCCCCTCGAAGTGGCCCGACGGGCAGTCGGCCTCAAGTTCCACCAGGTTGGCCTTGCCGTCCCACACTTTGCGGACCACCGTTGTCCCCTCGCACTCCGTCCAGGTAGTCGATCCCGTGAGCGGGTGCGCCAGCAGTTTGAGATGTGTCTTCCAGGTTCCTACTTCGAAGTCGAAATCGTGCTGACCATCGCGCGCCGGCAGCTGCCCCACCTTCGCGGCGCTCTCTTGTGCCGCTCCATGCGGCGCGTGAAAAACCTGGATCAGACAACAGAACGCGACAGATACCCTGAGCATGCGCAAAACAGTTCCTCTCACTCCCTCGCACCTCGTTTCCTCGGTTGTGCAAATCAGGCCTTGGCTTCGTTCGCCGGGTAACTCAACGTACCCCTGACAACCGGCCTGAACCAAGAGCCACTTTTGTCTGTTATGCGAAGGCCACTTGGTCGAGGAGAGTACCCGGTCCCGTTGTCGAGACCAGGGCAGCACGAACCTCCGCTCGCCCTTCGGCTCGGGGCGAGGAGGCTCTTCCGGAGGGAGCAGCGGCCTTCAGGCCGCTGAGTCAACGCTTAGCGCGGGGAGGGGCTTTAGCCGCGGGTCCTCTCTCCCGGTTGCCGGGTTTTACTCCCCGCGCAAAAATCGTGGTCACCGTCAGCGGCACTCCGACTTGTTCATCTCACACTCACCCGTGATCGCGGACACAATCATCCCCAACAAACCGGCGCATACTCCTCACGGGTCCTGCGGAGCCTGAGGGGGACGTGTCTCTCCACGCCGCTAAGCGAACGAATCGCACCAAAGCCGGTGCACGAGGGGGGAGGGGGGCAATCTGCCCCGTGCCCCGTCCTTGCGGCTTTTTCCTGCCGCAAGGGCGGGAAAGCAACAACCTCGCCCCTCCGCACCTCGGCCCTCGTGCGCCGCATGTATGCGGAACGGTTTTGCACCGAAGATGGTGCAGCAGAGGGGGGGAGGGGTGGGTGCCGCCCGCAATCTGCCCCGTGCCCCGTCCTTGCGGCTTTTTCCTGCCGCAAGGGCGGGAAAGCAACAACCTCGCCCACCGCAACTCGGCCCCCCGTGCGCCGTATGTATGCTGAACGGCTTTGCACCGAAGATGGTGCAGCAGGGGGGAGGGGGTGGGGCAATCTGCCCCGTGCCCCGTCCTTGCGGCTTTTTCCTGCCGCAAGGGCGGAAAAGCAACAACCTCGCCCCACCGCAACTCGGCCCCCGTGCGCCGTATGTATGCGAACGGCTTTGCACCGAAGATGGTGCAGCAGGGGGGAGGGGGTGGGTAGCGCAAAGCGGGTTTGCCTCCCGGATCGAGCTCCGCCAGCACCGCTAACCCCGCTAGCTCCGCTCGCCGCGCGGCTAACTCCGCCGCTTCACGACTGCCAGGTCTTGTCCTTGGAGTGGCAGATCGTCTCCAGGTTGCAGTCCTTGCACCGCGGGCTGCGTGCAAGACACACCTGCCGTCCGTGATGAATGATCTGGTGGGAGAAGTCGATCCACTTCTCGTAGGGAAGAATCTTCATCAGTTCCTGTTCCACGGCCGGGGCGGTGTCGCCCTTGACCAGGGACAGCCGGTGCGCGATGCGGAAGACATGCGTGTCCACCACCACGCCTTCCGCCTTGCCGAAGCTCACGCCTAAGACCACGTTGGCCGTCTTGCGGGCGGCCCCGGGAACAGTGATCAGTTCCTCCAGCGTCTCCGGCACCTTGCCGCCAAACCGCTCTACGATCGCCTGCGCCGCGCCCTTGATCGATTTGGCCTTGTTGCGGAAGAACCCGGTGGTGCGGATGATCTCCTCCAACTCGGGCAGCGAGGCCTGCATCATGGCCGCCGGGCTGGGGAAGCGCTTGAAGAGCACTGGCGTCACCATGTTCACCCGCGCGTCCGTGCACTGCGCGGAGAGGATGGTGGCGACCAGCAGCTCCCAGGGCGAGGTGTGGGTCAGGGCGCAGACCGCGTTGGGATACGCCTCGTCGAGCGCCTTGAGAATCGCGGCGATGCGCTCCGGCGCAAGATCGCCGCGCTGCGGCGCGTCAGACTTCCTGCTTGCCGGCCTGGGCCGTTCCGCGAGCTTCGCATTGCCGGCGGGTTTGCTCTTCTTCGCAGCCGCTGGTTTTTTCGCCGTGTTGGGCGCACTCTTCTTGAGGGTTGGCATGATCGTCAGGCCAGGGAACCGCTGAGCCAGTTACCGAGGTTGGCGATGGGGAGGCGCAGGGCGATGAAGAACTGGCCGAAGAGGGCGTAGTCGGCGCTGACCTCGTCGAAGCGCATCTCGTAGATGAGCTTTTTGAAGACCACCGGATCGTCGGCGAAGAGATCGACGCCCCATTCCCAATCGTCGTATCCGATGGAGCCGGAGATGATCTGCTTGACGCGGTCGCCGTAGCGGCGGCCAATCATTCCGTGCTCGTGCATCATGCGCTGGCGCTCCGCAAAGGGCACCGAGTACCAGTTCTTCTGCTCATCGCGCTTGCGGTCCATGGGGTAGAAGCAGAGGTATTTGCTCTCCGGCACGCCGGGCCAGAGGCGCGGGGCCATGGCGGCGGCGCCGCGCTCGAGCGACGCTTCCACCTCCGCGTTCCACTCCGGCGAATGCTGCTCGAACCCCTTGGCCGAGGCAGCCTCATAGGTCTTGCGCGTGGACTCGTAGAGGCCGAGTTCGACCACGGAGACGTAGGAGTGCCGCTGATCGAGGAACCCGTAGAACTCCGTCTGCGCCAGCGCCAGCTCTACCTGGTTGAGCGCTTCGAGCGTGTCGCGGAAGTGAACGAGGACGAGGTCGCCCTTGTGGCCGAGCTGGGAGAAGAGGGCGGTGTGGACTTTGCCGTCCGGTGCCTTCTCCAGCGCGTTGAGCGTCGTGGTGATTTCCGCAAGGATGCTTTGGCGCTCGCTCTCCCCGCAGGCTCGCCAGGCGGTCCAGTCGAAGCGAAAGAACTGATGCAGCGCGCTCGCGCCTTCGAGCGTGAGGGGGACAGGAGGAAAATCAGCCAACGTGCACCTCTTCCGGCGACTTGAGTCAGAGACAATCGTAGCAAAAGGGGCACGGGGCTGCAGGGCCTTACCGGGCGAGACGATAGCGAGCCGTGGCCAGAGTATCCCGCCCAGGCGAAGAGGCAGACATGCGCCCGCAACATCAACGATGCGGTGTGACACCCGATTTCGCGCTCCGGGTCGCAGAAGGCACAGGTTAGAGCAACTGCAGTCACACATGGCGCCTTGCGGCACCCAAGAGGATGAAAAAGGCAACAACAAGAGCAACTGCGGATCCCTTCGCTGCGCTACGGGATGACACCTCCGGGGAGGAGCGGGCTTTTGTGATGCGGGAGGAATTGTCAGGGCAGATTCCGCCCGCTTTCGCGGGCTGCGGAATGACATCGCAATGGGAGAACTGAGACGTCGCGAAGACCCACCACCCGAACGAACGCAGGTTCGCGGGGGCCCCGGAAGGTGGGGCATCCGGTTGTTGCGCCATCACTCGGGCGTAGCGGAGTTGGGCTGGTCTCGGACGATATACTGAAAGTCGCGCATGACCGAAAAGATCCTGGCCTTTCTCGTTCACTTTGTTACCAGTGTGATTTCTGGCGGCGGATACGCCGGGATAGCCGCGCTGATGGGGATCGAGTCGGCATGTGTCCCGCTTCCCTCTGAGATCATCATGCCGTTCGCGGGGTACCTGGTGTACCGCGGCGAGTTCAATCTTCTGTGGGTGGCGACGGCGGGCGCGATTGGCTGCAATGTCGGCTCCGTGATTGCGTACTGGATTGGCGCATGGGGCGGACGTCCGCTGGTGGAGCGTTACGGCAAGTGGGTCTTGATGAGCCACCACGATCTGGACCGCATGACCTACTTCTTCAACAAGTATGGCGGCATCACGGTGCTGGTGGGGCGTTTGCTGCCGGTGGTGCGGACGTTCATCGCATTTCCTGCGGGGATCGCCAAGATGCCGCAAATGCGATTTCATGTGTACACATTTGTCGGCTCGTGGCCGTGGTGCTATGCGCTGGCCTACGCGGGCATGAAGCTGGGGGAACGGTGGCATACGGATCCGCGTTTTCAGTCGGCCTTCCATCGCTTTCATCTTGCGGTGGAGATTGTGCTGGTGGCCGGCGTGATCTGGTTTGTGTGGTCGCACCTGCGGCGCGCGCGCCAGCCGACGAACGCGACGTAGACGGCAGGGCGCGGGCGTACACTGATCCATTCAGAACAAGTGGTTCTTTGAACGTGCGGATTTTCCGCCATGAAAGAGGGTTGGGTAATGTCGAGTGAGAAGCAAAGCGGCACGAAGTCAGGCGCCGCAAAGATTGAGGCAGCGAAGGGCAAGCTGGGCGTGATGGTGGTGGGATTGGGCGCGGTGGCGACCACGATGATCGCGGGCGTGGAGGCGGTGCGCCGCGGCCTGGCCAAGCCGATCGGCTCGCTGACGCAGATGGGCACGATTCGCCTGGGCAAGCGAACGGACAACAAGTCGCCGCTGATCCGCGATTTCGTTCCTCTCGCCGATCTCAACGATGTGGTCTTTACGGGCTGGGACATCTTTGAAGACAACGTGTACGAGTCTGCCGCGCATGCCAAAGTGCTGGACAAGGAGACGCTCGATCAGCTCAAACCCTATCTGGAGAGCATCAAGCCGCTGCCGGCAGTCTTTGACCAGTACTACGTGAAGCGCCTGCACGGGACGCATGTGAAGAAGGGCAAGAACAAGCGCGACCTGGCCGACCAGGTGATTGCCGATATCCGCGCATTCAAGAAGACGGTTGAGCGCGTGGTGATGATCTGGTGCGGATCCACGGAGATCTTCCTGGAGCCCTCAGCCGTCCATCAGTCGCTGGCTGCCTTTGAGAAGGGCCTGGAGGAAGACGACATCGGTATCGCGCCCTCGCAGATCTACGCCTATGCGGCGCTGAGTGAAGGCGTGCCGTTTGCCAATGGGGCGCCCAATCTCACGGTCGACGTGCCTGCGATGATCGAGCTCTCCAAGAAGAACGCGGCTCCCATCTGCGGGAAGGACTTCAAGACCGGCCAGACGTTTATGAAGACGGTGCTGGCGCCGGCGTTCAAGGCGCGGCTGCTGGGCGTCTCCGGATGGTACTCGACCAACATCCTGGGTAACCGCGATGGCGAGGTGCTCGACGATCCCGAGTCGTTCAAGACGAAAGAGGAGTCGAAGCTTGGCTCGCTCGAATACATCTTCCAGCCCGAGCTGTACCCCGACCTCTACAAGGAGATCTACCACAAGGTCCGCATCAACTATTACCCGCCCCGCGGCGACAACAAAGAGGGCTGGGACAACATCGACATCTTCGGCTGGCTCGGCTATCCGATGCAGATCAAGGTGGACTTCCTTTGCCGCGACTCGATCCTGGCGGCGCCGATCGCGCTCGATCTGGTGTTGTTCCTTGACCTGGCAAAGCGCACGCCGGAGCTGCGTTCGCGCGGCATCCAGGAGTGGCTCAGCTTCTACCTGAAGAGCCCGCAGACGGCGGAGGGACTCTATCCCGAGCACGACCTGTTCATTCAGTCGATGAAGCTGAAGAACACACTGCGGCACATCATGGGCGCGGACCTGATCACGCACCTGGGCCTGGAGTACTACGACTAGAAAGGCAGCTATTAGCTTTTTAGCTCTTAGCCAGAAGCAAAAAAGCCCCACCGCGAAGATGGGGCTTTTGTTTTGGATCGGAGGAAGGTTACTTGGCTTTTGCCTTGGCGGGCTGCTTGGCGACGATCATTCCGGCGATCTTGTTATACGTGGCGTCGGGGAGGATGCCCTTGGTCTTGAGCTGTGTCTTATTGGCATAGGGGCGGCCGGCGATGATTTTTTGCGAGTAGGCGTCGCCGATGCCGGGCAGCGCCTTGAGCTGATCCGCGGTCGCGGAGTTGATGTCGACCAGTTTGGCCGCGGCGGGCTTTGCGGTCTGTGCGGTGGGGGTTTTGGCCGGGGCCGTCTGAGCCACCAGGGCGGGCGCCGCACCGAGGAAAAGGAAGGCCGCCAGACTCAGGAGCGCGGCGTGAATCCGTTTCAGGGACATAGGGGGATCTCCTCCATTGAGATCAACTGCGACAACCAATTTAACTCACGGATGGCGGACGGGCTTCCTCGCCGGATCGGGAGTGGTCGCTCATCAGCTTGATGGCGCGTCCGCCGACGATTACCTTTTCGCCCATGTCGATCTCCGCGAAGGCATCGCAGATGTTCTCGGTATCGATGACCTGGCACCACGGGTTGCCGCTGGGCGCGGGGGGCAGTGTGAACTCGACGCCCTGATCCGCTGCGTTGACAAGCAGAAGAAAGCTGTCGTCGACCAGCCAATTGCCGTCCTCATCGGTCACCTGCAGAGTCTTGCCGTTCAGCAGAAGGCCGATAGCGCGGGTCCAGCCTGCTGACCAGGCCTCATCGGAGACTTCGTTCCCGTCGGAACTGAACCAGGCCACATCCTTGATGACCCGAACCAGGGTGCCGTCGCCCTTCTTGCGAATCTCGCGATCCTGAAAGAATTTGCGCCGGTGCAGGTTGGGGTGGGAGAGGCGCATCTTAATGACCCGGCAGGTGAAGTCCAGCAGCCTCTTCTGTTCCTTGTCGAGACTCCAGTCGAACCAGGTGAGCTCGTTGTCCTGGCAGTAGCAGTTGTTATTGCCTTGTTGGGAGCGGCCGAACTCGTCGCCTCCGGTGAGCATGGGAACACCCTGCGAAAACATCAGGGTTGCGAGGAAGTTGCGCATCTGGCGCTCGCGTGCGCGCAGAATGTCAGGATTCTCGGTGGGTCCTTCTTCTCCCATGTTCCAGGAGTCGTTGCTGTCGGAGCCGTCGCGATTGTCCTCGCCGTTGGCTTCGTTGTGCTTCTGGTTGTAGCTCACCAGGTCGTGGAGGGTGAAGCCGTCGTGCGCGGTGACGAAGTTGATGCTTGCGTACGGCTTGCGGCCGTCGTACTGGTACAGATCGCTTGATCCGGTAAGGCGATAGGCGAAGTCGGACAACATGCCGGCGTCGCCCTTCCAGAAGCGGCGCACCGTGTCGCGGTATTTTCCATTCCACTCGGCCCAGAGCACCGGGAAGTTGCCCACCTGGTAGCCGCCATCGCCAACATCCCAGGGCTCGGCGATGAGCTTGACCTCGGCGAGGGTGGGGTCCTGGTGAATGGTGTCAAAGAAGGAGGACAGCCGGCTCACGTCGTGGAGCTCGCGCGCCAGGGTGGCGGCCAGGTCGAAACGGAAACCATCCACGTGCATCTCGGTGACCCAGTAGCGCAAGGAGTCCATGATCATCTTGAGCACCTGGGGATTGCGCACGTTCAGGGTGTTTCCGGTGCCGGTGTAGTCCATGTAGAACTGCGGATCATCCTGGACGAGGCGATAGTAGGTGGTGTTGCACACGCCCTTCCAGCTGAGCATGGGCCCCATGTGATTGCCCTCGCAGGTGTGGTTGTAGACCACGTCGAGGATCACTTCGATGCCTGCGGCATGGAGAGCCTTCACCATCTCCTTGAACTCGCGGACCTGGCCGCCCTGTTCGCCCGAGGAGCTGTAGCGCGACATGGGCGCGAAGTAGCCGAGAGTGTTGTAGCCCCAGTAGTCGCGCAGGCCCTTATCCACCAGGTGTCCTTCATCGATGAAGTGGTGAATCGGGAGCAGCTCGACCGCGGTGATGCCGAGGCGCTTGAGGTAGTCGATGCTGGCGGGATGGGCGAGTCCCCCGTACGTACCGCGCAGGTTTTCCGGAACGTCGGGATTGCGCATGCTGAAGCCGCGCACGTGGACTTCGTAGATGACAGAGTCTGCCAGGGGAATATCGGGACGGCAGTCATCGCTCCAATCGAAGCGATTGTCGATGACGACGGAACGGGGGACGCCGGCGGCGCTATCCTCCTCGCTCATTTTGTTGGTGTCGCCCGAGGCAACGTCGTAGCCGAAGATCGGCTGTTTCCAGTCGATATCGCCGGCGATGGCTTTGGCATAAGGATCAACGAGGAGCTTGTTGAAGTTGAAGCGCTGCCCATGGAGGGGGTCCCAGGGGCCGTCCACGCGATAGCCGTAGAGCTGACCGGGTTTGATGCCGTTGACGAATCCGTGCCAGACGTGGGCGGTCTGTTCGCGCAGGGTGACGCAATCGGACTGTGTGCCGTCGGGATCGAAGAAGCAGAGATCAACGCGGGTGGCGGTTTCAGAGAAGATGGCGAAGTTCGTCCCTCTTCTGTAAGCGGTGGCTCCGAGAGGGTAGGGCTTTCCTGGAAGCAGCGTTCGGCTCATACAAGGTCTTCGATGCAGAAAGGGCAGGGATCAGAGAACAGAGATCAGGGAACAGGGATTGGCGACAGGGGTTAGGCGGCCGCCATAGCCTGGGCGAGGCGGCGGACGGTAAGGACGGTGATGTCGTCTTCCTGGCCGAACTCCCGGGCGGCGTCGGCGATATAGAACGCCGATTGGTTGCTGAGGTTGTGGACGCGCTCGAAACCGAAGAGCTCGCCGGAGGAGTGTCGCGCCTCGACCACGCCATCGGAGAGCAGGAGGAGCCGGTCTCCGGGGTGGAGATAGAGCCGCACCTCCTGGTAACTCACGTCGGCGACGACGCCCAGGGGGAGCCCGCCGGGCACGCGCACTTCCTGGGTGTTGAGGTAGGGAGGCAGGTGGCCAGCGTTGGCGACGACCAGTTCGCCGTCGGGACCAAACCACGCCGCCTGGCAGGTGGTGAAGCTGTCGCTGCCCACGAGCACCCGATTGAGGGACTGGAGGATCCTGGCCGGCGCCCGCTCGCCGGTGCGGCGCAAGGCGCCCATCAGCATGGAGACGTTCATGGCCGCCTTCAGGCCTTTGCCGGCGACGTCGCCGATGACCACCAGCAGGCCTCCGTCGGGGGTAGCTTCGACGTGGAAGAAATCCCCGCCGACTTCATTCGCCGGATTGTAGACGGAGTCGACCTCGAATCCGGGGGTTTGCAGCCGCTCCTGGGGGATCATCAGTTCCTGGACACTGCGCGCCGCCGCCAGTTCGCTCGAAGCGCGTTCGCGGTCGCGATGGATGCGGAGGAAGCGGGCGAAGATGATCACCACGATCGCCAGCATTCCGATGAAATCGGCGACCGACGCGAAGTGGATGGGTACGGGTCCGGCGACGAAGGTGAGCGGCGAGTGATAAGGCCGGCCGCTGACGTCTTTCATGCCGGCGGTCACGATGGGCTCGAGGATGCCCACGAAACTCAAGATGAGGGGGAAGAGCAGCAGACCCGCCTCGAAGTTGCGCTTGATGGTAGCGGCTACCAACGTGATGCCGCAGAAAAGCAGCCATCCCAGCACCCAGAAGACGTTCCCCAAACTAACGACCAACAGCAGCCAGCCGATTTCGCTTCCATGGCCTACGAGCAGCAGGATGGGTCCCGGGAAGATCAGGATCGGGGCCGTGTAGCGCAGCCAGCGCACGTACCATTTCGGCCGGAGCGCCAGGAAGGCGACCAGAAATTCAAAGTAGAGGTATGCCGAGATGAGGACCAGCTCGAGGATGGTGGCGGCGTACCAGAATCGGTCGAGGTAGGCGCCGCTGCCGGCCATATCAACGAAGGCGACCGGGGCCTGCACAAATTCGTGGAGGGCGAGCCAGAGGTATTCGCGGTGCCCTTTCTGCGCGAAGTAGAGGGCGATGAGGAAGGCGCCCAGAACCGTGAGCAAGATGCCGTTAATGAGGCGCGGGAGCCTTTCGAACAGGCTGTGGACGGTCCACAACTCGAGAGACTTGTTCAGATCGTCGGCATGCCCCAGGAACAGGGTGCGGTTGGCGAAGAAGCTGGTATAGGCGCCGAAGCCGAAGGGAATGTAGATGGTCCGGAGCACCAGAGTGAGCGAAGTTTCGCCCTCGGGGACATTGAGGCGGTAGACGCGCGAGATGGGCTGGAACTGCCCGGGATCGTCGCTGCCCGGGCCGTCGGGGCGCACTTCGGTCCCGTTGGCGTAGACATCCACGGGTGGGCCTTCATTCCCGGTCCACGGAGAGGCGGCCTGGGAGACTGGGAGCTGGATAAAGAGGCAGACCGGCCCATGGTTTTGCGCCAGCTTGATGTGCATTCGAAACCAGACGTAGGGCCGGTGGTGGCCGGGCGGATGGTCCCGCGGCGTCTCGGGGGCGCGATCGGAGGGGGGCGGTCCGGGCGGGCGATCCTCGTCGGGGACCTCGGCGATGGCATCGGAGGCGTTTCGGACGTCCCAGGTTGTGTCGTCAAAGCTGGGGTTGGCGGCATCCTGATTACCGGTGACGCCGACGCGCCAGTTCTTGTCGAGGATGACCGGAGAGCCGAGGCCGGTGGCGTCGAGGATCACATTGGGGATGGCGGGGGCAGCTTTGGAAGGGGGAGGGCCGTGGGGG
>VANK01000015.1 GCA_008682415.1 Acidobacteria bacterium AB60 | reverse complement strand
CCGCCACGTTCTTCTCCACAATCTGCGCTGCCGTCAGCTTGGCGGAAGGCGCTGCCTGATCCGCCGCAAACGACGCTAAACCACACGATGCAAACAACATCCCAGACGCAATCAGCTTCCGCAGCATGTTGGAGAACCCTCATTTCTCGTCGGCAGTTCGTGCCGAACAATCACCGGGCCGGTCAGGGCCGGGGGTGAGGCGTTTCCGGGACGAGGCTGCCTGGTTTCGCGAGCCCGGTTGGATTCAAAAGGCAATCACAACCGCCGGAAGATTGTGGCTATTGGACCATGAGTTCTGCTCCATCTGATTGACCAATCTCAAGGTTCAGGGCGAAAAGACGGTCGGTCCGGTGGGTGACGGAGGGTGCCCTGCGGGGGTTCGCCTGGTCGAATGCCTCTGGTGCCGGCTGCCCCTCGACCATCGCGATGAGCTGGCTGCGGGCACCGCCCGGCGGACGAGAATCGATCCCCTAAGGACAGATCGACAGGAGTGAACTGCGCGATCCACTGGCAGGCCAGAGGCGGGAAGACAGGCAGGCGGGGAGCGCGTTCACCCGTTTCTCCTGGAGAGAGGGCCAAAGGGCTTATGCGGCAGATTACCCGAAAGGTGTTATCGAGATAGTACATAGAGTAACCACTGGTGAGGTCTCGTGGAAGAGAATTGTGATCCCACAAAAGTGTGACGCAAGTCACTCCAGTTACCCAGCCTCTTCATTGCTTCTATGCAATCGGCTCGTGCAATCCGAGCGGGCCTGTATTGCCAGCTCACTTACAAGTAAGTTGACTTATTCGTAACCGATGTTCGGGAGTTATGCTCCGTCATTCATCGATCTGCACCAAGTTCGAAGCATTCAGGCTAAGTCCTTATTGATCAGGCAAAATAGATAGGCGAAGGTTGAGCGGGGAAGGATGCCTGCTTTCGTTACAAGCAAACAAAAGCTGTCAAGAATATGGACACAAGTAATATCTAGAATTTAAAGACCTCTGGTGCTCGCGAGGAAGATAAGTGACTGCAAGCGAATCGAGCAGACATTCATCTGTGGTGTCAAAACGCTTTTACGTTTACGGTTTTTTCGCTTTACCTCGCGGAGCATCATACGATAGTCTTCATTTCGGTTACCCCTCTTACTTTGCTTCCTTGTAGTGTTCGTTGCCTAATCGATAGTTTCCGGATTAGCAATTGCTCGATGTACGGCCGCGCCACCCCCGCCGAAGCCAGCTGATGCTTCAGTGGCGACGAACACAAAGCTACCGGTAAAAAACAGCAATTCTTGGTTTTTAAAACTGAAGTCTGGACCGCGGACTGTGTTGATCTTCTGTGTGGGATTGTGTGTGAGCCCTCCCCGGGATTGATGCGCGGGCTAGTTGCAGATGCCGCAACACTGGTTACGGCTCGCATCTTGCCTGTCTTGCGTTTCTGAGACTTGGTGGAGAGAGGCGTTGGATCGGTTTCGCTGGGTACTTTCGATCGCCATCGGACTGGCCCCTGCACTTTGCGGCCTCCCGGTACATGTACCGGTAGAGACTGCGCTCGTGCAGGCGGCAGACGGGCCACAGGCGAAGGTGACCAATCCCCATGGTCCGCTCGCCATCCCGTGCCAGAACTGCCATACAGCGGTCAGCTGGAAGCCTATTCGTCAGAATCCCGAATTTAACCATGACACTACCGGCTATCCGCTGCGGGGTATGCATGCGAAGGTAGCGTGCGCGCAATGCCACACCAACCTGGTGTTCAAGAAGGTGAGCACGCAGTGCGCCGAGTGCCATGCAGATATTCACCGCCGGCAGTTCGGGGCTAACTGCGAGGCCTGTCACACGGTCAAGGGCTGGCAAACGAATATCTCCCAGATCCAAAACCACCAGAACCGTTTCCCGCTGGTCGGCGCGCACGCCCTGGTGGAGTGCGACCAATGCCACAAGAACGCGGCGGCGGGCCAGTTTGTGGGGTTATCGACGGCCTGTTACTCGTGCCATCAGCAGGACTTTCTGACGCCGGTGATCAATCACGTGGCGCTGAACTTCCCCACGACGTGCGATACGTGCCACACGATGAATAACTTCGTGAGCGCGAAGTTCGACCACTTGAAGTTCACGGGATACGCGCTGACCGGCGCGCATGCGACGCTGGAGTGCACGGCCTGCCACATCAATAACGTGTTCAATAACACGTCGGCGCAGTGCTACAGCTGCCACACCTCGGACTTCATCAACACCAATAACCCACCGCACGTGAAGCTTGGGTTACCGAAGGACTGCGGCCAGTGCCACTCGACTTCCGACTGGTTGAACGCAACCTTCAACCACAACACCACGTCTTTCCCGCTGACCGGAGCGCACACGAATGTGGCCTGCGCCCAGTGCCACACCAACAATAACTACAACGGCTCGCTGCCGACCAACTGCTACGGCTGCCACCAGGCAGACTTCACCGGAACCACCAACCCCAACCACGTAGCCGCCGGGTATCCGACGGATTGCACGGTCTGCCACACGACGGTGGCGTGGATGCCCTCGAGCTTCAATCACTCCACGGTCTTCCCGCTGACGGGCGCCCATGCGACGGTAGCCTGCGCCCAATGCCACGTCAACGGCAACTACACCACGGTGCCGAAGGACTGCTACTCCTGCCACAAGTCCGATTTCACCGGCACGAACAATCCCAGCCACGTGCAGTTGAACCTGCCCACCACCTGCGATACCTGCCATACGACCACGAACTGGCTGAACGCGAAGTTCGACCACGTGTTGTATGCCCACTACCCGCTGACCGGCGCGCATGCCACCCTGCAGTGCGCACAGTGCCACCTGAACAACAACTACAGCTCGACCTCGACGGCCTGCGTCTCCTGCCACATGGCGGACTTCAAGGGGACGACGAGCCCGAACCATGTCACCGCCGGATTCCCGCAGACTTGCGACAGTTGCCACAGCACGACCGCGTGGATCCCCTCGACCTTCAACCACAACACCACGTCGTTCCCGCTGACCGGTTTCCACGCAACGATGCCATGCGCGCAGTGCCATACCGCGCAGGACAACTACAAGGGAACGCTGCCGACCACCTGCTACGGCTGCCACCAGTCGGACTTCACCGGGGCGGCGAATCCTCCCCATAAAGGATTCCCAACCGATTGCACGCAGTGCCACAACACGTCTTCGTGGACCACGTCGACGTTCAACCACAACAACACGTCGTTCCCGCTGACCGGTGCGCACGTAACCGTGCCCTGCGCGAGCTGCCACACCAACAACAATTACTCCGGCACATTACCGACCACCTGCTACGGGTGCCACCAAGCGGACTTTACCGGCACCACCAACCCGGGCCACGTTGCCGCGGGCTTCCCGACGGACTGCACGCAGTGCCACAGCACGGCGAGCTGGACCACTTCCACCTTCAACCACAACAACACTTCGTTCCCGCTGACGGGAGCGCACACCACCCTGCAGTGCAACCAGTGCCACACAACGGCGGGCAGCTACAACGGCTCGCTGCCGACGAGCTGCATCGGGTGCCACCAGACGGACTACAACTCCACTAACAATCCTCCGCACGCGAGCAATCCGAGCGCGTTCCCGACCACCTGCACCAATTGCCACACGACCACCAGCTGGACCACCTCAACCTTCAACCACAACGCCACGACGTTCCCGCTGACGGGGGCTCACGTAACCGTGGCCTGCGCCAGCTGCCACACGAACAACAATTACTCCGGGACCCTGCCTACGGCCTGCTACGGCTGCCACCAGGCGGACTTTACCGGCACCACCAACCCGGCGCACGTTGCCGCGGGCTTCCCAACCGATTGCACGCAGTGCCACAGCACCGCGAGCTGGACCACCTCAACCTTCAACCACAACAACACTTCGTTCCCGCTGACCGGGGCGCACACCACCCTGCAGTGCAACCAGTGCCACACGACGGCGGGCAGCTACAACGGCTCGCTGCCGACCACGTGCATTGGCTGCCACCAGACGGACTACAATTCCACTAACAATCCGCCGCACGCGAGCAATCCGAGCGCGTTCCCGACGACCTGCACCAACTGCCATACGACGACGAACTGGACGACCTCAACCTTCAACCACAACGCGACGACGTTCCCGCTGACGGGGGCGCACGTTACCGTGGCGTGCGCAAGCTGCCACACCAACAACAACTACTCCGGCTCGCTGCCGACGACCTGCTACGGCTGCCACCAGGCGAACTTCACCTCAACCACCAACCCGGCGCACGTGACGGCCGGCTTCCCGACCGATTGCACGATTTGCCACTCGACCACCAACTGGACAACGTCAACCTTCAACCACGCTACGACCTCGTTCCCGCTGACGGGAGCGCACACTTCCCTGCAGTGCATCCAGTGCCATACCAGCGCAACCAGCTATAACGGTTCGCTGCCGACGGCTTGCGTCGGCTGCCACCAGGCGGACTACAACGGAACTACGAATCCGAACCATGCACAGGCCGGATTCCCGACCACCTGCGATACCTGCCACTCGACCACGAACTGGACGAGCGCAACGTTCGATCACAGCAAGACAACCTTCCCGCTGACCGGCGCCCACGTGACCGTGGCCTGCGCACTGTGCCACACGAACAACAACTACTCCGGCACGCTGCCAACCGACTGCTACAGCTGCCACACCGCGGACTACACCGGCACGACCAATCCCAACCACTCTTCGGCGGGCTGGCCGACGACCTGCACCACCTGCCACACGACGACTGCCTGGCTGCCGGCGACGCTGCCTGCGAGCTACCACACGTTCTTCCCGACCAATCACGGAAACGCCAACGGTGTGTGCGCCACTTGCCACACCAATTCCAACGATTACTCGGTGTTTACCTGCACCAGCTGCCACGGTAACAACAATTCCGCCAACTTCAAGCACCCCAACGTCAACGGCTACCAATACCTGAGCTCGGCCTGCTATCAGTGCCACAAGAGCGGAGGGGGGAACTAGACCGCGATGCGTCGACTTGCCATTCCCATTGTGTTTCTTGCTGCATCTGCTGCTGCTTATCCCCAACAGGCCCCGGCGGGGGCGACTGCGACGACGCAGAGTGAGCAGGCTCCGATACGCACGGTGTTCCATGTCCGCTACATCAGCGGCACCAGTGTGTATATCGACGGCGGGCGCAACTCCGGTCTTGCGGAAGGGACCAAGCTGATCCTGAAGCAGGATCCGAAGAAGCCGAACGGCGATCCATCGAACGTCGCGCTCGAGCCGGGCATTATTGCCAAGCTCAAGGTGGTTTCGGTGGCTTCCACGTCGGCCGTCTGCGAGGTCGAGGCGAAGGCGCGCGATCTGGCAGAGGGGGATGCGATTTCGCTGCCGCAGGAAGAGGTGGCCAACCTGGTGCAGAAAGATACGCTGGGAGCCACGCGGAAGTATCCGATGGTGGTGAGCTTTACCCAGGGTGATCCGCTGGATGAGGAGGTGCGCGAAGCCGAACCGCGGCCGCCGCTTCCGGAGGTGAACCAGATCCGCGGACGGCTGGGATTCGACGTGAGCAGCATCCAGGAACTCGGACAGAACGGGGCGAACTCGAGCGAGTATGGGTTTGTGTTCCGGGCGGACTTCACCCGAATCAAGGGCACGTACTGGAACTTGAATGGCTACTGGCGCGGGACGTTGCAGAAGGGGCCCTCGGGGACGCAGCAGTCGCTGCAGAACCTGCTGAACCGTACGTACCTGATGAGCCTGTCGTACATCAATCCGCAATCGCGATGGATGGCGGGGATCGGACGGCTGTTCGTACCGTATGCCGCCAGCCTGGAGACGATCGACGGCGCGTATGTGAGCATGAAGCTGACGGACCGGACGCTGATCAGCACCTTCGGCGGTTCGACTCCCGATCCGAGCGCGTGGAACTATAACCCGAAAAACAAGATTGGCGGCGCGTTCCTGAACTTCCACGGGGGAAGCTACGATAACTTCCATTACTCGAGCAGCGGCGGCGCGGGCGTGAACATGCAGCAGTGGTCTGTGAACCGGCCGTTCCTGTTTACCGAGAACGAGTTCTCGTACAAGCGGTATTTCTCGCTGTTCCACTCGATGCAGATTGATAAGCCGACGGCGAATCCGGGAAGTACCGCGGTGAATATGGGATTGGGCCAGAGCCTTTTGTCCGTGCGGGTGCAGGTGCATCCGCGGGTAACTCTGGACGTGAGCGATACCTATTTCCGCGATGTGCCTACCTATGATCCGACCCTGGTGGGAACGGGGCTCCTGGACAAGTATCTCTATCAAGGAGTAAATGGCGGGGCGCGGGTAACTTTGCCGCTGCACCTGACGGGTTACTTCAGCCTGGGCCGAAGCAGCAGTTCGAGCGACAAGAAGGATTCGCTGAACCAGATGTTCGGGGCGACGATGACGCACATCTGGAAGACGGGGCTGATGATCGATGCCCGTTACTCGAAATTTGATAACTCGTTCTCCTCGGGAACTTACCGGGCGTTGATGCTGACCCGGGACCTAGGTGAGCGTTTCCGGCTCAATGTTCAGGGGGGACGCTACGCGTATAATTCAGCTCTGGCGAGCACCAACAACTCGAACTTCGTGAACGTGATGTTCGATACCAACCTGGGCGCCCGGATGTTTGTGGAGAGCGCCTTTACCACGCAGCGGGGCGGGAGCCTGAACTATAACCAGTGGATCAACACGCTGGGGTACCGCTTTGACAACAGGGCTTCGCACAAAATTCGCCCATGATGTTGTAAGCCCCGCGGGACCGGCGGAGAGCATCCCCTTGTGCTTCTCCGCCGCGCAAGCCAAGTCTATCGACAGGAAGTATCATCCATGAAAAGAACAAGTCTCTGCGTTCCCCGCAGCGTCGTTGCTGCTGCCTGCCTTCTGGCGGGCGTCTTTGCCCATGCGGCAGCGGTTACCGGAACCGTGAATAACAAGACGACGGGCAAGCCGTCGGCCGGTGACTCGGTGGTACTGGTGGATGTCGGCGCCGGGATGTCCGAAGCGGCGACGGCCACGACCGACTCCAGCGGTCATTACTCGATGCAGGCGCCGGGCATGGGGCCATATCTGGTCCGGGTAAATCACCAGGGGGCTACGTATTTCATTGCCGCGCCGGCCGGCAATGTGCCGGGGGACGTGACGGTGTACGACGTCGCGGCCAAGGTGGAGGGAGTCTCCATTGACGCCGACATGCTGCTGGTGGAGGGGGCGAGCGGATCGCTGCGGGTGCAGGAGCGGTACCTGATTCGCAACTCGAGCCTGCCGCCGAAGGCACAGTACAGCGACAAGACCTTCGAGATCGTGCTGCCGCCGGATGCGGAGCTGGACGGAGCCTCGGCCACGCGCCCCGGCGGACTGGGCACGAACACCCGGCTGGTACCGCTTGGCAGCAAGGGGCACTACACCTTCAACATTCCCATTCAGCCCGACCAGGGCGAGAAGGAGACGATGTTTGAGGTGCAGTACCATATGCCCTACAAGGGCAAGTACAGCTTCTCGCACTCGGAGCCCATGCCGGCCGACAGCCTGGTGGTCTACGTGCCCAAGGGGATGTCGTTCACGGCGGGGTCGGGAGCGGACTTCGGACCGTCGCAGGAAGATCCGCGGGTGCAGACCTACATTCACAAGAACGTGAAGCCCGGGCAGACGGTGGCGTTCACGGTGAGCGGCGAGGGTTCGATGCCGCGCGACCAGCAGCCGCAGCAACGGCCGACCATGGGAGCTGCCGGAGCGATGGGCATGGGTGACCAGGCCGGTTCCGCCGCAACTCCGGGAGGGGGCATCGGGCAGCCCATCAACACGCCTGATCCGCTGAGCCGCTACAAGTGGTGGATCCTCGGGATCCTGGCACTGCTGCTGGCGGGCGGCGCAGTTTTCATGCTGCGCAAGCAGACGCCAGCGCTTGCCGGCTTCCCCGGCGGAGCCAAGGCGGACGGATTCGATGCGGACGCATTTGCCGCCGCGCCGGTCGCGCGGGTGCAAACGCAGCCAGCCGCGCCGGCTCCGGCATATGCGCCGAGCGCGCAGGCGGCGCCGCGCGGATCCTCGGCTCCGGGCGCGAACGCCAATGCCACGCTCATGAGCATCCTGAAGGATGAACTGTTTGCCATTGAAAGCGAGCGGCTGGCCGGCACTCTCTCGCAGGCGGAGTACACCGAGGTGAAGGCGGGGCTGGAAGCGGTGCTGAAGCGTGCGTTGAAACGGCAGTAGCACTGTCGCGATAAGGGAGAAAGGGGCGCCCGCGAGGCGTCCCTTTTGCTTGTCTTTTCTGGGCGGATCACCGCGACGCGGTCAATGCATCCAGGTCGAGATTGAGCTTGAGTACGTTGACTCTAGGCTCTCCGAACACGCCGAACTCGCGTCCCTGAATGTGGTCTTCCACGAGCTTGTGGAGGGTCGGCTCGGGCAAATGGCGCGCCGCAGCGACGGCCGGCACCTGGTAGAAGGCAGCCGCGGGAGACAGGTCGGGATCGATGCCGGAGGCTGAGGTGGTCACCAAATCGATCGGAACCGGCTTGCCTGGATTCAGCTTCTGGTAAGCAGCGACTGCCCCGTTGACCCGGTCGACCAGGCCAGAGTTTGATTGCGCCAGATTCGATCCGCCGGAGTTAGCGGCGTCATAGCCGTTGCCCGCTGCAGACGGCCTCCCGTGAAAATAGCGATCGCTGGCAAAGCTCTGTCCGATTATGGCTGATCCGACGACGACGCCGTTGCGGGTGATGAGCTGTCCATCGGCCTTTTCGCGCATGGTGACCTGGGCAATTCCTGTGATCACCAGCGGATAGACGAGGCCGAGAAGGATGGTTGTGAGGATGGTGTAGCGGACCGCGATGATCAAAGCGTGTCGCATGGATTTCTTCTCCTAGACCAGGTGCAGGCCCTGCAGCAGCAGGTCGATGAGCTTAATGCCGATGAACGGTGCGATGATGCCGCCGACGCCGTAGAGGATGAGGTTGCGCCGCAGCAGCGCCTCCGCGGACATGGGCTCGTACTTGACCCCCTTGAGGGCAAGCGGGATGAGGGCAATGATGATGAGCGCGTTAAAGATCACCGCGGAGAGGATGGCGGAATGGGGAGTGGCCAACCGCATGACATTCAAGGCGGCAAACTGCGGAAACACGCCCAGGAACATGGCGGGGATGATGGCGAAGTACTTCGCCACGTCGTTAGCGATGGAAAAGGTGGTAAGCGCACCGCGGGTCATGAGGAGCTGCTTGCCGATCTCGACGATCTCGATGAGCTTGGTGGGATTTGAATCGAGGTCGACCATGTTGCCGGCCTCTTTTGCGGCCTGAGTGCCGGTGTTCATGGCCACGCCCACGTCCGCCTGGGCCAGCGCCGGGGCGTCATTGGTGCCGTCACCGGTCATGGCGACCAGCTTGCCTTTGGCCTGCTCCCGCTTGATGAGATCCATCTTGTCCTTGGGCTTGGCCTCGGCGAGAAAGTCGTCGACCCCGGCCTCGCGTGCGATGACTGCGGCGGTCAAAGGATTGTCGCCGGTGATCATGATGCTGCGGATCCCCATGGCGCGCAGTCTCGCGAGCCGCTCTTTGAGTCCCCCCTTCACCACATCTTTCAAGTAGACGACGCCGAGAGTCTCGCCATTCTCCGCGACGACGAGGGGAGTTCCGCCGAGACGAGCGATCTCCTCTACCTTATCGGTGACCTGGCGCGGCATATGCGACCCTTCGCTCTCCACAAAGCGCGCGATCGCGTCCGCGGAGCCTTTGCGGACCTTGGCGCCGAGGAGATCGACGCCGGACATGCGTGTTTGCGCCGTAAAGGGAACGAACTCCGCGTGCAAGTTGGTGATGTCGCGGCCGCGCAGATTGTACTTCTCCTTGGCCAGCACCACGATGGAGCGCCCTTCTGGCGTCTCATCGGCAATGGAGGCCATCTGTGCAGCGTCGGCGAGCCGCTCGGGCGTAATTCCAGGGGCCGGGAAGAACTCGGTCGCCTGGCGATTGCCGAAGGTGACGGTTCCGGTTTTGTCGAGCAGCAGGGTGTTCACATCGCCCGCTGCTTCAACGGCGCGACCGGACATGGCGAGCACGTTGTACTGCACCAGCCGGTCCATGCCCGCGATCCCCACCGCGGAGAGAAGACCTCCGATGGTGGTGGGGATCAGGCAGACGAGCAGCGACACGAGGACGAAGATGGTCTGTGGCGCGCGCGAGTAGAGCGCGAATGGCTGCAGGGTAGCGACCGCGAGCAGAAAGACGATGGTAAGCCCGGATAGCAAAATGCTGAGTGCGATTTCGTTCGGCGTCTTTTGCCGCTGGGCGCCTTCGACGAGCGCAATCATGTGATCGAGGAAGGTTTCCCCCGGATTCGAGGTGATGCGCACCTTGATCCAGTCAGACAGCACGCGCGTGCCGCCCGTGACCGAGGAGCGATCGCCGCCCGATTCCCGGATCACCGGCGCCGACTCGCCCGTAATTGCAGACTCGTCGACGGAAGCGATTCCTTCACAGACATCGCCGTCGCCGGGAATGAACTGGCCGGCTTCGACACGAATGACATCGTCGATTCGCAGCGCGGTGCTGGAGACCGCCTCGAGTGAGCCGTCGGCGCGATAGCGGTAAGCGATGGTTTCGCCTTTCGCCTTGCGCAAGGTATCCGCCTGCGCTTTGCCGCGGCCTTCCGCCACAGCCTCAGCAAAGTTGGCGAACAACACCGTGAACCAGAGCCATAGCGTGATTTGAAGGTTAAAGGCGATGGGCTGATGGTTCGCCGCATCCACAACGAGCAGCGCCGAGGTCACCACACTTCCCACTTCCACAACGAACATCACCGGATTCTTCGCCATGACCCGAGGATCTAGCTTGCGAAAGGAATCGAGTATTGCCGGCCGCACAATGTCGGCACTCCACATGCTTTTCTTTTTGGACATTGTCGTATCTCCGCGCCTCAGGAAACGAGCACGCCGTGATGCAGCAGCAGTTGTTCGAGGATGGGGCCGAGGCTCAGGGCGGGGAAGAAGGTCAAAGCCCCCACGATCAAGATCACGCTGGTAAGCAGAAACGTGAAGAGCGCCGTGTTCACAGGAAATGTGCCAGGCGAGGGCGGGATGCTCTTCTTTTGGGCGAGATTTCCGGCGAGGGCGAGCATGGGCACCATCATCAGGAAGCGGCCGCAGAGCATTCCCCAGCCCAGCGTGAAGTTATACCAATGAGTGTTGGCGTTGAGTCCTGCAAACGCGGAGCCATTGTTTCCGGCAGCCGAAGTAAATGCATACAGCAGTTCGCTCAGACCATGAGGCCCATGATTGGTAAGTACGCTAAGTCCCATCTGGGGCGATACTGCGGAGATGGCGGCCGGAACAAGGATGAGAATGGGGAAGATAAGCACGTATAACATGCACATCTTCACGTCATATGCTTCGATCTTTTTGCCCAGATACTCCGGGGTGCGGCCCACCATCAGGCCGGCGATGAAGACGGACAGGACCACGTAGATGAGCATGCCGTAAAGCCCGGAGCCCACTCCGCCAAACACGATCTCGCCGAGCATGATGTTGGCGAGGGGAACCAGGCCACCCAGCGGGGTGAAGGAATCGTGCCAGGAGTTGATGGCGCCGCAGCTCGCGTCGGTGGTGATGGTCGCGAAGAGAGCGGATTGAGAGATGCCGAAGCGGGTCTCCTTGCCCTCCATGTTGCCGCCAGATTGCAGCGTGCTCACTCGCTGGTCCACGCCATGCAGGAGCGGGTGAGGCTGCGATTCCGCCCAATAGGCCACAACGAATCCGGCCACGAACAGGATGGACATACAAGCGAACACGGCCCAGCCATGACCGGGCGATCCGGTCATGCGTCCGAGTGTTACGGTGAGCCCGGCGCCGATGAGGAAGATGGACACCATCTGGAGGAAGTTGCTGAACGGTGTGGGATTCTCGAAGGGATGCGCGCTGTTGGCGTTGAAGAAGCCGCCGCCGTTGGTGCCCAGCATCTTGATGGCCTCCTGCGAGGCTACGGGTCCCTGCGCGATGGTCTGCGTGCCATGCTCGAGTGTTTGCACCACGGTGTAGGGGTGCAGGTTCTGGACCACACCCTGGCTCACGAGCACCAGCGAGTAAATAAGGCAGATGGGCAGAAGCAGGTACAAGCATGTGCGCGTGGTATCGACCCAGAAGTTGCCGATCAGCTTAGTCTCACGGCGCGCGATGCCGCGAACCAATGCGACGGCGACGGCGATTCCAACCGCGGCACTGAAGAAGTTGTGATACGCCAGTGTCACCATTTGCGTGAAGTAGCTCATGGTGGTCTCTGGCGTGTAGGCCTGCCAGTTGGTGTTGGTGGTGAAAGAAGCCGCGGTGTTCCACGCAAGATCGGGGGCCACGGCGGGCAGATGCTGAGGATTCCAGGGCAGGAACTGCTGCGTTCGCTGAATCACATAGGTCAGCAGCAGGGAAATGGCGCTGAAGAGAAGCATGGCGACGGTGTATTCGCGCCAGTTCATCTCGGTTTGCCTGCGTACTCCGCAAATGCGGTAAATTGCGTTCTCAACCGGGCGCAGGAACTTGAGCTCTCCGCTGAAGATGCGCGCCATATAGATTCCGATGGGCCTCATGCAAAGCAGCAAAACGACGAAGTAGATGAGAAACTGCACCCAACCGTTCGGGGTCATCAGAATTTCTCCGGGTAGAGCAGGGCTACGACGAGATAGCCGAGAAGTAGGATTGTGAGAACGAGAATGATGAGAGTCGTGATGTTCATTACCGCTACCTCAGGTGCTCGCAGGCCTTGACATACCAGATCGCGGCGACGAAGAAGATGACCGTGAAGGCGATCATCAGCAGATCCCACATGGCAGGGGTCCTCCTGTGTACCTTTTCGTTTTTAGCGCTGGGAGGAGTAAGTTCGGCTAAGGGATTTGTAAGGGATCTGTAAGGACGCGGGCTCGACGAGGGAGTTAGTCGGTCGATCCATCGGGAAGGAAGCGATAGCCAACCCATGGCTCGGTCTGAATATATTCTTTGGGGGATTCGGCCTGGAGTTTCTTGCGCAGCTGGCCGACGAAGACGCGCAGATACTCGGGCTGCTGGGCTGATTGCGCGCCCCACACGGAGGTGAGCAGAACGCGATGGGTCAGGACCTTGCCAGGATTGCGCGCGAGGAGAATGAGGAGATCGAACTCGCGGGGTGTCAGGTGGACCGCACGCCCCAGGACCGTGACGGTATGGGCCGCCGGGTCAATGTGGAAGTCGCCGGCGTCGATGGCCGCGTCGGTGACGCGTTCCGGAGCGCGGCGCAGGTGTGCGCGCACGCGAGCCAGCAGCTCCTGCACACTGAAGGGCTTGGTTACATAGTCGTCGGCGCCCGCATCGAGAGCGTCCACCTTGGCGCGTTCCTGGTCGCGTACGGAGAGGACGAGGATGGGGGTGCGTGATTTTTTGCGAATTTCCCGGCACAGATCGACTCCGCTGATCTCCGGCATCATCAGGTCCGTGATAATAAGGTCAGGTAACCATTCTTCGAAGATGCGCAAGGCTTCCTGCGGATCATTGGCGGTGCGAACGTCGTAGCGTTGCGCCGAGAGCGCAGCACGCAGCACGCGCGTGATCTGGGTTTCGTCGTCAACCACCAGGATGCGTTGAGTCATACCGGGAAGGAGTATTATCCCCTTTCATGGAGAAGCATACAGCACCTGCGCGCATTGCGAGCCGCTATGTCGTGCTCACCCTTCTCGCCTTGCTCATCACTTTTAGTTATCTCAAGGTCGTGCGGGTCAACCAGACCACCGTCGCACTCACTTACCTGGTGCTCGTCCTCTTTACTGCGTCGCGATGGCGCCTGTCTTACTCGGTGTATCTGTCGCTGCTGTGCACTTTGTTGTACAACTTCTTCTTCTTGCCCCCGGTGGGGAAGCTCACCATCTCTGATCCGCGCAACTGGGTGGCCCTGGGGGCGTTTCTTTGCACGAGCGTTTTGGTGAGCCATATTTCCGACCGGGAACGGAGGCAGGCCGAGACCTCGGAGGCGCGGCGGCGTGAGATTCAGCTGCTCTATTCGTTCAGCCAGCAACTGCTGCTGCAGGACGAATTGCGGGCGGTTGCTCGCACCACACCCTCGGTTCTGGCGTCGGTCTTTGGATTCCGCGGCGTGGCTCTTTACGTACGGGCGCAGGATTCGGTGGTGTATTCCGACCCTGAGAATCGCCTGCTTTCTGCAATCGACCTGAAGTCCTGGGTCAGCAGCGAGGAGCCGGTCAACACGGATAACCAGGTGAAACTCATTCCGCTGCGGCTGGGCGTGCACAACGACCTCGGAGCGCTGGCGATCACGGATGACGAATACGATGTCCGGATGTATGAAGCAATCGGGAGCCTCGTCTCGGTTGCCCTGGAACGTGCCGCCGCGTTGGAGCGCACCAACCGGCTGGAGGCCGCGCGCGAGAGCGAAAGGCTGCGGAGCGCGCTCATCGACTCGGTTACCCATGACTTGCGCACTCCGCTGACGGCGATCCGCGTTGCGGCGACCACGCTGCTGAGCGAAGGAGAGCTTGACGAGAGAGAGCGGCTGGATTTGATCGCCGTGGTTGATGAGGAGAGCGC
Organism: Acidobacteria bacterium AB60; assembly: GCA_008682415.1. GTDB lineage: Bacteria > Acidobacteriota > Terriglobia > Terriglobales > Acidobacteriaceae > Telmatobacter. The sequence continues at coordinate 136,619 of VANK01000015.1, read as the reverse complement.
GCGGCTGGACCGTCTCATCGGACAAGCCGTGGAGATGGCGCAGCTCGACGCTGAAAGCCTGCGCGTCGATATCACGCGCCAGAGCGTACGTGGGCTGATCGAAATGACGCTGGAGAAGCTGGAGCATCTTCTGCGGAACCATCGCATGGAACTGCGCATCGAGGACCTGCCGGAGGTGCCGATGGATCGCACCCTGATTCAGCGGGTGCTGCAGCACTTGATTGAGAACGCCGCGAAGTTTTCGCCCGCGGGGCGTCCCATCATTATTTCCGCAGCCATTGAGGGGAATCGTGTGCTGTTGAGCGTGGAAGATGAGGGGCCAGGAATCGATCCCGCGGATCTTCCGTTCATCTTCGAGAAGTATTTCCGCGGGAAGCGGCAGCGGGGATCGTCGACCGGGACCGGAATGGGGCTTGCGATTGCGCGTGCCATTCTCAAGGCGCACCAGGGAGGAATCACGGTGCAGAGCCAGCCCGGACATGGTGCGCGATTCACCTTCTGGATTCCCGCGAGAGAGGGGAATTTGGTGGATGCGCCTTGACGTGGCGAGGCCGGCTTCGCGGCCTCGCAGATCAACGGCCTCGGTAGATCGCCGCGATTCCCGCCAGGTACAGTAGGGCTGCAACCTCTGCCGCGAGATTAAGATCAATCTGAAAATGATCTCCGCGTAGACGGAGACTCAGTGGCGGAACGCCGAGTGGATCAGCGAGTGTGCCGCCGTAGGCGCGCCTGAAGATCAGCGCTGCGAAGAATCCCACGACTGGGACCGCGGCGAGAACGGCTGCCGCATAGAATCTCTCCTCAGCAAGAGGACCACTTGCGCATATCAGTGCGATCTCGAGAGCGGCTAAGGTAAGGACCGTTGAGGTTTGCCACACGAGATGGAACCGTGCATGTCCGGTCCATGCCGGGTGCGTAGCGTGGGTCCGCCGCAGATCGATGAGCGCAGTGCAGACGCCCTGGGCTCCGCAGAATGCAGCCAGCATGATTCGTGCAATCGACTGGTGGTCCACTGGTTCGGCTCGCAGAGATGACCTACGTGGATGCCGTGACTGCCGGGCCATCCGAGGGCTTGAGTCCGTCGCTGGAAAGGGGGAGACCGATGGAGATCACGGCGCCACCCCCTTCGGCGTTGGACGCCACGACAGTGCCGCCGTGAGCCCGAACCACCGCATCCACAAAGGCCAATCCGATTCCGTGTCCGTTCGAATTTCTGCCCTTGACTCGCCGTTCAAGCAGATCTGATTTGATCTCCTGGTCGAAGCCCTTGCCATTATCCCGGAAGACGAGGACGGCCTCTTCGTTGGAAACATGCAGCTGGATCAGAACCGTGCACCCGGAGTTGAGGTGCTTGAGTTCATTGTCAAAGAGGTTGGCAACCATGCGATGGATCAATCCCGGATCGGCAAGCATCTTCACCGGCCCATCGCTCTGCAGACGCACCCGCAGATCCTTTTCCGACATCGAAGGCTCGTACAAGTCAATCATCGCGCGCAGCAGCTCATCCAAGTCGATTTCACTTGGCTTGAGGCGAAGGGCGCTGGCTTTGGCTTCGGCAACGTCGAGCGATTTGTTGAGGAAGTCCGTCAGCCGGTCCAGCTCGTCGATGGCCGAGACAATCGGTTCTGTTCCCTCGGAGTCGCGAACGCCGGACAAGGAGGTCTCAAGCTTGCCCCGGATAGCGGTAAGCGGACTGCGGAGATCGTGCGCCAGTGCGTCGGTGATGGTATGCAGCTGGTGCATGGAGATCTCAATCCGGTCGAGCATGCGATTTAGCGTCCACGCCAGATGGCCCATCTCGTCGTGCCGGTTGCTGGTGGGAACGCGTGCGGTGATGTCGGAATGCTGTCCAATCCGCGAGGCCGCTTCAGAGATCTCACGCACGTGCTTGAGCGTCCGGCGCGTGGTGTAGAACACGATTGCGAACCCTAACAGCACCAGCGACAACCACATCAGAAAAAATTCTCGGAGCAGCTTGCGCAGGACCCGTCGTTCATCCCGCTCGGAGAGGCCGAGATAGATTCGGGTGCCGTCGTCGATGGTGGTGCCCGCCACGCGGTAGGGGATGGGAAAGCCCTGGACGCGGATGTCGGTCGGCCGTTCGGAAAGCGTGCGGGAATTCTGAATCGACTTCAGATTTGCCTGCCCATCGCCCGCTCCCACCCAGAGCTTGAGGGCGCCATCCCGGCCCGTTTGCAGGAAAAAGACAGTGTCGTTGGACGGAGTCTCCGAGGGCTGACGGTTGGGGACCTCCTTTGAGGCCAGCTCTGCCACTTCACTGACAACGCGGCCGTAGAGAGCGTCGTTCGGTGTGCGCTCGGCGACATCGCCTAGCACCTCCACTTCGCCCGAGAGCCATGCGTCGCTGCGCCGCTGAATGTCGCTGGCGACGAATTGTTCAATGAAGACAAATACCAGCAGGGTTCCGCAGGCGAATGCGACCGTGGCCCATAGGGAGATGCGCCAAGCGGCGCTGTGCATCACCGGCTTATCGTTCTTTGATGACATACCCTACGCCCCGCAAAGTGCGAATCAGCGGCTGCTGGCCATTCCCGTCCACCTTGCCCCGAAGCCGGTAAATGTGTACGTCCACCACGTTCGTGTCGGGTTGAATGCGCATTCCCCAAACCTTGTCGAGGATCATGGACCGCGTGACCACACGACCGGCATTGCGACAAAGATACTCCAGGAGCACGAACTCCTGCGGGGTAAGTTGAAGCGGCTGCCCGGATCGGGTCGCCTCACGACGCAGCAGATCCAGTTCCAGATCGTGTACGCGCAGCCGCGTTGCTTCCCCCGCCGGGCTGTTCCGCTTGAGCAGATTTCTCAGCCGAGCGAGCAACTCGGCGAGCGCGAACGGCTTGGTGAGATAGTCATCGCCGCCTTGTTCCAGCCCGCGCACGCGATCATCCACCGAGCGGCGCGCGGAGAGGATCAGAACCGGCGCGTTCACGCCGAGCTCTCGCAAGCGCAGAATCAGGCTGATGCCGTCCTGATCGGGCAAGCCCAAATCCACGATGAGAATGTCGTAGGTAGCGGAGGTGGCCAACGTCTCGGCGGCTTTTCCGTCCGGGGCAACGTCTACCTGATAGCCTGCTTCGGCAAGCGCCTGTTTTAGAAACGATTGGATATCGTGCTCGTCTTCGACCAAAAGGAGGCGCATGCACAGAATATTAGTTCATTCGCGTAACGACCTGCTGTGCGTCAGGCGCAAAACACTCCCGCTCAGATGGGGCGCTTTCCATGAACAAAACGTCATTTGGAACATGTGTATACTTTGATCAACTTTCAACGCGAAGCAAAAGGCTAAACAGCGGAGTCCACGTAGTTTGCGTATGAACGAATCTTCATTGCAAATCGCGTGAAAATGCGCTCTCCGTGCCTTCTATTCCTCGTCTTAACCAATAGGTCAGCAGCCAGGACCTTGAAGACAGGCGGCTAAATGGCGTCGTGCACTATGCATATCGAAAGTAAGAATTGGGTAGAGTCCAGTGGAAGAGGAGCGCAGCATCCGTTCCGAAGGTCCGGCACGGCGCGGATGGCAGAGTTGTTTCGCGGCTCCATGCCGTTGCCGGAGGACACGGATCCGGCATTCCGCGCGGCTCTGAATCATCTGCTGCGGCACCCAGGCAGTATGGTGCGCTCGCGCCTGGTTAGCCGCGTAGCCTGCGCCTACGGAGTGCAGGCGGCGGCTGCCGACGATCTTGCGATTGCACTCGAATACTTCCACACAGCGTCGCTCGTGTTCGACGATCTTCCATGCATGGACAACGCCACGGCGCGGCGCGGCGCGGCATGCGTGCATGTTCCGTTCGGTGAGGCAAGTGCGATTCTCTCCGCTTTGGCACTGATCAATCGTGCCTATGCGCTTACGTGGAAGACCCTGTCCGCGTGCCCGGCGGAGGTCCAGAGCAAGGCGATGGAGTATCTGGAACAGCGGCTCGGGGTGATGGGCCTGCTGAACGGCCAGAGCATGGACCTGAACTTCGCGCGATTGCCCCATGATCGCCAGACCACCGAACGCATTGCGTACGGCAAGACGGTTTCGCTGATCCGGCTTACCTTGGTGTTGCCGGCCATGCTTGGATGCGCTGCGACGCGCGAACTCCGGCACCTGGAACGCATGGCCAGTTGTTGGGGGCTGGCCTACCAGATGCTTGATGACCTGAAAGACGTGCTGCAGACCACGGAGACGTCTGGCAAGACTTCCGCTCGAGATCTCGATTTGGGCCGCCCCAATATCGCCCTCGCCATCGGAGTTCCGGCGGCTGTCGCCCGGCTCGGCCGACTGATCCATCTGGGCGAGCGCATGTTGAATCGCCTTGTGGAAGGCCGTCCCGAGCTTGCCTTTCTGGGCGATCTCCGCAGCAATCTCCAGTTGGAGCTGAGCCGCGTCCTTGAGAGCGCCTGCGAGGTCATGGACAGCCCGAAGTGATCTACCTGCGGCTCATTCTGACCAATCTTGGCAGGCATCGCATTCGCACCATCATCAGCGTTGCCGGGATCTCGTTTAGCGTGGCGGCCATGCTCACGGTGGTCACCGTGCTGCAGGGCGCCATTGGCATGTTCTCAGGCATCCTCTCCAGCGGATCGGAACTGATCGTGTTCGAGCGAAACGTGTCGGATCTGTTTTTCAGTGATGTGCCGGCTATAGCCGCGCGACAGATGAGTGCGTGGCCCATGGTGGCCCACGCCGATCCGGTGCTCTTTGGGGTTGTAGCCAGCGCGGATCACCCCATCATTACGTGCTTTGGCATCACTGCGGAGGATGCGCGGCTGGAGGACGCGGTTTGGCTCGCCGGCAATCGTCCGCAGTTCGGCCAGGCAAAAGACGGTGTGGTGCTTGGTGAGCGCGCCGCGGCCTTCCTGACCGCATCCCCCGGCAGTACGGTTCCGATCGGCCACGGAATGTTCAGGGTCGTTGGCATTGTCCGCACCAAAAACGGGTTCGAGGACGGAGGCGTTTTCATGCCGCTGGAAGCGGCACGGAGTTTCTTTCATAAAGATGGGTCCTCTGTGGTGACGGTCAAGCTCCACAACAAAGACGATGTCGCCGCATTCAAAGCAAAAGTGAAGCAGGCCTTCCCCAACCTGATCGGACTTGAGGATGCGGAGTTCTCCCGGTCCTATTCGCAGTTCAAGATTCTCAAGGCAACGGCCTGGGCGGTTGGCGGTTGCGGGCTTGTGCTGGGTGGCCTGGGCGTCGTCAACACCATGATCATGTCGGTGTTTACGCGCATTCGCGAGATCGCCATTCTGCGGGTCAATGGCTTTTCTCGCGCGCAGATCGCAGGAATCATCTTCGGCGAGTCAGCCATTGTGGCCCTCGCAGGAGCCATGGCCGGCCTCGTGTTCGGTTGCGCCGGCTTGTATGGCCTCAAACTCGTTCCTGCGCTTCATGGCTATGTGGACGTCAGCATCCATCCCTTGCTGATGTCTGTCGTGGTTCTGCTCGCGTTGGCGACTGGCACCATTGGTGCGCTCTATCCCTCCGCCTATGCCATGCGAATTCGCCCCGTGGAGGCGCTGCGATTCGAATGAATACGCTGAGTTCTTCCATGACTGCGAACCTTCTCGAATCTACCGAGAGCCGGACCGTCGTGCGCGTGGAATCTGTGTGGAAGAGCTACGAGCAAGGGGCCATCACGGTGCTGCGAGGAGTGAGCTTCGAAGCCATGGCCGGCCAGACGGTCGCAATTTGCGGTCCCTCCGGATGCGGGAAGAGCACTCTCCTGCACCTGGTGGGGGGACTCGACCAGCCAGACAAGGGCAGCGTTCATGTCAACGGTGTCGATTTGAAATCGAGACGCGATCTGACCAGCTTTTTGCGCCACGAAGTGGGCTTTGTCTTCCAACTGCATAATCTAATCCCCGATCTCACGCTGGCGGAAAACTGCCTCCTGCCCGCGATTGCCGCCGGGGCGAGTCGCCGCGTGGCCCGGGAGCGGCTTCAAAGGCTCGCTGAACGCACTGGCCTGGCGCCTAGACTCGATCAGCGCATCCAGAAACTCTCCGGAGGGGAACGCCAGCGCACCGCGCTCTGCCGTGCGCTGATGAATGGCCCAAAAATATTGCTGGCTGACGAGCCGACCGGTTCTCTCGACGAGCGCACCAGCGCCATGGTATTCGACCTGCTTCTCGATCTTGCTCGCGTGGAGGGTGTGACTCTCCTGATGGCCACCCATGATCGGGGCCTCGCGAACGCGTGTGATCGCCTGGTAGAGATGCGCGATGGGAGAATCCATGAGCAGTGAGCGCCGCCCGCCCGCATCTGCGGTGATCGCCGGCGCGGTGTGGCATTCCCTGTTCTGGCTGGTGGCGGGAAACGCGATCGGCGTCATGATTGCGGTTCTGCTTCTGCTTCCAGGTCTCAACTCGTTACTGGGTGAGTGGACCTACGGCCGATGGATGATGGTCCACATGAACACCGCGCTTTATGGTTGGTGCGGGCTGCCGATGCTGGGATTCTTGTTCAAAGCGTATGGAGCGGATCGCGGGCTCACGGCCGCCTGGTGCCGCCCCGTTCTCTGGCTGTGGTCGGGTGCTCTCGTCGCGGGTTCCTTGTCGTGGCTCTTCGGACATTCCAGTGGCAGGCTCTTCCTCGATTGGTCAGGGTTCGCGCGCGTTCTGTTGCCGCTCTCCATGGCGGCGCTCTGGTTTGTCCTGGCCATCGCTTTCTTTGCAGCCGAAGCCCGCACCCAGAGCCGGGCTGGCCGTCTTGGGAGGCTCGCCGGCTTGGCGATCCTCGCGGCTGTGCCGGTCGCGTTGTACTTCGCCTCGGGACCGGCCGGCTATCCGGCCGTGAATCCCGATACGGGCGGCCCCACGGGGGCCAGTCAGCTTGAGTCCTCGCTTGGAATCGTTCTGATTCTGCTCACCGTGCCCTTCGGAATTGCCAGACGCACGGAACAACCGGCCTCCATCCTGGCCCTCTGCTGGACCGTCTTCCTGGCTGAAGCAGGAGTGTCCGTGATGCTGGGACGAAGCGATATCAGCCATCGTGGTCCCGCGCAGTATCTGTCGTTGGCAGGCGTGCTGGTTTGGATTCCTCTCGTCCCCATGTACTATCGCGCCTTCCAATGGGCTCCGGCCACGCGCCGCTGGCGCAGAGCCATGTACTGGTGGTGGGGAGGGCTGGCGGTGAGCGGTTGGGTGCTCTTCCTGCCGGGGATCCTCGACCGCATTAAGTTCACTGACGTACTGGTGGGCCATTCCCTCACGGCCGTCGCGGGCTTTCTCACCGCGCTTCTGGTGCTCGTGATGATCCAACTGCTCGGGGACGCGGATGTGGACGTCTTCAACCGGCGCTGGTCGTTCCATGCCTGGAACCTCGGGGTTCTTGCCTATGTCGCCGTGATCTCTGTCGCGGGCTGGCTGGAGGGATCGGATCCAGCATTTACCATCGTTCCCGGCCCGACGCGCGACATACTCTACGTCCTCCGCCTGGTAACCGGGGTTGCCATGCTGGCCGGATCGCTGCAATGGCTTCTCGCCGCAACGCGCTTGCCAGGGCTTCGGTCCGTCTCAACCAGCGTTGCAAAGGCCGAACGGGCAGGAGTGCACGTGGCATGAAGCGTACTGTCCTTCTCGGCTATCAGTCGATCGCAGGGCTTTCCGATACGGCTACCGGTGCCATGCTCTGTGTCGCCCCGCAATTCACCCTGCGACTCATGGGCGTCTCCGCTCCAGCTGCTGCCGATCCCTACCTCTCCTGGATCGGCGCCTTTGTCTTCGCCGTAGGCATCGCCTACCTCTACGGGGCAATGCTCATCGCCCTGGACGCCCCAGCGGAGCGCATTGAAATCGTCTGGCTGCTCACCGCCATGATCCGCAGCGCCGTGGCTATTTACGTCTTGAAAGCGATTTTGGCCGACCAACTCAGTTCGGGATGGATGACCGTTGCGATATTCGACGGGGTCTGCGCCCTGATCCAGGCCATCGGCCTGCGCAAGAGGTGGCTTTCCGATGTCCGTTAGCAGGGAGATGAGCGGGTGGCGGGGCGTCGCTCTCGTGGCAGCCACCTACGTCTATTTCCTCATCTTCGCGCAGTTTGGTTTCCTCGCCCGCCTCGTTCAACTCAACCTGCAGACCGAGAGCCTCACGGTTGTGATGGGCGCCATGGCTGCTGGCGGAATCTTCCTGAGCCTCTCGGCGCCACGAATCGTATGGGTTCCCTCCCGCATTCATCGCTTGCGCCTTGGGCTACTTGCATGCGCCGCCGCTGCCCTCGTATCGCTCTTGCCGCTTCAACGCGGAGGCGCTATCGCAGTTGCATTCGTCATCGGCGCCGGTCTGGGCCTGCTCACGGTCACACTGGTCACCGACCTTCCCACATGGACAGGGACCCATCACCCAATCCTCAAAGTGGGTCTTGGAACGGGAATTGGCTACTTCGTGTGCAACGTGCCCGCGCTCTTTACGGCGACCCCCCAGATCCAGGCCATCACTGCCGCGGCTGTGTGCCTGGCCGGCGCCGCCATGGTTTCCGGGACGGACGACGAGATCTCTCTCCCCACCGGGCGCGGACCCGCCCGATTACTCTTTGTCGGGGCGTTGCTGAGCTTTGCCGCCTTGGTATGGCTGGATTCCGCGGCCTTCTTCATCATCCAGCACACGCCGGAACTCAAGGCCGGCACGTGGATGGGGTCGCTCCATCTCTGGATGAACGCGTTCACTCATCTTGCCGCAGCCCTCGCGGCAGGATGGCTTCTCGAACGGCGACGGGCTCCTACCGTGCTTGCCGCGGCCTTCATCGCTCTCGGGTTTGCCTGTCTCCTTCTGCGCGATCCCGTGCTCTCGCTTCCCGCCTCCCTCTTCTATCCAGTGGGCGTCTCGCTCTACTCGGTGGCCCTGGTAGCCTACCCCTCCTTTCTCACCGCGGCGACGACGGATCGGGAACGAGCCAGGCAGGCCGGCTGGATCTACGCCATCGCGGGCTGGATCAGCTCCGCACTGGGTATCGGAATGGGCCAGAATCTCGGGCATGTCCCAGCAGGCTTCGTCGCCGTCGCCGGGATCGTCGTTCTGCTTCCCGCGCTTGCTCCTCTGGTCCGCAGCCGCGCCCGCGAGGTCGCCTTCCTCGCCGTTGCGCTCGGCGCCGCATTCCTGCTGGAACGCGTGCCGCAAGCGAGCAACTCCTCCCGCGAGCAGTCCTCCGTCAAGCGCGGCAGGGAGGTGTACATTAGCGAGGGATGCATCCACTGCCACTCCCAGTACGTGCGGCCGAACTCCCCCGACGTGCTCCTTTGGGGACCGGTCAAGCCTCTGCAAGAGATACGGGCGCAGCAACCGCCTCTCATCGGCAACCGGCGGCAGGGACCGGACCTTGCAGAGGTGGGCGGACGCCGGTCCGCCCTGTGGCTCAAAGCGCATCTTGTCGACCCCGGTCAGGTAAGCGCTGGGTCCATCATGCCCTCTTATGCTTTTCTGTTCCGCGATGAACGCGGCGACGATCTGGTCGCCTATCTTGCCAGCCTGCAGAGTGCTGATCTGCGCCAGCAACGCGCGCTTCAACAGGCTTGGGAGCCCGCGCCGACAGCACAGCATGATGCCGACGTCGCCGAAGGGGCGCACCTCTATCTGCAGTTCTGCGCGACCTGTCACGATGCTGCAGGCGCAACTCGAAGCCAGTATCGATCGCAGTTCCGGCAGAAACCCGCCGACTTGTTCGTCGGCCCGTTCAAATACGTTCGTCCCGGCGCAGCCTCCGATCGCCGCTCCCAGCTTTCCCGCATCGTCAAATTTGGGATCCTGGATACCGACATGCCCGGCCACGAGTATTTGAGCGACCGCCAGATTGCCTCCCTCGCCCTGTACCTCACCAGTCCCAACATCAGTTCGGTTCACCAGTAACCACGATTCAGGAGAACGATCAATGAAGCACCCTGCCAGAATCTTGTCGCTCTTTCTTCCTTTGGCCCTCGCAACTCCATGCTTCGCGCAGCAACAGACCTTTACGGCTGATCCCAATGCCAGCAGCGTCGCCTTCGCCCTCACCGGTACCGGTCACGAAGTCCATGGAACGTTCCACGTGCAAAGCGGCTCCATTCAATTTGACCGCGGCGCCCCCAAAATGTCGGGCTCCATCGTGGTCTCCGCGGCAAGCGGCGAAAGCGGCGACAAGGGGCGGGATAAGAAGATGCACGCCGATGTTCTGGATGTTGAGCACTATGCCGATGTGACATTCACCCCGCAGAGCTACACAGGCACGATCGCCCCCACAGGCGACTCTTCCATCCAGGTAAGCGGCACCTTTACGCTGCACGGCGCGCCTCACGAGATTACCGTCCCGATGCAGGTCCACATCGAAGGCTCAAGCCTCACGGCCAAGGGGAAGTTCGTCGTCCCTTATGTCAAATGGGGATTGAAGGACCCGAGTGTCTTTATCCTTAAAGTCGCGAAAGAGGTTCAGATCGATCTTACCCTCGTTGGAAGCCTCTCTCCCGCAAGCTAGATTCTGGGCCGCGGTGTATTCTTCCCGCGGCCCTTCATCCTCTCAAATATCCACAAGCTTCCCTCAACTTTTCAGCTCACCTCTTGAGGTTGCCGCTACACTCGATGGGGAGCCTTCTCGTGGCAAAACGTAGTGCTGGCATCCTGCTGTATCGCCGCCATCTCGGAGAGCTGGAGGTATTCCTCGTTCATCCGGGCGGTCCGTTCTGGGTCAAAAAGGATCTCGGCGCGTGGACCATACCCAAAGGCGAATATGCGGAGGACGAGCAGCCGCTCGCTGCTGCCGTGCGCGAGTTTCACGAAGAGACCGGATTCTCCGTCGAGGGACCGTTCCACGAACTCGGAGTCATCCGCCAGGCCTCCGGCAAACTCGTCTCCGGCTGGGCTGTCGAAGGCGACTGCGATCCCGCCAAGCTGGTCAGCAACCTCTGTCAAATCGAATGGCCGCCCCGCTCACAGCGCAAGATTGAGATTCCCGAGGTCGATCGCGGCGCATGGTTCTCCCTCACTGAAGCGCGCAAGCGGATCCTCAGCACGCAGATCCCTTTCCTCGAGTCGCTCGCGGCGCTTGATCATCGATCAGGCGGACGCCCCCGGGATAATAAGCCCGAGCCTCTCGTCGACCCGCGCACCGCTGCCGCAGCGCAGAAGACGCCTTCCTGAATACGATGCGCCTCTTCATAGGAATTCCCCTCGACCCAGCGCTGTCGGCAAAGCTTTCCGCCGTTCGCTCCGCCCTGGAGCACCCCTCGGATGGCCTGCGATGGTCGAGTCCCGCCTCTTGGCACATCACCCTGCAGTTTCTCGGCGCAACTACTGATGCGCAATATGCCTGCCTGACCGCTCACCTTCAGGCAATCTCGGCCCCGCCATTCCCGGTAGCTCTTGATCATCTGGGCTTCTTTGATCGCGCAGGCGTCTTCTTTGCCGAGGTGCAGGTCAACGCGGAACTGGCTCATCTCCAGCAGGCAGTCACCCAGGCGACAGCCGGATGCGGCTTCGTTGCTGAGGACCGCGCCTATCATCCTCATGTGACGCTGGCACGCCGCAAAGGACAATCGGGCAACAGCATGCGCGAACTGAAGCGGCGTGTGGAAGCGGATCCAACCCTGGGGGCATACCTGCCTTGGTTTACCGCGCAGGAGTTCCTGCTGTATCAAAGCTTCCCCGGTCCTGGTGGCTCCCGGTATGAGGTTCGTGCGCGTTACGCGCTCCACGCGGTCTAGCGCAGCGCCACAATCTCCACATGTCCCGTGCGCCGCGTGATGTTCACCCCCACCGTCTCTTCGTAGCGCTCAAAGGCCAGGTCGAGACAGGCGTTGCCGACGCGCAGATTCTTAATCTGCACGTGCTCCAGCGCCGACGGCAATGCTGAGTGATACAAATAGACGCGCGACTCCTTGGCGTTGATCTCCAGTCCCAGGCATGCCTGCAGCAGCCAGAACACAGCTCCGGCCGCCCACGCTTGCGGGCTGCAGGCAACGGGGTAAAGTGTCGGCCCTTTGCCTTGCCGGCGGCTGAAACCGCAGATCAGTTCCGGCAAGCGATGCAGATTGACATTCTCGGACAGGTCCAGCAGTCCCGACAAAACCCGCAGTGGGAGCTGCTTGTCCGGCCGCCGCAGGGCGCCGTAGGCGATCACCGCATTATCGTGCGGCCACATCGATCCATTGTGGTACGACATCGGGTTATAACGCTTTTCCCCCGTGACAAGGGTGCGAATGCCCCAGCCCGAAAAGAACGCCGGCGAGAGCAACGCCTCCGTCACCGACTTCACGTGGTCTTCCGACGCAATGCCCGAAAACAGGCAATGCCCGGCGTTGGAGCTGCGCACGCGACAAGGCTGCTTCTTGCCGTCCAGCGCCAGCACATACATACCAAGCTCGTCGCTCCAGAACTGCGCCTCGAACTTCGCGCGAAGATCCTCGGCCTGCGCCAAAAGCTGTTCCGCGAGAGTGTCCTGGCCGATGACTGCGGCCGCTGCTGCGATCCCGCGCTTGGCAGCGTAGACGTACGATTGCACCTCGCACAGCGCGATGGGTCCGTCCGCCAGCCTGCCGTCACTGTAAAAAACCGAGTCGCTCGAATCCTTCCAGCCCTGCTGTACCAGGCCGTGGTCGGTCTGCCGGGCGTATTCCACAAACCCATCGCCATCGCGGTCGCCGTAGCGGTCGATCCACTCCAGCGCCGCCAGCACGTGCGGCCACAGGTTACGCATGAATTCCACGTCCATCGTGCGTTGAAAGTATGCTGCGGCCAGCAGCAGGAAGAGCGGAGTTCCATCAACCGTCCCGTAATAACGGCCAAACGGCACCTCCCGGAGCGCTGCCATCTCGCCCTTGCGCAGCTCGTGCAGAATCTTTCCCGGTTCGGCGTCTCTTTCCGGGTCGACCTCCGTGGCCTGCGTCGCAGCCAGGTACTTCAGCACACCCTGCGCCACACTTGGCGTCACCCACAACAGCTCCAGCGCCGTGATGATCCCGTCGCGCCCGAAGATGGTGCTGTACCAGGGAACGCCTGCGTACGGGTAGGGTCCGTACGGAGTCTTCGTCACCATCATCATCAGGTCGGCATGCGAGCGGCGCAGCCAGGCATTGAATGGTTCGCTCGACGTCACGATGTCCACGTCGGCCAGAGGCCCCTCCGCCCGCTCGTGCATCAGCCCCTGCAGCGCGGGCTGATAGCTGCTGGTCCGCACCGCATCGCTCCCGTGGTGGCATTCAACCTTAATGGTGAACGCTCTCTCTTCCTGCGCCTCAAGGCGCACCTGGGCCGCGATTCCCCCCTCCCGGCATACACATGGAACATCCGAGCACTCGATGCGGGTGGCGCGTCTCACCTTGTCCAGCCCCTCGTAGTTCAGCACGACCGCGTTGCGCTCGACCTCGTCCGGGAGCATCTCCCCTTTGCGCTGCCGCTTCTCGCCGCGCACTTCGAAGATATCGGCGAAGTCCGCATCGAATTCGATCCCGATCTCCACGTCGATCGGCGCCTGCCCGTAGTTATGCAGCGTGATCTGGTCGTGGCAAATACTGTCGGTCAAGAATTTGGTGCGATAGACATGCAAGGTTCCCCGCGGCAACTCCGATCCCGAGGGCATCTCCATGTCGGGGTTCGTCAGGTCCACGGCGAACAGAATATTGTCCTCGCGGATCGTGGAACTCAACAAGAGCGGCCGCTTGCCGCAGATCGAGAGCTCCAGCCGCGACAGGTGGCGGGCTTCTTTGTGAAAAATGCCCTGCTGTCCGGCGCCCACCGGCTGGATATCGCCGCTGCGGTCGAACACCGCAAAGGTATCCCCGTGCAGGAGCACGCGCGTGCGGTCGTCGGCCATCGACGACGATGCGCTGATATAGAACTGCTGGCCGATCTCGATGACGTCTTTGCCTACCGGATTCTTAAGCAGAGGCATAAGTCCTCGTCCTTGCTGAGCGGGATGCCTCGTCGCGAGACTCCCGCCATATCTAGGAGTTCGACAAAGATGCAGGCTGTCCTACGCGCATGCCCTCTGTAACTCCCGGTCCATGATCTGCTCGTAGACGCGCAGGTAGTCCTCGCACATCCGCCGTGCGCTGAATCGCCGCTGAAATACCTCGCGGCAACGGCGGCGGTTCAGTTCCTCTACATGCTGCACCGCCGTCGCTGCCGCATCAGCATCATCAACGATGAAGCCGGTTACCCCGTCGTCCAGGATCTCCGTCACGGATCCCCGACGGTACGCAATCACCGGCGTTCCGCAAGCCATCGCCTTGATCATCACCAGGCCGAAAGGCTCCGGCCACTCGATCGGAAACAGCAGTGCCAGCGCATTGCCCAGGAACTCGCTCTTCTGGTGTTCGCCGATTTCGCCCAGGAACTCCACGTGAGGTTGATCCAACAGGTGCTTGATCTCATGCTCGAAGTACTCGCGGTCGGCGGCATCCACCTTGGCGGCCACGCGCAGCTTCCTTCCTGCCTTCCTTGCAATCTCGATCGCCGCGCCCAAACCCTTCTCGGGCGACACCCGCCCCAGAAAGGCGAGATAGGCACCTGGCCGCTCCTGCGGAATGTAAAGCTCCTCGGGAAGTCCATGGTGGACCGTCGCCATCCAACTCGCCCAGCGCATGGGCGCGCGCTGGGCGTTGGAGATCGAGATCAGCCGCATGTCATCGAACTCCCGAAACAAAGGGAATAACTCGGGAGTGTCCAACCGCCCGTGCAGCGTGGTGATGGCCGGAAAGCCGCCGTGTCGAATCTGCGGAAACAGCAGGAAGTCGGCGTGATTATGGACCACGTCATATTGCTCTCCTTCCTGCGCCACAAGCTCGCATTGCAGCACGTGGGGCGCCTGCGGGCACACATTGTTCCCGCCTTCCAGCCGCAGCGCTCGCTTGCAGACCGCCCGCAGCCGCGCCGATGTTTGCGAATCGCCACTTGCATAGAGCGTCACGTCGTGCCCCTGGCGCACCAACTCTTCAGTCAGGTAGTGCACGACTCGCTCGGTTCCCCCATACAGACGCGGGGGCACACTCTCGTACAACGGCGCTACCTGCGCAATTCTCATATTTGGCACTGCTCCGGGGCCCGAGTTGGGTCTAACGCGCTTGGATGGGCGGCCTCCCCAAAACGTGGCCTGTTCTGCAATCCCGCTAACCCAGCTTGTCCATCCCACTTTGCGAACCGGGGCATTCGGAACTGTAAGATGTTGAGTTGTGATCAGTATCGGGCCCCGTTTGCTGGATGGAGCCAATGCCATGTACCCGGGATCGCGACCTGCTCTTGAAGTAACCCTCCGATCCGCTCCTCGCATCTCTTTTCACATGGCGGGAACACCTTCCCCGTCCAGCATCGGTGACAATTTCATTGGCGGCTCGCACAGTCAGCGCGGCGCGCGCGCCGGAGGTTGCGTTTGATCAAGCCATCGCAAGGCCGCTCTCGGGTCGTCATTGAACACATCACACCTCAGGTCGACGGCGGACGCCATCCCGCATGCCGCGTCCTTGGCGACACTGTGGTTGTGAATGCCGTCATCTTCTCCGACGGTCACGACCACGTCTCGGCCCGCCTGCTCTACCGCCCGGAAAGCGAATCCGAATGGCGCTCCACCCAGATGATCCAGGGCGTGAACGATCAGTGGTCCGGAACCTTCGTCGTCGACCAGATCGGCCCCTGGCAATACGCCGTCCTCGGTTCGGTCGACCACTTTGACACCTGGGTCAGCGACCTTCGTAAGCGCATCGCCGCCCAAGCCATCCCGGTTGAATCGCAGACCACCGCCTCACGTTCCCGCGAGGTATCGATAGCCACGGTCGACCCCGCCGGTGGCCTTCCTTCCTCCGCCATCTTCGACTCGCCCGGCGGCTTGGAGGCGGGTCCGCAACCGGCCTCTCAGGATGTGCAACTCGCATTGCGCACCGGGGCCCTACTCACGGAGCAGGCTGCCGCGCGCGCTACCGCCGCGGACGCCAAAACCCTGCGCGAAACCGCGCGATTCCTCAACGCCCTCGCGGAGCGCAATCTCTCCTACTACGATTTCCCCCTCGACGCGGAAACCCTCACCCTCATCGACAAGTATCCTGACCTTTCCCTCGCCCGTCAGTCCGACGTCCTGAGCCTTTGGGTTGATCGCCCCCGCGCCCAATTCTCCTCCTGGTATGAGCTCTTCCCGCGTTCGGCTTCGCCCACCCCCGGAAAGCACGGAACCTTCGCCGACGTCGAAGCGCAACTGCCGGAGATCGCGGCGATGGGGTTCGATATCGTCTATCTTCCCCCCATTCACCCCATTGGACGCGCCTTCCGCAAAGGCAAGAACAACACCGTGACCGCCGAACCCGGCGATGTCGGGAGCCCCTGGGCCATTGGCGACAGTGCCGCAATCGCCCCTGACGCCAAAGCGCATCCCGCAGACAACGGCGGCCACAAATCCATTCTTCCGGCGTTGGGCACCTTCGCCGACTTTGAAAGCCTGGTGAAGGCCTGCCGCGCCCGCGACCTGGAACTCGCGCTCGACATAGCCTTTCAGTGCTCGCCCGATCACCCCTGGGTGAAAGAGCATCCCACCTGGTTCGTCATCCGACCCGACGGCAGCATTCAATACGCGGAGAACCCGCCCAAGAAGTACCAGGACATCTATCCGCTCAACTTCGAATCGCCCGATTGGCAGAGCCTCTGGGACGAACTCTACTCCGTCTTCGAGTTCTGGATTCAGCGCGGGGTCAAAGTCTTCCGCGTCGATAACCCCCACACCAAAGCATTCCCCTTCTGGGAGTGGTGCCTGGGAACACTGCGCGCCAAGTATCCTGACACCCTCTTTCTCGCTGAAGCCTTCACGCGCCCGCACGTCATGTACTGGCTGGCCAAGACTGGCTATACCCAGTCCTACACCTACTTCACTTGGCGTACCAGCAAATGGGAGCTCACCAGCTACATGGAAGAGCTCACGACTCCTCCAGTTAGCGACTTCTTCCGCCCCAACTTCTGGCCCAATACCCCCGACATCCTTCACAAAGTCCTGCAGGACGGCGGCCGTCCCGCATTCATGCTTCGTCTGATCCTCGCGGCTACCCTCACCGCCAATTACGGAATCTACGGACCGGCCTACGAACTCTGCGAGAACATCCCCGCTCGCCCCGCGCCCGGCAAAACCGAGTCAGAAGAGTATATGGACAGCGAGAAATATGAGATTCGGCAGCGCAGCCGCAACGCGCCGGATTCGCTCGTCCCGCTCATCACCCGGCTCAATCAGATTCGGCGCGCCCATCCGGCTCTGCAGGCGAACACCTCTCTCCGCTTCCATGCCACCGATAACCCCCAGCTGATCTGCTACTCCAAGACGTCCACCGACAAGAAAGATGTGATCCTAGTTGTTGTGAATCTCGATCCTCTTTATGGGCAGACCGGGTGGACCGATGTCGACCTCGACGCGCTCGGCCTGATGCCGGGCCAAAGCTTCCTCGTCGATGACCTGCTGAACGACGCGCAGTACACTTGGCACGGCCGTCGCAACTACGTTGCCTTGCGTCCCGGCACCCAGCCTGCGCACATCTTTCGCATCGTTCCGCAGGTTTGACTGCGCAGGGAATCATCCGCCTCGCAACCGATTCACACAGCGGATGCGAGTAAAGAACCCAGCGCGGTGGCGAGGCCGAACAACGGGCAGCCTCGATGCCGCATCTCTCTTGAGATTAATCACGAATCTCTGACCGGAGCTCGCGGAACGTGAAAAAGATCGCCAGCGCACTCGACCCGCTTTGGTACAAAGACGCGGTCATCTACGAGCTGCACGTGCGCGCCTTTGCCGACTCGAATAATGACGGCATCGGCGACTTCCAGGGTTTGATCTCCAAACTCGACTACCTGCAGGAGCTCGGCGTTACCTGCCTCTGGCTTCTGCCCTTCTTCCCCTCGCCTCTGCGCGACGATGGCTACGACATCTCCAACTACGTCGACGTCAATCCCTCCTACGGCACCATCGACGACTTCCGTGCCTTTCTCGATGCCGCCCACCAGCGTGGCATGCAGGTCATGATCGAGCTGGTCATCAATCACACCAGCGATCAGCACCCCTGGTTCAAGGCCGCGCGCCAGGCGCCTCCTGGTTCCCCCCAGCGGGAGATGTACGTGTGGTCGAACTCCGAAGAGAAGTACCGCAACGCGCGCATCATCTTCACCGATACCGAGAAGTCCAACTGGACCTGGGACGAAACCGCCAAGGCCTACTACTGGCATCGCTTCTTCTCTCATCAGCCGGATCTCAACTTCGACAACCCCCTCGTATTGGAAGAGGTCCTCAAGGCCATGCGCTTCTGGCTCGACATGGGTGTGGATGCACTCCGTCTCGACGCCATCCCCTACCTCGTAGAGCGTGACGGCACCAACTGCGAGAACCTGTCCGAAACGCACGCCGTCATCAAGTCGATCCGCGCCGCCATCGACGAAGACTACGCCAACCGCCTGATGCTCGCGGAAGCCAATCAGTGGCCGGCCGACGTTCGCCCTTACTTTGGCGATGGCGACGAGTGCCACATGGCCTTCCATTTCCCCCTGATGCCGCGCATCTACATGGCTCTGCGCCAGGAGGATCGCCTCCCCATCACCGACATCATGGCGCAGACGCCGCCCATCCCCGACAACTGCCAGTGGGGCCTCTTCCTGCGCAATCACGACGAGCTCACCCTGGAGATGGTCACCGCCGACGAGCGCGACTACATGTACTTCGCCTACTCGGCTGACCCGCGCATGCGCATCAATGTCGGCATCCGTCGCCGCCTCGCTCCGCTGGTCGACAACAATCGCCGCCGCATCGAGCTGCTTAACTCCATTCTGTTCAGCTTCCCCGGAACGCCCATCATCTACTACGGCGACGAGATTGGGATGGGCGACAACATCTACCTTGGCGACCGCAACGGCGTGCGGACTCCCATGCAATGGACCTCGGACCGTAACGCCGGCTTCTCCAAATGCGATCCCGCCCGCCTCTACTTCCCGGTCATCATGGACCCCATCTACGGGTACCAGGTGGTGAACGTCGAAGCCCAGGAGAGCGATCAATCCAGTCTCCTGCACTGGACCCGCAACATGATCGCGCTCCGCAAGCTCTTTCAGGTCTTCGGCCGCGGAACTCTCACCTTCCTGAACCCCGCCAATCGCAAGGTGCTTGCTTACCTGCGCGATCTCGACCGCGGAGACGGCACCCACGAGACCGTCCTCTGCGTCGCCAATCTGAGCCGCTTCGCGCAGCCGGTCTCCCTCGACCTCTCCGCCTACGCCGGATCGGAGCCGATGGAACTCATCGGATACGTGCCATTTCCCACCATCACAGCGGAACCCTATGCCCTGAGTCTCGCGCCCTACTCGTTCCTCTGGCTGGAGCTCCAGCCCGCCGCGGCCCGGCCCGACGTCTCCGACGAGCTCCCGCAGGACACCACTGCGGCCACCTTCGAGGAGGCGCAGGCCAACGAGGTGGCCGTGCAAGAGCTGATCTCCGGAGGATGGAGCGCCTTCATCGCCTCCCTCGGTCAGCCGCTCCTCGAGTCAGCCCTGCCCGACTGGCTTCCGCGTCAGCGCTGGTTCGGCGCCAAGACTCGCAGGATCAAAAGCGTAAAGGTCCTGGAATGGGTCGAGCTTTCCCGCGATACAGGCAGCGCGGAGGGGCGTCCCAGCCTCGTCCCGCCCGCCCTCTTCTACCTCGAGATCAATTACGGAGACAACTCCACCGACGTTTACCAGCTCCCCTTGGCCTTCTCCACCGGTGAAGCCGCAGACCAGATTCGAGCCGATCGGCCCCTGGCCATCATCGCCACCGTTCCCCTCGATTCTGGAGACGGCGTATTGCACGACGGATCGGTTCGCGAAGACCTGCGCCAGGCTCTGCTGGGGATCATTGAGCGCAACACAGCGCTGGAACTGAACACGCCGCAATCCGCTGCTGCCCAGGCCGTTGCCGAAACCGCCGGAGTGAACCAAACAAGAGACATCGGCAAGGATCCCGCCTCAGGAATGGAGGAATCCGCCGGTCCGCACCCCCTCGCGGGCAGCCCGGTCGCTCCGCTTCCCCTCACCGCGCAACCGGGAGAGGCAGCCACGCCCCCGCGCGGGGACGGACACACCGCTCCCGGTCCGAACACGCAGCGGCTGCAACCCCGGGAATCCCCCTCGGCGGGGGATCCGGCCTCTCGCAAAGGCGTGCTCCTCGGCCGCGCATCGGCGGCATTCCTGGCTCATCGCGGAACGCGGGAATTGCCTGCGCGGGTTGGCTCAGCCGAGCAGTCGAACACCTCCGTCCTCTTTGGCAAGCAGCTGATTATGAAGATCTTTCGCCGCCTGCAATCCGGCGAGAACCCCGACGTCGAGATCGGCCGTTTCCTCACCGAGGTGGCGCACTTTGATCGCATCGCCCCATTCCTCGGACAGATCGACATCATCCCCGGCGCCGGCGAAAAGACCACCGTCGCCATGCTGCAGGGTTTGGTCGCCAACCAGGGAGACGGCTGGGAGTGGTTCCTCGAGCAACTGGCGCCCTTCTTTGAAACCGCCGCGGGAGCCCCGCCGCCCCTCGAGGTCCCAACCAGCAGCTTCATCGGGCAGATTCAAATTCCCGCGGACCTCCGGGAGCGTGCCCGATCCACACTCGCCGCCGCAGCCCTCCTCGGACGCCGCACCGCCGAGATGCATCTCGCCCTCGCTACCCCCACTTCCGATCCGGCATTTGGCGCCGAGCCCTTTAGTTCCGAAGATCTCAACCGCGACTCCCTGCGCATCCAGGAGCAGATCGCCGCGGCCATGGATGCCCTCAAAGGCAAATTCATCTCCCTGCCCGACGAGGCTACCGGCGAAGCCGCCGTCCTGCTCACCCGCAGGCGCGAACTCCTGGACCGCGCGCGGGCCTTGGCCGGCGCCGAGCCGGGCGGCAAG
Organism: Acidobacteria bacterium AB60; assembly: GCA_008682415.1. Lineage (GTDB taxonomy): Bacteria > Acidobacteriota > Terriglobia > Terriglobales > Acidobacteriaceae > Telmatobacter. The sequence continues at coordinate 115,775 of VANK01000015.1, read as the reverse complement.
CGCATCCGCATCCACGGCGATTACCACCTCGGTCAAACCCTCCGGGTGAAAGGCGCGACCGAAGAGCAAGGCGACTTCGTGCTGCTTGACTTCGAAGGCGAGCCCGCCCGGCCCCTCTCCGAACGTCGCCGTAAGCAGTCGCCCCTCAGAGACGTGGCCGGGATGGTTCGTTCCTTTTCTTATGTGGCGAACTCCGCGCTCGCTCAATTCCTTGTCACCCGGGAGAGCGCTTCGGAGATCGATCTGCGCGCCTGGGCCCGACTCTGGGAGAATGCCGCCTCAGCGGAGTTTCTCCAGGCGTATCGTTCCACTATGGCGGCGGACGCGTCCTTGCTTCCGCCGCCCCCGGCAGCCCAGGCCCTGTTTAGCGCCTACGTCCTGGAGAAGGCCCTGTACGAACTTCTCTACGAGCTCAATAACCGCCCCACGTGGCTGCGCATCCCTGTAACAGGCATCCTATCCATGTGAGTCCTTAGTGCTTTGACCTCGTGGTCCGATCCCGGTACCCTGACCTTCCGGGTGGAACTTGTCCGCCCCGAACCAGGTATTTCTGGCCTCCCTCGCGTTTGCACTTGAGTGATATGGCGACAGCTGATCCCATCTCCGATCTTTCACGGCCCCCCGCGCGCACCGGCTATGCGCTCCTGGTCTCTATCGCAGCTCTTCCCCAGGAGCAGTTCGACGGCCTGCTGGCGAGGCTTCAGGAGCTGTTCGCTCCCGAGGACCTTCTGATCGCTACTCAGAACGCCTTCACGCCCGATACGTATCCTTCCCTGCGCATCGTAAACGCCCCCCCATCAAGCACCTCCTGGACCCTCACTGCAGGTGACTTCGTCGCCGCAAATGAACTCGCCCAGAAGCACGACGCGCGCCACATCTTGATTCTCGGTCCGGAGTGCAGCTCCCTCAGCGCCGACACCCTGCGGGAGCTCGCCACCCCCGTCATCTCCGGTTCCGTCGATCTCGCCGTTCCCAATTACCGTCTCCCCGCAAACGCCGGCCTGGTCAACTCCGCCATCCTCTATCCCCTCACGCGGGCCCTGTTCGCCACCCGCGTCCGGTATCCCCTGGCCATTGATCTGGGACTATCCCAGCGCATGGCCGCACGTCTGGCTGCTGCCGGGCAGCGGCTCGGCCAGAACGATTCCCTTATATGGCCCGTCGCGGAAGCCGTCACCTCCGGCTTCAACATCGGCGAATTCGAAGTGGACCAGCGCGCTCTGCCGCAGCCCACGGACCCCGACATCCGCACAATCCTCACGGCCATTACCAGTTCGTTGTTCTCCGATATCGAATCCAAAGCGGCCTACTGGCAGCGCGCCCGCCGCCTTCCCCCGCCGCGTCCCGAGCACCTCCGGCCCGCGCACACCGGCTCCGAGCGAACCTCCGAGGTCGTCTCCATGGTCGAGGGCTTCCGCCTCGCCTACTCCAACCTCCAGGAGATCTGGTCGCTGGTGCTCCCGCCCGCCACCCTGGTCGGCCTCAAGCGCCTTTCCGTGATGGACGCCGCGTCTTTCCGCATGCCCGATCCCTTGTGGGCGCGTATCGTTTACGACTTCCTGGTGGCCTTCCGGCTGCGCACAATCAACCGCGGCCACCTGCTCGGCGCCCTCATCCCCCTCTATCTGGCCTGGGTTGCGGGACACATCAACCTCTCCAGCTCCGGCACCGATCCCGAACACCATATTGAAGCCGTCGCTGCGGCCTTCGACGCGGATAAGCCCTACCTCGTCTCCCGCTGGCGTTGGCCCGACAGGTTCAATCCATGACACCCCTGAGTCCGCTGCTTAGGCCCGTTCCATTCGTCCGCAGAAGATTCGAGGAGGCAGTTGCATGATCCACCCTTTGCATTCCATGGCCGTTTGGATCCAATCCCAGGTTCCTCCGCTCTCCCAGCTCACTTCCACCGACAACAACTCGGTGCTCGCCCACATGTCCGAGGCCCTGCGCCAGTCGGTCTACCGCGTCCTCTCGCTCCTCATCGCCGTCCTTCCCGGACTGCTGGCCTTCTTCGTCGCCTTCCTTCTCTTTACCGCCCTCGGCATGGGCGTCTCCGCCCTGCTCCGCCGCGGTCTCGCCTGGGCGCGGTTCGACGAGCGCCTCTTCCGCAACCGCTCCGACTGGGCCCCCTCGACCCCGCCCACCGAACTGGTCGCCCGCGCCTCCTTCTGGATCTGCCTCCTGCTCGGCCTCCTCATCGGCGTCTCCGCCTTTGACGCCTCCTACGCCAGTGCCAATGCGCCCGCATTCGCCGTACTGCCCTACCTCACCCACTTCGTCGGAGCACTCATCGTGCTCCTCTTTGGAACCCTGATCGCCCGCTTCCTGGCGCGCTCCGTCCTGATCAGCGCCGTCAATGCGCAGCTGCAGTACGCCCGCTTCCTGTCCCTGGGCGTCAAATGGCTTGTTCTGGTGCTCACCGCGGCCATGGTTCTCGATCATCTCGAGATCGGCGGCAACATCGTCGAGCTGGCCTTCGGCATCGTCTTCGGCGGAATCGTCCTCACCCTCTCCCTCGCCGTGGGTTTGGGCTCCCGCGACCTGGTCTCCCGCTCCCTCGAGAGTCAGCTGGAGCGCTCCGATCGCAATGCACCGCCCCTCACTCCCCCCGGCACTGCGAGCGACGAATCCATCCGGCACTTCTAATCAGGAAAAGGTGCTAGTCCTTCCTATCTCCACCCGCGTCGCCGTTGTGCACGAAGCACTCGTGCACCGCCTCGGCCGGCGCATTCGGCCACTTGGCCTTCATCAGGTCGTCCTCGCTCAGCTCGTGAAACGCGAAGTCGATCGATCCGTCCGGATGTACCGTGCCCTGGGCAAACCCGTACACCATCGTCTTGGCACCCTTTTTGGCGGTTTTTGGAAGCTGGTACCGGTGTGCCCCCGACGTCCCCACAATCAAGCCCGGAACCACGTTCTTGGTGCGCTGCTTCCAGTACGACGTGTCGTAGATGTCCGGTGAAAAATAATGGGAGTGGCTCGCGATCAGGTACACGTGCTTGCCCGCCGCCTGCGCGTCGTAGAACCACGTGTAGACCAGCTCGCCCGACCGCACCCCCTGCTCCCAGTCGTCCATCGCGTGCTCCGAGCCGGTCGAGTGCGGCAGAGCCTCGTGCGCTCCCATTACGATCGTGTGCACCTCTGAGTTCGGCGCCAGGTCCCGGTCCAGCACGGCCCGCAGCCAGTGCAGCTGCGCCTCGCTGAACTCGTCATGCGTGGAATTGTCCATCGTGATGAAGTCCACGCCCCTTTCCACCCAGTCGTACCAGGGTCCCAGGGGCGCTCCATCGGAGCCCTCGGCCTTCCGCTGCTCGGCGATCTTCGGCATGTCCAGAAACGACGAGAACTTCGCGATGTACCCCTCGCGCGTCATATTCGGCACCGTCTCGTGATTCCCGCGCCCCAGAAACACTGGCACGTTCAGCTTCGCGAACGACGCCATCTGGTGCGTCAGAAAATCGTCCCAGGCCCGCTCCTGGTAATCGTGCTTTGAAAGGGGAATACCCCCCGGCATCATCGCCAGCAGATCCTGGTCCGGCTGCGACATCCACCGGAAATCCCCCAGGTGCCAGTAGAACGCGTCCCCCTCCGCCTTCACCTTCTCGGCGATCGCCGGCATCACGAAATCTCCGCAGTTGCGGCTGTCCCCAGATACCGCAAACGTCCACGTTCCGTCGTTGTTCTGCGCGGAAACCTGCGCCGACGCCGCGCCCCACAACACCACTCCGGCGAACACCCCGGATACGATCCCGCTTCTCAACATGGCTTCAGCATATCGCCCGGCTTCCGCTTTCCGCATGAATGCTCGTTGACTCGTGCCGCGCCCGCTCCGACTCCCGGCGTTGGGATTGTTGATCGTTTCGGGCCTATACAATCACTCTGGACGGCCTGCCTCCCCCCGCCCGCAGTTCAGGAGCTCCCATGACCGACTTTCCCCACGCCATGCTGCGCGAGATTTACGAGCAGCCCGATGCTATCCGCCGCACCCTCGACCTCTACCTGGCAGGTGCCGCCCTCAAGTCCGATGCCTTCGCGCCCATGGCCCACTGGCTCAACCCCCGCGGCGAAGTCCTCATCGCCGCCAGCGGATCCAGCCGCCACGCCGGCCTCGCCGCCGAAGTCCTCTTCGAAGATCTTTGCGGCCTCGCCGTCGACGTCGAGTACGCCAGCGAGTGGGGATGCCGCGCCACCGCCAACCCCCGCCATCCCTCCGTCCTCGTCATCTCCCAGTCCGGCGAGACCTCTGACACCCTCGCCGCTCTCCGCCTTGCCCGCGATCGCGGCGAACACACCCTCGCCATTGCCAACGTACCCGGCAGCTCCATGCTGCGGGAGGCATCGGCGGCCATGCCCGTCGCCGCCGGCCGCGAGGTCGCCATCCCCGCCACCAAGAGTTTCACCGCCCAGCTCACCGCACTCTACCTGCTCGCCCTCTACGCCGCCCAGCAGACCGGCGCCATGGACGCCGCGGAACTCGATCGCAACATCCACGAACTCCTCGCCGTCCCCGACCAGATCGCGCGGCAGCTCGATACCTGGCGCGCCACCACCGCCGCGCTCGCCAAAAAATATGCCGACGCCAGCACGTTCCTCTACCTCGGCCGCGGCGTCCACTACGCCATCGCCCGCGAAGGCGCGCTCAAGATGAAGGAGTCCTCCTACGTCCACGCCGAAGGCTACCCCGCCGGTGAGTTGAAGCACGGTCCCAACGCCTTGGTGAGCGAGCAAGTCCCGCTCGTCGTCCTCGCCACCGCCGACCGCGGCCTCGAAGACTCCATGCTCCGCTACGAAAAGACCCTCCAGCTCCTCCAGGACATGAAGAAGCAGGGCGCCCGCGTCATCGCGATTGCCACCATCGGGGACACTGAGGTGGCCGCCCAGGCCACCGACGTCCTGTTCGTCGAGCCCACCAGCGAGTTCTTGCTCCCCATCGCCGAGGTCGTCCCGCTGCAGCTCTTTAGCTATTTCATGGCTCTCGAGCACGGCGTCGACGTCGACCGCCCCCGCAACCTCTCCAAAGCTGTCATCGAAGTATGAACCGGAAGCCAGCGCATTCCGCCGCCGGCTATGTCTCAAAACCTGTCATTCTGAGCGAAGCCGTTGCGAAGCAATTGCGGAGTCGAAGAACCCGCAGTTGTTCTTCGCGTCAAAAATGGAGCGCTACTTCAACGCTCCCCAGATCGCCACATTCAACACCAGCATCAGCACCGCGGACGCCGGAATCAACAACAGCGCCTTCTGCAGCCGCCGCGGATCCCCGCCCGCAATCGCCCCGATGATCCGCGAGCTCACTGCCAGCCCGCACCACCCGCACGCAATCACAAACCCGATGGCCGTTCCCGTCATCTGCGGAAACGCCGAGCCCGTGATCGCCAGCGTCGTGGGAAACACCGGCGCCATCGCCACGCCCGCAATAAACACCAGCACCCACGCCGTGCCCGCTTTATTCGTCCGCAGCATCAGGAACGTGGTAATCGCCATCGCAATCGATGCGCCCAGCGTCACCTCCACCGCCGGCACCGTTCGCAGCACCTGCGAGATCACCACCCGCCCTGTCAGCAGTCCCAGCGCAAAGCCGAGCGACAGGATATTCAGCGCCCGCGACTCCGGCACCCCCTGCGCCACCAGGTGCCGCACCAGCCAGTTCCACACCCCCACCTCGCACGAGATGTAGAGAAACAAAAAAAAGCCCAGCAGGTATAGCAGCGGCCTCCCTAGAATCGGCCCCACCTGCGTGAACAATGATCCCGAGCCTCCCACCGGCGCAGGCATCGGCGCCACTGCCTGCACGCCAATCGCGATCACCGTCAGCACCGCGACGCTGTAGCACAGCCGCGCCCAGTTCCGGTTGAACAGGTTCGCGGAGATAAACGGCGTCGCCAGCCCGCCAAGCCCAAAGAACAGGTTCACCAGGTTCAATGCGGTCCCGCGATGCGCCTCGCTCACGCCGCTCACCAGCGCATTGGCGCCCGTCACCACAATGCCGCCGCCCAGCCCCAGCAGAAACAGGAGCAGCACGATACTTGCGTATCCGCGAGACCGCGGCAGCCCGATGAGCGCTGCCACGATGAACACCAGCCCCAGGATGATCCCCACTTTGTCGCCTTGCGTGTCCAGCAGCGGCCCCACGCCCAGAGAGGCGATCATCAGTCCTACCGCCTGCGCGAAGGCAATCGTCCCGTTCTGCGAGGGCGTCAGCTTGAAGCGATCCGACAGGTCAGGCAGGATCGTCCCCAGCATGGCCGCAATCATGCCGTACACAAAAATTCCCAGGATGGCTGCAAAGATCAACACGATGGGGAAGTCCTTTCCAGAACGCGCGCGAGTAGCTTCAGTTTGAAGACCCAAGAATTGTACACAGCCCAGCACCCGGCTCGACTCACGGCATTGTCCACCGTGCACTGTTCACTGTCCACTGCTTCACTCGCTACACTGGACTCAATGACCTCGGTCCACCGAAGCGCTGGTATGGCTCTGCTGGCTCTCGCCCTCGCGGGCTGCGGAACCCCCGGCCCCCCCCAGCCGCCTTCGCTCAATCTCCCCGACCAGGTTGCCGACCTCTCCGCCATGCGCGCGGGCGATCGCGTCAAGCTCACCTGGACCATGCCCACCCGCAACACCGACAGGCTTCCCATGAAGACCAACGTGACCGCGCAGGTATGCCGCCGCGAGCAGCAGGAGAGTGCCTGCGCCCCCGTCGCGCACCTCAGTCTCGCGCCCGGGTCCGCCGGCTCCTTTGAGGACACGTTGCCCGCCCCGCTCGCCTCGGACTCTCCGCGCCCCCTCACCTACACAGTGGAGCTTCAAAACCGCGGCGGCCGTTCTGCCGGTCCTTCAAATGCTGCCATGGTGCTGGCGGGCGAAGCCCCCGCCCCCGTCAACTCTCTCGCCGCCGAGGTGCGCAAGAGCGGCGTCGTTCTTCGCTGGGCCGCCGCCGATAACCGCTCCTCCGTGCGCATCCATCGCAAGCTGCTCACCCCGCATTCCGCGCCCAAACAGGAAGGCCCGCTTGCCGCGCCTCCCGAGCCGGTGGACCAGAACCTCCTCGTCCCCGCCGACAGAGGTCAGGCCCTCGATTCGTCCATTTCCTTCGGAAACACTTACCAATACCAGGTGCAGCGTATCGCGCGCGTATCGATCGATGGTCATGACCTCGAACTCCCCGGCCAGCTCTCCAGCGCCATCTTTGTGGACGCGCAGGATGTCTTCCCGCCCGCGGTGCCCACCGGCCTCGCCGCTGTAGCCACTGCGCCCTCGGCCAGCACCGGCCCCTCCATCGACCTCAACTGGGAACCCGGCGCCGACGCCGACCTCGCCGGCTACTACGTCTACCGCCGCGAAAACGATGTGCCCTGGCAGCGCATCTCCGGCGACCAGCCGATGCCCGCTCCCGCGTTCCACGACACCGGCGTCCATCCCGGCCACACCTATCACTACGCCGTCAGCGCCATCGATCGCACCGGCCATGAGAGCGCCCGCTCCGCCGAGGCACAAGAGACCGTCCCCACCTCCTGACCTACCCTGAACCACGGCCTATGAAACAGAGGAAGCAGGAGCCTTTCGACCCCTGAATGAGGGCCCACCACATGAGCGGCTTTAGCCCCGCGCCTTCCCCCACCCTCAAGGCGCTATCTTCTAAGACATGAAATACTGCCGCTTTTTATGGAACGGCGAAGTGCGCTACGGCTCCGTCGAAGACCGCGACGGCAAGCTCTGGATCGCCGCACTGATCCCCGCCCCCGAAGAAGACCTCGTCGTGCGCGTCGCAGCCGCCCGTCGCGACGCCGTCGCCGAAGTCGTCTCCGACTACAGCGCCGGCCGCTTCGAGCCTATCCCCCTTGAGGACGCCTGCCTCCTCGCCCCCGTCACCCCCTCCAAGATCATCTGCGTCGGCCGCAACTACCGCGACCACGCCAAGGAGCTGGGCAACGAAGTTCCCGCCGAGCCTCTGCTCTTCTTCAAGCCGCCCTCCTCGTTGATATCCCCCGGCGGCATCGTGCGCATGCCCGCCGCCTCCCAGCGCGTCGACTTCGAGGGCGAGCTCGCGTTCGTCATCGGGCGTCGTGCCAGCCGCCTCTCTCCCGAAGCCGAGTGGCGCAGCTTCATCCGCGGCTACACCCTAGCCAACGACGTCACCGCTCGGGATCTCCAGAAGAAGGAAGGCCAGTGGACCCGCGCCAAAGGCTGGGACACCTTCTGCCCCATCGGCCCCTTCGTCAGCGATGAAGTCGATCCCGCCGCCGGCCTCACCCTCGAAACCCGCGTCAACGGCGACCTCCGCCAGCACGGCTCCACCAACGACTTCCTCTTCACCATCCCCCAACTGCTCGCCTATCTCACCGCCGCCATCACTCTCGAGCCCGGCGACCTCATCCTCACCGGGACCCCCGCCGGCGTAGGCCCGCTCTCCCCCGGCGATCGCGTTGACATCTCGATTCCCGGCCTGGGTCAGCTCTCCAACACCTTCCAGCCCGAGTAGCCAAATCCGCGGGTGCCCCTGGTCCCGACTTTGAGACCAGGGATCCCCCTTGCCCTCAGCAACTCCCCCGCGCCGCGCTGATAAAAGCCGTCAGCTCCGGCCGGGGCGCGTTGCTCTTCACCTGAGGATCCACGGTAGCTGGCCAGTTCGCCTGGTCCGCGTACAGCCTCCGCAGCCCCGCAACCACCTCGGCATTCCCGCCCGTGAATCCCTCCACCAGCTTTACCCAGCGTGCCGCCAGCGCCTGGCCCTCCTCGCTCTTGGGATCCACACCTCTTCCGATCGCGCTCTCCACGTCCGCATACATCTGCTTCCAGTCCGCTGTCACCTTCTCCTGCATTTCCGGCGACCACAGATGCTTGCGCTCCTCGATCGCCTTCTTCGCCTCGGGCGAAAAGTACTTCGCCGACCAGTTCTCGTTCTCCTGCATGTGAATCTCCCTGAGAATGGATTTGTAGAGGGACCAGTCGGGTTCCGCGGCTGTCTCCAGCTGTCGCTGGGCCGTGGCAATCGCGTTCAGCACGCGATCGATTCCATCGCGGCGCTCGCGCAATACCTTCGCCTGTCGGGCCAGAGTGTCGGCCAGCCCGTGGTTCGCCTCAAACGCCTGCCTCGAGTCCCCTTCGCCGGTGGCCAGCAGGCCCGCAATCTCCTTCAGGGGAACTCCCAGGTACCGCAGCACAAGAATGCGCTCCAGTTGGGCGAGATCCTCCATCCGGTATAGCCGGTACCCGCGCGCCGAGCGGAGCGTGGGAGTGAGCAGGCCAAGACGATCGTAGTGATGCAGAGTGCGAACCGTGACGTTCGCGAGCTTCGCGAACTGCTGGATGCGGAACATGACGCAGCCACCTCTACTGCGGCCAGTATGGGAGCTGACGTTGCGTCAGGGTCAAGAGTTCCCTGAAAATCCCGGAATGCGCCGGGCGCCTACCCTCGCGGTGTATTAGTCTTTGTCCCGAGAGCGGGTGCGAAGTCTGTCAGCCACGAACCTGGCGCCGCCAGCACGCAGCGCGGCGAACTCCGCTAGCCCCGCAGCCTCACTCTCAATCCGCCGGTTCCGCCCCGTCGCGCGCCGTCGCATAATTCAGCACCGGCCGCTCCCGACGGCGATACGCCGTGGGCTGTGCCGGCTGCGGCTCGGCCTCGGCGGCCGCCAGGGCGGCCTCCTCAGGATCGAGCTCCGCCTCCGCCAGTCGCGAGCACAACACCCCGCACAGGATCAGGATCAGCGCATCCATCCCCATTACAATCAGCCGCACCGGGTGATAGCGCGTGTCGAAGTGGTAGTACTCCGCGTTGCCTGACGCATCCCATACGTCCACCACTTCGAACCCAAACACGTTGGGATACACTTCCTTGCGCTCGTCCAGGAACCCGATCTTCAGCGGCGTCCCCGGCGGCCACTCCCGCACCGCCTGCGTTGCCTCCGGATCGAAGTTCAGCAACACCGACTTGCAATCCTGCACGCACGCGATCATCCCTTCGCGATCGCCGTGGTACAGCGCCTTCTGCACGCTGATCACCGGCCCGGTCGTCGTCGCATGCGGTACGCTCGACGCGTTCGACCACGCCTGCGCCATCCAGAACACAAACACCGCCGCCCCGGCCCACAGGAACATGCGCTTCAGGCCCGCGCGCACCGGCATCTTCTGCTGCCACCGCCGCACGTCCACCACCGCGATCCACGCGCAGATTCCCAGAACCAGCAGGGAGATGATCGCCGTTGCCGTGCCCACGTCGCGCAACATAACTTCAGTCTTTCACCTCCCGAGTTGCAGATCAAGGCAATCAGGGTAGACCGCAAAGGTACGCTTGCTTGCTCTCCGTCAGGCATTCCCGCTCCCCGCAACCCCCGCCCCGCTCCGGCATCCAAAGGGGCGTACACTGAGGACGGCGCACACCCCTTCCCCTAGGAGGAATCATGCCGCAGAATTTACTGGAGCAGCTCCGCAAGTACACCACCGTGGTCGCCGACACCGGCGATTTTGAGGCGATGGAAAAATTCCGCCCCACGGACGCCACCACCAATCCCTCCCTCATCACCACCGCCGCCCAGATGCCCCAATACCAGGAGATTGTTGACGAGGTCCTGAAGCAGGCCCGCAACGAGCTCGGCGAAGGCGCCTCCGACAAAGACGTGGCCAATCTCGCCTTCCAGCGTCTCGCCGTCGCCTTCGGCAAGCGCATCCTCGAAATCGTCCCTGGCCGCGTCTCCACCGAGGTCGACGCCCGCCTCTCCTTCGACCGGGACAAGACCATTGAGCAGGCCCGCGCCATCATCCAGCAGTACAAAGAGGCCGGCGTCGACTACGGCAAGCACATCCTCATCAAGATCGCCTCCACCTGGGAGGGCATCCGCGCCGCCGAGGTCCTCGAAAAGGAAGGTATCCACTGCAACCTCACCCTCCTCTTCGGCATGCACCAGGCCATCGCCTGCGCTGAAGCCGGCGTGACACTGATCTCCCCCTTCGTCGGCCGTATCCTCGACTGGTACAAGAAAGACACCGGCAAGGACTACCAGGGAGCCGACGACCCCGGCGTCCAGTCCGTCACCCGCATCTACAACTACTACAAAAAGTTCGGCTACAAGACCCAGGTCATGGGCGCCAGCTTCCGCAACATCGGCGAGATCCAGGAACTGGCCGGCTCCGACCTACTCACCATCTCCCCGCAGCTTCTCAAGGAGCTCGACACCACCCAGGGCGACCTGCCCCGCAAGCTCGATCCTGAAAAAGCCAAGTCCATGAATATCGAAAAGATCCCCATGGACGAAGCCACGTTCGAGAAGATGCACGCCGAAGACCGCATGGCCCACGACAAGCTCAAGGAGGGCATCGAAGGCTTCTCCGACGCCCTCGCCAAACTTGAAAAGCTCCTGGCCGACCGCCTCGCCAAGCTCGAACAGCGTCAACCCGCAACGGTATAAGCACTCAAAGTCGGTGCTATCCACACCAAAGCCCTCGGCCTCGCCGAGGGCTTCGTTTTGCAAAGAAGGCTGGCTGACGCCCCCTCCGTTTCACCAGAAACGGAGGTGCCAACCAAGGGGGCAGGGCTTTTAAGCCACTGAATGCACCGAGTGAGGAGGCCCGGCTTTAGCCGGGGGCGGTTCGCGGGCACGCCCCGAGCGAACCGGCAAACACAGCAACGAAGAAGGCCCGCGCACTCCGCGGGCCTCAATTCACTTCTTCACCGATTCACTCATCACCTCATCACTCCATCACCAATTCACCTCTTCACCCGCACCCCTCACGCCAGCGCCAGATTCATATTCGTAATCGCCTCGTCGATCTCCTGCGTGCTCTTGAACCCTACGGTCGCGCAGTCCACCCCCGCATTCTGGAACGCGAACCGCATCGCCTTAACGCGGTCATCGTGGCTGTTCACAAACTGCCCCCCGCCGCACAGCTTCATCCCGATCACGCCCAGCCCTTCCTTCTTCAGGGTGTGGATATGATCCACCACCTCCGTCACGTGGTCCGGATAGTTGCGGTCGTCATACGTCGGCCCGTCCATCCGCGCCCCGTTGTGGTTGATGCGGATCAGCCCCACCTCAAGCCAGTTAGTGCCCGGCATCTGCCGCAGCGCCGGCAGCCCATGCACGCTCGCCCCATGCGTGCGAATAACCTTCCTCTGCTGCGCCTCCAGGATCCCCTCCTGCCAGCGCTTCGTCGTCTCCGGCCAGTCCGGCGTGTGCTGCCAGTGCAGCAGCATGATGTCGAAATACTGCGTCTGCGAGATCCGTCGCAGATCGTCGAACTTCTCCTGCGGTTTCACTCCCTCGTGGAACGTCGTCACCTTGGTCATCAGCTGGTAGCTGTCGCGCGGAAGCCCCTTCAGCGCCTCGCCCAACATCGCCGGCGTCTGGTACGCCTCCGCCGTCTCAAAGAACCGGATGCCGCGGTCGTACGCGTAGCGAACCTGGCGCGTGAACTCCTTCTGTCCCAGCGCCGCTTGCACCGCCCCGCTGTCCGTTCCGGTCCCAAAGGCCAGCCGCGTGACCGCCAGGTTCGACTTCCCCAGCACCACCGTGTCCGTGGCGGTCCGCTTGGCCGCGGCCAGGGGAAGCGTGCCTACCGTCGCCATCGCTCCGGCAGCCAATCCCGTCTTCAGAAAACTGCGCCGTGTCGTTGCACTCATCTCGACCTCCGCGGCTCAACCCGCGCCGAGCCGGATGCCCGGATATTACCAGAGATGAATTTCCCGCGGCCAACCAACTCCTCCCGCCTGCCACCGGACCGGTCCCGCATCCTGGCCCAACCCTCGCGGGTGTCACGCGTAAGCTGGGAGGTATGGTCAAGGTTTCCATCTTCTATCCGAGCAGCCCCGAGAGCCACTTTGACGTGGACTACTACCTCAACACGCATATGCCGCTGGCGATCGGGCTCCTGGGCAGCGCGGTGAAGGCAGTGTCCGTCGACATCGGCATCCTGGGCGGAACTCCCCAGCAGCAGCCTCCGTTCACCGCCATCTGCAACTTCACCTGTGACACGGTCGAGGCGTTCACCAGCGCCTTCTTGCCGCATGCCGATGTCCTGCAGAACGACATTCCCAAATACACCAATATCGCGCCGGTGATCCAGGTCAGCGAGATCCGGATGGACAAGCGCCCCGACTAAGAGCGCAGATGCCGCAAAGGAGCGCCTCAAGCCGGCGCCCGTTAGTCCATTAAACCCTCAGCCTCTCTCCATCCGCTTTTCAAAAGCTCAGCCGTGCGCTCAACTGAATCTCCCTTCCCGGAGTCGACGCCTCCGTTATGCTTCCGAAGCTAGACGTATTCACAAAACGATTCGGCGTGCCCAGATTCGTGTGATTCAACAGGTTGAAGAACTCCGCGCGGGTTTCCAGGTGCGATTTCTCCACAAACCCGAAGACCCGCACCAATCCGAAGTCCATCGTTTGCGTGCCTGGGCCATACACCGAATTCCGCGACGAGTTGCCGAAGGTATACGCCGGCGGAGCCGCAAAGGCTGCGGGGTCGAACCACGTCGTTGCATTGTGCGTCCCTGTTCCAAACACGGCTTTGCCCGTAAGGTTCGCCCGAATCGGGTTCTCCCCCACAACCACTCCAGCGTTGGCCGTGTCCCCAAACACATTGATCGTCATTGGATATCCGGTCTGCGCCTGAAAGGTAAGGGACCCGCGCCAATCACGGGTTAGTGCGCGCGTCAGTGCATTCGCCTGCAACGCCGCCGGACTGTACACAATCGACGTCGCGAACCGGTGGCGCACATCGCATCCTGGACCCTTCTCCGCAGCCAGATCGCTGTTGTTCTGCGGCGTTGCCGGCTCGAACATCGGCGAGCGGAAGTCCGGCGCATTGTCCAGCGCCTTGGCAAACGTGTAGTTCGCCAGGAAGCTGAGCCCATGCGCGAAGCGCCGCCGCGCGTTCACATAACCGGCGTCGTACCAGCTCTGCGCCGTGTTCTCCAGCAGGTTCAGAGTACTGATGGGCTGCGCGCTGCTCGCCACCTTCACCCACTCCGGGAAGGTCGTGTTCGCCACAAAGCTCACCTTCGGGAACGGACGCCGCGGCTGAATCAGTCCCGGCCCTGGTTGCGCATTGTTGATCAAATGCGCGCGTTGCAAATGGAAACCGCGTGCCCCGAGGTAGCCCGCTTCGAGCGTCGTCTCCGCCCCCACTTGCTTTTCGATCGAGAAGCTCCACTGCTGGATATACTGCGGGGGCGCATGCAGTTGCAGTGCCGTGTAGCTCGTCACGGTTGTACCCAGCACCGGCGACGGAAAGTTCAACGAGGTGATGCTGGGCAGAAAAGGATTGCTCTGGCTCGTCTGCGGAAAGATCAGGGGCACATTATGGCGCTGGTTGCACCATGTGTTCATATCCACCGGCGTATAAAAGATGCCGTAAGCACCGTGCAGCACCACGCCCAGCCGGCTCACCACCTGTGCAAATCCAACGCGCGGCGCAAAGCGCAGATGGTTGGCGTACATCAGCCCGCTCGGGTAACCCGCCTGCCCGCCGATAAAAATCTGCGGTACGCCGCTGTTGCTGATCGCGATGTTGCTGTTCGTAAAATCCAGGTCGTGCAGCGGAGCCTGATATTCATATCGCAGCCCGTAGTTGATCGTCGTGGTCGGCGTTGCGCGCCACGCGTCCTGCCCATAGCCGTGCATGCTCCACTGGCGCAGCTGCATGCGCGGCGTGCCCCCCGTCTGAGCCTGGCGGACCGAGGGCAATCCCAGCATGAAGCTGGCCAGCGCTGACCCCGTGCTGCCATCGTTGAACGCATACTGCGTGGTAAACCCGTTGGTGAACTGGTAGAACCCGCGCGACTGCACGTACGCCCACATCGGCCAGATGAAATCCTGGTACCCCCCGCCAAACTTCAGGCTGTGCCGTCCCACCTGCCAGTTCACGGCATCCCGCCCTTCGATAATCGTGTCCCACACCGCCATCGGTGTCGCCAGCCAGTTGTCGCCAAACACCGAGTAGCCCTGCACGCTGAAATACGGCGCGCCCCACTGGCTCGGATAACCAACCAGTCCGCCAATGCCTAGCTGCGCGATGATGTCGTTCTTGTATGCGCTCTCCGTCGTGTGCGTCATCGCCAGCCGCGATACCGCCAGCGTCGCTGCATTCACCACGCTCTGCGAGATCGTATGACTCCACGCCAGCACGCTCTGCTGCGCAAGATTGTTGTGGTTCAGCCCGAAACCGGGAAGCATCTGCGGCATAAACCCATGCTCGCTGCCGATCGAGTAGCGGAAGAACGCCGTATCTCCGTTCGCAAAGCTGTGGTCCACACGCACCGTTCCCTGGTCGTTGAACATGTGCTCCTTACGCTCATCCATGTAGTTGTTGGCGTCGTTCCCCGCCCCGATCACCGTCGGCTGTCCCATCATCGTCATGTTGCCCATGCCCATCGTGTTGGGCTGCGGCACGTACTGGTTCAACATCACTTGTGCCGCATGCGTAATGCGGTCCGGCGGAATCACATTCAGCTTCCCGTTGTATGAGAACTGCTGCCGGATGTATTGCGGGTTCGACGCGCTCACCGGCAGGCTCGGATTGTATGCGGGATTGGCCTGCGTCGTATTGGGATCGTAGATATCGACGCCGCTGTCGCTGAAGTCCCCCGCCATCTCCTCCGCAGTGGGGACGGTGTCGATCATCACCATCGTCTCCACGTGCCGCAGCGCCTCGTAGTTCATAAAGAAGTACGTCTTCCCGTGACGCTTCAAAGGCCCACCCACCGCGCCCCCAAAGTTGTTCTGGATCAGGAAATTCGCATTCCCCATCTGATTGAAGCTGTGCGCATCCATCGCACCGTTGCGCAGATACTCGTACACCGTCCCATGCACCGTCCCCGTGCCGGAGCGCGTCACAATATTGATCTGGCCGCCGCCCGCGCCTCCCATATCGGCGGAGTAGCTGCTCGTCTGTACCTGGAACTCCTGCACATCGTCCGGCGAAGGCGACAGGTTCTGCGCATTGAACGTCGGATCGGTGTTCGTCGCGCCATCCAGCAGAAAGTAGTTCGCATTCGGCCGGCTGCCGCCAATCGACACAGCCGAACGCTGCCCCGGCCTCCAGTACAGCGCGCTCATGTCTCCGGAGGCTGCCCCGTGGCTCAAGTGCGCGCCCGGCACCGTCATCACCAGGTCAATCAGCATGCGGCCATTCAATGGCAGTGAATCCACCGAGTGCTTCTCCACCACCGCCCCCACGCTCGAGTCCTGCGTCTTCAGCACCTCCGTGGACGCGGTCACCTCGACTGTCTGCTCCTGGCTTCCCACCTGCAGGGCAAAATCCAACGTCGCCTGCTGGCCTACCTCCAGGTGAATGCCTTCACTTACCTGGCTGAAGCCCGTGCTATTCACCGTCAGGGTGTACGCGCCGGGCTGCAGTCCCGCGATCTCGTACAGCCCCGATTCGTTCGAGGTCACCTCGCGCCCCGCACTCGTCTCCGCGGAAACAATATGAATATGTGCCCCCACCACCGCCTTCCGGTGCGGATCGGTCACCGCACCGCGCACCACCGCGTAGTTGTTCTGCGTCACGGCTACCATCACCATCGCCGCCCAACACATCCAGAGAACTGCCATCCTTCGGAACATCACCGACCTCCATAAGCGCACCCGAGCCAAGCGCGCTGCGCGCCTGCATTTCCCACAACCAACCGGAAGTTCGTGTTTGTTCTGATTTCCTTGGAACATTCGCGGTCCGCGTGCGAGGCGGACAAACACGATGGGGAAGATTACGCCCAACCTAACCGCCCGACCCGAACTTCACCTACATGCATTCGGTGGAGTGGAACCTCGGATCATCGATGGGACGATAATTCCACCCTTCGATGGAAACGGAGGGCCGGATGGAAACGCGCCTGGCCAGGAACTCCGCCACACCTCCATCAAACTGAAGGTGCTCTCCGTCTCTCTCCTTTGGAGACCAGCGATGATGGCTCGCTCTGTTACTGATTCTCAACTCTCACAGGCGTCCCTCAACCGAGGTCTGCCGGGCCGGGACTCTTCTTCCGCTTCTTCACCTCTCCACTCCCTCGGAACTCTCCGACCCGGCGGCCGCCATCAGTGGCAGCCACACTTGGAACCGCGTGTCCCCGGGCCGGCTATCGACCATCATGTGGCCACCGTGCTTTCTCACAATCGTCTGTACGGTGCTCAGTCCCAGCCCCGTCCCCTCGCCCACACCCTTCGTCGTAAAAAATGGATCGAAGATGTGAGGCCGCACCGCCTCCGGGATTCCCGCGCCGCTGTCCCCAATCTCCACCACCCCGAAGCGATCCTCGCGCGAGATCCGTAGCCGAAGCTGGCCTCTTCCCGCCATGGCTTCAATCGCGTTCTCAATCAGGTTCGCCCACACCTGGTTCAGCTCCGTCCCCGCCCCATTCACTTCAACCGGATCTTTGGCGTAGTCGCGGCGCACTTCGATTCCTGCCTGCAAAAGATGAGGCAGTGCGGCAAGCGTGGTTTCTACACTCGCAACCAGATCCACGCACTGCGTCGGCGCCTGTCCCAGGTACGTATACTCCTTCACCACTTGAATCAGATCCGAAACACGGGACGTCCCGCTTTCGATCATCCCCAGAAGCACCGACACCTCCGCGGCCGCCGCGATGCGCGCAATCGCCGGGACCGCCGTGTCGCGTTCGAGATCTGAGAGCAGCGCCCTGAGAGTCGCCGGTTGCATTCCGGCGCGCGCCAGTGCCGCCGACAGCTCCCACGAATCGGCGAAGCCGTGGTCCCGCAGAGTTCGATCCAGCGCATCTTCCAGATCGCTGAGCGCCACCCCCTCCTGATGCGTCCCCCAGGACCTCATCACAGCAGCCTCTTCCGCCTCGATCCGCGTCTTCACCGTCTCCTCCACGGATTGCCGCCACAGAATGGCGTTCGCCGCGCGCATCTTCTCCACCGCCTTCGCCAGTTGGGTCGTCGCCCGCTTGGCCGCCGATGCCGGATTGTTCAGTTCGTGAGCGAATCCAGCCGCCAGCTTCCCCAGAGAAACCAGTCGGTCCCGCTGCTGCTCGATCCGCGTTCCCTCCCGAATCCGGTCCGACATCATGGCCACAAGCCGCGTCGTCAATCCAGGCATCTTCTGGATCAGTTCCGGAAGGCGCGCGGCAGGGAACTTCAAAATCCGTCCGTCCGTCATCGCGACGCCGGACACGGTAAACTGCTTCATTCTGGAAAAAGGAAACACCCCGCTCACTTCACCCGCCTGCGCCGGAATCGCTACCGTGTCGCCCCCGAACTCGCCCCTCCATTGATACATTCCTTCGAGAAAAACGAACATCCAGTCCGCGGGATCGCCCTGCCGCACAAACGCCGATCCGGCCTCGAGAAACGCCTCCTCCGCATGACTGAGAAACCAGTCAATCTGGTCCTCCGGCAGGTCAGAAAATGCCGGAATCGCGCGCAACTCAGATGACGTAATCATCAACCAGCCCCCAATTGATTATGCCGGGCGCGCTCAACCGCTCAACCCACCATCACTTCTTTCACTTTTTCACCCGTTGCCGTCTTCCCCATTCCCTATTCCCCATTCCCCATTGCTTGATGTTGTATATTGCCGGTAACCCACCTCTTCTTGACCCCCCGGAAGGCGCCGCCAGTTTTCATGAAAAGACTTCTGCTGCTCGCCCCTGTGGTCGTGATCCTCGCAATTGCGCAGGCAGCCTGCGGCCAGTCCGCGCCGTTCGTTGCACCGGAACATTGCGTCTTCCGCCCAGGCGACGACGTCCGCTGGGCCGCCGCCCCTCTCGACGAGTCCGCATGGCAGCCTGCCTCCCAGTGGAGCGAGGAGACCGTTCAGGAGCCCTCGTTCTGGCTTCGCTGCACCCTCAACCCGGCGGAACTCGCCCTCGATATCCAGCCCGTCCTTCAGGTCTCCGGCAACGCGGCATACGAGATCTACCTCGATGGCCAGTTCCTCGCCCGCACCGGCAACGTGCGCACCGGCGATCACACCGAAGGCATCCTCAACCAGTACTCGTCTCCGGCCCTCGCCGCCCGCGGCCGCCTCCTGCAGCTCGCCGTCCGCATCTCTTTCTCGCCCACCGTCTACGGCCAGCAGCCCCTGCCCTCCATCTCCTTGGGAGATCCCCACCTGCTGCGCGATCGCTACGAGGCAGCCACCTGGAACGCCGTCCGCTCCCGCTGGATCATCTGGGTATGCAACGCGCTCATGGCCACCGCCGGCCTATTCTTCCTCGCTCTCTATCTCTTTGATCGCTCCCAGCTCCTGCTTCTCTGGACCGCGCTCACCTGGATCGGGCTCGTCATCATTCGCTTCACCGAGTTCCTCGTCACCGCATCCGTCCACTTCCCCTCGCGTCTGGAGTACCTCCTCTACTCCCTCGGAAACACCGACCAGATCTTCTACATCCTCTTCTTCTTCGCCCTCACCCGCCGCAAAATCAACCCTCTCTTCCGCGGCCTGCTTTGGTTCCAGATCGTGTACTCCTCTCTGCTCGTGGTCGTCCCGTTTCTCCCCCTCCGCGCTGCTTACGTTTGGCGTTACTGGGTCGACGTTGCGCCCGCGGGCCAAAACATCCTCATCCCCCTCGACGTGATCACCGCTTTCGCACCCCTGGCCGCGTTTTGGCCCATCACCAAACTCCCGCGCTCCCAGCTCGTCCTGTTCGCCGTCTGCTCCTCCTGGATGGCGATGGATGTGCTCTACCTCGGGGCGCAGTTTCCCCCGTTGCCCCTCGGACAGTTCTACTTCCTCACCTTCCAGACCGTGCGTTCCATCGCGATCGCCGCCGTCGTCTTCGCCATGACGCTGCTCCTCATCCAGCGCATCCGCCACACGAGCCGCGAACGCGCCGCTCTGGCTACCGAGATGCTCGCCGCCCAGGAGATCCAGCGCATCCTCGTGCCCAGCCACATCGACACCGGGCCGCAGATCCGCGCGCAAGCAGTATTTCTGCCCGCGCAGGAGGTGGGCGGAGACTTCTACCGCTGCCGCGTCCTCTCCGACGGAACCCAATGGCTCCTGCTCGGCGACGTGAGCGGCAAAGGCACCGCCGCCGGCATGACCGGCTGCATGCTGCTCGGCGCCAGCGAGGGCCACGAACACCACGCGCCGGCCCACGTCCTCGCCCACCTGAATCAGGTGCTGTGCGCCAGTGGCGTTGGCGGCCTCACCACGTGTCTTTGCGCTCGCCTCTCCCCCGACGGAGTCTTGACACTCGCCAATGCCGGCCACCTGCCGCCTTACCGGAACGGATCGGAACTCGACCTCGAAGGCGGCCTGCCCCTCGGCCTCACCCCCGCAGCCGCGTATCACGAAGCACGCGTCCAGCTTCAGCCCGAAGACATCCTCACCTTTCTCTCCGATGGCGTCGTGGAAGCGCAGAGCCCGGACCGCGAGCTCTTCGGCTTTGAGCGCGCCCGCGGCCTCGCCACGCAATCAGCCCATCAGATCGCCGAAGCCGCCCGCCAGTTCGGCCAGCAGGACGACATCACAGTGCTCAGCCTCACCTTCGAGCCCGCCCCCCAAGCAATGCTGCGCGTATGAAAACTTGGGCGGAAACACGGCAACGAACACTCTCCGGAGCACAGGTCTCCGGGCAGCCAGACGTCCGTCGCCCCTGGGATTGGAAGATGCGGGAACTCCAGGCTTGCACCCAACCGCGGGTCCCCCCCGCGCTCCTCTTCACTTCTTGACCTCTTCACTCTCTCACGTCATCACTTAATCACTTCTTCACTACTTCACCTTTCACTCCATCACTGCTTCACTCGCCCCTCACCAGCACATATCGCACCTGCGCCTGCGATCCCCCCGGAATCTTCTGCAGCCATACCTCGAAGTTCCCCAGTTTGGTGCGGTGCGTCGCGGTGAGAAACGGCTTGCTCTCCCAGGTGCGCGTCTCGCAGATGCCGCCCGCATATCCGACTCCCGCGCTCCAGTGCGCGCCCAGCCGCCGCTCCAGCTTCGCGCGATCCACATCGTATCCCCAACGCTGCGCCCGGTTCAGAGGCAGCGTCGGATACGCCGCAACCTGCGCCGACAGCTTCGCCGGGAAGCGCACATTCACCACCGGCCAGATCCAGAACGCGCGCCGGTTTTTGGACTCCGGCCCGGCCTCCTGGCTCACATAAAAGTCTTGCTCCCAGTTGATCCGCGGCGTACGCAACAGGTGCGCGCCCGCCCCCGCGAACCAGATCTGTTCCCTGCCATAACCGGTGTCAAAGTATCCAAAATCAGGAAAGATCCACTTCCCCCGCTCCTCGCTCCACTCGAACACCCGGTAGGTCACCACGTGCGGCCCCTGCAACTGCTCCGCACTGCGCAAGATAAAGATGTTGGTGACCGGCCGAGACTCCGCCTCTGCGGCCCACAGGGGACCTGCGAAAAGGAAGAAGAGCAGACAAACCTGACCAAGCCAGCGCATAACCGAACCCGCCAAACTCCAACTGAAAGGTCTACATCGAGGCTAGACTCATGGCCAGTTTTCGTCAGTGATTGACGGCACATAAATTGTTAACAATCGAACTTCCATGACCAACATTGCTTTCGAATATTAAGAAAATCTATAAATTAAGAAAACAATCGAAGGCAATTGTCTCCAGGGCCGATGGTCTCTGGCCCGGCCAAAATCCATTCTCGACCGATCCGCTCTTTTTACTGCAAATGAAGTACGATTTCGCCACGAAAATCGGGCGAAACCGCTCTTTTTGTCACATTGACGTGATCCAGCTCACCCGTTCCCCAGCTTCCATTCCGCTTCCCAGAACCTTGAACTCCGACTCGCCCCGCGCCTCAAAACAGGTCGGGGATGCTGTGGAACGCAATGCGGGTGGGGGCTGCCTTGTAGGCGGTGATCATGGTGGCGGGCGCCACCGTCATCATCCCGTACTTCTGGTTGAGCTGATCCATGGCCTCCAGCAGCTTGGCGCGGGACTGCTCCTCCTCGAGGGAGTCGAAAAGACCGAGGTTGTGGAGGCGGTCGGGCACCAAACCGCCGAGCTGGACTCCGACGAAGTAGGGAGAGGCCGACTCCGCCGTCCGAGGTTGGGAGTCCCAGAGGTGGCGCAGGGCCTGGATGAGGATCTGGTTATCCTGGCACTCGGTCAGCCGGGTCTCGCCGCGCCAGCCGCGGGTGGGCACGCCGAAGCTGGAGACCGGTCCGGCGTCCCGCGGCACCCCGTACCCCACGGAGAGGCCGATGCTCGCCGCCCAGAGCCCGTGGGAGCGGAGGCGCATGGCGGCCTTGTGGAGAAGCTTGTGGGCCACCGCCCAGGCCTTCTCGCGGGTGCGCATCTCGGGGGCGAGGACGTGGGAGTGGCTGATGGATTTGAGGTGGTCGGTCTCCGACATCTCGAAGTCCTCGCCGCGCAGCCAGTGCCACAGGCGCTCTCCCCAAACGGAACCCCAGAGTTGCCCCATCTCCTCCAATTCCAGGGCCATAAGCTGGTCCATCGAGGTGATCCCGCGCTCGTTGAGGCGTTTCTCGGTGCGCGCCCCCACCCCGGGCAGGTCGCGCAAGCTCAGGCGGGAGAGGGCCTCCGGGAGGACGTCGATGGGCAGCGCCACAAGGCCATCGGGCTTCTCGATATCGCTGGCGATCTTGGCGAGATAACGGTTGGTGGCCAGGCCCACGGAGCTGCGCAGCATCTCGCCGGCGATCTCCCGGATGCGGGTCTTGACCCGGCGTCCCAGGTCGAGAGCGGCCAGAAGGGGGCGTTCGCGGCCCATGAGGCGGCAGGCCATCTCATCGATCGAGCACACGGCAGTGACCGGGAGGCAGCTCTCTACGGCCTCCACAACCTTATGATGGTATTCGACATAGATCTCGTGGCGGGCCTCGACCAGCTCGATGCCGGGGCACATGCGTTTGGCGTCCGCGACGACCGTGCCGGTTCGGCAGCCGAAGGCCTTGGCCTCATAGCTGGCGGCGATCAGCACCGTGGTATCGGCGAGCATGGGGACGACGCCGATGGGGCGGCCGCGGAGCTCCGGCCGCACCTGCTGCTCCACGGACGCGAAGTAGGAGTTGAGGTCCACGAACAGCCAGTTCAGCTCCGGACCCGGGGATGTCGCCCCGGGGGGCCCGGGGTTTCCTCCCGTGTTGGGGCGGGGGAGCATCATTCCGGTTTTGGGACCCTGACTCATCCGCCCATTATTCGCTTTTTCTTTGCCTGTCTACAACGGAAATCCCATGGCAAATTGATGTTTTTCGGGTGTACACTTGGCTAACTTTCCGATAAGAGAGCGTGATGTTCCTGGGACAGCATTGGCCACCGGGGTGGCATCTGATAAAAATGGGACGTGCTCTCGGGCCCGGATTGACTGGAGCGAGTTTCGCCTATGCATAACTTAATGAATTGGCTCGTTACGAGCGGTAGCCTGCTCGCGCTGATCGTCACGGCGGGGGTAGCGGTGCTGCTCGTCTGCTGTCTCGGCTGCGCCAAGTGCCCGTGCCGGGATAAGGACGAGATCTTCCGCCGTCGCGAAGTCTAGCCGTCTCCCAGACAGTCAGCGCTGCGATCGTTCCGGGGGTGTTCTTGTTCCCTGGTGAAACCGCATGCGCCAGCAGTCCGCTTCCCAGGTCCAGATGGAGCTGCGAAGGCTGGTCAGGACCTCGCCCGTCTCCGGATCGGTGCGGACGGTTCGATATGTCACCAATGCGACCTTCGCGGCCAGCATGGCACAGCGAAAGTCCTCGATGGCGGGGGGCACGAAATCGGTTTCCCGCGACAGCAATTCGATGATGCTGTTGCGTGTCCAGATTCGTCCCGAGGAGCCAAATTCTACGAAATTCTCCGCGAGGAGGGCGCGCACCCTGGTCCGATCGCGCCGCATCTCCGCATCCAGGAGGGACTGCTCCAGGCTTCGGAGTTGAGCCGGAGTGGCCTCCGGGTCTGGACCGTATTCCGGGCCCGATCGATCGCCGGCGGTCATTTTTCCGGCCCCGCCGGTTTGAGGTAGAGCTCGAAGTGGGTAAGAATCCGCTGGAAGAGGTGCGTGCGCACATCCGGCCCGGAGATGGAGTGCGTCTTGCGCGGGTAGATCTGGAGATCGTAGGGCAAATCGGCCTCAATCAGCTTCTGGATGAACTGCACCGAGTTCTCGAGGTGCACGTTATCGTCGCCGGTGCCGTGCACCAGCAGCAGATGGCCTTTTAGTTTAGCCGCACTGTTGATGACGGAAAAGTCCTTATACAGGTCGGGCGCGTCTGCCGGCTGACCGAGGTAGCGCTCCGTGTAGATGGAGTCGTAGTCCCGCCAGTCGGTGACGGGGGCGACAGATACGCCCGCTTTGAAGCGGTCGGAGTGGGTCATGGCGTAGAGGGTGAAGGTGCCGCCCCAGCTCCAGCCCCACCAGCCCAGGTGCTCGGCATCAAGCTGCGGGTTTTTGGCCAGCACGGCCTCGAGCACGGTGAGCTGATCGTCGAACTGGACGGGCCCGAAGGTGTGATAGGCGGCCTGCGCGAAGTCGCGCCCGCGATGTCCGGTGCCGCGATTATCGGTGTGCAGAACGGCAAACCCGTGTTGGGCGAGGAGCTCGTCGAAGAGCAACGCGTCTTCCCAATGGTTCTGGACGGTCTGCGGGCCTGGGCCGCCATACGGATTCAGGATCAGAGGAACGCTGCCGGGGCTGGTTTTTCCAGGCGGCAGCAGGAGCGTGGCGTAGAGCGTGGATCCATCGTCGGCCTTGAATTCCAGTTGCGCGGGGGGCACCAGCTTGAAGGGCTCGAGGGCACGGGTCGACCAGAAGACCTTGCAGCCGGCGCCATCTGTCTTGCAAACGCTAAGCCGTGTGGGGTCCATGCGGGTGGAGAACTTGTCCACGTACAAGTGCCCATCGGGAGCGAAGTTGCCCTCGTGAAATCCCGGCTCAGCCGTGATGGCCTTGCGTTCGCCGTCGAAGTTGACCTGCCATATCTGCTGCTCCAGTGGATTACCTTCGTTGGAGGCGTAGTAGACGAGCTTGTGGGCAGAGTCGAGAACGGAGATGCCGTCCACATCAAAATCGCCGTGGGTCAACTGCTTCGGGGCCGCGGAGGTCTCCTGCATGGGATTCGCGGCGTTGTAGCTGTAGAGGTAGATGTGATTGTGCCCGTCCTTCCACTGCGAGAGGACCAGGTTGCCGCCGTCGACGAAGACATCGTAGTTCTCATCCACAAACTTTTCGTCGGTGATCTCGAGAAAGAGGCGGGTCTGGCCGGTGGAGAGGTCGGAGAAGTAGATGTCGCGCTGCTGGTGATTGCGAGCCAGGGTTTCGATCCACAGGATGTGCCGGTCGATCCAGCCGAAGCGAGGGGCGTAGTCCTGGCCGGCGTGCGCCGGCAGCCGCACCCAGTTGACGTGCCCACCGGCGAGTCCGACGACGCCCACTCGCACGTCGGGGTTGGGATCGCCAGGCTGCGGATAGCGCTGCAGCTCCACCTGGGCGTGGGTGGGGAGCCAGTCTTCGATGGGGTATTGCGGGACGCGTTCCTCGTTCATCTGGAGGAAGGCGATGTTCTTGGAATCGGGCGACCAGAAGTAATTGCTGCGCACATCCAGCTCTTCCTCATACACCCAGTCCACCTGCCCATTGCTGGTGTTGGAATTCTGAGGCGCCGGGGCCACCGGGTAGGGCGCAGATTCGACCATCTCGTGGGGACGAACGATGCTGAGGCCATGGTTGCGAATGAAGGCGACGGTATCGCCGTTCGGCGAGAATTTGGGGTCATCCCCGGAGGCGGTGTCTGTGAAGCCAACCTGAACTCCGGTTCCGGTGCCCAGATCGTAGAGCCAGAGCCGACCGTTGGCGTCGAAAAGGAGGTGCTTTGAGTCGGGCGCCCACAGGTAGCTGGCCATGCCGTAGCGTTGGCGATGATCCTTGTCTTCCTCACTGCCGGCGGCGCCGCCGAGGGAGGAGAGCTTGGCGCGGCTGACCAGGATATGCGGCTTGCCGGTATCGGGATCGAGATCGACCAGCTCGCCGCCATCGAGGTACGTGAGGTGCTTACTGTCGGGCGACCAGCTGATGCCTTCCGGCAGGTTCCCGATCAGGGGTCCATGGGCGTAGATGCGTTCCACGGTAAGGGGCGTGCCGCCGGCCGGCACGTTTTCACCCTGGGCGGAGGCCGGAGCGGAGGAGAGGGGGAAGAGGAGAAAAACGGAGAAACACAATACCGATGAACGCAATGCTTCCTCCAGACCTGGAGCGGCCATAGCTCCGCGGGCACACAACTCGAAAGAGTTCCCGCGGAAAGTCTAAATGAGCGAGGGACGGGGGGATATTGCGCTGCGCCTTGATGGACGCGAAACTTCCGAGCTCACTGAAAATTGGCCGGCGAATCGACGGCAGCGTAGAAGCGGAGTGCTTGTCAGGGAGACGAGTTGCCGCCTCAACCCTGGACATAGGAAAAGGCGACCGCAGTCAGGCATGGCGGCTTGTGGCACCCAAGAGGCGTGAAAAAGGCAACAACAAGAGAAACTGCGGATCCCTCCGCTGCACTACGGGATGACAGCTCTCTGGAGGAGCGCGCTTTTGTCATTTCGGAGGAATTTTTCAGAGCAGATCCTTCGCTACGCGTCAGGCGGGCTTTTGGGCGATGACGACGGTGAGCCACGCGAAGGCGGTGACGATGCCGCCGCGACGCTTCCGGACGGAGAGGCCGAGTTCGCGCAGTTGAGAAGCGTATTGTCCTGTGAACTTGAAGTCGGAGAGGATGGCGGTGCCGCCGGGCTTGAGGACGCGGGCGATCTGCGCGACGGCGCGGCGGCGAGCATCGCGATCGCTGATGTTGTGCAGGCACAGATTGGAGACGATGAGGTCGAAGCTGGCGTCGGGAAAGGGCATGTCCTGGGCGGGCATGCTAACCAGGGTGCAGAGGTGCGGAATGCCCTCGAGCTCGAGATTGCGCTGAGTGGCTGCCGCGGAGTTGCCGCCCATATCGACGTTGGACCAGAGGTCGATCCCGGTGACGTGTCCGGTGCCGTTGAGCTGGGCGATGCGCTTGGCGGCATCGGCGAGGAGGAGGCCGCGTCCGCACCCCACATCGAGGACCAGTTCGTCGCCGCGCCAGGCGTGCAGGCCGAGGAGCAGGTCGCGCTGGCGGAACTTGCCGTAGCGGACGTAGAGAAAGAAGAGGAGGCCTTCGGCGATGAGGAAGCCGGCGGGCCAGTAGAGGATGCGGGAGACGACGAGGACCGCGGTGGCGCGGGAGAGCTGCGGCGCGAGAAGAGCGACGGCGAGGCAGGCAAGGCCGAAGAGGAAGAGGGCGCGCATGGCCCCGGGCGCATCGACGCCATAGTCGGGCTTGGCGATGGCTGAGCTCATGGGGACCAGTGTATCGGCAGAGTCAATGCATGGGGGCGCCGCCCTTGGATTTGGGAGGCTTCTTCATGAGGAAGACGAGCGGGATGAGGAACAACACGGCGATGGCCAGGGCCTTGATGACGTCGAGGTAGGAGAGCATGGTGGCCTGGCGCAGGAGCTGATTGTAGACATTGCCCTGGGCGAGGGCGCGGCCCTGGGCCAGGGAGGCGACTTTGCCGCCGTGCTGGATGAGGTAGCGGCCCATACTGTCGAGCTGGGCTTGCAGGTTGGTGTTACTGGGGGAGATCCAGGAGACCATTCGTTCCTGATGGAACTGCTGGCGGCGGGCGAGGACGGTGACCAGGAATGCGGTGCCGACGCTGCCGCCGATGTTGCGGGCGAGGTTGGTGAGCCCGCTGACATCGTTGTTCTTGGTCATGGGGATGCCGGTGTAGGAGAGGGTGTTGATGGGGATGAAGAGGAAGGCGAGTCCGGAGGCCTGGAAGACGCGCAGCCAGGCGACATAGCTGTAGCTGACGCCGAGGTTGAGGTTGAGCATGGTGAAGAGCGCGGCGGCGGTCATGGAGAAGCCGTAGACGATCATCCAGCGGGGATCGACGCGGCTGACGAGGAAGCCGACGACAGGCATCATGAGCATGACGGCGAGGCCGCCCGGGGAGATGACGAGGCCGGCGCGTTCGGCGGTGTATCCGAGCAGGGTTTGCACGAACTGCGGAATCATGACGGTGGTTCCGAAGAGAACAAAGCCCAGCACGAACATGAGCAGGAACGACATGGCGAAGTTGCGCTGCTTGAAGAGGGTGAGGTCGAGGATGGGGCGGTGCTTGCGGCGGATCTGGATGATCTCCCAGACGATGAGGGTGACCAGGGAGATGACGCAGAGGAGGGTGAAGGTGGTGATGAGGCGGGAGCCGAACCAGTCGTCTTCCTGACCTTTGTCGAGGATGAACTCGAGGGAGCCGAAGCCGAGAGCGAGGAGGGCAAAGCCGAAGTAGTCGAGGTCGAGGCCGCGCTTGCGCATCTTTTTGACCTCTTCGACGATGTGGGGCGGGTCTTCGACGATGCGGTTGGTGAGGAAGAGCGAGACCAGGGAGATGGGGACGTTGATGTAGAAGATCCAGCGCCAGTCGAAGTTGTCGGTGATCCAGCCGCCGAGGGTGGGGCCGATGGCGGGAGCGACGACGACGGCGAGGCCGTAGAGGGCGAAGGCCTGGCCGCGCTTGGCGGGCGGGAAGGTGTCGGCGAGGATGGCCTGTTCGCTGGGGGCGAGACCGCCGCCGCCGGCGCCCTGCAGGACGCGGAAGAGGATGAGCAGGGGGAGCGAAGGGGCGAGGCCGCAGAGGGCGGAGCTCAGGCCGAAGAGCATGACGCAGATCATGTAGAACCGCTTGCGCCCCATGAAGGTGGTGAGGTAGGCGGAGGCGGGGAGAATGACGGCGTTGGCGACGAGATAGCTGGTGAGGACCCAGGTGGCTTCATCCTGGCTGGCGCCCAGGCCGCCGGCGATGTGAGGCAGGGCGACGTTGGCGATGGAGGTATCGAGGACCTCCATGAAGGTGGCAAGGGTGACGGTGATGGCGATGAGCCATGGGTTCCGCTTGGGTTTCCAAACGGCGGCAGCTGGGGGAAGGGGCCTGGCTTCGGCCGCGGCGGCACTCATGGTCTGGTCCAGTCTATAGAGGCGCGCTGCGGGGTTGGAGATGCAGAAAAGTAATCTGGGCGGGGTGGAGCGTGGCGGCGGGATTTTGAGCGCCGCGGGGGGTGGGTGTATGTTCCTTGCAAATGCACTGGGCGACTCCGGAGGAACGGCGGGCACTTGGGCAGGCGAGGCGCAAGCAGATCGGCCGCCAGAAGCACGCCGAGCTCGACATCAAGGCGCGACCTCTGCCGGCGGTGAAGCTCTTGCAGCGGGCGGGGCAGGGGCGCGTTCCCCCGCTTTTGAAGCTGAAGTCGGAGCTGATGGCGCAGTCGCCGTTCACGTACTTCCGGGGCGC
Organism: Acidobacteria bacterium AB60; assembly: GCA_008682415.1. Lineage (GTDB taxonomy): Bacteria > Acidobacteriota > Terriglobia > Terriglobales > Acidobacteriaceae > Telmatobacter. The sequence goes on along the minus strand of VANK01000015.1, from coordinate 86,542 downwards.
GGCTCCGGTGATGGCGGCTGATCTCTCGGTGCTGCCCAACACCGGCATTCGCACCCAGATCTGCGGCGATGCGCATGTGCGGAACCTGGGGGCGTTTGCGGCGCCGGACGGGCGGCTGGTCTTCGACATCAACGACTTCGATGAGACGATTGTTGCGCCCTTTGAATGGGATCTCAAGCGGATGGCTGCCTCGCTGATCCTGGCGGGACGGGAGTCGGGCCACAAGGGAGCGGCGGCGCGGAATGCGGTCCAGCAGTGCGTGGGGCGGTATATCGAGCTGATGAAGGCGTTCTCCCGGATGCCGTTCCTGGAGGTGGCGCGGTTTCAGGTGCACCGGATCGGCTCGGTGCAGCCGATTCACGATGCGCTGCTGAAGGCGGAGCATGCCACGCCTCTGCACAACCTGGAACAGCTCACCGATCCGGCGCGCGGGGCGTCAGAGGGGGCGAGGCGGTTCAAGGAGATCAAGCCTACCTTGACGCGGGTGACAGGCCGGGCCGCGGACATGGTGCTGGCCGGGCTGAAGCAGTATCGCCAGATGCTCGAGCCGCAGCGGCAGCATCTGCTCTCCCGTTATCGAACTGTGGATGTGGCGTTCAAGGTGGTGGGGACGGGGTCGGTGGGGCTGCGGGATTACTGCGTCTACCTGGAAGGGAACGGCAGCGCCGATCCGCTGTTTCTGCAGATCAAGGAGGAGGCGGCATCGGCGTATGCGCCATATCTGCCGGACTCGAATCCTCCGCACCACAACGGGCAGAGGGTGGTGGAGGGGCAGAAGGCGATGCAAGTCCAGTCGGACCCGTTCCTGGGGTGGACGCAGATCCAGGGCCGGGATTTCCTGGTGCGGCAGCTGAACGATCACAAGGGAAGCATCGATCTGGCGAACCTGGCGGGCACGGGCCTGGAGGCCTTTGCACATGTGTGCGGAGAGCTGCTGGCGCGGGGACATGCCCGCGGGGGCGATGCGCTGATGATCGCGGGGTACATCGGGGCGGGGGACAGCTTTGCCGAGGCGCTGGCGGATTTTGGCGTGGTCTATGCCGACCAGACGGAGAAGGACTGGCAGGATCTGCGCAAGGCGCTGGGGATGGCGCGATCGGCCGCGGGAAGGCCGCCGTCTCATCCGGAGTGACGGACGTCATTGCCCGGCTCAGCAATCGGGCAGAGGATGGGGTCTTTCCGGAGGAGAGATGCCTGTTGCAAGCCCAGCGTGTACTCCATTGTCGCAACTGAACGAACTGGTGGGCCGACAGCTGGCGGCCGGTGGCTGCTCGTGCTTTGTTGCCGGGGTGGCACTCCGGCTGCTGCTGCACCCGGCAGGCGGGGCATGGCGGATGCTGGTCCAGGTGCTGGCGGGCGCTTTGATGGGCATGGCGTGCGGCCTGAGCTACGTTGCTCTGCAGCCGGTACGGCGGGGCGGGCGACGGCGTCTCAAGCACTGAACCGGAAATCGCGCAATAATCGGGTATGCTCCTGCATCGTCGTGCCGCTGACTGCATTTCGTCGATCCCGCCTATGATTCTTGTAGCAACGGGTCTGGTCCTCATCGCCGCGGGGTTGTTCTGGCCAGGTATGATCGCGCTTCATGGCACGATGAGCCCGGGCGGCGTGGATTTCGTTCAGGGATTTGTGGTGGGAATCGGCTTCGCGTGCGAGGTCCTGGGCATCTCGGGCGCGTGGGCGCGGCGCGGCAGGCGGAGTGAAGGCGATGTGCTGACGCCGCCGCAATAAAGCTGTGGGCTTCTATACTGAACGCACCATGAGCACCCAGGTTTCCTCCAGCAAGACGCAGTCGCAGGCTCTGCAGCAGCGCGCCGAGCGCTATTTCCCCGGCGGTGTCAACTCGCCGGTGCGTGCGTTTCGGGCGGTGGGCGGCAATCCTCCGTTCGTGGTGAGCGGCGAGGGCGCGTACCTCACCGATGCGGACGGCAATCGCTACATCGACTACTTTGGCTCGTGGGGACCGATGATCCTGGGGCACGCGTTTCCCCCGGCGGTCGAGGCCATCCAGCAGGCGGCTACGCGCTCATCGAGTTTTGGGGCGTCCACGGCCGCGGAGGCTGACCTGGCCGAACGCATCGTCGCCTGTTACCCGGCGATTCAGAAGCTGCGCTTTGTTTCGTCAGGAACCGAGGCTACCATGTCAGCGATCCGGCTGGCGCGCGCGGCCACGGGCCGGAACGTCGTCATAAAATTCGAAGGGTGCTATCACGGACACGCGGATGGCCTGCTGGTCAAAGCCGGATCGGGTGTGGCGACCTTCGGCATACCCGGATCGGCGGGGGTTCCCGACGCGGTCGCACATCTCACGCTGGCTCTCCCCTACAACGATCTGCTCGCGGTCGAAGCCGCCTTCGCCGCGCATCCCGGCGAGATCGCCGGCGTGATTCTCGAGCCGATCGTCGGCAATGCGGGGTGCATTCCTCCCGGCGAAGGGTATCTGCAGGGCCTGCGCACCATCACCCGCCGCGAAGGCGCGCTGCTCATTGTGGATGAAGTCATGACGGGATTCCGCGTGGCCCTGGGCGGCGCGACCGAACTTTACCAACTCGATCCCGATCTGATCACCCTGGGCAAGATCGCGGGTGGAGGACTCCCTGTAGGAGTCTTCGGCGGAAAGCGCGAGTGGATGGATATGCTGGCGCCGCTTGGTCCCGTCTACCAGGCGGGCACCCTCAGCGGCAATCCGCTGGCAATGGCGGCGGGAATCGCGACGATCCGGCATCTGCAGGAACATGCCGCGCAAATCTACCCGTACCTCGAAAGGACGGCAAAGTCGGTCGCCGAGGGAGTGGCGGCGGAAGCAGTCAGCGCCGGCATTCCTCTCACGGCGAATCGGGTGGGCGCGATGTGGACGTGGTTCTTCACCGCCAGCCCGGTGAAGGACTACGACGACGCCGCCAGGTCAGACACGGCGGCGTTCGGGCGTTTTCACAATGCCATGCTGCAGCAGGGAGTGTGGCTGCCCCCCAGCCAGTTCGAAGCGGCGTTTCTCTCCACGGCTCACGGAGAACCAGAGGTGAGCGCGACGATTGCCGCGGCACGCGAGGCCTTCACGCGCGTCGCGGAATCGGAACAGCGTCTGCGCTGAAAGCGGCACCCAAGCTCACACGATTCATGGGCCAAAAAATAAACCGGCGGAAGCTCTCACGAGCCGCCGCCGGCGTGTACTTACTTTCTCTACCTTGCCTACTTCCTTTAACCTTGCCTACTTTTTCCTCACGAGGAACGGGAAGTTATGGACGATCGGTGTCGTAGGTCCGGTCGCGATCGAGATCATCGTCGGTCCGGGTTTTGCCACGATCAGCATCGTTGGCGGCATCCTTGATGTTGCCCCAGGCCTTCTCGACCTTGCCCTTCACCTGTTGCGTTGCCCCGTCCACCTGGGTCTTGGTGTCGCCTGTCCATTCGCCTACCTGGCGCTTGGCGCGGCCCGCTGCGTCGTCAATCGAGCCCTTCAGATTGTCCTGATTCATGACTTCCTCCGTCGATTCGCGTGCACACGGCTGTCGTGCACGGTTCTCCTGCCCAGCCGCGGGTTGAATTGTCATCGCTCGAGACACCGTAGGGCGCATGTCTCCGGGGTCTGCACATCCATGCCCAACGCCTTAAACGACGGGGCCTCTCCGTCCCGAGATTAACTGCAGGATCAGGACGATTACCGCTGCCACCAGCAGCAGGTGAATAAATCCGCCCAGTGTGTAGCTGCTCACCAAGCCAACGAGCCACAAAACCAGGAGGATCACAAAAATGGTCCAGAGCATCCCTTTACCTCCTGAGGCCTACTGCAACTCCTAAGTTCGCTTACTGACCAACGCACCGAGGAGATTGCCGCGAGTCTTGCCTCAAACTTCAGACAGCTTGGATTCCGGGGTTGGAGCAGATGGTTGTTTGCAGTCGTGCCGATCCGCGAAATACAGCAAAACGTGTATCTCGTCAAGTTATCTGCCGCGCAACTTTCTCTCCGCAGCATCTAAGTTACTTAAGCATGGCAGTTGTTGCGATGCGTTCTGTTTGTTGATCCACCGCGAAAGGAGACTGGATGCTGCTTATCCTCATTCTCATCATCCTCATCTTCGGATTTGGTTACGGCGGCTATCGCGTCGGTCCGGGATGGGGTTACTACGGCGGGGGTGGCGTCAGCCTGATTCTGCTGATCGTTCTGATCCTCCTGCTCCTGAAAGTCATCTGACGCCAAACGCCTCAACATCTTCAACGCTCCGCGTAGCGCGAGGGCGCGTCACGGGCTCTTCACTCCTCCCACTCAAGTGCGGCACATCGCTGCAGCAGCACGCGACACTGCTGCAGCGGTGCGATACACTGCAACGCGGGGGAGGTTCCCGAGTCTTTGCGTCTGCGTGCAGCGGTCTTCGCGGTTTCGATGGCGTTCCTGGTGACGGCCTCTTCGTCGCAACAGGCAACTCCGCAACAGCAAACGCCTCCGCCTGCTTCGCCGCAGCCCGCGAATCCGCAGCAACCCAAGGGCGGCGTGAGCGGCATCGCCGGGGGACTGGGAGCGAAGCCGGAGTACGATGCCCAGAGACGCCCCATCACCGCTGGCGGCTTCGTGGACAAGGGCCCCATCGTATTCCAGGACATCTCCAAGGAGTCCGGTTTGGCGACCTGGATTCACAAGATGGGCTCGCCAGCAAAGAACTTCATTGTGGAAACCAACGGCTCCGGTCTGTGCCTGATCGATTACGACAACGACGGCTGGCTCGATATCTATCTGGTCAACGGTGCGACGTTCGATTCGCTTGACGGCAAGGAGCCGCCGCCCCGCGCCGCTCTCTTCCATAACAATCATGACGGCACCTTTACCGACGTCACAGAAAAGGCCGGCGTAGCCAACGATCGCTGGGGCTATGGCTGCTCGGTGGCCGACTACGACAATGACGGCTGGCCTGATTTGTACGTGGGCAACTACGGCAAGAACCGCCTCTTCCACAACAATCACGACGGCACCTTCACCGATAAGGCGGAGATTGCAAAGGTCGCGCTCGGCAACTGGTCCCCCGGTTCCGCATGGGGCGACTATGATGGCGACGGCAAGCTCGATCTCTACGTCTCCGGTTATGTTCACTTCGATCGCAACAATCTTCCGATCGGCGGCACCAAGGCAGTTGGTTACGCGCAGTGCCAGTATCGCGGCGCGGCAGTGAACTGCGGGCCGCGCGGCCTGCAGGGCGAGCCCGATCATCTCTTTCACAACAACGGGGACGGCACGTTCACCGACGTCACCGCCAAAGCCGAGGTGGAAGATAGAGACAAGTACTACGGCTTCACCGCAATCTTTGTGGACATCAACGGCGACGGCAAGCCCGACCTGGTTGTCGGCAACGACTCCGAACCCAACTTCCTCTACATCAACAAGGGCGACGGTACCTTCGACGACGAGGGCTATGTCTCCGGTTTCGCACTCAACAAGGATGGACGGGAGATCGCGTCCATGGGCATCGCCGCCGGCGACTACGAGAACAACGGCCTGATCGACTTTTTCGTCAGCGACTTTGGCGACGACTACAAAGTGCTCTATCACAACGATGGCGATGCCAGTTTCACGGACGTGAGCTACAAAGCCGGCTTGGCCCAGCCAACGATTCCCTTCGTGGGCTGGGGCGACGGCTTTATGGATTACGACAACGACGGCTGGCTCGATCTCTTTGAAGTGAATGGGCACGTCTATCCGCAGGTGGACGAGCACGACTGGGGCACCAGCTTTGCGGAACGCCCGCTGCTCTTCCACAATGTTCCGGAGAGCGCCGGCAAGGGCAGGAAGTTCGAAGTGGTGCCCGCGGTTACGGGGACGGGTCTGGCTGACGTGATTCCGGCGCGCGGAGCGGTTTACGGCGATCTCTTCAACGACGGGAAGATGGATATCGTGATCAATCCGGTGGATGGCCCGGCGGTTCTGCTGCGCAACGTGAACCCGGATCAGCACCACTGGGTGGAGATGAAGCTGGTAGGGGGCCCGAAGAGTCCGCGCGACGCCACCTGCGCGACCGTCTACCTGAAGGCAAACGGCATGCGCATGCGCCAGGATGTGCTCGCCAGCGGCAGTTATATCTCGGCGAACGATCGCCGCCCCCACTTCGGGTTGGGGGACGCCAGGGATGCCGGAACCGCCGAGGTCCACTGGCCTTCAGGCAAGGTGGAATCCATCAAGCTGCCCGCGACCGATCGTATCTTCACCATTGAAGAAGGTGTGGGCATCACGGCGGCAATGTGCGGCGGCAAAGCATGCGCCGACTTCAAGCCGGTCAAGCCGGAGACGGTGGCGTCCGGCAGGGCCGGGCACTAGGGAATCACGAACCATTCACGCCTTTGAACTACACTGTTGCCGTTGAGCGTGAACCGCCGCAACGACATGGGAAGGTGCAGTATGAACAGGGTAATCCGCAACGTGACGGTATCTCTGGCAATGACGGGAGCTTTTGCACTGTGGGCGCAGGCGCCCGCCACACCCGCGCCCGCCGCGCAAACGCCAGACGCGCAATCTTCCGCGTCTCCCACCGCCGACGACATCGTGGCCAGATATATCGATGCCATTGGCGGCAAGGAGGCCATCGGGAAGGTGAAATCCATCTCCATGGAGATGGCGATGCAGGTGATGGGCAGCGACGCCCCGAGCAAGGCGGTGCTTGTCGACGGTGTCGGATACAAGATGGAGACGGAGTTCAACGGCACCAAGATTGTGCAGTGCTACACCGACAAAGGCGGGTGGATGGTTAACCCCATGGCCGGCGCCAACGATCCGACGCCGATGCCCGAGGACCAGTATCTTGCCGGGAAGGGACAGATCTACGTGGGCGGTCCGCTGTACAACTATGCGGCCAAGGGCAGCAAGGCCGAACTGGTCAGCAAAGACGCCGACAGCTACAAGATCCGGCTGACCTCAAAGGACAACGTTGATCAGGTCTTTGTGATCGACCCCAAGACCTACCTCATCAAGACTGTCACCGGGAAGACAAAGATGCAGGGCCAGGAGGTGGAGGCGACGACCACGCTGTCGGACTATCGCAAGACTGACGCCGGCTATATGCTCCCGTATAGCATCGCCATCGACTTCGGGGGATTTGCGCTCAACATCACGGTCAAGAACGTGGAGTTGAACAAGAACATCGATCCGGCGGTGTTCGAGATGCCCAAGGCGGCTCCCCCTGCGGCGGCGCCCGGGCCCTCCATGTAGAACCGGACCGGGCTGTAGACGCGCAATGCCGGATCGCCGCGGCGCCCGGCTTGCTGATGCCTTCGGCCCCATGTCCGCCGCTGGCGTGCGGTATGCTTTTCAGGTCACTCCGACCAGACGAAAGGCACTCCGTTGCCCTCCGCGCGCCGCGTTTTGTTTCCTGCAACGGCCTGTTCCGCAGCGCTGATGTTCGCGCTCTTTCACGGGAGCGCAGCTCAGCCGCAGTCCGCTCCTCCTGAGCAGAAAAAGACGGTTCCTCCTGCCCAGCAGCCCTCGCCGATGGGGGGCATCTCGTCGGCCGGCAGCTTTGCGCCCGTGTACGACGCGGAGAAGCGCCCTATCACCGCCGGCGGCTTTGTGGACGCGGGGCAGGTGGTTTTTGCGGATGCCAGCAAGTCCTCGCGCCTGGCGACGTGGCAGCATGTGATGGGCACTTCGCAGAAGCAGTACATTCTGGAGACCGATGGCTCGGGGGTGGGCCTCATCGACTACGACAACGATGGCTGGCTCGATATTTACCTGGTCAACGGGTCCACCTACGACGCGCTTAGCGGGAAGAAAGCCTCGCCGCATGCCGCGCTCTTCCATAACAACCACGATGGTACGTTTACAGACGTTGCCGCCAAAGCCGGGGTCGCGAATGACCGCTGGGGCTTCGGCGTGGCGATCGGCGACTATGACAACGACGGCTGGCCGGATATCTTCGTGTGCAACTTCGGCAAGAACCGCCTCTATCACAACAACCATAACGGCACGTTCACGGATGTGGCCGAGAGAGCCGGCGTCACGCTGGGCAATTGGAGCGACGGCGCCACGTGGGGCGATTATGACGGGGACGGACGGCTCGATCTGTTCGTCTCCGGCTATGTGCACTACAACCTGGCGCACCAGCCCACGGCGACCGACGGCAGCGTAGCCTTTGCCTTCTGCCAGCTGCACAGCGTCCCCGTCATGTGCGGACCGCACGGGCTTCCGGGCGAACCCGATCATCTCTTTCACAACAACGGCGACGGCACCTTCACCGACGTGAGCATGAAGGCGGGGGTCTCCGATCCCGGCGCCTATTACGGCTTCACGGCGATCTTCGTTGACGTGAACAACGACGGCAGAGTCGATCTGCTGGTGGCCAACGACTCCGAGCCCAACTATCTCTACGTCAACAACGGCGACGGCACCTTCGCGGACCGCAGTTATGTCTCGGGCTTCGCGCTCAACAAGGACGGGCGCGAGATCGCTTCCATGGGGCTGGCGGTGGGTGACTATACCAACAGCGGGATGCTCGATCTGCTGGTGACGGACTTCTCTGATGATTTCAAGGCGCTCTATCGTCACGATCCCGACCCCGAGGAGGTGAGCTTCACCGACGTTGGCGACGAGGCCGGCATTACCCAGATGGCCGTTCCGTTTGTTGGCTGGGGCGCGGGGTTCCCGGACTACGACAACGATGGCTGGAAGGACATCCTGATGGTGAATGGGCACGTCTACCCGCAGGTGGATCGGCACGACTGGGGCACCACCTTCCACCAGCGCCCCCTGCTCTTTCGCAACCTGGGCAACGGCAAATTCGCTTACGTGCCCCCGGTGAAGGGCTCCGGCCTCGCTACCCTCACCTCCGGCCGAGGCGCTGCCTTCGGCGACCTCTTCAACGACGGCAAGATCGACGTGGTGATCAGCCCAATCGATGGTCCCCCGGTTCTGCTACGCAACGTGAACCCGGACCGCCATCATTGGGTGGAGCTCCGGCTCATCGGGGCTGCCGAGGCCAAGACGGGCCGCAAAAGCCCGCGGGATGCAATCGGCGCCACGGTCTATCTCACCGCCAATGGCATGCGCCAGCGCGAGGATGTGATGAGCGGGGGGAGCTACATCTCCTCCAACGATCAGCGGCCGCACTTCGGCCTGGGCGACGCAACCGATGCCGGGAGCGCGGAGATTCACTGGCCCTCCGGCGCCATAGAGACGGTCAAGCTTCCCGCCCCAGACCGGATTTACACCATCCGCGAGTCAGCGGGAATCGTTGCCGCCCTGTGCAGCGGAAAACCCTGCTCGTCCGGCACGGCTCCCAAATGAAAACGGCGGATGGCCGAAGCCCCCGCCGTTTCTGTTCACTGATCACTGATTACTGAACACTTGTCCTAAAACACGCCCGCGAGGAACGTCTCGACGTTGGAGACGCGGTCGCCGGTTGCGCCCGACATGGCCAGCACCGCCGGGGAGAGCGTCATCACCGGACATTGGGAGTGGGCCAGCACCTTGTACACCACCCCGTGCCGGGTGATGGCTGCGAACGCGGATGCCCCGTGCGCCCCGAGCACCACCAGGTCGGCCTGCTGCGCCCGCGCCTGGTAGAGCAGCTCCTCCGTCGGATCGCCGGGAACCACGATTGCCTGCACGTCGACCTTGTTCTGCAGCTCCACGGGTATCAGGGAGATCAGGTCTCCCTCAATCTGGTCGATGGTGCGCCCGGCCAGCACCTGGCTGCGCTCCTGCGGCTTGATGACATGCTGCAGGATGAGTCGCGCATTGTGCCGGTAGGCCAGCACGGCCGCGTAGGTCGCCACCACGACACTGGTGTCCAACATGCTCACCGCACACAGAATCGTGCTGGTGGCAAAGTTGCGGTAGCTGCCGTCCACCACGTCGGGACCGACGATGAGCACCGGCACGGTGGAGGTGCGCAGCACCGCCTCCGCCACGGAGCCCACCAGGAGCTTCCCGATTGGCCCGGGCGAATGGGTTCCCATCACGATGCGGTCGATCTTCCGTTCATGGGTCAGCACCAGGATCTGATCGGCCGGTAATCCGGGCCGCACCACGATCTCGCAATCCACCCCCGCCGCCCGCGCGCGCTGCGCCAGCGGCTCCAGATGTTGCATCTCGCCGCGCGCGGCCGCGGCGTAGTCGTAATATCGAATCCCCGAGGTCTCAGAAGCAGAGACCACCAGCGTGTCATAGGCATGAAACAGGATCAGCTGCGCGCCGAACTCCACCGCCTGCGCCAGGGCGTAGGAGAAGGCCTTCTCATTCGCGGGAACTTCCGAAGCAAACAGGATCGTCCGGGGTGTGCTCCACTCCGGCTTCAAGGCGAGGGCCATAGGGAAACCTCCTGGCTTGCGGATTGTTCATCTTGCCACGCAGGCGATGGGCTGACTGTGTCGCCGATCACGTCGGCGCGTAATCCAGATCACACGTACGCTGAATCAAGGTTCAACTCACGTTGGAAGCATCTTCACACGGAACTGTTGCTTGTCCAGTAAAAACTTCCAAACAATCGAAAAACCAAGGTACCGGTCCGAAAACGTGATCCTAGTCACAGCCCGGACCGCTCAAACCCTGCTTTTCTAGAGACGGAACCGGACGACTTTCCTTCCCAGCGCCCCTTCCTTGAGGAGGCCCCATGCAGCAGCAGCCCATGCATCACATCCCCGCCCGCGGCGGACTTAACTACGACGACGCGCCTTTTCTGGCCATCTGGGAGGTCACCCAGTCCTGTGACCTGGCCTGCAAGCACTGCCGTGCCGCCGCCCAGCCCATTGCCCACCCCGATCAGCTCACGACCGAAGAGGGCAAGGCAGTGATCGATCAGATCGCCGCCATGCACATCCCCATCTTCGTCTTTACCGGGGGCGATCCCCTGAAGCGCCCCGACCTGTTTGAACTGGTCCGCTACTCCGCCGAGAAGGGGGTCAAGGTAGCCGTCACTCCCAGCGCCACCCCCCTGCTCACCCGGGAGGCCATCTTTCAGATGAAGGAGGCTGGCGTCGTCCGCCTCGGCATCTCCCTCGACGGCTCATGCCCCGAGATCCACGACAGGTTCCGGGGGCTGCCGGGCGCCTTCGCCCGGACCATCCAGGCGGTGGAGTGGGCCAATGAGGCAGGCCTGCCCATCCAGGTCCACACCACCATCAGCCGCCACAACGCTCACGACCTCGACAACCTCTGCAATCTCTTCGAGAAGCTCGCGATTGTCATGTGGAACGTCTTCTTCCTGGTCCCGGTAGGCCGGGGTCAGCTCGCCGATCTCCTTTCCGGAGAAGAGTTCGAGCAGGTCTTCGGGAAGATCTACGAGCTCTCCCACCGCGTCAGCTTCCAGATCAAGACCACCGAGGCCATGCACTATCGCCGTTACCTCCTGCAGCACAACCTGCAGGAGCGCAGGATGGGCCAGGGCCACCCCGCGGGCCATCCCGCGGCGTTGCAGGAGTACGAGCCCGGCGCCCCGCAGGCCGACCCCCAAACCCGCGCCCACGGGTGGGCCACCCGCCGCGTCAATGACGGCAAGGGCTTCATGTTCATCTCCCATGTGGGCAACGTCTATCCCAGCGGATTCCTGCCCCTCCACGCGGGCAACATCCGCGAAACCCCCCTGGCCGAGATCTACCGCGAGGCTCCTATCTTCAAAGCCCTGCGCGACACCTCTCAGCTCGAAGGCAAGTGCGGCGCCTGCGAATACAAGGAGATCTGTGGCGGATCCCGCGCCCGCGCTTACGCGCTCACCGGCGACCCGCTCGCCCAGGAGCCTTGTTGCATCTACCAGCCGCGCAACTGGCAACCTCGCCCTGAGGGCGAGCCGGCCGCACTCTGCCAGCCTGAAGCCGCCGCGCCGTTGGTGACACTCCAGTGATCCGCACTCCCCCCTGCGTGGGATTCGGAGCGGCCCGGGCCGGCTGTTAGTCTGCCTTTGCGAGTGAGGCGAACGAAACACCTCCCGCGTAAGGTCTTACCATCGAGGAGCCAAACGGCTCCTCGTGTTTTTGCACGCCATTTCGCTGGACGCCGCCCCGGGGTGCCGCATCAACCCGGCACCCCGGCCGGCCGCGCCTGGGCATCCCGCACCCAAAGAATGTAGTCCAGCGTCGGCGGCTTGGCCCCCAGTTCGCGCAGGCGCGTCAGGCACTGCCCGCGGTGATTCTGGCTGTGCAGAATGATCTGCGTCATGCCTTCCAGCAAGGTGAAGTCGGCCTTGAAAAACGGCATCGCAAACGCGCGCTGCAAGTCGGCCTCGGTGATCGCCTGCAAATAGACCTCTTGCGCCTCGTGGGCCTCGCGGAAGCGTTCCAGCAACACCTCGAAGGCCGGCTGCTCCTTGAACCGCGCCATGTCGAATATCTCTTCTTTGAGCCGGCTCAGCAGGAAGAGCTGGACAGTCGCCATGTGATGAAGCGCATGCAGCATCGCGGCGTCGGTTCGCGCCGGTTCGCAGGCCGTGACCGCCTTGAGCAGTTCGTCATCGGCCCAGGCCTGGTGGCGGAACAGGGAACGGATGTACTCGAGCATTAGGGCATCTCCTCGTCCGTTGTTGCCGGATCAAGGGGATGGTAGCATTGGGCCCGACTTGCCAGAGCGAAGCCGAACTCGAGCGCTCAGGGCGGGACTCTAGCGATTCCAGTGGGAGTGTTTCTGAACCTTCTGCTTTTTCGGAGCCTTGTTGGGGCCGCCGAGCAGGTCCGCGTACGGGCCCGTCTTATAGTGCGTGTGGCTGTGGGCCTTGGGAAGCGCGCGGTGCTTGTGTCCCCACGCAAAGGCGCTCAGGCTGAGATTCCCGCTCAGCATCAATACGGCGATTCCTGCGATCAGGCCCTGCTTTGCCAACCTCACGCGCAACTCCTCAAATGTTCCGCTCTGAGCCTGTCACTTTGTCGACCACGTTGGCTTGACGTGGAGCAAACTCACGCACAATCGCGTCCGTTCGGGGTCGGAGTTTCTAGATCAGGTCCGTCCGGCCCGAGGCGGTAAGCTCCTTGACCACCTTACCCACGTCCTGCGAACTGTCTCTTTTGGCGATCAGCAGCGCGTCCTCGGAATCCACCACCACCAGGTCATGCACGCCCACCAGCGCGACAAACTTCTTTGGACTGTAGACGTAGTTGTTCCCCGCGTCGAGCGCCAGATGGCCTTCAGTCTCGGCCACGTTGCTGTCGCCGTCGCCGCGCAGACGCGTCTCCAACTGGTACTCGTAGAGCGAGGCCCAGGAGCCCAGGTCGTTCCAGGCGAACTCCGCGGGGAGGCAGTAAAGATTCGAGGAGTGCTCTCCCTTGGCCGACCGCGGTTCCAGCACCGCGTAGTCCACCGAGATGTTTTCGCACTTGGAATAGTACTCGTGGAACACCTGGTTGAACTCGGGGGTTCCAAAGGCAGCCGCGATCTTCTCCAGGTGCGGCGCGGTCTCCGGCAGGTGCTCGCGCACGGCATTCGCTAGCGTCCGGGCGGACCACAGAAACATCCCGGAGTTCCAGTAGTAGTTTCCCGCCGCCAGAAACTCTTCGGCCCGCATCAGATTGGGTTTCTCGGTGAAGCGCCGGACGTGCAGCGCGGAGCCCTCGGGAGTCAGCTCGCCCGTTTCGATGTACCCGTAACCCGTCTCCGGCCGCGTGGGCTCGATGCCCAGCACCACGATATTCTCGCCCGAAGCCGCCGTGCTGATTCCCTTCTGCAGTGCCTTCAGAAAACGCGGCTCGTCGGCGATCACGTGGTCGGAGGGGAAGACGCCCAGGACCGCCTCGGGATTGTCGCGCTCGATCAGGAACGCCGCCAGCCCGCAGGCAGGCGCGGTATTGCGCGCACACGGCTCGGAGACGATCTGCCCGGCCGGCACTCCCTTGAGCTGCTCCGCAATCTCGTGCGCCAGGAATTCGTTCGTGATCACCCAGGTGTCGCCCACCTTGCCCAGCGGCTTCAGACGCTCCACCGTCTGCTGAATCATCGACCGCTCGCCATCCAGGGCGAGAACCTGCTTGGCGCGCGCGCGACGCGAGCGCGGCCAGAACCGGGTGCCGCTGCCGCCGGCCAGAATCACAGGACGAAAATCAATGCGCTTCGACATGGAAAAGTCATCCTACCCGATGGGGACAGCCTTTGAATAGGAGACCCGCCACAAATCCAGGGCAAAACCCGGCCCTGCCCGGCCAAGGTTGCAGATAAGCCTCGGCCAGTCCCGTCAGGCGAGACGCAGCCCCAAACAGCGCCCGAGGCGCAGGCCCAAACAGCGGCCGAGGCGCAGCGGCCTGCCCCTTAAGGCGTGATGGTGACCACGATCCGCTGGTATCGCGAGAGCGGAGGCGTGCCCTTGTCCGTGACCCGCAGGATGAAGTGCGCGGTCTGAGGCTTCTCTACCTTCGGCGCAATCAGCTCCACCTGCGACAAGTTCTGCGCCACCACGAAGGGAATCCGGCTCTTGTATGTTCCTGCCTCCGGATACTGGAACCAGAAGAAGCTCACGCTGTCCCCGTCGGGGTCGGTCGCGTGCGCCGCGAGCCGGAAGTGCTCGCCGGAACGGACCGTGAACGCCGCGGGTTGGTCCAGGATGGGTTGCGGTGGATGGTTCGCCTCCGCGTAGGCGTGTGTCGTCCAGTTCATGTGGGCGGCAAAGTCATTCTGAAAGTCATCCCGCCACCGCCAGATCGTCGCCTTCACGTCGCGGACCGGCTCCGCGGCCGGGCGGGTCGCCTGCCCAAACTCGCTACGCATCGGCAGCGCAACTTCGTCGGACGCATTGGTCCAGATCGGGCGCGTCTCCGGTTTCACCGGGATACCGCCCAGGTACTTGCCTGGGTCGCCCACCGGCCCCTCCGGCTTGGCCAACTCGTAACGTCCCCCCCAGCCGCCCCAGTCGGGGTGCTCGGGATCGCTCAGCCCGTTGGGAATCAGACTGAGCCAGGAAGGCGTATCGCCCTCCATCCCATACGCCACGTCCGGATAAACGGCGCCCAGCGGGCCGTGCCCCTGCTGTATGTTCTCCGCCAGCCACTTGTTGCTGATGCTCGTGTTGTCGATCCCGGGCACCACCACGTTGATGCCCGTCCACGTGGCCGCCGCGTAGTCGGCGCCCGGCGTGACGATATAGAACAAGCTGGGGAAGCTTTTGCGGATCCACGCGCCGCTGTCGTCCTGATCGGAGATGGTGTAGACCCTGAGCTTGGCTACTAGCCGCTCCACCTCCGCTGCAGGCTTGCTCGCGCGCAGCGTGTAGAGCGCCTGGGCCAGCGTGTTCACGCCGCCCCACACCGTGATCCACAGCGGGCGATTGTCGTCCTCCTCCAGGTTGCGGAGGATCCAGTTCGATCCCTCCGAGTCTTTGCCGGGGCCAACGCCGCTCATGCCGTACTCTGGCCGACCCTGCTTCACCAGCGATTCCAGCGTCTGCTGCGAGGGATAGGCGGGATCGTGCTTTACCAGGTTGGCGTAAACCTTGCCATAGGCATCGATCACGCCGCGGATCAGATCAGGCGAGACGGACGTCCGCTTCCATGTGGAGGTGGTCGCTACCAGCCCTTTGAGATCGATGACGTCGGTGTACAGCAACAGCCGGACGGTGCTCTCCGTGTCATCGGCCTCTGCGCCAATGTCGGTGAGCACGATCATCCGCTGCCGTGGTTGCTCCGGTGCGCCAGCCGCGCTCGCGACGCCGGCTGCCCCGCCCGCGAGGCAGGCAAGCGCCACCCCCGCCATCCAACGAAACGCCACCATTCGAATCATCCCGCGATTATCGCCGAACCGCGCGGCTTGATTCGGTTAGCCCCAGGAAGGCGCCTACACCCCGAACTGGCGCAGATGGTGGTCCAGGTGCTTGTACATCAGGATCGCCCACTCCTCCGGCGTCAGGGGCCCGAAGAAGCTGTGCGGCTCGGTGGTGCAGCCTCCGGGGCCATTGACGGCAAACCGGTTGATGAGCCCGGTCAACCGCTTCTGCTCGGTCGGCAGGTGCCGCCTGTCGGCCACCACCAGTCCTTTCACCGTAGGCGAATTGCGGCGCATCGGTTCGTCTTCGCGCAGCACCATCGGCTTGATGATCTTGCCGATGATGCGGCCCACGATCATCCGCGGCGGTACCGTGTCGCCTACCGCAAACTCCATGGCCGCGGCGCAATGCGCCACCGCCTGTGCGCAGGTCATCCGGCCCCACAACGGCCGGGTATCTGCCTGCAATCGGGAGATGCGCGCCTGCACCTCTTCCACGGTCTCGGGATCGAACAGGTCTTTCATCGGCCCACCTGCCGCATGGGCGGCGAACAGCATGCGCAAATCATAAGGGCGGCTGCATCGTGCGCAGCCGCCCTATGTTGCGAACCGGACCGGAGCGGTGCTAGCCGAGATTCTTGAGGAACTCGCCCATGCGCCGGGTGCCTTCGTCGATGTTCTGCTTGGTCACCGGGTACGAGAGGCGAATGTGTTCCCCGGTGCCAAAGGCCTCGCCGGGCACTGTCACCACGTGCGCCTCATGCAGCAGGCGGGTCGCTAGCTCCGTCGCCGTCTTGACCCCGCCCCTCCCCAGGAACGCGCTGATGTTGGGATATACGTAGAAGGCGCCCTCCGGCTTGGTGCAGGTCACACCGGGAATCTCCGCCAGCCGCTTCAGCATGTAGTCGCGCAGCTCGATGAACTCGGCGCGGAACTCGCTGACGCACTCCTGCGGGCCGGCCAGGGCCGCGATCGCTGCCTTCTGCACAATCGACGTGGCATTCGATGTCTGCTGCGACTGCAGCTTGGAGAGGTTGGCGATGATGGCCTTGGGGGCCAGCGCAAACCCGCCGCGCCAGCCGGTCATCGCGTACGTCTTGGAGAGCGAGCCCAGCACGACCATGTGCTCCTTGGCCCAGCCGAACGAGCCGGCCGAGACCGGCCTGCCCTCGTAGTTCAGGTAAACATAGCACTCGTCCAGCAGCAGGTAGATCCCGCGCTCGTGCGCCAGACGCACAATCCGCTCCAGGTCGGCCGCCGAGACCACCGATCCGGCCGGATTCGACGGCGAGTTCAGGATGATCGCCTTGGTCCGCGGCGTGATCGCCGCCTCAATCGCGTCCGCGGTGATACGGAACTTCTCCGCCTCGCTGGTCTCGAGATACACCACCGTTCCGCCCGCGTACTGGATGATGTCCTTGAAGCTGACCCAGTACGGCACCGGCAGAATTACCTCGTCGCCGTGGTCCACCAAAATCTGAATGGCGTTGAACAGCGCGTGCTTCTCGCCCGTGGTGAAGATCGCCTCATCGATCCCGTAGTCGGACCCGAAGTCGCAGGCGTGCCGTTCCACAATGGCCTTGCGCACGTCCGGCGTGCCGGGCACGACCGTATAACGGGTGAAGTTCGCCTCAATCGCCGCAATGGCCGCGTCCTTGACGTGCCGCGGAGTATTGAAGTGCGGCTCGCCCGCCCCGAAGTCCACCAGGTTGGCGCCCTGGGCGCACAGTTTGGCGGCCTCCGCGGCTACGGCCATGGTTGCGGAGACCTCGATCCGGCCAATGCGGTCGGCAAACACCTTTGCGGGAGCGGAAACTGTCGTCATGTCTCTATTTTTGCAGAAATTGCGCTCCAGCGGGGACCCGTCGCCCCGGGAAGGCGCAAATCCATCAGGCCGGCGCCCCTTTTTGAGTTGCGTCGTGCGGCGCGGGGAATCGATCGGCGCCGGGATTTGGTAGGCGCGATGTGCCTGCGAGGGATGATTCACCTTCGACGGCCGGCCCTCCGCCTGCATGCGGCGATGCGCTTCGGTCCACGAGGGCAGAGTCGCATCCGCCTGCGTCCAGTGCACCAGCGACGCCTCATCGCACCACTCCAGCAGCTTGCGCATGACCGCGCCGTGCGGCCCGGTCCGCATGAAACTTCGCATCGACGCCTCGGAGTCCCATGCCGTCAGGGTCCACCACGCATTGCGGGCATCCCGCAGCACTTGTGCGCTCAGGTTTCCAGGCGCCCCGGCCGCCTGAGAGCCGCTGCGTATCGCATGGAAGATAAAGATTGGAAATAATCGCCAGGCGCGCACGCGCAGACGGGTCACAGAGATCAGGGGCATAGGGAGCCTCAACTCGATCCTAGCGGTAGCGTTGCAGACGCGAAACGATAAATTCCCTAAAGTTTCGGACAGCCGAAAGAATCGCCTCGCTCTCCTATCGGCCGGAGCTGCCGAAACCCTTGTCCGCCCGCGCCGACTCGTCCAGGGTGTGCATCTCCTGCACCGGCCCCGTGAGTACCGGCACCGGGATCATCTGGGCGATCTTCTCTCCGGCGTTGATCTGGATGGCCTGGTCGCTCAGGTTGGTCATCACGATCAGCACCTCGCCCCGGTAGCCCGCATCGATTACCCCGCCAGTGCTGGCTATCCCCCGCGCCGCCAGCGAGGAGCGATCGCGCACCAGCAATCCCAGCGGCTCACCGGTGGCCGGATTCCGTGCCTCCACCGCGATGCCGGTCCGGACCCGCGTTGTCGTCAGCGGCGAAAGCACCACCGCCGCCAGGGAAAACACGTCGTACCCCAGGTCTTCACCGGGATGAGCCACCGTAGGCAGGCGCGCAGCGGGATCGAGCAGTTTCACACGAAGCATAGTCCGATCCTAGCAACTGCCCCTCACGCCGCGAACGGCGAAGGCCCAATCAGCTTCATCCCGTAGTGCGCGAAGAACGCCGCATCCTGAACCGGAGGATCGGGGACCCCCGTCACCCTAAGGAACTCCTCCATCTGGCCCGCCGGATTGAAGGCGATCATCAGCCGACTGCTCTTCCCTGCCACTGCGGCGAACGTGTGCGGCACATTCCGCGGCCCCAGAATGGAATCACCCGCCTGCAGCCGCTTGCGTTCATCCCCGATCTGAAAATCCACCGCGCCCTCCACGACGTAAAACCACTCCTCCTGGTGCAGATGCATGTGCAGCGGCGGCCCGCCGCGTGTCATGTTCCAGTGCTCCAGGATCAACAGCCCGCCGTTGGTCTCGCGAGGAAGAACCTTGAACAAAATGGAACTGTACCCCCGCGAGTGATGCTCTCCCAGGCGATCCTCGCCGGCAGGAACCACGTGCGGCTCCGCCGGTGCCGTGGACGCCATTTGGGCGAGAGCGGCCCCCGGCAGATCGGCTGCGGGGATCAGGGCCATGGCGGACGCGAGAAACGCTCGTCGCTGCATCTTGCTCTCCTTCTGATCGCTGTTGGGAAGGAACGCCCCCACTGTACGCGAGCGAACTCCGCGGCGCAACGCCCATTTGCCTCACCGCGCCGCCATAGCCGCTAGCGGGCTGGCGAGTAGACGGTGATAGGCAGACCAGACCTCCGAGGGAATCTCAACGTGCGCGATGAAGTTCTTTCCCCGTGGGCCATAGCCGTCTTCATCATCGTTCAGACGTGCGACCTCCCCCAGCAACAGCCCTAGAAACCGCGGGAACGTCCAGGTGCCCCCGGCGTGTTCGGCAATCAGCTGCGGCGTCCCATCCGGCCCGGGCTCCACCCTGGGAACAAAACCCGCGCCGCCGCGGATTCTCATTGTCATCCCGGCGCGTTCACCCTCGGCTCGCCAGGTTAGAACCGTCCGCCGCAGCATCAGCGGATCCTGGCAGACCACCAGGTTCGGCGCAACCAATCCCCGCACGTTCATAAGATGGATGCTGTACCGCGCGTTCTCTCCGCCATTGGTAGACTGCGTCTCCGTCAGGATGCGCGCCTCCGGTATCCGGAAGACCCGCCCCGCGATCTCTCCATACAGCTCCGCCTCTCCCATCTGCGCCGTGAGATACCCTTCTTCGATCAGCGGCGCATAGTGCGAGGCGGCGAGGTTCTCGTACAGAAAACGAGTCGCATGGCCGAATCCTCCCGTCAGCAACAAGGGCGCGTCCAGGCGGCTCGCAGAATCGAGCGCGAACTCAAGCGTGGGAATGACCTGGTTGCCTGCGAGGACCACCAGCTCGGGGCTGTGAGCCAGCGAGGTATCCGATCCGTCGCTTGCAACGCCCCCGAGCCACTCTGCAATGCGATTGAGATCGCGGCAGAGATCGGTGGCTTCTTCAGGGGAGCGACTCACTTCCCCAGCATACGGCGCGCTTTGGTCAGCCCAGCGGAACCAGCTTGGCGTCCGCGGACTTGGGTGGAGCGTCCACCAGCCGCACCGGGGAGTGCGTCACCCCCAGCGTAATCCGCTTGCGTGGACCCTCCATCCGCACCAGCAGGTTCTGCTGGTCGAAGGTCACCGCGAAGTGCTGCATGGGTACCGACCCGAAGTTGGCCAGCGGAAACGCGGGGTTGATCTCAACCCACGGCTGATCGAAGGTAATGTCGCCCAGCTGTACATCATTGGCCAGGCGGCCCACCTTGATCGGGAAGCGGCTCGAAAGCGACTGCCCGCGCGCAAAATCGGCCGGCTCTGAAAGAAACTGCAGCTGCGACACCAGGCGTTCCGGCAGGCTCAGACCTGCCCCGCCCGAGTCCAGCAGCGCCGCCACAGGCATTCCCCCAATCGTGAGATTGGTCACCGGGACCCCCTGCGGCATGCGGAACGCGTGTACTGTCCGCTCGCCGTCCGGCTCCAGTTCGCCGTCCTCAATCGTCATCACGCCCCGCGGATAATCGAGCGTCAGCAGAAGATCCTTGAACAACGTGAATCCCAGCATTCCGTCGCAGGGCCCATCTGCATTCAGGATCCGGTGCTCGACTGCCCGGATGGAGTAGAAGTCCACCCCCGCCACCGTCAGGGTGTCGATCAAACGCAGCGAAGCCGATTGAGCGCTCAGCCCGCTGGGGTCGTCCAGCCGTGTACTGCCCACCTCGGGGAGGCCCAGAACGGAGGCCAGTTCCGGAGTTACGATCGCGTCGCCCCCCGTGCCCGTGTCCAGCAGAAACCGGTACGGCCCGCGCCCGTTCACGATCGCGGTCACATATGGCTTCCCGTGGAGTACCTGCATTGGGACAGAATGTGGAACAAGCTGGGCAGGCAGGGTGGGGGCCGCCTGAAAAACGGCAAACGTAAGGACGCTTGCGGCAAGGAACCTCATGACCCCTCCTTCCGCGCGGGACCGATAGCAAAGTGTACGCCGGTTCCAGTTGCCCCGTTCCCCTTCTTTTTCCGCTTGATCCGGCCCGGTTGGGCCGACCCGCAGGGTGGCCGCCTTCTACAATGAAGCGGTATGCCCACCACCGTCCGTTCGCACGCAAAGATCAACTTGGGGCTGGGGATAGGCGCGCCCCGGGCGGACGGATTCCATGCTCTCGCTACCCTCTACCAAACCCTCGAGCTGCACGATCGCCTCACCGTCTCCGCTACCCCCACCCCCCCTCCTACCGAAATCCGCATCACCTCCAACGACCGGCGCGTGCCCTCGGACAGCCGCAACACCGCCTGGAAGATGGTCGCCCTGGCTCTCCAGGAGCTGGACCTCACGGCAGTTGTCGAGATCCACATCGAAAAGAATCTCCCCGTCCAGGGTGGCCTGGGCGCCGGCTCGGCCAATGCCGTAGCCGCCCTGATCGGTCTTGAAAAAGAGCTGGAGATCGCCGGGCAAGACACCCCGATTCAAAAGGTTACCTGGCCTGCGCGCCGGCTGGAACTGGCTGCGCGCGTGGGCTCCGACGTGCCCCTGTTCCTGATCGGCGGCACCGTCCTCGGACTCGACCGCGGGCAGGAGGTCTATCCCATGCCCGACTTGGAACCGGCCTGGTGCGTGGTCGCCGCGCCCTCCGTCGGCGTCTCCACCCCCCTGGCCTTTCGCGAGTGGGACGTCCTGTGCGTCCGCGAGGGTTTGACCGCCGAAGCAAGCACCGGTAAACTAAAGGAGTTGAGCCGCGCCTACGCCAGCGCCTTCGCGGGAGCAGTCCCCCGGGGCGATCGGCAGGCAGGCTCCTCCGGTGTCCTTACCGCGGGTAGGGACCTGGCCGGACCTCAAGAGTCCGCGCTTGTCCGCACCGGGATCACGAGCTGGATCCAGAACGACTTCGAACGGGTCGTCTTCGCCCAGCATCCTTCCCTTGCAGAAATCAAGCGCATTCTTGCGGCCGCCGGCACTCCGGAGGCAGCCTTGCACGCCTCCCTGTCGGGGTCCGGTTCAGCGCTCTTCGGGTTGTACCTGACCCGCAGAGACGCAGAAGCGGCCTGCGCACGGCTGCAGACGGCGGGTGTGGCGGCCTTCTTGACCCGCACCGTCGACCGGCAGGCGTACTGGGGCCAGATGCTTCTGACCTAAGTTTGTTGACAATCAGCCGTCATGCGAGCGAGACTCGCGGCGGCTGCGGAAACCAAGCAAGCACGCGCAACGCCCCGTAACCCGGTTCGTTGCCATTGCTGGGCGATCGTCTAATGGTAGGACAGTGCCCTTTGGAGGCACTTGTCTAGGTTCGAATCCTAGTCGCCCAGCCAGATTTCTGTACGCCGATAAGCAGCCAATGCCAACCAGCACTGGAGGTACTCGGGAGATGGAAGTGGGATCGTTGACGGCGACGTTGGAAGACAAGCAGCAGCCACAATCCGAATCCGGCCGCGACGGGGCAGCAAAGGACCCCGCGCAGGGCGCGCCCGCTGACTCCAGGGCGCAGGGCGGCGCCAAGCCCGCTCCGGAGCGCAAGCGGTCGCGCAATCTCAGCGAAGACAAGCGCTTCAAGCTCTTCTCCGGGACCGCCAACCGGCCCCTGGCGGAAGAGATCGCCCGCCACATCGGCGTCAAGGTGGGCGAGGCCAAGCTGCAGCGCTTCGCCGACGGCGAGGTCTACTTCCAACTCCTCGACAACGTGCGCGGCGTCGACGTCTTCGTCGTCCAGCCCACCTGCTATCCCGTCGACCAGCACCTGGTCGAGCTGCTCATCATGATCGACGCCATGAAGCGCGCCTCGGCAGCCCGCATCACCGCCGTGGTTCCCTACTATGGCTATGCCCGCCAGGACCGCAAGGACCGCCCCCGCGTCGCCATCAGCGCCAAGCTCATCGCCGACCTGCTCACCACCGCCGGCGCCAACCGCGCTCTCTTTGTTGACCTGCACGCGGCCCAGATCCAGGGCTTCTTCAACATCCCCGTCGACCACATGTTCTCCAGCCCCGTGCTGGTGAGCTACTTCAAAGAGCTCAATCTCCCCAACCTGACCGTCGTCTCGCCCGATGCCGGCGGCGTGGAGCGCGCCCGGCACTTTGCCCAGAAGATGGGCGCCCCCCTGGCCATCGTGGACAAGCGCCGCACCGACATCAACGTCGCCGAAGTCATGCACGTGGTCGGCGATGTGCATGGCAAAAGCTGCCTCATCATCGACGACATCATCGACACCGCCGGCACGCTGGTGAAGACCGTCGACGCCCTCTACGCCAACGGAGCCGCCTCGGTCCACGCCTGCGCCAGCCATGCGGTGCTCTCCGGGCCGGCCATCGATCGCATCGCGGCCTCCCGGCTCGAACAGGTCGTCGTTACCGATACCGTGCCTCTGCGCGAAGCTGCGCAGAAGCTCTCCAAAATCAAGGTGCTCTCCATCGCCGGCCTGCTGGGCGCGGCCATTGAGAACATCCACCTCGAAACCAGCGTCAGCACGCTGTTTTCGTAAGCAGTGATCAGTGATCAGTGGTCAGTGACCAGTGATCAGCAACAAGGGACTCGCCAGTCAAAGGGATCGTCTCAGCGGATCGAAGATATCTTGCTGATCACTGACCACTGGCCTGAACAAAGGGAGCGAGCGAGATCAGTCGAAGCTAAGAGCTAAAAAGCTAATAGCTAAACGCCGTTCTTCGTGCCCGAGACAGAAACGAGAGAAAAATGCCTGAAGTTGTCGTAGCCAAGCCCCGTACGGGCAAGTTCAACAAGAATGCCGCCCGCCGCGTCCGCGCCGCCGGCCAGATCCCCGCGGTCCTCTATGGCGCCGGCCATGAGCCCGTCGCCGTCGAAGTCGATCCCAAGCAGATCTCGCGGATCCTCTTCTCCGAGACCGGCCACAACACCATCTTCGACGTGCAACTCGGCGGCGAAGCCGCGGCGAAGGCCATGATCGTCGACTGGCAGCGCGAGCCGATCAAGGACAAGCTGATCCACATCGACCTCAAGCGCATCGCCCTCGACAAGACTCTGCGCGTCAGCGTTCGCGTCAAGCTGCTGGGAATCCCCGCAGGCGTCAAGACCGCCGGCGGTATCCTCGACCAGGTGCTCCGCGAAGTCGAGATCGAATGCCTCCCCGCCGATATCCCCAGCCACCTCGATGTGGACGTCACCGGCCTCAACCTCTTCGACGTGCTGCGCGTGAAAGACCTTCCGCACTCCGAGAAGATCAAGTACCTCGAAGACGAAGACGCCACCGTGGCCCACGTCATCGCCATCCGCGAAGAGACGGCAGCCTCGGTCGAAGCCGAGGTGGGCGCCACCGCCGGAACTCCGGCCGAACCCGAAGTCGCCAAGAAGGGCAAGACCGACGCTCCTGCCGACGCCAAGAAGGCCGAAGGCGGAGCGAAGAAGTAAGTCTTGGCGGAGGCAAGTCAATCCGGAGACGCGCAGCGCCGAGGCCCCTTCCTGGTGGTGGGGCTCGGCAATCCCGGCCCGGAGTATTTGTGGACGCCGCATAACGCGGGGTTCATGGCAGTAGACCGCATCGCCGCGCAAGAGGGCGTTGTGGTGTTGAACCGGCGCTGCCGGGCCGTGACCGCATCCTGCCGCATCGCGGGACGCGACGTCATCCTGGCCAAGCCGGAGACGTATATGAACCTGAGCGGCGCTTCCCTGGCCGCCCTGGTTCGGGAGTACGAAGCGGACCCAGCCCAGGACCTGCTCGTCATTTATGACGAGCTCGACCTGCCGCTGGGAACCTTCCGCATCAAGGAACGCGGTTCGCCTGCCGGGCACAACGGAGCCCGCAGCGTCACCGCCTCCCTGGGTACACAGGAGTGGCTGCGCTTGCGCATCGGAGTTGGGCCTGATCTGCCGCCCGAAGCAATCGCCGCCGGCGCGAGTCGTCGCGGAGGCAAGGATTACCTCCTCTCCCCGATGGGCAAGCGCGATCTGACGATCCTCGACGAGGTGCTCGACCGGGTAGCCACAGCCACCCGCCGCATCCTCGAGACAGGACCGGCAGCCGCAATGAATGAGTTCAACCGCAAAGAACAGTGATCAGTGGTCAGTGTTCAGCGGTCAGAGAGAAACAGTTTCTGTCCGTCGGATTGCGGAGAAATCGAAATTTGGAGCAGGATCGGCGGTTTCTGACCACTGATCACTGACAACTGACCACTGCCGCTGGAGCGGCACAGCCGCTCCAGCGGCGGAAAGAGAAACCCGATGTCCCGTAGTTACGAGGTTATGTTCATTGTTCGGCCCGACGTGGTCGAAGAAGATGTCGACAAGCTGATCGCTGGCTTCGTCACCACCGTCACCAACGGCGGCGGCACCGTCAAGTCCACCGAGAAGATGGGCCGGCGCAAACTTGCTTATCTGGTTCGCAAGTTCAACGACGGCAACTACATCCTGATGACCATCGAGGCCACCGGCCCCGTGGTTGCCGAACTCGAGCGCCGCCTGCGCGTCTCTGAGCCGGTCATCAAGTTCATCACCGTGCGCATGGACGAGGAAGAAAAGCGCCTCGCCAAGGTCAAGGCCATCCGCGCCTCCCGCCGCAAGCTCAGCGCCGAACCGCACGCACCCGCCCCTGCGCCCGTACCCGCCGAGCCCGCGGAAGCCGCCCCGGCCAGCGCTTAGCATTCGCACCCGGGCATGGAGACCAGGCAATGCCCTGGTCCCTGAGTCCCAGGCATTTCCCCGGCCTCGCCGGGCACAGACAGTCAGTAAAGAGGAATCATCATGGCAGACGAAGTACAAGGACGCGCCCCCGAGGGCGCAACCCAAAGCGGACCCGGAGGTGGACCCGGTGCGGGTTCCGGCTCCGGTCCTGGTTCCGGCCCGGGCGGTCCCCGCGGCCCTCGCCCCTCAGGCGGTCCTGGCGGCCGCGGCAAGTTCTTCCGCCGCAAAAAGGTGTGCAAGTTCTGCACGGAGAAGATCGACGCCATCCCCTATCGCGACGTCCGCCTCCTGCAGGGCTTCGTGGCCGAGCGCGGCAAGATTGTGCCCCGCCGCCTCACCGGCGTCTGCACCACCCACCAGCGCCGCCTGACCCGCGCCATCAAGCAGGCCCGCAACATCGCCCTGCTGCCCTTCGCTACCCGGCACTAAGCCGCATCAACACGCCTGTTGGCGATGCCGCTTTCGTGTAACGGGGCAGACCAACGGGCGGGCGACAACTTTGCCGAAGCCGAGTTATCATCTGCGCGGCGCAACCGACTGCCAGGGTCCGGATCAGACCGCAAGAGGACCTGCAGAGACGTGCCGCCAACATTGGAGATTTGACCATGGAAGTCATCCTGAAAGAAGACGTAGCCAACCTGGGCCACCGCGGAGATGTCGTGAAGGTGGCCGACGGCTACGGCCGCAACTTCCTGCTGCCGCGCAAGCTGGCTCTGCAGGCTACCGTCGCCAATAAGGCCGTGATCGACCAGATGAAGGCCGCCGCCGCCCGCCGCTCCGCCACTGAGAAGGCCCAGGCCGAGGAGCTCGTTGCCAAGCTCGCGCCCGTCGTCCTCACCTTCACCCGCAAGTCCGGCGAGCATGGCCAGCTCTTCGGCTCCGTCACCTCTGCCGACATCGCCAACGAGCTCGCGGCCCAGGGCTTCGACATCGATCGCCGCAAGATCCAGCTCAACGAGCCCCTCAAGGCCCTCGGCAACTTCGACGTCACCCTCAAGCTCCACCGCGAAGTCTCCACCCACATCAAGGTGAAGGTCATCGGCGAGGCGGTCTCCGACGAGCAGGGCGCCGAAGCCGCCGCCCCCGCGGAAACCGTCGCCGAATAACTCACAGCGGTCAGGTGACCGTGCCTCAAACGTGCCTGGCTCAAAACTGACCCTCCCAATCCGCCTCTCGGTCCCCGAGAGGCGGTCGTGCCTCCGGACGAGGGTCCCATCTTTTCTTCGCGCACCTCCCGGTAGAAGTAAGTCGGGGGTCGCCCGGCTCCCGCAGAGTCGCCTGCTCCGCCAGTCTCCCTTTCAGCACGCCAAAATCATCCGCGCATTCTTTGCGGGATGGCAAACCCCGACACATTCCCTCCTGTACAGTGAAGCTACCGGTTCTTGGGAATCAGCCATGGTGGCAGCGCAAGTGCAACAGCCGACCAACTCCAGACTCCTGTAAAGCCGACCGATACGGGAGCGCGGATGTCCAACTCCATAGCACAGGATGTTCCCTCGGCGGGCGGTCCTGCTCTTCCCCAAAACGGCCATCCCGTACTCGCGGAAGCCCCGCCTCCCCAGACCATCGAAGACCGTCTCCGCCAGAGCGAGCAGCGCCTGCAGATGGTGCTCGAAGGCGCCCAGCTCGGCGCCTGGTATTACGATCCCCAGCGCCAATTCGTCGTGGGCGACGCCCGTATGCGCGAGCTCTTTCCCGGCGTAAGCGGCGAAGCGCCTGCCGAAGATTGGATCGCCTGCATCGTCCCTGAAGACCGCGACCGGGTCGCCGCCGCCTTCCAGGCCGCCGTCGACCGCGGCATCTCCTACGACATCGAGTTCCGCGTCAACACGCCCTCCGGCCCGCGCTGGGAACACTCCATCGGCCGCACCTTCCAGCGCGACGGCCGCTCCTACATCCTCGGCGTCACCAGCGACATTCACGAACGCAAGCAGATCGAACTCGAGCGCGAGCTCCAGGCCGAACGCCTCCGCCTCATCTACGCCGGCGCCAAGGTCGGTACCTGGGTCTGGGAGTTTTCTGACGGCCGCTGCGAAACTTACGGCACCACCGATGCCCTGTGGGGCCGCAACGACCTCAAAACCGGCGAGGACTTCATCAACGCCGTTCACCCCGACGACCGCTCCTCCGTCATCCGCCAGGTCGAACGCGCCCTCGCCGATCCCCAGGCCACCTACGCGGCCGAGTTCCGCGTGGTCTGGCCGGACGGAACTGTCCGCTGGATCTCCGCTCCCGGCACCGTCTTCCGCGACAGCGAGGGCCGCCCCGTCCGCATGGCCGGCATCAACCGCGATATCACCGCGCAGAAGCAGGCCGAGCTCGCTCTCGCCGAAACCAATCGCGAGCTCCAGCTCGCGGCCGAGCGCGTCCAGCTTGCCCTCGCCGCCATCCGCGACAGCGAAGCCCGCCACCGCCTCTTTGTCGAAAACGCTCCCGCCTCCATCGCCATGTTCGATCGCGAGATGCGCTACATCGCCGTCAGCCGCCGCTGGCTCGCCGATCGCCGCATCTCCGGCGACATCCTCGGCCGCTCCCACTACGACGTGTTCCCCGATCTGCCTCAGCACTGGCGCGAGGTTCATCGCCGCGGCCTGGAGGGCGAAAGCCTCTCCACCGAACGCGAGCAGATGATTCGCGGCGACGGCACCACCCACTGGATCAAGTGGGAGCTCCATCCCTGGTACGAAGCCAGCGGCGCTATCGGCGGCATCATGCTCGCCACCGAAGACGTCACCGCCGCCGTGCTCGCCGAAGAGGCCCTGCGCAAAAACGAGAAGCTCGCCGTCGTCGGACGCCTCGCCGCCACCATCTCCCACGAGATCAACAACCCTCTCGAAGCCGTCTTCAACCTCATCTACCTCTGCCGCGGCATGGACCTTCCCGACCAGGCCGCCGCCCTGCTCTCCCAGGCCGAAGCCGAGCTCAAGCGCGTCTCCCACGTCGTCACCCACACGCTCGTCTTCAACCGCCAGTCCACCCGCGAGACCAGCGAAAAGACCTCCACCCTGGTCGACTCCGCCCTGGCCATCTACGAAGGCCGTCTCAAGCAGGCCGAGATCCGCGTCCTCGCCCGCTCCCTCGACCACCGCCGCGTGCTTTGCATCAGCTCGGAACTGCGTCAGGTCTTCGCCAACCTCATCGGCAACGCCTTCGACGCCATGAACCGCGGCGGCACGCTATTCGTCCGCACCCGCGATCTGCGCCATCCCCAAACGGCCGCGCCCGGCGTCTGTGTCACCGTGGCCGACACCGGCTTGGGCATGGACCCCGACACCGTGCGCCGCCTCTGCGAGCCCTTCTTTACCACCAAGGGCATGCACGGCACTGGCCTCGGCCTCTGGGTCAGCCGCGACATCCTCCGCAAACACGCAGGCTACCTCCGTGTCCGCAGCCGCAAAGGCGTCGGCAGTGTCTTCTCCGTCTGGCTGCCCGCCGCGGGGTGATCCCCGGCACAACGCCCTCATCCGGAGCCCGAACGCCTCACTTCGCCGTCGGCGCCGGCGTCTCGATTCGTGGCAGCATCTCCGCACGGGTCGCCGCGTTGTACGCAAACCACGCCTCGATCATCGCCCCCTGCATGACATCGCCCTTCTGCACGCGATCGTAGAGATCCATGTTCGAGTGATGCGTCCGCGTGCCGTACTCCAGCGGATCCTGCATGAACCCTACCCCGTCCAGCCCAATCCACGAGAAGCTCGTCGAATCCGTTCCGCCCGGCTCCCGCGTCGGCCCCGCCGTCAAGCCCACCACCGCCTCGATCCCAACGTCCCGGATGGGCGCAATCCACGAGTCAAAGATCGCCGCCAGCTCCGCATTGCCCAGCGCCGACACACCGCGGAACTTCCCCGACCCCGAATCATCGTTGAAATACACATCCAGCTTGTCGTACTCCGGCGTCTTCTTCATCGTGTCCCGCGGCGCAAAGTGCTGCTGCACGTATGCCAGCGAGCCATACAGCCCCTCCTCCTCGCCGCCCCACAACGCCACCCGCACCGTGCGCGCCACCGGCTTCTTCACCGCCGCCAGAATCCGCACCGCCTCCATCGCCACCGACGAACCCGTGCCGTTGTCCGTCGCCCCCGTTCCGCCCTGCCAGCTGTCGAAATGCCCGCCCACCATCACCACCTCATCGGCCTTCGTCGTGCCGGGAATCTCTCCAATCACGTTGAAGCCCATCTCGTCGTCTTTCTGATACTCGGTCTCGATATCGAACGTCAGCTTCGGCGTCATCCCGTGCTGCAGCAGGCGGCTGATGCGGTTGTACTGCTCCGGCGTAATCGCCGCCATCGGCGGCCCCACCGGGTCCTTCGGATCCTGCGATCCCCCATACGACGCGAATACCGTGCCCCCGTCGCCGTTGTAGCCCGGCGTCAGCGCCACCGCCACGCCCTCCTCCTTCAGGAACGCATTCACCTGGTTGCGCAGCACGCGCCCGCTCGGCGCCCCCGTCGACAGCGTTGCCGGCGTGTACTCGCCCGGCCGTGGCGTCGCCCCTCCCGCCCGCTGCGGACCAAACCCCATGTGCGCCGGATCCGGCGTCTTCGTCCGCGCCCCCACCTCCTCGTCCGTCAGCCGGTGCGCCTCCGCCTCCGTGTGCAGCGCCAGCTCGCGCGGGTCGAAGATCAGCACGATCTTCCCTTTCAGCTTCCCCTTGTACTTGGCGAAGTCCTCCTGGGAGTGCAGCGGCGCCAGCACTGCTTCCGCCGTCACCGGCCCATTCGTGCCCGGCGTCCACGCCAGCGGAAACCCGATCAGCGGCGCATACGCGGGCGTCTCCAGCGCGCCGTAGTACTTCTTGATCTGCCACCCGTCCCCGAACGGGCCCCACTTCTCCAGGTGCACATTCTGCAGGCCCCACTCCTTCATGCGCTGCATCGCCCACTCCGCCGCCGCGCGGTGGTTGCGGCTGTTGTTCACCCGCGGCCCATACACCTCGGAGATGTAAAACAGGTTCTCCATCACCTGCGAGCGATTGAACGCCTCGTTCTTGATCGCCGTCAGAGCCGCCAAATCCACCTTGTCGCCCTCCTGCGCCGGGAAGCACGCAGGCACCAGCAGAGTCATCACGCACACAGCAGCAACCAGCTTGAATGAGAGCAGCCTCACAGGTCTTCTCCTTGGTGGGATAAGAAAGGGAACACGCCGTCAGCGAACGCACACTCCAGGCGTCGCCTTGCCGTCTATTTGAGCACAGCCATTCGGGCGGCATTCTCGAATTGCCTGCTGCCGCAGAGGTCTGCGTTCCTGAGCGCAGTGGCTTTGGCAGCGCCCCGCGCGAATGCACCCTTGTTCGCCCTATACCGGTCCCGCCCCGGAGCCACTCGCCCCAGCAAACCGCGATGCCGTCACGAACTGCTTGCCACTCCTCTTCCCCTGTCCTACTCTCGGACCCATCGCAGAATCTCACCGACGCGGAGGTCCGCCATGAAGCCCTCGATTGTCTCCACCTGCCTTGCCTGCGTTCTCACGGCCAGCGCTCTCACAGCACTCGCCCAGGCCCCGGCTCCGCCTGCGGCCGCCGCCCCCGCCGATCCCACCGCGCCCAGCTACGACCTCAAGGCCCAGGCCCTGGTTGATCTCGAAGCCGTGAACAAGAAGTGCGTGGCCCTCGTCCAGGCCATCCCCGCCGACAAGCTCACCTGGCGTCCCGCCCCGGACACGCGCTCCTTCGCCGAAGTCTTTCTCCACGTCTCGGCCGAGCGCTATGGCATCCTCGGCATGATGGGCGCCACCCCGCCCGCCGGCGTCAAGCCAAAGGAACTCGAGAAATCCACCACCGACCGCGACCGCATCGTCGAAGAGCTCAACCACTCCTGGGACTTCGCCAGCAAGACCATCAACGGCATGAGCAATGCCGACTTCGCCAAGCTCCTGCCCAAGCTCGGCCCCCAGGCCGACGAAGGAGACGTCGTCTACATCCTCGTCGGCGACGCGCATGAGCACCTCGGCCAGCTCATCGCCTACGCTCGCCAGAACGGCATCACGCCTCCCTGGACCGCGGCAGCGCAAAAGAAGAAGGCCGCCGCCGGTACCCGCTGACGCCGTTCCGCCACCCCCTTTCAGTCCGAAGCCGCCGCGCATAGTGCCCCGTGTCGCTCATCGAGCGAATATCGCGCACCCGCTCTGGCAGGATCTTCGCCGTGATGCCCTGACCTCCGCGTTACTCTTCCTCATCGCTTCGTTCGGATGGCAGCCCCAGCACCCACGCCTTGGGCGGCCGCTCGAACACGGATCGAAACAGCGCCACAAACGTGCTCGTGTCGGCATAACCCACCGCATCGGCCACCTCCTTCACGCTCCGTCCCGACACCAGCAGCTGCACCCCGCGCATCAACCGCACCTGCCGACGCCACGATTCAAAGTCCAGCCCCACCTCGCGCTGGAAGATCCGTTGCATGGTTCGAACGCTCGCCCCGGCGCTCTTGCACAGATCCCCCAGCGAACGCCGGCTCGCCACATCCTCTAGCACCCGCTGCGCCACGGCCGCCGCGCGCTCGTCGCGGGGGAGCGTAATGCCCGTCGGAACCGGCGTGGCCCGCTCCAGTTGCGCCACCAGCACCTGCAGCAGAGCCCCATCCAGCCCATCGCGCGCGCGCAGTCTCTCCCGCCGCACAATCTCAAAGATCAGCTGCCGCAGCAACGGCGTCACATGAAACACCGTGCAGCCCGCCCAGCGCGCAAAGATCCCGGGACGCAGATACAGCGTGCGCATCCCCACCCGCTCGTGCATGTGAATCCTGTGTGCCGTCCGCGCCGGCACCCACAGGCCGAAGTGCGGCGGCAGCACCCACAGGTGCTCGCCCGCGGCAATCTCCATCACCCCGCGGCTGGCATACACCAGCTGATCCGACCCATGCGCGTGAAGACTCACCCGCGAATCGCGCGCGTAGTCGCGCGCATGACTGGTCACCGAGATGCCGCGGCCCGGATCGTTCTCCCGCACCAGCAAGGGTTGGCGCATAAACCTAAGTCTATGTCGTACTGGCCCTCTTGCGACACGCCTCGCGCGGCTTCATCATCAGGCTATCGGCGCGCCGGCGCCCGTGATGCTCCCCAACAGCCCCGCATCGCTCCGGCGCCCGCGCGAGCGCTCGACGGCTAGCCTCAACCCCCGTAGAGGCCCACTGGAGGAAACTGCAGATGTTCATCACCAACCGATCCCTGCCGCGGCGTACCGTTCTGCGCGGATTGGGAGTGACCTTGTCCCTCCCCTTTCTCGACTCCATGATGCCGGCGCGCGCGCTGGGCGCAGCCGCGCTTCCCCCCACGCGTTTTGTCGCCATCGAGATGGTGCATGGCGCCGCCGGCTGCGCCCCATCGGGCCGCGCCCGCAACCTGTGGTCGCCCGCGCAGACGGGACGCGACTTCGCCATCACCCCCACTCTGAAGCCCCTCGAGCGCCTCCGCGACTACCTCACCGTCATCAGCAACACCGCCCTGCACAACGCCATGTCCCTGGTCCCCGACGAGGACGGGCCAATGGCCGACCACGCGCGTTCCTCCGCCGTCTTTCTCACCGCCGCCCATCCCCGCCGCACGGAGGGCGACGACCTCTCCTCCGGCCCCTCGCTCGACCAGTTGGTTGCGCAGACGGTCGGCCACGAAACCCGCCTCTCCTCAATGCAGCTTTGCATTGAGGAGAACGGCCTCACCGGCGGCTGCGGTCACGGCTACAGTTGCGCCTACACCCACACCATCAGCTGGGCCTCGCCCTCCCAGCCGCTACCCATGGAGTCCTCGCCGCGGCGCATCTTCGAGCGCATCGTCTCCTCCCAGACCTCTGCGCAGGACCGCCCGGGAAGTGCCGGGCGCAGCGCCAGCGTTCTCGATGCCGTCCCGGCGCCCGTGGCCTCGCTCAAGCGGCGCATGGGCGCGGCCGACCGCGCCCGTATCAGCGAATACCTGGAGGAGGTGCGCAGCCTCGAAAAGCGCATCCAGGCCGTCGAGGAGCGCAATGCCGCCGTCCCGCGCGCCCTCGCCGACGCGCCCCTGAGCGTTCCCGATTCTTTCGACGAACACGTCGATCTCATGTTCGACCTTCAGCTGCTGGCCCTCAAGAGCGATGTCACCCGCGTCCTCTCCTTCAAAATGGGCCTGGATCGCAGCCAGCGCCTCTACCCGGAGAGCGGCGTCACCACCCCGTTCCACGCCCTCTCGCATCACCGCGAGGCCGACGACCGCATCGAGGAGTTCGCGCGGCTCAATCAGTATCACGTCGGCAAAGTCGCGCGCTTCCTCCACCGCATGCGCGACAGCGTCGACGGCGGAGGAAACCTGCTTGACCACGCGCTGGTGCTCTATGGCAGCCCCATGGGCGACTCCCACATCCACGAACACCGTTTCCTGCCGCTCTTTCTAGCCGGCAAGGCCGGCGGCGCGGTGCGGGGCAATCAGCACATCGCCTGCCCGGTCGATACCCCCATGGCCAACGTGCTTCTCAGCGTCGCCCAGCGGCTGAACGTCCCCATCGATTGCATCGGCGACAGCACCGGCACCGTCTCCCTGTGATCGATTGGCCTTCTGTGCGCGGAGGGAGGAACCTGTACCCCGTTCCTCCGCCGCTCAAGAGGCCGCTGCATCCTCGGCGTGGCCACCGGAACTGCGCAGCATCTCCACGCCCGCGAGCACAAACCACAGCGTCTGCGCAAATACCACCACCGCCATCCCATGCAGGTTCAGGCGCAGATGCCCCACCGCGATTAGAATCGTCACCGCGATCGCCGCCAGGCACCCATACGCCGCAGAGCCGCGATTGAGCCCGCCGTCACGCAACGCCGCCGCCGACCACAGCAGAATCGCCCCTGACGCCGCCACCGAGTAGATCCTCGCGAACGCCTGGTTGAACGTAAACACAGCCTCGATGATCAACCGCCACTGCTGGGCGTTGGCCGCGTCGTTCACCATGCGCCGGATCAGCTCCGGCTCGATGAACCCGCTCACCGCTGTCGCCAGCATCATGGCGACCGCTGCAAACGAATACAGCACCAGCGCCGCGACGGCGTAGCGGCGCGGCGCGGGTCGAGCGTCGCGGCTCTCCAACCGGCGCGTCACCCCTAGCGCCCCCAGGAAGAGAATCAGAAAGCTCACCATCGCCAGTGCGTGCGCAATCTCCGACATGCGGGCCAGTCCCTCGGCTTGCGCGGGTGTCATAATGCCGCGCCCGATGGGATGAATGGCCATGGTCACGATGCAGCCGAGAGAACCGGCAAGAAACGCAATTCCAGACTTACGATCGTCGCTCATGTGCTGTACTGTAGAGCCACACCAGGCGCGCGGAAAGAGCCGCAGCGCGATAGCGGACACGGCCCCTGCCTTTGTCCGGAAACGAGGCCGCTGATGGGACATGCCAGGACCGATCGCCGCGTGCGCCGCACCCGCGACACCCTCGGCGATGCCCTCGTCGAGCTCATCCGCGAGAAGCCCTTCGACGACATCACGGTCCAGCAGATCCTCGACCGCGCCGGCATCAGCCGCTCCACCTTTTACGAGCACTATCGCGATAAAGACGATCTCTTCCTCAGCGACGTCGAGGACTTCTTCGAGATGATGTCCACGCTTCTCACCCGCCACAACGCGCCCGCGCGCCGCCTCGTGCCGCTGGCCGAGCTGCTCGCCCACCTGGCTCAGGTGCGCGACTTCTACGCCGCCGTGGTGGCCTCCGGAAAAATCGTCGATGTGAAGGAACTCGGCCGCGGCTACTTTGCGCGCTCCATCGAGGAACGGCTGCGTCTCACCGGCGTGCAGGCCGACCCCGCGCAACTGGCGGCGCAGGCGCATGCCCTGGCCGGAAGCATGTTCGCGCTCATCGACTGGTGGATGGACCGGGCGCAGAACACTGATCCCCGCGAGGTGGACGCCCTCTTCCATCGCATGGCCTGGAATGGCCTCCCCGCGGTCAATGCTCCTGTCGCGCCGTAGCGGGCGACTCTTTCATCGCTATCGTTCTTGCCGTCGGACGAACATCCATCAACCAAAGGCACTTTTTCACCTCTTCACTCCTTCACCCCCTTCATCGTCTCTCTCTGAAACGCATCAATCGCCGCCCAAACGCCCAGTCCTACCCCCTTCGCCATCTGCGCCAGGTCCACCATGTTGTGGGCCAGGAAGATCCGCACGATGCCGTCCACCGGGTCGGCCTCCCACCAGCCCCCAAACGCCCCCGGCCAGCTCACCGTCCCCGGGTGCCCGCGCCGCATGAAGTCCCCCGAACTGCTCTCCAGCACCACCGAGACACCCAGCCCGAAGCCCCGGCCCGGGAGGAAGCCCATCCATGCCGGATGGACCGGCTGGCCGGCGCCGAGCTGATTCGTCATCATCCGCCGCAGCGTCTCTGGCTGCAGCAGGCGCACCCCGTCCACCGCTCCATCGCCCAGGAACAGCCGGGCGAAGCGCAGGTAGTCGTCCACGATTGACCAGAGGCCGCCGCTGCCTGACTCGAAGGTCATCTCCGCGGGTCGCTCCGCCAGGAACGCCCCCTCACGGGTCTCGACCCGCACCAGGCGCCCGCTCTCGTCGAAGCCGTAGGCCGCCGCCCGGCGGCCGCGTTTCTCCGCCGGCACCACGAATCCCGTGTCCGCCATCCCCAGCGGGTCAAAGATGCGCCGCCGCAGAACCTCACCCAGCGAGCGGCCCTCGATCCGCGCGATCAGCAGGCCCAGCAAATCCGTGGCGCACCCGTACGTCAGCCCCGCGCCCGGTTGGCCGATCAGCGGAAGCCCCGCCAGGCCCGCGATCCACGCGTCTGGACTGAGCGCGCTATCGATCTCCCACCCCAAAACCTGGCGGTATACCGCCCCAATCGGCCCCCGGTGAAAGCTTCCATACGTCAACCCCGCGCGCTGGGTCAGCAGATCCTCGAACGTGATCAGCCTCTCGGCCGGATCAGTCTCCTCCAGCGGACCATTGGGCGTCCGCAACACCCGCATCTCCGCAAACTCCGGAGCGAACTGGGTGATCGGATCGCCGAGCGCGATCCGGCCTTCGTCCACCAGCATCAGCGCCGCCACCGAGGTGATGGGCTTGGTCATCGAGGCAATGCGGAAGATCGTGTCCCGCTCCACCGGCAGCCCCGCCTCCACATCGCGCCGGCCCACGCACGCCGTTCCGGTCTCCCCCTCCCCCCACCAAAGGGTGGCGGCACCGGCAAGCTGACCGGAATCCACATAGGTCTGCAGCACTGCTTTCACTTCCTCAACCCGCGTCAACATTCCCAGAACTCTCCTCCCCCACTGCGCTGTCATACACTGCCCTGTCATTCAGAGCGAAGCCGGTGCAGCGCACCGGCGCAGTCGAAGAACCCGCAGTTGTTCCTGCCTTTGCTTTCCCAAACCCAACTCAAACCCTGTCATTCTGAGCGAAGCCGGTGCACCGCACCGGCGCAGTCGAAGAACCCGCAGTTGTTCCTGCCTTTGCTTTTCCCAAACCCAACTCAAACCCTGTCATTCTGAGCGAAGCCGGTGCACCGCACCGGCGCAGTCGAAGAACCTGCAGTTGTTCTTGCCTTTGCTTTCCCAAACCCAACTCGAAACCCTTTCATTCTGAGCGAAGCCGGCGCAACCGAAGACCCGCAGCTGTTCTTGCCTTTGCTCTTCCAACCACTCTCCCAGCTCGTATTATATTTAAATTATAAAATAAATCTACTATATAGTTGTCCTATGACGGAGGATCGCTCTGAAGAATCCCGGCGCCGCCAGCCCAAAGGGGACAAGCGCGACCGCACCCGCGCCGCGCTCCTCGAGGCCGCCCGCTCACTGATCCGCGAGAAGGGATACGAGCACGCCACCCTCGAGGTCATCGCCGAGCGTGCCGGCATGACCACCGGCGCCATCTACGGTAACTTCAGGAACCGCGATGAGCTGCTGGTTGCCGCCGCCCTGCGCTACTGGCCCGCGATCGTTCCCCGCATCCGTACCGGCGCCAGCTTCGCCGAGCTGATGCAGGCCATGGCCGACGCCACCATCGCCGCCCTGCCCGAGCGCGAAGCCGCCGCCGTCGGCCGGCTCAGCGGCCTCGCCTACACGCTTCGCCATGAAGGCCTGCGCGCCCAGGTCCTCGACGTCACCCGCCAGAGCTACCAGTTCGGCGAGGAGTGGCTGCGCGCCGTCATCCCCCCGGAAGAGCTGCCCATGCCCCCCGAACAGCTCGTCGTCGTCCTCCACATCCTGACCGAGGGACTCGTGATCCAGAGGCTGCTCACCCCGGAGCTGGTCCCGGATGCGGTGATCCGCGCCGCCTTTGCGGGCCTGGCGAAAGCTCGCTGATCCCGCATCCAAGCCTGTAGCGGCCCGGCCTCCCGCGGGCACCGCACCCCACTGAGTACACTGTTCTATTCAAGGAGCACGTCTCTCTTCATGCCTCATCCTCAGATCAAATTTGGCACCGACGGATGGCGCGGCGTCATCGCCGACGACTTCACCTTCGCCAACGTCCGCATCGCCGCTGAAGCCATCGCCGCCTACATTCACGCCAAAGAAGACCCCAAAAAGGGCATCTGCATCGGCTATGACTGCCGCTTCGGGTCGAAAGACTTCGCCCGCGCCTGCGCCCAGGTCTGCGCCGCCACCGGCATCCCTGTGCTCCTCGGCAACGACATCACCCCCACCCCCGCCCTCAGCTACGGCGTCCGCGAGCACAAGGCCGCCGGCGGCATCGTGATCACCTCGTCGCACAATCCCGCGCAGTGGAACGGGGTGAAGTACAAGGCCTGGTACGGCGGCTCCGGTAAGCCCTCCATCATCGCGGAGATCGAGTCCTTCCTCGGCCAGCCGGTCCCCAAAGCGGACCAGCCCGCCCCGATTCGGGAGTTCGACTTCCTGCCCGACTACCTCAAGGCCATCGAGAGCTTCGCCGACCTCGATCTCATCGCCAGATCCGGATTCAAGTTCGCCATCGACTCCATGTACGGCGCCGGCCGCACCATCCTCTCCGACATCTTCCAGCGCATCGGCGTCGACCACATCCAGATCCGGGCCTGCCTCAACCCCCTCTTCCCGGGCATCAATCCCGAGCCCATCGAGCCCCACATCAGCGCGCTTCAGGACGCCGTGGTGGCCAACGGTTGCCACGCCGGCCTGTGCACCGACGGCGATGCCGACCGCATCGGGGCGGTCGACGAGCACGGCAACTTCGTGGATCCGCACAAGATCTACTCGGTCCTGCTCGACTGGGTCCTGCGCCGCAAGGGCTGGCCCGGCGCGGTGACCCGCGCCTTCAACACCACCAAGATGCTCGACCGGATCTGCGCCAAGCACGGCCGCGAGCTGCTGGAGCACGGCATCGGCTTCAAGTTTGTGTGCGACTACATGCTGGAGCGGGAGATCGTGATGGGCGGCGAGGAGTCGGGCGGCATCGGCTTCCAGCGCCACCTGCCGGAGCGCGATGGCCTGCTCAACGCCCTGCTGCTGGCAAACGTGATGGCGGAGGAGGGCAAGACCCTCGGCCAGCTCGTCGCCGATCTGCAGCAGGAGTACGGCGAACACCACTACGGCCGCATCGACCTGCATATCCCCGATGAGATCAAAAACCGGGCCATTGCGCGGGCGCGGGCGCTGAAGGCCGGCGATCCCGGCTTCGACGGCATGACGATCCTGCGCCAGGAAACGCTGGACGGGGTGAAGTTCTACCTGGACAGCCCCGAGGCGAAGACCAAGCCCAAGGCCGCGGAGACCTGGATCCTGCTGCGCGCCTCCGGCACGGAGCCGCTGATGCGCATCTACACCGAATCGACGTCGAAGGAGGCGGTACAGCGTCTCCTCGAATCCGGACGCGCCTTCGCCTTGGCGAGCTGAGGGTTCGTGCGCTGTGATTTAGAACACCGGTAGGCAGCCGGAGGAGGGCTGCGCACGTTAGTGCGCAGCTGCCAGACGGAACAGGCTGAATGTGAGCTGGCTCACAAAAAGCCGCATCTTCGCCAAAACTTCGTGGTGAAATCGCACTGCATTTGTAGTAGCTAAACGGGCACTCTGGAGAGTTTTGGTCCCTTTTATTCGGAGGCGGGCAAGACGGTGTAGCGGCGGCGGAAGACGTAGAGGAGGATGCCGAGGGCGGCCCAGGAGGTGCCCGCGGTTTTGGCGAGAGGCCCCAGGCTGAACCAGAGGAGGGCGCAGGTGATGAATCCGCCCAGGGACAGCAGCATGGGGATTGCCTGGGCGAAGCGGCCCTGCCGCCATCCGCGGAGGATGGAGGCGACGTTGACGCCCATGAAGGCGAGGAGAGCGCCGTAATTAAGGAGCTCGGTGCCGAGCTGATAGCTGAAGACCAGGGCGCCCACCAGGCAGATGGCGCCGATCAGGATGACATTGTTGCGTGGGATGCGGCTTTTGGGGCTGACCGCGGCGAAAAAGCGCCGGGGGAGGGCGCCGTCCTGTCCCATGGCGTAGAGGAGGCGGGCGGCACCGAGTTGGGAGGCCATGCCGGAGCCGATGTTGGCCAGCAGCAGGGAGCTGTTGACGATGAGGAAGAGGATGGGGCCGCCCATTCGCCCGGAGACGTGGACGTAGGCGGTGTCGAGATCGGGGAAGGCGAGGCCGCGGGGCCAGACGAGCTGGGCGGCGTAGACCTCGATGGAGGCGAGGAGGCCGGTGATGAAGCAGGTGAGGACGATGGCGCGAGGGACGGTGCGGGCGGGGTCGCGGGCCTCGTCGGTGAGGGTGGAGATGCCGTCGAAGCCGATGTAGGTGAGGACGGCGATGGAGGTTCCGCGGAGCAGGCCGCGCAGGTTGAAGGTGGCGGGGTCGTAGAAGGGGGCGGCGAAAAAGCCGGGGCCGGGGTGCTGGAGGTGGAGCAGCCAGCGTGCGGCGGCGATGAGGACGAGGACGATGACGAGGCCGAGCGCGGCGGCCATGGCGGCGTTGATGCGGGCCGAGGTCTCGATGCCGTTGCAGTTGAGCAGGGTGAAGAAGGCGGCGAAGAAGATGGCGAGGGCGAAGTAGGGCACGCCGGGGAGGAAGTTCATGACCGCCTTGCTGCACCAGATGGTGCAGATAAGGGGGTTGAGAACATAGTCCATGACGAGGCACCAGCCGGTGATGTAGCCGAGGCTGGGGTGGATCTCCCGGCCTACGTAGAGGAAGGCAGAGCCACCGTGGGGGTAGACGCGGGCCATGCGGCCGTAGCTGATGGAGGTGAAGAGCATGGCCACCATGGCGAGGAGGATGGCGGTGATGACGTGGCCGCGCGCCTCACTGTAGATGACGCCGAAGCTGGGCATGGGGGCGGTGGGCTGGATGAGGATGATGCCGTAAAGCACGAGGTCGCGAAAGCGCAGGCTGCGCTTGAGGCCGGGGTTCGCGAGCGTGGTTGCGGGCTCGGGCATCAGTTTCCCTGCGGGGTAGCGGCGGCGGTCTGCGGATGGAGGGTGATGGGAGCTACGTTCAATCCCTGGATGAGGATGGCGGGATCGGCGGGGGCGTCGTCGGGGAGCTCGGCGGTGAGGGTGATCTCTTCGCCCGGCTCCAGTTCGATCCAGTTGTCCGACCAGAAGACGGGAGCGATGAGATCGCCGGAGGCGGTGCGGGCGGCGGCGCTGAGCTGGAAGGCGAGGGCCGCGTCGGAGTTGTGCAGCTGGACGCGGACGCAGCGGCGACCATCGGCGGAGCGTTCGAGGGCCGCGGTGGCATCCACGTGGGCGGCGGGGAGAGAGGCCAGCGCGGTGAGGTCCTCGTGGCGATCGGCGGGGGTGTGGGTGTAGTCGGTGTGGGCGAAGTCGAAACTGGTGAGGGTGTAGGGGACCCAGTAGAAGTTGCGGCTGACGGTGCGACCGGAGGCATCGTTCAGGGCGAGGTCGATGAAGAAGAGGCGCTCGGTGCCGGAGAGGAGCGATTCCGGCAGGAGGAAGACGCGCTGCGAGGTGTCGGCAGAGGCACTGATGGCGGACTCGGCGCGATAGAGCTCCTTTCCGCCGAGATTGCGCACATGCACGCGGGCACGCAGTCCGGAGACGGGCTGATAGGTGCTGTTGACGAAGACCACGGAACGGTCGTCGTATGAGTACTGCAAATGTAGTGGTTCGCAGGCTTTCTTGGTGGCGTAGTAGCCGCCGCCGGCGTCGAGGTAGTAGTCGTAGAGGTGCCAGATCATGGAAGGCCAGGCGTTGTTGAGCATCCACTGGATGACGCCGGTGGAGACGTACTTGTTTTTGCTGTAGGCCTCGAACATGGCGCGTTCCGAATCGTACTCCATGGTCTGGGCGATGCGTTCGTAGTCGGCGGCGGAGCGAGGTGCGCCATAGGCGGCGGCCATGGCCTCATTGAAGACCTTGAGGTTGGTGAACTCGCCGCCTCCGTTGTGATAGGACCAGTCTTCGGTGGGCGGCCAGGCCTCGGGGTCGGTGAGGAACTTCTGTCGGCTGGCGAGGGAGGGAATAGCCGGACCGGGGCTGGTTTCGGTGTTGAAGCCATAGGCGCCGCCGTTGTGCTGATCGACGTACCAGTAGCTGGGCGCGACGTAATCGTAGGGGCCGGTCATCTTGACGCCGCTGGAGCCGCTGACGGTGGTGTCCGTGCCGGTGGCGGAGGAGAGGGTGGGGTTGGGCCAGTGCACGTCGGACTCGACCTTGAGATAGGCGGTTTCGACGGGCGGAGGCGGCGGGTTGTCACTGCCGTTGAGCCAGACCAGCAGGCTAGCGTGGGCGCGCAGGCGGAGAAGCTGGTCGCGCAGCGAGGCGGTGGCCACGGTGAGGTCGTCGGGGGTCCAGTCCTTCCAGTGCTCCCAGTGATCGCAGCAGCACCAGCCGAGCATGACGAGGATGCCCTGCTCGTCGGCGAGACGAAAGAAGTCTTCGGTCTCGAGCTTGCCCTCGAGGCGGATGGTGTTGAGGTGCATGTCGCGGACGAGGTGAAGCTGATCGCGCAAGCGGTGCTCATCGGTGCGGAGGAGCATGTCCTGGGACCAGCCGGCGCCGCGGATGAGGAGGGGCTTGCCGTTGATGCGAAAGAGGCGGCCGCCGGTAGCGGCGAGCTCGGAGGTGACTTCGCGGATGCCGAAGCGGACGCTCTGCTCGTCGGCGGGAGTTTTGGAGCCTTGCTCGAGGAAGGTGACGGTGAGGCGCTCGAGGTGCGGCTGGCCCATCTGGTAAGGCCACCAGGGTTTTGGATCCTTGACGCGCAGCCCGGGGAACTGCGCGGGGGTTAAGACGATGGTGCGGTCTTCGTGGGCCGCGAGTTCGACGGGCTGTTCGAGGCGGATGCCGGCGGCGGTGGCTGCGATGGCGCCCTTGATGGCGTGACTGGCGGCGTTGTGGAGTTCGGCGTACAGGGTGAGCTCGGCGGTGGCCAGGGAGGGATCAGGGAAGTGGGTGACGGCCATGGGCGAGCGCACGGTGACGGCGCCGGTGGTGGCGAGGTGGACTTCGCCCCAGAGGCCCATGTCCTTGTCGGGCGGGCAGGGGTTCCAGTCGACCCAGTTGATGCCGAGGTTCTTCTCGGTGGGGGCGAAGGTTTCCACGGCGAGGACGTTGGGGGAGCCGGGCTTGAGAAGATCGGTGATGTCGAAGTCGTAGGTGCGGTAGGCGCCGGCGATGGTGGAGGAGTCGGCCACGCGATGGCCGTTGACCCAGAGTTCGCCGCGGTAGTTGATGCCGCCGAAGTGGATCCAGGTGCGCTGGTCGCGGACGGTGGCGGCGGGGATGGAGAACTCGGTGCGATACCACCAGCCACAGCGGTAGGGGCTGTCGTCGGGCATGGGGAGGTTGGAGAAGTTGTGGCCGATGGGGTAGTTGGCGCCGGGCAGGTTGCGAAGGTTCATGCCGTAGTAGGGATCGGGGACGACTTTGCCGGCGGCCTGTGCGGCGAGCACGGTGCTGGGCACGGAGGTGGCAAGCCAGCCGTCGGGATGAAAAGAAACGGAGGAGATGTCAGGCCCCTCGGCCTTCAGGTTGCAGGCAGATTGCAGACGCCAGTTGTCGCGGAGAGGGGTGAGGGTGGCAGCGGAGGCGAGGGCGGGCAGCGCGGAGACGGCGAGCAGAGCGGGGAAAAACTTGCGGTACATCTGGAGTTACCTCGAAGGAGTCTGCGCTTGCTCGGCCAGAGCTGCCGGTTCAAACGTTTGAATGAGCACACATCTTGCGATTGGGACCGCCGGGATGTCAAGTACGGGAGCGGCGGCCGGGTTTGACTGCAGTTGAAGGCGGTGAGGCGGTAGATTGGCGCACGACGAGTTCGGGATCTGTCTGGTGGAGGCGGGGCTTTTCGGCTTTGCCATTGTTGCGGATGGCGTGGAGGACGCGCTGCGCGGCTTCGAGGCCCATCTCGCGGAGGGGCTGGCGGATGGTGGTCATGGCGGGGGTTGCGACAGCGGCGGGCAGGACGTCGTCGAAGCCCATGACGGAGCAGTCGTGGGGAACGCGGAGGCCGGCGTCGCTGAGGCCGCGCACGACGCCCAGGGCGGTGAGGTCGTCGAAGGCGAGGACGGCGGTGAAGGGGCGTCGGGAGGCGAGCATCTGCTGGGCGAGGCGGACGCCGCCTTCGAAGCCGGAGGCGGGATCGGCGATGCCGGGGAGGGTGAAGGTGAGGCGTTCATCGATGGGGATGCCGCGCTGGGCGGCGGTTTTGCGGATGCCGGCCCAGCGGGGTTCGCTGTCGCACATCTCCTGAGGGCCGCGAATGACGGCGATGTGGCGATGGCCGAGGTCGGCGAGGTGACGGGTGGCGAGGGCTCCGCCGGCTTCGTTGTCAACGAGGATGGAGCTGATGCCGCGGTCGACGAGGTCTCGTCCGACGATGACGATGGGGACGTTGTTCTTGCGGATGTCGCCGAGGAGGTTGGTTTCTTCAAAGACCCAGCTGGCGATGACGATGAGGCCGTCGGCACGGCGCTCGAGGATCATGTGCAGGTAGCTGTCAAAGAGTTTGCGTTCAGTCTGGGCATCCATGAGGAGGGG
Source organism: Acidobacteria bacterium AB60 (assembly GCA_008682415.1). Lineage (GTDB taxonomy): Bacteria > Acidobacteriota > Terriglobia > Terriglobales > Acidobacteriaceae > Telmatobacter. Next base: position 42,033 of record VANK01000015.1, on the reverse strand, counting down.
AAGGTAGCCGCCGTCGTGAACGCCCTCCTGGATGCCGCGCATGATGGGGACGCAGAAGGGATCGGAGAGGTCGAAGGCGAGGATGCCGATGGTCTGGGTGGTGCGGCGGCGCAGGCTGCGCGCGTAGGCGTCGGGATGATAACCGAGCTGCTTGGCGATGGCGCGGATGTGGGTGCGGGTGGTGACGGCGACGTTCTGGGAGAGGGGCGCCTCGCTGAGAACGATGGAGACGGTGGAGACCGAGAAGCCGCTGGCGCGGGCGATGTCGAGGAGGGTGACATGGCCGGATTTGCGCTGGCTCATGCGGCTCTCCGGCGGTAGGCGGGGACGCTGCGGTTTTCTACTTGACACCTCATGCCGCCACCCCTATATTCGATCAACAATCCGATTCAAACGTTTGAATCAATATAATCCAGGAGGGCGCAGATGCAAGTACAAAATTTGAAACCGGTGAGCTGGCTGGTTTTTCTCGGCCTCGCACTGTGCATTTGTTGTCCGATGGGAAGAGCCCAGGGCGGGCGCGGCGGGATCAGCGGGCTGGTGGCGGACAGCAGCGGAGCGATCATTCCGGGGGCCAAGGTGACGGCCAAGGACACGGCGACGGGAAACTCGCTCTCGACGGTGAGCACGGGGGCGGGATTGTACTCGTTTGTGTCGCTGGCGCCGGGGAAGTACGAGGTGAGCGCGTCGGCGCAGGGCTTTGACACGGTGGTGCAGCAGAACGTGACGGTGTCCGTGGACCAGGTGAGCACGGTGAACCTTTCGCTGAAGGTTGGGTCGGTGAGCCAGGTGGTGACGGTGACGGACGAGCCGGCGCTGGTGGATACGACCAATTCGACGGTGGGACAGCTGATCAATGCGGAGACGATCGACCGGGTTCCGCTGCTGACGCGCAACGTGTATGAGCTGGTGCAGCTGAGCGCGGGGGTGACGCCGGCGAACGGGTCGCCGAACTCGTCGAGCTCGTTTGCGATCCAGAACATCTCGAGCGGGCGGCCGGGCGTGGATGTGTCGGCGTACACGGTGAACGGCGCGATCGAGGGTTCGGTGTACTACATGGTGGACGGGAGCCCGGTGGGCATAGCGGAGAACAATGCCGCGGCGATTATTCCGGCGATGGATCTGCCCGAGGACATGGTGGACGAGGTGCGGGTTGAGACGCAGAATACGCCGGCGTCTTACCAGAGCGGCGGAGCGGGCGTGATCAGCGTGGCGACGAAGTCGGGCGGAGACAAGTTCCACGGCGATGTGTTTGGGGTGTTTCGTCCCAATGTGCTGGCGGCGAATGAATACTTCAACAAGCAGAGCCAGTTGTCGAGCGGATTGGCGAACACCACGCCGGCGTTTCACCGCTACCAGGAGGGCGGAGCGCTGGGCGGGCCGATCTGGCGTCACAAGCTGTTTTTCTTTGGGGATTACGAGGCCACGCAGCAGCAGCTGTTCGATGGTTCGAACTACTTTACGGTGCCGACGAGCGCGGAGCGGACGGGAGATTTCTCGGGAGACAGCTTCACCATCTACGACCCGACGCTGCCGGATAATCCGGATGGAACGCGGCGGCCGTTTCCGGGCAACAAGATTCCCAATCCCAATGCGACGGGGCTGAAGTTTCTATCGCAGATGCCCAAGTGCAATGTGAGCCCGACGTGCGATACGGATGGCAGCGGAGCGGTGAACAACTTCTTCAAGCCGGGGCTGGATCCTTCGTCGGCGCACAAGTTCGATGTGCGGGTGGACTGGATCAAGAGCGAGTCGCAGCGGCTGTTTGGAAGGTTCTCGTACGACCGGCTGTTTCTGGCGACGTTCAATGCGTTCGGGAACATGTGGGACCTGAACTATGCGCAGAATGTGACCAACGGGCGCAACGCCTTTGTGGGCTATGACTGGACGGTGAATGCGACGACGGTGATGCAGCTGCGCTACTCATTCATCCGGCACCATGAGAATCAGGGCGGCGATCCGCGGCAGAACGGGTACGACATCACGCAACTGGGATTCCCGTCGTCGCTGGCCTCCGAGGAGGTCTACAAGCTGCTGCCGTTCGTGATCTTCAACGATGTGGGGGGCGGGGTTGGCGGGACGGCCAACTACAACACGTTTCAGTACGCCAGCGAGAACAGCGACGCAATCGCCTCCATCACCAAGGTGACCGGCAAGCACGAGATCTCTGCCGGCTTCGAGTACATGAAGAGGTTCCTGAACGTGGGGCAGCCGCCGGCGCCGTCGGGGTCGTATGCGTTCGATATTTCGGCTACGGATCAGTCGGTGAGTTCGGGGAACGGGGGCAGCGATTTTGCTTCGCTGCTGATCGGGATGGGCACGACGCCGGGATCGGAGTCGGGAAGCTATCCGAACTTCACCAAGGATTTGTTTGCGGCGGAGGCGAACCCGTACTATGCGGGGTTTGTGCAGGATACCTTCCGTCCCACCAAGTCGCTGACGGTTACGGCGGGGCTGCGCTGGGATATCTTCGGCGGACGGACGGAGCGGCATAACCGTCTGGAGTACTTCGATCCCAAGGCAGCGGGGACGGTGAACGGCGTCTCCTACACGGGGGCCGAGGTGTATGTGACCAAGAACAACCGGTCGCCGTTCGCCACGAATTTGAAGGATTTCGGGCCGCGGCTGGGGTTCAGCTGGCAGGCGTCGCCGCACGTGGCGTTTCGCGGCGGAGCGGGCATTTACTACGGGCCCAGCGCGCAGATGGTGGGGAGCGCGACGCTGAACAGCGACGGCTACACGTCGAACACGACCTGGGATGCGACCTGCTACAACGCGGACGGGAACACGGTCTACAACGGCTCGCCGTCGTGCAGCGGGGGAGTGGACCCGGTGGACAACTTTGCCGTGCCGTATTCGTTGAGCAATCCATTTCCGAATGGAGTGGTGCCATTGATCGCGTCGCCCTCGGGGCTGGGGAACAACCTGGGCACCACGCTGAACACGATGCTGCACTCGCAGCGAACGGTGACGACGTACAACTACAACTTTGGCTGGGAGGTGGAGTTTCCGCGGCAGGTGGTGTTGAGCGCGGCGTATGTGGGGAGCCGCGGACTGTTTCTGCCCTTGAGCGCGGTGGATCTGAACCAGCTCGACCTGGGGACGATTCAGAAGTACGGCGCGTCGCTGTGCGTGGACACGTCGGATCCGAGTTGCCAGATGGTGCCGAACCAGTGGGCAGCGATCCAGCCGGGAACCAATGGGAACGCGGGAGCGAGCACGGTTCCACTGTGGGTGGCGGTACAGCCCTATCCGCAGTTTGGCAGCGGCGGCTACGGAAGCGGGAACGGCGTGATGGTGCACGGGTATCCGGGAGGCGACTCGGAGTACAGTTCGCTGCAGACCAAGGTGCAGAAGCGGCTGGCGAGTCACTTCACAATGCTGGGCAGTTTTACCTGGGCCAAGCTGATGACGAATGACGGCAATCCGCCGCTGCAATTCGTGGGATCGCACCTGGGGGCAGCGCAGGACTGGAAGAACATGCAGTATGAGCACTCGATCAGCCCTCAGGACGTGAAGTACCAGTTCACGGGCTCGGCCTCCTACGATCTTCCGTTCGGGAGGAACAGAATGGTGAACCTGTCGGGCTTCTCCAACGGAGCACTGGGTGGATGGACGATGAACGGGATCTTCTACTGGAGCACGGGGGTGCCGGTCGCGTCGCCCACGATGGGCACGCCGATTGCGTACTTCAACCAGCGGCCGGACCTGACCTGCGATCCGAGCCACGGCGCGCCGCACACCATAAGCGCGTGGTTCACGCCCGATTGTTTCGCCACCCCATCGTCGCCTTTCGTTCCGGGGAACGCGCCCGCTTACCTGGACGGCGTGCGCACGATGGGAGCGAAGAACCTGGACCTATCGATTTACAAGACGTTCGATATTCGCGAATCGATGCACCTGCGGTTCGAGGCCTCGGCGTATAACGTGGCGAACCGGGCGCAGTTCGGGATGCCAAATGTGCCGGGCATCTTTGCGGTGCAGACGCAGGCGGACCAGGCCGCGGTCTTCGGGCAGATCACGAACACGGTAAACTCTCCGCGGCAGTTCCAGTTTGGTTCGCGGTTCACCTTCTAGGCCGTCGCGCGTAAAGACCTCTCTCCCTCCACCGATGTTTTTGTTAGAGGGTGGGTTCCGTGAGGTCTGGCGGGTGCAACATCGAACGGCTCTGCTCTGACCGGGGCAGGGCCGTTGGTTTTTCGCGAGGCGAGATGGAACGGTGCAGATAAGTCACTCGTTCACGTGACTCGAGTCACTGCTGGTACGACCCCGCTCTCGGGACACTGCGAACCAGGTGCACCAACTGCGATCGTCCAAAGCGCACCTTCCCGGTCGAGAATCGACGCACTTCCCCATGAACGTTGCCCGGTCAAGGGCAGGCTCCAGGGGGAGTGAAGGTGTACACGGTACGAGGGTTGCGCCGCTGCCAGCGGCGGGTCTGGGTGTGGGCAAGAACGATGAGCGCGGCTGCAGCTCTGGTGGCAGCGGGTTGCGGGGAGAGCCATATTTACAGCGACCCGCGGGTCGTGTGGCCGACACCGGCGGCTATCGCCTATGGAAAACCGCTAAGCGAGAAGCAATTGAACGCGACGGCTGCGGCAGCGGGAACATTCACGTACTCTCCAGCGGCGGGTGTGTGCCTGCGCGCAGGCGATCACTCGCTGACGGTGACCTTTACGCCGTCGGACGCGGAGAGATACCAGAGTGCGACGAAGACGGTGACACTGCGGGTAGACAAAGCGATGCCGCGGGTGGAGTGGCAAGCGCCAGCGCCGGTGGGGTACGGCACGGCGCTAAGCGGCGCGCAGCTGAATGCCAGCGTGGCGGGGATTGCGGGGACTCTCCGATATGAACCGAGCGTCGGGAGCGTGCTGCCGGCGGGGACGCAGGCGCTGACGGCGATCTTCACTCCCCAGGACACAGAGGACTATGAGACGGCCAGGACCACCGTGCCGCTTACGGTGATGAAGGCTGTCCCGCTGATTTATTGGCCAAGGCCGGTGCCGATGGCTGCGGGAAAGCCGCTGACCCGCATGCAGCTGGATGCAATGGCCGACGGCGTTGCCGGCACGTTTCAATATGTCCCCGGCGCAGGAAGCACGCTCCCCGCGGGCGAGCAGGAGCTCACTGCGCGCTTTACGCCGGCGGACAGCGAGAACTACGAGGAGGTGACGGCGGTGCAGAAGCTGACGGTGCACGATGGCCGGGGCCCCTCGATAGCGGTACAGCCGCAGGAGCAGACAGTTGCGCCAGGCGGGACGGCTACGTTTGCGGTGACGGCGAGCGGAGCCGGATACCTCGCGTATCAATGGCTGCGAAATGGCGTGGCCATTCCGGAGGCGACCGCGGCGGCATTCACGACGGCCCCGGTGCGGTCCTGGGAGAACGGGTCGAGGTACAGCGTGGTGGTGTCAAACGGAGTGCTGGCGACCACCAGCGCCGCGGCCAGGCTGGTGGTGATCACCGCGCCAGCCGCGCGCTACTTCGTGGCGATGAATGGGAATGACGGGGGCGACGGCTCGGCTGCGGCTCCGTTTGCGACGCTGCAGCGGGCACAACAGGCAATGCAGGCGAGCGGGATCAAGGTGACGGAGATTGGGGGAGGAACGTACTACCTGGGAGCTCCGCTGACGCTGACCGCGGCGGACCAGGGCGAGACGTGGGAGGCGGCGCCGGGCGAGACGGCGATTCTGAGTGGAGGCGCGGTGCTGACGGACTGGTCGGCGGAGCGCGACGGGATCTACACCGCACGCGCGGCACAGCCGGTGGGGGTGGATCTGACCGTGGGGGGCATTCGTCTGTTGCCGGCCGATCGGGGCTTCGATGCGGATGAGCCGTATACGTCGGGATGGAACGTGGTGCAACCGATTCTTGCGCAGACCTACAGCAGCACGTTCGGGGTCGCAGCGGAAGATATCACCGCATCGGTGAAGCCGGGCGCGCTGGTGCAGATCATCGATCACTATCGCTGGACCGATGTGTTTACCCGGATTCTGAGCGTGGATCGGGCAGCGCGCACGATCACGGTGGCGACCGCGTTCGATACAGGAACGTGCCTGGGATACGCGGGTAGCTGGCGAGTGCTGGGAGATCCCGCGGATCTTTCCGGGCCGGGACAGTTCGGGTACGATGCGGCGACCGCGACGGTGTACGTGCGGCCTGGCGAGGCGGAGGATGTGCGTGCGCAAACGGTCGTGGCCGCACAACTGGGAACGCTGATCGCTCTCAAGAACACCAGCGGGATCACGATTAGCGGGCTGGTGTTTTCCGATACGGTCTCCGATACCGTGCAGACTTCGGGTGCGTGGGATGACTGGAAGGCGCCCATCATGGCGGAGGGATTGAGCGCAAGCACGATTGCGGGCAACACCTTTCGCAACACGGGGCGGGCGATGATTCTGGCGGGGTCGTCGGACGACGTGATCTTCGGCAATACGTTGGAGGGTCTCGGAGTCGCGGGCATTCATCTTCTCTCCAATTCGAACCGCAATACGATTGCGGGCAACGTGATGCGATCCATCGGAGAGATCAACCTGGGGTCCTATGCGGTGGCCATCAACGATGGCTCGCAAAACACCGTCGACGGAAACCTGATCGATGGGGTGGGCCGGTGGGGGATTGTGTTTGGACCGTCGGGAAATCCCAACGACGCGGGGTTTGGGAATACGGGAAATGTGTTTTCGCACAACCTGATTCGGAATACCAGCAATCGCACCAACGACACGGGCGCCATCTATGGGGGCGCGGGCACGCACGACAGCTACTTCGACGAGGACCTGCGGATCACGGGAAATCGCATCGAGAATGTGGGGGGTATGATCCGGGAGCTGAGCGGGCGATACGATGCCGGGTTCGCGCAGGCAATCTACCTGGACGATCACTTAAGCGGGGTGACGGTGACGGACAACGTGATGGAGAGCGGGAGCACGTACGGCGTGGTGTTGTGCCACGGGTGCCGGAGCAACTCGGCCAGCAACAACGTGGTGGTGCTGCAGCCCGCGCCTTCTTATGACCGGGGAGCGTACGGCGGCGGGTTTGCGAGCGGCGCGATGAACTTTAGTGGCACGACCTGGATCGACCTGCTGCCGTCGTATTTTCCGGAGAGCGCGCCGTTGAGCACGATCGTGGTCCGGTTGCGCGGGGAGTCGTATGCCGGGAGGGCGGCGGCCTTCCGTGTAGAGGTAGACGGCGTGGAGGTGGGAACGAGGACCGCGGCGAATGCGGAGTCCGATTATGTGTTCAAGCTGCCGCTGGAGCCGCACCGGACGCACCGCATCGGAATTGCACTGACAAACGGGTCCGACTTTGGCGCGACGACGACGGCACTGCGCGATCTGCAGTTGATGGTGAACGGCACGCTGGTGAGCCTGGCGGCGCCTGAGGTCAAGGGCGCCTTCGGGTCGTACGGCATTGCGGCGTTTCCGGATGACCTGAGGGTGACGCACTTCTCGGTAACGGGAAATATCGTGTATCGCAATGGCGGGCGCTCGCAGGATGTGTTCGATGGGACGCGTGGCAGCGATCCGGCATATGCGGATGCAGATCCTGGAGAGATTGGCGGGAACATTCTGTATGAGGACGTGTCTGCGGCGAGCACCGCAAGCCTGGGCGTGGGGCTTGAGGATGCGGGATCGTTGGTGGCGGATCCGCGGTTCGTGAATGCATGGCGCGGCGATTACCGGCTGGAGATCGATTCAGCGGCGCTAAGGATGGGGTTTGAGGAGAGCGGCGTTCCGCTGGGGCCGTGAGCGCGGAAGGAGCGGCGCGGGTCAGGGCTCGGCGGAGTCGATGTCCATATTGAGCAGGGCGTAGCTGAGGGTCTTGCCGTGGGCGTCGAGCGCGAGGGAACGGGTGACGCTCTCGGCGGGGGGACGGTGGAGCACGAAGTTCAGCGCGCCGAGGCCGGGGACGCAGAAGCGCTCCACGGGGCGAGTGATGAGCGGCGAAAAGAGGCGGGTGACGCGTTCGGCGGTGACGTGCTGTTCGAGCAGCAGGTAGTTGGCCTCGTTGTAGGCGATGAGGGAGATGTTGACGAGGTTTCCCTTGTCACCGGTGCGGGCGTGGGCCAGTTCGCGAAGCTTCATCAGGCGACCTCGATTCCGAAGGTTGGCGTGACGGCCTGGCGGGGCAGGTAGGCGGCGTCCATGGCTATGTTTTCGCGGACGGAGGTGCTGACGCCGCCGCCGCCGGCGGGGCCGTTGACGTAGAGGCTTTCGATCTCCTGGGTGAGGCGGGCGGCGTCGGGGGCATGAAAAAAGCGGGCTGCGGCGCGAAGGCGGACCTCGTACGGTTCTGGAGCCGGGGAGGAGAGGGCGGCGCCGTGCATGGCGTCGATGCCGATGAAGTCGATGCGGAGATCGCCGATGGCGATCCAGTGGAGGCGGTTTTCAAGGATCTGGCGGGCGAGGCGCGCGCGGGCGAGAGCTCCGGGGCCGGCGTAAGAGATCTGGCCTTCGGCGATGAGTCCGGCATGAAAGCCGGTGGAGACTTTGAGGTTCTGCGGGCGGGCGGCGCCGCGGGCTCCGAAGACGCGGACGCGGTTGGGTCCGTCGTCGGAGAAGCGGATGGTGGAGAAGTCGGCGGTGACGTCGGGGGTAAGGTAGCGGGCCGGATCCTGGACTTCGTAGAGGATCTGCTCTTTGCAGTTGGGAATGGAGAGCAGGCCGCCGGATCCGATGAGCTTGGTAAGTATGGAGTCGCCGGAGGGGCTGACTTCGGCGAGGGGAAAGCCGAGGCGGTCGAGACCGGAGACGTCTTTGTAGCCGGGATCGGCGAAGTAGCCGCCGGTGAGCTGGCCGGCGCATTCCAGGAGATGGCCGACCGCGGTTCCCTGGCCGAGGCGCGGCCAATCGTCGAGGGCCCATCCGAACTCGTGGACCATGGGGGCGAGGAAGAGCGAGGGATCGGCGACGCGGCCGGTGAGGATGACGTCGGCGTTGGCGCGCAGGCAGTCGAGGAGGGGCTCGATGCCGAGGTAGGCGTTGGCGCAGACGAGAGTCTCGCGGTGGTCGCCGGAGGTGTGGTTGGGCAGGAGCGCGAGGACGTCGTCTCCGCTAACCCAGGCGACGCGCAGGCCGGCGAGGTTGAGGTTGCGCGCGAGGAGGATGGTTTCGCGCGCGGCGGCCTGGGGATTGGCGGCGCCCATGTTGGTGATGATGCGGGTCTGGTTCTTGCGACAGAGGGGAAGAACGGCTTCCATGCGCAGGCGGAGGAGGGGATCGAAGCCGGGGCTGCGTCCCTGGCGCTTGGCGAGCTGTGCCAGGGCGATGGTTCGTTCGGCGAGGCACTCGAAAACGAGGTAGTGCAGGCGGCCGTCGCGTGCCAGTTCCACGGCGGGATCGATGCGGTCTCCGGCGAATCCTGCTCCTGCTCCAATGCGCACAGTCTTCACGGGTGATTGCCTCAGAAGGAGAAGATGCCGAAGGCTACGGCGGCCAGGGTCATGACAAGGGATGCGAGAAAGAGCCAGGGGCCGGTGAAACGCTGGTGCTCTCCCAGATCGATTTCAGAGAGGCCGGTGACGAGGAAGGTGGCGGGGGTCAGGGGGCTGACAGGAAAGCCGGTGGTGTGTTCGCCGAGGAGCGCGGCCTGGGCGACGGTGGTGGAGGGGATGCCATAGGCGCCGGCAGTGGTGGCGAGGATGGGAAGCACGCCGAAGTAGAAGGAGTCGGGGTCGAAGACCAAACTGAGCGGCATAGCGATGATGGCCAGCAGGAACGGGATGTGGTGTCCCAGCTGCGCGGGGAGCGCATGCACGCAGGCGGTGGCCATGGCGGCGAGCATGCCAGTGCCTTTGAGGATTCCGGTGAAGCAGCCGGCGGCGCAAAGGATGGCGGTGATGGTGATGGCGGCCTTGGCGTGGGCTTCGAGCTGGACGCGCTGCCGTTCTGCGTTGGGGAAGTTCACGATGAGCCCGAGGACGGTCCCGAGCATGAAGCAGACGGCGGGCTCGGCTTTACCGCTGACAGCGGCGCCGAGGACGGCCAGGGTGAGGGCGACGTTGATGCCGAAGCGGAAGCCGCTTTTGCGAGGCGCGGGCGGCGGAGCTGAGGACGGGGCCGCGGCGAATGCGGGGCGCAGGCGACGTTCTTCGCGCAGGCCCAGCCAGGTGCAGACGCCGATGGCGAAGAGGAGTCCCACAATCTGCACGGGGAGAAGCGGCCGGAAGAGCGCGATGGTGGAGACGTGCAGGGAGGCGGCGGCGCGAATCGTGGGGCCGGTCCAGGGAAGGAAGTTGACGCCGGCCGCGAGAGAGGCCGCACAGGCGAGGATGCGGCGATCGATTCCCAACTCGTCATAGAGCGGCAGAAGGGCGGGAAGCGCGATGAGGAAGACGACGGCTCCCGAGCCATCGAGGTGCAGGAGGAGCGCAAGCAGGAAGGTGCCGGGGACGATGCGCACGGGATGTTTGCCGACGATGCGCAGGATCCAATGGATGAGGGGAGCGAGCATGCCGGCGTCTGTGAGTATGCCGAAGAAAAGGATGGCGAAGACGAACATGGAGATGACGGAGGCCATGCTCTGGATCCCGGAGAGGATGAAGGCGGAGGTATGCAGGCCGAAGCCGCTGGCGAGGGAGGTCACCACGGGAATGAGAACGAGTGCGGCAAGCGGAGAGAGCCTGCGGCTCATGATGGCAGCCAGAACCCCGGCGATCGTCAACGCACCCCAAAGCGCCACGCTTAGAGAGACTCCCACGAGAACTAGAGTGCTGAGTATAGGTTTCCAGGCATTATCTGTACATTGAATATTTGCGGTCGGTATAATCGCGTTCTTCGATGAAACACGAGCTGCGCCATGTACGCGCCTTCCTGAAGGTCGCCGAGCTTGAGAGCTTTACCCGGGCGGCGGGAGAGCTGCATGTCTCCCAGTCGGCGCTGACGGTGCAGGTGAAGCAACTGGAAGAGGAGCTGGGGGTCCTGCTGTTCGACCGCAACAAGCGGGGCGTGACGATCACGGCGGCCGGGCGGGACATGCTGGGACCACTGCAGCGGCTGGTTCTGGACGCGGAGGCGATCGTCGGCTATGCGCGCGATATTACGGCGGTGCGCACCGGGAGCATCGCGATTGCGGCGCTACCCTCCATCGCCGCGGATCTTCTTCCGCGCGCCATGCGAGCTTTTCTGCGCGCCAATGCGGAGGTGCGCCTCTCCGTGCACGACGTGGTGGCAGACCGGGTGCGGGAGATGGTGGCGGCACGTACGGTGGACTTCGGGCTGGGCACGGCGAGCCGCCAGGATAGGGATATCCGGGCCACGCCGCTCTATGAAGACCGGCTGGCGGCGTTTGCGCCCTCCAACCACGCGCTGGCCAAGCATCGGGAGATCAGCCTGAAGGAATTGGCCGAGCACGTGTTGATTTTGCCGAATCGCGAGAGCAGCGTGCGACGGATGGTGGAGGCGGCAGTTGCCCGGGCGCGGATCGCGATCACCGTCCGGCACGAGACTAATTACATGCCCACGGCCCTGGGACTGGTGCGACGCGGGTTGGGTGTCGCGATCCTCCCGGAGTCGGCGGGCGACGAGAGCAAGGGCGAGGTCGTGCGCATCCCGATCCGGAAGCCCGCGATGAGCCGGCAGATCTGTGCGCTGTGGCGGGCGGACCGTTCGCTGTCTCCGGCCGCAGAGCGGTTTCTTGCAGTTCTGCAGAACGAGATCGCCGCGCAATCACGAGTGCGCGGGTTGGGGCGCTGAGCATTCACGAAAACCGATCGCCGCGCAGCAAAAACCGAAATTTACGCGAGCCCACCGGCATCGATATAGTGGGCAGTCGAATCGAGAGTCCATAGTTTCAGCGCGAAGGAGAATGTCCGTGTCATTGCATGGTCCCAAGATTGTATTCGTCTGCAGCTCGCTTGTTCTTCTCTGCACCAACAGTTCCCTCGCTCAGAACACGAGCGTCAATGTTCCTCCCGTGATCGACGTGCACGTGCACGCGATGGACGAGTCGTTTCCTGGGCTGGGTCCGATGTGCCCCAACGAATCCAAGTTTCTGGCCTCTGATCCGAAGACGAAGGAGACGACTTTTGGCTGGAGCCAGGAGGAGTGCACGCCCAAGCTGTATCCCTCGGCAAAGGGCGCGTACCTCAAGGACGTGGTGGCGGAGATGGAACGGCTCAACGTGACGGCCGTGGTCTTCGGCGATCCCAAGAGCGTGCAGAAGTGGAGAGAGGCCGCGCCGGGCCGCGTAATTCCAGGGACCAGCTTCAACGAAGGCATGACACCGGGAAAGCGCGTGGCGCTGGAGGAGCTGCGCAAGGACTTCACCAGCGATGGGTTCAAGGTGATGGGCGAGATCGGGCTGCAGTACGAGGGGCTGTCGCCGAGCGATCCTTCGGTGGACCAGTATTTCGCGCTGGCCGAGGAGCTGGATATTCCGGTGGCGATCCATATGGGGACGGGCGGGTCGGGGCGCGCGAATATCGCCATGCCCAAGTTCCGGGGCTCGATGGGGAATCCGCTGCTGCTGGAGGAGCTTCTGGCGCGCCATCCCAAGCTGCGCGTCCAGGTGATGCACGCAGGGTACCCGATGATCGACAACATGCTGACGCTGCTGCAAGCCAACTCGCATGTGTATGTCGATGTGGCGGGCCTGATCTGGAGCTATCCGCTGAAGGAGGTCAACCGCTATATCCAGCGGCTGGTGGAGGCGGGCTTCGAGGATCGCGTGATGTTCGGGACCGACCAGCTGGAGTGGCCGAAGCTGATGGCGTACTCCATCAGCGTGATTCAAAACGCGGACTACCTGAGTCCCGAGGAGAAGCGCGACATTCTGTACAACAACGCGGCGCGGTTCCTGCGGCTGGACAACCCGCCGGCGAAGTAGAAGACGTCTGCGGCAACAGGTCAGGAACCGGCGTAGACCTGAAACGCCGCCCAGTAAAACGGCTTGCGGAAGGTGCCCTGCGCGTGCGCGAGTGCCAGCTTGGACTGGCGCAGGGCATCGTCAGGCGGAAGGCCGTGCTGCATCCCGGCGTAAAGCTTGTCCATGAGCTGAGGGGTGGAGAGGTCGCTGACCTCCCACAGAGCGCCGACCACGCTGTGCGCTCCGGCGCGGAGAAAGGCCCACGAGAGGCCCAGCAAGCCTTCGCCGGCGTACTCCCGCGATCCTGATCCGTAGCAGGTGGAGATGGTGACCAGGTCCGCGGCGAGCGGGTTGTGAATGATGTCGCGGGCCAGAAGGCGATAGTTCTGCGGACTGTCGGGATTGCCGGAGAGGACGATCGCCGAGGAGAGCGGCTCCAGCCTGCTGGCCGTGCCGTGGGCTACAAAGTGAATATAGGTGAACTCCTCGGGGTGACTCTTGCCGTAGGAGACGGGCGAGGCGCGCTCTCCGGTGACCACGGTCCGGCGATCCGGAGGGAAGTGATCGGCGACGGCGCTGACCTCCTGGGGAGCGTTGAGGAGGTCGTTGAACTGCCCGGCGGGCGGAACGGGATCTCCAATCAAGAGGAGGTTGGGGTTCTTCTTTGCGGGGCGATGGCTGGCAAAGGAGTTGAGAAGGCGAAGCGAGTTGGCGTTCTCCAGGGTGACGTCGTCGATGAAGAAGTGCGGCTCCGGTTTTGAGACCAGCAGGGTCTCGAAGTTGAACTCGTTGAGAACGCCGTCGGGAAGGACGATGACCCGCGATTGCCGGGGAATCAGGTTCTGGGCGGGGGCGATGAGAGAGTCGTAGAGAGCGATGCCTGCCGCATTGCGCGCAGCGAGAACGTCGTCGGCGTGCAGGATGGCCTTGCGATAGGCCGCCACCTCGGCGGCGATCTTGTCTTTGGCGGGAAGGCGGAAGAGTTGGAGCCGGGCGGGCGTGGCGACCCACATCCAGGACTCCTTCTCCCCGAGCGAGTACTCGATCAGGGTGGCGTGGAGCCGGGCGGCCAAGCTGCGCGGATTCAGCCCGGGATCGCCAAAGGTTGAGCCGATCTTTGTTGGATTCAGCCTAAGCCCTTCTTCAAGTGCGCGTGCCCTGGCGAAGTCTACAACTTTGAGAGCTTCTTCCTCCCGATGATGATGAATGAGAAATTGTGCGAAATCGGGGTAAACCATAGCTTCTGCGTTCGCGAAAAACGGAAGACGCGATTCCTCGTTTCGGATCGTCGCTCGTTGTGCTTCGAATGTGTTAACCGCCTTTCGATACCATATCTCGGCAAGTTGTGTTCGACCTTTTTCATCGAAGAGCCCAGCGAGCGAATCTTCAGCATCGAGCCGGTGCAAAGGTTGGGCTTGAGGGTGATTATCGAGCTCGCGGAAATCGGCCTCAGCTTCTTCGACGTCGCCTCCCTTTTCGGCGAGCAATCCCTTTAGGTACAAGAGATCCAATTCAGTAGCGAAGTTGTGATTTGAGTGAGCTGCCGGGAGAGCTGCATCGCATATTTTCTTATCTTCTGCATATTGACCGCGGTCATACAGCACCGCAGCGAGGCCCATCTCTATAGAGATAGTCTCGCGATCGCTTTGAATTGACTGTGCCAGAGAGAGAGCCCTTCTAAACGCGGCCTCTGCGCCATTTAGATCGTTGAGGGCGCCCAATTCAACACCAAGGTTGTTGAGCCAGCGGACCTCGTCAAGCTGGTTGCCAAGCTTCTCCGCCTCCGCCGCCGCTTCGACAAAGCTTGCCCGCGCACGCTCGTGATCCCCAATCTCGTGATAGGCCCAGCCAGTATTACCAAGCGTGTTCTCTAGCCTCAGCTTGGCATCTATACTTCGCGCCAGAGTGGTCGCGTTGTTCAGAGCCTCGAATGCCTCATCGTAGTGCTCTTGTCGAAGAGCGACGACCGACTGGTTGGCGAGGAAGGTGGCCTCAAGGAAGGTGTCAGAACGCGAATGAGCAGCCTCGCGGCCCTCTCGAAGGATTTTGGCAGCCTCCGGCAACTCGTTCAACTCAATATAAGCGACTCCTGCCGCGAGGCAGGCCTCGGCGCGAAAGGGGGAGTGAGTGTCGGCGGAGATTTTCAGGGCCTGCTGGGCCTCTGCCTCCGCCTGAGCAAGCTTGCCCAGCCGGGTGAAGGCGAAGACGCGCAGTTCGTAGCGCTGCACGGCGAACTCCGCGGGCGGCAGCGACGCGGGGAGCTCCTTCTGCATGAGGGCCAGGGCCTCGGCGCTCTTGCCCTGCCAGAGCCGGATGCTGGCATCGAGGAAGCGGAAGCGCCACTCCCAGGCGGGATCGCCGGGGGTAAAGCGGGCAACGGCCTGATCCGCGGCAACCTGGGAACCGGAGAGATCCCCGTGGACATAGCGGGCGCGGATGGAGTCGTAGAGGGCTTGCGGCGATTGGGGGGCTTCCTGTGGCTTATGACAGCCGGCGGTGCCGGCCAGGGCCAGCACCGCGAGGAGAAGAATCCCTACGGTCCGGTCGAACCACCGTTGGAGCCGGTGGTTCCGCCGCTCAGAGCTGCTCCGGTGGGAGAGCCGATTTCCGCGCGGACCATGGTGAGGCGGTACATGTGGTCGTACATGTTGATCTCGCCGAAGAAGAACCGGCCCACCCCGGGGATCTCGATGATGTGGCCATAGGCCTTGCCCGGGAACTTGCCGTCGAAGCCATCGACGAGCGAGGCGTGGATGCGGCCGTGTTCGGCGATCTCCTGGTCCGAGCCGATCCAGCCATAGCGGCCCTTCAGCCAGGCGGGCTCCTTGTGCGGGCCGGAGGTTCGTTTGGCGTGCTGGTCGCGTGCGGTTTTGAGGAGTGCCTTGTTCTTCAGCCATGGGCCTTTCGGTCCATCATACGGCGGCGCGAGGACGTCGAGGTTGATATCTGGCTTGACGTCGAAGCCGGCGATGCGCAGGCCGATGAACTGAGAGCCGACGAAGGTGACGCGGGGGCAGTGGCCTTCGACAGGACGCTCGGTGGAGATCTGGGAGACGATGCGGTCGGCGGTCACGATGTCGAGCAAATTGAGGCCCTCGACCACGGCGGTGACGAGCGTGGTGGCATCGCCGTTCTTTTCGTCAACCGAGCCGGAGACGCGGCAGGAAGAGGCGCGGCAGGAGATCAGGTTTTCGAAGTGGAAGGCGCCGGAGTGGGAGGAGGAGAAGCCTCCCGCGGCGGGTAAGGAGATGGACGCCTGCGTGGGGATCACCTTCTTGAGGGGCCGGTGGATCGTGCCCCCGAGGGCGTTGGCGTCGGCGTGGTAGTAGTGAAAGCGATGCGAGTCTTCCATGGTCACTCCTGATTCGGCGATCAGTTTGCGTTCAGGACCCGAAAGCGGTACTGCGCGATCTGGACGCCGGGCATGCCGGCCTCCTGCAGGCCTTCGATGGCCAGAGTATAGATTCCGCCGGAGTGCTCCGCGGCGGGAATCCGAACGAGCAGGGTGTTCTTTGCCTGCTCCGGGGAGATATTGATGCTCGCCACATGGGACCCGTCCGCCCCGGAGACCTGCAGGGTATAGCCGGCATAGCGGTCGTCGGTGGGGACATCGACGTTGAGATACAGCGGATGACCCGCAGTGGCGCTGACGGTGGGCACGTCTTCGCCGCGGGTGGCCGCCCCCATCAGGGGCGTTGCGGTGATGGCGGCGGGCGCTTCGGCCGTCGCGATCTCGCCCCGCAGCCTGGGAAGGGTGACGACATTCTGATAGATCAGCAGCGCGGCCATGGCTGCGACCAGCACGCCTGCCAGGGGCAACGTAAAGAAAGAGAAGAAGGGGCGCCGCTTGGGCTCGGGAGCGGCCTGCGTCGAGGACTGCAGTTCTGTTCCCGCCTGGGTGACGAACGCCGCGCCGGCGCGCACGTCCAGGGCGCACTCCTGGCACTCGAAAAAGTGCTCTTCGAATTCATCGCGTTCGCGGCCTGACAGCTCGTTCAGCAGGTATCGTTCCGCGGCAAACGTTTGCAAAGCTTCCATATGAGTCATGATGTTCAATGCCTTCGCACTAGCCTCGAAGGTATAGTGCAGAACCGGCGCAGTCGTGTCACTCGGATTGCTGATTCACGGTACTTCTGGGACCTTTGGCGGATAAGTCCTCTAGATTCAGGGCGAGGTTGCGGAGATTCTGAAAAGATTGCGGGTCTGCGCGACGCTGCGGTCCCGGCGCCGTGGCGTTTTTCACATACACCGCCTTGAAGGACTGCTTGGCCCGGTGCAGCAGCACGCGCAGGTACTCGCGGCCCACCCCCATCTCCCGGCAGACCTCGTCCTTGTCTCTCTCGTCGAGGAAGATGGATTTCAGCACGGCACGGTCGCGTTCGCCGAGCTTGTCCAGGATCTTGCGCACCATGTTGATTTCGTCCTGGGAGAGGACGCGGCTGAGCGCGTCGGGAGAGCCGGAGGCGACGGGGTAGAATTCTTCCCGGGCCTCCAGGGATTCTGTTCTTCCGCGTGACCGATAGTGCTCGAGAAGCACGTTATTGCAAACCGAATTGACAAACGCTCCGAGACGTTCCGCGTGGCGCACGCCCCCCTCGGCCTGCAGCGCCGTGAGGACGCGGGTGAAGGTCTCCTGACGGAGGTCTTCGGCCACTTCGCGAGATTCGACCCGGGAACGCAATTTGAGCTGGATAAGTTCCCCGAAATAAGACGCGAAATGCTCCAGCGTAGGGCCATCCGCCGCGCGGAGCCTCGCCACGTAAGTCGCGTCAAATGACTCAAATTGCAAGCCCGCTCTTCTCCTCTTGTATCGACTTGACCATGTTACACCTCTGGTCGACGGCAGGACGGAAATACGCTTGCCGTGCCTGAGAGAGGCCGCGTCTTGATGCGCATCGTGAGAGAGCGCCGGCGTGGCGATCGCAGGTTCTTCTCGGCGGACAGTGCCTGAGGGTTGCGCGTCTTGCGAGGTGCGCAACGGACGCAAGCCGGCGACTCAGCGTTCAGCTTCGCAGGCTCGCAGGGCGCGGGGCGCATGCGCCGCCAGCGCCACCCTGCTCCGGATCACAAAGATCACGGCGCCTTTTCCGGAGTGCCCGGCAGGCGAAGAATCGAGATCAAAGGCAGCATACACTTCAGTTCCCATACTCGAGTGATTTTCTAATTTCATCCAGGGCCGCGTGGTCATGGAAGGCTGCGCGGGTCTAGCGAGTGCGAGAGACTCGCAGTCCTGCAGAGGGTTGATGAACGGCAGGCGAACCACGAGGGAAGCGGAGTGCCGATCGGAGACGATGTCGTCCTGCAGCAAAAACGACTCGGCGTCGTGCCACCCGGGCGACAACGAACGGGCGATGAGCTGGTACGAGCCTGCGGGGATCTCCCGGCTCTCTGCCAGACGGACTACCCGCCGTGCCGCGCCATCGTGGGAGAAGAACCAGCTGCAGGGTCTGCCGTTCCGCATTTTGACGGGCTGAATGGGATCACCGAGCTGCCATCCCTCCTGGTGGGGCACGAGGTAGACACGCACTCCTCCCCGGGGAAAGTTGCGGAGAGCCGTCATCAGCGGGCCCTCTCCCTTTTCGATCCCGGTGAGAGGATGCCCCTCGGCATCGCACGCGAAGACCCGGCGCGACTTGTGGCGGAGGGTTAGGGTGAAGGGGAGATCCTCTCCCCGTTCATCAGTTATGCCGCATGGCCGTGCGTGAATAAGGTAGCGATTCCGGTCAGCCAGCCTGGAAGTGGACGGCGCCAGCTTCGCGCCACCGCCGCGAACGTGCGCGCCCACGCTTGGTATCAACGGAATAGCGGCCAGCACCCCGCTGCGATCGGCCGCGTATCGGGCGAGAAGGGTGGGCGGCTCTTCTCCGGCCTGGTCGAGAAGATGGAAGTCGTACAGGGTGGAGGGATGGAGGCCCCGGCCTTCAATAAATAGCGTGCTGCCTACGGTAAAGAATTCAGTCGAGTTATTGGTTTCGTCGCTCAGCCAGAATCTGCTCATCCCATCCCCTGACGAACTACGCGCAAACCGGCAGCGGGGTCGCCGATGCCGGAGCTCGCTCAAGAACGATGGTGACGAAGGGGCATGTACCGTTTCGTGAGAAACGACAGATCTCACTGGCAGCGGAAGTTGCGCGCGTCCTGGGTGTCGCCGCTCCCCAGATACTGGGCATGACGCGGGTACGCGCAGAGCGGGCGGCTGCGGCCCGGAAAGGCTTTGCCGGTGGCGATCACCGCGTCGGGGGCGACTCCTTTTTCTACCCAATTCACCACGGCGGTAAGCATATCGAAGTGATCGAGAGAGGGACCTCCGCCGCAGTGGGCCATGCCGGGGACGAGGAACATGCGGCTCCACTCGGCGACCTTGTCGGGGCCGCCATTGGTCTCCGCCAGCGACTTGTAGTACCCCAGCGTATCCAGGGGCGAGAACCAGGGATCGCTGTCGCCGTGGAAGAAGATGAGCTTTCCCCCGCCCGCGGAGAACGAGGAAAGGTTCGTCGAGGCCGGCTCGACCAAGGGATCCGAGACGTGCAGCGCCTCCTTGTCCACGTCGATCTCGGTGGCCGTGGGGTAGGGACCGAAGAGCCCGTGGGCGCCAAGGTTTAGCAGTCCGGGCGCGAACCCGTTCATCGTGATCCCGGTGTCATAAAGAAAGCCGGGATAGATCTGCGTGCCATAGGAGTTCTTTGGCCCCGCGAAGGCCTTTTTGATGGCGGCTATCTTCTCGGGAGCGATGCACTCCTCGGTCTGCGCGGATTTGCAGGCGACCACTTGCGGATCGAAGTCGCATCCCATCGGGTCGGAGATCATGCCGTCGGCCACTCCGTCCTTCGCGTCGCACTGCTTCATGAGGGCATTCATGAACAGAGTGCGCTCGTTGTCGGTGAGGAACTTCTCGATCTGCGGCCTGCCCGAGGGATCCTTCGGAGAAGCCTGGTTGTAAGCGATAGGAATCCACCTCCCGATGGCGACGTTGGAGAGGCCGGTGCGCATGGCCGGATCTCCGGAGACGATGCCGTTGAATACGCGGGGAAAGCGCTGCGACAGGATCATGCCTTCCCGGCCGCCGGTAGAGCAGCCGACAAAGTAGGAGTAGCCCGGCGACTTGGCATAGTACTGCGCAATAATCTGCTTGGCGATACCGGCGACTTCCGCGTTCGCCTGGTAGGCGAAGTCGAGGTAAGCCTGCTGGTCGCGCATGAAAGAAAAGTCGAAGCCTCCGGTCTTCGCCTTGTGCCCCGTGTCGGTGCTCGCAACGGCGAAGCCGCGGGCCAGCCCGATTTCATCGCCCGCATAGCTGGCGCCGGCGGGATAGGAGACCACGCCGTTTCCTCCGCCGCCACCCTGCATGAGGAGGTCGCCGTTCCACGCCCCGGGTGCGGGCAAGGCCACCGCGAAGCCGATGCCGAATTCCGCGTCGCCCGCTCCCTTGCGCCGGTTGATCACGCCGTCCACGCGGCAGTGCACCGGCAGAGGCCCAATGCCGGAAGCGCCCGGATAAGGCGGCGGAACCATGAACCCCGCGTCCACGGCAACCGCTTTGCTGATCTCCACGCCATCAAGCTTGAGGTTTGCGAGATCGGCACACGATGTCGCCGCAAGCGCGCGCGGCACGGCAAGAGAGAAGACGAGGGCTGCTCCGAAGAGAACTATTGACGGCTTCATGCAGATTTCTTTCGTGCTGCGAGATCGAGTGAGATGAGCGAAGAGCTTACGAGTGCCACGGAGAACCATCCCACTATACAAATGCCATGGCGAGGCGGCAAATGCAGGCTGGAGACGTAGCATATCTCCAGGCGAATCGCCCTCGCGGCGGCAGCGCGCTCCAGCCGCGCAGGGACGGGAGACGGGATGAAACAAATCTTGCAGGGCATGCTATTAGGAGCGGCGGTCACGATCTTTCCGGCGCATGCCGCATCAAACGGGCAGGCGCAGGCGACGGTTGCGGCGCCCGCGGCGGAGACCAACGCGCAACCCGTCTCGATCACCGTTGAGCTTGATCAGAAGGTGGGCGCCTACGTTCCCATCTATCGCTGGTTTGGCTATGACGAGGCCAACTACACAACAATGCGCCATGGGCGCGAACTCCTGCGCGAGTTGCACGACCTTAGTCCCGCGCCGGTCTACATTCGTGTTCATCACCTGCTGACTTCAGGGGACGGGATGCCGGAGCTGAAGTTCAGTTCGACGAGTATCTACAGCGAAGATTCCAGCGGCAAGCCGGTCTACGACTTCAAAATCATCGATGGGATCTTCGACGCCTACCGAGAAGCGGGCGTGCGGCCGCTGGTGGAGCTGGGTTTCATGCCCAAGGATTTGGCTGCGGATCTGCGCGACCGGCACGAGCCGTACCAGGTCCACTTTCCGCAGTCGACCGTCTCAGGCAAGTCCAACAATCCTCCCAAGGATTATGGCAAGTGGGAGGAACTGGTCCGCGTGCTGACAGCACACCTGGTGGAGCGCTACGGAAGGGAGGCCGTGCTTACGTGGTACTTCGAGGTGTGGAACGAGCCGGACATTGACTATTGGCACACAACGCCGGAGGAGTATTGGAAGCTGTATGACTACGCTGTTGCCGGGGTGCGCGCGGCGCTGCCGGAGGCAAAGGTGGGCGGCCCCGCCAGCACCAGTCCCGGCCGAGAGAAGGCCTACACGTTCCTCAAGAACTTTCTGGAGCATGTGAACTCCGGCCGGAGTGCGGCGGGAGGCGGCGAGGTCCCGCTCGACTTCATCTCTTTTCACGCCAAGGGTTCTCCGAAGATCGCGGAGGGCGTGGTGACCATGGGCCTGAATCGCGAGCTGATCGATGTGGACAAAGGCTTCGAGCTGGTGGCGAGCTTTCCCAAGTTTCGCAACCTGCCCATCATTCTCAGCGAGGCCGATCCGGAGGGATGCGCGGCGTGTTCATCCAAGATGAACCCCGCGAACAATTACCGGAATGGCACACTGTACCCCGCCTACACGGCCGCGGCGTACAAGAGCATCTTCGAACTGGCCGACCGGCATGGGGTGAACCTGATCTCCATGCTGAGCTGGTCGTTCGAGTTCGAGGGCAAAGACTATTTCGAGGGTTTCCGCTCCCTGGCCACGAATGGGATCGATAAGCCGATATTGAACCTGTTCCGCATGCTCGGGATGCTCTCCGGCGATCGGGTGAGAACCAGCAGCTCGGGCGCGGTTCCCCTGGAAACCTTGCTGCAGACCGGCGTGAGAGAGGCGCCCGCGATCGATGCGTTCGCGACCCGGTCGAGCCAGCAGGCCGGTATTCTGTTGTGGAACTATCACGATGTCAACCGGCCCGCGCCGTCTGCGCCAGTGACCGTGACGGTTCAAGGAATTCCGGCAGGCGTCAGCCGCGTGCTGCTGCAGCACTATCGCATCGATGACACCCACAGCAACGCCTACACCGTATGGCGGAAGATGGGCTCTCCGCAGAATCCTTCAGCGGATCAGTACGCGGAGCTGAAGGCCGCGGGGCAGATCCAGCTCGGCACCTCGCCCGTGTGGCTCGAGGTGAAGAACGGGGAATTGCGCATTACGACCGATCTGCCGCGGGAGGGAGTTTCATTTCTGCATCTGGAATGGTGAGGACTGCCGTTCGGGTCAAGCTCCACTATCCCTCGACGGGTGGGCCGAGCGCTGGCTTTACGGATTTCGTCTCTTCGGTAAGGCAAGCGCAGGCGGGAACCTGGCGGAGAGAGGGGGATTCGAACCCCCGATAGAGGTTTTAGCCCCTATAACGGTTTAGCAAACCGCCGCCTTCAGCCACTCGGCCATCTCTCCAATGGTCTGTGTCGGATTATACCGGAATTCCGATCCGACCTTTGCTTTGCGGCGACGAAAGCCGCGAAATCTCCGCCTGGCGGCACCTGTGGCGGCTCCTTTGCCTCATGACGACCGGCGCAGCGGTACTCGAACGCGGCGATTTTGCTGCGGGCACATCTTCCATTAGATTCACAAGCATGCGCACTGAAGTGCCGGGGCCAGGCCGCGCCTCCTTCCCCGGCGAGCAGCAGGCCGTCTCGGGGCCAGGCCGGTCCGGCGGCCGGGCAAGGAAGATGCGCCTTCTTCCGCTGGTCGCCGCCACCTTCTTTATGGTTTCGGGCGGCCCCTATGCCATTGAGGACATCCTTGGGGGAGCCGGCTACGCGCGCGCCATCGTCATCCTGCTTGCACTCCCGCTGTTCTGGAGTCTTCCCACCGCGCTGATGATTGGAGAACTCGCCAGCGCCATCCCCTGCGAAGGGGGATTCTACGTGTGGGTGCGGCGCGCCATGGGCCCGTTCTGGGGTTTTCAGGAGGCTTGGCTTTCGCTTGCGGCCAGCATCTTCGACATGGCCATTTACCCGGCCTTCGTGGTGAGCTACCTGGGCAAATTCGACCCAGCCCTCACGGCCGGGTGGCGCGGCTACGCCTGGTCTCTGGGGGTGGTAGCAGTTTGCTGCGTTTGGAATCTCCGCGGAGCGCCCGCCGTGGGCGATGGTTCCGTGGGCATGTCCGCGCTGTTGCTGGCCCCTTTCGCGGTCTTCGTTGCCCTCGGATTCCTACGCGGCCTGAGTGCGCACCCGGCCGTGCAGTGGAGCGGCCCCGCGTCGCGAGCGGCTCTTTCCACCGCCGTGCTGGTGGCCATGTGGAATTACATGGGCTGGGATAACGCTTCCACCATCGCCGAGGAGGTCCACGATCCGCGCCGGACGTATCCGCGCGCGATGCTTTTCTCCACCGTTTTAGTGGCGACCACGTACATCCTGCCCCTGGCGGCGATGGCGCTGGCCGGCCTCTCCGTAAGCAGCTTTGAAACAGGCGACTGGACCTCGGCGGCCCGGGACCTTGGCGGCCCGCTCCTCGGAATGGCGGTCGCCGCCGGAGGCGTGATCACCGGCGCGGGCATGTTCAATGCGCTGGTCATGAGCTACTCGCGGCTGCCCATGGCCATGGCGGAGGACGGCATGCTGCCGCCGTGGATCGCAAAACGCAATCAGCGCGGGGTTCCGTGGGTGAGCGTGATGCTCTGCGGGCTGGCTTGGGCCCTGGCCCTGAAGCTGCCCTTTGAAAAGCTCATCTCCATCGACCTGGTCCTCTACGGCTCCAGCCTGGTGCTGGAATTCGTCGCTCTGGTAGTGCTCCGGATCCGAGAACCGCAGATGTCCCGGCCATTTCGAGCCGGGAGTCTTGCAATGGCGATCGCACTCGGGGCCACCCCAACCGCTCTTATCGGCTATGCGCTCTACGTCTCCCGCTCGGATGAGGTCACGCTGGCCGGACGGCCGATCTCGGCGCTCTTGTTCTCTCTCCTGATCGCACTGGGCGGGCCCGTTCTCTACGCGCTCGCCCGCAGGCAAGCGCCGCGGCTCCCCTCCGCCGGCTGAAGTCCGACGCATCGTCACTGTCACGCGCCGGAATTCTTCTCCTCACCCGAAAGTACTGGATACTTCTGTGCTCGGCTGCGGCGGGTAATGGGACGAGGATTCACACAATTGAGACGAAGCAGGGCTAAACTGAATTTGCATTTCTGCCGTTAATAGATAGATTCAACGCCGGCCTGATACGTTCGCACCGCAACCGACACCATACCTGCAGGACAAATGGGAACCCTGATGAACATCGCAATCTTTGCCGGAACCCCTCCGGCCACCGGGGCCGGGGCTTGGTTGTTCGGACTGATTGCCGCTCTGGCGTGGGTGGTGGCCATGTTCCGCCTCGATTTCCTGTTCTCGGGCCGCAAGAAGAAGCCTCAGGAAACCCGGCCGGCCCCCAAGCGGCGCATCCACTACATTGAGGTTCCCATCGAATCCGTCCAGGATGATGCGGAGCATTCTGACCTTCCCCTGAGCAAGCCCGGGATCGGCTCCTCCCGTTGACAGCGCCTTCGCCCAGGTTCTAGCCTGAGCATGAATCGCAGTTGTGCACTTCGGCTGCGCTCGCAGGCATGATGAAAGCGTCTTCAACCCGCACCTGTTGTCGCTGTCTTTGCAGCGCCGGGCGGGTGAGTGTCCGCGAGATCTGACCATCGATCAGCCGTTCTCATAATCGCCCGCCGCTTCGCCGGCGGGTTTTGTATTTTGCGGCCGATCCCAAAACCCGAGATACCCCCAGGGAGATGCATCATGTCGCTCCGCCTTAATGACATAGCACCGGATTTCGAAGCAGAGACAACACACGGACCGATCCGCTTTCACGAGTGGATCGGCGATGGGTGGGCGGTGCTGTTTTCGCACCCCAAGGACTTTACCCCGGTCTGTACCACAGAGCTGGGCGCGATGGCGGGCCTGGAGAAAGAGTTCGCCAAACGCGGCGCCAGGATCATCGGCCTCAGCGTCGATCCGGTGACCAGTCACAGCAAATGGGCCTCAGACATCGAAGATGTGAGCGGCCACGCCGTGAACTATCCCATGATCGGCGACCCCGAACTGCGCATCGCCAAGCTGTATGACATGCTGCCGGCGGATGCGGGCAACAGCTGCGAGGGCCGCACCCCCGCCCTCAACGCCACTGCGCGCAGCGTGTTCGTGATCGGGCCCGACAAGCGCATCAAGCTCACCCTCACCTACCCCATGTCCACCGGCAGGAACTTCGACGAGATCCTGCGCGTGCTCGATTCCATCCAACTCACAACGAACCATCGCGTCGCAACCCCGGCCAACTGGCGCCAGGGCGACGACATTATCATCAGCGGCGCCGTTTCCAATGAAGAGGCCGACAAGCTCTTTCCTGGCTACAAGACCGTGAAGCCATACCTGCGCACCGCCGCGCCACCGCAACAAGAACCGCACTTAAAAAATCTCGCAAGCAAGGGCTGATCTCATGACAATTTTTATCCCCACGCCGCTTCGCAACTACACGGGCGGCAAAGACAAAGTAGAAGTAAGCGCCTCAACCATCGCGGAAGCACTGGACGCTCTCACCAGCGCTCATCCGGACCTGCGCAAGCATCTGTTCAGCGGCGAAGGCAAGCTGCGCGCGTTCGTCAACCTGTACGTGAATGATGAAGACGTGCGCTACCTGCCCGAGAAGGAGCGCACCCCGGTGGCTGCTTCGGACACGCTCTCGATCATTCCCTCCATCGCCGGCGGCCGCCAATAGCCGGCGCACCCAGGTCTCTCGAGCCGAGACCAGGGTGCGCCGCGGGGCGGACCTCCTTGTCGCGCCCTGCGTCGCAAGCAAGCCCCCCCGCTTCGCCAGGTCCAACGCCTCCGGCTCCCTCACTTCGCCTTGGGTAGCGTGACCGGTTTGATCCTTCCCCAGCTTCTGCGTACCGCCCGAACCGAGTGGTTCCTCAGCCGCGGTGTGCGTCTCCATCGGCTAGTTGTATCCTCGCGCCAAATAGCGTGATAGCATTCCGACCAGCATCTTCGCGACCCGACTTCCCCAGCGAGCACCAGGAATCTCAGGAGGTTCAAAGCCTTGGCTCTGACCATCTCCGGTCTCTCCAAGACCTATTCGAATGGAGTGAAAGCGCTCCAGGAGATCTCCCTCACCATCGGGAACCATATGTTCGGCCTTCTCGGCCCCAATGGCGCCGGCAAGAGCACCCTGATGCGGACCATCGCAACCCTGCAGGCGCCGGACTCCGGATCCATCGTTCTCGATGGCATGGACGTGCTGGCCAATAAGCGAGAGGTCCGCCAGATCCTTGGCTACCTTCCGCAGGAGTTCGGGGTCTATCCCAAGGTCTCCGCGGTCGACATGCTTCATCACCTGGCCGTGATGAAGGGCATCACCGACAAGAAGGAGCGCAGCGAGATCGTCGATGCGCTTCTGCAGCAGACCAACCTGTGGGACGCGCGGAAGAAGTCGCTGGGCACCTACTCCGGAGGAATGAAGCAGCGCTTCGGTATCGCCCAGGCACTGCTGGGCAAGCCCAAGCTGATCATCGTCGACGAGCCCACGGCGGGGCTCGACCCCGCGGAGCGCAACCGGTTCCTCAATCTGCTGAGTTCCATTGGACGCGAAGTCATCGTGATTCTCTCCACGCACATCGTGGACGATGTCCGGGAACTGTGCCCGCGCATGGCCATCATCGCCAAGGGCAAGGTGCTGCTGGAAGGCGCGCCCGCCGAGGCTCTCACCGAACTGGACGGCAAGATCTGGTCGAAGGTGGCGGCCAGCGATGACGAGCTGAAGGCCCTGGAATCGCAGATGCAGGTCATCTCAACGCACCTGATCGCCGGCCAGCACGAGGTCCGCATCTACTCGGATTCCAATCCCGGCGATGGTTTCAAGCCTGTGGATTCGGGCCTGGAAGACGTGTACTTCCTGAGCCTTGCGCGCAAGGCCAGCAACTAGGTTGGAGAGTCCGGTCATGCCACTCTTTTGGGAATTCTTCCGGTTCGAGCTGAAGTTCCGCTTCAAGAGCATCTCCACCTACGTCTACTTCGGCATCTGGTTCTTCTTCGCCTTCCTGTGCATCGCGTCGGAGAGCTTTGGCCCCATCGCCTCCGGAAATGGCAAGGTGCTGCTGAACGGACCGTATGCCAACCTCTACAACGACGTGTTTGCCTGTTTCTTCGGGCTCATCATCGTCGCCGCGATCTTCGGCACGTCCATCCTGCGCGACTTTCAGCGCGACACCACCCAGATTCTCTTCACCAAGCCGATCACCAAATTTGCCTATCTCGGCGGCCGCTGGGCGGGCTCCTTCCTCGCCACGGTCTTTGCCTTCTCCGGCCTGGTGCTGGGCGAGATCGCAGGATCCTTCGCGCCCTCGGCCGATCAGACCCGGATCGCGCCGATTCATCTGTGGTGGTACGTCCAGCCATTCCTCTCGCTGGTCGTCGTGCAGATCTTCTTTACCGGCACCCTGTTCTTTGCCATCGCCGCCATCACCCGCCGCATCTTCATCGTGTACCTGCAGGGCGCGGCTCTCTTCATGCTCTACCTGATGGGTCTGGCCGCCTTCGGTGCCACCCGCGCCACCAAGCTGTTCTGGCCCGGCGTCTTCGATCCCGTCGGCATCGTCCTCAACGACTCCATCACCCGCTACTGGACCGTCGTTGAAAAGAACACCCTGCTCTACTCCTGGTCGCCCCACGCCGCGGGCGGCGTCTTCCTCTACAACCGCATGCTGTGGATCACCGTGGCGGTCCTGTGCCTCGCGCTCTTGTGGCGCTTCTTCCCCATGTCGCTCGAGGCCCTCACCGCCCGCGCCAGCACCAGGCGCGCCCGACGCGCCGCCCAGGAAGAAGACGAGTTCCAGCCGGTGCGCAGCCGCGCCGTCGCCCGGGTTCCCGTAGTCCACCAGCTGTTCGGCTTCTCCACCTCCCTTGCGCAGTACGTCAGCCTCACCCGCCTCCGCATTCGCAACATCGTGCGCGATGTGCCCTTCTGGGTTCTGCTGGTCCTCATGGCCGGCGTTGCCCTCAACAACGGCCACTATGCGGGCCGCGTGGAAGGCGTCAACGTCTGGCCCGTCACCTATCTCATGCTCCAGGCCGTCGAAGGCGGCGCCATGCTCTTCTTCTTCATCGTGGCCACCTTCTACGCCGGCGAACTGGTGTGGCGCGAGCGCGACACGCGGTTTGAAGGGATTCATGATGCCCTGCCCATGGGCGAGTCCGTCGACTGGCTCTCCAAGCTGACCGCGCTCTGTGTCGTCGAGATCGCGCTCCTCACCGTTGCCGGACTCTGCGGCATCATCATGCAGACCATCGCCGGCTACTTCCATTACGAGCTCCTCCAATACTTCAAGGAGCTCTACGTCGTCACCTTCCCCCAGGTGCTCATCTTCATTCTGCTGGCCTTCTTCGTCCAGACCATCGTCAACAACAAGTTCATCGGGCACGCCATCGTCATCGCCGTGTTCCTGATGCAGACCATCCTCTACAACTACGGCTGGGAGAACACCCTCTATCTCTTCGGAGCCACGCCCCCCTATACCTACTCCGACATGAACGGCTACGGCCACTTCGTCAAGCCGCTCTTCTGGTCCATCGCCTACTGGCTCAGCATCGCCGCCTTTCTGGGCGTGCTCTCCATCGGCCTGGCGCGGCGCGGCGCCGAGAACTCCCTGAAGGCCCGCCTCCGCCTGCTCGGGCAGAACGCATTCGGGCTCGTCCCCGCCGCCACGGTCTTCCTTCTTCTCGCCGCCGGAAGCGGATGGTGGTTCTACTACAACACTCACGTCTTAAACCAGTACCTGGACAACAAGCAGCGCCGCGACATTCAGGCTGACTACGAGAAGAACTTCAAGCGCTACGAGCACCTTGCGCAACCCAAGATTCTCACCGCCGATTCGCAGATCGATATCCTCCCCGACAGCCGCTCCTTCACCGGCACGGGGCACTACCTGCTCGAAAACAAGACCACCGCGCCCATCAGCCAGATTCACATCACCAATCAACAGCAGTCAGTCAGCGAAGTGAGTTTCGATCGGCCCTTCCACCTCGTGTCCGCAAGCCCGCGCAACATGTACATGATCTATGCGCTCGACAAGCCGCTCGGCCCCGCCGAAACCCTGAACATGACGTTCAAGGTGAGCTTCCTGAGCCGCGGATTCAACGATGGACACGAGCGCGCCGAACTGGCCTACAACGGCACCTTCCTCGATTCCAGCTACTTCCCTTCCATCGGCTACGACGCCAACGTCGAACTCACGGATCCGCGCCGCCGGCGCGAAGAGCACCTCGGCGAACTGGAGCTCCTGCCGGCCCGCGGCGACAAGGAAGCCAGCCTTATCAACCTCTTCACCACCCAGGCCGACTGGATCCACTACCGCACCACCGTCAGCACCTCCGGCGACCAGATCGCCCTCTCGCCCGGCTACCTGGTCAAGGAGTGGCGCGAGAACGGCCGCCATTACTTCACCTATGACATGGGCGACGTGCAGATGGCCGACTTCTTCGCCTACATCTCGGGTGCTTACGAGGTCACCCGCGACACCTACCAGGGAGCCGCAGGACCCGTCGCCATCGAGATCTACCACCTGCCCGCGCACAAGTTCGACGTGCAGGACATGATCGACGCCTCCAAGGCCGGCCTCGCCTTTTATGAGAAGGCGTTCAGCCCCTTTCAGTTCCGCCAGTACCGGATCCTCGAGTTCCCGCGCTATCGGAACTTCGCGCAGTCGTTCCCCAACACCGTTCCCTACTCTGAGGGGCTCGGGTTCATTGAGCGCATGGAGAAGCCGACCGATATCGACTTCACCTACTTTGTGACCGATCATGAGCTCGCCCACCAGTGGTGGGGACACCAGCTCATCGGCGCGCGCGTTGCCGGATCCAACATGATGTCGGAGACATTGGCCGAATACTCCGCCCTGATGGCCATGCGCCACCGCTATGGCGATGACCACATGCACAAGTTCCTCAAGTACGAGCTCGATCGCTATCTGCGCGGGCGCGGGACCGAGGTCCGCCGCGAAGAGCCCCTCGCCCAGGTGCAACAGGAGGCCTATGTCTGGTACCAGAAGGGCGGCCAGATCATGTATGCCCTCTCCGACTACATCGGCGAAGACAGACTGAACCTCGCCCTGCACAACTTCCTCATGCAGTACCGCTACGCCAACGCCGGCACCTCGCAGTCAACGCCCTACCCCGACACCCGCCAGTTCGTCGCTGCACTGCGCACCCAGACCCCCGACAACCTTCAATACTTCATCGACGACTCCTTCGAGAACATCGTCCTCTACGACAACCGCATCGAGTCCGCCAAAGCCACCCCCACCGCCGATCACAAATTCAAAGTCACTCTCGTCGTCGAATCGCACAAGATGAAGTCCGACGGCAGCGGCAACGAAACCCCCATGAAGGTCAACGACCTCATCGACATCGGCGTCTTCACCGGCCCCAAAGACGAGGAAAAGCCCCTCTACCTCCAGAAGCGTTGGGTCCACGATGGCAAACAGACCTTCGAGATTGTTGTGGACCAGATGCCGTCGCGCGCAGGCATCGACCCCCTCAACAAGCTGATCGACCGCAACGGCGACGACAACGAGACGGACGTCTCCCGTTAGCTCGCCGCCCTCGCATATCTGGGCATCATTGCCCGGTTAGCCGCAAATCCTGTTCCCTGTTCCCTATTCCCTGTTCTCTCGTCACTTCCAAATTGACTTCGGCGGCCCGCGCCAGCAATATATGGAGACGCCATATATGGAGGCGATGAATGACCGTGGAAGTTGAATGGAAGAAGGGGAGCGCCGAACTCCTGATCTTGTCTCTCGTGGAGACTCGGGCACGGCACGGCTACGAGATCTCCAAGCTCATCGAGCAGCGCTCCGGCGGCGCTATCCGCTTCTATGCCGCCTCCCTCTATCCCCTGCTCTACCGCCTGGAGAAGCGTGGGTGGATCCAGGGCCGATGGGTCGAGAAGAGCGGGCAGCGCCGTCGACGCTACTACGGCCTTACTTCCCCGGGACAAAAGATATTGGCGGCGCAGCGGCGCGGCTGGCAGGCGTTTGTGGAAGCAGTCAACCGGATCACGGAGGCGGAACATGCCTGATTGGAAAGAGGAAATCGCTGCGCGGCTCTCATCCCTCAAACTGGACGCCACCCGCAAGAGCGAGATCGTCGAGGAGTTGTCCCAGCATCTCGACGATCGGTATGCCGACCTGATCGCGGGCGGCGCGGCCGGCGACGAGGCCCGCCGCGAGGCATTGGGGGAGCTTGATCAAGACAATCTGCTGGCGCAGGGCCTGCACGAGGTAGAGCGCAGTGCGCCGCGCGAGCCGGACGCTCCTCGCGCCGGAAGGCGCAACGTCTTCGCGAGCCTTCGGCAGGATCTGCGCTACGCTCTTCGCCAGTTCCGGCGCAATCCCGGCTTTGCCCTGGTCGCGATCTTCACGCTCGCCCTCGGCATCGGCGCCAGCACCGCCATCTTCAGCGTGATCGACAACGTTTTGCTCGAGCCGTTTCCCTATCGCGATGCCCGCCACATCGTCTATCCGCGTATCCACGGCTCGACCCAGGCTGCCGACGAAGGCCGTCAGGGGTACAGCGCGGAGGAGTATCTCGAGATCGCCCGCCAGAACCAGTCCTTCGAGAGCGTCATCGCAACAGCCGACGATCCCGTGCTCTATAAGCACGGCGCCGGCGTGGAATGGCTCTACGGCGCAGACATGAGCCAGGGCTCGTTTGAGTTCTTCGGAATGCCCGCGCTCTATGGCCGCGTCCTGCAACCCGCGGACTACGATCCGGGAGCGCCGGCCGTCTTCGTGCTGCGCTACAAGACCTGGATGAGCCACTTCAACGGCGACCCCAATGTGTTAAATAAGGTCTACGTGCTGAACGGAACGGCGCGCACCCTGGTCGGCATCATGCCCCCGCGCTTCGGCTGGTACGACGCCGATCTGTGGATCCCCAGAACACCCCATCTCGGCTTGACCACGGGCTTTGCCGGCATGCCGGAGCGCTGGTTCCTTCTCGGCAGGCTGAAGCACGGCGTCTCCATGACGCAGGCGGAATCCGACCTTACGGGCATCGCCCGACGCATGGCCGGCGCCCGCCCGCAGGACTATCCTCCGCAGTTCCAGGTCGTCGTGGCGCAGATCGGCCACTCGGTCTCCGGACAACTGGAGCCCGCGCTCTACACCGTTCTGGCAGCCGTTGGATTCCTGCTGCTGATCGGCTGTGTCAACGTTGCCAACCTGCTGCTGGCGCGCGCCACCTCCCGCGAGAAGGAGTTCGCTCTGCGCGCCGTCCTCGGAGCAGGGCAGGCACGGCTGGTGCGCCTTCTGCTGGTGGAAAGTCTTCTCTTGGCCGTCGCTGGAGCACTCCTCGGCGTGCTGATCGCGTGGGGCGGCCTCAAGCTGATCGTCGTCAGCATGCCGCCGGACTCCATCCCCGCCGAGTCGGTGATCGGACTGAATGCCCAGGTGCTCGCCTTCACCCTGGCTTTGGCCTTCATCACTCCTCTGATCTTCGGGCTGGCTCCAGCCCTGCAGGCCGTGCGCCGCGACCTCATCGATCCCCTGCGCGACGCGGGAAGAGGCATCATCGGCGGCCTCCGGACGGGGCGCTTGCGCGACGCCGCCGTGGTGATCGAGGTGGCGGTTTCGCTGACCCTGTTAGTCGGCGCCGGCCTGTTGATGCACAGCTTCCTGGCTCTCCGGCAGGTGAGCCTGGGCGTGCAGCCGGATCACATCTTCAAGACCATGCTGCTGCTGCCCCCGGATCGTTACAAAACCCCAGAACAGGTGAGCCGGTTCTTCGCTCCTGTGCTGGCAAAGGTCAGTTCCATTCCCGGAGTCCTGGATGCGGCGGAATCGAGCTCCGTGCCGCCCAACATCTCTCCCGACACCCGGGTTGAGCTCTCCGGCAAATCGCTCGGCAAGGATGCTCATGCCCAGGTGCAGGACATCAGCGAAGCTTACTTCCGGATCATGCGCACGCCCCTCGAGATGGGACGTGCGTTCACTCCGGCGGAGATCCACGACGCCCGAAGAGTCGCGGTCGTCAACCGCAGGTTCGTCACCACCTACCTCGCCGGAGAAGACCCCATCGGCCGCCGTGTCACCCTCACTGATCTCAAGAACGTTGGCGATTCTCTCCGCGATCCTTCCTTTGAAATCGTCGGCGTGGTGGGAGACGTCGCAAACCAGGGTGCTCCGGGCTACGGCGGCGGCGGCCTGCAGGCGGCCATCCAGCCCCAGGTCTGGGTCCCCTTCACCGCCACCGAATCGGGACTCCGCTACCTCGTCGTCCGCGCCCAGCAGTCTCCGATGGCGCTGATGAATGAGGTGCAGCAGGCCGTGTGGGCCTCCGATCCGGGTGTGGCGCTCATGTACCCCGACGCCCTCGATCATGCCATCAGCCAGCGACTCTACGCCGGACCGCGCTTCGCACTGCTGCTCATGATCATCTTCGGGTCTGTGGGGCTTGTCCTGGTCACCGTGGGCATCTACGGCGTGCTCGCCTACTCCACCGCCCAGACCACCCACGAGATCGGAGTCCGCATGGCGCTGGGCGCGGAGCGCGCCAGCGTGCTGCGTCTGGTAATCCTCAAGGGCCTGCGTCTGATTCTCGCAGGGGTTGCGGTAGGCTTGGCCGTCAGCCTGTTGCTGGGGCGGGCGGTCGCGTCGCAGCTGTGGCCGGTGGTGAAGCCCTATGACCCTGTCACCCTGGCAGCCACCATTCTGCTGCTGCTGGCAACAGGCGTCCTGGCCTGCTGGATTCCAGCCCGACGCGCATCCCAGGTCGATCCCATGGAGGCGTTGCGCTGCGAGTAGCGCGAAGATGGTCGGGGAGAGAAGATTCGAACCTCCGACCCCCTGGTCCCGAACCAGCAACTGATCTACTACCCTGTTCTCGTTCAGCTTTGTTCTGCGTGTTCCACCCGTCTTTCACCGCGATATTCGCCAGCGAATGAACCCAGATTGGACCCAAGTTTCCGTACGTGCGTGAGATACGCAGCATGGAAACGTTCCGTCCACCGTTCCACGTTCATCTTCATACAAACGCCCGGTCCATATTCGGGATGTGCCACATGATCCTTGTGCACTTCGAAACCCAGCCATCGATAGAACGGCACAAGTTGAGGTTCACAGTCCAACAGGGCGGTCTGCACTCCCTGACGAATGCCCTCGCCAAATGTAGCTCTGACGAGAGTCATCGCGGTCCGCAGATTCCGATGGCTTGAATCAACAGCAAAATTGGTGAGTAACGCGGCGGTACCGTCCTCGTTCAAGGATTCCAGATCGTACAGGATCCCGTACGAGGCCGCGTAGCATTCTGAGAACAAGTTGCTCCGCAGGGTGCCGATGCACCTGCCGTTGCACAGGGCGACCCAGATTTTGCCTGTCTCGTCCAACGGTTCGGAGAGGGTCCGGTTGCGATGGTCGGCATGGCTGTTCGTCCAGCCCTTTTCTTCGATGTAGACCTGATACCGCAAATGGAAAGCGGTATCGCGCAGGACGGCAGTATTTGCGAGTCGGACCACAGGGTTGCAGACATGGGTGTGCATCGAGTGCTCCAATCTGGCGAAGCAGGTCCGCCGGGTTGAAAGAGTTCTCGTTTTGCCCTCAAGCGGACCACAGCTTGCCGTGGGCAGTCAGTCAGTTGCGCCTGAGGCGGGCGCGAGCTTCCTGGGAAAACGGGAATTCTCTGCCGGGCGCAGTCGCGCAGCACCCGGCAAAGGATGGGATCAGCAGATTCACCGGATCAAGGTGACGGTTGCAGAGCCAGACGCAGCATCACCATGGGACGGCAAGACTTGGGACCATTGATGATCCTGGCCACGCTCACTGTTCACATGGGCCTGAGCTCCCGGACAGAGAACGCACTAGACGTACTGATAACTGCTCGGCGGTGGGCAACAATTTCGGAAGGCGTCAATCCGCGGCTGCCGGCAAATTCTCTCTGGCGGTCGGGAGAATCGTCGACATTTCCGGGGAGTGTGGGATTTGCGCGTTGAGAGTGGGGGGTAGGCTCCCCGGCTCGGTCGCGGCGTTTGCATTACCTCCGAAGGTAACGATGATGTGCTGCGTGGTCACCGCGTGATTGGAGAGGTCAAGCTGTACGGAAGCCACTGAACCTGCCGGAGGATCGAAGGCGGTTTCGAGCGTGAGTCTTGCAGGGGTGGTGGCCGAAGATAGCTTGACGATAAGCCACGAACTGTTCGAGACCGCCGAAATCGTTTCGGCTTTTCCACTCAACAGCGAAAGAGGGACGATCGCTGTCCGGCGTGACTTGGAAAGCGAGACGTTACCAGTTTGGGGCACCAGCATATCCCGTCCCACACTCAAGAAACGAAGTGTCGGATTGGCTCCTACAGGGAACCCGAGATGAAACTTCATACTGTTTCCGGGGCGGAAAACCACCGCATCGGAAATCAGA
This sequence comes from Acidobacteria bacterium AB60, assembly GCA_008682415.1. Taxonomy (GTDB): domain Bacteria; phylum Acidobacteriota; class Terriglobia; order Terriglobales; family Acidobacteriaceae; genus Telmatobacter. The sequence continues at coordinate 6,466 of VANK01000015.1, read as the reverse complement.
TACACGTTCGGTGCGTCCATGCTGTAGGTCCCGTCGGTATTCTGTGGAACATTGAGGCCCGTTGTCGTCTGTCCCGACTGCTGACGAGAGTACCTTGAAGAGTAGGCGAAGTAGGGAAATGTCTGGGTTTGTACGAGTTCGGTTCCGGCGCATCGATCCACAAAGGATTCGCCGGAAGCGTTGGTCGCCTCTCCTCCTGTGCCGCCAAGATCGAGAGGCGCAGTGGTATACCCAGAGCCGCCGTTGATATCCATGCCGTTTATCTCCAGGACCAAGGGGTTCTTCAGACGGTCGCCCGAAATCACTGAAGGGGAAATATTCGTCACCGTGACCCACCCGTCGCTGGGAGGAGAAATGATCACTTGGGACGAGTAGTCGATGAGATTGTTGGAAACCAGCTTGCGGCAGCCCTGGCTTTGAGCAGCATACGGTGGCCCCTGGGCACCAACGTGGGAGAACTCTGAGGACATGTTGGAGAAATTCGTAAAGTATGGAGGAGGATTGTCCTGTGGGTTTCCGTAATTGTTCTTCCACTCCACGCTCGCTACTTCGAGGTACTTGGCTCCGCTGCCATTCAGGGAGCCGTTAGGGGGCGCGTCGTAATCGCGATAACGTACGACGAAGAAATCGCCTCTTCCACCACAATCCGGGTATTCCTGCCAATTACCGCCGCATTGATCGATGCCCCCTGTTCCCCCGATCAAGTCATCGAGCAACTGACCGTTGGGAAGCGTCGTGTAAATGGCGCCCGTGCTATGCCGATGGCCGGTAAACATCGCCACAACGTTATAGCCTTGAATCGCCTTCAGAAACGCCTTCACGTTCGTGAACGTAGTCGTAGTTTTGGGAAGACCTAGATCATCCCATTCAGTGCTGTTCCACCACCCCACCGGAATGGTCGTTTTGGATCCAAACATTGAAAGCGGATCCAACCCAAAGTGCTGCACGATAACAATTGGGCGCTGGGTGCCGACCTTCGCCAAATCATCCACAAACCAGCTAAAACCAGACCCGTGGAGGGAGTCCCCCAAGGTGGTGTCTCCGGCCCAGGCGTTGAGCTGGACCACATGAAGCGAGCCCCAATCCCATGAGTAGTTGTGGCTTTCGCTGTCGTAATTCACATTGCCCGCATTCAGGATCTGGTCAAAATAGTTCCACAACCGTTTTGCGCAGTTGTTAGCCGCGCAGGTATCGTCCATATCGTGGTTACCATAGCCCGGAGCCACCGGCAGGTTGATAGAGTCCGTCGATAGACCCGTCTCCCAGAGAAGACGAAACGTCTGAAACTCACTGGGGAGTCCGTCGTGCGTCAGGTCGCCGCTCACGATCACCGCCTCCGGTTCGTCGATGAGCTGGGTTTGGTCGAATCCGGCTCCGGCCGGCCAGTTGTTCTTCCCCCCGAATCCTTGCAGCTCCCGGGTGTGGCGGGCGTGGTCCTCATCGTGGACCGAGCCAAGGAAATAATCCGCGCCAAAATGAAGGTCGGTAGTGACGTAGAAGGTGTAGTCAGGTGGGTGCGTCAGCGTAAGCTCAACCGGGAAGAAAGAGGCTGTAGGCTTCTGCAGCGCGCAATATTCGCCAGGAACTGTCCAGTCCCAAATAGGCGTATTTGAGATCCACCCGTCACCGGTGCGATCCGCCGGACAGCCATTGGTGTCATAGCGGTTGTGGGGTGGCGAGCACCACGTCGAGCAGTTGTCCGAGTAACAGGGAGTGCTTCCCGGCGTGCCGCAGGGTCGAGACATCGTGGTGAAATACGACTCAATGTAGGGAGTGTTTTGCGATCGGACCGGAGGCGCGCTTAAGAGCAGTACGAGGTAGACGGCCGCGGAAATGCTCAACAAGATCACGCGATAACGACTGGACATTACCACTCCTTTTGCACCCCTGAACGGGTGCCGCTCGTTTGCTTCGGCGGCGCATGCGGCCGCGGATGCGTGGCCGCCGAAGCTGGCCGCGCCCCAGACAGCAGAGCTCGACTGAACCCTGCAGGAACTCAGTGTGTGAAAAGCTGCCCGCTGCGCCCGACCGGTTTGGCGAACCTGACCGGCAGTCAAGATCGAACTAGCCGGGCAACTTGTGTTGAGACTAGGTCCGATTCACCGGCCGCCAGAGTATAAGCGGGTAAACTGGGGGTAAACTGGCGGCTAAGTGCTTTCTGATCAGAGAGAAAAGATAGATTTTTTCCAGTGCTGCCCAGAGCATCGGGCGTCCGGAGATCGCCCTCAGCGCGAGAGCGATGGACACGGTTTACCTGGGCCGGGTGTATCCGCACCAGCGGTTTACCCGAATCGGGGCCATTCGGACTCCGGCGGGCTCAATGAAAGTCGCGCACCAGCATCAAATCGATGTTCTTGTTGACGAACTGGGAGTAGACGATCTGCCGCCCGTCCGGAGAGGCGCAGAAATCGGGGCGGAACGAGAAGAAGCGTTCGCGGATGTCTCCCACCTCTGTGACTTGCCGGGTGCGCGCATTGAGAAAGTAGATGGACTTGGGCGCGACCGCGGGATACGCCGTGGTTGCGGACCTGCTGACGTCAACGTAATAGATACCGTCGCGCGTCACCGACCACCATTCCCGGGACGTCGCATCCGAAACCTGTTTAGGCGAATCTGTACCGGCAGCCAGCGCCCAGAGAGACCCATCCCCGAAACCGTCATTCTTGAGATACAGCGTCTGCCCATCAGCGGCCACTTGAACCTCGGCCCCCCCGTGTCGGGTCACCTGCACCGCAAGCGTGCCATTGTCCCGTGCATGGGTGGCGTCGGGAGCATCGGCAGGAATCTTCCAGATCTCGAAGGTGCCCGAGCGATTCGATGCAAAATAGATCCACCGTCCGTCGTTGGACCAGACCGGGTGGCTCTGTTCGGAGTTCCACGCGGTGACCGGCCGCATCCGTCCGCCCTGAGCGGGAACCACATAAATCTGAGCGATGTCGAAGCCCGACATGGTTCGCTGACTGGTTGTCGTGGCGGAAAACACGATGCGGCTCCCGTCCGGCGACCAATGGGGAGAATGGGGGTAGAGGCCGGAAGAACCGAGAGTGGTCAGCACCTCGGGATCGTCCAACTGTGCCAGGTCGCCTCTCCAGATCTCGTCAAACCCGGACCGGTTGGAGATGAAGACCAGCGATCGGCCATCGGGAGAGATCTGGGGCGAGTTGTCGTCCCGGGTAGAAGGAAACAGCGGCTCCGCCGGAAGGGCATGCCTCAGCCCCGTTTTACGATCGAGGGCGATTTCCCGCCTCTGCAGGTTCAGCACACGCTGCCATCGTTCGTAGACCAGCAGGGTCACCGACTTTGCCAGCCGCGACGCAGCGTAGGAACTCATCTCAGGAAATCGGGCGTCTTGCCCGGTGCCTGCAACCAGCTCGGCGTGGTTGCCGGCTTCGGCCCGAATACGCCACAACGCGAAGGGGCCATTGATATTCGAGGAGAAAATGAGATCGCGTCCATCCGGCGTCCAGGTCCAACCCTGAATGACGCGCTGAGACTGGGTGATCCGGACCGAAGGACCTTTCTGTACCGGACGGATGTAAATCTCGTTTTCCATGCTCTGCTCCGGCCGTGCGCAGTAACCAAACCACCGCCCGTCCGGGGAAAAACGAAATGGCTCGCTGCCGCTCACTCTTTGCCCGTCCAGGGCGAAATCGCGGCGCTCGCCCGTGCTTATATCAATACTCTCCAGGTCATAATCATCCGTGCCGGGGTGCGCTTTGGGAACCAGCAGGGCCGACCCGTCCGGCACCCACGCCAAATACTCTCCTGCGGCACTGCCCAGCGAACGCTCACGTCCACTGAGCGGCGAAACCAGCATCACCTGGTTCAAATTTCGCCGAAACGCGATCCAGCGTCCGTCCGGCGACCATGTGGCGAATTCATCGCGTCCCGGATCCGTTGTGAGTCGATGGGCCGAAGACTCGTCGACCCGCTGAATGTAGATGTCCAGGTTTCCTTCCTTCAGTCCGGCCCACGAAAACGCCACCTCGCTCCCATCCGGCGAAAAGGTCGCGTTGTACTCATCGAAAGGCAGCGATGTAAACGGCGTCACCCGGTTGAACTCCACCCTGGTCCCAAACGGGGTAACAAGACCGGTCATCCTGGACAGCCAAAAGACTGTAATCGTGCCCGCAATCAGAAAGCCGGGCAGAAGCCGCTTGCGCGCAGGCCAGACCGACACGGGGCGGCGCGGCGCCGGAGCCGCGGGTACCGCGGGCGCTGCTTCGCTTTGGCTGGAGTCAATCTCCTCTTCCGCGTCGAGGGCCGGGTCTTCTGTTGCTGCATCAGCGACTGAAGTCACCACCGGAACGAATTGGGGAACATAACTCCCCTTCGAAAGAACGATCTGCAGGCCCTGCCCGGGATGGGCAGCATAATAGGCGAGAAGTTTGCGTCTGAGTCGCTGCGCCCCCATGCGCACTGCGGGATCAAGCTTCGGGTCGTACCCAATGGGGCGCTGAAAAACGTGGACCCCGATCACCGACTCCTTCAGATGCTGGGAATTGCCTTCCAGCGTGGCGTCGACGATATAGCGCAGGAAATCCTGGATATAGGGCGAGTTCGAAAACTCCTGGCTCGCGAGGATTCTCGCCAGTTCCTCTCGAACCAGCGAATCCAGCTCAGATGTGGGACTCCTCATGCCCATAGGGAACCCGATGACCTTGCCGCCTCGAGCTTGGGATCAGCTTGTCCCAGCTTGCCACAACTCGGCACGCAGGTGCGGAAGCATCTGTTTCAGAATGGATACGCGGCGGTTCGCGAGCTAGGCCGGGCGGCTCTAGAAACCGGTCCCTGCTATCTGTTTTGAGTTGTTTGGTCGGGGAGAGAGGATTCGAACCTCCGACCCCCTGGTCCCGAACCAGGTGCTCTACCAGGCTGAGCCACTCCCCGAACCGTACTGCGGACGCACATCGCGGGGGCTGCCTGGAGCGTTAATCCCGTGGATGCACTTGGATCAGTGTAGCAGAATTTCGATGGACGCTGCGGGTTCGGCGGCGACCCGGGGCGCGCGGTTTCTATTGAGGGGCCGCGGCTCGGAAAAAAACGGGCAATTGATTTCTGATCAGCGACTTAGGTTTGTTGGCGACCGCAATGTGATGCAGTGCACATGTAACGGTTTACAACGGGCCGCTCCGGCTGTCCCCGGAGGGGTTGGCAGTGGTGACTTGGCGGGCCTGCACCTGTCTGGCGGTACGGCTGCCACGGCGGAAACGGCGAAAAGAAAGGCCCACAGGGATGGTTGAGAGCCTTCAGGGGCCCTTTCCGGGCACGCCCCGGGACAGACAGTTGGGTGAGGCTTTCTGGATCTCTATTTTGAGTATGGCAGGACGCGGGAATTAGCCCCCAACATTTCGAAACTTTATTTTCGGTTTGTTTCGTGCGGGTTACGTCGGTTTTCCACAGCGAGCGCTCTTGACACGCATTTGGAGCGAATCGATCCGGAAAGGGGAGCGCGGGGGGAAGGGTGGATTCCTGGCTGATATTGGAGCCGGCCGGGCCAGATTGGTGACAGCCGGGCGGCGGCAGGGGTACACTTTCGCCAATATTTCGTGGCAAAATCGTACCTCATATGTAGTAAATAGAGTGAATCGATCCGATTTGCCCGAGCAGGACCGGGCATTCCGGCCAGAATGACAGGGTTTGGGGAGTGGAAAGGCAAGAGCAACTGCGGGTTCTTCGACTGCGCCGGTGCTGCGCACCGGCTCGCTCAGAATGACATGGGTTGGGGGGTGGTGAAAGAGCAAAAGGCAAGAGCAACTGCGGGTTCTTCGACTACGCCGGTGCTGCGCACCGGCTCGCTCAGAATGACATGGGTTGGGGGGTGGTGAAAGAGCAAAAGGCAAGAGCAACTGCGGGTTCTTCGACTACGCCGGTGCTGCGCACCGGCTTCGCTCAGAATGACAGGGGTTTTGTGGGTGACAGGGGTTTGGGGGATGAGAGGGTTTGGGGGTGGTTGGCAGGTTTTGGGACGAGCGGGGTTAAGTGTTCATGCGATCGAGAGCACGGCGGTAGTCGGCGGGTTCGTACTCGTACCACTCGCGGCTGAGATCGACCCATGCGGGATTCATGGATTGAATAAGAGCGATCTTCTTCGAACGTCTCCAGCCTTTGAGTTGCGTCTCGCGGGCGATGGCAAGGCCTACATCCTGATATCGCTCAAACCAGACCAAACGGTCACAGTTGTAGCGAGCGGCGAAGCCGTCGTGCTCTTTCCATTTGTGCTGGAAGACGCGTTTGTAGAGGTTGCCGGTGACTCCGACGTAGAGGGTGCGGCTGCGGCTGGCCATGATGTAGGTGTAATAGAGGCCTTCGTGCATGAGGTGATGGTAGGAGAGGGTAGAAGGTGGAGCTGTGATGTGGGACGCAATTGAAAGGTCAGGTGGAGAGCAACTGCGGGTTCTTCGACTGCGCCGGTGCTGCGCACCGGCTTCGCTCAGAATGACAGGGGTTTGGGGGGGCAGGGGCT
>VANK01000014.1 GCA_008682415.1 Acidobacteria bacterium AB60 | reverse complement strand
CACTTGCGCAGGTACCCTCGATAGCCCAGCTTTGTAGAGTGTGTTTTCCATCGGCAGCTTGGGGCAAGCTCACGCTGAGAGTAGTGATCGGCCAACTGCGACAGAATGAGGGGCTTCCCTTTGCAGCTCACAGGGAGAGATGCTGCGGTCCGCTGCCGCCCCGGGGCATTTTCGATAAGGAGACTAGAAGGAAGGCGGTGGCAGTGGCGGGCGCTGCTATGGAGCTAGAGGCGGTAATTGGCTTCGATCGGGAGGGCAAAGAACCACGGATTCACCACACGAAGAGGTGAGGCAGAGAGATCGGCGAATCATCGAGCGGGCGTTTTCGCGCGGCACGTGACTCTTGCAATGGCGTGTAACTTGGAGTTTTACGCTCGAGGCGCAGGTGTGCGAAGACGTGGGGTCACATCTCAGAGAGCCGTTGAGTGGGCTTAGGGTCATGAAGAATCCGGTGGCTTGCATCGAAATGCCAGCTGTTGTGCAGTCAGGTTGGGTCCGATGTTCATGTTGGCTCCGCAGCGTGGGCAGCGCCAGATGGCAGACGTAGAGTCGGTGAGTTGCAGACTTGGTGGAGGCTGGCAAGCCAGCTGCTGGCGAGCGAGCGCGATGAGAGCGGCCCGGCGGGCGTTGGCGAGATAGCCGAAGTGGCGGATGCGAACGAAAGCCTTGGGCAGCACATGTTGGCAGAAACGCCGCAGGAACTCGCTTGCGGTGAGCGTCATGATGCGCTGCCTGTTTCCATGGGCGTAGTCTTTCCATCGGAAGCGTACATGGTGACCATCGAAGCTAAGCAGGCGCTGGTTGCTGATCGCGACGCGGTGGGTATAGCGGCCGAGATAGCGCAGTACGCGTACGGGTTCACCGAAAGCAGGCTTGGCATAGACCACCCAATCGTCCTTGAGCAGCGCGCGCACGAGTGTCGAAGGACATTCGATGCGATGCTTCCGGAGCGCATGCTGGAGCAGAGCGAGGTACTTGCCGCGGAAGACACGGCTCAGCACCTTCACCGGCAGGAAGAAGGCATACCTGGGATGAACCCAGAGCGAGTAGGCTCGGTCGAAACCGCCGGCAGGAATAACGCAGTGGAGGTGAGGATGCAAGTGCAGGTTCTGTCCCCAGGTGTGCAGGATGCTGAGGAAACCGATCCTGGCTCCGAGATGCCTGGGATCGGCTGCGACTTCAAGCATGGTCTCGGCGGTGGCGCGGAACAGCAGATCGTAGAGTAGCCGGGGATGTCTCTGACAGAGCGGGTTCAACGTGTGCGGCAGAGTAAAGACGACGTGGAAGTAGGGCACGGGAAGCAGGTCCTGCTCTCGCCGCGCAAGCCAGCGCTGACGCGCCTGGGCCTGGCACTTCGGGCAGTGCCGGTTGCGGCACGAGTTATATGAGACAGCCTGAAGAGCAGGAATCCAGATGGCCACCGAGAGCAGCCGTTCGACATGCGGTGATGGCCCGCAACACGCTTAGCTGTTGGTAGCCAAGCCAGGAACGGTTCTGTTCTCGAAAGCAATCACCCTGGACGCGAAGGATGTCGGCCACCTCCACGGCAGGCCGGGTCACCTATCTGTCTTCCGGTGATACTCGCGGGATACCTGGCTGACGCTGGAAAGTTGCAAATGCTCCAGGGGATTCGATACGGCCTGCAAGTGTCGCTGCGACAAGTGGAGATATCTCGCAGTGGTCTCCACGTCTACATGGCCGAGCAGGACCTGGATGGTGCGCAGGTCTGTTCCGGCTTCGAGCAAGTGCGTCGCCCAGCTGTGGCGCATGGTGTGAGGCGTTACGTGCTTCTTGATATGCGCATAGCGAGCAGCCTGTTTACAGGCGTACCAAACAGCCCTTTCCGACATGGGTCTGTCTTGTCCGCGGTGTCCTGTACTGCTGGGGAAAAGGTAGATGCGAGGCTTCTTCCACCGCCAGTACTCGCGCAACGTCTCGAGCAGAGCCGGGCTGAGTGGGATGTCGCGACCGCCGCCGCCCTTGCCACGCTCTACGCGTATCATCATCCGGCGGCTATCGACATCGCTCACGTTCAGCAGTGATACTTCCATCCGCCGCATGCCGGTGCCGTAAAGCGTCATGAGCAGGGCGCGTTGCATGAGGTTGCCGGCGGCATCGATGAGCCGGGCGACCTCGTCGAGGCTGAGCACCGTCGGTAGGCGACCCCGGTCCTTCGGGTCCTTCGGATAGGGCAACTCTTCCCAGAAATCGCGCCGCTTGAGGGTGCGAACGAAGAAGAACCGCAGCGCGGCAACGCGCCCCACCACGCTTCCCACGGCCAGCTTGCGTTCCGTGAGCAGATAGGCCTGATAACTTCTGAGCGTCGCTGGAGCTCTTCCAGCATCCGCTTGCGTAAGTTGGTCACAAGGATCTCCTTCCTTGTGAATCAACCTACCGCAGCCAATGCCGCTCGTAGCTGCACGCCAAGGCAGTGTCCGCCGCGCCAGCGGCTTCGTTCATTGTCGCCATGTCGGACAGTCGGCGAGTTATCGCAAGACGAACACTGCCCACACCTGAGAAGGGGTTGGCCGCCATCGGCTGAAGAACGGTCCTACGGCGCCTTGAAACGTTACGAGACAAGTTCACAAGTGCCGGGCCCAGAGCGGAGAAGACCGAGCAAATCCGGCTGAGATCCTGATAGAACAAAGCGGTACGACGCAGTGCGATGTCGACCGAGATTGTTCGGAAATCTTCGGGGGTATCAAAAGGGGTACTGATCGAGATCGCAAGCACAACGCGTTTAGAAGCAGTAAATGTGACTGCCTGGGGGGCAGAAACCGAAGTAATTGAAAATAAAATACTTATCGATTTGTCCTACTTCTAAGTCGAGCTACTCCAATAGGCCGATGTGAATCCCTGTTTGGGATTCTTTCCAATCTAAGGACACTACGCGACGCGCGAAGGCTTTGCGTGGGGACCTTCCTTTTATGAAGAGATCGCCGCAACGACGAACACGAAGAGCTTTCTGCACTGGCCGTCTTCAGGGGACAAATCCCGACTCAATGAGCGAGTTGGCGATCATGCGCCAATTCAGCTCCACGGCACGGAACTATTCGGTGCGAAGTGCCTGCATCGGATTTACGGACGCTGCGCGCCGCGCCGGCATGCAGCACGCCAACATCGCTACCGAGCACAGCAGACTTTCTGCTCACTGGTTCAGCCAATGTGATGATGCTGCCGAAAATCTCCGAGTCGCTGGCAAGGGCCTGGAGGTCCTGACCCTATGGCTCTTTTCTCAGGGAGAGATGCGCGGTGTTAAGGAGAACCTCGTCAATTCGGAGAGGCTTAATGTGGCGACGTGGCAGTCCCTCAGAGCTTGATCAAACCACGAAGAACAATGATTCCGGCCCCGGATAGTTCCGGCTCAGGAGTGAGGCGAACACGAAGGATGCTTTGGCGGCCCATTTTTGTGCCCTGCTCGATCGCGAACTCATTGTCTTCAAGGTAACCCTCACCAGCGAGATAGGCAGCCAAGGGGCCTGCCGCGGTTCCCGTCGCCGCGTCCTCCCAAAGGCCAACGGTGGGATTGAAGAAACGAGCGTACGCCGTTTCGGGGGTATTTGCATTGATGGCGTAAATGTAGCAGCCTTCCGCCTGCACTAGCTTCAAAATAGCGAGCAATTTGTCTGGGTCGGGGAAAGCCGTGTCAACCGTTGCAGCGTCCCGCATCCGCACCATCAGATGAGCGGTTCCGGTATCAGCCGGCCGAGGCTTAGGTTCGGATAGGATGTCACTCGGATCGAGACGAAGCGCGTCCGACAACGGAGCCATGTCTTCTAGCGGGGCTAGCAAGCGTAACGGTGCCTGGCGCATTCGCCCGTGTACGCGGCCATCGATCTTTTCTAGTTCGACCGGGAGAACGTCGGAACCGATTTCTTGATAGAAGGTCTGCGGACTAGTAAGGGCGCCAAGGTCGCCGTGTTCCGCAAGCCAGAGCCATGCACCGAGAGCGTTGTGCCCGGCACCGAAGACCTCCGCTCCGCTTGCGGTAAACGAACGCAGTCGCCGATCCGCGCGCGTGCTTTGCAGGATGAAAGTCGTCTCGGCCTGGTTGAACTCGCTGGCGATCCGCCGCATTTGTTCTTCGCTCAATTGGTCCGCATCTTGCACGACCGCTAGAGGGTTGCCCGTCAACGGCGTGTCGGCGAAAACATCGATCAGACCAGCGACTAGTTCGGCCATTTTCCCCTTCTGCCTTTCTAACAAATGAATGACTGAGGAGCATTCTGATAGCGCCACAGCCGTGCACTTCGACACGATCTTCGAACCCAGCCAGGCGATGCGATCTTCATGCTTTTCTAAGAAGCTGCACCTTTCAGGACTTCGACTGTATCGACCACCGTTGCAAACTCCCCGTGCAGGTCGCTAAGAGCCGCCGAATGCACGGCATCAGCAGGCCGCATTGTTCCATCAAGGCCAAGACGCGCAAAGGCGGCAGTCGCATCGGACACCACATAGGTCTCAAACCCAAGATTTCCTGCCATGCGAGCCGTAGTTGAGATGCAATGGTTTGTCGTCAATCCAACAATAACCAGCGTATCGATGCCGGCCGTTCGCAAGTCTCTCTCTAGATTTGTTCCGATAAAAGCGCTGTTCACGTGTTTGCGATAGACAGGCTCATCAGACTGTGGCGTGGCAGCGCTCTGAATTGCATTGCCGGGAGAATCTGGCCGCAATAGACTGCCAGGCTCCACGGAGTCGTGAGCGACGTGCCGGATCGGTCTCCTTGTGTTTCTCCAGGCGCTAAGGAGCCTCGCAATGTTCGATTCTGCGTGAGGATTGTTGCGCTCGCCCCAACGGGGATCGAGAAATGCCTGCTGTACGTCGATCACAACCAGAGCGGTGGATTGCGGAAATCGGGCCATCGGAGCTTCCTCGTATTTTCTTGCCGCTGTTGCGCCAACCAATGCGTGCGCGCTAGACCCTCGGCGTGTGAATGCTGGACCAGCTCTCGACGAATTCTCCCAGCCGCTCTAGAGCGTCAGAAAACTCGCTGGTCATAGCGGCGAAACCAAGCCGGAAATGCTCGGGCGCGCCGAAGCAGTCTCCTGGCGCCAGCACCAGACCCTGCTGGGCGGCGGCACGGCAGAACTCACGGCTGTTCTCTCCACTCAAAAGCCAGGGAAACGCGGTCATCCCGCCGCGGGGACGAATCCAGCCAAGCGTTTCGCGGTGTTCCGACAGGAAACTGTCAAGCTGGCGAAGATTCTCGCTCGCAACTTTCTCAGTCCTGCCGAGCACAATATCGCGATGGCGCATAGCGAGTTCTGCCAGAAATTCGCCGACGCTATTGTTAGTGATGGAGAAATAGGAGCGCGCGGTCCAGTAGTCCTTGCGGCGATTGGGGTTATGCTCGATCATCCATCCAGTACGGATTCCGGACAGAGGGAATGCTTTCGAAAAATCGTGGATGACCGTGGCGTGGGGCAAACGGGATGCCGACTTTGTCGGCTCTCCGTGGAAGATGGGATGGTAAACTTCATCGCTGACCAATTGGATCCCATGAGAAGACGTGAACTCGTGCAACGCATCTAGTTCCGCATCGCTGATGATAGCCCCGGTAGGATTGTGCGGACTGTTTACGAGTACCAGCTTCGTGTTGCGATCCGCGAGACTCTTGATTTCATCAACGTCTATGCGAAAGCCGTTTTCTCTTCGAACCGCATAGTAGTGGGTTTCCAGGCGCAGCGATTCTGGCAAGGCCGAGAATGTGGTAAAGCCTGGCTGTGGCAGGATGACGTTGGCGCCCGGGCCCGTGGCCAGCCAGAAGAGGATGAGCAGGGCCTCAGATGCGCCGGTGACGACCTGCACTGCTTCTGGATCGACGTTGTGCATCTCGGCGATCGCTGCGCGTAAACTGTCGGCGCCCGCGGGGCGGCTGTAAACCACTTTGTGATGCAGAAAACGCTCGCGCTCTTCATCGTTGGCGAGGCTCAGAAGCTCATCAAAGGTCCAAGCCGGGCCGGTACTGGCCGCCAGGTTGAATTCGGCGCTATGTTCCCAAGTATCCAGCCACTCATCTAGGAGAAAAGGCTTTAGTTGCATGACTCACCTCGTATTTTGGATCAACTGTTTCTCAGGTTGGCTGCAAAAAAGTTCGGTGTTCCAAGCCTCAACCGATACCCAAGCGAGTGCTCTGTACCTCGCCGTGGCAGGTAGCGGCGCATTTGCCGAAACGACTCTCCTGATTTCTTGGCCAACTCCGATTCAGGCGATCCGAGCAACACGCGATCATTCAGAGCAATTTGTAGCGGCAAATGCCTGTTCAAGATCTGCGATGATGTCGGCTGCATCCTCAAGCCCGACAGACAGGCGGATTAGTCCGTCGGAGATTCCCAGTTTGCGGCGTAGTTCCGGGTCAACATCCGCGTGTGTTGTCGAAGATGGGTGCGTTATGAGTGTTTCCAATCCTCCCAAGCTTTCCGCCCGTGAGCAAAGTTGCACGCTGTTCAGCACGCGGATGGCCGCTTCGGTGCCAGCTTTCAGTTCGAATGCGATCATCGCGCCGGGCGCGCTTTGCTGTTTCTCGGCCAATCCCTTTTGTGGGAAGGAATCGAGACCCGGGTAGTAGACATGATCCACTGCCGAATGCTTCTCAAGCCATCCGGCAATCTCCGCAGCGTGTTCGCAATGGAGTTTCAGGCGTGCCGGCAGCGTCTTAATTCCCTGAAGAACAAGCCAAGCCTCAAATGGCGACTGGATTGAGCCAATGGTCTTGCGAATCAGACGGAATCGTTCAAGAAGTTTCTCGTCATGGGTGGCGAGCGATCCTCCCACCGTGGCGTTATGGCCGTCAATGTACTTTGTGGTTGAAAGAACGGAGATATCGGCGCCCAGTTCAAATGGTTTTTGAAGGATCGGCGTCAAAAACGTGTTATCGACGGCAAGCAGAATGGAATGCCGCTTTGCGATTTGAGAGACGGCTTCGATGTCGGCCAGCTTCAGGGTGGGATTTCCGGGAGTTTCGATGAAGATGATGCGAGTGGCAGGTGTAATCGCAGCCTCAACCTGAGCCGGATCGGATGTATCCACGAACGAGCCCGAGATGCCTATGCCATAGAGCACCTCATGGAATATCCGCATGGTTCCGCCGTATACGACGTCTGAAAGCACGGCATGATCGCCGGCCCTCAGCACTGACAGGAATAGCGTGGTGACTGCTCCCATACCGGTACGAAAGCAGACTGCCGGAGGCGTACCTTCAAGCGCCCCGATGGCTTTCTCCAACGCATCCACAGTCGGGTTCGAGACACGGGAATAGCTGAACCCCTTGTCGACGCCGACAGCATCGTGAACGAAGGTGCTGGTTTGATAGAGAGGAAACAGAATCGAGCTGGCATGGGAGTCGAGCGTGCGCCCGCCATGAATTGCAATTGTTGAAACACTCAGATCGCGTGAGCTTGGCATAATCTCCATTCCTGTTACAAGCGAGAAGTTCCAGAAACAGCAAGGCCGCCGTGGGAACCCCCAGGCGGCCGCCAGAATGGAGATGTGAGTCGATGAACTCAGATTTCCGAAGCCGGCCATCCCCCGCCTGGGGTGCGCATAGCCATAGGCATTCGAGAGGCGACAGGGATCGTCATCTGGAGCGCGCTGTTCATCGGATTCCAGTCTAGCACGGCAATAGCTTTGATCGGCCCAACATTAAATGTCTGGGCCTCCATGCTCGTCATGGTGAGTCAATTCCGACAGCGACTCCTGGATAGGCTTGGCTTTCCAGTAGCGATTGTAGTGGTCGAGCGAGCAGAAACTGCGACTCAGCATCCGGTCGATGTAGAGCGTTCCATGAAGGTGATCGATCTCGTGTTGTAGGATGCGGGCATACCAGCCCTCTGCCTCGATGCGTACCGGCGCGCCCTCCTCGTTCAGGCATTTAACCACGACTTGGCGGGAACGGGGAACAATCGCGCTGAATCCGGGTAGACTGAGGCACCCCTCGAAGAAATTGACCTCCGGCTGGGACAACAAATGAATGCCTGGATTCACGATGACATGGAACGGAATCGGGCGTCGCTCCCGCTCAGCAAGTTCGGCCTCGGAGAAGGAGGTCTGATACTCGGCCCTGTCCTCGATAACCGCCAATTGGAGCGGTGTCCCAATCTGGGGCGCGGCAAGGCCGACACCGGGAGCATCCCGCAGTGTCTCCTTCATGTGCTCGATCAATCCGCGCGTAGCTGTGCTTCGTATTTCCTCCGTAGTGAGTGGACGCGCCCTGGTTCGCAGGACAATCTCTCCGACAGTGGCGATCTTAATACGCATCGATTGCCTCGTGACGATAAGAAACGACTAGCTGCGATGTATCGCGGACCGCAACGCCTGATCGAGATCCTCGATCAGATCCTCGCTGTCCTCCAGTCCGATGTTCAAACGCACAATCCGATGTTGAACCGGCGGGCGTCCTTTACGTCTGCTAAAGTCGTAGGCTACTGCCAGGCTCGTTACTCCCGCCCAACTGTATCCGATCTTGAACAGTTGCAGTGCATCGACAAAGTTCAGGACTTCTTGTTTCTCAGTTCCCTCGTTGAACACGATCGAGAAGATACCAGAGGAGCCCGTGAAATCTCTCTTCCATATATCATGCCCGGGGCAGGAGGTAAGTGCTGGGTGAAGAACGCGCTCGATCTCCGGCCGCGCCGCGAGCCAGTGCGCGACATGTAACGCCGACTCTTCAATCGCGCGCAGCCGAACGGCGAGCGTCTTCAAACCACGCAAAGCCAGAGTGCAATCGTCGGGGGAAGCCGCGAAGCCAAGCACCTGGTGCGCGGCGCCAAGCAGTTTCCACGTACCTTCCTCACGCGCCGTCACAGAGCCGAGCAAGAGATCGCTGTGGCCTCCGACATATTTCGTGAGCGCCTGGAGCGTGATGTCGACTCCATGGGCGAATGCGTCGAAATACACTCCTGCCGACCAGGTGTTGTCGATCGCGACCAAAGCACCGCGTGCATGGGCCGCCTCTGCGATTGCGGGCACGTCCTGAATCTCAAGTGTGATTGAGCCAGGGCTTTCGCACCAAACAAGCCGGGTATTCGGTTGGAAAAGCTCGCGAATGCCGGCTCCAATCGTTGGCTCGTAGAAACTGTGCTCGACTCCCAGACGCTTGAGAAGCGTGCCGGCAAGCTTCCGGTTTGGTCCATAGATGCTCTCCGGAATAAGGACGTGATCGCCAGCATGAAGGAGAGCGAGATTAACAAGTGCAATCGCGCTTTGGCCGCCTGGGGTAATGATGGTGCGATATCCATTCTCCAATTCGCAGATCCGACTGGCTAATTCGAGCGTCGTTGGTGTTCCATAAAGCCCGTAGGTGTAGCCGGCTTCATATTGATCCCAGTTGTCGCTCGCGGCAGACGCGCTTGGAAAGAGAACCGTGGAACCTCGCCAGGTTGGGTCTGCCAAGGACCGAAACCCCTTCGGGGCTCGAACCCCTGGATGAATCAGCTTCGTCGTCCAGTTCGTCATTGCCCGATTATAGGGCGGACATTCTGTTTCCTTCGGCTTGACATGGATCAAAACGCCTTGTAGCCTCAGACCTATGTTGCGGATGAGTTTCCGTCATGCTTGTGTTTTCCGGCCATGTTGTTGCGCACTCGCACGCACGATGTGGTCTGGTAGATGACGGCTCGGAACCATCCATAGTAGGCCAGCAGAGTTCCATTAGGCTTAGCCGCCCGTCGCCAGATGCCGATCTGGAGGGCGGCGTTTTCGTTTCAGGGCCCTCCGCGCCTGGCCGGCGACAACTTTCCGAGTAGTTGCAGAGCTTCGTTCCAGATCTCAGCGTCCATCTGGCACGTCTTCTGCTGCAACCGCACAAAGTCGCAATTGCCATGCAGGAGAGAGCCTTGAAACGATTAACCGCAAGAGGAATCCTGGCCGGAGTGCGAAAGACGTGCCGAAAGGAGGCAACCGCATGGCAGTCTGGTTCAACTCGGAGTGGCCATGGTATGTGGCAGGTCCGATCATTGGGCTCTTTGTCCCCGCATTGTTGATAGTTGGGAACAAGGTATTCGGGATCTCATCCAGCCTGAGTCATCTTTGTTCGGCCGTCGCTCCCGGCAAGATTGAATACTTCCGCTACGACTGGCGGCGAGCGGGACTCTGGAATCTGGTGTTTGTTGCCGGTGTGCTTGCAGGCGGATTCCTGGCGTCGCACATCGGTTCGCAACATGCCGTCGCCGTCTCTGAACAGACCAGAATCACGCTCGGACGTTGGGGAATTCACGATTTTTCAGGGCTTGCTCCACGCGAGGTCTTCACGTGGCATGCGCTGCTCACGCTGCGCGGGGTCATCTCTATCGTATTGGGCGGCTTTCTTGTCGGGTTTGGAACCGCCTACGCTGCGGGCTGCACTTCAGGACATGCCATTAGTGGACTCGCAAACCTCCAAATACCTTCGCTGATAGCGGTCACCGGATTCTTTGCCGGCGGATTGGCGGCGAGTTGGTTCATTCTTCCCTGGTTGATCGGAGATCTGCGATGAGCACAACGCTTGGACAGTTCCAGGGGTGTGGCGCTGAAGACATCGGCGAACCCGAAATGAAGTCCGTCTTACTACCGGTGTACCTCGTGCTCGGCATCCTCTTTGGCGTGGTGCTCACCCGTTCTGAAGTGCTTTCCTGGTTTCGCATTCAGGAGATGTTCCACTTTCAGTCGTTCAGGATGTACGGAATCATCGGCTCTGCGGTGGTGACGGCCGCCCTGTCGCTCGCGCTGCTTAAGCGACTGAAGCTCAAGTCTCTTTCAGGCGAGGCCATCTCAGTCTCACCGAAGACGCTGGGCAGCGGACTTCGTTACCTCGCCGGCGGAACAATCTTCGGCCTGGGATGGGCATTGACTGGTGCATGCCCGGGACCACTCGTTGCTCTCATCGGAGCAGGCGTTACCGTAATGAGTGTCGGGTTGCTGAGCGCACTACTTGGAACGTGGGTATACGGTTGGGTGCGGCCCCGGCTTCCCCACTGAGACATGCGGCTCTGGCACTGGTTAACGAGTGAAATGCGCGACAGTGATGATGAACGCCAAAATGAAAGTGCTTCTGGACAATTCAGGACCAAGTAAAAATTGAAACTCGCAAGAATTTCCCTCTCAGCCATTAGGAGAACTCATGATCAATCGACGCAAATTCCTGGCGGCTGCTGGCAGGACTGCCGGTCTGGTGATAGCGAAGCCGATTTGGGGAACTGCCCCGAAAGTTGCGCAACTGACGCATAAGGAACGGGTGGACCGAGCATTGCGAGGAGAGGATGTCGATCATCCCCCCTTCACTTTCTACCACCACTACAAGCGGCCGACACCCCAACTGGAGGCAGAGGATCACCTCGAGTTCCATCGAACCTATAAAACCGACATAGTGAAGGTGATGAATGACTTCGACTATCCGAAATCGACAACTGGCAAATGGTACGAGCTGAAACCGCTGGTTACGCCCTTCCCGGATCAGCTAACGACACTGAAACTGGTGCGGGATGGCTTGGGCGGCGATGCCTATTTCATCGATACAATTTACGGCCCTTATATGACTGCCATGATTCTCTTTCAGTCGCAACCGCAGTTTTCCGGCAAGACAGATTCGGATGAACTACAGGCCGAAGTCATCAGGGAGATTCGATCGTTTCAGCAGACGCATCCAGAGGAGTGGCACACCGCGCTCAATGCGATCACGGAATCGACGTTGAATCATATCCGGCAGATTCAGGAGATTGGAGCGTCGGGAGCGCTGGTCAGCGTCTTTAATTCGGAAAGTCGCTTTGGCACTGTCGAGGAGTATCGGCGCTACAGCCGTGCCTATCACCGCCGCGTTGTCGATGCACTTCGAGAGACGAAGCTGACTTTTTTGCATTTGCACTACCTAGACAGGGCGTTCCTGCCGGAATTCGCGGACTTTCCAGCGCCCGTGCTGCAGTATTCGGTGAAAACGAGCGGCATCCCCATCACCGAGTTTCGGCATCATTATTCGCAGACGTTTGCCGGCGGCGTAGACGAAATTGATTACCAGAAGCTCACTCCGCCAGACATTCGCCGGCAGTGGACCGCCGCGCGTGCGGAGGCGGGCAGCAAGTACATCGCCGCTCCTGGCTGCTCGGTTCCCAACAGTTCTACTGCCGAGGAGTTGGAGCGGTTTCCTCATTCGCTGGGGATCTAATTTAGGCATGGAATGCTATCGACCTCAATTACTATCGATGTTATTGTCGTCACCAGGCGCTCTCTCCACTGAAAGCCGAGCTAAGGGTTGTCTAGGATTGGGCGACGATGGTAGCTTTTAATTCAAGCGATGAAAAAACTGACTCCATCCCGGCGCTTCTGTTGTCCCCTCCTCGGTTGACCTCGCAGTTTCTCTAATTCCAATTTATCTTCTGTTGAATTCCGCACTGGATTCTGGTTCTTTGAGCCGAATCGGTAGTGATTGCACACTCTCCCCGGAGCAGAAACGCATCTGTTTCTCCGGCAAACAGAGCCATCTTGATCCGCGGCTCTGGGCGATGGCTTATTCGCTCTTTGGGACAACAGACAGAGAAATGACAGATTGATATCCATGCACGGATCACCGGAGCGTTGGCTCAATCCACCGGAGGGCTTTTCCTATCATGCGACCAGTCATACTGACAGAACGTACTCACTGCCATCGAGGTCACGACCTTCAAGTTCACGGCTACTACTTCGGCACGAATCGGCGCTGTGGACTATGCAATCGCCGCAAGACGTCACATCTCCCGGAACAGCCTGCGGGAAAGAAGATCAACGTGGAAGGTGCAGAGCCTGGAAGTCGATGGACGTCGGGCCACTATGCAACGCCGCAGACGGTGAGCGGGATCGCCCTGACGTCCACAGAATGCTTGCTTCTACCAGGGAAAAGTGAGAAGTGAGGCGACCCAAATGAATCTGGAGTCGCCGCACAAACTCCGATTGTCAGTGACGCTCATATTCCTGCTTTTCTTGACGATCGGAAGCCCCGCCGAGCCACCGGGCAAAGTTCTTCTCGTCGTCGCGCATCCCGACGATGAGTATTACTTTGCCGCCACTGTTTACAGATTGGCAGTGCAGTTGGGAGGAATCGTAGATGAACTGATCATCACAGACGGTGAAGGCGGCTTTCGGTATTCCACCCTGGCAGAGCCTTATTACAAAAAGACGCTAACTATTGAGCGAATTGGCAGAAGGGAGCTTCCCAGAATTCGCAAGAGGGAGGCGATTAATGCGGGCAGAGTGCTAGGAATTCACAAGCATTTCTTCCTGAATCAAGAGGACGAGTACTTCACAGATGATGTAGAGACTAGCATCGCGCATTGGGATTCTGAACGAGTGGTTGCAACAATAGCAGCGAAATTGAAGAAAGAGCACTATACCTATGTCTTTTCGATTCTTCCACGCGCGACCATGCACGGAGGCCATCAGGCAGCTACAATCTTGACGACAGAGGCGATCGATCGGCTTCCTGGGAATAACCGGCCTGTTCTACTCGGATTCGATACGGATGATGCAGCATTCGAAGCGTCGCCGCGAATTCAAGAGACCCAAAGATGGCCTGCCACGTTCACCTATGCGTTCGACCGAACTGTGAAATTCGGCTTTCACGATGCACTCTCCTATCAGATTGTGGTGGACTGGATGATTGCAGAACACAAGTCTCAGGGATTACTGCAAACGATGTGTAGCCATGACCCGCGGGAATATATCTGGGTGAATCAGGATGGTTCGCGGGAAGCTCAAAGCCGGGCCGGTCTGCTCTTTCGGACTCTGGCCGTGCATTGAATGTCGCCAATCGCTGCAATACTGCTTTCGGACATCAATAAAGTACCTGGACGCGACGCAGCGCGATTCGCAATGCTGAGCAGGACCAGTTTTACCAAAGCTTCGCTCTTGACCGCCATTTCCAAGGCAGTGGGCAGGCCTACGAAGCCTGCTGGAACCAACTCCTCAAGGTCGATGTACCTGCCCATTTCGAGCCATTGACCCGATTCTCCGTGCCATGCTAGCGTTTAAACATGGCGTTTTTCTCGCACTATTGTTGTCGCTGCCGACCCGTCTCCGGGTGAGCCGCGACTTCTCAGATGCACCTGCAACGCCTTCTCCAAAGCTCATCCAAAACATTTCATCGTTTGTCTGCAGCATCCGTCGACATGCCGGCTTCTGTGCTCGGGCTTGCTTGCGACTGTTCGGCTTTGGAGATATCTTGTGCAATTCGCAACGAGGGAAGAACTTAAGCGTGAGTCCAGCAGCGCCTCGAGCCTGCCACGCGCAGTTTGGAAAACGCCAGAGGAGCTCGCCAGCATCGTCTCGCAGTTCGCTTCTTCTGATGGATGGCTGGATCGGGTGCGGCTGTCGACGGAGCGGCGCTGGTATGAGCGGCTGTATCAAGGTCCGAGCCACGACATTTGGGTAATCAGCTGGCTACCCGGACAATCCACCGGCTTCCACGATCACGGTGATTCCTCGGGGGCCTTCGTTGTAGCGACCGGCGTTCTTCAGGAACATCGTCCTGCAGAGCTGCCCCTTGTGATACATCCGGGCCAGGGACGCGCATTTGGTCCCGATTGCGTCCATGATGTCCGCAATGTATCCCAGGCGCCGGCCATTAGCATTCATGCATATTCCCCTCCCCTGAACGAGATGAACGAGTACGAGTTGGACGGGAGTGGACTACTCCTGCGCGAAGGCATCTCTATACCACCTGCGATACTTGATCGGGAGTCGCAAGTGAGCGGATGGAAACCGGCAAGCCAGACCAGCTCTTCCGGCATTGAGCAGATGCTTTCGGCGGCGCGGGCCCGGCTGCGACGGCTTTCTCCAGATGAGGCTCATGAGGCGGTAGCCAGAACAGACGCGATACTCGTTGACATCCGCCCGGAAGGCCAGCGCGCAATCGAGGGTAGTATTCCGGGCGCGTTGGTGGTCGAACGAAACGTTCTCGAGTGGCGGTTCGACCCGGCATCGAGCGCGCGGCTGCCTATTGCGGTTAGCAATGACCTAAGGGTGATCGTGTTCTGTTCCCAAGGCTACGCCTCAAGCCTCGCGGCCGCGGCTTTGCAGGATCTTGGGCTTTGGCAAGCGACGGACATCGTTGGCGGATTTCAAGCATGGAGCGCTGCTGGCTTGCCGATTGCACCGCCAATAGTTCGTTGACTGCTTGTGGAGAACTGCTATCCAGGTGAAAGCATAGCGCCGAGGTGATTCCGCTCTTTGTAGCCTCCAGTGCAGCGGACCAAGTTTACGAGGCGATGATCTGCGGAACGGAATTTCGAAGACTTTGGTTGCGCTGGACGAAGCCACTTACTCCCGGCGTCTTTGCCTTACGGAGGGTTCTTCCTTCCGCGGTATCGACCGTCTCCTATGGGGATTGCGAGCGATCGGCAATGGTATTTGCCACAGGTCGAAACACTCCACCGGTATGTCGCAACAACGAGACAATGCTGGGACATGGTTGACGCATTATCGCCGATCCATGGTGTCAATGCGAATGCGACTGAAAGGCATCGCTGCAGGGAATGCTCACTCTGTATGAGCAATCATTTGAATGCCGATCCAGAAACCCCACTGCGCTGACCGATCCATCACCCGCAACTGGCGAGTTCATCCGCGGTGAATGCGTCCTTCCAGGTGCGTCGCCAATCATCTCCTTTTATCCGGATGTCCAGTAACTGCGCGACGTGTGCGCCGCAGACTCCGCACTGAGCGCCCACCTGCGGCGTCACTGCAGCACCCAAGCAGATTCCGCAATAGGTGATTCCCGTGATGGGAGATACCCAGCCAAAGCGGATCGCATTTGGATTTTCGGCTTTCATAATTGCATAAAGATAGAGTTCACCCATAAGTCTCTTCCCTTAGAAGTTCAAAGTTCCGCATGGAGAACCCAGATCCTCCTCAAAATGCGAACTTTTTCCCAGCCCAGAGAATTCATAGAAGGCTGAGCCTACCAATTGTTAGCCATGGTCCGTCTTTGCCGTCTGCACCCTGAATCAGCGGCAAGTGGATCCCCCGGCTCATTGCAGCAGAGGGATCTCGATCATCTCTGAAAACTTAGAACAAGATCTTCAGCGCGAGTTGCACGTTGAAAGGTTCGCCAGGGCCGATGCCTGGGGCTGAATTGTAGGCTCCGATCGTTTGGCTGATGCTGCCAAAGCCGTTGCTTCCGGAGGCATAAGTTGCGCTCGGCGATCCGAGGTTCGTGCGGTTGAAGATGTTATAGAGTTCGGCGCGGAATTGCGTTGTGATCTTCTCGGTCACCGGTGTCTCTTTGAAGAGGGAGAAATCCACGTCGCTGTAGCCTGGTCCCCAGATCTGGTTACGGCGCTGCGTGAATGAGTAGGTTCCGGCGGCAGGCTGTGCAAAAGCAGCCGTATTCAGCCACTGCACCTTTGTCTTCACCCCGGACGGAGTAATGTTCTTGCGCGGGTTCTGGCCTGCAACCAACGCTGCAAATTGGGTTTTGTCGCCCGTGCCGGAGTTGTCGAGCGTCCGATTGCGCACCGTAAACGGCTCGCCTCCATGGAAACTGAGCAGCGAGTTGAACTGCCAGCCATTTACCAGCCGTGAAGGGACGAGGCCGAACTTAGGCAGGCGATAGCTCACAACACTGGTCAATGTGCTGCGCACATCGTAGTCGCTGTTGCCGTAGTTGAGTTTGAGACCGTTGTACCCGGCCACGCCGTTAATTTGGGGAAGAGCATAGGTGTTGCGGTACTGCGTCAACTCGTCGAGATTGTGCGCCCAGGTGTAGGCAGCCTGTGTGGTCAGGCCATGCCAGTCTTGGGAGCGTAACACCGCCTGTAGAGAGTTGTAGTTCGATGTGCCGTTGGACCGAAGCTCGTTAATGGCCTTCCACGACGCGTAGGGCCGCGATGACTGTACGACCGTACCCGAGGCGTTTAACGCGGCTGGGTTGATGTCGAATAGTGTGATCAAGTGGCGGCTCTCGGATCCGACGTAGCCGATCTGCGCGATACCTTTCCCGCCCAGGCTTCGCTCTACTTGCAGGTAGTAGTTGTAGCTCACGGGTGTCTGAAAGTTGCGATTCACCGAGAATCCGCCGAGCCGCGCGGCAGCGGTTGCGTTCGCGAAGAAGTTCTGACCGCTGATGATCTTTGCGGTGCCGGGATTTGAGATTGCCGAAACCGGATCGGCGCCACCGGGATTGCCCTGCACGCCCGTGGCTGCGCCATTGCCGGGGCTGTTGCTCAGAAACGGATTCAGGTTCGGGGTGTCGAAATAGATGCCGGCTCCGCCGCGGAATACGGTTGCCTTCAACCACGATGGCGTGTAGTTGAAGCCTGCACGAGGGCTGAAATCGGTCCAGCGATTGGGCCGCAGGTTCGACAGACCCGCACCAAGAAAGACCGGCTGGGCCGTGGCGTCATTAAAGATCGAGAGGTTCTTGTCGCCGTTGTAGAACGGGCCGGTGTAGTCGTAACGCAGGCCGTAGTTCACCGTCAGATTCTGTGCGAGATGGTAGGTGTCCTGGGCAAAGAGCGCAAAGGTGTTCTCGTAGACCCACCGTTCCTGGTTGCCATCTTGAATGGACGAGCTCGACGATGATCCGATAAGAAAGTCAGCCAGTGCCTTCGAGTAAGAATCCACGGCAGCATCTGACGCGGTAGCGCTGGCTGTACTCCACGGTCCCGTCTTGCCGTTGAAGGTCAGTTGACCGAGCGAATTCAGAAAGTAGAACTCGTCGATCTGAGCTCTTCGGTATTCGGTTCCGGCACGCAGCACGTGTTTGCCAAACGTCCAGGTCAGAGTGTCACCGACATGGCCGGTCAAGTCACTGCGGCCTTCCGGCGGAGTCACACCCACCTGATCGAAACTCCCAACTGCGAGGTTGGGAGCGCCTTTGCTGAATCGCGATCCCGTTACCAGTCCGAGTGCGCCGACATCCTGCGTATCGTTCTTGTCGTGAAAAATCTGGTTGAAATAGCTCACACCGAGTTGCACTTGGTTCGTTAACGCTGGCGTGAGCACCGTATTCAGCACCAACGAGTAGTTTTGGTCATGAAGGGGAGCGACCTCGTAGTAATCGGCCAGTGCAGATCCGACAGGCGCAGTCTGATTGCCTTGTCCGGCGAACCAATGGAAAGAAAGATCGTTATGGCTGTTGATATGGTGGTCGATCTTGATGAGCCAGTTGTAGCTGAACCCGAATTCATTATCGGGCGAGAAGTAGTTGTTGGTTGACGCGGAAGCGACGGCCAATGCCTTTGCCGGCCAAAGTTGATTCAGGAGAGAGCGGGATACCGCGTTCTCGGCGAGGCCATGCTCGCGCAAGAGGCTATCGGCAATGGCCTGGTAGCCCGCTCCTGGCACTGTACCAACTGAGTCGGGGTTGATATTGAACTTCTGGTATTCGAACGCGATGAAATAAAAGAGCCGATTCGGGAATAAGGGGCCGCCGAAGGTGAAGCCGCGATTCTCGCTGCGATTCTGCGGCTTGGCAAAGCCGGCGGGCAAGAATGGATTTTCAACCGCGAGTGCCTCGTTGCGAATGTACTCGTAAGCAGAACCATGAATCTGGTTGGTGCCAGATTTGATTGCGAGGTTGACTGTGCCGCCGGGATTCCGTCCGCTCTCCGATCCGGCGTTGGTCTCGAGTGTGTACTCCTGAATGGCATCAATGGGCAATTCCGTACCTGCGATTCCGGCGACGCCGCCCTGATTGACCGCAGGAATGTTGTGCCAGAGATCGTTGTTATCGGTGCCATCGATCTCGAAGTTCACTCCGTTGCGGCGTGTCCCGTTGACTGCGCCCGACGCCTGATTCTGGTACCCGGCGAAGCCCGGCTGCAGCGCCGTGAACTGGAGAAAGTCGCGGCCGGCCACCGGCGTGTCCTGCACCTGCTGGTCGAGAACCGTTGATTGCGTTGTGCTCTCGGTGTCGAGTGTGAGTGCTGTGGCCACGACGTTGACGGTCGTCTCCTCTTTCGCCACGGTAAGCTGCGCGTCGACGGGCGCGATATTGCCCGCCGTCACCTGCTGCCCGTGAACGATTTGCGCTTGAAAGCCGGATGCGGAGATCGCGACAGTATATTTGCCGGCCTGTAGGTCGCGTAATGCGTATTCCCCTGCGCTCGATGACACAACGGTGTGGGCCACGCCGGTCGACTCCTCGGTGATTGTGATCGTCGCGCCGGCAATTCGATTGCCAGTCGTATCTGCTACGGCGCCCGCGATGCCACCGCGAAAGGTTTGGGCAAGACCGCACTGCGCGATCAAGAGCAGTGCCGCAGACAGAACGCCCCATCCAAGAATGCTGGTTTTCCACGTTTTCATCGTCTTTTCGGACCTCCAGAGAGTTGTTCAAAGCGGTATGGCCGGACAGTCATCATCCGGCTACGTTTGTGCTGGCAGACCGACGCGCTCAATCAGCGGTGTGCGGATCGATCTCGTGAATCGGCAAATCCCAGTGGTTCTCAGTCAGCTCCCAGCGACGGTTTTCCTCGTGCTTGCGCTGCTCGATGTCGGGAAACAACGCCTTCTCTACCTCGCTGCCATGGCTGGCCGAGGCCTGATCTCTGTAGGCAATTACTATGCGATAGTCCCAGCGCGAATCCTCGCTCGTATGCAGACCGGGGCGCACGACCTGATAGCTGTTCACGTAGCCGAGCTCCTTCTCCCTGTCGAGGGTTGCGATCTGGTATTTCTGGAAGAGCTTCCACCACTCATCCTGGTACCCGTACTTCACGCGGTAGACCCACTCGACCAGATAAGGCTTGGCCTGCGGAGGCGTGCCCTGTTGCGCACCGGCAGGCGTTGCGAGGCTTGTTACGCCCGCAAGGAAAAGTGCAATAAGAACAGAATTCGCAATGCGCTTGAACATACAATCCTCCGCGGCGCCCATTGAGACGCCGCAATACCGTTCTTTAGCGATGATGGAAGGCGTGGAGGACTCGGTGCTTCCGCATCAGCAACGCGGAGGATGCAGAGACAGGAGGGCCCGCCAGCGCAGCGTGCCAAGCGGGCCCAAGATTTACGGTGCCTGAATCTCAGGCGTAACCGTCCGCCGTCGCACGAAGGAAGATGGCACGGCGACAACAACTGCAAAGAATTGGATCGTGCATTGGCTTTCCTCGGGTTTGAATTGGGTCGTGCCGCAAATTGTGCGGCCAGCGCAGGGGGCAGTTCCGAAAGGAACCGCCAGCGCGATCTCATGGTTCTTCCCCAGGGGATTGGCTGTCTGGTCTGATCCTGGTGCGCTAGCAAATGCCAAAAGGCCCGCTCACAGGGAGCGGGCCTTTTGCATCTGCGGAGGCAGAGTCAGGACGACTCTACATTGCATGCTTCGTACACGGCGCCGATCCCATCGCAAAATGCGAAGGCGGACAACAGCGCGTGCTAAAAACGCAGGACATAAGACGAACGTACCCGAGGTTTCACTGCGTGTCAACACCCTGGTGTTGTTAGCAAGTGAGAATTTTCGGTTTTAGTAGCACGTAAAATGTCCGGCTTTAGTTCTGGTTTGTAAATTGAAGCTTCACTTAGCTGTCCAAGTCGTAGCTGTTGGAAGGTGGGAATTACGCGCACTTGTGGGATTTCCAAGGCTCGTACGCCACAGAAACACCGAATCCCATCCGGAGAAACGACGGTCTTTTGCTTGTCACGCGCATCAGCCCTTGCGCTCGACTTGAATTCGTGCATAATGAATGCACAGGCTGGCCTTGCGGCTTGCATGTTTTTTCGTAAAGAGAGAACGCACACCTTGGGAATGGATTACCGTAGACAACCCGATGCAAGGTACGCCTTACTAGGTGGCGTCTATCCTGTTGCGGTTAAAGCCGCAGGTTGTTGTCCGTGCGTTCTGCGAGGTTGTTGACCCAACCGACCCGGTAGCTGACGGATTCCCCAGTAAATCTCCAATCCGATCCAGTTGCCCCTCGCACAATTCCAACATTTCAATTTGAAGATTCAGCAACCCGCTCATGCGCGCTCTATCGCATTTTTCCGTGATGTGGCGGGCGTTGTAACTCCGCTTCGCGGCTCCAATGGGCAGTTACTCCGCCATCGTGCCCATCGTGAGGACTCCTCAGAATGCGTTCGCCAGATTCCCGGGCTCGTCACAATCAAGCTGTCTTCTTGCTCCTGGCCACCGTTGTGGTCTTTGCCGCTTCGGCCGCGTTGCCGAAGCGTTCGGTAATTGCGCAGATCGCCGTGCAGAATCAGGGGTACGTGCCGTTCAGCGACGCACCGATCAACTACCGATCGAATGATCTTCATGACCCTGTGGCCAATCTCCAAAAGCGTCTCGACAGAGGAGAAGCGACCCTCACATTCGACGACCAGCAGGGCTACCTGAAATCGGTGCTCCAGCTATTGAACATTCCGGTCAGCTCGCAGACACTTGTCTTCTCCAAGACCAGCTTCCAATACAAGAAGATCTCGCCACAAACGCCGCGCGCGCTTTACTTTAACGACGATGTCTACGTCGGCTTCGTTCATGATGGCAAGGCTCTGGAAGTGGTCTCCTTCGATCCGATGCAGGGCGCAATCTTTTATCTGCTCGATGCGCACAAGGCGAACAAGCCCCTTTTCCAGCGTGCCGAACTCGATTGCACGCAATGTCACATTGCCCCCGCCACTCGTGATGTTCCCGGAGTTCTGCTTCGTTCCATATTCCCGAGCGCGACCGGAACTCAGGTGGTGAAGTCCACCTCCCTTGTTACTGGGCAGGATTCACCGCTCAGTGAGCGTTGGGGAGGTTGGTATGTGACCGGAACCAGTGGCCGTCAGCAGCACATGGGCAATGTAATCGTGCAAGATCGTGATCACCCGGAGCTCCTGGATCGTACCGCCGGCACAAATATCAGTGACCTTTCCGGCCGATTCGATAAGTCCATCTATCTGACAGCCGACAGCGATATCGTGGCCCACATGGTTCTGGCCCATCAGACCCAGATGCACAATCTCATAACGGAGACCAACTACAAAACCCGCATCGCGCTCTACGATGCTCAACAGAAACTGAAGGCCGGAGAGAGTGTTAGTTCGCTTGGGACACTTTCCTCAGAGTCTCGCAAACAAATCGAAGAGCCAGCCGAGGCGCTAGTCGAATACATGCTCTTCGCCAATGAAGTTCCTCTTACCGACAGCATCCGCGGAACCTCAAGCTTCCGGGAACAGTTTGAAGCTCTGGGGCCGCGTGATGCCAAGGGGCGATCTCTCCGAGACTTCGACCTGCACACGCGCATCTTCAAGTATCCATGCAGCTATCTCATTTACTCGGAGTCGTTCGACGCGCTTCCCGCTCCCGCTAAGCAGTACGTCTATCACCGTCTTTATCAAATCCTGACTGAACAGGATCGTAGTCCCACCTTCGCCCGGCTCACAGGCAGTGATCGCCGCAACATCCTCGAGATTCTCCTGGCCACGAAGAAAGACCTCCCCTCGGAGTGGCGTCAGCAAAAGCGCCAGTTGGTCGCCAGGAAGGCTGATCCCGCACAGGAACGGGACTGATCGACAGGCAGAATCCACATGCAAGCACTCAACCAGACACTGAAAGGAATTGTCCCATGAGCAGATTGTCTCGTATGTCTACTATCCTTGCCGTCCTCGCCATCGGCGCTGGCTCAGCGCTTGCCGCCGACAACCTCGATGGCCGTTACGATGCCACTCTCAACCTGAAGGGAACAATTATTCCGTTCCGACTCGATATTTCGGGACAGGGCAAAAGTCTTGCTGGAACCCTTTACAACGGCGACGACAAGCAGACCACCACGGACGCCTCCATCGAAAACGGTGTCATCACGTTGAATTTCGAGCACTACCTCACGAAGATTGTCGCAACGCTCAAGGACGGCAAGCTTGATGGCAAACTGTCGGGTCGCTTTGAGCGGGAAACCTATATCTCTGAAGAGCCGTTCGCAGCGGTTCCCCACGTTGATCGGCCTGCATTTCAGGGCAGCGTACCGCAGATCGGCGGAGTGTGGGAGATTGAGTACGACAGTCAGAAGGGCGAGAAGGCTTGGCGATTCATTGTGAAGCAGAGTGGTTCTGCCGTCTCCGCATCTATTCTGCGCATTGATGGCGATACCGGCGCTCTGGTCGGCAGCTTCAAGGACGGCAAGTTCGTGCTCAGCCATTTCGACGGTTCACGGCCGCTGGTAGCCGAAGTAACGCCGCAGGCAGATGGAACGCTTGAGCTGCGATTGAAGGGCGCCTACACGCCAGACAAACCTCTTATCGCTTATCGCTCGGAAGCTGCGCGGGCTAAGGGCCTGCCTCAGCCTGACGACTTCGTGAAACACACAACAGTGCGCGATCCGAATGAAGTGTTCAGCTTCAAGTTTCCCGACGTGAACGGGAAGGTGGTGTCGAGCGATGACGCGAAGTTCAAGGGCAAGGTTGTGCTCGCCATCGTTACGGGAACCTGGTGCCCGAATTGCCACGATGAAGCTCAATATCTTGTGCAACTCTACAAAAAGTATCACGACCAGGGCCTGGAGATTGTGGCGCTCGACTTTGAAGAACCCGAGCAGCAGGATACGCTGAGCCGTGCCAAAGCCTTCATCAACAAATATGGGGTTCCCTACACGTATCTGATCGCCGGTGCGCCCAGCGAGATGTGGGAGAAGGTCCCGCAAGCGGTGAACCTCAACACCTGGCCAGCCACACTGTTCATTGGCCGCGACGGCCGTGTAAAGCTCATCCACTCTGGATTTGCAGCGCCCGCCAGCGGCGAGTTTAACCAGCAGTTGAAACAGGAGTTCACTTCCACGATCGAGAACCTGCTGGCCGGCAAGGGCACTCCCCAACTGGCGGAGGTGAATGATGCTGGCAAGAACCCGCTTCCGGCCGGATCTGCGAAGTACTGACTTTCATGCTGCGATGCAGGAGACGAGCCGTTGCGCGGCGAGCCTCCTGCTAGGCATTTCGGTGCGTTCGGACGCGATAAGCCAATCTCCTCGGTTCAGGACTTAATTGTGATTACGGGTAAAAAGATTGTCGGTGCGCTTCTTCTAGTGATCGCGGGATCTGTGATTTGCTATTCGCAGCAAACTGCATTAAGAGGACCGGTTGCGGAGGCCGAAAAGACCTTTCAGACTCGCTGTTCCACTTGTCACGCGGAACATGGCGAGGGCTCAGAAGTAGGCGCCAGCCTGAATGTCCCGGATCTGCGCTCCCCATTCGTCCAGAAAAGCTCTGACGCGCAGTTGCACCAAATCATCAAGAATGGCAAGGGCAACATGCCTATGTTTGGGAGAGACTTTTCCGACCCGCAGATCGACCGCATTATCGAATTGATCCGCAGCTTTGCCGCCCCACCAAGCCAGCAGTCCCAGGCTGGCTTCGCTCCACAGTAATCTGCTGACACTACTGCGGGCCTAGGTGGAGGCTCGATATATCCATCAGGTAGACACCCGTGCTGTGCGAGCCAGGAGCGGAGTCGCGGGTTGAAGTGAACGCCAGCCAGTGTCCGTCGGGTGAGATGGACGGATAGCCGTCAAAAGCCTCGTTAAAGGTGAGGCGCTTCTGGTCGTCGGTGTTCAGGTCGCCGAGAAAGATTTCGTAGTTATGCGGCGGCAGCACCTTGACGAAGACATAATGATGGCCATCCGGAGCTGGAAATGGCGACCAGTTGGTGCCATCATCGTGGGTTAACGCGCGGAGGCTCGTACCGTCTGCTTGTATGGAGTACAGGGTCATTGGCAGGCTCTTCTTGTTGGCCCGTGCATCTTCCGAGCGCCATGCGCGGAAGATGATTGTCTTGCCGTCGCGAAAGAGGAACGAGCCGCCCGGCTCCCATCCGTCAAGGTGAGTGATCTGCACCGGATTTGAGCCGTCGATGTCGGACTTCCAAAGCTCCATCTTGCCGGAACGCTGGCTGCCGAAAAGGATCCACTTGCCGTTGGGGGCAACTGAGACCTCGGCGTCGTAGACGTTGTTGTTGGTCAAGCGCTTGACATCGCTGCCGTCGAGGTTCGAGGTGTACAGTTCAGATCCTTGCGGATAGTCACTCGGGTTGGAGAAATTGGATTTGGCCAGCTCGGGATGGTCTTTCGTCGATGTCCAGATGATGCGCTTGCCGTCTGGAAAGTAGAAAGAACAGGCATCGTCTCCCTTGTCGTTGATGCGCCGTATATCTGTTCCGTCAACCGCGAGGGTATAGACGTGATAGCTTGTGTCGCCCTCGCGCTTGGCGTTGCCGATTAGGTGAGTACCGTCGGGAGAGAAGTAGAACTCTGCACCTGGACTCAGGTTCGGGATCTTGTGTACCGGCAGCTCCTGACCGTCGGTGGCAGCCGGTGAAACGGGCGTGGATGGCGTCTGTGCACTACTCGCGCTGCCGACCAGAAGGATTATTGCGGCGACTGCGAGGAGCGCGCAGCGATAGAGTCGAACCGCATCAAGGCGACCAGGCGCTGTTGCAACTTTCATCCTCTTTGATTCCTTTCCATCTACTTCCTTTGCTCCAGCGTGACCTTCACCGTGAGTGGCTTGCCATCGCGAAGTACAGTCACATCCACGACGTCACCCACCTTGCTTGCGCGCAACGCGGCATTGAAGTCGTAAAGGTTCTTGACAGGCTGATCGCCGAATTGGGTCATGATGTCGCCGGCCTTGAGGCCAGCCTTGTCTGCGGTCGAGCCGGGACGCACATCAGAAAAGCGGACGCCCGTCTCTACTTGTCCGAAGTCCGGAATGGATCCGAAGTAAGGACCGTATCCCGAACCGCTACCGAAACCGGCGCCGGCGGGGTGAGACTCAACGACGGTGACAAAAGCTGGCTTCGCCGGCAGCTCGTCGATGTGAAGCCCAGTGTCCGCAACAAGGTCAACTACATGCACAGCGGCCTTGGGATCAATCTTGTCCCATGTGTCAGAGGGCTTGTGATAGTCGGAGTGGAGGCCGGAGAAGAAAAACAAAACCGGAATCCGCTTAACAACGAACGAAGTGTGATCGCTGGAGGAGTAGCCACTGTCGGAGTATTCGGCCTTCAGACCCGACATCGCAACGCCAGATTCGAGGATCGAGCGGAAACCAGCGGCTGTGCCCACACCGCCGATGTAGATCGTGTCCTTTGCAATGCGGCCGATCATGTCCATGTTGATCATGGCGACCGCTTTGTCGAGCGGGAGGGTGGGCTGGCGCACCCAGGCTGCGGAGCCAAGCAATCCAAGCTCCTCGCCCGCGAAGGATGAGAAGAGAATGCCGCGAGGCAACTGACCTTTGAGCGGACTGAGAATTCGGGCGAACTCAAGCAGGCCGGCTGTGCCGGACGCATTGTCGTCGGCTCCGGGATGAAACTGGCCAATAAGCGAGGGAGCAAGCGAGCCACCGTATTCTCCGCGGCCAAGGTGATCGTAATGCGCGCCCAGGATAATGTACTCATCGGTCTTGCCGGGTAAGTATGCAAGGACATTGCTGACCGTCGCATGTTTCTTCTTGATGCCGGTATCGATAGTTGCGTGAAGCGATTCGGGAAATCCAAAGGATGCGGTTTCGCCGGATTCGTCGATCTTGTTCTGCGACGCAAGCAAGTCCTTTCCCGCGGCTTTGAACCTCGCGGCTGCAGTGTCGTTCTTGACCGCGACGATGGGAATGCCAATATCTACCTGCCCACCATCGCCGCCGAAACTCGGCAAGATGTCTTTCTCGCCTTTTGCAAGTTTGCCGTTCAAGACCACAGCCACCGCGCCATGTCTGTGCGCCAGAATGGCTTTAGTGATGAGGTCGGCATGCGATGAGCCTTGGTCCTTGGGCGTGTGAAAGGCGGCAAAAGCGGGTTCCTTACGCAGGAGGACGACTATCTTCCCCGTCACGTCAAGATTCTTGTAATCGTCGTACTTCCATTCGTCTACGGTGATTCCATAGCCCGCAAAGACCAGGCTTGCATCCGCCTTCCCCGCAGAGGAAAAGGCAAAGGGAATGTAGTCATCGTGGAGCTTCAGCACTTGCTTCGTACCCGCGCCTTCCACTTCAAAGCGGTTTCCGGGGACAAGTTCAGCGCCGGTGATAATGTCGAACGGCTGAAGAAACCCATCAGAACCCTTCGGTTCGAGCCCAAGGCTGGCATAACGGTGGGCGAGGACATCGCGGGCGCGTGTGAGGCCCTAAGATCCGTCACCCCGGCCATCCATATCAGGCACGGAAAGAGTTTTGATGTCCTGGAGATAGCGTTCCGGGTCAGCCGGTGCGAGCGTCTGTGCGGTAAGTGTTGTAAGCGATGCAGCGAGTAGTAATCCAAACGACACCCGCCGCGTGATGTCGTAAGCAAATTCCCCAGCAGTCTGGCGGATGGAAGTGCAGGGCTCATGGATAGAACTGGCTTGGGTCATGCGTCTCCAATTCCCTTTCTTATAACGCTGACAAAACGGCCCACGCTTTCGAAGGCGTGGGCCGTTGAGAAGAAAGCTTGGATAGTCGAAAAGTCTAGCTCTTATCTCTCGTCCACGCAGCAGAAGCGCAACAACACGCCCGCGCACTGGGAGACGCCATTCTACCGAGCTGCTGATTCCATGGATGGATCATTTCATGCATTAGAACACGGGCGGCTTTTGACGTTCAAGCATCATGACACAGATTTCGCGGAGCTATCCTCCGAACGGCGGCCGCCCAGTGATTCGCCGGCCCGAATTCTCATCACAATTTATGACGAGAGACTCAGCGCAATCTTCCCCGCGACAGTCGAAGCCACGGAAGAGGCGATCGTCAACGCGATGGTCGGTGGGTGGACGATAACCGGCATGAATGGCCACACGGTCATCGGGATTCCGCACGGTCGCCTAGCGAGATCCTGAGGCAATATAACCGCTACCAGGCGACGCCTCGATGAAGCAACGATCCGACTTTATCCGGTGACAACGTTCCCCGGTGCAGCCGAAATCTCAATCTGGTATGGACGTGACCGCTGGGTGGTCTTTGCTGGGCGGCGGAGGTAGCGGAGCAAGCTTTTCATAGCCACGTTGTCCGTCGGGGCCAATTAGCCCTGGCCCTGGCTGAAGGTGCGGCAGATCAACGTTGTCTTCAGAGCAGGAATATTCACGCACCTCATCGCCGGGTTTTCCCAGGAGCCATGTTCGCTGATATTGAATCGGCGTCGTATAGAACTTCGGATCTGTCACAACCATCTCCACATGGAGATGCCCAATGTCGGGACGGGTCCACCGTTCTTCCACATGTTGCTGATCGCTGTGGGGATTTCCATTCTCATCCGCCCAGGTCCTCTTGTCCTTGAACGCAATCGAATCGATCACGAATGTGTCCCCATCCCAGGAACCAATCTCCTCACCAAAAAATGAAGGGTCTGGATCATCGGAGTGTTTACGGCCATCAAAGGGCACTAACCGGTAAGTTGTGTACCAGTACAGGAAGACGGCGTGGTCTGCGCCTTGAAGTAGTTGGAACGGCAGTCCACTCGCATTGTGTCGCGGCAGACCGCCAACGATGCACAGCGCCTCGGGATCAACCGTATGTTCCAGGTTGTACTTCAGTGCAGCCGCGCCCTCGGCTGTAAACGGCAACTTGAATCCGGGCAGATCTTTGCCAAGATTGCCCACTGGCTTATCCTTTTGCGACGGAACCCAGTAGCCAGAAAGGTCGGGATGCCCCGCCAGCCGCGGAGCGGGTCCCTTGGGAAGATCCTCTTCGTTGCGGGAGAAGGGAGAGTTCGCGCGACCGCTTGTGTCGGCGTCCTTTTTTTGGGGGCTTTGAGCAAACAGAAGACTGGAAAGTCCTAATGACAAGAGCGCCGCCACCAACACTGCACGTATCGGCAAATGAGTTTTCAATCGAGATCTCCTGGTCAATTCGTTCGGCTCAGTTCTTGCTTGAGGCAATACCATTAATCCTCATTTGCCAGCCGTCTTCACAGCCGTCTCTGGAATGCGCGAACGCGGCTGCGCCTTCAGGCTCTCTTCGTCGGAGGAATAACATGGCTTGACGGTGCAAGGTCTTTCGTTCGTCTTTGTGGTATCGAGGTAATTGTGATTGAAATCGGCTTCGCCAGGAACAAGATAGAACGTAACCTCCTGCCCCTGAATCGACTCATCCGTTGTTGGCAAAACACGGGCGGGCTCGATACCTAGCCAGCGAGTCAAATACCACTTAGTGTTGAGAGATCGATAGGCTGCGAGGTCTTCCCAGCGGACGTCCAGGCCTGTCGGATCTTCGGTGTCACGCATGTGGCCGTTCTCATCGGCCTCATGATCTTTGACCGAATCTGCCTGGCCAACCAGCACCAACTTCGCGTTTGGATTGGCCCTCAGTTTTCGCACGGCATCTTTGAGGCATGGAAGCGCATCATCTTGCACGCGCGCCGGACGTTTCGTGTCCTTGTCGAACTTGATCGAGCAGACCTTTTCAACGCCGGCCGGCAGACCCGTCGCTTGCCCCACGCCGACCACTGGCAACGCGATAAGACAGAAGAGGACTACACCTCGGTAGGCTCCGAACCACAAGGCCGTCTGAGTGAACTTGATCAATTGCAAACTCCGAAACTGACAGACGATGTGAGTCAAGGACTGCTTTGGAGTTCGCTCGCTGCGCAAAGGCTTTCCGTCGCCGGGTCGCCAATCGAGCGCGATCATCGCGAATGCTAGACCATAGCTTGTGCGTGATTGCTTGGGAGGATGTGATGCGCGAACGAACGCCAGTGCGGTACTCAATTAAATGAGCAACAACAACACAAGAACTTATAGGCGGCTATCGGACGCGCTAACATAGAGAGAGATTTTCACGATGCTCAGAGGCTGTCAAGGAAAATCCTGTCCGATGCAAAGGCCTTGACATCGGAACAGGGATCGCGTAAACAGAGGCCATGCGGTCTGTATCTATCCTGCGCTGTTGTCCCTGTTGCCCGTTTGAGTAACAGGGCCGGCAATCTGCGCGTTCAGACCTGGTTTTGGAATATCAGCGACATCAATTGCGTTGCAATTGTGACCTTCCAAGACAGAACGACGCCAAGAGCCCGCCCCCTTCTGAGCGGGCTTTTTTAATGCTCGCAGTTTCCTTCTACTCTACGGAAAGGACTTCGAATGCAATCTCGAATCGCCATGTCGTTAGCCCTGATCATAGCCTCCACCGTGACGCCAGCCGCTTATGCTCACCATTCTTTTGCCGCCGAGTTTGATGGCAGCAAGCCGACCCGACTCGTGGGTAAGATCACGCGCGTCGAGTGGACGAATCCCCACTCCTATTTCTACGTGGACGTAGTTGATTCCAAGGGACAGGTAACAAATTGGGGATGTGAGGGCGCCGGTCCCGGAGCATTGAGCAGACGGGGCTGGAAAAAGGGCGACCTAAAAATCGGTGACACAATTGTCGTTGATGGTTACCGCGCCAAGGATGGATCCCACCTTGTTGACGCCCGCCGGGTGACGCTTCCGGACGGACGCACTGTGTACGGCGGGAGTCCTGGCGACGGCGGACCAGGCGACAACGGCACAGACAAGGGATCTCTGCCGGGCACTACTTCCAAATAGTTGAAGGCTTGATTTGAAACCGCCGGGGCGCGGCACCCACGATGTGATGCGCTATTTAGGATCTACATGCCATTGCTGCAACGTCTCTGTCAGGTCTTGTATGATTCCGGCTTCGGCACTGTCATACGCGAATCCGACTACGCCTACAGCATCATCGAGTCCGTTCATGTCATTGCAATCACCGTCGTGGTCGGAACGATCGCTGTGCTCGATCTCCGCATGCTGGGAATTGTGCTGCGCCCCATTGCGATTACGCGCATCGCACGCGCCGTCTTTCCCCTCACCTGGACAGGCTTCGCGATCATGTTCGTCAGCGGCTTCATGCTTTTCTGGGCGGAGGCCGCAAAGATGTACACCAACCCGGCGTTTCGAACAAAACTAATCCTTCTCGCCCTTGTCGGATTGAACCCCCTCATCTTCCACACCACCGTCTACAGGCGAGTTCACGAGTGGGAGAAACTGCCGGTCTCACCATGGCGCGCCCGCACTGCAGCTGCCCTCTCACTTACACTTTGGGGCGGGATAATCATTGCGGGCCGCGCCATCGCTTACTTCTGATCGCTTTGGGAAAGGCCGTTCGTTGATGCCGATTCACGCCTGGTTCACCGCCCTTGGGGATTCGCCTCTCGGCCACGCAATGCAGACCTCCAAGTGGGACTTTGCCCTTGTAGAGATGGTGCATCTGCTTGCCTTGGCAATCCTTGGGGGAGCCGTGCTCATCACTGACCTTCGTCTTCTTGGAGTGATTCTCAAGGACACGTCCCATCGTCTGGTGGGTCGCGATCTGGGCCGCTTGGTATTGGGAAGCCTCACCGTAATGGTTATTACTGGGATTGCTTTGCTTTCAGAAGAGGCCGGTAAGTGCTATTACAGCCCAGCTTTTCGTTTGAAAATGGCGTTCCTGTTAGCGGCGCTTCTTTTTCACACTACGCTGCACAGATGGGCGCTGGTGCGCAGTGACAAACATGGGCCGAGCATCTGGTCGCGCTCGGCAGCTCTTATGTCCATGGGGCTATGGCTTGGAGTTGGAATTGGGGGCCGAGCCATCGGCCTTCTCTGACGATGCAACAAAACTTCGCACTACTCACGATTCGCCTGCTATTGGTAAGCTGGTGATTATCACAAGAGGAAGAGCTAGGACTAGGACATGAAGCGCGATCTATGTCGAGCACTGGTCACCACCGCTTTCCTGCTCAGTTTTATGCCTGCGGCCGTGACGAGAGGGATCGAACCTTCCGTCCAATCATCCAATGGAACTGGGGCACAGATTCGCGCGCTCAAAGTGACGCTGCTTTCCACCATGCTGGTTGCAGAACCCCAAGGCATCGGCGAATGGGGCTTCTCTGCGCTGGTCGAAGCCGATGGTCATCGGATTCTCGTGGATACGGGTGCGCGTCCTGAGACCGTCTTGAAGAACGCCAGCGAACTGAATGTCGACCTATCCGGCGTCCAGGAAGTGATTCTCACACACAATCACAGTGACCATGTCGGCGGGTTACTCACCTTGCGCCGCGAGATGATGAAGAGGAACCCCTCTGCCTTGTCCATTGTGTACGTCTCCCGAGGAATCTTCTATAGCCGGCCATCGGCCCACGGCGAGGCCAACCCGATGATTGCCATTCGAAAAGGGTACGAGGCGACGGGAGGAAGATTTATCGAGCGTTCCGAGGGCGCGGACATCTTTCCGGCCGCGTGGCTCACGGGTCCGGTTCCGCGGAAGTATCCGGAACGCAATTGGAGTGTGACGGGCAAAGTCCAAACGCCCGATGGTCTGGAGGAGGACAACATCCCCGAAGACCAGTCACTAGTGCTGAATACGACGGAAGGTCTGGTGCTCTTGACTGGCTGTGGGCACGCCGGAATTGTCAACATTCTGACATATGCTGCGACACGATTTCCGGGGCGCGAGGTTGACGCGGTTATCGGCGGGCTGCACCTGTTTCCCGCAAGCGACCAGCAGTTGGATTGGACCGGCGACGAGTTCAAGCAGTTCAAGGTTGCCAACCTGCTGGGCGCGCATTGTACGGGCATCGAAGCCGTATACCGGTTGCGGCAGCGCTTGGGCCTGACGCGCCGCACCGCTGTCGTTGGCGCGGTCGGGTCCACCTTCACGCTCGACAAAGGAATCGCCGCGGGCGCGCTGGCCGAATAAACGGAGCTGCGCTTCGCCAGGGTTTCCGAATCGGCAAGCGCCCTATCCCACGGGAGCCTTCATCCAGTGCTCAACGATCTCGTGGACGTCGACATCGGTCGATTGGGATATTATGCCCGTCATTTCCTCAACTTGGAACGCGCGATGGTTCGCGGCGCTCCAGTCCAGTAAAGCGCGAAATGCATCCCGCAGACTCTTCCTGCCCCCCGTTTTCGCCTGGATGCAGTCGTCCATCTCCGCCGCCATGAGGAAGCCGCGCGCGAAGACATTCATACCGGTGCGGAAATCCGCGGCATAAAGGAAGGAGGCTTCTTGGGATAGCAGGGTGAGCGGCATGCGTTGAATAAAGGCCGGAGCTTCATCGAGTATGCGGTGCATTCTCGCGATCATTTGATTGCGCCGGGACTTCCGCTCCTCGGCTGGCAAACCGTCGAAGATGGCCTGTGTGCCCGCATAGCGACCGAAACCTTCGTTGAACCAGATGGTTTCGATCACAAGAGGTAGTTCCCAGTTGAACGGACGATAACCGACGCCCCAGACACGTTTGGGCACCCAGGAGTGCGCCATATGGTGCGCATAGTTAAGGAGGGTGGAGTAGTTGTGATTGTCCGGTGACCGCGCGTTCGTGGCGTGTTCAACGGAGAGGCTGAAGGTGCCGCTGGAGTCGTGTTCCTGGCTGAAGTCGTAGTCGTGACCTTGATGCGGCTGAAGCAATTCGAGCGACACTGTGTAGGCCTTAAATGGCGTGTCGCCGAAGTACTCCTGAACGCGGTCGAGCGCCTCGCGCGCAAGCTTGCCTTCGGCATCGACATCCTCGTCTCCTTCCGAATACACGGCCATTAGGAGATCTATCTTGCCCGGGAGTTCACGGAACTGGACGCCGGGTCCCATCACGACCTGAGAGTCGGCAAGCACATCATAGTTGGCGGCTTGTGCCTCTGCCATTCCTTTCGGCCCAACGATTCGTGGATTGAGAGTGCTTAGGACCGGCCAATCCTGCGGCCCCTCCACCCGTAAGCTGACAGGAGCCGCCTGCAGACCATCGATATAGCCGAATACCGAATAACCAAGCAATCCGACATAGTTCTTGCGAATCTTTGAAGATTCGACAGAGCTGCGAATCCGATCCTCCATACGACCGACATTCACGCGGTATTCGATTCGCAAAATCCTTTCACTTCCGTGGCCAATAGCCCAGCGAGGCCCATCGGCGTCTTTCTTGCACTCGATGATCTTTCCATCCAAAGAAAAGGCACGAACCTCCTCGGCGAAGTCATCGTAAGGAACAAACGAGTATCCCCCGGGGTACGTCCTGGGAATGACGAGACTAACGGGAGCGGGAAGCGGATTCTCCGGAGTGATCTGAACGATCACTCTCGAATCACCCACGCCCGCATAGCGCAAATGGTATGCGACGCTTATAGCCGGGGCGGGAACCGCAAGGACCTTAGCCGGAACGCAGACCGTCCAAAAAAGCGCAACGAGAAGTGCCTTAGGCGATCGCATTAGGCGCACACCGGGACTAGCTCCTTTCTTTCGAATCCGATGGAATCATCGCTGAGACGACATGACAATGCATGGAAACACGCGGCTCAACCCGACGGAACCGATACTAAACAGAGTTAGTTCTAATTTAGCCCTTTGTTGCGGAGGCAACGCAGACTCTGTCACGAAATCGGCAAGCGTATCAACCGTGGGGTGCCTCCGAAATCTCGGTCAACCCGATGAAGTCCGGCGCCATTTCACTCCCGGTTGCCAAGAAAATCCCCATTGCCAAGCCATTACTGGTCATAGGGCCGCGACCTGCAGCGGGGCCGCGAGGTCAACCCCAACAGTCTCAACTTGGGAACAATTCCTACGTACCATCGGTTGGCAAGGGCAAGGGCACTCCTTCGGGGTCTGATCCTCCCTGAACGGCCCGTTCGAATACCCGTCTCTGCCGTCATGCCTGGTCGCCTGGGGAAGATGTGGAAGAGATCTTTCGCACGGAAGAAGTCGGATGGAGGCGAAAAGGCCCAGGAAACGAACGCTCTTGACGCGCCGACAATCGAAGAAAACTGCGCTCGATGAGCGGAGTCAACTGCCAGGCCAAATCGCTCATCCAGACGAGTGTGCGCGATATCGATATAGATGCTGATAGACGGAGTTTGCTTCAGGCTTTTCTGCCAAACAAAGGGCTCTCTCAGATTTAGTGTCAGGCTTAATTGGACGGCAAGAAACAAGGAAGTCCGCGCAAATCCGATTTGGTGCTGGCTGGTTCTACGCCGCTCGACGGAGTACGAATTCGTGCTAGATTGGCCAAAAATCTCCAGGGGTAGGAAAAGGGGTACGAATCATGATTTGGTTGATAAAGTATGTGGAATCAGTGCAAATGGCTGCCTGGGGGGCAGCCAATATCGTTCTACAGCTCTCAGGGGAATAAAGTCTCCGGCAGCTGACTTCCGGTCAGCCGCTCTGCTGCCGTAATATTCTGAAAACAATTAGGTTGTAAAGTAGGCTCTCAATGCTTTGGAGAGGTCGTTTCGCGATACGACCGATCGATTGCTTGACGGATTGCAAGAGTTGACACCTTGTTTGGGATAGTTCGCGACAAACTGCTGACCACTTGATACATGCCAGGCATATTCTCGCCCTGTGCGAAAGCCTTCGTATGGCATGCTCGAATTCGCGCTGACCTGTAGTTCGGCATTTTGCCTGACCAGCTGTCGAGGCGTGAGTGCGTCTCAAAAACAAGCGACACCAATTATCCCTGTTGTCGTTGCCAAAGCGTATCAATCCGACGTCCCGATAGAAGTTCGAGTC
Source organism: Acidobacteria bacterium AB60 (assembly GCA_008682415.1). GTDB lineage: Bacteria > Acidobacteriota > Terriglobia > Terriglobales > Acidobacteriaceae > Telmatobacter. The sequence continues at coordinate 127,507 of VANK01000014.1, read as the reverse complement.
CCCGCCGCGATCACTCCGGTCGTCACCGTGAACGTTAAATCGGAGGTGTCGGGAGTTTTACGGCGCACACTCATCCACGAAGGCGAGACTGTTCGAGTCGGGGATGCGTTGTTTGAGATCGAGCCTGCACCGTTTGAGGCGGCTCTTCGACAGGCAAGGGCCCAGCTTGGACGCGACATCGCCCAGAAGCAACAAGCCGAAGCGATTCTCGAACGGGATATTGCCGCGGCGCAGAACGCCGATCGGCAGGCAGAACGCTACGATCACCTCGCCCCCCGTCCTGGATCGCCTGGCGATGAGTCCAATCCGACGGCCAGATGGTTCCGGCGTCTTGAGCGCGCCGATACTGGTGGTTGTCTCATCGCCGTTGCTTTGAACCATGCACCAATGAATGCGCCCAGCCCACCCCGTTATTCAGTCCTTATTGCATTACGGAAGGCAACTGGTAGACAGTGTCGCTCTGTCGTTCAAGGAGGGTGCCTTTCACCTCACTGCCCGTGACACTCTCGAGACGCACTACGGCTTTCGCAGAAGAGCCCCGTGAAATGGACGCGAATGGCGGGGCCCTTGTGTCGGCAGTGGTCATCCGCTGGGCGCGCAAGAGAACGTCGCGGACTGCCCAGACCGCCCCGGCGGCAAGGACTGCCAGAAAGATGATCCATTTTAATGAAGTTTGGTTGGTGCGAAGTTGATGACCGTCCAAGCTTGAACTCCCAGCCTGACTTATTGCGGTCAGTAGCTTCAAGAGCAAGTCTGGAGCTTCTAGTCGGGTATAAGGTCAAGCACTATTTCTTCGATTGGTTTGCAGGACTTGCTGCGACTGGACAGGTGCCGGCGGTATCCTCGGTAAGCGCCTTGACGATGGCCTTCAATTCCGCCCGAATCGAGCGCAGGGCTTCGGTAGCCGGAAGCCGTTCGCACCGGCGACCTCAGCAAGCCCTCCCGCTCATAAAAGCGCAGGGTTTGAATGTTCACTTCAGCTCGAGCCGCAAGCTCCCCAATTCTCATATAGGTATTCTGAACCATATACCTAGGTATGGACTTCAAACAGAGGGTTTTCACACGCTCCGATTGCTCCGATGGTTTCCCTCCGTTGGACCAGTGTGAGTTACTTCTCCGCGATCGCGACGGAAGCGCGCGTGGTCTCCCAGTCGATGTTCATCGTACAGCCAGTTCCTGACTTCTCGTAGGAAATGCCAAAATTCTCGACCGGCGAGGGAAGCTTAGTTGTGCTCATGTCGATTCGAGCCAATTCATCACTCTCGTACTTGTAGGGGATGCCCCACTCTCCGGTTTTCTTATTGACGATAAGGGTCCACGTTCCGGCAGTGGGAACGGTGAAGATCGTGTAATTTCCCGCAGGGATCAACTTGCCCCCAACAATGAAAGAGCTGGTGGTTACGAATGTTGTCGCTTCATTTGCGCCCGTGCGCCACACCTGGCCGAAGGGCACAATACCGCCGTAGATCTTCCGGCCCTTCATACGAGGGCTTGAGTAGACGGTCTTGATCGTTTTGCCAGATCCGAAATCGCAGGAGGCCCATGCAGATGGGCTTTCCCTTTTTCCCCGACACGCGGTGAGGATCACAAGGCCAACAGTGAAAGCAATGACTAGGGCGACTCGCTTTTGCATGGATTCTCCTTTTGGATACAGCGGCATCACGCGTCTGCACTTGCATTTGCCATTCGTCGTTCAAGGATGCCTTTCGGGTTTTCTGCGTCATGTGCAAGGCCGAGGAAGCCATCCTCGGGGCCACCGGTTGTTTCAGCTCACGCCAGAATTCGGCCAATACAGCACGGCCGCCGTTTCAATACACCACTCCCAATACCTGTCGCAGGTGGCGAGGGTTTTCAAGTTCATCGACGAGCGCAACGGAGAAATCTTCGGCAGATATGCTGCTCTGGCCATCAGGTGCGGGAATGAAGGCGTTACCGCTGAGTCGAAACCTGCCCGTTCGTTCGCCGGGTTGGATGAGCGCCGCGGGGCTGAAACTCGTCCAATCGAGATCGGAATGCTTCAACACAGAAAGAGCTTCTTTGTGGGCTAATCCGTGAGATATCCACTGCGGTGGGAAGTGCGGAGTATCCACGATTGGAACGCCTGGAGCGACTTCGAGATTGCCGGCCCCACCGACCATCAGAAATCGCCGCACTCCCGTACGCTCCAGAGCTGAAAGCAGAGAATGGGTTGCGTTCGTGAGTAAATTTGTGGCATCTTCCGGTGGAGCGTAGGCGCTGATAACGACGTCCGCACCGCTGGCGGTCTCGGCTACACTATGCGGATCAAGCACGTCTCCGGCGCATACTTTGACATCAGTGCGCGTAATCTTCGATGGATGGCGGACGACCGCGGTTACTTTGTGTTGACGCAACACGAGTTCATCGAGGATTCGGCTTCCGATCATTCCAGAGGCGCCGTACAGAGTGACATTCATTGATATCTCCTCACTTGGTGATGTCGAATAAAACTTTCGCACCGAAACGAGTCGTCGCTTCGACGCAGTATGCAGTCCAACGCGCGATCGGCAACTAGCGTGAGTTCGCGGCGTTGGGTTGAATTGGATGAATCGGCTCAGCGGTTGATGCGTGGCCTGCGATCAATGGACCAATTGGGCCTCCTGTGCGGTTGCTCGCGCGGTGGGCTTAACTCGGAACCAAATCGTGTAGAGGGCGGGGAGGAAGACAAGCGTTAAAACAGTTCCGACAGTGGTTCCGCCGATGAGCGTATAGGCAAGGGATCCCCAAAACACGGAATACGTCAGAGGGATAAAGGCAAGAACAGCAGCCAATGCCGTTAGTACCACGGGGCGGGAACGCTGGACTGTGGCCTCGACAACGGCATGGAAATCATCCAGGCCTTCTTCTTTGTTGGTCTTGATCTGTCCGATCAGGATGAGAGTGTTCCGCATCAGGATTCCTGCCAGGGCAATCAAGCCGAGAATGGCGTTGAATCCGAACGGCACGTGGAACAAAAGGAGTGTGGGTACCACACCGGCCAGACCCAATGGAGCTGTAAGGATGGTCATCGCCAGCGCGGAAAGCGATCTAACCTGAACGACGATGACGACCAGCATGCAAACCAGCATGATGGGAAACATCTTCGCGATCGAATCGTTCGCCTTCGCGGAGTCTTCCTCGTTTGCGCCGGCTTGGATTTTGTAGCCCGCCGGCAGCTTTTCGATGATGGGCTGAATAGCCTTCGCGATCTCGGCGGTCACTTGTGGCGGCTGCAGCGACTCATCGAGATCGCTCTCAATCGTCATGGTGGCCACGCGATCGCGCCTTTTCAAAATTGGATCCTCTTCTTCGACGGTAACTTTTCCAATCTGACCCAATGGAATTAGCCGGCCGTTATTATTCGTCAGTGTCAGATTGAGTAGTTTGCTGGGATCAAGGCGATTGAGCCCCGACGTCCGCGCCACCACATCAACTGTGCGGATGCCTTCGCGAACCTGTGTCACAGTCAACCCGGTGGTGAGGAACTGAATCTGCTGGGCCACGTCATAAGACGAAAGGCCTATCAGGCGCAGGCGATCCTGGTCGAGAACGAAATGTTCCACCGGAGCGCGTTCGTTCCAGTCTTCATTCGCTTGCCGGACGTTTGGATTGGCTTGCATTTGTGCCAACACCTGATCCGCGATTGTTCGCACGACACTTGGATCCGGCCCCGACACGCGGAACGCAATCGGCCAAGGCGAATATGGGCCGAACACGAACTTGTTCGCACGGAGACGAGCCTCTGGAGCTAATCCAGTTGCAACCTGCTGACGAAATCTGAAGATGAGCTTGTCTCGATCTTTCGGACTAGGCGTCATCACCATCATTTTGGCGAAGTTGGGAACGGGCAGATCAGGATTGTAAGCGAGCCAGAAACGGGGTGCTCCGCCGCCGATGTAGGAGCTGACAATTGTGGTTTCGGGTTGCGCACGCAGCCAGTTTTCTACCCGAGTTACTGTGGCTTGAGTCGTTTCGATGCTGGAACCCTGCGGTAGTGTGATGTCGATCAACACCTCAGGCCTGTCGGAGGTCGGAAAGAACTGTTGCTTGACGAAGCCCATTCCAAAGGCCGCTGCGAAGAAGACGATGAGGACGGCGCCGGCTACCAGAAACTTGCGTTCAACAGACCAGACGATTAATCTTCGAAATCGCCGATAGTTTCGAGTCTCGTAGATCGCGGCATATCCACCTTCCACCCGAGAGATATTGGGAAGAAGCTTGACGCCGAGATAGGGCGTAAATGTGACAGCAACGACCCAGGATGCGAGCAGAGCGAAGCAGACAACCCAGAACAGATTTCCGCAATACTCGCCCACACCCGAGTGAGCAAAACCGATTGGCATCAGACCGATGACGGTGACCAATGTTCCGGCGAGCATCGGCGCGGCCGTATGGCCCCACGCGTAAGTCGCGGCCTTGATGCGGTCCCAGCCTTCTTCCATCTTTACGACAATGGATTCGATCGAGATGATTGCATCATCCACTAAAAGGCCGAGCGACAGAATGAGCGCGCCCAGCGTGATGCGATCAAGCTCTTTCCCGGTCATCAACATGATGACGAGGGTGGCCGAGAGCGTGATTGGGACTGCGGCGGCGACGACAATGCCAACACGCCAGCCCAGGCTGACTAGACCGACGATCATCACCACGAGCAGCGCGACCAGGAATTTTTGCTGGAACTCGCCAACAGCCTGCCTGATGATCGCTGACTGATCGGTGACCTTCGCGATGGTCATTCCAACAGGGAGACTCGCTTGGATCTTCTTCTGTTCCGATTCGAGAGATTTGCCCAACTCGAGGCCGTTGAAGCCCTCTCTCATTACAACGTTAAGCATCATGGCAGGCTGGCCATTGTGGCGGACAAGGAACGTCGGTGGTTCTTCATATCCTCGCTCCACGCTGGCGATATCGGAGAGCCTTAGAGTCCTTCCACCCGCAGTGATCGGCGTGTCCCGGATCTTGTCAAGGTTATTGAGTGCTCCATCGAGGCGGATGTACACCTGCGAGTTCTGGGTATCGATCGAACCGCCCGGCGTCACAGCATTCTGCCGGGCCAGGGCATCGAAGATGTCCCGCCCGCTGACGCCGAGAGTGGCGATTCGGTCGTTCGAGAACTGGACGAAGATTCTTTCCGGCCGCTCTCCGAAGATGTTGACCTTCTCAACTCCGTCGACGTGCAGCAAATCCTGCCGCAGTGTCTCTGCTTCTCTGGTCATCAGCCGGGGGGGCATTCCTGGCGCTTCCAGCGAGTAGACGGCGAAGACCACATCTTTGTATTCGTCATTCAGGATGGGTGGGAGCACTCCCTGTGGGAGCTTGGGGGTTTCGTCTTGGATCTTCTTACGGCCTTGATAGAACTCTTCCTGAACCGCGTCAGGAGGCGTATAGTCCTGCAGCTGAACGGTAAGGAAGGCGAGGCCCGGCCTGGTGTACGTGTCGACGTGATCGTAGTAGGTGAGTTCCTGCATTCGCTTTTCGAGCGGGTCCGCTACCAGGTCTTGCATCTCCTTAGCGGTTGCTCCCGGCCATGCAGCCGTCACTGTGAACACTTTGATGGTGAGGTTCGGATCTTCGGCGCGACCCAACTTGAAGTAAGCGAACACTCCGGCAACGATCACGGCCAGCAGAAAAAAGACAGTAACCGGTCGCTCGCGTACAGCCAGCGCAGAAAGGTTTAGGCCGCTCGTTGCGCTCTGCTCCTTTTGAAAGTCAGGTGTCTGGAGTTCGAAGTTGCTCATTGAATCGCCGCTCTCTGATCCTCAACGCGGACCCGTTGACCTTCGTTGAGCAAGTGCGCTCCGAGGGCGATGATCTTTTCTCCCGGCCCCACTCCGTCGGCAACGATGGCGTCTTCCGCCTCTAAACGCACCACCTTCACCCGGTGAAAGGAAACGGTCGAAGACCTGTCATTGAAGATCCAAACGCCAGGCCCGTTGCCGCGATCGGTCAGTGCGCCGATGGGAACCGCCAGGGCTGCTCGCTCATCAGGCTCTGAAAGTTCAACTGCTACGGTGGATCCCAGAGGAGCAGCTGCTGCTGTGCCTTCGAGAATGTAACGAGCTTCGAAGGTGCGTGTCGCGGGATCAGCTGTATCGGAGAGTTGTCTTAGGCGTGATGGAAAGCTTCCGCTCTCCGCATAAACAGAAGCGCGCGCGACTGACCCGAGGGTAGGGCGCACAGTTTCGGGAAGGTATACGGCCGCCTCGCGAGGACCTGCATGGGCCAGTTTGACGACCGTCTGCCCAGCTGCCACCACCTGTCCAGGTTCGGCAAGAGTCTCGACGACGACCCCGTCCGCATCAGCGATCAGTAGCGAATAATCACCTTCGTCTTTGGCGACTTGGGCTTGAGCTTCTACCGCGGCGAGTTGCGCCTTTGCAGCATCAGCAGCGGCTTTGATCTGATCGTACGTAGAGGCAGAAACTGCGCCGGTGCTGACCAGGCCACGATAACGCGCTTCGTCTGCTGCGGCCTGCTCGGCTCTGGCTTTCGCAACTTCCACATTTTGTGTCTGCGTCGTGATGGCATGCGCATAGTCAGTCACATCGATGCGCATGAGCGGCTGGCCGGCCCGAACTGTCTGACCGATATCAACAAACCGTTTCGTCACTTTGCCCGGAACGCGAAATCCGAGATCGCTCTGAACGCGGGCAGTGACCACCCCCGTGTACGTGCGTTCGTTCTGCTGGGCGGAGCGCACGATCGCGATCCGCACCAGGTCGGGCAGGGTTCTTGGATCCTGGTGGCTTTGGGTTTTGCAGCCGGAGAGAGTTCCAGTCACCAAGATGGCAACCAGGATTGGAGTTAAGGAGGGAGAAGGCATGAATTCGGCTCCAGAGAAGCGGCTGGAGTCGAATCTAGTATACGAGTGAATAAAATGTCAACTAATAACTAGTAATATTTTTTGGTCGAGGTCAGGCAGTCAAGGATCGGATCGCGACGTTCGCAACCGCTAGAGCTTCGTCGTGTTGGCTTTTGCCAGCCTGGTCCAGGAGTGTCGGATGATAGAACAGCTCCGTCATGCGGGCGATGGCCCTGGCCGTCTCTTCCAGAGGCGACTTGCGCTCAAAATCTCCAGATTCCCGGCCCTGGACAATGACTTTTCGGATCATCTCGTAGATGCCTTCCCTGAATCGGCCGATGGATTCCCAATTCTCTTCGAAAGAAACCATGACCATCTCGTGGATCTTTCGCTGCTCGCTCAGTATTTGCCACGTGATAGCTTCTAAACCCAAGAAAATACGGCGCAACTTCTCGACCGGAGATTTGGCTTGTTCGAGGGATTCATCGATTTGAGAAAGAGCGGCGCCGAGACAGTGCCAGCACATTGCCTCACCGATTGCCTGCTTCGATTCGAAGAATTTGTAGATGTAGGGCGTGGAGAGGTGGATTGACTTGGCAATATCGGCTAGTGTCGTCTTCTTATAACCGTAAAGGCGAAAGTGTTCATCAGCGGCCTGCAAGATCTGCTGCCGGCGTTTGTGGTCGGCTGGGCCCCTCTGGCCGTACCCACTAGCTTCAAGTGTCGCTTCTTGCTCCATATGCTCTTCGATTATATCTTACGATTGCGCTTGACATTTAGTTAAGAATTACGATATTCGTTACTCATCATGGTTCGATCAAGCTCTGTACATCCTTCGTCCCTCAAGACTGAGAGGAGTCGTGCGAGGCATGCAACGTCGATATTTTGCTTGCTCGTCACGGTGGTTCTGATACCCGGGTGCTCGGTCGGGCCTCAATACAAGCGACCGCTTCCAGGTCTTCAGCCCTACCACAATGCTCCAGCGATCGAGTCACGTGCGGCGACTCTTCCTTCCCCAACCATTGACTCCTGGTGGACCGGGTTCCATGACTCGGATTTGAACAAGATCATCGAGCGGGCGCTAGCCCAAAACCTCGATCTCGCGGCATCATTCGCTCGCGTCGAGCAGGCCAGGGCAGTGGCTCGGGAAGCGGGCGCGATTCGCAAGCCGGAATTCAATCTAGTAGGAAGCGACTCGGCATCGCGTCAGTCGGTCGCGACTCCGATAGGAAGAGCTGTTTCAGGTGTCATCCCAGGGTTCAACCGCAACCAGAACATCCTTGACCTCGGTATAGGGGCCGCTTGGGAGGCCGACATTTTCGGCAGTCTGCGGCGGGGTGCAGAGGCTGCCAACGCGGAAGCTCAGGCTGCGGAAGCAGAGCGCCTGGGGACTCGAGTCTCGGTGGTGGCGGAGTCCGCCGATGCTTACATGCAGATTCGAGGAGCACAAGTACGCATCGCTTTTACGGAGGAACAGATTGCTACGGATGAGCATCTGCTCAATCTGGTTTTGCAAAGACGAAATGCAGGAGTCGCGTCAGATCGAGAAGTCGCAGAGGCGGAAGCCCTTCTCTCGCAAGCTAAGGCATCGGTTCCACAGCTGAACATTGCTCTTGAGGCGCAACTCAATAGGCTGGATGTCTTGATGGGTGTTCAGCCCGGCACATACGCGACCGAACTCAACACCACAGAAGATGTCCCAGCTGTACCCGGCATCGCCAAGACGCTCAATGCCTCTGATTTGCTACGGCGCAGGCCCGACATCGTCGCAGCCGAGAGAAGACTCGCCGCAAGCAATGCCCGCATTGGCCAGGCGCTTGCCGAATACTACCCGAGAATATCGCTCTCCGCTTTGCTCGGCAGCGAAGCCGAAACTCCGGCAAGCCTATTTCGCGAGGCAGGATTTCAACCAACGCTGGTCCCCGGACTTCGCTGGCGCTTATTCGACTTTGGTCGCATCGATGCGGAGGTTAAGCGGGCACGCGGCGCGAACGCCGAAGCTCTGGCTCAATATCGAAGTTCCGTTCTGCGCGCGGCCGAGGAAGTAGAGGATGCGTTCAGCGCACTGGCACAGTCCGAATTGCGGTGCGATGAAATCCTTCGCGAGATAGGCGCTCTTCAACGGTCCAAGGATCTTTCTCAACAGTCCTATGAAGCTGGTGTGATTCCGCTGACGGACGTACTGGATGCAAGCCGTCAACTCCTGGTTGCGAAGGACGATCTGACTTCGAGTCGCGAGGCCGCGGCGCGAGCAGCCGTGAGTTCCTTCCGTGCGCTAGGTGGCGGGTGGACACGATAAGAAGCTATCTCGCAAGGACGGCGAAATCTAGGAGGTCTCCCAATGAAAATGTCCCCTTGGCTTGCCTTTTTTATCCTTTCCTCGGCAATTGCGCCCGCATTTCCAGCTGAAACTCATTGTCCGGGCAGTGTCGCCGGAGTCTCACTTCGACATATCAACGGCTATCAGATGCTCGTGCAGGTTTCGGCGAATCACTCGGCCCCATCCGATTTCTTGCTCGACACGGGGACCCAGGTAACAATCTTGGATCAATCTTTCGCCAACGTTCTCAACTTAAAAGCCAAGGGATCAGCAACGCTCCAAGGCATCGGATTTCGAAATTCCACGTCCATTGCCCAAGTGGACGAACTTGCGGTCGGTGCTAACACGGTCTCTGACCTGAAGGTGCTTGTCGCAAACCTCGCAAGCATCAACTCATCCGGTCTCCGCATAAAAGGGATCTTGGGCGAAGATTTTCTCCGCCGATTCGACATGTTGATCGACAATTCGCGCAGCCTGCTCTGCCTTGATGACGCGGGTCTGATGCGGACTGGTATGACAGGCCAGCGCATCTCGTTGTTGCCCACTCCGAATACCGCGAATGGTGACGTGTCAGTGAATTCGCTCATCATGAGCGTGCGTCTTCTCGGCGGAACGCAGATGGTTCGGCTCGCGCTCGATTCGGGATCAGACGTGCCATTTCTTTTCGCGCCATCGGAAGTCCTTGCAGCCGGAGCACTCGAGGGTCACCTACGGGTCGGCAGGGGAGCGAATGGAGACCAACAGTGGCTCGTGACATTGCCCCCTCAGACAATCAAGATCGGCGGAGATAACAGGTCAGGAGTGTCGTTCCTCACTCTGAGGAATGGACCGCAGGGTTCCAGGGTTTCTGCGTATGACGGATTGCTGCCGACCGGGATCTTCAGGAGCATCTTCGTAAGCCGAAGTGGCGAGTTTGCGGTTCTCGATCCGAATTACAGAGGCTCGTCGCAGCGGGAATCGAGAGTCCATCGTTGCGTATTCAGGCGAGCGCTCCACGTAGCTGAGCGGTCAATCCTCATGTAGTAGCAATCAGCGCCAAATCCAGAGTCGCTCGGCGCCTCGCGAAATTGAAACGCATTCGACACAGGGCAGAAAGGGAATCCGGATCATGAATCGCATCGCTTGCTCAATCACATTTGCGGCGACATTATTGGCGGGACCATGGGCTGTGGCCCAGTTTCCGGGAATGCCGCAGCCCAAACACTATCCATGGTCCGATTTAAGCCTTTCACCGGATCAGCGCGCGGATCTGGTCATCAAGGAGATGACTTTAGATGAAAAGATCTCACTCCTCCACGGCCAGGGAGCACATTTCTTCACTCCGCCTGTACCGAATGGCGGAGGTGATGGCACTCCCGCTATTCCTCGCCTTGGAATCCCGGCGATCCAGATGGCGGATTCGTCCTACGGTGTGACCAGAGGCGCCGCGGCGGGGCGCTATGCTACCGCTCTTCCAAATAATCTTGCAGCCGCATCATCGTGGGATCCTGACATGGCATTCCAATACGGAGCGCTCATTGGCCGCGAGCTTCGGGATCTCGGGTACAACATGTCACAGGGCGGCGGCGTGAATCTGACCCGCGAACCGCGCGGCGGGCGAACTTTCGAGTATCAGGGTGAAGATCCGCTGCTGGCGGGCACCATGGCGGGCAACGTCGTCCGGGGTGTGCAGTCTGAACATGTCATCGGTGATTTGAAGCATTTCGCTCTCAACGACCAGGAGAGCGGCCGAAATTCCCTGAACGCAAACATCGATAAGCGTGCCATGCGCGAAACGGACCTTCGCGCTTTCGAGATTGCCCTTCAGATTTCTGATGCTGGCGTCATTATGTGCGCCTACAACCGTGTGAACAGCGAATTCGCCTGCGAGAACAGTTTTCTCCTAACAGATGTCCTAAAGAGGGATTTTCATTTCAAGGGATTCGTCCTATCCGACTGGGGTGGGACACATTCAACCGTTAAAGCTTCGCATGCCGGACTCGACATGGAACAACCTCACAATATCTTCTTTGGCGAACCCCTCAAGAAGGCTGTCGAATCCGGTGAGGTCTCGCAAGATGAGTTGAATGAACATGTGCATCGCGTCCTACGCACGATGTTCGCGTACGGGTTGTTCGATAGTCCTGTGAAAGACCAAGTGCCCGACGTAGAGGGCGGATATCGAATTGCCCAGGAGTTTGCCGAGAAGAGCATCGTTCTTCTCAAGAACCAGCACAGTGTGCTTCCACTTTCTACGAATGTGCATTCAATCGCCGTCATAGGCGGGCATGCTGACGTTGCCGTGCCAACCGGAGGAGGTTCGGGCCAAGTCGATCCTCCGGGAGGTTCACCCGTACCGCCGCCACCCCCGCATGACTTCTTCTCCGCGGGAATTCGGCCGGCTTGGATGCCGAGTTCGCCACTGTCTAGTCTGAAAGCCAAGGCGCCCGCGGCGAAGATATCCTTTACTTCGGGCGAGGATCTGGTCTCCGCGGCGGCCGCCGCGAAATCCGCTGACGTGGCTATCGTCTTTGCCTATCAGTGGGAAGCGGAAGCTATCGACTTACAGACTCTGGACCTCTCTCCTGATCAAAACAAGCTGATCGAGGCCGTCGCTGCGGCAAACCCTAAGACCATCGTGGTCCTCGAGACCGGGAGTCCGGCGACGATGCCGTGGATCGACAAAGTAGCAGGGGTAGTCGAGGCGTGGTACCCCGGAATTCGCGGTGCAGAAGCTCTGGCCAATATCCTGACGGGAGCGGTGAATCCAACGGGTAAGCTGGCCATCACGTTCCCCAGGAGCGATGCCGATCTGCCGCATCCAGAGCTCATTCAACCACCAGCCGGCTCTCTTCCCGATTTCAGTCACCTGGTCGCAGACGATTCGAACATCTTCAACGTGCTCTTTCAGCCACTCCCTGCATTTCAGGTCAACTATACCGAAGGACTGAAGGTCGGTTACAAGTGGTATGACGCAGAGCGCAAGCCCGTGCTCTTTCCATTCGGTTTTGGCCTGTCTTATACCACCTTCGCTTACTCAGGACTCTCCCTTACACCGGGAGAGACCGCGTCCGTATCGTTTACGGTCAAGAACACTGGGCAACGAAAGGGCACCGAGATCGCTGAGGTCTATGCATCCTTGCCTGAGACAGCCGGTGAGCCGCCCAAGCGTTTAGTTGGATGGTCAAGAGTCGAACTCGCCCCTGGTGAATCGAAGGAGGTTTCGCTGCCCGTGAGCCGCGATCGCCTGACAATTTACGAGGAAGCATCAGATTCCTGGAAGCTCATTCCAGGCAAATACGTGATTCGTGTAGGCGGTTCGTCCGAGGATCTGCCACTGCAAGCAACAATCTCGTTCTGATCATCAATGATCGGCCACCGATGGCTGAATCACGGATATCGTGAACCGCCAGTTCATGTTCGCTGCCGTTACGGACCGGACTCTCAACATAGCAGAGATGGAGGAGACGCATGAACGTATTGGTGCTTGGAGCGAACGGCGCCGTCGGACAAATCGTGATCGTTGAACTCTTGAAATCGAACCATGAGGTCACCGCGCTGGTACGAAACGCAGGAGCGATCCAGTTGCAGCATCCGCGGCTTACTGTGATTCAAGGGACACCGACGAATATGGGAGATCTAGAGGCTGCTCTCGCAGGACAAGACGCAGTGTTAAGCACACTTGGTGCTCGCACGAATAAGAAAACCACACTCCGCGCCGATGTTGCAGGGAATGTGGTAAGTGGGATGAGGAAACGGCAGGTTCGTAGACTGGTTTGGCTTGACGCCGCCGGAGTTGGTTCAAGTAAGACATTCGTCAAGCGTTCGTCGTTCCTGTTTGGGAGAATCGTTATGCCGCTTCTTCTGAATCATATGTACAACGATGCCGCTGTGGCCGACTCCCTAATCGAGAAGAGTGGATGCGAGTGGATTATTGTCCGCCCGATGTCGTTCACCAATAAAGCGAAGGCAGAGAAACTCACGGTTCTGACCGACATGAGTCTCACTGTTCGGCTGGGCCTGAGAATTGCAAGGGCGGATGTCGCTGCGTTTATGGTCGAGCAACTAACGAAGGACGATTACGTCGGTAAGATGCCGATCATCCACGCTTAGCAGATGTTAGTCGGACGAGAGCGTACGACGTTCGCCCGGGCCAGCGTGAGAGGTCGGAGTAGTAATTTCTACGATTCGTCGGCGGGCATTTTACAAAATGGCCGATTGTGCGATCTGGACCCCAAGTTACCTGGGAGTCGCACGACGGCGCGGATCCTACGTTCATCAATTTCCAAGCCATGGCAGCACGCTTGGGGGAGTTAAGTGGTCGGAGGTGCAACTACATGGAAGAGCCGAAGTGCAACTGTAATGACATTGACCATAATGTCTCCAGAATCTTGTCTGCATTCTGGGGAAATCAGCTCGAAAGGATCAAGGACCGAGCTGAGCGCCAGGTGGGACGGCGGAATAGCGGGAGCGATGGTGCACAAGCTCTCGCGAAATCCCGACAACTTCTCCTAAGTGATCGGAGTTGTGTGCCGTTATCAAAATGGAGGCGCGTCACTGTTGGGGGCTTCGGCGGTTGTTACCGATCTGCCTAATGAAAGGAGGAATAGAGATGCAAGCCTATCATTATGCCGATCGAAGGGCGATGGAGGGCCTGGATCATCCGTACTCTTCCGAAACGAACAGATACGAGCTTTCTTGAGTAGATGGCCTGCATGAGCTCATGTCTCGATGATGTGCGAACGCTTCGTCAGGCTCTGCGCAAAAAGACCTAGTCCGTGTGGACACTCTCTACGCAATGTCTGTTCTGCGGTTGTCTCCACGGTTTCGCATCTCGCAAGAAAGCCTTTGAGGCTTCTGTACTTTTATAGGCGCTGAAGCCAGAGATCTCAGCGGAGGATACAAAACGTCGCTCCAAGAATGGACAGCCTTAGTGGCTATGTGCGGTCTCCAATGCCCTTTGTTCTTCTCGGTCATCGCTGCCGGGGCCGATGTGCTTAAAACAGATCTCCATTCTGGTTCGCGGAGTATGGTCCGAACTCACGCCTGAGAGTCACCGCTGTACGGAGTCGTATTCCGATGACGGCGGACGGAGCTGGAAGCCCGTTCTTATCGCTGTCTTGGCCCAAGCTAAATGATAGTTGCCCGACTAAAAAGATGCTCGAGTACTAAATGGACCAGGGTACCCGAGAGGAACATTCGTATTGGATGGGTTCGCGTCGCCGCGAGAGCCCGCAGCGAGAGTTTCGCACAATGGATCGAACGCCCGCGCGAGGAAATTGTGAAGAACCCGTCGTCGAGCCCCATCGAAGTTCGAAGACTCGGTTGGACGTGAAGGTACAGCGGCTGATGATGATCGCGCCCGCGCGGAGAGTTAGCGTAAAGAGAACCGATATGCAGCGAAGATTCCGTTTCAGTTGCGGCTCTGCCGCTGTCACGCGAGCACATTCCTAAGGGTTTGCTCCTGTGACCTTCCTCCCCCTTTCTCAAACCGGGAAAGGGGGTTCTTTTTATGGGGCTCCAATGAACTCTAGGCGATACTTCCCGACGCAACGCGCGCGGCGGTCTTCGGCTGTAAGTGGCCCATACCGCCGCACTGTTATTTCCACAGGATGCATTCCGTGAAAATGTCGATGCAAAGGCCTGAATAATTCAGCACTCGGAACCTTAATCGCCGAAATCTGACCGCTGCGGAAGCAAGCCAAGCGCAGTTGGCTGTGTCGGAGTCCTCTGTCCGCGCGCGTCTTCTATAAAGCAGCAGGGGGAATCTCCCACCAGTTCTCCGTACGAGGTATCGAGTTCTTCCATCAATGCGGAGCCGGCGATGAGCGCCGGCTCTCTCGTCCATTATTGATTACTAAAAGGTGTAGTGCAGGGACAACTGCATACGTCTGCCTTGCGTAAGCAACGCAGTATATCGCCCATAGCTGCTTGGATTGCCGTACGCATTGTTGGAGATACTGGCGGGATCGAAGCGCACCGAGTTAGTTGTGTTGAATGCCTCGGCAGCGAACTTCATCTGTTGATGTTCTGCTATGGCAATCACTTTCGAAAGACCAGAGTCGATGCTGAAGTAGCCGTCTCCACGATAGGCATTTCGCTGGCCCGTCTCGCCGGCGTAGGGTGGCCTGAGCGTGTTGATTGCGATGTTCTGACTTTTGAAAGCATTCGGCTGCCCACCGCTGTCATGTCCGTGACCGCCGGAGGAGATTGGACCCGTTGAAACCGTCCAGCTCTGGTCGGCCCAGTCGGTATTCCATCCCAGGCCATCGATCGAACTGAACGGCAGTCCGCTTGTCCAGTGTGTCAGGCCCGTCAGATTCCATCCGCCAATGAAAGTATCGACAAGACGGTTCGCGTTGCGACCGATGAGCTTGCCGCGGCCGAACGGGAGCGCGCCAAGGGCGTTGATGGAAATGGCATGGCGAACGTCGAAGTCGGAAGGACCACGATTTCCCTTGGGGTTATAAACGTTGATGATCTGACTGAAGTAAGGCGATCCGGTTGCCGTAGATGTGGTCGCCTGAGCAGTGCCGTTGCGTTCAGCATCCGATCCAAGGTCGAGTGACTTGGAGAACGTGTAATAGGCATCGAATTGCACGCCGTGCATTGTTTGCTGGTGGAGCGCCACTTGGACACCATGGTAGCTGCTGGTCCCCATTGACGACCACGCGTACAGCGACGAGTACTGGGGATTGAAGTAGCGGAAGCAAGCGTTGTTGCTCGAGCAGTCCTGGGAGCCCCCGCCTAAGCTTCCCGGCGTGTCGAGCAGGAAGAGCGCAGAGGCCTCGTTGCCTCGAAATCCGGCGGCCGGACCAGGGGATGCACCGAAGTAGAGGTTATAGACGGCCTGTGTTGCTGTGAGACCATTTCCTGCCATCCAGGGGAACACGTTTTCCCAGTATGGGATCTTGGGCACATTGGCTGTTGGGGTTCCGGCATCATTCAACTTGTCGATGGCTGCATCGGCAGCGAAGTAGTCAGCGCCACTCTGCGGATTGGCCAGGTCAATGGGCTCGGTGACGTCACGCATCTGTAGCAGTCGCCGGCCCAACCGCCCGGTGTACGTCGCTTCGGCGACGAGGCTCTTGCTGACCTGGTGCTGAATTCCAAAGTTGAAGGCATAAGAATACGGAGTCTTGATGCTTTGGTCGGCTCCCCAGGCCAGCGACAAGTTGTTGCCTGGAATGACCGGTGTGGCACCGGTCACATTTATTGACGGAATGATGTTGGTTGGAATAGTGGTTTCGGATGCGAAGCGCGGCGCCGTATCGGCGTTGGTAGCTCCCACCGGAGCTTGATTGCTGGTGACCAGGCCAAATTCACCGTTCTGATCGAAGGAGTCGACTATGCCCTGGCCGAAGTGATCAAAGTAGAGACCAAATCCAAGACGAACACTGGTCTTTTGATTGGGTGAGTATGCAAGGGCGATACGGGGACTCAGGTCCAGTTTGTCCATGTTCCAGAAACCGGCCTTGCCGTTGGCGCGTCCGCCCTGGATAAATCCGAATTGAGGTTGCACGAGTTCACCCTGCTTTGCTGCAGCCCAGCGTCTGTCGAGCCACTTACCCATGTTCACAGTGGGCACGACTTCCTGGCCGTTGCGCTCGTAGGGAACCTGTAAAAGTGTGTGGCGAAGACCAACGGTCAGCGTCAGGTTGGGTCGCATCTTCCATGCGTCCTGAGCATAATATTCGAGTTCGTTTGTGAGGTATTTGTGGTTGACCCACTGGCCGGCAGGCAATGCAGAAAGCTGGCCGTTGCTGTATTTGTTGTTGTAGAACTCCGTTGCAAAAGTGATCATCCCGACGAGGTCTGCGACGGCATTGTTATATGCTGCCTGGTAATTGCTCGAGATCTTATCGAACCCGAACGCGTCGGCATCGAGGCTGGAGCCCGTTCCTGCAATGGCGCCGATCCCCAGGTTGGTGTAACTTACGGTGGCATGGTTATAGAGCGTGGCATCCGACGAGCGATTATTGAGGACTAACCTGTAGTTCCCGCCAAATTGAAAGGTATGGGCGCCTTTGACCCAGGTAAGGTCGTCGACCACGTTGTGCGTCGGAACCGAGATGGACGCTGAAGTAAAGCCGGTTCCCGTAATCGTAGCGATATCGCGGAACGAGACGTAAGGCCCATTTGTGATTCCGCGCTGCGCGAAGCTCTGATGTACGAGACCGTAGCGCAGGTTGTTGACTATGTTCGGCGTGATGGTCCAGACATCGCCTGCGGCGATGCCCTTTGAATCGTCGGTCATGCGATAGTTTGCCCGGGCGCCAGGGAACTGCTCGGGGCCGATCGCATGGTCATCTTGCAGGTTGGCACGCAGAAACAGGCGATGCCTCGAGCTTGGAACGAAATCGAACTTTGCAAGGACAGTGTTGAGGTTGATCGGGTTTGGTGAGGCAAAGGTGTAGGAAGCCAGGTTGTATCCGTCGCTGAGCTGTGTGCCGTTTGGCTGCGGAAGCTTCGCGTAGTAGGCCTGAGCGGCCGGATCGACACCAGGACCTTGGGGACAACTTCCCAGAGAGGAACAATTGGGGTCCATGGAGGCGATCTGCGCCGGATCGAGAACCGTCGCGGAGCCGCCCTCGTTGAGATACGTGAGATTGCCATTACGAAAGCTCGTCATGGGAACTTCCTGTGTCACCTGCTGGGATTCCGCAGTGCGCTGACCTTCGTAGGCAACGAAATAGAAGAGCTTGTCCTTCTTGATGGGAGCGCCGAGAGAGCCACCAAATGTATTGCGCAGAAATTTAGGGGGAGTGTTCGGCGCGCTTGAACCAATTTCGGCCTGCTTGTTGAACCAATCATTTGCGACAGTGTTGGTGGGGCGATAGTACTCGTAGAGGCTGCCGTGATACCGGTTCGTTCCGCTTCGGGTTACCAGTGATACCTGGGCGCCCGAGGATCGACCGGCATCCGCGTTCGAGTTGGTGGTCACAACACGGAATTCTTCCACAGAATCACGGGTGGAACGCAAGACACCACTGAAGGCGTAACCCTTGTTTTGGTCGTTATCGTCAAGGCCATCGAGCGTGACGTTGCTTTGGTCGGAGCGAGCACCGTCAACGGCGCCGCTGCGGCTGTCATTGTCCTGCTGACTTGTCGACTTATCGCCGAGAAATAGCACCCCCGCCTGGAGGCTGAGCAGGTCCAACACATTATTGCCTTCAAACGGCAAGGTCTGAATTTCAATCGTGTCGAACGGGGTACCAATGGTTGCGTCGGAGGTGTTTAATCCGGCGGTCGTGCTGTCCACTTCGACATCAACGTTCGTAGCTTTGACCGACAACTTGAAATCGTCTGTGCGAGCCTGATTGACAAGGAGCTCGATGGATTGTCTTTGGACAGAGAAGCCGTCAGCTTGTGTCTGGACTATGTATTTACCTGGCGTGATCTGTTCAAACGCGTAGTCGCCGTGCCCATCTGCAATGCGCACCGCGGTAAATCCCGTGTCAGGATTACTAATCGTGACATGCGCGCCGGCAAGTACTGCCCCGGATTGGTCGCTGACGGTCCCGCGCAAGGATGTCAGAGCAGTTTGCGCACCGCATGGAAACATGGCCAGGCTATAGGCCGCGAATGCAAAGATGAAGAGACGAAGGTGCTTCATGGATTGGCCTCCAATGATGTAGCGATGCAGTTCTACTGTTCCGTTACAAGCGGATCGATCAGTTGGGGATGATGAGGTCTCTGTCGTCCGGATCAGAACGACGTTCTAGGACGAGATTGGCCGATTACCGTGTGGCGCGAGCAGTGGTACTTCAGCCCTTCATGTCAGGTCGAAGGGGAGGACAGTAGGGGCCTTAAAGCAAGGCTTGCATCACGCCTATGGGGACTCCATAAAGATAAAGAAAATCGATATCGCCGAAAATTGGTTGTTATCTCCCCAAGCAAGGAATAGGCATACCCCCGCCTTCAGCGCAGCGGTTGACTCTCAGATGTGTCGCTGTAACGCGCAGTCATCGGTGTGCGGGCTGGTTCCATTTATTTGGAATCTGCTCCGCCTGCGTCTCTTTGAAGATCTGGTCCATCTGCGGTCCGAGGCCGTGTTCTTTCGGATCCACGGGCCAGATGGTGAAGTCACGGGTTGCCAGTCTTCGCGGCGCACCTTGCATCGACTTAAGGCCGTCTTCTAGTTCAAGCAGTGTGCCGACAGTCAGTTCTAGGCAATGTTCGTTGGGATGGTAGATGGAACCGATAGGGAAATCTTTGAACGGCGTTTGGGTTTGCTCAATGTGATTACCCAGGATGTGCGCGACTGGCTTGCCGGTGAGGAAGGCAATCAACCGCTCTGTGCTGGCCTTAAACATGGCGAAGTCCTTCACATAGAGGCGTCCCGGGTAAAGATTATCTCCCGTCAAAAGGACACCGGTGCGTCGGTCGTACAGCGCAATCGCGTAGTCATCGTGGCCAGGGACCGGAATGATATTCAACTGGCGCTGCCCCAGATCCACCTGGCCCGGCGTTGAAGGCCAGTTCTCGATTCCGAAGAATGCGGAAGCCGCCTTCACTGTTGGAGCGACGAACTGGATATTGATGGCCGGATCGCGTATTCCTTGCACCGCCGCGTCACCGAACACGTGATCTTCATGGGAGTGCGAATGGGTCACGATTAATGTGATTTGGTCGCGATGATTCCGTTCAAGCCAGTCATGCACCACATGCTGAAGCGCAGGTGCAAGATTTCCTCTGCGGGAGCCGGTGTCCCACAACAGTCCGCGGTCTTTACCGAAAAAGAGATACAAGAATGGCATCTCGGCATCAGTGCAGCCAGACTGCCGGAGAATAAATAGATTCGGGTTGTACTCATGCACCTGCCATTCGGGGACCTCCATGCACTTCGGCCCGCCGGTCGTCCACGCCGCCGGCAGTGCGCCGGGCTCGAGATCGCCGCCATCAGGCTGGGGAAACTGAGCATCAGCAGCAACTGTGACCAGGAAAATAGCCAGCAGCAGCGACGAGATTCGAGCCATGGCGAGTCCTCTTTCGATGCACGCTGTCGCACCGAAAAAGGCGCGACATTCAGACGATGCGCGAATCGTTGATCAGGCGATGAGATCGTGAATCACGTTGCCTGCGAGATCGGTAAGGCGGTAGTCGCGGCCGCTGTAGTGATACGTCAACTTGGTGTGGTCGATACCGAGTTGGTAGAGAATTGTGGCGTGTATGTCGTGCACGTGGACCGGATTCTCCACGGCCTTCCAGCCGAAATCGTCCGTAGCCCCATAGGAAAAGCCACGCTTGAACCCGCCCCCGGCAAGCCACATGGTAAAGCCGTGCGGATTGTGATCGCGGCCATTGTGGGTCTGTCCGCCCATAAAGCCGCTACCCACTTCGACAACCGGCGTGCGCCCAAACTCCGATCCTGCCACGATGATGGTCTCATCAAACAGTCCGCGTGCCTTCAGATCCTTAATCAGCGCCGCGAAAGGCTGATCGGAGTCGCGGGCTGTCTTGCGGTGCATCTCGATGTCGAAGTGATGGTCCCACGGATCGCCCTTGGCGTAGTAGACCTGCACCATACGCACACCTTTCTCAATCAGGCGCGCTGCGGTCAGGCATCCGCGAGCTGTGCTGCCCTCGCCATACATCTTTATCACGGCCTCAGTCTCCTTGCGCACATCAAAGACGTCGGGCGCCTCCGTCTGCATGCGATACGCCGTTTCCATTGCCCCAATGGTCGCCTCAAGCTGGGGATCATGCGCGTTCGCAGGGGACGAGTTCATATTCAACTCGTCGAGCTGCTTCACGAGATCGATCTCCTTGCGCTGCTGGTTCAGGTCGAACCGTTCGTTGTGGATATTCGCAATCAATTTCTGCGGATCGAATTCGGACTTGGAGACAGCGTCGGAAACGTACGTTCCCTGATGGACAGGTGAAAGAAATGCGGAGGTCCAAAGGGGTGGACCTACGGTTGTGGGCACCTCGGGACAAAGAACAACAAACCCGGGAAGGTTCTTGTTTGTGCTCCCCAGACCGTAAGTCAGCCACGCTCCCATCGAAGGCCGGCCGGAAAAGTTAGCGCCGGTATTCATCATGAGCAATGCCGGCTCATGGTTAGGAATCTCCGTGTACACAGACCGCACGAAGCACATATCATCGACACATTCGGCAAGGTGCGGGAAGATGTCGCTCACTTCAATGCCGCTCTTCCCGTATCTCTTGAAATTGAACGGCGATTTCATCAAGTTGCCGGTTTTGCGCTCGTGCTGCAGGTCGCCTCCCGGCATGGGCTGGCCGTGATACTTCTCAAGCATGGGTTTAGGATCGAAGCTATCAACCTGCGACAAGCCGCCATTCATAAAGAGAAAGATGACGTGCTTGGCTTTGGGCTTGTCTGTGATCATCCAGGACGGCCGATCACGCGAACTCTCAGCACGAGCCAATGACTGGCCGACCAAGCTTGCCAGGCTGAGGTAACCAAAACCGCACCCCATGGTCCGTAGTGCCTCGCGCCGGGTGACGGGGTTCTTCGCTGGTTTGTGAAACATGTGCTTCTCCTCGATTGCCGTTCTGTTCCCGTCAATTCACAAATTCGAATTCATTTGAGCTGAGCAGCGCACGTGCGTACTCGCTCCACGCAGTTACCGGTCTTCCCTCAATCATGTAGCCGGGCTTTTCGGGTGTCGTCGTCAGGAACTTGATCCCAAGCTGCATTTCCGCCGACGTAGGCTTGCGCTGGAACACGTATTCGTACGTCTTGGCTATGCGCGCCTCATCGGTCTTCTCACCGTGAACCCGTTCGGCAAGGATGCCAGCCTGCTTGTACACGATTGGGTTATTCATGAAAAACAGTTGCTGCAGCGGCACATTACTCGAAAAGCGCTGCTCGGCGGTGAAGCTCGGATTGGGAAAATCAAAGACCTGCAGATAATTGTTCAGGCGATAGCGGCTCACCTTGCAGAACACCGTGCGGCGTAAATTGTCGGGCGTAAAGTCGGTCGATGGCCCCGACGTGGCCTTCAAGTCAAGGTCTCCGGCAGCGGCAAGGATGCTGTCCCGCAGTTCCTCAGCGTCGAGACGCTGTCGATTGAAATGCGAATAGAACCGATTGGCGGCATCTTTGTCATGAGCCTCCTTAGACTCCTCCACCGTGGTCTGATAGACAGCTGAAAGCAGGATCTGACGCTGAAGCCATTTGATCGACCGGCCATGGCTCACGAATGCCGAAGCCAGGTATTCGAGTAATTCAGGGTTGGAAGACTTGTCGCCCATAATTCCAAAGTTGTCGGGCGTGTTAACAAGGCCGGTACCGAAGTGCCATTTCCAGACACGATTGACAATGACGCGCGACGCCAGCGCATGATGCGCGATATCCGAGGCAAACTCGAGACGTCCGCTCCCATCGCTGTAAGGCGCCTTTTCGGGTGAACTGAGAACAGACAAAAACCCGCGCGGTGCAACATCGCCCAGGGTATGGGGATTTCCCCGGATATTCAATTTGACATCCACCACTTTGGGTTTGTCCCCCATCCCATTGACGTAGGGATAAGGATCCTCTTTCAATTCCTTTTCAAGGGCGGCAATCTGCTTCTGCTGCGACTCGACGTAGCTTTGCATCTCCGGTCCGAGTCTCCGGGTTAGGCCCCATCCCACGAAGCGCAGAACACCCGGTTTGAACTTCTCATCCTGATCACCGGACTGCGTCTCGAACAGGTCGGAATAAAGCTTGGCATCAAAAGTGGGCAGGGCCTTCAACTCCAGCTCACAACCTGGGCAAAACTGGTCGAAGGTCTCGAACTCACTCGGTTTGGCATCAAGCAGCTTGTGCTTGGGCACATCGTTCTTGGCGCGGACAATGTCGTTCTGCTCTTCAATCTCTGCGGCGGCGGCGCGCACCTTAATCACGTGCTGTTGAAAGGCATCCGCCAGGATCCTCGCTTGTTGCTCGGAACTGTTGGGGGAGGCAAGCATCGCCTTCCAGTCATCCAGGTACGGGTACGCGTGGTCCTTGCCAAGATATTCAACCCACCGCTGCAGGACCTCAGGGTCAAGGTGCTTGGCGGCCGAAACTTCATCCACCGTCTTCTTCGGCTTGCCGACCACACTCCAGGACGCGGTCAGGTATTCCGAAATCTGGATCGACAAAGCTTCGGCGAGCTGCTTGCCGACCGCCATCGTGTAGTCCTGCAAATCCGCGCGGAGTGTGGCGGCCTGAAGAGTTGTTCTTTCATAAGCCGCGGCGGCCGCTTTTGAGACGACCGGATATTCCGTATAGTTGGAACTCGCGAAGATACTCACGATCTTGTAATAGTCCCGCTGCGGAATAGGATCGTATTTGTGGTTATGGCAGCGTGCGCAGGCCACTGTCAGCCCGAGCAGGCCGCGCGTCACAGCATCCACTCGTTCGTTGCGCTCATCGGCACGACCCTGAATCGGCTCTGCCTGATCCCATACCCATGGTCCCGCACCGAGATATGTTGTGGCGGTGAGATTATCAATGTGCTCATCTTCCGATTTATAGGAGAGTTTGTCGCCAGCGAGTTGCATGATCACGAAGCGATCGTACGGAAGATCCTCATTGAATGCTTTGATCACCCAATCGCGATAACGAAATGCTCCGCCAAATGGCATATAGCCCCGACGTTTTGGGTCCAGCCCACGCACGTCATCTTCTGCATAGCGCGCCACGTCGAGCCAGTGGCGCCCCCAGCGCTCTCCGTAGCGAGGCGAAGCAAGCAGACGGTCGACCACCTTCTCCCATGCATTCGGCGACTTATCGTGGAGAAAGGCATCTACTTCTTGCTGAGTAGGAGGTAGGCCGGTCAGATCATAGGTCACTCGTCGAATCAAGATGTAGCGATTGGCTTGAGGCGCCGGAGAAAGGGCTGAGGCCCGCAACCCGGCGAGAATGAAATGATCGATCGGGGTCCGCGCCCAATGCATGTCGCGCGAGCCCTCGGCCCGCGGCTCGGCCGGTGTCTTCAAAGGCTGAAACGACCAGAACTCGCGTTGTTGTTCCGTGACGGTACCGTTCTTGGCGGTAACAGAGTTGATAGCGGAAGATGTCGCGGGCCACCGCGCGCCCTTCTGAACCCAGGCAACGAGAGTGGCAATGTCGTCGTCGTGCAGCTTGCCGCCTTGGGGCATCTTGAGCGTGCCGGTTTGCCTGATTGCCTGGATCAGCAGGCTCTTGTCCGGATCTCCCGGTACGATAACTTGGCCTAACCTGCCGCCTTTTTGAAGGCCCTCTCGGGAGTCGAGGCGCAGCCCACCCGACGCCGAGTCGCTGTGGCACTCGTAACAATTGTTGGCCAGGATCGGACGTATCTTATTCTCAAAGAAGTCCGGGTCCGACTCGCCTGCAACAGCCTTGAGCGGTGAAGATGCCGCGGACCCGGCGACTGCCGTTGCGGGAGCGGACTGCATTGCGGACACCGGCGCGGGGTCCGGACCCTGGGCTATTGGAGCTGCGTCTGCGCCGACGGCTCCTGCCTTCACCCATGCTTCGAGATCGGACACCTCTTGCGTCGAGAGCACACTGCCGGGAGGCATCTTTAGATCGCCAGTGCGACGGACGGCCTGGATCAGCATGCTGGCATCAGGATCTCCCGCCACCACCACAGGTCCGTCATTGCCCCCGAGTTTCAGTTGGGAATACGAATCGAGCCGGAGCCCTCCCTTCGCCGCCTCGCCGTGGCATTTCAAGCAGTTCTTCTGCAGAATCTCCCTGACTCGTGTCGCATAAAAGTCCGGGGAGGATGACGATGGCTGCGTGTCCACGTGGCTTCCCCCATCGATGGCAAGACCGGCTACCATCGCGCATGCGGTTCCCAATGCCAGAAAGTGCTTCATTGCGGATCGGCTGCCTTGGGGAACTCAACGGGGCCCTCTGCTCGATTCATCAACGAAGACTTGTATGCCAGCAGTTTGATACGTTCGCGCAGTTCCTGAAACTCCGGACTTTGTTTGCGCCTGGCGAAGGGAAGCCGCGAGGTCGGGAGTTCTAAGTCCAAGAGAACGTTACTCCTCGAAGCATCCTCTTCGTAGTGCCTGCCCAGCAGGACCAAGCGTGTTCCAAGGAGTAGTGCTTCGGATGTATTGTGCGTGACAAAGACGACAGTTGGCCTGGTTTCGCGCCACAAAGCGTGCAGTTGTTCCTGGAGGCTGCCGCGCGTTGAGGGATCGAGAGCGCTGAACGGTTCGTCCATGAGCAGCACTGGAGGCCGCATCATCAATGCTTGGGCGATGGCAACTCTCTGCTGCATACCGCCCGAGAGTTGATGCGGATACTTATCCATGTCTTGGGAGCGGAGCCCCATGCGTTCAAGAAATACGCGAGCGTCCGACTTCAGCGAGCGGTGGAATCGCCAGAAGGATGGGCGTATCCGTCCGAGAACGCGGCTGCAGGCATTCTCCGGCCCGTATATCACATTGCCAAGAACCGTGCGATCGGGAAAGAGTGAATATTTTTGTGGCACATAACCGCTTCGAGAATCGATGCGCGTTACAGGCTTACCGTCGACCGTGACCGAGCCACTGGTTGGAAACTCTTCGCCAAGAATCAGCCGAAGCAGCGTGCTCTTCCCGCAGCCGGTCTCTCCGAGCACAACCACGAACTCCCCGGCGAAAATCTCCAAATCGACGCACGATAACACGGTCTTGGACGTTGATCCAGACACCGGATACCGCACGCACACGTCGCGGAGGGCAATCTCGGTGCGCTGCCTCGCAGGCACCGGGGGCCCCATCGGGTCCGGTCTTAGAGCGGTTGAAACCACGGGTGCAGCCTCCGGTTAGCAAAGCGCAGCAGGCTATCGAGCACAAAGAGCAGCAGCGCAACCCACAACAGATAAGGAAGAATGATATCCATCCCCATATGCCGGCGCATGATGGCAATGCGATAGGCCAGCCCATCGGTGGAAGCGATCATCTCGCCCGCAAACAGAAACAGCGCCAGCGGCTTCAGGTTGAGTCGGACACTGTTGATAATCTGCGGCATCACTTGCTTCAGAATGACTCGATACGCGACGTCGGCGTTCGTCGATTTGAGCGTGAATGCCTTCACGATCTGCTCGCGCGGCACGCTTCGCGATATGTTGCAGGTATCGAGGATCAGCGTGGGTGCAACTCCGATCACCATCAGCATGATCTTCGACCATTCCTCAATGCCGAAGACGATGAAGAGGATTGGAAGCAGAGACAGGGCGATTATCTTGTCAAGGAACAGAACAAATCGCAGGAAGACCGCATCGGCGTAGGGAAAGACCGCCATATGTAACCCAAGCAATACGGCGGGGAGGAGCAGGGCGAGCGCAATAAAGAACCGGCGGGCGCTCGCGACGGTATCCTTCCACAGCATGCTGTGGCGAAGACGTTCGAAGAGAGCCGCGTTGGAATCGATCGGATCGTCTTCCTCTGCGGGCTCCAGCACCGACGCCTTCACCCCTTGTACCAGCTGGTTGAGGGACGGCACAACGCGATCCTCAGGATTCTCGCGATGCCGGGAGATCGAAAACTGCGCGTATAGGACGATCCCGGCGAGAAACAGCAGCCAGCTCAACGATTGAGTCCACAGCCGGACGGGCCGCACCTGGATATCGATGAGGTCGCCAGGACGAAACGGCTTTTTTATCGTCACAGCTTCCCCTGCGCCGCCATCTGCGAGTAAGAAGCGTCGATTCGCAGCCGAACGCGATCTTTCTTCCCCTGGACACCGCCGTCCGGGTACGCGATTGCCACATCGTCGACGGATAGAATGTTCTGCCCCAACAAAGCATGCCGGAAACAGAACTGCCGGACCAGTTCCATCTTTTGCTTCAAATCTGGGCTGCTTGCGAATTGCGCCGCCAGCTGAGGACTCGTAAACAGGTGCGTCGTCTTCAGCTGTTCCTTGTAAGAGTCCACGCTGTCATTCGAGGCAGCCGCGCTGCCGCTGATCGCCGCAGATGCAACCGCGCCCGAGCCCGTCAATTGGGCCACGGTTTCATACCACGCGCCTGTAACGGCTTTTGCAAATCGCGCGCCAGAACCGTCGCTACGCTGCAACACTTCACTGCGCACCACCAACAGATCGAGAATCTCGCCGGGGATTTGAGACGAGTCGAATACTTTCTTTACCGATGGATCCTGGGCGAGGATCTCCGAGACCAATGGCTTCCACGTGACCGCCACTTGGTTTCCCTTGTTGCCCAAAAACGCTCCCACGATATCGGAGTCGCTGGTATTCAAAAGCTTGAGCCGGCTTAACTGGCCGCTGAGCCCGTTCAGGTCCATCGCCCGCTCCAGCAGATACTCGGAGACAGTTTTCTGCACCAGCAGAACGGGTTTTCCCGGAAGATCAGAAAGCTTCAGACTGTTGCGAACCAGCACGGCGTCATTTCCGTTGGAATAGTCCCCAAGGATGATTGCCGTTGAATCCACGCCGGCTGCGGCGGGCATATCGAGTGCCTCCATGTTGGTCATGGTGCACGCATCGATGTTCTTTGCAACGAACGCATCGAGAGACGCAGCGTAGTCAAACCGCTGCACTTTGATGATCACGCCGTACTTGTCTGCCCAGCGCTTCAGGATGCCCGAACGCGCCATGTAGTAGTAGGGATTCCAGCCCGCGTAGACGGACCAGCCGACAGTAAACGTTGGTGTGGGGGCCGCCCATCCTGCTTGACTCCAAAGGCCTGCAAACAGAACCGCCAATGCGGCGATCCGACAGGTGAGACTCCGCCTCACTGAAAGAACCCTGGTCAAATCCTTCCACCCCTTGCCTATTTGTGATTGCCTGTCGAGTGTGTCGCGGAGAAAGTTACTGGGGCTTGCTTATCTGAACTCTACGTCAGCGCGCTTGAGAGACACATGAGTATTCATGTTTTTTATGCTCGTCATAACGTGACGCTTGTTGCTGAAAACAAAGGTGCTCTGAAGCAAGTGCTCCCCAACCCCGGTACGTCTCTCAACGCTCTGGAATAGGCAGGCGCCACACCTTTGCTCCCATCAAGCTGGTCAGCCAAATCGACCCATGCCCGACTCGAATGCTGTCGCCTCCAGCACCGTGCCATTGACCCGTGACGGTGTTCGTCTCGGTATCAATTCGGGTCATGGGGAAATCGAATACAGTGGCCCATACTGCTCCGTTTCCAAAGGCAATCTCGCCACCCAGGCCCGGAATTCCAGCGGCGATCAGCGCGGTTCGTTTGCCTGAATTCGCGTCCACGCGAGCGATTGTGCCGTCGCCCTGGTTTAAAACCCAAATCGCCCCGGCGCCTACCGTCAGAAACCGCGGACCCGGGCCGACGGGGGTTTCGCCGATCACCGAATTGGTGACCGGGTCAACGCGCACGAGAGTTCCTCCTGCATTGGAACTAACCCACACAGACCCTTGGGCAAATATGGGGTTAAACGAACCTTTGGGAATGCGAATGGTGGCGCTCACTCTGTTTGCCGAGGGATCGATACGCACAAGGTCGCTCTCCTTTGAAACAACCATCCAGATACTTCCCGCTCCAGAGCAAATTCCGCCTTCAGAATCGGCGGGGCCCGCGGCAATCGTGGCCTGGAGAGTTCCGGTGACAGCATCGACTCGCAGCACGGTATGGTCACCGCAACTTGGAATCCATAGACTGCCAAAATCAGCCACCAGACCCGAGCAGGGCTTTGCCGCGGTCACAATCGCACCGGGCTTGTTTGTCTTCGCATCGAGGCGAACAACATGATTTGCGCTCGAGCTGGTGACCCACACCGCATCTTCTGTCAGAGCCATCCAGTCCGGATGTCCCTGCACAGGAAACGTGGCCGAAGGCACAAGCTCCGCGATGTCGCGCTGTACTCCGGGCAATTGAACCCCGGTCTTCTTCGGAAACCTGGGGTGTCCTTGAAGGCCGTTTGCTTGTGCGGCCAGGCTCCCCACCACGAACAGTGTGGGAAGAACGCTCCATCCTCTATTACTGCGCTTCATTACGACCTCCTGGAGGCATCAATAACCTGGCGAGCGGCACGGGCCGGTCGCGGAATCCGAAATGGCGGAAAATACGCTTGAGGAGCCCCTCCCGTGGCGATCTCACTGAATAGCTGGGCCGCGCGGGTCAGCGTCCGGTCCTTGCGAAGAATCAGGGCTAGTTCACGATGGAGTCGCATGCCTTCCACCTTCACAATGCGAAGCAGTCCCGCGTGCACATCGTCCACGACGTTCGCGCGCGGCAAAAATCCCATTCCCAGTTCCGCGCAGATCAAACGCTTGAGCAGTTCGCTCGAGTCCAGTTCCATCGCAATACGAGGGTGTGCATCGAAGCTCGCGAAGAAATGATTGAGAAGAGTTCGCTGCCTGCCCTGTTTCAACAACAGCATTGGAAACTGCAGCAGATCGACAGCCTTGATGGACTCCCGCGTGGCGAGGGGATGATTTGGCGCTACCACCAGAACGATATCGTCGCGATGAATGGCTTGAACCAACAGCCGCGGATCCTTCACCGGCATTGAAACAATCGCGAAATCGACCTCGCGGTTGATCACCATCTCTAGAGAGCGCTGATGCTCCGCGCGAACGATGTTCAGATTGACGCGCGTGTAGTGCTTCTTGTATTGAGCGAAGACAGCCGGCAAAACATAGAGACTCGTCGCCTCGCTGGCGCTAACAGATACTTCGCCGCGTGCGGAGCGATAGAGTTCGTTGACCGCTACGACGATATGGCTCTGGCACTGCAAACAGTGTTCGGCAAAAGGCTCAAAGAGCCGCCCGGCCGCGGTAAATGTCACCTTTCCGCCGTCGCGGTCAAACAAGCGCGCGCCCATTTCCTTTTCAAGCGACCTGATCTGCGCAGATATCGCGGGTTGGGTCACACCAAGCTTCTCCGCTGCGCGGGAGAAACTCTTAAGCCTACTCACTTGCTGGAAGGTCCGCAGTTGCTCGAAATCCATTTCACACATCCGCTGATCGGCACTTAAATTTCAAAGGCATTCAAAAGCAAATCAAATGCTTTCGACAAGAGTTCCTGGGCACGCACAAAAGAAGTAGGAATTCACTCCTCGAAAGTGGCACAATGCGAATACCGGGAATCAATCAACCGCTGGAGTCTGAATGCGTCGTCGCTTCTTAGCTCTCTCTCTCATTACGTTGCTATCTTGCTGGGTTCCTGTGTTCTCCGAAGAGGCTTCTTCCGGGCAGTCTGTGTACGACTTCTCTCTGGTTGACATGAATGGCAAGGTTGTACCCCTCTCCACTTACAAGGGAAAAGTGCTTCTCATCGTCAATCTTGCCAGCCAATCCATTTACTACGATCAGGTCTCCGCGCTGAACGAACTGGCGAAGGCTTACGAGTCAAAGGGCTTGGTCGTTATCGGCATCCCATCCTTCGACTTTGGAGGAAAAGAGCTGAAGGACCCGGCAGCCTTGCGCCAGTACTATTCCGATACCATGCATGTGTCCTTTCCAGTGTTCGCTCCCGCCACGTTGCACGGCGTTGAGACGATCCCTCTGTATGTTTTTTTGTGCAATCCCAAGGAAAGCGTCTCCGGCGAAGACATCCACTGGAACTTCACCAAGTTCATCGTCGACCGTGATGGCAAGCCGTTGGCCCGGTTCGAATTGAGTGAAGACCCTGCGGATCCCACCTTCCACGTCACGATCGAGTCGGCCCTCGAAGGCAAACTGAAAAGGCAGAAGCCGGAGGAGAAGCGCGAAGCACATGGCGACGATGACGATGACGATTAGCACGATCGGGCATACGCCTCTGGCTTAGGGTGATATCTGATCGGCAACATAATGGCGCCATCCTCCGAAATGCGTGATCTCCTGCGCGCCTTCAATCCCCGACGGCTCGCACAAAAAGCCCCTCACTTGAGATCCATCCGCCAGGCGAATGGTGCCCAGGCAAAGAGGCGGAGGAATCATATTCAGAAAACTTCCGATAGTCTGTTCTGGCATCGCCCAGACCTCAATTTCAATTCCTTCTCCCTTGAAGCCTGGGGTGAACACGAGCCCGGGCTTGGGAGGTGTAGTGTTTGCGAGTGCATAGAGTCTGTATTGGCCGCCCGTCCGGGTCGTCCTAACCAAGCGTGCCTTTCTCTCGGTCAGTTGCCAGTTGAGCGGTTGGCCTGTCAGGTGCGCTCCCACAACCGCCATGAGCAAGCATCCCGGGGGGGCCGTCGAATACGAGGGCAAAGACGCAGTCGAGGCAAGCAGTCGTTCCGTCCCTCCTATCGTCTTCGCCAGTCTGCGATGTAGACGATCGGCCACCCGCAGCAGTCCGTCATCGCTAAACGCCGGCCCAATTAGAGACACACCAAATGACAAGCCATTCGGTTTCATTCCGGCCGGTACTGCCACTGCCGCTAGATCGAGCAGGTTGACAAAGTTGGTGTAGTAACCGAGTTTCGTATTGAGCTCGATGGGGTCCGCCAGAACTTGATCGATCGTATAGTGCGTCGGCGTGGTCGGAAGCAGAAGGAAATCAACCTGCTTCCAAACCTCGAGCGTTTCACGCTCGAATTGTCGCAGGGTGTAACCAGCTTCGAAGGCCTCTACTGCGTTGTATTTCGCCGCGCCCCTGATGATCGCTCCGACGGTAGGATCGACTGAGTCCGGGTTGTCGGCGAGAAATTGGTTGATCGCCGCGAGCCGTTCGGCAACCCAGGGCCCCTTATAAAGTAAGCTCGCGGCCTCTTGAAACGGCGTGTAATCAAACGAAACCGGCGTTCCCCCAATCTCGCAAAGGCAACGAATCGCGGCCTCGTAGAGAGCGCCGGCCGCTTCATCTCCGAAAAACTCGCGCTGTTCGGGCAGTGGAACACCAAAGCGAAAACCCGGGGTTGAAGTCCAGGGCGTCGCATTCTGGCCGGCAAGCGGAACTCGCGAATACGGATCCGCTGAATCACGGCCCCGGGCCACCGCGAACACGCCTGAGGCATCGGCGCAGGTCTCCGCGAAAATCGAAACACAGTCCAATGTGCGGCACGCAGGCAGCACACCTCTGGTACTGATATAACCACGCGTCGGTTTCAAACCAACCAGTTGATTGAAGGCTGCAGGTACACGTCCGGAGCCAGCGGTGTCGGTGCCTAGCGAAAAACTTACGAGGCTTTGCGCTACTGCAACTGCCGAGCCCGAACTTGATCCCCCCGAAATGTACTTCGAATCGAAGACACTGCTGCAGACCCCATATGGAGTGCGTGTACCCACCAACCCCGTGGCAAACTGATCCATGTTGGTTTTGCCAATAAGAATCGCTCCCGCATCGATCAGCCGTTGCACGGCCACCGCCGTCTGAGCGGCAATGTGCCTGAACGCCGGACATCCTGCGGTTGTTGGTAAGCCAGCCACATCGAAGTTATCCTTGATTGCAAACGGAATTCCAAAGAGGGGCAAGGCGCGGGCGGCACTCTGCTCCAGGTCTCGAGCACGGGCCAGGTTCTGATCGCGCGGCATCAGCGTAATCCACGTCGGCCGTTCACCAATGCGCGCGATCTCGTCATAGACCTCCGCAACGACCGCGGACGGCGTCAATCTACCATTGCGGTATGCGTTTTCGAGTGTGCCGATGTCCATTCGTCCTCTAGCTTGTTGCGAGGATCATCAACTGCTGGCCTGCGATAACCATCTGTCCCACTTTGCAGAACAATTCGCGAACAATGCCCGAGGATGGAGCGGCAATAACCAATTCCATCTTCATGGCATCGAGAACCACGAGCTTCTGTCCGGCGCTTACTTGCTGCCCTGGCTGTGCGGCAACCTGAAAAACACTCGCTGTTAGCGGTGCGTGGATTGCCTGGCAACCTTCGGGCACATCGAACGGGGCCGCCGCATCAGGTTTGGGCATTTCGATCAGGGCGGCAGGAGGGTTGTTCGGACCGCTGGCGGCCCACCGCTCGCGCTCCTCCCGAAACGCGCGCGATTGAATTGCCTTGAACTCTTCAATGCCTGGCTCAATTGATCCGAGAAAGGCTTCGTATTCCGTCATGCTGAAGGCGCCTGAATCGACGCGGGGATTAAAGATGCCGGTAAGAATCTCGCGACGAAAGTCCTCCAATTCCAAAGCCGTAACAGGGTAGAAGCGAATCTGATCGAAGAATCGAAGCGCCCAAGGCATTCCATCTGCAAACGTGGGCGTTACTCGATGCGTGTTCCACACCTGCACGGTGCGGCCAACCAGTTGGTAGCCCCCAGGCCCCTCCATCCCGTAAATGCACATATAGGCGCCGCCGATGCCTACGGCGTTTTCCGGGGTCCAGGTTCGCGCCGGATTGTATTTTGTTGTCACCAGGCGGTGCCGCGGATCAAGCGGCGTCGCGACCGGCGCGCCAAGATAGACATCGCCAAGGCCCAACACGAGATAACTGGCGTCAAATACAATGCGATGCACATCGTCCCGGCTCTGGAGCCCATTGATGCGGCGAATGAATTCAATGTTATCCGGGCACCAGGGCGCATCCGGCCGCACCGACTGCATGTACTTCGACTGGGCCAGCTGGGTCGCAGGATCGTCCCAAGAGAGCGGCAGATAGACGGTCCGCGAAGGTACAGCGATCTCCGAACGCTCTGGCAGTTCGGCATCGAAAGCTTCCAGCGCGTCGAGCAGGTCGTCTCTACGCAGGCGGCGATTGTCGTAATGGACTTGCAAGCTGCGCACGCCCGGCGTGATGTCGATGATACCCCGCAGGGCTTCCGCGCGCAGCCTGGTCTCCAGCAGGTGAACTCGGAAACGTAGCTTGAGGTCCAGTACCGGCGGCCCATACTCAACCAGCAGGTACTTATCGCCATCAGGGCGATAATTTGCTTGGGTCCCTCTATTCGTTGTCGAACGCAGAATCGCCGGCTCATTCACCGTGGCCTCGGGTAAGGCGGGAATTGAGCCGCTCAGCGTTGCGATCATAGTTTCTATCTGGTCTTCAAGGACCTCTGCCTGGCCCTGGGTCAGCCGATGGAAACGCACGGTATCCCCGGCCTTGAGCTGGCCGATCTTCCAACGTTCGGCCTCAACCACCACCGCCGGACACACGAATCCGCCCAGACTCGGTCCGTCAGGTCCGAGAAGAATCGGCATGTCGCCTGTGAAGTCAATGGAGCCGATTGCATAGGCGTTGTCGTGAATATTTGAAGGATGCAATCCGGCTTCGCCGCCATCTTTGCGCGCCCACTCAGGCTTCGGGCCCACTAGCCGAACGCCGGTGCGGTCCGATTGATGATGGACACGCCATTCGGTGCTGAATAGCATCTCGATATCGGCCGGCGTAAAAAACTCGGGCTCGCCATGCGGACCGTAGAGTACCCCGATTGACCATTGAGGTGAGTAAGCCGGCGGCGCTTCTTCAAATGCCATGAGCGGCCCTGGTTCCGCCGCGTCCATCCGATACGGCGCGATGTGTACCACGTCCCCGGCGCGCAGAGCTCGCCCACCGTGTCCCCCGAAGCCGCCTAGCATAAAGGTTCCCCGGCTCCCCAGAAATCGCGGCGCCTCCACTCCACCTTGAATGGCGAGATACGTTCGCGCACCGGCACCCTTGACGGCTCCCGTGCGGAGAGTGCTACCTGCTTTTGCCTTGATCGCGCACCACACAGGCACTCGCTCGCCATCCAGCGTGGCGCCCATGTCCGCGCCGGTTAGTGCGAACACGGCGTCCGCATCAAGGCGCAGGCTCGCTCCAATCGTTGTCATCTCCACGGCAGCGGCTGACTCCACGTTGCCCACCAGACGATTTGCGATGCGGAATGCAAGCGAGTCCATCGGTCCCGATGGCGGAACCCCAACATGCCAGTATCCGAGCCGCCCCGGAAAATCCTGAATCGTAGTCTGTGTCCCGCCGTCGAGTACCTCGAACGCACATCGGCCAGGCTTGAAACTTTCCAGGAACGACGTGGTCATAGAGCCCGCAATGAATGCCGGCGAAGCGGTGACAGATCGCAAGTAGTTGAGATTCGTTTCGATCCCGTGCAACTCGGTTTTGTCGAGCGCTCGACTGAGACGGCTCATCGCGTCGTCTCGATTCTCACCCGTCACAATAACCTTGGCGATCATCGGGTCATAAAATGGCGTAACGGTCGTTCCGCTTTCAACCCACGTCTCGACGCGCGCGTCCAATTCGGCGGGAAATGCAACATGTGTAAGCTTTCCCGGCGAGGGCTGAAAATTCTTTAGTGGGTCCTCGGCATACACGCGCGCCTGGATCGACCATCCCCGTGGTGACACGCTCAGGGCCTGGATTGGCGGCAGTTCACCAGCGGCCTCCTGAATCATTAACTTCACCAGGTCCAGACCGGTTACCTGTTCCGTCACTCCATGCTCAACTTGCAGGCGCGTGTTCACTTCCAGAAAGTAGAACGCAGACGAATCGGCGTCATAAAGAAACTCTACTGTCCCCGCGGAAGCGTATTGAACAGATCGGCCGAGCAATATCGCCGACGTCCGGATCCGGCTTTCCGTTTCAATATCAATTCCTGGAACCGGCGTCTCCTCAATGACCTTCTGATGCCGCCGCTGCGCCGAACAGTCGCGCAATCCCAGCGCGACCACTCCGCCTGTGCCATCACCGAATATCTGCGCCTCCACGTGCTTCGCACGCTCGACGTAGCGCTCGAGGTACACACTGCCGTCGCTGAAGCTGTTACGGCTCAGGCGCACCACCGATTCGAACGCGCTGCTCAGTCCCACCGCTGACCGGCACACCTTCATCCCAATTCCACCGCCGCCCGCTGAGCTCTTCAGAATCACTGGATAGCCAAGCTTCTCCGCTGATCGGAGCGCTGCATTTGCGTCGGTCAGAACTCCCGTACCCGGCAGCATCGGCACTCCGCTGCGCAGCGCAATGTCGCGCGCCACATGTTTCAGCGCAAACGCCTCAATGTGCTCTATCCGCGGCCCGATGAAGACGACTCCACGGCGTTTGCACTCCCGCGCAAACTCCACATTCTCACTCAAGAATCCATAACCCGGGTGGATTGCCTGAGCGCCTGTTCGCTCGGCAGCGGAAAGGATATTGCTGACTGACAGATAGCTTTGGCTCGGTGGCGCAGGTCCCACATTCACGGCTTCATCGGCCTCGAGCACATGGCGCGCATCGCGATCGGCATCCGAGTACACAGCAACGGATGCAATCCCCATCGCCTTCGCGGTTCGCAGGATCCGGCTCGCGATCGCGCCTCGATTTGCTACCAAAATCTTTTTAAACATCCGCCTCCCAGACGAGCACCTGCACAGGAGTCGGGTTATACGCATTGCACGGATTGTTCAGCTGTGGGCAATTGCTAATCAGCATCAGCACGTCCATCTCCGCGCGAAGTTCTACATACTTGCCTGCGTTGGAAACTCCATCCTCAAATGTGAGGGCTCCCGCTGGAGTAACTGGGACATTCATGAAGAAGTTGATGTTGCTCGTGATGTCGCGTTTTTCCATGCCGCGCTTCCAAACCTGAATGGCCTTGAGAAAATTCTGCCGGCAGGCGTGCATCGATCGCTTTTCCAGCGCGTAACGGACCATGTTGCTCTCAGCGGCACAGGCGCCTCCCAGTGTGTCGTGATGCCCGCATGTGTCCGCCACAATCGTCAGCAACACGCTCCCTTCCGTGGAAATGAGTTGCGTTCCGGTCGTGAGATAGAGGCTTCTCTGTTCGCGGATGGTGTCCTGCGCGCTGTAACGATCGGCATAGTCATGCGCGTTGTAAAACAGAGTATCCACGGCCTGGTTGCCTTCCAGATCTACGATGCGGACAATCTGGCCCCTCCCGATTTCGAGAACAAAAGGTTCTCCTGCCTCCACGACGTAGCACTGCTGCGCCGTTTCGGGGTTGAGTGAACTTACCTGCAGATTGAGCGTCGCCACGTTCCTGATCCTCGAAAGGTGATTACAGAAAGTAGAATTCGGTGAGAAGAAAGCCTCGCGTGTTCTCGCTGCAAAACGTGCGACAGTAGTCGTCCTGGCACGGCGCAGGAACCTGCAGAATACTCAACTCCACGCGCTTCGGCTCATACACGCCCTCGGCCATCGGATGCGGGCAGGTATTGAGCAGAACAAGCACATTCATCTCTGCCCGCAGTTCGACAATTCCACCTGAAGGCGAGTTATCGGATACATAGTGCAATGATCCGTCGTGATCGACATTTACCCTGCTGAAGAAGTTGACCGTCGCATGCAGATCGCGCTCATTGAGCCCATACTTGCCAAGTTCGGTCACAAGTCCACCCCGCGCGTTTTGATACCAACTATTTCGCGCTTGCTGATAGCTGAGCTTTCCGAACTTTTTTTCAATCAGAGTTGCGTTGGAAATGCCGGCAACGGGGTCGTGCCACCCCACAGTGTCTTCTGTGATAGAACAGAGTACTCTTCCCATATCGGAGTAGAGCACGTGTCCCTTCGTGAGTCGGGCGGTATGTTGGGCCTTGAGCGTATCGGGGAGGTTGAAGCGCTCAGCCGTAATATCGAAGTTCAGAAAGTAGGCGGCAACGTTCGCTCCGCCCTCCACATCCGTGATGCGTAACGCGGTACCTCGTTTGAGCACGTGCGACCAGGTCGCACCACCGGGAAGACTCTCGTTAAAAAGCACAGTCGATTGCATCGACACAACTCCTCCAACTGCTGCCGTTGCACAATGAGCAGCGGTGCCCGCGGGATGAAGACAACCTCGCGCCCCAGAGTTAGCCCCCGGACATGGCATTTACGCAACGATTTTGAGGAAATATTGCCGTCTGAGCGAGTGGGGAATCCGCCCAAAACCCGGGTCCAACCTGTCAGACAGCGACCGCAAATAGGCAGCTTATGGAAGGCGCGGCGGACCACAGCAGACATCCATGAATGTCATGCGCAGTTGCACTTTGATGGAGGTACGTCGAGGTGTGCGCCGCGTAGTCACTTGGCCAGAGGCTAACATGAAAAGCGGAGCCTGGCTAGTGAAAAGTCGCGTTTTCTGGCATCGGCAGTTCGGCCCTGATTCAACCTGACGCAAGACCGGCGCTGCATTTGGTCGACGAAACGTTACAGTTGTTTTATCGAGCATAAAGAGATCGAGGATTTATTGCCGCCAAACCGCGACGTACAACTTCGTGCATGATTAACGTCCACTTGTCAGTTTCTGGAATGCTATAGTCCTCCTTCATTCAATTGAGGTCGCGGTTGGCACGGGGTTCCCGGGGTGTCCATCCGATCCGATAGGGATGTGTCCGCCGCTGGCACGGGAGCTTCCGCATGATCGTACTGCCGCAGTCGCCCACCGCAATTCGGGTGGCCACAGACGAGGAAACGATACGTTTGCAGTTCGTTGTTTGGCTAGTCCTACTTCATTTGGCCGGTTACCTAGGTAGACTCGATGCGCAGCGGCCCGCCAATAACAACCAGTACTACCGGCAATTGAGGGCCCTTCAGGGTAGGCGCCGAAACGATTGCGGTAATCAACCTGGAACTGCGGCGAGATGCGGCGGTCTTCACGCAAGTGACGGGCGCGGTCTTAAGGGCGAAGCAACGCTTGCACAGATTGCAGTGGCATACCTTGCTGACCAAGTCGCCCGATGACCCAAGCCAACGGAAATGCTTGAAGGTCCTGCTGGCGATGGTTTTCCTCTTCTCGGCTGCTCGTGATCCTGGGATGGCCGCCGGAATCTCTCCGCGAATCCTTCGCGGAGAGTTCTGCAAAACAGTCAGAAGACTAACCTCGGCCGTGTAGCGCGTTCTTCTCGTTCCCAAAATCACGGGGCGGAGTGGTCCAAGCTCTCTTATCTGAGAGAGCTTTGCTTTGTTGCGGCTTCATCTGCCAGTTTACTGGACTGTGCCTGTAGCTCAGCTGCTTCGCCGGCCTTGTATTCGTAGTAGTCGTGAAGATTGCGGGCCGAGTCTACAGGCCTGGGCCATTTCTCACTCAGCGGAGTAATCACCGCGTTTCGCTCTGCCCAAATGTGCATTTCTTCCGCAGCCTTCCTCTTGAACATTCGATGACGGATTGCGTAGTAGTCAGCGAGCACGGTGTACTGTTGCACGGTGTGAGCCTCCCGGACCATCTTCCTGATCTGCGCGCTCGAATATTCGACGCGGGGATCGCCGGACGCTTTCTCAGCTGCACCACAAGCCGTAGAAGACAACGTAATCAATAACGCGGCAAATGTCATAGCTCGAAATCTCATTGATGCCCTCCTGCATGACAGTGATGGAGGAATGCTGATAGACGCATAAATCAGAAATGAAGATGAACTAAAGACAATCAACTTATGCAGAAAAGCCCGATTGCGTTCATGCTTTCCTCATACGGGATCTATCAATCTTGCTTCATCGTTGAGTTCAGGAGTGCCAGCCAACCGCTCGGCATTAATGTTCCAAAGAGAGCGCGATAACTGGCGATAGGGTTCGTGTACTCAATTGTTTGTGGAAGGCATGAGTACCCGCGTAATGAACAACTGCGTGACAACTTACGAATCATTTACCCGAGTCATCGTGAAATGCGAGAAGACAGGGCGAGATCGAGACTCTCTTGTGCGATGACTTCATCTATTCGATGTGATGAGGAAGCAAATGCGATTTGCCTGCGAGGGATCGGAGTATCGCGGCTGCCTTTCAACGAGCAAGCGTGAATACACTTTTCCGGAGTTCAACAGTGACCTTGCCACTTACGCAGGGCAGAAGGAGACAGATGACCATCATCTCGACGCCGCTTCGGCGTCTTGCGCTGACAGTGCTGGTGGCCGGTGTCGCGGCAACCGGCTGGTCGCAATCCGAGAGCGTTCCTCAGGATCAAACAGCTCACGTGGAGGCACCCGCGGCGTCTGACGCGAATCCGCCACATGCCGCCTCCACCCCAGACGCGAGCAAGATCCAACCGTCAGTGGAACAACAACTGAAGGCCATGCAGAACCGCATTGCGGAGCTCGAACATGAAGTTCAGGCGCAGAAAGCGGCTGCTCTGGCCGATAGCGCGGACACTGCCGCGCTCAAGGCGGGAGCGAAGGAAGTGGTGGCGAGAACGTCAGGCATAGCGGCAGGAAGCGGGTCAAGTGCGCCGCAGACGGCTCAGGAACCTCCGATGGAAGCCGCGCCCAATGTGCCGGCCACTCCTGAGATAAGGGCGCAGACAACAACAAAGGGCGAACCGTTTGAAGGCGATTGGACGTGGCTTAACAGCAACGGCCATGCAGTTGACAGTCCAATGTCGACGAAGTACTTCACGCCGGAATTTCGCGCTGACGCTCACTACATGTTGGACTTTAATCATCCAAAGGATGACACGATGGGAGGAGCAACCGAGAGCTTTCGCTCCAACGA
The DNA here is from genome assembly GCA_008682415.1 of Acidobacteria bacterium AB60. Classification (GTDB taxonomy): domain Bacteria; phylum Acidobacteriota; class Terriglobia; order Terriglobales; family Acidobacteriaceae; genus Telmatobacter. The sequence goes on along the minus strand of VANK01000014.1, from coordinate 87,239 downwards.
GTGGCAGTTAGAGCAGATCAGTATCGGCGGCGACATTCGTATCGACAATGTGCGCGGACGCATCTTAGCCATGAATGGATTATTCGCCACCACAACCCCGCGCAACGATCCAAGCGTTCAGCGTGGCAATTGGGATTTGACCGGTGCTTACAAATACGTCTCGGAAGCGTGGGGCGGGTATCACTGGGACGTAAATCACGGGCTCAATGTGGATGCGGGAATATTCGTGTCATACATCGGATTATTTAGCTATTACAACTTTGATAACTGGACTTATCAGCCGTCGTTTGTCTCTTCCAATACGCCATGGTTCTTCAATGGGTTACGCGTGCAGTGGTTCCCAACAAAGAAACTGAAGATAGAACCGTGGTTTATCAACGGCTGGCAATCATATGCTCGGTCCAATGGCAAGCCTGGGTTGGGTGGGCAGATTCTGTGGCGTCCAAAGCCGTACCTCGATTTTGTATGGAACAACTACGGACTGGGTGAAGATGTGCCGGGTTCACCCGGAATATCTCGCATCCATGCCGACTACAGCGTACAAGTCAAGGTCTACGACAACCCGAAGAAGCTGCTGGACAAGATAGCCTTCACCGTCACCGGTGATGCAGGTTGCCAATACGGCGGCGGACCTGCGGGGGGTCCATACGATCCAAAAGGCCTTTCTCCTGAGATGGGGAGTTCGTCGACGTATGCAGGAGGCGTCAACTGCCACAACGCCAAGAACGGCAGGCCCAAGGACGCTTTTGTCGGCTGGATGATGTACAACCGCTACTGGTTGAAGAAAGACCTGTATGCGATCACATTGGGCGGCGGGCAAATGAACAACCCTGGCCGTTACCTGACTCTGCTTCCGCCGATCAACGGCGCTACCGCGGTCACCGGGACTCCGTACTTCACAGAGAATCACGGCGATCGGGCGCAGATGCACGACGGCACCATTACCTTCGACTACATGCCGAGCCAGTTCATTACCTTCCGTGCTGAGACTGGCTATCGGTTCTCCGACGTGCCGTACTGGACCGGCCGGGGCGGCATTACGCCTCCGGGTGCTGCGGGACCGAGCAATAACGGATTCCCGACGCAGTATGCATGCGCGAACGGAGCACCGTCCGGCTTCGGATATGGGAACCTGATTGCGGCTGAGAACGCCTGCATCGGGGCTGGAAACAACAACGGAGGCAGCGGCACAGCGGCCATCTGGTGGCCCGATCTGCGTACCAATCAGACTGTGGCTACCCTCGCCGTCATGGTGAGGTTTTAACGGACTCGGTGAGCATTCAGGTGGTCCCACCAGGCGCCGCCTGAACCCACGGGGCCCGACAACTTTGGATCGCGCTGGTAATCAGTCCAGTTCAGAACTTCAGAAGGAAAGCAACAAGAGGTGAAGGGAAGTCGAAAATGAGATGCCTTGGGTATGGCATTCAGGTGGTCCTAATCGGGGCCATTTCTTTGGCCTCGTTTACGGGCTGCAAAGGGAGCGTGGTCAATGCCGCCGACGAAGCGCCACCGCCGGCGAAGGTCGTTCGAGATGTTGATGTGGCAAGCTGGGCAGTCGATGACCCATCCAAGTATCCCTTTGCCACCGCTCAGGCGCATGAAGCTTCCACCAGTTTGAAGGTGACAGGAACCGTTACTCCCGACATTGCTCGGACGGTACCCGTGATCTCAATGGCAACGGGGCGCGTTGTCGAGATAAAAGGCCGTCTGGGGGACGAGGTCAAAAAGGGCCAGGTGCTATTGCGCGTGCGCAGCGATGATATGGCCAATGGCTTTGCCGCCTACCAGAGCGCCGTGGCCGACGAAGTGTTGGCAAAAGCTCAGTGGGAGCGCGCACAACAACTCTACGAACACGGCGCGATCGCCCTGAATGATCTTCAAATCGCCAAAGACACGGAGGACAAGGCCAAGATCGCCGCAGACGCCGCAGGCGAACACCTCAAGCTGCTGGGCGGAACGCTGGAACAGCCCTCGGGCATTGTTGAGATTGTTGCGCCGGTCTCCGGAGTTATTACCGACCAGCAGGTGACCAACGCGGCCGGTGTCCAGAGCCTTGGGACCAATCCCTTCACCATCTCTGACCTGTCGTATGTCTGGCTGGTCTGCGACGTATACGAGAACAACATTCCGGACGTGAAGGTCGGCGACACGGCAGAGATAAGCATCAATGCATTTCAGGGAATGGCGCTGAAGGGAGTTGTGAGCAATATTGGTCCCATTCTCGACCCCAACATCCGCACTGCAAAAGTGCGTGTTGAAGTGAAGAACCCCGGTTCGCTGCGCGTGGGCATGTTCGCGACGGTCTCCTTCGCAGGGAGGAAAAAGGAGTTGCACACGGCAGTTCCAGCCTCCGCCGTTCTGCGCTTGCACGATCGAGACTGGGTGTACAGTCCCGCTCCCGGCAACAAGTTTCAACGACTCGAGGTAGTCGCCGGGAATGCTCTACCCAACGGCATGCTTGAGTTGAAGACGGGGTTGCAGCCGGGTGACAAAGTCGTGGTAAATCCGTTGTCTCTGCAGAACGCGATCGATAACAAATAAGGACTGCGGAGCGACTCATTCATGATTCGAGCACTGGTTGATTTTGCCCTCAACAATCGCTTTGTCGTTCTGACTCTCGCAGTCCTGCTTACCGCCTGGGGTGCAGTGTCGTTTCACAACTTGCCCGTAGAGGCTTATCCCGATATCGCCGACAACTATGTCACTGTGATTACGCAATGGCCCGGCCGCGCCGCCGAAGAAGTTGAGCAACAGGTGACGATCCCCGTGGAAACCGTGATGAACGGGATCCCACATCTCTCAGCGTTGCGCTCCGAGTCCATCTTCGGACTCTCATTTGTGCTGATGGTCTTCGACGATCAATCGCAGAACGACTGGAATCGAGAAAAGGTGCTGGAGAGACTCTCGCAGGTTGAGCTTCCTCCGGGGCTGCAGGCGCAGATAGGGACGGACTGGAGCACTGTGGGGCAGATCTACTGGTATACCCTTCGCAGCACCAATCCCAAGTACGATCTGATGGAACTCAAAGCCATCGAGGACTGGACCCTGGAGAAGCAGTGGAAGTCCGTTCCCAACATTGTGGACACATCCACTTTTGGAGGCACCACCAAGGAGTACCAGGTTCGCGTCGACCCGAACAAGCTGGTCTCTTACGGATTGAGCATTGGTCAGCTCGAACAGCAGCTAACGAATAACAACGTAAATGCAGGTGGAAGTTTCGTCGAGACCGGGCAACAACAGTTGAACGTGCGCGCGCTGGGTCTTTTCAGAAACATCCAGGATATTGGGAACACAGTCGTCACGACGCAAAAGGGCACAGCGCTGCGCGTCAAAGACGTTGCTGAGGTCACGCAAGGGCCAAGAATTCTGCTGGGCGCAATGGCACGGGCAGACCACTTGTCCGATGGGACCATCCGCGACAATCCCGAGGTCATTCAGGGCGTAGTGCTGTTGCGCAAAGGCGCCGACGCCGGGCCGACACTGGATGCGATTCACGCCAAAGTCAAAGAACTGAATGAGCGCATCCTTCCCGACGGAGTCAAGGTCGTTCCCATGCTCGATCGAGCTGACCTGCTTCATTACACGCTCCACACGGTCATGCACAACATGGCAGAAGGCATGATCCTGGTCACGATCATCCTGTTCCTGTTCCTCGGTAATGTGCGGGGAGCCTTCATCGTCGCGCTGACCATTCCATTTGCGCTCCTTTTCGCATCCATCTGCCTTGACCTGAGCAAAATTCCGGCCAATCTGCTCTCACTCGGCGCCCTCGATTTCGGCATGGTGGTGGACGGCGCCGTGGTGATGGTGGAAAACATCATCCGCCATCTTTCTCATAAAAATGGCACCTCAAAGCCTCCCGAGGGATTGGAGCCCGAAAGGACGACGCTCACCATCAAAACGCCGGTGCAGGTGATTCGCGAAGCCTGTCATGAGGTCCAGAGGCCGGTCTTCTACGCCATTGCCATCATTATTACGGCCTACCTTCCCATCTTCACCTTGCAGCGCGTGGAAGGGAGGCTGTTTAAGCCCATGGCCTGGACGGTCGCGTTCGCGCTGCTGGGCGCCATGACGTTTTCCATTCTGATTGCTCCCGTCCTCAGCGGCATGTTGTTCCGCGGCGGAATCCGCGAGTGGCGTAATCCCGTGATGGTGTTCTTGACCGATCGTTATCGAAGCAGTGTGCGGTGGGCAATTCGTCATCGCAAGGTCGTCGCCGCCGGGGGACTGGTTGCGTTTGGAGCCACGCTCTTCTTCGCATTCAGCGGCGTCATTGGCTCGGAGTTTCTCCCTCATCTCGATGAGGGCGCAATCTGGGCTCGCGGCTCCCTGAGCAATAGCACCAGTCTTTCTGAAGGCAAGGCATTTGCAGATAAGGCGCGAGTTATGTTCGCTTCTTTTCCCGAAGTGACCAAAGTGGTGTCCGAGGTCGGACGGCCCGATGACGGAACAGATACGGGCGGCTTCGGAAACACCGAGTACTTCGTTGATCTGAAGCCGAAGGAACAATGGCGTTCCATCTTTCACGGGGATAAAGACGAGTTGATTGGTGCTATGAACCGGGAAGTTTCAAAACTCCCCGGCGTGTTCTGGAACTTCTCACAGCCGATCGAAGACAACGTAGACGAGACCATCACGGGAACCAAAGGCGGGCTTGCCGTGAAGGTGTATGGGGACGATCTCAAGATCCTTGAAAAGAAGGGCGAGGAGATTATGACGCACTTGGCGACAGTGCCCGGCATCCAGGATCTGGGGCTCTATCGGGACATGGGACAGCCGAATCTCGACTTTGTGGTCGATCGCCAGGCCGCTGCACGGTTCGGCATCAACGTTGCGGATATCCAGGATGCGGTTCAAACCGCCGTTGGAGGAAATGCGGTCAGTCAGGTGCTTCAAGGTGAAGCGCGATTCGACGTGGTGGTTCGATACAAGGAACCGTACCGCGACACGCAAGAGGCGATTGCGAACATCCGGCTGCTGGCCCCGTCGGGAGAGCGTGTGGCTCTCTCGCAACTCACCAGGATGCAGGTGCAGGAAGGCGCGTACGACATCTTCAGGGAAAACAACCAGCGTTACGTGGCAATCCGCTATGAAGTCCGTGAGCGTGATCTCGGCACTACTGTCGCCGATGCGACTGCACGCGTTGAAAAGAACGTTCAGCTTCCCCGGGGGTACCACATTGAATGGTCGGGCGAAAACGAGAGTCAGAAGCGTTCGTCACGCCGTTTGATGGTGATTGTGCCCCTGACTGTACTGGTGATCTTCATCATTCTGTACAGCATGTTCCGTTCTGGAAAATGGGCCATGTTGATCTTGTCAGTGGTGGCGATGGCCCCACTGGGTGGATTGATTGCACTGCTGATTACCGGTACGCATTTTAGCGTATCGTCAGGCGTCGGTTTTCTGGCTCTCTTTGGAGTATCGGTTCAGACCGGTGTCATCATGCTCGAATACATCAATCAGCTTCGCGCCAAGGGCTTCACGGTAGAAGATGCGGCGGTCGAGGGCGCTGTGCTCAGGCTAAGGCCCATCATGATGACGATGCTGGTGGCAACCTTTGGATTGGTTCCCGCCGCCATGTCGCATGCGATCGGATCCGATTCCCAGCGACCGTTCGCAATCGTGATTGTCGGGGGATTGACGGCGGCATTGGTCATGAGTCTGATGCTGCTGCCCACCTTGTACGTTTGGATCGCACGCGATGGCGACAAGCTGCCGGAACCGGAGGTGTCGCTTGACGCCTGACCGTCATTCGCCGGTTGTAAATGCCCGCAAAGCGATGGGTCGATTTCTGCTCTCGTTCGCATGCACCATGGCGGCAATGTCTTCATTCGCCCAATCGCCGCTCTCCTGGGAGCAGGTCAAGACCCGCTTCGAGTCGGCTAATCCGGTACTCCAGGCCGACGCGGTCAATGTCGATGAAATGAGGACTGAGGAGATCACCGCATTTCTTCGGCCCAATCCGCAATACACGATTTCGTCTGATGGCACTCAGCTGCTTCCACACAACGGTACCTGGCAGCCCACCAAGGGAACCCAACTGCAGAACGCGTTCAGCTACCTCCACGAACGGCAGCGAAAACGCGAATTGCGTCTCGAGAGCGCCAAAGAGGGAACTCAGATTGCAACTTCTCTTCACTCGGACCTCGACCGCAATATGCTGTTCAACCTGCGTGTCGCCTTTGTCAATGTCATGCAGGCGAAGGCGGTGCTCGATCTGACTAGACAGGAACTCGATTACTACGACCACATTATCCAGATCAGCCAGGACAGGCACAGGCTGGGCGACATGTCCCAAATCGATCTGGATCGCGTGGAATTGCAGCGCGTGCAGTACGACTCAGACTGGCAAACAGCTGAAGTAAACCTGCGAACGGCAAAGATCCAGCTACTGCAGATGCTCAACGACAAGACGCCGCTTGATCAATTCGATGTGCAGGGGCCATTCGATTTTTCTGACCAGCTCGAGACGCTCGATTACTTTCGCCAGATAGCCATTGATAATCGTCCGGATCTCCGCGCCGCCGTTGAGTCAGTGCAGCTGGCCAAGACCAACTATAAGCTCGCCCTTGCGAACGGATCGACCGACCCGACATTCAGCAGCTGGTATTCCTACAACCCATCGTTCAACAACCCCAACGACCAGCACACTCTTGGATTAAGCGTCAGCGTACCCTTGCGCATCTTTGATCGAAATCAGGGGGAAAAGGAGAGGAGCCAGCTAGACATCGGCCGCAATGAGCGCCTTCAGGATGCCGCTCATGCGCAGGTCTTCAGCGACGTCGACTCCGCCTACACCCAGTTGAACAGCAATATTGTCCTTCTTAAACCTTACAGGACAAAGTATCTCGATCAAGCCACGCGCGTTCGCGAAACAGTCACCTTCGCTTGGCAGCATGGAGCCGCTTCGCTGATGGACTTCCTGAATGCACAGAGCGACTATCGACAGGTGCAATTGGCATACGTGCAGCTGGTTGGCTCCTACCTTTCCGCGGTCAGCCAGCTCAACCTGGCGGTAGCCAAAGAAGCCATCAACTGAACAGATCAACACAAAGGCGGCGCTCCCACAGACGTAGAAGCAAATTCTCCTCAAGGACCCAGCGATTGATGAAACGTGAAGAGGTCAGGAAGCGCATTGCGGCGATCGGCATTGTGCCCGGGATCCGTCTCAGTCGGGAAGAGGACGCTCTCTATGCGGCGGAGACGCTCTACAACGCCGGAATCCCTGTCGCCGAGATCACCATGACGGTGCCCGGCGCTGTCGGGATCATTGGCAATCTTCGGGAGCGGTTCCCAGATATGGTCGTCGGCGCCGGCACCGTTCTCGACGCTGAAACCGCCGAACGCTGCGCGGACGTTGGTGCATGCTTTATCACCAGCACGGGGCTGGTGCATGAAGTCGTCGAAACCGCATTGCTTCGAGACATCGCAGTCTTCCCAGGCGCGCTTACGCCTACCGAGGTGATCGCAGCATGGAAGACTGGAGCCGATTTCGTGAAAATCTTTCCCGCCGCGCCTGTGGGCGGCGACCAATACATCCGTTCTCTCAGAGTGCCTCTACCTCAGGTCAGGTTCATTGCCACCGGAGGAGTGACTCAGCTCACAGCCACAAGCTTTATTCGGGCCGGTGCAGCAGCCGTCGGTATTGGAGTTGAGCTCATGCCGAAAGATGCCGTCAGGTTGCGCCAGGACCAGCGGATTCATGAACTCGCACGCCGCTTTCTTGGCTTTGTCGCCGAGGGCCGTGCGGTTCCGGAATGACATCGCGATCACAAGGTTTCCCTTATTCCATCTTTACGAAGAACTAATGCATGGCCCGCTACCTTCAACCTATCCTCAATGCGGTTTCTCCCAGGAGGTTAGTGAAGTACGTGCGCGAATCCGGTCTGGGTTTCGCCAAGAGGGTTTTGCCCGGAACTCTTGCCGGGGGCTGGGCCGTTGCTCTCTTAGGATTTGCCGGATATGAGTTGCACTTCAATTCGGCTACCACCGGATTTCTCTTTCTCCTGGTAGTCGTGTGCGTGGCCATCCTTTGTGGATTCTGGCAGGCTACGGCTGTTTCCGTTCTGGCCTGTGCATGCCTCGACTACTTCTTCTATCCACCGCTGCTGGTCTTCTCAATCTCCGATCCGCAGGACTGGGTGGCGCTGGGTGCGTTTGAGCTGAGCGCCCTCGTTGTAAGCAGACTCTCGTCGAAGGAGCAGCGAACTTCGATTGAGGCAAAGCTTCAGCGAACGGCAATGGAACAGCTCTACGAGCTAAGCCGGAGCACGCTGCTCATTAATATGCATCAGCCGCCCGGACCACAGATCGTGCAACTGATTCACCGCATATTCGGGCTGGATGCAGTGTGCCTCTTCAACGCCGAATCGGCGTCTACCGACAGCTCCGGCGCTTGGGCCAACGAGGAGGCGACGCTGGCGCGAGACTGTTACGTTGGCCTGAGTGACGATGAGGATCCGGCGACTCTGACGTCGCGCCGCGTGCTCCGAATCGGGGCGAATGCGGTCGGCGCCCTTGCCGTTCGAGGAAAAATCAGCCCTCTGGCATTGAATGCCCTCGCTTCCATGGCGGCCATCACTCTTGACCGCTGCGTTTCGTTTGAGAAAGAGACGCGCATCGAGGCGGCTCATCAGGCCGAGAGAATGCGCGCAGGGGTGCTCGACTCCCTGGCGCACGCATTCAAGACACCTCTCACGGCCATCCAGACAGCCAATTCAGGACTGCCGGAAGTGGGAGAGCTGAACCCGATCCAGCAGGAGCTTGTGAACCTGGTCGGGGATGAATGCACCGAACTTATCGCCCTTTGCACTCGCCTGCTCCAGACGGCCCGCCTGGAAGCCAAGGAGATCAGACCCGGAATGGAAGATGTTCGCGTTGCGGCTCTCGTCTCCAAGGCGATGGAGGAACAATCGAGCCGTATGACAGGCCATCCTGTCGAAGTGAACATCGCGAGCCCCGACCTGGCCGTATGCGGAGATCGTGAATTGATCTCCATGGCGCTCGGGCAATACCTGGACAATGCTGCGAAGTACTCATTTGCCGGCACTCCGGTAAGAGTAGCGGTACGCGAGAGCCGTTCCGAGGTGCTGATCTCGGTTCACAACTTCGGGCCTGCCATCCCTTTGTCCGATCGCGAACGCATCTTTCAGCGCTTCTACAGAAGCGAGGCGTCTAGCGGAACCGCGGAAGGAACGGGCGTCGGGCTTTCGGCAGTCAAACTCGCTGCCGAACTGCACCGTGGCCATGCCTGGGTCATCAGCGATCCGGAAGAAGGCACCACTTTCTTCCTCTCCCTACCCCAATCAAGCCGGAGGCAAGCATGAATGAGAACCATGGAACCCTGCTCATTGTTGACGATGAGCGATCGATTCGACACTCACTCCGAACCATTCTCTCGAGCTTTGGTTTCCAGATCATCGAGGCAGCACGCGGAGAAGAAGCGCTCGATTTGGTCCGCTCGGCACAAGTCGATGCAGTGCTCCTGGATATCGACATGCCCGGAATTGGGGGGATCGGCGCGTGTCGAGGCATTCGAAGGAGCTATCCGGGAATTCCGATATTGATGCTGACTGTCCACGGAAGCGAAGACCACAAAGTTGCGGCGTTCGATGCCGGGGCCGACGACTACATCACAAAGCCCTTCCAACTCCGAGAACTGACCGCTCGTATTCGCGCCTCTCTTCGTCGCACGCGCCTGCCTGACGAACCGGACGCCGAGATCGCGGTCGGGGACATCGTGCTCAACGGTAGCCGGCACGAAGTCACCAAACGGGGCCGCAAGATTCACCTGACGCCAAAGCAGTTCGAATTGCTGCACTACCTCATGAAACACGCCGGAGGCGCCATCGCGCACGGAAAGCTGCTTCGATCCGTATGGGGACCGGAGTATGGAAACGAGCTTGAGTACCTCCGTACCTTCGTTCGTCAACTGCGTTTGAAGATTGAAGACGACCCGGGGAACCCAAAATACCTGCTCACGGACTCACACTTCGGCTATAGATTCGAGGAACCCGGATCAGAACTCGCTCTTCCTCGTCCTGGGCTTTAAGCGGTCACGACAAATGGCTCACTTCAAATCGACCGCTTGACTAAGATGTGACATGGCGCCAATCAGCGTCGGGAACCCGGAAAAAACTGCTCAGGATTCTTCTCGGAAACACGTGTGGCCTGCCCCATTTTCCGCATACAAATTACTCAGGTGGCTGCCGACGTAGCGGTGAGAAAGTGGGAAACGCCATCGGCGTTTTCCAAGCAGGCGAAGCCTGGAACCAGCTGACGCGAAGGCACTCCTCTCGCAGCGTGATGTTGACGCTCTCTACACATGCGTTCTGTTTTGGCTGCCAGGCTGGATGTGAACCAGGTAGATCTTTCGATCCAAAGCCCAGGCAAGAAAGCGACGACTAGTCAGCTCCGGCCCGTTGTCACAGCGAATGGCTCGCGGCAGACCGCGCTCGGCGATGATCTGGTCCAGCACCCGCGTATCGCGCAAGCCAGCGAAGCTGGTATCTACTTCCATGGCAAGGCTCTCGCGCGTGTATGCGTCGATAACGTTCAGGATGCGGATCGAGCGGCCGGAAGCCACTGCGTCATGCACGAAGTTGAGCGCCCACTCCTGGCTGGTCTCCGTGTATATGCCAAGCGGTGTACCGAGGCGCACACAATGCTTGCGCTTCTTGCGGCGCAGTGCCAGGCCAGCTTCGCGATAGATCCGGTGCGCCCGCTTGTGGTTTACCTGCTGACCTTCACGGCCCAGCAGCACATGCAGACGGCGATAGTATTGCAGAAAGGTTGATTGGGCTTAGCCGTCGGATGGTGTTGCGAGGCGACTGATCATCTCCTCAAGGGCTCGTCTCGCATCTTTCAAGGCAGTTCTCGAATTCTCGAGTCGACTGATCATCAGTGCTCCCTCCAGAGTAGCGATGATGACATTCGCCACCGCTTTCGGGTCCACATCCTCCCGGATCTGTTTGCGAGAGATGCCTCCGCGAACAATCTCCGACACTTTGTTGCGCCAAGTCATCAGACCGTCCCGCGCCAGATGCCTGAGGATCTCGTTTCCATCGTCTGCATCGATTGCAGTATTCAAGATCGGGCAACCACCGGGGACGGGTGAGGGCAATTCGACAAACAGCCGGACCAGGGTTTGCAGCGATTCAACGGGGTTGAGGTGCGAATCCAGTTGGGGCATTCGGGTGTTGAATGCCTGCGTGAGCGTATACCGAAACGCTTCTGCAGCCAATTCCTCTTTGCTGCGGAAGTGACGATAGATCCCGCCTTTCTTCAGTCCGGTGGCATCCAGGATGTCCTGCATCGAACAACCCTCGAATCCACGCTGATTGAAGAGTGGCGCGGCCAGTTCGATGATTCGCTGCCGGGTCAGATCTCCCTTACTCATGTGCCGCGCTCCGTTGACTGGGAGGAGGAAAAGTCCGCATCCTTCTCGTTCTCTGCGAATCAGATGACCTACGAGACCGGTCAGTCTCATCTTACCTTGGGAGACCATCCTTGGCTACACTCGTCGACACCCCGGCGCCATTGTCCCGGGTCACCCGATCGGAAAGGAAGCCGGTAAACCCGTGGATCATCGCGCTTACCGTTACCCTGGCGACCTTCATGGAACTCCTCGATACCTCGATTGCCAACGTGTCGCTTCCCTATATTGCGGGAGGACTTGGGCGATCGTATGATGAGGTGACCTGGATATTGACCACCTATCTGGTGGCCAATGCCGTGGTGCTTCCCATGTCGGCCTGGTTGTCGCGGGTTTTGGGGAGAAAGAACTATTACCTCCTGTGTGTTGCCTTATTCACAGCAACCTCGCTGTTGTGCGGTGTGGCGCCGAGCCTGGGAGTGATGCTGCTTGCGCGGGTTCTTCAGGGGATTGGGGGCGGCGGCCTTGCGCCCGTTGAACAAGCCATTCTGGTCGACACGTTTCCGCCGGCGAAGCGGGCAGCGGCATTCGCACTCTACACGATGGCTATCGTCACGGCTCCTGCCATCGGCCCCGTACTGGGCGGATGGATCACGGATAACTACAACTGGCGCTGGGTGTTTCTTATCAATATTCCGGTGGGAATTCTCTCGCTCGTACTGACCTCAAGATTTGTGCACGACCCGCCAGCCTTTGCGAAGGAGCGCGAAACGGTGCGAACCAAGGAGGGGACGCTAAAGGTTGACGGCATCGGAATCGCACTCATCGGCCTGGGATCCGGGGCGCTCGAGGTCGCTCTCGATCGCGGAGAGATCGATGACTGGTTCGGGTCGAGCTTTATCGCCTGGACCTGCTCTCTGGCACTGGTCTGCTTGATCGCGGCTGTCTTGTGGGAGTTGAAGCAGGATGAGCCCGTCATCGAATTCCGACTACTGAAGATCCCGAACTTCGCCATTGCCAATCTCTTCTATTTCATCTTCGGTTTTGGGTTGTTTGCGTCGACCACCATGATTCCCCAGATTCTTCAGACGCTCTATGGGTATCGCGCGATCGATGCAGGTCTCGTGCTGGGACCAGGAGCGTTTGTCATCACGTTACTTGCGCCTGTGGGAGCCCAGATATTGCAACGAGGTTTGATCCAGCCGCGTTATCTATTGTTTGCCGCAGTCGTGGTCGTGGGCCTCTCATTTCTGCACTATAGCCACTTCAATCTCGACACCGACTACGGACACTACGCGTGGGCTCGCGCACTGCAGGGTTTGGGGTATGCGTTCTTCTTCGTGCCACTCACGATGATCGCCTATTCGCAGCTGAAACCAGACCAAAACAACAAGGCTTCCTCAATCACGAATTTCTTTCGAAATTGGGGTGGGAGTTTTGGGATTGCTTTCATCAACACCGCATCCGATCGCCGGGAGGAATTCCATCAAGCCACCACAGGGTCAACCATCCTGAGTTCGTCACTCAGTGTGCAGCAACAGATCAGGAATGTCTCGCAGTATTTCGCGGCTCACGGAATGAGCGCGGCAGACGCTACGAGAGCCGCATACGCGTATCTGTATTCGCGTCTGGAGGCCCAGGTGCATCTGCTTGCGTTCATGGATTGTTTTCGCGTGATTGGATTGATCACGTTATTTGCGGCGCCGATTGTGCTGCTCACGAAGCGATTCGCGGCGGGGACCAAACCGACCGGAGGGCACTGAGCTAAAGAGGGACCGGCGCCTCTTATGGAAGGTTGTCGGATAGGTCTCAATCTCGTCAGAATTGCAACCGCATCGCGAACTGCACCTCGCGCGGCGAGTAGCCGGCGGTGAGCTGCGTCAGATGTCCGAAGTTCGCTGTTCCGAGGACCGCATCGGGAGATGCAAAGCTCGCCGTGTTTGTTACGTTGAAGACCTCGGCACGGAATTGCAGCGTGCGCTCTTTCGCGACCTCGAAATTCTTGAACAGAGAGGCATCGATATGGCGCGTGGGGGGTCCGTACAACTGGTTGCTGCGCTCGTTGCCCAGAGTGCCGGGGACCTGCGCGGCGAACGCTTCCACGTTGAAGTAGCGGTCGACATCGGGATGCCGCGTGCGCGCCGCCCCGAGCTGATTTGGCCGATCCGCAGCGCTTGCTCCCGGGTTCGTATTACTGACATCCGCGGCATTCAGCACGGTGTACGGCAGCCCCGTGGACCACACGGCCGCAACATTCGTTTGCCATCCCCCGAGCGCCAAACGGCGTCTCCCGGTTGCATTTCTGCCCAGGGGAACATCATAGAAGAGGGTCGCCACTGCTCGCTGTCTCACATCCAGGGCGCTGTTTCCGTAGTCGATCTTCGAGGAGATTGCGGGCACGGTTCCAAATCCCTGACCGCTCGCGTCATCCAATCCATGCGCCCAGGTATAGTTCACGTGCGCGGTCACTCCATGCCGCCTTTCGTGCGCCAGTGTTGCCTGCATCGCGTGATATGAGGACGATCCCTCGGCGTCGACGTAGTCGATCGCCGTCAGCGCCGGATCGATGCTGTGATAGGGCCGAAGTGAATCAGGATCGCTCGAAGTGTTGGGCGGCGGGGCATTGAAGTCAGGGAAGAACCGCGCGCGATGTCTTGCCAGCGAAGCGACGTAGAACAAGCGTGCCATATTTCCCGCGAAGCTCTTCTCCAGCCCAACATTGAACTGGTGGGCCTGTACCATGCGCTCGTGGAAGGAACGGGTGCCCCACAAATCGCCGGAAAGGTGCTGCAGGTCGGGCGTGGCCGGCTCAGGCAGTCCCGCGGCCAAGGTGGTGTAACCCTCCGGACACGTATTCGAGGTGCATACTCCAAAGGTCGCGGCAAATGGCTGGGTTTTGTAGACAAAGCCGTCGAGCGGTCTGCCAAAGGTGAGCCCATACCCGCCTCGCAGCAGAATCGCATGGCCCAGCTCCCAGGTGAACCCGAAGCGCGGGCCCACGTTCGTGTAGTCGGTCTGCACACCCGCGCTCGCGGAGACGCCATCGCGCCCAGCCACCACCACACGGCCCGTTGCAAAATCGAAGTTGGCCAGATGGTTCTTGGCCTCGGTAGGGGGCGTCAGCAAGTCGTATCGCATGCCGAGATCGAGCGTCAGAGACGGCGTCAACTTCCATGAGTCCTGCACGTATGCCGAAGCATCCCATGTGCGCAGTCGGGGCTCCACCAGGTCCACCTCGCGATCGAGCCCCACGAAGCTCCCCTCCAGCAAAGCAGGCAGATCCGCCACCTTCCACATTCCCAAACCATCCGCGCTACCAATGTCGAACCACTGGCGATGAACCAGCGCGCTTCCCACTGCCATGCTGTGGTTCCGGCGATCCCAGCGCATGGCCCCGCCCACCTGCAGAACGTGATCTCCCTGGTTAAGCGGCCGCCAGTACCCGTCGCCCCCCAGCGGAGAAGCGGCAAGCACGTCGACCGGCGCCAGCCCATTGCCCGTGGACGCGAGATTTACTCCAGGCTGCCCGAAGCCCCGGTTCACCGCTACGTGCGGATTCAGACTTGTATCCGACTCGTGCCAGTAGACGTATCCCGCGCGGAGATCCAGCGCGATACCCGGCCGGAACTCGTGCGCCCAATCCGCCATCGTGTTTACGGCCGTGTCATGCATCGCTCCGGCAAAGCTCGTCAGTGACCCACCGGGTTCGATGCGCATGCCTGCCTCTTCTACTGCGGGAAACTGTCCCGGGATATAGACATCACTTACATTGGCGCTGAATCGCCCGAAGAGATGGTCGTTTGCCGACAGCGTCTGATCCAGGCGCCCATCGCCGGTCTCGGAGAAGTTCGAGCCCCGCGGAGCACTGACAAACTGATTCGACGACCCGCTTACGTTGGGCAGAGGATACAGACGGAAGTAGGCGAGGCCCGCTGGATCGAATTGATGCAGCACCGGGCCGCCCACATCCGAGAAGTCGCCAGGATGCTCGTGCTCGTACGCGGTGGGGACGGTGAGCTCCACCGGGGACCTTCCCTGTATGAGACGAAATCCTTCGTAATCGGCGAAGAAACGCGTGCTTCGCCGGAACAAAGGTCCTCCTAAACTCCCGCCGAACTGGTTCTGCCGCAACTCCGGCTTTGGATTGCGCGCCCCGAACTGGTAGGGAGACACGTCAAGCAGATCGTTGCGGAAGTACTCGTAGACCGAGCCGTGGTACGCGTCCGCACCAGACTTGGTTACTACATTGATGAATCCGCCGGTCGCCACACCCATCGCAGCCGGATAGGCATTGGCGAAGATCTGAACGTTCTCTACCCCCTCCACAGACGGATGGACGGCGATCTTGGAGTTGATGCGCTCATTATTGTCCATGCCATCAATCTGGCTGAAGTTATTGGTCTCCGGTTCTCCCCCAATCGATACGGCGGAAGATTCATGTTGGGCACCGGGCCGGCTTCCGCTGGCAGACGCGTTCGTACTTCCTTCGTTGGCACCCGCGGAAACCTGGACCAAGTTCACAAAGTTGCGCTGGTTTTCCGGCAGATCGCTCACGGATTTGCCGGCTAGCGCCGTTCCCAGCCGCGAAGTTACGCTCGCAGAATCTCCATTCACTACCTCGGCAGGGTCGCCGGGATCGAGAACCGTATTGGCGTGCGCGAGATCCCCCGCAATCAAGGGCAGCTGCGCGACGACCAGGGTTTTGTACCCGGTGGCCGCTACCCGCAGAAGGTATTCGCCCGCGGGCATCTCCGGCAGTCGGAAGACTCCATCTGCAGTGCTGCGCGTTTGCGTGTCGCGGTGGGTTTTCAGGTTTCGCAACGAGACGGTGGCTCCGGCGATGGACTGTCCCGATCGTGACGTGATGCGGCCCTCCAGGGAAGCTCGCTGCAACTGAGTCACAGACGGATGGGATGGCTGCTCGGCAGCCGCCACGAGCTGAGAGGCCCACGCCAAAAGCGCTGAGATCAGGCAGGTCGTGAGGCACTGCTCGCACCAATGCGCGAGCAGCGGAGCGACGAAACCCGAGCAACAGAATAGGGTAAGGGAGGCCTCGAATACTTTGCCGATCGAGGCAAGGGACGACGGGATGTTCCGCGGTTTCGGCCGGCTGACATTCATGGGGAAGGTCTCCTCTCTGGTCATCGGCCCCAGTGTGGCTCGAACGCATGATCCGGCCTAGCGCTTCTGGACCAACCGTTCAGCGGAGCTGGCGAAAAGTTCGCCGGCGTCCGTCAACAGATCGCACCATCTCGCTGCGAGGAAACTGATCTTCTTCTGGCGCTTGTGACTCTCACTGGGCCGATTGGCGTCCTGCTCTGGGGGGGCGCCAGGAACGTTCGCGGCCCGGGGAGATCCGTTCGCCCGCCGGCGCGTTCGGTTCGCAAAGGGAGGCGGGCTTTGGGAACGTCATCATGCGAAAATGATGTGTCTTGGAGGGCTCACTTAAGCCATGACCGAACCAGCAAACAACACAGTAAAGGCCATTCATTATCCGGGCTTGTTCACGCTGTTCATCGCATGGTCGTTGCTGGGGAGTCTTGCGTGTATTCGCCATCTCCTTCTGGACAGCGTTCCGCACGCCCATTTCGCGCGCGAACTGGCGGGCTGGCTCACCTGCTACTTTCCGTGGATCTTGATTACACCATTTGTTTTCCGCCTGGAGCGGAGCTTCCAGGTCGGCCGCAATCGTCGGCGTGGCAATGCCCTGGTGCTTCTTGCCGCGGGAATTGCGCTCTCTTACATCTCCGCGGCGAGCGCGGGCCTGATGAATATCATTCTGCAGGACGTGCTGAAAGAACCGATTGCCGGGGCGTCCTCCTGGTGGAAGACGCCGCCAAGCGAATTTGTCTTCCAGATAGCGCTTTACCTCGTGGCCCTACTGGCCGCCTATATCATCCGCAACCTGATCGATATGCAGGAAAGCGAGCGCCGCGCGTCGCAACTAGCCCTAGAAAAGTCTCAAATCGAAGCCAGTCTGCGCTCTTCAGAGCTAGAGGTGCTCCGGATGCGTCTTAATCCGCATTTCCTCTTTAACAGCCTGCAGAACATCTCTTCCCTCACACGGCAGGATCCCGATGCTGCCAGCCTGATGCTGGCGCGGCTCGGAGACGTTCTTCGCGCGGCTTTGCGCAAGGGCCAAGCATCCCAGACAACCCTCACCTCGGAGATTGCGCTCACCCGCGCGTATGTCGAGGTCGAGCAGATACGCTTTTCGGGCAAGCTCTCGGTCCTCTTTGAAATTGATCGCGGCCTTGAGAACGCGCTTGTACCTGGATTTTTGCTGCAGCCTCTCGTAGAGAATTCCATCGTGCACGGTTTGCGGGGTGGCCAGGCCTCAGGCGCCATCTGGATCCGTGCGATCCGCGAGACAGACAACCTGGTTTTGAGCGTCAGCGACAACGGCGCGGGTCCGCCCGCCGAAAGGCTCGCGGACCTGGAGATGGGAATCGGCCTGGGTTCCACCTGCGAGCGGCTGGAACGCATGTTCCCGCAGCGCCATTCCATTTCCATGAGGAAGCTCACTGAGGGAGGTACAGAGATCCGACTCGTCCTCCCGCTCGAATTCTCTGAGAACGCCACCGCGGAGCAACGCCATGAACTCGCTTCGAGTCCTCATCGTCGATGACGAGCCCCTGATCCGCAGCGGCATCCGCCACGGCCTCGAAGCTATCCCGGGAATCGAGGTTGTGGCCGAGTGCGACCGTGGCGACGAGGCTGTGCGGGTTCTGGGCTCCGGGCAGATCGATCTCGTTCTTCTTGATATCCAGATGCACGACTGCACCGGGCTCGATGTCGTGGAACGCATAGGCCCTGCTCGCATGCCCGCCGTTATTTTTGTGACCGCTTATGACGAATACGCTGTCAAGGCCTTTGAGCTGCACGCACTCGATTACCTTCTGAAGCCTTTCGACGATGTTCGCCTGCGCCAGAGCATCGAAAGAGCCCGCTTCCTGATCGAGGCGCGGCGGCAGACGGACCTTGCCTCTCAGCTGCAGTCGCTTCTCGATACGCGTGCGCGCCGATGGCCGGAGCGCCTTGTGGTCAAGGAGGGGGAACGCTTTGACTTTGTCCCGGTGGACTCCATTGAATGGATCGAATCTGCCAACAACTACGTCCAGCTCCACTGCGGCACCCGCCACCATCTGCTGGCGGAGAGCCTCACCAGCCTCGAAGCCCGTCTCAACCCAGCCCGCTTCCTGCGTATCCACCGAGGCAGAATCGTGAACCTCTCCCGAATTGGCGCGATCCACCCGCTTCTGGGGGGCGCCTACGAACTTGAACTGCGCAGCGGCACCAAGCTCACCTCCGGCAGACAGTACAAGAATCAGATCCAGGAGCTCCTGCGCTCCTGATAGGAACACATTCGCCAAGAGCGCCTCATCCTTATCAATCTCCGATTGGGCGACAAAAGAAACTCTGAACGAGAACGGCGGGGCGGTACTTGAACCGCAAGACCGGCGTGGACTCCGGGGAGTCCACACCGGTCTGCAGTGTTTCTATTTCGATTACTGTACGGTATAGGAGTAATTTGCTGAGTGGCTCAGCGAACCGGAGGTGGCTGTCACCGTGACGGTGTAAGTGCCCTTCGGAGTGTTGTTGTTGCTGGTTCCGCCGCCGCTGCTTCCCGAGCAAGCTGAGAGCGCGACGGCGAGCGCTGCCAGGAGAACCATCGGAGCGAGAAGCGCGAGGGACCTGCGCCGCCTGTTGCGCCCCACGAGGATGGGAAGGAGGAAGAATGACAGGATCGTCCCTCCTCCGGCAATGGCTACACCGGCAACGTTGCTGCTGATGGTCAGCGTGCTCGTGGCAGCTGCCGTGCCGTTCGGTGTGAGGCTAGATGGGCTGAAGGCGCATGTGGAGTGGGCGGGGAGACCGGAACAGGCGAGGCTTGTGGCCGCACTGAAGCCGTTGAGCGGTGTGAGGGTGACGGTGAGAGTGGCGGGGCTGCCGGCGCTGATCGACCCGCTGGTGGATGAGAGCGCAAGACTGAAGTCCGCCGGTTGAGCCGCAGTAACGGTGATCGTGAGAGCCGCGGACGTGGAGGCGGAATCGTCGGTGTCTCCGCTATACCCAGCAGTGATGGAATGCGATCCGACGGCCAGGCTAGATGCGACATAGATTGCCTTGCCGCTGGCGTCGAGGGTTCCGCTGCCGAGCGTGGTTGTGCCGTCGCTGAATTGGACTGTGCCGGTGGGAACGCCGCTGCCGGAGGCCGGGCTCACAGTTGCTGTGAAGGTGATGCTGGTGCCGGACGTCGCGGTGATGGCGGATGCGGTCAGAGTGGTTGTCGTCGCAACTGGGTTCACGACCAGCGTCTGAGCACTGGACTTACTGGCGGAATAGTTCGTATCGCCGCCGTAGTCCGCGGTCAGGGTGTAGGTGCTGGGCACGAGCGATGTGGTTGAGTATGTGGCCGTACCGGTCTTGTCGAGCGTGCCCGTACCGAGGGTTGTTGATCCGCTGAGGAAGGTTACGGTTCCTGTCGGAACCGCTGTCGATCCTTGCGGACCGGCGACCTTGGCGGTAAGCGTCACCTGCTGGCCCAGGCTGACGGATGCTGCGGAGAGCGTCAGGCTGGTGGTGGAGGATTGGAGGGAGGCGGCTTTGGCGACGAACGCGTCGGTGCCGCCGCCGGCGTACGCCTGCTGGAACGCGCCCGGTGTCGCAAACGATCCCCCCGCGCCCAGGGCGCCGCCGACGTAGATGTTTCCCGTGCTATCGACAGCGAGACCGCCGGGCCTTTCCGCTCCGTTACCGGGGCCGCCGAACGTGGCGCCGAAGAGAACCTTGGATCCAGTTGGATCGAACTTGGCGGCGTACACCGTGTCGTTGCCGTTGAGGGTGCTTAGAGTGCCTCCGCCAAGCGGAAGCTGTCCAGTCCCCTGGCCCAGCACGTAGACGTCGCCTGCGCTGTCGAGGACTACGGGACCAAGGAAGTGCAGGACCGCAGCATCGCTGCCGAAGAAGGTGGCCCAGTCGAGGGCAGCGCCGGAGGGGTTGAGCTTGGCCAGGTAGCCCGTCTGGTTGCAGAAAGTGGCAGCCTGACCCGGGTCGCAAATGGTCTGGTATGCGCCGGCGCTGGCAGGGAAGTCGTGGGCATGCGTCTCTCCAGCGATATATGCATTCCCTGCCGCATCCGCTGCCAGACCACCGACGTCACCCCCGTCGACAGCTCCGCCGCCGAAGTAGGTGCTGTAGACAAGCGATGTCCCACTTGACGTGACGGGGGCGAACTTGGCGACATATCCGTAGCCACTGGAGGCGTTGAGTATCTGCGGGCTTGAAGGAATCGGCCCACTTCCGAGCGTGTTGAATGCTCCTTTCGTGGTGACCATGTTGGCCGCTACGGTCCTGCCGCCGATGTAGACGTTCCCGGAGGGATCGAGGGCGATGGCGGTACCGTAAGTTCCCGCGCCGCAATCAACCGAGCATCCGGCTCCTTTTACGGAGACGGCTCCCTGGCTGTCGCCGAACAAGGTGGAATACACCAGTGCCGACCCGGTGGCGTTGAAGACCGACATAAACGCCATATCCAGCGGGTTTCCTCCGCCGATGTCGGAAATCAAAGCATTTGCCGTGGTGGGGAAACAACCGTACTGCGCGCCGTAAAGGTAAGCTGGACCGCCGCACCCATTGGCCCCTGAAACGCCGGTGACATAGGCCTGGCCCGCGCTGTCGACGGCGATACCTGTCCCCCATGAGCTGCCTTGACCGCCCAGGAAGCTTGAGTAGATCAGCGACGAGCCGGTTGGGTTCAGCTTCAACACAAATGCATTTTGTGTGCCTGAATTGCAGCCTGGCGCTTCGGCGTTGGTAAGGTTGTCCCACATGGGCGCGCAGACCGTTTGGAATGCGCCAGGAGTCACTGGAAAGTCGTTGGTTTCGGCCTCTCCCGTCACATAGGCATTGCCAGTACTGTCGACTGCCAATGCCCAGGCGCCGTCGTTACCGCCGGTTGAGCCGCCGATGTAGGTGGAATAGAGCAGCTTGGAGCCGTCGGGGCTGAACTTGGAGACAAATGCCCAGTACTGACCGGGGTTCTTAGTTTTCTTGGCGGCCACCGGCGAAGCGGTGGGGAAATCGACAGACGACGTGGTTCCGGCCACATAGAGGTTCCGTTGTGAATCGAGGCCTATTGACTGTGTGGGCTCGGGGCTGGGAGATCCGACGCCCAGGTTGACGCTGTTGCCGATGTAGTCGTTTCCGGTGCCGCCGAGATAGCTGAAATAACTTAGCACCGGGTCGATAATCAACGCCTTGGTGGGGTCATATGCGCCGAGCGCAAACCCGACCGTCTGGCCGGCGATGGAATATCGGGCTGAAACTGGCTGGCGGCTTCCATCAATAATTTGATAGGCCACCGGCGCCAGGAATGTGAGCGGCCCTCCAGGAGTGACGAGTTCCAGGCCGCCATTCTCGCCCAGGCGCGGCCGGGCGCCGCGAAAAAACCATGCGATGGCAGCGGGATCTGCTCCTGGCTTGACGACAAAATCGTATTCCAACTGGCGTTGATTGCCGTAGAAGACAAGGTCAACTCCCGGGTAGATGCCCGCATAGCTGATCTTGCCGAAGGTGGGGATGCCGGTACGCCACTGTGTCGGATTATTTCCGATGAAATAGTTACTGATCCCGGGTTGAGGATCCAACCCGGTCGCCGGGGCATGGATGTTAGCTCCCAGGAGATCCATGTGGAGCGTTTCGGCAGGTTCCGAGAGGCCGTTGGGATTCGAACCAGATTCGCCGGCTGGTCGTTTCTTCAGGGTAAGAACCGCGCCTCCGGGATTGAGGTAGAGGGAATAGCCTGATCCGCGTGACAGAAACTGCACATCGGATCGGGACTGACCCTGGTTAGGCTCGAAGCTCAAGGGGATGCGGGCGAACTGATCCGTAGCGGGTTGGTGAGCCGGTACAACGCCAGCAGGATTGGCCGGTTTTGCTGCGGCGGTAGCGGCAACCGCATTCAAGGTGCTGGTGAGAGCTGCCACGGCGAGCACGGCGCATACGACCCGCCGCACAAAGACTTTCTTCGGAAATCGTTGATTCGGCTTTGAGAGCTCAGCGGAGCGGCCTCCAAGCACAGCTTTGCGTGTCATCTGCCTTCCCCCTTTTCGGGAACCCTTTTTTACGGTTCACTTGAGAAGGCGCAAAGTCCGGAAGAAATGACTCACTGATATTGGAGGATGGGCCTTGATGTGGCGCAAATCCTCAAGAATTGATGGTTGGGAGCGATGTTAAAATCGCGGTCAATACCCGGGGACATCAAGATTGGAGAAGGCTTGCAACCGGAGACCGGAGAGATCACCCTGCTTTTGGAGCGGTGGCGCGACGGCGAGGACTCGGTGTTCGAGCAATTGGTGCCGCTGGTCTATCCTCACCTTCGCCAGGTAGCTGCGGCCTATGTTCGACGGGAACGCAACCCAGACGTTCTCCAGGCGACCGCGCTGGTCCACGAACTCTATCTCAAGCTGCTCCATCAGAAGAAGATCGAATACCAGGATCGAAGCCACTTTTATGCGTTTGCGGCCAAGGTGATGCGTTTGATCCTCATTGATCACGCCCGCGGCAACCAATCCCAGATGCGCGGCGGGGGGGCCATTCACGTTCCATTGAGCGACGACATCCCATGGGTGGAGGTCGGCAGCGACGAACTGGTTGAACTGGATAAGGCTTTGCACGAGTTGAACGAGATCGATCCCGGCAAGGTGCGGCTGGTGGAGTTGCGTTATTTCCTTGGCTGCACCGCCGAGGAGACCGCGGCGATGGTACAGACCTCCAAGGCGACCGTCGATCGCGAGATGCGCTTCATCAAAAGCTGGCTTTACCGGCGCCTGCATCCTGAGGGCGACAAATCGTCAGGTCATCTTTGAGTCATTCTGTCGCGTTTTCCCGCCTTCTTCAATAAGCGAGATTGTGCCCGATTCAGCAAGATCGAATGTCATGAGACTCTCTACCGGGAACCTGCAACGAATCGAATCGATCTTCAACCAGGCGCTCGCTCTGCCAGAAGGCGATCGGGCAGGGCTGATTGAATCGCTCTGCGACGGAGAGGCACAGCTTATGGCCGAAGTGTCGTCTCTCCTGCGGGCATGCGCCGAGGAAGAACTCACTTCGGCCGCGAGCCTGCGATTGCGGCTAGGTGAGGGATCTTCAAACGAAGAAGGAAAACGCGTAGGAGCGTATGAGATTGATCGCCTGATTGGGCGTGGCGGCATGGGGGCTGTGTATATCGCGCATCGGGTTGACGGGAATTTCGAGCAGCAGGTAGCCATCAAGCTGATCGATCTTCCCCTTGCGACCGATCTCTTCCGGGAGCGATTTCGGTTGGAGCGGCAGATTCTGGCGGGCTTGAATCATCCCTGGATCGCGCGCTTGCTTGACGGCGGAGTAACCTCCCAAGGCGAACTTTTTCTGGTAATGGAATTCGTCGACGGCCTCACCATCCAGCGCTATTGCGAGGGAAGAGCCCTTCCGCTCCCAGAGCGCCTCGAACTGTTCAAGAAGGTGTGCGAGGCGGTCCAGTTCGCTCACCAGAACCTTGTAGTGCATCGTGATCTAAAGCCGGACAATATCTTAGTGACCCCGGATGGGACGCCGCGCCTTCTCGACTTTGGAACTGCTAAATTGCTTTCGCCTTCCGCGCTCGGGTCCGATAGCGAACTGACGCGCCAAGGTTTCCAGTCGTTTACGCCGCAGTACGCCAGCCCCGAACAGGTGCTGGGGCATCCGATCACCACCGCCTCCGATACATACTCGCTGGGTGTGCTCCTTTATTTGCTGCTGACGGGGAAGCTGCCTTACGAATTGACGGAGTTCACGACCGCGGAATTGGTGCGTGTGATTTGCGAGGAAGCCCCGCGGCGGCCGGCGATGGCGGTGGATCCGGCCACGCATCTCGATCCCGACCTGGAAGCAATCGTTCTGAAGGCCCTGCGCAAGGAGCCGAACGAACGTTATCTGACGGCTGCCCAGTTGGCGGATGATGTGCAAGCATTTTTGGAGGAGCGTACCGTTTCGGCGCGGCGTGGAACGTTCACGTATCGAGCCGGAAAATTCACCCGCCGGCATCGAATCGCGCTGGTCTCCGCGGCGATCATCATTCTCACAGTGCTCGCGGGAGTGGGTGGTGTGCTATGGCAGTCGAGGCTGGCGAACCTGGAACGGCGCCGCGCGGAAGCACGCGCCACGGATCTGCGCGAGCTAAGCAACAGCCTGATCTCCGAATTGGACGAAGCTATCAAGGAACTGCCTGGGTCAACCGGGGCACAACGTCTGTTGGTGACGCGTGTATTGGAACATCTTGACCGCGCATCCAAAGATGCTTCCGGCGATCGCCAGACGCAACTCGACCTCGTGAATGCCTACACGCGCCTGGGGAATATCCAGGGGAATCCATATGATCAGAACCTGGGTGATCGCAGCGGCGCGCTCATCAGCCTCGACAAAGCATTGGCGATCGCAAGATCCCTTAGTGGTACCCGAACTGCCGACCAAGAATCCCTTCGCGCGCTAGCCTCCGCACTGCAATCCCGCAGCGAAGTATTGTGGGGAATGGAGAAGACATCGGAGGCGGTCTCCTCGATGAGGGATGCGATCAAGGTGTTTGACCGGCTAATTGCCGCGCGCGATGCGACGGCTTCCCTAATCTGCGAAGCCGCTGCCGCCTACGGAACGCTTGGAGATGAACTCGGTCAGCCGGGAACTCCGAGCATGGGCGATCTACTCGGCGCGCTTAAGGTCTATCGGCAAGCAATCGCGCTCGACGAACGAGCGCTCCGGCTCGATCCCGGCTTCCTGCGCGCGCGCCGCGCTATTCCGATCAATGAACTGAAGGTTGGCAATGTGGAGATTGAGTGGGACCCCTCCCAGGCGCTGAAGGACTACGAGATCGCCGAGAACGGCTTCGAGGCACTTCCGGGTGCAAAAACTAACGGCCTCTCCGCTCTGCGCACACGGGCCAATATGCTGCGCCACCGCGCCCAGGCGCTCAGGGAATTGACGAGGTTTGCGCAGGCGGCGCCGCTCTTCGAAGAGGCGTTGAGGATCCAGAGAGATATTGCCGCGCAGGATCCCAACGACAGCCGCTCGCAATTCGACGTCTACGTCGACCTCAACCAGTCGGCCGTCAACTTTGAAGATGCCGCTGACCCGGCGTTTTCGTCGGGTGCGGCCGATCGCCGGCGGAATCTTGAGGCGGCGATAGCGGAGTTGAAGCCGGCGGAGTCAATCTTGCAGCAATTGGTGAAGCTCGATCCTTCCAATGACGACTGGAGAACCGCACTGGCCAGCATCGAGCAGCGACTGGGGACGGCGGAGCAGGGGTTAGGAAACGCGCCGGGTGCTGCCGCGCTTACGTCCGCGGCGCTCGCAACCCTCAACACCATGGCGGAGCGACATCCAGACACGGCCTTCACGCTCGACCTGGAGATCTCTGCGCTCCTCAATGCGAGGCCCATCACGTTGCGGGATCCGCGGCTGGCGGTGGAGCGGGCCGAGCATGAGGCTCTGCTAACACATCGGCACCACCCCGGGTTACTGCTTTCGCTCGCGCAGGCGTATCGTGCCGCCAGACGAGTAGACGACGCTCGCGCAACCGCACGCGAGGGGCTGGCCTTGCTCCCTCCCAATGCGCCGCGCTCATTCACTGCGAGGCTCCTGGAAATCCAAGCGAAGTAAGGACGGTAGACTAACATCTTACCGAGGCACCTTCCCGTGCGCTCACCGTGTGCAAGGGACCTGGCCTCACCTCTGCCTGTGAGGAGCCGCCCGGTGCTCGACCTGTGTGTATTGGCTCTTATCGTGTACGGTTCAACAGAGATCAATTCGAATTCCTTGCAGCGGAACAAGGCCGGACTTCGTCAGAGCATAAGAAACGAAGAGAGCGTTGCCCTACGCGTGGATACTAGCAATGCCAGTTCAAACTCCTGGAGCGATAATCATGACGGAGCCCCAGTCATATTTTCACGCAGCACTCGTCAAGGATCAGTTCACACGCCAGGCACGAGGCTTTTCAGAGTCTCCGGAACTCCACAACGATGCTGTCCTTTCGTTACTAGTCAAGGCTGCGCGACCAGAGCCGTCGGATCGGGCGTTGGATGTTGCCTGCGGTCCAGGTACTGTTGTGGCGGCACTATCATCGCATGTGGCATCCGTCGACGGGTTGGATGCAACCGAAGCGATGTTGAGGGAAGCAAAGGCGCTAGCGGAATGCAAGGCGTTGGCCAATGCGCGTTTTCGGAGGGGAAGTGTCTATGCACTCCCCTACCCGGCAGACTCATTCCAGATCGTTACCTGTCGATTTGCGTTCCATCATTTCGAGGATCCGAAGGCCGCATTTTCCGAGATGGCTCGGGTGTCTTCACGCGGAGCCCGCATTATTCTCTGTGATGCAATCGCACCCGATCAGAAGGAAAAGGCCGATGCGTTCAACGAAATGGAAAGGTTCCGAGACCCGTCCACCGTGGAATTTCGCACGGTCGGATTCTTGCGTCATTTATTCATCGCCGCGGGCTTGGGGGAGCCCTCTGTCGAGCAGTTCCAAATTCCTTATGTTGCCCAGGAACTCGTCGCTCGTTCCTTCCCGGCCAACGGCGATCGTCAAGGGTTACTCGGATTGATCGAGGCTAGCGTGGAAGGAGATCGTCTCGGCATGAATGCGCGACGAACCGCAAATGGGATCCGGATTGCTTTTCAAGGCGTTGTGTTAAGCGCAAGACGCTAGAGTCGCTTCGTGAAGATCTTGGGCGTTGCGGTTTATGGGACGGTCCTGTCGCGCATTTCCAAAGCCAAAGGTCGGCTTGCTGGTGGGTGCTGTTGAGTTCAGCAGCACGCCGGCGAGGAGTAAACCCCATGATTCCAACTCAGAAGAAGAGCTTTCCTCCGAATTGGAAGACATGCAGGTAACCGATCGAGTTGATCTGGCCGGCCGTGCATTTATAAAGATTGGAAGCATTCCCAGGAGCACGCTGGTGTTCACCCTAGTGAACTGCGTATGAATCCGCACTTTGAACGCGGAGAGTCGGAATTCGAGCCTTCCTCCACCCATGGGTTGACAAAGGTCCCCATCGAGCGGTGCAGGACAGTGTGTCAATTGAGCTAGTACTGTTCAACGGTGCAGCCCGCCACATCGCCATTCCCTGAAAATGGGCGGGTCCCTGCCATGTTTCCCCGGGGCGCTGTCTTCAGTTCACAGATATTCTTGACGTGCCCCGGTCGAGGCGCGTTTTCCTTCGTGTAAGGCCAGGTTGTTTGGAGATTCAAAGACGACATGAAGATTGTTCGCGATGTGCCGGCATTGGTGATGTTCGCATGCGTGAGTTTGTCTGCTCAACAGATCACGGGAACCATTCGGGGGACCGTGTCGGATCCCAGCGGCGCCGTAATCCGGGACGCAGAGCTTACGGTACGACAAACAGAAACCGGGCTATCCCGGAGTACCGCAACGGACCGCAATGGCAATTACGTACTGCTGGAACTGCCGGTAGGGCACTATCGCCTGCGGGTGGCGGCCAAAGGATTCGAAGAGTACGTGCAAGACGGCATCACTCTGAACGTGAACGAGACGGCCTCAGTGTCGCCGCATCTTCTGGTTGGATCGGAGAAGGAGCAGGTGCTGGTACGCGCCGATGCCGAGCTGATTGAGCCAACTGTCACGAGCATGGGCAAGGTGGTGGAGCAGCAAGAACTGGAAGACCTGCCTCTGAACGGTCGCAATTTCTCGCAGCTTGGTTTGCTCCAGCCAGGGGTAGTTCCCCTGACCCCGGGCATCGCAGAGGCGGGAGGTTCCCTGCGCAATGGCCAGGCTTATGCGGTCAATGGGCAACGGCCAGAGTCGAACAATTTTCTCATTGACGGGGCCAATAACTTCAATGGGGTGGATGGCGGGTTTGTGTTGAAACCGCCGGTCGATGCGATCAGCGAATTCCGTATCATCACACACAATGCGAACGCTGAGTTTGGCAATGCACTGGGATCGACTACGAACATCATCACGCGGTCGGGTACCAACCACCTTCATGGTACGCTTTGGGAATTCTTGCGCAACGATGCTGTTGATGCGAACAACTATTTCGCTCAGTCGAAGGAGCCGCTGAAGCAGAACCAATTTGGAGCGGCTGCGGGTGCGCCGATCAAGAAGGACAAAGCGTTCTTCTTTGGATTCTATGAAGGCTTTCGTAATCGCCAGGGCGAGACAGCGCTGACAACTGTTCCGTCGCTCAAGCAGCGCACGGGAGATTTTTCTGAACTCTGCCCCGAAGGATTCACGGCCGGGTTCTGCAATAACCCAGCGCACCAGTTGTTCAATGTTTTTGCGAAGGCACCCTACCCCGACAACCAAGTGCCGTCGAATCAGTTCAACTCAGTTTCAAAGAACCTTCTGGGGTTCTTTCCGCTTCCGAATGCTGGAACCAATCTGTTTTCGACGACTCAAACGTTGAGGAATGACTCCGATCAGTTCGGAATCAAGGTCGATCACTATCTCGATGCGCACGATACGCTGAACTTACGTTATATGTTCAACCAACTCTCTCAGGTCGATCCGCTTTCGCCGGGCGGTGCCAGCGTGCCCGGCTTTCCGGTGGGAGAAGATCAGCGCGCCCAGAATCTTGTAGCGGATGAAACACATACTTTTTCGTCGAGCGTCATCGCTGTGGCGCGTTTCTCGTATTTGCGGAACAAGCTGTTATTCGGCGAACACGAGGATCATCAGCTGCCCTCGACCCTTGGGTTCCAATACAAACCGAGTCTCGATGTCGCGGCAGGGCCGCCCTTCATCCAGGTGAATGGCTATTCCACCGTCGGCGATCCAATAACGGGGCCGCGTAACAGTTATGAGAATGTATTCGACTATTCGGGATCGCTGACATGGGTTCGCGGCAAGCATGAACTCAAGTTCGGCGGCGGCTACCAGCATCAGCAGATCGATGTGTTGCAGGGAATCGCTACCAACGGCTTCTTCGTCTTCGTTCCTTTCCCGGTAACGGACGCCTTCGCCAGCTTCCTAACGGGGCAGCCGGTGGTATTCCTGCAGGGGATCGGCGACTTTTCCCGGGGTATCCGCGGGAACAATGCCAATGGATACGTGCAGGATACGTACAAGATCACCTCGCGGGTGACCATCAATGTCGGGTTACGCTATGAACTGCCTGAACCGTACACAGAGATTCACAATCGGCAGTCTTTGTTCGAACCGGGGAAGAAGTCCCGGGTTTTGCCGAATGCGCCAGCGGGGTTGCTGTATCCTGGCGATCCCGGGGTACCCTCTGGTCTGATACCTACGGACCGGAAGGCATTCGCGCCCCGTTTGGGCATTGCATGGGATCCCGCAGGGGACGGTAAGATGTTGTTGACCTCTGCGTATGGGCTCTTTTATGAGCCGTATTACACTGGCCAGGGTGGGCCTTTGCAGACGCCGATCAGCGCGCCTCCTTACCTGGGCACACCGCAGGTGAGCCTGCCGGTTTTCGCAAATCCGTTCAACTCGAATCCTCCGCCGGCGGGCACCTTCTCCACCCCTCTTACCAATCTAACGCTGTCGCCGACTCTGACGCTTCCCTACACCCAGGACTGGGACTTGAACTTGCAACGTACCTTTGGATCCGACTGGCTTTTTGAGATTGGATATGTGGGCACGAAAGGTACGCACCTGCCTCGATTCATCGAAGCCAATCCGGCGGTGTTTGTGCCCGGCCGGGTGGATGGCCAGCCGATTTCCAATTCCAGCAATGCCGATCAACGGCGCCTTTATTCGAATTGCACGCTTGCCGACGCCCCCAGCACCTGTCAGTTTTCATCAACTGGCGAGATAGCAGGGATCGCAAACTCGTCGTACAACGCCATGGAAGCGTCGTTGCGCAAGCGCTTCAGTCACGGTCTGGGTTTCCTGGTGTCATACACGTGGTCGAAGACCATTGATGATGTTTCTTCATTCAATATCACCGGATCAGCGGCCAAGCCGGTCGCCGGGGAAAACGATCTGGCCCAGAATCCATTTGATCTGAGCGCTGAACGAGGATTGTCGCTCTTCGATGCGCGCAACCGCTTCGTCGCAAGCTATGAATGGGCTCTCCCTTTCTGGAACCAGGGGACGAATTGGTATCACGTTGCTTTTGGTGGATGGCAACTTGACGGGATTGCTACGTTGATGAGTGGCACACCTTTTACCGTGTTTGACTCGAACGATGTGGCGGCGCAAGGCAGCGCGCCCGAGATCACGGGATTCTCTGCGCAGCGACCGGATCTTGTTGGGAATCCAAACATCGGTCTCCGCAAGGTGAGCTCATGGCTCAACGCCGATGCCTTTCAGAGGCTGGATCCGACGGCCAACGCAGGGCAGTTTGGCACGGAGGGCCGCAATGTGAATACCGGACCTGCCTTTGCGGAGTGGGACTTCGCGGCGCTCAAGAATTTCAGAGTGACTGAATCGAAGCAGTTCCAATTCCGCACGGAGCTGTTCAACATACTCAACCGCGCAAACTTCCGCTTGCCTGACAGCGACATCAGTTCGCCCACGTTCAATCATATCCTCGCGGCTGAGGCTCCGCGCCAGGTGCAGTTTGCCCTGAAGTTCCTGTATTAGCAGGCGGCCGCGCGGTGTGAGCAAGGCCTGCGTCAAGGGTCGAGCTCTCGTGGCCTATTCCACCCAACCCAATCGGGCCGCTTCTTCGGCGGTGAGGTTGAGCAGGTAGTAGAACCCGTTTGAGCTCTCGATATGATCGAAGATGTCGCGGACGTCAGAGCCGGAGGGCAAGAGGGGGTTGATCGTGGCGATGAGATCGCAGTCATCGGCAAACGTCCTCGCGCCCTCGCTGAGACGGGCGGTGCCGCGCAGGTTATACGGCCGGATGCGCAGGACGTAAGCGTGCGTGTCGGACAAGCACAACAAGTGCACAATGAAACGCCGCCGTCCGTGCGTGCCATCGTGTTGCCGCCCTATGTCGCTCATGCGGACGCCGCTATGCGCGGGGGACGAACTGCGCGCTCAAGAACAATGCGGTTATATCGCTGGGTAAGAATGCAAGGCAGGTTAGACGCGAGTGCATATAACGTCATGACCAGGCGGGCCCACGGAGGATTCCAGAGGAAGAATAGGGGCAGGCAACTGATCATGCACCAATGCGCCCACTCCGCGCGGCGCGTCTCCACCAAAAATCGCTCAAGATAGGAGCGGTCTCTCTGGCGCAACTTCTTCTTGCCGAAACCTCCAAGCCAGGATGCACCGTCGGGTAATCGGGACTTCCAGCTGCGAATGGCGAGGCGGTTGCGATAAAAGGTTCCATCGCGCTCCCATCCGCGCAGCGTGGTGAGCCAGCTATCGCCTGCAAAGATACGGGTCGGAAGCCGTAACGCGGCGAAACTAATCCCAAGCTGAATCGCTGGCCAGCCCAATAGGTTTGCCGTCCACACCAGCGCGGTCATACTTCGCGGCCCCTCCAAAGGCTTTTGCGACCCAGGGCGCGACGAAATGCGGCGCGTCCGAACACCATGCAGTAGTAGCTGAGTGGCACGGGAAACAAGGCGCATGTGAGGAGGCGGTAATTGCCCAACCGACGAGCCATCATAGAGATCTGTAGAAACAAGAGGCAGTACACCAGAAGGAGGTTGAGGCGGCCATAATCGTGTGGCGCGATCAGCAGCATGGCGGAGGACCAGAGTGTGGAGATCCAAATCACGGCAACGCCGAGCACCGTGCCTCCGGAGTCCGCGGCGCCCTGAAGGAAAGCTTTCGACCAGCTCTCAGACATCTGCCGAACTCCCTCGGGAAACATTCGCATATGAAGTGTGCCTTCGCCGCCGACACAGACGACCTGAGCACCGCAGTCACGCAGAACCCCCGCCCAGCGCAGGTTTTCGAGAACTACGCCACGCACCGCCGCGTGCCCTCCGGCGCCGAAATAGAGATCTCTTGAGATGAGGAGTGACTGGCCGAAGAGACGAGGCGAGGAGAGTACTCCAAAGCCGCCTGCCCCAGCGGCCATAAGGATGTTGAAGAAGACGGAAAGCTGCTCGTACGTTTCGCTCATGCAGTGGTAGGGAAGGACGGATAGAACCAGTCTTCGATCGTTCTGGTCCAGCCAGCGCGACACCATGCGTTCCAAACCGCCGGGGCGAAAGTAGGTATCGGCATCAAGGAACAGGAGGGCATCTCCGGTCGCGTGCTGCGCTCCGTAGTAACAGGCCCATGATTTGCCAGTCCAACCTTTTGGCTTGGCGGCAACGGTCAACACGCGGGCGCCCATGCTCGCCGCAAGCAGGGCTGTGCTATCGGTAGAACCGTCGTCGATCACCAGAATCTCCGTGGGACGGGCTGCCGACGTCGCGATGGATCCAAGAAGCCGCGGCAGGTTCTTCTCTTCATTTCGGGCCGGGATAATGATCGAGAGGTCTAGTGCGGGTCCAGTTACGGCTGGCGGGCAGTTAGGAATCCTGCGGATCAACAGGAAACCTGCAGGCAGTCCGACAGCGCATAACAAAGCCGGCAGAATCATCGTGTGCCTCTCTCGCTCTGCTCGGCAATCATCCGCGCAACATGCTGACCGCTCAGCGTAACCATGGGCATGCCTCCCCCCGGATTGACGCTGCCGCCTACAAAGAACAAATTGTCAAATTCGGAACTCTGCTTGGAAGCCTTGAAGGCGAAGTTGCGGCGGCGGTCGCAAACAACCCCATAGATGGAGCCTCGGTTCGAGCCATACCGAGCCTCGATGTCGAAGGGCGTCCAGAAGTCCTCCACAACGATATGACGTCGCAGATCCGTCAGGCCCATTCGCTCGAGCTTCTCAAGACATACATTCCTCAGTGCCTCGTAATCCTCGCGGGTCGTGGGCCGGCTTTCGTCGAGAGCAGGGATATGCGGCAGGATCTTGATATTGTCGCAACCTGCCGGTGCCTGCGAGGGGTCCGTGCGCGTTGGAGCGACCACATAGAGGGTCGGGTCGTCGGGGAGCTTTCCCTCTCGGAAGACGCGCCGAAAATGGGTGTGCAGATCTCTAGAGTAGAAGAAGTTGTGATGGGCAAGTTGCGGGTAGACCCGATCAAGGCCAAGGTGAATGATAATTCCGGAGCAGGACGGCTGAAAACGGCCCAGCTTCTTCATCGCGGAGCGAGAGGCGCTCAGCAACTTCTGCATCGCCGGAATCACCTCCATGTTGGAGACGACGAAATCGGCATCGAGAATCGAGGAAAGGCCGTTGGAGCTGCGAACCTGCACGCCAGAGACAGACCGTCCGCGACTGTCAATCCGCAACACCTCGTGTTCAAGAAGGAGCGTGACACCGCATTCATGAAGACGTTGGCGAAGAGCGGTTGCGAGCTGATAAAGGCCACCGGCCACGTACCAGAGCCCAAACTCCATTTGGATATTCGACATTAGGTTCATGAACGCAGGGGAGTCAAGGGCACTCGAACCGACATACTTGACAAAGTACTCAAAGATATCGCGCAGGTAGGGGTTGCTGAGCCTCTTATAGATGCTGCCCGACATGGATCGTAGATAGTCGAGGTTTCGAGCATCGCGCCATCCATAGAAGCGCAGAAACTGCCCGATGGTGTCGAACCCACGGCGTAAGTATCCGCGTTCGACGATATCGTATTGCTGTCGCGAATATTCGAGAAAGGATTCGTACTCGCTGATGACCCCAGTGCCGAACTGGCCCAGCTCGACGCGCATGCGTTCGCGATCTTCCCAGAGATTTAAAACCATCCCATCTTCAAAGAAGTTGCGCCATTGCGGGTCGAGCCTTTGCAGGGAGATGTAGTCCTCCATCCGCTTTCCTTTCCCGTCGAACAAAGGGCGGAAGATCTGTGGGAGCGTGAAGATGGACGGGCCAAGGTCAAAACTGAAGCCTTGTGTCTGCAGGCGATTGAGCTTTCCTCCCACGTGGCCGTTCTTTTCCACGAGCGTGACCTCAAAGCCCTGCCGGGCCAGCATGATCGCTGCCGACGTGCCCCCTAAGCCGGCGCCGATGACAACGACTCGCTTCCTCTCCGCAGCGTTTCTCATCGACGCACCAGGGTAATGCTGATGGTTTTCGAGGTGTCCTCCACGTTGAACGAGCATTCGTCGAAGCGCGGTGGTCCCATATGCGATGTTGGATTGTTCGAAGCCCCGACCGGCTCGCGCGGGATACCGATCAGGTTACGGTCGAGCTTATGATTGCCGTTCGAATCTTGGTAAACGCTCACCGCATAAGTGCCGAGAGGAACGTCGGTCTCGATGCGGAGCTTAGCGGTGTCCGCATGAATGGGCAAAAAGCCATGACGGACTGCTTTGCCTCGATCCTCCGGGAACCCTGAAGGCGAATCGAAAACGAGGTAAGCCAATTCCCCGTGCGCTTTCGGTCCGAGCTGCACCTCGATCGTCAGGTGCGAATTTCCCCTTGCCTGTGCCTGCAGGGAGGCTCCGATAAGTAACCACAGAATCAGGGGTAGGATCATCCGGCTGAGGCGCGCCGCCAGACCAGTGGGCTGGTGCCGAAAACGGAGCAGGGAAGTGAGTTGTCGGCGCGTCCGTCCGGTAAACGGAAACCAGTTGACCTCTCTTTTGCGACGATCCTTCGCCAGCATCACCGTCTTGACGCGGGAAAAGGCGCGAATTCCCTCGGGACCGTGGTAGCGTCCGTATCCGCTGAGTTGATTTCCTCCAAACGCAGCGTACGGGTTAGCGATGACGCGAATCACATCGTTTACTCCGCAGCTACCGGCGGTGAGCTGCGACGCGATGCGGCGGCCCCGGGAACGATCGCGCGTCCATACGCTGCTGCTAAGCGCGAAGCTGGTGTCGTTGGCCAGAGCGATAGCCTGAGCCTCGCTTTTGAACGCTGCGGCACAGAGCACCGGGCCGAAACATTCTTCGGTCATCAAACGGGCGTCCGAGGGGACGTCAGTGAGGAGCGCCGGCTCGAGGCCGATCGCGGCCTGAGTCTGTGGCCAATGCAGGATTGCCCCTCGGGCGATCGCATCGGCTGCTTGTTCGCGCAGAATCGATGTACTCTCCCCCGGAAGCGGGCGTAGATCGACGTCGGCGTCTGCGCCGATCGTGAGCGAGCTGATGCGCATCTTCATGCGCGAAAGGAACGCGTCGTATATGGGCGCCTCAATAAATACGCGCTTGACTGCGACGCAAACCCGACCCGTATTGGCGAACGCGCCGTAGACAATGCCCTCCACGGCGCGTTCTAGATTGCAGTCCGCGAACACTAGGCTCGCGTCTTTCCCGCCGAGCTCGAGAATTGTCGGTATCAGGTATTTCGCTGCGCGTTCCGCAATCAGACGACCGTTCTTGCTGCTCCCCGTGAAAAAGATGATGTCTGGTTTGGCATCGATGAGGGCAGAGGATTTCTCGGGACCATCATGGAACACCTGTACCAGTCCGTTTGGCAGCTCAGCCTTTGTGCACAGCTGGCTGATCAGCGCAGCGACGCCGGGTGTTCGCTCCGAGCACTTGAGAACTACGGCGTTGCCGGTGAGCAGCGCGGTGATCATTGGGACCATCGACAACTGGAACGGATAATTGGAGGGGCCAAAAACCAAGGCCACGCCATGGGGCTCCAAGTATTCCTCGAAGCGAGTGCCGGGAAAGAAGAAGAGTGGCTTAGAAAGGGGTCGTGTGCGAAGAAGTTTCGCGGCGTGACCTTCGTAGTAGCGCATCAGTTCCAAGGTCACCATCACGTCTCCGGATAGCGCGTCCAAGAGGGGCTTCGAGGTTTCCTGGGAAATCGATTCTACGATCCACTCGCAGTTCACGGCGATCTCGCTACGAAGACGGCCGAGGCTGACGCACCGTCTCGCCACATCCAATCGTGCCCATGCGGCCTGAGCCTGGCGCGCGCGCATCATGACCTTGAACGGATCTATCTGCGTCATGCGGGCACGACCTCGAGGGGTTTGTTCGCGGGGTGCGGAATCTGGTACTTCTGACAGAGCAGGTTTGCGGAGATGCGGGCGGATTCAAAGATCGTAGGGAGACCACTTCCTGGATGAGTGCCTCCTCCCACCAGGTAACAGTTCGAGAATTGCTCAAATTGATTATGAGGGCGCATGTAGAGCATCTGATTCCAGCTATGCGCCATATTGAACGTAGCGCCCAGGAACACCGAGTACTTCTGTTCCCAATCTTGCGGGGTGACGATAAGCTCTCGCTGTATATGCGCTGACACATCGCCGTAAGGCGTTCGGTCGCGCAGAGTGCGCATGACGTGCTCGCGGAGCGCGTGTTTGCGCTCCCCCCACTCGATACCGCTGCTGTTATTCGCGACTGGGACCAGGATGTACAGTGCGGAGTGACCGGCAGGCGCGCAGTATGCGTCGTTGGCGCATGAATTGCGAATATAGAGCGACATATCCTCGGATCCATCCTGACCACGCGTGATGGCTTCGATGTTCCGCTTGTAGTCACGTGCAAAAACAATCATGTGGTGCTCGGCATCGTAGGTCCGGTCGAGCCCCAGGTACATCATGAAGGTCGAACAGGAGAACTTTCGTTTGCGCAGTCGCGAGGGTTTATAGCGGCCCAGGTCAGAAGCAGGGAAAAGTGTCGCCATGGCGTGACCAAAATCGGCGTTAATGATGACATCATCAGAGGGGATCTTTTCCCCGCTGGCCAGTTGAACGCCGACGGCCCGGCGTCCGTCGAGCAAGACGCGTGCAACGGACGAGGAGGTATGAATCTCGGCTCCTTCTTCCCGGCTGATCTGGGCGAAGGCGTGGCTGATGCGGGCGAGGCCGCCCATTACGTGATACACGCCGTGAGCGTGTTCCGTATACGGAATCATGGTGAACAGGCCGGGACAGTCCCATGGCGACATCCCCAGATATTTTGACTGGAACGTGAACGCGAGACGAAGTTCATCGGAACGAAAATAGTCGCCTAAGACGCTATAAAGGGATCGTCCCGCAGCGATATGGGGAACCGCGGCCAGCAGTGTCGGGCTGATCAGGCTGGCGACTGTTCCATAGGGCTTCTGCAGGCACGGATACAGCTTCTGAAATCGCAGACTCTCGCGTTTAAGGAAGCGCTCCAGGTTCGCTCCTTCCCCTGGGAAATGCCTGTCGATCTCAGCCTTCATCTGTTCGGGGTGCGACCGGGCAAGCATGGTCTTGTCCGGAAAGGCAAGCGCATACATTGGATCAAGTTTTTTGAATTGCAGGTAGTCGGTTGACTTGCGCCCTCCCTCCGCGAATAGCTCGTCGAGTAGGAACTTCATCATCAAGAAGGTCGGCCCTAAGTCGAACCGGTACTCGCCGAGGCGCACCTCGGCATTGCGTCCGCCGATGACGTCCTGTTTCTCGAAGACTTGAACTCGGAATCCCCTTTGTGCCAGAAGCATTGCTGCGGCCAGTCCACCGGGACCCGCTCCCACGATCGCAACGCTCTTCTTGCCGCCTCTGCGGTAAACTCTCATTCCTTAACGGTAGAGTCGACAGAAGAGATAATCGAAGGTAGCCAGGCACTTGATCGCTATTGTTTGCGCAGAGTGCAACAGGGTCGGGTGCTTTTGCCAACCAGTAAAACCCAGGATTTGCGTATACAAGCGCGGCCGCAGGATGGAGGGCTAGCGCTGGGCTCCCGTGGTAATGACCATGGCAGTGCAGGAACTATCGACAAGGCTACGATAGGTGTGCTTCTGCATGGAATCGAAGTAGATTGCATCACCTGCAGATAGCTGAATCGTTTCTACTCCAATCGATATCTCGAGTTCTCCTTCGATCAGGTAGAGCAGCTCTACTCCCGGATGATAATGCGGCTCGAGTTCGTCTTGCGGAAGAGAATGAAAATGCGCCAGGTACCCGTTGAGCTTTCGATCGTTCACGCGGAAATCGAGGCTCTCAAAATGCCAGGGCACCCGCGCAGATTTTGGGTCCGACGGGAAGATCTTCCGCTCGTTGCGCCGTACAACCGCTACGGTGTGGCGCTTTCTTGGATCACTGAAAAAGTAGTCCAGACCTACGCTGAAGACCAGCGCGATCCGCGTCAACGTCGGTAGGGTCGGGATCAGGCGTCCATTCTCGAGTCGCGACAGCATCGCTGGAGAGAAGCCAGTGTGCTCGGCAAGTTGTGCGAGACCCATGCTGCGTCGCAGACGAAGGGTGCGGAGCTTGTCGGCGATCGCATAGGGTCGCAGCGATTCACGAATGATAGCCGCATCCGTGCCCTCGGTAGGATCTGTCTTCGGTTTAAGAGGCTTGGAATCGTTCCGTCTCCCCATAGAGTTCCCGAGCGCCCCCTTACACAAAATCAAAGGTAATTGCTTCACTGTCAAGGAGTCAGGCGGACGAATTGGCAATAAACCGATTTATTTCTTGTTTTACGTGTCGTTCGCTCTGTATATTCGATTGTCCCGATAACAGCACGGGATTCTCGCTTTTTGTGCCGTAGTTGCGTTGCAATGTCCCGTAACGTGTCGTGATAGACAGTGCTGAACCTGGAGACCTTAAGATGCCCATCGTCAAATTGTGGACGAATGAGAAAACGCTTTCGCGTTCTTTCCTGCCGTTTTTGTTTGCCATTTTCGTTGGTTTAGTCCCTTCTTTCTCCCAAAGCCACAGCGTCACTGCAAATATAGACGTGACAA
Source organism: Acidobacteria bacterium AB60 (assembly GCA_008682415.1). Taxonomy (GTDB): domain Bacteria; phylum Acidobacteriota; class Terriglobia; order Terriglobales; family Acidobacteriaceae; genus Telmatobacter. The sequence goes on along the minus strand of VANK01000014.1, from coordinate 48,293 downwards.
AAACGGGCGCTCCGATTTCGAAGTACATCTATGGTCAATTTCTGGAGCATGGGGGAGACATCGTCAACAACGGCATCTGGTCGGAGATGCTGGTCGATCGCAAGTTCTTCTATCCCGTTTCCACAAGTGCCCCGACGCCTCCGCCGGTGATGGGAAATGCCGGTGGGAACCCACGGTTCAGGCGTACGCCGACTCGCTGGTGGGCGCCCGTCGGCGGCCCCGAGAACGTGACGATGGATACCAAGGCGCCCTACACAGGCGATCACTCGCCTGTAATCTCCCTGGAGTCCGCGCATCCTCACGGTTTGAGCCAGGCCGGAATTGCCGTGCGGAAAGGGAAGATCTACAGTGGGCGCATCATATTGTCTGGTTCTCCCGGTGCGGCGGTGAATGTCACCCTAGTTTGGGGCAAGGAGCAGGCTGATCGTCAAACCGTCGTCATCCGCAATCTGGGAAGCGACTACCACAAGTTCCCTCTGAAGTTCACGGCTGCTGCCGATAGCGATGACGCGAACCTGGAGATCACTGGGACGGGCAGTGGCTCGGTCCAGGTGGGCGCGGTGTCGCTCATGCCGGCAGACAACATCCAGGGGTTTCGGCCCGAAGTCATCGCCGCGCTAAAACAGATGGGCTTCGGGGTTCTGCGTTTTCCCGGGGGCAACTTCGTCTCCTCGTACGAATGGCGCTATGGAGTTGGGGATATCGACAAGCGACCCCCAATCTTCGATCCCGTATGGCACGCGGTACAACCGAATGATGTGGGGACAGACGAGTTCCTTACCTTGTGCCGGCTGCTTGGCGTCGACCCTTACATCACGGTCAATGCAGGTTTCGGGGATGCCTGGTCTGCGCGTGAACTGGTGGAATACACGAATGGGGCGGCAACCACGCCCATGGGCAAATGGCGCGTTACCAACGGTCACCCAGCGCCCTACGGCGTTAAGTTCTGGGGCGTCGGCAATGAGCCGTGGGGCGACTATCAGATGGGAGCCATGTCGCTCCCTCAATTTGAACTCAAGCACAATCTCTTCGCCAAAGAGATGCGCAAGGTCGATCCTTCCATCAAGCTGATCGCGGGCGGAGCAATGCCCGACGTCATGGAAGGCGCCGATCAGTCCAGGCGAATCAATGGGCAGTATGTCCCCGATTATCTCTCTCCAGCTGATTGGACGGGTCAGATGCTGCTCAATTGTCTGGACAATATCGACATGGTCAGCGAGCACTACTATGCATCGGGCACCGAACACACCGACATGAAGCTTCAGAAGAAGGTGCCCATCGATCCTCCGCTCTCGTTTATCGAATGGCAGCGTGCGCCCGCTGTCCAAGTGCGCGCCAAATATGAGCACTACCAGGAATATCTCAAGCGCATTCCGGCCCTCAGGGCTAAGCCAGTCCCCATCGCCATTGACGAGTGGGCGTACTTTGGCGGCGGACCGAATTCTTACAAGACCGTTCCGGCGTATGCGTGGGCGTTTCATGAAATGTTCCGTCACTCCGACATCTTTCAGATGGGCGCATTCACATTCGCGACGGCAATGATGAGCGAGAATCGAACTGAGGCGGTTCTCAACCCTACCGGCATGCTCTTCAAGATGTATCGCGACCACTTTGGCACGATTCCGGTCGAAGTGACGGGGGACTCGCCTCAGCCAAAGCCAACTTTTCCCATCGGTGGCGATCAGCCCGCCGTCAATCCCGGCAGCGATACCTATCCCCTGGACGTCAGCGCTGCTTTAACAGACGATCACAAGACTCTCGCCATCGCGGTCCTCAACCCCTCAGACGCGGAACAAAGTATCAGGCTATCCGTGAAGAACGCGAAGCTCGCCGTCGCCGGGACCCTGTGGCGCATGGCACCGGAGTCGATCAACGCAACTGTGCAGGTGGGCAAGAAGCCGGAGGTCCAGGTTGAGGAGCAGTCGATAGGCGCTCTCCCCGAGATCATGATCGTGCGCCCATTCAGTGTGAACATCTACTCGTATCCCATGCAGTAATCATGCAGCTCAAGAGGCCCAGATGAAGACTAGCATTCTCCTCGTCGCATCCACGATCGTCGTCGTCGCCCTTACTGCGCCTGCCTTTCAGGCGCGCGCCCAGGTTCAAACCAATGTCCCCGAAGTCGTGCCTGGGGCGAAGCCCACGACAGTGGAACGCATCAAGATTCATGGCGCCACGCTTGAAGGAAATCTCGAAGGTGACGCTGTCGATCGAGACGTTATTGTCTTTTTGCCGCCGAGCTATGGGAGAGAAACGAAACGACGGTACCCGGTAGTTTATGCCTTGCATGGCTATTCCATAGGAGCCGAGCAGTGGTCGCACGAAATTCACGTTCCCCAGACCATCGAAGGTGCGTTCGCCAAGGGATCGCAGGAGGTGATCGTCGTCCTGCCGGATTCCAAGACCATCTACAACGGTTCCATGTACTCCAGCTCCGCGACAGCCGGAGATTTCGAGAACTACATTGCTCACGATGTGGTCGCCTACGTCGATGCCCACTATCGCACGCTTGCCAATCGAAACAGCCGCGGACTCGTGGGACACTCTATGGGCGGTTATGGCGCCAGCCGCATTGGGATGAAGCACTCAGATGTATTCGGCGCGCTCTACATCATGAGCCCCTGCTGCCTTTCGCCGATGGCGGGTGGCGGCCCTGGGCCGGCAGATCAGGCGAAGGAGCGCGCCATCGCGAACGAGAAGAAGGTTGCCGCGGCGAAGTCTCCGACTGATCTTGCTGCTCAGTCTCCCGGATTCGGCGCCGCCCAATACGCGACCGCTGCCGCCTGGGCCCCTGATCCCAAGAATCCGCCTCTGTACTTCGACTTGCCCACAAAGGATGGTGCCCTGCAGCCCGAGATCGCTGCCAAGTTTGCTGCCAATGCGCCACTTTCGTTCGTTGATCAGTACATCGGGAGTCTGAAGCGCTATCGCGCGATCGCTATCGATGTGGGCGACCAGGACGGGCTTCGCTTCGACACGATCAAACTGCACGGAATCCTGGACAGCTACGGCGTCGCCAACACCTTCGAAATCTACTCCGGCACCCACACCAGTGCTGTAGCAGACCGATTCCAGAATCACGTACTACCATTCTTCAGTAAAAGCCTCTGCTTCTCTGCCGATTGTCACTAATGCGTGTGGGCCAGCCTCCAAGGCGCAGGCTGGCCTGTGCGCCCTCCCACCCTTACGAGGCCAATAGTCTTCCGAGACACAGTCCACCCGATCCGATCGCCCTTGGCCGCGAACCTGACGAACTCTAGTCTCTCGCCTTTCTTTCCTAGATTCTCTTACGAAAACGTTAACTTTATCGTTGCTGAGATCCATTTGCTTGTTTATGATCGCCGTGCATCGCGACATGGAAGCGAGGACAAGCGAAAAGGAGCGCCTGTGGAGCGAAGGGAATTTTGCAAATGGATGGCACTCACCGTAGCATCGCGGGCGATCCCGGCTGTGGGGCAGGCGTCTACTGGTCAAGAACCGAGCGAATTCAACCGCTACACCCAGGACTATGCTGAATTCTGTGGGTTGGCGCCGGAGAAGAGAACCTTTTACAAGGTGAGCGGCGGAAAGATCCTTTCAACAAGATTGGATGAATCGACTTGGCAGCAGCCCGCATGGAACTATAACCCTGCTCCCCTTCAAGTGGCAGGGGGCATGTGGGACGATGTACCGCTCAAGTCACCGCTTCCGGGACTTGCCGGTGAGGGCCCGTTCAAGCCCGAATGGGAATCACTGCTGGAATACGAGGCTCCCGACTGGTACCGCGATGCCAAGTTCGGCATATGGGCTCACTGGAGTCCCCAGTGCGTGCCCGAGGCGGGCGACTGGTACGCCCGCAACATGTATGTTGAAGGTCAGAGGCAGCATCAGTTTCATCTGGATCACTACGGTCCGCCTTCGCGCTTCGGCTACAAAGACCTCTGCGCGCAATGGACCCTTCTGAACTGGGAGCCCGAGGAACTCATCGCGCGCTATAAGAAGGCCGGCGCAAAGATCTTCATTGCTCTCGCCAATCATCACGATAACTTCGACGCGTGGGATTCGAAGCATCAACCCTGGAACGCCGCGGCCCATGGGCCGCACCGCGACGTCGTGGGTACATGGGCTGCGGCCGCGCGTAAGCAGGGAATGCGATTCGGCGTCACCGTCCACCAGGCCCGGAATTGGTGGTGGTTTCAGCCTTCTCACGGCGCCGACAGGTCAGGGCCGCTCGTCGGCGTTCCGTATGACGGGCACCTGACGCAAAGGGAAGGGGACGATCAATGGTGGCAGGGATTGGATCCTCAGCGTCTCTACTGCGTCAAACACCCGGCTGACGCTCTGCCCGACGTCTCGTACGTGAAGAACTTTTACGACAGGACGCGCGATCTTATCGACCAACATAGTCCCGATCTTCTCTACTTCGACGATTCACTGTTGCCTCTCGGATGGGGCGGGATGAACATCGGGGCTTACTTCTATAACAACAACCTCAAAGTACATGGCGGCAAGATGGAGGCAGTCCTGAACGTTAAGGACGTGCCCGATAAACTCGCCAAGGCCGTGGTCGCCGACTACGAGCGGGGTCTCACCGCCCAGATTATGAAATATCCGTGGCAGTCGGAGACATGCATTGGCGGTTGGCATTACTCCCGCCACCTATATGAAAGACCGGGTGAATACGGCGGCTATCTCAATCCCCGCGACGTGATTCATTGGCTCATCGACACCGTCAGCAAGAACGGCACCTTCATCCTCAACGTGCCTGGAAGACCTGACGGCACCATCGACAGCAAGGAGATTGCGGTCCTAGATGGTGTGACCTCCTGGATGGAGATCAATGGCGAGGCAATCTATGAGACGAGGCCATGGAAGGTTCTGGGCGAAGGTCCAAACCTCGTGAAGCCCGGATCCTTTCAGGGCGAGAGCATTACCAAGCTGGGGCAGAAAGACATTCGGTTCACGCGGAACAAGGCAAACAACGTGATCTATGCGCTCATTCTGGGCTGGCTCGGAGAGCCAACTCTCGTACAATCACTCGGCCTTTCGTCCGCTACTAATCCTGGAAAGATTGAGCGTGTCGAACTACTCGGAGCGGGTGCAACCATCGACTGGAAGCAGCAGGCTGAGGGTCTCCGCGTTCAGCTCCCCGGGAGCTATAAGCCTGCGGTTGATTATGCAGCCGCTCTGAGAGTTACGCTCGCCTGAGCGACGTGATCAACTCGCCAGCACAGTTGTGGCGATCACAACGTGAGCCTCTCACCATTCGTGCTCCGGAATCGGATGGCTCCACTGTTCCGCGGGAGATTCGATGAATCGTCGAAATTTTCTTATCTCTTCAGGGGTGGCAGGCATTGGCTCACTAATCCCGGCAGCTGCCTCGGGCCAGGGCTCCGGAACTGCTTCCATAGAGAACCTTTCGTGGAATCCCGGCCAGCTGCAATTCCAATTTTCCCTCTCGGACGGACGACTCCGGCAACATGCGTTCTTGCCTGCAGATTTTCAGGGTCCTCAAGAATTGACCCAGAGGTTCGGCGTTGAGGTAGGGCTGCTCTTCTCCGGCGACGACTCACCGGATTCGGGGATGAAGCAATCCGGAGGATCTTCCGGCCAGCGCCTCCGATTCGTCGCCAAGGACGAGCAGCGTGCGGACGGGGATGAAACTCTGGTCCTGCGCCACACTGACCCCATGTCCCGTCTGAACATCGAATCGCACTACCAAGGGTTTGATAACTCTCCCGTCGTGCGGCGTCACGTGGTGATTCGAAACGACGGCGATCAGCCCGTGGGACTCGAATACGTCAGCTCTGCCATGCTTCACGGCTTGGCTGACCCGCTCCACTATGAGGGCGAGCTCTTCATCTGGCTCGCTTACAACAGCTGGATGGCAGAGGGGCAGTGGCACAGGTTTCGGCCTTCCGAACTTGGGTTTGTTGAGAACATGAGAACCAGCTGGTCGCAGGCCGCTGCCGGCAGCATCGGTAGCTGGTCCAGCGAAAAATATCTTCCGATGGCTGTCGTGGAGAACACCAGTCTCGGAATCGCTTGGTTCTGGCAAATCGAACATAACGGATCGTGGCATTGGGAGATCTCCAATGTCGCTGAACGAGGCATCCGCGCTTCCAACGTCTACGCGTATCTCGGCGGTCCCGATCAACTTCATTCTCAAGCGTGGAAGAACCTGAAGCCAGGCGAGTCCTTCCGGACCGTACCCGTGGCGATCGGTTGCGTTCGCGGTGGATTTGAGAACGCCATTCAAGCTCTGACGCGCTATCGCGAACAGGTCTGCGTGCGAAAGAGGGCCGCCCAGAATCTCAACTGCCCTGTCATATTCAACGATTACATGAACTGTCTCTGGGGTGATCCTAGCGAAGAGAAGGAGCTTCCTCTCATCGATGCGGCTGCTGCTGCGGGTTGCGAATACTTCGTGATCGATGCCGGCTGGTATGCAGAGGAAAACGAGGACTGGTCCTCGACGGTGGGGCTTTGGCAGCCTTCGCGAACGCGCTGGCCCCATGGCATTCGCTTCGTTCTCGACCGGATTCGGCAGAGAGGTATGGTTCCCGGGCTTTGGCTCGAGCCCGAGGTGGCCGGCAAGCGATCGGCTCTCGCTCAGAAACCTGATAGCTGGTTCTTCATGCGTCACGGGCAGCGGGTGATTAAGAACTCTCGTCTCCTCCTCGACTTTCGCAATCCCGAAGTGCGCAGCCACCTCAATGGGGTCATTGAGCGATTGGTCAACGAGTACGGCGTCGGATACATCAAGATGGACTACAACACCGACACCCTCGAGGGTACGAGTCAAAACGCTGACAGTTTCGGCCAGGGGTTGCTCGAACACAACCGCGCTGTTCTGAGTTGGCTTGATACCCTCCTCGATCGCTATCCCAAGCTCGTGATTGAAAACTGTGGGAGCGGGGGCGGCCGCATGGATTACGGCATGCTTTCGCATACCCAGATACAATCCTGCACCGATCAGGAAGAATATCTCCGCCTGCCCGCGATCGCGACCGGGGCCTCGGCGGGCGTCGTGCCATCCCAACTCGCTCTGTGGTCCTATCCCCGCCAAGGCGCGGACGCAGATCAGGCGAGCTTCAACATGGTGACCGCCATGTTGCTCCGCATTCACCAGAGCGGCCATCTTGCAAAACTTGATGCCCTGGCGGTAGCACAAGTGAAGCAGGGCATTCGCATTTACAAAGAGATAATCCGCGAACACATCCCGGAGGCAGTGCCCTTTTATCCATTGGGAATGCCCGATGTCACGAATAGCTCGAAGCCAATAGCCTTCGGCATCAAATCGCCGAAGAAGTCATTTGTGGCTCTCTGGCGTCTGGATGGTGAGCAAGAAGTTCGGGTTCCAATCGGCGAGGGGCGCCCAGAAATCGTCTATCCCACGGACCTCGGAATCAAGATAGCCCAGTCCGGCAAGGACTGCGTCGCGACTTTTCCGAGGCCCCGCATGGGTTGTATTTTGTCCCTGTGACCGGCGTGAGAAATGTGCTCTGCGGGTTTCCTGCGTCGTCGCTCCTTCTGCAACACGGACAAGGGCCAAACTCCATGAAGTTAAGGTTGGCTGGCCTCCGGCAGACTCACTGCGATCGGATCGCCCTTGTAGCTGAGGACGTGGTTGCCGTCTGGCATCATCAGATCTCCCACGCCCCGGCCGCCATTGACGCGGACGACATTCAACGTGAACCCTTGAGGCATTCCTGGGTAAGACCCCGACCTACGCCCGACATCCAGGCGGTTATGGACATCATCCCAGTGCATCGGAATAGTTGCCCTTTCTCCATGTTCGTATCCGTAACCGTCTCCCGAATCCTGGTAGAGCAGAAAGTGCGCATCCTTCCCTGGATAAACCCTGATCTCTAGCTTCTTGATTGGCTCTGCTGCTGATTGCACTTCTGGACCAAGGGGAACAATGCTACCAGCCTTCACGAAGATGGGAACTCGATCGAGGGGTGCCTCAACCCGAACCGTCTGGCCGCCGTGGGTTTTCTCGCCGCTCCAGAAATCCGTCCAATCCTCGCCGCCCGGTAAGGTCACCTCTCTTGCGTTCGCTCCTTCCGTAAGAACAGGGCTGATCAAGAGCGAATCTCCGAGCAGGAACTCGTCACGAATTGACCTTACAGACGGCTGGCTCGGATACACGAGTGGCAATGCCTGCATCATCGTTTCATTCCGATTGGTCACGCCCCATGCTGTGGAGTAGATGTAGGGCAGCAATCGATAGCGGAAATCGTCATATTCGCGCAAGACGCGTTCAACTTCCGGTCCGTACTTCCACATCTCCGTCTCAGATTGATATCCATGTATGCGGAAGATCGGGCAGAAGGCACCGAATTGGAACCACCGAATCAGAAGCTCGTGATAAGGAACGGAGGTGTATTGATCGCGTGGACGGAAAAAGCCGCCGATGTCCGTGGTCCAGTATGGAAAACCAGACATACCGAACTCGAGTCCGGCCGTGACCTGGCGACGTAATGTATCCCAGTTCGCAGAGATGTCACCCGACCATGCGATCGAGGCGTTGCGCTGTTGACCAGCGAATGCTGAGCGGGAAAGAATAACAACGCGCTTGTCAGTGGAAGTGACACGCTGACCCGAGTAAACCGCTGAAGTTTCAAACAACGGAAAGGCATTGCGCACGGTGGTGCCAGGACCCAGGTAAGTTTCGTCGGTCTTGAGCGGATCACCCTCGGGCTCCGAAGCATCAAGCCACCATCCATCGAGCCCGAGACCGAACAGGTTGCGATTCAGGTCGGACCAGAAGGCTCTTTGTGCACGAGGGTTGAAGAGATCGGCCCAGTTCTCGCGCTCCTTCGCCTCTCCGGGCTCGCCGGTCGCAGCAGCGCTTTTCAGGACCAGACCGTCCGAAACCATGTTGCGGTCGACGTCTGTCTCCACTCCAAACTTCGCCCAAACGGAGATCACCAAATGAAGATCCTTCTGGTGAAGAGACGCCATCATCGCCCCGGGGTTGGGGTAATTCCGCTCATCGAACCGCATTGCATTCCATCCGTATTTGCCCCAGTACTGCCAGTCCTGCACCAGGACATCAACCGGGATCTTGCGATCTCGAAATTCCCCTGCCGTGTCCAAGATTTGTTGCTGACTTGAATAACGTTCCCGGCATTGCCAGAAACCGTACGCCCAGCGCGGCAGCAACGGCGCCGTCCCGGTCAAGTCGCGGTACGCGGCGATCACGTTGGTTAACTCTGGCCCGTAGAGAAAGTAATAATCGACGGCGTCGCCCGCCTCCGATCGGAACCCCATCGTGTCTGATGGTCTGCGGACCTCCAGCCTGGTATGCCCTCCCGTAGCGGCATTCAGGGTGTACTTCGTGTTGGCAGCCAGATGCACTTTCGCCCCGGCGGAGAGGGGCAGCCACATATTCTTCAAGTCGATGATGTCCTTTTGATCGACCGTTAATCGAAGGCGGTCTCGGAAATTGCCGCTTAAAAGGAACCCGTAGTCTCCCTCCGGTCCGCTTTGGAAGGTGCCATTGCCGTCCTGATCGAGTGACACTACCTCCGTCGGAGGATCGAAATCGGTAAGCGAAGGATTGTTCCAGAGCAGCCCATATCCGTTGGTCGATAACAAGAAGGGAATCGCGATGTTCGTATTCGCTTGCAAAAGCCGAATGGGAATATTGCGTAGATCGAAGAATCCCTCCTGGTGTTGACCCAGCCCATAGAGCGCCTCTTCCGCCTGCAATCGGAACTCCTGTTTCACCTGCCAGTTCTGAGCCTCGTACGTCCCTGGGACGTCGAACTGTTTGCCACCTTGGCTTGGCTCCGCAAGCAGGGTTTTCCCCTCAGGCGATTGGAACGCAACTGCACCATTTGCCCTGTTCACTAGGACAGAAATCTTTGGAGTGGAGATCGTGATTTGGTCCTTCCCCGAACGGACTCGCACGGACTTCTCCGAACAGGGCTGCGTAACCACCGGCACTTTGGCCGGGGGAATCTGGCCCGTGTGGCTGGCCACAACGTGCACCGCTCTTTCACTGCAAAACTCAATTCTCATCACTCCAACAGCGGTCCGCAGAGTGACTCCACTGCGATCGGGATGAGCGTCTTCGATCTGGAAACGCGATTGCTCAGCACTCCAGACCGTGTAACTCGTGGCGAGAAAGAACAGAAGAATGCTGTGTCGTTTGATCATCTTTGAGACTGAATAGCCTTTCGTGGATTCAATCGCGCGGCTCAAGCCTGCTCTGGAGCGAGCGAGCAGGCCTTCGGTAAAATGCCTAGGGAGTCTCGGGACCGCTATCTTCGGAACCCAGTTCCGCGGGTGAGTTCATCAAACCTTCGCGCGTAAGGCGCTTGGCCTCCAGAAATGCCCTGTTGGCTGCATCGCGATCGCCGATCTTCAAATACAGCCTCGCAATCTGGTAGAAGAGATGGCCGTTTTTGTCGGCAGGTAATGCGAGCTTCAGCTCGCGGATAGCCTCTTGCGTACGATTCGTATTTGAATAAACCTTTCCGAGCAAAGCATGCACTTGTGCCACGTACTCGGGTTTCGTATCAAGGCTCTTCTTCAGATAAGTCTCCGCCCCCAAGAAGTCTTCGCGCTGGCACAAGATCTCACCCATCACCGCATTTAGCTCCGGATCGCGCGGGTTATGAAGAACTGCACCCTGTGCCACCTGCAGCGCCTCGTCAGTACGCCCATTGGCGAGCAGCGACAAACACAAACCGAAGAGCGCTCCGGAGTCGCGGGGCTGGAGACCCAATGCCCGGCGGTACTCACGTTCCGCCTCCTGCGATTGCCTTTGTTCACGATAGATGTCTCCGAGCAATACGTGGAACTTCGCAGAACTTGAATCGATGTCGCTGGCGCGCGCTAGTGCACTCGTCGAGAGGCGCTGCGACGACCTGATCTCCCAATACAATCCTTCCGCCTCAGTTGCCTTAACGGAAACAAGCTTCTCTGCCGCGAGGAAAGCGTGTTCGTAGTCGCCAGTGGCGTAGGCACAGAATGCCAGCATCCGCAAATCCTTCACCGCAAGTGAATCGAGTCGCGATCTTAGATCCTCGCTGCATTGCCGATACGAACCCCGGCTGTACAGCTTCGTCGTATCGGTTCCCGATTGCCCGGCATCAGAGGTCTTTTCGGATCCCGTTTGAGCAGCAGGTAGAGAGGCGTCCACCGGCTGAAAGAGCGAAGTCACTTCCTCAGAAAGCTCTCCGGAAGTGACCAACTGTCTTAACGCGGAATGGAAGTCGGACTTCTTTTCCGGTTCCAGGCCTGTGCTGAACAGCTCCGCGTTCGAGATAAGAAAGCCGGGATCAGTTTTCCAGATCTGCGCGACGTGCTCTGCCGCCATCTCGCTCGACCGCTGTTCTAGCGCCAGTTTGGCCATGCCCAGCCGTGCCAGCAGAGAACCCGGATTTGATGCGAGCTCGGAGTGCAGCTCGCGCTCGGCCCCGGCAAGATCGTTCTCATTCATCAATACAAATCCATAGGCGGCGTGCGTATCCGGAGGAACAGCGGGCTGGCCGAACGCCTGCTGGTAGGCGCGTGATGCCTGAATCCAAGCGTGCCGCTGAGCAAAGTTTTCCCCCATCAGGGCTGCGACGTAGGCCGATTCGTGATATTGCGTCACCAGAGTGCGGGCGTCTCCTTCCACCTGCTTCAGGTATTCCACTCCCAGGTGGAACCAGCTATCCGCATCCTTCCCATCGATCTCCGTTGCTCTGTGGAAGCACCGGATTGCCATGCGGATATTTCCGACACCCTCATAAGCGTCTCCTAATCCCGCCGCGGCGTGGAAGTCATCTGGCTTAATGCGCGCGGCGCGCTTCAGGTAAGGGATCGCTTCGTTGAAGCGCCTGAGTCTCACGTAATCAAGCCCGAGAAACAGGTTAGGAACAAACAGCTCCGGGCTGATTCGAATCGCCTGCTGCAGCGAAGCAGCCGCGAGTTCGCTCCTGTTTGCCTGGTAGTACATCAGCCCCGCGTTCGCTTTGAGCTCGGCCCGCTCCGGGTGAATCACCGAGGCTTGCTGGTACAGTCGCGCAGCGCCATCAAAGTCCCCCCTTACCTGAGCCTGTTGGGCCGAGGCAAGGAGAGAGTCATAATCGCTGCGCTGCTGTGAGAGGGCTGTACAGGCAAGAGCGAGGAGCGTAAAGCCCCAGAACGCAGCAGGTCTATAACCCGATGCCCGCATCGTCGAATGCATCCCTTCACCAGTACAGCCGCAATGCCGCTTGAAGGAGCCTCGGCGTCCAGGACTCGCTGATTGTGCCGAACGACCCGGGACTGGTTGAGCCCAACGGCGGAAGCGACGTATTCGGACTATAGAAGTTGGTGTGATTGAAGGCATTGAACATGTCCAGCCGGAACTCTACTCGAGAGCTCTCCTTGATGGGGAAGTTCTTCTGAACGCCAATGTCCCAGTTGTTATAGTGAGGGGCGCGCAGATCGGAGAAGTAGCGCGGAGCATTTCCCAGGCTCCAGCTGGATGCCGGCGCAAACGCGGCACCAGAGATACCCGGAGGCGTGTTGTTGAACCACTGGGTGCGGCTTTGATGGGCGACCTTATAGTTCCCAACCACATCCACGTGTTGTCCTGCTCCAAAATAGTTCAACCCATTACCGGGACTATTGATGCTGAGAGGAAAGCCCTCCTTGAGGGTGAAGATCCCCGTCGTTTCCCAGCCTCCCAAAATCTGATTGGCAACGCCGTGCATGCCCCCGCCCAGTGTCTTGCCCTTGCCGACGGGTAGCTCGTAGACATAGCTCAGTACGAAGCTGTTCGGCGTATCCGTGGGGTCCACGGACTTCTCCGCGGCCAGATTATAGACGTTCCGAATCGACTCCGCCGACGAGTTCGCCCAGCCCTCAGGCCCGGAGATATCGTCGATGAACTTCGAGAAGGTATAAGAGGCGAGAAGCGTCAATCCCTGCGATACGCGATGCGTGTAGTTGATGTCCAACGCGTTGTAATGCGAAGTGCCGGCCGGATCTTGTGTCTCGTTGATGTCACAGAACTCCGGGTGCGGCCGAAGCAGTTGTCCTTGGGCTACCGTGGGCTGGTCCAGGCTGCAGGGGCTGCCGGCCGGAACATGTCCGTAGAACGGGTTAGGCACCTGCGTGAGTAAATCGTTGCCCATGGAGAAGTACTTGGGGTCAATCTGGTTCAGGTTCAAACCGCCAGCCAAGGTGTGGACGTTGTGATTGCCTACGTAAGTCATATCGAGCACGTCGTTCGCGCTTGGCGCAAACTGAATTCCGCCCATCCATTGCTCGCCATAGTAGGTCTTGCGCTTGGGGTTCACCGCACTGGTGCTGAAACCCACGTTCGTCAAGCTGCCGAGGGTATTCCCCACGACCGGAACGGGTCCATTCGGAAACGCATGGCTGAGCGTGCATCCGGGGCACGGCGAAATGCCGCCATCGTTGGACGCCACATAAGGAGTCGAAGACGTGTAGCCGATAATATTCGGGCTGTTCAAGAACTGGTTCGGATAGAAGAATCCGAATCCTCCCCGCGCCACAAGCTTCGGCATGACTTGGTAGGTCAGCCCGAAGCGCGGTGCAAAGTGCTTGTAGTTCGTGTCGTATTGTCCGCGGTGGTTTGAGTTGGCGAACACTACCTCGCCGGTATATGTGCCGCCAACGCTTGAGCTGATCGGATTCACCGCGCTGTAGTTGAACGTCGACAGCCGGTTGTGCCGATCCGTGATTGGTGTCTGAACCTCCCAGCGCAGTCCAAGGTTAAGAGTGAGCTTCCGCGTCGCCTTCCAGTCGTCTTGCAGATAGGTTCCGTACAGCCAGGTACGGGAGACGTTGAATACCGAAACTCCCGTGCCGCCGCTGACCGGAGTTCCCAGCAGCATCGAGGCAATCGCATCTCCACCGGTCGCGGGACTCGTTGGATCCGGGCCCGCTGTCAACAAATTATTGAAGGTGAAGGTCGTGGGCGAGATGCGGCCTCCGTTCTCGTCGATCGCTACCTGCATGAATCCGAATGACAACTGGTGCGCGCCCAGCACCTTCACGAGATCCACCGAGCCGCTCACGGCGCTTCGGGGGAACCGCGCCTCACCGGCGCCCTGAAGCGGCCCCTCGCCCAGATACAGATTGGCGTTGATCACCGGGAACTGCGCCGAACTGGAATCGATAAACCCCGGCAGCCCGAGTGATGAAGGCTTGAACCCAGCGCTCTGCAAGTTGTTTCCTTCAATCCACTTCATCCCGCCCAAGTTCGCGCTCAGGGTGAAGGTTGGAGTGAACACGTGGCTGCCGCCCAGCGCAAGATTCCAGCGGTTATTAGGGTTGATCTGCCCTGGCCCCGCGGGATCGTTGGCTCCGTAATAATCCGGCGACTCTCCTTTTGACTCCTTCTTGTAGGAGTAGCGCCCGTAGATCCGTGTATTGTCATTCACGTTGTGATCGATGCGCGCGCTGAATTCGTCGGAGTTGTTCAACGCCACTCCCGTGGCGCTCCAGTTGTTCGTCACCTGGTTGTTAAGCGGCTTGGGATAGTAACTCACCAGCTTTTGGCCCACCGCGTCGATTCCCATCTTCGAGTTTGCGAGATTGTTGCCCGCGATCGGATCGCGAATGTAGACCGTCTTACCCGCTGAGGGGCCGCAGGTCGCGGTGACCTGTCGCGTGGTAAAGGGATCGTAAATCTGCCCCGCCACAATCGGTCGGCACAGCGCGTCCGTGGTTCCGGTTGGTGCTCCCAGCAGAGCGGAAAAATCGCCATTCCGGAATGCATCGATGGGCGTCGTGCTGAGAGGGGCAGCCAGCGGATCGTTCTCCCGATGGCCTTCATATTGGAAAAACCAGAACGTCTTGTCCCGGTGCTTGTACACTCCCGGGATAAAGACCGGGCCGCCGACAGCCACACCAAATTGATTGCGGTGAGAGTTCGGACGGGGCAGGTGTGCCAGGTTGTTGAAGTAAAAGTTTGCGTCCAGCGCGCCATTGCGCAGGTAATCGTAGGCCACCCCATGCAGGCTGCGGGTTCCCGATTTCGTCACGACGTTCACAACGTTCCCGGTGCTCCAGCCATATTGCGCACTGAATGAGTTCTGCTGGACCTTAAACTCCTGCACGTTGTCGGGGGAGGGAACGTAAATCACGCCTCCCCATCCGGTGCTTGTGTCCCACGCCCCGTCCAGCAAAAATGCGGTCGTCCCGAAGTAGCCGCCCCCGAAGTTCAGGAACGAGACATCCTGGTCGGCCGTTCCCTGTTCGCCTCCCGAACTGATGGTCTGCCGCTGGGAGAGGTTATTGACCGACGAATTCAGCTCGACGAAGTTGAATACGTTTCGCAGGTTGAGCGGCAACTCGGTCACCTGCACGCTGGAGATCTCTGCACCGATATTCGCATTGTCGGTCTGCAGCAGCGGTGGCTCGGTGGTGACCATGATCTCTTCCGTTGCTCCGATCGCTAGGGTGGCGGTGTAGTTCGCCGCTTGTCCCACTTCCAGTCGGATGCCCTGCTGCTTGAATGTCTTAAACCCCTTGGCCTCCACTGTCAGCGTGTATGCGCCGGCCGGCAGGAGTGGAAACGAAAAGCCTCCTTCCGCGTCCGTCTTGTAGGTGCGCGAGATGCCCTTGTCAGGGCTGGCCAGCGTGACGCTGGCTCCCGCCACGCGTGCCGCGGAGGGGTCAGTGACCGTACCTGAGAGCGATGCGCTCGACGCGAGTGATTGCGCACGCAGTGCTGGTGCTCCATACAGGCATAACGTAGCCAGCACCGCCAGCGAAGTTTGAAGAAACCGTTTTGTGCTCACGAAACGCCTCCCGAGTCACATTGCAAGTCCCCCAACGGATTGAACCCAGGCTCAATCCGCGGGCCGATTTAGGACGCTTCGCCTCTTCATGATTGAAGCGGCGTCACTTTGCGAGTCGACTAAGAAAACGTTGACTTAAAGGAGGTTGGCAAGGTACAGTACGGTACTGTTCGCCCCGTACCCGCACGGTTGCAGCCCAGTTCCCGCCACAAACCCCAGCAAGGTACTGTACGTTCGGTCAAAGGGTGACTGATGGAAAATCCAAACTCGCGAACCAGCACCGCAACTCCAGAGCGAACCCTAGGCGCGCACGAGCTCTCGGGCGTCCTCGTTCAGCAGACTCTTGCGGAGATATGTCAGAGCGCTCCATTTCGAGCCAGCAGGCAGTCGCGCGATCTTTTGCAATACATCGTCAATCAGAGCCTCGCAGGACACATTGAACTCCTCAAGGAGCGCCTCATTGGAGTCAATGTCTTCGGCCGGAGGCCAGACTACGACACCAACGTCGATCCCATCGTCCGGGCCAGGGCAGCCGAAGTCCGGAAACGGCTGGCGCAGTTCTACCAAAGCAACGGCAGCGACAGCCTGGTTCGTATTGAGATCAATCCCGGCTCCTATCTTGCGTGCTTTAGCGATGCGCCGCGGAAAGCCGTTCCGGAGCAGCCGGTTCTCACTCCTCACGCGACGCCGCTCCCCGAGAACCAAATCCCGCTGCCCCCCGTGATCCACGAAGAGCCTCGCGCTCTTACTCCCAGGAGACCTTGGAAGGGGATGCAGGTCGCCTTCGCCACCGTGTTTTTGCTCGCGGCATCGCTGGCGGTGGTCCTCTGGCTCCAATTGCGACCTCTCCCGCCGATTGACCAGTTTTGGGCGCCGCTCGTCAAAGGAAGCAGGCCCGTGCTGATCTACTCGGGGGCGAATGCCGTCTATATGCTCAGCCCTGGATTCATGGACCGCTACGAAGCCACACATCGCCTCGACCATCTTCAAAGCCAGGGACGCGAGTTCGTGGTGCCCATGTCAGACGATATCAAGGTCCAAGCTGGGGATCTCGTGGGATTCAAGAACGACTTCGTGACCCTCGGGGATCTCTCCGCCAATGTTCGCGTTGCCTCCTTGCTCGCGTTCCATCACAGCCGCTTTGATCTGAGGCTCGGCGAAGACATTGCCTTCAGCGATCTGCGTCAATCGCCAAGCGTGCTGATCGGTGCCTTCAATAATAGTTGGACTCTGGAACTCACCGGTGATCTTCCGTTCATCTTTGATCGGTATCTGACCATCAAGAACCAGGCCAACCCGAAGCAAACCTGGACCCCCCTATTCGGCGCGCCTGGGAAGGTTGCGATTGACTACGCTGTGGTCACGCGCATGCCTCAATCCAAAACCGGCGCGCCACTCATCGCGATTGCGGGAATCACTCAATGCGGCACGCGCGCCGCAGCGGAGTACATTACCGACCCGGAACTGATCAAGACACTCTTAGCTGTCGCACCTAAAGACTGGTCTCGGAAAAATCTTCAGTTCGTGCTACAGACCAAGGTCGTCAATGACGTGCCAACGACTCCCGTTATGATCGCCTTCCGCTCCTGGTAAATGCCCCACAATGGCTGAGGGAAATTGCCAGAATGTTATGCGCCCTGAGCCGTGGCCTCATCTTGGTTTTCCGGCCGGCCGGAGGGCCACACTAAATTGCTGACCGGCTCCAGAATCGCTTTCACTTCCCTCAGCAACTCGCGGTCGGTCTCGCCGAGGTTCCGAAGATTCCGTCGAACGTGACTCGTCTTGGACATCCCCACCAGGGTGCTGGCCACCCGAGGATACTCTAAGCAAAACCGCAGTGCCAGTTCCGATAGATCCGAGCCATGCTCTCGGCAGAACGAAACGGCCTTGCGAGCAGCCTCGTGAATCGTCGGTGGCGCCGGGTGCCAATCGGGAGCCCCGCGTTCGGTCAGTACACCCATGTGCAAAGGAGAAGCATTAAACACGCCAATCCCATGCCGCTCCGCAAACGGCATCAACACGCTATCCAAATCTTCGATCAGGAGGTCGTATCGGCAGTAGCTCAGGATGCTGTCCACCGGGATCGCGCTCGCAATGCGCATCAATACCTTCAGCGGATACCCCGTGATTCCCACGAAACGGGTCTTCCCCTCTTCCTGTAAACGCCGCATAGCCGGGATCGTCTCGTGGATGACCTGTTCCGCGTCTCCAAACTCGACGTCGTGCGCCTGCAGCAGGTCCACGTGATCGGTGCGTAGACGTCGCAACGATTCCTCCACGCTCTGCCGAACTCGCGCCGCGCTGAAATCAAATCGGTCAATCCCGTACCGTCCGCACTTGGTGGCCAGGATTACCTGCTCGCGGCGCCCTTCCAGAGCCTTCCCCAGGCGCTCTTCCGCTAGGGTCAACCCGTAATAGGGAGAGACATCGAAGAAGTTGATTCCCTCGTCGATCGCAAGCTGAACCGCTCGTGCGCCCTCGTCCTGATCCGTCGTTCCGAACACATCCCCCAGCGGCGACGCGCCAAACCCCAGAACCGAGACATATAGATCCGTACTCCCTAGTCGTCGGTACTGCATGGGTTTTGCTTGCTGTGATGAACCTGGGGG
This sequence comes from Acidobacteria bacterium AB60, assembly GCA_008682415.1. GTDB lineage: Bacteria > Acidobacteriota > Terriglobia > Terriglobales > Acidobacteriaceae > Telmatobacter. The sequence goes on along the minus strand of VANK01000014.1, from coordinate 29,944 downwards.
AGCGAGTGTTGGCTCTGGCATGATTCCTCACGAGCTTCGGAACGAGCGTGCTTGACCCGCAAAGTATAGGCAACGTCAACGATAAAGTAAACAATAAACACTGCTATCTTGAAACGCGTCAGGCCGGGAGGGATCCCGCCGCCCGCTTTGCATCGCACTACCGGCCTCAGGCGCTCGATCGCAAGCCTGTGTCAAGCCTGACGCGAGGGAGGCGCGATATATTCCCAAGTATGGCTGTCCGCCTGAAAGACATTGCACAGGACCTGGGCCTTTCGATCGTAACCATCTCGAAGGTTCTACGGAATCATCCCGATATTCCGGAAGAGACACGGGAGCGTGTACTCAAGCGCGTCAAGGAACTCGAATACCAGCCCAACATCCTCGCTCGAGGCCTTGTTACCGGACGAAGTTATCTGGTCGGCCTGGTAGTTCCTGACCTGCTCCACCCTTTTTTCGCCGAACTGGCGAAAGCCCTCTCCGCGGCTATTGGATCGCAAGGCTATTCCACCATCATCACCTCTTCGGAAGAAGATCCGGGATTAGAGGCGCGGGAGATTCAGCAACTCACCGGGCGCGGACTCGACGCGCTGGTGGTCGCCTCATCGGGTACTGACAAACAGCCGTTCTTACGCATGGATCGGCAGGGCTTGCCCTATGTCCTGATCGATCGCGAAATCCCGGGGCTCTCCGCCAACTTCGTTGGAATCGACGATGAAGCAGCGGGCCGCATGGCAACCGAGCACCTGCTTGAGCAAGGGTGCAAATCCATTGCTCACATCCGTGGGCGGGAGAACAGTACGGGGGAAGGCCGCTTCGATGGCTATCGCCACGCTCTCCATAAGAGAAACATTGCATTCTCAGAATCGCTGGTTATCGCTCGATCCAACGTCGATATCGATAGCGAAAAGCTAGGCGCCGAAGCCATGCGCCTGCTGCTCAAGCGCCGCCCTCGCCCCGACGGAGTCTTCGCGTATAACGATCCTCTCGCCATCGGTGCTATCGATGCGATCCTCGAGGCCGGCCTTCGCATCCCTCAGGACATTGCCGTGATTGGCTGCGGAAATCTGCACTACGACCCTCTCCTTCGCGTTCCCCTCTCCAGTATCGATCAGAACAGCCAGGGAATCGGAGAAAGGACTGCGGCGATTCTCCTGAGCATCCTGGGCGCCAAGATTCGGCCGCAGCCGCGCAGCCTCATTCTCGATCCCTCGCTCATCGTACGCGCCTCCAGCCTTCGCAGGTCTGCGGCCGCCAGTCGACAGAGTCGCACTCAAACAGCCAGTTCGCGGCGGTCCAAGGCTGATTGAGATCCCAGGCAGCGAAGGCCTCGAGGGCTGTAAGCACCCGAGGCCTTTCGTTCCTCTGATTTGTTAAAGCGCTAGCCGAATCTTACGCGGACGCGTAATGTTCCAGTGCGCGGGTATTCGGAATCGTCAGGACCGATCCGTTCAGCATCACCAGCTTCTTGCTCTTGAATGTCGTCATCACCCGCGTCACCGTCTCCCGCGAGGCTCCGATGCACTCCCCAAGCTCCTCGTGGGTAAAGCAGAACCGGAACCGCGCGCCCGTCTCCGTCGCCTGTCCGTTCTTGCTCCAGTCCAGCAGAAGACGCGCTAGCTTCTGCGGCGCCGAAGTTGACAACACTACCGTCCGGAGCTGCTCGCATGCCTTGGTGAACTCCCGTCCCAGCTCCTCGCTCACCATTGCATAGGCATCCGGATGGCGCAGCAGAAAGTTGCGAAACTCATTCCCCGCAACCGCTGCAATCTTGGAGGTGTACACCACCTCCGCCGTGGTCTCCTGCGGCTTGCCGCAAAGCAGCGAGGCGACCCCCGCTACATCGCCATTCCCCATCATGCCCAGGATCAATCGACGGCCGCCCGTCGAATTAATCGACAGCTTTACCGTTCCCTCAAGCACCACGTAGACGTGCTCCGGTTGGTCACCCTCAGAGAACAGCACCTCGCCCGGCTCGAAGCTGCGAAGGTGGGCCAGTGACATCAACTCGCGCATCGTTTCGGGCGAAAGGCGATCGAACAATCCACCCCGCGGGGTCGATGGGCTCTTCCGGAAGGCAGTGGCATTTTCCATGGCTTGCATCTTCGTTCTCCTCAGTCGTGGGTGTTCGTATCCCGAATCTGCGCAACAAGCTGCCGTGTCCAGGGAGTCGTGGCAATCAGTTGCGCGCCAGACTCGTTCTCAATCTGGCGAAGAACTTGTTTGCCGTCCTCATCCATGTAGGTCACCTCACGCATATCGAGAGAAACCCCTTGTCCAGCCAACTCCGCAGCCTTCGCGGTCCAAACCCGCTTCAGCTCCGCAGCCCAGGCACCCACCACCCGCCCTTCCAGGCTGATCGTCTGTCCCTCGTCGGTCTCGCGTATCGTGATCTTCAGCATCTCGGCGCTTTCTTATCCGGCAGCTGTATGCGCCGGACGTCCTCCTAAATGCAAGGCCTATGCCAAATCCGCGTGACTCCTCGAAACCTCGTGCAAACCGCTCATTTTTCTTGGTTTCAGAGCAGCAGTGTCTCGAGCGCACCAATAGTGACGAAACTCGTGACGACGCCGTCAGTGACGGAGGTTCGTCACCTGTGACGGCACGCCGGCTTCGGCTTGTGACGGAACCTCGGCATTACCACCGTCTCGCCCATATGGACGGTGAACTGCTCCCGCCGCGCGAGGATCGTTGTTATCCGAAAACGAAAGCCTCACGCAAACCGCCCGTGAGGCTTTCGAACGGTCCTTTCCGTTTGCCTGAACCGGTAGCGTCTACGGCACGCGGAAGCCGCCGATAAATCCGCCACGCTTCGGGGGGACGACCTCCAGCATGTCACCACCGCTTCCCGCGCTGATCGGCACCGTCGTGTTCCGTTCCCCTGTGCATCGGTAGCGCACGTGTTTAGCTCATACGAACCGGAACTGCCAATATCAGTGGTTCCCATACTTGTCGCGTAGGTGTTGATCAGCCGCGGCCAGCGCGGTGTCTGGGGAACACGGACGGGCAATCCTGACCCCACCGACCGAACGACCTTCCACTTGAAGGAGCAACGGAGGCGCTAGCGCCCTTGTTGGAAATGGCTGGCCGTCTGCTTCGGCGCTTGGGCTGGCGCTTTGTAGCTGGTGATCAGGAACTGGCCTCCCAGGATCAACAGCCATATCCAAAGCGCCAGCCGGAGCGGCCGGCGGGGGATTCGAACACTCAGCAGCGTCCCCGCAATGGCGCCGAACAGTCCTCCGGCGACCAACTTCGTCAGCAGCTCAGGGCTCGCCCCCTGCGAGAAGAAATGCGCCCCGCTGCCAATGAGCGAAACCAAAAAGCCGAATGCAATATCCGTACCCACCACCTGCGCCGGACTGAGCGGTGTCAGCGTCAGCAGTGCCGCCGAACCCAGCGCCCCCGCCCCGGCAGAGGAGAAGCCCACTTCAGCGCCCACCGGAAGCATCAACCATGGCAGCCAGCTTGTCCGATCCGCGGCCTGCTCGGTCCGCCGCCCACTGCGGAAATGGAAGATCAGCTGGGACGCAGCCGTAGCCACCAGGACCAGCCCCAGAAGAGCGTTCAGCACGTTCTGCGCGCCGCTGGTGATCAGGTGTTTCAAGAACAACGACCCGATCAGGACCCCCGGCGCACCTCCCAACAGCATGAAACCCAGAGTCCGCCACGCTACGTTCCCGCGTGCCACCTGCGCCGGAACCAGCATCAGCTTCACCGCCGTCGAGAACATCAGCCCGATCCCTACGGCTTCCGCGGAGGGAACACCCAGAAACAGCACCAGCGTTGGCACCGTGATGGTGCCCGCGCCCACCCCGGTCAGGGCGATGAAAAGCGCGATCAGGAATCCGAGAATGTAAGCCATCGACAGCTCCTGACTCGGTGGTGAATTGCTAGTTCGCGGACGGCGCAGCCTGGATATGGATTCCGCACTCCACCTTTTGCCCCGCCCAGCGGCCGGAGCGGGGATCGTTCGGATCAGTCGGCAGCGTAGTGCACGGCTCGCAGCCAATTGACGAATACCCAAGCTCATAAAGAGGCAGCAGCGGAATCTCCAACTGCTGGCATGCGTAGTAGACGTCTTTCGTAGTCCAGGATGCGAGCGGCGCCAGCTTCAGCACCTGCTTGCCGCCAGGCAACTGAAACATCGCCGACTCCTCCAGCGCCGTGCGGCTGCGCGCCTGCTCGCGGCGAAGACCCGTAACCCAAACGCGATAGTTCGCTACTGCTTTGAAGAGCGGCTCCACCTTGCGCAGCTTGCAGCACTGGTCGGGCGCGGAGCGATAGAGTAATCCGTGCTCTGCCTCCTGCTCGGCAACCGTCTTCTCGGGCAGAAGGTTGATCAGGTTCAGATTCCACTCCCGCGCAATCTGGTCGCGATATTCATAGGTCTGACGGAAGTGGTATCCCGTGTCCAGGAACAGGACCGGAATTCGCGGATCGAGTTCAAGAGCCAACTTGGTCAGAAACACATCCTCAGCCTGGAAGCTGCAGGTCACGCAGACGTCGCTCGTTCCGGTGATCTCCTGGGCCAACGTGCTTCGGACTTCGGCAATGCGCGATGCAGTTTGGTTCTCAATTTCGATTGTGCTCATCAAAATCCCGCCTGTTCTGTGGAGGGGAAGACCCCCGTGCGGTGGAGAAGCTGATGGATGGCGGAGACGGCCTTCATAGTCTCGCCCGATTCAAGAAAGATCTCTTGCCCTTCGATCTTGGCGACCAGAATGCCATCGTCATCGCCAGCGCGAGTCACCAGCGCCAGAAAGCCCGCTCGCGTCTGCAACCCGAGGACTGCCGCTAGGAGTGACGGATCAGATCGGAATGACTCGGACTCCCGATCCAGCCGAATCGAAATTACTCCCACGGTAAACAACGAGCGCTCGATGGAATCAATCAGGGATGCTGGACCAGCTAACTCGAGTACTGCGCCGCGATGGCCCCAGCGTCCTTCGCGCTCGCCTGCCGTCACCGGACCCCACGTACCCGTATCCAGATTCTCTTCCGTGTCTGATGCATGTGCCGTTGCCGTCACCATGCCTGCCGCCACGGTTCCGTTCGTCTCCGCGTCAATCAGGATGAACGCCCCGGTCGTTCGGTTTAGCGCATAGCGATCGAACGCCGCCGGGCGCAACAGCACCAGGTTCACCACGCCAATCGCATTCATCTCCAGAGTCGTCGCGGCTTCATGCTCCAGCGTCGCCACGTTGCTGCGGTAATCGATGCTGGCCACAACCGCCGGAACTAGGTGGCTGGCGTGCTTCAGCAGATATCGCCGGTGCAGCTGAAGCGGCCGCTGATCCATCCAAACCACCGACGCCTTCAGATGATTGGTGAAGCGGCCCGGCTCGTCGGCGGCCGTGATCAGGTCGCCGCGGCTGATGTCCAGCTCACGATCCAGAACGAGCGTGACCGAGAGCGGCGCCTGCGCCTCTTCAAGCTCGCCATCCCATGTGACAATCCGTTCTATCACCGCCGACCGGCCCGAGGGCAAAACCGTGATCTCATCGCCCGGGCGCACCGTGCCTGACGCAATCTGGCCGGCGAATCCGCGGAACGTGTGGTCGGGGCGCACAACCCGCTGTACCGGGAAGCGGAACGCAGACTGGGTCGTATCCAGCGAAGGCGGAAGTGACTCCAGCAGTTCCAGCAGAGAAGGCCCGCTGTACCAGGGCATGGCCCCTGAAGTTTCTGCCGCCCGGTGAACAATATTGTCGCCCTTCAGCGCGCTGACCGGAACAAAGACCGCCTCCACCGGATTACCTGTGTCTTCCGCAATCTTGTCGAGTACCGAACGAAAATCCCGCTCGATCGCGCGGAAGGCGGCCTCATCGTAGCCGATGAGATCCATTTTGTTCACTGCGACGATAAGGTGGCGTACTCGCAGCAGCGACGCGATATACGCATGGCGCCGCGATTGCACCAGGACGCCCTTGCCCGCGTCGATGAGCACGATGGTCGCGTCTGCCGTCGACGAGCCGGTGGCCATGTTGCGCGTGTACTGCTCGTGCCCCGGCGTGTCCGCAATGATGAATTTGCGCCGCGGCGTGGAGAAGTAGCGGTACGCCACGTCAATCGTGATGCCCTGCTCGCGCTCTGCGCGAAGCCCATCCGTCAACAGCGCGAAATCGAGCTGACCGGGCGCCGTTGTGCCCTTGCCTTCAATCGACCGGACCTGGTCGTCGTACACCGACTGAGTGTCATACAGCAGCCGCCCAATCAGGGTCGACTTTCCGTCATCCACGGAGCCGGCGGTTGAAAAGCGAAGCAGGTCCTTCTCCCGCTCCTGCGCAAGAAACTCTTCGATCGAAAAACGGTCGGCTACAGCAGCCATCAGAAGTAGCCCTCCCGCTTCTTGAGCTCCATCGAGCCCTCCTGGTCGTGATCAATCACCCGGTTCGCACGCTCGGAAGACCGGAAGCTCAACAACTCCGCAATGATGTCCGGAATCGTGCTCGCATCGGAACGGATCGCCCCCGTGCACGGCGTGCACCCCAGCGAGCGCAGCCGCGACTTCACCATCTGCGGCTTCTCGCCCGGCAGCGCCACGAACGAGTGCTCCACCGGCAGAAGCATCTCGCCCCGCACATACATCGGACGTTCTTTGGCGTAGTAGAGATCCACCACAGGAATCTTCTCTTGATGGATGTAGTGCCAGACGTCCAGCTCAGTCCAGTTGGAAAGCGGGAACACTCGGATCGATTGCCCGGAATGAATACGGCCGTTGTATACGTTCCACAACTCCGGGCGCTGATTCTTGGGATCCCACTGGCCCGCCTCATCGCGAAACGAGTAGATGCGCTCCTTGGCCCTCGACTTCTCTTCGTCCCGACGTGCCCCGCCGAAGGCTGCGTCGAACTTGTAGTGACGCAGCGCATCCAGGAGCGCTCCGGTCTTGAGCAGAGCGCAGCAACGCTTCGTATCCAGGGCTATCGGATTGGTACCCGCGGCGATCGCCGGCTCATTGCGCCATACCAGCAGCTCCGCCCCGATCGAACGCGCCATCTCGTCTCGGAATGTGAGCATCTCTACGAACTTGAATCCAGTGTCGATATGGAGGAGAGGGAAGGGAATCGGCCCGGGAAAGAAGGCCTTCTGGGCCAGCCGGAGCATCACCGACGAGTCTTTCCCGATCGAATACAGCATCACCGGTCGCTCGAACTCGCTGGCGACCTCGCGAAGAATCGCAATGCTCTCGGCTTCAAGAAGTTTCAGATGGCTCAGGCGCTGCCGGTGCTCGAGCATTGATGACTCTGCGCTGCTGGCTGGGTTTTGGGTAACTGCGATCGGCATACGGTCCTCTTGGATTCAGGATGCTGAGGGCCGATGCGAAAAAAGATAAAGGCGAACCCGGCCGTTCAGCGGCGGGTGCGACCTCTTCATCGTATGTTTCAGGAATCAGAGAGACGTGCGAGGACACCCGTCGAAGATGTTCGAGGGGCGACAACAAGACCGGCGATAGGAGACGCGGAACATGTGTATCGTTATGGTAGCAAAGCCTGCAATGAACGGCAAATGCCCTATTGCTGCGGGACAAGGAGCGATGGGCCCCGACCAAGGAGAACAGTAGGAGAAGACGGCATTGCACCATCCCCCCGAAAAAGCGCCTACACCCGACCCAGGGTCGTGAGCCGGCCATGCCATCGTTCTTCCTCGTCAAGGTCGGGAAGAGAATAAAACCAGCCGCGAAACGTGGGATCGAAGTCGTAAACGTCCTCGATATCCAGGCTGGGATAGCGTTCGTCGCTGGACTCCAGAACGAAATGCCACACGTCCGGATAGTCGCCATCCCCGCGATCCACGTACGTTCGCCGCCCCTGAATCGCATGAAACGGCAAAATATGGCGGCGCAGAATCGTATGCATCACAATCGAGCCGTCCGTAGTGCGTACATCTGCCTGATGCGCGCGGTACGTGAACAGCAGGCAAAGCGCCGTGAATACCACCGGAAACAGTAGGTCGAGGACTCTCCCCTCCCGCGTTCCCCGAATTACCTGGCCCCAGATCGCCACCCAGAGCAATAGCCCCGCCGCAACAAAGATGAGGCCGACGGTTCGCTGCGCCGAGCGCTTGCGATACACGCGTGTGGGGCAAACTCCAGCATTGGTCGTAGTCATGGCTCGGAACCTCCTGGCCCTTTCGCTTCCTCAAGTTGCCAGTGATGAAGCGCCACGACTTTGTTGCATGGCAAACTGCGGCGCAACTTCGCGGTACCGATTCGTGCCCGCTCGCCGCAAGCGAGGAGCACTCCGCAGAGTGCCCCAAGTTGCTGCTAGAACAACAGCTTCAGCGCGAACTGCAGTTGTCGCGATGTCGTCGCCGTCCCGGTGAGCACGCCCGCCGTGGGGCTCAGAGCCGCCGCGGTTGCTGGCTTGGCGGGCGTGGGACCGGTTGAGAACACCACCGCATTCGGCGTAGTGAAGTTCGTGTGGTTCGCAACGTTGAAGTACTCTGCCCGGAACTGGGCATGCAAATGCTCGCTGACACTCGTCGTCTTCGCCAGCGAGATATCCGCATCCACCAGCCCCGGCCCCACCAGCGTGTCCCGGCCAGCGTTGCCCACCGTGCCCGCCACCGGCGCCTCAAATGCGTTGGGATCGAACCACTGATGCGGCGTCCGCGGGTAAAGCTTGCTGTGGTAATTCGGGTTAAAGTTGGGACGCACTGGGTTGCGGGTGTCGCCGTTGCCGCTCGGGTTGTAGCCCAGCTGCGGGCTGAACGGGAATCCGCTCTGCACCGAAAGAATGCCGCTGAGCGACCACCCTCCCACAAACCGGTCTGCGCGTGACGAGATGCCGTGGAAGAACACGTGGTCCTTGCCGAAGGGCAAATCCCACGAGCCATTGATGGCGCCCGCATTGCTAATGTCCGTCGCCGCCCGGCCATAATCCAGCTTGGGATTGCCCGGGAACGAAACATAAGCTGGCGTGTTCGACGAAACACTCGTATTCCACGCCGATCCGTCGTCCAGGTTGCGCGACCACGTGTATACCCCGCGCAGCTGAAAACCGTTCGCGTACTGCTTGCGTACATCTGCTTCCAGCGCGTTGTAGTTGCTGATACCGGACGAGATCCACGACGTGCTGTTGGCAAGCTTCGGATTTGCCAGCGTGGTGCTCGTGTAGTACACGCTGCCGTTGGGCACGTTCGCAGGGCACTCTGCAGCAGGGCACACCACCCATGCCGGCGTATTCTGATCGATCGAAAGAATCTGGTGGTAGCCGTGCGAGCCGACATAGCCCAGCGAAAGTGAGGTGCGGGGCGCTACCTCCTGCTCAATCCGGAAGGTCCAGCCAAGTACCGTGGGCGTCTCAATATTGGGCTGCACGTTCGAGGGCGAAACCAGCCCGCCTGTCGCCGACGTCGTCGAGAGCGAAGGCAACTTGTCCACCGTTGTGTTGCTGTACGACAGCGTGGTGTTGAACGGCGCCGTCTGGTCAAGGCGGTAATCAAGCGTGTCCAGCAACGCCCGATGCAGCCCAAAGCTGGCCTTCACCGCCGTTTTGCCGTTGCCCAACACGTCCCACGCAAACCCCACGCGAGGTTCGGGCATAAAGACAGCGCGATTGTCGCTAAGCGCCGACGAGCCCACGGTAGGCGTGGTATTCAAAACTCCATTCGTGAAGCGATAGTTCGAGGCACGGTTATGTGTCTCGTTCCAGCCCGTGGAACTCTCCACTCGTAGTCCCGCGCGAAGCTCGAATCGCGGCTTGATCTTCCACGCGTCTTCAATGAATCCAGCGCTGAAAAGCGAGCGCCAGCCCAGCTCCGTCGGCCCGGGCACAATCGTATACTTCGAGACCTGACCCTTCTCAAACGCCGCCAGCGTCGAAAACGATGCTTGCCCGTACTGGTTCTGCGCCAGAAAATCATTCGACTGGAGCCGTTGCAGCCACACACCCGCTTCTACCTGGTGCTTGCCATGTGTCCAGTAAATGTGATCGTCAACCGTGTAAAGATTTCGGGCAGTCAAGTTGTTCGCGCCCGTGTTGGCTCCCGCCAGCGTAATCTGCGACGCTCCGTTGGACGCGGTGCTGCCGGCGATCACAATCGCGCCCACCGGCCCGTTTGCCACCCATCCCGGAACCCCGCCCTCCACAATGCTCTGGAACCCGAACGTGGCGCGCGAGTAGCCAACTCGCAGCGTGTTCAGCAGCGTCGGCGAGAACACATGTTGCTCCTGCGCGCTGAGCACCTGCTCCCGGAGCCGCTCATAAATGGACGAGAACGGATTGGCTGTCGGGGTCGTGGCGTCGCTGTCATCCACCGTGTAGACCGCGAAGAACAGATCATTCGCAGTGAGATTGCTGTCAACCCGTGCCGTCCCGAAATCTTCGCGCACGTGCTGTGGAGGATTCGAATATGCCACTCCGATGCCCTGGCCGAGATCCGTAGTAGCCTCTGGCCACAGCGCCAGCAGCGGACGAACGCTCGGAACCGTCGCGGCACGGGCCGCGGCATCCGGCACAAAAGTGAAGTCGCTCAGACCCAGATGCTGCCGATAGCCTTCGTAGTTGCCGAACAAAAACAGCTTGTTCTTGCGCAGCGGTCCGCCCAGCGCCGCGCCGAAGTCGTTGCGCTGAAAGGGCGCAATTCGCGCCTGATCGAAGTAATTCCGCGCGTCCAGCGCCGAGTTGCGCAGGAACTCATACACCGAACCGTGCAGCTGATTGCCGCCCCCCTGCGTGATAATGCTGATCTGACCCCCGGTGCGCTTGCCGTAGTTCGCGCCGTAGGTATCCGTCACCACGTTGAACTCGCGCACCGCCTCCACTCCCAGCAACTGGCCGCTGGTGCCGCCAGGTGTCACGTTGATAAGCGATGCCCCGGTGTACTCGATCCCGTTCAGCAGGAAGAGATTGTCCTGCGGTCGGCGGCCTGAGATCGAGAACATGTTGCCCACCGAAGAGTTCGACGATCCCACAGAGCCGCTGCGCTGCGTCGTATAACTCACCGCCGCGGGATTGAGCTGTAACAGCTGATCAAAGCTGCGGCCGTTCAGCGGAAGCTGCTTCACCTGTTTCTCGTCTACCAGCCCCTGCGACTGCAGCGTCGAGGTGTCAACAGCCGGTGGCGTGTCCACCACCGTGATGGCCTGCTCGATCTTGCCCACTGCGAGCACCAGTGGCAGATTGATGCTCTGGCCCACCGTGAGGTGAATGCCCGTGCGCGTCAGCGGCGCAAATCCCGTAGTCTCCACCGTCAGAGTCCATGTCCCCACGGGAATGGACGGGGCCGAGAACGTGCCATCGGATTTCGTAACCAGGTCGCGCTGAGTTGCCGTCTCTTCATTGCGCAGGGTAACCTTCGCCCCCTCAAGGAAGGAACCGGAAGGATCGGTGACTGTTCCTGTGATGGTGCCTCCCACCAGCTGCCCGAATGCGACAGGGACAATTGGAAGGAAGCCGAGAATCAGGGCGAGAATACGCCCGTAAGTGCGTACAACTGGCATGATCTTGCTCCAAAAAGTACAAATGAAATCAAAGGGATAAGGGGGAACGCGCGCGAAGGTTCAGCGACAACAACAACAGCGCGAGCACGCCAGAGAGGCGATGTAACCGGATGATTGCAGATGCAGAAGGTTCATGGCTGCGGGTGCTCCGAACTCAGATGGAGGATTGATGCTCAGGGGATTCCGCGGGATGCGGAAACGTGTGACGGGCTGAGTACTAGCGGCGACAACAACATGCTGCGAACGCGAAAAGCGCGCTCGAGCAGCGGACGTGTTGGTTGCGGCCGATCACCCCATGACCATACCACAGGCTGAGCCGGCGGCAAAATGCCGTAGCGCAAAGGGCAGCCCCCTCAGGCCCTGAAGCCCAATTATTGCCGCCTCTTGCAGCATTCGCCCCGCTGCACGCCTTTATCCTTACGTCATGGGTTCTCATGCGCGTTGCGGATTCGTGCCGCGCCTCATCGCCGCCGCTTGTTTCTCCGCCGCTACCGTCGTCGCGGTCGCGCAGGTCGCCCAGGTCGCCCCTTCCGCGGCAAGCGCGGATGACCTGCTCCGCAACGGCATCGCTGCCCAGCAACAGGGCGATCTCCGCAGTGCGATCGACGACTATCGCAAGGCCTTGCAACTGCAACCGGGTCTCGCCGAAGCGCGCGCCAACCTGGGCGCCGCCTTGGCCGCGGTGGGCGACTTCGACGGCGCCATCCAGGAAGACACGCGGGCCCTCGCGAACGCTCCTGACAAAAACGCCGTTCGTATGAACCTCGCCCTTGCCTACTATAAGAAGGCCGACTGGGCGCATGCGCGCGATGAGTTTGCCACAGTGCACGCTGCTCGACCCTCGGATGCCGCCGCCCTCATGCTGCTCGCATATTGCAGCGTCAAGACTGGCAATGCCCGCGAAGCGCTCGCATTGCTGGCTCCCCTTGAGCGCGGAAACGAAGACAATCCCGACTTCGCCTTTGTGCATGCCTACGCGCTTCTTGAATCGGGTAATGCCGCGGAAGCGCTTCCCAAAATGGAGAAGTCTGCGCAAACCACGAACTCCATCGATGCCTGGGTCATCGCCGGCCAGGCGCGCCTGCATCGCCGCGAGTTCCACGAGGCACGCGCAGACCTGGAGGCCGCGGCTAAAATCGCACCGGACTTCCCCGGGTTGCAAACCATGCTGGGCCAGGCACGCGATGCGCTTGGCGACAGTGACGCCGCCATGCCCGCGTTTGAAGCGGCTCTCAAGCAGAATCCTCGTGACCCCATGGCCAACCTGTACCTCGGCACCATGCGCCTCAAGCAGCGAGATCTGGAGGGCGCACGTCCGCTGCTTGAACTCGCACTGCAACTCGCCCCCAACATGCCGCAGGCACAGTTGCAGATGGCCAAACTCAACAGCATGACCGGCAAGTTGCCCGAGGCCGCAACCGCTCTCGAAGCCCTCGAGAAAGCTGATCCCAACTGGATCGATCCGCACATCGAACTTGCCGCCATCTACTACAAGCTGCACCGGCCCGATGACGGCCAGCGCGAACGAGATATTGTGCAAAAGCTCGAGGCCAACACCCAAAAGCAGGGCCCGCTGCAGTAGCCTCAGCGCCGCGCCGGCGCAGGCTCCATCACCTTGAGCACCTGGTCCGCATCCACGTTCTCCAGCGACTGCACCATCCCGCTCGGCCACTGGATCTCGACCTTCAGCACCTTCGTCTCCTCTCCCAGCCCAAAGTGCACCGGGCCCAGGCTCGACGACGCGTAACATGTGCTCGAAGTCTGGTGGTTATACTGCGTTCCCGCCTTGGTGGTTACCTTGATCCGGGCGCCAATTCCATCGCGGTTCGATTTAACCCCCGTCAGCGTTACCGCCAGCCAGTGCCCGGCGTGGGGACTGTGATTCATCCAGAGCTCCGCCGGCCGATCGAGGCTGGTCGCCACAACGTCCATGCGTCCATCACCATCGAAATCTGCGGCCGCGCAGCCCCGATGCCGTGCCACCGTCGTGTCCGTGAATCCTGCCTCCGCCGTGTACGCGGCCCATTTGCCGCTGGCGCCCAGGTTGCGAAATACGCTATTGGGCTGGGCGAACGCGTTTCCCGGCGGATACACTGACGTGACTTCTCCGCGCGTCACAATTAGATCCTTCCATCCATCATTATCGAAATCCACAAACGCCGCCCCAAAGCCCGACATTCCCAGCGACAGCACGCGCATGCCGCTCGGCGAAGTAGCCTCGGTGAAATCGCCCTTCCCGGTGTTCAGGTACAAGGGAAACGTCTGGCTCTTCAGTGCCACATACCCAATATCCGGCATGCCATCGTTGTTCACATCACGGAAGTCGGCGCCCATCCCTGAGATAAAGGCCGCATCTTCCGCAAGCGCCACATTCGCCGGGAAAGCGACCTCTTCAAACCTGTTGCCAGTGTTGTGGAAGAGAAAGTTGTACTCCGCATCATTGGTCACGAACAGGTCCGGTCTCCCGTCCAGGTCGTAATCGGCCATCGCCGCGCCCATTCCTTTGCCTACATGTTCGCGCACGCCCCACTCCTTCGAAACGTCCTTGAACGTACCGTCCCCCTGGTTCAGGAAGAGCTGGTTGGGCTGCCCCTTGTAGTAACGAGGATGGCAATACTCCGCTACCTTTTCCACAATGCACTTCGGCTGCGGTGAGTACTCCCATTGCAGATAATTCACAACGAAGAGATCCAGCAGTCCGTCGTTGTTGACATCCACCCACACCGCTGCCACCGCCCACAAAGGCCCAAACTCCGGATCGTTGACCTTGTCCAGCCCTGCCTTCCGGGTGACTTCGGTGAACGTCCCGTTTCCATTGTTGTGATAGAGAGTATTGCCATGCACGCCCGCCACAAAGAGATCCGGGTGGCCGTCGTTATCGTAATCCCCCGCCGCCACGCCCACATCAAAGCCAGTGCCTGCAACACCCGCCTGCTCCGTGACGTCGGTGAACTTGCCGTTGCCGTCATTCCGAAACAGCCGGTTGGCATACTTCATCGATGACTTCTTCAGCGTGGCAATGTCAGCGCCGTTCGTGAAGTAGATGTCCGGTCGGCCGTCGCCGTTGTAGTCGAATACTGCCACACCGCCCGCCATGGTCTCGGGCACATTCTTGGCGGCGGACTGGCTGCTGTCGAGCTGGAAGGGAAGCCGCTGAAGCTCAAACTGAATCGGCGCGGCCGCCTGCTGCGCGTTCGCGGGCACTCCCGCTGCCAACGCCATCGAGAGCCATGCGATAAACCTGAAAGAGAGGGGAAGGATGGGCCAGCCCTGCATAACAAGAAGAGATGGCGGGAGCCCACCTCGTGCCTTCATTGTACTCCGCATCGTAATCCCTGACGCAGCGCAGAGCGCGCTTTCCCGCTACGCGGAGCGCCAGAATCCGCACAAAAAAGCAGGGGTGGCCGAAGCCACCCCTGCAAAGCACTGACTCGAAGATCAGAAGTAGTACTTGGCTGCGAACTGCATCCAGCGGTAACCGATCTTGGCCGCCGGAACGCCCGTCGTAGACGCGTTGCTGTTCATCGTGAGCGCGGAGCCGGTGCTCACGCCGTTGAACAGCAGTTGGTTATCCGCATTCCCGTTTACGCCAAACTGCGCGTTCGGATGGTTCAGCCAGTTGGTGGCCGAGATACGCACCTCAACCCGCTGCGCGTCCGTCACGCGGAACGCCTTGAAAACCGCAAGATCGCTGCCCCAGTAGTGCGGTTCGCGAATGTACGGCCAGATCGTCGGTCCCATCTGCCCGTACGACGTAGCCGTCGGTGGCAGCGGTGCCGCGAAGCAGTTGGGGTTGAAGTACTGACCGCTCTTCAGGCCCTTGCGCGGATCGCAAACGATCAGCGGCTGAATCCCGTTCTCGTACTGGTTGCTGCCCACCCACGTATCCGTGTTGATCTGCGTCGTCTGGTTGCCGCCCGTGGCTGTCGCCGGAATCGGCATGGTGATCAGCGTATCGATCTCCTTGTTGCTGGCATCGTGATACTGCTGATAGTTCAGGTTCATGTTCGGCGACACCGTCTGGTACGGAGCGCCGTCTTCATACGTGGTGTAGTTGCTCAGCTGCCACCCGTTGATCAATTCACCCAAAATCAGGTTGTTGTGAATCGGTTTGGGCAGCTTGTAGCTCGCCGAGAAGTTGAACACCTTGGTGTGGTCGTACTCCAGCGGGCCGTAGTTGGCATCCAGGTTGAACGGATCGTTCGCCGGGCCGTTGCCGTTGCCGTTCGACGTTGATCCGTCGCGCGTGCCCAGCACCTTCCCGAAGGTGAAGTTGGTAAACAGGAACAGGTTGCCCGACTGCTTCTGTGCCGAAACCTGCAGCGAGTTGTAGTTCGCGTACCCGCCGTGCGTCTGCAGCCAGATGTCGCCGTAGTTGTTCAGCGGACGCCAATCCTGCGCGTTCGCGCCTGCTCCTGTCAACGGGTGGATGTTGTTGTAATTGCCCGTCTTCGGATCCACCGAGAAGAACGATCCGTAGTTCACCGGGTTCACGTCGAAGATGTGACCGTTCGCGCCGTTCAGCAACTGGTTGCGGCTCATGCTGCCCACGTACGAGACCTCCGCCACGGTATGCGAAGGCAGCGCCTGCGCAATCCCGAAGCTGTACGTGTTGGCATAGGGCACCTTGTCGTCGCCCAGCTTGTCCACCTTCAGGCCGGAAGCGCCGGTCTGGTTCAGGCCCGTGGGCACCGCAAGTGCGGTCGTCGCGGTGCAGTTCTCCGCCATGCCGCCTGCCATGGCCGTGCACACCGTGCCGTTGTTCACGTTGTACCCAAGGAAGCCCTTCTGCGAAGTGCTGCCCGAGTTGGTCGCGAAGTTGAACGACCCCATCGGACCGTTCATCGCCGCGCTCGCGTCATTCGACGACACCTGGTAGCGGAACGTGCCGAAGCCGGCGCGGACCACCGTACGGCCCGTCCCGAACACGTCATACGCAGCGCCTACGCGCGGGTCATAGAAGAACAACGGGCTCTTCCAGCCAGAGGTCGGAATCCTCGAGTTTAGCTTGTGCCAGCTCAGGCCGGTGTTGGCGGGCGGGTTGGTGGCATTGCTGTACGTCGAAGCATCCCAGACCTCCGTATCGCCCAGCGTGTTGTACCACTGCCCCTCGTGATCCGCGCGCAGGCCCACGTTCAGGGTCAGCTTTCGCGTCACCTTCCAGGAGTCCTGTCCCCAGATCGACCATTCGTGCTGAGTAATGTTGGGCACCACGTCCGTGTTGTTCTCGTCGTAGTGATCCACACGGCCCATCAGCCGGTCCAGAACCACGTTGTTCGTTGAAAAAAGACTGCCCGTTTCAAAATCGTAGTTGCCGTTGATGTCGCTGCCGTTGGCCTGCAGGTTCTGCTGCGTATCCCAGTAGAAGCCCGCCTTCACCGAATGCCTGCCGAGGATCTTCGTGAACGTATCGGCAATCGAGGGCGTCTTCGACTGCTTGCCGAACGTTCCCTTGCCGAAGATTCCGCTGTTGAAATCGAACTCGTTGATCTCTGTCAGCCCGCCGTCCCACGGTCCCGTGGAATTCGGAACCTGGTCCGTCTTCGCCGCGCCAAACAGGCTTGAGTTGGTGAAGCCCAGCTTCTTGCGGCTGACCGCGTCCGGCTTGGAAAGGCTGGTGTTGTTTACGAACTTCGCGTACGCAAACACAAACTCGTTGGTCGAAGTCGCGCTGAACACGTGCGTGAAGTTGACCAAGTACAGGTTGGCCGTCTCCTTGCCCACCGGGTCCGCGGGGTAGGGAATCGTCCATGCCGGAGCCCACCAGATCGAGAGCGGATGCTGATCCGTCTCCGACTGGTACGCGTACGAGCCCCAGATCTTGTTGTTGTCATTGAACGCGTACGTCACCTTGCCCGTCGCCTCCCAGCGATCCTGCGGCAGCGCCGGAGAGAACGAATAGTTGTTCCACCCGTTCGCCGAGTTCGGCGTCTGGTTGGGAGCCGGATTCAGCTTCGTCAGCGCCACGCCGTTCGGATCAAAGTAAGCGCTCAGGTTCGTTGGCGCGCCGCCCCCGCCGTTCGGAGCCCACGGAGAATTCCCCGTCTGGCAGCCCGTCGTCGCCGGGTGTGTCGCATCCACCTGCTGGCTGCAGGGAACGTTGTAAGCCGCCGGGAATCGGCTCAACACGCCCGCCGCAACCGGGTCGTGCCCGCCCGAGCCATCGGTGGTAAAGTCGCCCGCCAGCTGCGCCGGCGTCGGCACGTTCATCTGTACCGGGTTGGTATAGGGGTGCTGGATCATGTACTCATAGCCACCCCAGAAAAACAGCTTGTCCTTGTTCTTGTTGAACCCCGGAAAGAACACGGGCCCGCCCACGTTGCCGCCAATGTAGTAAAAGTCCTGCGGATAAAGCGTGGGCTGCTTGTTCTGCCCCAGCGCCAGGTGCTTCGCGTTCCAGTCGTTCGCGTAACCCAACCCGGTGTTGCGCGCGTACAGGTACGCTTCGCCATGGAACTTCTGCCCGCCGCTCTTCGAAAATGCCTGCAGAACCGCCGGCCCTTTCGCATACTCGGCGCCATATGAAGCCGACAGATACTTCACGCTGTCCGTCATGTCCTGGTTGATGTTCGCTACCTGCGTTCCGGCATTGCCCGGATCGATCAGGTTGGCGCCGTCCAGAATCACCGCCGTCGATCCGTACGGCTGCGTGCCGTTCGCGGAAAAGCTTCCCGCCGGACCATTGTTCGTGCCCGTTACCTGGCTGTTGTAGCCCGAGCCCGCATTGCCGCCATTGTTGAACGTCACGCCCGGCATCATCTTGATCAATTCCGCCGCGTTGCGCCCCGTCAGCGTCGCCGAGTCCACCATCTCGTTATTGAGCGTGGCGCTTACCTCGGCCGTGTCCACCGGAATCTCCGCATCCGACCCGGAGATCACCGTGACGGCCGTCGCCTCGCCCCCGATCTTCAGGTGGATATTCGGAACCGTACGGCTGTCGCCCTGGTTGAGAACGATCCCAGTCTCTTCCCAGGGAGTAAATCCCTTGGCCGAGATCGTCACCGAGTAGGTGCCCGGGATCAGCGCTGTGACGGAAAAGAAGCCCGACGCATCCGCCTTGGTCGTACGCGTGTCGCCCGTCGCCTCGTTCTTGATCGAAACGTCGGCGCTCGGCACGCGCGCATCCGTCTGGTCGGCCGCGATACCGCTCAGCGTCGCCGTCAGTTGCTGACCGCGCGCTGGGGTCAACGACAGTGCCATGATTGGAATCACCAACCACGAACACAGCCGCAACCACTTTGCGAAGGAAGGTCTCCACGACCCTCCCATGGATGTAGGGTACATCTGCTCTGCCTCCTGAATCTGTACTGCAGGTTGTAGCGTGATGGGGAACAAGCCCTTGGAATCTGTGGAGAAGTCGAAAAACGCGATTTCGCCGCGTCCGAAGGCTATATTTAGGAGCCTCGGTATCGATATCACAAATAAGATACGACCGGCAAGTTTGACCCCAGATATCCCTCTACTAAACCGATTTCTCTAGCAATTATTCCCTGCATGGGATCGAAAAACTTAGAGTGTGATCGCGATCCCCTCCTGACCGCTTCAACCTCTCAACGTGCAGTTTCGTCACGCCTTTATACCGGTTCGTCCCACTTCTTCCCCCAGAGCCGAATCCGGCGAGGCTCCCCGAGCTCAGTTCCTCGAAAACGGCCGTCCCGGAACGATCCCCTTGCCCTCCACGATGGTCAGGAGTTGGTCGGCCTTCTGCGCGGGGAACTTCTCCGCTTTGCCGGACGGCCACGTCACCTCGACCTCCGCCGTCGTCTCTTTCCCCAAGCCGAAATGCAGCCGCGGATCATTCGCCGAGACGTAACTCGCCTGGCTCAGCACAGCCTGCGCCTGCACCTTCCCGCCGTAACGCACCAGCACTCGCGCCCCGATCGCGCTCCGGTTGCTGTGCGTACCCTCCAGCCGGACCTTCAGCCAATGGTTCTCCCGCGGACAATCGTTCCGCAGCAGCGTGGGCGGCGCGTGCTGGTTCATGATCACGATATCGAGGTCGCCGTCGTTGTCGAAGTCGCCGAACGCGCACCCCCGGCTCACATACCGCGCCTCCAGGTCCGCACCCCCGTCCAGCACCCGTTCAAAGGTCCCGTTCCCGCGGTTGCGATACAGCACGCGCGGTCCCTTGTAGGGGAACTTGCGATTAATCTTCTCCACCTCCGCGTACACGTTGCCGGTTACCCAGAAGATGTCCGGATGCCCATCATTGTCCAGGTCCACCAACCCCGTTCCCCAGCTCACATAACTGCGCTCGCTGGAGATCCCCGCCTGGTGCGCGCTGTCCTCAAACTCTCCCTTGCCCAGGTTGTGGTAAAGCCCCGTAGGCTGCAGTTGAAAATGCGTCTTCACGATATCCAGCCGGCCGTCCAGATCGTAGTCGCCCACCCCCACGCCCATCCCCGCCAACTCCATGCCCTCCGGGCTGATTGCCACGCCTCGCATCAATCCCTCTTCGCGGAACGTCCCGTCACGGTTGTTCAGCAACAGCAGGCTCGGCGTCGTGTCGCATGCCACAAAAATGTCCGGCCATCCGTCCTCGTCGATGTCCCACGAAACCGCAGTCAACCCATACGATCCACGAAACGACGCGATCCCCGACTCCTTCGAAACATCCGTGAACGTCCCGTCGCCGTTATTCCGATACAACACCTGCGGCCGCGCCTTCAACCCCTTCGGCCCGCACGCCACCGGCACGCCCTCGTAGTTGCAGTTCAGGATCTCCAGGCTCGGCTTGGCCGCGTGCGCCAGGTCGATCTCCACGTAGTTCGAAACAAACAGGTCCACAAAGCCATCGCGGTTGTAGTCCAGAAACGTGCATCCCGCGCCGAATCGCCTGCCCTCATGCAGCAGGCCCGCCTCCTTCGTCACGTCCGTGAACGTCCCATTCCCGTTATTGCGATAAAGCTTGTTCTGCCCGTAGTACGTCACGAACAGGTCTTCGTGCCCGTCGTTGTTGTAGTCCCCCACGCATACGCCTACCGCCCAGCCCGCGTCCCACAGCCCCGCCTCCTTCGTCACATCCTCGAAAGTTCCATCGCGTCGATTGCGGTACAAACGGTTCGACGCCCCCTCCGGAACTCCCTCCAGCGTGCGCCCGCCCAGCAGGAAGATATCCATCCAACCGTCGTTGTCGTAATCGAAGAACGCGCAGCCACCGCCCATCTCCTCCACGATGTACGTCACCGCCTCCGGAACGCCGTAGTACATCGTCGCGGTCAGGCCGGCCGCCTTCGCCACATCCGTAAATTTTGAGAAGGGCGTCTTACCTTGCGCGGCCTTCCCCCGAACCGCCGATTGTTCGCCGGAAAGCATCCGCGGCAGCAATGCAGAGCCACACAGCGCGGGGACCATTCGCAATAAATTCCGCCGTGTCCAGCGGGGCGTACCGTACCGCTTCTTCATGGTGCGAACGTCAATGCTCCTGCCTGCTCGATCCGTCGTTTCACGGATGATTCTGCCCCGCCGCTGGATCCCGCGCCAACTGGTCCCGCAATTCCTTCGCCTGGGCGTTCGCAGGATCCAGCTCCAGAGCCTTGCCCACAGCCTCCCGCGCCTCCGCGTAGTGCGAGCCCACCGCCAGCTCCGCCGCCAGGTTGATCCATGCCTCCGTCCAACCGGGAGCGGCCTCCACCGCCATCCGGAAGTGCTGCACGGCGCCATCCACCTCGCCTCCGCGGCTCATCAGGTAGCCCAGCGCGTTCTGCGCACCCGCCAGCTTGGGATCAAGCGCCACCGCCTTCTCCAGTTGCTCGCGCTCTCCTCCGCCATCGCCTGCGCGCTCCATCGCCATCGCCAGCCGATAGTGGTAGCTAGCATTGCCCGGCTCCTCCTCCGCAGCCTCGCGATAGTGCGTCAGCGCCTCCTGCACCTTTCCCTCGTCCAGTTCCTTGTCTCCCTGCGAAGCCGCGTCGTTCGCCTCCAGCCGCGTCTCCTCTTCCTTCTTGCCCTGCTGGTACTTCTTCATCTCCTCGGCAGCCTGGTCGGTCTCCCCCAGTCCCCGCAGAGCCTTCGCCAGCTCAAAGTGCGCCTCCGGCTGCGTCGCGCCCAGCGCAATCGCCTTCTCCAGCTGCTCCTTCGCGCTCGCCCACTCACGCAGGAACACCAGCACCATCCCCAGGTTGTAGCGCGAGTTGTAAAAGTCCGGCTGCAGCGCCACCGCTCGCTCCAGAAGCGCCTTCGCCTGCGCATACTCCCCCGCCGAACGCAGCACGATCCCATTCAGGTACAGCACTTCGGGATCCTTTGGCCGCAGCGCCAGCAGCTTCGGCGCCAAGGGACGCGCCTCGCTCATGTGATTGCTCAACACCAGCAGCCGCAACAGCTGCACCTGCGCCTCCTGGTCCCCGGGATGCGCCGCCACGCGCTTGTCCAGCAGCTCGATCGCCTCCTGGTAGCGATGCTGCTTCACCAGCACCACCGTCATCGCGTCGGCCAGCCCCGCGGAACCGGGATGCGCCTGCATCGCCTCGTGCAGAACCGCCGACGCATCCTCCAGGTCGTTCATCAATCCAAGCGCCTGCGCCAGTTTGATCGTCAGCCTCTCCGTGCGTGGCGCATTCTTCAGCAGTTTCGCCGCCCCCGCGTAGTCCTCCCGCGCAATCAGGTTTGCCGCCAGGCCCTCCAGCCCAAGCTCTGACTTGGGATCCGCCCGCAGCGCCTGCCGCCACTGCGCCTCCGCCTCCGCGTGCCGGCCCGCCTTCTCGTACACCGACGCCAAAAGCAGGCGCGGCTCCGCCTCTCCGGGCGTCAGCTCTGCGGCCTTTTGCAACTCGCTGATCCCATCCTCAGCATGGTTGCCCTCCGCCAGGGCCATCCCCAGCAGCCAGTGCAAACGCGCCGACTTCGGCGTGGACTTCAGCGCCTCCCGCAGCGTCTCCGCCGCGCAATCAAACTGTCCGTGATCCGTATACCAGCCGCCCAGCTTGGCAGCGTTCTCGGCGGTCGGATGCGCCCGCATCTGCACTGTCAGCGCCGCAGGCCCGCTGCACGCGGCGTGCGCCGTTCCCCCGATCCCCAACAAGGCTGACAATAGAAGCCCGTTGGCCCCAGGTCCGCGCACCATCCCCATCCACCATCTCCACCAGCAAGCATACAATGCCCGCAATTTTCCATGGCCCGCTCCGGCCCGCGGCGGCGGTTAAAATCGCACTGGTACTTCGACTGAGATCAGCTCTTCTCGCGATACACCCTTACATACTGCCCCTGGAGACGTTCGATGCGGTCCCTTCCTGCTGTCTGTGTTCCCGTCCTCATCCTTGGTTCCATCCTTCCCCCCGCCCTTCACGCTCAGTTCGCTCCTCCCTCCAAACAAGAGTTGGAGATGACCTCCGACCCCAAGGCCCCGGGCGCCCCGGCCGTCGTCCTCTACCACGAAGAGAAGGACGACGACCCGCACCACTTCCGCACCGTCTACACCCGCATCAAGATCCTCACGGAAGCCGGCAAAGATGCGGCCACTGTGCACATCACCTACCAGAAGCACCTCGTCTTCAACGCCGCCGGAACCAACTCCAGCCGCATGGCCTCCGGTACCGCCAATCACTGGGACGCGCCCGACATCAATCACTCCGGCGAGGACCGCCCCTTCGACACCGGTTCCTACGCCGGCCGCATCGAAGTCGCCGCCATCGAGGGCCGCACCATACACCCCGACGGAACCATCACCCCGCTCGCCGGCGCCCCCGCCGATCTCCTCAAGGAGAGTCACGCCGGCTCCGCCACCCACGAGATGACCTTCAACATGCCCGCCGTCGAGGTCGGAAGCATCCTCGAGTACCGCTATCAAGTCCGTTACGACCGCTTCCTCGGGGCCCCCGAGTGGATCGTCCAGCAGCCGTGGTTCGTCCATCGCGCTCATTACCTCTTCATCCCCGCCGAGCAGTTTTCCCCCGAACGCACCCGCGGCGGCGCCGGCCTCAGCAACAGCGCCATCCTCGGCGCAAACGGCGAAATCATGACCGACATCCGCGTCACCGCGGTCCTGCCTCCCGGCAAGTCCGTCAAGCAGGACGCCCTCAACCAGTGGCAGCTCGACCTCACCGACATTCCCGCCATCCCCAACGAGCTCCATGCGCCGCCCCTCGCCTCGCAGGTCTACCGCGTCGCCTTCAACTACATCTACACCCCCGATCAGAAGGAGTTCTGGCAGAAGGAAATGAGCGCCTGGACCCGCGACGTGAATCAGTACACCGCGCCCACCCCGCTCCTCCACCAGGCCGTCGCCGAATCCTGCTCCCCCTCCGACACGCCCCTCGACAAAGCCAGAAAGCTCTATGCCCTCGTCCAGAAGATCGACAACACCGACATCGGCCGCACCAGCACCACCGGCCTCATCCCCCGCGGCAGCGTCGAACTCGTTCTGCAGGACAAGAAAGGCACCGGCAAGGAGATCACCTTCCTCTACCTCGCTCTCGCCCGCGCCGCCGGCCTCCCCGCCCGCCCGGAGCGCATCTCCACCCGCGAGCGCGGCCTCTTCGACCCCAACTTCCTCAACACCGATCAGCTCGATGCCGTCGTCATCGCACTCACCCTTGATGACAAGGAGATCGTCCTCGACCCCGGCGTCAAAACCGCGCCCTTTCAAACCCTCTACTGGTCGCACGCCGGAGCAGCCGGCATTGCCATGACCAACGGCAAAGTCGAATCCGTCATCACCCCGCTCCAGGACAACAAGGACAACACCACCGTCCGCGTCGGCACCCTCACCGTCACTCCAACAGGCGCCGTCTCCGGAGCCCTCAAGGTCGGATTCACCGGCCAGCAGGCCATCCGCCTCCGCCAGCGAGCTCTCCTCTCCGGTCCCGAGGCCCTCAAGGCCGAGCTCAACCAGATGATCGCCGCCGAGGTGCCGGCCGGCTTCTCCGCCCAGGTCGAACGCGTCGCCAACCTCGACGACCCCGCCAAACAGCTCGTTGCTATCGTCCCCGTCTCCGGCACCCTCGCCGCCACCGCCGGCCGCCTCATCCTCCCCCGCCTCTTCTTCGAGACCGGCGAGACCAATCCCTTTCCCGCCGAAGAACACCGCTCCCTGCCCATCGACCTGCTCTATCCCGCGCAGGACCAGGAGCAGATCACCTATATCCTGCCCGCCGGCTTCGCCCTCGAATCCAAGCCCGACGACACCGTCTTCAAATGGGAAGAGAACGCCGCCTACCAGTTGCGTTCCAAGGCAGATTCAAACTCCGTCACCACCGCCCGTATCATCGCCCGCGGCTTCACCATGCTCGACGCGAAGGAGTACACGCCTCCGCGCGACTTCTATCAGAAGGTCATCGCCGCAGACCAGCAGCAGCTTGTCGTCTCGCCGTCACAGCCCGGCAAAGGCCAGTAACAACCCTAGCCTCACCGCAGCGAAGGTGGCAGATCCGCCGCCTTCGTCGCGCGCGTCGTATCCGGCTCCGCCTGCGTCGTGAACTCCAGCCGGTTTCTCCCCGGTTGAAGCTTCGCCACCGGCAGCCAGTCCGTCGCATACGCCTTTCCGTCAAGCGTCACGTTCTTCACATAGATGCCGTCCCCGCTGCGCGAAATCTCCAGCGTCCGCCCGCCCGAGAGCCCCAGCGTCGCCTTCGCAAACAGCGGCGTCCCCAGCACCACGGCCCCCACGCCCGGCACCGCCGGATACATCCCCAGCGCATTCCACAGGTACACGCCCGACGTCGCCCCCAGATCGTCGTTCCCCGGAATCCCATCCGGCTTCGCCTGGAACGTGGTCTTCCCAATGCGCGTCACCACCTCCTGCGTCTTCCACGGCTGTCCCGCAAACACGTAGGCATACGGCACCACAAAATCCGGCTCGTTCTCGATGTTGTAACAGGGCTCGCCCCAGCACCGCAGCTTCACAAAAAAGTGATCCAGTCGCTTGCTCGCCTCCTCCTCGCCGCCCATCGCCGCGAACAGGGCAGGGTAGTCGAACGGAACCATGAACGAGTACTGATACGTGTTCCCCTCTTCAAACCCCAGCTGATCCGTCGGCACCGGAACATTCCCCCGCTTCGGCAGCGAACGCTCCGCGTCGAACCCCTGCACCCACGATCCATCCTTGTTGCGCGGCCGGATCCACTTCGTCTCCGGATCGAGCAGGTTCTTCCAGTTCTCTGACTGCTTCAGAAACTTCGCTGCGATATCCGCATGCCCCAGCGCCTTGGCAAACTCCGCAATCGCAAAATCGTCGCTCGCATACTCCAGTGTGCGCGACGCCGAACTCGCATCTTCATCGCTCGGCACATACCCAAGCTTCAGATACTCCGCCACAAACGGCCGCTCGCGATTGTTCGCCGTCTCCGTCGCCGCCTTCACCATCCACTTCAGCGCTGTCTCTGCATCGAAGTGCCGCGCCCCGAATGCATACGACGACGCAATCACCGGCACCGGCGAATCCCCGCTCATCACGTACGTCACATCGTTGGCCGCCTCCCATCGCGGAAGCTGCCCGCCCTGCTCCGCATCATTCACCAGCGACTGCATCATGTCGCTCGCCGCCTCGGGAAAGAACAGCGCCTGCAGTTGCACCGTGTTGCGATAGATATCCCAATCGGAGAAGTTCGCGTACTGCGCATGCTGTCCCGCCACCAGCGTGTGTACCGTGTTATCGAACCCCATATACCGGCCGTCCTCATCGCTGAACAGGTTCGGCGACAGAAACGAGTGATACACCGCCGTGTAGAACAACGTCCGCTGCTCCTCCGTCCCGCCCTCGGTCGCGAACCGTCCCAGCAGCTCCGTCCACACTGCCTTCGCCGCCCCATGCACCTGCTCGAAGTCCCACCCCGGCAGCTCCTTCGTCGCATTGGCGCGGGCCGACTCCTCGCTTACAAACGAGATCCCCACCTTCAGCTGCACCACGCGCTCTTTGCCGAAGTCCAGCCACGCACCGCTATGCTTTCCCTGCGCCGACTTCGCCCCCTGCATCACCGCATCGTCCTGCCACAACGCAGATGCGTGAAACGCCTTGTCGAACGCACCCGCCGCGTAGATCTTGTAGTGCGAACCCGTCGAGCAGAAGTGCCCGGCCTTCGACCACGCCGCAAATCCGTCCGCGCCCTTCAGCGCAATCGCGTTCTCGTACTGATCCGCGGCCTGCTTTTCGTTGATGAACTCATTCGCGCTCGATCCCGCATTCACCAGCAGCCGCGCCGGCGCGCCCTCCGGAAACGTGAACCGCGCGATCCCCGCCCGCTCCGTGGTCGTGACCTCCACCCGCACGCCATTCGCCAGCGTCACCGCGTAGTACCCCGGCTGCGCAATCTCCTTGCTGTGGTCATAGCCCACCGCGTACGGCCCAAAGTCCTTCCCCGGACTCGCGCCCAGCTCTCCAGCCACCGGCAGCACCGCAAAGTCTCCATACAGAGGACACCCCGCCCCGCTGACATGCGTCAGGCTGAACCCCCGAATCGACGCCTCGTCGTACTTGTACCAGGCATCGGCATTCGTGTCGGGACTCCACTGCACCATCCCGAACGGCAGCGTCGCCCCCGGAAACGTGTTCCCGCCTCCCGCCGTCCCAATCAGCGGATTCACCGCATCATACGGCGCCTTTTGCGCCGACACCGGCGCAACCAGCGCAGCAGCCAGCACCATCACCAAGCAAAGACGAGCACGCATCCCCCACCCCTTCCACCAAACCAAACGACCCCCGACACTATTGCCGCCCCCCGCCCCCTGTCAACGCAACGCCGCCCCGCCACTGATCACTATTCACTGACCACTGACCACTGACCACTGACCACTGACCACTGATCACTGATCACTGACCACTGTTCACTGTCTTTTTCACTTCACGCTCAGATCCCCATCCGCATCCACCACCACATCATCCCCCTGGATCTGAATCGAGTGAATCTTCAGCCGGTCCAGAGTCACCTTGTACCCCGACGTCGCCGTCGACCCCTCCAGCGCCTTCCGCAGCAGCTCCGCCGCATTCACCTTCATGCTGCTCGGAACCGTCCGGCTCAAGAACGGCCCCAGCAAAAAGTTCAGCTCCTTCTGCTCGCTGATCCGCTCCAGCCGCGCATCCCGGAACCCCAGTGTCTCGCCCTCGCCCTCCGGAGCCAATGACACCTCGGAGACCGGCGCCAGCGTGATCCCCAGGCACGCGCCGTGCACGCTCGTCCCCAGCTTCGCGTGCGTCTTCACCCGCACCACGATCCGGTCCTGCTCAAACCGCACCTCCGGATCCTCCGCGTACACCGAACATCCCGTCCGCGGCGATCCCTTCAGGTAGTACCGCCCCTCTGGCCCCGTGAACAGCTGCCGCTCCAGCGTGCGCTGCAATGCCTGGCGGCTCACCCTCAGCTCCACGCCCTGCACTCCCGGCGCCACCCCCAACAGAAACATCGCCAGCCCCGCCGCCCGCCTGATTGTCGTCATAACACTCATCGTCCCACTTCGCTGGCTGTTTACCAACTCGCCAAATCCGGTTTTCTCCCCGCGCTCTTTGCGCTAAGTCTATGAATCCGCAAACGATTGTCTGCTTTGAACTTCCCGCCGCCCGGCACCGGAAGTTGCGCCCTTTAAGACGCTTATGCTGTTGATTTTTGAAGAAAATCTCCCTAAAATAAGAATGCAGTGAACGAGTGCCTCAGGACCCAGAATGCAGTGATCCCCAAGAGCGCGTCCGAGGTTGCAGCAAATCTACCCTTTCTAAGGACACCCAATGGCAAAGCGTCGTGGAAACCCGAATTGGGGCAAGCCGGAGCCCATCGGCCCGGTTGTGCCCACCGTGACCTCCTTCGAGCAGATCGTGAAGGAGTTCAAGCTCACACCTGACCAGTACATTCGGTCGACCCGCCTCAGGGAGTGGGCTCGCCGCAACAAGAACTCCAAGTACATCCCCGAAGCCCTCCTGGAAGCCTGGGGCTTTGAGATCGAGTCCACGTTGTAGGCCCTAAATCGGTCCCCTTTGCCAAAAGCGCCGCCGCGTGCGGCGCTTTTGCTTTCTCCAACCACTTGAATTTGGACCGTTTCACTCCCATCCAGCATCTTTGCCCTGTGTCGCTCCTTGCGAGACAATAGTCCCGGACATGACCACTGCACGACTGCTCGAGCCCCCCTTCATCGACGTCCCCGGCGCCCTCGACGAAATTCGCGCTGGCCGCATGATCGTCGTCGTCGATGACGAAGACCGCGAAAACGAAGGCGACCTCACCCTCGCCGCCGAGCACGTCACCCCCGAAGCCATCAACTTCATGGCCCGCTACGGCCGCGGCCTCGTCTGCCTCACCCTTACGGAAGAGCGCGCCGACTACCTGCGCCTCTTCCCCATGACCCAGCAGAACTCCTCCCGCTTCGGCACCGCGTTCACTGAGACCATCGAGGCCCGCGAAGGCGTCACTACCGGCATCTCCGCCGCCGATCGCGCCCACACCATTCGCACTGCCATCAACCCTCAATCCACCGCCGCCGACCTGGCTCGCCCCGGCCACATCTTCCCCCTCCGCGCCCGCCGGGGCGGCGTCCTCGTCCGCGCCGGCCAGACCGAGGCCTCTGTCGACCTCGCCCGACTCGCCGGCCTCAACCCCTCCGGCGTTATCTGCGAGATCATGCGCGACGACGGCGAGATGGCCCGCATCCCCGACCTCATCCCCTTCTGCCGCGAGCACAACCTCCGCATCCTCACCGTCGCCGAGCTCATCCGCTACCGACTCCGTCACGAGCGCTACATCGTCCGCGCCGGCGAAACCCTCATCTCCACCCGCTACGGCGAGTTCCGCATGATCGCCTACGAGTCCGAGGTCAACGGCGGCGAAAGCCACCTCGCCCTCGTCCGCGGCGACCTCTGTCCCGGCGGCTGTGCCGCCTTCTCCGAGGGCCCCGCCGGTCTGCCCGGCCAGCCTCACTACCGCCCCCCCTGCTCCCATCCCGTCCTCGTCCGCGTCCACACCCGTTGCACCGCCGGCGACATCTTCGCCGCCGACTGCCATTGTCGCGAGACCCTCGACCAGTCCCTGCGCATGATCGCTGAAGCCGGCTGCGGCGCCCTCCTCTATCTGCACAACACCTCCCGCGGCTTTGAGATCGACCACACCCCCACCGAGGCCTTTGCCCCCGGCGGAGTCGTCGCCCCCGCCGCCGTCGATCCCGTCCACCCCGGCCACATCTTCCTCCACCAGCAACTCCGCGCCCGCGAAGGTGCCCAGGACCGCTCCGGCCGCATCCTCCGCGCCATCGGCCTCGGCGGCCAGATCCTCTCCGACCTCGGCATTCAGCGCATCCGCCTCCTCTCCAATACCCCCATGCACATCCCCGCCCTCGAAGGCTTCGGCCTCGAAATCGTCGAGCAGGTCCCCATCCCCGTCGAAGAGTGCACCCGCGCCCTCTAACCGCAGAGGGTCACCCACCAAAATCCCCCTCGCCCTGCACCACACTCCCCGTGCCGCACGAACCTATCGTTATCCGGCCCGGTTCAACAACAAAAGCTCCGTGCCCCGTCCTTGCGACTTTTTCCTGTCGCAAGGGCGGGACAGCACGAACCCCATCCCACCCCCTCGTCCCACCCCCTGT
>VANK01000013.1 GCA_008682415.1 Acidobacteria bacterium AB60 | reverse complement strand
CCGCCACGTTCTTCTCCACAATCTGCGCTGCCGTCAGCTTGGCGGAAGGCGCTGCCTGATCCGCCGCAAACGACGCTAAACCACACGATGCAAACAACATCCCAGACGCAATCAGCTTCCGCAGCATTTCAGTTCCTCATTTCTATCGATCTATGTTGCGACAAATCAGAAGGCACCCGATGTCTTGCCGCCGATAGACGGGGACGGGCGAAGCGCCTTACCGCGTGAAATTATTGGACCAGAACTCCCTGAACGTGAAATTGACCAATCTCAATGTCCACCCGATCTCCGGGCTTTATAGGACGGCCGGGATTAGAAAACGCCATCCAGTAGGTGTTACCAACGATCGGTTCGCTGCTTTGGCGAAGTTGCCCCACTTTTTCCAGAGATGGAACCACGAGCTTGACGTGTTTCTCTGCGGAAACAAGATACGCCTCATTCTTTTTGTCGTTGATCCCCTTGGCCCGTTCCCCGTCTACGACCCGGTAGGTAAACCGGATCAGTTCCCCTGACTCGACCGACTTGACCGCAAACGAGTCAACTCCCCACATTGCGGTGTAGTACTCGGTTTCGCGGCGTGGCAGACGATTGGGAGCGTAACGAGTTGGGGTAGGAGCCGAAGCGGTGTTTGATCCAGAACCGGAAGGGTGGCTGGTCTGACATAGAGCCGCGGTGCTTGCAACGAATATACCCGCGACCAGGATCGCGTTGAAGTGTCGCCGAAGGCGAGGCTGAGCAGAACCGCAATCAAAACTCATTAGATATTCCTCGTGTACAGAAGCTAGCTCCGCTTATCCGAAGCCGGCGGGGGACTTGTGATTGATACCGGCCAAGTCGCCGGGTTCAATCGGATGACGCGCGCAGGTTGAATGACAACGGACCCTCGGGCTTGGCCCGAGGGTCCGCGACTCGTTATTTGACGGTGTACGCCTTCGCCGACTGACTGCTGGTGACGTACCCAGCGGACGTGGCGATTGCGGACACAGTTTCGTTCGCGTTGATCGGAATTCCCGTGGTCGCGTTGTAAGCAAACGTGCCTGGGAATCCGGGCCTCGGCGTACCGCCGTTGGTGGTGTAGTAGATGACCACATTCGGCACGCTGTAGGTCTGGAAGTAAAGCACCGTTCCGGAGACCACTGGTGCCGCGTTCGACAGGAGGAAGAACGGGGCGGTCAGCTGTTGCTCGAAAGTGTAGGTGCGGGACGATATCGTACTCGCCGCGTACCCAGTTGCGGTTGCGATTGCCTTCACCGTCACCGTGCCGGGGTTAGCAAGATTGATGTTGAAGGAACCGGTGTACGGGGTTGAGCCAATCGTGGGATTCGTCCCGTTGGTGGTGTAGTACATTGCGAATCCAGGCAGACCCGAGATGCTGGTGTCCGTCAAGGAGATCGCGTGGTTGGTTCCAGTCACGAACGTCGTGCCAAAGACTGGATTAATCGTCGGAGCAGCCGCAACCGCGACGTAGTAGTAGTGTTTCGAGCTCACCGTGCTGACCGAATATCCGGTCGCAATGGCGACTGCTTCTACCACTCCGGCGTGGTTAATGGTGATGCCCGTAACGGCGTTGTACTGCAGGGTGCCGCCGCCAACCGTAGTACCAGGCACTTGCCCGTTGGTGGTGTAGGTGTAGTAGATGACCGCTCCCGGAGTCGTATCCGTAAGGTACAACGTCTGAGGAGTGTTGAACGGAGTAGTTGACGAGTTGCCAGCCAGACTGAAGAACGGCGCCGCTGCCGGAGGCAGGTAGGTGTAGGACTTCGAGCTGATCGGGCTGGGATAGAAACCGGGTGCGCAGGCGATTGCCTCTACGACTCCGGTCTGGTTGATGCTGATCGGTCCGGTGTACTGGGTGGACGTTCCGCAGACCGGGTTCGTACCTGCAGCAGTGTAGGTGTAGTAGATGACCGCTCCGGGGGTTGAATCCGTAAGGGTCAGCGTCTGCACGCTGGTGTAGGTGCCGCCGGCCAGGCTGAACACGGGCGCGTTGGTGGTCAAGCTTTGAATCGCGCCGATGTCCACTTTGGCGATCGAGTTAGCGCTGGGTCTGCTGTTGCCGAAGAAATCGTACTGGAGAAGCGACGCATTGTTGACGTAGGCTGTCTCGCT
The DNA here is from genome assembly GCA_008682415.1 of Acidobacteria bacterium AB60. Classification (GTDB taxonomy): domain Bacteria; phylum Acidobacteriota; class Terriglobia; order Terriglobales; family Acidobacteriaceae; genus Telmatobacter. The sequence continues at coordinate 196,717 of VANK01000013.1, read as the reverse complement.
GGACGGAATCTTCTGCACCACGGACGAACTCTGTCCAGGCGTGTAGTTGCCGATTGCAGTGTTGGTTACGGGGTTAACCAGTGACAGCGGTCCCCACGTCAGATTGATCCAGTTATTGCCCTCGTCCACCGTGGCGGCCGGGGTCAGGTTGAAGATCGGGTTGGGAACGGTCGCGTCCGAGATTCCAGGCGGAACGTTGAACGTGGAAGCCTTGAACTCGGGGGGCGTGCGCGAACCGTTGCAATACTGGCTGACGAAGTTCGGATTGCCAGTGGTGTTGTTCGCGCCGCTTCCCTGCTCAAGAGCGGAGTTGGTGCTGGTGTTGTAATTGGTGAGCACCGAGTACTCTGGAGCCAGAGTAAGGGTGACGCCGCCGACCACAACGGAGTGCGCACCTGGAGCTGTATCGCCGCGTACACCGAGATCCCAGAAGTGCGATCCGTTGACGCATTGACCCGTCGAAGCCTGAGTGACTGGCGTGGACGGCGGGCTGGTGAACGAGTTGTACAGCGTGACAATGTTCTGCTGGTAGGAGTTGCTCAGGGCACCTACCCCGATGTAGAAGGACCGGTTCTGCCAGAACACGTTGTTCGCCAGGTACGGATTGGAGAACTGCTGGCAATTCTGGTAGGCAGCCGGATAGCCGCTGTCATGCGGGCAGGTAAGCGAGGGCAGGCTCAGGAGGGCAGCGACCAGCGGAATGCTGTGCTGCTCACTGACCAAGCCCGCAGGCTGAGGCGCAGAGCTGGTCGAGCTGGTCATCTGCTGACCCAGCGAAGGCTGGGACTGCGTGCTCGCCAGCGGCGCGCCGAGGGTGTTGAAGAGCACACCCGCGGTCGCCGTAGAGTCGTTGGAAGCGATCGTATTGTTGATGATCCGAACTGCGAGACCATCCTCAATCGAAAGGCCGCCACCGTCCCATCCAGCCACGTTGTTGACGATGATGTTGTTTGTGAGCAGAGGCGAATACCACTGCGAAGGCGTGTTCGGGAAGTTGGTGAGCTCGGTTCCGTTCACAGCCTGCAGACGAATACCGCCGCCGCTCCCGGCCTCAGCTCCGTTGCCCTGAATCAGGTTGGCATTGATGACCAAATTCGGTCCAACACCGTCGCTCAGTCCGGGCGGGCAGTCGGCATCAGCCGCGAGTCCGCAAACCGGGTCGGAGTCCGGCGTGCCCATAGCGACGATACCGCCGCCGTTGGTGGGAATGGTCGGATTCAGACTCTGGTTGAAGAGAATCGAGTTGTGCTCGATATCGCCGTTATAGCTGAAGCCCAGGTGAGCAAGACCGCCGCCGTCTCCGGAGCTCATGTTGCCGCAGAGCCAGTTGTAGTTGAATTTGTAGTAGTCGGCACCGGTGCAGAAGCTCACACCGCCGGCACCCGCGGGGGTTCCGGAGAACAGCTCATCACCGATGGACGAATTCGCCGTGACTGAGTTGTGGTGCACGTTCACATTGAGGTTGAAGCAGTACGGCTGCTGCACATTGTTGGCAAGGTTATTGACGCAGGAGCCCGGAGCGGCATTGGTGCTGCTGTTCTGGACGTTCTGCGGCGGGAATTCGCCCTGGCCGACGTTGATACCACCGCTCAGCGTGCCGATGTTGCCGTAGATGCGATTGTTGGCAATCTGCAGATTGTGGTTCCAACCGTGCACGAAGATGCCGCCGCCACCCTGAGAGCTATCCGTGATGCTTAGGCCATCGATGCTCGACGGGTTGCATTGGAAGTTGCTGGGATAGGGATTGGTGCCACTGTCATTGCAATCCCTGGCCGAAAGCAACGTGGTCTGGGTCGGGTAAGTGTCGGCTGCCCAGATAGACGCCGGATCGGTGGTGTGGAAGTTGACACCCTTGCCGAGTACAGTGATGCCCGCACCCTCGTAAGCGCCCATGAGCGTGGGTTCCTGCAGAAGCTCAGCAAGGTTGCCATTCAGGGTTGCATCCCATCCGACCACCGCCTCCAGAGGCAGGCGATCAACCGCGAACTGCATCTGTGTCGAGCACTGATACGTGTTGGTGGGGTCGAACAGATGCGGATTGGCAGAGATGGTATTGATCGGGGCACCATCCATCGCAATGCCGAAGAGGCAGGCGACCTGGCGACGCCACGGATCCATCTTGCCCGCGGGCTGCGCGTTCGCGTCGATGATGGAGGATGCGGCGCCAACACCTTGCAGGCGGACCGGCTTCCACATCAGCAACATTTCGTTGTAGGTGCCAGGCGGAACGATGATCAGATCACCGGGGCTGGCAGCATCAATGGTCTGCTGGATTGCACCAAGAGCGGCAGTGGTTCCGGGAGTATTGCTGGAGACATACGTCGGAGCCTTGCCACCGATGGTGATGTTGACGGTGTCAATGGACTGTACCTTGGCGCCATTATTCACCGCGGTAACCACGAGTTGGCCGCAGGACGCGAAGCTGAGCCCGTTGGCCGCCGTTTTTCCGTTGCCAGGGCCACCGTATTGCGCCTGCTGCTGCACCGCGCATTGGGTAACGCCGGACGGGACGGTGATGAGGATGCTGGTATCACTCCACGACTGGATCGGCGCATTCACTCCGCCAATCGTGACGCTGGCGCCATTGCTGCAGACGCCGTTGGTCAGCGTGCCGCACGCACCGAACCCGTAGTGGCGCGTGATCGTCTTCTGGTTGAAGGGAGCAGAGGTAGCGTTGGGTCCCGAATAGCCGTAGTTATTCACGGTCTGGTCGCCCAGAGCGTAGATGTACATGGTTTTCCCGGGAGCGCTGGCCCAGGGTCCGCCGCCGCTACCATCGCCGTCGACTTTCGAGACGGCCGGAGTGGCATTGGGATATTCGCAGTCGGGGTGGTTATACCCAGCCGAGAATGCACCCGTCGGAACCACAGGCGTATCCAGATACGAAGTCTGTCCGGGCATGTACGGGAGTTCGTAGCAGAACTGGCTGTACTGGCCCTGGTAGAGAGGATCCGTAATCTGCGTGTTCGGCGTAGATCCCGCGATGGGTCCCTTGTCGTTCATGCAGAAGATCATCATGTTGGGCGAGTAACCCGTCGGATTCGGAGGATTTACTTCCCAGGTGGAATAGACCATGCCGTCATAGTCGCCCCACCAATCGGAATAGACGCGGCCGATCTCATTACCAGTCCAGTCGCGCAATCCGATCGGCATGTTCGCAGGAGCGAACTTCTCACCGAACTGCGGAGAGAAGGGATCGAACTCAGAGGTAAAGTCATCGGTGATGACGCCCGTGAACTTCGACGCCTTGTGAGTGGAGGTGTAGATGTAGAACTTGGCGATGGCGCCAGCCTGATCGTTGAGCGTTACTTCCTTGCGATCGCAGAGGTGGCGAGTTGCGCCTGCAAACGGCGCCACCTGCTTGGATTGCGGGAAGAGGCTGATGTAGTCCGGCACAACGCGGCTCTCGCCAACGCAGGGCCAAGTGGGCTCCACGAATCCCGGAACGATCTGGTTGTTTGTTCCAGCGCCGAGGCTGGTGGTGGAGTTCTGCCCATTCCAGGGATTGTAGCCGCTGGCCACGGAAGCCTGGTCGGGCAGGATGAACACGTCACCCAGCCCACCAAACTCCTGGCTGGAAGGCGCGATGAAGTTATCGCCGATGAGGATGTTCTTGTCCTCTTCCTTGACGATCTCATAGCCCGGGGGCGGAACGACCTCAACGACGTACTTGCCAACCGGGAGCATGGGAATGCCCGCATACAGATCGGGAGCTGCCACGGGATCCGGAGAGCAGATGGTGCAGTTGGTGCCGTTCGGCTTGCCCGTAATGGGATCGCGCGAGGTGATACTCGGGAACTGGTACATGCCGTCGTACACGGCGGGCTGAAGCTGATTCCAGTTATGCATGCCGTCGTAGCACTTGAACTGCGAGTTGTTCGGCATGGTCGTGGGGGCTGCGGCGTTTCCGTGCAGCACGTTGCTGTACAGGTCGAGGTATTCGGGCTGGTTGTACAGCGAGAAGAAGAACAGGTCGCTCGTGGTCTGGCCCGGGCAGTTCATGTTCGGGACGAGCGTGGTGTGATCGGGGCCCAGGTGGAAGCCTTGCGCCCAATCGTCCCAGCTGCTCGTCTGCGTGGTGTCAACGAGGGTGAGGGTCGGTGTCACGCCGTCGGCAGCAAACCCTTCCTTGTAGAGGTTCATGGTTACGTGCGGGACGAGCGGCTCCCACTGCGTTTGAACAAGGTTCTGCGGATCGTCGAACGGGCGAGTCGAGGCATAAACGACGTGTCCCTTGATGCCGCCGTTTTCACCCGTAACGTACGGCTCCTTGCCGAACTCGATGAAGTTGCTCTGTCCGGAGAAGCCCTGCCAGCCTTCGACACCGCCGAACCAGGGGTTGTCGATACGGCCCGTTGACTTCGGATTGGTGCCCGTCCTGGAGGCAGGCACATTCTGGACGGACTGACCGGAGCAATCGGCATCGGAGCAATAGATGGAGCCGGGGACCGAAAGCAGAGCGGGTAGCGGGTTGTTCTCGTAGGTGTTGGCCATCAAATGACCGATGGTGGAGTTGCCGCACTGCGGGTAGCCGGCATTCACCGTCGGGTTTGCGGGATTGAAGCAGGAGGCAGATCCGTCGGAGGGACCGCCGGCGTCGTACACGGTATGGGTGCCCGTGTTCTTGTACCGCGTGGTGTCGGTTTCAACGACGTACCAGTTGAACAGCGGGAAGGTCTCGTTGAAGTTGGCAACACCGTTCATGTCGGTGACCAGGTTATTGGCCATGCTGCCGTCGCGATAACGGACAGTGGTGTTGATCAGCGGGATTCCGGGATCATCGGAATTCGAAACGCCCGAGGCGGATTTATCGATGAAGGCCCGGGTGTAGACGTTCGATTGCCATTGGCTCGCCGCCACATCGCCCAAATCGCAGACGGTTGCGCTGGTCTGAGGTCCGGGGCAAGGAAGGTTTTGGCCAGGAGCGGGAGGCTGGAGGCCGATGGGAGTGGAGAGTCCATCGACGAGCACGTCATTCCACTGATCGAACGTGGTGAGGCGCCAGTTCCCGGTGGGAAGGCCGGTGAGTTTGAAGTTGCCGTCCTTGTCGCACGTGGTGAAGGCGAAGTCTTCGCCATCTGGATCGCCGACGCTGATATAGCACTGCGTGAACGCCAGTTCGTCATGCGAGCCGCTGCTATAGAGTCGCTCATCCGGCGTGCGGCTCATGCGCTCCAGGGTCACCTTGCCCAAGACCGTATTGACGCAATTGGGCGCAGGCAGAGTGACATTGACGTCCGTGCCGTTGCACACCCCGGGGAGACGGCCATTGATGATCGCCGGATTGGCAAAACCAATCGTGACGTGGTATCCGGCGGGGCCGAATTCCTGGAAGTAGGCCGGTTCTCCAATACGCAGGAACGAGTCATGCGCCTTCTGACCATCCAAAGTGTTGGTCTGCAGCCAATTCTCGCCGCGCGCGATGCGGTCTGCGCCGGGAAGGGCCTGCACGCTGAATCTGCCCGGCATCAGGTTCGCCACCACGGCCTGACCGGCGAGGGGCGAGAGTGTGGTGCCGTCCGATTCATACTTGGGGCAGACAGTGATGACGCCCGTGATACCGGTGGGATTCGTCTGTCCCTGCTTGGTGATGGGGCAGGCATTCAGGCCGGAAGCAGGGTCAATTGTGCCGTCAAGACTGTTCGACAACGGCTGGTTGAACATGTCGTAAGTCATCTGGCCGGTAACGTCGCCAGGCCCACCCATGTCGTCCCAGAGAATGATATTGAAGCCGTCCAGACCCGGTTCGTTGGGCGAGAGAGCGTCAACACCGCCGCCAGCATCCTGTTCTCCGTTGAGCGGGAAGTCATCTTCGAAGACGTCCACGGAAAGCTTCGCCGGCGGGAAGGGGGCCTGTTCCACGAGCACCGTCACCGGGTTGGGAGTTGCTCCAGCGGCGGAACCGGCCGCGAAGGTGATCGGCGCACCACCCATGCTGTGTCCGCAAGTTGCGTCGTTGGCGGCATTCTGCCCGCTCGAGCAATTTGTGCCGTTGTTGGCCGAGATAAACGGATTGGCTGCATCGGCCGGCAGGACGGAGATATAGTACCGCTTGTTCGGATCAAGCGAAATCTGATCCGGCGTAATGACCGTTTTCCCGTTCCCAGAGACATCCGGCCGACAGATGCCGTTGCCCTGATCGCAGACGGCGTTGATGTGCTGGCCATAGGTAGGCGACGATGGGTTGGAGTCCACCATTGTCTGACCCGATTCGCAGGATACGGTTCCGGTGCATCCCTGAGCGACGTAAGGCATGTCGCTGGTGTGGAAGTTCACGCCCAGGACGGGAGTGATGTTCCCAGTTCCGTTAAACCCGGCAGGAGCACCCTTCAAGATGCAGTTGCCCGTCGGAGGATTCGAGGTGCAGTTCGGATCCTGATAGAAGGTCCGGTCTTCCTCGATGATCCAACGGTAGTCCGTGAGAATCTGCCCTGATTTCGGATCCTTGACCGTCACGGTCGGCCCGTTAGGCGCCGGGAAATGAACGGTCACTGTTGCCTGCGTGCTCTGAATGCCCTGGGAGTTCTGGGCTTTGAAGGTGAAGGTAGCCACGGCCGGACTTCCCGGGTGCGGGGCAACCGTCGCGGTAAAGCCGCCGTTCGCGTCAGGAATCAACGTGGCGAAGCCGGTGCCACTAACAGTTGAGGTCGCTACCGTGAGCGGATAGCCCGCAGCATCCTTGGCGCCCGCGAGAATTCCCGGGGACGGGATCTTGATGTAGGTGGCAACTTGAGAGGTGAAGGAGAGCGAATTCAACGTGATGTTCGACGAGGTCTCCAGGGTAGCCGCGCCGAGTGTCACCGTAGCGCAGGCTGGGCCTGAGGACGCGCCGTTGCCGCAGTACACGAAGCTGTCTCCACCTGCCCAGCTCGAGTTGGCGGCATACGTGAACGTGCCGTCGGGGTTGAGGGTCAATGTGCCCTTGCCGGGCGCTGTTTGCACCTTTACGCCGAATACATTGATGTCGTTCGCGATGACGCCTTTTCCAGGATCAGACACGGTAAGCGTCTGCCCGGGAACAACCGAGTTGTATGTATCAGCGTTTGCCTGCGCGGCTGCCGCTCCGCTCACCGCCGGAACGGTGGCGCCATTCTCGCCGATGTAGGCGAGCATGCCGCTGTCACGATTGACCTTGTTCCCGGAGAGGCTCAGTTCGCGGTCATAGACTGCGAGTGCGGATCCGGGCGGTGCCGGTGCGTAGATACGCACATCGTAGGTCTTGCCCGCCGGCATAAACACTTGATTTTGCACCCGGCCTGTGCCCGGGATAATATTTCCGTCTTCAGCCAGAAGAGTCATGCCATTCGTAATGGGATATTTCCCCGACGAAAGAGGGCTGGACGCGTAGGCGGTCTGACTGTTGACGATGGACGGAATGTGCATGCGCGATCCGGCATTCACGAAGCGCACAAGCATCCAGGAACCAGCGCCTTTGTACGTGGTGCCCGGGGTGCCGTTAAATAGCGAGAGAGAAGGATTGTTCTTGCTGAAAGCGACGCCGTTAATGAGGTAGTAGAGCGGGGTGTAATTGACCACGGGTGGGTAGCAGGTCAAATAACTCGCCGAGGCGGGGTTACCGCAACCTCCCGACTGGCCCGACCACACCTTGGTCTCGCTGAATCCTGCTGTGTTCACAGCGGCACTCACCGCGTTGTTCTGCACGGGATCGATTTCGCCGAAGACGAGTGACGCCTCCGCGTCGTACAAGATTCCGGGATACGCAGTTCCCTGATAAGTGGATCCGCTGACATAAGTCGCGGGGTTCGTCACCACCAACACACCGTACAGTCCCATCGGGACCTGTATCGAGGGATGCGTACCCGACTCGAGCAGGTATGTGCCAGGACGCAAGTTATTCCAGGTCAGCGTGGTCGTGGCGCCGGCAGCGACCTCGGTGCCGAACGACTGGACGCGTGCACCCTGAGCGGGCGGAGTAAATGATTGTGCGGCAGGAGCCACAGTCGGCCACGTCGCATCGGTTTGCGTGGAATGCGTCGGGCTGGGCGTTGTCGTACGCTGTCCGACGGAACCGAGTCCGCCTCCGAGCTGGCCCACAATCATGATCGATGTGGGCACATTGTTGCCGTTCGCGAAGGTCAGACTGTTTTTCAGGCTGATCTTCAGATTGGAACCCGGAGCGGCCGTGATAATGACGGGCGACCAATTGCTTCCCGCATTCGGGTTGGCCGCCGCGCAGGTCACACCTCCCGATACCGCACCGCAGGAATAACCCCACATGGGTACCGTCGCGCCATCTGGCAAAGTCGTGCTCGTAGGCGCCGCAGTCAAACTCACCTGCTGGGCCTGCACTGTTGCCAGCCCCGCTCCGACAAGGAGAACAGTAGCAACATGCACCGCAGTTTTCATAAATTTCTCGAGATAGTTGGTTCGCATCTCTGTTCTCCCTTGCTAATTGGATTCGTCAATAACGAACTCCCGGGAATCGACCAACATCATCATCATCATTCCGCCCGGGAAAACGTTGTTTGTTGTAATTTCGCGCTCATTGTGGGAGTGCCACATAAACGCCCATCCACGCTCGGTTGCAGGGTTGGCCTGCGTGTTGGAGGGAAGAAGATTTGTATTCGGGCCCACCGCGCGCGTCGTCGCATCGGGTCCGAGATAGGGGCTGCCGCTATACCACGCGCCATTGGTGAAGATGAGCGGGTTCGGCAGGGTTGCGGGACCTCCTCCTGCAACGTCCCCGACCGGGTTCACTTCAAGTGGCTTGTTATGGTCCTGGCACCACTCGTAGTAATTGATGGCGCTCACCGCGGCCGGCGGATTGCTGTTCACGGTGTAATAGCCGTTCGCGTCAGGAACGCAATTTGTCACTGCGAGCGGATCCGCGTCGCTGCCGGAGTGATGAGCATACATATCCCAGTTGAGACCCCGACCGGTAAAGTAGAAGATTCCGTCCATGGTCTGACCGGGTGTAGTTGTCGTCGTAAAGAGGGGAGCGCCGGCGAGGTCATCCGGATTGGTCGCGCTGAGGATGAGATTGCCGTCGCGCGCCAGGATACGCACGTGATTGGCGTGTTCGTGGAAAGGATGTTGCCACCGGCCCTGCCCGATGATGCGCAACAGAACCTGTTCGCCTGGATGCATGTGGGGATTCCCGTTGTACGGCTGATGCGGGTATTCCACTTCGTAGTTGGCGTCCATGTCATCGGGCATGGAGCGGCCGTTGATCATGAAATACGACGGGTGATACGGCTCAGTGGGCACCTCAAGGCTGCAACCCGCTGCTCCTGCAACACAGTTGGCCCGCGCCGTAACTTGCGCCAGCGCCTGGGTGTGAATATTTGCATCCATCTCAGAGAACTGGAAGAGATACTCACGGTCATAGCAGGTCTTGTCGTGGTCGTAGGCAGCCTGGGAAAGACGGAAATCGGATTCCCCATGAGCCTGTTCCACCTGGACATTGGCAGAATGCAGACCTGTCGTGCAGGCAGCTGGGACGTGGGCGGGCAGCACAATCAAAGCGCCGTAAAGACCCATCTCCACCTGCAAGTCGCCCTGGGTGCCGCTGTAGTAAGAGTGGGTGCCAGGCGTGGAAGCGACGAAGCTATAAGTCACGGAACCGGCCGGCGCTGCTTCTTGTGTCAGCAACCCGGTGACGCCACCGGTGGTCGCCACCTGGAAGCCAGGAAAGAGAATGGAAGTATTGCCGGCTGCCGTCGGCAGATTGTTGGTGAGCGTGATCTTTACTGTCTGCCCCTCGGTGACGACGAGCGTAGGACCGGGTACCTGCATCGTTGAGCAGGAGGTGTCCTTCATGCCCGCCGGCACGAAGGTGGGCGTGGAGCCTGTGGCGCAGCCATAGCCCCACGAATAAACGCTCGAACCGTCCGGCTGATTGAGGAATGCCGGTTGGGCAGTCAGGTTGAATGTTGCAACGGTGCCCGAGGTCGAGGTAATCCCAGGAGCAGCCGCATAAGCCGTGGCAGCGAGGGACGCCACGGCCCCCATCGTGAGCAGGAGCTGTCGCGTCAATCCAAACGCGCGTTTAATCAATGTCGGCTTCATCGCTTGCTCTCCTAATTGATATGCACTTCAGTCATCAGCCCGCCGAAGTTCTCCTGGTCGTTCGCCAGGTGATCGAGCTGAGGTGTGTAGAGGTAAAAGACGCTACCGGCTGGATACAGCGAGCTGTTGCTGGCATCGAGAATGACGTCCAGTGACTCGCCTCCGCCCAGAGTGATGGAGTTGGTGTAGTAATCCATGTTGTTGCCGGACTGATCGCGCAACAGCTTGGCGTTGTAACCCACAACGTGCATGGGGATGCCCAGCGAAGCCAGAGTCTGGTACTCAGTCACGTCGAGATCGGAGATACGAAGCAGAGCCTTGCCGCCGGCCGGGATGTTGATGATCGAGGGCAGTGGCTGCGAGAAGTGGCTGCGGCCATCCGAGCTCATCGTCGTCAACGGCCCCGGTGTCACCGTGTCTGGATAGCTGCGGCCGTTGAGCAGGAAGAACTTGTCTTTCATGTCGACAAAGGCTTCAGGATTGAAGGTCATGCCGACGAAGTGGAAGTTCGGGTCGAAGCCGTGAATCTGCAGCGGGTACTCAACGTCGTAGGCAGTCATGCCATCGCCGTCGTTATAGGCGTATTTGTACGGCTGGTTGTAGTTGGGGTTGGTGGTCTGGCTCCCAACCGTGTCAAGCGCCTGGGCGGCGGTAAGGGCTGCCGCATCCGTCGTGGTATTCGGCAGAACAGCAGTGCAAAGAATGTCAGTGGCGGGATTGCACGCCGTACGCAGGTCCTGGTTCTGCCAGCTCAGAGCGGTGCGCAGATTGGTTCCCACTTGAACACGGTTCTGGCGGGGACGAACGTAGATCTGACCCACCATGCCCATCTGAAGGTGCTCAGGAGGCGTGATGTGGCAGTGCCAGAAATAGGTGCCGGCGTCCGGGGCCAGGTAGTAATACGTGAAGCTTCCGCCGATGTTAATAGCCACCGAAGCATCCGGCACGCCGTCATAGAAGGACGAAGCGTTCGGATATCCGTGGAAGTGAACGGTGTGCTGCTCAAAAAGATCGGGCCGCATGATCATGCCCACGTTGCTGAGAGTAAGAAAGAACTCGTCATCCTCATCAATCGCCATCAGTGGCGCGGGAATGTTCCCATTCATCACGCCGATGTCCATGATCTGGCGCGGATCAACGTGGCCATCCAGGCAAGGCGCGGTGCACTTGCCGTCGGCGATGGCATCGGCATCCGGCGCCAGGCCCACTGCGCCGTTAAAGCTGAACGGGGCGGGACCCGAACCCACCGTCGAGTTGGACGCAAAGGGATAGGGGGAAACAGCGGTGTCGATTGCGTCGGTGGTGGCCGGATCACCCGGAAGCAGATTGCCGCTCCCGCCGGAATAGGGCGTATTGAAGGTCGCGGGGAATTCCGTGCCCGGCAGGCCAGCCGCGATGTCCGCCAGACCCGACAGCGGCCCGAAGGAGAACATGAACGTTTGTGCGCCGTTAGCCATGGTTGAGTAACCATCGCCGCCCGAGATCTGCTGGCACTTGATGGCTCCGTTCACGTGAGCGCTGGGAATCAGATAGCCGTTGGGACCCGCTACCAGCGTCGTCGCCCCCGTGTAGTTCGGCTCAGCGTTGTTGTTATTCAGCGAACTGGGATGTGTAATCGTGCTGGTGGGGCACTGGACTCTAAACGATTGTGCAGATGCGGACATGACCGCCCCTCCAAACGCCGCCAACATAAGAATCTTTACGATTCTGCTCGACATATGCTCTCCTCCTCAAAGCTCCGGACGAGATTCCCCCGTCTGTACTGCCCAGAGCTACCGATTCGGAGTATTCGCTGGAAGAGGGTTGCATCATTTTGCGATAGCACAACCTGTCGAACAGAAATGCAGATGCCGCGTGTCTTTTCTTAACTTCGATGAATGTCTGCTTGCAAGACAGATGATCAGTCGAGCAAACGTCTAACTAAGATTCGGTTACTTGCTCCAAATCAAATGCATAAACGCTGATTTCATTTTTAATTTCGGCCTCGATCTCCGATCGAAGCCCGCTCTCCCGTCGGGCCCCTACGTCTTTGGAAGAGCTCTATGAGGCAAAACTCTGGCAGCCTGATACCTCCCAGAAGAAGACATTCGTCCCCCCTGCTCAGGCTTCCCAATATGACCTGGATCAAATATGACCTATTGTGTCCTTAATCCGGCATCCGCCGTAATGCCGCTTTTGGGTTAGTGGGAATGATTGCTTAGGGTATAAGTACTCAAACTAAGAGCTAAGAGCCCACCTACCTGGACCGATCCAGGCCTCAAAGAACCTTGAGGGGGGCGCTAATTGCCCCCCCGGGCAGTCAGCGCCGGGGCGGCCTTTGAGGGCGGCGCAGAGTGGCCACGAGGCCGGCGTTCAGTAGTGCCAGGGTGGCCAGAAGATACAGACCCGCGAATGGGGTTCCGAAGAACCGGTCTGCCCAGACCTTCAGGTTGGGGGCGATGAATCCACCCAGGTTCCCTGCCCCGATCAGCGCAATCCCGCCTGCTGCGGCCACATCCGCGAGGTAGCTGGTCGGGAATGTCCAGAAGACCGGTTGAACAGCAACGAAAGCGGAGGCCGCGATCGAAAGGGTCACCAGGCCAAGGCCGGGACCCGCGGTGGGAAAGACCAGGCCGGCGATGCCGGCGGTTCCTAAAGTAATCGACGCAACCAGCCGGTGCTGGCGCCGGGTGTCTGCGAGATGCGGCAGAAGGTAAACCGCCAGCGCGGCGAAGATCCACGGAATGGCGGAGACGATGCCGACCACAGCGCCGGTCCGTCGATGGAGCAGCGTGCCGATCTCTGTGGGCAGGTAAAAGACCACTCCGTAGGTGCTTACTTGAATCAGGGCATAAATCAGGACAAAACGGAGCATGTTCCAGTCTTGAAAGATGCTGAAAGCCCGGACAGGTCCGAAGACTCGCCTCTCGGCGGACTCGTGCTCAAGCTGGGCCAGGAGTGCCTGCCGCTCCCCCTCAGGAAGCCAGCGCGCTTGATGGGGACGGTCTGGGAGTCGAGTCAAGGCCAGAACGCCGACCCCGGAAGCCAACAAGCCCTCCACCAGGAACATCCATTGCCAGCCTTGCAATCCGACGTTCAGATCGAGGAGAACCCCGGAGAGGGGCCCACCAACGATGAGGGCAATGGGCACCCCAAGGTAGAAGAGGCCCATGATCCGCCCCCGGACCTCCTCCGGAAACCAGTATGTGAGGTAAAGGATGATGCCCGGGAAGAAGCCTGCTTCCGTAACACCCAGCAGCAAACGTAACCCGTAAAAGGACACCGGGCCTTGTATGAAGATCGTTGCCGCAGATACGAGTCCCCAGGCGATCAGCAGGGTGGAAATCCACCGCCGAGCTCCGATTCTGTGAAGGATAAGGTTGGAAGGGAAGCCGCACGTAGAGTAACTGAGAAAGAACAACCCTGCACCAAGCGCGTACGCCTGTTCGGAGATACCGCGGGTCATCCCCAACGCTTCTTTCGCAAATGCAACGTTTGCCCGGTCAAGGAAAGACACGATGTATGCGATCACCAGAAAGGGCACGAGTCGGCGGGACGCGCGCCCAATGGCGCTCGGCAGAAGCTCGCGAAGATCGGTGGGAGCAGACATTAATGCCAGGGAAGCATCGGGGCCTCGCACTCCTCCCGATCGCGAAAGTTGCCCAGCCCCACGCCCACGAGGCGAAAGCGCTGCGTCGGACCAGTATGCACCCTCTGCAACAGCGAAAGAGCGATTGTGGTCAATTCCTCCACAGACTCAGGAGGAGAATTCGGCGTTTGGCTTCGGGTCAGAACACGAAAATCCGAAGTCTTCAGCTTCAGAACAACCGTCTGGGCGATTCTTGTCTGTTTGCTCGCTGCGCTCCAGGTCTTCTCCGCAAGTCTTCGGATGATCGGTTCGGTCTCGGCAAGCAAAACATCCTGTTCAAACGTATCCTCGGCTGAAACGGACTTAGTCGGCCGGTTAGGAACCACGGGATTGTTGTCGATCCCGCGAGCCAGTTCAAAGAGGCGCTGCCCGTAGCGGCCGAAGAGTGTCTGCAACTCCTCGAGACCGTGCGTTCTAAGCTCGCCAACCGTTCGAACCCCAGCCCTCGAGAGTCTTTCCGCAGTCACCTTCCCTACCCCTGGAATTCGGTCCACCGACAAGGAAGTCAGAAAATCCTCTACGTCTGCCGGCTGGATCACAAACAGGCCATCCGGCTTGCGCCAATCGGAGGCGATCTTCGCCAAAAATTTGTTAGGAGCCACCCCGGCAGACGCAGTCAGACCCAGTTCCTCTCGAATCTCTCTGCGGATAGTACTGGCCACCTTCGTCGCCGTGGAAATACCGGCTTTGTTTTCGGTCACGTCGAGATACGCCTCATCGAGCGACAATGGCTCGATGAGCTCGGTGTACCGCTGAAGGATCCCATGCACCGCCCTGGATACGGCTCGGTAGCGCACAAAATCCGGCGGAACAAACGTCGCCTGCGGACACAATCGTTCCGCGTAGACGGCTGCCATTGCGGATCGAACGCCAAAACGCCTGGCCTCGTAAGATGCGGCGCACACCACAGAGCGCTTGCCGCGCCAGGCCACGACGACCGGTTTGCCGCGCAGATCGGGATTGTCCCGCTGCTCAACCGAGGCATAGAAAGCGTCCATATCAATGTGAACGATCTTTCGCCCGTCCATTGCCTTGACCTCTGGCGTGCAATCTGCGATCGGCTAAGATGCACTGCCAGGATCAGCAAGAGGAGCGCTGTACGAGGAGTCCAGCGGAACAATCGCGGTTACGGTTGTGCCTTGCCCCAACGCCGAGTTCACCTCCAGGGTTCCTCCAGCCAGCCGCGCGCGTTCTTTCATCGAAATCATGCCCAAGCCCCCTCGGGGAGCCTCCCCTTCCTCATCGAAGCCGACGCCGAAGTCCATCACACGTAACTGCAGCTGCCCACCAAGCCCCATCAGCGTAACTTTCACGTGAGTCTTGCCCGCGTGCTTGGAGATGTTCCGCAGTGCCTCCTGGGCGATGCGGAAGATCGCCGTTGACACTCTTGGCGACCATGTCTCCGGCAGATCCTGACTCGAGAACGTCACCGGCATCTTCTCGCGCTCACCGAACTCGTGGACCATAGCCTTCAGCGCAGCCGACAACCCCAGGTCCTGCAAGATAGCCGAGTGAAGCCGATGCGACATCTGGCGCACGTCCGTATTCAACGACTCCACCTGATCCCGCATCTGCTGGATCCGTTGCACATCCTCTTTTTGGTATCGTTCGGTGTTGATCTCATGCAGCAGTATCTGCAGATGGCTCAACCGCTGGCTCACGTCGTCGTGCAACTCGCGCGCGACCCGTTGCCGCTCCTCTTCCTGAACAGTGAAGAGGTGCGCGGTGAGCCCGCGAAGCTCTTCCTGTGTGCGGGTCAGCCGGCGGGCCGCCACCTCGATTTCGCTCTCCAGGGCCTCCTTCTGCTTCGAGATCAGAAGCTCGGCCTCCCGCTGCAGCGTGATGTCTTCCATCATCAGGAGCAGCACACGGCTTCCGTCGGTCGATAAGACCTGGGCCTTGAGGAGCAGAATCTTTTTCTGCGGCTGATCCGACTGAAGCTCGGATTCGACGACCGTGCCGTTGGACAACTTCCAGATCTGATTCAGCTTCTCGCGAAGGCTGTCGAAGCCCCAGAGAAGCGTAACCATCTCGGGGAGCGAGCGGTTCTCCAGATCTTTCATCTGCATTCGGGTCAGCCCCCGGAAGGCGGCATTCACGGTGCGGATCGAGAGGTCTTCATTGAGCACCACAATGGGCACAGGAACGCTTTCCACCAGCGATCGGGCAAAATCACGCGCATCCACAAGGTGCTGCTGGCTTCGCCGCAGCTGGTCTATATCGACCAGGACTACCACCAGTCCCTCGATCTTGTTGTCCGAGGTGCGGTAAGGACGTACGCGGAGCAGGTGCCATCGGCCTTCTCGATCCTGGACCTCCATCTCGCGTGTACCAAGTGTCTCCAGAACCTCGTTCAGAATCGGCTCGATATTCTCAATACTCAATTGAAGGCGAATTTCGCTGATCGACCGGCCCACGTCCGTGGGGCGCACGCTCAACAGACGTTGCATCGGAGGAGTGAACTGGCGGATGTGCAGATCGCTGGTGAGCATCAGCAGCGGAATGTTCACGCTGTTCAGCAGGTTGGTGAGATCGTTACCCGTCTGCGTGAGAACGTTGTTTCTTTGCTGTAGCTCGTCGTTAACGGTCTGCAGTTCTTCGTTCGCACTCTGAAGTTCTTCCTTGGTCGTCTCCAGTTCTTCATTTGTGCTCTGCAGCTCCTCGTTGGCCGACTGTATCTCCTCGTTCGCGGAGACAAGTTCCTGGTTCCGGGCGTCCCGTTCTTCCACCAGCGACTGCAGATGAAATCGCGTCGACGTCAGATCCTGCCGGAGTTGCGCAATCAGGCGCTCCTTCTCATCCACAGTGAGGATCGTCTGAGGCGCGAGTTCGGTGGCTTTCGCTGCTCCGTTTTCTCGAGTTTGGAACAAAATCAGAAAGCATCTGGGGCGAGTTGTGGCGCTGGTGATGGGCAGCACGTCAATCTGAATGTGCTGTTCGCCCTTTTCGTCGATGGTGATTGCAGTCTCGGTTGCCGGTACGTTGTCCCGAATCGCCCTCTGCGTGGCCCTCCTCACCTCGTTGGCCACACCGTCGCGCACAATCCGCAGAAGGTTCCAGCTCACAGCACCGGGAGTAATGTCCATGAACGAGGCCATCTGGCCGCGCGATTGCAGTACGTTCATGCGCTCGTCGATAATCAGCCCCGGAGGACCGAAGCGCGCCAGGACAATGCGATCAGCCGCGCGCTGCAACTCCAGTTCGGGCCAGATCGTGGACTCAATCTCCACCACCGGCGGCCGTACGCCGCCACCCAGTTGTGCAATTGCGAGACTGCGCGGTGGCTCGTAATGGAGCGCCACGTTGGCCCCGGTCTTCATATAGATCTTGTTCTTCCGGTCGATCGTGTTGAAAACGTCGCCGTAGTCGCGCAACCCCTCAGACATGCCTAACAGCATGTAACCGCCCGGCTCGAGCGCGTAGTGAAACGTCAACATGACCTGCCGCTGCAAAGCCTGATTGAAATAGATCATCACGTTACGGCAGCTCAGGATGTCTATATGCGAGAAGGGCGGATCACTCGCGATATTCTGGCGGGCGAAGATGCAGGTGTCCCGCACCCTCTTCGAGACTTGAAAACCTCGATCTACTTTGACGAAGTAGCGTCGCAATCGATCCGGCGCGACATCGGAAATAAGCGTCTCCGGATACACCGCCATCCGTGCAGTTTCAATCGACTGGTCGCTCGCATCCGTGCCGAAGATCTGCACCGGCGTGTCGAGCCCGTGCTGGGAAAGATATTCGAGCAGCGAGATCGCCAGCGAATAGGCCTCTTCCCCCGTGGAACAGCCGGCACACCAGATTCGAACCGGCTTATCCGCCGGCCGATCCTGAAAGAGAATCGGCAGCACGTTGCTTTTAATCGATTCCCAAAGCCCCGGATCCCGGAAAAACCTCGTCACATTGATCAGGCAGTCTTCCTGCAGCAGCCGCAGTTCGTCGGTGCGCATTTGCAGGAAGCGGAAATACGACCCGAGTTGCTCCATGCGCAACAGGAGCATACGTCTCGCGATCCGCCGCCTGATCGTCTCAGGCTTGTATTGCCGGAGGTCCACGCCCGATACCGAACGAATGAGCTGCAGAATCTTGTTGAACGACTGCTCGTCGTCCGGAGTAATGACCCCTTCCTGAAGGGAGCGCACCTCCGGCCGGGCAAACTCACCCGCAAGCCGCGCGAGTTCGAGGCCGATTTCGGCCGGGGGAATCACCAGGTCGACATGATCGGAAACGATCGAGCTGCGCGGCATACCGCTGTGGATCGCGGTATCGGGGCTCTGAACGATGGCGATTCCACCTTCTCCCTTGATCGCCTTTAAACCCAGCGCGCCATCGGCATCGGCGCCCGACAGGACCACGCCCACTGCGTGGTTCTTCTGGTCGGCAGCCAGCGAACGGAAGAAGGTATCGATCGTCCTCGGGACCCTTTCCTGGGCCGACCGGGGTTCAACGTGAAACAGACCATCCCGTAACGTGAGCGTTTGATTCGGGAGCAGCACGTAGACATGGTTCGGGAGCGGACGCTGTCCATCTTCAACCGGATGGACAGGCATCTCCGTGTCGTTCTCCAGGATCTCGGAGATAAAGCTCTTCTGGTCGGGCGCCAGATGGGTCACCAGCACGAATGACATGCCGGTCTGCGGACTCAGATTCTCCAAAACCTGACGCACCGCCTGGAGTCCTCCCGCGGAGGCGCCAAAACCGACCACGGGGTACATCAGAGCCGGCGACTGTTGTTCCTCAGCCTCGCTCTCCACCGTTACTGAGAGCGAAGGAAGTGCGCCTCCCGCGCCATCGGTAGCCGCGTCAGCAGGTGGAAGAGTATCGCCCTCTTCGCCTCCGTCCTGCATCGACCCGTGCCGGAATCCTTCGCTAGAACCGTCAAGTTCCGGCCGCCGTTCGTTGAACTCCTTTTGCTTCTCGTCGTTTTCCATGGCAGTCACGATCAGAGATTAAGAATATACCTCGGCAGATCATATTTGTGGGGGCGGTCGCGCCTAAGAACAAACGACTTGCGACCGAAATGCCTCCACCCCGGAAGATCAACTGCATGAGGATCATATCGCCACCCAGGGCCCTGGCCGCGTAGCAACGTGCAACCCGGTTCCCCCACGATTCTCGAACTTCGAGGGGTACTGCGCGACCAAGACAGCATCTTAGTGGAAATGCCGGCGCGCGACATCATCGTGATCGGGGCCTCCGCGGGCGGCTTCGAGGCTCTCCCGGCACTCATGGCCAACCTGCCTGCGGAACTCCCGGCCGCAGTCTTCGTGACCATGCACGTCTCGGAACGGAGCCAGGGAATTCTTCCGCAGCTGCTGAGTCGGGCCGGGCCGCTCCTCGCCGCTCATGCGGTGGACGGAGAGCCGATCCGCGCGGGACGCATCTACATTGCTCCTCCCGATTACCACCTGGTCCTCGAACCCGGTCGCATCCTCTTAAGCCACGGTCCCAAAGAAAACCTGCAGCGCCCCTGCATCAATGTCATGTTCCGATCGGCCGCCGCGAGCTACGGAGAACGCGTAGCCGGCGTCCTCCTCACCGGCATGTTGGATGACGGAGTCGCCGGCCTCTGGGAGGTGCAGCAACACCACGGCACAACCATCGTCCAGGACCCCGAGGAGGCAACTTACCGGGCGATGCCGGAAAACGCCGTTCGTGGATTAAACGTGCAATACATTGCGCGTCTCGATGAGATCCCTGCCCTGCTGACGCAACTGAGCGTGTCGGATCAAACTCTATCGGTTCCGGGCGAACCTGTTTGGCCCATCGTGGAAAACACCAATCAGGCCTGCCCCGAATGTGGCGGCGCCATGACCAGTGTCCGGATGGGCCGAATCCGCGAGTACCGGTGCCACGTAGGACATCGTGTCGGCCTCCAAACCATGATTGTGGAGAAGAGCCGTACGATCGAACGTCTGATCGAAGTAGCGCTCTCTCAATCAGAGGAGTTGCTCAGCCTTCTCCACATCGCCCAGAACGAGTTGGGACCTGACTCTTCCGAGTTGGAGATGGAGATCGCCAAGCGCACCAGCCAACGAGAAGTTCTCCGGCGCCTCTCTGGCAACGACAAACAGTAATACGGCAGCCGATCAAGTTCCCCTACTGCGAACGCTGCCCCGCGACTCAAATCACTCCCGAATCACATTGAGAGATTGCACCAGAGAAATCAGGCAACCCCACTCCTTCTTTGTACCTCTTATCGCCAAACGGAGAACGCCCGTGCACACCCTCAATTGCAAGGAGTCTGAGTGGTAGAAGCAGTCGTGCTTTGGAACGAACCAAATAACCTTTCGCATTGGAACTTCCACCTGGATCCCGGATGGAATCGATTCGCATCCCTCGTGAAGAGCGCTTCCCAATCCATCCGGCAGGTGAGGCAAGATCTGCCAATCATCCTCGGCGGCGTATCCTCTTGCGATTGTGACTTCCTCCGCAATATGGCTGGCCAGGGTGT
This sequence comes from Acidobacteria bacterium AB60, assembly GCA_008682415.1. Taxonomy (GTDB): domain Bacteria; phylum Acidobacteriota; class Terriglobia; order Terriglobales; family Acidobacteriaceae; genus Telmatobacter. The sequence continues at coordinate 176,606 of VANK01000013.1, read as the reverse complement.
CATGGAACATGTCGATGCGGTCGGCGTGCATGGCTTCCCCCTCGACTGGAATCACTGGCAAATCTCTGAATGGCCGGAACGTATCGAAGAGGCGCGGGCAGTCTCCGGAAAGCCGGTTTGGGTCCTCGAAGTCGGCTCCTCTTCCTTCGGTGCCGAAGAAGTGCAAGCCTTCGGGTTGCGTCGCACCGTCGCCCTGCTCTCCGGAAAGGTTGAACGCATTCACTGGTACTCCTTGCTCGATTTGCCGCCCTCCTGGCCGGCAGAAACGCGTCACAAAGAAGCGGAAGGCTCGTCCTACTACCGTCACTACTACATGGGGCTGGTCACCAGCGACGGCAGGCTGAAATCCTCCTTCTACGAATTTCCGCGTGACGGCTCGGTGGGCATCTGTCAGTGGTTTCATTTTGAAGATCCGCGCCTTGACGAGGCGATCAGCCTCATGCGTGTTCTGGGCGTCCGTCACCTCCGCACCGGCCTGAGCTGGGCAGATTCCTACCGCCCCAACGCAGTCCAGTGGTTCGATCGCATGATGACGGCGCTGGCCGAATTTGACGTTTCCCTTACTCTTTGCTTCACGCCCGCTCATCTCGGATTGGAGCCACACCACACCAGTCCGCCTGTGGATGACAAGATCTTTGCGGACTTTGCCGCATGGGCCGTGAACCGTTATGCCTGCAATGCCTCTGAGGCCGGGGGCCATGCTCCGCGTCTCAGTGACGAAAGCTCCGTTTCAACCGATCCTGCAAAGGAAGTGGCGAGGGTATGACCAAGAATATTCTTATTACCGGCGGAGCGGGATTCGTCGGATCTCATCTGGCAGATGGCTTGCTCGCCGCAGGACACCACGTTCGGATCCTTGATGACCTCGCCTCTCAGGTTCACCCGTCAGGACGCCCGGATTATCTATCCCGGCACGTTGAACTCGTTGAGGGCGATGTCCGGGATCCGATGCGCTTGCGCGATGCGCTTCGCGGCGTTGATGTAGTGTTTCACTTCGCAGCAACGGTTGGCGTCGGTCAGTCGATGTATGAGATCAGCCGCTACATGAGCGTCAACACGCTGGGAACAGCGGAGTTGCTCCAGGCCCTCCTTGATTCCAAATCACCCGTGCAGAAGGTCATCGTGGCTTCGTCCATGTCCATCTACGGCGAAGGACGATATCTCTGCCGAGACTGCGGCCAGCCCGCGGCCCCCCAACTGCGAACCGTATCGCAGCTTAAGCGCGGTCAGTGGGACCTTGTCTGTGACTTGTGTGGCGGGACCCTCCGCCCGGTTCCCACGGACGAAACCAAGCCCTCCCAACTCAACTCCGTCTACGCTCTGTCCAAGCGCGACCAGGAAGAGCTCTGCCTCATCTATGGCCGGACGTACGGGTTGCCGGTGACGGCCCTGCGATTCTTCAACATCTATGGCACCCGCCAGGCCCTTTCCAATCCCTACACAGGGGTCGCTGCGGTGTTCGCCTCGCGAATGCTGAACGGCACCCAGCCGCACATCTTTGAAGATGGCGAGCAGATGCGCGACTTCGTCCACGTTAACGACGTCGTGCAAGCGAACCTCCTCGCCATGGAAAGGCCCGAGTCCGATGGGCAGGTCATCAACGTGGGCTCAGGCCAGCCGGTAACTATCCGTCAGGTCGCCGACATGCTCGCAGATGCGCTTCAAATGAGCGTCATGCCCGTGATCTCCAACAAGTACCGGGCCGGCGACGTGCGCCATTGCTATGCCGACATCTCCAAAGCTCGGACGCTCCTCGGATACCAGCCCAGAATCTCTCACAAGCAGGGTTTTGCGGACCTTGCTGATTGGTTACGAGGGCAGCGCGCTGAGGATCGGGCGGAAACCATGCTGACGGAACTGAGCACTTATGGCCTCACTGCTTGAATTGCCGTTACCACTGTCATCGCACCGGCTATGCGGGATGCAGGCCGGCGAAGAGGGATCATGCCGCACAAAGATGTTCGAAGGGTTCTGATCACCGGAGGCGCGGGCTTTATCGGCTCCAACTTGGCCGAACGGCTCCTTTCTTATCCCAACGTACAGGTCCGCATCTTCGACAATCTGTCCCGCGCGGGCGTTATCCACAACTTGGAGTGGCTTCGGACCCAGCCAGGCGCGAACCGCCTCCAGTTTGTGCGGGGCGATGTTCGCGATCCCCGAGCCGTGGCTCAGGCCGCCCGCGACATCACTGAGATCTATCACCTCGCCGCTCAGGTGGCCGTAACCACCTCCGTCGTCGATCCCGTCGGAGACTTCCAGGTCAATGCGAATGGGACGCTGAATGTTCTTGAAGCCGCCCGCAAATCCGGCGAAAACCCATTCGTTCTATTTACATCCACCAATAAGGTCTATGGCGCCCTGCCCGACCTGCCCATCTCAATCGAGGGGACTCACTACCGCGCAGCTCAGCCGAATTTCCGCGGCATCCCCGAGGAACAAAGCCTCGACTTCCATTCTCCCTATGGCTGCTCAAAAGGCGCAGCCGACCAGTACGTGCGCGATTACTCGCGTATCTACGACCTCCCTGCAGTGGTTTTTCGCATGTCCTGCATTGCCGGCCCCCGGCAGATGGGCAACGAAGATCAAGGATGGGTTGCACACTTCCTTTACTCTGCCCTCTCCCGCCAACCCATCACCATTTATGGAGACGGGTATCAGGTCCGTGACATTCTTCACGTCTACGACCTCATCGATGCCATGCAGGCCGTCTATCACCATCGCGCTTCTACCCAGGGACAGGTGTTCAATCTGGGAGGCGGCGTTGACCGCGCAGCGTCGGTGATCGAAATGCTGACCAGAATCTCTGAACTTACCGGCCAGCCGTTGAACCTCCATTACACTGCGGTCCGGCCCGGCGATCAGCCGCTCTATATCGCCGATACCACCAAGCTCCGTACGGCTACAGGCTGGACGCCCAAGCGCAGCCTGCAAGATACCCTTTGCGCCATATGGGAGTTTTGGAAATCCACCCGGCATAGAGTACCCGCTGATTCTGCTCCTGCTCTTCAGGAGGAGGTAGCATGAGGTACGCACTGGTCAACCCCCAGTGGAACTTCAAGGGTTCCACCTATTTTGGGTGCCCTGAGCCGCACATTCCCCTCGAACTGCTATCTGCGCGCAAGTTCTTGCGTGCGGCGGCACACGAGGTGTTGCTGATTGATGCGCACATGGAGCAGCTCCCCCTTGACCGGGTGCGCGAGCAAGTGGCCGCGTTTGATCCCGATTTCCTCGTCATTCCAACTGCTCCGTCCTATCTGTTCTGGCGTTGCCCCCAACCTGAATTGCGCGTGCCCGCTCAATGGTTGAGATCCATTCACGGTCGCGCCAGGACCGTAGTGATCGGACCCCACGGTAGCGCAACTCCGCGAGCCACGCTGGAGAAGACAGGAGCGGATGTGGTCCTTCGAGGAGAACCGGACCAGACACTTCCGCAGCTGGCGGAAAGGCCGTGGGAACTGATTGACGGATGTTGCTGGCGCGATGACCAAGGCCGCCTGCGCATGAACGAAGGCCTTGGCGTCACCGATATGGCCCACCTCGAAGCGCTTGACTTCTCAGACTATCCGGTGGAAAAACACGCGCACCGGCACCATATCTTTCCCGGGAATGGCGCTGATCACCTCGTACGCGGCGCAGAACTCGAATTCGCCCGCGGCTGTCCTTACTCATGCACCTTCTGCAACAAAACACTCTTTCGGAACAAGTTTCGCGAGCGTCCCCTAAACGCAGTGCTCAATGAGATCGATCAGTTGATCAGCCGGGGAGTGGACTACATCTACTTCATCGATGAAATCTTTGGCGTGGGCAAGAATGTGCTGGCTCTCCTTGATGAAATCGCGAAACGTTCGGTCTCCATCGGCTTCCAGTCTCGAATCGATCTGTGGGACGAAGACTCTCTCGCCCAGTTGGGGCGGGCGCATTGCGTGTCGTTCGAGTGCGGAATCGAATCGATCACCGAGCACGGTCGCGAGGAGCTCCACAAGAACTGCCGTTTGAGCACCGAACGGATCCAATCCCTGCTGATTACAGCCAGGAAGCACATCCCCTGGGTGCAGGCCAACTTGATTAAGACCATCAAGGACGACCCTGCCGACGTGGCCCGCTTCCAATCCGATCTACGGTCCAGCGGTGTTTGGGTCAGTGAGCCCGTGCCAATGTATCCCTTCCCCGGCAGCCCTCTCTACATTGAGACTTTCGGCGCCAGGCCCGACGAGCAGGCGTGGGAGCGGGCCCACGCATACTACCTGAATCTTTTTGCAGATCGCGGCTATAGCGATATCCAGGATCAAAGGCCCCTACCTCTGGCGGAGCTCGAATGCGTGTCTTGATGACAACAGACACGGTCGGCGGTGTCTGGACGTTCACTCAGGAACTCGCGGCTGGACTGCTTGAGAGCGGATGCACAGTTTCGCTCGTCAGCTTCGGGCGGCTTCCCTCGCCTGTGCAACAGGATGATTGCCAACGACTGGCTGGGATGCACAGGGAACGGTTCTTCTACCGCCCTTCGGAGATCGGCCTTGAGTGGATGGAAGACAATCAGACGGTCTACGAGGAAGGCGCCTCACTGCTCACGCGCGAGGCCGTCCGGTTCTCGCCCGACGTCATCCACAGCAACCAATTCTGCTACGGAGCCCTTCAACTCGCCATCCCGTGCGTCGTATCCGCGCACAGCGATGTGTTCAGCTGGTTTCGCGCCTGCCGTGGCGCCTCTCCTCCGCCATCGCACTGGCTCGCCACCTACCGGGAGACCGTGCAGGCAGGACTGCTTCAATGCAGCGCGGTCATCGCACCGACCCGATGGATGATGCGAGAGCTGGCTCAAGCCTTCGAGCTTCCGCAACGTTGCGACGTTATCTCCAACGGACGAACCGTAGAGGCGGGTTCCGGTTCACCCCGCAAGATGTGTGCGGTAACCGTCGGGCGCCTCTGGGACGAGGCCAAGGGTATAGATACTCTGCACACGCTGCGGTCTCCAATACCCATTCTGGTCGCCGGGAGCACGACTCATCCAGACGCCCGGCGGCCACCGTCAATTGCTTCTGCGACATACCTCGGGGAATTGGGAGGTGATCAGATACTCCACCTGTTCCAGAGCAGTTCGATTTACCTGTGCCTGTCTCGATATGAGCCGTTCGGCCTCGCGCCGCTTGAGGCTGCCCTCTGTGGATGCGCCGTCGTAGCGCGGGACCTGCCATCTCTTCGCGAAGTTTGGGGGGACAGCGCGTTGTACTTCGAAGACACGCGTTCTCTCCAAGAAATCCTCTCGGCTCTGGCGGCAGCCCCGGAACTTCTTGCCGCGGCCCGGGAATCCGCCCATCGGCGTGCGCTTGCCTTCGACAGGGCTCAGATGACCCGCCACTACCTCGATCTCTTCGAAAGCACCGTCGCCCCATCAGAAAGAGCAGAACATGCGGCGTAAGCTGCGGATCGCCTATTTCGCCCACTCGATCCGTTCAGACTGGAACAACGGGAATGCCCACTTCCTGCGCGGCCTGCTTCGAGCCCTGGGATCGCTCGGCCACGAAGCAGTGTGTTTCGAACCCGCCTCTGAATGGTCGATTGACAATTTGCGCAAGGAGCCGCAGGGCGAAGAGTCTCTTCGTCAGTTTGCGGCAGTTTACCCAGATTTGACGATTCAGACATATGACGCGCAGCGCCTGACCGACCGGGCATTCTGGAAATCCTCGCTGGCCGCCTTCGACGTGGTCATCCTTCACGAATGGAACTCGCCCGCTCTCTCAGACACCCTGGTCGATCTGCGCCGCAACCTGAAGTTTTGCCTCCTGTTTCATGACACGCATCATCGAGCCTCTTCCTCCCCGCAACAAATCAGCCTGTTTAATGTTCGTGAGTTCGACGGCATTCTCGTCTTCGGAGAAGTGCTGCGCCGCGTCTACGCTGAGCGCTTTGGAATCGAGCGCGTATGGGTCCTCCACGAAGCCGCGGACACAACCGTGTTCCACCCCCTGGCGAGCACGGAAAAAACGCACGACCTCGTATGGGTCGGAAATTGGGGCGATGAAGAGCGCACCCGCGAGATCTCGGAGTATCTCCTGCAGCCCGCAACCCAGCTCCCGGATCGCAAGATCGCAATATATGGAGTTCGGTACCCCGACGAGGCCATCCAGGCGCTGCACGCATCCTCCGTTCAGTACGGAGGCTATCTCCCCAATCTGTGCGCCCCCAGGTTGTATTCCGACGCGCGGCTGACAGTTCACATTCCTCGTCGCCAATATGCCACCTCCATGCCCGGCATTCCCACCATCCGTGTCTTTGAAGCGCTCGCCTGCGGTATTCCGTTGATCTCCGCACCCTGGCAGGACAGCGATCAACTCTTTCGTCCCGGGGATCTTCTCTTCGCGAAAGACGGCGAGCAGATGCTCAAAATGATCGAATGCCTGCTCAACCACCCTGCCAAGGCGCAACAACAGGCCCTCAATGGTTTGGAAACCATCCTTGCGCGGCACACCTGCCGTCACCGTGCGGAAGAACTCACCGACTTCATCTCCGAGGAGATCCTCCCGTGAAAATTTTTGTATTTGGATCCAGCATCGTCTCCTCGTATTGGAATGGCGCGGCCACCTACTATCGCGGCATCTACAAGCACCTTGCCCAGCGCGGTCACCAGGTCACCTTCGCCGAACCCGACGCATACGGCCGCCAGCAGCATCGCGATCGCGGGGACTTCTCCTTCGTGCAGTCTCTTGTGTACGAGCCGACAGTAGACGTCGATCGCATCCTGCAACTCGCCTCCCACGCGGACATCATCGTCAAGCACAGCGGCATTGGCGTTGATGACGAACTGCTGGAACAACGAGTCGCCGCGTTAGCCTCCACCGTGGCCTGCTTCTTCTGGGACGTCGATTCCCCTGCGACACTCGCCCGCCTGCGCGCAAATCCCCAAGACCCGTTCCGGCGCGCGATTCCGCATTTCGATGCAATCTTCAGTTATGGCGGCGGCCCCTCAAGCCGCTCTGGATACCTCTCGCACGGCGCTCAGGCCTACTTCTCCATCTACAACGGCCTCGATCCGGAGACTCATCATCCCGTTCCGCCTGATCCGGCCCTCTCCTGCGACGTCGCCTTTCTGGGAAACCGCCTTCCCGACCGGGAGGCGCGTGTCGAAGAGTTGTTCCTGAAGAGCGCACGCATGGCGCCGGAATACCGCTTCATTCTCGGAGGAGAAGGATGGGGCGACAAGCTCCTGCCCCCAAACGTCCGCTGGATCGGACATGTTCCCACCGACGATCACAATCGCGTCAATTGCTCAGCGGGAATGGTCATGAACATCAATCGCGCCTCCATGGCTTCCTTCGGCTTCTCCCCGCCCACGCGCATCTTTGAGGTGGCAGGCGCAGGCGCATGCATGCTTTGCGATGATTGGCCCGGTATTGCCGATTGCTTTGCTCCTGGCAAAGAGATTCTCATCGTGCGGTCGGCAGACGACGTCGTGAGCGCGCTGCGCCGACATAGCAACGAGGAACGGCAAGCCATCGGCAAACGATTCCGCGAACGCGCTCTCCGCGACCACACCTACGCTCGTCGCGCCGAACAAGCCGAGGCCGCTTTCCTGGACCGCATGGCATACCGCACCGCAGCCAGAGAGGAGACTGCCAGCCGGATATGAAAATTGTGTTCTATGGCCTCACCATCACCTCCTCCTGGGGCAACGGACACGCCACTACGTACCGGTCCCTTTTGAAGGCCCTGGCTGCAAGGGGTCACCAGCTCCTCTTCGTCGAAAAAGATGTCGAGTGGTACCGCAACAATCGCGATCTGCCGCAGCCAGAATTCTGCGCCGTGTCCCTTTACGACGACTGGCGCGAAAGTGCCCGCAGCTTGCTCTCCATCAGCCGTGGCGCTGACGCCATCGTCATCGGTTCCTATTTTCCTGACGCCATCCCGCTGACCACCGCGCTCGTGGACAACGGCTTCGACCCAATTCTCTACTACGACATCGATACCCCCATTACCTTCACTCAACTCTGCTCGGCGGGAAGAACAGACTATCTCGATGCCGCGCTCATTCCCTTTTACTCCGCCTACCTCAGCTTCACTGGAGGTCCGATCCTGCGCGAAATTGAAACGCGATTCGGCTCACCTCGGGCTCTCCCCTTCTACTGTTCGGTGGATGCAGACGTCTACCGGCCATTCCCTCCGCGTGCAGCCTTTCAATGCGATCTGAGTTATCTCGGCACCTATGCTCCCGATCGTCAGGCAAAACTGGAAGGATTTCTGAATGACACCGCGCGAACACTCCCCGAGGCCCACTTCATCGTGGCGGGTCCCCAGTACCCGGACACTCTTCAATGGCCAACCAACGTTCAGCGGATCATTCACCTCTCTCCCCAAGAACATCCGCAGTTCTATTCGTCCTCTCGATTCACACTCAACCTTACGCGCAGCGACATGGTCAAAGCCGGCTACTCTCCATCCGTTCGCCTCTTTGAAGCTTCAGCCTGCGGAGCAGCCATCGTCTCCGACGCATGGCCCGGTCTCGAGGATTTCCTCGCGCCAGGGCAAGAGGTGCTGCTGCCCGCTGATGCCTACGACGTCGCTCAGATCCTCACCGCCATGCCCGAGCAGGAGCGAGCGCGCTACGGCCGCCAGGCTCGCGAACGGATTCTCGCTCATCACACGTCTGCGCACAGAGCGCTGCAATTCGAACAGATCGTCGCAACCTGTCTGTCAGCCAAGCCTCATGAAACGGCGAGCAGTTCCTCCAGGGATTGAATGCACAGGTCCGCGTCTTCGCTGCGCAACTGTTCCAGGCTATACACCCCGCTCGCCACAGCGATCACCGGCAACTGATTCGCCTTGGCGGCCTGCACGTCCGCCGGCGTATCGCCCACCACCAAGATGCGCGCAGAGGGGCCGGCTGCATCGACCGCTAATCTCTTCGCCCGCGCAAACACGTCCGCGCGATACTCGAGCGAATCGCTCCACCCGCCGAAATCAATCAAATCCAGAATTCCGGCTGCTGCCAGCTTCCGCTTACCAATCCGTTCTAGGTTCCCCGTTGCGACACCCAGGTGCGCCCCACGCCCCCGCAGAGAGCGGAGCAATTCCTTCACGCCCGGCAGGCACTCAACCCGCAAACTCCCCTCATTCCTCTCCACCTGAATGCACATTCGCTCGCATATCTCGGGCAAGCGCGAGCGCCACACGGCATCGGGAATGCCTGCGCGACGCAGAGCATCCCGCACGATCCCGGTATCCGTGTTCCCATGCGCAGTCACGCCGTCAAGATTGAGAGGCCTTTCCGCCACCGCCGTCAGCACCTCGCAAAACGCGAAGTAGTGAACCGCATCCGCGCAATGAATCAGCGTGCCGTCAATGTCGAAGAGATAGGTATCGAATTCGTCCCACGCCAGCCCGGCTCTCTTCTGATTCATCAGGCCGCTCTCTTGGAATTCAGCGAGCGCAATCCCGCAAGCGCGTCACTGACTCGGTGGATCCCCGTCTTCCAATCGCCATCTTCTGGCTGCCGGAACAGCCGAACCGACGGGTACCACGGCGAGTCCTCCCGGTCTGTCATCCAGCGCCAATCCGCCTTATGCTGCAGCATCACCCAGGTCCTCACTCCCAGTGCGCCTCCCAGGTGCGCTGCCAGCGTATCCACTGTGATCACCACATCCAACTGCGAAATAAATGCCGCCAGCGGCAGAACACCCGCATCCGCGCAAAGCTCGGGCACATCCTTCAGGTTCTTCCGGCACGCCAGCCCTTCCCATTCCGCGCGAATGCTTCCTCCCTGAATATTCCAGAACGTCAGGTCAGACTCATCGAACAGCGGCGTCATCTCCGATAAACTGATCGATCGCGCCGGGTTCCACTCTCCTGCAGCCCACGCAATCCCGATGCGCGGATGCGGTGCACCGCCCAGCCACCTGGACGCGCACCGCGCGTGGACATCCGGTATTCGCAGGTACTGCGTTGCCAGCGGAAGATCCTCCACCTGGCATCGCATCCAATAGGGCAGTTCCGTAACCTCCATCTGGACGTCCCAGGCCCCTTCGCGCTGAGTGAATGAGTTGCCCCATGAAACGACTTCGTCCGGCCCGGGAATTCCCCTCGCAATCTCCACAAGACTTGGAGGTACTTCCAGAAGGACGCGGGAAGCCCTCTGTCGCAGCAATGGAAGAAATCGCAAATTTTGTATCGCGTCCCCCAGGCCATGCAACGAGCGCACGATCACGACCTTCCCCCCCACCTCTTGCCCATTCCAGAAGCGATGAGGGTCAGGCGCGCCTCGGCGCCGAATTGCGTCGCTCTCTTCCCACGCGTTCGAAAATCTGCCCAGTAACATCCAGGCCATCCATCGGCCGGCCGCGCATCTGTCGGCATCGGCGCCCATCTTCTCGGCTTCGAAGAACAGGTCGACGGATTCCTCCAGCCTGCGCCGATCCAGCGATCGCTCCGCCGCCGATAACAAAAGGCCCTGATCAGTCATGGCTGCGAGACGGATGCGCTGGGTAGACCGCATGCGGCCCGTCGGGAGGGACACTCACCGGCTGCCACCGGCACAGATATACTTCCCCTTCTGGTTGCGCCTCGATGCTGAAACCCGAGGAACGTAGCATCGCCTCCACGCACGCGCGGTTCGGAATCCACCAATTCGTCTCGTCGTGGGCGTACCTGTGCTCCACAAAATGCAGCTTCGGGTAGCTGGGCTCGTCAAACTGCCGGCTCTCGTGGAAGTCGTAGTCGGGCTCCGGGCACAACACGTCGGTGCTCCCTCGCTGCATGCTCTGGAACAGCATCTGGTCCCGCGCTACATGTTCATGAATCAGGTCGAGTGCAAGCAGCGGGTGCCGCAGGTGATACAACACCCCCATGAAAATCACCAGATCGAATTTCTCCCTCAGCTCGGCTACATTCCAAACCGACATTTGCCGGAATTCGATCCTGGCGCCCGTCACCTGTGCCGCCAGCCGTGCTTGCGATAGATATCGTTCGTCGGAGTCAATTCCCACTACCCGGCTCGCACCTCTGCGATACATCTCCAGGGAATAAAAGCCGGCATTGCATCCGATATCCAGAACCGTCTTGCCCGTCAGATCTTCCGGAATCACATGGCGGAACGACGCAAACTTCGCCTGGGGATAGTCGCCCAGATAGTGAAAGGGTGCGGTCTCCACCCCGTTGAGGCGCAGATTATGAAACCACGGTCCGAGTGCCTCGATTCGCTCCCTCAACTGTTGCGTCTCATCGATAGTCGCCGATCGCGAACTCGTTGCCACTGGTGCCCTCCTCCTTGCTCATCGAAGATCCGAACTGCTCCTCCCGCGTACCCAGCATCCCCATTGCCGCTCGGTACCCGCTCAGAGTCCCCGTGTCGATATAGCTGGTCCCTGCCCGAATGCCCTTCGCTCGTCCACCCTCGTCAATCCACGCATTCACCAGCGTGCCGAAGAACTCGTCGCCGCGATCGGACCGTGACCACAGCGCATGCAGGGCGTGGAACACGCTGCCGGGCATCTTGATCGCTCCCCAGATCCAGCGCGTGGGAGCGCTCGGCGCTTTGACGTGAACTCTCCGCACCCGCCCGTCTTCATCGGTTTCCACCGCGTCGAACAGCTCGGGGTGCTCCACCGGAAACAGCAGGAACGACAGCTCGTCGTCGGGGAGTTGCCGCAACGCGTCCTCCGGCTGCCAGATCGTATCCGGCAGTCCGATCACCACCGTCTCGCTCTCATGAATAAAGGAAGCTGCTCGGAAGATCGCATCGCAGAGCCCGCAGGGACGCGGTTGGCAGACGAATGCAATCTCCGCTCCCCACTGGCGCCCTCCGTAATACTCCAGAATGTCGGTCTTGTTCGGCGCAATCACAAAGCACAGCTTGTCGGCTCCGCCCGCAATCATGCGCTCCACCAGGTATTCGCTGACTGCGCGTGGTTCCTCGCGACCGTTCGCCATCCGGTTTCCAACCGGCAGCAGCTCTTTTGAGAACGCCAGCGGCTGAATGCGGCTTCCCGATCCGGCCGCTGGAATAATGCCCCACATCAATCGTCCCCTCCGAGCACTCCCGCGGCGAGCGGCTGTACCGAAGTTCCAGCCGCCAGTTGGCAATAAGTTTCCAAGGTCCGAACACGATGATCCGCAGAATGCTCCTCGAGGGCGCGTTGCCGCGCGAGGGCGCCAATGCGGCGAAGTTCTGCGTCTTCCTTGCCCAAAGCCGCGATTACCTCTTCACAGTTCCTCACCAGCAAAATCTCCGACCCCGGCTGGAAGAAGGTCTCGATTCCATCCCACGAGTCGCTCAGGATACAGGCGCCGCATGCGGCTGCCTCAAAGAGCCGCCCTGACGGGCAAAACCCGTACTCCGCCATGGCCGCTCGCGTCACGTTCAGCGTAGCCTTCGTCGAACTGAAGAACGAGGAGTGCAACGCCGGTTCAAGATGCTGTACGAAATAGAGATTCGGTCCCCATGGGAAGTCCTCCGGGTATTGCGCTCCGGCGAGAACGAACCTGTCCCTCGCCAAACGAGCCGCGGGCTGCACAAAAAGTTCCACCAGGGCGCCTTGACGATCCTTCGCGAACGTTCCCAGGTACCCCAGAATCCCCCGCAACTCTTCCCGCGGCTCCGCCGGCGCATGCGTATCCGGATCCACCCATCCGTGAAGCGGCAGAGCCTGCCGGGCGTGAAGCAGCACGCGCAGATCATCCAGCGCCTTGCCGCCCGTGAAGCTCAGAACCAGATCGAAATCCCCCAACCCTCCCTCTGGAAGATAAGGAACCTCCCTGCCTGCCTTGTAACCATGCAGCGTCACTGGCGTGTCAAGGTCATAAAAGGCGCGCACCGCAGAATTCGAATCGAGCAGCAGCTTCGACGCAAGATCGGCCTCCGGGCAGTAGCTCGTCATCATCCCCACATCGGCCTGATTCAATTCCCGGCTCGCCTCCTGCCGAATCTTCTCAAGCGAGTCGTATAACCGGATCGACACGCCCTTTGGTGTCTCCCATCCGTCCCGCGCCGCCGCATAATATCGCTCGTCCCGTTCGAAGAACGTAACCGTGTGGCCTCGGCGTGCAAGCGACTTCATCAATCCCCGCCACAGTGTTGCGTGGCCGTTTCCCCAGGAGGAGGTGGCCGTGAGTCCGAAGATGACGAAATGCATTCCCGCCCCGCGTCAAAATCCGAACAAATGCGATTGACTGCTGAGATGGCGCGAGGGGCGGAGAGGATGTTCAACAATCGACGCGGTGCCTCATGACTTATTCCCTCGGAAATAGGCGAACAAATGAGAAAGCTGCTTACCCGGACGTGCAATTTCGCATTCCGGGAAAAGCCCGTCCCAATCCCGACACGCTAGACTCCCCGCAAGGATTCAAGAAGCAATGACCAGCAAGCGATCCCATCAGAGCCACTTCCACCGCTCCCAGATCCTGCGGGCGCAGCGCTTCATCCGCCTGAATCTCGCCCAGCCCTTGTCCCTGCCCCGCATCGCCCGCGAAGCCCGCTCCTCCTCATTCCACTTCCTCCGCCTCTTCCAGGCCTACGTGGGGGAGACTCCATTCGAGTTCATTCGCCGCCTTCGCCTCGCCACCGCCCTTCGTCTCCTCCAGGAAGACTCCGAGGTGAGCGTCACAGAGATCGCCCTGAGCGTGGGTTACGAAACCTCCGCCGCTTTCAATAAGACGATTCGCAAAACACTCGACCTCGCGCCCGGCGGTTTTCGCAATCTTGGAAAAGACCAGCAAGACACCCTCATCTACGATCTGACTCAACCAAGACGCCTGAAGGAGGCCCACGTGAACCTGACACCCGATTTCGAAGCTGTCACTCGCCCCATCACCCACTACGTCTTCCTCGAAAACCGCGGACCCTTCGCCGAGATCGCACCACCCCTCTGGGAGGAGCTGTCGAAATATACCCCCCGCCTGGAACAAAGACACATTCGCGAGTACCTCGGCGTAAGCGGCATCGATAAATCAAGCCCCGGGGAAGAGGCCATGATCTACCAGGCCGGCATCGCTCTCGCCGAAATTCCAGGCGATCTTCCCTCTCCTTTGCAGCGGCGCACGATTAAGAGCGGCAGATACGCGCGCTTCCTATTGACCGGACCCTACACGCAGATCTGGCCGGCCTTCGATCACATCTTTAAAACCCTCGCCGAAGCCAACGTTGCTCTGCGCCCCGAGTTCTGCATCGAGAATTACCTCAACGACCCGCGCACGACACCCGAAGCTCAGCTCCAGACAGAACTCCTGGTCCCCATCCAATAAACCCACCCGGGCCCACCGCGGGGGTCCGGCCTCGGCTTCAATGTCCTCCATCAAGTGGTCGCCCCTCAGGGCCAACTTGCGCCCCACCTCCCGCATCTCTGTGACCTGTCGCGTGGACCGCCAATCACTCCCTCCACGCCACCCGAGAGGTCCAGCCATCATGATCACTGCCGAAGAAAAAACCATTCGCGAGCCCCAGGATCCCCGCGAGCGCTTCGCCAAGCCCCCCATGCACACCACCAAACAGGCGCCCCCCGGCAGCTCCAACCAGCTCTCCCCGCAAGCCGACTACGGCGAATCCTCCTACGTCGGGCACGGCAAGCTCCGCGGCCGCACCGCCCTCATCACCGGCGCCGACTCCGGTATCGGACGCGCCATCGCTCTCTGCGCCGCCAAGGAAGGCGCCAACATCGTCTTCGCTCACCTCCCGGAAGAACAACAGGACGCCGAGGAAACCATCCGCCTCGTCGAAACCGCCGGCGGCAAAATCGCCGCCAACCCCGGCGACGTCCGCAGCAAATCCTTCTGCGCCCAACTCGTCGATCAGGCCTTCTCCCGGTTCGGCCGCCTCGACATCCTCATCAACAACGCCGCCTTCCAGCGAACCTATCAAAAACTCGAAGACATCCCCGAAGACGAATTCGACGCCGCCTTCCGCACCAACGTCTACGGCACCTTCTTCCTCACCCAGGCCGCCATCGCCCGCATGAAGCCCGGCGGCGTCATCCTCAACACCTGCTCCATCGAGGCCTTCGATCCCGCCCAGTCCCTCGTCCCCTACGCCGCCACCAAAGCCGCCCTCGTCAACCTCACCAAGAGCTGCGCCAAGCTCGCCGCCGAACGCGGCATCCGCGTCAACGGCGTCGCTCCCGGTCCCGTCTGGACGCCCCTCATCCCCTCCACCATGCCCGAAGAGAAAGTCAAATCCTTCGGCGAGAACACCGCCTTCAAGCGCCCCGCCATGCCCGTGGAGATGGCCTCCATCTTCGTCTTCCTCGCCTCCGACGACGCCAGCTACGTCACCGGAGAAATCTACGGCGCCACCGGCGGACGCATGCCCGTCTGATCGGACCCGCCCATGGCCAAACCCACTAACGCCGCGGTGATCGGCGCCATCCTCGCCAACTTCGCCATCGCCGCGGCCAAGCTCCTCGCCGGTTCCCTCTCCGCAAGCTCCGGCACCCTCTCTGAAGCAGTCCACTCCGCCGTCGACGGATGCAATGACATCCTCCTGCTCTATGGAGTCAAGCGCAGCCGCCGTCCCCCCGACGAACAGCATCCCTTCGGCCACGGCAAAGAGCTCTACTTCTGGTCGCTCATCGTCTCCTGCTCCGTCTTCGCTGTCGGCGGTTGCGGAGCCGTCCTCGAAGGCCTGCACCGCATCCTTCACCCCGCGCCCATCACCCACTTCGCGTGGGCGCTCGCCGCCCTCCTCTGCGGCGCCGCCTTCGATCTGTCCAGCCTCTCCTTCAGCCTCCTCCAGTTCCATCGCAAAAACCGCGGCAAACGCTTCTGGAATGCCATCGACGAATCCAAAGATCCCGCCATCCTCTTCGTCGTCTTTGAAGATCTCGTGGGAGCGCTCGGCGAGTTCATCGCCCTCGCCGGCATCACCCTGCAGCGTCACGCCTGGCTGCGCGCCGACGGCGTCGCCGCCGTACTCATCGGACTCCTGCTCGCCGCCTCCGCCGTCTTCCTCATGACCCAGAATCGCGATCCCATCATCGGCGAGAGCGTCAATGACGAGGTGAACCGCTCCATCCGCAACCTCGCCACCGGCAAAGAAAAGTTCCTCAACATCCGCCAAACCCACACCATGCACTTCGGCCCCGACACCATCCTCCTCGCCATCGACGGCGACTTCGACCCCGAACAGAAGGCCGGTGACCTGATGCAGAGCGTCGACCGCATCCAGAACGCAATCCAGCAACGCTATCCCGCGGTGAAGTTCATCTACGTCAATCCCCAGCCGCGCCCCGGCAAATAGTCCCTCCGCCCCCCGTATCCCCGCCTCCCTCCACCGCATCCCACCTGTTGCACCAAACGGTCTTCATCCCCGTAGGAGTCAGAAAATGTCCACCCGAACCATCGTCTCCGCAGTCCTCGGCGCCGCTGCGGGCGCTGCCCTGGTGCGGAGCGCGCGCCGCGCCACTGCCTCGCGTCCCGCGCCACAGGCGCCCCCAAACTCTCCGGACGAACAATCACGCAACGCTGCGGACGACGTGGCCCGGCGCTACATCACTTGGGTCATCATGCCCCTCTGGTCGGCCGTCGGCTTTCTCGACTGGCTCTGGCATCGCCAGACCAGCATCGAAACCACTAGCGGCGCCAAAGAATCCGTCATGCACCTGCTCATGATGGCCGAAGCCGGTGCCCCCATCCTCATCGGACTCCTGCTTGAAATGAATGCCGGCTCTCTCGCGCTCATGAGCGCAGGCTGGCTCGTTCACGACATCACCGTCGCCTGCGATGTCACCTACACCTCTTCACGGCGCGTCATCTATCCTCGCGAGCAGCACACCCACAGCTACATGCAGAGCATCCCGTTCCAGATCGTCGCCACCCTCGCCTGCCTCTACCCTGACCAGTTCCTCGCCCTCTTCGGCCTCGGTGCCCACAAGCCCGACTTCCGCCTCCGCTGGCGCAAGCCCCCCGTCCCCGTCCCGCAACTGCTTGCCATCATCGCGGCCATGGGCCTTCTCTCCGGCTTGCCTCATCTCGAGGAACTCATGCGGTGTCTGCGCGCGCAGCGCGACGGACGCGCCGGAACCGGCATCCCTTCCTGTGCGCCGGAACTTTACAGCGCTTGACTTCCGGTCTTTTTCACCATTTCACTTCTTCACCTTTTCATCTTTTCACTTCTTCACCTTTTCACCTTTTCACTTCTTCACCTTTTCACCCTTTCACCCTTTCATTTCCTCACTCTTCCCTGTTTCACTGACCACTGACCACTGACCACTGATCACTGACCACTCGTCCCTAGTCCCTCATTCACGCCGCTATAACTTTCCGTTCCCTCCGCACCGTCACGCCGCAGGTCGGCACCCGCGTCACATGCCAATGCCTCTTGTACGATTCCTCGCCGCGCAGCACGTCCAGCGTCGCAATGGCCTGCTCCGTCGCGTAGCCAAGCAGCCTGGCCATCGCCAGCGTGCCCGGCCGCAACTCCGCATAGCGCGTCGCATGCGCAACCAGGTACAGGTACGCCGTTCGCTCCGCTCGCCCCTCAGCATCCACCAGCACGTAACACACGGCCATCGGGTCACCGCTCAGGCGCAGCGATGCCACCCAGCCAAGCCCGCTCTCCAGCAATCGCGGAATCGCCTCGCGATGGCAGGCCACCACCCTCGGGTCAGCAAAGATCCCCGCCTCCCCGCGCTCCTCCCACCGCTCCGTGTGCAGCCTCACCAGGTCGTCGAACGCTGTCCGCCAGCCTTGGCCCTCTGCGCCTGATCGGTCTCGCTCAACCTCGAATCGCAGATCCCCCGCGCGCCGCGCGCGATTGCCATAGTACCGCGCTGTCTGCCGGATCTTGCCGGGGAGCCCCTCGATTCCTACTGCCGGCATCCGCGCGCAGGATTCGGTAGCAAAAGCCGTTGTTCCTGCGCCGCGCCGCAACGCCTGCGCCAGCAGCGAACTCGCGCGTAGCTGCCCGGCATACAGCGCATCCCATCCATCCATCTGCAGCAGCTGGCGCAGCCCTGCCTCCACATCTTCCACGCGGCAATCCTTCCCGAACACGCCGTCCAGATAATCCGTCGTCCCCGCGCCCAGCAAAAGAAGCTGCCGCTCCCCCGTCGTCGGCTCGCGATAGACGTAGAACGGCAACAGGCCAAGCGGCCTTCCCTGCCGCTCCAGCACGACCGCGCGCAAATCCATCGTCCCAAACTGATGCCACCAGGGAATCAGCCACGCCGGCGATTGAAACGGAGTCGCCCCTCCATCCTCATCCCATAGCAGCCGCCACGTCTCTTCAAACGACTCCAGCGCACGGGTGCTCTGCAGCAGTTCCATCCCCGGGCCCTCAGGCATGCATCGTCTCCGGAACCCGGTTCCGCAGAATTCCTGCGTACAGGCTCAGATACTGCCGCACCATCCGCTCCCGCGAGAACCGCTCCTCCGCCGCCGCCCGGCAATCTTCGTGCCGGATCTTGCCCAACTGCTTTATCGCCTCCGCCATCTCCCCTGCATTGCTGACCAGAAAGCCCGTCACCCCGTCATCCACAATCTCAGGCAGTGCCCCGGAACGGTACGCAATCACCGGCGTTCCCGCGGCCAGAGCCTCCATCCCCACCAGCGAACTCGTCTCCGGCGCCAGCGTCGGATGCAGAAGGCACTTCGCCTGCGCCAGCAGCCGCCGCTTCCGCCCCTCCGGCAGCGGGCCGCAATAACGATGCTGCACCCCGCCCCGCGCCTCGTTCAGCAACGGCATCAGCCGCTCATGAAAATAATCGGTGTGCGCCTTCCACGGAAACACCTTCCCCCCGATCACCACCGGCGTGGCCGCCTGGAATCCGGCCTCCAGCGCCTCGTGCTGATTCTTCTCCGGGCAGATCCGCCCCAGCACCAGCGCAAAATCGCGCCGCTCCTCCACTGTGTCGTGAAGCTCCACGCCGTTGGGAATGATCGCCACGTCCTTCAAATGCGGCGGAAGCGTCCGCCGCTGCGAATCGGAGACACATTGCAGCATCACGTTCGCCGGCAGCCTTCGCCACACATCCGCCGGATACCACGAGATGGGCATGTGCAGCGTCACCAGCACCGGAACCTCGTACGGCAACCGGTACTCGTGAAAGTTCAGGTCGTGTACATGGATCAGGTCTACATCATTCGCTGCGAGCGCTTCGCTCACCGCGTGCTCCACATGCGCCCTTCGCCACAGCCGCTCCCTCTCCACCTCGGTCCGATAGTTGAAAGCCGGCAGTGCAAGCAGCTTCCCTGTTGCGCTCGAACCCATGCACGCGATTACCAGCGAACGATGACCCGCCTTCACCAGCCCCTGATCCAGCTCGGTCAGAATCTGCTCCGCCCCGCCCACCGAGTTCGGTCCCACCACCGCGAACGGATACGCGAGGCTCAAAACCGTCATCGGCATG
Organism: Acidobacteria bacterium AB60; assembly: GCA_008682415.1. Taxonomy (GTDB): domain Bacteria; phylum Acidobacteriota; class Terriglobia; order Terriglobales; family Acidobacteriaceae; genus Telmatobacter. The sequence continues at coordinate 157,281 of VANK01000013.1, read as the reverse complement.
AGTGCATCGCCCTTTCATCCGCGGCCTGGGTCAGCTCGCAAAACCGGGAGGAGGTCATCCCCCACGGAAAGTTCTCGTACAACACCGGCCTCTCATGCGGCGGCGCGTGAAAGTCATACTCCGGTGCAATCCGGTAGCTCTCCCGGTCCAGCGGGAACAGGCGGAGCGTTCCCTGCTGTGAGGGAAAGCACGCAAGGATCTCCTGCTTCCTCTCCCGCTCCACGGGAGAGAGATCGAAATGGATGGCCTCCGTCTCCTGCTGCGATCCAAGAAACCTCCCTGTCTCGATTCCCTTCGATCCAAGATGATAGAAAGCCGCCTCCACGATCCTCGGCGCCTTGCCTCCCGCCGTCCCCCATCGCGCCGCGGCGCGGTGTACCGCGAACGCCGTCGCATCGTGGTCGGGATGCCCTCCCTCGTACGGATGGGTGAACACGACGTCGGGCGTCTCTGCCTGCAGAATCTCGCACAGCGATCCCGTGATCTCGGGGAGATGAAGGCTCGCCTCCTGGTCCGGGATTTGTAAGGCAACCCGTTTCATCTTCCTCAGCCCGGCCCGCTTCAGCGCGGCATTCAGCTCCTCCGCGCGCGCCGCGCGGTAGGCGTCCACGCTCGCAAACCCGTGCATGCGCGCATCCTCGCCGTTGCGCGGCGCCCCGTCTGTCACGTGCACCAGCGTCGCCGCCGCAAACAGCTCCAGCCGCGCTCCCAGCGCAACTGCCTCATCATCGGGGTGCGCAAACATCAGCACGGTCCGCAGCTCTCCCCACGTCGCGCGTTGCAGCATGGAGGGAGATATCGACATCGATGAGCCCGCAAATCCAACTTCGTTCTGTCGGTCTTTCTTAGGGGCGTATGATGCGCCCGGTGCGGGATGCGCTGCCAATCGCCCCGGACCGTGTCTCAGGTTGCGGACCGTTTAGCGCGCTTCCAGGGGATTGTCGAAGTCGAATCCGAACAGCCGCGGGTTCTCCCCGATCACCGCCGCCGAGGTGATGTAGAAGACATAGTCATAGGTCTCCTTGGGGATCTGGTCGCGATGGTTCGCCAGCAGCTTCCAGAAGTTCCTCTCCCGCGGGTTCGCCGGCATGCCCCGCACCAGCGGCAGCACCTGCCCCTCGCCCCAGTTGTAGCAGGCCATCACGAGCAGGCCCGAGGCCTGCGCATCCGTGCTGTACAGCGTCTGGATGTAGCGCGTCGCGGCGTCGGTCGCCTTCTCCGCATGATCGCGCTCGTCCCCGGGATCGGCGCGGCCCAGGTCCACCAGCGGCCCCAGGTGCAGCCCATACTTCACCGCCGTCTCGGGAATGAACTGCCACATCCCCTTGGCGTACCCCTTCCGCGTCAGCGGCCCGCTGCGATACGGATCGAAATCGCTCTCCTGCATCGCCAGGTAGAAGAACTGGACCGGCAGGCCCCGGCTCAACAGCGCATCCGGAATCGTCCGCGTGTAGCCCTTGTCCCTCGCCGCCTGGACGTCGCGCGCAAACCGCCCGGTCGACTGCCACATCTTGATGTAGCGCATCACCTCGTTCTCGAAGTCCGGCGGCATGTCCAGCTCGCACTCCCCGAAGATGCGCGCCACCCGCAGGATCAGCCGGTGCTGCTCCGTGCTCTTGGCGTCGTAGATGTGCAGCGTGGCAAGGAACTGGTCGTAGTTCTGCTGCATCTCCCGGCGGCGTCCCTCGTAGCGGGCGACCGTGGCCTGCCCCTTCGCCGGGTCCGCCGTCATGGCCGCCTGCTCCGCGGTGGCAATCTCCACGTCCAGCGACTTCATGGCATAGAAGATGTTGCGCGCCAGCTCCCGCTGGTGCTGCGCCTCGCGCTGCAGCCGCAGGGCATACAGCCCCACCATCAGCCCGATCAGCGCCAGCCCTCCGATCGCCCCGAACAGGATGCGCTTCTGCTTGGTGTGCGCCTGCTTCTGCTGCGACTGCACCTGGGCGTACGCCATCCGGATGTAGCGGGTGTGCTCCCCGACAGCCTCCCCTTCCGCCGGCTCCTGGAAGTAGCGCTTGACGTAGGCCTCCATGTCGGAGGCGGGCTTGGGCGGCTCCTGGACGCGGAAGGCCAGCTCCGGCCCCTCGATCCCCAGCCGCACGACCTCGCTGGCCGCGATCAGAACCTCCGCCACCCGGTTGCCGCGCCAGAAGATCCCGTTGCTGCTGTTCAGGTCCGTGACCCGCCAGCCGCCCGCCTCCGGCGCCACCCGCGCATGCATGCGGCTGACATAGCTGTTGGGGATCGCAACCTCGCACTCCGCCGCGCGCCCGATGTGAAACGCCGCGGCGAAGACCCGCGGCTGCTCCTCCCCGATCCTGACTTCGATCGGTCCGGCAGACACGGAGGTTCCAGTGGCGCGAACATCCATCGGGTACGGGTCCATTGCGGGGCGGTACGAGGAGAATTCTACTCATTGGGGGTCGGGCCTCCCTTTTTGGAATTTGGCGGGCGCGCGCAAGAAAAAACGGGTAAGCGGTTTGCGGTCATGGGGTTAGGAGCAAAAGTGGCGGTTTTGCGCGTTGAATGTGAGATAAATCACCGGATGGCGGCGTCCTGGGCCGAGGGCCTGCGAGTCGAGGGCTGCGGGTGCTTCCTTCCAAATGAGCGAGTTAGGCATTTGGGCGCTCCTTTTGTGCCGCGAAAACGGCAAAGCCCCTCCGGGAAGTCTCCGGGAGGGGCTCTTTTGCTGCTCTAGATATAGTGTGGCAGGTTCAGAGAATTAATCCCCAATGTTTTCGCGGATTTCGCGGATCTATTTTTGGGGCGGAAAGGATTGTGGCATCAGCGGTTAGGCGATTCTGGCAATTTTCCACAGGCTGGCAGGGGCTTGACAGGAATTTGGAGGGCACGGGTCGGGAAGGGGAATCGATGCCTGGTTATTGGTTGAGGCGGGATGAGGATGAGTTTGTGATTTAGATCACATTTTCGCTAAATTTTCGTGGCGAATTGATACTACATTTGTAGTAATAAACCGTGAGGGAGTAAAGGGGTGGTGGAGTGAACGTTGGCGGAGCACGCGGCCTCGTTCAGGGGGTCGGCGGTGGCAAAGTTTTGCCTGTGATGCATGAAAAAGGCAACAACAACGGCAACTGCAGATCCCTTCGCTGCGCTGCGGGATGACAGGTTTGTGGGGGGGCTGTGGAAAGTGGAGTTTCGCCTGTGATGCATGAAAAAGGCAACAACAACGGCAACTGCAGATCCCTTCGCTGCGCTGCGGGATGACACCTCTTTGGAGGAGCGGGACTTTGTGGTACTGAAGGAATATTCAGGGCGGATTCCTCCGCTGCGGCTACGGGATGGCAGGGCCGTTGGGGATTGTAGAGGGTGCAGTTGAGGGTGGCCGTAAACGATGCGCTCTTGAAGAGCAGAAGGAGGAACAACTGCAGATCCCTTCGCTGCGCTACGGGATGACAGGTTTGTGGGGGAGCGGGACTTTGTGGTACGGAAGGAGTTTTCAGGGCGGATTCTTTCGCTGCGCTGCGGGATGACTCCTCTTTGGAGGAACGGAGTCAGTTGTTCATGCGGTCGAGGGCGCGCCGGTAGTCGGCGGGCTCGTATTCGTACCATTCGCGGCTGAGATCAGTCCATGCGGGGTTGATGGATTCGATGAGTGCGATCTTCCTGGAACGTCTCCAGTCTTTCAGTTCTTTTTCGCGGGCGATGGCGATACCGATATCGTTGTGGCGCTCGAACCACACGAGGCGGTCGCAGTTGTAGCGGGCGGTGAAGCCGCCATGCTCCTTCCACTTGTGCTGGAAGACGCGCTTGTGCAAGTTGCTTGTGACGCCGATGTAGAGGGTGCGGCTGCGGCTGGCCATGATGTAGGTGTAATAGATGCGCTCGGCCATGATGGGAGATTAGTCAGGGAGCACCGCGGGGTGCTGTGATCGGGACCACGGTTGTTAGAGGCAAGACAACTGCCTGCGGGATGACAGGTTTGTGGGGGGGAGGGGGCTGTGGAAAGTGGAGTTTGCCTGTGATGCATGAAAAAGGCAACAACAACAGCAACTGCAGATCCCTTCGCTGCGCTACGGGATGACAGGTCTGTGGCGGAGGGAGAGATCAGGGGTTGGGGGCGGAGATCGGGGGGCAGGGATCGGGGGGTCGGCGAGCACTGTTCACTGAGCACTGATCCCTGTCCACTGTTCACTGACCACTGATCCCTGTTCCCTGTTCCCTGTTCCCTATCTTTTAAGCACTTGCTCGAGGAAGGCCAGGGCGCGGGGGTCCTGGGACTGGCCCAGCCAGAAGTAGGCGTCTTTGCGGACGGCGGGGTTGGTGTTGGTTTCGGCGACGTGGATGAGTTGGGGGACACCTTCGTCTTTGGGGAGCTGGGAGAGGGCGAAGACCGCTTTCTTCTTCACGTCGGTTTCGGGGTCGTTCTGGATGGACTCGGTGAGGGTCTGGGTGGCGTGCTTGCCGGCCTTCTGCGCGATCCAGAAGAGGGCCTGTCCGCGGACCTTCGCTTCGGGGTCGTTTTTGGCCATGCGGATGAGCTCATCTTCGGCGCCGGGATCGGAGTTCTGGGAGAAGTCGAAGGTGAGCTTCTCGCGGAGGCGGGCGTCGCCGGACCATTTTTCTTCGAGAGATTTAAGGGCGAGGAAGCCCTCGTGGCCGCGCTGCACGCCGAGCCAGAAGGCGGCCTGCTCGCGGAGGTGTTCGGAGGAGGCGGAGGTGGCGATCTGCACGAGGGTGCTAGTTGCCTCGGGCGCGGCGTGGGCGCTGATGGCGAAGAGCGCGCCTTCCATGACGCGGTGATCGTCGGCTTGCTGGTTGACGAGGGTGGCGAGGAGGGCGAGGGAGTCCTGCGGGGTGACCTGGGGGAGCCAGGAGAAGTTGACGCCGCCGGCGTTGAGGCGGCAGCCCGCGCCGGCGATGCGGACGCGGACGGGAGAGGCCTTCTCATAGCGAAGGAGGACGTAGACGTTCTGCGGCTCCTGCGGCTCGCGGTTGACGTGGGTCTCCTGATCGTCTTCAAGGCGGAACTCACCGCAGCAGTCGTCGCTGTTGTTGTCGGAGTGATTCCAGTCAGAGCAGGCGGCGATGTGATGGCCGGGGAGGGCCGCGATCTGGTAGCCGATCCAGACCCGATCAGCAGAGTGGCGGATGCGGTCGACGGTGGCGGAGAGGCCGCCATCGAGGGCCTCGACTTTGACCTGCGCGTTGCTGACTTTGGGCTGCTGGGCGCTGACGGGCGCGGGCAGGGCCGCGGCCAGCGCGAAGAGCAGGGAAGCGGGGAATAGGGTTTTCATGAGTGTGTCCTCCGGATCATGACGCTGGGCATGACGGGCCCTCCTACTTGTTGAGCAGTTCGACCATGTAGTCGGTGGCTTCCTTGTCGTGCATGATGGCGAGCTTGTTGACGAGGTTCTTGCGGGCTTCGGGGTCTTTCTCGCTGCGCGCGAGGGCGACGAGGTCGTGCGCATCGCCGGCGACGAAGAGCGCGTCGGCCGCGGCTTTCTTGGACTCTTCATCGGAGAACTTGTTGTAGATGGCGACGAGCGTGGCGGGAGAGCCTCCGGTGGGCCCCATGTTGCGGATGGCGCGGCGGCGGAGGTCGGGATCCTGTTCGGAGGAGGCGATGGCGGCGAGGGCATCGCCGCCTTTGGGGCCGGCGGCGACGTAGGAGTTGAGGATGTCGGACTTGACCTCTTTGCTGGAGGTGGACTTGTAGATTTCGGAGAGGCGGGAGACGGCGCCCATGGCTCCGAGCTCGTGGATGGCGTGGCGCTGGAGTTCGGGATCGGATTCGTGAAGGGCGGCCTGAGTGACGCGCTCGGGGTCGTTCATGATGAGGTAGGAGTCGAGCACGGCCTTCTTGACGTTGCGGTCGGTGGACTTGTTGTAGATGCCGAGGAGGAGTTCAGCAGAGCCGGAGCCCTGGGCGGCGGCGAGCAGGCGGATGGCCTTGATCTGCAGGTTGGGATCTTTTTCGCCGCGCACGATCTGACCGAGGAGGTCGTGCGCCTCTTTGGACTGGTTCTGCGCGAGGACGAAGAGAGCGCGCTCCTTAAGGCGCTCCGAGCTTTGGCCCTCGATGATGTGCTGGAGCAGGGGCAGGGCGTTGGGATTGCCGCTCTGCATGAGGGAGTTGAGGGCGAGGAGCTTGAGCTCTTCATCGGACTCGGCCTGGGGGACGACGGGGTTGCCGGTTTGGCCGTGGATCTCGATGGCGAGAGCGGAGCAGTCTTTGAGCCAGGTGCTCTGGGGGTAGTTGCTGCGCAGGCTGTCGCAGGAGGCGAGGGCGGCGGCGGAGTTGCCTTCCTTGCTCTTGACGTAGGCCTTCCAGTAGAGGGCGGCATCGGAGCGGCGGCCGTGGAGCGCGGAGATCTGTTTGAGCAAAGGCTCGGCGTCGGACCAGCGGCTCTCATTGATGGCGCGGGTGGCGTCGGAGTAGAGCTGTTCTTCGCGGGTGTCGTCGGCGAGGGGCTCAGGGCTGGTGAGGCTGAGCTCGTCGTTGATGAGGATGCCCTGGAAGTGCAGCGCGGCGGCGCGGGCCGGGAGCAGCAGGGCGAGGCAGAGAGCAGCGGAGAAGAGAAGATTGCGAAGGACGGTTTGGGCGTTCATTAGATGGATCCTTTCCGGGAGGCGGAGGCGGTTTGGGCCTGGGTGGTGCGAGCGCGCAGGACGCGGATCTGGAAGAGCAGCGAGTCGGTGTTCATCTCGTGCTCGATGCGGGCGATGTCGTCGGGGTCGAGCTGGTCAGGGGCGTTGGCGACCTCAAGCAGGACGCGCTCGAGATGATCGAGGGCGGCGGTCATGGTGGGGTCGCTCTGGGCGGAGATGGCCTGGCGGTAGAGGCGGTTATCGGGGAGCATCTGGCGAGCCTCGGCGCGGAGGGCATCGACGGATTGCGGGGTGGCGGCGCCGGCGTGGTTGAGCTGGACGAGAAGGCGCTCGCTGCGGTCGAGGTGGTCGCCGAGGATGACGAGGACGACGCGCTCCTTGACCTGGGCGGGGGCCTGAGCGGAGTTGGCGGCCTGGTTGGGATGCGGGCGGAGACGTTCCCAGAGAGACCCGCTGAAGAAGGCGGCGGCGAGAGCGAGAAGGCAGGCTCCGGCGAGAACGAGGGAGGGCCATGGAGTGCGCGGCCAGGAGATGCGCCAGGAGAAGCGGGCGCGGCGGGGGTCGCCAGGATAGGGCGTGAGCGGAGCCTGGATGGATTGCCAGAGACGATCGCCGTACTGGGCATCGCGGGCGGGGGGCTCGGGGCCGCGGACTTCAAGGGCGGAGGTGATGTCTTCGAGGACCTGCTCACAGCGGCTGCAGATGCGCAGGTGGGTTTCGACCATGACGCGGTTGGCGCCTTCGCCGAAGTAGTGTTCGATGAGCTGTTCGTCGGTCAGGTGCTTCATGACTTTACCCACAGGGGCGCGAGAGAGCGGCGCATTTTTTGCACGGCGCGGAAGACGGCCTGCTTGGCGTTGTTGGGCGTGATGTCCAGGGCGGCGGCGATCTCGTCGGTGGAGCGGCCTTCGATGTGGCGGAGGACGAAGGCGAGGCGCTCGTCGGAGGTCATCTTCTCCATGGCGGCGTGACGGCGGTGCTCGATCTCCTTATCAAGGAGGAGGCGATCGGGGCCGGCGCCGCGGTGGACAAGTTGCAGGCCGGGGCGTTCTTCGTCGTACTCCTCGGCGATGGGGACGGCGGCCTCGGCTTTGCGGCGGTTGAGGAGCTGCAGGGCGCAGTTGACGGCGATGCGGTAGATCCAGGTGCGGAAGTCGGAGCGGGCGTCGAAGGCGGGGAGGGAGCGGTAGGCGCGGAGGAAGGTCTCCTGGACGACCTCTTCGGCATCGGGCTCGCTCTCGGTGATGCGGAATGCGACGCGGAACATGGTTTCTCCGTGACGAGAGACGAGTACGCCGTAGGCGTCTTTGTCTCCGGCGAGGACCTGCCGGACCAGAGAGTGATCGTCTTTCGTCATGCGCGTATTAGATCGGAGGAGGGCGGGGGGGTTAGGAAGAATCTTTGGGGAGGGGATAGGGAATAGGGAATAGGGAATAGGGATTAGGGAACAGGGAACAGGGAATGGCGGGGGGGGGGAGAGGTGAAGGGGTGAAGGAGTGAAGGGGTGAAGAAGTGAACAGTGAACAGTGCACAGGGGGCGCGGGGGCTGCGAAGGCATGGGGGGCCCACCCCTGGGCTGCTGGGGTGGGATCGCTTTTTGCGGAGGTGTGACGGGGCTATTGCTGTTGGGGGGGCTGGGGCTTGGTGGTGTTGTCGGCGGAGGTGTCCATGGCTTTGCGCTGGCCGGCCTGGGCGTAGTAGCCGCGGCGGGTGCGGACGCTGAGGTTCTTGTGGCCGGGGCCGGCGGCTTCCACGTGGATCTGGCGGTAGCCGCCGAGGCTGGCGGACTTGGTGGAGTGGTAGCCGACCACGTACTGGTTGCGAATGTCGCGGGCGACTTCGGAGGCGATCTCATCGACGTTGTCGAGGGAGCGGGGGAAGTAGGCGATGCCGCCGGTCTCGTTGGAGAGGGTCTCGAGGTCGTTGCGGGCGCGGTCGATTTCCTTGGGATCGGAGTCGTAGAGGAGGCCGATGGTGTAGACGACGGGGCCGGCGAGGCCCTGGACGCGGCGGACGGCATCGCGCAGGGTGAGGCGGGAGGCGTTGTCGGCGCCGTCGGTGATGATGAGCAGCACCTGTTTGCGCTGCTTGGCGTGGTGGGCGAGCTCGTCGGCGGAGGCGGCCACGGCGTCGTAGAGGGCGGTGGTGCCGCGGGAGTCGAAGTGGGAGACGCCGCGATTGAGGGCGACGCGGTCGACGGTGAAGCCCTGGTCGAGGTAGGCGCGCTCGTTGAAGTTGACGACGAAGGCGGCGTCTTTGGGATTGGACTCGGTGAGGAGCTTCATGGCCGCGGCGTTGACGGCGGAGCGCTTGTCGAGCATGGAGCCGGAGTTGTCAATAAGGATGCCCATGGAGACGGGCTGGTCCTGATGGACGAAGGAGGTGACGGTCTGCGGGGTGTTGTCTTCCCAGACGCGGAAGTCGCCTTTGCGGAGGTCGAGGACGGGGCGGCCTTTGTCGTCGATGACGGTGCAGTCGAGGAGGACTTCGTCGACGTCTTCGTGGAGGGTGTAGACGCCATTTTCGCCTTTGCGGATCTGGCCGGCGGGTCCTGGAGCCGTGGGGCCGGTGGTGGCGGTGGTGGGCTGGGGCACGACGACGTCGGGCGAGGGAATGGGGTCGCGATCGGCGGCGAGGTCGGGCTGCTTTTCCGGCTGCAGGGGGTTATTGAGGTCGGCGGGGGCGGCCTGGGTGGCGCCGGGCTGGGCCTGGGTGGCGGCCGGGGGGGTGGGGGCGGTCTGCGCCGGAGTTTGGGTTGGGGGTTGGACCGGGTTTTGGGCTGGGCGGGCGGTCGTGCTGGACGCCTGTGAAAACAAAGGGGATCCCGCCAGCAGGACGGAGAAGGCGACGAGAGAGCGCAATGGGAAGCGAATGGCGAGCATAAGGGCAGACACGTACATCATGGTTGGATGCGAGGCGGGGCAAAAGTGCCGGTTCGGGGCAGTGATCAGGGGCAGTCGTCAGTGATCAGTGGTCAGTGATCAGCCGGCGGGCTGTTCCCTACTCCCTATTCCCTGTCCCTGTTCCCTACTCCCTATTCCCTGTTCCCCAGGCGCCGCCGCCGGGGGTTTCAATGCGGAGGATGTCGCCGGGTTGGGCGTAGTGGGTGGATTTGCCGGGGAGGGGGATGGATTCGCCGGTGGGTTTGGTGAGGGTCGCGCGGCCGGGGGCGCCGTCGGCTCCACCGGCGAGGCCGTAGGGGCGGAAGTTGCGGCGGTCGGCGAGGAGGGTGACCTGGGCGGGCGCGAGCAGTTCGATCTCGCGGATGAGGCCGTGGCCGCCGCGGGCGGAGCCGATGCCGCCGGAGTTGGAGCGGTAGACGTAGGTGCGGACGCGCAGGGGGTAGGCGTATTCGAGGGCTTCGATGGGAGTGTTGAGGGAGTTAGTCATGTGGCAGTGGACGCCGTCGAGGCCGTCGCTTCCCTTCCCGTCGGGCGTGGGGCGCGCGCCCATGCCTCCCGCGATGGTTTCGTAGTAGGTGAAGGGGGCGCCGGTTCGGGGGTCGATGCCGCCGATGGTGAGATTGCTCATGGTCCCGCAGCTGGCGGCGGGGATGCGATGGGGGGCGGCCTGGGCGAGGGCGCGGAGGAGGACGTCGGTGATGCGCTGGCTGGTCTCGACGTTTCCGGCAGCGACGGCGGCGGGCGGCAGGGCATTGACGACGGTGCCAGGCGGGGCGGTGACGGTGATGGGGTTCATGAGGCCGGCGGTGGCCGGCGCGTCTTCCGCGAGAAGACAGCGGAAGACGTAGAAGCAGGCGGCCCAGGTGATGGGGAAGACGGCATTGATGCTGCCCTGCACCTGCGGCGAGGAGCCGGTGAAGTCGAGGGACGCCGTGGCGGCGGCGGGATCGAGCGTGAGGGTGACGGCGATGCGGATGGGATCGGGGGTGACGCCGTCGTCGTCGAGGTAGTCTTCGGCCGTGAAGGAGCCGGCGGGGAGGGTGCGGAGCTCGGCGCGGAGAAGGCGCTCGGAGTAGGCGATGAGCTCGCGGGTGAGCGCTTCCACCCGGAGGAGGCCGTATTTGGCGACGAGCTCAAGGATGCGGCGCTCGCCGACGCGGCAGGCGCCGATCTGGGCGGCGAGGTCGCCTTCGCGCTCCTGCGGCGTGCGGACGTTGGCGAGGAGGAGGGAGTGCACGGCGGGATCGAGGTGGCCGCCGCGCATGAGCAGAACGGGAGGAATGCGAAGGCCTTCCTGATAGATCTCGCGGGCCGGGCCCATGGAGCCGGCGTACATGCCACCGATGTCGGAGTGGTGGGCGCGTGCGGCGGCGTAGAAGGCGGGGCGGGCGTTGCCCTCGAGGAAGACGGGCAGGACCAGGGTGATGTCGGGAAGGTGGGTGCCGCCGGCGAAGGGATCATTGAGGATGGCGAGGTCGCCGGGGCGGAGTTCGAGGGTGCGGCAGACGGCGGCGACGGACATGGGCATGGCGCCGAGGTGGACGGGCATGTGGTCGCCCATGGCGATGACGCGCTGCTGGGCGTCGAAGAGGGCGCAGGAGTAGTCGCGGCGCTCCTTGATGTTGGGGGAGACGGCGGTACGACGGAGAGCGGCTCCCATCTCTTCGGCGATGGAGTGGACGGCGCTTTGGAAGATGGCGAGATCGATGGACATGGGGAGAGTTGCGAGTTGCGAGTTTCGAGTTTCGAGTTTCGAGTTGCGAGTTGCGAGTTGCGAGTTGCGAGTCTCCAGTTGCGAGATTCGAGATGGAGTTGTTGCGAGTTATGAGTCGTTCGGGCGTTCGATGTGGATGAGGAGGTTGCGGAGGGCGTCGACGCGGAGGGTGTCGCCGGGGGGGAGGACGGTGGCGGAGCTGTATTCGGAGATGAGGGCGGGGCCGGCCAGGGTGTCGCCGGGCGCGAGGCGATCGCGGTTGTAGATCGGAGTTTCGCGGAAGGCGCCGTGGAACCAGGCGGGACGCGTGGAGACGAGAGCCTGGGAGCCGTTGCCCGTTCCGAGGGGCTCCGGGGCTGGTTCGAAGGGTGGGGCGGGAGCGACGATGCGCACGCGCAGGTTGACGATTTCGATGGGACGGGAGTCGCTGCGAAATCCGTAGCGGCGCTGATGCAGGCTGTGGAAGTCCGCGGCCATGGTGGGGGAACAAGGCAGGTTGAGGTCGTAGCCCTGGCCCTGGTAGCGCAGGTCTGCGGAACGGTGGAGGGCGCCTTCCAGCCCCTCAAGAGCGAAGTCTTCTGTGGCCTGGCGTTCGAGGGCGGCAAAGACCTCTTCCAAATCTGCGTCAAGGGGCAGCATGACGGTGCGGGAGTATTCGCGCATGGTGTCGGCGAGGAGGATGCCGACCGCGGAGAGCGCGCCGGGAAGGGCCGGGATGAGCACGCGGGGGATGGAGAGGGCGCGGGCAAGGGCGCATGCGTGGAGAGGGCCTCCGCCGCCGAAGGCGACGAGGGTGAAGTCGCGCGGGTCGTGTCCCTTCTCGATGGAGATGACGCGGATGGCCCTGGCCATGGATGCCTCAATGACGTCGAGGATACCGGCGGCAAACTCTTCCACCGTGGCAAGGGGTCCGCGGGAGTGTTCCAGGAACCGGCGGGTGCGGGGGAGGTCGAGAGTGACGGCGCCGCCGAGGAAGTTCTGCGTGTCGAGGCGGCCGAGAAGGAGGTTGGCGTCGGTGACGGTGGGACGCTCGCCGCGGCCGAAGCAGAGGGGGCCGGGCACGGAACCGGCGGATTCGGGACCGACGTGGAGGAGTCCTCCTGCATCGAAGCGCGCGATGGAGCCGCCGCCTGCGCCGGCGGTGTGAATGTCGAGCATGGGTACGGCGATGGGAATGCCGGCGACGGTGGACTCATGGCTGATGCGCAGGCCGCCCGCAGAGCCGTCGATGAGGGAGACGTCGGTGGAGGTGCCGCCCATATCGAAGGCGATGATGCGATCGAAGCCGGCGGCGGAGGCGAGTTTCCAGGCGCCGACGACGCCGCCGGCAGGGCCGGAGAGCACGGTGCGCACAGGCTCCGCGGCAGCAACAGGCGCGGGGAGGATGCCGCCGGAGGACTGCATCACTTCAAGACGGGCTCCGCGGTAGTGCTGTTCGATGCCGGCGGCGAGGCTGCGCAGATAGGCTCCGACGCGGGGCGCGAGATAGGCATTGGCGACGACGGTGGAGGCGCGTTCGTACTCGCGGAACTCGGGAAGGATCTTGTGGGAGAGGGAGAGGGGCAGATCCAAGGGAGCGAGTGCGGCCGCGAGCTCCTGCTCGTGCCGCGGGTTGGCGAAGGAGAAGAGCAGGGAGATGGCGAGGGAGTCGGGATGGGCGGCGCGAACCTTGTGGACGAGCGCGGCGAGATCGGCGGGATCGATGGGCTGAAGGCACTCCCCGTGTGAGGCGATGCGTTCGGCGACGCCGAAACGCAGTTCCGGCGGGACGAGGCAGGGCGGCGGGGGCTGAAACCAGTCATAGAGGCGGGGGCGGGCCTGGCGGCCGATGGCGAGGGTGTCTTCAAAGCCGCGGGTCGTGATGAAGGCGACGCGCGCGCCGGTGCGTTCGAGCATGGTGTTGGTGCCGACGGTGGTGCCGTGGCGCACGACGACGCCGGAAGCCGCGCCGAGTTGGCGCAAGCCTTCGAGGACGGCGGCACCCGGATCGTGCGGGGTGGAGAAGACTTTGAGAACGGCAAGCTTGCCGTCGCGGAGGGTGACGCAGTCGGTAAAGGTGCCGCCGGTGTCGATGGCGACGCGCGTGGAGGTGGGTGCGAGGGCGCGGGGCGGCATGGGGGATGGGGTGGATTATCGCAGAACCAGGGAATAGGGAATAGGGAACAGGGAATAGGGAACAGGGATTAGGGAATAGGGAACAGGGAATAGGGAACAGGGATTAGGGAATAGGGAACAGGGAATAGGGGAGGAGCTGTGAAGAGGTGAAGGGGTGAAGAAGTGCAGGAGTGAAGAGGTGAAGAAGTGAAGAGGTGAAGAAGTGCAGGAGTGAAGGGGTGAAGAAGCGCAGGAGTGAAGAGGTGAAGAGGTGAAGGAGTGAGGCTCCCAATGAGCGTGAGCGGGGTGCGGGATTTGGCGGATGGCGGCGGGGCGGGATCAAGGACAGCAACGGGCAGGTGCGCGGGGCCGGCCATTGCTCGCGACCGGGACAGAGAGGTGTGCGGGGATTGGGCTAGAATCGGCGACAGGATGGAGACGCTTTCACATATTGACAAGTTGAATGCCCGGTTTGGGATTGCGGGCGTGGCCCAGGTCACGGCAGGCAAGGGTGGGTTTCCGGTGGTGCGGGTGACGTCCTCCGCGGCGACCGGAGAGGTGTCACTGTATGGCGCGCAGGTGATGCGATGGAAGCCGGCGGGAGGCGAGGAGGTTCTGTTTCTGAGCGAGAAGTCGTTCTGGGAGGCGGGGCGACCGATCCGGGGAGGGATTCCGGTGTGCTTTCCGTGGTTTGCGGACAAGGCCGATGACCCGAAGGCGCCCAAGCACGGGTATGTGCGCACGCGGGAGTGGCGGCTCGACTCGCTGAGCGCGCTGGACGATGGAAGCGTGACGCTGGTGTGCATCACCGAGAACGATGGCGGGACGCGCGCACTGTGGCCGCACGAGTATTGCGTGGCATACCGGATCACTTTGGGGTTGAAGCTGCGCCTGGAGCTGACGGTGATTAACCGGGGCAAGTCGCCGATGCGGTTTGAGGAGGCTCTGCACAGTTACCTGCGGATCGGGAACGTAGAGGCGGTGACGATTGCGGGGCTGGATGGCTTGAGTTATCTGGACAAGACGGATGGCTTCCGGGAGAAGCAGCAGAGCGGGGAGATTCGGATCACGGAGCAGACGGATCGCATTTACCTGAACGCACACGGAGCTGTGGAGGTGGAGGACGGGGGGCTGCGGCGCAGGGTGCGGACGGAGAAGGTGAATTCGGCGACGACGGTGGTGTGGAACCCGTGGAGCGAACAAACGGCAAAGTTCGCGGACATGGGGGGTGAGGAGTGGCGGCAGATGGTGTGCGTGGAGGCGAGCAACGTGCAGGCGGCGGCGATCCAGCTGGACCCGGGGGAGGAGCACACCATGCGGGTGACGTTGAGCACGGGCGGGCAGGGTTGAGCCGGTAGTGTTGGTGAATTGGAGTCGGAGGGTCAGAAACCCCGGGGAGTGCAAGGAGGGGGGCAGTACAATTGGGGCGAGAGAAAGAGGCTGGTCTCCACGCAGCCGGCGGTGACCGCGATCACAGCCGAGCAGATAGCGATCCGAAGTCGTCTTAAATGTTAGTCTCGGGCCCTTTTGAATTATGAATTGTTCATGAATACGAAGAAATGTCATTCCGCTTTCCGAGTTCCTGTAGGATTCAGAGACCGATCGAACTGATTTGACAGCTTGTCTTGCGCGGAAGCGGCGCGGGATGGGGAAGGAATGTTTCGGGAAGTGGTTGATTTATTGTTTGCTTGACGGTGGTATCCCGATTATTCTGAAAACAACAGCTGAGCAATTCGAAGGGTTTACGAAGACAGTCTGGCTCGTTTTTTGTGAATACGGGCGAGATCGCAGATGTGCACAGAGGGTCCTGACTGGGGCGCAGGCGAAGAGCGGCGACCGGAACTGGGCAGAGATCGCGGAGTGTTGGAAGGGCCGGACAGATTGCAAAGCTGCAATACTTTGAAGTGCTCGATGAAGTCCCCGGAGGCTGTACAGAACCCGCGCCGGAACGGCGGGAATGTTCATGAATGGCGCCTCGGCGCAGTAGGGTGTTTGCAGGCGAATTGCCTCGTTGGCAGCGTGATCAACTTGGAGGGATCATGAGCTCCAATCCGGGATTTTCCGGGATTAATGAAGTTACATCATTTAACACTATGGCTGCGAAGGTAGCGGTATCCGCGAAGTCGGATTCGTCCGCGTCAGTGCAAGCAAATGTGACATCCATCGACAGGGCGATCCTGCGGCAGCTGAAGCCGCTGAGCCAGTGGTCCGGGTCGATGTGGAAGCGTGCGTTCGATGTGTTGTGTGTTCTGGGCTCCCTCCCCATTACCGTGCCTGTATTTTTGATGACGGGCCTGGCGGTGCGCGTGACGTCGCCGGGGCCGGTGCTGTTCCGGCAACAGCGGATGGGCAAGAACGGGCAGCCGTTCACGATCTTCAAGTTTCGCACCATGCCGGTGAAGCGGGGGGTGGCGACGAAGCGGCCGGCGATTACGACCTCCATCAACCAGCGGTTTACGCCGGTGGGTCCGTTCCTGCGGCGGTGGAAGCTGGATGAGCTGCCGCAGCTGATCAATGTGCTGCTGGGCCACATGAGCATCGTGGGGCCGAGGCCCAAGATGCCGATCCACCAGACGACGCGCTTGAATTGCCGGCCGGGGATTACGGGGCGGGCGACGATTGTGTTTGCGCGGGAGGAGGCGATTCTGTCTCCGCTGCCGAGCTGCCAACTGGACGGCGTTTACCACAAGGTGGTGCTGCCTCTGAAGCAGCAGCTGGATGAGGACTACATGTCCAAGGCGACGTTTGTCTCGGATATGAAGCTGATCTGCGCGAGCCTGTTTCGCAAGTGGGAGGATCTGGACCTGCGGCACCTGATCCAGATGCACCCGGAGTTTGCTGCGCAAATGCGCAAGCCGGTGGAGAAGACGATTGCAATCCCGGTGGTGCTCACGCATCATCCGGTGCAGATGCAGAGCGAGTTTCAGGCGGACTGAGTCTTCCAGGGAATGGGAGCGCGGGACCCGGCAGGCATGCCGGGTCTTTTCCTTTTGAGGGGATTTGATTTCAGGGGTTCAGCAGTTCACGCCGAGGTTGGGATTGGGGTAGGTGTCCTGGTTGTCGGCGGCGCTTTTGTCGAGGCAGGCGAAGTCTTTTTCGACGGCGAGTTCGAGGCGGCCGGCGGCAGTGGGCATCTCGCCGTAGATTCCGACATCTTCCGCGACGGCCCAGCGGCGGGCGAGTTCTTCCGGGACGAGGACGGTGATCTCGTGCTGGCGAGAACGGACGGTCACGGACGCTTGCTGGCCGGGCGCAGTCTCGAGGGCATAGGTCAGACAGGCGTCTGGGGCGGGCCCGAAGTGGATGGTTTCTTCAATGCGGCCGGATTGAAGCAGCCGGGCGACTTCGCTGGGGGCGATGCGCAGGCGGAGCGAGTCTCCCTTGATTCTGAGTTTCATGGCGCTTCCCTCTTTTGAAGCCGCGACGCGGGGCGGACCGCTTTTATCGTCTGGTTGGATGCTATCGAAGGGGCGCGGGGCGCATCAACCAAGAGTGAGCGGTGTGAATGCCGCGGCTGTTGATGAGGCTTGTGAAAAGCGCGATGCGACTTCCTCCAAAGAGCATGGAGATCACGCAGGTGACGGAGTGGGCGGAGGGGCGGGTGCGCGCCGTGCAGGACTCGCTGGCCTGCGAGGAGCCGCTGGAGATTCGGGTGGACGGGGCGCCCTTGAGCGTGACCATGCGCACGCCGGGCCACGACCTGGAGCTGGCCGCCGGGTTCGTGCTGACCGAGGGGATTGTGGAGAGCGCGGGGGATATAGCGGAGTTGCGTGTTGCCGAGTCACCTGCGGGGGCAAAGAGCAATGTGGTCGATGTGCGCTTGCGGAACCTGGAGTTCGAGCCGGGGGAGTTGCGGCGGAACTTTTTTGCGGCTTCGAGTTGCGGGATCTGCGGGAAGGCGAGCATCGAGGCGATCCGGCGGCGCGGGTTGCGGCAGCCGGAGGGCGATTTCCGGGTGGATGCGGAGGTGCTGTGCCGACTTCCGGAGATGATTCGGGCGGAGCAGGCGGTGTTTGAGCGGACGGGAGGACTCCACGCGGCGGGGTTGTTTGACGAGGCGGGAGGGCTGCTGGCGCTGCGGGAGGATATTGGGCGGCATAACGCGGTGGACAAGGTTGTGGGCTGGGCGATGCGGGAGGGGCGACTGCCTCTTTCGCGGTCGATTCTGATGGTGAGCGGCCGAGGGGGATTCGAGATCGTGCAGAAGGGGCTGGCGGCGGGGGTGCCGGTGCTGGCCTCGGTGTCGGCTCCTTCGAGCCTGGCGGTAAAGCTGGCGCGGGAGCTGGGCATGACATTGATTGGTTTTTTGCGCGGGAGGCGGTTTGTGGTGTACTCCGGCGCTTTTCGATGCGGGATGACGGAGAGCGCGCGTTCGATGGCGCAGGCGTCGTGAAGGATACGCCGAGGAAGCGTGGTTCCAAGACGCCGGATATCTGCTGTACGCGGGACGTCATCTAAAGGGCCCAAGGTGCGCGACGCACGGGGTGCGCGGACACGAGTCTCGATGCGCGGCTGTGCGGGGTGAACGAGGAACGCCTGACGGCAGCTGCTTCAGGACCGAGGGGTTCATCATGAATAAGACGAATCGTTGGGGAATCGCGGCGGCGGGGTTTCTGATGCAGGTGGCGCTGGGCGCGGTGTATGCGTGGAGTGTCTTTCGCATTCCGCTGTCGAAGTCGTTTGGGTGGTCGGTAGCGCAGGTGACGCTGACGTTCACAATCGCGATCTTTGTGCTGGGCGTGGCTTCGTTCTTCGGCGGGCTGTGGCTGAACAAGAAGGGTCCGCGGGTGGTGGCGCTGACGGGAGGATTCCTGTATGGGCTGGGTGTGTTTCTGGCCAGCTTTTCCGCGCACAAGCTGTGGTGGCTATACCTGAGCTATGGGGTGATTGGAGGCGTAGGGCTGGGGCTTGGATACATTGTGCCGGTGGCGGTGCTGGTGAAGTGGTTCCCGGACCGGCGCGGATTGATCACGGGGATCGCGGTGGGCGGATTCGGCGCCGGAGCGCTGGTGACGGCGCCGGTGGCGACGCGGCTCATCCAGTCCGTCGGCGTGCTTTCGACGTTCGCTTACCTGGGGATTGCCTACCTGGTGGTGACGATGGGGACGGGGTTGTTCCTGCGCAATCCGCCGGAGGGATATGCGCCTGCGGGCTGGAAGCCGAGCGCGACGCTGACGGCGCAACGAGCGACCAAGGACTATACGCTGGGCGAGGCGCTGCGCACGTGGCAGTGGTGGGCGATGTGGGCGCTGCTGTTTCTGAATACGTCGGCGGGCATCTCGGTGATCTCGCAGGAGTCGCCGATGTTTCAGAAGATCGCGGGCGCGAGCGCGGTGGTGGCGGCGGGGATGGTGGGCATTGCCAGCATCGGCAACGCGGCGGGGCGCGTGTTCTGGGCGTGGGTGTCAGACCTTATTACGCGGCGCTGGACGTTCGCGATCATGTTTCTGCTGCAGTTTGGATTGTTCTGGTTCCTGCCGTTGATGGGACAGGTGACGCTGCTGACGGTGGTTTCGTTCGTGATCCTGATGTGCTACGGGGGCGGATTCGGGACGATGCCGGCGTTTACGGCGGATTACTTCGGGAGCAGGAACGTGGGCCCGATCTACGGGCTGATGCTGACGGCGTGGGGGTTTGCGAGCGCCTTCGGGCCGCTGCTGCTGGCGCATACGCTCAAAACCAGCGGGGGGAGCTACGCGAGCGGGTTGCGCATGATCGCGGTGGTGATGGCGGTTTCGACGATTTTGCCGATCCTGGTGCGGCCGCCGCGACAGAAGGCGGTGCGCGAGGAGCCGATGCGGCGGGCGGCTTGATGCTTTGGAGATGAGGGCTTCTGCGGGAGCGCAGACAGGCTGCTGAAAACCGCCGGGGTATGATGACTTGCATGCCGCCCCGTTCGTGGTTCCTGCTGGCCCTTCTGGCTCCCTGTTCCCTTCCCTACGGATTCGCGCAGAACGCGGATCCCTCTTCCGCAGTCCAAGCCCTGCAGCAGAGATTTCACGCGGAGTTGAAGAGGCACGGCGTGGTGGGCGGAGCTCTGGCGCTGGTGCATCGGGGTGAAGAGGCGCAGATGTTCTTCGCGGGCGAAGCGAAGCGGGAGACACATCAGGCCATCGACGGGGAGACCGCGTACAACTGGGCGTCGATCACGAAGACGATGACGGCGATTGCGATTCTGCAGCTGCGGGATCACGGCAAGCTGTCGCTGGACGATGCGGTGGTGAAGTATGTGCCGGAGCTGCAGCAGGTGCATGACGCATTCGGACCAGTTGAGGCGATCACGATTCGCGAGCTGCTGACGCACAGCGCGGGATTTCGCAATCCCACGTGGCCCTGGGATTGCGATGATGCGAAGGACTGTGACTGGCAGCCGTTTGAGCCGACAAAGTGGTCGCAGGTAGCCGCGATGCTGCCGTACACGCATCTCGCGTTCAAGCCGGGCACACAGTGGAGCTATTCGAATCCGGGGTATGTATTTCTGGGGCAGGTGATCGAGCGGATCAGCGGCGACGATTTCGAGGTCTACGTGGATAAAAACATTTTGAAGCCGCTGGGCATGACGGAGAGCTACTTCGATCGCGCGCCGTATTTCCTGGAGGGGCATGTCTCGGCGAGCTATGTGAAGACTGGCGAGAAGATCACGGCGCAGCCCTTCAACTTCGATACGGGGATTACGACCTCGAACAGCGGGTTGAAGGCGCCGCTGAAGGACATGGTGAAGTACGCACGGTTCCTGATTGGCGAACCGGGGAATGCGCGGTATGAAGAGGTGCTGAAGCGCAGTTCGCTGGAGGAGGCGTGGACGGGGGTGCTGCCGGCGAAGCAGGCAGGCGAGGCGGGGACTCCCTATACGTCCGGGCCGCATGGAACGCAGCCGCAGATGGGGCTGGGGTTCTTTGTGTTGAAGGGGAACGGGCACCGAACGATTTATCACGACGGCGACCAGGGAGGATTTTCAGCGGAGCTGCTGGTGGATCCGGAGGGCGGAAGCGCGGGCGTGCTGGTGGTGAATACGACGGACACGGGCGCGCCGGCCGCGCAAGAGGCGACGCACGCGGTGTCGAACACGGAGCCCGATCCGCGGGGCGACCTGCGGCTGGCATTGCGGGAAGAGCTGATGGACCGGGTCTTTCCGGCGTACGTGAAGACGAAGTGAGTCAGGCGTTGTCGCTGCTGTTGCCGATGTCCATGGAGGGGGAGATGGGATTGCCTTCGTCGATCATGGTCTCGATGCAGCGGCTGAGGATGCCCTTGGACTCGAGGATGAAGTCGATGGCATCGCGCCCTGCGCCGTAACCGCCGTCATGCACGGTGACGTAGTGGGCCGCGGCTTTGACCGGGTCGCGCGCGTTGGCGACGGCGATGGCGAAGCCGACCTGGCGCATCACGGGGAGGTCGATGACATCGTCGCCGACGTAGGCGATCTCGTCGAGGGTGACGTTTTCCTTTTCCATGATCTCGCGGACCGGCTTCATCTTGAAGGCCTGGCCCTGGTAGACGTATTCGATTTTGAGGTCGCGCATGCGGGTGGCGACGGTCTCGCTGATGCGCTTGGTGATGACGCCGAACTTGAGGCCTCCGATGCGGCCGAGGGAGATGCCGGCGCCGTCGTGGGCGCTGTAGCCCTTGGCCTCCATCATGGTGGCGGACTGGATGCCGAAGCCGACACCGCCATCGGCGCCGGGGAACTGATGCTGGGGCGTCGAGGCGGAAGAGCCCGGTTTCGCGGGGGCTGGAACCAGCCAGATGGTGCCGTCGGTGAGGACGCCGTCAACATCGAAGAGAACAATTTTGATGCGGCGCGCGCGTTCGGTGGGGGTAAGCGACATAGTGCCATTCTACGAGGCTGGAGGCCATGGCGCTTTTGCGACAATCAGAGCATGGGTGGACTGGATCCCGAGGATTACTACATCGAAGACGGACTCATCGTGTTTACCGCCGCGTATCACCTGAAGCGGGGATATTGCTGCGGGTCGGGGTGCCGGCATTGCCCTTACGAGCATGTGAATGTGCCGCCTCAGTCGGCGCCGGATGAGCCGGATGCGGAGGCAGAACCGGACGCGGGCTGAGAGGGAGTGGACGCCGCGGGCTCGCGCACCAGCACGGCGAAGCGAGGGAAGGCGAAGCTGCCGCCGGCGTCGTCGATCACGTTGAGCTGGCAGATGTAGGGGCCGGGCTTGAGGCCGGCGAGCGGCACATCGAGCTCAATGGAGACGGCGTCGCGCCCTTCGACGTTAATGGATGTGGCTTTGACCACGGGCGTCTCGTAGACCTTGGTGGAGCCCTGGATGAGTTCGAGGCTGCTGAGGAGATTGATGCCGGGCTTCGCGCCTTTGGGCGCGTTGTCCGGTTTCTGGCGGGTGGGCGCGTAGATCTCGTAGAGCAGAAACAAGTGCTGGTCCTGGCGGAAGACGTGGCTGATGTTGGGCACGTACTCTTCGCCATTGCGGACGAGCGGGTTCTGCTGTTTGCTGGGCTGGCGCGCGGCGGCGAGGACGATGGAGCTGAGCTTGAGCGGCGCCTTCTTCATCTCGGGGAGAGTGATGTCGGTCTCGAAGGAGCCCATGCGGCCGGTCTGATTTTCGCGCACCACGAACTTGAGGTGGTACTTGCCGGGAGGCAGGTTGAAGCTGGTGGTGTACTGAATGGTCTTCTGGCGGGCCTGCTGCGACTGATCGAGGTTGAGCTTGACGGTTTCGCGAGCGCGGCCGATGGGGCGCTTTACTTCGTCGAGGACGCTGCCGATGATGTCGAGGGTGGCCTTGTCTTTATCGCCGCCTTTGACGAAGGGGATCTGCGAGCCGGGCACGATGAGCGAGACGGGCACGAAGAAGCGATTCTCATCGGCGCGGAAGTAGAGGGCATCGAGGTAGACGGCGACGTCGGTGGCAGGGAGATCGCTGGCGAGCTGCTCTTCGAGGTCGCGCTCGCGGTCTTCTTTGCCGGAGTGCTGGAAGTCGGCGGGCGCGTAGTAGCCGGGGCGGTACTCGAGCTTGACGCCGGGACGATTCACCTTGATGGTGAGGCGGCGGTATTTGCCGTCGCGCGCGGGATTGGTGGAGTGGAAGCCGATGGCGTAGTAGGCGGAGGTGTCGCGCTGCACGCGCTCGAAGGCGGGGCCGAAGTCGTTGGAGTCGAAGAAGGCTTTGCCGCCGGTGTCGCTGCTGAGGGTGGCCATGACCTCCTGGGTATCGAAGTTCTGGTTCATGTTGTTGAGCAGCGAGCCGCCGTTGTAGGCGCCCTGGCCGCGGAGGCTGCCGGTGGAGGCGTCGCCGAGGGGGCCGACGGCCTGAAGGCCGCGTGTATCGACGCTATAGATGGCGAGGTTGGCACGGACGGCGGCGTTGGTGGCGGCGCGCAGGGAGGCCTGGTTCTCGATGCCGTCGCGGGAGATGCCGCCGGAGAAGTAGAGCAGTGATTTCTTCTCCTGGATCTTTTCGAGCGAGCGAGCGATGGCGCGCAGGGCGAAGAGCTCGCGATCGGTGTTGAGGTCGTTGTACTCGCTCTCGTCGGGGGTGTAGCCGGTGGTGTCTTCGACCTGGTTGGAGTTGGCGTTGGCGCCTTGCGCGAAGCCCTGGCCCTGGGTGCCGTTGTAGACGCCGACGGCGTGGATGAGGGCGTCTTTGTTGGCGGTGAAGTCCTGATCGACTTTGAGGGAGTCGCCGAGGGAGACGAGCGCGACGAGGTCGGCGGGCGCCATTTTCTTGCGGAGGAATTCTTTGGCAGCGTCGACGGCGCGGTCGAGGTCTTCAGGCTGCATGGAGGTGAGGTCGAAGAACATCACGATGAGGCGGTGGTTGCGGAGGTCTTCAGGACGGGCGACGGCAACGCTCTTCGCGTTGGAGGGGCCGGCGGCGAGGCCGCTGATGGTGGCTTCATTGAGCGGCGCGGCCATGTCGACGCTCTGGAAGTCGAAGCTGGAGATCTCCTGCTTCTTGCCGTTTTCGAGGACGGTGAAGTCGCTTTGCTTGAGGCCGGAGACGAGCTCGCCGGTTTTGGCGTCGCGGGCGACGACGTTGGTGAGCACCAGCTCGGCGTTGACCTTGAGAACGAAGCCGGATTGCGGGGCATTCTGATCAGGAGATGCCGCGATGGGCTTGGGAGCGTCCTGGGCGGGCGCGCACGGAATCATCAACAGGGCGACGGCGAGTGCGATTGCGGATTGGAGGCGGCGAAACATGAGCAATCTTCTCTCCCTGACTAGAAGCGGAACCGCGCGTTGAAGTTGAAGGAGCGCATGCTGCCGGCGGAGCTGACCTGGCCGAAGTTGGAGACGCGCTGCGCTTCGAGCCCGGAGTAGAGCGTGGTGTAGACGCCGCTGTACTGGACGGTGTTGAAGACGTTGCTGGCGGTAGCGCGGATCTCGAAGCTGCGGGTGTCGCCGAGCTGCACGGTTTTGGAGAGGGACATGTCGTTGTCGATGGTGCCGGGGCCGGGGATGGCGTTGCGCGACGCTGTGCCGTAGAGGCCGGCGGGCTGGGTGAAGGCCGCGGGATTGAACCATTGCTTGAGGGAGCCGCCGCCCGCGGTGAGGGAGACGCCGGGGATGCGATCGGGGCGCAAGGTGCCGGTGGTGCCGCGGGCGACGTCGGCGATGTTGGCCTGGTAGGTGGGCGTGAGGGGCGTGCCGGTGGCGAAGGTGAAGTCGCCGGAGATGGAGAAGCCTTCGAAGATGTGCGAGGCGGCGCCGGTGGTGAGCCAGAACTTGTCTTTGCCGAAGGGGAGTTCGTAGAGGTAGTGGCCGCTGACCTTGTGGCGCACGTCGAAGGTGGAGTTGCCCTCGTCGGCGGCGATGTCCTGCCAGTTCTGCGCAACGATGCTGGAGGTGCCGCCGACGGAGCCGGCGTCGTCGATGGAGTGCGAGTACTGGTAGTTGGCGCCGAGAGAGATGCCGCTGGACATGCGCTTGTTGACCCGGACGGTGCCGGCATTGAAGCGGGAGAAGGCGCCGTATTCCTCGAAGAAGAACGGGATGTTGCCGGGATCGGTGTTGGGGCTGCCGGGAACGGCGCGGGGGGCGATCTTGACGTCGAGGTTGCTGCCGCGGGATCCGTTGTAGCCGATGTTCAGGACGATGCCCCAGGGCAGAGTCTTTTGCACGTCGAGGTTATACGCCTGCACGTAAGGCAGGTGGTAGCGCGGCTGCACCGCGTAGTTGCCGATGGCATTGGGTGCGGGGAATCCGTTGGCGAGCGAGTAGCAGGGGATGCGCGGATCGGGGCAGTTGCTGGTGGCCTCGTTGGTCTGCTCGTTGGCGAAGGGCGGCTGGTGGGCCATGGCGTTGGCGAAGATGGAGTACTGGCTGACGGTGTAGTTCATGCCGTAGCCGCCGCGCACGACGGTTTGCTTGGGCAGGCGCAGCGCGAAGCCGAGACGCGGGGCGATGGCGTACGGGTAAGGCTTGACGAGCGCGTCGGGGAGCCTGCCGTAGTTGGGGCTTGTGGCGCCCGCCTGAACCTGGCCCACGCTGGTGAAGCCGCCGTCCGGATTGGTGTCGACCATGGAGAGGCGGTTGTACTTCTCGGTGTAGGGCGCGAAGTACTCGTAGCGGATGCCGACGTTGAGCGAGAGATGGTTAAGGGCGCGCCAGTCGTCCTGGGCGTAGAGGTCGAAGACGTTGTCGCGGAGGTAGCTCTTGTTGGCGGAGGAGTCGATGGAGGTGGACTGCGCTTCGCCCAGGAGGAAGTCGCCGAGGGAAGAGCCGGTGTAGAGGCCGGTGAAGTAGAAGGTGCCGGTGGCGTTATTGCCGCCGAGGAAGTCGTGGTGCACGCGGCGATAGTCTCCGCCGAAGCGGAAGTTGTGCTTGCCGTGGATCCAGGCCAGGGTTTCGGAGAGGGAGATGGTCTGAGCGATGGAGAAGGAGGGCTGGGTCTGACTGATGCCGGTGAAGCTGGAGAGAACGACGCTGGGGAGGCCGTAGTTGAGGGAGCTGGCGTTGAGCGCTTCGCCTCCCGGGCCGAGGAGGCCGGATGCTGTGGCGATGTCATTGAGGCCGGTGAAGAAGTTTGTGGTGTGGGCGTTGGCGCGGTTCCAACTGGCGTTGAAGATGCTGGTGAGCTTGCCTTTGCCGAGGGTGTAGCCGGCCTGCACGGAGTTGGAGTCGGAGGCTGTTTTGCCGCCGAGGATGGGCACGATGTTGACGTCGTCAGAGGCGGCGTGGGACCAGTTGTAATTCACGTTGATGCTCTGGCGGAGGGCCTGCGTGGTCTGCTGCGCGCGACGGCCGCCGGGTCCGCCGAAGCCGAAGGGAGAGGCGTTGGCGCCGATGCCGCGCATGTAGCGAACGCCGCCCTGGGTGGTGTTGGATTGGCGGGTGGTGAGCAGGTGGTAGTTCTGGGTTTCGCCGGGAAGATTGGGAAGGGGGATGTACTGCAAGAGCGCGGCGGCCTGCGGAACCGGGGTGATGGAGGCGGCGAGGCCGGGGATGGTTCCGGCGCGTTCGGCGGGAGTGGGCACGGTGGCGTACTGATCGACCGGCACGGAGTTGCGCGCGCCGGAGAAGGTGAGGAAGACGGAGTCTTTGCCGCTGGGCTTGGTGAGGCCGGGGAGAAAGGGTGCGCCCATCAAGGTGGCGCCGAAGCGATCGGTGCCGGAGGCGGGCTGCTGCTGTGGTTGTCCGCGCAGGCTGAAGGGCTCGGCGTCGAGGGCGGAGTTGCTGCCCTGCCAGAAGACGGAGCCGTGCGGCTGACTGGGATTGAAGTTGCGGAAGTTGCCGCGTCCGAAGCCAAAGCCGCCGGGGCCGCCCATAAAGAAGCCACCGCCGCCGGCGAAGCCGCTGGTGATGTTCATGGTCATGCCGCCGGGAACGTTCATGACAGTGCCGCCCTGCGCTGCGAATTGCGAGCGCATGGTCTCGGCCATATCACGGAGGCGGTCCATGTCGACGCCGGCCATGGGGCTGACCGAGCCGGCTTGTCCGGAGATGGCAACGGATTCACCGGTGAAGTCGGCGTTGCCGGCGATGGAGGGCAGTGCAGCGCCGCTGGAGGCGGGAGTTCCCGCCGTACCCGCGGCGGTGTCGCCGGTGAGCGTGCTGAGGAGATTCAGATTCTGCGGTCCATTCGCGGCGAGCTGGCGGATGACCTGCGCTGCCTGATTCTGCTGGGCATCCTGGGCCTGGGCCTGAGCGGCGGCGCGAGAGGCGAGCACGAGATCGAAGTTGACGGTCTGATCGTGGCCGGCGGCGTTGAGGAGAGCCTCCCCCGAACCCTGCGCGAAGGCGGCGAACTGCGTCCGAAACACGTAGCGACCGTTCTGGGGAATGTCCATGGACCAGGCGCCGGAGATGTCGGTGGTGGTGGCGTAGCGCTTGCCGGTGAGGGTGTTCTGGGCGGTGACGGTGACGCCGGGCAGGGGGACGTTGCCGCTTTTGACAGTGCCGTGAATCTTGCCGCCGGTTACAGAGGAAGAGGGCTCGCCGGGTGCGGGCGACGGCGTGGACGAGGGTGTGCGGTCCGAAGTATCCGGTGCTGCCGACGGAGCCTGCGTGAAGGCAGGCGTACCGAACGCCGAGCACAACAGAATTGACAGAACTCCCAGCCTGGCGTGTTGCCGCATCGTTGCTCCTGGACTCTCGAGCCGTACTCAGACAGACGGAGCGGGCATGGGGAAGGTTTACGGAAATCGCGCGCGACGTAGACTGGAAAGATGCCGCATGCAGAGGATCAGAAGCACACAGTGGAGCTGGTGGAGCTGACGGAAGCGTCCCCGGCACAGCTGCTGGAGGACGGGCGGGAGCTGCTGCTGGAGTACGGACGATTCGTGATCAGCCATCCCGACGCAGAACAGTTTTGTTTCGGAACCCTGGAGAAGGAGGCGGCCCGCTTGCCTATGAGCTATCGCGAGCAGGACGGCGGAGCGCTGGTGGGGCTGATGAACGGAAGGCTTGTGGGGTTTGTGGCGTGGCGGCGGACGCCAGGCGAGCTGGGACAAAGCTCGTGGGAGGTAAAGCGCCTATGGGTTCGGCCCGAGGCGCGCGGGACGGGTCTGGGGCGGAAGCTGACCCAGGCGGTGCTGGACCGGGCGAAGGCGGCGGGGCGCCGGGCCGTGTATCTGGACACCGTGCCATCCGCGATGTCTGCGGCGCTGAAGCTGTACCTGCAGATGGGTTTCACGCCCTGTGCTCCATATGGCGATAACCCGATTGAGGCGCTCGCGTACCTGCGCAAGGATTTGTGACCGCGGCCGTCGTTTTGGGATAGGATTCTCGTCGGAGTTGCCGAGGATGCCCATGAAGACGATGCGGTTTGGCGTGTGCGGCTTTGCCGTGCTGTTCCTTTTCAGCGCCCTTTCCCTCAACGCGCAACAGCAGGTGACGTTCCCCAGTGGAGACGGACAGGCGAGTGGGCTGCTCTATCTGCCGCAAGGCGGGGGAGCTCATCCAGCGATCGTGGTGATCCAGGAGTGGTGGGGCGTGGACAGCTGGATCAAGGAGCAGGCCACGAACTTTGCGGCGCACGGGTACGTGGCGCTGGCGGTGGATCTGTATCACGGCAAGGTGGCGGACAGCCCCGAGATGGCTCACGAGTTGATGCGCGGCCTGCCGCAGGATCAGGGAGTACGCGATCTGGTGGCGGGGTTCAAGTACCTGGAGAGCCGCAAGGATGTGAAGCACGACCGGATTGGCGCCGTGGGGTGGTGTATGGGCGGCGGATACGCGCTGCAGCTGGCCATCGCGGAACCGGAGTTGAAGGCCGTTTCAGTGAACTACGGGGCACTGGCCACGGACCGGGATCAACTGGCGAAGATTCACGCGGCGGTGCTGGGAAACTTTGGCGGACAGGACCGCGGAATCCCGCCCGAGGCGGTGCACGGGTTCGAAGGTGCGATGAAGATTCTGGGCAAGCCGGTGGATGCGAAAGTCTATCCGGATGCGGGACACGCGTTTGAGAATCCCAACAACAAGACAGGTTATCGACCCGAAGATGCGGCGGATGCGCAGGCGCGGACGGCGAAGTTTTTTGAACAAAACCTCGGGCGCTGAGTATGGCTAATTGCCGTCATAAGTAACACTTTCGTTGCAAATCAGTCATTATCTTCTTGCATTGCCGGGCACGTGCATGTTAACTCTTGTGTCAACATACACAATTTAGTCGGCGGGCCTGTATGAGCCGCTGCGATTAAGGATCCCCCGTGATTAAGATAGGCACCACGATCCGTGCGCACCGGCTCCACAAAGGGCTGTCGCAGGGCGACATCGAAAAGAAGACTGGATTGCTTCGTTGTTACCTGTCGCGCGTCGAGAACGGCCACACGGTACCCTCCCTCGACACACTTTCCAAGATTGCTCTCGCGTTAGATCTCCCGATCTCCCAGTTCTTTGCTGACGACGCGCTCGGCAAGCATCTCGACACCCAGAAGCTCTCCGATGAGGAGTTGAAGTTCCTCACGCAGATTCGGCGGTACTCGACGAATTTGAATGAGAGCGATCGCAAGCTGCTGCTGGCCATGGTGCGGAAGTTCGCGGCAACGGCTGCGCGGTAATCTGGACGCAACCGGAATTTGACGGAACGGGGCGTTCGCGTCTCGCGAAGCATGCGTCGCAGCGCTTCACTGGCCCCGACAACACCGCCAGCACCGCTTCGAACTACACATCATTGCCCAGATGAAAGATCGGCTCCGCGCCCTTGCCGCCGGCCAGCAGCGCCTGCTCTTCGTGCGGCTCCAGCGGCTTGAAGTTCTGCGCCACATCCATCGCCAGCCGGAAGTACTTCTCATCGCCGGGCGGAATCGCAGCCGTAATGGGATGGCCCAGCGTCCAACGCAATCCCATGGCCGCCTCGTCTGGAAACGCGGCCGGCTTGTACCAGCACTTGGGCTCGGGATGATTCTGTTTTTGATCCGCTGCCCACGTGGTCTTGGCCATCCCCTTCAGCGCCAGGATGCCCATCTGCTTCTCCTGCGCGCGCTTCAGAATCTGCGGCCCGAAGTTTGCCTGCGTGAACAAAACCCAGTTCACCGGGAACAGCACGGTGTCGAAGTTGTAGCGATCCAGTGCCGCTAACGCGGTCTCCACGGAATGCACCGAAAAGCCAATGTAGCGAATCTTGCCTTCCTTCTTGGCCGCTTCCATGGTCTCCATCGCGCCGCCCGGCCCCAGCACCTTATCCAGCTCCGTCATCTTGGTGAGCGCGTGAAACTGGTAGAGGTCCACATGATCCGTCTTGAGCAGCCGCAACGACTCTTCTAGCTGCTTCCGGCTGTCATCCTTCATGCGGCCCTCTGTCTTACAGGCCAGAAAGCAGTTTTTGCGATACGGCGCCAATGCAGGGCCCAACCGCTCCTGGGCGTTGCCATAACTTGGCGCGACGTCGAAGTAGTTGATCCCGCGATCCACGGCCTCGGCCACTATGTTTGCGGCAGCGCCCTTCTCTTCATCCATCACCACAATTCCGCCGAAGCCAATGATTGAAAGCTGCTCGCCCGTCTTGCCCAGGGTGCGGCGCGCAATGGGATGAGTCGGTGTGTTCGCAGCATTGATGCGATTTGCGGAAGCAACAGTAGCGGCAGTAATGACGGCTTGCTTGAGAAAAGAGCGGCGTTCCATGACAGGACCCCCTCTGAGTAGAAGCGAACTCAAAAAGCGGAGAACCGCTTACGCCCCGTATTGTTGCACAGAACTCCAGCCGCGCACGCGATGCTATCGGGGCAGTTGCGCCAGATAGAAACCGAATAGCACCAGCAGGCCGACCACCATCGCCACGGCAATGCGCAAGCGCAGGTTGAACGTAGTGCGCGGCGAGCCGATGCGGGGCACCATGGGCATGGCGAAGAGGAGACCGCAGGCGAAGCCGCCGACGTGAGCCATGTTGTCGATGCCGATGCCGGCGCCCATGGCGCTGGAGCCAACGTTGATAGAGAAGCCAATCACGAGGTTGATCACCGCGAAGGAGATCACCGAGCGGCGGAGTTTCTTAAGCTCCTCGGGCGGGACGGGCAGGCGATTCGATTTCAGGAGAACGATAAGCGCGCCGGCGATTCCGAAGATGGCTCCGGAGGCGCCCACACCAACCGGTCCGACGTGACCAGCAGGATCGATGTCGATGTTGTGATACTTGACCCAGTTGACGAAGGTGGAGAGCAGGTTTCCGGAGGCGCCCGTGAGCAGATAGACGGAGAGGACGCCGAAGGAGCCCATCAGGGGCTCGGCCAGCATGGCGAGGTTCCAGAGACACCACATGTTGAGGGCGAGGTGGAGGAAGCCGCCGTGGACGAACATGGCAGCGACGATGCGCCACCATTCTCCCTGGTTGAGGACGGACCCGGCGTTATCGGCACCCCAGAGCAACAGGCTTGCGGAGCTCGGATTGAAGGGGTTGGTCCCGGTAAGGACCATGAGGAGATACACCGCGCAATTGATGGCCAGAAGGGTCCAGGTGGCCGGGGCAACGGCCCAGCGGCGGCGCGGGCGTGCGATGGGAGGCGGGGGCGCAACCGTGTAGCCCTCCCGATGGTAAGCGGGGTAGCCGTTGGTGCTGCTGGCCGGCGGCAGGATCTCCGGAATCGGGCCCTGTCCGGGGGGGCTGGAGGGAGGACTACCCATGGTTCTACTGTACTTGATTGGCGCATCAGGACGGGGTGAGGAGGAGGTCGGCCGCGGCGGGCCGCAGTTGTAGTCTGGAGTATGGTTTGCGTTGCGGCGCCGAGGTGCGCGGGCGCGATCCAGTTGCTGCGATAAGGAGACAGGGTGAGCGCGGAGAAGAGGATTCGGCGGGCGCTGCTGAGCGTGACCGACAAGAGCGGACTGGTGGAGTTTGCCCGGGGGCTGGCGGGCTTCGGGGTGGAACTGATCTCGACCGGCGGAACGGCGCGGACGCTTCGCGAGGCTGGTTTGACGGTGAAGGATATCAGCGACCTGACCGGGTTTCCGGAGATGCTGGACGGGCGGGTGAAGACGCTCCATCCCAAGGTGCATGGCGGGCTGCTGTACATCCGCGGGAACGCCGAGCACGAGGCAGCCGTGGCGGAGCACGGCATCGAGCCGATCGATATGGTGGTGGTGAATCTGTACGCGTTTGAGAAGACCGCGAACCAGCCCGGGGTGAGTTTCGGGCACCTGATCGAGAACATCGACATCGGGGGGCCGTCGATGGTGCGCTCGGCGGCAAAGAACTTTGAAGATGTGGCGATTGTGACGCGGGTGGAGGAGTATGGCGCGCTGCTTGCGGAGATGCAGGGCGCGAACGGCGCATTGAGCCGCGAGACGCGCTGGCGCCTGGCCAAGCAGGCGTTTGCAACCACGGCTGCGTATGACAGCGCGATCGCAGACACGCTGGAACGGGTGTCGGAGGCGCCGGCGGCGGCCAGCCCGGCGGCGATCGACCGGGAGAGCTTTCCGGCGACGCTGCGAATCAACTTCCCGCTGGCGCAACCGCTGCGGTACGGGGAGAATCCGCACCAGCGGGCGGCGCTGTACGCGGACGGTTCGGGGCTTGGCGTGGCGGGGGCCAAGCAGTTGCAAGGAAAGGAATTGAGCTACAACAACCTGGTGGATCTGGATGCCTGCTGGGAGCTGGCGCAAGAGCTGAAGCCGACGGCCTCCGATGAGCCGGCAGTGGCGATCATCAAACACACCAATCCGTGCGGGGCGGCCACGGGGGCCACGGTGCTGGAGGCCTATCGCAAGGCGCTGGCCTGCGACCCGGTTTCGGCGTTTGGCGGGGTGATTGGCATCAACCAGCCGGTGGACGGCGAGGCAGCCGAGGAGATCGCGAAGCTGTTTGTGGAGGCGATCGCGGCCCCGGCATTTACGCCCGAAGCGCGGGAGCGTTTTGCGGCGAAGCGGAATTTGCGGCTGGTGGAGATTCAGGCGGCGCCGGCCAGAACCGTGGTGAAGCAGGTTTCGGGCGGCATGTTGATGCAGGATGCGGATACGGCCCGGGTGGCGGAGTCGGAGCTGAAGGTGGTGACCTGGCGGCCCCCGACGGCGGCCGAACTGCGCAGCCTTATCTTTGCCTGGCGGGTCTGCAAGCATGTGAAATCAAACGCCATTGTGTACGCGCGCGACGGGCAGACGGTGGGGATCGGGGCGGGGCAGATGAGCCGGGTGGATGCCGCCAAATTTGGAGCCATGAAAGCGGTTTTGCCGTTGCAGGGGACAGTTGCGGCTTCCGACGCGTACTTTCCTTTCCCGGATGGACTGGAGGCGGCGGTGCAGGCTGGGGCGACGGCGGTGATTCAGCCGGGCGGGTCGGTGAAGGACCCGGAGGTAATTGCCGCGGCCGACCGTCTGGGAGTGGCGATGGTCTTTACGGGGATTCGGCATTTCCGCCACTGAGCAAACAGGATTGAGGTATTCTGTTGGCAAGTTTCAAAGAAAGAATGGTCTGGCAAAGTCGGTTTCCTTGACTTTCGTCAGCGCAAAACGCCAAAAACCGCTCATTCTAGACCCGAGCGAACCAATTGGCGCTTAAAATCGTCTCTATGTCAGGCGCCCGTCTATACGGCTGCCCGTGCAGCCATTTGGCCCTGCAGCAAGGCATCTTCCTCTCAAGCAGTGGCCGCAAAGGCCGGAATGTCTAGATTGAACATGATGAATCAAAATCGCATGCCGCTTCTGTGGCTGTCTCTCGCAACCGCCGTGATGACGGTTTCCGGGAGCAGCGCGCTCGCCCAAAACTCCGCCAAGCCTGAATCTGCTCCTCCGGCGAACCAGGATGCATCGGTTAACCGGGCGCAGGCGTACTATCACGCGGCGCTGGCGGATCTTTACGAAGAGCAGGCGATCAACTCCGGGAAGCCGGAGTTTGTGCAGCACGCGATCGACGAGTACAAGTACGCTTTGAACGCAGATCCGACCTCCGCGGAGCTGCATGGCGGGCTTGCGGATCTTTATTTCCGGACGGGACGGGTGCGCGACGCGGAGGCTACCGCGCGGGAGTTGCTGAAGTCGCATCCCGATGATGTGAACGCGCACAAGCTGCTGGGCCGGATTTATCTGCGCCAACTGGGCGAGCAGCAGAACTCGGTCTCGTCGACATCGCCCTCGGGAAACACGCTGGACCAGGCGATTGCCGAGTACGAGAAGATTGTGGCGCTGCAGCCCAAGAGCGTGGAAGATCACATGGTGCTGGGGCAGCTTTACACGGTCAAGCACCAGTCCGCCAAGGCGGAGCAGCAATTCAAGCTGGCCCAGGACATCGAGCCGGAGTCGGAAGAGGTGGTGCTGAATCTGGCCCGCGTGTACGCCGAGGCGAATGATCTGGAGCATGCCGCCAAGGTGATCGAAGCGGTACCGGAGGCGGACCGGTCGGGGCGCATGGAGTTCACGCTGGGCGCGACGTACGACCAGATGAAGCGGCCCAAGGACGCGATTGCCGCGTACAAGCGCGCGGCCGACCTGCAGCCCGGGGATGTGCCGACCATGAACGCCCTGGGACAGGCACTGCTGAATGATGGACAGTTGGATGCGGCTCTCAAGAATTACAAGTCGCTGGCGCAGGTGGATCCGGACGATCCCGGGGCACTGATTCGGATCGCCGAGATCGAGCGTCGCGAGGGCAAGTATGAGGATGCGCTGACGACGATCCGGAAGGCGCGCAAGAAGGACCCGGAGAATCTGGAAGCCGGCTACAACGAAGGTCTTCTGCTGGACGTTCTGGGCCACTACGACGAGGCGGCCGCGACGTACGACAAGATGGTGGACCAGGTGTCGCACGCGAACGGCGCCTATACCGCGGAAGAGAAGAACAACCGCAGCATCTTTTTGGAGCGGCTGGGCGCGGTTTACCACGAGCAGAACAAGGTGGACGAGGCGATCGCCACGTATCAGAAGATGATCGAGATGGGCGGGGAGAGCGCCACGCGCGGCTACCAGCTCGAGGTGGACACCTACAACGACGCGCGGCAGTTTGAGAAGGCCGTGGAGGTTTCGCGCAAAGCAGTCGCGGCCACGCCGAGCGATCGCGATCTGAAGCTGATGCTGGCCGGAGAGCTGGTGGACCAGGGCAAGACGGACGAGGGCCTGAACATGGCGAAGGCTCTCCTGGATAACAGCGACAAGGATCGCCCGGTGTATTTTGCACTGGGGAATATGTATACCCGGCTGCGGCGATTCAAGGAAGCCGAAGACGCGCTGGGGAAGGCGACGCCGCTGACGACGAAGAAAGAGGACAAGCTTTATCTGCTCTTTCTGAAGGGAGCGCTGGCAGACCGGCAGAAGAAGACGGACCAGGCGGAGACGTTCTTCCGGCAGGCTCTGGACATGGATCCGAACAACGCGATGACGCTGAACTATCTCGGGTACATGTTCGCGGACAAGGGACTGCGGCTGCCGGAGGCGCTGAAGCTGGTGCGCAAGGCGGTGGAGCAGGAGCCGATGAACGGCGCATACCTTGACTCGCTGGGCTGGGTTTACTTCAAGATGGGCGAGTACGAGATGGCCGAGGAGAACCTGCGCCAGGCAGTGGAACGCGACCAGACCGACCCGACCGTGCACGACCACCTGGGCGACCTGTACGAGAAGACGGGGCGGATCCGGCTGGCTGCGGCGCAGTGGGAGATCTCGCTGTCCGAGTTCCAGAAGACGCCATCGACGGACATGGAGCCCGGAGATCTGGCCAAGGTGCAGCACAAGCTGGAGGGCGCGCACGTCCGGTTGGCGAAGCAAGAGAACGCTGCCGGGAACGGCTCTGTCAGCAAGCCCGAATAGCGATTCGAAGCGTTCGAAGGCCCGCATTCTCGAGGAATGCGGGCCTTCTCTTTTGCCTGCTATTTTTGGGCCGTGGCGGAGGCGAGATAGAAGTCAACGTTGTTCTTGTCGACGAGCGAGGTGCCGGTGTCGACGAAGACCGGGTAGGGCGAGAACGAGTCAGCGGCGAAGTCCTTATCGGCGTGCTGGGGTGGGTTGTGGAAGACTTCGTCGAGAGACTTCAAACCGAAGTAGCCCATGGTGTAGGGTTTCTGGGCGATGGTGGCTTCGATGGAGCCGCCCTTGATTCCATCGAGCGTGTCCTGGTTGACGTCGAAGGCCACGAGCAGGCGGTCGGTGGCATTGGCGCGCTTGATGGCATCCGAGACCATTTTGCCAGAGGCGGAATCGAAGCAGACGAAGGCATCGATCTTCTTGGGGCCGGATTGGTTGAGCAGAACCTGAGCGCGGTCAAACGCGACGGCGGCGCGGGGATCGCCCTTGACGTCGATCACTTCAGCGATGCTGATCTGCTTGCCTTCGATGGCGTCTTTGAATCCCTTGAGGCGCTCCTCCGTGTTGGGCTGGCCGGTGAGGGTGAAGACGATGACATTTCCCTTCCCCTTGAGCTTTTCCAGCACATGCCGCCCGGCAAGGCCTCCTGCCTCGTCGTTATTGGTGCCGATGAAGAAGAGGCGATGGCTGTTCGCGGCGTCGGAGTCGATGGTGATGACCGGGACTCCAGCCTGAACGGCGGCGTTGATGCCGGGGAGCAGTACAGCGGCGTCGGCGACCGAGATGAGAATGCCGGCGGGCTTGGAGGCGACCGCCTGCTGCAAGGCAGCCAGTTCTGCCTGGGGGTCATAGCCCTCCGGTCCGACGACTTTGCCGGTAACTTTGTACTGCTGGGCGGCATGATTAAAGCCGGCAGCAGCGGTCTGCCAATAAGGAAGGCCCGCATTGGCGGTGACCAGATAAAAAGTCTCCTTGTTGGAATGCCGCTCGCACCCGCATAGAAACGCGAGCCCCAAGCCGATACACGCGACTGCATGATTTCTCTTCATCGGTTCCTCCAGTCCAGTCGTGAAAATGCAGCGGAGCCAATCACGCCGGGGAGGCCCCACGATGCCGTTGCCGGCCATTGGGGTCAAAGGCCCGGATCATTGCTGAACGGCCCCGGAAAGTCGGCAGGATTATCCACCTAACCCCGAATGCTTGTCCATCACTAACCGCTTGCCGCGTTTATACCGCCACAGGGGGACCGGCGATGGTGCCGACCGTCACGCGTGGGTCGACCGGCATGAGTGCTCCCGGCTGGGATATAACCAGACTTGGATGAGGAGCGAATTCCACTTCGCGCTTCCCGCGGGCGTTGCCGTCCCCCAGGGCGGCGAGCTGACCAGTCGCGCGCACGCGGAACCATCGCACGCGTACCGCACGCCTTTTGCCCGCGATGGAGCCCGCATTCTCCACGCCAAGGCGTTCCGCCGACTGGCGGGCAAGACGCAGGTGTTCACGCGCCTTCCCGGGGAACACGCCGGCGATCATTTTCGGAGCCGCCTCACGCACACGCTGGAGGTGACACAGATTGCGCGCACGGTGGGGCTGGCGCTGGGCCTGAACGTGGAGCTCACGGAGGCGCTGGCCCTGGCCCACGATATCGGGCACCCGCCTTTCGGGCACGCCGGGGAAAAGGCCCTGGATGATGCCCTCAGGCCCCATGGGTTGCGCTTCGATCACAACCTGCACGCGCTGCGCATTGTGACGTGGTTTGAGGAGCGTTATGCGGCGTTTCGGGGGTTGAACCTCACGCTCGGCGTACGCGAGGGAATCGTGAAGCACTCGCGCGATTACGAGAGCACCACCCACCCTGAGCTATCCGCATACTTTCTGAATCAGCGTCCGCCGCTGGAGGCGCAGCTCATCGACCTCGCCGACGAGATTGCCTACCTGGCGGCTGACCTGGATGACGGACTGGACTCCGGCATTCTGAGTCTTGAACAGGTGCGCGACGGCGTGCCGTTGTTCCGGGCGTTCTTCGATGCGGTTCGCGCAGAGGAGCCAGGCGCGGCGTTGCGCCTGGTAATCAGCGAGACGCTGCGCCGGATTCTGAACGCGCTGGTGACCGATCTGATGGAGGAGACTCATGCGCGGGTGAGAACGGCCGGCGTGTCCACTCTTGAAGAGATCCGCAATCTTCCCCACCGGTTAGCGGGCCTGAGCACGAGGATGGAGGCGGAGCGCGGCATTGCCAAGAGCTTTCTCTACGCCCATCTCTACAACTCGCCGGGGATGGAAGAGGTGCACCAGCATGCCGAAGACGTGGTGAATGGTGTCTTCCAACGTCTGATCAATGAGCCCGGGATGTTGCCCGAAGATCATCGCGTGCTGATTGGCACGGAGGGGCTGGCGCGCACAGTAACGGACTACATCGCGGGAATGACCGATGCCTTCATCGAACAGATGTGGTCGGCAGGGCAGCGGCAGCGCACCTGACCCGAGCCGTCGGGGCGAGTGCGGTCCTGAACGCGCGAACGGCTACTGTACGGTTCCCTGGGGACGAAGCCGACGCAGGTCGAGGGCGCAATCCACGGCATTCTGCGCGTAGAGGCGCAGGTTGTCGGAGGCGGCCCATAGCCAGAAGCGCGCGGTCTGGGCGGGGTTCCGTCCTTCCTGGATGGGTCGCATCCGCACCAGGATGTCATTCTGGCCGGTGGCGGCCAGATTCGAAGGCGAATCCGTGTCTTCGAGCACGAGGTCGATCCGAGAGCCGGTGAGGGCCTCCTCGAGAGTGGTGATCTCGACTGCGCGTTCCAGTTCGACGGAGATGGAGAAGGCATGGCCGTGGAAGACGGGGGCGGCAACTGCCTGGATACCGAGGGCGGGCCAACGGCCGCCGCCGAGGGCTTCATAGTGGCGGCGGATGCGATCCTCAAGCCGCGCCAGGCTGGGTTTTGCCGCCTCGCCCATGCCGGTGAGGAGATTGAAGGCAGCCTGGGCATCGTAGATGGCGCGGGGAAGAGTCTGAAAGCTGAGCAGGCTGACGGTCTGCTGATGGAGTTCGTCCATGGCGGCGCGGCCGAACTCGCTGGCCGGAATCAGCAGGGTGACGGCTGCGAAGCGGACCGGCGCGGCGTCCTGGAGGCGTTCCAGCAGGAGGGCCAGGGCGAGTGCGGCCGGGTGGGCCGGAACTACGGCGGGGGTGAACAGGTCCGCCGTTCCGGGCCCGGTGCCCAGCCAGGGAGCCCGCACGAGGACACCTGGTTCCTGATCGAGCGCGCCGGAGAGGTCGAGGACCGAAGAGCCGGCGCGGAGCGCGTTGGCCCAGTGGCGCCGGGTCAGCTCCTCGGCACCGCAGAAGAAGGTGAAGTCCATTTTGTCGAAGGCATCCGGCTCGAGAGGCTGGACGAAGGTGATCTCGTCGCCCACCTGGTCGAGTTGACCGTGGGCCTGCTCTTCGTCGAACAAGGTAAAGCTGGCGGCGGCCAGGGGCGATTCCGAGATAGCGTCCTTCAACTCCTTGCCGAGAAGGCTGGCAGCGCCGACAATCGCGATCTTGTACACGGGTTTCCTTTGAATTGGTTACGAGTGGCGGAGGGGATCGGCGCGCTCCAGGGCAGGACCGGACCGGTGCCGGCGACGCCGCGACCACGAGTAGGCGGCGCGCGCCCAGATGCCCGAGAACATGTAGATCAGGGCACAAGTGAAGAGAACCACCTGGGAGAATCGCAGAATGAGGAACAGGGCGATCGCCATGAGGAGCAGGATCTGCGAGGGATGCCGGCGAGAGAGGTTGATCTCCTTGCCCGACCAGAAGCGCCAGGTGCTGACCATCAGGAATCCGCAGAGCCCCACGAGGCAGAGCCAGGCGATGGCGAACCACCAGGCCAGGACGGGGTAGCCGTAGCAGAGGTGGACGGTTGCGGCAAGGAGGCCGGCGGCCGCCGGAATGGGCATACCGACGAAGTATTTGCGATCAGGCCGGCCGGGATTGCGCGGCTGCGGGTTGTGGCTGATGTTGAACCGCGCCAGGCGGGAAGCACCGCCGATCAGGAACAGGAAGCAGATGAAGGCGCCGACGTGGACCAGGTCCTGGCGCAGCTCCGGATTGATGGAATCGGGAAGGAAGTGCAGGCCCCAGATATAGGCCAGAAGGCTGGGGGCCACGCCGAAAGTGATGACGTCGGCCAGAGAGTCCAGCTCTTTGCCGAACTCGCTGGTGGTATTGGTCATGCGGGCGATACGGCCATCGAGCGAGTCAAAGGGGATGGCAAAGAGGATGGCGATGGCCGCCCAGTCGAGGTTGGTACGGACGTCGCCGCGCCCGCTGATTGCGGCGAACAGCCGCGTGATGGCGAAGTAACCGGCTCCGATGTTGCCTACCGTGAACAACGAGGGGAGGAGGTACATGCCGCGGCGCAGCCGGGAGTTCTTTCGCGCCCGCGCGACTGCCGGGCCCGGGGTGAGGCCGCCGTTCACGCCCCTGCTCCTTGGCTTGGGGGCGGGGCGCTCATGACCGCGATCACGCTGGCGCCTCCTTTGACGCGCTGGCCGACTTCCACGCGAAAGTCCGCTTCGGCCGGCATGACGATGTCGGTGCGGGAGCCGAATTTGATGAGCCCGACACGCTGGCCCCGCTGCACGCGATCGCCTTCTTTGAGCGGGAACACGATTCGCCGCGCGAGCAGCCCGGCGATCTGCTTGAAGGTCACCTCGATGCCCTCGCCGCGCATGGTGACGATGTTCCTCTCATTGCACTCCGCGCATGCCGGGTTCATGGCATTCATGTACTGGCCCTTGTAGTAGCGGATTTCGCGCAGCTCTCCGGCGATGGGGGCGCGATTCACGTGCACATCAAACACACTCAGGAAGATGCTGATGCGTTTGCGGGGGCCGTCTGGCGTGGAGATTGTTACCGCCTCGGTCACGAGGCCATCGGCGGGAGACACGATCAGACCCGGCGCAGAGGGTATGGGCCGTTCGGGGTCCCGGAAGAACCACAGGAAGAATGCAGCCAGGAGCAGCGGAATGAGCGCCCAGACCCAACTGCCCGTAAACCACACAACCAGCGCTGCGATCGCCAGCAAGGTCAAGCCGTAGATGTAACCGTCACGAACCATTGTCCCTAACGATTATACGGTTTCCCTTTGCCTGCTCAGGCGCACACTCCGCTTGCGTTTGGCGGCTGCGAGGCCGCTTCGTCCTGCGCTTTGCAAATCTGCCTTCGCCGTTGCGGCCGGAAGAAGCCGGAGCCTCATCCGGAGCGGAGGCAGGGGATCTGAGTTCGTCAGGCCATGACCGCAGTGCGGCGTTCCAGGGCGTAGATCAGATCCTTGGCATGGAGTTTCAGCTTCTTGAGCCGCACCTCCTCAAGCTGCTCATCGTCGGAAAGGTAGGGTTTTTGAATCAGCTCCTCTAACCGCTGAGCGTAGCGACGATGTTCGGCGTGCAGGCGGTCCAACTCTTCGCTCAGCGGATCGTGAATCTCTTCCATAGGCTCCTCCCTCGGGTTCGAGATTAATCGGACATTAAGATATAGCTCTTGCGTGCAACGGTTGCAAGAGCGTGTGATCAGGAAAGTTAGCGGCGTTGTGGATAAAGAGCGTCTTGAACGTCACACCGTGATTCAAGTCACGCCTTCTCCGCTACTTGCGCCCGGTCATTGTTTTCTGGCCGGGGTTGGGATAGGGGCCGTCATCAGAACGGCGGCCTCCCCGGAATCGGGATAATAGCCCGGCCTTCGCCCAATTTCTGTGAATCCGTGGGCCTGGTAGAACCTCAACGCCGCAATGTTGGAAGCGCGCACCTCAAGCGTGATTTCGCTGATTCCGCGGGATTGAAGCTGGCGTTGGAGCTCTGCGAGCAGGGTGCGACCAACCCCGCCTCCTTGATGGGATTGCATGACGGCGATGCTTTCCAGTTCCGCTTCTGGGGATATCAGAGCGGCGATCGCAAAGCCGATGACCTGCTTTTGCAACTCCGCGACCAAAGCGATGCGCCTCGAGGATGTTACCGGGTCAAAGAGGGCTTCCCAGGCGGCGCGGGGCCAGTGCGGCGCTGTTGGGAGGCCGGCAGCGAGCGCAATCACGGCCTCAACATCCTCGAGAGCCATGGACCGAACCTGCAAGCCTAAGATCATTTGCTGTGCGCTGCGGCGACCTGCGGATCCCCAAAGATCTCCGCATCCGAGCGACGGAGGTAATGCCCGTCCAGAAGGGCGACATCGGCGAATTCACGGGCGCGAATCCGGGGTGCGGCCACCAGCAGGGCGTCTGCCGCGCTGGGGGGAAGAACGGTCAGCAACCGCGTGGCCGGCCACGCTTCGTTGAGGATCGACTCCGCCTGGGGATCACAGACGGCGCATGCCTCCGGTGCGGGAAGGCCGGACAGCTCGGCGCGGCCTGCAAGGAGTTCCCGCCCCTCCAGACGCAGGAATATCTCCTGACGATGCGCGTCGAGTGCCGCATTCTGCACAGCAGCTTTGGCGGAGAGCACCTCGAGGCGCGAGAGGGAGACCACGGGGATGCCCGCGCCCTCAGCGAAGCCTTTGGCGGCACTGAGGCCCACCCGTACCCCGGTAAAGCTGCCGGGGCCATTGACCACCACGAGGACGCCGATTTGGCGAAGGAACGCGGCCCCTTCCTCGAGAATCTGCTTGACGGCAGCGACGAGGGTGGCCGAATAGGTGCGACCTTCCAATTCCGCCTGCGCAAGCGACTCCACGTCGGTGCGAGTGATCCTCCCAAGGGAAACCGAGCCGGAAGGGCCACAGGTGTCGATTCCCAGCGCCAGGACCGAATCTGTTCCCGTCTCGTTCATTCTTCTCAGGATATACACGGCAATATGCGGTGGGCGACAATCCGCGGGACGGAATTCCGC
This sequence comes from Acidobacteria bacterium AB60, assembly GCA_008682415.1. Taxonomy (GTDB): domain Bacteria; phylum Acidobacteriota; class Terriglobia; order Terriglobales; family Acidobacteriaceae; genus Telmatobacter. The sequence goes on along the minus strand of VANK01000013.1, from coordinate 115,493 downwards.
TAATCTAAATCCAGCACTCATCCCCTCAGGTTCCGACCTATCGCGAGGAGCAGTTTTGGCGACGGCAGCCGCAGCCTCCACACTTAGCTTCCATGACACATGGCGGCCTCGGGCAAACCCGTGGGCCATCGCGATCACCGTCACGATGGCTACGTTCATGGAGGCTCTGGACACGTCCATCGCGAACGTGGCGATGCAGCATATCGCCGGGACGCTTTCCGCAAGCCAGGACGAAGCCACCTGGGTCCTGACCAGTTACCTGGTGGCGAATGCCATGGTGCTGCCGATCAGCGGATGGCTGGCGAACCGCTTCGGACGGAAGCGGTTTTACATGAGCTGCGTCTTCCTTTTTACGGTCTGTTCCCTGCTCTGCGGCCTCGCGCCCACTCTGGGGATCCTCGTCTTCTTCCGGGTGCTGCAAGGGGCCGCGGGCGGCGGCTTGCAGCCCAGCGAACAGGCCATTCTGGCCGACACATTCCGCCCGGAGAAGCGCAGCATGGCGTTCGCGATCTACGGCGTCGCGGTGGTCATGGCGCCAGCGATCGGCCCTACTGTCGGCGGCTGGATCATCGACAATTTCAGCTGGCGCTGGATCTTCTTCCTGAACATTCCGGTTGGGATCCTGTCGATGTATCTCACCAACCGTCTCGTGGAAGACCCGCCGTACCTGGCGGACACGCGCAAGAAGCAGGCCAGCGTGGATTACTGGGGCCTCGGCCTGCTGGTGCTCGCGGTGGCCGGCCTTCAGATCATGCTCGACAAGGGCCAGGAAGATGACTGGTTCAGCTCTCGCTTCATCATCGGGTGTGCGGTGACTGCGGCTGTTTCGCTGGCAGTCTTTATCTGGTGGGAGCTGCGGGTGGAGCATCCAATCCTTGATTTGCGCCTGTACATGCGACGAAACGTGGGCACGACGCAGATGGTGCTCTTCATGGTGGGCGTCGCGCTTTACTCTTCCACGGTGCTGATCCCGCAGTTTCTGCAGGAGATCATGGGGTACTCCGCGCGCCAGGCCGGAGAGGCCATCTCGTCGGGCGCCGTGGTGTTGATGATTCTTTTTCCGGTGGCAGGCGCGCTCGCGCCGAAGTTCGATCCGCGCAAGCTGGTGGCCATCGGATTCGTGATCACCACGCTGGGCCTGGTGCGCATGGCCAATCTCAATCTCAATGTCAGCTTCGGGCTTGCGGTCAGCTGGCGCGCGGTCATCGTGCTGGGCTTGCCGTTTCTGTTCATCCCCATCAACACCCTCTGTTACGCCGGCATTCCGCAGCACAAGAACAACGAGATCAGCGGCATGTCCGCGCTTTCGCGCAACCTGGGCGGCAGCGTAGGGATCAGCTTCATGACGACGATGCTGGCCCGCCTCACGCAGCGACACCTGAATATGCTGGGCGCGCACACGGCCCCGGGGGACGGTCCGTTCGAGCGCATGCGGCAGGGACTTGCGGGAGCGCTTCAGCACAGCGGGATGTCCGGCCCGGACGCGCTGTATCACGCCGGAGCGCAGATCTACGGCATGGCCCAGCGCCAGGCGCGCCTGCTGGCTTACGTGGACACGGTCTGGATCATGGCCGCGGTCACGATCATTCTGGTGCCGCTGCCGTTCGTGATGAAGCGCCCGCCCAAGATGAAGAAGATGATGGTGGGCCATTGAGCGGTTGATATGGCGGCCGCCGGCGTGTGACGGACGCCGCTGTCTGGTAGGCGGGGCCGGACTATCCTCAGCCTCACTGCAGCTTCACTTCCGCCCTACCTGGAGAGGCTTCAGTACCTGAGGGCAGGCATGACGACCAACGCGCAGACCGTTCCCGTGATGAATCGGCCGAAGATGTTCTTTCCCCGCGAGCACGGCGCCACCGCGATGCTCCTTACCCCCATCGTCGCCGTCGCCATCCTGGCCCGCACCTGGCGCTGGAGCGAGCTTGCCGTTCTCACCGCGGCCTTCGCTGCCATCTCCGCGAAAGACCCTGCGGTCCTGCTGGTACGCCAGCGATTCCTGTGGAAGAGGAAAAGCCCCGAGTCCTCCGCTGCCGTTCCATGGCTCCTCGGCTGGACCGCTCTGCTCCTCGCCAGCGCGCTCGTCCTCCTCGCAACCTGGCCGCTGAAGTCCTTCCTGGCCATGGGCGCGGTCATCGCTGCCTTCGCCTGTCTCGCCGTCCTCGTCAATCTAAAGAACCGCCAGCGTTCCACGCTCTTCCAGATCGCGAGTGCCGCGGCGCTCACCTCCACCGCACTCGCCACATCCCTCGCGGCCTTCGGATCGATTCCATCCTGGTGCTGGACCTTGTGGGCCCTCATCGCCATGCAGGCCTGCGCGGGAATCCTCGTCGTCCACGCCCGTCTCGATGCCCGCATCGCCCTCCGCAAGTCCACGCCCGCGAGCCAGACCTTCCGTCATGCGGCCCAGGCCGCGCTCGTCCTACTCCTCTGCGGCGCAATCGCCGCAACCGCTCTTAGGCAGGTCTCGATCGCGCTGGCGCTCGCGGTGGCCATCGGAGGATACGCTTACGACCTGCTGCGGCAAAGGAACCCCGTGTCCCTCCAGATGCCTCTGAAGACAGTCGGACTACAGGCGCTCCTGCTCTCGACGGTGTATTCCCTGCTACTGATCACCGGACTTTGGTAGGTTCCTCGACCAAACCGGAGAGAGGGATCGAGCGAACGGGTGAAGAAGTGATGGAGCGATGCTGGGTTGGTTTCGGCAAACCGGCGACGTGTACCGCGCGATGCAGACCCCAGCCTGTCAAAAACCAAACCCTGCCTACCCCGAGGTTCCGTCCATAGGCTGTCAAGAGGCGAGCTCAAAAATAGTTGATAACCCCCTCTAGAATCAGAACAAATTTCCAAAGATTTTTTGGGGGTTAATTCTTCGAACCTGCCACACTTGAAACCAGTCGCAAAAAAATGGAATCGGAGAAGGTCCGCGCCAGCGGGCCCTTTTCTATTGGCCTCACTCGGCTTGGACCACGGGGCCGGCATGGAGCCAGGGGTGCCCGTGTGCAGAACGCACCATTTCTAGTGCAACGGGGGAGGGGGGTGGGGGGTGTCAGGCCGTTCGGGAGGCAAGCAAGAGCGAAACAAAACCCGGAATGCACAAAAATCAGTGCAACAGGGGAGGGGGGTGGGGTGCATCCGCCTTCACCGCTTCACTTCTTCACTTCTTCACTTGTTCACTGTTCACTGGTCCTTTTCCCTGTTCCCTGTTCCCTGTTGACTCTTCACTTCACCCGCACCGAAAACAGCGCGTGATGCGCCAGAACGAACAGTGTCGTGCGGTCTTCGCCACCGAACACAAGTTGCAGCGGCCGCTCCGGCACATCGATGCGGCCGATCTGTTTGCCGTCCTTGTCAAACACAAAGACCTGGCCATTGGCCACGTACACATTTCCGTTCGCATCGGTCGCGACACTTTCGCCGCCGCGCTGCACGAAGGGTTTCAACGCATCCAGTGTGCCGTCGGGGTTCACGCGCGCAGCGTAGGTCACGTCCTCCGACTCGCTGCTGATGTAGACGTGCTCTCCGGGCTTGGCTGCAATAAACCCGTAGGTGTCGAGATTGTCCGAGAACCGCCACCCAGAAGTATCGTTCGCGGGGCCCTGCTGGAAGACCCGCCCCGCGGGCAGAAACACGCTGCCGTCGGAGGCAACGTACTCGCGCTTCTTCGGCGTGTTCGCATCCTCCGCGAACATCTCCGCCAGCGTCTTGAACTTCATGGTGTTCAGATCCAGCTGGTCCTTGAACTCGCCGTTGTTCCACCAGTTGCCCGGCAAGATGACCGCGGCTCCGGGATGAGGCTTCGCTTCCTGCGGCTCAAGTACCGTCAGTTCCTCCGCCGACGATCCCGGCTTGAACGTATACACCGTCGACTCCGGACCTGCCGACGACAACACGATGAGGTTACCGGAACGATCGAACGCCAGGTTGACCGGATCGAGCGGATTGTCGCGCTCGATCGTCAGTCCCTCCTGGGCGCTCCAGCCGTAGATGCGCTGCTGATGGTGATCGACGAAGTACAGCTTGCCCTTGGCGTCGACGGCGGCGCCGGAGATGGAAAAGAACCCATCCTCCAGCTTCTCCACGTGGGCGCCGGGCGCAAGAACGGCACGGGCGTCGGAAGCGGGCGACGGCGGCTCTGTCGGATTGCCTTTCACGTCGAGCACGGCGAACTCGCGCTCCCGCACCTCAAGATGGTGGGTTACGTCTTCGATGGCATCTTCGTAGGGAAACTTACTGAGGCGCAAAAAGGTGCCGCACCCGTTAGCATCGCAGACGCCGTAGCCGCTCTCCGCGTTGACGTGCACGTTGCGGAAGTGGATATTTGACGACTGATACAGCCGCACCGCCGCGGGAAAGGGCGCGCGCGACCGCGTCACGCGGTAGCCGTGGTAGTTGGCAATGGTGATGTTCCGGCACCAGTCCAATTCGAGCGACAAGGCCTCCGGGCTCTCGCCCGCCTCCTCTTCAGTCTGAGGAGCGTTCACATCCCAGTTCTCCACGTGTTCGAACTTGATCTCATTGCGCAGATGGTGCTCATTGGAGAGTTCGTAGACGTGTCCCGGCGTGGTGGTATTGGAGACGTAAAAGCCGGACTGCGCGAAGGTATTCGGCGTCCAGATATCGGCGAAGACGCCGCCTCCTCCATCGGCGACCCACAGGCTGGGATACTGTCCATCCCAGCGCTTGTGCAGGTCGGAGTCGGCCGTGTGGTTGTTGTTGTAGGGGTTGGTTCCGCTGCCGTGGCCGCCGAGAAAGCGCACGTCGTCCACGAGCGAACGCTCGCCCGCCTTCCACAGCACCGGCACCGCCCGCGGGTTGATGCCTCCGGAGAACATGCCGATTCCGCTGAGGATATTGGTGCCGCCCGAAGGAGCCAGGAGAATCGCCTTGGGAGCGCCCACACCCTGGTAGCCGGGCGCCGAGTCGAGCAGATCGATCTGCGTGGCGGTAGGATGCAGTCCGATGAGAACCGTGTCGGGCTTGAGCTCAAGCGTGTCTCGGACGACGTAGTGGCCGCTGGGAAGATACAGCACGCGGTGACCCGCGATGGCGGCGCGCAGAGCGGCGGTATCGTCCGTCTCGCCGTCGCCCTTCACTCCCAGTGTGTTCACATTGACCCATTCGGTAGTCGGCGGGAGCGCGGGAATGGCGTCTTCCCTAGCTGTCGGCAACGCAGTCAGAGCCGCGGCGTCGTACCGCATATCCATCGCGCCCATCGTTCCCAGCGAGGGCACGATCAACCCGTAATTGAAGGCATTCACGCGATAAAGAACGCCCTTGCCCGCGACCGTCTTGCCGCTCTCGCGAAAACGGGCCAGCGTGGGTACGTTCTTCAGCACCACGTTCTCGAATCCGATCTCGGTAAGTGCGCTCTGCTCCTTGCTGATCACCACCGCAGCCTTGTCCACGTTCTCAAGGGTGCAGTCCTTCACCCAGAGTTCGTCGGGATAGCCCGGATCGATGTCGATGGCGATCGGCGTATTGCGGATCGTGTCGTGCACCAGAGTGAGCTGGGCTTCATGCTCGCGGATGGCGCTCTCGCGCTGGCCCTCGAATGTGGAGTCGAGCAGGGTGAACTGCCAGGCCGGCGAGGTCTTCTCGGTCAGGATGCCGTAACGTCCGCCGTAGAAGTGCAGGTCTTCGGCTTCATTGCCCACCTGGTAGAGCCCGGCCAGCCCCGGGCCCATGTGGAAGTCCATATGCGCGAGGAACGAGTGCTGCGCCACGTGGAATCGCACGGCTACCGCGGCCGCATTGCCCTCACCCACCTCGAAGTCGATGTTGCTCATCGCGGAGTAGAAGGTATTGGGGTTCGCGTCGGCGATGTTGTCGTTGGGCGGCACCTGGCCGGGCGGCGGGAAGGCGATTTTGACGCTGTCCCGCGCATGCTCGGTGGGATTGAGGCCGGTGAACATGACCATCACGCCCATTCCCGACTGGAATCCGGGTGTGTTGGGCGCCAGGACGAAGACCGGCCGCGTGCTGCCCCACCCAATGACCCGCACACCCGGCCATAGATAAACGGTGCGTGTCAGCCGATAGCGGCCGGCGGGCACAAACACGATGCCTTCCCGTCTCTGCTTCCCTGCCTTGTCGATCGCAGCCTGGATGGCGGCGGTATCATCGGCGGTCCCGTCGCCGCGCATGCCGAACTCCGGCGCATCGAGGTAGATGGCCTTGGGATCCTGGAGGCGCGTGGTGTAAACGGAGGCGGAGCCAAGCGCGGCGGGGCCCGCGGCGAGGAGCAGGAGAGACACAACGAGTGGTTTCATGAATCACCGGGGTCGGAGATTTCAAACGAACCCCAGCATACCCGACCTCGCGTACGCTCCAACCCTGAATCTCTGAGCTCGGAGGTTAGTCGAATACCACGGTCTTGTTCCCGTAGCGGAGGATGCGGCTCTCCAGGTGCCACCGTACGGCGCGCGAGAGCACGACGCGCTCCAGGTCGCGTCCCCGGGCTACCAGGTCCTCCACCTGGTCGCGATGCGAGATGCGCGCGACGTCCTGCTCGATGATGGGCCCCTCATCGAGCACCTCGGTGACGTAGTGGCTGGTGGCGCCGATCAGCTTGACGCCTCGGCCATGCGCCGCGTGATAGGGGCGGGCGCCGGTGAAGGCGGGAAGAAAGGAATGGTGCACATTGATGATCTGCCCGGGGTAGCGGTTGACGAAGTCTGCCGAGAGCACCTGCATGTAGCGCGCCAGCACGACCAGTTCAATTCCGTGGGCATCCAGGATCGCGAACTGCCGCGCCTCGGCTTCGGCGCGGGTTTCGGGCGTTACCGGCACATGCACAAACTCGATCCCGTAAAAGCGCGCCAGCGGCTCCGCATCGCGGTGATTGGAGACGATGACCGGAATCTCGCAGCGCAGTTCGCCGGTGTGCCAACGCTGCAGCAGGTCGGCCACGCAGTGCAGGTAGCGGGAACAGAACAGAGCCACGTGGGTGCGGTGCGCACTGGACGTGAGGGTCCAGCGCATCTCGAGATCGCAGGCAAGCGGCCAGAACACCTGCTGAAACTGCTCCAGGTCGAACTGGGGGCCGCCGTTCTTGCCGTTCAAGGCCCACTCGACGCGCATGAAGAACTGTCCCAACTCGTCGTCGCGGTGCTGATCGGCGTGCAGAATGTTGGCACCCTGCTCATACAGAAGGGTCGAGACGCGCGCCACCAACCCGCGCCGGTCGGGGCAGTCCATCAGCAGCACGGCGGATTCCTGCATACCACGAGGGTACGACACGAACCGCGGAAGGCTTTAGACCTGTATCAAGGAGAGGACGGAGCGCGGGCGCGCTGGGTTGGCGCAGTGCGGGGCAAAAAAAGGCCGGGATCCCGAGCAAGAACCCGGCCAAGGCGCGTGCATCGCGACAACTTCGTGGTTAACGCAGACCTGACCCCGGGCGGAGAGAGGGAGAGCCGAGCTTGTTCCGCAGGTTGCCGGCCAGTTCGGCCATCGTGCGCAAGCGGTCGGCTACGGCCGAACCGGCGTTGCTGGTGGAAAGGGCGAGTTGGGATTGGAGGAGGAGGCCGGCAACGGCGGTCTTCAACTCGGATTCCATGGCAGCGGCGGCAGCCTGGCGTGCCAGCAACTGTTCGCGCTCGCGGCGGCGCAACGCGGCGCGGATCTCGCGGATCAGCCGAGCCGCACCGGAGAGGGCAAAATTGATCTGCAGAGGAATGGCCAAGCCCGCACGCTCCCAGAGGGCGTCGGCGCCCACCGGGTCGCATTCGGCGATTGTCTCGTCGACCACAATGGCCGCGAACTCCCGCTGGCGCAGCAGAGTCAGTGCCGTCTTGCGACCTTCGGCGACCTGCACCTCCATCTCCAGGTGCTTTGCGATGACGCCGGCGCAGTTGCGCGCCCCTTCAATCCCTGATACCAGAAGGATGCTCATATCACTTGCTCTCCGCCCCCCGCGTGGGCTGACCTTCAAGACCCGGTTTGCTCAAAGACAGGGCTCTCCTCCGGCTCTGTCCACATGTTTCGGCTGTGTCGATTGCGACGTGCTGTCCCGGGGCGGGAGGCTATCCGTCGCGCAGGGGATCGGCGATGCCGTACTCCTTCAACTTGCGGTACAGCGTGGTCTTGCCGATGCCGAGCAGCCGCGCGGCTTTCAGCTTGTCCCCTTTGAGAACGCGGATGGCGCTGAGAATGGCGTTCTTTTCCGTCTCCGCGAGGGGAGTGACCTTGTCTTGAGCGTCAGGCGCCGTATCGACAGGCACAGTCAACGCTCGCCGCGCGTGTATGGCCTCGTTTCGCAACTGCGTGGGCAGGTCACCCACGGAAAGCACCGGGCCTGTGCCCATGGTGCAGGCGTGTTCGACGGAATTCTCCAGTTCGCGGACGTTGCCCGGCCAGTCATAGCGCATCATGGTGCGGAACGCCTCGTCATCGAGGGAGTACTTCTGCCGCCGGTCCCGGCTTAACCGCTCCAGGAAATGCGCGGTTAAAAGGGGAATGTCTTCCTTGCGGGCGCGCAGCGGGGGCAACTTGAGGTTCACCACGTTCAGCCGGTAATAGAGATCCTTGCGGAAGGTGCCACGCTCCACCATCTCCACCAGATTGCGATTGGTGGCAGCGACGATACGGGCCCGCATCGGAACCATATGGGTTGCGCCGAGCGGACGAACTTCGCGTTCCTGCAAAGCGCGCAGGAGCTTGGCCTGCATGTCGGGAAGAAGCTCTCCGATCTCATCGAGGAAGACGGTCCCGCCTTCAGCGGCGACCAGGAGACCCTCCTTGGTGCGGTTTGCTCCGGTAAACGCCCCCTTCACGTAGCCAAAGAGCTCGCTTTCGATCAGAGTCGGAGCTAAAGAACCGCAATCGACGGGCAGAAACGGCTTTTCTGCGTTGGGACCGTAGGCATGGATGGTGCGCGCTACAAGTTCCTTGCCGGTGCCGCTTTCGCCCAGGATCAGCACGGGATGGGAGCTTTGCGCGACCTTGGACAGGATGCGATAGACCTTCTCCATCTCGGTGGACCTGCCGATCATTGCGCCCAGTCCGGGAGACGACTTCAGCTTTTCGCGAAGCTGCCGTGTGGCCGAATCCATCAGGAGGGCCGAGGAGGCACGCTCCAGCGCGGAGAGCAGGTTGTCCATGGCAAACGGCTTTAACAGATAATCGGATGCGCCACAGCGCATGGCCTCGACGGCGGTGTTTACCGATCCCGACGCTGTCATCGCGATCACGGCAACCTGTGGATGAAGCAGCTTGATCTCTGAGACCAGGTCCAGCCCCACGGCGCTGCCTGGAGGCAAGTTCACCAGCAGAATGTCGACTGGGGAGGCCTCCAGCACACGCCGCGCGTGAGCCAGTTCGTCGCTGCTCTGTACCTGGTATCCCTGCCCCCTGGCGATCTCAACGCACGCCGACCGAACCGCCGGATCAGGATCAACGACCAGGAGGTGCAGCAGCGCCGCAGGCTGCTCGGTTTGAGGGAGAAACTCCATTGACACTGTGCTGAAGTCTGTTGCCAGCATTGTATGCGCCTCGTGGTCGGTTTGTCCGGGTGCGATCCGGTATTGAGAGCCGGTCCGATTTAGGGGCCGGTAACAAATTCCTTCAGGAGCTTTCGTTGTGGTTCCGTATTTCAGCGCTCCTGTCCTGATCTAGTACACGTCACGTGCCAAACTGGCACACCGCGTCCAAGTTGCTTGCAAAGTGGAAGTTAGGGGACGAAAGGCGCCGAGCGGCGGGCTGACGGCGACGGGCCGATTGTCCCAATTTGGAACAACTTTTTGGACTTAGTTCGATAAGTCGTCTCTTTCGAGAGGTCTACGGCTATTCCCGATGCGGTCCGGTCCGACGTGGCTTCCCGATTTGAAACCTGCGATCCTCCAGCCTGCGACCCCGCCTCTACAATGCCCTTATGCCTGCGCCCTTTTTCCGCCCCGGCGGACGTTCGCCCGTCCAACTCCGTCCGCTTTCGCTCACCCCAGGATTCGTTCAGACCGCCGAAGGCTCGGTGCTTGTCTCGTTCGGCAACACGCGCGTGCTGTGCAACGCGACCATCGAACAGGGGGTTCCGTCGTGGCTGCGCAACTCTGGCCGGGGGTGGGTGACGGCCGAGTACGCGATGCTGCCGCGGTCGACGATTACCCGTACCCCCCGGGAGAGCGAGAAGGGCAAGATTGGGGGACGCACCCACGAGATCCAGCGGCTGATCGGCCGCAGCCTGCGCTCGGTGGTCGACATGCAGGCGCTCGGCGAGCGCACCATCATCCTCGACTGCGACGTGCTGCAGGCCGATGGCGGCACCCGCACCGCCGCCATCACCGGCGCCGCCGTGGCGCTGGGGATCGCCCTGAAGGCCCTGGTCAGCGCCGGTACCTTGAAGACCTCTCCGCTCAAACAGCTGGTCGCCGCCACCTCGGTGGGCATCGTCGAGGGCACGGCCCTGCTCGATTTGTGTTACGAGGAGGACTCGCAGGCGGAGGTTGACATGAATGTGGTGATGACCGCCGATGGCGGGCTGGTGGAGACGCAGGCCACGGCAGAGAAGGGGTCTTACTCGCGGGCGCAGCTCAACGAGCTGATTGATCTGGCGGAGGTGGGGCTGAAGGAGATCTTTGCCGCGCAGAGGGCCGCACTATAATCGCGACGCATGGCAATGTTGGATGGCGATGAAAAGAACCGCATTCTGATGGAACTCGTGCAATCGGAATGGACGGCTTACGCCCGGGGCGAGGACTTCGACAAGCAATCGACCCCGCAAAGGGTCTTCTCGTCGGTCTGGGCTTTGGAAGCCGAGGTCAACAACGGCGGCCTCTCTCAGTACTTCTTCAATTCGAGCCGCTTCACTGCGCCATTTGTAATTGAGGCCCTTGTCACGATTGGCGCTCATCGCGCCGCAGATCTTTCCCGGCGAGCCATCCAATGCGCATTTCCTGATGGCCTTCCTGGCGATCTCAACGCAATGCGCCTCGCTGCCGCGAACTTCCCCGACGCTGTCGAAGAGACCCTGAACAAGCTGGACCGCGAGTTCTACCAGTATCCGGATGATCTGACCGGCTTACTCTTTGATTACGTCCGGACTCATCCGGAGGAATTTGGCGATCTCACGGACTTCAGCTGAGGCGAGGGGACGCGAGGCCTTCATCGCGCTCTCCGGTTTCCGAAGAGCATCGAACCAGACGCGTCCGCTCCTGTGTTCCCCGACACACGATTTCCCTTGCCACCCTCTGCTACCATGAACATGATTGTCGTTCCTGCCGCCGCACGTCCGCGCAACTGGCAATCGGGGCGGCCGAAACAGCAGAAAAGGAGATTTTTCATGCCTCTGGTAACCATGCGGCAGCTCCTCGACGAGGCCGCCAAGGGCGGCTACGGCGTCGGCGCTTTCAATGTCAACGATATGGAGCAGATCCAGGCCATCGTGGGAGCGGCCAAGGAGACCAACTCGCCGGTCATCATCCAGGCCAGCCGCGGCGCCCGCAAGTTCGCCGAAGACAAGTACCTCTTCCACCTTATCCTGGCCGCCAACGAGCTGCATCCCGACGTGATGATCGCGATGCACCAGGATCACGGCAACAGCTTTGAGACCTGCAAGAGCGCGATCGAGCTCGGCTTCACGTCGGTTATGATGGACGGCTCGCTGAAGGAAGACGGCAAGACTCCGACCACGTTCGAGGAGAACGTGGAGGTGACCCGCAAGGTGGTGGAATACGCGCACGAGCGCGGCGTCACGGTTGAGGGCGAGATCGGCGTTCTGGGCGGCGTGGAAGACGGCCACGGCGCGGGCGGCACCGGACTCGAGCACATCACCGATCCGGACCAGGCCGTCGAGTTCGCCGAGCGCACCGGCGTGGACGCGCTGGCCATCGCCATTGGAACCAGCCATGGCGCCTACAAGTTCAACAAGAAGCCCGACGGTTCCGTGCTCAAGATGGATGTGCTGATTGAGATCCACAAGCGCCTGCCGCACACCCATCTCGTGATGCACGGATCGTCCTCTGTTCCCAAGGAACTGCAGGACATCGTGAACCAGTACGGCGGCCACCTGAAGCCCACCTGGGGCGTGCCGGTCGAGGAGATTCAGCTCGGAATCCGCAACGGCGTCCGCAAGATCAACGTCGACACCGACAACCGCCTGGCTATGACGGGCGCCATCCGCAAGGTCTTCGCCGAGACGCCGGAAAAATTCGATCCGCGCGACTACCTGGCTCCCGCACGCGAGGCCATGAAGAAGCTGGTAGCGCAGCGCATGACCCAGTTCGGGCAGGCCGGACACGGCAAGGATTACACGCCGATTTCGATTGCGGAGATGGCCAAGGGCTACGCCAGCGGCAAGCTGGATACTCGTCCTTCGATGGCGGGCGCCCGCTAACCCCGTTCTTTGCCGCCAGTGCGCTGTCGGAGAGCGCACTGGCTTCCCTCCTTGCAGGACCTCCCTTCATCTTCTGGCGCCCTTTACCGGCACACGGCGGCCTGTGCTGTTCCGGCTGTTACTGTGGTCTCATGACCTCGTCGTTAGCCAGTTGGAAGCCCGTTCCCGCGCCCACCCGCGCAATCTTGCATGGCCGAACCGTGACCCTCGAGCCCCTCGACGCGAGCCGGCACGCAGAGTCCATCTGGCAGGCGGTGCAGCACCACGACGACGTTTGGCGGTATCTCTTCGATGGTCCTTACGCCACGCTGCCTGACTTAACCCGAGATCTGGCCGCCAAGCAGGCATCGGCAGACCGCGTCTTCCTCGCCATCGTTCCCATGGCCACTGGAGCCGCACAGGGGTACGCGAGCTTCATGCGGATGGACTGCGCGCATGGCGTTGTGGAGGTCGGCAACATCCTGCTCACCCCTGGGCTGCAGCGCACGACCGCCGCGACGGAGGCAATGTATCTGATGGCGCGGCATGTCTTCGACCTTGGGTACCGGCGGTATGAATGGAAGTGCAACGCCGAGAACCTGCCCAGCCGCCGCGCCGCGGAGCGCCTGGGCTTTACCTTCGAGGGAATCTTTCGCCAGCACATGGTGGTCAAGGGCGGCAATCGCGATACGGCCTGGTTCTCCATGCTGGATCATGAATGGCCTGCTCGCAAGACAGCCTTTGAGGCGTGGCTCGATGCGGCGAACTTCACCGCGGAAGGGGTGCAGTTGCGTCCGCTGAGAAGCTTTGGCATGTGATTACGGACGCTCCCGGTGCCGTACCATGGCTTCACAAGGAAGATGCATGCCCGAGGACTTTCCTCTCAACCGGCTCACCGACCGGATCGTCGAGTACTCGCAGGAATCGGATTTCCGGCGGCACGCGGAGACCTCCGCGTTTCGTCTGGACGGCAGCGGTCCTTATCTGCGGCTCCATTTCGTGAGTGTTTATGTGACCGACCAGGAGCGCAGCCTGCGCTTCTTCGTCGACAAGCTCGGGTTCACGCTGGTGGCGGATGTCCGCTTTGCTTCGGGCAACAGGTGGGTGGAGGTGTCGCCGCCCGATGGAACGGCGGTGCTCGCGCTCGTGCTTCCCATGCCCGGCTTCAACGAGGAGAAGCTGGTGGGCAACTCCGGCCTCATCACCTTCCTCACCGAAGATGTGGACACCACCTATGAGCTTTGGTCCGGGCGCGGGGTGCACTTCACCATTCCCCCGCAGAGGCCTGTGTGGGGCGGCACGTTCTGCCGCTTCGTCGATCCTGACGGCAACTCGTTCGCGCTGGCGGGCTTCAGCGAAGTGACACGGTCGATCGACGAACGCCGGCGCGCTTATGCGGAAAAGCTCGTGGAAGAACGGCGTATCGCGCAAGAGCTTGAGATCGCGCGGCAGGTGCAGGCGCGGCTATTCCCTCAAGTTCTCCCCGCAACGAAGGGTCTAGAGTATGCGGGCATTTGCGTGCAGGCCCGCTCCGTGGGTGGCGATTACTATGACTTCCTTGACCTGGGCTCGGGTCGTCTGGCGCTGATTGTCGGGGATATCGCCGGCAAGGGTATCGCCGCGGCGCTGTTGATGGCGAACCTTCAGGCGACGCTGCGGAGCCAGGTGCCAGGCGTCTCCGACCAGCCGCAGCGCCTGCTGGCCGCCGTCAACCGGCTGCTGTTCGAGAACACGACCGCGAGCGCGTATGCCACGCTGCTGCTTGCTGAGTACGACTCGGCAACGGGACGCCTTGTCTATGCCAACTGCGGGCATGTGCCGGGGCTGATCGTGCGCGCCGGCGGCACGGTCGAGCGGCTAAATCCCACCGGCACTGTTCTCGGTCTTTTCGAAGATTGGGATGGGGAGGTGTCGTCAACGCATCTCGATCCGGGCGATCTGCTCGTCCTCTACACAGATGGCGTGACGGAGTGCGAAGACGATTGCGGCGAGGATTACAGCCAGCAGCGTTTGCTTGAATCGATTCGGCAGCATGGGGCACTACCCGCCGATGAACTGGCGGCCGCGGTCAGCAAAGACGTGTTGGAATTCAGCCGAGGACGGCAGTTCGACGACCTGACGCTGATTGTGGCACGACGAGAATCTTGAAGCAGGAAAAGCAAAGGCCCACGCAAGCGCGGGCCTTTTTCCCGAGAAAACACCTTTTACTTCTTCTGCCCTTCGATCCTCATGCCATAGAAGGAGCGGTAGACAAAAGCTACCGAGATGGTGAAGAAGATGACCGCGAGGATGCGGGTCAGCATCGGATTCGACTGGGTAAGCGTCACGGCGAGTTCCACTGCCAGGAGTCCGAAGAGCGTGGTGAACTTGATGACCGGGTTCATCGCTACCGAGGAGGTATCTTTGAACGGGTCACCGACGGTGTCTCCGATCACGGTAGCGTCGTGCAGAGGTGTCCCTTTCTGCTTCAGATCTACTTCCACGACCTTCTTGGCGTTGTCCCAGGCGCCGCCGGCATTGGCCATAAAGATGGCCTGGTAGAGGCCGGAGATCGCGATCGAAATCAGGTAGCCGATGAAGAAGAACGGCTCAATGAATGCGAAGGCGAGCGTGGCGAAGAATACGCCGAGGAAGATGTTGAACATGCCCTTCTGCGCGTAACGCGTGCAGATCTCGACCACCTTTTTGCTGTCTGTGATCGAGGCCTTCTCGACACCTTCGAGTTTGATATTCTGCTTGATGAACTCAACTGCCCGATAGGCGCCTGTGGATACGGCCTGGGTGGAGGCGCCGGTGAACCAATAGATCATCGCACCGCCGGTGATCAGTCCCAGGACAAACGGGGCATGCAGCAGGGAAAGACTCTGCACATCATGCGTGAGGCCACCCGTCAAAGCCATGATGATGGAGAAGATCATGGTGGTTGCGCCCACCACCGCGGTACCGATCAGCACCGGCTTGGCAGTCGCCTTGAAGGTATTTCCGGCGCCATCGTTCGCCTCCAGCCAGTGCTTTGCCGCTTCGAACTTGACATCGAATCCGAAGTCCTTCTTCAACTCGGCCTCGATGCCAGGAACATTCTCGATCAGCGACAGCTCATACACGGATTGGGCATTGTCGGTGACCGGCCCGTAGGAATCCACCGCGATCGTGACCGGGCCCATCCCCAGAAAGCCAAATGCCACCAGTCCGAAGGCGAAGACCGCGGGCGCCAGCATCAGCTCCGCCATCGAAACGCCCGTGCTGCAGTAGTAGCCCAGCCCCATCAGGGCGACCATGCACAAACCCAGCCAGTAACCGGAGAAGTTGCCGGCCACAAACCCTGACAGGATTCCCAGCGAGGCTCCGCCTTCTTTTGCCGACGTGACGACTTCCTGCACGTGGGCCGATTCGGTTGAGGTAAAGACCTTCACCAGTTCGGGGATGATAGCGCCGGCCAGCGTTCCGCAGGAGATGATGGTCGCCAGCTTCCACCAGATGGAGCCGTCGCCCAGGGCAGGAATCATCAGGTAGGAGACGATGTAGGTGAGAATGATGGAGATGATCGAGGTGATCCAAACCAACGAGGTGAGCGGCGCCTCGAAGTTCATGTCGTCTCTGTTCGCGTACCGCGCCTTGGCGATGATGCCATTCAGGAAGTATGCGCCCGAGCTCGAGATCAGCATGGCGACGCGCATGACGAAGATCCACACGAGCAACTGCACCTGCGTGGTCGGACTCTTCACTGCGAGCAGGATGAAGGTGATCAGGGCTACGCCTGTGACGCCGTAGGTCTCGAAGCCGTCCGCGCTCGGCCCAACCGAATCTCCGGCGTTATCCCCCGTGCAGTCGGCGATCACTCCGGGGTTGCGGGCATCGTCTTCCTTGATCTTGAAGACGATCTTCATCAGGTCAGACCCGATATCGGCGATCTTGGTGAAGATGCCGCCCGCAATACGCAGCGCCGCGGCGCCCAGCGATTCGCCGATCGCAAACCCGATGAAGCAAGGTCCCGCGTAATCGCGCGGGATGAAGAGAAGGATGAACAGCATGATCAGCAGCTCAACCGAAATCAGAGCCATACCGATGCTCATTCCGGCCTTCAACGGAATGGCGTATGCCGGATACGGTTTGCCCTTCAATGCGGCAAAGGCGGTCCGCGAGTTTGCGAAGGTGTTCACGCGGATGCCGAACCACGCCACGCCGTAGCTTCCAGCGATCCCCACCAGGCTGAACAGCAGAATGATGGGCAGGGTGACGCCGATCGATTTGCCTGGGACGGGGGCGAGGTAGCCGAAGTACAAGGCGATAATGACCGCGATAAAGGCCCACAACAGGAGGATGAACTTGCCCTGGGTGACCAGGTACGTCTTGCAGGTCTCGTAGATCAGCTCGGAGATGTCACGCATCGTGCGGTGGACCGGAAGGTTCTTCAGTTGCACGTAGATCGCAAGTCCGAAGAGCAGGCCGCCCACGCAGAAGAGTAGTCCGATCATCAGCAGGGCGTGCCCGTTCATGCCCAGAAAGCTGACACTGGAGAGATCGGGGAGCACGAGGTTGGCTTCTCCGCCGCCCTGTTCCGGCTGTGCGTGCGCCATCGTCGGGAGCACCAGGCCCAGTAGGGCCACCGCGGTCTTGTAGTGCCGCTTCAAGAACGATGCAGAGTCACCGCGCATGGCCCAAACGCTACCGGCCATCCCGTTCCCCTTTTTCCAACCAACCGTCTGCCGCATGAGCAAGATCGCGACGAGAAGTGATACCAGGCCTGTGGCCGCAAAGAAATACTCCCAACCCTGTGCTGTCACGTGTCCTCCCGAGATAAAGTTTGAAGCCCGTATTGATTGAATACGATTCCGAAACAGCGACCTCGCGTACACCGGGGAAAAAGCCAAGGGGGAATGTAACATCCGTATCTGCCGCTGTCGAGTGACTGCAATCACAGGGTGCTGCAATGTCAAACAGCCCAATACTATCGGGCGCTCCGCGGCGTTCCGGAGAACCGCAGGGTTGGCGCGGGACCGCTTCCAGCCGCCCTCCACAATCGTTCGGCCGTACCCACTGCGAGCACCAGGGCTGCCCGGCTGAGAGCGAGGTCAGGCCAATCATCCGGCTTGAGCATCCACGGCGCACCCGCGCATCCAAATCAGATCTATGGAATCGCTGGATTCTCCGCTTCCCTTCCTCGGGCATGCGGCGGGGCCGGGGTGCGGGCCGGCGGGATATCCTTGAGCGAGTACCCCCAATTTCCCCCTTGGAGGTTTTCAGTCCATGTTTTTCCAATCGAACCGCCGGGCGCTGGGCTTTACGGCCGCAGCCCTCCTGCCGGTAATGGCACTCCCTTCAACCCTCATCGCCCAGGAGGCCGACCATCTGGTGAATCCGGCGACTCTGCAGGATGCGGCCGCCGCCCACTCGACCACTCGCCAGACGGAGATGGACACGCTCAACCGGTTCTTCTCCAATGACCGAGCGGCGCGGGCGCTGCAGGCCTCTCATATGGACCCGCAGCAGGTGAAGTCCTCCATCGCGACGTTGAATGACCAGGAACTGGCGCAACTGGCCAGCCGCGCAAGCAAGGCCGAGGTCGAGTTTGCCGCGGGGACCCTTTCGGATCGTGACCTGCTGGTCATTCTGGTCGCCATCGCCGCCCTGATCCTCATCATTGTTGCGGTTCGCTGAGAGCGTTCCATTTCATCCGAAGAAGACATCGCGCCATCGCAGCTGGATGTAAGGCTGGGATGGCGCGAGCGCAAAGATAGAATCGGCCAGGAGCCGGGTTCGGGTTTACTGAACTGGAATATCAATCCGGTCACCGGGCAGGGGCTGTTGCAGATTCGCGCCCTCAATCTCACGGGGTTCGGGGAGCCGGTGGAGCTTGAACAGCACCAGCACATTTCGCTCCGGATCGTCCATCGCGTGAAAGCTTGCAACCTGCTCCAGCGAGTGATGGACGTGCAAATCCTCGAGCGTGCCGGGGTCGATGTCGTTCCACGTCGCCCACCACCCGGGCTCGTACTGCGCAAGTTTGGTCGGCAAATCCACGGTCCCAAAGTCATCGCAGAGAGTCGGCAGATGCGTGAGGAGGGTGATCTCATCCCCGCTGATAGACAGCAACATGCGGTTTCCGTTGGGGTGCTGATCAATGTAACGTGTCAATTGCTGCGCCGCCTCGAGAAGTGTGTACTGGGGACGGGCTGCATATTCATAGGTCCAGGCAGCGTTCACGCCCACTGCGACAACCAAGGCCAATAACAGCGCCCATCCGCCCCCCGAAGCATCGGCGATGTGTCTTCGGCTTTCCCTGAGGGACAGATGGTTGGCCGCCTGAGCCCCGCGCGAGTTCAGCAGCTTCTCCACTCCCAGTGCCAGCACGAGGAACGAGAACAAGGCCACTACCGTGTAGTAACGGGGCTGGGGATGATTCTGGTAGGTCATGAAGAAGATGTACCCGGCTGCCGAAAGAAAGGAAGCGCCGAAGACCGGGTCCTGCCTCAGTTGGCGGCTCCACTCGGTCGGCCAGGCCATCACAAGCACGATGATGAGAATCCCCGTGAGCGGCAGCAGAATCCGGTCCGCCCACAGCACGCCGTGGAGTGACCACCAGAAGCTGACCGCGGGCCAATACCACGCGTGCGGCTTAGGGTACTTGTTGATGTAGAAGAGATAGCGGTAATCCTTCAGCATCTGGGCATGCACCACGAAGGCCATCCACCCTGCGAAACTCATGGCCGACGCCAAAGCGGCGGAGGCGGTACACTTCCAGCGCAAGATTCCCTGGTTACGAAGCGACTGCAGCATCGCCCATGCCAGGGCCGGCAGCAGGAAAGCCGCAGACGTCTTGGTCAAGAGCATAAGCGTGTACAGCAGGCCAATTAGCGAGGACATCAGGACTGGGTGCTTCATCCGCGGCAGCCGTATCGCCAGGTTCAGCGCGGTCAACAGAAAGCACACCAGCATGGGTTCCAGAATCGCCAGCCGGCTGAAGCTATAGAGGAATGGGCTGGTCACGGCCAGGGTGACGGCAAGCGCCGCCGCCCACCGTGAGTGCTGCATCCGAACCAAAAGATAAGCCAGTGCCATGTCCGTAAGGAAAAAGCAGCCTGCCAAGGCACGGGCCGCGGTCACGCTTACGCCGGTGACGCCAAAGAGCAGCCATTCCAGCGCCGGCCATACCGGCACTGCCGGAGCCGGGTTGAAGTCCCCGGGCAAATACCAATGCCCAAACAGCCGGGCGCGGATGGCGGCGTTCCCATACCATCCCTCATCGGTGTATTTGGCCCAGTCGCTCGACCACGGCGACTGATTCGGGAAATCGGCTTGCAGGTGCATCAGATGGGCAGCCGCGAACCCCACTATCAGCGTGACCCAGAGCACCGCACCCCAACGTTTCAGCGAATGTGACACCGGCACCACCTTTCGTATAAACCCCGACTTCGGGGCGGCAGTTGCCCAGTTACTCTGGCTGGCGGTGTTCATGGTGTTGGAAAGAGCCAGTATACCGCCCGAAAATAGCAGAATCTTCGAGGTCTGGCTCTATCGGCTAGCTACTCATAGGCGAGCGCATCGATTGGGTCCTTGCGAGCGGCCATCCAGGCTGGGTAAAGAGCGCCCAGCAAAGAACCGAGGAAGGCAATCATTGTGCTCTGAGCGATCCATTGACCCGTGATTTCGAAGTGCTGGGTAGGAAAGAGGTGCACCAGGAGTTCCCGGACGCCGTAGGTGCCGGCGATCCCCAGCGCTACTCCTGAGATGGCCAGTAATGCCGTCTCGCGGAGAACTACCGTGACAATGGCAAGCTTGGAGGCGCCCATGGACTTCAATATGCCGATCTCGCGGGTGCGCTCAAGCACCGCCGTGTACATGGACTGGAAGATGACGAGAAAGCCGATGATGACGGCAATTCCGGTCACGGTACGAAGCGCGATGTTGAACCCGGGCAGCTTCTCCGGCGTCATCTGGGAGGTCCACTCCTGCATGGTCACTACCGGGTAGTCGGCCAATCCGGGCGTGTTGTGAATCTCCTCCGCGACCGCCTGCTCGTTGGCCGGATCGTCGGTGCGTATATAGAAGATGGAGACCTTGCCCTCGGCTCCCATCAGCTGACCCATGGTCTCGAGGGGAATCAGCTTGCGGGCGCCTTTGCCTTGCTCCGCAATCCCGCAAAGCCGAAATGTATGACCCATGATGGTGATCGGATCGCCCACCTTGATGCCGGGCTTGGATCGCGCAAACACGTCGTCGATGATGGCATCGTTAGGGCCCTGGAACTTGCCCCCAGCGAGAAAGGCAAACGGCTTGAGGGCGTCAAAGCTGTCGAACTCGATGCCATCGAGGATTCCGAAGTCCCCGCCGCTGGTATTGAACTTCACAATGGCGGGCGCCACCACCTTAACGTGAGCAAGTTTCCGGAGTGGCTCGGCGAGCTTGATCGACATGGGCGCGCCGCTGATTCCATTGAAGATACTGGCCCCGGAGGGTTCCATCATCAGATCGGCCCCTATCCCGTTCGTCCGCTGCTTCTGGTCGTTCAGCATGCCCATGAAGATGCCCACGATCGAAAGGATCATGATCACCTCGATGGCGACCGCGAGCACGCTGATGATGGAGCGAAGCGGGCGGTGCAGCAGGTTGGCAAGGACGAGCTTATTCATCCGTCAGGACTCCCGGGCGGAGGGCTGAAAAGGATTTGCCCACTGCTCCAGGTTACCAAGCCCAGAGGCTCCGGGTTACCGAGCGGGGGTCGAAATCCCGACCTCCGCTTTTGGTCCAGGTGTCGATCCGGGCCTAAAGTAACATTTCTGGAGCTGTTTAGGCCAAAAATTGCTTTGACGCCCCGCTTTACTTCAGATTATGGTTGGGTTGAGAATTCCATTAGGCTAAATTAAGGCCGGCGAGCGGTATCCGATGAGTACTTTCGGGGAAGACCTTCGCATGGAGCGGGTATCCCGCGGCATCGCGTTGGAAGACATTACGGCGGTCACCAAGATCAGTGCCCACCATCTGCTCGCACTGGAGCAGAACCAGTTCCGGCAGCTCCCCGGTGGCATCCTTAACAAGGGCATCGTGCGCGGCTACGCGACTGCGGTCGGCCTGGACCAGCAGGACTGGACCGAGCGCTTCCTGAAGGCCTGTGCCGCCTCCGGCGAATGTGCAGTCGACGAGGATTGGACGACCTTCGCCGCTAATGTGGGGCGCGCGCGTTTGCAACGCCGCGAAGCAGCGGAGTTCCGTCTACGCTGGCTCGGCGCCGGGCTCCTCTTTCTGGCCGCCATGGCGTGCGCCTATATTGTGGTGCGCTATTACGGCGTTCGCGCAGGCTGGTGGTCGACTCTTTTGCCGGCGAGCCACCTCTTCAGCCGAGCTCATGCAGTATTTCTGTTCGTAGGCTCCGCAACAAAAATCCGCCTCACTGCCCCGTTCTCCTGAGCCTCTGACCCGGGTACTGGATCCGGAGGACTACCTGGCGCGGGTAGTGGCAGACCGGACTGGGTCTTCATCCCGAGCCGCGCTTCCGCAAACCCATAAGCCAAGTGGAAACGACACAATCATGGCCCTGGCACAGTGCGGGGAGCCGTTTGTCATCTATTTGGGATTGGTTTAGGCCCGCAGGTCGGGAAGAGGGTCATTGTCTCTGTCTGTCACGTCGACGATTGCCGCCATTTTGGCAGCAAGCTCTGCATTCCAGGCGCCCTCGGGCGCCCGCCAGCTCCAATTGCCCTGCGGCACAGCAGGCGTGTTCATGCGCGCATCGGATCCAAGTTCCAAGAGATCTTGCGCCGGGACGATCGCCAACTGGGCGACACTGGCCGCTACCGCCCGAATGAGGGGCCACACAGGGCTGGCCACATTTCTGTTCATCGGAACGCGCCCGAGATAGGCGCTCAGCGCCAGCTGTTCGGCAGCACTCGCGTTCTCCCACCAGCCCTGGGTCGTGTCGTTGTCATGTGTGCCGGTGTAGGCCACCGTGGCCGGGGTCCACTGATGGGGCAGGTGCATGTGCGCCCCCTTGTCACTAAATCCGAACTGCACAACACGCATACCCGGAAAGCCGGCCTGGAGTCGCAGATCATCGACCTGTTTGGTGATCAAGCCCAGGTCTTCAGCCACCAGCGGCAGGGGGCCGAGCGCCTTCTCGAGCGCTCGGAACAGCTCCAGCCCTGGCGCCTCCACCCACTCCCCATTGATGGCTGTCTCCTCCTCTGCGGGAATTGACCAGTACGCCTGAAATCCGCGGAAGTGGTCCAGCCGGATAATGTCATAGATCTGGCGGGCGCGGGCAATGCGCTGGACCCACCAGTCGAAACCAGTCTTCTCCAGTACATCCCAGCGGTAGAGCGGATTGCCCCAGCGCTGGCCAGTGGCCGAGAAGTAGTCGGGGGGCACTCCTGCAACGCGCGTCGGAGCCAGATCCTCATCCAGTTCGAAGAGTTCTGGATGCATCCATACATCCGCTGAATCCATGTTTACGAAGATGGCAATATCGCCCAGGATTCGAATCGCGTGCTTCGCCGCCTCTGCCCTGAGATTGTCCCATTGGAGGGCAAAAGCAAACTGCAGGACCTGTTCGAGCGCCAATGCCCGACTCGCGTCGCGCTGAAGGTTCTTCAGTGTCTCTGGTTCGCGGCGCCGCTCCGGCTCAGGCCACTTGGTCCATGCTCCTGTGCCGTTCTTTGCTCGCAAGACCGCATACATCGCATAGTCATTGAGCCAGTTGCTCTCGCGACGGCAAAATTCTTCGAACTGCACCCATTGCGCGGCCAGCTTTCGATCGTTGGCGGCCCTGTCGAGAAAGTTGGCGGCCGCCTCATAGAGTAACGGCAGCTTTCGCTGCTCCACTTCTTCAAAGCGCGCCGGTCCGCTCCTGCCAGCCAGACCGGCAATGCGGTTCCCCTCAATCCATCCCCAGTCGGAAAGAAACTCGAGACTGATGAGGTAAGGATTTCCAGCAAAGGCCGAAGCAGCGGCATACGGGGAATTGCCGAAGCCGGTAGGCGACAGCGGCAGCACCTGCCACACATGCTGCCCGGCTGCCGCCAAAAAGCTGACGAACTCGTGGGCAGCTGGTCCCATGTCGCCGATACCCCCGTAGGAAGGCAGGGAACTCACATGCAGCAACACTCCAGAGGATCGCTGAAATTCCATGTCGTTATTATCCGATGCGTATACCGACGCAGCGCTGCTCCGGGTCTCGCATTCCTTCCCATCAAGACAATGATCGGTCTACCCAGCAAATCAATTGATGTTCCCCCCTTCGAACTCCATCCTCGAAATGGGGCGGCTACAATGTTCTGTTCATACGAACAAGCCTCAAAGGCAAGCCGCCGCATGGGAGGATTGACTCTTGCAGAGACGAATCAGCGCTGTTCTGTTCGCCTTGTTGATATCGATATCATTGATTCCTGGCCGGGCCAGCGCGCAGATCGCGGCGCAAGCACCGGTTTCTTCTCCTGCGGCTCAGCCGGCAGTGCGTGGAACGAATCCGCCCCCAAGTCTGTCTGCAGGCCTCCGGCCCATTATGATCTCCTCGGGATGGCTGCTCCAGGACGGATCCAAGGTCTCACAAGACGGCTCCACCATTGCGACGCGGGGATTCGAAACGACAGGGTGGTACCCCGCAACCGTTCCCGGCACCGTTCTTACCTCCCTCGTGAATGACGGCATCTATCCCGATCCCACCTACGGCGAGAACAACCGTCCCGAATCGATTCCCGAGAGTCTATGCCGCACGAATTGGTGGTATCGGACGGAGATGCTGATTCCCGCCGATTTCGTGGGAAGACATCTCTGGCTGAATTTCGACGGCATCAACTACTCTTCTGAAATTTGGGTGAATGGAAGACGAATCGGCTCCACTCGGGGGGCGTTCATCCGGAGCAAATTCGAAGTTACGGACATCGTCAAGCCCGGCGAGAAGGCAGTGATCGCTGTGCTGGTCTCGCCGCAGCCACATCCCGGCACTTCGCACGAACACACCCTCCGGGGCGGCATGGGCCCAAACGGCGGGGAGTCCGCTATCGACGGACCCACATTCCTCTCCACCATCGGTTGGGACTGGGTTCCCGCGATTCGAGATAGGGACAGCGGCATCTGGCAAAAGGTAACA
Organism: Acidobacteria bacterium AB60; assembly: GCA_008682415.1. Taxonomy (GTDB): domain Bacteria; phylum Acidobacteriota; class Terriglobia; order Terriglobales; family Acidobacteriaceae; genus Telmatobacter. The sequence goes on along the minus strand of VANK01000013.1, from coordinate 91,104 downwards.
CTCTCAACAAGCGGTCCTGTTCTCCTGAAGGATCCACTCGTCACGACGGACTTGCCGTTGCCGCAAACGGATTCCAGCGATGTCGCGGTGCAGGTCACCCTGCAAAATGTCACTGGCGATTCGCAGAAAGGCGTCTTTCGCGGTTCGATCGAAAACATTACGTTTCAGATGGCCGTCGACATCCCCGCGCATGGTTCGCAGAAGCTGTCGTTCGATCCGAGAAACACGCCCGGTCTGCACATGAGCCACCCACGCCTGTGGTGGCCAAACGGATACGGACCACAAAACCTTTACAAGCTGCACCTCGCCTTCGTAGCGAACGGCAAAATTTCCGACAGCGATGATGTCAATTTCGGCGTTCGCAAGATCACCTATGCGGTCCCCGATTCGGAGAACCTCACCATCAGCGTGAATGGCGTGCGTGTCTTCATCCGGGGTGGGGACTGGGGTCTGGATGAAGCGCTGAAGCGAATTCCGCGCGATCGGCTGGATGCTGAGATTCACCTGCATCAGATTGCGAACCTCAACACGATCCGTAACTGGGTTGGCCAGAGCACCGGTGAGGATTTCTACGATTTGTGCGATAAGTACGGCCTGCTCATATGGGATGAGTTCTTTCAACCCAATCCCAGCGATGGCCCCGATCCGACCGACCTAGATACCTACATGGCCAATGTGCGCGACAAGGTGCTGCGCTTCCGGAATCACCCTTCCATCATGCTGTGGTGTGCCCGCAACGAAGGGTTCCCCCCTCCTGAGATCGACCGCAAGCTGCGTGACCTGCTCCTTGAACTCGAGCCGACGCGCCGCTATCAGCCCAGTTCCACCTCCGGCGCAGGGGTGCGCTCCGGGGGTCCGTACCACTGGCGCGAACCGCGCGAGTTCTACAAGATTACCGACGACTATTTCAAAACTGAGACTGGCTCCATGTCCGTGCCCACGCTTGAATCAATTCATGGGATGCTGGCGCAAAAGGATTGGGAGCAGATAGGCGACGCCTGGGCGGAACACGATTTTGCCCGAGGAGCACAGCAGGGCGATCAGTATCCGCTCATCGTGGCGGAACGCTATGGCAAGCCCGCGAACCTCGCTGACTTCGTTCGAAAGGCGCAGTTGATGAACTATGAGGCCTACCGCGCGATGTACGAAGGACGCAATGCTCGCCTGTTCCACCCCGCGACTGCTGTGATCACCTGGATGAGCCACCCCGCGCAACCCAGCTTTGTTTGGCAACTCTACCACTATGACTTCGAGCCTAACTCCTCGCTTTTCGCCGTGCGCAGCGCGGGGGAGATGCAACACATTCAATTGAACGAGGCGCTCAGCACATTGCAGGTGATCAACAACTTGCCGACTCCCCTCGACAACGCCACAGCTCACGTCACGCTGCTCAACCTGGATGGGAGCATCGCATCGCAGTCCAGCCAAAAGATCAGCGCCGCGGAATCGAGCGCTATCACGATCGGCATGCTTGAACTTCCTCCGTCCATCTCCAACGTGCACTTTCTGAAGTTGGATCTCACGTCGTCGGCAGGAAAACTACTGTCGACAAACTTCTACTGGCTTCAGGGCCCGGAGAATCGCGGCGATGACCTCACCGACCTCAATAAACTCCCGCAGGTGATCCTGGAGCCGCAGATCGCCCGGTCCGACGCCGGTGGCAAAACAACCGTCACTGTCACCCTGCACAACGGATCGAAGTCTGTTGCGCTGATGGCACATGTGCAGCTTCGCCGCAAAACGAGCGATAAGCGCGTTCTGCCGGTCTTCTATTACGCCAACTATGTATCTCTGATTCCGGGAGAGGACCGCACCATCCACATCCAGGCCGACACAAAAGACCTCCACGGCGAACCAGCTCTCGTTGTCGTAGACGGCTGGAACGTTTCGGTTAGACCTACAACCGTTAACGGCTCCTCGATTGCGCCCAACATTGAAGCCGACCCAACCCATTGGCCGGTGACGAATTTGCCGTTTCAATCGGTCGCTTTGCGATAGCAGGGCAGGTAGGCCCCTTCTGTCGGTGGAAACGGAGGGGGCTCGCACTTACTCGCGGTCTGTGTGCCAGCCCGGATTGGTCCATTTGCCACCGTGCCGTACGAAGACCTCCATGGCGCGACCCTTCGCCTGCGAACGCTTCCCGTTTACCTCGATCTCGTACACGAACTCGCTGTAGGTCACAGCAACATCGCCAAAATGCTGCACCTCGGTCCGGGGAAACTCCAGTCGGATGAGTTTCCCGCCCTTCGCCTGAAAATCGGCCGCATCCCGCAAGATATCGGCGTGGTTCTCCCATCCGTCTGCCCCTGGCCCCAGAGAAATAGTCTCTGGGGGAACCAGCTCATTCAAGACTGCAACGTCATTGGCAAAGAATGCGTGCCAAACAGCTTCGCGCACCTGCAAGAGCTTCGTATCGTCCTGCTTCTGCCCTTGCAGCACTCCGCTGCCAAGTGTCACAACAATAGACGCAACAGCAAAAAGCCGACTCCATCTGCAATGCACGACCGTCCTCCTTTACTCCCCGACGATTGTCTGTTCCTGGTGATGCCTCAGAGCCCAAAGGGCAAGCAACACCGCCGCGCCCGAGGCAGAGAAGACCGAATAGTCCATCGGCGACTTGATCCCGTCAGCGATTGCCATCGTAGTTCCAAATAACGCCAGCAGGATCGCTGACGCGAGCGAGACCCAGCGTAGCCACACTCCCGCAATCAATAAGAGACCCAGCAATGTCTCGGCAGCCGTAGCAGTCCAAGCAATCAGCGGAATCACGGTCATCGGCACGAACCAATTCAACTCGGCCGTGCGTTTGATAAATCCGGCAAATTGCCCGAGGCCGGGCTCGCCCTGCCAGAGTCCAAACCGCGATGCAATAGCAGAGAGGAACGCTGTGCCCAGAGAGACCCGCGCGTACAGAAGTCCCCACCATTCCAGACGCCGAAAGCGGTTTGGAGCCGAGACTTGCAATTGCCTCATCTCTGCGCTCCTGAAATCGGCGTACTCAGCGGGCCGTCGTGGTCGCACACAAAGAACGCCAGGAACTTCGCCGGCTTGCTCTGGCTGTCATTGGCTGAAACAATGTGCGCGCCGTTCGGATCCTCGTAAAAGCTCTGTCCCGCGGTGTAAGTGGCTTCCACTTGCCCCCGCACCTGCATCCGAACCGTGCCCTCCAGAACATATCCAATCACCGGGCAGGGATGACTATGGGGAGGCGACCCCGCACTGGGTCCGTAGTTGACTTCGACCAGGTCGACTCTGAGGTGATCTCCCTTGAGTTCCGGCAATGTGTGCGTGAAGGCAGTTCGTGACGAACGCTGGGCCATCTCCTGCGCAACCAGAGCCGCCCCGCACGCGAGCACCACGGCGGCGCCGGCCAGCATACCTCGTTTGTTGATCATTTCTCTTCCCTTCTGGGATGGAGTCTAGAAGAATAGTGGACTAGAGACAAATATCCATTTATAACTTGAAGGCTGTACCACTTTGCCCTTAGATGCCGCGACGTTCCAGCACTTTCGAACTGCCTCTTCCGCCGCGGGACCGACGGGTGCACGCCTATCGCTGGCTCTACACTGCTCTCCGCGACAGCATTCTTCAAGGCCGATTGCATCCCGGGTCTCGCTTGCCGTCAACTCGGGATCTGGCCATTCAATACGAAGTTTCGCGGGGGACGGTGGTCCTGGCGTTTGAAGAGCTGAAGTCTGAGGGCTACCTCGAATCCATCACTGGTTCAGGAACGCGCGTGAGCCGCGTTCTTCCCGAAGACCTTCTCCACGCGCACTCCCAAGCAGCCCGGTATTCAACCTCCAAACCACCCTCGGCGGCAGATCTTCGCCGGAATACTGGCGGCGCTGCGCCTCCAAAGCAACGCCACCTTTCGGCCTTCGCGCGGCGAGCAGCGCCCTTTGAGCATTATGAGAAGCGCGTCAGCCGCCCGTTCCGCCCCAATCTTCCAGCACTCGATCTATTCCCCGCTGATCTCTGGGCCAGGACGACCGTGCGCCGGGTGCGCAAGGCCTCCGTCCAGGATCTGTTCTTCTGCGATCCCATGGGCTTCATGCCTCTCAGACTCGCAGTCGCGGAATATCTGACCACGTCCCGCGGCGTGAATTGCCAGCCGGAACAGATCGCCATTGTCTCTGGCGTCCAGGAGGCTCTCGATCTGACCGCGCGTCTCCTCGCCGGACCGGGCGACCGGGTCGGCGTGGAAGATCCCGGCTACCCCGGGGCAGCTTTGGCATTTGAAGCGGTGGGCGCGCACCTCGTTCCTCTCGAGGTGGATGATGGAGGATGGAAGCTCGACTGGAGAAGGCTCAAGGACGTTCGACTCCTCTACGTCACGCCCGGACACCAGTTCCCGCTCGGCATCACCATGAGTCTCCCCCGTCGCCTCCAAGTGCTGGAATGGGCCACCCGCACTGGCGCCACCATCTTCGAAGATGACTACGACAGTGAATACCGCTACGAAGGGCGTCCCGTTCCTGCCCTTCAGTCCCTGGATTCTGAGGGCGCCGTTCTGTTTGCGGGCAGTTTCAGCAAGGTGCTCTTTCCCTCATTGCGAATGGGCTATGCGGTCATTCCTGCCGATCTCGTGGACCGTTTCGCCGCGGCCAAATCCATCTCCACCCGGCACGCGCCCATGCTTGAGCAGATGATCCTCAGCGATTTCATGGAAGCCGGACACTTCGCCCGTCACCTGCGACGCATGAGGCAGATCTACTCCGAACGCCGGGCGGCCCTGGTTGAGACTGCAAAAACCCATTGGAGTGGGCTGCTCGAGATCAGCGGCGTGGAAGCGGGCCTGCAGACCGCAGCACGGCTCTGCGAAGGCATGGACCCGGAAGCCGCCGCGATGGCCGCCGCGGAGCGGGGCATTGAAGTGGTTCCGATCAATCGCTACAGCCGCCAACGAAAAGCTTCATCGGCCCTCCAACTCGGCTTTGCCCCCTTCGCCCCGCGCGAAATCCGACATGGTGTTCGCGAACTCGCTCTGGCACTGGAACCGCTCCGCAAGATTACGCATAACAACCGCTCGGCTGCTTTTTCTCGCCGTTGAATCACTAAATACCTGCAAGGCTCGCTGTGGCAGAACGGTAGGGCTAGACCAAGCGAGCATCCAATAGTTTCCCATAATTCATTTAGAATCAAAGGTATGGGATCGGGAATTGGAACTGTAAACTCGAGCTTCCGGGGATCCCATAAAGGGAAGACGACATCTCGAAGTGTCTTTCTCGCCCTTTGTTCGCCATTCGGACGTGCCAGAGAGGATGCAATGATCAGCCCTCTTTTATCCCACCCTGCTTGTCGTTGGGAAATCTCCGGCAGAAGCAGTTCCTGAGCAAGCCCTGCGGTTTCCCCCATTTCTCTGGTAAACTGAAGGTTCTGAGTTCAATCGCAGGAAGAAGCCATGTCAATCCATCCCGTTATGCAGCGCCTGGCCGACAAGCTCAAGCGCACCGATCTCCCCGAGTTTGTACCCGGCGACCAGGTTCGCGTCCAGGTCAAGATCAAGGAAGGCGACAAAGAGCGCCTTCAGGCCTTTGAAGGCCTGGTGATAGCCATCAACCGCGGACCCCAGGGCACGTTTACCGTGCGCAAGATGAGCTTCGGCCAGGGCGTCGAACGCATCTTCCCCTTCAACTCCAAGGTCGTCGACAAGGTCGAAAAGGTCAGGAGCTACAAGGTGCGCCGCTCCAAGCTTTTCTACATCCGCGGACTGCGCGGCAAAGCCGCCCGCCTCAAGGAAGTCGAGCGCGAAGTCGCCAAGGCTTAGCCCTCCAACCGCCGAACTTTCAACAACCCCGGCTTCGGCCGGGGTTGTTGCATTTCGTGGAACCTGCCCATTCCCGGACTCAACTCATCCAGTTTTCCACTCCCCGCTCGCGGCTATACTCGACTCGTGCGCCGCTCCTCAATCTCCGCTCCTTCCGGTAAGAGATCGCCCGCAGTCGAACCGGTCTGCGGATGGAGGCTAGAGCGAGCCGCCCGCCGATGCGGTGCCCTCCGAATTGCTGGCGTCGATGAGGTCGGGCGCGGCCCGATGTTTGGCCCGGTAGTAGCCGCTGCGGTCATTCTCGCGCCCAAGTGCCGCATTGACGGTCTGAACGATTCCAAAAAGATCCCTGAGAAGAAGCGCCTAGAGCTCGATCTGGAGATTCGTGCCAACGCTGTAGCCTGGTCCATCGCGGCGGTCGACGTTGCAACCATCGACCGAATCAACATCCGCAATGCCTCGCTCCTCGCAATGAAGCAGGCTGTTGAATCACTAGCCCTGACCCCCGACTACCTGCTGATCGACGGCGTCGATACGATCGACTTTCCTTGCCCGCAGCAGTCCTGCATCCAGGGCGATGGAACCAGCTTCTCCATTGCCGCAGCCAGCATTCTTGCCAAGGTGTACCGCGACCAAATGCTGGTCGAGTTGGACAGCCAATATCCGGGATACGGCCTGGCGAGTCACAAGGGATACTGCTCCCCCGGGCATCGCGAAGCTCTGGCCCGCCTGGGTCCGACGCCCCTGCACCGCAAAAACTGGAGCCCCGTAGCCCAGCAGATGTTACCTCTGGATTTAGCCGACTCGCTGCCGCTCGGAGATAGCTCCCTGAGCCTTGCGGCCGAATAGGGTTTGCACCGGCCGGACAAACAAAAGTATGGCGACGGCGATGGTGAACGGCAAAGGAAGCAGAACACCCGGCTTTACCTGCCACCAATAGTGGATCACCCCACAGATCGCGGCAATGTATACGAGCTTGTGCAGACGGTTCCATCGCCTGCCCCCGAGCTTGCGGATGGCCCAGTTGGTTGAGGTAAGCGCCAATGGCAGGAGCAGCAGCCAGGCAGCCACGCCCACGGTGATGAACTTCCGCTTGGCGATGTCCTCGAGCATCGCGTTGATGTTGAACCCTGCGTAGAGCGCCACCCACGTAAGCATGTGCACGGTCGCGTAGAAGAAGGCGAACAGTCCCAGCAGGCGTCGGAACTTGATGAGCCATGCGAGACGCGGGGATAGACGCCGAACCGGCGTAATTCCCAGACCAATCGTGAGCAGCATCAGGGTGGTGTAGCCGGTCGTCAACTCGATCGTCGCCGTGGGATCGGCTCCCAGGACCGGAGGGTCAACAATGCCGAAGGCAAGCCTGCCGATCGGCCAGAGGCAGGCAATCCAGACCGCGCTCTTGGCGATGATGAGTTGCGCTCGCGTCATGGACTAGTAGTACTTGCGCAGGTCCATGCCGTTGTAGAGCGAGGTTACCTGGTCTGCATACCCATTGAACATCAGGGTCTGCCTACGCTGAGAAAACAAGGGAAGCCCGATGCGTCGCTCCGTCTTCTGGCTCCAGCGGGGATGATCCACGTTCGGATTGACATTGGAAAAGAAGCCATACTCCTGCGGCCCCTGGTCGTTCCATGTCGTGTGCGGCTGCTTTTCCACCAGCCGGATCGTGACGATGGACTTGGCAGATTTGAAGCCATACTTCCACGGAACAACGATCCGCACGGGAGCGCCGTCCTGGTTGGGCAGCACTTCACCATAGAGCCCAAAGGTGAGCAGGGTGAGCGGGTGCATGGCCTCATCCAAGCGCAAACCCTCGGAGTAGGGCCAGAAGATATTGCTCTCGTCCGACCACTTCTCTACGTGCTTGTCATAGTAGGAGAGGAACTGCACGTACTTGGCTTTGGATTGCGGTTCAACCTGCTTGAGCAGTTCGGAGAGTGAATAGCCGACCCAGGGGATCACCATGCTCCAGGCTTCTACGCAACGATGACGGTAGATGCGATCCTCAAGGGGACGCATCTTGAGCAGGGTATCGATGTCGAAGGTCTTCGGCTTATTGACCAGGCCTTCCACTTTCACTGTCCAGGGCCGCGTGGGCAGCACACCGGCATTCCTGGATGGATCCCCCTTGGGAACACCAAACTCATAGAAGTTGTTGTACGTGGTGATGTCCTGGTACGGGGTGAGTTCCTCACCAGTTGTGGACAGAGGACTCTTGACCGTGGGGAGCTTGGTTCCCGCAAGTGCAGCCGTTCGGGGGGAGATGAGTTCCGCAGCGCGGTCCACGCCGAGAGCTGCCGCCCCCGCAACCGCCGCGCCAGAGAGCGCTCCGCGCAGAAACCGGCGGCGATTCAGGTACTGCGTGCGCGGCGTGATGAGGGAGGATGGGATTTCAGATGGCTTTCGAATCAGCATGATGCGACCTCAGAGGAAGCCCGGCAATCCTAGATCAATCGTCGGACACCAGGCCTTGCAAACAGTTAGATACGAACGGCCCGGGGAAGTTACAACGCAGCGGTTGTGGACCGGTGCCGCTTTCTCGGGAACCTCGACCGCATCGACCACGTAGAAGAACGCATGAGAGCTCTCACGGGATTGGTCTGCGTGTTGATAGCAGCCTCAAGCGCGGCTCAGGCAGAGACGAGCGGATCGTGCGCGAGCACTTTTAGTGTACCGGCCGACGCCGGAATGCGTCTGTCCGTGTATTCCCGGTCAGCCGAGGTGAACCTCGTCGGGACCGACTCGCGCGAGATCCGTGTTACCTGCAAGCTGGACCATGAAGAAGAGGCCGGTCGCGTGCGCATCGCCTACCAGGGCGACCACGGCAGGGGCGAACTGGCTCTCAAGGGCGGACCGGATAGCAATGTGCGCATCACCATTGAGATGCCCCACCAGACGCACCTGCACGTGCGCGTCCCAGCGGGAGCCATTCACGTGCGGGAGGTTGCCGGGGACAAGGACATTGACGTGCACGCGGGAGAGGTGACCATCACCGGGGTGGCTCCCGATGAATATCGCTCCGTAGACGCCGAAGTAGATATCGGGGAGGTGCGCGCGAAGGAGTATTCCGTGCGACGGGGAGGGTTTTTCCGGAGTTTCAAACGCTCCTCGGCGGAGGGCCTGTACCGGCTGGACGCGCACATCATCACGGGAAGCATTCAATTGAATTAGCGGGGCTGGCGGAGTTGGCGGCGCTAGCGGCGCCGAGCCGCTGGCAGATCGGCCCGCGTGGGAACCCAGTAGCGGCGCTCAATGCGGTTTTCTAGAATCGCATCCTCAATGCGCTGGCCGCCACAGCGTTCGATCACTTTGGCCGACGCGGCATTGGTGGTATTGCAGGTTACGAGAGCGGATTCGACACCAAGTGCCTTTAGTTCCTTGAGCGCCAGCCGCAGAGCTGCGGTGGCTACCCCTTGATTGCGCGCGGATGGACGGACTTTGTATCCCACGTGGCCCCCGATCTGTTCGAGCCATGGCGATAGCCGATGCCGAACATACACCTCGCCCAGGATGCGCCCGCCGGACTCGATGAAATAAGAGTCCATGGGCACAATGTCGGGCCGCGGGTAGCCTCCTGCCTTCATACGAGACAGCAGATCGTAGAATCCGGCGTAGCCATCCCAGGCAACCGCAAAGTTGCCGTCGTAGACGTGGTATTCGCCCGCATCCCGGAACTCCTCGAGCATCTGCGCGAACTCAACGTCTCGTCCAGGAGTCATCGGAGTTAAGACGATTGGGCTATTCTCAGGGCGGCCGGTCATACTCTTGGTCCATTATGAGTGTCGCTCTTCATTCCGGCGCGCTCCATGAAATGGCCAGTCGCTCGATCGATTGGCGCGGACGAGGTAGATGGCAGAGCCGGTGATACCGATAGCGACAGCCACCGCCAGGCCCTCCAGCGCGTGCGCGCGGTTGACCACCATGAAGGTGAAACCGCCCATCGCGATCAGCGGTGGGAGAGGATAAAACGGCATGCGAAATGGGCGGGGCAGGTCTGGGCGCCGGATCCGCAGAAGTATTACTCCAACGTGCTGCAAGAAGAACTGCAGGAGAATGCGGGTGATCACAAGGTAGGTGATGACCTGCGTCAGAGAGAGAAAGCAGAAGGCAGATGCAACCATGCCCAAGGTCACCAGGGAACGGTGGGGGATGAGGTGCCTGGGGTGGACTGCGGCAAGCCAGCTGAAGAAGTTTCCGTCGCGAGCAGCCGCGTAAGGGACGCGCGAATAGCCGAGGAGGAGCGAGAAGACCGACGCAAACGCAGTCCAGACCACGAGTGCTGCCATGAGCGCTCCGGCCCAGTGACCGAAGGCGGAGTTGGCGATGTCCGCTACCAGTTGCAGGCGGGATGCGGCCGAAGATGCCGTGGCGGTGGCACGCCCGGCGAAGTCGCGCACCGCCGGCAGCGCAGCCATATTCATTGTCACATAAAAGGCCGCGACGAAGGCCACGGAGAGCAGGATGGCGCGCGGGATGGTGCGCTCCGGGTGGCGAACCTCGCTGCCCAGGAAGGTGATGTTGTAATAGCCCCAGTAATCGTATGTTGTGATCAAGGTGGCCTGGGCCAGGCCGCCTAGTGCCACTCCCGCGGCGAGCGCTGGGGAAGATGGCATGTGCCACCCGCCGTGCGAAGTTGCGTGAGCGAACCCCGAGACAATGACGCCGGCGATGGCCGTGAGCACCCCGATAAACAGCATCCAGGCCAGGCGCGTCACGGCGGTGAGATTGCGATAAAGGAGCGCCGTGACCAACACGCACGTTGCCGCGGCGGCGAAGTTGCCGTAGTGAAGCTGGGGAAGCCAGGCTAAGGGGGCGCGTTCAAGTCCGGGCCAGAACCAGGCAAGGAAGCTGGAGAGTCCGATGCATCCGGACGCGATGGAGAGCGGCGCGGAGAAACTGAGCTGCCATACGTAGAGAAAGCTGAGCCAGTTGCCGGCGCGATCGGGCGAGTAGATCTCGCGCAGAAAGGCGTAGGAGCCTCCCGCGCGCGGGAGGGCTGCTCCTAGTTCGGCCCAAACGAGTCCATCATTGATGGCAATGGCTGCCCCGAGCAGCCATGCCCATGGGGAGAGATGAAATCCAGCGGCGGCGATAACCAGGGGCAGCGTGATGAAGGGGCCCACCCCGATCATCTCGAGCATATTGAAGAGCACGGCTGAGCGCAGGCCGATGCGGCGCTCGAGGTGGGGCGTGCTATGCGGATCAATTGCCGGGATCATCGTCGAAGCGCCTCAAATGGGCGCACCCTCGCGGATTGTACACTGACGAGAATGAGGAACATCCTGGATCGAGTGCGCGGGGCGGCGAGAGGAACGGTTTGTGTTGCGGTTCTGACAGGGCTGTGCTTGGCGGGCGGGAGCCTCTCCTGCCTCCGGGCGCAGGCGCCTGACCCGTCGATGACGCGGCCGGGAGAGCCGACCTCGATAGCACTCGCTCTGCCCGAGGATCGCGGGCAAAACGCGCTGGAGCAGGCCCTCCGCAGGCTGAACACCACGGCGAGCGTCATGATGATCGTGGCGCACCCTGATGACGAGGACGGGGCTCTACTGACCTACTTGAGCCGCGGCCTGGGCGCGCGAGCGACTCTCTTAACGCTGACCCGTGGAGAGGGCGGGCAGAACGCGATGACGGCGGACACCTACGATGCGCTAGGCGTGATGCGCACCAACGAACTGCTGGCGGCTGATGCCTACTACGGAGCGAAACAGCTCTGGGGCACGGAGGCCGACTTCGGCTTCTCGAAGACCCAGGAGGAGAGCTTCGCCCGCTGGGGACATGATCGCGTGTTGTTCGACGCGGTGCTGGCAGTGCGGCGCGAGCGGCCGCAGGTCATTGTGGCGACCTTCGTGGGAGCGGTCAGTGATGGACACGGTCAGCACCAGGTGTCGGGAGAGATCGCGCAGGAGGTATTCAAGGCGGCCGGCGATCCCAAAGTCTTTCCCGAGCAGTTGAAGGACGGCATCGAACCCTGGCAGCCGCTGGCGGTCTACAGCATGACGCCCTTTGCCCCGATCACGGACAAAGGAATGTTTGACTACGCCACGGGAAAGTGGGCGCCCGCCGCGTTCAAAAACTACGTGACGGGCGAAGTGGTTCACGGGGCCCTGACGGCCGATGCCACCATGCCTGTGGGCGATCGCGATGCAGTTCTGGGTCGGAGCTATGTGCAGATCGCGCGGCAGGGATGGGGCGAGCAGAAGTCGCAGAATGGCGGAGCGAACCCAACGCTGAGCGGACCGGCCTCCACCAGCTATCACCTCTGGGCGGTTGCCGACGAGGCAAAGTCCAAGGGTGGCGGCAACGCGAATGGCGGGCTGTTTCACAATGGCAAGGTTGATATCGATACCCGCCTGGAGGGACTTGCTCATCTAGCGGGCCGGAACGCGCCGACCTGGTTGACCGACGGCCTGGCCAAGGTTGGGGCTGGCCTGCGGGATCTTATCAAGGCGCGCGACGGTCAGCCCTCCATGGAGACGGCGCATACGCTGGCCGGCCTGTATAAGCAAACATTGGATCTCCGCGACCGGGTTGCGAGCGATCGCTCGCTGACGTCCGCCACTAAGGCTGGACTCCAACTCGAACTGGATGCCAAATCAGAGGAGTTTCAGGCAGCGCTGCGGGAATTGCTAGGCCTGGACGTAACGGCGGTCCGCACCAAGGAATCGACAGTGCAATCAGGAGGGCCGAGAGGCGGATCCGCCGAAGAGACCGCGCGCAGCGTCGCACCGGGCGAGGAGTTCCGAGTCCGGGTACACGCGTCGCAAGCGTACTCTCCTGAGGCTCATCTGGCTGGCGTGCGGCTGGTCAGTCAGAGCGGTGACGCATGGCAGACGGAGCGGCTGGGAGGCGAGCCCCCCTTGGCAGCTGGCGTCACCGATGTGCTGTTCAAGGTGAAGGTGGCTACTAACGCGCAGGCGACACGGCCATTTTTTACGCGGCCCACGATTGAACAACCCTATTACGACATCTCCAATGGGGCATGGCGTGAGAGGTCTTTCGCGCCATGGCCGCTGGCTGCTGAAGTGGAGTTCACGTTCGACGGAGTCCCGGTACGGATCAGTGAAGTGGTACAGACGATGAACCGCGTCACCGGGCAAGGCGGGATCTACCAACCACTCGTGGTCACCCCGGAAGTAGGCGTGAGCGTAACACCGGAAGCCCGGATTCTTCCCCTGAACGGAGGAAGCCTGCCGGTCAAGGTCACGGTGCATACGCAGGGAGCTGCGGAAGGCACAGTCTCCTTGAGACTGCCGGAAGGATGGCGGGCCGATCCGGCGGAGGCTCACTTCAAGCGCGGCAGTGAAGGCGACACCGAACCGATGCAATTCTCGGTAGATCCCGACGGGGTGAAACCCGGGAAGGCCTACGCGGTCCAGGCAGTGGCGCAGGCAGCCGGGAAGTCGTACAGCAGCGGCTGGCGGAGTATCGGCTATCCCGGCCTGCGGCCCTACAACCTGTACGACGATGCGGAACTGAAGACGCGCAAGGTAGACGTCAAACTGGACGCAGGACTGCGCATCGGGTATGTGATGGGACCCGGCGACCTCGTCCCCGAAGCTATTGAGGCAATGGGCCCTGTGCCCCACCTCCTGTCGGCCGATGAGGTTGCAGGCGCCGATCTGTCGGCCTACGACGTTATCGTGATCGGAATCCGAGCCTATTCCACCCGGCCCGAGCTAACCACCGCGCAGCCCAGACTTGATGCGTTTGTCCGGAACGGGGGAACCCTGGTGGTGCAGTACCAGAGCGCTAATTTCCCTGCCCCCCTTCCACTCGCCCTCGGCCGTATCCCCGATCGCGTGGTGGATGAACAGGCTCCGGTTGAGCTGTTGGATGCATCAGCTCCGCTGCTCCAGAGCCCCAACCGGATCACGCCGGAGGACTTCAACGGTTGGGTCGAAGAGCGCGGCCACTCCTTTATGGAGAGTTGGGATCCGGGGTACACGCCTTTGACGGAAACCGCTGACGCTGGGCAGGATCCGCAACGGGGCGGACTGCTGGTAACGCATCCAGGAAAAGGGACATACGTCTACGTGGCGTACGCCTTATACCGGCAGCTTCCCGAGCTCGTGCCGGGCGCCTATCGCATTCTTGCGAACTTACTGAGCGCCGGGACAGCGGGGAAAGGACCCATGACACAGCGCTGATCGGCCAGCCTGCGCTCCCGCCAAATTTGGCGTAAATGCATTTCTTATCACGTTTTTAACTCTGTTAAAACTCTGTAAATTCGTTAAATATTCATATTGCTCTGAGAGAGTTTGAAACGGAACCAGCCATGTGGATCACCACAGTTATGGGAGATTTTTCTCCCGGGCTGCACGTCTGCCCGCATCCGGGATTTATTCTGCGTGACAGCACTTCCCCTCGTTGCGTAGATGCTGGGCTCATGGCGCTCACGGTGCCGGCGACTCCTGGTCGCCCCGTTAGTGCAATCACCATGTAAGGACTTTTGGAGAAGAGAGAGGCCCAATGAACTCGAGAATCCGATCTGCTGCCGCGATGATTTTGGCAGCGTGCGCAGTTGCCTCGTACGGATACGCGAGCGACGCAACACCGCCCGCAAAGAAAAAGGCCATCCACAAGAAAGCCGCGCCGAAAGGTCCGACGGTCGAAGAGCAGATCCAGACTTTGCGGAATGAGATGCAGAGCCAGATCGATGGCTTGAAGTCCGATCTGGCCGCCAAGGATGCGCAATTGAAACAGGCGCAACAGGCGGCTTCCGATGCGCAGGCTGCCGCCGCCAAGGCCCAGCAGGCAGCGGATAGCGAAACGCAGGCAGTCACGGAAAACCAGTCTGCGGTCAATACCCTGAAGTCCACGGTCACAGATCTGCAAGCGAATTCCGCCTCTCTGGCCACTACGATCTCGGATGAGACGGCCAAGGTAAAAAAGGCGATTGAGAACCCGGATGTGATTCACTTCAAAGGGATCACTCTCTCGCCGACGGGTAGCTATCTGGCTGCCGAAACGGTGTATCGCAGCCGGGCCATTGGTGGAGATATCAATACCCAGTTTGCGGGCATCCCCCTGGATTCAGCCGACACCGGAAAGGTCAGCGAGTGGCAGGGCACCGGCCGTCAGTCGCGTGTTGCCTTGAAGGCCGTGGGCAAGACGGAGCACTTCACTCTTACGGGCTACTACGAAGCGGACTGGCTGAGCGCCGGCGCAACTTCCAATAACAACCAGAGCAACAGCTACACCATGCGGCAGCGCCAGCTTTGGGCACAGGCTGCTTTGGACAACGGATGGACGTTCACAGGCGGTCAAATGTGGTCTCTGGCGACAGAGACCACGCAAGGGCTCTCCAATGGAACCGAAATCCTGCCGGCCACCATCGACGCGCAATACAACGTCGGCTTCGTCTGGGCGCGTCAATATGGTTTCCGCGTGAGCAAGGCATTCAGCAAGAAGTTCTTCATGGGACTGTCGGCGGAGAATGCCGAGCAGCTGAGCCCAGCCGGATCGAGCCTTCCGACCAACTACCTGATCGGTCAGCTCGGCAACAGCGGCGGTCTCTATAACGCATTCAACGCCACCATCACCTACAACCCGTCTCCGGATTTTATTCTGAAGACCGCCATCGAGCCGGGGTGGGGACACTGGGAAGTGTTCGGCATCGGCCGCTTCTGGCGTAATCGGATCTACCCGAATGCACCTACGAATGCCTCGTTCGCATACAACGACGACACCGGCTCAGCCGGCGTAGGCGCCAGCATGCGCGGACCGCTGGCTCAGAAGAAGGTCACGATTGGCGTCAAGGGTCTCTATGGTCAGGGGGTCGGCCGCTACGGTTCATCCACGATTGCGGACATAACGCTTCGCCCGAACGCGACCATTGCTCCTCTGCGCAACTACTCGGGCCTAGCGACCGTGGAAGTGAATCCTAATCCTCGTCTCCTGGTCTACTTCAATGCCGGCGTTGACGGCACGATGCGCCACCTCTACAACAAGGGCAAGGAAGGATACGGTGCCTGGAACGTCGACATGTCCGGGTGCAACACAGAGGTTCTGCCCGGAAACGGAACGACGCCCAGCACTCCGGGAAAATGCGGCGCCAACACCAAAGATGTGCAGGAAGGCACCGCAGGTTATTGGTACTACATCTACCGCGGGCCTAAGGGCGGACTGCGTCAGGGAGTTCAGTACAGCTACTTCCGGCGCGACCTGTGGTCCGGCGTGGGTGGCCCAGCCAACCCGAGCGGCGCGGCCAAGGGCACGGACAACATGATTTGGACTTCGTTCCGTTACTACCTGCCTTAACCCAAGCACAGGAGCAAATAGAGGGGGCGGCCTTTTGGCCGCCCCCTCTCCGTTGGGGCTCATAATGCCATGAGTCCTATTCCGTCCGAGGTTCTCCTGAGAGCCCAAATCTCACTCCCTGAAGATCTGATCCGGATGCAAGCACGGTGCGAAGACGCTCTGGACTTCCCCCGCTACGGGACGCCGCCTCACAGAGCACGGCGATCGCGCTGGAAGGCGTGGCCGATACCGGCATGCGGAAGATCCATGGGACATTGGTTGACGTAAGTGTGCGATCGGTGCTGATGGCCAGAACCGGGACGAAAGCCTTCAAAGCTAATTGCTCGGCCAGATGTGACGCATCGCGATCAAGAGCGACAATGGCGACTGCGTGCTCGTCGAACAACGCGTGCACCAGCTCCGTCGAAGCTGCGCCCCAGTTTTGATCGCTCGATATGGGCAGCAACTGCAGGATGGATCCGGCAGAAGCCAGGACCCTCTGCATCTCGACAGACCGGGACGCCAACATTGCGCCTCTCCCAAATAGCACTACACGCAAGGGCTTCTCGGAGAAATCAGACCGAGCCGGCCCGGGGAGACCTCCGCCGTCCTCGCCCACATGAGCATAGGGCTCTCTGGGCGCAATCTCTTCAGCGTGCGCCGAGGTCTTCACATCCGTGGATGGGATCTTCTCCATCGGATAAAGCCGGTACCTGATCGCACCCTCGTGCACGGCTGCGAGATACATCGGCGCCACATTCTTTTGGTTGGGATCGAAGACCATCTGCCCGGTGACGCCATTCCAGGTTTCGATGTTGGCAAGTGCATCATGAATGCGCGCGCGATTAAGGCCTGCCTTGCAGATGGAATCAAGCAGCGCGTTCATGGCATCGTAGGCAAGAGCGGCGAATTGCTCCGGGGGCTCGTGGAATCTCGCTTCATATCGCCGGTTGAAGCCGATCCAGCCGGGATCACCGCGCGTGGGATCGTAGGGAAACACCGCTTCGAAACCCTCGGCTGCGGGACCAGCTTCGGCAAGGAGTTCGGGCCCGATGGTGCGATACGAGCCAAACACGCGCTGTTTCATCCCAAGAGCGCGCATCTGCTTGAGGATAAGTGCCGCAGGGATTTCATCAGCCCACAGCACCACGGCGTCGGCGCGCGATCCCTGGATCGCTTTGAGCTGCCGGGTAAAATCGGTATCGCCGGGCAGGAATTTCTGCTCGATCACGGGCGGATGCCCGAGCCGGCGCGAGGCATCACGAAACTTGGGCACGCCAAAGCGACCGTATCGGCTGTTGATGCGCAGAATGGCCACCCGCTTGAGACCCAGCTCGGTATAGATGCGTCGAGCGAGTGTGTAGCTCTGGACGCGGTCGTCCTGGAGATCCGTAAAATACCAGGGGATGTAGGTCTCCGGGATAGTGGGATCGGTCGATGCTGAGTTGACGATGGGAATCTCGGCGCGCAAAGCTACCCGCAGCGCGATGTGGGTAGACTCCGAGCTGATGGAACCAAAGATGGCCCAGTCCTGGTCGTCATAAACCATCTTCACAACCTCGTTGGAGGCCGATCCCCAGATAGCCGGATCGGTGGACCGGTCGGCGCCGTAGACCGATCCTGCCTGCCAATTGTCGTAGTCGTTGTGAAGCATGAGACGGAAAGGCTTGCCGCCGTAGCCGCCCCTTACGTTGGCCTCTTCCACGGAAAGCTGGGCGCCGTTCAGCATCCGCTTTCCGAAGATCGCCTCAGGACTGTGCTCGAAGGGCCCGAAAAATCCGATGCGCACTTCGGTAAGATCCTTCGGCTCGGGAAGGTCCCGCCCGGCTCCAGAGTAGATGTTGGGATGAATATAGTTCAGGTCGTATGGCGCGGCGAACCTGGCATAGGGACTCAAGTCCCCGGGCTCGCCTGCGTAGGGAGCGACGACTCGATCGCGCGGCGGTCCGGGGGGATGTGCTCCGCATTCGCAAACCTTGGATTCCTGACCAGAGGCGCACACCACACCCACGGCCGCCGCGATGCCCGCCACAGCCCGGAACCACTGCTTGCTTTTCACGTTCTTACTCCTTGCTTGCGGCTGCTCTCTCTGTGCGGAACATGGCGATCGCTTCAATCTCCACCAGCAATTCGGGCCGGCATAGGTGGGCCTGGATGCCGGTCGACGCGGGTAGCGGATCAAGACCCTGCTCGTGGAAGAACCGCGTGCGTTCCTCATTGAACGCCTCGTAGTCCCGATCGATGTCGCGCAGATAGCATGTGGTGCGAACGATGTCGTGCCAGGTGCAACCTTCGCTGACAAGCAAGCCGGTGATGTTGTCGTAAGTCCGGCGAAGCTGCGCGCGGAAATCTCCAATATGCACGCTTTGACCGTTCTCATCGATGGAGGCAGTTCCGGAGATCAGCAGAATAGTCAGGCCATTGAGATCGATGCGCATGCCGCGCGAGAACGAACTCGGCTTGGGGTAGGCATATGCCTCATTGAGAACGCCATGGTTGGTAATGGCACGCTTTTGGATGGGTGCGTGCGCGATCGTTTCTAGAACCTCTGCAAATGTACTCATGCCTGACTGCTCCTTAGTTTTTTCCTTCTTGTTGTCGTATCCCATGACTCAGCCCCTTCGCGGTCGCAACCCAGATATCGTCTCCCTGGAAATCGATTCCGAGTACGTAGTTGTGGGCAGGCGCAGTGGTAACCGCTACCGATGTCACTTTTCCCTGCCCGTCGCGAACCGTCATCTCGGGCGTGCCGGTGGTCAGCGAATTGCGGTACACAGCCCAGTTGACGCCGTCGTAGTAGGCCAGGCCCTTGTCCGTGCTGAACCAGGCCCGATTGGCGTCCACACCCTTCACCTGGTTGGTGAAATTCGAGGGAAGTCCGCTGTCCTTGGTGAGAAAGTTATGCCAGTAGCGGCCATCGTATCGGCTGTCGCCAAAATAAGTGGCTGCCCAAACAATATTGTCCACATAACTGACGGACGTGACAATCTCATGAATTAGGCCCTGATCCTTGAAGAGAACCATCTCGGTTTCACCATCCGGGTCGTCGTATTTGTCCCATTTCCCGGTCTTCTGGTCGTACTCAAGCAATCCACTGCCCCAGACGGCAAAGTAGACCTTGGCAGGGGTGGCGTGCACCGCGTACACCCAGATCTCGTTCATGGGCGTATTGCGCTCGTTGTACAGCGACCATTGACCCGAGTGCAGATCCAGCCGGCACGCGCCCGCCGCTGTGGCCGCCCAGACGTTCCCCCCTTCGACGGATACCCCGTACACCACGTCATTGCTCAGGCCCGAATTGAGCTGGGTGAAGGTATCAATGCGTCCCGCCGAAATACGGCTGAGCCCGCCCATCGTACCCGCCCACACATCCCCGGTTCGTTTATCGAGAGCCAGGGATAGGACCGCCCGATGCGCCAGCCCGTCGGCCGGGGTGTAGGTCTTCCAGGCGCGATTCTCATACAACGCCAGGCCGTTCTCTGTTCCAGCCCAGACGCGGTCTCCGTCCACCAGGACGGAGAAGACGTGATTGTCCGGCAGACCCGTCGCCGTGGTGAAGTTCTCGAAACGATACATGGGCATCTTCGGATCGGCCCCGAAGGCCGAGGAACCTGCCAACAGCAGGAAGATGGCAAAAAGCTTCTTCATCGCGTCCTCAGGTATTCAATCAAATCGTTCAGTTCGTCCTTGGTCAGATCGTTCGTGCGCCCATGCTTGTCTTCGGGATTGAACCTGGTCCAGATCTCCTCTAGCGTTCGCGCCGAACCATCGTGAAGGTACGGGGCCGTCAGCGAAACATTCGTCAGTTGCGGCGTATCGAACACGCCTCCGTTATCGGTGGGTCTGCGCGTGCCCACGTCAAAGGACCGTTGATTTGTGCCCTTCGGGCCGCCGTGGCAGTAGGAACAGCGATTTGCCTCAGAGATGGGTTTGCCGAATTTGTCCACTGTCCGGGCGAACAGGGTTCTGCCACGCTCCTGTGCCGGAGTCAGCTCTGCCGGGGAGAGCAGGCGAGCAGGACGCCGCGGCAGGCCGCGAAGATACACAATCAGATCCGTCAACGTCAGGCTGTCGTAGTTCTCTGAGCGCCAGAAGTACATCTCAGTACGTGGACCGCATTCTGTGGGGAGGTTGGGATTGCCGCCATTCCACTTGTAGGGCTCGGTTCCCCGCAGGTCTTCAATAAGGCGGTTATCCACGATGTCGCGCCCAAAACCATCCGGTTCCAAATCCCACGTGAGGCCATCGAAGGTGGAATCGATGTGGCAATTGGCGCATCCAATCTGCCCCTGAAAGGAGTAGCGCGCGGTGTAAAAGGTCTGCTCGCCGTGACGCTGGACGGAGACCTGTCGGGGACTTCTGAGCTGAACCGTCCTGACGACCCGATCGCTCCTGGTGTCGATAACGCTGATCGTGTCGTCGAGCCGATTAGCGACGAGCAGCCTCCTCGAATCGGGCGTCAATAACAATCCGCGAGGGTCGTGGCCCACCGCGACACGGGCAGAAACATACTGCGAGCTGGCGGACAGGTCACTCGCGCTGGATCCTGGATGCCGATGCACGAACTCCATCAACCGCGCCACGTCGACCACCAGCACAACCTCGGAACCCTGACAACTGACATAGATGTGCGATTTGTCGGGCGCAATCACTACGCCAAAGGGGCGAACCGCATACCTTTCCAGCTCGTCCAGCGGCACTTCAACGGGGCTCCCGATATCCGCTCCGAAGAGTGTCAGCGTGTCAGCGAACGCGCCGCCATGTTCGAGATGCGCAAGTGGAACCAGGTTTTTCGGGTGCAGCTGAGCCACCACGCCCAAACGCCCGTCGCGCGAAAACGCCGCATGAAATCCATGCGCGACGTCGCGAAGCAGGATGCGATCGACAACCACCCCGCGGGTTGCATCGATCACGGTGACCTGCCGTGACACGAAGCGTTCGAGTGTCGATCACGGACAAAGTATCGTCCCAGCTGTTCGCAACAAAAAGCCTCGTTCCATCGTGAGACAGCGCAAACCCGCGCGGGATGTGTCCCACGGGGATACCCCGCAACTCGGCAAATGTCATGGAATCGAGTACGCGCACCTCGTCAGCTTCCTGGCAAAGGACATACAGTCGAGCGCCATCTCGCGAAAATAGCATCTCAATCGGCGAAGCATAGACCAGATGCTCCCCCGTGCGCGAACCATGAGCCGCCGCCGGAATCCTTTCGCCCCCACTCACCGACACCATTAACAGCACCGCTCCAGCGCAGATAACAGCCCAAATCCCGGAAATGCCTCCCCTTGCGCTGCGCTGCCTCACCGGGGCTCCTCCACGGCGACAACGCGATCAGCGTTGATATTTTCCAGGACCTGTTCCCGGCCGCTGGGCCAGTGAATCACCACACGGGATGCCGACGCTGCCGAACCTAACCCGAAGTGCAGCCGGCCATCATTCTGCGAGAGATACCCCGAACCGGCGATTCGTTCGGCCGTCCAGCGCTTCGCTCCGGCAAATACCTCAACCCTGGCGCCGATGCCGTCCCGATTGCTCTTTGTTCCCCTCAGGTCCAGGGCGAGCCAATGCCCTGTCTCCGCCGAAACGTTGTGCACCAGGGTTCCCCGCCCGCCCAGATTGACAACGAACGCATCCACCTTGCCGTCGTTGTTGTAGTCCGCGAAGCAGGCTCCGCGCGCCGTCGTACGGACGCTCAAAACCTCTCCGGCCTGGCGCGAAACGTCGCTGAAACGCGCATCGCCTAAGCCCCGGAACACGGTGTGCTCCTGGGGTATCAGGTGAATCAATCCGCCGTGAAACACGAGAATATCGAGCAGGCCATCGTTATCGAAGTCGTAAACGCCCGTTCCCCAACTCACGTATTGCGCATTTGTCTGCGAGACTCCGTTCGCCGCACCGCGATCCTCGAATCCTTCTTTGCCGGAGTTACGGAGATAGCGGTTATAGTGCCCGTCCGTTACCCAAAGGTCCAGCATGCCCCGGTTCTCAAAATCGGCAAAGGCAGGACCCATCGATGATGTCGACTCGCCGTTCTGCCCAAACGCGGTCCCCGTTTCATTGGCGATCTCTTCAAAGGTGCCATCGTGCTTGTTGTGGAAGAGGAAGTTCTCCGTGCGATCGTTGGCGACGTAAATGTCGTCCCAGCCATCCCCGTCGAAGTCCGCGGCGGTGACCCCCATTGTGCGCCCCACAAACGCTGCAATCCCTGACTTCTCGCTCACATCCGTGAACGTGCCGTCACAATTGTTGTGAAATAGCTTGTTCGTCTCGCCCTCATAATCCAGCGGCCCGGGATAGTTGTCCGCGGCATAGTAGGCGCGGTACTTGGGATCGAACTTCACGTAACGGCCGACAAAGAGATCGACACATCCGTCCCTGTCGTAATCGACCCAGGTAGAGGCGATCGCCCAACCCTCCACCTTGATACCCGACTTGTCGGTCACATCCGTGAAGTGGCCGTTGCCATCGTTGTGGTAGAGGATGACCTTGCCGTATCCCGAGACCAGCAGATCCTGGAACCCATCATTGTCGTAATCCGCGGCTGCCACGGCGATGGAGTACATGTCCGGACTGAGACCGGATTTCTCCGTGACATCAGTAAAGTGGCCATTGCCATCGTTCCGATAAAGGTGATTATGCGGAAGCGGGCTGGGCTTATCCTTCAGCGGGTACGGGTGCATCGAGTCTTCCAACGGCCGCCCGTTGGCAACGTATAGATCGGGCAGCCCGTCATGATTGAAATCGAACCAGACACATCCCGCGCCCGTACCCTCCAAAAGCGACCCCAATTGGCGGGAACCGAAGCTGTGCGTGAAATGGATGCCCGACGCGTCCGTCGCATCTTCAAAACGAATTGGGGACAGCGGGGACGCGCTATTCGCGGCTGTTTTCACGGACTGCGCCCTCATCAGCGAAGCGAGCGTCAGCAGCATCAAGCAGACAGCCATAGGCAGCAAGCGATGCCGCATCTCATTGCCCTCCCCGAGAAAAGTGGCCGAGCGCGCCGGTCAGGTCAACCGGCGTGGTCGTGCGCAAAAGCACCTGCGGCACGCGGTTCTCCGGAGCATGCTCGGGGCCGGCGTGGCATCCCACGCAGTAACGTTGCTCGCCCTTGCGGATCCAGAACCAGCCTCGTTCGGCACGAAGAACTGCGCCTTTGTCATCGAGGAGCGCAAAGCGGATCGGCCTGTCGCCCGGAACTTCAACGAAAAAGGATCCATCCGCTTCCACCGGCGATGTCCCCAGCAAAGCCACCCTGCCGCCGGCATCGAGCGATTCGAGCCGCACGGTTGTTGGTTGGGCGGTCAGGTCTCCCTCGCGTGACCGTCGCGAATCAAGGGCCAGCAAATTTGCATAGTCCCACTTGTGCAGAGCCGTCGGATGTCGATTCGGGCGCTTGTGCGGGGCCAGCGGGATTGGCTGCACCAGATCTTCGTCCTTAAGGGCATACAGCAAACGCAGCGCCATCCCCGGCCGCCACTCGTGCACCGCATAGTGCCCTTCCGTTGCGGAACGGGCGCTCACCACCCACGCGCCCGATTCCGCCTCAAATGGAGATCCGGCGTAGGTCGCCGCAGGCGCCGCAATCTGGGCCTCGCCCGCGAGGGGAGACGTAAAGCGAGCCAGCTCCGTACCGTGCGTGAACACCACGTCTCCGGAACTCAGCTGACCTCCACCCCACCGGGCCGAACCGTGGTCGCAGCGATACGACTCAACGCCCGAACCGTCGGAGTACACCAGGAACAACTCGGGGACCGCTCCCTGTCCAAGCGAAGTGCCCAGCGGAAATCCCGCCTGGAAAAGGATGCGCCCGTCCGCCAGGACAAATTCAGGGATTGCGCTGGCATCCATGAAAGTGAGTGGAAGAACGCCGGAGCCATCCCTCCCGGCAGCCTCCATCTGGAACCCGCGACTGGTCTTGCGGGAGTACACAATTCGGTCGGCGGGCAGATAAAGTGGCCGGATCAGATCGCTCTCCCCTGCGATCACCTGGCGTACAGACCGGTCCGCAAAGGCATATTCCCAGATTGACCAACGATCTTTGTCTGTTCGCTTTCCGGCGAAGAGGAGTCTCTCCGCATCGAACGAAAGATTGCTATCCGCAGTCTGCGCAAATCCGTCGATGATCGGCTTAGTTTGCCCATCCTGCAGCAGTACCAGCTTTGAACCCTGCGGAAATCGCTCGCCAGAGTCAAGTGCCGCCAGGGGAAGATAAACCGGCGCAGCTGTGGCAATCATCGGCAATGCCAACTGATGTAACGCCGAGGTTCGAAATCCGCAAATGAGAGAAGGCAGGAACGCTGCAGCCGCAAACACGCCTCCCCGGAATCGCTTCATTGCGCTTCCCCCATCGCGATGGCCTCAGCGTGCACGGGATCATTCCGTCGTTCGCGCAGCCCAACGTACGGCTTCAGCGAAACCATCATCTCGTCGAAATCGGCAAAGCTCAGGGTCTGGTCCCCATCGCTCCACGCGTCATCCGGACTCGGATGCACCTCAACCAGCAAACCATCGGCTCCTGCTGTGACCGCAATGCGTGCGAGCGCTGGAACCAGGTCACGGCAGCCCGCCGCATGACTGGGGTCCGCAATGACAGGGAGATGGGAGATCTGCTTGAGCAGCACGATCGCTGATACGTCGAACGTATTGCGCAGGGCGGTTTCAAAAGTGCGGATCCCCCGCTCGCACAGAATCACATTAGGATTGCCGTTCTCCAGGACAATCTCAGCGGAGCGCAGAAAGTCGGAGAGGGTAGCCACCATCCCTCGCTTCAGAAGAATGGGCTTCCCCGATTGCGCCGCGGCCTCGAGCAGCGCAAAGTTCTCCATGTTGCGGGAACCGATCTGCAGCATGTCGGCGTATTCGGCCACCATCGCGACATCGCACTCTGACATCACCTCGGTCACCACGGGCAAACCGCTCCGCTCGCGCGCCCTCGCCAACATCTGCAAACCGGCCAGGCCGTGCCCTTGAAATGCGTAGGGTGAACTGCGGGGTTTGAAGGCGCCGCCACGTAGAATCCGGGCGCCGGCGGATCGCACATGGCAGGCTGTCGAGATCAACTGAATGTCCGTCTCCACCGAGCACGGACCAGCCATGGTGACGAAATCACCGGCGCCGATCTCGATGTCTCCCACCCGCACGATGGTCCGATCGCGTCGGGCGCTCTTCAGGACTTCAGGAACTCTCCAAAACGCTCGTGCCAACTCGAACGCACGCCGCCTGCTCCGTTCTGGGGAAGGATCAGGCTACGCCCGCCACAATGGCCACGCCTCATCCGAAGGATGGAGCGTCAGAATATCGCTTGATCGCTACTCGCCCATTCGTTTTCTAGCGGCCAGATGAACGCTTGTCTGTGATGAATGAACTTGACTCCGGATTATCCGACATTGCACAGCGGCGGAGGTCGATACCCGAATGCCTCGTCCACCAGCTCCGCTACGGCAAGCACCGTCTCGTCCTCGAAGGGCCTGCCGGCGATTTGGACTCCGATCGGCAGCCCTTCGGGCGACTGGCCTACCGGCACCACCGCCGCTGGCGCCCCCAGCGCGTTGAACCATTGCGTGTAACGCACCGCGTCCAGGTAGTCCACCTGTTGTCCTGCGACGCTCCAGGCGCGCTCTCCGTGGCGAAACGCCGGGATGCTCGCCACCGGGCAAAGGAGCACCGGATACTCCGCCATGATCTCGAGTGTCTTTGCGCGCAGCAGATCCAGTTCGGCCCAGGCGTTGAGCAACTCCGCAGCGCTGAGCGGAGGCATCCCTTCCGCTATCGAGAGAAACTCAAGGAAAATGGGGCTGAGGTTCGAGCTTCTCCCCCGGATCGTGGGCTCATAAAACATGGCGCCGCATTGCACAAAGAATTTGCTCCATAGCTTTCGGAGTTGTTCGAGCGTTTGCGGGCGAAAAGGTTCCACGCGCAATCCAGCAGCCCGCAAGGCATCGCCTGCCGCCCTTACTGCGGCGCGTGTCTCCGCGGTCACCGGAACCATGCCATCGTCTTCGAACAACGCAACGTTCTGCATCGCGATTTGTGCCAGACCCGACCCCTTGGCAGGAATCGGCGGGCTCACCGGATCGCTTGCGTCCTGTCCGGACAGCGTGCGAAAAAGCAGGGAAGCATCTGAAGCCGTACGTGCCATCGGGCCAATCGCGCCAAGTATCGCAAACGGTCCCACACAGGGCGGCAGATGTCCGCGTCCCGGAACTCGCCCTGGCGTGGGCTTAAGGGAGCAGATGCCGGTGAAATGCGCGGGGACGCGCACCGACCCACCGCTGTCCGATCCCAGGCCGGCCGCGGAGAGTCCCGCCGCAATGGCCGCCGACTCGCCACCACTCGAGCCTCCCGGCGTTCGGTCCAGATCCCACGGATTTTTTGTTCGGCCGTGCAGGAGGTTGGCCGTCTCATAGGCCATGAGAAACTCCGGGCAGTTGGTGGTGCCAAGAATCAGAGCCCCCGCCGCGCGCAGGCGCGCCACAACTACGGCATCCTCGCGCGGAACGTCGCCTTGATGCAGCAGACTCCCAATCTCGCATCGATATCCGGCGGTTGCAATTGACGATTTGATCGTCACCGGAAGACCATGCAGAGGACCACGATCCGGCCCCGCATCCATGGCGCGCGCCTGCTCTCGCACTCGCTCGGCGTCAAAGTCAACCAGCGCATTCAGCTTTGGGTTCAAACGCTCGATCTGCTTGATGTGCGCCTCTGCCAGCTCCCCCACGCTGATCTTCCGCGCACGCAGCATCGCAAGCTGACGAACCGCAGGCAGCAAAACCAGCGGCGCGTCACTCACCGAAGACTCGCTCCAGCGCTCTTGTCCTCCGCCGGACTCGAGGGAAGATCACGATAGTCGAAACGGTACGAGTGGACAGGCTCACCCGAATCAAACCGGTCGTTCCAATCAAGTTGGTACTTGAGTGCCCCGGAGTCTTCCGGAAACCTCTCCGACTCCGGATAGGGATATTTGCTCATCCCGTGGAAGGGCATCTGCGCCACGGTAAACGGCGAAGCATCCCACCAGTCCATGTCCTTCACAAATCCATTCGCGTAAAAGAAATAGTCGCGCGTCCACCCTGCGGGCAGCTTCGGCAGTGAAGCCTGGTCAAACTCCGCCGCAATCTCCTCTCCACTGCCGAAGATCACGTAACGATCGTCGATGCCTTTCACCAAGTCCGTTACATCGCCAAAGCGCGTGTAGTTGCCGCGCTGGTGCTGGAAGGGGCCCGTCAGGCTCACGCGGTTATAGTCGTAATCCAAATCACCCGGGCTCCTTCCTTCCGTTTGTCGAGGGTAGCCGCGGAAATGCAACGTCGCGCTTGCCAGGGGCACCTCCGTGCTGCGCGCCTCCGCTCGATCGCTCTGGTCCACCAGCACCTGGTCCCAATAGACCTCGAGATTGCTCATCAACCGGATGCAATGCACGCCGGCCGGCAGCTTCCCCGTCAGATCCACCACGATCGTGCGCTCCAGCCCCGCCGGGAACCCGGCCTCTCCTGGGATCCTCTGCCAGGTTCCGTCCGGCATCTGCGCCTCGACATACGGCGAGATCGGCTTGATACCCGCTTGCCACGCCCCATACAGCGAAGTGGCGCTGAAGTAGTTCACGTAGCCGGTCATCAACAGGCGAAGCGGTGCGCCCGGTTGAATCTCGCCCAGGTCGAGCGTCAACGCATGAAGATTCGAGAAGCCATCGTAAGGCGTCGCCCTGAATCCACTGGCAAACCGATGATCGCGTCTGCTCAGAACATCTGTCACATCCCGCTGCTCACCGTCCCAGGCCCGCAAAGGGAGCCGCATGCCTTCCGAGGCCACCACACGCCCCGACGCAAATGGGGGATCATCGAGGAAGCGCTCGTCCGGATTCACCTCCACCCCGCGCGGATGATCCACGGCAACCAGGCGCAGTTGGTCGATATAGTTCACTTCCTCCATCGGTTCGATGAACCGCAGGCTCAGCTTGCCGCTCTCCGCAACCAGCTTCGCGCCGTCCACTTTGATCCACTCCCCGGGATTCGGCGTATTGCGCCGCGTCGGCGTAAACCAGTGCCCGACCACGCCCGCTCCAATCACATCCGTCACAAGGTTGTAGCGCTTTCCATTCCAGGCAAACAGCACTGGGCAGGAACTCCCGCGGCGATCCGCCTCCTTCATCGGAATCACCACCCGCCCCTCCGCCAGTTTCGGCAGGTCAACCTCATCCTGCAGCACGCCCGTCGGCCAGAGAATCCGCAGCAAATCGATCCCCTCGGCCTGCCCCAGACCCACCAGGATCTGCGGCGGGGGCTGCGTCTGGTACCCAACCGCTCCGGCGAGTTCCCACTTCTGCCAATGCCCGTTCGCGAACACTTCAACCTTCACCCCGAGAGCGGTCTTGTTGTCCGCATACCCGCTCAGGTCCAGCCGCGCGAAGTGGTTCTTGTTCGCGCCCACGTTCCGTAGCAGCACGGGAGGCGCGTTCAACTGCGTCACAATCAGATCCGTCGCACCGTCCCCGTCGACGTCCGCCGCGATCAAACCTCTCGGATTGCTCAGCGTCACTCGATCGAGCCCCAGAGCACTGCTCACATCGTCAAAGCTGCCGTCGCCTCGATTCCGCAATACCCGCACCCGTGGACCAGCCGCAGTCTCCACCACGACCGCCAGGTCGATCCAGCCATCGTTGTCGATATCCACCGGCGTGAGCCCCCATCCCCGCTGCGCCCCCGCCAGCGGCAGAGTCACACGCTCGAATCTTCGGCCAATATGATTCGGCCCCTCGACATTGCGCCACAGCGTAACAGCAGGATCGCCCGCATGCGTCACCGCAATGTCCATCCATCCGTCTTTGTTGAAGTCGAGAACAGCGATCCCGTCGCTGGGCGCCAGCTTGTCCTCCTCGTAAATCGCCTGCGTCGGGTACTTCCCTTCTCGCGGATTCACATAGATCATCGGCGCGGGCGAATCACCAGTAATCGCCAGATCCACCGCCCGATCATTATTGAAATCGGTCAGGATCGCCGCCGCTGTCTTCCCCTTACCGCCAAGCCCGGTCGCTTCCGTCCACTCGGTGAAGGTTCGATTCCCGTTGTTCCGCCACAGAACATTAGGCGCGTCCCCGGCCTTCAGCCCTGCCCCCGTCACCAGCAGGTCAAGATCCCCATCGTGATCGAAGTCCACGAACGTAACCCCCGACGGGCGATTGCGTGCCGTGAGCCCCGATTCCCCCGTTGCATCCTCAAACTTGCCATTACCTAGATTGTGGAAGAGGACCAGACGATCCTCAAGCGCAACGGCGAGATCATTCAGCCCATCGCCATCGTAATCGCCCACGGCACATGAAACGGCATGACCCGACACCTTCAGTCCTGCTGCATCCGTGTCAACCGCCTCGAAGCCTCCCTCTGGCTTTCGATGGAGCACCTTAAGCGCGCGCTCCCCCGCCTGCATCAGAATCAGGTCCATCGCGCCCGTTCCAGTCACATCCAGCATGCACGCGCCGCCGGTAGAGGTGTCGGGCTTCCCCGCCGCCGCAAGTGCAATCATGGGACGAGCCTCCAGAGTCACAGAGATCATCGCTCGGCTCGCGGCCTCATGCTCTTCGATGGGCGTGACCGTGGAATAGCGCCCCTGCTCCCCGTAGGCGAGGCCGATCGCGGCCGAGACCTTCGCGCTCGTCAAATGTTGAAAGCGCTTGAAATGCTCCTTCGCCTCCTCGGTATGCCCTGACCTCTGCAGCGCCCGCGCCAGCGCGAACTCCGCCGATGCATGCAGTGGATTCACTTCGAGCGTCTTCTTCAGGACTGCAATCGCCTCCTCGTACTGCTTCATCTCGGAGTAGCAAACACCCTCAAAGTAAAACGAGTCCGCATCCCGCGCATCCAGCTTCGCTGCCTCCTGGAAGCTCTTCAACGCCTCGTCCAGGTCATTGCCGGCATGCTGCGCCAGCCCAAGGTTGTACCACGCCTGGGGATTCTTGGCGCTCAGAGAAATCGCCTTTTGGAGCGCCACCTTGGCCTCGTCCAGCCGCTGCAGCGTCAGCAGAGCGATCCCTTCGTTCACGTAAATTTGCTCCAGCTTCGGATCTGCCTTGATCGCGCCCGCAAAACTATCCGCTGCTTTGTCCGTGAACTGCTGACCCATGAGCGCAACACCGCGGTTGTTCAGCCGCACCGCTTCGTCGTAGTCGTCCGCCAAAGCAGTGGCGCCCCTGGCGCCCAATGCCACCAGCATCAGCAAGATCATCGTCCGTCGATTTGCCACATCAACTCCCCGTCTCACGATTCCGCCCATCACTGCCTGAAGATCCCACCCAGTGTATTTGAGCGGCTCCCTCGTTGGCGCTGCCACTGCCGCTCATCCTTCGCTTCATGACAAAGACAGCGCCGCGCGCACCGCCTTATGAACACCGTCCGCGGCTGCAACCATGGGCGTCTTATACTCTAATCGTGAACGTCTCGCTCAATGCTCTGGATTGGAGCAGTTTCCTTGCCAGACCGCGACTGCCCTCCCCTCCCCTGAGCGTGCTCGATTCTCTCTACCGGAAGCCAATGCTCATCACCGGCGCCGGGGGATCCATCGGCTCTGCGCTGTCAAAACGCGCAACAGCACTCGCCCCCTCGACCTTGCTGCTGCTCGATTCCTCGGAGAGCCGCCTCTACGCGCTCCAGCAGGACTGGATTCACGCTGGGCTGCCCGGTGATATCATCCCCATCCTCGGCAGCGTCACGGACCGGCGCTTGCTCGACGAAGTCTTCACCGCGCATGCCCCGAAACTCGTCTTCCACGCCGCTGCGTTCAAACACGTGCCCCTCCTCGAACAGCAGCCCTTCGCTGCCATCGCGAACAACGTATTCGGAACGCTCTCCCTCGTCCGCACCGCCGTCGGACACCACTCCCGCGTGCTCTTGCTCTCCACGGATAAGGCAGTCGAGCCAACCTCCATCATGGGCGCCACGAAGCGCATCTCGGAACAGATCGTGCTTTCGGCTGGCGGGGTCGTCCTCCGGCTCGGGAACGTACTGGGCACCCGCGGCAGCGTCACCGAAACCTTCGCGCTCCAGATCGCAACAGGCAAGCGTCTCACCGTCACCGACCCGGCGGCGCGGCGTTACTTCCTCACCGTCGACGAGGCCGTAAACCTGCTCTTGATCGCCGCCGCGGAATCGGACACTCCCGCGCTTCTCGCACCGGAGCTTCCCCGGCCATACTTCATCACGGATCTCGCCCACTTCATGGCGCGAGAGTTCGCTCCGGACCAGACACCCGGCTTGGACTTCATCGGCGTGCGCCCAGGAGACAAAGATGCGGAACGCTTCTGGTCACAAATCGAGACGCCTCGGCCAGCCAACGAGTTAGGCCTCCTGTCGATCCAGTCCCCAATTCTGACGGACGCCGAAATCGAAACTCGGCTTGCCGCTCTGCGCGGCGCGGTCGACACACGCGACCTCGCCGCGGCACTCAGCGAGATACGCCAGTTCGTGCCTGACTACACGCCCAGCACGGTCGTCCAGTCCCTTGCCACCCATCGGGTCGTCTCATGAGCAGCCAGACCCGGCGCAGGAGCGTTGCCGTCGTCACCACCTCCCGGGCCGACTACAGTCACCTCTATTGGCCTCTGCGCGAGCTCTCCGCCCATCCCCTGATCGATCTTGGGGTGTGGGTCATGGGCCCTCATCTCGCCCCCGAGTTCGGTTCCACCGTCCGCGAAATCGAGTCCGACGGCTTCCCCATTCAGGGGCGGATCGAATGCCTCCTCAGTTCCGACACCGATACCGGCATGGCCAAGACCATCGGGGTCGCCGTCCTCGGCCTCGCCGACGCCCTCAGCGCCAACCGCCCGGACATCCTGCTCCTGATCGCCGACCGCTACGAGATGCTGGCCCCCGCGGCTGTCGCCTGTGCCCTCCGCATCCCCATCGCCCACATCGAAGGCGGTGAGATCAGCATGGGCGCCATCGACGACGCCGTCCGCAACGCCCTGACCAAGCTCTCTCACCTCCACTTCACCTCGACAGAAACCGCGCGGCGCCGCGTCATTGCCATGGGAGAAGATCCAGCGCGCGTGCATCATGCTGGCGCACCCTCTCTTGACCATCTCTGCCGCTCCCCCCTCCTCGACCGCTCTGCATTGGAATCGCGTCTTGGCATCTCCCTCCACCGCCCCTCCGTGCTCGTTGCCTGGCATCCCACCACCATCCTCGAAGACACCAACGCCGAAGCCGACGAGTTCTTCAGTGCTCTTGAGCAGACGAGCGAACAGCTCATCTTCGTCTACCCCAATACCGATGCCGGTAGCCGGGCGCTCATCGACCGCACCCGCGCGCTGCTCCAAACGCGGTCCCGCTCCCACCTATTTGTCAACCTCGACGCCATCACCTATTGGAGCCTGCTCGGCCGGGTTGATGCGATGGCCGGCAACTCCTCCAGCGGCATCATGGAAGCCGCTTCCTTCGCGCTTCCCGTCGTCAATGTCGGGATTCGTCAGCAAGGCCGCGAGCGCGCCCCCAACATCATCGATGTACCCGCGCAGTCGCCGGCAATCACCGCGGCTCTGCAACGAGCTCTCCACCCCGACTTCCGTCGCTCCCTAGCAGGCATGGCGAATCCTTACGGCAACGGAACGGCCTCGACCACGATCGCTCGTGTATTGGCTGAAGTCCCTCTTGAAGGACTCCTCATCAAGACCCCGGCGCCGCTGCCGGCCCAGGTCCCTCCGGCATGAACTTCCGCATTCCCCTCTCCTCGCCAGACATCACGCAAGCTGAGATCGACGCGGTTACGGCGGTGCTCCGCACTACCCAACTCAGCCTTGGACCGGAACTCACAGCCTTCGAGACCGCCCTGGCTCGCTATCACCAGGTGCCTCATGCGGTGGCTGTGAGCTCCGGAACAGCAGGCCTGCACCTCGCTCTCCTGACACTGGGCATCGGTCCAGGTCATGAGGTGATCGTCCCATCCTTCGCATTCATCGCCGTCGCCAACGCGGTTCTGCAGGTTGGCGCCACCCCCATCTTTGCCGACATCGATCCGCTAACCTTCAACCTCGATCCCAAGCGCGTCGAAGAGGCCATCTCTCCTCGAACCAGCGCTCTCCTGGTCGTCCACACATTCGGAATCCCCGCGGCCATGGACGCTCTGCGCGACCTTGCGGCCCGCCACAACCTCGTCCTCATTGAAGACGCCTGTGAAGCCATTGGCGCAACCTTTAAGGAACGCCTGGTTGGCACCTTCGGGGATCTGTCGGTCTTCGGGTTCTATCCCAACAAGCAGCTCACGACAGGCGAAGGCGGCGCCGTCCTCGCGCATTCAGCGGAACACGCTGCTCGCCTCCGCAGCCTGCGCAACCAGGGACGCAGCGGTACCGATTGGCTCGATCATGCCGAGCTCGGCTTCAACTACCGTCTCTCGGAACTTGCCTGCGCCCTGGGCCGCGTACAGCTCGGCCGGCTCGCCGAGTTACTCGCCCAACGAACAGCCGCTGCCCGCAACTATCTCCGTCTGCTGGGCGACATACCGGGTCTTAAGCTGCCTCCGACCTCGCTGCCCGATCGGGAGATAAGTTGGTTCGTGTTTGTCGTGCAACTGCCTGACGGGTCAGACCGCCAACGCCTTCAGGCGGAACTCCACGCCCGCGGCATTGCCACCGGCCGATACTTCGCGCCCATCCACCTCCAACCAGCCTGGAAAAACAGCCTCCGAAGGCACGCTCCGTTGCCTGTCACCGAAGCCGTCGCTCAACGCGTGCTCGCAATTCCTCTATTTAATCGAATTACTAAACAGCAACAGGAAGAAGTCGCCAACACGCTGGCGGAGTTAGTTATTCCTTGATATACTAAGGCTGTAAGTAGTTCCAACCGAACACAAAAGCCCTTAGAAGAGTCCTATAAGCGCGCAGGGAAATCGCCCGGATGTCATGGGTGTAACCTTCGACTCTCAGCAGGAACGCACCACCAACATGCTGAGAAATTGGATCCCGCGGCAACCTCTTGAAGAGTGGTTGCATCAAGTACGACGGTAAGGGTAACAACGTTGAATCAAGCTGGGTAGGCGTCAAGTCTGGGGAGAGCTGTCACCGTTCCCATTCTGGATTCCCATCCCAATGGGTTCCAAGTCGAATCCGCGCGGCGGATCTTCGACTCACCGGCTTGTGGCTTCTCTTTGCTTCTCTCCCTAATCTTGAATCTTCACCCATGCTGAAGAGCAGGTGTCTATGGTAGTCAAAGCACAAAGCAAAGGTCGGGGTCTCTCCGGACTGCATGTTGGCTCAGACAACGTGCGTCGTTATTTCCCGAAGAACGTTTCGACCATCGAACTGCAGTTGGACCATCTCCGGATCCAGTGTGGACTGGCCCCAGATTTCTGGCAGGGCCAGCCCGAAATTTTTGACCCGCGCCTGTGCGCGTGGCTTGAATCCAAGCACATGCACACCAGCCGCGATCGTACCCCGATCCCGCTGGCTATGATTCCCGCGGGCGACAACTCCTTCCGGCTTCAGCCGGTCTCTGCCGGCGTTCCTGCCCGGCCGCGCCCGCAAAGCCGCCCCGCAGCTTAGATTCGTATACGGCGCCGCCGGAGGTTATGCGTCTTCTCCCCGCATAACCTCCGGCTTTGTGTTTCTGCAGCAAACGTTTTCATCTCCTCCCTCCCCCCCGATTCCTCCCCGCCACGATTGATAAACTTCTGAAAGAATGAACCCGTCCCAGCTGCAATCTCTTGTGGAGCGCTTCTTCTCCGCCGGGCCCGACGCCATCGGGAACCCCGCCGCACGTGATACCTTCCTTCACTTTCGCGATGCCCTCGAACGCGGGCAGATGCGCGCTGCCGCTCCCGATCCCGCCTCTCCCACCGGCTGGAAGGTCAACGTCTGGGTGAAACAAGGCATCCTGCTCGGCTTTCGCCTCGGCGTGCTTGAAGAGATCCCCTCCGCCGCCCTTTCGTTCGTCGACAAAGAGACCTACCCAGCCCGGCGCATCACAGCCAGCGATGGCGTCCGCGTCGTCCCCGGCGGATCCTCCATTCGCGCCGGCGCCTATCTCGCCCGCGGCGTCGTCTGCATGCCTCCCATGTACATCAACACGGGAGCCTGGGTCGATGAAGGAACCATGGTCGATTCGCACGCCCTGGTGGGCTCCTGCGCGCAGATCGGCAAGCGCGTTCACCTCAGCGCCGCCGCCCAGATCGGCGGCGTCCTCGAACCCGTAAACGCCAGCCCCGTCATTATTGAAGATGACGTCCTCGTCGGCGGAAACTGCGGCGTCTACGAAGGCACCATCGTCCGCCAGGGCGCCGTCCTCGCCGCCGGCACCATCCTCACCCGCGGCACCCCCGTCTTCGATCTGGTTCACGGAACCGTGCTGCGTTCCGGCGACGACACTCCCCTCATCATCCCCCCGGAAGCCGTCGTCGTCGCCGGCTCGCGTGCCGTCACACGCGGCAAAGGGCAGGAGTGGGGACTCAGCCTCTACGCCGCCGTCATCGTAAAATACCGCGACGACAAAACCAGCCTCAGCACCACTCTCGAAGACCTTCTGCGGTGAACGCACAACCGGAGCTCATCCGCTGGGGAGTGATCGGCCCAGGCCGCGCCGCCGGCCGCTTCGCCCAGGGACTCGCCGGCGTTCCTAACACTGCTCTCCACGCCGTTTGGGGACGCAACCCCGCCCGCGCCCTCGACTACGCCCAGCGCTTCAATGTCCCGCATCTCGCCGCAGACATCCCCAGCCTGCTCGCCGCGCCCATCCAAGCCGTCTACGTCGCGACCCACCCCGACACGCACGCGGCCTTCTGCTGCGCGGCACTCGATTCCGGCAAGCACGTCCTCTGCGAGAAACCGGCCGCCCTCAACGTACCTCAACTCGAATCCATTCTCGAAGCCGCGCACCGCAACGGCCGCCTCTTCATGGAAGCGATGAAGCCGCCCTTCTTCCCTCTCTACCAAAAACTGCGCGCGCGTCTGGCCGCCGACCCCATCGGTTCCATTGGCTTCGTCCGCGCTGGCCACTGCGACTCCACCCTCTCCCCCGATTACCCGCTGCACTTCCGCGAGCTCGGCGGCGGCAGCATCCTCGGCATCGGCCCCTACGAGGCCTTTCTCGCCCTGGACTGGCTCGGCGACCTCAAGCGCGTCCACGCCATCGGCCGCCTCAACGAACACGGAGTCGACAGCTTCGCCCTCTTCCAAACCGAGCACGCGCGCGGCATGGCCCAGCTCCACACCGGCATCGATCTCCTCAGCCTCGGCGATGCCCTGCTGTGCGCGCCCGGCGGATACGTCCGCATCCACGCCAACTGGTGGAACCCCGCCCGCGCCACCATCCACTATCGGGACGGCCGCGAAGTGCTGCTCGATGAACCCTTCCTTCACGGCGGCTTCAACTACGAGACAGCCCATTTCTGCAATCTCGTGCGCGGCGGCAATCGCGAGAGCCCTGAAATCACGCACGCCCTCTCGCTCGCTATGGCCCGCCTGCTGCAAGACGCCCGTCTTCAGCTCGGCGTCCAATTCCCCGGAGAATAGACAAACCAAGGGCCGCTCAGCTTCGAGCGGCCCTCTACGCTGCTCAACCCGCTCTTCTATCTCTGTGGCGTTGCCGGAACCGGACCGGTCGCCGGCCCATTCTGACCTGCCGGCATCGTTCCTCCCGCCGACCCCGGCGCTGACTCCTGCACGCCGATCGATTCGCCGGAAACCACCATCTCCACGCGGCGGTTCTGCGCTCGTCCCGAGTTGGTGGTGTTGTCCGCGATCGGATGCGTCTTGCCGTACCCTTGCGCCGAAATGTTGTTGTCCTGTACACCCTGCGCCACCAGATAGTCGCGCACCGAATCCGCGCGCTCCTCGGAAAGCTTCTGGTTATACTCGTCCGAGCCGATGTTATCGGTGTAGCCTTCCACCTGCATCTTGAGCCCCGGATACGCCAGCAAAATACCCGATACCTTCGCCAGCTTCTCGCGCGTCTCCGGCTTCAGCGTGTACTTGTTGAAATCGAACAGCACGTCGGACATGTTCACGATCAACCCGCGCGCTGTCTCCCGCGTCTGCAGCACCTGGTTTAACTGGTCCTTCAGGCGTTCGCGCATCTGAGCCTCTTGCTGCTTCGCCTGCTCGGCCTGCTGTTGCGCCATCTGGGCCTGCTGCTGAGCCTGCTGAGCCTGCTGTTCCGCGGCCTCGCGGGCTGCACGCGCCTGTTCTGCACGAGTTTTGGCTTCTTCCGCAGCGGCCTCTGCCTGCGCGCGCTGCGCGGCATCCTTCTCCGCCTGCGCTCTGGCCTGCTCTGCCTGAGCCTTGGACTGCTCCGCCGCCTCTTCAGCCCGCTGGCGCGCCTGCCGCTCCGCTGCCTCATCTTCGGCCTTGATCTTGCGGATCGTGATCAACCGCGCATCTTCCGCGCTCTGCACTGCTTCACGCGCATAGGTGATCACCATCTTGCGATCCTTCTTGTGCTCGTCGGCCTGCTCCGCGTTCATCAATGCCGTCTTGGCCGTCGACATCGTATCCGCAGCGTACTTCTCGGCTCCGGCAGCATCCGCAATCTGCACCGCGTTCTCGGCCTCGTACAACTCCAGCGGCGAGCGTCCGTTGCGCGTAATCGGATGCAGCACAGTGTGCCGTCCTGCGGTCTCCGCATACGCGCCGCGCGGCAGCAGCGTGTAGTGCGCATTCACCTGCTCAATCACGCCCTGCGTGCGATCCTCCACCACGTTCTGCATCACCACCACGTCGCTCGGAATACTCACGTCGTAGTACGGCTCCGCGGTGATAATCAACCCGAACGCCTGCAGGTCGGTCGTTACGGATTCATTTACCCGGTCCTTGCCGCCGGAGGGCAGTATCTCTCCAATCCTTACCGGCCTGCCCTCGGGTGTCACGGCCCAGATCACGTAAGTCAGGTACTCGGGCCCGAATCCGTTCGCCGGCGTCAGTCCCTCCAGGTCCAGCGAAATTGAGGTTCTTCCCAGCTTGTTCTCCACCTTGGCGGTGCCGTGCGCTCCCGGCATCAGGTCCGTGCCCCGGAATCCAATCTTCGTCGAGCCGCTGCGATGAAAGTAGTTGATCGCTGGAATATCCCGCGCCACTACCTGGATCCGATACAACGGAACGCCTCGATCGATCTCCGTCGGCTGCTGCGGATGCGCCTCGCTCGGCGCCTCCTGGGGTTGCGTCTGCGTGGGATTGGGATCCTGCGCGCACACCCAGCTCGCCGCCATCCCCAGCACCAGAACGCTCCCGAATCTTCTCTTCCAGAACATCTCTCGTCTCCTGTCGTGGCCGCATGGGCCACGTGCTTGCATAACTCCGCGTCGAATCAGATGGATGCCTTCACTTTTAGCCAAGGTTGTTCTGCCGGCAGATTCCATAACATCCGTAACTCCAAGCAACTCAGGACAGTTACTACTCTGCACAATCCGAGTAAGTTCCCCTTAGCGGCGGCGATTCATCAGGAATTTACGGACCGCGCACCTGCCTCGAAGAGGTCTCGCCGCATCTCGTCAATCCAGTGATCCCGCGCCCCGGAGGGCTCCCCGCTCATGGCTTCAAACCACGGAAAGTCTGCCGCGATCGATTTTTCAGAGATGGATGACGCCCGCATCACCGCCCACCACTGGAAGATCATGTTCATCTCCGGCATGGGCTTCTTCACAGATGCTTATGACCTCTTCATCATTGGCGTCGTAATGACCCTGATTAAGCCCCTGTGGCAGGTCAGTCCTCTGGAAGAGAGCCTAGTGGAGTCCACAGCGCTCCTCGCCTCCGCCATCGGCGCGCTGCTCTTCGGTCGCGTGGCCGACATGGTCGGCCGCAAACGAATCTATGGCGTCGAGGTCCTGGTGCTCGCGGCCGGAGCCATCGCCTGCTCCCTCTCCCCCAACATCCTCTGGCTCATCGGCCTCCGCTTCATCCTCGGCGTAGGCATCGGCGGCGACTACCCCGTCAGCGCCACCATCATGGCCGAATATTCAGGCAAGCGTCATCGCGGACTCATGGTCACGCTCGTATTCGCCATGCAGGCCGCGGGGCTCATCTTCGGCCCCCTCTTCGCAGCCGCCCTGCTCTCCACCAGCCTCTCGCACGACATCATCTGGCGCATCCTGGTCGCCTTCGGAGCCATTCCCGCACTCGCGGTCTTCTGGCAGCGGCGCAAGCTCAAAGAGACTCCCCGCTTCCTCGCCGCTAATCGCATGCATGAAGACGAAACCGGCAAGATCCGTCCCATCCACGGCGACTCGGGAGCCAAGCCATTCGGTGTCTTTCTGGGATGGCTTCCATCGCCTCGTCAACGATGAAAAGCTCCTCCTGCGCCTGATCGGCGCCAGCGGCGCCTGGTTCCTCATGGACGCCGCCTACTATGGCAACACCGTCTCCAGCCCGCTCATCCTCTCCGCGCTCGGGGGCAATCACACTCTGCTGCAGAAGACCCTCACACAACTCGGGGTCTTCGCCGTCTTCGCCGTCCCGGTTACATCCTCGCCGTCCTGACCATGGACCGCCTCGGCCGCAAGACCATTCAGAACCTCGGCTTTGCCATGATGGCCGTCTGCTTCGCGCTGCTCGCCTTCATTCCGGGCATCGAGACAAAGGTCACGCCCTTCTTGCTCATCTTTGGCCTCAGCTTCTTCTTCACCGAGTTCGGACCGAATGCCACCACCTTCGTCTACCCCTCCGAGATCTTCCCCGTACGCGTGCGCACCACGGCCCACGGTGTCGCCGCTGCCCTCGGAAAGCTGGGCGGCTTCCTCGGCGTCTTTCTGTTCCCCTACCTGATGCACTGGAAAGGACTCTTCGCGGCCGAATCAGCCGCAGGCCTGGCCAGTGCCGCCGGTTTCATCCTGACCGTCTTCACGCTGCCCGAACCCAAGGGGAAGAGCCTGGAAGAGCTCTCGCAGGAGCCGTCGACTCCCGCTGAGCGCGCTGAAGCCGCCTAGCAGCAAACCCATGTCACAGAGATCCAGCAGGAGAGATCCAGAAGGAATGACGTGCCCATCCTGAACACAATCGCATCCGCGTCCTCCAGGAGGCGCACGGAACGAAGATAAGGGGAGAGCGCGAACCAGCAAAAAGCTAAGCGCTAAAAAATAACTGTTAAACCCAAAGCACCGAGTGCCCCGGACAATCCTTGGCCGCGTGCTGCACAAGCTCCTCCGCAAAAGCGAACCCGTGCCGCGCGAAGTACCAGGCCGCCCCGTGCACGCGCTCCTGCAGATGCCCCTCGGGAAATACCGCCGTCGTGATCGCCTGCGCATGGCGGGTCAGGCTCTCCTCGCGCTGCAGCACGAAGTTGGCCGTGAGCCGGCGAAGACGGTTCATCTGGTACCGCATCTTGCGCGCGGCGGTCTCCCCGGAGCGCCCCAGTTCCTCATTGGTTGCGCGCATCCAGCCAAGCAGCTCCGTCAGCTCCGCATCCAGAGCATTGCCTGCAGACGCCAGCTTCCGCTTGCCCTCAACGGGCATCGCCCGTGCCGCCAGCAGAGGCGCCAGAGAATCCGGCGTCTCCTCCAGAATCCGCTCCACCGTCAGCTCATGCCGGCGCAGCAACTCCCCGATGTCCGGCTCCACAATCGTTGCCGTGAAGCGTGGATGGACGGGCGTCATCCGTCCGAGGATCTGCTCGAACAACACCGCCGACTGCGCAAAGTACGCCACCTCTGCGGGTCCGCCGATCGTCAGGGACGTCCCGAAGAGGTAATCCTGGAACACCGGCCGCAACAGCGCCGAAGGAGAGATCCTCTCCGGCTCTGCCGCAAGAATCCCCTCGAGATCCGACGACGAGAGCCGCTGGCGCCCCGCTTGCCATAACCCATCCGGTTCGGCTGCGCTCTGTGGCAAACGCTTCAGAGCCACGCGCGCGCCGGTCTTCTCATCCATCAGGAACAACAAACTTGAATTCGGCGCAACCGCCACCTGCGCGTGATAGCCGGCCTTCGTCAACTCCTCATCGCGCGCCAGCAGCCTGGCATTGAATTCATCCGCCCGTTGAATGGCCTCGCGTAGCACCGGGGCGCCCAGCGCATGCACATCCCGACCCGCCGCGTCGAACACAAGCAGCCCCTGCGCGGCAAACACCTTGCGGTAGAAATCCCCGAACGCCTGCGCCAGCGTGCGCCCGGGCCGGTATGCCTCGTTCAGCGCCTCCAGAGCGTCGCTGTATCCAATCAGTTCGCCCGCCTGCTCCAGGAGGGCATTGATTGTGTCGTCCAGCACCAGCCCGCCAACCGGCGAGTTCTCGGGTGGAGCGCTCTCGTACTTCAGCCGGCGCAGCTCGCGCCGGGCCGGAAACGCAACCGTCTGCACCTCGGCAAAATCGTGGTCTTCGCTGGCCAGCCAGAAGATGGCAACGTGCTCGTCGCCGGCCTCGGTGGCCTGCTGTGCCCGCGCCAGCGCCGTCGCCGCCTTGAACGGCGTGAATAGCGGACCCCCAAACAGCGAAACCTGCTGTCCCGTCAGCACAGTTCCCGCGCCCCCGCGCAACGCTCCCAGCTTCTCCGCGGCTACAGGATTCTGTTCCGCCAGGATCGCAGCCAGCTTCTCCCGGTGCGCGAGCCTCGGCCGCCCTTCACTGCGCCAGGGATCGGCGAAAGAACGCCCGTAGAACTCCCGCACAGCCGGCGCTCCGGCGCAAAAGTCCAGATACAGCCGGCTCAATCCCGGGACGACGCTAATCGGATAACACTCGGCGGTCGGCAACGGATTCACTTTCGCTTGAACTTGGCCGGCAGGGGCTCCGGCAGATCAGATAGGGTGCAAACGGCTCACTTAAGGATGCCACGCCCAAACGAATCGATGCACAGTGTTTGCAGCCAGCCGGTCACATTCCCCCGCCTCGTCTACACTCGGGTTGAGGAGATCACCGCCCCCGATGCCAGCCAGCAAGAAAAAAGCAGCTTCCCCCGATAGTCCTAAGGCCTCCAAAAGCAAACCCGCCAAGAAGAAGACCCTCAAGGCCGGCGCCACAAAATCCGTCGGCGAAGAGAAGCTTCTCAGCTCCAAGGTGGTCTACGAGGGCAAGCTCTTCCGCGTGACCCAGGACCACATCATCACCCCCACCGGCCTCGAAACCACCCGCGACGTGGTCCGCCATAACGGCAGCGTCATCATCCTCGCCATCGATTCCAGCAAGAGCAAGAAAGACCCGTGGGTTGTCATGGAGCGCCAGTATCGCCACGCCGCGGGCCGCTTCCTCTGGGAGTTGCCGGCTGGCCGCCTCGATCCCGGCGAAGAGCCGCTCGCCGGCGCCCAGCGCGAGTTGGAAGAAGAGACCGGCTACCGCGCGAAAAAGTGGAAACCGCTGGTTGAGTACTTCGCCAGCCCCGGCTTCCTGGGCGAGTCCATGAAGGTCTTCCTGGCCGAGGGATTGGTCCCCGGCGACGCCCACCCGGAGGACGACGAGAACATCGAGCTGCGCCTCATCAAGCTCTCCGAAATCCTCAAGCAGATCGAGAAGGGCAACATCATGGACGGCAAGACCCTCTCCTGCATCCTCCTCTACCATCAGCTCCGCCGCTCCAAACGCAAGTAGCCGCCAGGCCGAAGCCGGAGGACGCGCCCCTCTCGGCTTCGCCGGCCCTGGCCCTCTGCACCCCCTCGCCTCCCTCTCACCCATTCGATTGATACCGGTCTCATTTATCCCACCTTTTGAACAGGGATTCGCTCCAGGCAACCAACCTCATCGTTGCTTCTACCGTCATAGACAGGTAGCGGCTGCCGAGTACCTGAATCCTCCACTTGGCGGCTGTGTACTCTTCACGATGCAAGGAAGGCGGGAGCCTGTGGCTCAGTACAAAGGTAAGGTCAAGTGGTTTAACAACGCCAAGGGCTATGGGTTCATTGGACGTGACGATGGGCCCGATGTATTCGTTCATTACTCCGCGATTCAACTGGAAGGTTATAAGACCTTGAAGGAGGGCGACGATGTCGAGTTCGACATCGTTCAAGGCCAGAAAGGGCCCCAGGCAGACGCCGTCATTCGCCTGAGGGACACGACCGCCCACAACGCAGCCTGATTTTCCCTCGTGCCCGGGCCCCTGGCTGCCGGTTACCCAGCAGCCGGACGGTGCGGACACGTGTATTTATCCCCAGGTCCGCCCTTCTCTTTTCTTCCTCTCAAGGCTCGTCGCCGCAGACGACGGCGCAGTTCCTCTGCGTCTCCCGTTCCAACTTTGAGCGCACTCGAGTTCCCGCGTCAGGCCTGCGCG
This sequence comes from Acidobacteria bacterium AB60, assembly GCA_008682415.1. Taxonomy (GTDB): domain Bacteria; phylum Acidobacteriota; class Terriglobia; order Terriglobales; family Acidobacteriaceae; genus Telmatobacter. The sequence continues at coordinate 47,924 of VANK01000013.1, read as the reverse complement.
GAGGGATTCTTCCTGCCCTTCTCCGCAATCATGCTGAAGACGGCGCAGAGCGCCAGAATCGCCCCGATGATGGCCAGAGACCAGGTGACCGGCACCTCCACCCAGCGGGAGGCCAGCATCTTCAAGGCGATGAACCCCAGCAGCGCGCCCAGGCCGTAGTGCAGGTAGTGCAGCCGGTCCAGCAGCCCCGCCAGCGCGAAGTAGAGCGAACGCAGCCCCAGGATCGCCGCAATGTTCGACGTGTAGACGATGAATGGATCCTTGGAGATAGCCAGCACGGCGGGAATGGAGTCGACGGCGAACAGCACGTCGGTGGCTTCGACCGCCAGGATGACCGGGAGCAGCGAGCCCTTGGCCGGCTGCAGGCGCCGGATCCACTCGGGGATGGCCGCCTTGGCGGAGCCTCCCCGGACCAGCCGCCAGGCGGCGTACAGCAGAAACGCCCCGAAGATATAGGTGATCCACTCGAAACGGTGCAGCAGCCCTACGCCCACGGCAATGAAGAGCCCGCGGAGAACGACCGCACCCCCCACGCCCCACAGCAGGGCGCGGTGCTGGCGCTGTTCGCTGATCCGGAATCCCTGGAATATCACCAGAAAAACAAAAAGGTTATCGACACTCAGGGAGGTCTCGACGGCGTAACCCGCAATGAACTGCAGGGCGTTCTCGCGACCCTGCTCGTGAGCGATCCAGGCGGCGAAGGTGAGGGCCGCGGCCGCCAGCAGCCCGGTCCAGATCCAAGCGATCCGCTGGGGATGGCGGGCAGCCTTGCTGCGGGAGTGCCCCGGCAAGAGGGCATCGACGGCCAGGAGCAGGACCACGACCACGTGATATCCGACCCACCAGGTCCACGAAGCACCGCCAATCATGTCTGGATGCTACTAGAGCACCCGCTAAAGGCGAAGAAAAGGCGATAGGAGAGAGCGGGGGAGGGGGTGGGGGTCCGACGCCTTCGAGCCGACCCCGACGGAACTAAAGAGGTGCTTCCCGGCTCGTCTCGCGCATTCCCTGGCGCTGCCTCCAGTATGGCAGGATGGCAGAATTAACCCCCAATCCGGCACAAGTTTTTCGCGTTCATTCCAAAAGCACTTACCAACTATTTTTCAAAATGCCTCTTGACAGGATTTCCACAGGCCGCCGGCGCGGCCCATCCTGAGGAACGGAATCCGGAACGGAAATCTGGGCGCATGCCAGTGACCATTCGGTGACAAGCCGGGACGGGGCCGGCGGATATGATTGCCTCGCATCATCCATCCCACGCAAGCGAGGTCCCCACCCCATGCTGATGGAGGAGCTGTTTTCTACCGGAGTGATGACGATGGGGCCTTCGCGGGTTGACCCGGCGCGGCAGGTGGGTGTCTTTCGCCCGGAGCTTCTGGCGACCCTTCCCGGCATCCGCGCGGCCGAGATGGAGAAGATCGGCTGGAGGATCTACCTGCTGATGCGCGGGGCCTACGGGATGCTGCGGTCGGCGGAGGGATGGGTGGACGGCCGGCTGGTGTTCACGGGCGAGATGACGATGCTGGGGCCGACGCGGTTGTGGCGGCTTACCCTCACGCGCGACGGCGACGACCGTTTCTCGTACGTAAACGAGGAACAGACACCCGACGGCGCCTGGGCCTATATCGACCGTTGGGATTTCACGCGCAAGAACGCCTAGGGCTTGACGAACGTCCCAGTGAATACGTAGAGCCGCCCTGGGCCTATTCCGGAGAAAAAGTACTGCAAGCCCCCTCGCGTTGTGAAGGCAAGTCCATTTGAGCCCCAGCGGATGAGCGCGACTGGTGTTCCCAAGACATTCGGGATGATTGTGCTGTTCACCAGCGTAAAGTTCTTCTGATCGAAAGCCTGGAGGGTGTAAGTGGTTGTACCCTGCTGGGCCGTCGATTGGCCGAGGAAGAACACGCGATCCTGCGCAGCGTCGATCGCCGCCAGCCCAGAGTAGGGGCTCGCAACCGCATATGCCCCGACCGTGGTGCCCTTCAACGGATCGATCACCTGTCCACCGTCCGTGTAAACAAGACCGGTCGCCGAATCAAAATGAAGAGCAGCAAAGGGTGTCACCAGATTATTTGCCACGCTGCTGAGCGTCACGCCGGAGGCATTCACCGCCAGTGTGAAGAAATCGGTCGGTTCGGCATCGGCCTCCGCGAACATGGTTGCCGCCGTACCCGCCCACTGCAATGAGCGGTAGCTGTTACCCCCCGTGACGAGTTTGGTGGGCCGAGGCGTCGTATCGTCAAAGATCGACACTCCCAGTTCGGAAGGAGAGACGTCAAAGGAAGACAGAGAAATAGCCGTAGTGTGCGACGCTCCTGGAGCTGCCTGCAAATCGAGCGCGTATGTGGCCCCGTACACTGGATCCAATCCTAAATTCCAGCTGTTGTTCACCGTGAATCCCGGCAGATTGTATTGCTTGATAGTGTTGTTTCCGTTGAATCCGGCATACAGGAACTTGCCGTCAGAAGAAATGGCAAGTTGGTTGGGATCGCTGCCAAGGAATCCGTTGGTTGCCTGCGTGTGGGCCACGGGATCAATCACGGCGATCGAGTTGCCGTTGTCACCCTGGATGCCTGGAGCGCTGACGTAGATTTTTTGGGCGGTGGCATCCCAGACCAGGTCATTCCCACCCGCATCGTAGACGTCCAATACGTTTCCCGAAACTGGCGCAGGGTCGATTGAAAACGACAGGGGATCTGATGCCAGTCCTGGGGAGTTCGCTGCGGTGAGCGACACCATGGCGCTGGCGTTTAGATTACCGGCCGGAATTTGCGCCTGCATCTCGGTGCTACTCACCAGGGTCACCGGGACACTGGTTCCGTTCCAATAGAAAGTAGTTTGCGGGTTGAAGTCCCGTCCGGTGATTGTCAGGGTCACACCCGGATCGCCCACGGCAGCATGAAGTGGCGAAACCAAGGAAAGGGTAGGGGCCGGAAGCAGCGAGGTGCCCGCGCTGCTGTCTGGCGTGCCCGCCGGATTCACGAATGGTCCATCCAGGAGATAGAGCTTTCCTGAAGATTGGGTGGGATTAGGCTTGGTTAGAATTGCGAGGCCGGAACTGCCCCAACGAATGAAGTTCGCGAGCGTACCAGCCGGATTGGGGATCAGAATCTTGCTGATCTCCTGAAAATTATTCAGATCGAAAGACTGGACCTCATAAGCGGTCTGGGGTTGCGGCGAGGCGTTCGATAGAAGTATCTTGCGCACACCGAACGCGCGCTTGAGAGCAGGGTCGACCGTCAGCATGGGCATGTCATAGAGGCTGCTGTCGGCGTGCATGAGTGCAAAGTTGCCCACTGGCAACCCCGTAGCCGCATCAACGATCATCCCAAAATCTCCGTAAACGTATCCCTTCACCGGATCGGAATGCAGGTGGGTGCCAAGGTAACGAAATGCGTCACGATACGTTGCGAGATGGCTTGCCCCACTCGCGGTTACCGAGGATCGCACCAGCGCCGGCTGGGATGAGGATTCCTCGCCCCAGACCTCCGTGCCGTCCGCTTTCCACTGAATCGAGCCTCCATCTCCAAACAAATCGACACTACTCCGCATGGTGTTGTCGTCAAATATTTCCAAGGCCGGAGGAAACGTGGCAGACGCGGCGACGGCAAGGGTGTGAGGGGAACCCGGTTTGACCTTCATGTCGTGGAGCGTGCTTCCGCCCAGGTTGATTTGCAAGTCCGGAGTCAATGCCGGAAGGACGAATCGTTGCACTGCGGTTCCGGCGCTCACGCCCGCGTAGAGGAACTGGCTATCATCCGAGATCGCTAGCACCGAGGCCTCTGATGAAACTGCAATCGCACCGGAAATGGTTGCAGCCACTGGGTCCACCACCGTGATGGTGTCGCCGTTGGACGGCGCTGCAGCGGGAACAGATACATATAGCTTGGCTGCTTTTGCATCCCAGACGACATCGTTTCCTTGGAGATCTAGAACGGAAAGATTCGCGGCGGCAGCGGGAAGAATGGTGAAAGTAAGCGCCGCCGAGGCGCCTCCGCCGGGAGTTGGACTTTGCACCGTCACATTGGCCGTTCCCGGCGTCGTGAGCGCCGACGCGGGAACCTGACCAGAGAGGGTAGTAGACGACGAATAGGTCGTATTGATCGGCGACCCATTCCATAGGATCTGCGAAGAAGTGACGAACTGCTGTCCAGTGATTGTGAGTGTAAGAGCGGCGCTGCCTGCGGTCGCCGTGGACGGCGAGAGAGAATTCAGCACTGGCACTGGATTGTTAATGGTGAATGTGAGGGGAGCCGAAGTTCCTCCGCCGGGAGCGGGGGTCTGCACGGTAATCTTCGCAGTGCCTGCGGTGACCAGGTCCGATTGAGGCACCGTGGCCTGCAGGCTGCTCGTAGAAACAAAGGTTGTGGAGAGAGTCGTGCCATTCCACGCAACGCTCGATGAGGGGATGAAGCCTGTTCCAGTAGCCGTGACGGTAACGGCTGACGAAGCGGTCGCGGCGGAGCTTGGGCTCAACGAGGCAAGCGTCGGCACCGGATTTTGAGTGCCGGTGCCGGAAGTGCCGCTTCCTCCACAGCCTGAAAGAACAAAGGCCACGCAGCCCGGCAGAAGGCAGATCCCGCTCAATTTTTTCATGAAAACCTCGAGAGGTCAGAGCCCGAATCCTATCACACAGCGACAAATAGTCACCTCGGTAGTTAGGTGCAGCCCTGGCTTCGCACGAGCTCAGACTGAGCGGGTGCGTACGACGCAGGGTGCCGAGCAGAGGCACGCCCTCATTTCCGGCTTTTCGGGGAGAATCCGCGGGGCGCGCATCTTTGGAGGGTTTCTTCGATGACATCGATCTCGCCTTGTGGCCGGGTTCCGACTGCGTAAAACGGAACGGGAGCAAGTGCACTCGTTGGTCAACGAGGAACGTGGCGCGGATGGGGAGTGGGTGTATATCGACCGGTGGGAGTTTCGGAGGAAGGCTTAGTGGGATGGCTCAACCTCCCCGGTCCCCAACAGCGAGGGACAGGGGGCACCCTCAACATGGTCAGGCTGGCTCTGAGACCGGGGCCACCCGCCATACAAGATACGAAGGGTAAGGTATCCCTCCATCGACCCAAGGCTGCGCCGCGAGGACGGGCACAAGATGTGGGAGGTGCCGAAGAAAAGGCAGAAGCAAGAACAACTGCGGGTTCTTCGACTGCGCCGGTGCCGCGCACCGGCTTCGCTCAGAATGACAGGCCTGTTTTTATTGTTGCGCGCGGGCAGGCCAGTCCCGCGCCGCGCTGAGCTTGCGGTTCGCGTGTGGGTGTTTGGGCCCCGCGGCGGGAGATACCTAGCCTTTGATTCAGCGGCTTGAAAGCCGCTGCTCCTGCGTTGATTCGGGTTCTGCGTCAGAGCGTTAGGCTTGCAGTCGGGAATGAAGGAATTAAAGGGGAAGGCAAGAACAACTGCGGGTTCTTCGACTGCGCCCCTTGCGCCTCCTGGAGCTGCTTTGCGTGACGCGCCCCGGGACTTTATACAGCGACTGATATTCTCGTCGTCGGTATGGAATCTCCAGAGGAGTATCGCAAACGCCTGCAAGGGTACGTGGAGGGCAGAGATCCCCTCCGCGTTCAGGCGGAGGCGCCGGCGAGGATCGCGCGCATGATTGAGGGCTGCGACGAGGAACGGCTGAGACGGCGTCCTGCAGCGGACAAGTGGTCGGCGGTGGAGATCGTCGCGCATATGGCGGAGGACGAGCTGGTGAGCAGCTGGCGGTACCGGCAGATGCTGGAACAGGACGGAGTGACGCTGCAGGGGTTCGACCAGGACCTGTGGGCGCGGTTGGGCCAATATGGGGCGTGGAAGGCGGGGGAGGCGTTCGCGCTGTTCCGGCTGCTGCGCGAGGCAAACCTGCGGATGCTGGAAGGCCTGTCGCCCGAGCAGTGGGAGCGTGCGGGTCATCATGTGGAACGCGGGAGGATCACGGTGAGGGAGCTTGTGCGGCACATGGCGGCGCACGATATCAACCACCTGAGGCAGATGAGTCATTTATTGGGGGTGGGATGGGGGGAGGACGAAGCTTAACAGGCTGCCTCGCCGCCCACAGAAGTTGCTGCCAAATGGGGACCTCGTGCATCTCCTAAAGTAGGACCAGTCGGGAGGGGGACACGATGAGCCAACTAACCGCCCCGAAAAAAATGAGCGGCCGGCCGCGCGTGGTGATTGTGGGCGCCGGATTCGGCGGCCTTCATGCCGCCAAGGGCCTGGGCAAGCTCCCGGTGGATGTGACCATCATCGACCGCCGCAACCACCACACGTTCCAGCCTTTGCTGTACCAGGTCGCGCTGGCGGTGTTGTCGCCCGCCAATATCGCGGCGCCCATCCGCCAGATTCTGCGCAGCCAGGAAAATACCGAAGTTTTAATGGACGAGGTAGTGGGGATCGATACCGCGGCCCACACGGTTTCCCTGCGCAGCGGCGCCCAGGCCCGCTATGACTACCTGGTGGTGGCGGCGGGCTCGACGCACTCCTACTTTGGACACAACGAGTGGGCCACCGCCGCGCCGGGCCTGAAGACGATCGAGGACGCCATCGAGATCCGGCGGCGGGTGCTGCTGGCCTTCGAACTGGCCGAGCGGCATATGCAGGAGCACGGGTGGCATCCGCCGCTGAACTTCGTGGTGATCGGCGGCGGGCCCACCGGGGTGGAGCTGGCCGGCGCCATCAGCGATATCGCGCAGCTCTACATGAAGCACGATTTCCGGCACATCGATCCGCGCAAAAGTCGGGTGATGCTGCTGGACGGAGGTCCGCGCCTGCTGGCCGCCTATCCTCCCGATCTGTCGGCCAAGGCCGAAAAGTCGCTGCAATCGCTGAACGTGGAGGTGCATACCGAGTGCCACGTAACCGGGGTCGAGCCCGGCTGGGTGGAGACGGGCGGGCCCAAGGGCATTGGCAGGGTGGAAGCTGCCGTGGTGCTGTGGGCGGCGGGCGTGCAGGCCTCTCCGCTGGGCAAGCTGCTGAATGCGCCGCTGGATCACCGCGGCTGCGTGCTGGTGGACGACAACCTCAATCCGCAGGGGCTGCCGGACGTCTTCGTGCTGGGCGACCTGGCCCACTTCGAGCAGGACGGCAAGCAGGTGCCCGGGGTGGCGCAGCCTGCGATGCAGATGGGCGATCATGTGGCGAAGGTGATTCGCGCGGATCTGCACGGCCGGCCGCGCCCCGGCTTCCGCTACTTCGACAAGGGCGACATGGCCACCATCGGGCGGCAGATGGCCGTGGCCGATGTGAAGTGGCCGTTCCGCGGTCATCTTTCCGGCTTTCCGGCATGGGTGACCTGGTTGGTCGTCCACATCTTCTTCCTGATCGGGTTCCGCAACCGGATTGCGGTGATGGCCAGCTGGGTTTGGACCTACTTCACGTTCACCCGCAGCGTGCGCCTGATTACGGGCGATCAGAAGCTGCCGGGGTGGGACGAGCAGGTGAACGCTGGGCCGGCGCGGGATTCGGCGGCGAAGGAAGAGCCGGCAGAAGCGAAGGCGCATGCGGCGGACTGAAAGGCAGCTTTTAGCTATTAGCTCTTAGCTGTCAGCTGGTCGTTGCGGAAGCCGAGTTCTGAGCTCGCACGCCGGTTGTGAACCTCGAAGTGCGCGGGCTAAGAGCTAAAGGCTAAGGGCTGCTTCTAGTAGACTGAAGGGTCATGCTAGATCTGGCATTTGTGCGGGCGAACCTTGCCCCGGTGGAACAGAAGCTGCGCGCGCGCGGCGCCGACCCGGCCGTTTTGCTGGGAGACTTTCGTTCGTTGGACCAGCGCCGCCGCGAGGCCATCACACAAGCCGAGGCCCTGAAGGCGCGCCGCAACGAGCTGAGCCAGCAGGTGGGCGCGCTGAAGCGCTCCGGGCAGGACGCCACCGCCCTGATGGACGAGACGCGAACTCTGAAGGAGCGCCTGGAGAACCTGGACCACACCGCCGCCGAGCTGGATGAGCAGGTGCGGCTCTCGCTGGCGAGCGTTCCCAATCTCACCCGCGATGAAGTTCCGGTCGGCGCCTCGGAAGAAGACAACGCGGTAGTGAAGACCTGGGGCGAGAAGCGCAGCTTCGATTTCCAGCCCAGGCCGCACTGGGAGCTGGGCGAGGGGCTGGGCATCCTGGACCTGGAGCGGGCCGCCAAGCTGAGCGGAGCGCGCTTCGCGGTGTACATGGGCGCGGGAGCGCGCCTCGAGCGGGCGCTGATCAGCTTCATGCTCGACCTCCACACGCAGAAGCACGGCTACACCGAGGTTCTGCCGCCGTTCATGGTGAACAGCCGCAGCCTGTTCGGCACAGGACAGCTCCCCAAATTCGCCGAGGACCTCTTCCGCTGTTCCGATGCCGACGCTGAGACCGCCGCGCGCGGAGAGTTCAAAGACGCGGACCACTGGCTGATTCCCACGGCCGAAGTTCCGGTCACCAATCTCTATCGCGACGAAACGCTGGAGGAGGCGCGTCTGCCCATCAAGCTGACCGCGTATACCCCGTGTTTTCGCGCCGAGGCGGGAGCCGCCGGCAAAGACACGCGCGGCATCATCCGGCAGCATCAATTCCAGAAGGTGGAGCTGGTGAAGTTTGCACGCCCGGAGGAGTCCGACGCGGAGCACGAAGCTCTGACCCGCGACGCCGAGGAGATCCTCGAAGCGCTGAACCTGCCCTACCGGCGCATGCTGCTGTGCACCGGCGACACCGGGTTCTCTGCCGCCAAGACGTTCGACCTGGAGGTCTGGCTGCCGGGCCAGCAGCTCTACCGCGAGATCTCGTCGTGCTCGAACTTTGAGGCGTTCCAGGCGCGGCGCGCCAATATTCGCTTCAAGCCCGCGGCCAGCAAGAAGAGCGAGTTTGTGCACACGCTGAACGGCAGCGGCCTGGCCGTGGGCCGCACCTGGCTGGCCATCCTGGAAAACTATCAGCAGGCCGACGGGTCCGTACTGATACCGGACGCCCTGCTTCCCTACATGGGGGGCATGACGAGAATCGAGCGCCGCGCCGTATGAATCGCATCTTGAAGAGCTACGTGTACTGGACTTATCCGCGAGGCAGTTTTCACTATGACGTGATGGTCACGCTGATCCTGGCGTTCATCTTCATTACGCCGCACCTGTGGGACTACGGCGACAAGCCGGCGGTGCTGGCCGGACCCACCCAGCCCATCCAGGTGGCGGGAGACGGCAGCCACGGCCTCATCATCACCGTGCAGGCTTCCGATGTGAATGTGGGAGCGGGGGCGCCAGATCCGGAGATCCGGAAGGCGCTGCGGCGATCCATCGAGCCCATCGCCGGCGACGCCGTCTTTGTCTCGCGCTGGGAGCTGACCCGAGATGCCAACGGCAATCCTTCGAGTTGGAAGATCTGGGCGCATAAGTAGCTTTGTTGTGGTCGCCGGCCCCTCGCAGGTCTCTTTCCGGCATTCCCAAGCGTCCAATGCACAAGAAGGATGGATATGCGCGTTCAAATAAGGATGGCGGCGGCTCTGGTCCTGGGCTTGATGCTCGCTCCGTCGTCGTTTGCGGCGGACGACGTGAAGTCGGTGCTCACGCAGCTCAACGCGGCGGCGGCCAAGTTCCGCTCCGCTTCGGCGACCCTGGAGCAGGTGAACGAGATGACCGAGCCCATTCCCGACAAGGATGTCATGCAGGGATCGATCTACACCGAGCACAAGGGAAGCGCGGTCGCGCTCGGCATCCATATCGATAAAGAGAACGGCAAGCCGGCGCCGCGGATCATCACCATCAAGAACGGCGTCTTCTCCATGTATGAGAAGCTGACCAACCAGGTGACCGTGTCCAAGCAGGCCGGGAAGTACGAGAGCTACCTGTCGCTGGGATTCGGTGGAAGCGGGACCGCTCTCGAAGCGAACTGGAACATCACCTACGGCGGATCGGAGACCTTGAACGGCGTGAAGGTCGCCAAGCTTGACCTGGTGCCCAAGGATCCCGCGGTGCTCAAGCTGTTTCGCAAGGTCACCATCTGGATCGATCCTGAGCGCGGGGTGAGCCTGAAGCAGTACTTCGACCAGGGGCAGGGGCAATCGCGCATGGTCACTTACTCGAACATCAAGGTGAACCAGTCGCTGCCCGGCGACGCGTTCTCATTCAAGACGGACAGCAAGACCCAGGTGATCAACCGCTAGGCCAGCGTCTTCTTGGAACGCACGAAGATCCGTCCGAGAGCGGCGCCTCCCAGAACGAAGAGCATGGGAAAACACTCCAGCGTGTAGCGCGCCTCGGGGGCTTCAATGGTGCAGAGCAGAGCGCTGCGCAACAGCATGTAGAGAAGCATCCAGGGCCAGAGGCGCGGACGCGCGAGCAGCCCGGCGATACCGAGCAGGAGATAGACCGCGTTCAAGCCCGCGTAGAACCAGCTGAAGCGCGTCTCCACGTGATGGTGGCTGTAGACCCACCAGTCGAGGTCGATGGGCAGGTTTTCCACGCGGGGACGCAGCCACATATCCAGCATCCGGCCCAGCGGCAGCAGTAGGTGGGAACGCAGGGGGTGCGCGGAGATCCGCTGCGCGGCAAGCTGGGCGAAGCGCGCGTCGAGCTCTGGCGAAAGCTCTTCGCCGTTGCTCTCATAGTCGGCGAAGAGTTTGGCGGTCTCCGCATACTGCGCGGGCGTGTCGGTGGCCCGGGCCGGAAGGTACTTCATCTCCAGGGGCGAGCCCGGCATGGCCCAGTACACCTGGTAGGTGGAGATGAAGTCGAGGCACCAGGTTTTCGTCCAGCCCTGCCATCCGGGCCATGTGTTTTCCCCAGGGTCGGTGGCGTAACGCGGCGCCAGCGGCTGGAAGACATGAAAGACGCGTGCATTGCGAACGGCCCAGAGAGCGAATGGAACCACCGCCAGCACAAAGCAGACCGCGAGCATGCGACGATGCGCGTTTCCCGATTTCCCGGAAGCACCCGCGAGCCAGGAGCGCGGCGCGCGGAGCAAAGGAACCACCAGCGCCGCCCCCAGCAGCACGCCATCGGGGCGCAGGAGGGCGGCATAGGTCACCGCGAACGTAAACGCGAGCGCAGGACCCCAGACCGGCTGCTCGCGGTAGCGCACGAGGCCCCAGAGCGCGACCGCGATGGAGAAGAGCGTCAGGGCCTCCGAGAGCGGCTCAGCCGCATAGACCGCGGTGAACGGGCAGAGCGCGGCCAGCCAGAGCGTCGCGTGAGCGGCCGCGGCACGCGTGGCGGGAGCAGAGACGCGATAAGCCACAACGGCCAGCAACCAGCACCCCAGCAGCTCCAGCACGACCTGCACGCAGGATGCCCAGAAGTAGTTCTCCATGCCGAAGATGCGAAAACACAACGCGAGAAAGAGCGGGTATCCGGGCAGGCGGATGAGGGTGGAATGGAGCATGCCGCCGCCGTCGGAAACCGCGTAGCGCCCGTGCATCAGAAGATTCTTTGCCATGGAACCGTAAAGTTGAGAGTCCCCGTTAACTTCAAAGAACTTGCGCAGCATCCAAAGGCGAAGCGCGGCGCCCGCAACCATGGCGGCACCTGCGGAAAGGATGCCGCGGCGGCTGCGGAAGACAAACCGGTCCTGGTTCAATTGACTGAAGGGGGCAGGTTCCATACGATTCGTACTGTATAGCGTAGACCGTTTACCCGGTTTTCGCGCACGTGGAAACCGATGGTTGATAAGCAGATCTTCTTCGATCCCCAACGCAAGCGATGGAAACGCTTGCGCCGCTTCCTCGATGTGGCAGCGGTCGTCACCACACTGGTGGTGGCCGGAGTCATCTTCAACACACTCCGCAGCCAGCCGTTGCAGGGGCTGTTTCTGCCCCTGGCGCGGCACAACTTAAAGGCGCTGCACGATCGCACCCCCCTGCTGAAGCAGCGAACCGTGACCCAGCCGCGCCGGAAGACCAACCGCAAGCCCTCCGAGATCGCCCTCAACACCGGGGAGGGCATCAGAGCGGCCTACTACGCTGCCGACGACGCCACCAGCTACTCCTCGTTCAAGGCCCACGTACACCAGATCGACCTGCTCTTTCCCGAGTGGCTCCACGTCGACGCGCCGGACGCGCACCTGCTCTCCATGAGCAGCCAGAACACCATGCAGGAGTACCGCGTCATCGACGGCGGCGTGGTGCACGATCCTGATGACCTGAACAAGATCAAGCACGTCATTCAGGACACGCGCGAAAACACGGAGATTTTCCCACACGTCAACAACTTCAATCCCCACACGGGCATCTGGGATCCGGCCATGGGCGACCTGCTGGCCGACGACACGCGCCGCGCCCTGCTGGAAGACCAGATCATGCAGTTCTTCGGGGCCATGCCGGCCTATCACGGCCTCTCGCTCGACTTTGAAAACCTGCGCGACGAGTCGCTCCCCGCGTATGTCAACTTCATTCAGGAGCTCTACGCCAAGCTGCACGAGCGCAACCTGCGCCTCTGCGTGAACGTGGCGGTCGGCCTTGACGACAAGGATCTCAAGCAGATCGCCGATAACGCCGACTGGGTCGTCTTGATGAACTACGACCTGCACGAGATCGAGAGCGACCCCGGGCCGATCGCCCCCCAGCAGTGGTTTATCGCCAATTTGCAGCGCGCGCTCAAGCTGGTTCCCAAGCAGAAGCTCATCTGTGCGGTCGGCAACTACGGATATGATTGGACCCTCTCCATCCCGGCCCCGGCGAAGCACGGCAGTACGCCCAAGCCGCAGGTGCTGGATACCGAGGACCTGACCGTCTCGCGGGTGTGGCAGCGCGCCTCCGACGCCGACGCCGACCTGAACCTCGACTACGACTCCCTCAACCCCCACTTCGAATACATCGACGAGGACAGCAATCAACGCCACGTGGTGTGGTTCCTCGACGCGGTGACGGTGCTCAACGAGATGCGAGCCGCGCGCCTGCTCGGTCTGCAGACCTTCGCGCTGTGGCGGCTGGGTGAGGAGGACGGCTCGGTCTGGAACATCTGGGACAGGCCCAACGACGCCGTATCACTGCAGGCGCTCGGCTCAGTGCAGCCCGGACATGAGGTGGACACCGAGGGCGAGGGCGAGATCATTCGCGTCACAGGCACGCCCAAGACCGGCACGCGCGTGGTGGAGAGCGACACCGACGAACCCGACCTGCGCAAGAGGCTGATCATCGACGAGCACATGGAGGTGTACCCCAACACCTACACCGTCAATCAATACGGGTACAAGTCGAACCAGGTGGCGCTCAGCTTCGATGACGGGCCCGATCCCAAGTGGACGCCGCGCATCCTCGACATCCTCAAGCACAAGGGCGCTCACGCGACCTTCATGCTGATTGGCGAAGAGGCGCAGCAAAACCTGGGCCTCATGAAGCGCATAGTCAATGAGGGCAACGAAATCGGCAACCACACCTACTCGCATCCTGACATCAGCGAAATCTCGCCGCAGCGTCTGGACATGGAGATCAACCTCACCAACCGGCTGTTCGCCTCCAAGCTGGGCATTCAGCCTCTGTACTTCCGTCCCCCCTACGACATCGACGAGGAGCCGGACACCGACGACCAGGCCGCGCCGATCGTGCGCGTACAGCAAGACGGCCTGACCGTCATCGGCAACAAGATCGACACCGACGACTGGGATGAACGCATTCGCAAGACGCCTGCCGAGATCGCCAATTCGGTGCTCGACCAGCTCAACCGCATGAAGAGCAAGCCGCAGTTTCGCGGCTCGGTCATCCTGCTCCACGATGGCGGCGGCGACCGATCGGTGACGATTGCCTCGCTGCCGGTGTTGATTGACACGCTGCGCGCCCATGGCTACCAGATCGTGCAGGTCTCCGCGCTGATGAATAAGACCACGGCCGACGTGATGCCAAAGCTCAGCCCATGGCAGCAGTTGCGCGCGATACCGGATTCGCTGGCATTTTCAGTGCTCTCGATCATCTTCAACTTCGTGGTGATCGTCTTCTTCCTCGGCGATATCTTGATGAGCGCCCGCCTGATCCTCGTGGGCGTGTTCGCCATCATCGACCGACTCCGCCGTCCTCACCGCGAGGCCTCCCCGGGCTACAATCCGCGAGTCGCGGTGCTGGTTCCCTCGTACAACGAGGAAAAGGTCATCGTCCGCACCATCCGTTCGGTCCTCAACTCCGACTACCAGAATCTGCGCGTCATCGTCATCGACGACGGCTCAAAAGACCGCACCGCGGAGGTGGCGCGCGAAGCCTACGCCGCGGAGATCCGCGCCGGCCGCGTCGAAGTGCTGGAGAAGGCCAACGGCGGCAAGGCTGCCGCCCTGAACTACGCTCTCGATCGCGTCGAGGAGGAGATCTACGTGGGCATCGACGCCGATACCGTGATCGCCGCCGACGCCATCAGCAAGCTCATCCCCCACTTCGAAGATCCCACCATCGGCGCCGTGGCCGGGAACGCCAAGGTAGGCAACCGCGTGAATCTGTGGACGCGCTGGCAGGCCCTGGAATACATCACCAGCCAGAACTTCGAACGCCGCGCCCTCGATCTCTTCCACGTGGTCACCGTTGTTCCGGGAGCCATCGGAGCGTGGCGGACGCAGGCCGTCAAACGCGCCGGCTGCTATCCCATCAACACCGTGGCCGAAGACGCCGACCTCACCATGAGCCTGCTCGAGCAGAATCTCAAGGTGGTGTACGAGGATCGCTCGCTGGCCTTCACCGAAGCGCCCATCAATGCCAAGGGCCTCATGCGGCAACGTTTCCGCTGGTCGTTCGGCACACTGCAGGCCGTGTGGAAGCATCGCGCTGCCTTTACGCGCAACAAGGCCATGGGCCTCTTCGCGCTGCCCAATATCCTCATCTTCCAAATGCTGCTGCCGCTGGTCTCGCCCTTCATCGACCTCATGTTCGTGTACGGCATCATTCACTACTTCGTCGATCTGCACTTCCATCCGGAGGCCACCTCCGCGGCGAACTTCCAGAAGCTGCTCACCTACTTCCTGGCCTTCCTGCTCATCGACTTTGTCACGTCGGCAGTGGCGTTCAGCCTGGAACGCCCCCACCCCGCCAACAAGGGCGACCGCTGGCTGCTCTTCCACATCTGGCTGCAGCGCTTCTCGTATCGGCAGCTGTTCTCAGTGGTGCTGTTCAAGACCATCAAGCGCGCCATCGACGGCAAGCCGTTCAACTGGGACAAGCTGGACCGCACCGCCAAGATGAGCAAGCAGACCGAGGCCCTGACCGAGGTCCGCTGAGGCAGCGGTCAGATCACGATCAGCCCTTCCTTGTAGCCGCGCGTCACCGCCTCTGTGCGCGTCGCCGCGCCTAGCTTGTTGAGAATCGAGCTCACGTGGAACTTCACCGTGTGCTCGCTGATCGCCAGCCGCGCGGCAATCTCCTTGTTGCCCGCGCCGTCCGCCAGCAGCGCCAGCACCTCGCTCTCGCGCGCGGTGAGCGGCTCGCCGGGCGGCAGTTCATCCAGGGCTGCGATCTCCGAGCCCGCCGGCCATAGCAGCTCCAGCAGCTCCGGCGACAAGGCCACCAGCCCTTCACTAGCGGCCTCCAGAGCCGCGGTGATCTCCCCAGGAGCAGAATCGCGCAGCAGCAACGTCCGCGGCCCGTCCTGCAAAAGCCGCAAGAGTTCGCCGCGCGTGGGGTTCTCGAGAAGCACCACCTGGGCCGTGCGATCAAACCCCGCAAGCTCCGCAGGAGGCCGCGTACCGCCCTCCGCCAGATCGATCAGGACCACATCGGCGTCGACACCTGACGCCGGCAACGGCGCGCCCCGCATCTCGCTTCGCGCAATCGCGAAGCGGCCATCCGCCTGCACGATAGACTCCAGTCCCGCGCGCGCAATGGCCGATTTTGCCCAGACCTGTACGCGGATCAAGCCGCCTCCAAAAGCCCTGCCTGCCTCAAGAATTCCATCACCGTCTCGCTGCTCACGGCGCAGCCGAGCCCCTGAAAGATGGCGCTGTTGACACCCACCACGTTGCCCTCCGCATCGGCGAGCGGGCCGCCGGAGTTGCCGGGAGCCAGCCGGATGTCGGCAAAGATCACCGCGCCCTGTCCCGCCGCGCGATGCACAATGCCCGCGCTCACCGCTCCCTCGCCGTCCCACGGATTGCCGACTGCCAACACAACCTCCCCCGGCCGCAGAGATCGCGCCCCGCGCACCGACGCGACCGGCAGCCCCGTCGCGTCGATCGCAAGAGCCGCCAGGTCCACCGCGGGATCGCGCGCCGCCAGCCTGCCCTGGACGCTGGTCCCATCCGAGAACACGACCGTGTGCCCTTTGCCCACGGCAACGTGCGCGTTGGTGACAATCAGCCCATCCCGCCAGACCACACCCGACCCCCTGCTGCCTCTCGGCCCGCGAAGGCACACGGTGATGCGGCGCAGCCACTCCGCCATCGAGCTGACCGAGTATCCGATACTGATGCCGGAAGAGGCTTCTGGATTCACCGCCGTCGCCGCGCTCATCGTACCGGCCTTTCGCCCACCACCAGGCTCACCGACGTCAGCTTGCCGCCGCGCACCAGGTCGACCGGGACGGTTTGGCCGATCTTGTCGGAATCGAGCGCTCCCTGCAGGCTTTGCGGCCCCTGCAGTTCGGCGCCATCTACCCGCACCACGATGTCGCCCAGCAGCACTCCCGCGTGCGCCGCCGGGCCGCCCGGTTCCACCATCACCACCAGCAGCCCGCGCTCGCTGCCAATCCCGAGTTCCCGCGCCGTTCCCTCCGGAAAGGCCACCGGCTGAATGCCCACCCCAAAGTAGCCGCGAGCGATCCGCCCGCGCTGCAGCAGTTGGTCGACCACGCGATTAACCGTGGATACCGGAATCGTAGCCGCCGAGCGCCGCGGACCCGACGTGGCCATCCCGATCACCTCTCCGCGTGCGTTCACCACCGGCCCGCCCGAGAATCCCGGAAACGGGTTCAGATCGAGACGAAGCCAGCGGTCGATGCGGGCTCCCTGCCCCGTGCGCCACGGACCCCCGATCGCGCTGATCAGGCCATGCGTCGCGGCCAGCCCCTCGTCGCGGCGGCGCCCGATGGAGAGCACGATCTCCCCCACCCGCGCCTGTCCTTCGTCCGCCAGCGTCGCGGCAACGCCGGCCCCGGCCACCTTCAGCACCGCGATATCCGTGCCGTGATCGCGGCCGGCAACCGCCGCCTTGCTCTTCTCACCCGAGGGCAGGATCACCTCCACCTCGTCGAGCCCGCGAATCGTATGCTCCGCGGTAATGGCGATGCCCTCCCGCCAGATCGTCCCGCTCACGCCCTCGCGGCCGCCCTCCGGCACGCTGATCACCGATCTGCCCGCGCGCGCCACCGCCTCGGCCAACTCATTCGAAAAATCCACCAGGAAACCCGGCATTGCATCCTCCTGCGGCCTTTGCCGCTGAAGAAACAATGCCGCATCCGGGCCGGAACCAACATCCGCCGTCAGGCGACCCAGGCCCACCCATTCGGCTAGTTCCCTCCCCCGCTCCAAGATTGGTCACAGATACCTTGACGATCTACAACATGCAGTGTAGATAATCTAGGCATGGGCAAACCAAGCGATCTCGTCCAGGGCACCCTCGACCTTCTCATCCTCAAAACGCTCTCTCTCGAACCCCTGCACGGGTGGGCCATCGCCAAACGCATTCAGCAGGTATCCGGCGAGGTCCTGCAGGTGCAGCAGGGCTCCCTCTACCCGGCGCTGCACCGCCTGGAACAGCAGGGATGGATTCGCGCCAAATGGGCGGAGAGCGAGACCGGCAGGCAGGCCAAGTTCTATGCGCTCACCGCCGCCGGACGCAAGCAGATGGAGGCCGAATCAGCCAACTGGAGCCGGCTCTCCGCGGCTATCAATCTCATCGTCAGCGAGGCGTAACGCCCTGGAGGATTCACCATGCGATGGTTCGATCGAATGAGAATGCGGGCGCGCCTTCTGCAGCGCGGAAGAGCCGCGGCGGAGCTCGAGCGGGAGCTGCAGTCGCACCTCCACGATGAAATAGACGCAAACCGCGCCGCCGGCATGAGCGCGGAGCAGGCCCGCATCGCGGCGCTGCGCAGCGTCGGCAATCTCGCCCTCATCCGCGATCAGACCCATGCCACCTGGAGCTGGGGCAGCGCTGAAGCGTGGGTGCGCGATCTCCGCCTCGGAATGCGCACCCTCCTGCGCGCGCCCGGCTTCACCATCATCGCCGTGCTCATCATGGGCCTGGGCATCGGCGCCAACGTCGCGCTTTTCACAGTCGTGCGCAGCGTCTTGCTCAAGCCGCTTCCCTTTCCCGATTCGGATCGGCTGGTCACGCTCTACGAAAACGAGACTGGCCATCGCGGCAATCCCTATATGCCTGTAGACGCGGGCAGCTTCTTCGAGTGGCAGAAGGCGGCCACCGGCGTCGAGCAGATGGCCATGGTCTCGCCCTTCCAGAACTACAACGTCTCCGCGGAAGGCGGAAAGCTCCCGGAGCGCATCGACGCAGGGTGGGTGTCGTGGAACTTCTTTTCCACGCTGGGCGTGCAGCCGGCCCTGGGGCGCGGCTTCAGCGCAAGCGACGATCGGCCCGAAGCCTCCGCAACCGTGATCCTCGACCACAGATTCTGGAAACGGCGCTACAGTGCGGACCCCGCCATTGTGGGAAAGACCATCTGGCTCGATGTCCAGCCGTATACGGTCATCGGCGTGATGCCTGAGAATTTTCAATACAACGGGGGATTCGGCGGCAAGACGGTAATGGCCTGGACGCCGATTGCCCATGATGCTCCCAGGGGCCTGCTTGGCGCATTCAACGATCACGAGACGATCGTTATCGCGCGCCTGCGTAAAGGTGTCTCGTTGCAGGCGCTTGTGAGCCAACTGGACCCGATTCAAAAGCAGATTAAAAAAGAGCATCCGGGGCCCTCGATTCACGACCTCGTGTCGGGCCACTCCATGCTCGATGACGAGGTGGATCACTATAAGACACCCCTCTACGCGCTGTTGGCGGCCACAGGTTGCGTGCTGCTGATCGCCTGCATGAACGTTTCGGGGCTATTGGTCGCTCGCGCATCGGCAAGGCGCAAGGAGATGGCGATCCGCGCGGCCATGGGTGGCGGACGCCTGCGCTTGCTTCGTGAGCGAATTGTGGAGAGTGTCCTCATCTCCTTGGGCGGCGGGACCGTGGGAGCGATGCTGGCGGCCGCCGCTCTGCTATGGCTTCGGACCATGCGACAGGACATCAATCGTCTGGAGAACATCCGCTTCGACGGCGTTGTGGTGCTATTTACGTTGGGCGCCGTCGCGGTCTGTGCCCTCTTCTCAGGTCTCCTCACGGCTCTCAGCGTGGACGACAGGAATCTTCTCAGTGTCCTTCAGGAAGCATCGCGTTCCGCCAGCGGCGGACGTAACCGCGCCGCGCTTCGCAAGACCTTGCTTGTAGTGGAAGTCTGTCTCACGGTTGTGCTGCTTGCCGGAGCCGGACTGCTGGTCAAGAGCTATCAGCGAATGCGTACGGCAGACCTTGGCATCCCTGTCGATAACACCCTCACGATGAAGATCAGCCTGCCCGAAGCAAGCTATAAAAAGCAGGCACAGGTGGTGGCATTCTTCGAGCTGCTTATCGCGCGCGTTCGCTCGATGCCGGGCGTGCAGGCGGCCGGCCTGATCAGCAAGGTGCCCGGCCAGGGTTGGGGAGGCGACCGCACCGGCTCGGTGACCGAGCACCCTCCCCAGGACGGGCGAGGCTATACCGACATGCACATGCGCGGAGCCGACCCGGGATACTTCAGCGCGGCGCAGATTCCCCTCTTCGAGGGCCGCGTCTTCAGACCTGACGAGCGCCTTGACCGCGGCAATGTAGCGGTGATCTCCCGCCTGGCCGCGCAAAGAGCCTTTCCGGGCGAAGATCCCCTCGGCAAGCACATACAGTTTAGCGACAAGGAACGCTACGAAGTTGTCGGCGTGGTGGGCGATACCCGCTGGAATCTTTCGCAGCCTCCGTATCCAACGATGTACATCCCGATCTACGGGAACGACTATTCGGTAGCCACCATCTTCGTGCGCTCACCTCAGGCTGAGTCGCTGGCCTTGCCGATTCAGCAGATGATTGCAGGGCTCGACCGCGACCTGCCGGTCGCGGATGTCATCACCCTGCGCGACACGATCGGAAAATCCACAATCGATTCCCAGTTCGACTCTGTGCTGGTACTGGGATTTGCAGTGATCGCATTGGTGCTTTCAGCAGCCGGCCTGTACGGCGTATTGAGTTACCTCGTCACGCAGCGAACCGGCGAGATCGGCATCCGCATGGCCCTCGGCGCGCCCCGCACCTATGTGCTGCGCTCCATGCTGATCGATGGCCTGCGGCCGGCGCTCTTCGGGCTCATCCTGGGGCTTGGAACAAGTCTTGCGGCGGGCCGCCTGATCGCCTCCATGCTCTACGAAACCAAGCCCTACGACTCCGGAATCCTGGCTGCCGTCTCCGCCCTTCTGCTGCTCGTAGCCGCGGGATCGTGCTTGATCCCTGCGTGGCGCGCATCACGGCTTAGTCCCATGTCGGCGCTCAGAATCGAATAGGGAGAGCAAAACAATGAGTACGCGGATCCTGGACCGTTTGCGCATGAACCTGCGCTCGCTCTTTGACCGGCATCGCGCCGCCGACGAGCTCGAGTCGGAACTGCGATTCCATGTCGAGCAGCAGACGCGTGAGAACCTGGCCCGAGGCATGGCGCCGGAAGAGGCCCGGCGCGCCGCCCTGCGGACCTTCGGCAATCCCGCCCTCCTGCGCGACCAGGCGCGCGCCGCCTGGTCCTGGGGATGGCTGGAGACCTGGGTCCGCGATCTGCGCATCGCCGGTCGCACGCTGCTGCGCGCCCCCGGCTTCTCGCTGGTTGCCATCGGGGTTATGGGCCTGGGCATCGGCGCCAATGTCGCGCTCTTCACCACGGTCCGCGGCATGTTGCTGAGGCCCCTTCCCTTCCGCGATCCCAATCGCCTCATCAGCGTCTACGAGAACACCAATGACCAGTTCCAATTCAATTCGGTCTCCGGGGGTGTGTTCACCGATTGGCAGAAGCAGAATCGCACGCTTGCCGAAAT
The DNA here is from genome assembly GCA_008682415.1 of Acidobacteria bacterium AB60. GTDB lineage: Bacteria > Acidobacteriota > Terriglobia > Terriglobales > Acidobacteriaceae > Telmatobacter. Next base: position 26,979 of record VANK01000013.1, on the reverse strand, counting down.
GGCGCTGCTGAGTGAAGACGACTTCAACCTCACCAGCGACAACGGCGGCCTGCCCGAAAAAGTGATGGGCGCAAGCGCCACCTGGAATCTCTTCCCCCTCCTCGGCGTGGAACCGGCGTTGGGCCGCGGCTTCACCGCCGATGACGACCAGCGATCCGCAAACGGCACCGTCCTGCTGACGTGGGGTCTGTGGAAGCGCCGCTTCGGCGGAGACAAGGCTGTTCTCCATCAGACCGTTCACCTCAACGGCCAGCCCTACACGGTAATTGGCGTGCTTCCGGCTTGGTTCTACTACTCCGATCCGCAGATCCAGCTGTGGACGCCGATCTATCACGACAAGCCCGCCAAATTGATGCAGGAGTTGGGCGCTCACAACTTTGGAGTCGTTGCACGGCTCAAGCCCGGCATCACCGAGCAGCAGGCGCGCGCCGACCTCAGCCTCATCGTGAAGCGCCTTCATGACCAGCATCTCGATAATCCCTTCGTAAGCCGCGCCGCCAACACCAGAACCCTGCTGGAGAGCATGGTGGGCGTAGTCAAAAAGCCCCTCTACGTGCTGCTCGCGGCCACCGGCTGCGTGCTCCTGATTGCGTGCCTCAACGTGGGCAACCTGCTGGTGGCGCGCGCGGCCGCCCGTCAGAAAGACATCGCGATCCGTTCCGCGCTGGGCGGCGGCACGTTGCGGCTGGTGCGCGAGCGCCTGATCGAGAGTCTCCTCCTCTCAACCGCCGGCGGCGCCGCAGGTCTTGCTCTCGCGTCGGGCGCCGTGGCATGGCTGGCACACGCACGTCACGAGATGAGTCGCATCGAGGCCATCCGCATCGACGGGGTGGTGGGCGCGGCCACCGTGGGACTGGTCGTCTTCTGTGCCCTCGTCTCCGGGGGTCTCTCCACACTCGGCGCGTACCGGCGGCCGCTGCTCACCTCGCTGCAGGATGCCTCCCGCGGTTCCAGCGCCGGACACGGCCACGCCCGTATGCGGGCCGCCTTGTTAGGCATTGAAGTCGGCCTGACCGTCGTCCTCCTCATCGGCGCCGGGCTGCTGCTGCGCAGCTACCAGCGTCTGCGCTCTTCCGACATGGGCTGCAACACGGAAAATATCCTGACCATGCGCCTCGATCTCTTCGGACGAAAGTACAACGACCAGGCGAAGCTGGCCAACTTCTACCGGACACTGCTGGAGCGCGTGCGCGCTCTTCCCGGCGTCGACGGGGCCGGCTTCACCCGCGCAGTTCCCGGCCAGGGCTACTGGGGAGACAACTCCTTCACCATCGTCGAGCACCCGCCCCTGCCGCAGGGAGTCATGCAATACGCCATCAATCGCGAATCCGACCCGGGCTTCTTCCAGGCCATGGGCATTCCCATCCTTCGCGGTCACTCGTTCAATTCCGCCTACGGACCAGGCGACCCCGGCCAGGTGGTCATCAACGCCTCCTTCGCACAACAGTACTTCCCCCAGGAAGATCCGCTCGGCAAGCACATCCGCTATGACGGGAGGAACTGGGAGATCTGCGGCGTCGTCGGGGATACGCGCTTTGCGCAGGCAGAGCCGCCCCGGCCCATCCAGTACTACTCCGTCTATCAGGAGGACCTGAACAACGGCTCCCTCGTGATTCGCGCGCGCAACGACGTCGAGCAGTACGCCATACCCGTGCAGCGCGTTCTGGCCAGCCTCGATCCGGAACTCCCCGTCTCCAACGTGATGACCATGGACCAGCTGCTGGGCAAATCGGCCGCCAACGAGAGCTTCAACGCCACCCTCCTTACCGGCTTCGCCGCCCTCTCTCTCCTTCTGGCGGCCGCCGGCCTCTTCGGCGTGCTCTCGTATATCGTGGCCCAGCGCACCACCGAAATCGGCATCCGCATCGCTCTGGGCGCGCCCCGCGGACAGGTCATGAGCCGCGTTCTCCTCGATGGCCTTCGTCCTGCGATCCTTGGCCTGGCCGTCGGCCTGGCCGCCAGCGCGGGCCTGGTGCGCCTCATGGCCTCCATGCTCTACCACACCGAACCTTTGGACCCGGTCGTCTTCGCCGGCGTGGGAGCCATGCTGCTGGCCGTCGCAGTGGGGGCCTGCCTCACGCCCGCATGGCGCGCCTCACGCCTCGACCCCATGCAGGCGCTGCGCACCGAATAGCTCAGCCTGTGAGGTAAGTCACTCCACCGAACCCGCAAATACGGCACACTGGAGGCAGAGGATCCCTCCCCCGTGTTTCGCTTAGATTATGTGTCCTGTCTACTGACAGTGCTCTCGACAATTCTTGTGGGCCGCAAGATGTGGTATGGCCTGGTGGTTGCCGGCGTCAACAGTCTCCTGATCTGCATCATCGGGCTGAAAACCGCCCAGCTCGGCTTCATCCCCGCCAACCTCTTCTGCATCGGCGTGTACGCCACCAGCATCCGCTCATGGCGCCGGGAACGCGCCGGCTGACCAGAACTTCGCCAAACGAAAAGCCGCCCGGCGAACCGGACGGCCTTCCTTGCTCACGATGCGATGGATCCCACCGCAGGTGCCCTAGAGCTGGTTCATGTTCTGCAGGAACTCGGCGTTGTTGCGCACCTTCTCCAGCCGGCTGATGAGCAGTTCCATCGCTTCCACCGGCGAGAGCGGGTTCAGCACCTTGCGCAAAACCCAGATGCGCTGCAAATCTTCCTTCGGAATCAGCAGCTCTTCCTTACGCGTGCCGGAGCGCTGGATATCGATCGCCGGGAAGACGCGCTTGTCCACCAGCTTGCGGTCGAGGATGATCTCCATGTTGCCGGTGCCCTTGAACTCTTCGAAGATCACTTCGTCCATGCGCGAGCCGGTATCCACCAGCGCCGTGGCGATAATCGTCAGCGAGCCGCCTTCTTCGATGTTGCGTGCCGCGCCGAAGAAGCGCTTGGGGCGCTGCAGGGCGTTGGAGTCCACCCCGCCCGAGAGCACCTTGCCCGACGGAGGAACAATCGTGTTGTAGGCGCGCGCCAGACGCGTGATCGAGTCCAGCAGGATCACCACGTCGCGCTTGTGTTCCACCAGGCGCTTCGCCTTCTCGATCACCATCTCCGCCACCTGCACGTGACGCGCCGCAGGCTCGTCGAACGTCGAGCTGATCACCTCGCCCTTCACCGACCGCTGCATGTCCGTGACTTCTTCCGGCCGCTCGTCGATAAGCAGAACAATCAGCACCACCTCGGGATGATTCGTGGTGATGGAGTTGGCGATCGACTGCAGCAGCATCGTCTTGCCGGTGCGCGGCGGCGCCACGATCAATCCGCGCTGTCCCTTGCCCACGGGCGTCAGCAGATCCATCACGCGGCCGCTCACGGCCTCGCGCACGGTCTCCATCCGGATCCGTTCCTGGGGATACAGCGGCGTCAGATTGTCGAACAGAATCTTGTTGCGTGTCTCTTCCGGAGACTCGAAGTTGATGGCCTCGATCTTCACCAGGGCGAAGTACTTCTCCCCTTCATGCGGCGGCCGCACGTTGCCGCTGATCGAGTCGCCCGTCTTCAGGTCGAACTTGCGAATCTGCGACGGCGATACGTAGATATCGTCGGGACCAGGCAAATAGTTGTAATCGGGCGAGCGAAGGAAACCGTAGCCGTCCGGCAGGATCTCCAGCACGCCGTCGGCGAAGATGTGGCCTTCTTTTTCGCTCTGCGCCTGCAGGATCTTGAAGATAAGGTCCTGCTTGCGAAGGCCGCTGGCGCCCGGAATCTCCAGGGTGCGCGCAATACGGCTCAGTTCAGTGATGTTCTTCTCTTTAAGTTCTGCAATGGTCATGTTCACCTGCGGGAGGGCGGGGCTGGATTGTGAGGAGAGTCGGAGGAGGGAAATCGCTCCGGGGATATTCAGGTGGGAGTCTTACCGGAATTGTAACGCGGTCGCGCGCCTAAGATACCAGAAATCGTCCGGGTGGAGGAAATTCCAGGAAAGCAGCCCTCCCTCCAGGGAGAGCTGCCTGAAAACCGTGACTTACTCTGCGCGTTTCCTTGTGGATTACCGATCAGGCGGCGCGACGATGCTGCACAGGTTCCTCCGCCTTCGCGGCCGGAGACTCGGAAGAACCAGGGTTCGTGGTGCGGAAACGCTGCAGCACTTCATTCGTCGTGTCCTGCAGGCGCGTATTCGGCTTGTGCAGCTTGCGAGTGGCCTTGCTGGCCAGCTGGCAAAGCTGGTAACGGTTGGACACGTGAGAGAGTGCCCCAAAAACTAGATCAGAACGCATTACGAATCTACTCCTTTGAATTTCCTGCCCGGCCGGAACTACTTGGCGCCGCCAGTGCAGCCGGCAACCGCTGCGGCGGCCGCCCAGGTTCACACCATCTGAGGGATTAGACGCACGGGGCCGGCGTCCAGTTCAAAAACCTTGGATGCAATCGGGTCGCGTGCGGAAGCTACCCCGATTTCTGGTCCCGCGAGAATTTTGAGTGAAAGATCAGATTCCGCTAAAGCCGGTCCCGCTCGTTTCCGTGATCTACTCCAAACCGCAAACACACGAACTCATCCGCTCTGAAGCCTTGGCCCACATATTGGATGAGAGAAACGACAGAAGGGCGCACTTCGCCGAACTGTGCAATCTACCCTTGGATGGCACCCTTGACTGTATAACGGGTTCGGCTCCCGGTCAACATTTTTTTTGCCCGGAATCTGCCCTGAAAACGTTTTTACGAAACCCTCGATTGATACCGTAAACCTATTGCTTTCAACCGCGTGAAGCAACCAGCCTCATTCAGGCACCGCGCGCATCATCCACAGAGGGAACGTTACCAACCGGTTCCCCCGCCGGTTCACACCCGCTGGCTGCCCATCCTCCGCGCCGCTTCCCCGCCGCCTCGGCCATCCGGGTCCGAAAGCCTGACCCGCCCATCCTTGCCCACCTGGCAAAATCTGGGCCGCCGGCCGCTCTGGGGGCCTCCCCCGGCAAACCGCTCATCCACTCGGAACATGGCTAGAATCATCAGGATCACGAAGGGCGCCATAAAAAGCGCAAGATCCGGATTGGAGAGGACCGCCGCACTCTGCATCCCAATTCTCCCCGAAGACGTGAACATGAGAGCTTTCTCACGTCTGATCCCGTCATCGGCAAAGATTGGAATTTGCTTAGAATCGGAAGTAACGACCGCTCAGGCCGTCCGCCGCCGCCCGCTCCCCTTCTCCCAAGGACGCCCATCCGGATCCGTTCCCACCGGCTCGCCGTCCTTATCCACCACCGGCGCTGGCCCCGGCAGCGGTGCCGGAACACGCTTCCGCAGCGTGAACGTCTCATCCAGCCGGAAGTACCCAAAAAACAAAAGCGCTACCAGCGGAATCCCAAACAGAAATACATCCGGTCCATCATTAATATGAGTGTGCAAGCCCGACCTCCCCTAATCTAGTCGCACCGCAACCATTCCTATCCACACGCGCGAACGCCTTTTTATATCCCGGCAACTCCTCCCCCCACAACACAACTTTGGTGTCAACGCTTGACCTGAAACGTGTTCTATATCCCTGGCTGGAGGTTCATGAGTGCGCCTCTCAGGCCCGCGCGGTCACGACCAGTAGCTGCGGTCGAGCGTTCGATACTGAATGGCCTCCGCCAGATGCGCCACGGTCAGCGCCTCGCATCCCGCCAGGTCGGCCACCGTCCGCGCCACCTTCAATATCCGGTCGTGCGCCCGCGCCGTTAAACCCTGCTGCTGCATGGCCCGCTCCAGCAGCCGCTCCGCATCCGCTCCCAGTTCGCAGTACGCGCGAATCTGCCGCGTGGTCATCTGCGCGTTGGAGTAGATCTTCTCCTTGCCCTTGGCAAAGCGATCGCGCTGCCGCTGACGAGCCGCCAGAACGCGCTCGCGAATCTCCGCCGATCCCTCCGCCGCGGCGCCCCCACGCAGCTCCTTGTACTGCACCGCCGGCACCTCGATGTGGATGTCGATACGATCCAGCAGCGGCCCCGAGATCTTCGCGACGTAGCGTTGAATCATGGGCGGCGTGCACATGCACTCCCGCGACTTGTCGTTGAAGTATCCGCAGGGACAAGGGTTCATCGCCGCCGCCAGCATGAAGCGCGCCGGAAAGCTCAACGACATGCTGGCCCGCGCGATCGTCACGCTGTGATCCTCCAGCGGCTGCCGCATCACCTCCAGCACGTTGCGCGGAAACTCCGGCAGCTCGTCCAGAAACAGCAGTCCGTTGTGCGCCAGCGATACCTCGCCCGGCCGCGGCACAATCCCGCCCCCGATCAGCCCCGCATCGGAGATGGTGTGATGCGGCGAGCGGAACGGCCGCTGCGTCACCAGCCCCGCAGCCGCATCCAGCACGCCTGCCACGGAGTGAATCTTCGTCGTCTCCAGCGCTTCGTCAAACGTCAGCGGAGCCAGGATCGACGGCAGACGCTTGGCCAGCATCGTCTTCCCCGACCCCGGCGGCCCGATCATCAGGATGTTGTGGCTCCCCGCCGCCGCCACCTCCAGCGCGCGCTTCGCCGTCTGCTGCCCGCGCACATCCTTGAAGTCCACCGCGAAATGCTGCAGCTCGCCCAGCAGCGTCTCCGTGGAAACCCGGAACGGCTCCCGCTGCAGTTCGCCCAGCACCGCGCCGTTCAACAGATCCAGCACATCCAGCAGAGAGGCCACCGGATAAACCTTCACGCCCTCCACAACCGCCGCCTCCGCGGCGTTGGCCGCGGGAAGAATCAGGTGCGCAATCTTCTTCTCCCGCGCGAGAATCGCCACCGGCAGCATTCCCGGCACCGCGCGCACGCTGCCGTCTAGCCCCAGCTCCCCCACCATCAGGAACTGGCTCAGGTCGGTGCTCTTCAGCGCCCCGAACGCGCATAGGATTCCGACAGCGATCGGCAGATCGAACCCCGAGCCCTCCTTCTTCAGATCGGCGGGCGCCAGGTTGATGGTCGTAAACGTCGGCGGTATCAAGTAGCCGGAGTTCTTAATCGCGGCACGCACCCGGTCGCGGCTCTCGCGCACCGCCGCATCCGGCAGGCCCACCGTGTGGAAGTGATCCTCATTGGCAACAATGCCGCTGTAGTCCACCTCCACATCAATCAAATTCGCGTCGATGCCATAAACAGCAGCGCTGAGAGTCTTGGAAAGGGCCATGGTAACTGGCGGGAGTGTACCGTCTGCTTCTCCTCACAGGATGTGATGGCCGTCGCATCTGCAAACCGGCCATACCGCCTGGTGTCCGCCTGATTTTGCGTACCCGCGGTTCACCAAGCTGCGCGTTAACTGAATCGCAGCCGGCGGACTACAATCACCTGCGTGACAACCAGCTTCTTCGACCTCTACAAAATCGGCGTCGGCCCCTCCAGCTCCCACACCATGGGGCCCATGCGCGCCGCCTTTCAGTTCGCCCGCGGCCTCGGCGCCGAACTCCCTCGCGTCGCCCGCGTGCAGATCGATCTGTACGGCTCCCTTGCCCTTACCGGTATCGGTCACGCCACCGATCGCGCCGTGCTGCTCGGTCTCGCCGGCAACGAACCCGCCTCCATCGATCCCGAACAGATCTCTCCCACCATCGAATCCATTCGCTTCTCCCGCGCCCTCGCTCTCAACGGCGAGCAGCGCATTCCCTTCGATGAAGCATCAGACCTGCTCTTCCACCGCGACGTGATGTTCCCTCCCGGCGCGCGCACCCAACACCCCAACGGCCTGCGGCTCACCGCGTTCTCTGCGGAAGGCAGCGTCCTCTCCCAGCGAACCTTCTTCTCCATCGGCGGTGGGTTCATCACCGAAGACAGCGCCGATTCATCCCAACCCGGTTCGCCCGCGCCGGCTGAGGTGACCCTCCCCTATCCCTTCCACAGCGCGGCCGAGTTGCTGAACACCGCGCAGGAGCACCACCTCACCATCGCCGAACTCATGATGGCCAACGAATGCGCGCTGGCCCGGACGCACAGAGCGCCCGCTCCCGAAGAACAGGTTCGCGCCGGCATCCTGCATATCTGGCAGACCATGCGCGCTTGCATCGAGCGCGGCATGGTTACCGAGGGCACGCTGCCCGGCGGACTCAAGGTGCGGCGCCGCGCGCATCTCTTCGCAGAACGGCTGCGTGCCTCAGAAGTGGAAGGCAAGCCGGGCGATCCGCTGGCCCCCCTCGACTGGGTCAAGGTCTACGCCATGGCCGTGAATGAAGAGAACGCCGCCGGCGGCCGTGTTGTGACCGCTCCCACCAACGGAGCCGCCGGAGTCGTCCCCGCCGTCGCGCAATACTATGAACGCTTCGTCACCGGCGCCGACACCGAAGGCATCCTGCGCTACTTCCTTACCTCCGCCGCCATCGGCATCCTCTACAAGGAGAACGCCTCCATCTCCGGCGCCGAAGTCGGATGCCAGGGCGAGGTCGGCGTCGCCTGCTCCATGGCCGCGGGCGGATTGGCCGCCGCACTGGGCGGGACCAACCTGCACGTCGAACATGCCGCGGAGATCGGCATGGAACACAATCTCGGCATGACCTGCGATCCCATCGGCGGCCTCGTGCAGATTCCCTGCATCGAGCGCAATGCCATGGGAGCCGTCAAGGCCATTCATGCCTCGCGCATCGCCATGATCGAACCGCCGGAACACAAGGTCTCCCTCGACCAGGTCATCCGCACCATGTACCTCACCGGCCTCGACATGCAATCGCGCTACAAGGAAACCAGCCTCGCCGGCCTCGCCCTCAACATCATCGAGTGCTGACCTAACACCTTCGGGTCATCGTTCCTCACGCGATCGTTGCTCCCGCTTCTTCTTTCTTCCCCGCGCCACACACCTGCCGGTACTTTCGGAATCAAACCAGAGGTCTGGGCGCGCCTCCTCTGTTGGTGGAACCGTCGCGCCTCAACTAACATCGCCCCAGAGGCCAATCACACGTGGAACCGATGGACACCAACCAGGAACCCTCGCCCGCTCTCGTTGAACCCGCCGCACCGCCGCCAGCCCGCGCCGCCATCGCGCCCGTCTGGCACACGCTCCTGCTCGTCGCCGGCATCGTCGTGCTCTCCATCGAAGGCGCAAGAGAACTCTCCGGCCCCGGCGCGAACGCCATCGCCTCCAATCGCCTGGTTACCTACGCCACCACCGTGGGCTCGGAGTTGCTCATGGTCGCGTGGATCTGGTTCGGCCTCCGCCTGCGCAAGGTTCCCTTCCGCTCTCTCTTCGGCGATCTCTCCGGCGGCGTCAAAACCTTCTTCCTCGATCTCGGCATCGCCGCCGCCTTCTGGATCGGAGCCCTGATGGTGCTCATGACCTCCGCCGTCATCTGGCTCGTCGCCGACGCCGCCATCCATCATCGCCCGCTGATTCCCAAGGGCGGCAAATCCGCGCCCGTCGACCCCGTGCAGCAGCACACCGTGCAGACGCTGGCCGCGCTCGCGCCCTCCAACGCAACCGAAATCGCCGCATGGGCATTGGTCTGCATCATGGCCGGCCTCATTGAAGAGCTCGTCTTTCGCGGCTACCTGCTGCGCCAGTTCACCGCGTGGTCGCGCGGCATCGTCGCTGCCGGCGTGCTCTTCTCTTCCCTCATGTTCGGCGCGGCCCACGGGTACCAGGGCGTGCGCAACATGGTCTTCCTCACGCTCTTCGGCGCGCTCTTCGCCCTGCTCGCCGTCTTTCGCCGCAACCTGCGCGCCGGCATGTTCGCGCATGCATGGCACGATTTCTTTGTGGGATTGGTGCTCGCTCTGCTGAAGTCGAAGCACCTCGTCTGATTCATGCGTTGCGCTTCGCGCTCATTTCGAAAAAAATTGTTGCCGCTTTTTCCACTCATTGTTCGTTTTTCTCTTGACACTCGTGATGCATGAATCTATACATTCCTCAACTGCAATTTATATTGCAGCCTCGATGCAACCCATCGAAAAAGGGAGAATAGACAAATGGCAACGAAAAAGGCAGCCAAGAAAGCACCTGCGAAGAAGGCCGCGAAGAAGGCAGCAAAGAAGAAGTAGCGGTACTCCAACACAACAGGCAACACTCTAGGGGGACGCTCAAAGCGTCCCCCTCAGTGTTTCTGGACACAGCGCGCCGCGCCCCTTCGCGTTACCCTTACACCCGAAGACAAGCAGCTACCATCGCTCAGAGAGGAACAAAGCATGACGCGCCGCCGCTGGATCGCCGAGCACTGGGATGAAGCCACCGCCACCCTCACCGGCACGCAGGCCGAACACATGGCCCGCGTCCTGCGCGCCCAGCCCGGCATGGAAGCCCACGTCGTCGCCGGTGGACACGTCTTCCACGCCGAAGTCGCCGCCGTCACGCCCCAGGAAGTCCGCTTCAACCTGCTCTCCGAAATCGACGCCGAGCCCGCCCTGCCCATCACCCTCGCCGTCTCCATCTTCAAGTTCGACCACATGGAATGGGGCATTGAGAAGGCCACCGAACTCGGCGTCGCCGCCATCGCCCCTCTCATCGCGCGCCGCACCGAAAAGCATCTCGCCCAGGCCGCGGAGAAGCGCGTCGAACGCTGGCGCCGCATCGCCCTCGAAGCCGCCAAGCAATCGCGCCGCTCCGATATCCCCATCATCTACGAGCCCGTGCCCCTCGCCCAGCACGTGCGCTCCCTCTCCGACGCCACCCGCATCGTCCTCGCCGAGCAGGAACGCAGCACCACCCTCCGCTCCCTCGTCGAAGAAGCCGTCACCCTCGCCAGCAACCGCATGCCTAAACTGGAACTCGCCTTCGGACCCGAAGGCGGTTGGGCCCCCGATGAAGAAGCCCTCTTCGATGCCAATGGCTGGCGCCCCGCTTCCCTCGGCCCGCGCATCCTCCGCGCCGAAACCGCAGCCATCGCCGCTCTCGCCGTCGTCGCCTCGTACCTGGAGTAGTCGTGCCCCTGGCCCAGCGCGGCTAAAAGCTAACCGCTCAGAGCTAACACCTACAGCGACACGCCCCGCTTCCACGGAATGAAATCGTTCTGCCCGAACGTCTCCGCCTTGGTCAGCTTCTTGCCGCTCGCCACCTCAACGCACAGCTCCAGCAGCTTCTCCGCGCACGCCGCAATCGTCGTCTCTCCTGTCACGATTCCGCCCGCATCAAAGTCGATGATGTCGCCCATCCGCTCCGCCAGCGCCGAGTTCGTCGCGATCTTCACCACCGGCGCCACCGCATTCCCCGTCGGCGTCCCCAGCCCCGTCGTGAACAGCACCAGGTTCGCGCCCGCCCCCGCCTGCGCCGTCACGCACTCCACATCATTCCCCGGCGTACACAAAAGTGTCAGCCCCTGCTTCGTTACGTACTGCGGATAATCCAGCACATCCCGCACCGGCGCCACCCCGCCCTTGCGCGCCGCGCCCGCCGACTTGATCGCATCCGTAATCAGACCGTCCTCAATGTTCCCCGGCGAAGGATTCATCTCGAACCCCGACTGCACCGCCTTCGCGCGCGCCGCATACGCATGCATCAGGTCATAGAACCGCTGCGCCAGCTCATCCGTCGCGCACCGGTTGATCAGCTCCTGCTCCACTCCGTGCAGCTCCGGAAACTCCGACAGAATCGTCTTCCCCCCCGCCTCCCCCAGCACATCCGAGAGATACCCCAGCGCCGGGTTCGCCGAGATCCCGCTGAACCCATCCGACCCGCCGCACTTCAAGCCCACCGTCAGCGCCGACAGCGGCGCCGCGCTGCGCTCTACACGGTTCGCCTCCTGCAGCCCCGCAAACGTCGCATCCAGCGCGCCCGTCATCAGCGCCGTCTCCCGCCCCGACCGCTGCTGGTCGAACACCTTCACCGGCTTGGTCATCTCCGGATCGCGCGCGCGCAACTCTTCCATCAGCATGCGCACCTCCGCGTTCTGGCACCCCAGGCTCAGCACCGTCGCCCCCGCCACGTTGGGATTGTGAATGTACCCCGCCAGCAATCCGCACAGCGCCTGCGCATCCTGCCGGGTCCCGCCGCACCCCAGGGTATGCGTGAGGAAACGAATCCCGTCCACGTTGGGAAACACGCGCTCCGCATTCCCAACCGCGTCCTCCCCGCCTCGCTTCACCAGCCCGCGCACATACTGCCGGTACGCGTTGCGCCGCGATCCGTAGCCCAGCTCCTCCTCCAGCGCCTCGCGCATCCGCTCCACGTTCCGGTTCTCGCAGAACACCAGCGGCAACACCAGCCAGTAATTGCGCGTGCCCACCTGCCCGTCCGCCCGCCGGTATCCCAGAAACGTACGCCCCTCCCAGGCCGACGCATCCGGAAGTGAAGGCTGCACGAAGTGCCGCGTCGCCGTGTACGCGTCGGCCCGGTGCCGCACGTTGCGCGTGGAGACATGCCCTCCCTTCGGAATCGCCTGCGTCACCTCGCCCACCGTCATCCCGTACATCCGGATCACGTCGCCCACCGCCAGATCCACCAACGCCATCTTGTGCTTCGCCGCAATCGCCTGCGTCACCGCGCACGTCGCGCCATCCCCGTAGTGCACGGTCATTCCCTCGGTCAGCGGTTGCAACGCCACCAGCACGTTGTCGCGCGGGTCAATCTGGACAACCATTGAAGCCATCAGCCCATCCTCTTCTCAGGTCAGAATACAACTCGGCCGCTGTCACTCTCGCTGCACTATCATGGAGAACGACAACCCATTCGGAGCTCCAATGAAGGCCTTAGTACTGCGCGCGCCCGGCGATGCCGCAATCGAGCAGGTTTCCCAACCCGAGATCAGCGGCGACTCACACATCCTTCTCCAGGTCCGGAACATCGGACTCTGCGGCAGTGACCTCAACTCCTATCGCGGCCGCAATCCTCTCGTCACCTATCCCCGCATCCTGGGCCACGAGATCGCCGCCACCGTGGCCGCTCCCAATCCTCGCCATCCGGAGTGGCAGCCCGGCGCCGCCGTCACCGTCTCGCCCTACACCAGTTGCGGCCGCTGCGCCTCCTGCCGCCGCGCGCGTCCCAACGCCTGCCAGTTCAATCAGACCTTCGGCGTGCAGCGCGACGGCGCGCTCGCCGAATACATCGCCGCCCCCGCCGACCGCCTCTACCGCGCCAACCTCTCGCTCAAAGAGCTCTGTCTCGTCGAGCCGCTCACCGTCGGCTTTCACGCCGCCTCCCGCGGACGTGTCGCGCCCGCGGACACCGTGGCCATCATCGGCTGCGGCGGCGTCGGCCTGGGCGCCGTCGCCGGAGCCGCGTTTCGCGGCGCCACTGTCATCGGCATCGACGTCGAAGACGCCAAGCTCGCTACCGCCCGCAGCGCCGGAGCCGCCTTCACCATCAACACCACGCGCGAAGACCTCCACGCCCGTCTCGCCGAGCTCACCGGCGGACACGGCCCCGACGTCATCGTTGAAGCCATCGGCTTGCCCCAGACCTTCCGCGCCGCCGTCGAAGAGGTGGCTTTCACCGGCCGCGTCGTCTACATCGGCTACGCCAAGCAGGAGGTCGCCTACGAGACCCGCCTGTTCGTGCAAAAAGAGCTCGACATCCTCGGCTCGCGCAACGCGCAGCCCGAAGACTTCCGCGACGTGATCCGCATGCTCGAAGAAAAACGCTTCCCCGTCGACGACGCCATCACCCACATCGTCCCCATCGACGAAGCCCCCGCCGTCCTCGCCGCCTGGGACCGCGACCCCACCCACTACGGCAAGATCATGATCAACGTGAGCTAATGCTCAACAGGGTGCCCCGTCCTAACTCGTTAGAGCGGGAGGGACTTGGGGTGCCCCGTCCTAACTTGTTAGGGCGGGAGGGATCTCTCCTCACCTCAAACCCAAACTTCCCACGAATCAGTCAACGTAACCAGACAACTGTCACCAGAATCACAGACAAGGTCCTCGACCTCTGGGATTCTCAGTCCGTGCCCGCAGGACTCCGCCGATTTCAACAAGCCGGACAGCTCCACTTCATCACCTTCAGTTGTTACGGAAGAAAACCGAAGCTTGCTACCCCAAATGCATCTCTGCAATTTGAATGTTCTCTGGAGCAGACGAGGAAGCCGTACAGGTTTCGCATCCTTGGTTATGTAGTCATGCCGCAGCACGTTCACCTTCTGGTCAGTGAACCCGAATCTTCCCCGCTCGCAACGGCTCTTCAGGCATTGAAGCAATCGGTCGCGCGAACGCTGGCCCGACGCCAACCGGAACCGTTCTGGCACGAACGCTACTACGACTTCAATGTCTGGAGCCACCGAAAGCACATTGAGAAACTGCGCTACATCCCTCGCAATCCGGTGGCCCGCGGCCTGGTCGCAAAGCCAGAAGACTGGCCATGGTCCAGCTACCGCCACTACGCCACTGGCTTAGAAGGCATCGTCGAAATTGAGTCCAATGGGCGGCCTTCCGACGGGGTGCCCCGCCGCAACCATCAGGGTGCCCCGTCCTAACTTGTTAGGGCGGGAGGGATCTGGATCTCGCACGAACCATCAGGGTGCCCCGTCCTAACTTGTTAGGGCGGGAGGAATGTTCACTGACCTCGAACCTCAAATTTCCCACGAACCCGCGAGAGAGGTTCATTCCCCTCACCACGGCCGCGTCACCTTCAACAACAACCCCGCCAACGCCGCACCCACCAGCGGCCCCATCACCGGGATCCACGCATACCCCCAGTTCGATCCGCCCTTCCCCGGAATCGGCAACAACGCATGCGTCAACCGCGGCCCCAAATCGCGCGCGGGATTGATCGCGTACCCCGTCGTACCTCCCAGCGACAGCCCGATCCCCCACACCAGCGCGCCCACCAGCAGCGGTCCCAGGCCCGCCACCGGCCCATGCTCCGCCACGCCCGGTGAAAAGATGGCGCCCGCCACCACAATCAGCACCGCCGTCCCCAGGATCTCGCTGAACAAATTCGCCAGCGGCATCCGGATCGCCGGTCCCGTGCAAAACACGCCCAGCTTCGCGCCCGCATCCGGCGTCGCCGCCCAGTGCGGCGTGTACTGCGCCGTCATCAGCCCCGCGCCGCACATCGCCCCCAGCAGCTGCGCCGACCACAGCCAAAACACCTGGTCGTACTTGCCGCTCAACACCGCGCCCGCCAGCGTCACCGCCGGATTCAGCGCCGCATCATGGCTCCCGAACCCCTGCGCCACGATCACCCCGCACAGCACGCCCAGCGCCCACCCCGTCGTAATCACGATCCAACCCGCGTCTGCCGCATACGACTTGCGCAGCGTCACGCCCGCGTTCACTCCCGTGCCCAGCAGCACCAGCACCAGCGTGCCCATAAACTCGCCCAACCACGCAGAATGCATCCCGCCCCCTCTTCCCTTTCAATCGGACAGCTCCGGCCCGCGCCCTTCAAAACCACGTTCTCTTTTTGTACGCGCGATACGCGTCTCCGAACTTCTCTTCCAGCACCCGGCTCTCCGTGCGCGCGCGCCTCACCTGCATCACGATCAGAAGACCAAGAAGAACAAACAGCCACGGTTTGCCCGTCCAGATGATGAGGCCCGCGATCATGAGCGATCCAAACACGTAAATGGGATTACGAATTCGCGCATACAGGCCCGAGGTCACCAGCATCGATGCCTTCGCCTGAATGCTGAACGCCCTGCCCAACTGCACGCGCGCCACCACCAACAGCAGAAATGAGACAAGCGCGATCGCCACTCCGGCAATCCGGTGAGGCGGCCAGACAAACCCCGTGTTGCGTTCCCCCATGTACACGATCCATGCAATCAGAACCAGCCCCAGCACCAGCGTTCCGTAGTTCAGCTTCAACCAAGCCTCCAGCCGGACGGGCTAGCCTCACAGCACGCGGGCCGCGCCGCAACGATCAAGGCTCCATCTGCAAAGCGCTCCCATTCTCCACTGCACAGCGGCCCTTCGCCAAGTCTCTTCCTCACCGCGCGTCCGCACGTCGCTGATCTCTGTTCTCTGACCCCTGATCTCTGTACTTCTCCCAATGCTCCAACAGCTCCTGCACCACCGTGTGTCCCACGCGGTACGCGGCATCCAGCGCCGGCAGGTACGCGCTGTACGTCCCGATCCGCTGCCGCGCCAGGCTCTCCGCCGCGCTCAAGCCCCGCGGCTGCCGATCGTAGTTGCTCACCGTGCGCAACACCAGCACGCGTCGTCCATCCACGCGCCCCGCATTGGCCAGAAACTGCAGCGAGAGCAGCGTTCCGGAATCCTCCATCGCCGTGGTCGCAAACTCCCCCTTGCCGCCGCTGAAGTACCGCATCCACTCCCCCGCCCAAGCGTCCTCCAGCTTGCCATGCCAGTACCGCGATCCCGTCACCTCGTCGCCAAGCGTGACAAACGGCGGACGATTCGCAGCCGCGCCGTCGAACTCCTGGCGCACCTCCTTCAGCCGCTCCGGATCGTCGAGCTTCACATCCTTGGTCAGCGCAAACGCCCACTGCGCCAGCTCCGGGTTCAGCGCAAATACCTGCCCCTCCAGCGGCGTGGCCGGATCTTCAAAGGGCTTGGTCTTGCGCAGCGGCATAAACCCCGTGGTCCAATCCTTGGGAATCTCGCGCGCGTCGATCTCGTATCCCAGGTCGCTGTCCACCACCCACTGCGCCCACGCCGCCGACCCCAGAGACACCCGCTCCGGCGATCCGCCCGCAATTCCCGCCACAATCCAGTACGCATGACTCAGGTCGAAGCGCGGATCCAGCCCCACCGCCATGATCGTCGCCGCGGCATGAGCGGTTCCCTGCCCTGTAAGCACCGCCATCTCGCCCGCGTCGTTCATGCGCACCGCGTGATACCCCGCCGCCAGCGGATACACGCGGTCCAAATGATCGCGCTCCACCCAGTACTGCAGCTCGCCCGGCTGATCGCCCGTGTCCGCGCCCACCTCGAACATCGTCACCACCACCACCTTCACCGGAATCGGCGCACCATGCGCCACGACGGCAGCGACAGCAACGACCACAGCCAATGTAAAAAGACGCAGGGAAAGAAGTCTCATTTGTCACGATGGTACATGCAGCCTCACTCGCGGAGCACGATTTCCAGATTTCCATCACTACATCACTCGATCACTTGATCACGTCTTCACCTCTTCATTTCTTCACTTCTTCACTTCTTCACTTCTTCAGTGCCCTTCACCCCAGCGCAGTTATACGATGAAGTACGACCAAGAGGATCTCACCATGAGGGCGACGCGCCTTTTCTTCGCAGCAGGAGTCCTGGCCATGGCCGGCAACGCAATCGCACAGCAACCCGCGCATCGCTGGGCCATCGTCGTCCACGGCGGCGCCGGCGTCATCGAGCGCGCCACCATGAAGCCCGACACGGAAAAGGCCTACCGCGCCTCCATGCAGCAGGCCACCGAGGCCGGCGCCAAAGTCCTCGACGCCGGCGGCTCCGCCCTCGACGCCATCGAAGCAACGATCCACATCCTCGAAGACGATCCCCTCTTCAACGCCGGCAAAGGCGCCGTCTTCACCGCCGAAGGCAAGAACGAGCTCGACTCCGCCATCATGGACGGCGCCACCCTCAAGGCCGGAGCCGTCGCCGGCGTCACCCGCACCCGCCATCCCATCTCCCTCGCCCGCGCCGTCATGGACAAATCCCCTCACGTCATGCTCATCGGCCCCGGCGCCGACGCCTTCGCCGCCCAATCCGGACTCGAGATGGTCGACCCCAGCTACTTCTTCACCGAACGCCGCTGGCAACAACTCCTCCAGCAGCTCAAAAAAGAAAATCGCCCCCTCCCCGCGCGACCCGCCGGAGCCCCACCCGAGCCCGGCCAGCCCGTCTCCGCCCTCGAACCACCCGACGCCCACAAGTACGGCACCGTCGGCGTCGTCGCCCTCGACAAAAACGGCAACATCGCCGCCGGCACCTCCACCGGAGGCCTGCAGGCCAAGAGCTGGGGCCGCGTCGGCGACTCCCCCATCATCGGCGCCGGCACCTACGCCTCCAACCAGTCCTGCGCCGTCTCCGGCACCGGCACCGGCGAATACTTCATCCGCCTCACCATCGCCCGCGAAGTCTGCGACCTCGTCCGCTTCAAAGGCATGAAGCTCCAGGACGCCGCCGACCAAGTCATCCACAAAGAACTGCAGGACCTCCACGGCGACGGCGGCCTCATCGCCATCACCCCCGACGGCCAGATGGCCTGGAGCTTCAACACCCCCGGCATGTACCGCGCCCGCCTCGCCCAGGGCGGCCAGCTCCACATCGGCATCTACAACGACGAACCCTAGCACCCTTGGAAGTAAAATTGCTCCGCCATGCCTACTGTTTTCTGGGAACGGGGCTTCCGGTTCTTCTTCTACTCCAATGAAGGCGCCCCGCGTGAGCCTGTCCATATCCACGTGGAGAAGGATGGTTGCGAAGCCAAGTTCTGGCTGAATCCCGCGGTACAACTCGCCTACAATGATGGGTACCCCTCTCGCGTGCTGCGCGAGTTGGAAGGCATGGTTCGCGAAAACAGAGATCGCATCGAAAGGGCGTGGAATGAGTTCTTCGGTTAGCGCAACCCAAATCCGCTTCGACGAAGACAGCATGTGGGTCGACC
Organism: Acidobacteria bacterium AB60; assembly: GCA_008682415.1. Lineage (GTDB taxonomy): Bacteria > Acidobacteriota > Terriglobia > Terriglobales > Acidobacteriaceae > Telmatobacter. The sequence goes on along the minus strand of VANK01000013.1, from coordinate 8,619 downwards.
TCAGCGACGGCCGCGTCCTGGGCGTCCCCCTTGCATGGTTCCCTCGCCTCCTTCATGCCTCCTCCCAGCAGCGAGAGCAGGTCAGAATCACCCCCCGTGGTCTGCATTGGGAGACCCTCGATGAGGACATCTCCATCGCCGGCTTGCTCGCCGGCCTGGGCGATCAAAGCACAAAATCCAGAGAGACCGCAGCCTGACCCAACGAGCCCCCCATGACCCTCCACCTCACCACCTCCTATCTCGCCGACACCCGCGACCTCCTCCGCTATTACAAAAAACTCGCCGACCGCGCCATCGCCCAAATCCCCGACGAAGCTCTCTTCCGCCCGCTCGACGCCGAATCCAACTCCATCGCCATCATCGTCAAGCACATGACCGGCAACATGCGCTCCCGCTGGACCGACTTCCTCACCACCGACGGCGAAAAACCCACTCGCAACCGCGACAGCGAGTTCGTCGACCCCGCACCCACCCGTGCCGCACTCCTCGCCGACTGGGAAGACGCCTGGGCCCTCGTCTTCGCCGCCCTCGAGCCCCTCACCGACGCCGACCTCGCCCGCACCGTCACCATCCGCGGCGAGGCCCACTCCGTCCTGCAAGCCATCAACCGCCAGCTCGCCCACTACCCCTACCACATCGGCCAGATCGTCCTGCTCGCCAAGCACTTCGCCAGCGACCAGTGGCAGTCGCTCACCGTTCCCCGCAACCAGTCCGCCGAATTCACCCGCAAAGTCCAGGCCGGCCAACTCAGCCAGCGCTGACCTTCGCCCTTCGCATCTAATCTCCATGCGGTCCCGACGCCGCCGCTGAGGACTCCTCCTCGCCCCCGGATGCGACCATGCCTGTGACCACAACTCCCGCTCGCCGCGGCCGTATCCTCCCCGCCCTTCTCCTCGCTCTCCTCGCGGGCATCCTCGCCGGCATCGCCGCCCTCACCCTCTTCCTCCACGCCGCCCGCGCCGGCCTCTGGGATCACCTCGCCTCCCTCGTCTCCGACCGCGCCACGCGCATCGACACCGCGCAGCCCACCATCCTCACCGAAATTCGCCGCCTCGCCCGCCTCGAGTCCGTCTCCTTCTCCATGGAAAAGATGGTCTCCGGCGATCGCGAAGGACGCATCCTCCCCGCCTTCCTCACCGGCGACCGCGTCCTCCTCGACGTCCACGGCGAGGCCGTCGCCGGCGTCGACTTCAACCAGCTCGCCCCCTCTGGCGTGCAGCTCTCCGCCCGCACCGTGCACGTGCACCTGCCCCCCGCACAAATCTTCACCGTCGCCCTCGACGAATCCAAAACCCGCGTCTACCAGCGCCGCACCGGCCTGCTCGTCCCCGTCGACCCCACCCTCGAAAGCGAAGTGCGCGCCCAGGCCGTCGACAACCTCCGCCAGTCCGCCCTCGACGCCGGCATCCTCAACACCGCGCAAAAAAACGCCTGCGCCACCGTCACAAAGCTGCTCTATGGCCTTGGATTCAGCGAGGTCACCTGCGACCAGCACACCCCCCACTAATCTCTCTCTATTCCCTATTCCTGTTCCCTGTTCCCTATTCCCTATTCCCTGTCTTCCAAAAACACAAAGGGCGGACCGGCCCCAAGGCCGTCCGCCCTTTGATCTCCCCCTTGCGAGGTTAAGCCTACGGTCGCGCCGCCGCGCCCTCGTTCTTCGCCTGCGCCTTCTGCGCCAGCACCTTGTGCGCGTTATCCTCCAGCGCCTGCGCCTCCGGCAGGAACGTCAGCGCCTTCTGGATCTCCGGATCCCAGTCCGCCAGCGTCCGCAAGCCCTGCAGTTGCCCAAACTGGCTGGTCATGATCTTTTCCTTGATGTTCACCTTCAGCCAGTCCAGGTTGTCGTTGATGTCCTTTTCCGTGAAAGCGATGTTCTTGCTCGTCAGGAACTGCTTGAAGTCCGCCAGCACCGCATCGTCCACCTGGAAGCTCTTGTCCACCGTGCGGTTCGCCAGGTAGCGCGGCGCAAAGTGGAAGAACGCCGACCGGAACAGCAGCTCCTCCTGGAACCGGTTCGACTTCGGCGTCTCGATCTTCTCGTCCGGCGTAATCCCGCCGCCGCCATACACCGTCCGCCCCGAGTCCGTGAACTTCACCTCGCGGTTGGTCGTGTCCGCCGGCTGCGCGCCCGCGTGATTGTAGTAGTAGTCGTACAGCGACACGCCCGAGTAGTTCCGCTGAATCAGCCGCCCCGACGGCGTGTAATAGTGATACGTCGTCAGCGCCAGACCCGTGTTCTCGCTCAGGTTGTACACCGTCTGCACCAGGCCCTTGCCGAACGTCGTCTCGCCCACGATCAGCGCCCGGTCGTGATCCTGCAGCGCGCCCGACACAATCTCCGCAGCCGACGCCGTGTTGCGGTTCACCAGAACCACAATCGGAAACGTCTTGCCGTCATTCCCGTGCGTCGCTACATAATTCTGATCCGGATACGCTCGGCCCCTCTGCGACACAATGCCCTGCCCCTTGCTCAGCAGGTGATCGCAGACTTCAACTGCCTGGCTCAGCAGCCCGCCCGGGTTCCCGCGCAGGTCGAACACCAGGCCCTTGATATTCCCAAAGCTGTCGACCGCGTCAATCACTTCCTGCGCGGTCGTCTCCTGGAACTGCGTCAGGTGGATATACCCCACCCCCGGCTTGATCTCATACTTCAGGTCCACCGACGGGTGCGGAATCTCGTCCCGCACCAGGTCGAACGTCAGCGGCTTGACCTGTCCCTCGCGCGACATGGTGACCTGCACGTGGGTCCCCTTGGGACCCTTCAGCGCCTTGGCCACCGCGTCCGACGTCATCCCGTCCGCCGTCTTCCCGTCCACCGCCGCAATCACGTCGCCCGGCCGGATCCCCGCCCGGAAGCTCGGCGTCCCCTCATACGGGGTAATCACGTACACCTTGTCCTTGCCCGAGGCGTCCCGCTGCTGCTGGATCACCATGCCCACGCCATAATAATGACCGCGCTGATCCTCGCGCATCTTGGCGTAAGCCTTGGGATCGTAGAAATTTGAGTGCGGATCGAGGGTCCGCAGCATCCCCGGGATCGCCCCGTCATAAATGGCGATATCGGCCTTGTCCCCCGTAATCGGCTCGGCGTAGTTCTGCTCCACCAGCGCGTACACGTTCGTGAACGTCTTCAGGCTGTCGCGAATCTGGCTCTCGTCCTCAGACGACTGGGCGCCAACACGCCGTTGCAGCACACTGCCCACAAGGGCGCAAATCGCAAAAAATAGAACTAGGGAGAATATGGCCCGGCGGGCGCGGGGTGTCATAAGCGGATGGAACCTCCGGCGGCAGATGCGGCGGGCGGGAAACACACGCCAGGCAGCCAGCCTTGAGCTATGAGTATATCACTCACGTTTTTGACGCCTCCCATCCCCCAAAGGTAGCGGGCCTGGCCTTTGGCCAGGCCCGAGGGCCAAGTGCCAAGGGCCGAGCGCCAAGCCAGACGCAGCCCCACTCGCAACTCGAGACTCGAAACTCGCCTCTCGGCCCTTGGCCCTTGGCCCTCGGTACTTGGCCCTCGCCCCAGGGTTCCCCATGTCTCCCGATTTTGGAGACATGGGACAGCACGAACCCATCCCAGCCGTCTCCGTTCCCGCACGACCGCGGGTGCCCCATCCTAGGCGCGTCTTTGTTTCATGCGCCTAGGGTGGGATACCACGAACCCAACCCAACCTCTCGGCCCTTGGCCCTGGGGCCGCGAAGCGGCCCCCCGCTTCCCCTCGATTTACAATGACGTCTATACCCAGAGGCTTGCGCTTTCGCCCCTGCCGTTGCTGCCTATGACTTTGACCTTCTTCCGCCTCTCCGCAGCGTCCGTGCTCAGCACGACCCTGCTCGTCGCCACCGCCGCCGCCCAGTCCAAGACCGCTGAATCCGCCAGCCCCTACGGCGGCGTCACCGTCGAAGACATCATCTGCCGCGTCAACGACCAGATCATCACCCGCGCCGACTACAACCGCGCCATGAAGGAAGTCGACGATGAGGGCCGCCAGCACGGCGCCACCATGCAGCAGATCTCCGAGTTCCACAAAGACCTCCTGCGCAACCTCATCGACCAGCAGCTCTGGCTCTCCAAGGGCAAAGAACTCGGGGTCACCGGCGAAACCGAGCTCGTCAACCGCCTCAACGACATCCGCAAGCAATACAACATGTCCAGCCTCGAAGACCTCGAAAAAGCCGCCCAGGAACAGGGCGTCTCCTACGAAGACTTCAAGGCCAACATCCGCAACCAGATCATTACCCAGGAAGTCATGCGCGACCAGGTGGGTCGCCACCTCAACTTCACCCCCGGCGAGGTGCAGCGCTACTTCGAGGAGCACAAGCAGGAATACTCCCAGCCGGAAAACGTCAAGCTGAGCGAGATCCTCATCTCCACCGGCGATGCCGGCTCCGACGATCCCGCCAAAGTGGCCGAAGCCAAGACCAAGGCCGATGACATCGAGGCCAAGCTCAAAGCCGGCGGCGACTTCGCCAGCCTCGCCCGCACCGCCAGCGATCAGAAGGAGACCGCCGCTCAGGGCGGCGACCTCGGCATCTACAAGCGCGGCCAGCTCAACTCCGTCTTCGAGAACGCTACCTTCGGCCTCAAGACCGGCGAGATCACCGAGCCCATCCGCACCAAGCAGGGCTTCGTCATCCTCAAGGTCACTGACCACAACCCCGGCGGCGTCCCCAACTTCAAAGACGTGGAGAACCAGGTCGAAGAGGCCTACTACGAGTCCAAGATGGAGCCCGCCATCCGCGCCTATCTCACCAAGATGCGCGAAGACGCCTACATCGATATCAAGCCCGGCTACGAAGACACCGGCGCCAGCACCAACAAGCGCGTCAACCCCATCACCTACTCGGCCTACACCCCGCCCCAGCCCAAGAAGAAGGCCAAGGTCGAGCGCACCCGCTTCCGCGAGACCGCCCACTTCCGCCAGAAGGGTGGGTCCGCCGATAATGCCTCGCTCGTGCCCGCCTCGGCCAGCACCACCACGGCCAGCGGCGCCACCGCCGCTCCGGCCGGTACTGCTGCCAAAGCCGACGCCCCGAAGAAGCCCAAGACCGAGAAGCCCGGCAAGCGCGAAAAGATCCGCTACGGCAAAGCCCCCACCAAGACCCTGCCCTCCGAGCCGCAGGGCCCCACCGAGGACGCTGGCGCCGTCGCCCAGAACGACGAGCCGGAGAACCCCCTCGAACAGGCACCCGTCCAGAAGAAGACCCGCTTCAGCGACCGCGCCCGTGTCGCCAAAGACAAGAAAGAGCCCGGGGCCTCCAAAAAGGACTTCCCCGATAACAAGTCCATCAACGCGCCCGATGCCGGCGAGGTCGCCGACCGCCAGACCCAGTCCACCCCCCTGGGCCTCAACGGCAACACCACCGACAAGAAGAAGAAGTCAGCCACCACCACCGGCGAAAAGACCCGCCTGAGCGACCGCAAAAAAGACGACACCCAGCAGGACAACACGCCGGTGCCGACCCCCATCGCGCCCGTCCACGGAGCCCCCGCTCCCGGGCCGACCCCAACCCAGCAGCCCGCCCCCCCGCAATAACCCAGCCTCTCGGCCCTTGGCCCTTGGTACTTGGCCCTCGACCCGGGGCGCCCCATGTCTCCCGCAGTTGGAGACATGGGATACCACGAACCCATCCCAGCCTCTCGGCCCTTGGCCCTTGGTACTTGGCCCTCGCCCAGGGGTGCCCCATGTCTCCCGCAGTTGGAGACATGGGATACCACGAACCCAACCCAGCCTCTCGGCCCTTGGCCCTTGGTACTTGGCCCTCGCCCCAGGGGTGCCCCATCCTAGGCGCGTCTTTGTTTCATGCGCCTAGGGTGGGATATCACGAACCCCACCCAGCCCCCGCAAGCGATGTGTTCCTGAGCGCAGCGAAGGACCTGCGGTTGCCGTTGCCCCCCCAGCGCCCCCCTCGAAACAATCCGGACCAAATCACTCAAATTACTACAAATATAGTCTGATTTCGCCACGAACATTTGGCGAATACCTCATGGTTTAGTGATCCAGAACACAACGCGCCACTCTTCTCCCGAACCCTCACCTGTGGAAATCTTGTCAAGCCCCCACCTTCCAAAAACCCCCGCAACCCGCACAAAACACAACGAAAAAATATTTCCAAAAATTGGGTCCTAATTCTTCGAACCTGCCACACTAGATACAGAGTCGTAACCACAGCAGCAAGGCACGCGCCCGCGCGGGCCTTGCTGCGTTCGGGCCTAAGTGCTTCATCGTCTTCACAAGGAGCCGCTGCGGCCCAGGTCAAACCCCCCGGTTCGCAGGCGCTCTCCGGTGGCCCAAAAAACTGGGCTTTGGTGCGATAAATCACATTCGCAGCGCAAATGGGCGCTTTTTCGCCCCAAGCCCCTCAACCCAAAGGGTTTGCTCGTTTTTTTTAAATGTGCGGGAGAAAGAAAGAAAAAATCCAGGAAGGAACTTTTGGTGGAGCTGAGCGGGATCGAACCGCTGGCCTCCTCGTTGCGAACGAGGCGCTCTCCCAGCTGAGCTACAGCCCCACGAAGGACTTCCCTATCTTAGCAGCGGAAGGCCTTTCCGCAAAGCGGGAGCGCGCCGGGGCGCGCTCCCGCTTTGCTCTCTAGAATGGAGAAGGTGGCCACTCCCCTCGCCAACCCGCTGCGCAGCCCGCAAAGCATCGCAAATGAACTTGAACGCGGCCGCCGCCTCGGCCTCCTGGGGCGGTGGCACCTGGCCAGCCTGGACGCGCCCACGGTGGCGGTAGTGTGGGCCTGGGCCTTCGCGTGGACGGTGCGGATCCCGTTGCCGGCGTGGCCGCTGGCGCTGCTAGGACTGGCGGTGTGGGCCATCTACGTCGGCGACCGGCTGCTGGACGCGCGGGCCGGCGGCGCGCTGCAGGAGCGGCACCGCTTTCACTGGCGGCATCGGCGGATCCTGGCGCCGCTGGCGGCGGGCGCCGCGCTGGCGGCCGCGGCGATCGCGCGCCGGCGCGTACCGGCACTGGCGCTGCCGCAGGATTCGGCGGTGGCGCTGGCCACGCTGGCGTACTTCTCCGGCGTGCACGGGCGCATCCGGCTGCCGCAAGGCGTGCGGCGGCTGATGGAGGCCGCAGGATCACGGGAGGGGCTGGTGGGCGGGCTGTTTGCCGCCGGATGCCTGCTGCCCGCCTGGTCGGTGGACCCGGTCGGCTTCCCTTTACCGCGGCTGGTGCTCCCGGCGATCTACTTCTCCGCGCTGGCGTGGCTGAACGTGCGGGCGATTACCTGCTGGGAGACGGAGGGGCTGCGGCTGGGAAGGACGGCTGACGTGCTGGCGGGAGCCGGTGTGCTGCTGGCTGTGGGGCTGGCGAGCTGGGAGCCGCGGGCGGCGGCGATGGTCGCGCTGGGAGCGATGAGCGCGGCCCTGGTGGGGTGGCTGGACCGGCGGCGCGATGCGGATCCGGTGGGGTTGCGGGCGGCGGTGGACCTGGTGCTGTTGACGCCGCTGCTGCTGGTGCTGGCGCGATGAGCGGGGCCTCAATCCTGGCGGGCGCTCCGAATTTTGATCGGCTGGCGGGGGTGTACCGGTGGATGGAGTGGCTGAGCTTCGGGGGCTGGCTTTGGCGGTGCCGGTGCGGCTTCCTGCCGGAGATGAGAGCGGCGCGGCGGGCGCTGGTGCTGGGGGATGGCGATGGGCGCTTCACGGCGCGGCTGCTGCGAGAGAACCCCGGTGTTGAAGTGGACGCGGTGGATATCAGCCCGGCGATGCTGGAGGCACTGCGCAGCCGGGCCGGGGACGATCGCGACCGTTTGCGTACGCACGTCGCGGATGTGCGGCTTGGGCCGCCCGCGGGCGAGGGCTATGACCTGGTGGTGACGCACTTCCTGCTGGATTGCCTGACAACTGCCGAGGTGGAGGAGCTGGCTCTGCGCGTTCGGTCGCAAGTGACTCCGGATGCGGTGTGGGTGGTTTCAGAGTTCGCGGAGCCCGCGGGGTGGTTCGGGCGGCTCGTGGCGAGACCTCTGGTGCGTCTGCTGTATGGTGCGTTCGGGTGGATGACGGGGTTGCGGGTGCGGAAGTTGCCGGACTGGGAGGGGGCGCTGGCGCGGGCGGGGTTTCGGCGTCGTGAGCGGAAGACGTGGTTGCGGGGGTTGCTGGTGGGGGTGGTTTGGGGGTAGTGGTCTGCCATCCGTGCAAGAACCTGCAAGGGGGGTCGGGAGGGTTCGTGCTGTCCCGCCCTAGGCGCATAAAGCGCGCCTAGAACGGATCACCCGGGTTCTGTGGGAGAGAGCAAAAGCAACAACAACTGCGGATCCCTCCCCCTTCGCTTTGCTCAGGGTACGGGATGACATCGCTGAGGTGAGGGTGGGACTGCGGGATGACATCGCTGAGGTGGGGGGTCGGGCTGCGGGCGATGTTGGTGGGGGTGGTTTGGGGGTAGTGGTCTGCCATCCGTGCGAGAACCGGCAGGGGGATGGGGAGGGTTCGTGCTGTCCCGCCCTAGGCGCATAAAGCGCGCCTAGAACGGGGCACCCGGGTTCTGTGGGAGAGAGCAAAAGCAACAACAACTGCGGATCCCTCCCCCTTCGCTTTGCTCAGGGTGCGGGATGACATCGCTGGAGGTGAGGGTGGGGGGTGCGGGGATGAAATCGGTGAGGTGGGGGTG
>VANK01000012.1 GCA_008682415.1 Acidobacteria bacterium AB60 | reverse complement strand
GGGCGACAACGTGCAGCTGGTGGTTGAGCTGCATACGCCAGTGGCCATGGAGAAGGGCCTGCGCTTTGCCATCCGCGAAGGCGGACGCACGGTAGGCGCCGGCACCATCTCGGAGATCATCAAGTAAGGCAGTGAACGAGTGAAGAAGTGAAAAAGTGAACAAGAGAGTTGTACCGCTTCACTTTTTCACCAATTCACTTCTTCATTCTGAGACATGAACCAGTAAACCGGGACGACGTAGACACAGAAAAGCAAGGACTTAGCGTCATGCAACTTCTGTGCGCTGGTCGCCAGCCCCAGTTCGTAGCAAATTCAGGTAGGATAAGAAGATGCGGGAAATTGTGACATTGCAGTGCACTGAGTGCAAGGAACGGAATTACTCGACGACAAAGAACAAGAAGACGACGACTGGCCGTCTCGAGTTCAAGAAGTTCTGTAACCGCTGCCGCAAGCACCAGCCGCACAAGGAAACGAAGTAAGACGACAGTGATCAGTTGTCAGTGTTCAGTGGGCAGAAGCGGACGTTGCGGGGGAGGCGAGAGCCTGAACCAGGCTACGGCGAAACTGATCACTGACAACTGGCCACTGACAACTGTTCTAGGGGCGTAAGCTCAACGGTTAAACTGTCGGTCTCCAAAACCGAACTTGGGGGTTCGAATCCCTCCGCCCCTGCCAGGATTTGTAAGGATGTACACGGCACGACGCCGGGTACGAAGGATTAGAGAAGTATGGCCTCGAAGACATCGGTTATGAGCGACGAACAACGGTCAGCGCCCCTCAAGCGGCAGGAACCCAGCGCGGTATCGAACCTTACCGGCGGCGTCACCGGAAGTTGGGAAAAGCTCAGTCACTTTTTGAGCGACGTGCGAGCCGAAATGCGCAAAGTCGTCACTCCGTCGCGCAAAGAAGTGGAATCGACCACCTCGGTAGTGCTGATCGCGGTGTTCATCTTTGGCCTGTTCTTCTTTGTGGTGGACTCCGTCTTCAGCCGCGCCGTGGAGCAGATTCTCCACAGGCTGGGAGCCCAATAGAGCTTGCAGTCGCGAATCGAGAACATGATGGCAGAAGAACTGGAACAGCCCGCCGAACAGCAGCAGCCGGAGCACCCCAACTTCAAGTGGTACATCCTGCATGCGTATTCGGGGTTTGAGCGCAAGGTCCGCGAGTCGATCGAAAGCCGGGTGACGGCCTTCGGACTGAAGGACCGCGTCGGGCGCGTAATGATCCCCACCGAACCGGTGACGGAGATCGTAAACGGCAAAAAGCGCACGGTGGAGCGTGTGTTCCTGCCCGGCTACGTGCTGGTGGAGATGGATCTGGATAACAACCTTTGGCACGTCCTCAAGGACACGCCCAAGGTTACCGGCTTTTTGGGCACGGGCGACAAGCCCGTCGCACTGAGCGAAGAAGAGGTGAGTTCCATCCTCTTCCGCTCCGAGACCGCCAAAGAAAAGCCGCGGATGAAGATCAAATACGAGAAGGGCGAGCAGGTTCGCATCACGGACGGCCCCTTCGCGAACTTCAACGGGGTGGTGGACGAGATCAACGAAGATCGCGAGACGCTGAAGGTCATGGTGACCATCTTCGGACGCTCTACCCCGGTCGAATTGGAGTTCGGCAAGGTTGAAAAGATTGAGTAGTTGCGGCTTCTAGCTACTAGCTTCTAGCTTCTAGCCGGCGCGAAGTCCTAGCGCCCGCCGGTTTAGAGTGAACGCTTGAAGGGCAACACCAAAATTGCATGAGAACCAGCCAGCTAAGAGCTAAAGGCTAGGAGCTAATAGCTGGCTTCCGAAGGAAGCATCATGGCACCTCCGAAGAAAGTATCCACGTACGTCAAGCTGCAGATTGAAGCCGGGAAAGCGACCCCGGCGCCGCCGGTTGGCCCCGCGCTGGGTCAGGCGCAGGTCAACATCATGGAATTCTGCAAGCAGTTCAACGCGCGCACGCAGAACAAGGAGATGGCCGGGCTTATTATCCCGGTCGTCATCACCGTCTATGCGGATCGCAGCTTCACCTTTGTCACCAAGACGCCTCCTGCCTCTGTGCTGCTGAAGAAGGCTGCCGGCGTGGCCAAGGGCGCAGGCGCCCCGAACAAGGACAAGGTGGGCAAGGTGACGGAGAAGCAGGTGCGCGAGATCGCCACCCAGAAGATGCCTGACCTGAACGCGGCAAGCGTCGAGTCGGCCATCAAGAGCATCAAGGGAACAGCGCGCTCCATGGGTATCGAAGTGGTCGCGTAACCTGGTGACTTGAAAAGCCCTCCCTGCGGGGAGGGCTTTTTTCGTGCGCGGAAAGCATCCTACGATGACCGGCGCGTCTTGAGAGCCACGGTGAGTATCGTCCCGAAGGCCGAGGTTTCCTTGCCGCCGGGAGTGCTCCGCTGGAGGAAGTAGGCCTCGAAGCGCAGGGAGCGCCGAACGACCGCCCCGGCTCCAATCTGAAAACGATTCTGATTCCAGTCTCGGTGCGGCGACAGGGCGAAGAAGATCTCGTCCGCCGCGTAGAGATGGAGCGCGCGTCTCCTGCCAAGGGCATAGTCGGCCGCGGGACGGTTGCGGTAGCGATACGGCTCGCTCCCATAGGCAAGCAGGCGCTCGAAGCGATTGATGTCAGAGAACGACCACCGGCGAAAGCTGCCAGAGGGCGTGATCGCCACGAGCGGAACATGCGCCACTTGATCGGTCTGCGGCAGGTCCGCGAACAGGTATCCCGCGCTCACGCTCAAGTTGCGATGAAGGCTGACCGTTCCGAGAGCTCCCGCGGCCACGAACTGCGGGTTCGGCAGCCGTGCGTCGAGGCGGGTCAAAGCGGGCACTAACAAGTTAAGCCGCCCACATGTGAGGGTGAGATCGAGCTCGGGCCACCATTGCCGTGACTGCGACCAGGCCGGGGGGACGCACAGCGCCGCGCCCAGGAGCAGGCAGCGGGTGATCCGATGAATCCGAGCCGCCGGCCTCATGGCTTGGCCATGTCGAAGAGGATTCCAACGGCCTGCTGGCCGCGGGGTTCGCGCAGGTCGCCTGCGATCTCCCCAGCGAGGGTCATGACCGAGATGGAGCTGCCGCCAGCCTGGTAGATCCGGTCGAGAGCGGCGCGCTCGGTGCGCTCGCTCATGCCGCCGCACGCATCGACCACCACGAACGCGCGATAGCCCTCGTCACTTGCGGAGAGCGCCGGAAGTTGAACAGCCAGCTCGGTAGCGACTCCCGACAGCAGGATAGTGTGGCGGCCGGTGGAGCGTATGAGGTCGCGAACGTGAACATTCTGGAACGAGTCGCAGGTGCTGCGGTAGTGAATGGTGTAATCCCCGACCGTATCGCGAATCTCGGGCAGCATGATGGCATTCGCACCCTGTTCACGCACCGCTGACACGAGCACCGGTATTCCGAAAAGCGTAGCCAATTTGCCCAGGGCTGCCACGGATTTGCGAAGCCGCTCGAGGGGATTGGTGCGGGTGAGTTCGACGATTCCGGTCTGCAGGTCAAGAAACAGAACGAGAGCATCGTTGGGATCGATCTGCGCGTGTTTCCCTTGCACGTGACGTGTCTCCCCTTGTTCTAGGTTTGGGTTGCGTTGTGAAAACGCCGCAGAAAGGCGCGCTCTTCCTTGAGAATTCGAAAGGAAAACCAGGATTCGCGCACCAGCATGAGAGCGCCCGCAATGATGGACAGCATCCCTCCCGTTCCGGCGACCAGGGCCGCGGCCAGAAAGGCGGTGATGGAACGGACCCCGTCCACGCTGTGCAGGACGGCGCCGATCAGGCAGATCAGGGTGCTCGCCGTGAAGCCCGCCACAGCCGCGTAGAAGCAGGTGAGCGCGCGCACGATGAGCGCGGCCCGCTGCTCCCCGGCGCGGAGCTGGTCGAGCCGCAGATCCTGCTCTTCGTCGTGGACGCTCAGGCGGGCGCGTACCGAATCGGCCAGTTCGTGGACGCGGTCGATGGCTCGTCCGTAGCGGTTGCCGGTCCCGAACAGAAGGACGCAGGACGCGTTGGTGAGCACGGCTGGAGCCGATAAAAACGTGAGTAGCGCGAGAGGATTGCTCGAGAGGTCCACTCTAGTCCTCGAGATTGGGATACATCGAGGTGAGAGTAGCCGGAATTCAATCGGTTTCCTAGTACGTACAAATAAGTAAGCCCGAAGCCATTTGTTATGGTCACAGCAGGGTGAAGAATATGCGGCCCCACCAAAACTCCATCCCGTACGGCGGATGCCCGGTGCGTGCGACCTCTGCCGTGATTGCCGGCAAATGGAAGGTTGAGATTGTCTGGTACCTGGCGTTCGGCACAAAGCGCTACGCTGAGCTCCGCGACCTGCTACCCGGAATCAGCGAGAAGGTGTTGGCTGCGCAATTGAAACACCTGGAGAAGGATGGCGTGGTCCGGCGAACAGCAGCCGCGGCCAAGCCCCTATGGGTCGAGTACTCGCTGACCGACGCGGGTTGCGAGCTGGTGCGTCTCATGGACGGCCTGTGCAGTTGGGGAGTGAAACACCTGGGAGTTCCGCCGACCATGGCAGGCAGGCCTCCCCTACTCGATGGTGGCCAGCCGGGAGCCTGAGCCTGCGTCTCAGGGAAGAGGACGGCTGTAACGGAAGTCCTCCACCTCCACCCCCCACATGATCTCGGATTTGCGAGTACCGTCTGGCGTCCATCCGTCTTTGCGGTAGAAGCGATCCCCACGGGCGTTGCCCTTCAGTAGCCAAAGGACCGCATGCCGGAAACCCCGGCGCGTCATCTGATCGCGCGCATCGGCGACCAGGGCCCCGCCGAAGCCGCTGCCCCAATAGTCGGGATCGACGTACAGGGCACACAACTCGCCGGAACCAGAGAGGGCGAGATCCTGACAAGGCATGGTGGTCGCAAAACCGACAATGAGTTCGTTGACCGCGGCGACACGCGTATGCGGGCGTGCCAGGTCACTGTGCGTAAAGTCGTAGCGGGCGGCACGATCCTCGGCGCGCAGCGAAGCGAGATAGTCCGCGGGAAGGAGGTCGCAATAGCCAGCCTGCCAGGAGCGCACGTGAACTCTAGCAACCGGGAGCGCATCGGCGAGAACGGCGGTGCGGATTTGAACGATAGAACTCAGGTCGGGTCTATTTGGGCGAGGACGGAGTAAACGCTTCGCGCCGCCCACCGGGCGCTGGTTTGGCTTTGGGCTTCGGGGCTTTCTTGGTTTCCTTCTTGCCTTTGTCTTTGTTTCCCATGCGAGCAAGTTTGACACATCCGAGGTCGCGGGGGAAGTCTGGATCGGCAAAAGCGAACAGACTCAGGCAAGTGGGAGTGGCCGAAGTGAGCTGCGCACGATCGAATGATCTTTTGCGCAGGAGAGTGGCAAATACCCTAGGGCGTATGGAACCGCTCTCCACATCGTCGAGCTGCCACTTCGAGCAAGCTCCATGCACTCGGTAACCGCGCGCTCCGGTTCACCCTGTACTTTATGGAGCTCCAGCGCACTTCGAGATCCGGTTAACGTCCAGTGAAATCTTTGCGGCAAATTTGCGATAGTCACAGAATCAGGCGGGCGATCAGCCTGGTCCCGTATCGGAGAAGCAGTCCCGTCCCTTAGTCTGTCAATCGAGCGAGTTTGCTCATCGCAATCCCAGCGAAGGAGCTTCCATGTACAAAGCGAAAGCGTATGCGGTTTCCAGTGCAACTTCCCCGTTCGGGCCGGCCACCATCGAGCGGCGCGAACCCACCGATCATGACGTGCAGATCGAGATCCTCTTCTGCGGCATCTGCCACTCCGACCTCCACCAGGCGCGGGACGAATGGCACGACATGATGCCGACCATGTATCCGTGCGTTCCCGGGCACGAGATCGTTGGCCGCGTGACCAGGGTGGGTTCGGCGGTCACCAAGTTCAAGCCCGGCGACCTGGCTGCGGTCGGTTGCATGGTGGACTCCGACCGCACCTGCCCGGAGTGCAAGGCGGGGCTGGAGCAGTTCTGCAACAACTTTGTCCTGACCTACAACTTCCCCGACAAGCACACCGGCAAGGTGACCTATGGCGGATATTCCGACAGCATCGTCGTGACCGAACACTTTGTGCTGAAGGTGCCGTCGAATCTCGACCTGGCCGGAGCGGCGCCGCTGCTCTGTGCCGGGATCACCACCTACTCCCCTCTCCGCCACTGGGGCGTCACCAAGGGAAAGAAGGTTGGCGTCGTGGGATTGGGCGGCCTCGGTCACATGGGCGTCAAGTTCGCCCATGCGCTGGGCGCGCACACGGTGGTCTTCACCACATCGCCGGGCAAGAAAGAAGACGCGCTGCGCCTCGGCGCCGACGAGGTCGTGATCTCGAAGGATGCCAACGAGATGAACAAGCACGCGGGCAGTTTCGACTTCATTCTGGACGCAGTCGCGGCTCCTCACGACATCAACGCCTATATCAACCTGCTCGCGCGCGACGGCAATATCACTCTGGTTGGAGCGCCTCCGGAGCCGCTGCCGGTCGGCGTCTTCGGACTGATCTTCCGGCGCCGGAGCTTCTCCGGCTCATTGATCGGCAGTATCGCGGAGACCCAGGAGATGCTGGACTTCTGCGGCAAACACAACATCACCTCCGACGTGGAGGTCATTCCCATTCAAAAGGTGAACGAGGCCTACGAACGGCTCCTCAAGTCCGATGTCAAGTATCGCTTCTCCATCGACATGGCCTCGCTCAAGTCGGCGTAGCAGCGCCGAGCGTCTGCGGCTTGATCACGTGCAAAAAAGAAGCGCCGCCCGACTCGGGCGGCGCAACAATATCCAGTGTTCGAAGGCGCAGATTACATTCCCCGGCCCACATACACTTCGCCGGGAGCATCGACCTTCCCAGCCACTCCGTTCACCTTCACCTTCAGATTCGCGATCTCGCCTGCTTTCACCGGTGCAGTGAAGCCTACCTCGTACTGATTCTGCAGACGGCGTTCGATATCCCGAAAGAATGGCTGGAAGGAAACTGGATTGCCCAAACCCTGCCAGTAGCTGTTGCCTCCCGTGGCCTGCGTGACCTGCATCAGGAGGTTTTGGCCAGCGGCGTTACCCCACATCGTCCGGCTGAACCGTCCACGGTTCTCCCAGTAGATCGAGTAAATCACCACCCCGTTGCGCACGGAGTCGCGAATGGCTGCCTCCATGTAGGGGTCTTGGGGATCGTAGCGCGGGTTGTAATTGTCGATGCCGTCGGAGATCATGACCACCTCGCGACGTGCCGAACTGTCGTTCGACGGCCAGTGGCTGACCAGGTTCGACAGGCAGAAATAGGGGCTGGCGTCCTGCCCCGGGAATCCTGCCGGGATGTGAAGGCCCTTCAGCACCGCCTCGTGATCCGTGCTCAGGGGGCCCGCCAGACGCGTGATCCCGTTCTCCATGTACCCCAGCGTGACTTTGATATTGGGCGGCATGCTCTTCACGAAGTTCTGAATCTCGCTCATCTGCGTACCCAGGCTGGTGCGCGCTCCGCTATCCATCACGACGACCAACTCAACCGGGCTGTTCTCGCCCCGCAGCGGAGTGAAATTGGTGACGGTCGACTCCTTGCCGTTCACCTTGATCTTCAGATCCTGGGAGCTCAGGCTGGCGAGAGCTTGATCGTCGTGCACCGGCAGAACTGTCACGACCGCCTGCCCCCTTCCCTGCCCTTCATTCTGCGCAAATATTGGGGCGGCCAGGAGCATCGCTCCCGCCGAAATAATCGATGTAATCTTTAGAAGCTTCATTGTCGCCTCTCCTCTTTTCTCCTGCGAACGATCGCACTTCTTTAGATTGTTTTTTGAGGGATTAGTTGCGGCGAGTTTTATCGCGCTTTGACCGCAACTTTCTGGAAAAGCACGTGTTTATAGCGGACGTGCTAGGTCGGTGGCCGCCCCGAAAATCAATTCAAGGGACCTTTTCGGGCTAGGTCTTTATCGAGTGGATTTTGGCGAATACCGGCCCGTAACGTCGCGTCCGGCGGCGGGTTTGCAATTCCAGTGCCACTCCGATATCATTCATAAATGTGTCCGGAGTGGTAATCCGGACCGTCAACAACACCACGGCAATCTGACTGCTTCAGGGCGCGAATCAGAGATACTGCCCTCGCAAGTGGTCCCGGATCGACGGGCAGGCAGATGGCGGTGGGAGACGAGGGAACATGGCAAAGAAAGCCAGCAAGAATATTGCGAAGGCGCGCGCTGCTGTCACGCAGCCGGCCTATCCGCTGCCGGATGCGGTCAGCCTCCTGCAGAAAGTCAAGTACGCCAAGTTTGATGAGACCGTCGACCTGACCCTGCGTCTGGGTGTCGATACGCGTCACGCCGACCAGATGGTGCGCGGAACTGTGGTTCTGCCGCACGGGCTGGGCAAGTCCAAGACGGTAGCGGTCATCGCCACCGGCGACCGCCAGAAGGAAGCGCAGGAAGCCGGCGCGGACTTTGTGGGCGGCGAGGAGATGGTGGAGAAGATCCAGAAGGAAAACTGGACCGCCTTCGACGCACTGATCGCCACGCCCGACATGATGAAGGTTGTCGGCCGTCTCGGCAAGGTGCTGGGCCCCAAGGGCCTGATGCCCAATCCCAAGACCGGCACGGTGACCATGGATGTGGCTTCGGCGGTGAAGGAGATCAAGGCCGGCAAGGTGGAGTTCCGCGCGGATAAGACCAGCCTGGTGCACGTCCCGGTGGGCAAGCTGAGCTTCGAACCGCAGAAGCTGGTGGACAACGCCACCACGGTGATCACGTCGATCGTGCGCGCCAAGCCTTCGGCGGCCAAGGGCAAGTACATCAAGAGCCTGACGTTGAGCTCGACGATGGGCCCCGGCGTACCGCTGGATTCGGCGGTCGCGGACGCAGCAGGCAAGCACTAAGCCCAGTGGTCAGTGAACAGTGGTCAGTGAACAGTGACCGGCGTTCACGCGAGTCTGGTGGAAGCTTTCAAGGGATTTGAAGGCAGGAATGGGGATCCGGGACAGTTTTTCACTGTCCACTGTTCACTGATCACTGTTCACTGTTGTGCGGAGCACAAAATGGCGATTTCGAAAGCAAAGAAGCAACAGAAGGTCGAGCAGCTCTCCAAGGAGTTGGAGACCTCCACCACAGCAATTATCGGCACCTTTGCCAAGCTTACGGTAGCGCAGGATTTCGCCCTGCGTAAGACCATTCGCGAGGCGGGCGGCAAGTACCGGGTGCTCAAAAACAAGCTGGCGCCGATCGCCGGCAAGGGTTCCAAGGTGGAAGACGCGCTCAAGGGCCTGAAGGGCGTGAGTGCGGTGGCCTTCACCTCCGGCGACCCCGTGCAGCTGGCCAAGAGCTTCTCCAAGTGGGTAGGGGAGAACGCCGAATTCCAGTTCAAGCTCGGCATCGTCGACGGCAAGCTGCTGAACGTGGAAGAGGTTAAGGCCCTGGCCACCATGCCGGGCAAGGAGGAGATCTTCTCGAAGCTCCTCTTCCTCATCAACGCCCCTGCGCAGCGTCTGGCCACGGTGCTCAATGCCACCGGCCGCGACCTGGCGGTGGTCCTCGGACAGGGTGTCGAGAAGGAAAAGTTCTCCGGAGCCGCTTAACCGCGGTTTCGGGGCTGACAGCTGGGAAGCTGACAGCCGGTTTTCAACGAGTTTGGGCTGTGAGACGAGCGGGAAGTGCGCAGGTCTGGCGCATCGGAAACTTTCGGTTCCGTGGATCGGCCGGGTAATACAAAATCACGAAGTTCTGATTGGAGAAGGAAAAATGGCGGATCTCGCGCAGTTGGAAGAGCAAATTGTAAGCCTGAGCCTGCTGGAAGCAGCGGCCCTGGTGAAGAAGCTGGAAGAGCGTCTTGGCGTCTCGGCGGCGGCGGCGGCCCCGGTCGTGGTGGCCGGCGCTGCAGGCGGCGGAGCTGCGGCTCCCGCGGCCGAGGAAAAGACTGAGTTCCAGGTCATCCTCAAGGATGCCGGTGCCAATAAGATCAACACCATCAAGGCTGTACGCGAAGTTACCTCGCTCGGCCTGAAGGAAGCCAAGGACCTGGTCGACGGCGCTCCCAAGGCTCTGAAGGAGAACGCGACCAAGGAAGAGGCGGAAGCCATCAAGAAGAAGTTCGAAGGCGTGGCCACCGTCGAAGTCAAGTAGTTACGGTTTGGCACAACACGCGCTTGCAAGCCCGGGCAGGACGCGCTACGATAACCGTTGCGCGTCTTTCCGTCTCTTTTTGCTGATCATCAACGAAAAGGGATGGTTCAAGCTACGCGGCTGGTGCATCTAACAACGGACACAAACAGTTCATCGGACGAAGTCGAGGCCAAGCACTTTCGGCGATGAACCTTCGCGCAGGGTAAGCATCTCAGGGCTGGCGGGTGAGCGGGATCCGCTGGTACAGGCAGTGGGATCGGCTGGCGAGCAATAAAAGCGAGCTTTGGAATCAGCGAGAGCAGGGATTGAGAAATTCGGATGGGGGCACAGGCAGTAAGCCGCGCTCGTGGGACGTTGCGTCTTCACGAGCTTTTCGTGTCTCTTTGATCCCCAGTGAGCGGCGCGTTTCAGCGTTCGCTCTACTTTGACACGGCCTGAAGGATCCGGCAACGGCCTTCCGGCGTCTCCCCTCTCCTGATTGTGCGCAGCATAGCGCACTTCCTGAACGGTCGGCAATGCCACTGAGGTGTGAATAATCCGGCGCGATTCTTGGCCCCACGCTTGGCCAGCAATGCCCCCGGTGAGGGCTGACGAAGATCAGCCTTGATCGGCGAACGCGGAGAGACTGGCGTTTTCACGAGGTACGCCAGTCAGGGATAAACGATCTTTACCGAAATTGGCCGGCACCCACGGGACTCGGGCTCCGGCACGGCTGAAAACCAAATTCGGTGGCTGGCCGGTCACGAGAGTCTAGGAGTGAAGCATGCCCAACGAGAAGCGCGCGATTCGCAGCCGGCTCGATTTTTCCAAAATCCCAACAGCAACGCAGATCCCCAACCTGATTGAAGTGCAGCGGCGCTCCTACGAGCGTTTCCTGCAGATGGACAAGCTGCCCAACGAGCGCGATGACTCCGGCCTGCAGTCGGTCTTCGTCTCGGTGTTTCCCATTACCGACTTCCGCGGCATCTCGCAGCTGGATTTCGTGGATTTCTCTATCGGCAACTGGGAGTGCAAGTGCGGCCACCTGAAGGGACTGCACCACCTGCGCACCGCGTGTTCCAACTGCGGAGCGATGGTCATTACCGATCCGTTTCTTCCCGGCGACGTCCTCTGCTCCAAGTGCGGCCACTACAACAAGAACACGCCCGACTTCTGCAACAAGTGCGGCGACCCGGTCAGCCTGCAGCTGAAGTATGACCAGCAGGAGTGCGAAGAGCGCGGCATGACCTTCTCTGCCCCGCTGAAGGTCACGGTCCGGCTCACCATCTACGACAAGGACGCCGAGACCGGAAACAAGACCATCCGCGACATCAAGGAACAGGAAGTCTTCTTCGGCGACATTCCGCTGATGACGCCCAATGGCACGTTCATCGTGAACGGCACCGAGCGCGTGATCGTGTCGCAGCTGCACCGTTCGCCCGGCGTCTTCTTTGAAACCGCGAACAATCGCACTTATTTCCTTGGCAAGATCATCCCCTACCGCGGCTCCTGGGTGGAGTTCGAGTACGACCAGAAGAACACCCTGTACGTCCGCATCGACCGCAAGCGCAAGTTCCTGGGAACCATCTTCCTGCGCGCTCTGGGCCTTCGTTCCGACGAAGAGATCCTGAAGACTTTCTACACCGTCGACCGCATGCAGATTGCCGATGGCAAGATCTTCTGGACTGTCCCGCAGGACCAGAAGACCGCGACACACCTGGTGGGCGCCAAGCCCGCCCACGCGGTGCTGCACAACGGCGAAGAGATTGCGCACTCCGGCCGCAAGGTGACCGCGCACACGCTCAAGGCGCTCCGCGCTGCCGCGATCGAAAAGGTTGAGGTGGAGCAGGCCGAGCTCGACGGGGCCCTGACTGCCGCTGACGTGGTGGATACCAGCACCGGCGAAGTGATCGTGGAAGCCAACGTGGAGCTGACCGCCGACCGTCTGCACAAAGTGCTGTCGTCGGGAGCCACCAGCTTCGAGGTCTTCTTCCCCGAGCGCGATGATGTAGGCAACATCATTACCAACACGCTGCGCCGCGACTCCATCCGCAAACCGGAAGAGGCGCTGATCGAGATCTACCGCAAGCTGCGTCCCGGCGATCCGCCGACGCTCGACACCGCGACCGCCCTGTTCGAAGGCATGTTCTTCGATCCGCGCAAGTATGACTTTTCGCGGGTAGGCCGTCTGAAGTTCAACATCAAGCTCTACGAGAACCAGGACGCAACGCCGCTCGACCACCGCACGCTGACGCCCGATGACTTCTACGCGACCATCCGCTACCTGCTCAAGCTGCGCAAGAACATCGGCATCGTTGACGACATCGATCACCTCGGCAACCGCCGCGTGCGCGCCGTGGGCGAGCTGATGGAGAACCAGTTCCGCATCGGCCTGGTGCGCATGGAGCGCGCCATTAAGGAAAAGATGAGCGTGTATCAGGAGCTCTCGACGGCGATGCCGCACGACCTGATCAACGCCAAGCCGGTGATGGCGGCCATCCGCGAGTTCTTCGGCTCCTCGCAGCTGTCGCAGTTCATGGACCAGACCAACCCCCTCTCCGAGATCACGCACAAGCGGCGCCTCTCGGCGCTTGGGCCGGGCGGTTTGTCGCGTGAGCGCGCCGGATTCGAAGTCCGCGACGTGCACCCCACGCACTACGGCCGCATCTGCCCCATCGAGACGCCGGAAGGTCCAAACATCGGCCTTATCAGCTCGCTGAGCTGCTTTGCGCGCATTAACGAGTACGGCTTCATCGAGTCGCCCTATCGCAAGGTGAAGGACGCCCGCATTCTCGACTACGTGGAGATCACCAACGCCGGAGAAAGCGGCCTGCGCGTGGGCGACCACATCGAGAAGGAAGAGATGCACCGCCTGAACGAGCAGCTCAAGAAGGCCGGCAAGCGCAGCATCGATTCCATCCCCTACAGCTTCTATCTGTCGGCGTGGGAAGAGGACAAGCACACCATCGCCCAGGCCAACATCGAGTTCGATGAGAACGGCCAGATCACCGAAGACCTCGTCAACGCGCGCCGCCAAGGCAACTTCGTGCTGGTGAACCGCGCCGAGGTCGACTACATCGACGTCTCGCCCAAGCAGCTCGTCTCGGTAGCAGCTTCGCTGGTGCCCTTCCTCGAGCATGACGACGCCAATCGCGCGCTGATGGGCGCCAACATGCAACGGCAATCGGTGCCGCTGCTGGTGGCCGAGGCTCCGCTGGTGGGCACCGGCATGGAAGGCGTGACGGCCCGCGACTCGGGCGCCGTGGTTTTGGCCAAGCGTAACGGCATCGTGGATTCGGTCGACTCCGAGCGCATCATCGTGCGCGTCGAAGGCGAACACCATCCCACGCAGCTGTCGCGTGAAGTCGGATCGGACATCTACACGCTGATCAAGTTCAAGCGGTCGAACCAGAACACCTGCATCAACCAGAAGCCTGTCGTTCGCGAAGGCGATCGTGTGGTCAAGGGCCAGGTCATCGCCGACGGCCCCTGCACCGAACAGGGCGAGCTGGCGCTGGGACGCAACGTCCTCGTGGCCTTCATGCCGTGGCGCGGCTACAACTTCGAAGACGCCATCCTCATCAGCGAAAAGCTGGTGCGTGAGGACTACTACACCTCCGTGCACATTGAGGAGTTCGAAATCGAAGCCCGCGACACCAAGCTGGGGCCGGAAGAGATCACGCGCGATATTCCCAACGTCAGCGAGCACGCGCTGCGCGACCTGGACGAAAGCGGCGTGATCCGGATCGGCGCCCAGATCAAGCACGGCGACATCCTGGTCGGCAAGGTCACGCCAAAAGGCGAGACCCAGCTGACTCCGGAAGAGAAGCTGCTCCGCGCCATCTTCGGCGAAAAGGCCGGAGACGTCCGCGACGCTTCCCTCACCTGCCCTCCCGGCATCGAGGGCACGGTGGTGGACGTCCGCATCTTCAGCCGCAAGGGCCAGGAGAAGGACGAGCGCGCCAAGCAGATTGAAGCGGAATATGTCGCCAAGCTCGAAAAGAACCTCGGCGACGAAATCCGCATTCTCACCGACGAGCGTCTGAAGCGCCTCGACGCCATCCTGGGCAGCAAGGAAGTGCTGGCCGACCTGCACGACGAGCGCACCAACAAGCGGCTCATCTCCAAGGGGGCGCTGCTCGATCGCGAAACCATCGAGCGAATCTCCACCAAGAACCTCAAGCGCATCCGCTACGCCGACAAGGATCCCCGCGTCAACGAGCAGATCGATGAGATCGAGGAGATGACCTCGCGCCAGATCGAAGTGCTGCGCAAGATCACCAATGAGAAGATCGGCAAGCTGCAGAAGGGCGACGAACTGCCTCCCGGCGTGATCAAGCTGGTCAAGGTTTACGTGGCCATGAAGCGCAAGCTCTCGGTCGGCGACAAGATGGCCGGCCGCCACGGCAACAAGGGCGTGATCGCGCGCATTCTTCCTGAAGAAGACATGCCGTATCTGCCCGATGGCACTCCGGTCGAGATCGTTCTCAATCCGCTCGGCGTTCCTTCTCGTATGAACGTGGGACAGATCCTCGAAACCCACCTCGGCTGGGCAGCGCACGGTCTCGGCAAGAAAGTTGCGGAGCTGGTCCGCGCCAACAACGACGTGGAGGCGACTCGCGAGCTGATGCGCAAGGAGTTTGCCGGTACGGCAGCCCTGCGTCAGCTTGAAGAGCTGGACGAGGAGACGCTGCTCCGCGTCGCTGCCGGCATGGAACGCGGGATTTGGTTCGGCACCGCGGTCTTCGACGGCGCACAGGAGAAGGAGATCAAGTCGTTGCTCTCGGCCGCCGGCCTGCCCACTTCAGGCAAGACGGCGCTCTACGACGGCATGACCGGCGAGCAGTTCGAGCAGCCCGTAACCGTGGGCTACATCTACATGCTCAAGCTGTCCCACCTGGTCGACGACAAGATCCACGCGCGCTCCATCGGGCCGTACTCGCTCATCACCCAGCAGCCGCTGGGAGGCAAGGCACAGTTCGGCGGACAGCGCTTCGGCGAGATGGAAGTGTGGGCCCTTGAAGCCTACGGCGCTGCCTACATCCTGCAGGAACTGCTCACCGCCAAGTCCGACGACGTCTACGGCCGCACCAAGATCTACGAGGCCATCGTCAAGGGCGAAGCGGCCATCGAGCCGGGCGTGCCGGAGTCGTTCAACGTGCTCATTCGTGAATTGCAGTCCCTTTGCCTGGACGTGGAACTGATCAAGCGCGCGGACCTCGTCAAGAAGGCGCCCGCCCCGGAAGTCGCGGCGGTTGCGGATTAATGCTCAGTCATCAGTGGTCGGTCTCAAAACTGATCACTGACCACTGGTCACTGACTACTGTTTCTCAGGGTCCTTCTTCAAAGCGGGTAACACCACCGCCTCCCGGGAAGGAAGGACTCTTAAAGAATCCCGGGAACAAACGCCGCGGCAATGCCCTAAAGGCCTGCCAAGGAGGGTCGCCTTGTTCCGTTCGAACCCGTTTGAACTCACCTCTCCCATCACCGACTTCGACGCCATCCGCATCATGCTTGCATCGCCCGAGAAGATCCGGAGCTGGTCGCATGGTGAGGTAACGAAGCCCGAAACCATCAACTACCGCACGTTCAAGCCGGAACGCGACGGCCTGTTCTGCGCCCGCATCTTCGGACCGGTTACCGACTGGGAGTGCCTCTGCGGCAAGTACAAGCGCATGAAGCACCGCGGCGTGATCTGCGACAAGTGCGGCGTCGAAGTCACGGTCAGCAAAGTGCGCCGCGAGCGCATGGGCCATATCGAGCTCGCTTCCCCCTGCTCGCATGTCTGGTTCTTCAAGGGCCTGCCCTCGCGCATTGGCCACCTGCTCGACATCTCCCTGCGCGACCTGGAGAGCATTCTCTACTTCGAGTCCTACGTAGTGGTCGATCCGGGCGACGCGCCCGTCCGCGAGCGCGAAATCATCAAGGACGAAAACAAGTTCCGCGAACTTGACCAGCAGTTCCGCCCCTCCGGCTTCAAGGCCATGATGGGCGCGGAAGCCATCAAGGAACTACTGAAGCGCGTCAGCGTGGATGAGCTTGCCGTTGAGCTCCGCGAGCGCATGAAGACCGAGACCTCGGCGCAGAAGAAGATCAAGTACGCCAAGCGTCTCAAAGTCGTAGAGGCCTTCCGCAAGTCCAGCAACAAGCCGCAGTGGATGATCCTGGACGTGCTCCCGGTCATTCCTCCGGAGCTGCGTCCCCTGGTCCCGCTGGATGGCGGCCGCTTCGCTACCTCCGACCTGAATGACCTCTATCGCCGCGTCATCAACCGCAACAACCGGTTGAAGAAGCTGATGGATCTGCACGCCCCTGAAGTCATCGTGCGCAACGAAAAGCGCATGCTGCAGGAAGCCGTGGACGCCCTGTTCGACAACGGCCGCCGCGGCCGCGTTCTGCGTGGCGCCAACAACCGCCCGCTCAAGTCGCTCTCGGACACCCTCAAGGGCAAGCAGGGCCGCTTCCGTCAGAATCTGCTCGGCAAGCGTGTCGACTACTCCGGCCGTTCGGTTATTGTCGTAGGCCCCGAGCTCAAGCTGCACCAGTGCGGCCTGCCCAAGAAGATGGCGCTCGAGCTGTTCAAGCCCTTCATCTATCACCGCCTCGAGCAGACCGGCCACTGCACCACCATCAAGCAGGCCAAGGAGATGGTGGAGATGCAGGAACCCGTGGTTTGGGACATCCTCGAGGAAGTCATCAAGGATCACCCTGTCCTGCTGAACCGCGCTCCAACGCTGCACCGTTTGGGCATCCAGGCCTTCGAGCCGGTGCTCGTGGAAGGCAAGGCCATCAAGATCCATCCGCTGGTCTGCACCGCCTTCAACGCCGACTTCGACGGCGACCAGATGGCCGTGCACATCCCGCTCTCGCCGGAAGCGCAGATCGAAGCCAGCGTGCTCATGCTGGCCTCGCACAACATTCTGTCTCCGGCCTCGGGCCAGCCGATCACCGTGCCCACACAGGATATGGTGCTTGGCCTCTATTACCTCACCAAGGCCAAGAAGGGCGGCCGGGGCGAGGGCCGTACGTTCTCCAATACTGAGGAAGTGCTGATGGCGCTGGAAGCGAAGGAGCTTGAGACTCTGTCTCCTATCCGCCTGCGCTACACCGGCAAGGTCCTCGACATGACCACGGCGTACGACGATCAGGATTTGACCCACACCGAGCCGGTGGACTTCGACAAGGAGTACATCTCGACGACGGTGGGCCGCGTGCTCCTGAACGACGCTCTGCCCGCAGGTATGCCGTTCATTAACGGCCTGCTCAAGAAGAAGGGCATCGGCCAGCTTGTCAATTATTGCAACCAGAACCTCGGCCTCGAGGTCACGGTGCGCATGCTCGACCGCATCAAGCAGCTCGGCTTCCAGTTCGCCACGCGCTCCGGCCTCTCCGTTGGTCTGGACGACATGGTGATCCCGGCCAGCAAGTACGAGGTGGTCAAGGACGCCGACAAGAAGGTGATCGAAGTCCAGAAGCAGTACATGGACGGAGCCATCACCAACGGCGAGCGCTCCAACAAGGTCATCCAGATGTGGTCGGCCGTTACCGACAAGGTGGCGGACGAGATGTTCGGCAACATGAAACGCGCAGACGAAGAAGGCGCCATGAACCCGATCTACGTCATGGCCGACTCCGGCGCCCGCGGTTCCAAGCAGCAGATCCGTCAGCTCAGCGGGATGCGCGGACTCATGGCCAAGCCCTCCGGCGAAGTCATTGAGACGCCCATCACCGCCAACTTCCGCGAAGGTCTCACGGTGCTGGAGTACTTCATCTCCACCCACGGCGCCCGCAAGGGCCTGGCCGATACGGCGCTCAAGACCGCCGACTCCGGCTACCTGACCCGCCGCCTGGTCGACGTGGCGCAGGACGTGATCGTGACCGAGTACGACTGCGGCACCTCCGAGGGCATCGACGTCGGTTCGATTGTCGAGTCCGGCGAGATCATCGAGCCCCTGCGCGACCGCATCATCGGCCGCGTGTCGCTGGAAAAGATCAAGGACTACGACGGCAACGTGGTGGTCGAGATCAACCAGCCCATCGACGAAGACATCGCCTCGGCCATCCAGGGCGCGGGCGTGGAGAAGGTCAAGATCCGCTCCGTGCTCACCTGCGAATCGCGGCGCGGCGTCTGCGCGCTGTGCTACGGCCGTAACCTCGGCTCCGGCCGCATGGTCGAGCTCGGCGAAACCTGCGGCGTCATCGCAGCGCAGTCCATCGGCGAGCCCGGCACGCAGCTCACCATGCGTACCTTCCACGTGGGCGGCACCGCCAGCCGCGTGGCCGACCAGTCGCGCCTCGATGCCAAGAACAATGGCAGCGTGCGCTTCATCAACCTCAACACGGTCGAGAGCAAGGACGGTTCGCTCGTCGCCATGAACCGCTCCGGCTCGATCGCGGTGGTGGATGAGCGCGGCCGTGAAAAGGAGCGCTACGTGGTGGTCTACGGCGCGCGCCTGCGGGTGAAGGATGGCGAGACGGTGAAGCTGGGCCAGTTGCTGGCCGAGTGGGACCCGTACACCTACTCCATCCTCACCGAAATCGGCGGCACCGTGCAGTTCAAGGATCTGCAGGAAGGCATCACCCTCAACGAAGAGGTGGACGAAGTCACCGGCCTCTCCCGCTGGGTGGTCGCCGACGCTCCCGATGAAAAGCGGCAGCCCACGTTTGTGGTCAAGAACGCCAAGGCCAGCAAGCGTTACCTGCTGCCCCGCGGTTCTCACCTGATGATTCAGGACGGCGACGAGGTGGGTCCGGGCGATGTGCTGGCCAAGATCCCCAAGGAGTCGACCCGCACCAAGGACATCACCGGCGGTCTGCCGCGCGTGGTGGAACTGTTCGAAGCGCGCAAGCCGCGCGAGACGGCCATCATCAGCGAGATCGACGGCGTGGTCCGCTTCGGCGAAGTGCTCAAGGGACAGCGCAAGATCTACATCACGGCCGATAACGGCGAGGAAAAGGAATACTCCGTGCCGCGCGGCATTCACGTCAACGTCCAGGAAGGCGAGCGTCTGCGTGCCGGCGACCCCCTCATGGATGGTCCGCTGAACCCGCACGACATCCTCGACGTTCTGGGCGAGAAGGAACTGCAGAAGTACCTGGTGAACGAGATCCAGGAAGTCTACCGTCTGCAGGGCGTGGCCATCTCCGATAAGCACATCGAAGTCATCGTTCGTCAGATGCTGCGGTGGGTGCGAATCGACGAGGTCGGCGACTCCAACTTCCTGCTCGAACAGCAGGTCGACCGCTTCCGCTTCCGCGAGGAAAAGGACCGGGTGGAGAAGCTGGGTGGCCGTCCGCCGCAGGGCCGTCCCCTGCTGCTGGGCATCACCAAGGCCTCGCTCTCGACCGACAGCTTCATCTCCGCAGCCAGCTTCCAGGAGACGACGCGCGTGCTGACCGAAGCCTCCATCAACGGGGCCATCGACAACCTGCGCGGCCTGAAGGAGAACGTGATCGTCGGTCGCCTCATCCCCGCCGGCACGGGCCTGGAGTACTATCGCAACGTTCAGCTCTCACCGGAGTTGGAAGAAGCGGCAGCCCGCGTCCAGCAGGAAGTGAGCGCCGAGATCGAAGCCGCCGAACGCGAACTGGAGATGATGCGCCAGGAAGGCGAAGCCGAAGAGATGGCCGCCGAATAACAACAGTGATCAGTGGTCAGTGATCAGTGGTCAAGAGGCCCGGCGCAAGCCGGGCCTTTGCTTTTGAGGATCGGCTTTCCACAATAACCTGATCCAAACGCGTCAAAACGGGAGTCTAATACGCAACGGGATCAATCGGGTGCGGGCCAGGCATCCAAAGCGCCGCAGCCAATTGGTGTCGACGAGGCAAGCCATGAAACCTACCGCTCGCACCAACGGAACGCTCGCTGTCATCGCTCTCGCCATCGCTGTGCTGTTTGCTGCTGGATGCAAACAGCAAGCCGCGGCGAAGACCGATCAGCAACTTACCACGGACATCCAGGCGAAGATCCAGGGCGAGCGTGCGCTCGCACCCCAGAACATTCAGATCAGCGTCAACAACGGCGTAGCCACCCTCAATGGGACCGTCACCGATGAGGCTTCGCGCGCGCTGGCCGCCAACGACAGTGGCACAGTCCCTGGCGTGAAGACGGTGATCAATAACCTCACGGTGCAGTCGGCCGCGACCGGGACACAACCTGCGCCGGCCGCCGCCGCGCAGGCGGCACGCGACGATTCCAAGCCTTCGCCTGGGTCGCGCGCGGCCGACAACCGGAAGCATCGTCCCGACCGCCATGAGCAGGCTGCCCCGGCGCCCGCTCCTCCCCCGCAGGTAGCGTCGAATCCGGATCCTGCTCCGGTCCAGGCGCCGGCCCCAGCGCCGGCGCCGCCACCGGCCCCGAAGCCGGTTGTAAAGCAGGTCACATTGCCGGCAGGGACAACCATCCCCATTCGCATCACCGAGACGATCGACAGCAAGACGGCACAAGCCAATGATGTCTTTCACGGCTCGCTAGCCGGCGACCTCGGAACGCAGGGAGTCATCGCCATTCCTCACGGAGCTGAGGTCGTCGGTCGCATCGTGGACGCCCGTGAAGCTGCCCACTTCAAAGGAGCGGCGCTGCTGAGCCTTGAGCTCACCCAGCTGGTGACACGCGGGCAGAAGCTCACGCTCGTCACGGATGCCTACACGAAGGAAGCCGCGGGACGCGGAAAGAACACCGCGGAGAAGGCTGGCGGCGGCGCGGTGCTGGGCGCAATCATCGGCGGCCTTGCCGGTGGAGGCAAGGGAGCAGCCATCGGCGGGCTCGCGGGTGCAGGTGCCGGTACGGGCATCAATGCGGCCACGCACGGCCAGCAGGTGGTGATTCCCACGGAGACGCTGATCAACTTCCAGCTTCAATCGCCCATCACCCTGACGGTGACGCTGGGCCCCAACGGCGGGCAGGCCGACGACCAGCAGGACCCGCAGCTGCAACAGCGGCAGCCCTGAGTCGGGCGCGCGAGAATCTGAGCCTGGCACGGCGGCACGCGCGGGGAACTCTCGCGGCAGATGCACGGTGCCGGGCCCGATTTCCCGGGTTCGGTTGCGGCCACACGCGGTTTGCTACCATAATCAGGTCCGCACATGGCCAAATCATCCCCCGCCGAATCCTCTTCCCGCCGCCCCGAACCCGCCAAGCCCCCCGTCCTGATGGAGCGCACGCAGCCGGTGATCAAGCGCCTCTCGGAGGCGCTGCGCGAGCCGGTATTTACCTACTGGAATTCGACCAAGGGCGCGATCTGCCAGAACGACGTTGCCGGTTTGTACGCGCTGCTGCGCAGCACGGGCAAGCTCGACCGGCTTTCGCTGTTCATGAAGTCGGACGGAGGCTCAGGGCAGGCCGCCCTGCGCATGGTGAACCTGCTGCGGAGGTACGTGAATCACCTGACGGTGCTGGCGCCGCTGGAGTGCCAGTCGGCGGCGACGATGCTGGCGCTGGGCGCAGACCGCATTCTCATGGGCCCGCTGGCGCATCTCTCGGCCGTCGATACTTCCCTCACCCACGACTTGTCGCCGATCGACCGTGACAACGACCGCGTAAGCGTGAGCAACGACGAGTTGCTGCGCGTGATCCGGCTGTGGACCGAGCAGGCCAAGGACTCGACCGCCAATCCGTATGAGGCGCTGTTTCCATATGTGCATCCGCTGGTGATCGGCGCCGTGGACCGTTCGAGCGCGCTGTCGACGCGGATCTGCGAGGAGATTCTCAGCTATCACATGCAGGATCTGGACCGGGCGCGGGAGATCTCGAACATTCTCAACTCCGGCTATCCGTCGCACAACTATCCCATTACGCTCCGCGAGGCCAAGCGCATCGGTTTGAACGTGGAAGCGATGGACGACGGCGTCAACGCGCTGCTGTTCGAGCTTAACGAGATCTACTCGGAGATGGGACAGAGCGCGACCACCGATTACGATGAGCGGAACTCGCATGACAACAGCATTCTCAACGTGCTGGAGTCGAACGGGCTGCTGATCTACTTCCAGCTGGACAAGGACTGGCATTACCGCAGCGAGGAGCGGCGCTGGGTGGCGCTGAACGACAAGAGCAGCTGGCGAAAGGCGGAGATCGTGAAGGGGAAGACGGCGATCTCGCAGCTACACGTGCGCTGAGTGCCGAGGGAACAAGGGAACAGGGAACAGGAGATCTGTAGACGCCCGACAGGCTGTCAGCTACCTCCCCGTTTCTGTCCGCCCCCGTCGGTGCCGAGTGCCACTCTCCCCTTTTTCAGCTTTCGTCATGGCTCTGGGTTGCACGAGCCTTAGCACCCCCCCACCCCCCCCCCCTCAATCGCACCATTTTTGGTGCATCTGGGGCCCGGGTTGGGGGATCTTCCTTCCCCTGGGCTCGTCTCGTGGGAGCACAGAACCCCCTTTGGCGCCTGAGACTCCAGAGTGAGTATGAGGCGAGGGGCGTCTCGCCTCCGTATCCGCGATCACCGCATGCTGTGATGGTTGGCCGCGGCGTGGCGCCGGAAGGGCGGACTGCGTCGTTGTATCACTCCGGCTTAGCCCGCTCGGATCGCAGCTTCAGGAGGAAACTCTCGCGTGTCAAGCGAATGCATGGCCTGACTGGTTCCTTCCAAGCAATGTCCAGTTATCCGAGGCGGGAAGGTTATGGAGCGTCCCAGGAGAGGGCGTAGATCTCGCCGGTGCCGCTGGAGTCGTGGAGGACGAGGATCTCGTCCTGCGGCGTGAGAGCAAACCAGTTGGGGCTGGGCCCGGTAGTGCGGTAATCGTTCAGCTTCACCATCACCTCGGGCGTCCCGCCCTTCAGGGGGATGCGGACGATCTCGCGTTCCGGATCGGAGCGCTCAAAGTAGATATGGCTACTGTCGTTCGACCAGTCTATCCAAAACAGAAGGCCGCTGTTGACATGCGCCAGTTCGCGCCAGGATTGCTTCTCCACGTTATAGAGCAAAAGCTTCTGTACGTTGTGCGAGACAGCCGCAATCCAGCGCCCATCGGGGGAGATGCGCGGGGCCAACAGGGTCTTCGATCCGGGGATCGGCGCAACCACTCCTGTTTTGAGATTCAGAATCTCAAGCCCGCCTTTGTCGTGGTCGTCATCCATGAATACAAGGGAGGTTCCTTCGCGCATGAAACGGGGATCGCAGCCATCTCCAATCTTCTCAATGAGGCGGGGCTCGCCGCCATCCAGGGAAACCATGTAGGACTGCGAAAAACGGCCTGCGAGTGTTCCGTTGAAGGCGATCTGCCTGCCATCTGGAGACCAGGCAGAGGTACCAGCGAAGAGCGGGTGCGAGCTCAGTTGCAGCGGTTCGCTTCCGTCGATGCGGCTGCGCCATAACTCGCCTTGAGGATACTTGACGTAGGCCACCCATTGCGCATCGGGTGAGAAGCTGAGAGCCGTGGCGGATATCCCGGACATGTAAGGCGAGAAGGTTTTGGTGCTGGCATGGTACCGCATCAATTCGCCATGTTTCTGAAAACTGAGCGCGAAGATGGTCTTGCCGTCAAGGCTGGCCGCGTGCATAAAGTAATGCACCGGCCCGGTGGTCAACTGGTCGGGCTGCAGCGAGCCGCGCCCGAAAATTCCCGCCTTCTCGCGCATGGCCCAGAGGTTCCCCGCGGGTATCGGAACGCTGTATTCAAGGTCCCGATACGCCTCGAACAGATAACTGCGTCCGTCCGGGGTCCATGTGCCAAAGCCCTCCATGGGCCGGTCTGCAACCGACTCAAACACCCGATGCGGGTTGCTGCCGTCTGCGTTGACCTCCCAGATATGACCGTCGTTCGTTTGCATGTTGTAGCGATCGAAGCGGATCCGGCGGCCGTCTGGGGAAAATATGGGGTGCCAAGCCCACTCGTCGGGGACGCCTGTCGCCGGCAATAGAAGATGGGGATTGCTGCCGTCCGCATTGGCCAGGTACAGGTCTCCGCGATTCACATAGGCAAGCGTCTTGCCGTCGGGCGACCACTTGGCGTCATGGGAGGCAACATTCCCCAGACGCCGCGGGGTCCCTCCCACAATGGGGATCCGCCACAGCGGCGCCTCCTGATACATATTGGGCGCCTCCACCACCAGCAGGTCGGTCTTATCGGCAGAGATGTCATCGAGACCGACCTGGGAAAACGGGAGTTTCAAGGGGACGGCCTGCCCGCCTGTGACGGGAACGGCAGCGATTGTCTGGTGGCCATTAACAGTCTCAGTGAAGTAGACGCGCAGGCCGTCGGTTTGAAGCGCGCCCCATTTGGGGATGCCGTCGGCGGTGAGCTGGAGTGTACCCGTAATTCGCGGCTTGGGGTCGGAAGGACGAAGGAGCCATGCAATTCCCAGCAAGCCAGGCGCCGCAGCCATGGCGAGGAGCCATCGTGGGAGGCTCTTGCGTCGAATGGGAATTTTCGGGGCGATGGACGGCGTCGCGTTCAAGAGCACCGGTTCCGCGGTCTCTGCTGCAGGCACGCACGGCTGGGTCACAACCTGGCCGGTTTGCATGGCGGGGTCCGCCAATCCCGGTGACGCCGATTCCATCTCCGCAATGAACCGATAGCCGAGGCGAGGCAGGGTCTCGATGTAACGGGGGGTCTCGGCCGAATCGTTGAGCACCTCACGAATCCGCTTGACGGCGTTGTTGAGCCCCTGGTCGAAGTCAACGAAGGTGTCTGCGGACCACAGGATGCGGTGAAACTCCTGGCGGGTGACTAGTTCCCCTCTGCGCTCGAGGAGAACGCGGAGCACTTCAAAAGCCTGGGGCGGCAGCTTGACGCGCATTCCGTGCTTGAAGAGTTCGCGCGTGGCGGGGCGCACCTCAAAGGGGCCGAAGCGCACGGTGCCCAGGGATGGAGTTTCCATGGCGAGTCACGGAGTTACTTTGGCGCCAAGCATAGCACGGGGGCAGGCCAGGGCCCGTGCTGTTTATGTCAAGCGAAATGGATTGAGCGGGTTGCGCGCTTAGGCAAAAAACAGACGGAACTGAGGCGATGAAGATTGTCCGAAGAGAGCCCATCGGAGAGATTTCAGTCGTTCCGGTCTCCGCTCCTCGGAAGCGTGGCCTAAAGACGGGTGCCACGGGAGCACAACGCCGGAACAAATTTCGGAGTTCCCTGGAGGAAATCGATGAAGACACTGACGAGAAGGCTGACGGTAGTTTTGGCGGCGATCTCACTGGGCGCCATATGGGTTCCGGCGGCGTTCGCAAGTTGCGCAAACCCGACGAATGAGGCTCACGTTGCTCCGCAGGCATGGAGCGGGCGAGGGGAGTTGGCGCCTTCTCTGCTGTTGGCGTCAGAAGAAGGCGGGGGCCCAACGATGGTGGGGCTGTGGCATGTGGCGTTCATCGCCGAAGGGAACGGACCCGGCCTTCCGCCGGATGGCGTGCAGGTGGATAATGCGCTATCCGCGTGGCACTCGGACGGCACCGAGGAGACGGTTTCATCCCGCGCTCCTTCGACGGGCGATGTGTGCATGGGGGTGTGGAAGCAGGTTGGCGACCGGCACTACAAGCTGAATCACTTCGGCATCTCGTTCGATCCCACGGTGGATCCGAACACGCCGCAGGGCTTCGCGGACATCCGGATGGACATTACGCTGAGCCCCGACGGAAGCGTGTTTACCGGCACCTTCACGCTGCAGCAGTACGACAATAGCGGGAATCTGCTGGTGGAGATCAAGGGCGACCTGGTTGGGCAGCGGGTGACGCTGGGAACGACGGTGGCCAACCTTTTGGGCAGCTAGGCGGGACCTCCACTTCTGGTGCTTTCAAGGGCGGCACGGGACGTCTCACCCGTGCCGACTTTTTGCGCCTGCGGGGAGATCTGGCGTCGTCTATTTGCGCGTCTTGGCCAGATCGGGGCCGAGGAACTCATCAAGGCTCATGCCGGAGAGCAGCTCGGGTTGGGGAGTGCGGTCGGGAAGCTTTCCAGCACTCGCCTCCGGGATGAGGTAGTTTTCCGTCAGCCCTTTTTTGAGCATCTCGAACGCCTGTTCCGGGGTGTCGGCAAACTGGAAGAGCTCGAGGTCTTTAGGCGAGATTGCGCCGGTGTCGACGAGGGCTTGCAGGTTGAAGATCTTCTTCCAATACTCGGGACCGTAGACTACGACGGTAATCTTCTTAGCGAGCTTCTGGGTCTGGGCGAGGGTGAGGACTTCGAACATCTCGTCGAGCGTGCCGAAGCCCCCGGGAAAGACGACCAGAGCCTTCGAGAGATAGGCAAACCACAGTTTGCGCATGAAGAAATAGTGGAACTCGAAGTTGAGCGAGGGTGTGATGTAGGGGTTCGGCGCCTGCTCAAACGGGAGGCGGATGTTCAGACCTATGGTCTTGCCACCAGCCTCGTGGGCGCCGCGGTTCGCGGCCTCCATGATGCCGGGACCACCGCCCGAGGTGACTACGAAACGATGCCGGCGTGAGGGGATGGTGCGGGCCCACCCGGTGAGCAGCTGGGCGAGCCGCCGTGCATCCTCGTAGTAACGAGCCATCTGCACAGCGGCGACCGCGCGCTTGCGCTGCAGGTCAGTGGCCGTGCCTTCGACGATCTGAGGGATGCTGGCGGGCTGTTCTTCCCTCGGCGCCGGACGAGTGGCCCCGGTGTTTTCGAGGAGTTCCAGAGCGTGGTCGGCTTCTTCGCGGCCGCGGAAGCGGGCCGATCCGAAAAAGACGACGGTATCCTGGATCTGCTCTTTGCGGAAGCGTGCGAGGGGCTCGGCGTATTCGGCCATGATGCGGATCAGCCGTCCGTCGGCGCTGTTGAGGAACGACGGATTCTCATAGGCCAGGGGTGCTGCTTCGAGAGGCGGGGGCGGATTATTTCCGGAGATCTTTGCGGCCGGCAGATCCGGTGACAAAGAGCTCTTCAAGGAAGGATCGGCGGCGGATGCAGTCTGCGACTGGTTTTCGCTACTTGCAGGATTTTGAGGTTCTTGCTTTTCGTTCATTCGTTCAACCGTCCCGGTGCCGCACCACCTCGCGAAAGGCAATCCAGAGATTCAAAAGTCCCAGACCGGATATGATGCCGCGGATGGCACCGTGAGAGGCCCACACCGAGAGCGTAGGATAGCGCACGAAGAGAGGATTTTGATCCCAGAAGATGCGGGACCAGGGGGCATAACAAACTGCCAAGCCGATGTACATGCGAAGAAGCACGCGAAGGAACAACTCGGCGCGCTCCAGCCAGCGGGGAATGCGTTGTGGGCCGTGGCCGTGCGGGAGGGACGAATTGGTGATGGCCGCAGGTGCTTGCGGGAGCACAGCTCCGGATTGCGGAGGCGGGGGGATCGGGGGCGACGACAATTCCGGCTGCTGTGACATTCCTGGGCTTCGGCCGATCTCTCCGGGGCGCCGATTCTTCACCGGGCGGCGCACAAGTCATTGGACGCGCTCACGGGAAGCTCCGCTTCTGAGCAGCACTTACCGGGGTAACCGGAGCCGGCGCCAGACGAGCTAGTGTAACGGTATCACAACGAGAACATTGGCAGGCCTTTTCAGCTCTGCCCCTGCTTTTGAAGGAGCGCACCTATGAGGATCGCCCGCGTCATTCTCTTCACGTCGCAGATGGAGGCGATGACCGAGTTCTACGGCAAAGTGCTGGGTCTTGAGCTGGTCACGGAGGAACCAGGCTGGCGCGAGTTCGCGGCCGGAGGAGTGAATCTCGCGCTCCATTCCGGTCCGTCCTCGCCGGGCCGTAAAGGGCCGAAGATTGCGTTTCACGTCGAGGATGTGACGGCTATGCGAGCTGCGCTGGCAGCGCGCGGCGCAAAGTTCGGCAAGGTGCGGATAGGCGAGGTATTCGCTCTCTGCGACGGTAAAGACCCGGATGGGAACTGGATCCAGCTCTCCAGCCGATGACCTCAAAGAGGCGCTGGCTCAGGGAGTTGCCCGCAGCAGAGGTGGAGCGTATCGTATAGCTGTACGCGGCTTCATGCCCTGTTTCCGCAAAGGAGCCCACGATGAAACCCGCGATGCTGCTCTCGCTCGCAGTTCTTGCTCTTCCTGCATTTCTCAGCGCTCAAACCGCAGACGCACACAAGGTAACGGGGGGAAGCGCGACTTCCTGTCCTGTATCTCTGCAGGCAAAACAGGGAAGCGGCGCCGGGCTAGTATCCGTGCACAAGCCGGAAGGCAAGGCGGACAACGCGCCGTCGATCCTGTCGAACAAGCCAGTGCATCGTATCCATCTCATTCTGGGCAAAGGCGCCCCAGGCGAGTTTTCCGCCCTGGAGCAGATCGCTAGCGCCACAATCACCGCAGCGGGACTCTCCGGGCGGGGACGTGGAATGCCGCTCGTACTGGGCGCCAGCACCTCCGATATTCATCGGACCCTCAATGTGACCTTCGCCACCGAAGGGGATGGAAGCGTGTATGCGGATCTGGACCTGCCCGGTTTCACAACAGTGCAATCGATCCGCGTAGACTCGATCACGCTGAAGGATGGCTCGACGTGGTCGCTGGATGCGGCACGAAACTGCACGGTGACCCCGGACCCGTTCATGCTGATCGCGCAACAGTAAATCCACTGCTGAAGAAATCGTCATCCGGCGCGATGGCCCGCGCAACCATCGAATTCTCGTGGTAGCCTTTGTTGCAGCCTTGTGAATTCGGCGGAAGGCACGATGCGCGTTGCGCTCTTCACCGAGACGTTTGTTCCCAAGATCGACGGTATTGTTACGACACTGTGCGAGACGATCCGCCAGTTGCGCGTGCTTGGACACGACGTGCTGGTGGTTGCGCCGGACGGCGGCCTTCGGGAATTTCAGGATTCCGCGATTGCCGGGATGAAGGCCTGGTCGTTTCCGCTTTACCCAGAATTGCGACTGGCGCTTCCCCGGGCTTCGCTGCGCAATGTTATCCGCGACTTCGCGCCCGACCTGATCCACGTGGCGGACCCAGCGCTTCTGGGAATCGCCGGCCTTTACTATTCCGGGGGCAAAGACGGTGGCGCACTGCGGCTGCCGCTGGTCATCTCCTATCACACCGATCTCCCCGCGTATCTCCGGTACTACAAGCTGGGGTTTCTAGAGCCATATATCTGGAAGATTCTGCGCCTGCGACACAAGCGAGCATCTGTGAATCTTTGCACGTCGCAGGCGATGGCCGAACAGCTGCGCTCGCACGGGGTGGAACGGGTTGCGCTGTGGCCGGGAGGCGTGGACACCGCCCGGTTCTGCCCGGGCCGGCTCTCGGCGACGATGCGGGATCGGCTCACCGGGGGCAATCCGGGGAGCCCTCTCTTGCTGTATGTCGGCCGGCTCTCGCCGGAGAAGAACCTGGAGAGCCTGAAACCGATGCTCCAAGAGTTGCCGGGAGCGCGGCTCGCGCTGGTGGGCGATGGACCGCACCGAAGACAGCTGGAGGCGCACTTCAAGGGTCTGCCAGTAGTGATGGCCGGGTTCCTGAGGGGCGTGGAACTCGCCGAGGCGTACGCATCGGCGGATATCTTCGTCATGCCCTCCCGGACGGAGACGCTGGGGCTGGTCGTGCTGGAGGCGATGTCATCGGGGTTGCCGGTGGTGGCGGCGCGTGCCGGAGGCATTCCGGAGATGATCGACGATGGCGTGAGCGGCAGGCTCTACGAGGACGAGGGAGAGGCCGTTTCCCTCCTTCGTTCGCTGATGGCATCGTCTGAGCTCCGGTCCAGAATCGGAGCAGCCGCGCGTATCCACGCCGCGCGCCAAAGTTGGGGACACGCGACCAGCATTCTTCTGGAGCACTACAAGGACGCGTGCGCGACGCAGCATATCGCCGGGCCAGAGGTTGTACCAGCACCCAGGCCGCTTCTCGGACGAGTGGCGCGGCGGTCAACCATGTATGCCATCCGGAAGATGCTTCCCTAGGTATAAAGATGGGACCGTCTCGACGGCCGCATCTCCCGCCTAAGAACGTTTTTCTTGGGTGACGCCGAAGGTCCCGGAACAATAACTGCAGTCATGGATGGTGCTTTGCGGCACCCAACCGCATGAAGAGGCAACTTCAAGAACAAATGCAGATCCCTCCGTCCGCTGGCGCGGACTGCGGGATGACACCTCTCAGGAGGAACGGGCATTCGTGATACGGAAGGAATTTTCAGTGCAGAGGTCATCATTCCTATGTTCGTAATGCTTGCAGTTACCTCTTTATGCGCCGCGATGATGGTTTGTTCGGATGCGACGCCGGAGCCCGCGGCCGCTCAAGCTACCCAAAGGACCTCCGCGGCGGATCCTTTTATCGGACGATGGAGGCTTGACCCGTCCCGCAGTCGGAGCGGGGACGAGATGAAGGTGGCGAGCGACGGCGGAAAGAGGTACACCTTCGACCTGGGTGGAGGTCCTGAGACGATTGTGGCCGACGGCACGGACCAGCCCGGAGTCTTTGGAACAACGCTTTCGGTCAGCGCGGAAAAGCCGAATGTCTGGAAGGTGGTGCGCAAGATGGGGGACCGGATCATGCTCGTCGCCGAATGGGTGCTCTCCGCGGATGGCGCGACGCTCACAGACCACTTCAGCAGCTACCAAGCGGATGGATCGATCAGGAAGACGGATTACCTCTTCAAGCGCACCGCGGGGAACGCAAGTTTCGCCGGAACCTGGGAGGACACCACGCCTCCATCGCCGCTGGAGCTGGAGATTGAGGCATTCGAAAGCGACGGCCTTTCTTTCATCAATCTGACGCAGAAGACCACAAAGAGCCTGAAGTTCGACGGCAAGCGGTATCCGATCACGGGCGTGAATATGCCGGCAAGCTTTGCATCGTCCGGACGTCGCGTGAACGAGCGCGCGATACAGCTATTTGAATCCATCGGGGACAAGCCCTACGATACGCAACAGGCGGAGTTATCAGCCGATTCCAAGACGCTGACCATGACGGTGCAGCCACAGAACGCCAGCAAGCCACGGATTCTGATCTTCGATCGCGAGTGAAGCGGTCCTCCGAGCGGGACCGGGCGCGCAGGTCAGGGACCGAGCGGGGCCGGGAGTGCCTCAGTTCGCGCATCGGCTCGCTCGAATGTGAGATTGACTGAGCGTTCTCCCAAGGGCCTGGTGCGATGACAGACGCCCCGCTCGACGGTGAGCATGTGGCCCGGAAGAAGTTCGACGGATTCGCCTTCAAATTCGAGAATGAGGCCGCCTTCCAGAACCAGGAAGGTCTCGTCGGAGTCGGGATGGCAGTGCCAATGGTATGGCTCAGTCATCACGCTGATGCGAATCACGTGATCGTTGACGCCGGCAACGGCATGATTTTCGTAGGCCGCGCTGGTGTTGGATTCCGACGACAAGTCGATGACCCGGTCAGCGTGGCTGGGCATGCGTGATCTCCGCGTCTCCGTGAAGCATTCAATTTCCCCTTGCGCTCGCCGGCTCTGTCGAAGTCACATCATACTTGCCGTAGTCGATCCGCAGCACCGCCTTGCCGCCGACCCGGATGTTGGTGTCACTTTCGTTTTGCGCAGGCAACCAGAAGACTCCGGTCTTTTCATAGCGGTGGTGGATGGCTGTACTCGAAATCCAGAATGAAGGGTTTTTGGCGGGCTCGGCTTCGATGCGTTCCACCGCAAAATCTGCCGCGTCTACCCAGACTTTCCCGCGATAGAGATATTTGTTATCAGTGATTGGCTCGACCTGGAGGACGTAGGCGGGGCGCGACCCGACCTCTTCGGTGCCGACCAGCTGGAAGTTGTAGTTGGAGGGCGTCAGGTCACCGGCATGTTGCTTCTGCGCGTCGGTCTCGCTCTCGAGGAGGCGCTTGAGAACCTTATCGATGAGCAGCTTTGACCCACTCTGAGAGACGATCTTGAAGGACTTGCCGGACCCAGCCTCGTAGTCCGCATCCACGTCCATCTGGGCGGCGATTTTCGCAGTGAAACCGCGATATTCGACCGAGTAATGGCGGAGGGAGTGAAAGTGCTTGAGCGCGGCGGCGCGGGCTTGATTGTGCTGCTGCATCGCGGCGACAATCTGCGGGGCGGTAGGGGTTGCATCCGCTGCCTGGGACGATGTGGCTTGTGCGCAGAGGAGGGCAGGCACGGAGATTAGCGTGCCGGCGAGGGCCAGGGGAAGAATGCGGGAGAACATCATTTCAGACGCGGGTAATACCTCCATCATAGCGCGGATGCGGGGTTCGGTTCGTGGGGCCGTATCTGAATCGAATGTGAAGCGAACTTTGCCGGGCAGGGCTGCAAGGTTTTACGATGCTGCGTTATGAAGATTACGCCCTTCTGCCTCTCTCTGCTGTTGTTGTCGGCCGGCGCCATGCTCTCGGCGCAGTCCGACCCGCTTGCACCCACGCTGCGAGTCAAGTCGGCCGACCAGATCGACCGCGAGTGGCAGGAGTCCGTGGCCAAGTACGACTCCGAGCGGAACCGTCTTCTGGCGGAGGCCGAGGCGCAGGCGAAGAACGGGCCATACCGGGCGGACTGGGCGAGCCTGCTGCACTATCAGCAGCCGCAGTGGTACAAGGACGCGAAGTTCGGAATCTTCATTCACTGGGGGGTTTACTCGGTGCCGGCCGCGGAGAACGAGTGGTATCCGCGGAACATGTACCAGCCCACCGAAGGCGCTTACAAGAACTTCCGCGAGCATTTCGCCAAGGGCGATGACGCGAAGGGCTACAAAGACCTGGTTCCGCTGTTCAGGGCCGAACACTTCGACCCCGCCGCATGGGCCAAGCTCTTCAAGGAAGCGGGGGCGCAATACGTCGTCCCTGTTGCCGAGCACCACGACGGCTTCTCGATGTATGACTCCGGCCTGTCCGACTGGACAGTGGTGAAGATGGGGCCCAAGCGCGACACGCTTGCAGAACTGGCCCAGGCTGTACGGGCGGAAGGGCTGCACTTCGGGCTTAGCTCACATCGCGCCGAACATAACTTCTTCTACGACGGAGGCCGTGCCATCCGCTCGGATGTGAACGATCCTAAGTACGCGTCTCTGTACGGTCCCGCCCACCAGTGGATGGATCCCGGCGGCGACGAGCACGCCCTGGTGAACGACTGGACTTACGTGTCCGACGCCTGGACCCGGGACTGGCTGGCGCGCGACACCGAATTGGTGGAGAAGTACAAGCCCGAGATCGTCTACTTCGATTGGTGGATCGGCCAACCCAACTTTCGGCGAGCGGTCACCGACTTCGCGGCTTTCTACTACAACTACGCCGCCGCTCACGGGTACGCGGGGGTGATTAATTTCAAAGACTATTCCCTGAACCGGAAGGCCGCAGTTCTCGATTTCGAGCGCGGGCAGACGGAACAGATCATTCCCGAGCATTGGCAGACGGACACATCGATCAGCAACGCCAGCTGGGGTTACATCGAACATGACACGTTCAAATCGCCGGAGTTTCTCGTCCATCAACTGATCGACATCGTGAGCAAAAACGGCAACCTGCTATTGAACTTCGGGCCGCGCTCCGACGGGACGATCCCGGAACAGGTGCAATCAACCCTTCGCGAGATGGGAGCGTGGTTGAGGGTGAACGGCGAAGCCATCTACGGCACCACGTACTGGAAGACCTTCGGAGAAGGTCCCACGAAGGTAGTGGGCGGCGCGTTCCATGATACGGACACCAAGCCTTACACTCCTGAAGACTTCCGCTTTACCAAGAAGAACGACGTAGTCTATGCCATGGGGATGGCGTGCCCTTCAGACCACAAGGCCGTCATCCACGCTCTCGGCACGGGCCACGAGGGGGCGGGATTTCCAGTCGCGAATGTTGAGCTGCTCGGGTCGAACGGTAAGGTGACCTTCGCGCAGACCGCCGATGCGCTGGAGGCTACTCTGCCGTCTGGGGCAACCTGCAAGTATGCCTACGCACTCAAACTGACTGCGGGACAGCGATAGATTTCACCACTCCTCGGGCCCGTTCTTCAGATTTCTTAACCTGCGCCTGCCGGCCATTTGCCCGCTGCGCGCAGTTGCTTGCCTCTTCTGCCTGAAACACGAGATCAGGTTGTTGAGGTGTGTCCTTATGCTTCGGAGGCTTGTATTCTCAGCGATCGCCACGGTTTTGGTGGCTGCGCCCCTGGGCGGCTTTGCCCAATCTCGCTATGAGGCCCATGATGTTCCCAACGTCGAGCTCTATGGCGGATACTCCTACGTGTTCGACACGTACAATCCTACGCAAAACAGCGTCTCCACCGCGGGGATGAACGGGTGGGACGCGTCGTTGAAGTTCCCGATTCTCGGCACTTTTTTGGGGATCAAGGGCGACGTATCCGGGTTCTATCGCAACGATGCGCCGAACTTCAATCCGAAGGCGTACTTTTTCCTTCTGGGGCCGCAAGTCGGAGCGCATGTGGGTCGCTCTACCTTGTTCGCTCACGGCATGGTGGGCAGCGCACGCCTGACCAGTTCTGCGCTTCCCAACATCAAGAGTGACACCACGTTCGCCGTCGCGGTCGGGGCAGGACTGGACGTGGGTGTCTCGCGCTGGCTGGCATGGCGCTTTACGGGCGACTACTACAACACGCATTACAAAGCGACGAATCGCAATTTCAACGAGATTGTGAACTCCAACGGGCGCATTTCTACCGGACCTGTCCTGCGATTCTAGTCTTTTCACGGGCAGGCGCGCACGGTCCCGGCGTGGCTTCGGGCACGCCTCTGGTCCGGGTTCCATGTGCTATTCTCCCGGCGTGAACCGACGCAGGTTTCTCAAGACACTCGGCGGGGGAGCCGCGGCAGTGGCGCTCTCGCGCGCTCTTCGCGCAGAGGTTGAGGCGATCGCGAAGGATCCGCTGCGCCCCAGTTATCACCTGCTGCCGCCGCACAATTGGATGAATGACCCGAATGGCCCGATCTTCTGGAAGGGGCAGTACCACCTCTTTTACCAGCTGAATCCTGGCGACTCCGTTTGGGGTGACATGCATTGGGGGCACGCTGTCAGCCC
Source organism: Acidobacteria bacterium AB60 (assembly GCA_008682415.1). GTDB lineage: Bacteria > Acidobacteriota > Terriglobia > Terriglobales > Acidobacteriaceae > Telmatobacter. The sequence goes on along the minus strand of VANK01000012.1, from coordinate 167,062 downwards.
CGACATGATTCACTGGCGGCATCAGCCGATTGCGCTGGCGCCTACCCCTGGCGGTCCGGACAGTGAGGGATGCTTTTCCGGATCGGCGGTCGTGTATCACGGAACTCCGGCGTTCATTTACACGGGGGTGCAAAACGCACCGCTTGACCAAGTCACTCTTCACGACGGCAACGACAAGCTGCGTGAGACGCAAATGCTCGCGATGGCTGAGGACGATGCGTTGCTGCACTGGAAGAAGCTGGAGCAGCCGGTGATCCCCGCACCACCGCCAGGCATGAAGGTCACGGGGTTTCGCGATCCCTGTCCTTGGCGGGATGGGCCGTGGTGGTACTGCGGGATTGGTTCGGGGGAACGCGGAGTCGGGGGGTGCGTGCTGCTGTATCGTTCGCGCGGCCTGCGCACCTGGGAGTATCTGCACAAGCTGGCAGAGGGCAAGCCCAATGGCAAGCAGACGGCGAACCCGTGCGACTCGGGAGAGATGTGGGAGTGTCCCGACTTCTTCACGGTGGACAAGCGGACGTGCCTGTTCTACTCGACCGAGGGAAAGGTGATCTGGTCGACAGGCGACTACGATCGTAGTGGAATGCGGTTTGCGCCGCGGCGGGACGGGGTGCTGGATCATGGCGCCTACTATGCGCCGAAGAGCTTTGAGGCTGCGGATAGCCGGCGGATTCTGTGGGGATGGATTCGAGAGACGCGGCCCGATGCAGAATTGAAAGCCGCTGGCTGGGCTGGGTGCATGTCGCTGCCGCGGGTACTGACGATCGGGGCGCAGGGACAGCTGGAGATGAATCCGGCGAAGGAGGTCGAATCGCTCCGGGGGGCGCGGGAGGAGGTTGTAGTGTCTCGGGCGGCGCCGTTCCGGCGCAAGCTGAGCGAGCTGGCGATTGAGCTGCAGGTGCCGGGAGATATTTCGAATGCGGCGACGACTACGGTGCGATTGCTGGTGGATGGCAGGCCGGCTTGGGAGCTGGCGATCGATACAAGCGCGAAGGAGGTGCGGTGCGGGGATGTGACGTTTCCCTTGCCGGGAATGCCCTGGGCGCATCCGACGCTGCGGCTGTTTCTGGATGGCAGCGTGATTGAGTCGTTTGTTGGAGGACGCGAGGCGCTGACCAGCCGGGTGTATACGTTGACGCCGGGGGCTACGGAGCTGGAGGTTGTGACGACGGGGGGTAAGGAGATTCGGGTGGAGATGTGGGGGATGAAGGCGATTTCGGCTGATCGGATGACGGCAGCTTTTAGCTTTTAGCTCTCTCCCAATACTGACGCGTTCCGGTGACGATCAGTTCGAACAACAACAACTGCAGATTCCTTCGGCCGCTTACGCGGCCTGCGGAATGACAAGCGCATTGAGAGGGTGAGGGTTCGTGCCATCCCACCCTAAACACGAGGAAGCCGTGTTCAGGATGGGGCACCCATCTTCCTGCTGAGAGCAAGAAGGCGAAGCAAGAACGAGCACGTCTTCGCTGCCAAAGATCAGTCTTCGTCGCCGCTGTCGGGCATGTCTTCCGGCTCTTTGCCCAAATCGATCGCCGGGCGGCCCGCCTGCTGCAACAGGCGATTCAACGCCGGGAGGTCTTTCGCCAAGAAGGATTTCCACTTGGGCAGGATCTCCCGTTCTTCTTCTGTCACGTGCGCGGCCGCAGTAAGAAGCACGACCGTGGGCGGTTCGTCGGACTGGGCTAGTTCTCCGTAGATCTGGCCGGCTTCTCCCGCGATATCATCGAGGCCCTCGGATTCGCCGCCCGGGGCGCTGCCCTTCCCTTCGGCGCCGGCTATGAGTTCCTTCGCTTTAGCAACGAAAGGATCGATGCCGGCGACCGACTTGTTGGCGTCCTGACCGAGCTGTTCTGCGATGGCGTGTGCGGCGAGGTCCGCCTTGGAGAGAGCATCCAGAGCGGAGGCCATCTTCACCTGTTCTGCGTGGAGTTTCTCGAGCTCTGGCGCGGTGGTGTGAACCCGCGGGTCCATCTTGATGGTGATGGGCTGCGTTTCGGATTTGCCGGAGACGGTCAGGCGCACGGTGTAGGTTCCTGCGAGCACGAGCGGGCCTTGCGGCGTCTTCGGCGTGCGGTGTGGCACCGCCGCGATGGGGTATTCGTAGCGACCGGATGCGGGCTTTGTCGCACGCAGGTCCCACACCCAGCGATGCATGCCGGGCGTGGCAGGCAGCGGGCCGGCGATCAGCGGCCAGTAGGAGGGAATAAGGTCTTTGTGCAGCTCTTCGTCGCCGGGCTTGACGGGGTCATTGCTGGTATAGCGGCGAATGAGCGCGCCTCCCTTGTCGAGTATCTCGAGAGTGACGGGGCCGGTGACATCCTTGGGAAGAGCGAAGTCAATGAGGGCGCCATCGGGGGGATTCTCACCCATGGGCTCATCGGCGGGGAGCGGCGTGTCGGTGTAGTTATCCCGCCGGACCCGCCATGCCGCAGCCGGCTTCAACAACATGCCGCTCGGTCTTCCCTTATTGGCGGCGAGCTCGCGCAGGGGTGCAATATCGTCGAGGACCCAGAAGGATCGGCCGTGAGTCGCCACGACGAGGTCGTCTTCGTGGACCAGCAGGTCTCTCATGGACGTGTGCGGGAGGTTGTACTGCAGCGGCAACCAACTGGCGCCATCGTCCAATGACGTCCAGACAGCGCGTTCCGTGGCGGCGTAGAGCAGGCCCGGCTGCACTGGATCGGCGCGCACCGCATCGACGGGCGCACCCTCTGGCAGCCCCGCATTGATCGCCGTCCAGGTCTTTCCACCGTCGTGCGTCTTGAAGGCGTGCGGGGACCAGTCGTCGATACGCATCCGGTTTACCGCCACATAGGCGGTGTCATCATCGAACCGCGAAGCGTCTACCTGAGCGATCTTGCTCCACGGGGTCACGCCCGGAGGAGTAATGTTCTGCCAGTGAGTACCGCCGTCCCGCGTAATCCATACGAGCCCGTCGTCTGTGCCAGCCCAGAGGGTGTTGCTATTTTTGTAGGAAGCCGCAACGGCGTAGATGGCGCCGCGGCGCCGCGCCTGCTGTTCCGGGTTGAGCGGAGGAAGGGTTGCGGGCTGGCCCGCATGATCCTGGGAGAGATCGGGACTGATCGTCTGCCAGCTGTGGCCGTAATCGGTCGTCTTGAAGAGACGACTGGCCGCGTAGTACATCACGTGTGGGTCGATCGGCGAGAACAGGATCGGCTCAGTCCGGTCGGCGCGGAATTCGCGCTTGCGGACGGGGAGAGGGGTGACGTTCTGAACCTCGCCGGTGGCGGAGTCATACCGTGAAACCTCGGTGCGTCCGGCGCCGTAGACGATGCCTGGGTGCAAGGGATCCGGGGCCGCGTACCCATACTCGATAATGCCGGCAGGGTGCCACTCGCGAAACGTGATCGCTCCGTCATTGCCCCGTGTGGAGGTACAGACCGAACCGCTCTCCTGCTGCCCCGCGCACACCTGGTACGGAAAGGTGTTCGTGGCCGCTACGTGATACAGCTGCGCGGTCGGCTGGTTGTACCAGCTGCTCCAGGTTGCGCCTCCATTGACTGTGACGAGGGCACCTTGATCGCTGACAAGGAGGATGATCCGCGGATCGTGCGGGTTGATCCAAAGGTTCTGGTAGTCGTCGCCTCCGGGTGCGCCACGAAGGCTCATCCATGTCTTGCCGCCGTCCGTCGAGCGCTCTGTCACAATGCTGGCGCTATACACCACATCCGGGTTCTGAGGATCGACCGCGGGGACGGGCAAATCTCCGCCGCCAATCTTCAGGGCCGGCCGGGGATCATCCGTGATCTTGCGCCAGGTTTCGCCCGCATCGTCGGAACGATAGAAGCCGAGACCGCCCGCGCGCCCATACCCGCCTTCGGCCATGGTTGATAGCGTTGCGTACAGACGCTGCGGGTCGCTCGCCGCCAAGGCCACATTGATCTGCACCAGGTTTTCAGGCAGTCCGGCCTTTAACTGCTTCCAGGTTGTGCCCCCATCGGTCGACTTGAAAAGGCCGCCTCCCGTGCCGGCATACTGGTTGCCGTCCTCCCAAGGTCCCAGCGTGTCCTCCCATAATGAGACATAGATCGTGTTTGGATCCCGAGGATCGAGCACCACGTCGGATCCTCCGATGCGGTCGCCCTTGTACAACACCTTCTCCCAAGTCTTGCCGCCGTCTTGCGACCGATAGATGCCCCGCTCGGGATTAGGACCGTACGGATGCCCGAGAACCGCCGCGAATAGGCGGTCAGGGTTTGCCGGATCCACGACCAACGCGGGTATCTGCTGTCCCTCCCGCAGTCCGAGGTGCTCCCACGTCTTTCCCGCGTCGGCTGACCGGTAGATGCCGTCTCCTACCGACAGGTCCGGCCGATGGAGTCCCTCGCCGCTTGCCACATAGATAATCTTGGGATCGGAGGCAGCCACCGCAATCGCCCCGATGCTCTGAGTTCCTTCGCCGTCGAAGATCGGCACCCAGGTGCGTCCAAAGTCGTCCGAGCGCCACACACCCCCATTGACCTGGCCGACATAAAACACGTTGGGTTGGCCGGGAACCCCCGTTGCGGCCCGCGTCCTGCCGCCCCGAAAGGGACCGATCATCCGCCAATGCAGGTCCGGCATCCCGTCCGCGGTGGCACGATCCGGCTGTGAACGAGCGGGGGTGATAAGCGATAGAAACCCTGCAACTGACAAGACGACCAGCGAAAGGCCCTTCGGCATGCTTTTTGCCATAGCGCCCATTGTAGGGCCGAGCCTTCAACCTTCCGGCCGTTAATGCATCGCACCCTTTCCTTTCGGCTAAACGAAGCTCTTTTCTAGAACCCTGAATTTTAGGCGCCATGGGGGGGTCTCAAGCGGATCGGAAGCGTATCCAGAAAAACGGCGGCGCTCGCGCGCCGCCAGTCTTGCACCGGCAGGATTCCGTTCACAGGACAGGACCCCTCGTCCTTCCTGCCCCTCCGCTCGGCTTTCACAAGTGTAATTTCAGCTTGTGACGAATGTAGAAAAATTTGTGACAGCGGATGACTGCGATCGGGGGGTAGCTCGTCATCGTACTCACCATGACCCCAAGCGAGGAATTTGTCACGATCGCACCCAAGATTCTTTACTTCGGCAATCCGGTTGCACTGATCAGTTCGCTGAATGAGGACGGAACCCCAAACCTGGCCCCGATCTCCTCATTCTGGGCGCTCGGCTGGACGATGACATTGGGCCTCCTTACCGAAACCAAGACCTTAAAAAACCTTCAGGAACGGCCGGAATGTGTTGTGAATCTCCCCTCCCCCGACATGTGGCGGCAGGTGGAGGCATTGGCTCCGCTCACCGGCCAGAATCCTGTCCCGGAGGACAAACGCGACAAGTTCCGCTTCGAGAAGGACAAGTTCACAGCTGGGGACTTCACGACCCTGCCAGGCGAAGTAGTCCCAGTTCCACGCGTGCAGGAATGCCCGGTACAGATGGAAGCAATTACCCGCTCGATTCACCACCTGACCGGGGAAGCGCGGGTACATAAGCTCGGTGGCGCGGCGTCGGTCGAGGTGGAGATTTTGCGCGTTCACGTTCGCAAGGATTACGTCCTAAAGGAACACTACATCGATCCTGGCAAGTGGCAGCCGCTCATCTACAACTTCCGGCACTATTTCGGCCTCGGCGAGGAGTTGGGAAGCACCTTCCGGGCCGAGGTTTGACAATGGAGGAGCTGCAACGGACGCTAGGATGAATAGCGGAGGGCTCACCATGTTCATCCCGAAGCCCATCGGCTTTGTTCGAAGTCCGTACTCGCAGCCAGGCGACGTTCCCCGAGGCCTTGGGGCAAAACATGACGCGGAGGGAACGATCGAAGTTCTGCGGGAGTTCGAACCCGGTCTGCTGGACATCGAGGGGTTTTCGCACCTCTTCGTGATCTGGGTCTTCGACCGCTCCGACAGAGTCGAGTTAACCGGACCTACGCCGATCGATCACAAAGAGCACGGCGTTTTTGCGACGCGATCGCCCTTCCGCCCCAATCCGGTCGCGCTCACGGTTGTGGAGTTGCTGCGCCGTGAGGGCGGTACCCTGCACGTCAAAGGCCTGGACATGCTGGATGGAACCCCGGTGCTGGACATCAAGCCTTATTTGTCCGGTATCGCCGCCGAGAAGCTGCGGCGGGGCTGGCTGGACACGGCGGAAGAAGCGGCGCCGCGGCCCTGAGTCTTTTTTGTCTGCGCTCTCCCAGTTCGAGGCGCGATGTAGTGGAAGCAGATGCGGTAAATATTCTCACCACTCCCATGCTTTGCGACCTTGAGCAGATCGAGGACCCCGAGAAACCCCGATTCTCTGGCGAGATCCGGGGTGATGTCGGGCAGCTCGATCTGTTCGATGGAGTCGATCTCGATCGCACCCTCTTCCATGGAATATCGGTTACCGACGCGGACCCGCGGAGTCTTCCAGAACCGAATGCTTACGGTGATCTCTCCGCTGCGAATACGGTCACGCAGGCGCCGTGTGAAGACCATGAAGCGCCCCGCTACAAACGGTTGATGAGGGTGGCGATGACCGCTGCGCCAAAGCCATTATCGATATTGACCGTGCACACGTTAGGTGAACACGTATTGAGCATGCCTAGCAGCGCCGCGAGACCGCCGAAGCTGGCCCCGTAGCCCACGCTCGTGGGCACCGCAAGCACGGGAGCATTGACCAGGCCACCCACAACTGTGGGAAGGGCTCCTTCCATGCCGGCGCAGACGATCAGCACTCGAGCGGATTGAAGCGCGCTTCGCTGAGCGAGCAGGCGATGGATGCCGGCCACGCCCACGTCCGCGATGAGTTCGGTAGTATTGCCCATGAGACGCGAGGTGACTGCGGCCTCTTCCGCGACCGGCAGATCGCTGGTGCCGGCGCACACGACGGCAACTGTTCCCTTCCCCGCCGGGGCAGGCGCCTGATCAAGCGTGATGCAACGAGCAGTCTCGTGGAATACGGCGCACGGTTCTGCTTCAACCACAGCGTTGTAGTAGTCGCGTGTGGCGCGGGTAGCCAGCACGTTGCCGCCGTGGCTGGCCATATGTTTGAAGATGTGCGCAACGTGCGCGACGGTCTTTCCGGAGGAGTAGATGACCTCGGGCATGCCGGTGCGCAAAGGTCGATGGTGATCGAGCTTGGCGAAGCCCAGGTCTTCAAACGGGAGATCGCGCAGGCGATCGAGAGCATCAGGGATGGCGGTTCGGCCTTCGCGGACTTCGTGGAGGAGAGATTCGATCTGGGCGCGGTCCATGTTTCTCCAGGTTCGACTGCGTACTTGCTGCCAGGTTCGATGCGACGAAGCGGCCGTGGTGTCTGCGCTGGTGCGACCAACCCTCGCTCAGGATGGTTGCGGGGAGCCATCAGCGCTGGCGGAATAGACGCGAGAGGCCTCGAGCATCACCTGCTTGAGAGGAATGTGATGCTGCTCGGCGATTCGGCGGCAGTCTTCATACTCCGGTAACGCGTTGGAGACCGCGCCAGCAGTGTCGCGCGCGATCTTGATGCGGACCGGACCCCAGGGGGTAACTACCTCCGCGAATTCGCGCGGCAGAGCAAGCTTGTTCTCGATACGCCAGTGCACGCCAATCGTGGTCGTTTCACGAAAGAGCAGATCACGTAACGCGGAGAGGCGTTCGGGATGACAGAGGACCGTGATCTGCACACCACTACGGCCCTTTTTCATCTGCACGGGGATGCGATAAACATCCCATGCGCCAGCATGGAGCAGTTGCTCGGAGACCCAGGCAATCAGTTGCGGGGTCGAGTCATCAACGACTGTCTCGAGAATGGCGATCTGTTCCGTGCCGGGATCAACGGCGTTCTCGGCGCCGAGTTCTCCGACGATCATTCGGAGGAGGTTGGGCTGCCCGGGCGTATCCCGACCCCCTGCGCCATATCCAGTGCTGCTGGCGCGGACTGCCGGCAAAACACCGTAGCTGGCTTCGAGCATGCGAAGAATCGCAGCACCGGTGGGCGTGACTCGCTCCATCGGCGGTCCCGCGGCATACATCGGCGCATTCCCGATCAGCGCGAGCGTGGCGGGCGCGGGCACCGGCAGGGTGCCGTGAGCGCATTGCACGGTGCCGCTGCCGACATTGAGCGGGGAGGCGAACCATCGATCGACCCCCAGATGTTCGGCACCAGCCGCGGCACAGACGATGTCAACGATCGTGTCAACCGCACCCACCTCATGGAAGTGCACGCGATCAATGGGAATGGAATGGATGCCGGCTTCCGCTTCGCCAAGGAGCTGGAATGCGCGGGTGGCGTACTGCTTCACGGCAGGCGAAAGCGGGGCGGCATCGATGATTCCGAGAATGGTGGAAAGGCTGCGATGCCCCTCGTGCTCGTGAACAGGCGCTGGTACGGCCTCCTGGGAAGGCTCATGCGGATGCGCACGGTCGTGCTGGTGCTTGTGCGCGTGCGCGTGATCATGAGCTTCCGCGTGAGTGTGCGTGTGCGGATGGCTGTGCTCGTGGGTATGCGTCACCCCATCGTGGCGATGGGCGTGCGTGTGGCTATGGTTATGCGAATGACTTTGGGTCGGAGCGGCCGACGCATCGCCCGCGAGAACATCTACCTTGGTGCCAGTGAGCCCGCCGCGAACCACCTTGCGCGCCTCGAGACGCACGCCCACATTCAGCGCTTGCGCGGCGGAATCGAGCAGTTCGAGGGGGACCCCGGCGTCGACCAGGGCGCCAAGGAACATGTCACCGCTAATGCCCGAGAAGCAGTCGAGGTAGGCAATACGCATCGAGGTGATTCTAAATTGCGAGCCTCAGCCTAATTTCCGCGGCCAATTCTGCCATAGTCTCCAAGGCAGATGCCTGTTCGTTCGGCGGTTCCGCTCCAAACGCGTCGAGATAGGAATTGATCGATGGAAGGTACGGTTCGATTTCGGCGAAGACCCTCTTCAATTCAGCATCCGAAGATGACTCGAGTGCGTCTTCTCGGTCCAGGTCATCTGAGATCGCCCACGTCTGAATCAACGGGATAAGCGAATGGAACTCTGCGGGAAGGAGCGATAAGTCTAAGCGCTCTTCTGGAATTTCTGCTGCATCGGCCAGATCGATCACCTTTTGAAGCACAGAACGAGCCCTCTGGTAATCAGGGCACTTCAAGTAGATGCCAATGTTTCCAGCAGTGAAGACAGCGCCTTCCTCCTCTTGCAGTCGCGCGTGGGCGAGCAAAGCGCTCAGTCCGGGTTGTTCGAGGAGCCTCGTGTGTACATGCGAAAGTCGACCGTCCTGCGTAAAAATTGGGAGCTGGGCTTGATCCGCTTGAATGTTGGCGGCGAAGAGAGATCGATCGCCAGTTCGAACTTTCACATTGATCGAGAATATGGCCGGGCCGAAGGACCCTTCAACGCACTCTTGAAGGAAGGTCCTGCTAGACCACAGCGTGACCTTTCTGCCGTTCCAGTTGAATCGAGCTCGCTTGGAGAAGGGCTCTCCTTTCACAGGAATGGGTTTCCAATCTGCATCAAATCGGTATGTACACGCATTTGCATCGTAAAGTTCGCACGACGATACCCGGCCTTTGAACTCCCTCGCAAAAATTCGTAGGATTTGCTCGTTCGTATCTTGGGGGATCATTATGCACCGCGGCGGAGGAGGACTTCGGCGGGGAGGACGGCGTTGAGCGATCCGCTTTTGAAGCCAGCGGTGTCGAGGGTGACGTACTGGTAGCCAACCTGCTTTAGCGCGGTGGTGATGGCGTCAAGAACCTCCACGTCCAGAGCACGGGACAGCTCGGTGCGGGCGATTTCGACCCGGGCAAGATTGCCGTGGTGGCGGACGCGGAACTCGCGGAAGCCGAGGGCGCGAACGGCCTCCTCGGCGCGCTCCACCTGCTCGAGGACCTCGCGGGTGACTTCGCGGCCGTATTCGACTCGCGAAGACAGGCATGGGGCGGCCGGCCGGTCCCAAAGGGCATAACCGGCGGCGCGCGCCAGGACGCGCACATCGTTCTTCGTCAAACCGGCGTCAGCGAGCGGTGCAAGCACCTCGTGCTCCCTGGCCGCGCGCTGGCCGGGCCGGTAGTCGCGCGTATCGTCGGCATTCATTCCATAAGCGATCTGCCGAAACCCGAGCTGCGCTCCCAGAGCCTCCATCCCGGCAAACAGCTCGGTCTTGCAGTGAAAGCAACGGTTGGCGTCGTTCTTCTGATATTCAGGCCGTTCCAGCTCTTCGGTCTGGATGGTCTTGAGCGGAATTCCCTGGGCGGCAGCAAAGTCTTGAGCCTGTCGTAGATCGCGGCGGGCAAGCGAAGGAGAGTCTGCCAGAACCGCAAGCATGCGGTCCCCCAGAATGCGATGTGCGGTGGCGGCCAGGAAGGCTGAATCGACTCCGCCCGAGTAGGCCACAAGGAGCTTGTCACAAGAAGCGAGGCGAGATTCAAGAGCACCCAGCTTGCTCGCGGTGTCCACGGGAACGGGTTCTAGCACCCACTCGGAAACGCCGAGAGGCTGGGGCGCGGCCATGGAGCGATTATACGGCGGCCGGGAACACGGCGTCGGTCCGGCCCTGTCACCCAGGAGCAGGCAACAGGGCCAAACCGGCAGCGTCAGCTATCTTCCCAGATCTCCCATCAGCTTGCTGGCGCGGGCCATCGCATCCAGGCGCTGCTGCCGCTGAGCTTGAATAGTTTCGGGAGCAATTCCGTTCACCGCGCGCTTGGCCACCACATCCACTCTTTCCGCGAATCCTTTGCCCACTTCCTCCAGAGCGTTCTGGGCCTGCGGCAGCACCGTGCGCAAGTGAGAGATCTCTTCCGATGCGCTCTCGGGGTGATACCCCAGGCGATCCCCGGACTGCATCGCATCGATCAGCTCATCGGGAGGATGAGCGACCGGGTAGGTCTGGTTCATGGCGTCGTACACTGCGCGAAGGCGCGTCATCGCTCCTGGAAACCCGTCGATCTCTTTGCGCCGTGCAGTCATTCCCGCGGCGCGGGTGACCTCGATGATGACGCGCGATTCAACGCCCGTAGTGGGAATGGGGATGGAGGTTGTAAGAGTGTTCCCTTCAAAGCCCCATCCCGTATGCCCCGCAGCGCCGGCATGACCCACCGTAATCCCGTTCACCGTCACGCGTTCGGGGGGCCAGTCGTCCGGAAGCCGGAGTTCGTAGGCTCGGGAGCGAAGCATCCCCGGGAAACCGCCCTGCACAGGTCCGATTTCGACCCGCAGAGTGTCGGCATTCTGCGTAGCCTTGATCGGAGTTCGGGCGAAGACTCCTCGCTGATATTCGACGCCAATCCCTGAGTCCTCGTAGACGGAATACGCCGAACTGGCGCCGGGCTCGAGCGGCCATACGTTGACGATCAGTGGATCCACCGGCCGCTGGGCTGTGTGGGCCATCGGCGGCTGCATCGGCACGATCGCGCCGGCCTTGAGATAGACCGGGATTTGGTCGATGGAAAATTGGCGGTGCACCGTCTTCTTGCCCGCGAGTCGCCTGCCGGTGGGCCACTCGATCCAGTTCCCCTCCGGAAGGTAGACATCCTCCGCCGCCAGCCCCGTGACTTTATCCACCGGCGTGACCACAGGAGCGACAATCATCTGCTCGCCAAAGACGTACTCGCCTTTGCTTTCGTAGGAGTGTGCATCGGTTGGCCAGTCGTAATACAGGGGCCGTAGGAAGGCGACACCCGAGTCATAGGTTCGGCGAGCCTCCGTGTAGAGATAAGGCTGCAACGCATATCGCAATTGAAAGGTCGAACGCAGGATCGAGGAGAACGGCTCGGGATAGGCCCAGATACGCCGCTCGGAATCGGGGTTCTTGGTGGTGTGCGTGCGCAGGATGGGACTGAAGGCGCCGAACTCGACCCAGCGCGTGAAGAGTTCGGGGTCGACGGCGCCCGGCATGTGCCCGCCTATGTCATGGGACCAGTAGGCGTACCCCACGTTGGCCGCCGTAGCCGTGAACCATGGCTGAAACGCCAGCGAAGGCCAGACCGATACCGTATCCCCGGAGAAGCCGATCTGGTAGCGGTGATTCCCCAAGCCTCCCCAGCGATGAAACAGGAGCGGGCGTTTGCCTTCGCGCTGCTGGTCCGTGAAGTGGACGTAGTTCAGCCACCAGGTCGGGCTCACGCCCGGCATCCTCGTCGTGGGCTCCTGCTGCCAGTCCAGCCACCAGAAATCAATGCCCTGCTTCTCCAGCGGGTGCAGCACCAGGTTGAAATAATTGGTCGTGAATCGCTTGTCGGTGATGTCGAAGGGAATGTACTTCTTCGTCGCCGGATCCACCCCCATGGCCTTGGCCATCTCCGGGTAGCTGTCTTCCCACGGCTGTATGCCAGACGCCGGATGAAGATTCAGGCTGGTCTTCAGAGAATTGGAATGGAGTTTGGCCAGGAACTGATCAGGATCGGGAAAGAGCAGCCGATTCCAGGAGTACCCTGTCCAGCCCAGGGAATGACCGGAGGCGTCCGTCTTGGAGAAGTTCATGCCGAACGTCGGATGCCAATCCATGTCGATGACGAACACGTCGAGCGGCACATCGTTTTCATGGAAGCCTCGGACAATCTCGTCGATCTCCTGATCGGAGTAGGCCCAGTAGCGGGACCACCAGGCTCCGAAGGCGAAGCGTGGCGGCAGCGGAATCCGGCCGGCCACCTTGACGAAGTCGCTGAGAGCGTTCTTGTACTGCTGTCCATGGCCGAAGAAGTACCAGTCCTGCCGCTCCCCGGCTGGGCGCTCGATCACCCACGGCCAGGGGCTGCTTTCCCCTTGCCGGAACGAGAAATCCGCCGAGTCGAACAGAGGCCGCGCAGAGTCGTCAACCAGCGCCCAGCCAGAACGCGAAATCAACCCCTGTTCGATTGGCTCGCGCGTCTTGTCGCCGTTGGCCCCGTCCAGAGTGCGCGTGGTCCCCATCAGGTTCTGGTCATCCGTCATCCCCGGACGCCAGACGCCGAGTTTGTCGCCTATATCGAGCGAAACGGACAGACTTTCCGCCGTGAATCGGCCGTCCTGGTCCGCTTTCGGCGTGTAGGTCAACGTCAGCGCAGAGGTCTTGATCGTCAGGCGCTCGTTCTCCGCAGCGATCGACTTCTCGAAGTGTGGTACCGCCAGCCGGCGGTTGAGAAACACCAGGCTGGCATGATCTTCGAATTTTCCATCGGCCGCCCATTCCATCCTGATGAGCTGCGGCGTCAGTACGGTGAACCGCGCCTTCTTCAGGACAACGATGGCCCTCGGGTCGGCAACCGGGTCATTGGGCGCATCCGTGGCCGGCGCAGTTATGCCCTCCGGCGCGGCATAGAGGTGCGCAATCTGGGGAGTTTGCAGAGGATGAAATGAGTTTTGGGCAAGGCTGCAAAGGGATCCTGCAAAGAGTGTGGTCGCGGCGGCAAAGTGGTACAAGCAGTTACGCAATGGATTGTCTCCTCGCTTGGACTACGGTGGAAGGGTAGCACCCAGACAAAGCGCGCCGGCGTGATAACAGGGAGCAACCGACCTCGCGCAGGCGCAAACCTAATCGGACGTGGTTTGGATGCCGCTCCCACGATTGCCGTCGACGGTGCAACTGTATTTTTGGGGGTCACACGGCGAGAACGCTCCAAAAGAAACTCAGGGACCGCCGACCCTCCCGCAGCGTCTCAATAGCAGGACACTCGTGGGGTCCTCTTTCGGGCGCCGCGTGCTCTGAGGTTCGCAGATGAGATTAGCTCGGCTGTTCATTGCGGTCGTGGTGTTCTTGACCGCGGGTTTATGGGTACTCTTCGCCTACTGCACTGGGAATGCAGGGCTGAACTTCAGCACCGATCTCTCCGCAAACCACATTGCGCTGAATCTCACGACCGCTGGAGCGCCCATGCTTATCGGCCTCGGCCTGGTCTTCATCGGGCTGCTGCTCGCCATCATCGCGTTCCTGGCGTCGATTGTGGCGCAGTTCCGGCGCCCCCTTCCAGAAAAGCGTGAGGAAGTAGCTCCTCGCCGCGAGATTCCTTTCGAGGAATAATCGGTCAATCGCGCTCCGTGGCAAAGAACCGGGCTACCTGCTGCCAGTCGTCCACGCGCGTGAAGCCGGTGACATTCTTGTTGTGGGGTGCGGTGTAAAGCACTCCGTGACCCTCGAAGCGCTGCAGGTTGCGGGGCAGATCATCAATCAGATAATCGGCGCGCAGAATGCTCTTGTTCCCGCAAAATACATAATTGGTCGGCGGAATAAAGGGAAAGTGGCGCTGCAGCCATCGATACTTGGGACCAAGTGAATTGGGCACCGACATGGCCTGCGTCGCGATGAAGATCTCGAAGCGCTCGCTCAGTCCCTTCAGCACCTCCTGCGCACCCGGCATCAACGGCAGATCTTCGAAAAAGTCTTCTGCGTCCAGAAATGCGCGCAATTGCTGCTGACGATCGAGGGGTGTCATCTCCCAAAGGCCCTTCCCGGTGAGATCTTCGGGGGTAAGGCTCTCGTCGAACTCCTGGTTGTAGCGGCGAAGATGCTCTGACAGGGTGTCAGCCATCACTTCGTCCATATCGACGCAGATGCGGCGCATGCGGGCTCCTCGAAACATTCTAAGAGCACCTGCAGGCGAAAGGGCCTCAGCGACCGGGTGCAGCCGCCAGGTCCGCGGCCAATTGAGAGACGGCGACCTGGAGCGATGCGGAGCCCGCCATGTGCGGCTTCCAATCTTGCTGGAGAAGGGTGCGAGCCGGTTCCGGCCAGGCTCGAGCCCACAAACCATTCTTCTCCGCGTAAGGCACGTACCCGGAGATACGCTCCGCCACGAGTTCGCCGGCCGTATAGAAGAGCACCGCGTGCCAGAGGGCGCCGGCGCGGAACGGCGCAGCCGTCCTCTTTGTATTCACACCGGCCTCGGCCGTGCGGAGGGCTCTCGAGACCTTGTCGATCATGCCGTGGGATGTCTCGTGAAAGACAATCTCCAGCGCCGCCGTACCCTGGTTCGCCGGATCGCTGGAGGAGATCGTCGGCCGGGTTGGCTCGGTGGTGGTATAGGCGCCGGCCCAGTTGGCATACACCACGGAATCCACCCGCACAGGATATTGCGGCCAGGGCTCCTCATAAATGCGTGCGAGGTCTTGCGCGATCCCGTCCCCGTATTGCGACACCAGCGGCTCAACCTGCGCTATCCATGCGCGATTCTGGGCGTCGTGTCGTGCCCACCAGTGTGCGCGGTAAATGGGGGCTGCCCGCCGCAGTGCCTCCTTCAGCTCCGGGGAGATTGGAGCCTGTGCCAGATCGGTCGACGACTCCGCGTCCTCCAGCGCGTTCTTCACCGCAATCAGCCCGTCGTCAAACAGGAGATCTCTCCCCGCAAGCGAAGAGGCGTAATACGCCACCGATTTGTCCCAGGCGGAAAGCTCGGTTGGGTTGAGCCGACGCAGCTCTCCCTCATCCGCTGAACTGAAGACAGGATCACGCGCGCTCTTCTGCGCAAGCGTGCTGCGCGCCTCGACATACAGGAAGTGATGAAGATTGATCCAGAATCCGCTGTGGAATTCAAGGAGCGCCTTCTTGGGAGCTGCACTGGGCGGGGCGCTGGCAGCGGCAATTGGCAACAGAACAACCAGAAGAACAACGCAGGAAATCCGCTTCAGTCTCGCAGAAAGCATCACATCAGTCTCAGAGAACGGCTTATCCGACCCGGCGAGGCTTGGGAACAGCGGGCGGCGCTGCATTGCGTGCGGGCTCCGTCTCCGGTTCCTTGGCGGGAACCATCGTTGGGTCAAAGTAAAGCAGGCGTCCGCAGCTGTCGCAGGTGAGAAGTTCGCCCTCCCGAACCTGGTTCCAGATCTGTGGCCGAATCCCCATACGGCAGGCCGTACACTGCTGGTGCTCCGCCCGGGACATGGCGCTGCCACGGCTCGCAAACAGACGGTCGAAGCGCGTCAGCCAATCCGGCTCAATCTCTTTACGGATGGACTCCCGCTCCGAGGCGAGCGCGGCCTGTTCTTGCGCAATCTCCTTCTGGCGCGAGGCGACGCGCTCGCGAGTCTTGTCGAGGGCGCCCGCCATGAGCTCGAGCTGCGCTCGCGCCTGCTGCAGCTCCAGCTCGTAGTTTTCGCTCCGTTCCAGGCTGGCCAGTTCTTCCGTTTCCAGCCGATCGATCTCAGACTCTACAAACGTGAGCTCGTGCTCAAGGGCATCCGCCTGCGCCGGAGTCGTCACGTTGTCGCGCTGGGTGCGCAGACGCCCGGCGCGCTGGCGATGCTGGGCGACGTCTCGTTCCTGCCGGGTGCGCAGGGTCTCTTCCCGGGCAAGCGCATCGGAGGCCGCGGAAACCTGTCCGTTCGCCTTCGTCAACCCCGCCTCCGCTTGGGCAATCTCCGAGGGAAGCACGCGGCCTGCTTGCGCGAGCCGCGCCCGCTCAAGCTCCACCGCTTGCAGTTTGACCAGCTTTTCGATCAGCACATTCACAGTGGATTGAAGTCTACCACCGGCCGCACCCTCGCTCTTTGCGCCGGTCAACTCGTGAAATTGAGGCAACGCACCCCCGAAACCGGCTCGCCCGCCACCTATCGAGCAGCAGACTGCATCAAACCTCTGTCTGTCCGAATCGCGAGTGGTGCCTTCTTCTCGGAATCGCGCAGTTTTGAGGAGCGCGTACGGAACAAGGCCGGGGGACTTTGTCGATGTCGAGCACTCTGCGCGTCAACCCTGACCGGCGATCCGCCTGGCATCGCCATCAGTGGATCCTGTGGGTCACGGGCGCGGCATTTGTGTGCATCGCCGTCACGGCGGCCATCTTCACCATCGCGGCTCGCCGCTTCGAACCGTACGTTCGCGCGCGCATCGTGGATGAGCTCGCCCAGCACTTCCACACCCGCGTGGAACTCGCCTCCTTTCACGTCGCGGTACAGCACGGGCAATCGGGCGAGTGGGGATTGTGGGCCCAGGGAAAGGGGCTGCGCATCTGGCCGCCCAACCTTCAGGGCAGCGATCTTCCTGTGGAGACCACGCCAGGTTCACTACCCCTGATCGACCTGGGAGACTTCAGCTTCCACCTCCCCCTGCGCTCCGAAATGATGCAGCATCTGCGCATCTCGGAGGTTCGCCTGAAAGATCTCAAGATCGTGGTGCCTCCCCACTCGGGGCGCGATCCCGAGGCCGGCATACGGGCGACGAGGTCGCCTCAGGAATCACCGGGAACCCCGGCGTCGCTGGCCAACGTCACCGTCGAAAGAGTCGTGTGCGAGGGAGGAGACATCCTGCTGCAGACAGACAAGCCGAATCGTGCTCCACTGGAGTTCCCCATCGCTCATCTGCAGCTGTCGCATGTCGCCGTGGGCAAGCCAATCGCCTTCCAGGCCGAGCTGACCAATCCCCGGCCCCAGGGCGTGATCCACACCGCGGGTGACTTCGGTCCGTGGCTCGTCAGCGATCCCGGCGGCTCGCCCGTCACCGGGAAATATCTCTTCGACCATGCCGACCTGAGCACGTTCAACGGAATCGCGGGCATTCTCTCCTCCAGCGGAACCTACGAAGGCACGCTCCGCCAGATCACCGCGGAAGGCGATGCCAACGTGCCCGATTTCCGCCTGACCGGCTTCGGGAATGACCTCCCGCTGGTGGCGAAATTCCACGCGCGCGTCGACGCCACGGATGGAGACACGTGGCTTGAGCCGGTGGAGGCCACCCTCGGGCGTTCGCACTTCACTACGCGCGGAAAGGTGGTGCGAATCATCGCCGCCAGCCCGGCGCCCGTCGCGGCGATTTCGGAAAGCAAACTGCAGAAGCCTTCCGCCGGTAAGGCGGCCGAAACTCCCGCCCCCGCCGTGCCCGCCGCGCCGATGCTGCCGAAGAACGCTCCTCGTTCAGGCCACGTTATCGATTTGAACGTCGAGGTCGATCGCGGACACCTGGAGGATTTCATGCGTCTGGTGAGCCACTCCGCCAATCCCCTTCTGGTGGGACCGGTCGCAGCGCATGCAAACCTGCATATCCCGCCCGGGCCGCAACCGGTACATCTGCGCATGAAACTCGATGGCAGCTTCAAACTCCAGGATGCCCTCTTCACCAACGAAAGAATCCAGGACCGGGTGGAGGAGTTGAGTCTGCGCGGTCAGGGTCGTCCCGATGCCATGAAGAACACCGACCCAAACTCCATTCGTTCAACGATGGAAGGCGCCTTTCATGTGGACCGCGGCATCATCGGCTTGCCTGATCTGACATACACGGTGCCCGGGGCCAGCGTCGCGCTGAATGGCAGCATCGCCTTCAGCGGACACATCAAGTTCGAGGGAGCCGCGCGCATGGATGCCACCGTCTCCCGGATCGTCGGCGGTTGGAAGGGATTCCTGCTCAAACCTGTCGATCGCTACTTCCGCCGTGATGGTGCAGGCGCCCTCATCCCCATTCATATCCGCGGGAGCCGCGACGCACCCGAAATCGGAGTCGACCTGGGGCGCTTGAAACAGACCTCCCCAGAGCGTCCGGGCGAGAAAGCCAACACCGCCGCACAGAAGGCCCATTAACCCATCTCTGGCCCAGAAATCCCTGCGCCAACCGCATGGTTTTGTGATAGTTTTCTCCCGACACACCGTTGCCGAATCAACGAGTAACGGACACAACACAGGAGACCGCAATGCACTGGACCAAACGCATCGCGGCCTGCGGACTCGCCCTCGTTGCGGGGGTGGGGACGTTGGCTGTCTATGGAGAATCCTCGTCTCACGACGCCGCACAACAACCGCCTGCGGCATCCAGCTCCAACCTCGAAAACTGGTGGAAGAACGCGGTGATCTATGAGATCTACCCGCGCAGCTTTCAGGACACAAACAGCGATGGAATCGGCGACCTGAAGGGCATCACCGCTCACCTCGACTACCTGGAGAGGCTCGGCGTTGATGCCATCTGGCTGACACCCGTCTATCCCTCCCCCCAGGTCGACTTCGGATACGACATCTCGGACTATGAGGCGATCGATCCACAGTATGGAACCATGGCGGACTTCGACCACCTCGTCGCCGAAGCAAAGAAGCACCATATCCGAATTCTGATGGATATGGTGATGAATCACACCTCAGACAAGCACAAGTGGTTCCTTGAATCGCGCTCTTCCAAAAACAATCCCTACCGGGACTGGTACGTTTGGCACGACGGAAAAGGTGAGACCGCTAAGGAAAAGGGTGAGCCGCCCAACAACTGGCAGTCCGACTTCGGTCATTCCGCCTGGGAATGGGATGGCAAGACCCGCCAGTACTACTACCACAAGTTCTATATCCAGCAGCCTGACCTGAACTGGAACAACCCCAAGGTCCACGAGGCCTTCAAGGACATCATCCGCTTCTGGCTCAACAAGGGCGTGGGTGGCTTCCGCTTCGACGCGATCACCACCCTGTTCGAGGATCCGGAGATGCGCGACGACGAAATCCTGAAGGACAAGGAAGGCAAGTCCTACCTGAATGCCTACGGAGACACGGCGCTCAATGACACCATGACCAACAATCTCCCCGGCGTTCATCCCGTGATGCAGGAGATGCGCGCTGTCGCGGATCAGTTCAATCCCAGCGTCTTCCCGGGGACGCGCGTCTTCATCGGCGAAACCTACCTGCCCAACATCGCCGAGTTGGCCAAGCAGTACGGAGAGCCAGGGAAGCCCGAATTCCAATTGCCCATGGACACCCAGATCGGCTTCATCAACAAGCTCGACGTTGAGACGTTCCGAACCCGGTTGAATGATGCCGAAACAAAGCTGGATGGCAACATACCGCTCCTCGTCTTTGACAACCACGACAATCCGCGCCTGGACCTTCGCTACGGCGATGGAGTGCACAACGAAGCCATTGAGCGCATGATCGCCACCATTCTCTTCGCCAGCCGCGGCGCATCGCTCTTCTACTACGGCGACGAGATCGGGATGAAGACCACGCCCCCCACCCGGAAAGAGGAGGTCAAGGATCCGGTGGGCCTCACCGGATGGCCGAAAGATAAAGGGCGCGATGGCGAACGCACCCCGATGCAGTGGAGTGCCGGCCCCAATGCCGGATTCACCAACGTCACTCCCTGGCTGCCTGTCCCCCCCACTTACAAAGAGGTCAACGTTCAGGCCGAAGAAAATAAGCCAGAGTCGATGCTCGAGTGGTATCGCAAGCTCATCGAGCTGAAAAAGAACAACCCCGCCCTGGCCCACGGCGAAAATGTCATGCTCGATCCTGGCAACATGAAGGTTCTGAGTTGGCTGCGCAAGGGGCAGGATGGATCCCAGGTCGTGGTGGCCTGCAACTTCACCGTCGAGCCCCAGACCGTGAATCTGACCACCGGCGGAGAAATCAAAGGAAGCCATGCAAAGGCTCTGCTGACGTCCCCCGGCGGAATCAGCCCGGCCTCCCTCGATTCCGTGACCTTGCCGCCCTTCGGCGTCTACGTCGGCGAGGTGCAATAGACCGTTTATCACTCCAATCGATGGGGGGCACAGGCCTGTCAGCTGGTGGTGCCCGGCCCCCCACCCACCAGCCGATCGGTCGGCCTGTTCACCCGAAACCGGGTCTCCTTGTCTGCCTGGGACCCGCCCTCCGCTTGCCAACCGTAGCCCGCGGGTCTAGGCTAAGCTTATGCATCGATGTCGCTGACACCGGTTTGGTGAGAGCTCCGATGCCGACGTGTGCTCCCCGCTGCGCGTCTCTTTCCCCTGACAAGCTCCACCTCTTCATTCACCCACTCATTCAGAACACGTCGGGAGCTCCCCGGCGGAGGAGATGATATGGCGCGCATTGCCGCGAATGTGACCGAACTCATTGGGCGCACACCCCTCGTACGCTTGAACCGTATCGCCGCCGGGCTACCGGCCACCGTCGTTGCCAAACTGGAAAGCCAGAATCCGGTCTCCAGCGTCAAAGACCGCATTGGCTTCGCCATGATCGACTCGGCGGAAAAAGCCGGCAAGATCAAGCCCGGCGAAACCGTGCTGATCGAACCCACGAGCGGCAACACCGGAATCGCGCTGGCATTTGTCGCCGCGGTGAAGGGTTACCGCCTCATCCTCACCATGCCTGAAACCATGAGCCTCGAGCGGCGCGTGACGCTGCTGGCCTTCGGCGCGGAGATCGTGCTTACCCCCGGATCGAACGGCATGAAGGGGGCCATTGCCAAAGCTGAGGAGATCCGCGCTAAAACGCCGAATAGCTACATCCTCCAGCAGTTCGATAACCCCGCCAACCCCGCCATTCATGTGGCCACCACCGGTCCGGAGATCTGGGAAGATACCGACGGCAAAGTGGACATCCTCATCTCCGGCGTGGGCACCGGGGGTACCATCACCGGCGTCTCCCAGTACATCAAGCCCAGGAAGCCGGAGTTCAAGGCCATCGCGGTGGAACCGACGGACAGCGCGGTGCTCTCCGGCGGCAAGCCCGGTCCGCATAAGATTCAGGGCCTCGGCGCGGGGTTTGTGCCCTCCATTCTGGATACACACCTGATCGACGAAGTCGTCCAGGTCACCAACGAGGAGTCCATCGCCATGGCGCGCCGGCTGCCTCTCGAGGAGGGGCTCTTCGTGGGCATCTCCTCCGGCGCCGCTGTTGCCGCGGCACTCAAGGTGGCAGCGCGGCCGGAGAACGCAGGCAAGCTGATCGTCGTGGTCCTGCCAAGCTTCGGCGAGCGCTACCTGTCCAGCGTGCTCTTTGAACCGCTGCGCCAGCACGCTCTGGCGCTTCCCACAGAGCCGGCCACCGTACTGGCCTGAATTTAGGGCCCTGGGGCGGAACGTGTGCAGTCTTCGCCACGTTCAGCCCCAGGCCTCGTCGTGATGAGGATGGAACGTCATGGGCCTCGTCGGCCGCATCCGTGAAGATATCAGCTCCGTGCTGGAGCGAGACCCGGCCGCGCGCTCGTCTCTCGAGGTTCTCACGTGCTACCCCGGTCTCTGGGCAGTATGGATGCATCGCATCGCGCATGCACTGTGGAAAGCTAAACTCAGGCTCCTTGCGCGCATGTTGTCGCAGGTCGCTCGCTTCTTTACCGGAGTGGATATTCATCCCGGCGCGCTGCTCGGCCGCCGTCTCTTCATCGATCACGCAACCGGCGTCGTCATCGGAGAAACGGCCATCGTCGGCTCCGACGTGACCATCTACCAGGGCGTCACCCTGGGGGGTACCGGTAAAGGCCACGGCAAACGTCACCCCACCATCTGCGATGGCGTCTTCATCGGCAACAATGCCAACGTCCTCGGCAACATCACGGTCGGAGAAAACTCCCGCGTGGGCGCCGGATCGGTCGTCCTCAACGACGTTCCCCCCAACTCCACCGTGGTCGGCGTGCCGGCGCATATCGTGTACCGGAACGGTCATCGGGTGCTCATCACCGATCCGCATGACATCAAAGACCCGCTCTCCGACGCCCTGATCGCCCTCTCTGCCCGCGTGGACGAATTGGAACAGCGGCTGGGTGCCACCGATGGCTGCGAAGAGCCCTTTGCCGCAGAAGAAGC
Source organism: Acidobacteria bacterium AB60 (assembly GCA_008682415.1). Lineage (GTDB taxonomy): Bacteria > Acidobacteriota > Terriglobia > Terriglobales > Acidobacteriaceae > Telmatobacter. Next base: position 144,691 of record VANK01000012.1, on the reverse strand, counting down.
GGACCGCTCCGCGTACCGCGACGAACTGGAGCGCCTGGCGGGTTACGTCTCCATGGGCGAAGGCATCTAGCACTCTCGCCCCTCCGCAATGCTAGAGTGGAGAAGTTTACCCCTCTGCCGGAGACGCCCTTGCTGCCGGGTTGGCGTAGTCTTCTTGCGCTCTTGCTCGCTCTCTGCCCCTCTGCCGTATCAGCGGCACCCCATCGCATCGTCCCCCGCGTCACCTCCGCTCCCGTGCCGCCGGAGATGCGTTCGAATGCATTCAGCATTACCGTCGACGGCCAACCAGTGGACGTCGCCCACGCCGCAACAAGCTACGAATACGCGAGCTTCGACGTAACCGGGCCGGTCACCGTCGCCATCACGGCCGCGGAGCCTGCCTTCTGGGATCGCGGCGTCGATATCGAACCATGGCGGCTTGGAATCCGCGCCCAGCGCGACGGGCGCACCATCCGCTTCAACCTGGCAGCTCCGGCGAAGCTCTCTATCTCCCGTCCTCGCGACTTCCTCAATCACGCGCAGATGCTCTTTCTCTTTGCCGGTGCGCCCGCTCCCGCGCCGCCCAAAGCTGCGGACAACGTTCATATCTATGGTCCGGGTGTCTATCACCAGAGCCTCAATCCTCAGAATGGCGATACCTACTACCTCGCCCCGGGCTCCTACTTCTTCGGAAGCCTCAACTTCTGGAAGGTTCACGACGTCAAGGTCCTGGGACGCGGCACCATCGTCTACGAAGGCCCCCAGGATCCCGATCACGACGAAGGGTGGATGCAAAAGCCGGACTGGCACTGCATCGACGCTCTCGAAGCCAGCCATATCGAAGTGAACGGCGTCACCTGCATCCTCCGCTCGCGAACCTGGTCCATTCAGATGAAGGACTCCACCGGCTTCGTCTACGACGACCTGCGCGTCATCGGCGGCAACCCCGGCAATGCCAACCAGGATGGCATGGATTGGATCGGTTCCAGCGACGGCGTCGTGCGGAACTCGTTTCTGCGCGCCTCCGACGATGTAATCGCCCTCATGGGCAACTGGGACGGCTACTCCGACGCCGACATGGTGCGCCCCGGCCAGGAGGTCCACGATATCGTCGTGGAGCACAGCCAGCTCTCCACCAGCATCTCCAACATCGTGCGCGCGGGATGGCCCAAGAAGATCTTCAACTCCCGCAACTTCACCCTGCGCGACTCCGACGTTCTCCACGCCGGCATCGGCGCCTGCGGCCAGACCTTCGGCCTGCTCGGTTTCTGGGGCGCCGACGGAGCCCGTGGCGATCACTTCAACTACCGCTTCGAGAACCTCTTCCTCGACAACTGGTACTCCCTCCTGCAGATGCAACAGCGGGACCAGAGTCTGCGCAGCTTCACCTTCAGAAACATCTGGGCCCTCGATCAGCCGCCGCTCGCTGGATCCTATGTTTCCGGATACATCACCGGCCTGTCGTTGCAAAACGTGAAGTATGGGCAGAAAGTTGCCGCCTCCAATGCCGACATTCCCCTCTCCGCCAACGACGCACAGGCGGTCGCCCTTCTTCCCCCGGAAGATCCGGTTGCAGAATTCACCGTCGACCCACCTTTCGCCAGGCCCGGCGAGATCGTGAACTTCTCCGCAAAAGAGACACCGCACGCCCAGTACACCTGGCTCTTTGGCGATGGCACAGAGGTGCACGGCCGCAAGGTGAACCATGCCTTTCCCGACGCTTACGGCACCGATCTGGACGGCCAGAATGGAGCCGGACGATTCCGGGTTCTACTGCAGCTGAAAGACAAAAAGGGGCACGAAGACTGGGCGGCACAGGGAGTCGTGATGGTTTCCCATTGGCTGGACGCGCAGGAGACCGCCGGGCCCATGATTCCCGGCCTCGCATTTGCGATCTATCCCGGCACATGGACAGAACTGCCCGACCTCCGCTTCCGGGAGCCTGCCTTGACCGACGTCGCTCCGAACCTGAACGCCAGTGCACAAGGCTACACGCACTACGCCGTCGCATGGGACGGCTTCATCGACATCCCGGTGGATGGCGGCTACACCTTTCACCTGATGGACCGTGACGGCGCCCGTGTCGTGATCGACGATGTCGAGGTATCTCGCACAGGACCGCCCTTCGCCCAGGTATGCGGTTCTCCAGGAAACGCCGTGCGCTACGACCGCGGCGAACTGGGTCTCCGCGCCGGCAAGCACAAGCTGCACCTGGAGCAGCTACATCAGGCGAGCGACGGCCCCCCAAGGCTGCTCTGGGAAGGTCCGGGCCTGCCGGTCACCGACGTCCCCGCGGCGGCCTTCAGCCATCCACGCCGCGACAGCATCAGCGCCCGACCCGGAGACGGGAACGGCGACCGGAAGCCTCAGAAACCCGCTCGCTCCCATATCACGCCTCAATGAAGACGCCGGACGTAGCGACGGCCCTGAATCTCCCACTCTCCGCTCGCCACCCGGCCGATTGCCTCCGCATAAGCGATGTGCTCCTCGGCAAGAATCCGGTCCGCAAGCGTGTGTCCGTCATCGCTGTCCAGCACCGGGATCACGCGCTGCAAAACAATCACCCCATGATCCAGATGCTCGTCCACAAAGTGCACGGTGCATCCTGCAAACTTCACGCCGTAGTCGAATGCCTGTTGCTGCGCCTCCAGTCCCGGGAATGCCGGCAGCAGCGAGGGGTGAATGTTGAGAATACGATCCGGAAACGCCGCGATGAACTCCGGCGAAAGAAGCCGCATATACCCGGCCAGGCACACCAGCTCTACCTCGTGTTGGCACAGCGTGGCGAGCATGTCCGCATCGTGCTCGGCCCGGTTCCGCCCCTTCGACACATGCAGCGCAGTCGTCAAACCGAGGGAGCCGGCAGCCGTCAGCCCAGGCGCGTCCGCCACATTGGAGATCACCACCGCGATCTCCGCGCCGGCAAGCCGCCCCTCGCGGATCGACCGCGCGATCGCGAGAAAGTTGGAACCGCGCCCGGAGAGCAGGATGCCCAGACGCAGAGGCGAACGGCCGCCCTCACTCACGTGTACTGCACCCGGCGCTGTTCACCCTTCACCACGCGCCCGATCACGAAAAACTTCTCCTCCGCCCGATCGAGCAGACTCTTGGCCCGCGTGAACTTGGCCGCCGGAATCGCCGCAATCAACCCGACCCCCATGTTGAAGGTCCGCATCATCTCGTCCTGCGACACCTGCCCCAACTCCCGCAGATGCTCAAAGATCGGCAGAACCGGCCACGACCCTAGCTCCACCTGCGCCGCCGTGCCCTTGGGTAGAATGCGCGGAAGATTTTCCGTGATGCCCCCGCCCGTGATGTGCGCCATCCCGCTGGTCATCCCCGCCGTCACCAGCTTCTGGATCACATGCAGATAGCTGCGGTGCACCTTCATCAGCGCTGCCCCTGCCTTCTCCTTGATGGCTGTCACATACTGCGTCGGCTTGTAGCCCCCCACCTCAAACAGCAGCTTGCGCGCCAGCGAGTAGCCATTCGTGTGCAAACCCGTAGACGGCAGCCCGATCAGCACATCGCCGGGCTTGATCGCCTGCCCGGTCACCATCTTGTCGCGATCTACCGCCCCCACGATAAAACCCGCCAGGTCGTACTCCCCGTCCGCATAGAAGCCCGGCATCTGCGCCGTCTCTCCGCCAATCAGAGCGCAGCCGTTGGCCTTGCAGGCGTCCGCCAGCCCGGTCACCACATCCTCCGTCACAGCAGGCTCCAGCTTGCCGCAGGCAAAGTAGTCCAGAAAGAAGAGCGGAGTCGCTCCCTGCACCGCGACGTCGTTCACGCAATGATTCACCAGGTCCTGCCCAACCGTGTGGTGCAGACCGAGCTCGAACGCAACCTTCAGCTTGGTGCCCACCCCGTCGGCGGAGCTCACCAGGATCGGGCTTTTGAACCGCTGCAGGTCCAGGCGAAACAGCGCGCCGAACCCTCCAATCCCCCCCAACACATTGCGATTGAAGGTCTTCTGAGCCAGGAACTTGATCCGTTCCTTGGCCCGGTCACCCGTGTCGATATCGACTCCGGCATCGGCGTACGTTACATGTTTCTGCTTGGAATCTTCAGGCACGATGAGGACTTCCTGCGGCTGGACTCGGCACGGCGTGGCTTGGCCGGAAAGGTCGATTTTAGCAGGAGGGCGCCCGCCCGCCTGTGCATCTCCCGGTGGATCAGAACACCCCTCAGGGCTGCGTTGCGGAGCTCCCTTTTCCGTCTCGCCCAGGCCCCAGCAGGGGGTTCTCCCAGTCGAACGAAGCCGGGTCGATCCCGCCGGGCGACCACCGCTCCAGCACGGCTTTGGCTAGCTTTCCCAGCGTCTGCTGGCCCTCGTTATCCCCGTTCCAGCGCTGGTCGGCGTTGTCGTAGGTGTACGCCGCAATCACCACCGGCCCCGCCTTGGAAGCGATCAGCGCCACATCCGCGCGCAGCGCATCCAGCGCCCCCGTCTTGTTCGCAATCGCAGATCCGTGTTCGCTCGTGTCCAGAAACTCCAGGTACCGCGGTATCCCGTCGCGGTCCTGCTGGTTGCGCAGCATATGCAGGATCGTTGCGCAGATCGCCCCGTCGCCCGGCCCGGCTGCCGACCCGTCCAGCGCCAGCCGGCACTGCGCCAGCCGCGCCATAATCTGCGCCATCTCCCGCGCCGTCGTCTTCCCCAGACCGAACCTCGGCTGGTCCGCGGGCATGGGCCCGGTCGCCGGCACGTAGACCTTCTTGTACAGGTAGCTCTGCTTCAGCCCCGCCGCCTTCAGCGTGTCGTTGATACGCGCCAGGCCCAGCCGGTCGATCGCCATGTTGGTGGCCGTGTTGTCGCTCAACACCACCATCAGCGTCAGCGTGTCGCGCAGCGTGAGCGCAAGCGGCGTGTCAAGCTCGCCCAGAACACCCGAGCCCTCCACCTGGTTCTCGTGGCTCAGAACCAGCTTCTCCCCAAACGACGCGTGGCCGGCGCGGATCTGCTCGGCTGCATCCAGCAGGATCGCCATCTTGATCGTAGAAGCCGTCTTGACCGGCTCGTCCGCCGCAAGGCCCGCACTCTGCCCCGTCTTCAGGTTCTCGGCATAGAGGGCCACCTTGCCATGGAGCGCCGCGGCAATCGCCTGGAGCTGCTGTTCCAGCTCCCGGTCCTCGCCCGCGGCAGGATCCTGGGCAAACGCGAAAGTGCAGCTAAAAAACGTGAGAGCAAAGGCCAGCAGGCGGCGGATCATGCAGACAATCTACGCGATTGCCCCCGCTTCGGGTCAGGCCTTTTCCCGCTCAAACGTAAGCGAGGCGGAGTTGATGCAGTAGCGCATCCCCGTCGGCCGCGGCCCGTCCGGAAACACGTGGCCCAGGTGTCCCCCGCAGCGCGCGCAGGTCACCTCCACGCGGCGCATTCCAAAGCTCATGTCCTCGTGCTCCTCCACCGCCTTTGAATCGGCCGGGATCATGAAACTGGGCCAGCCGCATCCGGAGTCGAACTTCGCCCCGGAGTTGAACAGCAGCGCCCCGCACCCCGCGCAGTGATAGCTGCCGGTCTCGTAGTTGAACTCCAGAGGACCGGTGAAGGGCCGTTCCGTGCCTTTCTCCCGAAGAATGTGGTACTGCTCCGGCGTCAACTGGGCACGCCACTCCGCTTCTGTCTTTTGAATCTTCTCAGGTGCTTGCGCCATTTTGGATCTCCAGGGATTGGATGCGCGCGCCTCTGCAACGAAGCGGCCCTAGCCCTCCGCAATCACATCGATCTCCACCAGGATGTCCCCCGGAAGCCGCGCTGCCTGCACCGTGGTGCGCGCCGGCGGCGCCACGCCCGCCGGAGCCATGTACTTGGCGTACACCGCATTCATCGCCTGGAAATCGTTCAGGTCCTTCAAAAACACGCTCGCCTTCACAGACTTTTCCAGTGTCGTGCCGGCCGCCTCCAGGATGGCCTTCAGGTTCTCCATCACCCGGGTCGTCTGCTCCACGATGCCCCCGGCAACAATCTTCTGCGTCGCCGGATCAATCGGACCCTGTCCGGCGGTGAACACCAGGTTGCCAAGGCGGATCGCCTGCGAGTAAGGGCCGAGGGCAGCGGGAGCGTTGGGCGTCGAGATCGTTTCTTTGCTCATGCTCTGGATTCTACCCAGAGAGGGCCCGAACCCTGTAAACCCGGCCTCAATGCCACGATGCAAGCAGACCGCCGGCCACCAGCAATCCCACCAGCCAATACCCGGAGTTAATCGCGAAGTAGGTAAACGGTCGGCCCTCATACACGCTCTGCGGATACAACGGCCCGACCACGAATCCCAACCACATCACGAACCCCACCAGCGCCCCCATCGCGAACCCCTGTGCGCCCGACCACGCAACAACATGCGCGAGCACCAGCGAGAGAATCAGATCGCCAATAAACGAGCCGACCATCCCGGCCGCCAGCCCCTTCGGCTTCTCCCCGGCCTTGCGCCCGATAATCGCGATCCACGGCTTGGCAAACGCAACCGGGGAATACCAGAAAGCGCCGAGAAACCACAAGATCAACGCGGAAACCACCAGCGCAGCGTGATTGACGTGCACAGGATGCATGGAATCCTCCAGGGAAGATGAGAGTACCGGGACATCCTTTACGTTTTGGACCGGGGACATGGTTTACAAGCCCCTTGCGGTGAGAGTGGCTCTGGTTGCGGGTTTTCGGCGGGCGTTGCCGGTCTTCAAATAGATGATAGCCGTCGTCGTAGCCGTGGGAATGTGTGAAATCCCGTAGGGATGTCCAAGGGGTGTGGGAAGGTGGAAAGCCGGCTTTTGGGCTTTCCACCCTTCCCATACCCCGGCATTTCCACGGCTTTGTTTTAGGCGCATCGTTCGCGCAGCCGCTGCCTCTCGAGAGCCGAAGAGCGGAATCAGTGTGGACGGCCCAGGTTACTCGGAACGGGAAAGGCTTTAGCTTCCGTGCCCGATGAAACATTGTGCTCCAGCCAGTCCTGAGTCGCCTTCGACCCTTTGAGCTGCGGATTAGTTCGGGCTGCATTGTAAAGCGCCTGGTGACACTTTCTGACACTCTCAACTTGTTCGGCTGAGAGGGTAGGATACGGTCGCTTATCCACTGAATCATTTAAGCCCAAAGAGTCAAGGCACTCCGAGTAGACCTGACAGCGGCGACCGATAATACCTGCAGGATCATCTCCGGCTTCAGACAGACACCATCGAATTTTGGAGGGATCATCCTTGATGCTCTTGTAAATGTCAGTGCTGCTCTGAGCTCTAGCAACGAGGTTGAGAAAGCTAAAGGCTGCGATGACCAGAATTGCTACAAACAGACGATGACGTCGCATAGAGATCCTCTATCAAGAGTATCCATCATGATTACAGGTAGCCACACGCCGCAGTTACATGCAAGAGGGCAAGGATCTAAGCACGAGGAGCAGGACGAAACCGCATCTCAGTACTGTTGAACTCGCCCAGCTCGGTGTTATGGAAGAAGACGCGGTGTACGTCTTCGTCCATCTGCTCGAGGCCGATCTCTTCGTTGCGCAACACCTCGCTCACGAAAACTCGGCCTTTATGCCAGCTGATGTCTCCGCTGTTGTTTACCCGTCGTGTCTGAAATGATCTGGGATACACAAAGCTCGCCACTCTGCTAGGGAGCAGCCGCGTGCTGGGCACGTAGATGCTTCCCGGTGTTTCGTTGGCAAGCGCTTCATGTGGGCGCTCAAAGTTGAAGACTAGACGGAAGCGATCGAACTTCTTCTGTTGTGCCGTCACCGTGCGTGCCGGCGGCTTGGCCGTCTCCTCCTTTAGCGTGCGGTGCATCCGTTCGTGCCTTCCGTTCTGTTGAGGATGCCCTGGCTGAATACGCTCGTGAACAATGCCGAGCTTCATCCATCCCAGAGATAGCTTCGACAGGCCGAGCAGGCCGACGCCAGCGAACGGTGCTCCGTTGTCGGTGCGAATACGTTCCGGCACGCCGAACTCTCGCATCGCGGCATCGCAAATGGCGCTCACCTGGGCGAGGTCCATGCGCGCGACCGCCTGGCAGCGAATCAGAAACCGGCTGTGCGCATTCGGTGATCGTGAATGGGTCGCAGCGATATCCATCACCCTTCAGGAAGTACCCTTTGAAATCCATGCACCAGAGCTGATTCGGCGCGGTGACCATCGAGAACGGTTGAGAGCTGGGCGTAGCGCGCCGGTTCTTCCGCTTCGGGTTCGTGAGGCCGGCACGGCTGAGGATCTGACCTACAGTACTTGCCGCAGGCCAGCTTACGTTCGGGTTCATGCGCTCCAGCCGCGCCTTGAGCTTCCGCGCTCCCCAGGACGGAAATCGCTTTCGAAGCGCGAGGATCTCGTTCTCAATCTCAGACGGGGTTGCGTGTGAGCAACTGTGCGGCGTGCGCGCCAGATCGAGCAGGCCCTCAGGCCCGACTTCGTCGTAACGCTTGATCCACTTGTAAGCAGTTGGGCGTGAAATGCCGTACTCGTGGCAAAGATCCGTCACGGACATCTCTTCCTTCAGATAGCTCGATAAGAACTGCAGGCGTTGGTCCACGGTTCGAGTCTCTTTCCAAGGCATAAACGCATGTTCATGCGCCTAGCCAAAGCTGGGAAAGCCAACTGTTCTCCGCCATGGTGTAAACCATGTTTCCGGTCTGTTTTGTAAAGCATCTCCCCGGTATGCTCACAGAAGCAGCCCCTCGCGGAACAGGATGGAATGGGTGCAACCGCACTCTCAAACAGCGCACGAACCCGTGTCAATCGAAAACATCCGCATCGCGCGCCCTATTTCCGCTTCAATGCCTCCAGCTCGTCCAGCGTGCGCGGCCAGTCCGATCCCAGCAGCCGCGAAAGACTCCGGTCGGCCAGCACCTTGCCCCCCGTCTGGCACTGCGCGCAGTAGTCGGTCTCGTTATCGGCGTAGCGGATCCGCTGGATCGGCTGTCCGCACCGCGGGCACGGCTGTCCAAAACGCCCATGCACCGCCATCTCCGGCCGGAACGCCGTCACCTTCTCCGGAAATGTCTTCTCCGCTTTCTTGTTCAGCCGCTCCATCCACTCCGTCAGCGTCGCCCGCGTCGCCGTGTACAGCCGTTCCCACTCCTCGGGCTTGAGCTTCTGGGTCAACGCCACCGGCGAAAGCTGCGCCGCATGCAGAATCTCATCCGAGTAGGCATTCCCCACGCCCGAGATCAGCCGCGGATCGGTCAGAGCGCGCTTCAGCGTGCGATTCTCCTGCGTGAGCGCCGAGCGAAAGCCGGCCAGGCTGGCCTCCGGCGCAAAGATCTCATATCCGCCCGGGTCCATCTCCATCAACCGATCGCCGCGCACCACGTGCAGGGAGGCGCGCCGCTTCGATCCGGCCTCCGTAAGCGTCAGGGTTCCTGTCGCAAAATCGAGCGCCAGCAGCGCATTTCGTCCGGCCAGCTTCGCCCCCGCCGGCTTCCAGTGCAGCCGCCCCGCGATCATCAGGTGAATGACTAGCCAGGTATCTCCCTCCACACCGATCGCAATGCGCTTGCCGATCCTCCGCAGCTCCGTGACGACACGCCCCTGCGCAGCCGATAGAGGCGGATCCACCGTGCGCAGCAAAAACGGCGATCCTAACCGCACGTGTTCGATCCTCTGCCCCACAATGCGTGGCTGCAGAGCCGCCAGATAAGCAGTAATGTCAGGAAGTTCCGGCACTGCAACCAGAGTGCCGTGCCCCAGCAGCTTTCCGCAACGCGAAACTTGGGAGAATCCCAGCTACGCCAGGATCGCGTTATCAATCAGCCGCGTCTCGCCCACCCACGCCGCCACCGCGAACAGCGTCCCCGGCGCCGCAGTCTCCACCGGCTGCAGCGTCGCCCAGTCCACCAGAGCGATATAGTCGACCCGCAGCCCGCGCTCCGCCCCCAGCACCGCCCGCGCCGCCTCAAAGAGCTCTTCGCGATCCCGCCGGCCGTGGCCCACCAGCGACTCCACCGCCCCAATCGCCCGGCTCAGCGCCAGCGCCTGCCTGCGCTGCTCCGCATTCAGATACACGTTGCGCGAGCTCAGAGCCAGCCCATCCGCCTCCCGCACAATCGGACACACCACAATCTCCGTGCCCAGCCGCAGGTCCCTCACCATCCTTCGCAGCACCGCCACCTGCGCCGCATCCTTCTGCCCGAAGAACGCCAGGTCCGCCTCCGCCGCAACAAAGAGCTTGGTCACGACCGTCGCAACCCCGCGAAAGTGCCCCGGCCGCGACTGCCCGTCCAGGCGATCGCTCAGGCCCTCCACCTCCACAAACGTCGTCGCCCCCTCGGGATAAATCTCCTCAACCGCCGGCGCAAAGACCACGTCCGCGCCCTCCGCCTCCGCCAGCGCGCAATCTGCCTCAAACGTGCGTGGATAACGCGCATAGTCCTCGTTCGGTCCAAATTGCGTGGGGTTCACAAAGATGGTTACAGCCACCGCGTCGCAGCGCTCCGCCGCGGCCCGGATTAGCGAAGCGTGCCCGGCGTGCAGCGCTCCCATCGTCGGCACCAGCCCAACAAGCTTCCCTTCTTGGCGCGCCGCGCGCGACCACCCGCGCAGCTCCGAAACCGTATGCAGAATCTTCATCGCGAGCCGCGGCTAGGCGCCGAACTCCCCAAGATCCTGCAAGGCATCCCGGTTCACCACCGCGTCCACTTCCTCGGAATAGCTCGGCGCCGCCTTGCGCCCGGGCAGGTGGTAGCTCTCCGCATCGGAGGGGAACGCGCGATGTTCCACATCCTCGCGATACTGTTCCACCGCAGTCCGGATCAGCCCCGAAGCATCCGCGTAGCGGCGCACAAACTTGGCGGCGGGCGCAAAGGTCAGGTTCAGCAGATCATGGAAGACCAGGATCTGCCCGTCACAATCCGGCCCCGCCCCAATCCCAATCGTCGGAATCGTCAGCTCCGCGGTGATCTGCGCCGCCACCTCGCGCGGAACCCCCTCCAGGACCAGCAGCCCTGCACCGGACTCCGCCAGCGCATGCGCGTCCGCGCGCAACTGCCGGGCTGCCTCCAGGCTCCGCGCCTGCACCCGATACCCGCCCATGCGTAGCACGCTCTGCGGCGTCAGCCCCAGATGCGCCACCACCGGGATCTCCGCCTCGCTGAGCGCCCGCACCAGGTCAATCCGCGGCCCCTCTACCTTTACCGCCTCCGCCCCCGCCTCTTTGATAAAACGGACCGCGTTGGCCACTCCCTCCGCCACCGTGCCGTGATAACTCCCAAATGGCATGTCCGCCACCACCAGGGCCCGCCGCACCGCCCGTCGGACCGCCCGCGTATGGTGCAGCATCTCGTCCACCGTCACAGCCAGCGTGTTGTCATGGCCCAGGACGACCATGGCCAGCGAATCGCCCACCAGAATCAAGTCGATCCCCGCCTCGTCCACCAGGCGCGAGGTGGCGTAGTCGTACGCCGTCAGCGCAGAGATCGGCTTCCCCTGCCGCTTCATCTCGGCAAGAGCTGGCATCGTGACTTTTGGGAGCTGGGGCGAAGACGGCGAGGCGCCGCTGCCAGGGAAGTTCGTGAGGCTCATAGCGTCTCCAGTGCCGCTCCGTGTGCTCAGGATGCGGCCCGTACCACTGCGAGTGTACACCCATTCCTCCCCCGCCAACCTGCCCCTCCCCGCCAGCCCTCGCCCCCTCCCCCTCGGTCCTTCGCTTTCTTCCCCAAATGGCACATTTTCAAACATTTGAGTCGAACCCAGTTGCGCCGCAACCAAAATCGCCGCAAACTGGAGCAAATGCTCTCAGAGTCGGTGAAAGTAGCGCTCGAGGGGATAAGTGCGCTGGCTGCCCTTGGGCTCGCGGCCGGCGGCTGCGCCTACGCCGCCATGGCGCCGCGTTCCCAGATCTTCGGAGACACCCTCGTCGCCCCCCAGGGACGTGGCCAGATCGCCCTCACCTTCGACGACGGACCCAACCCGGCCTGGACTCCCCAGCTCCTCGACCTCCTCGCCAAACACCGCGCCCATGCCACCTTCTTCCTCGTCGGCAAACACGCCATGGAGGAGCCCTACCTCACCCGCTACATCGCAGAAGCAGGCCACGTCATCGGCAATCACTCCTGGAGCCACCCCAACCTCGCTCTCGCCTCGCCGCGCAAGGTCCGGGACGAGCTCAAGCAAACCAAGCAGACCCTCGAACACATCACCGGCGCCCCCGTGCGCTTCTTCCGCCCTCCCTACGGCGCCCGCCGCCCCGATGTCCTCGCAGCCGCCCGGGATCTGGGCATGATTCCCGTCCTCTGGAACGCCATGACCAACGACTGGGCGGAACGTTCCGGCGAAAAGATAGGCCACAAGCTCAGCGAGCGCATCGACCTGCTCGGTCGCCGCGGCTGGGCCGCCAACGTCGTCCTTCACGATGGTGCTCCGGAACGCCTCGGCGTCGACCGCGAACCCTCCATCCAGGCCGCCAGGATCCTCCTCGAGCGCTACATCGGCGTCCGCCGCTTTGTCACCGTCGATGCCTGGGTCTGATCCCGGCTGTTGACTCCGGCGATTCCTGCACCGCATCGCACCCCGTCCTCCATAAACTCAACAAATTCACGGGATTTTCGCCAGAATCGGCACAACACGCCGCCTCCCTATCCTTGCCTCCGCATCAGGAAACGGGTATAGATAAAGGTGAGGCGGCATGGTCCGGCGCCTCTCATGCGAGGTGCGTCTTCCGCAGGAACTCCGGTTCACTGACGAGCGACGTTCCATCCAGGACTTCCACGTGGCGCGCCGTCGCTCGCGTCCTCCGAAGTCCCCTGGATGCCGCGAGCTGTGCTTTTCTCCCCTCCGGTTGTGCCCTCTGCGGCTCCCCCCTGCCGCGACTTTCTCCTGTGCCAATCTGTGACGTCTGCTGGATGGAAGTTCCCGTCCTCAGCGGCCCCGCCTGCCCGCGCTGCGGCGACAACGTCGATACCCCCGAACAGGACTCCCTCTGCCGCGCCTGCCGGCTCGCCCCCCCGCCCTTCGAACGCGCCGTCGCCTACGCCTTCTACCAGGACACCCTGCGGAGCGCCATTCACGCCCTCAAGTACGACCGCATGCATCCCGCCGCCAAACGCCTGGGCCGCATGCTCGCGCAGGCCATCGTTCAACTGCACGGCGAAGCGCCCACCAACCTGCTGGTCGTGCCCATCCCGCTTCACCGCACCCGCTACACTGAGCGCGGCTTCAACCAGGCCCGCCTGCTCGCCGCCCATGCCCTGCAGGCCCTTCACGCCAGTCATCCCGCATGGAAGCTGCACCTCGCCCCGGCCGCGCTCATGCGCCTGCGCGCCACTGAGAGCCAGGCAAACCTGACGCCCCACGCCCGGCGCGTCAACGTGCGCGGCGCCTTCTCCGTCAACGATCCCGCCGCCGTCAAGGGCCGGCACATCCTCCTCATCGACGACATCCTCACCACCGGCGCCACCGCGCGGGCGGCCGCCGTCACCCTGAAACGCGCCGGCGCGGCCACCGTCTGGGTCGCGACCCTGGCCCGCGCCCGCCGCGCCCATCCCGGCGCGCCCATCGGCCCCACCAACGCACACAACTCCAGTTCTGCGCCGTCAGACACTCAGGACGGCGCTGCGTCCCAGGCACCAACGGCAAGCGTGGATTCATCCATCAACCAACCATCTTCTTGACGAGGCCAACGAGATGTCTTTGGGAAAAGCCATGATTCATGCACGCAAGCAAAAATCGATTGCACGCGCCACCGCCTACACCGGCGAGCCCGCCGTAGCCCACTCGAATCACATGCTGCAGATGCCGGTACTGGTGCTCAATGCCTCGTACGAGCCCATCAACATCTGCGGCGCGCGGCGCGCCCTGGTCCTGGTGCTCAAAGGCATCGCGCGCACGGAGGAGGAACACGGTCTCACCCTCCACGCGCAGCGCAACCGCATCGCCATGCCTTCGGTGATCCGGCTGCTCGAATACCGCCGCATCCCCCACCAGACGCGCGCGCTCTCCCGCAAGAACATCCTGCTGCGCGACCGCAACAGCTGCCAGTACTGCGGCGTGGTGCTGCCCTCCAGCGAGCTCACCCTCGACCACGTCATCCCCCGCTCGCGCGGCGGTAACTCCACCTGGGAAAATCTCGTGGCTTGCTGCCACGCCTGCAACCGCAGGAAAGGCAACCGCCTGCTCCATGAGATCGATGACATGACGCTGCTGCGGGAACCGCGCCCCTTCTCCCTCCACACCAGCCGCCAGATCATGCGCATGCTGGGCCGCGGCGACGACCGCTGGCGCAAGTACCTCTTCTATTAGGCTTGCGACTCGTCCTACGACGTGAGCGACAACCCAGGCACTGCGTCCGCCGGCGCCATCCCCGCCGCGGTTTGATACTCGCGGCTCAGCGTCACCAGGTTTCTCCCCGCGCGCTTGGACCGGTACAGCGCCTCGTCACAGCGTCGCACCAGCTCTTCCAGCCGCTCGTTCACATCGTTCGCCGCCACCCCGATGCTGATGGTGATGTGCAGTCCCGACGGCAACCCCGTCAGCCCCGCCACGTGAAGGCGCAACCGCTCCGCCACCTCTTCCGCCACCCCCAGGTTGGTGTCGCGCAGCAGGATCGCGAACTCCTCGCCGCCAAACCGCGACAGCACATCCGCGGGCCGCAGCGACTCGCGCAACGCGCGCGTCACCCGCCGCAGAACCTCATCCCCCGCCTGGTGCCCCAGCGAATCGTTCACTTCCTTGAATCGGTCGATATCCGTCAGCAGGATGGCCAGCGACGTCGTCGCCACCCGCGCGCGGCGCAGCTCGCGCGTCAGAATCTCCTCGAACGCGCGGCGATTCAGAAGCCCCGTCAGCCCGTCGGTCTCCGCGCGAGCCTCCAGATCCTCGCGATGAATGCAGAGCGCCAGCCAGATCAGCCCGCATCCCCCGGCAACGTTCAGGATCAGATTCGTATACGTGTACGCAGCCTGGATCAGGTCGAGATGAAGGATCTGCGCCGGCGGGTAGAGCAGCGTAAGCACGCAGCGAAGCAGATGTTGGACCGTCAGCAGAATCTGAATCCCCGCCAGGGCCTTCATCGCAGGAAGACGCGTCGCGGATCCGCCTATCCCCCGGGGGGCCTTCCGCAAGTGCCTCAGAAGCAGCGCCGCACTAGCCGCAGTGCATGATCCCGGGACCGCACTGCTGATTAGAATGCGCGCCGTGAGATCCGGATCGACATACGTGAACCACGCCATTCCGCACAGCGCAACGGTCATCAACGCCAGCCCCGCGCGACGGAAACCGGGCCACGCCCCAAGACAATCCGCCACCGCCCCGTACAGCAGGAACTGCGCCGCATAGATCGCCAGGTTCGCCAGCAGGATCGTCAGCCACGCCGGCGCAAACGGCCGCAGCGCCATCAGGATCACGCCTGCCAGCCCGCAGCCAAATCCCCAGGTCAGAAACCGCACGCCCCGCAGCCCCGGCACGCTCCACGTCACCACGCGACAACCTGCCAGCATCAGAAGGACGGCGGCCGCATATCCGCCCATCATGAAAGGCATATACATCTCGATAAACTCCGTGGGCCCGGAAACGCTGGCAGGGCTCTGGATAGCAGTAGGCCGTCCTAGGCTTTCATCGTGACACACGGCGCCCCCGCCACCCATAACACGAATGTGTCGTTTCCCCTCTCGCCCATCGGCAAAGAAGAAAGATCAAGGCTAAGCAAGCGTCGGCGATTCAGCGGCTTACGCAGGAAGAAACGAAAGCGCGACGCCGTTGAGGGCTTCAGCTCTCCCTCACTCCACTCGTATCAATTCCCGGTAGGAATGATGCCCGCGTTCTCCACCATCAGCACCGAAGTTCGCTGCGGCGCGCGCGTCCGGTGCACCACTGTCCGCGGCACCACAAAGCCCTGCCCCGGCAACAACTCCACCACGCGATCCTCGAGGTCGATGTACAGCGTCCCTTCCATCACGTAGAAGAACTCGTCGTCCTCGTCGTGCTTGTGCCAGTGGTACTCGCCCTCAAACACGCCCAGCCGCACCACCGACCCGTTCACCTGGCAAAGCGTCTGGTTGAACCACTTGAACGCGCACGCGTCCGCCATCGCCTTGGCGTCCACAACCTCCAGCGGCCCGTGCAGAATGTTCAGCCGCGTCTCGTAAGGAAATGAATCAGTCTCGGACAACGCAACACCTCGCAGCCCTGGAATAAGCAAATCCCTTTGCGCAAATCAGTACTGGCGCCGGAAGATCTCAAAGGTGCGAAATGAAAGCTCCACGCGCCGCCGGCCAAGCATCGGCGTTCCATCCCAATGCATCAGCCCCTATTCCCTATTCCCTATTCCCTATTCCCTATTCCCTATTCCCTATTCCCTATTCCCTATTCCCTATTCCCTATTCCCTATTCCCTATTCCCTGCCTTTAGATCCTCACCAGCTCCCGCTGCACCTTCCCCGTCACCCATGCCCTACCCGGCGCCGTCATCATATCCACCTCGCTGCGCACCCCGAACTCCGGCAGATAAATCCCCGGCTCCACCGAGAAGCAGGTGTTCGGCAGAATCAGCCGCTCGTCATGCGTCTCCAGATTGTCCAGGTGCGCCCCGGGCCCGTGAATCTCCTGCGCGATATTGTGCCCCGTGCGATGCGTGAAATACCCGCCGAATCCCGCGTCGCGAATCACCGCCCGCGCCGCGTCATCCCCCTCGAACCCGCCCATCGGCCGCCCCGCCGCAAACGCCGACTCCACCGTCGCAATCGCCGCATCCCGCGCGTTCCGCACCGTCTCGAACACCTTCTGCTCCATCTCGCTTGGCTCGCGCCCCACCACGCCCGTCCACGTGACGTCGTAGTACACCGCGTCCGGGTGGTCCAGCTTGCCCCAGATATCGATGAGGATGAAGTCTCCGTTCCGGATCGGCGAGCAGTGCTCGCGCGTTGGCTCGTAATGGGAGTCCGAGCTGTTCGCATTCGCGCTCACGTTCGGCCCGTTCTCCCACACCAGCCCTTCGTTCTTCATGGCCGTCGACAACCACTCCACCATCTCGAACTCCGTCAGCGTTCCGCCCGTTCCGTCCGCCGGACGCACGCTGCGGCCCATCTTGCGCCACGCCTCCTCCAGGATCTCGTCGATCGCCTTCTGCGCCTCCGCGTGGCTCGCCATCTGATCGGCCGTCAGCACCGCTTCAAAGCGGCTCACCAGGTCCGCCGAGCTCACAATCTGCTTGCCCAGCGAACGCAAAAACTCCACCGTCCCCGCATCGGTCATCGACACGTACATGATGGCGTTGTTGGGCGAGTACTGCATGGCGATCTTCTTATAGCCGCGCAGCATCGCATCCAGCCCCGCCGCCAGCTCCTGCCAGCTGGAGTAGAGCCCCTTGGTTCCCGGCAGCGTATCCAGCCTCCCCTGCTCGATACGGTGCACCAGCTTGCGCGGCTCGCCCTCCACCGGAACAAAGTAGTAGTACCGGCGCGTGATATGCGCCTTGGGGTCGAGCCCCAGGATGCGTTCGCCTATCGGATCACGGTGATGATGATCGTAAAAGAGCCAGCCGTCTAAACCAGCGTCGCCCAGCGCAGCCTGTATCGCTTCCAGCTTCATGACGGCATTCTACGCGGTCTCCGTTCACGCCACGGCGATGGTGACCTTTCCCCGCGCATGACACTGCTCCACGTACCGGATCGCCTCGGCGGTCGACGGCAGCGGATACCGCCGGTCCAGCACAGGGCTGATTTTTCCCTCCTCCACCATCGCTGCCAGCGTCAATAGATCGCTGGTATGCACCTTCGCGTGCAACCCCGTCAGCTTCTGGGGAACCCACGGGTTGAGAAGCATCCTGCCCACCATCTGCGCCAGGAGATGCAGGCCGCAGTTGTCCGGGCCGCCTCCACCACACGCAACATAGATTCCGTGGCGCTTGAGCACCTGACGAAAATCCGCCAGAGGACGATTGCCGACCAGATCGAAAACCACATCGTAGCGATAGCCGCCCCGGCCGAACTCATGGCGCGTATAGTCAAGAACCCGGTGTGCTCCCAGCTCACCAACCATCTGTACGTTGCGCGTGCTGCAAACGCCGGTGACCCAGGCCCCCATCACGAGGGCAATCTGAACTGCGAAGGTGCCTACCCCGCCTGAGGCTCCATAAATAGACTGGTCTTCCCGAAGACAACCGCAATCGCGCAGCCCCTGCAGCGCCGTGATCCCGGCGATGGGCAGGCTTGCCGCCTGCTCGAAGCTGATGCCGTTGGGTTTGAGGGCTACCTGTGATTCGCGACCGCAGGCGAACTCCGCAAATGCGCCTTTGCATACGCCGAACACCGCGTCCCCGGGTCTGAAATGCGTCGTACCCTCACCGACCGCCTCCACAATCCCTGACACATCCGCGCCCAGCCGGGGCAGCTTTGGCCTCCCGATCCCGGTAAGCAGGCGCACCAGGCGTGGTGTTCCTCTCAGGAAATGCCAGTCGTAGGGATTGACTGAGGCGGCACGAACCCGGATGAGAACTTCTCCGGCCCCGGGAGCAGGGCGCTCCACATCCGCAAACTCAAGAACATCCGGCGTGCCATAGCGGTGATACACGATGGCGTGCATGCGCACCCCCTGATCGAGCTCGGGCAGGGCTGTCCGCTTGATCGCCTAAGAGTATAGACCCGATTTTGCCGGCACAGGAGTGACAGGCGGGGCGCTCTCTGGCCCCGCCTCTGATCGAACTACAAAGCCGCCATCGCCGCATCCTGCGACGGAAACAGCCCCGCATACTTGGTGATGCCCACCATCGTGAACACCTTGGTGAAATGCGGCGAAAGCCCGTACGCATACACCTTCTGCCCGGAGTTCGCCGCCTCGATCAGCATCTGGATCACCAGCGCAATCCCGCTCGAATTGATGTAGTCCACCTTCGTAAAGTCCAGAAGAATTAGCTTGTACTTGTCCTTGGCAAGCGCCTGGTAGGTCCCCAGTACCGCTTCCTTTGAGGTGCTGGCGATATCGCCCTCGAAACGCAGGACGCTGACCGGATGCCCGGCCGGGGAAGTAAGCTGATCAACACGCGATTTCGTTTCGCTCTGCACGATCGATTCGTCTCCGAAGAAAATGACGTTATTCGGTTGGGGAATCCAGCCGGATGACCAGCCGGACATAACTGCTCTTGCCGTTGGCGCTCGCCACCCACTCCGCCTCGTCCACCAGCGCCTGGATCAGGAACATGCCCATGCCCCGGGGGTCCTCCTCGCCGTGAATCTTGCGGTCGATATCCGGCTTGGCGGGAAGCGTCTTCAATCCCTTGCCGTCATCGATCACCTTCACCTCGAGTGCATCCTCCCCCGCGGAAAGCACCACGCCCACCGACAACTCTTCCTTCAGGCGATTGCCATGCTCTATGGCGTTGATGCACGCTTCGGCGACGGCCGTCTTCAGATCCTCAATGCGGTCTTCCCGGAAGCCCATCAGCTTCGCTACCGACGCTGCCGTGCTCATGGCTACCTTCTCGTAGCCCAGCCGCGACGGCAACCGGACCTCCACATTCGCCGACTTCCGGCTCATGCGCGGCTCTCCACGCTGGCCGGGTGGCCGCCGGCCATCCGGCAAAGGACAAGGGCTGTCATGTCGTCCCCCTGCGGGCCGCCTTCAACAAAGGACTGTATGGCTGTCCACAATGCATCGAGAATACCATCGGCATTTCTGGAGTTGCATTTAGAAAAATTCTCCATCAGCCGCTCCGGACCAAACTCTTCATCGCCCCGGAACGCCTCCGTCAACCCGTCCGTATAGAAAAGAAGCCTCGACCCCGCCGGAAACGGACACCGCTCGCTCGTATAGGTCATCCCCGGGATTAGCCCCAGCGGCGTCCCGCTTGACTCGAACTGGCACTGGCTCCCATCCGGATGAATCACAAACCCCGGGTTATGCCCCGCGTTCACCACCTCGATCTCACCGTGATCGGGATACAGCTTGAGGAAGATCGCCGTCACATACCGCCGCCGCGCCTCCTCCCCCTCCTGCCACTGGTGCTGGTTCATCCGCTTGGCAATCTCCTCCAGCGGCGCCCCATTGATCACCAGAGCCCGGAACGCGGCCCGGAAGCTGGTCGACATGATCGCCGACGCCAGCCCCTTCCCCGCCACATCCGCCACCGCCATCAGGATGCTTCCATCCGCCAGCTCCACAATGTCCAGGTAATCCCCGCCCACCTCGTAGCACGTCGCCGACTTGTACCCGACCGAGTACCCCTCGATCTCCGGCAGATGCTGCGGCAGCAGCGACCGCTGAATGTTCCGCGCCGCGTCCAGATCCTGCTGCACCCGGGCAAAGTCCACGTTGCGCTTGTGGTTGCGCGCATTCTCCAGCGCCACCGCCGCCTGCAGCGCCAACCCCTCCAGAAAATCCGACTCGTAGATGGTCAGCTCCCGCCCCTCCGGCGCCGCCACCACCAGCTCCGTCATCTGCTTCCCGTCCCGGTCCTTCAGCGGGAACCGCGGCAACGCCGCCGGCGAGCAATTTCCGGTCGTCCCGTTCACATCGGCCGGGCCCGCCTCCGTCTCCCGGCTCGGCTCAACCCCCTCGCCATACACCAGCCCGGTGTTCGGAAAGGCCGCTCCGGCCATCTCCAGCTCGCGCACCACAATGCGCAGCACCGACTCCAGCACGTCCTCCTCGCGGATCGTCGCGTGCACCTGCCGCGACGCCTCCAGCAGCGCCTGCAGCCGAAATACCTGCTGTTGCAAATCAATCGTTTCGTTGTGATCCGGTAGATGAATGCCGGTAGCCATTGCCGGGAACCCCTGTGGAATCCCACTCTACCATGAGGCCGGGAGCACTCGCTCTGCGGCGGGCACCCCTGATCGCCCCCCGCGCTGCACCCCCCATCCCGCGGCGAAGGAGAGGGCCTCCGCATGCACCTGCCACCCTACCGGAAGCCCGCCTAATCGGACCCTAGTCCTCGGCCCCAACCGCATCAAACGTCGTCCAGAATATGCCCCAATTATCCGAGCTTCTTACAGCGTTGCTTGGGTCAACATTCCCGTTCATGTTGTACGGCTGATACAGAAAGAAGTCTCCCCTATTGGTCGTCAATCTGCTCGAGGCCGGTAGGTTGTAGCATGTTCCAACCAGATTCGTGAAGTCGTAATCGGTGCATGACGACACGAAATCGCTCAACATCGTCTCATGTTTCAAATCGGTGGCATGCGCCAGAGTCGACGTAGCCGGACTAAAGTCCGATGAACCCGTCGTGAGGATCGCCGAGACCGCAGCGGTTAGGTGGGAATCGCCATGAGCATTTGTGGGAGAAACCATAGCCGGATATGCTCGACCTCCCGAAAATGATCCGAAACCTGCGCTCGCTGTTTCAGGATCGAAGTAGATGTAAATCTGGCCAGGATCAAATTCCGCGCTGATGGTCCGGTCGCCCCGCAATATCTCCACGCGAGCGGCACCGTTGCTGTTGATTGCTCCGCTCGGACCCGCTCCGGCTAGCGGCCTCACAGCAGAAACCTTCGATTCAAACGAAAGGTGGATTGTCGCATTCTGGTAGAGCTTGCCGTCTAGAGAAACGTCCGACACCAGAAGCATGTGATAGGTGATCAGCCCGGACGCGTGATTGCTGGAGAGCAACAGTGCGCTCGCTGGTAGGGGCAAGCCCAGGTCTCGTGTTGTCTGAATGAACAGCGCGCCGTTCATTGAAGTCGGGTACCCCGCCGCGTCCATTCCGAGATACGGCTGAAAGAGATAAAAGTCGCCATGGTCAGTGGTGAGCGGTTTCGTCGCGGTCTCGCAATCGAGCCGCGGTACTCCGATACAGCTGTATCCTGTGCCGCTGAATCCCACGTCTCCCTTTAGATTGTTTGGGAATGCTTGCTGGTTTGCGCTCACCCAATCCAGATTGTCCCCGGCGCGAAGTCCATGGTTCCGTGGTGCAGCGCAAGGGGATATCCGGGTTGCAATGACTCGGGATTGGAACAGGAGGCGGCTACAAACGGTGCGCCAGGAGCGAATGACCCAAATCCGACGCCGCCGTATTCCTGGTCGAAAGAAACAAAGATTTGATTCGGATCGAATCTTGCCGTGGCGATCCTTTCGTGATCGATGATGGTCACCTTCGCCACGCCGGTGGCATTGAATGCGGCTTTCGTGCCAACGCACGACTCATCCAGCATCTGCACATTCTTCGTATCGCTATCAAACGTCAGCACCACACGGGCATTGTGAAACTTCCAATTCCCCAATTGCCCGTCCGTAATGACAAAACCCGTGTAACGGATTGGCTCCGCCATCGCCCCGCCGGCAGCGAACAGCAGCATCATCGCAGTGAAGATCATGTGGAAACGTTTGGGAGACACAGAGGGCCCCATGCAGGTCATCGCAAATCCTTTCGTGCGCACAGAGATTTTGATTAATGGGGTGTTAATGGGGGAGTGTCGCATCCTAAGGGATCAAGACACCCGTGTCAAGCAACTGGATCCTGCCTCACAAGCCCCCTCATTTATCCTGCCCCCAATGCGCCAAACCCTCTCCGTCGCCATGATCGCTATGAACGAGGAGGCCAATCTCCCCCGCACCCTCGAGAGCGTCAAATGGGCCGACGAGATCATCCTCGTCGACTCCGGCTCCCGCGATCGCACCCTCGAAATCGCTCAATCCTACGGCGCTAAAACCAGCTACCACGCCTTCGGCGGCCACGGCGAACAGAAAAACATCGCCCTCGACCTCTGCACCCAGGACTGGATCCTCCTCCTCGACGCCGACGAGGTCCTCTCCCCCGCCCTCCAGCAGGAGATCCAGCAAACCCTCGCCAACCCGCACTTCAGCGCCTACTGGATCCCCCGCCTCAACCTCATCCTCGGCCGCTGGATGCGCCACGGCGGTTTCTACCCCGACCACAAGCTCCGCCTCTTCCGCCGCGGCGCCGCCCGCCTCTCCGAAGGCGTCGGCCCCCACGCCACCCCCCAGCACAGCGGCCCCAAAGGCACCCTCAAGCACGACATGCTGCACTACGCCTACCCCGATCTCACCGTCTACCTCGAGCACATGAACCGCTACAGCTCCGAGATCGCCGGCCTCCTCGCCGCCCGGGGCAAAACCAGCCGCTCTCTACCCGCCTTTTTCTGGAATGGCGTCCTCAATCCCGCCGCCACCTTCCTCTATAACTACGTCTTCCGCCTCGGCTTCCTCGACGGCCGCGAGGGCCTCCTCCTCCACCTCAACCACTCCGTCTATATCCACTGGAAGTTCATCAAGGCCTGGTGGCTGGCCGGCCGCAAAGGCTGACGCAGCGCGCCGACCCGGCCCCGCGGATGCAGTCCTTTTCGAGGTAGAATCATAGTTGATGCGGTGGGCGGGGCTTGAACCCGCACGGAGCGTGGACCTTGCCGAGGGCGCTCCACCCGATTCCAAGTCGGTCGCGTCTGCCAGTTTCGCCACCACCGCCGGCGTGAGGGGGAGCATTCCAAAAGGCTCCCCCTTTTCTTTTTGGTCTAACTTGGTGGACCTCGGGTATTCATCAATCCAGAGGTTATCGGCTATATCTAAGCAGCGCTATGACTTATGGTCTGACTTATTCCAGGCATTTCTTCCTGTGGCTTTTGAAAAGGGGGTGACTTTAACCTGACTTTACACTGACTTTTTGTCAGGTATTCGTAAGGTCACTGTCTTTCCGAGACGCTGTGAAAATAGCTCCTCGTATGCCACGATGTGTCTTGCACGGGGCACGGTCTGCCCCGCGAGGTGCTTGGAGATTGAACGCGGTTGAACCTCCAGTGCTAT
Source organism: Acidobacteria bacterium AB60 (assembly GCA_008682415.1). Classification (GTDB taxonomy): domain Bacteria; phylum Acidobacteriota; class Terriglobia; order Terriglobales; family Acidobacteriaceae; genus Telmatobacter. The sequence goes on along the minus strand of VANK01000012.1, from coordinate 121,055 downwards.
AGCCATCTGCTCGACAGTGAGGTGGCACTCGGACCTCAACCGCTTGAGTTGATCAGCGACAGTTTCCGGCAGCGCTCGTGGCGTTTCTCGCAGCACCTCCTCTGCCTTCGGTGTGGTAGACGCGACAACATGCTGCTGCGGCTGCGCGGTTGAGGCCTGACGCTGACTCGGCGCTGTACCCTGCTCATATTGGGTGCGGATTTCCCAGAGCGCTGTTTGCAGAGGTCGCCCAATATCTGACCATGACAATCCGTGGTATCCAGTGATCTGAGACTTCGGGTCGCCTGCCTCTAATTTATCGAGGGCATTCATCACCCGCGCGGTGACGCGCTCCTCTAAACGAAGTAGCCAAATTGGATAATTAGGATCGGACCGGAACTGGTCATATTGATCTGCTTCCGTGCCAAACAAGATGCTGGCATACCACAATATTCGCTGAATTAGCTGTTGCGGCTTTCGGGGCGGCAGCGGTTCATCGGGCGCATAGAACTTCTTACCCCGCATTTCGGTGATAGTCGGCCAGTGACGCCGATCCACTCGATGGAGTAATTCTTCGATCTCCTCAACAACGAGAGGGGGTAATGGTGGTCGTTCGGATGTGCTCATCCCTGCCTTGATTCGGACACGAGAGAGCGCTACGATCGGGGTAATCAGCCGCACCATCGAAGGGCCCCAGCCTCGCGCCGGGCTTTTCGTTTCACAAGAGTATAGTGGAGTGACCGCAGGAGGTTGTTGCAATGCCCCGGATTCCAGATGTCTACCTAGATGTCTTCCAGCAGACCGCTAACTCACCTTTCATCGACAACTTCACCGCTGAGGAGTTGGAAGCAGTAGCTAAGATAGCAAATAAACTCAAAATCATCCTCAAAGCGGCGACAGAGCGCCAGCAAAATCATCTAACGGTAAGCTAGCGCCAGAAAATAGAAAACAGCCTGCCAGGGCGGGTAATGTGGTGTGGCGTCCCAGCGACGTAATCATATGGACTGTGCCCCGACACAAGTCCTAGAAGTCGCCGTTAAGATCGCTGAGATCACTGACCGATACCCCGGAGAGCGATCCAATAGATGAGTCCAATAGATAGGTGCACTATTACGCCGCGGGTGTGACTGCCACGCCGTATGCTTTCTGAAATTCTCGAATAATCTCGGAAGGTGCAGATCGTCGCCCTCCGCAATCGCCGCGCCCGAAAAACCGCGGCCCACAACGGCGGCAAGCTCCTCTGCCACTTTAAGAATACCAAGAGCCCGCAAAGAAAACAGCCTGTTTTCTTCGGCGCCGTCTTGCTACCGTAACAAGCTGCACCGGCTATCCACCGATCCAAAATCCGGGCTCACCCTCTTGCGACCTGCGCCACAATGCGTCGGCGCTCGCCCTCAGAAAGGCGTTCATGATTCCTGAAGAAAAGCTCCCCGCCGTCACCCGCGCTCTCTACCAGACCTTCGGCGTCTCCGAATTCGAAGAGATCGATCAGATCACCCGCGGTCTCAGCTCCGACCTCGTCTTTCGCATCGTCGTGCAGGGCTCCCCTTACCTGCTCCGCATCGCCACCCAGATCAACGAGCGCATGGACCCCGCCCGCATCTACGCCTGCATGCAGGCCGCATCCCACGCCGGCCTCACGCCCGCCGTCCGCTATGCCAGCGTCGAAGACGGCGTCTCCCTCACCGACTTCATCCACGCCGTTCCCCTCGCCGCCGACGAAGCGCTCCACCAGATCCCCTACACCCTGCGCACCCTCCACGCCCTGCCGGCCTTCCCGAAGGAGTTCAACTACCTCACCGCGCATAAGTTCTTCATCTGGCGATTCCCCACCGCCGGCCTCGTCCCCCAGCCCGAAATCGATCAAGCCTTCGCCGCCTACCAGCAGATCTGCTCCACCTACCCGCGTCTCGACGCCGACATGGTCTCCAGCCACCTCGACCTCAAGCCCGACAACATCCTCTTCGACGGCTCCCGCCTCTGGCTCGTCGACTGGCAGGCCGCCTTCCTCAACGACCGCTACTTCGACCTCTCCGTCGCGGCCGGCTACCTCCTCCACCGCGACCACGACGAGCCCGCCTACCTCGCGCGCTACTTCGGTCGCCCCGCCACCGACTGCGAGCGCGCCCGCTTCTTCCTCATGCGCCAGGCCCTGCACCTGTTCTCGGCCACCGTCTTCCTTCTCATCGGCGCGGCAGGCAAGCCCGCCCATCCCCCGGAAAACCTTCCCTCCTTCGAAAGCTTCCAGCAGGGCATCTGGACCCGCGAGATCGACATGGCCGACAAACAGATGCAGGTTCTCAATGGATACGTCCATTGGCGCCGCTTCCTCGATAACATCTGCCAGTCGCGCTTCGCCGATTCGTTGCAGACCATCTCTGCCGCGCACCCGCCCGCGGGAGCGGCTGCCGGGCCCGTCCCTCGCCTCTTCCCTCTCGCGCCCTGAAGACCTGTTGCCCCGCAAGAATGCAGCCGCCGCACGTCACCCGTCCGGTAAGGTCGGGGGCCTGCCCCCCTCCGCAACCGTAAACGTGCCCACGATCCCGATGAACCGGCCGGCCGCATTCTGCATCGGCGTCCCCTGCACATCCACCCAGACCGCCCCGCCGTCGGCGCGCCGCAGTCTGAAGGTAAACGGAGCGCTACTCCCGCTCTTCTTTTGCGAGAACAGGTGCTGCGCCGCCTCCAGGTCCTCGGGAAAGACAAACTCGAAGGAGTCCTTGCCCTGCATCGCTGCCGTCGTGGTCCCCAGAATCTGGGCCATCGGGTCGTTCGCGTACAGCGTCCGGCCCTCCGCATCAATGATCCAGATGCCGTCTTGCTTCATCGCTGGGTTTAGATGCGGATCGGCGCCCATTTCGGCAATGCGCCGCTCTTGACGAGGCAGGCACCCTAAGGTCGGAGCTTCGTGTCTGGTCTTACGAAAAGCACGGAGGACTCCCGGAGCTCGGTTACCTGGGGGTTGGGGGGTGCCCCGGGAAACTTCGCCTTGGGGGAGAAGGCGAAGGCCTCCACGTGCCTTTCGCTTCAATCCGATGCGACCCTATGAAGGACGTTTGCTTGGTCCTCAAAAATCTTTTGCGCGCTGGCTAAGAGCTAAAAGCTAACAGCTAACAGCTGCCTTTACGCCGCCGGAAACTCCAGCAGGATCGCCGCCCCACGCGGTTCCAGGTTCACCGCCTTGGCCTGCCCCCGGTTGTCCCGCACGATCGTCGCGCACAGGCTCAGTCCCAGCCCCGCCGTGTCCCCCGACCCCGGGTGCGGCGGCGTGAACGGATCGAACGCCCGGCCCGGCTGTTCGAACGCCGGACCCGTGTGCGTCACCTTGATCTGCACATCCGCGGCGTCCGCCATCGCCTCCACGCGCACCAGGCGTTCGCTCTCCGTCTCCACGTTCACCACCGCCTCCATCGCGAACTGCAGGCAGTGCAGCACCGCCTGCCGCAGCTGCTGCTCCTGGCACAGCACGCGTGGCAGGTTCGGCGCCACGTCCAGCCGGAAATCGATCGACCGGTGCAAAAACTCCGAGCGGTGCAGCCGCTCCATGTCCGCCAGCAGCTCTGACACCGACACCGCCGTCAGCTGACCCACCGGCGCCCGCGCCACCCGCTGCAGGCTCTCCAGCGTCGACCGCATGCTTCGCGCCGCCGCCAAAATCGCCTCCACCGCCTTGTGCTCCCGCGCATCCAGCCGCGGCGCATCCTCCAGCAACGACGCGTACCCCAGCACCACCGTCAGCGGATTATTCAGCTGCTGCGTCACATTTCCCGCCAGCTGCCCCAGCCCCGCAAACTTCTCTGAGTCGATCAGCTTCTCCAGCATGCGCGTCTGGCTGCGCACCGACTGCAGCCGCGCCGTCAGCATCTCCAGCGGCACCAGGTCGTCCGCCCGCAAACCCTCACCCGTCCGGTCGTAGCGCAGCCCGTCCAGCAGCAGCGCGCCCTCCGTCCCCGACCGCCCGTGCATCGGGATCGCCAGCAGCGACGTGCAGTGCAGTCGCTTCAGGTCGTCGCCCGGAGAAAGCCACTGCCGCAGGTCCAGAATCGCCGTCTGGCTGCCCGGAACCGCCGCCGTCAGCGTCTCCTTCACCAGGAACCGCGCCACCAGGATCCGACCCGCCAGCGCGTTCAGTGCCTTCGCCGTCGCCCCGTCGAACCCCGCTGCCCCCGCTAGCCGGTACAGCCCGTTCGGCTGCAGCAACAGCAGCCCGGCCCGCGAGAATCGGCTGTGCGCCACCACCGTCTGGCAGATCTCCACCGCCTGCCGGTCAAAGTCCTCCACCCGGCGCCGCGACAGGTTCAGCCCGTGATACGCCTCCAGCTCCCGCCGCGCCCGGCGCTCCCGCTCCCCCGCCGCCTGGTTGATGTGCAGCTCGTTCTCCAGCGCCAGCATGATCAGCCCCAGCGCCGTCGCCACCTTGGCCATGATGATGATCCGCAGCAACACCAGGTTCGCCAGCGGCGCGTGCATCTGCGGCAGAACCAGCAAAATCGGAAGCGACCACGCCACAAACCCCAGGCAGCTGATCAGCACCCCCGGCGATATCCGCCGGAAGACCGCCACTACCAGCATCGCGCTCACCACGTGGATCCCCGACTCCGCCAGGATCAGCGGCCAGTACAGCCTCGTCGCGAAGTACAGCCACAGCGCGCAGCCCCCGAACAACAGGCATGAGATCGTCCCCGATCCGTAGGGCAGAATCCGGTGCGACCGGTCCCACGCGATCCCCATCAGGGTCGAGGCCACAATCAGAGTCGGAAACACCGCGTACATCACCCCGTGCGGCGTCTTGTGATGGTAGATCCCGTGCGACAGCAGCGCATACCCGATCAACGGCAGAATGAACGGAATCAGGTATAGAACGCGGCTCCGCCCCAGCCGCAGCCAGCGCGTCGAAAGCGATCCCAGGAACAGGCCCGCCGACAGCATCGCCAGCGCCTGCCCAACCGCCGCCACCCCTCCCCCGCTGCCCTCCAGAAAATCCGTCTTGTTTCCGGGATAGAGAAGCAGCATCCGCGCCACGGCGCACAGAAAAGCCAGGAACCAGAGCAGGTTCCGCGTGTCCCGGGTACGCCAGTACAGGTGCCCGAACGCCGGCAGCAGCAGGGCGGTCAGAAACAGTGCCGGCATCTGATACCAGTCTTGCATCGAACCCTGCGTCCGCCCCTTTCTGGCTTGCTTTCAGCGGGTTGCGCGCCCCGTCCAACCTCCGCGGCAAGGACACGTGCCCCTGATAATTCTCGCGGTAGCCGCCGAAGGGGTCCATGCGTCTAAGGTGGTAGGGAGTCATTACGAAAGGTGCGGTGTTTCCACGCGCCTGATTTCCGGGTACTTGGGAGCTGATGGTGATTCGATTCGGCATGGGTTGTGGCATCGCGGCGCTGGCCGCTCTTCTCTGTGTCCCCGCGCTCTCCGCGCAGGACAAGGACACCTTCACCCCCATGGCCCTCGACGCCGGCTTCGGCCACATGAACCTCGATCCCCCCACCATCCCCCCCGAGGAGATCATCAAAAAGTTCGCCGCCAAGGAATCCGAGTTCCAGGATGCCCTCAACCACTACACCTACCGCCGCGTCGCCAAGGTCCAGACCATCGACGACGACAACAAGGTCGACGGCGAGTGGTACCAGGTCGACGATGTCATCTTCGACCCCTCCGGCAAACGCACCGAAAAAACCGTCTTCGCCCCCGAAAGCACCCTCCAGCGCGTCATGATGTCCCCCTCCGATATGCAGGACATCCAGCGGGGATACCCCTTCGTCCTCACCGCCCAGGAGATCGGCGCCTACGACGTCAAATACGTCGGCAAGCAGAAGGTCGACGAGGTCGACTGCTACGTCTTCGACGTCAGCCCCAAGCAGATCGTCAAAGGACACCGCTACCTCCTCGGCCGCATCTGGGTCGACAGCACCGACCTCCAGATCGTCGTCACCAACGGCCGCATGGTCCCCGACGACACCCGCAAAGGCAGCGAAGACCTCCACCCCCCCTTCATGACCTGGCGCGCCCAGGTCGACGGCCACTACTGGTTCCCCGTCTACACCAAGGGCGAGGGCGTCCTCCACTTCGCCGGAGGCCATGGCTACGTCTCCGAAGACGTGCACATCCGCGACGTCATCAAGTACACCGACTACAAGCAGTTCGGCTCCACCATGAAGATCGTCTCCGTCGACGGGGAAGAACCCCAGTCCGCCAAGCCCCCAGCCCAGCAACCCAAAGCTCCCAAGAACTAATAACTCGGCCCTTGGTGCTTGGCCCTTGGCCCTCGTCTCTCGACAGCCGGCTCGCACCAACGGCCTTAAACCCCCGCCCCGCTGCGATATAGTCAAAAGAGCCATGGCCACTCCCCACATCCGGACGGGCGCCGCGCCGAACTCCCCTGCTCGCGGGGGCTTCGTCTACCTGCCCCTCCTCGCCGGCTGGCTCGTCCCCGGCGCCGGACACTTTGTGCTGGGCAAATGGGGACGCGGAGCCCTGCTGGCCGTCTCCATCATCGGCATGTTCGCCCTGGGCCTGGGCATGAACGGGAAGATCTACGCCAACGCCCACGACATCCTCGACCTGCTCGGCCTGGTCGGCGACCTGGGCAACGGTCTGCTCTACTTCGTCAGCCGCGCGCTCAGCCTGGGCGCCGACCAGGTACAGGTCACCACCGGCGACTACGGCAGCCGCTTCATCGTCGTGGCGGGCCTGCTGAACGTGATTGCCGCGGTGGATGCCCACAACATCCGCACCGGAAGGAAGGCCGCCTGATGCTCCGGCCCTCCCACTTCTCGGCCGTGCTTCTGTTCGCGCTATGCGCCTCCATCGTCTTCGGGATCACCATGCGCGACACCCCCCGCCGCATGGTCCGGTACGGAGCCTACTGCTTCGTGCTCTTCGTCGGCTCGGCGATCGTCCTGAGCTGGCTGATGTTTTTGATTGCCCGCTGAAGGGCGACTTTCCGGCGCATTTCCAAAAAAAAACGGGCAAGCTTCGTTCCCTCAGTGGTTTATGGCTTTTTTGGTGTTGAATGTGATTCAAAACACCAAAAAAGCAGTGGAGCAGGACGCGGGGGCCGCCCTGAGACGGCCCAGAAGACGGATCGCGGCAGTGCGGCGGTCGTGGCGCAGCGGCTTGAGTACGGCAGGAGTTCACTGCCCCGTGCGCAAGAAGAAAGCCCCTCCGGGAGGATGGTCCGGGAGGGGCTTCTCTCGACTGCTAGTACCAGTATGACAGGTTCGAAGAATTAACCTCCAAACTATTTCAAACTTTTTTGCTCATGGTTTGTTGGGCTTACAGCGTTTTTCAGAGGGAGGGGACTTGACAAGTTTTGCACAGGTTCCGGATTCGGCCCCTGAAAAGGACGCGCGGGGCGCTGACAGGCTGAAACTTTGGCGCACCTGAGGATGTTTGCGGCGGAGAGGGGCGAGGAGGCGAAGTACCCCTATCCCTCTGCGGTTGATGGGGTCCGGAAAGGGCAGTGAAGGGCAAGGCGAAGGAACGTCCGCAGGCGCTTGGAAAGGTGATTCAAATCACAAATCCAGCAAGTTTCGCCTAATATTCGTGGTCATTAAATACTGCATTTGCAGTAAAACGACTGAATTTGTCCGGATTCGATGGAAGCGGTGGGGCGGGCGAAATTGGACCGGCCGAGTTGAATTTGATCGCTGATTCGGACCGGTCTGGTTTTGCGTTGAATCTTAAGCTTACGAATATCATCCAATCTCTATTTCGATGCCCATATTTTGGGGCCGGGCGAATCCCAATCGAAACCGGAGGGCGGGTGAAAGCAGTCATTTTTGATGAGGTTGGTCTTCCTACGGAAGTCCTGAAGCTGGCGGAGGTTGAGATACGGGAGATGGGGGACGATGACGTGCTGGTGAGGATGCTAGCTTCTCCCATCAATCCAGGCGATTTTCTCTTTATCCAGGATCTATATCCCGAGCCAAAGAAGCCGCGCTTTCCGCGGCAAATTGGGGGCAATTATGGCGCCGGGATCGTGGAAAAAGCCGGGAAGAACACCACGCTTGACCGCGGGGCACTGGTGTTTGTGACGTACTACGACACCTGGTCGGAGTACGCGGTGGCGCCGGCGCGATGGCTCATTCCTTTGGCCTCTGGGTACCCGATCCAAAAAGCGGCGCAGTTCATGAACCTCATTACGGGTTGGGACCTCCTGGAGGAGTCGGGGGTCCAGCCGGGGCAGTGGCTTTTGTTAACCGCCGGAAACTCAAGCATCGCCACGATCGTTTCTCAGTTCGCGGCGCGCAGGGGAGTGAAGGTGATCTCCGTGGTGCGAACTGCCCGAGGCGATATGGACATGGCTGCGTTCGGCGTCACCCAGCTTATCGATCTCTCGAAATCGGGTACGAACCTGGGTGAGTTGATTGCAGATCTCACTCACGGATTAGGAACCAACGCCGTGATTGATTGTGTAGGCGGGGCATTATTCGGGGATCTGGTTCGACTCCTTGCCATGGGTGGGCAAGCGATTGTGTACGGGGGCTACCGCGAGGATAGGTTTGAGTTGCACAACTTCGATCTGCTGATGAAAGGCGCCGCAATCAGGAGCTATATCTACCGGTATTTCTTTTCTCCGCCCCGGAGGGAGGATCTGAGTCTCCTGCAGCGCATCGCCGAGTCAGCGCAACCCGAGGAGTTTCGCATGCCTATCGGCGGGACGCATGGTTTGGACGACTTCAAGAGGGCGATCACGGAGTCGTTCAAACGACCGGAGCAAGGCAAGCGTCTTTTTGAGATGTCACACGGTTATCGCTCGATCGGTCAGTGATCGGAGCCGTTGTCGTGTCCCCATTTCGTTTTGCGGCACTGATTCCCGATTTCGAGACACCGATTGTTTTACGGACATGCCTTCCGCAGGAGGTCGGTACCCCGCCCGCATCAGGCGCGCCTGGGCAGCCGCAGTGCGAGAGACCGGGGGCACTCTCGGCGAAACAGGCATAGAATCTCCACATCCTGCCGCAGGGGGTCTCAGGGTGCGCGACCTTCAGCATGCTTTTCGAATGTTATGGCGGACTCCCGTGATTTCAGGAGTCGCGCTGGTTTCGATCGCGTTGAGCGTGGGAGCGACGGCAGTTGTCTTTACCGCAGTCAGGGCAGTGCTTCTTGCACCATTGTCGTACGCTCATCCTTCAGAACTTGTACAGATCCGAACAGAGTTCCCCAAATTCGAACCGTCGCGTTCCGACTGGGCGCTATGGAGCAAGAGGGCGGCTCTTGACAAGGGTCAATGAAGATTGCTACATAGGGTCCTGGGTGGGTCGCAGATGGAAGGCGTGCTTCAGGATATCCGCTACGCGTTTCGCGGGTTTCACCGCAACCCGGTGTTTGCGGTGAGCGTGCTGTTGACTCTGGCGCTGGGGCTGGGAACAACTACGGCGGTGTTCAGCGTGGTGGACCGCATCCTGTTCCGACCGCTGCCGTATGCCGATGCGGGCCGGATTGTGTCGGTGGGGCTGGTGCAGTCGCTGGAGCGCCAGGAGTTCGTGATGGGGCGTTCGTACGTGAAGTGGCGCGACGCACAGAAGCCCTTCACGGCCATGGCAGGCCAGAGCACGATGGCTCACAACTGCGACCTGATCGAGAACAACCCGGTGGAGCTGAGCTGCATTCAGTTTCAGGCGGGGATGCTGCCGCTGTTCGGGATCACGCCGGCGATGGGACGGAACTTCACGGCGGAAGAAGACAGTCCCAATGGGCCGCGGGCGGCGCTCATTTCGTATGACCTGTGGAAGGGGCACTACAACGGCAATCCCCACATCCTGGAGACGAGCATCAACGTCGACGGCAAGCCGGCGCGGGTTGTGGGCGTTCTGCCCAAGGACTTTCAATTTCCCACGCTGGAGAGCGCGGAGATTGTGCTGCCGATCGCGTTTGATCCGGCGATCCAGACGAAGGTGAACGGGGGATTTGGCTATCCCATGCGGGTGTTTGCGCGGCTGAAGCCGGGGGTGAGCCTGGCGCAGGCGCACGCGGAGATGCAGCCGCTCTTTGAGGCGGACCTGAGCTGGTTTCCCCCGGGAGCGAGCAAGGTGATGCGGCTGAGCATCCGGTCGTTGCGCGATCGCGAGACGCAGGAGGCGCAGCCGGTGGCGTGGATTCTGCTTGGCTTTGTGACGGCGGTGCTGTTGATAGCGTGCGCGAATGTAGCCAGCCTGATGATGGCGCGGGGAGCGGCGCGGCGGCGGGAGATTGCGGTGCGCACGGCGGTGGGCGCGAGCCGGGCGCGGCTGGCGGGGCAGGCGGTGACGGAGGCGCTGCTGCTCTCGGTGGCGGGAGGCGCGACGGGACTGTTGCTGGCGGGGGCGCTGCTGACGCTGTTTGTGAAGCTGGCGCCGACGGGGATTCCGTTTATCGCCAGCGCGCATCTCGATCTGCGCATTGCGGGGTTTACGGCGCTGCTGAGCTGCGTGTGCGGCGTGTTGTTTGGGTTGGCTTCCGCGCTGGAGAGGCCGGGGCTGGAGACGCTGAAGGCGAAGTCGTCGATGGTACGCGGGCACGCGTGGCTGCGGCGCTGCCTGGTGATTGCGCAGATCGCCATCAGCATCGTTCTGTTTTCGGGAGCGGTGTTGCTGCTGCGCAGCTTTGCGCGGGTGGAGCAGCAGAACCTGGGCATGCGGACGGGCGGAGTGCTGACGGTGAAGGTGGCGCTGCCGGGATGGCGCTACGACACGGACCAGAAAGTGATGGATCTGTATCTCCGGCTGGAGGCGGCGTTGCGGCGCGTGCCGGGCACGCGCGCGGTGGCCATCTCGGACTCGGTGCCGCCGGGAGGGTGGCAGAGCGGCTTCCGCTTTTCCGGCCTGATGGTGGAGGGCAAGGCTCCGATTGCAGCCGGAACCGACGCGACGGGGGTGAGCCGCTTTGTGACGCCCGACTATTTCCGCGCGCTGGATATTCCCATTCTTCGCGGCCGGGGCTTTCGCGAGGAGGATCGCACGGCAGGCCAGAACGAGGTGGTTCTGAGCCGGCTGATGGCGACGACGCTGTTTGGCAAGGAAGATCCGATCGGCAAGAGACTGCGGACGATCGGGGTTCCCAACGGCGCGAGCGAGGTGGTGGTGGGCGTGGCGGAGGACGTGAAGAACGGCGGGCTCACCGCGCAGAACGCGCCGGAGATGTATACGTTCCGCCGCAGCGTGCCGCACGACTGGGGCGGGAATCACTTGATTGTGATTCTGGACTCTGTGATGCCGGCGAAGGCTGTGGAGCCGTGGGTGCATGCGGCGGTGGCTTCGCTGGATGCGACGGTGCCGGTGCAGATGGAGGTTCTGGATCAGACGGTGAACCGGCTCGCGGACCGGCCTCGCTTTGAGACTGCGCTGCTTGCCTTCTTTGCGGGCGCGGGATTGACGCTGGCGGTGGTGGGGCTCTATGGGCTGATGGCGTACCTGACGACGCAGAGGACGCACGAGATCGGAATCCGGATGGCGCTGGGGGCAACGCGGGAGAACATTCTTGGCCTGATCACCGCGGACGGGCTGCGCCTGGTAGCGATCGGCGGAGCCATCGGGCTGGCGACGGCGCTGGGGATTTCGAGGCTGCTGAAGGCATTACTCTTCGAGGTGAGCCCGACCGACCCGCTGACGTTCGTGCTGGTTTCACTGATCCTGGGGGCGGTCGCGCTGGTGGCCATCCTGGTGCCGGCGCGGGCGGGCATGCGGGTGGAGCCGGCGATCACGCTGCGGGCGGAGTGAGCGCGGAGTTATTCCTCCTCGCAGTGCCGCTCGTCCAAAGCACCCGAGGAGGCGCAGCGGTCGCCCTCAGAGGAAGTCGGTCTTGCGCGACTGGATGTAAAAGGTCATGGCGAGGAGCAGGGCGACGGTGAGGAGCTCACCGGCGAGGATGGTCCATGCGGCGGGAGTCCAGTGGACGCGCGGGCCCCACATGTAGGTGGCGATGCCGGGCACGTGGGCGAAGACGTAGCCGAGCACGTTGATTCCCAGGCTCGAGCAGAAGATGCCGGCGGTGGTCCATGCCTGCGACTCGGTGATGATGCCGGCGACGACGATGAGGGTGTTGGTGAGGAGCATCTCCGCGGCCATGATGGCGGCGAAGGGAAGAAGGCCGTGTGTGGCTCCGGGAAGGAGCAGCAGGCCCAGGGCGCCGGCGGTGAGCGGCAGCCAGACGATGAGGAAGATGATGAGGTTGGCGAGGATCTTGGCGGCGGTGTATTCGCGCCAGGAGAGAGGGAGACTCATGACGAAGGCGAGGGTCTGCTCTTTGCGCTCGTTGATGGTGGTGACCATGGCCAGCTGCGCGCCGATGCCGACGATGACCATGCAGAGCAGGATGATGCAGAGGATGAAGGTGACGGGTTTGCCGGTGAGGACGAGGCCGAGGGCGCCCAGGCCGATGGGAATGGATCCGAGGATGACTCCGCGGTTCAGGTACCAGTCCTTGAGGATGAGGTGGCGGACGACGGCGTAGTTGATGGATGCGCGGTTCATGCGGGCTGGAGCTCCCTTCTGCTCTGAACGTTGGCGACAAAGATCTCTTCGAGCGTCATGGGATCGACGGCCTGAACGGTGAGGCCGCGATCCTGGCAGAGCGAGACGACGGCGGGATCGAACTGACTGGTGGTGAGGACGGGAAGACGCTCGCTGCCGGCCACCTGGACGACGCCGGGAAGCTGGGGCAGGGCTGCGCTGGGGGGGACCAGGAGGCGGACACGCCGCCAGCGGTCGAGGAGGTCTTCCTTTTCCTCCAGGGCGATGAGACGTCCGCGGTCGATGAAGGCGATGTGATCGGAGATCTGCTCGACTTCAAGGGTGTTGTGGGAGGAGAAGAAGATGGTGCGGCCCTCGTCAAGGAGCACCGACATCAGTTCGTCGAGGACCTCGCGGCGCGCTACGGGATCGAGGCCGGTGGTGGGCTCGTCGAGGATGAGCAGGCGCGGCTGACGGGCCAGGGCCAGGAGGAGCGCTGCCTTGACGCGCTGGCCGTGGGAGAGTCCCTTGATCTTCTGCTGCGGCTTGAGATCGAAGCGGCGCAGGAGCGAGTCGGCGTAGGGCTGATTCCAGCGCGGAAACATGGAGGCGACGAACTGCATGTGCCAGGCGAGGGTGGCCGCACCGTAGAGCCGCATGTCTTCGGAGACGAAGCCGATGTGGCGCCTGGCGGCGGTCTGCTCCGCGGGCATGTCATGACCGAGGACGCGGACCGAGCCGCTGTCCTGGCGGACCAGTCCCATGAGGATGCGGATGGTGGTGGACTTCCCTGCCCCATTGGCGCCGATGAAGCCGAGGACGCGGCCCTCCGGCAGCTCGAGATTGATGCCGTCGAGAGAGAAGTGAGGGTAGCGCTTGCTGACGCCCTCCATGCGAATACACAGTTGGTTCATACCGACTCCTTTGAGGATTTCGGAAGGGAGCGCACGTCGTCGGTTTCGTCGAGCGCTTTGCGAAGGCGCGAGACGATCTCGCGCTGGCTCATGCCCATGGTGGCGGCGAGGCGGGCGGCTTCTTCGAGATGGCCGACCATCTCCTGTTCGAAGACGTCGGAGCCGCGGTCCACATCGGCGGCCACGAAGGAGCCTTTGCCATGCTGCGTGACGATCAGCCCGGCGTGCTCCAGTTCGAGGTAGGCGCGCTTGACGGTGATGACGCTGACGCTGAGGTCGGCGGCAAGCTGGCGAATGGAGGGGATTTCGTCGCCGGCGGCCCATTCGCCGACGGCGATCTTCTGTTTGATCTGGTGCTCGATCTGCTGATAGAGCGGGCCGCCGGTCTGGGAGAGGACGAGGGTGGGAGGCCGTGTGGGCATAATGAATATACTGAGTATATACAGCTCGACGATCCCGTCAAGGGGCATTTGCGAATCCTCCTCACCTCGCCTGTACCACGACGCGGCAAACCTATCGCGAGATCGTTCCGCTGCGCAGGTCTTAGCGAGGCATTTGTGGCTGTACAGATCTGAGAGTCGGTCAGGGCATGGGGGCGGGCTGGTCGAGGCCGACGCGGTGGAGGAGGCTGGCGAAGCGGGGATCGTTGCGGATGGGGTCGAAGTGGGGATGGACTTTGAGGAGGGGCATGATGCCGGACTTCTCCTCGTACCCGCGTTCCAGCCAGACGAAGGCCTGCTCGGTATCGCCCAGGCCGAGGTAGGCGTTGATGAAGGCGCCGGCGGGGATGTAGCCGGTCCTGCTGCGCCGCTTCAGCTCGTCGAGGATGCGGAGGGCGTCGGCGCGGCGGCCGGCGTGAGCGTAGGCGCGGATGAGCACGCCGAGAACGGCAGGGCTGCGGTCGGAGAGGATGACGGCGCGTTCCAGTTCGGGGATGGCCTGCTGGGGTTGTCCTTTGGCGATGAGGTTATAGCCCAGGAACCAGTGGGCGACGGCGTCGTCCGGCTTGACGGCGAGCGCCTCGTTGAGGATCTGGAGAGAGTCGTCGTAGCGGCGGGCGAGGAAGAAGAGGAAGCCATCGCCGACCAGTCCGTTCACGTTCAGGGGGTCCAGCTCGCCGGCGTGCTGGGCGCGGATGAGGCCTTCGCTGGTGTTCCCGCGGCAAATCAGATACGAGGCCATTCCGCGGTTGGCCTCGACGTTGTTGGGCTCGAGGTCGAGGGCGCGCTGGTATTCGGCGCCGGTTTGATCCCACAGGAATTGGCGCTGGGAGGCCTCGGCCAGGAGGACGTGCGCACCGGCGAGGCGGGGATCGAGTTCGAGAGCCTTTTGGGCAGCGGCGACGAGCTTGAGCCGGCTCTCCCGGGGAGGAGCACCGGCGTAGACGGTGCTCAGGCTGGAGTAGGCACTAGCCAGGCCGAGGTAGGCGGGGGCAAAGGTCGAATCCTTGCGGATGGCGTCCTCAAAGAAGGCGATGCTCTGCTCCATGCCGGCGCGGGTGTTGCGGTTGGTGTAGACGCCCTTGAGGTAGCTCTCGTAGGCCTCGGGCGAGAGCTTGTGGGTGGCGGCGAGGCGCTCGTGCTCCTGCCCGCTGAGGGTGACCTCGACCTTGCTTGCAATGGCCTGGGCGACGTCGCTCTCAAGGGCGAGGACGTCGCCGAGCTCGCGGTCGTAGGTCTCGGACCAGAGGTGCTCGTCGTTGGCGGCGCGGATGAGCTGGGCGTGGACGCGGACGCGATTGCCCTCGCGAATAATGGAGCCCTCGACGACGGCGTCGACGGAGAGGCGGCGGGCGATCTCGGGGACGGTGGGTCTCTGGGCTTTGAACTGGGTGACGGAGGTGCGGGAGATGACGCGGAGATTGTGGATGGCGGCGAGGCGTCCAATGAGCTCCTCGGTCATCTCATCGGCGAGGTAGTCCTGGGTGGGATCAGAGGAAAGGTTGTTGAGGGGCAGGACGGCGAGGGAGCGGATGGTGAGCGGAGCCGGGGCGGGATGCCGGCGGGCGGGCAGAACGAAGACGAGGAGAACGATTGCGAGGGCGAGCGCGGCAGCGAGCGCGGGAAGCAAGCGGCGGCGCGGGGGTGCGGAGGCGGCAGGCGCGGGAGGAGCCACAGTGGCGGGTTCCGGGGGAGCGATTTCGGCGGGGCTGGAGAGGGGGATGGGGGGTTCCGGAGCGGCGGCGGGCGCGGCCTGGGGGCGGACGGCAACGGGGGCGATGAAGCGGTATCCCTGGCCGGTGACGGTCTGGATGAAGCGGGGCTGTTCGGGGTCGTCTTTGAGGACGGCGCGGATTTTGCGGATGGCGCCGCGGATGCTGTTGTCGGTATCGAGGAAGACGTCGTGGCCCCAGACGCGGGCGGCGATGTCTTCGCGGCGGACGATCTCGCCGGGGTGTTCGAGGAGGAGGAGGAGGATTTCCAGGGGAATGCGTTCGAGCTTGAGCACGCGGGTGCCGCGGCGCAGGCGGCGGGGGCGAAGGTCGAAGTCGAAACCTTCGCCGAAGGCGATGGATTCCGGCAGTCCGATGGGCTGAGTGGCCATGAACGGGACCCGCTGAAGTGAACCGATTTTACCGCAGGTTGCGCGAACGCTGCGTAAACCGCGGCAAATGGGGGATTTGGCGCGACACAAACCAACACACGGCGACAGGCGGGGCCGCTATGGACAGGAAGCGCGGGTGCCGCAATGATGCGCTCATTCCCGGTGGCCGGAGCAGTGAAGGCCGCCCGAAGGACGAGGTGGAGGTCGCGATGGAGATGAGAAAGCTGGCGATGGTGAGCGTGCTGGCGGCGATGTTGCCGCTCGCGACTGCGGAGGCGCGCGCCGATGCGGTTCTGGACTGGAATGCGATCGCGGTGACGACGGCGCATACGGCGAACCCGTTTGCGCAGGGCCGGTTTGCGGCGATTGTGCAACTGGCGGTGTTTGAGGCGGTGAACTCGGTGACGGGCGAGTACCAGCCCTACCTGGGGACGATGACGCGGCGGCCGGGTGCTTCCGCGGAGGCGGCGGCGGTGGAGGCGGCCTACCAGACGCTGAGCTTCTACTTTGGAACGGGGAACGCGACCGCGCAGACGGCCCTCAACAACGCGTGGATGAGCTCGATGGGGGCAATCCCGGACGGGCAGGCGAAGACGGAGGGAGTGGCGGCTGGAGACGAGGCGGCGCTGGCGTTGATCACGCTGCGGACGGGGGACGGATCAGCCAGCCTGCCGGCGACGACGGCGCCCGGCCCAGCCGGGCCGGGGGTGTGGCAGCTGACGACGGGGTGCAAGGCGGGGATCGCGTACAACTGGCAGTTTGTGAAGCCATTCGGGATCAGCAGCGCGCAGGATTACCTGCTGGGGCCGCCGCCGGCGCTGGGGAGCGAGCGGTACACGCGGGCGTACAACGAGGTGATGACCCTGGGCGCGAGCAACAGCACGCAGCGTCCGCAGGATCGGGCGAACGTGGTGTTGTTCTTCCAGGCGACCTCGCCGACGATTGCGATGAACGAGGCGGCACGGCAGCTGGCCGTGGAGAAGGGCGGAACGCTGACCGACCATGCGCGGGCGCTGGCGCTGATGAACATGGCCATCAATGACGCGCTGGTGGCGTCGTTCTACAACAAGTACCACTACAACTTCTGGCGGCCGGAGACGGCGATCCACGATGGCGGGACGGATTCGAACCCGGCAACGATGGGAGACCCGGCCTGGGCTCCGTTCATCGCGACGCCCTGTTTCCCGAGCTATCCCTCGAACCACGGGAGCGGGGTGAACGCGGCGGCGGAGGTGCTGCGGCGGCTGTATGGCGAGGCGGGGCACGCGATCACGCTGACCAATCCGGCGGTGCCTACGATTACGCTGACGTACGACCGGCTGCGGGAGATCTGCGACGACGTGTCGGACGCGCGGGTGTACGGCGGCATCCACTTCCGGACGGACCAGGAGGCGGGCGCGGACCTGGGACGTGGGGTCGGAGCCGATGTGTACAAGCACAACCTGCGGGCGGTGGACGAGTAGCGTCTGGCCGGATGGTCATGTAGCGCCGCGGAATTTCGACGAGACCGCACGGGCTCCCTCCTGTCTAAACTGAAGCGGGTGTTTTGGGGGAGGGTACGATGCGGTCTCGTGCGGCGTTTGGGCTGTTGTGGGTGCTGGTGTGCTGTCCGGGAGTGGAGGGGCAGGCCAAGAGCGGGGAGCAGCCGCCGGCGGTGCGCACCACCACGCGGGCGGTGGTGGTGGACGTTGTGGCGACCAAGGGGGAGGAGGCGGTCACGGGCCTGCGCAAGGATGACTTCGTGGTGCTGGAAGACGGCAAGCCGCAGACGGTGAACTTCTTTGAGGAGCACACGGCGAAGACGCTGCCGCCGGGAGCGGCGGCCGCGCTGCCCAAGATGCCGGCGGGGGTGTATACGAATGTGCCGCCGGCGCCGCCGAGTGATGCGGTGAATGTGCTGCTGCTGGATGCGCTGAACACAGACCGCGAGGACCAGAGCTACGTCCGCAACCAGCTGGTCAAGTTTTTGAAGACCATGACGCCGGGAACGCGGGCAGCGATCTTCACGTTGGGCTCGAAGCTGCGGATGGTGCAGGGGTTCACGGCGGATGCGACGGAACTGCAGACGGCCATGAACGATCCGAAGTACGGCATTGTGCCCGAGAAGCCGCATGAGGCACGGTCGGTGCAGGACCAGTACGACGATCTGGACGACGTCAAGAGGATGCTGACCCTGACCGGCGGCCGTATGACCCAGGGCATCGAGGCCATGCGAGCGTTCCAGCGCGAGAGCGCGAATGTGAATGGCTATGAGCGGGCTGGGATGACGCTGGAGGCGCTGCAGGGATTAGCGCGTTATCTGGCGGCCGTGCCAGGGCGCAAAAACCTGATTTGGTTTTCGAGCAGCTTTCCGGTGGCGGTGTTTCCCCGTGTGGGGCAGAGCCAGCAGCCGGACCAATTCAATACCACGGATCTTCGCACGTATGGCAAGGAAGTGCGGAAGACCGCGGATCTGCTGACGATTTCCAAGGTGGCCGTGTACCCCGTGGGCGCCGAGGGAATGATGTCGGAGCACGTGTTTGAAGCCAATGTGGACGGGCCGACCGACTACGTGGGACAGACGCTGAACGGCCCGAGGAGCGGCCGCATGGATCCGTACACGAACGAGAACGGGATGCGGGCTGACAAGATCTCCACGATGGAGCAGCTGGCGGCCGACACCGGCGGCAAGGCCTACTTCAACACCAACGACCTGAACGGCGCGATGCAGAAGGCGATCACAGATGGGTCGCATTACTACACGCTGGCGTATACGCCCACCAACAGAAAGATGGATGGGAGCTATCGCCGGATCGAGGTGAAGGTGAAGGATGCGAAGTACCGGCTGGCGTACCGGCGAGGGTACAACGCGGACGAGCTTCCGCCGGTGGCCGATGCCAAGGCGAACGCGAACCCGCTGCATGCGCTGCTGACGCCGGGCATGCCGGAGGCTACGGAGATCCTGTTTGCCGCGCGGGTGGCGCCGGAGACGCCGCAGCCCGCGGCCGGAAGTCCGCGCGCTGGAAAGAATGCCAAGCTGACCGGGCCGACGCGGCGGTACGCGATCGACTTCATGATTCGCTGGACCGATGTGAAGCTGGAGGCGCAGGCGGATGGGACGCGCGCGGGCAAGCTGCAGGTGGAGCTGCTGGCGTTCGATCGCGAGGGCAACGCGGTGAACTGGGGCGGGGGCACGGAGGCCATGAATCTGAAGCCGGAGGTGTTCGCGGCGATCGAGAAGTCCGGAGTGCCGGCGCACGCGGAGATCGACCTGCCCGCCGATAAGGATGTGGTGCTGGAGGCGGGGGTCTATGACTGGGCGACAGGGAAGGCGGGCACGATGCGGGTGGCGTTGCCGGCTCAGGCAGAGGAGAAGGCGGGGCGGTGAGGACCCGAGCTCAGCGGCGCTGCAACTGTTAATCGCGGAGAGCGCATCTATCTGGTCTTAGGAGAGACAGGTAGAGTTGATGTGCGGTGATTGACGGAGGAAGCCCCTGAGATCGGACCCACGTATGCGCGCTACAAGGAGCGAAGCCCAAGGCAGCCGGAGCGACCGGCGGGAACGCGAGCGGGCGGTAGCCGAGGCCGTTCGCGGAACGAGTGATCCCTTTGGACGGCTGGCGACCAAAGCCTCCGCGTGGCTGGGATCGCGATTCGCGTTCCTGGGGGCGCTGGTCATCATTCTTGGCTGGGGAGCCTCGGGTCCGTTTTTTCACTTCTCGGATACGTGGCAACTGGTGATCAATACCGGCACGACGATCGTGACGTTCCTGATGGTGTTTCTCATCCAGAACACGCAGAACCGGGACTCGAAGGCGATCAATCTGAAGCTGGACGAGCTGATCCACGCCAATGCGGCGGCCGCGAACCAGATGATGGATATCGAGTCGCTGAGCGATGAGGAACTGAGCGTGATCCAGAAGCGGTACGAGGCGATCCGCGCGGAGTGCATAAAGCGGGAGAAGCGGCGGCGCGTGAAGGTAGGCTGATCGGGCTTACGGTGCGGCGCAGAAATCCAGGAGAGCCGGGCCCCGCGCTCCAGTCCCCAACCTTATTGCAATTCGGAACTTCGCGACATGGGAGTCTGCGGCTAGTCGCGCGTCTCGGAGGTGGCGTAGGCGAGCGCCTTTGCCACTGCGGCGATAAGGGCGAGAATGCCGGCGATGAGGGCGGCGAGGCCAAGCGGGGACTGCAGCGGCTCCGGCAGCAGCGACTCGAAGTGCAGCACATGGGGGACCGCGGCGATCCACGCCAGAGTGGCCTTGGACTGCGAGGCCAGGAAGATGGCGGCGGCCACGAGGCTGAGGAGCACGGAGAAGATCTGTGCGCCGAGGAGGGGACGCTGAAGCCGCTGCAGGTCGGCGTTGCGGCGGCGCAGCTGAGCGCGCCACCAGAGGACGCCGGGAGCTTCAAGGCGCACCGAGGCAGCGGCGCGGGTGCGATCGGCGCGGAAGGCCTGGGTGAGGAGAAGAAGCTGGCTGCAGCGCGTGCAGGCCGCGGCGTGGGCGGTCAATTCAGGCGAGGCGGCCGCGGGCCAGTGGCCGCGGTCGAGGAGGCTGCGGATCTCGGGTTCGCGGGAGCAGGCGGTCATGCGGGCCTCCTTTCGCTTGGACGCGGATTCTGGAGCAGGCGTGCCATCTGACGGCGCGCGCGGAAGAGCAGAAGCCGGATGCTGGCCGAGGCGAGGCCGGTGATGGCGGCGATCTCCTGGTGCGAATAGCCCTCGGCATAGGCGAGCCAGAGGAGCTGGCGGGCGCGGGGCTTGAGCTGCTGGAGGGCGGGACCGAGGAGGATGGCGGAGTCGGATTGCTCGGTGGTGCCGGCCAGGGGCACGCGGTCTTCCGGGACCTCGTCGATGGAGGTGTGGCGCGGCCGGCGCCAGTGATCGCGGAGCAGGTTGGAGCCGATGCGGAAGAGGTAGCGCCGGGAGGCCACCTCGCCGTCGGTGGGAGCGTCGGCGGCGAGGAAGCGGATGAAGCTCTCCTGCAGAAGATCGTCGGCCAGGGCGGGGTCGCCGGAGACGCGGGCGAGGTAGGCCCAGAGAGGACGGGCAGAGCGCTCGTAGAAGCCGGCGAAGGTATCGCTATCCATGCCGGCCGCTCGCGCGTGGCCGCCGGTCAGCTCCGGGGCGTCGCCGGTAAGCGGTTGCGGAATGGCGGATTCGTACGGCATGGGCCTTTGCTTTCTCACGATACGCGTCTGGGGGCACCTGGGTTCGCGTGTGTCTCTGTTTTTGAGTTTCCCGGGGAACCCATTTCGGGAGAGGTGAGGTCCCCGGGAGGCGGATTATGCGGACGGCCTGGCTAGAGGCGCTGATCGGACTGTCTTTGAAAGGCATGACCGGGCATCAGTCCCATGCGGGTGGCCAGGAACCAGGTGAGGCCGGCGGAGAGCAGAAAGCCGATGCCGGGCATGAGGATGAGGACGCCGAGGACGCGCATGGGAGCGTCGTAGTCCGGGCCGACGTTGCGCAGAAGCAGAAAGCCGATGCCGAGCAGGATAAGCACGGTGCCGATCTGAACGGGGGTGAGCACGCGGGCGACGGCGTTGGGCACGCGGCGGGAGGCTTCGTCATGGAGGGGGATGGGAGAGGCTTCGAGGAAGCGGCGGCCGGCTTCGGTCTGCATATAGGCGGCGAGCTCCTGGTTGGTGGAGAACTTGTCAATAAGGCGGGTGTGCACGTCGCTCTGCAGCTTGAAGGTGCGGCTCCAGCGGCGGTTCTCCACGAAGACGCGGATGCCCCAGGTGGCGGCGATGAGAAAGGCCACCAGCGCGAAGACGGGAGGCATGTCGCTGACCAGCTCATCGAAGCCGGTGCGGCGCTGGGCGTGGTACACATCCGGCCAGACCTCGTGCTGGAGCGCCTCGTCGGGGGTGCCGTCCTGAGGATTCATGTGCGTGAAGAGATAGAAGTCGGGATTGCGGGCGACCTCAGGATGGGCGGCGAGGAAGGCGGCAAGTTGGGGATTGTTGCGGCTCACGTACTCCTGGTCGGCCAGCAGAGAGGGATCGTGGGAGACGACCGTGGTGAGGGTGGGGCTGAGGCGAAGCAGGTCAATGAGCTGGCGCTGCACGCCGGCGATGTCGTGGGGGTTGGCGACCTGGGCCTCGGGCGGCGCTTGCGGAGCAGCCGGCTTGACTTGAGGCGCGGGGTGCGCCGGGGCCTGCGGGTAGACGCCCAGCGGAAAGGCGGCGACAGCGAGGATCCAGGAATGGAGGATGCGGCGGGTAAGCATGTTCGTTCCCCTCAGAAATACGGTTCTGCCGGGAATAACGGAAGAGGGGTGCCGGTGGTTAACAGCGCCGGTGAAAGGCGGGGGCTAGGGGGAGAGGGGCTGGGACTTGTGCCGCGGATTCGAGATAGGGGCTGCAGGCGGGAAGTTGAGATCGGATGCTGCGATCAGGGGGTGAGGCGTAGGTTGCTGAAATATGCCTCGGTTCCGGGGCCGATCCAGAGGGCGATGGCGCCGGTGCTGTCGCCATGCTTGAGGTCATTGACCAGGAGAACGGGCTGGGGCGAGCCATTGACGTAGAGGCGCAGCTTGACGCCGCTGACCTCGATGCGCAGTTTGGTCCACTCGCCCGGGACGAGGTCGACGTAGGACTCGTATTTGCCGGGCGTCTCGGAGCGCAGGCGGAACCACTCGTACTCGGGGATGGAGATGTATTGGGTGGAGTGGTTGCGGCGGAGCTGATCGTCGGCGCGGCCGTTGGTGGGCCGGAGGTAGACACACTCGTACCTGGACGCGTCAGGAGCGGTGCGGAAGGCGATGCCGACAAAGCCGCGGGCGTCGCCGGACGCGCCCTGGGCCGGCTTGCCTGCGAGTTCCACTTCGAGAACGCCGTCGTGAAATGAGGCCGCGGAGAGAACGGCGACTCCGCCACCCTGGGAAGCGGCGAGCTCCGTGAGGCGGACGGCTTTGCGCCCCTGATACGTGACCGGCTGGATGGAAACGCCGATCGGCTCGAGGCCCTTGGCGGAATCGAGCGGGAACGACTGCGCCGCGGCAAGAGGGTAAATCGCTGGAGCAGAGACCACGAGGAAGGCGAGGAGTTGGCATCGGCGGAGCATGCGGGCCATTATTCCATCGCGCCGGGCGGGACGGAAGCGAGGAGTGACGAACGCCGGAGGCTTGCAGGGACCATGTTGCCTGTGGGGAGACTTGCTGGTCGGCCGATCTGCGGATCGATCTGGGCATGCGTTTCGTGGGATCGAACGCGCTGGCGAAGGGAATTCATTCCGAGGAAGGGCCAGCGACTTTCGTGCGACGGGATGGAGATTTTTTCCTGAGAGGGTAGAGACAAACGTGTGAATCCGGGGCTACACTGCATTTCCATAACCGCCAGGGTCCCCGGGGCGGCCGGCGCTCGCTGCATTCGGAAGGGCCTTTTCTCCCAGGAGGTTCCATGAAGATAACGGCCACGGTAGAGCAGGTGATGAAGCACAAGAAGTTCAACAAGGTTCTTTCCCTCGAGCCGTACCAGACGGTGTACGAGGGCCTTGAGATGCTCGCCGAGTACGATGTGGGCGCGCTGATGGTGTGTGAGAACGGCAGGCTGGTGGGGATGTTTTCCGAGCGCGACTATGCACGCAAGTGCGTGCTGATGGGGCATCCCTCGAAGGAGACCAGCGTGGCGCAGATCATGACCAGCCCGGTGAGTTTTGTGAGCCCGGAGCACACGGTGGACGAGTGCATGCAGATGATGACGGAGAGGCGGTTCCGCCATCTGCCGGTGCTGGAGCGGGACCGGGTGGTGGGCATGGTCTCGATGGGCGATTTGGTGAACTGGGTCATGGACGGGCAGGCGCAGCATATCGAGGAGCTGCAGGGGTACATCACGGGCGGGTATCCGGCGTGACGGCAGCGGTCAGTGGTCAGTGGTCAGTGGTCGGGGATCGTGCGGGATCTGGTGAGAGGGTGAAAAGGTGAATCAGTGAAAAGGTGAAGTAGAAGGCCTGGTGACGGGCTTGGTTCACTTCTTCACCCGTTCACTTCTTCAGTGCTGGATCTGGTGAGAGGTGAAAAGGTGAATCAGTGAAAAGGTGAAGTAGAAGGCCTGTGACAGTCTTTGTTCACTTCTTCACTTATTCACTTCTTCACTGCTTCTACTACACGCCTTCGCCCACGTTGCCGATGATGGCTGCCTTGGCGCGCTTGCCCAGGCGCACAACCATGCGCGTGGGGAGCTGCGCGAGGGTAAGGGCGGAGTTGGTGACGACTTCGCCGTCGATCTTCACGGCCTTTTCGGCGAGCTTGCGGCTGGCCTCCGCCCCGCTGGCGGCCAGACCGAGCTGCAGCAGAAGCTTCGGTACGCGGATCTGGAGAGAGCCGGCATCTCCGGAGGACGGCGCGACCAGGTCGGCGTAGGCGATGTCGACCTCTTCCAGGTCTTCGCTCTCCGACTTCTGCTGAAACATGCGCGCCCAGTTCTCGGCGGCGTGCGCGGCTTCGCTCTCGGAGTGAAACCCGCCCGTGATGGTCTGGGCCAGACGCTTCTTCGCCTCCATCGGATGCAGCGTGCCCGCCGCGACCTCCGCGCGCATCGCGTCGATCTCCGACTGGCGCAGGTCGGTGAGCAGCGTCCAGTAGCTCCACATCAGCGTGTCCGAGATGGACATGAGCTTGCCGTACATCTCCGCCGGCGGCTCGTGAATGCCTATGGCGTTGTTGAGCGATTTGGACATCTTCTGCACGCCATCCAGACCCTCGAGGATGGGGGTCATGAGGATGATCTGCGGCTTCTGCCCGTACTGGCGCTGCAGCTCGCGGCCGGCGCCGAGGTTAAAGCGCTGGTCGGTGCCGCCCAGCTCAACGTCGCATTCCAGCGCCACGGAGTCGTACCCCTGCATGAGCGGATAGAGCAGCTCGTGGAGGCTGATGGGCTGCTCGGCCTGGAAGCGCTTGTGGAACTCGTCGCGCTCCAGCATCTGCGAGACGGTGAAGTGCGAGGCGAGGCGGATGGTGCCCTCGTAACCGAGCTTGGAGAGCCACTCGGAGTTGTAGCGGACCTCGGTCAGGTCCCTGTCGAGGATCTTGAAGACCTGCTGTTTGTAGGTCTCGGCGTTGGCGTCGATTTGTTCGCGCGTGAGCGGCTTGCGGGTCACGTTGCGGCCGGTGGGATCGCCGATGAGCGAGGTGAAGTCGCCGACCAGGAAGATGACGGTATGGCCGAGCTGCTGGAAGTGGCGCAGCTTGCGCATGAGCACGGTGTGGCCGAGGTGGAGGTCCGGGGCGGTGGGATCGAATCCGGCTTTGACGCGCAGGGGGCGGTCGGTCTTGCGGCTCTCTTCGAGTCGCTCGCGGAGGTCGGCCACGCGAATAATTTCGGCGGCGCCTTTTTGCAGGAGATCCAGTTGTTCTTCGACGGGCAGAAACGCACTCATGCTGTCTTGAGTATAAGAGTCGGAGCCGGCACGGCTCGGGCTGGCGTCACGCGAAGTTAATGTGCAACCCAGGGCGAGGCGCGTAATCTAAGCGCGCTAGGAGAGTACTGCACATGGCGACTGTGAAGGGACGTGCTGTTCAGGTGACCGCCGCGGGCGGAGATTTCGAACTGGTGGAGAAGGAGTGTCCGGATCCGGGGCCGGGAATGGTGCGGATCAAGGTGCAGGCGTGCGGCGTCTGCCACTCCGATTCGCTCACCAAGCTGGGATTGTTTCCGGGGATCCAGTATCCGCGGGTGCCGGGGCACGAGGTGGCCGGCGTGGTGGATGCGGTGGGTGCTGATGTTCCCCTGTTCAAGCCGGGACAGCGCGTAGGCCTGGGCTGGCATGGCGGCCACTGCAACTACTGTGTGCCGTGCCGGCGCGGCGACTTCATCTTGTGCGAGAACCAGCTAGTCTCCGGCATCAGCTTCGATGGCGGCTATGCCGACTACGTGATCGCTCCGGCCAATGCGCTGGCCTTCGTGCCCCAGGAGCTCAATCCCGTGGAAGCCGGCCCCCTGCTCTGCGCCGGAATCACCACCTACAACGCCCTGCGCAACAGCGGCGCGCGGCCGGGCGATACCGTGGCGATTCTCGGCCTCGGCGGCCTGGGACACCTCGGCGTGCAATTCGCCGCCAAAAGCGGATACCGCACCGTGGCGATCGCACGCGGCGAAGACAAGGGACCGCTGGCGAAGCAACTGGGCGCGCATGCCTACATCGACACCAGGGCGCAGGACCCGGCCGTCGAGCTGCAAAAGATGGGCGGCGCGACGGTGATTCTGTCCACCGTAACCAGCGCCGATGCGCTGGAGGCGGTGATGGGCGGCCTGGGACCGAACGGCCGGCTGATCATCAACGGAGTTCCGGAGCGCGCCATGGGGCTTTCCACCATGCAGATGATTCTGAAGAGGCAGGCCGTGGTGGGATGGCCCTCGGGCACCGGAATGGACTCCGAGGACACACTGAACTTCAGCGCGCTCACCGGCGTGCGCCCCATGGTGGAGACCTATCCGCTGGAGAAGGCACCGGAGGCGTACGAGCGCATGATGAGCGGGAAGGCGCGGTTCCGCGTGGTGCTTACCGTGGACAGTGGACAGTGAACAGTGAACAGGGATCAGACACAGCTCTGAGCACTATTCACTGTTCACTGATCACTGAGCACTGTTCACTGTTTTTCCGCCTTCATGCGCCCGCGGAGGCGCTTCAGCACGTTGGGCGGAAGCAGCCCGGTCACATCGCCGCCGAAGCTGAAGACCTCTTTGATCATGCGCGAGCTGACGAAGCTGTAGCGGCCGGCGGGCTGCAGAAAGACTGTCTCGATCTCCGGCGCCAGGCGCCGGTTCATCAGCGCCATCTGGAACTCGTACTCGTAGTCGGAGATGGCGCGGATCCCGCGCAGCACCGCGGTGGCGCCCTGCTTGCGCGCGAACTCCACCATGAGCCCGTCGAACATGGCCACGGAGACGTTGGTGAGGGTGCGGGTGCACTCCTGCAGCATCTCCACCCGCTCAGCGACGCTGAAGAGCGGGTTCTTGCCGGGATTGTTGAGCACCGCCACCGTGAGGTGGTCGAAGATACGGGAGCCGCGCTGCACCAGGTCGACATGGCCGTTGGTGGGCGGGTCGAAGGTACCGGGATAAAGGGCTCTTACGGGCATCGGGACTCAACTGGATTGTAGGGCATGAGGCTTGGGGCAACGGCGAGCGATGCAACAGGCGGATGCTTCCAGGAAGGAGTATCCAGTTCTACTTCGCCGGCAACGCCATTCCGTCGCCGAGCGCAGGCAGTTGGATGCGCCGGGCTATACTTGCGCCCATGCGTGGACCCATCGGTTGCCTGGGCGGATGCCTGGTGAAGTTCGTCCTGTTTGCCTTGGCCGCCTGCCTCTTCATGATGGCCATCATCGTGGCCCTCAATCCCTGGGCGCTGCACATCGGCGGGCAAACGACGCCGCTGCTCACCTGGCAGGGTGTGGGCACAGTCCGGGCGGAAGATGGAAGGACCTATCCGCTCTATCTCTCGTTCAGCCCAGGAAGGCCGGCGGGCATGCATCTGACCTCACGACGGGAGGGCAAGCGGAAGAGCGCGGACCTGGATGGCAGGGGCTGGCTCTGCCTGGCACCTGGCGTTACAGAACGGCTGAAGTTGAGCGGCACCATGTATGGCGGCTATCTGAATACGGATGACAGCCTGTTCGACTTCCGGTTGCTGGAGGCAAAACAACTCGTCACGCTCAGCCCGCGACTGGGCGGGTTCTTCGATCTTGCGGGAACTTTCCAGGGATCCGCGCTGGCGCTCACCCGCCCCGGCGAGCAGGGCATCCGCTTCGACTCCGGCGTGTTCATTCATCACGCCACAGCAACGCTGCGGCCGGGCAGCTATGAAGACTTTGAGGCCGCCTGCCGCGTAATGACTTCGGCGCACTGAAGCGCGGCCGTCTCCTTCCCTTCGGACTGCTGAAAATCGCGCGGGGCGTGCGCCCAAATCTTTCTTCCGAGTGAAATCGTTTCCTCTTCTGGCCGATAAGTCGTTGCACTGATCACACGCAAGCTCCGGGCACCCGGCAACGCTGTTCCGGGGAGCGCGGGGGTTTGTCCAACCGGCGGCCCATGCCTTCCCGCACGAGTCGTCCGGTCTTGAGGAGACCAAAAATGAAGCATGTAATCGCCGCAATCTTTCTGGGGCTGGGAGCCATGTGCGCGTCGGCCCAGGGACTTGACGAGCTGAACCTCCAGATCCACGGGTATGCGACGCAGGGATTCGTGTACACCACGCAGAACAATGTATTCACCATGCAGTCCAGCCAGGGCAGCCCGGCGTGGACAGAGGCGGTGGTGAATCTGACGGCGCGCCCCAACCCCAAGCTGCGAGTAGGCGTGCAGGCGCGCTACTTCCTGTTGGGCGAATTCGGCAACGACATCTCCATTGACTGGGCGATGGCCGACTACAAGGCGAGCGACAAGCTCGGCTTCCGCTTCGGCAAGGTGAAGACACCGTCGGGGCTGTTCAACGAGACCCAGGACATCGATCCCTCGTACATCTGGGTGCTGTTGCCGCAGGCCATCTACACCATCACCAGCCGCACGCCGGAACTGTCGCACCTGGGCGGCGTGGTGTACGGCGCGTTTCCCGCGGGCGGCGACTCGGGCAAGGTGGAGTACCGCTTCTGGGGCGGCGAACAGGTGATTCCCACCGGCGACGGCGACTTTGTGAACCAGAAGCGCGAAGGGCTTGGGCTGAACGGGCCTCTGATGACGCCTTTTTTCGGCGGAGCCCTGCACTGGAGGACGCCTCTTCCGGGTCTGATGGTGGGCGCCTCCGACAGCCGCTATCAGAGCTCCAGCCAGGGGCTTGCCAACGGCGGGACGGAGAATTTCCTGCCCTACAACATCGAGGACTACTTCGCGCAATACACGCACAAAAAGCTGATGCTGGCGTTCGAATTGAACCGCCAGGCGCAGGAGACGACCATCTCCCCGGCGCAGTCGGCGGCCGTGGCGGTGGACTTCATCAAGCGCTTCTCCCAGTCGCCGGCCCCGGCGGTGAGCAGCCGCGCCGATGATCGCGACTGGTATGGCATGGCCACGTACAAGTTCAACGACAAGCTCTCCGCCGGTTTTTATCACATGCAGGGCTTCGACAGGCAGGCAGATCTCGGTCCGGATCGCTACACCAAGGATTGGACCGTGACCGGCCGCTATGACTTCAACGAGTTCATCTACGCCAAGGTGGAGGAACACTTCATCGACGGCGCAGACCTGAACTACTTTGAAGCGCAGAACCGGAACGGGGTCAAGCCCGACACCCGGATGACGGCGATCAAGCTCGGGGTCAGCTTCTGACCGGGGAGCTCACGAAAGGAGAGATGAGATGAAAGGTTTGATTTACGCAAGCATCGCTGTCGCCGCCGTTCTGGCTGTGCACCAGGCTCATTCCCAGTCGATCATCATCGCCAACCCGAGCGTGAAGTCGGCGCAGGTCTCCACGAACGAGATTCGCGATGTCTTCAGCGGATCGGCATCGACGCTCAAGGACGGCTCGCACGTGACCCCGGTGTTGTTGAAGCAGGGCGCGGCCCACGAAGCATTCCTCTCCGCGTACCTGGGGAAGAGTGACAGCGCGTTTCGCGCGGCGTGGCGGAACCTGGTATTTACGGGCAACGGCAGCATGCCCAAATCGTTCGACTCGGAGGCGGCTCTGGTGGAGTTCGTGGAGCACAATCCGGGCGCGATCGGCTACATCGGCAGCGGGACGCCGCATGAAGGGGTAAAGGTCATCGCGGTGAAGTAATCCAGAAAGTAGACCACAAACGCGCGATCGCGAAACGAGGGACGGCCGCTGGCGGATGGCAGCGGCCGTTTCTTTGTTTCTAGATGCGCGGCGGGAAGATGCCTGAGACGCAGATGGAGTACTGCAGTCCTTGGGGCGCAAAGCTGCGCAGGTCCGGCAACTTGAGGTTGGTGACGCCGTCTCCGCCAAAGTTGTTGCCGACCAGCGAGAATAGCGCCGTGTTCGAAGAGATGGGGAGCGTGCGGCCGTCTGCCGGCAGCGCGCCCAGGCCGTATCCGTTGACCGACAGGAAGACGTCCCCGACGTTCATGTTGTTGCAGGTCGCCGAGACGAAGGTTTCGGCGCCGGTAAAGGAGACTCCGCCATTGACGCTCAGATTGCCGGCAAGGCTCGAAAGGGACGGAGGAAGAGTCGCGGGAGGACCCTGGGGGCCGGCGGGACCAGTGGCTCCGGCGGGGCCGGCCGGTCCGGTCGCCTTTCGTGGAAGGGTGCCGGCTGGGAAGCCGCAACCACGCGCGCGATTATACCGGGAAGCGGAGGAACCGCCGCTTCGGGCTCAAACAAGCACGTATCACCCCTCAGGGTGATCTGCGGCACTGTCAGCAAGGGTCGACAGGCCGGATCCTTGCGTGTGGGCCTTCGGGCCCAGTAAGGGTTCGTGTCTCTATCGCTCGCGGAGGAAGGGGAAGGGTACCCCCCTCCCCCCCAGGGATATCCAGCTATTCGCCCCGCATAGAGACATAAGATCTACAAAATCAATTTGTTATAGGAACCACTGTCATTTTATCTTCGCTTTTTTGGGATATCCCTCTCCCTGCGCGGCAATCCCGTGGGGACGCTACTTGCGATGCGACAGCTCGCCCGCATCGCGCCGCGCCGTCCGCGTCGCCACGTAGAGCGACACCACCGTGATGTCATCGGTCTGGCCAAAGCGCTGGGCGATCTGGGCAATGTAGCGGGCAGGTTCGTTGGAGACCTGCTGGGTGCGGTCGAAGCCGAACAGCTCGCCCTCGGCATTCTGCGCCTCCACCACGCCATCGGAGAGAAAGACCAGCCGGTCGCCCTGGTTCAGCTGATAGGTGGTCTCCTCATACTGCGACTCGGCGATGACGCCCAGCGGCAATCCCGGAATCAGCTCCAGTTCGCGGCCGTCGCGGTACGGGCCGAGATGGCCGGCGTTGGCGATCACCAGCTTGCCGTCCGGGTACACGCGGGCGCAGAGGCAGGTGGCGAAGCAGGGAGCCGCATCGAGCTCGGGAACCGCGCCTGGGGAAGCCACCGCGCCCAGCAGCACGCGGTTGAGATGCTCCAGGACGGTGCCTGGATCGTGGGAGAGCTCGTTGCGCAGGGCGCCGACCAGCGTGCTGGAGTTCATGGCGGCCTGCAGGCCCTTGCCGCTGACGTCGCCGACCACGATCAGCAGCGAGTCGTCTTTCAGCGGCAGCACCTGGAAGAAGTCGCCGCCGACGCCGTGAATGGGAAGATAGGCGCTCTCCAGCATGAAGTGGCGGGTGGAGGGGAGCTGCGTGGGGATGAGCAGGGCCTGGACGCTGCGCGCCGCGGAGATCTCCGCGTTGGATTGCTGCTCGACCTGGCTGACCCGGATGAAGCGGTAGAGGATGACGGCGATGAGGCTGGCCAGGAAGAGTCCGTCGGTGATCTCGCCGGGGGTGACGCGCACCGGCCCGAAGTTGAAGGACTGGGCGGCGAAGCTCTGCGGCAGCCAGTGGAAGTTGGCGGCGGTCTCGAGCAGCGAGCTGATCCAGTCGCCGGTGCCGACGAGGATGAAGGGAAAGAGCATGGCGCCGGCATCGCCGCGTCCACCCCGCCAGGCCTGCGCCAGCATGACCACGACCAGGATGCTGAAGGCGGTCTCAAACGCGACGCCGATCACCTGCTGGAAGGCAGGGGCGTGCAGGAAATAGAGGAACGGCACCAGCAGGGCGACGATCTGGAAGCCGCGGACCAGGCGCCGATAGTGACTGCCGGTAAATCGATAGACGAACTCCAGAGTGGCGACGATGAAGAAGTAGGCGCCGAACTGGGCGATGATGCCGTAAGCATCGATGGAGAGGTAACCGAGGCCGAAGGCCATACGGAGGACGCGCACCGAGCTGGCGATGGTGCACAGGAGCGCCAGCCAGAGGTATTCGGAGTGGTGGCGCTGCGCCAGGTAGAGAGCGAGGCCCAGGACGGCTACCGCGAAGAAGGCGAAGCCCACCGCGGAGGCAGCCGCCACGTTGATGTTCCACTGAGTGGCGTTGGCGGCGGTAAAGCGCTCGGCAACCTCGTGCTGGTTTCCGAGTTCTGCTTTGAGGAGGACGCCGCGCTGGGTGGAGGATCCGACCCAGGCGCGAACGGCGAGAACGATGGGGCTGGAGGTATCGGCGCCGGCCAGGGGAACGATGAAGGGAAGCGACTGGTAGGCGGTGGGCCGGTCAGACATGCCACGGGTGCGCGCCGCCTCCATGCCATTGACGTAGACCGAGAGCTGGCCGACGCCATTGCCCGTGATGAGCAGGGCGAGGAGGGGATCGTCCTTGACCAATCCGAACTGCGCCAGCTCCTGGGGCTGAATGCGCATGCGGTACCAGGCGAATCCCGCGTACGTTTCAATGCCCTGATCGAAGAGGGATTGGGTGGTGGAGACCTCGCGCCAGGTGGAGTCGTCGAAGGCGGGGTCGGCCCAGCGGGGGTCGTCGCCGATGTTGAAGCGCCAGGGGCCGTCGAGCTGGATGACGGCGTGGAGGCTCGAGGCTGACGGTGTGGCGGGGGAGGAGGAGGCGCCCGGAGAGGACGCGTTTTGTGGCGCCGGCTGAGAAGACTGTGCCGCGGCGCCCAGGATGAGGAGAGAGGCGCACAAAGACACGAGGATGCGGAGGATCCAGCGCAGATCAAACTGCGATACCGCTCGCCCGGGAATCTTCATGCGTAATCCAAGTGTAGAGTCTTGATCCTCCGGCTGAAGATGCGTGTCTCTCCTCAGAAGACTTTGCCGTCCAAATCCACCATAAACTTGATCCCCGGAACGTGCATCGCCCAGAGCTTTTGATCGTTGGTGACAAACATGTCCGCGCCGGCGATCGCCGCCGTCGCCAGATGGATTCCGTCTGCCTGACTCACCTTCAGGGAGGAGCGAAGAATGCTGTAGCGATCGGCAGTCTCTTTGTCGAATGGAAGAAGCACGACGCGGCCGCTATCGAAGTAGGACTTGATGGCATCGACGATCCTGGGAACGCCCGCGCGGCGCGGTCCCGTGAGGACTTCTCCGATGGTGAACACACTGGTGATCAACGTGTCTCCCCGAACTTCAATCTGCTTGAGGATGCGCTCCACTTTGGAGGAGAACTGGGGATGCGATTCGAGCAGATAAATGAACACCATGGAATCCCAGTAGATCTGGCTCACCGGTGATCACCAGGATCTGTACGTTTCTCTTCGGCAACCCGTTCCCACGGATCGGGTCCCCATTCCCGTTCCGCTTTCAAATAAGCTTCTCCCCCTCCAAACTCCTGCAGGACATCACGAAGGATCCCTTTCAGGTTCGAGAGTCCCGCGCCATTCGCCACAACTGCCTGATCGGTTGATTGGGGTGCGTCGATGAGTTTGTAGGTGAAGACCCACGTGGTGCTTGGACCGCCTGATGAGGGGCCGCCGTGCTTCTCCAGCAATTCCAAGCCGGCTTCCTTTTGAAAGGCCTGCGAGTTCAAGGTCGAGAAGACCGAGGGGGTCCGATTCGTCCAGCCGAGCTGCTTAAGCACATCCCCCACGCGAACCTGGATTGTCCGGTCACCGCGCAGGCGCGCGAATCGAACATAGTTCGCGATCACATGCTCCTTGGTCATCTCAGAAGGGCTCATGGCAGGCTCCTTACCTACCTACCTTACCTACCTTTTGAGACGGCGTCAAAGCCCACCATCAAAGGAGCGCCTGATTGCTCAAGCGCTCGAGGGAGTTTTGAATGCAGGTTATCCGCGGCGGGCGCGGACGGCTTCCTTGGCTTCGGCGGGGCCGGCGGCGGGGACTTCGGGGACTTCGGCCTTGGCAGCGGCGCCGATGTTGAGCTTCTTGCGCAGCTCGCCGTCCATCCTGGCGAAGATGTCCCTATTTTCCTTGAGGAAGGAGCGGGTGTTCTCGCGGCCCTGGCCGATGCGCTCGCCGGCGTAGGAGTACCAGGCGCCGGATTTCTCGACGATGTTGTTGGCCACGGCGAGATCGAGGACGTCGCCTTCGCGGCTGATGCCTTCGCCGTAGAGGATGTCGAACTCGGCCTCGCGGAAGGGGGCGGCGACCTTGTTCTTGACGATCTTGACCTTGGTGCGATTGCCGGTGACGGCGTCGCCTTCCTTGATGGCGGCGATGCGGCGGATGTCGACGCGGACGGAGGAGTAGAACTTGAGGGCGCGGCCGCCGGTGGTGGTTTCGGGGTTGCCGAACATGACGCCGATCTTCTCGCGGATCTGGTTGATGAAGATGAGGGCGGTGCGCGATTTGGAGACCGTGCCGGTGAGCTTGCGGAGGGCCTGGGACATGAGGCGGGCCTGGAGGCCGACGTGGCTATCGCCCATCTCGCCGTCGAGCTCGGCCTTGGGGACGAGGGCGGCGACGGAGTCGACCACGAGGACGTCGATGGCGCCGGAGCGGACCAGGGCCTCAGTGATCTCGAGGGCCTGCTCGCCGGAGTCGGGCTGGGAGACGAGGAGGTTGTCGACGTCGACGCCGAGCTTCTTGGCGTATCCGGGATCGAGGGCGTGTTCCGCGTCGACGAAGGCGGCCAGGCCACCGAGGCGCTGGGCCTCGGCGATGATCTGCAGGGTGATGGTGGTCTTGCCGGAGGACTCAGGTCCGAAGATCTCGATGACGCGGCCGCGAGGGATGCCGCCGACGCCGAGCGCCGCATCGAAGCTGATGCTTCCGGTGGAGACGACGGAGATGGGCATCAGGGCCTCGCGCGAGCCGAGGCGGACGATGGAGCCCTTGCCAAACTGTTTTTCGATCTGGGCGAGGGCGAGTTCTACGGCTTTGGTGCGTTCGTCGGCGATGGCCATGTGGGCTCCTTCTGAGCAGTGACAGGGCGCTCCTGCGGGCGTGGAGCAGGCGGAAAACCTGGCTGCATTTCGATCGGATTGTAGCAGTTTGGGACAGCGCCCATATACGAAAAAGCGAAGATTAAGAGAAAGTAGTTACTACTTGTGTGATGGCGAATACGTCGTGCTGTGAGAGACAACAGCAAGGTACAAAGCGAGGGGAGAAAGGCGGTGCATCAAATTATCGAGACTGCATCAGTTCCGGTGGATCGCATCATTTCTAAAAATGACGTAAGCTTGGTCCATGCGAACCACGGTGACCCTCGATGATGACGTCCACGAGTTTGCGCTTTACTACGCCAAGGCTCGAGGCATCACTCTTAGCGCTGCAATGAACGAACTGGTGCGTAAAGCCGAACGTTCCAAGAACCCCGACCCTGAACCCCTGATCGTGTTTTCTCCTGAGGGCTTCCCCATGTTTCCTCCGGCCGGAGGAATCATTACGTGCGAAATGGTGAAGAAGCTCGAGGAGGAAGAATTTGATCCAAAGAAGTTTGCTTGATCTGAACGTCCTGATCGCGCTCGCGGATCAACGGCACGACCATCACCAGATTGCCCGGACCTGGTTTGCATCCTCCGAGCGACACACTTGGGGAATCTGCCCACTTACAGAGGCCGGATTCGTGCGCGTAACGACAAGACCCGCGTTTCTGCCAGGCCCTCACACATTTGCGCGGGCCATTGCCATACTGCAGTCATTGAAGGCACTGCCCGGGTATCGATATTGGGAGATCCGAGACGGTTGGGTCGATCTTACGTCGCCGTTCGTTGCGCGCATTTCCGGTCATCAGCAGGTGACCGACGCATACCTGCTGGGGCTAGCAGTCAAGGAAGACGGCGTGCTCGTCACGTTCGACAGAGGATTGCATTACCTGGCGGGCCCGAAGTTCAGCCGGAACGTTCTGGTTCTCGGCTAGTTCGCGGTCCGAGCAACCCCTGGTCAGACTGCGTAAGCGCCGACACGAGTTTCGCGAAGCGTGAGGGCATCGCAGGAGCGGTCGAGGGACTCGTAAGCGGCATCGTGCTCGCGGCGGAAGGCGCGGAAGGCATCTTCACTGGACCAGCGATCGATGGTGAGGTAGTTGCCGGCGGCGTAGGCATCGCGAAGCAGTTCCGTGCCGTGGTACTCGGGCGAGGAGCGGAAGAGCTGGGCCCAGGAGCCGTCGGGGCCGTAGGCAGCTTCAAACGCGGCGACGTTCTCTTCAGCGATCTCGAACTGCCAGACGACGATGAACATGGGCGCTTCTCCCCGGCGTGAAAGCTTATGGTAGCGCAGGCGGGAGCGCTTCTATTTGTCGCCGGACATAGCAGCCAACGCTTCGGCGAAGTGGATGGCGCGGCGGTGGCCGAGCTGGTCGATCTGCTCGCGGCAGCTGAAGCCGTCGGCGACGATGATGGTCTCCGGCGAGGCAGCGTTCACGGCGGGCAGCAGGTCCTGGTTGGCGATGATTTTGGAGACTTCGAACTTTTCTGTTTCGAAGCCGAAGGGGCCGGCCATGCCGCAGCAGCCCGCCTGAATGAGATCGGCGGTGGCGCCTGCCTTGCGCAGGAGGTCGATCTCGCTGGAAGGACCTCGAAAGACGGCCTTGTGATGGCAGTGGCCGTGGACCAGGATGCGCTGGCCCTTGAGGAGATCCGCGGGAACTTGCGGGGCGTTGGCAGCGAGGAAGTCGGCGAGGAGCCAGACCGAGTCGCGCAGCCTGGCGGCGCGGGGATCGTGCGGAAACAGTTCCGGGAGCTCGTCGCGAAAGACGCTGGCGCAGCTTGGCTCCAGGAAGATGAAGGGGACGCCCGCTTCAATCTGCGGAGTCATGCGATCGAGGACGCCGGCGAGGTACTGGCGGGCCTGATCGAGGAAGCCGAAGTCATAGAGGGGTCGACCGCAGCAGATGTGATGGCGCGGGGTGAAGACGCGGAAGCCTGCGTCGAGCAGGAGTGTCTCAGCGGCGTGCAGGGATTGCGGATAGTAGTAGTTGTTCCAGGTGTCGGGCCACAAGACGACTGGTTGCCGGTCTGATGCGTTTGCAGGAACGGAAGCCGCGTTTTGGTTGGGAACGTCGCCGGCACGGCTGGAGTCTTTACCGGTTCCCAAGCTACTTGTGAAGCTCGTGCCGGCGAGCGCAGGCAGGCGGCGCTGCGGAGCCACGCCGAGGATGCGCTTGACGATCCAGCTGAAGGGTCCGCGCAGGATGAAGTTGGTGAGGCGCGGGAAGCGGGAGCCCCAGCGGGCGAGCTTGTCGGCAAAAGCGAAGACGTAGTGCTGCAGGGGATGACGGCGAGCTTTGTAGCGCTGGGCGAGGAACTCGGCCTTGTACTGCGCCATGTCGACCTGAACGGGACATTCATGCTTGCAAGCTTTGCAGCTCAGACAAAGGGAGAGAGCTTCATTGATGGAGTCGGACTGAAAGCCTTCGTGACGGAGGTCGCCGGCGAGCATCTCCCAGAGCAGGTGGGCGCGGCCGCGGGTGGAGTGCATCTCCTCGCCGGTGGCGCGATAGCTGGGGCACATGACGCCGGGCGACTGCTTGCGGCAGGCACCGACGCCGACGCAGCGCTCGGTGGCACGCTCCATGGAGCCTTCATCGCGCTGGAACGCGAAGTGGGATTCGAAGCGCGTGGGGAGCTTTTCGCCGCCCGCGGAGGCGAGCTCATGGCGAAGGTTTTCCGCGGGGTCGTAGACGCGGACGGCATCGACGAGCTTGCCCGGGTTCATGCGGTTGTCAGGATCCCAGAGCGCCTTGAACTCGCGGAAGGCCTGCATGAGCTCGGGGCCGAACATCTTGGGCAGGAGAGCGGCGCGGGACTGGCCGTCGCCATGTTCGCCACTGAAGGAGCCGCCGTATTTGAGCACCACATCCGCGGCGCGATCGATGAACTCGCGGAACTTGCGCACGCCTGCGTCGGAGCGGAAGTCGAAGTTGATGCGCATGTGGACGCAGCCCTGGCCGTAGTGGCCATACACGGGCGTGCTGTAGCCGTACTCGTCCATGAGCTTGTGGATGTCGCGCAGGTAGGATCCGAGTTTGTCGGGCGGGACGGCGGAGTCTTCCCAGCCCTCGTAGCGGTCGGGCTCGCCAGGAACGAAGACGACGGCACCGAGGGCCATCTCGCGGACGTACCAGACGCTCTCGGCCTCGGATTGGCTGCAGATGTGGGTAATGGGCTTGTCGGGCCAGTTTTGTGCGTCGCGGGCGACGGCTTCGGCCCTGGCGCGAGCTTCCTGTTCGGAGTCGGCGCCTACTTCGAGGAGGAGGAAGTTGGCGCCGGGCGGAAGCTTTTCGAGCTCGCGGGAGGCCAGTCCCTTGCGGCGCATGAAATCGACGAGCATCTTGTCAAAGCCTTCAAGGCCGATGGGCTTGTGCTCCAGCGCGCGCGGGACGGCATCAGCGGCCGCGAAGGCATCAGGAAACGCGAGCACGGTGAGGACGCGATGCTGGGGGCTGGCGGTGAGGTTGAGCTGGGCGGAGAGAATATTGGCGCAGGTGCCTTCGGTCCCGACGAGCGCGCGGGCGACGTGAAAGCCGTTCTCGGGGAGGAGCTCGTCGAGGTTATAGCCGGAGACGCGGCGCGGAATGTGGGGGAATTTTTCCCGGACGAGCGGCGCGTATTGATCGGCCAGGCGCTTGAGGCCGGCGTAGATCTGGCCTTTGCGGCCGCCGGCGCGCATGATGGATTCGAGCTCGTCGGGGTGGGTGCGGCCGACGGTCATGCGTGTGCCGTCGTAGAGGACGATGTCGAGGGACTCGACGTTGTCAACGACCTTGCCGCCGAGCAGGCCGTGGACCCCGCAGCTGTTGTTGCCGATCATGCCGCCGAGGGTGCAGCGGTTGTGGGTGGCGGGATCGGGCGCGTAGGTGAGGTGGTGGACCTCGGCGGCTTCACGGAGGCGATCGAGAACGATTCCGGGCTGGACGGTGGCGAGCTTCGCCTGAGGATCGAGGGCTTCGAGGCGGTTCATGTACTTCGAGTAATCGAAGACGACGGCGGTGTTGGCGCATTGCCCGGCAAGGCTGGTGCCACCGCCACGGGGGAGCACAGCGGCGCCGGTGGCGCGGCAGGCTGCAAGCGCGGCTTCGACGTCGGCGGCGTCGCGCGGGACGATCACGCCGATGGGGAGCTGGCGGTAGTTGGAGGCGTCGGTGGCATAGAGGGCGCGTGAGCCCATGTCGAAGCGGACTTCCCCGCGGATGACGGACTGGAGGCGCGCTTCGAGCTCGCGATGGGCTGCGAAGCGCTCGTGGTCGAGCCGCGGGAGATTGTGGAGGATCGGAAAGGCGCTCACGTCTGGTTTTGTGCTCATGCCGACCTCACGGTTGCCTGACAACGCAAGGGATGGTGAGGCGTTCTCTCGCGTTTTGAGACGAGGATACCGTACGCGGCGGA
Source organism: Acidobacteria bacterium AB60 (assembly GCA_008682415.1). Lineage (GTDB taxonomy): Bacteria > Acidobacteriota > Terriglobia > Terriglobales > Acidobacteriaceae > Telmatobacter. The sequence continues at coordinate 82,018 of VANK01000012.1, read as the reverse complement.
CTGTTCTCAGGCGGAGAGAGCGTCGCGCGCGATCTTGCGCAGGTCGGGGAGCACGTCTCCGATGGCGACGGGAGCAGCAGAACGCGCGCCTAGACCGAAGTAGAGCCTGCGATAGATCGGGTAGAGGCGCTCGTAGACGCGCTGCGCGCGCGGATCGGGCTGGATGGTTTTGAAGCTGGGACAGAGCGCGGACTGCGCGTCTTCAATGGATGGGAACGCGCCGGCCGCGGTGAACGCGAAGATGGCGGAGCCGAGGCTGGTGGGCAGGGCGGAGGGGACCAGCACGGGCTTGCCGAGGACGTTGGCGTAGACCTGGTTGAGGACGGGATTGTTCTGGGGAATGCCGCCGCCATTGATGACGCGATCGACGGGGACGCCGTGCTCGGCCATGCGCTCGAGGATGATGCGGGTGTGGAAGGCGGTGCCTTCGATGGCGGCGAAGAGCTCGTCCTGCGCGGTGTGGACGAGGTTCCAGCCGAGGGTGACGCCGCCGAGTTCAGGATTGACGAGGACGGTGCGGTCGCCGTTGTCCCAGCTCATGCGGAGGAGGCCGGTCTGGCCGGCGCGAAAGGCTTCGAGGCCGCGGGCGAGCTCGGAGACTTTGTGGCCGGCGCGGCGGGCGATGGCCTCGAAGATGTCGCCGGTGGCGGAGAGGCCCGCCTCGATGCCGGTGTACTGCGGATGCACGCTGCCGGGAACCACGCCACAGACGCCGGGCACGAGCTCTGTCTTTTTGGCCATGGCGATGATGCAGGTGGAGGTGCCGACGACGTTGACGACGTCGCCTTCGCGGCAGCCGGCGCCGATGGCGTCCCAGTGAGCGTCGAAGGCGCCGACGGGGACGGGGATGCCGGGACGAAGGCCGAGCTCCGCCGCCCAATGCGGGGAGAGGTGTCCGGCGAGGTGGTCGGAGGTCTGGTAGTCGCCGGCGAGTTTGGCGCGAACGCCGTCGAGGAGCGGGTCGAGTTTGGAGAGGAAGGACTGGGGGGGCAGGCCGTCCCACTTGGGGTTCCACATCCACTTGTGGCCCATGGCGCAGACGCTGCGCTTGACCTGCGCGGGATCGGTGATGCCGCAGAGGGTGGCGGCGACCATGTCGCAGTGCTCGAAGGCGGAGGCGAACTGGGAGCGCTTGTCGGGGTTGTGGCGCAGCCAGTGCAGGAGCTTCGCGAATCCCCACTCGTGGGAGTAGACGCCGCCGCACCAGTCGATGGCTTCGACATGATCCTGGTGCGCGAGGGTGGTGATCTGCTGGGCCTCGTCTTTGGCGCGGTGATCGCACCAGAGGTAGTACTCGTTGAGCGGCTGCATCCGGGCGTCGACCGGGACGACGCTGGAGCCGGTGGTGTCGAGGGCGATGGCTGCGACGGCGGAGCCCTCGATGCCGGCATCGGCGACGGCCTTGCGGCAGGCAGCAGCGAGGGCGCGCATGTGGTCGGCGTGCGCCTGCGTGGCGTAGTCGGGATCTTCGCGCTTGCGGTGGAGCGGGTACTCCTCGACGGCGGAGCCGATACGGCCGCGCACGCTGTCGACGATGGAGACGCGCACGCTCAGAGTTCCGAAATCAACGCCAGCAACGATGGCCATGGGCAGTCCTTTGGGTGATGCGGCGGGAACGCCGGAGTTTGCGATCAGGAGTTCATCTTAACGGGCCGCCGCGGATTCTTCGACGATGGCCAGGTCCCACGGGGCGAGGGAGAGCGTGGCGCCTTTGGCGATCGGCTTGCCGTCGAGCAGGTTGGTGCCGCCGTCATAGCGATAGGGCGCGCTGACGTTGCTGCTGGAGTAGTTGAAGTAGTAGTGCACGGCCTTGCCCATCTTGTTGATGCCGTGCTGGACGTGGACAGACGAAGGGATCTGAGGATCGAGACCGGAGATGCCGGCCTTCTGCAGCGTGTCGCGGAGGAGAGCGGTCTGCATGGCATCAGAGAGGAAGGTGCCCTCGTAGAGCAGGGTTCCGGAGCCGTATTGATTCTCCGTGATGGCGGGCCACTTGCCGAAGAAGGGGTGGTCGTAGAAAGCGACGGGCTTGGCGTGCTCGGGCATGAGGAACTCGGCCCAGTAGGAGACCTTGTTCTGGTCGCCGGCGTGGAAGGGATCACCTTTGAGGGCGAGCGGATGATCGAGGTTGGAGAACTCCTGGTAGCTAAATCCTGCGGCCTCGCGCAGCGGCCCGGGAGCGCGGACGGAGCGCACGGCGGAGTTCTCATTGGCGAAGCCGGACTTGAAGGTCATGAGCACATGGCCGCCATTCTTGACGTAATCGGCGATGCGCTGGAGCAGAGCGTCATCAGCGATATAGAGGGCGGGCACGATGAGGACCTTGTACGCGGAGAAGTCCTGCGTTTCGGGGAAGACGAAGTCGGAGCCGATGTTGAGTTGATAGAGCGAGTGATGGAGCTGTTGGACGAGGGCGGAGTAATCGGCCGCGCCATGCCCGAAGGCCCACTGGCCGCCGCCTGAGGTGAAGGGCATGAAGTCAATGGCGTTGGCGGAGTCGCGGCTGTAGAGGATGGCGACGTCGTTGTGAATCTTGAGACCGACGAGGTGGGGACCGATCTTTTCGAGTTCGTGGGCGGTGCGGCTCATCTCGGCGTAGACGCGGTTGGGCTCGAGATCGTGGGAGAGGATGCCCTTCCAGTAGGTCTCCTGGTTGGCGGGGATGGAGGCCCAGTGCCAGTACTCCACCATGTTGGCGCCGTTGGCCAGGTGCGTGTAGACGTTCTCGCGAAGCTGGCCATCGTAGGGCGGGTACTGGTACGAAGAGGTCCAGTCGGTGGATTGCGCGTTGGTCTCCGTGACCAGGTAATTGCTGTGCTTGAGAGAGCGGCTGAAGTCGCCCTGGATGGACTGCGTGGCGCCGTCGTAGCGATCCTGCGGGACGAAGTGGTAGATATTGTCCGCGACGATGTCGAGGGCAGCGGCGACGCCGTTCTCATTTACGTCGCGCTTCATCATGCCGCCGTAATCAGTGGTGATGAACTGGCGCGGACCGGCGCACTCGCGTACGAGGTCGGCCTGCCACTGAAGAAAGTCGGTGACGCGCATCTGGCTCCAGCGTGACCACTCCAGCTTGTAGCCGGTGCTCTGCGCGCCGTCGCGCGTGGGGAGGTCTTCCCAGGAGTGCAGGTTCTCGCCCCAGTAGTTGAGGAACCACGCTTTGCTCAGCGCCTCGGGCGTGCCGAACTTCTTTTCGAGATAGTGCTGGAATCCGATGAAGACGTCGCGATTGGCAGCGTCGTAGCTCGCCGTTTCATTGTCGAGCTGCCAGCCGATGACGGCGGGATTGTCTTTGTAGTGCGCGACGATGTGGCGGATCAGGCGCTCGGCGTAGAAGCGATAGGCGGGCGAGTCGGTGTCCATATTCTGGCGCATGCCATAGGCGCCGGGGACGGCCTTGCCGCCGAACTGGCCGGGTGGGATGCGATCGGCGAGGATCTCGGGATGCTGATGCGCCATCCACGCAGGGACGGAGTAGGTGGGCGTGCCGAGGATCACCTTGATCCCGGCCTTACCCATGGCATCGACGATGTGATCCATCCAGGCATACTCGAAGCGGCCGTCTTCGGGCTCCCACAGGCTCCAGGTGGACTCGCCCATGCGGACGACGTTGAGGCCCGCGGCCTTCATGAGGGCGATGTCTTTTTCAAGGCGCGCGTCCTGGTCGCCGGGCATGTACTCGTTGTAGTAGGCGGCGCCATAGAGGACGGTGGGGAAGTCGATGTCGGGCTGGCGAGGGGTCGCGGGAGCCTGAGCGAAGGCCATGGCAGAGATCAGGGGGACAAGTAAACCTTTACTCAACCGCTTCGAGAACGACGTCCTGATCAAAATTCCCCTCCCTGCATGGCTGGCTGGTTACGAATAGGTTTTGGGCAAACCAGGACGCGGCAATGAGCTGCGGGCCGAGGGAGTGCCTTGCTTGAGTTCACAAGAATCCTAAGTCCGGAGCTGAGGGCGCGTCCAGAAGCGCCCATTATTTACCGATGCAGAACTTGGAGAAGATCAGGTTGAGGATGTCGTCGGAGGTGGTTTGGCCGGTGAGCGAGTCGAGGGCCCAGAGAGCCCGGTATAGATCGAGCAGGATCATCTCGTGAGGGATCTCGTTGCGGTTGGCCAAGTCGGCACTCCTGATGGCCTCGAGGGCCGTGGAGACGGCCTGGTGATGGCGGAGGCTGGTGAGCATGCCCAGCTCGCTGGCGGCTCCGCCCGACGCGAGCGCAAGGATTCGTTCCCGCAGAGAGGAGATGCCTTCGCCGGTCAGGGCCGAGGTGCGGACAACGGGCAGGCCTTCGAAGTCGTCGGGCAGGGCGTGTCCGGGTTGGAGATCGCTCTTGTTCAGGGCCACGAGCGCCGGCCGCCCCTGCACACCCGCCAGCAGTTCACGCTCCTCCTGGTCCGGAGAGCGGGTGGCATCCAGGACGACCAATACGAGAGCCGCGTCGGCAAGAGCCTCACGGCTGCGCACGATGCCTATCTTCTCTGCCTCTTCGTGGGCCTCGCGCAGGCCCGCGGTGTCGACCAGTTCGAGAGGGATGCCGCCGAGGGCGATGCGTTCGCTTACGGTGTCGCGCGTGGTGCCCGGCGTAGCGGTGACGATGGCGCGATCGCGTTCGACGAGGCGGTTGAACAGAGAGCTCTTGCCCACGTTCGGACGGCCAACGATGGCCAGGCTAAGCCCGTCGTGGATGATGCGGCCACGCGCGAAGGAGGCGTCCAGTCTCTCCAGCGGGGCCGTGAGTTGTTGGATACGCCGCGCAATCTCCTGCTGGGGGGTGACGTCGATGTCGTCCTCGGCAAAGTCGATTCCGGCTTCAAGGAGGGCGATCAGCTCTACGAGGTCCTGCTTGAGGGGAGCGACGCGGCGGCTGAGCGCTCCACCCATCTGGCTCGCGGCCTGCCGTGCCTGGGTCAGGGTCTGGGCCTCGATGAGGTCGCGCACGGCTTCGGCCTGGGTCAGATCGAGACGGCCGGCAAGAAAGGCGCGTTGGGTGAACTCACCGGGCTCTGCGAGGCGTGCTCCAAGTTCGAGCGCGCGCCGCAACAGCAGGTCGAGCACGACGGGAGAGCCGTGGGCAGCGATCTCGATCAGATCTTCCGCAGTGTAGGAGTTTGGCCCGGCGAAGAAGGTGACGACAGCCTCGTCGATGCGATCGCTTCTCTGATCCTCACCGGGCGCGTCCAGAACATCGGCGAGACGCGCGCGGGCGTGCTCCAGAGGCTGGCGGAGACGCACAAGCTGGGCGGCGATGGAGGAAGCCAGAGGGCCGCTCACGCGCACGATCCCGATGCCGCCGCGACCCGGCGCTGTCGAAATTGCCGCAATGGTCTCCGTTTCGCCGGAGAGCGTCATGGACGGGTTGGCTGGCGCCACGGTCATGCGATATGTCCATTTTAGGAAATCGAGAAGATCCCTCCAAACAATCGTTTCCCACGGTCACATTCCTGTCGCTCGCCTTCAGGGGAACAACATATAATTCCGGTTCGTACCCTTTTCGTTGAAAGCTGTCAAATGGGCTACAAAAACCTTTTAGTAGAGGAGTGCGCGCACTTCGATTGTTCCGAGCGACGCACTTTGTCAGGTCAAAACCATGAAGTCATTTCTCGCAATCCTTCGCGGACTTTTTGAATCCATAATCGCGGCTACGCGTGGCGCCGTCTCCCCGATACTCCTGCAGCGCGTTTGCCTCCTCCTCCTGGTTGCAGGTTTGTGGCTGGTCCCATTGCGGGCGCAGCAGGCTCCAGCAACGGCGGCATGGCAAGGTGTGTTGCAGAACGCGGCGCGCGCGCCGCTCGCGGGAGCGACTGTGCGGCTGAGCGGCGGCGGCAACACGGCAGAGGCGACCACGGGGAACGACGGCCGCTTCCGAATGCAGGCCGTCCCCGTGGGGCGCTACCGGTTGACCATTCTCGCCAACGGTCGCACCGTTGAGAGCGGGCAGACTGTAGACGTGGGGCCAGAGAGCGCGCCGGTGGCGATTGAGATCTCCGATCGCGGTGAATTGACGATGAGCGCCGCCCAGGCCCAGGCGGGCACGGGCGGAGAGGCTCTTTCGAGCCAGGCCGTGAGCGAACTTCCGCTCAACAAGCGCGATTTCAGCCAGCTTTTGCTTCTGGCAGCCGGCACCATGACCGACGCCAATGGCGCCACCAACTTTACGCAGCAGTTCGCAATCAACGGGCAGCGCGGGGTGGAGGCCACCTTTGCGATGGATGGCGCTGACATCAGCGATCCGGAGATGGGCGGTTCCACTTTCTCGAACTTCAACGTGGATGCGGTGGAAGGAATTGACTCGACCTCGGGCTGGCTTCCGGCGGAGGTGGGCCGCGGCGCCGCGGGGTTTACCAACATCCACACGCGCTCGGGCGCGAGCGGGTTCCATGGTTCGTTCTTCGAGTTTGTGCGCAATTCAGCATTCGATGCTCGGAATTACTTCGATCACCCCACGCCGGCCTATCCGGGGCGTATTCCGCCGTTCCGCCGCAATGAGTTCGGATTCACGAACGGCGGACCTGTGTATCTGCCGCACGTCTACGACGGGCGCAAGAGGACGTACTACTTTGTGCAGTATCAGGGATTCCGGCAGGTGCTGGGGACGACGCAGGTGATGCCGGTGCCGACGGCGAGCGAGCGGGCGGGCGTGGATGTTGTTAAGTTCCCCGATGGGAGCACGGACACGCTGAATGTTCCGGTGGACCCGGGGATCGCGGCGGTCCTGGCTCGCTACCCCATGCCCAACAACCCAGGCGGCGCCTTTGGAGCGCGCACCTACGCCACGGCCTCCAAGGTTGTGACCAACGCCAACCAGTTTTCGGTACGGTTCGATCACCGGATCACGTCCAAGGACCAGTTCTTCGCGCGATTCAGCCTGGACAATCTCACCGGTCCGACCACGAATCCCGATCAGACGGCCATCGACAGCGCTTTTGGCGTGAAATACATTGACCGGCAGCGGAACGTGGTGGGGACCTGGACGCGGACGGTGTCGCCGCAGCTGACCTTCGAATCGTCCATCAGCATCACGCGCTCGACTCCCGGCTTTCCCACAGCGGATCACACCGATCCCGGGTTGAAGTTCAACGATGCGCTCTATGAGGCGTTCAACTCGGCGGCTGGATCGGTAATGCAGGCTTACGGAAACCTCTTCCACGGGCGGGAGAACGTGAGCTATCTGCGGGGGCGGCATGCGTTCAAAGCAGGGGCCGAGGTTCGCCTGAATCGCGACACCACGTACTTTGGCACCAGCCCGAACGGCGAGTATGACTTTGGCGGGGGCAAGGCGTACGCGAATGAGACGATCCTGTCGCAAAGCGGGATGCACGACATCCATCCCGGTGATCCCTTGCCCGATACGCTGTCCGGTTTTCTCTCCGGGAGCCCGTTTGCGTACACGGTGGCGATCGCTCCACCCGGCATCTCGAGCGGCGAACATATCGGCCCGGCTGCGATCAACCGCAATAATGTGAGCGCCTACGTTCAGGACACCTGGAAGGTCACGCCCACGGTCACCCTGGATTACGGCGTGCGCTGGGACCTGTACACGCCCATCGCGGAGCGGGCGCACCGCACCGCGGCGTTCCGGACGATCAACGGCACGCAGCAATACGTGGTCAATCCTCAGCCGGGCTATCAGACGAACTGGCACGCCTTCGAGCCGCGTGTCCAGGTGGCGTGGCAGGCGACCAGCAAAGTCCAGGTGCACGCGGGGGCGGCGATCATGGCCATTCCACCCAACATCTGGCAGGACAACTTTCTTACCGGCTCGACGCCCTTCGTGATGTATCCCAGGCTGCTCTCGGCGTCGGCCAATCCGATCCACTATGGGTTTCAGATCACGCCCAATGAACTGCCCGGAGTGTTCACACCTGGCGGCGCACAGATTCCGCTGTCGAACAACACCAAGTCAATCCATGCCAACACCGTCATGGACGTGGACCGGTTCGAAAAGGACCTGGCAGCCCTGACCAAGCCGAGCCAGGGGGTCAGCGCGCTGAACCTGAGCGGCATCGACCTGAAGTTCAACAACGCCACGATGTACACCTGGACCCTCGGGCTGGAGCGGAAGATCGGCAATCTCACGGCGGATGCGGCGTACGTAGGCACGGCGAGCGAGAAGCTGCCGCGCTACAGCTTCCCCAATGCCTACGCTGGCGCATCTCCCGGATTTGCGCCCCACACGGAGTTCGACAGTGCAGGGAATGTGATTGGCGGGTTCGGGGTGGAGAACGTGATCGTCTCCGACGCCCACTCCACCTATCACGCGCTGCAAACGTCGCTCTCCGGCACCATGGGCCATGGCGGCCCCGGTGTGCAGGCCAGCTATACGTGGAGCAAGTCGCTGGACGATACCAGCCTGGTGCTCGGCGGAACCGGTTCCACCGGAGCGGCGGCTTCCGGGTTCTCCCAGAATCCCTACGATACCCATGGCGAGAAGGGTCCGTCGAACTTCGATGTGACGCATGGATTCGGGCTCAGCCTTGCCCAAGATCTGCATCTGCAGCAGGCGCCGGGCCTGCAAGCTGTGCCACGCAGCGTAACGGGAGGTTGGGAGCTGCTGAGCATCTCCAGCATCAGCTCCGGTTCTCCCTTCACGGTGTACTCAGGGATCCAGCAGACGGGTTATGGTTCGAATGGCGTCGATCGCCCCGATCAGATCGCCAAGCCCAAGCTCTCCACCGCCCGCAAAGTGCGCGAGGACTACTTTGGGCACGGCGGAGACAACGGGGTCGATTTCTTCTCCATCCCGGTGCATGTGCCGGGAGGAAGCGGACCCAATGACGGAAGGTTCGGCACGCTGGGACGCAATACTTTCCGCGGGCCGGCTTTCTACAACTTCGACTTCGCGCTGATCAAGGACACGCCTTTCGGGCGCAGGCGCAGCGGCGCCGAGGTGATGGACCTGCAATTCCGGTCGGAGTTCTTCAACCTGTTCAATATCGTCACCATGGGTCTTCCCTCGAACACGCTTCAGGTGAATCAGACCACGGGCGAGATTCTGCGCGACACGGGATTCGGGGTGATCAGCAAGACCGCGGGGAACTCGCGGCAGATTCAGTTTTCGCTGAAGCTGATTTACTAGGTGCGAATGGATGCGGCGGCGCTTTTGATATAAAGGTGCCGCCCTTCCTGCGCGATCCGATTCGCGGCGAATACTCCGCCTCCGGGCGCATGAGAACGGGCGGGGGATCGACCGATGCGCCGTCCTGAGCAGCATGGTTTTGTTGTCGCGCAGCTTTTCCTGGCCCTGGCTATCACTACGTTTCCTGGAAACGCGCAGAAGAGCGCGTCCGCCGCCTCACCCCACGCTCTGGACATGTCGCTCCACAGTCCGGAGTCGGTGGGGTTCAGCGCCGAGCGCCTGGAGCGTCTGCATGCCCTCATGCAGCGCAGCGTCGACGACAAGCAGTTTGCCGGCATTGTGACGCTTCTCGCCCGGCACGGCAAGATTGTCGATTACCGCACGTACGGCGCACGCGACATGGCCAGTGGCGCGCCCATGACCAAGGACACCATTTTCCGCGACTTCTCGATGACCAAGCCGGTCACGGCCGTGGCCATGATGATCCTCTACGAGCAGGGCAAGTGGCTCCCCACCGATCCCATCGCCAAGTACGTGCCCGAGTTCGCGCATCTGAAGGTCTTCAACGGCACGGATTCTGACGGCCGGATGATCCTTGTCGACCCGGAACATCAGCCGACCATGGCGGAATTGATGTCGCACACCGCCGGCTTTTCGTACGGCTTCTTCGGAGATACGCCGGTCGACCGCATGATTCGGGACGCCAATCTCTTCGGCGCCAAAGACCTCAAGGAATTCATCGACAAGCTGGCGCAGATTCCGCTGCTGTACCAGCCGGGCAAGGGTTGGACCTACAGCGTGTCGATGGACATTGAGGGCTACATCGTAGAGAAGCTCTCGGGCAAATCGCTTCCCGACTTCATGCAGGAGAACATTTACACGCCTCTCGGCATGAAGGATGCCGGCTTTTATGTGCCGGATGAGAAGCGCGACCGCTTTGCCACCAACTACTACTGGGACGGCAAGGACGGCATCACCGACCGCCCCAACGGCAACCTGCCACAACGCGATTATTCGAAGCCGCCCACGCTCGCTTCCGGGGGCGGCGGCATGGTGTCGACCATCGAAGACTACTATCGGTTTGCGCAGATGCTGGCGAACGGAGGCGAGTTGAGCGGAGCGCGGGTCCTGGCCCCCGCATCCGTTCACCTGATGACCAGCAATCACTTGAGCCCGGCCATTATCGATGGCGGCTACGGAATTGGTTCCCAGCGGATCCGTCCGGGGTTTGGATACGGGTATAACTGCGCGGTGGAATACGATCCAGCGATGGCCAACCTCCCGGATGGTAAGGACACGTTTTTGTGGGACGGCGCTGCCGGAACCTGGTTCTGGGTGGACCCGACCAACGACATCGTCTTCATCGGCATGATCCAGCGCATGAATGGGCACGGCCCGAGCTTGCAATACCTCAGTCGCGCTGAGGTGTACCAGGCGCTACTCGATCCTTCGAAATGAATCGGCGCGCGGGTGCCGGCCCATCCCACATCCCTATTGCCAACCAATAGGACGAAGCGTATGTTTGTTCCTATTGGGCGGCCATAGGAGGTTGGAGGACAGATGGGCTGGTTGCGTTCTCTGTGGATGCGGCTTTTGCGCGGACCCGGTGCATGCAGGGACTTCGATGCGGAATTGCAAAGCCATATAGAGATGCACACCGAGGAAGGCGTGCGTTCCGGCCTTTCGCAAGAGCAGGCGCGGCGTGAAGCGTTGCTGCGGCTGGGGGGTGTGGATCTGGCCCGGCAGCTCTATCGCCAACGGGCCACTGTTCCCTGGCTGGGCGCGCTACGGCAGGATTTCCTCTACGCCATGCGCGGTTTTCGCCGCAGCCCGGTATTCACCGTGACGGCGGTTCTCACGCTGGCTCTGGGCATTGGAGCAACTACGGCGGTGTTCAGCGTGGTCGATCGCATTCTCTTTCGCGCGCTGCCCTACGCCGATCCTGCGGCACTCGTCTCGGTTGGCGTGACCGCCCCTATTGTGCCCCAGGAGTTTGTGCTGGGGGCGTGGTACTACCAATGGCGCGACCATGCGCTGCCGTTCTCCTCAATCACGTCAGAGGCAGGAGAGTATTCGTGCGACCTGACCGAGCACAATCCCCTGCATCTCAGTTGCGTTGCGGTAGAGGCCAGCTTTCTGCCGACCCTAGGCGTCACTCCGATCATAGGACGCAATTTTTTGCCGGAAGAGGATCGGCCGCATGGACCCCGGGCGGCACTGATCTCCCATGAGCTTTGGAAGAGCCATTATGGACGCGATCCGGATATCGTCAACCGCATCGTCGATCTCGATGGCGCGCCAGTGCGTGTCGTCGGAGTGCTCTCCAGCAACTTCGAGATGCCGGGGTTGGAGCATGCGGATATCCTTGTGCCGCAGGCCGTAGACGCGAGCACGGCCGGCGCCGACAGGGTGATGTTTGCGTTTGCGCGCCTGAAGCCCGGGGTCACTTCGGTTGAGGCTGTAGAACAGCTCAAGCCCGACTTCGCATTTGCGCTGAGTAAAGCTCCTGATCGTTTTCGCAACGAAGTCCGGCTTACCGTGCGCCCTTTACGCGATCGCCGGGTGCACAATGCACGCCAGTCAGCCGTGGTCCTGCTCGGCGCGGTCGTGGCGGTCTTGCTGATTGCCTGCGCTAATGTGACCAGCCTCCTGTTCACCCGGGCCTCGACGCGTCAGCGCGAGCAGGCCGTTCGCTTCGCCCTGGGCGCAAGCAGAGGCCGCATCATAGCTCAGGCGATGATGGAGTCTCTGCTGCTCGCGGCATTTGGGACCCTGACTGGGGCCGCCCTGGCTGAAGGCCTGCTTCGCCTCTTTGTTGCGATGGCGCCGTCAGGCATGCCTTTCTTGCGCGGCAGCCAACTCGATCTGCGGATCGCCGTCTTCGCCGTGCTGATCGGCATCCTGTGCGGAATTGTCTTTGGACTGATTCCCGCATTTCACCGGCCGCCATCACTGGCAGTCTCCGCGCGTACTTCGGCTTCGGGTGTCAAGGCAATGGCGCGGAAAGCCATGGTGGTGGCGCAGATTGCGATCTCGATGGTGTTGCTCGCGGGTGCGGCACTGCTGGTAAGAAGCTTCATGAATCTGCAGGCGCAGCCTCTGGGACTGCGAACCCGCGGCATCCTGACCGCGCGCGTTTATCTCAATCGCTATCGATACGTAACGCCGGAATCGCGCATGCAATTCTTCGTTGCCGCGGAGACGGCCCTGCGCAAACTGCCCGGCGTCACGGCGGTGGGCTTGAGCGACTCCGTGCCTCCGGGAGACGATCGGCGCAATCACATCTACAGCATCATGGAAGTGGCCGGCCGCCCGCCGATGACCGGCGCGACTGGGGGAATGGTGGCGTGGCGGTGGGTTACGCCCGAGTACTTCAGGATCCTCGGTGTTCCCATCGTTCGCGGACAAAGCTTCACGGAACAACAGAGGACCTCGAAGGAGCACTTCATGATCCTGAGCAGTTCTCTGGCCGCGCGGCTTTTCCCCGGAGAGGACCCTCTCGGGCAACACATCAAGCCTGTTCCCAATGGACCCTGGTTCACGGTTGTGGGGGTGGCTGCCAACGTCAAGAACTCGGGGCTTACCGAAGAGGACGCACCCGAGTACTACCAACTGTGGCGTTCCGAGCCCGAAGACTGGCAGCAGCCGCACGCGGCGGTGCTTACGGTTGAAACCACTCTGGGACCTCGCGCCATGGAATCATGGGTCAGGAGTCAGATTGGAGCGATCGATGCGACTGTACCGGTGGAGGTGGAGCCCTTGACCAGGCGGGTCGTTCGGCTCGCCGACCGCCCCCGCTTCGAGACCGCGCTCCTGGGGTTCTTCGCCCTCGCGGGCCTGGCAATGGCCATCATTGGACTCTACGGAGTCATGGCCTTCCGTGCGGTGCAGCGCACGCAAGAGATCGGTGTGCGCATGGCTCTTGGCGCGCGGCGCGGGGATGTTTTGAAGCTGATGGTGCTGGAAGGGGCTCGCCTGATCGTTGCGGGAACCCTCCTTGGGCTGGCCGCAGCTCTCGCAGTCTCGCGCCTACTCAAGAGCATGTTGTTCAGCATCGGTCCGCACGATCCACTGAGCTTCTCTGCGGTCACACTGATGCTGGCGACGGTGGCGCTGCTGGCAACCCTGGTCCCCGCACGGCACGCGGCTTCGGTCGAGCCAAGGGACGCACTGCGCGCGGAGTAACGTAAGCGTACAGCCAACCGCCATTTCGCCCTCCCCGGGTGCTTCGCGATAGCCTTGAGGTAGCACCCTGGCTGGAGACGCGGACGAGATGCGGGCAAGTCGAATTGAATTCCGAATGCGTTTGGCGATCATTGCCCTCATTGTGGTCCTCGGGTTTTGGGCTCCCTGGATCGAGAGATGGGGCCTTGACCGCATCTCGCTGCTGGAGTGGTCGTCCCTGGAATTGAGCCGCCTGGGGCTTTTCAACTTCACGGTCGCCACGCCCGTGGTGATATTGATCGCCACTGCCGTTGCGGCCCTCGGGGCAGTTCTGCGCGTGTGGGGAACGGCCTGGCTCGGCGCAAGCGTGGTCAACAATTCCGACATGACGGCCGGCACAGTGATGGCCAGCGGCCCGTACCGGTACGTGCGCAACCCCCTCTATCTGGGAACCCAGCTGACAATGACCGGCATGTCGTCCGCGATGCCGGTGAGTGGAGCCGCGTTCGCCATTCTCTTTATCGCCGTCTTTCAACTGCGCCTGATTCTCGGAGAAGAGGCGTATCTGACCGGACATCTGGGCGAAAGCTACGCGCGGTACCGGCGGAGCGTTCCGCGCCTGTTCCCCAGGCTGCGGAGCAATCTGCCCTACGCGCAGGGAGATCCTCAGTGGATGCGGGCGATACTTGCAGAGATCTTCCCCATCGGCGTTTTCCTGATACTCGCCGTTCTGTCCTGGCGCTTTGAGAACCAGCTCCTGACCAAGGCATTTCTTATCTGCTTTGGGGTGTCGCTGGTGGCGAGGGCGCTGATGCCACGCAAACCGGAGGCTGCGAGCGTGGCTCCCTAGACGCTCTGGTTCGTGGCAGCGGTCTGTCCGGAGCTGAAGCGCCTCTTGCGCACGCCAAGGTGCGTCCAGTCAAAGCCATTGGAGAACTTCAAGCCGTACCCCATCAGGCGATCGATGGCAATGTGATTTGCCCAGATCAGCGCAAAGGGCAACAGCGCGGGCGCACGCAGCACAAGACCGCAGAGCGCCAGTGTGGCAGGAAGCGTATAGGTGTGTGCCGCGTTGTACACTCGCGAGCCCCGGCACGAGCCCAGCAGATATCCCAGAATGGAGAGATCCGGCGCCAGCCACAGGGCCGCAAAGAGCCACCAGCTCGCGCCGGTGCGGGCATAGAAGACCGCGGTGATTGCGCCGATTGCCAGGCCCTCCAGACGTAGAAGCTGCGTGATTGGGGCGGGCAGCACCACCGGGCCCGAAGAACTTTCCGAAATCGCTGGCGAGGTCGTCATAGGCTATGGATGGCGGTTTCCGCTGCGCAGTTCTTTATTATTCCGGCTCGATGGGCGCGCGCCAAGAAAATCGGGGGAGAGCCTGCGCTCTCCCCCAAATTGAAGCCGGATAGTGCTCGAGAACTGCTTTAGTTTTATCTACTTCTTTGCAGGAGCAATCACGTCCTTGGCGGCCTTGGCGACGCGGAACTTCACCACTGTCTTGGCCTTGATCTTGATCGGCTGACCGGTCTGCGGGTTGCGGCCGATGCGCGCCTTGCGCTCTGCCTTCACCAGGCGCCCGATTCCCGGGATTACGAAGACGCCATTCTTCTTGGTTTCCTTGATGGCGGTCTCCGCCAGCAGGTCCAGGAAGGACGCGGCTTGCTTGTTGGTCAGTTCGAGTTTCTCGGCCATTTGCCGCGTAAGGGCGGTCTTGGTCAATCCAGTTGCCATCTGTTTGTTCTCCTTCTGGGCGTGCCCTTGGGCAGCCAATCGTTGCCGCGGTTACTGCCGGAGGTTGTGCGCATCGGGGATTCGAATGGGGCAACGTACGTTCGAAACCCTGTATTCATGCGGGTCCGGAGAACCCTGTCGTTGAAAACAATGCGGCTTGAGGCCCGGTAAAGTCAAGGCGAAAAGGCGGTTTTCCACAGGTTTTTCGAGGGTTTTATCGGTTTTTGTGCCAAAAACCCCGATTTTTAGCCTCAAATCTGCGAATTCCTCTGCTGGAACCCGCGTGAATACGTGACCGAAGTCATGACAGAATCTTCCACGCGCCTGACTCAAGAGAGGCCGAACAGCACCTTCTTTTTGGGTTTGAGAGCCGCAGCGATGGGCGTGTTCAACGCGTCCACGGCGGGCGCTGCCAGCTTGAAGTGGCGGATGATTGTGCTGGGGAATTTTGCATCCAGCGCAACATCCGGTGACAGCGTGGCGCTTAGCCCCCACTGACGGCAACGAATCAGGTCCATGGCTGGATGCTCCGCAGGGAAGCCTTTGGGAGGACGGGTGAGAGCATTGCCCTCGAACTCCTGGAAGGCCTTGCGGACCGGTGCGGCCTGCAACATTTTCCGGAAGGCCTGATGATTTTCGAGCAGCCAATGCCGGATGGCGGCGAGCTGCTCCTTCTCCGGCATGTACGCACCGGCGGCGATTACCACTTCCTTGGCGCTGATGTGGAAGTAGTACCCAGCTCCGGAGGTCTTCTGCAGCCCCTGGTGCGACCACCATGCGGCCACATGGGTTTTGTACGGCCGTTTATCCGCGGAGAAGCGGGTATCGCGATAGATGCGAAAAAGCGACTTCTCGGCGGGGCGCACGTGGTCCGGGGCAAAATCCAACATTGCTTCGGTCACCTTGCGCACGATGGCCAGCATGGGCTCTTTCAGTTCCGCTTCGAAGGTGGCCTTGCGCGGCGTGAACCACTCGCGGTCATTGTGACGGGCCAAGTTGCGCAGAAAGGTGAGGCCCTCTGGGCGAAGATACGGAACAGCTGCGTCTGGAGCAGATTTGAACGTGCGCGGCATACCCCGAGTTTATCGAATCACCTTCAGTGCTCCGCGGAAGAGGCCATCGAAGTTGCCGGCCAGGTCCTTATCCTTCGCGACCGCTTGTTCAATGGCTTTCTCGGCGGCCGGACGCTGGTAGCCAAGATTAACGAGGGCGGAAAGCACATCGTCCACCGCGGCACCCTGCACTGTGGAAGGCGCGGGAGCCACCGCGAAGTCGTCCAGTTTGTCCTTCAACTCCACGACCAGCCGCTCCGCCAGCTTCTTGCCCACCCCCGGGATGCGGGTCAATTGAGGGTGATCCTGGGCGCGGATCGCCTGCACGGTGCGCTCGCTGGAAAGGCCGCTCAGGATCTTGATGGCCAGCTTGGGGCCCACACCGCTAACCGTGATCAGCCGCTCGAAGAGACGCTTCTCCTCGCGATCGAGAAATCCGAAGAGCGCGATGGCGTCGTCACTGACCTGGGTATGGATGTGCAGCGCCGCCTCCGCTCCTACCACTGGAAGCGCTGTAAACGTGGGCACGCTGATGGAGACGTCGTATCCCACGCCTGCCGCTTCTACGATGGCCTGGCCCGGCTGTTTGTAGATGAGCTTGCCGCGCAAGTGAGCGATCATGGAGTACCCGTGGTTGGCTGGACACCGATGTGGTTTCTGTACTGCTGCCCATTCTACTAACCCCGCCCTCTTGACGTCAGAACCGCGAAAACCCGGGCCAGCCCTTGACGAATCGCGGATTCGCTCTATGCTTGATGCAATCCACAGGTCGGCTCTTTTTCTCCCCGGCGGTGCATAGGCCCACCCGATTTGCGCGCCAGTCGATCGCCAGACTCGACAGCGCCCGGAAAAAATCACAGCGCGAGCCGCAGGCCGCGCCCGGAGGTTGAACCATGGCCACCCGGACTGATCCCACCACTCAGGTTCAGAGTCCCGTGACGAGAAGACGTGCTCACCGCCGCCCACGATTACGCAAGTATCTGCGCGTGCTCTTGCCGCAATGGCACCGCGTGCTGCTCTACGGCTTGGGGTACCTGTATTTCCTGCGTTTCAGCCTGGCTCTATGGTTCTTCGCTCCAACGCTTTGCCTAGTCAATGCAAACATGGACCAGTCATTGACGAGCGGAATTCTCGTGTCAGAGTTTTGGCCTCAGTACCTGTGCGTCGGCTTTTGCCTGGTCACAGCCGGGTTGGCCGCGCTGGTCATGATGCGCATTGCGCTCATCAACGGCAAGGAGCGTTGGAACCAGAAGGCGCCGCAACTCTTGCGCGCGCTGTTCGCTAATGACTGCGGGAGATTCGAAAACTGGGCGGTGTTCCTTTCTCAAGTACCAAACCTGTTCGTCTTCTGGTACCTGTGGCACTTTGGAACCTCCCAGGGAGTCGCTGCAACCAGCATCCTGGGCGGACTGCTCGCCGGGGCGGCCATGGCGCTGGGCGCCTGGTGGCTGGCAAACGGCTGGTATTATCTCCACTTCCGCGTCCCGGAGCCTTACATGGCTCTGACCACATTCATCCTTGGCAGAAACGCGGCACGCACCATCTTGCTGCCGCGGTGGTGCTTTCATCTCAACCAGCCCGGAGCCGACTGTCCGGGCCGGCCCTCGATCGAGCAGGCCATCACCGTCGAAGACCGCGAGTGGACGAAGCGCCGCAACCGCTTGCTGGGAATTGAGCGCCTGAATAACTTCCTGGTCAACCGGCCAGGATATGGATCGCCGACCAAGAGAGGGCCGGTTCTCTACGAGGCACAGCACTTCGCGCTCATCGCGATGACGCTTCTGCTCTACGTGTATCTGCTGGTCTGGCCGCTCACCGCGCCCATCCCACGGCCAACAGCCGCCACCACCGCCCTGTTCCTATTCATCTTCTTCGGCGCGTACCCCATGTTTGTACTGTTCGCCACGGCCAGACCCAATGATCCGGCGCGCAAGGGAAGATTCCTCGCAGTAAAGATCGAGGTCGCCGTGGCGCTGGCCATCATCTTCCTGGTGATCTGGCTTCTCTATCGCAACACCAGCGTGGAGCGATTCCCCATCCTGGCCACCGTGCTCATCATGGTCACCACCCTGGCGTGGTTTTTCGCCGGCCTGGCCTTCTTCTTCGATCGCTATCGTATTCCGGTGCTGATGGTATTCGTCGTCGTGCTGGTTGGACCGCGCCTGATGCATTGGGATCGCGCCTTCTGGTCCCCATTGCGAGCCGGTCAGGAAGAACACTACATCTCCGTGACGAGCGCGCACGACACCAGCCCTCTGCCCACCCCGGGAGACATTCTGGCGAGCCGGATCAGCAAGGATGACAAGCCCCTCATCATCGTGACCGCGACGGGTGGCGGGCTGCACGCGTCCGCGTGGACTGCAGCCGTGCTGGCCCATCTGGAGCGCCAATTCGGGCCGGACTTCCATAAGCACCTGCTGTTGATGAGCACGGTCTCCGGCGGAAGCACGGGACTGCTTACCTACCTTCGTGAATTGCACGAAGGCATGCTCGATACGAATCCGCAACTCGCTCTCGACCGCATGCAGAGCGCCGCGCAGTGCTCCAGCCTGGAGGGTGTGGGTTGGGGCCTTATCTACTACGATTTGCCCAAGGCCGTGCTGCCGCTGTTTCCGTATTTTGTGCCGCCCTCTCCGGGTGATCAGGACCTGGACACCACTGCGGGACACCATGGCCCGTTCTTCAAAGACCGCACCTGGACATTGCGCAAGTCCTTCGATCGCAACCTGCACAACAAGTACTGCGCAATGCTGTGGGAGAGTGATCAGAAGACAAAGGCACAGTGGGATTCGGCGGAGGATGCGCAGAAGTCGCCGGCGGAGGGACTCACGCTGCGTGACTTCATCAACACGGACGTGTATCCCGCAATTGCCATGAACACCACGGTGGTCGAGAGCGGCGAGCGTTTCCTGCTCGCGAATTATCACATTCCCGAGATCAACCTTGACCAGGGACCGAACTATCGCTCCCGGTCATTCCTGCAGACGTATCCCACAGCGCTCGCCGACGGCCAGAAGAGCCTGACCGATCTTCCCCTCGCGAGCGCGGCGCAATTGTCGGCAACATTTCCGATGGTCTCCTCGTCCGCGCGCGTTCCGCTGTCATTGGATGGCGCGGTGAACGGAATGCACTTTGCCGATGGGGGATACTACGACAACGATGGAACGGCCTCCGCACTGGAGTTCCTCCGCTACGCGCTCAGCGTCCCGCCTCATCCGGCCATTGAGAACGTCACGCCCAAACCCGCGGAGAATGCGCAACAGCCCACGGCGCAGGCCGCGCCGATAGAACGCCCGGTGCGCGTGCTGCTGATCGAGATCCGTAACAGCGGTGGCATCAACGGAAGCTGGCCCGAGGCGTCGCCGTTTCACAATGGAGATAAGACGCCGCCCTGGAATCTCTTCAATCAGGGAATAGCTCCCCTGCTGGGTTTCTGGCAAGCCGGCCATGAAAGCGTGACCGCCCGTGATCAGTCCGCGCTGGAATTGCTCGAGCACGCCTACGGCCCCAGGCTCGAGGTGCAGTCCATCGTCTTCGCCGACTTGTGGTCGCAGGAGAACACCGGAACAGACCCTTTGAACTGGTCGCTCACGCCGCGGCAACGCAAGGAAGTGCTCTGCTCGGCGAGCCGACCGGACATGAGGAGCCTCTACCAGGTTGCAAGGGCTTGGTTCTATGCCCCGGACGGCGCCTGGAAGTCGGCCGCGCCAACACCGCCCGCCCTCACCACTCCGGGCGCCTTGCCCGACCCGTCGCCAGGCAACTGCGCCGGCTACTGAAGCAGCCCCATGCGGTGCGCCACCCTCTCCAGCGTCTCCAGTGCCTGATCGAGCTGGGCGCGTGTGTGCTCGCTGGTAACAATCAAGCGGACGCGCGCTTTGCCCTCCGGCACGGTGGGAAACGCAATCCCGGTGCCCAGAACGCCCTCCTCGAAGAGTGCCCGGCTGAAGTCCATCGCGACTCGTCCTTCGCCGAGGATAACCGGCGTGATGGGCGTCTCCGTGTTCGGAGTATTGATGCCGCCCACGTTAAAACCTGCGCCGCGCAGCTCGTTCTGGAAATAGTGCGTGTTCTCCCAAAGCCTGTCGATTCGTTCTGGCTCCTGTTCCAGAATGTCGAATGCAGCCATGCAGGTGGCCGCCACCGAGGGCGGATGCGAAGTCGAGAACAGGAACGGACGGGCCCGATGGTAGAGATAATCAATCAGGTCGCGAGAGCCGCAGACGTAGCCGCCCAGCGCGCCGATGGCCTTGGATAGCGTGCCCACCTGCACGTCAACCCGGCCGTGCATCCCAAAGTGATCCACCGAGCCGCGGCCGTTGCGCCCGAGAACTCCGGATGCGTGCGCATCATCGACCATCATGATGGCTCCGTACTTCTCCGCCAGAGCGCCTAGCTTATCCACAGGCCCGATGTCGCCATCCATGGAGAAGACCCCGTCGGTGATGACCAGCTTGTGCCCCGGCTCCCCTGCCACTTCGCGCAGCAGCTCCTCGCAGTGCTCCACATCCTTGTGGCGAAATACCTTGATCTTGGCCCGCGAAAGTCGCGCGCCATCGATGATGCTGGCATGGTTCAGCTCGTCGGAAAGGATGAAATCATCCTTGCCCAGGATCGCGCTCACCGTTCCTGCGTTCGCGGCGAATCCGCTCTGAAAAACCACGCACGCCTCGACATTCTTGAACGCCGCAATCTTCTCCTCCAGTTCCATATGGATACGCATGGTCCCGGCGATGGTACGCACCGCGCCTGAGCCCACCCCCAAGTCGCGCGTCGCATTCAGAGCCGCCTCAATCAGCTTCGGGTGGTTGGCCAGACCCAGGTAATTGTTGCTGGCCAGATTGATAACCTCTTTGCCGTCGTAGTGGCACACCGGCGCCTGCTGGTCCTCCAGGACGCGGAGCCGGAAGTAGGTCCCCTTCGCCTTCAGTTCGTCGAGCACGGTGGTCAGGTGGGCTAGCTGAGGACGGGTAGCAGTCAATGCCATGGTTCACACCTCAAAGCAAAAGCATAGCGCGGGAGGCAGGGCACCGGCTCCGTTGACCTTGCCGACGCCGAATCGGCTATTGCACCGGCACACGACGACTGCCCCCGTGGCGATCTGCTACAGCGTGCAGACGCGTCAGGAGTGGCCCGGCCCTCCCCATGACAACCGGCAGCCGGAAACGTCCAAGTCTCATTGGGAAGCACGGCGCCGCACCGTTGGCCGGGGCCAACCCGCGCCGGATACAATGGTTGTAAGCTGACCCATTCCCGGCGAACGGCGATTTCTTTGGTTTCTGGAGCAGTGCACGTGAGACGTTTCAACTGCCGCGGAGTGCGGCTCGACAGGCTTGCAGCGTTCCTCCTGGCGCTGGCAGCGCCGGCCTTCGCGGCAAATGCGCAAGCCACCCAAACCCGGCTCTCTACGGAAACGCACGATCGTAACGGCCACACCCAGGCCGCTTTGTCTGTCGCCGTATCCGGCGAAGACGGAACACCCGGATCTGGGAATGTCACCATCGAGGACGCGGGCAAACCCGTCGCCGGCGCCGTACTCACCCCGGATGGAACCGCCAAGTTGAACGTGGATCTGCCTCCTGGCGCACACGATCTTCGCGCCGTGTACGCCGGCGACTTGGCCCACAGCGCCTCGGCCTCCGATCCTTCCCCCGTCAGGGCCCTGGCCGGTTCCACTCCCGACTTCTCGGTCGCCGTCAATCCGGCCTCGATGTCGCTGGCGGCCGGACAAACCGGGACCGCCACCGCGACCGTGACCCCGCTGAACGCCGCCGCGCTCACCGCCCCCATGTTCGTGACGCTCTCCTGCTCCGGCATGCCGGACCAGTCCTCCTGCGCGTTCACGCCGGAAAACGTGGAGATCCTGCCGAATGCCACCGCCCCCATCGTGAGTTCCATGGTCGTGACCACGGAAGCGCCCGGGACCCGCGGCACGGCCATCTCGCCCGCGCGCTCCGGAAGCCGTCCTGTCTCTTGGGCTGTCTTGATTCCTGGAGCCCTCGCCCTGGCTGGCCTTGGCTTCGCCGCGCGCCGCCGCCGATGGCTAAGCCGCCTCTCCCTCCTGGCCATCCTGGGGTTCGTCACAGTGCTCGGAACGACCGCGTGTTCTCCACGCTATAACTACTTCAATCACGGACCGCCCTACAACCTGCCCACACCGGCCGGCTCATACACCGTCACCATTGCCGCGCAATCCAGCAATGGGGTCACGGCGAATACGCACACCATCACCTTCGCGCTCACGGTGAAATAGCGAGCCCGTCCCGCCAGGCGCTGTGGGAGCGCTGCCAGAGATCGCGGCTCCATCTTCGAGCGGAGCCTTATCCTGCACGCGAAAGATATCCTCTACTGCAATGTCACTGAGCCTGCGGAACGTCAGGTGCCTCCTTCTGCTTCCCTTTCTGGTAGCGTCGATGCGGGCCACGGCTCGCCGCGCGCCTGATCCCGCGTTGAAGAGCCTCGATGGGCAGACGCACAGGCTTTCCGCGTTGCGCGGAAAGATCGTCGTCGTGAGCTTCTGGGCCACATGGTGCGCTCCCTGCCAGGAAGAACTGCCGCGGCTCGCCCAGATCGCCGCCTCGTATGCGGGCAAGCCGGTGGAGTTCGTGCTCGTCTCCATCGACGATGCAAAGGACCGCGCCAAACTCCAGCCCGCCCTCGACCGCCTTCACGTTCCCCAGCAAAGCTGGATTGGGGGCGATACCGATCTGATGGGCCGCTTTGGGCTCGGCGACATCGTCCCCGCCACCGCAATCCTCGATCAACAAGGGGAGATCGTGGCCCGCATCATGGGTGAGGCGCGGGAGAACGATCTGCGGCAACCCATCGACTGGCTTCTCGCCGGCAAAGCCGGTCCCACAGTGCCTGCCCTCACCAAGCGTTATTGAAGGTGCCCTCAGCCCTTGCTCAGGGGGATGTTTGATCGCATCGCAATTGCGAATTCCGATGCTGCTCCGCGGCGGCTCTCTTGCAGTCCTATGGTGCCATCGACAATGATGGCCGAAGTGGCTGCGGATCTCCCCTCGCGCAATCCGATCGCGAATATCCCGCCCCAACACAACCGCGAGGTCTTTCGATGAAGGCATTGGTCAAGAGCAAAAGCGAACGCGGCTTGTGGCTCAAAGAAGTTCCAGAACCCGCCATCGGGATCAATGATGTGTTGATCCGCGTTCAGAAGACCGGCATCTGCGGCACCGACGTCCACATCTACCAGTGGGATGACTGGGCACAGAAGACCATACCTGTCCCGATGGCCATCGGTCATGAGTTCGTGGGTGAGATCGTGCAGGTCGGCTCCAATGTCAACGACTTCCATCCCGGCGACATCGTCAGCGGCGAAGGCCACGTCACCTGCGGACGCTGCCGCAACTGCCTCGCCGGGCGCCGCCACCTCTGTGCGCATACCTATGGCGTGGGTGTGAACCGCCCCGGGGCTTTCGCTGAGTACATTGCCCTCCCGATGACCAATATCTGGCGCCATAATCCCGGCATTGACAAGGAGGTCGCCGCCATCTTCGACCCCTTCGGCAACGCCGTGCATACGGCGCTCTCGTTCAACGTAGTTGGCGAAGACGTTCTCATCACCGGCGCCGGCCCCATCGGCATCATGGCCATCCCTGTCGTGAAGCATGCCGGCGCGCGCCATGTTGTCATCACCGACATGAACCCGTACCGCCTCGACCTCGCCCGGCGCATGGGCGCAACCCTCGCCATCAATCCCAGCGAGTCTTCGCTCCCCGAGGTGCAAAAGCAACTGCACATGGCCGAAGGCTTCGACGTGGGTCTGGAGATGTCCGGCAATTCGGCGGCACTCCGCGACATGATCGCCAACATGAGCCACGGCGGCAAGATCGCCCTGCTCGGCATTCCCCCCAAACCCTCCGAGATGGATTGGAAGCAGGTGATCTTCAACATGATCACCATCAAGGGCATCTACGGTCGCGAGATGTACGAGACCTGGTACAAGATGAGCATGATGCTCGAGATGGGTGTCGACATCTCTCCCGTCATCACCCATCGTTTCGACCACACCGAGTTCGAAAAGGGCTTTGAAGCCATGATGTCCGGCCAGACCGGCAAAGTTATCCTCGACTGGACTACGGCCTGAGCCGGCATGCGCGAGGGACGAGTGCGAACACCGCGGCAGATCGGGAAGAGAACCGTTGTTGCTGTCTTGATGCTGGTAGGACTACTGTGCCGTTGGACGGTGTACGCGCAGACGACTCGGCAAACGTGGCTGAATCACGGTCCCAAAGGAGGGGTACGCATCTTCTACCCCCCCACAGTGCGGGCGCTTGGAGACAGCCCGGAAGAACGCTCGGCGGTGGACGAATTGAACCGCGGGCAGTCGGGGCTAACCGCTCTCGAGCGCCAGAGCTTCCAGGGACAAACGGTGGTAGGCACGGTCGAGGAGATGCGCAAGGCGTTTCCCGACATTCCCATTCCGAACGATCTCGCGTCCGAGGGGTACTGGTTTTATGGCAATCGGAAAGTGGGGCCAGAACAGCTGGTCTTGATAGTGGGGGCCGACCCGAGGGGAGTCCTTTACGGTGCGTTTGCCCTCCTTCGGTCTCCATTCGCCACTCACGGCTCCGAAGCCCTGCACGAGCTGCGTGGCCACCCTGCCATGCTCATCCGCTGGGTCGATGAATGGGATAACGCCGACGGCTCCATCGAACGCGGCTACGCCGGCCGCTCAATCTTCTTCGACGCCGGTCACGTACCCGACGACCTCGTCCCCGTCGCCGAGTATGCCCGTCTCCTCGCCTCCATCGGCATCAACGGCTGCAATCTCAACAACGTCAACAACGCCGCGCCTTTTCTTGAGCCCCAAATGCTGCAGGGCATCGCCCGTGTGGCCAACGCCCTGCGCCCCTGGGGCGTTCATGTTGCGCTTAGCGTCGACATCGCCAGCCCCCAGAAGATCGGCGGCCTGGCCACCTACGATCCTCTCGATCCCGCCGTCATCGCGTGGTGGGCAGCAAAGACCGACGATATCTACAAGCTCATTCCCGACTTCGCTGGCTTCACGGTCAAGGCCGACAGCGAAGGCCAGCCCGGTCCCGCGAGCTACGGCCGCACGCCCGCGGACGCCGCGAACGTGCTGGCGAACGCCCTCGCTCCGCATAACGGCGTCGTCCTCTACCGCGCCTTTGTCTACAACCACCATCTCGACTGGAACGATCCCAAGGCCGACCGCGCCCGCGCCGCCTACGACATCTTTCATCCGCTCGACGGCAAGTTCGCGCCTAACGTCATCGTGCAAACCAAGGAAGGCCCTATTGATTTCCAGGCGCGCGAGCCCGTCTCGCCGCTCTTCGCCGGCCTTAAGCACACCAGCCAGGCCATGGAGGTGCAGATCACCCAGGAGTACCTCGGCCAGCAGCGCCATCTGGTCTATATCGGCCCCATGTGGAAAGAAGTCCTCGACTTCGATATGCGCGCGGACGATCGCTCCACACCCGTGCATTCAATTCTCGAGGGCAAGGCGTTTCACCAACCCCTGGGCGGCATGGTAGGAGTCTCCGGCATCGGTCAGCAGTGGCTCGGATCCCCACTCGCCATGGCCAACCTCTACGCCTTCGGCCGTCTCGCCTGGGACCCCAGCCTGGCGCCCGACAAGATTGCCGAGGAGTGGACTCGCCAAACCCTCGGCGACGATCCCTTGGTCGTCTCTACGGTAGTCCAGATGCTCATGCAGAGTTGGCCCACCTACGAACACTACACCGGCCCGCTCGGCATGCAGACCCTCACCGACATTACCGGCAGCCACTACGGCCCCAACATCGAAGCCAGCGAGAACAATGGCTGGGGCCAGTGGCATCGCGCCGACAGCAAAGGCGTCGGCATGGACCGCTCCGTCGCCACCGGCACTGGCTTTGCCGGCCAGTACCCGCCGGAGGTCGCGAAGATCTACGAGAACGTCGCCACTACTCCCGACGATCTGCTCACGTTCTTCCATCACGTCCCCTACACGTACAAGCTGCACAACGGATCAACCGTCATCCAGTACATCTACGACAGCCACTACCAGGGCGCCGACCAAGCCGCCGAGCTCGGCAAGGAGTGGGCCACGCTCGAAGGCAAGATCGACCCCACGATCTTCGGCGAGATGAAGGCGCGCCTCACCTACCAGGCAGGCCACGCCATGGTGTGGAGGGATGCCATCGTCCAGTACTTCCTCAAGCTCAGCGGCATCCCCGACGCGCACGGCCGCGCCGGCCACTACCCCAACCGCTACGAAGCCGAAGACGCCAAACTCACCGGCTACTCCGTCATCGACGTCAAGCCATGGGAAGACGCGTCTCGCGGCAAAGCCGTCAGCTGCGACCAGTCCAGATGCTCCGCGGAGTGGACCTACAACGGCCAAGCCGGCCACTTCGACCTCGCCACCCAGTACTTCGATCTGCAAAGCGGGGACGCCCACTTCACCCTCGCCGTGAATGGCGAGCAAAGAGCCTCCTGGTCAGCAGACGCGCAGTTCCCCTCGCGTTCTCCGCATGGCGACAACTCCACCCGCTCCACAGCGCACAACATCGACCTCAAACCGGGCGACACCATCCGCATCGAAGGCACTCCCGACAAATCCGATCCCGCCGCGCTCGACTACATCGAACTCACGCCGGCCGCAAACTAGCCTTCAACTCCGACCGCATTCGATACTCTGAAGAAGACAGCCGTTCCGGAGGCCCATTGACTTCCAACCTCTCCCGCCGCGGTTTGCTCGGCGTCGTCCTTCCCGCCACCGCCGCCTTCGCCCTCCCGCAATCCTCCAGCGATCCCGCGCCGTCCCTCCCCGCTCCCATCGCCGCCCTCCCCAACCTCTCCACGCAGGCGCGCCCCTTCACCAACGCCGAACGCCAAGCCCGCATCGAGCGCGCCAAAGCCCTCATGGCCCAGCACAAGATCGATGCCATCGTGCTGGCCAACAGCACTACATCTTCCGTCTACTTCGCGGACCTGCGCCTCAACGGCGGCGAACGCATGTGGGCCCTCGTCCTCCCGGCCCGCAGCAAGCCCTTCCTCGTCTGCCCCGCATTTGAAGAAGGCCGCGCACGCGAGATCCTCGATGCCGGCCCCTTCGGCAACGATGCCGATGTCCTTACTTGGCAGGAAGACGAAAGCCCCTTCGCCACGGTCGGCAAGGGCTTGCGTGACCGCGGCCTCGCCACCGCCACCGTCGGTGTCGACGAGAACATGAAGTTTGTCTTCGCCGACAGCATTCGCGCCGCGAATCCGCACCTCACCCTCGTCAGCGCCACCCCGGTCACCGCCGGCTGTCGCATGATCAAAGACGCTCACGAGCTGGAATGCATGCGACTGGCCAGCCGCGCCACGCTCCTCGTCTACCGTGCCGTCGCGCAATCCGTACATCCCGGCATGTCCAATACCGATGTCGAGCGCCTCGTCGACGCCGCGTATCACCGGGTGGGGTTCCCCGGCGACGCCAGCCTCAATATCGACGAGTTCACCGCCCTGCCTCACGGCTCACGCAAGCCGCAGACGCTGCGCGAGGGCTCCATCCTCATGCTCGACGACGGATGCCTTGTGCAGGGCTACAACTCCGATATCACCCGCACCTTTGTCCTCGGTAAGCCTACAGACAGAATGCTCAAGGTCTTTGAGATCGTGAAACGGGCCCAGTCAGCCGCCCTGCAGACTGCGCGTCCTGGCATGCTTGCCGCCGACGTCGACGCCGCCGCGCGCAAAATCATCGTCGATTCCGGCTACGGCCCCGGCTTCACGTCCTTTACCCATCGCGTCGGCCACGGCATCGGTATGGACGGGCACGAGTGGCCCTACCTCGTCCGCAACAACATGTTCGGATTCGAGCTCGCCCCGCGCCTCAAGCGCGGCATGACCTTCAGCGATGAGCCTGGCGTCTACATCAAAGGCGAGTTCGGCATCCGCCTTGAGGACGATATGGTCATCACTGAGAATGGCGCGGAGCTCCTCACGCCCCAGTGCCCGTCTCTCGAAGATCCCTTTGCAAACGCCGTGTGACTCGGGACGTCGCCCGTTCGCAGCTCACTGCTCGGGTTCTTTTTTTACTTCCACCAGCGTCGAGTAGAACGTCGCACCTGCCCCCAGGTCCGTAACCCGCTCGCTGGTCAGCGCGTTCACGTTCACCGCATCTGGGCTGAACTTCGCCCAGTCCAGCCTGCCCGCAACTACGCCCGCGGGCAGATCCCCGTTGATCTTCATCGTCAATCGAATGCATCCTCGATCGTTGAACACCCGCACTGTATCGCCTTCGCTCAACCCACGGGTCTCCGCATCCAGCGGATGCATCTCGAGGCCCTGGTTAAGGCGCGCCTCCATCTTGCGATGTCCCTCCAGGTTCCCGAACGTCGAGTTCATGTAGTTGTCGTTCTTCCGGCTTAGAAACTCCAGCGGATAATCTTTCGCCCGCGCGCTCCAACGCGATTCCGCAGGCGCCACGAACGCCGGCAGCGGATCGAGCCCTTTCGCCGCCAGTGTCTCGGAGTAAAACTCAATCTTGCCCGAAGGCGTTGGCAAACTGCCGCTTTCGAACGGCTGGAACGGCTTCGCTTCTGGCTCCCGATGGAATGCAAGCGGTACGTGCCCCTTCGTCTCGAGCTCCTCCAGCGTCACGTGCTCCATCTGCGGATTTGCCGAGTGTCCATCCGCCCCAATCCGCAGCGCCTGCCGAATCATCTCCTCCGGAGTATCGCGGAAGCACTCCTCCGCAAAGCCCATTCTCTGCGCCAACTGCCCGAACAGCCACACGTTCGATCGTGACTCGCCCAGCGGCTCAATCGCCTGCTGCGAGAGCTGCACGAAGTAGTGCCCGTACGCGCCCTGGATCTCCGTCTGCTCCAGAAACGTTATCGCCGGCAAAACGTAATCCGCATAGTCCGTGGTATCGGTAAAGAACAGGTCATGCACCACCGTGAACAGATCCGCGCGCTTCAACCCGCGCACCACCGCATTATGGTTCGGCGCCACCGCTCCCGGGTTGGAGTTGTAGACAAATAGCGCATGAACCGCCGGGCCCTGGTGCCAGTCCTTTTGCCCTAGCTCCGTCAGCGCCTCCCCCAGCTGCGACATGTTCACCACCCGCGCCAGCCGCCCCAGCGGCGAGTTCTTCGCCAGGTCAGGCCGCCGCAGCGCGTCTTCATCGAACTCGAATGCGCCCGACGTGGAGAGCTGTGCGCCGCCGCCGCGGTGCTTCCACGCTCCGGTCAATGCGGGCAGCATGATGATGGCCCGCACCGCGGTTCCGCCATTCTCCGCCCGCTGTACGCCGTAATTCAGCCGCAGGGCCGCCGGTTTGGTCGTGGCATATTCGCGCGCCAGCTGCTCCACCTCGCCCGGCGTCATGCCCGTCCAGTTCGCCACTCTCTGCGGCGTGTACTCGCGCACGCGGCCGTACAACTGCTCGGCGCCGTGCGCCATCGCCTCCAGGTATCCGCGATCCTCCAGCCCTTCGCGAAAGATCACATGCATCATGCCCAGCGCCAGAGCAGCATCCGTCCCTGGCCGAATCGCGATATGCCAATCCGCCAGCGCCGCTGTCCTTGTCCGGTAGGGATCAATCACGATCAGCCGCGCACCATTGCGTCGCGCCTGCTCCACCATGGGCCAAAGATGAACGTTGTTGCCGTGGATGTTTCCTCCCCACGCCACAATCAGCTTGGCCAGCTTGAAATCTTCCGTCGGGATGCCCAGCTTCTGCCCATATACCAGCTTCCACCCCTGGCCTCCGGCCTCGGCGCAGATCGTGCGGTCCAGTTGGCTCGCCCCCAGCCTATGGAAAAATCTCCTGTCCATCGACCCGTATCCCAGCTGCCCGATGGTGCCCGCGTAGCTATAGGGCAATATCGACTCCGGCCCATACCGCTCCGCGGTCTCTCGCAGCCGCGCTGCGATTCCGTTGAGCGCCTCGTCCCAGCTCACTCGCTCGAACGCCTCGAGTTCAGAACCCCGCCGTCGCGGGCCCTTCTCCGCATCCGGCCGCCGCTTCAACGGATACAGAATCCGGTCCGGTGCGTAGACGCGGTCCAGGTACTTCGCCACCTTCCCGCACAGGAATCCCTGCGTCACGGGATGCGACGGATCTCCCTGCACCTTCACCGCCCGCCCGCGGTCATCCACCGTTACCAGCACCCCGCAGGAATCCGGGCAGTCGTGCGAGCAAACCGTGTGAACAATGCGAAACGGAGACTGCGCTGCGGATGCGGGCATGTCTTCATTGTAAGCTGATCGCAGATTTCCCTTCAGGAGGTCCCTCGTGCGCCGGCTTCTCCTTGCTTTCACCCTGCTTCTCGCCTGCCAAATCGTCCTCGGCGCGCCACCGGCGTCCGACGAATCCGCAATTCGCGCCGCCATCAGCGCACAGACCGATGCGTGGAACCGCGGAGATATTCCCGACTTCATGAAGGCCTACGAAGACTCCCCCGAAACCACCTTTATCGGATCGACCCTGCGCAAGGGCTACCAGCCTATTCTCGAACGCTACCTGAAGTCCTACACCACCCCCGCTCAGATGGGCACTCTCACCTTCAACGATCTTGAGATACGCCTGCTGCCCTCCTCCTGCGGCAAGAACGAACTAGCCCTCGTCACCGGCCGCTTCCACCTCGAGCGCAAAGAGAAAGGCGAGGCTAAGAAGGACGACGGCATCTTCTCTCTCGTCTGGCGCAAAGGTCCGCACGGCTGGAAGATCCTTCTCGATCACACCAGCTAGCGTCCGTCGGTTCCACCCTGCATCATAATGAGAGCGATGGCTTCCCCCGCCGACGAACGCCCGTGCCCCGATCCCCCGGGCGTACTCGCCGCCACCTATACCTTTCAGTGGTGCGAATTCAAACTGCGCCTGCCCCTGGTCAGCGCGCTCGCAGTCGCTGTCTGCCTGTTCATTGGCATTTTCGTCGGCCACCCGGCTGCCGGGCTCATCGCTGGTGGCGGCGCGTTCACGGTCGGCTTCGGCTCCAACCAGCGGATCTCAGACTCCCGGCTGATCCCCATGTTCGCCGGCATCCTCGCCACCTCCACCGCGGCCTTCGCCGGCACGGTCGTCGGACATCGCGATTACTGGCTCCTGCTTGCCGCCGCCGGCTCGGCTGCCATCTACGGCGTCCTCAGCACCCGCAACGCAGGCGTGGCCTGGGTGGGACAGCAGGCCTTCGTCTTCATGATCGTGGCCTCGGCCTTTCCTTCGGAACTCAAGGGCGGGCTGCAACGCGGCGCGCTGGTCGCCGCGGGAGGACTCATCCAGCTTCTCTTTACCTCCGCCGCCCTGCGCCTCATTCCCGATCTGCACAAAGACTTCGTGACCCTCGCGAGTTCCGTGCTGAACAGCGTCTACGAAGAAGACTGGGCCATCGCCCAGCGCCTGCGGAACCTGCCCAGCTTCGTCCCGGCCCTTTCCCGTCACGAAGCCTTCGGCTACTCCCTGCGGCTCATTCTCACCTCGCTCGCCGCCACGGAGGTGTACCGACGCTGGGGCGTGCAATCGGGTTACTGGATCCCCATGACTGCGCTCCTCGTCCAGCGTCCAGCGGCCCTCGACACTGCCGCCCGCGTCACCTCTCGCATCGTCGGCACCATCGCCGGCGCGTGGCTTGGCAGCCTCTTCATCGCTCACGTCGCACCGCGCCCTGAGATCCTCGCCGCCATTACCTCCGTGTTTGCGCTCCTCGCCTTCGCCACCAACGCCGTCAACTATGCCCTCTTCACCGCAACCCTCACCGGCTACATCGTCTTCCTGCTCTCGCTCAACGTGATCCCCGGTTCGGTCATCGCGCATCGGCGCATGGCCTGCACCGCGCTGGGTGGGTTGATCGCCGTCGTCTTCCACGCCGACGCCCTGCTCCGCCTGCGCCGCTCCCCATCGCAGCAAGAAGCAGAAGAGCGCGCCGCCTGATCAGAACTGCTTCGCCACGGTCGCAAAGAACGCGTTCGTACCGGCGCGCAGATCGCGCCCATAGGTCAGCACCACGCCCGTCCCCAGCACCGTAACCTTCGCCTCGGCACCCGTGCTGATCAGCCACTCCTTCGGCGTCAGGCCGCGCGCGGAAGCTCCTACCCGCCCCACATCCAGCAAGGGACCAGCCTGTACTCCAAACAAGCCGTTGTCGTACACCCGCCGATAGACGCTGTTGTTGGCGAGGAAGTAGCGGTCCCCCAGCGGCGCGCTGCCCTTCTGTCCATCGCGCGTCCCGATCGATCCCCGCAGCCAGAGATCGTTGTCGCGCTCCACGCCCAGCATCCACAACTCGTCGAACGGAGGCGTCCCAAACGTCCTGCCCGCGCGCACACGCTGCTCCACTTCCCACGTATCACCCGCGGCCTGCGGATACCAATGCCAGCGCTCCGATCCCTGCAGCTTCTCGTACAACCGCGCCGGCCTCGACCACAGCCGTGCCGTCTCCGAACTAGCGCCCAGCGCGGCCCACATCCGGTGCTCCGGCAGATCCAGCACCCGAGCCTCCATCGTGCCCAGCGCCTTGGCCTGCCAGCCGCCCCGCACCAGTTCCGGTGTCAGCGCCGATCCCAGCGCAATCCCGCTGAACGCGCGATGCGACACCGCTGCCCCCGCCGACCATCGCAACCGGCCGCTCTCGTATCCCGTCACCGAACCGTCCAGGATTTCTCGGCTCACCCGCACCGCTCCCAGCTCCGGCGCATCTCCGGTAAACGAGCGCCGTACCACCCAGTGCTCGTCCCGTTCATCCGTCCCTATCCGCCATCGCCACTGCGGCAGCTTGCGCAACGGTGCGGAAACCTCCACCCACGCGCGTCTCTTCTGTGCATCCCACCGAAGCAGCGATTCCACATTCAGCGCGCCCCCGCCCACGTCGTAGTAGCTGGGATAGATGGTCTCGTAAGGCGCGCCGCCAAATACCGCAATCAGCGAAGGAACGCGCCCCGCGCCAAAGCCGTCCCGTTCCACCGCACGCAACTCGGCGACAAACCTCCCATCCGGCCGTGCGTTCAGCCCGATCGTGTAGGCCGGAAAGATCTCCAATCCCTCCAGCCGTGCCTGCGTCGCCTCATATTCGCGCTGTTTCAACACCTGCGCCGGCGCAAATGCAATCGCACGATCCACGACCAGCCGCTGCACGTGCAGATTCTGGCTGAATCGCAGCTCCTCGACGTACGGTTTGTCTGCGCGATTCCAGAACTTCAGGGCCGCCGGCACATTTCCCAGCAGGAAGTACGAAGTACCCGCAAAGTCCAGCGCATACTTATCCCCGGGGTTCAGCCGCAGCCCGCGCCTTAGCCACGCCGCCGCCTCAGCGTACTTCTTCTCCTGGAACACAACACCAGCCAGCTCCACATCAAAGCGTCCGTCCCGCGGACACGCGCTTCGGCCCTCCAGCAGCGCTGCGCGCGCTTTCTTCCATTGCTGCAGCCGCCCCAGCGCCATGCCCAATTCAAACGCGTCATTGCCGCTGCGATGTTCCCGCGCCGTCGCCAGCCGCACCACCTCGTTCCAGTCGCGTTCCCGATACGCCGCATCCACGGCAGGGTCCGCGGGCGCACACTCCCGCTGCGCAGGTAGCAAAGCTACCGCACATAACCAGAAGCTTAGTGCGATTGCGCCGAAGACGGCACGGCCAGAAGCAGCCAATTGTGCGTAGCGCTCCAGTCTTTCTCGAATCGGGCACGCTCCTCGGTCAGAAGCTTACGCTCCCCCGGATCGTTCATCATCACCAGACCGCGATCGGAATCCACTCCGTCGATCACCACGTAATGCAGCTCGCGCTGATCCTCCGGACGAATCGCCGCAATCAGCGGCCTGCCCTTGCTCAAGTGTTCTTCGAGATCGGCCCAGGTCCCTTGGATGGCAAAGACGCGGTACCCATGTGCGGTCAGATACTGCTGCATCGCCGAGGCCTTGATCCCATGCGCTTCCCGCGAATAGAGCGCCCTTTGGATTGCGGCAACGTCGCTGTCCGCGCTCGCCTCCGCCTTTTGCTGCGCGGCCCAGTACTGCATCACCATCGCAATCGAAGCAGCTCCGCACCCTTCTGCCGGCTGATGAACAAAGGGCACGTCCAGCCAGATCGCGGCGCGCGCCGGCGTCTGCGCCAGCCCCGTCGCCGCGATCCAAAACACCACGAGCCCTTCGATCGTGCTTCGCCAGACCCTCGTCACGAGCAATCAATGTACGACGATAATGATGATGATCACAATGACAACGACAATGATCAGCGTGAACAGCCCCGGCCCGATATAGCCCGCCGCCAGATCGCTCTGCGCCTTCGTCACGCGCCCCGATAGATTCGCCAGTTCGTCATCGCTCAGCGTCGGAATCGCGTTCTTCACCTGCAGCGGATCGACCTTGGCATTCTGAATCGCCTTCTGCGCCGCCGGCGTATTCAGAATATCCGTCAGCACCTGGATATTCTTCTGCCGTGCCGCGGCTGAGCTCTCCACCTGCTGCTGCATTGCCTGCGAGCTTACGATGTGGTCCTGGTTCGAAGTGGAATCCACGGCCTGCGCCGTTGCGCGCGTGGAGCACAGAAATGCGAGCAGCAATGCCAGCGGCGCAAAGCTCTTCAGCAGCTTCGATGAAACGGAATAATGCATGTCCCCTCCGGAGAAAATAACGAAATCGTTACTCGCCGGTTAGGATGTTTCATGATTCTGCAAAGTTGTCCTTGTGCCAAAACCCCATCCCTGTAAACTGATCCAGCTATGGATTGCCTTTTCTGCAAGATCGTCGCCGGTAAGATCCCCGCGAAGCTCATCCATGACGACGAGCACTGCATTGCATTTCTCGACATCAATCCCCAGGCACCCACGCATTTTCTGGTGGTCCCGCGCGAGCATGTCGCCTCCTTGGCGCGTGGCGGCAGCAGCCACACCGCGCTCTTCGGCCACCTGCTCACCACTGCCTCGGCGATCGCTCGTGACCGCGGACTCGCGAACGGCTATCGCGTCGTCGTCAACACCGGCCCTGACGGCGGCCAGACGGTAGATCACCTTCACGTCCACGTCCTCGGCGGCCGACACCTCACCTGGCCCCCGGGATAGCCACGAGTTTCAAGTCTCGAGATTCGAATAGCGAGTCTGGATTGATTCCA
Organism: Acidobacteria bacterium AB60; assembly: GCA_008682415.1. Taxonomy (GTDB): domain Bacteria; phylum Acidobacteriota; class Terriglobia; order Terriglobales; family Acidobacteriaceae; genus Telmatobacter. Next base: position 46,933 of record VANK01000012.1, on the reverse strand, counting down.
ACGCGCGACCGCGCGACCGGCGATCACCGCTCCTCGGAACTCTCTCCACAAAAAAGAGTGCATCGATTTCGTCGATGCACTCTCTTCTTACTCTTCTAACTCATCCCGACTCGCAACTCGAGACTCGCAACTGGTCCCTCGCAATTCGCGCCTACACCGGCTGCGGAATATACTCCTCTTCCTCTTCCATGCCGTAGCGGCGCAGCAGGTTCGGCAGGCTCTGCGAGAATGCCGACCGCGGCATCACCGTGTCGCATCCGGCCTCCGTCGCCTTCAGCTTCAGGTCGCCCTGCAGATGTGAGAGAAATCCAATAACCGAGGTTGCCTTCTTGAACTTCGCCTTGAACTTCGGAATCAGCGTCAGCGGCTTGGCGTTTGCGTTGTTCAGGTCGAACACCAGCAGGCGCGGGCGCTCGCTCTCCGGCGCGTCGATCAGGCGGGACACCACATCTTTCTCGCCCTTCACGAACTCCACCTTGACCCCTAGCTTGCGCGCCGTCTCCTGGATCTTCGCCAAAAAGAACAGGTCTTCGATGAAACAATAGATCCGCGTCGGCGCATCGTGCCGCACCTGCACCGGAGGCAACGGCGCCTGGTACACGTCCGGATAGTAGCTCCCATGGCCGTTGCTCGTAATCTGAATCGTCGACGCCGGCGCATCGGCAACATTGCCGTTCACCGCGCGATAGCTGTGATCCATGGGCCCCACAAACTCGCGCGGCCCGCGCTGCTTGTTTTTGCGCTTGCTCTGTTGGGGAGCGTTGATGCTGTTGCCCGGCTGCGGTGCGGGCGCGCCATTGCTGCCGCCGCCTCCGCCCTTCTGGAAGAACTTCTTCTTCTTCCGCCCCTGCCGCTGTTGCTGCTGGTGACCGTGGCTCTTCGGCGGCGCGGCCTGGGCCTGCGGAGGCGGCGGCGGAGCCGATGTGGCCTGGCCCTGCGGGCTCCCCTGGCCCGATTGCGCCTGCGGCGCTCCACTGTGACTCGTTTTGTTCTTGCGGCGGCGCCGGCGGCGCCGATGCCCCTGAGACTGGCCCTGGCCATTCGCCGGGCTCGACCCCAGGTCAGACTGGGGCTGGGTCGGTTCTGTCGTCATGCGTGCACTTCCTGGCACTTTACTGTTGGATGCATTGGCTCTTCTGGATCAGCCGCGCCCACGCTGGACGCCGCTTACCCCAATCTCTATGTCGTCGCGTCAACTCGGGAAGGGATTACGACAACGTGCTCTACCTCTCGCGAGGAAAACAGGCCAGATCAGCGCTGCGAATCCTCCCCACAGCGGTCCAAACCCTCTTCCGTTCTTCACCCAGATGATTCGCAACCATTCGGACGATTCCTCCGCGAGGAACCACGCCCGCCTGTACTTGTCCTGGCTGGATACGTCCCGATTCCGTCTGGTTACTCCTGGCCGTCCTTGATTCTCATTGCCCCTCAGGCACCCTGAGCGCGCCGCATCCGGATCTCGCCACAGGACCAATCCACGGTCCGCGTCGTTCGAGCTCCGCCCGTATTTCCTCGAGTGATGCCTTTCCTTGGGGAGATTCGCCGGTCGCAGTTCCCTGCGCCCTGCTGCGAAGATTCCTTCTCAGCGGCGAGCGGCTCTGCCCTCACGGGGGCTCGCGTCAACCGCTGGATCAGCAAATTCGATACTACAGCGCATGGGCCCGCCTTGCAAGTCGTCGCCTCATGTCACTTCCGTGGGATTGTTGGCAGAACAGGTTCCGTCCCGCCTTCTCTCGCCCCCGAAAAACACGAAGCGCCACCCCGAAGAGTGGCGCCCGGCGATTCTTACGCGGTCACTGGCCTCCCAAAGCATTTGGCACGACGGTCTTGGCCATCGTTGCTGATTCGCAGGTTCCGGCTGGGCTTTTCCGCTCTTGCGGGCCGCTCGTTGGCGGCACCTCTCGCCGGTCCCCCGTTTCTGGGCTGGCCGGAATGGCTTCCGCAGCCTCTACATCACTGGCGCCCTTACAGATTGCAATCGACGTGCCGTTTGCAATAATTCGCTTTTTCAGCAGGTTACGGTGCGCACGCAAGCGCAATCCACGCTTTCTGGAAGGCGTACCCGGCTTCCACTTCCAAAATTCATAATTCAGTGCTGGCACACAGGACAGTAGTGCGTGCTTCGCCCCCCCACCACGATCCGGCGAATCGCCGTGCCACACCTCCGGCAAGCTTCGCCCGCCCGCTGATACACGTTGTGCTCCAGTTGGAAAAACCCCCTCACCCCCTCCGCGTCCACATAGTCCGACACCGACGAGCCCCCCAGCCGGATCGCATGCTCCAGAACCTCCACCAGCGACCGGCGAAGCCTGCGCAGCTCCGCCCGCGTCAGCCGGCCCGCCGCTCTCCTGGGCCGAATGCCTGCCCGGTACAAGCTTTCGTCCGCATAGATATTCCCCACCCCGGTCAGCAGGCTCTGGTTCAGCAGCGCCGCCTTGATCGCCAGCGTCCGCCCGCGAAACAGCGCGGCAAACTCCTCCTCGCCCACCGTCAGCGGCTCCAGCCCCGCACCCGCGAACGCCTTTGCCCGGTGCAGTTCCCGGTACTCCAGCCGCCCGAAGCGCCGCGGGTCCACAAACCGCACCTCTCGGCCGCTCTTCAGCCGCAGACGCGCATGGGTGTGCGCCTCCACCGGCGCCTCCGGCCTCGTCACCAACAGCCGGCCGGTCATCCCCAGGTGAACAATCCATTGCGCGGTTGGTTCTTCCCCACTCCCGGCCGCGCTCGATCGCCCCACTCCGAGCTCGCACACAATATGCTTGCCCGTCCGGTGCACCGCCAGAAACACTTTGTCCTCCAGCCCCTTCGCCTGCTTGGCCGCCCCCGTCTTGAACGGCTCGCGATATCCGCTGAACCACGCCTCCACAATCCGGTCGCCACGCACCCGTGCATCCACTCCACGGGCAATCGTCTCCACCTCGGGCAACTCCGGCATGGCCCAATTCTAACCAGCCGAATCCCTCCGGCCTTGGCACTTGGCCCTTGCCTCTAGCCTCTACGGCTGCTCTTGGGCGTACTCATCTTCCTCGGCGCTGATCGCGTTCGCGATCCCCCACTGCCGCAGGTACACCATCCCCAGGCCCAGCCCCACCACCAGAACGCCGGCGGACACGTACTCCAGCGTCGCAAGCCGGCGGTCCTCCTCCTCGGTCTCGTACACCACGGTCCCATGAATGTTCCGGGGGGTGTAGCGCAGCTCCTGCGGAACCGGCATCCTCGGCAGCGTCTCCAGGTAATGCGTCGAAAGCGTCGCCGCCACCAGCAAACCACCCAGCCCAGGCAACAACGAGAACAGGACCGCCAATCGCAGCCCACGAAGTTGCAGTGCGCTCATCTTCGCGTCTCCCCAAACCCCGGTGTGCCACCTGGCGTCCACGCAGCCGCACCGGCAACGTGCGATTCCCGCGTGGGAAACAAGAGTGGCGCGGCGCAGCGGCTCCCTCCTGCCGGGAACAGCAGTTCATCCTAAGTTTCGGGGGATTGTCGAAAGGATAAGCAGGTTCTCGCACGCGAACTTGTGTTCGCGGAAACACCTGCCTGTGAGAAGACTTACGAGTGTAATCTCCGCGCGAGCGACAGTCATCACCGAACAGATTACACAAGCAGTAGACGAGCCCTACTTCTCCGCGCCGACCTTCCGCTCTCCCGGCTCGCGGATCCGGCTCGCCTCGAAGCTTACGATCTTCCAGGCGCCCTTCGCGTCCTTCGCATATACCCGCGTATAGCGGTAGCTGCCGGAGATCTCGCCGTCCCCGCGATTGCCCCGCACCTCCGCCTTCGACGTCACCAGCGCTGTCTGCCCGTAAAACCGCACCTTGCGATCGGAAAACTCCAACCCGTCAATGCGCAGAGAACCATTTTTCAGATTGGCCAGGGCCTGCTCCTTTGACTGGAGCATCCCGTTCGCCGTGATGGCTATGTAATCGTCGGCCAGCAGCGCGTCCATCGCCTGCACGTTGCGGTGCACCATCGCGTCGCGCCAGTTCTGCTCCAGCTGGTCGATCTCGTGCTTGCTCTCGTGCCGCTCCGCGCGCGGCATCCCCGGCTTCGCCGCCTGCGCAAAGCCCACCGTCAGCGTCAGCGCGATCAACAACGTCGCCTGGCAGCTCCGGCGCACGGAATGCAGTTCAAGACTGAAGGGCATATCGCGTAAGGATGGTAGCCCTGCGGAAACTCGCCGGTCAACCATTCTCGTTGAAAATGACGACCGGTTCACGCAATTGGTAACCGCGCGCCGCTTATCCCCTTCGATGCTGTCAATAACCGCCGCGAACTCCGCACCGGCGAAATGCCTGTTAAACCAGCGCCACCAGGTCTTCCCGCGACCGCTCCCGCATCTTCTGGTACAGGCCCCCCACCGCATACTTCTTAAAGTGGTCGGACTGCCGGTGCGCATCCGCAGCCGCTGCATCCCGGTACTGCTCGTAGATCAGCACCGTGTCGGGATTGCCCTCCACCACGTGCGGAACATACGTCACGCACCCCGGCTCCCCGCGCGACGCCAGCGTCAACGCCCGCAGAATCTCCGCAATTTCCTCCCGATCCTCGGGCGCAAACGTCATGCGAACCGTGAAACTCACCATCCCCATCTGCCTCTCACTCTCCGTCCCACAGTCCTTCGTCTCTCACTGCCTAGGCCCGCAATCCCTGCATCTCTCCCAGCGCCGCTTCAAACTCCGGCAGCAGCATCGTCTGCTCGCGATCGGGCCCGGTCGAAACCATCCCGATCTTCGCTCCGCTCTCCCGCTCCTGGAACCGCAGATATTCCTGCGCCGCCTGCGGCAGGCGCTCGAACTGCGTGATCCCCTCGGTCGAAGCCTGCCAGCCCTTCAGCTTCGTGTACACCGGCTTGATCCGCTCCAGCCCCTGCACGTCCGCGGGAATCTCGTCGGAGACCTTGCCGTCCACCTCGTACCCCACGCACACCGGGATCTCTGCCAGCTCGTCCAGCACATCCATCTTCGTTACCACCAGCCACTCCGCCCCGTTCACCTGGTTGGAATAGCGCAGCAGCGGGATATCCAGCCATCCGCACCGTCGCGGCCGCCCGGTCACCGCGCCATACTCGTTTCCGCGCGCCCGCAGATGATCGCCCACCGCCTCGTGGATCTCCGTCGGGAACGGCCCTTCGCCCACCCGCGTCACGTACGCCTTGGTCACGGCAATCACCGTTCCGATCGCCGTCGGACCCACGCCCGTGCCCGTCGACGCTCCGCCCGCCGTCGCGCTCGACGACGTCACAAACGGATACGTCCCGTGGTCGATGTCCAGCATCGTCCCCTGCGCTCCCTCGAACATCACACTGCCGCCCTCGCGCAGAATCGCGTTCAGCAGCCGCCCCGTGTCGGCCACAAACGGCCGCACCTGCTCGGCTGCTGCCGCGTACTCGTCGAACATCTTCGCCGGATCTAGCGGATCGGTGCCGGTCCCGAACAGCGCTTTCACAATCGCGTTCTTCTCCGCGCACGCCGCCTCGATATGCGTCTTCAGCAGGTCGGGCCGCAGCAAGTCCACGATCCGCAGCCCCGACCGCGCCATCTTGTCTTCATACGACGGCCCGATTCCCCGGCTCGTCGTCCCAATCTTCTTGCGCCCTGGCGCGCTCTCCGCCGCCAGCTCGATCATGCGGTGATACGGCAGGATTACCTGCGCGCGGTTGCTCACCTTCAGCGCCCCATCCACATCCACGCCCAGCTCGCGCAGCTTGCCCACTTCCTTCAGAAACGCGAGCGGATCCAGCACCACGCCGTTCCCGATCACGCCCTTGCATCCCGGCCGCAGTACTCCGCACGGAATCAGCTGCAGCACGAACTTCTGCCCCTTGATGATGACCGTGTGCCCCGCGTTGTGCCCGCCCGCATACCGCGCCACCGCGCTGAAGCGCTCGCTCAGCACATCCACAATCTTGCCCTTGCCCTCGTCGCCCCATTGGGCGCCCAGCACTACCGCCGTCTTCGCTCGCATCAAACGTCCGTTTCCCGGGAGAATATTGGATCAGCAAGAGGTGTGTGCACTGCACGGCCCAGGCCGCCCCGCTCACACCCTCTGCGATCATAAACCCTGCCCTCCCGCCGTCCTGCCCTCCCGCAGGTCCCCCGCCAACTCTCCCCAACCCCACTCGCGATCTTGCCTGCTCCCCCGCTCCTTGCGATAATCGGGCGACCCCGGGCCCCGTGTTGATTCCGGCTGCTGGAGCACCCGATCATGTCCTCCCTCCTCCCGCGATTCCTCCGTCATCTCCTTCCCGCAGCCTTTCTCTGCGCCGTCACCCTGGCCCACCCGCAGGCCCGTCCCGCCGAAAAACTCCCTGCCCTGGTCCTCCATTGCGTCCCTTCCCAAAATCCTGCGCCCTCCGGGTCCGACGTCCGCATCCTCGCCACCGTCGAAAACACCGCAGGCCGCGGCCTCTCCTTTTCCTACCTCGTCACGAGCGGCAAAATCCTCGGAACCGGCTCCAGCGTCCTCTTCCAGTGGACCGACGACGAACAAGCGCAAGTCCAGATCACCTGTCGCGTCCACGACGACCTCGGCCGCTCCGCGCAACAGGTCTTCACCCTCTCCAGCTCCGACAACAAGGGCGACACACGTGGCGTCCAGCACAAAAAGAAGGCAGCACCCCCGCCCCTGGAAGGTCCCAGCGGCGGCTCCGGACCCCCACCCCCACCTCCTCCCCCGCCGCCAACCATCGCCCCGCCGGAAACCGTAGCACCGCAGCCACAGAAACCCGCAATCGCCGCCTTTCCCTGGCCGCCGCCCCAGGCCTCCTCCCGCGTCCTGCTCGCCGCGTGGCCCCTCGGCCCCCAGATGAGCACCTTCGGCGACATCGACTCCCGCCTCAGCGCCGCCCTTCAGCCCAAGGGCTACGCCGAACGCAGCTACTACTCCGTCCCCGGCGGCTTCGCCCTCGTGACCCGCCTTGAACAGATCTATAGCGACGGCCGCCCCATGCCCCCGCCCGCCCGCTTCTCCGCCCAGCTCCTGCCCCCCAGCCGCTTCCTCGACTACATTCACGCGCTCTTCACCGCCGCCCCCGGCTACTACCGCGTCATCGTCTTCATCGCCACCGACCAGCCCTTCACCGAAGCCGGCACCGGACCCAGCCAGGGCCAGGCCGACAACTGGATCCACAATGGCGTCGACATCCTGCCCCCCGACATCGCCGGCCGCCCCCTCACCAGCAGCGTCCGCTGCGCCGCCCTCATCTACGAGTTCCGCCAGTCCAACGCCAGCAGCACCGAAAAAGCCGAGCTCATCCCCGGCATCGACGCCGTCCTCAACCTCTCCAACGCAGGCCTCTGGCAGGCCCTCAAGTAGCCACCGGAGATCCCATGGCCACCGCCTCCCAGCCCGTCAATCCCCGCTCCGCCGACCCGCAATCCATCGCCCTCGAGACCGTCCAGTACCGCCTGGCCATCCTGTGGTTCGTCGGATCCGCGCTCGTCTTTGTCCTCGTCATCTACCAGTCCCTCGCCGGCGTCTACGCCGACCGCGTCCAGGACGTCTGGAAGTGGCTCCTCCCCACCCTCATGCCCACCCTCACCATGATCGTCACCGTCGCCGCCGCCAACGCCTTCAAGTCCGGCGCCTCCGCCATCATCGTCCGCAAGACCTTCTACCGCATCGCCTTCGGACTCTCCGCCTGCTACCTCGGCCTCATCCTCTTCGTCCTCCTCAGCCTCCCCGCCTTCCATCGCATGGTGAGCGACCAGATCGAATCCCTCCACACCTCCAACCTCTGGATCGGGCCCCTCCAGGGCATCGTCGCCTCCGCCCTCGGCGTCCTCTTCGCCTCGAAAAAGACTCCGTCGGGCGAGTAATCCAAAAGTACCCGCCCGCCGCCTCCAGTCGCCTCACGCTTCCTCCGCCCGTTGCCGATTCTCCTCTGTGAATGCCGTTCCCCCGGACGGCGGAGGACAACGCGCAACCATGCATCGCCTGCCCATCCTGTTGGCCCTCACCACCCTTGCCGGCCTCCCCGCCTGCGGTGGAAACCACTACACCCCCGGCCTGACCAATCCCGGCAAGCCGCCCGCCACCGCCGCCGTCTCCGGCGCAGTCACCTTCAAAGGCGCGCCCCTCGCCGGAGTCACCGTCACTGCCTGGTCCACCAACACCAACTCCGTCGTCGCCACCGCGACCACCGCCGCCGACGGCTCTTACACCCTCCACGACATCCAGGCCGCCGCCAACGTCCCTCAGGTCTACCAGCTCTGGGCCATCAAGACCGGCTACGCCTTCTACCCCACCGTCGCCAGCCCCGGGCAGGTCCTGCGCTTCGATCACACCGGTCAGTTCCAGGGCAATGGCGTCACCGACATCGCCATCTACTTCACCGTCATCCAGTTCACCGCCGCGGAAGGCGTGAGCCTCGCCAACGCCAACTTCACCGCCTACGACGGCAGCTCCCCCCTCGTCGCGCTGCCCCGCACCGGCCAGTCCGTGAGCTACGCCGAAGGCGACGACGCCTCCCTCGCCCAGGGCGCACCCTGGCCCGCCATCCGCTTCCGCGACAACCACGACGGCACCGTCACCGACGCCCTTACCGGCCTCGTCTGGCTTCAGGACGCCGGCTGCCTCCCGCCCGCTTTGTGGGCCGGCTCCCTCGGCGAAGCCAACCAGCTCGCCACCGGCCAATGCGGCCTCTCTGACAACTCCAAAGCCGGCGACTGGCGTCTGCCCAACCTCGCTGAGCTCGAAAGCCTGATCGACGCCTCCCAGGCCAATCCCGCCCTCCCCGCCGGTCACCCCTTCACCAGCGTCTCCAATGCCATCTACTGGACTTCCACCAGCTACTTCGGCGGACAGGCCGGATCCCCTGCCGCCTGGGCCATTCGACTCGGCGACGGACGCTACATGAATGACGCGGGGATCAACCTCAAGACCGTCAACACCAATTTCGTTTGGGCAGTCCGCGGCGCCGGCGCGGGCGGAGCCCTCAAGCTCCCCGCCACCGGCTTCTACGTCCCCTTCAGCCCCGGTGACGACGGCACCTTGCAGACCGGTGTCCCCGCCACATGGCCCCGCTTCGTCGACAACAACAACGGCACCGTCACCGATACCGTCACCGGCCTCGTCTGGCTCAAGCAGGCCAACTGCCTCCACGACTCCTGGGCCAACGCCGTCGCCGCCGTCCGCGCCCTTGCCACCGGCCAGTGCGGGCTCACCGACAACTCCCGGCCTGGCGCCTGGCGCATGCCCAACCGCGCCGAAATGCAGAGCCTGCAGGATCGCGCTGAGAACAACCTCGGCGCCTTCTTCAATCAGACCTACCGCAACCGCGACGGCGGCCTCTTTCAGCCACCCATCTTCGCCGACATGGTCGCCTACCAGTTCTACTGGACTTCCACGACCAACGCCGCCAACCCCGCCGAAGCCTGGACCGTCTTCAGCTGCGACTTCGGCCTCTACGACATTCCCAAGGAGAACCTCGGATACACCCTCGCCGTTCGCTGAACACTCCTGCCGGGGCGCGGAAACCCTCTGCTGGCAGCCTCACCGGTTGCCTGCAGCCCGCGCCCTCTTTTTTTGCCCGTGTCTCACCTCCGCTCCCGCTCGTACGCGATCTTCCCTCCCACCATCGTGAGCACCGATTCTGTCTTCGACAGATCCTCGGTAGCCACCTTGAAGATGTCCTGCGACAGCATCGCCAGGTCCGCCAGCTTGCCCGGTTCGAGCGTCCCCAGCCTGCCCTCCGCAAACTCCGAATACGCGGCCGTCCTCGTGTACGCGATCAGCGCCTGCTCGCGCGTAATCGCCTCCTGCGGATGCGCCGGATACGTCGTCGCGATCATCATGTCCAGAAATGGATTCAGGAACGGCAGTCCTGGCGCCCCGTCGCTCGCCAGCACCAGCGGCACCCCCGCGTCCAGCAGCGAGCGGCACGGCGTCCAGATTGTCCCGCGCTGCGCTAGCTGCAGGCCTTCGTTTATGTACATCGCGTTCTCCGCCACCTCCACGCCCAATCGCTTGGCGCGCGGAATCAGGTCCGCCGCAAGCCCGTTCCCGTGCTCGATGCGCAGCCGGCGCTCCGCCCATCCCTTCGCGCCCCCGGTCGCCTCCATCTGGTCCAGCAGCTGCTCGGTGCTGCGGTCGCCGGTCACATGCACCATCAACGGCTGATCGTGCGCAACCGATTCGCTCAGGATCGCGCGCACCTCCGCATCCGGGTAATCCACCTGACCCGACGTTCCCGGATCATCCGCATAGGGAGCGCGCAAGGGCGCGGTGCGCTCCCGCGGTGTTCCGTCCAGCACCCACTTCTCTCCATGCGACGTCACCCGGTCCGCGATCGCCGCCGGTACCTTCACCTGCTCCAGCCTGCGCCGCTTCTGCCCCGTCTCGTATTGCGCGAACGGCACCACGCGCACCCGGAACAACGCATTCACACGCGCCAACTGCTCAATTCGCGCCGCCGGATGATACTCCAGGAACGTGTTGGAGGTGACTCCCCACTTCAGCTCGTTCGCGAAGTACGCGCGCAGCGTCTCATCCTCGTGCATGCCGTCTGACGTCACTCGCAAAAACAGCGGCAGCATCGCCGAGTTATGCACCACGCCATCCCACGTCTTCGACCGCGCGTCCTTCCCATACCAACCCGCCAGCGGAGGCGGAGCGTTCGTGTCGATCCCGAACCACTTCACCGCAGCGCTGTTCAGCATCCCGGCATGGACCGTGCCGGCCGCCAGAAACACCGGGGTCTCCGGCGCCACGCGGTCCAGCGCCGCGGGAGTACACTCCGCATCGAAGAACGCTGCCGTGCCCATGAAACCCGAACAGTACGTTCCCCGTCGGCGCGTCCTTCACCTTTTGCACAACGGCCTCCAGCACCTGCTTGCAGCTCGGCGCGAATCCCCCGAAATCGACATTTGTCACCGTCGCTGGCCGCGCCGTGCAGAAGTGAATATGCGTGTCCAGGATCCCCGGGATCACCAGCCGCCCGCCCGCGTCAATCCTCTTCGTCTTCTCCCCGGCCATCGCGGCGATCTCCTCGTTCGTCCCCACCGCCGCAATCCGCTCCCCGCGAATCGCAATCGCCTCAGCGCGCGGATGCGCCTCCGACCCGGTGAAAACATCCGCATGCACAATCACAATATCCGCGGGAATCCTCGCCGCCTGCCCGAAACCACATCCCGCCCCCAACCCGGCGGCAAGAAATGTAAGGATTGCAATCGACTTCTGCCCTGCTGCTCTCTGAGCCATCATGGACCTCCGACCTCGTGAGCCCAGTCTCCGGAGATCCACGTCGCGGCGATAGTAAAAAACCGACAACTTCGACGCTCGCTCGCTGCGCCCATCACTCCGGTCCCGCGCAGGCCTTCCTCGCCCGCTAATCCACCTGCGGCTTGTCAGCGCACCCAAAGCCCCCTACAGTAACTAGCAGTGACGGAGGACCCATGCAGGTCATGCAGCTCGCCGGGCCCGCTCCCCGGCTCGCCTCCTACATCCGCCTCTATGCGCACCTCGCCGGACAGCTGGGCAACGCCTCGCTCGTCCACCCCGTCCCGGCCCGGGCTACCCCTCTCCTCGAGTTCCAGTTCGGCGACACCAATCAGGTCCACTGGTGCGAGCGTCCCCTCGTGGAAGCCAGTCAACGCGTCCAGGTCATCGGCCTCCAGACCCACCGCCGCGTCCGCCTTCACTTCACGGGCAAGATCGAAACCTTCATGATCTTCTTTCAGCCCACCGGCCTGAACCTGCTGTTCTCGCTGCCCATGCACGAGCTCACCAACACCAACAACGAAGCCCGCGCAGTCCTCGGCTCAGGCATCGACGAGCTCGCAGACCGCCTCGCCAACGGCCGCACCTTCGAGGAACGCATGAGCATCGCAAACAACTTCTTCCTCCGCCGCTGCGCCGCCCTGCCTTCCCCTGATCGCCTCACCAGCGCCGCCCTCTCCATCCTGCGCCGCCGGGGCCGCATCCAGGCCCCCGCCCTCGCCCAGCAGGCCTGCATGAGCCCGCGGCAGTTCGAACGCCGCTTCACTCGCGAAGTCGGCATTCCTCCCAAGCTCTACGCCCGCATCGCCCGCTTCGAGTCAGCCCTCGAAAGCAAGGCCCTTTCCGCCGACGAGTCATGGACTGACATCACCAACCGCCTCGGCTACTTCGACCAGACCCACCTCATCAAAGACTTCAAGGAGTTTTCCGGCGAGATCCCTACCAGCCTCCTCGCTCAGCTCGAATCCTCCTACCGCGCCCATCTCGACGAGATTCGCTCCGGCCGCCGCCCCACCGCCCCACACGGCGCTCCCCAACTCATTCTCTAAACGCTCTACACCTGTCTTCCTTATGTGCGCCCGGATCCTCGTCTCGCTCCTGCTCGCAGCCGCCCTGGCCGGAGCGCCGCCCGCGCCGGAGCACGCCGACTCCATCCTCATTCTCAAAAAAGATCATCTGCTGGAACTCATCGCAGGAGGCAGGATCATCCGTGTTTACAAGGTCGCGTTAGGCCGGCGAGGCCTGGCGCCCAAACAGCAGAAAGGAGACGGACGCACGCCCGAGGGGCGCTACGTCATCGACAGCCGCAACGCCGCAAGCCAGTACCACAAGGCGCTGCACATTTCCTATCCCAAGGCCGACGATCGTCGCCGCGCCGCGCAAGGCGGAGTCTCTCCCGGCGGCGCCATCATGATCCACGGCCTGCCCAACGGCAAAGGATTCCTCGGTCCGGCCCAACGCCTCTACGACTGGACCCTGGGCTGCATCGCCGTCACCGACGCGGAGATCGACGAGATCTGGAGCCTCGTCTCCGTCGGAACTCCCGTCGAGATCCGGCCCTGAAAGGGCGGGCCCGGCCCACACCTGAAAGCGAAGAGCTCACAGCGGAAAGCCTCTCAGCCTTACCGCCTTCCCTGGATCGTCTTCGGGCTGATCCCCGCACGCTTGGCCGCGCGCTTCGCCGCAATCGCATGCATCTCCTTGCCGATATGCGACTGGTTGATCGACACCTGGATCGCCAGGTTGATCAGGTTGCCCGTGCACCAGTAGAGCGCCAGCCCCGACGCGTAGTGCCACAGCGTAAACCCGAAGATCACCGGCATCATGATCGCCATCAGCCGCCGCTGCGCCGGATCCATGCCCGGCGATGGCGTGATGAACTGCGTCAGAAACATCGTGACAATAATGATGATGGGCAGAATGTGCAGCGGGTCCGGATTGGAAAGGTCTGTCAGCCAGAACCAGTGCGCCTGGCGCAGCTCCACCGTATTCTGTAGCACCCGGAAATAAGCGAAGAAGAGCGGCATCTGGATCAGCAGCGGCAAACACCCGCCGTACATGTTCACGCCCTCTTGCTTGTAGAGCGCCATCATTTCGGCGTTCATCTCGGCACGCTTGGGATCGGTCGCCTTCAGGTTCGAGTACTTCCGCTTGATCGCATCCACCTTGGGCTGAATGCGCATCATCTTTAGCGAGCTCTTCATCATCATCAGCCGCGTCGGCAGCATCAGCATGTTGAAAAGCACCGTCAGGATGATGATGTCCCAGCCCCAGTTGGGAATGCCGTGCTCAAACATCAGGCGCAGCGCCAGAAAGAGCGGTTTGGCAATCAGGCCTAGCCACGATCCGAACTGGATGAGCGGCTCGAGTGAAGGCCCATCCTGTTTGCCGTCGTCGCCGGTGGAGCGGATGGCGGTAAGCAGATCCATCTGCTTGGGTCCGGCATAGAGGCGCTCGCGAGTGAAGCCGCCGAGATCGCCGACGGCGATGCCCAGAACGTCGGCGGGCTTCTTCTCGCTGTTGGGGTTGGTGAGATCGGTAGGAAGGTCGATCGTACGATGCAGCGTGACAACAGTCGCGCGCTGTGGAACTTCGGGTAAAAATGCAGCAGCAAAGTAAAGGTCTGCTGTTGCCGCCCACTGGTAGTCGCCGGTGAGAGTGTTGTTGTTGGAGACCTTGGCCGCGGCCTGCGAGTCGTCTTTGCCACCAACCGACCATCCAAAATATGAGGGCGTGCGTGACAGGCCAGGTATCGAACTCTTGCCCTGGAACTCCTCCATGTCGCCCAGCCCAGCGGGCCATGACAGCAGCGCCCGCACCGGCTGCCCGTTGCGATGCACCTGCAGTTCCGCGGTGATCACGTAGCTGGCATCGAAGCGGAAGCTCTTCACTACGTCCAGGCCGTTCTGCGCGTAGCGGAACGAAATACTGTTGGGCGCCGTCACATTCCCAGTGGCCGATGCCTGGTAGAGCGCCTGGTTCAACTGCCCCGTCAAGCCCTCGTCATACGTGAACACCGACAGCGGAAGCCCGAAGTGCGACGCCGCCTGCGCCTGCACCATGTCCAGCGGCGTCTTGCCGTCCGACTGGTAATAGTGCTTCAGAATCCAGTGCTTCACCTGCGCGCCGCGGTTGGTAAAGACAATCCGGTAGTTGGGATTCTCCACCACCGTCTCCGTCTCGGCACTCGCCGTTATGGCCGGCGTTGCCGTGGCCGCGCTCGCAGCCGGCGCTGCCGCCAAACTCGCCGGTCCGCTCTGCGATCCGGCTTCCTGCGACGTTGAAGAACTGGACTGCTGCTGCGTCGCCGCAGGCGTCACCGGCTGATTCGTCTTCGGCCGCTGGAAATACTCGTACCCAAGAAAGATGGCGACCGCCAGAAACGCCACCGAAATCATGGAGCGCAGGTCGCCCCCGCCACTACCACCGCCGCCAGGGCCTTGGGTTTGAAGATTGGGATTTTGAAATTCGGGCAAAGGTTACGTCCTGTCCATCGGAAGGCGGCGGAAGCCGCTGTTATTAGGATAACGGTTCAGGAATGGTGCCGCGCCGGCGGCGCCGGAACCTGGTCCAGTCCGCCCCGGCTCAGCGGATGACAGCGCAACAGCCTGCCTGCCGCCAACACACTCCCCCTCAGCGGCCCATGCCACGCAATCGCCGTCACCGCGTACTCCGAACAGGTCGGCTGAAACTTGCAGCCCCCCACGCCCAGCGTGTGCACCGCCGGCGACAGCCACCGCTTGTAGAACGCCAGAAATCCCAGCAGGAGTCGCGTCATCATGCCGGCTTGCTCGCCGCTTGCGCCGCGCTGCTTCGTGCCGCGCGCGCAACCTCGTTGCTCGCCTGCGTCAAGATACGCACAACCTCGGCCTCAAGTTTCGTGAATTCCATCGCCAGCACCACGCGCCGCGGATGCAGTATCAGGTCCGCGCCCGCCGGCAGCAGCTCCACATGCCGCCGCAGTGCCTCCCGCATCCTCCGCTTGATGCGGTTGCGCTCGTGCGCCTTGCCGATCACCTTGCCCACCGTCAGACCCACCCGCGCCGTTCCGTCCGCCGGCCGGAGCGCCACAAACCACGCCATCGAGCTCGACTGGCGCTTGCGGCTCGCTGCATACGCCGCCTGGTAGTCCGCGTGCTTGCGCAGACGCACGCCCGCCAGCGTCTGTTTGGCGCGCGCCGCACCAACCTCGTGCGCACGGGCCTCGCGAGACTCTGAATTGATGGGGATGTGCATGACAGTGCCGGAAGGAGTTTGCGCCGGAGCTCACAGGGACGTTCGCGCCCCGGCTTCGATCGAACCGCCGGACTAGTCGCGATATCCGGCGCTGACAGAAACCCGCTTGCGCCCCGCGGCGCGGCGGCGGCTCAGCACAGCAGCCCCGCTCTTGGTCTTCATGCGGGCACGGAAGCCGTGAGTCTTCGCGCGGCGATGGCGGTTGGGTTGAAATGTGCGCTTGGGCATACAGTTGCGCTCCTGTTTCTCTTCAAAAATCTGAGCCTTGGCGGCAAGTCTTGAGTATATCGCAGGATGAGATCGGAATCCAGTCTGCGGTCCCCTCTCACATCTTCACAGCAGAGCGGCAACCCGCCTCCGCGCGTCTGTTTCCAATGAGCAAAGCGGCACTGCTGGCCCATGAAAAAACTGTTCGAATCTGGACGCGCATCCACCGAAATGGTGACCACAGTCACCGCTGTTTTCGGGCACTTTCACCGCCGTTGGTGCAACCTTCAGAAGCCTCCGAAAGTTGTGTGAATGAGGCGTTGCAACCAGGTCCAAATGTGCTAGTATCGGGTCCGTTCAACAAAAGTTTCTTAGCGTCCCACGGAACGGAACAATACCCACGCCCCAGGAAAAAATCACGGGGCAGTTCATTCGGCAGAGTGGCGAGTTAAGCAGGGAAAGACGGAGAACGATCGTGTGTTCGCCGCCTGCGCATAGCCATTGCCAAAAATAGGGCAGTCACCGAACCAGGGACTCAGGCAAGGATAACGTTCGATGGCATTTGCAATGACGCCGGCAACAACGGCACTCAATCCCTGGATGCAGATCCTGGCGGCGCTCGAAAAGAAAGTCATCCGCCAGTCCTTCGAGACCTGGCTCAAGCCCACCCGCTTCAGCCACGCCAAGGGCAAAACTCTCTTCGTGCGCGTGCCCTCCGCGGAGTTCCGCGAAACCCTTGAAAAATATGCGGACCTGATCCAGGAAGCCATCGATCTGCAGTCCCTCGATCTCGACGACGTCCAGTTCGTCACCCAGGAAGAAGATCCCTCCGCGCCGCCCCTCCGCAAAGACGGCGGCTTCGGCCCCCTCCCATCTCACGCGCCCACCGCGCCGCCACCCCCCGCACAACGCACGCCGGAACAGGCGCGCTTCGACTGGTCCACCGCCGCCCAGCTCAACTCCCGCTATACGTTCGATAACTTCGTCATCGGCAACGGCAACCAGTTCGCGCGCGCCGCCGCTCTGGCCGTCGCGGAACGCCCCTCCCGCGCCTACAATCCGCTCTTCCTCTATGGCGGCGTCGGCATGGGCAAAACCCACCTCATGCACGCCATCGGCCACGAGGTGAAGCGCCGCCAGCCCACCGCCGTCATCTCCTACGTCTCCGCGGAAAAGTTCACCAACGAGATGATCACCTCCCTGCGCAACGATCGCATGACCACCTTCCGCGATCGCTTCCGCTCCGTCGACGTCCTCCTCATCGACGACATCCAGTTCATCGCCCAGAAAGAGCGCACCCAGGAAGAGTTCTTTCACACCTTCAACGCGCTTCACGAAAGCATGCGCCAGATCGTCATCGCCTCCGACCGTCCTCCCAAGGAGCTCGCGGAGATTGAAGACCGCCTGCGCTCCCGCTTTGAATGGGGACTCATCGCCGACATCCAGCCCCCGGATCTGGAAACCAAGGTCGCCATCCTGCAGAAGAAAGCGGAGAGCGAGCAGGTCGTCCTGCCCACCGACGTGGCCTTATTTATCGCATCGAATGTGCGGACCAACGTTCGCGAGTTGGAGGGCGCTCTGGTACGGCTGATCGCCTGGTGCCAGCTGAATCACGTCGAGATTACGCTGACCTCAACGCAGCAGTGCCTGAAGCAATTCATCGATATGCAGGTACGAAAAGTCACCATCGAATCGATTCAGCGGGCCGTGGCCGAGCAGTTCGGCATGCGGGTGAGCGATCTGAAGCAGAAAAACAACTCCCGGCAGGTGGTCGTGCCGCGCCAGATTGCGATGTATTTAGCCAAGCAGATGACGGAGGCCAGCCTCCCCGAGATCGGGCGCCAGTTCGGCAACAAGCACCACACCACCGTCATGCACTCCATCGCCAAAATCGATGAGCAGCGCCGCGCCGACAAGGACCTGCACCGCACCCTCAACAAGCTGCAGGAACTCCTCAACGGCTAAGCTCTCCCCGTGCCCCATCCAGACACAAAGGCGTGCCCCGTCCCCCCACGACGGGGTGCCCCGTCCTAACTTCGTTAGGGCGGGACTTGCTGACTCGCTGCCCCCCTCACCTCTTCATCAACTCCACAAACTTCTGCTGAAACCTCGCCAGATCCAGGTCCACCTGCGCGTGCACCAGCCGCACGCCCGTCGCCGGCTTCAGCTTGTCCGTCCACGTCAGCGTGTCCCCATAGCCCGGCCCATGGCTCACGTCCACGTCCATGTAGACCAGCTTCTCCTTCGTGATCAGCCCCGGCTCCAGCCACGCGCACGCAGCCAGCTCATCCCACAGGTAGTAGCGGTCCTGGCTCCACGCCGCGATATACCGCGCCGTCGGCGACGACGACCTGCCGATCTCCTCCAGCATCTTCTCCGTGAACGGAGCCTTGATGGAAACATCCACCGTGGTCACATCCACCCGCGGCCACGCCGCCCGCAGCGCGATATGCGCCGCCTCTGGATCGAACCAGAAGTTGAACTCGTGCCGCGGGCTCGTCGCAAACTCCGGATCCTCCGTCTGCGGATTCAGGCTCCCCCCCATCACCACCAGCCCCTGCGTCAACGCCGCAAACTCCGGATCGATCGCAATCGCCAGCGCGATATTCGTCAGCGGCCCCGCCGCATAGATCGTCACCGCGTGCGGATGCGCGTGCACCTGCCGGAGCAGGAAGTGCACCGCGTCCTCCTCGATCGGCTTCAGTCGCGGCGCGCCCTCCGGCAGCGTCGGCACCTCATAAGGACCGTGCACCGGCAGATTCGGCGGCGTCACCGGCGTCACCGTCCCGCCCGACTCCGCCAGCGTCGTCGGTCCCTCGCCCCACGCACCCAGCCACGTGACCTTACCCACCAGCGCCGCCTGCAGCCGCGTCTCCTCCTGCGTGCGCACCAGCGGAAACACCGCTCCCCGCGCCACCGGAACACCCTCGTGCCCGGTCAGCTCCAGCATGCGCAGCGTATGCTGCGTCTCTTCGTCACGCCACGCATTGCCGGTCACCATCGTGATGCCCAGCACCTCCACCTGCGGCGCCTGCAGCAGGCAGAGCATCGCCATCTGGTTCGACCCGCCCGGCCCCGACCCGTCCTGGTCGATCAGCACCAGGCGCTTCTGCGCCGCGCACACCGGCCCACCCACCATCAGCAAAATGAGAAGCGAAATGATCTTCATGTGGGGTGTATTGTGGCATACTCGCAAGCATCGCCCGCACGCGTCTCCGTTTTCGAGCGGCGCATGAGTCTCCCCGGCTGCGAGCAGCCCTACGCCTTCGCACATTCACGTACGACGCATCAGGTAACCTGACCCTAGACCTACAACCATGAACCAGTACCTCCACGATGCAGAGGGGCGCGTCTGTGCCGTGCAAAGCCCGACCGGCCTGGGCGAACGATGAAGATCGGTTATCTGTATGACGCCGGTGGTGCCCGCCTCGCCAAAGGGACCATTACGGCCTGGACCTGCGACCCAACCACGAACGGCTTCCAGGTCACGGAAAATTACGTGCTCGGCTTCTCGGGCGAGGAGCTGAGCATGCTTGACGGCAGCAACAATGTCAACTGGCAACGGACGAACATTTATGCAGGTGGGAAGCTGATTGGCACCTACGATCCGGGCGGTCTCCATTTCCACATCGAAGATCCGCTCGGCACCCGGCGCGTGCAGTTGAGCGGCACGCCGAACTTGGTTGGAACGCCGGAGATCGACATCCAATCCCTCCCCTTCGACGACGGCCTCTTCCCGTACCCCGACCAGTACGCCACGTCCACGGCAAACGATTCGACCCCGTTGTATTTCACCGGCAAAGAACGTGAGCTGAAAATGCTACAGTACAAGGCCTTCTTCGGCGTCCTAGGGATTCTCGCGGAAAGGGCTTTTCTTGGGCCGTATTTATTCAATAAGCTCCATCCCGCTCCAGCTGCCAACACATCGCCAGCGCCTGCTGAGTCAACACCGGCTGACCCGAATCAAAAGCCTGAGTTTAAGCCCAATGAGGGCAAACACCATCAGAATGCAAAAGGCAGAGCGAGTCGCGAGCCGGCAAACTCAAGAGATCTCTACAACAAAGCCGTCAAAAGTAATGACAAGCCCGGGACCTGGTGGGCGAAGGACTCGGAAGGAGTACTCCACAGATTCAGCTCGGATAACGCCGGCGGAGCACATTGGAGTAGCTCGACGGCTGGTGAAAATGCGATCGAATCCCAGCACATCCCTAGAGATATCAAGTAGGCGTTCGGGTCGACGAAATGATCATCGGAACCTCAGACATTTTTGCAATCGAATCCTCGATCTTAGAAGCCTACGATTCGCCAGGCCAAATGGCGCTGGGCTTCTTGGTGTTTTATGTGGGAGGCCGCCGTTATGGTTATCGAAAGCCAGATTCAACGCTAATTGGTCCTTCCTTTAATGGAATGCATAGAAAAATCGTGGATCGTGGAAGTCATAAGTCGCCGTTTCCATCGGATGCCGATGCCGCACAAATCGCGACGGCGATCAGTCGTGCGAACTCTCTGGATGATATGGATGACTTACTGTTATATGGGGTTCCTTGGCTTCAGATTTTCAGAATCCTTCATTCAAACGGTTGCATTCTGGCTCCAGATAGCGAGCAGGGTTTTGACGATGGCAGTTACGTTCTGCACTTCGACGATGGCCCGTTGGAGCGCCTAATCGCGTTTCAGGTTGGCGCGGACTATCGGGTTGTGGAAGGCAGCCTCCGTGATGTTCGGCTTCAACAGTACGATTTCTACGGAATACTCACGGAGTGGCAAATGCGCTTCAAAGAAGAATGGGGCTCGACACCAAAGGCGGGTGGCTCGATTCCCGAAGCGTAACCCGGGGCGTAGGCCACGCCGCCTACCGCGTCGGGAGGATAGGGACACGTCTCCCCCAGATGGGAGCTGCAGAGTAACTTCGGTTGCTGTGGAGTAACTCTGGTCCGAAAGCTCCCATCAGAAGGTACAAACGCCTCTGGCTAGCAAGCGGGCTTGAGTGCCGGCAAGCTGTCTGGAACGCCCCTACTCCGCCTCCCACTCCCTCAACCGAACCGCCGGAATCGTCAGCGTGCGCGTAAAGTGATCCTCCGGTTCATACACGCGGATCACCACCTGCGAGGAACGCAGCTGCGCCCCCTCAATCGGATACTTCGCCAGCCCCGTCGCATCGCGAAACGGCAGATTTACGCCCAGGTGCGTCAGATCGTCCGGCCACGGGTGATCTTGAAACGGCCGATACTCCGAAAGGCAGAACGAGCGCGCCGGATTCCGCGCCCCGCTCGACGCATTCTCCAAAAACGCTGTTCCGCAAATCGGGCCCTTCCCCGGCTCCATGCAGCGCAGTTCCACATCCGTGCCCGCATCGTTCACCTTCGTCTTGCACCAACCCCAGCCGGGCATGCGCTCCTCGCCATCCACGGCGGGCAGGGCGTACGACTTGCTCAACCGGAACTGCGTCAGCGAGTACTCCACCCGCACTCCCAGCGGCTGATCCTGTGCCCGCCGCATCGTCGCCATCGGCAGCTCGATCCGCTGGTACACCGGCTCCTCCGGCGGCTGCGGCCCCTCCCGCGCAACCTCAAAGCTCTCGCCCAGCCCGTGATAGACC
Organism: Acidobacteria bacterium AB60; assembly: GCA_008682415.1. GTDB lineage: Bacteria > Acidobacteriota > Terriglobia > Terriglobales > Acidobacteriaceae > Telmatobacter. The sequence goes on along the minus strand of VANK01000012.1, from coordinate 25,674 downwards.
TCGCGCCCGCTTTCATTGGCAAAATGAACATCCGCCTGGTCCACCATCAGGATCCCGTCATTGGGAACCCCAGTAATCCGCAACGGAAGAAAGACGTCGGCGGTATTGCGCCCATAGCGAAGACGGTCGCTCTCTCCCGGCGCGGCCACGCCGGAGGGTGATTGGAACCGTCCCTCCGACGGATCGAAGGACATCCGCGTCTTCGCCCCCGCTCCCGCGTTCGCCGAGAGCTTCGACTCAAGTGCGAATACCGGCTTCCATGGCACAAGCGCGGAGACCAGCAGCACCACCCCCAGCCCCACCAGCAACAACCGCGCCACCGCCGTCTTGCGCCGCAGATACTGCAGCCGAAGAACGATCCCTGCCGTGATCGCCGTCAGCGCCAGACGCAGCACCTCCGCAACCCATCCCAGCCCGGTGTGTGTGGCCCCCAGCAGCGTCCCATGCATCAACGCGTTCCATGAGCCCACCAGGATCAGGAAGGAACCGATAACGAATGCGCCCCCGCATCCATAGATGAAGGCTTCCGCCATGTTCTTCGTCACCGACGCAAACGCCAGAATCGGCGCCACCAGGAAGAACAAAAGAAACGTGCTCCACGCCGTCGTCGACAGGAGGCTCGCGCGCCAGGAAAACCCGTTGGCCAGGCTCAGCCCCAGGCTGGCTGCAAAGATCGGCCCCTCCACCATCACGATCGCGAAGAGCAGCTTCTCCATCAGCAATCCGCCCCGCGGAATGGGCCGCGTCAGCCAGTCCTGTCGGCTTCCCGGAACCGCGTCCAGATGCACAATCGCCGCAATCAGAAACGCGCTCGCAAAGATCGCAAGCTCCGGCACCCACCGCGACAGCATCTCCAGCATCGGCTCTTCCCCGAAAAGACCTAGTTTGAATTGAACCAGCGCTCCCATCATGTGCAGAAATGCTACCGCCAGCACGAAACCCCACAGCAGCTTCCAGTCCTTCTTGAAGATGTGCCAGATCATCCTGCGCCTGCCTCTCCTTAGGCGCTGCCGTCGCGGGCCGCGCGTGCCAGGGTAATGAAGATCGAACGAAGCGCCATCGGCTGCGAATCAATCACGCGCACGTCCCCCATGCGAGCGCGAATCCGCTCCCCGATCTCCCTCTCATCGAACTGCGTGTCGACGAACGTCAGAACGTTCCCCGTCGCCTGCACCGCCATCCACTCCCGCGGAGCATGGCTCGGCCGCGCCGCCTCTCCCGCGAGCGTCACCCGCACCTCGCGGAATCGCTTCGCCAGGTCCGCCATCGATTCCTGGAACAACACCCGGCCCTCATCCACAAAGGCAATATCCGTCGCCACCCCATCGATCTCGCTGAGCTCGTGCGACGAGATCAGAATCGTCATCTCCCCCGCCTGCCCCAGAAGCCCTTCCATGAACTCGTCCCGCACCAGCGGATCGAGCCCGCTGAACGGCTCATCCAGCACCAGCACCTTCGGGCGATACGGCAGCGCGCATAGCAAGGCCAGCTTCATCCGCATTCCATGCGACAGGTGCCCGATCCTTCGTTCCAGCGGCAACCGTAACTGCCGCGCAATCGCCCCCTCCAGCTCCCGGTCCCAAGTGGGATAAAAGCGGCGCAGATAAGCCGTGTACTCCTCCACCGTCAGCCGCGCCGGCATCTCCTGGTTCTCGGAGACATAGCCGACCTGCGCCAGCTCCCGAACGGATAAACGTCGCGAATCAACACCCAGCAATCGCGCGCTGCCCCGCGTCGGCTCCAGCATGTTCATCAGCACCTTGATGGTCGTCGTCTTTCCCGCCCCATTGGCGCCGATCATCGCGAACGCGCTCCCCTCCGGCACGCTGAAGCTCAGTCCGCGCAGCGCCTGGAACCGCCCATAACTCTTCCACAGATTCTCGGCCTCGATCATCTGACCACCCCCTCGGCCTTCTCCAACGTCGCCCACTGCTCCTCGATCGCCCGAATCACCGCGCGCAGATCAAGCCCCATGCGCTTGGCCTCCACCACCAGCTGTTCCACCTCTCCCTGCAACAGCCGCGCGCGGTCCCCGGGCCGCGGCTCCGGTATCTCCGCCACCACCGTTCCGATCCCCGGCCTCACCTCCAGCCAGCGCTCCTGAATCAGGTGCTGCACCACCTTGTGCGCGGTGTTGGGATGGATCTTGAACTCCACCGCCAGCGTGCGCACCGACGGGAAGGCCTGCCCCGGCCGGAGCTCGCCGCTGATGAACGCCCGTTTGACGGCAAAGACCAGCTGGTCAAAGATGGATTCGCCCGGCTTCAAATGGAGCCGAAAGAGTGTCACAGCGATACTGTTACACCAAGGACGCCATCTGTCAAACCCGTATCTTCCTGAGGCCGCGTCGTTCCGTCATCGCGCGCGCCATTTCGTCACGACGCTGCACAACCAGTCATGGACGATGACAGTCTTTTGTGGGGGCAAGGCGGTGGCATGGAATAGCAGTCAGCCGATGACACGGAAGAAGGCCGCCCCGCAGCTCCGTGTGTCCCCTCGAAACCGGATTAAAGCTCTCTAGATATGCCCTTTTATTTACTACAAGTGCAGTACGATTTGTCCACGAAAATTTGGCGAAAACCCGTTATTTTGTGATCCTGCTCACATTTGACCGCAAACTCTAACGGCGTCCAAAGCCCCGCGGACGGACCGGCGAGGCCACCGGCAGGTTGGTCTTGCCCGCCGGGAAGACGGCCAGAAAACGGTCCTGCCCCTCCCCCGAGCTGGAGGTCTCCACTCCCTCAATCTCCTTGAAGGCCAGGTGCAGCAGCCGCCGTTCCCGGCTGTTCATGGGCGGGAAGGCGTAAGGGACTCCGGTCTTCAGCACCTTGTCGGCCGCCGTGCGCGCCGCCATGCGCAACTCTTCGGCGCGCAAAGCTTTAAAGTTACCGGCGTCAAAGCTGATCAGGTCGTGCTCGCGCTGGTCCAGGCGCAGCATCTGCGCCGCGATGGTCTCCAGAGCCCGCAGCAGCTCGCCGTTGTGCTGGGTCACCAGGGGCACATCCGGCCCAGCCAGCTCCACGTAGATCACCCGTCCTTCCAGCCCCTGCGGGTCCCGCGCCCCATCTCCCGCCGTGATCCGGTACTTCAGGCGAAGCCCACCCAGTTTGTTCAGGTTAGCCAGGAAACCGGCAATCTTCTGTGCGGCCAGCTGCAAGTCGTCGATTGGCATGACCCATCAGTATCGCAGAGGGGGGCGGGCGGGTGGAATTGCCGTGGCGAAATTCCCTCCCCGAAAGTCCGGACCGGGCCAGGCGGCGCCCCTGCCGTTTCCGGATGCGAGAATGGTCTCGATATGCCCATCGACCAGCCCATCGTGCTCACCTCCGCCCAGGCGCGCGTTCTCGGATCCCTCGTGGAGAAGGAAGTGACGACCCCCGACTATTATCCCCTGTCGCTGAACGCACTGATCAACGCGTGCAACCAGCGCTCCAACCGCGAGCCGGTGACCGACCTCGATGAGGACACGGTGCGGATGGCATTGCATGGGTTGGAGGACAAGGGGTTGGCGGGCCGGGCGCGCGGGTCGGACGGACGGGTGACCAAGTACGAGCATTGGCTGGGCGAGGCCTTCAACTTCACGCGGGCGGAGACGGCGCTGATCTGCGTGCTCCTGCTGCGCGGTCCGCAAACGCCGGGGGAGCTGCGCGGACGGACGGAGCGGATGCACCGATTCGACGAGCTCACCGACGTAACCGCTGTCCTGCAGAGGCTGATGGAGCGGGAGGTTCCGCTGGTCGCGGTGCTGCCGCGGCAGCCCGGGACCAAGGAGTCGCGCTACGCGCACCTGCTGTGCGGCAAGGTGGAGGGGGCGACCTTCGCGGCTCCCACCGCGATTTCCAGTCCTTCCGGAGAGGGAGTAGATACGGATCGGCTGGCGAGGCTGGAGGCAGAGGTGGCGGAGCTGCGCCGCGCGCTGGAGGAGGCGAACCTGGTGGCCGCCGCGCCGGCGTCCTCGGTCCCTTCCGGCGAAGGAGCCGATTCTAGCCACACCGGACGCTTTGAAGCCGAGGTGGCTCAATTGCGCAGAGAGATGGCCGCGCTGCGGCAAAAGGTGGATGACCTGTTTGCCTGAGCGCGGCCCGTCGATCTAGATCAGTTCGTAGCCGGCAAACCAGTAGCCGATCTCGAAGGCGGCGGTCTCATCGCCGTCGGAGCCGTGGATGGCGTTCTCCTGGATGGAGCCCGCGAACTTTTTGCGGATAGTCCCTTCCTCAGCGTTGGCGGGGTTGGTGGCGCCCATCAGCTTGCGCAGGTCGGCGATGGCGTTGGCCTTTTCCAGAACCATCAGCACGATGGGACCGGTGGACATGAACTGGGTGAGTTCGCCGAAGAACGGCCGTTCCTTGTGGACGTGGTAAAAGCCCTCTGCCTGGGCCCTGGAGATGGACTGTTTTTTAATTGCGACGATCTGGAAGCCGGCCTTCTCGATCTCGGCCAGGACGGCTCCGGTGTGGCCCTTGCGGACCGCGTCGGGCTTGATGATGCTGAAGGTGCGTTGCGCCACGTGCAGTGCTCCTGAATGGGGAAATCCCGCTACTGCTCATTGTATCGGCCGCCCCGGTCACAGCGGGATTTGCTGGCAACGGGAATCTGCTAGAGTGGCGGCATGTCTCGCTGCGGATTGGTTCTCTCCCGCTGTCTGGCGGCCTGCCTGGGGCTGGCGGTCACGGCCTGTTCGGGCGGCGCGCAGGCGACTTCGAGCGGCGCCGCGCCGTCCCGGTCCGAACTCAAGGTGTTTGATCCGTCGCTGATCGATGCATCGGTGGATCCGTGCGAGAACTTCTACCGTTTCAGCTGCAACGGCTGGTTCAAGAAGAACCCGCTGCCGCCCGATCAGACCTCCTACGGGCGGTTCACGGAGCTGGCGGAGCTGAACCGGCTCCATCTGAAGCAGATTCTCGAAGGCGCGGCGAACGCGCACCCCGAGTCGCGCAATGCGAACGAGCAGAAGATCGGCGACGAGTACGCGAGCTGCATGGACACGGAGGCGATTGACAAGGCGGGACTCGCTCCGCTCAAGGCGGAGCTGGACCGCATCGCGACGCTCAAGTCGCGGGAGCAATTGCCGGCGTTGCTGGGGCATCTTCATCGCATGGGGGTGAGCGCGTTCTTCGACATGGGTTCCACACAGGACTATGCGGATGCCAGCCAGGTGATCAGCGAGTACTCGGCGGGCGGGCTGGGCTTGCCGGAGCGCGATTACTACACCCGCATGGACGCCAAGTCCGTGGAGCAGCGGCGGCAATACGTGGCTCACGTGAAGAACATGCTGGTGCTGGCGGGTGAGGCCGAAGCCGAAGCGGCCAAGGATGCCGACGCGATCCTGGCGCTGGAGACCCGTCTCGCCAAAGCTTCGCTGACGGTGACGCAGTTGCGCGAACCGCAGAATCTGAACCATCCGACCGATGTCGTCAGCTTCGACAAGCAACTGACGCATTTTTCGGTAGCCCGTTATGCGGAGGCGGCCCATGCGCCGGCCGGCGGGAAGATGAATGAGACCGAACCCAAGTTTTTCGTGGAGTTCGATGCAATCATTCACGAGACGCCGCTCGAGCAGATCAGGAGTTACCTGCGCTGGCATCTCCTGCACGCCTTCGCCGGAACCAGCATGCCGGCGGCGTTCGAGCACGAGAGCTGGAACTTCTACTCCCACACCCTGAACGGCGCGGAGAAGCAACAGGAGCGCTGGAAGCGGTGCACGACCCGCATCGATCGGGAGATGGGCGAGGCGCTCGGCCAGGTATACGTGGCCAAATACTTCTCGCCTGAGGATAAGAACCGCGCGCTGAAGATGACGATTGCGATTGAAGAGGCGATGGGGAAGGATATCGAGGGCCTTGCCTGGATGAGCCCCGAGACCAAAACCAAGGCCGAGGAGAAGCTGCACGCGGTGATGAACAAGATCGGATATCCCGACAAGTGGCGCGACTACTCCAAGCTGGAGATTGTGCGCGGCGATCCGCTGGGGAATCAGGCGCGGGTGCGGGAGTTCAACTTCGACCGCCAGATCGCGAAGATCGGCAAGCCGGTGGACAAGACGGAGTGGTACATGTCGCCGCCGACGGTGAATGCCTACTACGACGAGCAGCAGAACAACGTGAACTTTCCCGCCGGTTATTTTCAGCCGCCATTTTTCAGCGACAAGGAAGATGATGCAGCCAACTATGGCGACATGGGATCGACCATCGGCCACGAGCTAACCCACGGGTTCGACGATGAAGGGCGGCAATACGATAAGGATGGCAACCTGAAGAACTGGTGGACCAAGGACGACGAAAAGGATTTCAACGAGCGCGCCGCGTGCATGGTGAAGCAGTACGACGCCGTTGAGGCGGTTCCCGGGGTGCACCTGAATGGCAAGCTGACGCTGGGCGAGAATATGGCGGACCTGGGCGGCCTGTGGCTGGCCTGGATTGCATGGCAGGACAAGAGCGAGGCAGCGCACCTGGACATGGACGAGAAGATGGACGGGTACACGCCCGACCAGCGGTTCTGGATCTCGTACGCGCAGCAGTGGTGCACCCAGACACGGCCCGAGCAGTCAAGGACGCAGGCGCAGACCAGTCCCCACGCGCCCGACGAATACCGAAGCAATCTGGTGCTGCAGGATCTTCCGGAGTTTGCCAAGAGCTTCCGCTGCAAGAAGGGCGACAAGATGGTGGCGGAGAAGCCCTGCCGGGTGTGGTGAGGGCTGAAAGCTTCCAACTGTTAGCTATAGGCTCAGGGCGGGATTGTACGGGGGCACAGGTTGAGTTTTTTAAAGTAGAAGTTTATATTTCTCAAAGTGTCGGTAATTCCACGCCAAATTGCGCCATTCCTGCAGATGGCGCTTCGCCGTTTCCCGGCGGTGGTGTTGACGGGCCCCCGGCGATCGGGGAAGACGACTCTTCTGCGGTCGGCGGTGCCACGCGCAGAGTATGTGCTGCTGGAGGATCCGGACATTCGGGGCCGCATTGGCAGCGATCCCCGCTCTTTTCTGGAGAGCCTGCGCCCTCCGGTGATTTTGGACGAGATCCAGAACACTCCCCGACTTCTGGAGTACATTCGCACCCAGATCGACACGCATCCCCGCAAGATGGGGCAGTGGCTGTTTACGGGGTCGCAGGAAGCGCCGTTGATGCGGGGCATCACCGAGTCGATGGCGGGGCGGGCGGCGATCCTGCAGCTTCTTCCCTTCAGCATGGCGGAGACTCCCAAGGTGAGCCTTTTGCGGGGAGGTTTCCCCGAAGTGGTGCTACGGCCGCAGGGGCGCGAGCTGTGGTTCTCGTCGTACCTGCAGACCTATCTGGAGCGGGACGTGCGCTCGGTGGCCAATGTGCGCGATCTGCCTACATTTCGGCGGTTCCTGTCGTTGCTGGCGAGCCGACACGGGCAGATGCTGAACCGATCGGACCTGGCGGCACCGCTGGGTGTCTCGGTGCCGACGATCTCGGAGTGGGTTCATATTCTCGAGATCACCGGGCAGATTGTTGTGGTGCCCCCATATTTCGAGAACTTTGGGAAGCGCCTGGTGAAGTCTCCCAAGATCTACTGGTGCGATACGGGCCTGGCATGCCATCTGCTGGGCATCCAGTCGCAGGCGGAGCTGGAGCGTTCGCCGTTTCTGGGTTCGCTCTTCGAGGGCTGGGTGGCGACCGAGATTTTGAAAAGCCAGATCAATCGCGGGCTGCGCAAGGAGCTTTACTATTTCCGCGACCAGCAGGGGCTGGAGGTGGACTTTCTGGTGCCGCAGCGCAACGCGCGCTTCTGGTCGGTGGAAGCCAAGGCCTCAAAGACGGTGCAGCCGGCGATGGCTTCGCCCATGATTGCGCTGGGGCGATCGGCGTCGCATCGCGACACGCGCCGGATTGTGGTGCATCGTAAGGCGCAGACGGGGACGGGGCTGACCGCCCTTGCTCCGGGGGCGCAGGCGATGACCCTGGAGCAGTTTGTGTCCGAGTTGACGGCCGGATAAGCGCGAAGGGTGATTTGAGTTTTTTAAAGTATAACTTTAAAAAACTCAAAAGAGTTTTTTTCGATGTGTTCTCAGAGAGAATCCGGGCGCGGGATGGACAGTAGTTGCTGCGTGTCGCGCCACAAGGTGGCGAGCAGCTCTGCCGCCGCCTGACTCTGGGCGAGCTTAGCGGATTGACCGGCCCACATCTGCATGCGATCGGTTCGCCCGGCTTTGGAGGCGGCTTCGCGCATGGCGCGCGTGAGCCCTCGCTGCACGGGATAGGGGGCAGGCGGGGGCGCGCCGGGAGCCGCAGCCGCGCGGGCGAAGGCGTTGGCGATGCCGCGGGCGGGGCGGCCGGTGAAGGCGCTGGTGAGCATGGTTGCGTCGGCCTCGGCGTCGGCCAGCGCCTCGGCCCAGGCGGGATTGATGTGGGCTTCCGGGCAGCGCAGAAAGCCGGTGCCGATCATGACCGCGCTGGCGCCCAGCAGGAGAGAGGCGGCGATGCCGCGGGCGTCGGCGATGCCGCCGGTGGCGATGACGGGAACGGAGACGGCGTCGGCGATCTGCGGAACCAGCGCGAAGAGGCCGACCAGTTTCTGCTCCGCATGATTTGCGTCGAAGGCGCCGCGGTGACCGCCGGCTTCCATGCCCTGGGCGATGATGGCGTCGGCCCCGGCATGTGCGGCGGTGCGCGCCTCGGCTACGGTGGTGGCGGTGGCAAACCAGCGGATTCCCCGCGCCTTCATGGCGGCGACGAATGCGGGCGAATAGATGCCCATGATGGAGGAGATGGCAGCGGGCCTGGCGTCGAGCAGGGCTTCGCACTGGGCGTCGAAGTCGGGGAGAACGCCTTCGGCAGCTTCGGGGGGAACGGCAGGGCCCCATTGGGCGAGAAAGTCGCGCTGGCGCGCTTCCAGGTCTGCATCACGCTGCGCGGGCGGGTCCGGGATCCAGAGATTGAGTTGAAAGGCACCCTGGCTCTGGGCGCGAAACTCCGCGCACCACGCGGCGATCTCGGCAGGCTTCAGGAGCAGAGCGCCGCAGGCGCCCATGCCGCCGGCATTGGCGACCGCGATGGAGAGCGAGGGCGGACAGGCTCCGGCCATGGGGGCGAGGAGGATGGGAAGGCTAATACCCAATCTGTGGGCGAATTGTTCCGCGCGAGCAAAGGGAGTAGCGGACAAAGCCATAAGGCACCCTGGGCACAGTGTGAAGGCCCGCCGAAGACGGCGGGCCGAGGATAGCGAATAGCTGCTGTTACGCCTTTCCGATCGCCTTCGCGAGGGTCTCGCCCATCTCGGCCGGGGAGACGACAACGTGAATTCCCGCCTCCCGCATGGCTTTCATCTTGCTGGCGGCGGTGCCTTCGCCTCCGGAGATGATGGCGCCGGCGTGGCCCATGCGGCGGCCAGGAGGCGCAGTTTGTCCGGCGATGAAGCCGACTACAGGCTTCTTGACGTTGGCCTGCACCCAGGCGGCGGCGGCTTCTTCGGCGGAGCCGCCGATTTCGCCGATCATGATGATGGCCTCGGTGCCGGGGTCGTCATTGAGCAGTTTGAGGGCGTCGATGTGGGTGGTGCCGATGATGGGATCGCCGCCGATGCCGATGGCGGTGGACTGGCCGATGCCGCGCTGGGTGAGCTGATGGACGGCCTCGTAGGTGAGGGTTCCCGACTTGGAGACGATGCCGACGGAGCCCTGCTTGTGGATGCGGCCCGGCATGATGCCGATCTTGGCCATCCCGGGGGAGATGACGCCGGGGCAGTTGGGGCCGATGAGGCGCGACTTGGAGTTCCGGATTTTGGCCCAGACCTTGACCATGTCGAGGGTGGGAATGCCTTCGGTGATGCAGACGATGAGGGGGATGCCCGCGTCTTCGGCTTCGAGGATGGCGTCGGCCGCGAAGGGCGGAGGCACGAAGATCATGGTAGCGTTGGCGCCAGTTTCTTTCACGGCGTCGGCCACGGTGTTGAAGACGGGCCAGCCCTCGTGGGTGGTGCCGCCCTTGCCGGGGGTGACGCCGCCGACGACCCTGGTGCCGTACTCGGCGCAGCCCTTGGCGTGGAAGGTGCCTTCCTTGCCGGTGATGCCCTGAACGATGAGACGCGTGTTGTTATCGACTAGAACCGCCATTACGCTGCCACCCCCGCCGCGGCTTTGACCACGAGCTCTGCCGCTTCCTTCATGGTTGCGCCGACCTGGAAGTTGAGTCCCGATTCCTGCAGGATCTTGCGGCCTTCTTCGACGTTGGTGCCTTCGAGCCGGAGCACGATGGGGACGGTGACATTGAGCTTGCGGGCGGCGGCGACGACGCCGGTGGCGAGGCGGTCGACGCGCAGGATGCCGCCGAAGATGTTGATGAAGATGGCCTTCACATTTTTGTCGCTGAGCAGGATCTCGAAGGCGTGTTCGATCTGTTCCTGGGTGGCGCCGCCGCCGACGTCGAGAAAGTTGGCGGGGCTGCCGCCGGCGTACTGGATGATGTCCATGGTGGCCATGGCGAGGCCGGCGCCGTTGACCATGCAGGCGATGGTGCCGTCGAGCTTGATGTAGTTGAGGGCGTACTTGCTGGCTTCCACTTCGAGGGGATCTTCTTCGGCGACGTCGCGGAGGGCCTTGATCTCGGGGTGGCGGAAGAGGGCGTTGTCATCGAAGTTGATTTTGGCGTCGAGGGCGAAGAGCTTGTCGTCCTTGGTGGTGATGAAGGGATTGATCTCGACGAGGGAGGCGTCGGTTTCGAGGAAGGCCTTGTAGAGGCTCTGGAAGAAGGCGACGGCCTGGTTGATCTGGGTGGGCTTGAGGCCGAGAGCGAAGGCCAGTTTGCGGGCCTGATATGCGCCGAGTCCGATGGCTGGGTCGATGGTTTCCTTCACGATGGCTTCGGGAGTTTTGGCGGCGACCTCTTCGATCTCCATGCCGCCGGCCTGGGAGGCCATGAAGACGAGCTTGCCGGCAGCGCGATCGAGCACGATGCCGAGGTAGAGCTCGCGATCGATGGCTGCGGTCTCTTCGATGAGCAGGCGCTGGACCTTCTGGCCCTGCGGTCCGGTCTGGTGGGTCACCAGCTGCATGCCGAGGATGTTCTTGACGTGCAGGTCGGCGTCTTCGCGGTCCTTTGCGACTTTAACGCCGCCGCCTTTGCCTCGGCCGCCGGCGTGAATCTGCGCCTTCACCACCACGCCGCCGGCGCCTTCGGCAAACAGTTTGCGGGCTACCGCGGCGGCTTCTTCGGGGGTATTGGCCACTTCGCCGCGCGGAACGGGCACGCCGTATTTGGCCAGGATCTCTTTCGCCTGATACTCGTGAATCTTCATGGAGTGTGGGACCGCCAGGGTTGATGAGTTTTGGAGGATCGGACTGCGGGCCTGCGAGGTCCGGTACAGCCGATACCGCGCCAGCGGCAAGGAAAATACTATCTTGCGGGACGAAGGGGGGGCAAACCGCGCGTCTCACGAAAGCACGCGCAAGCTTCACGCGCTCCAGTATGATTCCCAGAACCGTTTCGAAGAAGCTCCGAGCTGGCCCACTGGAAGGTGACGTGATGAGTTATCCGGCTCCCGCGGATCCCAAGTCGCAACTGCGCAAAAGCATGGGTTTCTGGGATGTGCTGCTGTTCAACATCGCCACCGTCCTGGGGCCGCGCTGGATCGCAGCCGCGGGGCACAACGGCAGCTCGTCCATCAGCCTGTGGGTGCTGGCGGCGGTGTTCTTTTTTGTGCCGGGCGCGCTGGTCATCAATGAGCTGTCGTCGCGCTTTCCCGAGGAGGGCGGGCTGTACGCGTGGTCGCGGGAGGCGTTCGGACCGTTTCACGGGTTTGTGGCGGGGTGGACCTACTGGATCTACACGGTGTTCTACTTCCCGGGATTGCTGCTAGCCTCGGCGTCGATGGCGGCATACATTCTGGGGCCGCGGGGCGCGGCCCTGGCGGAGCAACGCACATTTCTCCTGACGGTATCGCTGGCCCTGCTTCTGGTGGCGGTGCTGCTCAATATTGTGGGCCTGAACATCGGCAAGTGGTTGCAGAATGCGGGCGGCGTGGGCACCTATATCCCTCTGTGCATTCTTGTGGTGATTGCGGTGCTGGTGGTGGTCAAGCACGGATCGGCGACGCAGTTCACGCTGCACGGCATGATGCCGACGTGGAACTGGGACACGGTCAACTTCTGGTCGCAGATTGCGTTCGCATTCACCGGGCTGGAGCTGTGCTCGGCGATGAGCGAAGAGGTGCGCGATCCCTGCCGCACCTTGCCGCGCGCGGTGTTTGGCGCGGGCGCGCTGATCGCGCTGATGTATATCGTGGGGACGTTCGCGATCCTGGCGCTGGTTCCCGCGGAGGGCATCGACCCGCAGAGCGGCGTGTTTCATGCCATCACGGTGGGCTCGATGGCGCTGAAGGTGGGCGCGCTTGGCGTGCTGGCTGCGCTTCTGGTTACCGCCGGGAATGCGGGGGGCGTGGGATCGACCGTGGCCGGGATTGCGCGGGTGCCGTTCGCGGTGGGGATCGACCGGTATCTGCCCGCGGCGTTCGGCAAGATTCACCCCAAGTGGAAGACGCCGTGGATCTCGATCCTGGTGCAGGCGGGATTATCTGGCATCATCCTGCTGTTGAGCCAGGTGCACACGCGTTCGGCGATCGTCGGCTACCAGATCGTGGTGGACGCGGCGATCATTCTCTACTTCATTCCATTCCTCTATATGTTTGCCGCTGTCATCAAACTCGCCGGCCGCAAAGACCGCGCGGAGAACCCGCTCGCCGTCCCGGTTCCCGGGGGCAAAGCAGGCGTGTGGATCTGCGGAGCGCTTGGATTCATCGTGGTGCTGCTCGGGATCATCCTGTCGTTTGTCCCCCCGGGCGGCTCGGATGTCCTCGACTTCGAAGTCAAGTTGATCGGGGGTACGGTCGGTACCTTGCTCATCGGCCTGTATCTCTATTGGCGCGGCGCGCGCAGCAAGCAAGCTGAATGATCACGCTCCGCTCCGCGCCCGCGCTGCGTTCTCCGGACGCAGCGCCTTCGGCGTGAGCAGGCGCAGGGTGATTCCCACCGCGGGAATCAGAAAGACGATCGAATTGAGGACCCACATCTCCGCGCCCGCGGCGACCTGGTCCTTGAGCGGGGAGAGGCCGGAGATGCGGGGCGCAGCCGCATACGCGGGGTACAAGACCTTTCCGGAGAAGGCGAGCGTGGCGGAGAGGATGGTGTTGAGGAGATCCGCTGTCAGCAGATAGGGGATGATGGTCCAGCGCGGCCAGCGAGGACGCGCGGGCCAGGGCGCCAACACCACCCACCAGAACGCGAGCGATGTGAGGAGAAAGCACAGGTGCTCGAAGTTGTGGATCCACTCGGATTGGAAGGTGAGACTGAAGAGCGCCGGAACATGCCATCCGAGATACGCGATATTCATGGCCAGCCACGCGAAGACCGGATGAGTAAGAAGACGCGCAAGCGCGCGGAACCAAGGCGCGCGCAGCAGCGCGGACCCGGGAAAACGGATGAGGGCCCGGGGCAGACCGCGCAGGAGCGGCGCCGTGGGCGCCCCCAGCATAAGCAGCGGCGGCGCGATGGACATGAGCAGGAAGTGCTGGATCATGTGCGCCGCGAGCAGGTAGTCATCCAGGGCATCGAGCGGCGAGGCAAGGGCGATCCAAAGCGAGAGAACGCCGGCGCTGAAGCTGAGTGCGCGCCAGGGCGGCAGTTCGGAGGGCCGGGTGCGCCGGGCGAGCATCCAGCCACGGAGATAGATGAGCAGCGCGAGCCCCAGGCCTGTTGCGGGGACAACCGGGAACGACCATCCGTGCAGCAGGTCGAGCGCGGGTTCACTGGCCTCGAGGAGGAGCCGGGGAAGCTGCATGCTGCTTCGATTCTAGATTTGTTCCGGCCCGCGAAGGATGGCGGAACTCCTTGCCCGGCGGTGGTCCACGCGTGTCGCGGCGCGCCGGGCTGGGCGTGGTGCTGCGCTATACTCGACTCTGCGCTTTTGTGAAGTCACCCTCTTCCGGAGGCGCGCTTGGCGGAGGATTTCTTGGGTTTGGGCAAAGAATCAAGCGCGGCGCAACGCCCTCGCATCCGCTCCACGACGGTCATCTGCGTGCGCCGCAATGGGCAGGTGGTAATGGCTGCCGACGGACAGGTCACACTTGGCGATCACGTGCTGAAGCACTCGGCAAAAAAGATCCGCCGGCTCTACCAGGAGAAGATCCTGGCCGGTTTTGCGGGGTCGACGGCGGATGCCTTCAACCTGTTTACACGTTTCGAGACCAAGCTGGAGCAGTATGCCGGGAATCTGAATCGCGCGGCGGTGGAGTTGGCCAAGGACTGGCGCACGGACAAGATGCTGCGCAACCTCGAGGCGCTGCTGCTGGTGGCCGACAAGAACCAGACGTTTCTGATCTCGGGCTCGGGCGACGTGATCGATCCCGACGAGCCTTTTGCGGCCATCGGATCGGGTGGCAGCTACGCCACGGCGGCGGCGCGCGCGCTGGTGGAGAACACGGAGATGGGCGCCCGCGAGATCGCAGAGAAGGCGATGAAGATTGCCGGCGAGATCTGCATCTACACGAACGACCGCATCACAATTGAAGAGCTGAAATGACAGTTGTCAGTGGACAGTGGCCGAGATGAATCAGGAGTAGTCGAGCGAGAGAATGGCGATATATTTACCCGCATCCGCTGAAGAACAGGACGTCTCACTGGACGAGCTAACGCCGCGGGAGATCGTTGCGGAGTTGGACAAGCATGTGGTGGGCCAGAAGGCGGCCAAGCGTGCTGTCGCGATTGCGCTGCGCAACCGCCAGCGCCGGCAGAAGCTGCCTCCCGATCTTGCCGACGACATCATGCCCAAGAACATCATCATGATTGGGCCGACGGGCGTGGGGAAGACCGAGATTGCGCGGCGGCTGGCGAAGCTGACGAACTCCCCGTTTTTGAAGGTGGAGGCGTCGAAGTTCACTGAAGTGGGCTACGTGGGCCGCGACGTGGAGTCGATGATCCGCGACCTGGTCGAGATCGCCATCGACATGGTGCGGGAAGAGCGCCTGGAAGAGGTGGAAGACAAGGCGGAGATGAATGCCGAGGAGCGCCTTCTGGACGTGCTGCTGCCGCCACCGCCCTCGAGCACGCCGCCTCCGGGTCAGGATGGGCAGCTCACCCTGCCGGGAGCCGAGAGCCATCAGCGTTCCCGCGAAAAGCTCCGTCAGCAGTTCCGCGAGGGCAAGCTCGACGACCGCATGGTAGAGCTGGACGTACGCGAGCGCAATACGCCGCAGTTCGGGATTATCAGCAACCAGAACCTTGAGGACATGGAGATGAACCTCAAGGATATGCTGCCCAATATCTTTGGCGGCGGGTCGAAGAAGCGAAAGATGAAGGTGGCGGATGCGTTCGACTACCTGGTGCAGGAAGAGGAGGGCCGCCTGATTGACATGGACTCGGTGAACCGCGCCGCGGTCGAGCGGGTCGAATCCAGCGGCATCGTCTTTCTTGACGAGATCGACAAGATTGCGGGCCGCGAGGGCGGGCATGGTCCCGATGTTTCACGCGAGGGCGTGCAGCGGGACATCCTCCCGATCGTGGAAGGCACGACCGTGAATACGCGCTACGGCATGGTGCGCACCGATCACATCTTGTTTATCGCCGCCGGCGCCTTCCATGTCTCCAAGCCCAGCGACCTGATTCCCGAGTTGCAGGGCCGCTTCCCTATCCGGGTGGAGCTGCAGTCGCTTACGGTGGAAGATTTTCTGCGGATCCTGACCGAGCCGAAGGCCTCGCTCACCAAGCAGTACACAGCGCTGCTGGAGACGGAGGGCGTGCGGCTGGAGTTCTCAGCGGACGCGTTGCGGGAGATAGCGGAGTTTGCCTTCCGGGTGAACGAGTCGACGGAGAACATCGGCGCGCGGCGTTTGCATACCATCATGGAACGGGTGCTGGAAGATGTGAGTTTCCTGGCTCCCGATGTGGCGCGGCGCGCGCCGGATGCGGAGCAATCGAGCGCGCTTTCCGAGGCCATCCGCAGCGAGGCTTCGTCGCCGCTGCCGTATGAGGAGCGCATGACCGCGTCCGGGCCGGACAAGGTCTTCGTGATCAGCGGGGAGTACGTGCGCACGATGGTGGCATCGGTGGTGAAGGACCAGGATCTCAGCCGCTACATTCTCTAGATTCCTCCGCCGGAATCGCAGTCACCAGACGAACGGAATCAGGCGGAATGGCGTGCGCTTGCAGTAGGCGGCATAGCCCTTCAATTCGCGGGTCAGTTGCAGCTCTTCATTGATGATGCGGAGCACATAGAAGGGGATGACCAGGGCGAAGAGCGGCAGGGCGATCCAGGAGCCGAGGGCCAGCGGGGCGACCAGCCATCCCAGAAGGCTGGCGGCGTTGAGCGGGTGGCGCACCAGTCCGTACGGCCCCGAGTCGATGACCTGCTGCTTCTCCTGCTTGCCGAGGCAACGGTCGGCGAAATGGTTCACCTCAAAGACCCATCCGCAAAAGATGACGGCCGCGAGCAGGACGATGTCGGCGGCGATGCTCAGCGCAGGGGGGACGGGTCCGGTGATGGTGGTTGTGAGCCGCAACCGGTGATCGAGGCCGGGAAGAAAAAGCAGACAGAAGAAGAGCGGACGAAAGGCGCGGACGAGCGCCTGCTGGCTTCGGCTGCGCTGGGCGGTGCGCAGGCGGCGGGCGATCACCTCCGGATTGCGGACGAGTGTCACGAAGGAGACGGCCGCTCCGGAGGCGGTGAGGACCAGCAGGCAGAGCGAGGCTTGCCAATACCGGAAGGTGCCGGCGGACGCAAAGAGGATGGAGGCAAGGACTGCAAAGATGGCCCCCAGACGCAGGCTCAACTGAGCCGTGAGGCCGGGATGGCGTGTGGTTTGTTCGTCCTGTGCCCGGGGTATCTCCGGGGTAGAAACGGCCATTCTGTTCTCCTTCTTGCCGGAAACACAGACAGCTGAGAGATGGGGGCGTCCCTGGCAAGGGGACCGGAGTCCTGCCAGGATCGACGATCCCGCATAAGGGTTCAATGAACGGGAAAGGATACTCCTCTTCTCCTTCGACGCGCATCCCAATTTGTGGGAAGCTGGGGCGAAGTTGCCGAAAATACCTATTTCGGTTGTATGCTCCTGTCACTGAAAGGAGAGGTCATGGAGCCGATTCGGGTAATCACCGTGGAGCGGGAGTACGGATCGCGCGGAGGGGAGTTCGCGCATGACCTGGCGACCCGGCTTGGCTGGCGTCTGCTGGACTCCGAGCTGGTGTCGGGCGCGGCGCGGGCAGCGGGAGTGCCGGAGAAGACGGCCTCCAAGTTCGATGACCGCCTGGATCCCTGGTACTACCGGTACGGCAAGGTCTTCTGGCAGGAATCGATGTACTCGTCGACGAGTCCCTGCGACGAGCAGGTGTTTGATTGCGAGCGGATGTACGCCTTGATTCGGAAGGAGATCCAGGAAGCAGCCCGGGTGGGAAACTGCGTGATCGTGGGGCGGGGAGCCGCCTGCGAACTGGCCGGGCGGCCGGGATGCTTTCATGTGTTTGTGTACGCCACCATGGCGGCCAAGCGCGACTGGCTGCTGAAGCATCATCCGGAGATGGCGGACCGTGCAGAGCACGAAGTGGTGGCGCATGATAAACGCCGGGCGGCGGTGATCCGGCGGTTTTATCAGCAGGAGTGGTGCGCGCGTGGGCTGTATCACATGCTGCTCAACTCGAATATGGGAACCGAGGCGATGATCGCGGCCGCCCAGGGAGCCGCCGGGCTGGTGCATGCCGGGGCGGAGGTCGGCTAACCGGCAGTTGCGCGGCCGATGCGGGCGACGCGGGCGGCGATCCGGGTGAAGACGTCCCAGGGGACGGTACCGCTGGCATCCGCGTGATCGTAGGCGGTAACGGAAGCGGCGCCCTGCGAGCCCAGGATGACGACTTCCTCTCCGGGAGCAAGGCCGGGGATTTCGGTGATGTCGAGAACGGCCTGATCCATGCTGATGCGTCCCACGAGGGGGGCGCGCTGGCCGCCGGCGAGCAGGCTGAAGCGATTGCTGAGCCGGCGATCGAGTCCGTCGGCGTAGCCGATGGGGAGAAGGGCCAGCCGCATCGGTTCGGTCGCCACGAAGGTGCCGTTGTAGCCGATCTGGGTGCCGGCCGGGATGGAGCGCACGCTGGTGATGCGGGTCTTCCAGGTGAGCACGGGCTTGAGCTGGGCGCCGGCTTGCGCCAGCTTTGCCGCGTGCAGCGGGTCCGCGAGCGGGGGGTTGAACCGGGGCGCCACGCCATAGAGACCGATGCCGATGCGGACCATGGGCCGGAGCCGGAAGCGCTTTGCCAGCGCGGCGATCTGATCGCTCTCGCCACCCAGCAGCGCTGCGGAGGCGCCGACACTGAGGAATTCGGGCCGGAGCGTGGGTTCGGCAGCAACGAAGCCGAGGGCGCGCTCCAGCTTGTCCAGCTGGGCGGCGGTGGTTTCGCCGGTGCCGTCGTCGGAGGCGTAGAGGTGCGTCATGATCGCTTCCAGGCGCAGGGGAGACGCGCCCGCCAGGCGCGCGAGGATCGCGGGAAGATCGGCCAGGTTGGCTCCCTGGCGGCTCATTCCGGTGTCGATCTCGAGGTGCACGGGCAGGGTTGCACGGCGGTCCTCGGCGGCGCGCTCCAGTTCGCCGAGCTGATAGGGCTCCCAGACGACCGGGGTGAGCTGGCCGGCGAGGGTAGCGGCGGCCTGGCCGGGAAAGAGCCCGCCCATCACCAGGATTCTGGCGGAGGGGCAAAGGGAGCGGGCAGCCACGCCTTCTTCCACGCTGGTGACCCCCAGCCATTGCGCTCCGCCACGGACAGCGGCGGGGGCGCAGATCTCGAGACCGTGGCCGTAGGCATTGGCCTTGACGATGGCGAGGGAGGCGCAGGCCGGGCCGGCCATGCTGCTGAGAAGACGGTAGTTGTGCTCGAAGGCGGCGGTATCGATCTCCGCCCAGCAGGGACGCAGAGGACTTTGGCGGGATGTGGCGGGGAAGTCCACGAGCCAGTTTATCGTGCAGGGCAGGGCGCCTTGTCGCAAGGCGGCGTTGTGGCGTGCGGGACGGGGCTGAGCAGGGCGTAGGCCACTAATGTCTCCCGGGCGGAGGGAGAGGCGTCGTCCAGCTCGGCGAGCAGCCGCTCTTCAAGCTCGTGCGGGACGGTCATCTCGCAGGAGGCGATCTCGGCCTCGCTAGCGCCGTGAAAGCAAAGCTCGCAGCAGCCTAGCGCTTCACCTTCTCCCATGCGCACCGGAGGTCCGAAGACGCGGCAGGTCATGGGGCGCCAGGCGTAGACGTCGCAACGCCCTGTCGCTGGATCGAGCGCCGGGCAGGCGGCTTCATTGGCGAACTCCTCAAAGGCCTGCCGGTCCTCCTCCGAATCGCCGATGGCGCCGGTGTCCCGATCTCCGGGAAAGGCCGGCCCATACTCTGCGATCCAAGCCCGTCCCCGTTGCGCGAGCGTCTCGGCGAGGGATGGGTCGGTGGCACGCAGAGTCGTCATTCCGGCGCGCAGCCGCTCCACGTCCAGCGCGTTGATGATGAAGGCGCCGTGGCAGCATGGGGTACATCCCTCACGACAGACCAGCCACGATCCGGCGCGGCGGGCGGCGTCCGCCAAAGCGGCATCCATGATCTGAACAAGCTGGGCGTCGCCGGAAGGAAGTGCCATACTCCCAGATTATTCGTGCCGGCCCACCGCGCCTGGCCGATACTTGGAAGGCGAGGATTTTGCCGCATCCGGATGATCTACATCGAGCACAGGCCCGCCCCAGCCCTCAACCGCTTCGTGCGGATGCTCTGGTACACGCAGGCTCCGGAACCGGGGCACCGCCGCGAGCGCGTGCTGCCCACGGGCCGCACGCAGGTCATCCTCAATCTCGCGCGCGACTACATCCTCGACACCGCATCGAGCCCCGACGGCCCGCTGGTCAAGGCCCCGCACTCGCTGATCGTCGGCGCGCGGTCGGTGTTCGAGGTGGTCGACACCTCCGACATGGCCGATCTCATCGGCGTGGTGTTCGAGCCCGGCGCCTTGCCCCTGTTTACCGGCGATGCCGCTGATCTGTTCAGTAATCGCAGCATTGCTCTCGAAGACCTCTGGGGGACACAGGCCAGCGGACTTCGCGATCGACTGCGGGAGTTATCTGCGCCGGGCGCCAGGCTTGCTGTCCTCGAGGAGTGGCTCACAGGCCTGCTGCACGAGTGCAACGCAAACGGACGGCAGGTGCCCAGCCCGGTCGTCTATGCGCTCGCCCATTTTCATCGGGTGTCCAGCTTCAACTCCGTCCGCGAGGTCGCCCGCAGCACCGGGTGGAGCGAGCGCCGTTTCTCCCAGGTCTTTCGCGAATCGGTCGGCCTCACGCCCAAGGTGTGGTGCCGCATCCAGCGTTTCCAGCGGGCAGTGGCACGCCTACACTCCGGCCGCGATGTCCACTGGACCGAACTCGCCCTCGATTGCGGATTCTACGATCAATCCCACTTCGCCAACGAGTTCCGCGCCTTCTCCGGAATCGACCCCACCACCTACTCCAGTTTGCGCGCGACTCCCTGGGCCAATCACGTTCCGGTGGAATGAAGCAGGAACAGTGAACAGTGGCCAGTGGTCAGATAAGAAGTTAAGAAGTGAAGAAGTGAGTTGGACCGGGTGTGGGACGCTGATTTCCGACCACTGCTCACTGATCACTGATCACTGTTCACTGATCACTGTTCACTGTTCCCTGTTTCACCGGCATTTCCGATTTTTCCAAGACGTCCGGTCCGGGGCCTGTCATTCTCGAACCGTAGTTCAATCGGACCCTCGGAGGCACACCTCATGGCTGAAACCAAACCCTCCACTATCATGCCCGCGCTGCGCTATCGCGACGCTCACGCAGCTATCGACTGGTTCTGCAACGTGCTGGGCTTCACCCGTCATGCCGTGTACGACGGACCTGACAACACCGTGGCTCACGCCGAGCTTACCCTCAACGGCGGCATGATCATGCTGGGCTCGCAGAAGGACGACGAGTACGGCCGCCGCTTCAAAACTCCCCTCGAGGCCGGCGGCATTGAGACGTGCAGTGCCTACGTGGTGGTGGAGGATGCGGACGCAGTCTACGCCCGCGCGCAGGCCGCGGGGGCACCCATCGTTCGCCCCATCCAGGACACCGATTACGGCAGCCGCGAGTTTACGATCAAGGACCCGGAGGGCCATAGCTGGAGCGTCGGCACCTATAACCCCTGGGCTGCGCACTCCTGACTTCGAGTCGCTTCAACTAGCGCGACGCGGGGCACAGTCGCTATGCTGGTCAGCGCAAACGACTTCCCCGGAGGGCCCTCATGAACGCCAAGCCTGCTGTAGCCGCTCTCGCCTTCTTCTCGCTCGCTTTGCCCAGCGTCTCGGCCCAGCGACTGCTTGTCGCCCAGAAGGGCGAGGGTTCTCTCGGCATCATCGATCCTGTAGCCGGCAAGGTCATCGCGTCTGTCGCGGAGGGCGGCATCACCGGCCACGAGGTCACCGCCTCGCCCGACGGCCGCCTCGCCTACGTGCCCATCTACGGCAACTCCGGGGTAGGCAAGCCGGGGACCGACGGCCACAACATGATCGTCGTCGATATCGCCTCGGCCAAGGTGGTGGGGAACGTTGACTGGGGCCACGGCGTGCGCCCCCACATGCCCATCTTCGGCAAAGACGGCAATCTCTACGTCACCACCGAGATCGACAAGACCATCTCGATCGTCGATCCCCGCTCGCTGAAGATCATCGGGACCATCCCCACCGGCCAGCCGGAGAGCCATATGCTCGCCCTCTCGCACGATGGCCAGCACGGGTATACCGCCAATGTCGGCCCCGGCACGGTCTCGGTCCTCGACATCCCCGGCCGCAAGACCGTCGCCGTGATCCCGATCTCCAAGGAAACGCAGCGGATCTCCATCTCGCCGGATGACAAGTGGGTCTTTACCGCCGACCAGACCCAACCCCGCCTGGCCGTGATTGACACGGCCACCAACAAGGTCGGGCTCTGGGTCCCCCTTGACGGGATCGCCTACGGGACCGCGCCCACGCCGGACGGCAAGTTCCTGCTGGTTACGATTCCCAAGGCCGGCAAACTGGACATCGTGGATCTCAACACCATGAAGGTGGTGCGCACGGTCGACACGCCTCCCGATCCCCAGGAGGTGCTCGTGGCTCCGGGCAACAAAACCGCGTATGTCTCCTGCGTCGGCTCTCACACCATTGGCGCGATCGATCTGAGCACGTGGAAGGTAACCCGCACCATCAATGACGGAAAGAACTCCGACGGCATTGCGTGGGCGGGCCACTGATGCTGCTTGGCGCCAGCGCGCTGGCGACCAGCCGGCCTTTTATCATAAGAATTGTTAACCCGGTTCCGGATTCGCTCTACGGGTGCGAGACTTGGGACCGTGAGTCATCGCGCATGAACCAGGCCCAGCTCAAGGAACCGGAGACGCACGAGAAGGTCAGGCCGCTGAATCTGTTGCTGGTGGACGACGACGCCGAATTGTGCGGCATGATGCGCGAGTTCTTTGCCCAGGCCGGCCACCGCCTGGAATGCGTCTACAACGGCCGGGAAGGGCTCGCCTGCGCGCTCAACGGCAGCCACGATCTGATCATCCTGGATGTGATGCTGCCGGTCCTTGATGGCTTTGGCGTTCTCACCCAGCTGCGCCACCGCAAAGCCATCCCGGTCATCATGCTCACCGCCCGCGTCCAGCAGCAGGACCGTATTCAGGGACTCGACGCGGGCGCAGACGACTACCTGCCCAAGCCGTTCGATCCCGATGAGTTGCTGGCGCGCATTCGCGCCGTTTTGCGGAGAACGGAGGTGCGCAGGCCGGCGCCGGAGACGTGGAGTATCGGCGGCGTCCGCCTCAATCCCGCCACGCGCGAGGTGTGGAGCGCCGATGAGCCGGTGGAGCTCACCGAGATGGAGTTCGATCTGCTCGAGATGCTGATCCGCTCCGCCGGCCGCGTGGTCTCCCGCGACGAGATCACTGCCGCTCTGTTCGAACGCGAGGCCACCCCGTACGACCGTTTTCTCGACGTGCACATCAGCCATCTGCGCAAGAAGCTCGAGCATGGCCACCGGCTGATTCGCACGGTGCGCGGTGTGGGTTATATTTTCGCAGGAGCCAATTGAGGCGTGCGACTGCGGTCTCTCTTTGTCGGAACCCTGCTGTCGATGGTGGCGATCCTCGCCCTCTCCTTCGTGGTCTTTCGCGCCATCGGCGACCGCATGCAGCGGCTGACCATCGATCCCACCTTTGATCGCTTCGATGAGCTGCAGGTGCAGTTCGGACAGGCTGCCTATGAAGAAGGCGGCCTCAAAGAACTCCGGGAATACGAGGACCAGCTCGACCACATCTTCAAGGGAAGGCACTACCTTGCCGATGCCCGCGGCATCGACATCATCAGCGGTATCGACCTCTCCAGCAAGCTTCCGCCCGCGCCGGAAACCAAATCGCGCCTGCGCGTGAACGGGAACTGGCTCATCACGCATCGCTCCCACGACGGAAAGTACTGGTTTGTTGCGGAAGGCCCGACGCACCGGCCGCAGATCTGGACCTTTTTGCCGTATTACTTTCTCGTGATCGGCGCTACCGCCGCTGTCTTCTGGCTGGCCGCCGTCGGGGTCATCAACCCCATTCGACGCATCGCCAGCACCATTGCGGCGTTCGGAGACGGCAACCTGTCTGTCCGGGTGAACACCAGGCGCCCGGACGAGATCGGCCAGCTCGGCCGCTCTTTCAACGAGATGGCCGAGCGCCTGGAGCGGCTGATTGTGAGCGAGCGCCGGCTGCTGGGCGATATTTCGCACGAGTTGCGCTCCCCGCTGGCCCGCCTCAAGTTCGCGGTCAAGCTGGCGCGAACGTCGCCCGACAGCAAGGCCGCGATCGATCGGATTGAGAAGGACGTCGACCGCATCGCATCGCTGGTCTCAGATATCGTCGAGATCACCGCGGTGGAGGGGGACCCGGCCCTGCGCCTCACCGAGCCCGTAAGCATCGGCGGCATCGTGGAAGAGGTAGTGCGCGATTGCCAGATGGAAGCCGAGGCACGGGGCTGCCGGATCGTCCTCGCCAACACCCATGACGGAGAGGTACTGGGAAGCCGCGAACTGCTGCGCCGCGCGATCGAGAACGTGGTGCGGAACGCGATTCGCTACTCGCCCGAGGGTGCGCCGGTGGAGGTCTCGCTGACCGATGAAGCCCACTCCACCCTCATCGTGGTGCGCGATCATGGCCCGGGGGTGCCGGACGACGCCCTGGCACGCCTCTTCGATCCCTTCTTCCGCGTAGAGGAAGCGCGCAACACCAATGGCGGGGGTTCCGGCCTCGGCCTCTCCATCGCCAAGCGGGCGGTGCAGGCGCACCACGGGGCCATCGCGGCAGAGAACGCGGCTCCCGGTCTGCGGGTGAGCCTCGCCATCCCGCTCCTCAACGTTCCGGCGACTCCGGCGGAGAGCGTGAGCGTGTGAGTTGGCGCCAGCTCGAACTGGACCCTAACCCTCCTGAATTGTGTAGTTTTACATTTCTTAAGCTTCACTCTTGACCGTTCTCATGTGTAATCTCCTCAATGCCTCCCTCCGACGGGGGAATTCCGGAGGCACTCGAGGAGCTACTTGTGAAGCGTCTTACATTTTGCGCTTTGATTCTTGCCCTTTTGTCCGTGCCTGCGTTGGCGGAGAAGAACACGGAGACGGTGAAATTTCCCGATGCAGTAAAGGTGGGCGCCACGCAGTTGCCCGCGGGCAGCTATAAGGTGAGCTGGGAGGGGACCGGCTCGAATGTTCAGGTCACGCTGGAGCAAAAGGACACCAGGAAACCTGTCTCGGCGACGGTGACGGCGAAGGTCACCGAAGAGAAGAGCAGCCGGAACAGCTTTACCTTGAACAGCGAGGGCAACATCAACACTCTGCATACCCTGCAGTTCAGCAAGTACAACGTCGTGATTGCCCCGCCTCCGGAACAGGGCCAGTAGAATCTTCCGATTTTCCTCGCGCGGGAATTTGCGGCATAACGCTCTGGCGGTCGTGTCATGGAGCCGCCCTCAAGCGCTCGTGTTGTCTCTATGTATGCCTTCCGAAGCCCTCTCCGCATATACCGGAGAGGGCCTTTTTTTGCCGGCAAGGGGTGGGACGGGGACGGCAGGAGCGGGCGCGGTTTGGATTCCCGTGCGCTTCCGGGTATACTGGGTATTCGGCAAGCCGCGGGCGTGGTGCGTCTCGAGAGCGACCCGTCAGCCAGCCATCGCGGAGGTGGCCGGGCGAGTGCAAAGGACTCAGCCCCAGGGGTTGCGGCCGTACGAAATACCAAAAGATTCGGAGCACAGTCATGGCACAGGTTTGTGATGTTTGCGGCAAAGGCCCGCAGTTCGGCAACAACATTTCTCACGCGCACAACGTGACCCGCCGGCGCTGGAACGTCAACCTCCAGGCCGTCAAGGCCCTTGTCAACGGAGCGCCCAAGCGCATCCGGGTCTGCACCAGCTGCATCAAGAGCGGCAAGATCGCCAAGGCCTGAGCGGCCCTCCGCCTCCCGAAAAACCCCGTCTCCGGACGGGGTTTTTCATTGCGGCCCACCACTCTGTGGTCACCATCACTGATCTCATCGAAACGACGGCTCATACTCCATCATGTGGAATTGTCCGCCAAACTCGATGCGCGTTCTTCGCAAGCCCTGGAGTCCCCATCCCTCGGCTCGATCGAGCGGTCAAGCCCCCCACCCCCCCCCCCC
>VANK01000011.1 GCA_008682415.1 Acidobacteria bacterium AB60 | reverse complement strand
TGCCGTCGGTGGTGTAGTAGATGGTGGCGCCGGGGGTGGTGTCGGTGATCGTGATGGTCTGGGCGCTGGGGTAGCTGCCGGGAGCGACGCTGAAGGTGGGGGTGGCGGCGCGCTGGGTCTGGGCGGTGGCGACGAGGGCGGCGGCGAGGGGCAGGGTGGAGGCGAGAGAGCGCGCGAGGCGGACAGGGACGATCAAGAAGGGTCTCCGGACTAGGCGGTGGGTCGGGATCTGGATGTATCTAGGAGGATGCTGGGGAAGGATAGCACGGGTTTTTGGGAAGTGTCAGTAAGGAAAGGGGCGAGAGACGAGAGACGAGAGACGAGGGCCAAGGGCCAAGGGACGAGGACGAAGACATTGTGGATCGTGGGGGAACGGAGATGGGCTGGGTGGGGTTCGTGGTATCCCATGTCTCCAACACCGGGAGACATGGGGCACCCTCGGTCGTGCGGGAACGGAGGGGCGAGAGACGAGAGACGAGGGCTAAGTACCAAGGGCCAAGGGACGAGGACGAAGACACTGTGGATCGTGCGGGAACGGAGATGGGCTGGGTGGGGTTCGTGGTATCCCATGTCTCCAACAGCGGGAGACATGGGGCACCCTCGGTCGTGCGAGAACGGAAAGGGCGAGGGTCAAGGGCCAAGTACCAAGTACGAAGGGACGGGAGACGAGAGACGAAGACGTTGTGGATCGTACGGGAACGGAGATGGGCTGGGTGGGGTTCGTGGTATCCCATGTCTCCAACACCGGGAGACATGGGGCACCCTCGGTCGTGCTGGAACTGAGAGGAACCTGGGTTGTGCGGGCACGGAGAGGGACTTGGGTGAGGTTCGTGCTGTCCCGCCCTAACAAGTTAGGACGGGGCACCCTCGGTCGTGCGGGAACGGAGAGGTCTTCGCTGCGCTCAGGAACAAACGCGGGTCCTGCGCTCAGGAGATTCGTCACAAAGATGCTGACAGGGCTTTCGCGAGCGGGGCATGGTGGGGCATGCGACTGGGGCCTTGATGGCTGAGGCGGGAAAGGGGGCGTATGGCGAATGCGGCGGTGATGCAGGCCAAGAGCGGGCGGGTGTCCGCGGTGTCGACTCGGGTGGCTTCGCTGGACATTGTGCGCGGGGTGGCGATGATGCTGATGGCGATCGATCACGTGCGGGTGTACGCGGGCGTGCCGGCGGGCGGGCCGACGTTTGGCGTGTTCTTTACGCGCTGGATTACGAATTTTGTGGCGCCGGCGTTTGTGTTTCTGGCGGGCACCTCGGCGTACCTGTATGGCCGGCGGTGTGAGCGGCGCTCGTCTCTCGCGAGCTTTCTGGCGGTGCGCGGAGTGTGGCTGGTGCTGCTGGAGCTGACGGTGCTGCGGGTGTGCTGGACGTTCAACTTCGATTTCCGGCACTACCTGCTGGCGGGCGTGATCTGGATGATTGGGTGGAGCATGGTGGTGCTGGCGGCGGCGGTGTACTTGCCGGTGAGCGCGATGGCGACGCTGGGGATCGCGCTGATGGCGCTGCACAACGTGACGAACCTCTATCGGCCGCAGCTGGCGCACGCGTTCGGGCCGGAGGGGCCGAACTGGTTTCTGCGGATTCTCTACTTTGGCGGAGGGTTCTCGATCGGTGGAGAGGCGGGGCCGCCGTTGTACATCCTGTATGTGCTGGTGCCGTGGGTGGGCGTGATGATGGCGGGGTACGCCCTGGGGAAGGTGACGGAGCGGGAGCCGGCGGCGCGGCGGCGGATCTATTTGTGCCTGGGGCTCGGCTTGTCGGCGCTGTATGTGGCGCTGCGGGCGATGGGCGTGTATGGCGATCCGCGGCCGTGGGACCGGCACACGCTGTTCAGCTTCTTGAACACGGCGAAGTATCCCGCGTCGCTGGAGTACCTGTTGATGACGCTGGGGCCGATGTTTGTGTTGTGGGCGCTGGCGGAGGGATGGACGGGACGCGCGGCGCGGGTGGTGGAGACGTTCGGGCGGGTGCCGCTGTTCTATTACCTGCTGCACATTCCGTTGATTCACGCGGCGGCGTGCGTGGTGTCGTTGGTGCGCGAGGGGCATGTGGATGCGTGGCTGTTCACCAATCATCCGGTGGCGCCGGGCGAGGTTCCGGCGGGGTACATGTGGAGCCTGGGGCTGCTGTACGCGGTGTATGCGGTGTGCCTGGTGCTGCTGTATTTTCCCTGCCAGTGGTTTGGGGAGTATAAGCGGACGCACCGGTCGTCGCGATGGCTGCGGTATATGTGAGAGACAGGGCCGAGGGCCGAGGGCCAAGTACGAAGGCGAGAGGCGAGTTGCGAGGGGCGAGTCTCGAGTTGCGAGTTGCGGCCGGGTCGTCACATAAATGCGGTTTTGGGTTGACATTCTACCCAAGCAGGGAGAATACTCTCGGGTAGAATGTCAACCCGAGAACAGAACGACCGTATTGCGCTGCTGCAGGGGACGCTGGACCTGCTGATTCTGAAGACACTGATGTGGGGCCCGTGCCACGGGCAGGGGATTGCGCGCGCGATTCAGCGGCAGTCGGAGGAGGTGCTGTTTGTGGACCACGGGTCGTTATACGTGGCGCTGCAGCGGCTGGAGGAGCGCAAGTGGATTCGCGCGAAGTGGGGAGTGAGCGAGAACAACCGGAAGGCGCGGTTTTATTCGCTGACGGAGAAGGGTCGGGAGCAGGTGACGGAGAAGACGGCGGAGTGGCGGCGGCTGTCGCGGGCGATGGGGTTGATTGTAGACGCGGCGGGGCCGCAGGGCGAGGAGGCGTGAGCCATGTGGGGACGCAAGCGCAGTGACGCGGATTTTGCCGAGGAGATCAAGGCGCATCTGGAGCTGGAGGCGGAGGAGTTACGCCGCGAAGGGGTGAATGCGGAGGAGGCGCAGTGGAAGGCGCGGCAGGCGTTTGGGAATGTGGCGCGAGCGCAGGAGCGGTTCCATTTGATGGGGCGGTGGGTGCGGTTGGAGAAGCTGTGGCGGGATGTGCGGTTCGGCATGCGGTCGCTGGCGCAGAGCCCGGGATTCACGGTAACGGCGGTGTTGACGCTGGCGCTGGGGGTGGGCGCGAATACGGCGGTGTTCAGCGTGATGAACGCGGTGCTGCTGCGGTCGCTGCCGGTGGCGGATGCGGAGCGAGTGGTGTATCTGCGGACGTCGGGTGCGCCGCGGGGGACGGGGACGATCGATTCGAACCAGACGTTTTCGTATCCGGTGTATGACGAACTGCGCCGGCAGAGCAAGGGGCTGGCGGCGGTGATGGCTTATGTGCCGTTGTCGGCGAGCAAGGTGGGCGTGCGGATCGGGTCGCAGCCGGAGGAGGCGGAGGGCGACATGGTGAGCGGGAGCTACTTCTCCGGGCTGGGGGTGAAGCTGCCGCTGGGGCGCGGGTTGACGGAGGAGGATGAGCAGACGCATGGCGCGGTTGCGGTGCTGAGCTACAACTACTGGACGCGGCGATTTGCGCGGGATCCGCATGTGCTGGGGCAGACGCTGTATGTGAACGGCGTGGGCATAACGATTGTGGGGGTGGCGGGGGAGGGGTTTGAGGGCACGGAGCCGGGGGGGTCGACGGACTTCTGGATTCCGCTGCAGAGCCGCGCGGAGCTGAATGCGTGGGGGAGTCCGCTGGAGGATGGAAAGGCGTATCTCGCGAATCCGACGTGGTGGTGCCTGCGGCTGGTGGCGCGTTTGGCGCCGGGGGTAACGCGAGCGCGGGCGCTGGCGCAGGTGCAGCCGGTGTTTCAGCGGGCGGCGTACGTGGGACTGGGGAAGCCGACGGCGGGGGAGCGGGCGCCGGTGTTGAGCTTTGCGGAGGCGAAGAACCTGCCGGGGTTCGATGAGCGCTATGGGAAGCCGCTTCGGATCCTGATGGCGATGGTCGGGCTGGTGCTGGTGATTGCGCTGGCCAACGTGGTGATGCTGCTGCTGGCGCGGAATGCGAACCGGCAGCGGGAGTTTGCGTTGCGGCAGGCGCTGGGTGCGGGGCGGGGCGAGCTGTTCCGGCAACTGCTGACGGAGAGCGCGCTGCTGGTGGGGGCGGGAGGCTTGCTGGCGTGGGGATTCGCGCTGCTGGCGACGCGGCTGCTGGCGAACTGGGCGCAGATCGAGTCGACGCTGGCGCCGGATGGACGGGTGCTGCTGTTCACGTTCGCGATGATGCTGGCTGCATCGGTGCTGCTGGGAGTGGCGCCACTGCGGGTGGCGCTTGCGAGCGGCGCGGAGCAAGCGTTGCGAACGTCGGCGGCGAGCGCGCATGCGAGCGCGGGAAAGTCGCGGACGGGGCGTGTGCTGGTGGCACTGCAAATGGCGCTATGCGTGGTGGTGCTGGTGGGCGCGGGATTGCTGGTGCAAACGCTGGAGAACCTGCGGAACCTGCCGCTGGGGATGCGGGTGGAGGGGCTGGTGGTGTTCGGGGTCAAGCCGGAGATCAAGTCGGTTCCGCAGGGGGTGGCGTTCTACGTGAATCTGATGAGCAAGCTGCGCGCACTGCCGGGCGTGGAGTCGGTGACGGTGATGATTGAACGAATCGGCTCAGGCTGGTCAGACAACAGCGATATGCAGGTGGACGGGAAGCTGCCCGATGTGGCGGATGGCGGATCGCGAACGGTGCGGAGTAATGTTGCGGGTCCGGATTTCTTTACGACACTGGGGATACCGGTGCTGGCGGGGCGGGATTTCAAGGACTCGGATACGGCGACGTCGCCGCATGTGGGGATCATCAACGAGGAGTTTGCGCGGAGGTTTTTGCCGAATAGGAATCCCTTGGGGCACGTCATCGGTTCGGATGACGGACGGTACCAGATGACAGTGGTGGGGGTGGTGAAGAACCACAAGTATCGCAGCATCGATGAGGCGCCGATTCCGATGGCGTGGTATGAGTATGCGCAGATTCCGGTGATCGGGGTGATGCAGGTGGAGATGCGGGTGGCGGGACCGCCGCTGGCGATCTTGCCGGCGGCGCAGAAGGTGGTGCAGCAGCTGGATCCGAACCTGCCGCTGATCCGGCCGATAACGCAGCGGGCGCAGTACGACACGACGATCTCGGGGCAGATTCTGTTTGCGCGCCTGGCAGGATTCTTCGGAGTGCTGGCGGTGGTTCTGGTGGCGACCGGGCTTTACGGAACGCTGGCGTACCACGTGAACCTGCGGACGGCGGAGATCGGGGTGCGCATGGCGGTGGGCGCGGGGCGCGGGCAGGTGGTGTGGATGATCCTGCGGCAGAGCCTGGTGCTGACGTTGATCGGGACGGCGGTGGGAGTTCCGCTGGCTCTGCTGGTGGGAAGGGCGCTGTCGGCGTCGCTGTATGGGGTCACGGCGCTGGACGCGATCAGCTATGCGGGAGCGGTGGTGCTGGTGGGCGGGATTGCGCTCCTGGCGAGCGGGATTCCGGCATCGCGGGCGGCGCGGGTGGATCCGCTGCGGGCGCTGCGGGTGGAGTAGGGGTGGCGAGGCCACAAGGCAAATCCGCAGATGAAGAACGCACGTATTCTCTGGTGCTCGCAACATATGTGATGAGATCGCATATTTGCACCAATGTGGATCGAGCGCGCCGTCGAATTCCGTTTGAAACGGACGGCGCGAACGAGACCCGTGCTGGCGCTCCGCGCATTTGAGTAGCTTTCGACTAAGCGAATCAATCCATCCGGCGCGAAAAGGCGAGAAGGCGGGCCCGCTCTCGGCGTGCCCGTGTGTTGAGCCGGATCCGGGGCCGGCGTGGAGCGGATGTTTCGCTACTTCGGCTTGGGGAGTCTGAGGAGAGCGCTATTCCTCGCCAGCTCAAGCGGTTTCACGATCACTGAAATCAAGGGTTCCGGCGCGCGCAACCTGAGAGAGGAAGATGGCTTCTATGTACGCGCTAGCGTACGCGTTCGTCTCCCTCGGCCAATTCAGGAGTGCCTTATGTTGCGCAGTCGTGTTCTTGCAGCCGTCGTGTGCGCGGGTGTGTTTGGGATGCCGTGCATGGCCCAGTTCTATCCCAATTACAACCTGGTGGGATCGCCGCAGGTGCCGGGTCTCTATTACGGGGATACCTATGCTGTTGATTTGAATAACGACGGCATCCCGGACCTGGTGGTGAATGAGTACGCCACCGGAGATCTGCAGCCGTATTTCGCGGTGTTTCTGGCTAAAGGCGACGGGACCTTCTGGGGTCCCGCGTGGTACCAGTACAGCGCCGTGCCTCACGGAGACACGGGGCCGGGTCCGGTGCCGATGGCTTTTGGCGATTTCAATGGTGACGGAAATATCGACATTGCCATGGTGACGGGCGATAACGCGATTACGGTGTACCTGGGCAAGGGCGATGGGACGTTCGTGAATCCCTGGCACTCGTGGATTTTGGGAATTCCATCGGATCAATACTTCGGCCAAGGGTTGATTGCGACTGCGGATTTCAATCACGACGGCAAGATGGATCTGGCGGTGGTGGGGTACGGGCCGTCGAGCAACGTGGTTTACATTCTGCCGGGCGAGGGCAACGGACTGTTCTCGAAGGATGTGCCTGTGCTGACTGTGCCGGGTGAGGGAGCGGCGGCGTACTGGGGCGTGCAGCAGCTCCTGGTGGGGGATTTCGATAACGATGGCAACGCCGATCTAGGCGTGATGGCCAGTGTCGGGATCGGGAATGGAAACAGCGGCAGTATGACTCCGCACATTCTGTATGGGAATGGCAATTTCGGCTTTCAGGACACGACACCGATCTCGTCAACGAGCGAGGTGGTGTATCGCGTGGGCGATTTGAACGGCGACGGGAAGTCGGATTTGTACAGCATGGATGTCGGCGGCCTGAATACGTACTATGGGCTATCGGGCCGCACGTTTCTGCACCGAACGCAGGCGAGCATCTGGGGCGGGGTGTTCAGCGAAGCGTCGATGGCGGACTTCAACGACGACGGCCACAACGACCTGGTGGCCATCACACGGAACTACACCAGCACGTTTCTTGTTTTCTATCTTGCGACGGGAACGCTGGGGCAGTTCGAGTACCAGGTGTGGAACGTGCCGAATGCGGCTTCGGTTCCGGTGGGGGCATCGGGGACGGTGGCGCTGCCGGTGGTGGGGGACTTCAACCATGATGGGAAGCCGGACTGGGCGCTTCTGGGTCATACGACGAGCGGCAGCACGATTGCATATACGGGCGTGAACGAGACGGCTGGGGAACTCTGGAGCAACTGCGACTATCCGCGCGCGCAGCGAGGAATCAACCTGTGTTCGCCAGCGGTGGTTTCGGGGCCGACGGTGAATTTTACGGCTACGGCGCACGCGCTGGAGCCGCTGCGCAATATCCAGCTCTGGGTGGACGGCAAGAAGCTCGGGGAGCAATCGCACACGTGGGAGGGAAACGGGTGGTTTGGCGCGAGCATTCCGTTCGGTCCAGGGACGCATTACGGAACGTACTTTGGGACGGGCATCAGCAGCACGCTGGTGCAGGAGAACTTCACGTTCACGGTTCCTTCCGGATGCAGCGCTCCGGCGCAGGCGGGCGTGCACATCTGCTGGCCGACGAACGGAGCGAGCATCAACGCGACATCGGTGGTGGTGGATGCGAATGCGACCGTGACGGGGACGCTGGCGCGCATGGAGGTGTGGGTGGACGGGGTGAAGAAGTACACGGAGACGAGCACGACGGCCTTGTCGGCGGCGGTGATGGTGAGTCCGGGAACGCACACGTACACGGTGTTCGCGGTGAACACGAGCGGGCAGGTGTGGAGCGCGGCGACGCGGGCGACGGCGCGGTGAAGGAGAGGGCCAAGGGCCAAGGGCCGAAGGGGCGTCAACGGGTGCGGTTGACGCCCTTGTTGTTGGCGGGGAAGGCGGCTTATTCGTCGCTGTGGGAGAAGTCGAAGAGGTCGACGAGGTCGCCGATGGCGGGGGTGTTAAGGGGGACGTAGGGATTGCGGCCGGTGACGGGGTTGGGGTAGTTGTCGCGGCTGCGGGAGGTGAGGGGAGCGAGCTTCCAGTTGGCCTCAATGAACTTCACGACGGAGGCGTGGTCGGCGTAGACGTGGGAGACGTGGCCGGGCCTGGTGTAGGGCGAGACCATGATGGCGGGGATGCGGGTTCCATCGCCGAAGAAGTCGAGGGGCTGGACGTAGCCGGAGTCCCAGTAGCCGCCGCCCTCGTCGAAGGTGACGAGGATCGCGGTGGTCTTCCAGAGCTCGGGGTTGGCCTTGACCAGGTTGATGATCTTTTTGGAGAAGGCTTCAAAGAGATCGAGCTTGGAGGAGGCCGGGTGTCCGTCGAGCCAGCCGTCGGGCTTGACGTAGGAGACGGCGGGCAGGGCGCCTTTCTGGATGGCGGCGTAGAGGTCGGTGGTGTCGAGGTTATGGGAGCGGCCGGCGGGACTGGTCATGAGCGACGTGGAGTAGAGGAAGGGGTCGCAGATGTTGCAGAAGGTGTTGTCGGCGGTGACGTAGTTGTTGTCGGGGTTGGCGAGGTAGGTGTTCCACTGGTCGCCGTAGTAGGCGAAGGAGACGCCTTTCTGGAGGAGGGCGTCGCCGATGCTGCGGACGGGGGAGCCGGGGATGGCGAAGACGGTCTCGCCGGGGCGGGAGATGGCCGCGGAGGAGGTGGCGCTGGAGCCATCGCCGAAGTAGCCGGGGTTGTAGTTGTTGAGGATGTAGTAGTGGCCGGGATCGCAGTTGGGCTTGATGGGGCGGGGCAGGTCATGGAGGTAGGAGACGACCTCGCGGACGCCGGGGGCGGAGGCGTCAGAGCAGTTGCTGTAAGTGCCGCCGCCGGAGGAGGGGGAGCCGTAGGAGCCGTTGCCGTAGCCGTCCTGGGTGTACCAGTTGTTGGTGCCGGGGGCGGGATCGGGGTTTTCGATCTCATCGACGGTGCCGCTGTTGGGGCCGGCGCTGAGGAACTCGTTGTGGGGCGGGATGGTGGGATTGCCGTGGGTGTCGGCGAACCAGATGTCGTCGGCGAAACCGAGCATGATGTGGTTGGCGCCGGTGCCGCCCTGCACGGCCTGGTGGTAGTTGTCGCTCATGGCGTAGTGATCGGCGAGGTACTTGAGGTAGGGAGCGTCGCCCTGGAGCATGTTGTAGAAGCCCATGGACGTGCTGCCTTCCTTGGTGGAGAGGTCAGTGAAGTTGGCGGGCTGGGCTTCGCCGTTGGAGCCGGCGCCGATGGTGGTTTCGACCCAGGGGAAGAGGTCGTTGCGGCATCCGGCGGGATTGGAGGGGGAGACGCGCTCGGCGTTGCAGTCGAGCTGCTGCCACATCTGGTAGAAGCGGTGGACCGGGCTGTTGTCGTAGACGTCGTAGGGGTGCGTCTTCGAGGTCAGCTGGAAGGGTCCACTAGGCAGGGCGGACTGATTGGGGATGCGGGTGTCGGGCGCGCCGTGGGCCAGGCCGGTGCCGCCGGTGGTGAGGAGGACGTAGTCTTCGGGCTCGAGGCCGTTCTCGAAGCTGGCGGCGGTTTTGGCGTCGGGGAAGGGGGCGGTGGCGTATCCGCCGGCGAGGACGGGAGGCAGCGTTTTGTAGGGGGTTTTGGGCGGGCTCAACTTGTAGTGGCCGTGGTCGACCGCCGAGGACTGGATGGCGAGGGAGAAGTTGGGGCCGGGGGTGCCGTCGGGGTTGACGATGCCCTTGGAGAGGAGGTTGGCGACGGATTCGCCGTGGACGGGCTTGTAGGTGGCGAAGACGTGGTCGAAGGTGCGGTTCTCACCGATGATGACGATGAAGTGCTTGATGGGGGTGGCGGTTTCGGAGTTTTCCGCGGCGAAGGCTGGGGAGACGAGTTGGAGAAGTAGGGTGGCGACACTGA
This sequence comes from Acidobacteria bacterium AB60, assembly GCA_008682415.1. Lineage (GTDB taxonomy): Bacteria > Acidobacteriota > Terriglobia > Terriglobales > Acidobacteriaceae > Telmatobacter. The sequence goes on along the minus strand of VANK01000011.1, from coordinate 220,686 downwards.
CGCGTGCGGCGACGCGCCACTTGAGCGGGGAAGTGAAGTTCATGGGTACTCGCCCTTTCGCAGGAGGCGGAAGCCATCCTGAGCTCTGAAATCGAGGAAAGGCTAACGGTTGCGCGGGGGTGGGGTTGTCACGCGGGCGTGAATGGGGGTTGAAAAGATAAAGACAAGGGCCAAGGGCGAGAGACGAGTACCAAGGGCCAAGGGCCAAGTACCAAGGGCGAGAGACGAGGGGCGAGGGCGAAGGGCCAAGTACCAAGTGCCAAGTACCAAGGGCCGAGGGCCAAGGGGCGGGTAGACTGCACCCCACGAATCAAAAAGCGATTCGCGGGGACCCCGGGTACACTCCACCCCACAAACGAAGACCTGTTTGTGGGGCCCCCGGGTACACTGTTGGGAACCAGGAGGCCAACGGGATGCAAACGCGGATACAGGGCACGACGATGCCGGTGCTGGAGGTGCAGCTTGACCCCAACGAGAGTGTGTTTTCGGAGAGCGGAGAGCTCTCGTGGATGACGCAGTCGATCCAGATGACGACGCATACGCAGATGGGCGGAGGCGGCGGGTTGCTGGGGGTGTTCAAGCGGGTGGTGGGCGGCGGCAGCATCTTCATGACGGAGTACCGGGCGTGGCAGTATCCGGGGGAGGTGGCGTTTGCCACGAAGATTCCGGGTCATATTGTGCCGGTGCAGGTGGGGCAGGGGTATGAGTACATGGTCCACCGGCACGGGTTTTTGTGTGCGACGCCGCAGGTGACTCTGAGCCTGGGATTTCAGCAGTCGCTGGGTGCGGGGATCTTTGGCGGGGACGGATTCATTCTGCAGAAGGTGGGCGGGTACGGGACGGCGTGGCTGGAGCTCTCGGGCGAGCTGATCCGGAAGGACCTGCAGCCGGGCGAGATGCTGCGGGTGCATCCCGGGCACGTGGGCGCGTTCATGTCGTCGGTGTCGTTTCAGATCACGATGGTGCCGGGGATCAAGAACATGATCTTTGGCGGAGACGGGGTGTTTCTGGCGCAGCTGGTGGGGCCGGGCACGGTTTGGCTGCAGACACTGCCGCTGTCGCGGCTGGCGCATCAAATCGCGCATTACCTGCCCAGCGGCCATCGCGAGGTGCCGCAGACGGCGGGCGCGGGGCTGATTGGCGGGATTGTGGGTTCGATCCTGAGCGGAGGCGAGTGATCGAAAGCCAACCGGAGCTTATTGGGGCGACGCCGAAGGAGAACGAGTCGCGGCGCACGGCCCGCAGCTACATCGTGTTCGCGTTTGTGGTGGCGTTTGCGTGCTACCTGGCGTGGCTGCTGCGGCACGAACTGCTGCTGGTGTATGTGAGCGCGCTGTTCGCGGTGGTGCTGCAGCCGGCGCTGAACGGGATTGCGGGAATTCGGATCGGGCGGTTTCAGCCGTTCCGGCGGACGGCGATCCTGGTGCTGCTTTTGTGCGTTGCCGGGGGAGCGGCGCTGTTCGGGTTCCTGGCGGTGCCGCCGATTGTGCGCGACCTGCAGGAGTTCTCGAAGGAGCTTCCGCAGCGGCTGCCGCAGCTGGTGGAGAAGTTGCGGCGGGTGCCTTTTGCGGATCGCATTGATCCAGGGGACCTGGTGGAGCGCGTGGAGACGACCGCGGCAAATAGTGCGGCGTACGTTCTGCTGTCGCTCAAGAACTGGGCGAGCGCGCTGTTCACGATCGGCATGGGGCTGATTCTGACGGTGTACTTCGAGCTGGAAGGCGACGTGGCGTACCGGTGGGTTCTGTCGTTCTTTCGAAGGCGGACGCGGGAGCGGCTGGACGGGACGCTGACGCGGGCGAAGGGACGGATGGGACGGTGGCTGATCGGGCAGGGCAGCCTGATGCTGATTCTGGGGGTGGCGGCGACGGGCACCTACGCGGCGCTGCATGTGCGGTATGCGTATGCGCTGGGGGTGCTGACGGGCCTGCTGAACATCATTCCCGTGGTAGGCGCGGCGGTGTGCATCTGCCTGGCGCTGGTGGTGGCCTCGTTTGATTCCTGGGGGCGGGTTCTGGGGGTCGCGATCTTCTACTTTGTGTGGATCAATCTGGAGAACTCGTTCCTGGTGCCGCGCATCATGAAGTCGAGCGTGGACCTGCCGGGGCTGGCGGTGATTGTGGCGTTGCTGATCGGTTCGGCGCTGGCGGGCGTGGTAGGGGCGGCTGTGGCGGTGCCGACAGCGGTGCTGGTCGCGGTGCTGGCGGAAGAGTACCTGGTGCAGAGGGACTGAAGACCAGGGCCAAGGGCCAAGTACCAAGTACCAAGGGCCGAGGGCCGAGTGCCAAGGCTGGTGACAATGCTCACAAGCGGAGTCAAGGGCTCTGGCGTAGACGATGGGCATGAGTACAAACGCAAGACCGGGTGAGCCCAGAGCCAGCGACCACCCGGCATTTATGGATCTGCTGGTTTGGCAACGAGCGATCGAGCTGAGTGTCGCCGTCTACCGGCTCACCATGTCCTTCCCCAAATCCGAGACCTTTGGATTGGTGAACCAGCTGCGCAGAGCGTCGGTGTCGGTGGCCAGCAACATCGCCGAGGGTTACGGCCGAACGACAAAAGGCGAGTATCTCCTCTTTCTGGGAAACGCCAGAGGATCAAACTGCGAAGTACAGACGCAGCTTGTTCTCTCAGGGGCCCTGGGCTTCGCGACGGACGAAGAGCGAAGGAGAGCCGAAGGCCTTGCTCTTGAGATCAGCCGGATGTTGGGCAAGATGATTGGCACGCTGTGTCGCGCGTAGTCCCTCACCGTTGCGCATAGCCCCTCAGTACACTACCTTTGCTCACCGCCCGCGGGCAGGGCGGTTCTGTGCTCCCGCGTTTTGTTGATTGCGCTCACCGTTTCTGCTGGCCGCGACCAGGACAGCAGATCCGTACGCTTAGCGATCGGAAGTTCAGCAGCTAAGGGAATCGTAAGGGAAGAGTAAAAGCGAGGGAGCTTATGTCGCGCAGGGGACATAGGGAGGGGTTTCTCTTTGAGGCGCTGAAAGGAAGCGGTGGGTGATCTTCGATCCTGTCGCAAGGGGCAGTCTTGGGTGCGAGGGCTTCTCCGGGGCGATGTGGCGCATCTTCGTATGTGCCTGCAGAGGGCATGGAGACCCTGACTATGAAAAGACGCGCATTCCTCACCTCGTCGGCCGCGGTGGTTGCGGCCGGTTCGCTTCATCTCGCTTCAGGACAGGCGGCCGGTGAGCGGGCGGACCAGCTTCCCGGCGCGCAGTCCGCTTCGTCGGCAGCGGGCGCGGCGGCGGCGATTCCGCGGGTGACGCATGCCGGGACGCGCAGGGGCGACATGCTGTATCGGCCGTTGGGGGAGACGGGGGTGGAGGTGTCGGTGATCGGGCTGGGCGGCTCGCATATCGGCAAGCCGTCGCTGCCGGAGGAGGAGGCGATCAAGCTGATGCACCAGGCCATCGATCGCGGGATCACGTTCATGGACAACTCCTGGGACTATAACCAGGGGCACAGCGAAGAGCGCATGGGGAAGGCGCTGGCGCAGGGCGGATACCGGCAGAAGGTCTTCCTGATGACGAAGATCGATGGGCGCACGAAGGAGGAGGCGGAGAAGCAAATCAACCAGTCGCTGCAACGGTTGCAGACCGATCACCTGGACCTGCTGCAGCATCACGAGATCATCCGGTTCGATGATCCGGACCGCATCTTCAACGAGGGTGGCGCGATGGAGGCTGCACTGGAGGCGAAGAAGGCGGGGAAGGTGCGGTTTATCGGGTACACGGGGCACAAGGACCCGCACATTCATCTGTACATGATGGAGGTAGCGGACCGGCGCGGCTTCCATTTCGACACGGTGCAGATGCCGATCAACGTAATGGATGCGCATTACCGCAGCTTTGCGCAGCTGGTGGTGCCGCAGGCGATGAAGCGCAGGATTGCGGTGCTGGGGATGAAGTGTTTTGGCAGCGGAGTGATCCTGAAGAGCAATGCGGTGCCGCCGCTGGACTGCCTGCACTACTCGCTGAATGTGCCTGTGGCGGCGCAGATCACGGGGATCGACAAGCAGGAGGTTCTGGACCAGGCGCTGGAGGCCGTGAAGCAGTTCCGGCCGATGGAGGAAGCGCAGGTAGCGGCGATCCTCACGAAGTCGCATGAGGCGGCATTACAGGGGAAGTATGAGCTGTTCAAGACGTCGACGCACTTCGACTCGACGATCAAGCACCCGGAGTGGCTGGGCGGGGAGACGCCGGAGGTGGAGAGGCTGGGGGAGAGCTAGGGGCGAGGGCCAAGTACCAAGGGGCGAGAGGGGGCTCGCCCGTTCTTATTTGGCGGCGGCTGCGGCTTTCATGGCGGCGTCTACGGCGGACTTCATGACGCCGCTTTCGGCGAAGAGGTGAACGAGGCCGCCGCTCAGGGTTGTGGCGGGAACGGGGATGGTGAGTGGTGCGGCCGATGGGGCCGGTTGCGGGCTACGAGGCTGCGTCAGCTGGGTGGTGCGCAGTTCGCCGGTGCCCTGGGCCTCGAGGATCATGGCGGTGAGCTTGCGAGCGGTGGTGAGATCGAAGCTTTCGGCGACGAAGACCTGCTTGCCGCGGATGGTGATGAGAACTGGTCCTTCGTCGGTAGTGAAGACCTGCTCGATGTTGTCGGACGATGTTCCGGAGGGAGCGGCGCCTTCGGGCTTCTCTTCGCGATGCAGGCCGGAGTATTTGCGGCCGAGGGAGTCGGCGTAGAGCTTGGCGAAGGCTTCGGCGGAGGCCTGGCTCTTCCAGGAGGAGAGATAGAAGAAGGCGATGGACCTGGTGGAGGCCTGCTCGGCGGGGGTGGCGGAGCGGAGCTGGCCGGCCCAGTAGAGGCCGCCGTCCCAGGCGGGGGTGAGGTCGCGGGCTGCGGTTTCGCCGCCGAAGAGCTGAGCGAGGATGTGGAGGTCGAGTTCGCCGACCTGGCCGATGTCGTAGGGCTTGTAGAGCGGGTCGAGCAGGGGATGGATGTCGGGCAGGAGGGGCACGACGGGGATCTTCGCCTTCTCGAACTCACGCGGGTTGATGATCTCCCAGGTGGAGCTGGGGGGGCGGTCGAGGGCGCCGGCGAAGGCGGCCTTCTGGCCCTGATCGATCCAGAGGTCCTGTTCGAAGCTGAGGCCTTCGCGGTAGGGGAAGAGGAGCGATTCGGAGAGGAGGAGGGGAGCGCGGGCCATGACAGGGGAGTCGTCGGAGCCGGACATGCCCTGCTTGATGAAGTCGACGATCTCGGGGTCTTTGACGAGGCTCTTGCCCATGGGCTTGAGCATGTGATCCATCATGACGGCGGTGGCCTGTCCTTCGGCCACGGCTTCGCGGGCGGTATCGACCTCGTCTTTGGCGAGGTGGTCGAGGTCATCGTGGTAGTTGGTGGAGACGTCGGCGGGGGTCTGGTCGCTCCATTTCTCGAGATTGACGTGCTGATCCTGGAGGGCGTGGGTGAGTTCGTGCGCGAGGACGGGTTTCTGCTCGTCGATGTTGACCCAGTCGAGCATGTTGACGGTCTTGGTTTTGGAGTCGTAGTAGGCCTGGATCTGCTCGGTGAGGAGGATGAGCAGGAAGGGCTTGAGATCGAAGTCGCGATCGAGGAGGCCGAACTTTTTGAGGACGATCTCGCCGCGCTGGAGGCGGCGATTGCTTTCGTCTTCGTCGAATTTTTCCTTGAGGTATTTTTCGACTTCGGCGCGGCTGGTGAGCTGGCGCTTGACGCTGCTTTTGATGGGCAGCCCGGACTCATCGGAGGAGAACTTCATGAGCTGATCGACGAGGGCGAAGAGCTCCTTGCCCTGCTCGGGGATGATGTGGGTCTGGGGGTCGTTTTTGTGGTTGCCGGAGGCCGGCGGTGGGGGCTGCTGCGGCTGGGGAGGCGTGACCTGCTGCGCGCCGAGCGCGGTGGCGGCGAGGAGGGCGACGACCAGAAGGGTGGCGCGAGGTGCGATGCTGTGGCTCTTGCGCCAGCCGCAAGCCGCGAGGAACTGCTCGATCATTGGTTCTCCTGATTTGTCGCGCCGGGGTACTTCTTTGGGCCCGCGTCTCGGTGCGACCTGAAGACTATAATTAGGATGCGGTGGACCGGGCTTGCCAGGATTTTATCCGCTTGCCGGTGCCCCTACGTTATTCCATGTCCGATATTGCCCTCGCCGCTTCCCCTACTGCCACTCCGCTTGCGGCGTGGCTTGCATCCGGAGAAATCCATCCGGAGACGACAGTGTATCGCGGGGTGATCACCCCCCAGGAGTTGGACGCGCGGCAGACGGAAACAGAGGCCCTGGTATTTGGGGCGGCTGTGCACGACATGGGGTGGCTGCGGCGGGTGCAGGTGAAAGGCTCGGACCGGTTCCGGTGGCTGAGCGGGATGGTGACGAACGCCGTGAACGAGCTGGCGGGCAACGGCGGAGCGTGGAACCTGGTGTTGAACGCGCAGGGGCGGATCCAGGGCGAACTGTCTGTGTGGCGGAGCGGGCCCCAGACCTACGGGAGCGGGCCGGGGAGCCAGGCGGGCAGCGACGACGACACGCTGGAGATGGAGATTGCCGCGGATCAGCAGGAGAAGCTGCTGACGCACTTCGACAAGTTCATCATTATGGACGACGTGGAGCTGACGCCGCGCGGAGGCGAGACGGCGCTGGGGCTGACCGGGCCGAAGGCGGGCGAGGTGCTGGCGCGGCTGGGGCTTCCGGTGCTGCGGGATCCGATGACTCATGCGCGGGCGGAGTTTAACGGGATGAGCTTGCGAATCCGGCGGGAGTACGGGGTGCTGGGCGAACATTACGTGATCTGGACTTCGCTGCACTCGATGCCGAAGATGTGGAAGTTCCTGATGACGGGTGGGGCGCTGCCGGTGGGCGTGGCGGCGGTGGAGTCGTTTCGCGTGGCGGAGGGAATTCCGCTGTATGGCGTGGACATGTTGGAGCGCGATCTGCCGCAGGAGACCTCGCAGATGCGGACGCTGCACTTCAGCAAGGGGTGCTACCTGGGGCAGGAGATCGTGGAGCGGATCCGGTCGCGCGGGAATGTGCACCGGCATCTGCGGCAGATAGAGATTGACGGGCCGCTGCCCGCGAGCGGAACGGAGTTGAAGCTGGACGGGGCGGCGGTGGGGAACGTTACGAGCGCTGCGGAGTTGCCGCTTCCGCGCGGGACGCGCCGAGTTGCGCTGGCGATGGTTCGCGGCGAGGCGGAGGCGAAGCAGCAGCCCCTGGGTTACGAGACGGGCGAGGGTGCCGGCACGGCGCGCATGGTTGCGAGCACCCCAGCGGTCTGACGACGAGGAAAAGAGGCAGGGACCAGAGACGATGAGCGATACGCCGAAGTTTGAAGTGATCGATCGCCGCAAGTACAAGGCCGACGAAGAGGACAAGGATTCGCCGCGGGAGGAGTCCACGCGGGAGACGGTGGTGACGATGCCGGAGCCTGCGTCGGAGACGAAGGCGCCGGAGCCGGAAGCAGTGCGGGGTCCGCAACTGGTGACGTCGGAGCCGGAAGGTGAAGACGAGGAGGCGGGCGGGTATGCCGCGATGCCGCCAGCGCCGACGGCGGAGGAGAGCCGGGAGCAGAAGACGGCGTACGATGCTTCCTCGCAGAGGCTTGAGGACCTGGTGCGGGCACAGAATCCGGCCGCGGGACCGCAGCCGCCGGTCACGTTTGAGCAGCTGGTGCAGCAGTTCTACCTGTCGGCGATGATCCAGATGGGGGCGGGGACGCAGGAGGGTCAGCGGCCGCGCGTGGACATTCTGGGCGCGAAGCAGACGATCGACCTGCTGGGAGTTCTGGCGGAGAAGACGAAGGGCAACCTGACGGCGGCGGAAGACCGGATGCTGCAGGCGGTGCTGTTCGAAGCGCGGATGGCGTTCCTGGAGCTGACGAACATGATCACGATGCCGGGTGTTCCTGCGCCGCCTCCGGGGCCGGGCAAGCGCTAATCGCAGCGACGGGATGGAGGCGCGGCTCACGTTTCTGGGAACGGGGACCTCGATGGGGGTACCGACGCTGGGCTGTGGGTGCGCGGTGTGCACGTCCGCGGACACGCGCGACAGGCGCCTGCGGCCGTCGGTGGCGCTGCGCTGGCAAGATGGCGAGCGCGAACGGGTGGTGGTGATCGACACCGGCCCGGATTTCCGCGAGCAGGCTTTGCGCGCTCAGATCAGGTATGTGGACGCGGTCTTCTACACGCATGCCCATGCCGATCACATCCTGGGAATGGACGATCTGCGGCCGCTGAGTTTTGCGGCGTTTCGAAACGGCGGCCGGATTCCGCTGTACGCCTCGAACGAGACGGCGGCGGTTCTGGAGCGCATCTACGATTACACGTTTGCGCCTGCAACCACGTACACCAATCGGGCGAAGGTCGAGATTGTGGCACTGGAGGACCGGATGCGCGTGCACGGGGTGGAGTTTGTGCGCGTGCCGGTGATGCATGGCAGCATGGAGGTGTCGGGGTTTCGCTTCGGCGATGCGGCGTATCTGACGGACGTGAGCGCGATTCCGGAGGAGAGCTTTGGGCTGCTGGAGGGACTGGAGACGCTGGTGTTGCCATCGTTGCGGCACACGCCGCATCCGAGCCATGCGACGTTGAAGCAGGCGATCGCGTGGGCGGAGCGGATCGGCGCGAAGCAGACGTGGCTGACGCACATTGCGCACGAGCTTGGGCACGAGGAGACGAACCGGATGCTGCCGGCCGGAGTCGCGATGGGCTACGACGGGCTGGAGGTGGCGGTTACGCTGCCTGATGGTGTTGGGCAGGGTGCGGCGTGACGGACGTATTTCGCGGGATCGAGGCGGTGCCGGCGGGCTTCGGGGCGTCGGTAGCGGCTATTGGCAACTTTGACGGCGTGCATCGGGGGCATCAGCAGATCCTGGGCGCGGTGGTGCGCGAGGCGCGGGAACGCGGAGCGCGCGCGGTGGCGGTGACGTTCGACCCGCATCCGGAGAGATTTTTGCGTCGGGCAAGCGCGCCGGCGCTGCTGACGCCGATGGCGCACCGATTGGAGCTGCTGGCGGCGACGGGTGTGGATGCGGTGCTGGTGCTGCGTTTTGACGAGAGGCTGGCGCGCTTGTCGGCGCGGGAGTTTGTGGAGCAGGTGTTGGCGAACGCGCTGCAGCTGCGAGGGCTGCACGAGGGAGGGAACTTCCGCTTCGGGTACAAGGCGGAGGCGGGCGTGCGGGAGCTGGCAGCATTTGGCGCGGAGTTTGGATTCGGGCTCACGGTGCATGCGCCGGTGCGGGTGCACGGGCTGGAGGTCTCGAGCTCGGCGATTCGCGCGCTGGTGGCGGCAGGAGACATGAAGCGCGCGCGATGGATGTTGGGAAGGCCGTTCGCGGTGCGCTCAACGCAGAAGCGGGACCGGGGCGTGGGCTCGAAGCTGCTGGTGCCGACGATCAACTTTGCGGAGTACGAGGGCCTGTTGCCTGCGTTCGGAATCTATGTGACACGCCTGGGCATTGCGGGGCGATGTTTCCAGGCGGTGTCGAGCCTGGGAATCCGGCCGACGTTTGCGGACGCGGGATTTGCGCTGGAGACGCACATTCTCAACTTCGAGCCGATTGCGGTGGATGCGAACACCCCGATGGAGCTGGAGTTTCTGTACCGGTTGCGGGATGAAGAGAAGTATCCGGATGTGGCATCTCTGAAGGCGCAGATCCTGCGGGATGTAGCGAAGGCGCAGCGGTATTTCCGGCTGGTGCGATAACTCGATCAACAAATTGGCGTGAGGTGCGGCTTCGGCGGGATGCGAGCGCACCGGTGAGTCCGGTTCGAGGTCTATCCCTGCGGGCTTTGCCGGGCGGAGACGGGCTTGGCGTTGGGCGCGGGGACGAGGGCCTTGGTCTGTGGCGCAGCGGCCGGACGGGCCCCGGAGGATCGGTTCGCCAGGGGCGCAGGAGAGGGATGCGCCGGCTGTGGCTTGACGGGGATATAGGTTTTGGTGCCGTCGGGGGCGGTGGCGACGATGGTGCGGGCGGGCGGAACGGGAAGCGCGGCGCGGGGTGTGGGAGAGGGTTTGAGGCTCGCGGGCGCGGGTGGCAGAGACGGAGTCTTGCTTGCCGCTGTTGCTGGTTTGGATGAAGCGGCGGGGCTTGCCGGAGCCGAGGCGGGCCTCGCTGGCGGCGCGACGCTGGCCTGGAGCAGAGGCTTGTTTTCTGGCGTGTCGTCGCCGAGGAAGTGTTCGCTGTCCTTGCCGGCGATGGCCTGCTTCATGATGTTCATCCAGATGGGAAGGGCGGCTTTGGCGCCGGTTTCCTTTTCGCCGAGGGACTCGCGGCTGTCATAGCCGACCCAGACGCCGCAGGTGACGGATGGAGAGAAGCCGAGGAACCAGGCATCGGTATAGTCGCTGGTGGTGCCGGTCTTGCCGCCCAGGGGATGGTGCAGCTCGGAGGCGGCGGCGCCGGTGCCGTGCGCGGTGACGGCCTGGAGGAGGGTCATCATGGTGCGCGCGGTTTGCTGGCTGATGACCTCCTTCACCTCAGGAGGATCTTCCCAGAGGGTGATGCCGTCGCGGTTGGCGACTTTGCGGACAAGGCGCGGTTGCACGCGGATGCCGTCGTTGGGGAAGACAGAGTAAGAGGCGACCTGCTCCTGGAGCGTGATCTCTGCGGCGCCGAGCGCGACGGGCAGGTATGCGGGGATGTTGGTGGTCACGCCGAAGCGGTGCGCGACCTCGATGACCTTGCGGATGCCCACGGTAGCGGCGAGCTTGAGCGCCGGGATATTGCGCGATTCGGCAAAGGCGTTGACCAGCGTCATGGTGCCTTTGTAGTCGTTCTCGTAGTTGTGGGGGGCATACCCGCCGAAGTTGACGGGGGCATCGACGATGGGGTCATCGGGGCGGGAGCCGTTCTCAACCGCGGCGGTGTAGACGTAGGGCTTGAAGCTGGAGCCGGTCTGGCGATTGGCCTGGGTGGCGCGATTGAACTGGGAGAGCGAGTAGTCGCGGCCGCCCACCATGGCGAGGACGTCGCCGTTGGTGTTGTCGATGGCCATCATGGCGCCCTGGGCGCCGGAGTCCTGCTCGAGGGAGGCGCGGTGCGAGCTGCCTTCCATGGCATCGGCGAGGTGCACGTAGAGGACGTCGCCGACGTGCACGAAGGTATCGGCGAAGCGCTGGCCGGTCCACTTCCAGTCCTCAGGCTCGAGGACGACATCTTCGTTGCCCATGCGGGCGAAGACCTCGCCGGGCAGGACGCGGGTGACGAGGACGTGAACGTAGTCGCCGGGATGGGACTTGAGTGCCCAGTCGGGATGGCGGTAGTCGTCGAGCGAGAAGCCGTCGTGGAAGACGTTCTGGATGCGGGCCTTCCAGCCGTGGCGGCGCTCGTAGGCGGCGACGCCATCGAGGACGGCCTTGTTGGCGACCTGCTGGAGGTCGAGGTCGAGGGTGGTGTCGACGCGCAGGCCGGCCTCGTGGACCTCTTCGGTGCCGAAGCGTTTTTCGAGTTCGCGGCGAACCTCTTCCTGGAACCAGGGGGCGACGGAGCCCTCGGGCTGGGCGATGTGGAGTTCGAGGCCGGCTTGAAGGGCGTGTTCCGCTTCGGCGTGGGTGATGGCGCCGTCCGACTCCATTTCGAGGAGGACGAGGTTGCGGCGCTTGAGGGCCTTTTCCGGATTAAGGATGGGCGAATAGGCGACGGGGCCTTTGGGGAGGCCGGCGAGCAGTGCCGCCTCGGTGAGGGTTAGATCTTTGGCGTGCTTGTTGAAGTAGAACTGGGAGGCGGCTTCAAAGCCGTACATGCCGGAGCCGAGGTAGATCTGGTTGCCGTAGAGGGTGAAGATCTGCTCCTTGGTGAAGGTGCGCTCGATCTGAATGGCGAGCCAAGCTTCCTGGAGCTTGCGGGCGGCGGTGCGGTCGGCGGAGAGGAAGAGGTTGCGCGCCAGCTGCATGGTGAGGGTGGAGGCGCCCTGGGCGCGGCCGTGGCTGCGGAGATCGTGCCAGATGGCCCCGAAGATGCGGAAGAAGTTGATGCCGCCGTGGGACTCGAAGTTCTTGTCTTCAATGGAGATGACGGCCTGGCGGAGGACGGGGGCGAAGTCGCTGTAGTTGATGACGACGCGGCGTTCGAGGGCGAAGGAGCCGATGACGCGGCCTTTTTGATCGTAGAGGTCGGTCATGGTGGACGGGCGGTAGCGCTCGAGGTCGTCCATCTGCGGGAGATTGGTGGAGTAGACGAGGGTAAGTCCGGCGAGCGAGCCCGTGATGATGGAGAAGAGGACGAGAAGGATGAGCACGCCTTTTCCGGCGAGCTTATGGGCGGGGCGCGGACGGCGCGGTCGGCCAGGCTGGTCCTCGGGAGCGAGCCGGTGAGTGCGGCCCAGACCGCGGGATGCAGCAGTTTGTAACGGGGTGGCCAAGCGGGTCAAGCCTCGCGGCAGAGGTTCCGGATACACGTGGAACGAATGCCTGCTCTTCGAGCGTAGCACGGGGTTGACTACCGCAGTTTGATTATCACCAAGCGGGGTATCAAGCCGGAAAAGGCTTGCGGGGCGGGGCCTGGATGGCAGATTCGGGCCAAAAATGCAAGCGGCGCGAGCTTGGCACTCACGCCGCGGAGGAACCGATTCCGGATCGCTGGTTAGCTGTTCTTGGCCTTGAGGATCTCGAGGGCCTTGTTCAGGGGAGCGTCTTCCTTGTTGGGAGGGTTTTCGTCGCTCAGGTCGTCATCCGCGACCTGGCCTACCTGGACGGTGGGGACGACGGCTTCATCCTGGATCTTCTTGCCATCGGCCGACTCGTATTTGGCGATGGTGAGGAGGAGCGCCGCGCCATCGGGCAGGTCAATGGTCTTCTGAACGGAGCCTTCGCCGAAGGTGCGTTCGCCGACAACGTCGCCGCGCTTAGCGTTTTGGATTGCGGCGGCGGTGAGTTCAGCCGGGCCGTAGGTCCCGCGATTCACGAGCACGACGAGGGGGGCCGTTGTGAGGCAGAGGGCGGGGTCCGCGGCGAAGGTCTTCTTGGGGTACTTCTGGCCCTCGAGTGCGGCCAAGGTGCCCTGGTTGATGAAGAGATTGGCCAGGCGGAGGCCCTCTTCCTCGTCGCCGCCGGCGGCGTCGCGGAGGTCGAGGACGATCTTGCGGTTCTTGTTGGCCTTGATTTTGGCAACGATCTCGTCCACACGGGCGGAGGTGACGATGCCGGGCTTGAGGTAAAGGATCGAGCCGCCTTCGTACTGCTGGTCAGCGAGGGCGGGCGCAGCGACAACCGCGCGGGTCAGCGTGACCTTGTCCGGGTCCGACTTGCGGGGGCGAACGACGGTGACGGTGACACTGGATCCGGGCTTGCCTTCGAGCATGAGGCGAATGACAGCCAGCGAGAGCTCACGAGTCGACTGATCGCCAATGGATTCTATGACATCTCCGTCAGAGATGTGTTCGTGGTCGGCGGGAGATCCGGGGACGACGCTGACCACGGTGGCGTAGCCGAAGCGCTTGGAGACGGTGAGGCCAACCTGGGCGACGCCGGTGGCGGGGCGGTCCTTGTAGATCTTGTACTCGGTGGGCGAGAGATAGCTGGAGTCGGCATCGAGGGACTCGAGCAGGCCGTGGAGCGCGCCGGTGGTCACGGTATTGATATTGGGATCGGTGACGTAGTCGCTCTGAATGCGGCGCAGCACCTGCTGGTAGACGCCGATCTGGCGGTAGGCTCCATCCTGCTCGCCGCCGGCATGGACGCCGAACCACCCGAATTCGCCGAGGGCGAATCCCAAACCGAGCGCGGCGAAGACCGCGGCTCCTAAGACGAAGGCTAGTCGTTGGAAGAATCGAGACACAGACAACCCCATGCGGTTCCCGGGAGGGGAGAATAGACCGCTCATTCTATAGACGCATGATACCGCAAGTCGTGTCCGGGTACGGGAGAGATGTCGCGTGGGGGACCAAGGAGCGGGGAGGATTGCACCGATCTGCGGGCAAAATGGGAGGGCGATCTGCGGGGAGGGGGGCAGGACTTAACTGCCTTTATACAAAGTTGATCCAGGGCAAATGACATAATCGTCATCTTCGGAGATGATGGGATCATGACGGCTTTGTCATGTGGAGAGGTTTTGACCGACACGGTGTCGTTGCCTGGGAGTGCGGATCGCGGCAGAAGGATTCTGGTGGTGGAGGACGAGCGCGAACTTTGCCTGACGCTGGGAGACCGGTTCCGCAGCGAGGGGTACGAGGTGGAGTTTGCGCATGATGGGCGGACGGCTCTGCAGAAGGCCTCGGGATCTGTGTTCGACCTGTTCCTTCTGGACGTGATGTTGCCGATGGAGAGCGGGCTGGAGGTCTGCGTCAAACTGCGCAAGGCAGGGATTGCGGCACCGGTGCTGTTTTTGACAGCGCGCAGCCAGTCGGTGGAGAAGATTGCGGGCTTTCGAGCGGGTGGGGACGATTACCTGACGAAGCCATTCGACACGCTCGAGCTGATGGTGCGGGTGGAAGCGCTGCTTCGGCGCTCCGCGGGGAATGACCCCAAGCCAGCGGACGGCCAATATGAATTCGGGCCGGTGACTCTGGACGTGCTGCGCAAGAAGGTGATTGTTCGTGGGGAGACGATTTCCCTGACGCCGCGGGAGTTTGAACTGCTGCGATATCTGGCGGAGAGAAGCGGCCGGACGGTGTCGCGGGAAGAGTTGCTGGAGGAGATCTGGACGGATGCTTCGAGCAACTTTACGCGGACGGTGGATATGCATATTGCCGGTCTTCGCCGGAAGATCGAATCGAATCCCAAAAGTCCCGAGCTGATCTTGACGGACCCGGGAAGCGGGTATCGGTTTCAGCCGTAGGCGCAGGTCGGACTCGGCGCTGGCTGATGTAGCGCAAAGGCGCGTGGATGGCTGCGACGAGGCAAGCATTCGTGTTCTGCATGGGATTGCTCATGAGCAGGATGTCGCCCGAAAGAGGCAATGCGCGGCGTTCTTTTCAGGAGTCAAATGAGGGCATGACGTTTTTGCAGTTGCGTGAAAAATTTCCCCGCCTGCTGTGCGAATGCGGACATCCGATCGGGCTGCATTCGCTGAACATTGAGTTCCATACCTGCCTAGCAGCCGGCTGCTGGTGCCGCGGATTTACTGCGGAGGAGGTTCTTGCGATCAATCACGCGCGCATGGCGAATGCTGAGGTTGAGCGCTACGAGCACCCTTAGTACAGGCGCTTTGCCGCGCGCGACTTCTGGATGCGGGCACGGGTGCGAGGGGAACTATCCCGGAGGATCGAAAGGGGCACG
The DNA here is from genome assembly GCA_008682415.1 of Acidobacteria bacterium AB60. Taxonomy (GTDB): domain Bacteria; phylum Acidobacteriota; class Terriglobia; order Terriglobales; family Acidobacteriaceae; genus Telmatobacter. Next base: position 205,511 of record VANK01000011.1, on the reverse strand, counting down.
CTTCTCATAACAGAGGAAGCGCAGGCCGGGACGATTTCTGAGGCCGGTCTCGCCCGCGTACGTATAGCCAAGCTTGGGGAACAGCTTCTGCGTAGCCTGATTTTGCGAGTTGGTGTCGACGCGCAGGACGGTGATGCCGCGACGATTGGCAACGGCTTCCGCATGGCGCATCAGGGCAGCGGCGATTCCTTTGCCTTGATGCGAGGGATCGACCGCCAAGCGATGGACCACGATGGAGGGTTCGTTTAGATCCCAGCCGACATTGGCATAATCCGGCTCCTGGTCGGTCGTGATGGAGGCGACGCCGGCAGTGTCGCCGTTGAATTTCGCGATCCATAACTGTTGCCGGGCAACGTCCTGCAAGAAAACGTCGGGGTTGGGGTAAGAATCGTCCCACTGAAAGTTGCCGGCTGCCCGCATTTGTGGAACGACTTTGCGCACCAGATTCATGACTCCCTCCACATCGGCGGCGGTAGCGAGACGAATATGCATGGGGTCTCCTGCGGTCATTGTTTATTCACGTCGATGTAATAAAGGTCGGTGGCGACCTGGAAATCGTCTTTATCGAGCGGGCTCTCCATGCTCTGCCATTTCGTGGTGGGATGAATGATTTGCCAATGATCCGGAGTGCCGACACGGACGGGCATGGCGAAGTCTTCTTCGTCGGCAGCCCACTTATAGAGGACCATGTTCGGGGCTTCGCCGAAGAGCAGTTCCAGGCGCGGGATCGCGGGATGGCGCAGGTATTGATTGAAGAAGGGCGTGAGATTGATGCCGGTGTTCTGATTGAACCAGGCGACGACATCTTCAGTCTGGATGTTCTGGTACTTGAAACGCTGGTAGAAGGCGTGAATAAGCGCGAACCAGCGGGAGTCGTTATCGATGATGGTGCGCAGGGTGTTGAGCATGAGGGCTGATTTGAAGTACTGGTCCTCGGTGGGTTCAGCATTGACGCCGCGCTCCGCGATGATGGCGCGAAGATTGTAGATCTTGGGCCGGTACCCGCTGAGGTACTTGAGAGCGTCGCTTTTGCCCCAGCGGTACTCGACGTAGAGGCTTTCGAGGTAGGTGGTCCAGCCTTCGTGAATCCACATGTCGGCGGGGTCAATTGCGGTGATGCTGTTGCCGAACCACTCGTGCCCGCTTTCGTGGATGATGATGAAGTCGAAGCGGGGGCTGATGCCGACGCCGGTCCAATCGTGATCGAGATAGCCGTTCTTGAAGAGATTGCCGTAGGTGACGGCGCTCTGGTGTTCCATGCCGGAGTAGGGCGCTTCGATGAGCTTGTATCCATCTTTGGCGAAGGGATAGGGGCCGAAGTAGTGCTGGAAGGCTTCGATCATGCCCTTGGCCTGCGCGAACTGAATTTTCGCTTTGTCGAGATCTTCGGGGAGCACGTAGAAGTCGAGAGGAAGATCGCCGAGCTGATCGGAGAAGTGGACGTAATTGCCGATGTTCAACGAGACGTCGTAGTTGTTGATGGGGTAGTGGACGTGCCAGTCCCAGCGCGTGTAGCCATCGCCCAGATCGGTTTTGCCAACGAACTTTCCATTGGAGACGTCGACGAGATTACTGGGTATGGCGACGCTGATGTCCATGTTCTCGACTTCATCCCGCCATTGATCTTTGTTGGGCCACCAGACGCTGGCGCCGTCGCCTTCGCAGGCGGTGTTGATCCAGACGTGGCCGGAGGGATCCTGCTTGAAGGTGATGCCGCCGAATCGGCCGATGGCGGGAGGATTGCCGGAATAGTAGAAGTCGATGGAGTAGACCTGACCGGTCTGAAGCGGGCGGGGGAAGTCGAGGAAGACAGCGCTGCCGTCGCGCTGGAAATGAAGCTGCGTGTCGCCGAGGAGGATCTTGTCGATGTTCAGTGCGGCGGTGAGGTCAAGCTGAATGCGCGTGCCCGTCTTGAGCATGCGGAAGCGGATGGTGTTCTTGCCGCTGATGAATTTCTTATCGGGATCGATGCGAACGTCGAGGTGGTAATAGAGGAGGTCGTTGTTGGCGCGGAAGGGGCCGTAGGCGCCGCGCAGCATGTCGGCGCGGGTGGGAACGGGGGAGCCGGCATCATTGGGCCGGATCTTCGGCTTGGGCTTCTCCTGTTTGTCTGGCTGGGGGTTGGAAGGAGCCTCGGAACTGGTTTGCTGTTGCCCCGCCGCGAGGAGATGGCCGAAGCTGCAGGACAGGAAAGCGGCAAGAACGACTGAGCAGGTTTTCATCGAGGCTCCTCGGTTATTGTCTACTGGCTCGGGGGTGGTGCGGCTAAGGTCGCGACACGTGCGGGTGCAAGCGGAGGCCGGACGCTTTCCTGTTGCCAGCCAAAGAGGAAGTTCGTCGCCGGCCCGCAGACGCGCCCCTGGCAGGGGCCCATGCCGCAGCGGGTGTGGAGTTTGGCCTCGCGCCAGCTGTGGCAGGTTTCGAGTGCACCGCGCGGGACGTCTTCGCAGCGACAGACCAGGGTGTCGGGCGTGGCAAGCTGCGCGAGTTCGCGGCGAGGGGCGAAGGTTACGTCGAGCCGGCGGGCGAAACGAGCGAGACGGTCACGACGCTCGAAGAGATGGGCCGCCGATTTGCCTGCGCTGGAGAGCGCTGCGATTTCCCCTTCGCAGAGCGCTTTTTCGAGGCCGCCGATACCCGTGACTTCGCCAGCACAGTAGACGTGGGGAAGGGAAGACTGCTGATTGGCGTCGACGGCGACGCAGTTATCGCTGATGGTGCACCCGAGGAGGAGAGGCAGTTCCAGGTTGGGCACGAGATGGAAGCCGCAGGCGAGATAGTCGCATGCCAGTCTGCGGGAAGTGTCGCCGATGCAGACGTCGACGGACTCGAGGTGTTCCGCACCGTGCGCGCTCACGATCCAGGAACTGGTGCGGTACGGGGCAGAGAGAGTCGTCACGCGATAGCGCAGCCCTTCGAGGATTTTGCCGGGATGGGCGGCGAGGGTGAAGGCGAAACGAGCCAAGCGATCGAGCGGAGCCTGTTCGAAGATGCCCTGAATGCGGGCTCCGTGGCGGGCGAGGGTTGCAGCAACGGCGGGGAGCAAAGGCCCGCTTCCCGCAACCACGACGCGCTTGTCTCGAACGGAGAGGCCGGACTTAACGAGGGCCTGGAGTCCGCCCGCGCCCAAGACGCCGGGGAGGGTCCAGCCAGGGAAGGGCAGGAAGCGCTCGCGGGCACCGGTGGCGAGGATCAGATCCTGATAGGAGTAGTCGGCGGCTCCGCCATCATCTTGGACGCGCAGAGTGCGAGGCGCAGGTGTGCTGATAACGCGGGTGCGAGAGCGGATGTCAACTGTATGATCGCGAAGGCTGCGGTGCAGCGCGACGAGCGGCTTTGCGCCGGGATAGGTGCCCGCGGCGGCGGTGGAGAAACCGCGCCAGATCTGACCACCCGGGGCCGGGTTGTCATCGAGGATGGTGACGCGGCGCCCCGCGGCGCTGGCGGCGACAGCCGCGGCCATGCCTGCGGGGCCAGCTCCGACAATGAGCAGGTCGAGACGATCGGTCATGCGGTGCGAATGTCCATGCCGTCTGCCGCTAAGAGCTGACAGGTGCGGGTGTGCGGAACACCGTCAACTGTCGCACGGCACTCTTCACAGATGCCCATGCCGCAGAGCGCGGACCGCGGCTCGCCGCTCACGGAGGTGCGAAACGGGATTCCTGATTGCAGGATTACCGCGGCGACACTGGCGCCGGCGGGTGCACTTAAGGGCCGCCCGTTGATTCGCACGGTGACGACAGCGGCGGGCGCGGGATGGGAGGTTGGTTCAGTGGCCATGCTGAGCGATTTCGATTGTAGCGGGTTCGATATACTTCGCAAGAAACGATGAGAAGTGGGATGGCTTCGCAGAGGTTCGCGATTGTTGACTCGCATACGGCGGGAGAGCCGACGCGCTGCGTTCTGTCTGGCGCCGAGCTTCTGGGCGCGGGGACGCTTGCAGAACGAATGGCGAAGCTGCGCGGGGAGCACGATGATCTGCGACGGGCGATTTTGTGCGAGCCGCGCGGATCGGACGTGCTGGTGGGCGCGTGGGTGCTGGAGCCGGATTCCGCGGAGTGCGCCGCGGCGGTGATCTTCTTCAACAATGCGGGCTACCTGGGAATGTGCGGTCATGGAACGATCGGTCTGGGGGTGACGCTGGCACATCTCGGCCGGATCGGACCGGGCGAGCATTCCATCCAGACTCCTGTGGGCGTAGTGCGGGCGAAGCTGGAGTCGGCGAACAGAGTCACTGTCGAGAATGTTGCGGCGTATCGATACAAGAAGGACGTCACCATCGATGTGCCGGAATATGGGATGGTGACCGGCGACGTGGCGTGGGGCGGGAACTGGTTTTTTCTGACGGAGAGTAAGGAGACGCTCGAGCTGAGCCGCGTCGATCGCCTGAGCGATCTTGCGTGGGCGATGCGCCAGCAACTGACCGCGGATGGAGTTACGGGAAGAGACGGCGCGGAGATCGACCATGTCGAGCTGTTCGGGGAACCGCGAGACCGAAGGAACCAGAGCCGCAATTTTGTGTTGTGTCCGGGCAAGGCCTACGACCGTTCCCCTTGCGGAACGGGTACGAGCGCGAAGCTGGCGTGCCTGGTGGCGGATGGGGAGCTGAAGCCCGGCGAGGTTTGGCGGCAGGAGGGGATACTCGACACCGTATTTGAAGGGCGCGTGCGGTTGGAAGAGGGCAGGGTGATCCCGTCCATCACGGGTTCGGCTTATGTGACTGCGGAGGCGACCTTGCTGTTCGACACAGCGGATCCTTTTCGCCGAGGTATTGGGGGATGACGCCGCCAGTCTTCGACGTGGCGGTAGTGGGCGGGGGCATCGTGGGCGCCGCCTGCGCCGCGGCGTGCGCACGGGAAGGGATGCGTGTCGCGCTTGTGGAGCGGGACGTGATTGGAGGCGGAGCGACCGCGGCGGGAATGGGGCACGTGGTGGTGATGGACGACTCCGAGGCGCAATTCGCGTTGACGCATGTGTCCCAGCTCTTGTGGGCAGAGTTGGCGAGGGAGCTGCCGGACAACTGCGAGTACGAGTGCACGGGCACGTTGTGGGTGGCCGCAGACGAAGAAGAGATGGCGGAGGCGGAGCGCAAACTGGCTTACTACCGGGAGCGCGGGGTTGGGGCGGAGCTGCTGGATGCGTCCGCGCTCGCAGAGGCTGAGCCCAATCTGCGCGATGGACTGACCGGTGCGCTGTTTGTTCCGGGAGATGCTGTGGTGTATCCACCTACGGTGGCGGTGTATCTGGCGCGAGCTGCCGAGAGTGCGGGCGCCACGCTGCTGGCGGGAACGCGGGTCGTGCACATTGCTGATGGTTCGTTGCAATGCCAGGATGGGCGCGAACTGAAGGCGGCGAAAATTGTGGATGCCACCGGGACGTGGGCGACCGATCTGCATCCGGAGATCCCTGTGCGCAAGCGCAAAGGACACCTGGTGATCACGGACCGGTACCCGGGGTTCGTGCGCCATCAACTTGTGGAGCTGGGTTATTTGAAGAGCGCGCATTCTGTCGGTTCTGATTCGGTGGCATTCAACGCGCAGCCACGGCGCACCGGGCAGATTCTCATCGGTTCATCGCGGCAGTATGGGAGCGAGGAAGGGGCGGTGGAACAGCACATGCTTACGGCCATGCTGGAGCGGGCTGTCGCGTACATGCCTGGAATCGCTTCGCTGCAGGCGATTCGCACATGGACGGGGTTTCGGGCAGCGACACCGGATAAATTGCCGTTGATTGGGCCGTCGGCTGAGGACGCATCCGTGTGGCTGGCGACCGGACACGAGGGGCTAGGGATTACGACGTCTCTCGGAACAGCGGCGCTCATTGCGGCGGCGTTCACAGGCAGGCGGTCGCCGATTCGTCTCGAACCGTATCTACCCGCGCGATTTGCGGATTGGAACGGAAAGACAGATTGAAGGAGTTTCTATGCAATGGACTGGCGTGATGCCGGCGATTACGACTGCATTCGATGAAGCACTGAACGTGGATCATGGATTTGTGGCGAGGCAAGCTCGCTGGCTGGTGGCAAATGGCTGCAGCGGGATTGTTTGTCTTGGATCGCTGGGTGAGTCGGCGACCCTCGCTTTCGAGGAGAAGATCGCAATTGTGAGGACGATGGTTGCGGCGGTAACTCCGGGGGTGCCTGTGGTTGCCGCGGTATCAGCTCTCTCGACCGCGGAGGCAGTGCGCATTGCGCAGGCGGCGGCCGATGCGGGGGCGCAGGGCTTGATGATCCTGCCACCTTACGTTTACCAGGGAGACTGGCGCGAAACGCGAGCACATATGGAGGCTGTTTTGCGAGCGACTCCTCTACCGGCCATGCTCTACAACAATCCCGTGGCCTATGGGACAGACTTTACGCCGGAGCAGATTGTTGAGCTTGCGGAGAGGTCGGATCATCTTGCGGCCGTGAAGGAATCCTCGACTGACGTGCGCCGCGTGACTGCCATTCGGGCGCTGCTGGGGGAGCGGCTTTCGATCATGGTGGGCGTTGATGATGCGATTGTGGAGGGGATAGCGGCGGGAGCGGTGGGCTGGGTGGCGGGCCTGGTGAATGCCTTGCCGCGCGAATCAGTGGATCTGTTTGAATTCGCTTCGCGGGGTGACCAGAAGAACGCGTCTGAGCTCTACCGATGGTTTCTGCCGTTGCTGCGCATGGACACGGTTCCCAAGTTTGTGCAGCTGATCAAGCAGGTACAGGAAGAGGCGGGGGTCGGTTCGGCGCGGGTGCGGCCGCCGCGGCTACAGGTTGTGGGCGAGGAACTTGCGCAGACGCGCGCGATTTTCCAGCAGGCGCAAACGAGCCGGCCCCCTGCTGCGCGGTCCAGCTCTTCCTTTTGAGCAACGAGGCGCCTCAGGTGCGGACGCGCCACTTGTTTGAGAGGGCGGCGAGCTGATCCTCGATCTTAGGCGGGGTTTTTGGCGCCGGTTTGGCTGCACGGGGCGCAGATGCGGTGAGAGCCTTGATGGAGAGTGCGATCCGTTTCGCCTTTTCGTCGATGTTGAGGACCATGACCTTGACGATCTGCCCGGTTTTGACGGCCTCGTGCGGATCCTTGATAAACCGGTTGGAGAGTTCGCTGATGTGCACCAGCCCATCATGATGAACTCCGATATCGACGAAGGCCCCGAATTTTGTGACGTTGGTGACGACGCCTTCGAGCACCATGCCCGCTCTTACATCGGATAACTCGCGCACGTCTTCGTGGAAGCTGGGGGCGACGAACTTGTCACGGGGATCGCGTCCGGGCTTGCGCAATTCGGCCAGGATGTCGTTGAGCGTGAACGCGCCGGCGGAGAGCCTGGATCGATCGACGTTCTCCAGAGCTTCAGGTCGTTTGATCAATTCGGGTACGGGCGTGTCAAGAAGCGCGGCGATCTGTTCGACAACCGGATAAGACTCCGGGTGGACGGCGGTAGAATCCAGCGGATTGTCGCCGTTGCGAATGCGCAAGAAGCCTGCCGCCTGCTCGAAGGTCTTGGGGCCAATGCCGGGCACGTCGCGCACCTGCATACGCGAGCGGAAGGAACCCTTCTCGTTGCGATAGGCCACGATGTTGAGAGCGGTGCGCTCGGTGATGCCCGCGACGTGACGCAGGAGGGTCCACGAAGATGTGTTGAGATCGACGCCGACGCGATTGACGCAGCTTTCGACGACCTTCTCGAGCGATTCGGCGAGCTGGCGCTGATCGACATCGTGCTGGTACTGCCCGACGCCGATGGACTTGGGATCGACTTTCACGAGTTCAGAGAGTGGGTCCTGCAGGCGGCGCGCGATGGAGATGGCGCCGCGAACGGTGAGGTCAAGGTCCGGAAACTCCTGGCGCGCGATGTCGGATGCGGAATAGACGCTGGCGCCGGACTCGCTCACAGTGACGGAGAAGATGTCCTGGATGCCTTTGTCGCGCAGAAAGGCCCGGACGAAGGCGTCGGTTTCGCGCGAAGCGGTTCCGTTTCCGATGGCGATGGCGCGGACATGGTGACGGCGCAGGAGCGCCTCCAGCTTGAGGGCGGCGTCCGCGTCGCCTTTCTTCGATGTGTGAAGGTAGAGGACATCGTGGGCGAGGAGCTTGCCGGTTTCATCGACCACGGCGACCTTGCATCCGGTGCGCAGACCGGGATCGATGCCGAGCACGGAGATGGGGCCGGCGGGCGGCGCCAGCAGGAGATGGTAAAGATTGTCGCGGAAGACGGCGATCGCCTCAGTGTCAGAGCGGCGCTTGAGCTCGAGCCGTATCTCTCCCTGGATGGAGGAATTCAGCAGGCGCTTCCAGGCGTCTTCGAGGGCGAGCTCAAGGTCACGTGTCCAATCTCCGGCTTGCTTGAGGACCTGGTGGCGCAGGATAGCGAGCGCGCGCTCGGATTCCACCTCGATGAGGAAGTAGAGCACATTTTCGCTTTCGCCGCGGCGGATGGCGAGCATGCGATGGGAGGGGATGTTCTTCACCGGCTCGCTGTACTCGTAATACATCTTGAACTTTTCCTGTTCGTCGATTGCCTCGGTCATCTTGCGGCTGAGCACGATGCCCTCATCGAACATGAGCTGGCGGAGGGCCTTGCGCAGACTGGCATCCTCGCTGATCCATTCGGCGATGATGTGGCGCGCGCCCTCGAGGGCCTCTTCGACGGTGGCGACGCCGAGCTCGGGATTGACGAATCGGGGGGCGAGGCTGGCGAGCGGCTCAGGGCCAGGTTGCTGGTTCCAAAGGTATTCGGCCAATGGTTCCAGACCTTTTTCGCGGGCGATGGTGGCCTTGGTGCGGCGCTTCGGCTTGTAGGGCAGGTAGAGGTCTTCGAGTTCGCTCTTGTCGAGAGTTGCTTCGATGCGCGCCTTCAACTCGTCGGTGAGTTTGCCCTGTTCGGCGATGGAGGCAAGGATGGTGGCGCGGCGATCGAGGAGATCGCGAAAGTAGGCGAGCTTCTCTTCGATGGCGCGAATCTGCACCTCATCCAGGTTTCCCGTGGCTTCTTTGCGGTAACGGGCGATGAAGGGCACAGTCCCGCCATCGTCGATCAGTTCGATGACGGCAGAGATGCCGCGAAGAGGGAGGTTCAGGCTTTGAGCAATATGAAGAAGAATCGCGGGAGGAAGGGTTTTCTGTTCCGTCATGATGATCAGGGAGTCGAGGCCCGGGAGGTCAGCGCCGGAGGACTCCGTATGTTCTCAGGGTAAATGGCGAGGCTGAGGAAAACCGGGTGCGAACGGCCCTCCTTGTTTACCGTGGCGATCAAGATGGCGAGAAGCAGACGGGGAGGATAGTCTGTCAAGGCACTTTCCATAAGTATCGTGACACGACACAACGCTTTGGTTCCGTCTCCGCATCGTATCGGACTGTCGGGATACAGTGCCGGGGGGTGTGACGGGTTGAATTCCGGGTCCAAAATCTCTGAGGCACGCGTGAGCGCGTACCGAATTTCGACTGATGCACCGGAGGCGGACGGGACGTTTACCTGGGAAGAGACGACCCTGGTGCTGGTGGAGCTTGCGTGCGGCAGCGTCCGGGGTATGGGGTACACCTATGCTGACGTGGCGACAGCGAAGTTGGCCGAAGATCTGCTCCTCAAGCTGGTACGAGATCGCGACCCGTTCGCGCATGGGGCAATCGTTCAGTCACTGTTCCACCAAGTGCGCAATGTGGGAACGTGCGGGATTGGGACGATGGCGATTTCCGCAATCGACAATGCGCTGTGGGATTTACGGGCGCGCCTGCTGCACGCGCCCCTGGTGAACCTGCTGGGCCGCGTGCGCGAGGAGATCGAGGTGTACGGGAGCGGGGGGTTCACTTCCTATGACGATGAACAACTGAGGACGCAGCTGGGGGGCTGGGCAGCGCAGGGCTTCAAAAAATTGAAGATGAAGGTTGGGAGTCGACCTCTGGATGATCCGCGACGGGTGCGTGTCGCGCGAGAGGCTGTTGGAAAAGAAGTTGAGTTGTTTGTGGACGCGAATGGCGCCTATACGGCGGCACAGGCCATGGCGCTGGCGGAGGTGTTTTCGGAGTCGGGTGTGCGCTGGTTCGAGGAGCCGGTGAGCTCAGATGATCTGGCGGGGATGCGGATGGTGCGGGAAAGGGTGCCGGGGGGAATGGATGTGGCCGCGGGGGAGTACGGCTACACGGCATGGTACTTCCGTCGCATGGTGGATTCGGGTGCGGTGAGCGTGCTACAGGCGGACGCCACGCGGTGCGGAGGGATCAGCGGGTTTCTGGATGCGGGGTCCCTGTGCTGGGCAGCAAACCTACCTTTGTCGTCGCACTGTGCCCCGAGCCTTCACCTTCATGTGTGCTGCGCAGTTCCGAGAGCGATCCACATGGAATACTTTCACGACCATGCCCGCATCGAACAGATGTTGTTCGACGGATTTTGCGAGCCGCGGAACGGCCGGATGGCCCCCGACTGCTCGCGAGCCGGTATGGGTCTCGAGTTGAAGAAGACCGAGGCCGATCGTTACAGGGTCTAGCGGTTGCAAGCATGAGATGGAGTGGCGATCGCTAGACGGAGATGGCGAGGAGTTTATGGCGAAACAGGTGAGTGATATTGTCGTCGAGCGCCTGATTGAGTGGGGCGTGGACACGATCTTCGGACTGCCTGGGGATGGAGTGGATGGATTTTTCGAATCGCTGCGCACCCATCAGGACAAGTTGAAGTTCATCCAGGTGCGGCACGAGGAAGCGGCGGCATTCGCCGCAGTTGGCTACGCCAAGTTCACCGGGAAGCTCGGTGTCTGCGTGGCCACATCCGGGCCCGGGGGCATTCACCTGCTGAATGGCTTATATGACGCCAAGTGCGATCAGCAGCCAGTACTGGCCATCACGGGGCACACGTTCCATGACCTGATCGGGATGGACTATCAACAGGATGTAGATCTCGACAAGCTCTACATGGATGTATCGGAGTTCAACCAGCGCATCATGGGGCCCGCGCACGCGGTGAACGTTGTGGACATGGCGATTCGCACCGCCTATGGGCGAAGAGGCGTGGCGCACATCTGCATTCCGAAGGACATTCAGGAGTTTGCCGCATCCGACAGCAATCGGAGCAAGGCCAATGTCGCGCAGCACAGTGCCGACTTGCGTGCTCCGCTCAATTTGAAGCCCGCGGCTCTGGTGTTACAGCAGGCAGCCGATGTGATCAACGCGGGCAAGAAGGTGACGATCTTTGTTGGCCGAGGCGCGCTCGGCGCGCGTTCGGAGGTGGAGCAGTTGGCGGAGACGGTGGGTGGTCCCGTGGTGAAGGCGCTGCTCGGCAAGGGGGTTCTTCCGGATCACAGTCAGTACACCACCGGAGGTCTTGGGCTGCTGGGAACGGCGCCCTCAGTGGATGCAATGGAAGAGTGCGACACGCTGATCATGATCGGGACGAGCTTCCCTTATATGGAGTTCCTGCCCAAGCCGGGGCGGGCCAAGTGCGTGCAGATCGAGATCGATCCGACGCGGATTGGATTGCGTTATCCCACCGATGTGGCCCTTGTGGGGGATACGAAGGTGATTCTGGAGGCACTGTTGCCGCTTTTGGAGAAGAAGGGTGGTCGTTTCCTGAAGAAGGCACAGGAGCGGATGAAGGACTGGAACGAACTGATGGCGGAGAGAGGGCAGCGGCAAGACCTTCCCATGAAGCCTCAGGTGGTGACATACACGCTGAACAAGTTGTTGAATGATGATGCGATCGTGGCATCGGACAGCGGCACGATCGCCACGTGGACGGCGCGTTATGTCGAGATGCGCGGCGACATGCAGTTCTCGTTGTCCGGCTCGCTTGCCACCATGGCGAATGGGCTTCCCTACTGCATTGGCGCGAGCATTGCCTATCCCGGCCGCCAGGTGGTGTGCATTGTGGGCGACGGGGGGCTGAGCATGTTGATGGCAGAACTCGCCACGCTGGTGAAGTACCAGTTGAATGTGTGCGTAATCGTGATCAAGAACAACGTGCTGGGCCAGATCAAGTGGGAGCAGATGGTCCTGGATGGTAATCCGGAGTTTGGAGTAGAGCTCTGGCCCATCGATTTCGCCAAGGTTGCGGAGGCTTGCGGGGCGCGGGGCTTCACGCTCGAGCGGCAGGAGGATGCTGAACGGGTACTGCGCGACGCACTGGCGCATCCCGGGCCCAAGGTGGTGCAGGCAGTTGTTGATCCGAATGAGCCGCCGATGCCCGGCAAGGTGAACACCGACCAGGCAATCCACTTTGCCAAGGCGCTTCTACGCGGCCAGAAGGACGCGGCGAAGATCGTGCAGACGGTGGTAGAGGACAAGGTGCGGGAGGTGATTTAGGGTGGCCACCGAGGCGCAGTCACTCTCGGTCCTGCACCCTTCGCGGGACGCGGAGATCATCTCCAACCATGTGCGCGAAGGCCGATTTCAGCGCAGCCTGTCCCTCATCACCGCCGGCGCAAGCATTGTGAGCGGCCTGGAGGTGGCGTACGAACATTACCGCGGCAGCTACAGCCGACGCATCATGTATACGCCCGTGATTCTGAGTGCGGTGTTAGGCGCGGCTGCTGCTGCCGCTGTCTTCAGCAGACGAGCCGCGCGGGGAGCATTGCGGATTGCCTCCATCGTGACGCTCGCAGACGCGGCTGCCGGGTTCTACTTCCACGTGCAAGGAATCCGGCGAAAGCCCGGCGGTTGGCACCTGCCGCTGACGAACATCATCATGGGGCCGCCGATCTTTGCGCCGCTGTTGTTTGGCACAGCCGCTTATCTGGGCTTGATCGCTTCCTATCTGCAGCGCGAGGAGTCGAGATCGGAGGTAGCCGACGACGGCAGGGACTGGTGGCTCGCATCATTGCTTCCGCGTGCTGAGGAGCGCGCCCTGCTCTCGGAAGAGCAGGATATTCGGGAGGGGCGCTTTCAGAAACAGGTCGTGATCGTTGCGGGCGTGAGCGCAATCCTAAGCGGCTTTGAGGCGTGGTATTCGCACTACAAAAACAATTTTCGCTACATGGCGCAGTGGTCCCCGGTGATTCTCGCGCCGCTCCTTGCGGGGGCTGCGTTTGCATCCATCAGAAGCCGGTGGTTTGCGCGGACAGCTCTTCCGTTGTGTTCGGTGGCTGCCATTGCCGATGCTGGGGTGGGTTTCTACTATCATGCGCGCGGGGTGGTGCGAAGACCGGGCGGATGGAAGCACATCCTCTACAACATCCTTTATGGGCCGCCGATCTTCGCCCCACTGCTGATTGGCGCGGCGGGGATGATGGGCATCATGGCGAGCATGTTGCGCAGGAGCAACCGATGAAGAGCGGAAGTATTCATGCCGGTGCGTCGTTGCGTCCGCGGGATCCCGTGACGGGGGAGGCGCTTCCGGAACGCGCGCAGCCCGGGTATTATCCGGGGTTCAGCATCATGAGCCAAAAGGCGTATTGGGACAGGGCTACGCGCGAGGTGGTGGAAGCGCGGCTCAAACCGGCGAGTCCGCTGCGGTTTTTCAGCGACGATGAGGCAAAATTGTGGACGGCGGTGTTTGACCACATTCTGCCGCAGACGGATCGCATCCCGGAGCGGCGGATCCCCCTCATTCCAGCGCTGGACGAGCGGCTTCAGGAAAACCGCACGGTGGGATACCGATTCGAAGACATGCCACACGATCGGGACGTGTACAAGACGATCGGGATCCAGGCGATCAATGCCGAGGCACGCGCGCTATACAGGCGCGACTTTCTCGGACTGGCCTTTGTTGAGCAGGAAGGGGTGTTACGGGCAATTCACGACGGAGACGCTCGAGCAGGGGAGGCACTGTGGAAGCAGATGTCGATCCATCGATTCTGGCAGTTATTGACCGGCGATGCGATCGAGGCGTACTACGCGCATCCATGGGCGTGGGATGAGATCGGATTTGGAGGCCCAGCGTATCCGCGAGCCTACATGCGCCTGGAGCGGGGCGAACCGGAGCCGTGGGAAGCGGAAGAGCGGCGGTATGCATGGGAAGGACCGGTTGCGTCTTTGTCCGACGAGACGAATGACGCTTCCCATCACCACACCGAAGCAGAGCAACATGGTCACCGACCGGGGAAGAGACAGCCGTGAAGGAACCCCTGTTTGGTCCATTCCGGGAGCAGGGGAACGGCAAACACACCCTGGGCCCGATGCAGCATATCGATGTGCCCATGCGGCGCTTTCGCGAGGATGAGCCGGTGGACTACCTAATCGTCGGCGTCGGCTCGGCTGGTGGCGTGCTCGTGCAGAGGCTGGCGCGGGCGGGCTTCAAGGTTGTGGGCCTGGAAGCGGGGCCTTTCTGGGACACCGAGCGCGATTGGGTGAGTGACGAGGCCGGTTCGCACAAACTGTACTGGGAGGATGCACGCATTACGGGAGGGAGCGACCCACTGGCCCTAGGGGCCAATAACAGCGGGAAGGGAGTGGGGGGAGGCTCAGTGCATTGGGCCGCTTTCACACCGCGGCTCCATCCTTCAGATTTTGAAGTGTACACGCGGGACGGCGTGGGCGCGGACTGGCCGATTTCCTACGATGAACTGCTGCCGTATTACGAGCAACTCGAGATTGAGATGCCGGTGGCGGGGCCTGCCTATTTCCCGTGGGGACGGCCACATGGCTACGCCTACGGGCCTCACCCGATGGGAGGGGTAGGGAACGCCCTGATCCGGGGCTGCTCCAAACTCGGCATCCCTGTGTGTATCGGTGGTCCGGTGGCGATCCTCTCGGGTTCACACGGGGACCGTCCCCACTGCATTTACCGCGGATTCTGCATTCAAGGATGCAAGGTGGGGGCAAAAGCGAGCACCTTGATCACGCATGTGCCAGACGCCATCAAAAGCGGGGCGGAGATTCGCGAACTCTCGATGGCATCGCGGATCGAGATGGGAAAGGACGGCCGTGCAGCGGGTATCCACTATTTCGATGGCGAAGGCCGGCCGCATTTCCAAAAGGCGAAGGCTGTCATCGTGGCTGGGTATGCGATCGAGAGCCCGCGGCTGCTGCTGAACTCGTCTTGCGCTGGGCACGAGAATGGGCTGGCGAACTCAAGCGACACGGTCGGGCGCTACCTGATGGCGCAGGCTGGCAACGTGGTCTTGGGACGATTCGACGAACTGGTGCGGATGTATAAAGCGCCACCTGCACATGCCCTGAGCGAGGAATTCTATGAGACGGATCCGAAGCGAGGATTTGCGCGCGGCTTTGCAATTCAGACGGTAGCGCCTCTGCCGATCGCATTTGCCAAGCAGATGGTGGCGGCGAAGAAGGCATGGGGCTGGGGTCTGCGGCGCGAGTTGATGGACTACAACCATTGGGCGACATTCGGCGTCCTCGGGGAGATCCTGCCATGGCCGGAGAATCGAGTGACGCTGGCGGACGAGAAGGATCAGTTCGGGATACCGGTTGCGCACGTGAGCTTCAACCTGCATGAGAACGACAAGCGGCTTATCAAGTTCGGCAAGGAGAAGACGTTCGAGGTGATGTACGCGGCGGGCGCAACGGAGGTGGTGCAGGAGGCTCGTTACGCTCACCTGGTGGGGGCCTGCCGCATGGGTGCTGATCCGGGGACGTCCGTCGTGGATAAGTTCTGCCGCACGCATGATGTTTCGAATCTGTTTGTGTGCGACGGGAGCGTGATGCCGACGCAGGGTTCAGCGAACCCCGGTCTGACGATACAAGCACTGGCAGCGCGAACTGCGGACTACCTAATATCCCAAGGGGATGCGATCTTCACTTCCAACCGCCGTGACATGACGCCGCCACGGCTCCGTCGGGGACTAGCGCCTCCTCACACCTGGGGTAAGGGCGTGCCGCGCTTGACCTGATCCCGAAATGCTCGCACTCGCGGCGTTCGAGTTCACGTCCGTGGGGGACGTGTTCGGCTGCCGTAGCGAAGAGCGATTTCCGGATCTACGCTTCAATCGGCGCCGTTGGTGAGATTGGCGGGGAGGAGGCAGAAGGGTAGGTTGGCTACCCGCACGCCTCGAACGCGGGATTGTTTATATTGTTCGTGACCCGGGAGAGCTGCGATTCAGGAGGATGCATGGCCACGGTAGCGGGAGCTCAAGTGAAGATTTCGCCTTTGGCGGGGCAACCCGCGCCGAAGGAGATGCTGATCAATTTGGATGATCTGAGGCAGCAGTATCGGGAGCGGAAGCCCGATTTGAGTGATCCCACTCAGATGGTGAGCTTCGGAACGAGTGGCCACCGCGGCACGTCGTTCAAGGGTACGTTCACGGAGTCGCATGTGCTTGCTATCACCCAGGCGATCTGCGAATACCGGCGCCTGCAGGGAATCGATGGACCGCTCTTCATCGGCAAGGACACCCATGGGCTGTCAGCGCCTGCGCAGAAGACAGCGCTTCAGGTGTTGGCCGCGAACGCGGTCGAAACGGTGATTCAGCAGGGCGATGGAGTAACGCCGACTCCGGTCGTGTCCCACGCGATCCTGACCTATAACCGCGGCCGTAAAGAGCATATGGCGGACGGCATTGTCATCACGCCTTCCCACAACCCTCCGGAAGATGGCGGTTTCAAGTACAACCCTCCGAATGGCGGACCGGCGGACACCGATGTCACGAAGTGGGTGGAGCGACGCGCGAATGAACTGCTCCAGGGCAACAATGCGGGCGTACGGCAGGTGGCCTATGCAGCGGCTATGAAGTCGAGCACGACACATTCGAGGGATTTTGTTCTGCCCTACATTCAAGATCTGAATAACACGGTTGACATGGAGGTAATCAAACGGGCCGGCCTGAAGCTTGCGGTAGACCCGCTCGGTGGTGCGTTTGCGCCCTACTGGGACCTGGTGAACGAGATCTGGGGGTTGGACATTGAGGTCGTGAATCGAACCATTGATGAGACGTTTGGCTTCATGATGGTGGACCACGACGGGAAAATCCGCATGGACTGCTCCAGTCCTTACGCGATGGCGAGTCTGCTCCGATTGAAGGATAGATACCAACTCGCCTTTGCAAACGATCCCGATTCCGACCGGCACGGGATAGTGACACCGGCTGGACTCATGAATCCTAACCACTTCCTGGCGGTGGCGATCCAGTACCTGCTGACTCACAGGCCGAACTGGTCAGAGAACACAACCGTCGGGAAGACAGTGGTGAGCAGCAGCATGATCGACAGAGTCGTGAACAGCCAGAGCCGACGGCTTTCAGAAACGCCAGTAGGGTTCAAGTGGTTCGTGGACGGCCTATTCAGCGGCGCCTTTTGCTTCGGCGGCGAGGAGAGCGCGGGCGCAAGCTTGCTGCGGCGGAATGGCACAGTCTGGACCACGGATAAAGACGGTCCGATCATGGACCTGGTGGCCGCCGAGATTCTGGCAGTGACGGGGAAGGATCCCGGTCAGCATTTTTCGGAGTTGGCATCGAGGTTCGGGTTGCCCTATTACACCCGGATTGATGCGCCGGCAACTCCGGATCAGAAGGCGAAGCTGACCAAGCTTTCGGCCGAGTCGGTGAAGGAAGCGCAGATGGCAGGCGATGAGATTACGGCAAAGCTGACCAATGCCCCGGGCAATGGTGCTCCAATCGGAGGACTGAAGGTTGTGACCGCGAACGGCTGGTTTGCAGCGCGTCCTTCAGGAACGGAGAACCTCTACAAAATATACGCAGAGAGCTTCAAAGACGACGCTCATTTGAGAAGGATTGTTGAAGAGGCGCAGCAGATTGTAGGAAACGCACTCACATCGTGAGTCTGCCCACCGATGCATCCTGAGCAACTCCCGAGACTAGTTCGCCGGTATGCCGTGACATTTCCCTCGAAAATGCCAGTGTCGTCGCTCGGCGCTTAAGGGTCTGTGCGTGCGTGTCTGTACGGTCATGACCATTTCATATCCTCCTCCATTGCAACTTTCGTTGCAGAGGCTTCGCTTGTCCCTCTCCGGATCTTGAGTTAGGTTGAATTTAAACCTCTTCGGAAAAACCTGATTCCTGCTCTCCGGCGAATTTTGCTTGGGTATAGGGATCCCGGGATGCCATCGGGCCTTAACTTAAATGAAATTATTGAAGTTGTTTCTTGTTGCCATGGTTTTCTGTGCGGTAGGCTGCGGATCGGCGAAGCTGACTCCTTCACTCGCAAGTTCCAATCCTTCCGGCGCATCCAACCCGTCTTCCTCTCCCGTGAGCGATACCGTGATCGCCAGTCCGGCGGGAGGAGCGCCTGTGCAATCGCCATTCGTTCTGAACGCGACGGCCACGGAGTGCTCTTCCCAAAGCGTTACCTCGATTGGCTATGCACTTGACGGTGGCACGCCCGCGCCGGTGGCGGGCGCGACGCTCAGCCTGCATGTGACCGCGGCTCCTGGGGCCCACACCCTGCACGTTCAGACCTGGGGTGGTAATGGCGATACCTGCGATACGAAGGTCGCGATCACGGTAGCGGCATTGCCGGCACCTGTCACTCCTAATCCAGGGACTCTGGCGTCGAGCGGTCCTGCGATTCCAGCCAGTGCAGTGGTGATGACGGGTATTCAATCGCTGAATACCTGGCAGGCGGAGCACGACGATGCCAGCGGCGATGGAACATCGACGGGCGCGACCGGTCTGGCTGCAACTCCATCGCAAAGCGGGATGGCGCGTTCCTTCACTACTTCTTACACCAACTATGGCGGGGAGCGGTATCACGTGGCCTTTGCCACCGATCCATCCGCGACGAACTTCCTCTATGATGCCTGGGTCTATGTTGCCTCGCCGTCAGATGGCATTGCCAATCTTGAGTTCGACATGAACCAGGTTCTGGCGAATGGACAGACCGTAATCTTTGGCTTCCAGTGCGATGGCTACTCAGGCACGTGGGATTACACGGAAAATGCAGGATCCCCGACCGCGTACGTGGACCGTTGGCTTCATTCCGCCGCGGCCTGCAATCCTCGTGATTGGTCGACCGACACCTGGCATCATATTCAAGTAACTTACTCGCGCGACGATGGTGGAAACGTGAACTACCAGTCGGTTTGGTTCGACGGTACTGAACAGGAAATCCACGCCACTGTTCCCTCAGCGTTCGCGCTAGGCTGGAACTCCGTTTTGTTGACCAATTTTCAGGTGGATGGAGTGGGCTCTGCTGGATCGAGCGAGGTGTACATCGACAACCTGACCGTGGCGCGCTGGTGAAGCCGGTCGCTGGTCTCGACTATCCGAAGCTGAAGAGAGGCACTGGTCAGCCGGCCACTTCTTCGCGGGGATCCAGATGCCAGTCGGCTTTGGATTCAGGGTTGGCTAATGGTCCGGGAGCTCTGGGAGTTCCGGCGCTTGCTCCGAAGAAGTCACAGTCAACACCGTGAACTACTGGGACCCGGGGAAGTTGCTGACCTGTTATTTTCAGGTCGAGAGTCGCGGGATTGAAGTCTATGCGCAGTTCCTGCTCGACTGAGTTCTTATCCCACCCGTGTGCATCTCGCCAAGCTGGTAGTTCAAGCCACTGTTTCGAGTCCCCCTGAAAGAAGCCGAGGTAACTTTTCGGCATCGCTGCGAATACGTTGCCGTCTGCCAGGTTGTTCTGGCTGAGGAACACAATCGCGGACGTGCCACAGCTCGCGAAGATGTTATTTGCGATTTGGTTGTTCTGCGCCGTGCCGCTGTTTGCGCGGTCGGGACGCGTGATAGCGAAGATGCCGGAGTTGTCGCAGCGCCCGATGAGATTCTGGGCAATCAACAGGTGGTCGCTGGCATTGATGAAGACTCCGGAGCCGGCGCATCCTCTTTGGCCAGGCGTACCCGGTTCCGCGTTGCGCACATCCCAAATCACATTGTTGTCGATCTGGTTCTGTTCCAGGTTCATCTCCATATGTACTGCCGCACTGACCGTGAGGACGTCGGCAAAGACGTTGTCGCAGATGCGGCAGTTGGCATTGCGACTGTCGAGCCAGACACCGTTTGCATGCCGAATATGCCGAACGATGTTGCGCCGGAAGAGCAGATTCTTCGCGCCGTGGAACTTGGCTGCCGCCGCTTCCCAGGCGCGCTCGGCATTTGCCCAACCGCACCACTCCACCAGATTGCCTTCGATGAGAGTGTCGTGCGTTCCCATTCCGCCGATGCCCTCAACGCCGCAATAGCGGATGGTGTTTCGGCGAATGATATGCGATGTGCCTGCTAGCGGCGTCGGCGCTTCGTTCCAATCGCCGTTCGCAATGTCCAGGCCGATCCCGTTTGCCCATTCGATCGTATTGTCTTCAATGATCCAATGATGCCCGCCGGCTGTAGACAGTAATCCTCGTTGAGGAATCGGATATCCATTTCCGGCATGCTGGAAGGTCAACCCCTTGACGCGAATAAAGGCGAGCCCCTTTTGCGCCGGAACGAACGCCTGCTCACGCGTTGTGATTTCGATCGTATGTTCCGCAGGTGAACCTTCTCGCAGACGAATCGTGATGGCTTTACCTGAGTCCTCCACCCAGAACCTGTTGTCGACCGAGCCTCCGATTTCCTGCATGATGGGGCCCCCGCGTGTGCGCGCCGGGAGGCCCGTAGGAGGGATTGCCTGACCGGCAATAGGAGGGCCGGGCAGCTGTGCGTTGGCTAATTCGCGCCGCAATTCCACTGGCTCTAACGGCGCCCCGTCGGCAAAGGCGAGTCCGCGCCGGCGGAAGTATGGTCCCATATCGACAGTCTTGGTATCGAGCCACGCGCGATCCGCCGGTGCACTTGCCAAGGCGAACGGGTTATACGCGTCCGGGAACAGGGCCCCATTGAGGAGGTGTCGCCATGCAGGAATTTGCGGGACGTTCTGCGCAGGCGGTCCAAAACGACCCACCGAGACTGACTCTTGCAGCCAATCCGCACTCAGCACCTCGGAACCCTTGATCAAAACCTTTGCTCCGGGGGCGGCTTCATAGCTGATCATGCGGTCAGGGCCGCTTCCGCCGCGCATCGGACGCACACACTCCCGATAGGTTCCGGATGCGATCACCACCCGTTCCCCAGGCTCCAGGACCTGAGCCGCTTTGTTTATGGTCTGGAATGGCCGTGTCTTGCTGCCGGGGCCGCGGTCGTCCGCGTGCTTGGAAGAATTATCAACGTAATAAGTCTTCGAAAATGTGAGCGGCTGCTCCCACGACCTATATAGGGTCCCGTCAGGCAGTCGCGAATCCTGCGAGCGACCTGTGCGACCGCTTTGGGTCGCGTCGACTGCAGAAGCCGGCGCCGTCCCGATGGGCTCGCCGAAAGCATGAGCAACGACTCCGGCTACTGCCGCCAGCTTGATAAAGTGCCGCCGGCTAACGGACCGGTTCGTGGCAGGAGTTTCGGTGGTGTCATAAGACGGAGCGGATTTGCTAGTCTCAATTCCCATTGGTCACCGCCAGGAATAGTCTGACTGAGTGTCGCGTGCACTGTTTGTTGGTACATTGTTCGCCCGATGCCGGTGGATCAGGGAGCCTGCCCAGCCTCTCTCGTGATCGCGTCCGCAGCGTTACCCGCCACCACCCAGCTTGCCGAGCCAGCCACGACGGCTTCATCCTCGAACCAGAGAAATCCGAAGTCGTCGATGCACTCCGGAAAATCCGGCTTGATGATGATGTAGCCCGGAATCACGGCTCCAGGGATGTAGGAATTATCAGCGCGATTATTGCTATAGGTCTTAGTCTTCGACACAGTGCCTACTCCGGCGACATACGATGTGCTGGAGACCGGGTGCGTGCCAAGAATGTAGTTCACGGCCCGCAGGGTGTATTCAGGGCCTACGAGATCGGGGAAGGTCTTGTGTAGAAAGTACATTCGGATCGCCATGTCGACAACGGCGCCAGAACCACCCCAGGTGCCCAGGCTCGGAGGCACCTCAAACGGGGTGGAGGCCAACTGCTTGTCCAGCCCATCCATGTAGGCCTTTGTGGCGTCCCGCAACTGAGCCTTTGCGCTCGGGTCCAGATATGGCAATGCCCGAACTGCCGTCCACCCACGGAAGCCCATTTGCTGCGGGGTGATCATTTGCGGGAACAGCTCCTTCAAACGGGATCTGTATGGCTCGGCTCCATTGGTGGCGATCGTTAATTCCAGAGCCGCGGCCCAGTCTAGACCAATGTTGAAAGCGCCACGACCGGGACCGGAGGGGGTAGTTGGTTGCGTGATCGTCGCACCAGCAGTTGGCGTCTGTCCATTGCGCGGGACCTGAGCGCCAGGAGCCGCGCCCTGAGACGCGGCGAGTACGCCGCCACCTGGCGCCCCGGCTGGTGCCGCTCCGCCGAGCCCACCACCTGATGAATTTTGCGTGGGGTGCGCTTTCTCGTCATCCCAAGCTTTTTTAGCCGTTTCGAGGCAATCTTTGGCGAGCGCGTCGTCATAACCCTTGAGTACGTCAGCAGCCGCAGCGAGTGCCGCTATCGCATTCCATTGAAAGAACGGGTTATTGGTGGTGAAGATCCAGCGGTCATCCGGCCTGCCGGAGTAGTCGCCCTTCACTTCGTTAGGACCGAGCTTGGGGTCATAGATGCGGCCGTCTGTCTTAGAAGCGCCATCGCCGAGGTGCGTGTACTGGCGCAAATCCGGCTCATGCGTGCCTCGAATGGCATGACCGATGTTGTGGAACTGAGCGAGGATAAGCAGAGCGCCGTGTTTGACCTGTTGGACAGTATCCGGCACGCCGTCGGGACGGTGCATCTCCACCTGCCGAGCGGCTTCATCCACCGTAAGTTCGTCGTAGTTGAGGTTGAATTCGCGATAGGCGAGAGCCAGGCTTTGAATCACGCTGAGTTGTGCGGGCTCCTCAAGATCGAAGTCTCCCGCGTCATACCAGCCCCCCACATTCATACCGGGAATGTGATCGCCTCCTTTCCATTTGCCGTCGGTAGCGGTCGCCTGATTCCAACCGTCAAATTGCTCGCCCACCACCGGGGCCATACGGCCGTCGTCCAAGTGCGAGGCGCCGTGCCAGATGCGGTAGCCTTCGCGAACCGAGACGTGATCCATCTGCTCGGCAAGATGATGATCCAGGCTGTCCTGCCAAATATTCGCGTAAACGTCCTGTGCGATCGGGAATGGAGCCGTGCGCTGATCTGCGAATTCGATTACGTAGAGCCCCGGTTCTTTCACCGGGGTGAAGTCAAATTTGGCGTAGACGTAGCGCAGCCAAGGCGCCGATGGCGTGATGGGACCTTCAAAGATCTGCTTATACGATCCATCCTCCGTCAACCGCAGCACTCTCGCCGTTTTTGGGCCTGTGTACTTAGGATCCAGTTCGAGGACCGCCACCTTTTGAAATTGTGGTGCATACCCAACTTGGCTGTGCGCAATGACTGGTGGTCGCGTCCAGTTCGGAATCACATCGGGCCGGATGTGCCACACGATTGCCCCCGTGGTTTTGCCCGAAGGGATCAAGGAACGCAGCACAAACCAGCCGTTCTGGGCGCGATCGCGGCCATCAAACAGCATCAGGTCGGAGGTGTCCGATTCAACTTTGATCCGCGCCAGTGCGTCGTCGACTCCCAGGGTGATGCTCTTGCCCCGCGCGAATGGAAGTGGCTGGGTGTAACCCTTCGCTTTTTCCCAATCCTCCAGGTAGTACGCCTTCTTCGGTTCATCTGCCAGCGGGAGCACTTTTACCATAGGATCGTTCGGTGTTCTGGGGAAGATACCAGCCTTGGTGCCATCGACCAGAAAAGCTTTCCCCATATAGATCGACGGCAGGAACTCCAGATTGAAACCTGCCCGACCAGCCAGCTTTTCGGGCAGCGGCTTATCCAGGTTGATGCTGACCCTCACCCCACCCGGTTCCGCAGCTACTTCCAATGTGTAGGTCAGATCAAAGCTAGGGAAGGCGAGATCAGCCGAAAGCCGGCTGTTCTCCTTATCGGCGTGACGCCCTTTGAGGGTGGCGACTAAATCCCACTGCTCGGGCGTCGGCATCAGGCGCACGTCGCCGTTGGTGGCGATGCGCTGTCCGTGCAGGATCATCTCCATGGCCGTGTTCTTTTGGTCTACGAAGACAGGATGGTAGGTGCTGTCATAGAGAAAGACGCTGAAGCCCTGGGTGTCCAGGTAGTTTTTGTCCGTCACCTTCATGGCGAAATCAGCGGCTTTCAGAATTGGGCCGCATGTCAGAGCGAGGAGGCATACGCAAATTCGAGTGAACATGAGAGGGGTCAGACAGCTCCTTGCCACAACCTAACATGACCAGGCGATGAAGCAGGCCTTCTTTACCGGGGAGGGCGAAGCTATCTTAGAGGTAGCTCGAAGATGGCTGCCGCTGCGCAAGCTCCTCTACCTAGAGGGTTCGGGGAAAGAACATGCTACATTCAACACAAATGGCGATCGAAGGTGCTCGAGAAAAGAGGCTGGCAGATTTGCAATTGGAACTGCCCACGGTTCCCGCTCCGGGCGGAAACTACGTCGCCGCAAAACGGGTCGGGGAGATCATCTATCTCGCCGGAGTGATTTCCACCGGGCCGGAAGGTGTGATTGCGGGCACGGCTGGCAATGATAGGACGATTGAGGAAGGGTATGCTGCTGCCCGCGCCTGTGTCCTCTCGCAACTGGCGGTTCTGCAATCGGAGCTCGGAACTCTCGATCGAGTTGCAGAGGTTCTTACCGTGAACGGATATGTCAACGCGGCGCCAGGCTTTTGTGATTCGCCGGCGGTCATCAACGGCGCGTCTGACCTCCTGGTGACGGTATTTGGCGAGGAGGGGCGGCACGCGCGCGCGGCAGTCGGCGTAAGCGCGCTTCCCCGGCACGCACTCGTGGAGGTCCAGATGTCAGTCCGGGTGAAGCCCTGATGGCTCTGCATAGACTGACCGCGGAGCCAACCCACTCGGTATGGGACCGCTCGTTGCCTCCACGTTTGCACATCGCATCCGGCGATCAGGTGGAGTTTGTGTGCGCCGACGCCAGCGGACGACAGGTGTTCCCGGGGATGACCACTGAGGAATATCTGGAGATCGATCGAACCCGGATTCATGCCCTCACCGGGCCCATTTGGGTCGATGGCGCGGAACTGGGCGATGTCCTGCAGATCGATGTGCTTTCCACGACTCACCATGGCTGGGGATGGTCGAGCATCGTGGAAGGCCTGGGCTTGCTCAAGGACAGGTTCCAAGTCCCCTGCCTGTTCCACTGGACACTTGAAGAAGAATGCACGCGTTCGTTGCTGCCCGCCGTGGTTCCGGTGCGCCCCTTCCTTGGAGTGATGGGGGTTGCACCTGCGGAGGCGGGGAGTTTTCGTACGCGTCCTCCCGGGACATTCGGCGGGAACATGGATGTCCGCGAACTCAGTGCAGGCTCCCGCTTGTACCTTCCGGTGTTCAACGATGGGGCACTCTTCAGTTGCGGCGATGGACACGCTGCCCAGGGAGACGGCGAAGTTTGCATTAATGGAATCGAGTGCCCTCTCGATGTCCTTCTTCGATTTCGCTTGCATAAACAAACAAATCTTGCCAGTCCTGTGATCGAGGCTAGCGATTCTGCCCGGAAGGATGCGCTGGGGGACGCGTGGATAGTGGTGGAGACTGGAAGCGATCTTCTGCAAACCGCCCGCGCGGCTACTTCGCGCATGATCGACCTGCTGACAAGCCGGTGGGGCTTTTCCGAGGTGCACGCCTACATCTTGTGCAGCGTGGCTATGCGCCTGCGCATAAGTCAGTTGGTTAACGAACCGATACATACTGTCACCGCAGCCCTTGCCAAGCACATCCTTCCGGCGCGAGAACTCTTCCCAGTCCGATGATCATTAACGATCCCGCAGTCATCGCTGAGTTAGCCGCGCTCTATTCGCGGTATGAAGACGCCCTTGTGACCAACGATGTAGATACCCTCATGAGCATGTTTTGGGATGGGGATCAGGTGATGCGCTTCGGCGTGAGCGAGAACCTGTACGGGCCTGAGCAACTTCAGGCGTTTCGGAGAGGGCGCCCCGCCGCTAACCTTGCCCGGACCATCGAACGGATCGATATCGTCAGTTTCGGAAGCGACTTCGCGAGTATTACGCTGGAGTTCAAAAGGGACGTTCACAACAAGATCGTTTGCGGGCGCCAGAGCCAGACGTGGGTGCGCATGCCGGAGGGCTGGCGCATTGTGGCGGCTCATGTATCGCTCCTGGCCGAGAGCTGATGCCGAGCCCCGGTGCAGGCGGCGGTCAAGCAGCGAGCGTGACGGTAAGCTCTTTGACGGTCGCAGCCAGGAATGCCTGTTCCAATTTGGCGGACGATTCGAATGTTCGGCCAGTCACGTGTCGGGCCGGAAAAGCGAACGTCAATTCTTTCTGAGCGAAAGGCCAGGGACTCAGCCGGAACGAGCGAGGGCCAAGCGGATGCACCGTGACCTCAGCTGAACCGCCACCTTTCAGCGGTAAAGGATGCAGCAGGGAAGCAGGACGATCAAAGCCCACGCAACTCAGCAGGGAAAGGTTGTCACAAGCCTGCAACAGCCTGAAATGTTCACGAATCGTCTCCCGCTTCTTTTGTTCGTTGATCAGGGTTTCGTCAGCCGCAATGTAGTCCCATAGCTCGTCTTGATAGACGCGCTGGCGCGAGAGGAAATCATCGAGCAGAGTGAGTCCTTCCTGCGAGATTGTGCTTCGGTCGGCCCGTTCGCTCAAAAGATCATACGTATGCATCGCGATTAGGAGAGCGGCGTAGGGATCGGTGCTGGCTATAAGCCGTACAGCTCGCTCGCGCACAGCGAGATAGTCGACAAGATCGATCTCCTCGAATGCAGAATATTTACCCACCAACTCCGTGGAGAACGCCGAAGGTTTCCCTTGCCGTGTGATCGTTGGGTGTGCATCACGATCAGCCCAGCCATCGTCGTGCGCCGAGATGGCGTAAAGAACACGAGTTCTCGGCTCTGGGCGCCTAAAGACCTCGCTACCCCACGCTGCGGCGAACGAACCGGCCAGCCGAGCATGGTCGGGGTGAGTCGTGAGCCACCATCCTGTTTCTGATTCGACCCTCAGCATTCGTCGCCTCTTTTCATTCCGCCTCCGCAGCGCGCTTCGACTCGTGCCAATGGCGAAGGACCAGCCACTCCATGAACATTACGAGGAAGAAAAAGCCAAATCCCAGAAAAGTAGCGGCCAGGACCAATGCGAACATGTAGCTGGTTTCCATTTGATTGTTGGCATAGATGATCGCATATCCCAAGCCCCCCTCGCCGACACGTGGCGAGCCGGCGAATAACTCGCCTGTGATTGCGCCAACGACACTGATGCCTGCGGAGATACGGATCCCAGTGAAGAGATTCGGAAGTGCATTGGGAAACCGCAACTTGAAAAGGACTTGCGTCCGCGTGGCCTTATGCATGAGAAACAGATGAATTAAGTTTTCATCGATACTAATGAGCCCCTGCGTGGTATTCGCAATGATTGGCGGCAAGCAGATGATGAATGTCACCGTTGCTACGGCGAACAGGCCAGCGCCAATCCAGTTGATGAGCAGCGGGGCGACTGCCACGATTGGAACAGTTTGCAGCAGGACGGTGTAGGGCAGCATCAGCTGCCGCAGCGTTCGCCATTGCGCAAATAGCATGGCAACCATCACACCGACAATGATGGCCGCCGCCAAACCGCCCCACGCCTCCAATGTGGTGATTCCCAATGACTGAACGAGAGCTGGGAATCGGTCACGGAGCGCCGTCAATACCAATCCGGGACCTGGTACGAGGTATGGAGGGATGTGGTTCAGGATGACAATCGACTGCCAAAGCGCAAGGACGCAGACGAGCACCAGGAAGCTCTTCGTGATCACCCATACCCGGCCCTGCATCAGCGCTGTACTCCACGGAGAAGGCGAGAGATCTGGATTACGGCCTGTTCGAAAGCCGCAGACTCACGTAGATGAGGCTCCCGTGGTCGCCCAAGGTTTAGAGCGACGTCGTGCGCGATGCGTCCCGGATGTGCGCTCAGGATCACGATGCGCGTGGAGAGAAAGACGGCTTCAGCCACAGAGTGCGTGACAAAGAGCACCGTCCACTTCTGCTCTTCGAAAAGACGAAGTAGCTGTTCGTTCATGCGATCCCGCGTCATCTCGTCCAGAGCTGCGAACGGCTCGTCCATCAGCAGTATCCGCGGGCGGCTGACAAGAGCGCGGGCGATCGAGGCACGCATCTTCATGCCCCCCGAAAGCTCGCGAGGATAGCGATTTGCAAAATGCTGAAGGCCAACGAGTCCGAGTACGTCGGAGACCCTTTCCGCGCGCAATGGCCTCGCTGCGCCCTCCAGTTCGAGGCTCAATCCCACGTTTCCAGCGACTGTCCTCCACGGCATCAGGGTGGGATCCTGAAAAATGAAGCTCATGAGCTCCCGTGCGTTTCCCGGGGTCATGCCATTCACGCGGATCTCACCACCTGTGGGGGTGCTCAATCCTGAAATCATGCGGAGCAAGGTTGATTTGCCGCAACCGGAAGGTCCGAGCAGCGTAACGAATTCGCCGCGCTGTACCGAAAGCGAGACTCCCTCAAGGGCAAGTGTGCCCGTCTTATATTGCTTGGTTACACGATTGAGAGCGATCTCCGGTACGCTCACCAGGCTGTCCCCTCTTTGATCGGCAGAGACAACATGGACAGATGATTGGGACCGTGGAGAACTTGCTGTGTGGAACGAGACCAGCTTGACTCATCGGCCATGTCCGGTGATATCGCGGTACCGGGGTTCCGATCGTAAAGCGGGAAAGCCGAGCTGGAGATCTCCATTCGCAGGCATTCATCCTTTTGCAGAACAAACGCGATCGGCTCGAGCGCAAAGATCCACTCGTGAACGTTGTCTGAGGTGTAATTTCCATCGCCGAATAACCACGAGCTCCGTGCAATGCCGATGCAAAGGAACTCGGCACGGCCATTGGGGAGTACGCGTACCAGCTTAGCGACAAAATCGGCGTATTCGGATGAGGTTTGAGCGTGAATGCGGACCTGCGGGCGGCCAAGCACTTCCATATCCCGGATGGCCGGGGGCGAAGTGTACACGAGGAGGTTGTTCCCCAGTTCCAACACCGCCTGATCGATTGGTCCGCTAACCGCCTGTAAGCCGCCGGGTGCAACCACCGGAACCTCCGGATCGTAAACGAACACGTCACGAGGCTCTTCGCGGCCAGGTGGCTCGAGCGACAGCCGACCGTCTCCCTTTCGGGAATTGCTATTTCCGTTGCTATGAAGGTAAAGGGCGCATTCCGCACTGGGATACCACTCCGCAGTCTGGTGCCATTCGTTTGGGCCTAGTGCGAAGTAGCGCACACGTGACTCGCCGTCAAAATCGCCGGTATCTTTAAGCCAATGATTGAACCATCGCAGAAGAATCGAATCGATATTCAGGTTGGCCGCATCTCCGAAGTTCACTTCGCCGGCCTGATCACCCCAGGGAATGTGGACCCATGGTCCGGCAATCAGGAATTGGTTGTCTCGTGCCGACTCCGATCCGGCCCGGGTTCTCAAGGACTCGTAAGCAGAGATCGAACCCTCCAGGTAAGTGTCGAACCAACCTGCGAGATGCAGAGCAGGTATGAGAATCCGGTCATAACGGGAGCTCAGGTCCTGCGCCGTCCAGTAATCATCAGGCTGCCTATGAGAGATCCAATCACGCAGATAGCTGGGGAGTGAGGGGTCGGTGCATGCCGGATGAGCAGCATAAGGCGCCGCTTGCGCTTGTGCCCGGAGATTTCGCCAAGCGTTTTCCAGCCTGCTTGAAGCTTCCTGCGAGCCGATGCGGCGCGCATCCTCGCGCAACATTTGGATTCCCCAGCCAAGAGTGGAATTCAGTCTCAGCGCTCCATGGTGATAAAACCACCCGTGGTAGAGATCTGTGGCGGTCATATGCGGCGCAATGCACTGCAATCCCCGCGGCTGCTCGACCGCTGCCAGTAGTTGAGTTGCGCCCTGGTACGAGAATCCGTACATGCCGATGCGGCCGTTGCAGGCAGGGTGTGCGCACAACCAACGAATCGCTTCGGCTCCGTCACGAGCTTCGTAGCGGAAAGGGTAGAACTCGCCAGTCGATCCACCACGGCCGCGCACGTCCTGGATGGCCACATGGTATCCCTGCCGCGCGTACCAGACTGGATGCGCATATACAACGGTGGAGGCGATATCGCGGCCGTACGGCTGGCGCATGAAAAGCGTGGGCCACGGACCAGAACCGGGCGGATAGTAATGATCGGAGACGAGGACGGTCCCGTCTGACATATTGCACTTGAGCGCACGCTCTAGCCGCACACCGTTTCCGCAGCTCACGAGCGCCATGCTTTAGGCTCCATGACGCGGTTCGAATTGGTACATCGCAAGCAGGGCATTGGCGATTCGTTCCGCTGCTTCACCGACCCATCGCTCCCCTTTTTCCGCCGTGGAGCCAACCGGATCGCCAAGTACACCGCTAGGAGCAATGTCCCGAGTAAGCCATGCAAAATTGGCGCACGAGCCCTCGGGCTTGAGAAGATCCGCGTCTGTAGTCCGGGCGATGTAATTTGACGTGAATTCGTCTATGTGGACTAACTCTGGAACGCCGTGGAGCAAAAGGGAGGTTTCTATTTCTCCCGCATGGAAGCCATAGGTACGTTCCTGCGGGCTCACATCAGAGAAGGGGGCTCCCGCTGCGCCGAAAAGCGTAAATGTCCGCAGGCCGAATTCCGCCCGGAGATCGCGTGCGCATACATCGACCAGAGACGTATTGCCGCCGTGCGTGTTGTAGAGGACTACTTTGACGAACCTAGCTGAAGCGATGCTTGCGCCTAGATCGCGCACCACTGCCAGGAAAGTTTGGGCGCTCACGGAGAGAGTTCCCGGAAATCCGAGGTGTTCGTTGCTTTTCCCGTAACAGATCGGCGGCAAGGCGTAGATGGGGAGTTCCGGTGCGATCCGCTCGAGCGCGTGCCCGAGCAGCAAGTTGTTGATAAGCGTATCCGTAGCCAGAGGCAGGTGGTGTCCATGTTGTTCGATGGCCGCAGTGGGAAGGATCAGGAGGGTCTGGGCGCGGGGCAATGCTTCCACCTGCTTCCAGCTCAGGTAGGCGAAATTGCGGTGGTCCGGGATCCATGTCTTCATCGCCCCGAAGACTCCTTCTGGAAGCTGATCATTTTGCCAGGATTGAGCAGGCCGTGTGGATCATATTTTTGCTTGGCCCGAAGCTGGATGTTATCGGGTCGAAACCGGCCCCCATCCTCCAGGTAATTTACGTGCGGGTTTGCGACGAAAACATCAATCGAACGGCAATACTCAATCATGTCGTTCAACCGTTCCTCAGTAGTAAAGCGAACGATGGGAATTGCCCCCGGATAAATTTCTCCCTTACCATTCTTCATGAATTCGATGTGGAAGAGGAACTCCGTGCCGAAACGCTCCCTTAGGAGCTGGAACTGCTGTCGACAGCTGGCACCGGAAAATCCACATTGCAGATAGGTGTATGCCGGATCCGCTTTCATTGCCCACAGCGTGGTGTGATTCCACGTGTAATCGCTGAGCAGCGGCTGGGTCCGCGGTCCGTCGTAAGAACCGGCGAAGGTCTCTTCCCCCCCACTTGACGCAAGAATTTCCCGTAACTGATCGATCTGACTGCTAGCGATCATCAAAAGGACCATGGCCTTTTGATTTCGAACGAATCGCCGAATGGGCGTGAAGAAATCCGGAATCGGCCACTCGAACACGGTCACGAGACGCTTCGTCCAGTTGCGTCCACAGGCGATTGTCTCCGCAAACGTGAAGGCTTGCTCATATGTATCGAAAGCTGCCGTGAATTGGGTCCACTCGATCGCAGGGGTCAGGGCGAACCAGATGCGCGTGAGGATGCCATTTGTGCCCCAGGCATGCAAAATTTCGTGCACTGCTTCGCCTTCATACGCCACGATGCGCGGTTGTTCTTCCATGGTGACGAATTCAAAACCACGTACTGTATCGAAGTCGCGCAATCCTCCGTGCGCCACTGAGCCGATACCGCCCGATCCGCCCGCCAGAAACCCTCCGACGGACGCCTTAAGCAAAGTAGACGGGTACATGCGCAGTTCCCAGCCTTTTGCCCGGGCTACCGCTTCGAGTTCCCCCAGCCGCAGTCCGGGCTGGCAAATCGCAACTCCGTCTCGGGTGATTGTCTCCAACTTGTCCAACAGGGAGAGGTCGAGCAGGATGCCGCCCCGGAGAGGAACGCATTGTCCGTAGTTCCCTGTGCCGGCTCCCCTCACGGTCACTGGCACCTTTTCCCGCAAGGCGTAACCAAGGACCGCCATCAATTCGTCCATGTCTCGTGGCTGCACCGCCACATCTGCGACCTTCGGTGCCAGTTTCGGTCGAAGAACGGGAGAGTACCAATAGAAGTCATGGGAAAGGCGGTCGAGTACCCGGGGCGCCGTCACGATGCGAGCCGGATCGGACACAAACTCACTCAACTCAACCGCGATGCTGTCCGCCATCACTAATCCTCGTGGAAGACCTATCTGGGCTTGCGTCGTGTCGACCAAAGTTTGAAGGCGCGCAGCATGCGGGGGTGAGTGAACAGACCATAACACTCTTCCCGCAGAATTGGCCCATCCACTCTGCATCTCATGTCGCTACGGGCAGCTACTTCTGCGGCGGGGATTTGAATCTGGTTGCAATGGCGATTGGCGTCGGCAATCGTTGCTCCGTAAACCACTCGATCCAGCCTGGCCCAAAGTGCGGCGCTCATACACATGGGGCAAGGCTCGCAGGTTGTGTAGAGAGTGTGTCCAGCAAGCGAGAGTTGTTTCAAGCGGCGGGCCCCCCGCCGGATGGCCTGCACTTCTGCGTGCGCGCTTGGATCATAGCGCCGGCGCACGGAATTCAGTGCGCGCGTTAGCACATTGCCCGTCTTCGAGTGAACGATCATTGCTCCAAATGGGCGGGGATCCTCAGTGAGCATGGTTCTCGCTGTAAACGCGGCTATCGACGCCATACGCTCTTGATCAAGCACAGGCAGATCGCGACGGCGAGCAGAAACCACCGGACGCCCAACGAGTGGGGCTGAATCCATGGGCTGAAACTAACATGCCGGGAGTCAAGACGGGATAAAGAATTGCGCAAGCGTCTCCAGAACTGCATGCGGGATGACCTGCACCACACAGATCAGTGCGTGGAGGATGTTGTCCTGTGGTACGGTCATCTCAAGGAACGGTCCTCGATAGCTCAATGTTGCGCCTGGCCTTTTTACTGATCCGCAGTGGTGCGCCGGTATTAGCGGTGCTAACAGTTCTTTGCGTCGCAGGTTGCCGTTCTGGCCGGAGCGAAGTCGGAAGCGCGCGAACAATGGTGCGCCTGCAACTCGACTGGTACCCTCAGCCGGAGGTAGGCGGATTCTTCGCGGCCCAGCAATCGGGATATTACAAAGCCGAAGGACTGGACCTAACAATCCTTCCACTTCCGCAGTATGGGAGTGTGGCGCAGCAAGTGGCAACTGGCAAGGCGGAGTTCGGGCTTGGATCGAGCGACCAGATACTGGAGTGGAACGCCAACGGACTGCCGCTGCTAGCGGTTGCCGCAACCATGCAGCACGATCCCCAGGCGGTCATGGTTCATGAGCAGTCACCGATTCGCGCGTTCAAAGACCTCGATGGTCACACGATCGCAGCACAGACGGGCGCCACATGGCTCAAATACGTGATCAGTCGCTATGGGCTGCACCAGGTGCGGCAGGTTCCGACCACACTGTCCATCGCAAACTTCCTCGCTGATCCCGGGTACGTCCAGCAGATCTTTATTACAAGTGAACCATTCTTCGCCAAGCAGGCGGGCGCGACGGTGCGCACTCTACTCATCAGCGATTCTGGATACGATCCATACCGGGTGCAATTCACCACACGACAGTTTGCAGCGCAACACCCAGATGTCGTAGCGAAGTTTGTCCGCGCCAGTATTCTCGGATGGCGGGATTATCTGAAGGACCCAGGTCCAACCAATGCCTACCTGCTTACGCTCAACCCCGCACTCAACCCGGCTCAGGAGTCCTATACTGCCGAAGCGCTGAAGAGGGGAGCATTCATCACCGGGAGCAAGGGTGATGAGTCTGACATCGGGGTGATGAGCCCAGAGCGGTGGAGGAAGAATTACATGCAATTGAAATCTCTGGGGATACTCGTGTCCCCGATCGATCCCGCCAGCGTCTACTCGCTCGAATATTTGCGCCGTTGAGGGGCAAGTCGCCGGCAATCAGCCTGGTTGAGAAATGAATCCCTCCTGTTCGTGTAGAATTTGAATCGAGCCTGTGGAAATCATCCTCAATTTGATCTGGCTAACGGTGTCTGTAGCTATCTGGGGACTCTGTATCGGTCTCTGCCGTTCACACCGAAAATCGTTTTTGCGACGAGGACCGGCGGTTCGATTCGTTGCGCTGGCAATGCTATCCGCTATTCTTTTGCCAGTCATCTCCATTACAGACGATATCCAAGCATTTAATTGTCCGGCAGAGGTTCAGCGGATCTGGGACAAATGCGACCGGCACTCCGAAGCTGGAACCTGGCTACAAAGCACTCACCCGGTTCCAAATGATTCTCCATACCTCTACCGCCCTTCACCATGGCGTACGATTGCGTTTCTACCAGGCAGCGATCCGACCCTACGTTTTGAGCTCGGATACGGTTCCCGCATGTTATCGCGACCGCCCCCCGTCGTTTAGTGTCTCCTTCCTGATAGATCCCCAGTTTTCCTCCAGAAGAACCGAGCAGCATACGCTCGCCAATGGACACGCTCATGAAATCTGGCTTATCTACGCTGTGGTCGATCATGGCGTCGCTCGTGCTTTGGCCCCTCGCAGCCGCCCAAGTTCCGGCATCGTCACCAATGACGCTTCAACAAGTGCTCGATATCGCGAAGGCACGAAACCCATTGCTTTTGTCCGCGGCCCGGCACGTTGACGCCACCAGGTCCAGCGAGGTTACGGCCGGATTGCGA
Organism: Acidobacteria bacterium AB60; assembly: GCA_008682415.1. Classification (GTDB taxonomy): domain Bacteria; phylum Acidobacteriota; class Terriglobia; order Terriglobales; family Acidobacteriaceae; genus Telmatobacter. The sequence goes on along the minus strand of VANK01000011.1, from coordinate 170,770 downwards.
GTCAACCCCACATTCACTGTGTCTGGAGCAGATGTTTCTCTTCCTGCCAACAATCCCAGCAGTCCTTATTCCTACGTCGGCAACGTGTCACGGCTCTTTGAGCGGGGACAGAAGCGCAGGTGGCGGCTTGATATAGCCAGGAGCACCATCGGGGTCGCCGAAAGTCAATACAACGATCAGCAGCGGCTGACCGTCCTTCAGGTGAAGAACGCGTTCACCAATATGCTGGCGGCTAAAGGCGCGCTGGATATTGCTCACGAGAACCTGGAGAGCTATCACAAGACCGTCGAACTAAGTAGGGCCCGGCTTGATGCCGGCGACATTAGCAAGACCGACTTCGAACGCATCGATCTGCAACTTGCTGAGTTCGAGTCGGATTTCGATACGGCCCAGCTCAACTTGACGCAGGCCGGCGACGCGCTGCAACTGCTCATGGGACTGGAAAGGCCCGATCCGGACTTCCATATCGCGGGCGAACTGGATCGGCGCGGGATTGTCTCAACCCTGGATACGCTGGAACAGCAGGCACTGACTCACCGGCCAGATTACCTTGCTGCGGAGCAGTCTGTGAACCTGGCTAACGCGAACGTGAAGTTAGCGGATGCCGGAGCGACCGCAGATCCGACCCTTGGCGCGGAATTCGAGCGAGTCGGCGTCTATAACAGCGCCGGGTTCCAGATCTCGATTCCTCTGCGGGTGTTTGATCGCAATCAAGGCGAAAAGCAACGGACGCGCTATGAGGCACAATCATTCCGCATGGCGGAAACGGCTGCCCGCAATCAGGTCATTAGCGATGTGGAACAGGCTTGGGCAGCCTATGAAAGTGCCCGTCGTGTCGCAGAGCGCTACAACAGCCATTACCTCGCGGAGTCGGAACGGGTACGCAGCAACCTGGAGTTCAGTTACCGACACGGAGCGGCGACCCTACTGGACTACCTCGATGGGTTGCGTGACTATCGCCAGATTCATCTCGACGCACTTGCCGCCAACCTGCAGGTCTGGCTCAGCATTCATCAGCTCAGCTATGCCGCGGCCACGGAGGTGGCACCATGAGAAGAGCCCAAGGGTTCGCGATCGCCGCGTGCCTCTTCGTGTCACAGTCCGGGTGCCGCCGACAGGCGCCGATAGGAACCGACATCCCCAAGCAGCAGGTGCTTGAAACCATGGTGGTCAAACGTCAGTCTGTGGGCGCGCAGATTGATTTGCCTGCCCACCTCATGGCCAACCCTACGAAGATCGTCCATATCTACCCAATGATCAGCGGACGCGTGGTCGCGTTGCGCATCCTTCCCGGCCAGGAAGTCCGCAAAGGTCAGAACATTGGTTCTCTGGAGAGCACAGAGGCGACGCAGGCTCGCTCGGACTACGAGAAGGCGAAAGTTGAGGCGGCCCGCGCAGACCGTCAGCTGGCCCGCGCCCGGGAACTGCTCGCTCACGAAGTCATGGCGCAGAAAGACTACGATGACCTTAAGGCGCTCGACGATGCCGACCACGCGGATCTGGCGCGCACCCGCCAGACTTTGCACCTGCTGGGCTTTAATGAAGACGACGTCACAGATCTGGTTCCGATCGTCTCGCCCATCTCCGGCGTGGTGCTGGATGTTGGCACAGGAACAGGCGAGTTGCAGCGGTCACTCGACAACGCCACCTCGATCGCCACCATTGCGGATATCGATTCCATCTGGGTGGTGGGAGACCTCTATCCGCGCGACCAGGCGAACGTGCACCTAGGGCAGCCGGCAACCGTGACCGTAAACGGCTACCCGGGCTGGCAGCTACACGAAAAGGTCGAGAACATCTCCGATGCCGTAGATCCTGTGACTCTAACTCTCAAGGTGCGGGTCGCGATTCCTAATCCAGAACATCGCCTCAAACCAGGCGCGTACGCAAACCTCAGCTTGACCGGGCAATTGCACGACGCGATCGTAGTGCCCGCCTCCGCGGTCATCCGTAACGGTAATGACGTCTTCGTGTTTGTTCAGACCGCTCCGGGAAAATATGAGCATCGAAATGTCACTCTCGGCGAGACTCACGCCGACAGCGATCAAATCCTTCAGGGCCTAAACGATGGTGACAAGGTAGTGACTGGCGGCGCTGAACTGTTGCGCTCCTCCGGAAGCGAATAATCATGCTCAAGATCGTCCATCTGCTGCTCCGCTTTCGCGATGTTGTCGTGATTGTTTTTTTAGTCGCGATGGCTTTGGGTATCTATGCGTTCACTCGGCTCGACATCGAAGCTTATCCCGACCCCTCGCCCCCCATGGTTGAATTCATTACGCAGAACCCCTCTTGGTCCGCTGAGGAGATGGAACAGTTCGTAACCCGGCCGCTCGAGACTCAGTTGAATGGCACTCCGGCCTTGGATCAGATCCGATCCATCAGCATTTTCGGGCTGAGCGACGTGAAGATGTACTTCGATTTTGCGAGCGACTACTTCGTTGACCGCCAAGAAGCGCTTAACCGTGTCCAGCAAATTACATTGCCGCAGAGTCTGCAGCCGCAGCTCTCACCGGAATCTCCGGTGGGCGAAATCTACCGTTACCAGCTCACTGGGCCTGGCTATTCCCTGAATGAGCTAAAGGCCACTCAAGATTGGCTCCTAGTGCGCGAGATCAAGCAGGTTCCGGGCATCCTGGACGTGGCTACGTTTGGAGGGACCACGCGCCAATACCAGGCCGAAATCGATCCGGCAAAATTGCTGGCGTACGGGGTCACGATGACGCAAGTGGTCAGCGCTGTGCAGAACAGCAATACCAATGCCGGCGGCAACTACCTTACCATCGGCAGCCAGAGCGTGAACGTTCGCGGCGTCGGTCTTCTGCGTTCGCTGGCTGATATGCGGAACATTGTGATCGCCGAGCGAAACAGTGTGCCGGTCCTGCTGAGCGACGTGGCCGACGTGCGGGAAGGCAGCCAGCCGAGACTTGGGAAAGTCGGGCGGGATAACGAGCCGGATATTGTGGAAGGCATTGTGCTCATGAACAAGGGTACCAAGTCGCTCCCCGCGCTGGCCGCCCTGCGCCATACGATCAATGCGCTCAATCAAGGTAATTTGCTTCCGCCAGGAATGAGGATCAAGCCCATCTACGATCGTTCCAACCTGATTCATGTGACCACTTCCACCGTGCGCCACGTCGTCATCCTGGGACTAACACTGGTTACTTTGGTCTTACTGACCATGCTGGGCGACTGGCGCATTACCGTCATCGCCGCCATCACCATTCCATTTGCCGTGCTCTTCGCTTTCAGCATGATGGTGTTGACGGACCAGTCGGCTAACCTGATTTCGATCGGTGCGATCGACTTCGGTATCCTTGTGGACGCTTCGATCGTAGTTCTCGAAAGTGTCTATCGTAAGGTCTCGCGCCGCAATGAAGGTGAAGACGTCAATCATCTAATTGCGATTGGTGTTGCCGAAGCAGCCAGGCCAGTGCTCTTCGCCACGCTTATCATCCTCGTCGCTTTCATTCCCCTATTTACGATGCAGGGAGTCCCGGGAAAGATCTTCGCTCCGATGTCCGTCACTTATGGATTTGCCTTGACCGGTGCACTCATGTTTGCCTTACTCTTTGCTCCGGTTCTCGGCTCTGTGGCCTTCGTCAGAAAAGGGGCGAATAAAGTGTATGAAACGCGCCTGAGCGCCTTCTTCCGGAGGCATTACTCGAGCAGCTTGCGGCGGGCGCTACGCTTCAGCCGGACAACAGGGTTGTTTTCCATCGTGGCTCTGTGCGGAGGGCTGTTTCTCTTCACGCGCGTTGGGGGTGAATTCATGCCTGCGCTTGAAGAAGGCAATCTTTGGATCCGGGCTGACATGCAACAGGACATTTCCTTCGAGACTTCCTCCAGAATGGCGGATGCTATCCGATCCACCCTCCGCGCCTATCCAGAAATATCGCAGGTAGTCTCGCAAATGGGGCGTCCAGATGATGGGACAGATGTGAGCACTTTCAACAACATCGAATTTCTTGCCGACCTGAAGCCGAGCCGCCAGTGGCGTCCGCAGTTTCAAGGTCGTAAGGAGAAATTGATCGAGGCGGTCGAGGTCAATCTACATCAGTACCCCGGGGTAGATTTCAACTTTTCGCAAAACATCCAGGACAATGTCGAGGAAGCGATGTCTGGAGTTAAAGGCGAAAATTCCCTCAAACTCTTCGGAACTGATCTGGATGAGCTCACCGCCATCGCCACCCGCATCGCCAGCATCATGAATAGCGTTTCGGGAATCGCCGATGTGGGGGTATTCGATGTATCGGGGCAGCCCAGTCTGCTGGTCTCCATCGACCGTTCCAGAGCCGCCCGTTATGGGCTCCAACCGCAGGACGTCAACAATGTCGTCCAAGCTGCAGTTGGCGGAGCGCCGGTAACGCAGATTTTGGATGGCGAGCGGCGCTTCGATTTTAGCGTGCGCTATTCCCCTGCATTCCGCAGCACGCCTGAGGAGATCTCTCGTATCTTGGTTCCCACCTCGAACGGCAACCAGGTACAGTTGGGCACTGTCGCAGACGTAAGCATCCGCAGTGGCGCATTCATGATCTACCACGAAGGCGGGCGTCGTTACATTCCAATCAAGTTCAGTGTGCGCGGCCGCGACTTGGCGGGAGCCATCCATGACCTCCAAACCCGGTTGGCCGACCAGGTGAAGCTCCCACCGGGGTACGAATACACCTGGGCAGGCGAATTTGACAGCCTGAAGAAGGAGCAGTTGCGTCTCGCGATTGTTCTTCCCGTTAGCCTCTCAGTGATTCTGGTGCTTCTGTATGTCCAGTTCCGCAGCTGGCGCGATGCCTTCATCGTACTCGCGACGCTCCCGTTCGCAGCCATCGGCGGTGTAGTCGCGCTCTATCTCACTGGCACTTCATTCAGCATCTCCGCTGCGGTTGGCTTCACATCGCTAACAGGCGTGGCAACGCTTGGGGCGGTGGTGTTTTTAGAAGGCATAAGACGCGCGCAGGGGGCAGAAGGCTTCGAGTCGGGCTTGGAAAGGGGCTGTCTCGAGGAGATGCGCCCTGTCATCATGGCCTGCATGGCTGCAGGCATCGGGCTGTTGCCTGCGGCTGTCTCCAATGGGATCGGAGCGCAGGCTCAGCAACCATTGGCGCGGGTTGTCGTCGGGGGTATGATAACTACAATCTTCGCGATCCTATTCCTGATGCCGCTACTTGTACAACGTTTCAGCACCTCGCGCTGATTCAATCTCTACAGAAGACGCCTCCTGTATTCATCATTGGGCATTTCTCACCGCGCAATTGCACCGGCACACGAATCTTGCCGAGCAACGCCGCGACGTCGTCGGCCATCTGTTCCTGGGTCCAGCGCGTATCAGTATCCGCTGAGGCCGTGCCTGCCCTGCGAAATGGCGACGACACGATGTGTCTTGGCCATGTCGCTCAGCCGTCTGGCCGAACATCTTCTGGATGAGAATCTGGCCCTTGAGCGACCGTGATACCGCGGCTCTGGTGTCCTCTCCGTTACACTGGCTGGAGATGAGCAGTGAGGCTCCAACGCTGACCCGCCGCACTTTCCTCAGCGCTGCTGTCGCCGGGATTGTTTCTGCTCCGATATGGGCGAAGGCTGTTACGGTGCGCCGCTCGGATCCCCAATTGCTCAGCGATATCGAGCATCGCACTTTCAACTTCTACTGGGAACTTGTGAACCATACCAACGGCCTGATGGCGGATCGTTGGTCGACACCATCCATTTGCAGCATCACAGGAACGGGCTTCGCGCTCACCGCGTGGCCAATCGGCGTTGAGCGCGGCTGGATCACACGCGATCAGGCACGGGACATCACGCTTCGAACGCTGCGGTTCTTCGAGCAACTACCGCAGGGAGAACAACGGACTGGCACCGCTGGCTATCGTGGATTCTATTACCACCTTATCGATATGGAGACTGGCCTACGCTCCCCAAATTGGGAACTTTCAACCATTGATACCTGCTGGCTGCAAATGGGCATTGCATTAGCGCAAGGCTGGTTCGACCGGAAGGATGAGAAGGAAGACGAGATCCGTGCACTCGCGCAACATCTGCTGGATCGCACAGAATGGGATTGGATGCAGGCCAATAGCACGGGCGGCAAAGCCATCTCGATGGGCTGGCATCCGGAGAGCGGCTTTATCGGACGAAATTGGGATGGCTATAACGAGGGCATGGCGCTCTACCTCCTCGCGCTTGGATCACGTTCGCACCCGGCCAGGGATGGCGCGTATGAGGCATGGGCTGCCCGCTTCCCGGAATATTGGCGCGGAGAAGGTGCGAATCGGTACCTTTCCTTTGCGCCTCACTTCGCGCATTACTACGGGGCTGTGTGGATTGACTATCGCGGAATCTATGATGCGACCACGCGCGCGGAGGGATTCGACTATTTTGAGAATTCCCGCCGCGCCACCTATGCGCAGCGCGACTACGCTCTTGCCAATCCCATGGGTTGGGATGGCTATTCCAAGGACATCTGGGGTCTCACCGCCTCCGATGGTCCAGGGGATCTGGTCATCAATTTCAAGGGTAAACCGACGCAATTCGAGGGGTACGCGGCCTATGGACCGAAAGGCATGCCTGATGAGGATGACCACGGCACCCTTGCTCCCAACGCCCCGCTAGCCTCGATTCCGTTTGCACCCGAGATTTGCATCCCTGCGGCCCGGGCCTTGCACAATTTCCAAGGTGGGCGCCTGTATGGCAAGTACGGCTTTTTCGATTCGTTCAATCCCAGCTTCCGTGATACCCATGTCAGTCTTAGGTCAGGCCGCGTTGATGGCCGCTTAGGCTGGGTTGACAGTGACTACCTGAGCGACAATCAGGGGCCGATCCTGGGCATGATTGCGAATTACAAGACGGGGATCATCTGGAATGCGATGCGCAAAGTACCCAATCTGGTGCGTGGTTTGAGGCGAGCAGGCTTTACCGGCGGTTGGTTGAATCGGGCCTAAGATCAACCACTGCGACTCGAACCGAATTAATGAAGACGATCGTTTGCTGCCACGGGAAACGACGTTTCAGCCCCGGTCCGATTCGTACGCCAGTCCGAGGTCGAAGCCACTATAATCTCCTTCGCTGCGGAACTCACCCTTCCCGATAGTCAGTTCACTTATCGACCCGGACACTCTGTCATGCGCGAGTGATTTTGCGCAATGGAGTGAATGGGGTGAGGGTCCGTTGTTACCCACGGCGAGGTGCTTTGCCGAAAGTGGCGCATGTAGCATTTCACGCACTGAATCACCACAGCGAACTCAGCGTGGACACAGAACTTCTAGATGGGGAGAGAAATGATGCCAATGAATCGGCGCGAATTCATCGCAGCATCGGTGGCCGGGACGGCGATCCTGCGGGCACCGATGAAAGCTTTCGCAGCTTCGGCTGGAAATATCCAGGCGACGGTCGATGCGAGTAAGAGTGGAGCGCCCATTAGCCCGATGATCTTTGGCGGTTATATGGAACCGGCCACAACCCAGGTCTGGGCCGAAGTGTTGACCGACAGAAAATTCGCCAACCCGATCACCAGCGCTCCCACTCCGGCTCCAACGAATCCCTTTTTCCGACGGTTCTTTGGTGAACCGTTCAAGCCGGTTGGGCCGGAGGGAACGGTCGAAATGGATACCGAGAGGCCTTTCGTCGGCATGCATAGCCCGCGCGTGAAAATCGATTCGACCGAGCCGCACGGCATACGCCAATCCAGGTTGCGAATCGGAGCTCACCGACCGTACGAAGGCCGCGTATTTGGGTCAAGCACAATGCGATCGCTGAGGCAATGAAGGCGGTTGATCCGAATATCAAAGTTACCGTCTCCGGTGCCAGCATCGCGGAAAAGTCAGTGGGGGGCGCAGAGAAAAAGGGCAACTTCTTTCCCAGTATATGGGAGCCGCCGATCACCGAACGGCTGCCCTACGAGTTCGGATCTGTGTACGACTGGGATGGATGGCTGTTGAAAAAATGCGCCAAGAATATCGACAATCTGTCCGAGCACACCTACGCCTACCCCAACCTGGCTTTCGATAAAGAACAGCAACTTTATGTGGATGTCCAGGATGCCCTGCAATTCAAAGCCCGTAGGCTGGCGAATCGCATTGGGGTAGCTTTCGACTGTTGGGAACGGTACGTGGAGCAGATGCCTTGGCTGAAAGAGCGGGATATCAAGTTCATCTTTGATGAGTGGGGGAACCGTCCGCGCTCCGCAGACGGCCAGAATCATCCACTGCCGGGTATGCTTACCCCGCTTTCCTACGCACTTTGCCTCCATGAAATGTTCCGCCACTCTGAGAAAGTTTCGGCCAGTTGCGCGACGGGAGGTCTCCGGGTGCTGACGGATATCAGCGGCGAGGGTGTGGGCTTTTCGGCTGAGGGAGTCGTGATGAAGTTGATGCAAACGCACTTCCCCAATGCGCGCCCGGTCCCTATCGATGGCGATTCGCCTCAGCAGCAGGTGCGGGGCACCGATTTTGTGGACAAGGGCCCCACGCCCACTGGAAGTCCTACATATCCGCTGGACGTTCTCGCCGCGTTCTCCGGTGACCGCAAACGATTGCTCATCTCGATTGTGAACCCAACTGAGGAAGACCACAACCTGACCGCGAGGATCAGAGGAATCAAACTCGGCGAGCGGGGCAAACTGTACAAGATCGCGCCCCCCGGCATTAACTCCACCAACGAGGCGGGGAAGGAGCCTCAAGTCAAGATCATTGAGACTGAGCAGACGGAATTCCCTGAGACTGTGCAGGCCCCACCTGTGAGCGTACTCCTATACGAATTTGAGGTGGAAAACGCGTGAACCCTGATTAGAGGAGAACCGATTTGCGGGGAAAGTTTGGAGGCCCCGATGCATCGTCGTGACTCTCTGAAATGCCTTGGCGCAAACAGGTTCGAACAGAGCGGCTATGCGGCCGCGCGTGACCCGGGGTGCGCTGCCGAAGATGAAGATCACGCGGTCCGAGCGCAGAAAGTGAATTGCCCCTTGTCATTAAGGCGGCCGGACGAGTCCGCTTTGTATCGCATTCGGAGTGTTTCCGCGCGAGGGATCGCAGGGCCGATTCGACATCCAATCCTGGTTCCAACCGTGTTTGGAAGAGGCGAAGATTAGGAACTATGTCTGGCATTCAAACTGGCACACATTCTGCTCCTGGCTTGCAATGGCCGGCGCATCGATCAAAGAGCACCAAAGCAGCCAAGAGGGTCGGCTCCGCAAGATAAAGCAGTCTTCAATGAGCGACTGGCACCACCTTGCCTACTCACGGCCATAAGCCGCATAAATAACTGGAATGCCGCTCGCCCAAGTGCGATCCAGCACTGGGTACGCAGGAATATTGAGGTACCACTGTGGGCGATACTAAGACTCATTTCTATCTCGGGCCGGTAGGATAGTTCTTAGAGAGATCCTGGATGATCGCATCAGCCTGATTTCCCCCTTTGCATGAAGGGTGTCCGAAGCCGCTCTGACTCGCTCCGTTCTGGAAATCCAGAACCATGTTGTCGTTGTGATCGGGACTGGGGCCCATCGGCACCGCATCCAGGTGTAGCTCGTGGCGCACCTTCCACGCAATCACATGGTCGGTGCAGGACGTGTCGCCGCTGAGGCCGAGCCCTCCAACGATCTTGCCGTCACTCGCATAGAGCGGCAGACCGCCCGCAAACACAATGATTCCGCCAATCGCGTTGCCGATCATCGGATCCCTGGGTGTCCCAAATGTTGTGGGGTTCCCGAACACCGCGAGCGGATTGGGAGGCGCTGCGGTCGCCAGGCTATAGAGGCTCTGACCGGGCTGGGCCGCGGCGTAGACGTTGGCGGTTGACAATGCGTAATCGCGGCCCCTCAGCGCATTCGCAGTGTTCGCCTTTTCCGCAGCAATCACGCGGCTGCCCGGCCACTGGTCGCTTCGCGTGTTGCCGCTGAACACAATCGCGCATACTATGCCGTCGCGATTCACCACCGCGGCCCACTCCTGATTACCCATGCCGCCGTTCTTCGACGCGCCCTCTTTCACGACGCTTTGGATCACGGTACGTAGACGGCCGGCATCCGGCAGTCCCGTGCAATCAGGCTTCACCTGCGCAACCAGCGGCAGAGCCGCCCATGCCGCGCTTAGGGTGATCACAAATCGAAATCGGTTTGCCGATGCAATCATCGAATTTCTCCTGAGGTCCGATCTATTGAAGCTGGCGCAGATAAGCAACGAGCTCGGCCAGCTCTTCGCCGGTGAAGTGTGTAAGGTCCGGCATCTCTGCCTGAGGTTTCAGCGACTGCGCATGAGTGATCCACGCCTCGAGATACGCGTCGTTGTTCTTGTAGTAGTTGGCCGCGATCATCTGGCGGCTGCCGATGTGCGTAAGATCGGGCGCCACCGTTCCACCCGCCTGCGTACCGCGGACCGTGTGGCACATTGAGCACGGGCCGTCCAGGAAGACCTTCTCGCCGGCTTTCGCTGCATCTGTCGTGGGCTCGCTTGCCGGCTGCCGCTGCGCCTCCAGCCACGCCTCATACTCATCCGGCGTCTGCGCAACAGCGAGGATGCGCATCCGCGCGTGCTCGGCCCCGCAATATTCGGCACATTGGCCCTGATACTCGCCCGGCTCCGCGGCTTCGATGCGCAGAAAGTTCGGCTGCCCGGGAATCAGATCCACCTTGCCGTGCAGCGCAGGCACCCAGAACGAATGCATGATGTCGCGCGTCTCCAGGCGGATGTTCACCGGCTTTCCCACCGGCAAATGCAACTCGTTAGCGGTGGTGACCTGCATCGACGGATCGTCATTCAGATAGTGAATCTCCCACTACCACTGATGGCCCACGATGAGGATGTCCGGCTTCATGCTGTGTGCCATCATGCTGTGGCTCGGACCGCCATGCATGCCATGGATGGGAAATGCCCGCAGCAGCGCGAGACCCCACACGAACAGAATGCTGAGTACGATCAGGGGAATTGCGATGCCTCCCACCGCGATCCACATTTCACCGCCGCTCGTGTCAATCGGCGCGTGTTCCGTGAGATCGCCGCGCCGCCGGTAAAACGCGTAGCCAAAGAGCAGCCACATGATGGCCGTGATCACCACGAACAGCACCGTCATGAACAGCGACAGGTGCGAGATGCGCTCCGCGGCTGGCCCATGCGAATCGAATGTCGATTGCAGCGCATGGCAGCCGGCCATCACCAACAGCGCCGCACCCGGCACGACTACGCTCAATACCCTGCGCAGCATCAGTGCGTCTCCGCTGCGGGGGGTTGCGTGGCTACGCTCGGCTTCTCTTCCTGTTGCGGATTGGGCATCTGCTCGTGCGCCGGCTCGACCGGCGGATCGGGCTCCTCGGGCGTGCCCATCGACTTGATGTAAGCCACCAATTCCCAGATTTGCTGCTCTGGAATCTTGCTGCCCCACGATGGCATACCTTTCGAGCGTCCGTGTGCAATGGTGTCGAAGATCTGGTCGTCGCGGTTGCCATAGATCCACACGGGATCGCGCAGGCTCGGCCCCATGCCGCCCCCTGCGTGCCCTCCGTGACAACCAGAGCAGTTGTACCAATCGAAGAGGCGGCGTCCATCCTGCAGCGCGACGGGATCCTGCATATATGGGTTCGTGGGATATTGAATATCCTGCACGCCGCCCGGCACCGGCCCCACCGGATTGCTTGTAATCGCGGGGCCATTCACCGCAACGGAGTTCGAGTTGGAGGACCGGTGGCATCCCGCTGCCCACACCAGGAGCGATCCGGCACACACCAGTACGCTGATGCTCTTCATTCAGTCCTCCCCACTTCACCTCCGGCCTTGGCGGCGTCCACCGGTCTCGCTGCCTGTGGGATGCCGAAGGTATTGAGGATGCGATCGATGTCGGCTTGCCTGCGGTCGAGCTCGCGGTCCAGCAGGTCGCGCCAGCCCGTGTCGCGCTCGCGCACGCCGATGCCGATGTCGAACTGGAATGGCACGTCAGGATGCTTCGTGTCGGCCGCCATCGGCGTGATGGTCAGCGGCACGGTTGAGTTGCGCGAAGTAGCCGCCCAATGGCCCCCACACAATCGCCACGTCCACCTTGCCGTCTTCGAGCGCGCGAATCACGTCCGCCGGAGGGTCTTTCTCAGTCAGATTCCCGAAAATGCTGTAGCCCACAAGATTCTTCACGATGCCGCGGCTGATCAGAGCATTCACCGGAGGCGTGTTGTCGTTGGCATCCCCGAGAATGTGCACGCCGATGCGAAGCTTGCGCAGGCGTGGATCGTCGAGCGACGCTATGTCCAGATGACTGTCGCGGCGCGTCATAAAGACGTAGGTTGAGCGATAGTACGGCTTCGTCGTCGCCGCTTCATCAAAGCCCGTCGGCACGCCCATCACCACATCGCAGACACCGCTGTTCAATGTCCGCTTGAAGAATCTTTCGCCCTGCCTCAACCAGAAGTATTTGACCTCCATTCCAAAGTCTTTTGCGATGAGACCGGCGATCCGATTCTCGAACCCCTGCTGCTGATCGTTCGAGTAGGGCAGATTGTTTGGGTCCGCACAGACGCGCAGGATGTGCGGTAGGGCCGGCGCGGGCATCTGCGCCACGCCCCGCGACACAGCGACTGCCGCCAGTGCACAAATTGTCAGCGCACGCTTATAGACCGAAGGCATAGAGCAGATCTCCAGGAGGACTGAGCGTCTTGATCTTCTTCATCGCGCCAACCACGCCAAGCGCTGCGTATGGATCGTCCGTCGACACATCAGGCAGCGCCGTTGCGCCCATCCAGCCGCCGACGCCGGAGTAGATGGCGACATATTGCTTGCCATCGGGCCCTGTGAACGTGACCGGATTCCCGACAATGCCGGAAGGCGTCTTGAATTGCCAAAGCACCTTGCCGCTGTGCGCATCGAGCGCACGGAACCAGCCGTCCATGGTGCCGTAGAAAACGAGATCGCCGCCGGTGGAGAGCACACCGCTGTACACGGGAAGGTCAGGCTCCTTCACGCTCCAAACCTTCTTGCCCTGCGCCACGTCCCACGCGACCAACTCGCCCTGGTAGCCGCCCTGTCCGGGATACATGCGCACGCTCGCACCCAGGTACGGCGTGCCGGCGATGTAGTTCACCGCCGTGCCCATGTAATCCATGCATGTGTTGTGCGCCGGAATGTACACGAGTCCCGTGCGCGGCGAGAACGATGACGGAATGAAGTCCTTTGCGCCGGTCGACGAAGGGCAGATGTCGGTTGAATATTTGCCGAAGTGCGTCTCTTTCTCTTTGACTTCGATGGGCTGTCCGGTATTCAGGTCGTAACCGGTTGCCCAGTTCGTGGGCTCGTATGTCGATGCTGACAGCAGCTCACCCGACTGCCGATCCACCACGTACATGAAGCCACTGCGGCCGGGATGAATCAGCAGCTTGCGCATCTGCCCTTTCCACGGCATATCGACGAGGATGTTCTCCATGATCTCGTCATAATCCCACTCGTCATGCGGACCCAGCTGCCATGCCCACTTGACCATGCCGGTATCCGCATCGCGCGCGAAAATCGTCACAGTCCACTTGTTGTCACCCGGACGCATGTCAGGATTCCATGGTCCCGGATTTCCAGTGCCGTAATAAATGAGATTGAGTTCGGGATCGTACGAGATCCAGCCCCAGATGGTGCCGCCGCCAATCTTCCACTGCCCCGGCGTCCACGACTTGATGCCCTGGTCTTTGCCCTGCTTCTCGTGTGCGTAGAACGGTTTGAAGTCCGATCCGATGCGCACATCCTGATCCGAACCGGTGCTCCACGCAATCCACTGGACCTTGCCGGTCTTCACATCGAGTCCTGTGAGCTTGCCGCGCACGCCCAGCTCCCCGCCGCTGTTGCCCACGTACACTAGGTTCTTCACCACGATCGGAGCCATCGTTGTGGTCTCGCCGAAATGGATATCTCCCACCTGCGTGCGCCACGCTTCATGCCCGGTCTGCGCGTCGACAGCAACCACGTGATTGTCGAGTAGCGCGTAGATGATCTTGCCGTCTGCGTAGCTGGCGCCGCGATTCACCACGTCGCAGCAAGCCACGCCTTGAGAAGCGATATCGGGGTGCGGCTGGTATTCCCATTTCAAAAGGAAGTGTGGCTTGGACAAATCGAATGCGTAGAGATTGTTGGGAAATGGCGTGACCATATAGAGCGTGCTGCCCACCACCAGAGGCCCACCCTCGTGCCCGTGCGGAATTCCGTCCGTCATATTTGCCACCACGCGCAGGTTCTGCACGTTGGTGGTGTTGATCTGGGACAGTGGCGAATAGCGCAGGTTGCCGTAGTCGCCCGCCGGCATGGTCCACTGCCCATTAGCCAGCGGCGAAACCACGTGGACATTTGGCATCGCACCAGGAACATTCATCGTAGTTCCGTTTGCCGATTCCTTTTGTGCCCCTACCACCCCGGCCAAGAGAATCAGTCCCGCGATTCCCGCCCACCGGAGACCTGGAATCAATCGATCCATGATGTCCCTTCCCGTCCTCTCAAGGTGTAGAGATACGCTGCAATGTCGTTAGCTTCGGCCTGCGTTACGCCCAGCTCCGGCATCGCCGTCTTGGGCTCCACCTGCCGGGGATGTTGAATCCAACGCGTCAAATTAGGCGGCGTATTGGGCAACTCGCCCGTGATCATCGTGCGCTCCGCAAAATACAGCAGCGGCGGCCCGACCTTGCCGCGCGCATCATGCACGCCGGGGATGATGTGGCACGCACCGCAACCGTACGCCTCAATCAGTTGCTTTCCGTGCGCCACATTCCCAAGCTGCCCCACGCTGACCTCGCGCGTCACCTTGCCTTCGTTGCACCCCGCCATCGCCATGCACAACGCGATCCACGCCGGCGCGATGACGCCGAGCCACGTCCTCATCGCGCCCTCCAGCACAAGTCGAGAAACAGAGGCGGCAACGCGAGCCACAGAATCCCCATGCCCATCGTGAGGGCGACAATCACTCCGCCCACAGCAAGGAACTCGCGCCGCTCTACCGCGTGCGCATGCAGCATATTCTGTTGCTCTGAGAGGTAGCGCCAGGTCCGGTACGATGTGAAACCCGCATAAACGGTGATCGCGAGCAGCACCAGCGCCAGCACGAAATAGATGATCCGCACATCGGGCCGCGGTGTTGGGATCCCGTAGTCCTCCTGCACCATGCACGCGCGCCACGTGATCACGATGTCCGCGCACCCCAGCAGCACCCACGCGACCGCCGCCGTGGCCATGCCGAACCAGAGCCTCCGCGGCGGAACCGGCTTGCCCTCGCGCAGTTGCGCATTCTGCTCAGTGGTGGACATGCATATACCTCTGGATGTTCGGAATGATGTAAAGTAGAAGCACAATCAGAATCCACACCGCATCGACGAAGTGCCAATAGAGCGCGACCGTTGTGTAAGGCTTGTGCGGCGTTCGCCGGGTATAGCCGTAGCGCGGCATGATGCCGATGTACGCGAGCAGCAACAGGCCCGCGATCACGTGCAGGGCATGCAGCGTCGTAATCGAGTAGAAGATCGATCCGTACGAGTCGCTGTAGGGCGTCACGTCCTTCCACTCCAGGCTGTACTCGTAGCCCTGTAGCGCGAGGAATCCCAGCCCCATGAACACGGTGATCCAGCACGCAATGCGCGCCCCCATGAACCGCTCTGCTTTGGCCAGATGCTCGCCCCACGCCAGCACCACACTGCTTGACAGCAGGATTGCCAGCAGGATCAGCGCCAGCCAATACTTCGGTGCCACATGGTCGGCCCAGCGATCCTTATTCGAGCCCAGATAGTAGTACGCGCCAAACATCGACACGAACAGCATGAACTCCGTCGCGATGACGCACCACATCGCGTTCATGCCGCGCTTCTGGTCCAGCGGCAGGGTAGCGACGCTCATCTGCGGCGGTGGAATCTGGACCGTGCTCACTCCGCCACCTCCTCTTCGGTGCGCGGCCACATCCAGTAGCAGCCGATCAGGAACGTCGTGATTACTGCGGCCAAGGTCCAACCCATCGCCTGGTAAATGATGGCGATGAAGAATCCGAACAGCGCCAGGCTCATCGCGAGCGGCGCTAACGAGTCTTCAGGAATGGTCGCGATCCCTACCGGGACCGCATCGAGCACCGTCGTCGTCGGCGTGAGACGTCCCCAGTCGAGCACGCGATCGTCATTGGGATCTTCCTCTTCTTCAAAGTCGTCCCACCGCGGATGCCGTGACACCACCACCGGGATGTGCTCCGATCCATACACCGCCGGAGGCGAAGTGGCCGACCACTCCAGCGTGTCGGCGTTCCACGGATTCTCACCCGCCGGTGCGCCCACCCGCAGCGAGTAGAAGAGATTGATGATGCTGATAAGAATGCCCACACCAAACAGAAACGCGCCGAAAGTCACCAACTCATTCAGGCTCTCGAAGCCCGCCCTCGCGGGATATGTGTAGATGCGGCGTGGCATTCCGAGCAGCCCCAGATTGTGCATGGGGAAGAATCCAAGATTGAAGCCAACGAACATCACCCAGAAGCTGAGTTTGCCGATCCTCTCGTTCATGCGCCGACCCATCATCTTAGGCAGCCAGTAGTAGAAGCCAGCAAACACGGGGAACACATTCGATCCGATCAGCACGTAATGAATATGCGCCACAACAAAGTAGGAGTTATGGGCCTGCCAATCGACAGGAATAACGCCCGTAAACACGCCGCTAAGCCCGCCGATCACGAGCATCACAATCGAGCCCAGTGCGTAATACATCGACGCAGTCGCAACCGGCCGCCCTCGCCAGATCGTCGCCAGCCATGCGAATACTTGGATTGTCGTGAAGATGCTCACCGTCATGCTGCCAGCCGAAAACAAGCTCATCGCTATGTCTGACATTCCCACCGTGAACATGTGATGCAGCCACACGCCGAAGCCCACGACGCCGGTGAGAATGGTCGCGATTGCCACAAACGGATAGCCAACAATGGGCCGTCGCGAAAACACCGGCACGATCATCGACAGCATTCCCGTCGCCGGAAGAAAGATCACGTACACCCACGGATGTCCGAAGAAACAAAACAACTGCTGCCACAAAAACGTGTCGCCCCCGTCGGCGATCTGGAAGAAATGCGTGCCCCATCTGCGATCGAGTTCGAGAAAGATGCAATTGGCCGTGAGCGACGGCAATGAAAACAGAATCACGAACGAGATCGTTCCGGTGCTATAGAGAAACAGCGGCATGCGGCTGATTGCCATGCCTGGCGCGCGCAACCGCAGAATGGTCACAGTGAAATTGATCGCGCCACCCGTTGTGGAGATGGTGAGAAACACCAGCGACGCCACATAGAAGTCCATCCCCAGGCCGGGCGAGTACTTTGCCAACGTGTACGGCACATACGCAAACCATCCCGCATGCGGCGCCTGCCCCAGCAGCGGAGAAACATAAAGCAGAATGCCCGAAAGTAGAAACGTCCAGTAGGTGAAAGCGTTCAGCCGCGGGAACGCCATATCGCGAGCGCCGATCATCAGCGGCACCAGGTACACCGCGAATCCCGAAAGAATCGGCGACGCGTACCAGAAGATCATGGTCACGCCGTGCAGCGTGAACATCTGGTTGTATTCCTCGGGAGTAAGCACAGCCATGTCGGAGCGCGTTAATTGCAGGCGCATGAGCAGCGCCTCGACACCACCGATGATCAGGAATGAAAACGCCGTCACCAGGTAGCGAATGCCGAGTGTCTTGTGATCGACGGTGGCAAACCACCCATAGACGGTCTTCGGAGTCTCCCATAATGTCGTGAGACGACTTATTGTAGAAGTGCTTGACGCCATTCCACTCAGTTCCTGTTCACCTGTACTGCGGATGGACGACTCAATACGACGCCGCGGTGGCCAGCAAGGCCACATACTCACCATCGCCAGTGATGCGTCTGGCAAGGTCGAAGTTGCCCTCCTCCGGACGACTCGATGCATGGCAGGCACGCTATCTCGTACTCTGCAGTGCGGAACAGGCCTTCTGCAGTGCGTCATTACAAGAGCAAAGTCCGAGTGCGAGCGGGCTTTTGTGCCCGGTTTCCGCGAGCGAGCCGCCAAAGCCGCCAACCGGCTATGGGTGCAGGTGGGTTATCTGCATGCGGTGTATTTGGCCAAATGCTGCCTACGCCGGTGCGCTCTTTCGACCTCAGCGCGGCAAGGGCGGGAATTCACGCAGTCAGACTACGTGAGCGATTACGTCACCTGGGGGTGGTAGGCGCCTCCGCCATGGGCGCCGCCTACGTGATCCTGTTGCGTTGACCGGGCTATCCCGCGACGCGCCAGCGAGCACGGCCGCCAGTATTCTTCCTTAGATCGCTCCCGTCGATCGGCAACAGCAATGCTATTGAAGACCAACAGCCACTAAACGGTTTTGGGCTCTCCAACTTTTAAGAGGCCACTTAGATCTAAGCTCTTGGTTTAATGGTGCCTGGAGGGGTCGAACCCCAGCCGGGTACTCGAAACCCGTAAGTTATTGATAATACGGATGGGCAAAATCGCTCAATTCGCCCACAGCCGACATCTTCAGGCACAATTCAGGCACCAACGACAGAGCAGTCACCGCATTCACGCGCCACCTGGCCGCCCAATTGCGGCGGAAAAGCTGGTCAAGGAGCTCCCCGGCCTGTTGGCGTCTGACAAAGTGGTACTTGTCAGACACGCCAGTCTTTCGGCAACTTGCCCGCTCAGGAGCCAGGGCCATCCACATATTTCCCTCAATGAGTGCGTAGGCGACTTACATCCAAGGAAGAATGGTGTGTTGTTTGACGCTTGACATTACCACTTTAACTACCTTTAAAGGTCAATTCAGCCCGACCCGGCGGATCAAATCCTGAAAGCGGGGGTCACCGCGCAAAGAATCGTACGGCGGGAATACCTTGAGGAATTTCATAATGCTGGACTTTTCCTGATAGGCGCGCTCAAACCACGCAAATGCCTCACCCTTGTCGCCGAGTCCTACATAAGCACTCACAAAGGCAGCTGCAGGGACGTACCCGGTCTGCTGACGCTTCTTCAATTGCTCAAGTAACCTAAGCGCATCCGCGCGGCGCCCGGCATGGGCATAGGCCCAGATGAGCATACCGGTCACTCCCGGGCTGCCTTGAGTGACGGAAACTGCCCTTTCCAGCACAGGGATTGCCTCATCGACCTCGTGATTGCAGATCAGCCCGACGCCAAGGGTCCACAGGATCCCTCCATCGTCCGGTCTTGCTGCCAGGTCAATTCGAAGTTCATGGATTGCCTCGTCGTAGCGATGCGCTGCGAACAGAGTCCACCCGACCTCGTCGGATCTTCCAAGAGGGTCAAGTTCCTGTCGACGGCGGGCCCAAACCAGCGCTTCGTCAATGCGTCCGTGGCACAACAGCCATTCATTTAATCCGTCACTCGCCGCAGGGTCGTTGGGATTCAAATCGAAGGCGCGCCTAAATTCAGCCTCGGCCTCGGACCAGCGCCAGAGGCTCATGTACGTTTCTCCCAATAAAAGGTGCGCTTCGGGCAAGTCAGGATCCAGTTCCAGCGCCTTTTGAGCGAGGCGGATGACCTTGGGGCGCGTTTCACTGGGGCGAACAGCACCGACGAGGATTGTACCCAGCCTGTCGTATCCGCGTGCCAGGCCGACATAAGCCGGCGCAAATGTCGGGTCCCTTTGGATGGCTTCATCGAAATAGGCGATTCTCGTTTCGAAGTCGGCCCGGCTGTTCCCAGCGGTGGAGAGGCCTTTGAGATACACCTCGTACACTTCCGGCGAGACAGGACGGGCGGCGGTGAGCCTTGCCTGCTCAACCCCCGTGACAGTGACCTCCACTCTTCTTGCGATGGCTTGCGCAACCTCGCTCTCCAGCGTGAGAGCGTCGCCGAGTTCGCGGTCGTAGGTCTCCGACCAGAAGTGCTCGTCGGTGGATGCACGGATCAACTGGGCGTGAACGCGAATCCGATTGCCTTCCCGGATCACCGATCCTTCCACAAGGGCATCCACTCGGAGCGTTTTTGCGATTTCAGGAGCCAGCAGTCTGGTGTCTTTGAATTGCATGACCGATGTACGGGAGATGACCCGAATGCCGCGGATCATCGCCAGGCGTCCGATCACTTCCTCTGTCATACCGTCTGCGAAATAATCCTGCGCGGGGTCGCCGGATAAGTTCTTCAGAGGCAGAACGGCAAGGGAAGTGATTTTGGGACTCCCAGGACGAGTCAAATGGCTCCGCGCGAGGTTGTAGGTTCCAATCCCGGCTATTGCGAGCAAAACCGCCGCTACCAAGTAGTTCCATTTGTGGGCCTGCCAATGCCGCCGACTGTTCCCGGAAATGGTCGTTTCTTCCACCGCTTGATCCTGCGTTACTTCCTCCGGGCTCGGTCTTTGGCGCTGCGAAAAGACATCAGGCTCCGACTCAAGAATTGGCCTCGTTGTGGAGATCGCTTTGGACGCGCCGGAGGGATTTTCGTTGTCGGAAAGAGCGACGGGCGCGATGAAGCGATACCCCAGACCAGTCACCGTTTGAATGAACCGCGGACTCTCGGCGTCGTCCTTCAGCGCCTGGCGCAGCTTCCGGATCGCGCCGCGGATGCTGTTGTCGGTATCGAGGAAAACACCTTCGCCCCAAACCCTCGAGACGATTTCGTCGCGGGTGACAATCTTCCCCTCGCGCTCAACCAGGAGAAAAAGGATCTCCAATGGGATCCTCTCCAGCTTCAGGACATGACGGCCACGACGCAACCTGCGGGGACGGAGGTCAAGCTCAAAACCTTCGCTGAAGCGGATCGGTTGCTGCACCCTGACTGGCTCGGAAGCCACGGCCCACCTCGCATGGAAGTGGAAGAATTCTACAACACACTCTGAAATGCCTGGGTAAATTGAAGAAATAGCTCTACTTGGCACGGCACAAAGCACAACGCCGCGACACGCGCCCGGGTATGGACAACCGCGCCCTCCACGGCCGGAATGCGGGCCAACGGCAGTCTACGACAACAACCTGCGTTTCGCGCATGGTGATGACTGAAGTTCAGCTCGTGGCGGGTCCCAACCCAATAGTCATGCTGTGCTCTGGTTTGCGATAACTCGCATAGACGGGAGACCACACCGCCCTATTTCGAAATGTTCTCTCAATGGTGATATCAGGCCAAATCGCTCATCGACACTCCCAAAGTCCTGGAATCACTCTTCCCCCTCTAAAAAAGCCCTTGACTAGAAGTTCTAGGGGTGTCATGCTCATTTCCCATAGAACTTCTAGTCGAAGGGAAAGAATGACGAGACGCGACCAGAGCAACAACGACATGTTGAAAGGTACCCTCGACATGATGGTGCTGCGCACTCTGATATTGGGCGATGCTCACGGGCACACCATCGGCAAGGCAATCGAGCGCGGCTCTGACGACCTGCTGCAGGTGGAAGAAGGCTCCCTCTATCCGGCACTGCACCGTTTGGAGGAGCGCGGGTGGGTGTCGTCCTACTGGGGTGTGAGCGATGCCAATCGCAAGGCGCGGTTTTATCGGCTCACGCCGACAGGCAAAAAGCAGTTGCAATCGGAGGTCGGCCGGTGGCGGCAGATGGCCAAGGCCATCGGCATGGTGATGGGCGATGTGCTCGAGGAGGGCAGGGAGTTATGAGTTGGCGCGGATTTCTACGGAGACGCTACTGGGACAAGGAGCGAATGCAGGAGATGGAAGCGCACCTCGCCCACGAGATCGAAGACAACGTGGGCCGCGGCCTGAATGAAGAGGAAGCGCGCCGCCGTGCCTACGTGAAATTCGGCAGCCCCCAGAAGATCCGCGAGCGAATATGGCAGATGAATAGCTTCGGCTGGATCGAAAGCATCTTTCGCGACATTCGCCATGCCGGAAGGGCGCTCCGGCGTAACCCTGGTTACGCATTGCTGGCGGTCGCAACTCTTGGGCTAGGCATTGGCGCCAACACGGCCATCTTTACCGTGATCAATGGCGTGCTTTTGCGCCCACTGCCTTACGTGGATCAGGGCCGCATTGTGCACATCGACCAGGTGGAGAGGCGTACCGGCACGGATGGCCTCGAGTTTTCGGTGCCCGAGTACTTCGATTACCGCGACCAGAGCAAATCGTTTGAACAGATCAGCGAGTATCACTCCATGCTGTTCACGCTGTTGGGGACGAAGAACCCCGAGCGCGTTGTCACCGGCGTGGTGAGTGCGAATTTCTTTGACATGCTGGGCGTGAAACCGGTTCTGGGCCGCCTCTTTGTCGGGGCCGACGATGCGAAGGATGCTTCCCCCGTCCTCGTGCTTACCTACGCGTATTGGATGAAGGAGTTCGGCGGCGACCGCAACATTGTGGGTCGGGTGTTTCAGATGAATGATCGCACCCATACCGTGATAGGCGTGCTGCCTCCGCTGCCGGATTATCCCGATGGCAACCAGGTCTACATGCCCGTATCGTCGTGCCCGTTCCGCATGAGCCCGGAGATGACCCAGGACCGCGATATGCGCATGGTCTCTGGTTATGCACGGCTGAAGCCGGGCGTGACGCTTGAGCAGGCGAGCGCCGATGTCAATACCATCAGGGCGCGCATGATCGCAGCCTATCCCAAGAGCTATGCGGGCTGGACCGGCTTCGCTGCGACCGTCACGACTGTGAAGGAGGAACTGACGCATGCCGCGCGCCCCACGTTCCTCGCCCTGCTGGCCGCATCAGGATTGGTCCTGCTGCTGGCTTGCGCGAACCTGGCGAACCTCGCCCTCTCACGGCAGGTCAGGCGCTCGAAGGAAGTGGCAATTCGCATGGCGACTGGCGCGAGCACGTGGCGCATTGTGCGGCAACTAACCACCGAAGCAATCGTCGTGGCGCTTGCCGGAGCGTGTGTCGGCCTCGCCATCGCTGGCGTCTCGGCCAAACTGCTGGTGGCCTATGCGGCGCGCATGACGCCGCTTGCCCAGGGCATCCGGCTGGACGGCTGGGTGATGCTGTTCGGGGTGAGCAGCTCCGTTGTTGCGGGCGTGCTGTTTGCTGCGCTGCCCGGGCTGCTGGCGAGTCACACGCGCCTGTCGGCATTGCGCGAGGCTGGCGACCGCGCGGCAGGGAGCCAGCAGGGCACCGGCGTGCGGAATCTGCTCGTCGCCGCACAGGTGGCGTTCTCGTTTGTGCTGCTGGTAGCAGCCGGGCTCATGCTCCACAGCCTGTACAACCTGCTCTCGGTCGATCCGGGATACAAGCTGTCTCATGTGCTTTCCATGCGCATCAATCTGAACTGGACCAAGTACAAGAGCGAGGATGCGCTATCGAACTTCTATCATCAACTGCTGAGCCGGACGCAGATCCTGCCGGGCGTTGAAGGCGCAGCGATCACTTGGAAGCCGCCCCTTGATCCTTCGGGAGGATTGAATGGGCATGTGCTGATCGACGGGCAGGTGGCGAGCCCCACCACGCCTGGCGTCGCTGTGAGTTTTGAAATGACGTCTCCCGATTACTTCCGCCTGCTGGGCGTGCCCCTCAGGTCTGGCCGCAGTTTCACGGACGCCGATACCCCGAAATCGCCGCCGGTGGTTGTGGTGAGTCAGAGCGCCGCCCGGCATTTCTGGCCCGGGCAGGATCCCATCGGGCACCGTATTAAACCGGTGAATGGAAAGCACTGGTTCGCAGTGGTCGGCGTCGCGGGCGATGTGCGCCAGTACGGGCTCAATCGTTCGCCCGACGAACTCATTTACGCGCCACTCGAGCAGAGCGAGATCACAAACGGAACGCTCATGGTGAAGACCCGCGGCAATCCACTGACCATGAGCAGGGAGATCGAGGCTATCATTCACCAGATCGATCCCGAGCAGCCGGTGACCAACGTGCACACACTGGACGAGTTGCGCAGCGAGCAACTGGGCACGCCGCGCGTCACCGCCACGCTGCTCGGGCTGTTCGCCGCAGTGGCACTGTTCATCACCATTGTGGGCATCAGCGGTACCCTGGCGCTCAGCGTGGCGCGGAGATCCAAGGAAATCGGCATCCGCATGGCGCTCGGCGCAACCAAGGCGAACATCCTCAGGGACGTTCTCCAAAGCGGAATGCGCCCTGTGCTTGTGGGAATTGGCGTGGGCGCGGCCGGGGCGCTGGTGGCTACGCGCGGAATGGCCCAACTGATCTTCGGACTCAAACCTAATGATCCACCGACGTTCGCCGAAATTGGGCTGCTATTTCTCGTGGCAGCACTGGTCAGCTGTCTTGGCGCGGCGCGGCGGGCAATTAGCGTGGATCCCGTTACAACGCTGCGGACGGAATAACGAAAGGTTCAGCTTCGTTCTGAGTGCGTGTTGTCAGTGTCTTCTGTAGCGGCAACTGGGCCGAGAAGAAGAAGTGAGATGCGCACTGATCTCATCGTTCCGTTCTGGAACCAGACCGAGAGATTCAGTAGCTCCGATCAGGGTTAAGCTCGTTGCGGAACTGCCGGTGCTCTACCGCGTAAGCCGGTCTCAACTTTTGTTAACACGCCTTACCGCTCATTGAGCTTGGCTTTGTCCCCTCAACCAGCAATTCAGCGACCCAACTCTCGTTGCTCCGACGCTCCCGGAACAGGGAGCACGACGGTTTGACGTATTGTCGCCATCTCGGACCTTGAGTGTCGTCGATCCGCCGCTAACGACGAGACTTCTAACAAAAGCTGTTCTGCGGCTTTTCGGCCTTAGTCAAGGAATGATACTCAAAAGTCGGCCAGCATCCCGGGACGCGATCAAGCGGATCTCGTTTTGCTTACCCGGGAAATCCTGATTCAGCAGCAGTGGGTCGTAATAACAACTCTGATTGAGAATTTTGCAGCGTCGAAGTTCAATCCGACGCGCGGAAGGCGTGCCGCGCGATTTTGAAAGCGACGTTGACTATGAGCAGTCTTGAATCCGATAAACCTGATGCCTATAAGGGGGAACCTGGGCACAGTCTGGGCACAATCTTGGGCACAAAGGTTTTGCACGCTTATTAAGCTGCTAATTTAAATATCTTATGTATGGTGCCGGGAGGGGGGTCGAACCCCCGGCCGCAATTCGAAATACGTAACTTATACCTAAGAGGACAACCATCCCACCCAACCTCGATGAGTGACTCGGCGATTTGGCGATATTTGATCCGTGATGGATGGGTCGCTGATCATGGCGGAGTTATCGAGAGCAGCCGCTCCCCCCCCCGATATGCGAAGGGAACCATTTGTAGGCGCTGCAACAGGCAATTCCTTGGGGATGGTGCCTGTATTGCTCACCGTTGTGGGCCCTGATTTGACTGTGCTATCCTACTGAAGCTTCCAGCCTTAGCCTTCAATTAAATGCTCTGGGCATCCTCGCGAGGAACGGGCACGGTGTGTTGCTCCATCTCGGGTTGCGGCTGTGCTGTCTTCGTCAGGGGTGATGTTCATGGTGCTCATCTGCAACGTTCTGGGCTTCGTTCGTCCTCGTCTCTCAAGGCTTCCTTTCCGAAATCGATCGAAACAGCTGGTACTGCTGACCACACGCCTGGCGCTGGCTGCGTTGCTCAGTGCAATGGCAGGGCCGGTCGTCGCGGCGCAAACTCAGACCGCCACCAGCACAAGTCTGGCATTGACGTCAGGTGGTCAAGTGGTGAGCTCGGTTGCGGCGGGTAGCGTGGTGACGCTGACCGCAAAGGTCGTAGCGAGCGGAAACGCCGTCAATCCTGGGCAGGTGAACTTCTGTGACGCCACGGCGAAGACCTGCAGCGATATCCATCTGTTGGGAACGGCGCAGTTGACTGCCGCGGGAACGGCCACGCTAAGGCTGCGGCCAGGAATCGGCAGCCCTAATTACAAAGCTGTGTTCCTGGGCACGAATAGCTTTGCCGGGAGTGCTTCCAATGCGTCTGCGCTCAGGGTAACCGGGACCATCCCTCAGCTTTCGACCCAAACAACAATCAATCAGGCAGGCAGTTGGGGAGGGTATACTCTCTCGGCTACGGTAACGGAAACAGGGAATCCAGCGGCCCCCACCGGATCGGTCTCGTTCCTCGATACGAATCATGCAAATGCGGTCCTGGGCACGGGAACACTGGGTGCCGCGACGCGAGGTGTCTCGTGGTCGACTGTGAGCACCAACGCCTCGGGCGTAGCTGCCGTTTCCTACGCAACGGCGGACCTGAACGGCGATGGAATTCCCGATCTATTCGCCAAAGACTATTTCGGAAACTACGAAGTGCTGCTCGGAAAAGGAGATGGAACTTTCGCGGCAGTGGGTTCCGCCTTTGGTCCTACCAGTCAAAACGGTCCATTCATCATTGGCGATTTCAACAATGATGGGATTCCTGACGTCGGCGCCATCAACGCTGTCTACTTAGCGCCGAATAACACCATTACGATCTTCCTGGGCAAGGGAGATGGCACATTCACGGTCGCCGCAACCAGTCCGGCCATCGGCTACAATCCGACGGCTATTGCCACTGCGGACGTCAACGGGGATGGTAACGCCGATCTGATTGTGGACCAGCAGGAGTCCCAGACCTCAGGGAATGGGCAGATCGCGATCTTTTTCGGCAACGGAGACGGGACGTTCACCCCAACGTCAACCCCGACTGCCCTCAGCTCTGTTGTCAATTCGGTTATCCCGGCTGACATAAACGGGGACGGCAAGATTGATCTGGTGCTGGGCGGCAATGGGTCAAGCGGGATCGACATTTTGCTTGGCAAAGGTGACGGAACTTTCACCGCCATTGCGGGCCCCACGTCGGCGGGCGGAGCAAACGTGGCCGTTGCGGATATCAACAACGACGGCATCCCCGACCTGATTTTTCCTGCCGCCATCACTTCCTACCTGACAGTCTTCCTCGGCAATGGCGATGGCACGTTCTCTGAGGCCCCCTCGAGCCCGAATGTCAACGTGAAGTTGGGCAACAGCTTCACGATCGCGGATCTCGATCTCGATGGGGTACCGGACATCGTATACGCCATCCCGAACGCCACGACCGGCGGGACGCTGTTAGGGAAGGGAGACGGGAGCTTCGTTCCGACGCCCGCAACCTTCACGCTCCAGCTGTATTTCAGCGGACCGCTCATCGTTGCTGACTTCAACGGGGACGGTTGGCCCGATGCGCTGTGGATCGATGGGGGCGGCCGCACGGTTCAGGATTCGCTCAATTTGCCCACCGAGACGGCCAGCGCCTCGGCAACTGTGTCGCTCCCTGCGCCGGGTACGCATCTTGCGGACGCCAGCTATCAAGGAGATTCACGATACAAAGCCAGCACGTCCGGTACCTTGCCTCTGTGGGGTGCTCCTCCGGCTACCACTACGTCTCTCACCATCGCCTCGAGTGGAACGACGGTTTCTTCGGTTGCTCCAGGAACTGTGATCACGCTCAGTGCGACCGTGAATGCCGGGGCAAGCCCAGTCACGGCTGGGCAAGTAAACTTCTGCGATGCTTCCGCGCCGGCATGCTCGGATATCCACCTGGTCGGAACGGTGGCTCTTTCCGCCGCAGGTGTTGCGGCGTTCAAGTTCGTGCCCGGTCCCGGAACGCACAGCTATAGAGCCGTGTTTATTGAGAATGGCAGCGGACTCAGCAGTTCATCAGGTTCCGCGCCGCTCACTGTGGGCCCGGCCCCGCCGGCCGTGTACTCCGACGCAAGCTCGCTTTCCGTCGGCGGCTACACGGGAGACTACTCGCTTACAGCGACGGTCATCGGGTTCGGAGGGACAGCGCCTCCCACCGGAGATGTCTCCTTCATCGATACAAGCTTCAGCAACACCAATTTGGGCACGGCGACCCTCGGAAGCGCCAGCCCGGGAACCGGCTGGATCATGTCCCAGACGCCTTCCATTGGCGACAATCTGGTCAGCGAGGTCACTGGCGACTTCAACCAGGACGGTATTCCGGACCTCGCCATACTCTGGTCGTCCAGCATCTATGGGGGTCCGTACTCGATCACCATCCTTACGGGTAAGGGCGATGGTACGTTCAGTACTGGGATTTCGATCGCCACGGGAGTCAACAGCTCGATTGCTCCCAGCATGATCACCGGTGACTTCAATGGCGATGGCAAAGCGGACATCGTCGTCCTGAGTGCCGACTATAGCTACACCAGCAGCGTTACGGTCTTCGCCGGAAATGGCGACGGCACGTTCGGAAGCCCTCAAACCAGCGTGGCGAACGTCCAGCCCATCACCGGCGGCGATGTCTATGCGGGGATGATGACCGCGGCCGACTTCAATGGCGACGGCAAGCTTGACCTGGCGCTGGCAGGGAATTGTGTGAACGCTTGCGGCATCACGATTCTCCTTGGTCACGGGGATGGGACATTCACACCGGCTGGATCGACCCTGGCGCCCACGAGCGACCTGGGCTTGATTGCAGCCGGGGATTTCAATGGCGACGGCATTCCGGATCTGGCCGCAACAAACTACTTCGTTTTCGGCGGTAGCCCTACCATCTTCCTCGGAAAGGGCGATGGGACGTTTACGGCCAACCTGACCTCGTTCACGTTGGAATACTTCCCCAAGTCCATCGTTGTGGGAGATTTCAATGAAGATGGCGTGCTGGACCTTGCGTTCTCGGGTCTGAACGGCGTCCAGATCGCACTGGGCAACGGGGACGGAACATTCAAAGAAACCTCGGCAAGCCCGATAGCCGTCCCGAGCGAGCTCTACAGCCTCCAAGTGGGCGACTTCAACCACGACGGCAAGCTGGATCTGGCAGGAATCGATAACTACAACGACCGGATCGTGCTCCTGATTGGTGCAGGCGACGGCACGTTTACGGTCACGGCAACCACTCCAGCTGTGGGCGAGCTCGGGTACAGTCCGTTCGCCGCCGTAGCCGCTGATTTTAGCGAGGACGGCGTTCCGGATTTAGTCGTACTTTTGAAAAATCAGGCCACGGCGACGATCCTTGCTACGGAGCCAACCCAGACAGCAACAGCGACGTTGACCGGTGTAGCCCCGGTGGGTGCGGGCACGCACAACGTGGAAGCAAGCTACCTCGGCGACAGTCACTATCCCGCGGTCATCTCCGCAACGGCTGCACTCGACGCAGGTCTCAAACCGGTGACCATTACTCCAACCGGTGGAACCTTCTCCTCTGTGCAGACGGTTACGATGACGGAAGCAATCCCGGGCGCCACCATCTACTACCTGGCTTCCGGCGTCTTCAACACCGCTGGATACGTTCCTTACACCGGGCCGATTTCACTCAGTACGGGAGGAATCGAATCGATTTCTGCGTACGCCAGCGAAACGGGGTATTTCCCGAGCACTACCACGACCGTCACATTCAATCTGAATTTTCCCAAGGCGCCTGCTCCTGTCATCTCGCCGTCCGGTGGGGTCTTCGCTGGCCCGCAAACCGTGACCATCACGGATTCGGCGCCGGGTGTCACCATTTACTACACAACGGACGGAACCTCCCCGAGCGTCAACTCGACCGTCTACTCCGGGCCCATCACAGTCTCCACATCGGGAACCATTGCAGCCATCGCCGCGAGCGGAGGTTACAGCCCCGGTCCTTCGGTGAATGCTCAGTTTTTCATTCAATCTTCGCAGAGCCGCTTTATCTACACCGTCGCCGGTAATGGTTTTTGGGGATTTAGTGGTGACGGCGGACCGGCCGTCCTGGCGACTCTCAATAGTCCGGGCAGCACGGCGATGGATGGTGTCGGCAATCTCTACATTGCCGACACCGGTAATCACCTGGTGCGAAAGGTGAGTGCCGCCACGGGGATTATCTCCACTGTGGCCGGAACCGGAGTTGGCGGCTACAGTGGCGATGGTGGCGCGGCGACCAGCGCGGAACTGGACTTTCCACAGGCCATCGCAATCGACTCTTCCGGCAACCTTTTCATCAATGACCAAGGCAATCGAGCGATCCGGCGCGTGGACGCCGCGTCAGGAATAATCACAACCTATGCCGGCAGCACCACGGCCTCTGCTTTGGGCGACGGCGGCCCTGCCACGGACGCAAAGCTCTATTATCCGCAGGGAATCGCAATAGACAGTGCGGGCAATCTGTACATCGGCGATCAGACGCGCGTGCGCATGGTAACCGCGAGCACCGGCATCATCAACACCGTTGCCGGCAGTGGGTTCTCTGGTTTCTCGGGCGACGGCGGCCCTGCCACAAATGCATTTCTCGCGGGAGTCGAGGGCCTTGCGATCGATAAATCCGGGAATCTGTTCATCGCCGACACATGGAACTCAGCTATCCGTAAGGTAACCGCAGCGACCGGCATCATCACGACGGTGGCCGGTCAAGGCGGGTATAACGCTGGGGGATACAGCGGAGACGGAGGTCCAGCAACCAGCGCGAAACTTTACGATCCTATGGGCGTGGCCGTCGACTCTGCCGGCAATCTCTACATTGCGGACACCTACAACTATGTGCTGCGCGAGGTGACAGCAGCCGATGGAAACATCAACACGATTTCCGGACATCCCCGGTGGTGTACGACCCTGAGTGGAGATGGCGGTCCAGCGGCGGAGTCGGGGCTGTGTTGGGACACAGGGGTCACGGTCGACAGTCAGGGCAATGTCTACGTTGCTGAGAGCGAAGGCAGAGTGCGCAAATTGACCCTCGCCACTGCGCCTCCTGGGACGGCCACAGCGGCGCCGACCTTCAGCCTTGCAGCAGGGACGTACAACACTGCGCAAAATCTGACCATGACCGACGCAACGCCCGGGGCTCAGATCTTCGTGAGCGTGAATGGCGAGGTGCCGGCACCGGTGGGACAGAGCTACTTCCGCCCGATTGGGATTGCGAGCTCGGCGACCATCCAGGCAGTGGCGGTTGCACCGGGATACCTGCCCAGCAATATAGTCACAGCGGCGTACACGATTACGAGCGTTCCTCCGACGATCATTAGTACCTATGCCGGGAACGGCACTACCGTTGCGTCAGGCATCGGAGGACCTGCAGTTGCAACCGGATTGGCTTACCCGACCGGGATTGCATTCGATGGCCAAGGAAATCTCTACATAGCCGACCAGAATGAAGCCGTGGTCTGGAAGGTTTCTGCTGCAACCGGAAACATCAGCGTGGCTGCGGGTATCCCCGGCGTGCACGCTTACGTTCTGCCTGCCGGCCCGGCAGCGAGCACAGCGCTGGGCTTTCCGCAGCAGCTTGCCGTGGACAAGGCGGGTAACCTGTACATCTCCGACTCCAACTTCGAAGCCGTGCTGAAAGTGGATGCGAGCACGGGCATGATGGCTGTCTTCGCAGGAGGAGTGCCGCCTGGGACCCTCGGTGACGGGGGACCGGCGACCCAGGCATCGATTTATCCCAATAGCCTGGGCTTCGATAAGGCGGGAGACCTCTATATCGCGGATGGAAATAACGGACGGATACGCAAGGTCTCCCTCGCAACCGGAATCATCACTACTGTTGCCGGCGGCGGCTTGAATGGCCTGGGCGACGGCGGCCCTGCCACATCGGCAACCCTGAGTTATCCAGGGTCGGTCGTCTTCGACAGCAAAGGAAATCTCTATATCGGCGAGCAGAACGGGGGGCGCGTGCGCGTGGTCGACGCCCAAACCGGGATCATCACTACGTTCGCCGGCAATGGAGACAATGGAGCGACTGGAGACGGGGGCGCCGCGATTGCGGCAGAGATTTCCGCATCCGGTCTTGCCGTAGATTCGTCAGACAATCTGTATCTGTCTAACTCCGTAGACGGGATCCGAATGGTACCCGCAGGCGGAGGCACGATCACCAGGGTCGTGGGGATCGGCTATAACGGCTTTAGCGGAGATGGTGGAGCGGCGAGCATGGCGGAACTCTGCGCACCCGCTGGGCTGGCCTTCGACAAGGCTGGGTACCTTTTCATCGCCGACTCGTGCAACTACCGTGTGCGCAGGGTGGGCCCCGCCACTCCCGCAGCGACGCCCGCGCTCAGCCTGGCAGCGGGAACCTACACCAAAGCGCAGACCTTAGCAATCACAGATGCCACACCTGGCGCGTCCATCTATTACACCACCGACGGATCCACACCTGGCACGGCTTCAACGCTCTACACCGGGCCCATCGCGGTGTCCTCGTCCGAGACCTTCCAGGCCATCGCCGTGGCATCCGGTTACACAGCGAGTGCCGTGGCGTCGGCAAACTACGTGATCGACGCGAGGACTGCGCCCGGCATGGGTGCCGTGAACTCGTCAGCGAACCCGTCCATTGCAGGAACCCCCGTGACCTTCACGGTAAGCGTCTCGTCGAGCGTTGCTTCGCCATCGGGAACCGTCACCTTCTCGGACGGGACTGCGCAACTGGGAACCGGAACTCTGAGCAACGGCTTGGCGACCTACACTACCTCGGCACTTGCGGCCGGTTCACATTCCATCTCGGCTGTCTACTCGGGAGACTCCCAATTCGCGCCGGTCACCAGCGCCGCACTCACCCAGGATGTTGTGACCTTCACGATCGCGCCCGCGAGCGGCTCCTCATCGACTGCAACTGCCCCGCCCGGAGGACAGGCGAAATTTACTCTTGCCGTGAATCCTCCGGCGGGCAGTGCGCTCACATTCTCGATCGGCGGACTGCCTGCGGGCGCAACGGCAACCTTCTCCCCCTCCACTTTGGCGGCAGGTGCGGGAGCCACCACCGTGACCTTGACCGTGTCGCTTCCGGCCAGCGCGGCGGTGCAAGGATTTGAACGGCCGTACGGGCGTGGGATCGCGCCTCTTTCGCTCGGACTGATGCTGCTTCCGCTTGCGGGCGGTATCCGCAAACGTTGGCGGGCCCGCCTGTCGCTGCTTCTCTTCGCCGTCGCCAATCTAACGATCGGCGCGACTATTACTGGATGTGGAGGGTCAAGCAGTCAGCCCCATGCTTCTCCCCAGACCTACACGCTGACAGTGACAGCCACGTCCGGAAAACTGACGCAGACGACGACTCTGACGTTAACGGTCCAACCGTGAATCGTCGCACGAGAACGAGGAACTCGCGTCTGGCCTCCTTTAACCCTGGCGCATTGGAGCGCGGAAATAGATGACGATCAGCCTGGCTCAAGGAAGTAGCGGAAGCATTCCGGCATTCAAGGACGCGTGCTTGATATGAAATCCAACGGTGTTCGAACAATGCACTGCTTACGGCTTCTTGCTCCATGCCTTGGCATCACTATGATCCTGATTCTCGCGAGTTGTGGAGGGAGTGGTTCCTCTGGAACAACGGCCGGAAACCGAAATCCCCCGACTCCCGCGATCACCTCGATTAGCCCCACGAGCGTGTTGGCGGGGTCAGGCGCCCTGACGCTCACGGTCAACGGAACAGGATTCGTCTCCACCTCGATTGTTGATTTGAACGGAGTCGCCGAGACCACAACCTACGTGAGCGGCGCGAAGCTGACTGCGGCGATTCCTGCCGCGCAGATTGTAAGCGGGGGCCAGCTGGCAGTCGTTGTGCGGAACGGATCGGTGAGCAGTGAGACGGGAGCTCCGGTGAACGTCATGGTGGAGAATCCTATTCCGGCAATCAGCTCGATTTCACCTGATACGGCGCTCACGGCCTCAAGCGCTTCAGTGATCACGGTTACGGGTACCGGATTTGTTCCCGCGACCCTGATCAATGTGAATGGGAGTGCGCGACCAACGACTTATGTCAGCGCAACCCAGTTAATCGCAACTTTGACGGCTGCCGACTTTTCGGCCGCCGGTTCTCTTTCGCTGGCCGCGGTCAACCCGGCGCCGGGTGGGGGTACCTCCGCGGCAGTTGTGCTCACGGTGAATAATCCTGCGGTCGGTCCCATCACCCTTTCACCTTCCATTCTGTCGGTGGGTGCGACATCTCCGGCGACCATCACGGTGACAGGAAACTCGTTCCTGCCCAATTCCGTGGTGATGGTGAATGGCAGCACGCGATCGGATGTCTATGTCAACCCGAGCGCGCTGACATTTACAGCGACCGTAGCGGATCAGGCGGCAGCAACAACGCTCTCAGTGACGGTGACCAATCCGCAGCCGGGAGGAGGCACATCGCCCCCCGCGGTACTCACGATCGGCTCCGCCACTCCCGCTCCTGTGATCTCCACGGTTACGCCGTCTCAGATTCTTGAGGGCTCGCCCGATACGCAGATCAGCGTCGCCGGAAGGGGATTCTCAAACAACTCGGTGGTGTACTGGAATGGGGTACCGCTCACGCTTGTGGGGATCACCGGATCTTCGGATGGAACAACTTTAACCGCAACCGTACCGGCAGCGGACCTCACCGCAACGGGTACGGCGAGCGTGACGGTAAGTACGCCGGGCGCGAGTCCCTCGCTCTCAAACGCGGCGACGGTGACGATCGACGTCTATCCTTACCCAACGGTAACGGGGATCAGCCCGACTGCAATTCCTCTGAATACGCCGACAACGATTACGGTGTCGGGGAGCGGATTTACCAGCCTGTCTGTGATCTCAATCGACGGGACGACACAGCCAACCGGATTCACTAACTCAACAACATTGACCGCACAGGTTCCGGCTTCAATTCTCAGAATGCCGGGCGTGTTCGCGCTGGTGGTGACGACGCCGGGGCCGGGAGGGGGCACCAGTACCACGCAGTATCTCACCGCGTATGTTCCGATCGTGAACAACAGTATGGCGTACAACCCGGTAAACGGGCTCTTTTACCTGTCAGTGCCGAGTTCGGCCGGAGTGCCGTATGGGAACAGCATCGTGTCTGTCGATCCTCTCACCGGGAACCTGGGTACACCCATTCCGATAGGTGCGGAGCCCGATCAATTGGCGATCACGGCGGATGGGCGATACTTGTGGGTCGCGCTGGATGGGGCGTCGGCCGTTCGGAGACTGGATCTGCAAACTGGTATTCCCGGGGCTCAGTTTACGACGGTGCAGGGGTCTCTTGGCTTTGCGGCTTCGGCCCTGGTGCCGGTTCCCAACCAGCCCAACTCGGTTGTTGTGGCCACACCCGCGGTGTTCGCGGGGCAGGCTCTGGCAATCTACGACAGCGGGGCGATCCGCGGGGCGCCGGCTCAGGCTACGTTCTTCGCTAGTGGCCCGTGGGGCCTGGCGGTCGACAGCAACAAGCAAGAGCTTTACGCTGCAGGGTCACAGCAGGGTGGCGGTCAGGGATACGCAACCTACACGTACGACGCATCCGGACTGAGTCAGAAATTTCTGGTGGGCTACAACAGCAACCAGTATGCCAGCCAGAACAACAACGAAATCACCGTGGTGAATGGCAGCCTCTACACCGACTTCGGACAGGTGTACAACGCCGAAGACGCGACGTTGCTTGGGTCTTTCTACTCGAGCGGCAGCGTGCTGGCGCAGGGCTCAACGGCAGTGGACTCTACTCTGGGGCTCGCGTTCGTGCTGGAGGGCGGTTGGTATTCTGACGGGTTCCAGTTGCAGGCGTTCAGGTTGTCGGACTTCGCGCTGGCGCCGGCTGCGCCGATACAGTCCGCGAATCCGACTGCTCGCGCTCCCTACATGATTGAAGGGCCAACCGGGAACCGCCTCACACGGTGGGGAAGCGATGGGCTCGCGTA
Organism: Acidobacteria bacterium AB60; assembly: GCA_008682415.1. GTDB lineage: Bacteria > Acidobacteriota > Terriglobia > Terriglobales > Acidobacteriaceae > Telmatobacter. Next base: position 135,428 of record VANK01000011.1, on the reverse strand, counting down.
CCGCACCACGGGCGGATTCATGAGCCTACGCGCGAGCATGGTGCGCGATCTGTCGACCACGAATGCCGATCTGGGCGTGGCGTTGTCGACTTCAGGATCGAACAGCACGGGTAGCGCAACCACCTATACCGTGAAGATTACGAATCAGGGGCCAAATGCGGCATCGAGCGTGGCGCTGGTGACGACGGTCCCGAGCACAGGAGTCCTCACATCGGTAGCGTCAACATCGGGAACGTGCGCAGGAACAACCACCGTTGTTTGCAACCTGGCGACCCTGAGCAACGGGGCATCGACCACGGTCACCTTCACAGTCCAGCAAACGAACCCCGGGACCGCGGTGATGACGACGCAGGCGAGCGCGTCGGAAAACGATCCGCATGGGAACGATAACGTCGCGACATCGAACCTGACGATCACCGGAGCGGCGTTCAATCTGAAGCCAGTGATCACGGGGATGTCGCCACAAGCCATCCTGAGTGGCTCGAGCGACACAGAGATCACGTTGACCGGCTCGAATTTTGCCGCCGGGGCGGTCGTCCTGCTCAATGGCAATCCGTTGGCGACAACCGCGATCGGCTCTACGGAATTGCAAGCCACTGTGCCCGCCTCATATCTCAAGACCCTTGGGTGGGCGACGATCTCAATCTCAAATCCGCGTCCGGGTGGAGGCATATCAGCGGCACTGCCTCTCAGTATCTTTTCTACCGTAAAGCTGGGGGCCAATCATATTGTGTTCGATCCTTACTCGCGGAAGATCATGGCCTCTGTGTCGACCGGATCATCGACCTTGGCCGCAAACTCGATTGTGGCAATTGATCCGGCGACGGGATCAGTGGGACCCCCTGTAGCTGCCGGCGGCAAACCGACTGTGCTGGCCCTGTCGACCAACGGGAACAGTTTGTACGCCCTCGTCCCCGGTGCAACGAGCGGGGCCGTAATGCGTTTTAATATGCTGACGCAGCAGGCCGATTTTTCCGTGCAGGGATTCCAGCCGGACGGCTACAACGCGGGCCTTCGCGATCTGGCAGTACAACCAGGCTCTGAGAACACGGTGGCAGTGGACGAAGGCGAGTACCCAGGGATTTCGATCTTTGATTTCGATCCGGTGGCAAAGACTGGGACGCGCCGAGGGAGTACAACCGGCTCCTATACCGGTACGTGCCTCGCATTTCCAAACGCGCAGAACCTGCTGGCCCTCGACCTGTATACAAGCCCGAGTGAGGTGGAGGAGTACGCCGTCACGACGAGCGGGCTCCTGAATGGCTCTTACCCCTATGCAATCGGATCAATCGTCCAGAACCAAAATTGCTACAAGCTGAGCGGCGACGTCTTGGTCTCGGAGGGCGGGGGCGTCTCGTCAACGGGAACGATTCCGTTAACTCAGTTGGGAGTCTTCGAAGGACTCACCTCTCGCAGCAACTATGCCACCGGAGTGAAGGACTTCGAGGCCGACAGTGCTCTGGGCATGGCATACTTCCTCACCAACTCCCCGGCGAGCCAGTACAACCAACCATTCGATACCATCTCCGGATATGACCTGACGACATTCATGCCGTCTACCTCTCTTGTGATGCCGTTCGCCACGATCGAAAATGGAATAGGGTATTCCGTCCAGGATGTGGTGCGCTGGGGGCAAGACGGCCTGGCCCTGCTCACGAACGATACTCTCTACTTTGTGCGCGGACCGTTGGTGCTCCCGGAACTATTGAACACCAATGCTGCGCCAGTCTTGAGCGTTGCCTTGAAACCCATCGCGCACGGCACAGGGAATACTCTCCTCACGTTGACCGGGTCGAACTTCGTTCCAGGTGCGGCCGTGACGTGGAATGGCAGCTATCGCACCACCACGGTGGTGGACTCAGGCCATATCACGGTGGCCATTCCAGCAAGTGATATTGCCCTATCTGGCAGCGTCTCGGTCATCGCCGTGAATCCTGGTAGCTCGCCTTCGAACACCATAACTGTCACGATCAACTGACGACTGAGCACGCTTCGGTCCTCCCGTAGATAACGTCGGGCTTGAGATGAGAGCCGGCCACATTGCCGTAAAATCGGCATCTCGGACACTTGAGTGTCGTCGATCCGCCGCTAATAACGGGGCATCTAACAAACCGATCTGTTCTGCGGCCTTTCGGCCCTCGCCAAGGAATGATCTGAAGAGTCAGTCAGTTATCCTGGGTGCGATTTAGCGGATCTCATTTCCCGGGCCCCGGATCATCGCCCGTTATCAGCGGTCAGCCTGAGCTAGCTTTACCGCGGCTGCAACGCTGATCTGCAGCAGGGGGTGTGACAACTCCGATTGAGAGTTTTGCAACCTCGCGGTTCAATCCGATGTATGGAAGACGAATGAATGGCAACGTCGACTCAGCGCGGTCTCAGTCTGATGTGCGTGCTGCCGATGAGGGGGAAACCTGGGCTCAGTCTGGGCACAAATTTTGGGCACAAAGGTTTTGCACGCTTATTAAGCTGTTAATTTTAAATATCTTATGCATGGTGCCGGGAGGGGGGGTCGAACCCCCATGACCGCAAGGGTCGGCGGATTTTGAGTCCTCCAAGTACATCCGTAAACGTCTTATTATCTATATCTTAAAAGGCAGATACGGAGAACTGTGGAAGAAAATGTGTAAATTTCGACCTTTTTTTTGCGAGGATCAGCCTCGGCCCCGACTGACCACTTGGGGAATCATTTGCATTGGTTTTTGGGGGGAAGGCAGAGGGCGGGATTGAATCTGGTGGCTTGAGTGGGACTTGAACCCACACGGGATTGCTCCCAATGGTTTTTGAGACCACCGCGTATGCCGATTCCGCCATCAAGCCAACATCACCATTAGACCATACAAAATCTGATCCGGAGAATCTGATCTGGAGACGGGTCCGCTGCGTCTGCCAGTTCCCGCCATCATCCCGGCCAGGCTGCAAGCGCTCAAGATGGGAGAGCTTCTGTTATCCAATTGCGCTCGAATGTTGATATTCGTGCGTCTCGCGAGCGCGCTAGGGCCAGCAGTCGGGCACCGAGGGAACGAACCGAGTCGCCTTCAGTGTAGAAGCGCTCCGAAATTTGGATCGGAACACCCTGTTCTTCCAGTATCTTGAGCTCTTCCGCTCTGAACCACCGGGGCAACCCGCCGGTGAGATACGTGTAATCAACCTGGTTGCCGCCGTTCTTCACAAACAATTCGACGAGCGCAACGAATTCCGGCAGATTGAACTCGCAGGCGCGTAGGAACTTGAAGATGTTATCCATCTGTTCCGATTTGCCCCGATAGTTTTCCGAGTGCCAAATGAAGAAACGCTTGACGTGCCTAGCCCCTCGCAACTGATGTACATACATGGTGAGCTGAGCTGGGGTACGGCAACCAAACTCCTCGGCCTTTCGCACGGAACAGAGTATCGTCGCGAGCGCCAAGATATTCTCCCAGGACGGATACCCGCTCCAGATCAGCAGCGCACGTTCATTGAGAGCACGCGCTACCGAATCGCGGAACGCTTCGATGGTCGAAATACCTATAGTAGAGAACCTGCGAAGATCTTCGGGTTTGAGCCCTAGACGTGCGGCAAGTTCAATGGTTCGCGTAGCCGAAGTAGCAGTGGCATCTTCGTCTTCGACGTGAACTATGTATTCATCTGGCGCATCGTCGATCTCTCCGAACAATGGCGCTGAAATACCGTAGTCCTCTTTGGCCGGAGGCACATTGAACAAGAACACTTTCCCAACATGATGTTTGCCCAATCTCCCGGCCCTGCCCTTGATGTTCGAAAAAGTGAAGAAGTCATAATTGCTCTTGTTGATCTTCTTGTCGTAAATCAGGACTGATTTCGCGGCTGTGTTCACACCTTCGATTAAGGTCGAAGTGCAGATCAACACAGGCAGGACATTCTGATTGAAAAGGCTGACGAATCGAGAGGCTAGAGCGCGGGGGATTCGCCCATGATGAACACCAATGCCGGCTGCAACCGAGTTGCTCAGGCTCCAGCCCACGCCATAGTTTTCATTCATCCAAGCTGCAAGGTCGGCACCGGCTCCGATCCGGATGTTGCGTTCAAGCATCAGCGCCGCCAGTAGGTTTGCTTTGTCTGGAGAGGAAACAAATATTAGCGCTGGCCAATTCTCCGGCCTCACCGATTCGTCCAGCAGGCGGTCCTCTTTGTTTTCGATCTTGCTGAGATCGGCGGTGTCCACAGCCACAGTGGAGAAACGAGTCTTTAAAAATGAGAACTGCCATCGGCTTCCCGCCGAGACGTTAACAATGTCTATATTCGGGCCCAGGAAGAAGAACTGCTTTGCCTTACTCAACAACCGGTACACGGCTGCATTTAGCGTGATGCTGCGGGAGTCCTTGCGGTCGGGATCGAGCTTGTAAAACTCATCGACAACAACCAAGTCGAGCTTCCCGAGATCGTCTCTATTGATCAAGCGTTCCTGGGTGCCAAGAAAAATGACCCTTTCGCCCTCGGAAGTCTCCGAGTGATGCATCAATATGTCGAAGGTGTCTTTGAACTGGCGAACCAAACGGCGCCGAAACTCATCCAGCAGAGCGATAGTTGGAAGCACAATCGCTACACGCTTGAACCGTTCTTCCAGCAGCATAGCATCAATCAGGATGCTTTTCCCGAAACTGGTTGGCGCGCTTAGGACGAGATTATTGCCTGCTAACAGCGAATTTAGGGCGGACTGCTGTTCGCGGTGAAGGACTATGCCCAAATCTCGAATCTCAGCGGTATCTGCAACGAGAGCATCTCGAATGTCCGCGTGATCACGATCAATGTAGTTCCACAGCCCCAAAGAACGCGCAAGTGCACTGAACGCTTCCTTGAAAGTGACGAGCTCTTCACGCGTTTCTATGAGTTGGGCTAATCGGGGAACGACTTCGAGCATGTGCGGCTCGCCTGGGTCCTCTTCGTGCAAGCTGCAGGAGGTCTCGTAAAGGATCGAAAACACTTGATTTTTAAGTGGATCACCACTGAGCTGAGAGATGTTCGGCCAATCAAAGGAGGCAATGCTCATTGGAGCCCTTTCAGCCGCTCATCGAACGCGGCGACCAACGATTCCTTAGTCGCAAGGGGGAGATAAATGAGAACCATACGCAACTGACTTGGCAATCCACTCTCATTGAGAGATTTGGCCAGCTTCTCCATTTCTGCCTCCACGGCGGACAGGTATTGGGTGTCATGCTGAAGAGCGGCAATGGCCGACTCGCTGTCGCACAAGATGCCGACCACGAAGACCGAGCTTTTCAAAAATGCGTCGAGACTGGTGCTCTTGTGAAAGAGCTTCACGATCTCTTCATAACGAGGAGTGTCCTTGGGGATCTGCGGGCCTAAGATGAGCTTTTCGTTAGCCAGAAAGCCCGCGTCGATGTGGCTGCGAACTGACTTAATTGCATTCGCAATAGCGGAATCTCCCTGTTCCCAGAGCTTCGATTCCCCTAACCAGAGTTCCACCGGTTCAGCCATTGGCAGTCGTGCATGCACCATGTCGAAAGCCTTGATCAGGTCGTTGGAAGCTGATTTATAGAAAACTCTCGGCGAGATTGGAATGGTTTGAAAGAAATCCCGGCAGATGGCATGCAAGGCTATTTCCCCTGCTTCACCTCGTTTCTTGTATTTCTCGCTTGTATAAACGCGAACGGCTGCCTGGTTAAGCTTCAGCAACATATTCGCGTGATTAACCCGCAACTCCTCTTCGATCAACGCGTAATCAGGCAGCCATTCGGCTAAGTGAAATGCCAATTGAGAACAGCGCCATTTGCCAAGTTCGAAACCTGCGCAGTAAATCGACGAGGTTAACTCCGCATGCTTCTTCTTGGAGAGATCAATCAGAAAACGCGCGGGCTTGTGGTCGTAAACGCTCAACATCGACCCCGAATGAGTTTTTCGATATGAGCAACTGTACCTGTGCCGCGCGGGATAAGAAAAGCGGATTTGATGCCTTAATCGACATTCGCTTCGATGAATCTGGTAGCGCATATTAATTATTCGCCTTTTCTTCGCCATGCTAGTTTCTCACGAAAATTGGGATTAGGGATAGGTTAGGTCGAATTTCCGGTTGATGCTGGTATGGCGAATCGCTGCGGCTCCGAAGCGGCGCATTTTTCCTATGCGGCGCTGTGCGGTGGTTGTGGGTTGCGGCGTTATCTGCGGATTGGGTGCTGATAGCGACTGGCATCTGATGCTCCTGATGAAGCCCGGAGGGCCGAATGGCGTTCAGAAGCAAGAGCACCAAAACCAAATTTTTTTTGTTGAGTGCCGCCGCTTCATGGCTCTTGCAACGGGCGGAGGCGGAAGGTTCTGTCAAGGGCGGTGTTTGTTGCCTGTTCATCGCAGCGCAGCGGAGACCCTTGACGGGTCCTTGCGCCTCTGCCAAGCCCGTTGCCTGAAGCGTAAGCGTCCGGGGTTTCCCTCTTTCCTAGTAGCGGTCGAGGGCGGAACATCGCCACATGGCACACACAGAGGATTCAGGTTCTGGTCGTCGAGTGCGCAGATGGCGATCGGTTTCGGAGAAGCGTCAGGTTGTGCAGTTGACCATGGAGCCGGGTGCGAGCGTTGCCGAAGTGGCTCGGGCGCATGGTTTGAACGCCAACCAGGTTTTCAAGTGGCGTCGGGCTTTTGAACGAGGGGAACTGACCGAGCCCTATGCGGCTCTGCTGCCCGTGACGGTTTCGAGTCTGACTGAGCCCGAGATCGAGCGCGCAGAGCAACTGCCCCAGACGCAGGCGATGAGTTCAGGCTCGATCCATATCGAACTTCCTGGACGAGCGGTGATCAGCATCGAGAGTGGTGCTGATCATGTTCTCATCCGAGCGGTCCTTGAGAGCCTGCGCAAGTGATCCAACTCCCCACTGCAACGAAGATTTGGATTGTGGCCGGAGTTACTGATATGCGACGTGGGTTCGATGGACTCAGGGGCCAGGTGCAGACTGTGTTGCAGCAGCAGCCCTTCTCCGGACATATGTTCGTGTTTCGCGGGCGCAGAGGCGATATCGTAAAACTGTTGTGGTGGGACGGCGATGGTCTTTGCCTGTTCGCCAAGCGACTGGAACGTGGCCGCTTCATCTGGCCGAAGGCCGAGAGCGGAACGGTTCACCTGAGTCGCGCACAGCTTTCGATGCTGTTAGAAGGTATCGATTGGCGGAGAGTGGAGAGGACCTGGCAGCCCGAAGTCGCAGTCTGATGACGAAGATGATTCTCCTTTATTCATGCGGCTTTTGCAGATGATTCCTGATTTGATCGATGGCATACTTTGTCCATGGATCGCGCTCCTCTTCCCGATCTGAACAACCTCGATCGCGAAGACCTGCTTGCCCTCTTCATGGCACAACAAGAGCAGCTCGATTCCCTCATCGCAGATCGAGATGCGGAGATCCGCCGGCTGGAAGCCGAACTCGATTCCCACCGACAGACACTCTCCGATCAGGCTGATGAGCTGCGCGCCCGCAGCGAGCGGATCCAACATCTCAAGCTCATGGTCGACAAGCTCCGGCATGTGATCTTCGGTACCAAGAGCGAGAAGATCATCATCAAGCTTGAGCAGATGGAACTGGAACTTGAAGACGACGAGACGACACATGCCGAGCTCGAGGCCGGAGCCGAACGCGTCTCCCCGGCTAAAGAACCCAAGGCGCGGCCCGAGCGCAAGCCTCTCCCGGAGCATCTGCCACGCGAAGTGGTCACGCACACTCCGAGCGGCGATTGCTGTGCTGATTGCGGCGGCCAGTTGCGGCAGTTTGGTGAAGATGTCTCTGAACAGCTGGAGTACATCCCCGATAGTTTCAAGGTCATCCGTCACGTGCGGCCGAAGTTCACTTGCACTGGCTGTGATCGCGTCGTTGAAGCACCTGCCCCCTCACGTCCGATCGAACGGGGTCTTCCCGCACCTGGTCTGCTTGCTCACGTGATCGTGTCGAAGTTCGCAGATCATCTTCCCCTTTACAGGCAGTCTGAGATCTACGCCCGGCAAGGCGTCGAGATCTCCCGCTCCACGCTGGCCGGCTGGGTGGGCGCCGCAAGCGATCTTCTTGGTCCGCTTGTGGATGCGATCCAGAAGCATGTTCTCGGCGGCCGCAAGCTGCACGCCGACGATACACCGATGCCAGTTCTTGCTCCCGGCAACGGGAAGACTAAGACCGGTCGTCTCTGGACATACGTTCGCGACGACAGGCCGGCTGGTGAACAGACGGCGCCAGCTGTGTGGTTTGCGTACTCGGCTGATCGCAAGGGGGAACATCCCCGCCAACACCTTAAGACCTTCAAGGGCGCTCTTCAGGCTGACGCCTACGCCGGCTTTCATCACCTGTATGGAGAAGACATCTACGAGGCTGCCTGCTGGGCACATGCCAGACGCAAGTTCCATGAGATTCATGTTGTCCACGCATCGCCAACCACGACCGAAGCTCTGAACAGGATCGGCGCCCTCTATGCGATCGAGGATGAGATACGTGGCGAGCCAGCCGATCTGAGGCTGAGTATTCGGCAGAGCCGATCCAGACCTCTGCTCGATGACTTGCGAAGATGGATGGAAAAAGCACTCCGCAACTTGTCATCGAAGAGTGAGACCGCGGCTGCCATCCGATACGCTGTATCCCGATGGCGTGCCCTCACGCGCTTCACCGATGATGGCACTCTCGAGATCGACAACAGCGCGGCCGAACGGGCGCTAAGAGCCGTCGCTCTTGGTCGAAAGAACTTCTTGTTCGTCGGATCCGACGGTGGCGGAGAACGTGCCGCCGCCATGTACAGCCTAATCGGCTCGGCGAAGCTCAACGGGCTCGATCCGGAGCTTTACTTTCGAACCGTGCTGGCTCGAATCGCCGATCATCCGGTGAGCCACATTCAGGAACTCCTGCCATGGAACCTGGCGCCTGCCCTCCAAAACAACGCTACCCAAGCCGCCTAAGACACACTCATCAAGTGTCCGCTAAAAAATAGGCGGACACTTGATGACACACTCTATCGCCGGTCAAGAGGGATTCGGCGTACGCTTACCCTGAAGCGGGGGCACTGAGACGAGAAACAAATGTGGCTAGATTCCCTATTGCTTGTACGCATCCAGAGGGCAGGGAGACGGCATTGGCCAATGCGCCATTGTGGATCTTTGAGATTCCGCTTCAGGTCAAAGCCGTATCGCCTTACAACCGCGTCGATCGGCACGTCTCGCTTGATTTGTTGGAAGGGAACACGCGCTCACCTACGCCGGAAAGCAAATACAAGCGCGCTTCGCAATAATCTCTCTTTGCGAGTGGCACCACTCAGTAAATCAGTTTCAAGACGGTCGAGGGCCGAATAAATGTATAAACGTTCAGATAGCCCTTAGCCGTGCGAACCCCGAAGACCGGAACATTTATCCGCTTTTGCCGTGGGAAAGGCTCAAGCACCGTGGCGGCTCCAAGATTCAATGATATGTCGGATCGCCTCATAAGCCTAATCGCACAGGACGATGAGAAACACCAACGTGGCTACGATCTCCTGTGCGGATTGTGTAATCAACCGAGTTACCCGGCGAAGTTTGTTGAACATATTGAGTGCCTCTTTCACTTGAGAGCTGCGAAACCGGGTGCTGCTTGAAATCGCAAGCGTACTTAAATAACAATTGAGCCGATCTAACACCTTTCAGTTGTTCTCAGTTGTTTCACTGTTTCAGAATATGAGACACCATGCATTTACCTCGTCTTTTCAGACACTTACATGATCCAACACACATCGCTTTCAGCCTGTAGAGACATTCAAGACAAGCTTGGGTACGCGCAGAAGCAGGTCCTGGCGGCTATCCAACAGTACCCCGGCAGAACAGATCAGGAGATCGCGCACATCTTGGACTGGCCGATCAACCGGGTGACGCCCCGCTGCCAGGAACTCCGCAAGGCAAATCTCGTGATGGACGCTGGCAAAAAGATCGATCCGGCAACCCGACGCCCGGCGCACACATGGCAAGTTAAGCCCAGGGTCGAGCTGCCGCCGGCGTTCCCAGATAAAAGGTCCAATGACAGTCAACCGCCACTCTTTTGAATTGGCTCACTCTATCCGTTTGCGCCGAGCCTGACATCCAGAGTTCAAAAGATGAGACAACATCGCGTTTCGGCGTATCTCGGGGATCATTCCTCGGCGGCAATCCGATTGCCTAAGAGACCGCCCGCCAAATTGATTAGCCATCCAAGTCCATAAAAGCCATACCCGATCTCGGATATTCTCCTCGACCTCTGACTAAGTGATTCACGATAAAGTCGCAAATAGTTGATAGCGACTTCTCTATCGTCAATCGAGCCGGAGTACGACTCTAAGACATCCAAATAAACCTGACTGACTTGGTATCGGTACTGCTGAATCTCATCTCTCAGATCATCGGGTAAAAATTGTGGCAGAAAACGATCCTTCATGTGCCCCTCGAGAAGTGTGTTCTTTGTCTCATCGAGAGCATCGACCATTCGATAGTGTCGGCTATCTTCATCAAGTGTAAGGCGGTGCCTCGTATCCGCTAGATCCGCGTGATCCTCATTTTCATCGAAGGCTCCAGGAATATTGAGAAGCACTTCGGAGGTGCCATCATTCATCGCACGAGTATCCTCGATGTGAGCCCTAGCGAGACCGCTTATGAACATCGCCGAATCTACGTAGCGAATGAAGGGCCTTCTATTCACGGCCGAGTCGGACAAGTCGGGCAAATCTATAGCCTGCTCGACACTGATTTCCTCCACTTGCGTTGATGTAGACCGAGCTTGTAAAGCATAGTGCCTTTCCACCCCGTCCAAAGTGTCAATTTTATCCCTCATTCGGTCCTCAATGACCTCTTTTACGACAAAAGTAGCTAGGACAAGAACCGCTCCTGCTAGAGAGAACATACGGCTATGCTTCACGAATATAGACCGCCTCTTCTTAAGCGCGATGGTTGCCCCAAGCATGTGGTTACGGAATGGTCTCGTTCGCGATCGCCGGTATCCAATCACAGGACATCTCCAAAAGTTGATCAATGTACTCGGCAATATATTACTAACTCACACTGGCTCTCTAACGCGCCACAACAGTCTAGCTAGACAGGAGGTATGAATAAGATCATAATAAAACCCCTCTCAGTAAACAGAAGCTACAAGGGCGCCGCTTCGCCACGACAGAGTTGAAGGCGTATAAGCTGTCCCTCAAGCTGCCCAGGATCACTATTCCGAAGGGACCACTCGCTGTTCGCTACGTCTTTGGCGTGTCGTCAAAGAACTCAGACGGCGACAATCTGATCGAGAGCTTTCAAGACACGCTCTGCGATGACCTGACCCCCTGAATCCGTCCATTTCGGAATACGATTTGGACGAAGGAAGGGGTAGGACGGATGAGCCGAAGCAAGCACACGGAGGCGCAGATGATTGCTGCGCTGAAGCAGGTTGAGGCAGGTCGCACGGTCGATGATGTGGCTCGGGAACAGGGCGTCAGCAAGCACACGATCTATGCCTGGAAGGCGAAGTACGGCGGGATGGAAGTAAGCGAGGCCGAAGAGGTCAAGCACCTGCGCGACGAGAACGCTCGGTTGAAGAAGCTGGTGGCCGATCCGAGCCTGGACAAGGATATGCTCCAGTCGGTGATCCGAAAAAACTCCCTGGGCTCGTAGAGCGGAGATCGGAAGTACGGCGCTTGCTGGAAGAGTTCAAGTCCAGCGAGCGCCACGTCTGCGAGCTGCTGGCGTTGCCGAGATCGAGCGGCCGTTATCGGAGCCGGAGAGACGATAGCCCGCGGCAACTTTACATCTCATCGCGCCCGATCAACGATTGCCTTCAAGCTCTATAACGCGCGCGAACCCGATGACGTTGTTCGAGTTGCAACAGTGGCTGGGACATTCAAGCCCCTACTCGACACGGCACCACGCCAAGATCACTCCACTGAAAATGGCACAAGTCTTACGCAGATGCCGGATATCTCGCCCGCAACCTGCGAGCCGTCGAGGTACTCGTCGATCAGGATGTGGTGCGAAGTGGACCAGCCGCTACCGAGCTATGGAAGTTCTACGATCTGGGGCACGGATACTGCACCTACGACTTCTTTGACCAGTGTCAGCATCGCATGGCTTGCGCCAAGTGCGATTTTTATGTGCCGAAGCATTCTACCGGGACCTTGCTGCTGGAAGGAAAAACGCATCTCCTCCGACTGCTCCAGGAGATCCCGCTTGGCGAGGCAGAGCAGGCGGCCGCCGAAGACGGAGTGGCTGCTTACGAAAATCTGCTGTTGAAACTGGCGGATGTACCTACTCCAGCGGCCACCCGGCGACAGATTCGTGCCGAGTTAGTACAGATTACGTCCTTGAGATCAGGGTAACCCGGTCTCAGAGCCGCCCCCCTAAGGTGACGGCGTTTTGGTCTATGCGTTCTTCGGTCCGATCACTTCGAAGGAGTTCTCCAGTCCCCCTTTTGTTGCGCTCGGATGAGCGCCGAGGCTTTGAACAGCCTGGCAATTAATCGCATGTCACAGACGTTCAGTTGTTCAGGTATAGAGCGCTGCCCGAGGGTAACCCATTCTCGGTTACTTCAGGACAATGAACTTCCGTACTTAACCGGACTCAAAAGAATATGTGGACAAGTCCGAGCTGCATCCGGAGAATCTTTGCAACGAGTTCCCAGTGTATTTGTCGGCCGTGAACCAACTAGGCTGGTTCCCCCTAAACCCGCCTAGTGGTAGCTAGAAACGTCCGAGAGCACGCCAACTCTCCTGAACTTCCAAAAGCATTTCAACTGTGTTGCGCTACGCTCCTTGGGCGCCCTATCGACTCTTGTTACTCCTATGACGCCGAAAGTCATGGTTAAGCGGAGTCGCGTCTCGCAAGTTGGCCTTGCCCGAACGGCAATGCACCGGATGTATCAAGCAAAAGGGGAGCTTCCGTGGGGATCTGAGTGGGACGAGCTGAAACCGAAAGCAGTATAAGGCTGTCGAACAGGTCCGTCAATGACTCTTATCGACATTGTGAGACCGCAGACCATTGCAGGGCAATCGGAGGATTCTTATGCGTTTGGCAAAAGTCATGATTCCTATGCTGACTCTATTTGCTGCGGCGTTTCTGAACAGGGCAGCCGCTCAGAGCAATCCTGGACCGAGCGGACCAGACGAATTCGGCGCAAGTCAAACGCTAGGTATCGAACACATCGATCTAGCCATGCTAAACGTCACGCACATGTTTCCTATTTTCTCGAAACCGGGGCGCGGCCTTCCTCTCAACGTATATGTCAGCCATAACTCGTCACTTTTCGCATTTAACAACAACTTAGGTTGGCAGGATGTTCTGCAGAATCTCACGGGTTATGTCACGTATTCAACGCCCGCCAGCAAAAGTTCGACGATCACGTTTTTTGACGACTACGGGGTCTCCCACGTGTTTGCGTACAACGGCTCAACCTACGTCGCAAGTGACGGAACTGGGATGACGCTCGCATTGAATTTTACAGGGCCGTCAGTCATCACATCGGCAAATGGCGCGAAATTCACCGTGCCAACCATTCCGGCGGGCGGATCTCTGACCCCCGGTGGAATTCGCCAGGACTCAAATGGGAACGAGATTACAGTCACGACAAACAGCGTGACAGACACCTTGGGAATTCAGTATCCGGTCAGCAATCCATTTAACAACCACCTGATTAACACTTCGGGAGGATCAAGCGAATCGGCATCGAGCTATACGCCTCTCCCGTCGACGTCATTCGCATATAAAGACTCAACGGGGACATCGAGGGCAGCTATCATCGCATACGGCGTCTTCCCATTTGGCTACTCGTTGAATCAATTCCTTGGAAGCGTCCCGCCATACACCAACACACCGTGTGGAAACGCCTGGACTCCTACGGCGATTCAGTTCGTGAACCTTCCTCAATCGATAACTCTCGCAAATGGTCAGTCATACCAGATTCAATACGAGCAAACGACTGGATCGAACATGACGTTCTTTTACGGCAATGGGAGTTCTCAGTCCTACAGTGGCCCGTATTTCACAGGACGAATCTCGAAGATCACCCTGCCTACCGGAGGAACAATAACCTATGCCTACAATGCTGCCGGCACAGATTCATGCGATGGTGGTGTTGATTCCTTAGTCCGTACTGTGAATGGCTCACAGTGGACTTACACACGGAAGGTAACCGTCGGATCGAGTGGCCAGCAAGTAACTACAACTGTTACGGATCCGAATGGGACGTCAACCACGTACACGTTCGCATCAGGGACGTTGTTGAGTTCAGCTGTGTATCGGTTGACCTCTCAGACCATCCTTGGTGCCGGATCAACGCCGACTGAATTCATCGAGATCTGTTATAACGGCGCTTCGCGCCCCTGCGCCTCGCAGACCACAACACCTGCGAATGTTACCAGTCGCGACCTGTACACTTCCTACAATAATTCCGCGGAGTCGCGAGTTACTTCCACATACGTCGGGAAATTGTATGTGCCCACGGAACGCGACGAGTATGATTTCGGCGCGACCGCTCCGTCGCGCAAGACCATCTATCAATACCACACCTTGAACGGCCTGCAGACAAACCTTGCCTCGAGCGTTGTCGTGGAAGATGGTCAGGGTAACACGTATTCTCAAACTACGATCGGCTATGACGAGAGCAGTCCATCAGCGACCTCAAGTGTGCCGCAGCATGTTGCGATATCAGGGCAACGAGGAGACCTGACGAGCATATCGAAATGGAGCAGTACGGACTCCCAATGGCTGACAACCACTTACAAATATGACGACACCGGCAATCGGTTGTCGAGCACTGATCCCACCGGCACGGAAGTAACGACGTACGTTTACACCGACTCGTGGGGATCCGATGCGAGTGCTTGCCAGGTTTCTGGAGATTCACTGGCCTTTGTCACAAACACCACTGACGCCCTCGGTCATGTCTCACAGATGACCTACGATCCGTGTTGGGGAGATGAGCTCTCGGCCAGAGATCCGAATGACGTTTTGAACGGAAGACAAGGTACGCAGTTTGGGTACGATTCGGTTAACAATCCGCTGAGCGTCTCCTATCCTGACGGAGGCGAGACCTCGACCTCATATAGCAACTATTCCCTGCCTTTGACAAAAATTGCGACAACGATCGCTTCGCCCAACCCCTCTGTGGTGTCGACTACAGTTCTTGACCCTCTCGGCCGAGTGAGCAGTTCGGCGCTTACTAGCGACCCTTACGGCGCAATAACAACTCTCTATGGCTATGATCCAGTCCATGACAGTCAACCCATCCGCGTATCAGACCCGTACAGAACTTCTTCTGACGTGACCTACGGCCATTGGGCCTCAACTTCATTGGACGCCCTTGGGCGGACAATTGTCAGCTGCGGCCCGATCAGCAATGGCCAATCAACTTGTTCGCAATGGGTGTACAACCAAAACGTCGTGGATAGCTATGACGCTGCGGGGCATCACAGTCAATACGTGCTTGACGGTCTTGGAAGAACCGTCAAGGCGTTCGAGCCAGATACGAGCAATAATCCCACGATCGAAACCGACTATACCTACGACCCGCTCGACAATATCGTGCGAATCGATCAGTGGGGAGGAGCCAAGGGCAACAGCTCGGACCATGTCCGTCGTTTTGCATACGACAGCCTTTCGCGGCTGGTCGCTGAATACAGTCCCGAACACACCTTCGTGCAGCCATCTCCTGTACCGGGATATACCCAGTATCCCGCAAGCCTTACGTGCATTCCGGGAGGGCCGTGGAGTACATGTTACGGGTATGATCACGACAACAACGTGATAAGCCGAACCGATAACCGAGGAACTATCACCAACCTGTCCTATGACAAGCTCAATCGCGTCACGGCCAAATCCTATCAAAATGACCCGTCCGGTACGCTGAGTTCATGCTTCCTATACGATGTCTCTCCTTCCGGGTTCAGCGACACGAATCCGCTTCTCACGCTGACCGCGGAATGGACCCAAGCCGGGGCGTGTCCCAGCTCCTCCTCGGGCCCGCCAAGCGGAGCCCAGACGGTTCGAGTCTTTTCAAGTCATGATGCTATGGGTCGACTCCTCGGGGAGTCGCAATGCCCGTTTGCCCCTTGCGCCAGCCTCTACGCCTTCGCTTACACATTCGATCTCGCAGGACACCTGACGGGGAGCAATAACGGAATCTCTGGTGCGAATGCATTGTCGCTGAATTCCGCCTTCGATGGCGCCGGTCGGTTGGGCTCAATCACAAGCTCCTGGAATGACAGCACACATCCGGCTATTTTGTTTCAAGCAAATGCGAGCACGGCATCGTCCTTCGGAATTCCGTATGGCCCGATCGGATTGTCAAATGCGCAATACGGCGTTTCTTCTTCGACACAAGCTGCTTCCATCATTCGAACGCTGGCGTATGACATCGACGGGAGAGTCACCGGCGACAGCGCGGTGGGAAACGTTCTCGGTGCGACAAATGCGCCTTGGACCGGCAGCGTTACGATTTCGGGCACGGAGGGCTCCTACACCCGGTGTCAGCGAGGGAGCTGCGGTCAGGTATGGTATGTCGGAACAGTCAGTATCACGGTCGGGAGCTTCACGGCGTCGACCAATTTCGGCGCTCCTAGCACGACGAGCACGCTTGCGTCCAGTCTGGCAGCTGCATTAAATGCCGCAAGTTCACCGGTGACTGCGACTGTGTCAGGCGGCGTGGTATCGGTTATCTCTAAGACCGGAAACCTTGCCCTGTCAGCGGTTGAGACGGGACAGTGCACGTGCTTTGCAGCAACTGCCTCAGGTGCTTCCTTGACGCAATATGGTCAGCCTACTTCCGCGAGTCTCTATTCATATTCCGTTCCGTCTGGCGGCTATGCATACAACAACAACATCCTGTCGCATTCGGATTCCGTGACTGGTCAATGGACCTTCGGATACGACAATATGAACCGCATAACAAGCGCTAGCGCAGTCACAGGGATGTATCAGGGGTTGGGCCTCGCGTGGACGTATGACTCTTTCGGGAATCGACTTACGCAGACTCCGAGCGGCTCGTCGCCGTCGCCCGTTCCACCCTCAACGTGGGCTAGCTTCAGCACGAGCAATCAAGTCATCGGCGCCAATAGCATTTCCAGCGGATACTATTATGACGCCATTGGCGACATCATAAACGACGGAAGCAATCGCTATGCATTTGATGCTGAAGGTCATCTCTGCGCGGTGTACAACAGTAATACGGGAGCAATCACAGGATATGTATATGACGCCGAGGGAAGGCGGGTCGCGAAGGGGACATTAGCGGCTTTGGCCTGCAACAGCGGGAGCTTCTCACTTTCTAGAAGGTATTTGCTCGGACCGTTAGGCCAGCAAGTAACGGAGCTCGATTCCGGGAACAATTGGATACATTCAAATGTATTCGACAACAATGCAGTTATTGCTACCTATGACAGTTACGGCTTGCATTTCCATTTTTCGGATCCGCTTGGTTCCCGTCGCGCGCAGGTGAGCTCCGCCGCAAATAGCACAGTCACAACTGATGAGTTGTGCTCCAGCCTGCCATTTGGGGATGGACAAACATGCACCGGGGGTGGGCTCGACAGTACGGAACATCATTTTACCGGCAAGGAGAGAGACACGGAATCAGGCAATGATAATTTTGGAGCGAGATTCTACGCCTCAGGAACGGGACGTTTCATTAGCCCCGATCCATCACAGCTATATTATGCCGATCCGAAGAACCCACAGAGCTTTAACCTCTATTCCTACACGCAGAATAACCCGCTAAAGAATACGGATCCGACCGGAATGTACTGCTACTACGGGGCTATGGATGGGCCAGAGGCTGACAATGATGAGAAGGATAGGAATCAGTTTGACTACCATTCCAACGAGGCAGAATGTACAAGAAAGGATGAAAACGGAAACCAGGGTCAATGGATTGACGATTGGGGCACTCACTCTGAGTTGGGGCTGGGCGGTGTTGACGACGATGATCGAGAAGAAAACTATATGATGGCGCCATCGCTGCCACAGGGCGTTGTGGGAGCCCCTCCCACCGAGGCTACAAGCATTCCCCCAATCGATCTCGATCAAGTTCGGATTGATACTCTAGTCCAGGGTGTTGCCACCGAGGTTGCTTGGCTACCAACTGTCTGCAAATTCACAAATACACTGCAAGTCAGCACTCCTCTAGGCTCGCTCGCGTTGAATGACACGGAGAAGGGAGACAGTTTGTCATACAGCCTGCCGAGCGCTACTCTCGCCAAGTACGCTAGGGCTTCAGTTGGAATGAATTCACAACTGGCACCAACCGGCTCCGTGAAGATAGGAACTCCATTTGCGGGTGGGGCAGTAAACTTGACAAGTGGACAGCTCGGAGGATACATAGGTCGAGAGTTTGGCGTTGGGAAAAAAGCGAAAATTGGAGTCACCTTGACCATGACGGTGGGCAAAATTAGCACATACAACGGGTGCCACAGGTGATGACCCAATGGGCTTGGACTTTCGCGGTGTTGATTGTTATCGGTGCCGTACTCCAGCGGGGATTTCGCTCGAAGCAGTTTCGATCTATTGAGCGCAAATTGGGATTTCGATCCGCAGGATCAAGGGCGCCAGAAGACTTCCCAATCAAGGATGCCCCATTTTATTCGATCACGGACCAAGTATCGAATGTCTCGATCGGCGATTTCGAGGGCCGACGGACAATGATTCTTGACTATCATGCGAACCACGGCGATGTAGGATACAAGCAATCGATTGTGGCCTTCAAGTCGTCGTGCAGAATTCCGTCGTTGCCGAGCTTGTGGAGGGCGGCCGAGATTCGATGTTTGCGTTTGGGCGCATGGATTGCCATGTATCGGGAGAGAGAAGAAGTGCCAGTTGGGAAAATCGAGAACTTCGTCTCCGATTGTTCGGAGTTAATGCGTGAAATAGAGGCAAGACAAGGGGAATTCGACAGTGAGCGTCTGAATTTGTGAGCCGCGCGCCCGATTTCATCAGGAAACTGGTGTTCTGAAAACAGCGATACCATAAGCGCTCCTGCTGGGTGCGGTTCGGGATGGCGAGGTAAGCTGCGGGAGCCGTAGCTGTTACCCTATAAGCTTTCGACTTCGACAAGGAGAATCGGCGAAGTGTTTTTAGGCCGGTGTACAGTATGAAGATGATGTCGCCGCATTCCATCGGTTGGCTTTCTTTCCTAAGTCTCAGTTGTCTTTCAATTTGGACACAACAACCTACCTCGATTGATCAAGCGGAGAGGCCAGCACTCACACTCACCGCTGATGGCGTGCGTGCCTGTCCCGATGAATCCAAGTTCACGGCCTTTGCAGCCGGAGTTTATCGCGTTGGTGGAGGCGTGTTACCGCCGAGACAAAAGAACGCTCTGAGAACGACGCTCTCCGCTGAAGCTCGCAAATATATAAAGGAGCACCACATTGCGAATTTCGAAGCAACAAGTGTCCTTAGCCTGACAATCGACGCGGATGGGAAGCCGCGCGATGTCTGCGTGATCAAAGAAGCTGGATATGGCTTGGACCGAAAAGCATTTGAAGGAGCAGCAAAGTACCGCTTCGACCCTGCGACGCTGAATGGGAAGCCAGTGCCTGTGCGGGTAGCCATTCAAGTGAGATTTGCATCCTTCTGAACTTATGGATCACGAGATCCAGCAGAATGTCATCATCGCTGTGAAGGGTCTGGGACCTACGACATTGTCTCCAACGTGTCGATTAGTCCGCTTCCGTCAGGAGTTGTCTTGGATTCAGATCTCACGCCGGGAGCGCGGCGGCGGGGGGCCAACCCGGAAAGACTTGCATTGTTTGCCTGATTCCACATAATGTACCGATCCGAACTGTTACGCCGCTAAACTCTGACCTGACCCCCTGAATCCGTCCATTTCGGAATACGATTTGGACGAAGGAAGGGGTAGGACGGATGAGCCGAAGCAAGCACACGAGGCGCAGATGATTGCTGCGCTGAAGCAGGTTGAGGCAGGTCGCACGGTCGATGATGTGGCTCGGGAACAGTGCGTCACCAAGTACACGATCTATGCCTGGAAGGCGAAGTACGGCGGGATGGAAGTAAGCGAGGCCGAAGAGGTCAAGCACCTGCGCGACGAGAACGCTCGGTTGAAGAAGCTGGTGGCCGATCTGAGCCTGGACAAGGATATGCTCCAGTCGGTGATCCGAAAAAACTCCCTGGGCTCGTAGAGCGGAGATCGGAAGTACGGCGCTTGCTGGAAGAGTTCAAGTCCAGCGACCGCCACGTCTGCGGGCTGCTGGCGTTGCCGAGATCGAGCGGCCGTTATCGGAGCCGGAGAGACGATAGCCAGATTGAGGAGCGGCTGCGCGAGTTGGCGCGGGAACATCCGCGCTTTGGCTATCGACGCCTTCATTTGTACCTGCACAAGGAGATGGGAGTGAACCATAAGAAGGTGCAGCGCGTGTATCGCGAGCTTGGTCTGAGCGTGAAGCGCACGCGGCGCAAGCATCTGCGGCGCACGCTCCAGCCGCGGCCTGTGCTGACGGCGCCCAACCAGGAATGGGCACTGGACTTTGCCAGCGATGTGACCTCGGCAGGGCAACGGTTCAGAGTCTTCGGTGTGATCGATCCTTTCACCCGTCAGTGCCTGGCGTTAGAAGTTGCGACGAGTTTCCCCAGTAGGCGCGTCACTCGCGTGCTCGAACACGCGATCGCTGCATACGGAAAACCGCAATCAATTCGAAGTGATAATGGGCCCGAACTAACTTCCCGGCATTATCTGGCGTGGGCTATCGAATGGAAGATCGACCTGGTGCATATCCAACCAGGCAAGCCGACACAGAACGGAGGCATGGAGAGCTTCAACGGAAAGCTGCGCGATGAGTGCCTGAACACAAGCTGGTTCTGGAATCTGTTCGATGCACGGCGAAAGGTATCGGCGTGGAAGACGGAATACAACTCGCGCCGGCCGCACAGCTCGCTTGCCTACAGAACGCCGGATGAGTTCGCGCGGCAGTGGCAGGCTGCTTCTCTTTCAGAAGCAAAGAGTATGGTCGTGGATCAGCCGCATCAAGGCGACCCTGACGGGCTCCGCTTCGCTCCGGCCTTGACACGGCTTATCCAGGACCAAGAGATCTCTAACTGAGAAAGAAAAGCAGAAAAATGTGGGGTATGATTTCATACACCGAATCGGACGAACAACGGGGTCAGGTCAGCGAGAAGTACGGAATCAACGACCGGAACAACTTTCGATGGGAAGTGGAAAAGCGGATTGTGCCAAAAGGTCAGGAGTATGCGGAATTTGAGATCAGGACGATTCACTGAAGTCCCATCACCCTCGGGGCGGGCCGCCGCCTTTGTGCTCAGTGTTGAGCGCTTCTCGTTGTGCTCCAAGCTTAGCTACTCGCGCGTCGATTTTTGCCACCCGCTCATCGCGCTTTTCGGCCGTATCGAGGGACGCGATTCTCATCCAGATACCCGAGGCGATGGCCGCAAGAATCAATATCAAGATCGCGCCTGCTTTCAAGATCCTGAGGCGAAGGGGGTGGTGTTCTGGCCGAAGCTCATAATGAACATCGCACCGCCCATGCCCATGATCGAGATCACCCCCAAGACCGAATCGTGCCGCGGAGGAAAGTGGCGTTCGGCCTGCAAAGGTCCGCCAAGATTAGTGCAGAGAGTCCCTGGAGTTCAAATTGGTGGACATACTTGCGCATCATTTCAAGCATGTGCGGAGTTCTGACGAAAAAATACCCGCAACCCGGCCTGGACTGCCAATCCGGCTTGCTCTTGGGTTCGATGATGCTGGCGAAGGTATGGACCTACGGAACCTATATTTTGTAATTCGAGATGCAGTGAGATTCGTCCACAAGAAAGCGGGAACAACTCACCCGAAGTTGCCGTAAACTATGGCGATCTGAGATGTCGGTCTGTAGTCGGTCTGTAGAGCTTCTGAACCCAATCACGCGTTCTTGATCTGAGAAACCTTTGTGCCCCCGATGCCACCGATCGCGCACCGCTAGAATGCCTGTCGGACTATCATTCCAGATTCCATCGTCAAGGAGGTAAATCACAGTGATCGAAAGTGTGTCGCACTATCCAAGCGTTCACATGCGCCATCGCGCTGCTCCGCTCCTCAGAGAGCGAGATGTGTACCTTGCGCATCTTTTAGAAAAAGGCTTGGAACCAGCCCGTGTGCGTTGTGTCGCAGCCTTCCTTGTTCATATCGTTCACCTCCTGGCCCTGGACAGGCTCCGTGAAGTCGAGGAGCATGAGATCGAAGAGGCGAGCAACCGCTGGATTGAATACCAGAGTCCGCAGCGAAGAAAGACTGGAGTTGCTGCGGGAGCGACTCCCAAGAACTTTGTCAGAATCGCCAAGGCGTGGCTAACTTTTCACGGATGTCTCACTCTTCCTTCCACGTCAGCACCAGGCTTTGATCTTCTAATCGACGACTTTCGAGATGCTCTGACATCAAAGCGTGGCCTCTCACCAGCCACCGTTCACAGCTACACGAAACGGATTCAGGATTTTCTGAGGTGGGCATCATCGTGGCACAGCAATCTTACGCACATTTCGATGAACGATGTGGACCGATTTCTGAGATCCAAGCGAGCCAAGGGATGGCAGCTTGCAACCATCGCGACACAATGCCAGGCGTTACGAACGTTCTTCGGCTATGCGGAGGAACGGGGCTGGTGTCGTCCGGGTATGGTACGCGGGATCGTTAGCCCGCGCGTTCCCAAGTACACGGACGCACCCAAAGGGCCGAGCTGGACACAGGTACGACAGCTCATTCGGTCGGTCAGTGGGACTTTACCGCAAGATTTGCGGGCGCGCGCCATGCTTCTCTTGTACTCGATCTGCGCATTACGTAGCAGTGAGGTGTCTGGGCTTAGGCTGGATGATTTCGACTGGCGTAACGAGACGTTCACAGTGCGCCGGGCCAAGCGTGGGGGCATCCAGCAATTTCCCATCCAGTACGAAGTAGGCGAAGCAATCCTGGACTACTTGAAACGGGGCCGTCCTCGATGCGGTTGCCGGCACTTATTCCTGACAATGCACCTTCCATACCGTCCCCTGGGGCCAGCGGGCATGTGGGGCATCGTCGGTAAACGACTAAAGCAGATGGACGTTGAGTGTGATCACATGGGGCCACACTCACTTCGTCATGCTTGCGCCACTCGCTTATTGAGGAAAGGAAGCTCCTTGAAGGAGATTGCTGAATATCTTGGGCATCAAGACACTCGGTCAGTTGCAATCTATGCAAAATACGATAGACGGTCGCTCCACAAGGTGGCAGCGTTCAGTCTGGGAGGTATTCGATGACGCTCCTTGAAGCCGTGGCGATATACGTCGAGCGAAAGAGGTCTGAAGGGTGCTTCTACGGCAAGAGCGAAAAAGACCTTCTGTCGCTGAGCAATCATGTGGGAAAGTCTTCATTGAATCGGGTGACGGCCCGTCAGATCGCATCTTTTCTTGATGGTCCGAAGACATCGCCGTTTACGTGGGAGAAGAAGTACGGTTTGCTCCGCTCCTTTTTCGATTACTGGCTCGCGCGAGGCGAGATCGACGCGCTGCCTCTGCCGGCAAAGCGAAGAACCAGCCATCGAGCCTTTATTCCTTACATCTATACGCACTCTGAGATAAGAGCGCTGATAAAAGCCACGCGCACCAGTCAAAGGCGAAGGTTCTGTCGTATCGACGCGCGTACACTACGCACGCTTTTCATCTTCCTATATGGAACGGGAACACTCGTCGGCGAGGCCAAGAGGCTTCAAGTCGAGGATGTAGACCTCAAGAAGGGCTTGCTGACGATCCGCGCCCATCATCACAATCGCCCTCGGACAATTCCTATCGGCCCAGACTTAAAGAAGATTCTCGGCGAATATTTGGAATCGAGGCTCCGTCAAGGGCCATCCGCTGGCCACTTCTTTACAAATAAGACTGGAGAAAGTTTGAACGTCAGTACACTCAGTGCAACGTTTCTGAGAGTTCGGCGGCAATCAGAGGTTGAGCGATGCGATGGAGCCCGCTATCAACCGCGAATGCATGATCTGCGGCATACATTCGCAGTTCATCGGATCACTGGGTGGATACGACATCGGGCAGACCTCAATCGCATGCTTCCGGCACTCGCAGCCTATATGGGGCAGGCGGGTATCGGCTCCACGGAAAGGTATTTATCGCTCACACCGGAACGATTTCGGACACAATTGGACAAGCTGAGCCCGATGCGAAGAAAGAAGAGATGGCGCGATGATAAGGCATTGATGAAGTTTTTGGCGGAACTGTAGGTGGGCACATCCATCACTTAGAAGAATCGATTCTGTTCGGGACAGCGTCACTGCAACGGGCCGTCCACCTTCAATACAAAACCGGCGGAGGCGAGAGCCTCTTCTGTCGTTTCGCCACGCGCGATGAGCACGTGGCCCTGTTGAGCTTCCAAGCTTACAGGTTCGGAGTCAGGATAGACGAGTTCGGTTAGGGTGACGAAATCTGAGAACGGAACTGTCGTAATGCCTGGCTGAGGCGTGATGGTAGTACTAGCTTCCGTAAGCAGCGAAGCAGCTCTGGAATCCAAGAAGCCAAGAGAAATGAGGATGTCTGCGACCTGCTGTATGCACATAACCTGTACTTCCCATGCTTGCGTCTGTTGATCCGATTGCGCGATGGCGACCATGCGGAATCGCACCAATACGTCGGTGACCATAACGGTGGTTTTCATGACGCTGTTGTCATGCGAAGATGGCATTCTACCTGTTCGATAAACCTTTCGATCTGCTAGGACGAAACCCTATCCCACGCTCAAGACTTGCGCAGCTTGTATGCTTTCCGATTGCGGCTCAATTTTGTGCGTTTCCGCTGGCTCTTGCTGGATCGCGCTCGGGTGCGAGACATCGCGGCTCAACCCGTATCCTAGTGCCTTCGCGTCGTTCGTGTACATCTGCACGTCGAACTGAGCGCGCGACACCGACACATAAGCCATGCGGCGGTTGACGAGCTCGCCGGGAGCCTGCTCCGTGTCCACGTGGATCAGCACGCGGTCTGCGGTCTGACCCTGGCTGCTGTGGCTCGTCACTGCATAGCCGTAATCCAGATGCGGATGCTGCCTTGCATTGAATTCGACTTCGCGCCCCGAGTCCGTGCGGAGTTTCAGACCGCCGTCGCCTTCGATCCGCTCGATAGTCGCTAGTTCGCGGTTAGCGAGTTTCTGCTCATGGTAGGGCGCTGTGAGTTGCACGCGGTCGCCCTCGGCAAACTTGCGCTCACTGTCGCGATAGACAGTCACACCCTGCAAGCGGCGCGGATCGTAGCTCAGCTCCACGCCGCCGTGCCGCTTCACAGTGAGCGTGTTGCTTTCGCGGTCCACGCGCGACACTCGCGCATATTCTCCTGCCTCGATGCCGAGAGGCTTACTGCCTTTCGAGTAGCGCAGTACGTCGCCCTTCTCGTAGTTCTGCGCGTGCTGCCGATCCGCGCCGGTCACATCCAGCCGCGCGTAGAGCACGTGTACACGCTGCTCGTTATTGCTGACTTTGCCCTCGTTCTGCATCGTGCGATGGATGGCCTCGTTGATCTCGCGGCGTGAGGCGTTGTCGGGCGAGACGACCAATGTCTTTTCAGGTGAGCGCGCGTACTCGCGAGCAATTTCGATGATGCGTTCCTGCCGGTCTCCAATTTCATGCACGCGGCCCTGGCTCGATAGGTTTCCGATGGCCTCGCGCACTTCGCCGCGTGCAAGCTGCTCCACAGCCTCTTTGAGCGCCGGGTCTTTCTGCCGGATGATCTCATCCAGTCTGGCCGTGCGCATTCCTGCTTCCTGCAACTGCGCATAGGGCCGTCCCGCTTCGACCGCCTCATGCTGCCGGATGTCGCCTACGAACAGCACGCGGTCGTTTTCCTTCAGCCGCTCCACGAACGTGTGTAACTGCTTCGTGCTTGCCATGCTCGATTCATCGACCACGTAGAGCCGTTTCTGTCTGTCGTCGGGCTGCTCGCCCCGAGCAAGATGCTTTTGCAATGTTCGCGTTTCGATGCCAGCTTCGGAGAGTTTCTGCGCGGCCCTCGATGTCGGTGCGAGCCCTTCGACCTGATAGCCTGCGCGCTCGGCCCCTTCACGGACAGCGGCTAGCGAAGTCGTTTTTCCGCCTCCGGCTACGCCTTCGAGAGCCATCATGCGGTCGCGGCTCGTCAGCACATCTTCGACCGCGTGCCGCTGGCTCATGCTCAAGTGGGGATGCTGCTCCATCGTTTCCTGCCGTATTTGGCCGTCTGCCAATACCTCGCGCGTGCCCTGGTTCAGTTTCATCCGCTCGATTAGCTCGCGCTCAAAACCTTGCATTTCGCCGGTCGTGAACGCGCGGCCTGCGAGTCCCGCCCTGCGCTCCACTTCGATCAGCTCCTGGTGTCCCACGCGCCGCTCGAACTCGGCGCGAACTTCCGGCAACTTGGCCTCGCCCATCGTGTGCTTGAGGGCATCGCGCATCAGCGTTCTTTCGTCTGCAACCGCCTCGCGCTCCATACCGCGCTCACGTGCATAGGCCACGCCCTGCTGGGCGGCAACGCCAGACTGCTCCGGCCTCAACTCCACACCCTCACGGTGCGCAGCTTCCGTCACGATGCGCTGCGGCTGCTGGCCGTGTTCGGCGGCGAGTCTCTGATGCTGCGCTCGCACCTCTTCATGTGAGAGCGGCTGCTTGGTGTCGCGCGTCTGGTGCGCCGCGATCTGCGCGGCGCCAGCTCCGCGCACTCCGGCCTTCTCCATGTGCTCTTCGATCAGCTGCCGTCGAGGACTAGACGCCTCCAGATACTCGCGTGTGTAGCCCCTGATTTCCGGCTGTCCGTGCGCGCCGCGCTCGATTTCGTAGCCAAGTTCCTGCAACCGTGCCGCTAGTTCCGAGCGGTACACCGCCGTCGCGTACTGCTGCGTCTTGTAAAGTTCCTGCGGCTGAAGCGCGCGCGTCTGGCCCTCCGCCGTTTCGGTCATATTGAAGATCACCGCATGCGTGTGCAACTGCGGCGCAGCGTAGCCATCAACGGGCCTGCTGCTGTCATGCTCGAACTTGGCGACTGCCCACTGGCCCGTCGTCTGCGCCGGGACGTTGCCGCCCATGCGCGCCTGTGCGTACTTCTCCATCTCGTCGAGCGCCGTGCGCACGCTTTCCCTGTGGGCCTCGCGTATTCGATCATCACCGCCAACCAACGCGGTCAGAGATACACTCTTCGGTGCGCTGAACGTCGCATCCCATCCCGCCCTGTGTTCCATCGTGCGCACGGTTTCGCCATTGGCATTGACGTACTCCCGCGCCGTCTGATGCCGCACTAACTGCTCGCCCGTCTCCGGGTGCTGGCCCTCGGCCAGCCGCGCGAACTGTTGCTCTTGAACTTCACCCTGCAAGCCCCATCGCGCGGCAAGTTGGCCCTGCCACTCGCCGCGCACACGCTCGCCTTCCGTGTAGTAGTTCTCCCTGGCGTTGGCGAACTCTTCCTTGTGGTACGCCTGCGCCTGGCCGGAGCTGATGGGCTTTGACAGCGTAATCATTCGATGGCTTCATAACCCAGAACGGAAGGAAGAACCAACGTCCACTGGGCATTGCAGGTTGGGTTTGTGCAGGTCAGTATCTGCCTGAATTTCAGGTCATCGACCTTCTGACCCTGGCTCAGATGCCCATTCGGGCAACGAACCACGACGTATTCAAGAGCGCCTTTGCGCCCGATGCGGTACTGCTGTTGGTTTCCACTCATGAGTGTTCCTTTGGAGGGGCTTTTCGCCGCCTCATATAAGGAACCGATATTGTGTTTTTCATTTACTTTGATTCTGTTCACTCGAAAAACGGCGTCTGCTCGTTCACCGCCGCTGGCTGCTGCGATTGCTCCTGTTTCTTTTGGACGCTGCGCACCGGTTTCCGTGCCGGCGCTTGCACGACGGCTTGTTCCGGTTCCGTCGCCGGCATTGCCGGCGTCACTGCCGTCGTCGTCAGCTTCCGCTCGACGAACTTCTCCGCCCGCTCCTCCAGCTTGAGATACGGTATCCGCATCCGCACAACCAGGTTGCCGTGCTTCAGGTATCCGTGCAGCGGCTCAAGCCCGCCGATCTCCGACGCCATGACCAGCGGCTCGCGCGCAATCTCCCGCTGCTCGTTCTCCCGATGATGCGGGAACACGCCCCGCGTCCGGCTCTCCCGGAACCGCTCCACCTCTACCTCGCCGATGGATTTCGAGATCCACTCCGACGCGTGCGGCTCGCTCGTTTTGAAGAGGATCTTCGTAGCCGGTTGGCTCAACATCGCCTCGGCGATGTGCCCGTACAGCGTCTCTACCTGCGCCTTACCCTGAAAGCCAAGGACCATCGGGCAGTTCGATTTCCGGCTCTCCGTGATGGCCGTCGTCAACTGCGGTAGCTTTTGCAGCGTCGCCAACTCGTCGAGCACGAACCACGTCTTGCGCACCCCGTTGCCGCCCTCGTTCATCAGCCGCAACACAAGCAAGTCGAGCCATAGGCTCAACAGCGGAGTCAGACGCTCTCTCATGGTCGGTTTCGACGTGAGGAACAGCCATCCGCGCCGGTCGCGGCTCCACTGATACGCGCTCCAGCGCCGCGCCGTTTCTCGCTCCGCTGGCAGCAGCTTGAACGCGTCCGCGACCATGTTGAGCGACCCCAGCACGCCGGACCGCTGTGGCGGAGCCGTCGCGTGGATCATCGCCGCAAGCTCCGTTCCGCGCACCCGCCTTTCGATCTCGTCTTCGTGGCACATCCAGTACGTCAACTGCTCCGGCGTGGGTTTCAGATTGATCAAGTGCGCGAAGATTTTCCTTGGCGCATCCACGAAGAACTGATTCTCCCGGCCACGGTCCGGGAACAGCGATGCCGCCACCGTCAAGGCCTCCGCCTCGTGCGGAACCTCGTCGCCCGGCGTCCAGAACGGGCAGCGCGCGTCGAGGGGATTGAGGATCACATCGCCCCGCGATTCCCGGTAAAACTGCGGCACGTATTCAAGTGCCGGATCGTACACGATGGCCGTCTCCCCGCGCTCCCATATCTGCGAGAGCACCTGCCGGATCGCCGCCGATTTCCCGGTGCCGCTGTCGCCCACGATCAGGAAGTGCATCGCCTCCCGCTCGCGCGGCACGCGCACCCAGCGCCCCCGGTCGCGCCTAAGCAGGTTGTCGTACCATGTGCGCTCAAGATTGACGAGCGCGATCCCGTCCGGGAAGTACGTCATCAACCATTTCTTCCGTCCCAGCTTCTCGTTGAACTCCGCCGTCGTAACCAGTTCCGGGCCGCGCAGCCGCCGCCCGAACTTCCAGACCATCCGCCGCGCCCGGTCCTTCGGCACTGCCGCGAACAACAGCACAACGAAGAACGCCACCGTCAAGTACGTGGGCCGCTTCACGAAGTCCCACAGCGTTTGATTTTGGTAGACGTAGCTCCCCATCAGCCCATGCAGTCCACGGTCGTTGTACACCGCCGTCGTCCACTGCAATCGCTTCAGACCATCCTTGATTCCCTCGTCAGTCAGCACGTACCCATAGCGCCCGTCCTGGCCCTTCACCGCCTCGACCTCGTCACCGGTCACGAGCAACTGCTCGCCTTTGGCCGTTATCCCCAGAAGCAGCGTGTAACGCGCCTTCGCCGCTGGCAGCTTTTCGCGGGCCCCACTCTTCAGGTAGTCCGACAGGTACAGCCGCTCCGCCGCCGTCCAGTTCCTCTCTCCGTCCAGCCACACCGCGAACACGAAGAACAGGCAGCTGAGAAGAAATGCTCCCCACGTCCACACGTGCGTTCGGCTCGGCCACGGTTTGCTGTACTGCTTCCGGCCCCACTCCGCCATCCTCAGACCTCCTCCGCCTGTGGTTCTCCAGCCGGGACACCGGCCTGCTTCCTGGCCTGGCTCCGCTCCGCCTCCAGACGCTCCCGTGCCCGGTCACCCTTCACCGCGTCGGCCCGTTCGATCAGCGCCCGCATCTCCGGCTCCGGGATGGCCTCGCCCTTCGCCGACCGGAAGAACAGGTTCAAGAGCAGCGTGCGCAGCGCCAGCACCTCAGCCACCGCCACCCGGCCCGCGAGCGCCGCCTCGTCGTCGGGCAGCTCCACCCCGGGCGCGGCCAAGAGCACCGCCCGCACCCATTCGCTCAGTGTCATGTCCGCCCGCCGTGCGCACTCTTCGAGAGCGGCGAACTCTTCCTCGCTCACCTTCGTGCCTATGGATTTGGTGCGCAGCGGGGCCTTCATTCTGCACCGCCGATTCGATTGTCTTGGGGTTTCGGGCCGCACGCCGCCAGCGCGCCGCAACGTGCCGGGCAACGGGCCGAACGGGGCCGTTTTCTTGCTAAAGGGCAGGGGGACATCGGGTTACCCCTTCAGCAACCGCAGATTGCTACCAGAGTACCGCGATTTTTCGAATTTTGCCTCTCTGCTCGCCAGCCACAGCCCTGGCTTTGCGCGCTTTGCGGCCCCATCCTTATATAGTGTTCCTGACCTTCCCCGAGTCTCCGAAGATCGGAGCCGTGGGATTTGTCATGTGGAACATGAGAAGAAGACATTCTTCTCATAGCTGCCAACGAGCCGCAGCGGAGCCGTCAGTCAAGGCCGAACAACGGGAGCCGCGCGAGCGGTCGGAGCGAAGCGGAGAGCCTTTACGGACGGCGGAGCGGAGGCTATACGCGCGTGAGCGCGCGGGATGCCGGATTCAGCCTCTTACCTTGTCCTTTCAACAAGTTCCCCGAGCGGAGGCCTCAGGTTACCCGCGCAGGAACCGTGAACAGTCTGTTTTGCGGTCAACTGTTGCACTCTCAATAGGTTCCCGCCTCAGGAACCTCCGGCAACCTTGCAGCACCCAAGCCGGGGTGACGTGTCGCTACTCCTGCCGATGCCGAAGGCAGCGCGAAGGGCCAGTCCGAGCGAACTCCCGCCAATCGTGTTTCTCGATTCTGAAGCGCCTAGCGACGGCGGAGGACACTGACGCACATTCAAATGGCAGTTTCACTGATCGGCCCGGCTCCGCTATCGTCGGGTCATTGCTCGGCATTGCAATGCGTGCAAATACCACTGACACCCAAGTCTGTTGGCAAGGCTCAACTC
The DNA here is from genome assembly GCA_008682415.1 of Acidobacteria bacterium AB60. Lineage (GTDB taxonomy): Bacteria > Acidobacteriota > Terriglobia > Terriglobales > Acidobacteriaceae > Telmatobacter. The sequence continues at coordinate 104,475 of VANK01000011.1, read as the reverse complement.
TCAACGCCGCAGGGCCGCCGCCCGGAGACAAAATGGAACGGCAGCCAAGGGAAAACCCACAGTCCTAGCCCCTCCTCCTGAGTTGATACTGACGCTCATCATCTAAGATGAAGCCATCCTGAGGCTCCGTGATGGCTAATATGAATACGAAATCAGAAAGTCTCTTCGAAGATTTTCTTGCTGCTCACAACCTTCCATTCGAGAAGATTTGCGAAGACAGCACGCCGAGACCGGACTACCGCGTGTCTCTCAGTAGCAGTGAGATCATCTTCGAATTGAAGGAACTTTCGGAAGATGAGAACTTCGGCGTCGTCAAGGATCCGGCATATCCCCACATCAAAAGCAGCTCGCGCACGATGGGCGAGCACGTGCGCCGAAGGATTGAAAGCTCAAAGAAGCAGATTCAATATGGAGCGAAACTAGGAGTTCCATCCGTTCTCCTGATCTACAACAACATCGATCCGGTCTTCCAGGACTTCGGGACTGAGGCAATGGATTTCACGGCTGCCATGTATGGTGCATACACGATCCTCATCGACCGGGAAAGCAAGACGTCCTCGGACTGGTTCAATGGGAAAGACCGGATGCTTCAGGAGAACAAGAACACGTCGTTCAGCGCGGTCGGACACTTGTGCGATCGTGGCGGAACGACGACGGTCACCCTCTACGAAAATGTCTTCGCAAAGGTGAAGGTGCTCTACGCACAATTGCCTCCATGCTTCAACCTCCGGCGCATCGATATCTCCACTGCTCCTCTGGACCTGCCGTAGACCAGCTCATCGAGGGGTCACTTTGATCTCTCCGATGACATCGGCTTCTGTGATAACTACGGGACGTGGCTGCAGCGGTGAGCGATTGAGAAGCTGCGCGGCCAACTCCGTGAACTGGCACAAGCAGGTATGGAGGTACTCCAAGGCATCCGGCTCCGAGGTTCGTTCGCGCTTCCGGCTGGCGTTCTTGGCCATCTCATCGAGGGACGTGAAGAGCGGCCCTTTTGCCCGCCGACGCGACAGCTCTTCCGTGTCGGCGGGCAGAGGGTAGTAGATCTGCGGAACGGTCTTTCCATCTTTGAGGATCAGAAGGTCCTGAATCGCCCAGGAAGAGCCTTCGATCTCGTGGAGCGGGGCGGAATGGGTAAAACAGTCCCGGTAAGAACCAAACGTGGCCATCCAGCCCGATGACTGCTTGTCGGCGAGTGCAACGAACCGGTTCGCCTCCACATCTCTGGAGGGACTCTTGTTGAGCGATCTGCGCAAGCCAGAAAGCGTAGTTGCATCCTCCCGCCCCAGACAATAGACAGCCACAAATTGAGCGAGAACATCCCGCAACACCGCCATCTCCCAGAACAGCCCATGGATGTCCTTATAGACCCCCGGACTGAAGGTATCCTTGAAAGCCTCTCGTTCTTTCGGCTCGTTGTCCTTCAGATGCCCGTGCAACTGAGCGCTGTACGACATCGCCAGATCATAGAGACGCATCTCGCTGAACTGTAATCCTGTGGCGATTCGGGACGAGATATCCAGCAGCTTCATGTCGTTGCTCTTCGCCGCTGCGGCTACGACGTTCCTCCACGCTTGAAACGTATCCCAGAGACGCCAGCCGCCGTTCAAGGCGGCGGCGCGGAATTCCGTTGCCTGTGTGCCATTTACCTGATCCGCGCTTGTGATAAAAGTCGTCCCGATGATCTTGAACCCTCGCGACATAAGAGCCGCGAAGAGCGCCGGATACGCTGGAATTCTAAATTCCGCAATTTTTCGGCCATTCCCCCTTGTCTCCACAGAGACAGCGTTGCTCTCTGGTTCATTGAGGGCGACCAGGCCTCCCGTTAGCCAAACCATACGGAATGCGGCGGGCCATTCGTTCTTCGTATTCATAGCGGATTTGCCTTCACGTTACGGGATACCTTCAGTTCATTATCGCGTGATCCCGACTCAACGAAGGCGATAGATAAATCGTATTTTGTCAGAGATACTTCTTGAAAGGCAGTGCTTGACGAAGGATCTGCAGTGAAGCCTGGGGAGGCCGGATGCAAGGAGATATCGTCGGGAAGCTAAATCGCGAATTGCACGAACCGATCCGCCAGGAGCGGCAGGTCGTCTACTTCCTGGTCGAAGCGCGCAAGCTTCTGGAGCAGCAAGACGTCCTGGGGAACTTCAACGACTTTAAGCTGTGCAGTGACTGGGCGGTCCACCCGAAACTACGTGGACCAGCCGCGCAGCAAATACTCGCGTACTTCAATGCGTTTGAAGTCGAACACGTGAAGAGCGGGGTCACCCTTCACGAATTCCAGCCGAAACCCCTCAAGGACTTTTTGTCCCTCACATCGTTTCGGGCAGAGATGATGGCAGGTTTGGAGCCTTATGGCGTCGAGGTTGGCAGGATCGCGACGGATGACTTCTGGAAGCCGTTCGTGCAGTGCTATATGAGTGTGATTCAAGATTGTCCTCTCGAAGCCTGGGAGCAGAATGCGACCCACGTGAGCCATGTATCCGCGCAGGCATGGCCGGAGGAGATGGCGAACGGAATGTTCCCTGGCAAGCGGGTCGTGCAGTGGAACTGGACTTTGGCCGGCACGAAGCAGGTCAAAGACGCCTGTGCCCTGATCTAGACATTTCCCTCGTGAAGGACCACTCGCTGGTATTCCCTTGACTGAATATTCCTCCGGAGCTATGCTTACAACTAAGGCTCTTACGCCGTTCGGACGATCCGATGTGGGAAGTGGAGTACACGGACGAATTCGGTGAATGGTTTGAAAGCCTTGATGAATCCGAGCAGGACAGCACCGACCGGAATGTTCATCTTTTGGAACAGTTCGGTCCGGCACTTCCAGATCGGTACAGCAAGCCGATTGTCACGTCGAAGTTCTCGCACATGCGGGAATTGAGGGTGCAACACGGTGGCGAACCTATACGCCTGCTGTATGCTTTTGATCCTCGCCGCGTTGCCCTGTTGCTCCTCGGTGGCAATAAGACCGGGGATGACCGATGGTACGAGAAATCCGTGCCGAGAGCAGATGCGCTCTATGAGCGTCATTTGCGAGAACTAGCCGACAAAGATCGGTAAAGGGTGGCGGTTTGCACCCAACCTATGCAGAGGGCTTATGGCTAAACGGTTTGAGACGCTTCGCGCCAAGATGTCTCCAGAACGCAGAGAGACGAATCGGAAAGCAGCGCAACACATGATGGCAGAGATGCCGTTGGAGGAATTGAGATCGGCTCGCAACATTACACAGACCCATTTGGCTTCGCTCTTGCAGATCACGCAAGCGTCCGTTTCCAAGATGGAAAAACGAACGGATATGTATGTCAGTACACTCCGTGCGTTCGTGCAGGCGATGGGTGGTGAATTGGAGATACGAGCGATCTTTCCAGACGGTGTCGTGAAAATAGAGCAGTTTTCGGCTCTCGCTTCCGGCGAAGAGCATTTGGCCCAAGCCGCCAGTTCCAGCAAATGAGTCCCTAGCGACTCCGAAACGGAATTGGCAAAGGTAGGTAAACATGCCAGTTTCGGAAACCCGCACCAAGTGGGCTGAAGAGCAGACCGAAGTGCTCTTGTCCATTCCTTTCATCTCAGAGTTTGTCTTTCGCAGCCCGCAGAACCTCGAAGGCCCGCGGAACACGCAGCGTGAGGTCGCCGATCTGTTGATCGATCACATGGGGAGAGGCCTTCTCGTCTCTCAGAAGGCCCAGGAAGATCCGGAGAGCCGCAACGACCGCAGGAACGAGCTCTGGGTGCTCAAGAACGCGAAGGGAGCGGTCGATCAGCTCATCGGCGCCTTGCGTTCTCCCACAACGCCTTTCTGGTGCGATCATCCCCGCCGCGGCCGAGTCGATTATGTCAAGGGTCTGCCGACAATTCTGCATGGCGTCGTGGTAGCCGAAACCTTCCGGCCTGTCGATCTCCAATCGTCCGCATCCGATCTTCCACTGGAGTACACCGGCATTCCGATCACGTATCTGTCGATCAATGACTTCCTGAATCTTGCGATGCAGCTGCGGACGGTTCCGGAGTTGTACGCTTACCTCACGGCGCGACGCGCGCTTCCCGAGTCCGTCTTGCGCCGTTTCGGTCAGGAGCAGGTATTGCTCGAATACTTTCTGCTGCAAGCGACCTTCGACGGCTGCCTCGGCCATGAGGATGCGTCCGAAATGTTGGTACGGCGTGCCTATGACCGCAACGAGGTGTTGAACCGCATGATGGACTATCGTCGAGGCAGCGCCTACCTGGAATATGTCACCGATGCGCTAGCAACGCGATCCGCGACATGCCTCGACGGAATCTCTGCTCGTTGGGCTGCAGCATTCGACCCAACCGAATCCCGCAGCAACTATCTGAGGATGCAGGAAATTCTGTCCGATCTGACACTACGCGAGCGAGCGATGCTCGGAGAGAACTTCGAAGCGGTCATCCACGCCCAGGATGGGCGCGAGGAGGGATACGTTCACAGTGCTGTGCGCCTCGATTCAAAGCCGGAGTGGGTCTTCCTCTTCGCTTCGTCCAAGGGAATTTCGCGCGAGGGAATCTTCCGGCGGATCGAGAAGTCGATGGGCGCAGCCATGGCGTTTTACGGCAAGGCGCGCTGCATGGTGGTGGTGGATCGTGACGGCGCGGGCTTCGAGGTCGCGGTGACGCGTTCAGATGTCGTCTACGTCCCAACGTCTACCGATGTGCAACTTGGGAAGGAGCTCTTCGGTCATCTGCGCAACGCGTCCGTAGTCGTGGACGGATATTGAAACCTGCCTGAAAGCGGAGCGGAGGTCTGCTTCGACTGGAGAACGATGATGAACGACGTAGACGCCCTGTGCCACTGCGGCAGCGGGTTGAAACACAAACGATGTCACGGATCGATCCTCGATCCGGCGAAGGCTGTCGGCAATCTCCCTCCGAACGCCACTTCGTTTAGAACAGGTCTGGCCGGATTTCCCGGCCAGCTGCAACAGATGCACGTAATGAACCAGTTTCCAGCTGACGATCCTCGAAGCTCCGTACCTCTGCAAGGAGCCCCAGGTCTGTATGAGGTCGTTTTCGTTCTGAAGAGACCGGGATTCCCGCTCATGGGCGAGAGGCAGATGTCGTTTTCAAATGGTTTGGAAGGAGACTCTCACCTTGGTATCCGTCCTCCTGCGTTCACCCCACCTGGAGGCCAGGATGTCGATCGCATTCTGCTTCAATCGGTCGGCGATGATGGTCGCTTTGAATTTATCGGCACAGCAAATCAGAGGGGCTTCTTGGGCAAGATCACGTCGCGCCCGATTCAGGCTCGCGACCGCTTTCACGCCGAAGAGATCGCGTTCCGAGCTTTGGCGCCCTCGCTGAGCGAATTCAGCCTGCAATTGGATATCCCGTTGGAAATCGCACAAATCGAAACGAAAGATCTATTTACTGATAGCTGCCAGGTAACGATCACGCTCCCGTTCTTTGATGTCCCTTTGATCGTTGCGCCACAGTCGCGGACCGAGCCCGACTTTCGGGGAGTCGCATCGTTGTACCGCGAAGCCCTGAACTCGAATAGTCCCATCTACCAATTCCTCTGCCTTTATAAAATCATCGAGGCGTTGAGAGCCAGACGAAAGAAACTCCAGCGAGCCGCGAAGGCCACCAATCTCGGACAAGTAGCGGCTACACCCGAAATTGTTCCATCTACGCATCAGGAAATCCGCGTGTGGCTTGAAGCGTTGTTCTACGTTCGACCCGAATGGAGCCTGGTCGCGCTGGATAGCGCTGTCCCGCCTGAGGTCCGCGGCAAATCGTTCGATGATGTGATCGCGGATACGTTGAATCCGCTTCGAATCAACATCGCTCATGCACTCTTCGAGGACACTCGCCACGAACTCACGATCTCCTACGACGAGCTCCTCGATACGCGGAAGGTCGCTAAGCTCGTACCGTTTGCCAAATGCATCGTGCGCCGGATGATGAAGTCCGATTTTCGCGCCGAGTTTCTGGCTCACGTTCCCGACTGAGTGGTGGTTCAAAGACGTGTGCAATGAAATACTTGGCGAGTCAAAAAACTGAAAAGTCATTAGCGGCACACCCGTGTTTCGCGATACGCGGATTAGGGCTTAGCTGCCTGTCGCTCGTGATACTTTCTATTTTCTTCTTCGATAGCTTTATTTCCGCGCATAAAACCGATGATCCCCGCAGCAATAGCAATCAGAAATAGTATCAGAGCTATGGATTTGCCTAGCCCGATTTTGCGAGAGAGCGATGGAACAATGAATAAGATTGAGAACAGATAAATAATCGTAAGGATTAGTGCGACGGGATCGAGATGTGGTAATGGCAATTGCTTCAAGAACGATACCAATGCCGGGAACTTCTCTTGAATGAAAGATACGTCTTCGACGAAGTGGAGTAGCTCGATGAGGATGGCGACCCACCCAGGGATAGAAAGTATCCCATAAAGTTTCCCATGGGTTTGTACGTTGCGTTCTCCATCAGGGTTGTTAGGATGAGACAAACCCACCAATCACCTCTTTTCATGCCCCGCATTTCGCATGAACAAAAGCAGTACTACAAATCCCGCATCAGATGCATGTTGGTCCAATACCCGCAAATTACTCAACGGGCATTGCAGGAACGATTAAAGGCTGAGGGTCTAGAGCTGGACCGCTATTAACTCAGTTCGTTGCTTAGAGCCATTTACACCGAAAGGACAAAACGAGGGAACACCTAGATGCTGACCCAGGCGCTTGCTGCGTTTCAAGATGTCATGCTGGAGATTTCCAGTGTGGCTTGGAGTATCGCAAATGATGAGTTCGCACGCAAGCAAGATCGTGTGATGGCTTTGCGTGAAATTCGGGAAGCCCATAAAGACATGTTCGAAAAGCTCTTCGACGCAGGTGCCTTTGAGCGCAAGCTCGGCACGCTAGACGCGACCATACGCAATACCCCGCCCCCAGACGACAAAAAACAGGCTATAACGGCCCGTTTTCGCAAGCTGGGGCCTATTGCCGCCCCCAATGGAGGGTCATTTATCGGAGAACTTTCATTTCGGCTGGACTAAAGGGAAGGATGCAGCTCAGTGTGTTCGACGAGTTCAAAGCCTTCAACCGTGATGCTCGCAGATGTAGCCACTTGCGACGACATGTTTCTGGAATGCGCTGGCCCTTGCGAAAGCGGATTTGCCAGTTGCGGGCGACAAGGATTTGTTGACTCTCGCCGCGCACAAGGGAACGCGCATTATCACTCCCTCGGAATTCATGAGAGCCGAATAAGGAACCAAGCTACCGCTCAGAGATGGACGTGGCCACGTACTCGCTGTTCCGTGAACTGCGGACCGCCCCGAAGGTGCCTCGCTCCTTTCGACCCCGAATTAGTTTCTGCAGGCGCGATCTCGTTCACTTGCTCCGTTCCACGATCCCGTATTCCCGCAGGATCTCTAAGTCGCCACGTCGGGATTCCATGTAGTCGACTCGAACGCTCACCTGAGGCGACAAGCCGAAGGAGAAAAGTGTGCCATCTGTAAAGCGCACTTCCAGCGACTGCCAGTCCGGCGCGTCGTCGAAGTAGGTGATAAACGCGACTGTCTTGCCCACTGCCTCGGTAAAGTGGATGCCGGCCTTTGGCGGGCTATTCGGATTTGGCTCCGGGGCAGGATTCTTTTGGGAGCGAGCCCGATTCAGTTTGGGCTTGAGCCTGGATTTGATCATCGTGCTCTCCGGGGATTTTCGGCGCCACTCGGACGAGCTTCTCCGGGCTCTGCAGACTCACGAACCACCACTTCGCTGGAGTCGAGTTCCCGAGGATTGAGCCCATCTCTCTCACGAGCTTCCAGGCCTTCCATCTCCCCGCAACACCGATGGTTAGCCTCACGGCGCGCCTCATCTAGTTCCCAACGAAGCCCGCGAAATTCGTCAACCTCGTCGATCCTGAGGGCCAAGCCTTGTTCTTCGAGAATCCGCCGCGCCTCGATCAGATGGAAGTTGAAACGGTACAAGCGCTCATAAATGGCGAAAGGCATAGAGACGCCTCCTTTTCCAAGCCTTTTGGTTGGTGGGTAATGATCGGTACGTGGCTCGACGTTGTTCGTCTTCGCGCTCACGATTGCTCCTCTTCAGTGCTACGCGGCTCGGAGAGAAGAGGCGAATGCGACTGTAGAGGCGAAGCATGTTGATTCTTCTTGCGAACCGGCCTGTCGTTCTCATCCAGTTCTGTGCGGGACAGCACATCGGCTTTCTTCTCAAAGGTTCGGTAGGTAATCCGTAGACCATAGGCAAGACAATAAACAGAGTAGGTTTCCGGATTCCAGATTTTTCCGGCCTCCATGTCGCGTACAAATGCGACAGGCAGATTGGCGCGTTCGGCTACCTGTTTGAGTGTCAGGCGCTTTTTTCTCCGGATGTGTCCCGCGATGATGCTGAGCGCCGCAATGTGGCGCAAATGCCGTTCCGGGTCAATTGGCATCTGTTTCAGTTGCTCGGCCAACTGTTCACGGGAAAGGCCGCGTTCTTCCCGCGCGTTCCTTAGCGCTTGGCCGAGCAGTTTATAGAACTCTTCCCTAGTCAGAAATGGCATTGTGTAGATCCCCCTGCACGCGTCTCAGCATCGGCCTGAGCAGAGAGCTCGTCGAACTGCCGTTGCGCGAAAAACCGTAGCCCTGCATAAAGGTTCTTCACGAGTTTGCAGTCGTTCTTGAAAGGCACTGACTTGTCGTAGATGAGATCGATACCTTCGCTCTTAGCCCAGGTGTAGGCGGCGTGCCGCATCAGTTGCGCCGCACGGATTCCACTGAGTCCGTGCATCGCTCCGACATTGCGCTGTGATTGGTGGGCGTGGACGAACTCAACCAGCATTTCGTAGGCACGGGCAAATCTTTCACAACCTTCTCGTGTAGGTTTTTTGTTAGCGTACGAGTTGAACCACAAAGGCGGGGTCTGCCGAGGAAGCAGGTCTGCGTATTTGGCCCGAATGACCGTCATGGGAGACGGGCTGGGCGGGACCCGCAGCGCGGCAAGACGCGAGTGCCGTTTCCAGTGACGGTAGGCTAGATCCAACATCCGACTCACAGCATCTTTTTCGGGCAAACGCACACCGAGGGATAAAGCCCATGCCTGCGCGAGCGCCTGTGTATCGATGGAGAGAGCTTTCGCAATTTTCTCGAAATCATCTTTCCGCAGATGCGTCTTGCCAGCGATATACCGCGCTACGCAGCGCTCAGGTACATCGCCCAGCCTCTCGCTCAGTTCTTCGTGGGAAATGGCGCACCGCAGCAGTTCAATCTGGATGAGAAGATGATTGCGGAAGTCTCTCATTGAAACCTTCGAACCGTTACGTTTATGCGGTGCGGTTTAAATTAGCGGGCGGAAGCCCGTCATCCATTAGAACGCTCTGCCAATAAGCCTAATGGTATCACTAATTGATCTAAAAGATCAATTAGATGTCTAAATAGTTCATATTCTTGGGCTTATTGGTCGAATTGTGCTATGTTTCTGCATTGATTACTCTGACTGGAAGACATTTACGTGCAGCGAGAGCTCTCCTTGGATGGTCGCAGAGCGAACTTTCGAAAAAGTCGAAGGTTGCGGTCGGCACAATCAAGCGCATGGAGAAGTTTGACGATGCTGTCAAAGCTCGCACCGAAACGCTGGGACAGGTTATTGCGGTGCTGGAGAAGGCTGGCGTGGAATTTTTGAACGATGAGCAGCCTGGAGTCCGGCTGAAGCACGTGCCACGCTGAACGAACTGGATCGAAGGAGATGCGTCAATGCCTTATACAGCGGAAATCAGCCGCAGCAATCCCACCTGCTTCATCTTTCTGTTAGACCAGTCAGGATCGATGTCCGAAGGGTTCGGAGAGGGCGGGATTCGCAAAGCCGATTTTGTCGCCGATGTCGTCAATCGCACATTGCACGATCTCGTTATTCGCTGCACCCGGATGGAAGAGATTCGCAACTACTACCACATCTCGATCATTGGATATGGCGCTTCCGTCGGGCCTGCCTTCAGCGGATCACTCAGTGGACGTGCACATGTGCCGGTGGGAGAGGTGGCCGACCTTCCAGCCCGACTCGACAGCCGTGCCAAGAAGGTTCCAGACGGCGCAGGAGGGCTTGTGGAACAGCAGGTCAGGTTCCCCGTATGGATGGATCCGACATCGAACGGGGGCACCCCGATGTGCGATGCCTTCGGTCAGGTTCGCTCGTTGCTGGAGCAATGGCTCCCAGAACACCGTAATAGTTTTCCGCCGACGGTGCTGCACCTCACGGACGGCGAATCGACGGATGGGGACCCTTCCGGAGTAGCACAGCAGATCATATCCATGAGCACCAACGATGGGCCGGTATTACTGTTCAACTGCCATGTTTCGTCTCGCCACACGATGAAGATCGAATATCCGGGAGATGAATCCAGGCTCCCCGATGATTTCGCCCGTACGCTGTTCAGAATATCGACACCTCTCCCCGAAGCGTTTCGACGGGCAGCTTCCGATATCGGCCTAAGCACCGCTGAAGGTGCCCGAGGTTTCGTCTTCAACGGAGACCCCGTCTCGGTCGCACAATTCTTTGAGATAGGGACCCGCCCAGCGAATCTTCGATGAAGGGCAGCGATTGGCACCTCTCTGTCGCGCAATTTCTGTTGCCGAAGGCAGGCTTGCTGGCTTCCGAGTGTGAGGATGCGACGGCCCTGTCTCTCAGGCAAAGGCGTTTCTGCGTCGCCGACGGAGCAACCGAAGCGTATGACTCACGCCGTTGGGCGAAGCTCTTAACCCGGTACTGGGCGGCAAGCAATCACCTGCTGACAAAAGACGAATTCGAGCCGTGGTTGGCTCGACTCGGCAACCACCTAGAGAGGCGATGGAGCCGGAAGACCTTGCCGTGGTATGCGGAGGAAAAAGCGCGCAGCGGTGCCTTTGCCGCCTTCGTCGGACTCGCCTTTATCCCGTCGGAGGAGCGTCTCGTTTGGCAGGCGGTTGCTGTTGGAGATAGCTGCCTTGTCCAGATACGTGAGGGGGTGATTGTCACCGCTCTGCCGATCAGCGAGCCGGAAGCTTTCGGATATCATCCGGCGCTCCTTCCCTCCAATCGGCAGCGCCTGCGAGGCATTGGCGAGCAGGTCACAGTGGCAAGCGGAGATACCGCTCAGCACGACACATTTGTCCTATTAACCGACGCCATCGCGGCTTGGTATCTTCGTAGCACCGCGGAGAATCCATTGCGTGTTCAGGAGTTGGCCCGGCTACTGGACGCCAGAGATACTCCGGGTTTTGAGAGCTTCGTAGAGCGTGAGCGAGCGGACAAATCTCTTCGCAACGATGACGTAGCGGTGCTCAGAATTACTGTTGACTGAAATAACGGCGGTATGACAAAAGCCTATGCCCACCGGTCAGTGGCCCAGCTCGCGCGACTACGTCGAAGCAGTCCAGAACCCTGCCCTGGCGTTTCAAGACCCCGACCTTAAGACATCGACTGCTGCGGTTGACCGGCTCGGAATGCCCTTCGTAACATCTGGGCAATTTGCCTATGTCTTCAAGATGAACAGTGCCAATGGTAAGGCGCAGGCTGTTCGCTGCTTTCGAGGGAGTGTCGGAGATCGTGAAGACCGATATCAGAGGATTGACGATCACCTTGACAAGGTATCCGCGCCCTGTTTTGTGAGCTTCGAGTACGACCCACAAGGGATCATGGCCGGGGGAAAGCGCTATCCGATCCAGGTCATGGAATGGATCGGCGGATTTCCGCTCGACGTGTATCTCCCCAATGTCCTCGGTAGAAGGGACATGCTGAAATTCCTTGCCGATCAATGGCTCAAGGCACTGGCGACCCTGCGTGACGGATCTATGGCGCACGGTGACCTCCAGCATGGCAACATCATCGTGGACGAAAGCAATTCCTTGCGTCTTGTGGACCTTGACGGCATGTATGTACCCGCGATGGCGGGCTGGCAGTCCTCGGAACTCGGCCATCGCCACTACCAGCACCCGAAGAGAACCCCGAGTTACTTCGATGCCACGCTCGATAACTTTTCCGGCCTCGTCATCTATCTTTCCTTTGTCGCACTCGCGGAACAGCCAAGCCTATGGAACGAATTTCATGATGAAAACCTCATCTTTACGAAAAGCGACTTTGAAAATCCCCGAACGTCGAAACTCTTGAACAAGGTGAAAGCCATAGGCGGCGATTCACAACGCCTGGCGAACGCACTCGAAAAGGCGTGCTCCGAACATCCCTCGCGCTGCCCATCAGCACTCGACCTCGTCACCACGACGCCTTCGAAGCTACCGGCTTGGATGGTCAACTCCCCTGTCGTTACCGTCCAGCAGGCAACGCGCGAGGTTAAGCCAGGCCAGACACCACCGCCCGCGTCAAGCTCTCCGCCACACGCCGGCAGTAATGGGGGCCAATCACAGCCCTGGTATACAGCGACCGCATCCAGTGTTTCCGGAGTAGCACAATCGTCTGCCACCACAGGGGTCGCTGCAATTCAGATATCACCGCGCGACGTCGTGCGGCATACCGTCACCTACGCATTTATGGGGATTTTTCTGGTTTGGTTGTGGGTGCCGTTGTTCCGGTCATCGTTTATCGGACTTGGCGCTTCGTCTCTGGCGGCGACATGGCTGTCTATCATGACGTACGCGACTGCCTGTGCGCTCCTTGCTTACCGGCGCACCAAAAAAGAGGCGAGGCCGCCAGTCTTTTCGTCGAAACCCGCAAGCTTGACGGCGTCGCCGTCCGTTTCCATACCCATCCCGGCTGCGCGTTCAGCGCCCGTAACCCGCTCCCAGCCAGCGCCGAGCAGGGTTTCTACCAAAAGGACCACGACGGTCGGCAACGTGTCTCTGGTCGGGAGTAAGATCAGGCTGATTTACCATAAGCCATCTTGCAAATGGGCGATCAAGATTTCGTACCGGAACCGGGTACAGTTTACCTCGGAGGCGGATGCGAAGGGCCGTGGATATAGAGCGTGCAGCGTGTGTTCACCGTGAGGTGCGCTAGCGAAACAGTTTGCCCATCAAACGTGCCGACCATTTTCCGGTAAGACGCCTTAAAATTCGTTGCACGATGCGCCCCTTAAGCACAGCATCGATATCGCCCAAAGACCGGGCGCTGGCATACAGAAAGCTCCGAATCTTGCTTATCCTCATGGGCCACACGATTTATCTGGATTTCAAACTTTAGGGCAGCACAATGACTGACCTGTTCACAAAAGCGGCGAACGTCAAAACCACGACAAAGGCGTGGATCATCGCCATTGCCCTTTTGATCCTGGTGAACGTCCCTTTCGTTGACGACCACCATTATCAACCGAGTTCCGTTGCAGCGCCTATTTCCAGTGCGCCCGTCGCGATGCAGGCCAGCAGCCCTGTCGTTGCGTCATCCAGACCCCGGGACCTCAAAGCTCCAGTCTCTTCGGCACAATCGGGGGTACCGCCCGCATCACTGTCATCGGTGGCCGGTGACTATGCCGGCTCCGTTTACAACGAGACCGCAGCGGTGTCTGCCAACTTCGCAATCAAACTTCAGGAAACCGGTGACACTCTTTCTGGGTCGATGACGGTAAAGCCTCCACTTTACGGCAGCGGATCATTGGAAGGGTCCATAAGCGGCCCAAACGTCGCATTCACGGTGACGAGTTCCATCGGAAAGATCACCTTTGTGGGAGTACGGAGCCAACAGAGAATCGCGGGGACCTATACCGTCGCACAGCCCGGCGGCGGAATTGAAAAGGGCACGTTCACTCTGGACCGTACATCTGAGATGAACCGGCCACCGAGCGGTACTTTCCAAGGAAGCCCCGCCCCCACAACTTTGCCTGCTATCGCAACGCCTGACGTCCAGGTCCCGAAATCAATACCCCCACCTGTCACAGAAACAGTAACAATGCCGCCGACGCGCCGCGTCGTTGAGCACTCCGATCCGAAAAATTATTCGAGTTGCTTGAACGGGTTCTCGTACGCTTGCAACAAGACTCTTCTTACTCCAGAGGAAGCGGCTAATGTAGAGGCAAGTGATCTTCGGCGAAACTATTCGTCCTGCATGAACGGCTTCTCTTATGCCTGCAATAAGAACCTTCTCACGGCGGACGAAGCTGCGACAGTGAAGGCCAGTGACCTCCGAAGGAATTATTCGAGCTGCATGAACGGTTTTTCCTATGCATGCAACAAGGCTCTGCTTACGCCGGAAGAGGCAGTTGCGGTAGGGACAAGTGACCTCCGACGAAATTACTCTTCTTGCATGAATGGTTTCTCCTATGCCTGCAATAAGAGACTCCTAACGCCAGAAGAGCTTTCTAGAGTGCAAGAAAGCGATCTCCGAAGGAACTATGCGAGCTGCATGAGTGGCTTTTCCTATGCATGCAACAAAGCTCTACTCACGCCGGAGGAGCTACTCCAGGTTCAAGCAAAAGACAAACAACGGCAGCACTAGCCTTGCGTGATAATGTCATTCGGCGTTAAGGATTCGCCCGATTGAATAGATTTGGAAACTCGAGCTCTTGCCTGCTTCGTATGCGGGCGATCGGCAGCGCTTGGCCCGGTTCCGGGCTGGCGTGGGGCCGGTTCCGGCCCAAAACCTTGCCAGGATGGTTCCATCCTGGCTCACTTGGATCGGAGTGTCGATGGTGATCAAAAACTAGGCAGTGCCTACGCTTCCTCAGCTAAACGGATGGCATCCACTCGTCCGGGGCCTTTCCTGGGAACCGTCTTTTTCTTCGACCGTGGCCTCATGATGTTGATGGCCGAGGCATCGAGTTGTGTCTTCAAATGTGCCGCATAGAATTTCTCAATCATCTCCACACTGGTCCGGCAATTCTTAGCAATCTGATAGATGTCGGCACCTTCAAGCAGGCGCAGACAGATGTAGGTGTGGCGCAGACTATATGCGGTTCGCGGCCTTCCGTCACGGTCGGTGCGAAGCTTTTCTTCCTCAAGGATTGCGTTGAACAACTCGCGCGGCCATTTCGGGAACAGAAGATCTGTGGGTCCAGGCGCGTGCCACTCACCGTTTGCCATAGATGCGGTACGGCTGCCTGATCTTCCCGGCCCTCCGTCTGGACGTGGGCGGGCTTTCAGTCGCTCGAACGGATGCACGGCACCTGTGGTGCTCTTGCAATAACCAACGCCTCGCTTCCCACGTACTTCGATCTCAAGGATGGTTTGGCCGCTTCCCTCGTCTTCGGTCACCGTGACATCGCGGAACTGAAGACGCCTCGCCTCGTCGGGGCGGAGTCCGGTGTTGGCGGAGAACAGAACATAATCGTGAAGCTGCTCAGCCTCCCAACGAAAACGGGGCTGCTTTGGGTCCTGGGCGCGTTTCCGCGTTGCCTCATAAAGCTGCTTGTACTCTTCCGGTGAGAACCATGCTCTATGGGAAATCTTGGCGGATGCGCGATATGGTGCTGACAAATCCGGGAGATGATCGATCCATCCATGCCGCAGTGCCGTTTTGAAGATCTGGCGCAGCGTCACGATCTCCTGGTGCGTGGTGCTACGCGCTGGCGGCTTGCCCCGCAAGGCTTTGGACTGTTCAAGTCGATGCACGCGATATTCGTTGACCCTGCCCGCTGTGATCTCGGGTAGCACCATGTTGCCGAAGAACGGGATCAGATAGCCATTGGTACGCGCGTGCTGTCCGCTCGCGTATTTCGCACTACGCTGCCCCTGTGTCATGATGTCGAACTCGCGGAGGTACAGCTTTGCAGCATCGCGGAACAGTTTGCCGGTCTTCAACTGGCCATCGCGCAGCTTGCCGCGCAACTGCAAATACCAGTCTTCCGCGAACTCCTTCGCTTTGGAGAGGCTGTCTTCCTTGGTAGTGGCGCGCCGGTTCTTTCCGGCCAGATAGGTCGCACATTGCCAACTGGAACTGTTCGGACGCTTATAGACGTGAACTTTGCCACCGAGGATGGTGTAATGCTCTGCCATGGGGCAGCACCTCCTGCTTCTCTATAAGAATCGCAAAAGTGTGCAAGAGTTGCGCAAGACACAGGCCTTGGCCGGCATCAACACAAACTGCTTATTTTCAGTCGTTTGGAGAAGAATAATCGATTGGAAGGACGATTTTGAGTCCGCTGCGTCTGCCAGTTCCGCCATCCCGGCCAGGGCTGGTGGGCTGAAAGAAGTATCGCACAAAGCCCGTGCTTCTCGGACTTCTCCTCGCCCCTCAACACCCGCATCTCATCTCCTCCGGAAGTAACGCTCCGCGCGGGCTTCTGTCGGCCGTCGGGGCCGCCCTTGCACAGGACAGACGCCTTTCCCACAGCCCCTTGCCGCCGGTGCAAGTGTCTAACCCCGTGCGACAATGGAGCTAATCGTGATGAACCCCGCCTCCTCTGTTGCAACCCCCGAGCCGGTAGCCGTCACCCCGGAACTGCTGGCCCAGCACAGCATCACACCCGACGAGTACCAGCGCATCCTCAGCGCCCTCGGACGCGTGCCATCTCTCACAGAGTTGGGCATTTACAGCGTCATGTGGAGCGAGCACTGCTCCTATAAGTCAAGCCGGGTCCACCTCCGCCGCCTGCCAACCAGGAGCGAGCGCGTTGTGCAGGGACCCGGCGAAAACGCCGGCATCATCGACGTCGGGGATGGCTGGGCCTGCGCCTTCAAGATCGAAAGCCACAATCATCCCAGCTATATTGAGCCCTTCCAGGGCGCCGCTACCGGCGTCGGCGGAATTCTCCGCGATATCTTCACGATGGGCGCTCGCCCCCTCGCCGTCATGGACTCCCTGCGATTCGGGCCGGTCACCGCGGAGCCACCCGTCGACAACGAACTCATCCATAAAAACCACTCCATCGTCGAAGGCGTGGTGAGCGGCATCGCCGGCTACGGCAATTGCTTCGGCGTCCCCAATCTCGGTGGTGAAACCAAGTTCGAGCCATGCTACAGCGGCAATCCCCTGGTGAACGCTTTCGCCCTGGGGCTGGTGCGCAAAGACGAGATCTTCTACGGCCGGGCCAGTGGAACCGGCAACCCTGTCATATATGTAGGAGCCAAGACCGGGCGCGACGGCATTCACGGCGCCACCATGGCCAGCGAGGAGTTCAAAGAGGGCTCGGAGCAGAAGCGGCCCAACGTCCAGGTAGGCGATCCCTTCATGGAAAAGCTGCTCCTGGAGGCCTGTCTGGAGGCCATGAAAACCGGCGCCATCGTGGGCATTCAGGACATGGGTGCTGCCGGCCTCACCTGCTCCACCTGCGAGATGGGAGCTCGTGGTGGTGTCGGCCTCGACGTGGAACTCGACCGCGTTCCCCAGCGCGAGACCGGGATGAGCGCCTACGAGATCATGCTCTCCGAAAGCCAGGAACGAATGCTGCTGGTCGCGGAAAAGGGCAGGGAAGACGAAGTCCTGCGGGTCTTCGCCAAATGGGGCCTCGATGCGGTCATTGTCGGCACCGTGCAGCCCGAGCCGCGCCTGCGCATTCGCCATCACGGCGTACTGGTCGCCGACATTCCCAATCAATCCCTCACCGATGATGCCCCGCTCTATCACCGTCCCGTCGGCGCATGGAACCCCCCCATCTCCCTTGACCCACCCGAGCCCGCCCTGGCAGTGCTGGATCAGGACCACGATTACACCGCCGAGTTGAAGACCCTCCTCGCCAGCGCCAACGTATGCTCCAAGCGCTGGGTCCATGAGCAGTACGACACTATGGTGCAAACCAACACCGTTCTCGGTCCCGGCGGTGAGGCCGGCGTCATGCGCATCAAGGGAACCGGCAGCGCCGGTCACGAGCGCGGGCTCGCCATGGCTCTCGACGGCAACGGGCGTTGGTGTTACCTCGACCCCCGGCTCGGCGCCACGCACGCGGTAGCCGAATGTGCCCGCAAAGTCGCCATGGCCGGCGCCACCCCCGTCGCCGCCACGAACTGCCTCAACTTCGGCAATCCTGAAAAGCCCGAGATCATGGCGCAGCTCTCTGCCGCCATCGACGGCATCGCCGAAGCCTGCAGTACCCTCGGAACGCCCATCACCGGCGGCAACGTATCGCTCTATAACGAGACACGAGGCGAGGGCATCTATCCCACCCCGGTCCTGGGAATCGTCGGCATTCTTGACGATGTCACCAAGGCCGTGCCGGCGCACTTCCAGCACTCCGGCGATGCCATCATGCTCTTGTGGCCCATCCCTCGCGGCCAGGAACCCGAACCCGGCTTGAAGGTTCCCTTCGAGGAGGAGCCCATCAATCACAACATCGTCGGCCACCCCGAACGCATCACCCCGGAAGGCGACGCGGAGGAGCAAGCTTCCTCCAACGAAGAACTCCGTGCGTTCGGTTCGTCGGAATACGCCAAGGTGATTTTGCGCAGCTTGTGGGGCACCCCGCCTCCCATCGACCTTGAGGCGGAGGCTGACCTGCACACTCTCCTGCAGGTCCTTGCCGATCGTCAGCTGCTGCGCTCCGCGCGCGACCTCTCCGACGGCGGCATCACCGTCGCCCTCGCGCAGGCGGGCTTTGCCCACGGCATTGGAGCCACTGTCGAGCAGGAGCAGGCTCTCATGGTCCACCCGCTCTTCGGGCTCTTCGCCGAGCCTGCTTCCACCGTGTTGGTGAGCACCGACCCCAGTAACATCGCGGCCATTGAGGAACTGGCGGACGAGTACGGCTACTTCGCCGCCCGCATCGGCACCACTGGCGGCGATCGTCTCGAAATTGCCGTCTACGGCGATCATTTTGTCTCCGCGCCGCTCGCCGCGCTGCAGGAACCCTGGGCCTCCGCCCTCGAAGATGCGCTCCACAATGAGGTGACCGCATGACTCGGTTGCTGTACCAGGGCGTCCCCGGCATTGCCGATCTCTCCGCCTCGCTGAGCGCTCCGTCGCTGTTCACTGACCACTGTTCACTGTCCACTGTTGTGGCAGACGACACCCTCCACGAGGAGTGCGGCGTCGTCGCCATTCACGGCCATCCCGATGCTGCCCGTCAAACCTATCTCGGCCTCTATGCCCTCCAGCATCGTGGGCAGGAGTCCGCCGGCATCGCCTCTGCCGAGGGGAATCACCTTGCCAATATCAAGGGTATGGGCCTCGTGTCGGAGATCTTCACCGACGACGTCCTGCAGAAATTGCCCGGCCACATGGCCATCGGTCACACCCGCTACTCCACCACCGGTGACTCCGCCCTGCTCAACGCCCAGCCCATTCGCGTCGAGTCCACCAAGGGCCTGATCGCCATCGCCCACAATGGCAATCTCGTCAACCTCGGCAACGTGCGCGCCAAACTGGAACGCGCCGGCGCCTACTTCCAAACCACTTCGGACTCCGAAATCATCGTCCAGCTCATCGCGCACTCCCGCGCCGGGTCTCTCGTCGACGCCATCGCCGATTCACTCTCCCAGGTCGAGGGCGCCTTCTCCATCGTCATGATGACCCGCGACCGCATCTTCGCCGCCCGCGATCCGCGCGGCTTCCGGCCTCTCTCCATGGGGCGCATCCGCAACGCCGACGGGCCCGATACCATCGTCTTCGCCTCCGAGACCTGCGCCTTCGATCTCCTCCGCGCCGACTACGAGCGCGATGTCCTCCCCGGCGAGCTGGTCATGGTCACCGAAGACGGCGTCACCAGCCGTCAGTACGCCACCGGCGTGCCCCAGACCAGCTGCATCTTCGAGCATGTCTACTTCGCGCGACCCGACAGCAAAATCTACGGACGCTGGGTGCAGGAGAGCCGCGACCAGATGGGTCGACAGCTCGCCCGCGAGTCGCACGTGCCCGCTGACGTCGTCGTTCCGGTCCCCGACTCCGGCGTCACCGCGGCCCTCGGATACGCCGAGCAGTCCGGTGTGCCCTTTCGCCTGGGGCTCATTCGCAACCACTACGTCGGCCGCACCTTCATCGAACCGGAACAGCGCATCCGCGACTTCGGCGTCAAACTCAAGCTCAACCCGGTCCGCAATCTCCTCGAGGGCAAGCGCGTCATCCTTATCGACGACTCCATCATTCGCGGCACCACCTCGCGCAAGATCGTGCGCATGGTGCGCGGCGCCGGCGCCAAAGAAGTCCACCTGCGCATCAGCTGCCCGCCTACCGTCTCCCCATGCTTCTACGGCGTCGACACCCCCTCCAAACGCGACCTCATCGCCGCGAACAAAACCATCGACGAGATCCGCGAATTCATTGAGGCCGACTCCCTCGCCTACCTCTCGCTCGATGGACTGCAAAAATCCTGCGATGGCGGCGAGAAAAATGGATTCTGCGTCGCCTGCTACACCGGCAACTACCCCACGCAATGGGTCGACGTCGAAGACATCCTGCCCGCCGCCGCCGGCGTCTAGCCCGCACGCAAGCTGATCTTCAGCCAGGTCGAGCGCGTTCATCTATGCCGGTCGGAATTGTGGTCTGCTCCTCCATCGCAAGCGGAACCGCTGTGATAGTATCCGCGTGAGTCGAAGCCGATCCCAGGCAAAGGCCAGGTCGCATTTCCTTCTCCAATCCCACCCACTGAGGAAACAATGTCGCGTCTGCGTCTTTTGTTTGGCATCGTCATCTTTCTCGCCGCCTTTCTCCTCTTCCTCGTCGAACCCATGGCGGCAAAGCAGCTGTTACCGATACTGGGCGGCTCCGCGGCGGTTTGGATCACCTGCCTCGTCTTCTTCCAGACCGCCCTCCTGCTGGGCTACCTGTATGCGCACTGGCTCTCCGGCCGGCAAGCCTCATGGACCCACCTCCTCGTCCTTGTTCTCTCCACTGGCGCCGCTATCGCCTGGGCTATCCCCGGCAGCATCTCCGGGGACAGCCACCTCCCCCCGGCCCTCGCCGTCTTCTTTGCCCTCAGTACCTGGATCGGCCTTCCATTCCTCGCCCTTTCCGCCACCAGCCCCCTGCTGCAGGTCTGGTGGGCTCGCCTCGAATCAGGCCCCATCCCGTATCGCCTCTACGCGCTCTCCAACATCGGATCGCTTCTCGCGCTCGCGCTGTATCCCAGTCTCGTCGAACCCGCTCTCACCCTGCATGCGCAACGCACCGCCTGGGCCGCGAGCTTTGTCCTCTTCGCCATCCTCTGCGCCACACTCACCCTCAAGTCGGCCGTCCCGGGATCCGTTCCCGTTCTCTCCACGGACTCTGAAATGCAAACCGACGCGCCCCCCGCGTCGCGCTCGCAAAAGCTCCTCTGGCTCCTCCTCCCCATGGGAGCAGCCATGCAGCTCAGCACCGTCACCGCATACCTCACCGCCAACGTCGCAGCCATCCCCCTGCTCTGGGTCCTTCCTCTCGGGGTCTACCTCCTCACCCTCATCCTTGCCTTTCAATTCCGCGTTGCTCTTCCCTGGAACATCATTGCCCGCGTGATGGTCGTCTTGCTTGGCGGCCTTGCCTACTCCCTGCACAACACCAACGCCAGCTGGCCGCTCTGGATATCTCTTATCTTCTTCCTCGGCGAACTCTTCTTCGCCTGCATCTTCTGCCACGTCGAAGCTGTCCGCCTGCGCCCGCAGCGCTCCTCTGAGGCCACTCTCTTTTACCTGCTCTTCGCCGCCGGCGGCGCCCTCGGATCCTTCCTCATCGGCATCGCCGCTCCCCTTGTCTTTGCCTATAACCTCGATCTGCCCGTCACCTTTTTCATCACCGCCGTTCTCGCCCTCCTCGTCAACTGGCGCAACGGCTGGAATCAGCGCCTCCTCTGGGGCGTTGCCACAGTCGCCATGGTCGCGGTCACGTTCATGGTCCGCTACTCCTATGCGCACAACACCACTGTCGCCGTGCGCAACTTCTACGCAAGTCTCCGCGTCACCCAGGACCTCTTCAGCTATCCCGGCACCACCGTCCGCACCCTCCTCAACGGCAGCATCCAGCACGGCACCCAGATCTTCGGAACCGAAGACCTTCGTCACACTCCCACCACCTACTACGCCCGCAACTCCGGCGTCGGCGTCGCCCTCGAATACTGCTGTTCTGGCTCTGACGCATCAGGCGCCGAAGGCGCAGTTGGCCGCACCGCAGGTGCCTGCTGTGACAAGCGCCCACGCAACATCGGCGTCATCGGCCTCGGCGCAGGCACTGTCGCCGCATACGGCCGCTCCGGCGACCACATTCGCTTCTACGAGATCAACCCCGCCGTCCCCCCCATCGCCCGTAACGTCTTCACCTATATCCGCGACTCTCCCGCACAAACCGACATCGTGGAAGGAGACGCCCGCAGCTCCCTCGCCTCCGAACCGCCCCAGAACTTCAATGTCCTCGTCGTCGACGCCTTCTCCGGAGACGCCATCCCCATCCACCTGCTCACGAGCCAGGCCCTCGCCCTCTACCGCAAGCACCTGGCCCCCGGCGGCATCATCGCCTTCCACATCTCCAATCGCCACGTCGACCTCGGCCCGCCCATCCTCAAGCTCGCCGAGTCCGCCGGCCTGGAAGCCCGCCGCATCACCATCGACACCCCCGCCGACCCCGGCGAATACGTCTCCACCTGGATCCTCGTGACCGCCGATCCCCAGTTCTTCGCCCTTCCCGACGTCAGTCCCCGCGTCCACACCATCCGGCCCAAACCCGGCCTCCGCGTCTGGACAGACGACTACTCCGCCCTCCTCCCCTTCATCCACTGGTAACGCGGAGGGAGCAGGGGCCTTCATGCCCCGAGTTCCCGCAGGACCGCGGGTGCCCCGTTCTAGGCGCGTTTTTTGCGCCTAGGGCGGGATAGCACGAACCCCTCCCAGCAACCTGCGTTCCCGCACGACCAGGGGTGCCCCATGTCTCCCGCTATTGGAGACATGGGATACCACGAACCCCACCCAGCCATCTCCGCTCTCCCACGACCGCGGGTGCCCCGTTCTAGGCGCGTTTTTTGCGCCTAGGGCGGGACAGCACGAACCTCACCCAGCCATCTCCATTCCCGCACGACCGCGGGTGCCCCATGTCTCCCGCTGTTGGAGACATGGGATACCACGGACCCCACCCAGCCATCTCCGCTCTCCCACGACCGCGGGTGCCCCGTTCTAGGCGCGTTCTTTGCGCCTAGGGCGGGATAGCACGAACCCACCCAGCAACCTGCGTTCCCGCACGACCAGGGGTGCCCCATGTCTCCCGCTGTTGGAGACATGGGATAGCACGGACCCACCCCTTCCCCTCTCAACTCCCGCACGCCCCACCGAGTTACCGGAGGGAGCAGGGGCCTTCAGGCCCCTGAGCGCCCACAGAGAAGAACAGGCTTTCGCCGCGGGTCTTTTCCTCCTCCCACGCCCTCACTCCCGTGTGATCCAAGTCACGCGACGTTCACACTTCCGGTGTGATAGCATCCGGTTCTCAACTGATAGACGCCCTGCGGATTCATCTCCTGTTCCTCCGCCAGGGCGCCTGCCCGAGACCCTCCGTATGGACGAGGAAGACGGCAGACCCGGAGCCTTGGCCTGCACAACTGGCCACCCGGACGCCCCTCAGGACGCCCTCCCGCCCTCCCTGCGCTTCGCAATCCGCTCTTTCCAGGAGGACCGCCGGGGCACCCCCCCCGGCATGGCACAAGCTTCGACATGCCTCGTAACGGGGCATGACTTCCCCACAAGACAATCGAGCGCTCTAGCCTCTGTTCTTCAACCCCCCGCGCACCGGACTCCAGCAAAATCTCCATCACCCTCAACCGCGATCTTGCGGGATCGGCGATCCTCGCCCTCATCCGCACACGCATAAGGAGAATCACTCATGAAAACGTACCAGGGAAGTGAGATCCGCAACGTAGCTGTAGTCGGGCATGCGCACAGCGGCAAGACCACCTTGATCGCCGCTCTGCTGCATGCCGCCAAGATGACACCCACTCAGGGCCGCGTCCACGACGGCACCGCCGCCACCGCCTACGATGAAGAAGAAGTCGCCCGCGGCACCACCATGCAGAACGCCGTCGCCTTCGCCGAGTGGCAGGGCGTCAAGGTCAACTTTGTCGATACTCCCGGCTTCCACATGTTCTGCCACGAGGCCCGCGCCGCGCTCCTGCCCGTTGACGCCGCCGCCGTCATCGTCAATGCCCAGAACGGCGTCGAGCCCGTCACCGAGCGCGTCTGGAAATACGCGGAAGAGGCCAACATCCCCCGCATCGTGGTCATCAACCAGATGGACCACCCCAAGGCGGGCGGCAGCGAGGGCCTGAGCGCCCTCATCGACGACCTGCACGAGCGCTGGGGCCGCAATTGCGTCCCCGTTCAATTGCCCATCGTCGATGCCAAGGGGTTCCAGGGCGTCGTCGATCTCGTCACCATGGAAGCCTTCTACTACACCCCCAATGGCGACGGCCACGGCAAGATCACCGGCGAAATCCCCGCCTCCATCGCCGCCCAGGCCAAGGCCGCGCATGAGGCGCTGGTTGAACTCGTCGCCGAAGGCAAAGACGAGCTCATGGAAGAGTTCTTCGCCGAGGGCACCATCCCCGAGCAACACCTCATCACCGCGCTCCACGAGGCCATCCGCGAAGACCGCATCTTCCCCGTCCTCTTCGTCAGCGGCGAAACCAACGTCGCCACCGATCACCTCCTCGACTTCTTCAAGGTCTATGCGCCCGCGCCTATCGAACGCGCGCCCATCGCCGTCCATGCGCCCGTCGCCGTCGCGGCAGCCAACGGCAACGGCGGCGGCGTGGCTACCGGCGAGGCCGCGCCCGGCGCCGCCACCCGCGCCATCTCTGACAGCGAGCCGCCCGCCCTGCTCGTCTTCAAAACGATGACCGACCCCTTCGCCGGGCGCATCAGCTTCTTCAAGGTCGTCAGCGGCGTCATCAAGAACGATGCCACCTTCGAGAACTACACCCGCCGCAGCCAGGAGCGCCTCTCGCACCTCAGCGTGATGCAGGGCCGCAAAGCGGTCGAAGTGGCCGAACTCCACGCCGGCGACATCGGCGCCGTCGCCAAGCTCCGCGACACCCTCACCGGCGACACCCTCGGCTCCAAGGGCTCCGAGATCCAAATCGATCTCTTCCCCCTCCCCGAGCCCGCCATGACCTATGCTATCGAGCCCAAGTCGCGCGCCGACGAAGACAAGCTCGCCCCCGCCATCCACAAGCTCATGGAAGAGGATCTGCTTATCCGCTTCTATCGCGACCCGCAGACCAACGAGTTCCTCATCGCCGGCGCCGGCCAGCCGCACATCGAGACCATCGTCTCCCGCCTCAA
Organism: Acidobacteria bacterium AB60; assembly: GCA_008682415.1. GTDB lineage: Bacteria > Acidobacteriota > Terriglobia > Terriglobales > Acidobacteriaceae > Telmatobacter. Next base: position 79,442 of record VANK01000011.1, on the reverse strand, counting down.
AAAGCGCTACCACGCCGAGGTCACCCTCAAGGCGCCCAAGGTCCCCTACCGCGAAACCATCCGCGGCAAGGCCGAAGGTCACGGACGTCACAAGAAGCAGAGCGGCGGCCACGGCCAGTTCGGCGATTGCAAGATCCGCATGGAACCCCTGCCCCGCGGCGGCGGATTCGAGTTCGGCAACGAGATCTTCGGCGGAGCCATCCCCCGCCAGTTCGTCCCCGCGGTAGAGAAGGGGATCGTTGAAACCGCGGCCCGCGGCTATCTCGCCGGCTACCCCGTCGTCGACTTCAAAGCCACCGTCTACGACGGCAGCTACCACGACGTCGACTCCAACGAACTCTCCTTCAAGGTCGCCGGACGCCTCGCCTTCAAAAAGTGCATGGAGCAGGCCCGGCCCTGCCTCCTCGAGCCCATCATGAAGGTCGAGATCGAAGCCCCCGAAGAGTTCGCCGGCTCCTTGATGGGCGACCTCAACGGACGCCGAGGCCGCGTGCAAGGCATGGACAGCCGCGGCAAAACCACCGTCATCAACGCCGAAGTGCCCATGGCCGAGATGCTCACCTACGGCACCCAGCTCACCTCCATGACCCAGGGCAAGGGCAGCTACCGCATGGAGATGGACCACTACGATATCGTCCCGCAGCTTGTCGCCGACAAGATCCTCGCCAGCGCCAAGCGCCCCGTCGACGAAGAAGAAGAATAGTCCCTCTCAGACCGATCTCAATACAAACTGCGTGCCTGGTCGTAAGCCAGGCACGCCTTATCTTTACTCGATGCAAGCTGCGCGGTGTTCCTGACCCCCAGCGAAGCTGAGGGGCAAAAGATCCGCGATAGCTCTTGCCTTTGCCTTCTTTCAACCGAGCACAAAACTCCGTGCCCCGTCCTTGCGATTTCTTCTTGTCGCAAGGGCGGGAAAGCAAGACCTCACCCCGCCAGTCTCAACCAAACTAATTCTGCGATCACGCGCAGTCGGGCGCCCCGCCCAAACTCGTTCGGGTGAGCGCAACCACATTCCATGTTTCCTAATCCCGATACGGCCGGTTCGCCTTGTACAGCTGCATCCGCCCCGCAATCATCTGCTGCAGCCGCCCATCGCCCTGCGCCGTCGCCAGTTCCATCGCTCGCTGCGCCACCGCCAGCGCCTTTGCATAGTCGCCCGTCTCCGCGTAGGCGGCGCCTAGCGTGTCCAGCACTGTGGCATCGGCGTCCTTGGTCAGATCGTCCGCGCGCAGCGCCAGCCGCAGCGCCTCTCTCCCATTGCGCAGATTGGCATGCGGCGAGCCCGCCAGGATCCGCGCCGCGCCCAGCAGCGCCGAAACACTTTGCGGATCGAACCGGATCGCCCGCTCCCAGTGCGGAAGAGCCGCATCATCCTTGCGCAGCGCATCGTAGCTTTGCCCAATCGCCTCCTCCGCCGGCGGAAATCCCGGATTCAGATCCAGCGTCTTGTCGAACTCCCGGATTGCCTCCTCGAACTTCCGCTCCTGCATCAGCGACGCCCCCAGGTTGAAGTGCGCCTGCGTCATCGTCGGGCTCATCTCCAGCGCCTTGCGCGCCTCCTCTGCCGCCCGATCGTTCTCCCCGCGCATGTACAGCGCCGCCGAGAGGTCGTTGTGCAGCCGCGCATCATCAGGCGCCGTCTTGACTGCCTCCTCCAGAATCGTTACCGCCTTGCTGTAGTCCTTCGCGTCCTCGGAATCGAGCGCCTTCTCGATCAACCGGTACACCGCGATCGCCGGAATCTGGATGTCTTCCAGCGCATCCTTTTCCGCGTTCAAAAACTCCGGCAGGTTCACCGCGCGATTTGATGCCGTCGCATTCTCCACCAGGATCGCCGGGCTCGAGTTCCCCTGCTCATCGATGTGCGTCAGATACATCTGCGTATACGGTCCTCGGGCCTTCGACGAAAACACCAGCCACCGGCCATTCGGCGACCAGCTATGCCACGAGTTCATCGGCGCCAGGTTCGAGCGGAGCGGCCGCGCCGTCCCCCCGTTAAACGGCACAATGTATAACTGGCTGTCCGGCCGCATCACTTCGCCGTTCTTCGCCTGCACAAACACAATCCACTTTCCGTCCGGGGAAATCTTCGGAAAGCTGTTGCTCATCCCGTTCTGCGAAGCGCCCACAATCCGCTCCGGCGTCCCGCCTTTCCCTTCGTTGAAGGGAATGCGGTACAGGTCGTACTGAATCTTGGTCTCGTTGGGATCGTTCGCAAACGCGGCCAGCGGCTTGTCCTTTACATATGGATCCCGCGCCGCCGCTCGCGCAAACACAATCCACTTCCCGTCCGGACTCCAGAATCCCCCCGTCTGCACGTAGTTCGGATCATCGGCCCCAGGCAGCGGCTCGCGCCGCCCCGTCGTGCGGTCGTAGTACTCCAAAATTCCCTTCGTTGGATAAAACACCTGCAGGAAGCGGTAGTCCGGAAAATTTCGCACGTAAAACGTCTGCGAGAATCCCAGGTTCGATCCTGAGAACGTGCTCACCACGTAGCGCCCGTTCGGCGAGATCTGCGACATGAATCCCACCCGGATCTTGCCCGCGCGTCCGTCCGTATTCCACTGCACCACCTTGTTGTCGTCGATCGAGACGTGCTTCTCGATCGCGGAGATCGCGTACAGACCCTTATCGTTGTTAGGCCCGTCCAGGTCGATCCCCAGCGTCTTCCCATCGCGCGAGAACGAGTGGCAGTTCAGGCACGTCGGGTTATCCGTCAGCACCGTGTGGCTCTCCGGCTCCCGGATATCGCGAAGCCGCCAGTTGATCAGGTGCACCGCAGAGGTGGGCAGCGGCTGCACTACGCCATCCGTGTTCTGCGTCGGCATCAACGGCACATCGCGATAGAAGATCGGCGCGTTGATCGCATCGCTTGAGGTCGTCAGACGAATCCGCCCGGGAAGGGAAGCCTCCGTCCCGCCCTTGAGGCCCGTGATGTGAATCGTTGCCGCCGCCTTTACCGAGTGCTGCTGGATCGTCTTCCACGCCCCCGCATCCGGCTTCCAGCTCCACGCCGCCGCCAGCTTCGGCGTCAGCTCCGGTGGCCGGTTCGTCGGCGCGACGCACCGCTCATCCATCGGTCCCAGCTTCATGTGCTCGCCCGGAACCGTCGTCTCCAGCGCGGCCGCCCCGTCCGCAAACTCAATCGAGATCCTCCAGGCGTCCGCTCCCGAGTCGTCCCGCCACAGAAACGTCGGCGCTGTCATCCCCGGAGGAAAGATCGAATCGTTCTCCGGATACTCGATCAGCACCGCCGTCCCGCGCTTTGCCACACCCGCCTTCTGATCCGCACTCGCCCGCGCCTCCGTGCTTCGCGGCAGAACACCCAGCGAAATCAGCAGCACAACCATCGCAGCCACGCCTGAAGCCAGAAAGCGCACGCGGCGCGATACACCGGAACCACTCAACTCACGCATCTTTGTTTCACCCAGGGAAGAACTCAATGCCCACTATACCGCCGCTTTGCTCCGCTGCATCGACCGAAACTCCTAGGGCTCCTCGTCCTTCGAGTCCGCTACAACTTCCTTCGGCTCCGCCATCTGCGAGCACTGTGGCGCCTCGCACCAATACGCATAGGTGCGCAGATCCGACGCATCGCGGATCGAAATGCGCGCCCCGCGCACCACTCCCCCGAAATACCGTCCGGCGTTCTGCTCGTACCCGCGGAACGACTCCCCGTCGATCTCCAGCAGCACGTGCACGCCCTCACCCTGGTGAAACAACCGGTAGGCCCCGTGACTCATGTGGCCCGTCATCTGGCAGTTCTCGCTGTAGTCGTACACATTCACGCTGGTCGACGTCACCGTTCCCGCCATCGAGCGATGCCTTCCCGCCGATAAGTCGTAGACAGACGAGGGCTCCGCGCCCGTAATCAACCGGCTCGCCACATACGCAACCATCGCACGCACCCCAGGCGACACCGCACCCTCCCGCGAACCCTCTCGCGCCGGTCCGCTTCATCACATTTTCAATGGCTATCCGATCTTAATCCGGGTTATGATCAGTCATCCCGACCGGCCCCCCGGTCCGATGATCCCCGCCCCTGGGAGGAGAACAATGTTCCAGCCAATCGCCGTACGACCTGCTCGCTGAACATTGCCTCGGGATTCCCGCCCGCCGCTCGCCGCGGCACCCGAGGATGACTTCAGCCCCGGGGTCTCTGCACAATCCAGCATGATCGAAACGCCTGCTTAAGCAGCGCGCGCCTGTGTTTGCAGCTTCGCCCCCTCGCTCGTGTCCGCGTGCTCGTCCCTTCTTTGCCTCAAAGGAGTCGTCGCCGCGCACATCGTGGAGCCTCCATGTCTTCGCTCGAATCCGTCGTGCCGTCCCCATCCGAACGCCGCGCCCAAAGTCTGTGGTCCTCCATCCGGGAAGCCCTGCGCGGCTCGCACCAGGACTACACCCAGGGCAGCCTCAACCGCTCCATCCTCCTGCTCGCCATTCCCATGGTGCTGGAGATGGTGCTCGAATCCCTCTTCGCCGTCGTCGACGTCTTCTGGGTCGGCCGCCTGGGCGCCAATGCCGTCGCCACCGTCGGACTCACCGAGTCCATGCTCGCGCTCGTCTTCGCCATCGGCCTCGGCCTCGCCCTCTCCACCACCGCAATGGTGGCGCGTCGCATCGGGGAAAAGGACCCCAGGGACGCGTCCATCGCCGGCGTGCAGGCCATCGTGCTCGGCATCGCCATCTCGCTCGCCCTAGGCCTCCCCGCCGGCATCTTCGCGCCGCGCCTGTTGCAGCTCATGGGCGCCTCGCCGGCCATCGTAGCCTCGGGCTCCGGCTATGCCCGCATCGCCCTTGGCGGATGCGGCGCCATCATCCTGCTCTTCCTCAACAACGCCATCTTCCGCGGCGCCGGCGACGCCGCCATCGCCATGCGCCTGTTGTGGGTCTCCAACATCCTCAACCTCGTCCTCGATCCGCTGCTCATCTTCGGTATCGGACCGTTCCCGCGCCTCGGGGTCACCGGCGCCGCCCTCGCCACCTTCACCGGACGCAGCATCGGAGTGCTCTACCAGTTCTATCGCCTGGCCCGCGGCACCGAGCGTCTGCCCGGCATCGCCCGCCACCTGCGCATCAACCTCGGCGTCATGCTCCGCCTGCTGCGGGTCTCCGCCACCGGCATCCTGCAGTTCGCCATCGCCAACGCCAGCTGGATCTTCCTGGTCCGCATCGTGTCGCTCTTTGGCGCCGTCGCCGTGGCGGGCTACACCGTGGCCATCCGCATCGTGGTCTTCTTCATCCTGCCCTCGTGGGGATTGAGCAACGCCGCGGCCACACTGGTGGGCCAGAACCTGGGGGCCAAAAATCCCGATCGCGCGGCGCAGGCCGTCTGGCGCACCGGCTTCTACAACATGCTCTTTCTAGGCGCCATCGGCGTCCTCTTCATCGTGTGGGCAACGCCGGTGGTGCGCCTCTTCGTCGATGATCCCGCGGTTATTCCCATTGCGGCGCTCGCCCTGCGCACCTTTGCCTGCGGCAACATCGGCTATGCCTACGGCATGGTCATGCTGCAGGCCTTCAACGGCGCGGGCGACACTCTCACGCCGACCTTCGTCAACTTCTTCGGGTTCTGGATCCTCGAACTGCCCATGGCCTGGATCCTCGCCAACTGGTTGGGCTGGCGCAGCGAAGGCGCCTTCCTCTCGGTCGTGGTCGCCGAGTGCTCCATGGCGCTTGCCGGGATCGTCCTGTTCAAGCGGGGCCGGTGGAAGCGGCAGCAGATCTGAACCGCTTCGCCGGGGCTGCAGGCAAGGACCGAAACCCAAGGAGGGGGACCCCCCCTCCCCCCCCTTTGCACCGCTTTTGGTGCAAAACTTCTTTCCTGCGCGGAAGAGGCATGTTCACGAAGTCCCTTGAGGACACAACTCCCCGCGGTTCGCAAACGCATTTTTCAGTATGGGCGGAACGAGGCGGATGAAGTGTGCCCGGAATCACGCGCGCGTGTGACATGCGAGTGATGCTCACCGCATTCCCGGGGTGCCGTTTGCGCTGAGGGAATGAGGAAGCTTCGGAGCTCATTGATCTTCCCGGACCTGCCGGGGGAATGCAGAGGGGAGTCCTGCATGGCGCCGTGCGGCAGCCAAGAGCATGAAAAGCAACAACAAGAGCAACTGCAGATCCCTCCCCCTTCGCTGTGCTCCGGGTGCGGGATGACAGCTCTGTGGGGGAGAGGGCTTTTTGTGGAGGAGCGGGCTTTTGTGAGATGGGAGGAATTCTCACAACTGGCAACAATGAGAGCAACTGCGGATCCCTCCCCCTTCGCGGTGCTCCGGGTGCGGGATGACAGCTCTGTGGAGGAGGGGGCTTTTTGTGGAGGAGCGCGGGTGCGGGATGACACCTCGGGAGGAGGGTGAGGTTCGAGGCATGTCCCACTACGGCAACCTCACGTCACAGCGCCGCTCCTGGGATCGTGCTACGGTAGTCGGTTCCATTGCGGGTCGCCTCGTATGAACCTCCGCTCCGGCATTCTGGCGCCGCTCGCCGCCGCATGTCTCGCAATATCCTTGTACCCCCTTGCGCCCGCGCCGGAGAAACCCATCGCCCGCGTCGTCGTCTGGGTCCGCGATGCCCACGGCGCTCCCGTCTCCGATCTCACCGCCGCGGACTTCTCCGTCAGCGAGAATGGCCTCTCCGAGCGTGTCGTGAGCGCGGAAAGATTCGCAACACCGCCGCAATCCGGGAATGCCCCCGGCGCCGCCGCCCCGGCACCTGCTTCCCATTTCAACCAGTCCTCCCCCATCCTGACCCACGTCCTCGTCTTGATCGAGCCCATGGACGCCACCCCGCGCCTGCGCGCCCTCACGGAGGCTCTTCGCTTTTTCTCCAATCCGCCCGCCGGGAACTGGGACATCGGCCTCGTCGATGACCAGGGCAACTTTCTGCGTTACACCCGCGACTGGAACCGCATCTGCGCTCTTCTCCAGCAGTCCCGGCGTCACTACGCCCCGCACGCGCAGCAACTCTCGTGGTCCGCCACCGTGCAGAGCACCGTCCGCGAATTGGGCGTGCTCCCCGGCAGGCGCGTAATCGTCCTCCTCTCCGCGCGCGACTCCCTGTTTTCCGCCCAGTTGACGGGGCTCGCCATCTCCGTGCAGGCCGCGCTGTATACCATCGAAAGCGCAGGCCCGGCCGCCCTCGTCCCGTTCGGCGGCGCGGCCGAATACCAGACCTACGAGGCCGGCCCCATTCCCTTCGTCACCGGCGAGTTCGCGGCCGAATCCCTCTCCAGCACGCTCTCCAGCATGGGCTACATCGATACCGGAATCGGCTGGTCGCACAACACCGCCGAAGAGACCGGCGGGCTCTCCGTCGACCGCCTCCGCGAGGCCTTCCAGCACATCGATGTCGACGCAGCCGGCTACTACCTCGTCAGCTTCGAAGCCCAAGCCGAAGAGAGCGGCGGAACGTTCAATGCCTTCTCCATCGCCGTCAACCGGCCCCGCCTCAAGGTGAACGCGCCCTGTTACTACAGCCTTCCGCCCGATGGCACGGCGACTCAGATGCCCGCGGACATGAAAGCCGCCCTGGAATTCCCGCAGACTCGCGACACTATCGCCGTCGCCGTCAACTCCTGGCTCTTTCCCGACCAAGGCGGCATCCACTGGGGCGTCTTCGGCGCCGATCTCACCTGGTCCCAGGGCGCGCCGCTGCCCGGATCGCCGGTGAAGATCTACGCCGAACTGATCAACGAGAGCATGCCTGGCCTCTCCGCCACCTGGTCTGAGCAGAAGCCTTGGCCCGCCCAAACAACCATCTTTCACTGGCAGCGCGAAGGACGCGTCTATCCCGGCTCCTACACGCTCCGCGTCACGGCCATGGACACCTCCACCGGCAACATCGGCTCGGCCACCCGCTCCTTCACCGCTCGGCTGCTGGACACCCCGGCCTTTCGCTTCAGCGGCATCGTGCTCGCCGACTCCTGCTTGTCCTCTGCCGAGGCGGAGCCGACCCGTCACAACCTCTTCGATCCGCTCCGCTGGGAAGGCTGCAAGCTGGCTCCCTCAGCCGGCGCGCAGTTCAGGCCCGATCAGAAGGTGCGCATCCTGCTTCGCCTCTACCCTCCCGGCGACAAGATCTCCCGCCTCGTGCTGGAGCAATGGAGGGCCTACGCCGTCATCGATGACGCCGTCGATACAGCCACCGAGTTGACCATCGCTCCCGCCGAGGTGCGCGGCCTCAGCGTCACCGGAGTCCTCCCCTTGAAACGCCTCAATCTCTCCGCGGGCGAACATCGCTTGACCGTGCTCTTCGTTCTGCCCGCCCGGCACACCCAACCCCAGAAGATTCCGCTCCAAACCGCGTTCTCTATCACCCCATGACCGCCGCGCCTCCGGTTTTCCTCCCCACTGCCCGAATCCCCAACCCCCTCAGCCACATCTGAGAAAATGTGCAAGTGAGCCGAATTCATCCATCTGCCGCCCGGCGGAGCACGATCTCCCTGTACTGTGCGCTTCTCCTCGCGGCCGCGGCCTTCGCGCCGGCTCAATCTCCCAATCCCACCTCGGCGGCCAATCCCTTTTACGGCAGCGTCACCGCCGCGCCCGTCACTGACCAGCCCCTGCAGCTCTCCCTCGACGACGCCGTCGCGCGCGGGCTTCGCAACAATCTCGGCCTGCAGGAGGCCCAGAACGCCGAGCGCGCAATCCACGGCCAGCAAAACCAGGCCCTCCAGGAGTTTCTTCCCACCATCACCCTCACCGGTGACACCGGATACCACCAGTTCAACCTCGCCGCCCAGGGCTTCGGTCCCAGCGTGGTCGCCAAGTTTGCCAAGCTCTTTCCCGCCGGCAACGCACCCGCCTTCCCGCTGATCACCCGAGCCACCCTCACGGAAGGCCAGCTGCGCTTCAACCAGATCCTCTTCTCCGGTCCCGTCATCGCCGGATGGCGGGCTGCCGGCGCCGCCACCCGCGCCGCCCACTTCTCCACCACCCGGGCCCGCGGAGAAGTCGTGCAGCAGGTCGCCACCGCCTACCTCCGTGCCATCGCCGCCGCCAGCGAAGTCGACAACGCCAAGGCGCAGGAGCAGGCCGACCTGGTCCAGTTCAACAATGCCCACCAGGCCCACATCGCCGGGACCCTCGCCAATCTCGACGAACTCCGTCCCCGCGTCCAGTACCTGGCGCAGCAGCAGGCCACCATCGCCGCCCAGAACATCTACGAGAAGGACCTCATCCTGCTCAAGCGCGAGATCGGCATCGACCCCGGCCAGCCCATCGTCCTCACCGACCGCGCCCCCTATAGCGACCTTGCCGACCAGACTCCTGAAGAACTCCGCGCCGTCGCCTTCCGCAGCCGCCAGGACTACCAGAACCTCCTCAACCAGCAGGTCGAGCTCAAAGCGGTCCACGCCGCCTACCGCTCCCAGCGCCTCCCCACCCTGAGCTTCAGCGGCAACTACGGCGTCCAGGAGATCGGCGGCGCCGGCTCCCACGGCACCTTCGCCGCCATCGGCACCCTCAGCTTTCCCATCTTCCGCGAAGCCGGCCTCCGCGGCGATATCGATGCCTCGCAGGCTCAGGTCAACGCCGTCGAATCCCAGCTTGACGACCTGCGCATCAAGATCGATCAGCAGATCCGCTCCGCCTTCCTCGACACCCGCTCCACCCGCCAGCTGGTCGAGGTCGCCCGCTCCAACGTCGAACTCGCCACGCGCGCCCTCAGCGATGAAACCGAGCGCGTCAACGCCGGCGTCGACAACACCCTCCCCCTCGTCACCGCCCAGGCCACCCTCGCCAGCGCCCAGAACAACCTCGTCGAGAGCCTCTATCAGTACAACGTCGCCAAGCTCGCCCTCGCCCGCGCCGCCGGCGTCCTGGAACAGCAATACCGCGCCTACCTCGGCCGCTGATCACTGTTCACTGACCACTGTGCCCTAACTGCGCAAGCGCAAAGAATGTCTGCTCTGTGTCGCGTACTCTCCAATCCATGCCGCAGACCGGCCTTCCCGGACCCTGCAGCGGGGGAGCCAGCGTGAAAATCTCTGCGACATTCTTCGGCGTTCTGCTATCCGCCACCACCCTCACCGCCTTCGGCCAGGCCGCCGACAAGGCCACACTCGCCGCCATCACGGAGCGCGGCCGCGCGCTCTATGCCTACGACCAGGCCGCCTGGAAGGGCACCGATGCCATCTTCGCCCTCAAGCCCCGCCCCAAGATGGAGGGCATGACCCACTACATCTGCCTCAAGAGCGCCAAGGGCTGGCGCGTTGTCTTCCCCAAGTGGAACCAGGCCCACGACAAGGTCGTGATCGCTTTTGAAGCCACCGAGAAAGCCGACGGCAAATACGAGGCCCGCGCCTTCGATCCCCCGGTCCCCGGCGACAAGACTCTGCAATCCGCCGCCCTCGCCCTGGAACTCGCCGTCAACGACTTCAAGAAGCCCCAGCGCCCCTACAACACCGCGGTTCTGCCCGCCCCCGGCGGCAACTTTTACGTCTACCTCTATCCCGGCCAGATCAAGGCCAACGCGTGGCCCATCGGCGGCGACGTCCGCTACACCGTCTCCTCGGACGGCGCCCGCATCCTCGACAAGCGCCAGCTCCACAAGTCCATCCTCGACGCCGAACCGAAGGCTGGCTCCAACGAGGTCGCCGGATACCACTTCCATATCCTCACCGACGTCCCCGAAGACACCGACGTGCTTTACGTCATGAACCGCAAGCCCTCCATGCCCGAGTATGTGGTCGCCGGCCAGGACAAGAAGACGACCTTCCTGGTGAACACCGACGGCAGCATCACCACCGGACCCGACACCACCAAGACGGCGAAGAAGTAGCGCCCCTAAGTCTCTCACCGATTCCTTCCTGCACCCGGCCGGCAATGTCCTCTGGCCGGGTGTTTTTTCTTTCTCCCCAATTTCACCGCTGCCCCCGGAGCAGGGGCTTGGCGTGCGTTAGTCTAGGAGCACTGAACGCTTTTGCACCGTTTTCTGGCGACCATCGGCCAACTTGGGTCCGCTGCTCTCATCCAATAGAACGCCAACTCTCCTCACGGCCGCCTGGCTCTCTGTCCAGTCGTGCCTATCCCCCAAGCCTCCCTGCCCCTCGCCGCAGGCTGCAACCCATGGAGCGGACCGAGATGCACCGCAAGCTGCACATCAAGTACTACGTCGAGCCCGACCCCGCGGCTCTTGCCCGGCGCACCGCCCAGTACATCAGCGAGATGGTGGGCGAAGCCGTCGCTGACCAGAACCACGCCCGCATCGCCATCAGCGGTGGCTCCACCCCCAAAGCCGCCTTCCAGCTCCTTGCCGACGCCAATCAGCCCTGGCGCTCCCGGATGCCCTGGGACAAGCTCGACCTCTACTGGGTCGACGAGCGCACCGTCCCGCCCGATCACCCCGACTCCAACTACCACATGACCCGCGAAGCCATGCTGGCCCACGTTCCTCTCCCCTGCGCCCAGGTCCACCGCATCCACGGGGAGCTCGAGCCCGAGGTCGCCGCCGCCCAGTACGAGTCGGAGCTGCGCAACTCCTTCCGCCTCGAAGGCGCCGAGAGCCCCCGCTTCGATCTCCTCCAGCTCGGCATGGGACCCGACGGTCACACCGCCTCCCTCTTCCCCCACACCGCGGCCATTCACGAGATGGGCCGCCTGGTCGCCGCCAACGAAGTGCCCCAGCTCAACACCTGGCGCGTCACTCTCACCTGGCCCGTCATCAATCACGCCCGCTCCGTCTTCTTCCTCATCGCCGGCGCCGACAAGGCCGATCGCGTTCGCGAAGTTTTCATGGGACCGCGCGATCCCGAGCGCCTCCCCAGCCAGCTCATCTGGCCCTCAAGCGGTATACTCACTCTGTTTCTGGATAAGGCTGCTGCCGCGCTACTGCCTCCCCCCAACGGCGAAGGCTGCGGCGTCTTGGAGAGAGAGCGATGATTTTGGCCGGCGACGTAGGCGGCACCAAGGTTCACCTGGCGCTGTATGACTTCAGCAATGGAAAACTAACCTATAAACGCGAAAATCGCTTCCCGGCCAAAGAATATTCGGGTCTCGAAAACATCGTTCGGGAGTTCGTCGGCGCCGACCAGGTCAGCGCCGCCTGCTTCGGCGTCCCCGGCCCCGTCCGGGATGGCCGCCTCCGCCTCACCAACCTGCCCTGGACCCTCGACAGCCGCGACCTCGCCGCCAATCTCAAAATCGATCACGTCTTCCTCATCAACGACCTCGAAGCCAACGGCTACGGTATCGCCGAGCTCCAGCCCGACCAGATCTACACCCTCTCCGACGGCGACCCCTCCCAGATCGGCAATCGCGCCCTCATTGCCGCCGGCACCGGACTCGGCGAAGGCCTCCTCACCTGGAACGGCCGTATGCACATCCCCTACCCCTCCGAGGGCGGGCACGCCGACTACGCCCCCCGCAACGAAGACGAGATCGACCTCCTTCGCTACCTCAAGCAGAAATACAACGGCCGCATCAGTTGGGAGCGCGTCGTCAGCGGCATGGGCATGACCAGCATCTTCGAGTTTCTGCGCGACGTCCGCGGCATGGAAGTCCCCGTCTCGCTCGCCGAAGAGATCGAATCGGCCCACGACGCCAACTCCGTCATCACCGAACACGCCTTGGCCAGCCGCACCGAGATCTGCGTCCGCACCATGGACATGTTCGTCTCCGCCTACGGCGCCGAGGCCGGCAACCTCGCCCTCAAGGTCCTCTCCGTCGGCGGCCTGTACATCGGCGGCGGCATCGCCCCCCGCATCCTTGAGAAGCTCAAGGACGGCACCTTCCTCAAGGCCTTCACCGACAAGGGCCGCCTCTCGCAGCTCCTCATCAACATGCCCGTCCGCGTCATCCTCGAAAGCCGGGCCGCCGTCCTCGGCGCCGCAGCCTTTGCCGAAGCCCGGGCCGCCGAACTGAGCGGCGTCTCCGCCCGCGCCGCCTCCGTCCGCGCCTGACCCTACGTGTAGTACCACGGAGCTTGAGGTTGCCCCCGGTCCCTCGCCCTTGGGGACCGGGGAGGGAATCCAACTGACCAAAAGTCTGGGTGGGACCGCACGAACGCTAACTCTCCCTTCGCGATGTCATTCCGTAGCGCAGCGAAGGAATCTGCGTTTGTTGTTGCTTCTGCACTCTCCCGGTCCAGCACGATCGAGGGCTAAGGTTGCTGCTGACTTGCTCACTCGCGACCACGCGCGAATCGCGGCTATCTGCGCTAGCGCGGCTAATCCCGCTACCTCCGCTCCCCCACCTCAATCTTCCGCACAATCTCCTTCCGCTTCAGCTCTCCGCACTTCGTCAGCGCCTCATCCTCACAAACCCGGCTCACGGTAATCACCGGATTCTCCATCGATCCGCGCACTATATGCCCGTCGGCGAGGCTCACGGTTATGTCCACCGTGAACGTCTCTGAGCCCACGCCGGCTTCGTACTTCCCATCCGCGTCTTTCCTGATCTCCACCCAGTTGTTGGCGCCCGAGCCCACCGGCGTCTTCATCCAATCGGCCTTCAGCGGCAGCCGGCCATCCTGCGGCCCCACGTGCTTCACCTCCACCAGCGCCGTTCCCGCCGCCGCATCCACGCTCTTCAGCGTCATGTCGAAATCGATCAGATCCTCGCCCACCAGCACCGTCTTGCCATCCGCCCAGGACGACGGACCCATCGGATTACGAAAGTAAAAGTGATCCCCGGCTTTTTTCAAAACACCCAGCTTCGACGGCAGCCACAGATCTACATAAAACGTCATCAGGTCCGTCACCGGACCCACCATCTTCGGATCCACGTTCCGCACATCCGGCGCGCTCGGATTCACCCCCGGATCCAGGGTCAGCCGCTGCCGGTAATCCGCCGGCGTGGTCAACGCAACAGGCTGCCCCTCGCTCGTCATGTGCGTCCACTGGAACTGCTCGACAAACCGCCCCGACGCATCCTTCGTCACTGCCCCGTCGCCATCAATCGCGTAATGCCAGCCGTCGTTCACGCCCGTCATGTGATAGGCAAGCTTCTGGCCCTCGCGATACTCCCGATGCAACGGATTCGCCGGCGCCGCAGCCGGCGACTGCGCGAACCCCACACAAGCCCCGACACCAATAACGACAAAGGTGATTGCAATCCGCATGTTCATTCCCTCGCTTTCAGCGGTCCTGCATTGGTTTCTCTTCTCGGTTAGCCACAATCACTGTGGGCCCCGTCCTTGCGACGAGCGTTTGGTCGCGAGGGCGGGAAACCACTAAAGCCAGCCTCACTCTCTCTTGCAACCAATCCCACACGGCGTCGTCCATACCTGTTCCCTGTTCCCTGTTCCCTGTTCCTTATTCCCTGTCGTTCAGCCGTGCGCGAGCCCCCTGCGCCCAGGCCAGTTGCGCCTCCAGGCCTCGTATCCCCGCTTCAAAGGCAAGAAGTCCGGTGTGAAGGTGGGGAACCCTGCTGCTCATGTCGCGGAACTGCGCATGCATCGCGTCGAGTTGGCTTGCCAGCCCGGCAATCAGCTGGTCGAGAAAGAGGATCACCCTCGAACGAGGAACACTCCCGTCCATGAAGGCGAAGCGCAGCAGCAGCTCGGCAGAGCGCTCGCGCACATCCTGCGCGGTCACCTCCTGCTCCAGCCATGCCGTCAGTGCGCCTTTCCCAGCCTCCGTCAGCGCGAATACCTGCCGGCGCCTGCCGCCCTCCTGGCTCGAACCGGAGGGGTCGAGTCCTAGAATCCACCCCCGGCTCTCCAGCCTGCGCAATGCCGGATAAATTGAACCCGGGCTGTCGCTGTAATGGCTCATCGCGGTCATTGTGAAGGTCTTGCGCAGGTCGTACCCCGACTGCGGCTTTCCCCTCAGCAAACCAAGAAGCGCCATCTCCAGTGTTGAGGTGGTGGCCATAGTACGACACGTACTATAGTACGTGTCGTACTGGAAGTACACTCAAATCTCCAAGTCAAGTGGACTTTTGGTAAACCTGGCTCGTAACTCGCACAAAACAGAGGTATATATTTTGGCGGCCGTCATCATCTACGGCCGGGAACAAATCGGACCGTTTCACTCTGCCTGTCTCTGCTTTTTACTGCAAATGCAGTAGCGAAAAACCACAATCCTTTGGTCCGATATTCGCCTTCCGTTCGCTTCATGGGGACATTAGCGAACAAAGAGCGAATCCTCAAACCCCGCCCTGGATCTTGTTCCGGGGCCTTTCCGGGGACAAAAAAAGGGCGCGCCTCATGGAGGATCGCGCCCAGGTCTGTGGATGTGCGAGCTTGCGCACTTACGGGAATGCTGTCTTGTTGCCCGCCCTTCTACATTTCCATCTTTTGGTCGCGAAATATATTGCAAATGTCAAACAGAGAGGGGGAAATTTTCGATGGAAGTAAACACCCGTGGAAGGGCTTTCGGGGTTGGAAAACCGGCCGGTCGAGGGAGCGGAAAGGCAAAAAAAGAGCGCGGAGCTCGCCACTCCGCGCGGTCACTCTATGGCCTGTGAGCCTTGGTGATTTGAGAAGTGTAGCGCCGACGCAAATCGTTGTGCTGTAAAAAGATGTAAAGCGTTGCTCAAGCCGGGCCGGGCCCGGAAAAGCAAGCTTTCAAACCTCAAACCCGCTGGAGAGATCCATCCATAGGGCGGGGGTTACAACCCGCACCGAATTCAGGGCAATGCCGCCCTCGATCTGCCGCTGGCCGGAGATCTGCAGCACATCCACCGTGCCGCGTTCCAGATCTGTGCGCAGCACCACGAAAACTCCGTCGCGCGCTTCAATCCGGATGCGGGAGCCTACCGCCGGAACCGCACCTTCGCTGGCACCACTTAAGTTTGGATCACGCCCGTAAGATAGACCGCTGGTAAGACTGTTCATGGAGGTACTCAACGCATTGCTCCAACTTGAGAATGGATGTCTGCTCTGATGCCTGCACCGGGGAGCCGGTTGCCTGCTTTGAAAACATTTTCGGCGCCTGTTTCCCGGAGCCCGGTCGGCACCCGTTTCGGTCCGGGGGCTACAATTTTCCCGGCCGTCCGGGCGAACGCCCGTACCGGTTTCCCGGGACGCACGTCCAACTCTCATCCGAGGTGAGGGAACCATGAAATACGCCTCCCGCAAGTTCCTGGTCCTGCTGCTGTTCCCAGCGCTTCTTCCGGCCCAATCGAACAAAAAGCACAGCGTCCCCGCCGCCTTCAGCAACGCCCGCTATGTGTGGGTGGAGTCGATGGATGGCGACATCTACCGGCCGGGCCTGCTGCCCGAAGATCGCCAGGCGATCCTCGACGTCGAGGACCACCTTCGCGACTGGAAGCGCTATGGTCTCACCGCCAACCGCCGCGAGGCCGACCTGGTCTTCGTTCTCCGCAAGGGGCGCATCGGCAGCGCGCACGTGGGCGTCGGGATCGGCGATCCGCCATTTGCGCCAGCGCCCGGGCAGCGCTCGCCCGCCGGCACGCCGACGGGAAATGGCGTGGGCACTGCGGTTGGTGGCGAAGCGGGGCCCCCGACGATCTGCTCGAAGTGCGCCTGCTGAATACCGATGGCACGCTCGGCACGATCATCTGGCAGCGCTCCCTGGAAGGCGGCCTGGACGGGCCCCAGGTCCCGTTGCTCTCCCAACTCCGCAAGGCGGTGGACAAGGATTACCCGCCCAACCAGGCGGCGAAGCCTTAGCTAGCGATACGATTCGTCGCGGTGGATGACGAACTCGGGGTAGGCGCCGCCACCCAACTCGTGCAGATCCATGCCGATTCGCTCCCCGTCGGGGTCCACGCGCAGGGGAATGAAGCGGTCGAGGAGCTTAAAAGCAAAGTAGACGGTGGGGAGAAACACGCCCACGACCGCTGCCATCCCGGCTAGCTGCGCCAGCAGCTGGCCCTTCTGCGGGGCGAAGACTCCCGCAACGAAGACGCCCCAGAGGCCGCCGGCGAAGTGGACGCTGATGGCCCCCGCCGGATCGTCGATCGAGAGAGCCAGCTCGAGAAACTCGACCAGCAGGGGCGTTGCGATCCCCATGACCACGCCGGTGAAGAGGGCCGCTGCCGGAGGTATCAGCGCCGCGGAGGCGCTGGAGGTGACCAGCCCCGCGAGCCAGCCATTGGCGCAGAGACTGGCGTCGGGCTTGCCGAAGCGGATCCATGTCACCACCAGCGTGGCGCCCAGCGCTCCCGCGGCCGCCAGCAGCGTATTCAGAGCGGTGATGACCAGCCCATTCAGGTCGGCGTGGAGCCATAGGAGGGCGCCCGCGCAGTTGAAGGCCAGCCAGCCGACGACCGCGATCATGCAACCTGCCAGCACAAACGTGGCGTTATGGGCAGGCATGGCGGTGGCCAGGCCCTCTTTGGGGAACTTGCCGCGCCGGGGCCCGGCGATCCAGACCACGGCCAGCGCGCCGGCGCCGCCCAGCACGTGGACGGTGGCGCCTCCGGCCGGATCCAGAAAGCCCGCGCCCAGGCCGAAGTTCGCGCCCAACTGTCCGATCCATCCTGCGCCCCAGACCCAGTGCGCCAGGACGGGAAAGCCGAGCGCGCCCATGAGGGCAGCGATGGCCCATCCCGCGGCAAGCCGGAGGCGATCGGCGCCCGCTCCCCAGGGAATGATGCTCACCAGCGCCGCCGCAAGGCATTCAAAGAGGACGCCGAGCTGGCTCTCGATGGGCGACCTGGCCAGGTGCAGGAGCAGGACGGGCGCGGTGCCTAGCCAGTTCCAGCTCTTGCCGGCCAGGTTGAAGGAGAGGGCGCCGTCGGGGCCGGCGAAGCACGCGCCCACGCCGGCAAAGGCGATGAAGGCCGCCGCCATGATGGCGAGAGAGCCGAGGAGCGATTGAGCGGCGGAGCGGGATCGGCCCAGGCCGGCGTTGACCAGGGCGAGCCCGGCGAGGGCCAGGGGCGCGAGCAGAAGCAGAGCAAAGACGATGGCTGCGGAGAGAGGGGGCGTCATCATCGCCGCGCCTCGCGGGCATCGAGCATGTGGCCGCGCACTGCCACGGCCACGCCGAGCGCTTCCACCAGGAGGCCACAGACCACGAAGGCGCCGCGACGGCCCGGATCGGGGAACAGTACGAGGGCTGCAACGGCGAGGAAGAATCCAGTGGGCATTACCAGCAGACCGGCATACTTCATGCATTCATCCTTTCCGTTGACCGGCTGCAGATACACCGGTGCCGAGCCTTCGTTGGGAGGTCTTTGAGAATCTGGCTGATCAAATCAGAGTCGATCGCGGCGCTGCGGTGAACAGTGATGTCGCTGGATGCTGAACGGAACGAACTTCTCTGAATTTTACTGCATTGTCACGCGCTGTCCCGTGGCCGGTTGACTCTGGCGTGACCGGGAAGAGACAGCTCGCGAGGGCGGCGGGAAAACCCATGGCGCCCTTATGCGGTTCTTGCAAGCGGGCCGCGATAATGAGCTATGTATCTGCGACTTGGGCGTTCGCGAAGAGCGCTGGGGGTGCTTCTCGGGGTTGTCACGCTGATGGCGGTGGCGGCGGTATTGCTGTGCGACGGCGTTCCGGCTCTGTCGTCGGGCCGGATGCACGACCGGCTGGCGGCGTTCTCACTGGCGATGATCGCCGTGGCGTACCTGGCGTACCAACTGGCGCATCGGCCGGCGTGGCGGGAGTGGGTCAAGGCCATCCTGCTGGCGATCGCATTCCTGTTGTGGGCGGCAAACCAGGTCTGGCCGGATCCGCGCCAGGCTGTTTTCTTCAATGATCTGGCCATCGCTCTGTTCGTACTGGACGTGTTTCTGGTAATGGTGGGCTGGCCGCCGAGTTCGCCGGACGAGTCGTTTGGAGAGACGTACCATCCACCGGAGGCAAATTCCGCCGGATTTAAAAGGAATTTGCGATCGTGAACAGGATGCGTGGCGCGATCGGGGCGCGGGGACGGCCGGAACGGTTTTCGGGGAGCGGGACCAATATACCAATTTCTGGGACGAACGGCGGCCGGTTGCAGGGGGTCTCCGTTTGCCTGGCAGTTAACCACAAGCCGTTTTGTTTTCAATGGATTAGAACGTCTCTTTTTGTAAAATATTTTTTATCGCAACGGGCCTGGAGCAGGTCGCCGGGGCAGTTACGACTGTTATATTGTTTTTTCGGGGTTGCACGGTTAACGCTCGTTTTCTGACCCGAAAACAGTTTTGTACGCAGGGTACGTGACCGCCGGCACAACGGCACGTACAGAAGAACCCCAACCCACACAAATTACTCGCACCAAAGACTAGGGAAAGTACTCATGGCGCAGATATTTGACCGCAGCTCCAATGCCTTGGCGCGTATGAGCCTGGTATTGACGGGGCTGATCGTGATCGCCCTGGGGGTCACGCTGGATGAACTGCAACGGTCTCCCTGGGTGACGCGGCAAGGCCAGCGCCCGGACCAGCCGGTGCCGTTCAGCCACAAGCACCACGTGATGGGACTGGGGCTGCAGTGCCAGTACTGTCACACGACGGTAGAGAAGTCGAGCTATGCGGGGATTCCTCCGACGAAGACCTGCATGAACTGCCACGCGCAGATCTGGACGAACGCCGCGCTTCTGGAGCCGATCCGGCGCAGCTGGGCGACGAACCAGTCGGTGACCTGGACCAAGGTGCACGACCTGCCGGACTTTGCTTACTTCAGCCATGAGATTCACGTGAACAAGGGCATGGGGTGCTCGAGCTGCCACGGCCGCGTGGACCAGATGCCATTGATGTACATGCAGAACACGCTGCAGATGGAGTGGTGCCTGGACTGCCATCGCAACCCGGCGAAGAACATTCGTCCTACGGGCCAGATCTACAACATGGCGTGGGAGAAGCCGTCGGAGGAGCGCCCGGTGTGGTGCTCGGTAAACGACCAGGCGGGTGTGCCGACGGCGCAGATGGTGAACTGCGTGACCAAGGATCCGTCGAGCGCGGGGGCCGAGGTAGCTTCGCTGCAGCTGCCTATGGCGAACGGCAAGGGTCTGGCGGGGGACGTGCAGAGCGCGGCGGTTCCGGCGGCACCGGCCTACAAGAAGTTCACCGATCAGAACGAGCTGGGGCATTTCCTGGTGGAGCACTACAAGATTCGCACGCCGCGTGAGCTGACCAGCTGCGAGGTCTGCCACCGATGAGCGTGAACGGGAAAGAGCAAATCGTGAGTCAAAACGAACTCTCCAAGGCTGCGGAAGCAGTGCGCGAGGGGTGCTGTGGTTCGGGTTGCACCTGCGGGTCGAGCGCGGAGGCCGAGGCGCCGATGACACTGGCGGCGGTGCGCGCGAAGCTGAAGGGCGTGACGGGCAAGAAGTACTGGCGCTCGATCGACGAGCTGGCGGGGACCCCGGAGTTTGAAGAGGCGGTCAAGCAGGAGTTTCCGACGGCCGCGCAAGAGTGGGTGGATCCGGTCTCGCGCCGCGGGTTCATGAAGCTGATGGGCGCGTCGATGGCGTTGGCCGGCCTGGCGGGCTGCACCAAGCAGCCGGACGAGCCGATCTATCCCTACGTCAAGCAGCCGGAAGACCTGATTCTGGGGAAGCCGAACTACTTTGCCTCGGCGCATCCGTTTGTGACCGGCGCGGTTCCGGTTCTGGTGAAGAGCGATCAGTACCGTCCGATCAAGATGGACGGAAATCCCGAGCACCCGTATAACCAGGGCTCGTCGGATGTGTTTACGCAGGGCAGCTTGCTTGACCTGTATGATCCGGACCGCTCCACCAAGGTGACCTACCGGGGAGAAGGACGTTCGTGGACGGAGTTTACCGACGCGCTGCGCCACGCCGCGGCGGAGTCGAAGGACGGCACGGGGCTTTACTTTCTGAGCGCGGCCATTACGTCTCCCACGCTGGCGCGGCAGTGGAGCGAGGTGCAGAAGGCGTATCCGCAGGCGAAGCTGGTGCAGTACGAGCCGGCGATCGCGGGGACAGCGCTGGCGAGCGGCGTGACGCCGCAGTACTCGCTGAAGGACGCCGATGTCCTGGTATCGCTGGATGCGGATTTTCTGTCCGGCGCAAGCTATCCCGGGTTCCACAAGCTGGTGCGGGAGTATGCGCAGCGGCGCAAGACGCCCGACAATCTGAACCGGCTGTACACGGTGGAGAGCACGCCGTCGACGACCGGCATGAAGGCGGAGCACCGGCTAAAGCTGCGGGCGAGCGAGATTCCGGCATTTACGGCGGCGCTGGCGCAGGCGGTGGGTGTGAGCGGGGCGCAGGCTCCGAGCTATAGCTGGAACGGCGAGCAGCAGAAGTTTCTGGAGGCGCTTGCCAAGGACCTGAAGGCGCACGCCGGCAAGAGCGCCGTGATTCCCGGGCTCTACCAGGATCCGTCGGTGGCGGCGTTGGCGCTGGCCATCAACCAGGCGCTGGGCAACGTGGGCAAGACGGTGATGGTTCCGAGCCAGCCGCTGCTGGCTCTGCCGAGCGATCAGATTGGCGATCTGAAGGCGCTGGTCGCCGATTTGAATGCGGGGAAGGTGAACTTCCTGGTGATTCTGAACGCCAACCCGATCTACGCGGCGCCGGCGGATCTGGATTTTGCGAGCGCGTTCAACAAGGCCAAAGAAGTGGCGCATCTCGGCTCGCACATGGACGAGACCGGGCAGCTGGCGCACTGGCATCTTCCGGCGGCGCATCCGCTGGAGTCGTGGAGCGACGCGCGGGCCTATGACGGCACGGTGAGCGTGGTGCAGCCGCTGATTGAGCCGCTGTACGGCGGGCGGCAGGCGCACGATGTGTTCCAGGCGCTGTTGAACGAGCCGCTGAAGAGTCCGTATGACGCGGTGCGCGAGACCTGGCAGAGCGCGATCAAGGGCGACTTTGAGACCGGGTGGCGGCAGGTGCTGCACTCCGGCTGGATCGACAACACCGCGTTCGAGACCAAGGGGAGCGCGGGAGCCGCATTCCAAGGGCAGGTGCCGGCGCCGTTGAAGGCGGATGCGGCGAGCGGCTCGCTGGAGGTGATCTTCCGGCCGGATCCGAATGTCTACGACGGACGCTATTCCAACGTGGGCTGGCTGCAGGAGCTGCCCAAGCCGGTGACCAACCTGTCGTGGGACAACGCGGCGCTGGTTTCGCCGTGGACGATGGACAAGTTGAAGCTCGAAGAGGAAGACATCATCGAGCTGAACGTGAACGGCAAGACGGTGAAGGCGCCGGTGATCTTTGCCCCGGGTCATCCCGAGGATTCCGTGACGGTGCTGCTGGGGTATGGGCGGGAGTTTGCGGGCCGTGTTGGCTCTGGCGCGGGATACAACGCGTACGCGATCCGGATGAGCTCGGCGCCGTTTTACACCAACGGCACGGTGAAGAAGGTGGACGGCAAGTGGGGCATTGCCATCACCAAGAGCCACTACCAGGATCACCGCGGCGAAGCGGCCGGCGGGGTGATGAAGCCGGATCGTTCCCTGGAAGGAGTGGAGGCGCTGGGCGAGCGCGGGATTATCCGCTACGCCACGCTGGACGAGTACAAGGCGCATCCGGGATTCGCCAATGAGGGCGAAGGGCACGAGAAGACGGACATGGGTACGTCGATGTTCCCCAACTGGACGTACAAGGACAACGCGTGGGGCATGTCGATTGACATGAACAGCTGCACGGGCTGCAACGCGTGCGTGGTGAGCTGTTACGCGGAGAACAACATCGCGGTGGTGGGCAAGCAGCAGGTGCGGATCGGGCGCAATATGCAGTGGATTCGCATCGACAGCTACTACGAAGGCGATCTGGCGGCGCCGCGGGCGCACTTCCAGCCGATGCTGTGCCAGCACTGCGAGAACGCGCCGTGCGAGCAGGTTTGCCCGGTGGGGGCCACGGTGCACACGCCGGAAGGGCTGAATACGATGGTGTACAACCGCTGCGTGGGGACGAGGTATTGCTCGAACAACTGTCCCTACAAGGTGCGGCGGTTCAACTTCCTGCTGTTCTCCGACTTCGAGACCGAGAGTCTGAAGCTGATGCGCAACCCGGATGTGAGCGTGCGCTCGCGCGGGGTGATGGAGAAGTGCAGCTACTGCGTGCAGCGCATCCAGGCGGCGAAGATCGAGGCGGACAAGGAAAACCGCGCGATCCGCGACGGGGAGATCCAGACGGCGTGCCAGCAGGCGTGCCCGGCGCAGGTGATCACGTTCGGGAATATCAATGACAAGAACAGCAGGGTAGCGAAGCTTCGCAACGACGAGCGCACGTACCAGGTGCTCGCCGATTTGAATACCAGGCCGCGCACGACGTATGTTGCCGCGGTGATCAATCCGAACAGCGAACTGGCAGAAGCGCCGCAGGAACATCTGCCGGCGAAGGGTTAAGCGATGGCAACCAGCGACCTGAAACCTAGAAGCCCCGAGTACGAGCGGTGGGTCGATCCCGCCACCGGAGAATTCCGGGTGATCGAGCAGGGGCAGACGTTTAAATCGGTTACCGATAAGATCACGCGGATCGTGCTGACCCCGCACACGCCTCTGGGCTGGTTCGGGATGTTCGCGGTGTTCGGCGCCCTGGCCACGGTGCTGCTGGTGGCGGTGACCTGGCTGTTCCTGGTGGGCGTGGGGATTTGGGCGATCACGCAGCCGGTAGCGTGGGGCTTTGCCATCATCAACTTCGTGTGGTGGATCGGTATCGGCCACGCCGGTACGCTGATCTCGGCGATTCTGCTGCTGTTCAAGCAGGGCTGGCGCAACTCGATCAACCGCTTCGCCGAGGCCATGACGATCTTCGCCGTGGTGTGCGCCGGCATGTTCCCGCTGATTCACGTAGGCCGGCCGTGGTTGGGGTACTGGCTGTTCCCGTATCCCAACACGATGACGGTGTGGCCGCAGTTCCGGTCGCCGCTGCTGTGGGACGTCTTCGCGGTATCGACGTACGCGACCATCTCGGTGGTGTTCTGGTATATCGGCATGGTTCCGGACTTCGGCACCATGCGGGACCGCGCCAAGACGCGGCTGGCGCAGTACTGCTACGGGCTGATCGCGCTGGGCTGGCGTGGGTCGGTGCGGCACTGGATGCGTTACGAAACGGCCTCGCTGCTTCTGGCGGGCCTGGCGACGCCGCTGGTGCTTTCAGTGCACACGGTCATCAGCTTCGACTTCGCGGTGGCGGTGCTGCCAGGGTGGCATACGACGATCTTCCCGCCCTACTTTGTGGCGGGCGCCATCTACTCGGGATTTGCGATGGTGCTGACCCTGGCGATTCCGCTGCGCCGCTTCTATCACCTGGAAGCTCTGGTGACGGAGCGGCACATCGACAACATGGGGAAGGTCATGCTGGCCACGGGCTTCATTGTGGCGTACGGGTACGGCATGGAAGCCTTCATGGCGTGGTATTCGGCGTCGCACTGGGAATGGTTCATGTTCTGGAACCGCGTGTTCGGGCCGATGGGTTGGTCGTACTGGGTGCTGATCACCTGCAACCTGGCGATTCCCCTGACCACGCTGTGGTCGCGCAAGCTGCGCACCAACATCAGCTTCATGTTCTTCATCTCGATCGTTGTGAACACGGGCATGTGGTTTGAGCGCTTCGTGATCGTGGTGACGAGCCTGTACCGCGACTTCCTTCCCTCGTCGTGGGGCACCTATCGCGCGACGAAGTGGGACTACATGACGTATGTCGGGACGCTGGGACTGTTCACGACGCTGTTCCTGCTGTTTGTGCGGTTCCTGCCCATGATTCCGATGTCGGAGATTCGCTTGATGCTGCCGGGGGCGAAGATCAAGCCCAAAGCGGTAGCGGGGAGTGGTGATTAATGCTGCTCCGCGAGAGTTGTGGCACGTCGAAGGGTGATTGGAAGCAAACGGAACCGGGGGAGGCGCACTGATGCCGCCACGTGAAGGAACGTACGGCCTGCTGGCCGAATTCGAGACGCCGAGCGATCTGGTGCGCGCGGCGCGACAGGCGCGCGAGGATGGATGGCGCCGCCTGGACTGTTATTCGCCGTATCCCCTGGAGGAAGCGGCGGAGGCGATCGGTTTCCATCGCAACAAGGTGCCGTTGATCACGCTGATCGGTGGCTTGATGGGCGTGGCGGCGATGTTCCTGCTGGAGACGTGGATCTCGACGCTGGCGTACCCGGTGAACATTGCGGGACGGCCGTTGTACTCCTGGCCGGCATTCATCGTGCCCGCGTATGAATGGACGATTTTGTGGGCGGGACTCTCGGCGGCCTTCGGCATGCTGGCCTTGAATGGGCTCCCGGCGCTGTATCACCCGCTGTTCAACGCGCCGAACTTCCGCGATGGCGCGACGACGGACAAGTTCTTTCTGTGTCTGGAGGCGCTGGATCCGAAGTTCGACCTGATCGAGGCGCGCAAGTATCTGGAGGGGTTGGACCCGGTCTCTGTGGTGGAGGTGGAGTACTGATGAACTACAGGGAACAGGGAGCAGGGAACAGGGAACAGAAGAACCGCGCGAGGCTCCTCGGTTTCGCGGGTGGATGTGCGTTGCTGGCGCTGCTGGCGGGTTGCCGGCAGGATATGCACAACCAGCCGAAGATCATTCCGCAGCGCGGGTCGGATTTCTTTGCCGATGGGCGGGGAGCGCGACCGCAGGTGTTGAACACAGTCGCGCGCGGCCAACTGCACGAGGACAGCTACTTCTACACCGGCGTGGTTCAGGGTTCGAACGGATATCGGGAAGAGAAGGACCAGCTTCCGTTTCCGGCGACTCTGGAGGTGCTGGAGCGCGGGCACGAGCGGTTCAACATCTACTGCACGCCGTGCCACTCGCGGGTAGGCAATGGGCTGGGTGAGATTGTGCAGCGCGGCTACAAGCCGGCGGCGAATCTGAACGACCAGGTGCGCCGGGCGCAGCCGCTCTCGCACTACTTCTACGTGATGACGCACGGCTACGGGGCGATGCCGGACTATGCGGCGCAGCTTCCTCCGGAGGACCGGTGGGCGGTGGCGGCGTACATTCGCGCTCTGCAGTTGAGTCAGGCAGCGCCGGAGAGCGCTGTGCCCGCAGGCGTGCAGGTGCAGAACCTGAGGGACGTGGCGGGGCAGAACAACCTCCCGGCCTCGTTTGCGCAGCCGTGGTCGTTGCCGCAAACCGCGGTGCAAGCGTATCCGCCGGTGGCCAGCGAAGGAATGCCGGGAATGGCTCCGGCGAATCCTGCCGATCCGGTGCAGATCAATCGCGGCAAGCAGGCAGGCGGAACGGGCAAGTAAGGCTTCAAACGGAATCAGCAAGAGATAAGAACCAGAAGGATCAGGAATGGCTCACGGAACTCACGCCAAAACGCTCCCCGCGGATCTGAGCGCACCGGCATTTGTCGACGCGTGGCAGAGACGCGCGCTGATTATCGGAGCGGTCTTCTCGATCATCGCCGTCGTGCTGGCGTTTCTCGGGCAGGCCCAAGACGGCCTGGGGTGGATGCATTTTCTTCGCGCCTGGCTTCACGGGCTGATGATGACCTTCGGATTCGCCGTGGGCGGGCTGGCGGTGCTGATGCTGCAGTACTGCTCGGGCGGCAAGTGGGGCCTGTTGCTTCGCCGGCCCCTGGAGGCGATGAGCCGCACCCTGCCGCTGGTATTTCTCTACTGGATCCCGCTGGCGTTTACGCAGGGCAAGCTGTTCATGTGGGCCAACCATGGGATCGTGGACCAGGACTTCTCGCTGGGTCTCATCACCAGGGAGCAGGTAGAGGCGATCGATCATTGCATCGCGTGGAAGCACGCGATGCTGAATCCCACCATGTTTGTGGTGGTGAGCGTGCTGTGCTTCCTGATCTGGGGCTGGTACACGTGGCGGCTCACCTCGCTGGGTCTCAAGCGCGACTCCGACTCGCCGGCCAATACTCCGTGGTGGATCAAGAAGATGGAGAACATCAGCGGACCGGGACTCGTGGTGTACTCGCTGACCATGACGGCTGCCGCGATTTATTGGGTGATGTCGCTGGATGTGACCTGGTACTCGTCGGTATACGGCTTGTTGTACCTGGTAGGGCAGGGATACCTGGTGCTGGCCTTCTCGATCATCATTGCGATTCGACTGGCGCAGGGGGAGCCGTTCAAGACGATTCTGCGGCAGACCGAGCAGCACGACCTGGGCAAGATGACGTTCGCCTTCGTGATGCTCAACATTTATCTCGCGTTCGCACAGTTTCTGATCATCTGGTCGGGGAACCTGCCGGAGGAGATCAACTGGTACCTCGACCGCATCCACGGGCACTGGGGAGTCATCATCACGCTGGACTTCCTCTTCCACTGGCTGATCCCGTTCACGCTGCTGCTTTCGCGGGACATCAAGCGGAACAAGAAGCGGCTGGTCCGTGTTTGCCAGTGGATGATCTTTGCGCGCGCCTTCGATCTGTTCTGGCTGATTGAGCCGAACTTCAAGGATGCGGCGCGGAACCTGCACTTCAGCTGGGGAATCCTGGAGTACGCCGCTCTGCCCGTGGCGATGATTGCGTTCTGGTTCGCCTTCTTCTGCAACCGTCTGAAGACGCGGCCGCTGGTGCAAATCAACGATCCGCATACGGCGGAGATTCTGGAGCCTGAACATGCCACTGCATGAGGACAACAAGCTTCCCCCGCATGGCCATAACGAGGAGATCGATGCCTCGTTTGGCTATGAGCGAACGGATATCCGGGTTACCGGCATCATCGTCTTTCTGACGGCGCTGGCTATTTTTGTCGCGGTTACCGGTGTTCTTTGCTGGGGTATCGGCAAGGTCATCAACGCGGAGCTGAACAAAGAAGACGGCAAGAATACCAAGTGGACCAAGACGGTGGATGTGAGGGAACTGGGGAATCTGCCGACCAGCCCGGAGCTGCAGAACAAGATGGCGGAGCTGACGCAGCAGTTTCCCACACCGCGCGTGCAGACCGATGATGGCAACCAGGATCTTGCCGACCTGCACGCACGCGAGGACCTGTTGCTGAATTACTACACGAGGATCGACGGGCAACCCGGGAAGGTGCGGATTCCGATCGACCGAGCCATGGAACTGGTGGCGCAGCAAGGCTTGCCGGTAGCACCGGCGCCGCAGGCCGCCACGCTGATGACCGGTGATCAGAAGCCAACCGTGCATGCGCCCTTAACGAGCGGCTTTGCGCGGACCGCCTACGAGATGGAACTGGAGCGCGGCGAAGGCGCCCGCGCGGAGAGACCGAAGAACGCGAAGTAAGTGATTGAGTCTCGGGAGCATCGAACAGCAGTATGCAGTACAGAAGCACAATCCGGAGAATCGCACGCGCGGCGGCCTTGAGTACCGGCGCGGCGATGGTGCTGACGCCGGCGTTGCTGGCGCAGGTGTCAGGGTACGGAGACAAGCAGATGGGTGCTCCGAATGTGAAGTCGCCCATTTTGAGCAAGGTTGGCATTGCGCAGCATCTGGATCAACAGCTGCCGCTCAACCTGACCTTCACCGATGACACAGGGCAACAGGTAAAGCTGGCCAGCTATTTTGGACAGAAGCCAGCCATTCTGGCGTTGGTGTATTACCAATGCCCGATGCTGTGCTCCGAGGAGCTGAATGGGCTCACCGGCGCGCTGCAGATGGTGGATGAACTGCCGGGACGCGATTTCAACGTGATCGTGGTGAGCATCGACCCGAGCGAGGGAACGGACCTGGCGTCCACGAAGAAGCGCGGCTACGTGAAGCGCTATGGGCGGCCGGAAACGGCGTCGGGCTGGCACTTCCTCACCGGCACGCAGGCCAACATCGATGCTCTGACTAACGCGGTGGGATTTGGTTACACCAAAATTCCGGGGCCTGATGGAAAGCTCACGCAATTTGCCCACGCCAGCGCCATCCAGATCGTAACGCCGGCCGGCAAGCTGGCTCAGTACTATATGGGTGTCGAGTACTCGCCGAAGGACCTGCGGCTGGGCCTTGCCGAGGCGTCGAGCGGGAAGATCGGGTCGCGGGTCGACAACATTCTGACCTACTGCTATCACTACGATCCGGGCACGAACAAGCACTCTTTGATCGTGGCTCGGGTTGTGCAGCTGGGTGGCCTGGTCACCATGGTGTCGCTGGGGAGCTTCATGTTCGTGATGTTCCGCCGCGACTACCGCAACGATCACCTGGCCGAGGCCGATCAGCAGGGCACAGGAACAAAGAACGGATAAGGGAATGGATCACATTAGCCAAGTACTGTGGCAGTTTCTTGAGAAGTGGCTGACCAACTTCTCGTTGTATCCACCGGAGGCGTCGAAGATCGCCCCGCAGATGGATGCACTGTACTTCTTCATGGTCCTGGTGAGCCTGATCGGCTTGACGATCGTGATTTTGCTGGTGACAGGCTTTTCGATCCTGTACAGCAAGAAGCGGCACCCGGTGGCGGTGCAGATCGAGGGCTCGACGCTTCTGGAAGCGACCTGGACGATTATTCCCCTGGGCTTATTCCTCATTATGTTCGTGTGGGGCGCGCTGATTTATTTCCGCGTGTACACGCCGCCGGCGAACGCCATGAACATCTACGTAGTGGGCAAGCAGTGGATGTGGAAGGCCGAACATCCGGGGGGCCAGCACGAGATCAATGCGCTGCACGTACCGACGGGCCGGCCGATTCAGCTGACGCTGATCTCGCAGGATGTGTTTCACAGCTTCTCGATCCCGGCGTTCCGGGTGAAGCGCGAGGCAATTCCGGGCCGCTACACGTCGGTTTGGTTTGAGGCCACGAAGACGGGCACCTATCACCTGTTCTGCACCCAGTATTGCGGCACCAACCATTCGGCGATGATCGGCGACATTGTGGTGCAGACGCCGGACGAGTACAAGAAGTGGCTGCAGGGATCGACCAGCGGGATGAGCCTGGCGCAGAACGGCGAGAGGCTGTTCGCGAGCCTGAGCTGCTCGGCCTGTCACAACGGGCGAGCCGATGCGCGCGGTCCCGCCCTGGCGGGCGTGTACGGCAGCAAATTGACCCTGACCAACGGCCAGAGTGTTTCTGTGGACGAAGCCTATCTGCGGGAGGCGATTCTCAATCCCTCAGAGCACGTGACCCAGGGCTACAGCCCGATTATGCCCACCTACCAGGGACAGATCAGTGAAGATGGCGTGATCTCGCTGGTGGAATACATCAAGAACCTTAATTCGAATGATCGCGTCGAGCAGACGCTGACCACAACTACTTTGCTGCCGGAGAGCGAAGGCAAGGCCGCCGCCGTGGGTACCAGCACGGGGCAGACTTCGACGAAGCAGGGGATGGTGAAGCAATGAGCAGCAGCACAATTGTCAGTCTTCCCGACCAGTCCACCGCCAGGATTCCGAAGGTTAACTTCATCACGAAGGAGAACGGCCTTCTGAGCTGGTTGTTGACGGGTGATCACAAGCGGATCGCCATGCTCTACCTGGCCTCCATCACTTTCTTTTTCGCGATCGGCGGAGCGTTGGCGGGCCTGATCCGGCTGGAACTGCTGACGCCGCAATCGGACCTGATGGCCACGGACACGTACAACAAGGTCTTCACGATGCACGGCGTAGTGATGATCTTTTTGTTCCTGGTGCCTTCAGTGCCGGCGACGCTGGGAAATTTCCTGATTCCGCTGATGATCGGCGCAAAGGATCTGGCACTTCCGAAGATCAATCTGCTGAGCTGGTACCTGTATGTGGCGGGCGGCATCCTGGTGCTTTACACCATGGCGGCGGGCGGCGTTGATACTGGTTGGACCTTCACGACTCCGCTGTCGACGCACTATCTGAACACCAATGTACTGAGCACAGGGATTGCGATCTTTATCGCCGGATTCAGCTCCATCTTCACGGGGCTGAACTTCATCGTGACCATTCACAAGATGCGCGCGCCGGGAATGACGTGGTTTCGTCTTCCCCTGTTCGTGTGGTCGCACTATGCGGCCAGCATTCTGATGGTGCTGGGCACGCCGGTTCTGGCGATCGCGCTGGTGCTGGTGATACTTGAGCGGACCATGGGCATCGGGGTGTTCGATGCGGCCAAGGGCGGCGATCCGATTCTCTTTCAGCACCTGTTCTGGTTCTATTCGCACCCGGCGGTGTACATCATGATTTTGCCGGGAATGGGCGTGATCTCCGAGGTGATCTCGACCTTCAGCCGCAAGCGCGTGTTTGGCTATACGGCGGTGGCCTTCAGCTCGGTGGCGATCGCGGTGTTCGGGTTCTTCGTCTGGGAGCACCACATGTTCATCATGGGCGTTTCCAGCTACTCGACGCTGGTGTTTTCGTTGCTGACGATGCTGGTTGCAGTGCCTTCGGCGATCAAGATATTCAACTGGTCGTTCACGCTGTACAAGGGCTCGATCACGTTTGAGACGCCGATGCTGTATGCGTTCGGGTTCATGGGGCTGTTCACGATCGGCGGTCTCACCGGCGTCTTCCTCGGCACCACGGGAACGGATATTCATCTGACCGAGACCTACTTCATCGTGGCGCACTTCCACTTCGTGATGGTGGGCGGCATGCTGATGGCCTTCCTCTCCGGGATTCACTTCTGGTGGCCGAAGATGACGGGCCGCATGTATCCGGAGAAGATCTCGCAGCTGGCGGCGCTGATCACGTTTATCGGGTTCAACTTCACGTTCTTCCCGCAGTTCATTCTGGGGACGCTGGGGATGCCGCGGCGCTATGCGGCCTATCCGGCGGAGTTCCAGGTGCTGAACGTCTTCTCGACGGCTGGTGCGACGATTCTTGGCGTGGGCTACCTGCTGCCGATCCTGTACCTGACCTGGTCATTGCGGTACGGCGAGATCGCAGGCAGCAATCCGTGGCAGGCAACGGGGCTGGAATGGCAGATTCAGTCGCCGCCGTTGACGGAGAACTTCCCGGAGATTCCGATCGTGGATCACGATGCTTACGACTACGACTGGCTGGAACGGAAGCACGAGCGCGAGAGAGAGGTAACCAGTGTCTGATAGCACGGTGGCAGTTTCCGGCGCGCAGGCGGAGGGTGCTCATTCGGGACACCACGAGCATCCGCCCTACCAACGCCATCATTTCGAGACGATCGAGCAGCAGATGGACGCCACGAGCTTCGCGATGTGGCTGTTCCTGCTGACCGAGATCATGTTCTTCGGCGGGCTGTTCACCGCCTACCTCATCTACCGCAACTGGTACTATCCGGCGTTCGTGGCGGGCTCGCACCAGCTCAACATCTTCTGGGGAACGGCCAACACCGCGGTGCTGATTACCTCGAGCTTCACCATGGCCATGGGCGTGTGGTGCGCGCAGACGCGGCGCAAGGGGGGCCTGGTGCTCTCGCTGTGCCTTACTCTTCTGCTGGGCCTGGTCTTTTTGGGGATCAAGAGCATCGAGTACTCGGAGAAGATCGAGAAGCACCACGTTCCGGGATTTCATTACAGCCTGCGGTCGTTCACCGATCCCGCGTCTGATCCGGAGATCTACGACCAGTATCACGACAAGCCGCTGGCGCTCGACATGGCTCGTCACACCGAGATGTACTTCGGGCTGTACTTTGCCATGACGGGTATGCACGCGCTGCACATGATCATTGGCTGCGCGATTTTGGGTTACCTGATCTTTCGAGCGCAGGCCGGGGACTACACCACCGGGCACGTCACCTTTGTGGAGAACTTCGGCCTGTACTGGCACTTCGTCGATATCATCTGGATCTTCCTGTTCCCGCTACTTTACCTGATCAGCCGGCATGGCTAAGGACACGGACATGAGCGCACCGCACGAACACCAGCATCAGCATACGAAGGACAATGACGACGCGACGCATGACGATCACCTGCATATTGTGCCGCCGCGGACGTACATCATTGTTGGCACGATCCTGTTGATCTTTACCGCGCTGACGGTCTGGGCGTCGTACCTGGAACTGGGCGTCTTCAACCCGGTGATCGCGCTGTTCATCGCGTGCGTGAAGGCCACGGTCGTGGTGCTGTTCTTCATGCATGTGAAGTACAGCTCCAAGCTGACGAAGCTGACGGTGGGTGCGGGTGTCTTCACGTTCTTGACGCTCATCGCCATGACCCTGGCGGATTACTTCACGCGCGCCTGGGGCAGATGGTAGTTATCGCAGAGCGGAGAGCTGAATGCGCACGATGGCGGGCCGCTTTGAGCGGCCCGCTTATTTTTTTGTAGGAAAGAGGCTGGTGAAGAACGATGACGACGTCCCCCGAGATGATTGAAGCGATGGTTGAGGGCTCTCAGGTGCGCGGATATCTCCATCGCGCGGAGTCTTCGACTGCCGGGTTGGTTCTAACGCACGGGGCGGGCGCGAACTGCAGGTCGCTGCTGCTGTCCAGCCTGGCTGAGGCGTTCCGATCAGCGGGAGTGACAGTGCTGCGATGCGACCTGCCGTTTCGGCAGGAGCGAGCGCAGGGGCCACCGATGCGGGGCAGCGCAGAGAAAGACCAGGCGGGTTTGAGGAGCGCGGCCGCCTTCCTGCGGAGCCAGTGTCCCGGGCGGGTGATTCTTGGAGGGCATTCGTATGGCGGGAGGCAAGCGACAATGCTTAGCGCCGCTGACCCCATTGTTGCGGATGGGCTGCTCCTGCTCTCCTATCCGCTCCACCCACCGGAGCGGCCCGAGCAGATGCGGACGCAGCACTTTCCCAGCCTTCGCACGCCCGCGGTGTTCTTCCATGGAACCAGGGATGGATTCGGATCGATCGCCGAGATGGAGGCCGCTTTGAAGCTGATTCCGGCGGAGACGCAACTAGTGCCGGTCGAGGCCGCCGGGCACGAACTGCTTTCGAAAAAGAATCGCGATTCACTGACCCAAATGGTTATCGATGTCTTTCATGGGATGTTTGGGAAGGGTTCTCCGCAGCGCATGTGATTTTGGGCCGTTCAGGAGGCTGCTTGTTCCGCGAGCAGCTTTACTGCGACGATGTTCTGCACGAGCTCCGGAGCAAAGCCGTGACGCTGCTGCAGCCACGCGGGATCGTTGAAGGAGATGGAGACCCGCCCCTTGCCATCCTCCGCGACCAGAATCTTAAGGGGCAGATCGAGAGCGGTCGAAGGCGCCGCAAGCATGAGCGGTGTTCCGGCCCGCGGGGTGCCAAAGATGAGGAGCTTGGTGTCCGGCATCTCCATGCCGGCATGGGCGGCCTCGCCGCTGTGATCCACAACGGCGAAGAGCTTGATGCCTTTGGCTGTCAGCAGTTCCTGGAGGCGCGATACGGTCTCCGCCACCGAATGCGCGGTTGTGAGGGACACGATGCCGGCTGTGGAGAGCTGTTCCATCGGAATCTCCTGTCTGAATCGGGCTTACAATGGGGGCGATGGCGAGGGTGCGCTGGATTCAGGCTTGAATCGACATTGGCTCTCGCAGACATAGGGATTATTCCAGATCGCGCGACGGAGCGACGGATGACGCGACGCAAGATGGTTCTACTCCTCTGTTGTACGCTGACTTGCGCGTTCTTGGGGATTGCCAGGATCGGCATTGCACAGACTCCCGCCGGCTCCAGCTCTCCGGAGTCAGTTGGCTTGCGAAGTTTCGCCGGAACGTGGAACTGGATGTTCGAGGAAAAGCGATTCGCCACCATGACCCTGACGGCGGAGGGCGATCAACTCACCGGATCAATGACCAATGGTCACATCGAACTGGACGAGTTGGGGAGAATCTCCCTGGCCAGTGCTGCGCAAGGCACCACGCCGATTGTTAAAACGACACTTCAGAACGGAATGCTGATCCTGCTTGCGAAGGACGGAGAAGACGAGACGGAGTTCTCGATGACACTTCTGTCGCCGTCTCTGGCGGAGTTGCGATTCTACGGAGATGGGGCGCCGCAGAGCGGTCGGCCCATCCGCCTGGAGAAGGTGTGGTCGGAGCCGCCTGTGCCCAAGTAAATGCCGATGCACATGGCGATGTGGAGCGATGACTGGTAGCCGGTGGAACAATTCCCAGCCGTCTTTTCATGGCACCAAAGATCGCGCTGAGCAGTGGGAAGATAGGCCGGGAGCAGCGCGGAAAATAGGTACAGGGAAGAGTCTTGGGTAAATCCACAGGCGGTACCGCGTCAGCGTCACCTGATCTGAAAAAACTCGCCGACCAGCCGCGCGTATTTGTGCGGCGAGACGGGCCACATCTTGAGAACGCGCGGTGCGTCGTGTACTGGATGCAGCGGGCCATGCGCATTGCCGATAATCCCGCGCTGGAGATCGCGATCGAAGCCGCCAACCTGCTGGAACTGCCGGTGGTAGTGTACTTCTCCGTAATCCCGAATTATCCAAACGCCAACCTCCGGCACTATCACTTCATGGAGCAAGGCCTGCGCGATGTGGAGGCCGATGCCGCGGAGCGCGGGGTGGGCTTTGTGTTGCGACGCCATCCTGACAACTCCCTGGAAGCCTTTCTCGAAGAAGTAGGCGCAGGCTTGTTGATTGGGGATGAGAATCCTTGCCGCGAGCCGGAGCGGTGGCGCCAGGTGCTTGCCAAGCGGTTGCGCCTGCCGTACTGGACGGTGGACGCGGACGTGGTTGTGCCTTCGCGCGTCTTTGGGCGTGATTACTTCCTGCTGCACCATCTGCGCCCGCACCTGGAGCGGGAGCTGCCCCGTTTCCTGGTTCCGGTCAAGCGCACCAGACTGAATCACGAATGGAAGAGGCCGAAGAACCTGGCGAGCTATCCGTTGAGCCAGGACATTACCCAGGGCTTCGACAAGCTGGATCGATCGATCGGTCCAGTAGACACGTTTACCGGCGGCACGCATGCTGCTCTGAAGCGCCTGCGCGCGTTTGTGAACAGCGAACTGGCGGACTACGAGACGAAGCGGAACCACCCTGAGGTGAAAGGAACGAGCCGACTATCCCCGTACCTTCATTTTGGCAACGTCTCCCCGATTACGATCGGTCTGGCGGTGGAGAAGGCTGTTGCTGAGGGGAAAGCTCCGGCGAGCGCGCGCAAGCGATACCTGGATGAGCTGATCGGCTGGCGGGAGCTCTCCGTCCTGTTGGTCCGCTATAACCAAAACTATGACAACTGGGAGTGCGCGGAGCCCTGGGCGCGCAAGACGTTGCTGGAACACGCAGGCGATCCGCGGCCGGCGAGGTATACCTTCGAACAACTGGAGCAGGCCCGGACGCATGACGAACTCTGGAATGCCGCGCAACGGGAGATGGTCGAGACGGGCTGGATGCACAACTTCATGCGCATGTACTGGGCCAAGAAGATCCTGGAGTGGTCCCCCGACCCGGCGCGGGCGTTTGAGTGGGCGGTGATTCTGAATGACAGGTACGAATTGGATGGACGCGATCCAAATGGTTACGCGGGCATTGCATGGGCAATCGTGGGAAAACATGATCGCCCATGGTTCGATCGCCCGGTGTTCGGCACCATTCGACCGATGTCAGGAGCGTCGACGGCGAAGAAGTTCGATGCGGAGCGCTATATTGCCCAGACCCGCGCGCCCGGCGTGGGTTAGCCCAAGACGACGTCTGAAGGTTGAGTCAAAGGACGGGAGATTTCGAGGCCCCACTCGATGTAGTGGCGATCACAGGGTTCTGTGCCGAGCATGTCCTAAAATGGGCCACACTTTCCAGTCCGAGATCTGTCTTCTTAGAGCGCGTTCCTGTTCGGGTTGCCGAACGGCTTCTCTGCGATCGCTGCGAGGGGACGGGCGCCGGACCCCAGGTGCGCACTGCGATGAGCGGGTGGAGGGGTGTCGTGACCGCGGATGCCGCTGGGGGCGGACCCAAGCGGCGTGTCCGGGATGTATTCAGACTGAAACGGTCCATCATTGTTGCGCTGCTGATTGGGATCGCGTGCGGATCGTTAGAAGAGCGGGTGGGCGCACAACGCGCGGGGCCGCCCAGCGATGCTCCTCCCCAGCGCTCCAGGGCACAGCGATTTCTGGCCCGGCGCGGCGTGGCTCCTGGGCAGTCACGTGCCGGGAACTCTCGAAGGGCCAACGGGACGGCTGCGCAAGAGCAGGCCTCCACGTTGCCGGCAGTATGGACGCCTCTCGGCCCCTGGGCAGTGAACTCGCCCCGGTATGGGCTGGTGAGCGGACGGGTTACATCGCTGGCGCTCGATCCGGCAGATAGATCCGGCAACAAGCTTTACGCAGGAACCACCGGCGGCGGGGTTTGGGTTGCGCCGAACGCTGCTACCTCGGATTCTTCCCAGATCATCTTTACTCCCCTCACCGACGCGGTAGCTGCCGACAGTCCCGGCACCGCCGTCGATCCTTCCATCAGCATCGGCGCGATCACAGTGCAGCCGGGAGGAACCGGGGTGATCCTGGCCGGAACCGGGGATCCGAATGATGCTCTCGACTCCTACTATGGGGCGGGCATTCTGCGGTCTGCGGATGCAGGAAGCACCTGGACGCTGATTTCGATGACATCCGACGTGCGGTCGGGCTTCGGGGCCCGCGACTTCAGATTCACCGGGGAAGCTTTCGCGGGGTTCGCCTGGAGCACGGCGAATCCGCAGCTGGTTGTGGCCGCCGTTTCCCAATCGGCGGAGGGGCAACTGGTGAATGCCGAGACGCCGGACTCGAGTTACAAGGGCCTTTTTTATTCAACCGATGCCGGACTGACCTGGCATCTCGCGCGGATCACCGATGGCGCGGCCGACGTGCAGGGACCTCTGGATGGCTACTCGAGCAACCGGGGCAGTGCGGCGACTTCTGTTGTGTGGAACCGCGTACGCGGGTTGTTCGTGGCGGCGGTGCGGTTTCATGGGTACTACCAATCCGCGGATGGGGTGACGTGGACGCGAATGGCATCGCAGCCGGGGACCAGGCTCACAAAGGACCTATGCCCCACCAACCCGATGATCGCTGGATCGCCGGCGTGCCCGATCTTTCGCGGAGTGCTTGCGGTGAATCCGCTGAGCGGAGATACGTTTGCCTGGACGGTTGACCTGAATAACCAGGACCAGGGGTTGTGGCAGGATGTGTGCGCGGTGAGTGGCGGCAGGTGCCAATCCAGCATTGCTTTCAACAAGCGATGGGCCACGGACGATCTGGATGTGCCCGGCGGGACGGCAACGGTTGCCAATGGGGATTACAACCTGGCCTTGCAGGCTGTGGGCTCAAGCCAGGACACTCTGCTGCTGGCGGGGGCCACGGATCTTTGGAGTTGCAGCCTGGCGATGGGCTGCACTTGGCGCAACACCACCAACAGTCTCTCCTGCATGAGTGCCCAGGTGGGCCCATTTCAACATGCGATTGGATGGAACGAGGCGAATCCACTGGAGGTCTTTGTCGGGAATGACAGCGGATTGTGGCGGTCGATGGACGCTATTGGGGAAACGGGAGCCCCGTGTTCTGTCGACGACACCAGCCACTGGCAAAACCTGAACGGCGGGTTTGGGTCACTGGCCGAGGTGGAGAGCCTGGCGGCGATGGGGCAAACGCCGTACACCCAGTTGGTGGGCCTGGGCACCAACGGCACGGCCGCTTCGAACAGCACGACCGAGGTGACGCACGACTGGCCGCAGATCTTGAGCGGCGAAGGCGGTGCGGTGGCCATCGATCCCAGTAATCCGGACAACTGGTACGTGAATAACGGAGCGGGGGTCTCGATTCATCGTTGCCCGATGGGCGCAGCGTGTACGCCAGGGGATTTCGGGCTTTCTGCGACGGTGGGCGAGTCCCAGGTGGCGAACGACGGCCTGGTGATGATTGCGCCGGCGCCGTTCCTGATCGATCCGGTCGATACGAGCCAGTTGCTGATTGGAACCTGCCGGCTGTGGCGAGGGGCGGCGAGCGGCGCTGGCTGGGCGGCTTCAAACGTGGTCGCGCCCATGCTCGATGGCAATAAGAACAACCCCTCTTGCCGAGGCAATGCTTTGATCCGCTCCATGGCTGCCGCTGCACTGCCCGCGGGTGGGGAAGTCGTGTACGTGGGCGTATACGGTTCCCAGGATGGGGGAGGAACGGTTGCTGGTCATGTCTTCGCGACGAGAAGTGACGTTCACGGCAACTGGTCAGGGTGGCAGGACCTGAAGTTGAGTCCTGTGCCGAACGATCTGTACCCGATGAACTTCTTTGGACTCGACGTGTCGAGTATCACGATCGACCCGCACGACCCGACCGGGAACACCGTTTATGTGACGATTGCGGGCATGCAGAACCCGCGGCAGCCAATTGCGGTGGTGTATCGAACAATCGACGGCGGGGCGCACTGGACGGTGATCGATGGGAACTTGCCGTGGGCACCGGCGAATGCGGTCGCAGTGGACCCAGCCGACGCAAATACGGTGTATCTGGCTACAGATGTGGGCGTCTTTGCGACGCGCAGCGTTGCCACGTGCGACGATTCGGGCGCGGTTTGCTGGGCACCTTACGGAGCTGGCTTGCCCATGTCTCCTGTGGTCACGCTTCGTGCTTCGCCGGAGGGCGTGAGTCCAGGCGTGCTGGTTGCGGGCACGTATGGGCGCGGCCTCTGGCAGGCGCCTTTGCTGACCAGTGCAACGCCGTCGACGTCGGTGAACGCGAATCCAGGCTCGCTGACCTTCAGCGCACAGAGCGTGGGTACACCGAGCGCGGCGCAGGCGGTCACCCTGACGAATACTGGCGGCTCTCCGCTCTCTGCGACGATTACGATATCCGGCGACTTCAGCGAGACAGACGATTGCATAAGTTCGCCTTTGCTGGCCGGAGCGAGTTGCACGGTCCGGGTTACATTTTTACCGACCACTGCGGGAGTGCGCTCCGGGAAGGTGACGATCGCCGGGAATCTGCAGGGCGGAGAGCTTCAGGTACCGCTCGCGGGTACTGGGACGAGCAGCGGCGTGGTAAGCCTGACTCCCGCGAAGATCGACTTCGGCGCGGCCCCCGTGGGAACCACTTCCGATCCGCAGCAGGTGACAGCGGCGAATCGGGGGGCAACGACTGTGTCGATCACGAGCATCACCGTGCCGCCGCCGTTCGTCCTGACTGCGAATTCCTGCGGTACGGTATCGCTGCCTGCTAACTCCGATTGTGTCTTGATGCTTGCGTTTCATCCCTCCTCGAGCGGGCCAGCGAGCGGGACCCTGAGCCTGGCGGATGACGCGGGAACCCAGTATGTGCAGCTCACTGGAACGGGGACATCTCCACCCACTGATAGCCTCTCAGTTTCATCCTTGGGTTTCCCAGCGACCATCATCGGTCAGAACTCTGCCGCGCAGGTGGTCACGATTACGAACAGCGGCATGAATCCCCTGACATCGATTGCGGTAACCACGGCGGGCCCATTCCTGCAATCCAACGATTGCGGCACGCAACTCGCTGCGCAATCGAAGTGCTCCATCAGCGTGCAATTTCAGCCCACGGCGCAGGGAATCCAGACCGGCAGCCTGAACATTTCTGACATTCTCACAACCCAAGGCGTCGCGCTGAGCGGAACGGGGCTCCTGCCCCCCGTCTTTTCAGCGGACCCATCAAGTCTTATCTTTCCTGTGCAGCTGGCTGGCGTGGCCAGCGCTCCCATGACCGTGAGGGTGGGTAATGCCGGAGGAGCGGCCATGGCGAATATCGGATACGCGATCAGCGGGCCTGCGGCGAAGAGCTTTGCGGGGGTGACTACCTGTGGGGCCTCGCTTGATTC
The DNA here is from genome assembly GCA_008682415.1 of Acidobacteria bacterium AB60. Lineage (GTDB taxonomy): Bacteria > Acidobacteriota > Terriglobia > Terriglobales > Acidobacteriaceae > Telmatobacter. The sequence goes on along the minus strand of VANK01000011.1, from coordinate 39,163 downwards.
CGGTGCGAGTTGCACGGTTCAAATTGTCTTCACGCCGTCGACTGCGGGGGCGGCACAAGCCACACTCACTTTGACATCCTCGACCCTAGGGGTCATTCCCTTGAATGTTCCGCTGAATGGCGTGGGCCAGTCGCCCTCCGCATTGAACGCCGATCCGCCGCAGCTTACCTTTGCGCCAACCGGTCTCGGGTATACCAGCGCGCCCCAAAGTGTGACCGTTTCCAATCCGGGAGGATCGATCGCCGCCGGGCTCACGCTCTCCCTGGGGGGCCCTTTCAGCGTGGCGCAGACGACGTGCGGAACCAGTTTGCCGGCAGGAGCGAGTTGCACCGTATCGATCGCTTTCACACCGATGCAGGAGGGCGCGCTCACGGGAACCCTGACGATTGACTCCGCTTCGATGGCGGTTGCCACGACCGTCGCTCTGCGCGGGACCGGAGGCCTCACCGGGGATGTACAACTCAAGCCAGCGACGGTGAGCTTTCCTCCTACCGGTGTGGGGGTGACCAGCGCTGCTCTGCCGGTGACTCTCTCTAACATCAGCGCTTCCATACCCCTGGATCAACTCTCCATCACGGCGAGTGCCGGATTCAAGATCGGTGGCGGCACGTGCGGCACGGTGCTGGCCGCCGGGTCTGCATGCACCGTGAGTGTGTCGTTTGCTCCGACCGCCAGCGGCCCGCAGAACGGGGTTCTGACCATTGCCTCGAGTGTTCTTCAAGCCAATGCAATCGCGGCACTCTCCGGAACCGGATTCGACTTCAAGGTGGCACCCGCCGGAAGCAGCAGCCAGACCGTGGCAAGCGGCCAGACAGCAAATTTCAGCCTGACGCTCACCCCATCCGGCGGAGTGGCCGAGGCCTTCAGTTTTCAATGCAGCTCCGTCCCCGTCTATGCCACCTGCCTGTTCAATCCATCGACGAACAACGTTGCCGCCGGGGCGACGGGAACGGAGATGGTGCAGATCACCACGGGGCCGGGGTCAGGCACGGGAATGTCCGCGCCCGCAAGGCCGTCGCTCTGGCCCCGTACGATGGTTCTGGCCTGCGGCATACTTTTGTTTTCCGGGAGCAGGAGGTGGAGGAACTTCCCTGCGCGGCTTCTCCTGCTTTGTTTTGTGATTGCAGCGGCGTCGAGTTGTTCGAGTTCGGGAGGCGGAGGTGGGGGTACCACCACAGCGAATCCCAGTTCACACACTGTCGCCCCCGGAACGTACACCATACCATTACCGTGACCTCCGGATCAGTGCAGCACTCGGTCACGCTCACGCTTGTTGTGGACTGAGAGTATCGACGGAACGAGCGTCTATACTTGAGACTCGGAACGAATTGATTCTGGGGAGAGGAAACAATCATGACCGCCAAGGTGACCTTGGATGACGTCAAGCGCGTGGCGGAGTTGGCGCATCTGGAACTCTCCCAGGACGAGACGCCGGGCATGGTGAAGGACCTGAACGCGATTCTCGATTATGTGGCCGAGTTGAACGAACTCGATACCAGCGGCGTGGCTCCTCTTGCGCAGGTGAGCGAACTGCAGGGCGCCACACCCGACGCTTCTTTGCGAGCGGACGTGGTTTTGCCATTGCTGGACCGAGCGGCGGTGATGGCCGGGGCGCCAGAAAGCGATGGAGCCTTCTTCAAAGTGCCAAAGGTCATCGAGCGCTAACATCCGACCTTTGCTGAGAGGACTGGAGATTGCCTTCCGAATCGAAGACTGCAGAGACCTTGGTTGAGACGCCGCAACGGTTGTCTGCCCTGCGTGAGGAGATCGCCTCAGGCAACGTTAAGGCGGTGGAGCTTGCTTCTCGCTATTACGAACGGATTGCCGCCCTTAATCCCGTCCTGAACGTTTACCTGAGCCTCTCGAAGGAGCGCGCGCTTGCGCAGGCCGGACGGGTAGACGGCCTCGCTGCCAAGGGCGATCCCCTGCCGCCTCTTGCCGGCATTCCGATCGGGATCAAGGACGTACTCGTGATGAAAGGGGCGCCCGCCACCGCGGGTTCGAAGATCCTGGAGGGGTACCATCCTCCTTACGATGCCACCGCGGTCACGCGGCTGGAGGCCGCCGGTGCGGTATTGCTCGGAAAGCTGAACTGCGACGAGTTCGCGATGGGCTCTTCCAACGAGAACTCCGCGTTTGGCCCGGTACGCAATCCCGTCGATCCGGAGCGGGTCCCGGGCGGCTCGAGCGGCGGTTCCGCGGCGGCCGTGGCAGCCAATATGGCGGTGGGCACGTTGGGCACTGATACGGGCGGCTCAATCCGCCAGCCCGCCAGCTTCTGCGGGGTGGTTGGCGTAATGCCGACGTATGGCCGCGTTTCCCGTTATGGGTTGATTGCCTTCGCTTCGTCCCTGGACCGTGTGGGCCCCTTCGCCGGCAATGTGCGCGATGCCGCCACGCTTCTGGGGGTCATCGCGGGCCATGATGAGAGGGACGCGACCAGCTCGGCGGCGCCCGTCCCCGATTTTGCTGCTGAGAGCGATAACCCGGCCGCGGGACTTCGCATTGGTGTCCCCGCCGAGTACTTCGGGGAGGGTCTTGACCCGGAGGTCAGGGCGGCCATTGAGAAAGGAATCCAGGCTCTGAAGGCAGCGGGATGCCGCGTCCAACCGGTATCTCTTCCGCACACCAGGTATGCGATACCCACCTATTATCTGATTGCGACCGCCGAGGCCAGCGCCAACCTGGCGCGCTTCGACGGCGTGCGTTATGGCTACCGCTCCGGCCGCTCCGAGTCTCTTTCCGCGATGTACCGGCACACCCGGGACGAGGGCTTCGGCGCCGAAGTGAAACGCCGTATCCTGCTGGGAACCTACGCTCTTTCGGCGGGATACTACGACGCCTACTACGGTAAAGCCCAGCAGGTGCGGCGCCTGCTGGCGGAAGAGTATCTGCGCGCCTTCGCGCAGGTGGATGCGCTGGTGACCCCGACCTCGCCGGTGCCCCCCTTCAAGTTGGGCGAGAAGACGGGCGACCCCCTCTCCATGTATCTGGCCGATATTTACACGGTCACCGCGAGTCTGGCGGGAATCTGCGGTGTCACTGTGCCCTGTGGGACGACAGGCGCCGGGCTCCCCGTGGGGATGCAGATTTTGGCCTCCCATATGAACGAGGCCACGGCGTTTCGGGTAGCGCGCGCGGTGGAAGCGGCGAAGGTGTAAGAAAAGTAAGGAGTTGTACCGTCAATGTTCGAGCGACGGAATATCCAATGCATGCTGGGGGTTCTGGGGGTGGTGCTTACCCTGGAGCCCTTTGCTTTTGGGGCGCCAAGGAAAGTGCACGCAGTGGCACTCGGAACTCCCAAAAAGGTGGCCTATTCGAAGACTGGGGATCCTGCCGGCGCTCTTCCCGGGGAGGAAGCCCTGAAGATCCGTCCCCTGGTGATCGACGGTGCCGTCAAAGAATGGACGACCGGCGAGGCGCACGACGTGACGGAACGGAGCTTCGTAGTGCGGCGGGCGCTGCGGGTGAATGATGAACTTCCCGGCGAGAAGTTGGGAACGACAGGTGCCCACTGGGTGTGGCAAAGGGGGCCTTGGCTGCTTGTCGACCGCACCGCCGGCCACGTCACCGCTTTGAAACTGCCGGACTACGATCCCGGTGTCAGCCAAGTGGTCTGGTTTCGCGATTACGGCGCCTACTGCGGGATTACCGCGAGCGGGAAGAGCCTCTACGCAGTGGTCGCGCAGTTAGCTCTTCGCAAGCCGGTGCTGGCAAAAAGGCTGGGGAAGTTCGATCCAGAGAGCCGGGGCAATCCCGAGCCTGCGTGCGGCGTCACGGAGTGGCAGCGCGACCCGTTGCGCGTCCTCTTCCGTCCCGCTGGCCGGGAACCGGCCGCCTTTGACGTTCTGCCTGGATCGGCCATGCTGGTGGAAGACTCCGACGAACAGTCGGCTGCTTCTCCTGCCGCCGGAAAATCAGAGGATTAAGCGACTTACGGGCTTCCGGATCGCCGCTGCTGGGGAAGCGGAGGGCCGGCTTCTGCGCGGGATAGATCTTGATCGCAGGTCCAAGCCGGCGCAAGAAACGGACTCGACGACGCCTGCCCCTCCGAATCTCGTCAGTGAAGTTCCATAGGGCCCAGACTTCGAAGGCCAGGATGGGTGCAAACAGGAGTAGTAGGAATAGCACGGAATCGTGGGGCATATTGGCTCCGGCGGCGCGGCGCTTTCGAGAGAAGACTCTGGTGCCTCGATGCGATGGTCCGCCACCAGTTCATGAGACCCCGCCGCACGTAAAGTGCGGACAATTGAACGCTAAGGTTTTCATAAGGAGAAGCCGGCCGGGAGAGCCTGTGACGTGCAGCATTCCTGAGTACCAACGCCCCGCCAAACCCACGCGAATGCCTTGACATGGCGCGGGCTCCGCGTATCTTATCTTGCTAGGCATTCTTTTGGGATCCGTCCGGCAGTGATCGCAGCAAACCGCACGGTTTTGCCGATTCCAGAGGTGCGGATTCGGGGGACCGGGCCACAGTCGCCGGGGTGATTCCAAGAGACAGGCCTTGTCGAACAGGAAGTCGTCGGAACCGGGCCGGAGGCGTGGGCTGTCAGAGATTCATCTGAGCGGCACTCACAGGGCCTGAACTCCGCGTTTGTGCCCGCAACGCGGGCGAGAACGTTTCCCGGAGACAAACTTATTTGCAGGCACCGGGCAGAAGTCCGGAGACACCTGCGCCTGACTTGTTTGCGTGAGGCGAAGCCAAGACGCCACGCAAACGCAGGCGGTAAAGGACGAGTGTGGTAATCAGTTTCGCGACCTTCGCGGCGGCGCCGGCCGCCGGCGGCAGCAGCATCCCGATGCTTCTGCCTCTCTTGTTGATTCCAGTTCTGTACCTGGTCATGATTCGCCCGCAGCAAAAGCGGCAAAAGCAATGGCAGGAGATGTTAGGCGGCATCAAGCCGGGCGACCGCATCACCACCGCGGGCGGCATTCGCGGGACCATCCTGTCCATCAAGGACGATGCCGTCATCATCAAGATCGCTCCCGACGGGATCAAGATGGAAGTGGCCAAAAACTCCATCGCCTCGGTGACCACGCAGGATGCGCCGGCCTCGTAATTCGGCTTGTTGTTTAGCAACGAATAGAGAAGGGGCCCTTGGGCTATCCTCTCGGCAATCTCGAATAGAGAAGTGAAACGATGAAGAAGAATCTCAAAGGCAGGGTTGTCGCGATCTTCGCGGTTTTGCTGGTATGTCTGTACGGCATCTTCGGCATTCCTCATGGCGTCAGCGGCAAAGCTCTCACGGACGCACTCACCAGCCGCATTCACCTGGGCCTCGACTTGAAGGGTGGCGCTCACCTGATCCTCCGTGTCCAGGTGCAGGATGCGATTAACGCCGAGACGGATAATACCGTGGCTGCGCTGCAGCAGGACCTGCGCAAGGCGAGTCTCAGCGGGCGTCCGTATAAACCCGATCCGAACAAGCCCACGGTGGTGCAGGTCGACGGCGTCTCCCCTGCCAATCTCTCGGCGGTGCGCTCAACGCTCGATTCCAAGTACTCCAACGAGTACGACGTCAGCACCGGCTCCAACGGCAGTTTCACGCTGAGCATGAAGCCGAACTACGAGCGCGACCTGGAACAGCGGACGGTCTCTCAATCGATCGAGACCATTCGTGACCGCGTCGATTCGCTCGGCGTCAGTGAGCCAGTGATTCAGGAGTACAACCTGGGCGCGAACCAGATCCTGGTGGAACTTCCCGGCATCTCCGACCTCGACCGGGTCAAAAATATCATCCAGTCCACGGCGCGGCTGGAGATCCATCCGGTGATCGGTGGTCCTTATCCCAATGAGCAGGCGGCCCTGCAGAGTGTGGGAGGGGCTCTCCCGGCGGATCAGGAGATCATGCACTTCTCCGGGTCCATTGGAAACCAGGGCGGCGACAGCTATTACGTTCTGCAGCGCGCCTCCGTGGTGCAGGGAAGTGATTTCCGCTCCGCCGACCCGAACGTGAATCCGAACACGGGCCAGCGCGAGGTCCAGTTCACGCTGACCAACGATGCCGGCGAGAAGTTCTACGACTACACCAAGGCGAACGTCAACAACTCGATGGCGGTGGTCATGGGGGGCACGGTTCGCGAGGTGGCGAGTATCAAGCAACCCATCCGTGACCAGGGCGTGATCGAGGGCGCGTTCAGTGAAGATGAGGTCGGGGCGCTCTCAAAATTGCTGCGCACCGGCGCTCTGCCGGCGTCCCTGGAACAGATTGAATCCCGGACGGTGGGTGCCTCGCTGGGAGCCGACTCCATCAAGGCGGGCGTAACTGCCGCCATTGTTGGCATGCTCGTAGTCATGCTCTTCATGCTGGTCTACTATCGCGGGTCGGGCGTGAACGCCGACCTGGCTTTGATCTTGAACCTGCTGATTCTGCTAGGATTCATGGGCTACTCCACGGCCACCCTCACCCTGCCGGGCATCGCTGGCGTGATCCTGACCATCGGTATGGGCGTGGACTCCAACGTCCTGATCTTTGAGCGCATTCGTGAGGAGATGCGTGCCGGAAAGGCTGCTTCGGCGGCCGTTGATCAGGGCTTTGCGCACGCATGGATCACCATCGTGGACACCCACGTGACCACCATCGTTTCGGCCGCAATCCTCTTTCTCTTCGGTACCGGACCCGTGAAAGGCTTTGCCACCACACTGACGTTCGGCTTGCTGGCCAACCTGTTTACGGCCGTGTTTGTTTCGCGCACCATCTTCGATGCGCACCTGAACAAGATGAAGCCCGGCGAACTGGTCTCGATTTAAAGAGCAGGGAAGTGGGAGCAGGGAAGGCAATAAGAAACTGCGGTATCAGGACTTAATGGGCATGTATCAAGGAACGCGAGCAGTGCAGGGTGAGCTAGACCTGTTGCCTGGTCCCGGTTCCTTGGTCCCTGCCTTTCCAGGAAGGTAGAGATTCAAGTGGAATTCTTTCACAACGTAGAAATCGATTGGCTCGGCAAGAAATGGTATTTCCTGGCCTTCAGCCTTATTTTCAGCGTGGCCGGCATCATTGCGATGAGCGTGCACCTGGCTCAGACCGGGAGCCCTGTTCCCCTGAGCGTGGATTTCCGGGGCGGCACCGAAGTCCAGGTACAGTTCCAGAATCCCCCCAACATCGGGGAGGTGCGCTCGGCCGTGGAAAAGGCGGGCATTCGGGACGCCAAGATCCAGTTGATCGGGGGCGATACCAGCAAGAATGAGGTCCTGATCAGCCTGCCGGAGCAGAAAAATGAGGCAAGCCTCGATGAGGGCCGCAAGGCCATCGTGGACACGCTGAGGGCCAATTACAACAACCCCTTCGATCCTGATAAGGGAGTCAAGGTGGACTCGGTCGGGCCGACCGTGGGGCGGCAACTCGAGAAACAGGCGGCACTGGCGACTCTTTATTCGCTGCTGGGTATGCTCGTGTATCTCTGGTTCCGCTTCCAGCTCATCTACGGCGTCGCCGCGGTGGTTGCCTGCTTCCACGACACCCTGATCACCGTGGGTGCCTTCGCGCTAACGGGGCAGGAGATCAGCTTGACGGTGATCGCCGCCATCTTGACGCTGGTCGGCTACTCGATGAACGACACGATTGTCGTCTTCGACCGCATCCGCGAGAATCTGCGGCTGAGCCGGCGGGAGTCGCTTCCAGACGTGGTGAACCGCAGTATCAATCAGACGCTGAGCCGGACCGTGCTCACGTCGGGGCTGACGTTTCTGACAGTTCTGTCGTTGTACATCTTCGGCGGTCCCGTGCTGCGGGGGTTCTCATTCGCCCTGGTCGTCGGCATTCTCATCGGTACTTACTCTTCGATTGCCGTTGCGGCGCCTATGTTGGTTGCATATCAGCAATGGCGCGCCAGCAAAGGCAAAGCAGTGGTTTTACCGGCGGCAAAGCGCGCCCGGATTTAGCGGGTTTTCTTCTAACTTGGGGTCAGTTTTGCGCCGGCCTTTGCATCACTGTGCGATGTTCTGGTATAGGTTGAGCACACTGCTGGGAGCAGCTTGGGCCCCCGGGAACATAAAACGTTTCCGCGGTGTCTAAATTGAGGTAACCAAACCCGATTCGAGGCTGGCCATGTTTGAAGACTCCACATTTGAATCGAGCGGCAAGATCGGCAAGGCAAGCAAGAGCAAGTACTGGATGTTGGCCACGTTTATCATCAATGGCTCCATCCTGTTGCTTTTGATCCTGATCCCGCTCATTTATCCCGAGGCGCTGCCGAAGGCGATGATGCAGACGCTGCTGGTTGCCCCGCCGCCCCCCCCACCGCCTCCGCCGCCACCGCCGCCGGCTGCACCCGTGCACGTAGTGCACGTGCAATCGGAGATGATGAATAACCAGCTGGTCGCCCCCTCCAAGATTCCGAAAGACATCAAGAACGTGGCCGAGAAAGAAGCTCCGCCTTCCAACAACTTCGGCGTTGCCGGCATGGAAGGCCTGGGCGGAAGCTCTGGTGGCGTGATCGGCGGCCTCTTCTCCGGCAACAGCAATGCGCCCAAGGTGAAAGCAGAAGCGCCCAAGAAGGTGAATATCTCGGCGGGCGTTGCCCAGGGCATGTTGCTGCAGAAGACGATCCCGGTCTATCCGCCGATCGCCAAGGCGGCGCGCGTCTCCGGCACCGTGGTGTTGCAGGCAACCATTTCCAAGACGGGCACCATCGAAAATCTGCGCGTGATCGGCGGTCCAGCCATGTTGCAGCAGGCCGCCATGGACGCCGTCCGGCAGTGGCGCTACAAGCCATACCTGCTGAACAACGAACCAGTCGAGGTCGAGACCACCGTCAATGTGATCTTCAGCCTCGGCGGATGAGAACTCAGCCGCCCTTTCCCCATCCAAGGAAAAGGGCTTCTCTTTTGGCCTGAGTGCGGTGTTCTTCTTGCCGCATTCCCAAAGCGATTCCGGACAAACTGTAGAATGGCGGGCTCCCGGGAAGTCGATCTGCGTCAATCCCGTGGCAGCCTGTTGATTGGTCAGCAGCAGTTTTTCGTGACGCCTCTGCAACTGCAACGCCGTAGTTCACAAGAAAAAGTCCTAGGAGGAACGATTCAGTGATTCTCGCTCAGCTCGCACATTTCGCTTCGCACACGGTCAGCAGCATGGCCTTTTTTCAGGAAGAGGGCGGTACCGTCAGCTTTAGCCCGATGGGCTTGTGGCAGCACATGGGATGGCTGGCGCGTGCCGTGGCCATCATCCTGTTCATCGAGTCCATTTGGTCGCTCGCGGTTATGATCGATCGCTACCTGTACTTCTCCGCCGCCCGCAAGCAGTCCCGCGAATTCGCACCCAAGGTTGCCGGCGCCCTAAAGGACAGCAAGCTCGAGGAAGCCATCAAGATCGCCGACCGCAACAAGAAGTCGCACCTCGCGGAAGTCGTGACCGCGGGCCTGCAGGAGTTCCGCGTCTCCTCCGGTCTGGCAACGGAAGAGACGATCGAGAGCTCGCAGCGCGCCCTGGAGCGTGCCGAGGCCATCGTGCATGCCAAGCTGAAGAGAGGCTTGAGCGTTCTGGCCACCATCGGCGCAACCGCTCCGTTCGTCGGACTGTTCGGCACCGTCGTCGGCATCCTGAACGCCTTCCAGCAGATCGCCACCCAGAAGACCTCGGGTATCGGCGCGGTCGCCGGCGGTATCTCTGAAGCCCTGGTGACCACCGCGTTCGGCCTGCTCGTAGCTATCCCCGCCGTTATGGCGTTTAACTACTTCACCGGCCGTGTCGAAGCGTTCGACGTTGAGATGGACAACTCCTCGAGCGAACTCATCGACTACTTCATCAAGCAGAGCCACAAGCGGTAAGAAGTGCGTGTTCAGCTGAAGCGGGATGTTTCGGAGGGCAGGGCGAGCAGCGAACTCGCCCGCCCACCGGTTTGAGCGTTCCGCGGTGAAGATTAGGGACCTCCGGACTGTCTCCGGAAGCAAAAATTCAAGGCATGGAGCTCCACAATGGGAGTAGCAGTTCGAGACGAAGGCAGCAAGATCAGCTCCAACATCAATGTGACGCCGATGGTGGACGTGATGCTGGTGCTGCTGATCATCTTCATGGTGATCACGCCCATGCTCCAGAACAAGGTATCGGTCGACATGGCCAAGGTGGACAATCCAACCGCCATGCCCGACGCCGATAAGGAAGACGCGATTGTCGTCGCCATTACGCGCGACGGCGGCGTATTCCTGGGGCAGGACAAGGTCGCGGTCAGCGAGCTCGGCTCGCGGGTTCGCGACAAGATCGCCGACAAACCGGGCAAGACCATCTTTGTTCGTGCCGACGCGCGCGCGCAGTTCCGCGCGGTTGAGGACGCCATCGACGCGGTGCGTACCGCGGGCGTGGATGAAGTTGGCTTGTTGACGCAAAAGCGCGAACCCGGAGCACCCGCGGGCGGCGAATAGCCGCTCTACTGCAAGTCTTTCAACGATTTCAGAGGAGTTTGAAACATGGCAATGTCAATGGGGGGCGGGGGTGGCTACTCGTCCGATATCAATGTGACTCCCATGATCGACGTTCTGCTGGTGCTTTTGATCATCTTCATGGTCATCGTGCCGGTCACGCCCAAGGGCCTCGATGCGCTGGTCCCGCAGCCGCCGAAGAACCCGCAGCAGACTCAGCCCAACGACCGCACCATTGTCGTGCAAGTGCAGGGCAAGGCCGGGTCCACTCTGACCTACAAGATCAATGAGACTCCGGTCGAGAAGCGCGACCTGCTGGCCAAGCTCACGGACATCTACTCCAACCGCGCCGAACGCGTCATGTTCGTCAAAGGCGACGACGATGTCAACTTTGCCGCGATCGCTGAAGTGATCGACATTGCCCATTCGGCCAACGTAGATCACATCGGCATCATGACGCCGAAGATCATGGAAGGCCAATAAGCGGAGGCCTGCCGGCGGCTGCTGTCCCCGTACGGGGAAGAGGATTCTGCGCCATGACCGTCCATCAAGCTGGGTTGAGCACACCTCAGGCGGAGATGAATGTTGCTCCGCTGATTGATGTCCTTCTAGTCCTGCTGATTATCTTCATGGTCATCATCCCAGTTTCCTCCGCGGGAGAACCTACTGCGATGGCGCGGCAGGCGACGCAGCACTCGCCAGCCCCCATGGACGCGGTGGTCCTGGAAATCGTAAGAGATGGCGCCGGTGGCGCCCTCTTCACGATCAACCGGCAGCCTGCGACTCGGGCCGAGTTGCCGGCGCGCCTTGCCGATCTCTATGCCAGGCGCGCGCAGGGCGTGCTCTTCATCAAGGGCGACGACCAACTGAGCTTTAGCCAGATCGCAGAAGTGATCGACGTCAGCCACGCGGCAGGTGTGGACCGCGTGTGCCTGATGACGCCCCGGGCGGCGCGCTTGTAGCGCACCAGTCGCTATCAAGTTCGCCCTTGAAGGCGCTTTCAGGAGGAGTACAATTCATTTTCACCTGGTTTCCGGAAACTCCCGCCGCAGCCAGCGCTTTTAAAAACAAGATCCGGCGTGCACTTGATGGGCTCGCCCTGAAGGAGAAGGACAAGGACATGAATCATTCCGCACGAATCTCGGCGCTCGCGATAGCCCTCGGCTGCATCGTGCTCTCCATGAGCGGCTGCAACCGTCTCGCAGCCCGCGACCAGCTCAACAAGGGAGTGGAGGCGTACAAGGCCGCCCGTTACGAGGAGGCCATTGGGCACTTCCAAAAGGCCACCGAACTGGACCCCAGCCTTCCCATGGCAAAGAGTTACCTGGCCACCGCGCTGGCACAGAATGTGGTTCCCGGTCTCGATACTCCTGACAATCTCAAGAATGCGCAGCAGGCCATCAGCATCTTCCAGGAAGTGCTCTCGAAGGATGCCAATGATGTGAACAGTATCAAACAGATCGCCGGCATTTATTTCAGCGTGAATAAGCTGAACGAAGCCAAGGACTGGCAAAAGAAGGTGCTCGCCGTGGATCCGAAGGATCCGGAGGCCGCCTACACCATCGGCGTGATCGATTGGACACTGGCCCACAAGAACGCTCTCAAAGACCTCGTCCCCGCCGGCATGAATGACGATGGAGAGGGCAATGCGAAGGCGCCTAAGAAGGTGCTTGAACAGATCGCAACGGAGAACGGCCCGCTCGTCGACGAAGGTCTCAAGTATCTGAACCAGGCCGTCGAGAATCGATCGAACTACGACGATGCCATGACCTATCTGAACCTGATCTACCGCCGTAAGGCCGACGTCGACTACAAAGATCCGAATGCTGTGAAAGATGACGTCGCCAGGGCAAAGGAATGGACGGCGAAGGCGATGGGCACGCGCAAGGCCAACGAAGAGAAGAAGGAAAAGGGCCCCGGCGGCATCACCATGGATTCGAGCGGCAATCTCAAGTAGCTCGCTCCTCCAGCTTCCAACAGAAATGGCCTCCGCTCTGGCGGGGGCCATTCTCGTTGGAGCGGACAACCTTCAACAATTCGAAGCCCTCAGGGGGCGAACATGTTCGATCGATCACCGCTTTGAGACGGAGCATTGATCGCACCCATAGGACATATTCTTCCTCGGGGCTGCGACCGCAGTTGATCTCTAGTCAGTCGCCAGATGCGATGCGATGACGCTACGGCATCTTCAAGCCGCGTTCACGGTTCGATCAATCCCGCCGAAACCAGGAGGCGGAACTTACTGGGCGCCCTGCCTTAAAACCTGCTCCGCAAAGTAATTGCGGATCCTCGCATCGTCATGCAATTTCTCGTAGTATGCGTTCTTTAGCAGCTGCGAATGGCTTTCGCGAAGTCCGGCGCGAATCGCCTGTTGCACGCGCGGATCGTTGATCTCCCGCTGGCCGGCGCCTTCACGGCCCAGAAGCTTATAGATCGCTATCCCCAGAAACCTGCGGCCCGGGGCAGAGCTGTCATACACAGGAATGGTCTCGGTGAGCTGGCCTGGTTTCAACTTGACGATTGCGTTGTAAACCTCAGGCTCGCCGCGCAATTGCGACTCGGGAACGAAGCCCATGTCGCCTCCATTAGAGGCAAAGCTGGCATTCTCCGAAAACTGCGCCGCCAGGGTGCCGAAATCGTCGCCGCTCTGCAGACGGCTGTGAATGTTTTCGATCTCCTTGCGCGCTTCTGCTTCATTTGGTACACGCCGCGCCTGGGGATTACTCGGCTGCGGCGGAGCGGCGCCGGTCACGACGATCTCGGCGATGTGATACCGCGGCTCAATGAAGTTGAACTCCGACTTATGGGAGTTGTAGTAGCTCGTGATCTCCGCGTCCGTGATATTGATCTTTGACTCAATTTCCTTATTGAGCAGCTTATTCGTCGTCAGGGCGCGCCGGATATCCCGCTTCAGGTCATCCATGCTCTGGCCGCGAGCCTTCAGCTTCTGCTCAAATTCTTCCTGGGTTGATAGCGCCTTCAGCTCTGTAATCTTCGCATTCACGTCCTCATCGCTCGCGACCAGGTTGAGCTTGGCAGCCCGTTGCTGAAGGATCTCGTCGTCGATCATCCCCCGCAGAATATTGAGCCGTTGAATGTCGGCTTGTTGCGGGGAGGGAGAGGAATCCTGGCTGTCGCCCAGGCTGGCCTTGTAGTTCTTCTCCAGGTCGGCCCGCATGATCTCCTTGTCATTCACGGTCGCCACCACGTCGGCGCCGGGAGGTCGATGACACCCGGCGGCGGCAGTCAGCAGAACCCCGGCACCCAAAAGGCAAAGGGCGCGACGGCGCGCCCGGAAGAACCATTCGACCTGCAACCTGATCTCTCCTCGGAAACCGTACATTTCCGAAACATTAGGATAACGCCCACGCCGCACCATGGGTCGAGTCACCACGATGCAGCGTGTGCCTGAGCTTGCGATCTGTACCCTGTCCGCGATACCTTACTGTCCGCTTGGCTTGGGTTGAGCTGTGGTGGATGGCGCCGGCCCGGGCGGCTCTACCCCGGCAGCCCGTAAAGCGCGGTCGATCACAGCCCACAACTGCTGTTCCGGCACAAAGCCCTCGATGCGCTCGCCTTCCACGAATATCGCCGGCGTGCCGGTAACTCCCAGCGTTTCGGCCTCATTCGCCGACGCCTTCACCTGCGATTCGTCTTGTTTGGCGATGCAGGCGTCCAGCTTGGTTTCATCCAATTTGGCAATTGTGACCTCCTGCTTCGCGATCCGGTCCAGAGCCGCGAAGCTCTTGCTCACATCGCGATCCTGACCATTGATCTCCTGTCCGTGCGAATGGAGATAATCAACATAGGCCCAGTAAGTCGGCGTGCTCTGCGCCGCGATGCAATTGGCATCGATCGCCGCGCGCATGGCCCAGGGATGCAGTTCGGTCAGCGGATCATCCTTGTAGACGAATCGCACCTTGTCCTTGTATCGCTCCAGCGTGTCGGGAAAGAGCGACTGGTGCATGCGGGCGCAATACGGGCACTCCAGATCGTCGTAGTTGACGACCGTAACCTTCGCCGAGGGATTCCCGCGGATCGGCCGACCGGCTACATCGATGTTGAGCGCCGGATTCTTGGCCAGCTCGAAAGTCTCCATGCGCGCCAGCTTCGAGTTGTCACTCGAGATCAGGAAGTCGATCGTCGTCATCTTGCCGCCGGGGCGCCCCACCATGATGGGGAGCGTGTCATAGCCGGGAATCTGGCTCGGCTTTCGCGCGCCGATCAGGAGATTGAAATCCTGCGGGATGTTGAATTGCGAGCGCACCATCACTTCAATGTGACGCGCCAGCGTCGGGTCATTCACGGGAGTCTGGGCCTTGCACCCGGCCGCCAGGGTCAGGGCGATCAGGCCGGCCATGAGACGATTTCGAAACAAAGTGGAATCCTCTGGCTAAAGGATACTCCACACGGGAGTCCTGAGATGTAGACGCCCGTCAAGCTCAAAGGCTGCTCCGCCCCCAAAATCCCCTAGTACACGGGGGTAATGCTGGGGTCGCGAAATACCGAATTTGACCTCCGGATGTGGCCGACCGAGCCGAAGTTTGCCAACGTAAACCCATAAAGGTATTGGGTTTCGTCGCGTATCGACCCCAGCGCGAACCTCCGGTATCCGACCGTCAGTCCGCAGCAGTTCCAGTTATAAACCGCCTGAACCCCGCCGTACTGGAGCGAACCGCGAACAAAGTCATACCCCCCGTTCGCCGCGAAGTTGAATCCGCGCGATGTGGGTTTACCGATCTCCACGAAGGGATTGACCTGGTCGCTCTGGATGATCGAGGCGGAGCTGCCTTTTTCATCGACCGCATTCAACAAGGAATGTCCCAGGCCCACGGTTGTATTTCCCCAACTGTATCCGGCAAACACGTTGTCCGCGCCCAGCCGGCCTGCCCGGGGATCATAGTCCAGATCCCACTGGATGCGCAGGTTCTCGATCGCATTGAAGCGCATTCGCGAAACAATGGGCGACAGATTACGTCCTTCGGTAAGGAACGCGATTCCTGTCAGGTCGAGTGTGCTGTCGAACACGTTGCGTCGTCCCGGAAGAAGCGCGCCACCAAACTTCGAATCGAGGTAGTACTTCTGCGCAATCTGCCAGCTCGCCCATTCTCGCGAGTGGCCGCAGTCCTGGGTCGCCTCTTCGCCCTCGGCTTCCGGGCAAGGTTTATTGGCGGGTGGTCGGGCATAGAACCGCTGGGTCAACGAGAAACCTACCTCGTTGGTGTCCGTCGCGATATCGCTCGTGTCCACCAGGAGTACGTCTCGGGCTTTACTGCCCACCCCGCCCACGAAGTGCCAGTTCAGTTCGGGCTCGATCACGTGCCGAAGTCCCCAGCCCCGAACCGCAAAGTCGCGCTCCAGCGCCGGCGGACGAAGGTCAACCGACGCTTCGCCATAGGTCCGGCGGAGCGGATCATGGGTCACGCCGGGCACCCCGCCCTGCGCCCCCGACAGGTCCGGAACCTGGCTGCCCGAGTAGAACGTGACCCGGAAAGCAGCCTCGGGAATGAGGCTCCAACCGCCTCCCACGAGGGGCATCGAAAGATGCGGATAGATGTCCGACCTGCCGTCGTTATGCGCATGAAAACCTGGCTCTGAACGCGCCAGGTGTCCCAACGAGGATCCGAGACCCCAGTACAGCGGCGCCGACCCCAGGGGCCGGTCCAGCACGTCATAGCGAATACTGGGAAGCCGCAGGATTCTCACCTCGTCCCCGACGCTGGAACTGGCGAATGACTGCAGCCGATAAAGGTCCGCCGACGGAATCAGCCCGTTGTGCGCGTGCGTGTACGACACCTCGCTTTTCACTTCGGAGCTGATCGCCTGCCAGTAGTTGTCATTGAACTCCAGCCGGTAAAGGTATCGGGAGAGGTACTCGATATCGCCCGCCAGCCGGTCCTCCGGCGAATAATCTTTGCGTCCCTGGGCCACGATGTCCACCCCGCCCTGGTTCACGAATATCGTTTTCCCGGCGTGCTCTCCCGCGGTTTGCAGCTGATTGATGCCTCGGTCAAAAAGCGCGTGCCAGCCTGCGTTGAGGTGATCCACCCCGGGCCCCCGGTATCGGAAGTCTCCATTGGGGGCCCAGCCGCGCCTGCTGTAGTACTCCGTGCCCAGGGTGATGTCCATGCTGCGATTGATCACCGCGTACACCTGCTCCCCAAACGTATAGCCCCGGATGGACGAGTAGTTGCTGATCACAGGGATCAGCAGTCCGCTTTCGCGACCACTTTGATCTACAGGATGCCGCAGATATGGGAGATAGAAGAGGGGAACTCCGAGAAATTTGAAGTACGTGCTGCGAGTGGACGCATGCCCGTTGGCCACATCAATGAAATGGGCGAACAATTGCCAATCTGGATGAGGAAGGCGGCAATTGGTCATCGACCCATCGACGACTCGATAACTGCCGCGTGCCGTCTGCAGAAGTACCCGGGCGTGGATGATGAACGGATTCGCTGTCGAATACACCACAGCCTTGCCGTTCGAGCGCACCCCCATGGTTCCAGTCACGTCGAAAAAGCGCGCTGTGTGATTGGCCAGCTGGATGTCGCCATGCGACGCGATGACGTCCACATCTTCTGGACCCCCGGTCACGTGCAGATTGCCTTCGGCCTCAATTTCGTTGGTGTCGCGATGCCAAATCACCTTATCGGCTCGGAAGACATAGTCACGGTAGCGGAAGTCTTCCACTCCCTCCAGCGTGAGCACGTTACCCGCCCATCGTTGCCGGTCGGCCTTGTACGTTACCGGTACACCCGAACTGGGCTCAGGCTCCGGTTGCGCAACGGGCAAAATCTCCTCTCCCGGATCGTCGGGAAGCAAGCTCGCCGATGACTTCGAAGGGCCATTGGAGCGCGGAGTTTCAGATTGCGCGAGGGGTAACCCATTGGTCAACGCCTGCGCTGCCGCAAAACCGTGACAGAGCACCAGCATCGTGATAAACACAAAATTGCGAGGACGCATCCGGAGACCAAGGCCAGCATAGCAAATCGCTGCCTTCTTCCCGGGCCTCTCGTTGCTCTGGCCGCAGGACAACCCGGCTCCGAACGCCCGCACGGATCGCCCGGTCCGGACGAAGCCTGCGACTTCTTCCGCGCACTCCAGCCTCTCGTAAAGAAAAACGTCTGTCCGTCGCGCACGCGCCAGGCAGACCTAAAATTTCGCGGCTCTCGATCGAAGGCGGAGACGCAGTTGAAGGGAACTCAGTTGAGTACACAGCCAATACAGCCTGCGTGGAAACAGGAAGTCAATCAGCGGCTCGCCGCCCACAAGAATCGCAAGGGAGCTGCTGGTGTGGGCAGCCAGCAAGAGCAGCATGCCGCTGCGGGCGCCACCCGTGCAGCGGAGGCCGCTGCGCGCGTCGCCGCGCGCTATGCCAAAACCCCCACCTACAGCCAGATGCAGGCCGAGGAGGCTCGCGCCGCCGTGCGCGCCGCCGAGATCGCCACCCAGGTCGCCATGGAAGCTCAGGCTGCTGCCGCCTCGGCTCTTGCCGAACTGCACGCCGCGGCAGAGCAGCCCTTGCGCGGGCCCGCCGTGGTCGAGAGCATCAGCCGGCCGCCCCGCGTGGAAGAGCCTGCACGCGATATCGAGCCAACGGTCGCACCGAAAGTTGACCCTTCCCTTGTTCAGGTTCCCGCGCCCTCCCAACCCGCCGGTATCCTTACGCGAGAGGTGATCGACGGCCAAAGCTTCAATCTGCGCTGGGAGCCGGATCTGCCTTCCCGCGCGATTCCGATGCCCTCCGTCCCGCAGCGCCCGCTGGAACAGTTTGAGCTCGCCGTCGAGGACTGGTGGACTCCCGCCGAGATCAATGCAACTCTCCGCAGCGAGCCCATCGAGGTCGACGCCGCAGCGGCTCACGCCAATCTGATTGAATTTCCCCGCGAACTGATTGCCGCCCGCAAACTCCGTCCCCGCCTCGCAGAGGCTGGAGGCGTCACCGAGCGGGAAGCGCAACTCAGCATCTTCGAGGTCGATCCGGGCACCGTTTCCTTCGAGCCCATGGCTTCTCAGCCGGTATCAGCGACCGCGACCAACTACAAGGCCGCGGTCTGGTCTGGCATCGAACTCGATGCCCACCCGGCGCAGGAGAAGCCGGTCAAAGCAGAAGTTCCTGTCCGCCGCGTCCAACTTGCCCCTATCGGCCTTCGCTCCATGGCGGTGGTGATGGATCTGGCTTTGATCCTCGGCACCTTCTCCATCGGCGCGCTTTGGCTGGGTCACCAAATTACGCATCTTCCCGCTCCTAAGACTGCCGAGCTGCTGTTCGCCTTTGGGTTGCTGCTCACCGGCTTTGCGTATCACGCCCTGTTCTTTGCGTTCACCAATATGACCCCTGGAATGCGCTACGCCGGCATCGCCCTGTGCACGTTCGATGACGACGTGCCCACCCGCTTGCAGTTGCGCAAGCGCCTCGGCGCCATGGCCGTCTCTCTGCTGCCGGTCGGCCTTGGAATCGTTTGGTCTGTCTTCGACGACGATCACCTCAGCTGGCACGATCGCATCTCCTGCACGTACCTGCGCAGGCGGTGATAGCGCAGCGGCGTCACCGGAACTGGCGGAAAAAGCTGCGAAGGTCGTCGGCCAATAGACCCGGCTCTTCCCACGCCGCAAAGTGCCCGCCGCGCGGCATCTCCGTCCATCGCTCTACGGCGTAGCCGCGTTCCACCCAGCTTCGCGGCGAGAAGAAAATCTCCTTCGGAAAGCGGGCGATCGCACAGGGCACCGCCACTCGCTCGCCCGCGCCAAGGGTCAGAGGCGCTCTCGCTCCTTCAAAGTAGATTCGGAACGAGGAGTAGATGGTCTGTGTCATCCAGTAGAGGGTCACGTTGCTCAGTAACTCATCCCGCGTGAATCGGGATAGAAGATCGCCCTTGCAGTCAGACCACCGGTAAAACTTCTCCAGGATCCACGCGGCCAGCCCCACGGGAGAATCATTCAGCGCGTAGGCGGCTGTGAGAGGCGTCGTGCGCTGCACATGTGCGTAAGCCCCGTGCTGATCCGCCCATTGGACCATTGCCTCGAGTGCCGTCCGTTCTTCTGCCGAAGGCGCTTCGCCTGCGGCAAGATGGGGTCGATACGACCCAGGTATGAAGTTCAGGTGGATCCCGAGCAGTCGGTGCGCGTGCCGCAATCCCAGAGCCGTCGTCACGCCCGCACCAATATCTCCGCCCTGGGCCGCAAACCGCTCGTATCCCAGCTCCGCCATCAGCTCGACCCAAAGATCGGAAACCGCGAATACGTTCATTCCTCTGCCCGGCTTGGCGGAGTACCCAAATCCGGGAAGCGAGGGCACCACGACGTCGAACGAATCCTCCGGCACGCCTCCATGTGCTGCCGGATCGCTGAGGATGGGAATGAGTTTCAGCATCTCCAGGTAGGATCCGGGCCAACCGTGCGTCAAGATCAAGGGGATCGGATTCGGCCCCTTGCCGCGAACATGAATGAAGTGGATGTGTCCGGCGGCTGACGAGAATTTGAAGTGGGGAACCACCCGAGAGCGCGCAAGTTCAGACTCCCAGTCGAACTCCTCCGCCCAGTAACTGCATATGTCGCGAACGAACGATGTGTCCGCGCCATAATCCCAATCCGAGTCAGGCACAACATCCGGCCAGCGCGTGCGCTGGATACGCCCGCGGAGATCTTTCCAGGCCGCCGCTGAATACTCCGGCGTGAAACTCTCAATCGTCATGACTGCGCGTTTTTCTGTGTAGCAGATCAATCCGGAAGCATCACCACGTCAAGGCGCGCAGCGCGCTTACGCCCGCTCCAATCAGGGCGGTATCATCACTCGGCGGCAATGACTCCAGGGAAAAGCTCTGAAGAGGACTCAGCTTGACCATGGTCTCCAGGTGCCCTCGCAGAAGATCCAACTGCAGGAAGCCCACGTTGTGCCCCGTAAAGTAGAACCTCCCCGGCCCCGCCAGGTGGATAAACGACGCTGTCGCCGCTGCCAGCGCGCGATGCCATAGATCCACGAACTCCCGGCACTTCTCGTCTCCGCGCCTGGCAGCGGCAAACACCTCTTCCGGTTCCTTGTCCAGGAAGCGCAATCGCATGGCGCGATAGCCCATGATGCCTTCCAGGTGCCCCACTCCGCCACAGCCGCAGTAGCGCTCCTTGGGATCGAGCGTCACAGTGATGTGCCCGCCCTCCCACACTCCCTCAACATAGGGCCAGCGCCCGTAGCCAATCCCGTTGCCGATGGTCCACACGCGCGTGAGCCGGTTCAGCTGTCCTCGCGTCGCCGCCACTCCCGCCGCAATGGCATCCGCGTCATTGGCGATATGCACGGGAGCCGTGATGCCCTTTGCCGTGAGTACCTGGCTTAGCTCTTGCCCCAGGTGCATGCCCTTCAACTGCGTGAGATTCGGGCTGTCTTCCACAATGTTGTGTCGCACAACCCCTGGCACCGCCACACCGATCGCTTCCACGCGCCCCTCGCCCTGACCGGCCAACTCGGCAATCTGCCTGGCGAGAATCTCTACAATCTCACCGCCGGGAATCGCGCTGAGTGCGTCCAGTTCGGATTCATCGGCGGGGAACCGGACAAGGCTGCCGACCGGTTTATGGTCTTCCAGTCGTCCGGCAACGATATGTTCGGTCATCACCGCTCCGATCGCCAGTGTCATCGCTCCCCCTCCTCGCCGTCCCTATCTTCTGACGCTTCTCGTCCCTTGCCGTTAGGCCACTCCGCCCTGATAGCGGTACAGTCGCCCCAGCCCGTTGAACGCAGCCACCTTGTAGCACTCCGCCAGCGTCGGGTAATTGAAGACCGTGTCGATGAAGTAGTCCACCGTGCCCTCTAAAGTCATCACCGCCTGGCCAATGTGCACCAATTCGCTGGCTCCTTCGCCGATGATGTGCACCCCCAGGATCTTGCGCGTATCGCGATGGAAGATGAGCTTCAGGCGCCCCGTCGTATCGCCCCGAATCTGACCGCGTGCCGTCTCGCGGTAATAGGCCATTCCCACCTCGTAGGGCACGTCTTCGTCGGTGAGCTGTTCCTCCGTCTTGCCGATGAAGCTGATCTCCGGAATCGTATAGATGCCGTAAGGATAGACACTCGGGTTCGAGGTCGTCTGGGTGTCTCCGAAGGCGCGATGCGCGGCAATTCGTCCCTGTTCCATGGAGACCGAGGCAAGCGCCGGGAATCCCACTACATCGCCCACCGCGAAGATGTTCGGCACCTTGGTGCAGAAGTGCTCGTCCACCGGAATGCGTCCGCGCGGATCCGCTTCGATGCCGGCCGCTGGAAGATTCAGATCATCGATCGCGCCCTGCCGCCCCACCGCATACAGCAACGCATCCCCTGAGATCCGCTTCTTGCTCTCCAGATTCGCCACAACAGTCCCGTCAGGCAGTTCTTCCACGCTCTGGACCTCTTCGCCCAGCCGCAAGGTCACGCGCGCATCCCGCAGATGATAGCTCAGCGCCTCCACAATCTCCTGATCGGCGAACTCCAGCAGCTTGTTCCGCTTCTCGATGATGGTGACGCGAACGCCCAAGATCGCGAACATGCATGCGTACTCGACCCCGATCACACCGCCGCCTACCACGATCAGAGATCGCGGCAGTGTGGGGAGTTCCAAAACCTGATCGCTGTTGATGATGGTGCGGCCATTGATTGGAACCTTCGCCGAAGATGCCGGCTTGGTACCCACCGCGATGATGACCTTGTCCGATTCGAGAGTTGTCTCTCCGGTCGGCCCCTCTACCCGGATGTGCGTGCCATCCAGAAAATGAGCGATCCCGTGAACCACGTCGATGCCGTTGCGCGACAGCTGCGCCTCCGTCACATCCACTTCGGTCTTGATCACGGCCTGCACCCGGAACGCCAGGTCCGCCATCGTGATCTTTTCCTTCACCCGGTAGTTAATGCCGTAGATGTTGCGGTAGTTGTATCCGGAGAGATGAAGCACCGCCTCCCGCATCGTCTTTGAAGGGATCGTTCCCGTGTTGATGCAGACGCCGCCTACCACCGCGCGCGACTCCACGACCGCCACCCGCTTCTTCATCTTTGAAGCCGCTACAGCTGCACGCTGTCCGGAGGGTCCGGAACCAATAACGGCGAGGTCGTATCTGACAGCGCTCATGCAATCTCCCCCATGTTCGAGCGATCAGCCCTGCCCGCGGCGCACCCGGCCGGGAACCGGCGTTGTCCACAACCGGAGGCTACCATAGCCCCCTTACGCCTTATGCTCTGGCCCGATGAAGTACTTGTGACACTCCGCCTGCCGGCCAATCGGGCACCGCATGATTTGCCTATACGGCATTCCGCTTCTGGAGCTAAGATGACCGGCGCCCGGAAAAGGCAACAGCTTTCCGGCTCTTCCCTGACGAGAGGATCAAAATGAGAGAACCGACCGTATCACGCCGCCGCCTCATGCAGATGGGACTGGGCACTGCCGCCGCTGGATTGGCCGCCACCGCGCCTGTCCCGCAGGCGCGCGCACTCCAGGCATCCCCGGATACGGAGAACCCCGATCCGGGGCTCGCCGCTTCCATCCGTGGAGCCTACGCCTTCCTTAACCAGATGATGGACAGCTACGCCACCGGCTCCACAGTGCGCATGATCCAGAGCTACAGCGACCAGATCGCCGGTGGCACCTTTGCCAGCACCGCATTCGTCTATGACAACGCCGTGGCCCTGCTCGCCTACCTCGCTCGCGGCCGTGGAGATGACCTGCAGCGGGCTGTGATTCTGGGCAACGCCTTACTCTACGCGCAGCAGAACGATCCCGCCGCCGATGGCCGCTTCCGCCAGGCGTACTACGCCGGCGTCAACAACGGCGGTGTTTATGTGGCCACTGGACTCCCCTACTTTCAGGGAAGCGCGGTGGGCGATGTGGCATGGGCGGGAATCGCCCTGGCCCAGCTCTACGCGCGCACCGGCGTTCCCGCCTTCCTCCAGGCCGCCGTGAAGGCCGCGACCTTCATCGATGTCACCACCAAGGATCCAAACGCCCCAGGCGGCTTCTTCTTCGGCAACGGCCAGACCAACAAATCCACCGAACACAACATCGACTGCTACGCTCTGTTCAGCATGCTGGCGCGTCTGACCGGCAACGCCACATGGCAAACCGAGGCCAACTATGCGAAGGCTTTCGTGGAAGCCATGTTCGACGCGCCCTCCGGCCACTTCTGGACCGGCACCTCCGACCCAACCAACATCTTCTACAACAACAGTCCTGAGGACGTGAACACCTGGTCCTATCTCGCATTCCAGGATCCCGCCTACGCCAGCTCCGTTGACTGGGTTAAAACAAACCTCGCCACTACCGACACCAGCTTCGCCTACAACAACGGATGGGCTTACAACACCGGGCTCAAAGCCCGCGTCAGCGGCATGACCTTCGCCAGTTTGAGCAAGCTTGGAACCGTCCTCGGCGATACCACGGTCGACGCCGACGCCGTCTGGCTGGAAGGCACCGGCCACCTCATCGCGGCGCTGTTCAGCCGCCGTCTCCCTCCCGGCCAGGACATGCCTGGCTTCCACGGCGACGTGGCCCTCGCATACTCACTTCTCGAAAGCTGCCAAATCGCGCAAAGCACCCTGGGCGCCGGGCAGACCGTTGCTGGTAAGCCGCTGGTGCAAGGCCAGGGCCTGACCGCGTCCACCAGCATCCTCAACACCGGCTTCGGATTCAACTACTTCCCCTGTCTTCACATCGGCGCCACCGGGTGGTACCTGATCGGCGCCCAGCAGAACAACCCCCTGATCCTGGGTGGACGTGGCTGACACCAACTCCAACTGCATCGCTCCAGGAGAGACGACGGTGTCCCAGGCATGCAACTCTGCAGACCTGGGATACCGCTGCCATCAGTAGCCGCGACTCTCCTTCGCCCCTCAATCACTGTGCGGCGCACTGGTGAACCAACCCCGCCCCTTGCCACGCGCAAAGCGGAATCGATAACCTTGGCCCACTCCCTTGTTCGCCACCTGCGGAGGGCCTTTGCCATGGATTATCGTGACCGCGCACGCCATCTATTTCTCGGCTTCTTCTCTCTCCTGGTGTGCGTGCCGGGTGCCGCACAGGGGGCGCCCGTTCATCTCACCGCTGCTGAAGACCGCGAACGCCTGCTTCGCCTTCTCGGGCTCTCCGACGCAGAGATGCGCAAACCTCCAGCCGGCAACCCAAGCGCGCCCGACGCCACCAACTATGACGAGGCCAGGGCTCACAGGTATCCCGACACTCCCGATCCCCTTCGCATGCAAAACGGCAAGGTCATCACTCACGAACAAGAGTGGTGGTCCGAGCGCCGTCCGGAGATCGTAGCCGACTTCGAGCGCGAAATCTTTGGGCACGCTCCCGCCAGTCTCCCGGCCGTTCACTGGCAGGTGCTCAGCAGCACGCACGAGAGATACGGCAACGTCGACGCGATCACCAGGCGCATGGTGGGAGTTGTCGACAACTCGATTGATCCGCAGATCAACGTCGACATCGATCTCGTCCTCACCGTTCCCGCCAAAACAGCCGGCCCGGTCCCCGTCATCCTGGAACTCGCTTTTGCCCGGGACTACCTGCAGGCCCTCGCTCGCCCCCTTCCTGATCCCAAGCCGCCCGGCACCCCCGGGGAGTGGGGTGTCGACGGTCGCGCGGTACTGGCCCGCGGCTGGGGCTTCGCCATCATGAATCCTGCCGGTTTCCAGGCCGACGATGGTGGAGGCCTGACCCAGGGCATCATCGGCCTGATGAACAAAGGCCAGCCCCGCGGCCTTCAGGACTGGGGCGCACTGCGAGCCTGGGCATGGGGTGCGAGCCGCGCGCTCGACTACCTCGAAACGGACTCGGCTGTTGATGCGCGCCAGGTTGGCATTGAGGGGCACTCGCGCTTCGGCAAGGCTGCACTCGTCACCATGGCCTATGACCCGCGCTTCGCCATCTGCTACTCCAGTTCTTCGGGCGAAGGCGGAGCCAAGCTCTACCGGCACATCCTCGGCGAACAGATGCCTAACCTCGCCTCCTCCTCCCTCTATCACTGGTTCAGCGGGAATTTCCTCCGCTACGGCGGGCCGCTCACACCAGACAAACTTCCTGTCGACGCGCACGAGCTGATTGCGCTTGCGGCGCCGCGCCCGGTGTTCATCGGCGGGGGAGCGAGTACCGGCGATGGCTACACGGACAAGAACGGAGACGCCTGGGCCGATCCGCGCGGCATGTTCCTCGCCGAGGTGGCGGCTGGACCGGTCTACCGGCTGCTGGGAGCCAAGGATCTGGGCACCACGCAGTTTCCGCCTCCGGAAACTGCCCTGGTCACCGGAGAACTGGCCTTTCGCCAGCACCCCTACGGCCACACACCGTCCCCCAACTGGCCCGCATTTCTCGATTACGCCAGCCACTACCTCCACGCCCAGTCCTCCGCGCCCGTGCTGGCCGAGCTGAGGCACTAGAGATCCTTCGACATCACAATGCAGTGGCACGCCTGATCACCCGAGATCCGGTGAGGGTAGACGAATGGTTCGGTGCCGGTCTCTACGAAGCCCAACTTGCGATAAACCGGTGGCAGCTCCGGCCGCAGACTCAACACCGTGATGTCCACTGCACCGCAGCCATGCTGGCGCAGATAGGTCTCTGCCTCCCTCATCATGCGTCCGCCAAGGCCCGACCGTTGCCGGGCCGGATCGACAGCCAGCATACCCACATACCCTCGGCTGCCGCGCAGCTCCAGGTACACCGACGCAGCCAGACAGCCATTGACGTCCTCAGCCAGCAGGATTGTCCCTTTCCGCATCGCCGCCGCGAGACGTTCCGGATCGGTGCGCGGACCTTCCAGGAACGTCTCCACCGCGAATGCGCTGTTGATGAGCGGGATAAGGCGATCGGCGTCCTTTGAAGTAGCGATGCGGACTCTCAGGGAAGTCAATTCGGAGGCCATGACGAGATCAGGATACCGCTCACGCTCTTTCTCACCTACGCCGGCGCAATCCCCCTCTCCTTCACCACTTCCATGATGTCCTGGTGAGCGATATACACCAGGAATCGGAACGGCTGGACGCCGGTGTCGACCAGGTAAGTGGACTCCACCTCCAGCGGCAGCGCCTCACCTCCCGGACGTTCAAACGTGAGCCGCCAGCGCGTGCGCGCCGAGACATAGCGCCGGTCGAGCTCTACCGGTTCGAGGCTGATCAACTCGGTCCGCCGGCATCCCAGGCTCTCGAAGTACTTGATTCTTTTGGGCAGAACGAGAGCGAAATCGCTGGCGCGAACCGCTTGTGCGCCCTGAGGGTTCCCCGCGACGAAGGTGTCGGCGAAGCAGGCGGCCAGTTCCGGCACATCTCCTGTATCGGTGTGGCGGGCGTAGTCGTGAAAAAAGACTTCGACGGCACTTTGAGGATTCTTCATGTCATCTCCTGGCCAGGTCGCATAGACAGCCGCAGAGCTCGCTGGCACTTTAGTATTATACCAGCGTTATGGACAAAAGTCAAGCTAAATCAGTAATTTGCCGTAAGCGCGAAGGCAGAAGCGTGCATTTCCTCTGATAGAGGCGGCAAAAACAGGAACCGTTACCGCATAATCCTGACCTCGGAATTTCTCTCCCCCACCGGGTACAGAACCGACCGCATTGACGCGCTGCCCTCGCAGTCTTAGGCTCACATTTATGGAATTCAAAATCAGCGATCTGGAGCGCGAACCCATTGATTTCGACCTCCAGTTCCAGCCCGGACACATCAATTTTGGCGAAGAGGCCGAGCAAAAGGGGCCCTTAGCCAGTGAAGGGCACGCGGAGGTGCTGCACGAGCACCGCGGCCCCAAGGAGATCGTGTCCGACATTCGCCTGAAGGGACGCTTTGACGGCAACTTCGAAATTCCCTGCGCCCGATGCGTGGAGCCAGTGCCAACCCACCTCGATGGCGACTTCGATCTTCTCTTCCGGCCGGTGGGTGTGGACGGCGGGACCTCCGAGCGTTCCATAACAGCGCCGGAGACGGAAATCGGGTATTATCAAAAGGACAGTCTGTTGCTTGAAGATGTGCTGCGGGAGCAGGTGCTTTTGTCTCTGCCGGTCAGGACGCTGTGCAAGGACGACTGCAAGGGACTTTGCCCGCGCTGCGGCCAGAACCGCAACAGCCAGGCTTGCTCCTGCGACGAAGGTCCGAGCGACCCGCGCTGGGAGGCCCTGGCCGGACTCCGGGGCCGGATCAAGTCCTGAACGCCAGGCGCGCCTGGGACAAACTGGATCTGATCGATCCCAAGAGATTGAAGGTGTTACGCTCGTGGCCAAGGGCAGAGCCGTTGCGGACTGCGAGCCCGGGCGAGGACACCGAAAGGAATAGCACCATGCCGAATCCGAAACGGCGCCATTCTTCGCGCCGCACTGCCAACCGTCGTGCTCACGACTTCCTCACAGCCTCCGGTCTCTCCGAGTGCCCCAACTGCCATGAGAAGAAGCTGCCTCATCGCGCCTGTCCCAAGTGCGGCGAGTACAAGGGCCGCGCGGTTCTGGAAGTGAAGGAAGCCAAGTAGTTCCGAGCGAGAGCAACCCCATGCTCATCGATATAGCGCTGGATGCGTTCGGCAGCGACAATGGCCCCGAGCCTGAGATTCGGGGAGCCATGCTGGCCTGCCGCGAACTCCCGGTGCGGGTCCATCTCGTCGGGCCGCAGGCGGAGCTGCGCGACCTCCTCGACGAAAACCTCGGCAACGACGATCTCCCCATCGTCATCCACCATGCTTCGGAAAAGATCGGCATGGAGGAGAAGGCGGCCCAGGCTGTCCGCACCAAGAAGGACAGCACCATGCGCGTGGGCTTGAAGCTGGTGCGCGAGCGCGCCTGCGCGGGATTCGTGACCGCCGGCAACACCGGCGCGGCCATGGCCACCGCCAAAATGGTGCTCGGCGCCATGCCCGGCGTCGACCGCCCCGCTCTTGCCACACCCATGCCGAGCGCCAGCGGGAATCCCTGCGTGCTGCTCGATGTCGGCGCCAACGTGGATTGCAAGCCGCACAACCTGGAACAATTCGCCATCATGGGCGAAATCTACGCTCGTACCGTGCTCAAGATCGCCGAGCCCCGCGTGGGCCTGCTCTCCATCGGCGAAGAAGAGACCAAGGGCAACGACCTCACCCGCGAGGCCTTCCCGCTCCTCAAAGCGCTTCCCATCAAGTTCATCGGGAACGTGGAAGGCCGTGACATCTTCAGTGGTCTCGCCGACGTGATCGTCTGCGACGGCTTCGTCGGAAACGTGGCGCTGAAGACCAGTGAAGGCGTAGGCCGATTCGTTCGCGACGTGCTCCGCGAGTCCCTCACCCGCACCGTCACCGCCAAGGTGGGCGCGCTCCTGTCCCGGCAGGCCTTCAACGACTTCCGCCAGCGGCTCGACTATCGCGAGTACGGCGGCGCCCCCTTGCTGGGTGTGCGCGGCGTCTGCATCATCGGGCACGGATCCTCAAACGATCGCGCCATCTTCAATGGCATCCGCGTCGCCTATGAGTTTGCGCGGGCAGGGACCAGCGCCCGCATCGAGCAGGAGTTCGCGGGACGTCCGCAGCGCAATCACGCTCCGGCTTCTGGTTCCGACGCGACGGTTCACTAAACGTGCGCATGGCTCCCGATTCTCCGTCTGACTTCTCCTCCACATTCAATCAACTGAAAGAGCAGCTGGCCTGCCCCGCGTGCCACGGCGAGCTTCGCCTCGACCCCGCTCGGCTCTCCTGTCTCCAGTGCGGCCGGGCTTACCCCATCCGGGACGGAATCCCTGTGTTGATCGCGGAACTGCAACATCCTCGCGACTGACCATCATCGCCTCAACGAGGCAGTTCATTAAATCCCCGTCCGCTGAGAATCTGCGGGACACACTTGGCCGCCCGCGCCGCGCGGGTTTGGACCTGCTTGGCACTCGAGATGTGGAAGCAGTAGGACTTCCGCCGGCCCGGCGTCAGCGCCTCGAACTCGGATTTGAGCAGCCGGTCCGACTCCAGCAGCGCCTTTAACTCCTCGGGCACCGGAAACTCCGACGGATTTTTAAGCGCGACCTTCTTGCCCGATTCCAGCAGAGCCATCGCTTCGTAGAGGTAGTCCCGCAGCGTGCCCTGTACCGCCGCGATCTCCCGTACCGAAGTGAACTTGATCCACCGGCCCGCTTGCGTGTGCTCTCCGATCTTCTCCAGAAGATGCTTTGGATCCTGAAGCAACGCGCCGTTGAAAAAGGAGAAGGCGCACGACTCTTTGAGCGGGATGACGATGGCAACATTCTTCCCCAGGTACGTGAAGCATGGCTTGCTCCACTTCAGCTCTTCCGTCAGATCGCAGTCGAGTGCGATCTTGCGCAGCCGGTCTGTCTCTTTCTGCCATTTCTTTGCGAAGGGCACCTTCATGGCAATCCATTGTAGGGTCCCGGCAGGAAAAAAAGTGCCTAGGCGGTCGCGGGACGAACGTCTCGCTCGCTCGCGGCGATGCTGCCGCTCCCGTTGCAGGGGATTCCCCGGAACTCCACCGTCACCACGGTGATGTCATCTTCCTGGCCGTGATTCCTGGCGGCGGTTGCGATGGCCTCCGCGGGAAGATGAGCCAGCGCCCGGGTGCGCTCGAAGCCGAGCAGCTCGCCTCTTCGCGATTGCGCCTCCACCACGCCATCGGAGACGAAGGTGAGGCGATCGCCCGCGTTCAGCTGGATCGCATACTCATCGTAGCGAGCGTTGCTGACCAGCCCCAGGGGGAGCGAGCCCGGGGCTTCGTTCTCTCGGCCATTGATATAGGGCGGCAGGTGACCCGCGTTCGCTACCGTGAGCCGGCCATCTCCACCAAGGTGCGCCGCAAGGCACGTGACGAAGCCGCCATGGGACCGTCCCATCATCCGGTCGTTCAGGCTTGTCAGCAAAGCCGCCGGGTCGGCGCCATGCGCCAGCTCCGCACGGATCGCGCCCACCAGCACCGACACAATCATGGCCGCGGGCAATCCCTTGCCGCTTACATCTCCGATCACGATAGTCATGCCGCCTTCCCCATCGGCAATCTGCTGGAAGAAGTCGCCGCCCACCTGGTCCGCGGGCCAGTAGATGCTCTCGACGTGGAAGCCCGGGCACTGGTCCTTGTGATCGGGAAGCAGCACAAGCTGAACCTGGCGCGCCGCCTCAAACTCCCCGGCCAGGCGCTCCTCCTTGCGACGCGCCACAGAGTAGCGGCGGATCAGGTACACCAGCAGCGCCAGAAGAAAGACGAGATGAAACACGTAGCCGGCCTGCAGCTTGAACGGCGGCAACGAAAGGTCGACCTCGAAGACGCGCATGCTGGGTAGGTCGGTAATGCCGGCCTGGGCGAGTACCGTAGCGAGGTTGTCCGCAAAATAGAATCCGACGTCAAGCAGCGTGGGCAGCAGCAGCAGGCGCGCGTCAAGATCGCCGCGAATGGCGGCACGGACCAGCGTGACCAGGATCCACAACACCGCCGGCAAAAGCAACGCGATCTGGATCGCGGCAGAGCTGGCCGGCGAGGCCCATCCCGGCCAGTAGAGAATCGATGCGGGCGGGCTGAGGGCTGCAAGCGCCAGAACGAAACGGCCCAGTGTTCGCGGCGAGCTCTCCAGCACCCGCGCGAAGAAGCACAGCAACGCGCAAACCGTGATCGCCGTGCAGGTGGCATCGGCAACGTCGTATACAGGTTCGGAGAACCACGCGTAGAGCTGCTGGCCGACGAACAGGACGTTATCCGCCGCCATGGAGAGAAGCATCACAGCGAACCATAGATATTCGCGCTCGGCCGGCCGCATGAGAAACAAACCAAGAATCGTGACTCCCACCAGAGCGCTGACAATGCTGAAGCAGTAGGCGTCCACAAAATTCACGCTACGCTCCAGCCGGTGGTGTTCCTCTTCTGACCCAAGCAGGGCCGGATCCCCCGCCAGGTGACCTGCCTTCAGCGGTCCTCCGCCGATATAACTCGCCCAGATAGGCGCATGCCACATGCGCAGAGCCACCGTGACTTCGCGTTCTGCGTGCGGTGCCGCCGCTGTCAACGGAAAAAGATGGAAATTGAACTCCGTCGAGGGCAGGGTGTGCGGCGGTAGCGGCCCGCGGGATCCGGCGAGCTTCCCGTCCACATAAACCTCGTATGAGCTCACCGTGGGTGCCACCAGCAAGCTGGCGGCATGATCGCCCGCGGGAATTCGCACCTCGAAGCGATACCAGCCGAATCCGTCCAGATGGGGATAGCCCTGCGCTGACCACGACTTGTCGCTCCTCAGCAGAGCCCAGCCGCTGTCATCGAATCCTGGCGCCGCCCACGCCAGGGCCCCGTTGGAAACCGGCGAATCCCCGGGGTGAAAACGCCATCTGCCATCCAGCGAAACGACCTGTTCACGCCCGCCGACGAGGTCGAAGCTCTGACCCCATGCGCTGGCGCAGACGAGAAACAGAAGCAGAGCGGCGCGGCGAAATGGGGAACCAATACGCATGGAAACAACTCATATCCCCGCGGCATCCGCGGGCTTGGATCCTGACCCGCAACGCCTGTCGTTCAGGAGAGCCCGTTGCGGAGAACTCGGGAAAGCGTGATTCGATGCTAAATCAGTTCGATCCCAGGTGCTGCACAATTCGCGGCTGCACCTTGAGCCCGCATTCAGGCGTTACAGTGTGAGCATGAGAACCTGGCGGTTTGTGGGCACACTGGTCTTGACTCTGGCTGCAGTCTTCCTGGCATGGCAGGGTGCGGCATCCAGTTTGGCGACGCCCGCGGAAGCACAAACAGCGGGCGGGGCTGCGCCGCAACTCGCCATTCTCGATACGGACATCGGCGACGACATCGATGACGCCTTCGCTCTGGCGCTCGTGCTGCGCAGTCCAGAGATCAAGCTGCTCGGCATCACCACCACCTTCGCCGATACAGAACTCCGCGCGCGACTCACCGATCGATACCTGGCCGCCGCGCACCGCACCGACATTCCTGTGGCAGCAGGCCGAAAGACGCCGCACACCAACGTCTTCACCCAGGCCGCGTATGCGGAACGGGAGCCCGATCATGCCCATCCCGACGCCGTGAAGTTCCTGTTCGACCAGGTCCGAGCCCATCCCGGCCAGATCACCCTCATCGCTATCGGGCCGCTGGTGAATGTTCAGGACGCCATCGCCCGCGATCCGGCCACCTTCAAAAAACTCAAGCGCGTCGTCATGATGGGCGGCAGCGTCTACAAGGGGTACGGCACAGACGCCGCCGGCAAACCGAAACCACCAGAGCCGGAGTGGAATATCGCCCGCGATCCCGACGGGGCCAAAGCGTTACTGGCGTCGGGAGTGCCCGTGTTCATGATGCCGCTCGACTCGACGCAGATTCCCCTCGACGAAACCCGGCGCGAGCGGCTCTTCGCCTTCGGCTCGCCGCTCACAGATCAACTCACCCTGCTCTATCATCAGTGGGTAGCCAACACCGACAACCACAGCCCCACCCCTACACTCTTCGATCCCGTCGCGGCAGCTTATGCCATCCGGCCTGATCTCTGCCCCGCCAAGCCGCTTCATCTCGAAGTCGATTCCAAGGGCAACACCCGCCCCATAAGCGGTACGCCCAATGCGCAGGTCTGCGTGAACTCAGACCAGAACGCGTTCCTCGACTTCTTCATTCGGCGAATTACCGCCGCCGGGCACTGAATCGCTCCGTACTCCAGCCTCACCCCTCCTTTGCCCCGGCCCGCGTTTACGCAGTGTGTCCTCGGTCACCTTCATTTCCGTTGACACCGGCGGATAGTGGGACAAGAATGTCGGCGTCGATTTCACGCCATTCAGGACGAGGCTCTGCCCCGCTGATCCGATCGGAGTGAGTTGCATCGGCGAAGCTGGCGGCTTGGCCCGGGAGATCGGCGAGCCCGAACACGCGGGAGATTGTGGAGGGAGATGTGACAAAGGCAACCAGGATTTGTGCTGCCGGGGCCCTGGCCGTTCTGGGATCGGGGCTCTGGATGACCGGATGCAACTCAGCGCCGGAATTGACCAAGACCAACGCCCTGACCCTGATTCAGGCGGACTACGACAAGCGGCCGGCAGAGCCGGCCACCATCGCCGTCGATGACATGGGGCTCAAGCAGGGCCTGAATGCCAAGCTGTGGAAGCTCACCAAGGTCTACCCCAACAACCGTTGGGCCGACTACACCCTCACCGATGATGGTAAAAAATCAGTGAAGCTGGCCGGTTCCGGAGATGTCATCCAGTGGAGGCCGGAGGAAGGACAAAAAGACTTCCACTTCTTTGTGACCACCGTCGCGGCCAATCACCTCAAAGCAAAAGATGTAGCCGATCCCCAGGACGACGTCGTCGCTAATGTGCAGACGGCCAAGAGCGCCCGGTTCACTGAGGTGTACGACTGGACCGGCGTTCCCGATCCGGTGCAGACCATCTCCCGAAACGCCATTAACCGCCTGAGCAACAAACGACAGGCGGACTTCGCCCTGGTCAACGGTGCCTGGGCGGTCCACTCGATCAACTGAAATCTGGACGGTCGGCGAGCGGCGTGATAGAAAAAAGCCACGCCGCCGCAGGACCGGTCGTTCCGGAGGCTCCTGCCAATCAAGGGTGCTGTAGGAAGGTTCGCGTGCTTCCATCGGCCGCTCGACTCGTATTCCTCGCAGGGATTCTGTTGATCATTGGGGGCTGCGGGGGCAGCTCCATGACCGCTTCGAATGGCGGAGGCAATGGAAGCAGCCCCGCAGCGCCAACTACCGTGAACGTTACGTTCACCGGACCGGCTCCGTCCGCCCTCGCCTCCAAGATAGGCGCGGGAGCCTTTTCCGTACAGGCTCTCTCCTCCGGCACCCTCACCCTGACGATCCCGGCCGGTACGACCACCTTCGGGGTGGCCTACGCGTGTCCCGTTCAGGCCCCCACGTCTCCGGGGACGGAGTTCATTGCCATGGAGTTCGTCTTTTGGGCGAGCACGGCGGACGGATCGTCCTTGTCTGCAGGGTGCCCGCCCCCCGCGCAGACCCAAATCCAGCCCGGGACCTTGACAGGCAGCGTAGATGCGAGCGCAATCGCAGCTACCCCCCAAACAGTGGAGATCGCTGAAGCAAATGGCGCCCCTGAATTACCAGGGTGGCCTTCCGCTGGTCGGACCTTTTTCGGTGAGCGCCCCTCAGGGAAGTGATCGAGTGATGGTTCTGGTCAATGGCGCGGATGGGACGGTCGCCGCAGCCAGAGATTTCAAAGGACAGACGATCCCGGGCGCCCTGAACGGCGGAACCACAGTTGCTCTCAATACTGCCGATAAGGCGGCAAGCCAACCGATCACGTACAACGCCGTGCCCGCCGGGTATTCGCAGCCAACAACCCACGTGGCCCTCGAACTGGGCGGCGCCGGCGCTCTGACGCTGGCAACGAGCGCTAACGGCTCCTATCCCGCCTTACCCGCCTCCGCCGTGGAAAGTGGGGACACCTACTTCCTCTTGTCAATATCTCCGAATAGCGCCAAAATCGGCGAAGCCGTGGTGGGGAGCGCCACCCTGAGCGCCGCAGCACCCGTCTCCTTCAACTTTCCGCCGCCTTGGACCTATGCGGGGCCGGCTCCGGCATCTCTGCCGAGCTTCACCTTCCAATATGCGGGCTTCTCCGGGAAAACCGGGGTCGCGGATGAGGTGGCGATTTCCTGGCTGAACAACACCTCGGCCAACTCCTACACCTACAACTACATCCAGGTGATTGCCACAGCCAACTTCCAGGGCAGCGCGACTACCCTCGCCGTTCCTGATCTCTCCGCTGTGGCAGGATTTCTGGCGCCCCCGGCCTCCGGCAAGACTGTAACCTGGTCCGCGACCATCACCCAGGCGAGCTCCGCCCCCCTTCAACCCACTCCGCCCGACTACTCCTGGACCGGGGTGTCGAATACCGGGACGTACACAGCTCCGTGAGGAGGCGAGCGATCGAAGGGCAGGTGGAAAGGAAATTGACCCCATCCCTGATTCTTGTTATCTTTAGAAGGTTCCGCAAGAACGTCCGTTTCCGTGTGTTCCAATGGAAACGATGTAACGGGAGCCCCGGGCCTGCAGTTGGCGCGGTAAACTCCTGAGGCCAGGCAGGTTCGAGCCGGCCAGACAAGCCCCGGAATGGCTCTCCTCTTGCGGAGGGCAGGGGTAACCGATCACACGCATGGGTCGATGACGGGCAGGCGCCCGCAGGCGTGGATCGCGAATAATCGCTACGGTGCTCGCGCGTTCTTCACCTTGAAGGGCTATGCGAGCCGGGATTGCGAAACGGAGTTGGCTTTCCGCTCAAGCGGGGACGCACAGCCACCGTCGCAGTTCTCGTCTGAGACGGGAAGAAGGCAGACGCGAAGCAGAACCTGGGCTTCTGTGCGTGTGTGCGAAGTTGCTTGACGCCGCGCAACAGAGCAGCCCGAAGGGCCTGCGCGCGGCTGTTTGAGAGTAGGGCAGGTTTTTGGGTAAGGAGTTTCGGTTTGCCGACATTTAATCAACTCGTTCGCAAGGGGCGTACCGCCCCCCGCTATAAGACGGCGTCCCCCGCTCTGCAGGCCTCGCCGCAGCGGCGCGGCGTGTGCACCCGCGTGTACACCCAGACGCCCAAGAAGCCGAACTCGGCGCTGCGCAAGGTCGCGCGTGTGCGTCTGACCAATGGAATCGAAGTCACCACCTACATCCCCGGCATCGGCCACAACCTGCAGGAGCACTCCATCGTGCTCATCCGCGGCGGCCGTGTGAAGGACCTCCCGGGCGTTCGCTATCACGTGGTGCGCGGCACGCTGGATTCAGTCGGCGTGGCTAACCGCAAGCAGAGCCGTTCCAAGTACGGAGCCAAGCGCGCCAAGGGCGGTGCAGCGGCCCCGGCAAAGGGCAAGAAGTAAAGCAGTTGTCAGTGAGCAGCGGTCAGTTCTGACCGCTGTTTCGACGGTTCCCGGACGGAATGCAGAACCGGGACTGGGGCAGTAGAGGCGGCGCGAACAGCGCAGAGAAGGTTTGAGAATCAATGCCGAGAAAAGGGCACATTGCGAAGCGGGAAGTAGCGGCGGACCCGGTCTACGGGTCCACGCTGGTCACCAAGTTTGTGAACTCCATGATGTGGGGCGGCAAGAAGTCGACCGCGCAGGGCATCTTCTACCAGGCGATGAAGAACCTGGAAGAGAAGGGCGGGGGCGACGACGCGCTCAAGCTCTTCAAGAAGGCCGTGGAGAACTGCAAGCCGCTGCTCGAAGTGAAGACCCGCCGCGTGGGCGGCGCCAACTACCAGGTGCCGATCGAAGTCAATCCCGACCGCCGCACCTCCCTCGCCATTCGCTGGCTCATCACCTACGGCCGCAATCGCGGCGAAAAGGGCATGGTCGACAAGCTCAGCAACGAGCTGCTCGATGCCGCCAACGGCCGCGGCGCCGCCATGAAGAAGAAGGAAGACGTGCACCGCATGGCCGAGGCCAATAAGGCCTTCGCGCACTACCGCTGGTAGACGAGAGTCAACAGTGATCAGTGGACAGTGATCACTGGTTTACCGGTTTGAAGCGAGTTTACCGACCACTGATCACTGTTCACTGATCACTGGATTTAACCGCGGGCTTCCCCGCAAGGATGAACTAAAGTGGCACGCACCATACCTCTGAATCGTTGCCGGAATATCGGAATCATGGCGCACATCGACGCCGGGAAGACGACAGCGACAGAGCGCATCCTGTTCTACACGGGCATCACGCACCGCATCGGCGAAGTGCATGAAGGCACCGCGACCATGGATTACATGGAGCAGGAGCAGGAGCGCGGCATCACCATCACGTCCGCTGCGACGACCTGCATGTGGCAGAACGTGCGCATCAACATCATCGACACGCCCGGCCACGTGGACTTCACGGCCGAGGTGGAACGGTCGCTGCGCGTGCTGGACGGCGCGGTTGCGGTGTTTGACTCCGTAAGCGGCGTGCAGCCCCAGACCGAGACGGTGTGGCGCCAGGGCGACAAGTATCGCGTTCCGCGAATCTGCTTCGTGAACAAGATGGACAAGAACGGCGCGGACTTCGAGTACGTGATGGACACCATCCGCAAGCGCCTGGGCGCCAAGCCCGTGGCCCTGCAGATTCCCATCGGCGCTGAAGCTGCGTTCAAGGGCGTGGTCGACCTCATCGAGATGAAGGCCATCCTGTGGCACGACGAGACCATGGGCGCCAAGTACTCGGTCGAAGAGATCCCGGAAAATCTCAAGAAGAAGGCGGAAGCCTTCCGCATGCAGCTGATCGAAGTCATCGCCGAGACCGATGACGTGCTGCTGGAAAAGTTCCTCGAGGGCGAGATTCCCACGGTTGCCGAGCTCAAGGCCGGCATCCGCCAGGCCACCATCGACCTCAAGGTCTTCCCGGTTATCTGCGGATCGGCCTTCAAGAACAAGGGCGTGCAGACGCTGCTCGACGCGGTCGTCGACTACCTGCCCTCGCCGCTGGACAAGCCCCCGGTCGAAGGCATCAACCCTTCGCATCCGGAGCAGACCCTTTCGCGCAAGGTCGAAGACAGCGAGCCGATGTCGGCGCTGGTCTTCAAGCTCATCAACGATCCGTTCGGCAAGCTGTCGTTCATCCGCGTGTACTCGGGCGCGCTCAAGACCGGCGACACGATTCTCAATCCGCGTACCGGCAAGACCGAGCGCATCGGCCGCCTGGTGAAGATGCACGCCAACAAGCGTGAAGACATCACCGAGGTTCTCGCCGGCGATATCTGCGCCTGCGTGGGACTCAAGGACCTGAAGACGGGCGACACGCTCAGCGATCCGTCCCATCCCATCGCGCTCGGCGCCATCACCTTCCCCGAGCCGGTCATCTCTGTGGCCATCGAGCCCAAGACCAAAGCCGACCAGGAGAAGATGGGCATCGCCCTCTCCAAGCTGGCCGACGAAGATCCGACCTTCAAGGTTCGCACCGACGAAGACTCGGGCCAGACCATCATCAGCGGCATGGGCGAGCTGCACCTCGAGATCATCGTCGACCGCATGAAGCGCGAGCACAAGGTCGAAGCCAACGTGGGCGAGCCCAAGGTGGCCTTCCGCGAGACGATTCGCAAGGCGGCCGAGGCGGAGGGCAAGTACATCCGCCAGACCGGCGGCTCGGGCAACTACGGCCACTGCTGGCTGAAGATCGAGCCGAACGAGCCGGGCAAGGGCTACGAGTTCTCGAACGACATCAAGGGCGGCGTGGTTCCCAAGGAGTACATCAAGCCCATCGACCAGGGTATTCAAGGTGCGATGGAACTCGGGATCCTCGCAGGCTTCCCCATGGTCGATGTCAAGGTGTCGCTCTTCGACGGCAGCTACCACGAGGTCGACTCCAACGAAATGGCGTTCAAGTTCGCCGGCTCCATCGCCTTCAAGGAAGCCGCCCGCAAGGCCAGCCCCGTTCTGCTCGAGCCGGTCATGGCCGTCGAAGTCACGGTGCCCGAGGAGTTCATGGGCGTCATCATCGGCGACATCAACTCGCGCCGGGGCCGTATCGAAGGCATGGAACACGCGGCAGGATCGCAGGTCATCAAGGCGATCGTTCCGCTCAAGGAGATGTTCGGCTACGTGAACGACATTCGGTCGTCCACCCAGGGCCGCGCGTCGTATTCAATGCAGTTCGCGCGCTACGAAGAGGCGCCGCGCATGATCGCCGACGAAATCATCGGCCGTGCGCAAGGGAAGTAATGTAGTGATCAGTGCACAGTGATCAGTGTTCAGCAGTTGCGGCGGCGAGTTGATCGGATGCGGCTGACAAGAGAGAAGCAAGGTTCTGAACACTGACCCCTGATCACTGACAACTGGTTTATTGGGGCTGGAGCCGGACCGCCGGCGCCCTGAGGTCGCAACGGGAAGTACGAGCTACGAAAGGGAATCTGGACTTTTATGGCGAAGGAAAAAT
>VANK01000010.1 GCA_008682415.1 Acidobacteria bacterium AB60 | reverse complement strand
CCCCGGGACCCACCGTCGCCCTTGCTGGACCCATCGTTCCCACCCCGCCGCCCCCGGGACCCACAGTCGCCCTTGCTGGACCCATCGTTCCCACGCCGCCGCCCCCGGGACCCACAGTCGCCCTTGCTGGACCCATCGTTCCCACGCCGCCGCCTCCGGGACCCACAGTCGCACTGGCTGGACCCATCGTTCCCACGCCGCCGCCTCCGGGACCCACGGTCGCACTGGCTGGACCCATCGTTCCTACCCCGCCGCCTCCGGGACCCACAGTCGCACTGGCTGGACCCATCGTTCCCACGCCGCCGCCTCCGGGACCCACGGTCGCCTGAGCAAAACAGCTCCTTCGCTGTTAGACTCAAGTCATTCAGCCGCTGATGCAGCTGCGGACCGCCCCTCCTTTCGCTGGGCAGGAGACTGACAGTGTCGTACTTGGATACAGGTCTATGGTTCGCCGGAATCCTTGGAGAAGCGATCGCCATCGCTTTTCTCCTCTACCGGCGCATCTTCCGCAACCTGCCTGTATTTTCCCTGTTCCTGGTTTGGACCATCGTCAGCGATGCTGCCATGATGATCCTTAGCCGTCAGTTCGCTGCCAGGGACCCTCACTTCTACACACGCATCTATATGGTCGAGATCTCCCTCGACTTCTGCATGCAGTTCGCGGTCCTCGTCGAACTCGCCTGGTCGGTGCTGCGGCCGATCCGCGCCGCACTCCCCCGTCGAACCATCCTGGTCATCTCCGCGCTTCTTCTGCTCGTCGGGAGCGTCCTGTGGCCCATTGCGGGGAAACTCACGCTGCCTGGCCCGACCCACCAGTGGCATAACCTCATGCAGCTGCAGCAGGCATCCTCCATGCTCCGGGTCCTCTTCGTCCTCGTCCTCGCCGGCTTCAGCCAACTCCTCGCCATCGGATGGCGCGATCGCGAACTGCAGGTCGCTACAGGCCTCGGTTTCTACTCGCTCATCAGCCTGGGAGCCGCCATCCTCCACACCCACCATCTGGGAGTCGACACCTACCATCGGGTCGACCAGATCGTCGCCGGCAGCTACTTCTGCTCGTTGCTGTACTGGCTCTTCAGCTTCGCCCAGAAAGAAGCGCCCCGCCAGGAGTTCACTCCCAAGATGGAAAGCTTCCTTTTGGCCGTTTCTGGTGCCGCCCGCTCCAACCGTATCGCCCTCGAAGAGCTCAGAAAATCAACCAAATAGCGCAAACTGCACCAGATTTGCACAGATTTAAAGGAACCTTGATCGTTCAGTTACCAAGGTGCAACTCCCCGATGGGCACTTGGTAATGCGAAAAACAACTACAAGCTTCCGCCTTGTATGGCACAATGGCTTGTAAGTTTGGTACGAGCAGTTAAAGCAGATGATGACAGCTGGGACTCACCGGCTGCACAGTGATTACGAGTAGCGTTGTTTGAGGGTCACCGATGATACTGCCTTTGCTCCAACTTCTTGCCTTTGCTGCCGTGGCGATCTACTTCGGACACCGAAGAGCGGGCCTGCGGCGCCGCAACAATCAGTCCTGGGATTCTCTCATCTCTCGCCTTCGTGTCGACTGGAGTGCACGGGAACTGAGCGATCACTTCCTCTGGAAAGAGGGCTTGGACGCTACCCCCGAAGACGCCTGGAAACGCATGGAAGGCCCCAACGGCCTCTGGGCTATGTACCAGAACTCCCGCGTTATGCTTGAGATGGCCGACTTCGCCGCCCGGAACAACCCTGAAGTAGACAAGCTGATGGTAGAAACCCTGCGCAGCGACGCCATGCAGATTCGGGTCTGCGTCCTCATGTGCCTGGCTCAATACGGCTTCACGCAGGCCAGCGAAGGCGTTCGTATCAACGCCTATCGCGCCGCCGCGATGTACACCGGAATGGCCGCACGCATGACTGAACTCCTGCAGGAACACGCCGCAGGCGTTCTTCCCGACTTCGTTGCAGCGATGTAAGCCTCGGTCAACTCTCTACGTCAAAAGCCCCGGCGACGGCCGGGGCTTTTGCTTTGCACTGATCAAGCCGCGTTCTCGTCAAGGAATGCATGGATACGCCCACACTCCTCGTCGGTAAGACGCAGCGATAGCGCCGGTACGATCCCCTCCACCTGCTGACCGCTCCTGCCGCCCACGATAGCCGCCGTGATCGCCGGGTTGTGCAGTGTCCACGCTACCCCCACCACGCCCGGCTCAACGCCATGTTGCTGCCCTATTTCCCGCAACAACTCCACCAGCCTCATATTGCGGCTGAGACGGGGTTCATTGAACTCCACCGATCTGCGCCGCCAATCATCCGCGGGAAGAGCTGCCACTCGTTCCGGCGTCATCTTGCCGGTCAAAAGGCCGGAGACCATCGGCGAATAATTGATAACCCCGATCCCGTTCTCCTGGCAGAACGGCAAGATCTCTGGCTCAATCGCCCGCCGTAGCATCGAGTACGGCGGTTGCAGACTGGTAATCGGCGCGATCTTGATTGCCCGCTTCATCTGCTCCACGTTGAAATTGGAGACCCCAATCCAACGCACCTTACCCTCTTCTTGGAATCGGGCGAGCGTCTCCCACCCCTCCTCGATCTCGGCTTCGGGATTCGGCCAGTGAATCTGATAAAGATCGATCCGCTCCAACTGAAGCCGCCGCAGACTCGCCTCCAGTTCCGCTCGGAGTGAGTCCCTCCGCAGCGAGCGGTAGATCGTCCGGTCTTCGTGCCAGCGCATGGAGCACTTGGTGAATACCAGCGGGCGCGTGCCCGACCACTCGCGCAGAGCCCTGGCCACGATCTCTTCCGAGTGCCCCAGCCCGTAGATGGCTGCGGTATCGATCCAGTTCACGCCTAATTCCAGAGCCCGATGAATCGCGCCCACCGACGCATTGTCGTCCTGCGGTCCCAGGCGAACTCCCAGTTCCCGCCCCCGATTGCCCACGCCCCAAAGCCAATCGGGGTTAATTGCAGATCTGAGTTGCCGAGTGTCTTCAGAGAAGTTGAAGTCGTAGTCGCCATATCACCACCATAGATGCCCGCCCTCCCGGGCGGGCTGCAGAAGTGAATTTCACCGACAACCCTCCTCCGATGCCTATACCTTCCTTCCATCCGGTTCTCTCTGTCCCACAATGGGAAAGAGCGGCACCGGGCCCCTCCGTGACCTGCCCTGCCCAGTTCTTCCCACCATGCGTCGCCATGCCTTGCCCAAGTGCTCCGAGGCGCGAAACAGGTGACCCGCCGTGAGAGGTCCCGCCACGCGATGATGCCCCACCGCAGCCAGCGCCATCGACGCTACACAGCCGCACCGGCTACAATCCGGTTCACCTCCAAACTGGCAGGGAGTGATCCGCGTTTCGAGGTCGGCAGAGATGATCTCTGTCGTCCGTGCGAAGATACAATCGGCGGGACTGGCAGGTGGTCGCATCAGCTCCTTCACAAGCTTTTCCGGCATCTCCAGCTTGGGAAACATTATCCGCAGCCTGTTCAACTCCGTGATCACCGTCGCCCTTTCCGCCTCCGTAAGAATCTCCGCATCCGCGGCGTCACGCTGCGGCGTAAACAGGCTGAACCACACCTTCGCGACCTGCGGCTGCGCCGTCCAGAACTCCAGAAACTTCTCCAGGTACTGAGGCCGCGAGGCAATCTGCGCGGTGATGGTGCAGTGGATCGTAACCCGCGCCCGCGCGATGTTCTTCAGGATTCGCTCATACGTCGCGGGCTTGCGGCGCGCATCGTGCTCCGGCTGAAGGCCGTCGACCGACACCACGACATTCAGTCTCTTGATACCCTTCCACGCGCTGGGAATCTCGCGGAACGCGCTCGTCACCACTTGCGTGTGCACGCTGCGCTTCTCCATCTCCGGCAGCAGCTGCTCCAGTTCGCGATACCGCACCAGGGGATCGCCGCCCACCAGAGAAACATGAACCGGGCGATTCTCGTCGATCAGTCGCAGCACTCCGTTCACCAGCGCCTCTCCGCGGAAATCGGAGAGTTCCCGCAGGCCTACCCCACCCCCCAGGTGAGCGGCATCAAACGCATAGCAACCCGGGCACCGCAGCGGACATTCTTTTGTAATTTCGATGGACAACGAGGGTGCTCGCCCGGCCAAAATTCGGCCCCAGGCCTGCAATACTTCCGATTTCTTCATTGGATCTCTCTCTGTGGGGGTGAGGAGAGCACCCGCGTCACCTCGGCGGTCGATGCATTCCAAAGAAAATGGAAAAACCGGCACCCCTCGCATGCAAGGAGGACCGTCGACAAACACGCGACAAGGAAGCGAAAACTCTGTTGAAGTGGAGTCGCCTTGATTCAAGGCCGCCGGCGATCACGCACAGAGCTCAGATCAGAAGTGGATAAGGACAGGCGGCCACATCAGGCAGAGGAACAACAGAAGCATCCAGGCTGGCAGAAACCTCGTCCCCGGTCCTGCCTCCCCTGCACCCAGCTCGCAACGGCTCCGCCATGGGAAGTACGAACAAGCAGTGCAACATTCTCAGGAGCCTGTCCACATTTTGCTTGCAACACTGCGCCAGAACCAGCGCCAGGTTGAGCACTGTGAGGATCAACAGAGCCCCAGTCTCAAAATCCTGGCCCCCGTGTAGAAAGCCGTCCCACGTCCAAAAGTGTTGTGTGAACGGCATCGTAAGTAGCGATACTGCGGTCAGGGCCAGAAGCAGCCAGCC
Organism: Acidobacteria bacterium AB60; assembly: GCA_008682415.1. GTDB lineage: Bacteria > Acidobacteriota > Terriglobia > Terriglobales > Acidobacteriaceae > Telmatobacter. Next base: position 239,137 of record VANK01000010.1, on the reverse strand, counting down.
CACACGGACCCCGAAGCGCGCCGCGCGCCCCATTGCATTCAGGTTCGGCCCGGAATTCGCTTCGTGCCTCACCAGTCGCCTCATTTCTTGAGTCTACGCCGTTTTTCGATTGCCCGTCGCCCCGCTGCGTCGCTGCCGATAAACCCTCAGCCGTGTGCCCCGATCAGAAATCTTCCGTCCCGCATGATCTGTTCGGTCCCCGCGTCCGACTCCAGCCAGATATTGAACCGCAATCCCACCACGTCAATATGCGTTCCACTGCGCCACGGCGCCCCCGTGTGCTCTCCATATGGGTTCCCGAACGCAATGTGGATCCCCGGAAACTTCTCGTCCTGCAGAATGTTTCCAATCACCTTCTTCACGCCGATATTCGTTCCGATCGCAAACTCTCCCACTCGGTCGGAATTCTCGTCGGTATGCGTGTACGCCCAAAAGTCCTTCTCCAGGTCCTTGTTCTCGCTCGTACAGCTCACAATGCGGTTGCCCGCGATCTCGATCGTCAGCGGCGCTTGCTCCAACAGGCCGTACCGCGCGCACAACCAATCGCCCACCACGCCGTCCACCACAAAGCGCCCGTTCACCTCGCCCGGCGAGGTGAAACACTCCCCGCCCGGCAGGTTCCCCCACTTCTCCGCCGAGATGATCCCCGAAGTCTTGAACCACTTGTATCCAGGGTTCATCTCGCTCGTGATATCTGTTCCGGCGGCCGTCGTCGCGCGAATCCTCTTTGCCTTCCTCGCCCGCTCCAGCACCTGCTGGCTCAATCGGTCCACTTCGTCAAAGTCCGCGCGCATCCCATCGCACATGATCTCGGGCGTAATGTTCACCATATGCGCGTGCCGCATCTTGCGCCGGTTCACCACATCCGTCATCTGCATGCGGCTGCGTAGTTCGTTGGTCTGCACCTGCACCGCGAAGATCGACACCTGCGAGGTCTCCATATCCTCCAGAACGGCCGCAGGCATATCCACCAGCGGACGCGGCGCCAGATCCTCCAACACAAAACCATTCCAGCGCAGCCCGCGACTCTCCAGCTCTCGCGCCATCGCCGCCCCAATCATCTCCGTGGCCCGGTCGGTGATCAGCGTGACCTTCTCCTCCGGTCCGATGCGCAAACACGTCGTCACCGCCGAACGCGCTCCCGGCGTGAACGCCGAGGGAAATTCCAGCGAAAGCAAATGGGCTGCTGTGTCGATCATTTCTTTCCGAAAATCTCCTTCATCGCGAACCCGAAGCAAGGTCCACCGGCACGCATAACTTCAGATGCGTATTACGAGAGATTAACGGATTTTCCAGGCGAAGGAAACGTTCACCGCCCCGCCTTCGCCAGCGCCGGAGCCGCTTTCCGGGCCCCCTGCCGGGTAATCAGCACCACGCTTACCAGAACGCACAGCGTCCCCAGCACCGTTCGCGCTCCAAGTGCCTCTCCCCCAAGGAAATACCCCACCAGCACCGCCACCACCGGGTTGACATAAGCGTAGGTGCCAACCTTGGTCGGCGATTCGTGATGCAGCAACCAAACGTATGCCGTGAACCCGATGATTGACCCGAACACGATCAGATACGCCAGCGCCACCCACGCGCCCCACGTGATCGCCTGCGGCTGGAAATGCCGGAAATCCCCCAGCATCCCCGACACCAGCACCAGCAACAAGCCTCCGCTCAGCATCTGCGCTGCCGAACTCATCGGCTTCGATTCCGGCAGCGGCAGGCGCTTGGTCAACACTGTCGAGATCGACCAGCTGAACGCGGCCACAATCAACGCACCCGCGCCCACCGCATCCACGGGCGCATCGCCCAGCTTGAACGCGTGGCTCACCAGCACCGCCACACCCGCAATCCCGATCAGCAGCGCCACCGCCAGCCTCACCGTCATTCGCTGCGTTCGCAGCAGGACAATCTCGCTCAGCGCAATAAACACGGGAATCGTAGCCAGCACCACCGCCGCTATCCCCGAGGGCACGCGCTGCTCTGCCCAGAACAGCAGCCCATAGTCGCACAAGAAAATCATCGCTCCCAAGGCCGAGGCGGACGCCCACTGCCGTGCGCTCGGAGACCGCTCTCCTCGCGCCAGCAGCCATCCGTACATCACCCCGCCCGCTGTCACAAAGCGCATCGCCGCAAACAACAACGGCGGCATCTCGTGCACGCCCACCCGGATCGCGTAGAACGTCGATCCCCACACGAAGTAAATGATGGCGAAACAAAGAAGAATCATCCCACGCGGGCGATCGGAAGAGTGCTCCAAAACCAGCCTCCTGTTCCGGAATCTATCAGCCGCCGGCGTCCGCTTCTGTCATAATTCGAAGCCAGGCGGCCGGTAGCGAGAATTTCAAACAGGATGCCGTAAAATCCCCTCAGGACTCAGAAACCCGGCGAGTGATCCCAACTCATGACAGCCGACACGCCGGCTTGCTGGCACCCTGACTCACTCCCCATGCCTACCGAACGCACCGCTCAGAAGATCGGCATCATCGGCGCCGGAAGCGTCGGCGCTACCATCGCGTACGCCGCCATGATCCGCGGCGTCGGCCGCCACATCGTGCTCTTTGACATTGCGCGCGCCAAGGTCGATGCCGAGGTCCTCGACCTCAATCACGGCCTGCTCTTCGCGCCCCAGGCCACCGTCGACGGCTCTGATGATGTCGAGATTTTGCGCGACGCCGACATCGTGGTCATGACCGCCGGCGCTAAGCAGAAACCCGGCCAGACACGCCTCGACTTAGCCGCCGCCAACACCCAGATCTGCGCCAAAATCCTACCCGACGTCGTCCGCGTCGCGCCCCGGGCCACTCTGCTTCTTGTCACCAACCCCGTCGATGTCATCACCGAGATCGCCCTCAAGATCACCGGCTTTGAGTGGACCCGCGTCCTCGGCTCCGGCACCGTCCTCGACAGCTCCCGCTTTCGCTACTTGGTGGCAAAACACTGCCAGGTCGCCGTGCAGAATGTCCACGCCTACATCGCCGGAGAACACGGCGACAGCGAAATACCCCTCTGGTCCTCCGCCACCATCGGCTCCATTCCCCTCAGCCAGTGGTCCGTCCCGGGGCACGGTCGCATTACCCAGGCCGACAAGGAGCAGATCCTTCACAACGTCAAAGACGCCGCCTACCAGGTCATCCAGGGCAAGGGCGCAACCAACTACGCGGTTGGCCTCGCGGTCACCAACATTCTTGAATCCATCGTCTACGACGAGCGGCGCGTCCTCGCCGTCAGCGGCCATCTGCGCGGCTTTCGCGGTATGCAGGACGTTTGCCTCAGCCTTCCCCGCATCGTCAGCTGCAAGGGGTTAGAACCCCCGCTGCCCATCCCCATGACCGTGGATGAGGAAGCCGGCCTGGAAGCCAGCGCCAGCCGCATCCGCGAAGTCGTCCGCAGCCTCGGCTATTGACCCCCTCCGCGGCTCGGCTCATGTGCGCCACCGCGAACCCGGCGCAGTCGCCCGCTCCACTCCGGCCTTCACTTCCGATCCTTGCCCACGAACTTGTATCCCACACCGGAAACCGTCAGAAACAGCTCAGGCATCTTGGGATTCTCCTCCAGCTTCTTGCGCAAACTGAACAGGTGGGTATCCACCGTGCGCGTAAACGTATCTGCGGTATATCCCCACACCGACCGCAACAGTTCGCTGCGCGGGATCGTGCTCCCTGATCGCTCCACCAGGTAACGCAAAAGCTGAAACTCGCGCGCCGTCAGATACACCGGCTTTCCGTCCCGCGTCACCTCGCTCTGCCGCACGTCCATCCGGAACGATCCGAAGTCATAGATACCCTGGCCGCCGTGCAGGGGCACGCGCCTGAGCAACACCTCCACCCGGGCCAGGAGTTCCGCCGCCTCAAATGGCTTGGTTACGTAGTCGTCCGCGCCCAGCTTCAGGCCCACCACCTTGTCCACCGTCTCGTTGCGCACGGTCAGGATCATGATCGGCGTCGCCATCCCCGTCGCGCGCAAATCTCGGCACACATCCAGTCCCCCTCGCCCGGGCAGCATGAGATCCATGATGATCAGGTCGAACGGATAGGACGACGCCTTATCGAACCCCTCATTCCCATCGGACGCCGTCTCCACCACGTATTTCTCCGCGCGCAGGCGGTCTCCAAGAGTCGTGCGCAGAGCTGGCTCATCTTCGATCAACAAAATGCATTCATGCATGTCCATCACCCTCTGAGAAAGATTCGGTTGGCGCCATCGTCTCTGCATCGTCCTCGCGCGGAACCGGCAAATACAAGGTAAATACACTCCCTTGGCCCAGCGTGCTTGAAACCGTCAGCCTTCCGTGCATTGACTCCGCAAAGCGCTTCGCCAGCGACAACCCCAGACCCGTGCCGTGAATCTGGGCGGCTCTTGCCTCGGGGCTGCGGTAAAACGGCTCGAAGATGCGCTTCAACTCTACGTCCTTGATGCCGATTCCACGATCCTCCACGCTGATCGCTACTTCCGCACCGCCCTCGCCCCGCTCCCGCCGCGCAACGATCCGCACCTGCCGATCATCCCGGCTGTACTTGACGGCGTTGATCACCAGGTTCTCTAAACAACCGCAGACCGCCATCGGGTCGGCCATCACCCGCGTCACCCCTGGCTCGATCCGTTCCTCAATCGTGCAGGACTCCTCAGCCGCCAGTGCCGCCGTGTCCTCGCGAATCCGTTTCAGAAGCTCCGCCACCCTCATCGGCCGCAGGTTATAACGATCCTTCCCGCTTCGGATCGAGGCGAATAGCAGAATCCGGTCGATGTGGTTCATGAGTTGCCGTGATTGGCTCAAAATGATCGACCCGTATTGCGCAAGACCCGGCCGGTCCGTCACCACCCCGTCTTTCAGATTCTCCCCGGCAGCAAAGATCGCCGACAATGGCGTCCGCAACTCGTGGGACACCGACGCGACAAACTCCATTTGAAGCCTGGCAAACTGCTGCGCCCGATAACTGGTACTGGTCAGAACCGCGATATTGATGGCAAGAAATAACAGCACCAGACCGCTCACGCTCAGGTTCCTCATCCGTGCTCGCCGCACCACCGTCTGCAGTGGAGCTGCACGTCGCTGCACCTTCAGGATCCACTTCTCCGGAACCGCGCTGTGCTCCATGATCGGAAACCACGCCGGCACAATGGAGCTCTGCCACTGCGCGCTCTTCAGCAGATTGGAACCCCGGCGTTGTCGGCTCGAATTCTCCGTTAAAGCCCCCGAGCCGGGAGCGAAGATATCCATGGCTTTGTCCGCCGAAGGGAGATCCTGCTCCGCAAATCCAGGGTCCGACGAGTAAATCACGCGCGGCCTGGTGCCGGTCGCCAGAACCGCCACCCGGTAATCGAGTCCGTCCAGACCTCCGAAATACCGGTTCACCAGCACCGGAAGCGTCTTCTTCTGAAGCACGCTCTCATCAATGGTGATAATGATCCAATCCACCGGGCTCTGGTTGCTGAGCACCTTGCCCGCTTCCCGGTGCAGGATCGGATGCACAATCGCCGGCACGCTCTCATCAAACTGCCAGCCGGCGATCGGATCGCTGCCGGCCTGCGCCTTGCTCAGGTCCTCTTCTGCCTCGGAACTCAAATTATTCGCACCAAACGGCAGCTGCCATGCGTGAAGCGCCACGGAGATATTGGTCGAATTCGCGCGCAAACGAGGCACCAGCGTCCGCAGTTCGGGCGGCACCGCGGAGTCTTCAATCTTCCGCGTATCCAGGTTCAGATGAACAAAACCAAAGTCCGGCCGATGCGTGGAGTCCAGGATATAAATCTCGCCCACCAGCTCCGGGTTCCGGTACACCTTCGGCAGCGTCTGGTGCGGCTGCGCGTAATTCCACTCCACGTATCGTTCCAGATAGTCGTTCCAGGTATCGCGCGCCCCGAAATCCGGCCCCACCTGCATGGCAACGCAGATCGCGGAAAACTCGTTATACAGGTCGCTATGCCACTTCATCATCAGCGACTCGAGTTCCGCCCCAATTCTCATCTCCTCGCCGCTGCTCGCCTGGTCTGTCCAGCGGTATTGCAGCACCGCCACCGTGATCAACAGAGCCGCGATCGCCACCAGCGCAACCGACCAGAAAGCGAAATAGCCCCCGACACCCCGGCCGCGCGATACATTCTTGTCGAATGGGCTCAATAGCCGCAAAACTCTGCTCCGTCGCCTCGGATCAAACGATTGCGAGTCCCTCGGCGGACTCGCAGCAATCTCCCCGGCGCTGCCCTGATTTTCGTCAGTCAGAGAACCCCGGCCCGGTGTGCTGGATGTGCGTTGAACGCTGGCTGACCCCATCTTTCTACTCTGCATATCTCCTGTCAAGATTGAGAAGCCCAGCACCTCCAGCTCATGCCGCCGTCAGCCGCTGCGGCGAGTCCCGCTTCCCTCCCTCAGCTGGCATACCTCTCAGCCCGCTCCGGCTGGCTCACCAGGGTCGCGCACTCCGCAGCCAGAATCTCGAAGGCGCCTTGGAAGGACCGCGCCGAGATGGAAGGAACTCCAAGGCGCTTTGCGATTGGTCGCAGCCGCTGCGTCATCAGATTGTCATGGCTCACCGGCGTCCCGTTCTGGGTCACCAGCACATAGTCTTCGGCCCCGGTATACTGCGGCCTGCGCTTCAACTCGTAGAGCACCGCAAGCAGCTCCCGAGGAATCCGCGCATCCCGCACCGCGTTCTTGCGCACACTGTCCAGTTCCCCCCGGTACCAGCGCTTGCGCACCGCAATGCTCAACGGCGGAATCCGGTTCTCCCCTGTCCCCTGCTCTTTTTCGGTCAGGTTGATCCGTCCCCATTGAAGACCGGTGATCTCCGAAGGCAATAGCCCCGCCATGGCGCCGATGAGAATGAAGTGCTTCTCCGGATACCGCATCATCTGCAGAGCCGTGCGCGCATCTGTCGCGTTCAGCGGATTCTCTTCCCGCTCTGGCCGGCGTAGCGGCTTGATGCGGCTGACCGGATTCACGCCGGCAAAATGATTCTCGCGGATCGCGTGGGAAAAGATGGCCCCGATCACGCTGCGGATATGCCGGATCGTCTCCACCGAATACCCGTGACTCAGAGCCGCATCCGCGATCTCCTGGATGTCCTCTTCCGTCACGTCGCAGAGCCGCTTCTGATTGAGATAAGGCCAGCCCGCTACCGATCGCAGCGTCTTACGCGGATCCGTGGCGTTCTTCTGAAAGATCCGGTCCACCTCTTCCGGCTGGATCACGTGCTTCAGGATGGCTTGGTAGAACGACCTTCCCGCATAACGCTTGGAATAGATATGTTCCGGGGCAAATTTCTCTTCGATGAAACGGCCCACCGTCATTCGGGAGGGGTGAATCAGATGATCGGAAAATCCTTCGGGGAGCGCCGCCGTAGCAGCCGCGGGCTCCGGTGCGTCCTCGGCAGCGACACCACGAATCTCCTCGCGAATGCCGGCGTTCCTCTCGTCACTCGCCGGGTCCGGCCCGCTGCCGGCTACAGATTTCTTGGATACTCCCGAAGATTCCATCGCTACTCAACCACAAGATTATCCGCGTGGAAATGCCCGATCACAACACTGACATGATCTCCCGGCCTGACCGTGCGCTTCGGATTCGAAAAAGCCATCCAGTAAACCTTGCCCGCCTCCGGCGTGATGCTCTGCCGCAACTGCCCAACCTTCTCGAGGGAAGGAACCACCAGCTTGACCCCGGCCTTGGGATCGATCAGCGCAGGCTCTGCCTTTTTGTCGTTGAGCTGCTTAGCCTTGGCCGGATCCAGCACCCGATAGTTGAAGCGAATCAGCTCTCCCGACTCCGCCGCCCGCACCGTCAATGAATCGATACCCCACACATCCTGGTAATACTCCACCGCCCGCTTGGGAAAATGATTCGGCGTGTAATGCGAACGATTCCCATGTCCGGAGCCGGCACTCGATCCCGGCTGCGCTTGCGGGGCGGCCGCCTGGGGCGCCGGGCTCGATTGCCCTGGGGCCAGAATGCTCCCCGCCAGAATTCCCGCCATCACAACCGACTTCATGACCAGCCCAAAACCACGTTCGCGCACCTTGACATACTGAAACACTGCAATTACCTCCTGCCCTACCCACTGCCAACTTACGCTCCACTCTACTGAAATCGGGACTTCCCCGCCATAGCGAAGAAGTCCCGGTTTCGCGTTCACAACAGGTTTGGTTTTCCCTGTTACTGAATCGTGTAGAACTTCGCCGACGAGGTGCTTAGGTTATAGCCCGGAGCGATGGCTACCGCCCGGACCAGCCCCGTCGTGCTGATTGTGATCGGCCCCGTGTACTGCGTCGAGCTGGTCGTCGGAGCCGACCCGTTAGTGGTGTAGTAGATCGTGGCTCCCGGGGTCGAATCCGTGAGCGTCAGCGTCTGCGGCCCGGTGTAGGTGCCACCGGCCAGGGAGAAGAACGGAGCCGCGGCCTGGGGCAGCGGGTTGTAGGTGTACGACACCGAAGTTACAGTGCTCAGCGTATAACCCTGCGCAATGGCCACTGCCTTCACCGTCTCCGTCGACTGCACCGTAATCGGTCCAGTGTACTTCGGCGAGAAGAAGTTCGGCGTCGTCCCGTTCGTGGTGTAGTAAATCACCGCCCCCGGCGTGGTGTCCGTGATCACCAGGCTCTGCGGAGTCTGGTACGTCCCCGCAGCCAGGCTGAACACAGGTGCCGCTGCCGGAGTCGAAGCATAAGTGTACTGCTTCGCGCTCACCGGGCTGACGTCATACCCCGGAGCCTGAGCCATCGCCTGCACCAGTTCGGTGGAAGCAACCGTGATCGGCCCGGTGTACTTGGTCGACAACGTCGTCGGCGTCGACCCGTTGGTGGTGTAGTAGATCACCGCTCCCGGCGTGGAATCCGTCAGGGTCAGCGTCTGCGGCGTGTTGTACGTGCCCGCCGCAAGGCTGAAGAACGGCGCCGCCGTCGGTGTCAACGGAACGTACGTGTACTGCTTCGAGCTCACCGGGCTGGGCTGGTAGCCGGGTGCCACCGCGATCGCCTTCACCAGTTCCGTGGCGGCAATCGTGATCGGTCCGGTGTACTGCGTCGACAGCGTCGTCGGCGTTGACCCATCCGTGGTGTAGTAGATCACTGCTCCTGGCATGGCATCCGTCAGGATCAGCGTCTGCGGTTGATGGTAGGTCCCAGCCGCCAGGCTGAAGACCGGGGGCGTGGTCGACTTCGACTGCACCGCACCGATATCGAACACCGTGTTCGCCGAGGCATCCGGACGCGCATTGCCGAAGAAGTCCGTTGCCGGGTGCATCACGCTGGTCGGTATTTTGTTGATCGCCGACGAGGTGTACGGCAGCGTCGGGTCGAAGGTGTACACCGGATTGCCTGTCTGCGGATCCTTGTAATCCAGAGACAAGGGGCCCCAGCGCAGGTTGATCCAGTTGTTGCCTTCGTCTACCGTCGCCGCTGCACTCAGCGTGAAGGGAGGCGCAGGCAGAGCATTCGACTCGTTCGTGCCCGGAGGTACCTGCCAGCCATACGCACCGGCCTGGACAGCTGCCTCGATCGGAAGACGCGAACCGTTGCAGTACGTGCTGCCGACAACCGTTCCCGGTGCCAGGATGTTGGTGCTGTCGTGGCTTTCCTGGAACGTGCCCGTCGGGTTGGAGAGAATCGAGTACGTGATCGACAGACTTCCACCACCGGAGTGATCCCCAGGAGCCACGTCGCCGCGGACACCCAGATCCCAGTAGCTGGCGTTGGCGTCGTCGCAAGCGCCGGTTGACGCCTGCGTCTTCGTCGCTGTCTTCGCATGGCCGAAGCCCGAGTTATAGATGGTTACCTTGTTCTGTTGGTTCTGGAAGCCGCCATCGAATCCACCCACGCCGATAAACAGCGCGCGGTTCTTCCAGATGATGTTGTTGGTGAGCAGCGGAACCGAGAACTTCTTGCAGTCTCCGTTTTCGCCGTGGCTCGTCGGGCACGTCACCGCGTTCAGGCCGCCGTTGGCGATCAGACCCATATTCGCCGTCAGCACATCGGTGTCGGTCACGCTCACCAATCCGGCCACCTGCGGGCACGACTGCGATCCGCTGTTGGTCGTGCAGTTGGTTCCCGTCGTGCTCGCCAGAGGCGCAAACAGCGTCTGCAGCAGCACGCCCGACGTCGCCGTGGAGTCGTTGCTCACAACCGTATTGTTCACAATGTTGACCGCCAGGGCGTCCAGCAGCGAGATGCCGCCGCCATCCAGTCCGGCCACGTTGTTGGCAATGATGTTGTTGGTGATGTTCACCGCATTCCAGGGAGTGTTGACCTGGAAGTCGGGCTGGGCCGGGTGACCGGCAATCGAGGGCCAGCCAGCCGAAGTCACGTTCCCGCGACGATCCTTGGGAGCGCCGTTCGGGAAGTTCAGAACCTCGGTGCCGTTGATGTGCTGCAGGCGCAGACCGCCGCCCGAGCCGCTGTCAGCCGAGTTGCCCAGAATCAGGTTCGCGTTGATCACCAGGCCCGGTCCCGTCCCATCGCTGGGCTGGATCGTGGTCGGCGCCGAAATGCAATCCTGGTCCGTGGTCAGGCCGCAGGCAGGGTCCACGTCCGGAGCGCCCATGATCAGCAGGCCGCCGCCGTTCGTCACAATCGTCGGATTCGTGCTCTGGTTGTAAACGATCGTGTTGTGCTCGATGTCGCCGTCGTAGCTGTAACCCACGTGGGCTACACCCGCGCCATCACCCGTGCTCATGTTGCCGCAAACCCAGTTGTAGTTGAACTTGTAGTAGTCAGAACCGTTGCAGAAGGTCACGCCGCCTGCGCCCGCCGGAGTCGACGAGAACAGCTCGTCGCCCAGGGAGGAGTTCTGCACCACATAGTTGTTGTGAACGTTCACGTCCATGTTGTTGCAGTACGGCAACGCCATGTTCGCCGGCAGACGCCCGTCCGGGATGCACGAGCCAGGCACCGTGTTGGCCACGTTGCCCACCTGGAACACATCCGGGTGCTCGCCCTGGCCGACCGTGATACCGCCCGAGAGCGTTCCCTGGTTGTTGTACACGCGGTCGTTCGCGATCTGGAGATTGTGGCCCCACGCGTGAACCATGATGCCGCCGCCGCCCTGCGAGCTGTTCTGTACCGTAATGCCGTCAATGCTCGACGGGTTGCAAAGGAAGTTGCTCGGGTACGGGTTCTTGCCCGTCCGGTCAAGGCAGTCTGAGGTCGTCAACAGCTGCGTTCCCGTCGGGAACGTATCTGACGCCCAGATCACCGCCGGGTCCGTGGTGTTGAACTTCACACCCTTGGCCAGCACCGTGATGCCGGCGCCCTCATAAGCACCCATGATGGTCGGCTCGATCAGCTGTTCCGCCAGGTTGCCGTTGAGCGTCGCATCCCAGCCCACAGTCGCCTCCAGAGGCAGGCGGTCGACTGCGAACTGCATATCCGAAGTGCAGTTGAAGGTTCCGTTCGCATCGTAAGGATTGGTGCCCGAGATGGGAGTGCCATTCAGCGACAGACCGAAGAGGCACACCACCTGGCGGCGCCAGGGATCCAGCTTGCCGGCCGGGTGCGGGTTGGCATCCACAGCACTGGACGCCGCGCCCACGCCCTGCAGACGCACAGGCTTCCACATCAGAAGCATCTCGGCGTGAGCCGCGCGCGACTTGCAGATCGTCGTGCCCGCCACCGGAGCCGTGTCGCACGAGACCGCCGCCGTGGCGCCCGTGGCTGTTGTGGTCTGCGTGCAGGTCGGGTCAACGATCAGAAGATCGCCCGGCTGCGCCGCATCGATCTTGGCCTGGATCGACTCCGAAGCCAGGATATGCGTGGGAGCCTTGCCGCCGACCGTCACGGTGACCGTGTCAATCGACTGCTTCCCATTGCCGCCCGTGATCACCAGCTCACCGCAGCTTGCCTTGGTGCCCTGGTAGAGAGACTGCTGCTGCACACTGCAGGCAGGTACGCCCGCCGGAACGCTGACCGTAATCTGCGTATCCGACCACGCTACAACCGGCGCACTGACTCCGCCGATCGTCACCGCGGAAAGCGTGTTGCACGTCTTGCTGTTCGCCGTCGGAGCCGTGCACTGATCGCCGAATCCGTAGTGGCGGTTGATCTTCTGCTGGTTGAACGGAGCCGCATTTGCCGACGGTCCCGAGTACATGTAGTTGTCCACCATCTGATCGCCAAGGGCGTTGATGGTTATAGTGCCGTTCGCTTCAATCGCCGCCGTAGCCGACGCCTGCGTCCCCGTGGTGGGAGCCGCAATCGTCACCGCCGGAGCGGAGTTGTAGTTCGAGCCGCCATTGGTGACCAGCACTGCAGTCACCGAAGCCGACTCAGCCGCGTTGCCCTGGGCGCGTGCGCCGCCGAAAGGAGCATTGCCGAACGTCACCGTCGGAGCACTGGTGTAGCCGGTGCCGCCGCTGGTCAGGGTCACGGACGCCACCGACTGACCCATGGTGACCGTGATCGTGTTGTTCTGCGCCACTCCACCGAAGAAGAGCGTCGCCGTTGCCGTTCCCGAGTAGCCGGCGCCTGGGTTGTTGATCAGGATTCCCAGGATCCGCCGTCTGCCCACGCCCGCCGGAGCCGTCAGCACCGTGCCCGTCGCGCGGGTCCCGCCTGGAGGCGGAGCCGAGAACACCACCGTCAGCGCACCGGTGCCGTACGTTCCCGTACCGCTCACCGTGGCCGACGCCACCGAGTTGGTCATCACCGCCGTGCCTGCCGCGCCGCTGCCGCCACCACCCGCAAAGGTGACAGTCGGAATGCTCGTGTAGCCACGGCCGCCATTGGTCACGTTCACACGCGTTACCGTTCCGGAGATGACCGCCGTTCCGGCCACGCCCGTTCCACCCGTTCCCGTGTTGTTGAAGGTTACGGCAGGAACGCTGGTGTAGCCGCTGCCGCCGTTCACAATGTTGACCTTGACCACCGAACCCTTGATTCCGGCGATCCACGGTCCCACACCGTCGCCATCCACCTCGGCGACGGCAGGCGTCGCAGCGGGGTAGGAGCAATCCGGCGTGTTGTACCCGCCGGCGAAGGCCGACGTCGGAACCACAGGCGTATCGAAGTAACCCGTCTGGCCAGGCATGAACGGCAACTCGTAGCAGAAGTTGCTGTACCCGCTCTGGAACAGAGGATCGGTGATCTTCGCGTTGGGGTTGTTCGGATCCGTGATCGGGCCCGAATCGTTCATGCACATCACCATCATGGTCGGTCCATAACCCGTCGGGTTCGGCGGATTTACCTCCCACGTGGAGTAGTTCAGGCCGTCGTACACGCCCCAGGCATCGGCGTACACGCGGTTGATCTCGTTGCCCGCCCAGTCCTTCACGCCCACCGGAACATAAGCAGGAGCGAACTTCTCACCAAACGCCGGAGAGTACGGATCGAACTCAGCAGAGAAGTCATCCGTGATCTGGCCGGTGAAGTGCGATGCAACGTGCGTCGGCGTGAACAGGTAGAACTTCGTCAGCACCGTCGTCTGGTCGGTCAGCGTCACTTCCTTGCGATCGCACAGAGGACGCTTCGCCCCCGCGAACGGAGCAACTTCCCCCGATCCCGGGAACAGGCTGATGTAGTCGGGAACAATCCGCATCTCGCCCACGCACGGCCAGTACGATTCATCCGAACCGGTATCGGCTTCGTGGCTGGGAAGGCTCGGATTGCGGCCCAGGCTGTTGGTGGGGTTCTGTCCGTTGTTGCTGTTGTACCCGCCCAGGATCTCCGCCTGGTCAGGAAGGATGAACACCGAGCCCAGACCGCCGAACTGCTGCGTCGCCGGAGCGATGAAGTTGTCGCCGATCAGGATGTTCTTGTCTTCTTCCTTCACCAGCTCGTAGCCCGGAGGAATCACAACCTCCACCACGTACTTGCCGTCAGGAAGCATCGGCGTTCCGTAGCGCTGCTTGTCGGTTACGTCAGGGTTCTTCGTGCAGGCGGTGCAGTTGGTGCCCGTCGCTACGCCGGTGTTCAGATCCCGCGAGGTAACGCTCGGGAAGCTGTAATAACCGTCGTAGGGAGCCGGCTGCAGCTGGTTCCAGTTGTGCATGCCGTCATAGCACTTGAACTGCGCATCGTGCGGCATGGAGTGGCTGGGGGTTCCGTTGTTGTTGTACAGATCCAGGTACTGCGGCTGATCCTTCAGTCCGAACCAGTAGTACGGATCCTTCATCTCGCTGGTGTCGGTTCCCTGGCCGGGGCAGTTCATGTTCGGAACACCGTCGGCACGGAAACCCTGCGCCCAATCGTCGAAGCTGGTGGTTTCGGTGTAGTCGATCAGGCTGAGCGTCTTGGTCACGCCATCGTCCGCAACGCCTTCCTTGTACAGGTTGAGGCGCACGTGCGGGATCAGAGGCTCCCAGCTGAGCTGCAGAAGCAACATCGGATTATCGAACGGACGGGTCGAGGCATACACCACATGACCCTGAATACCGCCGTTTTCGCCGTCCGCGAAGGGCCGCTTGCCGAACTCCAGGAAGTTCGCCTGGCCGGAGAAGCCCTGCCAGCCGTACATCTGCACCCACGCCGCATCGATACGGCCGGTGGAGTGCTTGCTCGGATCGCTCTTCTTGGGCCCGTTGCCCACGCCGCCGGCCTTCACTTCGTTCGTGCAGTCCGCGTCGTCGCAGTACACCGATCCAGGAATCGAAAGATCCGACGGAAGCGCGTTCGGCTCATAGGTGTTGGCCAGGTTGGCTGCCGTCTGCGAGTTGCCGCAGGGCTTGCTGGTCGTGCCGGTCGGGTAGCAGGGAGAGCCACCCGGCTGCGTGTTGTCAGCCGGACCGCCCGAGTCATAGATCACGTGCGTACCCGTGCTCTTGAAGCGGGTCGTGTCGGTCTCCACCACGTACCAGTTGAACAGCGGGAATACTTCGTTGAAGGTCGCGTACCCGTTCAGGTCCGTGGTGTTGAAGTTGGAGAAGCTGCCGTCGCGGAAGCGAATGTTGGTCGCCACCAGCGGAAGACCCGGCTTCTGGTCGGTGGAGACGCCGGTGTAGTCGGTGTCCAGGAACGTACGGGTATAGATGTCCGACTGCCACTGGTGAACTGCAACCTCCCCCATGTCCACAACTGCCTTGCACTTGGAGATGTCCACACCAGTGCCCAGGTTGGTGTTCCACGAAGGATCGCACATGCCCACCGGGGTGGTGATGCCGTCCACAACCTGGTCGTTCCACTGGTCGAAGGTCGTAATCTTCCAATTGCCCGCCGGGATGCCCTTGAAGTCGAAGTTGCCCGCATCATCGCACTTGGTGAACGCAAAGTCCGCGCCGTCCGGATCGCCCAGAGAGATGTAGCACTGGGTGAAGGCATACGCGTCATGCGTGCCGCTGCCATAGAGACGCTCGTCCGGCGTGCGGCTCATGCGCGCCGTCGTCACGTGTCCCCTGACCTCGTGCGTGCAGTCTGCCGAGGCGGAAGCGCACTGGCCCGCCAGGCGGTCGTTGATGATCTTGGGGTTGGCGAAGCCGATCACTACGTGATAACCGGCAGGACCAAACTCCTGGAAGTATCCCGGTTCCCCGATGCGCATGAACGAGTCGTGCGCCTTCTGGCCGTCAAGCGTGTTGGTCTGGAGCCACTCCTCGCCCCGGGCAATGCGGTCCGCCCCAGGGTTCGCCGTCACACCATACCGTCCCGGCCACAGGTTCTTCACCACAAACTGGCCGGCTAAAGGAGACATGGTCTTGCCATCCGACTCAAACTTCGGGCAGGTGACAATCATGCCGGTAATGCCGTTCTGCGTGCTGTCCCCGCTCTGCGAAGAAGCGCTGATCTGCGGCGAGATCGGGCAGGCATCGTTTCCGTTAGTCGGATCCAGCGTGCCGGCGAGGCTGTTGCTCAGCGGCATGTTGAACATGTCATAGGTCGGGTTGCCGGTCGAGTCGCCCGTGCCGCCCGCGTTGTCGGAGATAGTGATCTGGAAACCGCCCAGACCCGGCTCGTTCGGCGAAATGATGTCCACGCCGCCGCCTGTGTCCACTTCACCATTGAGCGGATAATCGTCTTCGAACACAAAGCCCGACAGCGTCGCCGGAGGATACGGGCTCGGCTCCGTCAGGATCGTGATCGCCTGGTTGCTGTGCGATCCCGCCGGAATCGGCGCACCACCCATGCCGTGTCCGCACTTGCCCAGCAGAGCGCCCGCCTGCGAGCAGTCAGGCGATCCGGTGTAACCGCTGATGAACGGCTGAGCCGCATCCGCGGGCAGAATCGAAATGTAGTAGCGCTTGTTGGGATCCAGGCAGTTCTTCACCAAAGGCGTCGACGGACTGCAAAGACCCACGTCGCCCGGGTTGGTGACAACTTCCTGCGCAAAAGGCTGACCATTCACCGTCTGGTTGTTGCCGCAGGCCAGGTCGGAGTTGCAGCCCGACGCGATCAGCGGCATGTAGCTGGTGTGGAAGTTCGTGCCAAAGTTCGGCACCACCCCGTTGGCGCTGTTCGGGCACCCCGCCGCAGGAGGATTCTTCGTGCACTTCGGGTCCTGGAAGAACGTGCGGTCTTCCTCGATGATCCAGCGATACTCCGAGATCGTCGTGGTGTGATCCGCGCCATCCAGAACCGTGATCTTCAGGTTGCTCGGCTGTGGGAAGGTCAGCGTCACCGTCGTCGCCGCCGCTGCCACCGTGCCCTGCGCGTTCTGCGCCTTGAACGAGAACGTGTACACGCCCGGAGAGCTCACGCTCGCCTGGAATGCACCGTTCGCATCCACGCTTACCGTCAGGCCGTTGGCCGGCGAAACGCTCGCCGCGTTCACCGTCAGCGGGAATCCCTTGCCGTCAACGCAGCCGGAAAGCACGCCCGGCGCGCTGATCTTCAGGTTCTTCGCCATGCTCGAGTTGAACGTCTGTCCCGAGCACGTAATCCCCGAAGCGCTCTCGATCGCCGCGGGATTCAGAGTGACTGTGGTGCAGGCATTGCCGCTGGTCGCGCCGTTGCCGCAGTAACCAAACGTATCGCCCCCGCTCCAGTTGGCGTTGGCAACATAGGTAAACGTGCCGTCCGCGTTCAACGTCACCGTTCCCTTGGTCGGCTGCGTCTTGACCTTGACGCCAAACACGTTCAGGTCGTTTCCAAGAACACCCTTGCTGGGATCCGCCACCGTGAAAGTCTGTCCGGCCAGGATCGCGTTGTACGTGTCCGGATTGGCCTGCGCCTGCACCGGGGCCGTCGGCAAGCCCGCGCCGTTCACGCTGATATAGCCCAGCATGCCCGAATCGCGCGCAATCGCATTGCCCGACAAGCTCAGTTCGCGGTCAAACACCGGCAGAGCGTTGCCGCTCGTCGGCGCCTTGATCATCACATCGTAGGTCTTGCCCGCCGCCATGAACACTTCGCTCTGGATGCGCGGCACGCCCGGCAGTGCATTGCCGTCTTCCGCCACCAGCGAGAAGCCGCCCGTCCCGGCAGCTGCCGGAGACAAGGACGAAGGCTGCGATCCCACGATGCTCGGCACGTGCATGCGCAAACCGGCGTTCACCATGCGCACCAGCACGTCGCCCGTCACGCCCGTTCCCGGCGTCACCGCGAACAGCGAGGCCGAAGAACTGGTCTTGTTGAAGGCCGTCCCGTTAATGAGGTAGTAGAGAGGCGTGTAGTTCACCACCGCCGGATAGCACGCAGCCGCGCCACCGCTGCAGTGAGCCTTGGCATTGTTCGCCAGTTGCAGAGCCGCTACCGCCTGCGCTCCGCTGCCGCCGCCGCCGCTGATCTGGATCGACGGAGCCGACGTGTAGTTGCCGCCGTTCACAATGTCGATCTCCGTGATCTGACCGAACGTCGGGCTGTTCGAATCCGTATCGATCACCGCCGTCGCGCTGGCATTCCCGCCAGGAGCAGGATTGCCCCCGACAAAGTTCACCGTCGGCGCCGACGTGTAGTTCTGCCCGCCACTCGTCAGGTTGATCGACATCACCGGCCCCTTCAAAAAGGCGCCCAGTGTAGCCGTCTCACTGAATCCCGGCGTCCCCACTGCGGTCGCAACCGCCGTGTTCTGCACCGGATCGATTTCGCTGAACAGCAGCGGAAGTTCCGCCGCGTAGTTCACGCCCGTGTACGCAACCCCCGTGTTCCCCGAACCGGTCGGCGCCGTGGTCACCACCACAATGCCGTACAGGCCCATCGGACCCTGAATCGAAGGATGCGTGCCCGACTCAAGAAGGTACGTGCCCGGACGCATTCCCGTCCAGGTCAGAGCCCCGCTCGTCGCTCCCGACGCAACCTCCGTCGCAAACGACTCCACGCGGTCCGCCTGCGCGGGAGGCGTAAACACCGGCCCCGAATTCGCAATCGGCCACGTCGTGCCCTGGTTGTCGTGAACCGGGCTCGGCTTCTTCGTAACGTTCGTGCCCAGACCCCCGCCCAGTTGGCCCACGATCGTCACCGACGTCGGCACCGGCGCGGGAAGATTGTTGGTCAATGTGATCGAAAGGCTGGTGGACGCTCCGCTGTACGGAACGGTGATGACCACCGGCGACCAGCCCCCGGCCGCCGACGGGTTGAGCGCCGCGCACGATCCGCTCGTCGCAGAACCGCACGTGTACCCCCACATCGGAACCGAAGAACCGTCCGGCAGAGTCGCGTTCGCGGGCGCAGCCGTCAGACTTACTGCAGTCTGTGCTTGCGCCAGCCCCGCACCCAACAGGAGAACAGCCGCTCCCTGCGCTGCTCTTTTCAAAATAGCTTTCAAGGTATTCTTTCGCATATCCGTTCTCCTAGTTGGTCTCGTCAATTACGAATTCCCGGGAATCCACCAGCATCATCATCATCATTCCCCCGGGAAACGCATTGTTGGTTGTAATCTCGCGCTCGTTGTGGGAGTGCCACATGAACGCAAAGCCAGCCTCGCCGCTAGGTGAGTTCGCAATCGTTCCCGCAGGAGGCGTCGTGCCCGTAATGCCCACCGCCCGGGATGTTGCGCTCGGTCCGAGATAAGGACTGCCCCCGTACCATGCACCGTTGGTCAGAATGTTCGGATCCGGAAGCGTCACCGGACCACCGCCCGTGATGTCGCCCGTCGGATAAGCCTGCACTGGCTTCTCGTGATCCTGGCACCACTCGAAGTAGTTCACCGCCGTCGGATCCGCCGTGTAGTATCCGTTCACATCCGCTACGCACGCAGGATCAACGTTGAACGCCGTCTTGTTCCCCGACTTCGGGTTGTGTCCGTACATGTCCCAGTTCAGGCCGCGCCCGGTGTAGTAAAAGATCCCGTCCATCGCCAGGCCCGGTGTGGTCGTCGTCGTAAACAGCGCAGGACCCGCCAGCGCGTTGCCGTCCGGCGTCAGGATCAGGTTGCCGTCCCGCGCCAGGATGC
This sequence comes from Acidobacteria bacterium AB60, assembly GCA_008682415.1. Lineage (GTDB taxonomy): Bacteria > Acidobacteriota > Terriglobia > Terriglobales > Acidobacteriaceae > Telmatobacter. The sequence goes on along the minus strand of VANK01000010.1, from coordinate 219,906 downwards.
GCACGTGGTTGGCATGCTCGTGGAACGGATGCTGCCAGCGTCCCTGCCCGATAATGCGCAATAACACCAGCTCGCCTGGATGCATGTGCGGATTCCCGTTGTACGGCTGGTGCGGATACTGCACCGAATAATTGGGATCCATGTCATCCGGCATCGAACGCCCGTTGATCATGAAGTACGCGGGATGATACGGCTCCGTAGGCACCTGCAGGGTGCAGGGAACCGGCGCGCCCGGCGCATTGCATGCCGCCACCTGGCTCTCCGCCTGCGTGTGAATGTTCGGATCCATCTCCGAGAACTGGAACAGGTACTCGCGGTCGTAGCAGGTCTTGGCGTTGTCATACGCCGCCGCCGCCAGCCGGAAATCCCCCTCCTGCACACCAATGTGCGCCTGCGACGTCACGCCCTTCGCAATCGCATTCGCTCCCGGATTCGTCAGCGGAAGACCCGCCGTGCACGCCGCCGGAACATTGCTGGGCAGCACGATGATCGCCCCGTACATCCCCATCTCGACCTGCAGATCGCTCTGCGTGCCGCTGTAGTAAGCGCGCGTCCCCGGCCCCGAAGCCACAAACGTATACGTCACCGTCTGCCCCGGCGCAGCTTCCTGGGTCAGCAGTCCGGCGGTCCCGTCCGTGAACGGCTGCATCGTGAATCCCGGAAACAGAATCGACGTGTTCCCCGCAGAGGCAGGCAGATTGTTGGTCAGCTTCACCGTAACGGTGTCGCCTTCCTTCACAATCAGCGTCGGTCCGGGCACCTGCATGTTCGGACATCCGCCCGTGGGCGGCGCTATCGCGGCAGGAGCCCATCCCGCCGGCTGCGCGCTGCATCCATATCCCCACGAATACACAGACTGGCCGTCCGGCTCCGTCAGGTACGCGGGCTGTGCTGTCAGGTTGAAGGTTGGCCCCGTAATTCCCGGAGCCGCAGCATGGGCCGTTACCGCATGCACTGCCACCGCAATCACTGCCGCCAGCAGCGTTCGTGTCTTTATCAAGGCGTGTCTCATAGTCTTAGGCCTCATGGCTGCTCTCCTAGTTGATATGCACTTCGGTCATGAGCCCGCCGAAGTTCTCCGCGTCGTTCGACAGGTGATCGAGATTGGGCGTGTACAGGAAGTAGGTGCCCGCCGGTACGCCCGTGCTGTCCAGAATCACGTCCAGCGACTCGCCGCCACCAAGCGTGATCGAGTTGGTGGTGTAGTACATGTTGTGGCCTTCCTGGTCGCGCAGCAGCTTGGCGTTATAGCCGATCACCTTCATCGGAATCCCCAGCGACGCCAGCGTCTGATACTCCGAAACATCCAGATCCGAGATCCGCAGCAGCGCCTTCTGCCCCGCCTTCAGCGTGATCACTGCCGGCAGCGGCTGCGAGAAGTGGCTCGCCCCGTCCGCCGACTGCGTCTGCATCGGGCCGTCATGAATCGTGTCCGGATAGCTGCGCCCGTTCAGAAGGAAATACTTGTCCTTCATGTCCGCGAAACCTTCCGGGTTGAACGTCATGCCCACAAAGTGGAAGTTGGGATCGAAACCGTGAATCTGGATCGGATACTCCACGTCGTAGGCCGTCGACCCGTCGCCGTCGTTGTAGGCGTACATCTTGGTCGCCGTGTTCGTCGCCGTGTCGAAGCCGCCGGAAATGCCGTCGTCTCCGCCCGCGGGCAGAGGATTCGAACAAAGAATGTCCGCGTCCGGATTGCAGCCCGTCCGCAGATCCTTCTGCTGCGCCTGCAGCCCTTGGTACAGCGTCATCGTCGAAGGCAGTCGGTTCTGCCGCGGACGCACGTAGATCTGTCCCACCATGCCCATCTGCAGGTGCTCCGGAGGCGTGATGTGGCAGTGATAGAAGTACGTGCCCGCGTCGGGAGCCAGGTAGTAGTACGTGAAGCTGCCGCCGATGTTGATCGCCACCGAAGCATCCGGCACACCGTCGTAGAACGCCGAAGCGTTCGGATAACCGTGGAAGTGCACCGTGTGCTGCTCGAAGAGGTCCGGACGCATGATCATGCCCACGTTCGTGAGCGTCAGGAAAAACTCGTCGTCCTCGTCAATCGCCATCAGCGGCGCCGGAATGTTTCCATTCATCACCGCGATGTCCATGATCGGCCGCGGGTCCACGTGGCCGTTGATGCAGGCCGTCCCCGTGCACTTGCCGTCGCCCATCGCGTCCGTATCGATCGCCAGGCCCACCGCGCCATTGAACGTGAACTTCGTCAGGTCCGGCGTCGTCCCGTCCGTGGTCGCCGGATCCCCGGGCGCCAGAGGCGTCGAGCTGGTGTACAGCGTGTTGAACTCCGAGGGGAACTCCGTGCCCGGCTTGCCGGCCGCGATGTTCGCCAGCCCCGACAAAGGTCCGAACGAGAACATGTACGTCTGCGTGCCGTCCGCCATCGTGGCGTAACCGTCACCACCCGAAATCTGCTGGCACTTAATGGCTCCGTTTACATTGGCAGGCGCCGCCGGGTATCCATTGGTCCCCGTAAACGTCGCACCGGTATAGGCTGGCTCTTTATCGTTCGTGAGCCCGGGATGCGTGATAGTGCTGTTGGGACACTGAACCCGGAACGACTGCGCGGATACCGCCGCCGTCGCGGCTCCGATCAGTCCCCACGCGCAAATGCTCCCCATTCTCCTCAACATTTGTATTCCCCTCCTGGTTGCGGATGGCGCCGTATATCCATGACTGCGCGCGCTGACACCATCCCGTGCTTGCCCAGATTCGGGGTAATGGAGTTTTCCGGATTTGCTGCTGCTCAAGCACTTTTATGTGCTCTCGGTCAATTTGCAACAAGCTGACAAACGTTGCGGAAACAATAAATTAAGCTTGTTTTGTCAAAAGTTTTGACAACAAGAAAAACACTGCCGTCTGGCCTTGACTCGCGCCTGAATATACCTGCTTAAAAATACTTGTTTCAAAATACTAGTTGGGATGTACCATTCAGCCCATGGTCAAACGATCCCAGCACCGCGACCTCTTCCCCGGCGCCCTCGAGCTCATGATCCTCAGGAGCCTCAACTGGAAGCCCATGCACGGGTACGCCCTCGCCCAACGCCTCAAAGACATCTCCGAAGACTACCTCCAGATCGAAGAGGGCTCCCTCTATCCCGCCCTCCAGCGCATGCTCAAGAGCGGCTGGCTCGAAACCGAGATGGGACTCTCCGCCCGCAATCGCCCTGTGCGCGTCTTCAAACTCACTGACGCCGGCAGAAAGCACCTCGAACAGGAACTCGCCAGCGTCGAAAAGATGTTCGCCGGAGTCACCCGCGTCCTCGCCCTGGCGGGGCAGTAGGAGACACGCGATGAACTGGCTCGGAAACTTGTTCTCTCGCCGTCGCCGCTATGCGGAGCTCAACGAAAGCATCCGCGAGCACCTGGAAGAACAGATCGCCGACCTCATCGATCGCGGCATGACCCGCCAGCAGGCGGAACAAGCCGCCCGCCGCGCCTTCGGCAACGTCACCCTCATCGAACAGCGCGGCCGCGAGGTCTGGCAATGGCTCACCCTCGCGAGCATTGCGGCCGACGCCCGCTTCGCCGTGCGCCAGCTGATCAAATCGCCCGGCTTCACCCTCACCGCCGTGTCGACCCTCGCTCTCGGCATTGCCGTCAATGGAACCATCTTCAGCGTGGTCAGCGCATGGCTCATGCCCGACCTGCCGGAACGCGATGCCGACAAGGTCGTGGTGGTCTCGGCCGTAAAGCCCGACTCCACCTTCCTCCCCGACGTGCATGACATATCGGCTCCGGCCTATGCCGCTGTGCTCGCCGACAACAAGGTGTTCGCTCAGGCAGCCGCCGCCCATGACGGCTTGTCTGGAACATTGGGCGGCCACAACGACCAGCCCGAAGCCATCCACTACGCCGCGGTGTCTCCCAACTACTTCAACCTCTTCGGCGCGGCCCCGCTGTTAGGGCGCGGATTCCTGCCAAACGAAGATCAGCCAGAGCAAAGTCACGTCGTCGTGCTCAGTCACGGACTGTGGATGCGCAAGTTCGGGTCGGATCCCGGCATCGTCGGCCGCACCATCCGGCTCAATCGAACCGACTACACCGTGATCGGCGTCATGGGCGCGGACTTCCGGTTGATGTGGTTGACGCCGCAGCTCTGGACACCGCTCACCATCACGGCCGCCGATCTTGCCCCCGACGCCCGCCGCGCCCGGGACCTCCTCGTCTTTGCTCGTCTGGCGCCTCACATCACTCTGGCCCAGGCCGGCGCGGAAGCCAAACGCCTCGCCCGTCGCGCCGCCGCCGACTACCCCGACAGCGAGGGCCGATGGAGCGCATCCGTGCGGACCTTGAAAGACTACCTGCTGCGCGCCTACGACATCGCGCAATCGCTCGCCGTAATGATGGTTGGGGTTGCGTTCGTCTTGCTGATTGCCTGCGCGAACGTCTCCGGACTCCTGCTGACGCGGGCCGCGGCACGCCAGAAGGAAGTCGCCATCCGGGCTTCACTCGGAGCCAGCCGCTGGCGCATCGTGCGCCAGTTGCTCATCGAGGGACTCACCATCGCCTCACTGGGCGGAACCGCGGGATTGGCTCTCACCTGGGCGGGAATCCGGATCATGCGCTCGCTCTTGGCATTCAACGAGGGCATCGCAGCCGTGTCGTTGAACCTGGATGGAAAAGTGCTCGGGTTCTCCGCGGCGCTCACCCTGCTCGCGGCCGTCTTGTCGAGCCTCGTCCCGGCCTGGAGAGCTTCGCACACCGAAATTGGCACCCCTCTCAAGAACGGAGGACGAACCGCGACCGCGGGCCAGGGGCGCAACCGCGTGCGGACCCTCTTGGTGTCTGCCGAGATCGCAATTGCCTTGTTTCTTCTAACCGGCGTCGGCCTGCTGCTTCGCGGTATCTACGCCCTCGATCACCAGCCGCTCGGATTCCGCACCGATCATCTGCTCACGGCAGGGCTGACGCTGGACGCGCGCTATCCCGATGCAGCTTCTCGCGAACGCTTCGTCCGTGAGTTGCTGAGGAAAGCCCACCAGATCGTCGGCGTCGAAAGCGCGGCGGTCACGCAGAATCTGCCCTCGGCAGGTGCGGAGAGCGTAAGGCTGCACATCCAGGGCCTACCTGACCCGCCGCCGAGCCAGCCACGCACCACCGAGCACGCAAGCGTCACCTCGGAGTTCTTTGCGGCTGCGGGCATCGCCGCTCTGTACGGCCGTACCTTCACCGAACAGGACCATGCCAGCGCTCCGCGGGTCGTCGTGGTCAATCAGCGGTTCGTCGAACGCTACCTTGGACGCGGCGATGCCGTGGGCCGGCTCGTATTGCTTGAGAGGAATGATGCAGCTCCACCCGCGTGGGCACGGATCATCGGCGTGGTGAGCAACGTCAAAAGCTACTCCGAGGAGACGCGCGTTGACCCCATGGTCTATGAACCCTTCGAACAGCGGCCGACCACGGGAATGTTCTCCCTGATGCTGCATGGACAAGCCACCACCCCGGAAAGCATGGTTCCGGCGCTGCGACGTCTGGTCGCAGAACTCGATCCGGAGTTGCCCCTGCTCAATGTCATGAGCATGGACGAAGTGCTCGACAAGCAGCATGATGGAAGGCCTGCATTCATGGATATCCTCGCCACCTTCGCATGCCTGGCGCTGGCGCTCGCCGCCATCGGCATCTACGGCCTGATTGCGTACTCCGTCCGCCAAAGGACGCAGGAGTTTGGGATCCGCCTGGCCCTGGGCGCAAAACCAGCCGCCATCTCCACCATGATTCTCGGCGAAGGCCTGAAGATCACCGCCATCGCCTCGAGCATCGGGCTGCTGTTTGCGCTGCCCCTTGGCCGCTTGTTCGACTCGATGTTTCCCGGCATCGAGTTCGCCGCGCCAATCGTGTACCCAATCGTGCTGGCGCTGACCATCGTGATCGCCATCGCAGCCACCAGCGTTCCCGCCCGCCGCGCCATGCGCGTCGACCCCACCACTGCCCTCCGCAGCGAATGACCCGGGCCGAAAGAACTCACCCAAACGATCAATCCGCGCGGCCCACAAACCCAAGCGCAAAGCAAAGTGCGCCCCCAGCGCCGCTCGGAACGCACGCCCCTCCGCCTCCTCTCTCGCCTCTCGCTTCTCGTCTCTCGCAACTCGCGCCCCGTGCGTGCTCCCAAGCCTCTCCTCTCGCGAACAATTGTCGAAGAATTTCCTTCCGCTATCACTATCCCTCCTGTATCTTTGACTTCTCGCAACAATTCCCCAGCTCACGTTTGCGAAGCCCAATCTCTGAGCAAAAAACAAAATGACACTATCAGACTCAGAAACACGTACTTCGGCGGAGACCTATACCCGTTTGCTCTCCCAGTTAGCCAGCGGGATGCTCGACGGTCTTCAGTGTCCCGAGTGCGATCAGCACTCGGTTTCGGTTTGCTTCACGCCCCACCATGCCAATGAATGCCGCAGCTGGCTCATCTGCGCAAGCTGCGACTTCCGCTCTCGTACCCATAACCGGACGCGGTCTCCGCGCATCGCCGCCGAGCCTCAGGCGATCGCCGCCCCCAGCCCGGTCGCGCCAAACCCAGCGGCTTCCAACACCCGGCGTAACTTCCACGCCATGTTCATGAGTAAGGCGAAGCACCTCCTGTAATGGCTCTTGGCGGGCGATCCGAACGGGTCTCCCGCCTTCTCCTCCCCGCCCCCGCCCCCGCCCCCGCGCATGCCGCAAACAATCGTTTCCCTTCGATCCATCCCGCTAATCCAACTGCGCGTACCTTACTAAGAACCCCCTCCGGCTCACGCTCACTTCCGGTCGTGGCAAGTCCGTCGCATCGACGGCCGCGCATTTCACCGGATGAAAACCCCGTGCAATCAACCGGCGTCCCCGAGCAGGCAGTCTTTCTGCTCAAACGATTGAGCTGCCGTGTCCGTAACTCCTCTTGCTCCTCCCTGAAAGACGGAGCGTTCTCCACAGGCGGGCCCCAAGATGAACAAATCGTCACTTGACTCCCGTTTCCACGCCAAAGAAAATTCCCACAATTCAGGTCGCACGCACCGCCTCGCGCGGGAGGGTGATCGGCCTTCAGCATCTGCCCCTCTGTAGCTCGTCGTGCGACTTTCTCCCACGCTGAACCGCCATCGGGTCGGAACAGAGCACGCAAACGAAACTGGCACGATCGATTGCTGTTCATTTTGTCTGTGGGAAGTTCGGGTCTGGCGCAGACGCCTGGGTTCTATGTTGCCCTACGTCGTCATGGCCATCACGATGCATCAACCGACTCGGAGAGCTTGCCGCACCATGCTTGACTCAACGGCGCCCGTCCGCGCTGTTTAGCTGTCTTGTTCTCATGCCGTCACCCTGAGTCGCGGGGTAACTCCCCTGCACTCGTGAAAGCGATGGAAGCCGAAGATGAGAAGGACAGACGAATTGGACCGTTTGCTTCTGCGCGCCGTATGCGACGACTTTGTCACTCTCGATGCCATCGTCGCCAAAATCGGCCGTCGCGTCGAAACCGGCAAAGGCAACTCCCAGTTGCTCTACAACAAGCTCCTCAGCCTCATCGGGGACAAGCTTGTCAGCGCCTTCCTCCTCCACGCCGACCCGCCCTATATCACCCCGGTGAAGCGCAACTCGCCCGCCTTCGCGTCCAGCTGGTTCTTCATCACCCAGCGCGGCCGCAAGTGCCTCGCCAACAGCTCCCGGGCAGCCGGCGCCCACGCTGCTGGCGACAGCACCATCTCAGACGACTTCACCACCGCCGTCAACTTCTGATCCCGTCTCCCTCGCTCAGAGCGTGAACAGCGTGAAAGGGTGCTCCTCCCCGCGCTCCCGCAGAATCGGGAGAGCCACGTTGTGCACCCGCACCCCGCCCTTCGACTCGCCCGCAAAGGTTCCGTGATGGGCATGCCCGTGAACCGCCATCGCCGGCTTGTGCTTGTCCAGGGCTCGCTGCAGCCGTGAACTCCCCAGGAACGGGAAGATCGGCTCCGGCTCTCCCACCACCGTCTCCTTGATCGGCGCATAGTGCATAATCGCCACCTTGATGGGGGTCTTGAGCTGCTCCAGCCCGAAATCCAGCTTGATCGCCTCGCGCTCCGCGATCTCGACAAAGTTCTTGATCCCCCCTTCGCCGAAAGGCATTAGCTCATACGGGGAAAAGCCCCCGCAAAAGCCCTTCGTCCCCGCAAATCCGACCCCGTTCACCTCGAAACAGTGCCCGTCCAGCAGGTGTACCCCAGCCACCCGCAGCAGCCCGGCCAGCTCATCCTGGTGGCCGCTCTCGTGGTCGTGATTGCCCAGCACCCCAATGATCGGGATATGCACCTGCTCGAGCACCGCCAGGCACGCCCGCATCTCCTCGGGCAGCCCGTGATTGGTAAAGTCGCCTGCGATCACCAGCGCGTCCGCCAGCTCGTTGACGGCCGTGAAGGCACGCACATTCTTCTCGTGATCCTCGGTCTTCAGATGAATATCGGCTACCGCTGCCAGCCTCATTCCTCGTTCTCCGTCATAGGTTCCTTCGCCATCCGGCAGGGATGGCTCGAACAAAACTCCTGGTACAGGTTGCGTTCGCCCCACTCTTCCACGTCGATGGCGAACATCCGGGGGTCGACCAGCGACCCGCGAAAGGGGGCATTCCGGTCCGGATGGCGCACCCGCTCCGCAAACCGCCGCGTCAGCTCCTCCCACACCGACGCCGGCACCTGGTCGGCGCGCGCCGGGTAAACATACGCGTAGAGCACCAGAGACCAGTACAGCAGCTCCCAGTGCCCATCCATGAGCTGCAGCACGCGGTCCCAGTCCATCTGCGGCCCGCACGCCTTGATGAGGTGAACCACATCCGCACCGTCAAAGCGCTCCCGGAAAGCGACAAAGGTCTTGGAGGCGACACACTCCTCCGGGGGCAGGACCGTGCAGGGAACCCCCAGCACGATCTCGCGCTGGCCGCGCGAGATCCAGTCCTCGGTGACCACCAGGCTGGCGTTGCCCACCCCGGTGATCAGGTCGACGAAGGCATGGCCCCGCCGGGCCTTTGCCAGCCACACCGGGTCCTCGACGCTGGTGACAAACCCCTCCGCCTGCAGGCAGGCGAACGCGTCCGGGATCCGGGCCGGGACGAGAAAAATGTCCAGGTCCTTGGTGGGCCGCCACACGCCGGTGTGGCGGTGCACGGCGAAGGCGCCGCCGACGACGAAGGGAACATCGGCGCGGAGGAGGGTCCGGATGGCGTCGCGGTAGCACTCCTCGGCTTCGCGCGTCCAGGCCGGCTCCTCGCTGGAGGTGATGGGGAGACTCGGGTCCCAATGTCCCATGGATTGCTTGGACGCGCCCCGCCCTTCATTCAGCCGCTTTGATGGCGGACACAAATTAAAAACGGGCAAATAGCCTGAATTCAGGGCATGGACCCGAATTTGGGCAATTTGCGGGTCGAATGTGATTTAGCACACCGCCGGTGGCTCCGCGCGGTGTCTGGGGCAAGGGATGCGCGAGCGGCGGGCGATCGGGGTCACTCCTTTCGTTTCTGGTGCGGGATTGCCGGGTGACGAACCCGAAGAGGCACATCGCGCATGGTTTAGCTGCTGGACGGACGCTGACGCTAGGGGGTAAAAACAGAAGCCCGCACGTGGCGGGCTTTGTGGCCGGTGATTTTCGATGTCTAATCCAGTATGGCAGGCTGCAAGAATTAATCCCCAAATTTTCCAAAATTATTTTCGCTTTGTTTTGTTGGAGTTTCGCCGTATTTCGGAGGAGGGGGACTTGACAGGTTTTCCACAGGAGATGGGACAGGGGGCCAGCTGTCAGCCTGCGCGGAGGGGCGGAGACGTTGGCGATTTCGATGACGAGTAAGCGTGATCTGGATCACGTTGCAGCGCAGCTTCGCCAAATTTTCGTGGTTTTTTATTACTATAAATGCAGTAAACAGACAAAAAGAGTATTTATATCCACTTTGGGCGCGTGAGAGGTATTCATCGAGTGGGCGCGGTTTCGCTCATTGGAAATGGCGACTCACGGAATGTCAGGGGGGTGGGAAGGAGCCGGCGTGGAGGGAAGTGCGTTCCGCGCGGCCCTGGCGGCGGCCTTCGCGCTTGGGTTTTTGGGACGCGCGAGACGTGGTTGGGTGTGTGGCGGGTTCGGCCCAGCTGGAACGGCGCGCCCTTTGAGACGGCTTCGCGAGCGCGGTTCGTGCAGAAAATTGCGGGGCTTGATGGCAGGTGGTTGCGGAGTTGAACGGCACGACGATGCGGGCGAGAGGATCCGGCGCGGAATGGCGTGCGTTCCGCGCGGCGCTGGAGGAGCACTTCGCGCTTGGGTTTTTGGGCCGCGCGGAGACGTCGTTGGGGGGCAGTTTCGACACGACTGAAAGGTCGTGCCCTGGTTACAAAGCTGCTTACGGGTGCCGGTGCGGCGGTTGGATGCGGTGAGTTTGGTTGGTGCAGATGCCACGGATATCGCGAGCTGCAAGGTCCAAGCTGCGAGTGGCGGCGCGCAGGGGCGTGCGTTCCGCGCGGCGCTGGCGGCGCACTTCGCGCTTGAATTTGTGGGCCGTGCGGTTGATCGTTCGGGGTGAGTTCTTTCGGGCCGGCTGAAAAGAGCCGCGTCCTTTTACAAGAGTTCGTGAGTATGGTTGGTGCCGATGCCACGGATGTCGCGAGCCGCAAGTTTCAAGCTGCGCGAGCACCGACACGGAGGGGCCTGCGTTCCGCGCGGGGAGGGGGCTCACTTCGGGCGCGGGTTTGTGGGCCGCGCGGAGATCGTTGGGGGGTCTTGGCACGACTGAAAAGGTCGTGCCCTGGTCACAAAGCTGCTTACGGGTGCCGGTGCGGCGGTTGGATGCGGTGAGTTTGGTTGGTGCAGATGCCACGGATATCGCGAGCCGCAAGGTTCAAGCTGCGAGTGGCGGCGCGCAGGGGCGTGCGTTCCGCGCGGCGCAGGCGGCGCACTTCGCGCTTGAGTTTGTGAGCCGTGCGGTTGATCGTTCGGGGTGAGTTCTTTCGGGCCGGCTGAAAAAAGCCGTTTCCTTTTACAAGAGTTCGTGAGTTTGGTTGGTGCCGATGCCACGGATGTCGCGAACCGCAAGTTTCAAGCTGCGCGAGTACCGACACGGAGGGGCGTACGTTCCGCGCGGCGCCGGAGGCGCACTTCGCGCTTGGATTTGTGGACCGCGCGTTTGCTACTGTGGGGAGTAGTTTGCGCCCGGCTGAAATGCCGCGCCTTTTTGACAAGCCTTCGTGAGCGCGGTTCATGCGGATTTTTGTGCGGGGGCTTGAAGGCGGGTGGTTGCGGCTTCGTGAGCTGAAAGGCATGGCGGCTTGGTCCAGAGAACCCGGCGCGGAATGGCGTGCGTTCCGCGCGGCGCTGGAGGAGCACTTCGCGCTTGGATTTGGGGCCGCGCGGAGATCGCTGGGGGGAAGAAGTCTTGGCACGATTGAAAGGTCGTGCCGTGGTTACAAAGCTGCTTACGGGTGCCGGTGCGGCGATTGGATGAGGTGAGTTTGGTTGGTGCCGATGCCTCGGATGTCGCGAGCCGCAAGTTTCAAGCTGCGAGTGGCGGCGGGCAGGGGCGTGCATTCCGCGCGGCGCGGGTGCACGCTGCGATCCAATATGATCTACAGATAGAGGCAAATATGGTCAAACGCATAGTGAAGGCGCTTCTTCCGGACTCGGTAAAGGAGACGCTCCGCCAAAGGAGAAACGAGCAACGCGAACGCGACTTTCGCAGGCATCCCGTGGTTACGATGCAGTGTGGCGAGTATACGCTTGAGATACCGAGTAATCACCTGCTGCGTGAGTGGAGCGCTTCTCAGCCGTTTCGGGACCGATGCGTCGGGATCACGGCTAAGTTCATGGTGGAGAAGTACCGAGATGCGACGGTGATCGATATCGGCGCCAACATTGGCGACACGGCGGCCATCATTGCGAGCTATGCCAAACCCCGCAAGCTGATTGCGGTGGAGGCAAGCGACTTTTTCTTCCGATTCCTCGAACGCAACGTGGGTAAACTGCCGGGAGACGTCGTGTGCCGACGTGCATTGGTGTCAGATCGCGCGGAATCCATCAGTGGATCCCTCGCACACTGGGGAGGAACCGCGTCCTTCAAGAGCGGCAGCGGGGACGAGAGCGTGCCGAGCGTGCCGTTGCGCGACCTTGTGGACGACAGAACCGTTTTCGTAAAAACCGATACCGACGGCTTCGACTTCAAGATCTGCCTCGGAGCAATCGATTGGATCGCTGAGGCGCGGCCGGCTGTTCTGCTCGAGGATCAGCTATCCGGCGAGCAGGATCGAGAACTTGCCGACACCTTATTCAAGAGACTGAACGAAGTCGGATACCGCAACTTTGCCGTCTGGGACGATCAAGGTTTTATGCTGCTGGCGACTTCCTCGCTCGAGATACTGGCGGACCTGCATCGATACCTCGCCAAGATCGCCCAACACAAGGGGCACAAATCCATCTACAACTACGATGTTTTGTGTTTGCATGAGCGCGATCAGGATGTGTTCGAGAAAGTTTGCCAATACTACCGCGAGAACTAGCTTACGGCCAGAATCGTTTCAGGGCTTGATCGTACTGCCCTGTGCATCCTGTGCATGCATGTTGCAATGTCCGCGTTAATCTGGGGCCGATCGAGGGCCTGGAGAGTCTGGCGGGTGCACTACAAATCACAACGTTCGGTTCTTCACCCGGGAGTTCTTCGGGGGAGCGCCGCCGCGATGGATGGGGCGTGCTCGTCCTGAAGGCGCAGTGTTTCTTGCGTCTCTCGACCGGCACTTGGGGCCTCCGCCCGGATTGCGTCGTGGCCTTCGGCGCGACTCCATCCAGGGCAAAGATCCTTCGCTTCCCAGGGGAGCTCTTTGCCGCTGCGCGGCTTAGTTTTGCTTCACCGGCTCAGGTCGTGCTTCGCCTCTGGGCTCAAGGTCGCACGCATCTGAAGGCCGGCACAAACCGGGAGGCTTTCCGCAAGCGGCGGGATCCGTGCGCTTTGACGAGGCTTGTGGGGCATGGCTGGAACGGGCACAATCAACAGAACAGCGGGCTCTCCATGTCGATGCGGGTGCGAGGAATGGAGCACAATGCATTCCCTTTACAGGCTCACAGCTATCTGCTTCGGGGTTGGTGTCACGCTTCACAATCTTGAGGAAGCCGCGTATTTGCCGGTCTGGTTCCGCACGAACCTGAAACTTCCGTTCGAGCCAAACCGGAAGATTTATTGGCTCCTGACGTCCCTGGTCAGCGCTGTGATCTGGATTCCGATTGTTGGTGTTTGCGTTTGGCCCGAGGATCGAGCTGTTCAGACTGTGCTCTCGGGGTTCGCGCTGCTCATGGTCATCAACGTGGTGGTTCCACACCTCGCCTTGACCCTGATCAAGCGCTCCTATTCGCCGGGAACGGGGACAGCGATTCTGTTGAATCTGCCGCTTGGCGTGTTGTTGATTCGCGAACAACTGAGCGCGGCGGCAGGCGCGCATGCACAGATCTGGCGCAGGGCCTCTCTTTATGCGCTGGGTTTGGCTGTCGGCACTCTTGGGTGCCTGTACGGAGCCCATGCGATCTTAGCCGCGCGCAAGCGATGAGCCTCTTGACGGTTGCGTTGCGGCGCTTGGATGAGGTTGGAGTGCATGATTCGAGGATATGGGCGAGCGTCGAAGCGGAGGGGCGTGCGTTCCGCGCGGCGACGGCGGCGCACTTCGCGCTTGGGTTTGGGGGCCGCGCGGGGGGTTGTTGGGGGGGCAGTTTCGGCACGACTGAAGTCGTGCCCTGTTACAAAGCGGGTTTGACGGTGGCGGTGCGGCGATTGGATGAAGTTGGGGCGCGTCCGTTGATCCCCGCGCGAGGTGCGGTGCGGAGGGACGTGCGTTCCGCGCGGCGCTAGCGGCGCACTTCGCGCTTGGGTTCGCAGGCCGCGCGGGGGGTGTCGTTGGGAGCAGTTTCGGCACGACTGAAGTCGTGCCCTGTTACAAAACTGGCTTGAGGTGGCGGTGCGGCGATTGGATGAGGTTGGGGCGCATCGTTGGAGGATATGGGCGTGGGGCGGCGCGGAGGGGCGTGCATTCCGCGCGGCGCTGGCGGCGCACTTCGCGCTTGGGTTTGTGGGCCGCGCGGGGGGGCGTTGGGGGGTAGTTTTGGCACGACTGAAGTCGTGCCCTGTTACAAAACTGGCTTGAGGTGGCGGTGCGGCGATTGGTTGGGGCGCATGGTTGGAGGACATGGGCCAGGGCTGACGCATAGAGGCTCGCGTTCCGCGCGGTGGAAGAGGCGCGCAGGGCTCAGCTGCGCGGGGCGACCTGGAGACCCAATTCGCGCATGGCGATCTGGAGGTCGGCCCAGGCCTCTTTCTTCTGGCGTGGATCGCGCAGGAGGAAGGCGGGATGATAAGTCACGATGAGTTTGGCGCCGCGGAAGTTATGAATGCGGCCGCGGAGGCCGGCGAGGGGCTGGCGCTGGCCCAGCAGATAGGTGGATGCAGTGGCGCCGAGGGCGACAATGACCTCAGGACGGACCACGTCGATCTGCTGAAAGAGGAAGGGCGCGCAGGTGTTGGCCTCTTCCGGTTCCGGGGTGCGATTGCCCGGGGGGCGGCACTTGACGATGTTGGCGATGTAGACCTCTTCGCGCTCGAGGCCCATGGCCGTGATCATGTTGTTGAGGAGCTGACCGGCCTTGCCGACGAAGGGCAGTCCCTGCGCGTCTTCGTCGGCACCCGGCCCTTCGCCGACGAACAGGAGGCGAGCGTTGGGCGATCCATCCGCGAAGACGATCTTGTTGCGCCCCTTGTGCAGAGCGCAGCGGGTGCAGTCGCCGATCTCCTGCTGGATGACGCGAAGGGCAGCGAGGCGATCGGCAGCGGGAACGGCGGCTGCAATGGCAGGCGGCGCGAGGATGGGCTTACGGGGGGCGATGGGGCTCTCCTGCTGAACGAGATGGGACGGAGGGAGGCTGGCTACGGAGGAAGGTGTTGCAATATCCCCGGTCTCTGACAGCGGGAGACCGGGGGCACCCACTTCTTCGATGGAGGTGAGGTCGACCGGGCGGCGGTAGAAGTCGGTGAAGCCGAGGTCGCGGTAGAAGCGAAGGCGCGCGGCGAGGGCCTGCCTGGTGGTGGGATCGAGTGCTGGCACGGGCTACTCCACGATGACCTGGCGGCGGGGAGTAACGGTCTCCGACTGCTTGAGCACCTGGTCCTGCGGCGAGAGGCCTTCCACTTCCATCATGACGGGCCGCGGGCGGCGGAGGCCGGCAACCTCGTCGAGGATACGGTCGGCGAGTTTGCGCTTGGGCATGGGAGGCAGTTCGATTGCGGTGGAGGCGGTCAGGAAGGTGGCGGCGTTGAAGTCGGAGTCGATACCCACCTGGTCGCCGGAGACATCGTTGACGACGATGGCGTCTGCGCCTTTGCGGAGGAGCTTGGCGCGCCCGTTCTCCATGCGGTTCTCTGTCTCGGCGGCAAAGCCGATGATGAGCTGTCCGGGACCGCGGCCGCGCACCACTTCGGCCAGGATGTCTTCGGTGGGAGTGAGTTCGAGGGTGAGCGGGCCGGTGCGCTTGAGCTTCTGCTCCGAGACGTTGCGGGGGCGGTAGTCGGCGACGGCGGCGGCCTTGATGACCAGGGTGGCCTCTTTCATGCGGTCGAGGACGGCCTGGCGCATCTCTTCGGCGGTGGTGACGCGAACGACCTCGCAATGGGAGGGCGGATAGAGGGACGAAGGGCCGGTGATGAGGATGACGCGGGCGCCGCGGGTCTGCGCGGCTTCGGCGAGGGCGTAACCCATTTTGCCGCTGGAGCGATTGCCGAGGAAGCGCACGGGGTCGAGGGCTTCGCGGGTGCCACCGGCGGTGACGAGCACGACTTCGCCGGCGAGGTCGTGACGGCGGCCGAGGGAGTTGAGGACGGCTTCAGCGATGATGTCGGGCTCGGCCATGCGGCCGGCGCCGATCATGCCGCATGCGAGCTCGCCGGTGCCGGGCTCGACGACGCGCACGCCGCGCTCGCGCAGGATGTCGAGATTGGCCTTGGTGGCGGGATGCTCCCACATGTTCACGTTCATGGCGGGGGCGACGAGCACGGGCGCGGTGGTGGCGAGGTAGAGGGTAGTGAGGAAGTCGTCGGCGAGGCCGTGGGCGAATTTGGCGAGGGTGTTGGCTGTGGCAGGCGCGACGACGAGGGCATCGGTGGCCTGAGCTTCGCCGATGTGTTCGATGGAGGAGGCGTAGGCGCTTTCGGGGGAGCCGGCTTCATCCCAGAGGCCGGTGATGACCTTGTGGCCGGAGAGCGCTGCGAAGGTGAGGGGCTGGACGAAGCGGGTGGCGGCCTCGGTCATGACGACGTGGACTTCGAGGGCCTGACGCTGCAGGGCACGCACCAATTCCGCCGCTTTGTAGGCAGCGATTCCGCCTGTGACGCCCACGGTAACGCGCATGGATCGATTGTAAAGCAGAGGACAGTTGAGGGGCGGGCGGAGCGCGGGTTCACGCGGACGCAGGGGAAGCGCGGGGAGAAGGATGAAGGAGGGGCAGAGGTCGAGTGGCGTTACGGGGCGATGATGGGCATGCCGGACTCGTCGACGAGCGGCTTGACCACGGGGACGTCCTTCTTGACGTAGGCAATCTTGCCGGCTTCGATCTCATCCTGGGCGATGCGGCAGGCCTTGGTGGACTGGGTGGGGATGAGTGCGGAGGAGCCGCTCTGGAGCTGGCGGGCGCGGCGGGCGGCGACTAATACTTTGCGATAGTTTGAGTCGAACGTAGTTTCAATCGTCATCGGGATCCTCTTCAAAATTAAACTGCTGCTGGTCAGGAGAGCTGCCGATTCCAAAGGCTTCGAGGACGGGTTTCAGCCGTTCCTGGGAGTTGGACTGGCGACAGGCCGCTGCGACTTCCAGCACACGGCGGGATCGATACGCGATGGGCTCTCCGTTTCGATAATACCGTTCGGCGAGGACAATGGCTTCCAGCTGGGCCACGGCCCGGTCGAGGATGTCATTGATCAAAATATAGCCGTACTCGCGATAATTCTCAATTTCCTTGCTGGCTTCGCTGAGGCGGCGGTAGAGCTCGGCCTCGTTGACCTGGCCTTCGGCGCGGAAGCGGTTGCGGAGGCGGGTGCGCAGTTCCTTGGGGCGGGGCGGGAGCACGAAGATGCCCACGGCCTCGGGCATGGACTTGCGCACCTGCGCAGCGCCCTGCACGTCGATGTCGAGGATGAGATCGTGGCCGAGGCGGCGGGCGTCGTCGAGGGATTGGCGGGCAGTGCCGTAGTAGTTGCCGAAGACCTCGGCGTGTTCCAGGAAAGCGCCGGCGGCGAGCATGCGCTCGAACTCGGCGCGATTGGTGAAGTAGTACTCGCGGCCGTGTTCTTCGGAGCCGCGCGGCTGGCGCGTGGTCCAGGAGATGGAGAAGTCGACGCCCGTGACCTGCTTGCGGAGTTCGTTGACCAGCGTGCTTTTGCCGGAGCCGGAGGGAGCCGAGATGATGAAGAGGATGCCTGCCACGTTCTGTCTTTGTCCTTGTGAGTGGTGGTCAGTTGTCAATGATCAGTGGTCAGTGATCGGGAGTGTTGTTGCGGATCATTCGACGTTCTGGATTTGTTCGCGGGCTTTTTCGATCTCGGCTTTCATGGCGAGGCCGAGTTCGGTGATGCGGGTGCCTTTGCCGCCGAGGCCGCCGGTTTTGGAGAGCAGGGTGTTGGCCTCGCGGTTCATCTCCTGGAGGAGGAAGTCGAGTTTCTTGCCCACTTCGCCGCCGGCGGAGAGCAGTTCGCGGAAGTGGCCGATGTGGGTGTTCATGCGGGCGAGTTCCTCAGAGATGTCGCTGCGATCGACGAGGATGGCAACTTCTTCGAGGAGGCGCTGGCGGTTGAACTCGTTGCCGGTGGCGGCGGTGAGGCGCTGGGTGAGGCGCTCCTGATAACGCTGCTCGATCTCGGGACGGAGTTGGGCGACGCCTTCGACGGCCTGGGCGAGGCGATCGAGGGCGCCGTGGAGGATGGTTTCGAGGGAGTCGCCTTCGCGGGCGCGCATGGCTTTGAGCTGTTCGAGGAGGGGAACGATTTCGCGCTGCACGCTGGCGGTGAGGGCGGCGGTGTCGTCATCGGAGGCGGCGCGGTTATCGCTTTGCAGTGCGCCGGGGAGGCGGAGGATGGCGTTGAGGTCGGGCTGTCCGGTGAGGGCATGTTCTTCGCGCGCGGCGCTGAACGCCGCGAGGTAGGCGGCGACGAGCTCGCGATTGTAGCCGGCGGCCTGCTGGGTAGAGCGCTCGACGGAGAGGGTGAGTTCGACGTGGCCGCGGACGAGGGCGTCCTTGAGGGCGCGGCGGAGGTCCATCTCCAGGGCATCGAGGCTGGAGGGGAGGCGGAGCTGCACGTCGAGGAAGCGATGATTCACGCTTTTGAGGCTGAGGGTGTAGGCGAGCTGATCGTTGACGCGAACCTGAACCCGGGCGAAGCCGGTCATGGAATAGAGGGGCATGCTTAGTCTTCTGTCTCGCGGGAGATGGCGGCTTCCAGCAGTTGATCGGAGGGCGCGGATTCGGGCTCGAGCTGATCGAGGCCATGATCCGGCGCGTCGGCCACGTCCCTGAACTGCAGCTGATAGAGGCGGCGGTAGGTGGGCGAGGTTGTGAGGAGCTCGTCGTGGGGACGGATGGCGGTGACGCGTCCTTCTTCGAGGACGGCGATGCGATGGGCGCGGCGCACGGTGGAGAGGCGGTGGGCGATGACGACTACGGTGCGTCCCTGGACGAGGTTGCCGAGGGCGGCCTGAACGAGGGATTCGCTTTCAGCGTCGAGCGCGGAGGTGGCCTCATCGAGGAT
This sequence comes from Acidobacteria bacterium AB60, assembly GCA_008682415.1. Classification (GTDB taxonomy): domain Bacteria; phylum Acidobacteriota; class Terriglobia; order Terriglobales; family Acidobacteriaceae; genus Telmatobacter. The sequence continues at coordinate 201,155 of VANK01000010.1, read as the reverse complement.
GAGGATGGGGGCGTTTTTCAGGATGGCGCGGGCGATGGCGATGCGCTGGCGTTCGCCGCCGGAGAGGCGGAAACCTTTTTCGCCGATGACGGTGTCGTAGCCCTGGGGCATGCGCTGGATGAAGTCGTGGGCCAGGGCGTGGCGGGCGGCTTCTTCGACGAGGTCGCGCTTGATATCGGGCTGGCCGTAGGCAATGTTGTGGGCGACGGTGTCGTTGAAGAGGATGGTCTCCTGCGTGACCTGAGCGATCTGACGCCGCAGCGAAGAGAGGGTGACCTCGCGAATGTCGCGGCCGTCGATGAGGATGCGACCCGAGGTGACGTCGAAGAAGCGGGGGATGAGATTGACGAGGGTGGACTTCCCTGCCCCGCTTGGTCCCACTAACGCCAGAATCTCGCCGGAGCGGACTTCGAGGTCGACGTTGTGGAGGATCTGATGTTCGCCTTCTTCGTTGGAGTAAGAGAAGCCGACGTTATCAAACTGGATGGAGGTCTTGAAGGCGGGCAGCGCCTTGGCCCGCGCCACTTCTTTCACTTCGTCGTGATGTTCCAGAAAGTCGAAGATGGAGACCGACGCGCCCATCGCCTGATGGAAGTTGTTGTAGTAGACAGCAAAGCGCCGAACCGGGTCGTAGAGCTTGAAGAGCGCGATGATGAAGGTGATGAAGACCGCCGCATCCATGCGCCCGTGCTGGATTTCGTTGCGCCCGATCCAGAGGAGGAAGGCGATGGCGATGGAGCCGATGGTATCCATCAAGGGCGAACTGATGGACTGAATGCGCACGCTGCGCAGGTTGGCGCGGAAGAGGCGCCGCGCGGCATTGCGAAAGCGCGTGATCTCAAAGAGCTCGTTACTGAAGGCCTTGACGATGCGGTGGCCTGTGACGGTCTCGTGCAGGATGTTCTGGATCTCGGCGAGCTTGTCCTGGCCGGTCCGAGTCCGGGTTTGCACGGAACGCCCGATGCGGCGCGCCGACGTGACCACCACGGGGACGAAGAGCAGCAACACCCAGCTGAGGCGGCCCCCCAGCATGATCACGAGCGCAACGGTGAACAGGAACGTGAAGAACTGCTGGAGGAAATCGCCGAGCACGGTGCTTACCGAGGTCTGCACCTTGTCCACATCGTTGATCAGCGTGGAGAGAATGGTTCCGGTGGGATGGCGGTGAAAGAAGCTGGCCGAGCGCCGCATGATAACTTCGTAGAGCTTGTTGCGGAGATCGGTCACCAGGCCAAAGCCGGCGTAGTTGACCAGGTACGTTCCGACGTAATCGCAGATTCCCTTGATCACGGTGGAACCGACGAGGGCCCATGCAACGACGGTGAGGACGTTGTGGATGTGGAGCGCCGGCCCGACCAGGGCGTGGATATCGAACTGCCATCGCGGGGAGGCGAAGGGAAACAGGGGAAGGGCGCTGGAGCGATTATCGGGCTTGAGTACGACGCTGAGGATGGGAACGAAAAACGCCATGCGCAAGGCGTCAAAGAAGCCAACACCGGCCAGCAGCAGAACTCCGGGCAGCCAGTAAAGGATATAGGGCAGCCCGAAGCGCAGGAGGCCAAAGAAACGCTTCATGCGGCAGAAACCGCCTTGCCGGCGCGAGCGATACGGGGTGCGGGCTCCATCCGGGTATTGTATCTTCTGGAGCGCGCGAATTCAGTGATTCTCTCGAACAGCTAGAAAGCCCTCAGGTCGACGATGGTCTTGAGGATATCACTGGGCTGAGGGAGAATGGCATCCTCCAAGACGGGCTGGTAGGCCACAAAGGTATCCATGGAGCCGATGCGCTTGACGGGGGCATCGAGATCTTCAAAGAGCTCGTCGGCGATGCGCGCGGCCAGCTCGGCGCCGTAACCCCAACTGATCATGTCTTCGTGCGCCACGATCACGCGGCTGGTCTTGCGCACGGAGGTGGCAATGGCTTCCCAGTCGTAGGGGTTGAGCGTGCGCAGGTCGAGGACCTCCACCTGGATGCCGTGCTTGCGTTCAGCGGCCTGGGCGGCCTGCAGGGCTCGCGGCACGACGGCGCCGTAGGTGACCAGGGTGATGTCGCTGCCGGGGCGCACGATACGGGCCTTGCCGAAGGGGATGGCGAAGTCGGGGCCGGGGTAGGGGGAGCGGCCGTAGGTTTCGCGGTAGAGCCGCTTGTGCTCGAGGAAGAGCACGGGATCATCGCAGCGAATGGCAGTGCGCAGGAGCCCGTTGGCATCGAGGGCGTTAGAGGGGAATGCGATGCGCAGGCCGGGGATGTGGGTGAAGATGCTTTCTCCGGATTGCGAGTGGTAGATGGCTCCGCCGGTCAGATAACCGCCGATGGGCACGCGCACAACGGCCGGGGCACCCCAGGCGCCGTTGGAGCGCCAGCGCATCACGGCCAGCTCGTTGCGCAGCTGATGCATGGCGGGCCAGATGTAGTCGAAGAACTGAATCTCCACCACCGGCTTCATGCCGCGCACGGCGTATCCGATGGCACGGCCGACGATGTTGGCCTCGGCGAGGGGCGAGTTGAAGACGCGTTCTGACCCGAAGGCGGTCTGCAGGCCGGCGGTCAGCTTGAAGACGCCGCCTTTGCCCTTGACCTCAGCGAGCGCTTCTTCGCGGCTGGCGTCGGCCACGTCTTCGCCGTACACCACGATGCGCGGGTCGCGGCGCATTTCGTCGTGCAGGCAGGCGTTGATGAGGTCGGCCATGGTGCGGGGCGCCGCCCCTTTGGAGCTGGCGGACTTACCGGTGCTGGCGGTCGCCAAGGCAGCCTGCTCGGTGGCAAAGGAGGCACGGACTGGATCGAGGTGCTCGGAGTAGACGTGCAGGGGAATGCTCTCGAGGGTGGGCAGGGGCGCGGCGAGGGCGCGATCAGCGGCCTCGGCTGCCTCGTGGTCCAGCGAGTGCTCGAGCTCGGTAAGCTGCTCGGTGGTGAGGATGTTTTCGCGCAACAAACGCATCTGCATGCGCGTGATCGGATCGCGCATGGCGTCGGCTTCGCGCTCCGCTGTGGAGCGATAGAGCTTGTCGTCGTCGGAGAGGGAGTGGGAGTAAGGGCGGATCACGTGACCGTGCACAAACGCAGGACCGTGGCCGGCGCGACAGTGCTCGGCCGCGCGCTGGAACGCATAGAGGCTGGCTTCGGGATCGGTGCCGTCGACCTCTTCAAAGTGGAAGTTGGGAAAGTTGGCGACCAGCCGCGAGATGTTGCCGCCCGGGGTATTGACCTCGACGGGAACGCTGATGGCGTAGCCGTTGTCTTCGACCATGAAGATGACGGGCAGCTTCTGATTGGATGCGGTGTTGAGCGCTTCCCAGAACTCGCCCTGCGAGGTGGATCCTTCGCCGACGCAGGTGAGCACCACTTCGTCGCCGTGGAACTCCACATCCTGGTAGGCGCGGTAGTCGTCGGCGACCTTTGCCGCGGCCTCGGGGTGCCGGGTGAAGTAGCGGCCGGCCTCGGCGCAGCCGACGGCGTGGAGAAGCTGCGTGGTGGTGGAAGAGGAGGTGCTGACGATGTGGTGAGGACGGCTGCTCCAGTGGGTGGGCATCTGGCGGCCGCCGCTGGCGGGATCAGTGCCCGCGCCCACGGCCTGCAGGAACATCTCAGTGGGCGTGACGCCGAGGGTGAGGCACAGGGCGCGATCGCGATAGTAAGGGAAGAACCAGTCGTATCCGGAGCGAAGGGCGAGGGCGGCAGCCACCTGGAAGGCCTCGTGTCCAGCGCCTGAAACCTGGAAGAAGATCTTCTGCTGCCGTTTGAGGAGGATCTCCCGGTCGTCGATGCGCCGCGACAGGTACATCAGCCGGTAGATGTCGATGAGCGCCTGCGGGCTGAGCTTGCCTGTGGAAGGTGATGTCTCGAGCACGCGGGCGCTGGAAATTGCCAGGTCCATTGCCGTCACTCCGGTTCCGGCAACGAGCCCGGAAAACCAGCCGTTATTGTACCAATCGAAAGATTGGATGCACAGCGTGCCAGGCAAGCTTCGGGAGGGGGTCAATTTGCCCTTTCCCTTGGTCTGCGGACCGGGTCAGGCTCTTTGCCCAAACGTAAAACGCTTTGCCGGGGGGAATGTCCTTCGAGACTCCGGATTCTTTTTTCATCCAGTAAAGAGCCGCGCTTCGATCGTTTCGCGCCCGGGAGTCCGATGCGGAGGCGCTAACGGTCGACGTTGGAGAAGATGGGCGGGGCGGCGGGATTGTCGCCGACGGTGTAGCTCATTTTTTCTTTTACGCTTTTGGCCAGCCGTTCGATCTCGGCTGTCTTATGGAGGCGCTCGGCGGGGGGGAGATTGTCGCCTTCGTCGTTGAGCTCTTTGGCCAGCGAGAGAAGCCTTGCGGCATCGTCGACCATGGCTTTGTGGCGCAGCTGGTTGAGGGCTTTGATCCGGCGTGCCTTCATCTGCTGGTCCTGGGGACCGTCCATGGGAGAGTCGGAGGGAAAGTGGGAGCCGGACTGCGGACGCCCCATCCCCCCGAGCGGGTTGGGGGCGCCGGGGGACTGCGCAATCACCGGGAGCCCCAGGAGCACGATGGCCGCGAGGCAGCGAAGCGATCCCGCCGCGCGCGGGAGTGATGGAGGGCGCTTCTGAGAGCCGTGTGCCTGCGCCTCATCGCCGCGAACCGGATTCGCCAAAGCTCCTTTGCTCATGTCCCTCTCTCGGGCCGTCTTGTCCCGTTCAGCCGGCTCCCACGGTCAGCTTCATCTTGAGTTGGACGTTGTGAGCGAGACGCTCGATATCTTCGAGCTTCTGCATTTCTGCAGAGGAGAGGCCTCGGACGGATGCTCTGGCGACCTCTCGCTTGAGTTCCTGGGCCAGTTTCAGCAACAGCGCGGTGTCCTCTATGAGCTGGCGCCTGCGCTCGAGATTGGCCGCGTCGAACTTCCTGCGTTTTGCCTGTTGTTCGTGCATCCACATGATCTGGTTTGCGTCGGGAGGGCGGTTGGCGGCCGGATCGACGACGGTGTACTTGGGCTGCGGCTGGGAGATCTGGGCCTGCGGATTTGTGGTCTGCGCCAGCGCCCGCGAGCCTACCGCGCATGCCAGGACCACCAGGCACGCGCCAAGGCGGATGCTGCTTCCTAGGGCGCGCAGCATCAGCTTGCTCCTATGGTGAGCTTCATCTTTTCCTTCACGCCGTGGGCCAGCTTCTCAATCGACTCGGCCTTGCGGATGACGTTGAGGGAGAGAGTGTCCTTGCCAGTCTTGTCGACCTCGGCCTTGAGCTGGGTAGCGAGCTCGAGCAGCCTGGTGGTGTCATCGGAGATCTGGCGTTTGCGCTCGGAGTTGGCTGCGTCCCAGCTGGCTTTTTTGGAACGCTCGGTCTGCATCTGCATCTGGGCGTTCTTGTCAGGGGGCGCGGTGAGCGCGGGGTCATGGATGGACTGGGTCTGCATGCCGACCTGGCTGTATGCCAGAAGGCTGGCCACACAGACGAAGAGAGCCAGCCGCTGGCACTGCCGCAAAGCCGGGGGCACGGGGCGTCTCATCAGCTTGCTCCCATGGTGAGCTTCATTTTGTCTTTGACGCCGCGGGCCAGCTTCTCGATCGACTCGGCCTTGCGGATGACGTTGATGGAGAGGGTGTCCTTGCTGGTCTTGTCGACCTCGGCCTTGAGCTGGGTGGCGAGTTCGAGGAGCTTGGCGGTGTCGTCGGAGATTTGGCGCTTGCGCTCGGAGTTGGCCGCGTCCACGTTCTGCTTCTTCGCCTGGTCGTCGTGCATCTGCATCTGCTGATTTTTGTCGGGCAGGCGATTGGCTTCGGGGATGAGGTAGGGGCGGTCGGGGTTGGGGCTGGGCGACTGCTGGGGGGGCTGGGCGGCGGCGAGGAACGCGGTCAGAACAGCCAGGCCCAGGGCCCCGCGGGTCCATCGGCGATGTGCCTTGCCGGGACGCTCCCGGTGAGGAGCGAACTTGTTCGTGGTGCGTTGCATGGGGATTCTCCTTTCAGCAGGAGCGGCAAGAGCAGACACCGAGCAAAGGAAGCACGCAACTGCCATTTTGCCACCGAATCCTTCCGAATTCGAGCCAAACGTTACGGAACAACGAATCGGGGTCCGGCGCACATCTACCTCCGAACGGCGGGGGGCCGGTGGGGCGACCAAGCGGGGTCGGTCCGCGGGCGGTGGGTCCGGTCCGGGGCCGGGGTCGGGGGCGCCGGGTTTGGCGGCTGCGGGCCCGGCACATAAAGATAGAAGAAGGAAAGGGAGATTGAGGATGTACGGCTTTGTGCTTTCTGCCGTGAGGACCGGGATCTTTGCCGAGGGCCGGTTCATGGGCAAGGTGCTGGACGAGTGGGTGAGCGACACGCAGGAGTTCGTGCGGACCCGGCTGCCGCACCTGGTTATGGTGGCTCTGATCGCCTTTGTGCTGATGCGGATTCTGCGGCTGATCACGGGGCGCATGATCCGGCTGGCGGAGCGTCATGCGCCGGGGCAGGCCCGGATTGCCCAGGTGAAGACGCTGGCGGGGGTGGTTCGGACGACCGGGATCGCCATCATCCTGGTGATTGTGAGCATGGTGTTTCTTTCGGCGATCGGGGTGAACCTGGCACCGCTGCTGGCGTCGGCGGGGGTGGCGGGGGTGGCCATCGGGCTGGCGGCCCAGACGATCGTGAAGGATGTACTCAATGGATCGTTGATCCTGATTGAAGACCAGTTCAACGTAGGGGACGTGGTGACGGTGGCGGGCCTGACGGGAACGGTGGAGACCATGACGTTGCGTAAGACCACCATCCGCGGAGGGGACGGCACGGTGTACATGGTGCCGAATTCGCAGATCACCACGGTGGCGAACCAGAGTGTGGACTTCAGCGTGGCGACCATCAATGTCAGCGTAGACTTTTCGGCCGACCCGAACCGGGTGATGGATATCCTGAACCGGATTGCGCAGGAGGTGCGCAACGATCCGGCGTACAAGAGCCTGTTTGTGGCGGACCCGCAGGTGCTGGGGGTGGACGCGATGAAGGGGTCGCAGCTGATTTTTCCGGTGGTGTTCAAGACCCGGGCAACGCAGCAGTATGCGCCGACCCGGGAGTTTCAGCGGAGGGTGAGGATCGCGCTGGAGGAGAATCACATGCTGCCGGGCGATCCCATGCGGGTGTTCAATGCGTTTGGGGGCGGGTCGAACGATCAGAGCGCGGCAGCGGTTCCAGCAGGCGAGCATGAGGCGCAGCCGGCAAGCCACGATCCGACCACGATCAAGCCGCACGAGACCAACCCGTTCACCGGGGAAGGCTGAGGCCGGGAGCTGCGGCTATTGGGATTGGACGCGCAGGATGCGGATCTGGGGATAGGCGCCGTCCCAGTCGGGGGTCACCGCGTCGAAGATGAGGCGGAAATCGCGCTCGTCGCCGGGTTTGAGGGGGGCGGCGGAGACCGTCTGGACGTCGACATAGGGATCGCGGGTGCGGATGAACTTCATCTGCTGGGTCTCGTTCTGGGCGACTTCGTGGGCGCCGTTGCGGAAGAGGACCTGCACGGAGATGCCGGTGACGGTACGATCGCCCTTATTGGCGATGTGTCCGTCGAGATAGGTGACCTTGCCGCCGGCGAGGTTGGCGGATTCGCTCATCTGGATGTTGCTGAGGGGCAGGCTGGGGGCGTACGGGTCGGCGGGAGCGGCGACGGGCGCGACGGTGGCGGTGTTTTTGTGGCGTTCCAGGATGAGGACGGCGACCAGGACGAGGAGGACGACGACGCCGGCAGCGATGGCCATGGGCAGCCAGTTGCGCTCGTTTTTCTCCGCGGGACGGATCAGTTCGGGACCAGAGCTCACGGCGCGATTCTACACCCGTTACCAAAGGAATACCCGGCAGACAGTCTTTGCGCTGAAAACGGGTACACAATATGCGATGTAGGCACGATAGAGAGAGCAGGGGAACTCTCTCACAAAAAGTTCATCTGCGATTTGTCGCATCTTGGCGCGCAGGATGGCGTCTAAGAGGATATCTGGAATCCATTTCCGGGTAGCGGACGTACTCGGTTTAGTTAGAGACCAACCCCTGAATATTGCTGACGGCAAGGAAGGCAGGCGTACGATGCAAACGACTTCGAAGAACGCATCCTCCCCGCTGCCCAAGACGAATTCCGCAGGTACCCGGATCCATCGCACGGAAGAAGTGGTCTACCAGGTCGTGACGGTGGGCGCCATTCTCCTGGTGCTCGGCAGCCTCTGGATCTTCTGATCGGACAGCCTGGCGCCGATCTGGCGCAGTCGCGGGCTTGTGCCTGCTCGACCCTAATCCTCTAGACTCTGCGATAATTGCCTCCTCCCGCCGCATTCGCCTCTTTGCGTGCCCCCGCGCATCGGGCAACGGCCGGGAAGGGGACTTCCCCGTTCTCAATCCTCGCCAGGGTGCTCGAAGACCGGACATCGCCGGCCATGGGTCCCTGTGCGCGAGGATTCGCCCGCGCGAGGAGGTCTTCCGCAAGGAGGATGTGTGTTCAGGAAAAGGTACGCCTACGCCCCGCTGCTGGGATTTCTGTTTGTAGTCACCTCGACTGGCTTCGGACCCCGCCTCGCTGCCCAGGCGGTTCCGGCGGAGCAGCCCGACAACTACACGTGGCTTGAGGATATTCATGGCGAGCGCTCGATGGCCTGGGTGCAGACGCATAATGACCGGACGACCGCGACCCTGGACAAGGACCCGCGGTTCGCGGGGTGGCAGAAGGAGGCTCTCACGGTCCTGGACTCTCCGGGCCGTATCGCCAATCCGGGGTTTTCCGCGGGGTACATCTACAACAAGTGGGATGATGCCGAGCATGTGCGCGGCATCCTGCGCCGCACTACGCTCGAGGACTATCTCAAACCGGACCCCAAGTGGGAGACGGTGCTGGATTACGATGCGCTGTCGAAGGCGGAGCACGAGAGCTGGGTGGGCCACGGCTATGACTGCCTTGACCCGGACCAGGAACTTTGCCTGGTGGCGCTCTCCTCGGGAGGCGAGGATGCCTCGACCCTGCGCGAGTTCAATATGAAGACGGGCAAGTTCGTTGACGGCGGATTCACGCTGCCGCGCGCCAAGCAACGGGCAGCATGGCTCGACCGCGACACGGTTCTGATCAGCCGGGACTGGGGTCCGGGAACCATGAGCGAGGCGGGCTACCCAATCACCGTCCGGGAGTGGAAGCGGGGGACGCCTCTGGAAAGCGCCAAGGAGGTGTTCCGGGGCGAGGTCAAGGACAACGGCTACGGGAATGATCCCTTTGTGCTGGTGGATGGAGAAGGGCACAGCGCGGCCATCATCCGAAGGAGCCTGACCACCTTTACCCTGGAGCATTACATACTGCTGCCGGGCGGCGCCAAAAAGATGGGTTTGCCCAACAAGGTTGAGATGGGCGGCCTGGTCAAGGGATACCTGATCGTGTCCCTCAACGAAGACTGGAAACCGGCGGGACAGTCCAGTGCAATCCCGCAGGGCGCGATCATCGCGTTTAAACTCGCGGATGTCGAGAAGGCCCCGGATCAGCTGAAGCCGGAGATCATCTTTGCGCCTTCGGATCGAGAGTTCGCCCAGGACGTGGAGACGACCGCCAACCATTTGTTGCTGACGACCCTGGATCACGTCCAGGGCCGCGCCTATGTGTACAGTGTGGACGCCAGCGGCCACTGGATCCGGAAGAAGCTTCCTGTTCCCGACAACCAGACGGTGGGGGTGGAAGCCACGAATCTCAAAGACGATCGCTTCTTTCTCTCCCTGACCGGCTTCACGGCGCCGAGCTCGCTATGGCTAGGGGACGCCGAGAAGGGATCGCTGGTGCAGGTGAAGGCCCAGGTCCCACAGTTCGACGCCTCGAACCTGGTGGTTGAGCAGTTCGAAGCCAGTTCCAAGGACGGGACCAAGATCCCCTACTTCGTGGTTCATCGCAAGAACATGCCGCTGGACGGCTCCAATCCAACGTTGCTTTCCGCGTATGGCGGATTTCAGGTTGCTGAGACGCCCAGCTACAGCCCGGTGATGGGCAAGCTATGGCTGGAAAAGGGAGGCGTGTTCGTGGACGCCAACATCCGCGGCGGCGGGGAGTTCGGCCCGGCGTGGCACGAGGCCGGCCTGAAGACACATCGCCAGCGTATCTACGACGATTTTTACGCCGTAGCCCAGGACCTGGTGGCACGCAAGATCACCTCCCGGCAAAAACTCGGCATCGAGGGTGGTTCCAACGGCGGTCTTCTTATGGGCGTCGAGTTCACGCAGCATCCGGAGATGTGGAAGGCGGTGGTGATCGCGGTTCCGCTGCTCGACATGCTGGGCTTCGAGCACATGTCTGCGGGCGCTTCCTGGGTGGGAGAGTATGGGTCGGTCTCAGTTCCCGAGGAACGCGCGTTCCTGGCCTCCATCTCGCCTTACAACCAGCTCAAGCCGACCGTGAACTATCCTGAGCCCCTCATCTGGACCACCACGAAGGATGATCGCGTGGGCCCGGTGCACGCCCGCAAGTTCGCAGCGCGCCTGGAGGAGTTCCACAAGCCGTTCTACTTTTACGAGGTGACCGAGGGAGGACACGGTTCGGGAGCGGACCACAAGCAGCAGGCGCACACCTCGGCGGAGGTTTACACATACCTGACGAGGAAACTGATGGATTAAGGTGCGCGGGTATTCGCCGTCGCGCCGCTAGTGAAAGAGCTCCGCGTGCTGCTCCGCCCATTGGCGGAAGGTGCGCGCGGGCCTCCCGGTAATTTCGGCCACGCCGCTGGTCACGAACGCCGGTTGCCCCCTCGCCGCCGCCCACGCGTTCAGCAGCATCGGTATGGCTGGTGCTGGAATGACTGAGGCCAGTTCCCGGTGTGCCTCTTCCGGCGAAATCTCCTTGAGTTGGAGAGGGCGGCCCAGGACTTCGCCGAGAATGGACACCTGCTGCGCCTGGGTGAGTGATTCAGGTCCCGTGATGACGATATCTGGTGCGGGCGTGCTTTCGGCCGTCAACAGACAACAGGCCACGTCGGCGATGTCGCGTTCGTCGATCGGGGCGGTTGGAGCTTCCGCATAGGGCCACCGCACGACATCGCCCGCGTGGATCTGCGGCACCCACCAGGCCACGCAATTGGACGCAAACATGCCGGGGCGCACAAACGAGCTCACCACTCCCGCGCTCAGGATGAGCCGCTCGACTTCGCGCTGCATATTGGCCATGGCGTTCGGCTGCTGGAAGAACGGGTGCGGCGTCTGGTGAGGCGCGGAGAGAAAGACGATTCGGCGAATCCGAGAAAGGATCCGTTTGATGGCTGCGGGGATGGCCGCCGGGGGAGCAACCCACACCAGGAAAGCCGCCTCCACGTCTTCGAGTGCTGGGTCGAGAGTGGATGGAACGGTGAGATCGCCCCGCATGACCTCAACGGTCTCCGGTAGTTCGGCATTCTCCGGATTGCGCACCAAGGCCCGGACGCTCACGCCAGCATCCGCCAATTTCGAAACGACCAGGCGTCCTACGCGCCCGGTCGCACCCAGGATCAAGGTCTTGCTCATAATCTCAGGATAATGGCCGGGCAGCCGGACTCAGCCGAACCGGGCGCGCTTGATGGACTGGCGGAAGTCTTCGCCCTTCATCTCGACGCGGACGCACATCTCCGCCAGCCGGGAGCGCATGCGATCGCCGATCCGATCGCCCAGGCTCTGCTCCCGCGCGGCGCGCTCAGCGTCGGTTTGCGCGCCGCCCCCGGCGGGCAGGTCGGGGTAGTTGGTGGTGATGATGGTGGTTTGCTTGTTGTTGTAGCGGGTATTCAGAATGAGCGCCACTGTGTCCCAGACCCACTCATTCGGCTTCTGGGCGCCCAGGTCATCGAGCACCAGGACCTCGGCGGCGAAGACGGGCTGCAACAACTCCAGTTCGGTGGTAGCTACCTGCGGGTTGTAGCTGTTCTGGATGCTCTTGAGCAGTTCGCGATAGTCGCAGAACAGGCCCCTGACTCCGCGATCGCGAACCAACCGGCGGAGAACACCCACAGCGAGGTGGGTTTTCCCCACGCCGATGGAGCCGGTGAACAGGAGTCCCTTGCCGGCCGTGTCGACTGGATATGCCTCCACGAAGCTGCGCGCCGTCATGTGGGCGCGGCCCAGCGAAGGATCGGCGCCGCGCAGGATCTCATAGCCATCCAGATCGTAGTGGCGATAGCGCTCGGGAATCCGCGCGGCGGCCAGCCGGCGTTCTTCGCGCTGAATCTCCTGGCAATCGCAGGGGCGGGAGACCCACAGGCCCGCGGCCGAGACAACGCGGACCAGGCCAACGCCGCCACAGATGGAACAGGTGCTCATGACTTCTTTCAGCGTAGCGCAACGAGCTGCGAGAAGGCGCGGTGCATTCCCGCCCCGCAATGTGGAAAAGCACGATGGGCAACGTGCTTCGCTGGCCCCGAAGTGTCCCCTCGCTTCCCTTACAATCAGAGACGCGCGAGCGCAGGGGCGCAGCGCGGGCGCCATCGTCGGCGCAGGGAGATGTGGTGACACCTGGCTTATTCGCTCGTTTCGCAACGGTAGGGTTGTTCTCACTTTCATTGGCAGTCTTCGCGCAGGAGCCGGGCACGAAACCGGAGACCGCCGCTCCACCGCCGCCTGCTCCGGCAAAGACCGCATCTGGCCACCCTGCGGATGCCTACTGGACCGCACATGACAAGCAGCTTCTGACCGACTTTGGCTGGCTGGCGCGCTACAAGGACGCCAATGCCTCGCTGCCCGCGCCGCAACCGGACGAGAAGCGCGTGGTGTTCATGGGCGACTCCATCACGGAGGGCTGGCACTTCGACCGCCCGGATGGCTCATTCGCGGGGAAGCCGTACATCAATCGCGGCATCAGCGGACAAACGTCGCCCCAGATGCTGGTGCGGTTCCGCCAGGACGTGGTGGACCTCAAGCCGTCGGTGGTTGTGCTGCTTGCCGGCACAAACGATATCGCTGGGAACACGGGGCCGATGACGCTGGAGCAGACAGAGGACAATCTGCGCGGTATGGCGGAGATTGCCTCGGCCAACCACATCAAAGTGGTGCTGTGTTCTGTACTGCCCGCGTTTGACTTTCCGTGGCAGCGGGGGCTGGACCCGGCGCCCAAGATCCTGACGCTGAACGCATGGATCAAGGATTACGCCGCGCAGAACGGGTACGTCTATGTGGACTACCACAGCGCCATGAAGGACGAACGCAATGGTCTTCCACCGAACCTCAGCAAGGATGGAGTTCATCCCACCCCGGCGGGGTACGCGATCATGGCGCCGCTGGCGGAAGCGGGGATCGCCAAGGCCCTGGGGCAATAGGCACGGGTGAGCTCGCCGCGGCCTCGGCGCGGCGGTTCACCGGAGATGCCGAATCTTCTACCGCGAGCTGGGTGCGCTTGCGGGAGCCGGAGCGGGGGTAGCGGCGGGCGCTGCTGCCGGGGTCTCGGCGGGCGCGGGCTGTCCCTTCGAGAGGCCGCGCACGTAGAGGATGAGACTCTTGATCTCGGCATCCTTGGCGCGAGTCTCCTCTTCGGGCGGCATCTTGTCCCTGCCCTTGCGAATCAGGGAGAACAGCTCCTCATCGGTCTTGTTCTGCAGGGTTTTAGGGTCGGTGAAGTCGGAGAGGGTGAGCCCCATCCCGGTGGCAAGATCTGTCTTTCCATTGCCATTTTCGCCATGGCAGAGGGCGCAGTCGACCTTGTAGATGGTTTTGACGTGAGCGGGGACCTCGCCCGTTTTGGCTTGGGCGGGTGCGGAAACGGCGTATCCCACCAGAAGCACAGCGGGAAGGAGGAGCAATGGGGTGCGCATGTCGGTCTCCTCAGTTGCCGGTGTCGGGGAATGGCATCGAGCAGCTGGTTGGTTTTTTTCGGCACCCATTATAGGCCAATGTGCGCCCGGTCACGCGTGATTCGAAGGATTGCCAAGGAGGGAACCTTCGCCCTACAATAAAGGGATTGCAGGAAAGGTCCGTTTCAACAATGCCGAAGGAAAAAATTCATCCGAATTATGCTGCGGTGCGCGTGGTATGCGCCTGCGGAAACAATTTCGAGACCCGGTCGACCCATAAGGGCGACATCCACGTGGAAATCTGCTCGGTTTGCCACCCGTTCTTCACCGGCAAGCAGCGTTTGGTGGATACCGCGGGTCGTGTGGAGCGCTTCCGCCGGAAGTACGCCAAGGCGGAGACCGCGACCAAGTAAGACCCGCGTCCTCAAGGATTTGCGGTTTCGAGCCTCCGCTTTTGCGGAGGCTCTTGTTTGTGTGGGAGACGGTGACGGCGGCATGGCAGGACGGGGTTTCACGGTGAAGAAGAGCTGGGACAATCCGGTGGAGCATGCCATGCCGGCGGAGACCCGTGTTCCTGCCCAGATGAAGATTGGGGCGGTGCCGGTGCGGCCGGCCACGGTGCTAGCACCCATGGCGGGCGTTACCGATACCGTATTTCGGCGCTTCATCCGCCATTCGAGTCTGTTTTCCGCGGCCGGCGAACCCGGGACGTCAGGAGTGGACGCGGAGATCACCAACTTTCAGTCGGGTTGCGGCCTGTTGATGACCGAGTTCACCTCGGCCGATGGCCTGTCGCGCATGCGGGAGTCCAAACGCAAGCGCTATTTGACCTTCTATGAAGACGAGCATCCCATTGCGGCTCAGATCTTTGGGTCAAATCCGGAGACCCTGGCGGAGGCTGCGCGGATCGTTCAGGACACGGGGTTTGACACGGTCGACCTGAACCTGGGGTGCCCGGCCAAGCGCGTTGTGGGTTGTAATGGCGGCTCCGGGTTGCTGCGCGACCTGCCCAAGATCCAGGAGATCTTCCGCACGGTCCGCGCCGCGGTGACTATCCCCTTTACCGTCAAGTTCCGGCTCGGATGGAACGACTCGCAGATTGTGTGCGTGGAGCTGGCGCGCATGGCGGAAGGGGAGGGCCTCAACGCCGTGGCCCTGCATGCCCGGACGCGGGAGCAGGGGTATACCGGCCAGGCGCGCTGGGAGTGGATTGCGGCGGTCAAGCAGGCGGTTACCGTTCCGGTGATTGGGAACGGGGATATCCGCACGCCGGAAGACGCGGCGGCCATGGTGGCAAAAACGGGCTGCGACGCGGTGATGATCGGCCGGGCGGCGCCCAGCAATCCGTGGATCTTTCGCCAGATCGCGCAGTACACCGCGACGGGATCGTACGAGCGGGCCACGACCCATGATCGCTATCGCATGATCCGCGGCTACTTCCAGATGCTTCTCGATGAGACGGAAGCCGAAGGGTCCGGCCTGGCGGGACGGGAGGTCGCGGGCAAGATGAAGCAGTTTGCATCGTGGTTCACCCACGGGGTGCCCGGCGGAGCGAAGCTCCGCGCGGCGATCTACCAGGAGAAGAAGGGAGCCGCGGTGCTCGCGCAGGTCGATGCCTTCTTCGCGCGGCAGTTGGAAGGCGGAGTCTCTCTGGACGAAGAGGATGCCGCGGCGTCGGTCTACGACGGGTTCGACCCGGCGCTGGCCTGCGGCGACTAAGGCAGAGGATCTGACGCGGACAACTTGTTCAGGGGCTGACTAAGGGGAGACGCACGGTGGCGCGCGCGCCTTCTCCGTCTTCCCGATTCACCAGGCGGATCTCGCCGCCGTGGCCGCGGGCGATCTGCTGCGCCAAGGCCAGCCCCACGCCACTTCCTTTGGGCTTGGTGGTGTAGAAGGGCACGAAGAGATTTTCCGTGTTGGCGATTCCCTGCCCGCGGTCTTCAATGTTGACGAACGCCGACGCGTCGGCAACGCGCCAGCTCACGCGCACCGTCGCGTGATTGTTGGCGAGGGTGGCGTCCACGGCATTGGCGATCAGGTTGATGAACATCTGCTCGAGCTGGTCGGGGTCGGCCTGCAGGGTGACGGAAGGACCGGTTTCGAGGGAGATGCTGAGACGCTGATCCAGAAGCACGATCTGCTCCAGGAGCTTCCCCAGCGAGATGGTGCGCAGGTGAGGCGGCGGAAGCTGGGCCAGCAACCGGTAAGACTGCACGAAGCGATGCAGCGCGTCGGCGCGGCTCTCGATCACACCGAGGCCGCGGCGGAAGTCGCGGATCGTCTCTGCTTCGCCTTCCATGGCGTCGACGCGCGAGAGGAGGCTGCCGGCTATGGATTTGATAGGGGCAAGCGAATTCGAGAGCTCGTGGCCGAGAACGCGGATGAGGCGTTTCCAGGCGGCCTGCTCCTCTTCCTGCAGGGGAATGCTCACGTCGGCGAGCACCAGCAAGGTATGGGGTGCGCCCTCCTGGCGGAAGGTGGCCTTGCGCAGCAGCCAGCGGGTGGGCTTGCCACCGAACTGGTGGATGCTACCGTCGGCCGCATTGAGCAGGTCCTCAAGGCCAAGCTCCGTTGCAGAGTACCCGAAGCAGCGCGCATGGGAGCGATCCAGCATCCTGGTGCCGGCGGTGTTCACGAGTTGCAAAACGTTCTGGCGATCGAAGGCGAAGAGCGGCGCATGCATGACCTCGAGGATGCGCCCCAGGAGCGCGGTAGCCTCGAGCGAGCGGACCCTCTGGCGCTGGAGCAGGTCGGCAAGCGCATTGATCTCTCCCGCCAGTTCGCCGAAGGAGTCGCGCGTGCTGGCGCCGCGGGCGCGGAACGAGAAGTCGCCCTCGCGCATGGATGCGACCACATTCGATAGCGTCTGCATGGGACGAATGAAGCTCTCAATGAGAGCGGCGGCGAGGAGGAGAAAGTACAGGAGCAAACAGCAGAAGATCAGCAGCCCCGGAGTAAAGGTAATCTTTTCCCGCGCAATGAGGATGCCGGCGAAGATCAGCGCCGGCGCGAACAGCCAGAGGCTGTAGAGCCAGGCGCGGCCCACCGCCGAGCGCCGGTGCCTGCGCCGGGCTGTCCGTTCATAGGCCATACTTTTCGATGCGCCGGTAGAGCGCAGCGCGGCTGAGGCCAAGCGCGTCCGCAGCCTGGGAGATGTTGCCGTCGCAGCGGCGAAGCACCTTGCGGATGAGCAGGGCTTCGACTTCATCGATGCTCATGTTATCGATCGACTGCACCGTGAACTTGCCGCTGGTGATAGCCAGGTTGGAGGGCTCGATCTCGTCGCTCCGGGCCAACAGCACCGCGCGTTCCACCGTGTGCTCCAACTCGCGCACGTTTCCCGGCCAGGCGTACTGCATCATCTGCTGCATGGCCGCAGGCGCAAAACCCGTAACTTGCTTGCGGTAGCGCGAGCGGTTGCGGTTGAGGAAGTGAGTGGCAAGAAGCGGGATATCTTCACGGCGTTCGCGGAGTGGCGGCAGGTGAATCTCGACGGTATTGAGCCGGAAGAGCAGGTCTTCCCGGAAGTTGCCCGCGGCGGCCTCTTCATGCAACTGCGCGTTGGTTGCCGAGAGTACACGCACGTCGACGCGGCGCGTCTGCGAGGAGCCGACGCGCTCCAGTTCGCCGGTTTCGAGCACGCGCAGCAGCTTTGCCTGCTGGCGGATGGGCACATTGGCGATCTCGTCAAGAAAAAGCGTGCCGTTGTTGGCCAGTTCGAAACGGCCGATGCGGTCGGTGCGCGCGTCGGTAAACGCTCCCTTCACGTGGCCGAAGATTTCGCTCTCGAACGTACCCTCCGGAAGTCCGCCGGCATTGACGGCGACCAGCGGCATGCGGCTGCGCGGAGAGGCCGCATGCAGCAGCTTGGCCACAATCTCTTTTCCAGTGCCATGCTCGCCCGTGATTAACACATTCGCGTCCGACGGGCCAACCTGCGCAATCAACTCGAGAACGGGCTGCATGGAAGGCGCGCCCGCCACGAAATCGGGCATGCCCTCGCCGCGCAGGATGCGGTTCTCCAGCTCAAGCTGGCGCGCGCGGCGCAACGCCTGGTGGAGCTCCGCATGTACGCGGATCATGCTCAGCAGGCGCTCGTTCTCCCACGGCTTTTGAATGAAATCCCGGGCGCCGCGCTTGATGCTCTCCACGGCGAGGTCGATGTTGCCCCAGGCCGTCATCACGATGACCGGAACGCGCGAGTCCATCTCCTGCACGCGCGCCAGCAAGTCGAGCCCCTCTTCGCCGGAGGTGGTGTCACGGGTGTAGTTCAGGTCCATGAGCAGGACGTCGTACTCGGCCTGCCCCAGCGCCTCGAGCGCCAGTTGCGGCGAGCGGGCGCAGTCTACGGCGATCCCCTGCGGCTTGAGCAGCAGCTCGACTGCCTCCAGGATGTGCGCTTGATCGTCGGCGACCAGAACTCGGGTTTTTTCCTGCTTACTCGGAATGGCTCGCCTCCACGATGGCGCGTCGTGCACTCGCTGTTGCGTTTGCTGAAGTCCATTTTAAGGCGCGTGCGTCACGACCCCGGATTTGGCATCGTCAATGGAGACACCCATCCGGGCCAGCGTCTCGCCCGTGGCCCGATCGATATCCACCTTGGCCTTCTCGAAGGCGGTTTTTGCCGCGGCCAGAGCCGATTCCGCGATAGCCAGCTGATGTTGTGCAACCAGGGTATCGTAGTGCGATTTCGCGCCGAGATCCTGCTCCTTCTTGGTGACGTCGAACGTATGCTGGGCCAGATCCTTGGCCTTCTGCGATGCGTCAACAAGGGCCTGCTTCTGCTGCAGCGCAAACTGCGAGTTACGTACGTCGAAGCGTATCTTCTTCTTCTGTTCCTCGAAGGTGATCTGCCTTTGGCGGTACTCCAGCACAGCTCGGTACTGATCGGCCTTGGCAGCACGGTTGCGAAGGTTGATCTGCAGCGTCATCCCGATCTGATATTCGGGCGAGGAGTAGTTGAACGTGTTCTGGAACATCCCGGTGAAGCCGGTTGGAAGATCGGAAGTGCACTCCGTGCCGAGATCGCAGTTCGCATTCTTTGGGCCTGCGGTGCCTGCGCCGGAGTATAGACCATACACATCCAGCACCGGCAGCAGCTCACTCCGGATGGACTTCAAGCTCGATTGCGCAATCTGCATCGCGATCTCATCCTCCTGGACGTCAGGACGGTTCTTCTCCGCCGCCGCAATCAAATCGTCGATCGACTTGGAGGCATTGGGATTGACAGGTCCCTCGTGGTCCAGCGGAATCACCGGCATGTCCGCAATGAGCGGATCGTCCATCTTTGTGATTGCATTCTTCATGAGAAGCTCGTTGAGGCGCAGAGTGGCACGCGCGACGGTGAGGTCGCCTTCGCTGGTGACCAGATCCGACTCGTCTTTTGTGACCTGCATGGCAGGGATGGCATTCAGCTGAAGCTGCTTCTGATCCATTTCGAGAGTTTGCTGAGAAAAGGACTGCGACCGTTCCTTCACTTGCTCGTCTTCATACGCGTTCATCAGGTCCCAGTAGATGTTCTCCACCTGGGTAATGGTGGCAATCACCTGGTCGCGAAAGGCAAGGTCGTTGATGTGCATGTTCTTTTTGGCAATTTGGATGTAGCGCGTGTTGGTTGAGACGCCAAAGCCCGCAAGGAAGTGCTGGGTAAATTGCACCGTCAGGTTCGAATAGAGGTTTGGATTGATGGCTTCGTGAGGGCTATTATTTGCGTTTCGGTAACCCAGGTAATTGACGTTCAGGTTGGTGCCAAGGGGAAACGACTCAGAGAAGTTCGCCTGGCCCTGGATTGTGTTTTGCTTGTAGATGGCAACGCCGGTCTGAAATGCGTTCGTCTGTTGCGCGACCTGATGATCCACTGATCCTTTGAAGGTCAGGAAGGGATCGAAGGACGCAACGAGCGTGCCGGCGCCCAGCGTTGACTGCACAATGCCGCCCGCGCCCGCCGCTGCCGATCCGCCGCTTGAACCGCCGCCGCCTGAACTCCCTCCGCTGAACCCGCCCTGGGAGGAAGCCTGAACGATGGCGGTGTTGACGCCCTGTACCGCGGCGCCCGCCTTGGTGCGCCGATAATCTGTTTCGGCAATGGGGAAGTTATAGCGGAAGTAAGCCAGATCCAGATTGTTTTCGATCGCGAGGGCGATGGCATCCTGCAACGAGAGGTAGAGCTTTCCATCTCGTATCAATGTCTGAAGGCGCGGGGAGTTATTCAGGTTCAGGGGCGGAGCGTCGCTGGGCATGTACGGCGAAAGCGGACTGTGGGAGTGCGGCAGCTCCACGTGAAAGGGCTGTTGTGCGGCGTAGGAAGTCTTCTGCGCCTCTTGCGCCTGCTGCGCCAGCGTAGGAGTTTCGGATGGCTGGCTTGCGGGCGGAGGCGCAGGCGCCTCGGGCGCTGTCGGTTGCTGACTTGCCGGCGCTTGCTCCTGCTGCCCTATCGGGGCGACCGCGAAAGCAAGGTTGGCCTGCAATAGCAGAATGGCGACGCAGGCCTGGAGGCGTGTGCGCGGTGATACCCGCGCACGAGGAGTTTTTCCCGAGTCTTGCAAAGAGTTCGCCGCGAAATATGTCACTGTGCCTTGACCTCCTCAGCCGGCGCAGGGACGGCGGCGTCGCGCGTCAGCCAGCCATCATGCAGTTCCAAAATGCGCGAGCCGTAGCGCGCGTTTTCGTCCGAGTGGGTGACCTGCACAATGGTGGTGCCGGCGCGATTCAACTCGCGGAAGAGCTCCATGATTTCGCGGGCCTGAGTGGAGTGCAGATTGCCGGTCGGCTCATCGGCCAGCAACAGCGACGGCGTGTGGACGACTGCGCGCGCGATACCGACAAGCTGCTGTTGCCCGCCGGAGAGCTGGTTGGGAAACAGGTCTTTCTTGGCGACGATGCGGAAGCGATCCAGGATATCGGCCACCATGCCGGCGCGCACCTTGGCAGGCAAATTCTTGTACGACAGCGGCAGGTCGATATTTTCAGCGACCGTGAGATCGTCAAGAAGGTGATAGCTCTGGAAGACCATCCCGATGCGCTGGCGGGCCAGATCGGCGCGCTGTTTACGGTTGAGCGCGTGCACGGCGGTGTCGCCAAACCAGTACTCGCCCAGCCAACTGTCATCGAGGAGCGCGAGCACGTTCAGCAGCGACGACTTGCCTGCCCCGCTGGGTCCCATGATGGTGACGAATTCGCCTTCGCGGATGGTGAGCCCGATGCGGCGGAGGACCCAGGTTTCCGTGTGTCCCGTCTTGTAACTGCGTTCGACATTCTTCAGTTCAATCATGATCTTCGTCCTTGTAAGCCTGGCTGCGGAGCGCTTTACTCTACTCGCAGCGCGCGCATAGGTTGCACACTGGCCGCACGCCGCGCCGGCAGTGCTGAAGCCAGCACGACCATGGCGGCGGTCAGCACCACGGCGGCGGCCAGAGTGATCGGATCGGCTGCGCTGACGCCGAAAAGCTGGCTGCGAAACAGCCGCGCGATGAGGGCCGCGGTGGGCAATGCAAAGATGGTAGCAATGGAGGCGATGAGCAGCATCTCCCGCGAGATGAGAACAACCACGCTGGCGCGCTGCGCTCCCAATGCGAGACGGACGCCGATCTCGCGCGTCCGCTGTTCCGTGGAGTAGGCCAGGACGCCATAGAATCCCACCGCGGCCAGCACCATCGCCAGCACCGCAAAGCCGATGGCGAGGAACGCCAGGGCCCGCTCATCCGACGCGCTGCGATCCACCTGCTCTTCCATGGTGCGCAATCCATCCACGACCAGTGTCGGGTCGAGTTGATGAATCGCGGTGCGGACGGCGCCCTCCACATTCTCCGGCGGTCCGAAGGTGCGAAGGTAGATAGTCACGCCATGCGGATGCTTTGCCTGAAAGTAGGGCTCGTAAACCGCTGCCCCGAGGGGAGTGCGCAGGTCGGAGTGCTTGATGTCCCCCACCACGCCCACGATGGTGATGTCGTACTTCACATCATCCCCACCGCCCTCGGAGATCTGGCGTCCGATAGCGTTCTGCGGGGAACCGAAGAAGCGCTTCGCGAACGCAAGGTTCACCACTGCAACCTTGGGCTGCCCGACAGCGTCGCCCGTCGTAAACTCGCGGCCTGCCAACAAAGGCTGGCGCAGTGTGGCGAAATAGCCGGGAGTGATGCGCGGCTGTTCGAAGTTCATGCGCTCGTCCTCGCCAGGCTTGTAGCCCTGAATGCTGTAGTTCGAGGTCTCATTGTCACCCACCAACTCCGGATCAGTGGTCGCGCCGATGGAATTGACTCCGGGGATGCGTCCGAGCGCCTCAAGAGCTCCGGTGATAATCTGCGGAGTGCGGTCATCGCCGTACCCGGAGTTGCTGGGATCGAGAGCAAAGGTCACCAGGTGGCTGGTTTCAAAACCCAGTTGCTGGGTGCGCAGGTTATTGAGGGTTCGGACAAACAGCCCGGCGCCGGTCAGCAGCATGACGCTCAGCGCAATTTGCAGCCCGACCGCGAACTTGCGGAAGCGCTGCGAGCCCTTTGACGCCGTGCCGGCGCTCTGCCGCAGCGAGTTCACCAGGTCGGGCCGCATGAAGTGAATCACCGGAGCGATGCTGAACAGGAGGCTTGCGATGACCGACAGAGCCAGGGTGAACATCAGCACCCGCGCATCGATCGACGCGGAGTATGGCTCGCTGCCCGGATCGGCGGTGGTGATCAGTCGGACCAATAAGCGCGAGATCACCGGGGCCAGTGCAAGCCCGGCCGCGGCGCCAGTCAGCCCCAGCGTTCCTCCTTCCACCAGCAGCTGCGAAATCACGCGGCTGCGGCGGGCGCCCAGCGCATAGCGCATCGACATCTCGCGCGCCCGGGCCGTCGCGCGCAGCAGCAGGAGCGTCGCAATATTGATGGCGCACATCGCCACCAGCAGGCCGGTCATGCTGAAGAGAATCACCAGCGGCTTCTCGAGAGTGCTGCGATTGGGATTGAACCCCTTGGAGTCATCGACCACCTTGAGATGGGAGCTATCGATGAAGGCCTTGCGGAAACGTTCTGACTTGGACTTGTAGAGCGTGTATTCGTATTCGCGGAGCGAGTGCCACAGCGGAGCCAGGCTCGCCTGCGCCTGTGCCGCAGTCACCCCGGGCTTGAGCCGCGCCACCAGGACCATCCACACAGATTGATGGTTCTTGAGGTCGTCGATGGGCGCCCTCCATGGAATTGCCGCTTCCACCATCGTGACCGGAACGAAGAGGCTGGGCTTGAAGCCGCCAATGGCGGAGTCAAAGTGATTGGGAGCCACGCCCACGACCGTGAACGGGTGCCCGTTTACCAGCAGCGTTTGTCCCACGATTGCAGGATCGGCGTTGAAACGTGTTCTCCAGTAGTCGTAGCTCAGCACGGCCACCGGATTTGCATTCTTCTCTGTCTCGTCGCGGTCGCTGAAGAGCCGTCCCGCCGCGGGGCTCAGTCCCAGCAACTGAAAATAGTTGCCGCTGACGACCTCCGCGTCCCGGTCCTCGGCCTGATTGTTCCAGGAGATGCCGAGGTTGGTCTCCTCGCTGGCCAGGATGCCCTGGAATACCTGGTTCTGGCTGCGCAGATCGCGATACATGGGGTAAGAGAAGATGTTGTGGCGATCCGCCTCTTCTCCGCCAAAGCTGCTCATGGAACCGGAGAACGCCCCGCTCCATTCGAACCGCACCAGTTCCTTGGGCTTCTCCACCGGCAGCATGCGCAAAAGCACCTGGTCGAAGAGCGTGAAGATGGACGCGTTCGCGCCAATGCCGAGAGCCAGAGTCAGGACGACCGTGATGGTAAATCCCGGAGATTTGCGCAACTGGCGGAGCGCGTAGCGGACATCCTGAAGCAGCGAATTCATCATGATCTCCCTATTCCGTCCTGAGTGCCTTCATGGGCTCGATGGATGCCGCACGGCGTGCGGGCAAGAGTGTGGCGGCCAGCGCGAACGTAGCAAGCACCAGGGCTGCTCCGCCCAGCGCCACGGGATCGTACGTACTGACGCCGTAGAGTTGGCTGGCCATCAGACGGCCGGCCAGCAGGGCCCCGATGACTCCAATGACCAACCCCAGACCGAGTTGCCATCCCGCTCCCTGCAGCACAATGCCCATCACTCTGGTTCGTGTCGCACCCAGCGCCATGCGGATCCCGATCTCACCCGTGCGCCGCGCAACGAAGTAGGACATCACGCCGTACAGTCCCACCGACGCCAGAACCAGTGCCAGCACGCCGAACAAGCCCGTGAGGCGGGCCAGCAGTCTATCCTGGACGAAATTGTCATTCACCTGCCGCTCGAAGGTCTGGAGACCCACCACCGTCAGATTTGGGTCCACGGACGCCAGAGTGCGGCGAAGGAGTTCCTCCACGTTTTCCTGCGGCGCCCGGAAGCTGACCAGGATCGAGCCGGCAAACATTGATGCCTTCTCTCCGCCATCGTAGGGCGCGCTGAAGCCCTGATACTGTTGCGCCATGGGCCGCAGGTAGACGGGCCTCACGGGCTCGCGCGGATTGTTCATCTTGAAATCGCGGAATATCCCCACAATCTCGAAGGCGCCCGAGTACTTGGGGTCGTTAATGCCGAAGTGCTTCCCGATCGGATCTTCGTTGGGATAAAAGCGCTTGACGAAGGTCTGGTTCACGATCGCCACCATCTGCGAGGTGGCGGTGTCCTGTTCGCTGAGATCGCGCCCGCGCTCGATGGGAACCCCGATCGATTGCAGGAATTGCGGGGTCACGCGATCCCATGTGGCGTTGCACTGCTCTCCGGCCGCGGGAACCGGATGCCCCTGCGGCAGCGCGCAGTCACCCCAGTTATCGCCCTCCAGCGGGCTGTAGAGCGCCAGGGCGACATGGGAGACCGCGGGCAAAGCGGAAAAGCGCGATTCGATCGAGCGATAGAGACCCTGAAGCCGATCCACCGAATACCCCGCGCCTTCGGGATCAAAGTGCAGCACGTAGCGATCGCCCGTCTGCACGCCGAAGTTTTGCTGCTCGAGATTGGCGAGCGAGCGGCTCATCAGGATGGCGCCCGCCAACAGGACAACGGACAAGGCAGCCTGCAGGATCACCAGCACCTTTTGCGAGACGCCCGAATGGTCCCGCGTGGCGCGATTCACCCCGCGCAGAACCTCGGCTGGCTGCGCCTGCAGGGCGAGCCATGCGGGAGCAAGTCCGAAGAGAATCCCGGTCACGATCGAAACACCGAACGCAAACAACAGGACTGGCAGCGACGGGCTCGCGCTCACCGGCAGATTCGGCGCGTCTGGAAATGCAAGCGCCAGGATGGTGCGGGAACCGGCATAGGCAACTCCCAACCCGGCGATTCCACCCATGCAGCTCAGCAGGATGCTCTCTGTGAGAGCCTGGCGAATTACGCGCTTACGACCAGCGCCCATTGCCATGCGTACCGCAATTTCAGCGCGTCGGGCCGTGCTGCGCGCCAGCAGCAGGTTGGCAATGTTGGCGCACGCGATCAACAGCACAATCGAAGACAGGATCATGAGCAGCTTCAGTCCCTTGCCGGTCTCCTGCTGCAGGTTCTGAATGCCGCCGCCTCCGGGCACCACTGTCACGTGCTGCTTGGGGATTAATTTGTCGCCGCCCTGCCTGGTGTAGACCTCGCGGGTAAAGAGAAACTGCCGCAGGGCCACGGAGAGCTTGGCTTGAAGCGCCGGGATGCTCGTTCCCGGACGCACGCGTCCGATGGGATACAGCCAGTGGGAATCGGCGTGGTGCAGGTACGACGTCGCGCCATCGTGGAGATAGGGCTCCGTTGAAAGCGGCATCCAGAAATCAGCGGGCGAGTCGGTGACGCGGTCGCCGAAGAACCCGGATGGCGCCACCCCAATCACAGTGAACGGTCGCGCCTGGATGGAGATTGGCGACCCGATGACCGACGGATCCGCACCGAACTCGTTTTGCCACGCGCGAGAACTGAGAACTACGACCGGTGGAGCGCCCTCGCGGTCATCTGACTCGTTGAACGCCCGCCCCATAGCCGCGCCGAGCCCGAGAGTGGAGAAGTAGTTTCCCGACACCCACTCTCCGCGCAGCTCCTTGCCGCGCGCTTCGCCTCGCCGCACCGCGAACCGAGGTTGCCCTGCCTGCACCGCGGCCAGTTGTTCAAACTCCGGCGCGGATCTCTTGAAGTGAAGGTACAGATCGTAGGAGAAGATATCGAAGTCGCCATTTTCCCCCACAAATCCGCCGTTCACGCAGCAGTTATCCGTGTCGCCGATGCGGTAGAGTTGCGCCGGATCGGTCACCGGTAGCGACCGCAGCAGGATGCCCTTGACCAGGGTGAAGATGGCAGTATTGGCGCCGATGCCTAGAGCCAGCGTGATAATCGCCGTCGCGGCGAAACCAGGAGACTTGCGCAGCTGCCTGAGCGCATAGCGCAGATCCTGGAAGATCATCTGCATGAACCGAACCTCCTATTCGGTGCGGAGAGCTGGCCGGGAAACCAATCTTAGCCCAGGCGTGGACGAGGAACATCGGGAGCGCCGCAAGCGGCGTACTGCGGCCGTCACCGGCTGAAGCCGGCGGCGCCGCGGCACTGCCAATCAAATGAGAACAGCAGAGTGTCGAATTACGCCTCGACCTCAGCAGTGAGCTTCTGCAGCTCCTGCTCCGAGACTACCTTGCCGTCAAACAGGTGCACTTCGCGCTCGGCGTGTTTGGCGAAACGCGGATCGTGGGTCACCATGCAGATGGTCGAGCCCTCGCGGTGCAGATCGGCCAGCAGGTGCATCACCGCTTCGCCGTTCTTCGAGTCGAGGTTTCCGGTAGGTTCGTCGGCCAGAAGGATCGATGGCGACCCCGCCAGTGCCCGGGCTACGGCCACGCGCTGCTGCTGACCGCCGGAGAGCTGGGCCGGATAGTGCCGCATGCGATGCGCCATGTTCACGCGCTCCAGTGCTTCCTTGACGCGCTTCTTGCGCTCGGCCGACGGCATGCCGGCGCGATAGGTCAGGGGCAGCTCCACGTTCTCTTCCACGGTCAGATCGCCGATGAGATTGAAGCTCTGGAAGATGAACCCGATCTCCTGGTTGCGAATGCGCGAGCGCTCGCTGAAGCTGAGATTCTCTACAGGCTTGTTGTTCAGCAGATACTTGCCACCGGTGGGCGTGTCCAGCAGCCCCAGGATCGACAGAAGAGTCGACTTGCCGCAGCCTGACGGGCCCGACATGGCGACGTATTCCCCACGCGAGATCGTCAGGTGGATGCCGGAGAGCGCATGCGTCTCCACTTCGTCGGTGTAGAAGACTTTGGTCAGGTCCTCAATCTCAATCAGCTTGTCACTCATGTTCTCTCCATCTCCTCTGTGATCCGAAGTTCGTTGCCGCCGATCGGCCTCTGATCCCTGATCGCAACCCGCGCCGGACTACTCCAGCCGGATGCGATCCACCCCGTCGTAGCGCGACATGTCGGAAAGAATCACCGTATCCCCTTCCTTCAGTCCGTCGAGCACCGTGATGTACTGCACTGAAGCTTTGCCCACCTTGACCGGAACACGCACAGCTCCCTTGTGGTCCGGATCCTCTTTGAACAAGCTCAGGGTCGAGTTCTCATTGCCCAGAGCCGGACGCCCCACATAGAGCACGTCGTTCAGGTGCTCGAGGTCGATCACCCCGTCCACACTCAGCCCTGGCACCGCGCCCGCCGGCAAGGCTCCATCAAGCTGTACGTCAACGGTGCGCGTTCCGTTCAAAACCGAGGGATCGATACGGGAAACATGCCCCGGAACAATGCCATTGTGTGTATCAATGGAGGCGGGCTGCCCAATCTGGATGTCATGCGCCTGCGTCTCGGCGATCTGCAATGCAGCCTTCAACTTATCCAGCTGGATCACCTCCGCCACCGGCGTCCCCGCGGGAACGTGCGTCCCCACCTGGATCGGCCCGTTGGCTCCCACTGGCAGAGCGGCAACCTGGCCCGCAATGCCGGCCCGCACCTGCAAGGCCGCGGTCTGCTTCTCGTAGAGATCCACCAACGTCTTGGCCTGGTCGATCTTCGATTGCGAGGATGCCAGCTGTACCTTGATATTGTTCTCGTTTACGTCCAGCTGTTCGAGGCTCAACTGGTGCTGCGCCTTGAACTGCTCCGCAGTGTTCTTCGACTTGTTGTACTGCGTCCCGGCGATCACGCCCAGGTCCAGCAGCTGCTTGTCGATCTTGGCTTGTAAATCATTCGTGGTGTAGTCGGCATTCACCTGCGCCGCCACGATCTTTTTGTCCATCAAGGTGCTCTGCAACTGCGATTGCAGAGCCTTGTAGTCCGCCTCAGCCTGCTGCTGCGCCAGCTTCGCGTTCAGCAGCTTCTGCTGCAGTTCCGGATCCGAAAGGTCCATCAGGATGGTATCGGGCGTGACCTTTGCGCCCGGCAGAACTCGAATGCGCACCACCGTCACATCCGTCAGAGCGGGAATCAGCTGAATGCTGTCTTCGCGGGGAACCAGCGTGCCGGTCGAGCCCCGGACCTGGCGAACAATGTTGCCACGTTTCACGGTGTCCGGCCAGATCGCCGAGGCGTCCACCGTGGGCGCCGCGGGCTTCAGCCGCGAGACGCCGAACCCGGCCGCTACGAGAACCACAACTGCGACGCCAGCCCAGATAAATAGCTGGCGACGCTTCTTCTGCTTAATGTCAGGGCGCGCGATATCCATTGCGCGGAGGTAGTTGCACTTCCCTTGCCAAAGGGTGCCTCATCCTATCCAGCCTGTTTCCCGTCACATAACCGGGTCAGGCGATGGCATTTTGCAAAATCCCCCTGACCGCTGGCAATTCCAAGTGTCCGTTTTCGAACACCAGCGGCCCTAAACCGCATCTCTCCCTATTCCCTATTCCCTATTCTTTAGACCCGCTCCACCGCCAACGCCACCGCGTTCCCTCCTCCGAGACACAGCGCCGCAATCCCTCGCCTCTTGCCCTGCTGCTCCATGGCAGACAACAGCTTGACCAGTACCACCGAGCCGCTTGCCCCGATGGGATGCCCCAGCGCCACAGCCCCGCCGTGGACGTTCACTTTGGCTGGATCCAGTTCCAACTCCCGGATCACGGCCAGCGCCTGCACCGCGAACGCTTCATTCAACTCGAATAAGTCCACGTCGCCAAGATTCCAGCCAGTCTTCGGCATCAGTTTGCGCACGGCGTCAATGGGGGCGAGCCCGAACCACTCCGGCTCCCGGCCCGCCGTCACCTGCGCCCGCACCACGGCCAGCGGCTTCAGCCCTCGTCTCGCGGCCTCTTCGGCGCTCGTGAGCACCACGGCTGCCGCCCCGTCGCTGACGCCGGGAGCATTCCCCGCCGTCACCGTCCCGCCTTCCTTGAACGCCGGCTTCAGCTTTGCCAGGATCTCCACCGTCGTCTCCGGGCGGATCGCCTCATCCGCGGCAAACACGCGAGGCGCCTCGCCCTTCTTTGCCGCCGGGATCTCCACCGGCACAATCCCGCCCCGAAAATGCCCCTCCTCGGTCGCCCTTGCCGCCCTCCGGTGCGACTCAGCGGCGAAGGCGTCCTGCTCCGCGCGCGAGATGCCGTACTTCTCGGCGATCATCTCCGCGCCGACGCCCATGTGGAATCCCCGGTAGGCCTCCCACAAACCGTCATTGATCATGGCGTCGACCAGGGTCCCGTTCCCCATCCGGTAGCCAGACCGCGCCTGGGGCAGCAGGTACGGCGCGTTCGACATGGACTCCATGCCGCCGCCCACCATGACCTCCGCATCGCCCGACTGTATGGCCTGGGCAGCCAAAGCCACCGCCCGCAGCCCGGAGCCGCAGACCTGGTTGACTGTGAGCGCCGCCGACTCCGCTGCCAGGCCGCCATGAATAGCCGCCTGCCGGGCGGGATTCTGCCCCAGCCCCGCCTGCAGGACGCAGCCCATAATGCACTCCTCCACTCCAGCCGGCTCCACCCCCGCCCGCCGAACCGCCTCGCGCACCGCCAGCGCCCCCAGTTTCGGAGCCGCAAACCCCTGCAACGATCCCTGGAACTTCCCGATCGGCGTTCGCACCGCCGCCACAATCACCGCTTCTCTCACTCTTTACCTCCGGCGAACGAGCGTAAGCATATCAATCAGCCCAACGCGCAGCCCAACGCGGGAGCACCCCCGGGAGCGTTTGTCCGCCGCAGCGTTCGATGTGTAGAGTGGCTGTGCGGATTCTGGCGCTTCCCCCGCTTTTGAGGACTTTCCCTTCCCGAAAGTAACTTTGGCTGCGCATCTCCCGTCCATTCAAGAGGCACTCCGTTCACACCGAGGTTCGTGCATGCGTAAGGTGGTCCTGCTCGCTTTCATCGCTGCTCTCGCGCTCACGGCACGCGCAGCGCGCCGGACCTCCGTCGTCCAATTGGAGGAGTTTCTCTCGGCCGCCACCGCCGAACACCGCGCGGATGCCGATATCGCCCACCAGATCGGCGGATGGGAGATGTCCGAACGTCTCACCCAGGCTACGCTCGACCGCCTCGCCGCTCATCTCGCCCTGCAGCCGCGCACCGCACTTGCCCTGCAGCTCCTGGCGGATCAATCCGCTTTCCTTGACCCGCCTCCTGCCGAACTCCCCGCCACGGCGCCTCCCGACCCCGAAGAACAGCGCCGCATGCTGGAGTCCGCGCGGGGATACGTCGTCTCCACTCTGCCGAGGCTGCCCAACTTCTTCGCCAACCGGACCACCCATCGCTACGACGACAGCCCCCAGGTCGTGAAGCAGGGCGACTGGCCGGTGCGGGCTGGATTGCACCCGGTGGGCACCTCCAACCGTACCGTCACCTTCCGCGACGGGAAGGAAGTTGCCGACGCCAATCCCCCGAAGTCCACCCCTGCCCAGGAACTCGGGCTTCACACCTGGGGCGAATTCGGACCGGAGCTGTCCGTCATCCTCACCGATCTGGTCAACGGGTCCGCAACCTTCCATCACTGGGAACGGCTCGCGACCGGGCTCGCTGCGGTCTACCGCTACTCCGTGCCGGCAGCCGCATCCCACTACGCCGTCCAC
Organism: Acidobacteria bacterium AB60; assembly: GCA_008682415.1. Classification (GTDB taxonomy): domain Bacteria; phylum Acidobacteriota; class Terriglobia; order Terriglobales; family Acidobacteriaceae; genus Telmatobacter. The sequence continues at coordinate 170,488 of VANK01000010.1, read as the reverse complement.
TACTGCTGCACGTTCTCCGGCCCCGGCGCTCGGACGATCTACAACGCCCGGGGCAGAACCGCCAGTACCTCCAATTACTCCAGCGAACCGGCTGCGCGGGACGCCGTGCCCTTCAACGTCACCCCGGGTTATCACGGCGAGATCTCCATCGATCCGGCTACCGGGGCCGTCATGCGTATTACTCTCGAAGCCGAACTCAAGCCCGACAACCCCATCTCCCGTGCTGCCACCGTCGTGGAATACGGTCCGGTGCCCATTGGAGATCGCACGTTTGTCTGCCCCACGCGCAGCTTGGCCATCTCGGTTGAAGAAGCGGGCTCCGCCACGGTTGCGAACGCGGTGGCCACGAACAATGGAGCCTGGCCCACCCTCAAGGTCGGAGGCACCCGTGAGCCGCTCCTGCTGGTCAATGAGACGGCCTTCACCGATTACCATCGCCTCGGCTCCAGCGCCCGCATCGTCGCCGATGCCGCGCCTCCGGCCGATTCCGGCGCCGCTCCTCCAGGAACGGCCGCCCCGGCGGAAGCAATGACGGCCGAAACGACTCCGCCCGTCCCGGCCCCGGAGCTGGCACCGTCTGCGGGTTCGTCCACAGCACCCGCGCCGCCCGCAGCGCCCCCTGTCTCCGCCGCCCCTGCCCCTGCCCCCGAACAACCCGTCGTTCCCGAGATCAGCATGAGTGCCGCCGGCAACATCCCCGACATTCCAACCGGAGCGGCCCGGGCCGGAGACACGGGATACTCTCTCAAGATCACCACGCGCCTGGTCGACATCGGCCTGGTCGCGACCGACAAGAAGGGCCGCCCCGTCACCGACCTGAAGCCCGAAGACTTTGAGATCTACGACGGCAAGTCCAAACGCGAGGTCCGCTTCTTCAGTGCTCCTCCAGCCGCAAGTCAGGCCGCGCAAAGCGCCTCCGCACCGGCACCCGCAGAACATCCCGAGCGCGATTACTCCAACCGCGCGCCGGAGGTCCCCGCAGCCCCCGCACCCCAGACGAACGAAGCGGCCGGGGGCACCGTCCTTCTTGTAGATGAAAGCCACATCGCCTGGCCCGACATGCAGAACGCCCGCAACCACATGCTGAAGTTCCTCGACACGCTGCCGGCTGGAGAACGCGTCGGGCTCTACACCATGAACGGCCTCGGCTTCCGCGTCCTCGTGGAGGTCACGGGCGACCACGGGGCCCTTATCGCGGGGCTCAAGCGCTTCATGCCCACAGCACAGTCGCTGCAGCAGGCCCAGGAAGAAGAGACCCGCAATCGCCAGTCCTTCGACTACGTGCACAACGTAGCCGACCTCAACTCCGTCAACGGCAATCACGCCGACGTCGCCGATGCCGAGCAACCGGTCGATCCGCAGCTCCTCACGCTGGGCAGCAATCCCGCCCGCGCGTCCCTGATCATCCTCGCGCAGGTCGCCCGCCACCTCGCCACCATCCCGGGCCACAAGAACCTGGTCTGGGTGTCCAGCGACAACGTGCTCGCCGACTGGCAGGACCAGCAGGTTGGCATCGATAAGAGCCCCAAGTCGACCGAGTCCTTCGCATTGCGCGCGCAGGAGGTCATGAACGAGGCGCACGCTGCCGTGTACCCGTTCGACGTCTCGCAGCTCGAAGCGGGCGGCGTCGGCGCCGATCTGCAGCATGCCAACGTGCAGCTCGCCCCTGCGCAACAGGAGAACGCCTCGACCGCGGCCTCGGCCGGAGGCGGCGGGGGAGGCATGGGATCTGGCCGCGATACCGGCACCGGCCGCATCACCGCCCAGATGAGCCAGGACCTCCACCCGATCCAGGGCACCGTTCGCGATCTCGCCTCCGCCACCGGGGGCCGGCCCATCCGGCGTTCCGGCGACCTTGCCGCCCAGCTCTCCACGATCGTGGAAGACGGCCACGCCACCTACCAGTTGAGCTTCTCTCCCGAAGGTCCCGCCGACGACCAGTACCACAAGCTCACCGTCAGACTCGTCGGCCACCGCGGCGTCAACCTTCGTTATCGCGCCGGCTACCTGTACGCAAAGGAGCCGGCCACCCTCAAGGACCGCTTCCGTGATGCGGTCTGGCGCCCAACAGATACCACCGAAATCGGCGTCGATGCCAAGGTCGCGCCCAGCGGAAGCGGCGTCTCCGTCAAGCTCAACATCGCCGCAGGTGATCTCGGCATGGAGCAGGCCGGCGGACGCTGGATGGACAGGCTCGACATCTTCTTCATCCAGCGCGACGATGCCGGCATCCACGCACAGCTCGAGGGCGAGACCCTTGGTCTTCGCCTCAAACCGTCCACGTATCAGAACGTTCTCTCCGCCGGAGTACCCTTTGAACGGGCTGTCGAGATGCGGCCCAATCTGTCATCGCTCCGTATCCTTGTGGTCGACGAGAACTCCGGGCGCATGGGTTCTATCACCCTGCCTGCGCAGGAGCTTCTTCGCACGCCCATGCAAGCCAAATCGTTTTAGCTCAATCTGCGCCGCGGGAGTTAGACTGTTGGCGCCTTTCTCACACGGGGGATTCAAACAATGAAGCGTGCTGGATGTATCGCCCTTATGGCCCTCGCCACGATTCCGGCCTGGGCGGCAAAAAAGATGACCGTTGCCGAACTCAAAGACCTCCTCACAACGCTCCATCAGCAGGGCAAAGGCGATGCCGACGTGGCCGCCGCACTCAAACAGGTTCAGCTGAGCGAAGAGCTGACCCGCGGCATGATGAACAGCCTGGTGCCCGAGGTTCCGGGCCAGCTTTCCACCGAGCAGATCTACGTGCTCGAGGCGCGCAGCGCCATGCTCCCCCCGCCCGCCACCGATATCCCCTCCGCGCCCGCGCCCGACGCAGCGGGCCAGCAGGCGCTCCTTACCAAGGCCGACGACTTCGTCAATAAGACCTACGCGCAGACACCCGCCATCACCGCCACCCGCACCACCCTCCGCTTTCAGGACAACGTCGAGGCTCTCGCCGCCAGCTCCGGCATGCACGGCAGCGCCAGCGATGTCTCCGTCGGCTCGGGAGGCGTGAACCCATACCAGTTCGTGCACTACATCAATGCGAGCGACGCGACTATCGCTCTCGAACACGGCGAAGAGAAGCTTCCTGAAGACAAGACCCGCTGGGGCGGCAACGGCATGATCGCCATCACCACGCCCACCCCCAACCTTACCCAGGTCTGGTCTGAGGCCAAAGACTCGGGATCGGTCAAGTGGCTCCGCTGGGAGCTGGTCAATGGCAAGCAGGCTGCGGTCTTCTCCTTCGAAGTCCCCAAGAAGAAGACTCATATGGCCGTCAACGTCTGCTGTTTCCCCAAAATTGACCAGACCGGCACGGCGCGCTTTTCGTCTGCGGGAACCGGGATCGGAACCGGCGGTGGGGGCGCCATAGGCTCTGCAGGCGGCGCCAAAGGCAACTTCCAGACCAATACCAACTACGATCCGTACAAGACGGTCACTCCCTATCGCGGCGAGTTCTTCATTGACCCCGATACCGGCACTGTCGTCCGCCTGATCACCTGGGATGAACTCAAAAACACCGACGTCGTCCATCAGCTCGATACCCGTGTGGATTACGGCCCGGTCACCGTCGGCGACAAGTCTCTCGTCCTGCCCATTAAAACCATCGTCGACACCGAGGTGGTTCCCTACGGCGAGTCAGGCGCCGGCGGCTATCACACCCGGGACACCCTCTTTACCTCCGAATACAAAAACCAGCAGCTGGCGGGCTCCACCGCCCAAAAGTAAAAACAAGGCAGCGAACGCACCCCCGGGGCGTCCGCTGCCCATTCTTGCTTACAGAAAGAACACGGGAATGAAAAAATCTGCCATCATACTCATCCTGCTCTCCGCGGCTGCGTGTGCTCACTCGGCCAAGAAGTTCACTGTTGACGACCTCAAGCAAACCCTCGTTGCCCTCCACGACGCGAGCAAGAGCGATCAGGACATCGCAACCCGCCTCAAACAGATTGATCTCGGTGAGCAACTTACCGCCGCCGCCCGCGAGTCGCTGCAGCAATACGCGCCCGGCCCGCTGTCAAGTCAGCAGCTCGAGATCCTGGAAGGCCGCACCGCCATGCTGGTGCCACCTCGCACCGAGCTGCCCGACAGCGCACCGCCGGACATCGCCACCCAAAAGGCCATCCTCGCCAAAACCGTCGACTTCGTGGCCAAGGTGTACATGCAAAATCCGCATCTCGTGGCCAGCCGCTACATCACCCGATATCAAGACGGAGTGGATAACATCCGCACCAACTCAGGCGTGCAAAACAACATGCCCAACGTCGGCCGCTCCTGGGAGCCCCCCGATATGACCATGCGGCTCGTGGGCTCGCACGCCGATACCGTGGAATTCGAAAAAGGCGTGGAACTCGCGCCCCCTGTCGTTCAAAAAGCGCCGTGGGGCCAGAATGGGCAGATCTCCGAAGGCGGACCCGGCCCCATCATCGGCGTCATTCTCCAGGAGGCCGCTGCCGCCGGCACGCTCAACTGGCGCCGCTGGCAAACCATCCATGGCAAGAACGTCGCCGTCTTCTCCTTCGCGATCCCCAAAAAGAAATCCCGTTACGAAGTGCACTACTGCTGCTTCCCCGTGACTGGCGATACAGGCCGCATGGGCTATGAAGGCACCGGCGCCAACCTGCAATACAACACGGACTGGAAGGACTTCAGGGTCACCGCGGGCTACCATGGCGAGATCTTCGTCAATCCCGACACCGGCGTCATCGTTCGCCTCATCACCCAGGCGGAACTCAAGCCCACCGACTTCGTCCACCAGGAAGACATCCGCATCGATTACGGCCAGGTCGTCGTCGATGGCAACCCGGTCATCCTTCCCGTTCGTTCCATCACGCTCAATGAATTGGTTCCTAACGGCGACAACTACGCCGCCCGCTACTCCATCCGTCACACCCTCTTTCTCACCTCGTATCTCAAATACGAAGCCACGTCCGCCAAATAATGCAAAGGCACGGCAGACCATCCGTCCGCCGTGCCTGCAACCCCACCCTGTTTCGCGGAGCCATCCATTCAGTCATCTGCCTGTGACGCGGGTGAGGGTATCCTCGGTTCATGCTGCAGACCCTCTACGACCACCTCTTCCGCCTGCCTCTGCCCTTCATCGAAAAGCTTCTCCGCCCAGTCATCGTCTACCTCGTCCTGGTCCTCCTGCTTCGCCTGTTCGGCAAGCGCGAACTCGCCCAGCTCAACCCCTTCGACCTCGTCGTTCTGCTCTCGCTCTCCAACACCGTCCAGAACGCCATCATCGGCGACGACAACTCCATCACCGGCGGCATCATCGGAGCCTTCGGCCTGCTCGCCATCAACTGGCTCGTCGTACGCACGCTCTACAAATCCCCGCGCCTGACGCGCATGCTCGAAGGAAGCTCCACCGTGCTCATCCGCGACGGCAAGGTCGACGTGCGCGCCCTCCAGCGCGAGTCCCTCACGCACGAGGAGCTGGTGGAAGCCATCCACAAGCAAGGCTTCGAACACCTCCATCAGGTCGCGCGTTGCGAGCTCGAACCGAACGGCACCTTCTACATGGAATCGGTCGAGCCCTCCAAAGCGGAGAAGAACCACGAGGCCCTCATGACCCGCATCGACCAGCTCATGCAGGAGATCAGCGGTCTGCGTCAGCAGATGACCAGGAATTCATGATCGCCTTCCTCCGGTGCAGACGTCTCAACCCATAGACTGAAATGAGAGGTTCTGATCTTCGTTGATGTTGGGTATCAAGCGCTCCCTCTTCCTCACGCTGGGCGCTTCCGCGCTCCTGTTCTCACCTTCAGCAGTCGCTCAATCCCTGCAACACCGCCCCCAGGCACCGGCTCCCGAAGCCCCGCAGCCCTCCCCTGAGCCCGCAAAGCCCGCTGCGCCCGTTCTTCCCCAGGGAACCGTGCTCCAGGTCGAGATCCCGCGCAACTACCCCATGAAAAGCGGCGAGACCCTCGAGGGCCGCCTCGTCTATTCCCTCTTTGTGGACGGCCATCTCGCCGTGCCCGCCAATACCCCTGTGCAAGGCGCAGTGGTGGCGCTTGATCCAGACAAGAAAACTCGATGGCACGGCCGCCTCCGCGGCGACCTCACGCCCTTCCACACACCAAGGGTCCAGTTCAACCAGATTGCCCTTCCCTCCGGGCCTGTGAGCCTCGTCACCACCGGAGCCGTGACCGGCGCGCCCGTCCTCCACCTCGCCGCCCCGGGTGCCTCTCCCCATCGGTCCTTCGTCGGTAAATATTGGTCTCTGGCCAAGGAATGCGCCCACCAGCAGATAGCCTTCTTCGTTGACCCCGGACTGGGTGGCCGCGCCCTCCAGCTTCTTTACCAGCAACTCCCGTATCACCCCGAGCACATCCCGGCACACACTGCCTGGACGGTCGAGCTCGCCAGCCCCGTCGCCCTGCCCGGGTTATCGCAGGCCGCCGCTCCCCCTGCCGATACGGCAATCCCCGGCCACCCGGAGATCTGGTCCGTGCACGCCCTCCTCGCCGGCCGCGTTACCTCCGCCACTGCCAAGCCCGGCGATCCCGTTCAGGCGCTCGTCATCGAACCCGTCTACGACAAGGATCGCCAGCTTGTCGTTCCCCAGGGATCCACGCTGGTCGGAAGAGTCACAACTGCCAAATCCGCCCGCTCCCTCGGCCGCAACGGGAAACTGCGCTTCACCTTCCAGCAGGTCAAATTCCCTCCTGGAAACCGCGCGGACGAGGAGGGCCGGACCGTCCAGGGCGCCCTCTCCGGCGCCAGCCCGCAGAGCAATGCAGGACTTTCCCTGGATGCGGAAGGCACGGTGACCCCCAAGAGTCAATCCAGCGTCATCGCCCCCCTGCTCCTCACCATGCTCGCCGGCCGAGCACTCGACAACGACGGCAACCTCACCGCCCAGACCGGAGTCTCCTCCAACGGCTTCGGCCTCGTCGGCCGGGTGGTTGGCATCGCCGCCGGCAACCGCAACTTCGCCGCGGGCCTCGGCTTCTATGCCGCGGCCCTCTCCACCTACGAAAACTTCCTCCGTCCCGGCCGCGACGTCGACTTCCCCAAAGACACCCGCATAGAAATCGAAACCACGCCCCTTCGGGCTCCCGTGCTCAAGCCGCAAGGTTCTTCGCAGTAAGGATGGCGGAACCGCGGATCCTACCCCTCCCATTTAGGACTTGGGTTTCCGCCCCTCTCAGGAGGCCCGAGTAACTCTCTCCATCACCTCTGAGTCTCGCCGGCTTTTTCGCTTTCCTCCCGGTGACTCTTGAGCCAGACTGTCCCAGAGGCTCGAAACAATGAAAACCTCCCCTCCGGCTCAATCTCCCCTGCGTGAGCGCGTGCAAAACAGGCAGGTGGCGTGGAACCACCAGGCTTTACGCCGGCTGTCACTTCTCTTGCTCACGATTGTTACCGCGTACGGCTCAGCCGCTGCCGCAGGCCCAAAACCAGACGGGACCGAACAGGAGTTTCCCGGAGAGCACTGGAAACAGGCTGCGCGGCCTGAAGCCCTGGGGTGGTCCTCGCAGGGCCTCGCGGCAGCAAAGGCATACGCGGATTCCATCGACACAGCGGCAGTGGTCGTGGTCGACGACGGAATCATCGTCTCCCAGTGGGGAGCCATATCCACCAGCTTCAACGTGCATTCAATTCGCAAAAGCTTTCTGAGCGCTCTCATTGGCATCGCCGTCTCGAAAGGGCAGATTGACCTGAACGCCACGCTCGCCCAACTGGGAATCGATGACAACGAGCCATCGTTGACTGCGGAAGAGAAGCAGGCGCGCGTCATCGACCTCCTCAAAGCGAGGTCGGGAATCTATCATCCGGCCCTTCTCGAAACGCCCGGAATGAAAGCGGAAAAGCCGCCACGCGGTTCCCACCCTCCGCGATCGTTCTGGTACTACAACAACTGGGACTTCAATGCCCTGGGCACAATCTATGAAAAGCAGACGCACGAATTGATCTACCAGGCTTTCGATGCGCAGATCGCCCGGCAAATCGGCATGGAAAACTACGATCCCAAACTACAGAATTACGCCACCGGCCCCGACTCCGTTCATCGCGGTTATGTGTTCCGCATGACGGCTCGCGACATGGCCCGATTCGGTCTCCTCTATATGAGAAACGGCCGCTGGCGAGGCGAACAGATCGTGCCCTCGCAATGGGTTCGAGACAGCACCACCGCCTACTCTGTCGCCGATGGGAACAAACACGACAACTACAGCGGCTACGGTTATCTGTGGTGGGTTGCCGTCAATGGAAACCACTATCCCAACGTGGAACTGCCCGACGGCAGTTTTTCCGCATGGGGCGCCGGCGGCCACTTCATCGTCGTGATCCCCGCCCTCCATCTCGTCGTCGTCCACCGTGTCAACACGGATGACCCCGCGAAGAAGGTTACGCTCGAACAATTTGGACAGCTTTTGCGCCTGATCCTGGCTGCCCGGCCACAACAGCCTTCCTCTGGATCGTCGCGATGAATTCAGGTGCGCCCTCCCCATCACGCGGGGGCGCCGTCGCCCTGCGGCACCACATCGATCAGGGCGCCTCGATCCCGTACTCGCTACCCTCGGCCGGCACCGTCGATTGCTGGAAGATTTGATGAGTCCTGGGTACCGGCTCGTTCGGCCGTCCTCTGCCCGCCCATCCGGGCGTGATCTTCAGCCTCAACGCATGAGTACTCCGCGCCCTCGTCTCGGGACTACCCCTGTCGTCCGACGCCGTCGAGTCCCGGAAGTTCCAGTGGAGACGGTACCAGCTCAGCCTCCGCCGATCCCGCCCCATCACCAGTCCGGTGAAGGAACATAAATCCAACAGGAAGCAGAATCACGGCCAGCCCTGCGCCTAGTTGGTAGGGCGCCTCCTCCGACTGGACCTGAGCCGCAAACAGGAAACACTCCTGGCTGGTCCGGGCGCAGCCGGGATGCGCGCTTGCGGCGTTCCCGTCACCCGTCCCGCCGAAGGACTCCGAACAGTCCTGCGGCAGCACCGCACCATCCTGATCGCGCAGAATCGCGCCCATGGTGGTGTACTCCCGCCGAAGCCCATCCAGATAGGCCAGCTTCGAGATCGAGTACGTACCCACGAATGCCGAAATACCAAAAGTGAGGATTGCCGCGCCGCGCCACATGAAGGACCGCCCGCTTGATCGTGGTCGGGAGCACTACCGCCGCCGATCTCCTTCTGTTCTATCGGCGTTTCAACCGCGCAAGTTAGACCCATCGCAAACGGGCCCGCTCCAGGAGTAATTCCGCGGCCTCTCCCCTGTGCTACCCGCATGGCCTGTCAGTAACCGTCGCCGACCGTCTTTCGGTTTGCACTCCCGTGCGGAATCCTTTAGCGCCGCTCATCTGATGACTCCGCCGCGCTGTTCGCAAATCCCGGCAGCCACGCCACCCAAATTTCCAGTCCGCCACCCGCACGAGCATCACCCCGATATGTTTGCGAGCCGGATCAGAGTCGCCAATTCCTCCTCGAGCGTTCGCCCAACCTCCGCCTCGTTCGTCGTCGGACTCAGGGGCACCGTTATTGCAAGCGAGCTGCCCCCCAGCGGCCGCGGCGTCACTCGCATATACGCGCCGCCCCGGCGGCCATTCGGCATCTCCCGGATGATGTCCACGGTACCTGCAGTTTCGTTCCGCACGAACTCCACGCGAAAAGCCTCGCCGCCCTTCGTGACGCGGAGCTGCGTGTCGTTCAACGGCTCGATTGCATCGGCAAACGCGGGAGCCCATTGCGGCAGGCTGTTGGCATCGGCAAGAACCCTGTAGATTGCGGCAGGCTCCACATCCGCTTCGGTTGCGCGCGTCACGGTCTGGTTTCGCATAGACGTCTTAGACGCGCATCCACCTGCATGGAATCAGAAATGTGCCAGATCGCGGGTGCACCAAATTTCCCGGTCTCCGCCGCTCCCCATCCGGGCCTCTGGAGCCTGTGCAAATTTTTCGCCTTTTATTCGCCTATAATCCCTCTGTGTTCAACCTGCCCGATGCCCGTACCTGTGACTTCGCGGTCCATTGCAAGCGATGCGGCGAGAACATTCCGGCCCCGGTCCAGACCATGCCTGACACTTGGATCGTCGCCGTCTGCCCCCTTTGCGGCGACCGCCGGCGTTACCTCCCCGCCGACATCTTCCGCGGCAAGCTCTCCTGGAAGCTACATCTGCGTCCCAAAGTCTACTCCCACCTCTGAAACCTCATCCAACCGATTCCCTATTCCCTATTCCCTATCCTTTAGAACAATACCCGTTGCAGATATATCTGTTTCAGATATAATGGCCTCGACATGTCCACTCAGGCATTCACCCCTCTCACCCCCGCCGTCTTCGCCATCCTCCTCGGCCTGGCCGAGAGCGACAAGCACGGTTACGCGCTCATGAAGGAGGCCCGCACGCCCCAAGGGGGAGGAGTCGCCATGGGTCCGGGCACCCTCTACGGCACCCTCGACCGCCTTATGCGCGACGGCCTCGTCCAGGAGTCTGGCCTCTCCGATGACGAGCGTCGCCGCTACTATCGCCTCACCTCCGACGGCCGCGCCGTACTCGCCTCGGAGCTCGAGCGCCTCGATGCGGCAATCGCCTCGGCCCGTGCCCTGGGACTCGTTCCCACCCGGAGCCGCTCGTGAACAACCTCTCTGTCAAACACAGCACCGGCCGCATCGAGCAACTCTACGCCCTCGCCCTGCACCTCTATCCCGCTCCATTCCACGCCGCCTACGCCGCGCCCATGCAGCAGGCCCTCCGCGACGCCCTCGCCGATCGCACTCTAGCGCGCCGCTCCCTCATGACCACCACTCTCCGGGACCTGGCAACCTCCCTCTTCAAGGAGCACCTGGCTATGTTTCGCACGACCTACCGCCCCGCCCTGCTCTTCAATGCCTTCATCCTCGCCGGCATCGCCACAGGCATCGCGCTCGCCCTCTATGCCATACCCCAGCAGATCCTCCGCAATGGCGCCAACGATCCCCAGATCCAGATGGCGACCGATCTCGCCGCCCGACTCGACGGAGGCCCTGGCGTCGCCGATGGATTGCTCCAGGCCCAACTCTCGGCCAATAGCGGCGTCATCGACATGGCCCGCAGCCTATCCCCGTTCCTGATCGTCTACGACGATCAGGGAAACCCGCTCGGATCCAACGCGCAGCTCAATGGAGCCACCCCGGCTCCACCGCGCGGGGTCTTCGACTACGTGCGGTCTCACGGCGAAGAGCGCGTGACCTGGGAGCCGATCCGCGCCTCACACACCTTGCGCATCGCCGCTGTGGTGGAACGCGTCAAAGGCCCTCACCCCGGCTTCGTCCTCGCCGGCCGCTCCATGCGCGAAGTGGAAGCCCGCATCGAGCAGGTCAGGCAGATGGCCGGGCTCACCTGGCTGGGCATGCTCGCCCTCATCGCGATCGGAACTCTCGTCTACGGCCGGCTCACGCGCACCTCACCCACCCCAATCCCCGCACCGCATTAGCCCGAAGGCAGCTCCCGGCGACGAACGGTCTCCACGGCGCGGGGCAACGCCTGCTGCGACATCATCCTTGGGACTTCTTCCTCCGCCGCTGCTCGCTCGCTTCCAACATCTGGCTCAGGTCTCCCGCAGGCCGAACTTCGAAAAAATTCCCAAACCGCAACGAGGGATGCTGACCCATCAACTGAATCGCATGATTCATATCGCGCGCCTCCAGCAGAAGAATTCCACCCAGCACCTCCTTTGTCTCCGCGTAAGGGCCGTCCGTAACCGCAACCGTTCCGTTCTTCCAGGAAAGCGTCAGCGCCGTCTCCGGGCCTTGCAGCGCCTCCCCACCGGCCCAATTCCCATGGGCACGCAGATGGTCGTCGTAATCGAAGCACGAGTCGAACATCCCATTGCGCTCGTCCTCACTCATGGCCTCGAACTTGTTCCTGTCGTAGTACCCCAGGCAGATGTATTTCATGATTCCGTCTCCTCCTCCCGCGCCCTCTCTGGCGGGTGGGCCCTCAACGCGCGCCCACCCGCTCTGCCTGTCTACTGGCCTTCCTGTTCCGGGGCGGGATAGAAAAGAAGCTCCCGCACCTCGCCCGCGGCATCCGGCGAGATGGCGCCCTTGCGCGCCCATGCCAGTGCCTCCTCCAGGTTGGCGCACTCCAATATCCAGAAGCCGCCCAGATGTTCCTTGGTTTCGGTATAGGGCCCGTCGGTCACCAGCACCGTCCCGTCCGCCTGCTTCCGCACCGTCTTGGCCTGACTGGCCGGGGAAATTCCACAAGCGAACTTCCGCACCCCGGCAGCTGTCAATTCGCGGTTGATTGCGTGGATCTCGTCGATCATCGCCTCGGTGACTGTAGACGGATCGAAATCGTCGGGCAGATAGCTTGCAACCAGATACTGTGGCATGACTCTCTCCTTGAAACGTGTCGTGTGCTCCCGAGGCCCCGTCCCGCGCGCGCAGCACGCCGTGGCTCATCGTTCACTCGCCTATAGTCGTTGGGAAAACGGGAAATCGACAGCCGGCTCGAAATTAATTTTCCGGCCCCTGGTCCAACTGCCGGATGCGCTTCTGCAGGAACTGCCGCTCCGGCTCCTGTTGGGTCAGCCCCAGCGCCCTCTCATAAGAAACGCGCGCCTCTTCGGTCCGGCCCAGTCTCCGGCACAACTCGGCACGCGCCGAATGCGCCAGGTAATATCGCGCCAGGCCGCCCTGTTCCAGCAGCAGATCCACGCGTGCAAGCCCCGCCTCCGCTCCATCGCGTTCAGCAATCGCCACGGCGCGATTGAGATGCACCACCGGGGAAGGCTGAATCCGGGCTAACTGATCGTACAGAGCGACAATCTGCCGCCAGTCCGTCGCAGCGGCCGACTCCGCCTCTGCATGCACGGCCGCGATCGCCGCCTGCAGCGTGTAAGGGCCGAAACGCCGCGAGCTCAGGGCCCTCTCCACCAGCTCCACTCCCTCCGCAATAAGCTCCCGATTCCACAACGAGCGATCCTGGGTATCCAACAAAATCAAATCCCCTGCCGGCGAAGTCCGCGCCGCCCGGCGCGATTCCTGAAGCAGCATCAGCGCAAGCAAGCCGATTGCCTCGGGCTCCGGCTGCAGCTCCGCGATCTGTCGTCCCAGCCGGATCGCCTCGCCCGTCAACTCCGCGCGTGTCACCTCCGCTCCCGCCGCAGCCGAATACCCCTCGTTGAAAACGAGGTAGACCACTTGAAGCACCGCATTCAGTCGCTCCGGCAACTCCTTCGGCTTCGGCACCTCGTATGGAATCGCCGCCTCGCGAATCCTCGCCTTCGCGCGTACGATGCGCTGCGCCAGCGTCGCCGGCGTCACCAGGAAGGCGCGGGCAATCTCCTCCGTCGTCAACCCGCAGATCTCCCGCAGCGTCAGCGCAATCTGTCCCTCGGGCGGAAGAGCCGGATGGCAGCAGGTGAAGATCAGCCGCAGGCGATCATCCTCGATCTCCTCATCCTCTACCGGATCGTCATCAGCCCGCGACTCCAGGTGGGCTACAAGATCTTTCTGCACTCCGTCGAGGCGCGCCCTCCTGCGAATCGCGTCGATCGCTTTGAAGCGCGCGGTCGAGATCAGCCACGGGCGCGGCTTCTCCGGAACCCCGGCGACCGCCCACGATTCCAGCGCCGCAGCGAACGCCTCGTGCATCGACTCCTCGGCAAGATCCAGATCGCCGAGCAGGCGCACCAGCGTAGCCAGCACCCGGCCTGACTCCGACCGGTAAAGATTCTCAATCGTCTTCGTGATCTGATCGGGGCTCGGCGCCATCTACGCCAAACTAGCAAACCCTCCTTCCCGAGACAATCGCTCAGCGCGATCTCCACCGCAAGCGAAGGAACCATCGACCGCACGAGAGCCGCCAGCGCTGGCCTGACGATCCGTTTTTCCTGAGATACAATTCGGAGGCACCTCGTCAGCCATCACTGATTGGAGACATGCCCATGCAGCGGCGAGACTTCTTGCGCGGTGCGACGCTCGCCGGAGCCGCGACGGCCCTGCCCGCTCCCGCTTCCTCCTTCGAATCGGACACGCCGCCCCAGCCCCTCGGCAAAATCGCCATGGAAGAGCACTTCATGGTCCCCGAGTTCCTGGACTACTTCGCCGAAACCTACCCCAACATCAACGCCGAAATCGCTAAACTCGCGCCAGACGCGCTGATGGACTTCGGCGAACGGCGCTTGGCCGCCATGGACGAGAACCGGATCGATTTCGTCGTGCTCTCTCTCGCTGGCCCTGGCGTGCAGGTTGAAAAAGATCCGGCCCTCGCCCAACGGCGGGCGCGTTCCGTCAACGACTTTCTCGCCGCCGAAATTCAAAAACGGCCAACGCGATACGGCGGATTCGCGCACCTCGCCCTGCAGAATCCCGCAGCGGCAGCCGACGAGCTCGAGCGCTGCGTCCGCCACCTCGGCTTCCAGGGCGCCCTCATCAACGGCCAGACAAACGGCGAATATCTCGACCTCGACAAGTACTCCGTGTTCTGGGAGCGCGTCGCCGCTCTCGAAGCCCCGGTCTATCTCCATCCGGCCAACCCCGTCGATCACCCCGCCGCCTACTCCGGCCACTCTGAGTTATGGGGCCCGGTATGCAGCTGGGCCTTCGAAACCGCCACCCACGCGCTGCGCCTCGTCTTCGAAGGCGTCTTCGAGCGCTACCCCAAGGCGCGCCTCATCCTCGGCCACGGCGGTGAGACTCTGCCCTTCAGTCTATGGCGCTTTGACAGCCGCTGGTTGGTCTGCAATCGTGGCGGCCGCACGCTTCCCAATCCGCCCTCCTTCTACATCCGGCGAAACATCGCCGTCACCACGTCCGGCATGTGCTCGAATCAATCGCTGCGCTGTTGTCTTGATGCCATGGGTGCGGAGAACGTCATGTTCTCTATCGATTACCCCTTCGAAAAAACCGACCTCGCAGCCCGCTTTCTCGAGTCCGCTCCCCTTACCCAAGCCGAACGCACGCAGGTCGCCTCCGCCAACGCCACCCGCATCCTTCATCTCGATCGCCCCGTTGCCAAAACGTGAATCCGTCGCACAACAGTTCCGCCCCGCGCCTCGCAACGGGGAACATCCCCAGGAGTACCGCTATGACGAAATCCCTTCTCTCGGCCTCTGTCTTGATCATGCTTTGCGCCGCGTCCGCCTCGCCCCAGGCCAATTCGCCCGCCCCTCCGCCGCCGCGTCCGCCCATGCCCGCCCCGAATCCCGACAGCAACATCACCTCGGTCGAGGTCCAGACCGACCACCGCGTCATCTTCCGCCTCTGGGCTCCCGAGGCCGCCAGCGTCAAGCTCCAGGCGGAAGGCCCGGAAGCCACTCCCGGCATAACCCCCGAGCAGCTCGCGCCCACCTACGGCGGCTTTCCGATGAACAAAGGCGAAAAGGGAGTCTGGGAAACCACCATCGGCCCCATCACCCCCGGAACGTACCGTTACAACTTCGTGGTCGACGGCGTGGCCACTACCGACCCGCGCAACCCGCTCACCTCCCAGTCGCTCACCGCGTCACGCAGCCTCTATGAAGTGCCGGGTTCGTCCTTCACGGAGTACTCCCCCACCATCCCTCACGGCGCCATCGCCACCGTCTACTACAACTCCAGCGCCACCGGCGGCCTCCGCCGCATGCACGTCTACACGCCTCCCGGCTACGAAGCCGGAACATCGCGCCTTCCCGTCCTCTACCTCTTCCACGGCGGCGGCGATAGCGACGACTCCTGGCCCACCGTCGGCCGCGCCGGCGCCATCCTCGACAACGCCATCGCCGCCGGCAAGGCCCTCCCGATGATCGTCGTCATGCCCGCCGGCCATATCTCCACCAGCTTTCGCCTCACCCCCGGCGTGCGCATGGGACACGACGCCTTCAACGACGACGTCGTCAAAGTAATCCTTCCCTACATCGACGCCCACTACCGCACCCTCGCCGACCGCGACCACCGCGCCATCGCCGGCCTCTCCATGGGCGGACTTCAGGCCCTCAACATCTCCCTCGACAACTCCGCCGAGTTTGCCTGGGTCGGCATCTTCAGCTCCGGATGGTTCCCGGCCAACCAGAAAGAAGAAGACGACACTGATCTGGCCCAATACCGTTCTTCCGGCAAGCCCTTCAAGCTCTATTGGGTCGCCGCCGGCAAGTACGACATCGCCCTGCAAAATTCCAACGCCACCGTCGCCCTGCTCAACCACTCCGGCATCAAGACGGAAGTGCATGAGACGGGAGGCTTCCACGCCTGGAACAACTGGCGCGACTACCTCAACGAATTCGCCGCTAAAATCTTCCGCTAAACTCTGTCTGCCACAGCAACAATGCGCGCGCTCCCCGGGGCGCGCTGCAATCTAGAACTCGCGCCGCCTTCACAATTCTGTTGACTTTACCTATCTCGAATGCTACATAGGTAGGGTTGCTTTGGATGGAGAATGCGATGCGCATCCGCGTGCTTCCCCCTGCCTGGTTGACTTCCTTCGGAGCGATCCTCTGTTGCGGTATCTCCGTCGGCGCGCCGGCGCAGATCCCCACGGCGCAGGTGGACAATGCGCGGACGGGAGCCTATCTCCACGAGGTCACACTCTCCCCGCAAAATGTCAATGCCCAACAGTTCGGCAAGCTGTTCTCTCTCAAAGTCGATGGAGACGTGTATGCGCAGCCCCTGTTTGTCCCCGGAGTCGATATCCCCGGCCAGGGGAAACACGACGTTCTCTATATCGCCACAGAACATGACAGCGTCTATGCCTTCGATGCCTACGGAACCCCCTCCACTCCGCTTTGGCGCGTAAGTCTCCGGCCTCCTGGCACAACTACCCTCACCGAAAATGACGTCAACTGCTTCTTCATCCGCCCCGAAGTGGGTATCACCTCAACCCCTGTCATCGATCTCAGGACCGGCACCCTCTTTGTGCTGGCTCGAACCAAGAACAGCCGCCTGATCGCGACCAACGAATATCGCCAGCAGTTGCATGCTCTCGCGATCACCAACGGCGTCGAAAAATTCGGCGGCCCGGTCGAGATCAAAGCGTCGGTGAATGGTCGCGGCGATGGAAGCACTGGTGGCAAGCTGGCGTTCGATGCCTTGCGAGAGAATCCTCGCGCCGCTCTGTTGCTCTCCAACGGCCTCGTGTATCTCTCCTGGGCGTCTTCCTGCGATGTCGACCCCTACCACGGCTGGATCATGGCCTACGATGCGCGAACCCTGAAACAAAAAGCGGTGTTCAATGTTTCTCCGGACGCCGATGACGGAGGAATATGGGCGAGTGACACCGGCATCGCCGCCGACGCCGACGGAAACGTCTACGCAGCCACCGGAAATGGACGCTTCGATGCCGCCCAGGGCGGGCACGACTACGGCGACACGCTCCTGAAGCTCCACATGGAGAACGCGGGGCTGGCCGTAAGAGACTACTTCACCCCGTCCAACCAGCAGCACCTCAATAGCACCGACAGCGACTTGGGCTCCGGTGGACCCGTGCTTCTTCCCGACCAGCCCGGCCCGCATCGCCATCTCGCCATCATTGGCGGAAAAGCTCCGCTCCTCTACGTCATCGATCGAGACCACATGGGGCACTTCGATCCGGGCAGCGACAAAAACGCCGTCCAGACCATCTCAACCAACGGAGGAATCTTCGGAGCCGTCGCCTACTGGAATCAGCATGTCTACTTGCTGAACGAAGGAGATCGCCTGCAGGAATACAGACTCGTTGGCGGGAAGCTGGTCTTCAAGGCAGCCGCCACCTTCTCTCTGCGCGATCACGCCGCAACACCCGCCGTCTCAGCCAACGGCAGCAAAGACGGCATCGTGTGGGTCGTCAGTTCCAAGGGATGGAACTCGCCCGATCGCACTGCGGTGCTCCACGCTGTGGATGCTTCGAACGTTGCTCACGAGCTCTACAACAGCCAGCAGAATGCCCGGCGCGACCACGCTGGCCTCGCTCTCCGCTTCAACATACCCACCGTCGTCAACGGACATGTCTACATCGGCGCGAAACACGAGGTTGACGTCTACGGACTGCTTTCGACAGGTCCATAGATCGCAGAGATCCGCAGCGATCCATTGCTGCCCCTGTCACCATTCGCCTCACGCGTGCTCTACCGTGAAAACCCTCTCCACCTCGTCCCGGATCTGCCGGGGATACTCGAGCACGTCCACCGGTCCCAGCCGCTGCTTCACCTCTCCCAGCGCCGAGATGATCGTTGCGCGATCCAGGACATCTCGCCGAAATGCCGCCGCCTGGATGCCTCTCCTGCCAGCGCGGCAATCTGCGGATCCTGCTTTCCGGGATGGCGCCATATCAGAGCGACATGGCACCCCAGCTCACCAAACAGCCTCGCAATCGCAAGTTCCATCTGCGGACCGGCCCCAACAGTGGCGATCACAGGCATATCTTCTCCTCGATCCCCTGAGGTGTGGTCTTTGTTGGCGCGATCTCCTTGCAAACGCCCTTCAAACCGGCCATTCACACGCTAATCCTGCTACCGGAGCGCCTCCAGAGGATTGACCTTCCCTGCGCGCCGCACCGGCGCCCAGCACGCAAGCAACCCGACTCCCACGAACATCGCTGCCACAAGCAGGAATGTCATGGGATCATCCGGTTGCACGCCGAAGAGGAAGGATCGCAAGACGCGCGACACAATCACTGCCAGCACGATTCCGGCGAGCACACCTCCCGCAATCAGGCGAAATCCCTCTGTGAAGATCAATCGGCGAATGTCGTCTTGCTGAGCACCCACCGCGCTGCGAATCGCAAGCTCCCGGCGCCGGGACGCCACGGAGAGGGAAATCACTCCATAGATTCCCACGAGCGTCAGCAGGCTTCCGACCAGCGAGAATCCCGTCAAAAGATGCATGGCAAAAGTACGCGAGGCCAGGGAATCGTCTCGGATCTGTTCCAGCGTCTTCACGCCCTCGATTGCAGCAGTCGGATCCACGGATTTCAATGCGCGCTCCACGGCAGGCACTACCGTGCGCGGGTCCGCCGCCGTCCGCACCACCAGATGCTTCGAGAACGCCTGGGCCTGCCACAGGGGAAAGTAGACCTCGGGGATTGGCTCCTGCGTCAGATCATCGGTCCGCCCATTCGCAATCTCGCCCACAATCTGGATGCCTGGCTTGTCCCGGCTCCCAAACCAGAGCTTTCGACCAACTGCGTTGCGGTTTGGGAAGAAGCGGCGCGTAAATGCCTCGTTGACGATAGCCACATCCGGCGCTTTGCCGTCGTCGGTCTCCCGAAACTCCCTTCCATCAATCAGCTCCATGCCCATCAGCTTGAAATAGTCGGGGGTGGCCGCGCGAAGCGGCAAAGCGATCTTGTCGCTCTCGCGCGACGGCGGCGGCTGACCCTCGATGTCGATGGCTACCGGCCAGTTGTTTCCCGTCAGCGGTACTCCCCAGGCAAACGCCGCATACTGCACGCCGGGAATGGCCGCAACGCGCTCCAATGCCTGCCGGTGAAAGGGCATCCATTGATCTCGGCTCTGCACCTCAGTCACACTCATCGTCAGAATGCGGCTCATGCTATATCCGGAGGGAACTTGGGCGATCTTGACCATGGTGCGGATCAACAGGCCCGCGCCAACCAGCAGTGCCAGCGTCAATGCGGTTTGCAGCATCGTAACTGAGCTCAGCAGTCGCCTCTCTCCAATCCCTGCCGTGCCCTTGGGACCCGCATCCTTCAGCACATCCATCGGATTCAGCCGGTAGGCGCGCAGCGCAGGAATCGCTCCCGCCAAAAACGCCGCAAATATCGCCAATCCCACTCCCCACCCCAGGACTCCCCACCCCAGAGTTAATCCATCAAGGCGCGGAACGGCATGCGCGGCAATCACCTTGAACAGCCTCACCGCGAGAATGGCCAGCACAACTCCAGACGCCCCGCCGAGGATGGCGAGAATCAAACTCTCCGTAAAAACCTGGCGCAGGAGCCCCATCCGGCCGATGCCCATGGCGATCCGCACCGCATATTCCTGCTGTCGCTGCAGTCCGCGCACCAGCAATAAAGCCGCGGCGTTCCCGCAGGCAATCAGGAGCACAAGAGCCGACGCGCCCAGCAGCGGAAGCAAAATCCGCCTGGCGCCCTGGTTCATCTCATCCATCAATGACTCGAGCTTCGGCGAGAATCCCTCGAAGTCTTTCTCGGCACTCGCCTCCCTCGCGGCAAGCGCCGCCAGCTCCTGTTGGCCGCGCTGCGGTGATGCTCCCTCCCGCAAGCGCCCCACCACATCCCAACCAGGGTTCTTCAGAGTCTTCGGGTCCGGATCCGCCGGCGCCCATACATCCACCGTCGCATTCACATCGTAGTTGGGCTCCTTCGCGTTTCCCGGCGACGGAAGGAATCGCACTCCAGGCTCCATCACCCCAATCACGACTGGCGAAGAATCCCAGCGGCTGATGCGCACCGTCTTCCCGACAATCTCCTTATCGCCACCCAAAGCACGCTGCCAGAACTCATAGCCGATCAGGATCGACTTCACGTGACCACCCTGACCAAAATCCGAATCGTCAAAGCCGCGCCCCAATACAGTCTTCAGACCCAGCAACCGGAAATAGTCTCTGCTCACGAACATCCCCTGCATCGACTGGCTTCCGTCATTGCGGATCAGAAAATTGAAGGTCCACTGATAGGCCGCGATGCCCTGAAACGATCTGGCCTTCTCGCTCCATTCCATCCATTGCTGAGCGGGCCAGCCGCGCGGGCTGTCCATCTTCTTCCCATCCGTGCGCGCGCTTGGTAGGAGCATCAATTGCCGCGGCTCTTGGTAAGGAGGCGGCGTGAGCAGCACCCCCTGGATCAAACTGAATACCGCGGCGGTCGACCCGATCCCCAGAGCCAATGTCAGCGCCGCAATCACTGAGAATCCGGGGCTCTTGAACAGCATGCGCGCGCTGTAGCGAAGTTCCTGAATGAGGTTTGGGAATGAAAATAGCATCCGCGACTCCCGGTGACTCTGACGTAGTAGTGTCGTGTTTCCAAACTGGCGGCGCGCCGCAAAATAGGCATCCCTCTCGTTCAGGCCTCGTTGCATGAACCGCTCCGTCAGCAACTGAAGATGCGCTTCCGTCTCCAGGCCAAACTCCGCGTCCGCCTCTTTCCGTCCAAAGAGGCCGCGTATTCGAGAGATGAGCCGGTAAAGCCCGGCCGTCATGGCTACTTCTCCGGCTCCATGCGCAGGACACGGCCGATCACGCCTGAGATGCGCTCCCAGTTTTCGGTCTCAACCGTAAGCTGCTTCCGCCCTTGCCTCGTGATCGAATAGAACCTCGCCCTGCGATTGTTCTCCGACGCGCCCCACTCCGATTCAATCCATCCCTGTTGTTGCAGTCTCAGAAGCGACGTGTACACCGTCCCCTCATTCAGCGTGAGAACATCCTCGCTCACCTGCTCGATGCGGCGCGCGATCCCGAATCCGTGCAACGGACCGAGCGCGTGGAGGGTCTTCAAAATCATCATGTCGAGCGTGCCTTGCAGAACTTCTGACTTTTCAGCGCACACAAATTGCTCCTTTGGTCATTGCAAAGAACCTACCACGAGACATTTGGAATGTCCAAAGGAAAATGCGGCATAACGGGTTAAGAAAGCCGCCGTCGATCGGCCTCTCGCTTTGACAAATCATACGCGTGGGTGTGATTATGCACTGACACGAATGCCGGAGGGATTCCGATGTTGCCCACCATGACAACCTGGGAATTGGTCAACAGAATCCACTCCGCCCTGGGCGAGCGACACCCCGACGCCATGGATGAAGGCATCCTCACAGGCGGAGATGAGGACACCGTCACCGGGATTCTTGTAGCCAACGAGCCTTCGGTTGAGACCCTCCGCCTCGCCGTCTCCGCCGGCAAGAACTGCATCCTGTGCCGCGAGCATCCCTACTATCTCTTCGGTGAGTACCTGGCCGTGGGACTGGCCGAGGCCCTCCGCGATGATCCCGTTCTGCAAGCCAAGCGGCAGTTCATCCAGGACCACCGTCTCCTCATCATTCGCCTCGCCGCCCTCTGGGACACCGCAAGGCCAAAGTGGTTTTCTGCGGCACTGGCCCGAAAGCTTGGCTGGGAACCGCAAGCAGCAGAGCCCGGCGATCAGTGGACCACCGCCTGCTGCAACATCCCAGCAACCACTCTCGAGGAGCTTGCACACTTCGTCTCCGCTCGTCTCGCGGCCAGGAACCTGCGCATGGTCGGCGAACCCACGCGATCCATCAAGCGCGTCGCCGTCATCCACGGATTCTCCTACCCAACCCTCGTGCTGAGTCATGCCCTGCAAGACCCCGCGGTCGATTGCATCCTGACCGGCGCAACTCCAGAGGTC
Organism: Acidobacteria bacterium AB60; assembly: GCA_008682415.1. GTDB lineage: Bacteria > Acidobacteriota > Terriglobia > Terriglobales > Acidobacteriaceae > Telmatobacter. The sequence goes on along the minus strand of VANK01000010.1, from coordinate 148,269 downwards.
GACCATTGCACCACCTATATCCGCGACGCCATCACTGCCGGTCGCAATATCAGTCTCGTGCAGGTTGGTTACGAAAAATCCGACTACCCCGGCGCCGTCGAGCTGACAGGCTGGCTCAAAAGCATCCTGCCCGGTATGCCCATCGAGGCCCAACCACCGCCCGGCGAACTTTGCTGGTTTGCTTGAAGCACCCTGAGCAATCCCGTTACAAGGTACTGACATGACGACATCGATCTCCCGCAGGACGTTCGGTCGAGGAGCTGCCGCCACGCTGCTCCTGAATCGCCGACTGGCCCGCGCCTGCTCCCCGACTCCCGACCGTCTCACCGCCGAACAAGTGGTGCAACGCATCCGGAGCAAGATGGCCTCGGACGGCATTCCCTGGCAGCCACCCTTCCCGTGGAAGCCCGTCGATGGCTTCAAGTACGGTGATCCGGCAACGCCCGTCACCGGAGTCGTATTCACGTTTCAGGCCTCCTTCGAAGTCCTCAAAAAAGCAGTGCAAGCCGGGAAGAACTTCATCATCTCGCACGAGAGAATGTTTTGGGATCACCTCGACGACCTCGGAACCCTCCAGCACGATCAGCCCTTTGAAGTCCCCGGATCTCTCGAGACCGATCCCGTTGTCGTGGCCAAACGACGCTACTGCGAAGAGAACAGCCTCGTCGTCTGGCGCTTCCATGACCACCAGCACATGCTCAAACCCGACCCCATCCTCACCGGGCTCATCGCAAAGCTCGGCTGGCAGCGCTACTCCGTCCCCGTGCAGGGACAGATGATCGGCACCGCCTTCGTCCTTCCCGAAACACCGCTTAAAGAGGTGGCGCGCCACGTGGCGCGGTCCCTTGATTCCACCACCGTGCGCGTGATCGGCGATCCCAACCTCCCCGTCAAGCGAGTCGGACTCGGCGCGCACAAACTGGTCGAGATCCTTAAGCCTCTTCAGACCTGCGATGTCGTCCTCATGAGTGAACCACAGGATTGCGACGCCTTCCCCTACCTGCGTGACGCGATCAGCTTGGGCATGCCCCATCCAAAGGGCCTCATCGCCGCCAATCACGAGAAATTCGAAGAATGGGGCGAACAGGATGCGCCCGCGTGGTTGAAGACCGTCTTGCCCGAACTCCCCGTCGAGTTCATCGCGGCAGGCGATCCCTACTGGGCTCTCCCTCAGAAGCAGATCTAGCGAGCCCTCCCGCTCTCTCTGCACACGCCTGACGTCCGGCGTCGGTGAGATACCCCGCGAGAAACAGGTCCACCGCTGATTCGATATAACTCGCGGCGCGCTCCTCGCTGTCAAAGTAGGTCGGCCGCGCAAAAAGCAAACGGCCGATCAATGGCCCCACCAGCAGGCCCAGAAACTGCTCGACCGCGCAATCCGGGTCCGGAATGGACATTCTTCCCAACGCAATCTGATCATCCAGAAACTGGCGCAGGCACACCCGAAGGCGCCCCGGCCCCTGCACCCACGTCTCCGACGCAAGCTCCGGAAAGGCACGCGCCTCCGCCGCAAGAACAACGAAGAGTTGCTGCGGCTTGGCATCCCGCAACACCTCCATCACCTCGCTGCCAAACTCCATCAGGAAAGCTCGCGGAGATCCTTTCGAAATGTTTTCGACTTGTTCTGGGCGGAAGACAATCTTGCTGAAACGGCTGGCCAGCGCGCTGAATAACACCTTCTTCGAAGAGAACCGCGCATAGACGGTTTGCTTCGTGATCCCCGCCCGCGTAGCAATCTCCTCCATCGTCGCGCGCGCGAAGCCATGTTTCAAGAAGACACGCGCCGCTGACTCCAGGATCCGCTCATCCACCTGCGCCGAATCCTCAGACGTGGGCCGTCCTGCTCTTCTCCTCGCAGTCCTTCGCTTTCCCGATCCCCGCGTCTCGTTCACGCTTCGATGCTCTCACACCATGTTCGACCTCGCTTCAGCCGCGCAAAGTCGACAACTCATCACAATCGTCTTGACATCCTCTCTATACCTTTTTACTCTATGCATGTTCCAACAATGCCTTATGCAAACAAGCGAAGACAAGTCACGCGATCTCTTCCCCGGCGCCCTGGAGATGATGATCCTCGAGTCGCTCCGCCGCCAGCCCGCCCACGGATATGCTCTGGTCCAGCACATCCAGCAGCGCTCCAACAATCTCCTTCAGGTCGAAGAGGGGTCGCTGTATCCCGCACTCCAGCGGCTGCTGAAAGCAAAACTGGTCAAGAGCGAGTGGACAACTTCCCCGTCCACCAGCCGCCGCGTGCGCGTGTATGAAATCACCAAAGCCGGACTGCGTCATCTAGAGCGCGAAGTCAGCCGCTTCGAACGCATGCTGGAAGGCATTCAGATGGTGCTGGGCCCCGCGCGAAGCACCCAGAACTCCTAGGAGGTTGCCTGAATGAGCTGGTGGGAGCGGGTATTTCGCCGTCGCACTCTCAACGACGAGCTGAGCGAAGAACTGAACGGACACATCGAAGAAAAGATCGAGCAGTTGATGCGTCTGGAAAATCTCTCCCACGCTGAAGCTCGTCAGGCGGTCCTTCGCGCCTTCGGTAATCCAGGACTCATCGCCACGCGCAGCCGCGAAGTCTGGCAATGGCCCCGGCTTGAATCCTTTCTCGCCGACCTCCGGCTCGCCCTCCGTCGCCTGCGCAAGTCACCCGGCTTCGCTCTCATCGTCTTACTCACCCTGGCCATCGGCATCGGCGCCAACACCGCGGTCTTCAGCGTCGTCAACAGCGTGCTCTTGAAGCCCCTGCCCTACCCCGAGTCGGATCGGCTGGTCTCGCTTTGGCTGCAGGCGCCCGGAGCCGGCATCGCCGACTTCTCAGAGGGGCTATTGATGTCGCCCTCCATGGATCTCGCCTTCTCCGAGCACAATCGCAGCTTCCAATCCATGGGCATCTGGTCGCAGCGCATTGCAAACGTCACCGGCCTGGCCCAGCCCGAGCAGGTCCAGAGCATCCTTGTCAGCGATGGCGTCCTCCAGACGCTGCAGATTTCCCCCCTCCTCGGCCGCTGGTTCTCGCAGCAGGATCAGGATCCGCGCGGCGCCAAAACCATCATCCTCAGCTACGGCTACTGGCAGCGCCGGTTTGCCGGAGATCGCACCGTGATCGGCCGCAGCATCCAGGTAGACTCGCAGGCGCGCGAGATCGTCGGCGTCATGCCGCGCGGCCTTCGGGTCGTCGATCACGACTTCGACGTCTTCATCCCCCTCGCCCCCGATCGGACCAACCTGGACGGCCCTCCATTCGGCTTCTACGGGATCGGCCGGCTCAAACCAGGAGTCACCATCGCGCAGGCCGATGCCGATATCAGCAACCTCCTGCCGCTCTGGATGAGCCTCTGGCCTCAGGGTCACTACTTCGCCATATGGCGCATCACCCCCACCTTCCGCCCGCTCAAGAAGCAGGTGATCGGCCAGGTCGGCAGCGTCCTCTGGGTGGTGATGGCCACGGTCGGGTTGGTCATGCTCCTCGCCTCCATGAACGTCGCCAACCTGCTCCTGGTACGCGCCGATTCGCGCCATCAGGAGCTCTCCATTCGCGCATCCCTGGGCGCAGGCCGCGCCCGCATCGCCCGCGAACTGCTCACGGAAAGTCTTCTCCTCGGCCTTCTCGGAGGCGCCTTTTCCATCGTTGTCTCTTACGGAGGGCTGCGATTGCTCAAGAGCCTGGGACCAGCAGAGCTGCCGCGTCTCAGTGAAGTGGCGCTCGATTATCGCTCTCTTCTCTTCACCCTCCTTCTCTCCGTGTTCTCCGCTCTGCTCTTTGGTTCCCTTCCAGCAATCAAGCATGCCTATGCCCGGGCGTCCGACGCGCTCTCGCGCTCCACCCGCACCATGAGCAGTAGCCGCACGCGCAATCGATCCCGCAATGTGCTCGTCGTAGCTCAGGTCGCCATGGCCTTGGTGCTGCTGATCAGTTCTGCCCTCATGATCCGCACCTTCCTGGCGTTGCGCGCAGTCAATCCGGGCTTCAGCGATCCGGCTCACGTGCAAACCCTGCGCACTGCCATTCCAACGTCCATGGTGCCCGACGCAACCATGGTCACCCACATCGAAAACGATCTGACCGATCGCATCGCCGCCATTCCCGACGTCGCAGCCGTTGGATTCGCCGCGGCGATGCCGCTGGACGGGATCGACGCGGACTGGAATCAGTTTCAGGTGGAAGGCAAAACCTACGACGTAACCCGCCCGCAAATGTATCTCTTTGACTACGTCTCTCCCGGCTACTTCAGTGCCCTCGGCATCCGCCTGGTGGCCGGCCGCGACTTCAACTGGACCGACAACTACGGCCTGCGGCACAAGGTCATCGTTTCCGAGAGTTTCGCCAGGGAAACCTGGGGCTCGGCAGCCAACGCCATCGGTAAGCATGCGCACGAGTCCAACCGCAACCCTTGGGATGAGGTGATCGGCGTCGTTGCCGATGTGCACCAGCACGGCGTCGACGAAAAAGCGCCGGCCATCATCTATTGGCCCGTCTTGATGTACATCCCCTACATCGAAAAGCCCACTCTGGGCGCCGAGCGCGGTGTCACCTTCGTGATTCGCACCCGGCGCGCCGGCACCGAAACCTTCCTCAGCCAGGTGCGCCAGGCCGTCAACGCCATCAATCCCAACCTGCCGATCGCGGGCGTTCGCACCATGCAGGAGGTCTACAGTCAGTCCCTCGCCCGTCAGTCCTTCACGCTGGTCATGCTGGGTATCGCCGGATCCATGGCCCTCGCCTTGGGCATCATCGGCATCTACGGCGTTATCGCCTACGCCATCGTGCAACGCACCCGCGAGATTGGAATCCGCATGGCCCTCGGCGCGCCTAGGAGTGGCGTCAAGTGGATGTTCGTTCGGTCGGCGCTGACCCTCGCAGGCGCAGGCATCGCCATCGGCCTCCTCGCCGCGGCTGGGCTGGTCCAGCTCATGAAGACCATTCTCTTCGGCATCCGCCCACTCGACCCCGTCACCTTCACGGCGGTTCCAGTCATCCTCGTCGCGGCTGCCGCGTTCGCAAGCTATCTACCCGCTGCACGGGCAGCCGCCGTCAACCCGGTCGACGCGCTGAAAACGGAGTAGGCGCGGTCCCCCCGGCCATTCCTCCCGAAATCTTGCTCAGTTCAAGGCTGCACGTCTTCTCGCAACCCTGAATTGAAGATCGCACTTCCGCGGCATATCATCAGGGCATTGTGATGACGATCCGCTTCTCCTCCGTCTTTCTCATCAGCCTCTGAGGCGCGCACTCGCCTCTGCGAGTGCTCCAGCGGCGCCGCCCGGCCGCCGCACCACAGGTGTGCGCTGAGCGCAAAACAAGAGGAGATCCTCGTATGCAATTCTCGGAACATTCATCGCATCGCGTTTTGAACCACGAGCAGAAAGAGCAGTTTCTTCGTGATGGTTTCGTGAGAATCGAAGAAGCCTTTTCGACCGACACCGCCGCTGCGGCCCGAGAGATTCTCTGGCGCGCTACCGGCTGTGACCCCGACGATAAAACAACCTGGACCCGGCCCGTGGTGCGCCTCGGCGACTTCGCCCAGGAACCCTTTCGCCAGGCGGTGAACTCACCTGTTTTGCACGCTGCCTTCGACGAGTTGGTCGGCCCGGGCCGCTGGATCCCCCGGCAAAGCTTGGGCGGATTCCCGGTTCGCTTTCCGCACCCCAATGACCCGGGTGACACAGGCTGGCACATCGATGCCAGCTTCCCTCCGCCAGAAGACCCGTCCTCACAGAACTACCTCAAGTGGCATGTGAATCTCCGTTCCAGGGGCCGGGCCTTGCTCATGTTGTTCCTGTTTTCCGACGTGAGCGAGAACGACGCCCCCACGCGCATTCGCGTAGGTTCGCATTTGCGCGTGCCTGCATTGCTTGCCCCCGCGGGTGACAAAGGACTCCCTCTCTTCGAAATCTGCGCGGCGGCCACCCCAGCAACCTCCGACCTCCCCGACACCCTCGCCACCGGCGCCGCGGGGACCGTCTATCTGTGCCACCCATTTCTCCTGCATGCCGCGCAGCCCCATCATGGCAAGACTCCCCGTTTCCTCGCTCAACCACCGTTGGTCCTGCGCACGCCCTTCGAACTGCGCGAGAACGAGCCCACCGCTCCCCTCGTGGAAGCAGCCATTCTCCTCGGCCTCAACCGCGGCACGAGCCGCTCGTAATCCTGCATCGCTTCGCCTGTGAATGCGGAATCCCAACCAATCGCCGCAATCACGCCTGCAACCTGCAATGTGCGGCAGGTGCGCCCCAGCGCTCTGCCCAAGCAAACAGTCAAAGCGGCGCTCCCCACATTCCTGTTGCTTTCCAAAATGAGGTGTGCCATATTCATGTTGGAAACCAAAAGGTGACCCACAACATGGCGGAAAAATCTGACGTCCCGCAGGGAACCCTGGCCCTCATGGTCCTCAAGACCCTTGATCTGCTGGGGCCTCTCCACGGCTTTGGCATCGCCCGACGCATCGAGCAGATTAGTGGAGACGCCCTTGCCGTCAATCAGGGCACCCTCTATCCCCTTCTGCTCAAGCTCGAGCACGAGGGTGCCATCGCCTCCGATTGGGGCACTTCCGAGAACAACCGGCGCGCGCGCTTCTATCGCCTCACCCGCGCCGGCCGCAAACAGCTGCAGACCGAAACCGGCGACTGGGAGCGTACGGCGGCCATCGTCGCCCGATTCTTCGCCGCCCGAACGGAGGACTGGTCATGAGATCCCTCCGCCGCTTCGCCGCTCGCCTCGCAAACCTCGTCACGGGCCGCCGCCACGACCAGCGCCTGCTTGAAGAGATGGAGCAACATCTCGCGCTGCAAACAGCAGAAAATCTCCGCGCCGGCATGCCCTCGTCCGAAGCACATCGCCAGGCCGCGCTCAAGTTCGGCGCCATCGGGGCAATTCGCGAACGCCATCGCGAAGAGCAGAGCCTTCCCTTCTTCGAGAATCTGCTCTTCGACCTTCGCTACGCCGCCCGCATGCTTCTCCGCACGCCAGGGTTCTCCCTCACCGCCATCGTGATCCTGGCGCTCGGCGTGGGAGCCACCACCGCCATCTACACGGTCATCGATGCAACCCTGCTGCATCCCCTTCCCTATCCCAACCCCAGCGAGTTGGTGCGCGTCGAAGACAACCTTCCCGGCGTCGGCGCGCAGCACGTCGGCATCTCCGTCCCGGAGTGGAGAGATCTCGCCAGTTCCGGGATCTTCCAGTCCGTTGCCATCGCCGGGCAGGGCGCCAACGTCAACCTCACCGGTGCCTCTCAGCCCCTCCGCCTCAGCTTCAAGCAAGTCACGCCAAGCTACTTCGCCGTCCTCGGCGTCGGTGCGCAATTGGGCCGCACCTTCAATCCGCGCGACAACACTCCCGGCTACAACCTTGAAGTCGTCGTCAGCGACGGACTTTGGCGGCGCGAGTTCGGAGCCGACCCCCACATCATCGGAAAGGCGCTCCTTCTCGATAATGACCAGTATCAGGTCGTGGGTGTCATGCCGCGCGGCTTCCGCGATCAGGGCTCAACAAGCGACGAACAGAATGTCGACTTGTGGCTGGGCGCGGGATTTGCAGGTGTCCCCTTCGCGCCTCCATCGCGAAGCTACCGCCATCAGAGCCGCATCGTTATCGGCCGCTTGAACCCCGGTCTCTCCGTCCCGGCGGCGCAAGCACGCCTCAATGCGCTGGTCGAATCGCTCAAGAAGCAATACCCCGCGGACTATCCGGTCCAGACCGCCTGGGCCGTGCGCCTCATTCCGCTCAGCGAAACCGTAGTCGGCGGCATTCGCCAATTGCTCTTCCTCTTGTTCGGCGCAGTCGCATTGGTCCTGCTCATCAGTTGCGTCAACGTGGCCAATCTCCTCCTCGCCAAAGCCAGTGTCCGCGCTCGCGAGATCGCGGTCCGCCAGGCACTCGGGGCTCAACGGAGACGGCTCATCCGCCAGCTCCTCACCGAGGTTCTGCTTCTCTTCCTGCTCGGCGGCATCGCCGGATTCGCGGTGCTCTTCAGCACCCAGCATTACCTCGTGCGGCTCATCCCCCCAAGCCTCCCGCATGAGAACGACATCGCCATCGGCTGGGGCGTCCTGGCGTTTGCCCTGGCCGTCTCCGGCGCCGCGGGCGTCATCTTCGGTCTCGCTCCCGCATGGCTGATGAGCCGTGTCGACCTGATCGGTACGCTGCGCCAGGAGGGACGCGGCTCCAGCGGGTCCCGCGAACGCTCCCATCTTCGCCACCTCCTCGTCGTCAGCGAGTTGGCTCTCTCGCTCGTCCTGATGGTGGCGGCGTGCCTTCTGTTGCGCAGCTTCTGGCATCTGTTCCAGGTGCAGCCCGGCTTCAATCCCGAGCGCGTCATGGCCGTTCAGACCTGGCTGCCCGGCCCCAACGATCCCACCACCGATCCCTATCAGACTCCCGCTCAGGAATCCGTCTTGCTGCGCGAGATCCTCCGCCGCTGCCGCACTCTGCCCGGCGTCGAAGACGTGGCCATCGGCGACGAAGCCGCTCTTCCCCTTGGCCACAGCAGTCCCGCCCGCCTGCCGTTGCTGCGCGAGGGCATCGAGACCATGGACAACCAGGCCCCCGTCATCGATAGCCCCACCGTCTCGCCCGAATACTTCCCTCTCCTCGGCATGCCGCTGTTGCGCGGCAGCCTCTTCACTGACCGCGACCGCGATGACACCCCTCAGGTAGCCGTCATCAATCAGGCCGCGGCCCGAACCTACTGGCCCAACCAGGATCCCCTCGGCAAGCGCGTCCGCCTCCGCCTGGACACGCGCGGGCTCGCAGGTCCTGCCACGCCGGTTTGGACCACCATCATCGGCGTGATCGCCGACGCGCGCACCGAGTCCCTCGCCGACGCCGCCATTCCCCTGATCTATCGCAGCTCCTACCAGCACGCTGCCAAGGACCTCGCCATCTTCCTCCGCGGACACCTCGATCCCAGCGCCCTTCCCGCCCAAGTGCGCCAGCAGGTCCAGGCCATCGACCCCACCCTGCCCGTCTTCCACGCGCAGACCTTGCGGGAAATCCTCTCCGACTCCCTCTCCGTCCGGCGATTCTCCATGGAACTGGTCGCCTTCTTCGCCGCCACCGCCTTGCTGCTCGCCGGTCTCGGGATCTACGGGACAATTTCGTACATCGTCAGCGAGCAACGGCGCGACATCGCCATCCGCCTCGCCCTCGGTGCGCAGCGCGGCAAAATCCTTAACATGGTTCTCCGCAGGGGACTCGTTCTCGCCGCCGCCGGCGCGGGAATCGGACTCGTCGGCGCCCTCCTCGTCGCTCGTCTCATGGCTGGACTCCTCTTCGGCGTCTCGCCTGCCGACCTGCCCACCTTCGCTGCCGTCACTCTCGTGCTCACCGCCGTCACGCTCGCCGCCAGCTACATCCCGGCACTGCGTGCCATGCGCGTCGATCCCATCACCACCCTCCACTCCCAATGACTTCCTGCGTCGAAGGAGCACCGAAGCCCACACCTATGGCTCCTGTTTCGAAATTCATTCTCCGCGTCGCCACCGAGTCCGACATCGACGCACTGCACGCGCTCATTGAAGCCTCCGTACGCGGGCTGCAGGCCAACGACTACACTCCCGCCCAGATCGAGGGAGCCCTCGGTACCGTCCTCGGCGTCGACACGCAGCTCATCGCCGACCAAACCTGCTTCGTCGCCGAGGCCTCAGAGGGCCGCCAGCTCGCCGGCTGCGGCGGATGGTCCAAACGCAAGACCCTCTTCGGCGCCGACCGCGGCCCAGGCCGCGAACCGGACCTGCTCAACCCCGCCACCGATGCCGCCAAGGTGCGCGCCATCTTCGTCCACCCCGCCTTCGCCCGCCAGGGCCTCGGCTCCCTCATCCTCGCCACCGTCGAAGACGCCGCGCGCGCCGCAGGCTTCCGCCGTTTCGAAATGGGCTCAACCCTCACCGGCGTCCCCCTCTACCGCCTCAAAGGCTACACTCCCATCGACACCATCGCCGTCCCCCTCGCCAACGGACAAACCCTCCCCGTCGTGAAGATGGTCAAGAGCGCCGACTAACCGACCCGCGCGCAAAAAATCTCCATCACCGGCGATACTGCTCCTCGCTCACGTGCTCCTTCCAATCCACCGCCTTGCCGTCCTGCCTCTCCTGGATGGCGATGTGCATCAATCCCGTCGTCGGCGTCGCTCCATGCCAGTGCCGCTCGTTCGGCGCAAACCACACTACGTCTCCCGGATGGATCTCCTCCACCGGCCCGCCCTCGCGCTGCGCCCAGCCACATCCAGCGGTCACAATCAGCGTCTGGCCCAGCGGATGCGTATGCCATGCAGTACGCGCCCCCGGCTCGAACGTCACGCTGGCTCCTGAAACCCGTGCAGGATCCGGCGCCGTAAACAGCGGGTCAATGCGCACCGTCCCCGTAAACCACTCCGCCGGCCCGATCGCCGACGCCTGCGACCCAACCTTCTTGATCTCCATGAGCTCTCCCTCCCAATGCTGTCTTCCTGAACGAAGTGAAGGATCCGCGGTTGCATTTCCCCGTTCCCGCACGACCGAGGGTGCCCCGTTCTACGCGGATTGAAAGATCCGCGTAGGCGGGATAGCACGTACCCCACCATACCGTCTGATCTCCCGCACGACCGAGGGTGCCCCGTTCTACGCGGATTGAAAGATCCGCGTAGGGCGGGACAGCACGAACCCCACCCATCCGTCGGATCTCCCGCAGCCGCTTCAAGCAAGCAGGCCGCCGCCATTCACGCCGATGGTCTGCCCGGTCATGAAACCATTGCCCGCCACCAGCAACACCGCCTGCGCAATCTCCTCGCCCAGCCCCGCGCGCCCCATCGGAATCCGCGCCGCGACCCCGGCTTCGATCAGCGGCCTGCCCATCTCCGTGTCCACCACACCGGGAGCGACCGCGTTGACCGTCACCCCCTCCGAGGCAAGCCGCACCGCGTAGCCGCGCGTCAGGCCTTCCATCCCGGCCTTCGAGGCGTTGTAAGCAACACTCACGCTCCCCGCTCCGCGAGCCGCAATGGACGAAATATTCACAATCCGGCCCCACCGCCGCGACCGCATACCCGGTAGCACCGCCTGCGTGCACAGAAAGGCCGACTTCAAATTGATTGCGATCGTGCGGTCGAACTCTTCCTCCGTAATCTCCAAACCGCGCGCGACCGCCATGCCCGCGTTATTCACCAGGATCTCGATCGGACCAAGCTCCCCCTCGACCTTGCGGACCATCTCTTCCACGGCCGTGCCTTGCGAGACATCCGCGCCAAACGCCGCCGCCCTGCCGCCCCTCGCCTGGATCTCCGCCACCACCGCCGCCGCCTCGGAAGCACGCTCCCGATAGTTGACAGCCACGCTCGATCCCGCCTCGGCCAACGCCAGGGCAATGGCTCTGCCAATTCCCCGAGAGCCGCCCGTAACCAGGCACACGCGATTCTTCAATTCGGACATTCACCGGCCTCCATCGAGATAGATGATTGCCTCCGGGATTCGTCGCAAGAGTCGATCCACGCAGGACGAGCGCCCTAGCCGGGCCTCTGGGTCCCTCCGGGTCCCTCGGATAGGCCCGCCCGCATCTCTCTGTTCTTTGTTGCGGCGCTATCCGCTCAGTCCTGACGCCGGGTCTCGGCCCTTTGACTGGTCATCCAATCAGCCACCACCGCCTCCGCCCGCTCCACATCATCGACCACCAGGATCAGGTGATTCGCATGATCGCTGTAGAGCACCGCGATATTCACGTTGGCCCTTGCCAGGTGTCCCGTAATCAGTCCGAGCTGCCCCGGAACCTCCTGCTTGAGACGCAGGCGTAAAACGCGCCGGCACGCCGCAACCTCAATCCCAGCGGACTCGAGAGCTCCACGCGCCGCCGCACCGTCGTGAAACAGAAAGTGCGCAACGCCCTTTCCCTCCGTCACCCACGCGCCCCCGCCTTCCACACTGATTCCCGCAACGCCCAGTGTCGTTCCCAGCAACGCGAGCGCGCCAGGACTGTCGTTCAGGCAAATCTCCAGATCGTACACGCCTACTCCTCCCTGCCGTCGTGCGCGAGCCTGCTGTCTTCCGGAGCCTCCGCCCGCGCATGCATCGAGTAGTCGCGCAATACCGAGGCCATGCGAAGCCGATAGCTGTCGAACAAACGTGTCCGGCCCAGGTGCTGCACCCGCCGATGCTCGGCCAAATTGCGCCACTCCCGTACCGCGTCCTCATCTTCGAAGAACCCGATAGAGACAAATTTGCCCGGAGTGGACTTGCTCTCAAAACGCTCGATGGAAATGAAGCCGCGAATGCGTGCGACCAGGGGACGCAGGGCTGCGGCCTCGGCCATATACTCCTCGAAATGCTCCTCGCTCGCAGTGAACTCGAAAATCATGGCGATCATCGGTACGGTGCCTCCGCTTTCATCCCTCATCATCGGCGCAAAGTTCGGAGAATGCTTCGGCCGTCAACGAAGCATCGGCGCTTACCGCTCTTCCCCTGGCATACGATGGAACTGTGGAACTGGACTCCCTGGATGCAAGGTTAGCGTCGGTTGCCGGCGCGGTTGCGGACCGAACCCGGGCGCGCATGCTCTGCGCCCTGATGGATGGGCGCGCCTACACGGCGACGGAGATGAGCGCGGTGGGCGACGTATCCGCATCGACTGCCAGCGCACATCTGCGGGTTCTCGTCGACCAGGGCCTGATCGAGTGCGTGCCCAGTGGACGCCATCGCTACTTCCGCATCGCAAGTCCTGAAATCGCCAGAACCCTGGAATCCCTCATGGGCCTGGCGGCCCGGAATCCCGGCGTCCCCAGCAGGACCCCCGCCAACCTGCGATTCGCGCGCACCTGCTACGACCACATGGCGGGCGCCCTTGCGGTCGCCTTGCACAACCGGCTCACCTCCCTGGGTTGGCTCGACGACGCCGGTTCCTCGCTCACTGAGATGGGACGGACGGAACTCACCCGGATCGGCGTCAACTGTCATCCCTCCTCGTCGCGACGGCGATTCGCCTTCCCTTGCCTCGATTGGAGCGAGCGGAGAGTGCACACCGGCGGCCAGCTGGGTGCCGCCATCCTGGCGGCATTCGAGGCAAGGCGATGGGTGATGCGCCGGGTCGATAGTCGCGAGCTGGTTCTCACCGTCCGAGGCGGCCAGGCGCTCAACCAGCACTTCGGTTTGAGCCAGTTTCCCCAAAGACTGGAACCAAGGACCTCCCCTCCCGTTCCCCGGAAAAACGCCCCTCTCCTGTGAAACTCATCCTTGCAAGCGAAACGAGACAGTAACGATCCAAATTCCACGAAGCGTCACTACAAGTGCAGTATCCAATTACCACGAAACTTCGGCGAAACTGGCTCCAAACGTGAGCTGGATCACCAATTAGAGCAGGGCGGGAATACCGCGCTCTCTGCCCCTTCCCGCCCTCACACCTGCCAACCTAACCATCCAGAAGAGACGCCACCGCCCTGTGCAGCCGCTCCGTAATCGCCGCCTCCGTATCCTCGGCTGCGAACCGCAGGGGCGCGCCCACCCGCACCTCCACCTTGCCGGACCGGAACCACCCGCGCCCGCGCTGCTTCAGCGCGCCCAAACCGCGGATCGCTACCGGCAGCACGGGGGCGGCCGACTGTTTCACCAGCAACCCGATCCCCGGCCGGAAGCGGGCCAGTTCCCCCCCCGCCGACCGCGTGCCCTCGGGGAAGATCATCACGTGCATCCCCCGGTCGAGCGCTTCGCCCGCGTGCGCAAAGCTGCGCTGAAAATCGCGGCCGCGCGGCAGCGGGAAGACGTTGTAGAGCGCCGTGACCAGAAACCAGGCCACCGGCCCGAACAGGAAGAACCTCCCGTGCTCGGGATTGCGGAAGTGCCGGAAGCCCTCCAGCATCTCCCCCGACATGGCGATGGCGATCCGCGTCCGCAGGCTCCGCGGCAGAGCGTAAGCAACCAGCGGCCCGTCGTAGGCTGTCACGTGGTTGGCAATGATCAGCATGGGCTCGGAGACACGCGCCAGCTCGTGGCCGCCGCTCGCCCGGGGAGCGGCGAGGAACCACGTGAGCGGCCGCGCAATCGCTTCCAGAAAAACAGAGCGGATCCAGCGAACCGGCGTGCTCCAAGGCCACCGGGGGTAGAGGTAGGCGCGCCCTGAGAGCTCCGGCGGAGCCGCCGCAGTGGCCGGCTCCGGGGCGGCAGACTGCGCTGGAGAGGCGGCCACCGGCTCCGCTGCACGAATAGAAGGTGCAGGCGCGGCGGACGAAGTGTGCTCCGCCACACCGCCGAAGAGCCGGCGCAGGTCGCCGAGCGTGCGCGCCTCTTCGAGCAGCCCGCTCTCCGGGGGCATGCCCAGCTTCTGCTCGATGGCAGCGGACAACTGCACACGCCCCAGGCTGTCGAGATGAAGGTCCTCGGCGAGCCGCAGATCGTCACCCGAACCGGAGGGCGTCTCCCCGGTGATCTGCGCGATCATGGCCAGCAGCCAGTCCGATGAGGGAGCGAAGGCAGCAGGTCCGGAAGGCGCAGCGCCATTCCGGGCGCCGGCCAGCCACTCCGCCACCGCCTTGCGGCGCACCTTGCCGGTGGAGGTGCGGGGCAGGTCGGGCTCCGGCCACACCGTCCAGCGGTGCACGCGCTGGAACTCGGCCAGCCGCGCATTCGCGGCATCGATGGCTGCGGCCGCGGCATCCTGCGAGCCGCGCAGGGCGAGGACGGCGAACGGCTCGGGGCCCGAGGGAGTCTCCAGCGCAACCACCGCGGCAGCGGCGACTGCGGGCTGCTCCTCGAGGGCGGCTTCGAGATCCTCGGGGTGGATATTGACCCCGGACGCGGTGACGATGACCTCGCTCTTGCGGCCAAGAAAGCGGAGCTCGCCAGTGGTCTGGGCCTCGGCCAGGTCCCCAGTGGCCAGCCACTCATCCTCGCGGGTGCGGAGCTGACCGCCTGACCACGTGGAGGTGGAGATCATGGGACCGCGCACCAGCACCTCGCCGTCGGGTCCAATCTTGACCTCGCGCCCGGGGAGCGGCTTGCCGATGGAGCCCTGCGCCACATGAAAAGGGTGATTGAGGGTAATGAGCGCAGTAGTCTCGGTCATGCCATAGCCTTGCACCACCACGAATCCCAGGGCATTCCAGAACTGCTCCACGGCGGGAGGCAGCGCGCCTCCTCCGGAGATGAGGGCCCAGAACTTGAAACCGAAGGCGTGATGGACCCCGCGGAAGCGCCACCACTTCTTCCAGGCGCGGATGCGGTGCGCCTGCGCGACGGACGCGGCCAGTCCGGCGCGGCTCGATTCGAGATGGGTCTTGAGAAGGGCAAAGACGCGGGGCACGGCGGCGAGCACGGAGATGCGCTCGCGCTTGATGGTTTCGATGAGGCGGGGAGCAACCAGGCGGGTCTCGAAGTGAACCTCGGCGCGGAAGATGGGCGGGATCCACAGGCCCATGGTCTGCCCAAAAACGTGGCTCAGCGGCAGCGTGTGGAGGAAGCGCAAGGGGTGCACGTACTTCTCGTAGCGGAGGTACTTCTGCGCCGCCGTCTCGATGGGTCCAACACTGGCCAGCACGTTGCCGTGGGTATGAACGATGCCCTTGGGATCGCCGGTGGTGCCGGAGGTGAAGAGAATCTGAAGCGGCGTGTCGCGGCCGAGGCCGGCAACCGGCCCGGACTCATGCTGCGGAAGAGCCGCGTCCCAGTCCTCGAAGGCGAGGTGCGGAAAGGGGAGATCGGTGTCCGGTGGCAACTGGCGCAGCAGGAGGGCGTCGCCGACCGCGAGCCTTGGGTGGACATCGGCGGCCACGCGCGCGGCGAATCCGGCGCTGCCGTAGGCGTCGAGCGGCACCACGAGGACGCCGCGGAGGAGGCAGCCGTGGAAGGCGCTGATCCACTCAGCGCTGTTCTCGGCCCACAGGACGACGCGATCGCCGGGCGCGATGTTTTGCTCTTCGAGGTAGGCCGCGAATCGTCCGGCGAGGCGGGCGATCTCGCCGTAGGTGGAGACGCGGCGGCGCACGCCGCGATAGCGGACGATGGCGATCTCGCGGCCGTAGCGACGGAAATCTTCAACAAGGGTGGCGAGGTGTTCGCGCATCGCGTGTCTAGGTTGATGGTAGCAACGGGAGATGGCGCGGCGGTTGGGGGAGTGGGACGGGGCAGTGGCCAGTGGACAGTGATTAGTGAACAGAACGGCCGGGTGGGGTTCGTGCTATCCCACCCTAAACGCAAAAGGCGCGTTTAGGATGGGGCACCCGCCTGTTGTGCCTGATTGAGCAGATGAATGGCCTGCTCGATCCTTCGATGGATGCGCCTGCCCAGTTGCTGCTTCAATATGGGCCACATTGTTGCCTTCGTTGCAGCGCTTCCCCATTCTGCTGTGAATCCCCGATTGGTCGGACCAGTCCAAAAAAACTGGCAGGAAACTCGTCTTTCATCTCAGTTTGGAGAGGGAATACTCATGTCTCTACAGGGCCGGTCTCTATTCGGCACAACGTGGATATTGGCGATCATGCTGGCGGGGACACTGTCCCAGGCCCAGAGACCAGATCTGCCGCCGGGAACGATCGATGGGGCGACGACGCCCCAACTTATTCCGGATAGCACAGCCTTCCGCCTCGTCTTTCTCAGCTTGCGCGTTCCGGGATCGCCAAGCGCGAACGATCTCAAGAACCAGTCGTCACGCCTCAAGCATATTGGCTTATCAGACGAGGACGCGGCAGCGGCGAAAGGCATCATGAGTTCTTTCGGGACCTCCTACGATGCGTGGCAGACAAAGTTTGGCCAGCCCGGTTCTTCCATCGATGTGCCGACCGCAAAGTCGGAACGCGAGGCAATCGTTCAAGAGACTCTCGGACGCGTGATGAAGGGACTTTCTCCCGAGGGCGCGGCGAAGCTGGCGGAGTATGTCCAGGCAGCCAAATCCCGGATGGTGGTTCATGAATGAGACTGGCGGCGATCCCGTACTGCAGAGGAGGGTCGGATCAATGAGCAGGAGCGTTGTGCTTAAATTGGCTGTGGTTCTCGGAATGGCGTGCGTTTCGCCGGTTTTGGCCCATTCACAGTCGTATTACAATGACGAGTATTGCGACACGGACTACAACGACTGTGAAGTGATTATCACGCAGGTTATCGGCGATCCGGGGATCTCGGGATGCGATAGAGAGGCGACAATCTCCAGCACCTTGAATGGTCAGTACGCGTCGGACTCCACGGTTTATCCCACCACCGCGACGGTGACGCAACAGGTTTCGAACGCAACGCCCGGAGTCGATTATTCCTGGACCTTTACGGAAACCTTCTACTATGACAATCCATACGGACGTGGCGGTTGCGTGATGTCGACGATATCGTGGCCGGAAAGTGTGGGCGTCGCACTGAACACCTTTGCGTGGGCTGCCAGCGAACCCAATGGATTTACCGAGTACACCCTCTCCTGTCCCAATGGAAATGACAAAGCCACCTGTCCGGCACAGATCTATGACGGCAGCCAAAGTTACAAATGGGCCGAAGAATTTCTGCTCAGGGGGAAGGACGCGAAAGGCAATCGATGGTGTGCTTCTGCCGGACCCGTCGCTTATTTCAACGGATGGCCCGCGCCAATGCCGTGTCGATAGGAGCCGAGATGAGATGGTTGGCTTTCGCTTCACTTGTTCTGGCGGGCCTCGTCCTGTACGGACCGCGCTTTGATATCGCGGTCCGGCAGAGCGCTTCCCTCCATCGCGGCTATTTCGCCAGTGCTCCCCTGTTCTGGGCACTGCTGCTATTTGCCGGGATCTTTGGTGGGATCTCTTTGCTTCGACGCTAGCCCGCGAGCAAGAATCCGGCGGAGTGCGCCGTCCCTACGGGACTCCGATCCTCAACTTTGGGGCAGCTCACCCCACGCTTAAAGCGCGGGGCTAACATCCCTTGCGCCTACGGCGCATGGTTGGTGGGATCTTTGGGCATAAAGCGCATTGTGGGCCTTGATCCGTCGCGACTATGGCGCATTGTTCGTGGGATCTTTGCGCATAAACCGCATTGTGGGCCGCAATCCCTTGCGCCTGCGGCGCAGGTTTCGTGGGATCTTGGGCATTGCGGGCCTCGATCCGTTGCGTCTATCCGCATGAGATCGAGGTGAGATCCTAACAGCCGCGGCTGGCGGCGGGGGAGTGATCGGCGCCGTTGTGGCCGTTGGGCAGGATGGGCACGTCGCGGCCGGCGCGTTCTTCCAGCATCTGCGGGTCGGCGAAGCGGTAGCCGACGTAGAGGTCGGTGAGCAGATAGATGGGGTGGGCGGGATCGTCTTCGATCTTTTTGCGGAGCTGGCGGACAAAGGTGCGTAGGTACTCGACTTCCTCGCGACACTCCGCGCCCCACACGGCGGTGAGCAGGCGCGCGTAGGTGACGACGCGGCCGGCGCGGCTCATGAGACAGTGCAGGATGTCGAATTCCTTGCGGGTGAGGTGGATGAGCTCGCCGCGCCGGGTGACGCTGCGGCGGGAGGGGATGAGGCGGATCTCGCCGATCTCGATGGGAGCGTCTTCCGCGCGGGCCGGGGCGTGGGCGCGGCGCACCGAGGCGCGGATGCGGGCCACGAGTTCGCGGACGCCGAAGGGCTTGGTGATGTAGTCGTCGGCGCCCATCTCCAGGGCCTGCACCTTTTCGTTTTCCCCATCCCGCACGGTGAGCATGAGCACGGGCAGGCGGGGCGAGGAGGCGCGGATGCGGCGCAGCGTCTCGATGCCGCCGATGCCGGGCATGTTTACGTCGAGGAGTACGGCGTCGAAGGATTCGGTGCGGAGCACATCGAGGGCCATCTCGCCGCGTGAGACCTCGATCACTTCAAAGCCCAGTTCCACGAGCGGAGGGCGAAGAGCGCGGCGAATGGCCGGTTCATCGTCGACTACGAGGACTCGAAGATTGGACTGCGTCATGAAGTGCTCCTTTGAATATTCGCCGTCTTGTCGACGGGCCGTGTCAGAGAGAGATTGCGATCGGGGAGAGCGGCGAAAAAAGTGGTGCCTTCGGCCTCATCGCTGGCGACCCAGACAGAGCCGTTGTGGGCGAGAGCGGCGCGCTTGGCGATGGAGAGGCCGATGCCGGTGCCGGCGGCGCGAGTGGCGGAGTTGGCAGAGCGGTAGTAGCGGTCGAAGATGCGCTCCCGGTCGGCGAGGGGGATGACGGGACCGATGCTGTGCACGGAGAACAGCACCTCGGCGCCGGAGCGCTCGGCGCGCACGGTGATCCGCGAGCCGGGGTTGGAGTACTTGCAGGCGTTCTCAACGTACTGGGCGAGCAGCATGGAGATGAGAGCGCGATCGCAGAAGACGGAGAGGTGCTCGTCGGGCAAGACGACCTGAATGTCGGCGCGCGCGGAGCGTTCACCCAGGGCCACGATCACCTCATCAATGAGAGGCCCGGCGGCGACCGGCTCGGGATGAACGGCCGCGACTGACTGGTCCGGAGAGCCCGATTCGAGGCGCGCGGTGGTGAGCAGGCGATTGGTGAGGTCGTTGAGGACGCTGGCCTGCTCATCGATCAGGGAGACCAGGTCCGCCTGGGCGGGCGAGAGGCGGCCCATCTCCTTGAGGCCGCTGCTGGCGGCGCGGATGGCCGTGAGCGGCGTCTTGTAGGCGTGGGCGAGGTTGTCGAGCACGGCGGCGCGCATCTGCTCGGCCTGGCGGTCCGCCTCGATGCGGGTCTCATTGGCGGTGGCGCGGTAGCGGTCGAAGGTGATGGCGACGACGGAGGCGAGCACGCTGTTAATGAGGGGGCTGGTTTCGCCGCGCAGCACCAGGCTGCCGATGGGGACCGCGCCGAGCCGGATGACGCGGCGGCTGATCCCGGTGCCGGGGTCGTCGTTGGAGGTCTCGAAGTAGTAGACGTTCTGGACGAGCTCTCCGGGATCGACCTTCCACTCGCCGGCCTGGTAGATCTCCTGGAGATCGGCGTCGAAGATGGCCACGGCCTCGAGGGCGAAGAGGCGGTGGATGTGGTCGGCCAGGGCGGGGCCGGGCTTTTCCCCCAGGTTCATCTGCAGGGTGCGGCGGGTGAACTCGAGGACGTTGGCCATGAGGGAGGCGGCCGAGCGCTCGCGCTGGGACCGGCGGGTGGCGTAGAAGGCGCGGCGCAGGACAGGGGGGAGCGAGCGCGCGCGGAAGGCGCCCATGATGCCACGCACTGGATGCAAACCTGCCAATCGGTCACCCGCTCCCAGGGAGATGCCCGTACGCCGAGGCTGAAACTAAGCCTCGGGAAATCAGCGCATTGGCCTAACTTCAGCAACGCGCTGTCTGATCCCAGATGTCGATTCGTCCTTCTGCGTTTGCCTGGAAGCCGACCGGGTAGTCTGCGGCTTCCCTCGGAATGAAACGTTCAGAAATGCCTTTGAGAAAAAGGCCGTCAGGTGTGGAAACAATCTTGGGGGTAATTTTAACAGATTCTTTATTCGGTCCTTACGGAGCGTGGCTTTTTGGCCGCGGGTTCCTCATTGCTTCCTTACGTAGAAGTTGGTGAACTTAAGCCATCGCAATTCACCCAGGCAAACCTCGGCAAGGCAAGGAATGAGCCTGGGGACCTTAAGACGCCATGAACGCGCGCGCTCCGCGGCGTGGCTGGCAAGCAGAAGAAAGAACGCACGACCCAAGTGCGATTCGCGATGGCACCGCGCACTTTCATATTGCATCTCTGCCGGAAAAGATAACCGGGCCGGAGAGCTATTTCTCAAAAAACGTTGATAACCCCGCCGGGCATAGCACGGCGGAGAAAGCGTGTGTCCCTGATGGATTTGAGGTCAGAGATCCGAAGCTTCGTGGTGGTGGCCGCAGTCTGTGCGGCGACGGCAGCTGCCGCCCAGACGCAAACTCCAGCGCCGGCGCCAGCGCCGAGCCCCGCACCCGCGGCGGCACCGGCCGATGCGGCGGCTCCCACCCCCAAACCGTGGCGTGTTGGCCCCTTTGATGTGACAGGATTCGTGGACGGCTACTACTCGTTCAACGACAACCATCCAACGGGGGCTGCCAACGGGGAGTCGAACGATCTGTACAACTTCAACTTCAACGCCAATCAGCCGAGCCTGAGCGCAGTGAAGCTGACGCTGAATCACGATCCCGCGCCGGTGGGAGCGCACTTCGACTTCATCTATGGCGACACCAACAAGCTGATCAACGCCAAGAACCAGCTGGAGTGGGTGGAACAGGCATACGTGAGCGTGAAGCCGCCCAAGGCGAAGGGCTTCGAGCTGGACGCCGGCAAGTTTGTCACGGCCGCCGGCGCGGAGACGATTGAAGCCAAGGACAACTGGAACTACTCGCGGTCCATCCTGTTTGCCTGGGCCATTCCCTACTGGCACATGGGCCTGCGCAGCTCCATGCCGGTGACCAAGACGGAGACCGTGGGCGTGCAGCTGGTGAATGGATGGAACAACATCATCCACGACACGGGCGGCGTGACGGTGGGCTTTACCAGCGCGCTGGTGGAACCCAAGGTGACCTGGAACCTGAACGTCTACACCGGTCCGTCCAACACGCCGGGGCAGAACGCGTACCGCAATCTGTTTGACAACACGCTGCTGTTTACGCCGAACAGCAAGTTCAACTGGTATGTGAACTTCGACTTCGGCGCGAATCGCGATTCCACGTCGAATGGCCAGGGCGACAGCAACAAGTCATACTGGACGGGTCTGGCGGCAGCCGCGCACGAGCAGGTGACCCCGAAGATGGCCCTGTCGGGCCGCCTCGAGTTCTTCGATGATCAGCAGGGCTACGCAACAGGCACCGTGCAAACGGTGAAGGAAGCAACGGCAACCTATGAGTACCACTGGAAGGTGGGGCTGTTGAGCCGCGCGGAGTTCCGCCACGACTGGTCCGATCAGCAGTTCTTCCACCGCGGGGCGACGGGCATGACGGACGGGCAGACGACGCTCACGATCGGGCTGATCGCGGTCATCTCCCCCAGCCGGTAAGAAACAGGCCGCGGGAATCAGGGAACTTCATCTCATCCTTATCCCCGCGGCCCTAGGATTCAGACGACACACGAACAACGGCGCCTTGGCACGCGAAGGGGCGAGCAGTCCAAACCTATCCGGAGGAATATCCGGAAGGCGATCCACCCATTCATCACTCCAGGAGAAACCTCGATGGCAGAATCAAAAGCACCGCAAATGCAGGCCACACTGGGTCTGACCGGGTTGACCAGCAACGCGATGGCTCTTATTGCTCCCGGCGCGTTCCTATGGCTCACGTTCTTCATTCAGGCGACGACAGGCGTAGCCGGGCAGCCCTCCACGGCTCCGGCGATGTGGATGGGCATCTTTGCCGCGCTGCTGCTGTGTCTGGCCACGGCCGTGGCTTACGCTGAAATTTCCAAGCTGTATCCGGGTACCGGATCGAGCTACTACTACGCCGAGCAGGCGATGCTCTCGAAGGATGGCGCGTTCAAATATGCGCGTATCGCGAAGTTCATCGTGGGCTGGGGCTCGCACCTGTACTACTGGGTCTATCCTGGGGTGATGGTCGCCACCACCGGCATCTTTGTCGGCTACGTGGTGGGCTTCCTGTTTCCGTCGTTCCTGAGCGGTTCGAACCCCGGGCCGCTGTTTATGGCGTTGGTTGCCATCGTGTTCTCTTTCTTTGTGGCGTGGATTGCCTCCAAGGGCGCGGGCGCGTCAACGGCCGTGAACCTGGCGATCAACATCGTGCAGATCTCGGCTCTGGTGGTGTTCAGCGTTCTGGCGCTGGGCTATCGCTCCAGCCATCCGGCAGGCGCTCCGGCCCTGAACTACGACGGGCAGTCGCTCTCGACCTATAACTACCAGTTCGCCACGGCGAAGGACGGCTCGATCGTCCGCGATGCCAGCGGGGTTCCCACGCCGCAGCTGGATAAGAGCGGCAAGCCGGTTCCCTTCACCATCGACTATCCGGCGACCGATGCGAGCGGCAACATCCTGACCCACCCCACCGCCGGTTCCGTGGTGGGCGTGCACAAGGTCAGCTGGGTCTTCATCCAGGCGACGGTGGCCATCCTGATCCTGGTGGGATTCGAATCGGTGACCGCAATGGGCGGCGAGGCGAAGAATCCGACCAAGCACATCCCGATCGCGGTTATTGCGTCGCTGCTGATCCAGGGCCTGCTCTGCTACCTGTTCGAGTACTTCGCAGCCAACTACTTCCTCAACTCGGGCTACACCATGCAGAGCGCAGCGGGGTCGGCGGCCCCGATCGGCGACATGATGATCGTCGTCGGCGACAACCTGCTGGGCCAGGGCCACGGCAAGTACTTCATGCTGACCGAGGCTTTCACGGTGTTCCTGGCTCTTATCGGAACCACGCTGAGCTGCATGAACACCGGCGCCCGCGTGACCTACGCGATGGGCAAGGACGATGAGGCTCCCGAGCACTTCGGCCTGCTGCACGCCGAGTCGCTGAGCCCGCGCCGGGCCATCTGGACGCTGGCGGCCATCTCCGCGGTCATCGGATGCGTGGCGGTGTCGCTGGTGTTCGCCGATGCCTCGGCGCCCACAGACGCCACCATCGCAGCGCTCCCGCACAACATATTCTCGAGCTTCGGGTACCTGCCGCACGACACGCTGGCCAAGCTGCCGAACTCACTGCTTTCGATCACGCTCACTTCAAACTTCGGCACCTTCATCCTGTACGGGTTGAGCTGCTTCCTGTGCATGGTGGCGTACCACAACCGGCCGGATCACAACTTCCTGCTGCACACGCTGATTCCGGGCTTCGGGCTGCTGGCCAACCTGACCTGCATGGCGGTGTACGTGGTTGGACCGTTCTTCAACATGGGCACCAAGCTGGAACCGCTGACGGCGCTGGCCATCTCCGGGTTGTGGGGCCTGTACGGCGCCTACTACTTCATGAAGAGCTCGAAGAAGAAGGGCAAGGCCATCCTGCTGGACAAGAAGGCCGCTGTCTCTCAATAACCTCAAGTTTGCTTCACATCGGGTGGCTCCCTTCCCCGCTTAACCGGCGACGGAAGGGGGCCACCCGGTGGCATTTTTGACCTATGCTCATCCGAACTTTCAAAGAACATCAGGCAAGATAATCTTCAGGCGGCATCGTCCATGCTGGATATACAGTTCGGTCAGGCGACCGATCCGGGGAAAGTTCGGACCAATAACGAAGATTTCATGGGATCGTTTATCCCCTCGTCGCGCCAGGAGGCGCGTGCGCTGGGCTACCTGTTCGCGGTGGCGGACGGCGTCGGCGGCTCGGACCTGGGAGAGGTGGCCTCCGCCACCGCCGTCAAGATCATCACCGAGGAGTTCGCGCAGGCGCAGCACGGAACGCTGCTGAACGGCCTGTTGCCGCGCCTGGTGCAGCACGCCAACGCGGCGGTGCACGATTGCCGGTTGCAGCCGCAGTACCGCGGAAAGAGCATGGCGACAACGCTGGTGACCTGCGCCCTGCGCTATGACCAGGCGGTGATCTCGCACGTGGGGGATTCGCGCTGCTACCTGGTGCGCAACGGGCGGGCCCGCCAGATCACCGACGACCATACGCTGGTGAATCAGCAGCGCAAGCTGGGCTTGATCTCAGCGGAAGATATCGCCGAGTCGGATTCGCGCCACGTTCTCATCAAGTCGCTGGGACCGGAGATGTTTGTGGCTCCCGAGACGAACACGATTGCGGTGGAGCCCGGAGACACCCTGGTGCTGTGCAGCGACGGCGTTCATGACGAGCTTCCCACCCGCGAGCTCGCGGCCATTGCCTCGCAGAACGGCAAGGACATCAACGCCATCGCCCAGGAACTCGTGGCCCGGGCCGTGGAGGTCGACGGGAATGACAACACGACGGCGCAGGTGATCCGGGTGCGCTCGGTGGAAAAAGTGGGCATGTACCGGGGGCGCCCCTACCGCTTGCCCTCCTGAGCGGGTCTTACGCTTTCCTTATCTTTGGCGCACGTGTTCCCGATAGAGTAGAGAGTAGATATCCTTCAGGAGAGCGGCGCGCAGATGGGCTTTTTTGATCCCCTGGAACCGGGCGCAATGGTGGACTGGTATCGCATCGAGGCGCCCGTGGCCCGCAGCGGGATGGCGAGCATCTACCGCGCCGTGGACACGCGCGATGACCGCCCGGTTGCGCTGAAGATTCCGCATCCCGACCTGGAAGCCGACCCGGTGCTCTTCGACCGGTTTCAGCGCGAGTCGGCAATCGGCGAGAAGCTCAACCATCCGCGCGTGATGCGCGTCTTCGGCGGCGAGAAGCGCTCGCGCATTTACATGGTGATGGAGTGGTGCGAGGGGCGCCTGCTCCGCTCCATCCTCGACGAGGGGCGCATCGATCCGCAGAGAGCCATCCGCATCGCCATCGAAGTGCTGGAGGCGCTCGAGTACATCCACCAGAACGGCGTCGTGCACCGCGATCTGAAGCCGGAGAACATCATGGTGGATGCCCAGGACAACATCAAGCTGATCGACTTCGGAATCGCGGGAGACACCGCGGCCAAGCGGCTGACCTATGCCAACCTGACCGCGGCGCTGGGCACGCCGAACTACATCTCTCCCGAGCAGGTGAAGGGAAAGCGCGGCGACGGCCGCTCCGATATCTACGCCATGGGCGTGATCCTCTACGAGATGCTGACCGGCAAGCTGCCGTTCAAGGGCTCGTCGCCGATGGAGGTGATCAACGACCGCCTCCTGAACTACCCCACGCCTCCGCGCGAGCTGGAGCCCTCCATCTCGCCGCAGCTGCAGGAGGTGATCTATCGCGCCATCGAGCGCGACGCGAAGAACCGCTACGCGCACGCCCACGAATTTGCATCGGATTTGCAGCATCTGGACCAGGTCGGCGTGGATGACGAGCGTATCGAATTGCGGGAATGGAAGAAGCGCAAAAGCCACGGCCTGCGCAAGATTCTCTACTTCGGCGGACTCGCGCTGATCCCCGTGGTTCTGCTGCTGATCATGATGCTGCTGGCCCGCCATCGCTAGGCGGCGCGAGGGCAAATCTTCACGGCGTCCTTATACCTGGGGCTCTAGCATTTTATTGATCATTCCGACCGATTCCTACCCGAAGGAGACCCATGGCAAAGTACAAACTTGAGTACATCTGGCTCGATGGCAAGAAGCCGATTCCAGAGCTGCGCGGCAAGACCACGATCAAGGAATTTGCCGCCCCGCCCACTCTTGCCGACCTGCCCCTGTGGGGTTTCGACGGCAGCTCCACCATGCAGGCGGAAGGCCACAGCTCCGACTGCATTCTCAAGCCGGTCGCGCTCTACCCCGACGCCTCCCGCAAGAACGGCTACATCGTTCTGAGCGAAGTGCTGCATCCGGATGGCACCCCGCACTCCACCAATATGCGCGCCACCGCTCCGGACGACCCGGACATGTGGTTTGGATTCGAGCAGGAGTACTTCCTGTACAAAGAAGGCCGTCCCCTCGGCTTCCCCGAAAGCGGCTTCCCCGCTCCCCAGGGCCCCTACTACTGCGGCGTCGGCTACAAGTACATGGGCAGCGTGGCCCGCACCATTGTGGAAGAGCACCTGGATCTGTGCCTCGCCGCCGGCATCAACCACGAGGGCATCAACGCCGAAGTGGCCAAGGGTCAGTGGGAGTTCCAGATCTTCGGCAAGGGCTCGCATAAGGCGGCCGATGACCTGTGGGTGGCGCGCTACCTGATGATGCGCCTCTGCGAAAAATACGAAGTGGACGTGATGTGGCATTGCAAGCCGATCCGCGGCGATTGGAACGGCTCCGGCATGCACACCAACTTCTCCACCAAGTACCTGCGCGAGGTCGGCGGCAAGGCCTACTTCGAGGCCCTGATGAACGCCTTCGCCGAGAATCGCCACGAACACATCGCGGTCTACGGTCCTGACAACCATCTGCGTCTCACCGGCCTGCACGAGACGGCGCCCATCGACCAGTTCCGCTACGGCCTGTCCGATCGCGGCGCGTCGGTTCGCCTGCCCGTGAACTTCATCAAGAACGGCTACAAGGGCTATCTCGAAGATCGCCGTCCCAACTCCGAGGCCGATCCCTACCAGATCGTGTCGCAGATCATCCGGACCATCGAGACCGTTCCTACCGCAGAGGCGGTGGAAGAACTGGCCGGCGTGTAAATCACTCCTCCCCGCCCGCAACGGCGGGGAGAATCGCACCGCACGCTTACCTCAACCTGGCAGAGACAAGTTACCCACTTCAGTACCAATGGGCATGGGGCAAAAAACGGGTACGCGCCTTGCGCAACCCTGCCCCATGCCCTATTTTGGGGTCTGGGGATTTGCGCTCCGTGCGCCTGTGGTGAAATCTGCCTAGACCAATCATTTACCCGTTCGAAGGAGAGAAATGTCGACAGAGTACAGGAATTTTCTGGCCCTTTCTTATGACGAGTTGGAAGAGCTCAACCTGAAAGCCAAAGCCGACCGCATCAGCCGCGTATCGATGGACAAAGTGCGCGAAGAGCGGCTCAAGTACCTGACCGACGAGAAGCGGATCAAAGCGGTCACTGTGCTGTTCAGCGATCTCGAGGGCCGCCTGCACCTGCTCGACTATGACAAGAAGTTCCTTCTCGGCGCGTACGAGAACCTGACCTTCGACGGATCGTCCATCCGCGGCTTTACCGCCCAGAAAGAAAGCGATCTGCGCCTGGGCATCGACTGGAGCGCGTTTTACTGGGTGCCCGCCGATGTGTTCGGCAACGGCAAGGTGCTGGTGTTCGGCACCGTCATCGACAAGGATGGCACGCCCTACTCCGGCGACCTGCGCGGCGTTCTCAAGGCCTACTCCGACAAGCTGTACAAGGAGAAGGGCTACACGCTGAATGCGGCCAACGAGATTGAAGGATTCCTCTTCGCCGGCAAGGATGCCGAGCGCCGCTTCCACGAGACCGGCAAGTTCGACTTCATCAACACCGGCGGCTACTATCACGTGCTGCCGCTGGACCCGCTGCGCCAGTTCATCGACACCTCGGCCGAAGTGCAGCGCGCCATGGGCTTCCAGAACGAGAAGGATCACCCCGAGGTCGCCCCCAGCCAGTTCGAGATCAACTACAGCTACGGCGAAGTGGTGGCGGCCGCCGACCAGATTCAGCTCTACAAGCTGCTCACCCGGCAGATCGCCAACAACATGGGCTACACCGCGAGCTTCCTGCCCAAGCCCGTGGTCGGCGTGAACGGCAGCGGCATGCACACCAACGTCTCCGTCTCCAAAGACAAGGTCAACCTGATGTGGGACGAGAAGGGACAGGAGCAGCTCTCCGCGTTTGGCTGGGACTTCATCGATCGCATCCTCAGCAACGCGCTGGATATCTGCCTGATCCTGAATCCCAGCGTGAATGCCTATCGCCGCTTGGATCCGCACTTCGAAGCGCCCAACCAGATCAAGGCCTCCGCCACCGATCGCGGCTCCATGGTGCGCGTGCCCATCGGCAACTCGCGCTCCATGCGCGTGGAAGTGCGCTCGGTTGCGCCCGACGCGAACCCGTACCTGGCGCTCTACTCAATCTTCAAGACCGGTGTTGACGGCAAGAAGGCAAGCATCGACAACCTCCGCCAGGCACAGCGCTTCCTGCCCGACAACATCCAGCAGGCCATCGAGGACTTCAAGGGCTCCGCCTGGATCGGCGAGATTCTGGGCGCCGATGTGCAGGGCCGGTTTGCGGACCTGAAGCAGGCCGCGGCGGATCGCTGCCCCCGCGCTCTGGGCACGTTCGTGAAGGCCTCCGAGGTGCAGTACCATCACGAGGTCTACAACCAGTCGCTGTGGAACCTGTTCTAGATCGCGACTGGGTCAAAAAGAAACGGCGCAGCCTGCGGGCCGCGCCGTTTTTCTTTGCGTGAGAACCGGAGTTAAAGAGTAGCGGCGAAGCTGGCGATCCAGTCCTGCAGCAGGCCGGGGAAGCAGCCGAGCACCACGACAGCGGCTGCGATGGCGAGCAGCACAAGAGCGGTCACAGCGGGTACACGGATGGGGGTCTCGTCCACCGCCGGCATGACGAAAGCCCGCTTGAGCACCTGCAGGTAGTAGTAGAGAGAGACCGCGCTCATGCCCACCGCCAGAGCCACCAGCGTGAACGGCACCACGCCGGCGGAGACGCGCAGCACCGCGGCGAAGAGGTTGAACTTGGCCCAGAAGCCGACGAGCGGAGGAATGCCGGCCAGCGAGAGGAAGAGAATGAGCAGCACGGCCGCGAGCAGCGGGCTGCGCTTATACAGGCCGAGAAAGGCGTCAAGCCTATCGCTGCCGGTGGCGCGCTCCACCACGCCGATCACACCGAACGCGCCGATAGAGGTGAGCCCATACGTAAGGATGTAGTAAAGCACCGCGCTGGCGCTGAACGATGCTCGCGAATAGTAGGCGAGCGCCAGAAGCATATACCCGGCGTGGGCGATGGCAGAGTAGGCCAGCAGGCGGCGAACGCTGATCTGCGCGAGTGCCGCCAGGTTGCCCGCGAGCATGGAGGCGGCGGACAGGATCACCAGGATCAGCGCCCACGGACCCTGCATACCCACGTAGCGCGGCAGTGGCCCTGAGCCGTCCGTCAGGAAGAAGACCTGATGTCCGCCGCCCAGAACGTTCACGATGGCCGAGGAGACAGCGATGAGCAGGGCAAAGCTGGCGAGCTTGGAGACCGAGGCGATGAACGCTGCCGCCGGTGCGGGCGCGCCTTCATACGTGTCGGGAGCCCACAACTGGAAGGGCACCGCGGCGACTTTGAATCCGAGTCCGGCCGCCACCATCACCAGCGCGACATACAGCAGCGGCGAGGCTCCGGCAGCCGACATCTGAATGCTGCGCAGGGCAACCTGGTGCAGGTTGGTGGACCCGGTGATGCCGTAAAGATACGAGAAGCCGAACAGCAGAAACGCCGCCGACATCCCGCCGAACAGGTAATACTTCAGCGCGGCTTCTGCGCTGCTGCCGGAAGACTTGGCAAACGCGGTGAGGATGTACAGTCCGAGACTGAGCAGTTCAAGCCCGGTAAAGATCACCAGCAGGTCCTGCGCTCCGGCGATCAGCAGGCCGCCCGTCGCGGACATCAGCACGACCGCAACAAACTCGCCCACGTGACGCGTGAACCTGGACCCGATGAGAAGCAGAAGCGTCAGCGCCGTGAGGACGAGGATGGCGATCTGCGCGACGGCGGTGGCCCCTCCGGTAACGAGCAGCAGCGTGTCCGGCGTCCCGTCGGCGGTAAAAGTGAGCCTTCCCTGCCCCTGCATCAGCACCAACGCCGCCCCGCAGCCGAGCACGCCCAGCACGGTGGCGGTGGCGGTACGCAGCGCGAGCGCAGCCTTGCGCATGAAACCAAGATCGACGACCAGGACCAGCAGCGCTGCGACTTCGAGCGCGGTCTCCGGCAGCGTGATGCGGAAGAGATCGGCGTAGTTCATTGTCCGCCTCCCGCGAGCAGCGCCTTCACTGCGGGTTCGATGGAGTCGAGAAGAATGCGGGGATAGAGGCCGACGACGAGACTGGCCAGCATCAGCAGGCTGAATCCCGCGACCTCAGGCCAGGTGATAGCGCCCAGGTCGTGCCAACCTGTTTTGGGATGATCCTCCGCGGTGGGCCGTACATTCGTGAAGAAGGCCTTCTGCAGCGCGCGCCACGTATACGCCACGCCCACCACAATGCCAACGCCGGCCGCGGCGGTCCACCATGGTTTCGCATTCCAGGATCCAGCCAGCACCTGGAGCTCGGCGACGAAGCCGGAGAACCCAGGCAGTCCCATCGAGGCCATCCCGGCAATCAGAAACGCCCACGCGGCGAAGGGCAGCCGACGGGCGAGATGCATCCGCTCCAGGTCCGCGAGCTGGCGCGTGTGAGTCCTCTCGTACACGATGCGGCCCACAATGGCGAAGAGCAGGCCGGCGATCACGCCGTGCGAGTACATCTGCAGCACCGCGCCGGTGACGCCCACCTGGTTTAGAGTCATCAAGCCGAGCAGCACAAAACCCATGTGGGACACGCTGGAGTAGCCGATGACGAACTTGAAGTCGGTCTGCACCAGCGCCACCAGTGCACCGTAGACAATGCCGATCACCGCGAGCACCGCGAAGACATCGCGCCACGAACCGATGCCCAGGAACGACCATCCCCACGGATCCATGCCGTGCGGGAACAGCGACATGGCCACTCGCAGGCATCCGTACGCGCCCAGCTTCATCACCACGCCGGCCAGCAGCATGGAGGCGGCGGTAGGGGCGGCCACGTGTCCGGTAGGCGCCCATGTGTGAAAGGGCCACATGCCGGCGAGAATTGCGAATCCGACGAACGTCAGCGGGAAGGCCCACATCTGGAACGCAGGCGGAAGTCCGGCATGAGCCAGGTCGATGAGACCGGTAGAGTGGCCGCCCGATGTGGCGTAGGCCGCGAGCAAACCGATCAGCACCATCGCCGAACCAACAAAGGAATAGAGCGCGAGCTTCATGGCCGCGTATTCGCGCCGTGTCGATCCCCAGATGGCGATCAGGAAGTACTTCGGCACGATGGCGATCTCATAGAAGACGAACAGCAGGAAGAGGTCGAAGCTGAGAAAGACGCCGTAGACGCCGCCGATGAGCGCGAGAAAGAATGCGAAGAACTCATTGGTGCGCAGTTCAATGTTCCAGCTGAAGAGCACTCCAGCCACGGCCGCGAGGCCGGTAAGGAGCACCAGCACGCGGCTGATGCCATCGGCGGCGAGCGTGTAGCGGATGCCCATGGAGGCCACCCAGGGCACGTCGGTGATGGTGATGTGCCCCTGCCCCGCTCCGGCGGCGAATCCCGCCACGGCAATCACGAGGCCCGCCAGCGCGACCACCAGCGCCAGGGCGCGCGCCAGCCCCGCTCTGCCCCTGGGCAGCAGCGCCTCGGCGAGAGCTCCGGCAAACGAGAGATAGATCGTCCACGCCAACATCTAAAATCTCCAGTGCGCCAGCAGGTTCACCACCGTGGGGTTCACGCTGTCTACGATTAGTTGCGGCAAGATGCCGATGAGAATCATGAGCCCGATGACCGGCGCCACCGAGAGCAGCTCGCTGCGATGCAGATCGGGGAACGCAGCCCAGCGCTCCGGCACCGGCCCGGCGAACACCTTCTGAATAACCGTCAGAATCACCGCCGCCGTAATCAGCAAGCCCAGCACGGATACGGTTGCCGCGACCCAGGCGAGCGGAAACACGCCGCGGAAGATCAGGAACTCCCCCACAAACCCGTTGAGTCCTGGCAGCCCCAGAGACGAGAACAGCGCAAAGCCCATCAGCCCCGCGAACACCGGCGCCGGCTTGCGCAGACCGCCAAAGTCATGGATGCCCCGCAGCCCGTTGCTGCGCTGCTGCATCATGGCGATGAACCAGAACAGCGCCGCCGCCGTCACGCCATGATTGAACATCTGCAGAATCACGCCATTCAGCGCAGCCGCCTGGCTGGCCTGCATGGCCGCGCTGGTGGCAGGAACCGCGAGAGCAAAGATGCCGAGCTGGCAGTAGCCGAGGTGATTCACCGAGGAGTAGGCGAAGACGCGCTTTAGGTCCTTCTGCGCCGCCGCGGCCCATGCGCCCATCACAACAGTAAGCACCGCCAGGATCAGCAACGGCGTCCGCATCTGCGCGATCTGGTAGCCAAAGAGCGGCAGAGCGATGCGCAGCAGACCATACACACCCATCTTCGACATCGTGCCGGTCAGCAACATCGTCACCGGCGAAGGCGCCTCCGAGTAGGCTGCCGGCAGCCACGTATGGAAGGGCATGAGCGGCACCTTCACCGCGAATCCTGCCAGCACACCGACCGCCAGCCACGGCATCACCGGGCCAAGATGGGTGGTGACGGCCTGCTCCAGTTCGCCGGTCAACGCCATCAGGCTTAGGTGCGTGAAGTTCATGCTGCCGGTAGCCAAAAACACCGCCAGAAACGCCAGCAGCAGCCCCACGGACCCCGCCATGGTGTAGACGAAGAACTGCGTGGCTGCCGGTCCGCGCCTGGGACCTCCCCACAGCTTGATGAGGAAGAATGCGGGAATCAGGCTCAGCTCCCAATACAGGAACCAGTGATAGAAATTGAGCGCGGTAAAGGTGCCGAAGAGCCCGGCTTCCAGCAGCAGCACCAGCGCGAAGTAGAGTCCCGGCGCATGATGCACCCGGTGCGCCGCATCGATCGACATCAGCGTCACGATGGCAGAGAGCAGCAGCATCAGCGCGCCCAGGCCATCAACGCCGAGGTGATACTCGATCCCCAGCGACGGAACCCAGGGATGCTGTTCCAGGAGCCCGATGCTTCCATTGGCAGGGATGTGCGTCCAGATCACCAGGCACAGAACCAGCGCCGCCAGGGTGGTGATCATGGCAACGCCGCGGGCATGCCTGCCCGTGAAGAGCGCAACAATGGCCCCAAGAACCGGCAGCGCAGTCAGGATCGTGAGCATGGGAATTCCGTTCATCCTCGGCTGCTCCAGATCAGGATGGCCGCCAGCACCACCACGGCAATCGCCAGCAGGCGAAGATACGTCTGCACGCGGCCCGACTGCACTCGCGCCATCAGGCCGCCGCCCACGGAGAGCTCCTCGCAGCCCTTGTCGAAGGCGCCGTCCACCCAGTTCGTATCCAGGAAGCGGTTGAACCTGGCCCACAGCCCGAAGAACCACATCACAAGCGCGACCAGGCCGCCCCACACGCGCCGATCGAACCAGTCCGCCACGCGCGCCCACCAGTAGTAGAACGCGATGAAAGTGACGCCGTAGAACTCGTCCACATAAAGGCGATTGCTCAGCCCGGTCCACACCGGACCAATCTTCGTCTCCAGCGCATCCGGCTCCTGGGCAGCGGGAGATTTGCCGCCGTACAGCCACCAGCCCACGCCGTAACCTATTGCCACCACCGTCGTGGAGGTGAGCATCAGCGCCAGCAGGCCCGGCTCGCTGAAGCCCGCGAGCCCGAACTCCGCGGACCGGTTGGTGAGGAAGCTGCGGAACCACGGCCAGACCGGCGTTCCCAGCACGCCCAGCGCGACGGCGAGAATTGCCAGGATCACCAACGGCATGGTCATGACCCGCGGGCTCTCATGTGCGTGCCCGTGCCCGCGGTATTTGCCGAAGAACACGTAGCTCATCTGGCGCGTCATGTAGAACGCCGTGAGCAGCGCGCCAAAGACCAGCAGGAAGTACGGCCCTTGCCCCGGCGTCCAGTTATGCGCCGACTCCAGAATTGCGTCCTTGCTCCAGAAGCCTGAGAACACCAGCGGAAATCCCGTCAGCGCGAGCATTCCAACCAGGTAAGCGCCATACGTAATAGGCATTGCTTTGCGCAGACCGCCCATGTGGCGAATGTCCTGCTCCTCGTGGCAGCCGTGGATCACTGAGCCCGCGCCCATGAACAGCAGCGCCTTGAAAAACGCGTGCGTGATCAGGTGGAACATGCCCACCGCCACGCCGCCCAGTCCAAGCCCGGCCATCATGTATCCAAGCTGCGACACCGTCGAGTAGGCCAGGATGCGCTTGATGTCGTTCTGCGCCACGGCGATCAGCGCCGCGAAGACAGCCGTGGATGCGCCCACCCACGTCACCACCGTGAGCGCTGTCGTGGTGCCTCCTGCCGGCGCGCCCGCTTCCATCAGCGGAAAAACGCGCGCCACAAGATACACGCCTGCCGCCACCATGGTCGCGGCATGAATCAGCGCCGACACTGGCGTCGGACCTTCCATCGCATCGGGCAGCCACACGTGCAGCGGTAGCTGGCCGCTCTTGCCCACAGCCCCAGCGAAGATGAGCAGCGCAATCGCACTCGCAGCGCTGAGTCCCGACGCCGCCGGCGCCCCCAGCAGGCCGCCCAGCGCCGCAGGCTCCATGGAACCCGCGCCGTTGTTGTAGAAGAGCAGCGTGCCCGTCTGCGCGAAGAGCCACACAATGCCCAGCAGGAAGAAGATGTCGCCGATGCGCGTGGTCAGAAACGCCTTCTTCGCCGCGGCCGCCGCCGAGGGCTTGTGGTACCAGAAGCCGATCAGCAGGTACGACGTCAGCCCCACCAGTTCCCAGCACATGAACAGCAGCAGTAGGCTGTTGGCGATCACCACGCCCAGCATAGCCCCCGCAAACAGCGAGAGGAAGCAGAAGAAGCGCGTGAAGTTCTCGTCATGCGCCATGTAGCCGGTGGAGTAGATAAAGATCAGCAGGCCGACAAACGTCACCATCACCAGCATCACCGCCGCAAGCGGATCGAGCACCCAGCCCAGGTCGACGGTCGCGTTGCCAAAGGTGATCCAGCTAAAGTTGACGGTCTCGCGCACCGCGTGCCCGCTCATCCAGCCGGAGAGCACATGCCCGAAGGCGGCCAGCGCAATCAGCAGCGAAAACCCCAGCGAGCCGATCGCGAGCCCGGCTGCTGCGCGGCGCCGCGGCTGCTTCAATAACGCAATCACCCCGGCGGCCACCATGGGCACGGCCGGAATCAGCCAGAGAATCTTCGCGACGGACGAAGCAGCGACTTGGGGAGTGAACTGAAGTGCCTCTTGCATCACCGGCTCACCCCTTCATCCTGTTCATCTTGTCCAGATCCGCGGTACGCAGATGTCGGTAGATGGAGATCACAAGGCCCAATCCAACCGCCGCCTCGGCGGCAGCTACAGCAATCGAAAATACGGCAAACATCATGCCGGTCAGCGCCTCAGGATGCGCGCCGTACCGCCAGAAGGCGATCAAATTCAAATTCGCCGCGTTCAGCATCAACTCGATCCCGATCAGCACCAGGATGGCGTTGCGCCGCGTGAGCGCGCCCGCCAATCCGATGGCGAACACCAGCGCGGCCACCAGCAGATATCCGGCGAGAGGGGTCACTTCGTATCTCCCTTCTCATGCATGGCCACAATCACCGCGCCCACCATGGCCGCCGTGAGCAGCAGCGCGACAATCTCCAGCGGCAGCACGTAGCGCGTCACCAGCGCGTTGCCGATATCCTTCACCGCGACGGCAGGCGCGGCCGCCTCAGGCGACAACGTATCCGCACTGCGCAGCACCGCCCAACCCAGCACGGCAAACACCGCCGCCGCGATCACCAGACCCGCCAGCCAGGTGCGGCTGAAGACACCGTGCTCGGCGGTCTCCGATCCGCGCGTCAGCAGAATCGCAAACACCACCAGGATGGCCACCGCGCCGATGTAGACAAGAATCTGCGCGAATCCCGCAAACTGCGCGTCCAGTTGCAGGAACAGCAGGGCCAGCCCCGCAAACGCCGCCGTCACCGCCAGCGCGCAGTGCACCGTGTTGCGCAGCGTCACCGCCGCCAGCCCGCCGGCCACCGTCAGGGCCGCCAAAATCCAGAAGACGATCGTCATGGGCGGCACGTCCTTCCGCAATTACTCCGCATAACGATAGCTCCTCGGGCCATACTGCTTGCGGCGCATCTCCGTGCGGCCCACCACCACGTACGCTCCCAGCAGAATGGCCGAACACACAATCCAGCGCAGCAGCCCGTCACCCATGAACCGCCACAAGGCGGCCACGAACAGGTTCAGCAGCGTCATGGGGAGCACGAACTTCCAGGCGAAGTTCATAAGCTGGTCCTGGCGCAGACGCGGCAGCGTTCCGCGCAGCCAGATCAGCACGCAGATCGAAAGCATCACCTTGGAGAAGAACCAGATCCACGACGGTACAGAGTTCAGCACCGCCAGCGGCGCCGACCATCCCCCCAGAAACAGCGTCGTGCCCAGCCCCGACATCGAGAACATGCCCAGGTACTCGCCCAGGAAGAACAGCGCAAACTTGAACCCGGAGTACTCGGTGAAGTAGCCCGCCACCAGCTCCGACTCGCCTTCGGGCAAATCGAAGGGCGAGCGGTTGGTCTCCGCCGTAGCCGCGATCGCGAACATCACAAACGCGGCGCAACCCCACGGCGTAAAGATGTACCAGTGCGGCAGTCCCCACGTGTACTGGTTCTGCGCTTCGACAATCTTCACCAGCGAGAGCGAACCGGTGATCATCACCACGGCCACGCTCGACATCAGCAGCGGCACCTCGTAGCTGATCATCTGGGCCACCGCGCGCATCGCTCCCAGCAGAGAGTACTTGTTGCGGCTCGACCACCCCGCCATAAAGATCGACAGCTCCGTCGACGCGCCGATGGCGAAGAAAAACAGCAGGCCGGCGTCCATGTCCACCAATTGCATGTTGCGGCCCATGGGCAGCACGGAGAAGCCCATGAAGACCACAACCACCAGCACCAGCGGCGCCAGGAAATGCACCGCCGCGTCAGCGCTCACCGGCACAATGTCTTCCTTGGTCAGCGATTTGATGCCGTCGGCGACCGGCTGCAAAATCCCGTAGGGGCCCGTACGATTCGGCCCGATGCGGTTCTGCATGCGGCCCAGGCCCTTGCGCTCCAGCACGGTGGTCAGCGCAAACAATCCGGGAAAGACGGCCACGATAGCCGCCACGCTGAGAAGAATTCCAACGAAGGCGCCCAGGGAGCCCGGCAAGAGGCCGACGATCCAGTGTTTGAGAAGGACAAAGATCTGGTCGAGCGTGTTGATCATTGTCTAGCGGGCCTCTCCTTCTTTCGGAGGTGCGGGAGGAGGCACTTCGGTCTTGGTCGATCCCGCGGCGGGTGCAGCCTTGGGCGCGGCGCTCGCCGGAGTGGCTGCCGCGGCAGGGGCCGGCGCAGCGGGCTTGGGCGGCGCGGCTGCCGCGGCCTTCGCTTTCGCCTCCGCCTTGGCCTTCTCCTCCGCCAGTCGGCCGTCCACCTCGGAAGCCTCGGTGGGATGAATCTTGTGGTAGTACTCGTTCGATTTCGCCAGCTGTTGCCGGTCCAGGAGCAGGCCTCCGAAGCGGTCATCTGTGGAGAGCTCGTACTCCTTATCCATCTTGATCGCGTCGAAGGGACACACCTCCACGCAGATCTGGCAGCTCATGCACACCGAGATGTCGATATCGAACTTCGCCGGATAGATCTGCAGCTTGCCCACAAAGTCCGGCTTCTTGTCCTTGCTCTTCTCGATGTAGATACACTTCGGCGGGCATTCTTTCTCGCAGATCTGGCACGCCACGCAGCGCAGCCCCGCCTGCCATTCGGGCCCGTCGTACACCAGGAACGGAAAGTTCCGCGACGCCTCCGGCAGCTCCAGCTTCTGCTCCGGATACTCCACCGTCGTCAGCCGTTCTTTGTCGACAAAGCTGCCGGCAAAGTTCTTCGCCGTCTCCGCCAGCCCCTTCAGTATGCCTTCACCCAGCAATTTGCAGCTCCTAAAACAGTGATCAGTGATCAGTGGTCAGAAACGAGCCCTCATTTAGCCGATCTTTGCGAGTATCGCAAAGATCATCTTGCCCACTTCGTGCGAAAGTCCATCTGCCTCGTCAAGAAGCTTTGGATCTCCCAAGCCGAGCCGTCTGGCAAGCTCGAGCTGCGTCTGCAGCTCAAAGTTGGAGCCTCTCGCTACCCCGAGAAACTGACGAAACTCACCCTTGCTCATCCTGCCTTGGCCCTCCGCTATGTTGCTCGGTACAGAGACAGCACAGCGCCTGATCTGATTTGTAAGCCCGTACAGTTCATCTCGCGGAAATCCGCTTGTCATTCGGTAAACCGCGGTTGCCAGGTCCATCGACTTCTGCCACACCACCAACTCCCGAAACGATCGCGCCGCCACTCGTGCTTGCATTCCTACTACACTTTCTCGACCTCACATCTGACCACTGATCACTGACCACTTTCTGATCACTGATCACTGACCACTGATCACTCTCTGATCACTCTCTGACCACTGACCACTGATCACTGACCACTGGCATCACCGATCCACTTCCCCCAGCACAATATCCACGCTCCCGAAGATCAAAATCACGTCGGCAACATTCTGCCCCAGGCACAGATCTTCGAGAACCGTCAGGTTGATCAGGCTCGGCGGACGCACGCGATACCGGTACGGCTCCGCGCCCCCCGTGCTGATCAGGTAAAACCCAAGCTCGCCCTTGGGCGCCTCAATGCGTCCATACACTTCGCCGGGCTTGGGCTTGAATCCGCGAATCTTGGCCTTGGGATCCATCACGGGACCAGCGGGAATCTCCTTCAGCGCCTGGTTCAAAATCCCGATCGACTCGCGCATCTCCAGCACCCGCACCATGTAGCGGTCGTAGATGTCCCCATGATCGCCAAGAGGCACGCGGAACTTGAAGCGGTCGTATATCCCGTAGTGATCCACCTTGCGGATGTCGTAATTCACGCCCGAGGCGCGCAGCATCGGGCCGGTGATCCCGGCGTTCACCGCCAGCTCCGGCTTCAGCACGCCCACGCCCTGGCAGCGCGCCATCAGAATCTCGTTCCCCGTCAGCAGCGCTTCAAATTCATCCACGAACTGGGGCAGCCCCGCCGCCACTTTGCGCGCCGCCTCCAGCCACGCCGCGGTCACGTCAACGCGGCAGCCCCCGAAGCGCATGTAGTTGCACATCATGCGCGAGCCGGTCAGGCTCTCAAACAGGTCGAGAATCTTCTCGCGCTCGCGGAAGGCATACATCAGCGGCGTGCCGCTCGCCCCCATCTCCTGGATCAGGAACCCAATCGCCGAAGCGTGATTCTGCACGCGGGTGAACTCGGCAAGGATCACGCGAATGTATTCGGCGCGCTCCGGAACCGCCTGGCCCACCAGCTTCTCCACCGCCAGTGCGTACGCCCAGTTATTTGAGAGCGAGCAGAAATAGTCCAGCCGGTCCGTGTAGGGCATCATCGCCAGGTAGCTCGCCGACTCCGCAATCTGTTCGTGATTGCGGTGCAGGTAGCCAAACACCGGCTTCAGCTTCACCACGCGCTCGCCGTCCAGCGCCACATCCATGCGAAACACACCGTGCGTGGAGGGGTGATGCGGCCCCATCGACACTTCCAGCAGCTCGCCTTCCCCGTCGGGGTGAACCACGGGAGGACGATTCCAGCCTTCAACCTGGGTCGCCTGCTCCACCGCGTAACCGGGAGTCGTCTCGGTCTTCATCGCGTCCCCCCGGCCTGTTCCCGGTTCCCTGTTCCCTGTTCCCTGTCTTTATGCGCTTTGGCCCGCTCCAGCACCTTGTCGTGCGCGGTCGGCTCGTACTCAAAATCGTCGGGCTCCACGTAGTCCTTGCGCATGGGATGGTCTTTGAACTCCGGCCACATCAGCAGGCGCCGCAGATCGGGATGCCCTGTGAACACGATCCCGTAGAGATCGAAGACCTCGCGCTCCTGAAACTCGCCCGACCGCCACACCGGCGTTAGCGACGGCAGCTCCACCTTGTCCGTGCGGTTCGCGGTGCGCATTCGGATCACCACCGGCCCGTGCTTCTTCTTCATGGAGAAGAGGTGATACACCGCCTCGAGGTACCCCGGCTCCACATGCTTCCGGGTCTCTTCCACCGTCTCTTCCACAATCTGCTCGACTCCATCCACGGTCTTCGAAACCTGACGCGGGACCTTCACCTTCTCGACAATCTCCTTGTCGAGCCAGTCCACTCCGGTCACGTTCGACAGGAAGTCCAGCGCGAGTTCCGCATCGTCGCGCAGAAACTTCGCAATCGCAATCGCGTGCGCCGGGTTCACCAGCAGCGAGTGCTGCGCGCTGGGGCTTGCGTTGGGAAGAATCTCCACCCCCGCGCCCGGAACCGCCGCCTCAATCGCCGCCTTGATCTCCTCAACCGTCTTCACAGTCCCTTAGTCCCCAACCCTGATTCCCTGGTCTTCGTTTTTCCTGATCACTGATCACTGACCACTGATCACTTCACCTGGGCCGGCAGCGGCCACACCAGCCGGTTCACCGGCGGCTCCAGATCGTGCTCGCCCTGCTCCGGCACCGGAAACTCCCCGCTGGCCTCCGCATTCAGGTGCCGCGGACGATCCTCTCCGGTCAGGCTCTGCGCCTCAATCTTCTTCTGCAGGGTCATGAAGGCCTGCAGCAGCGCCTCCGGCCGCGGCGGGCAGCCCGGAATATGCACGTCCACCGGAATGTACCGGTCGATCCCCTTCAGCACGTTGTACCCCTGCTTGAACGGCCCTCCCGAAATCGCGCAGGCCCCCATCGCAATCACGTACTTGGGCTCGGCCATCTGGTTGTAGAGCCGCACCACCTGCGGCGCCATCTTCTTCGTCACCGTGCCCGAGATGATCATCAGGTCCGCCTGCCGCGGCGAGGGCCGGAAGACCTCCGCGCCGAATCGCGCCATGTCATAACGCGCCATCGTCGTCGCAATCATCTCGATCGCGCAGCACGCCAGTCCAAACTGCATGGGCCACACCGAGCTCTTGCGCCCCCAGTTATACAGTTCCTCGATGGTCGTGACGAAGACGCCCTGCTTGCCCAGTTCGATCTTCAGCTCGTTCTCCAACGCTTCGCTCCAGTGATCAGTGGTCAGTGGACAGTGATCAGTTGGTTCCTTGGTCAAACACTCAACTCGCACAGGCGAAAAAATCACCCGCAACTGCTCAATCCGGCGGTCTGCTTTTCTGATCACTGATCACTGACCACTGATCACTGACGTGGGTCTAGGCCGGCGGCCTAGACCCACGTCAACACACCCTTCGCCCAAGCCCAGGCCAATCCCTCCACCAGCAGCAACACAAACACCAGCATCGCCGCGCAGGCCGCCGCCCCCAGCCCCGTGAACGCCACCGCAAACGGCAGCAGAAACACCGCTTCCACGTCGAAGATGAGAAAGATGATGGCGTAGAGGTAGTACGCGGAGCGGAACTGAACCCAGGCATCTCCTTTGGATTCAAGCCCGCACTCGTAAATCGCGTTCTTCACTGCGTTCGGCTTCGCGGGAGAAAATACCCGTCCCCACAGCCACGCCAGCCCCAGGGGAGCCAATCCAAAACCCAGGGCAGCAAAGAACAAGATCGCCAGAGAAAAATAAGGACTTGAGACCATCTTTTGTTGCGTGATCCTTCTCTTCCAAGCTACCAGTTTGAGCCCGTCTTTGGCTAAGTCGAAGTGAGCCAACGCACATTACGCACCGCGCTTTTCCCCGTTCATCCCACTTTATGAACCATTCGCTGGAACCCGCCCC
Source organism: Acidobacteria bacterium AB60 (assembly GCA_008682415.1). Taxonomy (GTDB): domain Bacteria; phylum Acidobacteriota; class Terriglobia; order Terriglobales; family Acidobacteriaceae; genus Telmatobacter. The sequence continues at coordinate 106,429 of VANK01000010.1, read as the reverse complement.
CCTCACCCTGTGCGTCCCATCACCCCTTCCAACTTTCGATGGAGACAAACCCCCTCTTCGCCCTGATACCTTTTCTAGTGTCCCGCGGCTTCCCCTTGCGGCTCCCGCAGAGACGCTCAAGTTTTGCCAGGGAGATGTCTGCCGATGTTCCGGAATGCGCCACGCCTGTGGCTGTCCCTCGCCGTTCTCTCGGCTCTCTCCTTCTCCCTCGCCCGCGCCGCCTCCGATCCCGCGTCCCCGGCGTCCACGCCCGGCAACACCTCCGGCAGCAACGTGCCCGCCTCCTACACCGCCGCCATCCACGTCACAGGCCCCACCACGCCCTTCCACAACTCCGTGGCCGGCCGCTACAACTATGCCTTCGGCAAAGACGCCCCCTTCCTCCCCTCCAACGCCATGTCCGCCAACGGCCAGTTCCTCAGCCCCAAGGCCTTCTACACCGCGGAGTACTGCGGCCATTGTCACAAGGAGGCCTACCATCAGTGGCGTCAATCTGTTCATTCCAATAGCTTTCGTGCTCCCTGGTACCTCAAGAACGTAAACCTCCTCATCGACGAGAAGGGCGTCCAGTTCTCCCGCCACTGCGAGGGCTGCCACAACCCCGTCGCCCTGCTCTCCGGCGACCTCACCCAGGGCATGCCCAAGAAGCGCCCCTTTGAAGAAGAGGGCGTCACCTGCTCCACCTGCCACTCCATCCAGTCCACCGACGCCACCGGAACCGGCAGCTACGTCATGGGCATCCCCGCCGTCATGGTCGACGAGAGCGGCGCCCCCATCACCCGCCCTGTCTCCGACGCCGAGATCCTCGCCCACCTCGACCGCCACAGCAAAGCCGTGATGCGGCCCCTCTACAAGACCGCCGAGTTCTGCGCCGCCTGCCACAAGGCCGCCATCCCCACCAGCCTCGACGACTACAAGTGGCTCCGCGCCATCTCCCTCTACGACGAGTGGCAGGGCGCCAGCTTCACCAAGCAATCCCCGCTCCCCTTCTATCGCAAGGACTCCGTCTCCACCTGCCAGACCTGCCACATGCCCCGCGAGGCCCTCACCGCCGACGCCGATGACCCCGGCGCCAAGGACGGCAAGCTGGCCTCCCATCGCTGGGTCGGCGGCAACACCCTCATGCCGCAGTACTACAACTACCCCGAGCAGGCGGAGAAGCTGATCCAGTTCCTCAAGGGCGGCTCCGACGGCAAAGGCGTCTTCAACGTCGACATCTTCGCCCTCGAACGCGAAAACCCGCCCGCCGGCGCCCCCGCCCTCATCGCCCCGCTCGGCCTCACGCCCTTCGCCGTCATGCCCGGCGAGGCCCTCACCGCCGACGTCGTCATCCAGAACAAGGGCATCGCCCACTCCTTCATCCCCGAGCAGCGCGACTTCTACGAGTCATGGGTCGACTTCGTCGTGAAAGACGCATCCGGCAAAACCATCGCCGAGAGCGGCTTTATCCGCCCCGACGGCACCCTCGATCCCTCCGCCCACTCCTTCACCAACCGCCTCATCAACACCAAGGGCGAGCTCAACGACCTCCACCAGATCTGGCACAACCGCGTCCTGGCCTACAACAACACCATCCAGTCCGGCCGCTCCCAGCTCGCGCGCTACCGCTTCCGCGTCCCCAAAAATTCCTCAGGCCCCCTCACCATCACCGCCACCGTCCGCTACCGCCGCTTCAACCAGCACTTCATCGACTACGCCATGGACCAGCCGGCAGGCAAGCACTACCCCATGCCCATCGTCGACATGGCCTCCGACTCTCGCACCATTAAGGTCGGTGAAAATGCCCCTGACACTCCGATGGCCGAAGACGCCTCGAAACGTTCGCCGGGCGCGCAGCCCTGGATGCGGTGGAATAACTACGGCATCGCCCTCCTCGACGCCCAGCAGTACCAGGCCGCCGTCGACGCCTTCGCCCACGTAGCCCAGCTGCGCCCCGACTACGCCGACGCCTTCACCAACCAGGCCATCGTTGAGATCGCCTGGGAACGCTACGACGACGCCAAGGGCCACCTCGCGCAGGCGCTCAAGCTTCTCCCCGGCGATCCCCGCGCCCTCTACTACCGCGCCATCGTGGAACGCAACGCCGGCCAGCCCGACGCCGCCATCGCCGACCTTCAGGCCGTCATCGCCGCCTACCCGCGCTCCCGCGATGCGCTCCGCGAACTGGGCTTCTCCCTCTTCCAGAAGCACGACTACCCCGCCTCGCGCGACGTCTACGAGAAGCTGCAGGCCGTCGATCCCGATGACCTCGCCGCCCACTACCAGCTCGCCATCCTCTACCGCCGTCTCGGCGAAAAGGACAAGGCCGCCATCGAATCCGCCAAGTTCGCCGACCAGAAGGACGACCCCAACGCCTCCGAGTACGCCCTGGAATACCTCGGCAAACATCCCGAGGTAGCCGCGGAAAGCGTGGTCTGGCACACCCACGACCTCACCGGCGACCCCGTCAAACGCCCCGACCACATCGAGTACAAATACATCCCCGGCGCCGGCCGCTAACCCGCGCCACCTGGCGTCGGGCGCTCCGTCCTTTCTCCCAACGCGCTGTCATCCCCTCTCCCAACGCGCTGTCATCCCTCTCCCAACGCGCTGTCATCCCTCTCCCAATGGGTGTCATCCCCATCAATGAGGTGTCATCCCGTAGCGCAGCGTAGGGATCTGCAGTTGTCTTTTGTTGGTTCGATCAAAAAGTACGCTGCCCGCCAAAGAACCTTAGAGCTACGTCTGAAAACTCCTCGAAGTCATCAAAAACGCGCCAGAGACCATGCGCCTTCAATTCCTCTACCGAGAATCCGTCAAGAGAGAACTGCTCCGGTCCCTCACAATCCGGATCGTCTCTGCGCCTCGCGCCAAGGTCACATCCCAGTTCCCAAACGCTTTCGCAGAATAAAGCGCATCATCGACATGACACCTTCGGGAGTTACCCTCTCGCGCGATCTCAGTCCAGCGCCTCATCGGAGCTCTCAGCATCTCATTCGCTGACCACTGATCACTGATCACTGACCACTCATCCAGCCGCACGGAGGACCGTAGAAGAACCCTGACGATCCCAATGCCATCCGAAACGACGTTCTGCACTCACAGCCCCATGCGCAGCTCTCCTCGGAACAAATCGCCAAAGCGGTAGCCCGCCACAAACGCGAACACCCGCAGAAACCGCAGCCGGCCATGAAAGCCAACAAGAAACCCTCCAAATAGAGTGGCCGCGCATCCCGGCTCGCGGCCCTCTGCAGGAAATCCCTGCCCCTCTTCCGCTCTCCACACACAAAAGCGGCGCGCGCTCGTCCGGAGCGCGCGCCGCCTCGCATCGCCGGGCTTACTGGCCCAGGATGTACTCCGAGAAGTAATCGGAGCGCCCGCTGTTATCCATGAAGTGATCGAATGTGGCCACCGCCAGGGCGCCGTTCATGAGCCGCCCCACAATAGTCGTCTGCTTGAATCCAAACGTGTACATCCCCGCGAAGGCCAGCGCGCTCGTGCCGGTCACGCCCTCCGCATACACGGTTCCCGGCACAATGCCCCAGTCGCAGGGACTCGGCGAGCACGCGCCGAACCCATGCAGCGTAATCTCATTACCGCTCTGCGCAATCACCAGGCGCACCAGCCCGCGCGTGTGATGATCCACATTCACCCAGGTGCCTGCCAGCGGAGCCGCGCTCACCGTCGCGGGAACATACGCCTCCGGCAGTTTCAGCCGCTTGATCTCCTGCGGCAGATTGTCTGAGGGAGCCCGAAAATCATGTTTGGCAATCACGTTTGCCATACACTGTCTCCTTCTCTATTGCCCGGCAATAGGGGGTTGGGGGATTGGTTCCGATATCGCATGCAAGGGAAATCCCAGGAGCCCGGGGTCGGCGATATCGAACAGGGGACGTACTGCGCGCATCATTGAACGCTCTGCACACGGCGCACGCAGTACCGTAGATCACATGGTTATGTGATCTGCATCGCCCCAACTGCCTCCCCAATCCCGTACTTCGCTGCCAGAAACGCCTGCAGCCCCGCCGGCGCCAGCGCCGCCAGCTCCTGCCACGTCACCATCAGGCACCGCGACCGCATCTCCGCGCTGCGCACCGCCCCCATCACCCGGAACCACGCCTCCTTGAGGTCCGGCCTCCGCGCATCGGCCATCACGCAGAACCGCCCTCCCTCCGCATACGCCGCCAGCACATTCCGGATCAGTTGGTAGCTGCGGTACCGCACCTCTCGCGGCGCGCTTGCCTCCGCCTCCGCCACCAGCCCCGCCTGGTACTCCCCGGCAACCGCCGCTGCCTCCTCCGGAGCCAATCCGGCGCTGTCCTCCCACTCCTGCGAATAGGCCTCGGCGAACTCCACAGCCGTCCTCCGCCGCGCCGTCATCACCTCAACGTGAGGCAGCATCTCCCGATCGAACACCAGATCAAAGTCGCGATACCCTTCCACCACCGCCGCCGCCCGCGTCTGAAAATCCCCCTCGGTCAGCTTCGCCTCGGCCAGCAGACCGCCCCACCGCATATCCACCTCGGTTCGATCGAAGAGTCCCGACGTCAGTGGAACCTTCGCCCGCCATCCAAACCGTGGAAGATCGTCTGTCTCGATGCCCAGCATGCGTCGCAGCTCTGCGCAATCCGCCATGCCCGGCGTGCAGAACAGGTTCATCAGCAGCGCATCCGAGCTCATGCACGAGTCCAGCTCGCGCCACTTCCGCCCCGACACAGCGCGCGGCAGCCCTCTCCGGCCCGTGTGGGCCTTCTCCAGCCGCTTTGCCCACTCCGGCCTGCTGACGATCCCCGCATACGCCGGATCATAGAAGTTCCCGTGTCTGTCTCCTTCGGGCTCAAACACCACCACCGGGTCCGCCCCGTAGCTCTCCACGTGCGCCCGCCCACGCGCCCACACCCGATTGCGCGCCGCCAGCTCCGCCCGCAGCGCCGCCGCATAACTTCCCGCCCCAGTCTCCACCTCCTCAGCCTACAGTCCAACGCTGAAACACAAATGACCGGCGCCCGCCCTCGCACGAACAGGGGTGCCCCATCCTAGGCGCGCCTTTGTTTCATGCGCCTAGGGTGGGACAGCACGAACCTCAATTCCCCCTCGCCCCTCGGCCCTTGGCCCTTGGCCCTCGTCTTCGTTCCCTCCAAATCAAAGGGCCCTCCGGCATCGCCGGAGGGCCCTTTGATCTCCCGTCCGTCCTCTTACCGTTCTTTCGGAGAAAGCCCAATCTGGAACGTCACCATGAAGCTCCGTCCCGGCAGCAACTGAATCGTGTCCGCCGCGTTGGGCGTGTACGGCACCCCGTTCGCCGTCACGCTATTCGCCGGAGAGATCGAGACCTGGTCGTGATTGTCCAGCAGGTTGTTCACGCTCAGCTTGATCTTCGACTGCTCAAACAGTGAGCCGCCCCGGACAGTGTAGTTGAGGAAGACGTTGGTCATCGTGAACGGGTTCAGCGGAACCGCCTGGTGGTACGGCCCGTCATCCTGCCAGCGATCGCCGACCGTCTTGTTGAACATCCCAAAGTCAAAGCGCTTGTCGCGATACGTCAGCCCTTCCGTCGCCGTGTAATTGGGTGTGTTCGCCACCCAGGCAGACGTGCTCGCCGCAACCGCCGGCGCGGTCGCCGTCGCCGCCTGCGCGGCAGCCGACTCATACTTCGCCTGCCCGTAGGTTCCGTTCACAAAGAAACTCAGCGCCCGGGTCAGGGCAAAGTTCCCCTCGCCCTCCACGCCGTACGTGTTCGACGCCGGATTCTGGTAATAGAACGTGAACCCGCTGTCCGGCCCCGAGCTCGGCGTGAAGCTCGAGTAGTTGCTCTGGTAGTGGATGTAGTAGAAATCCCCGTCGAAGCTCACCCGGTTCAGCTTCACCACCGAGCCGCCCTGGTACGTCGAGGCCACAATCGGCTTCGGCGTCACCGCCACCTGCGCGCCCGTCACGTCAAACACGCTCGACGGCGGAATCACGCTGCCGCGCCCATACTGCGCGTATGCCGACCAGTTGTCCCGAATCCGGTAGTTCGCCTCGAACGAAGGCAGCCAGCTGTTGTAGTTTGCCCCGTGCGTCACAAAGTTCGGGCATCCCGCGATCGTGGAACCCTTCGCGCATCCCAGGCTGCCCACCGTCTTGCCGTCCGCAAACTGCTTCAGCACCATCTGGTAGAACGCATCCTTCACGCCCACCGTGATCGTCCACTTGGGAATCGCCACAAGCTGATACTCCGCGTAAGGCTGCACCGATTGCGTGCGGAAGTGCTCGTGGAACTTCAGGTCCGAGATCAGTTGCGAATCCACCCACGTCAGCGGATTGCTGCCCTGCTGATACCGGTTGGTGTTGGTGTACTCATACCAGAGTCCGGTGCGGAACACGCCGTACTGGCTGGCGCCGCTCAGGCTCAGGATGCCGCCCAGACGGTTGTACTGGTTCAGCTTGTTGATGGCGTCATTGGCGATGCTGCCCTTGGCCTGCTTCGCCTGCCCAAAGTCCGACCCGAAGTAGTTGTTGTAGTGCTGGTGGTTCGAGTAGGAGTACGTGTACGGCTTCAAATCGATCTTCCAGCCCTTGCCCAAATCCGACGTCAGCGTCACCACTTCAAAGTTCGTGGGCACGTGATAGGTGTAAAACCGGTAGTAGAACGGATCGAGATTCCCGCTCGACAGCGTCTTCGTGCTGTCCATCAGGTAGTTGTCCCCGAACTGCGCCAGCTGTGCCCGCGTCGCGTCGTTGTTGGGCGTGTTGCTGTCCACCAGCACCGAAGTCCCCACCAGCGTCAGGTACGTGCTGTCGGAGAACTTGTAATCGAACTTCGCCGTCGCCGCCGTGCGCGCCTGGAAGTTATTCGTCTGGTATCCGTCCGAGGTCATGTGGTGCCCCTCGAGCCAGAAGTGCGCCTTGCCCTTGGCGAACGCCCCCGAGTTGATCTCCCCCAGAAACTCGTTCGTGTTGAACGACCCGTACGACTCCGACCCCTTCAGCAGCGGCGCATCGCCCAGCTTCGGCGAGAACATGTGAATCGACCCGCCAAAGTTCGCCGGCCCGATATCCGACGCCGTGCCCGGGCTGCGATCGAAGTCCACATAGCTGATCGCCGGAGCCGGCACATACGCCCACGAGTGATGCGTCGGATCATTCGAGTCCTGGAACGGCACCCCGTCCCACGTCATCGTGTAGTTGCCGTCCGCAAAACCCCGGTAGTACGTCTTCGCCTGACCGTTGCCGATCCCGTTCACGCTCCACGTCACCGTCCCCGGCGCCGCCTGCGTGATATCGCTGAAGTCCGTCACCGGCGACGTAAAGTCCCGAATATACCCGCTGGTGATCTCCGTCCGCGCCGACGCCGCGTCCAGCAGCGCCTTCACCGGCGCGTTCTGCACCGCGATCGAGCTGTCCGCCTCCGCCTCCACCGTCACTTCCTCTGACACCGACGCCACCGACAACCCAACAGGCACACTCGCCGTCTCTCCGGCCGTCACCACCACGTTGCGGCGCACATCCGTCCCAAATCCCGTAGCCGACGTCTCCACGCTGTACGTCCCCGCCCCCAGCCCGCTCACCGCGAACTTCCCGTCCGCTCCGCTGGTCACCGTCTGCACAATTTTCGAAGGGCTCGCCACCACCACCGTGGCTCCGGCCACCGCCTGTCCCCGCTGATCCGTCACCGTTCCTGTGATCGAACCCGAGCCGCTCTGCGCCCGCAAGCTCTTGCCGCCCACCATCATCAAAACGCACACCAACACCACAATGGCTGTCCGCCACTTAGTCACACGTCTGCTGTCCACTCTCAAATGCCTCCAAGTTGTTTGGGGGTACCAATCAGTGCCGCTACTGTTCGGGAGAACCGGCTTTAATCTAGGCGTAAAGTGTGACGCCCCATTCACAAGACTGTTAAATCTATTTAACAAAAATGACGATTCGCACAGATCCCGCCATGCGGGCGGCCCTCGCCCGACTCCACCCACCGGCTGAGAGCGCCTTCCCCCCCGCGTGCGAAAATATCTCACGTCATGGCTCTTTCGCGGCTTCTCCTGTCTTCCCTGGTTTTGGCTTCCCTCTCCCTCCCCGCCCTCGCCGCTTCCTCCAAAGACGACGCCCTCGCCGGCGCAGCTCTCTTTCGCGACAAAGGATGCGCCTACTGCCACGGAGCCGGCGCCATCGGCACTCCTAAAGGTCCCGCCCTCACCACCCTCCGCACCGACAAGGACTGGCCCCCCCAGAAAATCACCGACCAGATCCTCAACGGCGGCAAAAAAATGCCCCCCTTCCGCGAGTCCCTCACCGACGCCGAGATCGCCCAGCTCGTCGCCTACCTCCGCGCCGCCAAGCGCCCCGAACCGCCCCCTCCCGCCGGCGGCGCCGCAGCCCCCGCTCCGCCTCAAAACTGAGCCCTCCTCATCCCGCGCAGCTGGCCCCAGCCTCCGCGCCTCCACCCACCGCTTTCTCTTGCCAATTCCGTGCGTTCGCCGTACCTTGGCTCAGACCCTCCATTCCACGCCGGAGCGCACCCATGTTCCTCGCCCTCTTTCTGCAGCAGAACCCCCAGTTCGATCCCGCCCAGATGGCCCGCATCTTCTCCGCCCTGGCCGCCTTCATCCTCGTCGGCTGGATCGTCGGCCTGGTCGTCATGATCGTGCCCTTCTGGTTCATCTGCAAGAAAGCCGGCTTCTCCCCCTGGCTCTCCCTCCTTAACATCGTCCCCTTCGGCGGACTCATCCTCTGGTACGTCCTCGCCTTCGCCGAGTGGAAGGTCGTCCCCATCGCCCCCACCGCCTTTCCCAGCCCCTACCCGCCCCCGCCTCCCTACCCACCCCAGTCCTGATCACTGACCACTGATCACTGACCACTGTTTCCCCTGTTAGCATCAGGGAAAGAATGTCCGCTCACGACCGCCCCTCGCCTCGCGTCCGTTTTGCTCCCTCTCCCACCGGTTTCCTCCACGTCGGCAGCGCCCGCACCTTCATCTTCAACTGGCTCTACGCCCGCCGAAACCACGGCGCCATGATCCTGCGCCTCGACGACACCGACGTCGAGCGCAACACCGACGCCAGCGTCCAATCCATCTTCGAAGGCCTCCGCTGGCTCGGCCTCGCCTGGGACGAGGAGTACAAGCAGTCCGAGCGCCTCGATCTCCATCGCGCCGCCGCCCAGTCCATCTTCGAGAAGGGCCTCGCCTACCGCGACTTCACCCCCGCCCACGCCGCCGAAGGCGAATCCTCATCGGCCCAGGGCGCCGCCTCCCGTGAGGGAGCTTGGCTCTTCAACCCCGGCATGCGCGACCTCCCCCGCGAAGAATCCGACCGCCGCGCCGCCGCCGGAGAGTCCTTCGCCCTTCGCTACCGCGTGCCCCGCCATCAGGACCGCATCCTGCAATTCAACGACGCCGTCTACGGCCTTCAGTCCAAGCCCGCCGACGATGTCGAAGACTTCGCCCTCCTCCGCAGTGACGGCAACCCGACCTACCACCTCGCCTCCTGCGTCGACGACGCCGACCTCCGCATCTCCCACATCATTCGCGGACAGGACCACCTCACCAACACCTTCAAGCACCTGCTCATCTTTGAAGGCCTCAACGCGCCCGCGCCCCAGTTCGCGCATCTCCCCCTGCTCGTCGCCCCCGACGGCGCCAAGCTCTCCAAGCGCAAGCACGGCCCCGTCGTCAGCGTCACCACCTACCGCGACGCCGGCTTCCTCCCCCAGGCCTTCCTCAACTTCCTCTGTCTCCTCGGGTGGTCTCCCAAAGATGACCGCGAATTCCTCACCACCGACGAGATCACCGCCGTCTTCACTCTGGACAACATCAACCGCTCCAACGCCGTCATCAACTTCTCCGAGCAGGACCCCTTCGACCCCAAGGCCGTCCACCTCAACGGCGAACACATCCGCGCTCTCCCCGTCGACCAGCTCGCCGCTGCCATCGCCCCCTTCCTCGCCCAGGCCGGCTTCCACCCCACGCCGGAAAAGCTCGCCGCCGTCACCCCCCTCATCCGCGAACGCATCAAGCTCCTCGGCGAAGCCCCCGCCGCCGCCGACTTCTTCTTCCTCGACGAGCTCCCCGCCTACGACCCCGCCGAGCTGATCCCCCAGATCAGCAAGAAAGAATCCGGCGACGCCGCCCTCGCCCTCCGCGTCCTCACCAAGGCCCGCGAGGTCCTCGCCCACACGCCTTTCGACCACGACTCCCTGGACGCCGCCCTCCGCGCCGCCGCCACCGACCTCGGCCTCAAGCCCGGCCCCATGTTCCAGCCCATCCGCGTCGCCGTCTGCGGCCGCAAAAACGCCCCGCCCCTCTTCGAAACCATGACCGTCCTCGGCCGCGACACGTGCCTTCACCGCATCGCCCAGGCCGAAGCCAAACTCACCACCCTCTGATACGGCCTATCCGCGTGGAATGAAAGGAGTGTTCTCGTGGGATATCCGGTTTTGCACAGACTCCTCGCTCCGCCGGACACCTACCTCATTGCAGGCATGACGTTTTTCTCTTTTGGCGCCTATTCAACGGATAGTGGAAGAGTCTGGATTCGCTTCCATGGATGGTGCTACCGCAGCGAGGAACCAAAGACTTTTTGGTGGAATGTAGCTTGGCTGTATCTTGCTGGGCTTGGCTTCCTTGCTTACTTCATGTATCTCGGAACAACCATCGGCTACCCTCGCCTCTGCTGACGTCCTCACCTATTCCCTATTCCCTATTCCCTATTCCCTGTTCCCTATTCCCTATTCCCTGTTCCCTGTTCCCTATTCCCTGACCACTGACCACTGTCCACTGTCGTAAACTGTCCTGTCATGGAAACCACAGGCTGCGGCACTGCCATCGTCACCCCCTTCCAGGGCGACGGCGCGATCGACGAACCGGCGCTCCGCGCGCTGGTCAACTGGCAGATTCACTCCGGCATCGACTTCCTCGTGGCCTGCGGTTCCACCGGCGAAGCCGCAACCCTCGACGAAGACGAGTGGCTCCAGACCATCCGCATCGTCGTCGACGCCGCCGGCGGCCGCGTCCCCGTCTGGGCCGGGTGCACCCACAACTCCACCCGCACCCTCCTCCGCCTCGCCGCGCAGCTCCGCCAGGTGCGCGGCGTCAGCGCCATCCTCTCCGCCAACCCCTACTACAACAAGCCCACCCAGGAGGGCCAGTACCAGCACTTCCTGGCCCTCGCCCAGGCCGTCGCGCCCATCCCCGTCTGCCTCTACAACGTCCCCGGCCGCACCGCCGCCAACCTCGAGCCCGACACCGTCGTCCGCCTCGCCGACAGCGCCCCCAACATCCAGGCCATGAAAGAGGCCAGCGGCAAGATTCCCCAGATCGAGCAGCTCCTGCACGCCCTCCCGCGCGGCTTCAAGGTCTTCTCCGGCGACGACAACCTCGCCCTCGCCACCATCGGCATCGGCGCCCACGGCCTCATCAGCGTCGCCTCCAATGAAGCGCCCGCCGAGGTCACCCGCATGGTCCGCGCAGCCCTCAATGACAACTGGGACGAGGCCCGCCACATCGAGCGCTTCTACGCCCGCCTCTTCGAAGCCAACTTCTGGGAATCGAACCCCGCCCCCGTCAAAACCATCCTGAACTTGATGGGCAAGTGCCGCGATACCGTCCGCCTCCCCCTCGTCCCCCCCACCCCCGCCACCCGCGCCCGCCTGGAACGCGTCGCCGGCGAGCTGGGCCTCCTCAAATTCGCCCCCGTCGAAGGCGACCTCCGCATGTTTTAAATACAGTGGACAGTGATCAGTGGTCAGTGATCAGTGGTCAGTGGTCAGTGGTCAGTGAACGAAAAAGGCGAATAGCGCGACCCTTTCACTCCTTCACCTTTTCACCTCTTCACTTATTCACCTTTTCACCTCTTCACTTGTTCACCTTTTCACCTCTTCACTTGTTCACCTTTTCACCTCTTCACTCTTGCCTCCCCCTATTCCCTATTCCCTCCTCCCTATTCCCTTTTTTTCATCCCCCCTGTCGAAACCGCCCCCACCTCCGCCGTCATGGTAGTGACGGCAACCCAACGCCGCCTACAATCCCAAACAGCGGAGGTTCTCCCATGCAATACCTTCTCACCCTCTATTCCGACGAAGCAGGCTGGAACAACATGTCCCCCGAACAGCAGAAGCAGGGCATCGCGGCCTATGCCGCCTACGGCCAGGCGCTCCAGCAGGCCGGCGCGTTGGTCAACTCCAACCGCCTCCGTCCCGGCAACACCGCCACCACCCTGCGCACCAACAACGGCAAGGTGCAGGTGCTCGACGGGCCTTTCATCGAGTCCAAGGAACAGCTCGCCGGCTACTACCTGATCGAGGTTCCCGATCTCGATGCCGCCCTGTCCTGGGCCGGCAAGTGCCCCACCGTCGGCCACGGCATCGTGGAAGTCCGGGCCATTTGGCCGTCAGGAGCGCCCAGCCAGCAAAAGCCAGCTCAGGAAGCAGTCGCCGCCGGCCGCTGACGTCTTCCTCCCGCATTCCGTGCGGCGTCTCCGCAACCAGCGGAGCCGCCGCACCAGGCCTGCGGAGCCGCAACCCGGAGGCAGCCGCCGCCTACATCCGATGCATTGCTCCTGCGGCGCAAGCCGCCGCCTTCACCCGATCCATCGTTCCGGCCTACGACAAGAACCGGCCTGAGCCGCGGGCCTTTCCCCCGGAAACTGAAAACCCCCACAGCCGCAACCCGAGGACAAGGTGACATCCCCCAACCTCAACCCGTGTCGTGGCACGCAGGTCCGCGCAACCGCGGAAGCCGTTGCGCGCCACAGCTACGGCAAGCTCGTGGCCTTCCTCGCCGCCCGCTCCGGCAACCTCGCCGCCGCGGAAGACGCGCTCTCTGAGGCCTTCGCCGCCGCCCTCCGCGACTGGCCCGAAAACGGCTGCCCCGCCAACCCCGAGGCCTGGCTCCTCACCGTCGCCCGCCGCAAGCTCATCGACATGGCCCGCCGCCATCGCCATGAAGCACCCGCCGAAGACTACGAGCTCTCCGCCGTCGAACTCCCTGACCTCCCGCAGGACAGCGATATCCCCGATCGCCGCCTCGGCCTGCTCTTCGCCTGCGCCCACCCCGCCATCGATGCCGCCATTCGCGCCCCCCTCATGCTCCAGGCCGTCCTCGGGCTCGATGCCGCCCGCATCGCCTCCGCCTTCCTCATCTCGCCCGCCACAATGGGCCAGCGCCTCGTCCGCGCTAAAAACAAGATCCGCATCGCCGGCATCCCCTTCCGCATCCCCGAACGCGCCGAGATGCCGGAACGCCTCGAGGCCGTCCTCGACGCCATCTACGCCGCCTTTGCCGAGGGCTGGCTCGACGCCGCCGGCACCGACGCCGGCCGCCGCGACCTCGCCACCGAAGCCATCTACCTCGGCAGCATCGTCGCCGAACTCCTCCCCGAAGAGCCCGAGGCCCTGGGCCTGCTCGCACTCATGCTCCACGCCGAAGCCCGCCGCAAGGCCCGCCGCGGCCCCGAAGGCGAGTACATCCCCCTCGCCGCCCAGGATGTCTCCCTCTGGGACGCCGGCCTCATCGCCCGCGCCGAAACCGCCCTCCGCCGCGCCGCCGCCAAAAACACCCTCGGCCGCTACCAGCTTGAGGCCGCCATCCAGTCCGCCCATGTCGACCGCTGCCGCACCGGGGCCCCCAACTGGCCCGCCCTGCTCGACCTCTACGACGCGCTGGTCGCCATCACCGGCTCTCCCGTGGCCGCCCTCAACCGCGCCCTCGTCCTCTCTGAGATCGATGGGCCGGCCATCGGCCTCGCCGCTCTCGAAGAGCTCGCCTCCGACCCCCGCCTGAACGAATACCAGCCCTGGTGGGCCGCACGCGCCGAACTGCTCGCCCGCGCCGGTGCCTGGCAGCAGGCCGACCACGCCTACGAGATCGCCTACGGCATGGAACGCGACCCCAGCATGCGTCAGTACCTCGAACGCCGCCGCGCAGCCCTCCCCCGCCCCTGACCAGCCCCTGACCCCGGACATTGGAGATGGAAGACCAGGCCTGTCCGGTTACCTGCCGCACCCCTCCCCCAGGCCCTTACCCGGAGGACCAGTTACCCGCCGCGCCTCTCTCCGGCCCTTTCCCGACCATTTCCATCCACTTACTACAAATGCAGTACGATTTCTCCACGAAGATAAGGCGAAACCAGCCCTCCCCTGCCAGCGTGGCCCGCCGCCAGGCGAACAGACGACGAAGACCCAGCTCCCCAATGGCTGCCCCCGCCCTGTTCCCTATTCCCTATTCCCTGCCTTAAGTGACTCCCGGCACATCCGCAAGCGCCGGGAGGCGCCATACTCAAGGTCCGACCCATGACAGTAACCCTGATCTGCGTCCCGGCTTTCTTGGCGCTTGGCCCTCGGGCGCTTGGCCCTGTCTTTCTCGGCCCTTGGCCCTTGGCCCTGTCTTTCTCGGCCCTTGGCCCTGTTCTACCCCCTCCCCCTATGTAGTATTCGCCATCTATTCGCCATGTAAAAGTGACAAATGATTCCGGCAGAACAACTTACAAACATACAATGGGCGAAGACGTGGCGAAACAGCACCATTCACGGTGCAATATAAGTTAAAGAAAAGAAGAGGTTTACCGGAGAGGCATAAAGATTTGGGTCAATGGGGTAGCTCGTCCCGGAACGGGAGAAACCCGGCGCCCGCCCGGAACCTTCGCTGTGCGGGGGCGCCGCAAAACACTTCCCGGCGATCCGGCTGAGACCGGACAAGCAAGGAAAAAAACAAAAGCTTGAACCCTCCGCGGCAACGCCGCGGGGCTTGATTCTACTTGGGTTACGACGCCATCCCGCGCAGCTCCCGCTCGGCGCGGTACCAGTCTTCCTCGTGGTGCCCGTGCCGGTGGCCGCGTTCCTTCCAGTACCGGTGCGCCAGGCGCGCCACCTCGTCGTGCGATACCTGCGGCTGACGGGTCGAAGTGCTATGGTTTTCAGACACTTCGTGGTGATTTTGCGCGATCGGATCGGCGCTCGCCGGCGCGGTCTTCTTCTTGGTCGTAGTCGTCTTGCGCGGCTTGGCGGCCGGCTTGGCTTTCTTGACGGTCTCGGTCATCTCTTCCTCCAGGGGGATTGAGGCTAACGATCAGGCCCTCCCCTCAAGGATACAAAACCCCATCGTCCCCCCAAAGCCCGATCTTGCCCGCCGTACCACGCCGGTAAAAGGCCGCCGGCGCCCCGGAACCGGCACTTTCCTCCGCGCGGGTGAGCCGAATCACGGTGTTCGGTGCGCTCAAGCACGGTAACCCGTCGGCCCCGGTGCCAAGCTGTGAGCATCGAGGCGCGCGATGCAGGAACAGGCCAAGAGCCGCTGGACACATCCTTCGCTCATCCTGGTTGCCACCGACCTCAGCGACCTGGACCGGCTCATGCCATTCGCCGAGATCCAGGCTGCTCAGGCCGGCGCGCGCCTCCTCCTGCTGCACGCCATCGCCGCCACTGAAGCCATGCTCACGGACGTCTCGGGAATGCCGTACTAAGACGCCGGCAGTATCGAGGAGTCGGCCAACCGCATCCTCGAGACCTGCTGCAAGTCCGCCCGCAGGCTCAATCTGGATTGCGAAAGCCTTGTCCGGGAG
Organism: Acidobacteria bacterium AB60; assembly: GCA_008682415.1. GTDB lineage: Bacteria > Acidobacteriota > Terriglobia > Terriglobales > Acidobacteriaceae > Telmatobacter. The sequence goes on along the minus strand of VANK01000010.1, from coordinate 90,917 downwards.
GGCAATCCCGCCCAGCAGGTGCTCCAGGCAGCGCACGACTTTCACGCAGACCGCATCATCCTCGGAACCCGGAGCAGAAGTAAGTTGAGCAAGCTGCTCCTGGGTTCCGTCGCAGAGCAGGTGCTGCGCTCGGCGACCATCCCGGTCTTGACCGTGGGACCCGAGGCTCGTCTCCCGGTGGACGCAGGCGCAACCGAACGGGTTGTCCTCCACGCCACCACACTCCGAGAGGCCTCCCGACCGAGCGCAGTGCTTGCCTGTCAGATCGCCGCCCTTCTGCACGCCCGGCTGGTGATCCTTCACGTGCTTCCGCAGTTCAATGGAGGGCACGCCCAGACGCTTCCTCCCGGCCTGGATTCTGCCGCCCTGCAGGATCTCCACTCCCTGGCGGAGGCCATCGCGCAGGAGTTTGCCGTCCGCGTTGAGCCGCGGCTGGTTCATGGGAACCCGGCCATCGAGATCCTGGCGGAGTCGGAGCACCGCAGCGCCAGCCTGATCGTGATGGGCTCGACGGCGCGAGGCGGATTTCACGACCTCACGCGAGACCGCACCGTCTACAAGGTGCTGGCCCATGCGCATTGCCCGGTGCTCACGTTGCGCGAAGGACAGGTAAAGACTGACGGCTCCCTGGCCGCGTCCGTGGCCACGCACTTCTGAGGGTCCGGTTAGTCAACAGACTGCAGCGCGGGAGGCGCTTGCGCTCTAGGCGGTGAGGCGCTCGAGCTGTTCGGGCTTGGTGATCGTCAGGCTGGCGCCCTTGATCTGGATCCACTGGTCGCGGCGGAACTGGTTGAGCAGCCGGGTGACGGTCTCGCGCGAGGTGCCCGCCATGTTAGCGATCTCCTCGTGGGTGAGCGCCATGGTGAAGCGGATCTCCTGCTTGCCGTTGGAGGCGGAGCGGCCCCAGTCGAGGAGGAGGCGCGCGAGGCGGCCGGCGGCCGAACCGGAGAGCGCCAGGCGCTTGGCGTCGTGAAAGACGGTGAGGTACTCGCCCGAGAGCGACTGGGCCGCATGCATGCTGGCGATGCCATGCCGCCCGAGGAAGTCGATGAACTCCTGCTTGCGCACTGTTTTGACCTGGCAGGGCTCGATGGCTTCGGCGGTCACTTCGTGAGCAACGTTGGCGAGCACGGCGCTCAGACCCATCACGTCGCCGGGTCCCGCGATCTTGAGGATCATGGTCTTGCCATCCCGCGAAGTGGACGAGATCTTGACGTGGCCGAAGCAGATGATGAATACGTTGCGCGCCGCATCGCCCTCGGTGAAGAGCTTGGCGCCTCGCGCATGGCTCATCATGATGCCGATCTGGTCATAATCCTGCAGCGCTTCCGGAGTCAGATTGCAGAACATGCGCAGGTGACGATGTTCGCAATTCAGACAGTCTTCCGGCGGGTGATGCGTGTGGAAAGATGCCATGGCGATTGACCAAAAGTATACTCCTCTTTCATACCTGACCCCTTGAGTTTATTGGTGTGACGTAGCTCACATCGCTCGCAAAAAAGAGCGGATTCGCGCACTCCTTAGCGGAAGCAATCTCATCCATGCAAGCGTCGTCTTCAGGCCAGGGGCGGAGTGCGCCGGCGGGTGTGCACCATTTTGGAGATGCGACAGGCGCGATAGCCACGCGACACTTCGCGGGCGAGTTCCTCCAGCAGCTTCATGCGAAGCGGAGGATAGGTCTTGAAGGCCTGATTGAGCGTTTCGAGGGGCAGGAAGACGAGAGAGCCGGGGGTTTGCGCGATGAGGGAGTAGGTATGCATCCGGTCGCCGAGGACAGCGGCGAGCTCGAGGAGATCGCCGGGCCGGGCGTAGCCCAGGACGAGGCGCGTGTCGAGCCTCTCCGTGCGCCGCACCAACTGACCGGAGACGACCAGATAGAGGCCTTCGCAGAGAGCGGCCTGGCGAAAGATGGTCTGGCCGGCGTCGAAGCTGATGGAGCGTGCACACGCGCTGAGCAGGTTGCCGGTGTCGGGAGGACAGGCCAAGAGCTCCGAGACGGGCCGCGCCTCGACGGAGTCCAGGTGAGGGGGCCTTGTGTCGAACTGCATGTTTCTCTCCCTGGCCGGTGGCACCGGGTGCATGGCCGTACTCCCCTCTGCCGTGTCAGCTGATCTCCACCGAGACCTTCACGTCGATCTCGGGCAGATCGGATGCGAGCGCGGCCGGCACGCACAGCACGGGGGCGCGCGAACTGGCCAACAGGTTGAAAGCGGTTCCGTGCGGCCCGGTCGAGTCGCTCTTCCGCTTGACGCCGATGACGAGAATGCTCGGCTTGAATTGATCGACGGCCTGGGTGAGCGCCTCTGCGGGATTCCCGTCCTTCACGACGCAGCGAACCGGAAAATCGCCGGTCGTCGCTATACCCAGCTGTTCCAGCGTGGAGGCGCACGGATTGAGGAAGGCGGAGGCCTCGGCGGCGGTGCGCGCGTGGACCACGATGAGCGTGCGCTGGAAGGTGTGGGCCAGGGCGCTGGCCGCGTCGACCGCGGAGGCGAGCGCTTCATTGCGCTCCATGGCCAGCAGGACGGGGCCGCCGGGCAAGGGCCGGTACTCTCCCGCGTTCCAATCCGCCGCCACAGCCAGGACCGGGCAGTCCGCCCTGCGGACCAACTGCTCGGCGATGGCGCCCACGGCAAGGGGGCCGGCCCCATGCTGGCCGCGCGTGCCCAGAACGATTAGCCCGGCGTTGTACTGGCGAATGACGTCGAGCAGCATCTGCACGACGGCGCCCTGGCGAACCTCGGTATGGCTGTGAATGCCCTCGCGCAAGAGGTCGGAGGCCATCTCGTCGAGAGAGACGCGGGCATCTTCAGTGAGACGGCGCAACACGCGGCCGGGGACGCCTTCCACGGCCGCATAGTCGACCGGATCGAGCCCATGGGCAAGGATGAGGCGCGCGCCGTAGGCGGAGGCCAGCTTGCGCGCGTACTCCAGCGCGGCCTCCGAGGTTCCGAGCAGGTCCGTCGCCACAACAATCGTCTTCAGGTTGGCCGCAAAACCCATGTTGCCTCCCAGCGCCTCCCGAGAGGTGAAGAGCGCTGCCATGTATTGTTTTTCGAGTGTGCGCTTTGCGGCCGACGGGGGGCAGTGACACCATTCACCTCCGGGTGTGATTTGGATCACCAGATTTCGTTCTCAAGGGATTTAGTGATCGAGTGATGAAGTGATCGAGCGATCACGCGCCGGCACGGGCAGTGGCGATCAGGGCGCGCTTGCCGCGGAGCTGTTGCGCTTGGCGCGGGAGGTGAGGTCCTTGAGGACGAACTCGCGGATGAGGTTGCCGGCGGCGTTGGCGCCGATCTCGGCCAGCCCATTCAGGAAGACGAGGCGGGCGCCGCGGTCCTGCTCCGGGTAGTAGAGATTGGACAGAGCGCCGGAGGTCAGATTGCCGAGGATCTGGGAGTAGTTGGGCATGAGGCGTCCGCTATCGGAACGAGCGACGACAGCCTGCGACATCGCGTAGAAGGCGCGCGCCCGCACGCCTCCCGTGCCCTTGTAGAAGTACCGCGGATCCTGGTGGAAGAGGGCGGGATACACGGCGCGGCCGAGCATGTCTCCGGCGACCTGATTGGCGAAGGCCGCTCCGTAGCGCTTGCCGTAGCCCTCGAGGCAGCATCCATAGGCGGGGAAGATGCCCTTGTACTGCTCCGCGCCCGCGATGCCCGCGACTTCCAGGAAGGTGACGGGGTCGATGAGGGAACGAAGGCTCAGCTTGAACTTCTGCTTGGCGAGCATGGGGGGAGCGTTCCAGTCGTAGGAGCTGTAGAAGTTGGGAATGACGCCCAGCACGCGCTGCTGTTCGGCGATCTGCACCTGCTCCTCGGAGAGCTCTTCCTTGTCGCCGTTCACGGTGACGCTGGCGGAGGCAACCGCGATCGAGAGGGTGATGGGCGGCATGAGTTTCACAGCGCCGGGCTCGAGGGAGATGGGCTGCGACTTGAAGGTGCTCATGCCGGAGCCGCTCACTTTCAGCCGGTAGGCGCCGGGGGGGAGGGCGGTGAAGGAGAACTCTCCGCTGCTTCCCGAGATGGTGTTCCGGACCTGATCGGACGGACCGGCCAGCGTGACCTGCGCGCCCTGGAGGACGTCGTGGTTCGTGTCCAGCACGGTGCCGGAGAGGGTGGCGGTAGCTGCAGGGGCCGATTGCGTTTGCGGGCCGGGGGCTTGCGATGCCGGCTGCGGCGCATCGGGCAGGAGATGCTGGGCCGTTGCGGCTTGCAGCGCGTGCGTCTGTGGAGCGTTCGAGACGAAGACGGCAAGGGTGAGGCCAAGGCAAAAAAGAATACGCGTGTATGACAGCTGCAAATTCATCCTCTGGGGACGAGAGATTTGGAGTGCGATTCGACGGCGCTCCTAATAGGAGGGATGCAGGACGTGCGGGAACTGTCGCATGGCGCGGGCTGATGGGGCATCAATTCCTCGTAAACCAGAGTGCGAGGCAACCATTTTCGAGAGTGATGAAACGGCGCACTAGATGCGCACGAAGACCTTTTTGCGGAACATCCAGTAGAGGACGAGCCAGTAGGCGAGCAGGGTCAGAGTGCCCATGAGCAGAGGCTCCAGGGAAGAGCCAAGCAGGTTGAGAAATCTCTCTCCGAGATGAATGCGGAGACTGCTCTCGATGAAGTCTTCCCAAAGGTGCGCGATGAGGTAGGCGGCGATGGAGTTCATGCCGACGACGATGAGCGGGAATGCAGCGCGGCGATGGTTGCGCCCATCGATGATCCAGGAGAAGGCGGCCAGGAAGAGGAAGCATACGCCGCCGCTGAAGAGCGTCCACGAGGGCGTCCAGATCCGCTTGACGATGGGACAGACGCCGGTGACGTGCAAGAGGAGCCCGACGGCGATGAGGGTTGCGCCGGCCAGCACGAACCGCCGCAGGGGAAGGCGCGGCGCGGCCTGATGGAACCATTGCCCGGCGAGCACGCCCAGAAGCATGGTGCCCAGGGTGGGGATGAAGCTGAGTGTGAGGTAGCCGCCGGCGTTGAACACGAAGGGCCGGGTGCGCGGAAAGAGATTGAGGAACCAGAGATCGAAGGCCTGCCCCAGATTGCTGTTCTTGTTCCAGTGCGCGGCAAAGCCGGTGAAGAGGTGCGCATGCCACTCCGGCGGCACGCCGACGGCCGCGTAGTTGAAGCCGGGCCCGGGCGCGGGATAGAGAGCCCACGCCAGCCAATAGGCGAAGAGGATGGCGGCGAGGGCGATCGTCTGCCATCGTTCGCGCGTGAAGGTGAGCAGGAAGGCGAAGGTGTAACCGAGGCCGATCTGGGTGAGCGTGTCTTCAAAGGTGAAGTTGGTGATGGGTCCGCTGGTGGAGCGCAGGAAGATGCCGAGGGCGATGAGCAACACGCTGCGGAAGAGGGTGTGCAGCAACATGCGCTGGAAGCTCTCGCCTTTGCGCCGGCGGCTGCGGATGGAGTACGGAAGAGCGACGCCGGCGAGGAAGGTAAAGCCGGGCTGGATGGTGTCGTGCAGGCTCATGCCGGCCCACTCGACGTGTGTCTGATTGAAGGCGAGGAATCTCCAGACAGGATTGCCGGGGAAGGAGCGTGCAACATCTGCGAAGCGGAGCACCTCGCCCATCATCAGGAGCATGACGAAGCCGCGATAGGCATCGACTGCGACGTTGCGCTGCAGGGGCAGGGCATTGGCTGCGGCAGCGTCTTCGCTGCGATTGGCGACCACGGGGGAGCTAAGGACAGACACAGGTTCCTCGCGGGGAGATGAGGGCTTCCCGGGGACTAACCTTAGCGCAGCGAAGAGTGCGAGGCAAGCCCCCACGCAAGAGGCGAGGGATTGGGCCGGGTTAGCGCAGTGTGCGCAGAGCGGGATAGAGCTTGCGCCACTCGGCGTATCCGGACTTGTAGGCGGCGGCGCCGTTCGGATCAGGGGCGATGCTCTGCGCGACTTCGATGGCCTGGGCGCATGCCTGATCGAGGCTGGCCCAGTGCCGCGCTCCCACGCCGGCCATGAGCGCGCAGCCGAAGGCGCCTCCTTCTTCGGCGGTGAGGACCTCGACGGTGTGACCGTAGACGCCGGCCTGAATGCGCCGCCAGAGAGGACCGCGGGCTCCTCCGCCGCCGAGGCGGATGCCCTTCACCGGAATGCCGAGTTCGGCGAAGAGGGAGAAGGTGTCCTGCAGGGAGTAGGCGACGCCTTCAAGAACAGCGCGCACAAAGTGCGCGGCGGTGTGGGTGGTGGAGATGCCCGCAAAGGCGGCGCGGACGACGGGGTCGAGGTGCGGGGTGCGTTCGCCGAGCAGATACGGAGCCCAGAGGAGGCCGTCGCTTCCGGCGGGGACCTTGGCGGCGCCCTCGGTCAATGTGTCGTAGCTCTGGCCGGTGAAGAAGGTGTTGCGCAGCCACTGGAAGCTGAGTCCCGCGGACTGGGTGACGCCCATGACGTGCCAGACGCCCGGGACGGCGTGGCAGAAGGTGTGCAGGCGGCCCTTGGGGTCCTTGGTGGGCTCGGCGGTGGCGGCAAAGACGACGCCGGAGGTGCCGATGGTGGCGGAGACGGAGCCGGGCTGGAGGATGCCCATGCCCACGGCTCCCGCGCCCTGATCGCCGGCGCCGGCGACGACCGGGGTGCCGGCGGTGAGTCCAGTGAGGCCGGCAGCGGTGTCGCTGATGCGCGCGCAGACTTCGGGGGATTCGTAGACGGTGGGCAACCAGCTTTCGGGAATGCCGGCGGCCTCGGCGACTTCGCGGGACCAGCGGCGATGCGTGACGTCGAGCAGCAAGGTGCCGGATGCCTCCTGGACGTCGATGGCGAACTCTCCGGTGAGCCGGTAGCGGACGTAGTCCTTGGGGCACAGGATGTGGCGGATTTTTGCGAAGATCTCCGGCTCGTGCGTTTTGACCCAGAGGAGCTTGGTGAGGGTGAAGTTGGGCAGAGCGGGATTGCAGGTGAGCTCGATCAGGCGCTCGTAGCCGATCTTCTGGTGCAGCCAGTCGCATTCGGGCTGGGTGCGGGTGTCGCACCAGATGAGTGAGGGACGCAGGACTGCGCCGTGTTCGTCGAGCATGACGGCGCCGTGCATTTGGCCGGTGAGGCCGAGAGCAGCAATGGGCTGGCGGGGTTCGGGTGCCGCGGCGAGGGCCTGGCGGATGGCGTCCTGGGCGGCGCGCCACCAGTCTTCGGGGTCCTGTTCGGCCCAGCCGGGGTGGGGTGTGCGAAAGGGCGCGTGCTCACTGGAGGCTCCGCTCACCAGGCGACCGTTCTCGTCGACCACCACCGCCCGGGTGCCCCCGGTGCCCACATCCATTCCCAGAAACCACATACCCATTGCTCTCCTAAATCGCTTTGCTTGGGACCTCGCAGCATATCAGCTTTGCTGCCGGGGGGAAAAGCTGGCGGGGTTCCGTCATTCGTCACCTTTTTCGAACTTTTGCAAGCGCATGCGCGTAGCCTTCTCAAAACCGCAGGATTCAGGCCGCACGGGTGCTGGGTTTGCAATTTGAGGGCGAGGAGGAGTTCGTATGGCAATCGTACCGGAGCAGCTCAAGCAGGTGGTGCGGAGGCTGCTCCGCGCGCCTCTGTTCAGCACGCTGTGTCTTCTCACCATTGCGATCGGCATCGGGGCCAACACCGTGGTGTTCAGCGTGGTGGATGGAGTGCTGCTGAAGCCGCTGGCGTACCCGCATCCGGAGCGGTTGCTCGGGATCTGGTATACGGCGCCGGGGGTCAATATCCCCAAGCTGAACATGGCCCCGTTCCTCTACTTCACGGAGCGGGAGCAGAGCACCACGCTGGAAGAGATCGGCATGTACCAGGGCGACGGGGTGAGCGTTACGGGAGGGGCGCAGCCCGAGCACCTGGACGCGATGGATGTGACGGACGGGATTTTGCCGATGCTGGGCGTCAATCCCGCGCTGGGGCGGGTGTTCTCCCGGCAGGACGACCAGCCGAGTTCTCCGAAGACGATCATGATCTCCCATGGATACTGGCAGCGCCATTTCAACGGCAACCGGTCGGTGGTGGGGCAGAGCCTGAACGTAAACGGCACGGCGCGGGAGATTGTGGGGGTGTTGCCGAAGGGATTTCATTTCCTGGACTGGCCGGACTCGGACATTTTGCTGCCCATGCAGCTGGACCGCAGCAAGACCAAGCTGGGCAACTTCAGCTACGAGGGCATGGCGCGGCTGAAGCCGGGAGTGACGGTGCAGCAGGCAAACGCGGAGGTCGCGCGGCTGATTCCGATTGCGATCCATAGCTTCCCGCCGCCGGAGGGGTTCAGCGCCGCGATCTTCGAGACGGCGCGCTTTACTCCCGATCTTCACTCGCTGAAAGAAGATGTGGTGGGCGATGTGGGGAAGGTGCTGTGGGTGCTGCTGGGATCGATCGGGATCGTGCTGCTGGTAGCCTGCGCGAACGTGGCCAACCTGCTGCTGGTGCGGGTGGAAGGCCGGCGCCAGGAGCTTGCGATCCGCACGGCGCTGGGGGGTAGCCGGCGCGATATCACGTTGGTGATCCTGATGGAGAGCCTGGCGCTCGGGCTGGTTGGAAGCGCTCTGGGCCTGGCCCTGGCCTTTGGCGCGTTGCGGGTGCTGATTGCCGCCGCGCCGACGGGCCTGCCGCGCCTGCATGAGATCGGAATGAACGCGCCGGTGCTGTTGTTCACGCTGGGACTCGGGCTGTTTGTCAGCGCGGCCATCGCGTTGATTCCGGTGATCAAGTATTCGTCGGTGCGGGTGAGCACGGGCCTACGCGAAGGGGGCCGCGCTCTGAGCCAGAGCCGGGAGCGGCATCGCGCGCGCAAGACGCTGGTGGTGGTGCAGGTCGCGCTGGCGCTGGTGCTGCTGATCTGCTCAGGACTGATGATTCGCACGTTCCTGGCGCTGGCGCGGGTCTCGCCGGGATTCGCGGAGCCCAAGACGCTGCAATCGTTCAGCATCTTCATTCCCGATTCGCAGATTCCCGATACGCAGAAGGAACGGGTGGTGCGGACGGAGCAGGCGATCGCCAACAAGCTGGCGAGCATTGCAGGGGTCTCGTCGGTGAGCATCACCAGCGCTGTGCCGCTCACCGGCCAGTATTCGATGGACCCGGTGTACGCCGCCGATCACACGTATAAGGCTGGAGAGCTGGCGCCCGTGCGCCACTTCAAGTTCATCTCTCCCGGGACGTTTGCCACCTTTGGCACGCCGCTGGTGGCGGGCCGCGATCTGACGTGGGCGGAGACCTTCGAGAAACGGCCGGTGGCCATCATCTCAGAGAACTTTGCACGCGAGTACTGGGGCAGCAGGGAGAACGCGCTCGGCAAACGCATCCGGGTGGGATCGAACGATGACTGGCGGGAGATCATCGGCGTGGCCGCCAACGTTTACGACGATGGCGTGAGCCAGGCGTCGCCGACGACGGTGTACTGGCCGCTCTTCCAGAACAACTTCGAGGTCGACAAAGAGGTGGTGCGACGCTACGTCAATTTCGTGATGCGAACGCCGCGGGCCGGCACCTCGGCATTCATGAGCGAGGTGCAGCGCGCCGTATGGTCGGTCGATCCCGACCTGCCCTTGTCGGATATCCAGACGCTTGGGGAGCTTTATCGCAAGTCGATGGCGCGCACCTCGTTCACGCTGGTGATGCTGTGTGTGGCGGGGAGCATGGCGCTTCTGCTGGGAATCATCGGGATTTACGGCGTAATTTCGTACGCAGTGTCGCAGCGGACTCGGGAGATCGGCATCCGCATGGCGCTGGGAGCGCAGCGGCAGGCCCTTACCGGCCTGTTCGTGCGGCAGGGGTTGATGCTGGCGGCAATCGGCGTGGCCTGCGGCATTGGCACGGCCATTCTGAGTGTGCGGCTGATGCGATCGCTTCTGTTCCAGGTGAGCCCGGTGGACCCGTGGACCTACGCGCTGGCAACGGGCTGCATCGTGGCGATTGCGTGGATCGCGAGTTACATGCCGTCGCGACGCGCCTCCGCGGTCAACCCGGTTACCGCTCTGCGCGCGGAGTGAAGAGAGCTGTTGGGCAGGGCCCGTTTGTACCGCAAACTGGTACACGGGTCCGCCGTGTGACCCACCGCACAGGCCTCGGATGAGCGTGCCGGTGAGAATGTTTTCGTTGAGCCGCTGATACTCTCTTTCCATGCGGCCCGGAGAACATCTCATGAGTGATCTTGCTCCTCTTGCCGAAGCAGTGGCGGTGGATCCGCTGGTGGGCCATCCCGCCGATTACCACGTCTTCCACCAGTTTCTGGAACGCTGCAAGGACCTGCCCGCCATCACCACGGCGGTGGTCTGGCCGCAGTCGGATGTTGCGCTCAGGGGCACAGTGGAAGCTGCCGCCGCCGGGCTGATCGAGCCCACGATCATAGGCGATGAGCCAGCGATCAGATCGCTTGCCGCCCGGATCGGGGTAGACCTTGCCGAGTATCCCATCCTGCAGGCGGACGACGAAGCGAGGGCCGCAGAGCTGGGAGTAGCCATGTGCCGGGCAGGGAATGCCCAGGCCATGATGAAAGGCAGCCTGCACACAGATGAGCTCATGAAAGCCGCCATGCAGCGCGATACGGGGCTGCGCACGGCGCGGCGCATCTCGCACGTGTTTGTGATGGACACGCCGGCCTATCCGCGCACGCTGCTGATCACTGACGCGGCCATCAACATCGTTCCCGAGCTGGAAGACAAGGTGCACATCGTACAGAATGCGATTGACCTGGCTCATGCGCTGGGCATCCCCGAGCCCAAGGTTGCGCTGCTCTCGGCCGTGGAGACGGTGAATCCCAAGATCAAGTCAACGCTCGATGCCGCCGCACTATGCAAGATGGCGGATCGCGGGCAGATTACGGGAGGCATCCTGGATGGACCGCTGGCCTTTGATACGGCGGTAAGCGCCAAGGCTGCCGCCATCAAGAAGCTGGAGTCGCCGGTGGTTGGGCAGGCCGATATCCTGGTGGTTCCCGATCTCGAGAGCGGCAACATGCTGGCCAAGCAGCTGGAGTACCTGGGCGGCGCACAACTTGCCGGAATTGTGCTGGGCGCGCGGGTGCCGACGATCCTCACCAGCCGCGCCGACTCGGCCGAAACCCGGCTCACGAGTTGTGCGGTGGCGGTTCTGCTGCACTATGCGACGCACCCGAGCGTGAAGGTTTAACCAAAGATTCATCAAACCCAACTTCGACACGGACCGGCTCCGCCGATAAAGGCGGCGCCGGTTCTTTTTTCATCGACGTTGCACGAATCAGAGAAACGCAGTCGCGCATCCTAAGGTTGCGAACCAGGGCGCCCTTCCCCGCTCGCCTCGCGGCGCCGGTTCGGACAAAAGGAGAATCATGGCAACGACAGAAGCTCTTCGCAATGCCAACGTGACGGCCCCGGGCGGCTTTTCCCCCGAGGATGTGCAAAGCATCTCCCGCGCACTCAATCCGCTGCTTGCCGATGTTTTCGCTCTCTATATCAAGACCAAGAACTTCCACTGGCACATGACGGGGCGGCACTTCCGCGACTATCACCTGCTGCTCGACGAACAGGCCAGCCAGATCTTCGCGATGAGCGACGATATTGCGGAGCGCGTCCGCAAGGTTGGCGGCACGACTCTCCGGTCGGTGGGCGAGGTGTCACGCCTCACCCGCATCTCCGATAACGACAAGGCGAACGTGGCACCGGAGGAGATGCTGCGGGAGTTGGAAAGAGACAACCGGGCGCTGGCCGATAATCTACGCGCGGCCCACGAGATCACCAGCGCGGCGGGCGACCACGCCACGACAAGCCTGATTGAAAACTGGCTGGACGAGACGGAGCGCCGCGCGTGGTTCCTGTATGAGACGCTTCGCTAGAGAAAGCGCGGGTGCATGAGACGAGGGGCAGCCGATGGCTGCCCCTCTGATTTTGCCTGCGTTCTTTCTTAATCCATCGCCATGCTGAGCTGGTGCCGCACGTCGGCGCCGCGGATCCAAAAGATCACGTCGGTGGCGATGTTTGAGGCGTGGTCGGCAATCCGCTCCAGGGAACGCGCGACGAAGAGTCCGTTCATCGCCTGCTGGGTCTTCTTCGACTCGTCCTGAATGAGCTGCAGCAGGTCCGCGTGGGCGCGGCGGTTCATGCGATCCACCTCGTCGTCCATCTCCCGCACGGAGTCGGCGAGGCGGGCGTCGCCATCGAGCAGGGCCTGGATGGCCGACCGGATCATGCGGCTGGTGCACTCGCCCATGGTTTCAAAGTCGACCGGCAGCTCAACGGGCTCGGTCTCGATGGTATCGCGGGTGCGGCGCGCAATCGCCACGGACTGATCGCCGATCCGCTCCAGGTCGCCGTTGATCTTGATCACGGCGAGAATGAAGCGCAGATCGATGGCCATGGGCTGCTCGCGGGAGAGCAGTTCGTAGGCCATCTCGTCCAGCTCGCGCTGCGCGGTGTTGATGGCAGTTTCATTCTGACGAACGTATTGGCAGAGTCCGAGGTCGCGCTGCAGGTAGGCGTCCACCGCCGACTCCATCGCCTGCTGCGCCAGCGCAGCCATGGCAAGGAGTTTGTCCTTGAGCTCGGCGAGCTGTTGTTGAAAGTGGATGCGGGGCACGACTCTATCTCCCTTCTAACCTTCTAGCGATTGTGCATCATGGTATGTTACATCGCTGCGAAATTCCACATTGTGGATCACACGGGTTATGGCTGTGGGAAAGGCGTCCTCAACACTCTTTGGCCTTCCGATTCAGCGAATCCCGCGCCTGATCCCGGTGCAAGTGCCGGCAGTCGTTTGATCCGCGTAAAGCACTCGGCGCTGCCTACCTCCGCTTACGATATTGTCCGCGCCATGACGGCAGTGTCTCTACATCTTGCGGGTCATCCCAGCGCAGGCGCTTGGGCACCGGCCGAACCGCTTCTTTTTCCCGCTCCGCAGGCGCCTCCAGGACCGGCTTGGGCGGCAGAAACTCGGGCTTGGCCTTGACCGAAGCTGCATCCGGTCCCACAGTCTCGACACCGGTGGACGGGTAAGCGGAGATGGGTTCGGCGTACACGGGCCGCTCCGCGTTGCGCTCGAAGGTCTGGCCCCCTTCGGCGTCTCCTGCTTCGTCGCCTTCTTTGTTGAGTGCCTTGAGTCCCAGGGAGACCAGCAGGGTGCGCAGTCCGCCCAGACGCGAAGCTGCGCTGTAGGGAAGATCGTCGCCGTCTTCTACCGACTCCGGCGAGTGAGGCGGGTTGTCCGGCTTGGGCGTGGCAGGCTCGGATGCCCGATAGGCGGAAGCAGCAGCGCCGGACGAAGCGGAATTTGCGCGCGGCTCCACGCGCGAGACAAACGGCTCCGCGCGCATCTGCGCGGCGACGGGAGGCTCAATCACGGTGCCGCTGGCTGAAGATACTTCTCCCGCGGGAGCGACCCAGTCCGGTCCGAACTTGACCGGCGGATTTGACTTGCGGGGATCGGTTTGGGACGCCGGGCCGGAGGAACGTATGGCTTCGACCACCGGCGCAGCAGGCGCGGCGGGAGGCGGCGTGCGCACTTCCACGGGGCGCTCGACCACCGGGCGAACAGGCTCCTTCGGCGGCTCTGGCCGGACCTCTACCGGCTTGGCAGACACCGAGGCGGGAGCGGGGCGTTTCTGCTCACGGCCGCGCGGGACTTGTTGCGGGATGGGAGCCGCGGGCGTGGGTGGCTTCACCGGTTCGGGCTGCCATGCAGCAGCGGCCGGTTCCCGGGCAGCGACCTGGGGCTCGGCCGGTCGCGGCATGGGCGCGGCCGGGCGGGCATCGCCGACGGGAACGGGTCCCGGATCAGGGTCTGGTTCCGGAGTGATGAACCGGTGCGCGGTGATGGTGGGGGCGGCTTCGGGCCGGCGCGCGGGCCGGGCCGGTTCGCGCACGGGTTCGGGCGGAATGATGCGGGGCGCCGGGCCCTGTTGTTCCGCGGCTTCCGGGGCCGCAGCCGAGGCTTGTGCGGCGGGTTTCCGTTCGGCGTCTTCGGTCTTGTTGCGTTCTCGCGGTGCCGGCGCGTCCATGTTGCTTGGGGACGGGCTGCTTTGCTGCCGGGGAGCCGAACGGGGGGGCTCGGCGTCGCGAGCCGGATCGGCCTTGTGTCGGGAACGTGCTGCGCGGGGCTCGGGGAAGCCCTCGCGGGCCGCGGCGGTCTGCTGGTTCCGCGCGGCATTTCGGGAGAAGGCGCGGGATTGCGCGTGCAGATGCTGTTCGACAGCCTTCACGGAGTCGCGGAAGGAGGCGTTGGCCTTGGCGAGAGGAACGCGATTGAGCACGAACCCGACCGCGGATACTTCGAGGCGCTGCAGCGTCCTGGAGAGCTCTCTGAGTTCGCTGCGGGTGGTCACGCCGGATTCAATGACAACGATGGCGGAGTCGACGAAGCGCGCCAGGTATTCGGTCTCGCCAGAGACCAGCAGCGGGGCGGAATCTGTGACCACGATGCTGTCGCCGGAGGTGACGTCGGTCATTCTCTGCAGGAGAGCTGTCGAGCGGCTTCCGCGCGGTGCAGGAACCAGATCGGTGGTCTCGGCGTTGCTGGTTTCCGCAGGGGGCGCACCGGTGGCATCCACCAACACGGTCTCGCGGCCCATGGCCTGGAGCATGTTGGCCACTTTGGTGGCCAGCGTGGTGGCGCCCGCGCCGGCGGTCACGCCGGTGAAGATGCAGCTCTTGATGGCGCCTTCCTGGTAGGCGTGCTCCACGGCCGCCGCCAGGCGCAAGGTGTACTCTTCGGCGACCCCGCTGCCCACCTCGTGGAAATCGGGCAGGATGGCCATCGGCGGGTATCCGAGGATCTGCTCCACATCCTTGGCGACGTAGATGTGGGGATCGAGATTGTGGGCGAGCAGGGCAGCGCCCATGGCCAGCACCAGGCCCAGCACAAGGATGATGAACGCGTTGCGGAAGGTCTTGGCATGGTCGGCACTGAGAGGCGGGGTGGCCGCAGAGGCGACATAGACGGCTCCCGGCGCACTGGCCTCCATGGTCAGATTGCGGAACTGCTCATCGACGACGGCGAATCGGTTCTGAAGGCGAAGGATGTCGGTGGCAAGTTCATTGGAACGCTGCAGACGAGGAGTGGCGGAGCCGGCAGCCCCGGTGAGTTGCGCGAGCTGTCCGTTGAGCTTGGACTCCACCGCGGAGGTGCGCTCCAGGTCGTTTTTGAGCCGCTGCTGAATATGCGCCGAGGCTTTCTCGCGCAGGTCTTTGCTGATGCCTTCCAGCGAGGTGTTGATCTTGGCGAGTTCCTCGGCATCCTGCTTGTACTGCGGATGGTTGGGCGTGAGGTTCGCCATCTGCGAGATCAGGTCGGAGCGGCGCTTGTTGAGGGCGGTCTTCATGGCGACCATGCCTGCATCCGAGGACACGATCTCGTCCGCCTCGGCATCGAGGGCAGCGTTGGAGGAGCCGGTTTTGCCCAGGCTGGTGAGGCGGGCGGCCGCTTCATCGCTGGCGGTACGGGCCTTCACGAGTTCCGCGCGCACCGCGGCGATCTGCTCATCGTAAGGATCGGGGGTGGTGCCGGCGACGGCGGCGATGCCGAGCTTCTTGTTCAGGTCTTCCTGTTCGGCGCGATCGGAGGCCAGCTCCTTGACGATGCGGTCGCGCTCTTCGCGCAGCAGCTCAATGCGCTGGGTGTCCCCGGAACGCAGTTCGCGCGTCGCGCTTTCAATGAAGCTTGCGGCCACGGCGTTGGCAATCTGGGCAGCCTCAACGGCGTTCCTTGCCTTCGCGGTGATGGAGAGTTGATACGACGCACCGACGCGCACGACTTCCACGGCCCGGTCGAGGCGCGCGGCGGCGGCCTGGTCGCTCTCCGAAGAGTCTTTCCAGCCGTGCAACTTGTGCACCGCGGCGACCAGCACGTCGGGACGGGTGACGTTGTGAATCTGCTGCTGGATGTAGGACTCGTAGGTATTGGCGTCGTAGGGCCAATGCTGCGTGGGCGCAGAGTCCAGGAGGCGGGGCGGGGCGGGCTGCACGTACACCAGGGTCTCGGCGGTGTAGTGATTCCAGCTCTTCGCGACGTATCCAAGACACAGGGCCAATGCCGCGAGGAAGATTCCGACGGCGAGCCTGCGATGAAGGTGCAGGCTGCGCTTCAGATCGAGATTGACGAAGGTCTGAGGGGCGCTCCCGTGCGGCAGGGCGCGCACGGAGGGCGCGGTCTCCAGCGGCACGGCTCCAGCCGCGAGATCGTCGCGCAGTCCACCGCTGGGACGCAGCGCTGTCATAGGACCCCGTTGTACGAGAGCACCATGGCCATCTGGGTCATCGGGTTCAGGCGTTCGAGGTAGTAGGTGGCGCGGGAGAATCCGGTCTGCGGCACATAGATGATCTCGCCGGGTTTCAGCGTCACTTCGAGGTTCTTGGCGGGATTTAACAGGTCGTTGAAGGCCACGGTCCGGGTGACGCCGCCCGCGGGATCCACGATCTGGATCTTCGGTTTGCCGCCGGCCTTGTCGGTGATGCCGCCCACTGAGGCCAGCACACTGGCGAGCGTGGTGCCCGTGGTGAGGGGCACGGCCCCGGGATGCTGCACTTCGCCCAGCACGGAGACGAACCTGGCGGCGGGATCGGGAACATAGATTACGTCGTCGCGACGGAGGCGCAGGTCGGCAAGAGGATTCCCGGAGTCGATCAAAGATCGCAGCTGGACCCATAGCACCTGATCACTGCCGCGATAGATGGCGCACTGATCGGGTATCTGCGGGCGTTTTTCCGGTCCGGCGGTGGGAAGGCCGCCGCGGGAGATCGCTTCGAGCAGCGTCGGTACGCCGTCGAAGAGCATGGGGCCGGGGTGCTCCACCGCGCCCAGCACCATGACGCGGTTCGCGGTGTACTTGGTGACGGTGACCTGAGCGGCGAGATTGGAATAGTAGGCGCTCAGGGCGGATTCGATGGCCTTGGCTGCTTCGGAACGAGAGAGGCCGGCGAGCATGATTTCGCCGGCGAGCGGAAGCGAGATCCGGCCGTCGGGGCCTACGACCAATTTGGCCTGCAGATCCGGCCGGCCGGCGAAGTCGACGGTGATCTCGTCGCCCTTCCCGAGACGGTACTCTTCATCGGCCGCGGGCTCGAATTTGCGCATCTCTTCGAGAGGATTGGGTTTGAGCTGCGGTCCGGAGGCCGCGGGGCCGGGTGCACTCGGCGATTCAGGGCCGGCGGGGCTCTGTTGGGAGTCCGAGCCCGAGTTCAGGGCTGGATTCAGGGCCGGCTTCACCGTGGCAGCTTTCGGCTTGGCTGCGGCGGGGAGTTGCGACGCGCTCTGGCTCCATCCGGCCGCGGACAAAGCGGTCCCGAGAAGGAAGACCAACGCCGATTTGTGGAGATGCCGGTTCATGGTTCTTCGCTCAAATCTGCCCGATTCGCGCGCCGCGCGAATCTGCTGAAGAAGTACCCGGCCCCGCACCGCTCTTGCTGATTGCACCGGGGAAGGCAATCGCGCTAACTCTTTATCTTCCGGGGTCTTAAGCCCCTGAACACAACACGCCCACCCGCTCTCGGACGGGGAGATGAATCCGTGCGCAGGGGTACATCCTGTTCAGCGTAGAGCAATTTGATCTAACGCAATATCCCACAAACAGGGTGTACCCGCTGCTCCCCATCGGTAACCAGAATGCCAACACCGGCAGGGGATGTTGACCGCCTGGTGACCGGGTCTACTTTCTGGGAAGGGTAAGGCTGACGGGCTCCACGCCGCGACGGCTCAGCACCGGGCGCGTTGCCGGAACGGAGACGATCTTGTCGGTGGCGTAGCAGTTTCCTGCGTTAAACGTCAGGGGGCCCCCCTGCCCCCCGTCCGATCCACCCATCACTTTGAGGTAACAGTTCTGGGCTGGATTTCCAAAGCTGTGCGCCCCTGGACCGGAGCCGCCCTTGATATCCGGGCCGATCGCCGGGAAGGGCAGCGTACCCCACCAGCCAGGCTTGCCGGAGAGGTAGAACGACGTCGGGAGGATGTTGTTCATCCCCGAGGCCCAGGTCGCCACAGCGGTCAGGTTGTCGTAGTTTCCGTGAAGGAGCTGGGTCGCCGTATTGCCTTCCTTGTGGCAGGGAGCAACGCCCCCTCCGCAGCCGTTCCCCAGGCCATCGTCGTTAGCGCTGCCGTAGCCGAAGGTCCATTGCTGGGCCGCTTCGTAGGGCCGCTGGGCGGCGTACTCGAGTTGATCGGCCTGCGGAACCGGCTTCCCTGCCTTGAGCAGCGCCTGCATCTGCGAGCTTCCGACCAGATTGCCGACGAAGTAGTTCCGCGTGGAGAGGTAAGAGAATTGAATGGCGCGAGCCGCTTGGTAGCCGTAATAGCCCTTGGTTCCCGTGCAACTCACGGTGCCGCGGCCGGACGCCGGAGCGCAGATGTGATTGGTTCCCACAAACCAGTTGCGGAAGGCTGTCGTATCGCTGGAGCTGCCCCAGATGGAGTCGGCATAGAACTGGGTCATCACGTTGCCTTCCACCAGGTTGAACTGCGGATGGGCTCCGTGGTAATCCAGTCCGCCAATCACGACATTCGGCGATCCGCTGTCGAACTCGCCCATGGTGTAGTTGTAGGCAATGACGTTTCCGGCCGGTCCCCACTCCAGCATGATGGCCACGTGGGTACGTTCGATGATGTTGTTCTCGATGAGGCTGGCGCTCGTCTTGAGGACAAGCTTTACGTCGGAGTCGTACGTTCCCGGCGTATGCAGGTAGGCGTTCGAGAAGTAGCTGTCCCGGATCTCGTCGTGATACCCCCAGGAGACTTCCACGTGATCTCCGTCGGCATAGTTGGACTCTACGGCTTTGATCCAGCAGTAGGCGCATTGATCCATCGCGAAGTTCGCGGTGTAGCCGGTGTTATTGGCCTTCACCTGCAGGCTCTCGACGCCGGCATAACTTGCCGCCATATTGAAGGCCACCGCGATGGGCGAGTTCGTATAGGGCGTATACAAGCCGGGGGAGATGGTGACGGAGTTGCCGCTCACGGCCGTAACCTGCACAATCTGTCCGCGCGCGTAATTTCCGGTCTTCGTCCAGCTGCCGTCGCACCAGTTGCAGTTGCCGCCGCTACCGGCGGCGGTCACATAGTTGGGATCATTGGTTTCCGTGACCACGAGGTAGGATCCGGCATTCACGCCCGAGGTAGATCCCAATACGAGCTGCGTGGAACCCGCGGTGGCGCCGCTCGTGATGGTGCGCGGCACAAAGACGACCGAGCCGGACCCAAGCTGAACGGGTGCTTCCCCCGTGCCGGTTGCGTTGAGAATGGTTTTGTCTGCGCCCACGCCCCGCAGGGTGACATTCGCGGGAATGTGGACGGTGCCTGAAATGGTGTACGTCCCCGCGGAGAGCACCACAGCCTCGCCTTTGGGGCAGGCCGCCAACGCGGCATTGATGGTTGCCAAGCTCGCTCCCCCGTTCAACGTCGAGCAAACGGTCCGCGTCGGAATAGTCCCCACGCCCGCGGTCGACCAATCGATTCCCTGCCCCGGGAGCAAGAACGAAGCCCAGGTTTGCGCGGTTGCCAAAGTTGCGGCAAGCATCCACATCATGACGATTATCGATAAGTTCCTGCTCTTCATAAATAGCCTCTATCTCTGTATGTTTCGAAATCCGGCCCTGTTGTGCTGATCCGGGAAAAGCTCAAGCCACCACCAGCTGCCGTTTCGGAGCCAGGCGGTCGATGAGCCCAAAGTATTCTTGTTGCCGGATATCCCAACTATTCTGTGCGATAAATTTCGAGCTGCCGGTCCGCAACTCCGCCCGCCTTGCCGAATCGTAGTAAAGATAGCGAATCTTGTCGGCGAGATCCTGGGCGTTTCCTGATTCAAAAAACTGCACGATGCCATCGTGGAAGTAGTACTCGTCGACCCTGGTTCTTGAAGCGAGCACCGGAACGTTCATGGCCATGAACTCCATGATCTTGGTGCTGAACGCTTCATTCCCGAAGGAATCGGCGCGCTTGGGCACAACCCCCAGGTCGATGCTTTCCATCATTTCGGCGACCTGCTCCATGGGGATCAAGCCGGTGAGCGAGATGCGATCGCCCAATCCGCGCTGCTGAATGAGGCGGCTGAGATTCTCTCGCTCGGGTCCATCGCCGATGAGTTTCAGGCGAAGTCCCGGGATCTCAGTGCGGAGCAGGGCCATGGCCTCGATAGCGATGTCGAGCCCCTGATGCCAGCTCAGGGTTCCCGGATAGCACAGAACGAACTCAGATCCCGGGCGCGCGGGCCGGCCGCGGCGAGAAAAGATCGTGGGGTCGGGGTAGTTGATGATCGCCGTGCATTTTTCCGGACGGACTGAGCGACGCGTCAGCGTCTCGTACCAAAGGTGGTTGGCGATGATCACATGATGGGAGTACGCGATCGACAAACGTTCGACGAGCACCAGGGCGCGGAAGATGAGCGACTGTTGCCGGACCTTGAACTTGCTGGCGTAGAACTCCGGAACAATGTCGTGGATGTCGAGGATCACGCGCGTGCCCAGCAGCCGCGGCACAATCGTCGCAAAGACCTCAAAATCCGGGACGGAATGAACATGAATCAGGTCGTAGGGCTCGCGAAACGAGCGGACCGCCAGGAAGAAGCAGGAGCGGATGAAGAAGAGCAGGAGTTTGACCAGGTAACTGAATGGCCCGGATTCATTGATCGTGCGCTTCTGAATGCGGAAGACGCGGACTCCGCGAATGACTTCGAACGCGGGCTGGCCGGGACGGGCGAGGGCGATTGCGTCGACCTGGTCGCCCCGTCTCACCAGGGCTTCCGCATACCGCCGCACGCGGTTATCCGCGTCGTAGAACGTATAGGCCAGCATGCAAGCTTTCATGGAGACGGTATTCCCCCGCGCGGTAGACGCCAATTTACGGATTGCTGGTCTGATGAAAACAGCTTTGCCCCGCGCTTCGCCATTGCACCTAAGCCACCGAGACTCCCCCGGTCGTGTGATCGGGGGCCGCGCTCTTCGCCTGACCTTTGCCACGCAACTCGCCCAGGAGCCGCAAAATCCTCCGCAGCGGCTCAGTGCCTCCGTGGAGTAACGTGACCCCGCCAAGATAGAGCGCGCAGAAGAGCAGGGTGGTTGCCGCGATGCGGAGGAGGGCGCCCGCTGCTCCAGGGATATCCTGCATGGCTGAAGCTCTTCCCAGCGTGATGTAGGTCACCAAGCTCGCCATAAGGGAGGCAACGACATATCTCCAGACCGTCTCAAGCACCCTGGCCGCGCCGAGGCCGATGGGTTTGCCCGCGTAACCCATGGCCGGTATCGTGAGCACCCAATAGGTGACGCACCAGGCGACGGCGATGCCCTGGGGCCCGAACGGCAGGAAGAGCAGGAAGGACCCGAAGGTTACGATCCACTCGACGATGCTCCACCGCAACCAACGATCGGCGCGCCCGATGGAGACGTGAATCCAGCCATGAATGTAGTAGACGATCATGACCCCGATTCCGGGGGCGAAGTAGGTGAAGATGACCCCGGCGGTGCTCCATTTGGGACCGAGCAAGACCCGGATCAGGTCTTTGCCAACGAGGGTGAGATCGCCGGCCAGGCCCATGCCCAGGAACGACATGACGGCAATGGCGCCGAGCACGTAGCGGATATATTGCGGGCGATCGTCGCGAACGCGGCTGAGCGCTGATACCGCCACGTTCGAGGTTGCGGAGACCAGCTGTCCGGCCGAAAGCGCGAACAGGTCGTAAGCCTTCTTGTAAAAGCCGAGGGCGTGCGCGCCGAAGCGCCAGCCCACCAGCAGATTGTCGGAGTTGCGGGCGAAGTAATTCAGGCTGAAACGGCCGCTGATGTGCGAGGCAAACCGGAGGGTGGTGGCGCTGCCTGTGCGGCGGCGGGGCGGCCCGGGAAGCCATGGGCAGAGGATGAAAACGCCGACGGCGGTGCTGGCTGCGAGCGCACAGGCACCGATCACCAGGGACCAGTATCCCCATCCGGCAAGACCAAAGGCAATGGAGGCGAGGACGCCGACCGCGCGCGCGATGATGTCATTCTTGGCGAGCGCGGTAAATTGCATGGCGCGGCGGAGCAAGGCCGCATGAATGATGGGCACGGCGGTGAAGAGGATGGTCAGAGAGAGGCCGGCAGTGATGGGGGGCAGCGACGGCTCGCCGTAAAACTTCGCCAATAATGGTCCGGCGGCGGCAAACCCCACGGTCAACACGGCTCCGATTCCCAGGCTTACCCAGAAGAGCGTGCTGGCAAGAGCGTGTGTGACTTCCTTGCGCTGCAGGAGCGAGTCGATGAATCCATTGGCGGGCCCATTCATCAGCAGCAGGCTGAATGTGGTCACCATGGTCGCCAGACCGAAATCGCGCGGGGTCAACAGGCGTCCCAGGACCACGGTGGCGACGATCTGGATGGCGAGGGCGATGCCTCCGGAGAGCAGGGTTGCTCCCGCGCCGCGCACTGCCATACGGCGCAGGGCGTGACCTCCACCGGGCACGGTGGGGGAGAAATCTCCGTTGGCGTCAAATGGCTTCAACCCGTCTCCTGTTTACGACAACATCCTCATGCTACGTGTCCCTACTGCAAAACCCGCACCGGCCTTCGTGGGATTGACTGCCGCAAGGGGTAATCCTCGACCGCCGGAAGGGTGACTCTCTCCGCGTCGGGTACTGCCAGGACGGCGAGCAGGAATCCAATCCAGACGGGACTCATCATGCGAAAGCCCGCCTCGGTGCAGCTGTAAATCAGACCGGCGGTCAGGAAAGCGATCCGCAGCCGGCCCGCATCGGGGTTGCGGCGAAAGAGCACGAGGGCGTTCCGGTATCCGCTGACGATCAGCATTCCCAGAACCGCGAGACCGACCCACCCGAGATTCAGATACAGTTCCAGGTAACCGTTGTGGGCCTCTTCAATTCCTTTTTGGCTGAGGCTCCACACGGATTCCAGGCGATTGCCCATCCAAAAGCTCTCGAAGCCGGTGCCCAGAACGGGATTGATGTGCTGAGCGAGGACCGCTGCCCAAATCTGAGTTCTTCCGGTGAGGGTGGAGTTGCGCCCGATCGACTGGAGCATGGACCCGCCCGTGTCCATAAACAGGGCGAAGAGCGCCACGCCGGTGGCGCCGGCGACCAGCAGGAAGACGTGCCCTGGCCTGCGTTCGAACCACCGGCTGGATGCGAAGAACATCACCATGCCCGCGAGTCCGAAGCACGACAGAGACGTCATGGAGTCGGCCTTCACGATCAGCCCCGCCGCCATGGCGATCGCGGTTGCGTGGACGAGCAGGAGTCTCGTCCGGTTTGGGTCGGCACGCCTCTGCCATGCGCCCAGGAACGACCACAGCGCCCCAAGCCCGCAGAACATGGACATGACGCCCAGTAGATTCTTGAAGGTCGTTACGCCGAAGAACATCGTCACATGGTCGATGGGGTCGTAGCTGCTGCCCATGGAGGGGATGAAGAAGATGAAGAGAATGGAGAGCGGGAGCAGCACAAACCCCACTCGCTCGAACATGCGCCGAATGGCGAGCGAGGGGTGGGGATCGGTGAGCATCACCAGGATCATGACTAGATCGCCGATGGCCTTCACCCATCGCTTGATGGCGATGGCGGGGGAGTCGGCCCACATGACGCTTAAGCCGCAATAGAGAAAGAAGAGCAGCACCGGCAAATTTGCCTGCAGAAACGGCTTGACCCGGGCCCAACGGCGGTTCAGCACGAGCAGTCCGGCGATCAGCAGCACCGCATAATAGGTTGCATCCAGCGGACTGCCTTCGGTATAGCGATCCTCAAGGGTAATCTCGCGATTGACGTGCAGCCACATCGAAACCGGGCGTGACGAGATGATCAGGATCCAGAGCAATGGGATCCAGAGCGCCTTGGAGGTAGTCTGCCCTTTTTCGCGAGCGAAGTAGAACAGCGCCCCGATCAGCGCACTCACCAGAGCGATGCCCAGAATTGTCATTGCGCGTCGATGAAGAGCCGGTGAATGTACTCGAGATTGAGAAGCTTGTGAATCATCGGGGTGCAGGTCGCTTCGCCTGAGAGGTGCTGCTTCACCATGGATTCGACGGCGCTTCCGTTGAGGTAAGGACGCGACAAGGTGCGGGAGTCGAGGAGGATCTCGCGGATGTAACCCGCCAGGGACTGGCGATACCAGAGGCCGAAGTGGGCAAACTTGTGCAGGCCCACAAACACGCGTTCGAGCTTCCGGCCCAGGAGCGTGCGATCGAGCCGGGTGAGCCAGCGGGGGTCTCCGTGCTCCAGGGCGTATTCCGCCCGCATGGTGAGCCGATGAATCAGCTGGCTGGCTTCGCCGGCAAGTTTGCCGCCTGTGCCCGCAAATCCCAGATCAGAGCGGATGCGACGCAGCTTGGGATCGCCATCTTCAATCAGGCGCACGCGAAGATCGTTGTTGGCCAGCGTGGCGGCAGGAGCGCGGTACAGAATTTTGACAAGATCGTTATCGATGTAGGGCGTGCGCAGCGTCACCTGGGAGAGTTCCACGGCCATCAACCCATGGAAATACCAGGCGGTCTGCTTGGTTGTGGCCACGGTGAGCGCATGGCCCTGCATGCATTCGCCGTAGGTTTCTGCCGAGGCCTCCACATGCTGCTGAAACTCCGGGCTGAACAAACCCTCGGCCGGCGGGGAAGGGCGGAAGACCGTCTTGTGCCGCAGAACCTGGTCTCCGGCATTGCCCGACATGCGAATGGGAGCCACGGTTCGAACCAGCTGATTCACGTAGAGATCAGCGGCGTGCTGTACGCCGCCGCAACCATCGGAGAGGTAAACTGCCCGTTCCGCGAACATGGGGAAGTCGTCGAGAAACGCATCTCCGACGGGAATGACCTGGTGCGACTGCCCGCACAGGGATGCGACGTGGCGCGCGATTCTCACGTCGCGGCACTCCTGCAACGATCCACCAAAGGTGTAGCAGGGCAGGCTGTGCGGCTCGGGCTTTTGCCAGGCGAGGATCATCCGCGTATCCAGGCCGCCGGTGAGGGAGAGCCCGACTTGGCCGGAGTTGGAAAAGAACTGCGGCAGGCTGGCGCTGAAGGTCTCGCGGACCCGTTCGTAGTACGGGGCCGAGTCCATGATGGGCTGTTCTTCCCATTCCCTGGGATCGAAGTACCGGCCACGGTCTTGCAGCTCACCTCGAACGAACGTCCATGCGGACGCGGTCGGGAGCATGCGCACTCCTTTGAAGATCGTGCGATCTCCGAGTGTGCAGCCGCAGCCTACCAGTTCCCCCAGGCCCTGCTCATCGATCGTTCGAAGCTCCTTCCGTACCGCCAGCAGCGCTTTCGCTTCGGCAGCGAAGTAGAACGCGTCGGGTGCTTCGTAGTAACAGAGGCGGCGCATCCCAAACCGGTCGTTGAAGAGCTTGACCGTCCCCTGGGAGCGATCGGCGAGGATCCCCTGAAACTGTCCATTCAATCCGAGCGGAAACTGCGGGTCCTCC
The DNA here is from genome assembly GCA_008682415.1 of Acidobacteria bacterium AB60. Classification (GTDB taxonomy): domain Bacteria; phylum Acidobacteriota; class Terriglobia; order Terriglobales; family Acidobacteriaceae; genus Telmatobacter. The sequence continues at coordinate 65,601 of VANK01000010.1, read as the reverse complement.
TCGGCGAGATGAATCAGGTGCGCATGCATCCCGTTCTTGACTTCGTGCCCGCGCTGCCTGAGGTCTCGGACGGTGCGCAATCCCGAGAATTCGTCTCCGGAGAAAAGCAAAGCCTTGTCGCCGGTTTCGTTACGCTGCGGCATCTCCCCGTCGCAGGACTCCTCCCGCTCCACCCAGCCGGCATACAATCCCAAGTCCTCGTCGATCCACGTGCCCGTGACGTAGAACGACTGATGACGCATCGACGCCAGCATGCGCCGCAGCTCTTCCGCGGCGCGTACCCGCGGCATCTTCGTAATGATTCCTGCGATTCCTGGCATCGTCGTTTACGTTTCTAGATCGTGCTTGGTTTCACTGACTGATGGGACCGGCTATACCATTTGCCGCGAATTTCCCTGAGCTTTTCTCCCAGGTCCTGGGGGAGGCGGTCGACAAAGCGATGATGCAGGCCCAGCCCCAGCGCCGCTCTCCCCAGCATTGTGAGCGGCACGTAATAACGGGGGAGATCCACGCGACTGAACCCGTTGCGTTCCTTGAAATCGGTGAGGTTGTCGCGCTCGCGGGAACCGTAGGCGTAGTGCGAATACACGAGATTGCGAATTCCGCGGGATGCGGCCGATCGCACAGCCTGCATCAGCAGAGCATTGGTGGGAGCCTTGTCGCGGTGACTGATCTTGGAAATGATGTTCATTAACCCAGCCTGCACGTTGGCTTCATCGGCCACCATCTTGATGAACCCGATCAATTCGTCCCCGAGATAGGCGCCGATAAAGGTGCTGTACTCCAGGTAGGTCGCAGCTTCCCGGTAAACGGTATCCAGGTCCTTGCCGTAGTGGGGATAGGGCCGCCCCTGCCGGACCGGCGTCTCGTTGTAGATCTGCCAGATTCCGCCCACGAGTTCCCCACCGAAGGGCACCTCGCGAAGGACAACGCCCTTCTTCTCCGCCTGCTTAGCCTTGTTGCGGGCCTTGAATCCGATCTGTTTGTCCCACCAATTTTCGAAGGTCGTAATCGGCAGTACCGCCAGGTTCTCCCATTCCATGGGGTAGGCGTACTTCGGCTTGGTATCGACGATCGTCTGCGTAAAGGTGAACAGGTCGATGCGCCTGCCGGATGCGCGCAGCGCCTCGACAACCGGGGCCGGCTCCGCCAAAAACTGGTACATGTCGGCGTCCAGGCGGGCAATCCTGACCATTCCGCCCGAAATCCTGATCTCTTTATCGCAAACCAACATCGGTTGACCTCAATTCAAGAAGCTTCCGCTTCCCTCTTCCTGATTACTCGCTTACATATTCTTCGCGGATAGGATTGATCTTCATCGCCTGCAGCAGCTTGCCCGCGTGATCGCAGAGCTTGACCACAAGAGTCATGAAATAGCTTTGTCCGAGCACCAAGGTAAACGGGAGGAGCGCTGTATACAGTGGAACGGCGATCATGGACTTCGCCAACTTGCGTCCGTCGCAGTCGGGCTGCTGCGCCGCATTGGCGCCCTGCAGCAGAGCCTTACGGACGTAGTACCAGCGGCTCCAGCGTGCCGGCGGAAGCACCTCAAAGGCTGCCGCGTCGGAAGACCACACGAAACGGCACCCCTCCTCGATCTTGCGGCGGAAGAAGTCCTGATCTTCGCCGGCGCGGAACTCGGGTCGAAACGGCATGGGATCGCCGAGCACCACAGAACGCCTGATCAGAACATTGCCGGTCCTGGACTCCCGCCAGTTCACTTCCAACCCGGTGGGATTCACCCTGCGGTCATAGAGGCTGCTCTTCTTCAGCCATTGCGGAGGCTCGTGCTCAAAGTGTCTCTTGACCGGTCCCAGCACTCCATCCACTTTGTATTGGCGGCAGGTCTTGAGCAGCTTCAGCAGCCAATCGGAGACCGGGAATTCGTCATCGTCAATCAAGGCCAGGTAATCTCCCGTGGCGTTTGAGACCACGGTGTTGCGCGCCCGGGCGATGCCACGGTTTGGCTCGGCGCAGTACTTCAAAGGGACTTTAAGCTCCGCTGCCATCGCCTCAACAGCTTCCTTCGCTGAGCCCAAGGGGTCGTTATCGGCGACCACGATGGAATAGGTGAAGAGTTCACCCGTCACCTGCTTGTCGAGGTCCTGCAGCAGACGCTTCAACGGGTCCGGCCGCTTATACGTGCAGATACACACGCAGATGTGCGGAAGCTGCCCGGGACGATCCGCCTGGCGCGACTGGATCTCGATTGCCGATGCGCGGCTCGCAACGAGCACCTCACGCTCCTCCGTTTTGCGATCCCGTAACAGGTAGGCCGGCGCGATCGCCAGTTGCGGGGCAAGCTCCGCGAGCCCCCCGGCAGTGAGAAAGCGATGCTCGCCGGAGCGGGCGGGGTGCGACTCGATCTCGACGTTGTACGAGCGGGCGAGATGGCAGATCTCATTGACCCGCGCCATGTCGATGGGCAGCAGGTCAAAGAAGTAATCCGTCATGCGGTGACGCCGGGCGAGAAGCGCGTCTTCCACGCTGCGCACCCACCGGTTGAGCCGCCGCTTCTGCCCGGGCGCGAAGGAGAGATTTCTCCGCACGATCATTCCTTCGGGCAGTAAGTGCTGCAGCAGCACGTTGGAGCACAAGTGCATGTGGTGATGACCGTCGATACGATGTGCCGGCGCTCCGTAGAGGCGTTCGAACTCCTCCAGCTGGCTCTTGACGACGTAGTCGAACGCGTTTGCCAGAAGGGGATGAAACAGGAGCGGGGCATACCGATGAGAACGAAGAAAGCGCGAGATCCTCTGCTGATGCTCCACCAGCACCGCCGAAGCCTCGCATCCGGTGAAGGGGGTGGTGAAGTTGATGTGAAGGCCGGCGTCTACGCCATGCTCGCGGGCAAGCGCCGCTGCCCGCGCCGAGCCGCCCATAAAGACCATCGCGCTGACGGACGAGACCGCATTGCGGCGGACGCAATCGAAGATGCGAATGGTGGCGTCGTCGTTCCAGCCCCAGTCATCCGCATTCACGATCACCATCGCCCGCTGCCGCACGTTACTCCCCTCGGGTCGCTCGTTGTGCGCGTCAGCCGGGATGTGGCGGCTCTTCTGAGCCTCGCGCAGATCGGCCATTGCAGCTGCTGCCATCTCGTCTCCCATCCTCAGTGCGACAACTTGGCTGGAATCTGTCTTCCGTGCCCGGAACGAGGGGCGCTGAAGCCTCTTCCAAAGAAAACGGCAGCGAGCCGGTTCATCTGCTCTTTGCGACGAAACGCCCGCACCTCGGGAGACGCCGGCCTGTCGGCACGGGTAACGGCAGCCCAGAGGTATCCGGCAATCAAGGCCAGCCCCCGTAACACGAAGGGCCGCCTGGTCATCTGGTATGCGCCGCGCAGCACCTCCCAGAGGGGATGATTTCCGATCGCGTAGTCGCGTTTTCCCAGATTGAATCGTGAAGCGATGGGTCCGTGCTGCGCCGTCCCAATCGCGCGGTGGTGGGAGGAGGTCCTCTCCGTGAAGGTCCTCGTCTTCCAGCCCTTCATGCGCGCGCTGAGGCAGGCGATGGTGTCAATCGCTCCGCCCCTGGCCACGACATAGCCGCCGATCTCTTCATAGCAGGCGCGGCGGAAAAGCTGGCAGGCACCCGAAACGTTGTCGACGCTCACGAACCGGTAATCGTAGATTTCGCTGGTTGCGTCGCGGTACGGGGTCCCGACGATACCCAATTCAGAGTCGCTCGCCAGCTTTCCCAGGAGGAACTCGAAGTAATCCGGCTCAAACGTGATATCCGCATCCAGGCAGGCGACGACATCATAGTCGAGCCCCTTCAGCCGCTCAAGCCCCGCACGAATCGCCAACGCCTTGCCGCCGAAGTGGCGCTCGGCGCGGAGCGGCATCCGCACCAGTTCAATCCAGTCATGAACCTCGGCGTGCAGCGAAACCAGCGTGTCGGTCCCGTCGGTCGAGCCATCGCTGACGATCACCCAGCGGAGGGGGCGAACGGTCTGCGCCACAACCGCGCGGATGGTGAACTCAAGCAGACTCGCCTCGTTGCGCGCCGGCGTCACAAGCACATACGCGGGAAGTCCATGGGTCGGCCGCTGACCTGCTTCCATGATCGTCTCGCTCATCGTCCGTCCCTCCTCGTCATCGACCCGGTCATGCATGCACCCTGGCTGTGAGCGACGCCTCGAGCGCAACGGCCCCCGGTTCACGCCGAAGGAAGGACCGCACCGCCTCCACCACGCGCGTCTGCTGCGCGGAGGTCAGCTGCGGGAACATGGGGAGCGACAAGATCTCCGGCGCCACGCGCTCCGTCACCGGGAAGGCATGTGCTCCATACCCCATGCCCGTGTAGGCCTTCTGCAGGTGCAGCGGAATGGGGTAATGAATGCCCGTGCCAATTCCGGCCTGCTTCAAGTGCTGCATCATTGCTTCGCGATCGGCCACGCGCACGACATAGAGGTGATAGACCGCGCGCGCATTCGAAGCTTCGGCAGGCGTCAGGATCGCCGCATCCGCCGCCAGCAAGCTGTTGTATTGCGCGGCAAGTTCACGCCGGCGTGCATTCCATGCTTCGAGCTTGGGGAGCTTGGCTGCCAGAAAGGCTGCCTGAACCGTATCCAGCCGGCCGTTATAGCCCTCGATGTCGTGGTAGTACTTCTTGGCCTGGCCGTGATCGCGCAACAGGCGCATCCGGGCCGCCACCGCAGGATCGTTGGTTGTGGCCGCGCCGCCCTCGCCGAGCGCGCCCAGATTTTTGCCCGGATAGAAGCTGAACGCCGCCGCGCGTCCCATGGATCCGGCGCGCATCCACCGATTGTGGGTCGCGGAAAAATACTCCGCGCCGTGGGCCTGGCACGCATCTTCCACCACCGTCAGACCGTACTGTTCCGCCAGGCGGAGGATCGCATCCATGTCGGCCATCTGCCCGTAGAGATGCACCGGCACGATGGCCTTCACCGGACGCCGGCTCCGCAAGCTGATCAACCTGCCGTTCGCATCATGGGTGCAATGCACCTTCAGGTAGGTCGCCAACGCGTCAACCGAGATGTTGTACGTGCTCTCATCGATGTCCACGAACTCGGGCACCGCTCCCGCCTGCGAGATCGCCTCCGTGGTCGCGATGAATGTGTTCGGCACGGTCAGCACCACATCGCCTGGCTCGATGCCGCAGGCCATCAGCGCGAATCGCAGCGCGTCGGTGCCGCTGTTCACGGCAACCGTATGCTGGGCGTGGCAGAACTCCGCAAACGCATCCTCAAACTCCTGGACCGGCGAACCGCCGACGAAGCTGGCCGTCCGCAGGCAACCGCGGAAGGCGCTCACCAACTCCTCTTCCATCTCCACGTGCGGCGTCACCAGGTCCAGAAACGGAACAGGAGTTGCCTCCGCCGGTTCCGGTTGCACCAGACGCATCACGCGCGCGGGATTTCCCGCCACAACGGCGTTCGCAGGAACGTCCTTCGTGACGACACTACCGGCTCCGACAATGGCGTTCTCGCCGACCGTGATCCCCGACAGCAGCGTCGCCCCGGTGCCGATGGAAGCTCCGCGCCGGACGATCGTGTGCTCCACGTTCCAGTCCGCCTCGGTCTGCATGGTGCCGTCGGCGTTGGTCGCACGCGGGTAGCGGTCGTTCGTGAACATCACTCCGTGCCCGATGAAGACGTTGTCCTCGATCGTCACGCCTTCGCACAGGAAACTGTGGCTCGATATTTTGCAGTTCCGGCCAACCTTGGCGTTCTTCTGGATCTCGACGAAGGCCCCGATCTTGGTTCCTTCTCCGATCGAGCAGCCATAGAGATTGATGAACTTCGAGAGCCGCACTCCCTCGCCCAGCAGCACATCCTCGGCAATGCAGTTGTAGGTCGTCATAGATACACCAGGGCTCCCCTCTTCGCCAGCGATTCGCTCGCCGCTTCCAGCATCCTCACCACGCGCAAGCCGGCCTTGCCATCGTTGAAGGGAACGGTTCCCTTCTCGATGCATTCCACGAAGTACTTCATCTCCTGCTGCAGCGCTTCCACGGGTTCAAGGCGCGGGGCCCACATGTCCCCGGAACGGTAGTTCACCAGCAATTTGTGAATGCCTTCCTGCGTCTCCGTGTTCACGCCCCGGTCGTACACGCGCACCTTTTCATCCGCGACCAGGTCGTTCCAGACCACCATCCTCTTCTCGCCGCCGATCAGCGTCATGCGCACCTTCACCGGCGAAAGCCAGTTCACGTTGATGTGCGCAATCACCTTGTTCGGGAAGTAGAGAGTCATGTAGGCCACGTCTTCGTGGCAGTTCAGGTGTTTCTCGCCGGTTGCCCCCACCGCCTCGGGATCGCCCGGAATCAGGTGATCCATGATCGACAGATCATGAGGGGCAAGATCCCACAGGACGTTCACATCGTGCTGCAGAAGGCCCAGATTGATTCGGGTGGAGTCGTAGTAGTACAGATTGCCGAGGGAGCCGTCATCGATCATCTCCTTCATCTTCCGCACCGCTCCGGTGAACAGGAAGGTGTGGTCGACCATGATCTTCAGGTTCCGGCTCTCCGCAATCTCGACCAGTTCTTCTCCTTGCGCGGAGTTCAGCGTGAACGGCTTCTCCACAAAGACGTGCTTGCCGTTGAGCAGAGCAGTCTTGGCCAGTTCATAGTGTGTCCACACGGGCGAGACGATCGCGATGGCGTCGATCTTGGTCGAGGTCACAACCTCGGTTGGGCAGGACGTAACGTGTACGGAAGGGTAGGCGCGTTGGGCGCGCTGCCGCGCCGCCGGATCCAGGTCCGCGATGGAGATCACCCGGGACCCTTCGAGGGTCGCGAGATTCCTCACGACGTTCGGTCCCCAGTATCCGTATCCGATGACACCAAAGTTCACGAGTGTTTACCAATCCTCAAACAGGGGGAAGACAGAAGTGCGGCCCAGCATCTCGCCTGGAGCCGCACAACCTATGTTCATCGCAGCGGCGCCGCTTCCCTCCGCGGCGATGCTGGGTGCAACCCGTGTGCACCTTGATTAATACGCGCCCGAGCCCTTGATCACTGCCCTTGGCGTCATCATCAGGATCTTGAGATCAAGCCACAGCGACCAGGAAGTGGCATACCGCAAGTCGAGCCGCACCATTTCGTCGAACTTCACCGTGCTTCGGCTCGTCACCTGCCACAATCCCGTGATTCCGGGCTTGGCTTCCAGGATTCGCCGCCGGTGCCAGGTCTGATACGCCGCCAGCTCGTACGGAATCGCGGGACGCGGCCCGACCAGCGACATATCACCCTTCAAAACATTGATGATCTGCGGCAGTTCGTCCAGGCTCAAGCGTCTCAGGATGCGCCCCACCGGCGTGATGCGGCGATCGTTGGTGAGCTTGTACACTCCGGATCCCCCGCTGTTCGTCGGCTGCGCCTGGTTGCGAATCAGCTTCACCACGTAGTCCTTGTGAATGCTGTGATCGTTGCCGACAAACATCGAACGAAACTTCAGGACAGTGAACAGCTTGCCATACTGCCCGACGCGCTCCTGGCGGAACAAAATGGGTCCCTTGGAGGTCAGCTTGATGGCCGCGGCAATCGCCAGGAATACCGGCGAGAGCAGCGTCAGACCCACCGCGCTCACCGCGAAATCAATACTGCGCTTGACCAGCAGAAGCGTCTTCTTGCGGCTGCCCGGTTCCACCAGGTCGGGATACAGGGCGATATTGGTCGGACCTTTCGGGCCAGACTGGTCCCAATCATCCGGAAAGAAGTGGAAGGACAGGTTCACCTGGTTGAACTGATCGAACGTCAGCTCGTCCTTCAGCATTGCGCTGATACGGTTCAGAATCGTGGTCAGGATCAGGCTCTTGTCGGTCAGCATCAAGGCGGTGAACATCACGCCCAGCGTGCACCGCTCCCGGTACCACCCGATCACATCGGTGTCCCGGCTGCAGGCCATCAATGCGGGTGTCATCTTCTCCAGCACGAGCTGGCTCTCTTTCGAGTCGGGATAGCTCCCCACATCGACCAGCATCAGCAGGAACGGCTCCTTCGAACGCTCGCTTCGTTTGCGCTCGACAGCGATGGACCTCTTGAAGTTCTTCTCGTTGAGAATTTCGCGGTCAACAACGGAAACCGCGTCGAAGAACGGGTTGTCAGGAACTGGAATGTTATCAATACGCAACGATCTCACGACCCCAAGCCTCGCATTTTGGTAGAGCTATATGCTTCATCTCAATCCGGCCAGATGAATGCAGTGAACCTATCTCTAAGGCCAGATCGGCGTCAGGCTGAAACAGGGAGGAACATACCCCAGAGTCCCTCCCAGCCATCCCCCAAAAACCGGCTGCCCGGCGCCACGCACATAGCGCAACTCTGCTGGAATTTATGTCTGCATCATAGGATCGCGCATAGGCCGGCACAATGACCCGTTTGTGCTAAGCCAAACAACAAAGGTATCCGGATGGTCACGACTGCAGCGGCCGTGAGACGATCGGCAACGCTTTCCCGCTGCTTCGGGCTATGACTAATTGCTCCATATAGATACAAACGGCCGCATCATCGGCGATGAAGCCTCCGCTGAGCGATCTGCTACGCCGGTACTCTCGCCCGTTCTGGGAATCCCAGTGGGAATAGTAACTAGGTGGTAATGATGCGCGGAGCGGCGGCACGCGCGGAGCTTCGCGTCCGCAGCTCTGTCCCGGAGAGACTGCGCCCTGCTACCAAAGGTGCTTCCTGAATCCTGCCCTGGTCTTGACCTTCGGGGGACCGTCCGGCGCGGCGTCCCAGCGCACCGCGTACTTCGAAAGCACCTTGGCAATCTCGCTCGCCGGCACAATCGTAGCCACGATACTCGGCTTCTCCGAAATCTCGCACACGATTCCCCGGAGTGCTCCGTCGCTCGCGCGAAACACCGCCGCTCCGCTGTTGCCGGGATCAATCTCCAGACCCGCCCGGTAAACCGGAACCAGCTGCGTATTCCCGCTCTTTTGGGCCTCCGGCAGATTGGTGGAGCCCACGGCCAGGGTGATGGCTCCTGTGGTCGCAATCAGGCCGGGCGAATACTCCGGGAACCCGAAACCGAAGATCGCCTCGCCCGGGTCCGGACGTTGAAGGTCTAACTTCGCTTCCCTGCCCCGGTTGGACCTGGTCCGGTCATCGATGGCCGCGAAATCCCCTGTCTCCTGTGTCTTGAGGACCGCCAAATCGTGCTCGGTATCGATAGCCTTCATCGACGCTGCCGCGACTCCTCCCGTTCTCTCAGCATCGCCACGCACGTACTCGGCATTGCGCGCCGATCCTGCAATCAATACCTGGGAATCAATCCCGGCGTTCCGCAGCGCCTCCCCAACGGCGCTGGTGTCCTGGGCGACGTGTGCCGCCGTCAGCACGTCTCCCTCGGAGTTGATCCGGACGCCGGTTCCGATCACACAGAAGTCGCTCTCCTCAAAGCAGCGTCTCAACTGGTCGGGGACGCGCTCGTGATCGTCAACGTTCGTCAGGTGAACTTCGATTTTGACCACGGAAGCGCGCGTTTCGTATGCCGGGGGCGGAAGCGTCTGCTGCCCCAGCCCCGTCCAGCTTGAACCACACAGGATGAAAACTGCGAGAATACCGGGACGCGTCATTACCCCTCCTGCATCCTGGAAGACATGCTGCCTGGTTGTTTTTTGAACTGTATGAGCTTCTGGCGCACCAAGGCGGGCGGGAAAGAATGACACCTCCATCCTGTCACGGGCGCCCGCCCTGCGCAATCACAGTGGCCGGAGTCTCGCTGCTTCTCGGGAGTTTTCTGAATTAATTGTTGCAACAACTAAACCCCCCATTGCATCCTTTTAACGAAGCACCCATTTACCCAGGTTTCGCTCGTGACGCTCCCGTTGAACCGCAGCTTCATCCGCAAACCGCTTAATTCGCACTTCGAAAGGAAACTGTTCAATGAAGTCTTCCGTCCTTGCCCTCGGCCTCATCAGCCTCGCTGCTCCCCTGGTCGGAGCGCAAACCTCCACCTGGGCCATTGATCCTGCGCACAGCGAAGTTGATTTCGTAGTCCGGCATATGGGGGTCTCCAATGTTCACGGTCGCTTCGGCGGCGTCAAAGGGAACATCACGCTCGACGAGACCGATGCCGCCAAGTCCACCGTCTCGGTCACCATTGACGTGAACACGCTCGACACCGGCGTCTCCCCGCGCGACACCGACCTCAAGAGCCCGAACTGGTTCGATGTCGCCAAGTTCCCCACCGCGACGTTTGAGAGCACCAGTGTCACCGTTGCCGGCGGCCACATGAAGGTGGACGGAAACCTGACGCTCCACGGCATCAAGCGGCCGGTCGAGCTCGACGTGGAAGGACCAAGCCCGACCATCCCCGGCATGGACCACAAGCCCCACTCCGGTTACTCCGCAACTACCACCCTCAAGCGCAAAGACTTCGGCGTCGGCGCCAACGCCCCGGACGCGGTGGTGGGCAACGACATCAAGCTCACCATCGATCTGGAAGTCGTCAAGCAGTAACGCATCCGACGGCCGGCGGCGGCATCCAATCGTGGGTTGTCGTCAGCCGCCCGCAGGATCACCCGGAGTCTTCGTGCCCAAGTTGCAAAGCGAAATCGCACAGCAGCGGCCCTTCACCAGCATTGCCGAAGAAGCCCTGCTCAACCTGATGCGCACCGCGGATTGCGTCAACCGCACCGCCCATCGCTTAACTCGAGGCTGGGGAATCACGTCGACCCAGTACAACGTGCTGCGCATTCTTCGCGGAGCTCATCCCCAGGGGCTTACCTGCTCCGCGATCGGCGAACGCATGATCACGGCCGATCCCGATATCACACGGCTGCTGGGCCGCCTCAAGACGCTTAAGCTGGTCCGCCAGCAACGCGACAAGCGGGATCGCCGCGTGCTCTGGAACAACATCTCCCCCGCCGGGCTGGAGCTCCTTGCCGAAATGGATCCCACCATCCGTCGTATGCCGGAGGAGATTCTGGGGCATCTCGAGCAGTCCGAACTGGCCGAGTTCGTCCGCCTTCTGGAAATCGCGCGGGCGCGCTGTCACCAGCCGGGCGAACCCGTGAGTTGCGAAGGCAAGGCGAAAGACGGAGAGGCGCCGTGCGAAGCGGCGGTCAGCTCCTGAAGACAGCTTGAGAGATGACTTGAGTGGCGCGGGCTAGCGCGCCATGCGGGCTACGACTTCCTCGTCGGCATCGGACTGGATGATCTTGTTGTGGAGGCAATAGAGAGCCAGCTCCAGCCGGTCGCTTACTCCCAGCTTGTCGTAGATCTTGCGGAGATAGTTCTTGATCACCTGCTCGGTGGTGCCCAGCTGGAACGCGATCTCCTTGTTCCGCTTGCCCTGAGTGATGCAGGTAATGATCGACATCTCCTTGGGCGAAAGCCGCGGCTGCGAGCGCGGGCTCACCAGCGATGCAGCCTGCGCGCGATAAGCCTCAATCACCCACGTCACGGACTGGTTGTCGATCCAGGTTTCGCCGGCTGCGATGCGCCGCACGCAGCGCACCAGCAGATCGGGCGAGATCGACCGCGAGATGATGCCGCGAACGCCTCGCCGGTACAGCTCAACCGTATGGCTCTCGTCCGTCGCTACCGCCTGAACAATCAGCTTCACGTCAGGAGCAGCGCGCAGCAGTTCCGGAATGGCGTTCGCTGATCCGGCCAGCAGGGCGCCTTCCAGCAACACCACGTCGGTCGGATAGCGCTCGATCGCGGAACGCAGATTGTCGAGGGAATCGGCCTGCGCAACCACCCGCAGGTCATCTTCGAGAGCAAAGATCTTTCGAATTCCTACTCTGTAAATAGCTTGAGAATCCGCAAGAATAATGCGGATCGCGCCGGGTTTGGCGTGGCCGTCAATAGCTTCTACACCCGGGGAGTCGTCCAATGTATCCATAAGCTCTTAATGAGCGCCCAGCACTAGAATTGCTACTGTTCTACGAATTGATATTCGTCAATCGTAGCAGCAACATGAGACTGAGATTGGCTCATGGAGCAGCGTACCACACGTCCATGACAATCGACTAGCACGTCATGGGGAGTACCCAGCACGCCACCCGGCATCCGCAGGGAAAAGTGAATGCCTTGTCCAACCTTCAATGGGCTGCTCATTTCAAAGAGGACGCCGCTCGCCGAAACGTTTCTCGTAAGCGCTGTATGCTCGGCCGAACCGGACGAAACCACCACCGGAAGCGTCAGGGGAAAGCGAACCGCACAACGAACTTCCTGGGGCTTTTCCAATGCTTTTTCATACGCTTGGGAAGGGGAAACAATCGATATCCCGGAGTTCATTTCTTCATTCATATGGGGCGTTCCTGTCACGTCACGAATGTTCGCGCGCTAAATCACTCTAGTGGAAAACGTAGCCAAATCCTAGGAACCAAAGTTTCTCATTCAGTAACCGCCGCCAAACCCAAGGTGGTACACGCGTTAATCACCCGTAAGTTGCAGCCCGAGTAATCGCCCGCCTTCACACTTCAGAGCAGACACTCATATAAAGTAGCTGCCGGCTCCGCGACCGCGCGCTCCTGGCCCGCTTTCTATACTGGGAGCGGAGCTTACCTGGTATGGATAACGCAACCATGGCTCGCCTGCTCGAGCAGACCGCCGACCTGCTCGAGATCGATGGTGCCGACAGCTTTCGCATCCGCAGTTATCGCCGCGCTGCCGAAGCGGTGGAGCAGACTACCGTCGACCTGATGGATGCCTCCACCGACACTGCGCGCCTGCTTGCCATCCCCGGCGTCGGCAAGAGCATGGCGGCCAATCTCCAGGCCATCGCCGCCACCGGCACCATGCCCCTCCGCGATGAACTCCTTGCCAAGTACGGCATCAGCATGCTCGAGCTCATGAAGCTCCCCGGCATGGGTCCCAAGACCATTGCCTTGTTCTGGTCCGCCGCAAAGGTCAACAGTATCGATCTTCTCGCCGAGGCCATCGAGAGCGGCAAACTCGCTGAATTGCCCCGCATGGGACAAAAGCAGATCGAGAAGATCAAGAAAGGGATCGACGACTACCGCCGCAGCGCAGGCCGCTTCCGCATCGACCAGGCGCAGGAAGCCGCCGATCGCCTCGAGCTCTACCTTCTCGCCTTCCACGGATTTGAACGCGTCACGCCAGCCGGCTCGCTGCGACGCGGGCGCGAAACAGCCGGCGACCTCGACCTGCTCGTCACCGGTCCCGCCTGCGCCCCGCAGAAGACCGCCGAAGCGGTGGAGTATGTCGCCGCGTACCCGGGCATCGCCGACCTTATCGTCAAGGGTGAAAACAAGGTCAGCTTCCATATCGCCAGCGGCATGCAGGTTGACGTGCGCCTGCTTCCCAACGAGTGCTACGGCGCGGCCTTGCAATACTTCACCGGCTCCAAGGCCCACAACGTAAGCCTCCGCCAGCGCGCCCTCAAGATGGGCTATACGCTCAGCGAGTGGTCGCTCGCCCGCCTCGACGACGAGAGCGTCGTGGCCTCTGCCACCGAAGAGGAGATCTACGCGAAGCTGGGCATGGACTGGACTCCGCCCGAGATGCGCGAGTGCCTGGGCGAGATCGAGGCGGCCGCCGCCCATTCCCTGCCTCGCCTCATTGAGGAATCCGATATCCGCGGCGACGTGCACATGCACACCACCGCCACCGACGGCCGCAACTCCATCCGCGAGATGGCCGAGGCCGCCATTGCCCGCGGGCATCAGTACATCGCCATCACCGACCACTCCAAAGCTCTCGCCATGACCTTCGGCCTCGACGAGAAGCGCGCTCTGGAGCACATGCAGCGGATCAAGGAGGTCGAGCGCGAGATGGAGGGCCGCATCCGCATCTTCACGGGGATCGAGGTGGACATTCTCTCCGACGGGGCGCTCGATCTGGATGACGAGGTGCTGGCCCAGATGGACGTCGTCATCGCCAGCATCCACTCGCGCTTCGACCAAAGCCGCGAGGAGACCACCGCTCGCGTCCTGCGCGCTCTTGAAAACCCCAATGTGCGTATCCTGGGACACCCCACGGGCCGCCAGATCCTGCGCCGGGAACCGATCGCTATCGACCTGGGCGCTGTGATGCGGCGGGCTGCCGAACTCGGGGTGGCCATGGAACACAATGCCTCCCCGGAGCGCCTCGATCTCAGCGACCGTGACCTGCGCCTCGCCAGGGAACTGGGCTGCAAGATTGCCATCAACACCGATGCGCACGACACTCGCGACTTCCTGAAGTTGAAGTACGGCATCCGCCAGCTTCGCCGCGCGTGGCTCGAACCGAAAGACGTCCTCAATACGCTCCGCGCCGACGAGTTTCTCGCCGCCCTGCGCCCGCGCACGCAAGCATCGGCTGTACGCTGATCGCCCCCCGGGGTGGCTCAGGAGCACATCCGCGGGATTCATTCCTGCTCGCTTCTGGGTCGACGCGGCCGATGCTTGAATTGCCGCATAGCATGCGTGAATTTCGGCCCGGAAATGGGCGAACCGCTATGATTCCCCCATGCCCCCGCGCAGGCCAGCGCTCGCTTGCATTCTCGTCCTATTGTGCGCGCTCGCGCCGTATGCGTCTGCGGCTTCCGCTGCTACTCCAGGTCCCGAGGTGCTGCAGTGGCGCTCCGGCCTCACAGAGATCAACGAGGGCTGGGCCACCCACGCCGGCGATGACCTGCGCTGGGCGCAGTCCGGCTTCGACGACAGCGCATGGCCGCAGGTGGACCTTGAAGACATGGGCCCGGCCCAGACGGGCTGGCGTTGGTTCCGCAAGCGTGTCAACCTCGGCGCGGATCACGCCCCCGTCCATTTGCTCCTCTCCGGCGGCGACGGCACTTATGAGATCTACATCAACGGCAGGCGCATGGAAGGCGCGGCGCTGCACTCGCAGTTGAAAGTCACACGGCCCATCGAGCGCGTCTTCCCGCTTGAGAACACGCAGAGCTATTTCATCGCCATACGAACCCGCACGCCGGTCAACTACGCACGGCTGCATCTGCCGCTGTTCCTCAGCGTCACGCTCGGCAACCCCGTGGCCATCAGCTACGAGCGTGAATCGCTGCAGAGTCAGCGTCTTTACGGCGTAGCTCCCACCGTGGCCGTGAACCTGCTGTTGTGTCTTGCGGGCCTGGGCGCCTTCGGACTGTTCGCCTACCAGCGCACGCACCGTGACTACCTCTTCCTGGGCCTCTTTCTTCTGCTCACCGGGCTCTCGGATGGCCTTATCGTTTGTCAGGGCTTCGGCGTGGTCCCCACCAGCATCAACTTTCTCTTCGCCGACCCCCTCACCTATCTGTTCACCATCGCGCAGATCGAGTTCACCTTCGCCTTTGCCGCCCAGCGCATCACCCGCGTATGGCGTGCCTACGAGATCCTGCTGATTGGTCCGCTGCTTCTCGCCTTCGCCGGCTGGTTCGGGCTCATTCCGCACGCCACGTATGAACTGATTGAAGCTCTGGTCACGCTGCCTGCCGCCCTCGCGCTGCCCATCCTGCTGTTTGTGTGGTGGAGACGCGGCAATCGCGAGGCGGGACTACTGATTCTGCCCACCACGCTGCCAATCACAACCGGCATCATCACCAACCTTGGCTCCGCAGCCATCGTTCTCCACTGGGACTCACTCCAGTTCCTGGCCGATGAGATTCCCGTAGGTCCGTTTCTGCTGGCTGCCTTCGACCTGGGCACCTTCCTGTTCCTGCTCTCCATCGCGGTGGTGATCTTCTTCCGCTTTAACAGCGTGAGCCGCGAGCAGGCGCGCACTGCCGCCGAGCTCAACGCCGCCCGCGAGATCCAGCAGCGCCTGGTGCCCGCCTCGTTGCCTGGTGTGCCGGGCTTCACCATCCAAACCTCATACCTGCCCGCGCAGGAGGTCGGCGGCGACTTCTACCAGGTGCTCACCCAGCAGGACTGCTCCACGCTGATCGTCGTAGGCGATGTGAGCGGCAAGGGCCTGAAGGCTGCCATGACCGGCGCCCTCGCCATTGGAGCCATCCGCACACTGAGCACCGACTGCCTTCCGCCCGCCGTCTTCCTGGCGCGGCTCAACCAGCAGCTCGTCTCCTCGCAAGAGACCGGCTTCGTCACCTGCCTCTGCGCGCGCATCGTGCCTGGAGGCAGCATCACGTTTGCCAACGCGGGCCACCTGGCGCCCTACTGGAATGGCGCGGAGGTCCCCCTCGACTCCGGCCTGCCGCTCGGCATCACCAGCGCCACGGAGTACACCGAGTCCACCCTGCAGCTCGCCACCGGCGACACCCTCACCCTGCTCTCTGATGGCGTCCTCGAGGCCCGCAACGCCAGCGGCGAGCTCTTCGGCTTCGACCGTACCCGCGCCATCAGCCATCACGCCGCAGCCGAAATCGCCTCCAGAGCTGAGGCTTTTGGTCAGGAAGACGACATAACGGTGCTGACCCTCCGCTTCGCCCCGGCACCTGTACCGTCCTGAATTCTGCGTCGTATTGAATGAACGCGGAACAACATACCTGGGGGGCGCGGCATCCCACCTCCTTGCCGCGCTACGACTGCGTACGATGTGCAGCGCGGCACCATCGCGGCGCACTTTGCGGACGTCTTTGTCCCCACGGGTCGCCGTCAGGAGAATCTCGATGAAGGACAATGCTGAATCTCGCAACACCGGAAACCAGGCGAATACTCAATCCGGCAGCAATACGCAGCAGCAAAAGGGATCTCAGTTCTCCAACCAGGGAAGCGGCAATCGCGCCGGCTCCAATCCCAACCGTCCCGATCAGGACATGGAACAGCCCGGTCAGCCCGGAGGGAATCGCGGAACCCAGCAGTCCGGCGGTCAGGGTTCCCACGCGGGCAGCACCGGCACAGGGAGCGGCCAGATCTCGCCCCAGACCCACGACACCGCCAACGCCGGCCGTTCCGGACAGGGCTCCGGCTCGGGTCGCGGAAACCAGAACTCCTGATCTCTCTTTCGAGAGATGTCCCTGAATTACGCTAACGTATAGAGTTACCGATCGAAGGCTCGCGTCCGGCAAGGCTCGGCGCGAGCCTTCTTCGCAGCTGAATCAGACTTCGCTGGCGACAGCCATCCCGGAATCCCTTCGCTTTTCGCCCTCTTCCGGAGCTATCATCATGTCGCCATGAGTTTGCTCGAGCAGAATACCTCTCCTATCGAAACGTCTGCCCCCGGCGAAGAGCTCACCAAAGGGTCCAGCCACATCATCTGGGCCAGCGTGATTGCCGGCGTCCTCGTCACTATCGCCATCGCAATCTATGTGATCGCTGGACAGAAGCCCCCGGCGGCAACGGGCGAGGTCACACGAGCCGTGGCGCACCTCATGCACCGCGAGACCACTGGCCTCGACGCCGCCGGGGCTCCCATGCCCAAAGAGGAGTTCGATCAGGTGCTCCTTTTCACGCATATCAAGCTCCACAATCAGAGCAAGAATCCTCTCTTCCTGCGGCAGATCATGGCCAATGTCACTATGCCCGACGGCATTCACACCGCATATGCCGCAACGCCCGGCGACTATGAGCGCCTCTTCACCGCCTACCCGGAGCTGGCCTTCCTGCACGCCAAACCCATCGCCCTCGACGACACCATCCCCGCCGGCGAGTGGCTGGAAGGCGACTTCGTCTCCGCCTTCCGCATGACCCGGGCCGACTGGGAAGCCCGCAAAGACGTCGACTACAGCGTCAGCTTCCGCTATCAGCCCGACTTGAAGCTCACTCCAACAATTCAGATCCCCGAGCAGTAGCGGCTCCTCCGCGGCTTGTCCGAATCCGAACAGATCGCGTGCCCAGCGAACACCTGAACTCAGCAGTGCCGATCGTAAATCGCGTTAAATCAGGCATTGCTGTCCCCCTGGTCTGGCATCCGGCATGCACGATTCTGCCTCGAATACAGGCACCGGCCGGAGCCAGCACGATCCCGCTGGCCGGTGCAGGAGGCTCAGCCTTGATTGCAGATTTAAAGTTCGCCGTGCGTCAGTTGCGGACGGCCCCGGGATTCACCGTCACCGCGGTCCTTACCCTCGCCCTGGGCATCGGCGCCAATACCGCCATCTTTACGCTGATCGACTCCATCATGCTGCGCCCGCTTCCCTTCCCGCAGCAGGAACGCCTTGTTCGCATCAACTACGGGGGCGGACAGAGTGACGCGGAGAACAGCTTCTTTCCCAAAGGATGGCTTCGCGCCCTCGGCCAGAGCTCTCAGACACTCTCCTCGGTCAGCGGATTCGGCCCCAACGCCGAAGCCAACGTCGGCGACGCGTCCTCCTCCACGCGCGTCTTCGGTGCCGAGGTCATGGCCAATGCGTTCGATACGTTAGGCATCCATCCTGCCGTGGGCCGCCTCTTCACCCCGGAAGACGGCATCGCCGGCCATGATCCCGTCGTGGTGCTGAGCTATGGCTACTGGCGGCAGCAATACGCTTCGAGCCCTGCCGTCATCGGCCAGACCATACGCATCGACGGCGTATCCCGCCGCATCGCCGGCGTCATGCCTGCCGGCGTCCACTTCCCCTACGCCGAGACGCAGTTCGTAACCCCCGTTACCTTCAAGGGCGGAGACGTCTTCGGCCCCTGGTTTGCCTTCGACCTGCGCGGCTTTGGACGCCTCAAGCCAGGCGTAACCCCGCAGCAGGCGCAATCGGAGCTCCACCGCCTGCATCGTTTCCTGCTCCCGCAGTTCCCCTTCCGGATGCCGGATATCTGGGCCTCCGAGATGACCGTCGTTCCGCTTCTCGAGTCCCAGGTGGGCGCCATGCGCCCGCGCCTCCTCCTGCTCTTCGCGGCCGTCGGCCTCATCCTCCTCATCGCCTGCGCCAACGTGGCCAACCTCATGCTCGCCCGTGCTGCCGGACGCACGCGCGAGATCGCCATCCGCGGCGCCCTGGGAGCCTCCGCCACCCGCCTCGTTCGTCAGCTTCTCTCCGAGAGCATCGTCCTGGGCCTGCTCTCCGGCGCCGTCGGACTCGCCACCGCCGCTCTCGCCATGAAGGCGCTCGTCACCCTCCTTCCCGCCGATACTCCGCGTCTCGCCGACGTCGGCCTCCACTGGCCCGTCTTCGTCTTCGCCGCCGCCACCTCCCTGCTCACCGGCTTTCTCTTCGGCCTGATCCCCGCGCTGCAGATGGCCTCCCGCGATCTCCGCGATGCCCTCCAGTCCGGCAGCCGCGGAGTCGCCGGCCGCACCGGCCAGTTCCGGACCTCCATGTTCCTCGTCGTTGGCCAGATCGGCCTCTCCGTCGTCGTGCTGACCTTTGCCGGACTCATGCTGCATAGCCTCTGGAGCCTCTCCCAGGTCGATCCCGGCTTCCGTCCCGATCGCGTCGTCACCGCCGAAGTCGCGCTGGACGCCAACGCCTGCCAGACCAAAGGCCATTGCAGCGCCTTCTTCCAGACTCTTCTCCAGCGTCTCCAGGGTGCGGGCGGCGTACAGAGCGTGGCTCTGGCCGACTCGCTTCCCCTCGTCGCCCAGCAGGGCAACTACGTCTACGACGCCGAAAATCACCCCCGCGCCCCACGCGAAGGAGCCCGCGTCGCCACCAGCCGCACCGTCTCTCCGGGATACTTCTCCGCCCTGCGCCTCACCCTCGTCCGCGGCCGCCTCCTCGACGAGCAGGACACCTCCGGCGCCAGCCGGGCCGTGGTCATCAATCAGCGCATGGCCGATCTGCTGTGGCCCAATCAGGACCCCATCGGCAAGCACCTCCTCAACGTGGGCGACGAGCCTTCTCCTGCCGTCTGGGCCCCCGACCACGCCCTCACCGTCGTGGGTCTCGTTAACAATACCCATGAAGGCGGCCTCACCGGCAACTTCGGCGAGGAACTCTACCTCCCTCTCACGCCGGCGCGCGAACGCCCCGTGCTCTACGTGCTCCTGCGTTCCCAAGCCACGACGCAGGGCTCCGCTGAGGCCCTGCGCAACACCGTCTTCAATCTCGATCCCTCCGTCCCTATCACCCGCATCCGCTCCATGAACGAAGTCGTCGCCTCCACGCAGGCCTCCTCCCGCGCCATCACCATCCTCCTCCTCTCCTTCGGCGCGCTTGCACTCGCCATCGGCGGGGTGGGCGTCTACAGCCTTATCGCCTACATCGTCAGCTGGCGAACGCGCGAAATCGGCATCCGCATCGCCCTGGGCGCCCAGCGCTGGCAGATCGTCAAGTCGATCGTCACCCAGAGTCTGCTGCTGGCTCTCGGCGGTTCGGCGGCCGGTCTCATCACCGCCAGCTTGCTCGGACGCCTCCTCCGCGGCTCGTTGTTCGAGGTCAAGGCCGTCGATCCCATCACCTACGGCGCAGTCCCCATCGTCATGATCGCCATCGCCCTGGTGGCCTCCTGGGTCCCGGCCATGCGTGCCGCGGCCATCGATCCCATCAAGACCCTGCGCATGGAGTAACGCCGACCGCAAAATGGTCCACGCAAACCACTCGAGAAAAAGCCCGGCGCCTGTCCGGGCTTTTTCTCGCTCCAAGAACCTGATCCTGTTTTCATCCGCAAGCGGCGCTGCAGACGCGTAACCGCCGTTGACTCCTCCGGTCCAATCAGACATAGTCTCTGGCGGAAACGATTTCCTGCATTTCACCCTTCTCTCCGCTTGGCGAGGACCTGATGACGGCGAAACGGCTGCTCTCGAACTTCTTTATCGCGCTTGCGCTGGCGACCGGCGCCCCCGGCCAGTCCGCATCCGGCCGGATCTCCATCCAGGGCCTCGAGCATCTGCTCTCCTCCGTCAAGGGCAAAGGGGACGCCGAGCAGGCCAGGCAAATCGGCGCGCTCCAGCTCACCGAGCGTCTGAGCACGGTGCGGTATGAGCAGATGCGAGCCCAGCTTGCGGGGGAAAAATCGCGTCAGGCCTTACTCGCCCTTGCCGACGAATCAGCCTTCCTCGCCCCGCCGCCCGGGGAAATCCCCGCGACTGCGGCGCCGGAACAGGCCGATCAGCGGCGCATGCTCGCGCTCACCGTCCGCTACCTGGCGAAGACTCTTCCCCTGCTTCCCAACCTCTTCGCCACCCGCGAAACCACCCGCCTCGAAGGCCGCCCCGATTCCGCCGGCGAAGACATCGACGCTTCGCTGCGATCAGTGAGCCGCACGACGGCCACTGTCTACTACCGCGACGGCCACGAATTCCTCGATACGTCTCCCCTCAAGACGTCCAAGCCACGCGCCATGGAGAAGGGCCTCACCACCTGGGGTGAGTTCGGACCCATCCTCGGCACCGTCGTCATGGATGCCGCCAAAAGCCAGCTCGCCTGGAGCCACTGGGAACTGAACGGCGCCGCGCTGCTGGCGGTCTTCCGTTATTCCGTTCCCAAAGAAAAATCGCACTACGACATCCGCTTCTGCTGCGTCACTGAGTCCTACGGCATGGAGGTCAAGTTCCTATCCCAGCGATCCGGCTACCACGGCGAGATCACCCTTGACCCCGACAGCGGAACCATCCTGCGCGTGACCGTCATCGCCGACCTGGAGCCGGAGAACCCCATCGCGCACGCCGCCCTCCTGGTCGAATACGGCCCCGTCGATCTGGGCGGCAAGCCCTACCTCTGTCCCGTCCGCGGCATCGCTCTTGCCCTCGCTCCTGAGTCCAAGGCGGTCCTCGACACCTTCGCGCAACGGCAAACAGCCACCTCTTCCAACACCCGCGCGACCGTTGCCAGCACCAGCCTTCCGGCCTTGACCCATGCGCCGCGGCAGGTCTTCCTCAACGACGTCGCCTTCCGCAACTACCATCTCTTCCATACCGATCTCCGCATCCTCTCGCACAAGGAAGAGCAGCAACTGGCTGCGAATCACACCCAACCAAACCCTCCTTCCTCGGCGGAGAACACCAGGCCGGCCGAAGTAACCGTCGCCGCCACACCTCCAGCAGACGCGCCAGCCGCCTCCAGCGAGGTCGCCGCGGAGACACCGCCTTCGCCGCCGCCCGCGCCGGAGATTCCCGAGGTCTACGTCACCGGCGCCGGCAGTCTCCCCGACAAGCCGGCGCTCTCCACTTCTGCGGAGTCCTCCACGCCCTATCGCATCAGCGCGCGTCTGGTCGACGTCAGCCTCGTCGCGCTCGACAAGAAAGGCAGACCCGTCACAAACCTCGATCCCGCCGGCATCGAGGTCTACGACAACGGCGTCAAAGTCGATCTGCGGTCATTCTCCTCCCCCGCCTCGGTCGCCGCCAAAACCACCGCATCCGGGACACCGGCCCCAGCCCAGCCTGCCTTCTCCAACCGGCCGCCCGCTCCCGACAACCCCGCTCCCGCGGAGGCTCAGAACACCCTCATCCTGCTCATCGACAACTCCCTCTCCATCGACGACTTCGTCAATGTGCGTGAGCAGTTGGTCCGCTTCCTCAGGGGACTTCATGACAACGAGCGGGTGGCTGTCTACGTCATGAACCGGGGCAGCTTTCAACTTCTCCAGGAAGTCACCACCGACCACCAGCCGATCGCCGATCTGGTCGCGAAATGGACTCCCAGCGCCGCGAATACCGCGCTCGCGCAGGAACAGGAAGCGCGAAACCGCCAGGCGATGGAATACGTCCACAACACCGAAGATCTGCTCTCAGTCAACGGCGGCCGCAGCGTCGCTGACCGCGACGCCCAGGTGCAGGCGCTCGACCCGCAACTCCGCGAACTGGGCGATGCTCCGGGCCAGGATGCGCTGTCGGCGCTCGTGTTCCTTGCGCGCCATCTCGCCACCATTGCCGGCCACAAAAACCTGATCTGGATCGCCAGCGACAATGTGCTCGCCGACTGGACCAGCAACTCCATCGAAGTCAATGTCGGAAGCCGGAACATCGAGCCCGCCGCCCTGCACGCTCAGGAGGCCATGAACGAGGCCCACGTCAGCGTCTATCCCCTCGACGCCTCGCGCCTCGAAGCCGGAGGCATCGGCGCCAACATCGGCGAAAGAAACGTGCAGCTGAATCCCACCGCAACCGCGAATCAAGTGGGCAGCTGCGGCGCGGTCACCGCGGGCAGCAGAGCCGGACAGGCAGGCGCCGCGGGCATGGAGCTCACCCTGGGCGGAGACATCAACACCTGCGGCAAAGAGCTCGCTCCCGGCCGCGTCACCGCACAGATGCAGCAGGACCTCCACTCCATCCAGGGCGTATACCGCGAAATCGCCGACGCCACCGGCGGCCAGGCCTTCCGCCGCGCCTCGGACCTAATCCGCGAGTTCGATGACGTCGCCGCCTACGGCCGCGCCACATACCAGCTCAGCTTCGCTCCCCCGCAGGCAGCCGACGACAAATACCACCTCATCAGCATCAAGATCCCCGGCCAGAAGAAGGTGGATCTCCGTTATCGCAAGGGCTACTTCTACCGCCAGGAGTCCACCTCACTCAAGAATCGATTCCGCGATGTCGCCATGCAGCCCGACAACGTCGCCGAGATCGGCTTGACCGCCAATCTTGTGCCCGACTCGCAAAATCGCACCGTCAGGATCGGGATCGCCGCCGCCGATCTCGCGGTGGCGCAAAAAGACAGCCTGTGGACCGACAAGCTCGACGTCTTCCTCGTCCAGCGGCCTGCCGCGGGCATGAAGGCGCAGGTCTCCGGCCAGTCCATCTATCTGCGCCTGCACTCACCCAGCTATCAGAAGTACATGCGCGACGGAATCCCCTTCGATCAGCAGTTCGAGCTCGCACCGGGCACCGACTCCATCCGGATCATCGTCCTCGACGAGAACTCCGGCCGCATGGGCTCGGTCACCATCCCCGTCCACCCCGGCAAATCCGCGTAGCCACCCGCGTTCAGAATCGCTCGTCCACCCCACCAGCCCCCCAAATCAAGAGGCCCGGCTTCAGCGCCGGGCCTCCTGACCTATTCCCTCTTCCCTGTTCCCTGCTTCTATCACGCCACCGGATGCTTCAGAATCTCCGCCAGCGCCTCCAGCCGCGCCGCATCCCCCGGCGTCTTCGCGCCCGAGCGATCCAGCCCGTTCGCCATCGTGCTCAGCTTCGCCGCGCTCTTCCCCTTCAGGTGCGACCGCTCCGCGCTCTTGATCGCCTTCTGCAGATCGCCCAGCTGTTTCGCGGAGAGCGCCTGCGACCGGGCCAGCTGATCGAGATAGGCCTTCGCCACCACCAGCTTTGCCGGCCACTCCAGCTTCTGTTGATCCTGCACGTTGAGCTCGTTCACGTGCACCGTCTTCGCCGCGTCGATCTCATTCTGCGTCAGAAACTTTGTCGGCGTCAGCTCGAAGACATCCACGCCGCGCGCGATCTCTGACCCGTAGATCGTGCCGTTATACCAGTACGCTGACCAGTCGCCGCCCAGCACAAGCATCTTGTCGTCAATCGGCCCGCGATCGAAATATGCAATCTCGAACGGATGCGCCGGATCGGTGAAGTCCATCACCGACACCCCGCCCTGGTACCACGCCTGCACCTCGATATCGCGGCCCGGCACCGGAACCAGCGACCCGTTGTGGGCCACGCAGTTCTCCGTGTCGCCCTGCGCCGCCGGCAGCTTGTAATACGACGCCAGGCTCAGCTTGTTGTCCTTCAGGCTGAAGATCGCGTCCGCACCCCACTTGTTGGGATCGTTCGCCCGGCAGCGCGCCCCCAGGCCCCCGCCCCACTCGTCCGTGTACACCACCTTCGTCCCATCGTTCGAGAAGGACGCCGAGTGCCAGTACGAGTAATTCGGATCATTCACCGCATCCACGCGCTTGGGATTCACCGGGTCCTTGATATCCAGCAGAATGCCGTTGCCGGAACACGCTCCGGCCGCCAGTCCAATCGCCGAGTACACGGTGATGTCGTGGCACTGGTTCGTGTCCGCCGGCTTCTCCTCGCCCTTGTCATGGCTGCCGCCGTTGTTCAACCCGTTCAGCGCGCCCGTACGCGGATCGATAAACACCCGCGGGCTCGAGACCACCTTCGCCTCCTCGGGATGCGCCACCGGCACCTTGATCACCTCGATCCGGAACAGCGCCGTGTTCGGATCCTTGTCCGGAGCCGCATTCGAACAACCCTCCAGTTCCTCCGACTGCCGCACGAACGACGTACCCGAAACGTAGATGTACACGTTGTCCTTGTCGTTCGGATCCTCCACCAGCGTGTGCGTATGCGAGCCGCGGCACGTCTGCACCGCCGCCACCTGCTTCGGATTCTTGATATCCGAGATGTCGAAGATCCGCACCCCGCGGAATCGATCCTTCTGCGGTGTCGGCAGCCGCCGCTCCTTCTCATGGCCTGGAGCCGGCGGCGGCTCCGGCGGAAATCCCTGGACCCCGCAGTCCACCCGCCCGTTCGGCATCTCCACGCTCATAAACATCAGGTTCTTGTACACCGAGACATCGCCCTGCCCGCCCGGACACACCATCGTAGTCAGTAGGTTGATCTTCGCCGGGTTCGAGATATCGTAGATGCTCATCCCGTAGAAATTTCCCTGGAACAGGTGGTTCCCCTGGAACGCAAAATCCGAATTGGCAAACGCCAGCTGCGCGATCACCGTCTGCATTGCCTTCGGCATCTTCGCCGGATTGCCCACGCCCAGCATCCGTACGGTCTTCTGCACCACCGGATCATCCGGCGACGACGCATTCAGCTGAAACGCATCCGGCTTCTTCACAAATGCCACATGCTTCATGCCCATGGCCGTCTCGCCCGCGTCATAGATCCCAGGCTTCAGCTTCGCGCGCGGATCGTTCACATCCGCACCCGTCATTCCCGGAGGCAGCGGCGGCGCCGGCTTGGGCGCAAACTCCTCCTCTTCCTCCGCGGGCGTCTTCTTGTTCTCCCCCGCCTTGGGCTGCTCCTGGTCCGAACCTGATTGCGCCGACGGCGTCTCCGCAGGCTTCTGCTCCTGCGCACCCAGCAGGCCCGCGCCTGCATACAGAACGATTGCGGTCAATGCTGCCAACGGCAATTGCTTGCCCAAAGTTCCCATGACTCTCAATGCATCTCCTCCAGCATCTTTTGCATGATCTTGATCTCGGCCCGCTGGCCGTTGTCCACATCCGTAACAAACTCGAAGATCTCCGCGTCCTGCCCCGCGCCCGCCGTGTCGAAAAGATCCTTCACCATGACGAGCGCTCCCCCATGGTGCTGAATCATCCCCGTCAGGAACAGCCGGTCGAACTCCGCTCCCCGCGCCGCCTTGAGCGCCGCCATCTGCTCCGGCGTCAGCATCCCCGGCATGGGCGTCATCGGCTTGCCGTTCATATCCATATCAGGCATCCCCGGCATCGCCATCGACGTCGCCTGTCCCCGCGCCTTCAGCCACCGCTGCATCATGCGGATCTCGTCCGCCTGCGAACTCGCAATCTTCGCCCCGATCGCTCGCACTTCCTGGTTCTCGGTGTGCGATGGAATCAGGTCCGTCATCTCCACCGCCTGCGAGTGATGCATGATCATCCCTTGCATGAACGCCACATCTGCGGCAGCAATCGGCGGCAGCGTCCCGTGCGTGTCCGCCGGCAGAGTCTTGGTCGGCTCGCCCGGAGCCCCCGGCTGCACCACCACGCTGCCGTTCTGAGCCGCGCAGCTTGCGCTCCCCAGCAGCGCGCAGGCTCCCGCCACAGTCAGGGTCGCGGCCCCGCACCGCCTTCTCCAATCCCTATGCCGTCTCAAGAGGAAGCAAACTCCAACTTCAATATCACGCTATCCATTTTCCAGATTTCTAAAGCTAACACAGCATTCCGAGCGAAGAGTAGGCCCTCGCGCGCGCCCATCAACGTCCATGACGGAATCCATTCATGGCGACACAACGATCAGCCGACCTCCCATACTCCTCCGGTATCCTGCAGCCCACCAGGGCATTCGGCTACCCTGTTCCCAGCATCGCAGCCCCCTTTCGACCGGCGGGCTGCGCATCACCCTTATGAAGAAGCTCTTCTTCCTCGCCCTCCTCGCTATCGCCACAATCGCGCACGCCCAGTCCCCCGTCTACCAGCTGCGCATCTACAAGATCCATCCCGGCAACGAGGTTCACTTTCACGACCGCTTCCGCGACCAGTGCATGCCCATCATGAAGCGTTACGGCTTCGACATCGTCTTCACGTCACAGGCAGGCCCCGACGGCCACGCCGAATTCGTCTACCTCCTGCGCTGGAAAGACCGCCCCACCCAAACCTCCGCCTGGAAGGCCTTCCTCGCCGACCCCGAGTGGGTCGCCATCAAGAAAGCGACCGCCGCCAAATACGGCGACCTGGTCGACGACGTCCAGGACCGCTCCCTCGACATGCTCCCCTACACCCCGCCACCCTCCAAAGTCCCCTGACCCAACCCCTCGCACCTCTCAACTCGCAACTAAGAACTCGTATCCCTACCGCCCCTTCATCGGCTCCAGCAGCGGCGCCACCGGCGCCTCGCCTTCGATACTCGGCACAAACGCCGGCTTCAATCGCACCTGTGCCGCCTGTTCGAACGCATACCCAAACCCCAGCAGCCGCGCCTCGCTCCATGCCGGACCAAGAAACGACAGCCCCACCGGCAGCCCCATCACCGCGCCCATCGGCACCGTCAGGTGCGGATACCCAGCCACCGCCGCCAGCCCGCCCGCACCGCCTCCGCCGATCTGATCGCCGTTCGCCGCATCAATCTTCCAAGCCGGCGGCATCGTCGGACACACCAGCGCATCCAGGTGATCCTTCGCCAGCATCGCGTCGATCCCTTCCTTCCCGGCCAGGCGCAGCGACGTCTCCCGCGCCTTCTTATATTCGGGATCATCCAGCCCCTTCGTCCCCTCCGCCTTCACAAACGTCTCCTGCCCAAACAACCCCAGCTCCCGATCCGCATGTTCCTCGTTGAACTTGATCAGGTCCGCCAGCGTTCGCGCCTTCACCGCCGCCGGCGTCGTCGCCAGGTAGGCGTTGATCCCGGCCTTGAACTCGGTGTTCAACACCAGCCCTTCCGCCTCCCCGATCTTGTCCCGGTCCTTGAACTCCTTGATGTCCACCAGCGTCGCGCCCTGCGCCTTCAGCACCGCGAGTGCCTGCTCGAAGACCTTGTCCGTCCCCGCGGACCATCCCGTCGCGAATCGCAACACCCCGATGCGCGCCCCCTTCAACGCCTCAGGCTTCAGCGCCGCCGCATAGTCCGTCACATGCGCATCGGCCTCTTTCGTCGCCGCATCCTCCGCATCCGACCCGGCAATCGCCCGCAGCACCTTCGCCGCCATCGTTACATCCATCGCAATCGGCCCCGCCGTGTCCTGGCTCGCGCTGATTGGCACAATCCGGCTGCGGCTCACCAGCCCCACCGTGGGCTTCAATCCCACCACGCCGTTGATCGCTGCCGGGCAGGTGATCGACCCATCCGTCTCCGTCCCGATCGCCGCCTCCACCTCGCCCGCCGCCACCGCCGCTCCACTCCCCGATGAAGACCCACACGGATCGCGGTCCAGCGCAAACGGATTCCGCGTCTGTCCGCCCACGGCGCTCCATCCCGAAATCGACCCGCTCGACCGGATGTTCGCCCACTCGGAAAGATTCGTCTTGCCCAGGATCACCGCGTCCGCCGCGCGCAGCCGCTTTACCAGCGGCGCATCGCGGTGCGTCACGTTCTCCCGAAGCGCCAGGCTGCCGGCCGTCGTCGGCAGCGGCCCATCGCTCTCGATGTTGTCCTTGATCAGGATCGCGTAGCCGTACAGAACTCCATGCGCCCCGCTCTTCTTGTCGATCGCTCGCGCCTGCTCCAGCGCCGTCGGATCGAGCGCGATCACCGCGTGAACCTTCGGATCGATCTTCTCCACACGCTCAATCGCCGCCTGCGTCGCCGCTTCGGATGTCTGCGCGTAAAGAACTCCCGGGGACGCCGCTCCCGCCTGCCAAATCCCCGCTGCCGCCAAAGCAATCAGAACTCTCGTTGCGATCATCGCCGCATTGTACAAAAATCGCGCCGCGATGATCTCCGCGCCCGCTGCCCTTCGCGCCCCCTCACAGCACCCACTGCATGAAGCTCGATCCCACGTTGCTGAACTCGAAGGCGTGCAGCCCAAACCGGTTTGCAAGCTCCTTGCACGCCAGGATCCCCCGCACGCTGTTGCCCTGGCCGTCCAGCTTCGGCGAATACACCCCGATCCCCAACTGCCGGTTCACCACCGCGAAGATCCCGCCCGAGACCCCGCTCTTCGCCGGCAGTCCCACCTCGAATGCCCAGTTACCGGCATAATCGTAGAGCCCGCAGCTGAACATCACCGCCAGCACGTGCTTGATGTGCTGGAAGTCGAAGACCGTCTCCCCCGTCCGCGGCTGGTTCCCGATATTCGCCATCGTCGCCGCCATCATCGCCAGGTCCCGGCAGTTCACGAGCATCGAGCACTGCGCAAAGTACTGATGCAAACTCTCCAGAACCTCCTCGTCGATCACTCCCGAGTTCAGCAGCATGTAGGCAATCGCCCGGTTGCGGTTCCCCGTCCCCGTCTCGGAAGCCAGCACGGACTCGTCAATGCGCAGCTCCCGTCCCGCCGCCCTTCCCATCTGCCGTAAGAACGCGTCCACTCCCGCCTGCACCGGCCGCTGCTTCAGCAGCGAAGCCACAGCAATCGCTCCGGCATTCACCATCGGGTTGAACGGGCGCCCCGACTTGGGATCGAACTCGATCGAGTTGAACGCCTCTCCGCTCGGCTCCACGCCCACGTGCCGCAGCACCTTCTCCGTGCCCAGCCGCTCCAGCGCCATCTGGAACGCGAACGGCTTGCACATCGACTGGATCGTAAACTCCTTCTCCCAGTCCCCCGCCGTGAACACCTGCCCATCCACCGTCACCAGGCAGATTCCAAAATCCTTGGGGTTCGCCTTCCCCAGCTCCGGAATGTACGTCGCCACGGCGCCGTCATCCACATCCTTGAAACGCGCGTAGGTCTGGTCGATAATCCGCTGCAACCGCTCCCCGGTGCGCGGGTCTATCGATCGTGCTGCGGGGGCCTCCTCCGGCGTTGCGCTCGGTCGGGCAATCTCCATCGCGTACGGACTCCCATTTGATTTGGCAAAGCGGCCCTTTGCGGCGCAATGGGCCAAGGTTGGTTCGTGGGGATCGCGGCGAATCTCCATTCTTGCAAGTCAGGCGTAAAGATCGCATCAGGTTCGCGTCCGCTCCGCGCCAACAAAAAAGGCCCGGCGCCCGCCGGACCCTCCGTTCCCGAATCTCTCCGCTAGACAAACACTCCGTGCAGATTCGTCAGGTTGAGCAGCTCCCGGATCCGGCCGTTCACGTTCACCAGCAGCAGCCGGCATCCTGCCTCCTTGCACGTGCGGTGCAGTCGAACAAGCGTTCCCAGCCCCATGCTGTCGACGAACTCCACTCGCTCCAGGTCGAGCTCGATCACCTTGCTGCCCGGAAGCGCCTCCGTCACCTGCGCCACCAGAAAACTGCATCCCGACCCCGCCAGATCCCCTGCGCAGCCCAGCAGGCACTTCTCCCCAAAGCGCTCGATCGTGACGGCAAGGGTGTGCGGCGAGGCGTCAGGGGCCATGAAGGCTGCTCCTCAGTTCGTGGATTGCGGTACGTGTGGAAACATTCTTACAACAAGTGCGCTGCCCGCCGCAATCAACCAGCTCAACCTCCGCCCCCAAAAGCAAAAGACCCGGCACAATCGCCGGGCCTTTTGTTTTCACTTCTTCACTCGTTCACTTCACTTTTTCACTCTTTTCGCTTCTTCACTTCTTCACAGTTTCACTGCCCCACCGGCGGCGCCGGTGCGCCCTTCGGCGTCGACAGGTACCCCGCCACCTGGTTCTTCGAATTGATCGAGTTCACCACAATCTCGTACAGCGCCGGATCCTTCCCGCTGTAGAACTGCAGCGGTTCATTCAGGTTCCGGTCCTTCTTCTCATACTTCTTGTCATCGGCGTACACAATCAGCGTGAACTTGCTCTTCTTCGCGTCCGTCTTCTTCAGTTCCAGGCTCACCGTGCCCACCGGCTTGCGATTGCCCTTGTCCAGCGTGAACTCGTAGTACGTCCGGTCGCCCTTGTGCTTCAACACCTCGAGTTCGTCATGATTCCGCGCAATCAGGCTCGAGTGGCTGCTTAAATCCCCCTGCATCGAAGTGAGCTTGCTGATCGCCCCCGCCAGGTCCGTCTGCGTCTTGCCCAGGTCGGTCTTCACCCCGCCCACGTCCGTCTTCACCGTCGAGACGTCCGTCGCCACCGCGCTCACCTGCTGCGCCGTCTCCTTCTGCGCATTCTCCAGTCGCCGGTTCTCCGCCTCTTCGCGGGCAACAATCTGGCGCGCCCGCTCGTCCATCTGCTTCTGCGTCAACCCCAGGCTTTTCCCCAGTTCATCGGCGGTCACCCGCAGCTTCGCATTGGTCTCCCGCAGGTCCGCGCTCAGCTCCACGTTCCGCTGCTTGGCTTCCTGCAACTCCGTCTGCTGCGCCGCAATCTTCCCGCTGAGCGTCCATGCCCATACCAGCGACCCCAGCGCCGCCAGCAGTGCCACCGCTAATGCCGCAATAAACGCTCCGGAATAACTCCGGGGGGCATCATCCAACTCACTCATCGCGCTTTCATCTCCTGGGCAGCCCAGGTCCTCTGCCCTTTTATTTGTTCCTGTATCCCGTTAGACGCCTCACGTCAGGGCCCGTATGCGCTCATCTCCGCCTGTTCGGACCGCTTCAAGTCCACTTCAATCCAAACAGCCGCGTCTTCTTCGGGAAATTACAGCTTATAAGAACCCGCGTTTCTCTGCAGAAAAAACCTTCGCCATGTTTGCACCACCCGCGCAGCACTCCTCCCTCCCCGTCCCGCCTGCCGTGACAACCATCGAATGCCTACGCTATAAAGGACTTTGCTGCATTTCACGGCTCCGGGCATCTCCGGAGACCCCGCAAACGCATCTGCGTTCGCGGAAAGGGGACGGAGAATGCCCCAGTCTGCCGCCCAAATTGCCGGCTGAAACCATCACAAAAGAGGGAGATTCACACCATCATGTCGACAGCTGTAGCGGGAAAGGGACTGGAAGGCATCGTCGCGGCAAACTCCGGAATCTGCTGGATCGATGGCGAAGCAGGCGTGCTCGCCTATCGCGGCATCGATATCCACGAGCTCGCCGAAAACTCCAGCTTCGAGGAGACCACCTATCTCCTCTGGAACGGCCATCTGCCCAACCTTCTCGCCCTGCGCGAATTCCAGCAGCAGCTCGCCCTCGCCCGCGAGCTGGATATGCGCATCATCGACATGCTCCGCACCTTCCCCAAGTCCGCCACTCCCATGGAAGTGCTGCGAACTACCGTCTCGGCGCTCAGCTTCTATGACGCCGACGAGAAGGACAACTCCCACGACGCAAACGTCCGCAAGGCCTACAACCTCACCGCGCAGATTGCCATGATTGTCGCCCTCTACGATCGCATCCGCAAAGGCCTCGACATCGTCCCCCCCGATCGCACCCTCTCCCACGCCGCCAACTTCCTCTGGATGCTCAACGGCGTCAAGCCCTCCGATACGGCCACCCGCACCCTCGATATCGCCCTCATCCTCCACGCCGACCACGAGCTCAACGCCTCCACCTTCGCCGCCCGCGTCATCGCCGCCACCCTCTCTGACATCCACTCGGCGATTACCGGCGCCATCGGCGCCCTTAAGGGGCCCCTGCACGGCGGTGCCAATGAAGGCGTCATGCGCCTCCTCCACACCATCGACAAAGCCGGCGCCGACCCCGTCGACTACGTCAAGAACATGCTCAACGCCAAGCAGAAGATCTCCGGCTTCGGCCACCGCGTCTACAAGACTGAGGACCCGCGCGCCACCCACCTGCGCCGCATGTCCGAGCAGCTCGGCAAAGACGCCGGCCAGCCCAAGTGGTTTGAGATGTCCCGCGCCATCGAGCTCTACATCAACAAGGAAAAAAAGCTCAACGCCAACGTCGACTTCTACTCCGCCTCCACCTACGCCACGCTGGGCATCGACATCGATCTCTACACGCCCATCTTCGCCGTCTCCCGCATCGCCGGCTGGGCAGCCCACGTCATCGAGCAGCTCGACGACAATCGCCTCATCCGCCCCCGCGCCGACTACATCGGACCCGAGTACCCCCAGCACTGGATCCCCATCGCGGAACGCGGCTAGCTTTCGTTCCCAAGCTGACTAGAGGCCCTGTCGGTGCGAAGAGAGAATACACTGGCTGTCGAGCCTCCCGCTGTGTCGAGGGCCGCTGGTCTTGGAGATCAAATGACAACTCCCAAAATCCGACTGATAGGCCGTCTCCAGGTCGACATTGCAGAAATTGCAGCATTCCTAAAGGATCAAAATCTTGAATGGCGTCGAACTCCAGGCGCGACCATTCCGGAGGAACTTGTAGAAGTTGCGGGGCGGATCTGCTATATGTCTTTCGGCTCCGCGCAATCACCCAGAACGAACAGAGATTTTATTATGAACTTGATTACCCAAGGTCACGAAAGCGTACTAGAACATGCTTCGTGGACTTTCCTGATAACGAACATTTCGCGTGCATTTACGCACCAACTGGTTCGGCATAGGGTCGGCTTCGCATTTAGTCAATTGTCTCAGCAGTACCATGACGAGCGGGATGCGGAATTCGTTATGCCTGCGCATCTGGAGTCATTCCCCGAAGCCAAGGAGGCCTGGGAAAAGGCCATTCGCACGACACTTCAGGCTTATTCATCCATCAACGCACTGCTTTCGCAAAACGGCGGCCCGATGTCAGAAGATCTGGAGAAGCGAGAGTTAACTCGCGCCATCCGTTCGGCAGCACGAAGCGTCCTGCCCAATGCGACTGAGACGAAGATTGTGATGAGTGCCAATGCGCGAGCGCTCAGGCACTTTTTTCAGGTTCGAGGCACTATCCCGGGCGACATCGAAATGCGACTCGTTGCCGCCGAATTGCTCTCCATTGTCGCCAACGAAGCACCAAGCATATTCCTTGACTTCAGAATTGATCATCTACTGGATGGCTCACCAATCATCCGTCGACACAGATCTACATAGGGACACCTTGCGCTGAAGATATTGGCAAGGTTTCCCTATTGCGCTCACCGAAGGAAAAGACCATCTATTTGGTCCTGGTCGTTGAGGATGACGATATCGCATTTGCAAGTCCGGGAGTTGCAGTGTCGGCATTCAAATGCTTCTTTTTCATCGTTGCCATACTGGTCCCACAGTATTTGGGAGAGGAGAGCGTATCCTCTGCTCAAATCTGTGTCGTTGTCCATTAGGTCCAACTTCCCCACAAGTGTCAAGAGCCAAGAAAATACATCCGCTAACTCATCATCGAGACGTCGTTGGCGTGCGTACAACTCAGTCTGGAGATTCCCGAGATCCTTTTCGAGGAAGGTGTACATTCGGATCATCCCATCTGCCACTTCCCCCATTTCCTCGAGAAGATGAAGGGATATGTCCTTCAAAGATAGCCGCAAACGGCGAGATCTATACATTTCATCAATCGCCGCTTGCCACTGATCGATGGATTTGGGGCGCTTATCAGCGTTGAGAGCTGCAGTTCTTCGCGTTATCATGGCGCGTTCGCGAAGAGCATCCTTGCTTTTGGTCTCCCTCTGGCTATCTTTCTGATCGCATCCACATTGTTTCCACAGCTCCTGCTCGTATGTGAAAGGAGAGGCTTCAGCTGGACAGTTGCACCATGGGCACAAGCCGGGATAACGATTCCACAGGAGATCTGCTGCCCTTCCAGAAATCCTCACAAGGGAGTCGCGAACGGGGAATTCATGCACGCGCTCACCCAGTCGTCCTCTCAACTTAAATATTGTCGTGAGTAACCAGAAAGTGAAATCTGCAATTTCCTGTCTAAGCTTCGATTCCGGCGCTCCTGGACAGTCCAACTTTCGGGCTTCTTCAGCAATTGCCGCTGCGTGATGCAGGGCATGCGACCACACGTCCCAAAGCGGACGAGCACGATCGTGAGTGACGTAGACTGCGCTGATTGAATCGACCAATTGATCGAGATCTAGGTTGCCAATCGTCCGTCGAGAAAGACCCACCTCTCGCCCCTCCTGCTCGACCATGCAGCATCTTCTTCGAATATTCTGATTTCCATACATTCTATAGCCATGGCTAGACAAGAATGTTCTGCCCTAAATTCGATGCAGAAGGCCAATTTTGCACATCGGTCCACAGATATTTCTAATTCGGCTATCGGGTTTCCACAGCTCGTATATTGCGTCCAGGAGTGGTGGGGATTGAGATTAGATTGTGTCCTGATAGACGACTCTCTTGTCTCAGCTTGACTGTATAGCATGCCTGAAACCGTGACCAAATCGGAAAAGCCACAGAAGTTGGTCACCGTTGTGTGCGCGTGCATCAAAGCACCTGGGGGAAGAGATGTCCTACTTTCAATGCGCCGCGCCCCGGGGATACCAGGTCTAGATGGCAAGTGGGAACTACCGGGAGGAAAAATTGAGTTCGGTGAGACGCCAGTGGCGGCTATCGCACGCGAAATTCAAGAAGAACTCGGTCTTCGCATCAAAGTAGGTAGATTGCTCCCTTATCTTCACACGAATCTCTGGGAATATCCGCACGTGACCACCCACGTGGTTCTCGCTGGCTATGAGTGTGAACTCGCCGAATCCTCGATACCCAAGCTTGGGCCTGATGCACGCTGGTGCAGACCTGAGGAAATCGACTTTGATGACACTCTTCCGGGCACCCGCGAGTTCATTACTCTTGCATTAAAGGATGACCTGTTCAACCGGATTTCCATTACATTTGAGTCCGGAAAGAACGAAGGGCACTCCCAAAGTCAGTTCACCGTTGCAACTCAGCCTACCCTGTTTTCGGAATATGGCCTTGTAAAGTATTGGGGCAAGGTGGGAGATCGCCTTAAGGTGCGTATCGAAGAATTTGACTCGCCGCGCCTACTCGATTACGAAATCATTGAGATTGCAAAACGGAAACTTGCCGACGGCTACCACATTACCGCGGTAAAGGGGCCTGACAGGGCGTTCAAGCCGTTACTAAACATCATCGAGATCGCAAAAGCTAGGAATCAGTTTTCCTCTATTTGAGAGGACCTCGTTTAGTGTCCTAGCCTAATCTCACGTTGGGCACCGTCTGTGCCCGGACTCGAGCGAGAAATAGAGGAAAGTTGATTTTTGAGTTCTGTCACCTGAGCCCTTAGACTAGCAAGCTCCGACTGTGCCACAGCAAGGTTTCGTTTCGCCTCTTCAATTCCGCCTAGATAGTAGGGTATAAACTGTGACGCGACAGTAATCAAAGTGACGAACACGACAGTGATCGTTCCTGCTATCCACTGCGTTCTCGTGGCCCTAGATTCCGCCTTATCCACCGCTTCGCTTGCGATCGCCTGGGCTCGGGCCTCTACATTAGCGAAATCTCGAGCGAGCCTGTTAACGGCGTTAGGTCGCAGGCCCGTGGTGGGAATAGCCGCGTCTGGATGACGGGCATGCCAGTCCATGGCTACGCGAGCATTCAATTCAAACAGCAAAAGTGTGCATATCGCATCACCTACTCTTAATGGATATGGGCTTCGTCCCATATTAATAACGGTAAAGTGCATAGGTCCGGAAAATCCGGGATCGACGTGACCCGGATTGGTCATTAGCAGACCCTTGATGGAGACGTGCGAGGGCGGAAATCCAATTCCTGCTGTGTTCGGGGGCATATTCAGCGTTTCGCGAGTGGTCAGGACGGCGGTTTCTCCGTTTCTTAAGACATATCCTTCATCGTCTAGGGAATAGTCATAAACAGGCCCATTCTCGGACTCGCCAGGAACTTGTATTCTGCCGATCGTTAGATCGACTGAACACGGTTGGATTTGTGAATCTCTTGATGTCCAATCGCTCGTGTCAACCGCTTGAACCAAAGAAGGAGTTCGATTTTCAATCTCGTATTTGATTTCTACATCACTCAATAGGCGCATTGGTCTCTTCCCTCACCGGCAGGATTTCGCCCCGGATATCCGTTACCTTAAATGCCATCTGAACCGATGCACGCATCATAACCCGGAATACGAGTCCGGATTCGTCCCCGCGCCGACTACATCGGACCCGAGTACCCCCAGCACTGGATCCCCATCGCGGAACGCGGCTGATCGGCGCTAGCGCGTGGCTTCATCCCTGGCGTCGGCGCCCCGCGCGCAGTTCCGCCCCGCCGCCTTTGCCGCGTACAGCGCCGCGTCCGCGCGCCGCAGCACCTCCAAGTGAGCCGGGTCGTCTCCCTTCGGGTCGAACGTCGCCACGCCCAGGCTGCACGTCATCCGCAGCTCCGCCTCCTGCGTCTTGAAGCTCTTGCCGCTGATCGCCCGCAGAAGATCCTCGATCCGCTTGGGCGCCGTTGCCTGGTCCCATCCCGGCAGCAGGATCAGGAACTCCTCGCCCCCCAGCCGCCCCAGGAGGTCGTAGCCGCGCATCACGCTGCGGAACCGCTCCGCGCATTGCATAATCACCTGGTCCCCGCACAGGTGCCCGTACGTGTCATTCACTCTCTTGAAGTGATCCAGATCGGCCACCACCACGCCCAGCGCCGTCTTCTCCCGCACCGACCGCGCGATCTCCCGCTGCAGGTGATCCATGATCGCCGCCCGGTTGAACATCCCCGTCAGCGCGTCGTGCGTCGCCTGCACCTGCAGCTCGTGCCGCACCGCCTCCAGCACCGACTTCTCCGTCTCCAGCTGCTCGGTCCGCTCCGCCACCAGTCGCTCCAGCTCCCGATGCCGCTTCACCAGCGCCCGCGTTCGCAGCGCCAGCAGCCCCCACACGCACAGCAGACCCGCCACCGCGTACACGCCATAAGCCAGCGGCGTCCGCGATGCCGGCGGCACAATCACAAACGGGAACGAACTCCCCTGCTCGCTCCACACCCCATCGCTGTTCTGGGCCTCCACCACAAACGTGTACTTCCCCGCCGGCAGATTCGTGTACCAGGCCTTGCGGCGCGTGCCCGCGGCAATCCACCCCGGGTCAAACCCCACCAGCCGATACCGAAACACCACCTTCTGCGGCGCCACAAAGCTGGCCGCCGTAAAGCTTGCCTCGATGTTGCCCGCCCCCGGCCCAATCCGGCTCCCCGCCCGCAGCGGAACCGGGTGCCCGTCGAAACTGAACGCCTCGATATGCGTCGCCGGAGCCACCGTGTTCCCGCCCAGATGCCTCGGGTCCACCACCGCCGCCCCGCGAATCGTCGCAAACCACAGCCGCCCGTCGCGGCCCTTCCACACGCACGGCGTCCCCCCGTACAGCGTCTCCCGCGCCCGCAGTCCATCGGCAGTCCCGTACTGCACTGGATGAATCCTTCCGCCCCCCGCCTCCGCGGTGCGCAGCAGCTCCTCCTCCGGCTCCCGGTAGATCCCCGCATCGCCCCCAAACCACACGTTGCCCAGCCCATCCGCGACCACCGAGCCTACCGTGCCCTCGAACAGCCCCTCCTTCAAACCCCACGACACCACGCGATCCCCGCGGATCAGGCTCAGTCCCCCGCTGGCCGTGCCCACCCACACGTTCTTCCGCGCATCCTGGAATGCGTACATCACGTGATCGCTGGGCAGCCCGTGCGTCCGGTCGTAGCGCTTCACCGACCCGTGCTCCACGCGCATCAGCCCGTCTCCGTCCGTCGCCACCCACAACACCCCATCGTGCGACACCGTGATCTGCGAAACCCGCTCGTTGCCGCCCCGGTGTTCGAACCTCCCCTGCGCGAACCGCACCAGCCCTTTACCCCAGAACCCCAGCCACAGCTCGCCCTCCGCATCCTCCGCCAGTGCGTTCAGCGAGACATTCACCGTCTGCGGATCGCGATACACCCGCACCGAACCCCCGCGGATCTGCGCCAGCTCCCCGTTCCGGTATCCCACCCAGATGCTGCCGTCCCGCGCCTCCAGCAGGCTGAACACCGCGTTGTTCGGCAATCCCCGGCTTCGGTTCCACACCTCCACGCGCCCATCCGCGAACAGATGATTCACGCCGTTGCTGTCCGCGCCCAGCCACAGGCTCCCGTCGCGCGCCTCCAGCACATCCCCCACGTAGTCGCCGCTCAGCCCCTCCGGTTTCCCGAACACCGCGAACTTGCCGTCCCGCAGCTGCACCATCCCCGCATCCAGTAGCCCGATCCACAGGCTTCCTTCGCGATCCTCAAACATCGCCCGCGTGCAGCGGTCGCTCGGCAGCCCCTGTGCGCTGCCGTACACGCTCAGCCGCCCCTCGTACAGCCGCGCCAGCCCGTGCCGGTCCAGCCCGATCCAGACCCCGCCATCCCGGTCCACAAACAGCGATTCGATATCCCGCACCGGCAGCGTGACCCGCGGAACCGTCGCCCGACCCTCCCGGATCTGCGCCACGCCGCCCGCCAGCATTCCCACCCACAGCGATCCATCCCCCGCCGCCGCCAGGCTGCTGATCTGCTCGCTCGGCAATCCCTCCCGCTTCGTCACCCGTGTGGTCTGGCCTCCGCGGATCCGGTACAGCCCCGCCCGCGTCCCCACCCACACCGTTCCGCTCGTGCCGGCGATCGCCGTGATCGCCTCCGTCGGCTTCACCCCCGGCCAAGCCTCGGCACGATCCTCCACCACCCGGCTCAGCCCCTTGCGCGTCCCCACCCACAACACGCCCTCGGGACTCGCCCACAGCGTCGTCACCACCGTCGCCGACAGCCCCTCGGCCTGCGTATACGCCCGGTACGCCCCCAGCCCTCCCGCCGCCACCTGGAACGCCGTGAGCCCGCTGTCCGTGCCCACCCACAGCCGGCCATCACGCCCTACCGCCAGCGCCACAATGTAGTCCGAAGGCAAGCCCGGCGTATTCGCATGATTGAAGGTCGTGAACTCCACCCCGTCGAAGCGGGTCAGTCCCTCCTCGGTCCCCAGCCACAGAAACCCGTCCGGCGTCTGCGCAATCGCATGCACCGAGTTCTGCGGCAACCCGTTTTCAATCGTCCAGGAGCTCTGGATGTACTGCGTCACCGCCCGGCTGGGGTTCAACCCCCGCAGCCTGGCACCTCCCAGACCCAGCGACAGCACCATCAACCAGCCCGCGGATCGGAGGAGAAATCGAAAAGAAACGCAGTTCGCCATATATCCAGAAAAACGCAGACCATCCCCCGCCCGTGCCCGGAGTCGTCCGTCGTGCCTGACCAGGAAAAGTACAACTATTCTGACTGATATCGGAATATCCGTCTAATGCGTTCATCGGCGCACATAGAAAATCGCTTAAGTAGATAGCCCAGCTTCCCCCCCACCCCGTTTCTGCCAAACCACCCACTCCTCCCGCGCGTATACTGGCTCGGACAATCGGACATGGCTCGCCCCGCCCAGCCCGCGCTCCTCGGGAGCTTCCCGTTCCTCGTCCGGCAAGATTCGCTCCTCCCCCTAGGGCGGAGATTAGGTGGTGATAGGCTAGGTCACGAGGGCGAGATTGAAGACTGCACTTTCCGTCGCGCCGCAGTTGGCATGGAAGTGCTTAGATCGCGCCCAATCCCGTATGTCTCCACCGGCCTTGACCACCAGCTTCGACCCGCGCCTGACCGGGAGACAGAATCCGCAAAGGTTCAGGGGCGTTGAGTGATCGCATCTTTTCTGGATCGGATTCGGCGGACGTTGATCCCGAAATCCCAAGGCAATCTGGACCATCACGCGCGCGGGAGAGAGAGGAACCGCCGCGCGGTGATTACCGGCGGTACCGCAGCCTTGGCCCGGCTCGTGCAGGTCGGGACCTCCCTCATCACCGTCCCCCTCACCCTGAAGTACCTGGGGAACGAGCGATTTGGTCTATGGATGACCATCAACTCCGTGCTCGCGATGGCTTCCTTCGCTGATTTCGGGGTGGGCAACGGCGTCCTGACCGCGGTAGCGACGGCCTTCGGCCAGGATGACATGCGAGGCGTACGCCGAGTCGTCTCCAGCGGCTTCGTCATCCTCAGCTCCATTGCGGCTCTCCTGCTCCTCTCCTTCCTCGCCCTGTTTTCCTACGTGAATTGGGGCGATTTCTTCCGCGTCCTCTCCCCCCTGGCCCGGGCTGAAGCAGGCCCAGCTCTCTTCGTCTTCGCCGCCTGCTTTGCCCTCAATATCTCCATGGATGTGGTGCAGCGCGTCCAGCTTGGGCTCCAGCAGGGATATCGTTACGGTTTGTGGCAGATGTGCGGGAGCCTGGCCGGACTCATCGGCATCATCGCCGGCATTCACCTGCACGTCGGCCTCCCTCTCTTGGTCGTTGCCATTTCCGGAGCACCGCTCCTCGCCGTGGCTCTCAACACCGCTCATTTTTTCGGCTTCGTACGCCCCGATCTGAGGCCCGACTTTGCGCTCGTCTCCCGCGACGTCATCGCGCAGATCACCCGGTTGGGAGGACTCTTCTTCATCCTCCAGCTCGTCGCCATGCTCGCCAGTTCTGCGGATAACTTCATCATCGCTCGCACACTCGGAGCAGTGAATGTGCCGGAATACTCCATCCCCCAGCGCATGTTCTCACTTATCGGCGTGCTCGTCGCCATGTTGCTTGCCCCCCTCTGGCCGGCGTACGGAGAAGCAATCGCGCGCGGCGACTTGTCATGGGTCCGCCGGACCATGAAGCGCTCCTTCACCCTGTCTCTTTCCGTGACCCTGGTGGTCTCAGCCCTGCTCCTCGTACTTGCCCCAACCATCCTTGAGTGGTGGGTCGGCCGCCGCATCCATCCCCCTTTTCTGCTGCTGCTTGGCTTGGCGATCTGGCCGCTGTTTGAGGCCTGCAACAATACCGTCGGACCATTCTTGAACGCCGCGGCGATCATTCGATTCCAGATCGGCATTTCCGTCCTCTTCGGCCTCACCTGCCTCTCCCTGAAGCTCCTGCTCCTGACACACCTCGGCGTCGTTGCAATTCCCTGGTCCACCATCCTGAGTTCTATCCTGGTGCAAGTGATCCCTTGGCTGCTGTTTGTTCCACGCATCCTCCGTAAACTCGAAGAAAAATCATGGAACGGCGTCCCGAGTCAGGCTGAGATCCAACACTCGGAGATCTAGAAAACTTCCCCGACGTCGAAGAAGATCGTCATCCTCCAAAACCCGAGGCGGGATCGAACTTGCAGACACTCACGGCCGCAAATCCTCTTCCCCGAAA
This sequence comes from Acidobacteria bacterium AB60, assembly GCA_008682415.1. Classification (GTDB taxonomy): domain Bacteria; phylum Acidobacteriota; class Terriglobia; order Terriglobales; family Acidobacteriaceae; genus Telmatobacter. The sequence goes on along the minus strand of VANK01000010.1, from coordinate 23,774 downwards.
ACACGCCAGACGCCTCCTCGTTTATACCGAAGATCCTCCCGTGCACCGGAATGTCGTGGCCCATGGACTTCTACGCGCTGGCCCGCCCATCCTGCGCTCGATTCGGGATCATATCGATTCCATTGCCATCTATCCCGTCAGGGCCCGTTTCAAGGACTGCGACCTCGACCCAGAACTGCTGCCCCTGTGCAGCACCTTGCCACTGTTGCCCACCCTGGCCTGCAAAGCATTACGGCGGCTTCCCCTTCTGGGTGTGCCCCTCTCCAACGCCTTGCCACCCAGAATGCTCGCGAGCAGGTTTAAGAGCTCCTCCGCGGATATTCTCTTCTCACCCATCGGCGCGGATTACAGTATGTTGATTCGCGCCGCACGCTTTGCCGCCCTCACCCAAAAATCGCACGCCTTCTACCTTGTGGACGATTTCCTCGCAGCATTGGAAATCTCAGGCGCTCCTGCTTCAGCGCTGGTCCAGGCAGAGACAGACGCCGCCCAGGCCCTCCGCGGAGCGCGGCACATCTTTACCATCACCTCGGGATTGGGAGAGAGCGTGCGCGCGCGCTACGGCGTATCCGCCACCACCCTTCCCCTCGCCTTCGAACCCGCGCCCCGGCCGGTGGGGCCGGTACAGAGGCAAATCATCTATGTGGGCAGCATCAACTTCCTGTATGCGGAAGGGATGCGCCACCTCATTCGCCTCATGGACAAACTGCGCCAGAACGATGCTGCTGATCTGAAGCTGCGCTTGACCGTTTCCCCGGAAGTGGCTGCGAAAGCATTCGGTGCGCTGCCGCCCTTCGTCCTCTCCTCCCCGGTCGCCACCTCCGATGGTCTGGCGCAAGAGATCGCGTCTAGCTTGTTCGCATTCCTTCCCTATTCCTTCAGCTCGCGCGAAAAAAACATGGTCACCACGTCTTTCCCCTCGAAATCAATGGAGTACCTCGCCTACGCTCGTAGCATCGTTGTCTATGGTCCAGACTACGGAGTAGCCACCCGATTGTTTCGCGATATGCAGTTGCCGACCGTAGCATCGTCCCTGGAAGAACTGGAAGACACCCTGCGTCTCCACCTCAGCTCTCCCCCAGATCATTCGTTCGCCTATCGCCGTTACCTAACGGAATTCCATTCCCTCTCCGCGATCCGCAAAACCATCTGCACCGCGCTCGGCCTCGACCCGGGAGGACAGCGCCCCTGATCGCCGGCTCGAACCCGCACTGCGGCTGCTTGAGACCTGCGTCGATAAAATCGAAATCACAACATGAATTCGCGGATCTCTGCGCGAGAGTCGTCTCCTGCCCCCACGGCCCGTACGCATCCGGATGGAGGAGTCTTTGCTGAAGATAGTCAACGGAATCGCCCGGATGGGGAGCTTTACGACGAGGAGACTCGTTCTCTTCCTCGTCAACATGCTTGCGGCCCCGCCCAACGCTGCGCCGGTTCACGCGTTCCGATGCCGCTTCATGCGCCTCATCGGCTTCAGAATGGGACCCGGCTCTCAGCTGTCTGAAAATCTCTACGTCTATCAGGGCCGCCATTTTGAGGCGGGAAGCGGCTGCCGCTTGGGCTCCTTCTGCAGAATCTGGGACTTCTCTCCCATCACCATCGGAAACAATCTTCTCGCCTCCCACGGACTCACCCTCATCAGTGGCACCCACCTCCTGGATCAAGAACGAACACCCCGGCCGGGTCCGATCACCATCGGCAATAACGTCTGGATCGGGATCAATGTAACGATCGTCGGCCCTTCCACGATCGGCGACAACGTAATCATCGGAGCAAACTCGCTGGTCACGGGAGACCTGGCATCCGATGCAGTCTACGCCGGTTCCCCAGCACGATTCATCCGCAAGCTCGATTACCAGTACCCCACCTCTCCGCATCCGGGCGACGAGCGTCCCTGAGCCGAGCGAGCGCACCCCAACACTTCGAACGCGCTATCTCCTGCAGACAGTCACACCTGCCCTCGCATCGAATCCAACTTGCGTTACCATCGACCCACCGTGCGCAATGCCGTCCCGGTCACGCTCTTCCTCCTCGCTGCCATCCTTCCCGCGCAGCCGCGCTTCCGTCCCGTCACCCTCGCAACCGGCCCGGCCCCTCGCTGGATCGCCGTCGCCGACATCAACCACGACAGTAATCCGGACATCCTCGTCGCCAGCGCCGGCTCCGACAACGCCGACAACGGCACCATCACCGTCCTCCTCGGCGACGGACACGGCGCATTCCACCCCACCTCCGGCTCGCCCATCCCCGCCGGCCACCTGCCCAACGACATCGCCCTCGCCGACATGAACAACGACGGCAACCTCGACCTCGTCGTCGCCAACCACCAGTCGCCGTACCTGCGGGTCTTTCTCGGCGATGGGCGCGGCGGCTTCCATCTCGCCCCCGGCTCGCCCGTCGACATCCACTCCAATCCGCACCCGCACGGCGTCATCGTCGCCGACTTCAACGCCGACGGCAATCCCGACGCCGTCTCCGACAGCTGGGGCAACAATCAAATCGAACTTCTGCTGGGAGACGGAACGGGACGCCTGCTCACGCCCGGCACCTTCTTCCCTACCGGCCATCGCCCCTACGAGCGCCTTCGCTCCGCCGACTTCAACCACGACGGCATCCCGGACATCGTCACCACCAACCTCGATGACGACACCGTCTCCGTCCTCCTCGGCGACGGCCACGGGGGACTCCACAACGCGGCCGGCTCACCCGTTCCCGCCGGCGCCCGGCCCTGGCAGATCGCGGTCGATGACCTCAACCACGACGGCAACGCCGACCTCGTCATCCTTCCTTATCAGCGCGACCTCCGCGGGCCCCAGGAAAATGCTGTCACCATCCTGTTAGGCGACGGCCACGGCGGCTTCCACCCCATGCCCGGGTCGCCTCTTCCCCTCGGCGATTGCCGCGGCCCCAACAGCGTAGCCGCCGGCGACCTCGCCGGCCACGGTGCCCACGCCATCGCCGTCGCCTGCGCCGAAAGCCGCACTCTGCGCCTCTATCAGCCGGACGCGAGCGGCCGCTTCACTGCCTCCTCCATGCCCATCGCCGGCAGCTGGGGCTCAGTCGCCATCGCCCGTCTCACCGCCAGCCCGCGCAGCGCCCTTCTCACCGCCAACGCCGACGCCGGTACCATCACCATCTATTTCCCCGAATAACCTCGCTCGGCAACCCTCCTCCCTCGCTCGTTTCTGCCAAACCATCTCACTGTCCCCGCGCGTATACTGGCTCGGACAATCGGACATGGCTCGCCCCGCCCAGCCCGCGCTCCTCGGCCTGCTTGCGCTTCTTCTCGTCCCCCGTTCCTCCGCCGCCCAGGCTCCCGCGGAAGGCCTCATCGCCCTCGACGTCATGGTCACCGGTCAATCAGCGGCCATCGTGTCTGGACTCAAAGCGGAGGATTTCACTCTCCTCGACAACGGCCAGAAAACCGGCCTCGTCTCCTTCCGCGATCACACCCTGGAACCTCCCGATCCGCCCACGGAAATCCTCCTCGTCCTCGATGCCCTCAACCTCTCCTCACAGCAGATGGCCGTCGCCAACCGTCAAGCCGAGGCCTTTCTGCGCCAAAACAGCGGCCGCCTCGCCCACCCCGCCACGCTCTACCGCATCTCCGACGCGGGCCTCTTTGGATCCCCCCAGCCGGTCTCCGACGGAAACCAGCTGGCCGAAGCCATTGCCTCTCCCTCCCGCCTCCGCGCCGTCTGGCACCAGGAGCTTCGCGCCGTCGAAGACAGTCTCACCATCGACTACGCGCATACCCGCAATCAGCTCTCCTTGCGCGCCCTTGGTGCCATCGCGATCGAAGCCAGACGACGCCCCGGCCGTAAACTCCTCTTCTGGATTGGCCCCGGTTGGCCCGTCGATACCGGCGGCGATAGTTCCATGGACCAGATCGTGGAGTTCTCCACCCGTCTCCGCGAGGCGCGAATCACCCTCTTCAGCCTCATCGTCTCCGACTCGTTCCCTCTACCGCGCGCCGACGAAGGCTTCGCCCGCTCGGTTCGCAGCGCCAAAGAGACCGCACCCTCTGACCTCGCACTCGCCGTCCTCGCTACCAAAAGCGGAGGCGCAACCCTGACCACGCCTCCAAACCTTCCGCGGCTGATCGATGCCTGCCTTGGAGAATCGGCCCCCTTCTACCACCTCTCGTTCGATCCCCCGCGTGCCACACGCCCCGACGAGTACCACGAGCTGACGGTCGTGATCAATCGGCCCGGCGCCCAGGCTCGCACCAACGCCGAATACTACGATCAGCCCACCTTCTACGACGAGGCGCCCGCCGCCGCACCGGTTTCCGTAGCTCAATTAGCGCACGCTTTGGACTCCCTCAACCGGCTCTCCGACTCCGACAGAGCCCGTCACCTGAGCACCATGGAACCTGGCGAACGGCTCACGCCGGCGGCAATCGACACGCTGAAACCCCTTCTCCATGGATCCAAAGCCCCGGGAGAGCTCGCCATCCTGAGCGACCGATCGTCGTTCCTGCCCCCGCCGCCCTCGGAGGTCCCGGCAATGCCCGCCCCCGAACTCCACGATCAGCGCCTCATGCTCGACCGCACGCTGCACTACGTCGACGGCCTCACCGCCACGCTGCCCAACCTCTTCGCCACGCGCACAACCATCAGCTACCAGGAGCCAGCGCAGAAGCAGGACGAGCCCTGGAAGACGGTCGCCTCCGACCAGTCCCTCCATCCCGGCGCGCCCCAAACCCTCACCGTTCTCGTGCGCAACTCCCGCGAGGTCACGGAAGCCGCCAAGCCCGTTCGCCGCGAGAGCGGGCGACGCCGAAGCCTCGTCACCGAGGGAACCTTCGGCCCGATTCTCGCCATGGTGCTCGCCGACGTGGCAATCCCGCCCGGCAAGATCGAGTGGGCGCGCTGGGAACAGTCGCCCCAGGGCCCGCAGGCCGTCTTTCGATATTCCGTGCCCTCGGGACACTACGAGGTCGGCTTCTGTTGCCTTGCCGATCCCGACGGCACCGTCCCCTTCCACACCACCACCGGCTATCACGGCGAGATCACAATCAACCCCGAGTCCGGCATCGTCTACCGGATCACCGTGCAGGCCGATCTCGCTCCCCGCCTCCCCATGCTGCGCTCAGACGTGATGGTGGAGTACGGGCCCGTCTCCCTGGGCGGCCAGACCTACATCTGCCCCGTCCACAGCGTCTCCATCTCCCGCTCCCGCACCATCCGTCTCCTCCATCAATGGAACATGAGCTTCGGCGTCTACGGCCCCTTCGAAACCATCCTCGACGACGTCACCTTCTCCAACTACCACCTCTTTCGTTCCGACCACCGCATCCTCACGGAAGTCAGCCCGGCCCAGTAGCCCGCAGCCGATGCAATAGACCTCGATCCTTGTAGCACGCACGGCTCGGGTATCGTCCTCTTCGTTCGAGTCAGTCCCCTCAGCGCACCCCCAGCACCGAGCACGGCGCCATCTCCGCCACGTGCTGCCCCGTGTGCCCGGACATCCGCGCGTGCCGCCGCAATCCCAGAATCAGCAGGTCCGCCCGGAACCTCTTCGCGCACGCCACAATCGTCCCCACCTCGTCCCCCGGAACCACCTCCGCATCGGGATACACTCCCGAACGCGCCAGCGCCACCCGCGCCCGCCGCTGCAGCACCGAGCAACGGTTCGCCTGCTCCTCCTTCCAGTGCAGCGCGAACGTCGCCGACGGCGCAAACGAGTAGTACGACGGCAGCGGCTCCGCTACCGTCACCACCTTCAGGTCCGCCCCCAGCGCCCGGCACAGATCGATCCCCGTCTTCAGCGCCCGCTCCGCCTCCTGCGACTCGTCATACGCCACCAGGATCCTCTCGATCATGTCCCCTCCCGCACCGGCGCCCGCCGGCTCACATCGCCGCGCCCATCTCCACTGGCTGCTGCACGGGCTGCCGCGTCTTCCGCTCCAGCAGCCGGCTCAGCAGCACGTACAGCACCGGGATGAACACCAGGTTGAGCACCGTCGACAGCAGCATCCCGCCCACGATCGTCGTTCCCACCGAGCGCCGCCCCAGCGACCCCGCGCCCGTCGCGAACACCAGCGGCAGCACCCCCAGAATGAACGCAAACGAGGTCATCAGGATCGGCCGCAACCGCAGCTCCGCCGCCTCCACCGCCGCGTCCGCAATCGACCGCCCCTTGCGCCGCAACTGCTCGGCAAACTCCACGATGAGGATCGAGTTCTTCGCCGAGAGACCAATCAGCATCACCAGCCCGATCTGGCAATACACGTCGTTCGACAAGCCCCGCCACGCCACCAGACCCAGCGCGCCCAGCACCGCCATCGGCACCGCCAGCAGGATGATGAATGGCAGCGCAAAGCTCTCGTACTGCGCCGAGAGCGTCAGGTACACCACCAGGATCCCCAGCCCGAAGATCACGATTGCCCGCCCCGCGGACTCGATCTCATCCAGCGTCAGCCCCGTCCACTCGTAGCCCATCCCCGGCATCATCACCTTCTGCGCCAACTGCTCCATCGCCCCCAGCGCCTGTCCGGAGCTGTACCCGCGCGCCGGCGACCCGTCGATCTCCACCGCGCGGAACAGGTTGTAATGCGTAATCACCGGCGCCCCCGCGCCCTCCTCCAGCCGCACCAGGTTCTCCAGCGGCACCATCTGCCCCGCGTCCGAACGCACGTAGTAGCTGTGCAGGTCGCTCGCCCGCACCCGGAACGGCTGGTCCGCCTGCACATACACCCGGTACGTCCGGTTGTTGAAGTCAAAATCGTTCACGTACGCCGATCCCATGAAGACATTCAGCGTCGCCGCCACCTGCCCCACCGAGATGCCCATCGCCTTCGCCTTCTCGCGATCCACCGTCACCAGCTGCTGCGGATCGTTTGCCGAAAACGTGGTCATCAATCCCGTCAGCTCCGGGCTCCCCCGGCTCGCGCCCACCATCTGGTGCGCCACGCGATCCAGGTCGCTCAGCGTGTTCGCGCCCTGGTCCTGCAGCATGAACTGGAATCCCCCATAGCTGCCGATTCCCTGCACCGCCGGAGGCTGGAACGCCGCCACCAGCCCTCCGTTCGGTACCACCAGCAGTTGCCCCAGCCGCGGCGCCAGCGAGGCCAGCACCTCCGCCGTGCCGTGCCCCTTCTTGTCGCCCTGCGCCGAGCGCGTGCTCACAAACATCAGGCCCGCATTGGCCGCGCTGCCGCTCATGCTGAACCCCGACACCGAGAACAACCCCGCCACGTCCGGATTCTGCGCAATAATCGCCGCCCCCATCTGCCCCAGCCGCTTCGTGTACTCCAGCGACGAGCCCGGAGGAGCCTGCACCACCACCAGGAAATACCCCTGGTCCTCCTGGGGAATGAATCCGGTAGGCACCGCACGATACATCCACACCGTCGCCCACAGCCCCGCGAAGAACACCGCCAGCAGCACATAGCGCACCTTCAGCGCGCCATGGATCAGGCGGCCGTACGCGCTCGCCGTCCACAGAATCAGGCGGTCCGCTCCGTGAATAAAGGCCGCGAAGATCCGCGACACCACCCGGATATGCAGAAAATCAAGCTGCCGCGGCCGATGCTCCTCCCCGCGCAGAAACAGCGCCGACAGCGCCGGCGACAGCGTCAGCGCATTGAACGCCGAGATCGCAATCGAAAACGCAATCGTCAGCGAGAACTGCCGGTACAGAATTCCCGTCGTCCCCGGAAAGAACGACACCGGCACAAACACCGCGATCAGCACCAGCGACGTCGCCACCACCGCGCTCGTCACCTCGCCCATCGCCCGCGATGTCGCCTGGTGCGGATCCGAGTGCTCCATGTGCATATGCCGCTGCACATTCTCGATCACCACGATGGCGTCGTCCACCACCAGCCCGGTCGCCAGCGTGATGCCGAATAGCGTCAGCGCATTGATCGAGAAGCCGAACAGCTTCACGAACGCGAACGTGCCCACCAGGGATACCGGGATCGTCACCGCGGGAATGATCGTCGCCCGCCAGTCCAGCAAAAACAGGAAGATCACCCCGATCACGATCACGATGGCCGCGCCCAGCGTCGACAGCACCTCCATGATCGACTCGCGCACCGCCGTCGTCGTGTCGAAGGCGATCGCGTACTTCAGCCCCGGCGGAAACTTCTTCGCCAGCTCCGCCAGCACCTCCCGCGCCTGCCGGTCCACCTCCAGCGCGTTGGCATTGGAGAGCTGCTCCACCCCCACGCCCATCGCGTCGTGGCCCATGAACTGCAGGCTCGTGCTGTAGTCCTCCGCCCCGATCTCCGCGTGCCCCACGTCGCGCAGCTGCACCAGCCCCTTGCCGGTGCTCTTCAGGATCAGCTTGTCGAACTCCCGCGGATCGGTCAGCCGCCCCTTCACCCGTACCGGGATCTGGAAGGCCTGCATCTTGTCCGAGGGCGGCTGCCCCAGCTGCCCCGCCGGGATCACCAGGTTCTGGTCCTGCAGCGCCGCCACCACATCCGTCGCCGTCAGCCCCCGCGCCGCCAGCCGCACCGGGTCCAGCCACACCCGCATCGCGTACTTGCGCTCCCCGAAGATCATCACGTCGCCCACTCCGGGCACGCGCTTCAGCGCGTCCTTGACGTAGATGTCCAGGTAGTTCGAGATGAACTCGCTCGAGTAGCGGTTATCCAGCGTGTAGAAGCCCGCGCCGAAGACAAAGTTGTAGTTCGACTTCGTCACGCTCACGCCGGTCGCATTCACCTCGCCGGGCAGCCGCCCCTGCGCGCTGGTCACCCGGTTCTGCACGTCGATCGCTGCCACGTCGAGGTTGTATCCGGTGCGGAACGTCGTCGAGATCTGGCTCAGGCCGCTGTTAGTGCTGGAGGAGCGGATATACCGCATCCCCTCCACGCCGTTGATGGCCTCTTCCAGCGGAATCGTGACCGCCTTCTCCACCGTCTCCGAATCGGCCCCGATGTAGGCGCTCGTCACGCTCACCACCGGCGGCGCCAGCGAGGGATACATCGCCACCGGAAGCGTGGGGATGCAGATCGCCCCGGCCAGAATGATCAGCAGCGCGCAGACGGTCGCAAACACCGGGCGGTGAATGAAGAAGTCAACAAACATAGCGGCCTCGACTCCTGCGAACGAGCCAGGGACCGCTGTGCCTGCGGAAACTTTCTCAGCTGAAACGCGGATCTCTTCCGCAAGAAGTGTCGGTGGCGCCCGCGAGGATACAATACGCAACGCGCTCCCCCGCGGCCGGTGATCGCTATCACCGCGGCAGGCCGAATCCGGTCAACGTTGCCGCGGGCTGAAGATAGGAGTCCCCACCCAGTGCTAGGACCCGAAGGAGGCCAGCGCCGTCTTCTCATCGTCGTAGACGTCGAAGACGGTGTAGAGCTTGGTGATCTGCATCAGGTCGTGGACCCGTTTGGTGAGGCTGAGGAGCTTGAGCTGCCCCTCGCGGTTCTTCACCGAGGTGAAGGCGGCGGTGAGCTCGCCCAGTCCGGCGCTGTCGATGTAGGTCACCTCGGCGAGGTTCAGCAGCAGCTTGCGCGCGCCCTGCGCCACCTGGTCGTGGATCTCTTCGCGGATGTCGGCCACCGCTTCGCCCATGGTGAGCCGGCCGCTCACGTCGATGATCACCACGCCCCGGGCTTCCCGCGTATTCAGCTTCAAGCTCATGTTCGTTCTCCTGGTTTCCACGGCATCGCGATCGCCCAGTACCTGGCGTGACGGCCCGCACCTGGGCGTAACGGTTCGCATCCAGTCTCGGTTCCCGCGGTAACTCGGGGCGATTCTAAACCATTCGCCTTTCCGGGCGCGCCGGAATGGATTTTCTTCCCCGACTCACAAAAAAAACGGGGATTCGCTTTGCAATGAGCAGGTTAGGCCCAAGTTGGTGGTTGAATGTGATTTAACTCACCAAATCAGGCCGCATATCGAGGCAAAGGTGCCGGATCGAGGGTTCCTCTCCGGGCCCGAGGAGGAGTTGAGCCTGCTATATGCGCTTCAACACGAAGCCCCTCCGGGATGAGTGTCCGGGAGGGGCTTTTTCCACTCTGTAATCAGTATGACAGGTCCGCAGAATTAACCTCCAACATTGGAGAGATTTATTTTCGGTTTGTTTGCAGGCAGATACGGACGATTTCCACAGGCGCTGGGCTTGACAGGTTTTCCCGGGGTTGGCGGGCGACGTGTCAAAGGGGGTACGGGAGGGTGGAAACGTTCGCGGGCGCGGTCCGGGCAGCCAGCTTAGGATTGAGCCCGAGCCGGGAGAGAGACGAGAGGCGTGAGCTGGATCACAAAATGCATTATATTCGCCATATTTTCGTGGTATTTTAGACCTACATTTGCAGTAATTAGACCGATCTAGTCCAATTTGAACAGGATGCCCCGTGTTTTGGTGAGAATTGCCGCGGTTGACGGTGGCGGGGCGGCGATTGGATGAGTCGGGCGGATGGGCGAGGGACGGCGCGGAGGGCGTGCGTTCCGCGCGGCGCTGGCGGTGAGCTTCGCGCTTGGGTTTGTGGACCGCGCGAGGGATTTATTGGCGAGGGCCTTCGGCACGACTGAAGGGTCGTGCCCTGGTTACGAGGCTGGTTTTGCGATGGCGGGGTGGCGATTGGATGAGTTGGGCGCATGGGCGAAGGACGGCGCGGAGGGGCGTGCGTTCCGCGCGGCGGCAGAGGCGAACTTCGCGCTTGGGTTTTTGGGCCGCGCGGGGGTGTCGTTGAGGAGGCATTTTCGGCACGACTGAAGGTCGTGCCCTTGTTACAAAGCTTTTCTCGGTGGCGGAGAAGCAGTTGGATGAGCTGGGCGCATGGTTGAAGGGCGGGCGCGGAGGGGTGTGCGTTCCGCGCGGCGGCAGAGGCGAACTTCGCGCTTAGGTTCGTGGGCCGCGCGGGGGTGTTTCGTCGGGGAAGTAGGTTCGGCACGACCGAAGGGGCGTCCCCTTGTTACAAAGCTTTCTTTCGGTGGCGGGAAGCGATTGGATGAGTCGGGAGCATGGGCGAGGCCCGGCGCGGAGGGGCGTGCGATTCGCGCGGCGCTGGCGGCGCACTTCGCGCTTGGGTTTTTGGGCCGCGCAGGGGTTTCGTCAGAGAGGCATTTTCGGCACGACTGAAGAGTCGTGCCCTGGTTACAAAGCTTTTCGCGGTGGCGGGGAAGCGATTGGATGAGTCGGGCCCGTGGGGGGAGGCCCGGCGCGGAGGGGCGTGCGTTTCGCGCGGCGCTGGCGGTGAGCTTCGCGCTTGGGTTTGTGGGCCGCGCGGGGGTGTCGTTAGGGAGGCAGGTTCGGCACGACGGAAGAGTCGTGCCCTGGTTACAAAGCTTTTCGCGGTGGCGGGGAAGCGATTGGATGAGTTGGGCGCATGGGCGAAGGACGAGCGGAGGGGCGTGCGTTTCGCGCGGCGGCAGAGGCGAATTTCGCGCTTAGGTTTGTGGGCCGCGCGGGGGTGTCGGTGAGGAGGCAGGTTCGGACGACTGAAGGGTCGTGCCCTTGTTACAAAGCTTTTCTAGGTGGCGGGGCAGCGATTGGATGAGGTTGGAGTGCATTCACGGGAGCGGAGGGGCGTGCGTTCCGCGCGGCGCTGGCGGCGAGCTTCGCGCTTGGGTTTTTGGACCGCGCGGGGGTTTCGTCAGAGAGGCGTTTTCGGCACGACTGAAGGTCGTGCCCTGGTTTCAAGGCTCCTGACGCCCGCGGTGCTGCGATTGGATGAGTTCGGGGCGCATTCATGGGCGCGGCGGGGCGTGCGTTCCGCGCGGCGCTGGCGGCGCACTTCGCGCTTTGGTTTTTTAGGCCTCGGGGGGTGTCGGTGGGGAGGCGGATTCGGCCCGGCTGAAAAGCCGTGTTCTGATTACACGGCTCTTGCCGGTGGCGGGAAAGCGATGGGATGAGGTTGGACTGCATTCATGGGCGCGGAGGGGCGGGCGTTCCGCGCGGCAGTGGCGACGCACTTCGCGCTTGGGTTTGTGGGCCGCGCGGGGTGTCGTTGGGGTGTCGGATTCGGCACGACTGAAGGTCGTGCCCTGTTACAAGGCTCTTGATGGCGGCGGAGAAGCGATTGGATGAGGTTGGAGTGCATTCATGGACGAGGAGGGGCGTGCGTTCCGCGCGGCAGTGGCGGCGCACTGCGCGCTTGGGTTTGTGGGCCGCGCGAGGGGTGTCGGTGGGGAGGCGGATTCGGCCCGGCTGAAAAGCCGTGCCCTGATTACAAGGCTCTTGCCGGTGGCGGGGAAGCGATTGGATGAGGTTGGGGGCATTCATGGACGAGGAGGGGGGTGCGTTCCGCGCGGCAGTGGCGGCGCACTTCGCGCTTGGGTTTGTGGGCCGCGCGGGGGAGTTTTTGGCCTGCGTTACTTCCGGTTTGGCGGTAATCCACTCGGAATGCCAAAGTGGCGCGGGAATATCGAACGAAATGACCGAATCTGTGCGCCGAGTTAGAATGGGATCGCCATTCTGCAGGAGCGAATCAAGTGAAACGAATTCTCACGGCAATCGTGTGTCTCTTGATGGGTGCGGTGATGTCGGGTGCGCAGACCGTCGATGCGAAGGTATGCGACATCTTGGCTCACCCTAAGGACTTTGACGGCAAAATCGTGCGGGTCACTGGAACCGTAGTGGCCGGATTTGACGAGTTCATGATCAGGGACAACAGTTGCAAGCAGAGCGTGAATGCGATTTGGCTTGACTATCCCATTGGAACGAAGGCAAAGACGGGGCCAGTTGCCATCATCACGCTTCAGCTAGCAAAAAACAGCCCAGGGCAGGCGACGCTAATTTCAGCGACACCGGTGACGCTCGACACTGGTGGGGATTTCAAGAAGTTCGACTCGACTCTTTCGGCGTCGGCAAAAACGTCCGGGCGGTGCCTCGGGTGTGTGCGTTCGACAGTGACGGCGACATTAACCGGGCGTCTTGACGCTGTGGACGCGGTATCGCTTGAGAAGACGGGATCGATGTTCACGGCAGTGAAGGGATTCGGAAACTTGGCACGGTATCCTGTGCGGCTGGTGATCCAGTCAGTGGCTAACGTCAGCGAGAATGACATCGACTATTCCAAGCCAGCCGATCTGGGCGATGGAGACGTAGACTTGGGGCTGACCGCCGATCAACTCAAGCGGGCTGCTGCGGCTTACGGGGCACAAGGTGAAGACAATGGCGTGGACGTAGGGTTTACTGGAGCGAACACGTTACGGTCGAACGACGGTGCCAAGGGCAGTGGGAACTCACCTGATGGTCTTTTGTTAATCGTGACGATCGATGGCGACCGGGTAAAGGGGACCGCAATAAGCGAGGCGATGGCACATACCGGAACACATATCGCTGACCTGCGCGAATCGCCGATGAGGCGAAATTTGTTCGAGCTTGAGGGCCGGGCATGGGGCGCGACAGTGATGAGCGCACTAACCAACAAAGAAAAGACGCTGACACTCCCTGGCGGCTATGTGGCATGGAATAGCGGCTGGACAGAGGTTGACCAAAAGAAGCAGCTTCCCGGCGCATTGAGCGGATACCTGACTCAGTGGGCCGGGTTGAGCCGATAAGGGTCGTTCCGGACGGTTTGTCGGCTACTCTTCCCCAACCTTAGGGTTGGATCATCAGGACAGGCGAAGGATCGTCAAAGGTCCGGGTTGGCGGTGACTCGCCCGGAACCCCGAAAGTTGATCGCTGGGAATAAAATCCATTCGTGCGATCTGTGGCAAAGAGAGCGAGCATTGCGATTCTCGTGGTTGCGTTGCTGCTCGCGATCCCTCTCGCGTATTCGACGGCTCAGGGCTACACGATGTGGTGGTTCCCATCAGGCGGCTTCGTTACGGTTGATGGAGTCCCCAGCGGATACCTACACAAGAACTGGCAGGGCACCGAAGCGATCATCACGCGCACCGATTCAAAGCCGAGCCAGTCATACCTAGTCGTGTTCACTACATCGAAGACCTCAAAAGCCGTATTCCATTGCGGAGATTGGCATGCTCGACATTTCTTCGTGTTTCCCATCGGCGAGGTGAACCCACCGTGCAGTCCGCTCCTTGGAGAAGCAGAATTACAACGGGCAGACGTTCCTCTAAATTCGACTCTATCGGTCACATCGGGCGTGATCGAATTCTCCACGGTTCGAGGGAAAAAAGTTAACGCCTCTTGGTGACGGCGCAGCCTCGCGCATCAGGCCTTCGCGACATCCCGGTTAATACTTCTGATCTTGGTTCCCGAGTAGTCGGCAACTCGGAAGTAACTGACGCTTTGAGGGCTGGAAAGGAACGGGAGGGCCGAAGCGGAGGGGTTTGTTCCGCGCGGCGGTGAGGGCACACTTCGCGCTTGGGTTTGTGAGCCGCGCGGGGATTTCGATGATCGCCCGGATTCGGTGGCCTGAAGGCCACCGCTCCCTCCGGCTGACGGGACGGAACCGATCGGTTTGGGTTCGATTTTAGCTTGGCTCGCGGAGACGAATGCGCCGATCCCTCTGATTCGTTCCGGTTGTGAGCGATGGTTGCCAATCGTGCCCGGATTGTCGCCAACTCTTCCCTCGGACTCCCTTCCGCTTCCCTGGGGACCGGCACGGCGTCGTTACTGCCGGTTAGGCGGTAATTCGCCCGGAACAGCCCGTTTGTCGCGGTGAACTGCGCTCCACGCACCAAAGGCTCTTGTTTTCCACTGGGACAGCTCCAGTTTTTGCTCCCCGGATAAGCGACTCAAAACTGCATCAGCAAACTGACGGGCTTCACTGTCTCCGCGTAACATTCTCGTCAACACGATCGCGCGACTCGCAGCGAAGAAATCCGTACCTGCGTATTTGCGCGCCTCGCCGGGTACCTTCGCCAGCTTCGAGAGGATCGCTTCAGGATTGGGAACCAGCCTCCAAAATCGCTCAGCCATACCAATCATGTCCCGCGCGTATCTTTCACCGACCCGCTGGCAATCATCTAGCGTTGTAATTGCGTATCTGCCGGTCGCGGTTTTGAAAACTTCATGCTTATCTAGACGAGTGCCTATCGTGCTCCGCTGAAGAGCATCATGTTCGTTGATCAACTTGCTATCTCGCTCAAAACGAAATACTTCGTTTTCGACTTCATGCAGGCGAATGCTTGCAAAAGCTGCATCAAGCACCAATACGGGTTTTCGTAAATGAGAACTGATCGCGATGGACTGCCTCCCGCCTGAAACGGCGCGGTCATAGCGATCACCGTAAAAGCGATCCGACGAGCGGGTGAATCCTCGCTCAGTGAAATAGCGATCAAGCTCGTTGAGCAGGTGCCGTTTTACAACCGTAGCCAATTACCATTCCTCGATCCAAGGACGTGAGCTGCACGCTGATTATCACCGGTTCAACCGGCGTTGCGGCGGTCGAGGTCCGCGCAGGGTTGAGGCACCAGATGCATTCTCTGAAGCAACTGCGGGTTCTTCGACTACGCCGGCGCTATGCGCCGGCTCCGCTCAGAATGACAGGCTGAATTGGGCGCTGTGCACTCGTAAAGACAGGGCTGAATCGGGCGCTATGCGCCGGCTCCGCTCAGAATGACAGGCCTGAATTGGGCGCAGGTTCTTCGACTTCGCCGGCGCTACGCGCCGGCTTCGCTCAGAATGACAGGCTGAATTGGGCTATGCGCCGGCTTCGCTCTGAATGACAGGCCTGAGTTTTGGGCGCTGTGCACTCGTAAAGACAGGGCTGAATCGGGCGCCAGGCGCCGGCTCCGGTTGGAAGGAGAGGCCTCGCGGATGCCGGCGGGGGGGGACTAGTCCTGGCCGCAGAGGGGGACGCTGGGGCCGTTGGGGATGTAGGTTTCGGGGCGATCGGCGCCGTCGTAGTTGGGCGGGAAGGCGGCGTCTTCGAGGGTCTTGGGTTCGGCGGTCCTGGGCTTGGTGGCGTAGCAGGCCTTGCCGGTGGTGGTGTCGAGCACCATGGGATAGCCGAAGTAGGAGACGTAGTGATGGGCGGGCTTGTGGCGGCCGTAGGCGAAGGCGGTGGCTCCGACGACGAGCAGGGCCACCAGAGCGGCCCAGGCGGGGATGCGGACGCGGGCGATACGGGCGACGGGAGAGTCAGAGGTGGAGGACTGTTCCGTACGTGGGAGAACCAGGGTCAAGGCGGGCATGCAACTCCTCTAAGCTAAAAGCCCCGCAGCCGGGCGGCTGGCTCACAGTACGACGTACCCCTGTGGGGTGGGGCGTTAAAAATTTTGGGCTCGAGACAAGCATACCCAAGAATGGGCGCGGCGGGGAGAGTTTTTTTTAAGGGGGGAGGGGGGAGTTGTTTCACACCGTGAAACGGCGAAGCGCCCCGTGGCCGGGGCGCTTCGCGGAGGGTTGGGCTTCTGGTCCCGTGGGGGGAAGCGGGGTTACTTCAGGCCGTAGACGTCAATCTCGCCGGTGGGGGCGGTGGCGTTGAGGTCATGGCCGGTGCCGATGTAGACCTTGCCGTTGGCGACGACGGGCGAGCTGAACTTGATGGCATATCCGGCGGCGTCGGCGGCGTTGGTGGAGCTGTTGTAGAGCTCGGTGGGGAAGTGCGCGGGGTCATAGGCGCGCAGGACGGCGGCGGTGGGGGTGTTGCCGCCGGTGTTCTGGATGGGCTGGCCCTGGTCGATCATCCACAGGATGCCGTTGTTGGTGCCGTTCGCGGAGATGAACGGGGTGATGCCGCGGGTGTTCTGCTGGAAGGCCGGCGCGCTGATGGAACCGGCGGTGAGGGTTCCGTTGTAGGTGAACTGGCGGACGCCCGCGGGAGCGCTGGCGCCGGTGGGGGTGTCTCCGATGTAAGCGGCGCCGTTGAAGTAAGCGGCGGTGCCGAAGATCTCGAAGGGGTT
This sequence comes from Acidobacteria bacterium AB60, assembly GCA_008682415.1. Taxonomy (GTDB): domain Bacteria; phylum Acidobacteriota; class Terriglobia; order Terriglobales; family Acidobacteriaceae; genus Telmatobacter. The sequence continues at coordinate 7,050 of VANK01000010.1, read as the reverse complement.
GATCTGGGTAGTGTGGGTGCCGGAGGCGTCGGTGCAGGAGGCGGAGTAGGGGGTGGTGGCGTCGAACCAGATGGCCTGGGTGGCGCCGGTGTCGCCGGTGCTCTCCTTGCCCATGTTGGCGGAGTTGACGAGGAAGAGCTTGCCGATCTTGCCGCCGCCGAGGAGTTCGGTGGTACCGGGGATCATCATGAGGCCGCCGGAGGCGAGGTCGGCGTCGGCGCAGTTCTCGTAGGCGTAGGAGTCGGGGGTGAAGTAGTCGAGGACGCCGAGCTTGGCGTTGAACTTGATGATGGAGTCGGCCATGGCGTCGTTGCCGTTCCAGGGGCCGTTGCCGGTGACGATGTAGACGTTGCCGGCGCTGTCAGCGACGGGGCCGCCGCCGCCCATCCAGACGCCGCCGGCGCCGCCGTAGGTGCCTTCGCCGGAGATGTTGGGACTGGAGTTGAAGACGCCGACCTGGGTGAGGGTGGTGGCGTCGTAGGCGAGGAGCCAGCCGGTGTGGCAGCTGCCGAAGCCGATGTAGATGGTGTTGTTGGCCTCAAGCAGTGCGGCGCGCTGGACGCAGGAGGTGGTGAGGGTCATGACGCCGCCGACGGAGCCGGCGCCGGTGCCGGGCACGGAGGCTTCGACGGTAACGGGGCCGCCGAGCTTCTGGGCGCCGGTGGTGAGGTCGAGGGCGCTGAGGCGGTAGGAGGCGGCAGCTGTGGCCGGTTTCTGGGTGGAGACGACGTAGAGGGTGTTGGTGGCCGTATCGATGACGGGCGTGGAGGTGACGCCGAGAACGGGCTTGATGGCGGCGCCGGTGAGAGGCGACTCGCCGGTCTGGAGAAGGGAGACCTTCCAGAGGGGCGCGCCGGTGCCGTAGGTGTCGGCGTCGAAGGCGTAGACGCTGTCGTTCTCGGTCGCCACGAAGAGCACGTTGTGCTTGGCGCCGCCGATGGTGAGGTTGGTGACGATGAGCGGCTGGGCGTAGACGTATCCGTCGACCTGGTAGGAGAAGAGCTTCCCGAAGGTGGAGGCGGTGACGTTGGTTGGCGTGAGCGAGGTCTCGCTGGGATTGAGGCCGCTGCGGTTGTTGTCAAAGTGCCAGGTGGTGACGTTGACGCTGCCGGCGACGGTGGTGGTGACCGTGAGCGAGGTGCTGCCGGTGATGTTGCTCTGCTTGGCGGAGATGGTGGTGCTGCCCGCGGCGACGCCTGTAGCCAGGCCGTTGGCGGCGATGGTGGCGACGGCGGTGTTGGAGCTGGACCACGTGGCGGTGCTGGTGATGTCGGCCGTGGATTTGTCGCTGTAGGTGGCGGTGGCGGTGTACTGCTGCGTCTTGGTGGTGGCGATGGAGGCGTCAGCCGGGGTTACCGCGATGGAGGTGATGGTCTTGGTCGCGGCTGTCACGGTAAGGGTGGTGGAACCAGTGATACCGGAGAGCGTGGCTTTGACGGGAGTGGATCCCGCGGCGACGCCGGTGGCAAGGCCGGTGTTGCTGATGGAAGCGACGGACGGCGTGGTCACCGACCAGGTGACGGTGGAGGAGATGTTGGCCGTGGAGTTGTCGCTGTAGGTGCCGGTGGCCGTGAACTGCTGGGTGGCGCCGACGGTGATGCTGGGCGCGGCGGGGGTGACGGCGATGGAGACCAGGGTGGGCGAGGCCGAGGGAGCGACGGTGAACGAGGCCGTGCCGGTGACGCCCTGGGCAACGGCGCTGACGCTGGCGGTTCCCGCGGAGACGCCGGTGGCGAGGCCGGCCGCGGTGATGGTGGCGACGCCGGTGTTGGTGACCGACCAGGTGGCGGTGGCGGTGAGGTCGGCGGTGCTGCCGTCACTGTAGCTGCCGGTGGCGGTGAACTGCTGGGTGCCGCCTACTACAAATGTAGCGTTGGCGGGAGTGATGGCGATGGAGGAGAGGGTCTTGCCGGAGCCCGGGGCGGTGACGGTGAGGCTGGTGGTGCCGTTGACGCCGTTCATGGAGGCAGTGATGGTGCTGCTGCCGGCGGCGACGGCGGAGAGCATGCCGGAGGCGCTCACGGTGGCGACGCCGGTGTTGGACGAGGACCAGGAGACCTGGGAGGAGATGTCGGCCGTGGTGCCGTTGTTGTAGGTGCCGGTGGCCTTGAGCTGCTGGGTGGCGCCGGCGGCGAGGCTGGGGTTCGCGGGGGTGACGGCGATGAGGGAGATGGTAAGAGGAGGGGGGGCGCTGGAGCTGCCACAGCCCGCAAGGATGGCGATGATGGGAAGGGTTACGAGGGAACCAAGGCAACGGAAGAGTAAGGACACACGACGACTAGATAGACTGCGCACACGGCACTCCTGGGGAAGAAATTCACTGGCTTATGACAGATGTGGCAACGAAGGTATTTCAGGCAGTCGTACCTGAGCAAAAGCGGTTGCATGTCGACCGGCCACGCAGTCGCGCCGCGACGGCATGGAACGAGGGCAATCCGCAGGTTCGCGCGCTTCAAGGCACACGAATCCTGATGCCGGCGAAAGGCACTGGACAAGTTGTGATTTGAACTTGAACTTTTGTATCGGGCCGGTTCGCTCGATACCCCCTAGTTAGTTTGTTGCTAGCAGGCGAGCATCGGTTGCATTTCAGTAATTTCTAAAACTGCCCTTCCCTGATTCTACTGTGGTGGCACCCGACGGGGCTAGTAGGGGAATCCCCGAACTGCAAACTATGATTGACGGCATGCAAAAGAAGATTCGCTGGGGTGTATTGAGCACGGCCAATATCGGCGTGAAGAAGGTGATACCGGGCATGCAGCGCGGGCGCTTGACGGAGGTTACGGCGATTGCATCGCGGGATGCTGGGAAGGCACGCGAGGCGGCCGATGCGTTGGGAATCGCGAAGGCATATGGGAGCTATGAGGAGTTGCTGGCGGATCCCGAGGTGGATGCGATCTACAATCCCCTGCCCAACCAATTGCATGTGCCGTGGACGGCGAAGGCGATGGAGGCGGGCAAGCACGTGCTGTGCGAGAAGCCGCTGAGCCTGACGGTGGCAGAGGCAGAGACGCTGCTGGAGGTGCGCGCGCGAACGGGGAAGAAGGTCGGCGAAGCGTTCATGATCCGGAGCTTCACGCAGTGGCTGCGCGTGGAGGAGCTGCTGGCGGCGGGGCGAATCGGGCAGGTGCGCGCGGTGGTGGGTGTGTTCAGTTATTTCAACGTGGATCCCGTTAACATTCGCAACCAGGTGGAGAGCGGGGGCGGCGCGCTGTACGACATCGGCTGCTACTGCATTCAGGCGGCGCGGGTGGGATTTGGAGGGGTGCCGCGGCGAGTGGTGGGGGCGATCGATCGTGATCCGGTGATGCAGACGGACCGGCTGACGTCGGCGCTGCTGGAGTTTGACGGCGGGCAGGCGGTGTTCACGTGCAGCACGCAGATGGTTCCGTACCAGCGGGTGCAGTTCCTGGGGACGAGAGGGCGGATCGAGATCGAGATTCCGTTCAATGCGCCGAAGGATCGGCCGACGCGCATCTTCGTGGATGAGACGGGGGAGTTGTTTGGGAGCGGGATTGTGACGGAGGAGTTTGCGACTGCGGATCAGTACACGATGCAGGGGGATGCGTTTGCGCAGGCGATTCTGGAGGATGGGGAGGTGCCGGTGCCGCTGGAGGATGCGATCGCGAATATGCGCGTGATCGAGGCGGTGTTCCGGTCGGCGGAGGCGGGTGGCTGGGTGGAGGTCGAGGTATAGCTGAGCGCCCCTGCTCCCTCCGTGGCGATGGCGTGAATAATGGACGATCGCGGAGGGTTGGGCGAGAGGCCCGCGGCTAAAGCCGACTCCCCAGTTGGGCTCGGATTCAGGGGCTTGAAAGCCCCTGCTCCCTCCGTGGCGATGGGGCGAAGAGCGTGGGGCGGGGTCAGCTGCCGTTGGTCCAGGTGCGGGCCATGAAGCGACCTTCGATTCCGGAGAGAACGCTGAGGGCGCGATCGAGATTGCGGGCGCGCGCTTCGGCAGACTTGAGTTGGGCCAGGTAGCGGAGCACCTCTTTCTGGCGGCTGGGCGGGAGCCGCATCCAGTTGCTGCGCGCCGGAGGGTTTTGGTCGAGAGCCTGCTTGAACCAGCGCGGCATGGGGTGCTGAGGGCCGTTGCGATAGGCGGGATCAAATTGAATCTCTACGGATACGCGATCTCCGACAGAGACGCTGGCCTGTGTGCGGATGATGCCGTTGAGGTAGAGGTAGAAGGTGCCGTCGCCTGCCGGCATCAAGTTGATGCGGTGCGGAGCTCCGGTAGGCAGACCGTTGATGCGCACGAGGGCGGGAAGGGGCTTGCGCCAGCCGGGCTTGAGCGCCGCGGCGTGAGTGGCGGAGACGAGGACGAAGGGGTTGATGCCGCGGATGGAGATGGTGGCCTTGAAGGTGGGCATGTTCTTCCCTGATGTTGATGGTACGGCTCAGGCGGCAAGTTCCTGCAGGGCGGCCATCGCTCTCTTGAAGGGCGCGGTGTCTCCGCTGGCAGCCTGAAGGATCAGCGCCCCTTGCAGGCGGGCCACCCAATCTTCGGCAAAGGCACGGGCGCGGGCGGGCGGCATGCCGCTCTCTCCGGCGAGCGCGGCGATGGCCCCGATCCAATGCGCGAAGGCCAGGCGCAGGCCATGGCGCGCGGGCGCGCCGATGGCGGCGGTGGCCAGTTGTCCGAGCACGCAGGAAGCGCGCCCGCCCTCGTAAAACTGCGCGAGCGCGACGACGATTTTGCGGAGGCGTGTCTTGAGCGGCTCGGGCCCGCGCGCCACCTCGACGATGGTGCGATCAATGAGCGCCGTGGCGCGGGTGAGCACGGCCTCGGCCATCTGCTCTTTGCCGCCCGGGAAATGGTGATAGAGGCTGGACTTGCCCAAGCCGGTGGCCTGGGACAGATCGGCGAGGGAGGCGCCATCGAAGCCGCGCTCACGAAACACGGAGAAGAGGCGGTCGATGATTTGGTCCTTGGTGGCCAGGGGTGCGGGCATCGGGTTCGAGGATGGACAGATCGTTCGTTCCAGAGTAGGGCGGGGGGGGAATATATTGCAACCGCGGGGGGATGGGGTTATCGTATCTATTGTACCGAACGATCGGTACAATGACAAGCAAACCCAAAGCTTAACACCCGAGGAGAATCTCATGTCCGCAGCGCCCACCTACCAGACGGTTTCCGTGACCGATCGCCGCACCGGTTCCCTGCTCAACATCTTCTATCGCGAGGCAGGCCCGAAGGACGGGCCGACGGTTCTGCTGCTTCACGGCTTTCCCACGTCGAGCCATCAGTATCGCGGGCTGATCGATCGACTGGCCGGCAAGTACCACGTGATCGCCCCGGATCTGCCGGGCTTCGGCTTCTCGGACGGGCCCGACCGCCTGAGGTTCGAGTACACGTTCGATCACCTGGCCGAGGTGATGGAGAGCTTTACGGAGACGCTGGAGATGAACCGGTACGCTCTGTACGTGTTCGACTACGGCGCGCCGGTGGGGTTCCGGTTGGCGGTGTCGCGGCCGGAACGGATTGCGGCTCTGATCTCGCAGAACGGCAACGCGTACGAGGAGGGGCTGAGCGATGGCTGGAACCCGATCCGCGCCTACTGGGAGGAGCCGAGCGCGGAGCATCGCGCCGCCCTGCGCGTGTTTCTGCAAGCGGACTCAACGAGGTTCCAGTACACGCACGGAGAGGCCAACGTGAAGCTGGTTGCGCCGGAGACGTATACGCTCGACCAGCATTTTCTGGATCGACCGGGGAACGATGAGATCCAGCTCGATCTGTTCGGCGACTACAAGTCAAACGTGGCGCTGTACCCGCGCTTTCAGGAGTATCTACGGACGCACCGTCCTCCGACGCTGGCGGTGTGGGGCAAAAACGACCCGTTCTTTTTGCCGCAAGGGGCGAAGGCTTTTCGGCGCGATGTTCCCGACGCGGAGGTGCACCTGGTGGATGCCGGGCATTTTCCGCTGGACACGCATCTGGACGAGGTTGCCGGCGTGATCGGCGCGTTTCTGGCGCGGACGCTCGACCGTGAACAGGGCGCTGCACTCTTTGGAGAACTCAGCAACGAGGGGACACCAGCCGCAGCGAACGCGGCGCTCGAGGATCTCCGCGCCGTTTTTGGGTTTGTGCCAAACCTGGGTTTCGCACTGGCGGCGGAGCCGAGCGTGCTGGGGGTCTATGTTGCGATGCTGAAGGCGCTGGGCGAGACGACACTGGATCCGGTGGCACAGCAGGTGGCGCTGGCCGCAGCCAGCCACGCCAATGCCGGGGAGTACGCGGTGGCCGTGCATGCGACGGTGGCGTCGAAGCTGAGGGCATCGGCAGATGTAGTTGAGGCGCTGCGCAAGGGCGGGCCGCTGAAGGATCCCAAGCATGAGGCAGTGCGGCGTTTTGCGGAGGCGATTGCGCGGAAGCACACGCAGGTTTCCGACAGCGATGTGCGGGCGCTGCGGGCGGCGGGTTACGACCAACGGGCGGCGGTGGCGATTGCGTTGGCGGCCGGCGCGAAGACGATTGCCAATACGGTGGCCCACCTTGCGCGGACGGAGGTGGATGCGGAGTTTCGGGTCGCGCGGGAGGAGGTTGGGGCTTGATGGGTGCTCCGCCACCTGCGTTCCGGTGGGCGGGGAATTTTTAGAGACGAGGGCCGAGTGCCAAGGGCCGAGAGGGTGGGGGTGGGTTCGTGGTATCCCATGTCTTTCAACGGCGGGAGACATGGGGCACCCCGCGGTCGTGCGAGAACGTGGATATGGCTGGGGTGGGTTCGTGCTTATCCCATGTCTCCAATTGCGGGAGACATGGGGCACCCTCGGTCGTGCGGGAACGGAGAGGGCTGGGTGAGGGTTCGTGGTATCCCATGTCTCCAACAGCGGGAGACATGGGGCACCCTCGGTCGTGCGAGAACGGAGACGGCTGGGTGAGGTTCGTGGTATCCCATGTCTCCAACTACGGGAGACATGGGGCACCTGTGATGTTTCAAGAGGTTGTCCATTCGGTTGGGACCGGAGAAGCTGGTTGTGACGAGCAATCAGAAACTCAGGAGACCGAATGGACTATCACAAGAATGCCCCATGGACGGCTGTGAGTCGAGG